>NZ_JACIIZ010000054.1 GCF_014205765.1 Nitrospirillum iridis | reverse complement strand
TAAAGCTCCCCTGCAACACCCGCCGGTACCAGACGAAGACCCTCGTCCAAAACGTAGAGCCGCGTGTTGTAGAGCGGCTTGCCGAGCGGGGCCGCGATGCTGCCCTGAAGCGCGTCGCTCATCGTGGCGCAGACCGTCACCTCGGTCGGGCCATAGCCGTTCAGCATATGACGCCCGCGCGACCACTCCCCGATCACCTCCGGCGGACACGCCTCGCCCGCGACCAGAAGATGCGTAACACCCGCCAGATCGGCGACGGACAACGAAGTCAGGACGGCCGGCGGCAAGGTGGCATGGGTGACGCCATCCCGCGCCAGCACCGCGCCCAGCCCCGCCCCGGAGCGACGGTCTTCCGGCACCAGCACCAGCGCCGCGCCAGACAGCAGCGCCATGCAGATCTCCCAGAGCGCCGCATCGAAGCTCAGCGAGGCGAATTGCACGATGCGACTCTCCGCCGTGACGGCGAAGCGGTCGATCTGGCTGGCGAGCAAGCCAGGAATACCGGCATGGGTGACCACGACGCCCTTTGGCGTTCCGGTGGATCCGGAGGTGTAGATGACATAGGCGGGGGAGCGCGGGTCGAGCGGCCGCCGGCGCTCGGCGTCGCTCGGATCGGTCTGCGGCGCGGCTTCGAGCGCCGCGACCAGCGCCCGGTCGTCCAGACACAGGATCGGCGTGCCCTCGGCCAGCCCGCCGCCCAGCCGCCATGCGGTGCGGTCCAGCGCGATCACGCAACGCGGCCGCGCATCCGCGAGCATGACGGCGAGCCGTGCCTCGGGATAATCCGGATCAAGCGGCAGATAGGCCGCACCAGCCTTCAGTATCGCCAGCAGCGTCACCACCATCTCGAACGAGCGCGGCAGGCTCAGCGCCACGATGTCCTCGGGACCGATCCCCAGCCCGATCAGATGATGCGCCAGCCGATTGGCCCGCGCGTTCAGCGTGCCATAGTCGAGGCTCGCCCCCTCCAACACCAGCGCGACCGCATCCGGACGCCGCCCAACCTGCGCCTCGAACAACGCTGGCACCGTCGCCGGCGGCACCGGATGCGCCGTGTCGTTCCAATCAATCAACAGTTGCCGGCGCTCCTCCGG
>NZ_JACIIZ010000053.1 GCF_014205765.1 Nitrospirillum iridis | reverse complement strand
TGTCAATCGGCAGCGTAACGGGACCCCGTATCGGCGCCCAATAGGGACCCCAGTGATGTGCTGGCAATCGGGTTGTCCCGGTAGCGCATAGGAGGGCCCCGTCCCCGGAGCGCAGCGCCCTTGGCGATGCGCGGAGCGGAGGGGACGGGAGGTGCCTGTGCGCCCACCGGGGGAACCCGCGGGGGTGGGGTCTGGGGCGGGGGGCGGTGATGGGAAGGCGGTCAGGCGCGGTTCTTGAAGCGCCAGCTTTCGTTGCCGGTCTCGACGATCTCGCAGTGATGGGTCAGGCGATCGAGCAGGGCGGTGGTCATCTTGGCGTCGCCGAAGACGGACGGCCATTCGCCGAAGGCGAGGTTGGTGGTGACGATGACCGAGGTCTGTTCATAGAGGCGGCTGATGAGGTGGAACAGGAGCTGGCCGCCCGCCTGGGGGAACGGCAGGTAGCCCAGTTCGTCCAGGATGATGAAGTCCAGGCGGCTGAGGTGGTCGGCCAGCCGCCCCTGGCGCCCCAGGCGGCTCTCGGCCTCCAGCTTGTTGACCAGGTCGACGACGTTGAAGAAGCGGCCGCGCCTGCCGCCCCGGATGCAGGCGCGCGCGATGGCGATGGCCAGGTGGCTCTTGCCGGTGCCGGTCCCGCCGACCAGGACGACGTTGCGCTGATGAGCCAGGAAGTCGCCGCCCGCCAGGTCACGGACCAGGGTCTGGTTGATCGGCGTGCCCTCGAACACGAAGTCGTCGATGTCCTTGGCCAGGGGCAGCTTGGCGATGGTGAGCTGGTAGCGGATGGAGCGGGCCTGCTTCTCGCTGATCTCCGCGCCCAGCAGGTCGCCGACGATGCGCTGAGGCTCGTGCTGGCGCTTGACGGCCGTGGCGATGATCTCGTCATACGCCGCCTTCATGCCGTAGAGCTTCAACTCGGCCATGGCGGCCAGGATTTCCGGGCGCTCCATCACTGTACCCTCCTCAAGGTGTCGTAGCGGGCGCAATCGGCCACGGGCGCGTGGTGCAGCATCAGCGTGGCGGGCGTCCGGATGGGCGCCGGCGCCGCCGCTTCCCGCCGCCGGGCCAGGATGTTGAGGACGACGGCGGCGGAAT
>NZ_JACIIZ010000051.1 GCF_014205765.1 Nitrospirillum iridis | reverse complement strand
CCCGAACTCGGCCGTGAAATCCCCCAGCGCCAATGGTACTGCGTCTTAAGACGTGGGAGAGTAGGTCGCCGCCAGGTCCATCAGACGCACATCCCAACGCTTACCGCCGCTCAACAGACCCTCGTCGCAATGCCCGCCACTCCCAGCACACATTCCCGCGGGGTGGAGCAGCCCGGTAGCTCGTCAGGCTCATAACCTGAAGGTCACAGGTTCAAATCCTGTCCCCGCAACCAAATACGGAAACCCCCGCCAGCGTAAGCTGGCGGGGGTTTTGCTGTCAGCCGTCTACCGCAGGCCCCCAAGCTCAAGCGGACAGGGTGTCGAGCCGGTCGAATTGAACGTAGTCGGCATAGATCCCGACCATGTCCGGCGTGACCACCTCGATCAGGACGCGGTTCTCCACCCACACCTCGATGACATGAAAGGCTGGCGGGCGGCCTGGCGCGGCGCGGCTGAAGAAGCGCGTGCGCCAGCCGGCGGCTTCTCCGATCGATTCGACTGTCTGCCGGTCGTGTGGCACCGCGAGCAACAGATGGAATGGCAGGAAGCGGCCGTCGTCCGCGTGGGTGTCATAGACCACCGGCGCGTCGCCCTGGCCGGCCGCCATGACGGTGCCATCCGGGTAGACCTCGATCATGGTGCCGTGCCGATCCCCGCTGACCGCCATCCAGGCCCCTTTCAATGGGCCGGTGAAGGGATAGGCCCGCCCGCCCATCAACTGCGCCAGAACAGCCGCGACGCGACGGGGATCGTGGGCGGGAATGGAGACGTGATGGATCATGGTTCTTGCCCTCCTGTCGGGTCACTGGATGATGGCGGGTCGGCCAGGCCGTCCCCATCGCGCGCGAGGCCCTCTACCAGGGTGCGCATTGCCCACTGGGCGGTAAGCTCGGCCTCCGCCGGCGTCAGGCCGCCGGTGTCGCGCAGCCATCGCCACAAGGTGGGGGTGAAGAAGGCCGCCACCGCCAGCGCCCCGCGCCGTTGCTGCGCCGGTGTCAGGCCGGGAACCGCGGTGGCCACCGCCTCTCGCCAGGGCGCGTGGCGGGCGTCCCGGTCGTCCTGGCGCTGACGATCCCAGGATGGCTTGTTCATCAGGTTCCGCAGCAGGGCGCCGTGCGCCTCATAGCGCGGGAACAGCCGGGCCGGCAATGTCGCGAAGTCAGCCAGTGGCGGCAGGGCCGCCGCCAGCCCGATGCGGGGCTTCAGCCAATGGAAAAAGGCCGCCACCAGATCGTCCATGGTGGGGAAATGCGCGTACACGGTGGGGGCCGAGACCCCCGCCAGCTCCGCCACCCGTCGTAGGGTCAGGGTGTCAATGTCGTGATGGTCCAGGTAGTCACGGGCCGCTTCCAGGATGCGTTCGCGCGTGAGTGAGGCCTGCGCCTCCCTAGAGCATCGCACCAGAAGTCGGAATCAGAGGATTCCCATTGAAGGTCGAATGTGATTCATCTTTATCGGAGGTGGATCATGGGCAAGTCATA
>NZ_JACIIZ010000050.1 GCF_014205765.1 Nitrospirillum iridis | reverse complement strand
CCAACCTGCGCCTCGAACAACGCTGGCACCGTCGCCGGCGGCACCGGATGCGCCGTGTCGTTCCAATCAATCAACAGTTGCCGGCGCTCCTCCGGCGACAGGAGGTCCAGCCGCCCAACCGGCGCCTCGGGCGAGGACACCATCGCCGACAGAACCAGACCCAGACGCCGCCCCAGCCCCTCGACCGTCCCCCGCTCGAACATGTCGGCAGCATATTCGATCATGACGTCGAGCCCCTGCGCCATGCCGTCGGGGCCGCGTCGCTCGGCAAAGCCGAAGGTCAGATCGAATTTCGTGGTTCCGGTCCCGATCGGCTCGAGCGTCGTCGACAGCCCCGGCAGGTCGACGCACAACGGGGCATTGTTCTGCAGCACTAGCATCACCTGGAACAACGGGTGACGTCCCACCGAACGGGCCGGGTTCAAAAGCTCGACCAACCGCTCGAAGGGCAGATCTTGATGCGCATACGCCGCCAGAGCCGTCTCGCGCACCCGCGCGAGCAGCCCGCGCACGCTCGGATCGCCCGACACGTCGGTGCGCAGGACCAGCGTATTGACGAAGAACCCCACCAGATCGTCGAGCGCGTCATCGGTGCGTCCGGCGATCGGGCTGCCCAGCACGATGTCGCTGCCGGCGCCGAGCCGGTTCAGCAGGATCGCAAGCCCGGCCTGCAGCACCATGAACAGGCTCGCCCGACCGTCGCGCGCCAGCGCCAGCAGGCCGCCATGCAGCGCACCGTCGAGGCTGAAGCCATGCACGGCGCCCCGCCGGGTCGCCATCGCCGGACGCGGCCGATCGGTCGGCAACGCGATCTGCTCGGGCAGGCCCGCCAGCGCCGACTGCCAGTAAGCCAGTTGCTGCGAGATCCGGCTCGCAGTATCCGCCTCGCTCCCCAGAAGATCATGCTGCCACAGCGTATAATCGGCATATTGCACGGCCAGCGCCGGCCAGCTCGGGGGCAAGCCCCGGCACCGTGCCTCATAGGCCGTCGCCAGATCGCGCAGCAGCGGCCCCAGCGACCATCCATCCCCGGCGATATGGTGCAGCACCAGCAGCAACACATGCCGCCCGTCGCCAATCCGGAACAACGCCGCCCGCAGCGGCAGCTCCGCTGCCAGATCGAAGCCGTGTGACGCCGCAGCGGCCAGCAGATCCGGCAGCCCGTCCTCGTCCGCGGCGGTCCGCTCGACGATCGGCACCGCAGCCGAAGCCGGCAGTATCCGCTGCACCGCGCCGCCGTCATGCTCGCCGAAGAGCGTCCGCAGGCTCTCGTGCCGGCCGACCAGATCGCCCAGCGCCGAGATCAGCGCGTCGGCATCGAGCGGTCCGTCCAGACGCAACGCCAGCGGGATGTTGTAGGTCGCGTCCCGCCCTTCGATCTGGTGCAGCACCCACAGCCGGCGCTGGGCGAAGGACAGCGGGATCGCCGCCGGCCGCGCCCGCGCCACCAGCGCCGGCCGGGCAACGAGGCCCGTCCCCAATCGCGACGCCAAAGCCGCGACCGACGGCGCCTCGAACAGCGCCCGCAACGGCAGCTCAACCCCGAGCGTCGAGCGGATCCGGCCGATCAGCCGCGACGCCAGCAGCGAATGCCCGCCGAGATCGAAGAAGCTGTCATCAATGCCGACGCGGTCCAGCCCGAGCAGCTCGGCGAAGAGCCCGGCCAGGATCTCCTCCTCGGGCGTGCG
>NZ_JACIIZ010000049.1 GCF_014205765.1 Nitrospirillum iridis | reverse complement strand
CTGGCGGGGCAGAGCTACACCATCGCCGAGGTGGGCGGGAGCCTGACCACCAGCGGCCTGTCGGCGGCGGCCACGGGCTTCAGCGCGACGCTGGGCAGGGGGGCCAACGGGTCGGCGACCGACCTGCTGCTGACGCTGCTCAGCGACTATGTCAGCGGCACGCTGGGGACGTTGACCAACAGCGGCACGATCAACGCCGTCACGGCGGTGAACATCACCAGCGCTGGCAGCCTGGGGACCTTGGCCAACAGCGGCACCATCATCGGCAACGTGGTCAACGCCAGCGCCCATGACCTGGTGATCGTCGGCGGTGGCACCGGGACGGTGGGGAGCTTCAGCGGCGGCACCATCCGCAACAGCCTGTCGAACCTGAGCTTCGCGTCGGGGGCGATCAGCCTGGGCGACGCCATCGACGCCACCGGCCACACGGTGGCCAACAGCGGTGCCAGCCTCACCCTGGCCAGCGACATCAGCGTCAGCGGCGCCTACAGCCAGACGGCGGGCACGCTGGCGGTGGCGGGGCATGTGCTGAGCGTCAGCGACGCGGCCCAGGTGACGGGCGGCGTGGTCAACGCCGGCCTCGGCGGCACGGCCAACTACCTGGTGGGCGACAGCGTCACCCTGATCCGGGGCGGCAATGGCTCGACCTACACCGGGGCGACGGTGGTCAGCGGCCTGACGGGCCTGGACGCGCTGGGCAGCACCAGCGGGAGCAACCTGCTGGCGGTGGCGGGCAACGACTACATCGGCGCCAGCTTCGGCACCCTCGGGGTCAGCGGCACGCTGGCCAACACGGCCGGCGGGGCGACGGCGCTGTACATCGCCGCGACCGGCACGCTGGCGGCCCTGGCCAACAGCGGCACGATCTCCGGCAACATCACCAACCTCAGCGCCCATGACCTGACCATCCAGGGCGGCGCCAACGGCACGGTGGGCCGCTTCAGCGGCGGGACCATCACCAACACCGGGGCCAATGTCATCTTCGCGTCGGGTGCGGTCAGCCTGGGTGATGCGATCAACGTCGCCAGCCACACGGTGGGCAACATCGGGGCCAGCGTCTCGCTTGCCTCCGACGTGTCGGTCACCGGGGCCTATGCCCAGACGGCGGGCAGCCTGAACGTGGCGGGCCATGTGCTGAGCGTCAGCGGGGCGGCCAGCGTCAGCGGCGGCGTGGTCAACGCCGGGGTCGGCGGCACGGCCAACTACCTGGTCGGCGACAGCGTGACGATGATCCAGGGTGGCGTGGGCTCCAGCTACTCCGGCGCCACGGTGACCAGCGGGCTGACGGGCCTGGACGCCACCGGTCGGACCAGCGGCACCAGCCTGCTGGCGGTGGCGGGCAACGACTATGTCGGCGCCAGCCTGAACACGCTGAACGTCACCGGCACGCTGGCCAACACGGCCGGTGGGGCGACGGCGCTGTACATCGCCAGCACTGGCACCCTGGGGTCCCTGGCCAACAGCGGCACGATCTCGGGCAACATCACCAACCTCAGCGCCCGCGACCTGACCATTCAGGGTGGGTCTGGGGGCACGGTGGGCCGCTTCAGCGGCGGGACCATCACCAACACCGGGGCCAATGTCATCTTCGCGTCGGGTGCGGTCAGCCTGGGCGATGCGATCAACGTCGCCAGCCACACGGTGGCCAACATCGGGGCCAGCGTCTCGCTTGCCTCCGACGTGTCGGTCACCGGGGCCTATGCCCAGACGGCGGGCAGCCTGAACGTGGCGGGCCATGTGCTGAGCGTCAGCGGGGCGGCCAGCGTCAGCGGCGGCGTGGTCAACGCCGGGGTCGGCGGCACGGCCAACTACCTGGTCGGCGACAGCGTGACGATGATCCAGGGTGGCGTGGGCTCCAGCTACACCGGCGCCACGGTGACCAGCGGGCTG
>NZ_JACIIZ010000048.1 GCF_014205765.1 Nitrospirillum iridis | reverse complement strand
CTGGCGGGGCAGAGCTACACCATCGCCGAGGTGGGCGGGAGCCTGACCACCAGCGGCCTGTCGGCGGCGGCCACGGGCTTCAGCGCGACGCTGGGTAGCGGGGCCAACGGGTCGGCGACCGACCTGCTGCTGACGCTGCTCAGCGACTATGTCAGCGGCACGCTGGGGACGTTGACCAACAGCGGGACGATCAACGCCGTCACGGCGGTGAACATCACCAGCGCCGGCAGCCTGGGGACTTTGGCCAACAGCGGCGTGATCATCGGCAATGTGGTCAACGCCAGCGCCAACGATCTGGTAATCGTCGGCGGCGGCACCGGGACGGTGGGGAGCTTCAGCGGCGGCACCATCCGCAACAGCCTGTCGAACCTGACCTTCGCGTCGGGGGCGATCAGCCTGGGCGACGCCATCGACGTCACCGGCCACACGGTGGCCAACAGCGGTGCCAGCCTGACCCTGGCCAGCGACATCAGCGTCAGCGGCGCCTACAGCCAGACGGCGGGCACGCTGGCGGTGGCGGGGCATGTGCTGAGCGTCAGCGACGCGGCCCAGGTGACGGGCGGCGTGGTCAACGCCGGCCTCGGCGGCACGGCCAACTACCTGGTGGGCGACAGCGTCACCCTGATCCGGGGCGGCAATGGCTCGACCTACACCGGGGCGACGGTGGTCAGCGGCCTGACGGGCCTGGACGCGCTGGGCAGCACCAGCGGGAGCAACCTGCTGGCGGTGGCGGGCAACGACTACATCGGCGCCAGCTTCGGCACCCTCGGGGTCACCGGCACGCTGGCCAACACGGCCGGCGGGGCGACGGCGCTGTACATCGCCGCGACCGGCACGCTGGCGGCCCTGGCCAACAGCGGCACGATCTCGGGCAACATCACCAATCTCAGCGCCCATGACCTGACCATCCAGGGCGGCGCCAACGGCACGGTGGGCCGCTTCAGCGGCGGGACCATCGCCAACACCGGGGCCAACGTGGTGTTCGCGTCGGGTGCGGTCAGCCTGGGTGATGCGATCAACGTCGCCAGCCACACGGTGGGCAACATCGGGGCCAGCGTCTCGCTCGCCTCCGACGTGTCGGTCACCGGGGCTTACAGCCAGACGGCGGGCAGCCTGAACGTGGCGGGCCATGTGCTGAGCGTCAGCGGGGCGGCCAGCGTCAGCGGCGGCGTGGTCAACGCCGGGGTCAGCGGCACGGCCAACTACCTGGTCGGCGACAGCGTGACGATGATCCAGGGTGGCGTGGGCTCCAGCTACACCGGCGCCACGGTGACCAGCGGGCTGACGGGCCTGGACGCGACCGGCCGGACCAGCGGCACCAGCCTGCTGGCGGTGGCGGGCAACGATTATGTCGGCGCCAGCCTGAACACGCTGAACGTCAGCGGGACGCTGGCCAACACAGCCGGCGGGGCGACGGCGCTGTACATCGCCAGCACCGGCACGCTGGGGTCCCTGGCCAACAGCGGCACCATCGTCGGCAACGTGGTCAACACCAGCGCCCGCGACCTCACTATAAACGGCGGCGGCAACGGCACGGTGGGCCGCTTCACCGGCGGGACCATCACCAACACCGCCGCCAACGTGGTGTTCGCCTCGGGTGCCGTCAGCCTGGGTGACGCGATCAACGTCGCCAGCCACACGGTCAGCAACGCCGGCGCCAGCATCGCCCTGGCCCAGGATGTGGCGGTCACCGGCAACTTCGCCCAGTCGTCGGGCACGCTAGCCGCTGGCGGCCATGTGCTGACGGTCAGCGGTGCGGCCAACGTGACGGGCGGCGTGGTCAATGCCGGGGTCAGCGGCACGGCCAACTACATCGTGGGCGACAGCGTGCTGCTGATCCAGGGCGGCACGGGCTCCAGCTACTCGGGCGCCACGGTGACCAGCGGTGTGACCGGCCTGTCGGCCAACGCCGTCACCAGCGGCAGCAACCTGCTGGCCGCGGCGGGCAACGACTACATCGGCGGCACGCTCGCCAACCTGGCGGT
>NZ_JACIIZ010000047.1 GCF_014205765.1 Nitrospirillum iridis | reverse complement strand
GTGACCTCGCTGGCGAACGCCCAGGTCCAGGCGCTCACCACCACCCAGCTGAACGCCCTGGCCACGGCGGACCTGCGCGAATTCGCCGCCAGCCAGATCGCGGCGCTCACCACCGCGCAGGTGTCCAGCCTGGAAACCGCCACCCTGACGGCGCTCAGCACCAATCAGGTGGCCAGCCTGACCACCGTCCAGGTGCGGGCGCTCACCTCCGACCAGTTGGGCGCCCTGCCGACAGCGGACGCCCAGGCGCTGACCGCCGCCCAGGTGGCGGCCTTGACCACCAACCAGGTGGCCAGCCTGAACACCGGCGCCCTGTCCGCCCTGAGCGCCACCCAGGTGGCCAACCTCTCCGCCACCCAGGTCAAGGCCCTGACCACCGATCAGGTGACTGCGCTGACCACCGCCGACGTGCGTGAGTTCAGCGCGGCCCAGGTCGGCGCGCTGACCACGGACCAGCTGACGGCACTGGCTACCAACCAGGTGACGGCGCTGACCGTGTCCCAGCTGACCGGCCTGAGCACCAGCCAGGTGTCCACGCTGACCACGGCGCAAATCTTCTCGCTGACCACCGCCCAGGCGGCCAGCCTGTCCGCCGCCCAGGTCAAGGCCTTGACCTCCGACCAGCTGAACGTCCTGCCGACCGCCACCGTGCGGGCGCTGACCACCGCCCAGGTCGCCAGCCTCACCACCGCCCAGGTCGCCACGCTCAGCAGCGACGCCCTGTCCGCGCTCAACAGCGCCCAGGTGACCTCGCTGGCGAACGCCCAGGTCCAGGCGCTCACCACCACCCAGCTGAACGCCCTGGCCACGGCGGACCTGCGCGAATTCGCCGCCAGCCAAGTCGCGGCGCTCACCACCGCGCAGGTGTCCAGCCTGGAAACCGCCACCCTGTCAGCACTCAGCACCAATCAGGTGGCCAGCCTGACCACCACCCAGGTGCGGGCGCTCACCTCCGACCAGTTGGGCGCCCTGCCGACAGCGGACGCCCAGGCGCTGACCGCCGCCCAGGTGGCGGCCTTGACCACCAACCAGGTGGCCAGCCTGAACACCGGCGCCCTGTCGGCCCTGAGTGGCACCCAGGTGGCCAATCTGTCCGCCACCCAGGTCAAGGCCCTGACCACCGATCAGGTGACGGCGCTGACCACCGCCGACGTGCGCGAGTTCAGCGCGGCCCAGGTCGGCGCGCTGACAACCGACCAGCTGACGGCACTGGCCACCAACCAGGTGACGGCGCTGACCGTGACCCAGCTGACCGGCCTGAGCACCAGCCAGGTGTCCACGCTGACCACGGCGCAAACCTTCTCGCTGACCACCGCCCAGGCGGCCAGCCTGTCCGCCGCCCAGGTCAAGGCCTTGACCTCCGACCAGCTGAACGTCCTGCCGACCGCCACCGTGCGGGCGTTGACCACCGCCCAGGTCGCCAGCCTGACCGCCGCCCAGGTCGCCACGCTCAGCAGCGACGCCCTGTCGGCACTCAACAGCGCACAGGTGACCTCGCTGGCGAACGCCCAGGTCCAGGCGCTCACCACCACCCAGCTGAACGCCCTGGCCACGGCGGACCTGCGCGAATTCGCCGCCAGCCAGATCGCGGCGCTCACCACCGCGCAGGTGTCCAGCCTGGAAACCGCCACCCTGACGGCGCTCAGCACCAATCAGGTGGCCAGCCTGACCACAACCCAGGTGCGGGCGCTCACCTCCGACCAGCTGGGCGCCCTGCCCACGGCGGACGCCCAGGCGCTGACCGCCGCCCAGCTGGCGGCCTTGACCACCAACCAGGTGGCCAGCCTGAACACCGGCGCCCTGTCGGCCCTGAGTGGCACCCAGGTGGCCAACCTCTCCGCCACCCAGGTCAAGGCCCTGACCACCGATCAGGTGACGGCGCTGACCACCGCCGACGTGCGCGAGTTCAGCGCGGCCCAGGTCGGCGCGCTGACCACGGACCAGCTGACAGTACTGGCCACCAACCAGGTGACGGCGCTGACCGTGTCCCAGCTGACCGGCCTGAGCACCAGCCAGGTGTCCACGCTGACCACGGCGCAAATCTTCT
>NZ_JACIIZ010000046.1 GCF_014205765.1 Nitrospirillum iridis | reverse complement strand
ATGATCGTCTCCATCGGTAAAATCCCGCCGGGAAGCACCCGTGCGTGCTTCCCGGAGGCGGGCGACCGCGCGGGGGGAGAGGGGGGCGAGCGCCGGCGCGCCCGGCCGGGTTGCCAGGACGGGCGGGACCGTCGCCGCCCCCGTGATCATGACGATGACGCCGGGCCTGCGCGGCCGCGGCCCTGCCGGGTGGCGCCCGGCACTCGCGGGGGAGAGGGGGCGAAGGGCCCTCTCTCCCCAGATGCCAGGGTCAGAGAGAGAACCAGGAGCACCCTTGGACCGCCATAGGCCCCCTGCCTCAATCCGCCACTCCGATTGCTTAGGCGATTGCCGCCATTGGCAGGTCAGTGCGCGATCCGGCCTGTGATAGGGTTTCCGTCGCACCGGACAGCCCCAGGTTCATGTCTATCCAGACGGCAATGCCTCTTGAGAGCGGGTTGCGGCACCATGGAAAAGTCCGGCACGATAGGGCGTCCAGATACTGGGAAAAGTAAGGTAGGAGACCTGCTCACCTTCCGGCCTGCTGTCATGCCGGATCCCCGGCTGGTGGAACTGGTCCGGCTCCTCGCGCGACACGCGGCTGATCAATACTTTGATGGCGCGCGACAGCCGAAGGCGAAGCCCAGGTAGCAAGAGGCTGGAATGACCAAGGTCGCGCTCTACGCCCGCTACAGTTCCGACAATCAGCGCGATGCGTCGATTGAAGACCAGCTACGGCTCTGTCGCCTCCATGCCGAGCGCCAGGGGTGGACAATCACCGACAGCTATACCGACCGCGCCATGTCCGGCGCGTCACTGCTGCGTCCCGGCATCCAGGAACTGATCCAGGACGCGACACGGGGGATGTTCACCATCGTACTGGCCGAGGCCATGGATCGGCTCAGCCGCGACCAGGAAGATATCGCTGGCCTGTTCAAGCGCATGGCGTTCGCGGGCGTCAAGATCGTCACCCTGGCCGAGGGCGAGGTCAGCCCGCTGCATGTCGGCCTCAAAGGCACCATGAACGCCCTGTTCCTCAAGGACCTGGGCGATAAGACCCACCGGGGGCTACGCGGCCGCGTTGAACTCGGTAAATCCGGCGGCGGCAACGCCTACGGCTATGACGTCCTCCGGCACCTGGCCGCGGATGGCGCACCGACCCGTGGTGACCGGGGCATCAATGAGGGCGAGGCTGCCATCGTGCGCCGGATTTTCCAGGCCTATGCCGACGGTAGGTCGCCCAAACGCATCGCCAGCGAGCTGAACGAAAATGCCGTCCCGGCGCCAAGCGGTGGCGAATGGAGCTTCAGCACCATCAACGGCAACCGTCAGCGCGGCACCGGCATCCTCAACAACGAACTCTACATCGGGCGCCTGGTGTGGAACCGCCTCCGCTATGTCAAAGATCCCGACACCGGGAAGCGGGTTTCCCGCCTGAACAGCGAAGCGGACTGGGTGGTGCAGGATGTTCCGAACCTGCGGATCATCGACCAATGTCTGTGGGAGCGGGTGAAGGAGCGGCAAGCGGCCCTCAACATCAACCACGACACCGGTGACGCCAACGCGTTTCATGAGCGGCAACGCAGCAAATATCTATTTTCCGGGCTGACCAAATGCGGGTGCTGCGGCGGCGGTTATTCCATGATCTCCGAGGCCCATATCGGCTGCTCCACCGCCCGCAACAAAGGAACCTGCCAAAACCGCCTCAACATCCGCCGCGACGCCTTGGAAACGCGGGTGCTGACCGCCCTGCGCAAACACCTCATGGACCCCGCCCTCTTCGCGGTGTTCTGCGAGGAGTTCACCCGCCGCATGAATGAGCGACGGATGGAAGCAAGCAGCGCGCTGAGTGCCGCTCGCCTGGAACTTAAGAAGATTGAGCGGGAATTCGATACCTTGATGGAAGCCCTGCTGAAAGGCACATTGCCTGAACAACGCATCAAGGAGCGAAGCAGCAAGCTGGAAACCCGCCGGCAACAGCTCGTCTCGGTCCTGGCATCAGCGGAAGACCCGCCTCCGGTTCTTCACCCCAGCATGGCATTGGTCTACCGGGAGCGGGTGGCCGCCTTGCATGACGCCCTGCAACAGGAAGAGACGCGCCCCCGCGCTGCGGAGGTGATCCGGTCGCTGGTCAGCCGGATCGTCCTGACGCCGGCGGTGGATGGCCTGCGGATCGAACTGCAGGGCGATCTGGCCGGCATCCTCACCATCGCCACGGACGGCGCTGCCAAGCCCCAAACGACCAACAGCCCGCGCTCTTGCGAGGTGGGCTGTTCGGACGACTTGGTCGAGCAAGTTAAGATGGTTGCGGGGACAGGATTTGAACCTGTGACCTTCAGGTTATGAGCCTGACGAGCTACCGGGCTGCTCCACCCCGCGGATATGGCATGTGGGAGT
>NZ_JACIIZ010000044.1 GCF_014205765.1 Nitrospirillum iridis | reverse complement strand
TCGAGGCTCGCCCCCTCCAACACCAGCGCGACCGCATCCGGACGCCGCCCAACCTGCGCCTCGAACAACGCTGGCACCGTCGCCGGCGGCACCGGGTGCGCCGTGTCGTTCCAATCAATCAACAGTCGCCGGCGCTCCTCCGGCGAAAGGAGGTCCAGCCGCCCAACCGGCCGATCCTGAGCCGTCAGGAGCACGTCCAAAGTCCTAAGCAGACTCCGCGCCAGCTCATCGACCCAAGATTGATCGAACAGATCCGGCCGGTAGCTCAGGCTGAACTGCAGCCCCTTGCCCGGCAGGATTGCGAGACCGAGCGGATAATGCGATGCGTCGCCACCGTGATTCTCGGCCAAGGCGACCTTCAGACCGGGCACCGGATCTTCGACACTCGCTTCGACGGGATAATTCTCGAAGACCAACAGCGTGTCGAACAATTCCCCCAAATTCGCAAGTTCTTGGATATCGCTCAACGGAAGATGGCGATGAGCCAGCAATCGCGACTGTTCTTCCTGGAGCCGGTGCAGCAGATCGCTCACGGTTTCGCCGGGCCGCATCCGTAGGCGCAGTGGAACCGTGTTGATGAAAAGGCCGATCATCCGGTCCATGCCCGCCATTTCAGGCGGACGCCCGGCGACGGTGATGCCAAAGACAACATCCAGAGACCCGGTCAGATGGGCCAGCAGGAGCGCCCACGCCCCCTGCATCACGGTGCTCAGCGTCAGACCCTGCCGCCGCGCCATCTGCGTCAGGGCGGCAGTGAGGTCGCTGTCGAGGCTGAACCTCATGGTCACGGGCAGCACTACCGGCGCGCGCCCGGCCAGCGCCAGCCGGGTTGGCGAAGCCAGCCCGGCCAGAGCCTCGCGCCAAGCGGCTTGCGCCAGGGCCACGTCCTGCCGCTCCAGCCAAGCCAGGTAAGCGCGATAAGGCGTTGCCGGCGGCAGCTCGCGGTCATCGCCGCTGGCGCGGTAGAGGCCAAACAGCTCCTGAAGCAGTACCGGCATCGACCAACCATCGAGCAGAATATGATGATTGGTGATTGCCAGCCGATGACGCTCCGCGCCGAGCCTGATCAGCGTGAAGCGCAGGAGCGGTGGCTGGGCAGGATCGAAGCGTGCACGGTCGTTGGCCGTAATGTCATCGAGCTGAGCAGCCTGCTCTTGGTTGGTCAGACTGCCGAGATCCACCATCCGCCAAGGCAGGACAACGTCGTGCCGGATGATCTGCACCGGCCGATCCAGCCCATGCTGGATGAAGCCGGCCCCCAAATGCGGATGTCGGCGCAAGAGCGCGTCGGCGGCTGCATGCAATGCCGTGGCGTCCAGCGGACCGGTCAGGTCCAGGACCAGTTGGACCAGATAGGCGTCCGGCGCGTCGCGATCATATAGCGTGTGGAACAGGAGACCTTCCTGGAGCGGCGAGGCGGGGAGAATTTCCGCCAGACCCGGATGATTCGCCTCGAGCTCTTCGATCGCCGCCTGGTCTAGCCCTGTCAGCGGCAGGTCGGACGGCGTGAAGCCGCCGGCTCCGGGAATGTCGATCAGCTTGGCCAGCGCCTCGAGGGCTCGAAACCATCCCTCCGCCAATGCCCGGACCTGGCTTTCGTCGAACAGACCCTGCGCCCATGACCACCGCGCCACCAGAACCGGGCCTGCGGGCTCGTCTATCACTACCGCGTCGAGGTCAATCGCGTGAAACAGCGGCATCGACGCATCGCCACCGGCGGAAAGCGCTCCGGCCTCCCGCGTCGCGTCACGATCCGCCCCATGAGATGTCGGAAATCGACCGAGATAGTTGAAGCCGACCTGCGGCGCCGGCAAACGGGCCAACACCTCGCCGGCCTCGGCATTGAGGTAACGCAGCAATCCGTAACCCAGCCCGTTATCCGGCAAGCCGCGCAACTGCTCCTTGATGCGCTTCACTGCGCGAACCAATCCGGCCGGCCCCCAGAGCGCGGCATCGGGCCGGGCCCCGGGATCGAGCCGCACCGGGCACAAGGTCGTGAACCAGCCTACGGTCCGCGACAGGTCGAGGCCGTCCGAAATCTCTTCGCGCCCATGGCCCTCGATATCGATCAGCACCGCGGTGCCCTCGCCATGGCCAAGGCGTCGCCGCCAATCAACGAGCGCGAGCGTAAAGCCTGTCAGCAGTACATCGTTGATCCGGCCGTGAAACAGCCCTGGCAGCCGCGCCAGAACCTTTTCGGTTACCGCGGCAGACAGGCTCAGGTGCAACCGCCCGGCGGTACCGACGACATCGAGTACTGGATCGAGCGCCCGCTCCGACAACAACGCGTCACCGGCGCTCAGCATGCTTGTCCAAAAGGACAGCTCGGACTCACGGCGCGGTGTCAGCGCTTCGGCCGCCAGCACCTGCGCCCAGCGCCGGAATGACGTCCCGACCGGCGCGAATCGCGGCGGGCGGCCCGCGACAGCAGCCTGCCACGCTGTCGTCAGATCTGGCATCAGAATCCGCCACGACACCCCGTCGACCGCCAGATGATGGATCACGAGCAGCAGGCGCCCGCTCTCTGCACCGGCGTCGAACCAGACCGCCTGAACCATCATCCCGGCCTTCGGGTCGAGCCGGCGCTCGGCAGCGGACTGTGCCGCCGCCATACATCGGCCGCGCTCCACGGCACCGAGGCCGGCGACCGCGACACGATGCAGCGATACGGCCGCCGACACTGTCCTTGCCGGGGGGATCTCGAGACTCCAGGACCCGTCGTCCGAGATCGACAGCCGCAGGCGGAGCGCGTCATGATGGTCGAGCAGGGCTTGTAGGGCGACCGTCAGCCGGTCAAGCCCCAGACCGGCGGGAACCTCCACAACGATCGACTGGTTGAAGCCGTCGATCGAACCCACCCCGTCCTGGAGCCGTCGCATGATCGGGGTCAACGGCACCGATCCCGTCGCGACTTCCGGTGCGGCAACGTCACCGTCACTGCGTGTAATGGCTGCGAGGGCAGCCACCGTCGGATGCCCAAAGACGTCGCGGGCGGCGAGTATGAGCCCGGCTCGCCGGGCTCGGTTCACCAATTGCATCGACAAAATACTGTCGCCGCCGAGATCGAAGAAGCTGTCATCAATGCCGACGCGGTCCAGCCCGAGCAGCTCGGCGAAGAGCCCGGCCAGGATCTCCTCCTCGGGCGTGCGCGGCCCCCGGTACGACGTGGGCACAAAATCGGGCGCCGGCAGCGCCCGGCGGTCGAGCTTGCCGTTCGGCGTCAGCGGCAGCGCGTCCAGCACCAGGATCGCCGCCGGCACCATGTAG
>NZ_JACIIZ010000043.1 GCF_014205765.1 Nitrospirillum iridis | reverse complement strand
AGCAGGCCGGCGTTCTGCAGGACCAGCAGGCTGCCGCTGTTGGCGATGGCCCGGCTGCCGCCCGTGACCTGGCCGATGTTGACGAACAGGCCCACGGTTCCGGCATTGCTGATGCCGCTGGTAGCACCATTGATCAGACCGGCGTTGCCCAGGGCGTTGATCGTGCCCTGGTTGTCCACGCCGGCGCCGGTGGTGCCGGTGATGCTGCCGTAGCTGACCAGGGTGCCGATCACCCCGGCGTTGGCCACGCCGACGCCGCCGGTCATCACCCCCAGGGTGCCCAGCGTGCCGTTGGCGATCGAGCCGATGGTGCCCAGGTTGTCCAGCGCCGCATTGGCGCCCGTCAGCACGCCAGTGTTGCTGAAGGACCCCAGGGACCCCGTCGCCGCCACGTAGACCGCGTTGCTGGCGCTGATCGTCCCGCTGTTGGAGAGATTGCCCAGCGTGCCGCCGACATAGTCGTTCAGGCCCGCCAGGAACAGGCTGGTGCCGCCGACGCTGCCCGTCACCTCCATGCCCGTCACGTCGGCGCTGTAGCTGAGACCGCTGTAGCTGGAGCCGACGCCGCCGGCCACCAGCGCGGTGCCACCGCCCACGCCCGCCAGCAGGTTGAGCGTCCCCGGCACGCCGCTGACCGCGACCGTGCCGCCCGTCAGCACCGCCGCCCCGCTGACCGCCAGCTGGTTGCCGTAGCCCAGGGACAGCGTGCCGGCCGACTGGCCGTAGTTGCCCGTCACGCTGATAATGGTGGCCAGGCGCAGCGAGGCCCCGCTGTTGACCAGCGTGCCGCTGCCGAGAGTGACCTGGTCGTTCAGCCACAGATTGCCCGACGCCAGCACCACGTTGGCCAGCGTGCTGGTGATCGTGCCCATGGTGTTGAGGGTGCCGGACAGCGTGCCGGTCAGGCTGCCCACCACCGTGCCCGTGCCACCGGTGATGGTCAGCGCGTTGGCCGAGGTATTGATGAGGCTGCCGGCGATCAGGCCGCTGTTGTCGATGCGGCCGATGCTGCCGCTGTTGCGGAGGGCCACCGGGCTGGTGATCGTGCCCTGGTTGGTCAGCACCCCGATGGTGCCGGCGTTGTTGAGCCCGGCCGCCGTGCCCACGGGCGCGTCCTGCAGCAGGCCGGTGTTGATCACCGTGCCGATGACGCCCTGGTTGTACAGGCCAATGGTGCCCGTGGCCGTGCCGCTGTTGGCCACCAGGCCGATGGTGCCCTGGTTGCGGATGCCGAACCGCGCCCCGTCCAGCAGCCCGCTGTTGCTGAGCGTGCCCAGCGAACCGGTGCCGGTGATGTAGGCCGCCGTCAGCACGCCACTGATGGTGCCGGTGTTGTTGAGGCTCCCCAGCGTGCCGCCGATGTAGTCGTTCACCGCCGCCGCCACCAGGTCGACGTTGGACCCGATGGTCTGCGTGCCCGCCGCGATGGTCAGGCCGCTGACACCTGAGGTCAGGCTGACCCCGGTATAGCTGGAGCCCGAACCGCCCTGCACCAGCACCACGCCGCCGCTGCCGCCCACCACATAGTTGCTGGTGGACGACACGCTGGCGGTGATGGTGCCGCCGGTGATGGCCGCCACACCGCTGACCACCGCCGACAGCGTGCCCAGCGCCAGCGTGCCGCTGGCCTGGCTGTAGTTGCCGGTGATGCTGAGCGTGCTGGCGAGTTCCAGGCTGGCGCCATCGTTGACCACCGTGTGGCCGCCGACATTGATCGCGTCGCCGATCACCGCCGCGCCGCCGGCGAACACCACGTTGGCCGCGGTGTTCGTGATGATGCCGCCGGTCAGCGTGCCGCCGCTGCCCGCCAGCACCAGGTCAGCCGACGCCAGGTTGACGATGTTGCCCGCAATGGTGCCGCTGTTGCTGACCGTGCCCAGCGTGGCGTTGGCCGCGTTGTACAGCGCCGTGACGCCCGAGAGCAGACCACTGTTGGACAGCAGGCCCAGGCTGCCGCTGTTGGCGATGGCCCGGCTGCCGCCCGTGACCTGGCCGATGTTGACGAACAGGCCCACCGTCCCGGCATTGCTGATGCCGCTGGTAGCACCATTGATCAGACCGGCGTTGCCCAGGGCGTTGATCGTGCCCTGATTGTCCACGCCGGCGCCGGTGGTGCCGGTGACGGTGCCGTAGCTTACCAGGGTGCCGATCACCCCGGCGTTGGCCACGCCGACGCCGCCGGTCATCACCCCCAGGGTGCCCAGCGTGCCGTTGGCGATCGAGCCGATGGTGCCCAGGTTGTCCAGCGCCGCATTGGCGCCCGTCAGTACGCCGGTGTTGCTGAAGGACCCCAGGGACCCCGTCGCCGCCACGTAGACCGCGTTGCTGGCGCTGATCGTCCCGCTGTTGGAGAGCGTACCCAGCGTGCCGCCGACATAGTCGTTCAGGCCCGCCAGGAACAGGCTGGTGCCGCCCACGCTGCCCGTCACCTCCATGCCGGTCACGTCGGCGCTGTAGACGAGGCCGCTGTAGCTGGAGCCGACGCCGCCGGCCACCAGGGCGGTGCCGCTGCCCACGCCCGCCAGCAGGGTGAGCGTCCCCGGCACGCCGCTGACCGCGACCGTCCCGCCCGTCAGCACCGCCGCCCCGCTGACCGCCAGCTGGTTGCCATAGCCCAGGGCCAGCGTGCCGGCCGACTGGCTGTAGCTGCCCGTCACCGAGACGAGGGTGGTCAGGCGCAGCGAGGCCCCGCTGTTGACCAGCGTGCCGCTGCCGAGAGTGACCTGGTCGTTCAGCAACAGATTGCCGGAGGCCACCACCACATTGGCCAGCGTGCTGGTGATCGTGCCCATGGTGTTGAGGGTGCCGGACAGCGTGCCCGTCAGGCTGCCCACCACCGTGCCCGTGCCACCGGTGATGGTCAGGGCGTTGGCCGAGGTGTTGATGAGGCTGCCGGCGATCAGGCCGCTGTTGTCGATGCGGCCGATGCTGCCGCTGTTGCGGAGGGCCACCGGGCTGGTGATCGTGCCCTGGTTGGTCAGCACCCCGATGGTGCCGGCGTTGTTGAGCCCGGCCGCCGTGCCCACGGGCGCGTCCTGCAGCAGGCCTGTGTTGATCACCGTGCCGATGACGCCCTGGTTGTACAGGCCAATGGTGCCCGTGGCCGTGCCGCTGTTGGCCACCAGGCCGATGGTGCCCTGGTTGCGGATGCCGAACCGCGCCCCGTCCAGCACCCCGCTGTTGCTGAGCGTGCCCAGCGAACCGGTGCCGGTGATGTAGGCCGCCGTCAGCACGCCACTGATGGTGCCGGTGTTGTTGAGGCTCCCCAGCGTGCCGCCGATGTAGTCGTTCACCGCCGCCGCCACCAGGTCGACGTTGGACCCGATGGTCTGCGTGCCCGCCGCGATGGTCAGGCCGCTGACGCCCGAGGTCAGGCTGACCCCGGTGTAGCTG
>NZ_JACIIZ010000042.1 GCF_014205765.1 Nitrospirillum iridis | reverse complement strand
TTGCCATGGGAGCCAGTATGAACCCGCACAAAAGGGGTCCCGATTGGACGCCGATCACCCCTCATACGGGGTCCTTATTCCACGCCGATTCACAGTCCAGGATCTGCTGCAGCGGCTGCTCCCACGGCATGCTGGTGCCGGCGGCCAGGGCCGCCCGGGGCAAGAACAGCGCGATGGCCAGGGACCAGCGCAGGGGAAAACGCTTCATGACGGGTCTCCCGATGGATGAGGGGTGGGTAGCGCCAGCGGGCCGGCGCCCAGAGGTTCCAGGGCGTAGCCGTCATCGCCCTTGAGGCCGGCGACACGCCACAGCCCGGCCAGGCGTCGTTGCGGGCCCCGGCCGGCCAGGACGGCGATGAGGTCGATGGTCTCGGCGATGAGGGGCCGGGGCACGGTCACCACCGCCTCCTGCACCAGCTGCTCCAGCCGGCGCAGGGCGCCGGGGGCGGAGCCGGCGTGCAGGGTGGCGATGCCGCCGGGATGGCCGGTGCCCCAGGCCTTCAATAGGTCCAGGGCCTCGCGGCCGCGCACCTCGCCCACGGGAATGCGGTCGGGGCGCAGGGCCAGGCTGGCGCGCACCAGGTCTCCCATGCCCATGACACCCGGGCGGGTGCGCAAGGGCACCACATTAGGCACGTCGCAGCGCAGTTCCCGCCGGTCCTCGATCAGGATGATGCGGTCGCCCGTCCGGGCCAGTTCCCGCAACAGGGCGTTGGCCAGCGTGGTCTTGCCCGTGCCGGTGCCGCCGGCGATGAGAATGTTCCAGCGCTCGGCCACCGCGGCGCGCAAGGTGGCGGCCTGGCGGGCGGTCATGACCCGGGCGGCGACGTAATCGTCCAAGCCCAGGCCCATGGCCACCGGCTTGCGGATGGCGAAGGTGGGGCCGGTGACCACCGGTGGCAACAGGCCCTCGAACCGCTCCCCGCCCTGGCCATCGGCATCCAAGGGTAGTTCGGCGGAGATGGAGGGTCGGCCGCCATGCACCTCCTCCCCGGCGCAGGAGGCGACCAGGCGGATGATGCGCTCGCCATCGGCGGTGGACAGGCGATGACCGGTATCGGCCAGGCCAGCGGACAGATGGTCGACCCACAGCCGGCCATCGGGATTCAGCAGGATCTCCACGATGTCCGGCGCGCGCAGCAGGCCGGCCAGCAGCGGCCCCAGGGCGCTGCGCAGCATGCGGACCGTGCGGGCGGCCATCAGGGTGGGACCGTCAGACATGGGCCGCCTCCGCCGGTTCATCGTCTGGCGCCGGTTCGGCGTCCGCCCTGTCCGGGCTGGCGGCCTGGGGACGCTCCGGCCAGATCTCGACGCTGATCTCCTGCACCAGGCTCTCGCCGCGCTGCAGCCGGCGGCCCAGGGTGGCGATGTAGTTCTGGTAGCGCTGGGTGCCTTGGGCCTTGGCTGCGGCCTGGTGCTCGGCGGGGATGGGCATCGTCACCGACAGCCAGAAGCGCACGAACAGCGCCTGGGCCTCGATGGCGATGGTCAGGTCGCGCTCCACCCGCTCCAGCTGCCGCGACAGGCGGTCCAACCGGCGGGCGTAGGCGGCCTCGCGCCGGTCCAGGGCATCGGGCGACAGGAAGGAGGCCACCGCCGCCTCCACCAGCTGCGACCGGTGCACGCCCTGGCGCAGGGCCAGCTCGGTCAGCTGGTCGGCCAGCTTGGGATCGAAATAGCAGTTGAGGCGGCTTTTCATGGTCACAGCCCCATGCCGTCATCGGGGTCGAGCGCCGCCGCCCGGGCGATGGGCAGCCTGGCCATCACCCGCTGGCGCGGCCCCTCGTCATCGGGCCCGTCGTCGGCCACGGCAAACTCATCGGTGGGGTCCAGGGGCGGAGGGGCCTGTTCATGACCGGCAAGCTCTGGCTCCTGCCGGATGCCGCCCTCCTCGCCATCGGCACCGCCCGCGCCGCCGCCGGGACCGGTGGGATCTCCCAGGGCCGCCCGGCCGGACCAGTCGTCGGGCCGGCCCGGGGGGCGATCGGGATAGAAGTTGTCGTTGAGGGCCGGCGCCGGCAGGACACGGTCGCGCAGTTGCGGCTCCTCGTAATAGCGCAGCTTGCGCGCCCGGATGGGCGGCGTGCCCGCCACCATGACCAACTCGTCGGTGGCCGGCAGTTGCATGACCTCGCCCGGCGTCAGCAGGGGGCGCGCCGTCTCCTGCCGGCTCACCATCAGGTGGCTGAGCCAGGGCGCCAAGCGGTGGCCGGCGTAGTTGTTCATGGCCCGCTGCTCGGTGGCCGTGCCCAGGGCGTCGGAGATGCGCTTGGCCGTGCGCTCGTCGTTGGTGGCGAAGCACAGCCGGATGTGGCAGTTGTCCAGGATGGCGTCGTGCTCGCCGTAGGCCTTCTGGATCTGGTTCAGCGACTGGGCGATGAGGAAGGCGCGGATGCCGTAGCCCGCCTGGAAGGCCAGCGCCGTCTCGAAGAAATCCAGCCGGCCCAATGCTGGAAACTCGTCCAGCATCATCAGCAGGCGCCGGCGCCGGGCGGGGTTGTCCAGGCGCTCCGTCAGCCGGCGGCCGATCTGGTTCAGCACCAGGCGGATCAGCGGCTTGGTGCGGCTGATGTCGGAGGGCGGCACCACCAGGTAGAGCGACACCGGCCGCTCGCCCTCCATGAGGTCGGTGATGCGCCAGTCGCACCGCCCGGTCACCTTGGCCACCACCGGGTCGCGGTAGAGGCCCAGGAAGGACATGGCGGTGGACAGCACACCGCTGCGCTCGTTCTCCGACTTGTTCAGCAGCTCCCGCGCCGCCTGGGCCACCACCGGATGCACCCGGTCGCCCAGGTGCTTGGTCCGCATCATGACGCGCAGGGTGCGGTCGATGGGCCGGGCGGGGTCGGAGAGGAAGGCCGCCACGCCGGCCAGCGTCTTGTCCGCCTCGGCATAGAGGACATGAAGTATGATGCCGACCAGCAGGGCGTGGCTGGTCTTCTCCCAATGGTTCCGCCGCTCCAGCGCGCCATCCGGATCGACCAGAATGTCGGCGACGTTCTGAACATCGCGGACCTCACTAGCCCCCAGCCGCACTTCCAGCAGCGGGTTGTAGGCGGCGGACCGGGGATTGGTGGGGTCGAACAGCAGGCAGTGGGAAAACCGGTAGCGCCAGCCGGCGGTAACCGTCCAGTTCTCCCCCTTGAGGTCATGGACCAGGACGCTCTCGGTCCAGGTCAGCAGGGTGGGCACCACCAGCCCGACGCCCTTGCCGCTGCGGGTGGGCGCGAACACCAGGACGTGCTCCGGCCCGTCATGGCGCAGGTAGCGTCGCCCCATCCGCCCCAGCATCACCCCGGCATCGGCCAGCAGGCCGGCACCGCGCACCTCCTCGGCCACCGCCCAGCGGGCTGACCCGTAGGTGGCCACCTGACCGGCGGCACGGGCCCGCAGGGTGGAGCCAACCACGGCCACCAGCAGGGCGCCGACGCCGCCGGCACTGGCGATGCAGGCGCCAACCAGGAAGACGCGCGGAGCGTAGGCGTCGAAGCGCAGCCACCAGAAGAAAAACAGCTCAGGGCGATAGACGGGGCTGGCGCCCAGGAAGAACCAGGGCCGGCCCAAGGCGGGGGCATGGCCCAAGCGCCAGGCGACCCACTGGGTGGCGAGCCAGACGCC
>NZ_JACIIZ010000041.1 GCF_014205765.1 Nitrospirillum iridis | reverse complement strand
GCCGGGGCGGCCAACCTGAAGGTGGACACGCTGGCGACCAACGCCGTGACCCAGGAACTGGGGCTGAAGGTGGACACGGAGATGGACACCCTGTTCGGCAAGCTCTCGCCGGACCTGCGAGTGGCGTGGGTGCACGACTTCCGCGACGCGCCCATCCCGACGACGGGCGTGCTGGCGGGCGTTAGCTTCGCCAGCACCACCGGCCGGGTGAACACCGACGGCCTGGCCGTCAACCTCGGCGCCACCCTGCAGCACAGCGACGCCTTCAGCCTGCGCCTGGAGTACAACGGCGAATACCGTCACGACTACCAGAGCCACGGTGGTGTCCTGCGCGCCAGCTGGAGCTTCTGACCCGGGACAAGAGCCATCCCAGCCCCGCCGGAATACCCCGGCGGGGCCTCTATCGAGGGGGCCCCCATGTGGCGATCAAGGTGCCCCCGGTGACCGCCAACGAAAGCGGTATCGGCCCATTGAGCCCTGAGCAGCCGGTTTGGGAGCGGATTGGGCGGCCCCTTTTCGCGAACGTCCTCAGGCGCCCGCCCTGGTCGCCATCGGTAGGGCGCGCAAGATGGCCCGCACGGGTGCGGCATCGGCCTGGGCCAGTTTCAATGGCAGGGCGATCAACTCATAGTCCCCCTCGGGCACGGCGTCGAGAACCAGCCCCTCCAGGATGGCCATGACGTTGCGGCGCACAGCGTCGTGTGCCCGCAGGTCCTTGGACTCCTCCGGGTCGAGCGACGGGGCATCCACGCCGATCAGGCGGGCGCCGGCGGCGGCCAGCCTCTCGATGGTCGCGCAATCAATGGCGCGAAAGGCCGTGATCCAGCTGTCATGGGGGAAATGCCGGTAGGTCCGCAGCAGGATGCGCGGCGGCGCGTCGTCCAGCCGGCCGCTCAACTCTTCCGGCTCCACCGGTCCCTGTCCGGCCGTCACGTCGATCAGGCGGCAGGGCCCGAGATAGGGGACAAGGTCGACGGCCCCGATGGGCAGCCCCGCCGCATCATAATGCAGCGGCGCGTCGGCATGGGTGCCGGTGTGGGTGGACAAGGTCAGGCGGCTGACATTGACCGGGCAGCCTGGCCCCAGGGTCCAGACCCGCTCTTCCTGGTAGGCGGTATCGCCGGGCCATACCGGAATGCCGGGGCGCACCGCCTGCGTGATGTCCCAGAGGGTCATAGCGCTGTCCTCACGGAAAGCAGTTCGGGGAAGAAGCTGAGGCTCAACGCCTTCACCAGATAGCTGACGCCACCGGTGCCGCCTGTGCCGGGCTTGAAGCCGATGATGCGCTCCACCGTCTTCATGTGGCTGAAGCGCCATTGCTGGAACCGATATTCCACGTCCACCAGCTTTTCCGCCAGATCGTATAATTCCCAATGACGATGCGGGTCGCGATAGACCGCCAGCCAGGCGGCCTCCACCTGGGGATCGGGCTCATAGGGTTGGGAGAAGTCGCGCTCCAGCTTCGCGGCCGGAATGTCGAAGCCCCGGCGGGCCAGCAGGCGCAGGCTCTCGTCATAGAGGCTGGGGGCGGTGAGGGCCTGTTCCAACGCCGCGAAGATCGCGGGCTCGGAACGGTGGACGGTCATCATGCCGGCGTTCTTGTTGCCCAGCAGGAATTCCAGGTGCCGATACTGATAGGACTGGAAGCCGCTGCTCTGCCCCAGATGCGGGCGGATCAGGCTGTAATCCGCTGGCGTCATCGTGGACAACACCTCCCACGACTGGATCAGCTGCGCTTGGATGCGGCTGACGCGGGCGATCATCTTCAAGGCCGGGCCCAGGTCATCCGTCTGGATCTGGCGCACGGCGGCTCGCAGTTCATGCAGGCTGAGCTTCATCCATAGCTCCGACGCCTGGTGGATGATGATGAACAGCAGCTCGTCATGCTCGCCGGACCGCGGATGCTGAGCCGCCAGCAATTGGTCCAGCCCCAGGTAGGCGCCATAGCTCATGGGCGGCGCCTCATGCAGCGCCTCCCCGGAAAGGTCGACGGCCAGGGTGCGGGGATGGGTGGGGGTATCGGTCGCGCTCACGTCACGGCTCCACGGGCTTGGTGGGCGGCATCCTGCCAGGCGCCGCTGTCCATGATGTCCTTGAGGTGCGCCACGGCGTCGTAGACGTCGCTGTGACGGACATAGAGGGGGGTGAAACCGAAGCGCATCGTGTCCGGCGCGCGGAAGTCGCCGATGACGCCCCGGGCGATCAGGGCCTGCATGATGGCATAGCCTTCCGGGTGGCCGAGGCTGACCTGGCTGCCGCGCGCCGCCGCGTCGCGGGGCGATTGCAAGGTGAACTGGCCGGGGCATTCCTGTTCCACCAAGCGGATGAACAGGTCGCCCAGGGCCATCGATTTCCGCCGGAGTTGGCGGTGGTCGGCGCGCGCCATGATGCCCACCCCGATCTCCAGGGCCGCGAGGCCCAGGATGGCGGGCGTGCCGCATAGCATGCGGCGGATGTCCGGCGCCGGGAGATAGTCATCGGAGAAGGCAAAGGGCGCCGCATGCCCCATCCACCCCGACAGGGGGGACTGCGCTTGCGCCTGATGCCGCTGGGCGACGAACAGGAAGGCCGGCGCGCCGGGGCCGCCGTTGAGATATTTATAGCCGCAGCCCACCGCCAGATCGGCGCCGGCGGCGTTCAGGTCCACGTCGATGGCGCCGGCACTGTGCGACAGGTCCCACAGGGCCAGCGCGCCGACCTCATGCGCCCGGCGGGTCAGGGCCATCATGTCGTGGACGCGGCCGGTCCGGTAGTGCACCTGGGTCAGCAGCAGCAGGGCGGTGTCGCCGTCGATGGCGCCCGCCAGGTGCTCGGGCGCCACCACGCGCAGCTCCACCCGGTCGTTCAGCAGGCGCTGGATGCCTTGCAGGATATAGAGGTCGGTGGGAAAGTTGCCCGGCTCCGTCACGATGACGCGGCGTCCGGGGCGCAGGCCCAGGGCCGCCGTGGCCAGCTTGAAGAGGTTGACGGAGGTTGAGTCCGCCACCACCACCTCATCCGGTCGCGCCCCGATCAGTCCGGCGATGGCGGCGCCCACACGCTGTGGCAGGTCGATCCAGTGCGCGGTGTTCCAGCTGCGGATCAGGCCCGCGCCCCATTCCTGGGTGACGACGTCCGCCAGCCGCCGTTTCACCGCTCGGGGCAGGGCCCCCAGCGAGTTGCCATCCAGGTAGATGAGCCCGTCCGGAATCTCGAATTCCTCGCGGAACGCCGCCAGCGGATCGTCACGATCCAATGCGGCGCAGATCTCACGGTCCAGCGTCATGCCCCATGGTCTCCATCCTGTTCCCTTGCCTGGTGATCTTACCGCGCTAATGACGGAACATTGTCACGAATGCCCTTGCCAAAGCGAAGAGTGCGGAACAACGTTCCGAGAAAATCAATTAATGGAGAATGAAGGTGGATGCCATCGACCGGCGCTTGTTGACCGTTCTGGAAACCGACGGACGCGCCTCGTTCGCCCAGATCGCCGAAGCGGCCGGCTTATCAAAGACGCCGTGCTGGAACCGGGTGCAGGCCTTGGAGGAGAAGGGCGTCATCATGGGATACCGGGCGGAGATCGACCGGGCCAGCGTGGGCCTGCCCTTGCTGGCCTTCATTGACGTGGCGATCGACCTGGGACGGCACGAGGCGTTCGAAGCGGCGGTGGCTGAGGTGGGGGCCGTGCTGGAATGCCATACCACCGCCGGCCCCTTCGACTATGTGCTGCGGGTGGCCGTGCGCGACGTAGGGGCGCTGGACGACCTGCTGCGGGCGCAGCTATCGCGGCTGCCGGGCGTCAAGAACTTCGCCACCCGCATCTGTCTCAAGACCGTCTTCCAGGCTCGACCGCTGATGGCCAACGCCGGATCGTAACGTCTACCCCCGGACAGGGTGTGTGGCCGGTGATCTACTACGGTCAGTTCCTTCTTTCAGCCGTTCATCCCTCCGGAAGTTCCGCATTCGGCCCCTTATCCCCGCGCCCGCGCGAGCATATATAGGGATTGCATAGGGATTGTGGTGTCTGCCGAAAAACGTCATGAGGCTGCAAGATTTCTGTAGACAGCCCCGGC
>NZ_JACIIZ010000040.1 GCF_014205765.1 Nitrospirillum iridis | reverse complement strand
CCCGTGATCTGCGACCGCTTCGCCCGCGCCATCTTCACCTCCATCATTCCCAAATTTTAGGGTGATGGCTCTCCACTTTTCCAGGGCAAGTCCAAGGTGCAACCAGGCGAAACGCTCACCGCCATCTCCGCCGGCGACACGGTGCGCTGGGTGGTCGGTGACACCACCAGCGGCTCCGGCACGGACAAGCGGGTGCATATCCTGGTCAAGCCCTTCGCCGCTGGCCTGCACACCAACCTGCTGATCGCCACCGACCGCCGCGTCTACCATCTCCAGCTGGAGAGCACGGCCAAGACGGCAATGGCCGCCGTCTCCTGGACCTACCCGCAGGACGAGCTGCTGAAGCTCCAGCGGCGCAGTACCGAGGCGGAGGCCGGCGCGCCGGTGACGGCCGATATCGCGCTGCAGGACCTGCATTTTAGATACGCGATCTCGGGTGACACTCCGCCCTGGCGGCCGCTGCGGGCCTTCGATGACGGCCACAAGGTCTACATCGCGTTTCCCCGGCGTCTTGATCAGGGTGAGGCGCCGCCGTTGTTCGTTGTTGGGCCGGGAGGTGATGGCCAACTGGTCAACTACCGGGTACGCGACGCCTATTACATCGTTGACCGGCTGTTCGGTGCCGCCGAGCTGCGCCTGGGCACCGATCCCCAACAGGTGGTCCGCATCAGCCGTACCGATGGCCTAACGGCTGGTACGGCTCCCGCCAGTGACGGGGGACAGCCATGACCGCGCCAACCCCTCCCGAGCCGGGCAAGGTTGATCCGGGCGACCTGGCCTTGCGCGCGCGGCCCCGCCGCATCGTGCGCTTCCGCCGTGGCCTGTTGATCGGCGTCGCGGCGGTGGGCGCGGCGGCCATCCTGGGGGTGACGATATTCGCCCTGCGTGGGGCGACACCGGGTAGCGCCGGCAAGCAGGAGGAACTGTACAGCACGGAGCGCAAGCCGGTTGCCGACGGGCTCGCCGCCTTGCCCGGCGACTACAGCCGCGTCAAACCGGACACCCCCGTGCTGGGGCCGCCACTGCCAGGTGATCTGGGCCGGCCCATGCTGGAGCACCAGCAGCGGCTGGGCTTGGCGCCGGAAGGAAACGGCGACCGTGCCGCAGAGGCCGAACGGCAGCGCCGGGCGAGCCAGGCCGTGCAGGCTCGGGAGTCGGGCATCTTCTTCCGTGTCGGCCAAGTCACTTCCGGTGCCGCCCGCACCGACATCGGCACCAGCCCCGATGTGCAAGCGGAGCCCCAGCCGGGCAAGGAGGGGGGAGGCAGCCTGGCTCTCGACCCCGACCGTGACCAGAACAACCAGCAGCGCAAGCTGGACTTTGTCACCCGTAAGGACGGCGGCGGCACCGAGAATCCCCATGCCCTGCAGAGGCCCAGGTCGCCCTACACCATCCTGGCCGGAACCATCATCGCGGCGGCTTTGCTCCCGGCCCTCAATTCCGATCTGCCGGGGTTCGTGACCGCCCAGGTGACAGAGAACGTCTACGACACCGCGACGGGCCGATTTCTGCTGATCCCTCAGGGCTCACGGCTTATCGGCCGCTACGACAGCGTCGTTGCCTTTGGCCAAAGCCGCGCCCTGCTTGTCTGGCAGCGGATCATTCTGCCAGATGCCTCCTCCCTGCAGATCGATAACCTCCCGGCCACCGATGCCGCAGGCCAGGCGGGCCTGGAGGATGAGGTCGAGTATCACACCGGCCGACTGCTGGCCGGTGTGGGGATGGCGACCCTGCTGGGGGTGGGCACCCAGATCAGTTCCGGCAGCAATGAGAGCGACCTGGTTCGCGCGCTGCGGGAATCCACCCAACAGAACACCGACCGGGCGGGCCAGCGCATCGTCGAGAAGAACCTGAACATCCAGCCCACGATCACCGTGCGCGCCGGCTGGCCACTGCGCGTCATCGTTCACAAGGACCTGGTCCTCTCCCCCTATCGCGGAGGCTGACATGCTGAAACTCGCCAAACTGCCGGACCGCTCGCCCGTCCGGCTGACCGTCACGCTCACTCCGGACCTGAATGAGCGACTGCTGGGCTACGCCGCCCTTTACCGCGCCACGTACGGCGAAGCGGAGACAGTGACTGATCTCATCCCCTATATGTTGGACGCCTTCCTGGCCAGCGACCGCGCTTATGCCAAGGCGCGGAGGGAAGATCCGCCGCCGGCCGAAACGCCCGCGCCGCATCGCGGCCTCAAGGCGAAAGCGGACGACATCAGCGGCGCCCGCAATTCGGAGGCCTGATCATGAGCGTCATCGGTCATTTTATCCTGGGCAAGGATGGCGGCTGGACCGGCACCATTCGTACCCTGGTCATCAACGCGAAGGTCCGCCTGACCCCCAACGACAATCGGGAACACGATAGCGCCCCGGCCTTTCGCGTGTTTTTGGGCGCCAGCCGCATCGGCGATGCCTGGGAGGCCCAGGCGGCCAGCGGGCACGGCGCCTACCTGCGCGTACGGCTTGATGATCCCAGCCTGACGGAGCCGCTCACCGCCGCCCTGTTTCCCAGCGACGATGGCGCCTCGGCGCAACTGGTCTGGACCCGGCGGTAGCCCGAGACTGATGGGAGGAAGGCTGTGCCCGCCGTACCCGATACCCTTGCCGGTGGCGAGCGCCCACTGTTGCGGCGTTCCCAGGTTCCGCTCCGGTTTCCGCAGTTCCGCAACGCTGCCGCCTTGGCGCATTTGGCACATCAAGGGCGGGGGCCGCTCTATGTCCTGATCGGTGGGGCCGCGTGGTACGACCCTGCCGATATCTGGGCGTGGTTGGAGCAAAACAAGCGAACCGGCCCTCGGCCCCCGACGGCCCGGTTGTCCAACGTGCCAGCCCCACGCGGTGAGCTGGTTCCCATCAAGAAGCGGGGACGTCCGACGAAATTGGAACAGATGCGCCGCCGGAACGGTGCTCCAGTGTCCTGAGGCCATTCGTTGCTGGGGCGCCTCCCATGATGGCCAGGTCGGCGGCGGTGGCGTGGTAATAGCGGTCCAGCGATTTCAGGTCCCGATGCCCGGTCACCCGTTTGAGGTCCAGTGGGTTGGTGTAGATTCGGGCCAACCGCGAGGTGGCGATATGGCGGAGGTCGTGGAAGGTAAGGTTGGTGATGCCGGCCTTCTGCACCGCCCGCCGGTAGCGCATCTTCAGGACGTTTTGGTCGATGGGGAAGACCCGGCCACCTTTCCGGAGGCCCAGGTCGGTGAGAAGCACCAACGCATCCGGCAGCAGCGGAATCTCCCGGACGTCGCCATTCTTGGTGACGGTGCCGGCCGCCCCCCTGACAATGGCTGTATGCTTGCGGATGTCGATGTCCTCCCAGCGCAGGCCGACGATCTCCCCTTGGCGCATGGCGGTGGCAATGGCGAAGCGGACGATGGGGCCGAGGAGCGGATTGGTCTCGGCATCACAGGCGTTGAGAAGCCGTTGCTCCTCCGAAAGGGCCATCGCTGTTCCGGAATTAGCGTCGTCCCGGAAGATTCGATCCCGCTTGTGGTCTGCCCCATTGGGGCGCTTCACCATCTGGGCGGGGTTCTCGGCCAAGTTGACGTCCCATTCCCGGCGGGCGTGCTGGATGATGGTTTGGAGCAGATTCAGCCGGCGGACGGTCGTGGCGGGGGCGTAGTCCAGCGCCTTCATCCGGTCTCGGTACTGGGCCAGATCGGTGGGCCGTAGCCTCGCCATCCGGATCTGACAGACGGCATCCTCAAGGACGATCTTCAGGTGCCCCCGTTCCTTTTCGGCGCCTCGCTTCTCGCTGTTCACCCCCAGGATTTCCTCCTGATAGCGCCGGATGACATCACCCAGCGTCAGGCGCTCCGCTTCTGAGCGATCAAGGAAGACGCCGCGGCGGTGGTCCACCTCGACCTCGGCAAGCCAGCGTGCCGCCAGGGCCGCCTTGGGGAATGTCTTGGTGATGTGCCGGCCATCGACCATCTTGCGAGCCCGGTACTGGCCGGGGCCGCGATAGCTGACACCGGAGGCTAAAGGCTTACCGGTTACAGGGTCGGCGGCGATGTCGGAGCGCGGTCGTCCCATTGGTCAAACCCTCCCGCAAGGAGAGGGCTATTTGACCAGAGTTTGACCAAAATAGCCACGGAATATGGCGTCCCCTAGGGGATTCGAACCCCTGTTACCGCCGTGAGAGGGCGGTGTCCTAGGCCTCTAGACGAAGGGGACGAGGCCGTGTGAGGCCGCTGATGTACGCGAGGGGTGGGGGCGAGGTCAAGTGCTTTGTTTCAGAAAATTGAGGGACGGGATTGGGCGTGCGGCCTAGGACGCTGCTTGCCCCCCCCAGGCTATTCCCGCCATGCCATATCTTGGCCGCTATGCAGCAGGCTTGGTGTCCAAGTCATTCGGCAGGGCCGCAGGCTGGGGCAGCTTCCCGCCTTCATGGACGTTGGCGGCGTTACCGTTCCCTGCACGGGGGATGTGAGCCACCTCGGGACTGAATGAAACGCATCTGGGCTGGCCCATACTCCCAAAACTATCTTATCTGGCAGATCCTCCCCGGTCCCGCCTCGGTCTCGCTGGGCGGCTGCGTGCGTTGACTGGTAATATAGGGGGGCACGGGGGCCGCCGCTAAGGTGCGCTCCTATTATGGAGTGTCAGCCTGCTCAAGGCTCGTTTAGGCCCTCTATCCCCGCGCCCGCGCGAGCATATATAGGGATTGCATAGGGATTGTGGTGTCTGCCGAAAAACGTCATGCGGCTGCAAGATTTCTGTAGACAGCCCCGGCTGGCCTCTCTATAACCCCGTTCACCGACGCGGCGGGCGACAACGAACGGCGCGACGGCGAAGCGATCCCTGAGTTCTGGCGGTTTCCGCCGGTGAGTTC
>NZ_JACIIZ010000039.1 GCF_014205765.1 Nitrospirillum iridis | reverse complement strand
ATTATCGCCATCATGACAAGGCCAAGGTCATGACCCTGGCATCCTTCGAGTTCATCCGGCGCTTCCTGCTCCACACCGTGCCGGATGGCTTCCACGAGTTTTGGAAAACCGAGGCATAAAGGCGATTGTCTCGGATGCAGCAAATCCCGGCGATGCACTGCCTGGCCTTTTCGACACTCTGCTTACGAAGATTAATGGAAGGATTTGACCATCCTGGGGCTGCTAGGTTCGATGTCCGCTATGGGCGCATTTGCGCCGAACAGTGATTCGGCCAGATTTGCCCCAAAGCAGACATCAAAGGTCCGAACGCCGAAGGACAGTTTCGCGCCCCATTTCGGTCGTTCACGATAGGAACGTAAGATCCTGGAAGCGGTCGTTTTGCAATGGCCCGTATGTACTCGGGACGAATGCTTCCGCCAACAGCAAAGAAACGTCGAAAGCTTGTCACCGTCCTTTAGGTCTTTGATCGCGTTGATGTCGTAGTCGTTTTCGCCCGGCTTGTCAGAATGCGCGCACGACGCCGCTGGGTCGAGCGGAGATGATCCGCCGGATGATCGAGCTGGGCCACCCTGTGGGCGAAGTGGCCGCTGGCTTCGGCATTTCCGAAGGCAGGGGGCGCGGCTTTTGGACGAAGAGGTCGAAGGACTGCGTTTAGGTAGGCCCGTTACCTCAGGCATAAACGATACGGTCTCGCCGTTACGGTTCATGTCCGCTGAGATTGAGTCCTGACCAGCCACGCCCGTCGCCGGCGAACATCAGGCTCAGGCGCTTTGGTTATAGCGTCCACATCCGACGCACGGCGAATGTGAGCCAGCCCCACGCCTCGGACAAATCTTGCTATGACCCGTCAGACAAAGTTGATGTGCTTTTGTAGGGGGAGTTCGCGAATGCGCTTTCCTGTGGCATGGAATATCGCGTTGGCCAGCGCCGGTGCAGCAGGCGGAACGCCGGTTTCACCCGCGCCGCGGATCGGGCCACCGCTTTCCAGCACCTTGACCACGATCTCCGGCGCCTGCTCCATGCGAACCACCTGGTAGCTATCGAAGTTGGTCTGCTCGGCCGCGCCCTTGGCGAAGGTGATCTCACCATAAAGCGCGGCGCTCAGTCCGAAGATCACGCCCGAGTGCATTTGTGCTTCGAGGTTGCGCGGGTCCAGCGCCGTGCCCACGTCGACGGCCACAAACACCTTGTCGATCTTTACACCCTTCTGGGTAGCCGAGATCTCGGCCACTAGACCCACCGGCACCCCGCGGCAAAGGTGAAAGGCGAGACCGCGGCCGCTGCCAGTTGCCAGCGGCAGCCCCCAGCCCGACATGGACGCCACCGCCGCCAGCACCTTGCGCGACGGCTCGTGTTTGAGCAGCGCCAGCCGCATGGTCAGCGGGTCGACGCCCGCCTCCACGGCCAATTCGTCGATGAAACTTTCCATGAAGAAGGCGTTGTAGGAGTTGCCGACTGAGCGCAGGTAGCTGACCGGCCGGCCGGCTGGCGTGCGGTAGGCCGTGGCGCGGTAGTTGGCGATGCCGTAGGGCTGGTCGAAGGCGCCTTCGATAATCTTCCTGTCGGCGCCAAGGCTCGGCAGGGCAAGGCGGCCAAGGCTCGATTCTGCGACCGACAGCGAGGCGACTTGTACGTCGAGCGCGGTCACCTGCTTTCCGACCATCGCACCGTGCAAACGTGCCACCGCCGCCGGACGGTAGAAGTCCTGCGCGATGTCTTCCTCGCGGCTCCACGTCATCTTGACCGGCTTGCCGGGCATGGCCATGGCCAGCCGCGCGGCCTGCGCCACGAAGTCGGATTCGAGGCGGCGGCCGAAACCACCGCCCATCATCGTGACATGCAGGCGCACTTTCGCGACATCGAGGCCAGTGATCTTGGCCGCCAGTTCACGCGCAGCCGTGGAGTTCTGCACACCAGCCCAGATGTCGATCCGTCCCTCATGCAGCCAAGCGACGGCGTTCATCGGCTCCATCGTCGCGTGCGCCAGGAAGGGAACGCGGTACTCGGCCTGGATCACCTTGCCACCGGCCAATGCCTCGTCGACGTTGCCATCGTCGCGCAGCCGGCTGTCGCGGTGCTTGTCGGTCATTGATGCAACGATGCCATCCAGCATCGCCGCTGTGCTGGCCGGGTAGGCGGGCCCGGCCCAGTCGCACTGCACGGCCTGCGCGGCCTGGAAGGCGCGCCAGGTATTGTTGGCGATGACGGCGATACCGCCGGGCAGGTCGATCACCCTCAGCACGCCGCGCATGGCCTTGGCGGCGGTGGCGTCGAAGCTGACGAGCGCGGCACCCATCGCCGGGTTCATGCGCACGGTGGCAAACACCATGTCGGGAAGCCGCACGTCGATGCTGAAAGTTGCCGTGCCGGTGCACTTGGCCACCATGTCGACCCGGGGCAACGACTTGCCGAGGTAGCGCCATTGCTCGCGCGGTTTCAGCGGCGCGCTGTCCGGCAGGTCGATTGCGGCCGCTGCCGGCGCCAGTTCCACGTAGGTCAACCGTCGGCCGTCGGCGGCGACGACGCTGCCGTTGTCGGTCTTGAGTTGCGCCGCAGGCTGGCCAAGTTTTTGCGCTGCGGCAGCCACCAGCGCGTAACGCGCCGCTGCGCCCGCGACACGCATGCGGTCGAAAAGGTCTGCCACACTGGAGGAGCCTCCGGTCATCTGCAACGGCACCAGCTTGGCCAGGACACCCATCGCGCCGCGCGTGGCTTCGGCCGAGAAGCCGTGATCTAGGTCGGCGAAGGGCACGTTGTCTTTCAATAGCTCGCGATTGAAATAGGCAGCGCCTGGCGGGCCGTGCTCGACGTGGATGCTGTCCCACGCAACGTCCAACTCCTCGGCCACGAGCGCGGCGAGCGTGGTGTGGATGCCCTGACCCATTTCGGCGCGCGGGGCGATCAGCGTCACCCCCTGAGCATCAATACGCACATAGGGCGTGAGCGCAGTGGCGCCTTGTGGCAGGTCGTCCAGCAGTGGATTGGGCAGTGCCCGCCTGACCTTGTAGGCTCCGAAGGCGACGCCGCCCACGACGGCCACCGAACCGATCAGAAACGTGCGGCGAGCAATGGTTGCAAGTGTGCCCACGGTCATGCTCCCCGGATGCGCTTGGCTGCGTCGTGAATTGCCGCTCGAATGCGCGGATAGGCGCCGCAGCGGCACAGGTTGCCCGACATAGCTTCGTCGATGTCGGCGTCGGTGGGCGTTGGGTGCTCCCGCAGCAGCGCGACTGCACTCATGATTTGGCCCGACTGGCAGTAGCCGCACTGAGCGACCTGGAGTTCTACCCAGGCTTTCTGAACGGCGTGTAAGGCGGCCGGCGTGCCCAGGCCTTCGATCGTGGTGACAGCACCGCTGACCGAGCCGACCGGCGTCACGCACGAGCGCACGGCGATACCGTCGACCTGTACGGTGCATGCGCCGCACTGTGCCATGCCGCAACCGAACTTGGTGCCGGGCAGGTTCAGTTCATCGCGCAGGACCCACAGCAGGGGCATCTCCGGCTCGACGTCGATCTCGTGGGACTTTCCATTGACGGTCAGCTTCATGTCGCCTGCTCTGTCGGTTTAATGGCGACACTTTACCAACGGCGTCACCTGCGCGCATTCGCCGATGGCGCCATAATCGCGCTAAAGACGCCAACGTTCGTCCGCCTGATTGGCGCGATCTGTCATTGCGCTGGCGCGGTACGCGACTTAAACTTCACATATGCCATCCGCGCGCACTGACGACCTGACTGCCCCCAGCGACCGCCTCGCCCACACCAGCACCTTCTCGGTCTGGTCCAGTTGGCGGGTGATGTTGCAAGACGCCGGAGTGAACGGGGCCAACGTGCTGCGCCGCGCGAAATTGCCGGACGACCTGTTCGCACGCGAAAGTGTCCGGCTCGACTCCGCGACCTATTTTCGGCTCTGGGACGCCATCAATGAGGAGGCCGGGAACGCAGGCGGCCCGGCACCGTTGCGCTTTGCGCAGAAGATGTCGACCGACTGGTTCAATCCGGAACTCTTCGTCGCCCTGTGCAGTGAAGACTTGAACGGTGCGCTCGACCGCCTCGCCAAATACAAGAGCGGGCCTGTGGCGCTAAGGCTTGAGCACACCCCACGCAGCACCACGGCCGCGCTGGAATTTCTCGACCCCGGGCTGACGCCGCCGCGCCTGCTCATGGTGTTCAAGCTGGTCTTCCTGGTGCAGCTCGCGCGCATGGCCACGCGCAGCCCGGTCAACCCGCTGCGCGTGGGATGGCCCTCGCCCAACCTGTCGATCCGCGATGCGGATGCCTACGCCTCCTGGTTCAGCGTTCCGGTGGAAGACCTGCCCATCCCCGCCGTGGTTTTCGCGGCGGAAGACACGCAGCGCCCGTTTCTCACGGCGAACCATGGCATGTGGAAGTTCTTCGAACCGGGCCTTCGACAACGCCTGTCCGATCTGAAGAAACACGCCAGCACCATCGAGCGCCTGCGCAGCGCGTTGATCGAGGCCCTGCCCGCCGGCGAGGTGTCCATGCCAGCCGTATGCAAAAAGCTCGGCGTTAGCGTGCGCACTCTTCAGCGCAGGCTACAGGACGAGGGGAGCAGCTTCCAGCAGACGCTGGATGCGGTGCGCAAGTCCCTTGCACACCACTACCTGTACAACTCTTCGCTCTCCAACACGGAGATAGCATTCCTGCTCGGCTACGAGGCTTCCAACTCTTTCGTGCGAGCGTTCCAGGCTTGGACTGGATCGACGCCACAGGCTGTTCGACTGGCGCATTCGAACGCCGGTGGTGAGGCGAGCGGTCAGACTTGACGTTGCGGACCACCTTTGGGGGGCCAGTCATGGCGGGCCACGAGCCGCCTTGGGCTGCCCAGCTGGTAACGGCGCGGCCAATCATCAGCTGCCGGCGCTCATAGCTCTAGAGCATCGCACCGGAAGTCGGAATCAGAGGATTGAACGAACCCGCTGTCGCGGGAATGGCGCCGCTGTCGGCGTATGAGGCCTCCGGTCTGAGGATTGCGGTTGTCGAAGCCCAATCCACAGACAGGAGGTTCCGCGATGGCCGAGTTGAGCCCTCTACGTCGC
>NZ_JACIIZ010000038.1 GCF_014205765.1 Nitrospirillum iridis | reverse complement strand
GCGGCATTCGGCCCTGGGCTACAAAAGTCCCGTCCTGTTCGAGGCTACCGCCTGACGGCGAGCAAATGGCTCTCCACTTTTCCAGGGCAAGTCCAGTGCCGGCATCCTGTCCTCGCCGAACGATCGTTGGAGTCAACTCGCCTCCGCCCATAGGGAAGGTAAAGCCAACCCCCCACATACCTGTATTGTCATCAAAGAAAAACACGCGATATTGAAGAATTTGTCGTGCACTTACAGGCGCCTGGGCGAGAGGAATATAAGGATCGCCATACGGCGCAATTGAAGTGCCAGGTGGTGGAGTTACCACGACCTCAAGCGCCACTTGTGTACTTTGTAGCTTCTATCGTTACATGCCAAGCTTCTCCAGCTATGGCCTCGACTTAACATCATGACCCATCGCGCCCTCCTGGAATAACCATATTCCATCCTTCTCCCCAGAGGATAAAATTTTGTATACATCAAAAATATCGGCATTCGGTGGAACATCTATAGCGTACAAGAGCTTATTATCCCCATCTATGGGTAGGTGAGCGCTTTCAAAGGAGCATCCTATTTCCTCTAAACGCCCCCAGTATTTGACAAAATCGTCCTCTCTGGTTTGATTAATTACCATATAGTTAGAATGCCCGCATTTTTCAGCAACTGAAACAGCTTCAAGCTGGCCGGAAATTTCCTCCGAAGGTAAAGCCCTAACCAAGTCCATCAAGCTTATTCCTCTGGTAAAAAAAGGAGAATTCTTTATCCGGTAAATGTCTGGGGCTTCTGGAATCGCCTCAGCCCATATCCACTCGCGTGTATGACCATGCCATTCGGTCGGGTCAAGCTTGAATGAAATCCGAACGAGATCTTTAGGTTTTCCGGCTTCCGACGATGTCATGCTATCCACCCATTGCGTAAATACCATTCTAACGGAGTCCGTGGGCCTTTACTCAGGTTACATGTCCGGCAGGAAGGAAGATAGTTATCCGGGCTGTTATTTCCGCCCTGGCTTCTCGGGACAACATGTTCTCCATTTAATTGGCTCGGGCCAGGCTCAGGAGTAGTTGGCTCTCCACAATAAGCGCAGGGAACGTTGGAAGGCTGCTGCTTATTAAATGAACGGGGGAACAACTTGCCAGCGCCTGGCCCACCGAAGGACCCTTCCGGAAGCTCCTCTAAAGGGGTCATCCAAGGCGGTAACTGACCTGGAAGTATAATCTCCTGCGCCGTTCGCGTCCCGGTGATAACTATTTCGTCAGGAGCATCCTGCCCACTTTGTGGCTGATGAGCACTTTGCGGTACCGGGTCGCTTTGTATAACATGCTCCACCGGCGGCGTGACAACTATATCTTGGGTAACCTCCGGGCTCGGCTGCGAACTCTCTGCGCTGCCAACTGACGGCGCCGCTGTTGTGACAAGACCAACAGATCCTCCACCGATAAAGGCACCACCGCCACCGCCACCGCCACCACCACCGCCACCACAGTTTCCGGTGCAAAACACCGGGTACATGCTTTTCGAACAATCAGCCCCGGGAATGCGCGTTCCTGTGCATAATCCGCTTGGGTCCGTATTGTTGATCGGATCACCATCCACATAGGCGTAGAGATTCATCCCTGCGCTGTAACCGCTAGGGTCCGCCTGGGCAAACTTGCCCAGGCGGGGGATGTAGACGCGGGCCTTGTAGTGATAGGCGCCGATTTCCGCCAGCCAGATCTGGCCGGTGTATTGGAAGCGGCCCAGGTTGTTGGCGCTCGGCCGACCGTATTCGTCGTAGGTGTTGATTCCGCGCGCGGTGCGGTCGTCGTTCAGCACGGCGACGACGGAGCCGCGCTCATCCGACATCAGCCAGCGACGATCGCCGGTGCCGGAGCCCTGGTACCACACCAAGGTCTCATCCGTCGCGGCCCCGGGCACATAGCGATGCTGCACGGCGCCGGCCCTGTCGTATTCCGCCAGCAGCCGGTCGCCGAAGTACAAGAAATTGGTCGACGACGACTGGTTGACCTGCGTCAATCGCCCTGTGGCGTCGTAGCCCAGCGTGGTGGCAGGCGACACGCTGGTCAATTGATTGTCGGCGTTGTAGCCCATCGTGGTGGTGCCGAAGGACGAAACATTACCCCGCCCGTCGAAACCAATATTGATCGTGGGCGCATTACCCGAGATCTGGGTGGTCTGATTCAGCGCATTGACGGCATAATTGGTCGCGCCATTCTCTGGCAGCGGCGGATCATAGGCAGTGTTGGCCGCGGTGCGGCTGGTAATCTGCCCAGCCGCGTTGTAGCTGAAGCCCAGCGATTGGTCGACGTTGCTGCCCGTGAAATTCTGCGATGTCAGGCGCGAGGCGTTGTCATAACCATAGCTGGTGGTCACGCCATTGGATCGGCTGACCGACTGGCGCCGCCCCAAATCATCATAGGCATAGCTCGCCAATTGCGTGCCCGTGTTGTCCGTCACCGTCGTCATTGCGCCTGTGGCGTCATAACCATAGGTGACGGAGAAATTGTCCGGCCAGATCACCTGGGTCAACCGTCCCGCCGCATCATATTGCGCCGACACCGTGCGGTCGCCCGTCCGTTGCGTTGTCATGCGACCCAAGGCATCGTAGGTCATGATGACGGTAGCGTATCCGCTGGCCGACACCTGGGTCACCCGCCCCAGGTTGTCATAACTGTAGCCGTAACTGCCAACGTCGCGGCTGGTCACACGTTCCAACGCATCGAGGGTGAAATTGATCGTTTGCCCATCCCTCAGGCGATGGGATAGCACCTGGGAGTCGTTGTCATAGGTGAAGGTCTCATAGGAGGAGGCGCCATTGACCGAGGGATAGCTGACTTGTGTCGCCCGGTTGAAGCCGTCATAACTGTAGTTGGTGACGTTACCATTGCCGTCCATTATTGAAGATTTGAGGCCGTCGTCGGTATAGCTTGTCGCCACAATCCTTTGACTGTTGCCAAATGTTTGCGTCATCCGCCCTAGCGCGTCGTAGGTATAGGTGGTGTTTCGGTCAGGACCAGCGCCGTACATGAGGCGGGTTGTAGTCGTCAGGTGATTGGCGGCATCATAGTCGTACGTGAATCCCATCAACTCATTATTGTTAGCATCGATCAACGCACTGCGGATCTTGCGGCCTTGGCTATCGTAGACGGTCTTCTGCTTCTGCAGCACAACGAAATTGGACCAGTCCGCATCCGACTGGCTGTTCACCGTGCCCGTCCGCGTTTCCACCACCTGGCCATTGACATTTATGTCGATGCTGACTGCCCTATAGCGCCCAGACGCACCTGCAGGCGGACCGATGATACCAACAACTTGGCGAGCATTGTCGTAGCGGTACCGCGTTGTACCGGTATTCGCTGGGCCGGTGACCGTCAAGCGATTGCCCACAGCGTCATAGGTCACGGACGTGGTAGCGGAAATGGAGCCGTCACCGGCCGACTGTGTTACCGAAACCGGCAGCAAGTTGTTGGCTTGGCTGGAATCGCCATACCCGATCGAGGTCTTCGCCTCCAATGAAGTGCCCACGCATGAGGTGCCACTGATGCAAGTGGAGGTGCCGATGGGCCGATAAATGGCGGAGCCGGAGATCCAGTTGCCGTTACCATCCTTGTAATGCGCGTGATAAGAACCGTAGCTGTAGCGTGTTTGCGGCTGGGCCGCCCCAGTGCTGGGCGCGTCGCGCGTTACGGTCAGCACCCCGCCATGGTTGGGATCATACGTGTAATAGGTCCAGTGGCCATTGTAATCACGTACGGCCGAGGGCTGGTTGCAGGTCTTGGGATTAGGACAGCCGCTTTCATAGGTCGCCTCGGACCATACGACCAGATTGCTGCCGGGCTTGCCATATCTGGTTGTCTTCGTGACGTTCCCGCGGCTGTCGTAATCATAGGTGACATAATCGCCTTCCGGCGCCGTGACCTTAATCAAGCGATGATTGCCATCATAGGCATAGGTCGAGACGTGTCCAAGGGCATCCCGGTCTGTCAGTATTTGGCCCGAGGTCAAGTCCACTGTCACCACCCGCTGATTGCCGAGCGGATCGCTCACCGTGGTGGTGCGGATATTCCCGTTATCGGAATAACCGTATGCCCACGCGCTGACGCCGTTATTGATTGAGACGACACGATTGGACGAGTCATAATTAATGGTGATACTATTCATATTGCCGGACGGCAATCGGATGGCCGTGATCTTGCCGGAGCTATAGGCGTAGACGATGGAGCGCCCCAGACCGTCCGTGACAGTGGCACTGCTAGAAGACACTGAATAGCTGCTGGTTGGCCATGAACCCGCAAGGGTGCAACTGTAGGCGGCTACGTCACAGTTCTCGGCAGCCATATTGAAGCCAACCACTTGTGTTAGCGTGATCCAGGGCATCACCGAATTGACGTTGCCGGTGGCATCCGAGGCGTATTTGAATCGGATTTGGTAGCCAAAATTATTGCTGACCGACTGCAAGCGCCCCAGTGCCGCATAGGCGCCCGACGGAGCGTTTGCTACATTAAAATTAGCGACAACATACGTCCAGGTCCGCACTTCGCCCGTCGGCAGGGTCATGGTGGTGATGCGGCCTTCACTGGCGATGCTGACCATGCCGTCGCTGCCTATGTTGCAGCAATATTGCTTGTCAAACTTCGCGACCGTGCCGTCTGGCATGGTGTATGTATACACGGTGCCGCTGACACTCAGATTCGATGCACCGCCGCTAGTATTATTAAAATTCACCCCATCGGATGAAGTAAAAGCATCTGATGCTCCGCCCAGGCTGACTGTATAGATCGTCCCACTCTTATTTATACCGCCGTCCAGAGTGCTGCGCCATCCTGTACCCACAAAGGTACGCCCATAACTCAAACCACCGGTGCCAGGTTGACCAATCACCACTTCTTGCGCTGACGCAGTGAACGCGCCCGTGCCAAGATCGACAGAGTGAGAATCCACTGCTGAATAGAGAGGGGGCGGATTGCTCAATGCGTCCTGCGCCGAAGCCGTAAAGGAGAACAGCCCGCCGAGGGCGAAGGCGACGAAGGAAACCAGGCTGCGAGCAGCTCCGAAATGGGTAAAAAGCATGCTTCCTCGCGAAGGCGGGGTTATTCGGCAGTAAGAAGTTGAGGGCGCATTGCTCAATGTGGCCACCACTACCCAATCCACCGAAGAGGCAGCCGGACGACGATGCTTGCCCTATTGCGGTAATCAGCAATTTATGGCATTAATTTCGAAACATGATTGCTATGTTATCCGAACATCGCGCGCACACCAAGAACTTTCCGCTGAGGAAATAAACCACAGCGCATATAAAAGCGTGCGCTCTCATCGCCAATGTTTCTTTGCAGATTTCGCCGAAGATAAAGGCATACCGAAGATAAGGGCATACCAATGAGATCATACTCCTTCTATTCTTCGCCACGGCAGCACGCCGTTATCGCATTTATATTAGCGATTGTTTTTGGGGTCGTGCCCGGACGCGCCGCTTGGGCCGGGACTACTCAGTACGACTATGACACCCTTGGACGCCTCGTGAAGGTAATCTCCTCCAGCGGGGCCGTTACTACTTATACCTATGACAATGCCGGCAATCGGACGGCGTCCCAAACCAGTGGCGGCTCGGCATCCTCAGCATACGGCAATAAGGTGATCGTGTTGCCCTTGCTGGGTGGTTTTGTATTGCCTTTACCCTCGGGCCCCTTTGGAAACTAAATTATAAGCGTTTCCAATTAAGCGGCACCTCCCTGGCTGGAACCTCGCCAAAATTATCGGGGAAGTTCACTTCTACGAGTACGGCTCCAGTACCAAATCGGGGCTCGCCAGTATCGCAAGGACAATTCGGGCCAATCCGTAAGCGTGGCCTGAACGCCAGGTCGTTGGCAGCCAATCCTGCCCCACCGGGTTGGCGGCGTTGTCGCCGCTGTGTGCCTGTCCAACAACGGCTCCGACCGCGCCTTGCGCGGCATTGCCCTGGGACGGAAGTCATGGATGTTTTACGGCTCCAACCGCGGCGACCATCGTGCCGCCGCCCTATACAGCTTGATCGCCACGGCTATGATAAAAGGCCTCGACCTGCGGGCCTGGCTGGCCGATGTCCTCGCCCGCATCGCCGCGCACCCAGCTCACAGGCTCGACGATCTGCTGTCCGGCGCCAGGCACCCAAGGTGGCGAAAGCGCCCGCCGTGGCGGCCTGGCGGTGCAGGTCAACAAGATCCGTCACGTTCAGACCATCACCCGCGTTGCCCGGTTACTCGGCGAGGATGAGGACTGGCTATGGGACGTCGCCACCGAAATGGACCAAGAAGACGGGTTGATCTGGGGCCACGGCCCGGGCGAAGAGACTGTCATGGCCTTCACCGACTTCGGCATCGAAACCCTCACCGACCTGGTCCAGATCCATAAGTCCAATCCCGGACTGCTCAAGCGATGGGCCGCGCCCGAATAGCCACCTGCGGCCTACGCCGCAGGTTAACGGCACTTCCGTGGAAAGGCTCGAGGCAGAAATCCTCACGGCAAGCGCTTGCAAGCATGGTTCATCACCCACCAACCTCACCGGGGATTCGCCTTGGCCAAAATTAAGATAGATTAACGCCCAGAACCCGCAGAACCCCGGATAGCGTCCGTCAAGCTGGTGTAAAAGCGGCGCGCGTTTGAGGTGGCCGTTGGTCAGGCGGCTTTGGGTGAGAATGTGACGGCTGGGACAGT
>NZ_JACIIZ010000037.1 GCF_014205765.1 Nitrospirillum iridis | reverse complement strand
GGACCAATGACCACCTCCCGCCCGCCGCCGCCCGGGGTGGGGCATGCCCCACCCCGGGCGATCACCGATTTTCCACCACGCTCTCGGACGCTAACTCGCGGCCCCGAGCAGCGGCGGCGAGCCCCCGGGCTCCGGCGCCTCGGCCCCTTGTCACAGCCAACAGTTGGAAGGTGGCGGCACCGGCAGACGCCCCAGTCGCCCTGGCACGGCCGGGGCTGCGCATAAATTATCCCCGCACCCTCCCCGCGCGGCCGGAAATTTCCCAGCGATTTCAATGCTTGGCCACTTTATGTGTTGGAGGTTTGGCCATTTGGTGCGTTGGATGGCCACTTTATGTGTTGGGGGACAGTGTGATTAAAAAAATTCAAAAACAGAATCCGTTTGACAACGCTGTCAACACAACTATTAATAACGCTGCCGGTGCACATGTGGCACATCTGCAAACGTCGCTCGTGGTCTAGACGAGCGGCCTGCGGGTGTAGTCATCCCCAATCCGTACCGGTGCGAATGGTATCGCCGCCACTCCATCAAGTAAAAATAATGACATATCGGGAGGATAGAGACATGAGAGCGCAAGCACTATGCCGATCCTGTCATGGAAACACGCATTACAGTTGATCCTGGTTGATCTTTCCCGGTGACGGGAGGGAGCGGGCATAGCCGACTCTCAGATCGGCACGTCCCGTAATTGAGCATCAGGTAGATCCAACGCGACCGGACAGCAACGCTGTGCCGTTCCCTGGCGCTTACCCTAAACCATGGGTTGCGCCGGGGAACCGTGGCCGGCGGCCGGGTTCGCGCACCCACGAATATCCCGCAGGGAGGGACTCATACATGCACGGAGAATTGAGGAATTTGCGGCGGCTGTTGATGGGAGCCACCGCCGTCGCCATTCTGGCGGCGCCCACCGCCCTGGCCCAAAGCGCACCGCCGGTGGCCCCCGATCCGCAAGCGACAGCGCCGGCCGCGCCGCAAGCGGCGGCCCAAGGCGGCGGGGTCGAGGAGATCATCGTCACCGGCTTTCGCAAGTCGCTGGCCGACGCCCTGGAACTCAAGCGCCAGTCCAACCTGATCATTGAATCGGTGACGGCCGAGGACATGGGCAAGATGCCCGACCAGGATATCGCGGAATCGTTGCAGCGCCTGTCGGGCGTGCAGATCGACCGCGACAACGGCCAGGGCACCCGCGTGCGCATCCGCGGCCTCAGCCAGAACGTCACGGTGCTGAACGGCGAGCCCTTCCTGTCCGGCCTGGAGGCGTATGCCAACGGCGAAGGCTCGGGCGGTGGCGGCAACACCGCCACCAACTCGCTGGAAGCCATCCCGTCCGACCTGATCGCCGGCGTGGACGTCTACAAGTCGCCGCAGGCCAGCCTGGTGGAAGGCGGCATGGGCGGCATCATCAATCTGAAAACCCGCTCGGCGCTGGATGCCCCGCAGGGGTGGAGCGTCGGCGGCAACCTGCGCATGAGCAACGGCCAGCACGCCCGCCTGGAGGACTGGACCCCCGTCGGGGCCATCGTCGGCACCTACAACTTCAACAACAAGATCGGCATCACGGCGGCGTTCTCCTATTCCGAGACCGACACCCACACCGACATGATGCAGGGCCAGAACCGCAGCGGCTGGGCCATCGAGCCGGCGGCGGGCACCTCGTCCAACCCCATGGCGACCATCCCGCAGAAGTACATCTCGCCCGAGCTGCTGTACTTCACCGACCGCGACACCGACCGCACCCGCATCAGCGGCCAGTTGGGCATCGACTACGCCGCCACCGACAGCCTGACCTTCAACGCCGACTGGCTGCATTCGACCTATGACATCCTCACGCAGGAGGCGTCGAACAAGCTGTGGTTCAACAGCAACGGCCTGGGCCTGGGCATCGACCCCAGCAAGCCCTATGAGGTGGACAGCAACGGCGTCATCAAGTCCGCCACCATCCGCGCCCTGGGTGCCGAGGGCGACAGCAACGTGCAGAACGTCCACGTCACGGCGGACAACTTCCATTTCGGTGGCAAGTGGGACAATGGCGGGCCGCTGCGCGGCAGCTTCAAGGTCTCCTACGCCAAGTCCGAGTACAACTCCGACAGCGCCCAGCAGGACGTCGAGTATTCGCAGTACAACGCCGCCCAGCCCTGCGCCACCAGCCCCAACGGCTATTGCAACACGCCGCTGAACCCGTCGGCCCCCGGCGGCAGCAGCCCGGTCAGCCACGGGCCGGCCTACTCCTTCAACTATGTCAACAACGGCGAACTGCCGTCGGTGTCGTACAACGCGCCCTACGCCGACCTGATCAGCAACCCCAACAACGCCGTCTTCAAGTCGGCCTGGGCGTGGAACATCCACTCCAAAGACGATCTGTGGTCCGGCCACGCGGACGGCGAGTACGACGCCGAGTTCATCAAGGCGGTCAAGACCACCTTCTCCGCCGGCGTGCGCTACACCGACGACAAGATCAACTACACCCTGTCGCACTATGAGCTGGACAAGTCCTCGGCTGGCCAGACCGGGTACTGCAGCAACGGCACCTGTTACGGCACCTACGGCTATTATATGGATCCGGCCATCCTGAACGAGGGCCTGACCAACCCCGCCACCGGCGCCAGCGCCGGCGGCAACTTCGTGGGCGCCACGGGCACCCCGTCGCAGACCCCGCCGGTCATTCCCGCGCAGACCGCCCTGACGGCGGCCAACCGCGCGCAGATCATCAAGAACTTCTTCCCCAGCGGCAACGCCGGCAGCAGCATCCTGGTGCAGAACCTGTCCCAGATGCAGAACCCGGTGCAGTGGCTGCAGAGCAACTTCCCGCAGTTCCCAGGCAAGATGGTCCGCGACCCCATCAACTCCTTCGGGATCGAAAGCCAGCGCGTCTCCGGCTACGCCATGGCCGACCTGGGAGACAAGGGGGACCGATTCCACCTGAACATGGGTGCCCGCATCGTCGACACGGTGCAGCGGGTGACGGCCGGCGCCCTGCCCGCCAACCCCATCTACATCTCCGACGAATCCTGGGACGGCTCCAACGCCATCACCAACCCGGACATCATCAAGGCGGAGCGGCACTACACCGACGTTCTGCCCAGCATGAACCTGGTGCTGGACGTGGCGCCGGACCAGAAGGTCCGCTTCTCCGCCGCGCGCGTCATGTCGCCCCCCAGCCCCTATCAGCTGGGCACCGGCGCGCAGTACAACTTCACCCGCGAGACCAACACGGCCGGCAAGCAGGGCTTCGCCTTCGTGGGCGGCAGCGGCGGCAACCCGGACCTGGATCCCTTCCGCGCCACCCAGATCGACATTGGCTATGAGTGGTACTTCGGCTCCCAGGGTGCGGTGACGTTCGGCGGCTTCTACAAGTCCATCGACACCTTCATCCAGACCCAGACCACCTCCATCACCGTGATGGATGATTTCGGCGGCAGCACGGCCGGCTTCACCGCCCCCAGCAACGGCGCCGGCGGCAGCATCAAGGGCTTCGAAATCGGGGCGCAGTACGCCTTCGATTTCGGCGTGGGCTTCAACGCCAACTACACCTACTCGCTGTCCACCTCGTCGACCTCGACCTCCTTCGCCAAGGACCTGCCCATCCCGGGCGTGTCGCTGCACGCCCTGACGGCGCAGGCCTATTACCAGAACCACGGCCTGGAGGCCCGGCTGTCCTACAGCTGGCGGTCCAGCGCGGTGAACGGCGACGCCATCGGCTCCACCTTCGCCATCCTGGACGCCACCACCAACAAGGCGGTCACCTACGGCGTGTTCAGCCGGCCCTATGGCCAGCTGGACGCCCAGATCGCCTATCAGTTCACGCCTGAGTTCGGCATCACCTTCGAGGCCATCAACCTGACGGAAGAGGCCCAGGAGACCTACCTGCAGTTCAAGAACCAGCCCTTCACCTACATGAACTCGGGTCGCCGGTTCATGCTGGGCGGCCGGTTCAAGTTCGGCGCCTGATGCCGCTCTCAAGCGTCCCGTGATCAGGGATCGGTGGTCTGGGATGGCCATCGGCCCCTGATGCCGGGGGGCGGTCCGCACGGCCGTTCCCCGATCCTTCTTCTTGATCTCCCTTCACCGCGCATGCCCTCTCCCCGGGGATATGCGCCCACTCTGGGCGGCATGATGGTATCGTGCCGCCCTTTCTTTTTGCCGCCGCCCTCTGTCTGACCTGCCGTTGGGAGCCACGCCTCATGGGGAACGATGCCCGGAAGCCGACGATCATGGACGTCGCCCGCGAGTCCGGTGTTTCCATCAAGACCGTTTCCCGGGTGCTGAACGGTGAGCCCTACGTCAACCGCGCCACGCTGGACCGCGTGCTGAAGGCGATGCACGACCTGGGCTATCATCCCAACATGTCGGCCCGCACCCTGGCCGGCAAACGCTCCTACCTGCTGGGCCATCTCTACGGCGACCCGGCCGGCCCCTACACCATGGAAATCCAGGTGGGCCTGCTGAACCGCTGCCGGGCGCGGGGCTATCATCTGCTGATCGAAGAGATCGACTATCGCGGCCAGGATGTGGAGCGGCGGGTGCGCGCCGTGCTGGACTGGCTGCGCCCCGACGGCGTCGTGCTGACGGCCCCCATCACCGATGAGCCGCGCGTGCTGTCCGTGCTGGCGGACAGCGGCATCCCCCTGGTGCGGGTGACGGCGGAACGGGGGGACGCGATATCCTCCACCGTCTGGATCGACGAGCGGCAGGCGGCCGCCACGCTGATCCGCCACCTGCTGTCCCTGGGCCACCGCCGCATCGGCCTGATCAAGGGCGCGGCCAACCACGGCGCCACCGAACGGCGCCACCTGGGCTATCGCGAGGCGCTGGCCGAACTGGGCATCGCGGAGGATCCGGCCCTGATCGAGCATGGGGCCTTCACCTTCCCCTCCGCCCTGCCCTGCGCGGAGCGGCTGCTGTCGCTGGATGACCCGCCCACCGCCATCTTCGCCTGCAATGACGAGATGGCGGCGGCGGTCATCGTCGTGGCCCAGGCCCGGGGCCTCAGCCTGCCCCATGACCTGTCGGTGGCGGGCTTCGACGACTGCCCCGTCGCCTCGATGACCTGGCCACCGCTGACGACGGTGCGCCAGCCGATGCGGCAACTGGGGGAGGAGGCGGCCGACCTGCTGATCGCCCGCCTGACGGAGCGGCCCCGGGGCGACGCCACCGTGCCGCATCGCCTGGTGTCGCATGAACTGGTGGTGCGCGCCTCCACCGCCCCGCCACCGGCGCACGGCGGGCGCAAGCGGGCGGGCTGAGGCCCCCCTCAGAACGCCCCCCGTCAGAATGCCCAGGTGGCGCGCAGGACGCCGGCGTGGCTCTGATAGTCGCGGCGCAGGTCGCCGGTGTATTCCAGCCGCAGGCTGAGGCCGTCGCCTTGGTCCAGCGTGGCGCCCAGGCCGATGGCCAGGCCGTCGGCGCTGACCTGGGCCGTGGTGCTGGCGAAGGCCACGCCGGCCAACGCGCCCGTCGTGGCGATGGGGCCGTTCAGGTAGTCGTGCACCCATGCCAACCGCAGCTCCGGCACCAGGACCCCCAGGCCGGTGGCGATGCGCGTGTCCAACCTGGCCCCCACCTCCTGCGTCAGGTTGCTGGTCACCAAGGCGTCGACACCCAGGTCGGCCATGCCGGCACCCTGCTCCTGATAGCCATGGTTGGTCAAACGCACGGCCCGCAGGCTGTACTGCGGCGTCAGGGTATAGCCTGTCGCCGGCAGGGCGTAGCCCACCGTCACCTTGCCCAGATACTGTTCCCCACCATAGTTGGCGTTGGCGCGGGCGCCGAGGAAATCGATCCGGCGCCGCTGGTCATAATGGTTGTAGCCGACGCCGACCTGGCCCTCGACCGACAGCCGCCCGCCGGCCCAGTCGGGACGCCAGACGCTGTAGGCCGTCAGCTGATAGCTGCCCACCCGCGTCAAGCTACCCGCCGTCACCCCCTGGCCCACGGCCGCGCTGTTCATCCAGCTGAACGCCAGGCCGGCCATCACCTCCGGCGACGCGAACCAGTCGGCGCCCAGCACCAGGCCGGCGCTGCTGGCGCGGTAGCCCGCGGCCTCCTGGCTGTTGGCGCGTAGGGCGCCGCCGCCCAGGATCTCTCCCCAGATCGCCCCCTGCCGGCCGGAGGAACCGGCCGCGGCCCCTTTACCCCCTTCCATCAGGCCGGCCACCGCCTGCTGGTGCTGGCTGACGGCGCCGGTGACAGGGGCGGTGATGGCGGTGGACAGCTGCGGCGTCAGCTGGCTGGGCGACAGCTGCGCCACCGCCACCCGCTGCGTCGCGCCCGACAGGGTGGAGAGCGGCGTCAACACCACCGCCTGGAACGCCGTGGCCGCCGCGCCGCTGGCGGCGGCGATGACGTCGAGCGCCGGGCCCGTGCCCGATGCCGCCCCGCCCTGCGCCAGCCCCACGGCCGTGTAGTGGGCTGGCGGTGTGGGCGGCACGGCCGGCGTGGTGGTGCCGGTGCTGGCGGCGTTCAGGGTCAGCACCAGTTCGGTCATGCCCCCGCTGGTGAGGGTGGAACTGGTGACCGTGTAACCGGCCGCCGTCAGCGCCAGGTTGGCGGTGGCAAGCCCAGCGCCCGCCGACACGATGGTGTAGCTGCCGGCCGCCAACTGCCCGCCGCCGGTGGCCTGCAGCGTCACCGATCCGCCCATCAGGCTGGCGCTGCCGCTGATCACCAGGCTGCCGTAACGGGTGGCGGAGGCGACGCCGATCACCAGGCCGCCGGCCGTCTGGCTGTAGCTGCCGGTGATGGTCACCGCGCTGTTGACCAGCAGGGTGGCACCGCTGTTGACCACACTGTGCGTACCGACGTCGAGATGGTCGTTCAACAGCAAGGTGCCGGAGACGAAGCGCAGATCGGCCAGGCGGCTGGCGATGGTGCCCATGGCCCCGCCAACGCCCGTCAGCGTCCCCGGCGCCTGATCGGTGCCGCCACTGATCACCAGGTCATTGGGCGAGAGGTTGGCGATGTCGCCAGCGATGACACCGCTGTTCGCGAGGGTGCCCAGCGTGCCGGTGGCCGCGATGTACAGCGCCGTGGCGCCGCCAGCGGTGTTGGAGAGAGTGCCGGCGACGGTGAGGCTGGCCAGGTTGCCGCCGATATAGTCGTTGCTGGCGGCGGCCAGCAGGGTGCCGCCGCTGGTGACGGCGTTGGCCGACAGGCCGGTGATGCCGCTGGTCACCGTGGCGCCGGTGTAGCTGGACCCCGTGCCGCCCTGGATCAGGGCGACGCTGTCGCCCACCAGATAGGTGCGGGTGCCGCTGACCCCCGCATTGACCACGCCGCCCGTCACATTGGCCGCACCGCTGACCGTCAGCACATGGCCGCCGCTGGCCAGCGTGCCCGCACTTTGGGCGTAATTGCCGGTGACGCTGACGTTGGCCGCCAGGGTGACGGTGGCCCCGCTGTTGCTGACCGTGTGGCTGGCGACGTTGATCGCGTCACCCAGGCTGACGGCACCCGAGGCGAACACCACGTTGGCGGAGGTGTTGGTGATGGTCC
>NZ_JACIIZ010000036.1 GCF_014205765.1 Nitrospirillum iridis | reverse complement strand
CGGCATTCGGCACTGGGCTACAAAAGCCCCGTTCTGTTCGAGGCTACCGCCTGACGGCGAGCAAATGGCTCTCCACTTTTCCAGGGCAAGTCCAGTCCAGCGTTTCCAGGGCGCGTGGCATCTTCAGGCCCACCAGATGGCGCCGGATGCTGTCGAGGGTGGCGGTCATGGCGTCGCCTCGCGCGGCGCGTCGGACTGGGCGAGGTGGCGGCCGATGGCGTCGTAGATGGCCAGGTCGCGGGGCGTGACAATCTCGCCGGGCCGCCGTGGTGGTGGCGCCTGGGGAACACTTTGTCGGGGTGTCGTGCTGTTGACGGGTGGCGGCAGGACGCGGTGCCCGGCGATGAGGTGTCGGCGCCCACGCCCTTCCAGCACAGGGTGGACGGCGATCCGGCGGCCTTCCTCCAGGATCTGGACCTGGTCGGCGGTGAGTTGCACTTCGACGGCGCGGCGCCGGGTGCTGTCGGGGACCGAATAGAGATTGCCGCCGACGGACACCATGCCGTCCTTGGTGATGCGGCGTTCCAGGGACAGCACGGTGGCATAGGGGATTGCGGGGACGGGCTTGAGGTGGGGCCGTTCCTCGGCGAAGTGCTCGACGACGATGCGCTGGGTGGTGGCGTGGCGGCGGACGTTGGCGACCTGGTCCAGCCATTGGCGCAGTTGGCCGTTGAGGTCGTCGAGGTTGCGGAAGGTGCGTCCCAGGAAGAAGTCCTGGCGGATGTAGCGGAAGGGTCGCTCGACCTTGCCCTTGGTCTTGGCGCGATAGGGTTTGCAGGCCTTGGGCAGGAAGCCGTAATGGGTGGCCAGGTCCAGCAGGCGGGCGTTGTAGGCGATGCCGCCATCGGTACCGTCATCCCCCGCCGCTTCGCCCAGCACGGCGGTCTTCATGCGGTCGTAGAGGATGCGGGCGGGCACGCCGCCCAGGGCCTCAAAGGCGGCGATATGGCACCTCAGCACGGTGGCCAGGTCCTGGCGGGCGACGAAGCGCGCCCACAGCATGCGGCTGTGGCCCAGCACCAGGGAGAACAGCCACACCACCCGTTCCACGCCGGGCTCATCCGTGAAGCTGGTCTTGAAGTGGGCGAAGTCCACCTGGGCCTGATGCCCCGGCGGCGTCTCGAACCGCTGCTCATAGCCCTTGGCCGCCGCCGGTCGCACGGTGCGCAGGTAATCCTTCACCGCCGTATAGCCGCCGGGATAGCCCAGGGCCTGGATCTCCCGCAACAGACGGCGGGCGCTCAGCCCAGGCACCGCGATCACCCGCTGGCGCAGGTAGGCTTCATAGGGCCCACCCACCGTGGGCTTGGGCGGCCGAGGGGTATAGCGGGGCGGCTCCAGCCCCTGGGCGATGTAGCGACGGACGGTCTTGCGGTCCAGGCCGGTCTGCCGGGCGATGGCGGAGACGGTCAGCCCTTCACGGGCGAGTTCCAGGATCATGACGAGTTCCCCAAGTGTAACCACCAGTCCCCTCCCTCGCTCCTGCGAGGACAGTCTGGGTGACCAGCGGCCGCGAGGTTCCGGGGGGCATGCCCCCCGGGACCTCGCCGGTCAGCGAAACTGGGGAAAATTCAGGCGCCACTTCTGGGGAGTATTCATCCGCCACTGACACTGAAGGCGGAACTGGATCATCACCTGGCGGCTGATGAGAGCGGCAACCGGCGCAATGGCTATGGCCGCAAGACGGTGCTGACGGATGGTGGCCCGGTTGATCTGGCCATACCCCGGGACCGGACGTCAACGTTCGATCCGCAGCTGATCGGCAAGTACCAGCGGCGCTTTCCGGGCTTTGACGAGAAGATCATCTCGATGTACGCGCGGAGCATGTCGACGCGGGAGATCGCCGGGCACCTGCGGGAGCTCTACGGCATCGAGGTGTCTGCCGACCTGATCTCGACAGTGACGGACGCGGTGATCGAGGAAGTAACGGCCTGGCAGAACCGGCCGCTGGAGGCGATCTACCCGCTGGTGTTCCTGGATGCTATCCGGGTGAAGATCCGGGACGAGAGCTTGGTGCGCAACAAGGCCATCCACATTGCCATCGGCGTGCGGGCCGACGGCACCAAGGAGGTCCTGGGCCTTTGGATCGAGCAGAACGAAGGCGCCAAGTTCTGGCTACGCGTCCTGAACGAACTGAAGAACCGGGGCGTTGAAGACATTCTGCTGGCCGTGGTCGATGGCTTGAAGGGCTTCCCCGAGGCGATCGCCGCGGCCTATCCCGAGACCATCGTGCAGACCTGCATCGTCCACCTGTTGCGCTACAGCATGGAGTTCGCGTCGTGGAAGGACCGGAAAGCCGTCGCCGGCGCCCTGAAGACAATTTACGACGCCGTGGACGACAAGGCGGCTGAGGCCGCGTTGACCGCCTTTGAGGTCGGGCCCTGGGGCGAGAAACACGCGGCCATCGGCAAGGCCTGGCGCCGGGCGTGGCAAGAGGTCATTCCGTTCTTCGCGTTCCCGCGCGAGGTCCGGCGGATCCTTTACACCACCAATGCCATCGAGGCGCTGAATTCCAAGCTGCGCCGGGCGGTCCGCGCCAGAGGGCACTTCCCCAATGACGAGGCGGCCCTGAAGCTGCTGTTCCTGGTCTTGAACCGGGCGGAGAAAGATTGGAAAATGCCACCGCGCGAATGGACGGCGGCGAAGGCCCAGATGGCCGTCATGTTCGGCGAGCGGTTCTCAAAGGCGATGAGCGCCTGAGAATGAAACCGACCCCGCCGAGCACGAAATTCCTGATAGTCCCCCAAGCGCGTGACGGTCCACACGCTCCGGCACAGCTTCGCCACCCATTTGCTGGAGGACGGCACGGACATCCGCATCATCCAGGTCCTGCTGGGCCACAGCAACCTGTCGAGCACGGCGCGGTACACCCAGGTCTCCAACAGCGTCATCATCATCCGGGTTAGCGTCCGAGAGCCCGCTCGACCGCCTGAAGCTGGAGGTGGTGCCTCCCGCCTGAGCCGGCATCGCCATGCCGGCCGGACTGGAGGTGGCGGACGTCTTCCGCCGCCACGGCGACGCCTATCGCCGGGCGCACGATGGCCACCTCGGCCGCGTCGAGCGCCGGGTGATGGGTGCGATCGAGGCATGCCGCACGGCGGCACTGGGCGGCCACGCCGAAGCTTGCCCGGAGTGCGGCCTGGTGCGGTGCGCCTACAACTCCTGCCGCAACCGGCATTGTCCCAAGTGCCAGGGCGCCGCGCGGGCGGAATGGCTTGCCGCACGACAGGCCGATCTGCTGCCGGTACCCTACTTCCACGTCGTGTTCACGCTGCCGGCACCTGTGGCGGAGATCGCGTTCCAGAACAAGGCGGTGGTCTATGCCATCCTGTTCAAGGCCGCCGCCGAGACCCTGCGCATCATCGCCGCCGATCCCAAGCACCTGGGCGCCGAGATCGGGCTTGTCGCCGTGCTCCACACCTGGGGCCAGACCCTTCACCACCATCCGCATGTCCATTGTGTCGTGCCCGGCGGTGGACCGTCGATCGATGGCACGCGCTGGGTCGGATGCCGGCCCGGCTTCTTCCTGCCGGTCCGCGTGCTCTCCCGCCTGTTCCGCCGCTTGTTCCTCGACGCGCTGGCCGCCGCGTTCGAGGCCGGCACCCTCGGCTTCTTCGGCGACCTCGCCCCCCTGGCGGAGCCCGCCGCCTTCCACCACCGCTTGCGCGACCTGCGGCGGGTCGAATGGGTCGTCTACGCCAAGCCGCCCTTCGGCGGCCCCGCCCAGGTGCTGGCCTATCTGGGCCGCTACACCCATCGGGTCGCCATCTCCAATACCCGCTTGCTCGCCATGACCGGCAGAGACGTCACATTCCGATGGAAGGATTATCGCCATCATGACAAGGCCAAGGTCATGACCCTGGCATCCTTCGAGTTCATCCGGCGCTTCCTGCTCCACACCGTGCCGGATGGCTTCCACCGCATCCGCCATTATGGCTTCCTCGCCAACGGTCACCGGGCCGGAAAGCTGGCACTTTGCCGCAAGCTCCTCGATGTCCCGCCGCCGGCGCCAACGGTGGCCGAAGAACCCACCGACCGCTCCCCATTGGCCGGCCCCCCGCTGGATCGCTGCCCGTGCTGCGGTGGCGCGATGATCCTCTTGGCCGTCTTGCCGCCGCTTCGGCCCCATCGCCCGCCCCTCCGGTACGACACCTCATGAACCGACAACATTCCAACATCGCCCGGCCGTCCACCCCGGCAGCCCCGCGCGCCGGCCGGAGGTGTTTTACCCGCCGCACCACCGCGGACTGCTCCCGGCTTCAAAACAGCGGCAAAGCTGACGCCAGTCCTCGCCCGTGGGCCGCCAACGAGCGCCCTACGGTCAATCCAGCCCCATCAGAACCCTTCCAACGGGCCCGGATCGGCATCACGAACCAGGCCCCAAAGCCACATTCCCCATAGCCCGCGCCCGTCATCCCGCGGCTTCGTTCAATCCGGCTTCAATGAGGTCGCGGTCGCGCCCGGTAGCACCCTCTGCGCAACGCGGCCTCACAGAAGCCTCCAGATTCAAATCGTTCCACTACCGCCGTCTCCACGACGGCAGGAATCCGTAACCAATTGCGTTGCCTGGATTCTTGTTTTCACGGGAACGACGGGAAACCAGATGCATCCACGGCGAAAGCCATTCTCCAAACGGCCTCTAACCGGGATCGGGGTCGGCAGCGACGGCCGCCGCAGGAGCCACGCGTCGACGGATCCCGGACCAGTGGATATTGGCGCCAGCGATAACGCGTGGGGATCTCGGTTACGATCTTCAGGAGCCGCCCGTACGCCATGTCTCGGGACGTCAGGTGGCGTCGGCGTTGCTATTCGCCGACACCGGGTCATCGCCGGTAATGCATCAGTCCACCAACGGGATGGGTCTCTGTCATCAACCAGTCAGGGAATGCCATCAAATACGCGGATCTCCCAACCATTGGCGGCAACGAACTGGTTGGGGTTCACTTGAACATCCATCGGCCCGGTCCCCTTTGCCTGGCTACGTCCATCATTGATCACAAAGATCTGGACCGGCCAATTCACCGTGAAGGTCAGCTTAGAGTCCACGAATTTGTACTGGACATTGGCCAGGTCGGCGGAGACGCCCCCAAAATTCCCGTTTTGTGTCAATGAAAGATTTGCTCTCTTTACGAGATTTATTCGGCTCCCGGAGCGCTTGTAAAACTCGAGATAGGGTTGCTTCTTAAATTCCTGCTGATTCCACAAGGAAATGCCAAGCGCTGCTAGCCAGTCCTCGGGGCTGGGCAGGTCACTGATGCTACCTGCACGCATTGCGTGTTCAATCAAGGCAAAGCCGGCTGGCCACGCCTTGGTAACATTGTCGGGCAAGGAGGAAAGCGAGCGACTTTGTATTTCCTGGGATGACAATATCTCATTGCGACCGAGAATTGTCTCAACCTGTGGCGACCAGACCATCAACTCGCAAATGAGCACGCCAAGCGCGAACCTGTCTGTCAGCACCACAATTGAAGGATCGGTAGCGCTCGGATCCCTGTCAACCTTCTCCGCCAGTTCCGGATACTGATAGCCGGCAGTGCCCAGTGGTCGGCACGGCTGACCGTCGAACCGTCGCGGCAATGGCGCGACGGAAGGATGATGGAAGCCGTCGAAATCGCACAAGGTGCAGACCGGCTCGCCGTTAGGTCCCGGACCGATCATGATATTCCCGCCCGACAGATCCCCATGGACCATGCCGAATTTCTCCATTGCAGCTACAGCGCAACAAAGATGAGCGGCAAACATCGTGCGCATTGACGGGTGGTATCTGTCGTCCCAACATTGCTGATTTTTCAGTCGGGAAAAATCTTCCGACACGCCACCAAATCTGGCCCCGATCTGATGCGCAACATGACCGAATATCCGATGTCCATTTACAATGCTGCCGGGCAGCCAAGCATAGGGGACACCTTGAAAAAGCCAGTCATGGCTCTTGGCAAGACCGGTGTGGATAAGAAACTCGGTCCTTCCACGACGTTCCGGAATGTCGCTCTTGAAAATCTTCAAGAACGACGGAAGTGTTCCGTGAGTAGGATGCTGGCAATCGACAAAGATGCCATAGGCCTCCATCCCCATCCGGGCTCGCGCCTTTGACTGATCGTAGATGGCGAAAGATACTTTTTTTCCGGCACTGATGTTGGACGCCTGAAATGTAGATCCATAAATCTTCTTTAAATCCGCCGCTACGAATGAATAAGAACTCATCTTGCCCCCTCCCCTGTAGTCTTATTGCGTATAGCGACACGATATACAGACATCACCCCCGATGTATCTTTTGTTGCCACTATAAAATAGGCAGCGCATGCCGTATTTGTGCCCACACATGGACCATCGATAGAATAGATAAACCCCTTCTTACCGGGTTCATAAATAAATTTGCCAGCTATGTTTTTTGTAATTATTTTCTTATACTCAGAATCTACATTTGCGCAGAACAATACTGGCATATTCTTCAGCACGTCGCTTCCTATGTCTTCTTTTCTTTCACTTGATCTTTTCTCTATAGAATATTCCTTTGGTTGCACCATTTTCTCAGGGTCGAGCAAAACGCCATTCTTCGACTTGGTCGACAAACAGGATGTCTGCATCCCGCCGTTTGCTTCCGCCGCAGCCTTGGCTTCTGCTGTCAAACGCTCGATTTCCTGGGTCCAGGCCCCCTGCCCAAGCTCGGCCGCGTCCTTCGCATTCCTGGCCGCCTCATCAGCCGCGGCGTTCACGGCCGCGTCCTTCGCATTCCTGGCCGCCTCATCAGCCGCGGCGTTCACGGCCGCGTCCTCCGCATTCCTGGCCGCCTCATCAGCCGCGGCGTTCACGGCCGCGTCCTCCGCATTCCTGGCCGCCTCATCAGCCGCGGCGTTCACACTACCCTGCCCATCCGAGGCGCCCGTTGCCGGAGCCTGGACCACCGGAACTGTCCCATTCTCTGGATTTTGCCTGCCAAGCAAATGAGCAACGACAGTGTCGCGAAAATGCGAGAAATTAAACGCAGCCATGATCCCCAGGGTCAGAGACGCCCCAACCAGGACACTACTCGCGGCGATTCCAATAGGGAACCTGCGCGTGTAATTGTCCTCCGCTGGCACCGATTCGGCAACCGGAAACGCGGAAGCGGTGTCGACGGGAAAGGACGCGGAAACAGAAGCGGGGCCTGAAACAGCCGTCGGCTCGGCAACCGACACAGGTGACGCCAGCGTCCGCCGTCGTCCCCCGGGGGCAGCGTTGATGGGCCACGTCAGGCGAGCAATGCTGTAATTGTCGACCTCGCGCTTCGGCATCATTCCGAGGCGCTTCAGTTCCCCAAGGGCCGAACTCGACGATGACAGGTTCAGCGTATCATAATCGTCGGGGCATTCGATCTGCAGTGTCCGGTCCACCCCGTCTGTCGCCATGACGATATCGACACTATCCAGGGACTGGATGTCGGACAAGCGGGCAGCGCGAAAATCCGCCTCAGTAACCGAAAGAGAAACGAACGAGGAAATTTCCAGCCCTTCGCCGGTCTTGAGCGGACGAATCGGCACACCAGTCACTCCCTTGGTCCGCTTGGAAACGTGGATACCACCATCCCCTGCGAACAGGATGACACCGACATCATCGCCAAGAACCGAGACCAGCAGTGTTGAATTGTACCAATAGGCTGGATTGCCCCTGTTCTTATTATAGACATCCGTGCTCCAGCCCTCCGGGACGGCATTCGACGCCACCAAGACGGCCTTGTCCCGTTCAAATACATCTCTAAGGGCCTTCGCCAGCCCCACCCGCAGGTTGGTGAGATCATTATCGGTGATCTCACCCTTGGAGGTCACGGCCTGGGCCATGACCCGCAATGCGGTCAGACACGCCAAGCGCGCCGAACGTGCGGCCCAGAACGTTCTTGTGGTAACGCCGTCGGCGACTGCCGCGAAAATGTATTCCCTGCCGCCGTAGCCGCAGATTCGTGCCGCCAAGGCAAAATCCTGATTGGACGATTTCGTCTGCTCGTCGGGACCGTACCATGTAGCGGCGACGGCGCCATTGCCGGGGGCCCGAATCCATCCGATTTCGTTGTCGGTGAGCGTCAATGCCAGAGGTGGTTCGTCCGTTGTAATATCCACGGACTCACCACCGAGAAGAAGTACCGTGGGGTCATGACCAAGAATGATCTTCGAGTTAGGCGGTAACTGCCGCCCTTTTGCCATGGCCAGCCCATTACGACATCCGTAACAAGTCCAGACGTTGATTTCGCTGAGCATTACAGGTGAATCTTCGCTGTTGTAGCTGGCCACGGCAAAGAATCCGAAAAAAAATTAAAGCTGCATAATCGCTTCGACAACACCATCCGCGCCGGTCTTGGTTCCGGCAATCGTCCCTACAGCTGGCAGAAGATCCTTAATATCACTTGATTTCTGCAGCTTTTTGTAAAGCTCTGGATTGGTGGCAAGAGAGCTCATGAAGGCATCGGCCGGCGACCCAATTCCGATGGTCACGATACGCGGCGTGCCTGCCGGCAGCGCCAGACTTTTGATCCGCAGCCCCGCATCCAACGCCAATTGCGAATTGTCCGGACTCCCATCCGACAGGAAAAACACGAAAGGATCGAAATCGGTGGAAGAACCGCCATTACTCGCAAGAATATTGTAGGCGTCCGACAGCGCGGCGGCGGCATTGGTTGAGCCGCTGTTTCCGCCAAATTTGGTAATGGCTCCCAGATTAATCTGGCTCTCGCTCTGTGCCTTGGCCAGTATCGTGCTATCACTACCAAAGCTGATTACGGAGATCTTGAAATACGGCTTCATGCCTTGCGACAGGAGGCGCATTTCCTCAACCATCGTTTCGACCGCCTCATTGACGTCCTTTGCCGGCTGCCCCGACATAGATCCCGAATCGTCGATTACGAAAACGACGTGCCAAGGCGACTTGCTCGTGACTCTTTCTGCTGGCATAGCCCTACCCTTGATGATCAGTTTACCGTCAAAAAAATTATCCTAAATGGTTACTCCCGACAACCAGAAGGTTCATCTACTTTATCCTTGGATCTGGTCGCGCGATGCGCTGCCCCACGCTTGGCAGTGGCGGTTGCGGCCGGACTCGTGCCAGATGACCGTCGCTGAACGCATCCAATACAGCACCCGGACAACACCCCAGGTGAACAATGGTCTGCCCCCCCCCCCCTGCGGCACTGACGTCTCTGCGCGCAGCGGACCGAACCGATAGTGATTTACAACTTCCACGGGCGCGTGCAGGCACCCGCGCCAATAAGTTACATAAATATTCAGCGCTTCTTAAGTGTATCGGCAACCGCTTTGCGGGTTTCTTCGACCACCTTTTGCACCTGGCTCGGCTTTTTCGCCTTTCCGGCGTCCCGCCCCTCGTAGACTTCGACACGCTTCTCCATATTGCGGCCTTCATCCAGCTTGTTACCCATGATCTTGATCCCTGCTACTCACGGGCATCGCCTATCGACACCCTAAGGTCCATCGCGATGAAATCAGGTAATGATGAGATGCTAATCGCCTGGCAGTTGGTGCCACACTGGCTCGTTTACGAGCCAGCGATAATAATCATCTTTGACCACAACTATCAAGGAATCTATCGCTCTGTCAGGGAACCCGGATCCACATCCATAGCTTGCCCCCCGAACCGTACTCACTGCAATGACAGATCCCGCCGAGGGACGCCCTCAGTAGCACCTTTCCATATATCCACATTCTTAGGCGGGATTATAGCCTTGGACTTGCCCTGGAAAAGTGGAGAGCCATTTGCTCGCCGTCAGGCGGTAGCCTCGAACAGGACGGGACTTTTGTAGCCCAGGGCCGAATGCCG
>NZ_JACIIZ010000035.1 GCF_014205765.1 Nitrospirillum iridis | reverse complement strand
CTGCCGGTGCCGCCGGTCAGCACCAGGGCGTTGGCGCTGGTGTTGACCACGTTGCCGGCGATCGTGCCGCTGTTGGCCACCGTGCCCAGGCTGCCCTGGGTGTAGATCGCCGTCACCCCGGTGATGGTGCCGCTGTTGCTGACCGTGCCGATGGTGCCGGTGTTGCTCAAGCCCCGCCCGGTGACGCTGTCGGTGGCGCTGATCAGCCCGCTGTTGGCCAGGCTGGTGATCGTGCCGCTGTTGTACAGGCCATAGGCCACGCTGCTGATCGTGCCCTGGTTGACCACGGCGGCTATGCCGCCGGCGTTGTTCAGTCCGGCGGCGGTGGCCGCGGGCGCGTCCTTCAGCAGGCCGGTGTTGACCACCGTGCCGATGACGCCCTCGTTATAGAGGCCGATCACGCCGGTGGCCGTCCCGCTGTTGCTGACCAGCCCGATGGCGCCCTGGTTGTGGATGCCGTACAGCGCCCCGTTCAACACGCCGCTGTTGGCGAGCGTCCCCAGGCTGCCGCTGCCGGTGATGTAGGCCGCCGTCACCACCCCGCTGATGGTGCCGGTGTTGGCCAGCGTCCCCAGCGTGCCGCCGATGTAGTCGTTGAGCGCCGCCACCACCAGGTCGACGGTACCGCCGATGGTCTGGGTGCCGGCGGCGATGGTCAGGCCGTCGACGCTGGAGGTCAGGCTGACCCCGCTGTAGCTGGAGCCCGAACCGCCCTGCACCAGCACCACGCCGTTGCTGCCACCCACCACATAGTTCTGAGTCGCTGACACGCTGGCGGTGATGGTGCCGCCGGTGATGGCCGCCACACCGCTGACCACCGCCGACAGCGTGCCCAGGGCCAGCGTGCCGCTGGCCTGGCTGTAATTGCCGGTGATGCTGAGCGTGCTGGCGAGTTCCAGGCTGGCGCCGTCGTTGACCACCGTGTGGCCGCCGGCATTGATCGCGTCGCCGATCACCGCGCCACCGCCGGCGAACACCACGTTGGCCGCGGTGTTCGTGATGGTGCCGCCGGTCAGCGTGCCGCCGCTGCCCGCCAGCACCAGGTCAGCCGACGACAGGTTGACGATGTTGCCGGCGATGGTACCGCTGTTGCTGACCGTGCCCAGGGTGCCATTGGCCGCGTTGTACAGCGCCGTCACACCCGACAGCAGGCCGGCGTTCTGCAGGACCAGCAGGCTGCCGCTGTTGGCGATGGCCCGGCTGCCGCCCGTGACCTGGCCGATGTTGACGAACAGGCCCACCGTCCCGGCATTGCTGATGCCGCTGGTGGCACCATTGATCAGCCCGGCGTTGCCCAGGGCGTTGATCGTGCCCTGGTTGTCCACGCCGGCGCCGGTGGTGCCGGTGATGCTGCTGTAGCTGACCAGGGTGCCGATCACCCCGGCATTGGCGACACCGACGCCACCGGTCATCACCCCCAGGGTGCCCAGCGTGCCATTGGCGATCGAGCCGATGGAGCCCAGGTTGTTCAATGCCGCCGTGGCGCCCGTCAGCACGCCGGTGTTGCTGAAGGACCCCAGGGAGCCCGTCGCCGCCACATAGACGGCGTTGTTGGCGCTGATCGTCCCGCTGTTGGAGAGCGTGCCCAGCGTGCCGCCGACATAGTCGTTCAGGCCGGCCAGGAACAGGCTGGTGCCGCCCACACTGCCCGTCACCTCCATACCGGTCACGTCGGCGCTGTAGCTGAGACCGCTGTAGCTGGAGCCGACGCCGCCGGCCACCAGCGCGGTGCCGCCGCCCACGCCCGCCAGCAGGTTGAGCGTCCCCGGCACGCCGCTGACCGCGACCGTGCCGCCCGTCAGCACCGCTGCCCCGCTGACCGCCAGCTGGTTGCCGTAGCCCAGCACCAGCGTGCCGGCCGACTGGCTGTAGCTGCCCGTCACGCTGACCAGGGTGGTCAGCCGCAGCGAGGCCCCGCTGTTGACCAGCGTGCCACTGCCGAGAGTGACCTGATCGTTCAGCCACAGATTGCCCGACGCCGCCACCACGTTGGCCAGCGTGCTGGTGATCGTGCCCATGCCCGACTGGCCCGTCAGGGTGCCGACCGTGGCGCCTGCGCCGCCACTGATGACCAGCGCGGTGGCGCTGTCGTTGACGATGTTGCCGGCGATGGTGCCGCTGTTGGCCACCGTGCCCAGGCTGCCATTGGTGTACAGCGCCGTGGCGCCGCTGATGATCCCGCTGTTGTTGACCGCGCCGATGCTGCCGCTGTTGTACAGGCCATAGCTGGCGCCGTTGATGGTGCCGCTGTTGACCACGGCGGCGATGACGCCGGCATTGTTCAGACCGGCCGCCGCCGCCGCCGGGGCGTCCAGCAGCGACCCGCTGTTCAGCACCGTGCCGATGCTGCCCTGGTTGTACAGGCCGACCACGCCGGTGGCCGTGCCGCTGTTGTCCACCACCCCCACGGAGCCAAGGTTGCGCAGGCCGTACAGCCTGGCCGACAGCGTGCCGCTGTTGGCCAGGCTGCCCACGCTGCCGCTGCCGGCGATATAGGCCGCCGTCAGCACGCCGCTGATGGTGCCAGTGTTGTTGAGGCTTCCCAGCGTGCCGCCGATGTAGTCGTTGACCGCGTCCGCCACCAGGTCGACGGTGCCACCGATGGTCTGGGTGCCGGCGGCGATGGTCAGGCCGCTGACGCCCGAGGTCAGGCTGACCCCGGTGTAGCTGGAGCCCGAGCCGCCCTGCACCAGCACCACGCCGCCGCTGCCGCCCACCACATAGTTGCTGGTGGACGACACGCTGGCGGTGATGGTGCCGCCGGTGATGGCCGCCACACCGCTGACCACCGCCGACAGCGTGCCCAGTGCCAACGTGCCGCTGGCCTGGCTGTAGTTGCCGGTGATGCTGAGCGTGCTGGCCAAGGCCAGACTGGCGCCGTTGTTGACCACCGTGTGGCCGCCGACATTGATCGCGTCGCCGATCACCGCGCCACCGCCGGCGAACACCACGTTGGACGCCGTGTTGCTGATCGTCCCGCCGGTCAGCGTGCCGCCGCTGCCCGCCAGCACCAGGTCACCCGACGACAGGTTGACGATGTTGCCCGCGATGGTGCCGCTGTTGCTGACCGTACCCAGGGTGGCGTTGGCCGCGTTGGACAGCGCCGTCACACCCGACAGCAGGCCACTGTTGGACAGCAGGCCCAGGGTGCCGCTGTTGGCGATGCCCACCACGCCACCGGCGATGGTGCCGCCGTTCGCCAGCATGAGCATGCCGCCGCTGTTGGACAGGCCGGTGACCGAGCCGATGATGCCGCCCGCCTGGTTCACCGCCGTGCCCAGCACACCGCTGTTGGTGAAGCCGATGCTGCCGGAGACCACGCCGATGTTGAGGAACAGGCCCACCGTCCCGGCATTGCTGATGCCGCTGGGGACGCCGGTGATCAGCCCGGCGTTGCCCAGTGCCAGGATGCTGCCCTGGTTGTCCACGCCGGCGCCGCTGGTGCCGGTGATGCTGCCGTAGCTGACCAGGGTGCCGATCACACCGGCATTGGCGATACCGACGCCACCGGTCATCACCCCCAGGGTGCCCAGCGTGCCGTTGGCGATCGAGCCGATGGTGCCCAGATTGTTCAGCGCCGCGCTGGCTCCCGTCAACACGCCAGTGTTGCTGAAGGACCCCAGGGAGCCCGTCGTCGCCACATAAACCGCGTTGCTGGCGCTGATCGTCCCGCTGTTCGACAGCGTGCCCAGCGTGCCGCCAACATAGTCGTTGAGGCCGGCCAGGAACAGGCTGGTGCCGCCGACGCTGCCCGTCACCTCCATGCCGGTCACGTCGGCGCTGTAGACGAGGCCGCTGTAGCTGGAGCCGACGCCGCCGGCCACCAGGGCGGTGCCGCTGCCCACGCCCGCCAGCAGGTTGAGCGTCCCCGGCACGCCGCTGACCGCGACCGTACCGCCCGTCAGCACCGCCGCGCCGCTGACCGCCAGCTGGTTGCCGTAGCCCAGCGCCAGCGTGCCGCCCGTCTGGCTGTAGCTGCCCGTCACCGAGACGAGGGTGGTCAGGCGCAGCGAGGCCCCGCTGTTGACCAGCGTGCCGCTGCCGAGAGTGACCCGGTCGTTCAGCCACAGATTGCCCGAAGCCAGCACCACGTTGGCCAGCGTGCTGGTGATCGTGCCCATGCCCGACTGGCCGGTCAGGGTGCCGATGGTGGCGCCCGCGCCGCCCGTCAGGACCAGCGCCGTGGCGCTGGCGTTGACGATGTTGCCGGCGATGGTGCCGCTGTTGGCCACCGTACCCAGGCTGCCGCTGGTGTACAGCGCCGTCACCGCCGTGATCAGGCCGCTGTTGGCGACCCCGCCCAGGGTGCCGCTGTTGTAGAGACCGTGGGTCACGCCGCTGATGGTGCCGCTGTTGACCAGCGTGCCCACCGTGCCCGCGTTGTTCAGCCCGGCGGCCGTGGGGCCGGCCGTGTCGATCAGGGCGCCGCTGTTCAGCACCGTGCCGATGCTGCCCTGGTTATAGAGGCCGATCAGGCCGGTGGCCGTGCCGCCGTTGCTGACCAGCCCGATGGTGCCCTGGTTGCGGATGCCGTACAGCGCCCCGTTCAACACGCCGCTGTTGGCGAGCGTCCCCAGGCTGCCGCTGCCGGTGATGTAGGCCGCCGTCACCACCCCGCTGATGGTGCCGGTGTTATTGAGGGTCCCCAGCGTGCCGCCGATGTAGTCGTTGACCGCCGCCACCACCAGGTCGACATTGCCGCCAATGGTCTGCGTGCCCGCCGCGATGGTCAGGCCGCTGACGCCCGAGGTCAGGCTGACCCCGGTGTAGCTGGAGCCCGAGCCGCCCTGCACCAGCACCACGCCGCCGCTGCCGCCCACCACATAGTTGCTGGTGGACGACACGCTGGCGGTGATGGTGCCGCCGGTGATGGCCGCCACACCGCTGACCACCGCCGACAGTGTGCCCAGCGCCAGCGTGCCGCTGGCCTGGCTGTAGTTGCCGGTGATGCTGAGCGTGCTGGCCAAGGCCAGGCTGGCGCCGTTGTTGACCACCGTGTGGCCGCCGACATTGATCGCGTCGCCGATCACCGCCGCGCCGCCGGCGAACACCACGTTGGACGCCGTGTTCGTGATGGTGCCGCCGGTCAGCGTGCCGCCGCTGCCCGCCAGCACCAGGTCAGCCGACGACAGGTTGACGATGTTGCCCGCGATGGTGCCGGTGTTGCTGACCGTACCCAGGGTGGCGTTGGCCGTGTTGGACAGCGCCGTCACACCCGACAGCAGGCCACTGTTGGCCAGCAGGCCCAGGGTGCCACTGTTGGCGATGCCCACCACGCCGCCGGCGATGGTGCCGCCGTTCGCCAGCATGAGCATGGCGCCGCTGTTGGACAGGCCGGTGACCGAGCCGATGATGCCGCCCGCCTGGTTCAGCGCCGTGCCCAGCACACCGCTGTTGGTGAAGCCAATGCTGCCGGAGACCACGCCGATGTTGAGGAACAGGCCCACCGTCCCGGCATTGCTGATGCCGCTGGGGACACCATTGATCAGACCGGCGTTGCCCAGGGCGTTGATCGTGCCCTGGTTGTCCACGCCGGCGCCGCTGGTGCCGGTGATGGTGCCGTAGCTGACTAGGGTGCCGATCACCCCGGCGTTGGCGATACCGACGCCACCGGCCATCACCCCCAGGGTACCCAGCGTGCCGTTGGCGATCGAGCCGATGGTGCCCAGGTTGTCCAGCGCCGCATTGGCGCCCGTCAGCACGCCGGTGTTGCTGAAGGACCCCAGGGAGCCCGTCGCCGCCACATAGACCGCGTTGCTGGCGCTGATCGTCCCGCTGTTCGACAGCGTGCCCAGCGTGCCGCCGACATAGTCGTTCAGGCCGGCCAGGAACAGGCTGGTGCCGCCCACGCTGCCCGTCACCTCCATGCCGGTCACGTCGGCGCTGTAGCTGAGACCGCTGTAGCTGGAGCCGACGCCGCCGGCCACCAGCGCGGTGCCACCGCCCACGCCCGCCAGCAGGTTGAGCGTCCCCGGCACGCCGCTGACCGCGACCGTACCGCCCGTCAGCACCGCCGCGCCGCTGACCGCCAGCTGGTTGCCGTAGCCCAGCGCCAGCGTGCCGCCCGTCTGGCTGTAGCTGCCCGTCACCGAGACGAGGGTGGTCAGGCGCAGCGAGGCCCCGCTGTTGACCAGCGTGCCGCTGCCGAGAGTGACCTGGTCGTTCAGCCACAGATTGCCCGAGGCCAGCACCACGTTGGCCAGCGTGCTGGTGATCGTGCCCATGCCCGACTGGCCCGTTAGGGTGCCGACCGTGGTGCCGGTGCCGCCGGTGATGGTCAGCGCGTTGGACGACAGGTTGACGATGTTGCCCTGCAGGGCGCCGGTGTTGGCCAACCGTCCCAAGGTGCCGGTGGACGCGATATAGAGGGCCGTGACGGCGTTGACCGTGCCGGTGTTGCTGAGCGTGCCGTAGCTGCCGCCGATATAGTCGCTGTTGACCGACAGCAGCAGGTCGACGTTGCCACCGATGGTGGCGACGCTGCCTGAGACGCCCAGGCCACTCAGGCCGGCCGCCGTCACCGTGGCGCCGGTATAGCTGGACCCCGCCCCGCCCAGCACCAGGGTGTAGGCGTCGCCCGTCAGGAAGTTGCCCGTGCCCGACAGGCTGGCCACCACCGTGCCTCCGCCGAGGCTGGCCACGCCGCTGACCGCCAGCTGGCCGACACCGGGGGTCAGCACCAACGTGCCGGCCGTCTGGCTGTAGGCGCCGGTGATGCTGATGAGGGAGGTCAACGCCAGGGAGGCGCCGCTGTTGACGACGCTGTGGCCGGTGACGTCGATGGCGTCGTTGAGCAACAGGGCGCCACTGCTGAACACCACGTTGGACGCGGTGTTGCTGATCGTCCCGCCGGTCAGCGTGCCGCCGCTGCCCGCCAGCACCAGGTCAGCCGACGACAGGTTGACGATGTTGCCCGCGATGGTGCCGCTGTTGCTGACCGTGCCCAGGGTGGCGTTGGCCGCGTTGGACAGCGCCGTCACACCCGACAGCAGGCCGCTGTTGGCCAGCAGGCCGAGGGTGCCGCTGTTGGCGATGCCCACCACGCCGCCGGCGATGGTGCCGCCGTTCGCCAGCATGAGCATGCCGCCGCTGTTGGCGACACCGGTGACCGAGCCGATGATGCCGCCCGACTGGTTCAGCGCCGTGCCCAGCACACCGCTGTTGGTGAGCCCGATGTTGCCGGAGACCACGCCGATGTTGAGGAACAGGCCCAGGGTTCCGGCATTGCTGATGCCGCTGGTGACACCATTGATCAGACCGGCGTTGCCCAGCGCCAGGATGCTGCCCTGGTTGTCCACGCCAGCACCGGTGGTGCCGGTGATGGTGCCGTAGCTGACCAGGGTGCCGATCACCCCGGCGTTGGCCACACCCACACCGCCGGCCATCACCCCCAGGGTGCCCAGCGTGCCGTTGGCGATTGAGCCGATGGTGCCCAGGTTGTTCAGCGCCGCGCTGGCGCCCGTCAGCACGCCGGTGTTGCTGAAGGACCCCAGGGAGCCCGTCGCCGCCACATAGACCGCGGTGCTGGCGCTGATCGCCCCGCTGTTGGCGAGGGTGCCCAGCACGGTGCCGACATAGTCGTTGCCCACCGCCATCAGCAGATTGGTGCCGCTGGTGGTGCCGGCCAGGGCCAGGCCGGTGACGCCAGAACTGTAGGTCAGGCCGGTGTAGGACGAGCCGACGCCGCCCTGGATCACCGTGCTGCTGCCTTGGCCCACCAGGTAGTTGGCGGTAGTGGGGGCGCCGCTGAGGGCGATGGTGCCGCCACTCAGAACGGCGCCGTCGCTGACGACCAGCTTGCCCGTGCCGACGGCCACGACCAGCGTGCCCGCCGCCTGGCTATAGGCGCCATCGACGCTGATGATGCTGGCCAGGCCGATGGTGCCGCCGGCGTTGACCAGGGTGTGCCCGGTCACGCTGACCGTGTCGTTCAGCAGCAGGCCACCCGACAGGGTGACGTTGCCCAGCGCGTTGCGGATCACGCCGATGCCCGACTGCCCGGTCAGCGTACCCACCGTGCCGGCCGTGCCGCCGGCGATGGCCAGGTCCTGGGCCGACAGGTTGACGATGTTGCCCAGGATGGTGCCGCTGTTGGCCAGCGTGCCCAGGGAGCCGGTCGAGGCGATGTACACCGCCGTGGCGGCGCTCAACGTGCCGGTGTTGGCCAGCGTGGCCAAGGTGCCGCCGATATAGTCGTTGCCGATCGCCAACAGTAGGCTGGTGCCGCTGACACTGCCGCTGCTGGCCAGCCCGGTGACGCCGCTGATCACCGTGGCGCCCGTGTAGTTGGACCCGACCCCGCCGCTCACCAAGGTGGAGAGGCTGCCCGCCAGGTAGTTGCCCGTGCCTGTCAGGCCCGCCGACACCGTGCCGCCGGTGATGCTGGCGGCACCGCTGACCGCCAGTTGGCCACCAGGGGCCACCGCCAGGGTGCCCGCGGTCTGGCTGTAGGCGCCGGTGATGCTGACGATGCTGGTCAGCGACAGGGCAGCCCCCAGGTTCAGGGCGGCGTAGGTGCCGACGCTGACGGCATCGTTCAGCACCAGGTTGCCCGTGCTGAACACCAGGTTGCCATTGGCGTTGGCGATGGTGCCCTGGCCGCTCAGGCCGGTCAGCGTGCCGGCCACCGTGCCGGCGCCACCACTGACCGTCAGGTCGCCGACGCCCAGGTTGGTGATGTTGCCGGCGATGACGCCGCTGTTGGCCAGCGTGTTGAGGCCGCCGCTGCCGCTATTGTAGAGGGCGGTCACGCCGCTGATGGTGCCGCCAGCGGCGTTGATCAGTTGGCTGATGCCGCCGCCATTGTTCTTGACGCCGATGGTGGCGCCGGTGATCAGGCCGGCATTGGACAGGGTGGTGAGGCCGCCGCTGTTGAGAACGGCGGTGGCCCCGCTGATGGTGCCGCCAACGGTGTTGAGCAGCGCAGTGATGCCGCCCGCGTTGGCCACGCCGTAGCCATTGGTGCCAGCGATCAGCCCGGCGTTGGACAGGGTGGTGAGGCCGCCGGACGTATAGACGGCCGTGCCGCCGCTGATGGTGCCGGTGTTGGCCACCAAGGTCATGCCAGCGACATTGTTCAGGCCGTACAGCGTGCCGCTGATCAACCCGGCGTTGCTCAGGGTATTCAGGATGGCGGACTGGGAGACGGCCGTGCGGCCGCTGATGGTGCCGCCAATGCTGTTGACCACCAGAGTGGTGCTGGCGGCGGAGCGCACGCCGATGGTGGTGCCGGCGATCAGGCCGCTGTTGCTCACAGTGGCGGCGCTGCTGTTCAAATAGAGGGCCGTCCGGCCACTGACGAGGCCGCTGTTGCGGATGGTGCCGGTATTGCCGCTGTCATAGATACCGTAGGTGACGCCACTGATGGTGCCGCCGTTGGACAGCAGACCCAGGGTGCTGCCCTGGTGATTGACGCCGGTCCTGCCGGTGATCAGCCCGCTGTTGCTCAGTGTGATCAGGCTGCCTTGGTTGGAAACGGCGGTGGCCGTGCCGACAATGGTGCCCTGGTTGTCCAGCAGGCCGATCGACCCGCCGATGTTGGACAGGCCCACGCTGCCCTGAACCAAGCCGGTATTGGTGATGGTCCCGACATGGCCGATGACGGCGATGCCGGCGCCCGCGGTACCCGTCAGCGTGCCGCTATTGGTCAGGGCCCCCAGGCTGCCGGTGCCCTCGACATAGACGGCGGTGCCGGCCGCCAGCGTGCCGCTATTGGTCAGCGTCGCCAGGGTGCCGCCGACATAATCGTTGCCCACCGCCAGCAGCAGGTCGAGCGCCCCGCCGATGGTGGCGACCGAGCCGGCACCAGACAGGCCGCTGATGCCCGCCGTCGCCACCGTGACACCGGCGTAGGACGAGGCCAAGCCTGCCTGCACCAGGGTGTAGAAGGTCCCCGCGAGGTAGTTGCCGATGCTGGACAGGCTGGCGCTGACCGTGCCGCCGGTCAGGCTGGCTGTACCGCTGACCACCAGCTGGCCGGCGCCAGCCGCGAGCGCCAGGGTGCCGGCGGACTGGGTGTAGGCGCCGGAGATGCTGACGATGCTGGAGAGGACCAGATGGGCGCCGGCATTGGCCACGGTGTGCCCGGTGGCGTTGATGGCATCGTTCAGCAACAGATTGCCGCTGGCGAAGACCAAATCGGCGCCGGTGCTGGTGATGGTGCCCATGCCAGACTGGCCGGTCAGGGTGCCGATGGTGCCGCCGCTGCCGCCGGCGATGGTCAGGGTACCACCGGCGTTGAGGATATCGCCCTGGATCAGGCCACGGTTGTCCACCCGGCCCACGGTGCCGGCGATGTACAACGCGGCGGTGCTGCCGCTGAGCGTACCGGTGTTGGACAGCGTGCCGATGCTGCCGCCGGCCGCCACATGGACGGCTTGGGTGACGCCACTGACGCTGATGGTGTTGGACAGCGTGGCCAGGCCGGCGCCGACATAATCGCTGCCATAGGCCAGGACCAGGTTGGTGCCCTGGACCATGCCAGTGCTGGTGAGACCGGTGGCGCCGGTGGCCATGACGGTGGCCCCGGCATAGCTGGACCCGGTGGTGCCGGTCACCAGCGTGGCGCCGCTGCCGGCCAGGTAGATGCCGGTGCCGGACAAGCTGGCCAGGACCGTGCCGCCGGTAATGCTTGCGGCCCCGCTGACCGCCAGCTGGGCGCCGCCGTCCACCACCAGGGTACCGGCGGATTGGCTGTAGGCGCCGGTGACACCAATGACACTGGCCAGGGTCAGGGAAGCGCCGGCGTTGATCAGCGTCCCCGTCCCCAGGGTGACGCGGTCGTTCAGCAGCAGATTGCCCGACGCCAACACCACGTTGGCCAGCGTGCTGGTGATCGTACCCACGCCGGACTGGCCCGTCAGGGTGCCGATGGTGGCTCCAGCCCCGCCCGTCAGCACCAGCGCGGTGGCGCTGTCGTTGACGATGTTGCCGGCGATGGTGCCGCTGTTGGCCACCGTGCCCAGGCTGCCGCTGGTGTACAGCGCCGTCACCGCCGTAATCAGGCCGCTGTTGGCGACCCCGCCCAGGGTGCCGCTGTTGTAGAGACCATGCGTCACGCCGCTGATGGTGCCGCTGTTGACCAGCGTGCCCAGCGTGCCCGCGTTGTTCAGCCCGGCGGCCGTGGGGCCGGCCGTGTCGATCAGGGCGCCGCTGTTCAGCACCGTGCCGATGCTGCCCTCATTATAGAGGCCCACCGTGCCGTCGATGGTGCCGCTGTTGGCCACCAGGCCCACGGTGCCAAGGTTGTGCAGGCCATAGAGCGTGCCCTGCAGCAGCCCGCTGTTGCTGAGCGTGCCCAGCGTGCCCGTGCCGGCGATATAGGCCGCCGTCGCCACGCCGCTGATGGTGCCGGTGTTGTTGAGGGTCCCCAGCGTGCCGCCGATGTAGTCGTTGACCGCGTCCGCCACCAGGTCGACGTTGGACCCGATGGTCTGCGTGCCCGCCGCGATGGTCAGGCCGCTGACGCCCGAGGTCAGGCTGACCCCGGTGTAGCTGGAGCCCGAACCGCCCTGCACCAGCACCACGCCGCCGCTGCCGCCCACCACATAGTTGCTGGTGGACGACACGCTGGCGGTGATGGTGCCCCCAGTGATGGCCGCCACACCGCTGACCACCGCCGACAGTGTGCCCAGGGCCAGCGTGCCGTTGGCCTGGCTGTAGTTGCCGGTGATGCTGAGCGTGCTGGCCAAGGCCAGGCTGGCGCCGTTGTTGACCACCGTGTGGCCACCGACATTGATCGCGTCGCCGATCACCGCGCTGCCGCCGGCGAACACCACGTTGGACGCCGTGTTGCTGATCGTCCCGCCGGTCAGCGTGCCGCCGCTGCCCGCCAGCACCAGGTCACCCGACGCCAGGTTGACGATGTTGCCCGCGATGGTGCCGGTGTTGCTGACCGTGCCCAGGGTGGCGTTGGCCGCGTTGGACAGCGCCGTCACACCCGACAGCAGGCCCGTGTTAGCGAGCAGGCCCAGGGTGCCACTGTTGGCGATGCCCACCGCGCCACCGGCGATGGTGCCGCCGTTCGCCAGCATGAGCATGCCGCCGCTGTTGGC
>NZ_JACIIZ010000034.1 GCF_014205765.1 Nitrospirillum iridis | reverse complement strand
CCCCGTGATCTGCGACCGCTTCGCCCGCGCCATCTTCACCTCCATCATTCCCAAATTTTAGGGTGATGGCTCTCCACTTTTCCAGGGCAAGTCCAGACCACGTCCTGCGCCAGGCTGAGCGCGGCACCCTCACCACCCTGGAGGCCATCGACGCCCTGCTCGGCGAGGAACTGGCGCTGCGGGAAGCACGCCGTGTCAAGGCCGCCCTCCAGATGGGCCGTCTGCTCACCGTCAAGACGTTGGCGGGCTTCGACTTCGCCTTCCAGCCTTCCCTCGACAGGGACCGTATCCTGGCCCTGGCCCAACTGGACTTCATCGACCGGCACGAAGTCCTCCACCTCCTGGGCCAGCCCGGATGCGGCAAGACCCACCTCGCCACGGCCCTGGGCGTCGAGGCCGTCAAGGCGGGACGCTCCGTCTACTTCACCACCCTGGCCGACCTCATCGCCTCCCTGGCCAAGGCCGAACGCGAAGGCACCCTGCGGGAACGCTTGCGCTTCCTCTGCCGCCCCCAACTCCTCATCGTCGATGAGATCGGCTACCTCCCCGTCGTCCCCGGCGGCGGCAACCTCTTCTTCCAACTCGTCAACGCCCGATACGAAAAGGGCGCCATGGTCCTCACCTCGAACCGCGGATTCGCTGAATGGGGCGACGTCTTCGGCGACACCGTCGTCGCCACGGCGCTCCTCGACCGCCTTCTCCACCATGCCATCGTCGTGCAGATCGAGGGCGCCAGCTACAGGCTACGCCAGCACGCCGACCTCATCCCCGAAAACGTCCGGCGAAGACCCGATACCGCACCGCTCCAAGCCATCCGGAAACGCGGAAGACCGCCGAAAGTGAGGCCCGCCGACACCCACCCAATCAATTAGCCGAACAAACCATCTGGGGATTTTTAAGTCGCCACTTCTGGGGAAAATCACTTCGCCGTTTACATTCAGGGCGCGTTCCGTCAACGCCTTCTTCAATTGCTCAAGCAGGCCGTTCTGATCAAACGCCGTCTTGGCATCCGCCCCGGCAAGCAACTGGTCTAGCAGCGCGTCAGGGATAACTGGCTCTTTGCGTCGGGCCATGGGGGGGCTCCTTCTTTCTCACTATGACCCCGCCGAGCACGAAATTCCTGATAGTCCCGCGCTTGGCCAGCCCGACGGCGGCACAAGCCGAACGGCAGGCCGAATGGAGCACCTGCACGTCCATCGACCGGCTCCCGTCCCGGCCGGGAAACAGCCAATGACCGGGCCGGGCCAGGCGCCAGTAGGTGCGCAGGATGCCCAGCAACTGCGCCGACAGCATGACGTAGCGGTCCTTGCCACCCTTGCCGTGCTCGACCCGGATGACCATCCGCCCACCGTCAATATCGCCGACCTTAAGGCTGACGGCCTCCGATGCCCGCAAGCCCGCCGCGTACGCCGTCGTCAACGCCGTCCGGCTCTTCAGGCTCGGCACCGCTTCCAGGAAACGCACCACTTCGTCCGCGCTCAGCACCACCGGCAGCTTGCGTGGCTCGCGCGCGTACGGGATGCGTTCGGGCAGATCGCCATACCCCAGCGTCACGCCATAGAAGAACCGCAGGGCGCACACCGTCTGGTTCAACGCCGGCCACGATATCCCCGTGGCGACCAGATGGACCTGGAAAGCACGGACGTCCTCAAGACCAAGGCGGTCCGGCGACCGCCCAAAATACCGGCTGAACTTCGCCACGGCATGCACGTAGGATCGTTGCGTCGCCGGCGACAGATTACGGACCGTCATGTCCTCGATCATGCGGCGACGTAGAGGGCTCAACTCGGCCATCGCGGAACCTCCTGTCTGTGGATTGGGCTTCGACAACCGCAATCCTCAGACCGGAGGCCTCATACGCCAACAGCGGCGCCATTCCCGCGACAGCGGGTTCGTTCAATCAATTTAATCAATTTCCAAACGGGCACTTCGGTCAATGTGCCAGGACCTGTATAAGGGGCAGACTAAGGAAGGCGAGGAACGCGCCAATGTCGACAGAGGGAGCTGTTTCATGTTTTCGGCTGTAATTCCATGACGGCGCTGAAATGCGCAAGTTGTGAAATGTCGATCATACAAGGACGATATATGATCGACATCTGGGGTTTGCCCCATTGTCAGGGCTGTCTGCAAGAAAGCCGGTGCCAGTATTGCGCCGCCCCCGTCGTTGGCCGCCGCAACTGCAGTACCTGCGTCTCGTTGGCGGTTAACGATATCGATCTGGCCCGCCGTCGCTTTGTGGAAGTGGCATCATTCGCCAGAGAGGTTGGTCTGGTATCAAAAGGCCAGAACCTAAAGTTCGAGCTTGGATCAACGTTGGCGATGCGCGCCAAACATGGTAGTGCCAGCTTTGACGACCACACACTCGGCGTGACGCGGTCAACAATTCTGGTCGTACATGGCAAGGAGAGGCGGGATGTTGATGGCGTGGCCGTCGTCAGCGGCCTTCCATGGCCGATCTTTGACGGCGTTGTTGCGCATGAACTTGGACATGTTTGGGCTGCAAGAAACAATTTGATGTTTGGCACTATTGAAGAGGAGGGTCTCTGCGAAACCATCGCCTATCATTGGTACCGTCAGCGCGGAACCCTGGGTGCCGACCGACTTGCCGACGCGATAGAGAAAAACTCTGACCCTGTTTACGGCGACGGCTTTCGGATGATGCGGAAGATCCAAGGGCAAACCACATTGAAGGATTTCCTCGGTATACTGTTGTCACGGGCGCGACTGTGACTGGATATACAATAGAAGTGCCTGCCAGTTCTTTTCATGTTCCTTTTCTTTGCTTAATTCTCTCAAGGAGTTGTTAGAAAGTATTTCAGAAAATAATTTTTTCAAGAAACCATCTCTGGTCGAAATATAGGAAGATTTAATCGCGACGAATTTAAATTCTAACGGTTCAATATCCAAAAACTTGCCAATTTGAGTGTTGGACATTTTGTTTAATAATTTAATGTTCATTATTTTTCTTGTAAAGAAGCTGCTAAGTATTATTAGCCTATATGCAGATTTGTTGACTTTAAGATTTATATCGTGAGGGGCCAGATGCCCGTAACGTACTTCAGTGCGTTTAACGAGGTTGATGATAGGAATAATATCATCCATCCTTGCTTTTTCGCTGACATCTGCGGATGGGTCTTGTTTCTGTAGGTGAGAGGGTTGCGCCGATGCGGAAAACTGGTTGTCACGAGCGCCAGTCAGCGGGTGATCTGGAACCTGTCTAGGCGCAGATGTCGAAGACATGGGGGGCTCACTGCTATGTCGCTCCCGCGTGGTGCCGGAACTACCAAGCTTCGCCTTCTCCGCTTGGTCTGCATCCACAGCATGGCAATCGTCGTCCTGGTCCATATGCGGCACGCTGGAGACAGCCGCGCCGGCTGTCGGCGCCAATGCAGTTTCCGGCGTCGCCAAGATAAGACCGTCTCGCGTAGCTGGCGGCAGAATATCATTGCCAATCGTCGGCGCCAGGGCTGTTGCCAAATTGTTCGCAATCGGAATAGAAGTCCCAATCGGCCAACTGGCCCGGGCCACGCTGTAGTTATCGACCTCCGCGCCCGGCAGCAGCCAGATTTCTTCCAGCGCCTTGCATGCCTTCTCACAATCCTGCATGGAAATGTTTTCGTAATCGAGATCCCTGGCACGCTGAAGTGTTCTGTCTACCCCATCCGTAGCAAGATAGACATGGACGGCCGACGAATCGCTGTAATTGATCGGGCCACCGGCGAACACGATATTTTTGGCCAAGGAAACATAGGAGCCGATCTCGACGTCATCGGTGGATTTCAGATGGGTGTCCCTGGCAATGAGGTTGGTGCCGTCCGGCCCGATCTTCACGATCTTGACGCCACCATCGCCAACCCAGAATGCCACTCCCCTCTCATGGCCAAGGCAACTGACCAGCAGTGTGGAATTGTACCAGAATTCATCGCGATTTATGTGTCGCTGATAAAGTTCCGGGGACCAGTCCGGGGGCGTCGCCTTCTTTTCGCGGATAATCGACTGGTCCATTTTCAGCGCTTCAAGCACAGTCGTAGCTAGCTTTTTCCGCAAGCTGGGAGCGAAGTCTGGTGCATCGAATGTGCTGTCCAGAATCATCGACCGGATCACTTTGAAGGCCGCAAGGCAAGCCAGCCGGGACGCCCGCTCAGACCAAAAGGTCCGTGTGCTGACACCATCCGCCACCGCAGCGAACGCATAGCGGGTTGCGCCCGCGCCGGGGATCACCGCTGACAGCGCCGAATCCTCGTTGCGGCTCTTGTCCTGGGGGGGGCCATAGCATGTCGCCGCTACCGGCCACCCGTCCCCCGCACCGATCAATTCCATCAGTTCGTTGAAATCCAACGTGATGGGTAGTGCGGGCTGGTTCAGGATGACATCTTCGGATCTGCATCCGGGCAGCAGATACCCATTAGTCTGCGTCACGCGCCCCCCAAGGGGCTGTAAGCTTTCCAGTACTTGAGAAGCTACCTGTCTATCTATGGCAATCATTCCATGCTGGCAGCAATAGATCTCAAACATTCTTGGGCTTCCAATCACAGGTATTCGTCAAATTTCTGAAGGCCGACACCAGTAATTGCAATGCTGAGAAGGAGTAATAGAGACGATATGATCATAAGCACTATCGCCAGGACAGCATTGTTATATTCGTTTAATGCAAAGCCGGCGCCTATTATCGCGACAGCTATAGCGCCCCAGCACGGCAAGGCACATAGTACCAGTACACCAAAAAGCTTGGATACGTTACCACGGCCCTTGACCCAGGACTGGACCATGGTTTGCGGCCTTCCCAGGGCAATAGAGGTAATGAGAAGAGGGAATATCCTTAAAGAAATGTACGTTATTGCCAAATAATAAATGATAATAATTAGCGGCGTGACGCGCTCCGGTTGAAGAAACGCAATAGGAATTGATGTCAAGATATTAAATGCAAAAGAAATAAGTATCGCCTTTAGCTCGCGTCCGCCAAGGTGGAAATAAAGCAGCGGGCGTGACTGTCCCTCCAGCTTGGCCGAAATGCGCGTCCAAACCATGGTTGTCATAAAGGACGCCACCATTGCGAGAAGGCCCAGGAGAATAAAGAACAATTCTCGATCGGGAATGAACTGCGTCTTGACCTGAAGGTATATTGCCCCCCAAATCAGAGCGGCGATGCCCCAGGCCCTTGCCAGAAAATGATCCAGCTTTGCCAGTACGAAGGCGTGCGCCTGTCTGGCGATCTTCCAGGAGGATTGCGTAGAAGGCTGCGCAATACTACTATTGACTGACGGGGATATTGGTGCCGTTACTGGCGATTTGACCGCCTGTTGCGTAGTTACGGGTTGACTACCCGGTGGGGAAGATGCTGGGACACTTGGCGGGGATATGGCAATGCCGTTGGCAATCTGTTGGGCCTCTGCATAGAGGGCGCCAATCTTCGCTTGAGCGTCAGGCATTAACGTTATTCCTTCCCCAGTGGTGCTCCGTGCGCTCCATCCGGTAATCGCTTGGGTTGCTGCCCCATTTACTAATATCCTGAGAAAACTACCGCAAGGCGCAGGTTTCAGCAATAGTGCCGTCGATGGCTCTTGTGCAAAAGAGTTGCACTGCGCGTCCTTGATAGAGCGCGCTCTGCGCCGCCGGCTTCTCGCGGGTGGCCCGTGATGCCGCTCCGGAAAGATGAAGCCTTATGGCTTCATCACACCACGCGGCGGAAATCTTGAAAGATGCAATTCAATCCAGCAATTATTCTACAGCGACGGCAGGGGGCGGACTTGGCGAATTTCTTCATCAGTTACAATAGGGCTGACCGCCAGTGGGCCGAATGGATTGGCTGGCAGTTGGAGGAGGTGGGATATAAGTGTTATTTGCAAGACTGGGATTTCCGGCCGGGGACTAATTTTGTACTCAAGATGCATTGTGCGGCCAAGGAATGTGCCCGGACAATCGCGGTGCTCTCTAGCGAATATCTGCGAGTGGAGTATGCTCAGGCTGAGTGGGCTGCGGCGTTCACCAATGACCCTTCCGGCGCTTCCGGCGCGTTGCTGCCGGTCAAGGTTGGCGCGTGCGATCCGGGGGGGGGATGCTTAAGGCAATAACCTACATAGATCTCGTCTCGTGCGGGGGAGAGGCCGAGGCCATCGCCGTACTGCGTGCTGGGGTCGACTTATATCGTTCCAAACCAGACAGCAAGCCGCACTTTCCCAAGTCGGTACAACCCCGCCCGAGGATGCCCAATACACCGCCACCAGGTCACGTCCCCCCGGGTGGTGTAGCAGGCACTGGCGCCGGGGCAGCCCTGTAGGACGGCGTAGCCGGCCGGACGGGCTGTCCCGGCGGGCGGTCATCGTGGGTCTTCGGTAAAGTCTGGTCACCACAACTATCCCCAACCGAGGGTGACCACGATGACCGACGAGATGATGGCACTGCGCAGCATGCTGGAAAAGGGCGCAGACGCCGATGTGCTGAGGCAGATGATCGGCTTTGCCGCTGAGCGGCTGATGGAATTGGAGGTCCATGCCCTGACCGGGGCGGCGCCCGGGGAGCGGTCACCCGACCGCCTGGTCCAGCGCAACGGCTACCGTGACCGCGACTGGGAAACCCGTGCCGGCACGGTGGAACTGCGCATCCCAAAGCTGCGCAAGGGCAGTTACTTCCCGGGCTTCCTGGAGCCCCGGCGCATGGCGGAAAAGGCGCTGACCGCCGTCATCCAGGAAGCCTACTGTTAATCGGCGTGCAGCTTGGACGCCGATCAGCACAACAACTAACTGATTTTGTTGAAAACAGCAGGGTCACCTGATCGCGCCGATTTACACAGGGCTTGCGAAATCTGATCCTGCGCAGGCTGAAAGCCTGGTCGGGCCCCCAGGTGAACGCCCGCCGGGACGACAGCGTGCACTTGTTGAAGAAGGCGGGGATCCACCTGCGATTTGTCAATGGCGGGGGCTCGGGCAGCTTTGAGAGCACGCGGACCGATCCCAGCGTGACGGAATTGGCGGCCGGATCGGCGCTCTACGCACCCGCCCTCTTTGATCACTATCGTGATTTCAAGCTTGAGCCTGCCGCAGGCTTTGCCGTCCGCATCGCCCGCCAGCCAAAAAGCGATGTCTTCACCTGTAGCGGGGGCGGTTATCCGGCCTCGGGCCCCAGTGGCTTGAACCGGGCTCCGATCCCCTGGTTGCCGGAGGGAAGCCGGCTGATCCCCGACGAGGGGGCCGGTGAGGTTCAGACACCTGTGGTTTATGATGGGCCGGAAGAACTCCGGATCAGCGACCCGGTATTATTCAGGCACGCCAAGGCGGGCGAGCTGTGCGAGCGCTTCAATGAACTGCTGCTGATCGAGAACGGGCAGGTCGTGGAGCGGGCCAAAACGTATCGTGGACAGGGCCACTGCTTCCTGTAGAGTAATTTTCATTGTGCCTCGCGCGGGAGAGCATGGCCAAGGGCCATCGCCGAAGGAGCAACCGCCCCGGAATCTCTCAGGCACCCGGACCGCGCCAGGCCCAACATCCGAAGAGTGGCCATCCTTTTGGAATCGGCCCGCCGTAGGAGAAAGCGGACCCCCATCCCGGGGAAGGCCCGTGAAGCTCTCAGGCCCAAACACGGATGGGGCGTATTCCGCCGGACGCCCGGCGGATGGAGCCGTACCATGTCCCAGACTGCTGAAACATCATCATCGCGCACCGCCGTGATCGGGGCCGGCATCACCGGCATCACCACGGCGTATCAGTTGCAGGAAATTGGGGAGAACGTCGTCGTATTCGACCGGCATCCTTATGCCGCCATGGAAACCTCCTACGCGAACGGGGGGCAACTGTCCGCCTCGAACGCCGAGGTCTGGAACCAGGTGGGCACGGTCGTGAAAGGCCTTAAGTGGATGCTGCGCCGGGATGCGCCTTTGCTGGTCAATCCCAGACCGTCCTGGCACAAATACAGCTGGTTCGCGGAGTTCCTGGCGGCCCTGCCGTCCTATCGCGACAACACCATCGCCACCACCCGCTTGGCCATCGCGGCACGTCGGCACCTGCTAGATATGGCTGATCGGGAAGGCATCGATTTCGCCTTGGAGCAGCGCGGCATTCTGCATGTCTACCGGGATGCGCCGGCGCTGGCGCATGCGACCCGCGTCAACGGCCTTTTACGCGAGGGTGGCCTTGACCGGCGGCCCGTCGACGCCGACGAAATCCAGGCGTTGGAGCCCGCTCTTCAGCAACGTTTCCTGGGCGGATTCTACACGCCCAGCGACTTTACCGGGGACATCCATCTCTATACCACCGGCCTGGCCCAGGCCGTTGCCCGACGCGGTGGTCAGTTGTGTTTTGAAACCGTCGTTACCGATCTGAAGCCGCGGCGCGATGGCGTCGAACTCCGGTGGCGAGGGGCGGCCGGCGAGGGGGAAGGGCACTTCGACCGGATTGTCGTGTGTGGTGGCGTGGGGTCCCGATGGCTGGCGTCGCAGTTGGGGGACCGTGTCAACGTCTATCCGGTGAAGGGCTATTCCATCACCGTCAACCTATCCGATGCCGAGAGCCAACAGGCGGCCCCCTGGGTCAGCTTGCTGGACGATGCCACGAAAATTGTGACAAGCCGGTTGGGCGTCGGACGGTTCCGTATCGCCGGCACCGCGGAATACAATGGGGAAAACCGCGATATCCGGGCCGATCGCATCGCCCCGCTGATACGCTGGTGCCGTACCTTGTTCCCTGGGGTCAGCGTGGAAAGCGTGGTTCCATGGGCCGGGCTGCGGCCCATGATGCCTGACATGATGCCGCGCGTTCAACCCGGCGGACGCGCGGGCGTCTACTACAACACAGGCCACGGGCATCTCGGTTGGACCTTGTCGGCCATGACCGCCTGGATGACAGCGCAACTCGTGGCGGCGCATCGTCAGGGAAGGTGAGAGCTCCAGTGTGAAACAGTATCCAACTGGAACTCAGACGATGTCCCGCCGCTCTCATCCTGTTTGTCGCGCGGCACCGCTGAATCGGGCGTTGAGGGCGACCAGGTCTGGGGCATGCCCCAGACCTGATTTCACGCTATCATCTCCCAGCCCTCGGCGGCGCTGTCCCGGTTGCTGCCCACGCCAACGCATATCGGCGGCTGCCGTGGGCTGCAAGTCCTCCATCGACAGTTCCAACTGCTTAATCCCTCTGGCGACTTCACCGGGCAAGAGGACACAGTTCTTTATCGCCGAGGATGGAGCTAATTACGGCTCGCACTTAAACCTGGCTTGGCAAGCTGTCAGCCAGCTCTTTGATGTTATCGAGCAGCCAGCGAACCCCGGCATCCTTGTCCCGGACTTCATGCCACAGCGCCAGTTCCACGATCTGGGGGAATTTCACCCATGTCGGGTGCAGCTTGATGGGATAAAAGCGGGCGAAATGTTCGGCATAGCGCCGGTGCATGGTGGCGAGCCGCTTTGTGCCGACGATTGCCGGACAGAGGTCGGCGAAATTGGGCAGCAGGATTTCCACCCGACGGTCAAAACCCAGTTTGGCGATATGCTCATCGGTCACCGATGGCCTGCGGTCCGGGCCGAAGGTGGCCACCGCATGGCCGGCGGAGAAGAAGGTGTCGGCTTCGATGTTGTCATAGCCGGCGCCACTCCAACTGATGATGACATCCTCGTCAGTCCATAGCTGCATCGAGGGGTATTGGGGGTTCGCGAACGGGATGACCGTAAACATGAGGTCGACTTCGGCCCGGTCCAATCTTTCGCCGGCCTGACTGCTGGGCAAGATGACTTCAAAACTGACGGACGGTGCCTCGCTGGCCACCTTGGCGAAAAGGTCGGCCAGGACGATCGCGTACGCGTAGTCCGACGCGACTATCAGGAAGTGGCGCACGGCCGTCGCGGGATCGAAGTTTCCGGCGCGAGTGATTTCACCGCGAATCTGTAAAAGGGCCCGACGGACTGGACCGGCCAGGGATTCCGCCTTGGGCGTGGGCAGCATTCGTCGCCCATGCAAGACCAACAGATCATCCTGGAAATAGTCGCGCAGGCGGTTCAGTGCGCCTGTAACGGCGGGCTGGGTCAAGTTAAGGCGCCGGGCCGCCGCAGAGACGTTGCGCTCCTGGATTAGAGCTTCAAGGGCAACCAGCAGATTAAGGTCAAGACCATCGAAGCGCATGCTTCAATATATCAGTACCATCTATAGACGGCAAGCCGAAATTCGATTGGACGCTAATAGGTAACGCTAGGAAATTGAATGACGAACGAATGCTGGCCGGCAAATCGCCGCCGAAGGCGAGCAGGGAGCTTGGGAAACGCGAATGAAAAGCCGTACAGGGTGCCGTTTCGTCGATCTTTCCATCACCTTGTGCAATGACGTGGTGACAGATCCCCCTTTCATGCGGCCAAAAATCGATTACGTCGGCCACAAGGACACAGTCGCCGAGGCAGGCCATTTCTTTCCCGGCATCACCGCCGAGGCTTTGCCGGGAGGAGAGGGCTTTGCCGCGGCGGAGACCGTGACGCTATCGACCCATAACGGGACGCATCTCGACGCGCCCTGGCATTTCCATCCGACACAGGATGGTGGGAAGCCTGCGCTGACCATCGATCAAATCCCGCTCGATTGGTGCTTCTGCCCCGGCGTGAAGCTCGACTTCAGGCATTTCGCCGATGGCTATGTCGTGACGGCCACGGATGTGGAGCGGGAACTACGACGCATCGGGTATGAGCTGCAACCCCTCGACATCGTTTTGGTCAACACGGCGGCCGGCGGTGCCCTCGGCCGCGCGGACTACATCAACACGGGCTGCGGCATGGGGTATGAGGCGACGATGTACCTCACCTCTCGCGGGGTCCGTGTAACCGGGACAGACGCATGGAGTTGGGATGCGCCATTTGCCCACACGGCGCGCCGCGTGGCTGAGACGGGCGATACCTCCCTCATCTGGGAGGGGCATAAGGCCGGTCGAGAGATCGGCTATTGCCACCTGGAGAAGCTGCATAATCTCGAGGCATTGCCCGCTCACGGGTTCACCGTGTCCTGCTTTCCCCATAAAATCCAAGGCGCCTCCGCCGGGTGGACGCGCGCTGTCGCGATCCTGGAGGACTAGGCCATGAAGCTGTCCACCGTGGCAAGCGGCTCCCGTGATGGCCGCCTTGTCGTCGTATCGAGAGATCACGCTCGGGCGGCTCTCGCGGATGGGATCGCGGCGACGCTTCAAGAGGCGCTGGAGTGCTGGACCGACGTCGAGGGCGCATTACGGGATTTGGCGACGGAGGTGGATGCGGGAACCGCGCCTGGCCTTGCGCCGCAGTCGGCTTGGCAGTTCCTGGCGCCATTGCCGCGCGCCTGGCAGTGGTTGGACGGCTCTGCCTTTGAAAGCCACGGGGCGCTGATGGCCAAGGTTTTCAAGATGGACCCAGCGCCGCGTGACCGCCCGTTGATGTACCAGGGCATGTCGGACCGATTTTATGCGGCGACCGAGAAAGTTCCCTTTGTGACCGAGGCGGACGGGATAGACTTTGAAGGTGAGTTCGGGGTGATCGTTGATGAGGTCCCCCTCGGCTGCGGACCGCATGAGGCGGCGGCGCATATCCGGCTTGTGGTGCAGATCAACGACTGGTCGTTGCGGAACCTCGCCCCTATCGAAATGAGGACGGGCTTCGGTTGGGTCCAGGCGAAGCCGGCCTGCAGCATGGCGCCGGTCGCGGTCACGCCGGATGAACTCGGCGCCGCATGGCGCGATGGCCGTGTCGACCTGCCACTCGAGGTTTATTGGAACGGCGCGCTTTTCGGGCGTGCCAATGGCCACGCGATGAGCTTCTCCTTTCCAGAATTGGTGGCTCACGCCGCCCGAACCCGCAGCTTGTGTGCGGGAACCATCATTGGGTCGGGCACCGTGTCCAACCCGAACTATCGCGATGTTGGGTCGTCCTGCATCGCGGAGCGCCGAGGCATCGAAATCCTGGACGAAGGAAAGGCATGGACTGCCTTCATGTCCTTCGGTGATCGCGTCCGTATGGAAGCCAGATCAGATAGCGGGCAGCCCCTATTTGGCGCCATCGATCAGCAGGTCGTCCGAGCGCGCACGTGATCATCCAGTAAATAAGAACAGGAGGAGGCCATGTACCCATTCAAGGAAGGTCAGTCGGTCGTTCGAAACAGATGGTACCTTGCGGGGTTTGCCCATGAAATCACGCGAACGCCGATGGAAAGGACCATCCTCGGCAAACCCGTCGTATTTTACCGGACCACGGTCGGGGCGGCCGTGGCCATGCACGGCATTTGCCCCCACCGCTACTTCCCCTTGGCCCAGGGCAAGCTGCAGGGGGACTCCATCGTCTGCGGCTATCATGGCTTCGTGTTCGATGCCGACGGAAAGTGCAGTGAGATCCCGTCGCAGGGTACTGGCGCCGGCTTCTGCCAGCCGACCTATCCGTTGGAGGAACGGGGGCCTTTGTGCTGGATCTGGATGGGGGACAAGGATCGTTGCGACACCGCCCTCCTGCCTCCTCATGAGGATTTCGGCATCGGCGTCGAGGGATGGCATGCCAGCTCGTACAACCACTTCCTGATGAAGGGGCGGTATCAGCTGCTGATCGATAACCTGATGGACCTCACCCACCTGCCTTACCTGCATTTCCATATTCCGGGTGGCGAGGCTATGAAGAAAATGGCGATGAGGGAAGAGGAGCGTCCGGCCAGCTACCGGCTGGTGCGCACCGGCAAGCTTCCCTGGAATGGCTTTGCCGATCTGGTGTGGGGGGCGGAGAACCAATACGAGGGCATCGCCGATTGGGAGTCGATCACGGACTTTTACGGCCCTGAACTGATCCGGACCAACTTCCCCTTGTTCACCCGCGTTCCGGGCCACGACGTCGTCCCGCCGGCGCTGGGCCATCTCCACATCCTGCATGGCATTACGCCAGAAACGGAAACGACGACCCACTACTTTGGCTTTTCCATCCGGAATTTCCGCCTGCAAGACGAAGCGCTGGATGAATTCCAACTGGAATCGGACAAGAAGGTCCGCGGCCAGGATGTCGCGGCGATCGAGGCGATCGAACCGCGGCTGGACCGGGCGGCCGCCTTCCAGCGGGAATTGTTGGTTCGGTCAGACTTGCCGGCGGTGAAGGTGCGCAAGATCGTCCAGTCCATGCTGGATGCGGAAAGATGAGTTGCGATCATCCTCTTTCGACGTGTGGTCCGTGTCGTGAGCCGATACCGGTCGCTCAGCGTGGGCGGCATGTCGTGGTGGACCTGCACTGCCACCTCAACGTTCCGGCGGCGGATGCCCTGATCCGGCGCGAGGTCGCGGACCCGCCCAATCCCTTCGCCTTCCTGTCGGAGGCGTCCAAGGCCACGAACGCCAAGCTTTTCGGCGACATCGGGCGGAAGCTGAACGGTGTCGAGGAACGCCTGGCGGACATGGATAGGCTGGGGGTGGACGTGCAGGCGATCAGCCCATCGCCAGGGCAATATTACTATTTCGCCCCGCCAGAGGTCGGACGCGCCGCAGCCCGGCTGGTCAATGACCGGGTGGCGGAAGTGGTGGGCGCCCATCTGGACCGGTTGGTCGGCATGGGGACGGTACCCCTTCAAAACACCGAGATGGCGATTGCCGAGATGCGCCGATGCGTCCACGAGCTGGGTTTGCGGGGCATCGAGGTCGGATCGAACGTCGCGGGGAAGGAACTGGCCGACCCTGCGCTCCGCCCCTTCTTCGCTGCGGCGGAGGAGTTGGGGGTCCTGCTGTTCCTGCATCCGTTGGGCTTCACCCACGGGCACCGCCTCGCGGCGCACTACCTCGACAACATTATCGGCAACCCGCTGGAATCGACCATCGCCCTCAGCCACCTGATCTTTGGCGGGGTGTTGGCCCAGCATCCGGGGCTCAAGCTGTGTGTGGCGCATGGCGGGGGCTTCCTGCCAGCGTACTGGGGCCGGATGGACCACGCGTTCCGGGCCAGGGAGGATTGCCGCGCGCACATCACGCGAGCACCGTCGTCTTATTTGCGGCAGGTCTGGCTGGACACGCTGGTGTTTGATCGTGACCAACTCGACGCGCTCATCCACAGCCATGGGGCGGACAGGTTGTGCCTGGGGACTGATTATCCGTTCGACATGGGGGAACCCGATCCGCTGGGATTCCATGCCCACCTGCCGGAGGACGTGCAGGCCAGGATACTGGGCCTCAACGCGGCGGAGTTGCTGGGGTTGCGGCCGTTGCGGGGCGAATAGGCGGCAAAAGGGCTCGAATTATTCGACACATTGAATGGCGCTGACCGGCCTGGTGCTGGTTGGCGCCGTTTTCATTTCCGCCTGACGTCCAGGATACTCACTTCCGTAGACATATCAGCGGCGCCTATATGTCTGTGGCCAATATTCGATTGGACGATAATAGGTCAATGATGGAAAAGCTTATAGCAACCGGTGGCCGAAGAATTTGGCGCCGGAAAAAATAGGGAGAGCGACGACCAGTGGTGATGCCGCGGTCTTCCAATATTCATCCGAAATTGAAAATGCTGGGGAGGTGTCCGTGATGCGCTTGAAAAGCCTGCATCATGTGAAATTCCAGGTGAATGATCTCGCCACCACAGAGAAATTCGCCCAAGATTTCGGGCTGATCACCGTTGAGATCTGCCCGGACCGGCTGATCATGCGTACCAACGGCGGTGACAGCTACGCTTATGTCGCCGAACGGGGGGACGCCGCGGTGTTCACCGGCTTCGCCTTCGAGGTGGAAAGTGAGGCCGACCTGGAGGAGGCGGTGCGGGTGCATAAGGCCAGCCCGATCCGCACGCTGGATATGCCGGGCGGGGGAAAGGCCGTGACCCTCACGGATCCCAACGGCATCGCGGTGGACCTCATCCATGGCGTCGCGCGCATCCCGCCGGGGGAGGCTTATGCCCCGCTGATGTTGAATTCGCCCCTTAACTACGTCCGCGAGGGGCGGTTCGAACCCAAGCGGCCCCTAGGCCCCGCGAAGCTGTTCCGCATCGGCCATGTGGGCCTGTTCATCCCCAGCTTCATGGCGACGCTGCCCTGGTACGTCGATGTGCTTGGGCTCATTCCCAGCGACGTCTATCACCTGCCGGGCCAGCCTGGGATTCGGATCGTCGGCTTCCTCCGCCTCAATCGCGGCGAGGAACTGGTGGACCATCACTGCGTGGCCCTGATGCAGAGCCGGGGCGGTGAGACGGCCTGTCACCACATCAGCTTTGAAGCGCAAGACTTCGAGGCGCAGTTCATGTCGCACCGCTACCTGGAATCCAAAGGCTACGAGCTTGTTTGGGGCGTGGGGCGCCATCCCCACGGCAGTCATGTCTTCGACGTTTGGCGCGACCCCGACCGCAATCGCTTCGAAACCTTCACCGATACCGATCGCCTCAGAGCGTCCGACGGTACCCGGGTTCACGGCATCCATGAGGTTGAAATGGATGTCTGGAGCTCCGATCCGCCCGACCGCTACTTCGCCTGACACGTCCTATAAATTTACGATGGAACCCGACCATGCCTGACCATGACTTCCTGAAACAGATTCCGGCCGCCCCCCAGCCCGAGGGCGTCGACCCCGCCACCGGTCTGGTTTCGGGCAGCTTCGGGATCGGCACGTTCCGGACCGGTGCCGATGCGGCCTTCCCTGGCATTGTCGTTCCGGGCGGCGCCGTCTTCAGCATGTCCGACCGCTATCGCGACACCCATGCCGTGTTTGACGACTGGGGCCGTGCCGTCGACTGGGCCAACGAGGTTGCCCACCGGCAGGACCGCCAGGCGTTCACCTACGACGCGCTGGAGATCCTGCCCGTCCTTTCCCATCCGAACATCCTGGGCGCCGGTTCCAACTACCGCCAGCATGTCGCGGAAATGATGACCTTCAACAAGTTCAACCAACATGCCCGGAAGGAGGGGGAGGGCGACGAGGCCTTTTTCCACCGTAACCTGGCCGAGATCGATCGGCGCGGGCGCGAAGGCATGCCCTTCTTCTGGACGGGCTTGCACTCGGCACTCTGTGGTGCCAATGACGACGTGCCGTTGCCTCTGATTGGCAAACACCCCGATTGGGAACTGGAGTTCGGTGTCATAGTCGGGAAGACCGGGCGCTATATCCGCCCCGATGAGGCCGACGACCTGATCGCCGCCTATGTCATGGTCAATGATCTCGGCACGGTGGACGAGTTCCGTCGTGTCGACGTTCGTTTTCAATATGATTGGGTCAGCAAGAACCAGCCGAACTTCAAGCCTTTTGGCCCTTTCGCTGTGCCCAAGCAGTTTGTCGACCGATCAAAGGTGCAAATCCGCCTATCGGTGAACGGTGCCGTCCGCCAGGATTGGCCCATTAGCGACATGATCTTCCAGCCGGAGCAAATCCTGTCCTACGCGACGGAGCGCATCCGGCTGCTGCCCGGCGACCTGCTGATCACCGGGTCCCCGCCCGGCAACGCGGCGATGCACGGCAACGCCTGGCTGAAGCCCGGCGACATCGTCGAAAGCGAAATCACCTACCTCGGCCGCCAACGGAACCAGGTCGTGGCAGAAGACGCTGGCGGGAGGGCACCGACCTACGGGCCATTTATAACAGAATGGTAAGGGTTGCGATGAGAAGCTGGTCCCTCAAGGAGCACTGTTCCCCCTTTGCCCTGGGCGCGCTGCGCATTGTTTCAGGTCTTCTGTTTCTTCAGCACGGCATGCAGAAGCTTTTCCTGTGGCCCATCAGTGAACACCATCCCGGCCCCGTCTCGTTGCTCAGTGTTGCCGGTGTGGCGGGGATACTGGAGTTCTTTGGGGGGATGGCGGTCGCCCTCGGCTTGCGCACGCGGGCTGTGGCGTTCGTCCTGTCCGGTGAAATGGCGGTAGCCTACTGGGGCATCCATTTCCGGGCAGGGCTGCACATGAGGGATGGCATCCTGCCGGTAGTCAACCAGGGTGATCTGGCGATCCTGTTTTGCTTCGTTTTTCTGTACATTTTCTTTGCCGGTCCGGGCGCCTGGAGCATCGAGAAGGTCATCCGCAAGACATACTAACGACTGAAGCGAGGGAGGATAATAATGGGATTCCTGCGAAACGCATGGTACCCGGCGGCCTGGGACAAGGACGTGACGGACGGAACCGTCGCCATTCGGATCATTGACCACCCCATCGTTCTGTTTCGCGACGAACAAGGGCAGGTCAAGGCCCTGTTCGATGCCTGCCCGCACCGCTTCGCGCCCCTCAGTCGCGGCAAGGTCCGTGACGGTCGCCTGGTTTGCGGCTATCATGGGCTGGAGTTCGGTGGTTCCGGCGCCTGCCTGCGCAATCCCCACGGCAAGGGCGCTGTCTCCTCCGCCTTGGCGGTACGGTCTTACCCGGTGGCCCAGCGGTACGGAATGCTGTGGGTCTGGATGGGGGAACCGGCTCAGGCCGAAGAGACCAAGCTGCCGGTCCTGCCGCTGTTCGATGAGCCGGACCAAACCTGGGTCTATGGCCAGTTGGACGTCAACGCCAACTATGAACTGGTGATCGACAACCTGCTGGATCTCACGCATGTCGAGTTCCTGCATCCCTTCCTGGCATCCCCGGGGAATTCGGAGAGAACAACGTTCCGGGCGCGGCAGGACGGCAACCAGGTCAATGCCTTCTACGACGTGGTGAACGAACCCATCACGGGCCTGTTCCGGTTGCTTTGGGAAGGGGCGGAGGATTTCGCCAACCTGAAGGCCTACATGCATTGGCAGGCCCCGGCCAACCTAAGCCTGCAGACTGGCATGAGCCTTCATGAAACGGTCCAGGCCGACGACCCCCGGATCAACATCATGCACCTTTTGGTGCCACAGTCCGAGGATATGACGCGGTATTTCTGGGCGGCGGGGCGCAACAAGGCGAGGGAGAGCCAGGAGGTCTCCGGCATGTTGCACTACGGAACCCAGAACGCGTTCGTCAACGAAGACGAACCGATGATCGCCGCTGTGCGCAGCCGGATGCGATCGAATGATCTGCTGGCGCACAAGCCGGCATTGCTTCCCATCGATGAGGCGGCCATCCGGGCTCGTCGCATCCTGAAGGGCATGATCGACAAGGAACAGCACCTGCTGGCGGATTGACCGGCGGGCGACGTGGCCGCGTCCCAAGCGGCCATCGGATCATAAATAAAACGCCGCCTAGAGGGGCGGTGAGTGGCAAGGCGTCCAGGGGGCACTCGCTGCCCTCACAATATTCGCGTGCCCAAAATTCACAACGGATCCAACCCGATCCGCATCGGGCTGCAGAAGAATCGCCGCCAAGACGGCGCAATAAGCGGGAGGGATTAAATGAAGTCGACGTTGCTGCTGTCTTCAGTCTGTCTTGGTGCCTTGCTCACCAGCCATGCCGCCTGGGCCCAGTCGTCGGGGGCACCATCATCGGATCCCCAAGTCAACGGGGCGACGAATGCACAGCAGGACGACGGGCTGACAGATATTGTCATCACCGCCCAGCGGCGGTCCGAGAACCTGCAGCACGCGGCGATCGCCGTATCGGCGGTGGCGGGCGACAGCCTTCGGGACTCCGGTGTTACGCGGCCAGCGGAGTTGACGAGCGTGGTGCCAGCACTGCAGGTCAGCTCGTCTTCCGGGTCGAGCAGCGTTTTTTATCTGCGCGGCGTCGGCAACTTCAACGGCAACGCCTTGAGCGATCCGGCCGTCGCTTTCAATTTCAACGGTGTCTATATCGGCCGTTCAACGGGAACGACGGGATATTTCTATGACCTGGAACGTGTGGAGGTGCTGAAAGGTCCGCAAGGAACCTTGTACGGCCGAAACGCCACGGGCGGCGCGGTCAATGTCATCCCGCATGGGGCGGAGCTGGGGGACACCAGCGGTGAATTGACGGTGGAGTACGGCAATTATGACGCCGTTCGTGTGGATGGCGATTTGAACATGCCGCTGGGCAGGGACGCCGCCGTGCGCGCGGCCGGCGTTTACGTTCGCCACAATGGCTACATGAATGATGGCACCGATGATCAAAACGACATGGGCGGCCGGGTATCGCTTCGGGTTGAGCCAACAGACTCTCTGACCATCAACCTGACGGGCGATGTCTTCCGGCAGCGGGGGAACGGTACTGGCGCGACCCCCCTGAACCTGAATGTCGATGATCGTATCGGTCTTCTGTCGTCGCAGGGGCGGGCCTTCTATGCCAGCCAACCCGATGTCCTGTTGGGTCGGACCTTCGTGCCGATCACGGCCAATCCCTATATGCACAATAATTCCTGGGGCATTTCCTCCAACATCGAATGGCAGTCTGACTGGGCGAAGCTGACGCTCATTCCAGCGTACCGCGAGAACCATGTCGACTTCGTTTCGGACAATCCCGGGTTCGTTATTAACCAAAGAGAGACGGATAAGCAGACAAGTGTGGAGGCCCGCTTCGCGACCGACGATACACAGCCGCTGCGATTTCTTATCGGTGGGTTCTATTATGACGAAACCAACGACGTCCCGCTGAACCAGTATAGCTCGCAAGCCCAGCTTTCGAACCAAACCTACACTCAAAGCTCCGAGAGCCTGGCCGCTTTCGGGCGCCTGACCTATGCGCCGGTTCCAGACGTGCGGCTCACGGTTGGCGGCCGTTACACGACGGAGGACAAGACTTTCGCCGGCACGAACAATAGCGTCTTGCGCCCCTGCGTACTTCCGACGACGTACTATCCGAGCTATGTTCCGGGTTGCCCGATGGCGAGTGCCTTCCCCTACAACATTGTGGCCTTGCCAGCCCCGAACTTCGACCCCAGCCAGGATGGCACCCTTACCATCCCCAGCGTCATCGACAATACTGGCAGCGCGGCGAAAAAGGCGACTTTCAACAAGTTTACCTATCGCTTGGGCGCCGACTGGGACGTCACCGACAGCAACCTTTTGTTCGCCAGCTATGAAACCGGCTTCAAATCCGGTGGCTTCTTCTTCTCCGCGGATGCCGGCACCTACCGCCCGGAAACCATCGACGCCTATACGCTGGGCAGTAAGAACCGTTTCTTCGACAATCGTCTCCAGGTCAATATCGAGGGGTTCTATTGGAAATATAAGAACCAGCAGATCAGTCATTTGGGCTTCGATTCCAACGGGACGGTTATTTTCCCGACGGAGAACGTCGGCCAATCGACGATCCGGGGATTTGAGACTGAAATCCAGTACCTTCCGATAAAGGACACGCTACTATCTGCTGATATTCAGTACCTGGATGCGCGCTACGACAACTTCGTCTATGCGACCCCAAATTCCAATGGGGGTGTCGACAATGGAACTGGCTGCCCCAATGCCAGCATCACCGGGAATTCCTATGTGGTGAACTGCTCTGGTTCCCGTCCGCCCAATTCGCCGCTGTGGACGTTGAACCTGGCCGCCCAACAGACCTTCCCGCTGGACAATGGCGCCAGGATCATCGCCAACGCGCGCGCGCATTTCCAGACGCAGACGCTCGCGGGGCTGGAGTTCACGGCCGTCGAAAAGCAGGACGCCTACTGGATGGCGGACACCTCGCTGACCTACAACGCTTCCGATGACAGGTTCTTTGTCACCGCGTTCGTGAACAACATTTTCGATAAATCCGTGGTCAGCGCGACGTTCCCCACGAGCTTTGCGCTTTTCACCGTCGGCACGTTGCGGCCCCCGCGGACCTATGGCCTGCGCACCGGCGTTCGCTTCTAGGCCGCGACGACTGGAAGTCTTGATGGCTTCCACTGCAAGGGCCGGATGATGGGGCGGCGTGGCTAATTAATTATTCGCGCCATCTCATCATCCTCTCTGGTTTTAGTTCCATTCATTACACGCTGGTGGGGAAATGCCTACATTGATCGTTACTTCCCGCGATGGGAATAGTCATAATGTTGTCGTCGATGCGGGCCTTTCCGTCATGGAGGTCATCCGCAACGCCGGCTTTGATGACCTGCTGGCGTTGTGCGGCGGGTGCTGTTCCTGTGCCACCTGTCACGTCCATGTGGACGAGGGCTGGTTGGGCCGGTTGCCGCCCATGACCAGCGACGAAGATGAGTTGCTGAACAGTTCCGGCGACAGGAACGGGACATCCCGGTTGGCTTGCCAGGTCATTTTCACCGATGACCTCGATGGACTGCCGGTCCGTATCGCGGAGGCGGGGTGATCGATGCGGCGCTATGACGTGCTGGTCGTCGGGGCCGGTCATGGGGGCGCGCAGGCGGCGATCGCCCTGCGCCAAAATAAATTCGCCGGCAGCATCGCTCTCCTCGGTGACGAACCGGACCCGCCTTACGAACGCCCCCCTCTATCGAAGGATTATTTGGCGGGGGAAAAGACATTCACCCGCCTCCTTATCCGCCCGCCAGCGTTTTGGGACGAGCGGGACGTGACCCTGTTGCCCGGGCGGCGTGTCGTCGCCGTCGATCCCGTCCACCGAACAGTGACGACGGCGGACGGTGAGACGATCGGCTATGGCGAGATGGTCTGGGCGACGGGCGGAACTCCCCGCCGCCTATCCTGCGCCGGTGCGGACCTGGCCGGGATTTATACGCTTCGCACACGTGCCGATGCCGATCAGATGCAGGGGCGTTTGGCTGGTGTGGAAACCGCCGTAGTCGTTGGCGGTGGCTATATCGGCCTGGAAACAGCGGCAGCACTAACCAAGCTGGGCAAGAAGGTCATTGTGCTGGAGGCCCAACCCCGCGTTTTAGCCCGTGTCGCGGGCGAGGCGCTGTCGCGCTTCTTCGAGGTGGAGCACCGTGGCCACGGCGTGGAAATCCGCCTGGAAACGCAGGTCAATGCCATCCTGGGAACCGGGGCGGTGACGGGGGTACAACTTGTGGGTGGGATGATCATCCCTTGCCAAATGGTCGTCATCGGAATCGGTATCATCCCCGCTGTGGAGCCTCTGCTGGCAGCGGGTGCCGATGGTGGCAACGGTGTCGAGGTGGATGATCGGTGCCGGACATCGCTGCCGGGTATCTACGCCATCGGCGACTGCGCCCGGCACGCCAACCGCTATGCGGAGGGGCAGCGCATCCGCCTTGAGTCTGTACAGAATGCCCATGATCAGGCGGCTGTGGCCGCACGAGCGATTGCGGGGCAAACGGTGTCCTACGACGCGGTGCCCTGGTTTTGGTCACAGCAGTACGATCTGAAACTCCAAACGATTGGCCTCTCTCTCGGTCATGACCAAGCGGTGATCCGCGGTGATCCGGCATCCCGCAGCTTTTCGGTCGTCTATCTTAAGAGGGGCCGCATCGTTTCTTTGGACTGCGTGAACGCGGCCCGCGACTACATCCATGGGCGAAGCCTCGTTGCGGACGGGATCATAATCGACCCAGAGCGCCTCGCCGATTCCACAACTTCCTTGAAAGAACTTGCGGAGATGCTCCGATGACAGATGATCAAAGACGGTATATTGTCGTTGAAACTGCGGTCGGTGTTCTTATTAGTGCAGCGGTGTCAGTACTGTTTGTTTTCATTGTGTTTGGTGGGCAGAACGTCGTACCGCTTGCCGGTCATGTCGGGGTGGCGTTCGATTCCCTGCCGCAGAGTTTCATGATCGTGCTGATGAGCATCTTGATGCCGACGTTTTTAACCCGTCGCCGGTTGCGCTTTCGCACGTATCTGCGTATGAACGAACGAAAAAGAATCAGCTTACCTCGGAACGCCCTTATACGATCCCTGGCCCTCGCCGTACCGGCTGCAATTGTCTGTTGGTTGTTTCACGTTACTATTTTGCCTATCGTTTCTGCTCCAGAATGGAATTTTTTTTCATTGCTATTTTATAAGGCAATATATGGAGCTCTGCTTTCCCTTATTTTCTCTCCTGTGGCCATTTACATGGTGGACTTGCCCTGGAAAAGTGGAGAGCCATTTGCTCGCCGTCAGGCGGTAGCCTCGAACAGGACGGGACTTTTGTAGCCCAGGGCCGAATGCC
>NZ_JACIIZ010000033.1 GCF_014205765.1 Nitrospirillum iridis | reverse complement strand
GTGCCGGTGACGGTGCCGTAGCTGACCAGGGTGCCGATCACCCCGGCGTTGGCCACACCCACGCCGCCGGCCATCACCCCCAGGGTGCCCAGCGTACCGTTGCTGATCGAGCCGATGGTGCCCAGGTTGTTCAGCGCCGCATTGGCGCCCGTCAGTACGCCGGTGTTGCTGAAGGACCCCAGGGACCCCGTCGCCGCCACATAGACCGCGTTGCTGGCGCTGATCGTCCCGCTGTTCGACAGCGTGCCCAGCGTCCCGCCGACATAGTCGTTCAGGCCCGCGACCACCAGATTGGTGCCGCTGGTGGTGCCCGTCACCTCCAGACCGGTGACCCCACCCGCCGCCACCGCGGCGCCGCTGTAGCTGGAACCGACACCGCCCGCCACCAAGGTGGTGGAACTGACCTGGCCCGCCAGATAGTTGGTCGTGCCCGAGAGCGTGGCCACAACCGTGCCGCCGGTGATGCTGGCCGCACCGCTGACCAACAGCTTGCCGCTGCCAACGTCCAGGGTCCCAGCCGACTGGCTGTAGCTGCCCGTCACGCTGACAAGGGTGGTCAGGCGTAGCGAGGCCCCGCTGTTGACCAGCGTGCCGCTGCCGAGATTAACCCGGTCGTTCAGCCACAGATTGCCCGAGGCCGCCACTACGTTGGCCAGCGTGCTGGTGATCGTGCCCATGCCCGACTGACCGGTGAGGGTGCCCACTGTGGCCCCCGTACCGCCGGCGATGGTCAGCGCGTTGGCGCTGTCGTTGGTGATGTTACCGGCGATGGTGCCACTGTTGACCACCGTGCCGATGCTGCCGCTGCTGTACAGCGCCAGTTGCCCGCCCGTCAGCAGGCCGCTGTTGACCAGCGTGCCCACGCTGCCGGCCAGGCCCACGCCCACCGAAGCGCCACTGATGGTGCCGCTGTTGGCCAGCACGCCGAAGTTGCCCGTGCCGAAGACGCCCGTGCTGCCGCTGAGGATCCGGCCGCTGTTGAGTACCGTGCCGATGCTGCCCAGATTGGTCAGGCCGCGGGTGCCGCTGAGCGTGCCCGTGTTGCTGAAGGTTCCCAGCGTGCCCGAGGCCGCCACCACCACGGCGTTGTTGCCGCCGATCGTGCCGGCGTTGGCCAGGCTGCCCAGGGTCCCGCCGACATAGTCATTGGTGATGCCCAGCAACAGGTCGACATTGCCGCCCACCGTGCCGGTGGCGAAGGTCCCTGCCACCGCCGACACACCCACCAGCTGCGAGGATGCCCCGCTGTAGCTGGCGCCGGCCCCACCCTGCACCAGGGTGTAGCTGTCGCCCACCAGGTAGTTGGATGTGCTGGTCAGGCTGGCCCGCACCTGGCCGCCGACGATGCTGGCCGCACCGCTGACCACCAGCCCGCCGCTGCCGACCACCATGCCCAGGGTGCCGGCCGTCTGGCGATAGGTGCCGGTGATGCTGACGATGGAACCGCTGTAGGTGGTCACCGTGCCCACCGTGTAGGCCGTGCCCAGGAACAGGCTGGCGCCGGTGTTGGCCACCGTGTTGGCGCCGACGTTGACATGGTCGTTCAGCGCCAGCGCCCCACTGGCAAACACCACGTCGGCATTGGTGTTGGTAATGGTGCCCTGATTGGTCAGCGTGCCCGTCAGCACACCGATGGCGCCGCCGCTGCCGCCGGTGATGCTGAGCGCGCCGCTGCCGCTGTTGATCAGATCGCCGCGGATGATGCCGGTGTTGATCAGTTGACCCAGGCTGCCGCCGCTAGTGATGGACACCGCCACGCCGTTGCCGCTGCCGACAAGGGTACCGCCGGTGTTGCTGAACGTTCCGATGACGCCCGCGTCATACACCGCTGGCCCCACCGTGCCGGTCAGCGTCGCCAGCGTCCCGTTGTTGGAGAAGCCCCCCAAACTGCCCGTCGCCGCCACATAAAGAGCCGTCGCTGCCGCCAGCGTCCCGATGTTGTTGGCGCCTGACAGGCTGCCACCGACATAGTCGTTTAGCCTGGCCAGCAGCAGGTTGGTGCCGCTGACCGTGCCACCGACGGCCAAGCCGGTGACGGCGCCACCCGTGACCGCAACCCCGGCATAATTGGAGCCGCCGCCGCCCTGGACCAGGGTGGTCGCGCTGTCGCTCACCAGATAGTTGCTCGTGGACGACAGGGGGGTGACCACAGTGCCGCCCGTCAGGGCCGCAGCGCCGCTGACCACCAGCTTGCCAGCGGCACCCACCGCCAGCGTGCCGGTGGACTGGCTGTAGTTGCCCGTGACACTGATGATGGACGCCAACTGGACGTTGGCACCGCCGTTGACCAGAGTACCGCCGCCGACATTGACCGCGTCGTTCAGGGCCAGCGTACCCGATGCGAGCGCCACGTTGGCCAGCGTGCTGACGATGGTGCCGCCGGTGAAGGTGCCCGCGATGGTGCCGCCCGTCAGGGTCAGCACGTTGGTCGAGAGGTTGACGATGTCGCCGGCGATGGTGCCGGTGTTGATCACCTGGCCCAGCGCGCCGCCCGACGCCACCTCGACCGCGATAGACCCGGTGATGGTGCCGCTGTTGACCAGCGTGCCCAGGCTGCCGGTACCAGCCACGTAGACGGCGCCGGTGCTGGCGCCGGTGTATGTCAGTGAGCCGGTGTTGTTGATGGAGCCCTGGGTGCCGCCGACGTAGTCGTTACCAACGACGGCCAGCAGGTTGTTGCCCGACACACTACCGGTCAGCCCCAGGCCGGTGATGCCGCCCCCGGCGACCACCGTGGTGTTGTAGGAAGAGCCCGCGCCGCCAGCCACCAGCGTGACGTTGCTGCCGCCCGCCAGGTAGTTGCTGGTGGCGTTGAAGCCGCTGGACGTGACCGTGCCGACGGTGATGTTGGCGATGCCGGTCACGTTCAGCACGGCACCACTGCTCAGGACCAAAGCGCCGGACGCCCCTTGCGCGTAGTTGCCTGTCACGGTGACGGCATTGGGCAGGTTTAGCGAGGCGCCGGTGTTGACCACCGTGCGGCCGGTGGCGGTGATGTCATCGTTCAACAGCAGGTTGCCGGTGCTGAACACCAGGTTGGCGCCCGTGCTGGTGATCCGGCCCTTGTTGGCGGCCCCCACGCTGCCGCTCGCGCCCGTCAGGATACCCACCACCGTGCCCGTGCCGCCGCCGATGGTCAGGGCGTTGGAGGTGCTATTGTTGATGTCGCCCGCGATGACGCCACTGTTGGTGAAGGTCCCGATCGAGCCACCGCTGCCGAGACGTAGCGCCGTGGCGCCTTGAATCGTCCCGGTATTGGTCAGGGTGCCGATGGTGCCGAAATTGTCGAGGGCCGAGCTGCCGCCGAGAATGGCGCCGCTGTTGACCAGATTGACGATCGTGGTCAGGTCGTTGAGGGCGATTCCCTGGTTGTTCACACCCTGGATGGTGCCGGTGTTGACCAGCGACACGATGGTGCTGTGGGTGCCCCCCACCCACAGGCCCGTATTGGCGCCCCGGATGACCCCGCTGTTGCTCAGCGTGCCGATGGTGCCCTCGTTGAACAGGGCGGAGCGCGACGTGGAGGTGATGGTGCCCGCGTTGACCACCTGGCCGATGCTGCCGCCGGCGTAGTTGTCCAGGCCGTAGACCCGGCCGCTGATCACGCCGCCGATGCTGTTGACCAGCGTGCCAATGGTGCCGGCGTTGAAAACGGCGGCCTGGCGGGACAGGTTGAAGTCAGTGACCGTACCCGAGGCGGTGATGGTGCTGGCGTTGGACAGAAGGTTGATGACGCCACCCGACAGGTTGGCGACACCGGCCACCACGTTGAAGCCGGTAATGGTGTTGACACCCGTGACGGTGATCAGCCCGCTGTTGGCGAGCGTGCCGACGGTCCCGCTGTTCTGCACGCCGGCAACGGCGTTGCCGGTGCCGCCGGAGATGGTGCCCGTGGCGGCGATTGTGCCGCCCGACGCGTTGGTCGCCACGTTCAGGGTGCCGGAGTTCTGAATGCCGGCGGCTGCGGCCCGGCCGGATGCCACGATGCGGCCACTGTTGCTCAGCGTGCCCATGCTGCCGCTGTTGGCGATGCCCACGGCGGTGGTGGTCCCACTGACGGACCCCTGGACCAAGCCCGCGTTGAGGATGGTGCCCAACAGGTTGCTGTTGGCGATGCCGTAGGCGCCGGCGATCGTGCCGCTGGCCTGGTTGTTCACCAGGGTGATGGTGTTGCTGTTGTAAATACCCGAGTTGGGCAGGCTGTCCAGGATCTGGCCGCTGTTGTCAATCGTGCCGATGACGCCGGAATAGTTGGCCACGCCCACTCGGCCGGCGATGGTGCCGCTATTGGACAGCGTGCCGATCGAGCCGTGCAGCGTGCCGTCAGAGTTCAGGAAGATACCGTTGCCGTTAGGGGCCTCGCCATTCAGCACGCCGGTGTTGGTCAGGGTGCCGATGGTGGCGGTCGCGGCGACATAGAGGGCGGCGCTGGCTTGGCTGTTGGTGCCCAACACGATGGTGCCGCTCTGGGTGAAGGCCGTCGTGCTGGTGCCGAAGTAGTCGTTCTCGACCACGGCCTGCAAGTTGTTGCCCACCTGCGTGCCGGTGACGCCCAAGCCGCTCACGTTGGACTGGACGACCGGAACGCTCTGGCTGCTCACCAGGCTGTAGCTGGAGGCCCCCCCCGCTTGCACCAGGGTGGTGGTATCGCCCGCCACATGATTGCTCAGGGCGTCCAAGCTGGCGACCTTGATGTAGCCATCGCTGATGGTGGCGGAACCCGTGACGATCAGGCTCTCGCCCGTGCCCAGGGACAGGGTGCCGGTGGCGTTGTTCTGCAAGTAGTTGCCGGTGACCGTCACGCCCTGCGCCACGCTCAGCGTACCGCCGGAATTGTACAGCAGGTGGCTGCCGACGTTGACCTGGTCAGCCAGGCGCACGTTGCCACCCGACAGCACGACATTGCTGTTCGTGTTGGTGAGGGTGCCAATACTGCCGCCGAAGCCCGCCAGGGTGCCCACGGTGGTGCCGGAGCCGCCCCGGATGTTGAGGTCGGCGCTGCCATTGTTGGCGATGTTGCCCTGGATGGTGCCACTGTTGGACAGGGTGCCCAGCGTGCCGGCGCCCGAAATATAGATCAGCGTCTGCACGCCGGCCTGCGCCGCCAGCACGGTGCCGTTGCCCACGGCGATGGACGCCAGGCTGTCACCGACATAGTCGTTGAGGACGGTGCCCCACAGGCTGGTGCCCTGGGTGTAGCCCCCCAGGGTCAGCCCGGTGATGCCGCTGTCGTAGGTGATGCTGGTGTAGCTGGAGCCGACACCGCCGGCGATGATGGGCGTGGCCCCGGCCGGACCCTGCAGGTAGTGGTAAGCGGAGGTGGCGCCGACCACGGAATAGCTGACGCCGCTGACCACGGCGGCGCCGCTGACGATAAGTTCGCCGCCGCCGCCGGCCTCCAGCAGCGCGCCGCCGGTCTGGCTGTAATTGCCAGTGACGTTGATGCCAGTGTTCAGGAACAGGCTGCCGCCATTGTTGACCAGCGTGTGGCCGGTGACGTTGACGCCGTCGTTCAGCATCACATTGCCCGACAGCGACACATTGGACAGCGAATTGAGGATGGTCCCCGTGGCTGTGCCGCTGAGCCCCGTAAACGTGCCATAGGTGCCGCCGCTGCCACCCAGCAGGGTCAGGTCGTTGGCGCTGAGGTTGACGATGTTGCCCTGGATGACGCCGGTGTTGGACACGGCACCCAAGGTGCCAGTGGAGGCGACATAGACCGCCGAGGTGGAGCTCAGCGTGCCAGTGTTGGTGACGGTGCCATAGGTGCCGGCAATATAGTAGTTCCGCACCAGGGCCAGCAGGTCGTTGCCGGTGGCCGTCCCTGTCACGTTGATGCCGGCGCCGGACGCGCTGACGACGCCGGTCAGGGTGCCATAGCTGAGGGAGAGGCCGCCTGCGGCGGATATCAGCGTAATCGCCTCCCCCGCCGTGTGGTTGACGGTGGTGGTGAAGCCGCTGAGAACGGTGCCGGCGATGCTCGCCGCGCCGGAGATGGACAGCAGGTTCGTCCCCAGGGACAGCGTCCCCAAGGTGGATGTCTGGGCGAAATTGCCGGTGAGGCTGATGGTGCCCAGCGTGCCGAAGGTGAGGTTGGCGCCGTTGTTGATCAGGGTGTTGGTGCCGACGTTGATAACGTCGTTCACGCGCAGATTGCCACCCACCAACACCACGTTGCTGCCGGTGTTGTTGATGGTGCCAATGGAATTGGAATACCCGGTCAGCGTGCCGATCGTGGTCAGCGTGCCGCCCCGGATGGAAAGGTTGTTGGCACTCAGGTTGACGATGTCACCCCGGATGGTGCCAGTGTTGGTCAAGGTGCCCAGGCTACCCGTACTGGCGATGTACAGTGCCGTGGGATAGATGGTGGACAGGCCGTTCAGGACGGTGCTGCCCACGGTCAGGGAGGCGATGGCGCCGCCGATATAGTCGGTCAGCGGATTGAAATAGACCAGCGTCGTACCGCTGGCGCCGATGTTGGAGAAATGGGCCCCGGTGGGAGCCACGGCGGTGCCGAAGGCAGCACCCAGATTGGTGATGCCCGTTGGCGAGTAGATCACACCGCCGGCCGTGCCGACGATGTAGTTGCTGGCGCTGCTGAAGGACGGGACGATAGTGCCACCGGCCAGGGTCACGCGGCCCGTTACGGTCAGGCCACTGGTGGTCAGCGTGTTGGTGGATAGCGTCTGGTAGTAGGATCCGGTGACGGTGGAACCGGCGGCGATGGTCAGGTTGGTGCCGCGGCTGATCAGCGTGCCGGTACCGAGGTTGATATTATCATTCAGAAACAGGTTGCCGCCCGACAGCACCAGGTTGCTGAGCGTGTTGATGATCGTGCCCTTGCCACTGACGCCCGTGAAGGTGCCAATCGTGGCACCTGAGCCGCCCGAGATGGTCAGGTTGGTGGCGTTCTCGTTCCAGATGTTGCCGACGATGGTGCCGCTGTTGGCGATCAGGCCAATCGTGCCGACAACCGTGTCTGTAAGGTTGTGGATGGCGTAGAACTTGCCTTCGATCAGGCCAGTGTTGGTGAGGGTGCCGATTACGCCGCCGGCGTTGTAGATGGCTTCGCCCGCGCTGGTGGTCGAGGAAGCGCGGATGGTACCGGCATTGACCAGGTTGCTGAGCGTGGCGCCGCGGTTATTGGATATGCCCAGCGCCGTGCCAAAAATGGTGCCGTTGTTGATCAGCGTGCCGATGCTGCTCTGGTTGTTGATGCCAGAATAACCGGGGCTGACGCCGACATAACCGTTGTTGGTCAGGGTGCCGACGGCGGCGTCGATGCGCAAAGCCGTCACTGTGTTCGAGAGGGTCACGCCACCGTTGACGGTAACGGTGCCCTGGGCGGTGGATATATCAACCGCGCTGCTGGTGCTGGACGAGATGATCGTATTGCCGCGGGCGGTCTGCGGTGACGCCAACCCCACGCCGATGGCTAGGGCCGATGCGCCCAGCAGGAAGGCCTGCCGCGTCTTCTTGTTGCTGTTGCCGCGCGTAATCGTCTGCTTCGTCATGCCGCCTGATCCCCAACCACTGGTTTGCACCACGGCCGGGTCGGGTGACGAAAAAAGCGAATTTTGGTGTACCGCCAAGGCCCTACCCCGACGCCCCAATCCGCTGCTTCCACCCCAACCCTTCCGGCGCACCGGAAGCCAGGGCGCCCCGCCCAAGCTTCCACCCTGCCCGCAAGGCAAGATCACTGCATTGATGTGAGGGATGGAAATCTGTAAGTCAATTCAATCTATGGAATTTAGATGTAATGGCTCTCGTCTCACGGGCTATTCGTTAATTCTCGTTAATAACTTTACGCGACAGGCTTGGTCAGAATTGGTAAGAATTTATCGCTTCTCGGAGTAACCCACCTAAACCTCTTTCCCTTTTTTTCCATATCCTTATGCGGAGTTGGCTAAAATATACCACCGCACGTCAGCTATTTTCGCTATTCGTTTTTACTATTTTTTAACCTTTATGGAGTTGGCGTTGGCCGGAGGGTCAGCCATTGGATTCGACGTTTCGCTGAGCAAGCTATACCGATGCACCTGGGGGCCGCGGGGCGCCAACGGCGCGCAAACGGCCAAATATAACCATTGGTCTATATTCAGCCGGCGACAGATAGGTTCGATGACAGCGAATCCAGAAGCCATTACCTCCAGCGGATCGAAATTTCCCTGCTTATCAACCGCTGCGCCGCTCCACTTCACGGGAGAAAGCCCCCTAGGCGGGCAATAAAGAGCGGAACAAAGGGCACGCCAGTTCTTGTTCCAAGAAATCTCTATAGAATACCTTCGAGAAGAGGCGGGAGCGTGATCATGCGGCGATCGCTTGGCGTCGCCAGCCGTCTTCCTCCGACTGACAGCCGACAATAATGATCCCGTGCATGATGGCTATCCCACGGGGGGATCCGTCGCCCTGGATCACCGGCGGCGTCCGGGGACAACACCGGTGATCCAGGACCGGCGAAGCGGGGCTTGGCTATAACGCGACAACGCCTTTCAGTTCCAAGAATTCGGCCAGCCCGAACTCGGCGTATTCGCGGCCGTTGCCCGATTGCTTGTAACCGCCGAAGGGTACGGCCGGGCTCCAGGCCGGATCGTTGACATAGACCGTGCCGGCGCACAGGCGGCGGGCCACCGCGTGCGCGTGGTCAATGTCGCGCGATTGGACATAGGCCGCCAAGCCGTAGACGGTGTCGTCGGCCAGGGCGATGGCCTCCTCCTCCGAGCGGTAGGTCAGGCTTTTCCAAGCATGGCCATCACCTCCCGCACCGCGCGGTGCGCCTGGTTCAGCGCGGTCGATGATTCCGCCAAGGCCCCGGAATCCGCGTTTGCAATGGCGATGCGACCGAAAGGCTGCCGCCCAACCACATGGGGTTCCTGCCCCTGCGGCCATGTCGGATCCCACAGTGGGGAATACATGTAGGAATAGCCATGCGGCCACCGGTTCACGGTGATCGCTTGGATATCCCTGGATGCCTTGAACCCACCCGCCCCCAATATCCGATCCAGTTGGTCGCCGATTTCCTTCTGAAACGTTTCCAACGGCGTCTCCAGGATTTCCTGCCGCCCCACCCGGTACTGATCCTTGATCGACAGTCCTGGGCTGCATGGTGTGCGAACCAGGTGGAGGACGCAGGGATCGGCCGGTTCTGACGCGCAATGATAATCCCCCATGCTGACTGGGAAATCCAAGGCCACCTGACTGAAGTAACTGCCGGGGCAGTAGAGCGTCCCCACCCCCAGGGATTTCAGGGACCGCCAGTTTCTGATCTGGGCCTTGGCATAGACCAGCGGCGCCTTGACGTTGTAGGCCAAGCCCGCCTTCTGCTCTGCCGGCAAGTCCGGGCAGACGTAAGGGATGACCATGTTCCAGCAGGCAAGGACGCAAGCCGCGCCACGGACACGGTAGGCCCGGCCGGCCCTCACGTACGTCACCTCGACCTCCCGCGCCAGGGATGCCACACCCACGTTGCGCACATGGACCACCGTGCTGTTCAAACGGAGGCGGACGGGGTTGTACGGCCGATCCAGGGCCGCATAGTCAAACCGCGCGGTCACCACGTCTTCCATCGTCCCGCCAGGGGCGACGCCGGGCACGAGCGAGCGGACAAGGAGTCTCGCGATGGACGCGTTGCCGTCCGGAAAGTGGTGAATGATGGAATCATCCGTATATGGCGACGCCATTCCCATGGACGCCGCGACCTCGGGCGCCGTCAGCCATAGACCAAGAACGGCATCGATCGCGTCCGCCCCCACGCCCCGAACCAAGTGCGAGTATTTCCGATAGTAGGCAACCGCCCCTTCATCCATCTTGACGACATCGACGAGGAAAGCCTCAAAACTCATCTTCCCCAGCTTATTTCTCTTTTCATCGGCGTCCAGCCCAGGAAGGTATTCAACCGGCTGTGTCCTGAACCTGACTATGTCGGCGCGGGCCTGCCGCGAAAGCGGCGTGTTGGCGAGATATGCCCTCCACGCCTCGGGGGGAGCGTTGCCGCCGCCGAACGGCCCACCAGGGTCGCCAACGACCAATTGATCGCGGCCAAACGTCTCCTTGTCGAAGAAAACCGCCGTATCCAACCGGTTGCGGTCGTTAAATCCCTGGTCGAAATAGCGCTCGAACTTGCTAATGTCGACGCCCAATTCCTCCAGCAATCCCATGGACTCCGCTGAATAATTATCCAGCATCTCTATGCTCATGGTACCGCCAAAACTCAGAAGCATCCGCTTGCCGGCATGGAACTCATTGCGCCGGGCATGGCCCCCAAAATCGTCGTGATTGTCGAGCAACAGGATGCGGGACGTCGGACCATGCCACTTACGAAACCAGTAAGCCGCGGCCAAGCCACTCAGACCGGCGCCGACGATGATGAGATCGTATTTTTCCGCGATGTCCTCTGGATCTTCCCATCGTGCGCCGTCCCGCAGGGCATGCGCCACCTGGTAAGACCCCGGGTCGCTGCCGCGTAGCCCTGTCAATGCCGGCGGATAGCTTGATACGCCCGCCCCCCCGCCCGCCGAAAGTGCCGTGCCGCCTTCCAATTCGGACGCCGCGCCGCTCCAGGGCCCGGCACTCAAAGCCAAGCCCAGAGCGCCCGCGCCACCCAAGACGAGGCGCCGGCTGAGAATGGGGGACACAGCGGTGTCTTCAGCGGACAAGGGAACAATATCGGACATTTCGGCCTCGGAATCGTGTTCGACGTTCAATGCCATCTCGCGGGGTTGAGTGACTGAAGGCGGACGCGCAACCTGGATTAACCAGTGACAACGCCTTTCAATTCCAGGAATTCGGCCAGCCCAAATTCGGCGTATTCGCGGCCGTTGCCCGACTGCTTGTAACCGCCGAAGGGCACCGCCGGGCTCCAGGCCGGATCGTTGACATAGACCGTGCCGGCGCGCAGGCGGCGGGCCACCGCGTGCGCATGGTCAATGTCGCGCGACTGGACATAGGCCGCCAAGCCGTAGACGGTGTCATTGGCCAGGGCGATGGCCTCCTCCTCCGTGCGGTAGGTCAGGATGGAGAGGACGGGTCCGAAAATCTCCTCCCGCGCCACGGTCATGGTCGGGCTGACGCGCCCAAAGACTGTGGGCCGGACATAATAGCCGCGCGCCAGGCCTGCCGGCCGGCCGGGACCGCCGGCCACCAATTCCGCCCCCTCCCCGAGGCCGATCTCGATCAACTGCTGAACCTTGGCGAACTGGGTGGCGTTGGCCAAGGGCCCCAGCGTGGTCGCGGCATCCAGCGGGTCGCCGACGATGACCGTTTCGGTGACAGCGCGGGCCACGGCCGCCGCCTCCCTGTACCGGTCCTCCGGCACCAGCAGCCGGGTGGGCGCGTTACAGGATTGGCCGCTGTTGCTGAAGCAACGGCGCACCCCTTGTTCCACCGCCGTGGTGAGATCGGCGTCGGGCAGAACGATGTTGGCGGATTTTCCACCCAGTTCCTGGGTGACGCGCTTGACGGTGTCGGCCGCCAATTTAGCCACCTGCACCCCGGCGCGGGTTGAACCGGTGAAGGAGACCAGGTCGATGTCCGGATGGCGGGCGATGGCCTGGCCGACACCGGGGCCATCGCCGTGCACCAGGTTGAAGACGCCCGCCGGAACCCCGGCGGCGTGCATCACCTCCGCGAACAGGTTGGCGCTGAGCGGGGCCAACTCGCTGGGCTTCAGGATCACGGGACAGCCCGCCGCCAGCGCCGGCGCCACCTTGCACACGATTTGATTCATGGGCCAATTCCAGGGCGTGATCAGCCCGGCCACGCCCAGGGGTTCCCGCAGGAGGCGCAGGGGGCCGCGCACCTCCTCGAAAGCGAAGGTGCGCACCGTCTCAATCATTTGCGCCAGATGCGCCGCGCCGATGCCGGCTTGGACCTGTCGGGCGAAGCCCTGCGGCGCCCCCATCTCCTGACAGATCGCGTCACCGATATCCGCCATGCGGGCGCCATAGGCCGCCAGGATGGCGGACAGCAGATCAAGACGCTGCTGACGGCTGGTCTGGGAGAAGGTCTCGAACGCCCGCCGCGCCGCCGCCACGGCCAAATCCACCTCGCCAGGCCCGGCAAGGACCACCCGGGCGCAGGCAGCCTCGGTCGCCGGGTTGATAACGTCCAGCAGGCGACCGCCCTCGGGCATGCGCCATTGGCCATCGATGTAACAGGAAAGAAGCGGAAGCGAAGACATGGGTCCGATCCAAGCAGTGAAACCGAAGGGAATGGGGAAAGATTGGGGTCCGGCGCGTCAGGCGCCCCGGCGTGCCCATCCGAAGGCGGCGGCCGACAGCGCCAGCAGCAGCGCCCCCTGCGCGGCCACCGCGACATAGGTTCCGGTGTAGTCCAGGGTATAGCCGGCAAGCAGCGGCCCGAGGGCGGCCCCACCGCCGATGATCATGTTGGACAGGATCACCAGCCCGCCACCGCCATCGGTATCCGCCAACGCCGCCAGCAGCATCGGCACCAGGAAGGACCAGCACACCTGCAGCAGCACGACCGCCACCACGAAGGCTCCCCGCCCCGGCGGGAAGGCCAGCACCAGCAGGCAGGCCAACAGCAGGGCGAAGAAGCCCAGGCTGAGGGCGGCACGGTGGCGGGAACGGCCCGAAAGGGTCGCCAGGATGGAGCCGAGGATGGCGGTGAACATGGCCGCCGCCGTCAGCGTGCCCACCCCCTCCTCCGTCAGGCCCAATCCCAGGCCCGGCACGCCGACGAAGGCCCACGCGCCGCTGATGGCCAGATAGTAGCAGAAGATGGCCAGCAAATTCAGGCGGGGCGCCGCCGAACCGCCGCTCCGCGTCTCCCCCGACTGTTCGGGCCAGCCGGTGGGCAGCCCCGCCACCACCGCCACGGCCAGCAGCGCCGCCACGGCCAGCAGCGCGTAGAGCCCGGCAAGCCCCATGACCCCGAACAACCGCGGCAGGTAGAGCAAGCCCAGGGCGGCGGAGACGGTCTGACCGCCCGTCCAGCAGGCGAAGGCCCGGTGCGGGTCGGCGGAGCGGCCGGCCGCCAGCAGGCACACCACCGACAGGAGACCGCCCGCCGCGCCACCGACGAACCGCAGAGGGACCAGCACGGCGGGGTCGCCCCCGGCGCGCGCGACCAACGCCGAGCCCACGGCGGCACCCGCGAACACCAGCGATGCCGCCGCCACCAGCGGCCGCCACGGCAGGCGGCGCAGAAGGAAGACGGCCGGGAAGGAAACCAGGGCGGCGCCCCCCAGCTCCATCGACATGAGTTCGCCGATATCCCCGGCCGACCAGTGCCATTCCAGGGCCAACTGGCCGGCGATCACCGGCGACACCAGGAATATGAAGGGCCCGATGAGGCCGAAGGCGGTGATGGCCGCCAGCGACAGCATGGGTGGAATTGGCTGGTCGGTGGACGTGGTGACGGATGCCATGAAGCCTCCCCAGGGGCGGTGGGCGGTGGGCGTTGGGCGATGGGCGCTGGACAGTGCGTTGGCGTTAGGCCACGCCTTACCAGGTCTTGGTCAGGTTCAGGCCGTAGCTGACGGGCCGGCCATACACCGAGTAATAGCTTCCCAGGCCGTCATTATTGCGGTCGGTGAAGTAACGCCGGTTCAGCAGGTTCTTCCCCCAGAGCGACACGCTCCACCCGTCATGGTCGGACGCCAGCGTCAGCCGGCCATTCAGCAGACCGTAGCCCCCGATGTTGCGCAAGGCGCCGTCGACCAGGGTGCTGCCGATCACCTGGGCGCTACGCACATCGAAATCCAGCTGCGCCGTGCCCACCAGCTGATCCGTGACCGCGCGGTCGTACCGCACGCCGAAGGAGCCCGTCCACCGGGGCGAGTAGTCGATACGGCGCCCCTGCCAGGGCAGCACCTGGTTGTCGAAGGAGTAGAGCACATCGTTGCTCTGCGTCACCTCGGCATCGACATAAGCGCCCGAGGCCTGCAGCGTCAGGCCCGGCAAGGGCTTCAGCGTCGTTTCCAATTCAACGCCGTCGTGGGTGGCCTTGCCCACGTTGGTCAGGCGGAAGATGAACTGTCCGGGGGTCAGCACGCTGGGCAGGGTGGTCAGCGCCTGCAGGTTGGAATGGTCATAGTGGAAGCCGGCCAGGTTGACCTGAAGCTTGCGGTCCCACCACGTGCTCTTCACCCCCGTCTCATAGGCCCAGACGATTTCCTCCTTATAGGGGGTGACGTCGCCCGGTTCCTGCGGGAAGCCGCCGAAGACGCCACCCGACTTGTAGCCGCGCGCGACCGAGGCGTAGAGCAGGACGGCGTCGGCCAGATGGTAATCGGCCGACACCTTGCCCGACACATGGTCGTGCAGGCGATATGTCGAATTCAGGTTGTCCAGCAGGGTGATGCCGGCCAGCGGGAAGAAGTCCTTGCCGTTGCGGAAGTCCGTCTCCTCCGTCGCGTAGCGCAGGGAGGCCGACAGGTTCAACCGGTCGGTCAGGGCGTAGTCGGCCTGGCCGTAGACGGAGGCGTGGCGGGTCTGCTGCCGGTACTGCACCGCCAGCACGCCGTCCTGTTGCGATACGCCGAGCGGCGTGAAGGAGGCGGAAACGATAGCCACGTTGTCCCGCATGTCGAAGGTCCGGTACTCCTGGAAGCCGGTCTGAGCATAAACCGCACCGGCCAGCCACTTGAACCGGGTGTCCCCGGTGGAGGTCAGCCGCAGTTCCTGGGACAGGTTGCGGATGGTGGCCCGCTCCGCCTGGTCGCCCAGGCGCAGGTTGGTGGCGTCGTAGTCGTAAACCTGGCCGAAGTGGAAATAGTCCGCCGCGCTGATCGAGGTCAGGCGAGCGTCGTCGAAATCATAGTCCAGCGTCAGGGTGGCGCCCCACTCGTGATTGTCCAGCCGGTTGATGGGGCTGGAGATGACCACGCGGCCATCGTTGGACTGGCTGGCCGAGGACAAGGCGCCGGTGGCGCCGGTGACCAGGTTGTTGAACTGCGCGAAGTTCAGGCACGAGGCGTTGCCGTTGCCGCCGCCGGCCACGGCGCCGCAGAAGGCGCCGGAGGTGTCGTAGGCCGCGTTGCTGGTGGCCAGCGTTGTCTGCGACTGGTCCCGGCTGCCGAACAGCTTCAGTTGGGCGGTGAAGCGCTCCGACGGTTGCAGCAGTGCCTGCAGGCGGGCCGCGGTCCGGTCGGGCGCGCCCCAGCGGGTGTTGCCCGCCAGCGTCTTCTGCCAGCCGTCGCCCCCTTCCTGCACCGCGGCCACGCGCAGCGCCAGGGTATCGGTGACGGGGATGGATTGCGCCCCTTCCACCCGGTATTCATTCCATTTGCCGTAATCGACCGAGGCATAGCCATCCTTGGCGCCCAGCTTGGCTGGCTTGGACAGCACCTGCACGGCGCCACCGGTGGTGTTGCGGCCATACAGCCCGCCCTGCGGGCCCTTCAGCACCTCCACCCGCTCCAGGTCATAGAGCGCGCCGCCGCCCATCACGGCGGAGCTTTGGTAGACGTCGTCGATGTAGATGGCGGTGGCGGGGTTGTTGTTGGCGTTGAAATCGAACAGCGCCACGCCGCGTATGACCCAGGTGGGGGCGCCACCGCCCTTGTCGTTGTGAATCTGGACGTTGGGAACCATGCTGCCGATCTGGTCGATGGAGGTGACCCCCCGGCTTTTCAGGTCGTCGCCAGCGAAGGCGCTGACCGATACGGGAACATCCTGAAGGCTTTGGGCGCGCCGTTGCGCCGTCACCACGATGTCCTGCAACACGTCGTCAGAGGCGCCAGCCGGTTCCGCGGCCCGCGACGGCGCGGACGCCCCCAGCACCAGGGAACAAGACAGGCCGAGGGCCGCATAGGCATACCGTTTCCGCTTCATTTCCGTCTCCCGAATCTTCCCGTTCATCTGATCGCGGCACGCCTTGGCGGCGGCCATTGCCCGGCAAGCCATCCCCCTTCGGGGCCGCTTTCGCGCCCCGCCCAAAGGACCGCGCCCGGAAGGGCGCCAGCCTGCGTCGGAAAACACCGGACGGTCATCCCGTACCGGGCCATCAAAATCACCCCCGGCCACCCACGGCCAGGGAACCCTGTTCATGTCAATGTTTGATCATTTGACCAATTTATGTCTCAAGAGCGACGCATTTCCGAAAGGTTGTCAAGGATAAAGATTCTGGGTTTGGCTGATCACCCACGTCGCCACACCCTGGATCGTTTCAAAATAAGTCGTTATAAATCATGATATTATGATCACCTTCTCAGGTCGCACCTCCTGGCCGCTGAAAAAAGCCGCGACAAAAAAGCTGACGGAGAGCACCGCCACCCCGCCCTGAACGACGCCGGATATAAATTGATCATTTGACCAAAATTGGTTGACAGCGCCATTGGGGGCCTGTAACCAGGAAACATGACAAACGTCGATCCGGTCCCCGAGCGCCCCGCAGGGCGCCCGAACCGGTGCGCGGCCTGGCAACGACCCGCCGCACGACGCCGACGCCTTCTTAAAAAATGTCTTTCAGGAACAGGGACGGGACATGGGCGGCACCGCGCTTTGGCAATGGGATGCCACGGATCTGGCATCGGCGATCCGGGAACGACGGGTTTCGGCCCGGGAGGCGACGGCCGCCTGCCTTGACCGCATCGGGATCGTCAATCCGGCGGTGAACGCCCTGACGGAGATATGCCGCGAGACTGCTTTGGCCGCCGCCGACGAAGCCAACGCGCGAATTGCGGCCGGTGCCCACCTACCGCCGCTGCACGGCGTGCCCGTGACGACCAAGATCAATGTCGACCAGGCCGGTAGCGCCACCACCAACGGCGTCTCCGCTTTCACCAGCCTGGTGGCGGCGGAGGACAGCCCGCCGGTGACCAACTGGCGCAAGGCCGGCGCCATTCTCCTGGGTCGCAGCAACGCCCCCGCCTTCTCCTGCCGCTGGTTCACCGACAACGCGCCGCATGGCCTGACCCTGAACCCGTGGAACCCCGCCTTGAACGTGGGTGGGTCCAGCGGCGGGGCGGCGGCGGCGGTGGCCACCGGCATGGTGCCGCTGGCGCATGGCAACGACCTGGCGGGGTCCGCCCGGCTGCCGGCCAGCGCCTGCGGCGTCTACGGCTTGCGTCCCACCACCGGCCGGGTGCCGGCCTACAACCCCACGGGCAAGGCGGAAAGGTCACTGTGCCTGCAACTGGGGTCGACCCAGGGTGTGCTGGCCCGCTCGGTGCGCGACATCCGGCTGGGGCTGGAGACCATGTCGGGGCGCGATCCGCGCGACCCGGCCTGGGTACCGGTTCCTTTGGATTTTCCCGATGACGCACGGCGCCCCCGGATCGCCCTGTTCACCGGCACGGCGGACCACGCCGCCGACGCCCCCATCCTGGCCGCCCTGCGCCGCGCCGCCGATGCGCTGGCCAACGCCGGCTATGAGGTGGTGGAGGCGGCACCGCCCCGCTTCGAGGAGGCCGCCGCGCTGTGGATGACCCTGCTGTCCAACGACTGCCGCAGCCCGGCGGCGCGGGCGGCCTTCGCCCTGGGCGACGAGGCGCTCCTCCGGTCGTTGGACTTGACCGCCGCCTGCGTGCCCCCGCTGTCGGCGGAAGGGATGTTGGACGGCCTCGCCGCCCGTGCCACCTTCCAACGTGCCTGGCAGATGTTCTTCGAGGACTTTCCCCTGCTGTTGATGCCCACCGCTTGGTCGGTGCCCTTCCCCGTCGGCTATGATGTGCGCGGCGTGGAGGAGGCCCACCGGCTGTTGACCGCCCACAGCCCCTGCACCGCCACGGCCTTCCTGGGCGTGCCCGCCCTGTCGGTGCCAGTGCACCGGGGGCCGGACGGTCCCCTGGGCGTCCAACTGGTGGCCAGCCGCTTCCGCGACGGCCTGGCGCTGGCCGCCGCCGCCGCGCTGGAGCAAAGGTGGGGGCCCGTCACCCCCATCGACCCCCGGCCGGCGCCCCCCCCTGTTGACCACCAATAACGCCACCATCACCATGACGTCCCGCCTGACCGCCAGCCTCAACGGCCCGCGCGCCGCGAGATCCGAGGAAAAGCCCGTGTCGCAGCCCCTGAAGTCCAAGAGCGAAGAAAAGCGCGAGGGAAAGCGTGAGGCCATCATGGCCGCCGCCATCACCGTCATCGCCGGCGAGGGCGTGCATGGGACCACGACGCGCAAGATCGCGGGCGAGGCCGGCGTGAACCTGGGCACCCTGCACTATTATTTCGACGGCAAGGACGCCGTGCTGATGAACGTGCTGACCCACCTGGTGGCAAAGTCACGCGACAGCCTGGCCGCCTATTTCTCCACGCCGGAACGGCTGCACGACCGCATCGACCACTTGCTGACCTTCATAAGGGGTGAGGTGGAGCGCAGCCCCAACGAGCAGTTGGCCCTGTTCAACCTGACCCTCTACGCGCTCAGCACGCCGGGGTCCGAATGGCTGGCCAAGCGCAAATATGAGGAATATCTGGACCTCTATCGGTCCGTCCTGGCCGACGCCAGCGATGTCCGTGATGGCAGCATCAAGCCGGACATCGACGGCCTGGCCAATTTCATCTTCACCGGCTTCGTCGGCATCCTGTTGCAGTGGCTGGCGACCGCCAACAGCTTCCGCTCGCGCCAAGCGGTCCAGTCACTGATCATCGCCGCGCAGCGCACCTACCTCTAAGAACCGGAGAGCGTCATGGGCCAGCCCATCGAGTCCGCCTGCCGCCCGGAATCCGCCTGCGCGGAACCGGTCGATGTCGCCATCATCGGGGCCGGGTTCGCCGGCCTGACCGCCGCCCGCGCCCTGGTGAGCGCCGGCCTGCGCGTCACGGTGCTGGAGGCGCGCGACCGCGTGGGCGGCCGCATCCACACCCGCCACGCCCAGGATGGCACCCCCATCGATGTGGGTGGCCAGTGGGTCGGGCCCGGCCAGGACAAGGTGCTGGCCCTGGCCGAGGAATTGGGCGTGGAAACCTTCGCCTCGTTCGAGGAGGGGGAGAATCTCTGCCTCCACGGTGGTCGGCTGATGCGCTTCACCGGCATGCTGCCCCCCCATGAACCGTCAGCCCTGGCGGAGGTGGAGGCCACCTTCCGAGCGCTGGACGCCCTGGCGGAAACGGTGGATGCCGAGACCCCCTGGACCAGCCCCGATGCCGGCGCCCTGGACAGCCAAAGCTTCGACACCTGGATCACCCGGACCGCCCACAGCGACGAGGCGCGGTTCTGGATGCGCTTCCTGGCCCGGTCCGTCCTGGCATCAGAAGCGCGGGAGCTGTCGCTGCTGCATGTGCTGTTCTACATCAAGGCGGCTGGCGGGCTGGCCGCGCTGATCAGCATGGGGGGCGGGGCGCAGGAACGGCGCTTCACCCTGGGGGCCCAGCACCTGGCGGAACGCCTGGCGGACACGGTGCGGCCACATCTGCGTCTCAACGCGCCGGTCGCCGCCCTGGCCCAGGATGGGGAGGGCGTGACCGTCACCACGGCCTCAGGCGAGGCAATCCACGCCCGCCATGCCATCGTCACCCTGCCACCGGCGCTGGCGGCGCGCCTGCGCTACAGCCCACCCCTGCCGGGAACGCGGGACCATCTGGCCCAGCGCATGCCGATGGGCGCCTGCATCAAGGTGCAGTGCCTCTACCCCACCCCCTTCTGGCGCGAGGATGGCCTGTCGGGGATGGCGATCAGCGAAGACGGCCCCGTGAGCCTGATTTACGACAACTCCCCCGCCGCCGGCACGCCTGGCATCCTGGTCGCCTTCATCGAGGGGGACGAGGCCAAGGAATGGACCGCCCGCACGCCGGCGGAACGCCAGGCCGCCGTCACCCGATCGCTGGTCCGCCTGTTCGGCCCTGCCGCCGCCGACATGCGGGACTATATCGAGCTGTCCTGGCTGGAGGAGGAATACGCGCGCGGCGGCTACGCCGGCTTCATGGTGCCGGGGGCCTGGACCAGCCTGGGTGCCACCCTGCGCCAGCCCACGGGCCGCATCCATTGGGCCGGCACGGAAACGGCCAGCCGCTGGCCCGGCTATATCGATGGCGCCATCCGCTCCGGCGAGCGGGCGGCGTCCGAAATCCTGGCCGCGCGTTGAGACGGGGGGTGACGATGGACCAGGCCAAGCTGGCCCGCCTGCGGCAGCGCTACGGCGCCGCTTCACCGGCCGATTTCTTCGACCCGCATTTCCGCGCGGTGGCGGAGGCGGTGTTCCGGGGTGCTGAGGCCCCGCGCCAGCCCTTCGCCGACGCCGGCACCCTGCTGGACGCGCCCTTGCGCCCCGATCTGGCCGCGCTGGACGACTTCGGCGGCCTGGATATCGCCTTGGTCGGCGTGCCCATGGATCTGGGCGTCACCAACCGCGCGGGGTCACGCTTCGGTCCCCGCGCCATCCGGGGCATGGATCGCATCGGCCCGTACAACCATGTACTGCGCCTGGTGCCGTCGGCCCAAGCCGCCATCGCCGACATTGGCGACGTTCCCTTCAGCAATTACCTGAGCCTGGAAGCCTGCCACCACGATATCCAGGCCTTTTACGGCCGGCTGGCGGCGGCGGGGGTGGTGCCGCTGAGTGTGGGTGGCGACCATTCCGTCAGCTATTCCATCCTGAAGGCGCTGGGACGGGAGCGGCCGGTGGGCATGATCCATTTCGACGCCCATTGCGACACCAGCGGCAGCGACGACAGCGCCCGCTTCCACCACAGCGGCCCCTTCCGCCTGGCGGTGTTGGATGGCGTGCTGGATCCGGACCGCACCATCCAGATCGGCATCCGTGGCAGCGCGGAGTTCTTCTGGGAATTCTCCTACGACGCCGGCATGACCGTGCTGCATGCCGAGGACGTGGCGGAAATGGGCGTCAAGGCGGTGATCGCCAAGGCGCGCGAGGTGGTCGGCGACGGGCCGGTCTACATCTCCTTCGACGTCGATTGCCTGGATCCGGTCTACGCCCCCGGCACCGGCACGCCCGAGGTGGGCGGCCTGACCTCGCGGGAGGCCTTGGCCATCCTGCGCGGCTTGGCCGGCCTGGACGTGGTCGGCGCCGACGTGGTGGAAATCGCCCCGCAATACGACCCCACCAGCAATACCGCCCAGGTCGGTGCTCAGATCCTGTTCGAGGAGTTGTGCCTGGCCACCCTGGCCCTGGACCGGCGCCGACAACGCGGCTGACGCAGCACCCCCAGCCCGACCATCCCCTTTGGCCCGCCGGCCCCACCGGCGGGACCGCCGCCCCTTACCCTCGCCACAGAGGACACCCCACCCATGTCCAGCCCCAATCCCAGCAACGCCGATCTCCTCGCCCGCCGCACCGCCGCCGTGCCGCGCGGCGTGGCCCATGCCACGGCCATATACGCCGACCGCGCCGACAACGCCCTGCTGTGGGACGTCGACGGCCGCCGCTACATCGATTTCGCCGGCGGCATCGCTGTGCTGAACACCGGCCACCGCCATCCCCGGGTCATGGCCGCCGCCGCCGCGCAGATGGAACGCTTCACCCACAGCGCCTTCCAGGTGGCGGCCTATGAGCCCTACGTCGCCCTGGCGGAACGCCTGAACGCGCTGGCCCCGTTCAGCGGCCCCGCCAAAACCGTGTTCTTCACCACCGGCGCCGAGGCGGTGGAGAACGCCGTCAAGATCGCCCGCGTCGCCACCGGCCGCAGCGGCGTCATCGCTTTCACCGGCGCCTTCCATGGCCGCACCCTCCTGACTTCGGCCCTCACCGGCAAGGTCAACCCCTATAAGAAGGATGCCGGGCCCATGCCGCCGGAGGTGTGGCACCTGCCCTTCCCGATACCGCACCACGGCACCACCGTGGCCGATGCCCTGAAGGCCCTGGATTATCTGTTCCGTGCCGACGTGGGCCCGGAGCGCATCGCCGCCTTCATCCTGGAGCCGGTGCAGGGCGAAGGCGGCTTCAACCCCGCCCCGCCGGAACTGCTGCGCGAGTTGCGCCGCCTCTGCGACGCTCACGGCATCCTGCTGATCGCCGATGAGGTGCAGGCGGGCTTCGGCCGTACTGGCCGCATGTTCGGCATCGAGCATACCGGCGTGGAGCCGGATTTGGTGACCATCGCCAAGTCGCTGGCAGGCGGCTTCCCCCTGTCCGGCGTCATCGGCCGGGCCGCCATCATGGACACGGTGGCGCCGGGCGGCATGGGCGGCACCTACGGCGGCAATCCCGTGGCCTGCGCCGCGGCGCTCGCCGTGCTGGACGTCATCCAGGATGACGGGCTGCTGGCCCGCGCAGACGCCCTAGGCGGCCGTATCAAGGCCAGGCTGGAAACATTACGGAACCGTAACGATATATTGCCCATCGGGGCCATCCGGGGGCCCGGCGCCATGGTGGCCTTCGAGATCTTCAAGGAGCGCGGGGGCGTCGACCCGGACCCGGACGCCACCCGCCAGGTCACGGCGCGGGCGCTGGAGTTGGGCTTGATCCTGCTGTCCTGCGGCGTCCACGGCAACGTCATCCGCATCCTGGCGCCCCTGACCATTCCCGACGCGCAGTTGGACGCCGGCCTGAACATCCTGGCCCAGGCCCTGGCGGTGACGCGATGAGCGCCGACGCGGAAAGGCGGCGCCTGGCGCTGAAGCGTCCGGATCTGCTGCGCGACGGGGCCTATGTCAACGGCCGCTGGCTGGCGGCTGACGGCGATGTGGTGACGGTCACCAACCCCGCGACCGGCCGGGTCCTGGGCCAGGTGCGCCGGTCGGGCCGCGACGAAGCCCGCGCGGCGGTCGATGCCGCCCACGCCGCCCTGCCGGCCTGGCGCCGGCGAACGGCCAAGGAGCGGGCGAGCATCCTGCGCCGATGGTTCGACCTGATGACGGCGCACGCCGACGACCTCGCCCGGTTGCTGACGGCGGAGCAAGGCAAGCCCTTGGCCGAGGCGAAAGGTGAGATCGCCTACGCCGCCAGCTTCCTGGAATGGTTCGGGGAGGAGGCCAAACGCGTCTACGGCGAGACCATTCCCGGCCATCGCGCCGACGCCCGCATCCTGGTGACCCGCCAGCCGGTGGGCGTGGTGGCGGCCATCACCCCCTGGAATTTCCCCGCCGCCATGATCACCCGCAAGGTGGGCGCGGCGCTGGCGGCCGGGTGCACCGTCGTGCTGAAGCCATCGGAACTGACGCCCCTCAGCGCGCTGGCCCTCACGGTCCTGGCGGCGGAAGCGGGCGTTCCGGCCGGGGTCCTGAACGTCCTGTGTGGTGACGCGCCGGCCATCGGCGACGCCTGGCTGGAGGACGGCCGGGTGCGTAAGCTGACCTTCACCGGCTCCACCGCCGTGGGCAAGCGGCTGACGGCCGCCGCCGCCGGCACCATGAAGCGCGTGTCCATGGAACTGGGCGGCAACGCGCCCTTCATCGTCTTCGACGACGCCGATCTGGATGCGGCGGTGGACGGCGCCCTGTTGGCGAAATTCCGCAACACCGGCCAAACTTGCGTCTGCGCCAACCGCCTGCTGGTGCAGGCCGGCATCCACGACGCCTTCGCCGAAAGGCTCGCCGCCCGGGCCGCGGCTTTGGTCGTGGGCGACGGCTTGGCCGGCCCAAGCGATCAAGGGCCGCTGATCAACGACGAGGCCTTGACCAAGGTCGAGGGTCATGTGGAAGACGCGCTGGCCCAGGGCGCCATCCTGTTGACCGGCGGCACGCGGTTGGATGGGATCGGCCATTTCTATGCCCCCACGGTGCTGACCGGCCTGAGCGCCGGCATGAGGATCGCGACGGAGGAGACGTTCGGCCCGGTCGCGGCCCTGCAGCGCTTCGGCACCGAGGACGAGGCCGTGGCCCTGGCCAATGACACCACCGCCGGTCTTGCCGCCTACGCCTACACCCGCGATCTCGGCCGCTTCTGGCGGGTGTCGGAGGCGCTGGACTATGGCATGGTCGGCATCAACACCGCCGGCATCTCCACCGAGGTCGCCCCTTTCGGCGGCATCAAGGACTCCGGCCTGGGCCGCGAAGGCTCCCGCCACGGCATCGAAGACTATCTCGACATAAAGTACGTCTGTGTCGGCGCCGTTTAGCCGTAAGCGGTGCGCTGCCCCCACGTGGTTCGGAATTCCTGGGTGTGTGAGCATTGGGCCTGTCGAAGGAGGCCCGGTTGGATCATTTGCCCATTAATTTGCCAATCAATGAGCCCACGTCGTATCCGGCGGAGGTGCTGGAGGGGCCTGAGCGTCGGCGCCGGTGGAGTGCCGAGGAGAAGGCGCGGATCGTGGCGGAGAGTTTGGAGCCTGACGCGGTGGCGAGCACGGTGGTGCGGCGTCACGGAATGCATCGGAACCAGTTATATGGTAAGCGGTGCGCGTCCCCCACCGGCGTAACGGTTGACGGCTCAGTTGGCACCGCAGCAGCGTTTGTATTTCTTGCCTGATCCGCAGGGGCACGGGTCGTTGCGACCGACCTTGGCCTGGCGGATGGGCGCTGGCTTTGCGGGTGGGCGTGCGGCCCTGATCTTGGCGATCTTGTGCAGGACGAGGATGGCGCGGGGGATTTGTCCGGCGGCCTC
>NZ_JACIIZ010000032.1 GCF_014205765.1 Nitrospirillum iridis | reverse complement strand
CCCCGTGATCTGCGACCGCTTCGCCCGCGCCATCTTCACCTCCATCATTCCCAAATTTTAGGGTGATGGCTCTCCACTTTTCCAGGGCAAGTCCATGGTCCTGTGTGAGCCGACCGCTACGCCTGCGTATCAACAGGTGTAAAAGACGCCGGAGGAGAAACTAAGCAAGTCCCATGGTGAACCGCGGTTCAGCCAAGAGCCTGCTGTGCGATACCGATCTGACGCTCAAGGAGATTACGCACCGCCTCGGCTATACAGGACCCAGCAGCTTCTGCGTGGCGTTCGGCAGAGCGATCGGCATGACGCCAAAGCAGTATATGAAGCGGCACAAGCGTGGCTGACGCTGCGACCGTCCACCGAATGACCCCGTCCTTATAATGCTTGGGCGGTCGCCTGGGTCTCGCTCCATCCCAGGCCCAGGCTCTTCTGCAAGACCACGTAATCCAGCGTCAGCGCCGCCGTGGCTTGGGCTGTCGCGATACGGGCCTGGGCCTGGCGGCGCTCCGCATCGAGGAGGTCCAGGCGGCTGGCCGTGCCCCGCGTGGCGCGCTGCCGGGTGAGATCCGCCGCCTCAGCAGCGGCCGCTTCGGCGGTTGCTACCCGCGCCAGTTGCCGCCGCTGTCCACCAAAGTGCGATAGGGCATTTTCGGCTTCGTACAATGCCTTCAGAACCGTGGCGCGATATTGGGCCTCCGCTGCGTCCCGCTCGGCGGTGGCCTGGTCCACCGCGGCGGTGACCCGGCCGAAGTCCAGGAAAGTCCAGCTGAGCGACGGCGTTCCAAGGGCAACCGTGTTGCCGACATGGGTGAGGGCCGCCAGTCCGTTGCCACCCAGGCCCACCAAGCCGCGCAGGCTCACCCGTGGGAACTTCTCAGCCTCCCGCAGGCCGATCTGGGCGGTGGCGGCGGCCAGCGTCCGTTCGGCGACGCGAATGTCAGGCCGGTGGCGCAGCAGTTGGGCCGGATCGCCCACCGCTACCTCGGCAGGGGGCAGGGGAACAGGAGCGTCGCTACCCAGGCTCGTATCCAGAGAACCCGGCACCTGGCCGGTGAGCAGGCAGAGTTGATCCAGGTATCCTTCCACCTCGGTGGCCAATTCGGCCTCATCGGCCTGCGCGGTGGCGAGTTGGCCCGGCAGGGGCGTCAGCGCAATGGCTGGAGCGGTTCCGGCGGACTGGCGCTGGCGGGACAGCGCCAGCATTTCCTCCAGCAGCCGGATGGACTGCAGGGTCAGGCGATGCCGTTCCTGGGCGCTGCGCAGGCCGACATAAGCGCGGGCGACTTCGGCCGCCAGGCTGACCTGGGCATCGCCCAGATCGTATCGGCGGGCTTCGGCTTGCGCGCCAGCGGCTTCCACCGCGCGTCGGTGGCCGCCGAACAGATCGGCTTCCCAGGCAGCGTCGAAGCCAACATTGACGAAATCGCTGTCGGTCGAGGTTTCGGTCGTGCCGCTCAGCAGGTCGCTGGGCGTATGGGCATGGAGGTAGAGGGCCTGGGTATTGGCCTTGGGCATGCCGTCCGCCCGCTGCCGGGCCAACCCGGCCCTGGCTCCCCGCACCTTGGCCTGTGTCGCCGCCAGGGTGGGGCTGGCGCGCAACGCCTGCTGCACCAGTGCCGTCAACTCGGGGTCGGCCAGGGTCTCCCACCAAGCAGCGATGGGCGCGCGGACAAGGGAAGGGGTATCGCCCTTTCGATGGAAGGCCCCGGCAGCCATCAGGTTGCCAGCCAGCTCTGGCGGGCCCGCATAATCAGGGCCCACGGTGCAGCCGGCGACGAAGGCCAAGGCGATGAGGGGAAGCGGGAGGGTGCGCATCAGTGCATGGCCGCCAGCGCGGCGCCCTTGGGTAGGGGTTTAAGGAACAGGACCAGAGGCAGGACGCAGGCCGAGCCCACGCCCAGCAGCCAGAACAGGTCGTTGTAGGTCATGGTCAGGGCCTGCTGCTGGACCTGGCTGGAGACCATCTCCAGGGCGCCGACGCGGCTGCCGGTGATGCGGGTCATCCCGGCCAGCCATTCCTGCACCATAAGGCCGTTGGCGTGCAGCGCCTCCTCCAGCCGCCGGCTGTGCAACCAGGTGCGTTGGTCTTGGACGGCGCTGATGCCAGCCAAGGCGAAGGAGCCGCCCAGGTTGCGCACCGCGTTGAACAGGCAGGAGGCGTCGCCCGTGTATTCCGCCGGGGCCGAAGTGATGGCGGCTTGGCTCAGGAACAGGAAGGCGAAGATGGTGCCGGCACCACGCAGAAGCTGCGAAACGACGAAGCTGCCACCGGTCGAGGCGGAGGAGAGATCGGTATCCAGGAAGGAGCTTGCCACCATCATCAATAAGCCTGCAGCCAAGGCCGCGCGGATATCGATGGCGCGCACCATCAAGGGTGTGAAGGGCATCAGCAGCAGGCTGGGGATGCCGGAGATCAGGACGATGGTGCCGGACTGCAGCGCGTTGTACTGGGCGACCACCGACAGGAACTGCCGGATGGCATAGGAACTGCCGTAGACCACCATGCCCACCACCATGCCCATCATCGCCACCGACCCGAACTGACCGTTCAGCAGCAGTCCAAGATGGATGACCGGCCGTGGGGCGGTGACCTGCCCCACGATCAGCAGCGCGAAGCCCAAGGTCGCCAACAAGGCCATCTGGATGATGAGGGGCGACTGGAGCCACAGTTCGCGTTGCCCTTCCTCCAGCAGGACGGTGAGGGCGCCCAGGCCCAGGGTCAGGCCGATGATCCCCAACCAATCGGCCTCGCGTAGCCGGTCCAGCCTCATGCCTTGGCGCGGAAGGCCCAGTAGCAGCAACAGGACCAGGGCGGTGCAGACCGGGAGATTGAGAAAGAAGGCGTAGTGCCAGCTGATATTCTCCGTCAGCCAGCCACCGATCAGGGGGCCGATCACCGGCCCGAGGATGGCGGTGATGCCGAACAGCGCGCTGCCGATGGGTTGCTGGTGCCGGGGCAGGCGGGTCGCGATGATGGTCATCGCTGTGGGGATCATGGCCCCGCCGGTAAGCCCCTGGCCGATGCGGCCGACGATCATGACCGGGAGGCTGGAAGAAATACCGCAGAGGACGGAGAAGCCGGTGAACAGCAGCGTGGCCCCCAGCAGGAAGAGCCGCAGGCCCAGCAGCTGCTCCAACCAGGCGGTCAGGGGAATGATGATGATCTCCGCCACCAGATAGGCGGTGGCGATCCAGGTGCCCTCCGTGCCCGTCGCGCCAATTTCCCCCTGGATCGTGGGCAGGGCGGAATTCACGATGGAAACGTCCAGGGTGGCCATGAAGGCGCCCAGCGTGCCGGCCGCGACCGCCAGCCAGGCCGTGAGGTCGGCGTTGGTGCGGCCCGCCGTGTCCTGCGCGGTCACCATGTTAGGTGCCCTGCCGGACAGCGGATCGCTGCTCGCGGTCGATGCGGGCCGGCACATCCTTGGCTCCGCGGGTATCGACGGTCGCTGTTACCGACAGGCCGGGGATAAGCAGTTGCCGGGTTTCAGGCCCGGCCTCCAGGATGATGCGCACGGGCACGCGCTGGACGATCTTGGTGAAGTTGCCGGTGGCGTTCTGGGGCGGAAGCAAGGAGAACTGGGCGCCCGTGCCAGGCGCGATGCTGGCCACCCGTCCGCTCAACTCCTGGCCGCTGAGGGCGTCGACCGTGATCTTCACCGGCTGGCCCGGCCGCATCAGCCCGATCTGCGTTTCCTTGAAATTGGCCTCGATGTCGACCTTGTCCGCCGGGACAATGGACAGCAGCCGTGTTCCGGGCTGGGCCAACTGCCCCAGCATGACCGTCTTGTCCCCCACCCGGCCGGCCGCCGGTGCGCGGATCAGTGTGGCCTCCAGATTGACGGCCGCGGCGTCCAGCTGCGCCTGGGCCGCGTCCGCCTGGGCCATCGCCTGCTGCAACTGGGTCTTGAGCGTGGCGCTCCGACGCTGGGCCATGCTCAAGGCGGCCCGTTGGGCTGTCACGTCGGCCGCTGAGGCGCTGGCGGTCTGGCGCAGCTGGGCCAGGCGCTCAGCCGGTTCGGCGCCGGATTTGGCCAAAGGCTCATACCGTACGATTTGGCTGCGGTCGAAAATCGCCCGTGCTTCAGCGGCATCCAGTTGGGCCTGGGCGCGTTCGATTGCCGCGATCTGCTCCGCCATCGAGGCGCGGATGTTCTCGGCGTTGGCCTTGGCTACAGCGACCTGGGCTTGGGACTGGGCCACCTGGGCCCGATAGTCACGGGGGTCGATCCGCAGCAGCGGCTGGCCGGCCTGAACCTCGGCGTTATCCTCCACCAGGACCTCGGCGACATAGCCGGCAACCTTGGATGAGATGACGATGGCATCGGCGTGGACGTAGGCGTCATCCGTTTCCTGGAAATAGCGCCCCTGGACCTGATGATAGGCATAGCCGGCGCCGGCCGCGCCCACCAAGGTCGTGATCAGGATGGTGGATAGAAAACGTCCACCGCGGCGAGCGGGGGGCGGGGCGGGTGTCGGCGACCCAGGGGCGGTCTCTGCCATGGTGGACTTCGGCTGACGGAGGATGGCGCGCAGAGCGGAAAAGGTGAAACCGGATTGCCCGTTTTCACGGCGCGGCCTTGTGGGGATTTCCTATCAGGTGCGACGGCAAATGGAAAGTTTAATCGAACGATATCGTATCATTATAAGGATGCTTGGCCGGGTCGGGCCCGGAGGCGCAATGGCAAAGAAAAAGCAAGGCCGTGGGTGTCCACGACCTTGCCGAGTTATGAATCGGAGAGAAGAACAATGTCGCCGAGGCGACACTACGCTGGTTATTTCGCCTGAATCTTGGCGAATTCAGCGTCCAGTTGCGCCAAGACCTTGTCGTTCACCTGGTCCGGCGAATACTGCTGAATATCCTTGAGGGTCATGGCGCGGGCCATGTCGATTTGGTCGCTGGCGGTCATGCCGGGGATGTACTTGTCCAGCAGCGCCCTGGCCGCCGGATCATCGAGCAGCTTGCCGATTTCGGTTTCGGTTGTGCTGTAATGGGCCGGGGCGGCGTGCGTGGCGGTGGCCGGCGCCGTCGACTGGGCGAAAGCAGCGTTGCTCAGCGAAGCAGCGGCGACCGCGATGGCAAGGGGGGCGTATTTCAGAAACGACATGGCGATCTCCCAGTGTTTTGGCATCCCTGCGGCGGGCTGCTGTCTGACTAAAACGAACGGTAACGTTCTAATATAGGTCGGGTGTTCTGTCCACGACCATGTGAGGTGGCTCAGGTGGACGGCGGTAGAATTTTGTTCATGCGCAGCCACAACAGAAAGGAATCCAGCCAGGCCGCTGCTGTCGTTCCCGGATAGCCGGCCCCGAAGCCGTGCCCGTCCTTCTGATAAACATGGAGTTCCACCGGGCGGTGGGCTTGGCGCCAGCTTTGGATGAGGCCGAAATCCGTCTTCGACTGCAGCGGATCATCGATGGCCATCACGGCGAACAGGGGTGGGGCCTTTTCCGGCACGGTCTCAGTGTTCATCGGTCCATAAACGGGTGCGATGAAGGCGGGCATGCCATCCGGCGTGGCCTGCAGGGTGGCGGCAAGGATGGTGCGGGCGCCGGCGGAAAATCCCATCAGTCCGACGCGCCCAGGATCCACGCCCCAATCGGCCGCGTGGGTGCGCACCAGCTTCAAGGCCGCTTCGACGTCCTCGACCGCTGGGGGGAACGCCGGCCAGCGGGTGTCCGCCGGTGCCTGGGCCATTTCGGCCATGCGGCTCGCCATAACCTTGGCGAACGCCGGCGGGTCGGCGGGCGTCGGCATCAGCCGATATTTGAGAACAAAGGCGGCGATGCCGTGGTCCGCCAGCCAGTGCGCGATCGGCCAGCCCTCGTTATTCATGGACAGGACACGGTAGGCCCCGCCAGGCGCGACGATAACGGCGGCACCGGTGGCCTTGTCCTTGTCCGGCAGCACGGGCGTAAGGGTCGACTGGGTGACATTGCGCACCGCCAGCTGCACCCCACGGCCATACCAAATTTCCTCAGCGGCGCCATTCTCGACACCACCGGTGCCAAGAATGATGGCGTTGGGGTCGACTGGGGGAGCTGCCTGTTGCGCGCTGGTGGGCGCGTTGGCGGCTATGGCCGAAATGAACGCGCCCATCAGGAGGGCGTATCGTGTCCGGGCGAGCATGAGACGGGCTTACTGCAGGTTCACGAAGGCGCCACCGTCCACCAGCAGGGCGGCGCCGGTGACATAGCGGGCCAGGTCCGACGCCAGGAAGACGATGGGGCCGGCCAGGTCCTCAGGCGCGCCGAGGCGGCCTAAGGGCACGCGGGCGGCCATGCGGGTGCGCTTGCCTTCGTCCGCCAGGTCGTCCTTGTTGATTTCGGTCAGGATGGTGCCGGGCAATACGGAATTGCAGCGGATGCCGTGACGGCCCAGGGCGATCGCCGCCGACTGCATCAGGGAATGCACTCCGGCCTTGGTCGGGGTGTAGTGGGTCTGATATTCCCCGCCGACCAGGGCGGAGATGGAGGACACCGCGATGATGGAACCGCCATGCCCCTGGGCCACCATACGGTTGGCGGCTGCCTGCACCATGTAGTAGGCGCCGTGCAGGTTGACACGCATCGTCCGTTCCAGCGTCTCCGCCGGCATGTCGAGGAACGCGTGGAAGGGACAGATGCCCGCGTTGTTCACGAAAACGTCCACCTTGCCCAGCGCGTCGCAGGCGCGGGTTACGAAGTCGGTGGCGGTGGCCGGGTCGGCGACGTCACCCTTGATCGCCACGGCAAGCCGCCCAAGGGCCTTGATTTCCGCCACGCAAGAGGCAGCGCCGGCGTCGTCCGAGTGATAGTTGATGGCGACATCGGCGCCATGCTGCGCGGCGCCAATGGCGGCCGCCCGGCCGATGCCGGTCGATGCGCCAGTCACTAGAACGGTCTTTCCGGCGAGTAATGGTGTTGCCATTGTGCGGTATCTCCCAGTTAATATTCTACATTTCTGGTAGTGCTGTCATATCAGCCGGCAGCGAGCCTTGAATTTGAAGTAAAAGATGTGGGCATATTAGATAGATGTTTCCAATTTTTTTAAACTTTCCTGAAAAAAGCCATAGATATATATCCAATCCAGATGTGGAGAGCGGATTTTCTGGCTGTTAACTCCGTCATGGTCGCGCCATCGGCTATTTAAGGGCATCTTCCCGTTGACGCGGTTTTTTCTATCATATAGAACGCAATTCCATCATATGGCAATATCCAATCTCGGCGATGCCTGCGAAGCGCGGGAACGCCGGGCGAGAAGCAAGGTCAAGGGAGGGGTTGATGCTGCCGAAGATCAAACAGGTGCGCGCCTATGTGGTGCGCGGCGGCGGTGCGGATTATCACGACCAGGGCGACGGTCACTGGATCGACGACCATATCGCCACGCCCATGGCCAAGTATCCGGAGTACCGGCAAAGCCGCCAGAGCTTCGGCATCAACGTGCTGGGCACCCTGGTGGTGGAGATCGAGGCCACTGATGGCACCGTCGGCTTTGCCGTCACAACCGGCGGTGAGCCCGCCGCCTACATCGTGGAAAAGCATCTGGCCCGCTTCCTGGAAGGCCGCAGCCCCACCGATTACGAGAAGATCTGGGACCAAATGTACTTCGGGACCCAGTATTACGGCCGCAAGGGCCTGGTGGTGAACGCCATCTCCGGCGTCGATCTCGCCCTGTGGGATCTCTTAGGCAAGCTGCGGCAGGAGCCGGTGTACCACCTGTTGGGCGGGGCTGTGCGCGATGAGCTGAGCTTCTACGCCACTGGGGCCCGGCCGGACCTGGCCAAGGGCATGGGTTTCATCGGCGGCAAGATGCCCCTGCACCATGGCCCAGCCGAAGGCGAAGAGGGCCTGGCTAAAAACATCGCCGAGTTGGCCACCATGCGGGAGCGCTGTGGCGATGATTTCTGGCTGATGTTCGATTGCTGGATGGCGCTGGATCTGAACTACGCCACCCGCCTGGCGCACAAGGCCAAGGACTACGGCCTGAAATGGATCGAGGAGGCGTTGAGCCCCGATGATTACTGGGGCTACGCCGCGCTGAAGAAGGCGGCGCCGGCCGGCATGCTGGTGACGACGGGCGAGCATGAGGCCACCCGCTGGGGCTTCCGCATGCTGATGGAGATGGAATGCTGCGACATCATCCAGCCCGACGTGGGTTGGTGTGGTGGCGTCACCGAACTGCTCAAGATCTCCGCCATGGCGGACAGCCGGGGCGTGATGGTGATCCCCCATGGTTCCAGCGTCTACAGCTATCACTTCGTCATCACCCGGCATAACAGCCCGTTTGCTGAGTTCCTGATGATGGCGCCCAAAGCTGACCAGGTTCAGCCCATGTTTCATCCCCAATTGCTGGACGAGCCGGTCCCCGTCAACGGCCGCCTTAAGGCTACGGCCTTGGACAAGCCCGGTTTCGGCGTGGAGTTGAACCCCGCCGTCACCCTGCACCGCCCCTATACGCATTAAGGATCATTTCTTATGAAGCTCTGTCGCTTTGGCCCCCGCGGCGAAGAAAAGCCGGGCTTGGTCGACGCCGATGGCGTCGTCCGTGACCTGTCGGCGCGCATCGCCGACATCACGCCGGCGGCGCTGACGCCCGATGTGTTGGCCCGCCTGTCCGCCGTCGATCCGCTCAGCCTTTCTGCTGTGCCCGGCAAACCGCGGTATGGTGTGCCGGTACGGGGCATCGGCAAGATCGTGGCCATCGGCCTCAACTATGAGGACCATGCCATCGAATCCAATCTGCCCATCCCGACTGAACCGGTGATGTTCGCCAAGGCCCTGTCCAGTCTGACTGGACCGAACGACGAGGTGATGCTGCCCAGGAACTCGACTCACAGCGACTGGGAGGTGGAGCTCGGCGTCGTCATCGGCAAGACCTGCCGCTATGTCGAAGAGGCGCACGCCCTGGATCATGTGGCGGGTTACGTCCTCGCCAACGATGTGTCGGAACGCTTCAATCAGAAGCAGCGCGGCTCGCAGTGGAGCAAGGGCAAGGGCCACGACACCTTCTGCCCGGTGGGGCCCTGGCTGGTGACGGCCGATGAGGTGGGCGACCCACAGGACCTTGACATGTGGCTGGACGTGAATGGTCAGCGCATGCAGACGGGCAACACCCGGACGATGATCTTCAACGTCCGCCAAATCATCGCCTATGCCAGCCAGTACATCACCCTATTCCCCGGTGATCTCATCATCACTGGTACGCCACCGGGCGTTGGGGAAGGGAAGAAGCCGTCCCCCATCTTCCTCAAGGCGGGTGACGTGATGGATTTGGGTATCGCGAAGCTGGGAACCCAGCGGCAGCAGGTGGTGGAATGGCGCCACCTGGGGGACGAGGTGCTGGCATGACCGTGTTCAAGGATCGTTTTGCGGGCCGTACCGCCATCGTCACCGGCGGGGCGTCGGGTCTAGGCAAGGAAACCGCCCGCCGCCTGGTGGCGGAAGGGGCCAAGGTCGCTCTATGGGACAATAATCCCGAGACCTTGGCCGCCGCTGCTGACGATGTGGGCGCCACCTTCAGCGTGGCGCTGGACGTCACCGATGCCGATGCCGTCGCGGCGGCGGCCCAGTCCAGCCACCAGGCCCTCGGTGGACGGCTGGATGTGCTGGTGGCCTCCGCCGGCATCACCGGCGCCACCGTGCCGGTGCATGAGTTTCCGCTGGACAGCTGGCGCCGCACCATCGACATCAACCTGAACGGCTTGTTCTATTGTTGCCGTGCACTGGTGCCGCTGATGCTGGCCAACGGCTATGGCCGCATCGTCAACGTCGCATCGGTGGCCGGCAAGGAGGGCAACCCCAACGCCAGCGCCTATTCCGCCAGTAAAGCTGGCGTCCTGGGTTTTACCAAATCGCTGGGCAAGGAACTGGCCGGCAAGGGCGTGATCGTCAACAGCCTGACCCCCGCGACCTTCGAAAGTCCCATCCTGGCCCAGCTGCCGCAAAGCCAGGTGGACTACATGCGCTCCAAGATTCCTATGGGGCGCCTGGGCCATGTGGGGGAGAGCGTGGCCATGGTCTGCTTCATGGCCAGCGAGGAATGCAGCTTCACCACGGCGTCGACCTTCGATACCTCAGGCGGTCGCACGACGTACTAGCCTTCTCCTCTGACGGCTAAGAACAAAGGGAGGATAGGCGATGGATGCGATTCCGTTCGTAGATGCCCACGTCCATTTCTGGAACCTGGATCGGCTCAAATACGCTTGGCTAACACCACCGTTCTCGGACGATGGGCCAAACGGCAGCACCGAAGCCATCGCCCATACCTACCTGCCTGACTCCTACCGGGAAGAACTGGCCCCGTGGTCGCCGGTCGGCGCCGTGCATATCGATGCCGGCGCCGATCCCGCCCAGGCGCTGGAAGAAACCGCCTGGTTGGAGGAATTGGCGGAGAAAGGCGACTTGCCCAGCGCCATTGTCGCCTTCGCCGCCCTCGATGGCGGTGACGTCGAACAGGTGCTGGAACGACAGGCCGCTTACCCTCGGGTACGGGGCATCCGACACATTGCCAATTGGCACCCTGAGCCGCGCCGGACCTACAATCGTAATGATCCGCTGGCCAACCCGGCTTGGCGGCAGGGCTATGCCCGACTGGCCCGTCACGGCCTGTCGTTCGACCTGCAATGCTATCCGGGTCAGCTGGCCGCCGCCGCAGAGTTGGCCGCGGTCCATCCGGACATACCGGTGATCCTCAACCATTGCGGCATGCCGCTGCGGGATGAGCCGGGAGGCTTGGCCTTCTGGCGGGCGGGCATGCGCGCCTTGGCTGCCCTCCCGCACGCCGCGGTGAAGCTTTCAGGTTTCGGCTTGGTGGATCGGGGATGGACGGTGAACAGCATCCGGCCGTTGATCCTTGAGACCATCGACCTGTTCGGTACCAACCGCTGCATGGTGGCCAGCGATTTTCCCACGGATCGTCTGTTTGGGAACATCGATCGCGTTATGGGCGCCTATCACGAGATTTTGGGCGGCTTCTCATTGGATGAGCGGTGCGACCTGTTCGGGCGCAACGCCGTCCGCATCTACCGCATCGCGGTTTAACACCTGCGCCTCAAGCGCTAGGGCAGAGTGACAATAAGGGCGCCTGCCGGCGCCCAGGGAGGGGCAGTTTCATGAGTGTGTACACGGCATCGGTCCATAAGCAGGTGGTCTACGATCAGGTGGCGCCCCGGGTCCTGCGCACGGCGCTGGCCTTCGCCATCAGCCTGTTTTTCATCTGGGGCTTGGCTTACGGCCTGCTGGACGTGCTGAACAAGCATTTCCAGGACACGCTGCATGTGGGCACGGCGCAGTCGACTTGGTTGCAGATCGCCTATTTCGGGGCTTACCTGCTGGTCAGCCTGCCCGCCGGCTTTCTGCTGCAGCGGGTGGGGTACAAGATCGGCATCCTGATTGGCCTGATGGTCACCGCCCTGGGTGCACTGCTGTTCATCCCGTCCGCATCATTGGGCCAGTTCCTGCCCTTCGTGCTGTCGATGTTCGTGCTGGCCTCGGGTCTCGCCTGTCTGGAAACCGCGGCCGACAGCTACGTCAACGTTCTGGGGCCCCCTGAACTGGCGTCGCGTCGGCTCAATCTGGCGCAATCCTTCAATGGCCTGGGCACCTTTATCGGGCCGCTGATCGGTGGCAGCCTGTTCTTCAAGGGAACCGCCGCCGGCGAGGGCGCGCATGACAACGTCCAGCTGATCTACGCCATCATCGGCGTGGCCATCGCCGTTTTCGCCATGGTGGTGGGGCGGGCGCACTTGCCGGAAATCGCGGAGCCGGAGCACGCCAGCGATGGCGCGGACGGGCGGCCCCTATACCAGCATCGCCACTTCGTTCTGGGGGTGCTGACCCAGGCCATCTACATCGGGGCGCAGGTTGGGTGCGGCGCGCTTTTCGTCAACGTCGCCATCGATACCTGGGCGGGGCTTGATGCCCAAGGCGCCGCCTATCTGCTGTCCCTGGCTCTGGTGCTGTTCATGGCCGGTCGCTTCGTCGCCACGGCCCTGTTGGGACGGGTTTCGCCACGGGTCCTGCTGACCCTGTTCGCGGTCATCAATGTCGCGCTGTCGCTGGTCGTGGCGGCGGGCTTCGACCGGGTGTCGTTGATTGCGATGATCGCGGTCTTCTTCTTCATGTCCACCATGTTCCCGACCATCTTCGCGCTGGGCGTCCAGGGCCTGGGGCCGAATACCAAGCGCGGCGCCTCCATGATGGTCATGGCCATCGGCGGCGGCGTCGTCCTGCCTTACCCCATGGGCCTGATCGCCGAGGCCTACGGCTTCCCGGCGGCCTATCTCCTGCCGGCGCTGGGCTTCGTCGCGGTCGCCCTTTACGGGGCCAGGGGCGCCCGGTACAGCGCCTGACGCGCCCGGCGACTTCGCAAGCTCGGGATGGCGATTCCCATTCTCTGCACCCGGGTCTCAGGCTCCGGGAGCAGGCAATGGCCTACGGGGCATATTCCGCACGTCGCGCAGGGGCATTGATCCGCGAAAGGACGGAGCGCGGTTTCTTAATGCACGTTCGTGAAGGAATCGCTTCCGTCCCGATCAGCGCGCGGAAACCGTGCGTGCTTTTGAGTTCGTGCCGGGGCCCACGGCTGCGAAGGGCGGCTGTGGGAAATCTGGATGTTAACTATAGCTTTGAATCCCTTACGCAATAGGCCAGCGCCTGCCATCTAGGTCGGCAAGCGCCGATGACGGCCCCCTGCCATTTGCTTTGATTTTGCCTACATACCCAGCCGCTGCGGTGGGCTGCTGGTGCTGGCGTCGGAAAATGCTAGACAGCACGCCCAGCCCAGGTAATTGTACGCCGGTGTGCTATTGAGTATTGACTTACTAACACCAAAAAGTAAGATGCCATCCCATAAATAGGGAAAACGGCGCCGCCGCTAGAGCGCAGCCGCAAGGGAGGGCACAATTTTGCGCGATATAAAATCCATTCTGCTTGTCTCGACCATGATGGCTGCAGGCTTTGCCGTGCCCGCCTTCGCCCAGGTCGCCGCAGCGGAGCAGGCGCCCAGCGATGACCTGATGGAAATCATCGTGACGGCCGAGAAGCGCGCCGAGCGTCTGCAGGATGTGCCGAAGTCCGTCGACGTGGTGACAGGTGACACGGTCGACAAGCTGAACCTGCGCCAGTTCTCCGACATCCAGCAGCTGGCTCCGGGCCTCAGCCTGGACTCAAAGGAACCGAACACCAATTCCATCACCGTGCGCGGTGTTGGTTTCGATCCGAACTCGGGCACGCAGCCGACGGTCAACGTCTACTTCAACGAAACCCCGCTGGACACCAGCAGCGCCTTCCGCAGCTTATACGACATTGGGCAGATCGAGGTGCTGCGTGGGCCGCAGGGAACCTTGCGTGGCCGTACCTCGCCCTCCGGCGCCATCACCATCGCCAGCCGGCAGCCGGACCTGGACAAGGTCAGCGGCTACGTTCAGCAGACCTTCACGACCCAGGATGGCATCAACACCCAGGCCGCCGTCGGGGCGCCGATCGTTGACGGCAAGCTGGCTTTCCGCATCGCCGGCCTGTTCGACCGCAACGACGCGGCCGATGCGCACAACATCCGCAATGGCAGCGACGACGGCGACAAGACCCGCAGCGTTCGCGCCAGCCTGGCGTTCAAGCCGACCGAAGACCTGACCTTCGTCCTGACCCACCAGTACATGGACAACTATACGGTCGCCAACCCGATCGCCTTCACCGTTGGGGGTTCCACGGCGACCCCGTACCTGACGCCCGCGGACCGCATTTCGCTGACCAACGGCCCGACCGAATATCACTACACCGGCAACGTGACCACGCTGACGGGCGAGCTGGATCTGGGTGGCGCCACCATCAACTACGTGGGTGGGTATCAGCAGATCAGCAATGACCGGGTGTCCGACTTGGCGCGGGGAGGGTCGATCCCGAACTACTCCCAGATGCAGTATGTGAACTCGAACATTCACCAGATCTCACAGGAACTGCGCCTGACATCCCAGGGGCGGGATTTCTGGAACTATTTGGTCGGCGTCTACTATGACAACGTGAATTCCCCGACCAGCGTGAACCAGGCTCAGGTGTTGCCCTTCGCGTTGTCACCCACGCGGACGGCGCCCCTGTCTTTTGGCGTCTTTAACGTGGGGATCGATATTCCCGCCTCCACCCAGGATTATGCGGTCTTCACCGATCATCGTTTTAAGGTCACGGATAGCGATTTGATCGAGGTCGGCGGCCGCTATCAGGAGCAGCACTTCGATCACGCCTTCAATCAAACGCTGAGCGGCCCCATTTTCGGCCCCTATCCCATTACCCAGGCCGGAATCGCGCCGGACATGCAGAAGGGTATCTATGGCCAATTCACGGGATCGGCCAGCTACAAGCATGACTTCAACCGCGATCTGACGGCCTACTTCAGCTATGGCCGGTCTTACCGTCCGGGCGGCATCACCGCGACCACGGCGGCCCTCGACCAAAGCCTGCTGCTGTACAAGCCCGAGAAGTCCGACTCCTATGAAATCGGCCTGAAGGGCGCGCTTCTGGACCGCAAGCTGCGATTCACGTTGAGCGCCTACCAGCAGGATTTCCAGAACTACCAAGCCTATACCGGTTCCTACCTGTCGGTATCGACCGCGCGTAACGGCATTCCGGACAATAACGCGGCCTTCACCTTCAATGCCGACGCCCAGGTTCGGGGCTTCGAGGCCACCCTGGCCGGCCAAATTACCGAGCATCTGCAGTTCGGGTTGAGCGGCACCTACAACAGCACCCAGTTCAAGAACGCGCTGGCTCCCTGCAACGACTACAACGGCGATGGTGTTGCGGACTCGGTTGGTACGCCATCGGTGCCTATGGGCCAGCAGGTCGCGTTTTGCCATCTTAACGGCCGCCTGAGCGATCAGGCGGACTGGAGCCTGAGCGCCAACTTCGAATATGACGTTCCGCTGTGGGGGAACAACGAAGGCTTCGTGCGCGGCCTCGTGAACTATATCCCGAAGCGGACGGACCCCTTCCAGAACATCAGCTACAGTGACCTGATCAACAACAGCCTGTTCCTGGGGCTGCGCGACAAGGACGGGGCCTATGAGGTTTCGGTCTTCGCGAAAAACCTGGCGGACGTCTCCACGCTGACGACACGCGGCGCCGCACAGGTGGACTACAGCTACTACGCGTCGGGCTACGCCATCGGGACGCTGGTGCGTCCGCGGGAGTTCGGTCTGAACCTCCGCTACACCTTCGGCCAGTAAGGGGGGATAGCATGCGCCTTGCCATGGCCGCCGCTGTGTCCGGGTTGGCGTTGATGGCGGGTTGGGCCGCGGCGGGGGAAACCCCGTCGCAGGCCGACGCCAAGGCCCAAGCCCTTCTGGAGCAGATGACCCAGGACGAAAAAATCGGCCTATTGCATGGGCCGATGTTGGCGCTGGTCCAGCGCTCCAAGCGACCGGACGGTATCGTGATCGGCGCGGGCTATATCGCCGGGGTTCCCCGGTTGGGCATCCCCGCCCTCACGGAAACCGACGCCAGCCTGGGCGTGTCGAACCTGAACAATCAGCGGCCCGGCGATGTCGCGACCGCCCTTCCTTCCGGATTGGCGGTCGCATCCAGCTGGGACCCCGAGGTGGCGTATCGTGGCGGTGCCATGATCGGCGCGGAGGCCCGTGCCAAGGGCTTCAACGTCATGCTGGCCGGCGGTGTGAACCTGGTGCGCGACCCGCGTGGCGGGCGCAATTTCGAGTATCTGGGGGAGGACCCTCTGCTGGCGGGCCGGCTGGTGGGGCGCTCCATCGCCGGCGTGCAGTCCAATCATATCGTCGCCACCATCAAGCATTTCGCCATGAACGACCAGGAGACGGGGCGGAACGTCCTGTCGGTCACCATGGCGGAAGCGCCCATGCGCGAGAGCGACCTGCTTGCTTTCCAGATTGGCATCGAGACCGGTGATCCGGGCTCGGTCATGTGCGGCTACAACCGGGTCAATGGCGTCTACGCCTGCGAGAATCCCTTCCTGCTGAATGACGTTCTGCGGCGCGACTGGGGCTTCAAGGGCTGGGTCATGTCGGACTGGGGGGCGGTCCACTCCACCGAAGCCTTGGTCCATGGACTGGATCAGCAGTCGGGCGACCAACTAGACCTGAAGAAATATTTCTCCACGTCGCTGGAGGAAGAGATCGCGCAGGGGCGGATTCCCCAGGTGGCAGTGGACACCGCCGTGCGGCGCATCGTGCGGACCCTGTTCGCGCGCGGGGTCATCGACAACCCGGCCATCCCGGGCGATTCCATCGACTACGACGCCCATGCCGCTGTCGCGCAGGCGACGGCGGAAGCCGGCATGGTCCTGCTGCGGAACGAGCGGAATGTCCTGCCCCTGGCGGCCACCGCCAAGCGCATCGCCGTCATCGGGGGGCATGCGGATATCGGCGTTTTGTCCGGCGGTGGATCCAGTCAGGTCACCCCGGTTGGCGGCTTCGCGCTGGTGGTCAAGCGCCCGGGGGCGGGGGCCTCTTCCTTCGCCAGCCGCAGCTACGGCCCGTCGTCACCACTGGCGGCGTTGCGGGCCGCGCGCTCGGACGCGACGGTGGAGTTCAACGACGGCCATGATCCGGTGGCCGCAGCCGCTCTGGCGCATGATGCCGATGTAGCGATCGTGTTCGTGGAGAAGTGGGCGACCGAGGCGGAAGATGCCAAGGACTTGGCGCTTGAGGATGGACAGGACGCGCTGATCGCCGCTGTCGCGGCGGCCAATTCACGAACTATTGTGGTGCTGGAAACGGGCAATGCGGTCAGCATGCCATGGCGGGACCAGGTGCAGGGCATCCTGGCCGCCTGGTTTCCAGGGCAACGCGGGGGCGAGGCTATTGCACGGGTGCTGACCGGGGCCGTCAATCCTTCGGGTCGTTTGCCGATCACGTTCCCCGCCAGCGAGAAGCAACTTCCCAACCCCATGCTGCCGGGTGGTGATGCCCAGCTGGCGGATGAGGAGACGCGCGCGGTTTACGGTATCCAGGCTGGGCTGAAGCCGTTTGACGTCAGCTATCCCGAAGGGTCCGACGTGGGGTACCGATGGTTCGCCAAGACCGGCGCGCGGCCGCTCTACGCCTTCGGCTATGGCCTCAGCTATACCCGCTTCCGCTATGACGGGCTGAACGTCGCCGACGGCGACACGCTACGGGTGCGATTCACCGTCACGAACACCGGCGACCGTGAAGGGTCGGATGTACCTCAGCTCTATGTTTCGCGCAACGGTCGGACCAAGCGTCTGATTGGCTGGGACAAGCCGACGCTGAAGCCGGGGGAAAGCCGCGAGGTTACCGTCACGGCCGATCCGCGCGTCATTGGCGATTTTGACGCCAAGGCCCAGCGCTGGGTGGTCCCGGCCGGCGACTATCGCGTCGAGGTCGGCGCGTCCGCAGAGGACGTGGCGTTGGCGGGTACGGCCCATCTCGGCCGGCAGGCACTAAAGCCCTGATCCTGGGAAGGAAACGCGTGATGAGCAGGTGGCACCCTCTTCTGGCGGGGGCCTGTGCCCTGGCCCTTCTCTTCGGGGCACAAGCGGGCAAGGCCCAGACCTTGGAGCAGGTGTTTCAGGCGCCGTCCAAGGAGATGCGACCCCGTCTGCGCTGGTGGTGGCCGGGCGACGCGGTGAATGCCGACGAGTTGCGGCGCGAAATCAAGGTGCTGGACGAGGCGGGGTTCGGCGGTGCCGAAATTCAGTCCTTCAATCCTGGCGTGCCCGGCCTCAGCCAGGCGGAGCGTGACACGATCAACGGCTATGCCACCCCGCCGTTCTTCGCCCATGTGAAGGCCGCGGCAGAGGAAGCGTCGGCACGCGGACTGACCCTCGACTACACGCTGGGGTCCGCGTGGCCGTCCGGCGGTGGCTTCGCCATTCCGCCGGAAAAGGCCTACGTGGAGCTGACCATGGCGTTCACCGAGGTCAGTGGCGGCAAGGGGCCGGTCAAGGTGGCCATCCCCAGCCGGACCAAGCGCATGGGCGCCATTTCGGGCTTTGATCCCCGGGGCAAGGATCCGAGGGTGGCGGACTGGCCGGCCCGGCTGGACGCGCGGGCCAAGATCGTGGCGGTGATCGCCGTCAAGGGCAACGGCCCGGCACTGCAGCCGGCACCTCCCGCCCAAGGTCTGGTCCTCTACCCCTGGCGCCATGTGGATATGCCTGGTCAGCTGGACGAAGGCAGTGCGTTGGTGCTGACCGACAAGCTGCGGGACGACGGCACGCTGGATTGGACACCGCCGGCGGGGACTTGGCAGGTCTTCGTCTTCAAACAGTATGCCGTCAACATGGGGATCCTGGCGGGTACCGGTGAGGGGCCGCAGCTGACCCTGGACCATATGGACCCGTCCGCCTTCGCCGCCCATGTGGCGCGGGTGGCGGACCCGCTGCCGTCGGCTCTGGGTCCCGCCTTTTCCGCGGTCCGCTCCACCTTCGTGGACAGCCTGGAGCTGATGCAGGATCTGCCCTGGACCGAGAATTTCCTGGCGGAATTCAAGAAGCGCCGCGGCTATGACCTTACCCCCTATCTGCCCCTGGTGCTGCAGCCGGGCTGGATGCAGGCCTGGGGGGAATACTGGTCGCCCCCCTATTTCGAGGCGGGGGACAGCACGGCGGAGCGTGTGCGGGCCGACTACCGCCGCACCGTCTCCGACCTGATGTTCGTTGGCTTTGTCGATCCGTTCGTCGCCTGGAATCATGCGCACGGCCTTCAGGCGAAGTTCCAGGCACATGGCGGCGCGCTCGACATCGTTCGGGGCTATGGCGCCGCCGACATACCGGAGACAGAGGACTTGGCGGGGGCCGATCCCTACTTCATGCGCTTCGCCCGTTCCGGCGCCGACCTCTATGGTCGGGCCATCGTGTCGGCGGAGAGCTTGTGCTGGAAGGATCGCCCCTATTCGGTCACGCCCGACGAATTGCGCCAGCGGGCGGACCTGATCTTCGCCAGCGGCGTCAACAGCCTGGTGATTCACGGCACCAATTATCGGCGCGATGGCGTGGCATGGCCCGGCTGGCACGCCTTCCAGCCCAGCGCGTTCTCGCTCGGCTTCAGCACCATGGTCAACGAGACCAACCCGATCTGGGCCGGTGTGCCCACGTTGGCGGCATATTTCGCCCGTACCCAGGCGGTGCTGCGCCAGGGCAAGCCCGTGGTGCCGGTGGCCTATTTCTACGGCCAGGTCGGCTACTATGCCGGCATCGAGGACCGGGGCGCGGACGCCGAGTTGGCGCAGCGCCATTTCCTCGCGGGCGGCTATGACTTCGACCGCGTCAATCCCGATGCGTTGGCCCACGCCCGCGTGGAAGACCACCAGCTGGTTTCCGCCGGGGGCGCCCGGTACCCGGTTCTGGTCCTGCCGCCGGTGGACGGCATCGCGGCCGAGACGGCGGAGCAGATTGCCGCCTTCGCCCAGGCCGGGCTGCCGGTTGTCTTCGCCGATCACGCGCCCACCCGTGACGAAGGGCTGGCCAACCATGAAGCCCGGGATGCCCGCGTCCGAGTGGCGGTGGCGGCCACCCTCCAGGCCGGTGCGCGTGTCGTGCCAGCTGATGGCGTGGTGGATGCCTTGCGCCTGATCCAGGTGCCGGCCAACTTGCGCTTCACGGGCGATCCCACGGACGTGGTCTACGTGCAGCGTCGTGTGGGCGATCAGCTGGTGACCTTCCTGCATAACGCTGGTGGGCAGTCCCGCGACGCCAGTTTGGTGTTGCCGGGTCGCGGCGCCGTTACCCGCTGGAACGCTTTGGATGGCACCATCACAGCGGCCAGCGGCGTCCAGTCCCCGGGCGATGGCACAGCGGTTCCCCTGACGTTGCCGGCTGGTGCCAGCGCGCTGCTGGTGCAGGATACCCGCTTGCCACCGCTGCCCGCCCCGGCCCCGGTTCTCGTGACCCATAAGGTATTGCCCCAGGATGGCTGGACCTTACTGGTGAATGGCCATGGTCCCAAGGGGGGGTCGGTCAGCCGGCCGCTGACGGTCACCACCCTGGGCGACTGGTCGCAAACCACTGGGCTGGGCGACTTCGCGGGCGAGGGGGCCTACCAACGCACAGTCGAGGTCGAGCGATCCTGGCTGGGCAGGGGACGGCACGTCCTTCTGGCCCTAGGCGAAGTCCACGACATGGCGGTCGTAACCATCAATGGACATCGCTTCCAGCCGCTGGTGACCCGGCCTTTCAAGGTGGATGTGACGGCGGCGCTGCGACCCGGTCGCAATACCCTGGAAATCACCGTCCTGAACACACCGCAGAACGCAATGGTCGATGCCAAGGCGCCTGGCTTCAAACTGCTGAAGCCTGTTCCCGCTGGCTTGGTCGGCCCTGTCGAGGTGGAGGTTATGCAATGAGGTTTCTGTCCATCACCCTGGGTAGCGTCCTGGCTTTGTCTTTGGCTGCGGCGACGGGCCCGGTTGTCGCTCAGGGCACCGCTGTGTCGGCGGAGGGATGGATCACTCATCCCGATGCCGCCACCAGGGAACGTCCCATCGTTCTCGATTTCCGGCGGACGTTCGACTTGGCCGCGGTGCCGTCGGCTTTTCCGGTTACAGTGACGGCTGACAACCGGTTCAACCTCTATGTCAACGGTGTGCGGGTGGCGATGGGTCCCTCCACCGGCGACATCGCTCATTGGCGGATGGAGGCGCTGGATCTCGCGCCATACCTGCGGCCGGGCCGGAACGTGATCGCGGCGGAGGTTTGGAACTTCGTGAAGCCGCCGCCGGTGCTGCCGCCCAATGCCACGGATGCGCAGAAGCGGGCGGCGGCCGGCGGCGAGTTGTTTTCCCAGACGGCCCCCATTTTCCAGCAGAGTGTCGATACCGGCTTCCGCCTGCGGGGTGATGGCCCCGCGGCCGCTGTCGGTACCGATCAGGCCGGCTGGCGGGTTGCGGTGGACGGTGGGCGGTCGGCTGTCAACGGCTATCGCCAGGTGCGTCGCTGGTTCTATGTCGCAGGCTCGCCCGAGGTGATCGACGCAGCCAAGGCCAATTGGGATTGGATGGCGGTGGCGGAACCCAAGGGCGATTGGCGGGAGGCCGTGCCGGCACCAGAGGCCGCGGCCCGTACGTTGACGATCGATCGCCTGCCGCAGCAGGAGTATGCGCCGGTAGCAGCCGGAACGGTGGTGCGCAGCGATCTCGACGGGGGGAAAGCATTCCCCGGTCATGCCGTCACCGTGCCGGCCAATACCCACGTCAAGCTGTTGCTCCGCCGGGACGCGATGATCTCGGCCTATCCGGAATTGGCGGTCAGCGGCGGCAAGGACGCGGTCATCAAACTGACCTATGCCGAGGCCCTTTACGGCGATCAGTTCAAGAAGGCGGATCGCGATCTGGTGGACGACCGGAAGGCCTTCGGCATTTGGGATACGTTCACCGCCGACGGCGGGCGGCGGGCTTTCCAGCCGCTGTGGTGGCGGACGTGGCGTTATCTCGATATCGACGTGGTGACGCAGGGTGAACCCCTGACCCTGGACGGCCTGCGGGTCTTCGAGACCGGCTACCCGTTCCAGCAGATCGGAAGTTTCAAGAGCAGCGACCCGGTGCTTGACCATATCTGGCAGGTCGGCTGGCGCACGGCGCGGGTGGATGCGCATGAAACCTATATGGACACGGCGTTCTGGGAGCAGAACCAGTATGTCGGCGACACCCGGCTTCAGGCGCTGATCAGCTACGCTGTCGGCGGGGATCCCCGCCTGGCGGAACAGGCGATCGACGCCTTTGCCCAGTCGGATGTCGACGACGGGCTGGTTGAAGGGGCCTACCCGGTCCGCAACAGCAATGCCATCGCCCCCTTCTCCTTGTTGTGGGTGGGGATGTTGCATGACTGGTGGATGCAGCAGCCGGACACCGGTCCGGTGGTGCGGCACCTGGACCGCATGCGCAAGGTGCTGCATTGGTTCGAGCGCTATCAGGCGCCATCCGGGTTGTTGACCAAGAATCCGCAGTGGAACTTCATCGACTGGGCGGGGCAGTCGGCGACCGACCGCACCAAGTTCCCCTCCTATGGCAAGGATGGTGAAAGCTGCCTGATGTCCGTCAGCTGGCTGGGGGCGCTGCGCCAAGGGGCGGCGTTGGAAAAGGCGCTGGGGGATCCGGCCCAGGCGGCGGCGGACACGGCCCGTGCCGACGCCGTGCGGGCGGCTCTCCGGGCGCGTTGTTGGCAGGCGGGACGGGGCCTCTACGCCGACAATCCCGACGGCGATGTTTTCAGCCAGCACACCAATACCCTGGCAGTCCTCTATGACGTCGCCACGCCGGAGGAGGCGCCGGCCATCCTGCGGCGCATCACCAAGGCCGGGGGCGGCATCGACGCCCCAGACGGGATGTATGTCAGCAGCTACTACTTCGCCTGGTATCTGGCGCGGGCCTTCGTTCATGCCGGCCTGGCGAATGACTACCACGCGCTGCTGCAGACGTGGCGTGACCTGCTGGCACTTCACTACACCACGTGGCCGGAGGAGCGCGGCAACACGCGCTCCGACACCCATGCCTGGAGCGCCCATCCCACCGCGGACCTGTTGGATATCGTCGCTGGCATTCAGCCCGGCGCCCCGGGATATGCCGCCGTCCGGATTCAGCCCGCCTTGGGGGCCCTGACCCAACTGGATGCGACGGCCGCGACGCCGCATGGCGCGGTGACCGTCCGCTATCGCGTGGTCGGCTCCAAGATGATGGCCGACATCCGGCGGCCGAAAGACCTGCCCGGTGAGTTCGTCTGGCAAGGCCGCACTTATCCCTTGAACTCCGTGGAGACGCACTTGAGCGTGCCGGCGCCTCGGCGGGAGGAACGGTGATGAGGCGCTTATCGGGGCTGGTGATTGCTCTGATGGTCGCTGTTGCGGGCGGGGCCGCCTTCGGCCAGACCGCACCGTTGGACCCGGCCCGCGTTCCGCCCGATACGCTGTCGCCCGCCTGGCAGCGGATGTGGCCGATCGTGACGGGGTTCAAGGCGGCGGAGGCGCCGCAGCCCGCCCTTAATGACCTCGCGGCATGGAAGCAGCAGCAAGATGCGGTTGACGAGCAGATGCAAAAGATGGCGTCCGGCGTCATCGCGGCCTATGGGGTGACGGTGGAGGCCAGCCTAATAGGCGGTGTGCCCACCCTGACCATCACGCCCAAGGACTGGGTGGACGACGGGCGTCTGCTGATCTATGTCCATGGCGGCGGCTTCACCAGCCTTTCGGCCCGCTCGACCCTGTTCTCCTCGGGCCTCATGGCCAACCGCAGCCGGATGCGGGTCATTTCCGTCGACTATACCCTGGCGCCGCAGCAGCGCTGGCAAGGGACCACCGACCAGGTGGCGGCGGTCTATCGCGCCCTGCTGTCCCAGGGCCGGTCGCCACAGGGGATCGGCATTTTCGGGGACTCCGCTGGAGGCTCCATCGTGGCGGGAACCGTTCTGAAGCTGCGCGACGCGGGCACCCCCCTGCCGGGGGCCGTCTTGCTCTGGTCGCCGTGGTCGGACGTTACCGCTACGGGTGATACCTACCGTACCCTGGCCAGCTTCGATCCGGCGTTGAGCATGGACCGCCTGGCTTTGAGTGCGGCGGCCTACGCCGATCCCGCCGATCAGAAGAACCCCTATGTCTCCCCTGTCTACGGGGACTACACCCGGCGCTTTCCCCCGACGCTGATCCAGGGCGGTACCCGCGAAATCTTCCTCAGCAACATGGTGCGCCACTACCAGGCCATGGTGGCCGGGGGCGTGGACACCACCTTGGACCTCTACGAAGGCATGATCCACGTCTTCCAGCCCATGGCGCCGGGGGCGCCGGAAAACGTGGCGGCGATGAAACGCGTGATGGATTTCTGGAACCGGCATCTCGGGCCTCGCTGATGCCGTCTATGGAGTTGCGTCACAGGACAGGTATCACGGTATAATCGATCGGCAACGTACGAATTCCAGCCAAGCGCCCATCGTTCGTCGGGCACCGGTTGGAAGTCCCCCTGCAACAGCGATCGAGATGGGCTGCGATGTCTGAAACCCTGGATACTTCCGATATGACGCCCGCCCGCCCCAAGCGGACGGGGGCTGGCCGGCCGACGCAGGCCCAGGTCCGCGCGATCGACGCCGCGATCCTGGAGACCGCGACCAGCGCCTTCCTGACCGCGGGCTACAGCGGCACCTCCATGGAGGCGGTGGCGGAAGCGGCCCGCGTTTCCAAGGGAACCCTTTATGCCCGTTATCCTTCAAAGGCCGATCTGTTCAAGGCCGTTTGCTCTTCCCGGGTGGAGGTGTGGTCTACCCGTTTCACGCCCGAGCCCGCATCTGGAAGTGGGCTGACCCAGCGGCTTGAGCATTTCGCGCGGACCATCGTGCGCAGCATGTCCGATCCCGAGGTCATGGCCTTTGAGGGGCTGCTGCATACCGAGGGGCGGAATTTTCCCGAAGTGGCCAAGCTGTTCTTCGACACGACGTTCGAGGTCAGCCTGGCTCAAGTCATGTCTATTTTGACGGCAGCGTCCATTCAGGACGGTACGCCCATTCGCGACGCGCGCAATGCCGCCGTCGCTTTCATGGGCTTGTTCACTGGTTGGTGGATGCGCATCCGCTGGTGCGGTCCGATTTCGGGCGATGAGGTTGAGGCGACCATCCGCAGCTTTGTCGCCATCTTCCTTCAAGGCCGCACGGCGTGGTGATGCCGGCGGCCGCGAATGCGCGGCATCGTTAGCAAGGGCAGGAGTGTCGGCTTTGAAAAAGGCGGATCAGGTGGAGACGGAAGAAGAGGGCAAGGGCGCGGCCCAACCCTCGGGTAGTCAGACGTTGTTACGGGGCCTGGACGTTATCGACGCCGTGGCGGATGGCATCACCACCTTTCCCGCATTGTCGGAGCGCCTTGGCCTAACCAAGTCCACAGCCCATCGTTTGGCGTCCGCTCTGGTGGAGCGAGGCTACCTTACTTTCGTTGCGCGGGAGGGATACGCCCTGGGGCCCAAACTGCTTGAGCTGGGGTGGGCCGCCCATCAGCAGATGCACCTGCCCAGCGTGGCTCGCCCCCATATCGAGCGCCTCGCCGCGGAAACCGAGGATACGGTGCATCTGGGAATCCTGGACGGCACTCAGGCGCTGTATCTGGACAAGGTGGCTGGCCGGCGCCGCGTGATAATCGGTTCTCGGGTGGGGGAGCGGCATCCCATCGTGTCCACGGGCCTGGGCAAGGCCCTGGTGTTGGACCATGACGAGGTGGCCTGGCGCGGGTTCTACGAAGTGCGCGGCTACACCAGCGGCATGGCCGTTTGGCTGGAACGCATGCGGGTCTACAGCGCCAAGGGCTATGCCTTCGACCTGGAGGAGAATGAGGACCAGGTTCGTTGTGTCGCGGCGCCCATCAGGGGGGCCAGTGGCGAGATCGTGGCCGCCCTCAGTGTCTCCAGCGCCGCCCATTACATGGGTGACGATCGCATGGAAGCCCTGGCCGAGCGGGTGCGCGCGACGGCCGAGGACATCAGCAAGGATCTGGGCTGGACGGAGCGGGCCGGGCGACGGCGCCCCCGGAGGGGGCGAGCCTGAGGGAGACCTGTGGGCATGTCGATGGCGACTGGCCTTTAAACAAACGATATAGTCCTATTCTGTTCTGGCTTAGCATATCCTTATGCTCCGCCTTATCTCCGGAGAGCATGACGCCAAGGTGCGAGCTACACCACCCATAGGGGCACGATCCGCTGCATGTTTAAGCCGCCGCGCGGAGTAGCAAGTTAAGATGGTTGCTTGCCCCCGATTTGAACCTGCGCGGTGGGACCCTCACAGCGAAAAACCGTGAAACCTGGCGGAGTTTTCAAGTGTCCCACTAACCTGTAACTTATTGAATTCACTTAACTGTTGCGCTCCCGTAGGGGACGCCACGCTTCCAGCGTTTCGGCTGGATTTTGCGGGACAATCTGGGGACAAATGGATCCGCGGGACATCCAGCGGAGACGGCATTCCCATGGCTACCATCGCTCCGCGGAAGAACCGGGAAGGCCAGGTCATTGGCTGCCAGGTGAAGATCCGGCGTAACGGCTTCCCCACCCAATCCAAAACCTTCGAGACCAGGACCGACGCGAAGCGTTGGGCCGCCGAGATGGAATCGGAAATCTCCCGTGGCGTCTTCGTCGATCGCAGCGAGGCGGAACGCAACACCCTAGAGCATCGAGCCTTTAATTGGACGCATATCCTGCGGCCTTGAGGTAGTTCCAGCATTCGTCGGGGTCGTAGAGGTCACAAATGTTTCCGATGG
>NZ_JACIIZ010000031.1 GCF_014205765.1 Nitrospirillum iridis | reverse complement strand
ACCACAGAAGGAGGCACCCGAAACCAACCTCAAACCCGCCGCCTGATAACCTCACATGAGGGGGCGACTGTCAGGGGATAACCATCTCTGTACAATCAGGGGATAGTCGCTCTTGTGCAGCCAGAGGTCGGCGTTGATGACGACAAATCCTAATAATTTTTTAAAGGCTCTCTGCAAATATAAAATCAAAAGATCTGAATTTTTCGTCGAACTTCCCATCCATCTTGATGAAAACAAACCCTAACCCGCACAAACCAAGCGCAAATGCCCTCCAGTTCAGGAAACCTGTCTCACTATCGTCATAGATGCATAAATTTCTCGCAATATCTATTTCATTTTTTCCGAGATCGCGCGTTTTTTGAAACAAAAATGGAGCTATTCGGAATCTTTTCTGTGAGAATCTATAAATCTTCATCATATCATTTCCATCAACCTCAAAGAATGCTATATTTTTCCTTTTCCCCCCATATCGGTAGACAATCTCCACACCCTTTCCAACCATCACTCCATCTGTATTTGGCTCCCTTAACAAAGAATACCCCTCTGGAGCTTTCCTCTTATGCCCATCAAATTCAGCTCCAATATAGAAACATCCTAGCACGTACCCTCGCTCAAGCCACGGCTGCGCCGCAGCAACCACCTCTTTACTAAAAACATCTACTATTTTATTTAAATCTCCTCCCTCAATTTTAACCGAGAACAGCGACAAACGCCTCCAAGAGAATTCTGGGAACACTCCAGTCTCTAAAATTCGCTGGAAACCTGCATCCCCGGCGGCAATATTTTGCCGAAATTCCCTAACTACCTTCATTATCCCAACTCTCTATCTTCGGCCCACGCCACGGCCCATATGGCTGCCCTGGCCCATCATAGTCATAATGACCATCCTCACCATAGTTAAAATGAGGCCCTCTATTTTGGCTCGGGTCATCTGGATAACGATGCCCCCCGTAATCATGCCTAATTACAACTTCATTGCCGTCATCGTCTAGATAAATCAGATTTTCGCTATGCGGCTCTGCTTTAGAGTTCGGGTTACTTGGATCTTTCTTGTTAGGCACTACATCTGGCGACAAGTCATTAGTGATTCCCGCCGCACCCTTCGCCGCTTCCAAAGCCGTATCCCTATCAGCCCCTGGAGGTGCCAAATTAGCCGGCCGACTATCGCTTTCTTCTCCTTCACTATGCTGCTCATTGAGAGAGATGTGGCCAAGCCTTGAGGACAAGCCATTAGCCATAAACCATTTAGTGACTTTTGACAGTGCCCGATCAATAGCCAAAGCAGTCTGCCGCATATCTACCGCACCAGGCACGCTCTGAGGCGCAATTGGAAGCGGCATGGGGCCTTCAGGGGTCATCACCACAGCTTGCAGCCCCGATGGATCGAACCGGCTCAGTGGATCATTCCCCACATAAGCATACCGGTTGAGCCCATCGGCGATCCCCGACGGGTCCATCTGCAACCAGCGTCCAATCCCGGGGACGTAGGTGCGGTTGGGCGTGACGTACAGCCCGATCTCGTCATACCGCATGCCGGCGTAGCGATAGGGGGAGCCGGTGCTCCCGTCCTGCGCACTCTGGCCATAGGCGTTGTAAGAGTAGGTACTGGTGGCCTGGCCCGAACCGTTCAGCACGGCGACGACACTGCCCTGCCGGTCGTGGATGGCCAGCGAACGGTTACCGCCACTGTCCTCCCAGCCCACCACGTCACCGCCCCCAGGGCCGCCGGCACCGCTGGCGTGGATGTAGCGGCGCATCAAGGCGCCGTTGATGTCGTAGTCGCCCCACTCCACCCCGCCGGCTTCCAGCGTCAGGGTGGTGACACCGTTCACCTGCTTCCACGCCCGGTCGCCCTCAGGGTAGTAGCCCATGGTCTGCACCGTGGCGCCCTGCGTGTATTTGGTCAGCATGTTGCGGCTGTCGTAGATCATCGACGCCGCCGAGCCCACCGACGTCAGGTTCCCCCGGCCGTCATAGGCGTAGGCATTGCCGCCCACCGACGTGTAGCCGTTTATGGCATTGGCCGCGCCATAGCTTTGCGTCGCCCCCACCGTCGGCACGAAGGCGTCGTTGTCCAGATCCATGGACGTCATCTGCCCCAGCACGTCGTAGTGGTAGCTGTAGTTCACCGCCCCGCCAGACCAGCCGTTGCCCAGTGTCAGCAGCCGGCTGGCCGCGTCATAGGTGTAGGCGCTGGTGCTGACCGCCGACGCCCCCGTGGTTCCCCGCCCTGCCCCAGTCGGCCGGCCCAACGGGTCATAACCGCGGTGTATCCAGGTGAAGTTGCCTTCCGTGACGTCCTTCACCCGGCCCAGCCCATCATAGGCCCAGTTCACCGTCGCCCCATCGGGCCACGTGGCCGAGGTACGGTTGCCCACGTTGTCATAGCCGAACCGCAGCGCGAGGCTGGCACCCGGCACCGGCCCGGAACTCGATGCGGGGCGGGGAACATGGACTGTCACGTCCGTCAGACGGCCCGCCGTATCATACCCCTGTTCCCATCCTAACCAGCCGTTCTGCGGCGTCCCATCTGGGGCCTTCTTGCGAAGCAGGCGTCCCGCCAAGTCATATTCCAAAGCCACCTTGGCCAAGCCCGCCCGCGTCACCCCCGTCTGCCGGTTCAGGGCGTCATAGTCCAGCGTGGCGCTGGTGCCGTCCCGGAAGGACTGCGCCGTCACGTTGTCATTCACGTCATAGCCGTAGCCATCCGACGCCCCGTCCGGATAGCGCAATGACGCCACCCGCCCGAAGCCATCATAGGCGTAAGTCAGGACATTTCCGCGGGGGTCGGTGATCGTCTGCACCTGGCCATCAGCGAAATAGGTGTAGGCGGCACTCGTCTGCTCCAAAGGTGTCCCGACGGCGCGATGCTCCGCAGTCTTCTGGCCCGCCGCGTCGTAATCCGTCGTGCTTAGCCGGCCCAGCGCGTCCGTCAGCCATATAGGCCGGCCCGACGGATCGTAGTCCGTCTTGGTGTCGTTGTTCGCCGGATCCGTCACCTTGGACAGGCGGCCCTCCGGTGTGTAGGTGAACTGCGTCGTGGTCCATGCCGCCGTGCCGTTGGCTTGTTCCAGCTTCGTGATCCAGCCATTGCGATTGTAAGTCCACTTGGCATCCCATCCCTCGGGCGCCTGCAACTCCGTCCGCCACCGCGCGTTGTTGTAGCTGGCCGTGGTCTGGTTATTATTGGGATCCGTCACGCTTTTCAGGTCGCCGGCGTCGGTCCAGTCGAAGCTGGTGGTCAGCTTCTTGCCATTATTGTCCACGACCACCTTGTTCAGCGTTTCCTTATTCGCGTTATAGGTGAAATGCGTCTCCATTCCGCTGGCATCGGTGATGCTGGATATCCGGCCCATGTCATAGGTGTAGGTGGTCCGGGGGCGGATGTTGCCGCCACTCGCCGTGTTCCACACGGAGGGCTGGTCCACCGTCTTCAAGTCACCGGTGGTGCTGTCGTAGCCATAGTCCGTAACTTGGCCGCGGGCGTCCTTCACCTGACTGGGCTTGTTCCATGTCCCGTCGTAACTGGTGTAGACAGCCTTCTCACCCAGGCCGGAGCCGGGCCGAGGCACGGCGTGGGTCTCCGTCTCCCGTCCCCGGCTGTCGTAGACATGCGTGACCACGCCGCCCATGGGGTCGATCTGCCGGACGGCGTGACCGACACCATCATAGGTGGTGCCATGTTCCCGCCCCAGCGCATCGACCTGACGGACAGCCCGCCCCCCGCTGTCGAACCACGTGGCCGTGACACCGCAATTGCTCCACTGTGCCGCACAGTTCGGATCGCGGACTGAGCCCCGGAAAAGCCCCGGATAGTAGGTGTTGGTATACCCTGTCTTGGTGACTACCTGGCGCACACGGCCATCGGTGTCGTACAGCACCCCCAAGCTATAGGTCGCACCGTTGGCGACATCTTCCGGTGTGTAAATGGCGACCAGTTGATCCCGCTGGTCGCGGAAGCGGTTCAATACATAGTCACCAAAGTTATAGCGATATGTGGCGTCAGGGACATTCACACCATAATTGAATTGAACGTCGCTGTCGGCGTACCCGTACTGGCTAACGTAGTTCAGCGGGCTGGTCACCTTGTTCAGCCGGTATCCCTGCACGCCGGATTCCCAGGAGAATGTGACTTGCCGATTGGTGGAATTGTCCTTCACCGACTTCAGCAGGGTAGGCGTGGCGCTATTGGGCTCCGGATCGTAGCTGAGTGTCAGCGAGCGACCCAGATTGTTGCTGATGCCTGTGACCAAGGGGCCGGCGTAAATGCTGGACGATGTATAGGTGTATGACAGGGTGACACCGCTGGGCCATGTCCAGCTGACCAGGCTCAGATCCCACGTATTGGTGCCGGATTCATGATCCCCACAAGTCTTGGTCGTGCCATCAGGAACAGCATAGGTGCGTCTTTGTCCGTCACCCAGGGTTTCGGTGAATGATAATTCCCGGAAGCAGTAAGTTGGGTGAACATAGTCCTCCATCGAGGTCTTGATCGCACCCGATTGGGACAGTTGGCTGGTGCCGCCCGCCCGATACCCAAAGCTGCCGTCTGGCCGGCGGATATAGGTCGCGCTGTCCGCACCAGTACCATCCTCCAACGTGACGCTGTTGTTGGACATGGTCTTCTGCCACCACGTGGCGGCCATGGATGCGGTCATGATGCGGTCGGCAGCGTAGCTGTCCTGGAAGGAACCCAGGGCGGCCAGGGCATACGTAAGGGTTGCTGCGGCGTCGCGCGGGGCCTGGCGGCCCATGGCATCCAATGCGCTGGTGCTGATTGTGGCAGCGCCGCCGATGTTATGGTGCCACCCTCCCGCCTTGTAGGTTCGCTGGAAAGTAAAGCTGTAGGGGAACTTGCCGGCGCCAACGCCAAGGTCGGCTGGCGGGGTGTAGCTGAGATCACCCGTGCGCAGGTTTACCTCAGTCTTGAAAGGATAGCTTTTCGCCTGTTCCTTCACGAAGTCGGCAGAAGCATCCGCCCGGCTTAGCGTCGGCGTATTGTCAGCCCCGACGCTGCCGCCCTCGCCGCCCTTGACGACGCCACCAGGAGACGAGGTGACATAGGCGATATTGCCGTCCTTGACGGCGACAGCCACCATGCCAACCGTTGAAAGATAACAGCAGGTCCAAGGCGCAACCGGCGAACTGTCGCCGCTGCGGCCCGGCCCCAGGCCGCCGTTCTCGCTGATCAACAGCGTGTAGCCAGCCTGAAGATAATAAAGCCCCTCGCCAATGACCGGCTTGGGATTCATGTTGTTATACGTGGCCAGATCCAGCTTGAGGAAGTTCTGGCTGGACGGGTTCGTCTGCGCTTCCGCCCAGCCGATCCGGTTGGTGGCGGAGGGGATTTCCGGCGTCCCCAAGGTCTCTTCCAGAGAAACCGCTTCCATGGTGCTGGATGCGTTCGCGACCGCGTGCAACAGGCCCTGGCGCGCATTGGCATCGTTGCTCAAGCTGTTGGCACTGTAACTGGGTTCCACATCCAGTACGAACCCCTGGTCGGTAATCGAAGCGGCAACGTCCAGGGTTATGTGTTGATGATTCGGTTGACTGTCGTCCCAAACCGACTTGCCGGCACCATGCATCGTGGCAGAGGTCACCAGTCCGATGATGGCATGCTGCTGCACCACGCCCCCGGACACCCGCGCCAGGATCTCCGACATGCGACTGTGGTTGGCGAGGAAGGCGGCGCCGATGCCGTCCTTGCTGCGCTCCCCCTGGTTCATCGACAGGTCGTCGCTACCCCGGTTCTGGAACACCGACTGGTTGGTCAGTCGCTCGCGCTCCAGGCGCAGCCTCAAGTTTTCCGAGGTCAGGCCCCAACCGGCCACCACCATGGCGGGGGTGTTCAGATCCACCGGCCTGCGGACATAGTTATAGTCCATGTAGCCGCCGTTGTTGGCGGGATAGGGGTGGTCGACAGCCAGTTCCACCCGGTACCAGCCATCGGCGACGTGGGGCTCACCGGGATTGGACCATACGTCCCGGCTGAAGCCCCGCACCGTGACGTTCAACTCGACCTTGCCGTAGGCTGAACACGAATCCGGATCGCAAACGGCACCGCCACCGGTGTGCTCGATCATGAACTCCCGGCCGTAGATCTCATCGGCGTAGTAGAGGCGGTAGAAGTAGACACCGGGAGTCAGATAATAGCTGACCTTCAGCCCCAGCTTGGTGCGGAAGGTGTTGGGCAGCTGGTTGTCAAAGGTGCCCAACACGCTTGCGGTGTAGGGCAGTGTCGAGGGCACGGGCACGACCGAGGGGTTGATGACGCGGCCGCCCACGATCTCATCCATCGTGGCGCCCGGCTTGTTGGCGTCGATCCAGTTGGCCAGGTTGGTGGCGGCGGTCTGCAGGCGGTTCTCGACGTTGCTGACGCTCAGGCCGCGGATGGTCGTGGTCGTCTCCACCACGCCGGACCGCGCGGACGACAGGAAATCGTTTCGGTTGAAGCCGGACACGCCGGCCAGATCGACGCCGCCGACCTGGGTATGCGTCTTGAAGCTGGGGTCGAACTCCAGCCAGGCGCCGTTGATGTTCGCCTGCACCCAGACATGGAGCATATCCACGCTGCTGATGGTGCCGGAACCGTTGACCGTCGCCGGAAAACCGCCGTCCGCCAAAATCTTGCGGGCGGCATCAGCATTGCTGATACCAAACCAGGCGGCGAAGTCACCGCCGGAAACGGTGACGCGCCCCACGCGGTACTTGGCGGTGTAGCCGGAAGCCCGCAATAGCAGCACCATCAGCTGCGCCTGGTCGAACGGCGTGCCCGCGCCGTCGATGATGGCGCCGCGGGCGCCCTTCTGCAGGCCGTAGATGGGCACCAGCGTGATGTTGTTGCGAACGTAGTCATAGATCACGTTCGGATTCTGCTGCAGCGCCTGGGCCAGGTCGCTGACCATCGTGTCGCTGATGTCAGCGGGACTCTGCAACCCTTGGCTCTGGTGATATGACCAGCCCTGGTCAGGCGTCACCGCCACGCCCACACCGATGTGCGCAGCCGGCATGTTGGCCGAATCGACCTGAGCGTGGGCCCCACCTCCAATCATCCCTGGCAGCGACACCAGGAAGACCGCGGCCAGGGCACCCCAGCGGCGAACGAAGGGGACGAAGGCTTCGGAACGAAGGCTGCAACGCATGATCGGAAACGATCCTTGGTCGACGTTTAAGACGCAGGGAGGCGGAATCGGCCGGCTTGACGGCAACACCGATCAGGCGCCGTATCACCCGTGCCGTGGAAGGCTGGGCCGATGGCGGGACCGCTAGAGGAAGGGAAAGATCAATACCGGTCCGCGATACGCTGGCGCACACGAGCGCAACCAAACGCCGGTAGAATGTGACGACATCTCAGCGAGAGCTGGCATTGCCATATCCCCTTCCCCCATTTGTTGATACGAGGATAAGGGAGCTGATCGCATATTTGCAATCGCCTCTATGCGATAAGGCTTAATCCTTACGCCATCCCCGGCGCGCTTACTTCAGCGGTTTCAGTCCCCCCTGACTGCCCTCGGCAACCGAATCTCGAACGCCACGCCCTGCGGCGTCACCGCTTCCGCCCGCACGTCGCCGCCGTGGGCGCGGGCGATGGCCTGGACGACGGCCAGGCCCAGGCCGGTGCCGCCGCTGATGCGGGCGCGAGAATCGTCGGCCCGCCAGAAGGGATCGAAGGCTTGGTCTTCCATGCCGGGCGGCAGGCCGGGCCCCTCGTCGGCCACGCGCAGGATGACATGGCCACCGTCCCCCCGGGTCTCCACCCGCACCCGGCCGGGGGCGGCGTAGCGGCGGGCGTTCTCCAGCAGGGCCAGCAGGGCCTGGCGCACCCGGGCGCCGTCGGCGGAAACGTCCACCCGTTCGAGGTCGGTGTCGATGGCCAAGCCGGCGGCGGCGCAGGTGGGGCCGACCAGGGCCACCACGGCGGCGGCCTCCGCCGCCACGTCCACCTGGTCGCGCCGCAGTTCCAGGCGGCCGCTTTGCGCCAGGGTCAGCAACTTAAGGTCGTCGACAATGCGGGTCAGCAGGTCGACCTGGCCCACCAGACCGCGGAAAGCCACCTGATCGGGCGTGAACACGCCGTCGGCGTAGCCCTGCAGGCGGCCGCGCAGGATGGTCAAGGGTGTGCGCAACTCATGCGCGATGGCCACATTCCAGGTGCGCATCTCTGTGGCCCCGCGCTCCAGCTGCGCGGCCATGGCGTTGAAGTCCTGGACCAGTTGCTTGGTCTCGCGAAAGCCGTCCTCGTCCACCTGCGCGCGGGCCGTCAGGTCGCCACCAGCGATGCGCTGGGCCGCCCCGGCCACCGCGTCCAGCGGGGCGATCAGCCGGCGGGCGAAACGCACCGCCGCCCGTGCCGCCAGGCCAACCCCCATCATGCCCAGTAGGGCCGTCACCGACCAGTCCAGCACATGCTGCCAGATGCCGGGCGGGTGGTGGAACACCTCGGGCCACAGGCGGAACATCAGGGTGAAGAAGAGGGTGAGGCCGACCGTCATCAGCACCAGGGCCAGCCCGGTGACGGCGGCCATGGACAGCACCAGCTGGCGGTTCAGGCCGGTGATGCGCTTGAAGCCCCAGATATCGCGTAGTGCCATGGGTGCCCATCCCTGCAAGGCGTCAGACGGCCGGGTCAAGGCGGTAGCCCACGCCCCGCACCCCTTCCATGAAGCCGCCAGCGCCGGCCGCCTGCAGCTTGCGCCGGATGTTGCTGGCATGGCTGTCGATGGTGCGTTCAAGCGTGTCGCCCTCGGGCAGGCAGGCGTCGATCAGCTCACCGCGCGTGAAGGCGCGGGTGGGGGACCGCATCATGTGCGCCAGGATGCGGAACTCCGTCAGCGTCAGGTCCAGGCGGCTGCGCCCCTTGTCCGTCGTCACCACCGCCATGTGGGCCGTCAGGTCAAGTTCGAGGGCGCCCAGGCGCAGCAGGGTCTGCCCCTCGGCCGAGCGCGTGCGGCGCAGGACGGCCTTGACCCGCGCCACCACCTCCAGCGGGTTGAAAGGCTTGACGATATAGTCGTCGGCGCCGATGCGCAGGGCCTGCAGCTTGTCCAGGTCCTCGCTCAGCGCCGTCACCATGATGACGGGGGTGTCGCCACGCCGGCGCAGCTCCGCCAGCACCTCATACCCGTCCACCTTGGGCATCTTCACGTCCAGGATGACGATGTCGGGCGGCAGGGCGCGGTGCAGGTCCAGCGCCACCTGGCCATTGATGGCGGTGACGGTGCGCAGGCCCTCCCGCTCCAGATAGCCTTGCAGGATGCTGGCGATCTCCGGCTCATCCTCGGCGATCAGCACCAGGGCACTCATGGCCAGGGAACTCATTGAATGCCCCCTTCCCTACTTCACGCCGCCGCCCAGCACCTGATAGAGCGTGACGAGGTTGCTGGCGTCCGTCAGCCGCACCGAAACCAGGGTCTGCTGCGCGGAATAGAGCGTGCGCTGGGCATCCAGGGCGTTCAAGTAGCTGTCGGCGCCTTGCTTATAGCGGGCCTGCGACAGGTCATAGCTGACCTGGGCGCTGCTCACCGTCGCCTGCTGGGCGTCCAACTGCTCGGCGATGGTGCCGCGCCGGGCCAACGCGTTCGCCACCTCCTTGAACGCGGTCTGGATGGTCTTCTCGTAGGTCGCCACCGCCGCCGCCCGCGTCGCCTTGGCGTAGTCCAGGTTCCCCTGGTTGGCGCCGTTGTCGAAGATCGGCACGGAAACGGACGGCGTGAAGCTCAGCGACTGCGACTGGGCGGTGAACAGATTGCCGAAGGCGGAACTGGCGAAGCCCGCCGCCGTCGTCAGGCTGACGGTGGGGAAGAAGGCGGCACGGGCGGCGCCGATGTTGGCGTTGGCCGACTTCAGGCTGTGTTCGGCCGACAGCACGTCGGGCCGGTTCAGCAGCACGTCGGTGCTGATGCCCGCCGGTAGCGCCGCCAGGGTGAAGGTGCGGCCCTCGATGCCGTCCGGCAGGCGGGCCGGGTCCACCGGGCCGCCGGTCAGGATTTCCAGCGCGTTCAGGTCCTGCGCCACCTGGGTGGTGTAGCTGGCGACATCGGCACGGGCCGTCTGGTAGACGGTATCCGCCTCCGCCGCGTCCAGCCGGGTGGCGACGCCGTTGCTGAGCCGCTTGCGCGTCACCTCCGCCGAGTGTTGGGCGCTTTCCATGGTCTCCCGCGCGATGCGCAGGAGGCTCTGGTCGGCGGCGTAGGTGATGTAGGCGGTGGCGACCTCCGAAATCAGGCTGATGCGGGTGGCCCGCGCCGTCTCCTCCTCGGCCAGGTAGGTCTCCAGTTCCGCCCGGGTCAGGCTGGCCACCCGGCCGAACAGGTCGGCCTCGAACGCGCTGACGCCGATGCCGGCGGATAGGGACTTGGTCTCCTGCCGGGTGGCGCCGGCACCGGTGCGGCTGTAGCCGCCGCTGCCCGAGGCGTTCACGGTCGGCAGCTGGGCCGCCCCCTGGACATTGTATTTGGCCCGGGCCGCCAGCACGTTCTGCACCGCCACCCGCAGGTCGCGGTTGTTGTCCAGCGCCTGGCCGACGACGGCGCGCAAATCGGCGTCGACGAAAAAGTCCTGCCACCCCGTCTCCGCCGCCGGCGCCCCCGCCGCCGGCGGGGCATAGGCGCCCCCCTGCGGCCAGGCGGCCGGAACCGGAGCGGCCGGGCGCTGGTATTCCGGATCAAGGGAAATGCACCCGGCCAACAGGCCCAAGGCCAAGACGGACGCGATGCTGCGCATGCCCCTGGTACACATGATCGGCCGCGACATCACACGCCCTCCGAAGGCGGAACAGGTTTGGGGGCGTGCTTATCGGCCAGGTTGCCGCCGAACAGCTTGCGCACCAGGACGTAGAACAGCGGCACGAAGAAGATGGCCAGCACGGTGGCGGAGATGACACCGCCCACGACGCCAGTGCCGATGTCGTTCTGGCTGCCGGCACCCGCACCGGTAGCCAGCGCCAGGGGCACCACGCCGGCGACGAAGGCCAGCGAGGTCATGAGGATGGGGCGCAAGCGCAACCGGGCGCCCTCGATCGCGGCCTGCACCGTGGCCACGCCCCGCTTTTCCGCCGCCTCGGCGAATTCCACGATCAGGATGGCGTTCTTGGCCGACAGGCCGATGGTGGTCAGCAGCCCCACCTGGAAATAGATGTCGTTGCTGAGGCCCCGCAGGGTGGCCGCCGTCACAGCACCCAGCACGCCCAGCGGGATGACCAGCAGCACCGACACAGGAATGGACCAGCTTTCATACAGGGCCGCCAGGCAGAGGAAGACCACCAGGATGGACAGGGCGTACAGCATGGGCGCCTGGCCACTGGACAGCCGCTCCTGGTAGGACAGGCCGCTCCACGACAGGCTGGTGCCGGGTGGCAACTGGGCCACCAGCTTCTCCATGGTGTTCATGGCATCGCCGGAGCTGGTGTCCCCGGCGGCGGCCCCCTGGATTTCCAGGGCGGCCAGACCGTTGAAGCGCTGCAACTGCGGCGGCCCCATCTCCCAGCGCGCCTTGGCGAAGGCGGTGAAGGGCGCCATCGTTCCGCTTGAGCCCTTGACGTACCATGCCGCCAGATCCTCCGGCGAGGAGCGATAGGGCGCATCGGCCTGGACATAGACGCGCTTCACACGACCCCGGTCGATGAAGTCGTTGACGTAGTTGGAACCCCACGCCCCGCTCAGCGTGCTGGTGACATCGCTGATGGACAGGCCCAGGGCCGTCGCCTTGGCCTGGTCGATGTCGATCTTCAACTGCGGCGTGTCGTCCAGGCCATTCGGACGAACGGCTTGCAGGGTCTTGTCCTGCGCCGCCAGGCCCAGCAGCTGGTTGCGGGCGGCCATCAGGCCGGCATGGCCCAGCGTACCGCCATCCTGCAACCACATGTCGAAGCCGTTGGACTGGCCCAGGCCCTGGATGGACGGCGGGATGAGGGAGAAGATCTGCGCGTCGCGGACGCTGGACAGGCTTTTGGTCGCGCGGGCGGCGATGGCCTGCGCCCTATTTTCCACCCCGGGCCGCAGGCTCCAGTCCTTCAAAGCCAGGAAGGCCATGCCGGCGTTCTGGCCCGACCCGGCGAAACTGAACCCCGCGATGGTGAACAGCGTGCGCACCGTGTCCTTCTCATTCTCCATGAAATACTTCTCAATGGCGCGGGACACCTGGTCGGTGCGGGCATAGGTGGCGCCCACCGGCAAGGTGTACTGCACCATGACGCTGCCCTGGTCCTCATCGGGAAGGAAGCTGGTCGGCAGGCGGACGAACAGCAGGGCCATGGCGCCGACGATGACGCCATAGGACAGCATGAACAGCACCGGGCGGCCGACGATGCCGCCCAGGCGGCGGGCGTAGCCCTCCTGCCCCCTATCGAAATTGCGGTTGAACCAACCGGCCAAGCCCTTGGTGTGGCCGTGGCCGTTGGGCTTGAGCAAGGTGGCGCACAGCGCCGGCGACAGCACCAAGGCCACCACCACCGACAGGGCCATGGCCGAAACGATGGTGATGGAGAACTGACGATAGATGACGCCGACGGACCCGCCGAAGAAGGCCATGGGCAGGAACACGGCCGACAGCACCATGGCGATGCCCACCAGGGCGCCGGTGATCTCGGTCATCGACTTGGCCGTGGCCTCATAGGGGGACAGCTTCTCCTCGCGCATGATGCGCTCGACGTTCTCCACCACGACGATGGCGTCGTCGACCAGCAGGCCGATGGCCAGCACCATGGCGAACAGCGTCAGGGTGTTGATGGAATATCCGGCGATGGACAGCACGCCGAAGGTGCCCAGCAGCACCACGGGCACGGCGATGGCGGGGATCAGCACCGCCCGCCAGCTTTGCAGGAAGACGAACATGACGATGACCACCAGGATGATGGCCTCGATCAGCGTCTTGATGACCTCGTGGATGGACAGCTTCACGAAGGCGGTGCTGTCGCGCGGGTAGGCGATCTTGTAGCCGGCCGGGAAGTTCTTGGCCATGGCCTCCACCTTGGCCTTCACGGCGGCGGCGGTCTTCATGGCGTTGGCGCCCGATGCCAGCTGCAAGGCCATGCCCGAGGCCGGGTGGCCGTTCAGCCGGGTGCTGACGCTGTAATCCTCGTTGCCCAGTTCCACCCGCGCCACGTCGCCGAGGCGCACGGTGGCGCCATCGGTCAGCGTCTTGACGATGATGTTGCGGAACTGGTCCGGCGTCTGCAGCCGGGACATGGCGGTGACGGTGGCGTTCAGCTGCTGGGTGTCGGCGGAGGGCCGGGCGCCGATCTCACCCGCCGTCACCTGGGTGTTCTGCGCCTCGATGGCGGTCTCGATGTCCGTTGGCATCAGGCCAAAGCTGTGCAGCTTGTGCGGGTCCAGCCACACGCGCATGGCATATTGCGACCCGAAGACGCGGGTGGAGCCCACGCCGTTCACACGGCTCAGCGAGTCTTGTAGGTTGCTGACCAGGAAGTCGGCCACGTCGGCGCTGGTGGCCTTGTCCGTCTCGTCATAGACGGAGACCACCATCAGGAAATCGGTCTGCGCCTTGGCGACGGTGATGCCCTGCTGCTGCACCTGGGTGGGCAGGCGGCTGGTGGCCTGGGACACCTTGTTCTGCACCTGCACCTGGGCCACGTCGGGGTTGGTGCCCTGTTCGAACGTGACGCTGATGCTGGCGTCGCCGTCGGAGCTGCTGCTGGAGCTGAAGTACAGCAGATGGTCGATGCCGGTCAGCTGCTGTTCCAGCACCTGCACCACGCTGCTCTCCACCGCCTCGGCCGAGGCGCCGGGATAGGTGGCGCTGATGGAAACGGAGGGGGGGGCGATGTCCGGATATTGCGAAACCGGCAGGGTGAAGATCGCCAGCACGCCGAACAGCATGATGACGATGGCGATGACCCAGGCGAAGATGGGCCGGTCGATGAAATAGCGTGCGAACATGGCGCGTTATTTCCCGTTGCCGGAGGGGGCGGCGTCGCCCTGGGCGGGAACGGCGGCGGCCCCCGTCTGCACCGGCGTCACCGCCTGGCCGACCTTGACCTTCTGCGAGCCTTCCACGATCAGGCGGTCGCCGTCCTTCAGGCCGCTGGTCACCAGCCACTTGTCGCCGACCGTGCGGTCCACGGTCAGCGCCCGCTGCTCCACCTTGTTGTCCGCCGTCAGCACCAGGGCGACGGCTTCGCTCTTCGGATTGCGCGAGACGCCCTGCTGCGGCGCCAGGATGGCGTTGGGCACCACCCCCTGCTCCACCATCGTGCGCACATACATGCCGGGCAGCAGCATTTCCTGCGGGTTGGGGAATATGGCGCGCAGGGTGACGGCGCCGGAATCCTGGTCCACCGACACCTCGGCGAATTTAAGCGTGCCGGGGGTGCCGTAGTCGGTGCCGTCCTCCAGCTTCAGCGTGACCCGGGCGCTGGCCTGGCTGAGGCCGCCAGAGACCAGGCGGCGCTTCAGCGACGTCATCTCCATGCTGGACTGGGTGATGTCGACATAGATGGGATCCAGCTGGGTGATGGTGGCCAGCGCCGTCGTCTGGTCCGCCGTCACCAGCGCGCCTTCCGTGATGCTGGACCGGCCGATACGGCCGCTGATGGGCGCGGTGATGCGGGTGTAATCCAGGTTGACCTTGGCCGACTTCAGCGCCGCCTTGTCGGCGACGACCGTGGCCAATCCTTGCTGGTAGGCGGCGCGGGCGTCGTCATAGTCCTGGCGGCTGACGCCCTCCACCTTCACCAGCTCACCATAGCGCTCAGCCTTGGACTTGAGGCTGATCAGGTTGGCCTCGGCATTGGCGAGGGTGCCCTGCGCCTGCTCGTACGCCGCCTCATAGGGGGCGGGGTCGATCTGGTACAAAAGTTGCCCCGCCTTGACGGTGGCCCCCTCCTCGAACAGGCGCTGCTTGATGATGCCGGCCACCTGCGGCCGCACGTCGGATACCCGGTATGAGGAGGTGCGGCCCGCCAACTCCGCCCGCAGGGGCACGCTCTGGGCATGCAAGGTGACATAGCCCACCTGCGGCGGCGGTGGGGCCGCCTGTTCCTGCTTCTTCTCGCAGCCGGTCAGGGCCAGCAGACCCAGCCCAGCGGTCAGGGGGGCCAACACACTCAGTCGCTTCAACATCTCGGTCGTCATCCTGACGGTTACAGCCGGTCTTGCCACTACTCGGGGTTGCCCAGGGGGCGGCGGGCACCCGAACAAGATAGCAAAGTGGCCGATAATTCCGAGATGGGTAAACGGGTTTTGTGGAGAATATATGGAGATAGCGTCCACGGCGCGTGGTGCGGGGGGTCAGCAGAGCGCTTGCGCCATCTTCCGGCCGGCCGCGCGACGGTCCTGCGCCCAGCCCAGCAGTGCCAGCAACAGGCCGCCAAAGGCCACGGCCGCGCCAGCGAAGGCCACCGCCCCATAGCCGAGTCCGCCGTCGATCACCAGGCCACCCAGGAAGGCGCCGCCGGCATTGCCCAGATTGAAGGCGCCGATATTGAGGGACGCCGCCAGATTGGGCGTGTCATTCGCCTTTTCCAGCACCCGCATCTGCAAGGGCGGCACGGTGGCGAAGGCGGCGATTCCCCAGACGAAGAGGGTGGCGATGGCCGCCACGGGATTGTGCATGGTGACGGAGAAGCCGGCCAGGATCAGGCCCAGCAGGGCCAGCACGCCCACCAGGGCGGGCATCAGCGCCCGGTCGGCCAGGCGCCCGCCCAGCCAGTTGCCCAGGGTCAGCCCCAGGCCGAAGACCAGCAGGGCGCTGGTGACGGCGGTGGGCGACAATCCCGCGGCGTGTTCCAGGATGGGGGTGATGTAGGTGAAGACCACGAACACGCCGCCGAAGCCCATCACAGTGGTGGCCAGCGCCACCAGCACGGCCGGCCGCTTCAGCACCGCGACCTCGGACCCCATGCCGCCCTGTTCGGAGGCGGCCACCGGCGGCACCAGTGCCGCCACCGCCACCGCCGCCACCAGGCCCAACCCGGCCACGGCCCAGAAGGTGGCGCGCCAGCCGAAATGCTGGCCGATCAGGGTACCCAGCGGCACGCCCAGGATGTTGGCCAGGGTCAATCCGGTGAACATGAGGGCGATGGCGCTGGCCCGCCGTTCCGCCGGCACCAGGCTGGCCGCCACGACGGAACCGATGCCGAAGAAGGAACCGTGGGTGAAGCTGGCGACGATGCGGGCGGCCATCAGCATGGCGTAGCCGGTCGACACCGCCGCCAGGACGTTGCCGATGATGAACAGGCCCATGAGGCCAATCAGCAGGGTCTTGCGCGGCAACCGGCCCGTGGTCAGCGTCAGGATGGGGGCGCCCACCACCACGCCCAGGGCGTAGCCGGAAATCAGCAGCCCGGCCACCGGGATGGAAACGCCCAGGTCCGTGGCCACGTTGGGCAGCAGGCCCATGATGACGAATTCCGTGGTGCCGATGGCGAACGCGGCGGCCGCCAGGGCGAAAAGGGGAAGGGGCATGTAAAGGCACTCCGGCTTAATCTAAGCGGCCGCAGGGGAAAATCCCGTCGGCGGCCCATCTGTTTGGTGTCGGCCCCACCCTCATCCTTTTCGCGCCCGCGAAAAACCGGACCGTCGCGGAAACACTCTTCACGATCTGGAAAGAGTGCATTGGCAACAGCGCTCATTCTTGCCGGACCGGCCGGATGCTACATCAAAGGCCATGACGGCATTGCCAAAAGGGCGGCGGCGACTATTCGAGATGACAGCCAAGGACGTGCTGGTCATCGGCCTGGCGGGGACCGGTGCGGACAACGCAACGAAAATCACCGCCGGTATGGTCAAGCCCTCCCTGACCGGCGGCATCACTTATGTGGACGGTGGCGGCGCCCTGGTGTGATCCGCACCGTCCTTACCCCGAAGGAGACCCATCATGCGCATCGATTTGAGCGGCCAGACGGCCATCGTCACCGGCTCCACCGCCGGCATCGGCTTCGCCATCGCCCAGGGCTTGGCCCAGGCCGGCGCCGCCGTGATCCTGAACGGCCGCAGCCAGGCCACCGTCACCGCCGCCGTGGCCAAGCTGGGCGAGCTGGTGCCCGGGGCGGACGTGCGCGGCGTGGCCGCCGACGTCAGCACGGTGGAGGGTGCGGCCGCCCTGCTGGAAGCCGTGCCCCAGGCCGATATCCTGGTCAACAACGCCGGCATCTTCGAGCCCAAGGACTTCTTCGAGACGCCGGATGAGGACTGGACCCGCATGTTCGAGGTGAACGTCCTGTCGGGCGTGCGCCTGTCGCGCACCTATCTCAAGGGCATGCTGGAGCGCAACCAGGGCCGCGTCATCTTCATCTCTTCCGAATCCGGCCTGAACATCCCGGAGGAAATGATCCACTACGGCTTCAGCAAGACGGCCCAGTTGGCGGTGTCGCGTGGCCTGGCCAAGCTGACCCGGGGCAGCAAGGTCACCGTCAACGCGGTCCTGCCGGGGCCCACCCTGTCGGAAGGGGTGGAGGCGATGCTGAAGGACCAGGTGGCCAAGACCGGCAAGCCGATCGAGGAGGTCGGCGCCGACTTTGTCCGGGCCTTCCGGCCCACCTCGCTGATCCAGCGGGCCGCGCGGGTGGAGGAGGTGGCCAACATGGTGGTCTACGCCTGCTCCTCCCAGGCGTCCGCCACCAATGGCGCGGCGCTGCGCGTCGACGGCGGCGTGGTCGACTTCATCGCCTGACCGAACAGAGGGCCATCCCCATGCGGCGTCTTGTCCCCTTCGTCCTGGCGGCCACCCTGGCCACCAGCCCTGGGTTCGCCGGCACCATCGCCCCGGCGGCGGTGGAGCCCATCGGCATCGCGCTGGAGGGATGGCCCTATCCCTTCCCGGTCAGCTATTACGAGTTCACAGCGGGAGGGCAGACCCTGCGCCAAGCCTATATGGATGTGGCGCCGGCGGGGAAACCCAATGGTCGCGTGGCCCTGCTGCTGCACGGCCGCAACTTCCCCGCCAGCTATTGGGAGAAGGTGATCCGGGCCTTCGCCGACGACGGCTACCGCGTCATCGCCACCGACCAGATCGGCTTCGGCAAGTCATCCAAGCCCGACCTGCCCTACAGCTTCGACTTTTTCGCCGCCAACACCGCCGGCCTGCTGGACAGCCTGGGCGTCAAACAGGTGGACCTGGTGGCCCATTCCCTGGGCGGCATGCTGGCCGCCCGCTTCACCCGCACCTACCCGGAACGGGTCCGCCGCCTGGTGCTGGAGGCGCCGGTGGGGCTGGAGGACTACCGCCTGACGGTACCGCCGGTCAGCGACGCCTTCCTCTACGACCGGGAATACGGCCTGACCGCCGACGCCTACCGCGACTTCCTGAAGAACAGCTATTCCATCTCCGTCCCCGTGGCGGAGATCGAGCCCTTCGTCACCTTGCGCGAACGACAGAGGGCCAGCGGCGAATATCCGCGCTGGGTGACATCCTTCATCAAGTCCTACCAGATGATCCACGACCAGCCGGTGGTCCACGAATACCCGCTGATCGCCACACCCACCCTGTTCATCATGGGATCGTCCGACCACAACGCGCCAGGCAAGCCCTACACCACCAAGGCGTTGGGCGCCGGCATGGGACGCAACGCCGACAACGCCCAGGCGATCGCGGCCACCATGCCCGATGCCCAGGTGGTGGTGTTCGACGGCGTGGGCCACCTGCCGCATGTCGAGCGGCCGGAGGCGTTCAACAAGGCGGCGCTGGGGTTCCTGGACCGCTGAGCTTACAGCTCGTCGTAGAGGTTGCCCTCACCCGGGGGCGCGCTGGGCACCGGACGGGACGGCTGTTCCGGCCGGCCATTCCCTGCCCGGGCCGCGGCCACGTCGGCGCGCACGGCGGCCAGCGGGCGGTCGTCCACCATCACGTCCTCATCCGTGTCGGGGCCCGGGTCCGTCTCCGGCTTCAGGCCGGCGTTGCGCAGCCATTCCCCGCACCAGTCGGTGGACAGGGTGGTGGGGAAAACGCCGGCGGGCGCCCGGTCGGTCACCACCGGCGGATAGCGCCGGCACTGTCCCTTGGGACCCCGCTCCCGCACGCCACCGCCCAGCCAGTGGCGGCAGGTATAGCAAATATCGGAACGGCGGACGGCCATGGGACCAGGCTTTCGGATGCGGACCTTTCGCCCCTTATATCACGCCCCCGGCCGTCACACGCAAATGGGGACGTGCTCCGGCCGAAGCGCGCCCCCATTTGCGGGCCAGAACCGCCCTCACGGCACGAAGGGATCGACCATCTGGATCGAGCCGTCGGCGTTGACGTGCAGTTCCGTCACCTTGACGTTGCGCAGGTGGTTTTTGCCGCTCAGCTGGTTGTCGGCGTAGAACAGCCAGGTCTTGCCGCCCCAATCGACGATGGAATGGTGGGTGGTCCAGCCCTGGACCGGCAGCAGGAAATGGCCCTGGTATTTGAAGGGGCCATAGGGGTTGTCGCCGGTGGCGTAGGCCAGGAAGTGGGTGTCGCCGGTGGAATAGGTGAAGTAGTAGGTGCCTCCGCGCTTGTACATCCACGACGCCTCGAAGAAGCGCCGGTCGTGGTCGCCACCCAGCAGCGGCTTGCCGTCCTCACCCAGGATGACGACATCACGCGGCTTTTCCGCGAAGCTCTTCATGTCCGGCGACAGCTTGGCGACCTTGGCGGTGAGCGCCGGCAAGGCGTCCTGCTTCAGGTCGGTATCGCCGACGCTGGCATCGTAGTGGCCCTTGGCCCACTTCTGCAGCTGGCCGCCCCAGATGCCGCCGTAATACATGTAGCTGGCCCCATCCGCGTCGGTGAACACCGCCGGGTCGATGGAAAAGCTGCCGGGGATGGGCTTGGCCTCCGCCTTGAAGGGGCCGGTGGGCGTGGCGCCGGTGGCGACACCGATGTGAAAGACGCCGTCCTTGTCCTTGGCAGGGAAGTACAGATAGTAGGTGCCGTTCTTGAAGGCCGCGTCCGGGGCCCACATGAACTCCTTCGCCCAGGGCACCTGTTCGACCGACAGCGCCACGCCGCCGATGGTCACCGGACCGCCGATCCTGTCCATCGACAGCACGCGGTAGTCGCGCATGGCGTACTGGCTGCCCAAATCGTCGTCCGGGATGCCGGCGTCGATGTCGTGGCTGGGGTAGACGTAGATCTTGCCACCGAACACGTGGGCCGAAGGATCGGCCGTGTAGATCTCGCTCACCAGCGGCTGCGACAGGAAGTGTTTGCCATTCAGGGCCACGGGCTCGGACGCCGCAGTGGGCTTTTCCTGGGCGGGTTTGTCCTGGGCCGGGGCGGGACCCGCCGCCATCAGCATACCGACGACGGGCAGGGTGAACCCCAATAAGCGACGCATGTAACCTCCCGATATTTTTATGGTTCGCATCTGGGGGCGACGTTACCGCTACCATTGGCGGAAGACAAGGACATCGGCGGGCGCCGGGACCGGCCGGCGGCGTCGCCTTTTACCACCATGGATCGTGTGGTTTCCCCGCCTTTCAACGCCAATATGCGGGGGCGGCGCTTGAAGGTGGAACGCAGGCTCACTAGTCTCTGATCTTCCCTTCCGGGCGGCCCCCTGTCGCCGCCCCGTCCCTTGGTAAGATGGAAGACGGCTTTGGACATACGCGACGGTTTCATCGGAACGATCGGCCACACCCCCTTGATCCGGCTGGAGGCCGCGTCGCAGGCGACAGGCTGTGAGATCCTTGCCAAGGCGGAATTCCTGAACCCCGGCGGGTCGGTGAAGGACCGCGCCGCCCTGGCCATCGTGCGCGACGCCGTGGCCCGCGGCGTGCTGAAGCCCGGCGGCACCATCGTGGAGGGGACGGCCGGCAACACCGGCATCGGCCTGGCCCTGGTGGGCAACGCCTGGGGTTTCAAGACGGTGATCGTCATGCCCGAGACGCAGAGCCAGGAAAAGAAGGACATGCTGCGCCTGATCGGCGCCGACCTGCGCCTGGTGCCGGCGGTACCCTACAAGGACCCGGGCAATTACGTCCATGTCAGCCGCCGCATCGCCGAGGAATTGGCGGCGACGGAGCCCAACGGCGCCGTCTGGGCCAACCAGTTCGACAATCTGGCCAACCGCGAGGGCCATCGCGCCACCACCGGCGTGGAGATCTGGGAGCAGACGGACGGCAAGGTCGACGCCTTCACCTGCGCCGTCGGCACCGGCGGCACGCTGGCCGGCGTGGCCCTGGCACTGAAGGACCGCAATCCCAATGTCCGCATCGTCATGGCCGACCCGATGGGCAGCGCGCTCTATAGCTGGAAGAAGACGGGGGACCTCGTCTCCACCGGCACGTCCATCACCGAGGGCATCGGCCAGGGGCGCGTCACCGCCAACCTGGCGGACGCGCCCATCGACGACGCCGTGCAGATTCCCGATGAGGAAGCCCTGCCCCTGATCTTCGACCTGGTGAAGACGCAAGGGTTGGTGCTGGGCGGGTCCAGTGGCATCAACGTCGCCGCCGCCATCCGCATCGCCCGGGACCTCGGCCCCGGCCACACCGTGGTGACGATCCTCTGCGACTTCGGCACCCGCTACCAGTCCAAGCTGTTCAACCCGGAATTCCTCAGGGAACGGAACCTGCCCGTTCCCGCCTGGCTGTAAGGGACCAGACATGACCCAGAGCGCGCTCGTCTCCACCGATTGGCTGGCCCAGCATCTGACCGACCCGGATATCCGGGTGGTGGACGCCAGCTATCACATGCCGGCCGTCGCCCGCGAAGCCAAGCCGGAATTCGCGGCCCAGCACATTCCCGGTGCCGTGTTCTTCGACATCGACGGCATCGCCGACAGGACCATCCCCCTGCCCCACATGCTGCCCACGGCCGAGGTCTTCGCCCAGGCGGTGACGGACCTGGGCATCGGCCGCGATAGCACGGTCATCGTCTATGACGTCTATGACCTGTTCAGCGCGGCGCGGGTGTGGTGGACCTTCCGCGTCTTCGGCCACGACAGGGTCTTCGTCCTGGATGGCGGCCTGCCGAAATGGCTGGCCGAGGGCCGCCCGGTGGAGGCGGGCGCCGCCAGCCCCAAGGCGGCCGGCGTGCCCATCACCGCCCACCTGAACCCGGCCCTGGTGCGGAACGCCGACGCCGTGCTGGCCAATGTGGAGCGCAAGGTGGAACAGGTGATCGACGCCCGTTCCCAAGGCCGGTTCGAAGCGACGGCGCCGGAACCACGGGCGGGCCTGCGCGGCGGCCACATCCCCGGCAGCCGCAACGTGCCCTACACCGATCTGATCTCCGGCGGCCGCCTGCGCCCGGCGGATGAGTTGGCCGCCCGGTTCCAGGACGCCGGCGTGGACGTGAACCGCCCGCTGGTGACCAGTTGCGGCAGCGGCCTGACCGCCGCCATCCTGGCCCTGGCGCTTTATGAGATCGGCCAGGCCGATGTCGCCCTCTACGACGGGTCATGGACGGAATGGGGCGGCCGCGCCGACCTGCCCGTCGCCACCGGCCCGGCATGAGCGCGCCGCCTATGACGCTGGCCACCTGGACACTGCCGGAGGACCTGCCGGCGGGTAAGCTGCCCGTCACCGTGACCTACCTGGAAATGGCGGAGCCCCCGACGGGACCGGCCCAGCCCCGGCCGGTGGGCGTGGACGGGCCGGTGCACGCCCGCAACTGTCCGCCGGCCTACTACCGTTTCCTCTACGACACGGTGGGCGATCCCTGGCTGTGGGAATACCGGCGCCGCATGGCGCCGGAACGCCTGGCCCAGATCCTGGCCGATCCGGCGGTGGAGGTGCACGTCGTCGCCATCGAGGGCGTGCCGGCCGGCTATATCGAGCTGGACGCTGAGAAGTTGGCCGGGGACGGTCCTGACGGCGGCACGATGGAGGTGGCCTATTTCGGCCTGATGCCCTGGGCCATCGGCCGGGGTATCGGCCCCTGGCTGCTGGATTGGGGCGTGCGCCGGGCCTGGGCCACGCCGGCGGTGCGACGGCTTACGGTCAACACCTGCACCTTCGACCATCCCTCAGCCCTCGGCCTGTACCAGCGCGCGGGCTTCCGCGCCTTGCGCACGGAAGACAAACTGGTGGACGATCCGCGCCTGAGCGGCCTGCTGCCCTTGACCGCCGCCCCGCATATCCCCTTGGCCCGCCGGCCCCAGCCTTGAGCGCCTGATCCATCATGAAGCTGCCGCCCGCCCTGCGCGCACCGGAACTGCGGCTCGCCTTCCGGGTGACCGTGGCCGGGACGGCGGCGCTGGCCATGGCGCGGCTTTTCAACCTGCCGCAAGGCTTCTGGGCTGTCATCACCGCCATCATGGTCATGCAGGCCAGTATCGGCGGATCGCTGAAGGCGGCGGTGGACCGCTTCGCCGGCACCCTGTCGGGGGCGGCCTAGGGCGCCCTGGTGGCCACCTTCGGGCCGCACGACACGCTGGCCCATCTCTGCCTGACCCTGGCGGCGGCCCTCGGCCCCTTGGCCTGGGTGGCGGCGCGCTATCCCGTCTGCAAGCTGGCGCCGGTCACCGCCGCCATCGTCCTGCTGAGCTCCGCCGGTGGCGCCCATTCCTCCTTCACCCTGGCGCTGGACCGGGTGCTGGAAATCATCATCGGCACAATCATCGGCTTGGGCGTCGCCCTGTTCGTCCTGCCCTCCCGGGCCCATGGCGCGGTGCTGGACGCCGCCGCCCGGGTGACGGATCTCTGCGCCGACATGCTGGACGTGCTGCTGGATCCGGAACTGACAGCCGATGCGCGCCAGGGCATCCCCAAACGCCACGCCCAACTGGGGGCGGCGTTGCGCCCCTTGGACACCGCGGCGGAAGAGGCGCAGCGCGAACGCCGCACCTGGTTGGGCGACCAGCGCGATCCGGCGCCGCTGGTGCGGACCCTGACCCGTATCCGCCATGACCTGGTGATGGTCAGCCGCGCCACCGCCAACCAGCCCGCCTCGGGCAACGCCGCGGCCCGGCGCTTGTATGAAACCCAGGCCGGCGTGCGCCGGCAGGGCGTGTGGTTCTTGCGCCACGCCGCGCTGGCGCTGCGCACGCAGGGCCAGCCACCCGCGATCGAACCGGTGCAGGCGGCGACACAGGCCTATCTGGACATGGTGCAGACCCTGCGGGCCGAAGGGGTGCTGCGCGAGCTGGCGCGCGGCGTGACGGGCCAGATCTACACCCTGTCCTTCGCGGTGGAGCAGTTGGCCCAGGATCTGGCCGACCTGCACGCCCGGGCGGATGAGATGCGCCCGCCCGCCCGGATGGCGGACAAGAAGCCCGAGGGGGAGGTGACCGCGCCGACCGTCACCGAGGCGCACCCGGCCTCAGGCGCACGGACCGACCAAGGCGCCCCGCCGTCGGCGTGAGGCGGGAACGGCCAAGCCGACACCCCCGCCCCGCCGCCGGAGAGACTGAACACAAGAAGACGGTGGGACCCGCTTAGTGGGCGGTGTCAGCGACCTGCTCCACCGGCAGGGCGGAGAAATCACGGGCCACGACCTTCAGGTCGCGGATGGTGCGGTCGTAGCTGCTGGCGATGGCGGCGCGGCCATCGGGCGTCCAGGCGATGACGCTGCGGGCGCTTAGGTTGTCCAGGCAGGCCAGGCGGGCCTGCGCGGCCTTGCCATAGGCGCGGACTTCAGCCGTGGCGGCGCTGACATCCGCGGCCGAGGCGGTGGCGGACAGGTGATTCACCGGGGCGACGGGGGCCTTGCCGCAGGCGCGCTCAACACCCAGGGACTGGGCCATGGCGGCGGGGGCGGCGGCGGTGACCAGGCCACCCAGGACCAGGGCGGCGAACACGCGGGAAATAGAAGCCATGATGACTCTCCGATGGCGAAAGGTTGTGCCCTTGACGGTCGCGCCCTCCCCCGCGGATTGATTGGCGAAATCAGCTGGTGAAAGCGATTTCGCAAACGCACCGTATTCCATTGTGCGCTGCGGCAAACCTTAGGCATCGGCAGTTGGGGTGTCAACCAGCGGCCGGAGACTGGTAGCGCTATCATTTCTTGGCAATTCCGGCCGAAGTCGTTGAGGGAAAAGAGAGTTATCTTTCCGGGCCCTGCATTCGCATTCATCGCATGCCTGCCATGCGCTATTGAAAAAGCGGCCGGAGGCCGGCCGCTTTCGCAAGGAAACGGACAGGAACACTGGGAACGGTCGCTGGCCAGCGACCGGTTTCAGTCGCCGGAGGGCGCCGGGAGGATGGCGGGGCCGACGCTGCGGCCGGCGGCATCGCTGGCGGCGGCGACCTTGGCCAGGCAGGCCCCACGCGCCTTGGCCTTGGCCGCGTAGCCATTGACGGACGCCACGAAGGCATCCCCGTTGATGACCGCCGGCGGCGCATCCAGCCGCTTCAGGGATAGCACGGGCGCCGGCCCGCAAGGCCCGGCGGAACCGGCCGCCATCGCGGAACCGGCCGCGATGGCGAAACCGATCAGAGCGAGCGCCACGCCCACGGGGATGAGTACGGATTTGAACATTACTGTCATGGGTCATCTCCTTGAAAAACAAGGGTGACGCCTTCCCGATCGGGCCTGCCCCATCGCGGTCCGGCTGCGTCGCCGATTTTGTTAATTTCTCGTTATGGTTATCCATTCCTGTAATAACGCTACTTTAGACTGTCGCGGCCTGTCAATCACGCCGACGATGGAGGAAGGACGCCTTAGCCATAGAGGCACCGGAAAATAAGAGAGAGGCCAGTGTGGGCCGGGCGGGCCAACGCCGGAACGGGGCGCCCAGGCGGCGCATGGCTGATATGCGCGCGCATGGCACCACCATGGGCTGGCCCGCGCCCGGCGGGCAGGTACGCTCTGCGGGCAGGAAAGGCCAAGCCGGCACCCAAGCCGGCACAAGGCGATGGCCGTAAACAATAAGGGGCGGTGAGATGGGTAAGGCACATATCGGCTGGATCGCGGCGCTGGGCATCGGTCTGGTCGCCAGCACGGCCCAGGCGGGCGATCGCGAACAGGCCCAGGCCACGGTGGACACCCGCGCGGCGGTGGAGCAGCCCAAGATCATCGCTTGGCGCCGTGACATCCATGAACACCCCGAACTGGGCAACCAGGAGGTCCGCACCGCGGCCTTGGTGGCCAAACACCTGAAGAGCTTAGGCCTGGAGGTGCGCACCGGCGTCGCCAAAACCGGCGTGGTCGCCGTGTTGAAGGGCGGCAAGCCGGGGCCGGTGGTGGCGCTGCGCGCCGACATGGACGCCCTGCCCGTGACCGAACAGGTGGACCTGCCCTTCGCCTCGAAAGTGAAAACCCAGTACGAAGGCCACGAGGTGGGTGTGATGCACGCCTGTGGCCACGACACCCACGTCGCCATGCTGATGGGCGTGGCCGAGGTGCTGGCCGGCATGAAGGACCAGCTGCCAGGCACGGTGAAATTCATCTTCCAGCCGGCCGAGGAAGGCCTGTCCAAGGGCGAGGTCGGTGGCGCCGAACAGATGCTGAAGGAAGGGGCGTTCGAGAACCCGAAGCCGGACACCGTCTTCGGCGTGCATGTCATTTCCACCCTGCATGCCGGCGATGTCGGCTATCGCCCCGGCGCGTTCATGGCGTCGGCGGACGAGTTCACGATCACCGTGCACGGCCGGCAGAGCCACGGCGCCCTGCCCTGGACCGGCGTCGACCCCATCGTCACCGCCTCGCAGATCGTGCTGGGCCTGCAGACCATCGAAAGCCGGCAGATGGAGGTGATCAAGGAGCCGTCCATCCTGAGCGTGGGCAGCATCCACGGCGGCAACCGCAACAACATCATTCCCGAGACGGTGACCCTGAACGGCACCATCCGCGCCTTCGACGAAGGCATGCGCAACGATCTCGACAAGCGCCTGCGCCGCACCGCCACCGGCATCGCGGAATCCGCCGGCGCCACGGTCGACGTCGACGTCATCAAGGGCTATCCGGTCACCGTCAACAATCCGGAACTGACGGCCAAGATCGTCCCCACCCTGCAGCGGGTGGCCGGCAAGGACCATGTGAAGCTGATCGACAAGGTGACCCCATCCGAGGACTTCTCCTACTTTGAGCAGCAGGTGCCGGGCGTCTACCTGTTCGTCGGCGTCACACCCGCAGATGTCGAGCTGTCCAAGGCCCCATCCAACCACTCGCCCAAATTCTTCGTGGACGAGTCCGGCCTGATTGTCGGCGCCCGCACGCTGGCCCACCTGACGGTGGATTACCTGTACGGGCTGTAACGCAACGGAGGCATGACGGAAGGCGGCGGCAGGGCCGCTTCCCTGACACCGGGGGCGGTGCCAAGATGCCCGCCCCCTTCCGTTTGTGACCGGCACGCCCATGTCTGAAGACACGAAAAACCCCGCCACGCTGCTGGTCCATGCCGGCCGCAACCCGCTGGACAATTACGGCGTGGTCAACGTGCCGCCCTACCGGGCGTCCACCATCCTGTTCTCCTGCCTGGATGAGCTGGAGGGGCATGATCCGGAGCATCGGGCGCCGCGCTACGGCCGCCGGTCCACGCCCAGCAGCCTGGCGTTCGAGGACGCGGTGGCGGCGCTGGAAGGGGGGCACCGCGCGGTGGTGGCCAGTTCCGGCCTGGCCGCCGTCACCACGGCACTGCTGGCCTATGCCGAAGCCGGCAGCCACCTGCTGGTGGCCGACACGGTCTATGGCCCCTCGCGCGATTTCTGCGACAAGGTGCTGGCACGGCTGGGCGTCACCATCGAATATGTCGATCCGCTGATCGGTGCCGACATCGCGCACAAGCTGCGGCCGGAGACCACGGCCATCCTGCTGGAATCGCCTGGCTCCCTGACCTTCGAGGTGCAGGACATCCCGGCCATCGCCTCGGCCGCCCACAACAAGGGCGTGGCCGTGCTGGTGGACAGCACCTGGTCGGCCGGCATCTGCAGCAAGCCGCTGGATCTGGGCGCCGACATCGTCATCCACGCCGCCACCAAATACTTCGTGGGCCATGCCGACGCCACCTTGGGCGTCATCGTCGGCACGCGGGAAGGCTGGCAGCGGGTGAAGACCACGGCCCTGCAGCTGGGCCAGAACGTGGGCGGCGACGACCTGTACCTCGCCATGCGCGGCCTGCGCACACTGGCCGCCCGCATGGCCCGCCACCAGGAGACCGCCCTGGCGCTGGGCCACTGGCTGAAAGGGCGGGCAGAGGTGCGGCGGGTGCTACACCCGGCCTTCCCCGACTGTCCCGGCCACGAGACATGGAAGCGTGATTTCACTGGTTCCAGCGGCCTGTTCACCGTGGAGCTGACCAAGCAGCCGCGCGCCGCCGTCGCCGCCCTGGTCGACGGGATGGAGCAATTCGGCATGGGTTTCAGCTGGGGCGGCTTTGAGTCCCTGATCCTGCCCACCGACCCGCGGAACATCCGCACGGCCACGCCCTGGGCCGGCACCGGCACCCTGATCCGCCTGCATGCCGGGCTGGAGGATGCCGACGATCTGATCCGCGACCTGGAAAAGGGCTTCGCCCGCATGAAGGGGGCCGCATGAGCGCCATCAGCTATCCCCTGCCCGCCGCCGCCGTCGAGGCGACGCTGACCGCCATCCGCTTCGACGCCAACGGCCTGGTGCCGGCCATCGCCCAGCAGTTCGATACGGGCGAGGTCCTGATGATGGCGTGGATGAACCGCGAAACGGTGGCGGAGAGCCTGGCCAGCGGCCGGGCCTGCTACTGGTCGCGCTCCCGCCAGGCGTTCTGGCGCAAGGGCGACACCTCGGGTCAGGTGCAGTATCTGCGGGAACTGCGCGTGGACTGCGATGGCGACACCCTGCTGCTGCTGGTGGACCAAGCGGGTGTGGCCTGCCACACCGGCCGCCGGTCCTGCTTCTACCGGGCGGCGAAGCCCGAGGGTCTGGCAACCATCGCCGACGTGGTGACCGACCCCCTAGACTTGTATCCGCCGCATGGCCATGAACATGCGGCCTCGTAACTAAAGCGCCCCCCATCCCTCCTGTTTTCCAGTATTGTCCCAATTGACGGGCGACCATTTGATCGCCGACCATTTGGCAGCGGGCGGGCCGGTCCGGTTTTTTGGGTGGAAACCGACGGGGCCCGCGGGGGAACGACGCGTATGACTGGCGCGGATCAGGGGGCTGGCGGCGGACGGGGACAGGCTTTCCCGCGCCCCCGGGGGTTGGCGCAGCCGACAACCCTATTCATGGTGCCGACCACGCCGTCGCAGCATTCGGCGGCTTTCCTGGTGGGGCTGGCGCTCCTGGCGCTGTTCGTGGTCGGCGCCGTGGGGGCGAAGACGTCGGTGGGCAACGTGCCCGGCCTGCTTCCCGCCTATGCCGTCATCGTCCTGATCACCGACCTGCTGACATCCTTCCTGATCGCCAGCCAGTTCATGCTGTCCGGCCAACGGGCACTGTTGTGGCTGGTGGGCGGGTATGCCTACTCCGGCGTCATGGCGGTGTTGCAGGTCGCCGCCCTGCCGGGCGCCTTCGCCCCGCTGGACCCCGACGGCGCGCTGTCGCAGTCGGCGCTGTGGCTCTACGTGGCCTGGCACATGGCCTTTCCCATCGCCGTGCTGGGTTTCGCCTATCTGCAACGCACGGTCCCGCCGCCGGTCTCGCCAACAGCGCGCCGGCCGCTGGCCTTGACGGCGGGCCTCGGCGCGGCGGTGGCGGCGGCCATCACCATGGTCGCGGTGCTGTATTCCATGGACCGCTGGCTGCCGCATGTGACCCTGGTCAACACCTACAACAACGCCTTGCTGGTCAAGATCGTCTATCTGGTCATGCTGCTGCTGAACTTCAGCACGCCGGCCATCCTGGCCACCGTCACCCGCGTGCGGACGGTGGGCGACCTGGGGCTGCTGATCTCCACAGTGGCGCTGGCCTTGGACACGCTGCTGAACGGTCTGGGCCTGGCCCGCTTCACGCTGGGCTGGTTCCTTGCCCGCGCGGACGGCGCCATCGCCTCCAGCGTCGTGCTGCTGCTGCTACTGGCCGAAATGGTCAGCCTGTACCGGCGGGTCCACCTGATGAACGGGCAGCTGAACACCCAGCGCGAACGGCTGCTGGGCCTGACGGACGACCTGGAACGCGCCCGCCGCACGGCGGAGGAGGCCCGCCAGGTGGCTGAGCGGGCCAATGCCGCCAAATCCGATTTCCTGGCCAATATGAGCCATGAGATCCGCACCCCCATGAACGGCGTCACCGGTATGGCGCAAATCCTGCTGGACACGCCGCTGACCACCCAGCAGCGCGGCTATGCCGAGATCATCCGCGACAACGCCGACGCCCTGCTGGCGGTCATCAACGACATCCTGGACATCTCGAAACTGGAAGCGGGCAAGGTCAGCCTGGAACGTATCCAGTTCAATCTGGATGAGCTGGTGGACGGTGTGCTGGCCATCCTGGGGAACAAGGCGCGCGACAAGGGGCTGGAGATCGGCGCCCTGGTCCATGACGCCGCCGCCGGCATGTGGTGGGGCGACCCCACCCGGGTGCGGCAGGTGCTGCTGAACCTGCTGGGCAACGCCATCAAGTTCACGGCCAAGGGGGCCGTGTCGGTGGACATAACGCTGCTGGGCGACGGACCGGCCCTGCCCGAACAGACGCGGCTGCTGCGCGTCACGGTGCAGGACACCGGCATCGGCATCGACCCGGCGCAAGCCGGCAAGCTGTTCCAGATGTTCGAACAGGCGGACAGCTCCATCACCCGGCGCTTCGGCGGCACCGGCCTGGGCCTGGCCATCAGCCGCCAGCTGGTGGAGCTGATGGGCGGCACCATCGCGGTGGAAAGCACCCCTGGCGAGGGCGCGACCTTCTGGTTCGACATACCGCTGCAACGCGCCGTGGCGCCGTCCTCGTCGGTCCAGCCCCTGGGCAACCGGCTACGTGGCCGCCGCGCCTTGGTGGTGGACGACACCCCCGTCAACCGCCTGATCCTGGTTCATCACCTCATGACCTGCGGCATGGCGGTGGATGAAGCGTCCGGCGGTCCCCAGGCGCGCAATCATCTGCTGCAGGCCATGGCCGCGGCGGAAGCCGGTGCCGAGGGAAGCGGCCCCCCGCTGCCCGACGTCATTCTGGTCGACCACCATATGCCCGAGTTGGACGGCCCCGCCCTGGCCACCTGGATCCGGTCGGAACCCCGCCTGGCCGGCGTCCGCCTGCTGCTGGCCAGTTCGCTGGAGGCGCCGGCGGGGTCGCGGGAAAGCCTGTTCGACGCCGTGGTGCCCAAACCCATCCGCCGGCCGCAATTGCTGGAGGCGTTGGCCAAGGCTTGCGGCCTGCGCAGCGAGATGGAGGTGGTGCCCCGGCCAGCCCCCATCGTCGCCACCGGCAAAGGCCGTATCCTGGTGGTGGAGGACAACGTCACCAACCAGACCATCGCCTCGGTCCTGCTGGAAAAGGCGGGATATCAAGTGCAGATCGTCGAGGATGGGGCGCAGGCGGTGCGCGCCTGCCTGCAGGCCCGTTTCGATCTGATTCTGATGGACGTGCAGATGCCGGTCATGGACGGCATCGAGGCCACCCGCCGCATCCGCGCCGTGGACGACCGCGTGCCCCCGGTGCCCATCATCGCCATGACAGCCAACGCCATGACCGGCATGCGCGAGGATTACCTGGCCGCCGGCATGGACGACTATGTGTCCAAGCCCTTCAAGGCCGACCGTTTCCTGGACACGGTGGCGCGCTGGCTGGCGGCGCGGGCGCCGCGGCCGGAGGGCGAGCCCGACGGGACGGCCTTGCTGCTGGAACCCAAGGTGCTGGCGCGGTTGGAACGCACCGTGCCGCCGGCGGATTTCCGGGCCTTGGTCGAAGGCATCGTCAACCGCGGACGGGGGCGGCTGGACGCCGTTCTGGATCTGGCCGGCGCCGACGCCCCCGACGCGCTGCGCGAGGCGACGCGCGACCTGGCGGTGATGGCCGACAGCTGCGGCCTGGTCCTGCTGGCCCGCCAGTCCCGCCGCCTGGCCGACGGCCTGGCGGCCGATGGCCCCACCACCGATATTCCCGCCCTGCTGCGGGAACTGGCCGACCTTGGCCATCGTTCGTGGGATGCCCTGGGCCAGCGCTTCCTGGGCGCGCGCGTCGCCTGACCCCAATCGAGTAGGGGGATTCCTCACGCTCTCCCCCTCTCATACCAACGGCATTTGATCGTGACCGGTCAAATGCCCCCTTGTATGTCGGATGTGGCTGTTCCGTGAGACGGTATGGCTAGCGGCGGCGGGTGAGTCTGTAGTGCCCCACTGCCTTTGAGCACGGGTTTGAGATCTGGCCCCCGCCGCTTTTGGCCGCGTAGAGACCGTACGGTATCGGAGGCCCCATCCGTTGGTGAGCCTGGATGCACAAGGATGGTCGCGCACTGCGGCCCAACCTTGCGACCGGCGGAGGGGATGATGGGCGGTTACCTTGGTATCGACATTGCCAAGCAGAAGTTCGACGTGCTGCTGCTGACGCAGGAGAGCAAGCGGCACAAGGTTTTCAGCAATGATGAGGGCGGGTTCGAAGCCTTGACCGCCTGGCTGGGCGATCAGGCGGATGGCTTGCACGCTTGCATGGAAGCGACGGGCGGCCTGGGGAATGACCTGGCGCTGTTCCTGCACAGCCGGAATATCGCAGTCAGCATTGTCAATCCCTTGCGGATCAAGGCCTTCGGCCAATGTGAGATGATCCGGACCAAGACCGACAAGGTTGATGCCGGCGTCATCGCCCGCTTCTGCCGCAGCCAGTCTCCGGCCCTCTGGCAGCCGGCGTCGGTCCGTATTCGCGAACTCCGTGCCCTGGTCCGACGCTGCGCCGCGCTGAAGGAAATGCGCGTTCAGGAGCTCCAGCGAAAATCCCAAGGCTCAGTCTTCGCCTCGGTCAAGGAATCACTGGACCGCTCCATCGCCTGGCTGGATGCCGAAATCAAGGCGCTCAGTACCGCCATCGCCGGCCTCATCCGGCAGGATGAAGCCATCCGCGAAAATCACCGCCTGCTGGTCTCCATCCCAGGCTTCGCCGCTCAATCGGCAGCCATCCTGCTCGCGGAAATCCCCGACTTCCGCGCTTTCTCCCATAACAAACAGATCACTGCCTTCGTCGGCCTCAATCCTCAAGACCACCAGTCCGGGAGTTCCGTCCACAGGCGTGCCCACATCAGCAAGGTCGCAAACGCCAGGGTGCGGGCCGTCCTCTACATGTGCGCACTCTCCGCAAGGCGGCACAATCCCATCCTCAAGGCCTTTGCAGACAGGCTCAACGAGGCGGGCAAAGCTCCAAAGGCTATCCTGGTCGCTGTCGCCAGGAAGCTGCTCGTCATCCCCTACGGCATACTCAAAACACGCCAAGCCTTCAAATCAGCTTGACCATCAACACGGTATCTCTAACGCGCGCCGCGTTAGCGTCCGAGAGCGTGGTGGAAAATCGGTGATCGCCCGGGGTGGGGCATGCCCCACCCCGGGCGGCGGCGGGCGGGAGGTGGTCATTGGT
>NZ_JACIIZ010000030.1 GCF_014205765.1 Nitrospirillum iridis | reverse complement strand
TTAAGCGCATAGCGGATCGCCTCCGCCGTGGTCGATTTGGCGGACAGGCGTCCAAGCTGCTGCTCCAGCCATCGCTTGAACTCGTCGACCAGCGGCCGGCTCCGGGTTTGTCGGACGGATCGCCGGTCCGCTGCCGGGCTGCCCCGTATCTCCGCCTCGATGGCATAAAGCTGGGCGATCCGCTGCAAGGCCTCTTCGGCGATGGGTGCCGGTCCCGTCTTGGTGACGTCGAAGAAGTCCCGCCGCAGATGCGCCCAGCAATGCGCGATCCCGATGCCGGCGCGGCCCGCCACCGTCTTGTAGACGGTATAGCCGTCGGTCTGGATGATGCCGGTGAACCCGTCGAGCACGTCGGCGGCATGCTTGGCGCTCCGGCCGGGGGCGTAGTGATAGACCACCGCCGGCGGATCGCCGCCCCGCCACGGCCGGTCATCCCGCGCCAGCGCCCAGAAGTAGCCGCTCTTGGTCCGGCCCCGGCCCGGGTCGAGCACCGGCGCCCGGGTCTCATCGACGAACAGCTTGCCGGAGCGCAACAGGTCGGCGCGCATCAGCCGCCAGACTGGCGTCAACTCGGCGGCGGCGTAGCCCACCCAGAAGGCCAGCGTCGAGCGGTCGATCATGATCCCCTGCCGGGCGAAGCCCTGGGCCTGCCGGTACAGGGGAACGTGATCGGCGTATTTGGTGACCAGCACGTTCGCCACCAGCCGCTCGGTCGGCAAGCCGCCCTCGATCAGCCGGGCCGGCGCCGGGGCCTGGACCACGGCGCCCGAACAGGAGCGGCAGCCATAACGGGGACGGCGGGTCACGATCACCTGGTAGCGGGCCGGCACCACGTCCAGCCGCTCCGACCGGTCCTCGCCGATCACATGCATGGTCCCCTGGCAGCAGGGACAGGCCGTGCTCTCCGGCGCCACCACCACCTCGATGCGCGGCAGGTGCGGCGGCAGCACCCCGCGTGCCTTGCGGCGCTCACCGGTTCGCCGCCGCTTCAGCGCGGGCTCATCCTTCTCCGCCACGGCCTCGGTCTCAGCCCGGGCCTGCTCGATATCCTCCAGCGCCAGGTTGAGCTGGTCGGCATCAAGCCGTTCCGACCGCGGGCCGAACTGCATGCGCTGCAGTTGGTGGATGAGGTGGCGCAACCGGTCGTTCAGGTCCTCAACCCGCCGCCGCGCCGTCCGCTCGGCCTCCAACGTCTCCGCCAGCACCAGAACCTGGGCGCGCAAGGCCTCGACATCGGCCGGAAGGGTGTCGGGATCGATCCGCATGGCAAGAGCATTTATAGCACGGAATCAGCCACTTGGCATCATATGCCCCAACGGTCGGGCTATCCCGCAACCTTCGGGCGCCCCTGTCGCGGGACATGCAGCCGGCTCCAGTCCAGCCCGGCCAACAGTGCCTCCATCTGGGCGCCCGACAGCCGCATCACCCCGTCGGTGATCGGCGGCCAGCGGAAGCTGCCGGCCTCCAGACGCTTCCACACCAACACCAGCCCGGTGCCATCCCAGACCAGCAGCTTCAGCCTGTCCGCGCGCTTGGAGCGGAACACGAAGACCGTCCCTGAGAACGGGTCCTGCGCCAGCACCTCCTGCACCAGCGCCGCCAGGCCGTCGGCACCGCGCCGGAAGTCCACCGGCCGCGTCGCCACCAGAACACGGATGCCGGACGGGGGGATGATCATCCCAGCCGCTTCAGCGTGCGCAGCACCCGCGCCAGCAGCGCCGGGTCGGTATCATCGCCCGCGCGGATCACGGCGCCAGCATAGGTGATCTCGATGCCCGGACCCCTTGGTGCCGCCATCCCTTCCGGGACCACGGGCGCGAACGTGACGCCAGCCGCCTTCTCCCCGCCGCGAAGTTCCCGGCGCCACGCGTACAATTGGTTCCGATGCATCCCATGGCGCCGCGCCACGACGCTCGCCACCGCGTCAGGCTCCAAACTCTCCGCCACGATCCGCGCCTTCTCCTCCGCACTCCAGCGACGCCGACGCTCAGGCCCGTCCAGCACATCCGCCAGAAGCGACATGTGCCCATTAATTAGCAAATTACTTGGCGAACGATCCAATCCGGCCTCCCTCAACGGGCCCGATGGTCACACACTCAGGAATTCCGAACCACGTGGGGGCAGCGCACCGCTTACATTCGACCGGCTCGACACCCTGTCCTCTTGAGATGGGGATGTACCCCTGCCCTGGCGTGCGAACAACAAAACCCCCGCCGGCTTGGAAGCGGGCGGGGGTTTTGTATGTTGGTTGCGGGGACACGCAACCATCTTAACTTGCTGTTCCGGGCGGCGGCGTGAAATCGCAGATCAAAACCTGGAAACAGCCCGGACGGGATTTGACGACAAAAGCATAATATGTTGTTTTTGTTGGTAGAATTTCCCTTCGGGTCGAAAACATGGGCGCAACAAGCAGAGGCAGCACCGCATAAAGCTGCCCCTCCCTCAGATTTACCATCATCCATGACCGGCCGCCACCCGCGCCGCGCAGGCCGCGGCCTGGCGGCGAATGTCAGGGACGGCGATGCATTCCCAGAAGGTGCCGCGCACCATCGGCCCCAAGGCCCAGAGCCCTGGCACCGTGGCACCGTCAGCGCCCCGCACCGACAGGTCGTCACCAACATCGAGACCGATCCCCAACGGGTCGAGCCGGACCAGACCACGCGTCATCAGCCGGTCGATCAGGCCGGGACGCACCTCGCGCATGCTGGCCAACCCGACAGCATCGACGACACGCTGACACAGCACGTGCTGTACGCCTCCATGTCCATTCCAGGCGACGCGCAACCCGTCCGGATCGGACTCCAGCTCAAACAGACGGCCTCTTTCTATGCGCAGGGTTCCCCTTTTCAGTTCGCCGGCCAACTGGTCGGCAACCGTGGGCGCCATGCGGTGACGGTGGATGTCCCACCAACGGCGGGCATGGCGCAGGAAGCGGCGGCGTTCGTCGAGGGACCATCCCTGCCATAGCTCGGCGGTGATCGGACGGATCGAATCCACCACCGCCCGCCAATCCACGCCCTGGCCCGCCGCCAAGGCGACCTCCCGGCGGAGGCGGCGCATGACGCCAAGGACTGTCGCCCCCTCGCCGCGATCCATCTTGACCAGGGGCCAGGGCGGAGAGGCGCGGTGCGCCTGCGGCAGCAGCCCGCGCCGCGACAGGGCGATGACAGGACCGGTGAAGCCAACCTCCCGCAACGTCTGAACGATGTCCACCATGGTCAGCGCGGTGCCGCGGATCAGGACCGGCTGCGACGGATCGAGCCCGGCCAGCCATGCCGGATCCCAGGGGTCCGTCACGTGCCGGGGATCCGCGGCGGGAAGCGGGGCCACATGGCCGGTGGCGAGCACCACCGCCGCGACGTGATATTCGGCACCGTCGGCGCCGATCAGGACGAAACCGTCTGGGGATCGGCGGCAATCGACGATTTCAGCGCCGATCCGCTGGGCACGGGATCCCCCTTGCTCATCAAAAGTGTCGCACAGATAGCGCGCATAGAGCTGCCGCGAGGCGAATAACCCCGCCTCGGTGTGGTGACGGTCGCCGGGTTCCCCCGCATCGGCGGCCAACCAGCGCTCGAAATGGGACGGGTCGTCGGGAAAGGCGCTCATATTGGCGGCGCGGACGTTGAGCAGATGGCTCGGGCTGGCGGTGGCATACGCGAGGCCGGGGCCGACGCGGCCACTCCGCTCGAACAGGATCACCGGCGGGCCGTCGCGAAGCAGACGCGTCAGATGAAGCGCCGTCGCGGCACCACTGAAACCGCCACCCACGACGGCCAGGGGAAGTCGGGTGGTGGTCATCAGTATCTCTCCATGAAAAATACGGGTTGCGAGACGGGGAGGCGAACCAGCCGCCATGGATATGGGATGGGCAACGCTATCTCGTTTCCTTCGTTGGGAATTTGATGGATGTCACCTCCGGCCGCCGTGCCATAAGCATGCGGCGTGAGCCGTAGGTCAGCTACTTGGGACCGCTCCATCGTTTGAGCGGTCCCAATGTGAACCGGCCCCCCTCACCAACGCCGGCGTTTCCCGTCATTCCCACTGGCTGGCCCAACGAATGGCATCAAACACATCACGATGCCCGTGAGCATTTCACGTTTTCTGTTTGTTCATTAATTTTAACAACACAACCATTATCATGTGAAGCGAACAAATATATTGAGCTTGTTCGTGAAATTGTGAACCCTCTGGTTTCGTGCCTTGAGTGCCCTCCCTCGCGGATCGCTCTCGCCACCCCAAAAAGGGTCGAATGCCATGTTACCGACGAACTTGGATATGGACGTGCTACGGACCCTGGTGGTGTCGAACGACCTGGGCAGCTTCGCCAAGGCGGCCATTCAACTCGGGCGGACACAACCGGCCCTCAGCCTGCAAATGCGCAAACTTGAGGAACAGATCGGCGTACCCCTGTTCCGCAAGAACGGGCGCCACATGTCGCTCACCGATACCGGCGTCACCGTGCTGCACTACGCCCGCCGCATCCTGGCCCTGAATGACGAGGTGCTGGTGACCGCCCGGGGTGGCAAGGATCTGGGTATCATTCGCCTGGGCCTGCCGCAGGATCTGGCGGAAAGCTGGATGCCCGGGATCCTGGCCCGGTTCCAGGCGCGCCATCCCGACATCCCCTTCGAAGTGCAGGTCGGTTGGTGGGAAGACCTGCGCGACCGGGTGCAGGAGGGCAAGCTGGACCTGGCCCTGGCCTTCGGCGATGCCGCGGCCGCGCATTCGGGTGAGGTTATCGGGCACCTGCCGCTGCAATGGATCGCCTCCTCCCGCTTCAGATGGGATCGGGACAAACCGCTGTCCCTGGTGCTGCCCGATGCCCCCTGCACCATCCGCGACAAATGCTTCAACGCGCTGAACGCCGTCCGCATCCCCTGGCGCATCGCCTTCTCCAGCTACAGCCTGACCGGTGTCATGGGCGCGGTGGAGGCCGAGTTGGGCATTTCCGCCCGCACGACGCTGGGGACGCCCTCCTCGCTGGTGGAAGTGGGGAGCCAATTGGCGTTGCCGGTGCTTCCCCACGTTCCCCTGACGCTGTTCACCGCCACCGGCCGGCGGTCGGCGACGCTCAACAGCCTGCTGGACGTCATCAAGGACAGCCTTATGCCGCCGCCCGCCGAACTGCCGCAACTGCGCATCGCCTGACGGCGTGTCAACCCACTGGGGCGGTGGCCCGCGCCGACGGCCGCTGGGACAAGACCGCCTGCCACGCCGCCAGTTTGGGATGGTTGGCGCGCCAATCCTCCTCCGCGAAGCGGAAGTCCAGGAACTCCAGTCCACAAAAGGCGGCGATCTCGCTGATGGTGGCGAAGCCCTGACCGAAGGTCTCCACCTCCGCCTCCAGACTGTTCAGTGCCCGGCGGATGACCGTCCACTGCCGCTCCACCCATCCCGACCACCGCAGCTCCGCCGGACGGATGGCGAATTCCACCCGCAGGGCGACGGCGGCATCCATCAACCCGTCGGCCAGCGCCTGGCGCCGCAGCACATCCCAGCGCACGGCCTCGTCGGTCGGGAACAGCGACGTTCGCCCGGGGTTGGCCGGCGCATGGGCATCCAGGTATTCACAGATCACCAGGGAATCGTACAGCGTCGTCCGGTCGTCAAAGACCAGCGTGGGGATCTTGCCCAGGGGATTGTCGTCCGGCAGATCGGTGTCCGGCGCCCAGGCGTTGGTCGGCTCACAGACGATACGGTCGGCCAATCCAACCTCATGCGCCACGATCAGGACCTTGCGCACGAAGGGGGACGCGGACGAATAACGCAGCTTCATCAAAGTACATCCTTGAATTTGGAAAAGTCGGGCGCGACGGCGCCAACGGGGGGAACGACCTTCCCGGGGTTGAGCAGACCAGCCGGGTCCAGCGCCGTCTTGATCGCGCGCATGACCGCGATCGCGGGCCCATGCTCCGCCACCATGAAGGGCAATTTGCCAAAGCCGATGCCGTGTTCACCGGTGCACGTGCCACCGGCCGCCAGGGCCCGCGCCACCAGACGGACATTCAGCCATTCCGCGGCGGCGATCTCTTCAGGACTGCCGGGCTCGATCGCCAACACGCAGTGGAAATTCCCATCCCCGACATGGCCAACGATGGCGGCGGGGAACGGCAGCTGGTCCAGGTCCGCCCGCGCCGCCACCACCGCCTCGGCCAGACGGGACAGGGGGACGCAAACGTCGGTCGGCCAGCCGCGGGCACCCGGCCGCGACCCGACGATGGCCCAATAGGCCTCGTGCCGCGCCTTCCACAGGCGTGACCGATCCTCCGCGCGCGTGGCCCATTCAAATGGACCGCTATCATGGTCGACCGCGATGGCCTGCACCAATTCCGCCTGCTCGGCCACCGCGGCCGCCGTGCCATGAAACTCGAAGAACAGGGTCGGGCGTTCGGCCAAGGTCGACCCGCTGCGGCGGTTCACGGCGCCTATGGCTTGCGCGTCCAGGAACTCCGCCCGCGCCACCGGCACGCCGGACTGGATCACCGTGATGACGGTGTCCACCGCGTGCGCGGCGCTGGGGAAGGAACAGACGGCGGCGGAAATGGTGTCGGGCACACCGAACAGACGGATGGTGAGTTCGGTGATGACGCCCAACGTCCCTTCGGACCCCACGAACAGGCGGGTCAAGTCGTAGCCGGCGGAGGATTTGCGCGCCCGGCCACCGGTGCGGATGACCTGCCCATCGCCCAACACCACCGTCAGCGCCAGCACCACGTCGCGCATGGTGCCGTAGCGGACGGCGTTGGTGCCCGAGGCGCGGGTGGACGCCATGCCGCCCAGGGTGGCGGAGGCACCGGGATCGATGGGAAAGAATAGGCCGTGATCCCGCAAGGCCACGTTCAACTGCTCCCGCGTCACCCCGGGCTCCAGCGTCACATCCATATCGGCCGGCCGTACCTCCAGAATGCGGTTCATGCCGGAGAAGTCGAGGGAGACGCCGCCCCTCAGGGCCGCGACATGCCCTTCGAACGAGGTGCCGGCACCAAAGGGAATGACGGGCACACCATGGGCGGCGCAGAGGCGGACCACCGCCGCGACCTCCTCCGTCGACCGGACATGGGCGACCGCTTCCGGCGGCACGGCGGGGTGCCAGGATTCGTCGTGCCCATGGGCCTCGCGATCGGCGGCGCGGCGGGACAGGCGGTCGCCCAGCAGCTCGGCCAGGGCCGACCAGAAGGCCGCCGGCCGCTCCACCTCATGAAGGCTCTCTGTCACGGCCATGTCAGTGCGCTCCTTTACGCTGGGGATTCGCGGCCAGGAACGCGCGGCTGACCTCGCCCGCGATCCGCACGCGCTCAGCGGCCGGCAGGTCGGCGTAAGCGCCGGCGGGCGCTTCCAGGCTCAGGGGCAGGCTGGCCGGGATCGCCGACAGGTAGTCGGCCAAGGGCAAGCCGCCCTGCCCCGGATATGAGCGCGCCTGCCGCGCCTCGGCAGCCAGGGCATCTTCGGACACCGCGTCCCCGCCCTCCGGGCGGGCCGGCGCGTCGCACAGATGCACATAGGCCAACCGCGCCGCCGGCACCGCCGCCAGTCGCGCCGCCGTGCCCCCCGAGCGGTTCAAATGCAGCAAGTCCACCAGCAGTTTCAGGCTGGGATTGTCGACGCGGTCAGCGACCCGCAGGGCCGCGTCCAGCGTGCGCAGCGGGCGGAACGGCATGAATTCCATGGCGATGGTCAGGCCCAGTTCCGACGCCAGGTCGGCGAACGCGGCGTAATTGTCGATCAGCCGGGCCTCGTCCGCATCGATGCCGGCGGACAGGACGAAGCGGGCACCCAGTTCCACCGCGACCTCCAACCCCTCCCGCAGGTCCGCGACCTGGGTGTCCGGCCAGAGGGAGAAACTTTCCGCCTCAAGGATGGCGAGCCCGAGATCCGCCGCCTGGGCTTTCAAGGCGCGGGCGCGGGGACGGTCAACCGGCCAGCGGCCCGGCGTATGCGCCGGCGGCCGGCTGCGCAATCCAACGGCGTCGAATCCCGCCCGCGCCGCGAAGAGGAGAAAATCCTCCGGCGGCGCGTCCAGGGCGGTGAGATGGGAAATGGAAAGCATGGGGAGTGCCTTTTTGAAAGACGACATCGCCTCGTGCGGCCCCTCGCATCCAAGGGGCCGCCCAACAAACCCGGGGGCGGGATGCGGCAGGGTCAGGCTGGGCGCGGTGCTCCCGTTCAGGGGCCGCCGCGCTCAACTTCAGGGGCCGCTACGCTGAGCCTCAAGTGCCGCTGCGCTGAGCCTCAAGTGCCGCTGCGCTCAAGGTCCCCGGAATATTCCACCGTGCACAGGCGGCCGCCCATGAAGCGATCGGCCAGGGGATTGCGCACCAGCTTGGCCTGTTCCGCCATCGCATGCTCCCGGTGATCCTCCGCGCGGTCCTCCGGGCTGTAGCCCAGCTCATAAGCACGGGTGTTGTCGTACCAGCTGCGATCGTTGCTGGAGAGGCCATAGACCAGATCGAAATGGATGTCGGGATGCTCCAGCCCGATGCGGATCAGCTGCACGAAGTCCCGGGGGCTGATCCACAGGGCCAGGCGCCGCTCGTCCTCAGGCAGGTCGTGGACCCGGCCGATACGGATGCATAAGGTCCGCAGGCCGTGCTTGTCGGCATACAGTGCCGCCACCGCCTCGCCGAAGGCCTTGGACAGGCCGTAGCGGCTGCTGGGCCGGACGGTGACGTCGGTGCCCAGGCGGCGGTGGCGGGGATAGAAGCCCACCGCCTGGTTGGAGGATGGGAAGACGACGCGCCGCACATTGTGCTTCCGCGCCGCTTCGAACAGGTTGTAGGCGCCGATGATGTTGGATTGCAGGATATCGGCCCAGTCGTATTCCGTGGACAGGCCGCCCAGGTGGATGATGCCGTCCACGCCCGCCACCGCCGCCTCGACCTGCGCCAGGTCGGCCAGGTCGGCGGCGACGAATTCCTCATGGGGCTGCAGATCGTCCGGCGGCGTCAGGTCGGACAGCCGCAAGTTCGGGTAAAACGCCGGCAGCAGGCGCCGCAACCGTCGCCCAACCCCGCCATTGGCACCGGTCAGCAAAATCTTGGTCATCGAAAGTCCAATCCTTATCCAGTAAATGCCGGCTCAATAACCGCGGTCGGGCGACACCACGTCCAGCAGGTCCCGGCCCTCCAGGAAGCGTTGCAGGTTGTCGGAAACCTTGGCCCAGATGCGGTCCTCGTAATCGGTGGAATACCAGGACAGATGCGGGGTCAGGCGGACCGCCGGGTGGGTGTAGAAGGGGTGCCCGTCCGGCAGCGGCTCTGGCACGGTGACGTCCAGGGAGGCCGCCCGCACCACGCCCGCGTCCAGGGCGGACAGCAGGTCATCCTGGTCGACCAGCCCGCCGCGCGACACGTTCACCAGATGCAGCCCCGGCTTGGCCCACGCCAGCGAGTGCCGGTTGATGATGTTCCGCGTCAGCGGTGTCAGCGGCAGGGCCACGATCAGGTGATCGCTCTGCCGCATCAGCGCCTCCAGCGACGGTTGCCACTCCACCAGGCCGTCGCTGGAAGCAGGCGATTGCCGGCGCAGCCCGATAAGGCGAACGCCGAAGCCGGCCAGCCGCCGCGCGACCGCCTGGCCGATCGCCCCCACGCCCAGCAGGCCGACCGTCTTGCCTTCCAGCGTGCCGATGGGCGGCTGTCGCCAGGCGGCGCGCGAGGTGATGCGGATGCGATCCAGGCCCTTTTCATCCTGCAGCAGCAGGGCCAGGACGAACTCGGCGATGTTCTCGGACGCGATATGCCGGCCGCAGGTCACCGGCGGGCCAGCGAACAACCAGCCGGGAAAGGCGTCGACACCCGCCGTCGCCACCTGGATCCACCTCAAGGCGAAGGGCCAGCCGGCCGGCTTCTCCGCCGGATAACCGACGAAGTCCCGCGCATAGGTGAACAGCGCGTCGGCGAAAGGCGGAACCTCCCACGGCGGATGTCCGGCGGGGAAAGTCCACACCTCCGGCTTCGCCGGATGCGCCCGCAGGCGCTCCACCAGGCCGGGTTCAAAGGTCGTGGCGATGGTCAGCGTCATGGCGCCGCCCCATCCAGCGCGCCCAGGATGCGCGCCAGGATCTCATCCCGCCGGCTGACGTCGTACCAGCGCAGCACGATCACGGCGTCATGCGCCGGCTCCACCACGATCAGGTTGGCGATGCCGGAACCCCAGATCGCCTGCTCCGACAGCGCCGGAATGGTGCCGCGCCGGTTGGTCCACCACATGAGGCCGAAGTCCGGCCGCTGCGGCGTCGCCTCGCGGATGCTGTCGAACCAGGAATCCGGCAGCAAGGCGTCGCCGTTCCAACGGCCCCGCGCCAGGTGCAGCTGCCCCAGCTTGCCCAGGTCGCGGGCGGAGATTTGCAGGCCGCCGCCCCAATGGCCGCCGCCGGCGACCACCGGGACCGAACGATCACCGATGACGATCCCGGAACCCGTATAGCCGTGCCAGGACCAGGGATCGACGGCGCCCAGCGGGTCCAGGACGCGGCGCCGCAACACATCGCCCAAGTCCTCCCCCACCAGGCGCGTCAACGCCAGCGCCAGCACATTCACGCGCACATCGTTGAATTCCCAGTGCGATCCCGGCGATTGCCGCACACGCCACGTGCCCTTGGGCGGATCGTCCGGCCGCTTCGGCACCGTGCGGTGCCAATCGATGCTGTCCGGGATGCCCCACAGGCTGCCGCTCCATTCACTGGTCAGGGTCAGCAGATGGCGCCAGGTGATGCCGCGGTTCCAGTCTGTGGCGAAAGCGTCGAGGGCGACCCGTTCAGCGACCGGCCGATCCAGATCGTCGATCAGGCCATCCGCCACCGCCAGCCCCGCCACGACCGACAGTGCCGTCTTGGTGACGCTGAACGCGACGTCCGGCCGGTCCGGCGTGCCCCACTGGCCAACGACACGGCCGCGCTGGATCACCAGGCCGGTCGCCGGCCCCCGGGGCGGCAGCGGACCGACAAGGGGCGCATGCGGCCCTTCCTGATACTCCACAGCGTTCTCATGCAGCTTGAAAGCGGCCAGGTCGGAGGGGATGGGTGTTTCCCACCCGCGAACCTGGTCGATCACCCCGTCGAGGCGACGAAGCGCTTCAGCCGCTTCCGCTCCCTGTCCCGTGCCGCCTGACGTATCCATTCGCCTTCATCCGTCCTGAAAAGGGGCCGTCCTGAAAAGGGGCCGTCCTGAAAAGGGGCCGCTTGCCCACCCCTCATATTTCACACTTTAAACGGATATCGATTGCCGTAAAAAGCGATAGTTTTATGTGGAAAGTTTTGAAATTCTACACCACACATAAGAAATACAAAATTGATGGGAATGCCGGAGATTTCACACAATTCGGTAACGCTCAGTCTCCAGGCAGGACACGAAAAAGAATGCGGAATTCTCGCCACCCGGAAACAGTCATTGGTTGTGGCCGTTGGGCCATTCTCAACAAACTATTCTTGACCACGGCCATCCTGGCCATCAGCCAATCCTCCGCCTGGGCCGCGGATGACGCTGCCGACGACGGCCTGTCGACGATTGTCGTCACCGGCACCCGGATCAGCCGGGCGGCCAATCAGACCATGTCGCCGGTGTCCGTGATCTCATCGGATCAGCTGAGCGCCACCGGCCGCGCCAGCCTTAAGGACGCGCTGATCGCCATCGATCCCAGCTACGCCAATTCACCGGTCTACGCCGGCCAGCTGGGTTTCGCCGGCAAGGCGGCCACCCTGCGCGGTCTGGCCGCCAACGAGACGCTGGTGTTGATCAACGGCAGGCGGCGGCACTCCCAGGCCTTGCCCTATGTCAGCGGCAGTTCGGCCGGACAGTCGCCCACCGACCTTGACCTCATCCCCGCCTCCGCCATCGACCATGTCGAGGTCCTGCGGGATGGCGCCGCAGCGCAATACGGATCGGACGCCATCGCCGGGGTGATCAACATCATCCTGAAGTCATCGGACCACGGCGGCAGCGCCGACCTGTCCTACGGCCAGTATGGCGAAACGGTCGGCAAGCTGGGTGACTTCGGCCGCACCGAGAGCGCCCAGCTGAGCCAGGGCTTCACGCTGGGCGACGGTGGCTTCGTCACCGTCTTCGCCGACCTGCTGAACGCCGCGAACACAAATTACGGCGGTTACGTGCCCTACACCACGCGCATCTACCCCCTGGTCAATGGCCAGCCGGACCCGCGTGAAAACCAGGACCGGTACAAGCAGATCGCCGGCCAGCCGGCCCGCAAGAAGGCGGCCGTGGGCTACAACCTGGAAACGGGCCTGAACGACGACGTGACGGCCTATTCCAACGCCACCTACACCTACCGGCATTCGGCGGGCTTCACCTGGTACCGGACGGCCGCGTCGGCGCAGAACATCCCGTCGATCTACCCCGACGGCTACATGCCCGAGCTGGTCACCAACGACAGCGACTATCAGGTCATCGCCGGGCTGAAGGGCAAGGATTTCCTGGGGTGGGCCTGGGACGTCAGCAGTTCCCTGGGCCAGGACGTGGTGCACGCCTACAACAACGGCACCCTCAACCCTTCCCTCGGCACGGCCTCCCCCCGCGACTTCTACCTGGGTTCGCTGATCTCGACCGAATGGGTCAACGACGTCGACCTGAAGCGCCAGGTCGACACCACCCTGTTCAAGGCGCCGCTGACCGTGGCGGTGGGTGGCGAATTCCGCCTCAACGGCTTCAAGGAAGGGGAGGGCGAGTATCTTTCCTACGCCAACGGCGGCTACGTGTTTCCGGCCGGGCAGACCAACGCCGGCATCAAGCCCAACCCCGGCGCCTCCGGCGTGTCGGGCTTCACGCCCGCCGATGCCGGGTCGCACTGGCGCCACGATTGGGCCGGATACGTCGACCTTGACCAGCGACTGACCGACCGCTGGGAAGTCGGGCTGGCCGGCCGCTACGAATTCTACAACGACGTCGCCAACACATTGAGCGGCAAGGTGTCGACCCGCTACGACCTGGTGGACGGCCTGCTGGCGGTGCGCGGCAACATCAACAGCGGCTTCCACGCCCCCAGCCTGCAACAGCAATTCTTCAGTTCCACCACCAATTCCTACACCACGGTGGCCGGGGTGCAGAAACCGCTATCGGCGGTCACGGCGGCGGTGAACAACCCGATGGCGATCGCCCTGGGCGGCCGCGACCTGAAGCCGGAAAAGTCCGTCAACAAATCCGTGGGCGTGGTGCTGACGCCGTTCAAGGATTTCGAGGCGTCGGTCGACGCCTATCAGATCAACGTGACCAACCAGATCGTGCCGGTGACCATGTCGACCGCCACGACCGGCGGGGCGGCGGTCCGCAAAATCCTGCAGGCCGCCGGTTACGCGCTGAACGCCGCCAACGAATATTCCGTGGTTTACGAGCGTAACGCCGCCAACACCGTCACCAAGGGCATCGATCTGTCCATCTCCTACAGGACGCACCACGGCGACCTGGGTGACGTCACATGGACGGTGCAGAGCAACCAGAATTTCCACGCCATCAACAGCATCAACCCGCTGGCGTCCGCCCTGACGGCGGCTGGCGTCGCGGCGGTGGACCGGCAGACGATCGGATATCTGACGACCGTCTATCCCCGCAATGTCACGCGGTTTTCCGCCACCTGGTTCATCGATGATTTCGACGTGACGCCCCGCGTCAGCCGCTACAGCCAGGCCCGCAACCTCAGCAACAACGGGGCCGCCGCCGATGAGACGGTCAAGCCCGCCTTCATCTTCGACCTGGATTTGGGATGGCGGGTGACCGAGTACCTGAAACTATCGATCGGCGGCCAGAACATCTTCAACAAGCGTCCGGAGACCCTGTCCGCCGTCGCCCAGTCCTATTCCGGCTTTCCCCAGGTAAACCCGAACTACAGCACCGTGTCGCCCTACGGGGACGATGGCGGCTACTACTACGCCAAAGCCTCCTTCAAATGGTGAGGTTCCCCATCGGCGACGATACGGAAGGCCTGACACGGCGCGGCCTGCTGCGCGGGGCGGCGGGGCTGGCCGCGACCGGGTTGGTGGGGGCCGGGCTGGTGGGGGCTGGCCCCGCTGGCGCGACCGCCACCCAAGCGGACCGGGGCGGCACCCTTATGGTGACCGTCCCGGCCGAGCCCCCGCATCTCTGTTCGGCGTTCGATTCCAATATGGGGCCCTGTCTGATCGGCAGCAAAGTCCTGGAAGGCCTGATCGCCTTCGCCCCCGACCTCAGCCCGATCCCGGTCCTGGCCCGGTCCTGGGACATCAGCGACGATGGCCTGACCTACACCTTCGCCCTGCGCGAAAACGTGCTGTGGCACGACGGGCATCCGTTCACGGCGGATGACGTCGTGTTCTCGTTCCGCGAAGCCTGGTCCGTCCTGCATCCCTTCGGCCGGACCGCCTATGCCAACGTCGTGGCGGCGGAGGCCATCGGCCCCCATCAGGTGGTGTTCCGACTGTCGGCGCCAGCCCCCTACCTGATGTCCTACATGAACGTCTTCGGCGCCCAGGTGCTGCCGCGCCATGTCTATGAAGGGACGGACATCCGGCGCAACCCGGCCAACTGGGCGCCGGTGGGAACCGGCCCCTTCCGGTTCGTCGAATGGCGGCACGGCAGCCACGTGCGCCTGGAACGGAACGCCGCGTACTGGCGGGCAGGCCTGCCCTATCTGGACAGCATCGTCTTCCGCTTCATTCCCGACCCGCTGGCCCGCGCCCTGGCGCTGCGGTCGGGGCAATTGCACATGGCCGTCAGTTCCGCCATCGCGTATCCCAACCTGCGCCTGTTCGACGACCCCGACCGCTACACCATCGACGGCGGCGACGGGACCTTCCTGTTCTCCCAGTTCCTGCTGCATTTCAACATGCGCCAGCCGGTGCTGGCCGACCGCCGCGTGCGGCTGGCCATGCAGGCGGCGATAGACCGCGACCGCCTGCTGGCGCTGGCCTTCGCCGGCCATGGCAAGGCGGCGGACGGCCCCCTGCCCTCCACCCTGGCAAAGTTCCATGTGCCGGCGACCGGCGGCGGCTACGACCCCGCCTTGAGCGAACGGCTGCTGGACGAAGCGGGCCTGCCCCGCCGGGTCGACGGCGTGCGCCTCCGGGTGGCGCTGGATTTCATCGACACCGTCAACATCCACATCCCGGAATTCCTGCGCCAGCAATTGCGCCAAGTGGGGATCAGGCTGGACCTGCGCGTCGGCGACCTCGCCAGCTATTTGCGGCGGATCTACACCGATGAGACCTACGACATGGCGTTGAACACCGCCCATGCCCTGCCTGATCCCTCGCTGGGACTACAGCGGCTGTACTGGTCGAAATCGATCGTGCGGGGCGTTCCCTGGTCCAACGGCGCCCGCTACGCCAACCCGGACCTGGACCGCATCATGGAAACGGCGGCGCGCGACGGTGACACGGCGCGGCGATGGGCCGACATCCGTCAGTGGCAGGAGATCGCCCGGCGGGATCTGCCCATCCTGAACCTGATTGAACAGCAATGGGTGACGGTGGCCGACAACCGCGTCCTGCGGCCCAGCCGGCAGGCCGACGGACTGTTCGCCTCCTACGCGGACGTATCGCTGGCGGCCCAGGCGACACCGGCATGACCGGGGCCGCCGCCATCGCCCTGACGCGCCAGGGCCTGTACCGGCTGGGGTACAACCTGCTGACCCGCATCCTGCCCATCGTGGCGGGGGTGGCCTGTTTCAACCTGCTGATCATGCATGTCATGACCGGCGACGCCGCCGACGTCCTGGCCGGCAATGCCGGCGGCGCCACGGCGCAGGAGCTGGCGCGCCTGCGTCATGAGTTCGGCCTGGACCAGCCCTTCGCCCAGCGTTTCCTGGGCTATCTGTGGGCGGTGCTGCACGGCGACCTGGGCCTGTCGCAGACGCAGGGCGTGCCGGTCGCCGGCCTGATCCTGGCGCGCCTGCCCACCACCTTCCTGCTGATGGGCGTCTCATTGACGTTCTCCCTCCTGCTGGGCGTGGGGCTGGGCGTCCTGGGCGCGCGCCATCCCGGCGGTTGGACGGACGGCCTGGTGTCGGGCCTGATCCTGACCCTGTACGCCATGCCATCCTTCTGGTTCGGGCTGATGGCCATCGTGCTGTTTTCGGTCAAGCTGGGCTGGCTGCCGTCCGGCGGGCTGGACTCGTTGGAGCAGGTGCCGGAAGGATGGGCGTGGGCGGCCGACCGCCTGAAGCACCTGCTGTTGCCGGGCCTGACGCTGGCGAATTTCCACATCGCCGTCTACGCGCGCCTGACGCGCGGCATCCTGCTGGACATCGAGCGGGAGGACTTCGTCCGCACCCTGCGCGCCAAGGGCGCGTCCGCCGGGCGCATCCTGCTGTTCCACATGCTGCCCAACGCCGCCCTGCCCATCCTGACCATGGTGGGCCTGCAGATGGCCGCCCTGTTCGGCGGTTCCGTGGTGGTGGAATCCGTCTTCGGGCTGCCCGGCCTGGGCCGGCTGATCCTGGATGCGCTGCTCAGCCGGGACATGACCCTGCTGACCGGGATCCTCCTGGTCAGCTCGGTCATGGTCACCGTGATCAACCTGCTCCTCGACCTGCTGTTCTTCCTGATCGACCCCCGGGTCCGGTCAGGCGCGGGCATGTCACCGGATCGGCTTGGGCAGGAGGGGGAATGACATGGGCGTGAACCTCCCCCCAACCCTGCGGCGCCTGTTGGGCATACCCGTGGCCCGCGTCGGCCTGGCGCTGATGGCGCTGGTCCTGGCCACGGCGCTGCTGGGCCCCTGGCTGGTCGGCCGCGACGCCTGGGACCTGGCCGGCCCGCCCCTGCTGTGGCCCGGCCAGGATGGGCGCTTCCCCTTGGGTACCGACAGCCTGGGCCGCGACCTGGCGGCGGGCCTGGCCGGCGGGGCCGCCGTTTCGCTGGCCATCGGCATCGTCAGCGCCCTGATCGCGGCCCTGCTGGGCACGCTGATCGGCGCCGTCGGCGGTTACTACGGTGGCGCGGTGGAGCACCTTTTCGGCCGCGTGACCGACCTGTTCCAGACGGTGCCCCCCTTCATCCTGGCGGTGGTGACGGTCGCGGCCCTGCCACCGTCGCTCACCAGCGTGGTCGTGGCCATCGGCGCCGTCTCCTGGCCCGCCACGGCCCGCCTGGTGCGCACGCGCTTCCTGGTGTTGCGGGAAAGCGAGTTCGTGCTGGCCGGCCGCATGATCGGCATGGGGGATATCCGCCTGATCACCACCCAGATCCTGCCCAGCGTCCTGCCGCCCATCATCGTCCTGACGCCCCTGACCGTGGGCACCGCCATCCAGACCGAGGCGGCGCTGGGCTTCCTGGGCCTGTCGCCCCCCGACCTGCTGACCTGGGGGAAGATGATAGGCGAAGGCCGGGAACAGCTGCTGGACGCCTGGTACATCTGCGGCCTGCCGGGCCTGGCCATCATGACCACGGTCCTGGCCTTCAACCTGCTGGGCGAGAGCCTGAACCGGCTGATGGCCGCGGGCGCGCGCGAAGGACGCTGACGGCCATGGCGCTCCTCGACATCCGTGACCTGCGCGTCGCCTTCCCTGGTCCCCCGGGGGAGGGCCTGGGGCCGACCTGGGTGGTGGACGGCGTCACCCTGGCGCTGGACCGGGGCCAATCCCTGGCCCTGATCGGCGAAAGCGGCAGCGGCAAGTCCGTCACGGCGCGCAGCATCCTGCGCCTGAACCGGCGGTCGGCCAGCGAGCCGGCGCCGCTCGTCAGTGGGGAGATCCGTTTCGACGGAACCGATCTTCTGGCCCTGCCGGACACCGCCATGCGGCAGTGGCGGGGAAGCCGCATCGCCATGGTGTTCCAGGAACCGATGACCGCCTTCGATCCCCTGATGTCCATCGGCGGTCAGATCGCCGAGGCCATCCGCCTGCACCAGCCGCTGGGGCGGCGGGCGGCGCGGGAGCGGGCGGTGGAACTGCTGGGCCTGATGCGCTTTCCGGACCCCCGGCGGCAGGCCGGCCGGTTCCCCCACCAAGTGTCCGGCGGCATGCGCCAGCGGGCGATGATCGCCATGGCGCTGGCGTGCGAGCCGGACCTGCTGATCGCGGATGAGCCGACCACGGCGTTGGATGTCACCACGCAGGCCGGCATCCTGGATCTGCTGAATGATTTGCGCCGGGACCTGGGCATGGCCCTGCTGCTGATCACCCATGACTTGGCGGTCGCCGCCCGCGTGGCCGACCACGCCGCCATCATGTACGCCGGCGGCATCGTCGAAAGCGGCCCCCTGCGGACCGTGTTCGACCAGCCCCGCCATCCCTATACGCACGCCCTGCTGGCGCTTGAACGGCTGGACCGCCTGGTCCCCCGCCAACGCCTGCCGGAGATCCCGGGCACCGTGCCGCCCCCAGCGGAAATCCGATCCCGCTGCGCCTTCGCCCCCCGCTGCGGCGCGGCCGGTCCCGAATGCCGGAGCCGCCGCCCCAGCCTGGCCACCGCCGCCCTGGCCACCAACGCCCCCGGGCGGCAGGTCGCCTGTTTCCACCCCATTGCCGCTGGAGCGTCCTCTTGACCACGGAAGTTCCCCTGGTGGCCATCGACGCCCTGCGCAAGAGCGTGCGACAGGCTGGACGGACGATGCCGATCTTGGACGGAATCAGCCTGACCATACGCCGGGGGGAGACACTGGGCATCGTGGGTGAAAGCGGCAGCGGCAAGTCGACGCTGGCGCGCGCCCTGTTGCAACTCACCCCCTACGACAGCGGCCATGTCCGCCTTGAGGGCGTCGACCTGTCCGGGCTGAGCCAGCGCCAACTGCTGCCGTTCCGTGCCCGCATGCAGATGGTGTTCCAGGACCCGCTCGCCTCCCTCAACCCGCGGGCCACCATCGGCCGCAGCCTGGAGGAGCCGCTGATCGTCCATCGCCGGGGTGATGCCGCCCACCGCCGCGCGGCGGTGCGTCGGATGCTGGAACGGATGAGCCTGCCGCCTCAGGTGGCCGGCCGATTGCCGCATGAACTGTCCGGCGGCCAACGGCAGCGGATCGGCATCGCCCGCGCCCTTATGCTGGAACCCAGCCTGCTGGTCTGCGATGAGGCCGTCTCGGCGCTTGACCTGTCGATCCGCGCGCAAATCCTCAACCTGCTGATGGACCTGCAACAGCAGAGCGGGATCGCCATGCTGTTCATTTCCCACGATCTTGCGGTCGTCCGCCATATCGCGGACAGGGTGGCGGTGATGTGGCGCGGCCAAATCGTGGAAATGGCTGATACCGAACAGGTTTGGACAGCGCCCCGCCACCCCTATACCCGGACCCTGGTCGCTGGAAGCCGGTTCTGATCCCCGTTCACGGGCTGGCCGCGAACCCGATGGCCGCATCGGCGGCGCGGCTCAGGGGCCTCAGGTCAGGCGTGCCACAATCTGGTCCCGCACGGCCGGCGTGGCCCCCAGCTGACGCTCCAGATAGGTGTCAACGCTCCCGTGACGGTCGATGATGGCGTCGAACGCCAGATCAAGGAGATCCGGCCGCACCTCCATCACCACCCGCACGGCATCCTCGTCCGGCGTCGCCCGACCGTGGCCGGCGGCCAGCGCGGCGGCGACGTCCGCGCCGTGCCGCTCATAGGGCCAATGGTGGTTGGTGGCGACGTAGTCGGCCAGGATATCATCCCGGTGGACGCCCAGCAGATGATGGGTCAGGGCGACCAGCAGGCCCGTCCGGTCCTTGCCGCCAGTGCAGTGCACCAGCAGGGCGCCCCGTCCGGCCGCCAACGCCGCGAAATAACGGGTGAACAGGTCGACGTGCCGCTCCTCGAAGGCGGCGCCGGCATAGAAGCGGCGCATATAGCCGTCCAGCGTGGCGGCGCTCAGATCGCTTTCCCGCAGGAAGACCGGCCAGGGATCACTGTCTCCCCCGACATCGGTGGCGATGACCTCCAGCCTATGGGACCATGGTCCTGTGGGGTGCCGGGATCGTTCGTCCGGCCAGCGCAAATCGACGAGGGTGGAGACACCCAGGCGGTCAAGGGTCGCCACGTCGTCAGCCGTGGCGTGGATCGGGCGGCCGGAACGGAACAGCACACCCGTGCGCACCGTGGCGCCGGACCGGGTGGCGTAACCGCCGGCATCACGGAAATTCGGCACACCAGACAGCATCACGCTTTTCCTATCGTTTATGGGCGACGCGCCGCGCCAGCCAGTCGCCGGCGGACTGCAGTCCCTGGACCAGGCCGATCAACACCACGACGGTGGCGATCATGACCTGGGTGTTGAAGCGTTGATAGCCGTAGCGGATGGCCAAATCCCCCAGGCCACCGCCCCCCACCACGCCGGCCATGGCGGAAAAGCTGACCAGCACCACCGCCGTCAGGGTGATGCCCGCCACCAGCGCCGGCAGCGCCTCGGGCAGCAGCACCATCAGGATCAGGTGGCGCAGCGTGCCCCCCATGGACACCACCGCCTCGACCCGGCCGGGATCGACCTCGCGCAAGGCCGCCTCTGCGATGCGGGCGAAGAAGGGAATGGCCCCCAGCGTCAGGGGCACCACCGCCGCCGAGCTGCCCAGCGAGGTGCCGACGATCAGGCGCGTCAAGGGAATGGCGGCGATCAGCAGCACGACGAACGGCAGGGAACGGCCGGCGTTGACCACGCCGCCCAGCACGGCGTGCAGGCGCGGCCAGGGCGTCAATCCCTTGGGCGCGATGACGAACAGCGCCACCCCCAACGGCAGGCCGATGCCGACCGCCAGCAGGCCGGACAAGCCCACCATGTACAACGTCTCCGCCGTGGCGCCGGCCACCAGGGAAACAAGTTCGCCCCAGTCTTCAGGGTTCATAGCAGCACCGCCCGCACGCCGTGGGTGTTGAGGAAGGACAGGATGGGGGCGGGGTCGGTGGCGGAGCCGCCGCCCTTCAGCCCCACCTGGAAGCGGCCCACCCGCCGGCCGCCGATCAACTCCACCCCACCGCCCAGCAGCGTCACCGCCACCGACAGCTCGCGGGCCAGCAGGCCCAGCAGCGGCGTCGCCGCGAGGGGATCGACGAAGGTCAGTTCCGCCAGCACGCCAGCCCCAGCCCCCTGCGGCATGGGCGCCCGGGCCGGCAGCAGCGCCCGCCCCAGGGCCGACGCCGGATCGGCCGCCAGATCGGCCAAACGGCCATGTTCCACCAGACGTCCGCCCTCCAGCAGGGCGGCGGAACCGCAGATGGCCTTCACCACCGGCATCTCATGCGTGATCATCAGGATGGTGACCCCCAGGCGCGCGTTGACGTCGCGCAGCAGGTCCAGGATGGCGGCGGTGGTCTCCCCATCCAGGGCGCTGGTCGCCTCGTCCGACAGCAGCACGTCCGGTTCCGCCGCCAGGGCGCGGGCGATACCCACCCGCTGCTTCTGCCCGCCCGACAACTGTCCGGGATAGGCGTCGGCCCGGTCGGCCAATCCCACCAGGTCCAGCAGTTCGGCGACACGCCGGCGTCGCTGGGCGCGATCCTGACCCAGGATTTCCAAAGGCACCGCCACGTTATCGGCGACGGTGCGCGATTGCAGCAGATGGAAATGCTGGAACACCATGCCGATGCGCCGCCGCTGCTGGCGCAGCGCCGTCGCGTCCAACGCCGTCAGATCCTGCCCGCCGACGACGACACGGCCGGCGGTGGGCCGTTCCAACAGGTTCAGACAGCGGATCAGCGTGCTCTTGCCCGCCCCGCTGCGCCCCAGGATGCCGAAGATCTCGCCCTTCGGGACGGTCAGGGTGACATCGTCCAGCGCCACAACCTCGCGGGCGGTGCGGCCCCCGCCCTGGCGGTAAACCTTGCGCAGACCCTCGACGCTGATCATTGGGGACGTCTCTTCTGACGACGACGCATCAGGGATGGACCGGAATGACGGCGCCCTTGTAGCGCTCGCGGATGAAGGCGGCGACCTCCGGCGACGTCAGCAGCTGGGCCAGCCGCACGATCCGGGGATCGTGTTCCAGCGCCGGCGTGGTCACCAGCAGGTTGGCGTAGGGGCTGCCCTCCGCCTTTTCCAAGGCCAGCGCGTCCTTGGCCGGCTGCAAGCCCGCCTCCAGGGCGTAGTTGCCGTTGATGACCGCCAGGGTCACGTCCGGCAAGGTGCGCGGCAGTTGGGCGGCGTCCACCTCGATGATCTTCAGATCCTTGGGGTTGGCGGTGATGTCGCGGGAGGTCGCCAGTTGCCGGTCCCGCGCCGCCGGCCCCTGGCGCAGGGTGATCAGGCCATTGTCCTGCAACAGGTAAAGGGCGCGGCTGAGGTTTACGACGTTGTTGGGAATGGCGACCTTCGCACCCTGGGGCAGATCCTGGAAGGACTTGACCTTGGTGGAGTAGATGCCCAGCGGCTCGATATGCACGGCGGCGACCGCCGCCAGCGTCACGCCCAGCAACTTCTCCTCGGACTCCAGGTAGGGCCGGTGCTGGAAGAAATTGGCGTCGACGTCGCCCTTGGCCAACAGCTCATTGAGGCGCAGGTCGCCGCTGGCCTCGATGATCTTGAGCTTCAGGTCCGGCGCCAGCTTGCGCTGGATGAATTGCAGAATCTCCGCGTGCGGGACGGGTGAGGCGATGACGCGCAGGGGGGCGTCCGCCGCCCGGCTCGGCTGCCCCGCCAGCATCAGCGCCACCAGCGCCGCCACGGGCGCCCAGCCCCGCATCCACGTCCGGGCCACGCGGCCCATCCAAGCCATCGCCGTCATCTTGATTCCCAATCAGCACCCATCGACTGTGGGATGAGAGTAGGAATTCACAGCAAATGCAGTCAATAATATTAATTTAACAATTTTTATTAGCTATATTCCCCGACAGCCGGTAGCGCCGCCACCTCGGGCAGGTCGGCGTAATGCCGGCGGGCGACGTCGGGGTGGGAACGCAGGCGGCCCTTCATGTAATTGGCGCCGATGTCGTGGAACAGCGGGTTCAGCGGGTCGCTGGTCAGCCCCCGCGCCTCCGCCTTCAAGGCCGGTGGCAAGGCCAGCAAGGGCACGCGCGCATCCAGCCGCGCGCCCAGGAAAAAGGCGATGGAGGTGCGCCGCGCCCCGGCCGGCGGCGCCACCACCCGGTGGACGGTGGCGCGGATATAACCGTCCGTCGCCAATTCCAGCAGTTCGCCGGCGTTGACGACGAAGGTGCCCGGGATGGGGGCGGCATCCACCCAGCCCGCCGCCGTCTCCACCTGCAAGCCGCCCTGGTCATCCTGCAGCAGCAGGGTCAGCAGGCCGCTGTCCTTGTGGGCGCCGACCCCCTGCCCCCGCCCGTCCGGGCCGGCGGCATCGCCGCTGGCGCGGCCGGGATAGCGGATGATCTTCAGATGCTGGTTCGGCGTCTCCGCGACGATGGGATCGAAGGCGTCGGCCGCCTGGCCCAGGGCCAGGGCGAAGGCGCGCAGCAGGCGGATGGCGATGGTGGTGGCCGCCTCCTGCCAGGCCAGCAAGGCGTCGCGCAGGGCCGGCTGGGCCGCCGGCCACTGGTTGGGTCCCGGCAGCCGGGTCCAGGCCGGGGCGCCGGGCCGCACCGCCAGGGCCGCGCGTTCGGTGCCGATGTCCAGTTGCTCACGCCAGTCCGGCTGCCCGCGCGTCCGTTCGGCACCCGCCCGCGTGTACCCCCGGAAGTGCGGGGAGTTGACCATGGCGATGGCGTCCTTCGCCGCCGGGGGCAGGTCGAAGAAGCGATGGGCTTCCGCCCAGGCCGCCTGGGCCAGGCCATCGGGAACGCCATGACCGGACAGGTAGAAGAAGCCGACCTCCCGCACGGCGGCCCGCAGGTCGGCCAGGAACCCGTCGCGGGCGACACCGCCGGCATTGAAACGGCCAAGGTCCAGGATCGGTAGCGGGGCGGTCATGGCATCTTCCAAAAAAGGGAAACGGGGGCGCGGGTGGGGCAGACACCCGCGCCCCCAAAGGGCAGGTCAGAAGTCCGGGATCAGAATCCGGGGTTAAAAATCCTGATCCAGGCCGGCACCCGCCGGCCCGGCCTTCTTCTCGGCCTTCTCGGTCACCAGGGCTTCGGTGGTGATCAGCAGGCCGGCAACGGAGGCCGCGTCCTGCAAGGCCACGCGCACCACCTTGGTGGGATCGATGATCCCGGCCTTCAGCAGGTCGGTGAACTCGCCCTTCTGCGCGTCGTAGCCGAAGTTGGGGTCGTTGGCCTCCAGCAGTTTGCCCACGACGATGGAACCGTCGGTGCCCGCGTTCTCCGCGATCTGCCGCACCGGCGCCTGCAGGGCCTTGCGGATGATGGCGATGCCCGCGCGCTCGTCACCATTGACCGGCACCAGGGCGTCGACGGCCCGGGTGGCGTGCAGCAGGGTGACGCCGCCGCCCGGGACGATGCCTTCCTCGATGGCGGCGCGGGTGGCGTGCACCGCGTCATCGACGCGGTCCTTGCGTTCCTTCACCTCCACCTCGGTGGCACCACCCACGCGGATGACAGCCACGCCACCCGACAGCTTGGCCAGGCGCTCCTGCAGCTTCTCGCGGTCGTAGTCCGAGGTGGTCTCCTCGATCTGCGTCTTGATCTGGCTGATGCGGCCGTTCACCGCCTCGGTCCCGCCGCTGCCGTCGATGATGGTGGTGTCGTCCTTGGTGATGCGCACCCGGCGGGCGGTGCCCAACTGGGCCAGGCCCACATTCTCCAGCTTCACGCCCACATCCTCGGACACCACCTCGCCGTTGGTGACGATGGCGATGTCTTCCAGGATGGCCTTGCGCCGATCACCGAAGCCAGGGGCTTTCACCGCAGCGATCTTCAGGCCGCCGCGCAGCTTGTTGACCACCAGGGTGGCCAGCGCTTCGCCCTCCACATCCTCGGCGATGATCAGCAGGGGCCGGCCGCTCTGCACCACCGCCTCCAGCAACGGCAGCAGGGGCTGCAGGCTGCCCAGCTTCTTTTCGTGGATCAGGATGTAAGGGTTGTCCAGTTCGGCCACCAGCTTCTCGGCGTTGGTGACGAAATAGGGGGACAGGTAGCCGCGGTCGAACTGCAGGCCCTCCACCACGTCCAGCTCGGTTTCCAGGCTCTTGGCCTCTTCCACGGTGATGACGCCCTCGTCACCCACCTTGGCCACCGCCTCGGCGATGATGCGGCCGATCTCGGCCTCGCCATTGGCGGAGATGGTGCCGACCTGGGCGATCTCCTCATTGGTGGAGACCTTCTTGGAGCGGGCCTTGACGTCGGCCACCACGGCGGCGACGGCGCGGTCGATGCCACGGCGCAGGTCCAGCGGGTTCAGGCCGGCGGCCACCGCCTTGGTGCCCTCCCGCGCGATGGCCTGGGCCAGCACCGTGGCCGTCGTGGTGCCGTCGCCGGCCAGGTCGGCCGTCTTGGTCGCCACTTCCCGCACCAGCTGGGCGCCCAGGTTCTCGAACTTGTCCGCCAGCTCGATCTCCTTGGCGACGGAAACGCCGTCCTTGGTGATGCGCGGGGCGCCGAAGCTCTTCTCAATGACGACGTTGCGGCCTTTGGGACCCAGGGTCACCTTCACGGCGTCGGCCAGGATGTCCACGCCGCGCAGCAGGCGTTCGCGGGCATCGGTACCGAATTTCACGTCCTTGGCAGCCATTTTCTTATTCCCTTTTTCGCTTAGCGCACGAAGACGCCGATGACGTCACTTTCCTTGAAGACCAACAGGTCGACGCCATCGACCTTGATCTCCGTGCCCGACCATTTGCCGAACAGGATGCGGTCGCCGACCTTGACGTCCAGCGGCTGCAAGCGGCCGTGCTCATCGCGCACGCCGGGGCCGACGGCCACAACCTCACCTTCCTGCGGCTTCTCCTTCACGGTGTCGGGAATGATGATCCCGCCCTTGGTCTTCTCTTCCTGATCCAGGCGCCGGACGACGACGCGGTCATGCAGGGGACGGAACGACATGGAATTGGTTCTCCGTAACGGGTGAATGCGTGGAACCATAAAAATCCACACATACGATAGTCAATACACATAAATTTAACGTTTTCTTTTGGTGTTTTTAAATCACGCGCCGCCGCCCTCTCGAACCGAAGGGCTGAGCGGCGGTGCACCGCCCCTATGGGGCGATGGCGGCGCGAAAGCACTTGAGCAAAACTGAATATATTTTTGGTGGATATAATATGCGCCCGGCGAAAGATGCACTTTAACACAAATAGATATTTAACGGGTTCATATCGAGTCATCGTCGGCCTCACCAATATTCCAAAATGATGGGAATCGACATGACCGCATCCCTGGGGGATTTGCGGGCGCACGCCGTTGCGCACGCTGGACAAGGCCCGCATGCCCCTTCGCCGCGTCCCCCCGCGATCCGCCAGGTGCCGCGCCAGGGGAACGAGCCACGCTGGGAACTGCCGGCGCCACAGCCGACAGCGGAGGCGGAACGCCAGCACCGCAAGCAGCGGCTGGCGGCGGCCTTCCGCCTGTTCGCCCGCCATGGCTTTGAATCCGGTCTGGCCGGGCATTTCAGCGCGCGGGACCCCATCCACACCGACCATTTCTGGATCAACCCCCTGGGCGTGTCCTACAGCCACATCCGGGCCTCCGACCTGATCCTGGTGGATGGGCGGGAGGAGGTGTTGCAGGGCGATGGCCTGCTGAACCTGTCGGGCCTGCCCTATCACGACGCCATCCAGCGGGCCCGGCCGGAAGTGGTCGGCATCGCCCATGCCCATTCCTTTTACGGCAAGGTCTGGTCGGCCTTCGGCCGCCCGGTGGAGCCCATCACCGCCGACGCCGGCCTGTTCCACGAAGACCAGGCGTTGTTCGACCCCGTCCGCACCCCCGGCGGCAGCTATGACCAGGACCGTGAGCGCATCGTGGCCCAGGCCGTCACCGCGTTGGGCGGCCACAACACCCTGATCTGGCAGAATCACGGCTTCTGGACGGTGGGGGCCACGGTCGAGGCGGCCGCCTGGCGCTTCATCGCGCTGGAGGATGCGGCGCGGGCGCAATTGCTGGCCCAGTCCGCCGGCAATCCCATCGTCACCAGCCTGCCCAGCCCCTCCCCCCAGACCCGGGCGCGGCTGGAAGTGTGGGCCTATCTCAGCTTCCTGCCGCTGTGGGACCGGGTGGTTCGCGAAGAACCCGACCTGCTGGATTGACCGCCATGGCCCTGCGACTGAACCGCCGCGACCTGCTGGCCGGGGCCGGCGCGCTATTGGCAGCGCCCCGCCCGAGCTGGGCCGCCATCCCCCGCGACCTGACCCTGTCGGTGTGGCGCTACAAGCTGACCGCCTCGTACTTCTTCGAGGACGCCGGCGTGGCCGACGTGCCCTATCGCGTGTCCTACGCCGAGCTGCCCGGCGGCACCATGGTGTTGGAGGCCCTGTCCGCCAACGCCCTGGACTATTCGTTCATGAGCGAGATTCCGCCCATCTTCTCCGTGCCATCGGGCGTGCCGCTCAGCCTGATCGCGGTGCTGCGCGGCGACGTCAACAACTCGGGACTGCTGGCGCAAGGCGACAGCGCCATCCGCCGGGTCGAGGATCTGCGGGGCAAGCGGGTCAGCTACGTCCGCGCCACCAACAACCACTATTACCTCATCAAGATCCTGGCCACCGCCGGCCTCACCTTCGCCGACATCGTGCCGGTGCCGCTGAGCGTCCAGGACGGGGCCGCCGCCTTCCTGGCCGGGCATATCGACGCCATCGTGTCCGGCGGCTACGTCACCTGGCAACTGCTGCGGCACAACAACGCCCGCTGGGTGATCAGCGACATGGAAGGGCTGTATTCCGGCAATTTCGTCATCGCCGCCAACCGCAATTCCCTCAAGGACCCCGCGAAGGCGGAGGCCATCGGCGACTACCTGCGGCGCGAGCAGACGGTCTGGGACTGGTCAGGAAAGAACCTGGCCCGCTCGGCCAAGCGCTGGGCGGACGTCACCGGCGCGCCCGAGGCCTATTACCTGCGCGAATTCCAGCAACGACACCGCCAGCCCCGCCTGACCGCCGTCAGCGAGGACGTCATCCGCGACCAGCAGGACATCGCCGACACCTTCCATGCGGTCAAGGCCATCGACCGCCCCATCGACGTGCGCCCGCTGTGGGACACGCGCTACAGCGCCCTGCTGGGCACGTAACCATCAACCCGCCAAGAAGAGGAAGCCATTCCCGTGCGCCGCCATTCCCTGACCGCCGCCCTGTTGGCCACCACCCTGCTGTTCCCCCTCGCCGCCCGGGCGCAAACCGCGCCCAATGCCGCCGGCCCGGCGGCCGATGCCACCAGCGACATCAGCGATGTCATCGTCGTCACCGGCAGCCGCGGGAAGGGCCGCACCGTCGCCGACAGCCCCGCCCCCATCGATGTCTTTTCCGGCGACGAGTTACAGGCGCTGGGTGCCAATACCAGCCTACGTGACGCCTTGAGCACGCTGGTGCCCTCCTTCCAGACGCAGACGGTCAGCAGTTCGTCCTGGGACAGCCTGGTGCGTCCGGCCGGCCTGCGCGGCCTCAGCGGATCCCACGTCCTGGTGCTGGTCAACGGCAAGCGGCGCCACAACAGCTCGCTCATCAACCTGTCGTCCGGCAACCTGGACAATGGCGCCAACCCGGTGGATATCGACCTGATCCCGCAAGGCGCCATCGGCCACATCGAGATCCTGCGCGATGGCGCCGCCGCCCAATACGGGTCCGACGCCATCGCGGGCGTGATCAACATCATCCTGAAGTCCGAGGATCATGGCGGCACCTTCACCGCCACCGCCGGCCAGCGCGAGCCCTACAACTACGACGACCATGTCGACGGCCAGAGTCTTCAGGCCAGCCTGGATCATGCCTTCGCCCTGCCCGGCGGTGGCTTCATCGACCTGGCAGTGGACGCGCGGCGCGACCGGGCCACCACCCGCTCGGTGGCGGCCACCGGCGCGTTCTACGACACCGTCAACGGCAAGGCGGATCCGCGCGAAGCCACCGCGAACAAGACGGTGTTCGGCGGCGGCCTGCCCAAATATTGGAAGGCGGACGTCTCCTATAATGCCGAGCTTCCGCTGACCGACGCCCTCACCGCTTATTCCTTCAGCACCGTCAGCAAGCGGGACGCCTTCATCGGCCAGAACTTCCGCCGCCCCAACTCAACCAACGACGTGCCCTCGGTCTATCCCGATGGCTTCGTGCCTTACTACACCCTGGCCGAGGTGGATTTTCAGAGCCTGGCCGGGCTGAAGGGCAAGGCGGGCGGTTGGGACTGGGACCTGAGTTCCACCTATGGCCGCGACACCGTCGACAACGGCGCCACCAACACCATCAACGCCTCGCTGGGGCCCAGCAGCCCAACCAGCTTCAACACCTTCACCTCGGTCTTCAGCCAGTGGACCACCAACCTGGACCTGACCCGGCAGGTGGAACTTGGCCTGGGTAGCCCCGTCCAGGTGTCCGGCGGCGTGGAACACCGCCATGAGCGCTACCAGACCATAAGCCGCGACGCCGCCTCCTACACCAATGGCGGCTACATCTATACCAGCGGGTCCCTGGCCGGAAAGCCGGCGTCGGTGGGCGCCCAGGGCGCCATCACGGTGACGCCGGGCGACCAGGCCGACCTGGACCGCAACAACTACGCGGCCTATGTCGACTTCGGCTTCAACCCCACGCCGGACTGGTACGTCGACCTGGCCGGCCGCGCCGAATATTACGACGACAGCGCCGGCGACACGGAAAGCGGCAAGATCTCCACCCGTTATGAGATCCTGCCCGGCGTGGCCGTGCGCGGCACCATCAGCAACGGCTTCCGCGCGCCGTCGCTGGCCCAGGAGGGCTACGCCCAGACGTCGAACCAGTACACCATCGTCAACGGCGTCAGCCAGTTCATCACCTCCAAGTCGGTGCAGGTGGACAGCGCCATCGGCAAGGCGCTGGGCGCCACGCCGCTGCGGCCGGAGGAATCGACCAGCTACAGCGTCGGCCTGACCCTGGCGCCGACGCACGACATCAGCGTGACCATCGACCCCTATCTGATCTACCTGGACAACCGCATCGCCCAGACGGGTTTCCTGTCAGGCTCGGCGGTGAACGCCATCCTGGTGGCCAACGGCTTCTCCCCCAACCAGTACATCAAGTACTTCACCAACGCGATCGACACCCGGACCGAGGGCGTGGATGTGGTCGCCAGCTATCTGCAGCACCTGGACGAACTGGGCGCCGGGGACCTGGGCACCCTGCGCTGGACGGCGGCCTTCAACTGGAACCGGACGAAGATCACCAAGATCCGCGACACGCCGACACAGCTGGCCGGCCTGGGCCTGACCCTGTTCGACCGGGCGGCGCAGGGGGCGGTGACGGTGGCCAACCCGGAAACCAAGCTGATCCTGAGCCAGGAATGGACGGTGGGCGCCCTGGCCCTGACCCTGCGGGAAACCCGCTACGACGGTGTCGCCTACCTGAACGTCAATCCCCTGTACGACCAGTTCTACGCGCCCCGCTGGCTGACGGACATCGACATCGCCTACGCGGTCACCGACCGGCTGACCATCGCCGTCGGCGCCAACAACGTCTTCGATGTCTATCCCAGCAAGAACACCGTCGCCGACACCAACGGCTTCCCGCCTTATTCCAGCATCTCGCCCTTCGGCTTCTACGGCGGCTTCTACTACACGCGCCTCAAGATCGCGCTCTGACACAAGGGATCCAGGCCATGACGCAGCGCTTCCTCAAGCTGGGCGCCTTCCTTTCCGGCAACGGCAGCCACGGGGGCAGCTGGCGGCTGCCCGGCGTGGCGCCCGACGCCGGCACCAGCTTCGACCTCTACCGCCACGTGGCCCAGAAGCTGGAGGCGGGAAAATTCGACGCCTTGTTCATGAACGACACCGTCAGCGTGCCTGAACTGGACCCGCATGTCCTGGCGCGCAACCCCCAGGCGGTTCGGTGGGACCCCCTGACCCTGCTGCCGGCGCTGGCGGTGGTGACGCGGCATCTGGGCCTGATCGCCACCGCCAACACCACCTACAATGAACCGTTCACGCTCGCCCGCCGCTTCGCCTCGCTGGACCAGCTGAGTGGCGGGCGTGCCGGCTGGAACCTGGTGACCTCGCTGGGCGGGGGGGAGAACTACAACCGCGACGACCACGTCTTGCACGCCCAACGCTATGAGCGGGCGGAGGAGTTCTTCAATGTCATCACCGGCCTGTGGGACAGCTGGGAGGACGACGCCGTCGTTGGCGACAAGGACAGCGGCATCTATCTGGATGTGGACAAGCTGCACGTCCTGAACCACAAGGGGCCGCACTTCCAGGTGAAGGGGCCCTTGAACGCCCCGCGCCCACCCCAGGGCTATCCCGTGCTGGCGCAAGCCGGATCGTCGGATCCCGGCCGCGAACTGGCGGCGCGCACCGCCGACCTGGTGTTCACAGCCGCCCAGACGCTGGAGGAGGCGCAAGCCTTCATCCGCGACGTCAAGGGCCGCGCCGCCAAATACGGCCGCCATCCCGACAGCCTGAAGGTGCTGCCCGGCGTGTCGGTCATCACCGCGCCGACACAGGCCGAGGCGCAGGCGAAGTACGACCAGCTTCAGGACCTGCTGGACCCGGCGGCCAGCCTGAAGGGCATCTCCAACTTCATCAACATCGGCGTCGACCTGTCGGCCCACCCGCTGGACGGCCCCGTGCCCCTGCCCGACGTGATCCCGGAAACGAATACCCACAAGAGCCGCCAGCGCCTGGTGCTGGACCTGATCCGGCGAGAGAACCCCACCATCCGGCAGCTGTTCCGCAAGCTAACCGCCGGTGGTCACCGCATCCTGATCGGCACGCCGGAGACGGTGGCGGACGATTTCGCCGCCTGGTTCCACCAGGGCGGGGCGGACGGCTTCAACATCATGTTCTCCCACCTGCCGGGGGGCGTCGACGACTTCGTCGACCTGGTGGTGCCGGAACTGCAGCGGCGCGGCCTGTTCCGAACGGAATATGAAGGCCGCACCCTGCGGGAGAACCTGGGGTTGGCGCGTCCGGGAAACCGGTTCGCCGATGGTGGCAAGCGGCGGGCTTGAAACTTGCGTCTCACTGGCGATCCCGCACCGCGAAGGCCAGCACCGCGAGGGAAGGTTGCCCCAGCGCCTTCCCATCGCCCCCGCCGGCGGCGAAGGTCACATCCTTCGCCGCCGGACACATCAGGCGGAGCCGACGGGCACACTTGATCCGCGTGGCGCTTCAGGCGAAGAAGCGGTTGCGCGGCACGGGCAAACCCAATGTATCCCGCAGGGTGCGACCGGGGTAATCCTGCCGGAACAAGCCGCGCCGCTGCAGTTCCGGCACCACCAGGTCGACGAAGTCCTCGATGCCGGCCGGGGCGGAGGAAAACATGATGGTGAAGCCGTCAGCGGCACCGGTGGTGAACCACTCCTCGAAATCATCGGCGATGCTTCGCGGCGTGCCCACCAGCACACGATGCCCGCCGGCGGTGAATTTGCGGTACAGCTGACGCACGGTGGGGCGGTCCTGGCGGATCCAGTCCACCATCAGGCGCTGGCGGCTTTTGTGGCTGTTGGTCTCCGCGATCTCGTCGGGCAGGCGAATGGGCTCCTCAAACGGCAGGGTGGAGAGATCGACGCCCAAACTGGCGTAGGTGGACAGGCCGCGCAGGGTGGTGGCGGCGTCGCGGTGGCGCAGCAGATCCTCGTACTTGTCCTCCGCCTCCCCCAGCGTGCGCCCGACGAAGGGGGAGACGCCGGGCAGGATGCGCACATGGTCGGGGTGGCGGCCATGGCGGACGGCGCGCTCCTTCACATCGGCGTGGAAGGCGCGGGCCAGGGCGATGTCATGCTCCGCCGTATACAGCACCTCCCCCACCCGGCCGGCCAGTTCCCGGCCGTCGTCCGAGGCGCCGGCCTGGGCGATGACCGGATGGCCTTGCACGGGCCGGGGCGTGTTCAGCGGTCCCTGCACTTGGTAGAAACGCCCCTTATGGTTCAGGACATGCACCTTGGCGGGGTCGGTCCAGCGCCCGCTGGCCCTGTCCTTCACGAAGGCGCCGTCGGCGTAGCTGTCCCACAGGCCGGTGACCACGTCATAAAATTCATGCGCCCGTTGATAGCGTTCGGCATGGTCGATGTGGGTGTCCAGGTTGAAATTCTCCGCCCCGCCCGTGGCCGTCACCACGTTCCATCCGGCCCGACCGCCGCTGAGATGATCCAGCGAGGCCAGGCGGCGGGCCAGGTTGTAGGGCTCGTTGAAGGTCGTGCTGGCCGTGCCGATCAGGCCGATGCGCTCCGTCACCACCGCCAAGGCCGCCAACAGGGTCAGCGGTTCCCACCGCGGCACGCCGGGATTGGCGGTCAGCCACGCCGGGTCGGCCACGCCCAGCACGTTGTCGTAGAAGAACAGGGCGTCGAATTTCCCCCGTTCCAGCGCCTGGGCGTAAGCCTTGTAGCGCCCGAAATCGAGATCGGCGTCGATGTCGCTGTCGGGATGGCGCCAGCTGTCGCCATTGACGGCGGAGCCGCTGAGGAAGCCGACCAGGTTCAGCTGCGTGCGGGGCATCGGACCCTCCGATTGTGAATGATCACCACGTGTAGGTCAGGCGGGCGTAGTAGTAGCCCCCCTCCGATCCGTAGATGGAGGCGGAGCTGTAGCTGGGGTTCGTCTGGTAGATGGGTGAGGCCGCCTGGGCCAGGGCGCTCAACGTCTCCGGCCGCTTGTCGAAGATGTTGTTGCCCCCGATGGAGGCCTTCAGGGTCTTGGTGACCGCATAGGTCACGTCCAGATCGAAGATGTAGGCGGGCCGCACCACCTCATCATAGGCGGCGCCCCGGTCGCTGTAGGTCCGCGTCCAGGAATAGCGGCTGGCGCGCAGCGTCGTTTCCCAGTCGTCCAGGAACCAGGTGGCGGAGGCGCGGGTGGTGTTGCGGGGATAGGCCGCGGTCAGCGCGCCGTAGGTGGAGCGGGGCAGCGGCGATACTGGACTTGCCCTGGAAAAGTGGAGAGCCATCACCCTAAAATTTGGGAATGATGGAGGTGAAGATGGCGCGGGCGAAGCGGTCGCAGATCACGGG
>NZ_JACIIZ010000029.1 GCF_014205765.1 Nitrospirillum iridis | reverse complement strand
CTCCTATGCGCTACCGGGACAACCCGATTGCCAGCACATCACTGGGGTCCCTATTGGGCGCCGATACGGGGTCCCGTTACGCTGCCGATTGACAGATAGGGGTTCGCCCCAGCAACCAGGCGGCCCGGCTGCCGATTTTCTGGGTGATCTCCGCGTTGTTCTGCTTGTGATCATGCATGAGGGCAATTTCGGCGGCGATACCCAAGTCCAGTGCACGGTCAACAGGCGATGCGGCAAGCCTCGCCCGGCCAAGCCGGTCGATCGCGCGGACAAGACTGTCCAATTCACGGAACTCACCGAGAAGGTCAAAAGCGCGCAGGATCGCCAAACGGTCTATCGGGTAAGGGACAAATGGATGTGCGGCTGCCGGCCTTGCCATAAGGTTGCCTCCACCTCCGACGAACAGCGTGGGCGTGGAAGACTCCGGCTGGCTGACTGTCAAGGGAAGCTCGACGGGGCCGGCCCCGGCCAGCAGGCAAGCGAGGCGGACACGTTCTCGCTGTTCGTACCGATAAGACGAAGGCGGCACGGTCGTGCTTTGTTTCCCCTGGGGAATCCCGTCTTTCCCCGCACGTTCAAAAGCCGGTGTCACCGTGAACGGCTGAAGAAACAGTGCCGTGCCGGCCGGTAGGTACGGTGGCTGATAGGGAGACCATCGCATTACCGATGCCAAGGCGTCCTCGGGCGCGGGAACCAACGCAGCCCCGTCGCCCAGATCGCAACGTTCGTCGATCTGGACCCCCAGGACGGGTGAAATATCGTGATAACTTGCCGTGTTCAGGTCCACTTCCGCGGTAAACGCGGCGAGGATGGCGTCAGGTTCCTTTTTCTCGACAAGCATGTCGATGGCCCACGCGCCAAAACGGGGCGTGGCAATGATGCCTCCGCCGTCACCGGTGTAGATCCAGACGCACTGGAAGGCGCTGAAAGGTTCGACCTCCGCGAGTGCATGATGGACTCTGGGTTCTGCCTCCTGACGCCAGAAGCTGTAAAGCTTGGGGCGGCTGATTGCCGCCAGTTCGGCGGCGGCGGTTTCAAGGATTTCGGTCGCGGAACTGGGGCGCTGATCGTCCATGCCTCAGCTTAACCGTGCACCCTGTTTTCGCAACACCCAGAATAGCTGGCCGCGCCGTCGGGTACAGCTTATTCGGGCCGAGTCAGCATTTGGTGCATGCCGAGCCAAAATGGATGACACGCAGCTTATAATTTCCATTTCGGATCAGTGGGTTGTGAAATAGCCAGAGTCAAACTTGATGGCATTTCACATTATGATATGAAGCGTCACAGAGTTTGGCCAAACGTCAGTTAGTTTGGCCGGGAACGTCAGAAAGAATGGCCGCCCCCACCTCAGCGTGGCCATTCTTCCTTCCAAGTTAGAATATTCACCCTGTTAGTGATCATTAAGGCACTGGCGTAGATGCGCCTAAAGTTGGCCTTGAGCTTGGCGAAAACCATCTCGGTGAAGTTTAGGTCAGGATTTTAAGGCGGCGGAAAAAGGAACTTGGCGCTATTCTCCTCAAAGATGGCCTCTTGCGAACAGCGATAAACGAAGGTAAGTAGCCGGCAATGATGTCCACCTATTACACGGATCGCGAATATGGTGCGCGGGCTCCGTCGATTGACATAATCGACGAGCGAGTGTGGGTGGGACTTTACACTTTGATCCAAACCCGAATTGGCGACGGTTCTTTTGGGTTCCGCTTTCCAGAGCAGTGCCCCGACGGCAATAGCCCTTGCGGTTGCGACGAGCAGAAATTCCACCGGGTTTTGGCGGCGGAGATCCCTGCGATCAATTGGCCTCTCTCCCCGGAGGAGACACCAGAAACACCCGTCATCCTTGATTTACTGGAGTTCTGCGCCCGGGCGGTAGGTAAACCGATCCAAGGCACCTATCACTCATACTTCGGGCATCATCATTTAAGCTGGGACCACGAAGCAGGGCTTAGCTGTTTCGCGGCCGAAGTGAATATGTTGTTCCGGCGCAATGCGCTGGCCTTCGAACTTACGCCGGACGGCGAAGCACGCCGCCTGCTTCCGGCGCCACTCGCTGAGGCGATCGGCTGGGCATTGTTCCAGACCGGCGATGATGAGACAGATCGGCTTCTCGAAGTTGCGCGCCGGCGGATTCTGTCACCGAAGCTGGAAGACCGTCAGGACGCCCTGGAAAAGCTGTGGGATGCGTTCGAGCGGCTGAAAACTTTGGAACCAGGCACCAACAAGCGTGAGCAGGCTGACGCGTTGTTGGACCGAGTTGCTGCCCCAGGCTCCGCCTTCCGCCAAGCGCTTGGGGGCGAGGCCACGGAACTGACAACCATCGGAAATCGCTTCCGCATCCGAGATTCAGAAGTCACCCAAGAGACTCTGACGTCACCGGATCAGATTGACTATGTGTTCACGCGCATGTTCGCTTTTATCCGGATATTGCTTCGGGGGTCCGGGCGCGGCGGTTAAAGGGAGCGCGGCGAAAGGCCCACTGAGAATCTCCAGGCCATAACGCACGCCAGATCAACGTCTCCCGTAGCAGTCGCAACCCGACTGGCAGGTTTGACGCCCTTGCCCCCTGCGGCCTACAATGCGGTGCTGTAATCCCGCAAGCGTGGTGATGAGCGTGAAGGAGGACACAGCCATGGAACGGATCGTGACAGGGGTCACCCTGCAAACGCTCCCCGAGGCGGTTCGTCGTGCGGGGCTGAAGCCTGGTCAGCGCTTCACCATCACCGTCGAAGATGAGCCTGTCGACAGGGCCGCAGCCGTATCAGCGCTCCGCGCGATTTCGGAACGGGTGGGCGCGCGCGTGGAGGCGGCCGGACTTTCAGAAGATGACGTCATGCGCCTGCTGGAAGATGAAGACGACGAAGCCCGCGCCGCGACATGATACGCGTGGTCATCGACACCAACGTTTTCCTAAGTGCGTTCGCCACGCCCCGGGGAACAGCCGCCCGCGCGGTTGAATATGCGGCGGGCTGCGCCGCTATCCTGGCATCGGAAGAAACCTACGCGGAACTGGCCGCCAAACTTGCGGCGTCACGCTTCGCCCTGAAGTTTGGCACAGAGGCCGACCGCATGGAGTACCTGTCTACGATAGGGGCTCTGCTGTCTTTTGTGGTCGTCACCAGTACGGCAACAGCTTCCAGCGATCCAAAAGACAACATGTTCTTGGCTCTGGCCTTGGATGGGCACGCCGACTGCGTCGTGAGCGGGGACAAAAAGCACATGCTGTCACTGGGAGCCTATGAGGGTATCCCAATTTTATCCCCGGCGGAGTTCCTGTCCAGGTATGGGGACGCGTCTTGATGGTTCATTCCGCTTGCCGGGAAAACCACAACGCGATCAGCACCGAAGCGAAACCGTCAAGCCAACATTCCGCCGCTTCGGAAAAGCCTTCAGCGCTAATTCACAGCCCACCCCCAACCACCGAGCCGTCCTTGCGGCGGGACAGCTGCACCTGGCCGTCGACGCACTTCACATAGGTGGTCTTGCCGGGCGTCAGCCCGTCGCAGAGGATCACCAGGGCCCGTGGCAGGCCGCCGAACTCCTTGGAGCCGCGCACGCCGGCGTTATAGACCTCAAGGTAGGTCTTGAGCGCCGCCTTGCGCACCGGCTGGCCGTTTTGATCAATCATCGGATTCCCCCCCCAAGAATGCGGGAGGATCATCGCCCGAAGGGCGAGCGTCCCGCCAGCGCCATTTGCGGCGCGCCGGCGGGAGCGCCCCCGGGCCAGACCTTACGCCAGCTGCCGGCGCAGGAAATCCAGCGTCCGGCCGTTGGCCAGCGCCGCCGCCGTGGCATCGTAATGGGCGCCATTGTGGCGGGTGAAGGCGTGGCGCTGGCCGGTATAGCTGTAGACGGTGGCGTTGGGCTTGGCCGCCAGCCCCGCCGTAATTTGCGCCATGGCGGCCTGGGGGATGTACTCATCCTCCCCCGCCAGATGCACCAGCAGGGGCGCTGTCAGGCCACCCACCTCATCCAGATATTTCTCGGTGTCGCCACCGTGATAGGCGACGGCGGCGTCGACGGGGGAGCGGGCTGCGGTCAGGAAGGCCATGAGGCCGCCCAGGCAATAGCCGAGGACGGCGACCTTGCCGGTACAGTCGGGCAGGTCGGCCACGCTGCGGACCACGGCGGCGATGTCGCGCGCGCCGGCATCCCGGTCGAAGGCCAGGTAGAGCTTCAGGCCATGCTGCCAGTCGGCCTCCGTATCCACCCGCAGGTCGACGCCCGGCTCCTGCCGCCAGAACAGGTCCGGCGCCACGGCGAGGAAGCCCTGGGCCGCCAGCTCGTCACACGTCTGGCGGATGTCGGCGTTCACGCCGAACACCTCATGCAGCACGACGACGGCCGGGGCCGGCACGGTGGCGGGGCGGGCGACGTAGGCGTGGAAGGTGCCATCGGGCACGGCGATGGGGATCATGTCGGTCATCTGACGCCTCTGGGGTTGGCCTGGGGAGGGCCGCATCCTGCGCCGGCGTCGGGCCCGTGGTCTTGAGCCTGGAGGCTTGATTTGAACGATGGCACGGTGGCGTGGACGTCACGCCCGCACCCGCGCCGCCGCGAACGCGTCCTGCCCCTGACGGGCGCGCGTGAACGCGGTGTCGTCGTCCAGCACCAGGTTCAGCGCCTGGATCAGTTCGAACTCACCCCCCTGGAAGCCGGCGGCGGCCTCCCGCTGCAAAAGCTGCAGCATCAACTGGATCTGTCCCCGCTTGGCCGCCACCGGCTGGGGCACGGCGACGCCGGCGTCCGGCGCCTCGGCATCGGCGCGGCAGGCGTCCAGGTCGGCGGAGAGATAGGCGCGGCAGGCCAACGGCCGCGCCGCATAGAGGCCGCAGGCGCCGTCGCCCCCCAGCAACGGGCATGGCATGCGGTCAAGTTTGCGCTGGGACAGGGTGCGGCCCGCCGCCCGGGGCAAGGCCGCGCGTATCGCCGCCGCCAACCGGCGCCGCGTCTCATCGTCCTGGGCCGCCAGATGGCCCGCGACCAGGGCGATTTCGCCCAGGGTCAAGGAAACCTGCTGGGTACAGCAGTGATGACAGCCGAGGCGACAGGCGACGGGCGCGATCGTACCATCGGGCAGGGCCAAGTTTTTCGGCATCCGGTCCATGCCTTCCTCCATCGCCCGGTGGGCCCCGCTGGCGATGTGGATCAGGTCGGCCTGGTCCCGGCTATGGACTGTCACGCGGAAGGGTTGGTACGGCATCCGCTTCTCCGGAACGGTGGGCCCCGAGAGAGCATAGACCCATTGGCGTTCCGCGGCACGACCGGGGTTTACGGCAGGGGCAGACAGTCCGGATTCAGCTTGGTGCCGGTCTTGCCGGTGTAGAGGATACCATCCTTCAGGCGCACCGCACCGGTGAAGCCGGCGCTTTTCCACAACGGCTGGCAGGAGGTGGCGCTGAGCACCACCAGCTTGCGGCCGCCCGCCGCCGAGGTGGTGACCAACAGGTGCTGGCCATCACTGTACAGTGTGCCCTCGATGGGCGCGAAGGCGGCATCGGCGGTGCAGCTGTTGCCGTCCTGCTGGGTGACGGTCAGCGGTCCTTTCCAGGCCTTGGCCTCACCCCCCACGGCCGGCCCCAGATCAAGGGTCAGGACATCGGCGCGGACCTTGCCGGACGCCGGCTCCACCGGCTGATAGGCGCAGACCACGGGAATGCTGCGACGCGGGGCGGCCTGGGCAGCGACAGCCGGCAGCAGCGCGGCGGCGATCAGGGCTAAGGCTCTCATGGGGCGAACCGATCGTTGGGGACTGTCTCTTGAGGTAAAGATCAATGCGGCGGGCCCGCCTGGCCACCCCCCGCCTTCGCGGTACCCCTTTAGTGGACGTCGCCCTCCGGCAGGCAATGAGGGCCCAGTTTCCAGGTGGTGTGGCCCATGCGCAGGGTATCCGCCGTCAGGACGACATGGCCGGAAAAAGCTGGGCTTTTCCATAAGACCCGGCAGGTGGCGGCGCTGAGGATGAACACCGATCGCAGGCCGTCCACCGTGGAGTATGTGGTCAGCATCAGGTTCTGACCATCGGTGTACAGCGGGCGCTCAATCTGACTGGCGTGCAGGTCGGTGACGCAATACCCGCCGCCCGGCTGTGTCAGGACGATGGGGCCGCGCCAGGATTCGGGGTGCCGGGGGGCATCGCCCGCCCCCAGATCCAGCTTGCCCCAGCCCAGCCGGATCCGCCCGTTGCCGGGGTCCACCTCATGGTAGTCGCAGCTCTGGGCCCCCGCGCTCGATACGGTCGACAACAGGGTGGCCACCAGCAGGCAAGGCATTCGCATCATGGCCGCGCGGCCCTTCGATGGATGCGGCCCGCCCGGACGCGGGCCCACGATGGGGAGTTTGGGGCCCTTCCCCTTCCGTTCCAAGCGCGCCTAAAGAATAGGCCGTCACGCGATGGGCTTCACGCTCGGCAGGAACTCCCGCCCCCGCTCCACCAGGAAGGCCTTCACCGCCGCCGCCGCCGGGGCTAGGCGCTTGTCGGAGCGCTTGGCCACGAACCATTGGCGCACGATGGGCAGGCCCTCGACGTCCAGGGGGGCCAGCCGGCCGCTTTCCAGTTCGGCGGCGATGGTGTGGGCGGAGATGAAGGACAGACCCAGGCCGGCCATCACCGCCTGCTTCACCGTCTCATTGCTGCCCACCTCCATGCTGATGGCCGGATGGATGTCGGCCTGGGAGAAGAACCATTCCATCAGGGTCCGGGTGCCGGACCCGACCTCGCGCACCAGGAAGGTTTCCCGCGCGAAGTCCGTCAGTTTCAAATGGCGGCGGCCCACCATGGGATGGTGGGGCGGGGCGATCATGATGTGGGGGTGGTCACCAATGGCATGCATGTCCACCGCCAGGTCGCGGGGGGGACGGCCCATGATGGCGATGTCGATGCTGTCGCCCTTCAGCGCCGCGATCACCTCCTGCCGGTTGCCCACCATCAGCGACAGCTCGATCTGGGGGTATTCGGCGCGGAAGGCGCCCAGGGCGTAGGGCGCGAAATATTTGGCGGTGCTGACCACCCCCACCGCCACCCGGCCGCCCGACAGGTTGCGCAGCGCCTCCATCGTGGCGGCGCAGTTGTGCAATTCCGCCTCGATGCGCAGCGTCGTCTCGATGACCTCACGCCCCGCGTCGGTGGCCTTGAAGCGTTCGCCCAAGCGGTCCAGCAGGGGCACCCCCAGCAGATCCTCCAGCGCCTGCACCTGCATGGTGACGGCGGGCGGCGTCACGTGCAGACGCTTGGCCGCCGCCGTCACCGACCCGGTTTCCACCACCGCCGTCAGGGCGCGCAGTTGCTTCAGCGTCACGTTGCGCATGGTCGCCCCGGTGCGTTTCAGGAAAATTGAATCTTCAGCTAAGTTAATTCGAATTTTCTAACAGCGCAATCGTCCGCACACTGTCCTCAACAAACGAAACGGGAGGACATCATGGCGGACGCCACGACACTGGCACGGCATCTGGTTGCCTGGAACGCACGCGGTGGCAATGGGCAGAACGGACGGGCCGACGTGGTCCGCACCATCCTGGCCTTGGCCGACGCGGGCCTGGCCATCGCCGACCTTGTGGCCATGGGCCCCCTGGCGGGCGAGATGGCGGCCGTGCGGGGCGAAAGCAACGGCGACACCCAGAAGGAACTGGACCTGCGCGCCCACGACATCGTCGTCGACCGCCTGGCCGGCGCCCCGGTGGCGGTGGTGGGGTCGGAGGAGAGCGACGCCCCCGTCCTGCTGGACCCAGCGGGCACCCTGGCGGTGGCCATCGACCCGCTGGACGGGTCGTCCAACATCGAGACCAACGTCTCGGTGGGCACCATCTTCTCCATCCTGGCGGTGGAGGACGCGGCCGACCCGGCGGCAGCACTGCTGCAGCCCGGCCACCGGCAGCTGGCGGCGGGCTTCCTGGTCTATGGGCCCCAGACGGCGCTGGTGCTGACCGTGGGCGAAGGCACCGAGATCTTCATCCTGGACAAGCGGCCGACCGAGCCGGTGGTGGCGGTGCAGGCGGGCAATGGCTGGGCCTCCCCGCCGCCGCCCACCCCCACGGCGGAATTCGTGCGCATGACCAGCCCGGTGACGGTGGCGGCGGAAACCAGGGAGTTCGCCATCAACGCCTCCAACCAGCGGCACTGGTCGCCCAGCGTCCGGGGATATATCGAAGACTGCCTGCTGGGCCACGACGGGCCCCGGGCCAAGAATTTCAACATGCGCTGGATCGCGTCGCTGGTGGCGGACGCCTTCCGCATCCTGCGCCGGGGCGGCGTCTACCTGTACCCGGCGGACGAACGCCCCGGATATCGCGCCGGCCGCCTGCGCCTGGTCTATGAGGCCAACCCCATCGCCTTCGTCATCGAGCAGGCGGGCGGCGCCGCCACCGATGGACAGAACCGCATCCTGGACCTGGCGCCCAGCCATCTGCATGAGCGCACGGCCCTGGTCTTCGGCTCCCGCACGGAGGTGATGCGGGTGGCCGACCACCACGCCGCCCCGCCCCTCCTGGCCGACCGCGCCCCCCTGTTCGGCCAGCGCGGCCTGCTGCGCGCCTGAGGGACCCGTGAGGCCACCTGAGGGACCCGTGAGGCCAGAGGATAAGGATCGAAGCCCATGTCCATCCGCCATCCCATCATTTCCGTCACCGGATCCTCCGGCGCCGGCACCACCTCGGTCCGGCAGATTTTCGAACAGGTGTTCCGGCGCGAAGGCGTGAACGCGGCCTGTATCGACGGCGACGCCTATCACCGGTACGACCGCGCCGCCATGAAGCAGGCCATCACCGACGCCGACCGTGCGGGCGAGCATCATTTCAGCCATTTCGGCCCGGAGGCCAACCTGCTGGACGAATTGCAGGAGCTGTTCCGCCGCTATGGCGACGAAGGCCGGGGCCGCACCCGCCACTACGTCCATGACGCGGCGGAGGCGGAGCATTACGGCTGCCCCCCCGGCACCTTCACCCCGTGGGAAGACCTGCCGGGTCCCAGCGACCTGCTGTTCTATGAGGGACTGCATGGCGCCGTGGTGGCGGACGGCTATGACATCGCCGGCCACGCGGACCTGAAGATCGGTGTCGTGCCGGTGATCAACCTGGAGTGGATCCAGAAGATCCACCGTGACCGCACCAGCCGCGGCTACAGCACCGAAGACGTCATGACCACCATCCTGCGGCGCATGCCGGACTATGTCCGCTACATCTGCCCGCAATTCACCCAGACGGACATCAATTTCCAGCGGGTGCCCACGGTCGACACCTCCAACCCCTTCATCGCGCGGTGGATACCGACCCCGGACGAATCCATCGTCGTCATCCGTTTCCGCAACCCGCGTGGCATCGACTTCCCCTACCTGCTGTCGATGATCGCCGGCAGCTTCATGTCGCGCGCCAATTCCATCGTCATCCCGGGCGGCAAGCTCGACCTGGCCATGCAGCTGATCCTGACCCCGCTGATCCTGCAACTGGTCGACCGCAAGCGCCGCGCCGGCCGACAGGAGGGACGAGAATCATGACCCCCACCCTTTCCCTGCGCCAGGTTGAAGCCGTGGCACCCGACGCCGCCCCGGACCTGACCGACATGGCCAACGCCGTCCGCATGCTGGCCGTGGCGGGGGTGGAGGCCGCGAAGTCCGGCCACCCCGGCATGCCCATGGGCATGGCCGACGTCGCCACCGTGCTGTTCACCCGGGTGATGCGCCTGGATCCGTCACGCCCCGACTGGCCCGACCGTGACCGCTTCGTCCTCTCGGCCGGCCATGGCTCCATGTTGCAATACGCCCTGCACCATCTGCTGGGCTATGCCGACATGCCCATCGAGGAGCTGAAGCGCTTCCGCCAGCTGGGCGCCAAGGCGGCCGGCCATCCCGAATACGGCCACGCCTTGGGCATCGAGACCACCACCGGGCCGCTGGGCCAGGGCATCACCACCGCCGTGGGCATGGCCCTGGCGGAGCGTCACCTGAACGCCCGCTTCGGCGACGCCCTGGTCGACCACCGCACCTATGTCATCGCCGGCGACGGCTGCCTGATGGAGGGCATCAGCCAGGAAGCCATCGACCTGGCGGGGCAACTGCGACTGGCCCGGCTGGTGGTGCTGTGGGACGACAACGGCATTTCCATCGACGGCCCCACCCGCCTGTCCACCCGCACCGACCAGGCGGCACGCTTCGCCGCGTCCGACTGGGCGGTGGAGACGGTGGACGCCTACGACCATGAGGCCATCGAGGCGGCCCTGACCCGCGCCCAGGCCAGCGACCGCCCGACCCTGATCGCCTGCCGCAGCGTCATCGGCTATGGCGCGCCCACCAAGGCCGGCACCTGCGGCGTGCATGGGGCGCCGCTGGGAGCGGAGGAGGCCCAGGGCGCCGCCCAGGCCCTGGGCTGGGACAGCCCGCCCTTCACCGTGCCGGACGACATTCGCGACGCGTGGCGCGCCGTGGCCGAGGCCGGCCGGGGCCACCGCGAGGCTTGGGAACGGCGTCTGGCGGCCCACCCCGCCCGCGCCGATTTTCAGCGCGTGATGGCGGCGGAGCCGGAGGTGGCGGAGGCGCTGGCCGCCTATCGCCAGGAACTGGTGGCGACACGGCCCAAAATGGCGACGCGCAAGGCCTCGCAGCTGGTGCTGGGGGTGGTGAACGCCACCACCGACCTGACCGTGGGCGGTTCCGCCGACCTCACCCATTCCAACCTGACCCAGACCAAGGGGATGGAGGTGCTGGACGCCGGCGATTATGCCGGCCGTTACATCCACTACGGCATCCGCGAGCATGCCATGGCGGCCGTCATGAACGGCTTGGCCGTGCACGGCGGCATCATCCCCTATGGCGGCACCTTCCTGGTGTTTTCCGACTATGCCCGGGGCGCCATCCGCCTGTCGGCCCTGATGGGCGTGCGGGTCATCCACGTGCTGACCCACGACAGCATCGGCCTGGGCGAGGACGGCCCCACCCATCAGCCGGTGGAGCATCTGGCCATGCTGCGCGCCACGCCCAACCTGCACGTCTTTCGTCCGGCGGATGCGGTGGAAACGGCGGAGTGCTGGGAACTGGCGCTGACCGACACCGCCACGCCCTCAGCCCTGTGCCTGTCGCGCCAGGATCTGCCGACGCTGCGGCGTGACGCGGATTTCAACCGCAGCGCCGCCGGCGCCTACATCCTGCGTGAAACCGCCGGCCCCCGCGACGCCACCCTGCTGGCCACCGGATCGGAGGTGGCGCTGGCGGTGGAGGCGGCGGAACGGCTGGCCACGGAGGGCGTCGCCGTGGCGGTGGTGTCCATGCCCTGCTGGGACCTGTTCGCCCGCCAGCCGGCCGCCAACCGCGCCCTGGTGCTGGGCGCCGCACCGCGCATCGGGGTGGAGGCGGCCGTCCGCTTCGGCTGGGACCGCTGGCTGGGCGACCAGGGCGCCTTCATCGGCATGGAAGGCTTCGGCGCCTCCGGCCCCGCCGCCGACCTCTACCGCCATTTCGGCATCACCGTCGACGCCATCATGGCCGCCGTCCGGGCCCGCGTCGCCCACGCTTGAGGAGCACCATAACCATGGCTCGTATCACCCTGCGCCAGTTGCTGGACCACGCGGCGGAGCGCGACTATGGCGTTCCCGCCTTCAACATCAACAATATGGAACAGGGCTTGGCGGTGATGGAGGCGGCGGCCCAGGTGGACGCCCCCGTCATCCTGCAAGCCAGCCGCGGCGCCCGGTCCTATGCCGGCGACATCATGCTGGCCCGCATGGTGGACGCGCTGGAGGATCTGTACCCCACCATCCCGCTGTGCCTGCACCAGGACCACGGCAACAGCGAAGCCACCTGCCTGACGGCGCTGCAGCACGGCTTCACCTCCGTCATGATGGACGGGTCGCTGCTGGCCGACGCCAAGACGCCCGCCTCCTATGACTACAATGTCGACATCACCCGCCGGGTGGCGGAGGCGGCCCACTGGGTGGGCGCCTCGGTCGAGGGCGAACTGGGCGTGCTGGGCAGCCTGGAGACGGGCCAGGGCGAGGCGGAGGACGGCCACGGCGCCGAAGGCGTGCTGTCGCTGGACCAGCTGTGCACCGACCCGGACCAGGCGCTGGACTTCGTGGCCGCCACCCGGGTGGACGCCCTGGCCATCGCCATGGGCACCTCCCACGGCGCCTATAAATTCTCACGCCAGCCGGACGGCGACATCCTGGCGATGGCCGTGGTGGAGGCCATCCACGCGCGGCTGCCCAACACCCACCTGGTGATGCACGGATCCTCATCCGTGCCGCAGGAACTGCAGGACCTGTTCAACGCCTATGGCGGCCGCATGCCCCGCACCTGGGGCGTGCCGGTGGATGAGATCGTGCGCGGCATCCGCTTTGGGGTGCGCAAGATCAACATCGACACCGATTGCCGCCTGGCCATGGCGGTGCAGTTCCGCAAGACGGCGACCGAGAACCCGGCGGAATTCGACCCGCGCAAGTTCCTGAAGCCCGCCATGGACGCCATGAAGGCGCTGTGCCGCGACCGGTTCGAACAGTTCGGCGCCGCCGGCAACGCCAGCCGCATCACCCCCTTGCCCATGGCCGCCATGGCCAAGCGCTACGCCACCGGCGCGCTGGACCCACGGCTGGGCAAGACGCCCGTGGCCGCCGAGTGACCCATTCCCGATAACAGGAGCCCGCGAAGATGAACGCCATCGACAAACGCGACAGCCGCGACCGTTACACCGCCGGTGTCATGAAATACCGGGACATGGGCTACTGGCAGCCGGACTATGAGCCCAAGGACACGGACGTCATCGCCGTCTTCCGCATCACCCCGCAGGACGGCGTGGACCCGATCGAGGCCGCCGCCGCCGTGGCCGGCGAGTCCTCCACCGCCACCTGGACCGTGGTGTGGACCGACCGGCTCACAGCCTGCGACAAGTACCGCGCCAAGGCCCACCGGGTGGAACCGGTACCGGGCGCGCCCGATAGCTGGTTCGCCTACATCGCTTATGACCTCGATCTTTTCGAGCCCGGATCGATCGCCAACCTGACGGCGTCCATCATCGGCAACGTCTTCGGCTTCAAGCCGCTGAAGGCCCTGCGGCTGGAGGACATGCGCCTGCCGGTGGCCTATGTGAAGACCTTCGACGGGCCGCCCACCGGCATCGTTGTGGAGCGGGAACGGCTGGACAAGTTCGGCCGCCCCCTGCTGGGCGCCACCGTGAAACCCAAGCTGGGCCTGTCGGGCCGCAACTATGGCCGCGTGGTCTATGAGGCGCTGAAGGGCGGTCTGGACTTCACCAAGGACGATGAGAACATCAACTCCCAGCCCTTCATGCATTGGCGCGACCGCTTCCTCTATTGCATGGAGGCGGTGAACCGCGCCCAGGCGGCGACGGGCGAGATCAAGGGCACCTACCTGAACGTCACCGCCGCCACCATGGAGGACATGTACGAGCGGGCGGAGTTCGCCAAGTCCATCGGCTCGGTCGTCGTCATGATCGATCTGGTCATCGGCTACACCGCCATCCAGTCCATGTCCAAATGGGCGCGGCGCAACGACATGGTGCTGCACCTGCACCGCGCCGGGCATTCGACCTACACCCGGCAGAAAAGCCACGGCGTGTCCTTCCGCGTCATCGCCAAATGGATGCGGCTGGCGGGCGTGGACCACATCCACGCCGGCACCGTGGTGGGCAAGCTGGAGGGCGACCCCGCCACCACCAAAGGCTACTACGACATCTGCCGTGAGGATTTCCTGCCCCGGCGGCTGGAGAACGGCATCTTCTTCGATCAGTCCTTCGCCTCGCTGCGCAAGACCCTGCCGGTGGCGTCGGGTGGCATCCATGCCGGGCAGATGCACCAGTTGCTGGACCTGTTCGGCGACGACGTGGTGCTGCAGTTCGGCGGCGGCACCATCGGCCACCCGATGGGCATCCAGGCCGGCGCCACCGCCAATCGCGTGGCGCTGGAGGCCATGGTTCTGGCCCGCAACGAAGGGCGCGACATCGTTCATGAGGGGCCGGAAATCCTGGCCGCCGCCGCCCGCCACTGCCTGCCCCTGCGCCAGGCCCTGGATGTCTGGAAGGACGTCACCTTCAACTACACCTCGACCGACGCCCCGGACTTCGTGCCGACCGCGTCGGTCGCTGGTTAGCCCTCAAACGGCGGGCGCGGGCATCCGCCCGCCCAGAGATCTGAGATTGGAGACATCGCCATGCGCATCACCCAGGGAACCTTCTCCTTCCTGCCCGACCTGACGGATGAGCAGATCACCGCCCAGGTGCAGTACTGCATCGACCAGGGCTGGGCGGTGAATATCGAGTTCACCGACGACCCCCACCCCCGCAACACCTATTGGGACATGTGGGGCCTGCCGATGTTCGAGGTCCGCGACGCCGCCGGCGTGATGGTGGAGCTGGCGGCCTGCCGCAAGGTCTACGGCGACCGCTACATCCGGCTTTCCGGCTTCGACGCCAGCCACGGCTGGGAAAGCGTGCGCCTGTCCTTCATCGTCAACCGGCCGGCCAACGAACCGGGCTTCGCCCTGGAACGGCAGGAGAGCGAGGGCCGCAACGTCCGCTACACCACCCGCGCCTATGCCGCCCAACTGCCGGAAGGGGAGCGGTACTCGTGATGGCGGCGATCCTGAGCACGGTGCCGGACCCGGGTCCGCCACCCCCGCCGGCGCCCGCACCGGCCGTGGATCTGCGGGCGGACTTCGCGGCCTCCGGCCTGCCGGAAATCTTCGATGAGCTGGACCGGGAGATGGTGGGCCTGGCGCCCATCAAGCGGCGGCTGCGCGAGATCGCGGCCCTGCTGCTGGTGGACAGGGCGCGCCAGCGCTTCGGCCTGGCGGTGGGCGCCCCCACCCTCCACATGAGCTTCACCGGCAACCCCGGCACCGGCAAGACCACCCTGGCGCTCAAGATGGCGGCCATCCTGCACCGGCTGGGCTATGTCCGGCGCGGCCATCTGGTGACCGTCACCCGCGACGACCTGGTAGGCCAGTACATCGGCCACACCGCGCCCAAAACCAAGGAGGTGCTGAAGCGCGCCGCCGGCGGCGTGCTGTTCATCGACGAAGCCTATTACCTCTACCGGCCGGAGAATGAGCGGGACTATGGCCAGGAGGCCATCGAGATCCTGTTGCAGGTGATGGAGAACCAGCGCGACGACCTGGTGGTGATACTGGCGGGCTATGCCGACCGCATGGAACGCTTCTTCCAGGCCAATCCCGGCTTCCGGTCCCGCGTCGCCCACCACATCGACTTCCCCGACTATGGCGAGGGCGAACTGCTGGACATTGGGGAGCGGCAGCTGGCCGCCATGAACTACCGCCTCAGCCCCCGGGCGCGGACGGTGTTCGCCCAGTACATCGCCCTGCGCCGGGGCCAATCGCACTTCGCCAACGGCCGGTCCGTCCGCAACGCCCTGGACCGCGCCCGCCTGCGCCAGGCCAGCCGCCTGTTCCAGCGGGAAGACGGCCCCCTGTCGGTGGACGACCTGACGGTGATCGAGGCGGAGGACATCCTGGCCAGCCGGGTGTTCGCGGCAACGGCGGCAACGGAGGAGGCGGCGCCATGACCCAGCCGCTGATCGCCCCGTCCATCCTGTCCGCCGACTTCGCCGCCCTGGGTGCCGAGGTGCGGGCCATCACCACGGCCGGTGCCGACTACATCCATGTCGATGTCATGGATGGCCATTTCGTACCCAACATCACCATCGGCCCGGCGGTGGTGAAGGCCCTGCGCCCCCACACCACCCGCCCCTTCGACGTGCACCTGATGATCAGCCCGGTGGATCCCTATCTGGAGGCCTTCGCCGACGCCGGCGCCGACATCATCACCGTGCAGGCGGAGGCGACAATCCATCTGGACCGCACGCTGGAACGCATCCGCGCCCTGGGCAAAAAGGCCGGCGTGGCACTGAACCCGGCCACGCCGGAAAGCGTGGTGACCTATGTGCTGGACCGGCTGGACCTGGTGCTGGTTATGACCGTCAACCCCGGCTTCGGCGGCCAGTCCTTCATCGCCTCGCAACTGCCCAAGATCCGGGCGCTCCGGGACATGATCGGCCGCCGGCCCATCCAGGTGGAGGTCGATGGCGGCGTGAACCCGGCAACGGCCCGCGCCTGCGTGGAAGCGGGGGCGGATATGCTGGTGGCCGGATCGGCCGTCTTCCAGGGGGGACCCGCCCGGTATGAGGCCAACATCACGGCGCTGCGGGGCTGACGCGGCCGTGGGGCGGGACTTGAAAATGTCCAGATCTGGACTACGTTATCCAGTATTGGACATTGGAGGGTTTCCCATGCTCGCCGCGCACGAGACCGCGACCCAGGCCACGCCGACCATGGTCGACCTCAGTTTGGCCGACAGCACCCAGCGTCGGCGGGTCAGCGGACCGGGCTTGCGCGCCTTTCTGGCCATCGCCGACCAGTGGAAACTGGGGGAGGAGGAGCGGCGGACCCTTCTGGGGCGCCCGGGGCGGTCGACCTATCACGGCTGGGCGGCGAAGGCGCGCGCCGGCCAGGACCTGTCCCTGCAACTGGATACCCTGCTGCGCCTGTCGGCCGTGCTGGGTATCCACAAGGCTCTGGTGATCCTGTTCCCCCGCGCGGGCGACGGCGTGGCCTGGCTGCGCACGCCCAACCGCGGCCTGCTGTTCGGCGGCCAGGCGCCGCTGGACCTGCTGCTGTCCGGCACCCAGGACGGCCTGCTGGCCGTGCGGCGGCATCTGGACGCCTGGCGCGGCGGCACCTTCACCGCGCCCATCCCCGGATATGACGACGCGCTGCCGCCGCTGACCGACGACGACATCGTCTATCTATGAGCCCGGCAGCCTTCCCCGTCACCTCACTGCCGGACCCGACCTTCCGGCTGGTGCCGTCACGCTTCCCACCCGTGTCCGCGTTCGAAACGGTGGCATCGGCCGCCGACCTGGACGCGGTGATGGAACTGGAGGGCTGGACCAATGACCGGCTGGTGAAGCAGCGCCTGGCCCGGCTGGCGCCGGACGACCGCGTCTACGGCGTGCCCAACGCCAGCATCGTCATGGCCGCCTTCCTGCACGCCGCCCCCGGCGGCCTGCGCTTCACCACCCCTGAACTGGGCGCCTGGTACGCCGGGCTGGCGATGAACACGGCGGTGGCCGAGGTGGCGCACCATCTGCGGCGCGAGGCGGTGAACACCAACGCCCCAGAAATGCGGGTGGAATGCCGCTGCTATAGTGCCCGCCTGGATGGTCGCTATGTCGACATCCGGGCCGATGACGGCCCCGGCCTGCACGACCCCGCCCACTATGGCGCCGCCCAGCGCTTCGGCGAGTCGGTCCGCGCCAGGACCGATGTCAACGGCATCCTATACCGCAGCGTCCGCCACGCCGGGGGCGGCAACGCGGTATGCTATCGTCCCCGCGCCATCCATGAGGTGACGCAAGGGGCGCACCTGGAAATCACCGTGCGCCCCACGGGCAGGATCGCCGTACGCCGCCTGTGACGGTTTTCAGGGGGGAAGAGCCATGTCATACCGCATCCTGGCGCTGGACGGCGGCGGCCCCTGGGCCCTGCTGGAGGCCATGGCCCTGGCCGACCTGTACGGCGCCGACACGCCCGGCCATGACATCCTGGCGGAATTCGACATGGCGGCCGGCACGTCGGCCGGGGCCATCGTGCTGGGCGGCCTGATCAAGAACCTGACGCCGACGCAGATCCTGAACCTGTTCGTCGATGATGCGCGGCGGGCCGGCCTGTTCGTCAAGGTGGATGGGCTGGACCGGCTGGTGGCTAGCCTGGACCTCGGCCCCAAATACAGCACCGAGGGCAAACTGGCCGGCCTGACCGCCATGCTGGACGACACCAGCCTGATGCCGCCAGCCTCTGCCACGGTGGACGGTCAGGCACGACCGCTGGCCCTCGCCGCCTGCCCCATGGCCCGCCTGCCCCTGCCGCCGGCCCGCGGCGGCACCACGCCGGTGAAGGTGTTCATCCCCGCACAGGATTATGCGCAGCGCCGCGCCACCCTGTTCCGCAGCTATCCCGGCCTGGCCACCCCGGTGACGGAGCCACAGGCGTCCACCGCCCCGCTGGCGGCGGTCATCCACGCCAGCAGCACAGCACCCGTGGCCTTCTTCGACGCCCCCGCCGCGTGCGAGGGGCGGCTTTATTGGGACGGCGGCCTGTCGGGCTGCAACAACCCGGTGATGCTGGCGGTGATGGAGGCGCTGTCCCAGCCTGGCGGGTCGACCGGGCTGGAAATCCTCAGCCTGGGCAGCGGCACGGTGCGCCACGCGCCGGTGACCAGCACCAGCCAACCCCCGCCCGAGCTGGCGGAACCGACGGGCGCGCTGGGCACCCTGGGCGATCTGGCCCTGCTGGCGCAGACCACGCTGGACGACCCGCCGGACACCGCCAGCCTGCAGGCCCACATCCTGGCCCAGCGCCTGGCCGGTGGCGACCCGGCGGCCCTGGGCGGGCTGGTGCGGATGAACGTGTCGATCCAGCCGGTGCTGCGGCAGGGCGCCTGGGTGGCGCCGCCCGGCCTGGCCGGCGGGCGCTTCGCCCCCCTGGCGGCCCTGCCGGCCGACGCCGTGGAACCGGCGCAGATCGCCCTGATCCGGCAATTGGGCCGCGACTGGATGGCCGGGGCCGTGCCCAACCAGCCGCTGATCACCCGCCTGCCGCAGCTGGACTGCGTGCTGGGCGATGCCGACTACGTCGCGGCCAAGGCGCGGTGGATGGCCCTGAACCAGCTTTGAGACTCCGCATCCCAACGGGCACCCAAAAGGGGCGAAAGACCGGGTAGCGGCACGCGCGTTATGGCATAGTGGGGGAAAGGGCCGCAGCCCCAACAAGCGGGAGAGATGCCTTGTCGCCTTTCGGCCTGTTCGCCTTGGCCATCCTGGTCTTCGCCATCGTCCTGGTCTACAGCAGCATCAAGACCGTGCCCCAGGGGATGGAATTCACGGTGGAGCGGTTCGGCCGCTATACCCGCACCCTGAAGCCGGGCCTGGCCATCATCGTCCCCTTCGTCGACCGTATCGGCGCCCGCCAGACCATGCAGGAAGTGGTGCTGGACGTGCCGTCGCAGGAGATCATCACCAAGGACAACGCCATGGTGACGGTGGACGGCGTGCTGTTCTTCCAGGTGCTGGACGCCGCCAAGGCCAGCTATGAGGTGCGCAACCTGGACCGGGCGGTCCTGAACCTGACCATGACCAATTTGCGCACGGTCATGGGTTCCATGGACCTGGACGAACTGCTGTCGCAGCGTGACGCCATCAACGCCCGCCTGCTGAACGTGGTGGACGCCGCCACCCACCCCTGGGGGGTGAAGATCACCCGCGTTGAAATCCGCGACATCCAGCCGCCGCGCGACCTGATCGACAGCATGGCCCGCCAGATGAAGGCGGAACGGGAACGCCGCGCCCTGATCCTGGAGGCCGAAGGCCAGCGCCAATCCGCCATCCTGCGGGCGGAGGGTGAAAAACAGTCCGCCATCCTGCAGGCCGAGGGCAAGAAGGAGGCGGCCTTCCGCGAGGCGGAGGGCCGCGTGCGCCTGGCGGAGGCGGAAGCCACCGCCACCCGCGTGGTGTCCGAGGCGATATCCGGCGGCAACGTGCAGGCGGTGAACTACTTCATCGCCCAGCGCTATGTCGACGCGCTGAAAAGCTTCGCCGCCAGCCCCAACCAGAAAATCCTGTTCATGCCCATGGAGTCGACCAGCATCCTGGGCGCGCTGGGCGGCATCGCCGAACTGGCCAAGGACAGCTTCGCCGGCCTGCCGGCCACCCCGGCCAGGCCCGCCCCCCGGCGTCCGGATCCATCAACGCCGCCGCCGGCGCCCGGCCCGTGGACCACGCCCGGCGGCTGACGGAGGAACCCCCATGCCCGACTTCACCGACTGGACGCCCCACGCCTGGCACTGGTGGGCGGCGGGCGTCGCCCTGGCGCTGGTGGAAATGGTGACGCCCGGCTTCGGCCTGTTGTGGCTGGGGGTGGCGGCGGTGCTGGTGGGATCGGTGCTGTTCCTCGTCCCGTCCTTCGCCCTGGTGGGCCAGGCGGTGCTGTTCGCCGTACTGGCGGCCGCCCTGCTGCTGGCCACCCGCCGCCTGCTGGGCCCGATGGCGGGGACGCCCGAGACCCCGCCCACGCCGTTGAACGACCGCGCCGGCCAGTATCTGGGCCGGGTGCTGACGCTGGAAACCGCCATCGCCAACGGCCAGGGCCGCGCCCGCCTGGACGACGGCGCCTGGATCGTTTACGGGCCGGATGGCCTGCCCGCCGGCGCCCCCGTCCGCGTCGTGGGGGTGGAGGGCACGGCGCTGCGGGTTGAAGCGGCGTAAGCCGTCATCAGCGGGCGGCGGCCTTGAAGCCCAGCCGGCCGCACTGGTTGTCAAACGCGTAGTTCAGGTGGGGGATCAGGGAGCGGCCGGTGTTGTAGGCCGCCGGCCCGGTGGCGCTGTCCGGCCCGATGACCACGGCTACCACCCCCGGGCCCTCGGGCGCACACGCGTCCTTCGCCACCGTCCGATAGCTGGCCGTGATCTTGCCCGTGACCGGGTCAGGGATGTTGACGGTGATCGCCGTCCCCGGCTTGACGATGGTCTTGTAGTGGCCATCGACCGGCTGGCAGGCCTGGGCGGTCAGGCCCGCCTGGTCGATGCCTGCCTGGGGCGCATTCAGGATGATGAAGTCGATCCCGACGTCCATCAGCAGGGCCCCGGACGCGAGGGTCGTCTGGGCAGCATCGCCCAGCACCGGCACGGCCTGGGCCTCATTCCATTGCGCGGGGCCGGACTTGCTGTTGTTGGTCAGCGGGACGAAGGCATAGTCCTGAACGGTGCCGGCATTCAGCCCAACGGTGATGGCGTCGCCGGCGATGACGTAACCCTGATGCACCTGGTCACCCGCGATGTGCACCAGCGGGTTTTCCGCCACTGACACACCGGCACCGTTCTTGCCCCGGCCGAAACCGACACCCATCCAGGCTGTCGCGCCCTTTTCCTGCGCTTGGCAGTTTCCCAGCGTGACGTCCACGCCGCTGGCGGTGGTGGTCTGGCCATCCAGCTTGGAACACTGTTCAGGCGTCGGCACGGTAGCGACGGCCGGCGCCTTGCCGCCCGCCCCGCCCTTGGTCGCCTTGCACACGCATTCCACCGCTGTGATGGCCACGGGCGTGCTGGCGCCCAGCACCTTGATGGCCGACGTCGTGGAGCCCGGTTGCACGAACGTCACCGGCGCCGTCACCTGCCGGCCCCACAGATAGTCCATGGAACTGGTGTAGAGCATCTGCGCCGGGGTCTTGGATTGCTGGAAAAGCGCCTGGTCCACGCCGGACTGGTTGATGACCAGGCCGATGGAACCGGTATCGACCACAGCGTCGCGCACCTGGCCCCCGCCAATGCGAATGGTCGTCATGTAGCGCCCGACCGGCGCCGCCACGCCATCCTGCGGGACGATGTTCAGCGCGAAGCTTGTCCCGGCAGTGGGATAGGTGCACTGGGCCGATGCCGTGGACGGCATCCATGAGGCACCCTGGGCCATCAGGACGGCAATGGCCCAGAAACGGGATCGGTGGCGCGTCGAAACTGTCATGACTGTCCCCCTCGGTTGGTTGAGAGGAGACTACAGTCTTAGGCACGACAAATCACCCGCAAAACGGGTGATATCTCCGCATCAGCGCCCCATAGAGACGAACAGCAGTCTACTTTACCCTTTATGCTTGCTTCGCCCCCGGCTTGCCCGGCTCCACCACGAAGCTGGCGCGGGTGCTGATGGCGCCGCCGGGGGTGGTGACGCGGTCCATGACGCGGAAGTTGGCCGTCAGCTTGTCATGGCCGATGTCGCACATCAGATAGCCGCGCTGGTCGTTCATGAAGCGGATGTGCGGGTTGCCGCGCAGGATTTCCTCATGGCGGGGGCGCTTGTCAGCGCCGTCGCCGCCGGAGCTGATGGAGGTGCCGACGAATTCGGTGGCGATGACCGCCGCCTTGTCGCTGTGGAAATCGGTCTTGAGGTCGCCGACGAAGTTCTGGTGCTCGTCCCCCGTCAGCACCACCACATTGTTCAGTCGGCGGTCGGCGATGTGGCGCAGCAGGCGCTGGCGCGGCTGGTGATAGCCTTCCCAGCTGTCCATGTTGAGGATGGGGCCATGCCAGGGCTCGCGGTTCATGGACATCATCATCACCTGCTGGCCGATGATGTTCCAGCGGGCGCGGGCGCGGTCCAGCCCCTCGAACAGCCACCGCTCCTGCTCCTCCCCCAGCACCTGGGCGTCATCGTCGTCCTGGCCGTCGCAGGCCGGCTTGAAGCCATCGCCGCAGGGCTGGTCGGTGCGGAACTGGCGGGTGTCCAGCAAATGCAGGTCGATCAGGTTGCCGAAGGCGGCGCGGCGGTAGATCTGCATGTCCGGCCCCTTGGGCCAGGAGGCGCGGCGCAGCGGCATATGCTCGTAGTAGGCTTGGGCCGCCGCCACCCGCCGCAGCAGGAAATATTCCGGCGGGGCGATGCCGGCGCCATCGGTGCTGCCTGTCCAGTTGTTGTCGACCTCATGGTCGTCCCAGGTCACCAGCCAGGGGCAAGCGGCGCGGGCCACCTGCAGGTCGATGTCCATGGTGTACTGGGCATAGCGGCGGCGGTATTCGTCCAGCGAATAGGGCTCGTCCCCGACGTGGTTCCGGGCGGTCGGCTGGGGCAGGCCACCATAATAGCGGCTGGTCTCATGCGTCCGCACCCGGTTCTCATAGATATAGTCGCCATAGTGGAAGACGAAGTCCGGCCGTTCCACCGCCAGGTGGCGGAAGGCGGTGTAGTAGCCGTCCTCGTAATTCTGGCAGCCGACCACGCCCAGGCGCAGCCGCTCCACCTTGGCGCCCAAGGCCGGCGCCGTGCGGGCCCGGCCCACCATGCTGCGCTCCGCCCCCACGGTGAAGCGGTAGTAATAGTCGCGCCCCGGCTCCAGCCCGCCCACCTCGGCGTGCACGGCGTGGCCCAGTTCCGGCCGCGCCACCTCACTGCCCTGTTGGACGATGTTGCGCATGCGCTCATCCGTCGCCACTTCCCAATCCACCTCCACCGGGCGCTTGGGCATGCCGTAGCCGAAGGCCAGCGGATCGGGCGCCAGGCGGGTCCACAGCACGAAGCCATCGGGCAGCGGCTCGCCCGAGGCCACACCCAGCGAGAACGGGTCGTTGGCGAACGCCGCCTGGGCCAGGGCCGAGCCCACGGACGACGGCAGCAGGAAGGCCGTGGCCGCGCCGGCGCCGAAGGTTTTCAGCAGGGCGCGGCGGGTGGTCTCGGGAATCGGGCTGAACCGGCTCATGGCATCTCGGATACTGTCGGGCGGAAATGGGCGGCAGAGTGCCCGCCGGTGGAACCGCGTTCAACCCTGAAAGCCGCGCGGTGCCGCCCCATCATGAAAGTGTCGCATTCGCCCGCAACCTTGACGGCAGCATCGCCGCAACCACACATGGCGAACGGGGCGCCTGCGCCGAACCTTGACCGTTTGGTCAGGATCAGCCAGGGTGCCATGCCGTGCCCGGCCCCCTTGCCCCCGGCTTGCCGGGACCTTGGGAAATGGATAGTTTCAGAAAGCAGGCGGTGCGGCCTTCCATTCGCCACCGTCCATGAGAATGCCCCACGGAGGCAGGGACCCTTTATGAGTAAAGCGATCCGCGCGGCATTGGTGGCGGCCGCCCTGTTGAGCTGCGCGCTGACCGCCCCCACCCGTGGGGCGGAGGCCGCCTTCTTTCCGGGCGTGGTGTTCGACTACGGCGGCAAGTACGACAAGTCCTTCAATGAAGGTGTCCTGACGGGCATCGAGCGCTTCCATCGCGAAACCGGCATCACCTACAAGGCGCTGGAAATCAGCAACGACGTCCAGCGCGAGCAGTACCTGCGCCGCCTGGCCGAGCACGGCGCCGACATCATCCTGGCCGTGGGTTTCAGCCAGGCGCCGGCCGTGGCCAAGGTCGCCAAGGAATTCCCGGAGATCAAATTCACCCTGATCGACGGCGTGGTGAATCTACCCAACGTCCAGTCCATCCTGTTTTCGGAGCAGGAGGGGTCCTACCTGGTGGGCATGCTGGCGGCCCTGAGCAGCAAGACCAACACCGTGGGCTTCGTCGGCGGCATGGACATCCCCCTGATCCGCCGATTCGAATGTGGCTATGAGCAGGGGGTGAAGGCCGTCGCCCCGGACGATCACATCCTGGTCAACATGGTCGGCACCACGCCGGCCGCCTGGTCCGACCCAACGCGCGGTGGGGAGCTGGCGAAAAGCCAGTTCGACCGGGGCGTGGACGTGGTCTTCGCCGCCGCCGGCCAAAGCGGCATGGGCGTGCTGCAAGCGGCCAAGGACGCGGACCGGCTGGCCATCGGCGTCGACAGCAACCAGAACCACCTGTTCCCGGGCCACGTCCTGACCTCCATGGTCAAGCGGGTGGACGTGGCCGCCTACAACGCCATCAAGGCGGCCCAGGACGGCACCTGGCAGGCCGGCGTGCGCACCTTGGGCCTGAAGGAAGAAGGCGTGGGCTGGGCGCTGGACGCGAACAACGCCAAGCTGGTGACGCCGGAAATGAAGGCGGCGCTGGACGCGGCGTCCGCCGAAATCCAGGCTGGCACCCGCAAGGTCGCCAACTACGATGAAACCAACGGCTGCAAGTACTGACCCCAAGCCGCCCCATTCCCGCCCGAGCCCCTTCCGGCCCCTGACCAGAGACCAGCCGCCCCGTGTCGCAGACCGTCCCCCCCGCATCCGCGCCGCCGCAACCGGGCCCCTGGGCCGTGGAGCTGGTGGGCATCGACAAGCGCTTCGGCCCCGTCCACGCCAACAAGGCGGTCTCGCTGCGCATCCGCGCCGGGTCCATCCATGGCCTGGTGGGGGAGAACGGCGCCGGCAAATCCACGCTGATGAGCATCCTCTACGGCTTTTACCAGGCCGATGAGGGCGAGATCCTGGTGAACGGCCAGGTAGTGCGCATCCGCACGCCCCAGGACGCCATCCACCTGGGCATCGGCATGGTCCACCAGCACTTCATGCTGGTGGAGGACTTCACCGTGCTGGAAAACCTGATGCTGGGGGCCGAAGGCGGCGCCCTGCTGAAGGATGGCATCAAAAAGGCCAGGGCGGAGGTGGAGCGGCTGGAGAAGGCCTACCGCCTGGACGTGCCGCTGGACGCCAAGGTCGCCGACCTGAACGTGGGCGTGCAGCAACGGGTGGAAATCCTGAAGGCGCTCTACCGCGGCGCCCAGGTGCTGATCCTGGATGAGCCGACGGCCGTGCTGTCGCCGCCGGAGGTGCAGGATTTGTTCCGCATCCTGGACGCGCTGCGCGCCCAGGGCCGCACCATCCTGATGATCACCCACAAGCTGAAGGAGATCATGGCCATCACCGACGCCGTGTCGGTGCTGCGCCAGGGGGCGGTGGTCGCCCATTTCGACACCAGGGACACCAACGAGACGGCGCTGGCCGAGGCCATGGTGGGCCGCCGCGCCAACCCGGCGGTCCGGCGGCCGGGGAAGCCGGCCGGCGCGCCCCTGCTGACGGTCGAGGATCTGAGCGTGTTCGACGACCAGGGGGTGGAGCGGCTGAAGCACGCCACCTTCCGGGTGCGGGCGGGCGAGATTGTCGGCGTGGCCGGCGTGGCCGGCAACGGCCAGTCGGAACTGCTGGAGGCGCTGTCGGGCATGACGCCCTTCCAGCGCGGCCGCTTCCACATCAACGGCCGCGACGTGACGCCCGACGCCCCCATGGACCCGGCCCAGGCCCGGCGCCAGGGCATCGCCCATGTGCCGGAGGACCGCCTGCGCCGGGGCGTGGTGAAGCCCTTCCCCGCCTTTGAGAACGCGCTGCTGGGCTACCAGAACGATCCGGCCATGGCCGATGGCCCGCGCCTGAACTGGAAGCGGGTGGCCGCCGCCACCGCCAAGCTGATGGAGGATTGGGACGTCCGCCCCCGCCAGCCGTCCTTGCGCACCTCCCTCTTCTCCGGCGGCAACCAGCAGAAGCTGGTGCTGGGCCGGGAGATGGAGCGGGACCCCAACGTGCTGCTGGTGGGCCAGCCCACGCGCGGCGTGGACATCGGCGCCATCGAGTTCATCCACCGCCGCCTGCTGGCGATGCGCGACGCCGGCAAGGCCATCCTGCTGGTCTCCGCCGAGTTGGAGGAGATCCTGGCCCTATCCGACCGCATCCTGGTGATGTGCGACGGCGCCATCACCGGCGAACTGGCGGCCGAGGACGCGGATGAGGGCCTGATCGGCCGCCTGATGGCCGGCATCACCGACGACACGGAAACCAACACCACGGAACAGGGCCCGCAAGCCAATGCGGGCGGAGGGGCGGCATGAGCGTGTCCACCAATACCGACGGCTTGCCGCGCTGGGCCACGCTGGCCCTGCTGCCGGCCATCAATCTGGGCGCCGCCCTGGTGGTTTCCTCCCTCGTCATCCTGGCCATCGGCCAGGACCCGGTCTCCGCCCTGGCCTTCATGGTCAAGGGGGCGGTCGGTACCGGCACGGGCCTGAGCTACACCCTTTATTACGCCACCAGCCTGATCTTCACCGGCCTGGCCGTGGCGGTCGCCAACCATACCGGCCTGTTCAACATCGGTGGCGAGGGCCAGGCCTATATCGGCGGCCTGGGCACCGGCCTGGTGTGCCTGGCCCTGACCGGCTGGCCCTGGTACGCGGTGCTGCCCGTGGCCGTGCTGGCCGGCGCCCTGTTCGGCGCGGTGTGGGGCCTGATCCCGGGTTATCTGCAGGCCTATCGCGGCAGCCACATCGTCATCACCACCATCATGTTCAACTTCCTGGCCTCCGCGCTCATGGTCTACCTGCTGGGCGGCCCCCTGCTGGAACATGGCCAGATGGCGCCGGAAAGCCGCGAGTTCGCCGAAAGCACCTTCCTGCCGGGGGTGAAGGAGATCGCGGCCGCGCTGGGCTACCGCACCTCCACCCTGCCCCTGAACCTGTCGCTGGTCGTGGCGCTGCTCTGCGCCGTCGGCGTCTGGTTCTTCATCTGGCACACCCGCTGGGGCTTCCAGATGCGCACCGTGGGCGCCAATGACGCCGCCGCGCGCTATGCCGGCATCAACGCCCGCACCACCATCGTCGTCGCCATGGCCCTTTCCGGCGCGCTGGCCGGCCTGGTGGGCATCAATGAGCTGCAGGGCGTGCAGCACCGCGTCACCCTGAACTTCCAGGCCGGCATGGGCTTCACCGGCATCGCCGTAGCCCTGATGGGCCGGGGGCATCCCGTGGGCATCGTGCTGTCGTCGCTGCTGTTCGGCGCCCTCTACCAGGGCGGAGCCGAACTGTCGTTCGAGTACAATGAGATCAGCCCCCGCCTGGTGGTGGTCATCCAGGGCGTGGTCATCCTGTTCTCCGGTGCCTTGGAGCACATGTTCCGCCCGGCGCTGGTGCGCCTGTTGAAGCCCAAGGCGCCCGCCGGCGCCGGCCAGCGCGCCTGAGATCCGGGGGAGAGAGATCATGGACGATACCGCCCTGTGGATCGTGTCGCTGCTGGCCAGCACCGTGCGCCTGGCAACCCCCCTGGTGCTGGCCGCCCTGGCCGGCTTTTATTCGGAGCGCGCCGGCGTGGTCGACATCGGCCTGGAAGGCAAGATGCTGACCGGCGCCTTCGCCGCCGCCGCCACCGCCGCCGTCACCGGATCGCCCTGGCTGGGCCTGGCCGCCGCCATCGCCGCGTCGCTGGTGCTGGCGCTGGTGCACGGCTTCGCCTGCATCACCCATCGGGGCGACCAGGTGGTGGCCGGCGTGGCCATCAACACCATCGCCGCCGGCCTGACCGCCGTGCTGTCCAACGCCTGGTTCGACCTGGGCGGGCGCACGCCCTCGCTGGACAGCGGGCAGCGCTTCCTCAGCCTGCATTTCCCCCTGGCCGAAACCGTGCGCGGCGTGCCCCTGCTGGGCCGCCTCTATGGCGAGGTCATCGGCGGGCAGAACGTGCTGGTCTATCTCGCCGCCCTGGCGGTGCCCGCGACCTCGTGGATCGCCTACCGCACCCGGTTCGGCCTGCGCCTGCGCGCGGTGGGGGAGAATCCGGCCGCCGTCGACACCGCCGGCATTTCCGTGACCTGGCTGCGGTATCGCGCCGTGCTGATCACCGGCGCGCTGTGCGGCGTGGCTGGCGCCTATCTGTCCACGGCGCAAGGGGCGGGCTTCCAGGAGAACATGACCGCCGGTAAGGGCTATCTGGCCCTGGCGGCCCTGATCCTGGGCAAATGGCGGCCCTATCCCACCCTGGCCGGCTGTCTGTTGTTCGCCGCCACCGACGCCTTGCAGACACGGCTGCAGGGCGTCGCCATGCCCGTCATCGGCACGGTGCCGGTGCAGATCATCGAGGTTCTGCCCTATATCCTGACCGTGCTGCTGCTGGCGGGCTTCGTGGGCAAGTCCATTCCGCCCAAGGCGGCGGGACGGGCCTATGTCAAAGACCGGTAGGCGACCTACATCAAGGCCACGGCCGATGGCGCGGGTGTAACACCGCCGCTGTAAAGCCCATGACCGATGCCTGGGCCGGCCCCTCCGGCCCAGGCGCGCCCGCGCCCGCTTACCGACGCCCAGATCAAGGATGCCCCCGCATGCCCGCCTCCCGCCGCCTGGCCGCCCTGCTGTTTACCGCCACCCTGTTGTATGGGGGGGTGTGCGCGGCCGCGCCGGAGGTGAAGCCCGACCAGATCGACGTGCAGATCCTGTCCACGACCGACCTGCACATGAACGTCATGGACTACGACTACTACGCCGACAAGCCCGACCCCGGCATCGGCCTGGTGCGGGTGGCCAGCCTGATCCGCAAGGCCAGGGCGGAGAAGCCCAACACCCTGCTGGTCGATGCCGGCGACCTGATCCAGGGCACGCCCATGGGTGATTACGTGGCCCGCGTGCAGGGTCTGGGGCCCGGCAAGATCCAGCCCATCATCGCCGCGCTGAACGCGCTGGGCTACGACGCCGCCGTCATGGGCAATCATGAGTTCAACTTCGGCCTGGACTACGCCGTGGCGGCGGAGAAGGAGGCCAAGTATCCCGTGCTGGCCGGCAATGTGAACAGGGTGGAGGACGGGCAGCCCCTGTTCCCCGCGGGCGTCATCCTGGATCGTGACTTCGTGGATGGCACCGGCGCCAAGCACAGGGTGCGGATCGGCGTGGTGGGCGTGCTGACGCCCCAGATCGTGCTGTGGGACAAGGACAAGCTGGAAGGCAAGGTCACGACATCCGACATTGTCGAGGTGGCGTCCCGGACGGCCCACGACCTCAAGACCCAGGGCGCCGACATCGTGGTGGTGGTGATGCACAGCGGCCTGTCGGGCGCGCCCTACCAGAAGATGGCGGAAAACGCGGGCGTGGCGGTCGCCGCCATCGGGGAGGTCGACGCCGTTGTCACCGGCCATTCCCACCGCGTCTTCCCCGGCGCTGACTATGCCACCCTGCCCGACAGCGATGTGGCCAATGGCCTGATCCACGGCAAGCCGGTGGTCATGGCCGGCTTCTACGGCGACCATCTGGGCCTGATCGACCTGATCCTGTCGCCGGATCCGAACGCCCACGGAGGAAAGGGCGGCTGGACCGTCGCCGGCGGCCATGCCGAGACACGGGCCGTGTTGGTGCGGGTCAACGGCAAGGCCACACCGCAGGTGGAACCGGATGCGGAGGTGGTGGCCCTCACCCAGGCGGCCCACCAGGCGACGCTGGACTATGTGCGCCAGCCCGTGGGCAAGAGCGCCGGACGTATAGAGACCTATTTCTCCTTCGTCGCCGACCAGCCGGCGCTGGACATCGTGTCGACCGCCCAGCGGGAGTATGTGGCCAGGGCCCTGGCCGGCGGCCCCTATGCCGGCCTGCCGCTCCTGTCGGCGGCGGCACCGTTCAAGGCGGGCGGCAAGCCGGGCCCCGACTATTTCACCGACGTCGCCGCCGGGCAGCTTAGCCTGCGCAACGTGGCCGACCTCTATCTCTACCCCAACATCGTCACGGCGGTGAAGGTGACGGGCGCCCAGGTGCGCGATTGGCTGGAGATGGCGGCGCGGGTCTTCAACCGCATCGATCCCGCCAAGAAGGAGCCGCAGATGCTGGTCGACCGCTCCGTCCCCAGCTATGACTTCGACGTCATCGACGGCGTCACCTGGCGCATCGACCTGACCCAGCCGGCGCGCTTCACCCGTGACGGCAAGCCGGCGCCAGGCGACAACCACCGCATCGTCGACCTGCGCCACGACGGTCAGCCGGTGAAGGACGGGGATGAGTTCATCGTCGTCACCAACAATTACCGCGCTAACGGTGGCGGTAACTTCCCCGGCCTGGATGGCAAGAACGTCGTCTACGCCGGGACGGAGACGATCCAGGAAATCCTCGCCGACTATCTGCGCAACGCCGGCACGCTGGTGCCCAAGACCAACCACAGCTGGGGCTTCGCCGCCATCACGGCGCCGGTGACGGTGCTGTACGACACCAACGCCAAGGCAGCAGCTTTGCTGACCCAATATCCCAATCTCAGCGACGCGGGTCCGGGTGAGCCGGGCTTGGAGTTGTTCCGCGTGGACCTGTCCCCCATGGCGCTGGCCGGCCAGGTGCTGGGCAAATGACGAACACGGCGACGGGGATGGGGATGGGGATGGGCAAGAAGGTGTGGCGGGCCTATCTGGCGGGGCCGGAGGTGTTCCTGCCCGACCCTACCGCCGCGGCCGAGACGCTGCGCGCGCTGTGCGCCGAGCACGGCATCGTCGGCGTCTTTCCCTTGGACGGGGCGGTGAAGCCTGTCGCCGGGGAGGCACCCGCGGCCCATGCCGCGCGCATCCGCGCCGCCAACCTGGACCTGATCCGGGGGGTGGACCTGGTGCTGGCCAACGCCAGCCCCTTCCGCGGTCCCTCGGTCGACGACGGCACCGCCTATGAGATGGGGTTCGCCACCGCGCTGGGCCGGCCCGTCTTCGCCTATACCGAGACGCCGGCCAGCCTGCTGGATCGCACCCGCGCCCATTTCCCGCTGAGGCGGGATGACGATGGCGACTGGCGCGACCCCGAGGACCGGATGGTGGAAGATTTCGGGCTGGGCGCCAACCTCATGTTGGTGGACCCCGCCTTGGCCCGATGGGGTGACCCGGGCACGACCGGGCTTTATCAAAGCGTGCGGCTGGCCCTCGCCGCGGCGGCGCATTGGATCCAATCTCAGGAGCGCTGACCGCCGAATGCAAAACGGCCGGGCTGAGGGACAGCCCGGCCGTTCCAATCATGATAATCGATGCGCCGTCTGGCGATACGCCGTCAGGCCGCGTTCTGCGACACGCCCATGCGGCGGAAACGGTCACTATCCAGCACGACCTCCAGCGCCAGGCTGAGGCGGTCGCTGGAGCGGCCATCGACCAGGAATTCGACATGGGGCGGATGTCCCGCCCGCTGGTGTATGGCGTGAACCAGCAAGCGCCGCTTGGGCAGCTTCACTTCTTCCATCCACTCACCCGGTTTGGGCGGTTCGCCCCCGCGCCTAGACAACACCATAGCTTCCCTACTCCTTAACAGCCCCAGGGACATCCGTTCACGGACGCGCCCCTCTGGGGGTCGGCTCTCGAAACCCGGGCCGTTCGCCGGACCGGACCGCCCCGGGGATTGGAACCCATGGGCTGTTGCGATCAGCATAATCCAAATCAAATGCCAGGAGATATAGCTTAGGGATACGTCGTCCCCTTGTCACCCGCCATCTTCCCCCGTTTTTTTCGCCGTTGACGCCACCGGAAGAATCCCGGCGATCCGGCAGGGCCCGCCGATATCATTCCGGTATGGAAATAATGCCCCTTTTTCGGCGTCCTCCGCCCCGGCTCACAACCCGGCGAGCCAGCCGTCACGCCACGCCGCGGCACTCAGTTCCCCCTCAGGGGCATCTTCTGCGTCGACACTCTCAAAAGGGTTAGAGAGCAGCCCCTGCCCCTCGCGCCGCGCGGCCAGCCCCATCGCCTGGGCGATCAGGGCCATGCCGGCCAACGGCGGCGCCGCCGCGCCGGAGCGCGGTACAGTCGGCAAGGGCAGCCAGGACGGGGGACGGACCGTGATGTCGGCGACGATGTTCATGGAAGCCCCTCCCTGCGACGATATCGGCCTGGCGGCGGCGACCGACCGGCCCTGATGATCCAGACCTATCCAACGCCGGGCGCATCGTCTTTGAGGTGGATCAATCGCCAGCTGATTTGTTCGGCCACCAACCTTTCTGGTTCGATGCGTCCTCAGCCGAAGGCCTGCAACCCCGTCTGCGCCCGGCCGAGCACCAGGGCGTGGACATCATGCGTGCCTTCATAGGTGTTCACCGCCTCCAGGTTCAGGACATGGCGGATGACGGGGTACTCGTCGGAAACGCCGTTGCCGCCGTGCATGTCGCGGGCGGTGCGGGCGATGTCCAGCGCCTTGCCGCAGTTGTTGCGCTTCATCAGGCTGATCATCTCCGGCGCCGCCCGGCCCTGGTCCATCAAGCGGCCCAGCCGCAGCGCCCCCTGCAAACCGAGCGTGATTTCCGTCTGCATGTCGGCCAGCTTTTTCTGGATCAACTGGGTCGCGGCCAGCGGCCGGCCGAAGGCGTTGCGGTTCAGTGTGTAGTCGCGCGCCGCGAACCAGCACGCCTCCGCCGCCCCCATGGCGCCCCAGGAAATGCCGTAGCGTGCCTTGTTCAGGCAGCCAAAGGGACCCTTCAGGCCCACCACGCCGGGCAGCAGCGCCGTCTCCGGCACCGCGACCTCATCCATCACGATCTCCCCGGTGATGGAGGCGCGCAGGGAGAATTTGCCGTCGATCTTGGGCGCCGACAGGCCCTTCATCCCCTTTTCCAGGATGAATCCCCGGATCTGCCCCTCATCGTCCTTGGCCCAGACGACGAAGACGTCGGCCACCGGCGCATTGGTGATCCACATCTTGGAGCCGCTCAGGACATAGCCGTCCGCCACCCGGCGCGCCCGTGTCTTCATGGCGGCGGGGTCCGACCCGGCATCCGGTTCCGTCAGGCCGAAGCAGCCGATCAGCGTCCCGGCGGCCAACCCCGGCAAGTAGCGCTGGCGCTGATCCTCCGTGCCATAGGCGTGGATGGGGTGCATGACCAGCGAGGACTGGACGCTCATGGCCGAGCGATAGCCGCTATCGACCCGTTCCACCTCGCGCGCCACCAGACCATAGCAAACGTGGTTCACGCCGGCGCAGCCATAGCCGTCTATGGTCATGCCCAGCAGGCCCAGCGCCCCCATCTCCGCCATGATGGCGGGGTCGAATATCTCATGCCGGAAGGCCTCGCGCACCCGGGTGGCCAGCCGGTCTTGGCAGAAGGCGCGGGCGCTATCGCGCACCTGCCGCTCGTCCCCCTCAAGCTGGTCGTCCAGCAGCAGGGCATCCTCCCACCGGAAGCCGCCCTTTTCACTGTTTGCCATGGGTGTCCCCTCCATCGTCGTTTGCGGTGCGGCGATCATCGCGCGCCGGGCACCCAGCGGATCGCTCGCCGCCAGGAGCATTGCAGGCGGGAAGGCGCGCGGGGTCAAGACTATGCTTGCTTATTTGCATTATGCATTGCCGTTATAATCAACCCTATCCCATGGGTGCGGTGCATTGTGCAGCGCAAACGCGATTTAAATCGAGGCGGACTGCCATCAGCAGCACGGATGCGCTGGACTGTTTCTTCATAACCATTTGTTATTTATGCATTATAGACGCGGTCATGAGCTTCTGGCACGCGAAGTGCTTATAACGGGACATGAATGAAATGGGCACAAGCCCACATGAACCGTTAGGACCTTCCGTCATGATCCGCCGCATCGCCGCCGCCGTCGCCGCCTCAGCCCTGGCCACCACCCTGATCGCCGCCCCGGCCCTGGCCGACACCTCCGGCTCGGTCAAGTTGAGCGGCACCGTTTCGCTGACCTGCACCGTCGCCGTCACCGATGCCGGTGCCAGCCTGAACATCCTGTCCGGCTCCAGCAGCGTGCAGGTCGGCAGCGTGGTCGAAAACTGCAACGACGGCGCCGGCTACACCATCACCGTCGCGTCGGCCAATGGCGGCAGCCTGAAATCCTCGGCGACCGGCGCCCAGCCTGTGGCCTACACCACCAATTACGACGGCACCAACGGGTCGGGCAGCAGCTTCACCGTCACCCGCTCCGGCGCCCAGTTCAACAAGACCGCCACCATGTCCGTGACGGTGCCGGCCAACGCCCAGGCCATCGCCGGTAGCTACAGCGACACGCTGACCGTCACCATCGCCGGCAAGTAAGCGGGTGATTGGGGGTGGGGCGGCCCGAAAGGCCGCTGCCACCCAGCCCGTATGTATTAATGCAAATGCATCTGCAAACTCGCCCGGACAATCCTCGCGTTTCGCGGATGCATCTCGCATTTGTCGCCCCAGGGCCATCACGGCGCCAACCGGCAGCGCCCTAAATTTACACGGTATATCAACCAACTAATGATGATGTGGCAAATGCCGCGGGGCATGGCCCCATTTTTGCTGACATTCGACTATCAAGCAAACGGGCAGCAAGCCCACTTTCGAACCGAGAAAGCCGCCATGATCCGTCGTATCGCCTCGGCCACCGTCGCCGCCGCGCTGTTCACCGCCGCCCCCGCCTGGGCCGTGACCGCCGGCAATTCGGGCACCATCAAACTGAACAGCACCGTGGCCCTGACCTGCACCGTGGCCGTCACCGACGCCGGCGCCACCCTGAACATCCTCTCCGGATCCAGCAACGTTCAGGTCGGCAGCGTGGTCGAGAACTGCAACGACGGCGCCGGCTATACCATCACCGTCGCCTCTTCCAACAACGGCACGCTGAAGTCTTCGGCCACCGGCGCCAGCGCCGTTAGCTACACCACGTCCTACGACGGCACCAGCGGCTCGGGCAGCAGCTTCACCGTCACCCGCTCCGGCGCCCAGTTCAACAAGACCTCGGCCATGTCCGTCACCGTCCCGGCCAATGCCCAGGCCATCGCCGGCAGCTACGCCGACACCCTGACCGTGACCATCGCCGGCAAGTAAGCCCGCGA
>NZ_JACIIZ010000028.1 GCF_014205765.1 Nitrospirillum iridis | reverse complement strand
ACTGTCCCAGCCGTCACATTCTCACCCAAAGCCGCCTGACCAACGGCCACCTCAAACGCGCGCCGCTTTTACACCAGCTTGACGGACGCTATCCGCGCCGCTTTTACACCAGCTTGACGGACGCTATCGCGGCGCACGAACAACGCTGACAGATCGTTCCCTTTTGCGATCACCTTGCGGGCAGATTGGATATCTCCGGGCGGATTCCCCATTGATACCCTGCCCCTCATAATTAAATTCGGTGAGGGAGGGGTGATGACGCAGGCAGCCTGCAAAGGGCCAACAGCACGCCGTGAGGATGTTTCGTGCTCGTCTCGGCAGCGCCCCGGCCACACCAGCCCGGATGACTTCCAATGACCGGCGCCGTTTCCACCCCAATAAGTCCGGGAAGGTTCTGGACGATATTCGCGCTGTGCTTCAGCGCCGCCGCCCTGGAAGGATATGACCTCCAGGTCGTTTCGGTGGCGATGCCAAGGCTGCGGCCGCAACTCGGGCTGCTTCCCCAGCAAGTCGGCGTGGCGCTAAGCTCGGGTCTTATGGGCATGGCGCTCGGTGCCATGGCCGGTGGCATCCTTTCCGACCGCCTTGGGCGGCGTGGCGTCTTGATCATCTCGATTTGTGGTCTTGGGGTCGCCACCCTGCTGACCGCCTTCGTCACAAGCTATCAAACGCTCTTGCTCGCCCGAATTCTAACCGGTGTCGCGATCGGCGGCGCCATGCCGACGCTCATCGCGATCGTCGCCGCCATCGCGGGCAGACATCGCATCACCACGCTGGTCACCGCGGTGATGTGTGGCCTCCCGTTCGGAGGCGTGCTCGCCGCACTGGCAGGCTTGGCGACCATCCCCAGTTTTGGCTGGCGTGGACTGTTTGTGTTCGGCGGTGTGCTGACGTTACTGGTCGCCCCCCTGCTGATGTTCGGCATTCCCGGGGTCGGCGATCGCGCCGTGGGCGATGACGCCCACGAACCGGCCGGCGGCAACACGCTGTTCGGCGGCGGCAGGATATTGGCCACGCCGCTGCTCTGGCTGACATTCATCCTGACCCTTGCCGTGTTTTCGCTGCTGATCGGCTGGGCGCCCGCGCTCGTGATCGACAAAGGCCTTCCCCCGACCATGGCCTCCGGAGTGATGCTGGCGCTCAACCTGAGCGGCATCGTCGGCGCCCTTCTGACAGGCCGGCTCTGCGATCTGATCGGGGTGCGTGCCATCATGCTGCCCACCTATTTCGGGATCGCGGCGGGCCTTGCGCTATTCGCGTTCGCCGATACGCCGGGGCTGATGGTCCTCGCCGCGATGGTCGCGGGGTTCTTCATTCTCGGCGCGCAATTTGCCCTCTTTGGCATCGCGCCCCGTCTCTACCCATCTGCGCGTCATGGCACGGGCGTGGGCATGGCGGCGGCGATGGGACGCATCGGCTCCATCCTCGGCCCGATTTATGCCGGTTGGCTACTATCGGGTGGAATGAGCGCGGACAAGGCCGTGCTCAGCACCATTCCGATCGCTGTCGCCGCCGGGCTGGCGCTCCTGCTGATGACATGGGCGCTGCCGGCGGCGTTTCGAGGCTCCCGCAGGCCAAAGGAGCCGGTGGATCCCGCATCCGTGGCGGACAGTTGAGCGGCGGCGCGGGGCGGAATGCCTGACTGAGTGTTGATTTCGTCGGGGTTGCGCGATGCGGTCCTGGACCTCTTAGGATGTCGAAATGAGCAAACAACAAGCCCTGGTCTTCATCGGCACGCAGGCCAACGCCCCCGGCCAAGGCATTTTTGCCGCCGTGCTGGACGAGGAGACAGGAGGGTTAAGACCCCTGGGCTGCGTTGCGGAGATCGCGCGCCCCACATGGCTGCTACGCGACCGCCGCCGCCCGGTTTTGTTTTCGGTCAGCGAACTCGGCAATGCCGGCGATCGGGATGGCGAAGTTTGGAGCTTCGAAATAACCGGGGTGGACGGGACCCTGCGATCAATCAGCCGCACATCTTCCGGCGGCGGCGGCGCAACGCATCTCGCCTTGGATCCGGCGAGCAACGTCCTGCTTGTCGCAAACTTCGGCGGCGCGAATGTCGCGGCGGTTCCGGTAGGGGCGGATGGCGATCTGTCATCCATAGCGGCGTCCCAAGCAACGTCCGGTTCAGGACCACATCGTCGACAACAGGGGCCACACCCCCATGGTGTCACCGTCGATCCGTCGGCGCACTTCGTGCTTGTGCCCGATATGGGGGCCGACCGCGTCTTCATTTATCGGTTCGACGGCAAACAACAGACCTTGACCCCTGCCGACTGCCCGGCGGCCGTGCTACCGGCAGGTGCCGGTCCGCGCCTGCTTCACTTCGGACCCGATGGCCGTTTCGCCTATTTGCTTACCGAGCTTTCCGCTGAAATCTATGTATTCAGCTGGCATCCCGCCAATGGCGAACTGGCTGCGCTGGGTCGTATCGCGCTCGATCCCCCGGGAACAGAGGGACAGCCGAGCGCCGCGGCGTTCTTGCTGAGCGCGGACGGCCGGTTTCTTTACGCGTCCAACCGCAGGACGCATGAAATTCATGTATTCGCCATCGCCCCCAACACAGGCGCGCCCAGCGAAGTGCAGCGCATCGCGGCTGGTGGTGAAAAGCCTTGGGGAGCAGAGCTTTCGCCCGACGGACGGTGGCTGCTCGTCGCCAACCAGGGAACAGACACAGTCACGGTTTTCAAGGTCGACGAAGCGAGCGGCACGCTTACCCGCGTGCCCGGCACGCTCTCGGTTCCGGCACCGACGGCGGTGGCCTTCGCCTGAGGACGTCATCGTCGCCACGTTCCAGCAAAAAAGAGGCGGCAACAGCCGTTTGCCTGCGGGATACCGCCGGCTCCGAAGGGACGGCGGGGAGAAACCGTCGCCCTCGTGCCTGAAAAGGATTGGCGGCCGCGCCGTCCGGAGGACAGCGCGGCCTGTGCTGGGTCAAAGAAATTTGCTGGGTATGTAGAGCGGCATCGAATCTTCCCAAAGACTGTCGGTCACCAGCCGCTTATTCGATCCATCCGCGTCCATCACCATGATCTGACCATACGGTTGGAAGGTGAAGTCGTAGATTCCAGCTTCGTCCCGGAAGCCGTACATGCCGCTCGAATACGCGATCTTCCCGTCATAGGTCCAAATCGAATGGCCGTCGTTGGCGCCGGTTTCGGTCAGCACCTTGAAGTCGGACCCGTCCGGGCGGATCGTGCAGACATGGTAATTTGCCGGCCCGAACTGTCGAGTGAAGGTGATCAACTCGCCATCGGGCGAGACGAAGGGCAGGTTGTCGCGCTCGGTGGTGAGCACGCGGATGGCACGGGTTTCCAGATCGATGATACGCAGGCCGAAATGGCCATCGCCCCAGACACGGTAAACGATGCCGCTGCCATCACCCAGATAGCTCGGAAAGCCCGAATGCACCGTGCCGTCGGTGAGCGCCTCGTGAAAGGATCCGTCCGCCTTGGCGCGCATCAGCACCGCCTTGTTGCCGTCGGTGCGATACTGGAACCAGTTGCCGCAGCCGAACGCGATCCATTCGCCATCGGGCGACCAGGCCGGCTGGAACGCCCCCGCAATGCCCTTCTTGTTCAGCAGGGGATCGAGGCCGGCCTTGGCCGCGTCGAATACGATCTTCTGGTCGGTGCCATCGGGCTTCATCGTTACGATCGACGAGTTGCCCAACTGCTTCTGGGTGATGGCGAGACGCCCCTGGTTAGACAGAACCGGGAAGACGTCGGTAGACCGGTATTCCCATTCACTGTCCCAGCTGAACAGTGGCTTGTCCTGCGCCCGGAAGGAGAAGTCGACTTTCTCATAAACGACCTTCATGCCATCCGGCGACCAGCAAGGTGAGCGCAGCTGGCGCAGTACCGATGGCGCACCCGAGGTGTAGTGGAGACCGGTGGGCGCTTCCTTCTGCACCCATGCCGCATCCGTGGCACGGATGCCGGGCCCGCCGCCACCGGCCTTGATGTAGTAGGCGACATCCCTCCCGTTGGGCAGGAACTGGGGGGAAAGTTTCAGGTCCGGCCCGCTGGTGTGCTCGATCCGATCCTGCCCGGTCGCGGCATCCACCGAAATTATCTGGGACAGCACACGGCCGATCCATTCCGGACGCCTCGCGCCCCAGGTGTGCTCGCGTTCGATTTCGTAGCAGATGATCCTGCTGCCATCCGGGGACCATTTGGGCGAGCCATAGGACCAGCCCGGCTTGGAAATCAGCTTGCGCAAATCGCTCCCGTCAGCGCGCATGACATAGACGGACAGTTCCTGGGTGTGTTCCCAGCCATGCCCATCGCTATGACCGAACCAGGCGGTGTCCCGGTCCGACGAAAAGGCGATCCATGCGCCATCGGGTGACCAGGACGGACGGAAGGAACAGTCGGGGGTGTTGGGATCCACGTCCTCGCCAGGCAGTCCGGTCAGCTTACGACGCTCGCCAGTGTCCAGGTCAAGCACCCAAATATTGGCCTGATAGCCGTCCGCGGTCGAGACATAGGCCAGTTTTCGCCCATCGGGTGAAAGAACACAGGCGTCTTCGACGAATGGCGTTTCGACGAGGGGCTGAAGATCGCTACCATCTATCCTGCAACGGAAGACATCGGACTGGCCATCGCCATTGCGCTCCGACGTGAAGGTGATCCATTCACCATCGGCGGAGAAGCTCGCATGATAGTCGAATCCGGATTCGGCAAGCAATTCGCGTTCCCCGCTGCCATCGGCATTCGCGATGTACAGCTTCGAATTCGACGGGCCGATGCGATTCATCAGCATCACGCCCTTCTTACCTTGCCCGGCTTTCGCGGTCTGGATCGCCATTTCACCTCTCCCAAAGGTCTGTATTTTTAGTATAGGAACCTGCGGACCGCTGTCCTAAGCGGGCCGCTCGATCTTCTGCGCGCCGTCCGCAAGCAACGCCGCGATTTCATCGCCTCATCGTCCTGATCAAGTCTTAACCAGGTCGGGGCTATCGGCGAACGGGCCCGCAGCCACCACGGGCACGATGGCCCCATGCCCTTCCTCACCGAAGTTCCCGGGGGCATGGCCGCCAACACAGCGCCGGCCGAAGGGGCACATTCCCCAATCATCTAACACAAAATCAAGATATATCTTGATATAACTGATAGTCAACCTGATCTTGATGCGGGATCGCGGACCCGCATTGAAAGCGGAGAAAAATCGCCCTCCAAGCGGAAGCTTGGCTCGGCGCGGTCCTCTTGAGGCATAGCAGGATCGTTCAGCAACTCCAGAAGCACGGCATAGAAGTTATCGTCTGGCGCCGGGGTTCGATCACCTGGGGCAGCGATGTCCCACTAGGGTTAGCACCTGCGACGGGCTCACGCTGGCCGCGCGCGCTACGACGCCGGCGGCAGGTCAAAACCAATCTCATCAACCACGATTTCAATCGCCGCTACCGACGGGCCGCCGGGCTATAGATTCCAGCCCAAATCGCGGGAATGGCGGGCGACTGGCGGCCGTTCCGTCCTGCCATCGGCAGAACAAACAGGACGATACGATCCCATCATGAGCGAACTGACAGGCGCCGAAGCCGCCGTCCGGATGCTGCAGGCGCATCAGGTTAAGCACATATTCGGTTTGTGCGGCGATACCAGCCTGCCCTTCTATGACGCACTTTGCCGTCTGGACCATGGCATGCAGCATGTGCTGACGCGCGATGAGCGAGGTGCCGCCTACATGGCGGACGCCTACGCCCGCGTCACCGGCCGCCCGGGCGTTTGCGAGGGGCCCAGCGGCGGCGGTGCCACCTACATCCTGCCGGGCGTGGTGGAAGCGAACGACAGCTCCATCGCGCTGCTCTCCATCACCTCCGACATTCCGGTGGGCGGGCGCGGGCACTATGCCTTGACGGAACTGGACCAGAAGGCCCTGTTCGCGCCCCTGACAAAATGGAACGCGGTGGTCGACCGGGTCGATCAGATCCCCCACCTGTTCCGGACCGCCTTCCGCGCCATGACCACCGGCCGTCCGGGCGCCGCCCACATCGGCCTGCCCTATGATCTGCAGAAACAAAATTTGGACGAGGGCCTGATCTGGGCGCAAAAGGAGCATGCGCGCTTCCCGGCGTTCCGGAACGCGCCCGATCCGGAATGCGTCATCGCGGCGGCAGACGCTATCCTCAAAGCCCAGGTACCCGTTTTCCTATGCGGCGGGGGCGTGATCATCTCGGGGGCGCAAACCGCGCTGCTGCAATTGGCGACACTGCTCAACACCCCTGTCGGCTCCACCATCAGCGGCCATGGCTCGCTGCCGGATAACCATTGCCTGGCCATAGGCGTCGTCGGCACCAACGGCGGGACGGAGGAGACGCGGGCGGCCATCCGGAAGGCGGACCTGGTGATCTTTGTCGGATGCCGCGCCGGCTCCACCGCCACCGAGCACGGCAGGGTGCCAGGGCGCGACGTGCCCATCATTCACATCGATTGCGACCCGATGGTCGTCGGCGCCAATTACCGATATGAAGCGGCGGTCGTCGGTGACGCGAGACTGTGCCTGGAAGCCCTGCATCGGGAGCTTGCCAGCCGGATCTCCACACGCCCCCGCAACGGCGCCACCGTGGATCGGCTGGGCGCCTTGAAAGCGGCCAAGCGGGCGCGTTTCGAGCAATTGGCGCAGGCGCCGGACTTGCCGATCCGGCCGGAGCGGGTGGTGGCCGCCCTGCAGCAACACCTGCCGGAGGACGGTATCATCGTCACCGATCCCGGCACCCCCTGCCCCTATTTCTCAGGCCATTTCGAACTGCGCAGCACGGCTACCCGCATCATCACCAACCGGGCCCAAGGCGCCCTGGGCTTCGCGATGTCGGCCGCCATAGGCGCCTGGTATGGACGGCCGGATGCCAAGGTTGTGGCGGTAATGGGCGATGGAAGCTTCGGTTTCACCGTGGGAGAGCTGGAAACCATCGTGCGCAAGCGCGTGCCGCTGACCATGATCGTCATATCAAACAGTTCCTACGGCTGGATCAAAGCCAGTCAGAAGGCGGGTTACGACGCGCGCTACTTCTCGGTGGATTTCGACCGCACCGACCATGCCCTGGTGGCTGAGGCCTATGGCATCAAGGCCTGGACGGTGCGTGACCCTACCGAATTGGACGGCATCATCCGCAAGGCGCTGTCCTTCGGCGGTCCCACCCTGATCGACGTGATCGCCCAGCCGCTTGAACAGTCAAGCGTCCCCGTCAGCCAATGGATGGGCTAATTTGATCCCGCCCCCGCTACTGCATCGGCGCTTCCGGTATTTCTGGGTGGCGCGCGTCTTGACCATGCTGGCCCACAGTTCCACCGTGATCTGCATGGGCTGGTTGGTTTACGACCTGGCCAGGCGCAGCATGGACGTGCGTGATTCCGCCCTGCGCCTGGGCCTGGTTGGACTGGTGCAGTTCCTGCCCTTCCTGCTGTTCAGCCCCTTCGCCGGCTATGTCGCCGACCGGTTTAACCGGCGGCGCGTTGTCATGACCTCGCTGACAGCGCAGTTGTCCAGCATCGCCTGCGTCGCGCTATTGGTGTGGAGCGGACGGCCGACATTGGAGGCGCTCTATGTCCTCGCTGGCTTCATTGCGGCGGCGCGTTCCTTCTACATGCCGGCCAACAACGCGCTGACGCCTAAGCTGGTGCCTGCGGAGATTCTGCCCAACGCAATCGCGCTCTATGCCATCGGCGGGCGTGCCGGCGCCATCATCGGGCCGGCCCTGGGTGGTTTCGTTTTTGCCATTTCGCCTTGGGGAGCCTTCACCTTCGGCAGCGTGCTGCTGCTGCTGGCGGTTCTGGGCCAATGGCGGGTCGGTCCCATTGAACAGGCGGTTGGCGGCGGCTCGGCCCGGCCGCTGGGCATGATTGTCGACGGGTTCCGCCACGTGCGTTCCAACCGGCTGCTTCTCGGCGCCATCAGTCTGGACATGTTCTCCGTTCTGCTTGGCGGGGTGACGGCAATGTTGCCCATCTTCGCCCGCGATATTCTTCACGCCGGACCGGAGGGACTGGGCCTGCTGCGCGCCGCGCCCTCCATTGGGGCCGTGGCGACGGGCGTGTGGCTGTCCTACCGGCCCCTGCGTCGGGGCATTGGGGTCAAAATGCTGGCCGCGGTCGCCGTGTTCGGTGTCGCAACCATTGTCTTCGGTCTGTCAACCTTCCTGCCGTCGTCCATGGCCTGCCTGATCGTGCTGGGCGCAGCCGACATGATCTCGGTGAACGTGCGCCAGTCGCTGGTGACCATTGGCACGCCCGATCACATGCGCGGCCGCGTGGGCGCGGCCTCCACCCTGTTCATCTCCGCGTCCAACGAGCTGGGGGAAATGGAATCCGGCGCGCTCGCGGCACTGATCGGGCCAGTGGGGTCGGTGGTGGTGGGAGGGGCATGCGCCATCGGAATCGCCGCCGCCTGGGCTTGGCTCTTTCCGGAATTGCGCGACGCGCAGGATTTCACCACAGAGCGCACGCAGCTCAGCTGAATTCCTCGGTCCCGATCCCGGCCTGCACATCGGCGGGATAGCGTGGACCGTTCACGGCCGTCGGATCGAATAGCCAGTCAATCCTGTCGATGACATCTTCAGGCACCTCCAGGACGCCGGCCTTCGCGTTTTCCGCCAGATGCGCCAACGATGTCGTCCCCGGGATTGCGTGCACGTGCGGCCCGCGCGACAGAACCCAGGCGAGCGACAGTTGCGCCGGTGTCACGCCCCAAACCTCCGCCAGCGAGGCAAAATCGCCCGCCAGGTCCCGGTTCCCCGGCCAGTTGGCGGGAGAAAAGCGGGGCATGTGCCGGCGGATGTCGGAACGATCAAGAGTGGCCGGATCGTCGATCCGCCCGGCGAGCACGCCCCGCCCCAAGGGCGAGAAAGCGACGAACGCGACACCCAGGTCACGACAGACCTCCATCACCGCAATCTCGGCATTGCGCGACCAGGGCGAATATTCGGTTTGCACCGCCGCAATGGGGTGGACGGCCACCGCACGGCGGAGGGTGGGGGCTGAAACCTCCGACAGGCCGATGGCACCGATCTTGCCGGCGGCGACCAAATCGGCCAAGGCGCCCACCGACTCCTCAACCGGCACCTCAGGGTCCAATCGGTGCAGATAGAACAGGTCGATATGATCGACCCCCAGACGCCGGAGCGAGACATCGCAGCCGGCGCGGATCGTCTCCGGCCGGCCATCGATGCCCCGGGCACCTCCCCGCGCGAACAGCCCTACCTTGCTGGCGATCAGCACTTCGTCGCGGCTGCCCACCAAGGCTCGGCCCAACAGCGTCTCGCTAAGCCCGCCGCCGTAGAGGGCCGCGGTGTCGAAATGCCGATAACCCAGGTCGAGCGCCCGGTGCAGAAGGCGCACCGCGTCGTCGTCGGCCATGGCCGGGCCATAGGCCCAGCTGATCCCCATGCATCCGAACCCGACCGGCCAGACGGCGCGGCCGGCGAGCGGGCGAGTGCCGTCGGCGGGCATCAGTCCAATGCGCCGGTCACATCGTCGAACAGTTCGTCGACCGACAGTCGGCGGGGGATGATCTTCTGATCCAGCGACCAGTCGATCGCCAGTTCCAGGCCCTTGCGGTTGGCCTCCAGCCCCAAGGGGGGGAACGGATCCGGCACGCCACCCTGGGTCAAGGCGCGGCTATCCCGGATCATGCGATAGATTTCTCGAACGATATCAGGGCGTTCGCGCGAAATGCCCTCATGGATGGCGAAGATGTGGTTAATGGGCACCACGCCTTCGCGCGCGAACCACGCCTTGGCCGCCTTGAACGGTTCCGGCACTAGATACTGTACCCGCTCGTCCTTGGGCAGGTCCACGCCCTGAAGGGTCGCCGCCAGCTCCCCATCCAGCATCATCCGCCCGATGTCGGAGCCCTTGGGCAGACGGACACAGTTGGGCGGATCGGTGTACTCCTCCAGATGCCCTTCGCCCACCGTCATCCAGGTGACCTTGTCCAGGTCCACGCCGTGTTCGTGCCGAAGGATGCCCCTGATCCATAGGCCGGTGGTCTGGGCATAGGTTCGCACCCCCACCTTCCTGCCCTCGATGTCCTTGGGTTCCAGATGGCCTAGCGCCTTGTTGAAGCCGGCGCAGTGGTGCTGGAATCGGCCGGAGATGGGCGCCGGCAGCAGGACGAACGGCTTCCCGTAAGCCTTGGCCTGCAGGAAGGTGACGATGGCCAGCTCGCCGCAGTCAAACTCGTTGCGGCGCACCATGGCCTTGAAGCCCGTGTGCGCCTGCTCGGGCCCGCAATAATCAAGCTTCACAATGCCAGTGCTGACACGCCCGTCCTTCATGGCCTGCGTGACGGGATAGTCGGCAAGATTGGTGCGGAGCGTGGGGACATCGACGGCCATTGCGGCTCTCCCTGTTCGATTTCTTGTCAGAGGCGGACTTCGATCAGCGACGGGCCCGGCATGGCGTTGCAGCGCATCATGGCGTGAAAGAACTCGTCCGCCGTGTTCACGCTGACCGCCTGCACGCCCATGCTCTTGCCCATGGCCAGCCAGTCGATGCTGGGTCGGTCAATGTCGATCATGGCCAGAGCCTGTGGCCCTGGCGCGCCGAAGCCCATGTTGGCGAATTCCGCCTTCAGGATCTGATAGGAATTGTTGGCGAAGATGATGGTGGTGACGTTCAACTGCTCGCGGGCCTGCGTCCAGAGCGACTGGATCGTGTACATGGCGCTGCCGTCCCCCACCATGCAGACAACCCGTCTATGGGGACAAGCCAGCGCGGCGCCCGTCGCCACCGGCGTGCCGTAGCCAATCGAACCGCCCATGTTCTGTATGATGTCATGGGCCACGGCACCGGCCGTGTGCCCCATGGTTTCCCGCCCCGTTGTCAGCGATTCATCGACCAGGATTGCGTCCTCGGGCATGGCGGACGCCAACGCGTGGGCGATGGAAAGCGGGTTGAGGGCGCCGGTGGGCACACCTTTTTCCTGGAGGGTCTGGCGAATGGAAACCGTGTCGCGGGCGCCCAGCGCCTCCGCCAGCATCTCCAGGGCCAGGGCGCTATCCTCGTCAGCGGCGGCCAGTCGGTGGACGTGGGCCCCCGGCTGCTTCAGCAGGCTGGGCTTGCCAGGATACGAGAAGAAGGCCACCGGCTCACCCGTCTCCACGGTGATGATGTGCTTGAAGTCCTTCAGGAACTCCACCGCCTGCGGCACGGCGTAGGGCAGCCGTTCCAGCGGCGTCCGACCGGCACCCCGCGCGATGCGCGACGTGAAGAACTGCGTGCCGATACGGCAGCCGGTCTTCGCCGCGACCTTGCCCGCCCAGTCCAGCGCCGGGCCGAAGCAGGCATTGCCGGCGAGGATGATGAATGCGGGCTCGCCGGACCGCAGAATGGACGCGACACGCTCCACGGCCGCGACATCGGGCGCTTGGGCCACAGGCACCCCGCTGCGGGCGAAGGAACCGGGAGGGGACGCCACGTCGCCCCAGGAGGTGTCGCCTGGCAGGATCAGCGTGGCGATCTTACCGGGCCTGGCGCTGGCCTGCTCCACCGCCGCCACGGCATCGCCGGCCAGCGTATTGGGAGAGATGGTGCGACGGACCCAGTGGCTCAGTGGCCGGGCCAGCCCCTCAATGTCAGACGCCAGCGGCGCGTCGTATTTCAGGTGCGCCGTTGCATGCTCGCCAATGATATTGACCATGCCGCTGCCGGCGCGCTTGGCATTGTGGATATTGGCCAAGCCGTTGGCCAGGCCAGGGCCCAGATGCAGCAAGGTGGCGGCGGGCGCCCGGCGCATGCGGTACCACCCGTCGGCGGCACCTGTGGCCACCCCCTCGAACAGGCACAACACGCTGCGCATGCGCGGGTTCTCCAGCGCCGCCAGGAAATGCATTTCCGATGTGCCTGGATTGGCGAAGCAGATGTCCACCCCTTCGTCCACGAGCGTGCTAACCAAGCTTTCCGCGCCGTTCATCGTTTCGGTCCTTGATAAGGGGGTCAGTACCCGGCGATCTCCCGCCCCTGACCGACGACACCGTAGCTGCGCTGCGGCGCCGACATCAGGAAGCGGTAGCCCTCGCCCAGCAACCGTTCGACATTCTTGGCAGTTACGTGCGGGTGGCCGACGGCCACGTTGCGCTTCCTGCAGGTGGCGACGATCTTCGCCATCGCGTCGAGCACCTCGGGATGTTCGTACTGGCGCGGCAGGCCCAATTCCTGGGACAGGTCGCCCTCCCCGATCAGACAAAGTCCGATGCCGGGGACATTGGCCAGCATGTCGTCCAGATTCTCGATGGCCTCGACACTCTCGATCATCAAGCCCACCAACAGTTCGCCATGTGGCGCCAGCGGCCAGACGTCGGCGGCTTTGTAATAATCCTGCTGCGACAGGCCCCAATAGCGCGCCGCCGTCGCGGGACCATCGCCGCGCACCCCCTTCGGCTCATAGAGCGGGGCCTGCCGCGGACGGGCATAGCGGCACGACGCGACGGCGTTGTAAGCCTGCTCCATGGTCTTTACATGCGGCCAGATCACGCCGTAGACGCCCCGATCCAGCGCCTGCTTGGCCTCCGCCTGGTTCATCTCCACCCCATTGGACGGGATGCGCACGACCGGCGTCACCGCGGGCGCCAAGGTGGATGCGGCTTGGATCTGCTTGCGGTTCAACAGATACTGGAGCGCATCGCCCAAGGCGGCCATGTCGAACGGATTGTGCTCCATCTCGAATATCAGGGCGTCATAGGGACTGTCCGAAAGATCGATGGCGCTTTGCTTGTCTGCCTTGGCAAAGCAGGAGAAGGCCGGCCTCCCCGCTTCCCATGCCCGGATCACGCCGTTGAGCCGATCGCCCATGATGAATTCCTCTCTGATTTTCAGGCCGCCGCCCCGAACGGCGCATGAAGTCTTGCCGTGACTCGTCGAGCGCTTAGTCCGCGAGGGTCGGGTAGAGTTTCCGTGCCGTGCCGCCGAAGATCCAGCCTCGGTCGGCATCCGACAGTGACGCCAAGCCGGCTTCGGCCTCGGACTTGATTTCCGACAGCGTGCCGGGCGACGTGGGGAAATTCGACCCCCATGCCAGATGGTCGGCGCCAAAGACCGTCACCAGCTTGGGGAAAAAGGTATCGGCCGACGCCTGGCCTTTCTTCACATCGCCAAAGATGCGCGGGGTCAGCTTCAGGTAAATGTTCGGCAGCGTCGCCAGATCGAACAAGCGGGCGGCATTGGTGTAGGGCGGGCCATCCAGCACGTCGGGCCGCCCCAGATGGTCCAGGATGATAGCGACATTGGAGAAGCGCTTGGCCAGCATGGCCACCTGCGGCAGGCCTATGGGGCCCGTCTGAATGCACATGGCCAGCCCCAGTTCGCCCAGCAGATCCCAGGCCTTGAAGGAGCGCGGGTCATCCAGTTCCTTCGGATCAAAGTCCTTGGTCGAGCCGCCGGTGAAGATGCGGAGGCCGGCCAGGCCCTTGTCCGCCCAGCCGCGGATCACGTCACAGACATCGTCAGCGAGCATGTCGACGGAACCCACAGCCACAAGCCGATCCGGATACTGGTTGCAGCCGTCGACGACGTAGCTGTTGTCAAAGCCGTACGTGGTGGAGGAGTGAACGACGGCGGCCCTCTCCACCCCGGCCTCATCCATGGCGGCGATCAGGGCTTCCACCGTGTTTGGCCGCTCTTGCGACCAGTCGGAACGCTTTCCGAACAGGGGCGCTGGAGGATAGCGCGTTTCATCATCTGAGATGATGTGCGGATGGATATCGAAATACTGCATCTTCTGTTCCCCCCTGGCTTACTTGCCACGTGCCTTTAAGTATGCGTCGAGGCGCGGATAGACACGGCGGGCGTTGCCTTCGAAAATGGCCGCACGATCGGCGTCGCTGAGGTCCAGGCAGGCATCGAGATAGCGCTTGGTGTCGTCGAAATAGTGCCCGGTGTCAGGGTCCTTGCCCCGTACCGCGCCGATCATCTCCGAACCGAACATGACGTTGCGCGTTGGCACCACGGTGGTCAGCAGGTGCACGCCCGGGTGGTGATAGACGCACGTGTCGAAGAAGATGTTGTCCAGCAGTCCTTCCAGGGGGCGCTTGGCGATCTCCAGCGACATGCCGCGGTAGCGGCCCCAATGATAGGGCACGGCACCGCCGCCATGGGGGATGACGAGGCGCAGACTGGGAAAGTCGCGGAACAGGTCCCCCTGAAGCAACTGCATGAACACGGAGGTGTCCGCGTTGAGGTAGTGCGCCCCGGTACCGTGGAAATTGGGGTTGCACGACGCCGCCACGTGGATCATGGCCGGCACATCCAACTCGCACAGGACCTCGTACAACGGATACCACTCGCGATCCGTCATTGGCTTGCCGGTCCAGTAGCCGCCCGTCGGATCCGGGTTCAGGTTGCAGCCGACGAAGCCCAATTCCTCCACACAGCGCCGCAGTTCGGGAATGGAATTTTTGGGCGGGGCCAGGGGCGATTGTGGCAACTGGCAGACCGGCACGAAATTGTCCGGGTAGAGATCGCACACCCGCCGCACCAGATTGTTGGACACCTCCGCCCATTCCAGGCTGGTGCGTTCATTGCCAAGGTGATGGCTCATCAGACCAGCGATGGGGGAGAACAGGGTAAGGTCGCTGCCACGCTCCTGCTGCAGCCGCAACTGGCCGCCGCCCACCCCTTCACGGATTTGCTCGTCGGTGACGACAGCCTCCGAAACCTGGGGCGCGTTCAACGGATCGTCAGCGCTTTCCACCTGACGGGAGCGCCAGTCGCGGAAGGACTGCGGCACGGTGGTGAAATGGCCATGACAGTCAATGATCATGGTAACTCCTTACTGTCTAACCGGTGGCACCGGCGGCACTTGGCGGTCGAAAATCGTTTCCCAGTCCGCTGCATAAGCGCTGCCGGCAAACGGCGCACATTCATATTGGCCTGGGGCGTATAAGACCTTCGCTGCACCAGCCAACCCTGACGTCCGCCTTGGAGATGGACGGCGGAACGGCCGTACGGGCGTTCGGTCCTCCGCCGTCAGCAACCCCGGTGGACGCGGGAAAAGGTCACACTTTGGATGGGTCGAAGAACAACTCATCCAGCGCCATGCGACGCGGCGTCAGCCCCTGTTTGAAGGCGGTCTCCTCCAGCGCTTGAATGGTGCGGATGTTGGCTTGCATGCCGTAGGGCAGCGGGTCGTTGCCCACCAATGTCTGCAGCTTGCGATAGCGGCGATCAGAGGCGGTATTGGCCTCGCCGCTGTTCAGCCGGGCCAGCCAGCCTTGCTTGGCCTCATCGAACGCCTCGTAGATGGCCTTGGCCACCCAGGGATTGTCCTTGAGCACGGATTCACGGACGACGATGGTACCGTGCATCGGATAGACGCCGGTCCGTCGGTAGTAATCCCACTCCAACGCCTCGGCATTGGGCAACAGATCCGGATAGTCAACCCCCACCTCCTTCCAGCCGCTGATGGGATCCCCCGTGCGACCGACACCGGCATTACCGCCATAGCCAGCCACCAGTTCACCCGCAGCCATCATGTCGTACAGCGAACGGCCCTCCGGCACATGCTGCACATTGGAAGGCAGCGTCAGCTGGGTGACATGCTCCTCATCATCGACCACCCAGGTGATCTTCGAACAGTCGACGTCCAGATCCTCCATCAGGGCCTGGCGCGACCAAACGCCGGTGGTGACGGAATAGGCACGGACACCGACCTTGTGACCCTCCAGGTCTTTCGGCTCACGGATGCCGCCATCGGGCCGTACCAGCAAGCCGGAATGATGGAATTTGCGCAGCACGAAGATGGGCAGCGCCACGAAGGGCGCGCCAAAGGCACGGGCAATGATGTAGGTGGTCGGCGCCAGTTCGCAGACGTCGAACTCCACCTCACGAACCATGCGCCGGAAGGCGGCGATCTGCGGATGGATGGTCAGGAAGTTACCGTCGACACCGTCGACCGGTATCGCCCCGCTACGCACGGCCGAAGTATGGGGCATTTCGGCAACGGCGAAGGTGAGCGGCAGTTTCTTGGACACGGGGATCTCTCCGTTGGTGCGATTTCTCATGGGATCCTGGCAGCGGCCTCGCGTGGCATCGATCGGACCTCGCTTCACGTCACGAACCTCTTGCCGGGCGATTTAAGGTTTCAGTCATCGGCAGGTGCGCGGCACACCGAATGGGTTGTTGGCCCGCAACTCCGCCGGCAACAGCGGATCGGGGGCGTTTTGGTAGCAGACAGGCCGCAGGAACCGGGCGATGGACAGAGAACCGACCGAGGTGCTGCGCACGTCGCTGGTGGCCGGAAACGGCCCACCGTGCATCATGGCGTCCGCCACCTCCACGCCCGTGCCGAACCCGTCAAACAGTATCCGGCCAGCCTTGCGCTCGATCAGGGGCAACAAGCCGGCGGCCAGGTCATGATCGGCGCCATCGGCATGGACGGCGACGGTCAACTGCCCCTCCAACATTGCCAGGACCGATCTCAGTTCTTGAATGTCCCGGCAACGCACCAGCAGCGAGCAGGCACCGAACACCTCTGCGCGCAAGGTGGTATCGGACAGAAAATCCGCCGCCGCCACACTGAACAGAACGGGCCGGCTGACCCAGCCCCCCCTATCCGGTCCCTGGGCCAGCAGCGTCACGGCTGGATGGCGATCCAGCCGCTCCACCCCCTCGCGGTATGCGCGATAAATCCCCTGGTTCAGCATGGTGGCGGCGGCTGACACCGCAAGAGCTTCCGACGCGCTGGCCACAAATCCTTCCAGCTCCTCGCCCTCAACGGCGATCAACAGGCCAGGATTGGTGCAGAATTGCCCGGCCCCCAAAGTGAGAGCGCCGGCGAAGGCCTTGCCGATGGCCGGTCCCCGCTGGCGCAGCGCGCAGGGCAGCAGGACTACGGGGTTGATCGAGCTCATCTCCGCATATACCGGGATCGGCCGCGGGCGGGCTTGCGCGATCGCCAGGAGCGCCATGCCCCCTGCCCGGGATCCGGTGAAGCCCACCGCCTGGATGCGTGAGTCGGCCACCAGGCCGGCCCCGATCTCCGCTCCGTTGCCAAACAGCATTGAGAAGACGCCGCCAGGCAGGCCACAGGCGACAACCGCCCTGACTATGGCCTTGGCCACCATTTCTGAAGTACCGGGGTGCGAGGAGTGGGCCTTCACCACCACCGGACATCCCGCCGCGAGCGCCGAGACCGTGTCGCCGCCAGCAACGGAAAAGGCGAGCGGGAAGTTGCTGGCACCAAACACCGCGACGGGCCCCACGGGCACCATCACCAGCCGCAGGTCGGGCCGGGGCGGCGTCCGTTCGGGCAAGGCTTGGTCGACACGCACCTCCAGATAGCTCCCGTCGCGCAAGACGCGGGCGAACAGGCGCAACTGGGTGATGGTCCGGCCCAGCTCCCCCTCAAGCCGGGGGCGGGGCAGACCCGTTTCAGCCATCGCGCGTTCCACGATGGCGGTACTGCCGCCCCCCAGTTCCTCCGCGATCCTTTCAAGGAATAGGGCGCGGTCGGCCGGAGCGAGGGCACGAAACGGCCCGAACGCGGCATCGGCCGCCGCACAGGCCCGTTCCAGGTCAGTCTGGGTGGCTGCACCGAAATCAGGACCGATGATCTCCAGGCCCGAGGCCGGATCGACAGCCCTTATCGGGGCCCCTCGCCCCCGCACAAACTCGCCCGCCAGGATCATCTCACCGGATACGGACATTCTCGCTCCCCGGGATTATCGTCTCCGTCCACGCATCCTGGCTTACGCGCATGCGGCCTGAAGAGCCCCCCAGGAAACGCGAGCGGGGTGATAAGTTTTATGCCGAGGCTGTTCGGCATAGCAGCAATATCGCGGGCCCCGGACCCTTGCGGCGGCGTCGCGACGCGGATGGCGCCCCCCTGGCAAGACTGGCCTCCGACAATGGCTTAATGCCCTAATATATCCGGAATTCCGGTATTTTCCGACGGCATCGCCGAGCGCGTGCGCGTCGTCTTGGAGACGCCACTATCCCCACTTTTTCCTGCCGCGACGCAGCATCGAATTACGTTCCCCCCCTATAAAAAAAGCCATATGGTGGGCTTCTGGGAGGAAAGAACATGCCAGAGCTTCTATCCCCGCGCATCGACGCGATCAGCTTCCGCCAACTGCGTCTTTTTGAAAGCGTCGGTCGCCTCTGCAGCGTCCGGCGCGGCTCGGAGGAATGCAATCTCTCGCAGCCGGCGGTGACCCAGTCGCTTGCCAAGCTGGAGCAAATGATCGGCGTAGAGCTTTTCGAACGCCGACCTAGTGGCAGCTACCTGACCCCGCTCGGCCGTATCCTGTACAGTCGGGTGGTCCGGATGCTCAAACAGATGGTGACCGCCCTGTTCGAATTGGAGGTGCCAGGAGGACAGGTCGGAGCCGAGGCCATCGTCCACCGCCTCACCCGATCACAGGTGCGCAGCCTTGTCGCCATCATCGAACATGGCACATTTGCCGCCGCCGCCGCCGCTCTGCAAATCACCGAGGGATCATTGCAACGCGCGGCGCGGGATCTGGAATGCAACCTTCGAAAGAATATCTTATTTCGATCAGCGGACGGGGTCATCGTCACGCCCGCCGGTATTGCCTGTGGACGGCGCATGAGTCTGGCCTTGCAGGAGATCGACTGGGCCATCAATGAGATCGACGTGGCCCGCGACATCGGCGAAAGCCGGATTGTCATCGGCGCCCTGCCTTTCGGCGGAAGCGTCCTGCTGGCATCCATGCTGGACGAGTTCTTGGCCACCCAATCCAAGGTGGACGTGCGCATCGCCACGGAAAGCACATCCGAGATGATGCAGCTTTTGCGCGACGGCAAGGTGGATCTGGTTATCGGGCTGACGCAGGAAACGGTCGGCGACGACCTGGTCAGCCAGACCCTGGCCGAGACGCCCTATGAGGTGGTAGCCCGTCGCGGCCATCCGCTCACGGGGCAAAGTCATGTCAACCATGAGGACCTGATCAAATATGATTGGGTCGTTGGCATGCCCAACTCAAATCGGCGCAATTGTTTCGACAGGCTGTTCATCGACGGCCCGAAGCCGCGCACTCCCATCGCCACCAGCGCCCTGCTGTTCATCCGGCACCTGCTGGCCGGCAGCAACCGACTGACGCTTATGACATCTTACGAATTGCAGCATGAAACCATGCTGGTGCGCGTACCGATTGACGTACCGCTGCCATGCCCGACCATCGGCATCACCACGCGGGCGGACTGGCTTCCCACAGCACTGCACCGGGATTTCATCAACCTTATCAAATCCCGCGTGAACACCCGCAGCATTATGGGAGTGACCCGCACCGCTGCTTGAAGGCGGGCCGCACCACTGCCACACCCAAAAGGCTTGGGCATGGCTGGCGCCAGGCACATCTGGCCATGCGCTTGGCGCAGCACGAATTCGGCAAGGAGGACCTTGGGCTTTCGTCCATTCCCAATGACCTGACTGGCGGAATGGTGCCCGCCCCCCGCGTGAGAGAAGTTATACCTTCCGACAAAAGATCAACTCCCAGCCACCGCCAACGACCGCTCAAAATGGCGGGATGGCGAACGCGATGACCATCAGAGGGACCGGGGCGGTTATCCGCGCGATTGGACGACCATCGCGTCGAACGTCCACAAATCCGGCATCGCTGATCGCCCATTCGAACGGATGAAAAACGCTGTCTAGGCAGAACGCGCAGGTCTGGTGCCGCGCCGCCTGTTCACCGCAGCACATCAAAGGGGCCTCACAATGGCAAAGATCGTGTTCGGGATGGCGGTGCCGCATAGTGGCATGCTGGGCCAGCCCCCGGAAAAGTGGTTGGAAAATGGTGCGCGTGATCGCCAGAATTCCGAACTATGGTTTCGCAACCGGACATGGACGTATCCCGAGCTTGAGGCCGAGCGCGGGGCGGCGTTCGAACTTTATTTGACACTTGAGGAGCGCACGGCGCGGGCGCAGCGGTGCCGGGCGGCGCTCGATGAGATGGCGGCGGCGTATCGGCGCGCCAACGTCGATGTCGTTATCGTCCTTGGAAAGGACCAGAAGGAGATCTGGCCCGACCAAAGTCCATCAATCACCATCTATACCGGCGCGGAAGTCCACAACGGCCCGCCGCAGCGCGCCGTCTACGCGCCCGACCGCCATGTCATCCACCAAGCCTATCCTGAGTTGGCAACCTATCTGATCAAGGCCTTTCAGAAGGAAAAGTTCGATCTCAACGATCTTCAGGCATGGCCCGACAATGTCTGGATGAGCGAGCGCCAGGGGATGAAGCCCGGCTACCCTGTGGTGCCGCATGCCTACAGTTTCGTCTATCATCAGATAATGGGCGACACTGTGCCGCCGCATGTGCCGGTGCTGTTCAATCTCTTCTATCCGCCCACACAGCCGTCGATGCAGCGATGTATCGAGTTTGGCCGCGTACTCCGCGAAGCGCTCATCGCCTGGCCTGAAGACGTCCGGGTCGCGGTTATCGCTTCGGGCGGACTGTCGCACTTCGTCAATGATGAAGAGTTCGACCGCGACGTGATTGGGAAGCTGGCGTCTTATGACTATGACGGCCTTGCCGCCATCCCCGACGGCTACTATCAATCCGGCACGTCCGAGGTGAAGATCTACAGTATCGTCATGATGGCCCTGCAACAGACCGGCGCGAAGATGACGCTGGTCGACTACGTGCCCTGCTGGCGTACGCCGGCCGGGACTGGCGAGGGCATGGGCTTCATGTACTGGGATGCGGAAAAGAATAGCTGATCAGCCAAACGGCTGAGTTTGCGGTCGCAGGAAGGGCACGCCCCATCCTGCCATTTCATATGAACCTTCCCGCTGGTCACACCCGCCGACGCGCGGATGACCGGCGGGGAAGGCAAAGACGGGCCCCCCATCATGCCGATATTGAACGTTATCGATCGCTCCGGACAGAGGCGTACCGTCGAGGGTGCGTCCGGCCTTTCGGTCATGGAAGTCATTCGCGAAAACGGCTTCGATGATTTGTTGGCGCTTTGTGGCGGATGTTGCAGCTGCGCCACCTGTCACGTTCATATCGCCCCCCAATGGCTCACCAAGCTGCCGCCGATCAGCGGCGACGAGCAGGACTTGCTCGACAGCGCTTCAGACCGGGCCCCCACCTCCCGCCTCTCCTGCCAAATCCCGTTTTCCGATGCCCTGGACGGTCTCACGCTGACCATAGCCGCCGCAGACTAATATGCCGGCGGCTATGCTGCGCCCCTATCCTGCCGGCATCCCACCACAGAGCCGATATCGCCCGCGGATGTCCGGGATATTATGGACCTTTCTCAACCCGCTCACGCCCTGCCCCTGACCTTACCCGATCCACTGGCCGCCTTTGCCAGGCTCGCAACCGAGAAAGGCGCCATGATCCTGGATGGGGGAGCGGCAGGAAGCGGCCACGGGCGGTACAGCATTCTGGTGGCCGATCCCTTTTCCTGGATAGAGGTATCGGACGGGGACGGGGGTACGGTCCGGCGCGATGACGTGGTGCTGTCGACCGATCCGTTTACGGCTCTGGAGCTGGCACTGAAGCCGTTCGTCCGCCCGCCTGACGCTGGATTGCCACCTTTCGCGGGTGGCGCCGTGGGATTCATGGGGTATGAGCTGGGGCGACACCTGGAACGCCTGCCGACACCGCGACGGACGGGCATGAACCTGCCCGACATGGCCTTCGGCTTGTATGATACGGCGGCCGTCATCGATCATATGACGGGTCAAGGCTGGGTATTTTCCGGCGCGGAGCGCGAACCGGACGGTGCTGCCCGCCCGGCCCTGGCAAGACGCCTGGCGGAGGGATTGCTCGCGCGGCTTCTGGCCGCGCCGCCCCCGGCGCGGGATGCCGGGGGGCCGTTAATCGCGCGCCCCGGTTGGAAGGCTGAACTCACCCCTGCCCATTACCGGGCGCGGGTGGAAAGCATCCTGGCATACATCCAGGCTGGCGACATCTATCAAGCCAACATGACCCAGCGGTTCCTCGGCCGGCTGCGTCCCGGAACCACGCCCTGGGATGCCTATTGCCGCCTGCGTCCCCGTCTCGCCGCCCCATTCTCCGCCTTCCTCAACCTGGGTGACGGGCGCGCCTTGGCCTCGGGGTCACCGGAACGGTTCCTGTCGTTAAGGGCCGATGGGATGATCGAAACCCGCCCCATCAAGGGCACGCGCCCTCGCCATGCCGATCCCGCGCGCGATGCCGAACTGGCCGCGGAGCTGTTGGCTTCGGAGAAGGATAGGGCGGAAAATCTGATGATCGTGGATCTGCTGCGCAACGATCTGTCGCGCGTCGCCCAGGTCGGTAGCGTGAAGGTGCCCAGCCTCTGGAGGCTGGAAAGTTACCGGACGGTTCATCACCTGACTTCGGTCGTCACCGCGCAATTGCGCCCGGGCCTGGGACCTGTCGACCTGCTCCGCGCCGCCTTCCCGGGGGGGTCCGTCACGGGGGCACCCAAGCTCCGTGCGATGGAAATCATCCATGAGGTGGAACCGGCGCGGCGCGGCCCCTATTGCGGATCAGTAATGTGGATCGGCTGGGATGGGGCCATGGACAGTTCCATCGTCATTCGCACCGCCGCCGTCGCCGGCAACCGGGTGCAAGTGCAGGCGGGTGGCGGCATTGTGGCCGACAGCGACCCTGAGGAGGAATACCAGGAGAGCCTGACCAAGGCGAAGGCGATCTTGACCGCCCTCGACCCGGCTATGGCCTGGCCCCCCACCGTAGCCACGGAACAAGAGCAAGCGGCATTCGATCTGCTGTGAGCCGCTTCACCGGTTCGGACAAATCAACGCAACCCTGCACCTTCGCCGCTCTTGAGAACGCAGCTGCCGACCGCGACGGTGGCGCTTGCCATCGCCCCCGGCACGGCCCGCGGCTTTTCCACCGTGACCACGGCACCCTGGATCAGTCGATGTTCCAGGCAGGCTTCGGCCAAGCGCTTCGCAAAGGTCTCAATCAACACGATGCGCTGGACCGAAAGCTTCTCCGCCAGCGACTTGATGTGGACATAGTCGAAGACGTCTTCAACCGAGTCCCTCTCGGGTGGAACCACGGCGAGGGTCACGTGAACCACAAGCGGCTGCGGCCTTCCGATTTCGTGGTGATATGCGCCGATATCGGCGAGAATCTGCAGGTCACGCAGGGATACCGAGCAAGTGGAAGCGGGCGCCGGTGACGCCTTTATCAGGGTGGCGGGTATTGCCGCGGCTTCGCCGCGGGGGAAGAGCTCCTTCAAGGCGGTCCTCATATCAGAAAGTGGACCAGGATCGACTTCGGCACGGGATTCAACGAGCGACCGACCCTGGATATAGTCTTTGACATTATTGACGCAGTCGAGGGCGATGACTCGACCTCTTTTCAAGTAAACGACGGTGAACGCCCCGGTCGAAGGATCGCCACGCAGCACAGCCTGATCATGCCCAACCGAGAGACCAACGGTCTGTAGCTTGAAATCGAACTGGTTGGACCAGAACCATGGGACGGCATCATAGGGTTCAGCTGCGCCCGTGAGAGCTTTGGCAACGGTTGCCGCCTGGTCGCTAGCGTTCTGAACTGATTCCAGGCGGATGACAGCACCGTCAGCATAGATGTTCCTGTGGGCCGCGCAGTCGCCGATGGCGAAGATGTCAGGCAAGGACGTCCGGCAATGGGCGTCGACCATGACGCCGTTCTCTCCCACCGCCCCCGCCGCCCGAAGCGGTGCGACCGCTGGCACGATGCCAATGCCGACGATGACCATTTCGCAGTCGATCAGCCTACCGTCCGCTAATCGGACGCCCCTGACGGCTCCCCTCGCTTGCTCGAGCCCCGCGACCGTGGCGCTGAGCCGGATCTCCGTGCCCCGCGCCCGATGCTCCGCCTCAAAGAAGCGCGATATCGGCTCACCCGCGACGCGGGAGAGGACCCGATCCTGCGCCTCAAGAATCACCACACGTTTGCCGAGCTTCGCCAGCGCCGCCGCCGCCTCCAGGCCGATATAGCCACCGCCAACTACAACGATGCGGGAAGCGGCTGGCAGCTCCATCACCAGCCGGTCCACATCCGCACGGGTACGAATGGAATGCACGCCAGATAGGTCATGACCTGGACAAGCAAGCCGCCGTGGAGTAGCGCCAGCGGCCCAGATCAGCGCGCCGTACTCCATCACCCCGCCCTCGGCGAGCGTGAGCCTATGTTCTTGCGCATCCACCGCCGCGACGCGCCGCCCCAACAGCAACGTGATCCCGCGTTCGTCCCAGAAGCGCTCGGGACGGATTAGCATGCGATCGAATGGCTTCTCCCCGGTAAGATAGTCCTTTGACAAGGGCGGCCGCTCATAAGGCGGGTCCCGCTCATCACCAATCAGGGCGATCGTGCCTTCGAACTTGCGCTGGCGGAGCGCAATCGCGGCTTGGGCACCAGCGTGTCCCGTGCCAACAATGACGACATCATGCCGGACAGTCATGCTGGATCATCGACCTTGCCAGGTGTCGCGCAAGGGAGCGCGGCGCGATATGCCGCCATATCGCGGCGGTTCATGCCGCCACCTTGCCGCTGTCCTTCGCTTCTTCCTTGATCAAGCGATCGATCATGCGTATCGCCACCGTCGGCGCTCGATCGATTTCGAGGCCGACGAACTGGCGCACGCCAAGTTCCTCCTGCGACCGCTGCATAGCCATCTCGATTTCACGATCCTCAAGAAAAGTCTTCTCGAAGAGGCCGCGCATCCGCTGTGACCACTCCTTATCGCCGATCTTGTAGTTTCGCAGATGCATCCAGAAAAAATGCGTGGATCCATCGGTCTCTGGCGTAAGGAATTTGTAGCTATTGTTGCGAAGACCTTTATTGAAATTCTCCTCTGTCGGCTCAAGACCGGCCGGAATCGTAATAATATCAACCCGAGATACTGCAGGAATATAGTAGTAGAAAAACTGACCTCTATCGACGGACTGATCGCCGAAATCTTTGATCTGTCGATCCATGGGCGATGGAGGAGAGTTAAAAAGCCACTTGAACGCGACGATATAATCATCCTCTTTTTTCATTTTGACCGGTTCCGACTTGGCGGCCGGATTTCCAATCGTCATCTTATGGACGAATGTGGTATGCGCCGGATCCATGAGGTTCTCAACGATGTTGAGATAATTTGATGGATGATGCTGGTAGCCCCCATCGATCAACTCCCAGCCTTCATCGTCATAGTGATCGATCACGGGCAACCGCGTCAGATCAGCACGCGCAGCGTCCCCCATCCAGATCCACGCGATGCCGTAGCGCTCGGCAATGGGATAGCTGCGAACCTCCGCGCGCGGAGGAATCTTGTCCTGCCCAGGAATATGGGCGCAACGGCCCGCACCATCGAACACCATGCCGTGATAGCCGCACTGGATGCCGCGATCGACCAGGGTGCCCATGGACAGCGGCACAAGCCGGTGGGGACACCGATCAGCCAGCGCGACGACCTTGCCGTCCGAATCTCGGAACAACACGACGGGCTCATCCAGGATGCGGCGCGCGACCAGAGTATTCCCCAGCTCCGCGAGCCACGCGGCGGCATACCATTGGTTCTTGGCGAACTTGCTCACGAGTTGCTCTCCCTTGCCCGAAATGCGAACACGCTGTGGCCTGCGTCGCGGCTCTACAGTCAGCTGGCCAATAATAGGCCCGGATCGCCGACGCCGAAGAGCCCCACCGCTTGAACAGAGATGTGAGCAACATTGAACAATGCGAAATTCCCGCTCGTTCAGCTCGGCAATTTGGGGAAAATGCCCGTAAAGGAGCCTTCTGGAGCGGCTGAAACGACCTCGCCTGGGATCATTCACTTTTCTGCACCAGTCTGTTGCTCCGGCTAGGAATACCGCGGGCCCTCATTCCCCCTTATCCAAAGGCGACCGAGCGGCCGCAGGTGGGGGCGAGAGCCATTGATCAAGACGGAACCCGCCTCCATGCGCGACCAAGCCGGACGCGTGGTTATTCAATCACCGGGACAGCAAGGTGGGGAGCTTCGTCGTGTCGCGTACAGATACCCAACAGCCGGGCAGCTTGCTTAATGGCTATTCTTTTGAGATTTCCGCGAAGGACGCAATTCGTCTGGATGCCATCCGCGCCATCGTTCCCAGCGGCACCATAGTATCCATCACCTATCTGCCAAGTGAAACCGACGATGCGCGGATCGCCGCTGCCCGCCAGGTCCGGGAACTCGGCTTCATTCCCATGCCGCACGTTGCCGCGCGACGCATCCCATCTGCCGACGGTCTGCAGCGATTCCTGAATCGCTTGGCCATCGAAGCGCAGGTCGACCGTCTCTTTGTGATCGCGGGTGACAGCGCTGAGCCGGCCGGACCGTTTGTGGACGCGCTGTCCGTGATCACCGGAGCGCAACTAGGCGATCACGGCATCCGATCAATCGGTATCGCGGGCTATCCGGAGGGACACCCCCAAATCTCGACTGACAAGCTCAACCGCGCCCTGGCGGACAAGTCCGCCGCGCTCACGGACTTCGGCTTTTCCGGCGAGATCGTGACCCAGTTCGCCTTTGACGCCGATCCGATGCTGACCTGGGTGGCGGGCCTGCGCGCGGCAGGTATCCGCATGCCCGTGCGTCTGGGGCTGCCCGGGCCCGCCAATGTCGGCACTTTGCTTCGATTTGCCGCCAGGTGCGGTGTCGGGGCCTCGACCAAAGTACTGGCCAAGTACGGCGCCTCCATTACCAAGCTTTTACACACGGCTGGCCCTGACCACCTCTATAATGATCTCGCCCGCTCCATAGAAATGGAACAGCACGGAGCCGTAGCCGTCCATCTCTATCCATTCGGCGGGCTTCAGAAGATGGCCGACTGGGCGCACACGACAAAGTCCAGGACCAGCTGAGCGCTGTTCAACCCACGGCGGCGCGGGCCTCATGATAGATCCGGATAGTGCCGCCGACCTCGTCCGGCGACTGATCGCGATTCTTGAACCAAGTTCCGAGGAATGTGACCAGCGTACGGACCTTGCGAGGCACATTGCCACCCGGCGCATAAGCGGCGTACAGCGGTGCCTCCTCAAGAGGGAACTCCGGCAGAACCTGCCGTAGGGTTCCCTTTTCCAACTCAAGTGCGGCGACGCGCGACGGCAACATCGCGATTCCCAGGCCCCTGCCCGCCGCCGTGCATAAAGAGAAAAAGCTGTTCGACGCGAACCGCGCCGGCTGTTTCAACACCGCCTTCGAACCATCGTGGAATACCCAGTGGCTCTCCGCAGGCTTGGTCAAACACGCATGATCCGAGAGGTCGGCAAGCGTGGCCGGCTCCCCATACTCCGCCAGGTATTCCGGAGATGCGGCCAGAACGTATGGAACCGCACCGATCTTCTTAACCATGATATCAGAATCACGCACACGATGTGGTATAATACAAACATCGTATCCGCGATTTAGAAACTCATGCGGATTAAGAGAAATCTCCCCAACATGCAGCTGAATGCGGATCTGTGAATGTTCTCGGCAAAAATCAACCGCTGCGTCTGACATGTCGAAATTGCCCACCCACTTAGGGCAGACAATCGATATACTACCCTCTATGTTTTCCTTCAGCGCGTTCATTTCATTATCGCCGGTACGTATCTCGGCCAAAACACGCTTACATACCTGGTAATATTTTAAACCTATCTCAGAAGTAGTAACCGACCGCGTCGTCCTGTTCAGGAGGCGCACTCCATAAAAATTCTCCAGATCGGTAATGTGACGGGACACCAGAGCCCGAGATATGCCGAGTTCCTCAGCCGCGGCACTAAAGCTCGAATATTCCACGACCTTTGCGAAGGTCGTCATTGTCACCAGCCTGTCCATTCCACCCTGTACCTTCGCTTTTTTTGGTTGGCACCCGCACTATTGGGTGAGCGTGATTTTGCGCCTATGGGGAGCGGCTGTCGATAGAATCCATGGCGGATAGACGCTTGATCGGGCGGACCAGCCACACGGGCCATGCCCGGAACCTGGCCGCTTCGGCGCAGTCTCCCAATTGGTCATTCCCTGGCAACACAGAAGTCAACCGGCAGTGGTTGCGCCCACCGGTTACTTGGCGGCACTCTCTCCTGAGAGGGAGAGAGGGAAGCACAAGAGCAGTCAACCTGCCCGCCCCCTGACACCCAACAACTGCCAAGTGCGCAGGAACCAATGCCCAAATCAGCCGCCGCACACCCTGCAACAGCAGTCGTGGCAGCATGCTGCGCGGGCAGCCCATCAGGAAGGTGAATATTATAATGATACCGAGTTTGCAGGACGGCATCGATCAGGCAGGATCGCCGATGAAGCTGCTATGGAAGGCCAATCCGCCGACGCAGGCAGTTCCGGTGGTGAAGCCCGAATTCACCAGCTGGCAGAAGGAGCAGTCCGCTTTCGAAGAGGGCGTTCTTCTGTACGACCTGTGCCATCACATGAACGACCTGTTCATCGACGGCCCTGATGCCATGAAGCTGCTGAAGGCCGTCAGCGCAAACGACTATGAGAAATTCGAGATCGGACAAGCCAAGCAATTCGTGCCGGTCAACCGTGCGGGCCAGATCATCACCGACGGCATTCTTATGCGGATGGGCGAAAACAGCTTCATCCTGAGCGGCGTGCCAGCCTCGCAGACCTGGGTACGTTATCACGCTGATCGAGGCGGCTATGACGTGACTTATCGGGCCGACCCTGACTCGGCGAACCGTAAGGACGGCCCGCCGGCCATGTTCCGCTACCAGATACAAGGTCCCAAGGCGATGGAGGTGGTTGAACGCGCCCTCGGCGCGGCGCCACCCCGCGTCAAATTCTTCCATTCGGAGGAAGTTACGATTGCCGGTCGCAAGTTGCGCGCGTTTCGGCATGGAATGGCCGGCCAACCGGGCTTCGAGTTTCTTGGGAATTGGGAGGATAATGATGTGGTGAAGCAGGCCCTGCTCGACGCGGGCGAGCCCTCTGGCCTCGTCCAGGTTGGCGGCATGGCTTATTACACCAATGGCATCGAGAGCGGCTGGATCCCCACACCGACCCCTGCCATCTATACCGATCCCGAATTGGAGGACTATCGCCGGTTCGCCAGCCTATATTCCTATGAAGGAAAGAAGCCGCTGCATGGAAGCTTCTACTCGGAGAATATCGAAGATTACTATATCTCCCCGTATGAACTCGGCTATGGCCGCTCCATCGCCTTCAACCACGATTTCATCGGACGCGAGGCGCTCGAGCAGGCGAAGGACCATGTGAAGCGGACACGGGTGACCCTGGTCTATAACGCCGACGACGTCCGGGAAGTGATGGGTGATCCCGGGTACCTGCTGCGCTATCCCCGCGACCGGGTTGAAATCAACGGTGCGCTGGTCGGCTTGGCGATGTATACGGCCAACTTCGCCCGGCATGGCACCTTGCTGTCGCTGGCGCTGGTCGACACACGGTATGCGGAGCCCGGCACGGAAGTCACCGTAGCCTGGGGCGAGCATCCCGGCCCAAACGGGCCCATCGACGCGCATAGGGACTTCCCACGGATCCGCGCCACCGTTGAGGCGTCACCGTACAACCAATACGCTCGATCGGGTTACCGGCGCTGATCGCACCTTCCCTCGCCGCCTTGAGGGACAAGGAGATCAAGGCCCCAAGGACGGGCGGTCCGCCCGTCTAGCAGATCGCCCAAAGGTGGAATCGCCTTTGGGCGTGAAGCTGCTCGCGGACAGACCCATATATAGTGACTAAATTTTACTGGCCGCCGCCGGGGCCCTTCCCTGGCGACGGCGGCGATTTAAGAACCGTATCGGCCTGGACGCTGGACCGGCCATCGCCCGGCAGGGGCGGGACGGTCAGCGCAATCATAAAGGGCCCGTCGATGTCACGACGGGCCCTTTATGCAATTCCGACCATCCCACCGCCCCGACACTATCGTCGGCGCGCCGCCTTCACCGTATTGCTCAACAAGCAGGCGATCGTCATCGGCCCAACGCCATTGGGAACAGGGGTCACCACGGCCGCGTGATCCATCTCGTCAGCGGCGGCATCGCCGACGATACGGGCATTGCCATCGTCATCGACAACGCGGGTTATGCCGACATCAATGACAACGGCACCAGGCTTGACCCAGTCTCCCCGAACCAGGCGAGGTGATCCGGCAGCCACCACGACGATATCGGCGCCTCGAACGATGTCTGGCAGATTGCGCGTGTGGATATGCGTCACCGTCACGGTGCACTCCCGCTCAAGCAACAGCAGCGCCACGGGCTTGCCGACGATGTTCGATTTGCCGATGACAACCGCCTTCAATCCGCGGAACTCGGTGACCACCTCGTCGAGCAACAGCATGCATCCCAGGGGCGTGCAGGGTATCAGGCCATCATTGCCAATGGAAAGCCGCCCCACGTTAACGGGGTGGAAGCCGTCCACGTCCTTGGACGGATCGATGGCGTCAAGCAGCTTCCCGGCGCTGATGTGGGGCGGAAGCGGCAGCTGAACCAGGATGCCATGCACCAAGGGATCGGCATTAAGCGTCCCAATCAGCGTGAGCAACGCCTCCTCCCCGGTCTCGGCCGGCAACCGATGCTCGAAGGAGCGGATGCCAACTTCTCGAGCCTTGATGAGCTTGCGCCGGACGTAGACTTGGCTGGGCGGATCATCGCCGACCAGGACAACGGCCAGACCGGGAGCGACGCCGCCCGCCTTCAGCCGGAGAACCTCCTCGGCGACCCGGCTGCACAGCGCGTCCGCGACAATGTCGCCGCGTAGAACCCGTGCCATCGTCAATCACGGAAAACGATGGTGCGGTGACCATCGATGAGAACGCGCTGCTCTAGATGGTCACTGACCGCGCGGGCAAGAACGCGCCGTTCCACATCCCGCCCCTTGCGGATCATGTCCTCCGGCAAGTCCGCGTGCGTAACAAGCTCGACGTCCTGGTGGATGATGGGGCCTTCGTCGAGATCGGATGTCACATAGTGCGCTGTGGCGCCGATCATCTTCACGCCGCGCGCATGCGCCTGGTGATAGGGCTTGGCCCCCTTGAAACCGGGCAGGAAGCTATGATGGATGTTGATACAACGTCCGCTGAGAAAGCTGGCCAGATCATCGGACAGGATCTGCATATAGCGCGCGAGAACGATCAGGTCCGCGCCGGACTCTTCAACAATCCGCTTGATCCCGGCTTCCTGCGCGGCCTTCGTGCCAGGGGTCACCGGCAGGTGATGAAACGGGATATGCTCCGGAATCCAGGTGCGTAGCACCTCTTGCGAATGGTTGGAGACTATCCCCACAAAGTGCGCGTCGATCTCCCCCAGCCGTTCCCGATACAGGAGATCGACGAGGCAGTGGTCGAACTTCGACACGAGGAGAAGCACGCGTTGCGGCTCGCCAGCGCAGCGCAAATTGATCCGCATGCCCTCCGCCTCAAGCCGATCGAGTGCTGGCTTCAAGACGTCCCGTGGCTGGTCGAGTTGGAACTCGATGCGCATGAAAAACGTGCCGCTCAGCCGATCGGCGAAGTGCTGCGCCTCAAGGATGTTCGCGCCTTTCGCGAACAGGGCGCCACTCACGGCGGCGACCAGACCCGGTCGATCCGGGCAGGTGATGGTCATGCGATAAATGTTGGGGGTCCGGTTCATGGGTTTCAAATCCGCGTTTTAGGTCAGCATTTTCCATGCCCGCAGAGGTCCGCCCCAGGAGCCCGGGCGCCGCCGTCGCAGCACGCCGCCTATGAGGCACGCCCCTCCAGGCCACCATTGTTCTTGCGGGACGCGCGCCGGCGCCCCGAAGTGGGCGATAGCCAAACGCCTACTCGGCACCGATCGGTTGTTGGGAAGTCAGCCCGGCAACGTCAACCGTCTGATTGCGCCCCTCGGCCAGGTACGGGAAGCGCGCGACCCTCGCCTTCACTTCCTTCATCCGTCCACCGAAATCGCCCCATAGAACGACAACCTGGTTGCCGATTTCCGCCTGATCCAGGTCAATCGTGGCCATCGAGATGACCTTGCGGAAATGGTAGCTGTAGACGGTGCCAGACGAAATGCCGACCCGCCTTCCGTTCTTGAGAACATGGTCGGCGTGGGCATAGGTCCGGCGATGCGCCGGCGATCCCGGTATTTCCAAATACTTGTATTCCTCGCCTGGCCGCAACAGCGAGGCATAGATATCGAGGACGTCTTCGGGATCCCACTCCAGCGTGACGACGGTGCGCTTGGGCGCGGCCAGTTCTTTCTCAACGGCGTCCCGACCAATGAATGCGTGATCGAGCCTGACTGACCGCTGCCAGCCCACCTCGCAAGGCGTCCGGTATCGGGCCCGGCGATCCGCCGGATCGACGCTCCCAACAAACTCCGGTGCCCCCCACCAGGCATGGGGGTTGGCCTTGACGAACTCAAGGTAACCGGGATCATCGTAAAGTGCCGACGTGAACGTCCAGAATAACTGGGGAAAGCCCCCCTCCACATGATTGACGGGGAAAGTCTGCCATCCCAGCCGTTCAATGCCAAACGGCTGGCCGGCCTTGACGACCGCATCGAAGACCTCAGGCCCCAGTGCACTTGGGCCGTGTAGCTCATAAGCCAGCGTGCCCGCCATCCCCACGCGAAGAATTTGAACCGAGTGCCCAGCCACAGTGGTCTGCCGGAAACGCAGGAAGTTTATATCGCGCAGGCTCTCGCCCGTGGCTGCTTCAAGCGTTTCAAGCGACGTCGGGCCCGCCACCTGGAACAGAAAATTGTTCTGCACTTCCTGCTGGACATCGAATGCCGTGACGCTGTGCTGGTAGAGAGACCAAGGTCCGCTTACGAACAGCCGAAAGGTATCCTCCGCCAGCCTTTGCAGGACACCGTGGGCGGTGATGAGCCCTTTTTCGTCGCACGCGATGGCGTGCTTGGCGGTGCCGACGCGGAACTTCGAGAAATTATTGACGAAGATGCTCGTGAGGAAGGCCTCCGCTTCCGGACCCTTGTAGAGCACCTGACCGGGACCGGAAAGTCCCCCATGGATATAACAGCTCTTCTTCCACGAAAGACTCTCTGGCTTCCATCCGTTGAACTCCCATTGCCGAACGACACCCCATCCGACGAATTGCAGGGCATATTCTGGATAGTATGGAACGGCGGGGGGATCGATGAACGGTGAAGGTGCAGGCATTAGAATGAGTCCTTGCCGATGACTGGGGCCGGCCATGGTCAATCGACACCACAGCCGGCTCCGAGGTTTTGTTTGGCGAGCAGATTCACGCGTTGGGGCGGAGTGCCTTTCCGCGATCCGCTCTAGAAGTGCAGACCGGCCGTGACACCAAACGTCCGAGGAGGAGCGGAACCCCAGCTGTCGCCGAAGTTGGTCGCGTCCATTTGCGTCGTATAGAATTGATCTGTCAGGTTCTTTGCCCAAAAGCGCAGACTGTAGCGATCGTCTGTCGACGTCCAGGTCACGGACGCATCAAGCACGTTGTAGTGCGGCTGCTTCAAGCGGTTCTCGGGAGCGGTATAATACCCACCATTATAATAATAATTCGCCGCAACAGTGATGTCACCGAACGATATGGGTATTATATAGCGCCCGCCAAGATTGAACGTAAAGTCCGGCGTATTCTGCAGGTGGTTGCCCGACGCGTCGACCGTCCCCACGGCATTCCCGCCAGTCTGTAGGGGTGTTGTCAGGAACGCTGCCGGGAACGATGTGTACCGGGCATGCAAAAGACTGACCCCGGCGTTGAAGGACAGATGGTTGGTGACTTGAGCCTCAATATCGGCATCCATGCCGTAGCTGTGGGCGCCCTGCGCGTTATAGACGAAGAGCAGGCCATTCTGGATTTGGTTAACCTGGATGTTCTGGTAGTCATAGTAGAAGGCCGCCACGTTCACGCGGAGGCGGCGATTGAGCAGATCGGATTTCAGACCCACTTCATACGCGTCGAGTACCTCAGGCTTGAGGACCACTTCCGGGAAAGCCATCGCGGTAAAGGAGCCCCCCTTGAAGCCCCGGTTATAGGAGGCGTAGGCGAGCAGCTCGGGCGAGAAGCGATGATCAAGCGACAGGCGCCATGTGAGCTTGTTGAATGACTTGCTCTCATTCACCGGGGTGACCGGCGTGACAAGAAAGCCCCCGATATCCAAAACCTCGCTCGACTTCACGCTGCGATCATCCATGGTGTAGCGCAAACCGGCGGTGAGGTTGGTATCGTCCCCGAGGGCGTAGGTTCCCTGTCCGAAGGCGGCGTATGAATTCAAGAGCTGATTGGTAAACAGGGAAAGGGTACCGGGCAGGAACGAGCCCGACGTGTTGGACGGGTCATAACGCTGGTCAGCCCAGAAATAATACGCGCCGAGAACCCACTTGAGGGGGCCGCTGTTGGTCGAAAGCAACTGCAGCTCCTGGCTGAATTGCTTGTCGTGCTGGCTGATGTCCAAATTGAGAAGCGGCGCCGCCGTCTCGTCGGGATCGAAAATCGTGTGTAGCGAGGATTCACGATAGGCGCTGATGCTCAGCAGCTGGACGCTGTCGAAATCGTGTTTGGCGGTGAGGCTCGTACCCCAATTCTCGGTTTTCACGTAGGGCTGCTGATCCAAGGCGATATCGTAGTTTCCGCCTGATGGCGACACGCCAAGAATGTTCGTGCTGAAGGTATGGAAGGCGGGATCGGCGGCCTTGTACTGCGCATAGTCTCCGGACAACGTGATGTCCGTATCAGCGTCTGCCTGCCAAAGAAGCTTGCCTCGGCCCGCGATACTGCGATGCGTCTGAACGTCCTGGCCGGTAACCAGGTTCTTGCCGAAGCCGTCCCCCTGGTTCTCGTACATCACCGCCGCGCTCGCCATAAGCCCATTGGCCAACCCGCCGCTCACATAACCCGACGTGCCAACCGTGTTGTAGTTGCCGTAGGTGGTCTGCAGATCGGCGGTGAAATCAGGTGTCGGCGTCCGGCTGGTCACCTGGATCAGACCACCGGTCGCATTACGGCCAAACAGCGTACCCTGCGGCCCCTTGAGGACGGCCACCTGATCGACGTCGATCAATGAAAACAGCGCACCGCTTGGCGAGGCGATGTAGACGCCATCCACATAGGTCGCGACCGGGTTTTCGATACCCGGCCCCTGCGCCGTCGTGCCAACGCCCCGAATGCGCGGCTGCCCATAGCCGGCCAGCGCCGTATTGAAATTGAGGCCGGGCGTCAGCGCCTTCAAATCACTGGTATCGATGGTACCGGACGCGGTCAAGGCCTCGGAACTCAGCGCAGTGATGGCGATGGGAACATCCTGCGCCTTCTCGGCACGCTTCTGGGCGGTGACGACGACCTCTTGGAGCACCGTCGTATCGGCCGCGTGCTGATCTTCCGCAGGCATGGCAGACTGATCGGCTGCGAGGGGGCTGGCAGATGCTGTCTGCGCGAATGCCGCCCCCCATAATATCGAGGTGAAACTGGCACCCGCGAGCAAGAGCGGCCGAACCTTGGATTGAACCATTCTGTCCATCACCTTCCTCCCTGATTTTATCGCGGTCGCCTTGTGGCGTGCCGCGTTTTAAGCCGCCATCGGGGAATGCTCTGCGCGCACCACTTTTGCTGGCGCGTAGCCCCCTCTGTCGACAATTGGATGATAGGGCGCACCGTGGCGCTGGGGTGATCGACACTCATCGCGAAGCGATAACTTCTGTGCCCGGCACCATGAACACAGCACCGGGGGTGCGGATACCAATATTTAAAGATTAAATCGGCAACGATTGTGATGCCGGCGCTTCTGCTTCTTTGCCGTGTGGTAATGTATGGTGCGCTGGCATGGCCCTTTTTCAGTATTGCTTCAGTGATGAGCGTTGGCTGGCGATGGCGCGGGTGATCGATGTCGTGCAGACTGTACCGTGCTGGTTATTCTGAACCGTCGGTGCGCCTTGGTGCTATCGGTGGTGCACACGCGGAAGGGCTTGGATTTCCTGGCCCGGATGCTCTGATGGCGCATCAGACGTTCGACGCGACCCCGGCTGACGGCGTGGCCTTCGGCCCGCAGCGTGGCGTGGATACGCGGCACGCCGTATTGAACCGCGCCGGGATTGTCGGAGGCGTTTTGGCTTGAGTCAGGCGGCCATCGCCGGAGTGTCCGTCATGGTGTGGAAGCGAGCCTCAGCTTCGGCGGGCGGGATGTTGCCGATAGGCCCCAGGACCCGCCGGTGGTTGAACCAATCGACCCATTCCAGGGTGGCGTATTCGACGGCCTCGAAGGATCGCCATGGTCCACGCCGGTGGATCACCTCGGCCTTGTAAAGGCCATTGATGGTTTCCGCCAGGGCGTTGTCGTAGCTGTCGCCGACGCTGCCGACCGAGGGCTCGATCCCGGCGTCCGCCAAGCGCTCAGTGTACTTGATGCTGACGTATTGAACGCCCCTGTCCGAATGGTGAACCAGGCCGCCGTGCTTGGCCGGTCGCCTTTCATGCAGGGCCGGCTCCAGGGCGTCGAGCACGAAGGCGGCATGGGGGCCGTCCGCGACACCCGCCAGCCGACGATGCGCCGGGCGTAGGCGTCGATGACGAAGGCCACGTAGACGAAGCCCCGCCAGGTGGCGACGTAGGTGAAATCCGACAGCCACAGCATGTTCGGCCGGGGCGCATGGAATTGCCGATTGACGTGGTCCAGCGGACAGGGCGCCGCCTTGTCGCTCACCGTGGTCTTCACCGGCTTGCCCCGGATCACCCCTCGCAAGCCCAAATCCCGCATCAGTCGGGCGACCGTGCAGCGTGCGACGGCGTGGTCCTCCCGCTTGAACTGGTGCCAGACCTTGCGCACGCCATAGACGGCGAAGTTCTCGTCGAACACCCGCCGTATCGCGACCTTCAACCTCGTGTCCCGCTTGGCCTGGACTTGGACTTGCCCTGGAAAAGTGGAGAGCCATCACCCTAAAATTTGGGTCTGATGGAGGTTAATGATGGTTCGTGTGAAGCAGGCGAAGATCACGGC
>NZ_JACIIZ010000027.1 GCF_014205765.1 Nitrospirillum iridis | reverse complement strand
GTCGTCCGGGGATAGGGGCGCCCGGGCTTGGGATGGACGTCGGCATAAGCCTTGGCGATGCCCACCATCTCGGGTGTGACCGAGGGATAATCGTCACGGATTTCCTCAGCCGACAGCCCGCCGGCCAGCAGGGCCGCAATCCGATGCACCTCGATGGCGGTTCCCTTGAGCAACGGCTCGCCATCGGCGCGGAACTCGACCTTGTCGGCCAGCGCCGACAATTCCTGCGCCCGCGCCTCGACCTCCGCCTCGAACGCGTCCATTGTCACGCTCAGCCGGCCGAACCGCACCTCCCGCGTACCCTCCGCAGGACTCCGCTTCAGAGCCAGGTAGAACTCGGTCCGGCCTTTGGGCGTCAATTCCTCGCGCAGGGTGCGGACGGCGTGGAGATAGACCAGATCCCGCCAAGCGATGGCCCGCACCGGCCCACCGCCTTTGGTGATCAACCGGGCCTGCACAGGCCCCTCGTCCATGGCCTTGCGCACCGCCTTGATTGGCTCCCGCAGGACGAAGGCGGCTTCGGCGGCGGTGAACTCGAGCATGTTCGGCATAGTGATGTCTCCAATTCTACTCCAATATTAGGGTTGCATTGGGCGATGTCAAGTCGATGGACGTCATCCTGACAGGCCATTCCGCCGGCCGTTTCTATTTCTACGCTGCCCTACGATGGGGACTGTTGGCTGTTGCGATAGCCTAAATCCGGTCTTCTTTATCTATCCCGTCTCTCTCAAGACGGGCCAATCCCATGACCGGCGGGCGCATCCTTTGGGGTCAGATCACGGCGGCACTGGTGTTGGTGCTGGCCGGCGTCTGGCTCGCCACCCAGTGGGTCGCCTGGCGCTTGGGCCATGCCCCCGCCTTGGGCCGGCCCTGGTTCTTCCTGGGCGCCAGCCCCGTCTACCGCCCTGAGCAGTTCTTCCTCTGGTGGCTGCGCTTCGACGCCTACGCGCCGCGCGTCTTCCTGGTTGGCGCCTGCATCGCCAGTGCCGGCGGCGTCGGCGCGCTGCTGGTGGCCGTGGTTGGCTCCACCCTGCGGGCCCGTGCCGCCGGCCAGGTGGCCACCTACGGATCGGCCCGCTGGGCGGTGGCCGAGGAGGTGCGCGGTGCCGGCCTGCTGGCTGACGCCGGGGTGATGCTGGGGCGTATGGGGTGGCGCTACCTGCGCCATGATGGGCCCGAGCACGTCCTGGTGTTCGCGCCCACCCGCAGCGGCAAGGGTGTCGGGCTGGTGGTGCCAACCCTGCTGACCTGGACGGAGAGCGTCCTGGTCCATGACCTCAAGGGAGAGAACTGGACGGTCACCGCCGGCTGGCGCACGCTGTTCTCCCACTGCCTGCTGTTCGACCCCACCAATCCCCGGTCCGCCGCCTATAACCCGCTGCTGGAGGTGCGGCTGGGCGCGTGCGAGGTGCGCGACGTCCAGAACGTGGCCGACCTCCTGGTCGATCCGGATGGCGCGCTGGAGCGGCGGAACCATTGGGAGAAGACCAGCCACGCGCTGCTGGTCGGCGCCATCCTGCACGTCCTCTATGCCGAGGCGGACAAGACGCTGGCCGGCGTGGCGGCCTTCCTCTCCGATCCCGCCCGGCCCATCGATCGCACCCTGCGCGTCATGATGCGGACCCGGCACCTGGGTGACCGGGTGCATCCGGTGGTGGCCCAGGCGGCGCGGGAGTTGCTGAACAAGTCGGAGAACGAGCGCAGCGGCGTGCTGTCCACCGCCATGTCCTTCCTGGGCCTCTACCGCGACCCGGTGGTGGCCAAGGTGACCGGGCGGTGCGACTGGCGCATCACCGACCTCATGGAGGGCGAGCGGCCAGTGTCGCTCTACCTGGTGGTGCCGCCCTCGGACATCAGCCGGACCAAGCCGCTGATCCGCCTGGTGCTGAACCAGATCGGTCGCCGGCTGACGGAGCGCCTGGACAACCCCGCCCGGCGCCGGCGCTTGCTGATGATGCTGGACGAGTTCCCAGCCCTGGGGCGGCTGGATTTCTTCGAGACGGCGCTGGCCTTCCAGGCCGGCTACGGCATCCGCGCCTTCCTCATCGCCCAGTCGCTGAACCAGATCCAGAAGGCCTACGGCGAGCACGACGCCATCCTGGACAACTGCCACATCCGAGTGTGCTTCGCCACCAACGACGAGCGCACGGCCCGGCGCATCTCCGACGCCCTGGGCACGGCCACCGAGCAGCGGGCCATGAACAACTACGCCGGCCACCGCCTGGCGCCCTGGCTCAGCCACCTGATGGTGAGCCGGCAGGAGACGGCGCGACCCTTGCTGACCCCGGGCGAGGTCATGCAACTGCCGGCCACCGATGAGTTGGTCATGGTGGCGGGCACGCCGCCGATCCGGGCGCGCAAGCTGCGCTATTACGAGGAGCCGCAACTGCGCGGCCGCGTCCTGCCGGCCCCGGCCCTCAACGACACTGTCTATCCCGACTGCCCTCCGGGCCGGCCCGACGACTGGTCCGGCCGGCCGGCCTTGGGTGAGCCCACCGGGCCTGGCGGCGGCGGCGCGGGCGGTGCCGATGGCGAGGAGGGCGGCATCCGGCAGGAGCCGGAGCTTGCCGGTCATGAACAGGCAGCACCAATCCTGGATCCCACCGACGAGTTCTCCGTGGCCGACGACGGCCCTGACGACGAGGGGCCGCGCCAGCGGGTCATGGCCAGGCTGCCCATCGCCCGTGCCGCCGCGCTCGACCCCAATGACGGCATGGGGCTGTGACATGAAGAGCCGCCTCAACTGCTACTTCGATCCCAAGCTGGCCGACCAGCTGACCGAGCTGGCCCTGCGCCAGGGTGTGCATCGCTCGCAGCTGGTGGAGGCGGCGGTGGCCTCCTTCCTGTCGCCCGATGCCCTGGACCGGCGCGAGGCCGCCTATGCCCGCCGGTTGGACCGGCTGTCGCGGCAGCTGGAGCGGGTGGAGCGTGACCTGACCATCGCCATCGAGGCCCAGGCGCTGTTCGTGCGCTTCTGGCTGTCGGTGACGATGCCCATCCCCGCCGAGCACCAGGCCGCCGCCAAGGCCCAGGGCAGCCAGCGATACCAGAACTACATCGCCACCCTGGGCCGCCGGCTGCAGCGCGGCGAGAGCCTGGTGCAGGAGATCAGCGTCGAGATCTGGCCGGAGCGTCACCAGGCGGTCAGCCCGGACAGGGCGGACGCCGAACCGGCGCCAGGCAGTGAACCGGCGGAGGCGGCCCATGTCTGACGGTCCCACCCTGATGGCTGCCCGCACGGCACGCATGCTGCGCAGCGCCCTGGGGCCGCTGCTGGCCGATCTGCTGCGGACACCGGACATCGTGGAGATCCTGCTCAACCCCGATGGCCGGCTGTGGGTCGACCATCTGTCCGCGGGCCTGGCCGACACCGGGCATCGCCTGTCCGCCGCCGATGGCGAGCGCATCATCCGCCTGGTCGCCTCCTGCGCCGGGGAGGAGGTGCATGGCGGCCGTCCCACGATCTCCGCCGAACTGCCCCTGGATGCCGATGGCCAGGGCGGGGAGCGGTTCGAGGGCCTGCTGCCGCCCGTGGTCACCGGCCCCACCTTCGCCATCCGCAAGCCGGTGGCCATGGGCCTGGGCCTGGACGATTACGTTGCCGCCCGGGTCATGACCGCCCGCCAGGCCGCCACCTTGCGCGCCGCGGTGGCCGAGCGCTGGAACATCCTCATCGCCGGCGGCACCGGCACGGGCAAGACCACGCTGGCCAACGCCATGCTGCGGGAACTGGCGCAGACGGGCGACCGCATCATTCTGATCGAAGACCGGCGGGAGCTGCGCTGCGACGTGCCCAACGTGGTGCCCTTGCGCACCCGCCCGGGCGTCATGGGCATGGGGGACCTGGTGCGCGCCAGCCTGGCCCTGCGCCCCGACCGCATCCCCGTGGGCGAGGTGCGTGGTCGCGAGGCCCTGGACCTGCTGAAGGCTTGGGGCACCGGCCATCCCGGCGGCATCGCCACCCTGCACGCCGGCTCCGCCCCTGGCGCCCTGCGCCGGCTGGAGCAGTTGGTGCAGGAGGCGGTGGTGACCGTGCCCCGGCCGCTCATCGCCGAGACCATCGACCTCATCGCCGTCCTGGCCGGCCGGGGCCCGCAGCGGCGCCTGGCCGGGCTGTGGCGTGTCGCCGGCCTCAAGGGCGACGACGGCTACGCCTTGGAACCCCTGGGCGCCGGCCCCCTGGCGCTACCCACCCCTCATCCATCGGGAGACCCGTCATGAAGCGTTTTCCCCTGCGCTGGTCGCTGGCCATCGCGGTGTTCCTGCCCCGGGCGGCCCTGGCCGCCGGCACCAGCATGCCGTGGGAGCAGCCGCTGCAGCAGATCTTGGACTCCGTCCAGGGTCCCGTCGCCAAGATCATCGCCGTACTGATCATCATCGGCACCGGCCTGGCGCTGGCGTTCGGGGAGACCTCCGGCGGCATGCGCCGGCTGATCCAGGTGGTGTTCGGCCTGTCCATCGCCTTCGCCGCCGCCAGCTTCTTCCTGACCTTCTTCAGCTTCTCCGGCGGGGCGCTGGTGTCATGACCGGCGACCTTCCCGGCTGGCTGGTGCCGCTGCACCGCTCCTTGACCGAGCCCATCCTGCTGGGCGGCATCCCGCGCGGCCTGGCCATCGCGCTGGGCACGCTGGCCGCCGCCATCGGGCTGGGCTTGCAGCTGTGGCTGGCGGGGGTGGCGGTCTATGCCCTGGGCCATGGCGTGGCCCTGTTCCTGACCCGCCAGGACCCGCAGTTCCTGCCGCTGTTCGCCCGCCACCTGCGGGTCGCCCGCCTCTTGCTGGACGTCTGACCATGCTCGACCTCCGCGAATACCGCGCCGAGCGCCGGGAACTGGCCGACTACCTGCCCTGGGCCGGGCTGGTCGGGCCAGGCCTGGTGCTGAACAAGGACGGCAGCCTGCAACGCACCGCCCTGTTCCGGGGCCCCGATCTGGACGCGGTGCCGTCGGCGGAACTGATGGCGGTGGCGGCGCGCGTCAACAACGCGCTGAAGCGCCTGGGCGAGGGCTGGGCCCTGTTCGTCGAAGCGGCCCGGCGGCCGGCCACCGGCTACCCAAACAGCCGCTTCCCGGATCCTGTCTCCCGCCTGGTGGACGAGGAGCGCCGGGCGGGGTTTGAACAGGAGGGCGCCCAGTTCGAGAGTGAGCAGTTCCTGACCCTCTGCTACCTGCCGCCGCCGGAGCGCACGGCCCAGGCCGGCCAGTTGCTCTACGACACCGCCGGCCGGCGGCGGGAGGTGGACTGGCGCTTGGTGCGCGACGCCGTCGTGGCGGAGGGGGACCGGGTGCTGGACCTGCTGGTGCCGCTGATGCCGCTATGCCGTTGGCTGGACGATGCCGAGACCCTGGCCTATCTGCACGGCTGTATCTCCACCCACGGGCGGCATCCGGTGACCGTGCCGCCGGTGCCCTTTTACCTGGATGGCTTGCTGCCCGACTGCGCCCTGACGCCGGGGGTGGCGCCGCTGCTGGGGCGGGCGCATTTGCGCACCCTGACCCTGCGCGGCCTGCCCGACGCCACCTGGCCGGGGCTGCTGGACGCGCTGAACCATTTGGCCTTGCCCTATCGCTGGGTGGTGCGCTGGCTGCCGCTGGAAAAGGCGGAGGCGCAGAAGGAGCTGGCGACCAAGCGGCGGCACTGGTGGGCCAAGCGCAAGGGCATCGCCGCCCTGCTGCGCGAGGTGCTGTGGCAGCAGGAATCCCGCCTGGTCGACAGCGATGCCGAGGCCCAGGCGCTGGACGCCGATGGGGCCTTGCGCGAACTGGGCTCCGACGCCGTCAGCTATGGCTATTTCACCGCCACCGTCACCGTCTGGGATGAGGACGAGGCGGTGGCGGCGGAGCGGGCGCGGGCGGTGGGCCGGGTGGCGCGCGGCCTGGGTTTCGTGGCGGTGGAGGAGGGGCTGAACGCCGTGGAGGCCTGGCTGTCCAGCCTGCCCGGCCAGTGCTACGCCAACGTGCGCCAGCCGCTGGTCTCGTCGCTGAACCTGGTGCATATGCTGCCGCTGTCGGCGGTATGGGCCGGGCCGGAGCGCAACGCCCACCTGAACGGTCCGCCGCTCTTGGTGGCGCGCACCGCCGGGGCGACGCCCTTTCGTCTGGCCACCCACCAGGGCGATGTCGGCCACACCCTCATCCTGGGCCCCACCGGCGCTGGCAAGTCCTCGCTGCTGGCGCTTATGGCCCTGCAGTTCCGCCGCTATCCCAAGGCCCGGGTGGTGCTGTTCGACAAGCGGCGCTCCTCCAAGGCGGCGGTCTGGGCCGCCGGCGGCGTGTTCCATGACCTCGCCCTGGGCGAGGGGCGGGCAGGAGAGCAGGCCATCGCCTTCCAGCCCCTGGCCCGCATTGATGAGGCGGCGGAGCGTGCCTGGGCGGCGGAGTGGATCGAGACCCTGCTGGTGCAGGAGGGCGTGCCCCTGACGCCAGCGGCGCGCGGCATGGTGTGGTCGGCGCTGGGCAGCCTGGCCGGGGCGCCGCTGGCCGAGCGCACGCTGTCCGGCCTGGTGGCGCTGCTGCAATCCAATGCCCTGAAGGCGGCGCTGGAGCCCTACACCCTGTCCGGTCCCTTCGGCCGGCTGCTGGACGCCGATGCCGAAAGCCTGAGCGACGCCAGCCTGCTGGCCATCGAAACGGAAGACCTGCTGGGCTCCAAGCGGGCGGCGCGGGCCGTCCTGCTCTACCTGTTCCATCGCATCGAGGGCTGGCTGGACGGCCGGCCCACCCTGATCGGGGTGGATGAGGCCTGGGTGGCACTGGATGATCCGCTGTTCGCCGCCAAGCTGCGGGAGTGGCTGAAGACGGTGCGGGGCAAGAACGCCCTGGTGGTGTTCGCCACCCAGAGCCTGGCGGACATCCTGGACTCCCCCGTGGCGCCTGCCGTCATCGAAAGCTGCCTGTCGCGCATCTTCCTGCCCAACGCCCGCGCGATGGAGCCGGAGAGCCGGCAGGCCTATGTCCGCCTGGGCCTGAACGACCGCCAGATCACCACCATCGCCCAGGCCGTGCCCAAGCGGGATTACTGGTTCCAGTCGGCCGCCGGCTGCCGCCTGTTCGAGTTGGGCATGGGGCCCGCCGCGCTCGCCATCTGTGGCGCCTCCCAGCCCGAGGACTTGGTGCAGGTGGACCGTGTCTTGGCCGAGGCAGGGGCAGAGGGGTTCGGTGCCGCCTGGCTGCGTGCCCGTGGCCTGCCTTGGGCGGCTGACTTGGTGGAGGGCTGGTCATGAGGCGGCGGCGTTGGACCTTTGCCCTGCTGGGCCTGGTGCTGCTGGCGCCGCCGGCGGGTGCCCAGTGGGCGGTCATCGACCATGCCAACCTGGTGCAGAACACGGCGGCGGCGGCGCGGGCGTTGCAGGAGATCAACAACCAAGTCACCCAGATCCAGCAGCTGACCCAATCGCTGCAGTATCAGGTGCGCAACCTGACGACGCTGCCCAATTCCAGCCTGGCGCAATTGCAGACCTCCATGACGCAGCTGACCAGCCTGGTGACTCAGGCCCAGCGGCTGAGCTTTGATGTCAGCCGGCTGCAGCAACAGATGCAGGTGCTGTACCCGGCCTACGACGGCGCTGTGACCCAAGCGGGGGTGGTGGCCGATGGCAATGCCCAACGCGCCGCCGCCGTGGAGGCGCATCGCCAGGCCCTGGCGGTGCAGGCGCAGGTGGTGCAGGGCGGGGCCGCTGACCAGGCGCAGATGGCGGCCCTGGTGGATCAGAGCCAGGGGGCGGTGGGGGCCTTGCAGGCCACCCAGGCCGGCAACCAGCTGCTGGCGCTGCAGGTGCGCCAGCTGGCCACCACCCAGGATCTGCTGGCCGCCAACGCCCGGGCCCAGACGGCGGAGGCCCTGCGTATCACTGAAGAAGAGGCGGCGGCGCAGGCGGAGTGGCGCCGATTCGTGGGCGCGGGGGTGGGGTATACTCAGATACCCGTTCAGGTGTTTGGAGGCTCCCCATGAAGACGCGCACTCTCGTCGCGGCGGTCGCCGCCGCTGCCGTTGTCACCGCCGGTTCCATCGCCCTGTTGGCCCGCGCCGCCGACCCCACCGTGGAGCAGTTGCTGGCCGACCATGCCCTGCTGCACCAGGAACTGGATCGCTGCCGGGATCTGGGCATGAAGGCGGTGGACGATCCCCGCTGCAAGGTCGCCGATGAGGCTGAGCGGCGGCGGTTCATGGGCAAGGGCGCGGGCCAGTATAACCCGCCGCCTGTGAACCTCTTCCCCAATACTCCCGACAAGCTGATTCCGGCCCAGCCTCCGCAGACCGCGCCGCCTAAGACGGAGCCTCCCCATGGCTAACGATGTCTCCGTTATCGACCACTTTCTGGATGTCTATGGCCAAACCATCGACAGCGGTTTCGGCTTGATCGCTGGGGACGTCGGCTACCTGGTGACCGTGCTGATCGGTATCGACGGCACCCTGGCTGGACTGGCCTGGGCTTTGGGGGAAGAGGAAGTCCTCCAAGTCCTGGCCAAGAAGGTCTTGCCCGTAGGTTTCTTCGCGCTGCTCCTGAACAACTGGAAATTCCTGGCAAAGACAGTCTTCGATGGCTTTGCCGCGCTGGGATTGAAGGCATCGGGCGCTACTCTGAGTTATCAGGATTTCCTGCACCCCGGCCGTCTTGCTCATGCCGGTGTGGAAGGCGCCCAGGTGCTGCTGGACCAGTTTCAGCGCCTATCCGGGTTCCCCAAGGTGTTCAGCAACTTGAGCGAGGTACTGCTGCTGACGGTGGCGATCCTCATCACCCTGCTGGCCTTCTTCATCCTGGCCATCCTGCTCTTCCTGGCGGTCATCGAGTTCAAGCTGACGACCCTAAAGGGCTTCATCCTGGTGCCCTTCGCGTTGTGGAAGGGCACGGCCTTCATTGCTGAGCCGGTGCTGGGCCAGGTGGTCACCTCCGGTGTCCGCATCCTGGTGTTCGCCGTCATCACCGGCATCGGCACCCGGCTCTACACGGAAATCCTGCCCACCGATCCGGCGCAGGAACTGAGCCTGCAGGACACAATGACCATCCTGTTGGCGGCCATGACCGTGGCCGGCCTGGCCTTCGCCGCCAACCGCTTGGCGGGCGGCCTCACCTCCGGCGCGCCGCAGTTGGGCCTGGGGGCCGCGGCGGCGCCGGTAGCCATGGTGGCCGGCACCATGGCCCTGGCGGCGGGGGGTGCCGGCATGGCAGCCCGCGCGGCCAGCGCCGATGCGGGGGCGGGGGGCGGTGGCTTGGGCCGGGCCATGGGCGGGGCGACGCCCTCAGCGCCGGCAAGTCCGCCATCCCCGCCGCCGGTCCCACCGGCGCCATCGTCGCCCGCCTCCGGCACCCCGGCCTGGGCGGAGCGCTTGCGCCAGCAGGTGGTGGTGCGCGCTACAGACCATCTGTCACGCGACGATGGCGGCGGCGGTTCTGCCATGCGGCCCCAGTTGAAGGGGGATGAGCCATGAGATGGCGCCGCCGACAGGTCCGGTATGGCGAGACACCCGCGCCGATCACGCCTTACCAACGGGCGGAGCAGTTGTGGGATGAGCGCATCGGCAGCGTCCGGGTGCAGGCCGCCAACTGGCGCCTCATGGCCTTCGGCTGCTTCGGTCTGGCCGCCGTGCTGCTGGGCGACGATGTGCGCATGCGGGCCCGCGCGGTGGTGACGCCTTTCGTGGTGGAGGTGGACAAGCTGGGGGCGGTCCAGGCGGTGGCGCCGGCCACGGCGGACTACCGCCCCAGCGATGCCCAGATCGCCTATTTCCTGGGACGCTTCGTCACCGAAGTGCGTGGCCTGTCGGTGGACCCGGTGGTGGTGCGCCAGGCCTGGCTCGACGCCTATGGCCAGATCACCAGCCGCGCCAAGCCGGCGCTGGACGCTTATGCCCGCCAGGCCGACCCCTTCGGACACCTGGGCCGTCATGCCGTGACGGTGGACATCACCAGCGTGGTGCGGGCCAGCCCCGATTCCTTCCGCGTCGCCTGGATCGAACACCCCTTCGAGGATGGGACGCCGCAAGCGCCCCAGCGCTGGTCGGCCATCCTGACGGTGGTGATCCAGACGCCGCACACCGAGGCCCGCCTGCGGCAGAACCCGCTGGGTCTGTACATTGACGCCATCAACTGGGCCCAGGAGTTGGGGCCGGGAGGATCGCCATGACGCGTTGGCTTTGCCTGGCCCTCAGCCTTCCCTTGGCCGCCTGCGCCCACAAGCCGCCGGCCATCACCTACGACGTCCCCCAGCCCGCCCAGCTGGAGCCGGCACCCCCCAAGCCGGTGGAGATCGTCACCCTGCCGGAGCCCTTGCCCCTGCCGGGGCAGCTCAAGCCATTGGTACCGGAGAGGGCAGCGGTCGCGGAGGCTGCGGACCCCGCCAAGCGGGTGCAGGCCGCCAATGCAGGCGCCAAGGTGCTGCCCACCCGTGATGGCTATATCAACGCCATGCAGGTGTTTCCCTACAGCGAGGGGGCGCTCTACCAGGTTTATGTGGCACCGGTGCATGTCACGGATATCGCCTTGGAGCCGGGGGAGGAACTGAAGTCGGTGGCCGCCGGCGACACCGTGCAATGGAAGATCGGCGACAGTGAGAGCGGCAGCGGCGAGGGCCGGCAGGTGCATGTGCTGGTGAAGCCCCTGGCCGCCACCCTGCCCATGAACAACCTGGTGATCCTGACCGACCGCCGCAGCTATCACCTGGAGGCCCATCCCACCGCCGCCACCTACATGGCCGAGGTCTCCTGGCGCTATCCGGCCGACGCCCTGGTGGCCTTGAAGGCGCATAACCGGGAGGAGGAGGGCCGTGCCCAGGCCCAAGCCGCCGATGGTGTCGATCTGTCCGCCCTGCGCTTTCGTTATGAACTGAGTGGCGACAGGCCGCCGTGGCGGCCGGTGCAGGTGTTCGATGACGGCCGCAAGGTCTACGTCCGCTTCCCCGCCGGCATCAGCCAGGGGGAGATGCCGCCTCTGTTCGTAGTGGGATCGGACGGCGGGACGGCTGAACTGGTGAACTACCGGGTGCGTGGCGCCACGCTGATCGTCGACCGGCTGTTCGCCGCCGCGGAACTGCGCCTGGGCGCCGATCCGCAGCAGGTGGTGCGCATCACCCGCACCGACGGCCGGGGCTGAGATGGACCCGACCCAGGAGCCCCCGCCCAAGGCGGACCCGGCGGCGTTCGCGCTCCGGGCGCGGCCACGCCCGGTGACGCGGCTGTCGCGCCGCACCTTGGGCATCGCCAGCGCGGTCCTGGCCCTGCTGGTGGTCGTGGCGGTGTGGTGGGCGCTGACCTGGAAACCGCCGAAGCTGACGGCCGATCAGCAGCTTTACGCCACTGAGGTCAAGCCGGACGACAGCCTGGCCGGGTCGCCACCGGGCTATGCCGACCTGACCCGGCGCCCGGCGGTGCCCTCTGCATCGCCGTCGGTGTTGCCGCCGCCGTTGCCGATGCCGGCGTTCACCAGCCCCGGCGGTCCGGCGAACCAGGCGGTGCAGGAGCGGGACCGCCAGCGCCAGCAGGCCGCCGCGTCCCCGGTGTTCTTTACCGTTACGGCTCGTGCCGCCGGTCCGTCACCGGAAGCGAAGGAGGCGCTGGGGCAGGGGGCGGCCGTTCCCGCTGGGGATGAGGTTGAAGACAACGATCCCAATCAGCAGGCCCATAAGCGCGCCTTCCTGCACGGACCGGCGGAAACCGCGACCGTGACGGCCCACCGGCTACAGCCACCGGTCTCCCCCTACATAATCCAGGCCGGGACGGTCCTGGCGGCGGCGCTGGTGACCGGGCTGAACTCTGACCTGCCAGGACAGGTTGTCGCCCAGGTGACGGAAGACATCTACGACAGTGTCACCGGCCGCTTCCTGCTGATCCCCCAGGGCGCCCGGCTGCTGGGCAGCTACGACAGTGCCGTGACTTACGGCCAGTCGCGTATCCTGGTGGTGTGGACACGCCTGCTGTTGCCCGACGGCAAATCGCTGGTCCTGGACCGCCTGCCGGCCACCGACACGGAGGGCCATGCGGGCCTTGAAGATGAGGTCGATTACCACACCGGCCGCCTGCTGCGCGGCATGGTGCTTTCAACGCTGCTGGGAGTATCCGGCGAGTTGGCCAGCAATGGCGACACCCAGACCAGCGGCGGCGGCAATATCGTGGTGGCCGTGCGCCAGAGCGGCGACAACGCCGCCAACCAGGTGGGACAGCGATTGGCCGCCAAGGACCTGGGCGTGCAGCCCACGCTTATGGGCCGGCCGGGGCTGCCCCTGCGCGTGTTGGTGAACCGCGACATGGTTCTTGATCCGTATTCTCAGAAGTGAATGCCTCCGACAATCCCGGCGCTGTTCAGCTTCAGTGAACGAATGGCTTGGGCTATGGTCCGCCCCCACTGGTTAGAGTTGGGTGAAGGCGAAGCATGGTTAGAGAATCTCTACGGGAGCGGTTCCTTGCGGCGCTTGCCGAACGCGGGGGGCGAGCGGGGAACATGGGGCTGCGCGATGACCTCGGCTGGCAGGACGCGACCTATGATCAGGTCAAGGCGGAACTGCTCGACGAGGGCGTGATCATCTCCGGCAGAGGACGGGGCGGATCCGTCGCCATGGCGGAGGCCGCTGCCGTAGCGGCCCCGGCGGCACGGGCTGTGAAGGCAGCGCCCCCGCCCGCACCCGAGGGAACGACGTCCTCTGCTCCGGGCGCAACGCCGGCGAGCTCGAAACCCAACGGCAAGGGTCGGCGGCGGACATCGGTGGTTAAGAAGTCAGACCTCTATTCTTCCCTCTGGGCTTCCTGCGATGAATTGCGTGGTGGCATGGATGCCAGCCAGTACAAGGACTACGTCCTGTTCATGCTGTTCATCAAATATGTTTCGGACAAGTACGCCGATTCCGACTACTTCAAGCCAGCTGTCGTCATTCCCAAGGGCAGCAGCTTCCAGGACATGATAGCTCTCAAGGGCAAGAGCGACATTGGCGACAAGATCAACACCCAGATCGTCCAGCCGCTGATTGAAGCCAACGATCGTCTCGCCCGCAGCGACTTCCCCGACTTCAACGATCCCAACAAGCTGGGCGAAGGCCAGGCTATGGTTGATCGCTTAAGCAACCTTGTCGGCATTTTCGAGAAGCCGGAACTCGATTTCTCGCAGCACCGCGCCGAGCACGATGACATCCTCGGCGATGCCTACGAATACCTGATGCGGCACTTCGCCACCGAGAGCGGCAAAAGTAAAGGGCAGTTCTACACCCCATCGGAGGTCAGCCGGGTCATCGCCAAGGTGATCGGCATCTCACCTGACAATACCAAAGGCTCCACCACCGCCTATGACCCTACCTGCGGCTCGGGCTCGCTGCTCCTCAAGGTAGCTACCCAGGCAGGCAAGCACATCACGCTGGAAGGGCAGGAAAAGGATGTGACCACGGCGGGCCTGGCCCGCATGAACATGATCCTGCACGACTTCCCGACGGCCAACATCCTGTCGGGCAACACCCTGGCCGCGCCCAAGTTCAAGGACGGCGAGAAGCTCCGCACCTACGACTACGTCGTCGCCAATCCGCCCTTCTCCGACAAGACCTGGAGCACCGGCCTCACCCCTGCCAACGACCCCTTTCAGCGCTTCGCCTGGGGCGAGCCGCCCGCCAAGCAGGGCGATTACGCCTATCTGCTGCACATTGTCCGTTCGATGAAGAGCACCGGCAAAGCCGCCTGCATCCTGCCCCACGGCGTACTGTTCCGTGGCAATGCCGAGGCCGCGATCCGTCAGCGGCTGATTCGCTCGGGCATCCTCAAGGGCATCATTGGCCTGCCGGCCAATTTGTTCTACGGCACCGGCATTCCCGCCTGCATCCTGGTGCTCGATAAGGAGAACGCCACCGCCCGCAAGGGTGTGTTCATGATCGATGCCGCCAAGGGCTTCATCAAGGATGGCAACAAGAACCGCCTGCGCGAGCAGGATATCCACCGGATCGTGGACACCTTCACCAAGCAGACCGAAATCCCGCGCTACGCCCGCATGGTGCCATTTTCCGAGATCGCCGACCCGAAGAACGACTTCAATCTCAACCTGCCGCGTTACATCGACAGCAGCGAGCCCGAAGATTTGCAGGACATCGATGGCCATCTGCGCGGCGGCATCCCCGAGCGTGACCTCGATGCGCTGCCCGATTACTGGCAGGTGCTCCCCGGTCTGCGCGCGGCCCTGTTCGAATCCGCCGGTCGCTCCGGTTATGCCCGCCTCAAGCTGCCCCTGCCCGAGGTGAAGCCCGCTATCTTCGGCCATGCCGAGTTTACCGCGTTCAATCGGGCGGTGACCAAACTGTTCGCCGAGTGGCGCAAGGCCACGACGCCCATCCTCACCGGCTTCGACCAGGGCGGCCACCCCAAGGCGCTGATCGAAACCATCGCCGAGGACATGCTCGCCACCTTCCGCCGGGCGCCGCTGCTCGATGCGTATGATGTCTACCAGCACCTGATGGACTACTGGGCCGAAACCATGCAGGACGATTCCTATCTGATCGCCGCCGACGGCTGGGTGGCCGAGACCAGTCGCGTTGTCGAGACCGACAAGAAGGGGCGGGCCAAGGACAAGGGCTGGACTTGCGACTTGATCCCCAAGTCTTTCATCGTCGCCCGCTATTTCACTGCCGAGCAGGCCACCATCGAAGCCACCGAGGCGGAGCTGGACGCCGCGACCGCCAGCCTTGCCGAACTGGAGGAGGAACACGGCACCGATGACGGCTTCCTTGGCGCGCTGGACAGGATTGCGAAGGCCGAAGTCAACGCCCGGCTTAGGGACATCAAGAACGACAAGGAGGCAAAAGACGAGGCGGCCGTGCTCAAGCGCTGGCTGGAGCTGTCCGAGAATGAAGCGGCGCTGAAACGCGAGGTGAAGGAGCAGGAGGCGGAACTCGACCGACTGGCCTATGAGAAGTACCCCGAACTCACCGAAGCCGAGATCAAGTCGCTGGTGGTGGATGACAAGTGGATGGTCCACCTGTCGGCCGCCGTCCAGGGTGAGTTGGACCGCGTCTCTCAGACACTCGCCGGGCGCATCCACCAATTGGCCGAGCGCTACGCCACGCCGCTGCCGCAGCTCACCGACGAGGTGGCGATGCTGGCCGCCCGTGTGGAGGGGCATCTCAAGCGAATGGGTGCATCGTGGTGAAGCCTGGATACAAGCAGACTGAGGTCGGTGTCGTTCCCGAAGATTGGGAAGTTGTCCAGGCGGCCGACCTTAATCCCTTCATTACAAGCGGATCACGTGGTTGGGCGAAATATTACTCAGATCGCGGCGCGCTGTTCATACGGATCACGAATCTGTCGCGAGAATGCATATACCCTGACTTGGCTGACCAGAAGCTAGTCGACCTGCCGCCAAGTGAAACTGAAGCACTCCGAACCACACTCCAGGATGGTGATATCCTTATTTCCATAACGGCAGACATTGGCATAATTGGTTATATTAATAGAGAAACACCAAAACCAGCATATATCAATCAGCACATTGCCTGTTTGAGACTTCCCCCTGAGAAAGCGGACAGCCTGTTCCAGAGCTATTTTCTGGCTTCATATGGGCCACAAAAGCGCTTTACGGAAATGACGGATGTTGGAGCAAAATCCGGCATAAATCTGACGACAGTTGGCAAGCTGAAGCTTCTACGCCCTCCACTCAGCGAACAACGAGCCGTCGCCACAGCCTTGAGCGATGTGGATGCGCTGCTGGCCAAACTGGACCGGCTGATCGCCAAGAAGCGCGACCTCAAGCAGGCCGCCATGCAGCAACTCCTCACGGGCCAGACCCGCCTCCCCGGATTTCACGCTGAGTGGATACAGGTCAACCTTGGTTCCGTCTGCACAATGAAAAGCGGTGAAGCGATTACAGCAGAAAGCATTTCCGATAATTACCCGTATCCTTGTTATGGCGGAAATGGCCTCCGTGGGTATGCGTCAAAGTTCACTCACGATGGCGATTTTGCACTGATTGGTCGGCAAGGTGCACTTTGCGGAAACGTGGTTACCGTCAAGGGGAAATTTTTTGCCTCAGAGCATGCCGTCGTTGTGACTGCAGAAGCTGACACGGACGTCCATTTCTTGGCGTACATTCTTCGCGAAATGAATCTTAACCGGTATTCGGAAGCTTCGGCCCAGCCGGGGTTGTCGGTGTCCAAGATTTTGACGCTGCCTTTGACAATACCGGCAGTAAAGGCGGAGCAAACCGCCATCGCCGCCGTGCTCTCCGACATGGACGCGGAACTGACAGCTTTACACGCGCAACGCGACAAGACCCGCGCCATCAAGCAGGCTATGATGCAGGAGCTGCTGACCGGCAAGACCCGGCTCGTGTGACCAGGGGGGACCATGCCTGAACAACCGCGTTCCGAACGCCGAACCCAGAACCGCGTGATCGCGTTGTTCACCGACCCGGCGCGGCCGGACGGCCTGGGCTACCGTTATCTCGGCGAATGGAACAAGCGCGCCAACAACCGCTCCATCGAAACGGACATCCTGCGCGACAATCTGGCGGCACGCGGCTACTCCGCCGCCCACATCTCCGCCGCCCTGCAGAAGCTGGAGACCGCCGCCGACGCCACCGGTATCACGCTGTATCAGGCCAATCTGCGCACCTATCAGCTTCTGCGCTACGGCGTGCCGGTGCAGATTGCCGCCGGCCAGGCGCACGAAACGGTGCACCTGATCGACTGGGAGCGGCCGGAGCGGAACGACTTCGCCCTGGCCGAGGAGGTGACGCTGAAGGGCGGCTACCAGCGGCGGCCCGACATCGTGCTCTACCTCAACGGCCTCGTGATCGCCGTGATCGAGCTCAAGCGCAGCTCGGTGGAGGTGGCCGATGGTGTGCGCCAGTTGATCACCAACCAGGAAGAGATCTTCAACAAGGGCTTTTTCACCTTCGCGCAGATTCTGCTGGCCGGCAGTGATTCGCAAGGGCTGCGCTGCGGCACCATCGGCACGCCGGAACAGTTTTTCGTCGAATGGAAGGACGAGGCCGCCAGCAGCGCAGGCGCGGTGCCCGAAGCCGGTGCCTTGCTCGACAAGCCACTCGCCCAGATGTGCAACAAAGATCGCCTGCTCGACCTGATCCGCAACTTCATCATCTTTGATGCCGGCCAGAAGAAGGTGCCGCGCCAGCACCAATTCTTCGGGGTCAAGGCCGCACAGGAACGTACCGCCAAACACGAGGGGGGCGTCATCTGGCACACCCAGGGCAGCGGCAAGAGCATCCTGATGGTGCTGATCGCCAAATGGCTGCTGGAGCACGATTCGGAAGCCCGCGTCCTTGTAATTACCGATCGCGACGAGCTCGACAAGCAGATCGAGGGCGTGATGAAGAACGCCGGGGTGGTCGGTGCCGAGGCTCCCTCTCCGCGCATCACTTCGCGGGCGGAACTAGTCCAGAAGCTAGGGGCGGCATCACCGCGGTTGCTGTGCGCCCTGATCCACAAGATCGACCCCGCCGACCTGAAGGGGCCGCCGCCTCCCGTCCGTGGGCGTTTCTATGTCTTCGTGGACGAATGCCACCGCACCCAGGGTGGGGCCATGAACCAGCAGATGAAGCGCTGGTTGGAGGGCGCCATTTTCATCGGCTTCACCGGCACGCCGCTGTTGCGCAAGGACAAGAAGCTGACGCGGGACGTCTTCGGCACCTATATCCACACCTACAAATTCCCCCAGGCGGTGGCCGACAAGGTGGTGCTGGACCTGAAATACGAGGCCCGCGACGTGCCGCAGCGGCTGATCTCGCAGGCTGCCATCGACCGCTGGTTCGAGCAGAAGACCAAGGCGCTCAACAACTTCCAGAAGGCCGTTCTGCGCAAGCGCTGGGCGACCATGGAGGAATTGATGAGCGCCGGCGAGCGCAAGCAGCGCATCGTCGCCGATATCATCCAGGACTTCGGCCTCAAGCCGCGCCTGAACGATGATCGCGGTACCGCGATCCTGGTGGCGGCCTCCATCTATGACGCCTGCCACTATTTCCGCCTGTTCCAGAACACCAGTTTCGGACCCTACTGCGGAATCATCACCTCCTTCGAGCCGAACCACAATGCCATCTCGCGCGAACCGCCCAACAGCGACGAGCGCTACAAATTCGATACCTACACCATGCACGTCCTCAAGAACGGCCAGACCGTCAAGCAGTACGAGGACGAGACGAAACGCCGTTTCATCGAAGAACCGTCGAATATGAAGCTGCTGATCGTGGTCAGCAAGCTGCTCACCGGCTTTGACGCTCCAAGCTGCACTTACGTCTATTTCGACAATGAGCTGCGAGACCATAACCTGTTCCAGGCCATTTGCCGGACTAATCGGCTGGACGGGGCTGACAAGGACTATGGCTACATCGTCGATTACAAGGAGCTCTTTGGTGACGTTCAACAGGCGATCGCCGTCTACAGCTCCGACGAACTGGACATCGACCAGGGCGGCGGTGGCGACAACAACGTTTATCTCAAGGATTGGCTGAAGGAGGGCAAAGAGCGACTGGACGAGACCCGCGAGGCGCTGTGCTATTTGTGTGCGCCGGTGACGTCACCGCGCGAGATCGAGCAGTTCCTGCACTATTTCTGTGGGGACGCGGCCGACCCCAATGCGCTAACCGATACCGAGGCGCTGAGGGTGTCGTTCTACAAGGCGGTCGCCGCCTTCGTGCGTGCCTATTCCGCCATCGCGCAGAACCTGAGCGAGGCTGGCTATTCCGAGGCCGAGGCAGCTGATATCCGCAAGGAGGTTGAATTCTACAGCGAGATCCGTGCCGCCATCAAACGGCACTCGGGGGAGGAGCTGGACATCAAGCCCTACGAGGCGGACATGCGGCACCTGATCAACACCTACATCCAGGCCGATCCGGCGACCGATATGGGCCAACTCGGGGCGCTTTCGCTGACAGAACTTATCATCGAGACCGGCATCCACGACGCCATCGCGCGTAAGCTCAATGAGAAGGGCAAGCTCTCTCGGAACGCCATTGCCGAGACAATCATCAACAACGTGCGGAAGACCATCATCCGCGATCAGCTGACCGACCCTCGCTTCTACGAGGAGATGTCCAAGCTGCTTGATGACCTCATAAAACAAAGCCGAGCCGATGCTGCCGCCTACGAGGAATTTCTGCGCCGGGCCGAGGCACTGGTCAAGCAGTTGGCGGCCAAGCAACCGACCGCTGGAATTCCGGCGGTCCTGCACGGCAAGCCAGAAGCTGCGGTGATCTTCAACAACTTGGCGTCGCTGCCCGTGACCGGTTTCCAGTGTCCGGCCGTCGACGATGACAAGGCTGCTTTGGCCGTGGAGATCGACACGACCGTGCGAGAACGGGCCCCTGCGGGATGGAAGGGTGACCAGGCGCGCGAGGCGCAGGTGCTAAACGCCCTGTTCCCTATCCTCAGCCGTGACCGTGTGGCGACGGCGGCGCTGTTCGACATCATCAAGAACCAACCGGGGTATGGGTGATGGAAACGATAGACCTCGGTGAAATCTGCATTGCGGTGACGCGCAAGGACATTAAGAATGTCCACCTTTCCGTTCACCCACCCGATGGTCGCGTCACCCTGGCCGTTCCCAGCGCAACACGGCTGGAGGTGGCGCGCGCATACGCCATTTCCAAGCTGCATTGGATTCGCGACCAGCGGCGGAAGCTGGCTGAGCAGGCCCGCGAGACTCCCAGGCAGTTCGTCACCCGCGAAAGCCACTACCTGTGGGGACGGCGATATCTGATGACCGTTGAGCATCGGGACGCCAAGCCCTCTGTTAAGATGGACCACAAACGGATTGTGTTGACCGTGCGGCCAGGCAGCGACGCAGTCAGGCGTGCCGAGGTGATTCACGACTGGCACAAGGCGCTGCTTCACGAGGTGGTTCCGGCGCTAATCGAAAAGTGGGAGCCGAAGCTCGGCGTCAAGGTCAGTGGTTACTTTCTGCAGAGGATGAAGACGAAGTGGGGAAGCTGCAACCATAATGCTGGGCACATCCGGCTCAATACCGAGCTGGTGAAGAAGCCGAAGGACCTACTCGAATACGTGATCGTCCACGAAATGGCCCATCTGACTGAACCCACCCACAGCGAGCGGTTCATCACCATCCTTGATGAGCACTACGCCACTTGGCGCGAGGCTCGGGTCGAACTTAATGAACTGCCATTGAGTTCGGACGGGCGTGAATTATGACGCCAGTCGAGATTATGCGCTCCGCGACCACGTCAAGAACCGTGAGCCCGGCGGTGATGTCTTCAGAGGCCGATACGCCCGGTCGCGCCATTGACAATACCAATTAGAGAACGTCCTGGGACACGATCGTTTCCCGCACTCTATTGAGTGACTATCACAAGGGGGCCGACCCCCACGACACGCTCGTTGATGTCGACACTATGATCTGGACCGTCGTCGGCGGGCTGGGTAGAAAATGATCCGCCAAACCAGCGCTGGGTCGCCTGGAGCGGATTGCCCTCTTCCCGCAGATCACCTGCGCCTGATACCCGTTGTACTTCCAGCAGCCGGAGGTGGGAGATGCCTCGGGTGTCGGGAACGTTGAAATGAATACCCTGCTGGGGTTGTTGTGTCCCCGGGACGATGGCGGCGACGCGCTGTCGTGGCTTGCCGGTGACGTCGACGATGGTGCGGATCAGGACCGCCATTACCTTGGAAAACAGGTAGGGATCATGGGGTTCAGTCGGCGCCCCATCAGCGCACAAATTGTACAGTCGATTAAAGCGAGCCGTGGCGGGGGAGCCGGCATCCGCGTTTTCGGTGAGCAGGATGCTGTTGTCCTCCATTCTGGCGCGAAAGACCGGCACAGGAATCATCTCACCGGCCACGCTCTTGCCGATGGTGCCGGCCATGTCAGGCAGAAGATGGACCCACAATGGCGCCGACCAATCGGAGAAATGCCCTCCCGCGGTCATGCGCACCTTGATTTTCGCCATGGTATCCGGGCGCAACAGATGTTTTCCGGCGGCTGGTTCGACGAAGGCGATGGCAAAAGGGAACTGTGGCGCGGGTGATCCGGGCTCCAGCGTTTGCCCGAGGATGGTACCGACGTTCAGGCTTAGTTCCTTCGGTTCTCCGTTATCCCATCCGCCTTGGCTCCGTTTCCAGAGAACGGGGGGCGCCGTATCCGTATTCTCCTCGAACGGGTTGACGGCGCCGTAGCGGATCGGATCGGTTCCCACCGTGAGGGCGGCGATCTCCTGAACGGCCTCGGGCTGGGGGGCCCCGGTCTCGACCCGTTCCACCGTTATCAGCACCTCAAGGCGCTCGGCCAGACCCCCGCCGTGCCGCGGGTCGAACATGGGATGATCGAGATAAAGGGCAAACCCTCCCGCCGTCGTCGCCGTCGTCTCGTCTGGCTCCACCCGTCCGAACAATGGCGCGGCCACGGAGATGCGGGGTGTCGGCAAGGGATCACTGCGGTGTACGCCCATGGTGTAGCCGCGCCATGGGCTGAGCCTGCCATCCTGAGAGTGTAACGCCGCACGGCGCCTGATCCCGACGGATCCCGGCCGCAAGGCCGCGTAGCGGCTGGTCGCGTCCAGCCGAAGGCGGAGATAGTCGGCCCCGCGATTGGGTGGGCTTTCCAAGGCGAAAAGCTGGGTGGTCGTGCCGGCCGTCCGCGGCACGATGGCCGTGACCCCGCCATCGCGCCGGTTCTCGAACATGAGCTGCTCGAACCTGACATAGTTGCCAATGCGGTAAGGTGTGTCCGGTGGCTCCAACTTGTCTGGACTCAATCCGCCGACCAAGTCATCCTCGTAGGAGATGACGGGTCCGCCGTCCCAGCGCCAAGTCTGCCAAGTCGACTGCAGGTTTCCGATGAAATCGGCCTTCTCTGCCAACGCTTCGCCGGGAGTGGGGGCTTCGAGATGGAAAGCGCGCGCTTCATCGACTGAGATTCCGCGCCATAGCTCTTCGGCCGTGGGCAGGTGATCGTCCAGCGGCAGGGATTCGATGGCCAACCGCGCCGCTCCAAACAGGGCGATGTTCCGATCAGGAAGTCTGGTGCAACTCACCTGCCCGTCGAAGCGCGGATCGGTTCCGTTGTCGAGAAAGCTGGCGTCACATGCCGTCCAGGCTTCCAACAGGAGGCGCTGGTCATGGGGCACCTGGATGTAAAGATTCGCTGCACCATTCTCAGCCGGCGGCGTATAGGTCATCTGGATCGGGAGCCCGCCACCCCTTTCGATCTTAACAGCCACACACTGCCCCTCTCCAAGCACCGCGTGGCATGGAGGCGCCGCCTCGTTCAGTCCGCCCCTACCGATTTCATGAATGCGGAAGTAGATGCCGCCCGATCCCGGTTGGCCGCCCTGTACCGGGCCGACGACGGCCGGGTCATCGGCGTCCGTGCCGGCTGGAATCGTGACCGCCGCTGCGGCCGGCCCCTGCCATTGCCGGTCCCGCTCTTGCCAATAGCGCCAAACGAGAGCGGTCGTCGCGTTGGGGTCTTGCTTGCCGAGCGCGAGAGCCGCCGGGCGGACGGTGAACGTGAATTCCCTTCTCGCCCTCGTGGTACCGATGTCATCGAGATAGAGGGTGGGCGCGTCCCGCAGGCCGTCCCGTACGGCGGCTCGGTCAGCCGGCCAGAGAGCCATATGTTCCCGCCACAATGGCCGGACTGTCGCTTCCACGGACATCGCGAATGTTGCCGGACCCGCATTGGCCTGGCCATCGGCGAGAAAGCGCGGCGGCCCCGGGATCAGCGTCCGCCGCAGTGACACCTCCCGCACGAACTGAGTGTCGAGATTCTCCAGCTCCTGAGGCGCGAAGCGCAGCGGATCGCTGGGCGTGGCGAAGTGCGAAGGCAGCAGGCCGCCAGGCGCCTGATAGCCGCAGACGATGCGATAATCTTGGCCATAGGCTAGGGGCGGGCACATGGTGCCGTCCGGCGCATGGAGAAACTGGATGGACATCACGGTCGCCGTTTCGGCGACGAAGCGCCTCTGGTCCTGCGGCACCTGCCGGGCTGACCATGGAATCATGGCCAGGCCGCGGTAGCTGGCCGCCGCCAGTCGGGTCTCCGTATGCTCCCCGCCCGGCTGCCCCACTTCGAAGACGACGGGGAGAGGCTCGTGCACGCCTAACACGGCATTCTGTGACAGGGGTGGCGGCGTGGTGGCGCCCGTATGGACGATGTCGAATGATCCTTGGGTCACCAACTCATAGGGGTTCCGAGTGTCGCGGATGCTTCGGTCACTGACCGCAACCAGATAGCCATCGAGTATCCGGTGGATATCGAGCGCGCCCGCAGGGTTGTGGAAGATCGTATCGACACGGAATGGCAGCCCGTCCCGGGCGGCGCCATCTACCCCTTCCGGCTTGATATGGAAAACGCGGTCTTTCGTGGCCTTGATTACCTTTTCAGGTGCTTTCAGTTGCCATCTCTCCAGCCGTGCCCTGAACAGCGAGGTGAACTTTTCCCGCAGCGGTTCCCAGTCGGCTGGCTCGCCCCCCACCTGGCGGACAAGTTCCGGCAGAAAGCTCCGGCGCGCCAGGGCCTCTGGTAAAAGCGCGCGATAGACCGTCTCGACATTCCCGCGCCCCTCCAGCCAGTTCTTCGCGGTTTGTTGCAGAGTGTCCGGGGATGTCGGCACACTCGCACGCAGGGTGTCGCGGATCAGCGCGACGAATGCGGCGGCGCCGTAGTGCTCCCGCAGCACGGCCGCGTCGACCATCCCGGTTCCCGGGGCCACGGCCGATGCCAGATCGCCTGCGAGGGACTTGGCCAACTGGTCGCGGCGGCTGCCGAATGCGCCGCTCCAGGCTTGCGCGAAGGCCTGCTTCTTATCCACCGTTGCAGTCGGGTCCAGATTGGCGATGGCGAGAAGGATCTCGGCCACTCCGTCCTTATCGTAACCAGGCCCGCCGAACAGATCGATCAGCATGGCTTCCAATTTAGGGGGGACGCTTTTACCGCCTATGGTGGGCAGCCCGTCACAGGCTTCGGCAAGGTCGGCCAACCGCGGCAGTGGATCAATCGCGCGCCCCAGACGGGAGGGAAGCTCGGCCAACCATTGGGGCGTGCAGAAATCGGCCATGTCTTGCGTGACCAGCCGGGTGTCATGGTCGATCAGCCCGGTTTTCTTACCAGCCGGCAATACCTCGGCAGGCTCCGCCCTGCACCGGACCTTGACCGTCCGCGAGCCGGCCCCGCTGGGCACTTCAACCTCAGCATCTATCGGATAGTCCTTTCCATCGATGACGATTTTTTCTATGCCGATGTCGGGCTGTGGGCTCGCTATCACCTTCGCTAGATGCGCAAGCCGCAGCGGATGGGAGACCTGCGGTCCCAGCCGGCTCAACTGGGCGAGTAGGCCCGGCCAAATCGGCTGATCTTCTTCCGCGTCATCCGGTTTGTCCTCGTCCGGCACGTCGAAGTTGACGCGGAACGCCAGGCTGTCGAGGTCGCCAGCAAGCAACTGCTTCAGATAGGCTTCCAGTTCGCCGGTGGGCCCATTGGGGACCGGTGAGGGGACCGGGTTCCCTGGCAGATGCCAGTGGATGACGGCCCACCGCCATGGGCACAACAAGGCCAGGAGCAGCGCTTTGTCTTCACTTCCAAGAACATCGCGCGGTTTTCCGGTCAACGCCACCGTAAGAGTACGGCCGAGCCATTGTTCATTGCCGCCTGGGGGGGCACCGACCGGCGCGGTGAACCCCTCGACATAGATGGTCAACTCGAAGTCGGCCATGGAAGGGCTCCTAGAGGCGATAGGTGATGGGGCGCGAGAACTGCTTGCGGAAGAAGCGGCTTATGCGGACTTCGACGCTGATCGAGCCGCTGCCTAATAGCTTCGTGTCGACGTAGGTCAGGGCCAGCATCACGCAGATGTTGACGGTGACGAATCCCCAGGCTGTGACCGACCCCGACAGGACGAACAGTGCAGTCACCGCGATGCGCGATCCCGCCGTTCCGGACTCGAAGTTCGCCTCGAAGCCCAGAAAGATCTGGATGCTGCCTCTGAGGGGGCCAAAGCTGAAGCCGGTACCGGCGGCAAGTCCGATGCTGACGCGCAACGCGATGTCGGTCTTGCGGGAGGCGGGCAGGTGAGTCGCTTCCGCCTCCAGATAACCGCCACCGCCGAGCAGGCTAACGGTCATCGCGAAGGGGCTGCTCTTCCGCCCGAAATAGGCGAAGCTGCGGATTTCGAACTCCGACCGCTGGGCGAGTTCCAGGTGCACGCCGAAGGCCGCGTTCATCACCGCCACCGCGCCCAGCCCGAACGAGGTCGGTGGCATGTCGTAGCACGACTTCAGCCCGATCGTCCGGCCGGTGGTGGGATCGTTCAGCGTCTCCAGCGTCAGGGGCTTCGTATCGCCGAGGCTGAGCGATGACACGGCGTCGGTAAGGATCTGGAGCGCGCCGGGAAACTCGATCTTCTCGGGCTTGATGTCGAAATCAAGCCCCGTCTTGTCGTCATAACGGATCGCCGCGTCGCGGATGCGCACCAGTTCCAGCCCGCCGATGATCAGGAGCCAGTCGGATCGCAGGTTGGCCTTGACGCTTCGGCTTTCGCTGCTGGCAAGGCCCCGCTCGTACAGCGATACGCCGTCCAGGACCATCTGCTCCGCGACGATCGTGAAAGCATCGTGGCTGAACAGGTCTTCCGTTTTCGGTCCGTAACCGATTTCCGCCCGGAGCCAAGCCATTCGGCGGGCGGCGTCATAGTCATGGGTGATACGGACCGCCTTGGCGAGGTCCGGTCCGAAATCGAGGTTGGGCAGTAAATCCTTGAGGCCAGCGAAATCCTTCATGACGTCCTGGGCCTTCAACTTCACCTCGTCCAGCCCGCCCTCCGCTTGCTTGCGGAGGTCGTCGAATGTTTGGTGCATGGGCGCCAGCAGCGCGCCATCCAGGCCCAGCGTGGGCAGGGCGATGCCCAGGCCACGCAGGGCCTGGTCCGCCTGATCGACCAGTGCCGTGACGGGCGTCATGATCAGACGCTGCGCCTCTGACTCAAAATAATAAGCGATCCTCTCGCGGTTGAAGACCAGTTGCTCAACGATAGGCGGCGCTCCGGCGGCGCGCAGTATGTTGAGCGCGACGGCCGGGGCCAGATCGGTGGGTGTCACTTTATCCAGCAAGAGCTTTTCAAAGATCTTGCCTTCCAGAACCTCCTCGACCCCACTTCGCATCCGGCTCAGGGCGTTGCCAATGCCGCACGCGTAGCCATCAATCTTCGCCTGCAGCTTCTCGATATCCCCGGTGAAGCCCTGGAGTTCGGCGACGATCGTATCGACCTTCTGCGACCAACCCTTCAGCAAGGCGCCGGCAACCTCGTCCGCCTGGCCCAGGAAGGTGCAAAGCGCGGCGCCGGTCTTTTGGAGCTTGTCGCTGACATTTCCCAGCAGCTCGTCCATGGGGGTGATCGTTTCGCCCAGCTTCTCGAGCAGACCGGTCGGAACGGTCTGCTTCCCCACCTCCCGCCTCAGATTGCCTAGGATTCCCGACAGGTAGCGTAGGCTCTGCTCGATTGACTCGAGGGGCTCCGAACCAAAGTCGTCCACAGTTTGGCGAGCCTGCCGCACCTCGCTCTCAAGCGCGTCGAACAGCGCCTGGGATGCGTTGTCGATCAGCGATTGCAACGCCGCCGCCTCGCTGTCGACCCCAGACCGCAATGCGGCGGCCGAGGCGCCAATGTCGCTGACGACATTCTGCAAGTCCTGGATGTCCAGTTCCGTTCCGCGGGACCATTGCGCCACCTGCATCTGTATGGCGCCGGACGCCTTTGACAGGCCCTCGCCCTTTGGCGTCAGGTAATCGACCAGCCGTTTTCGCGTTCCTTCCAACTGGGTCGCCAAGGTCAAGGCCAGGCCGCCCGCTTTCGGGGAGACCTTGGCGATTTCCGGCGCGGCCCCCCGCAACTCGGTCGCGGTCTGATCCAGCGCCGCGAGCTGCGCCACCAGTTGGCCAATGGCTGTCTGGGCCGCCCGGGCGTTGTCGGAAAGGGCGCCGCGGGCCAAGGCCAGCACTGCCTGCGCGTTCGTTTGGCCCTTATCGAGTTCTTTCCTCACGTCATCGGCCGCCCGCGTCAGGCCTTCGACCGAGGCGCCCAGAACGGCTACTGCGGCGGTGAGCCCGCCCTTCACTGCACCAAGCTTGCCGTTGACCCCCTTCCGCAGGTTGTCGCCGGTGCGTGCAACCTGCTCCACGACGCGCGTGAAGATCGCGTTGTGGGTCGGCTCCAGCGGCAGCAGGGCATCCACCCTGGCCTCAAGCCGGCGCAGGGCCAGCATGGCCTCCTGGCGGTTGCTGGCCCAGAGCGCATTGATCCCATTGACCGCCTTCAACTGGTTGCGAAGATCTTCGATCCTGCGCTGGGGTTCGTGCGCCCATCCGCAAAGCCCCTCCAGGTTGACGGGGGTCTTGAGCGGCGCCATCCCTCTGAGCGCGTTCACCTGCTCGATGGCCTTTTGCCGCAATTGCCCGATGGGGTTGTCGGCCGCGGTGGGCTTTCTGGCCAACGCCGTCAGGAGGTCACCCGTAATCGCCATCCTGGCCAAGTTGGCGAGATCCTGTGTCTCTGCCTGGTTCTCCGCTTCCGCCGCGGATGTTCGTGATGCGCGGGCCCGCATCAACAGGACGCTGCGCAGGTCGGCGATGGTTGGGTTTCTTGCTCGACCTTGCATCAGGTTGATGCCTGGACCCGGTTCCAGCAGCAGGGTGAACCTCTCGGTGCCGGGGGATTCCAGATTGGCTGGGTCCAGCATCGTACCGGGCTGGCCGGGCACCTGAAAATCTCTCTGTGCGATACCATTACGGATCGGATTGTCCAGGGCGGTATCGATATAGTCCGCCCCGTATACCAGCGGCCATGCCTCGACATCGCCGGGTGGATCATCCGGCCCCGCCAGCGTGAGCGTGTAGAATCGCAGGCGCTCCGGGTTCTCCACCCTGCGCGCGGGGGGCTCCGGCTCAGATCGACCAGGATCACCGGCGACAAGCAGATCGACGGCCGGTCGTGGATAGATGGCCGGATCTTCGCCTTGGCGCCAGAGGGGGATCTGGTAGCCTTTTACCCGTGGATCGCGCAATGGCGACGCCCAGGATCCGTTCACGGGGATGCGCACTGTCCGGAATCGCACGCCGAGTACGGGGCCGCTGTTCAGTTCGGTTCCGCCCGGCTGGTCCGGGTAATTGCGAAGGGGTTGGGTGATCTCGATATACTCTTCCACCTTTCGCACGATTGGCCGGCCTAGATTATTGGGCTGCTGCTTCAACCCGAACTGGCGGCTGGGCAGGAAGGCGCGCCGATAGACGATGACGTGCTTTGCCAAGGTGTGGAGCGCGCCGATGCGGCCCTTGCGCTCGAACCTGGCCTCATGCACACGCCCCATGGCCACGTCGGCCGCGATGAGGGTCAGGCCGTTCTGGAAGGCCGCGCGCGGTCGCGTCCATGCCCCCAGCGCGGAGAGCTGTAACCCTTCCAGATCGCCGATGCCATCGCGACGCGGGTGCTGCTGAAGGCTATCGATGACGGAGCTTTGCTCAAAGCCCGCGAAGACGCCGCTGAGAATCCCGCCCTGGTCGCGATCGGTCCAGTATTCGTTCTGCACCCCGTCAGGGCTCGCGTATTTCGCGTCGTCGTTTTGCTTGGACCGCAGCCGATAACGAACACCTTCCAGCCGGGGAAGGGTCAGCGGGTTGCGTTCGTCGCGCAGGTCGAGTACGGCCAGGCGGCGCGACCAGGTTTGCTGTGCGCTGAGCCAGCGCTTGCGCCGTGTGGCGTCGGTGGTGATGGCCTCGCGCGGGACACCGCGCCATCCGGCAAGTTCCGCCAAGCGAAAGCCCGCGAGGTCGCTCGTCCAGCCCTCCAGCCCATAGAGAACTTCCAACCGGCCGATCCGCATCAGCCGGGCGCCGGGCAGGTCGGCGTCGCTGAAACCCAGGATATGGCGGAGGTTCCAGGGCGCTTCCTGGTTGCGGCCGCGCTCATCGCCTTCAAGGAACAGGTCGGCCGCCGGGACGAGCCGGGCAGGAATGCGGGCGTCATTCAGCACTTGGTCGTCCCCGCCGCGTTCCCAGGCTTCCGCCACCCCCTGCGGTGGCAAGGTCAGCTGGATTTCCTGCTTCTTGTCGGAGGCCGGCGGTAGCCGCCAGTAGCCTTCGGCCGACTGCCACGTGGCGGCGCTATCCCTGATGGCGTCGGGCGCCGACAGTCTTTCGGTGGATACTTTCACGACCATCATGGGGGCGGGGTCAATGATCGTCACCTCGGCGCGGTCCGTGGTGCGGCCGGGCCCCTCAGCCTCGGCCGGCCCCAGATCGAAGGTGATCGTCCGTCTCCCACTGGTCCGGGAACGGTAGTCGCGCCCGTCCAGGGTGCCCTTGTTCATCAGGGGGGTGGCCCAAAGCAGCGGATGGGTCGCCTGATCATCGTCATCCAGATCGCTGCCCCCGACCGTAACGCGCTCGGTGGGAAGGATCAGCGGTTCGTCGTCTCGACCGAGTTGGTAGTCGATCATGGCGCCATTCCCTTCGACGCTGAGCGTGAAGGGCGCAAGGGAGCCACCACCGAACCGGATATCCAGCCCGCCGATGGCCGTCACGGCGTCACCCACAGGAGTGATACTGAAGGTGTCCACCGATCCGATCTGGACCTTATGGTTGGTCTTCAGATGCCATTGGAGGTTGGCATCGACATCGAACGCCAGGCCGTCCGCGCCTTCCATGTCCAAGCCGACCTTCAGCCGTCCGCTGAATGTTAGCACGGGAACCTGATCAGATTGGATGCGTATACCCGGGAAGCGAATCTGCGCCGCTTCGAGCTGCCATCCGCCCGGACCGTTACTCGCTGGCGGGGGGCTTGACAGTAGATCCCGTGCCGGCGCTGCCTGGCCCGCCATCCGATTCAAGGTCACGCGATTCAGGATGTAGCGACCAAGGAAGCGGCCTTCCTCCGCGCCCGGCCAGGGTTCCTTGCAGTCGAACTCGACATACCAGTCGCCAGGCTGTTGCGCCGGGGCCAAGCCTGTCCCGCCGGCTATGTCCGGCACCAGCGTCAATGCGCCGGCGGCCCCTTCTCGGCGGGCGTTTTCCCGAAGAATGGCGGCGACTTTGCCGGACCAGATATGGGCGAAATGGCGATCCGTCAGGCCCTCCAGGATGATCGTCAACGCGCCGGCTTCATTCGGTGTGCCAGCCCCGCGACGTACGCGCAGCAAGACGGGCACGGCCGATGCGCCTGCGGCATCCCCCGCCTCCGGATCGGATGCCAGCGCCAACCATCGGCGCCACTCGATCTCTCCACCCACGCTGCGCGCGTGTAGGTGATGGAATGGAACGGTCTTTCCACCCGTGCAACCGGGAAGTTCGGCCGCCGCTGGCGGTGCCACAGCCGCCGTTTTCAAGTCGAGCTGGTCAAGGATGGCAAGCGGCGAGGTCGCCGCGATTCCAGGGGCTTCCAGCAGCGACAGGATTGGCCGTCCCGGTGCGGATGGCGGTGGTTCTGGTGGAAAGCAGGGAAGCCAAGCCAGGGCATTCTTCAGTGTCAGGCGTGCTGCCGGATCGACGGCCTTCGGAGCTGTGGCCCACCAGAAGCCGTCGGCCAGCGCCGAAACGGCTCCCCACCGATCAACGCGGGATGGAATCATTTGCGTTCCTGACCAATCGGGAACGACGGCCCCCAGCACTTGAATGCCCGTGGCGTTCCAGGCAAAAGATTCAAACGCCCGCTCGAAGTCGCCCTTGTGCCGGAAGCCAGCCGCGAGATAGGGCGCGCGGCGTCGCAGGACATCCTGCAGTTCCGCCGTCGCAGTCTGCCGCTTGAGACTCACGAAATCACCCTCGGAGCCCGGATCAAGGCCGGCCATCGCGGCCTTTACGACCTGGTCCGGCGACAATGAACGTCCCCTGGCGGGGGTGTCGAACAGGCTGGTTTCCAGCAGCGAAAGCCGGATCGCCAGCCATTGGCCCGCCGGCTTATAATCTGGAGCACCCGGTTTTGACGTCACTTCCCGTTTGGTTAAGCGGACGGTGCTGAAGCCCAAGGCGCACATCTTCACAAGCCGGACATGGGCGCGCAGGAAGTCGTCGTCGTTTTCGAAGGGCAAGGCTTCATCGCGCAGCTTTTCCGGCGCGGGCAGATCAGCGATTGACCTGAAGCTAAAATCCGGCATGCCCGCCACCGGCCACCCGTCGGCATGGAACCTTAAAAAGGCGACACCGACCAAGGTGATGGACCACCTTCTCTCTGCATTATTATGTTCGTCAATCTCATGCCACGGGAGCGGGGTGTGATCATCGCCCTTCTCGACGCTGAATCCCTTCTCATTGTCATATTGGATATTATATAATCTGGGCGTTGCCGGCGGGCCGGCCGGAATGTCTGGCAGAACGCCTGTAGCCCAGACCGATAGAATAGGCGCCATCTAAGCTTCCTCCAAAAAATGGGGACGTGGCGGTAAATCGTCTTCAGAGCGACCCGGACTATGGACATTTTTAGATGCGGGGTTTTAAGTTGGCCCTGCGTCTTCGCGGGCTCCACCATGCCTACTAGGGTAGGGGGCCATTGGGAGATCAGATAGCGCAAACACGCTCATGTACTGAGGAGGCCAGCAACGTGGCCCGAATTTGCTATATGAAAAATTGCATCGGGCTGTCAGAGGCGTCCATATTAGTTCTTTTCAATGCCTGCAAGGTGGTTATCATATACGCACTATTGACAATAACACAACTTTAAAGTTTGAATTGCTCAAGTTTTCGTTGATCTGCGTCCCTGGGACGCACATCTGACTGCAGATGCCTTGGCCCTGGCCTTGCTGTGAAGGGGAAAATCAAACCGATCATCCAGATCCAAGAGCGCAATGCCAAAGGTACTGGCCAAAAACCACTCGCCAAGGTTGTCGGCCGTGGCGATCTATAGTAATTTCAGTCGTGCTTGATCGGGGGCCGGCGGAGCGGTGCGCTATGCTTACGTGGGTGGGGATGGCCTGTCTCGGCGCTGTGGTTGGCTGGCTGACTATCCTGGTGGCTTGTCCTGGTGAATTTTCAGAAATAACTTCGCTTTCGCTAATTTTTATTTTGTTATTTTGGGTTCTGGTTGGCGCAGTTGTGTATTTTCAAGTCGGTCAATCTGGTGATTGGATTACGGCCACTGGAGTTTTTTTAGGATTAGTAATGGGGAAGCTATGGCAGTCAGCGCGCCAAGTTCCGTGACAATGATGGGGTATTAAAATGGACTGGAAGATTGGAGGGGCAATTGCTTTCGGTGCTGTAATTGGTTGGTATCTTTACTTCATTAATCGTTACCGAAAAGGGGATGTTTCCCTGGGTGATATAACTACAGTCATTGGCGTTATAGGTGGCGCTGCAGTTCTTTCCGTTTTTGACAAGGGGACCGATGTTTTTGGTGCATATGGTGTGGGATTGGCCGTCGGCTTTTTTGGATATTTTCTTGTTTTGATTTTTCTAGTTCGCAGGTCGAGCGGTTTTAATTTTGACTATTTTATCGATGGGCGCCGGCCCAATCCTCCGGGAGGTTGGGGATTCGGTCCTGATTCGCAGCAGCCTGTGCATCCGATGACCGGGCTCCTACACTCGACCGGAGTGAATAGTACGCAGAGCTTCCATCTTGGCCAGGCGCTGCCGTCTCAGATGCCGATCACCAGTAGTCTGGATGTTAATGCCAGTTCATCCATCGACTATTACGAAAATAACTTGATATTCGCGCAATCGAAGGCTGATCGCGTGAATAGAGCGAAAGCCCTTCTTTCAGCTGGAGCAATTTATCCAAGAGGGTGCAGCGAATTTGTCTGTGCAGTTTTAGCGATTCCATACCGTCAAGCGAATGATCTGATGGGAAATGCCCCGTCGACCATAGGCACTGGGCCGATTTATATTGACCTTGAGCCCGGCGATATTGCGGGATGGGTTGCAGAAGCGGGATCGGGTCATGTAGCAGTATATATCGGTGAGGGCCCCGACTGTGTCTTCATCGATGTACGTGAACCTGGCGCGAAACCACGTTCGAAGAATGGTTACTACAACCACGAAATGTTTAAGGCTCCATTCTGAGATATTATCATACTTATTTGAGGCGGTAAATTTTGTTGAAGAGTGGAGGAATCCAGCCGCCAGCGCAATAGATGCGGAACATACTTTCTGATTATGCGGGAATTTTGCACCTTCATACCGATCGTTCAGCTTAAGGACTACCTCTCCCGAAACCTATTATTCGGTCATCATAAGCGGTGGCGAGAGTGAATTCAGAGCGAATGCGGGTTATTCGCGTCGTTAGCGTCGCGCAGTCCCAGCTTCATACGCAATTATTGGGGGCGGAATGAATGGCGCAGCGTGACGACAGCCTGTTCCTGTTCATTTCACACGCTAATGACGACAAGGACGCGCCGAAATTCTGCGCGTTGCTCGAACGCCTGCATGAAGCTGGCATCCCGATGGGAATCGACCGTCCCGGTAAGATCAAGGATCTGACGATCAAGTCGACGGATTTCGTCTGGGGGCTCGACGGCAGCAACGAGGACTGGTTGCAGCATTTGACCAGAGCAATGGCAGAGGGCGCATGTGGTATCGTGGTTGTGGCGAGCCCGAATACCAACGATGTGGCGACCCCCGCCAAAAAGCGTAGCAAAGTCTGGGATGAAGTCCTTGTCGCTAGGACGTTGCAGGCCACTATCAATCCCAATCTTGGCTTCTTTCTCATCGCGCTTGAGCCGGGGGCCCATGCAACGGCGCCCGCCGCGCTGCGTAACAGCACATTCATGGATGCAGTCGATGAACTGGATGGTGAGATCGCCCGAATGCGTGCCCATGTCGAAGGCGAACGACGGCGGCGGGCGGAACGTTCATCCGCAAGGCAGCTTGTCAACCTTGCGATGCGGGCGCTCATCCGTGACAAGGGCGTTCTGCTGCTATTCGGCGGGACGCGCGTGCCACTCGATGCGGTTTACACACCGTTGCGTGGAGACGCGCTCACGGCCTCCGAACGGCAGGCGGCGCAGGACGAACTGCTGGATCCAGATCGCGAGCTGATCCATTTGCAAGGTCCCGGCGCTTTCGAAGACCGCATCACACGCCTAACCGCGGCGCGCGCGGCGCATATCCTTCCGCACCCGGTCATGCCCGGCATGCCGCAGGGCTTGGCAGCGGCGCTTGATCCTTTCGCTGTGGCTGGCGGCACCACGAAACTCTCGGACCTGATTGCCAGCCACGGACACGTCATCATTCTTGGTGAACCAGCGGCAGGCAAGACGACGCTTCTGAACTGGCTTGCCTTACGTTTTGCGGAGGCTTGGGCCGCGAGCGAGGATCCGCTTCAACAAGAGCTGTCGGTCCAGGCGCTGAAATCCCATGTCGATCCTACGGCGCGCCACGACGAGAAGGATGAGGAGGTTGACAACTATGTCTCGTTGGGACCGCTGCGCCTACCGATCCACCTTCCGGTGCCTGAGCTGAGCGCGAACATCCAGATTCATGGCGCCAGTGACCTTGTCACGTTCCTTGCCATGAGACTCGCCTGTCAGATTGATCATATCGCTTTTCCCGACCGTGAAACTATTGCCCATCAAGTCGTCGTCGAGACGCTAGCCAAAGGGCGCTTGCTGGTGCTGCTCGATGGGCTGGATGAAATCGACGAGCATCACCGCCCGGACACGATCGCGCTGATCGAACAATTCGCCGAACTCTATACAAGCGCCGATCCCGACGCGCAGCCGGGGCGCGCCAATCGTCTGCTCGTGACCAGCCGAATCGTTGGCTATCATGCTCTTCCACTGTCGGCGCAATGGCCCCATGTGGTGGTGGACCGCATGACACCCGCGGTCGTGCTCGACTTCTGGACCCGCCTTTATCGCAGCGAAGCGTTCGGGGAGGTCGAGGCACCTCAAGCGCGGGCGCAGTCCCTGCATGAAAAGGTCTACGCCCGCCATCGCAGCAGCGTTGCCGATCTGGCTGGGATTCCACTCCTTGCGACCCTGCTTGCCCGCGTATTTGAAGAAAACGAGCAATTTCCCGATCATCGCGCGCAAATCTACGACCGCGCGCTCGTCTCCATGTTGAAAGAGCAGCGCAAAACTGACATGGATCTGGGCTTTCTTTATCAGTGGCTCGCACCCCTCGCTTACGATCTTCATGGTAAGAGTGGTCCGGCATTGATCGAGGAAGCGGCGCTTATCACTAAGATGCGAGACCGTCTCAGGACGATCGAACCGAGCTTTGCGAGCGACCGCGAGCGCACCAAATTTGTCCAAGACTTTCTCGACGAAAATGGCAAGCGTCTCGGACTGTTGGTGAAGCGATCACCGGAAATATGGGCCTTCGTCCATCGAACCTTTCAGGAATATTTCGCAGGCCTCTGGCTTGCGGAAGTGACGCTACAAGGCGGTCTGGGACTTAGCCAATTGACTGAACCACGGTGGCGCGAACCATTGCTGCTACTGCTGGGCTCGTCTTTTTATGCCGGGGCGGAAAAGGTGGTCGAGCGCGACGCCTTGTTCAACATGCTTCTGAACGCCGCCACTGAACCGGTAGGCCAAGCGCGGATCGGCCGGCTTCTCGCCGAAGCACTCGGAGAGATGCCGGATCTGCCGAGCGACGCGATACTCGCTCGCGTCGTTCGTTCCATGCTTAGCGACCTCGTTGCTGGGGATTGGAACGCCATTCCGGCTTATGCTAGGGCGCGAACGGTCGCCGCTCTCTATGCCTTCGGACGGCGCGATGCGGATCGGCTTGAACAGTCTCTCATCAGCCTGCTCGAGGAAGGGCCTGCCGCCTTCAGCCGGATCGTGGCTCGCATCATTCTTGACCGTCATTGGTGCAGCTTCGAGCTTGAAGTGGCGCTGGGGAGGGCGGAACAGTTTGACTGCGCTGCCGAGCAGTTTCCGATTCTACAGGCTCTCCAACAGGTCCGCAGCGAGACTGTCCACGGCGAGTTGGGCGGCAGCGCGAAAATGATGGCGATGGACCGACAGATGGAGGCCAATCGTAAGAATGCGCTCGACGGACTGCGGCATCTTGCCCGGGCGCCCTATCCGGGGGAGACCGTCTATCAGGTCGTTCGCCGCCGAGCCGAGCGGGGGCGTTACGCATATATCAACCGCTTCAATCTGTTCGACGAGGAGGTTGATGGCCGCCTCAAGCGCGCGAGCGGTGCACGCAGCGGTCCGACCTCCTTGTCAGGAGCTGAATATGTCCCAATCGATCTCAATTGTTGGGGCGATATGCGCGCCCTCGCTGAGGTCACGCTGGGGCGCGGTTTTGAATATCGCGGTCGGCTTGCTACCCTAATCGAATATCGGCGCTTTCTTCAATTTATTAACTTCAACGACGCAGCTCGCCACACCGCACTCGAATATTTTCCAGAATTCAGGATGATGTTCGGGGCTGACGATCCGATCTATTATCTTGCGGTCAATCTCGATCTTTTCTTTGCGCCCACATTCAAGGACGTGGCGCCCCCTTATCTTATGCCGCCCTCAGGCGGTCAAACGGCTCCCTTGCCCGCAAATGTCGAGGCCTTTCTGCGATCGTCCGGAGGATGGTTTGACAGGATGCGCCAAGCGGTTTGGCGCTTCTTAAGCCGTCAGAGAATGACCGCTCGCGACTATGCCGCCTCCATCCTGTGTGAGGCGCTGGCCGATATAATGGGACGCAAATCGGCGTACGACCTGATCGGTTTCGCAAATGATGAACAGCGGCGGGCCCTCGTACTGCTTCTCCAATCCATCCTTGCCTCGGGGCTCGATGGTGTCCTGCATGCTGGACAACATCTCGCGGCGCATTTCCAAGCGCTTGCTGCAACCGATGAGCAAAGCGCGATTCAGGCGCTCGCGACTGTGAGCGAATTCATTCCCCAAGCACCGCTTTGCGTCTCCGATGCCGTGGACCATTCGCATCCTCGCGCCTTTGCCGAGCGTTTAGCCTACCGCCTGCTCGGTTTTGACGATAATTATCGGCAATACTCTGCGGCTGTCGCGCTGGACGCCCAGACCGGATTGCCGACAGCGACACTGCTGCCTATACTCCAGGCGCTTAGCGAGTCAGTGACCTTGGCTTGGGCTCGATCACGGCTGGGTCTAGGCACGGCGCTGCCATGGCCCATCGATCAGGATAGAAACGAATTCACGCTGGCGGTCTTCGACATGGCGGCGGTTTTCGATGCCGGCGACGATATGAGTCTGCGTTCGGCGCAAGCGAGCACTTTGTTCGACCGGCTCCGCGCTCAGTCCAAGCTCCAAGCCGCAAGTCTCGCGCCGTACGCTTCGTTGCCGCGCAGTGTGTTGACTTGGTCGATGGGCATCGAGGAGGCGGGCGAACTTGTCGCGAACTCGGACGACCCCTATCATCAGGCGCGATACGCGCTTGGCATGGTCGAAGCGATGCATTGGGCCGACGGCATCGATCAGGCAGCCGCACTTCTTGAGCGGATCGATAGCCCGGTCCTTCGTCTCGACATCGCGGAACGACTGGCGAAGCTTGCAAGCCGGGATGCGGCGCCCGGCTTTCGAACCGCCGCGCTTGGCGCGGCACGGTCCATCGTCGAACCGTCGCAACGATGGCGCGGTCTGCTGCGCCTCGCCGCTCAACCCAACTATCCCGCTCAGGATTTGGAGCGGGAGGCGGTCCTCGCAATTGATGCCATCGCCGATCCCGCGCAGCAGCGCGCCGATGCCGCAAGTTTTCATCGCTTGTTTGCGCGGGAAAGAAGGCGAAAGGGCAAAGCCTTCCCATCATTGTCCAGTCGCACCATACCGGCTGGCTTGCGCAACGCGCGACTGGCGTCATGTATCAGGCCCGACATGACGGGCCATGGCGACGCAGGAGTCATTCTCTATATCGCGCAGACCTGCGCCGATCTCCTGGAAGGGCTTGCCGGTTCTGGACATGATGCGCCGCCACAGACTTTAAAGATCAGTGACCTGACGGTCGAGATGGCGGACCTGTTACTCGAAATGGCAAGAGCCGAGCAGCGCGTCGGGATTTGCCCCTCGCCGTCGGTCGCTCGCGCGAAGGAAATGCGAATTCAGACCAGCTTCAGTCTCTTTGCCTGCGAGCGTTGGTTGGACAACCCCAGCCATCCATTAGCCTGGATTGCCGCGCTCGCTATCGTCAAGACTCGTGCTCGGCGGGACCGCCGCGTATTGGAGCCCCTTCTGCAGGCGTTGCGAAGCGATGATGAGGATCTCGCAGCGCAGGCAACCTGTATGCTTAGTCGCGGCCGTTTGCTCATGAAGCGCGAGCGCCCCGATACCAATTTTGACGATGTGGGCTTTGAGACCTTGCTCTGGTTGGGACAGCGCGGTGTAGATCCAGCCAACGCTGATATTCGCGTGCTCCTTGCCTGTATGGTCATGGACATTGAGTTTCACGGGGCTACGCCGATTGAACAACTGTTCGAGCATATGGATGAGGTGCCGGAAGATCAGGCTGCCATCACCTTCCTTCTCGACTGTTTGACGTGGACGAATATGGAGGCAATGCACGCCTTAGCAGATAGAATGAAGGGACGCGCTCCCCAACTCCAGGCTGGCTTCATCCTTGCCTTGGGCGGCCTTGATCTGTCGCAGCGCGTTGAGGAAAAGCAGTTGGACGCACCCAGTGGCGAAAAGCGCCCGGTAACCTATGTCCGCCCCATCTCGGCTGATAAGCTCGCGAGTTTAATTAGCGCCCTGGGATCGACGAACGACACGGCGCCATTCCGAATTTTTCCAGATGGCGGCGCAAGTCTCTGTATGTTGATCGAATCTGTCATCGCCCAGGAAAGACAACCCGAGCGTCGCGTGGCTGCCTTTAAGTTGGCACTTGAAATGGCACGGATCGACATCCGTGACACGATGTCCAAGGCGGAGACCAGTTATGATGCTATGGATCGGTTCCTGAGTGCAAAAACCCAACTAGCCGGACAAGCTCATCCCTATCGCCACAATCATTTTGCTTGCCATGAGCTGCGGAATCGAGTGGGATCAGACGCAGTTCGACTGGCTTCCGAACTTTTGGTCGAGCTCACACGCTTTCCTTGTCCAGATTATGAACTTGCGGGCCTGGTTGCGACCCTCTGTTTTGAATATGCTCTAGTCACGCCATCACTGGTCGCGTCGGCGCTTAAATCCCATCTCGGTGGCGAAGCCGAGCTGATGAAATTTCTAGCAGCTATCATTGACGCGCCGCCGCGGGGTGTGTCGCACACGACCGTTATTTCGTTGGCATGCCTTCTGCGTCATCTTGATGAGGGCTGCGTCAAGTCGCTGATCACGGTTTCTGGGCGTCCCGATCTTGGCAACTGGGTTCTGGTTGAACAGAGTCTGTTGGGCGTCGGTAGAGTCGAGGCTGCAACTTTGCCCTTAATCCTGGAAGCTCTAACAAGCGCCCGGCCGCGGACTGTCCTGCTTGCAATTAGGCTGCTCGGCATTCTCGCACGTGACGCGGGCGCTGAAATTGCGACGCGGCGTGCGGCTCGGCTCGCCTTGGAAAACTTCGACACAAGTCCAGTGGCCACTCACTCTTTGCATCTTTTCATGCCATCAACGCAAATAAACGACGAGGGCTGTATTGTCTCGTGCGGAACGCTCACCAATGTTGCCGCCACCGAACTTTTCTTTGCAGACGGCGCCCAGTCATGAGGTCTCGCCGCGCGAGATTCTGCTCGGTGAGCGTTTCGCATGCCGTCGAAAGGAGAGGCAATGATAACTGCCGATGATGTGTCGCGCATCATCATGCTGCTCAAGGGCGTGATGGATCATGGCGGCCCCTTCTGGTGCTACGTTGCCCTCAAGCCGTCCCAATTCGAGGCATTCAAGGCTGCCGAGGCTGCAGGCGCAATAGATCTGTACAAATTTGACGATTTTGGTGAGATCGTCGTCTCGGCTGAGGGCGAGATGCCGCCTTATATCGTCACCGAAGAGGTCGCGCGCATGTACGGAACAGATCCGCGCACTTTTTTTCGCGATATTGATCCGCTCGCAGAGATCGCAGAACGGATGCGTGTCCTTGGCCATGGCCAGGAACCCGATCCCAATCCGCCATCCCCGAGCAGCGGGTCGCGCTGGGCCGATCGATTCGGCAAGAAGAGTTGAACTGGAAATCGCGCTGCGCCGATGTCCGCTGTGGCGCAAATCACGCCGCCACTTGCAGGATATCCGTTTTGGCTGCTGTCCCAGCGGTGCGGCATCTTCATCCTTACTCCCGCATAGGAACGACCGCCCGTGGCCGAGAACCAAATCGTCGAGATCGTTGTCGGTATACTCGCGGGGACAGCGGGGGCCTTTACGCTGGGCGCGCTGAGTGCCGCGATCACCATTCGCCGCCGCGTAGGCTTGTTCGCTCGTATCAAGCATGAGCGATCAAGCACGCCACCAGCCTGGCTAATGACCTTTTCACCCGCGGAGCGATCCGCACACAAACAGCGCGACAAGGCGATGCGACAGTTGCTCGCCTCCGTTCACGCAGAGGCGAAGGCCTTCCAGGATCGCACCCTCGCGCAGTTGGTTGCAGCCAGCGCCGTACTTTTTGGCGCTCTCGTCGTGACGGCGCTGGGCGTCACGCTCTGGAGGGATTCAAATTTCATTCATTTCGCCTCTTCTTCCTTCGATCTCGCTGCTCTGATTGTGAGTTTCTCTGCGTTCCGCCGATCGGGCCGATATCGAACAGCCTGGTTGCGCCGGCGTGCGGTTGCCGAATTTCTCCGCCAATGGCTCACTGTAGACTATCTTCTAACCTCGCCAGGACCTGCGCTGACCCATCGCGTGGAGTGCCTGTTGGCCGAATGGGAAAGCGCGATCACCCAGGATCCACAAACATTGCTGGCGAGTACCGGGGTATTGGCTCGGAAGCGGATTGCGGATCTCGGCCTTGCTGTCGCCGAAGCAGACCCGTCCGATGATGATCTGCGGTCCTACTGGTCAGTCCGACCACATAGGCAGGCACGCTGGTTCGAAGACTCACTCGAACGGCTTGAGCGCAGCCACCACAACCGAGGTCGGTTCATGGCTTGCACCTTCGTCGTGGCGGCGATTGCCGGCTGCGTCAAACTAGTGGCCCTGACTGCTCACAATGATGTGGTTGCGAATGCTGCCCTGTTTATCTTCCTCATCTGTGTCGGGCTCGCCGGCGCTTCGTCGAGCGCCTATCTCGGACAGAACCAGCGCAGCCTCAAGCATCGCTATTCGCAGCAGCTGCGCGCGATCGAGCATTGGCAGGACAGCTCGAAACAAGACGGTCTAGCAGCCAGATTGAGCGGCAACGCCAGCGTGCGGATAAGCGAGATCGTTCGTGACATTTGCGCATTCGAACGTTTGATGATGGTCGAGCTGCTTGATTGGATGGCCATCACGACTGACGATGCGATGGAATTAGCTGCATCTTAATCGCGAGTCTGGTGAACTGCGTATCAGTCAGCGCCGAACATTGGCTCAGCATAGGCGTCGAATGCTGACCCATGGCGTTGAGGTTTTGAACCGCAGTTCATGTCGGATTGTCCCGGTGGCGCATAGGAGGGGCCCGTCCCCGGGGCACAGTGCACGTGGCGATGCGCTGAGCGGAGGTACGGGAGGTGGTTGTGCGCCCACCGTGGGAACCTGCGGCGGTAGGGGCCGGGGCAGTGACGGGAGCCTCGGGATGGCCGTCAGGTACGGTTCTTGAAGCGCCAGCTCTCCGCGCCCAGTAGGTCGCCGACGATGCTCTGGGGTACGTACTGGCGTTTGACGGTAAGCGCATGGCATGCGGGAAGAGGGAGTTTGACGGACTTTTGAGAGCCCATCTGTGGTTAGCGGACATAAACGACGCTGAGGGGCGTTAGCGGCTTTTTTTCGATAGATAGCGAAATTACGATTTATGATTTCCGATCAAAAGACTCAATTATTTCAAGAGCTGAGGTTCCTGATGTGGACTTGCCCTGGAAAAGTGGAGAGCCATCACCCTAAAATTTGGGAATGATGGAGGTGAAGATGGCGCGGGCGAAGCGGTCGCAGATCACGGGGGCTTTCAAGGAGGAAGCGCTTCGGATTTTATCGACGAGCGGGCGGACGGTTGCGGAAGTGGCGGGGGATCTTGGGATCGGGAAATCGACGTTGCAGCGTTGGAAGACGCAAGCGACAGAGACAGAACTACTTTCGGGCCCACACCCGGATGTTGAGAAAGAACTGGCGCGGCTTCGGCAAGAGAACAAGATTCTGCGCCAAGAACGGGATCTGTTAAAAAACGCTGCAGCCTTCTTCGCCCGGGAGACAAGTCG
>NZ_JACIIZ010000026.1 GCF_014205765.1 Nitrospirillum iridis | reverse complement strand
ATATGACTTGCCCATGATCCACCTCCGACAAAGGGGAATCACATTCGACCTTCAATGGGAATCCTCTGATTCCGACTTCTGGTGCGATGCTCTAGGCGCGCGCCCGGACAAGTTGGCGCGCCCGTTGCCGGGCGTCACCCACCACCGCCGCCAAGGTCAGCCCCAGCCCGCCCGCCAGCACGTACCAGGCGGGACGGATGCCCACATCCAGGTCGAAGCTGAGGTTGGCCTCAAGCACCAGGTCGGGCGGCAAGTGGCGCACCGCCCAGAAACCCACGGCCTCCGCCCCCGCCGTGGCCAGCGCCACCAGGACGCTGAACCCCAGCAGCGGCGGAACGGCCCGCGCCTGCCCGTCCGGCAAGACGCGATTGAGCGCGCGGTATCCCAACAACCAGGTGAGCCATCCGGCCATCAGCGTCGGCTCCGTCACGTCGGCCTTGGCCTGCAGGAAGAAGTGGACCACAGCCAGGATGGCGATGGGATAGGCCAGGGCGTGCAGCCGGCGCCAGCGCGGCCCGCCCAGACGCCGGATCATGCCGTCGGTGGAGGTGACCCCCAGCGCCACCAGGCCCAGCAGCGCCACGAAGCCGATGGTGAGATAGATCCGGCGCGCGATCTCGGACGCGATGTGAACCAGATCAAGCGACTGGTCGACGGCATAGCCCGCGAGATGCACGACGGCATAAAGGCAGGCCGCCACGCCGATGCGCCGCCGCACCGTCATCAACGCCGGCCAACGGGCGATGCGCGCCAGCGGGGTCACCAGCAGCGACAGCAGCAGAAAGCGGAAGGCCCACAGACCCACCTGATGGATGAAGGCGCTGTAAGGCCGGGGCCCCAACTGGCCCAGAAAGGCGTCAGCGGCGATCAGCAGGATGGGCAGGCACAGGCCCACTAGGACCACGGTCAGCAGCCAGGAGAAGCGGCTGGCCCGGTCCCGCCACAAGCGCCAGTTCGCAGGCCGCCCCGTCATGCCCGCCCCCGATGGGGGGAAACCCCAATGCATTGCGCAATACTATTTGCAAAACTGCTATCCGCTCCGGTCGCCGGCCTCATTGCGTATTGCACTGCTTTCGCCTCTTCAACGGGATAGGGGTACGTGCCCCTACCTGATTAATCCCTTATTTACCGTACTGAGTGCGGCCATGCGCCGCATCTGGCCCGATGTTTGCGTAATACGGTCCCAAACGGGCTCCGAAGCCCCAGGAACCGAAGGACGCCTTCCCATGACCCGCCTCTTGTCAGCCCTGCTTGTGGGCTGGCTGGCGCTGACCGCCATCGCGCCGGCCCGCGCCGCCAGCCTCAACCGGACCATCGCGCTGAAAGCCAGTGTGGCCACCGCCTGCACGGTGGCCGTCACCGATCTGGGCGTGGCCCTGGATGTGGTGGCGGGGGAGACCGCGCGCCAGGTGGGCAGCGTGGTTGAGAACTGCAACGACGGCAAGGGCTACAGCATCAGCGTCTCCTCCGCCAACAGCGGCAAATTGAAGTCCGGAAAGGACACCGTCAGCTTCACCACGCTGTACGACGGCACCACCGGCAACGCCAGCGGCGCCGTCGCCGTCACCCGGGCCAAGGCCACCTTCGCCAAAACCGCCGCCCTGGCCGTCACCATTCCGGCCAACGCCAAGACCATCGCCGGCAGCTATAGCGACACGCTGACCGTCACCATCAAGGCGAAGTGACCCCGGAACGGCGTCGCGCAAGGCCAAGGAAGGCAGCGGTGGCCCTTCTGCATAAAATCTGCACGAAATCCCGGGAATATCTGCGGAGGTGCGCCCCCAGGGCTGCACGGGAGGGCGGCATAACGGCGGCATGACACCCGCCAGCCCCCACCCCCTGACCACCCCCAAGCCGCTACCCGATCGCGTCCTGCGTGACGGCTGGTGGCTGGTGGCGCCCCAGCGCGCGGCGGGGCCGGCCGTCATCCTGCCTTTCCAGCCCCGGAAGCCTCCGCCCAGATGACCGACATCCCCAGCATCGCGACCGCCAGCCCCCAACCTGGCGGTGACGCCCCCTCCTTGCCCGCTCCCAACGCGTGGGCCGAGATCGCTCTGGCTGGCCTGGCCACCCTGGCCACAGCCCTGTTCTACGGCACGCCCTGGGGCATTGCGCTGCCCGCCTTCCTGGCGCTGGTGTGCGGCGGCGCCCTGGCGCTGAACCCACCGGTGGCGGGCGGAGACGCACGACTGGGAGGGATCGCCACGCTGGCCGCCGTGCTGATCCTGCTGGCCGACGCCGTCACGCCGCTGTCGCTGTTGCTGGCCATCCCCGCCGTGGCCGCCAGCTTACTCGCCCTGACCTGTCGTTGGCTGCCCGACTTGGCGGACAGGGTCCGCGCGGTGGGCGCCATGCTGGTGCGGGGGCCGCAGCTGCTGCTGCGCGACGGCCGGGCGGCCTTCGCCTGGTGGTCGGCCCACGGCGGGCGCCAAGCGGCGGTGAGCGGCATTGGCCGCTGGATCCTACCGCTGGGGCTGGGCCTCATCTTCTGCCTGTTGTTCACGGCGGCCAACCCGGTGCTGCGCGGGTGGCTGGACCAACTGCCGGTCGGTGATGTTGATGCAGGCCGCGTCGTTTTCTGGATGATGGCGCTGGCCTTGCTGTGGCCCTTCCTCCGCATCCCGGCCCCCGCTGGCAACCGGGCACCCAAGCCCATCTCACCCGACGACTGGCGGCAGGACCCGCTGTTGGGTCTGCTGCTCTCCCCCGCCGCCATCGTGCGGGCCCTGATCCTGTTCAACGCCCTGTTCGCCTTACAATCGGCACTGGACGTCTATTATCTCTGGACCGGCCACGCCCTGCCGCCGGGCATCACCCACGCCACCTACGCCCACCAAGGGGCCTATCCCCTGATTCTGACGGCCCTGCTGGCCGCCCTGTTTGTGCTGGTGGCGCTGGAGCGGCGACCGGTGCCCAGGGCTGTACATGGCCTGATCATCGCCTGGATCGCGCAGAACATTTTGCTGGTGCTATCGGCCATGCTGCGGCTGGCCACCTATGTCGAGGCGTATTCTCTGACCCTATTGCGCTTGGCAGCCTTCATCTGGATGGGACTGGTGGCGGCGGGCTTGGTCCTGATCCTGGCGCGGATGGCGCTGGGCCGGCCCAATCGCTGGCTGGTGGGGGCCAACCTGTGCAGTCTGGTTCTGACCCTCTACGTCGTGGGCTGGGTCAACGTGCCCGCGCTGATCGCCGAATATAACGTCAGCCACTGCCTTGAGATGGCGGGCGGCGGCCCGGCCCTGGATTGGGAGTATCTGGGGCGCCTGGGACCCCAAACCATCCCGGCGCTGGACCGCTACACCGCCTTGCCGGCAAACGACGACCTAGCGGGCGCGGCCGAGTTGCGCCGAGAATTGGCCCAACGCTTCCTGTCCACCCACACCGACTGGCGGAGCTGGACCCTGCGCGACCAGCGCCTGAAGGACTATCTGGCGGCGCATCCCGATGGTATCGATCATGGGGGCCAACCTTGATGGGCATCATGCACCGCATCCTTGTCGTCGACGATGATCCGCATATCCGCGACGTCCTCTGCTTCGCGCTGGAAAAGGCGGGCATGGCGGCGGATTGGGCCGGCAACGGCGTGGACGCGCTGGACATGGCCACGCGCAGCCCGCCCAGCCTGGTGGTGCTGGACGTGGGCATGCCGGAAATGGACGGGCTGGAGGTCTGCCGCCGCCTGCGCCGCACCTCGGACGTGCCCATCCTGTTCCTGTCCGCCCGGGATGAGGAGATCGACCGGGTGCTGGGGTTGGAGATGGGTGGCGACGATTACGTCACCAAGCCCTTCAGCCCGCGCGAGCTGGTGGCCCGGGTCACCGTCATCCTGCGCCGCGCCCGTGGCCCCGCCCCGCCGGTGGCGGCACCGCAAGAAGAGGCGCCGCCGCTCGTCCGGGGCGCCCTGGTGCTGGACAGCGCCGGGCATCGCGCCACGGTGGGGGACCGCGACCTGGGCCTGACGGCACGGGAATTCATGATGCTGAAGACCCTGGCCGCCCGGCCGGCCATCGTCTTCAGCCGCAACCAGCTGATGGACGCGGCCTACCCCGACAATATCCACGTCTCCGACCGGACCATAGACAGCCATGTCCGCAACATCCGGGCGAAGTTCCAGGCGGCGGGCTGCGAGGACGTGGTGGAGACGGTGCACGGCGTGGGTTTCCGCTTGGGACCTTGCACCGTCGGAAACCGGTCGTGACCCCCCCTTGGGTCCGGGCCAAGTGGCGCCCGTCGCTGGGCATGATCGTGGTGGCCGTCCTGCTGGCGGTGGCGGCCCTGCCATTGGCGGGTTTGTTCTTTTTCCGCCTGTATGAGAACCAGCTGGTCCGCCAGACGGAAGCGGAGCTGATCGCCCAGGCCAGCGTGCTGGCCGCCGCCTACGCCGAAGCGGTGGAGCGGCTGGACCCGCCGCCCGCCCTGCCCCCCACACCGGTGGCGCTCGCCGATCCGGACGAGCGTTTCCACCCCATCGAGCCGGCGCTGGACCTGACGGGCGACGATGTGCTGGGCGCCCGGCCGGCGGCGGTGCCGGCCAACACCGCCGTCGACCCGGCCTTGCAGTCCATCGGGGTCCAGGTCTACGCCCTGGCGCGCCGGACACAGGACCAGATGCTGTCCGGCGTGCGCGTGCTGGATTTCAACGGCACCATCCTGGCGGGGGCGGAGGAGGTGGGCCTGTCGCTGGCGGCGGTGCCGGAGGTGGCGGACGCCCTGGCCGGCCACTATCACGCCGCGCTGCGCATCCGCCGGTCCCAGCATGAGCCGCCGCCGCTCTATTCCATGAGCCGGGGAACAGGCGTGCGTGTCTTCGTCGCCCTGCCCGTGATCGTCCACACGGGGGGCCATACCGGGACGCATACCGGGGCCCACGGCGCGGATGGCGACCGGGTGGCGGGTGTCATCTACGCCTCGCGCACGCCCAACAACATCTTCCGCCACCTGTATGGGGAGCGGCGCAAGGTGGCGCTGGCCGGCGGCGGCATCCTGGCCGTCATCCTGATCATCGCCTTCGTCTTCTCCCGCACCATCACCCGCCCCATCCACCAGCTGGTGCGCCAGACGCGGGAGCTGGGCACGGGAGCGCTGGCCGAGGGGCCGGCGGACGCCCCCCATTACGGCACCCGGGAAATCGCCCTGCTGTCGCAGAGCTTCCATGACATGGCCCAACGCCTGTCCGACCGCTCCCGCTACATCACCACCTTCGCCGCCCATGTCAGCCACGAGCTGAAATCCCCCCTGACCGGCATCCAGGGGGCGGCCGAGCTGCTGCACGACGATTTGGAAAGCGAAAACGGTGGCATGGACGCGGACCAGCGCCGCCGCTTCCTGGGCAACATCCTGGCCGACACCCGCCGCCTGACGGCGCTGGTACAACGCCTGCGCGACCTGGCCCAGGCCGACAACCCCGTGCGGGGCGGCGATACCAGGCTGTCCACCGTCTGGCCGGACCTGGCGGCGCGGTTCCCGGCCCTGGCGCTGGACATTGGCGGAGAGGACGCGGCGGTCGCCATGTCGGCGGAAAACGTCCTGATCCTGTTCGGCCACCTGGCCGACAACGCCGGCCGGCATGGCGCCACGACGCTGACCATCACCGTGGCGCCGCGCGACTGGGCGGTGACCGTTACCGTGGCCGACAATGGCCAGGGCATCTCCGCCCCCAACCGCGGACGGGTGTTCGATGCCTTCTTCACCACCCGGCGGGACAGCGGCGGCACCGGCATGGGCCTGCACATCGTGCAATCCCTGCTCCGCTCCCATGGCGGCGACATCCAGCTGACAGCGGAGCAAGGCGGAAGCGGGGCGATGTTCGAGATCACCCTGCCCCGCGGTTAGCCGGCCATCACTTCCGCCCGCCCAGGGCCGCCGCCGTGTCCGCGATCAGCGCCACCACCAGGGCGCCGGCGCCACAGAGGAAGATCAGGCCGTAGTTCTGGCCGGAATGGGTGAACAGGTAGGAATAGCCATAGCCGGCCAACGCCTGGAACAGGGCGAAAGCGGTGGTGGCGCGGCTCCACGCCGCCTGCTGCAGCTTGTGGCTATGGGGCAGCAGCTCGCGGATGCGGCCCAGCACCAGGGGCACGACGCCGGGCGTGAACATGCCCAGGACGATGGTGGCGACGGCGATGGCCGCGGGGTGGGCACTGACGGCCAACAGGGCGACGGCGGCGGCCTGCAAAGCCAGCGACAGCCGATAGGCCCAGCCGGCGCCGATACGGTCGGCCACGGGGCCGCAGACCAGGGGGCCGGCGATGGCGGACAGGCCATACAGCACCCAGTAGAGCGCGCCCATGTCCGCCCCCCGGCCAAGGCCCCGGGCGACATAGTCGACCAGCAGCACCATGGCCGGCACCAGGCCCAGGGCGTTCAGCGCGTATTCGGCGTAGAGCACGCGCAGCAGGCCACCGGTGCGCCCACCCTCCGCCTCGCCCGGGGCGGCGACCGGCGCCGGCAGGTCCTTGGGCGGCCAGCCGGACCAGCTGATGGCGGTCAACGCCAGGGACAGGAGGCCGAGGCCGGCCCAGGTCTGCACCAGGCCCAGGCGCAGCAGCGCCGGGACCAGCGTACCTGACGCGGCAATGCCCAGGCCCAGGCCCACGAAGATGATGCCGCTGACCATGCCGCGCCGGGCGGGCGGGATGTGGGGCAGGATGGATGTCGCCACCAGCACCATGATGGCCCCGCCCGACACGCCGGAGAGGAAGCGCCAGACGAAGAACCAGGCGACCGACAGCGGGAAGGCGCAGGCGAAGAAGGCGGCGGTGGCCGCCAGCATCATCAGCCGCAAGGACCAGCGGCTGCCCAAGGCGCCCGCCAGGGGCCGGCCCAGCAACGCGCCGGCCAGGTAACCGGCGAAGTTGGCCGCCCCCAGGGTCACCACATCACTGGCGGCGAACCAATGGGCGCCGATCAATGAGGGGATCAGGGGCGTGTAGGCGAAGCGGGCCAGGCCGATGGCGACCAGGCTGCCGCTGAGGCCGGCGACCGCCGCCATCCACGAGGCGGCGGACAAGCCGGGGGCGTTCCGGTGGACGGTGGCGTCCCCGGTGGAGGTTGTGGACATGGGATGAACTGCCTTTGCCGCGGCCGGTCTCGGGCGCGGCCTTATTTGATGGCGGGTGCGTTGGCGGAGGTCTGGCCGAACAGGATCTTCCTGCCCTCCTCCGTCACCGTCGGGCGGCTGCGCAGGGGTTCCCCCTTGGCATAGGCGCGGACGGTGGCGGGGCGGGCGGCCACGGCCTCGAACCAGCGCTTCAGGTCGGGGAAGTCGTCCAGGTTCTGCCGCTGGCGCTGCCACGGCACGATCCAGGGGTATATGGCCATGTCGGCGATGGAATAGTCGTCCCCGGCCACAAAGGCGCGGCCGGCCAGGCGCCGGTTCAGCACGCCGTACAGCCGGTTGGTCTCATTGACGTAGCGGGTCATGGCGTAGGGGATTTTCTCCGGCGCGTACTGCACGAAGTGGTGGTTCTGACCGGCCATGGGCCCCAGACCGCCCATCTGCCAGAACAGCCATTCGGTCACGGTCTTGCGGCCCCGCACATCGGCCGGGATGAAGCGGCCGGTCTTTTCCGCCAGGTACAGCAGGATGGCGCCGCTCTCGAACACGGTGATGGGCTCGCCCCCATCCGCCGGTGCCGTATCGATGATGGCGGGCATGCGGTTGTTCGGGGAGAAGGCCAGGAAGTCCGGCTTGAACTGGTCACCGGCGCTGATGTCTACCGGGTGGATGGTGTAGTCCAGCCCCGCCTCTTCCAGGAACAGGGTGATCTTGTGGCCGTTCGGGGTGGGCCAGTAATAAAGCTCGATCATCGGGGCACCTTCGGGATTTCGGGTCGAGGGGATCAAGGGGTCAACAGGGCCAGCACCGGGCGGGCCATGCCCTCCAGCTGGTCGCGGTCGGCGTGCAGACGGGCCATGACGCGGATGCCCAGCACCACCCCCAGGAACAGGCGGGCCAGGTCTTCGGCCGACTGGGCGGTGGATATCGTGCCGTCCGCCTGCCCGGCCTGGACGTGGCGCTGAAAGAAGGCGCGGATCTGCTCCATGCCGCCGGCCACCTTGTCCCGGATTTCCGGGTCCTGGGCCGTCACGTCCAGGGCGGCGTTGATCAGCATGCAGCCACGGCGCTGCGGATCGGCCAGGGAACGCTCCACCACGTCGGCCACGAAACCCGCCACTGCTTCACGCGGGGGCAGCGGATCCAGGCGGGCGATGCGTTGACGCAGCGTCTCTACCAGATACTGGTCCAGCGCCTTGAGGAACAGGCCGCGCTTGTCACCGAAGGCATTGTAGAAACTGGCGGTGGTCAGGCCCATGCGGGCCGCGAGGTCACGGGTGCCGGCCGCCCCATAGCCCTGGGCCCAGAACCCATCGATGGCGGCGCTGAGCGCCACCCCTTCATCAAACGCGCGCGGCCGCGCCATGGCGGAGCCCTCCTCAGGACAGGCGAACCGCCGCGCCAAGCACGTCGGTTCTGTATCGATCGCTCCAATTAAATTAGAGCACTCGATACAGAACGCAAGAGGCATGACATGGAATTCCGCGCGCCATGGCGTGGATGATGGGGGAAGCGACAGCGCCCCTCACGCCCCCCACACATCGCGCGCGAAGCGCAAGACGTTGCCGCCCAGGATCTTGTCGATGCGCGCGGCCTTATGCCCGCGCTTGGCCAGCAGGTCGGCCAGGCGGGCGAACTGGCCGGGGCCGCGCAGGTCGACGACGAAGGGGTAGGTGTCCTCCCCCTCGCCCGTGGCGCTGATGCCGGCGGCGCGGCGGGCCTGGATTTCCTTGCGCAGCACGGCGCGGTAGCGGTCCAGGTCATCGATACCGGTGACCTCGCCATCCGTGCCGATGGCCACGTGGTCCTCACCGCAGACGTCCAAGGCGTGTTCGATATGCCGCACCACGTCATCGGCCTTGGCATGGCCGTCCGGCACCAGGAAAGGCATGAAGTAGATGCCGACCACACCGCCGCCCTGGGCCACGCCGCGCAGTTCGGCGTCGGTCTTGTTGCGCGGCAGGTCGCACAGGGCGCGACAGCCGGTATGGCTGATGGTGATCGGGCCCTTGGCCACGGCCAGCGCGTCCAGGCAGGTCTTCTCTCCGCTGTGCGACAGGTCGACCATCACGCGGGCGGCCTGCAGCCGCTCCACCGCCTGGCGGCCGAAATCGGTCAGGCCGGTGTTGGCAGCCCCCGCTTTATCGGCCATGGACCCGGCGCCCAACGGGTTGGCGGGGTTGTAGGTCAGCTGGATGATGCGCACGCCGAGGTCGGCGAACAGGTCCACCCGGTCCAGGTCGCCGCCCAGCTGCACCGCGTTCTGGAAGCCATAGATGACGCCCAGCTGCCCCTGGGCCTGCGCCGCCGTGATGTCGGCGGCGGTGTACACCTTGCGCAGCGCCTGCCGATGCTCCCGGATCAGGCGGTCCCAGCGGCCGATGTCGCGCACCGTGAACTCGAACGGGTCCATGGGGCCGGAGACATAGCCCAGGGTCAGGTTCACAGCGGTCAGCCCGGCCTTGCGCACGTCGGCCAACGCGCGGGCGTCCACCTTGGCCTGGGGCAGGTCGGGCAGCTTTGCGGCCGCCGACTGGGGGTCCAGCTGGGCCTCCACCTCCAAATTGGGGTTGGAGAAGCCGCCCAGGAAATTGATGAGGGGCGCACGCATCGGGGTCTCCGTACCAGGCTGGCCGGCAGGGGCGTCAGGGGCCGCCGTGGCGGCGGCGTCAGGCGTGCGACTGCGCGCCCGTACCGGGCCCGCGGCCAGGCCGCCGCCGAGGGTGGCCGCGGCACCCGCCAGCACCGCGCGGCGATCGATCATCATCATTGCCTGATGTTCCCCTTATCGGTGCCCGCCCTGCCAACCGGGACACCAGCGTCACGATTACGGAAACGCCGGTGAAAAGGAAGACCGGCAGGGTCCGCCGCCCCCCTGCCTGCGGACCTTGGTGCCCCGCCGGTTTGTCTTCCCGGCCAGACTATGCCTTGATGAAGGCGCGTATCAGCGGCGCTGGCGGTGGCGCCGAAGGGGGAGTGCACGGATGTCCAAACCGGGCTTGCGGGCCCTGATCATCGGCGGCTATGGCACCTTCGGAGGCCGAATCGCCACCCTGCTGGCGGATGAGCCTGGCCTCACCCTGGTCATCGCCGGCCGGTCGGCGGCCAAGGCGGCGACCTTCTGCGCTAAGCTGGCACGCCAGGGTGGGGCCACCGCCCTCGTGCCCCTGCCGTTTGACCGGAATGGCGACTTGGGCGCCCAACTGGCCGCCACAGCGCCGGATGTGGTGATCGACGCCACCGGCCCCTTCCAGACCTATGGCGCGGCCCCCTACCGCGTCGTCCAGGCCTGCCTGGATTTGGGCCTGCCCTACCTCGACCTGGCGGACGGCGCCGACTTCGTCACCGGCATCGCCGGCTTCGACGCGGTGGCCCGGGCCCGGGGCGTGCCGGTGCTGTCCGGTGTCAGCAGCTTTCCCGTACTGACGGCGGCGGTCGTGCGCGACCTGACCCCAGGCTGGAGGGCGGTGACGGACATCGTCGCCGGCGTGGCGCCGTCACCCCATGCCGTGGTGGGCGCCAACGTGCTGCGCGCCATCGCCAGCTATGCCGGCAAGCCCGTGCCCTTGGTGCGCGACGGCCGGCCGGCAACGGGCCAGGCGATGACGGAGGTGCGACGATACACCATCGCTCCGCCCGGGGTCCTGCCTTTGCGCAACACCCGCTTCGCCCTGGTGGAGGTGCCGGACTTGCGGGTGCTGCCGCCCCTGTGGCCCGGCCTGCGCGCCATCTGGGTGGGGGCCGGCACCCGGCCGGAAAGCGTCCACTGGGTGATGACGGCCCTGGCCTGGCTGGTGCGCCTCAGGCTGCTGCCCAGCCTGTCGCCCCTGGCCCCCCTGTTTCACTGGGGTGCCGGCGTGCTCCGCTGGGGTGAGCATCGCGGCGGCATGTTTGTCGAGGTCTCGGGCCGCGACGCCCAGGGCAAGGCCATCACCCGGTCCTGGCACATGGTGGCGGAGGGCGACGACGGCCCGTACATCCCCGCGATGCCGGCCGCGGCCCTGGTGCGCCGCTGGCTGGCGGGATCGCCCCCCACCCCCGGCGCCCGCGCCGCCGTCAGCGAACTGGACCTCGCGGACTACCAGCCCCTGTTCGCCCCACGCGCCATCCGCGCTGGTGTACGCGACACGGTGGAACCGGGAGAGCCTCTCTTCGCCCGGGTGATGGGCGATGCTTGGGGCCGGCAGCCCGCCGCCTGGCGGGCCGCGCACAGTGTGCCGGCCGATCAGCCGCTGGTCCTGGCCGGCCGCGCGACCGTCACGCGGGGCCGCAGCCTGGGGGCCCGGTTGGCCGCCCTGGTGGTTGGCTTTCCGGCCGGCGGCACGGACGTGCCTGTCACCGTCACCATGACGGGCCAGCGCGATACGGAACGGTGGGTGCGCGACTTCGCCGGCCACCGCTTCCATAGCCAACTCCATCCCGGCCGGGGCCGTAGCGCCCATCTGATGGTGGAACGGTTCGGCCCCGCGGCCTTCGCCCAAGCCCTGGTGACGGAGGGCGCCGCGGTGCGCCTGGTCTTGCTTCGCTGGACCCTGTTCGGCCTGCCCTTGCCCCTGTGGCTGGCACCCCGCAGTGACGCGGTTGAAACGGTAGAATCCACCCCCGATGGTGATCGCTTCCGCTTCGACGTCCGCATCAGCCATCCGCTGGCGGGGCTGATCGTGCATTACCGGGGGTGGTTGCGGCCCGCCTGATCACCCAGCCCCCTGCAAGCGCACCGCGCTATCCATGATGGCCTGCGCCAGGGCCGCCGCCGGGCCACGGCCACCGGCGCCAGGGCCCGCCAGGACGAACTCCACGTCGGCCAGGGGCGGCAGGTGGGACACCTCCACCATACCGCTGGGCAGCATGGCGCGGGGCTGGACGGTGACACCCAGGCCCGCAAGCGCGGCGGCGCGCAGGCCGCTGAGGCTGCCGCTGACGCAGGCGATGCGCCAGGGGCGGCCATGGCGTTCCAGGGTTTCCAGGGCGACCGAGCGGCTGATGCTGGGTGGGGTGAACAGCACGAGGGGCACGGGCTTGGCGGGATCCAGCGCGTCGCCCTCGCGCCCCGCCCATACGAAGCGGTCGCGCCACAGCGGGCGGCCCAGGGTGTCGCCCGGGCGGCGCTTGGCCAGCACCAGATCCAGCTCGCCCGCGTCCAGCTTCTGGTAGAGGAAGCCGCTGAGCCCCACCGTCAGTTCCAGGTCCACCGCCGGGTGGCGGCGGACGAAGGCGGCCAGCACGTCGGACAGGTGGGAGATGACAAAGTCCTCACCGGCACCCAGCCGCACCCGGCCGCGCAGGTCGGCGCCGGCGAAGTGCTGCCGCGCCCGTTCCTCCAAATCCAGCATGCCGCGGGCGAATTCCACCAGCGCCTCGCCATCCGCCGTCAGGCGCACGGTATGGGTGTCGCGCACGAACAGGCGGCGGCCCACCGCCTCCTCCAGCCGGCCGATCTGCTGGCTGACGGTGGACTGGCGCAGGCCCAGGCGGCGCCCGGCCTCGGTGAAGCCCTGGGCCCGCGCCACCTCCATGAAGGTGCGCAGCAGCGTCGTATCCAGCATTCTTAATTCCTTCCGACGATGCGATCATTCATAAATATGATCACAGTAACAATTGTAAGCAGTCTTCAAGATGGGCCGTCCAGCGCTTTATGATGCGTCATCTTGACCGCCTGCATTCCCGCCCAAGGTTGTTGATCATGTCAGCCCCCGCCGTGACCGCCCCAAAACAGCCCACCACCGGCCAGCCCGCCCCCCCTTCCGGCCTCACCCTGTGGCTGGCGCGATTGAAGCCCGACACCTTCACCCTGTTGCTGGTGGGCACGGTGGCCCTGGCGTCCGTGCTGCCGGCCAAGGGCGCCATGATCGGCGTCGCCAACGGGGCGACGGACGCCGCCGTCTTCCTGCTGTTCTTCCTCTATGGCGCCCGGCTGTCGCGCGAGGCGGTGATCGGCGGATTGACCCAGTGGCGGCTGCACCTGCTGGTCACCTCATGCACCTTCGTGCTGTTCCCGCTGGTGGGCCTGGCGCTGAAGCCGCTGGTGAATTTGGGCGTGCTGACGCCGGACCTGTACCTGGGCGTGCTGTTCCTCTGCACCCTGCCCTCCACCGTCCAGTCGTCCATCGCCTTCACCTCCATCGCCGGCGGCAACGTGGCGGCGGCCATCTGCAGCGCGTCGGCCAGCAACCTGTTGGGCATGGTGCTGACGCCCCTGCTGGTGGGCCTGCTGTTGGCCAAGGCCGGCGCCGGCTTTTCCGCCGACGCCCTGACCTCCGTCTTCGTGCAGCTGCTGCTGCCCTTCATGCTGGGCCAACTGTTACGGTCGCGCATCGGCGCCTGGGTAGCGCGCAACAAGAAGGTGCTGGGCCCGGTGGACCGCGCCAGCATCCTGCTGGTGGTCTACGGCGCCTTCAGCCACGCGGTGAACGAGGGCATCTGGCATCAGCTAGACGCCGTCAGCCTGCTGAAGGTGGTGCTTGTCAATATCGGGCTGCTGGCCCTGATCCTGACCATCACCACGGTCGTCAGCCGCCGCCTGCACCTGTCGCGGGCCGATGAGATCGCCGTGGTCTTCTGCGGGTCGAAGAAAAGCCTGGTCAGCGGCATCCCCATGGCCAACGTGCTGTTCGCCGGCCACACCATCGGCATGATCGTCCTGCCGCTGATGCTGTTCCACCAGATCCAGCTGATGGTCTGCGCCGTCCTGGCCCGGCGTTACGCCAGCGCCAACCCGACGGCGCATGGGGAGGACGCCGATTGACGTCCGGCCGCGCGCGAGAAGCAGACCGCCCTTGGCCAGTCGAGGGTCACGGAGCCATTCAGCCTTGGCATTAAAGTTCATTTCCGAATGGCAATGATGAAGATTGCAACCGTTATTGGTATTCGCCCCCCGCCCCGATCTGAGGTATGACAGGGGTAAGGCTCCCCCGCGTGTTTTGGAATCATGGGCGACATCCTTATAGAACCCGCCCAGAACGCGCCTTCCGGCGCGAGGCAGCATCCCACGCTGGCCCCCAGTCCATTCAACAAGCCCCGCATGGTGGATAACGAGCTTCGCTATGTCGCCGACGCCGTGGCCAATCCCCATACCAGCGGCAACAGGCCGTTCACCCATCGGGGCGAAGCCTTGCCGCAGCGGCGCGTGGCCGAGGCGGGCGCCCCGTGATGGGCGGCGCCATCCGCGGTCTTCGCCGAAGGGTTCAGGGCGTGGACACCCTCGTCCTGGGCGTCGCCCTGGTGGCAACCATGGTGCCCAGGCTGTGGGTGATCGGCCAGCCCCCAGCGATTGACGAGGGCATATACGCCTACTATGCGCAGTTGGTCCATCGCGGCCTGTCAGCGGGAAACGGACTGCCGACGGAAATGCCGCTGATGCTGTATTCCGTGCTGGGCTCCTGGGTATTCGCCGTCAAGGCCAACCCGTTCATCCTGCTGCGCCTCATGGATATGGCGGTGGCGGCGGTCATGGCCTGGCTGTTTTGCCGGGCGATGCGGGTTGAAAGCGACAGCCGCCTGGCCAGCGCCGCCATCGCCGGCCCCATCCTGTGGGTGATGAACCAACCCCTGTTCATTGACTCAGGCTTCCGCAATCCCATCGTCTGCGCCTCCGTGCCGCTGCTGCTCGCGTGGATGAGCGTCCAGTCGCCGCCATTGTCACGGCAAGCGCGACGATGGGCGCTGTCAGGGGCGCTGGTCGCCTGCGCCGTCCTCTTGCGGGAGCCATTCGCGCCCTACGCCTTGCTGGGTGGCGTGGCGGCCCTGTGGACACGCCGGTGGCTGAATTTCCTGGCCTTCACGCTGGGCGGCGGGGTGGCGACAGCCCTGGTGCTGGGCATCCTCGCGCTGATCCGCGGCGGCCTGGCCGGCCTGATGAAGGCGTACCTCGACATTAGCGTCCTCTATGGCGACCTCGGCTATTTCGACTGGGCGCTTTTCTGGGACAGTGGTCTGCGATCGGCAAAAGTCGCTTTTCCCATCATCCTCATGGGCCTCATCAGTCTGGCGGCGGCGGTTCCCATCGCCTTGGGGCCGGGTCGCGCGCGCGCCCTGCCCCGTCTGTGCTTCTGGCTGGCCGTGGCCCTCATCCCATTGCTCGAACCCATGGTGAAAATCGGCTGGCCCTATCATTTCGCGAGCTGCCTTCCCGGCCTGGGCGGCGTGGCGGCGGTCACATGGCGGCAGGCCCGGGAAACGGGCCACTGGCGGAAGGTTCCCCATCCCCGCTTGGTGGTCGCACTGGCCCTGATCGCCGCGGTGGGATGGGATGCCCGACACCCCATCTGGCGATCAACGCCGACACTGGAAGCCGTGGCGTCGCGGGACTGGCCCGCCGGGATGGTACCAACGTCCAATTTCCTGCTGATGGCGCAAGCCATCCGCGCGGCGGCTCCCTCCCAGGGGACCCTGAGCGTCCCCTGGTTCCTGGAAGCCCTCTTCCCGCTGACGGGCCTGAGGGCGCCCACGTACCAGATGGCCAACCTGAACGCCCTGGTCGCGCGGGCCCACAATGACAAGGACAGGGTGCGGGCGATGCTGGCCGCGTGCACCCCGGACCTGCTCCTGATCAGCAGCGTGGGAACCATCGGCTTTCCCCAGTGGGCCATCCTGGCGGAAGCTGTTCACGATTCCGGCTTGTTTGAACCGGTGGTGGAGATTCCCGCTATACCCGAGAACGCCAATGGCAATATAAGCGGCACTCTTTACCGCCGGATTTCCCTTCAGGAGCGGACATGCGACAGCCTGTGATGGAACGGACATCGGGGCCCGGTTTGGAGTTGACCCATCATCTCAACCCTTGGGACCGCGCGACCTTCCAGGGCAACACGGCATCCATCACCACGGTCAGCATGACCGGGACGGATGGGGCGGCGCAAACCTTCGCCGCCTTCCGCGACTGGTGCCTGGAAAACAGGGTGCTGCTGGTCGATTGCCGGCTGCGGCATGACCAACTGGCCGAATGCGCCCTGCTCCAGGGGCTGGGGTTCCGCTTCATCGAATTGGCCTACCGACCGGCCGTCACCGATCTGGCGCGGTTCCCGCCCGATCCGGAGCTGACCATTTCACCCGCCACGGAGGCCGACCGCCCCATCGTCAGCGCCATTGTGGCCGGCTCGTTCCAGACCGGCAGGCTGCACGCGGATCCCCAGGTGGGGCCGGAGCTAGGCACACGCCGCTACGTCGCCTGGGCGGACAACGCGTTCAGCACCCCCGGACAGTCCGTGCTGGCATGCGGGCTGAACGGAAAGACCATCAGCTTCATGACCCTTGCTGAGCGGGGCCCGACACGGCGTCAGTGGAACCTGACCGCGCTACCCCCGGAGTTTCAAGGGCAGGGATTGGCAAAGCGGATGTGGAAAGCCATCCTGCACTATCATCATCAGGAGGGCGTGGAGGAGGTGACGACGGCCGTTTCCTCCCTCAACACCAAATCGTTCAACGTGCTGGCGGCTATCGGCTTCCGTTTCCCGGCACCGGAAATCAATATGCACTGGTGTCCGTTTGGCCCCTTAAACCAGGCTGATCGAGTTTAAGACCGACGGCGTTTCTTATACTAAGCGATAAAACACCGATCTGTCGACTTCAGCGAAAAAATATCTTTGCGCTGCCCACCCAATGTGGTTATTTAATCGATCGCGAAAGAGATTTTGATGCCGAATATTTTCAACATTAGAATTGTAAATATTATTGAAGAAAATATTATTTGATTCTTAGATGTCGGCACCAAAAATGCCGATTTTGGATATATTTTATATGCGTTATTTGTTTTGATGGCATCATACCAGATCTCCACTTCTCATTTTCACAGCTCTGAGGGTGAATATTACTGCGAAATTTTGCAATTTCCCGACGGCAACATTCCAGTAGATACAGCGGAATTCCAGTTAATCGGCCGCATGGTGACGGATTATTTACTCCAGTCGGAATATTGACATTGACATCGAGCGCGAGCGGATCAACTTGCCCCCCCCTCTCGGCGGCAAACCGGCGGGAGGAGCGAAGCGCAATCCTGACGATACCCATCATCGCTCTTGATGCTTTTCACCGCGGGCTTTATGTGACCATTGAAAACAAGGGGCCCGTCGGGCAGTCCGAGTTGAGCCCTTCTTGACGGAGCCAGCTTCATGAGCGAGTTCAATTTTGTAATGATTTCGGCAGGCTTTGAGCACGGTGGCAATGTTATGCACCGTCATCTCGACGGCCATTCCAAGCTGTTGGTGTACCCGTTTGAATCCCAACTCGGGAACCGGAACTTCAACGATTTCCTGTCTTCAGTGGAGCGGGTTCAGTACCGCTATCCCGAGTTCGCCGAAGGCCTGACGCCTGCCGAGCTTTATGAGCAGATCATCGATGAGGAAATGAAGACCTTCCTGCGCAAGCGCAACGGATCAAAGTTCAAGGACGCCAATCTTGAACTGGATGAGAAGGAGCGTATTGCCGATTTCGTCAAAATCATCGGTCAAGCGCCGCATTTCCGTCGCAACGTCATCGAGGCGTTTTTCCGGTCCACGTTTTCGTCCTGGAAGAACTATTACACGCCGCAACGCGAGGGCATGACGTATGTTGGCTATTCGCCGACCGTCGGCATCGACGCCGACCGGATCGTGCGGGATTTCCCGCAAGCCCGTATCGTGCACATCGTCCGCAATCCTTTTTCAGCTTACCGTGACACGAAGCGGCGGCCTTTCCCCCAAACGCTGACCCGGTACCTGATTACCTGGAACATCTATCATTCCACGGTGGAAATGTTCGCCAAGATGTATCCGGATAATGTCAGGATTTTCCGCTACGAGGATCTGGTTGGCGACAAGAAGGCCTTCATGAATGATGCCTCCACGTTCATCGGCGTCGATTTCGAGCCCAGCATGCTTTACCCGAGTTGGAATGGCGAGGAGATCAAGGACAATATCGCGCCCTGGGGTACGGTGTTGAAAAGCACGGCTGAGTACAACGAGGAGATCATCTCAGACCTGTCGGCGCAGGATAAAAGGCAGATCGCGGACGGCACGCGCGCCCTGGCCCGTCACTTCGGCTATCATAAGATTCCGTATCTGGCCGAGTATTACGGTGCTGACTAAGCTCCGCCATTTTTCGACGGACCGGCCTTTGGCTGGTCCGCCGGTCTTGGACTGGCCCTCCGTCGAGAGGCTGTTTGGCGACCGGTTGGGGGGGCGCCGCCCTGTCAACGGGGGCACCCTTGGCATCGGCTTCCTGGCCGAACTCGACGGCAATGACGTTTTTCTCAAGACCCATCTGACCTCGGACGGACGTCAGACACTCTGTCGGGAAGCCGCTTTTCTGCAGGCCGCCTATGGCGGCTCCTTTGCGGTTGACTACCGGGAGGCGGTTGACGAGCACTTTGGCAAACGTGGCTGGCTGGTCATGCCGGCGTTGCAGCCCCTTGCCATCACCCCGGCCCCCGATACCATTCACAGCATGGTGGAGATGTTTGGGCGGGTCCAGTGGAGCGTGACCGCGGCCCCGAATGATGATTTGGCCCTCTTGCTCAGGGAGGCATGGGCGGGACTTCAACGGCTGAATGACATGACGCTGGTCCAAAAGGACGTGGCGGCGGCTGTATTCAAGCGGCTCACTCTCCTGGAGGACCGTCTGAGTGATTTCCCAAGAATCGTTTGTCATGGGGATTTAGGCCCCAAAAACATCCTTTCCTGGAACGGCGCACCCATAGCCATCGATTGGGAAGACGCACTTTGGGGAATTGAGGGCTACGATTTCCTTTATTGGCTGACCTTCATGGACAATCAGCGTCATTGCAGCCGGTCCACGCTCGGACGATCTCCCTGGGGGATTGATGTCGAACTTTCTATATTGGTCTTGATCGTCCTTCTGAAGTGTTACTTATCCATTCTGACGGGCGATCACCATTTCCACAGAACCAGTATCAACCAACGCTTGACGGATATTATCAGTTTGTGATCAACCACCGCAGTGTGTTCCGATTGTTTATTCTCCACTGCAACGTCGCTACGGCAGGTCATAATATATTTATTCTGAACGGGGTTCCTGGATGTCGGTTGAAAATTTTCCGTCGGCGGCTATTGCCGGGCTAGCCAGAGAGGCCAAGCTCGAAGCGTTGCATATGGTGCACCGAACGCGGGCGTCCCATATCGGGAGTTGCTTTTCCGCCGCGGACATCCTTGCGTGCCTCTACGGCCACGTGTTGCGAATTCGCCCGGAAGAACCGGATTGGCCGGGTCGGGATCGCTTCATCCTAAGCAAGGGGCACGCGGCGGCCATTCTTTATGCCATCTTGGCGTTGAAAGGTTTCTTTCCTCGCGCCTGGCTGCAGGACTATTGCGGAAACGCGCAACCCTTGGGGGGGCACGCGACCGCGACGGGAGTGCCGGGTGTGGAGGTGTCCACTGGTTCTCTGGGGCATGGTTTGTCCATTGGCCTGGGAATGGCGATCGGGCTACGCGGGACCGACGGCGACCATCCCAAGGTTTACGTGATGCTGTCCGACGGGGAATGCGATGAGGGCAGCATCTGGGAAGCGGCCTTGTTGGCCGGTGCCCGCCGGGTCGACAACTTGGTCGCGATAGTGGATTACAACAAGATTCAAAGTTTCGGGCGCGTCGCGGACATCATGGATCTGGAACCCTTCGGGGCCAAATGGGCGGCGTTCGGTTGGCATGTGATCGAGGTCGATGGTCACGACCACGCGGCGGTTTGCACCGCCCTGGGGGAGGCGGGAAGCGTTGGCAAGCCCTCGGTCCTCATCGCCCACACGGTGAAAGGCAAGGGGGTCAGCTATATGGAGGACCAACTGCTTTGGCACTATCGCTCGCCCACGGCGGATGAGTTGCGGCAGGCCATCCAGGAGGTCAGCTCATGAGGACCGCTTTCCTCTCCCGGTTGGTCGAGTTGGCGGAGCAGGATGAACGGATCCATCTGCTGACGGGGGATCTGGGCTTTTCCGTGCTTGAGCCTTTCAGGGACCGTTTCCCCGACCGCTATATCAATGTCGGCGTGGCCGAACAGAACATGATCGGCGTCGCTGCGGGCCTGGCGCTGACGGGCAAGAAGGTTTTCACCTATTCCATCGTCAATTTCGCCGTGACCCGCCCCCTGGAACAGATCCGTGTGGATGTCTGCTACCATAACCTGGATGTCACGGTGGTGGCGGTCGGCGGCGGTGTTCCCTATGGGACGCAGGGCTATACCCATCATGGGTCGGAGGACGTGGCCTTCACCCGCGTTCTCCCCAACATGGCCGTGATGGTGCCTTGCGATTCTCATGAGGCGGCCTGGGCCACCACCCGCCTATACCAACGGCAAGGGCCGTCCTATCTGCGCCTGGGTCGGGGGGGGGAACCGACCATCCATGGCGCACCCCAGCCCGATGTCAGCGGCCCCGGCTGGTTTGAGTTTGGGGGCACGGGGCGCGTCGCCGTGCTGGCCAATGGCCCCATCCTCGGCGAATGTCTCAAGGCTGCGGCGACGCTGGCGACCCATGGCATTGGCGTGCGGGTTGTGTCCGTTCCGGCGGTCAGCCCATTGCCGGCGGAGCCGCTGCTGAGCCTCGCCCGTGCATGCGATCGCCTGGTGGTTGTGGAGGAACACAGCCGCATCGGCGGTTTGGGCAGCGCCGTCGCCGAAATCGTAAGCGAACATCCGGGCTTGCCGCCGGTGAAGCGCCTGGGTCTTGATAGCGCCAAGATCAAAATCATCGGGGACCAACGGTTCCTTTGGCAGGCGAACGGCATTGATGCGGCTGGCATCACGACCGCCGTCCTGTCTTGGGTGGCGGCGGCTCCGACCTAACAGGGAATAATGACCGCCGGCCATCCGGCCCGCGACGAGCCACAGTCTGGGGCGTTTAGGCGGGCAGTCGAGCTTAATCGTCACGGGGGGGGGGGGGCGGCGCGGCCGGGGAAGTAGGCAATGATCAGTCCGGATTTCTGGAGGGGCAAGAAGGTCCTGGTTACCGGCCACACTGGTTTCAAGGGGTCTTGGTTGTCTTTCTGGTTGCATCAGATGGGCGCGGACGTGGCCGGCTATTCCCTGGCGCCACCAACTGAGCCAGCCCTCTTCACTGAAGCCCGGCTGGACCAAATACCGGATCACCATAACGATTTTGTTATTTGTTTTGGCTGCAAAGGGTATGCGGTAAATGAATATTTCTAAAATTATTATCTTTATAATTCTGGCACCACCATCAATGCCGCCAAGAACCAATTGATCACGTATCGGAATACGGCGGAGCCGTGGTCCATCACGCTGGTCGATACCGGCGACAGCTCCATGACAGGCGGGCGCATGGCCGGATCAACAAATGCCTGGGTGACGACGATACCTTCTGTCTCACCTACGGCGGCAGCGTGGGTGACGTGGATGTCTCGGCGCTGTTGGCTTTCCATAAGGATCATGGCCGGGATGCGACGGTCACGGCGGTGCGGCCACCCAAGCGGCCCGGCATCATGACGCTTGACGGCGACACCGTCACGGCCTTCGAGGAAAAGCCGCACACCGAAGCGGGCTGGATCAATGGTGATTTCTTTGTGCAGTCGCGCAGGGTCATGGATCGCATTGAGGGCGTCTGGTCAAGGACGACCAGCTGCGCGCATTCCGGCACGAGGGTTGCCGGCAGCCGATGGATACCCTGCACGACAAACAGTATCTTGAGGGGCTGTGGAACGACGGCAAAGCGCCGTGGAGGGTATGGTGACATTGATCAACGGCACGGGACAGCGGCGCATCCTGCTGACGGGCGGGTCAGGTTTCGTCGGCGCCGCCGTGGCGCATCAGCTGGCCGCGACGGGGCGCACGGTCGCGCTGCTGCTGCGCGCCAATGGCGACCGGTCGCGATTGAAGAGCCTGCCAGCACCGCCCCTGATCATCGAAGGGGACCTGACGCAGCCCGGTTCCTGGGAGCGGAAGATTGCCGATTTCCGGCCCGATGCCGTGGCCCATCTGGCCTGGCGGGGGGTCAAGGGTAAGGACCGCGACAACCGGGAACAGTGCGACAATGTGACCGCCAGCCTGCGGCTGCACGATGCCGCCGTTGCGGCGGGCTGCCGTCGCTTTGTTGGCCTGGGGTCACAGGCGGAATACGGCCCGTGCTCCGCCAGGATCGATGAGTCGGTTCCCACCCGGCCGACGACGCTCTATGGCGCGTCCAAGCTATCCACCTACCTCATGCTGGACCGGCTGGCCGCCAAGGACGCGGTCTCCTTCGCATGGTTGCGCCTGTTCTCATCGTATGGGCCTGGGGACGACCCCAGCTGGTTGATCCCCTATATCACATCGGAGCTTCTGTCCGGCCGTCGCCCCAAGCTGACCGCGGCTGAGCAGATGTGGGACTACATCCATGTCGATGACGTGGCGGCGGGAGTGATCGCCCTGTGTGACAGCGACGCGACCGGCGTGTTCAACATCGGCTCAGGCAAGGCCGTTCCCTTGCGGGACATCATCAGCGCGGTGCGCGATTTGGTCGACCCCACCCTGCCTGTGGGCTTTGGCGAACTGCCCTATCGGCCGGATCAGGTGATGCATCTGGAAGCCGACATCACCGCATTGAGCGCGGCGACCGGCTGGCGTCCGAAAGTCCCTCTCGAAATCGGGCTGCGGTATACCGTCGAGTGGTATCGGGGTGTGCTGAGAGAGTAATGACCTGACAGTACCGGCCACACCGGCCCCCGCGGGGGCCGGTGTGGCCATGTCCCCTCTGGTGGGGTTTGATGGAGACGATGAGCCGCCAGATTCAAAACCCAGCTGCCTCCGTCAATCCCGATATGGTTCAATCTGTCGCAACCTTGCCAGGTGGGGCGCCTGGGCCGCGGCGTCCAGGAAGGACCCGGCGATGCTGTTGCGGGCCAACCGTGCCAGATGTCCCCGCTCCAGTCCCAGGGCTGCCGCCACCCGCACGTAATTGTCCAGCAGATAGCCGCCGAAATAGGCGGGATCGTCGGCATTGACCGTGGCCCTCAGGCCCAGATCCAGCATGCGGCGCAAGGGGTGCACCTCCAGGCTGGGCACGACGCAAAGCTTGAGGTTGGACAGCGGGCAGACCGTCAGCGTCGTACCCTGGTCCGCCAGGCGGCGGATCAGGTCCACATCCTCCAGCGCGCGGTTGCCATGGTCCAGCCGGTCAACGCCCAGGATATCCAGCGCCTGCCAGACATAGTCGGGCGGCCCCTCCTCGCCCGCGTGGGCCACCAGCTTCAACCCCCGCTCCCGTGACGCCTGGAACACGCGCGCGAACTTGGACGGGGGGTTGCCCACCTCCGACGAATCCAGCCCCACGCCTGTGATGCGGTCCAGATAAGGCTCCGCCGCCCTCAGCGTGGCGAAGGCGGCATCCTCATCCAGGTGGCGGAGAAAGCATAGAATGAGGTGGGAGGTGATGCCCAGTTCGTCCGACGCCGCCGCCATGCCGGCCAGCAGGCCGTCGGCCACGACCTGGAAGGGGATGCCCCGGTCAGTATGGGTTTGGGGGTCAAAGAAGATCTCGGCATGCACCCCACCATCGGCCGCCAGCCGTCGGAAATAGGCCAGCGCCAGGTCACGGAAATCATCCTCTGTGCACAGGACCTGGGCGCCCTGGTAATAGATGTCCAGGAAATCCTGCAGGTTGGTGAAGGCGTAGGCGGCCCGCACCTCCTCCACCGTCCGGAAGGGCAGCGCCACGCGGTTGCGGCGGGCGAACTCGAACATCTGCTCCGGTTCCAGGCTGCCTTCGATGTGCAGGTGCAGCTCGGCCTTGGGCAAGGACCGGATGAAATCGGCCGAGGGTGGGGCAAGAGTATTGGTCATTGTCGCTCCTGATCCCCGGGGCTGCCCCCGGGGATCGCTGGTCCTCAGAAATGGGTGGAAAGTTCGACACCATAGGTGCGCGGGTTGGTGAACACGCCGGCATAGCCGTTGACGTTCACGGCGCTGGTCAGGACGGAGGCGTCCGTGATGTTGCGTACCCAGGCCGCGACCTGAGTGCGGCCGAAGCGATAGCCCGCCCGGGCCCCGCCCTCCCAGTACCCCTGCCCCCGGAATTGCGGCTGGACGAAGCTGGTCAGTTGGAAATTCTCGTCGCCGCGGCAAGTCCAGTCGGTGCCCAGGAACAGTTCCCGCCCGCCCCCCAGTGGATAGGTGTAGTCGGCCGTCAGCGAGCCGGTCCATCGCGGAGCGAAGGGGAAAGGCTGGCCAGCGATATCCAGGGGGTGGCCGGGATTGCGAGGGTCGTCCACCTCCGTCGGGCCCTGGATTTCCGTCTTCACGAAGCCCAGGTTGGCACCCAGCAGCAGGCCGTCGGTCACCTGCAGCTTGGTTTCCAACTCGAAGCCGGTGCCGATGCCGCCCTTGGCGTTGATCAGGCGGATGATCTCCTGCCCCGCCGCCAGGGTGCTGTACGCGACCAGCTGCTGGTTGCGGTAGACGTAGTGGAAGACCGACAGGTCGGTACGCAACCGCCGGCCGAGGAAGTCGGCCTTCACCCCCGCCTCATACGACGTCACCGTTTCAGGGTTGGCCTTCTGCAAGGGATCGAACATCGCCTGCCCGGTGATCACGCCGGCGTGATAGCCCTCCGCTATGCGGGCAAAAAGGTTAGTCTGGTCGTCCAGGCGATAGGCCACGCTGCCGTCGTAGGTGACCTTGCCCCAGCGGCCGTCGGTGCTGGAGAACCGCGGCAGGAACCAAGGGCCGGGACCACGGCCCGCCACCCGGTAGAAGGGGTCGGTGGCGAAATTGGGAAAGGCGGCCAGATCCGTGGGCTTGGGCGTGAAGGAAGAGGAGTCCTGCCAGAAGTCCACCGCGTCGACGGTGTAGCGCAGGCCGGCCGTGAGGGTCAGGCGCTCGGTCGGGGAATAGTTGGCCTGGCCAAAGGCCGCGCCGCTGTGGCTGTGCTGCCTCGCCCGCTGATAGGCACCAAAGCCGGGCATGCCATCCGCCGTCTGGAAGCTGTTGTTGGCGGTGGTGTTCCAGTAGTTCAAATCCTCAGAGAAATAGTACAGGCCGCCCTGCCAGCCGAAGGGCCCGCCGGGGTTGGAGGCGAGACGCAGCTCCTGCGTCACCTGCGTCAGCCCGTCGACATCGGATGCGTTGACCAGCGCCGGCCGGGGGGAGCCGTCGACATCGCCGACGCTGAACATGCTGCCTGTCAGCCAGGCGGTGATCGAGGTCAGGGTAACGTCATCGAATTCATAGGCCGCGTTCAGGGTGACACCGCGCGTGGTCACCTTCTGCCGGTTGTTGTTATCGCTCTCCTCCGCGATGTCATACTTGTCGAAGGGCAGGACGCCGACGGTCGCATCGGTACCAGCACCGTGGAACAGCGTGGAGGTTCCATCCAGAGAGCGGCCGAAAGCCTGAACCAGGGCGGTGAACCGCTCGCCGGGCTTCCACTGTATCTGCACCCGGGCCGCCAGGTCGTCATATCCATCCAGCTTGTTCCCCGTGACCACATTGCGCACCCAGGGGTCGCGGTGCTGATACAGCACGGACGCCCGGGCTGAGAGGCCGTCGCCCAGGCTGCCACCCACCGCCGATTCCGCCGTGTAGCTGCTGAAGTTGCCATAGGTGACGTCGGCATACCCCTCGGTGGCGTCCGTGGGCTTGCGCGACACCAGATGAACGGCGCCCGCCGTGGTGTTCTTGCCCCACAGCGTGCCCTGCGGGCCGCGCAGCACCTCGACCCGCTCCAGGTCGAAAGCGGGCATGCCCTTCAGCACCGGGTTCTCCAACACGACGTCGTCATAGTAGAGCGCCACCGGCTGCGACGCGTTCAGGGTGAAGTCCTCGTTCCCCAGGCCCCGGATGTAGAAGCGGGGATAGACACGGCCGAAGGTGGACTCGGCGTTCAGATTGGCCACGCGCCCGGACAACACGCGGATATCATCACCCGAAACCGCCAAGCCGCGCATGTCGCCGCCGTTCACGACGCTGACGGACAGCGGCACCTGCTGCAGGTCCTCCGTTCGTTTCTGCGCCGTGACCACGATCTCCTCCAAGGCGGGCGGGCCGTCCGCCGTTTCCGCCGCCCGCGCGACCGCCGCCAATTCCCCCGTCGCCAGCGCCACCAGCGCCACCGCCGTCGTCACCCTCATGAGTCCCATCATTCTCACTCCCATTGTTCATACCCTGTCCGTTGCCGCCGCGCGCCCACCAGGCCGCTGTAGCTTGTTTTAATTAAACGTTTCATTTTTAAGGCGTAGGAAGGCACGCTCGGCGGCTGCGCGCCGCCGAACTGATTTCCTATACTCCCCATGCTTGCCTGGCTTTTTTCGCCCGTCAAGTTTTGATCTCGGCATTTTAAACGATTCATAACCTCCTCGTGCTTGACGGGCGCTCCCAACCCTCATCAACTGGGGCCCAACCATGGCCCTTCCCATTCCCAGCGGGATTGGGCTGAAATACCGCCACAAACGATTAACCAGCCCTGTTGACCTAGAGACTCTGATGACCAAGGATGAAAACAGCGGCAAGCGGCCCACCCTGAAGGATGTGGCGCTGGCGGCGGGCGTTTCGGTGGCCACGGCTTCGTACGCGCTGAACGACGTCGGCTCCGTGGGCGGAGACACGCGCCGGCATGTGCTGGAGGTCGCCGCGCGCCTGGGCTATCGCCCCAACCTCAGCGCCAAGGCCATGCGCACGGGCAAGACCAGCGCCATCGGCCTGATCCTGCCCGACCTGACCAACCCCTTCTTTCCGGCCCTGGCGCAGAACGTCGTCCATGCGGCGCGGGAAAGCGCCTACAGCGTCTTCGTCACCGACACGCAAGGGTCGCCCGAGGCCGAGCGCGCCGCCGCCCAGGCCCTGATCCAGCGCGGGGTGGACGGCCTGATCTGGTTCCCTATCAATGACGAGGACACGCTGGCCGAGCTGACGGGCGGCCTGCCCGTGCTGGTGCTGGACCGCGACAACCCCCGCCACGACCTGATCCAGATCGATGTCGATTCCGGGGGGCGCATGGCGGCGGAACGGCTGATCCGGGCGGGACATCGGCGCATCGGGGTCATCTCCGGCCCCACCGACGTGCGCAGTTCCCGCCAGCGGTCAGAGAGCAGCGCCGAGGTGCTGCGCCGGCACGACGCCCTGGCCTGGCATCTGCACAACGCCTATTCCTTCGATCTGGAGCCGGCGGTGGCCGCCGCCGTGGCGGATGGGTCGGCCACCGCGCTGTGCGTGGGCGCCGACCTGATCGCGCTGGGCGCCATCAACACTTTGCGCCAGCGGGGCCTCCGCGTGCCGGAGGATATTTCCATCATCGGGTTCGACAACATTCCTTATGGCGCCCTCGCCTTCCCCGGACTGTCCACCATCAACATCCCGGTGGAGGAAATGGGGATCGAGGCGGTGAACACCCTACTGCGCCGCATCGCCAAGCCAACGGAATCCCGGCGGCGCCTGGTATTCGATGTGACCTATGTCGAGCGCGGCACCGTGGCGCCCCCGCCCGCCCCCTGACACCCCTTCCCTGCCCGACGGCGCGTCGGCTGGACACGCCCCTTCGTGACATTTAGGTGAAACGTATAAGTTGACATTGCGGCGGCGCTGCACTTTAAATATGAAACGTTTCATCGCAGCCCCACAGTGGATCGAGGCACTGCGGCGGGGGCCGCAGGGATCAAGCGGGGCCGAAACCAAGAAGGGGTATTGGGGCATGAAGCGGATGATGGGGCGCCGGACGGCGAAGCAGGCGCGAGGGAAGCGGGTGCACGGATTGACCGGGGCGGCCTTGGCCGGCGCCTCGCTCTGGATACTGGCCGGGGCGTCCCCCGGGATGGCCAAGGCGGCGGATGCGGCAGGGACTGAGGACGCCCCCCTGGATGAGATCGTCATCACCGCCCACAAGCTGGGCCTCGGCGAGACGCGGGCCAACAGCGTGGTGGACGCCGAGGCCATCAAGGAACTGCCGCCGGGCCTGGACCCCCTGAAGATGATCAACCGGGTCCCGGGTGTGCTGGTGGGATCCAGCGACGCCATGACCGGCAGCTTTTCCATGCGGCTCAGCATGCGCGGCCTGAACAAGGAGCAGATCGGCGTTTCCGTCGACGGCATCCCCAACGGCTCCACCCTGTCCAATGGCGGCACCATGCCGTCCCGCCTGGTCGATGGCGGCAACCTGGAGCGCATCTCCGTCTCCCAATCGGCGGGTGAGATCGGCACGCCGTCGAACCAGGCCCTGGGCGGTTACATCGATTTCCAGAGCCGCGATCCCGCCGCCACCGCCGGCGGCGCCGCAGAGCTGTCGGGGGGCGACGTCGGCTACCGTCGCGCCTTCGCCCGGCTGGACACGGGCGAAATCGCGCACGGCTTGACGGCTTATGTCAGCTATTCGCGTGAGCAGCTGAACACCTGGCCGGGCGCCCAGTCGGGCGAGAGCAAGCGCGACCATGTCGATTTCAAGATGGTGAAGGAGTTCGACAACGGCGCCAAGGTGAAGGCCAGCTTCAGCTACAACGACCTGTCGGATAACGACTACGACGCCGTGGCCCTGCGCGCCGTCAGCGCGCCCTTCTACAAGGCCAACTTCGAGACAAATCCCAACACCGACGGCCTGACGGACGCCTGGACCGGCGATCCCAGCATCGACCAGAACAACCGGCGTACCCGTGGCATCGACAGCCGCGAATACTTCAGCCACATCGACATCAGCACGCCCCTGACGGACACCATCTCCTTCTCCGTCAAACCCTACTATCACCATGAGGAGGGGGCGGGCTGGTTCTATGTGCCCTATGTCCAGCTACCGACCAACGGCCAGCTTTACAGCACGGTGGCACCGGGCGGTAAGGCCACCGGCACGGTGCAGGAGTGCTACGCCAACCAGTACGCCCACACCGCCAGCGGCGCCCTGATCCCGGTGGCGGCCGTCACCTACCCCAGCGGCACCAGTGCCGCGGCCCTGAAGGCCGCAGGCTGCCCGGCCGCCGCCAAGTATCAGATGAACGCGACAAGCCAGTGGGGCGCCCGCGAAGCCTCCCGCCGCAAGGGTGGGTATGAGATGGATCGCGAGGGCGGCCTGAGCGAGGTGAAGGGGACCATCGGCGACAACCAGGAACTGCGCGCCGGCCTCTGGGTCGAACACATCGACCGCGCCAAGACCCGCAATTGGTACAAGGTCACCGATCCCAAGCTCAGCGACGACTACAGCGACAGCGGCCTGTACTCGATCACCCAGGATCGCCACTACGCGTCCGACACACACATGTACTATGGCCAGTACAAGCTGCGCTTCCTCGACAGCAAGGTTGAGCTGTCGGCCGGCCTGACCTATCAGGATTTTGACGAGACCTACCGCTCCCCCGTCGAATTCGCCGGCACGCGTGAACTGAGCGTCCATTCCGACGTGCTGCCCAAGGTGGGCCTGCTGTACCACCTGACCGACAGCCTGGAACTGTTCGCCAGCGGCTCGCAGAACTTCAGCGCGCTGCCCGACAGCGTGTTCGAGGGCACGGCCGCCATCAACAGCAAGAAGGGCATCCAGCCCGAAACCTCCACCAACTATGACGTCGGCGCCCGCTGGGCCCTGGGGAATTTCGGCTTCTCCGTCCAAGGGTATTGGATCGATTACGATAACCGCATCTCCATCCAGAACGGCAATCCGGACGGCGACATCTTCAGCCGCGACGCCACCACCACCTTCCTGAACCAGGGCGGCATCACCTCACGCGGGGTGGAGGTGACGGCCACCGCGCAGTTCGGCGCCTTCGATCTTTACGGCAACTACGCCTTCAACGACGCCTTCTACAAGGTGGCGACCCCGGCGGAGGCCATCAGCAAGGGCGATCCCGTTCTGGGTCAGCCCCGCCATAGCCTGTATGGGGAGGTCGGCTGGCGGCCCATCGATCCGCTGCGCGTGATGGTCAACGCCCGTTATGTTGGCCGTCAGGCCGGCACCTACGGCGCGGTGCAGAACACGGTGGTGACCGGCGGCCCGGCCTATTACCCGCGCGAATACATGCCGGCCTATACCCTGGTCGGCCTGTCGGCCACCTACCGCCTGGATGACGACTGGACGGGCCCGCTGCACGACACGGAAATCGCGGTCAATGTCGACAACCTGCTCGACCAGCATTACCTGGCTGGCATCGGGATGGAGCTGACGACCAGCAACCCGCTGACCTCGGGTCGCTATTTCCTGGGCAGCCCCCGCACCTTCGTCGTGACCCTGCGCACCAAGTACTGAGCCTCACCGGCCCCCGCCGGCAACGGTGGGGGCCTTTCCATTCCCGGGGTGCCCGATGTTCAACCGCCGATCCCTGCTGGCCGCCACCGGCGCCACGCTGCTGACCCGCCTGGGGCGGGCGGCACCGACGCCGCGCGCGGTGGGCCAGCGCCTGACGCGCATCGCCTTCGGTTGCTGCGACCATCCGGAAATGGCACAGGACATCTGGCCCGCCATCGCCGCCACCGATCCCGACCTGTTCCTGTTCCTGGGCGACACCGTTTATGCCGACGACGCCGTGGCGGCCAAGGTGGGGATCATCCCGGCACTGGCCGAGATGTACCAGCGGCTGGACGCCGCCCCCGAATTCCAAACCTTCCGCGCCCATGTGCCGATCGAGGCCACCTGGGACGACCACGACTATGGCGTCCATGACGGCGGCGCCGACTTCCCGGAGAAGGAGGCCGCCCGGGCGCTGTTCCTAGATTTCTTCCAGGTGCCCACGAACGATCCCCGCCGTACCCGCCCCGACGGGGTCTATCGTGCCGTGGAGTTGGGCCCGCCCGAGCGGCGCGTCCAGATCCTGCTGCTGGACTTGCGCTACAACCGCAGCCCCCTGCTGCGCCATGCCGAGCCGGAGCGCACGGCCAAGAGCGGCTTCGGCCCTTATCTGCCCAACCTGGATCCGGCTGCCACCATGCTCGGGGTCGCCCAATGGCGCTGGCTGCAGGCGCAACTGCGGCGACCGGCCCAGGTGCGGCTGATCGGGTCCAGCGTGCCTTTCGCCGCTGGCCACCGCGGCTATGAGGCGTGGACCAACTTCCCCCTGGAGCGCCAACGCCTGGCCGACGTGATCGCCCGCACCGGCGCCGGCGGCGTCATCTTCCTGAGCGGGGAGATCCATTACGGGGAGATCAGCGTCCTGACGCGGAACACGCCCTATCCCCTGTACGACGTCACCAGCAGCGGCCTGACCCATTACTGGCCCCTGCCCGGACCCAACCTGAACCGCCTGCCCATCGGCACCGTCACTCAGCGTAACTTCGGCATGGTCCACATTCTGTGGGAGGCGCCGGAGCCCGAGGTGGTGATGGAGGTGCGGACAGCCGACGGCGGCATCGGCATCCAGCACACGGTGGCCCTGGATAGCCTGCACACCTGAAACACGCTTTTGCTATCTCCCAAGAAAGACGTTCATGACTGCGGTTCTGATCGACTGTGATCCCGGTATCGACGACGCCCTGGCCCTGGCCCTGGCGGTGGCATCCCCCGAACTGGACGTGCGCGCCGTGACCTGCGTGGCCGGCAACCGGCCAGTGGACATCACAGCCGCCAACGCCCGGCGCCTGCTGGACCTGTTCGGCCGGCCGGATATTCCCGTTCACGCCGGGGGTGCCCGCCCGCTGCTGTACCCCGAACCCCGGACCAATCTGGTGCATGGCGAGGATGGGCTGGGTGGCGTGGTCGTCGGCCGACATGCGCGCCCGATCGCGGCGGACCACGCCGCCGACGTTCTGGCCCACCTGCTGCTGTCGCCGCGGGGGGCGGACCTGACGGTCGTGGCCATGGGGCCGCTAACCAACCTGGCCCTGGCGGAGATCCGGCACCCCGGCCTGCTGGCCCGGGCCCGCGCCATCCACGTCATGGGCGGGGCGGCGCACTGCCCCGGCAACGTCACCCCAACGGCGGAATTCAATTTCTGGGCCGACCCTGCGGCGGCCCACGTGGTCATGACCGCGGGCGCCAGACTGGAGGTCTTTCCGCTGGACGTGACCAGCCAGGCGGCCATGACCCCCGCCTGGCTGGCGGCGCTGGCGGCCCAATCGACGCGATCCGCCCAGGCCCTGGCCGCCATGCTGGCCGTTTATGGCGAGCAAGATCCCTTGCTGCACGACGCCTGCCCGGTGGCGGCGCTGCTGCGGCCCCGGCTGTTCAGCGGCGGGACGGGCCTGCTGGAGGTGGATTGGCGACCGGGTTCCGACGAGGGGCGCAGCCATTTCCATGCGGGTGGAGAGATCAACGCCGTGCTGCACACCGGCTTGGATGCGGACGGTCTGCTGTCCCTGATGGCCGAGCGCCTGGCCCGGCTGCCATGAGGGGACAGCCGCTCGCCCTGGTGCTGATGGTTATGGTGATGGCGGTGCTGACGCCAGCCGGCGCCGGGGCGCGTGCGGCCGACGGCCGGCCACAGCGCGTGGCCTTCTTCGTCAATGGGGCGTTGGGTGACAAGTCCTTCTTCGATTCCGCGGCCCGGGGCCTGCGCCAAGCCAAGGCCGACCTGCACCTAGCCACCCGCACCATCGAGGGCGGCTATGATCCCACACGGTGGGAAAGCGGGCTGGTGGACCTGGCCGACAGCGGCGACTTCCCCATCATCGTCACCGGCACCTACACCATGGGGCCACTGGTGCAAAAGGTGGCACCCGACTATCCGGACGTCACCTTCATCCTGTTCGACGGCGTGGTCGATTACGCCCACTGCGCTTGCCACAACGTCTATTCCATGCGCTTCCGCCAGAACGAGGGCGGCTATCTGGCCGGCGTGCTGGCGGCCGGCCTGATGCGGACGGGGGCGATACCGGGCGCGGCCCCGGGGTTGGTGGGACTGGTGGGCGCCATGCCCATCCCCGTCATCAACGATTTCGCCGCCGGCTATGTCGCCGGGGCGCAGGATGCCGCGCCCGGCATCACCGTCCTGCGCCAGTTCGCCAATTCCTTCTCCGACCCCGCGATGGGCAAAGAGATCGCCAAGGCCCAGTACGGCCAGGGCGCCGGCGTCATCTTCCAGGTCGCGGGGGCCACCGGCCAGGGTGTGATCGAGGCGGCGGAGGAAACCGGGCGCTACGTCATCGGCGTGGATTCCGACCAGGCCGCCCTCTACCGCGTCTCCAGCCCCCGCCGCGCCGCCCGCATCCTGACCTCCGTCATGAAGAATGTGGACACCGCCATCCTGCGCGCCCTGCGGCTGTGGCAACAAGGCCGGCTGCCACTGGGCCGGACGGAGTCCCTGGGCCTGAAGGAGGGCGCCATCGGCCTGGCGGACAATCCGGACGCGGCCCTGACCGTACCGCCCGCCGTGCGCGCCGCGGTGGCCGCCGCGCGCCAGCGCATCATCGACGGCACCCTGACCGTGCCCACCGCTTTCGCAGGGGGGCGGCCATGACCGTCGCCCCACTCGCCATCGCCTTGGAGGATGTGGAGAAGCGCTACCCCAACGGAACCCTGGCCAACAGTGGCGTCAGCTTCACCGTGGCGGCGGGTGAAATCCATGCGCTGGTGGGCGAGAACGGCGCCGGCAAGTCCACCGTGATGAAGATGCTGTATGGGCTGGAGCGGCCAACGGCGGGCGCCCTGCGCATCCATGGCCTGCTGGCGGACTTCCGCCACCCTGGTGACGCCATCGCCGCCGGGGTCGGCCTGGTCGCCCAGCACCTGAACCTGGTGCCATCGTTGACGGTGGCGGAAAACGTGGTGCTGGGGCATGAGCCCCGCAAACCCGGCGGCCGGCTGGACCGGGTGGCGGCGGCGGCCCGCGTCCGGGAGTTGGTGGGGCAATCCGGGCTGGCGGTGGACCCGGCGGCGACGGTGGCCAGTCTGCCCGTGGGGGTGCGCCAGCGGGTGGAAATCCTGAAAGTGCTGCACCGGGGCGCCCGCATCATCCTGCTGGACGAGCCCACGGCCGTGCTGACCCCGCCGGAGACGGCGACCCTGTTCGCCACCCTGCGCCACCTGGCGGCCGCTGGCCATACCGTCCTGGTCATCACCCACAAGCTGGATGAGGTGAAGGCCCTGGCCGGCGGCGTGACCGTCCTGTGCCAGGGCCGCGTCACCGGCAACGCCCGTATGGCGGACGTGAACGAGGGTACGCTGGCTCGCCTGATGGTGGGCCGGGACCTGCCGCCGCCACCGCCCCGTCGGCCAGCCGGCGCCCGCCTGGCGCCGCGCGTCATCGCCCGCGACCTGGGTTATGTCGACGGTGACGGGGCCATCCGGCTGCGCGACGTCGGCTTCGAGGTAGCGCCCGGGGAGATCCTGGGCATCGCCGGGGTGGAGGGCAACGGCCAGGACGTGCTGGCGCGCCTGCTGTCGGGCGCCGCCGTTCCCACCACCGGTGACGCCCGGCTGGACGGCCGGGTTTTCACCGGCCTATCCCCCCGCGCCGCCCGCAGCCTGGGCGTCGCGGTGGTAACGGAGGACCGGCTGCACGACGGCGCCGCCCCGACGCTCAGCATCGTCGACAACCTGCTGGCCACCCGCTACGCCCAGCCCCCCCTGTCGCGCCGGGGCCTTATCGACCGCGGAACCGCGCGGCGCTGGGCGGAAGCGGTGATCGCCGGATTTGACGTCCGCGCGACCGGGCCGCACCAACCCATCGGCGCGCTGTCCGGCGGCAACATGCAGAAGCTGATTCTGGCGCGGGAGATCGCTGACGCCCCCGCCTTCCTGGTCGCCAGCCAGCCGACCCGGGGCGTGGACATCGCGGCCGCCGCCGCCCTGCACACCCGCCTGGTGGCCCTGCGCGACCAGGGCGCCGCCATCCTGCTGATTTCGGCCGACCTCGATGAACTGCTGGTCCTGTCGGACCGCATCGCCGTGCTGTACCGGGGACGGATTGTCGCCCGGTTCGAAGCCGGGGCGGTCGACGCCCGGACCCTGGGCTTGCATATGACGGGGCTGGGACCCGAACCAAAAGGGGGCGACCATGACTGAAGGCGCGCGCATCGCCCTGGCGGTAGGCGCCGCCCTTGCCCTGGGCTTCCTCGTCATGGCCTGCGTCACCGACCAGCCCTGGGCCGCCTTCCGCGCCCTGGTGACCGGGCCCCTGCCATCGATGGAGCGGGCCGCCGACGGTCGCCTGGTCATGCATCGGCTGGTACGGTTCGGTGCCTGGCTGCAGGACGCCACCACCCTGACCCTGGTGGGGTTGGCGATCGCCATTCCCTTCCGCGCCCGGCAATTCTCATTGGGGGCGGATGGCCAGTTGTTCATGGGCGCGTTGGCGGCGGCGGCCCTCAGCCTGGGCCTGGGGGACGTGCCCGCAGCCATCGCCCTGCCGCTTGCCTTCCTGGCTGCGGCGATGGCCGGCGCCGCCTGGGGCTTGGCGGCGGGGCTGTTGAAAACCCGGTTCGAGGCCAACGAGATCGTGACCACCCTGATGCTGAACGTGGTGGCGGTGCAGGTTTACCGCCTGATCGTGGGGCGGGTGCTGAACGATCCCACCGCCGGCTTCATCACCACGCCCCCGCTGCCCGGCGCCGCCACCCTGGGGCCGCTGATCGCGCGCACCAACGTGACGGCCATGGTGCTGGTGGCGCCGGCGGCCGTGGCGGCGGTCGTGTTCCTGCTGCGCCGAACCACCCTGGGGTACGAGATCGACCTCGCCGGCGCCAACCCCTGGTTCGCGGCCCGGGCCGGGGTGCCGGTGGCCCGGGCCACGGTTTTGGCGTTCGCGCTGGGCGGCGCATTCGCCGGACTGGCGGGATTCCATGTGTCGAACGCCCTGCTGAAGCGCCTGCCCGTCGACCTCACCCCCGGCATGGGGCTGGAGGGCATCGTGGTGGCGCTGCTGGCGCGCGGGCGGGTGGCCGCCCTGCCCCTGGCGGCCTTGGGTTATGCCTACCTGCGCGTGGGTGCCCAGGCGATGGAGCGGGCTACCGACGTCCCGCGGGAGGTGGTGCTGGTCATCCAGGCGCTGATCATCCTGTTCGTGGTGTCAGACCGCCTGGCGCCGCTGGCCTTGGGATCGCTGCGCCGGGTTTGGATGCGCATCGGGAGGACGGCATGAATCTGGACCTGGTCGCGACCGGCACCGCGGCCGCCGTGGTGGCGGCCGCCACGCTGCGCGCCGCCACCCCCATCCTCTTCGCCAGCCTGGGCGGACTGATCTCCGAACTGGCCGGCTGCATCAACGTGGCGCTGGAGGGCGTGATGCTGGTGGCCGCCTTCGCCGGCGTCATCACCTCCGCCTATTCCACCCTATGGTTCCCGGACGCCCCTCTGTGGCTGCACCCATGGCTGGGCTGCGCCGCCGGCCTGCTCGCGGGCACGGCCCTGGCGGGCCTGCTGGCCGTGTTCCATCTGGAGCTGGGGGCCGACCTTATCGTCGCCGGCATCGGATTAAACATCCTGGCCCAGGGCTTGACGGTCCTGTTGATGGCCCACCTGACGGGCGACAAGGGCTCCACCGCCAGTCTGGCCAGCTTCGCCTTGCCCAGCCTACGCTGGCCTGGAATAGGTGCTGTTCCGGTGCTGGGCGTCCTTTTGAACGGCGACGAGGACACGGGCCACAACGTGTTGGTCTACGTCGCCATGGCGGCCACCGGCCTGATCGCGTGGGCGCTGCGCCACACCGTCTTCGGCCTGCGCCTGCGGGCGACGGGAGAAAACGCGGAGGCGGCGCTGGCCGCCGGGCTGCCGGTGAGGCGGCTGCGCTATGCCGGCCTGCTGCTGAGCGGGCTGCTGGCCAGTGGCGGCGGGGTGTTCCTCGGCATGGGCTACCTGACGCTGTTCCAGGCGGACATGGCGGCCGGGCGGGGATACCTGGCCCTGGCCGCCGTGTTCCTGGGCGGCCGCCGGCCCCTGGGCACGGTGGTGGCGGCTCTGGTGTTCGGTGCCGCCAGCGTCACGGCTGCCCGCCTGGGCCAGCTGGCCGTGCCGGCAGAGGTGGTCTTCATGATCCCGCCCCTCGTCACCATCGCCGCCCTGGTCCTGGTCAAGCAGCACCAGCGCCTGGCCACCAGGCGCCGCGCCGCAGCCGGCCGGGCGGCCCTTCTTTCCCCCTAACGGACATGACATCACGGGACATGACATCCATGAGCACACCCTCCCTGCACGACCGGATCGCCGGCTCGCTGTTGTTGGCCGGTATGGGCGACGCGCTGGGCGCGCCCACCGAGCAATGGTCCATGGCCGAGATACTGGGCACCCATGGCGGTCTCGTTTCCGGCTTCGTGACGCCGACGGCCGACACCTTCGCCGGCGCCAACGCCGGCAAGAGGGCTGAGGTAACGGACGATGCCAGCCAGATGTACTATCTGGCCCGCGCCCTGGTGCGCGGCGGGGGCGTCCTGGACGCGGCCGGCTGGGTCGCCTGCCTGCTGGACTGGGCCGATACCTCGCCCAAAGCGGGTTTCATGGGGCCCAGCACGGTGGGCATCGTGGCGGCCCTGCGCGCCGGCACCGACCCGGCCCTGGTGGGGGTGATCGGCCAGTCGCGGCGCAAGATGACGACGATCGGCACCACCAACGGCGCGGCCATGCGGGCCGCCCCCGCCGGCCTGGTCCATCCCGGCGACCTGGACGCCGCCTGCGCCCAAGCGCTGGTGACTTGCCTGCCCTCGCACGATACCGACGTCGCCATCGCGGCCGCCTGCGCCATCGCCGCTGGTGCGGCCCAGGCGCTGGTGACGGACGACATCGCCGATGTCGTCGCCGCGTGCGTCGAGGGGGGGCGCCAGGGTGCGACCCTGGCCGCCCGGCATGCCCGCGTGGGGCCAGGCCCCCGCTTCCAGGCGCGTCTGGACCTGGCGTTGGAGATCGCCGCGCGGGCGACGGATGACCTGGTCTTCCTCGACGCCCTGGACGCGCAGGTCGGCGCCTCGGTCCTGGCGGCGGAATCCGTGCCGGCGGCCATCGCCATTCTGGCCTACGCGAAGGGCGATCCGCTGCGCACCATCGCCCTGTCGGCCACCATCGGCAACGACACCGATTCCATCGCCACCATGGCCGGAGCGCTGTCCGGCGCCTTGCGCGGCGCCTCCGCCCTGCCGGCCGACCTCGCCGCTCAGTTCCGCACGGTGAATGAGGTGGAGTACGGCCTGGGCGCCCTGGCGGCCGACCTGACCGCCATCGCCCGGCGGCGGTTGGCGGCATGACGGAGGCCGACACCCTGATGCCCCTGCCCGCCACGGCGCGGGAGCGGGCGGACACTCCCTCCGCCGTGGCGCGGGCGCTGGCCCACCTGGCGGAGCCGGTGCGGGACCTGGCGGCCGCGCTGACCGCCCGGCGGAGCAACCGCCTGCTGGTGGCCGGGTCAGGCGACAGCCTGTCCGTTGGACTGATGGCCACGTCAGCCTTCGCCACCTATACCGGCATTCCCTGCCAGGCGATCCAGGCCTTTGAACTGGCGCGGTACGGCCACCCCGATCTAGGGCCCCGCACCGCCGTGGCGGTGGTCAGTTCCAGCGGGCGCCCGTCACCGGCCCACGACGCTCTGGTTCGCGCCCAAGACAGCGGCGCCCTGGTCATCGGCATCTGCGATCGGAAGGGGACGCCCTTCCTGGCGCCACCCGTTTGGGGCCTGTGCCCCGGCGCCAGCAAGAACGGCATGCCCACGCAATCGACCGCCGCCACCCTGGCCATCCTCATCCTGCTGGCGCTGAAGTGGGGCGGCGCGCGGCAGCACCCCGTGGCGGCGGGCGTCCACGGTGACGTCGCAGCCCTACCGACCATCCTGAAGGGCGTCCTGCGCTCCGACACCGGGGTCCACACCCTGGGCGCCACGCTGGCCGCCCGGCGCCATCTGCACATCGTCGGCGCCGGCCCCAACACCGGCACCGCACGCGGCATCGCCGACCTGCTGACAGCGGCGGCGGGACTGGCCCCCCTGCCCCACGCGGTCGAGGAGTTCCACCACGCCTTGCGCCTGCAGGCCCTGACGTCCGCCGACCTGGTGCTGGTCCTGGCGCCACCCAAGGCCCGCGCGGCGGACCGCCTGGCCGACACCGCCACCGCAGCGCGTGCACGTGGTGCGGCGGTGGCGGTGCTGGGCGGGCCGGACTTCCCCATCCCCGACCTGGATGAACCCATGACGCCGCTGCCGCTGCTGATGCAGGGTCAGGCCCTGGCCCTGGCCGCCGGTGACGTGGCCGCCAGTGCCGGCGGCTTCCGGACGATCCCTAGCACGGGAGCCGTCCGATGATCCCGCCCGGTCCCCGCCGCTTCGGCCTGCTGGCCTATGGCGACCCCAACATCGACCTGGTCTTCGCCGTCGACCGTGTGCCGGCGGCGGATGACAAGGTGCTGGGCCGGCACCTGGGCCGCCATGCTGGCGGTACGGCGGCCAACGTGGCCTGCGCCGCCGCCCGCCTGGGCCTGCCCGCGGCGGCCTACGGCCGGGTCGGTCGCGATGACGGCGACGGCGATTTCCTGGTGACGGAGTTCCAGTGCTTCGGTGTCGCCGTGCAGTGGGTGCGGCCGGTGGCGGGGCCCTGCGCCACGGCCCTGATCCTGGTGCAGGGGGACGGTGAAAAGGCTCTGGTCTACGCGCCGCTGCCCGGCTGGCCGCTGGATAAGGCCACCTTGGCCCAGGCCCTGGAACAGTCACGCGTGGTCTATGCCATGCCCTACGACCTGGCGGAGTTCGAGGCTGTGAGCCGTCTGGCCCGCGCCGCCGGCGCCCTGGTCGCCATCGACGTGGAGGCGGCGGTGGCCCCCAACCCGGAGCGGCTGGCGGCCCTGCTGCCCCTGGCCGACATCGTGTTCTTCAACGAAGGCGGGTTCCGCGCCGCGACCGGCCTGCGTCCCACCACGGACCACACGCGGCCGCTGCTGAAACAAGGGCCAAGGCTGGTGGTGGTGTCCATGGGCGCCCGAGGGGCCATCGCCGTGCAGGGCGACGACAGCGTGATCCAACCCGCATTCCCCGCGCGCGCGGTCGACGCGACCGGGGCCGGCGACTGCTTCAACGCCGCCGTGCTGGCCCGCCTGCTCAACGGCGACCATCTGGCCAACGCCCTGCGCTTCGCCGCCGCCGCCGCCAGCCTGGCCATCACCGCCATCGGCGCCCGCGCGGGTTTCCCCGATCATGAAGCGGTGGCCGCGATGTTGAGCACCGCAGACCAGGCGGTGAACAACACCGGGCAGGTCCATCATTTTGGACCTTCGAAAACTTGACCTCCTCGGCGCCGTCCATTCCGGCAGCAGCCCAACGCTCGTCGATCACAAATTGAATTCCTTGAGCGACCTTGCTGGGTCAGCCAGCGCGCCGATGTCGGGGGTAGCGCCAGCTTCCACCAGCTTTCGGCCCTGAACATAGTCCTTGACCGTGTTGACGCAGTCGAGCGCAATCACGCGGTTCGCCTTCAAATACACCACGCTGAAACTGCGCGCCGCCAGATCGCCCCGCAGCACGGCCTGGTCATAATCCGATGAGATACCAACGGTTTGCAACTTGAGGTCATACTGATTCGACCAGAACCACGGCGTTGCGTGAAAAGGCTTCATCTCGCCGAGGATCGCCTTGGCGACGCAATTGGCCTGCTCATTGGCGTTCTGCACCGATTCGACGCGCATCAACTTGCCGCCAGCAAAGGCGCATGAAAAGGCTGCGCAGTCGCCCACGGCGAAGATGTCGGGCAGAGATGTACGGCAGAATTCGTCGACATTGACGCCATTGACGCCCGCGGCTCCAGCCGCAGTCAAAGGTGCCACCGCAGGCGCTATTCCGATGCCGACAATCACCGCGTCGACCGTGATAACCTCACCGTCAGTCAGTTCAACGCCGGTGACGCGCCCCTCGCCGATCAGCGCAGCAACGCCAACATCCGTGCGCAAGTCAACGCCATGTGCGCGGTGCTGGGCCTCATAAAAGGTGGAAATTTCAGTCCCCGACACCCGCGCCAGCACGCGTGGCGCAGCCTCAAGCAGGGTGACGTGGCAGCCCAGCTTGGTCAGCACGGCAGCGGCTTCGAGCCCGATATAGCCGCCGCCGACCACAGCGATCCGGCGCGCGCCGCCGTCGATTTCACCCATCAGCGCGTCACAGTCGGCACGGGTGCGTACGCCATACACGCCGGCCAGGTCCGCCCCCTGGCATGAGAGCTGCCTCGGGTCGCCACCGGCAGCCCACACCATTTGTCCATAGCCCATGGTTCGCCCACCTGAAAGCAGGGCGGTATGCGCCTGTGCGTCCACCGAGACAACTTCGGTGCCAAGGATCAGCGCGATATCCTTCTCAGCCCAGAACGCCTGCGGGCGTATGTAAAGCCGGTCAAAGGCCTTCTCACGCGCGAAATACTCTTTCGATAGAGGCGGGCGCTCGTATGGCGGCTCGTTCTCGCGCCCGACGATGGCAATGCTGCCCGCAAAGCCACCCTGACGCAGCGTGATCGCGCATTGCGCCCCTGCGTGCCCGCCGCCTACGATCAGGACATCAACAGCTTGTCTCATCATAGCTTTTCCAATCAATCCGCCGGGGCTAGGCGTACGCGGATTGAATCCAGATCGTCGGTCAGGCTGACCTGGCATGAAAGGCGGGAATTAGGCTGACGGTGGTCGCTACTATCGAGTAGATCGTTCTCATCATCACTCATGCATTGCAACAATGTGCTCGGACCGGCCTCGATATAAACATGGCATGTGGCACACGAGCAGCATCCGCTACATAGCGCCAGCACCTCATCGAAGCCGTTATCGCGCAACGCTTCCATCAGCGTTGCCCCGTCCTTGCTGGAGATGATTTTCTCGGCCCCGTCGAGCCCAATCACGTGAATATTGGTCATTTAAAAATCCTTATGCGTTCAGCCGTTCGGCACGCCACGCCACATGCCCGGCCATGACGGTGGAGATGAAATAATACGAGTGGTCATAGCCTGCTTGCCTACGGAGGGCCGCCCTTTACCCCGCCTTCTCGCGGGCCTCGACCGGCGGATGCGTTTTCAATTGCCCCTCAAGGAAAGGGTCGTCTTCGCCCTGGTCTACCAGCAGGCCAGGCACCCGCGTGCCGCCGGCAATCAGCGCGCAGGCATGATAGTCCCGCGACGCCGCCCGATCCGGGCCTAAATAGATTCCGGGCTGCAGTGGCTGAAATCCACGGTTATCCAAGGCTGCCAGATCACATTGGGCAGGAAGCGATGTGACGCCGCCATAACCACCCGGAATCTTGGGATTTACATTGGCGCTGCCAATTGCATTGCCGTTTCGCGCATGATGGCGTGAATGTCTACGTCTTTACGGTGCTCCACCTCAGCGCGCGCAAGTTGCCAGCTTGCTTCGACAACGCGTCTCGCCCGGTCGTACCTGCGCTCGACAAAGCGATTGAGCGCGTCGGGGATATCACCGGGCGTGGCCGAAATTTCTTCCGCCAGAACGATCGCGTCCTCAATGCCCATGGCCGCTCCTTGCGCGAGGACCGGTGGATTGGCATGCGCCGCATCGCCAATCAGCACGACCCGACCTTTGCCCCAGGGCTTTGGCACGATCATGGCGGGCAAAGGACTGAAGTTGACCTGGGTAGGGTCGGTGACATGCTTGACGAGTTCGGCAATTAGGCCACCATATCCTTCGACTTCATCGGCAAAAATCTCGTGCAAGCGCGTGGGATCCTGCCTTCCTCCATCGTAAGCCTGCACGATATACATATAGGCAAGGTCATCTGAAATCGGGCAGACGCCGACCGCGCCGTGCTTACCACCGAAAAATAAATGCGTCCTGTCAATGCCTGGCGGCCGAGGGACGGGCACGCGCCAGCAGGCTTGCCCCGATGGATTGGGCTTGATATCCGGCATCAGCTCGGCTCGGGTCGACGAATTAAGGCCATCAGCCGCAATCATGAGATCGTAAGCCGCGCTGTAACCAGTGCTGAACGTGACAAGGACCTGTCCGCGCTCTTCGCTCCATCGGGTCGCAGTTTCCCCGCAACGCAACGATGAGATGACGTTGCCAGCGGCTTCCAAAAGGATCGCGTGGAATGCGGCGCGTCTGATTCCGGTGCCGCCCGGCCATTCGGAGCCGCCAATCCTAGGCACAGGATTTTCCATAAGCAGCGTTCCATCCGCGCGCATTATGTTGAGAAAATCGGCTGGGACACCGGCCTCCACGCATTTATGGGCAACCCCGATCACATCGAGCGCCCGCATTGCGTTACCAATCAGCGTAAGGCCGACGCCGCCGCTGTCATCGATGGAGCTCTTACGCTCGATTACATCGACCTGCCATCCCTGCCGGCCCAGCGCGGTGGCGGCGGTCAGTCCAGAAATCCCGGCGCCCACGATCAGAACGCGGCCCTTTTTGCCTTGCGCTCCGCTCATGACGTCACCTTCGCCGCCCGCTGTTCCTGCGCGATTTGTCCGGCAATCAAGCGGCGCGTTCGGATTGCACCCTCGTCTGACCTTACTGAAATCTCGGGCGCTCTGTCTTGGCCAAGCCGATCAAACAGGATCTGGATATCGTCCAAAGCGACAACATCTTCCATCAGCAGGTGACGAAGATCTTCGAAGACACCGGGGTGGGTGTTTTCATAATCATTGGCCATGGCCACAAACTGGATGCAACTGCGCGGGCCGGTCGGCGTGATGCCGAAAATCAGCCGGCTGTCACGGCGGGCGCTGTGTTCGCCGTCGGTCTCCACGAAGTGCTGCCGCACGACACAAGTGCTGGGCGCATAGCTGATGAGTTCGAGCGTGCGGTCGGCCCGCTTGCCCTTCAGCGCCATTGCCTTGGCAACCATCGGGGCAATGGTCTCATTTTTGAATTCCCGCACCATCGACACGCGCACGCCGTCCTGATGACAGGAGAAGGGGTGCGCCGCGACGTTTCCATCGTCGATCAACCCATGATGCAGAAAGGAAATGTGCGTGGCATCGACAAGATTTTCCAATGAAAATAAATAATTGGAGTTAGCCTCCAGCGCCAGACCATAATAGGCGTGAAAGCCGGACGCCGTGATTCCCAATGCATCATGATCGGGAATGATGCTTTCATCGGCAAGCTCGGCCTCACCTGCCCAGATCCAGATCCAGCCACCGATTTCCTTAAGCGCATAACGCCGCACAGACATGGCCGATGTCGGTGTCCCGCCCGAGGGGATCAAGCAGCCCCGGCCCTTTTGATCAAAACGGATGCCATGATAGTGGCACTGGATGGTGTTGCCAAACAACACCCCGCCATTTGAAAGCCGCATGCCCCGATGCGGACAACGATCAAACAGCGCCACCGGCTCGCCCGCTTCTGTTCGATAGAACACGATCGGTTCGTCGAACAGGGTGCGGTGCATGGGCTCGCGCGTGACCTCGCAGCTGAAGGCGGCAACATACCATTGATTGCGCGGATATTCGGCAGCGCCGGGCTGCACGTTAATGCCCTTGATGATCATTTCTCCCATTCCTTCGTTATGATTTGTTGTGGGCGAGCAAAGCAAGCCAACTCGCGCTTGGCTAGATTATCGGATCAATTGTGTATTTCTAGCGGGTGCCAATCCAATTTTTTGCTATATTCGTCCAAAACGCGCGGGAGGGAGGCGCAATATGGACATTCTGAGCAGAGCGCTATCGGATAAGAGGCTGCGCGGTTCGCTTCTCGCCATGCTGGATTTCTCCGACCCTTGGCGGGTTGATTTCGAAACCGCACCTTCGGGCGCGCCGATGCATTATATAATCGAAGGATATGCGTGGCTTGAGCGGCCCAATTTACCAGCGATCCGATTGGGTCCTGGCGATCTGGTCATGTTTCCTCGCTGGGATCGTCACTGGCTGCGGAGCGCGGACGGACACAAGCGGGACCTCACCGTGCGCGAGGTCGTGCGGCTGAACGAGGGGGATGTGTGGGCACCTGGTCAATGGCTTGATCGCCCGCTTAAACTGTCGCTGAAAGGCGGCAACGATCGGACACGGATTCTTTCGCTCGTGTTCGAATTGGACGAATCCACTCCGCACCCCCTTCTGTTGGGCCTGCCGCGCTACATTCATCTCGATGCCGCAGACACGGGCATGGAACGATGGCTACGCATGACGCTGGATTTTCTGTCCGAGGAATCCGAGCAGCAGCAGAGTGGCTATGCGGTGGTCTCCAGCAGATTGGCTGATCTGGTTTTCATGCAAATCCTGCGATCACACATATTGCGGCACCCTGATCAGGTTGCCGGGTGGCTCCGTGCCTTGGTCGATCCGGGGATCGGCGCCGCCCTGGCGGTGATGCACGACAGACCTGAAGATGACTGGCCGCTGCACAAGCTGGCTAAGCACAGTGGCATGTCGAGAAGTACATTTTGTTCAAAATTTAAATATCTTGTCGGGCAAACGCCTTATAACTATTTACGAATAGTTCGCCTTGAACGAGCAAAGGAACAACTGATTGGCGGAGAACGAATAAAATCTTTGATCAGTCAAGCCGGATATTCGACTCATTACGCATTCAGCAAGGCATTTAGAGACCATTTTGGGATATCTCCGCAAAAAATGCGGGGAAATAGAGCATCGCACCGGAAGTCGGAATCAGAGGATTGAACGAACCCGCTGTCGCGGGAATGGCGCCGCTGTTGGCGTATGAGGCCTCCGGTCTGAGGATTGCGGTTGTCGAAGCCCAATCCACAGAC
>NZ_JACIIZ010000025.1 GCF_014205765.1 Nitrospirillum iridis | reverse complement strand
AAAAACGCGGCGGCCTTCTTCGCGCGGGAGACAAATCGATGATCTACCGGCTCATCGACGCGAAGAAGGCTGAAATACCGGTTAACCGTAGCTGCCGCTTATTGGGCGTGAGCGGCAGCGGTTATTATGCTTGGAGTCGGCGAAAGCCCAGTCTTCGGCAACAGGGCGATATGGTTCTGCTGGCGCATGTCCGCCATCACTTCGCGTTATCGCACGAGACGTACGGAAGCCCGCGCATGCATGCGGAGTTGAAAGCGGCGGGGCTCCGGTGCGGTCGGCACCGGATCGCCCGGCTGATGCGGGATAACGGCCTGAAGGCCTTGATGAAACGCCGGTACAAGAAGACGACGGACAGCGCGCATGGCGGGCCCGTGGCCCCCAACCTGCTGGATCAGGATTTCGGCGCCGAAGGTCCTAACCGGAAATGGGGAAGCGACATTTCCTATATCTGGACGGCGGAGGGCTGGCTGTACCTGGCCGTGGTGATCGACCTCTTCTCGCGCCGAGTTGTCGGCTGGGCGGTCAGCGACCGGATAAGGAAGGACCTGGCAATAACCGCCTTGCGGCGCGCCCTCGCTGTCCGCAGGCCAGAACCCGGCTTGATCCACCACTCGGACAGGGGGAGCCAATATTGTTCCGATGAATATCAGAAGATCCTGAAAAATCAGGATATGGTGATTTCGATGAGCGGCAAGGGGAATTGCTACGACAATGCCATGGTCGAGACCTTTTTCAAGACACTGAAATCTGAACTGGTCTGGAGAACCGTTTTTCTGTCACGATGGCAGGCTGAACGGGCGATTGGCACATTCATAGACGGGTTCTATAATCCCAGGCGGCGGCATTCGGCCCTGGGCTACAAAAGTCCCGTCCTGTTCGAGGCTACCGCCTGACGGCGAGCAAATGGCTCTCCACTTTTCCAGGGCAAGTCCAAAGTGCCGAGAGGCCTCACGACGCGAATGTCCCGCCGAAATCCGGGCTTCAACCCGTTCCCGAAGGTCTGCTGAATATGACTTGCCCATGATCCACCTCCGATAAAGATGAATCACATTCGACCTTCAATGGGAATCCTCTGATTCCGACTTCTGGTGCGATGCTCTAGGTGTTTAGTCCCGGAGAGTGATGGTGCATCATTTATCCTGAGTCGTCAGGAGGAGGATGCGCTATGGCAAGTGTTCTTCACGGCAGCGCCCGCGCGACACCGTGTGTTCGAGCCGAGCTCCAAGCGTCGCAAGAGAGCACCAGCATCGCCATGAAGCCGCGCTGGTGCTCTCACACATGGTGACGTTAGGTCGCGGGCTCCAATAAGCTCTCCGGCGCAGGCTGCACCCTGCGCCGGAACAGTATCCCGGCCACGGCCGGCAGTACCAGCAGCGTCAAGGCGGTGGAGGTGATCAGGCCGCCGATCACCACCGTGGCCAACGGCCGCTGCACCTCGGCACCCGTGCCGGTGGCCAGGGCCATGGGCACGAAGCCCAGGGAGGCGACCAGGGCCGTCATGAGCACGGGGCGCACCCGCTCCGTGGCGCCCCGCAGCACCGATTGGTCCGCGTCCATGCCATCATCCAGGTGCTTTCGGATGGCGCCGATCATGACCAGGCCGTTTAGCACGGCCACGCCGGAGAGGGCGATGAAGCCCACCGCGGCGCTGATCGAGAACGGGATGTCGCGCAACACCAGGGCGAACACGCCGCCGGCCAGGGCCAAGGGCACGGCGGAGAACACCGCCACGGCCGCGCCGAAGCCGCCCAGGGCCATGTACAACAGGGCGAAGATCAGGATGAAGCAGGCCGGCACCACGATGGCCAGGCGCCGGGTGGCCGACTGCAGGTTTTCGAACTGCCCACCCCAGTCGGTGTAGCAGCCGGGCGGCAGTTCGATGCGGCCCACCTTCTCCTGGGCCTCGTTGATGAACCCGCCCACGTCGCGGCCGCGGACGTTGGTCTGAACCACGATCATGCGCTTGCCGTTCTCACGGCTGATCTGGTTCAGGCCCTCCGTGTAGCTGAACCGCACCAGTTCCCTTAAAGGGACGGAGGCGCGGGGTTTGCCCGGCTCGGCCGGCAACATGACGGGGATGGACCCCAGCAGGGCGACGTCGTCCCGCTGGGCCGCCGGCAGGCGGACGACCACATTGAAGCGGCGGTCTCCCTCGAACAGCAGGCCGGCTTCCCGGCCGCTGAGGGCGGCGGCCACTGTGTCGGTGATCTCCTCCACCGTCAGGCCCAGGCGGCCGGCGGCGTCCCGGTCCACCTGGATGTCGAAGGTGGGGGCGCCGCTGGTCTGTTCCGCTTGCACGTCGGCGGCACCCGGAACAGTCCGCAAGGCCGCGGCGATCTTCTGCGCCGTGGCGCTCATGGCCTCCAGATCATCACCGTAGAGCTTGACCGCCACATCGCTGCGCACGCCGGCGATCAGTTCGTTGAACCGCATCTGGATGGGCTGCTGGATCTCATAGCGGTTGCCCACCAGCTCGTTCGACTTGTCCTCGATCTTCTTCAGCAGGTCGGCCTTGGTCTTCACGTCCGCCGGCCATTCGCTTTCAGGCTTGGGGATGACGTAGGTGTCCGAGGCGTTGGGCGGCATGGGGTCGGTGCCCAGGTCGGCATTGCCGGTCTTGGAGAACACCATGGCCACCTCCGGCAGGCTGGAAAGGGCCCGTTCGATCTGCAGCTGCATGTTCTTGGACTGCTCCACCGAGGTGGAGGGGATGCGGAACGCGGTGACCGTGACGTCCTTTTCATCCAACTGGGGCATGAACTCCTCCCCCAGCGTGGTGAACAGGGCGGCCGCCAGGGCGAAGACGGCCACGCCGCCCGCTAGGAACGGCAGGGGGTGGGCGACGGCCCGGTGCAACACCGGCTCATACCGGCGCTTGAACCACCGCACCGGCGCCACCTCCACCTCGCTGACCTTGTCCCGCACCACCAGGGCCACCATGGCCGGCACGAAGGTGATGGACAGGACAAAGGCGGCGACCAAAGCCAGCATCAGGGTGATGGCCATGGGCGAGAAGGTCTTGCCCTCCACCCCCTGGAAGGTCAGCAGCGGCACGAACACCAGCAGGATGATGGCCTGTCCGTAGACGGTGGGCCGCACCATCTCCTTCGCCGCGGCGATGGTCTCCTCCATCCGTTCGCCGGCGCTGAGCAAACGGCCCTCGTGGTGCTGGCGTTCCACCAGGCGGCGGAGCGCGTTTTCCACGACGATGACGGCGCCGTCGACGATGAGGCCGAAGTCCAAAGCGCCCAGGCTCATCAGGTTGCCCGAGACGCGCAGGGCGTTCATGCCCGTGGCCGTCATAAGCATGGTCAGGGGAATGACCACCGCCGTGATCAGCGCGGCGCGAATATTGCCCAGCAGCAGGAACAGCACGGCGATGACCAGCAGCGCCCCCTCCACCAGGTTCTTCTCCACCGTGCCGATGGTGGCGGCCACCAGCTTGGACCGGTCGTAGGCCGGCTTGGCGGTGATGTCTGGCGGCAGGGTCCGGGCGATCTGCTCCAGCTTCTCGCGCACCGCCGTGGCGACGATGCGGCTGTTTGATCCGGTGAGCATCAGGACGGTGCTGATCACCGCCTCGCTGCCCATCTTGCTGCCGGCGCCGGTGCGGACCGCGCCGCCGATGACGACATTGGCCACGTCACCGATGCGGATGGGCACGCCGGCCTTGGTGGCGACCACCACGCGGCCGATCTCATCCATGGAGCGAAGGCGCGCGTCCGCGCGCACCAGAAACGATTCCCCGGCCCGCTGGACGTAGTTGGCGCCGGCCGAGAGGTTGCCGGCTTCCAGCGCACGGGCCAACTCGGTGAAGGAGATGCCGTGGGCCGCCATCTTCACCAGGTCTGGCTCCACCACGTACTGCTTCACGTAGCCACCGTTGGAATCCACGCCAGCCACGCCCAGCACGTTGCGCAGCTGCGGCCGGATGACCCAATCCTGAACCGTGCGCAGGTAGGAGGCCTTGGATACCGTATCGGTCAGCCGCTCACCTTCCGGTGTCAGGTAGGAGCCGTCCTTCTGCCAGCCCGGTTTGCCATCGATGGCGGTGGCACCCTTGCCGTCGGGATGCTGGTATTCCACGCTGAACATGAAGATCTCGCCCAGGCCGGTGGTGACCGGGGCCAATTGCGGCTGTATGCCCGGCGGCAGGGTGTCCTTGGCCTGAGCCAGGCGTTCCGTCACCTGCTGGCGAGCGAAGTAGATGTCGGTGGCGTCGGTGAAGACGGCCGTCACCTGGCTGAAGCCGTTGCGGGTCAGCGACCGGGTGGTCTGCAGGCCAGGGATGCCGGCAAGGGCCGTCTCCACCGAGAAGGTGACCTGCTTTTCCAAGTCCACCGGCCCCAGCGTGGGGACGAAGGTGTTGATCTGGACCTGGCGGTTGGTGATGTCGGGCACGGCGTCGATGGGCAGCAAGTTGACCTGCCAGGCGCCGATGGACGCGACGACGAGGGCGAGGAAGGCCACGAGCCAACGGGCGTTCACGGAGAATTCCAGGATTTTGGCGATCATTCCTCCACCTCCGCCTTGCCCAGTTCGGCTTTCAGCAGGAAGGAATTGATCGTGGCGATGCGCTGCCCGGCCTTCAGGCCGCCCGACAGTTCCACCAGATCGCCGCTGCGCCGGGCCAGGGTCACCGGCTGCGCCGTGAACCCCTCCTTGGTGCGCAGGAAGACGACCTCGCGGCCGGCGATGGTTTGCACGGCGATGGTGGGAACGGTGACCCTGTCGCCCGCCGTCTCCTTGGCGGTGAACAGCGTGGCGCGGACATGCTGGCCGGGCAGCAGTCCTTCCGCCGGCTGGTCGAGCGCCAGCAGCGCGGTGGCCTGCAGCGTCTCCCGGTTCACACCCGGCGTCAGCGACAGCACATGGGCGTCCAGGGTGCGCCCATCGCCCGTGGTGATGGTGGCCCGGTCTCCGCCGCGCAAGCGGCTGGCCGCGTCCGCCGGCACCGTCGCCTCGATCTGGGTGCGGGCGGGATCGGCCACGCGGAACAGTTCGGATTCCGCCTGGACATAGGCGCCCAGGCTGGCGGACACGGTGGTGACCCGTCCGTCGATCGGGCTCACCACCTGGATGGAGCGGCCATCGGATGCCAGGCGGGCGGCGCCCGCCGAGGCGATGGCGCGGCGCAGTTCGGCCTCCGCCGCTTCGGCTGCGGCCTGGGCCGCCTCCAGGTCCTGGCGGGGGGAGACGCCCTGGTCGAACAGGGATTTCTCGCGGGCGGCCTGCTGCCGGGCCTGGGTCGCCTTTGCCTGGGCGGCGGCGCGGTCGGCGGCAAGGGTGGCAACCTCACGGCCCTCCACCTCGGCGATGACGTCACCGGCGCGCACGGCCTCGCCGATGCGCTTGTGGATGCGGGTGATGGTGCCCGGCGCGTGGGCGGTCAGCACGGCCAGGCCGTCGGGGGCCGCCGTAACGGTGGCCGTGGTGATGGTCTCCGCCTCGATGCCGCCGGCGGCAGCCGGCTGCACCTGGATCTCCGAGACCTTGACCTGCTCCTCGGTCATGGGCACGGACTGGCTTTCAGCCGGGGCGGCGGTCTTCGCGGCGGTGGGTGTTGCGGCGGGAGCGGCGGCAGGCGCCGGCGCGGTCATGCGGGCGACGCCGAAGCCAACGGCGGCGGCCAGCACCAGGCCCGCGGCCGTGCCGGCCAGATAGCCGATTCTGGGGGTGGACATGACTTAGTCTCCGAAAGGAATGCGGCCTTCGACGCGGGCCAAAGCCGTGATCGCGTCGACGCGGGCGAGTTGGGCGTCCACCTTGGTGGCGTTGGCGACGCCTAGGGCGTGCCGGGCGGTGAGGAGTTCGGACAGGGGGGCCTTGCCCCCTTCGTAGGCGATGCGCGTCAGGCGATAGGCTTCCTGCGCCGCCGCCAGCGACTGGTCGGCTGCGGCCAGGCGGTCCTGCGCCGCCCGGGCCTGCAGCCGTGTCGACCGCACGCCAGCTTCCGCTTCGCGCCGCGCCGCCTCCAGCCGCGCTTCGGCCCCGGTAAGGGAGGCTTGGGCGGCGCTGATGTTGCCGCGGTTGCGGTCGAACAGGGGCAGCGGGATAGAGACGCCGGCGACGAAGGTGGTGGCGCGGTCGCCCTCCAGCCGGCGCATGCCGAGGGAGGCGGTGACGTCCGGGGTCGCCCGGGCGCGTTCCACCTCCAGCCGGCGGAACGCCGCTTCGCGATCCGCCACCGACGCCCGGTAGCCGGGGCTGGCCAATGGATCCCCGGTGGGGGGATCTTGCCGCCCATCACCACCTGTCCTCGCGGCGGCTGTGTCGAGCAGGCTGACGGGAAAGGCGGTATAGGGCTCGGGAGCCCCGGCCAGGACCGCCAGCCTGTCCAGCGCCGCGGCGCTGGCCGCCTTGGCCTGGCTGAGGTCCGCCCGCATGGACGTCAGCGTCGCCTGGGACTGGAGGGTACGGACGGTGGCTTCCCGCCCGGCGGCGACCAGGGCGCGGGCCGCCTGGTCATCCCGCTGCGCTTCCTCCAGCTCGTCCTCGGCCAGGTCCACGCGGCGACCCGCCGCCTCGGCATCGGCATAGGCGAGAGCCAGGTCGCAGGCGTAGGCGACACGCGTGGCGGCGAAGTGAGCCTCGCTGGCGTCGACATCGGCCTGCCCGGCCGCCTGGCGGGCGCCGCGCTTGCCGCCTAGTTCCACCAGCTGGTTGAACTGCAGCGTGGTCTCCGCCTGGTCGAAGGCCCGGTAGTTCCGGGTGCCGGCCACGTTTTCCGTCAGGACGCTGACGGTGGGATTGGGCAGCGTGCCGGCCTGGTCGGCCAGGCCTTCCGCCTGGGCGATCAGGGCTTTGGCCGCCAGCAGGCGGGGGGCGGTCACCTCCGCCTCACCCAGCAATTGGGCATAGGAGGGCGCCGGCGCAGCCAAGGCCGGCGCGAAAGGGGCCGTACTCACAAGTATCCATGTGGGTGCGGCCGCCACCAGCGCTGCAGTCAGCAGCCGCCGGCAGGGTGCGGTTCGCATTCAAGTCTCCGTGGTCTGATAGGGAAAGGCGCGGAGGCCTGGTCCTTCAGACGCGCGGAGGGCGTTCTTCCATGGGGGGTGCGATGGAGGCCAGTTGCGCCTCCAGGGGCTGCGGCCAAGGGGCCGACACGAAGGCCGGCGGCTGCAGTTGGTTGTCGGCGGGCGGTACACCGACGGCGTGCATGATGGCGTGGGCGGCCATCATATCATGCTCATGGTCGCCCAATCCTTGGAAACCGGCATGGTCATGCCTGGCCACCGGGGCGTTCACTGCGGTCACCGTCATCTCGATGGCCGCGTCCTCGTCCGGCAGATCCGGATGGTCCAGATGCAGTTCCCCCAGCAAGGCCAGGGACAACACCGCCACGACGCCGAGCACCGCCTGCAGCCGCACCACGGCGGTGCGGCAGGCGCGGGCGACATCGCTCCAGGCTATGGTGAACGGCGGCTGCATGGGATGCGGGCTTCGGCCTTGCGGGAGGCGGTGAACGGGATGACGGAGGATATCATAGAGCCCTAGGGTGATCCTCAGGGCAAGGCATTCCATCCTTGCCAGCCGATATAAAGGCCGACCAGGATGATCAGGGCGCTGGAGGCATAGGGCGCCCGGCGCGCCAGGACGGCGAAGGTGCCGGAGAAGCGCTTGGCCGCGTGCCGCATGCCCAGGGCTGCGGCGGCGCCGACGCTCACCATCGTCAGGGCCAGGCCGATGCTGAAACACAGCACCAAGGCGACACCCAGGGTGACCTGCTTCAGTTGCAGGCACAGCACCAGCACGGTGATGGCGGCGGGACAGGGGATCAGGCCGCCGGTCAGGCCGAACAGGATGATCTGGCCCGTCGTCACCTGACGGTTGGCGAAGCGCCGCTGAATGTCGTTGGCGTGTTGCAACTCATGGGCGTCCTGGTAGCCGGTTAGCCCCAAATCCACGCCTGCCGTTTCAGGCGCGGGCTCGGTGAAGCGGAAGGCGTGCTGGTGCATGTGGCGGCCATGGCTGGCGCTGAGCAGGGCGGAGAATTCGTGCGGCTCCGGGATTTCCTCGGTCGATTCCCAATAATCGACCTTGTCCACCATGCCGAACCGCTGGCGGGCGCCATCCGGGCGAATGGTCTCAATCCATACCGCATCCTGCGGGGCCGCCGGCAGCACGCGGTCCCCCGCCAGGAAACGCACACGGAAGCGGGGCGGCACGCCGTCCTCGAACACCTCCACGTCGGCAATCACGCCGTGGCCGATCTCGGCGCTCTGCATTCCATGGCCAGCGTGAGCCCCGTGACCGTGGTGGTCATGGCCGTGATCGCCGTGGTCATGATCTTGCCCGTGATCATGGGTGTGGTCGTGGGCCTCTTCCGCCACCTGGGCCTGGCGGGCGCGCCACAGCATCCATAGGGCGACGGTGATGATGATGATCGCGGAAGCGATCTGGAAATAGGGCTCCGTCGTCTCCGCGTTCCAGTTGCGGCCGAAATGCAGGCCGGCCAAGGCCACCATCCAGACCACCAGGGTATGGGAAACGGTGGCCGACAGGCCCAGCAGTACCGCCTGGGTGACGGTACCCCGAATGGCGATGATGAAGGCCGCCATCATGGTCTTGGAATGCCCGGGTTCCAATCCATGCAGGGCGCCCAGCAGGATGGCGCTGGGAATGAACAGCCAGGCGTTGCCGGCCCCTTGCTGGAGGAGGTCGGAAAGCGGGGTCATTTTGGGCTCACAGGTATTTGGTGATTTCGGCCATCTCGGCCAAGCGGTCCCGGGTTTCCTTCGGCAACGGCCCCACGGCTTCGTAGAGGTGATGCTCGATGTGATGCAGGACCAGGAAGGTCTTGGCCTTATCCACGGCCTTGACCACCGCCTGCAGCTGTTGGGCGATCACCAGGGCGTCGCGCCCTTCCTCCACCATCTCCACGATCTTGGAGAGATGGCCTTGGGCGCGCTTAAGGCGGTTCAGGACGTCTGGGTTGTTGGCGTGGCTCATGATGGTCGTATCCTATCCCCCTGGGGGGGATGTGGCAACGAAAAGAATCGAGGCCGCGGGACTTCGCTTGGGAGCGCGCGAGCCTGTTAGGGTGTCGGACGGAACACCAGGATAGTGGCGTCACCACCGAACCAGCCGGCGCGGGCGGCGACGAACAGCCGGTCGAGTTCGGGCACGAACAGCGACGTTCGTGCCCCCGACACGGTCCTGATCCGGTCGTGGTGGACCAGCCCTTCGGGCGTGCGGTCGATGACATCCACGGCGCCCTCGCCACGACTCACGTAGTAGCGGCTGCGCACAGCGTCGAAGAAGATATCGTCGGTGTCGCCGCAGGTGGGGATGCTGCCGGTGACCGCGCCGTCTGCCGTGCTCAGCTCGGTCAGGCGGGCGGGGTTGCGGTAGCCGATGGCGACCCGCTCGGCCGCCGCGTCCAACGCCATCGGAAAATTGGACCGCATCTCCGGCGGCGACCAGGCCGCCACCCTCTGGCCCGTCTTGCGATCCAGCACGTCGATCTGCCGGTGGTCCGGGACGTTGACGTAAAGGCGGCCGGTGGCGGCGTCATAGTGGAAGCCCTCTGGATGAGCGGGCAAGGCAACGTCCGCGATCTTGGCCGGGCGGGCCGGATCGATGACGGCGATGCCGCCAGCCCCATATCCGACCAGGGCTGCCCGGTGGTCGCATCGACCCGGACATTGTCGGCGTCCTCGCCCAGGTCGACGGTCCCGGCCGGCGCCAAGGTGGTCGCCGTATATAGGCGCACGCTGCCGTCGCCGGCGTTGGCGACGACAATCAGGTCCCGGGCCGGCAGGTATCCGATCCCCTGGGGTTCCTTCAGGCCGGTGATCCGGCTTGAGCGTTTCCGGCTGGTGATGTCGACGCTGTCCACGGTGCCGTTGCCGAGTTCGGCCACGAACAGGCGGTCATGTGCCAAGTCTATCGCCATGTGATCGATCCGCCCGCCGACATCGGGCAGCGGGATCGCCGCTTCCAGCACCAAGGGAGGATCGCCCGCGCCGGCCGATCCGGTGAGCAGGATGAGCAGGGCCGCCAGGACGGGCCTGCCGGCGCGGGCGGAGGGCATCACGAGTGGGCGACCTTCATCTGCGCCAAGGCGACATGTAGGCCCCTGGCCAGTTTGACCGCATCGTCGTTAGCCCAGAAGTGCATGAAGAACAGCCGGGGCTCGTCATCCAGCATGTGGTTGTGCAGCGCCGTGATCTCGATGCCGTTGTCGCGCAGCGCCTTGATGACTGGGTTGACCTCAGATGCGATCAGCACGAAGTCGCCGGTGATGGCCGCCTTGCCGGCGCCGGTGGGCTGGAAGTTGATGGCGATGCCGGCACCCATGGACGGGGGGATTTCCATGCCGCCGGCCTTGGCGGCCTCCGCCCGGGGGATCGTTACCTGGTAGACGCCGCCGTTGACCTTGCCGGCGTGGCCCAGCGCCTTGTCCACCGCAGCGGTGTCCAGGTCGATGGGGGGCGCGGCCGGGGGCGCCGATGGCGCGGTCAGGGGCGTCTTGCTCCTGGCCAGGGCCGTGTGCAGCACCTGCGCCAGCTTGACCGCGTCGCCATGGCCGTCGACATGCATGTAGAGCGTGGCGGGCTGGGCGCGCAGCAGGTGGTTGTGCAGGGCGGTGATCTGGATGCCGCCGTCCTCCAGTTCCTTCGCCACCGGGTTGACCTCGTCCTGGGTCAGCACCAAGTCGCCCATCACCAAGGCCTGGCCCTGGGCGGTTTCCTTGAACGCGAGCCAGGAGCCCAGGGCCAGCGTGGGCTTTATGGCGACGCCATCCAGGATCACCGCAAGGTCGGTGCGCGGCAGGCCCACCTTGTAGACGCCGTCCGGCTGCACGGCGCCGGCCTTGCCCAGCGCCTGGCCGACCGCCGTCCAGTCGGCGTCGGCTGCCATGCCCGGCGTCGCAGCGGCGGCCATGGCGGCGACCGCCATGGCGCGGAGAATGTGGGTATTCATACAGGATCGCTCCTTCAGTAAGGCCGATTCACAGTGTCCGGCCGGTGTGTCCTGCCCACCGTCACGCGGCGGGCGCGGCCCGGGGAAGCCCGGCCTGGCGGATGGCCGGCGGCCAGTTGTGCTGCTCGCCCTGGCCGTCGCGGCACCAGGCGTAGAGGGCGTCGTAGACGGTCATGCCGTGGCGCAGCATTTCGTGATCGTCCTGGAATAGCGCCGACAGCCCCAGCGACACGGCGACCAGACCAGCCGCCTGCGGCGCCAGGTCCAGCCGGGCCGTATCCGCCCCCCGGACGATCAAGGCCAGTTGCTGCAGGGCGGCGTTGCCAGCCAGGCCGTAACGGTCGAGGAAGGTGTCGAAGCTGCACCTTTCGCCCACGTGGCTAAGATCGGCGCCGGGCAAGTCGTAGGGGACGGCGCCTATCTCCGCTGCCACCTGGAAAACCATGTCGGCGGGCACGTAAAGGAATTCCGGTTCTGGATCGATGAAGCGCGCAACCAGCCAGGGGCAGGCGATGCGATCGATCTTGGGGCGTTCACGCGTGATCCATTTCATGGCTGGAACTCCCTCGGCGGCGTCGGGGCGCCGGCATGCCTTGCCGCCGCGATACAGGCTTTGTCGGCGTTCGGGAAAATGATACACATGTTGCATTAAGTCAATCTCAGCGATAAGGTGTATCAAGATCGACATATGACCCGCCGGGATCGAGGCCCCCTCATGTCCAGCTTCTTCAGCGAACTGTTCTCCGGTGATGAGAACCTGGGCGCCATCGGCCTGGTTGGGCTCGGTTTCTTCCTTGCCGTCCTGCTCCTGAAGCGCCTGTATGCCGGCGGTGCCCGCCGTCGGCGGCGGGCGGTGTGGTGAAGGAATGAGGACGGGATGAACGACACCGGCACGACACGGGATGATTGGCTGCTGCTGGTCCATCAGCTGCCGGCCAAGCCGGCCTACCCGCGGGTCAAGGTCTGGCGGCGTCTTCAGGCCCTGGGCGCGGTGCCCATCAAGAACGCCGTTCACGTGTTGCCTTGCACCGAGGAGGCGCGGGAGGATTTCGCCTGGCTGATCCGGGAAATCCTGGAAGGCGGCGGCGAGGCCACCCTGTGCGAGGCCCGCTTCATCGACGGGTTGGCCGATGCGGATGTGCGCGGCCTGTTCGACCAGGCGCGGGACGAGGACTACGCCACCGTCGCGGCGGAGGCCCGTGCCCTGCTGGAAGGGGTGCAGGCCGATCCCGCGAAGATGGATGAGGCCCGTGCCGGGGCGGTTCGCCTGCGGACACGCCTGAACCAGATCGCCGCCATCGACTTCTTCGGCGCCCACGGGCGTGCGGCGGCGTCGGGCGTGCTCGACCTCCTGGAAACCACCACACGGGAACAGACTGAGATGCAAGCCAGTGAACCGGCCTCGCCCGATGTGGACGCTTACAAGGGGCTAAGGTGGATCACCCGCCAGGGCATCCATGTGGACCGCATCGCCACGGCCTGGCTGGTGCGGCGCTTCATCGACGCCGAGGCCGTCTTCACCTTCGTCCCGTCGCGGTCGGTGGACCCGGTTCCCGGCGCCGTCCGCTTCGATATGATGGATGGTGAGGTGACGCACGAGGGCGACCGGTGCTCCTTCGAGGTGCTGCTGGGCCGCATTGGCCTTGCCAATACCTCCCTGCAAGCCATCGCCGAGATCGTCCACGATATCGACCTGAAGGACGGCAAGTACGGCCGGGCGGAGGCCGACGGTATCCGCGTGCTGATCGCCGGCATCTGCATGGGCACCAAGGACGATGACGAGCGCTTGGCGCGGGGCATGGCCGTGTTCGACGACCTGCTGGGCTTCTTCCGCAAGAAGGGAAACTGACGCCATGACCGACGCCGTCCTCCGCCCTTCCGCCGAGGCTCCCGCCCACGGCATCTCCTTCGGGGAGGCCGCCCGCGTCTGGGCCCGGGTGGCGGCGCTCAGCTTCGGCGGGCCCGCCGGGCAGATCGCGGTGATGCACCGCATCGTGGTGGAGGAGAAGCGCTGGATCGGGGAGGAGCGGTTCCTGCACGCCCTAAACTACTGCATGCTGCTGCCCGGGCCAGAGGCGCAGCAACTGGCGGTCTACATCGGCTGGCTGCTGCACAAGACGCGGGGCGGTCTGGTTGCCGGCACCCTGTTCGTCCTGCCGGGTTTCCTGTCCATCCTGGCGCTGAGTTGGATCTATGTCCTGCTGGGCTCGGTTGACGCCGTGGCCGGCCTATTCTTCGGCCTGAAGTCGGCCGTGCTGGCCGTGGTGCTGCAGGCGGTGCTGCGCGTGGGCTCCCGCGCCCTGAAGAACCGGTCCACGGTGGCGCTGGCCGCCGTGGCCTTCGTCGCCATCTTCGTCGGGCAGGTGCCGTTCCCCCTCGTTGTGCTGGGGGCGGGGCTCATCGGCTTCGCCGGCGGCAAGGCGGGGCACCCGGCCTTCCAGGGGGGCAAGGAACATGGGGCCGCCGGTAGCAAGGCGGTGCCGGACCGGGAGACGGCGCTGGGTGAGGAGATGCCGGCCCATGCCCATCCGTCCCTGTCCTGGTCCCTGAAGATTTCCGGCGCCTGCCTGGCCCTGTGGCTCATTCCGGTCGCGTTGCTGCTCCTGCTGCTGGGCCCGGACGATGTGTTCAGCCGCATCGGCGTGTTCTTCTCGCAGATGGCCGTCGTCACCTTCGGCGGCGCCTACGCGGTGCTGGCCTACGTCGCCCAGCAGGCGGTGGACACCTATCACTGGCTGGCGCCGGGCGAGATGCTGGACGGCCTAGGCATGGCGGAAACGACGCCCGGCCCGCTGATCATGGTGCTGGAGTTCGTGGGCTTCCTGGCCGCGTTCCGGTCGCCGGGCGCCCTGCCGCCGCTGCTGGCCGGCACGCTGGCGGCGGTGCTGACCACCTGGGTGACCTTCGTGCCCTGCTTCCTGTGGATCTTCCTGGGTGCGCCCTTCATCGAGAAGCTGCGTGGCAACCGTGCCGTCTCCGCCACCCTGACGGCGATCACCGCCGCCGTGGTGGGCGTGATCCTCAACCTTGCCGTCTGGTTCGCCCTGCACGCCCTGTTCCGGGAGGTGGCGGATGTCCAGGCGTTGGGCTTGGTGCTGGAGATCCCGGTGCTGGCCAGCGTGAACGTTGCCGCCTTGCTGTTGACCACGGCGGCCATCGTCGCCGTGTTCCGCTTCAAGGTCGGGATGATCCCGGTGCTGGCCGCCTGTTCCCTGGCCGGCCTGGTGCTGCGTCTGGCCGGCGTCGCCTGACCGGCCTCAGGTCTCCGAGTGCTCGTGCGTGTGCCGGTGGTGCAGGTCCGGATAGTGCGGATGCCGATGCACCATGGGCGCATGCCGGTGAACGTGGGAATGGGGCTGATCCACCGCGACGCCCGGCCCGTGATCATGCTGGTGGTGTTCGTCGTGCACGTGGACGTGCTCGTGTTCCAGCTCTCCATGTGCGTGTTCATGGTCATGGTGCTCGACCAGATGCAGATAGAGCCCGATGCCCATCAGCACCGCCGCCGCCAGCAGACGATAGGTCAGTGGCTCGCTGAACAGAATGATGGCCAGGAGGGCACCGATGAAGGGGGCCATGGAGAAGTAGGCCCCCGTCCGCGCCGTGCCCAGGTGGCGCAGGCCCAGGACGAACAGGACCAGGCTGAGGCCATAGCCGAAGAAGCCGACCACGGCCGCCCCGCCGATGACCGCCAGGGGCGGCAAGGCGGCCCCCTGTGACAGGGCAAGGGCGAGGTTGACGGACCCCGCCACCAGGCCCTTGGTCATGGCGATCTGCACCGGGTCCGCCGAACTCAGCTTGCGGGTGAGGTTGTTGTCCACCCCCCAGGCCAGGCAGGCCCCCGCAATGGCCAAGGCGCCCCACCCGATGCCCTCCGGCCCGCCCCGCCAGGATAGCAGCAGCGCGCCGGCCAGGATGGCCAGGGCGCCCAGCAGCAGGCGGCGATCGACATTCTCATGGAAGGCCAGCCAGGCGATGCCCATGGTGGCCAAGCCTTCCAGGTTCAACAGCAGGGCGGCGCTGGAAGCAGGTGTGCGCGTCAGGCCCACCAGCAGCAGCACGGGGCCGATCACCCCGCCGGCGAGCACGACGGCGCCCAGCCACGGCAGGTCGCCCCGCCGCAGGGGGGCTTCCGGCGGCTCGATGCCCAGGAAGCGCCGCGCCAGGTGTACGATGCCCAACCCCAGGCCCGACCCGAGATACAGCAGGCCCGCCAACAGCCAGGGATCGGAACGCCCCAGCAGAAGCTTGGCCAGCGGTGTGCTGGCACCGAACAGCGCGGCCGAAGTCAGGGCAAGCGGAACGCCCGGCCAGGCAGCGGATCGATGAAGGGCCATGGCCCTTACTCCCAAGCGGATTTACGCGGATAGCAGGCGTTCAGCCAATGCCACATGCAACCTAATCCCGGTCGCCATGATGTCGTCGTTAAAATCGTATTGCGGATGGTGCAAGGGGGCGGAGCCGCCCTCCCGCCCCTGGCCCAGCCAGAGGTAGGCGCCCTTGCACGCCTGCAGCATGAAGGCGAAGTCCTCGGAGGTGAAGGCGGGTTCAGGTGCCAGGATGGCCTGGGGACAGACGCTTTTGGCGACCGCCAAGGCTTCCGCCGCGGCGTCGGCGTCGTTGATGGTAGCCGGGTAGTAGCGGTCATAGGTGACGGTCACCCGTGCGCCGCTGGCAATGGCCACACCTTCGGCCACCTGGCGCAGGGCCGCTTCGATTCGGTCCTGCACGGCGGGGTCGAAACTGCGCACCGTGCCCACGACCGTGACCGTGGCGGGCAGGACGTTATGCGCATGGCCGCCGTTGATCTGGGTGACCGACAGCACGGCATTGGCCATTGGCGGGATGCGGCGGGCGATGATGGTGTTCAACTGGCCCACCAGGTCGCTGGCCGCCAGGATCGCGTCGGGCGTCTGGTGGGGCAGGGCCGCGTGCCCGCCGCGCCCTTCCAGGCGGATCTCGAACTTGTCGGCGGCGGCCATGATGGGCCCCGGCCGCGTGGCGGCCGTGCCGGCGGGAAGGTCCGGCCAGTTGTGCAGGGCGAAGACGCGGTCGCAGGGGAAACGCTGGAACAGCCCGTCCTGCACCATGGCGCGCGCACCGCCCTGGCCTTCCTCGGCCGGTTGGAAAATGAAGTGGATGGTTCCATCGAACCGGCGGGTACGCGCCAGGTGGCGGGCGGCGCCCAACAGCATGGAGACATGACCGTCGTGCCCGCAGCCATGGAAGGCGCCGGTATGGCGGCTTTGATAGGGCAGGCCAGTCTGCTCATGGATAGGCAAGGCGTCCATGTCGGCCCGCAGACCGACGCGGCGGTCTGACCCACCGGCCTTCAGCACGCCCACCACGCCGGTGCCGCCGATGCCGGTGTGGACCTCGATGCCAAGGTCCTCCAGCGCCGCCGCGATGCGGCCGGCCGTGCGGTGCTCGGCGAAGCCCAGTTCGGGATGGGCATGCAAATCGCGCCGGAAGGCGATCAGCGGTTCAATCAGATCGTCGATTTCCGGCATGGTGTTTCTCCGGCGGCGGCTATCCCCCATGGCCGGCTATTCACGCTCGAACAGGCCCTGGATGGGGTAATGTTGTTTGATGAAGGGGGTCTTGATGACGATGTAGCTGAAATACTTCTCAATGCCGAAATCACCCTCCAGCATGCCTTCGATGATGGATTGGTAGTGGGTGACGCCGGTGGTGATGAACTTCAGCAGGTAGTCGTAGCCGCCGCTGACCAGATGGCATTCCACGATCTCGTCAATCTTGCGGATCTTGGATTCGAAGCGGGAGAAGTCGCCGCTGCGATGCTCCGACAACGTCACCTCGGTGAAAACCGTCATGAAGTCGCCCAGCTTCTGATAATTGATCTGGGCCCCGTATCCCGTGATGTACCCGGCCTTTTCCAGCCGCTTCACCCGCGCCAGACAGGGGCTGGGCGACAACCCCACGGCGTCGGCCAACTCCACATTGGTGATGCGGCCGCTCTGTTGAAGCTGCACCAGGATGTTCAGGTCGATACGGTCGAGTTTGGGGCCGAGCGTCATGTTCCGATGGGATCTCCTGTCCCGGGCTATGAAGGTTACTCAGCCCTGACGCCAACCGGGCGCGGCCGGGCCTACCATCAGCTTACACCGTTCGAGGGCCCAATTGCCCGCCAACTATTTATCATGAAAGCGCCGCCCGGACGTCGGGCTGGTCAAGTATCCCGTCGAGCGTCCGTCGGATGCGGGCAAAAATCAGGTCCATTTCATCCTCCGTACAGCACAAAGCCGGGGCCAGGCCCAGTATCCCATCACCGAACGCGCGAAAAATGACGCCGTTGTGGTAGCCTTCGGCGAACAGCCGGTCAGGAATTTTCAGGGCCGCGTCAAATCTCGTTTTGGATGTCTTGTCGGTGACCAATTCAATTGCGCCAAGAAGGCCCTGACCACGCACGTCGCCGACCAGGGGATGGTCGGCCAGTCCGTCCAGTCCGGCCTTGAAGCGGCCGGCCACATGTTGGCCATTGGCCAGGATGCCACCCTCGGTGTAGAGGCGCAGGACTTCCAGCCCGATGGCGGCGCTGACCGGATGGCCGGAGTAGGTGTAGCCGTGGCCGATGGGCAAGTCGGGCGCCGCCCCATCGGCGATGCCCTGGTACACGGCATCCGACATCAGGACCGCGCCCATGGGGGCATAGCCGGCCGTCAGGCCCTTGGCCACGGTCATCAGGTCGGGGCTGACGTCCTCATGCTCGCAGGCGAACATTGGGCTGGTGCGGCCGAAGCCGGTGATGACCTCGTCCGCCACGAACAGGATGCCCAGTTCCGCGCAGGTGTCCCGCATGGCCTTCAGCCAGCCCTTGGGCGGCACGATGACGCCGCCGGATCCCTGGATGGGTTCGCAGAAGAAGGCCGCGACGGTGTCGGCGCCCAGTTCAGCCACCTTGGCGCGCAGGTCGGCCACGGACTGGGCGATTACCGCTGCAGGATCACTGCCGACCGGGCTGCGATAAGGGTAGGGGGACGGTATATGATGCTGCCAGCGTAGCGGGACGTCGAAATTGCGGTGGAAGTTGGCCAGTGCCGTCAGGCCTGAACTCATGGCGGAAGAGCCGTGATAGCCCCGTTCCAGCGCGATGAACTGCTTCTTCTCCGGTTTGCCCAGAGCGTTGAAGTAGTGGATGACGTAGCGGATGGCGCTGTCCACCGCGTCCGATCCGCCCAGGGTGAAATAGACGTGGGTCAGCGATGGCGGGGCCAGTTCCACCAGGCGCTGGGCTAGGCGTACCGCCGGCTCCGACCCGAAATGGAAATAGCCGGTAGCGTAGGGAAGGCGGCGGATCTGCTCGGCCGCGACCTCGGCGATGCTCTCCTGCCCATAGCCGACATTGACGCACCAGAGGCCGGCGAAGGCGTCCAGCAGTTCGCGGCCGTCCATGTCGGTCACGTACATGCCCCGACCGCTTCGCAGAAGGGTGGCCCCGCGTGCCTCATGGCCACGGAAGGAGGTGACGGGATGGATCAGATAGTCGCGATCGACATCCACGAGGGAACGGTTGCGCTTCAGCATCGGCCTCTGGCTCGTCATGGTGTCCATGGAAAGAAGCCTAGCCGACACCGGGTGGTGGGATGCGCCGTGTTGGCGGTCCGGGGGATGCGCCGCGACCCTTCTTGCGGGCCGCGGCAGCACAAAATGCCGCGTCAGCGCAGCGCCTCGGCGATGGCCTTGCCGCATTCCTCGGTGCCGGCCTTGCCTTTCAAGTCGGCGGTGCGCAGGCCGGGGTCCTTCAGCACCGTTTCGATAGCGGCCATGATGGCCTTGGCGGCCTCGGTTTCCCCCAGGTGCTCCAGCATCATGGCGGCGGACCATATCTGGCCCACGGGGTTGGCAATGCCCTTGCCCGCTATGTCGGGGGCGGAGCCGTGCACCGGCTCGAACAGTGAGGGGTGGGTGCCGTCCGGGTTGATGCTGCCCGACGGCGCCACGCCGATGGTGCCGGTGCAGGCGGGCCCCAGGTCCGACAGGATGTCGCCGAACAGGTTGGACGCCACCACCACGTCGAAACGGTCGGGATTCAGCACGAACTGCGCCGTCAGGATGTCGATGTGGTACTTGTCCCAGCGCACGTCGGTATAGTTGGCCGCCATCGCCTCCACCCGCTGGTCCCAGAACGGCATGGTGATGGCGATGCCGTTGGACTTGGTGGCGGAGGTCAGGTGCCGGTTGGGGCGGCGGTTGGCCAAGTCGAAGGCGTAGCGCAGCACCCGGTCGACGCCGAAGCGGGTCATGACCGTTTCCTGGATCACGACCTCACGCTCCGTGCCGGCGAACATGTGGCCGCCGACGGAGGAATACTCGCCCTCGGTATTCTCCCGCACGATCCAAAAGTCGATGCTGCCCGGTTCACGCCCCGCCAGGGGCGAGGGCACGCCGGGCAACAGCCGGGCGGGGCGCAGGTTGACGTATTGGTCGTACTCGCGACGGAACTGCAGCAGCGATCCCCAGAGGGAGATATGGTCCGGCACCGTTTCAGGCCAGCCAACGGCCCCGAAGAAGATTGCGTCAGGCGAACCGATCTGTTCCTTCCAGTCTTCCGGCATCATGCGGCCGTGCCGGGCGTAGTAGTCGCAGGAGGCGAAATCGTGCCAGCGCTGCTCCACCGTGAAGCCGTAGAGGGCGGCCGCACGTTCGAGGACGCGCACACCCTCGGGCATCACTTCCTTGCCGATGCCGTCACCCGGAATGACGGCGATGGTGTAGCGGCGGTTGGGCTTATTCGTCGCATCGGTCACGGCACGGCTCCCAGCTTGAGGCCCCCGATGTGGAAGGCCTTGTGCTCAAGGTATTCCTCAATCCCAGCTTGCCCACCCTCGCGGCCCAGGCCGGACTGCTTGACGCCGCCGAAGGGCGACATCTCCATGGCGATGGATCCGGTGTTCAACGCCACCATGCCGGCTTCCAGCCGTTCGGACACCCGGAAGGCCCGGTGCAGGTCGTTGGTGTAGAAATAACTGGCCAGGCCGTAGGGCGTGGCGTTGGCCAGGGTGATCGCCTCATCCTCGCCGCCGAACCGGAACAGGGGCGCCACTGGCCCGAAGGTCTCCTCGTGCGCCAGGCGCATGTCCGGTGTGGCGCCCGTCAGCACGACGGGGGCCACGAACCGGGCGGGATCGCCGTCGCTCGCCGCCTGGGCGGTGATGCGGCCCCCATGGGCCAGGGCGTCCTCGAGATGATCGCGCGCCTTGCGCACGGCGGCGGCGTTGATCAGGGGGCCGATGGTGGTGCCGGCGGCCATGCCGGAGCCCACCCGCAGGGCGGCGACCGCCCGGCCCAACCGCTCGGCGAAGGCGTCGTGGACGCCGGACTGCACCAGGATGCGGTTGGGGCAGACACAGGTTTGCCCGGCGTTGCGGAACTTGGCGGCCATGGCGCCGGCCACGGCCTGGTCCAGGTCGGCATCGTCGAAGACGATCAGGGGGGCGTTACCGCCCAGTTCAAGGCTGAGGCGCTTCACCGTGTCGGCGCATTGCCGCATCAGCAGGGCGCCGACGCGGGTGGATCCGGTGAAGGACAGCTTGCGCACCAGCGGGCTGGCCGTCAGTTCCCGGCCGATGGCCTCGGGCGCGCCGGTGACGACGTTCAGCACGCCGGCCGGAACGCCCGCCCGTTCCGCCAGCGCCGCCAGCGCCAGGGCGGTGAGGGGCGTCAGGTCGGACGGCTTGATCACCACGGTGCAGCCGGCGGCCAGGGCCGGGGCGCACTTGCGGGTGATCATGGCGGCGGGGAAGTTCCAGGGGGTGATGATGGCGCAGACGCCCACCGGTTCCTTGCGTACCAGGATGCGGCGGTCGGCTTCCGGTGCCGGCACCTCATAGCCCTGCACCCGCCTGCCCTCCTCCGCGTACCACTTGACGAAGGAGGCGGCGTAGCGTACCTCGCCGGCCGCTTCGGCCAGGGGCTTGCCCTGCTCCGCCGTCATGATGCGGGCCAGATCGTCGACGTGCTCCAGGATCAGGGCGTGCCAGCGGGCCAGGACATCGCAGCGCTGGCCGGCGGTGCGCGACCGCCAGACGCCCAGCGCCGCCGCCGCCGCGTCGATGGCGGCGCGGGTGTCCGCCTGGTCGCAATCGGGCGCCGTGCCCACCGGCCGGCCGGTCGCCGGGTCGGCGATGGTGATGGTCCGGCCGGTGGACGACGGGCGCCAGGCGCCGCCGATGAAGGCCAGGCCCGGCGCCAATGCCGGGTCCTTCAGGTCAAGGATGGTCATGGGAAGCCCCTCGAAGTGGGGCGCGGTCAACCCAACGCCTGGCTGACCAGCGCGAAAGTGTGAACGTCGATATCCGGCGCCGCCAGCGGGCCGCGCGCCATGCGGGTCACCCGGCCGACGCAGGGCAGCCCCAAATCGTCCAGCCAAGCCGCCAGATCGTCATCGTGCGGGATGTCCACGCGGGCGAACATGCCGGCGTTGGACCCCAGCCAATGGGAAATCAGTGTCTTGGCGCCCTCCGCGTCGGGGGCGACCACGGGACCGATGACGTAGCCCCGGCCGAAACGGCGGAACAGGGCGAAGCCGATGGCCTGGCTGTCCCGGTCCAGCACCACGCCGTGGGCGGCCTTGCGCAATTCCGCGAACAGGGCGGCGCGGTCCATGCCGCAGGCCCGGCGGTCCAGGGCGACGATGGCATCGTGGTCGCTGCTGCTCAGCGGCCGTACCCGTTCGTTCGGGCGCAGGCTGGGAATGGGGACGGAAAACGCCGCCCCCTGGTGCTGCTGGATTTCTCCAAAGGGGATGAAACCCAGGTGGGTGTAGAGGGGCAGGCCCTCAGTCGTGGCGTTCAGCACGATGGTGCGATCGCCCAACCGCGCCATCATCGCGTCCATCAATTGGCGGCCGATACCCGCACCCTGCTTCTCCCCGGCGACGATGACCATGCCGAGCGTGGCGACCTCGGGGCCGTAGGGCCAGCCCATGATGGTGCCGACGATGGCCTCGTTCTCCTCCGCCACGATGCCGATGCCGGCCCGCAGCATGAAATCCCAATCCTCAATTCGATGCGGCCATTGCAACTTGCGGGAAAGCGCGTGCGCCTGGGGCAGGTCATCCGCCGTCATGTCCCGCAGTTTCACCAGGAGATCGGTTCGTCTTTCCATCGGCCATCTTCTCGTTGGCTTCCCCGGGGAATCCCGGCGCGTTCTCGGCGGTCGATGTCGGCATGATATGCCGACGGATGCGGTCGACCCTGTCAATCGTGCACAGACTATAAGGGCGGCGGCGGAGCATTCGATGCCGCCTTGCGCGTCAAATCAGAAGATTATGGGGCGGGCGGCTCGATCCGATCCCGCCAGATGCCGGCATTGGCACCCCTTCACGGGCTGATGGCCGATTGGCGGCCGCGTTGGAGATGCTGTAACGCCTGCCCGTCGTGGTGGCACAGCAGTTCGTTGCCACCATCCAGAACGATACGGGGTGGGGGCAGGCGGTCGCACAGGCCCTCCACCCGGGCGGCGCATCGCGGCAGGAAGCGGCATAGATTAGCACTCTGGGCGGTGGCCAGGGGCGGCGGAGCCGCCGCCGTTTCCTTCTCCTCCAGCCAGCCCCGGCGCATTTCCGGCACCGACCCGATCAGCAAATCGGTGTAGGGGTGGAAGGGAGCGTCGCCGAAGCCATTGCGCGGTCCCATTTCCACCTTCTGGCCGGCATAAAGCACTGCGATGTCGTCGCAGATGGCGCGGACGGTGGAGATGTCGTGGCTGATGAACAGGTAGGACAGGTCCAGTTCGCGCCGCAGCTCGGCCAGCAAATCCAGGATGGCGGCGCCGACCACGGTGTCCAGCGCCGACGTTACCTCGTCGCACAGGATAAGGTGGGGATCGGCCGCGAGGGCCCGGGCCAGGTTCACGCGCTGCTTTTGGCCGCCGGACAGCTCGCCGCAGTGCCGGTCGGCAAGGCAGGCGGGCAGTTGGGTCAGATCCAGCAGTTCGGCCACACGGCGGTTCCGCGCCCGGCCGTCCATGCCATGATAGAAGGCCAGGGGCCGGCCCAGGATGCGGGACACGGTATGGGCGGGGTTCAGCGCGGTATCCGCGTTCTGGAAGACCAGTTGGATGCGCTGGAACTGTTCCCGGGTTCGGCCCGACAATGTGGGGGCCAGGGGCTGGCCCTGGAACAACACCTGGCCGTCGGCGGGCGCCACCAGACCGGCGATGACCCTGGCCAGTGTGGACTTGCCGGAACCGGATTCGCCGATGACACCCAGCGTCGTGCCCTTGGCGATGGATAGGGTGACGTCGCGCAGGACCGGGATCTTGGGCACGCCCGCTTCCACCCGGCCATAGCCCGCCGTCAGGCCGCGCACCTCCAGAACCGGGGTCGCCTGCTGGGGGGCGGGCCGGTGGGGCCTGACCTGCGCCGGGGGACGCGCTGCCGCCATGAGGGTGCGGGTATAGATGTCGGCCGGCTTCTCCAGGACCTGGCTGGCGTCACCGGCTTCGCGTACCCGACCCCGTTGCAGCACCACGATGCGGTCCGCGACCTGCGCCACGACCGCCAGGTCGTGCGAAACGTACAGCGCCGTGGCGCCCTGCTGGCGCACTACCCGCTTGAAGGCGCGCAGAACGTCGATCTGGGTGGTGACGTCCAGGGCGGTGGTCGGCTCATCCAGGATCACCAGCTCCGGATCGGTCATCAGGGCCATTGCGGCCATCAGCCGCTGCAATTGCCCGCCCGACAGCTGGTGGACATAGCGCTCGCCGATGGCTTCCGGCTGAGGCAGGGCCAGGGCGCGGAACAGGTTTACGGCCTTGGCCTCGGCCGCCGGCCGGGATATCGGGCCGCGCCCCACCGCCGTCTCCACCACCTGGTCCATGATGGTGCGCGACGGGTTGAAGGCGGAAGCGGCGCTCTGCGCCACGTAGGCGATCCGGTTGCCGCGCACGGTGCGCAACTGCGACGCGTCCAGGGTCAAGATGTCAGTGTCGCCCACCCGCACGCCTCCGCCCGCGATGCGGCAGCCCCCCCGGGCATAGCCCATTAAGGCCAGGGCGATGCTGGTCTTGCCCGACCCGGATTCCCCGATCAGCGCCAGCACCTGACCCCTGGGGATGGTGAAGTCCACGTCGCTGACGATGGGCGTTTCCTGGCCGCCAGCGGCTGGCGCGGTAATCCGCAGGCCTGAAACTTGGACATGATCCTGTGCGGCGCCCATCTCAACGCCCTCTGGTGATGCGCCGGCCGCGCCCCGGCAGGGCGTCGATCAGCAGGTTGACGCCGATGGTCAGCGTGGCGATGGCCATGGCCGGTGCCAGGATGGCCAGGGCGCCGTCGCCCAGGCCGGAGATATTCTCCCGGACCAGTGAGCCCAAGTCGGCGTTGGGCGGCTGCACGCCCAGGCCCAGGAAGCTCAAGCCTGAGAGCAGCAGTACGATGAAAACGAAGCGCAGGCCGAAATCCGCCAGCACGGGATGGATCATGTTGGGCATGATTTCCGCGGTGGCGATGTACAGCCGGCCCTCGCCCCGGGCGTAGGCCACCTGCACGTAGTCCATCTGATTTAGATTGATGGCCAAGGCCCGGGCGATGCGGAAGGCCCCCGGGGTGTAGGTCGCGGCCGCGATCAGCAGCAGCAAGGCCAGGGACGACCCGAAGGCGGCGACCAATACCAGGGCGAACACCTTGCTGGGAATGGATATCAGGGTGTCCATGAAACGGCTGATCACCTCATCGACCCAACGGGGGCTGACGGTGGCGGTCAACGCCAAGCCGGCGCCCGTCGCGCTGGCCAGCAAGGCGGAGACCAGGGCCAGGCCGACCGTGTATTGGGCACCGGACAGCAGGCGGCTCAGCACGTCGCGACCCAGATAGTCACTGCCCAGCCAGTGACGGGCGCTCAGGCCGTCGAAAACCTCCGGCGAGACGAAGGCGCCCACGTCATAGGGCGCCAGCAGGGGCCCGGCAGCGCCCAGGACCAGCCACAGGATGACCAGCGCCAGGCCCACCCGTCCCGATGTGGACAGACCGGACAGCCAATGCCGAACCCGGCTTGTGGCTGTGGACGCCGGTTTCGCCATGCTTTCCTCGCGCAAGGGGACGGTGGGGGTCATTGGCCGCGCAGCCTCGGATTGGCCAGAATGGCGCAGACGTCGGCCGCCAGCATCAGCAACAGATAGGCCGTGCAGAAGATCATGGCGCATGCCTGCAGCAGGGGCATGTCACGGCTGGTGACGGCGTTGACCATCAGGCTGGCGATGCCGGGATAATTGAAGATCGTCTCGACGATGACGGCACCACCCAGCAGATAGGACAGGCTGAGCGCCATGGCGTTGACGATGGGGGCCACGGCGTTGGGCAGCACATGGACCAGCACGACGCGTGAGGGCGACAACCCCTTCAACAGCGCCATCTCCACATAAGGACGGCTCAACTGGTCGATGACGGCCGCGCGGGTCATGCGCGCCATCTGCGCCACGGTCACGCAGGCCAGGGTCATCACCGGCATGGCATATCCGCGCAGCATCTCCGCCCAGCCAATTCCCTCACGCACCACGGTGATGGACGGCAGCCACCGCAGTGTGACGGAAAAGACCAGGACGGCGATGGTCGCCACCAGGAATTCCGGCACCGCCACCATTCCCAGGGTCATCAGGTTCAAGGCCCGGTCCAGCCCCGTGTCGCGGTAAAGGGCCGACAGTATGCCAATGGCCAGGGCCAGCGGGATGGCGACGGCGGCGGTGAGGCCGGCCAGCGTCAGTGAATTGGGCAGGCGGCCGGCGATGACCTGGCCCACCGGCATGTTCGCCACCAGCGACTGGCCGGGATCGCCCTTGATCATGCCGCCCAGCCAGCGCACGTAGCGCAGGTGTGCCGGCTGGTCCAGACCCATCTGGTGGCGCAGGGCGGCCACGGCCTCCGGCGTGGCACTCTGCCCCAGCGTCTCTTCCGCGGCGTCGCCGGGCAGCAGCGCGCTGATAGTGAAGACCACCAACGACACCAGCAGCAAGGTCAGCAGCGCCGATCCCAGCCTGCGCAGGATCAGGCGACCGGCCGCGGCGATGCCGCTGCGATTTCTTGGGGTGCCATGGGCCACGGGGTCAGCCCTCCCACCAGACATGTTCTGCGAAGGAATAGCCCATGAGACCGCCGATGGGGATGGAGCCCAGCCCCTTCAAGCGCTGGTCATATCCGTCCAGCGAACTGATGAAGACGGGAATGCCGACACCGCAATGGTCATGCACTAGCACCTGCATGTCGCCGTACATCTGGCGCCGGCGCGCCTCGTCCCGTTCGCCACGCGCCGCCAGCAGTAATTGGTCGAACTGCTCATTCCGCCAGCCGGATTCGTTCCACGGCGCGTCCGACTTGTAGAACAGGCTGAACAGCATGTCCGCCGTCGGCCGCGGGTTGGTATTGCCGAAGCCCAGCGGGTGCTTCATCCAGTGGGTAGACCAGTAGCCGTCGGCCGGCACCCGGTTAACCGCCAGGTGCAGCCCCGCCTGGGCGGCGAATTCCTGCAGCATCGAGGCCATGTCCACCGATCCATCGGCGGCCGGCGAGGCGTAGACAGGCAGCCGCGCCCCCGCCAGGCCCGCCTTGCGCAGATGGAAGCCGGCGCGATCCGGGTCGTAGGGCCGCTGTGGCAGATCGGCCAGGTAATAGGGACTGCCGGGCGGGATTGGTTGGTCGTTGGCGATGGTGGCGTAGTTGCGGTACAGCGTGCGGCGGACGAGTTCGCGGTTGAACAGGAACTTCATGGCCAGCACGAAATCCGGATCCCGCGTGGGCAGGGCGTCCTGCCGCATGATCAGATTGGTGTACAGGCCGGATTTGGTTTCCAGCACGCGGTGGCCGAGCGACGCCTCGATACGGCGGGCGGAGCGGGGGTTCACCGCGTTGACCAGGTGGACATCGCCTGACAGCAGGGCGTTGACGCGCGACACCTCATCCGGAATGCCGAGCAGCTCGATCCCGTCCAAATAAGGTCTGCCCTCGACCCAGTAGTTTTCGTTGCGCGCGGCGATGGTCGCGATGCCGGGTTGGAAGGAGGTGCAGCGATAGGGCCCGGTGCCGATGGCCTGGCGAAAGTCGGCGGTGCCGTCCTGCACGATCAGGAAGTGCGAGTCCGCCAGGATGGCCGGCAGGTCGGCGTTGGGGCCGGTCAGTTCGATCGTCACCTCGTTGGAGCCGGAGACGGTGACGCGCCTGAACTGGTCCGCGATGGTCCTGACCTTCGATGCCGTGGCCGGGTCCTGGTGCCGCATCAGGGAATAGACCACGTCCGGCGGTGACAGCGGCTTGCCATCATGAAAAGTCACGCCCGTGCGCAGGACGGCCCGCCATAGGATCCGGTCGTCGCTTTCCAGCGTCTCCGCCAGGGCGGGTTCCGCCGACAGGTCCGCGCGGTATCGCGTCAGGCCGCTGTAGAACATGTAGTGGCGGGCGTAGTCGGTTGACAGGGCGCCCTTGGCCGGATCTAGCGTATCGGCCGTGGAGCTGGACATGCCGGCCACGCGGATGCGGCCACCTCGCTGGGGCAGCGCCGGCTCCTGACCGGCCCCGAACGCCGGTCCGCCCGCCGTCAGACCCGCTGCCAGCATCCCGCCCATGAGGTGCCGCCGCGTGATCAGGGATGTGGTCGCACGGGCCGTCAATGCAGGATGTCCTGGACGCGGTAATAGGCGCCCACCAGCGGAAGGAACCAGGGCTTGCCGAGGTGCCCCGGGATGCTGGGCCAATCCAGGTCCGCCCAGGGGTTGGCCTGGGGCCGGCCCATCATCACCTCGGCCATGCGCTCCCCCATGTAGGTCGCCATCTGCACGCCATGGCCGCTGTAGCCCATCGAGTAATACAGGCCGTCATGCTGGCCGGCGCGGGGCAGGCGGTCGGCGGTCAGGTCGACCATGCCGCCCCAGCAATAGTCGATGCGCGTTCCCGCCAGTTCGGGGAAGGTCTGGCCCAGCGTCGCCTCCAGGATGCGCCCGCTCTTGAGGTCGGACAGGGGATTGGAAACGGCGAACCGCGCCCGCCCGCCGAAGACCAGGCGGTTGTCGGTGGTGGTCCGGAAGTAGTTGCCGATATTCTTGCTGGTGACGTAGTTGCGCCGCCTGGGGAACAGCCGGTCCAGCAGCGCTGGGTCCAACGGCTGGGTGACGATGATGAAGCTGCCGACGGAAACGATGCGGCGGCGGAACCATTGCAGTGAGCGCAGGGCGCCCCCGGTGCCGCCGCCGCCCGTGGCGATCAGAACCTGGTCGGCGACGATCTCGCCCCGGGGCGTCACCACCCGCCAGCCGCCGCCGGGGCGGCGTAGGATGTCGACCGCCGGGGTGTGTTCATGAATGCGGGCGCCCGCCTGGGCGGCAGCGTGGGCCATTCCCACCCCGAACTTGCCGACGTGCAGCTGGGCGCTGGTCGTCTGGATCAGGCCACCGTGGAAGGCGGCGGAGCCGATCTCGTCCCCGATGCGGCCGGGCGCCACCAACTCCACATCGGTGTCGATTTCCGCCCGCAACACGTCATATGCCCTGGCCAGCTTCTCGAAATGCTCGGGCTTGGCCGCCAGTTTCAGACGGCCGGGGCGGCGGAAGTCACAGTCGATATCATTCTCGCGCGCCAGCCGTTCCACCGTGTCCACGGCCGCGACATGGGCGCGGTAGTAGGCGCCGGCGCGATCCCGACCCAGCTTGGCGGACAGGGCAGCGTAGTCGTGCGCCAGGCCATTGTTGCAATGGCCGCCATTGCGTCCCGACGCCGCCCCAATGGCGCTGTCCGCCTCCAGCACGGTGACGGAAGCACCCTGTTGGCTGAGCGCCAGGGCGGCGGAGAGGCCGGTGAAGCCGGCACCGATGATGGCGATGTCCGTGCGGCTGTCCAGGCCGCCGTCCGCGCCGCCGGTGAAGGGGGGCGCGGTATCCAGCCAGTAGGAGCAGGTCTTGGGTCCGGTCATGGAAGTCAGGGCCCGATGAGAGCGGCCACCAGGGCGCTGTGGCGGTCGACGGTGGCGTTTGGGGGCCGGAACGCGATCATGCGACGTCTTTCCTTTTGGGATGCCATGATTTGGCTGTTCGGCTCCGGCGCGGGCCCAGACGAAGGGAAGGGCCCGGCCTTGCCAGCCGGTACCGCTTTCCACATTCCATGCGCACCCTGTCCGGTGACCATTCTTGTGAACCCATTAGGCCATAGGCCGATCAAAACATGTCCTTAAACTGCCCTGGGCTGGCGCAGGATTCCGCCTTTTGCCCATCGCATTCAGCATAGTTTGCTGCGGCACGGGAAAGGCGGCCGGCGTTAGTATCCGAGATCGCGCCGGATCAGGCCCTGCATGGGAATGCCGGCTTGATGACGCCGGATATTGTCCAGGAGGGCCTGACCGCCGGTATCGGCCGTGGTCATGCTGGCGATGTGCGGTGTCAGGAGAATCTTGGGATGGCGCCAGAAGGGATGGGTGGTGGGCGGTGGTTCGCTGTTCAGCACATCCAGCACGGCACCGGCCAGCCGGCCGCCATCCAGGGCGTCCAGCAAATCGCTCTCGATCAGGTGTCCGCCCCGGCCAGCGTTGATCAGCCCGGCACCTTGGGGCAGCCGGTCGAAGGTATCGCGGCATAATATGCCACGTGTCTCCGGCGTCAGCGGCAGCAGGCAGATCAGGATGTCGCATTGCGCCAGGAAGTCCGGCAACTGTTCGCATCCGGCGTAGCAATCCACGCCGGCAATGGCATGCGGGGTTCGGCTCCACCCCAGCAAAGGGAAACCGAAGGCGCCCAGCCGGGCCAGTACCGCTTGCCCCAGCACACCCAGGCCCATGACGCCCACCCGCCGCTGGGCCGGCGGCACGAGACGGGCGGGCTGCCATCGGCCTTGGCGCTGGTCGCTGATGTAGTCGATGACCCGGCGGTGCAGGGCCAAGGTCGCGAATACCGCGTATTCGACCATGCCTTCGGTCAGGCCGGCCTCAACCATGCGCACCACGGCAACGGACGGCGGTACCTGTGACAGGTCAAGCTGGTCAACGCCGGCACCGATGGAGAACAGAACCTCCAGGTTGGGCAAGGCCGCAAAGATGTCGGCGGTTGGCGCCCAGGCCGCGAGGTAGCGTATGGCCGCCGGATCCCCCATCTCCGGCCAAAGGTGGAAGCCGATGTCGGGGGCGCGGTCCGCGAACAGCGCCTGCCAAGCGCGGCCGCGGTCAATCTCGGACTTGTAGAGGACGCTCATGACCGCACCTTCGGGATTGCGGTGACAGGGGATGGCGCTCCGGCAATGCGGCGCCGACGGTTGCGGGCCTTCACCAACGCCAGGTGCAGCCACAGGGCCGGACCCGTGATCGCCAGCATCGCCAGCGAGAGGCCGGCGAACAAGGCCAGCCCCAACCCGGTGGCGCCCGCGATTCCTCCGGTATGGATGGGCAGGGCGACCACCCAGGCGTCGGTATTCCGGTCAGCGGGCACGGACAGGGTCTCGTGCCCGGACATCAGATCGATGGTCACTTGGTGCACCGCCACGGGGCCGTACTCCGGCGCCCGGAAGTATACATCCAAAAGGTTGAGGCCCTGCGAACGCAGATCGCGGACGAAGTGGCCGGGGAAACGCGCACGGGCCAGCGTCAGCGCCCCATCCCAATCGCTCATCGTCGCAAGGGTTGCCGTGGGCGATGGGGATGGTGCGGCCAGCACCATGGGGACCGCCAGCGTCAAGCCCGTCAGCGCGCTGATGGCGATGACGATGGCCGCCACCGCGCCCAGGATGCGATGGCCCTGCCGCAGGATCATGCGTGCCGGTTGGCCCCGCTGGATGGTCAGGCTTTGGCGCCAGCGCCCGGGGCGGGGCCACCAGTGGGCGAGGCCCGCCAGCGTCACCCCCAACGTGGCGAGACCAACCAGGATGATGACGGCCGTGCCCGGCCTGCCTGTCAGCATCTGGTCGTGCAGCTGGAGTAACGCGACGGCCGGAAAACACCAGACGGATCCATCGCGCAGAATTCCGGCCGACTTCGGGTCAAGCGCGACATAGCGGGGGCGGCCATCGGGGTCGGTCAGATGGGCCAGGTAGGGGGCGTCCGTCTCGCCGGGAAAGTCCAGCCGGCGCAATGTGGCGTTGGGATGTGTGGCGGCGAGAACCGCCTGCAGGCGTCTCAGCCGCACGGTGTCGGTGGCGGCACCATCGGCGGTTTGAGAGCGCTGCCCTTTCGTGTCCAAGCGGGGGCCCAGGGTATCCTGGAACAGCAGCAGGACACCTGACGCCGCCTGGATCAGGATGAAAACCGCCGCGACCAGGCCGCAGTATTTATGTAATTGATAAAGGGTGCGCTTGGTGATCATGAGGTCCTTCAGGCCCAAGGCGGCCACCCAGGGGAGATACGGAGCGCCGGCGGGCCGGGAAGGTCGCGGAATGGCGGCAGAGGCTGCCTGGTCGGGCCCTATCCCCGTGGGGGATAGGGCGCCCTGGGGTCAGAACTTGTACCGGACCCGCGCCTTGAACGTGCGCGGCGCCCCCGGCTGCACCCACAGTGCCGAGTAGCTGTTCGCGTACCAGGTTTCATCGAACAGGTTGTTGATTTCACCGCTCAGCTCGATGTCGTCGGTCAGGTGGACGGACCCCATCAACCGCACCAGCGTGTAGGCGGGCAGGTAGAAGCTGGTGCCGGTTTCGCCCAACCGCTTGTCGACGTAGTTGACACCGATGCCGATGCTGGCGGGCTTTTCCATCACGGAGAAGTCCTTGAACAGGAACAGGTTGCCGCTCAGTTCGGGAATGTTGATCAGCGGATCGCCCACGGCCACGACCTTGCCAAAGTCGGGGTCGAGAACCGACGAGGTCGAATAGGCGTCGACATAGGCGAAATTGCCCATCAAGCGGAAATCATAAGGCAGCTTGGCGCTGACATCGAATTCCACGCCCTTGCTTTCCGCCGTGCCGATCGCGATGACGTAGCCCGAATGCACGGGATCGGACGTGATGATGTTGTCCTTGCTCATTTTAAACAGGGCGATGGAACTGGTGATCCCCTGGTCCGGCGATACGTATTTGGCGCCGATCTCATACGATTCCGTTCTCTCCGGCGCGAAGGGTGTTCCGTAGTAATCCTGCCCTGTATTGGCGCGGAACCCCTGCCCATAGCTGAAATAGACCGAGATGGACTTGGTCGGTTCATAGACGATGCCGACCTGGGGGCTGAAGGCGTCAGGACTTTGACGCGTCGTCACATTGGTCGCGCGCGCCAGGATCGACTGGCTGAAATAGTCATAACGACCGCCCAGGCGCACCTTGACGCTGTCCGTGATGTCGATCTGATCCTGGATGTAAGCGCCGCTGGTCTTGTCACGCTCATACTGGTTGTAGACCAGGCTGGTCGTCGCCGGAAGCAGGTTGGCCGCCGTGTAGACCGGGTTGTAGATGTCGATGGCGTTCTGCTGGGCGAACGTCGGATGCGTCGACAGGGCCGGCGGCCGTGACCGCGTCTGGAAATTGTCGAATTTGAAATCGTCGTAGTCCGCGCCCACCAACACGTGATGCGTCAGGCCGAAGGTGTCGAACTGCCCGTTGACTTCGCCACGCAGCACGATGTCTTCGGTATCGTATGTGGTATAGCGACGCTGGCGGGAAAGTGTGCGCCCATCGGTGAAGAAGGGCTGGCGGGACGCCACCAGTTCCGGCGTTTCGCCGTATCCCTTGAGATCGGTGGTGCGATAGCCGGCCCCCAGCAGGATTCCCCACTTGTCGCTGAAGTCATGCTGAAGCTGCACCTGGTGGCCGTAGTCGTTGGTCTTCGTCGGCCCATCGGCCGGCTCGCCCAGGAAGCGGGAAGCGGGGATCAGCCCCAGCTTGCCGTTGACCGCGACCACGCCCCGGTCGAACGGGATCTCCTGATGGGTGTAGGAGAACTGGTACGAAATGCTGGTGTTTTCGTTGAGGAACCACAGGAGTGAGGGGGAGACGGTTTCCTTGCGGGTGTGCATAGTGTCGCGGAAGCTGTCCGCGTCCTCGAAGGCGCCGTTCAGGCGAACGGCGAAACGGTTGCTGAGCGGTGTGGTGTAGTCCGCCTCGCCCCGGAAATGGCTGTAGCTCCCGCCTTCCAGCATGACGCTGCCTTCCGGCGCGAACTGTGGCTGCTTGGTGATGATGTTTACAGTGCCGCCCGGCTCACCGCGACCAAACAGGGCGGAGGTGGGGCCCTTCAGGACGTCGATGCGTTCCACGCCGGAGACGTCCCGGGGGCCGCCGAACCCGCGGCCATAATTGAAGCCGTTGACGAGGAAGCCGCTGGGTACATTGATGTCGCCGGCGAAGCCGCGCACGGCGAAGCCGTCCCACAGGCCGCCGTAGCTATTCTGCCGCGCGACGCCGCTGACCAGGTCCAAGGCGTCGGCAAGCCGGGTGATGCCGGCTTCCTCCAGCGTGGCTGCGCTCAGCGTCTGAATGTTCTGCGGCAGGTCTTTGGCCGGCACGGTGCCGACATACTGTTGCTTCTGTGCCGTGACCGTTATCTCCTCAAGGCCATCGCCTGTGGCCGGGGCCTGGTCTTCCGCGGCGCGGGCCACGGGCTGAAGCATCAGGTAAGCCGCAGTCGCGGCACAAAAGAATCGAAAACCGGAATGGTCTTTCATTTTCTCGCCCCCTGTTCTGATTTTAATGTGAAGGCTCCCCAAGGATTTTTTTGTAAATCTTCCCCTTCGCGATGAACGCGCGCCACGGTGGAAGACTCAGAAGAGTGGACCCAACTTTCGCCCGTTTTATTAGGAATGATGGTGCATGATATTTTGGGAATCTTTGTTCGAAGGCTAGGCTGTTTTCAGGGGGAAATATTGCGGCATCTTGCCAAACGGATGAATCTGCCGGCCCCCGGTGGCAAGCGTCATCACACCTATTCGGCGTGGGGTCTGAACAAATCCCCATAGAATCCGGCGGTCTTCACGGTCACTGTGATGGGAACATCGCTGCGGTTATGCCAATACCACCCGTGTGTGCCCTCGAAGGGGGCGGTCAGGGCGCCTTGTGCGGCCGAAAGCTCCTTTTCCTTCCAGTAGCTGGTGAACTCATCACCGGCGTTCACCCGCTCGCCATGCATGTCCACCTTCACGGGCGCGCTCGCTTCCCAGCGGAAGATGAAATGGTCGCCCTCCCGCATGTGGGCCTTGATCTCGGCGCCGGTGTGGGGCGCCAGGGTCAGGGTCATTTCATCGCTGCGCAGGGCCGTCGTCTTTTCAATCATGGCCCGGTTGGGAATGGGAATGGCAGTCGGTGCCTGGGACGGGGCAGTCACCTCCTTTTCAGTCTGGCTCATTCGGGTCAGGCCGATGGCGGAACCGATCCCGGTCAGGTCGATGCCGCGTTCGGCCGGCAGCACGAACAGGGTCAGGATCAGGGCTGCGGCCACGCCCGCCCCCGCCGTCGCCTTGGTCAGGGTGCGGGGGGCGACCAGGTATTGGTCCATGGAAGGGTTCGCCATGTCAGGCTCCTTGCTGGAAATAGCCAGCCAGCTGATAGCCGATCAGTACGAAGCCGGCGGCCATTAGGGCGGCGTTGGCCAGGACGACGCTGTGCCGGAAGTTCTCCGTTTGGCGCCATAGGCTCATGAGGATGAGGATGACGCTCAGCGCCAGGAACTGGCCGATCTCCACGCCCACGTTGAAGCTGACCAGGTTGGGGATCAGACCCTCCTGGGACAGCGCCAATTCCTGCAGCTTAGTTGCCAGGCCGAAGCCATGGAAAAAGCCAAAGACCAGGACAGCGGCGCGGGGATTGGGCGTGAAGCCCAGCGCGGTTTTGAAGGCTCCCAGATTATCCAGGGCCTTATAGACCACCGACAGGCCGATGATGGCATCCACCAGGTAGGCGTTGGCCCGCACGTCGGTCAGCACGCCCAGCAACAGCGTCGTGCTGTGGCCGATAGCGAACAGGGTGACGTAGCGGCCCACATCCTTCAGCCGATACAGCAGAAAGATGACGCCGACCAGGAACAGCAGATGATCATAGCCGGTGACCATGTGCTTGGCGCCCAGATAGATGTAGGGGACGACGTTGACGCCGTCGGTGCCGGTGATGAAGGCCTTGTCGGCGTCCGACACGCCGTGGGCTCGGGCGGCCGTGGCGGTGAGGGCCGTGGCCAGGGAGGCCAGCACAACCAGCCGGCTCGACGTCTTGGCCGTGCGTGGGCCCGATGTGGAAAGCGGGGCTGCTGCCTGCATCGGGGCCCCCTAGTTGATGGTGATGGTGGTGCCCAGGCTGGTTTTCGTCGCTGTGTCGACGACCTGGACGGCGACCTGGGACTTGGCCGGGATGGTGGCGCCAGGCGCGTCGAAGCGGTTGCCGTCGGCGGGCTTCAGCATCACCACCTGCGTCTTGCCGCCGGTGGTGATGCTGATCTGTCCCGTCATGGCGGCGGCCATAACCGGCTCGTCATCATCGGTGACGTACAGAGCCACTGCGCCAGCCTTGTTCACCAGTTCGAACACTGTTTCACCAGCCATCAGCACCACGCCGCCGTGCTGCGGCTTGGTATTGCCATGCGCGAGGGCGGGTAGGGGAGCGGCCAGCGCCAGGGCGACCAGGGCCGGGGTCAGGAACTTCGCGAGGGTCATGGCGGGACCTTTCAAAAAGAGGACCGGGTTCATTCCGGTGCGTGCTGCAGCAGGAAGGACAGCGTGGCCCCAAGCTCGATTTCGTCGTATTTCTTCGGATCGTCCGTGGGGGCCTTGTAGACCGCCTCGATCACGTTCAGGCCCTGGTTGCGCACCGGTAGGGTGACGGTGCCGTCGGCAGCCGTCTTCACCGGGGTGGCGTCGGGGTCGTTCACAAGGTCGTTGATGACCGATACGCCGGCGATTGGCTTGCCCTTGTACAGGACCCTGTAGGTCATGGGCGTGCCCAGCTTTTCTGGTATAGGGCCGACCGGGACGATTTGCAGCACCTGTCCGGGCAGGGCGGGGATGGGCTTCTCCAGCGGGCCGCGAACGCCCACCGTGTATTTGATGGTCTTTTCCGAATAGAAGGCGTTCGGCATTTCCTCCCGGGTCTTCTTCTCGAACTCCTCGCCCTTCATCCGCGACCAGATGCCGTTCTGCAGGACGGCGGCCACCAGGGTCGGGCGCTGCTCGGTGTCCAGGACCACCAGGGGGCCGGCCACCCGCAGCTTGGCCTCGATTGGCTGGTAATTGGCGTCGTAGGCGGCAATGCCTTCGAAGCCGGGCAGACGCTTCACGGAATCCAGGTCGTCGGCGCCGACGCCATAGATCAGGGCCAACTGGCGGGCATGTTCGGCATACCAGATGGCGTGGGCGCCGGCGGGGCCGGAGATGAGGGCGCTGACGAGCGCGGCGAGGGCGATGGGCTTGAAACGACGCATTATCGATCCCCTGTCTTATGTTTTGACCCAGCACGCCTTTTGATGGCGGTCCCGTTCTTTTTAAGAAGGCTAACACCCCGGATTGACGGGATGGCACCGATTGCGGGGGGCTTGGCGGCAGAAAGCCGTCCCGGGCCGGTGGGCGGGCGGTCGATTGTGCTTTGGGTTTACAGGATGCGCCGGCGGATGGCCGCAGTTGCCGTCCGCCGGCGCGCCCCGCTTGTCAGTGGCGGTGGTCGGTTTCCGTATCGCCGTTCTGCGATGCCGGGTCGTCATGGTCGTGGTGATGATGGTGGGCATGCCCCTGATGATCGTCGAGGGCGGCGGGGTCGGGCAGGCGCCGCACGCCGATGCCATGGCGGTAGACGTTCTCCGCCCCATACCATCCGGTGATTGCCACCAGCCCCATGCCGCCGGCCACGCACAGCAGCAGCAGGGGATGGGCGCCCACAGCCCGCTTGCGGTCCAGCCAAGCGCCCAGCGACGCGATGGCCAGCACGGCCGCTGCGCGGTAGGCCCAGGTTAGGTGGATATGCACGTTCTCATGGCCGGCCAGATCCATGGCGGACGTGGTCATGGCCCGCTGTCCCGTCAGGATGGCCGCCAGTGCCGCCACCGTACCCAGGCATAGCGACCAGCGCGCGGCGGTGGTCAGGGCTGGTGCCCATCCGGTCTTGTGCCGGACGGATGCCGCCATGAAAAAGAGGAACGTCAGAAGGGGCAGCGCCACGGCGAAATGAACCACCGCAGGGTGCCAGTTGGGCAGGATTTCCGGCATGGCTCAACCCCCGTGGTCATCGGGGCCGTGGCCCGTGGGCATGGCGGCGTCGTCCGGCATGACATGATCGATCCAGTAGGCGCCGGCCGGGGATCTCCCCAAGGTGAACATGACCTGGGCGCCGGGCCGCAATCCGGCCAAGTCGATCCCCGGGGCCACCGGGAAGTCCATGGTCATGCCGGGCCAGTTCAGGGCGGTGATCGGGCCGTGTGTCAGAGTCACTATGTGGCGGCCGGCATCCACGGCGTTCACCGTGCCGGTGCCGATCGGCGTCGCCATCTTCTCGGGCGTCTTGCCGGGATGGTCATGGTCCATTTGAGGCGGGGCCGCCGCCAGGGCTGGCGCGTGCGTGATCATCAGCGCCGCCACGACGGCGCGGGCTAAGGTCTTCGGGATCATTTGATTCTCCCAGGGAATCGGGATTGGGCCGCCGATTGCGAAACGGCCGGGGTGAGGGCGCGGCCTTACAGCCGGATCACGCCCCTGGGAGGTTCAAGTGGGGGAAGGGAGGTGATGCCAGTCCCGTCCGTATGCGCCGGCGATCTCGGCGCTCGCGCCTGGTCCGCCAGCCAGTCCGGTGCTGCCGGGGGGCTGAGTGCCGCCCCGTGGCAGGCCATGGCGCAGCATGGGGAGATCCCATGGCAGCAACAGCCGTCCTGACATCCAAGGTCCTGCACGTCGGCCACCAGGACGGAGGGCGCCACGACGGCGACAGGGGCCGTTGCGACCTCGATGACAGTTTGGTGCCCCACGCCATGGGCTTGCGCCCGGCCAGCCCATCCGAGGACGCAGGTGGCGATGCATAGCAGGACGAAGAGTTGCGGGAGCGAACGGAGGCGCATGCCGGCACCATAACGGTCCGGTGCCGGGTGTGCAAAGGCGCATCGTAGGGCGCCGGCACCCATCCGTCACAACGGTATATCGTGCTGCGCCGATGCCCGCTGACGCGGAAGCCTGCCAATCGGAGCGATAACAAAGGCGCCATCATGTCGCGCGTTGGCGCTAGGCTTTTATGAATCGCGCCGGCCGGTATGCCGACCGCAAATCCAAAAACCTTAAGCGACAGGGGGCCTCCATGACTGTCTTGCGGCCGAAGTTCATCACGTTCGACTGCTATGGCACGCTGATCAACTTCGAGATGGCGCCGGTGGCGCGGACGGTTTACGCCGACCGCTTGGCGGGGGAGGCGCTGGAAGAGTTCTGCCGTGACTTCTCCGCCTACAGGCTGGACGCCGTCCTCGGCGCCTGGCGGCCGTACCGCGATGTGGTGGTCGAGGCCCTGCAGCGTGCGTGCAAGAAGGCGGGGGTCCCGTATCGTGACGCCGACGGCGCGGCGCTGTATGCCGCCATTCCGACCTGGAACCCCCATTCCGACGTCGTTGAGCCGCTGAAGCGCGTCGCGGCCGAGTTTCCGCTCGTCATCCTGTCCAATTCGATGGTCGATCTCATCCCCCACAGCGTCGAGAGGCTGCAGGCGCCATTCCACACGGTCTGCACGGCGGAGGAGGCCCAGGCCTACAAGCCCCGGATGCGCGCCTTCGAGTTCATGTTTGACACTCTGGGCTGCGGGCCGGCGGACGTGCTCCACTGCTCCTCCAGCTTCCGCTACGACTTGATGACCGCCTATGACATGGGCATCACCATGAAGGCCTTCGTCAACCGGGGGCACGAGCCGCTGAACAGCTACTACCAGGTCCACGACATCCCGAACATCGGCGGCCTGCCCGGGCTGGTGGGACTATGACCGCGAAGGCCCTGAAGGGCCTGGTGGGGGCCCCGGTGGGGGCCGTTGTTGATCTGCGGGCCTATGCGGCCGGCACGACCCCTGCGGACGACTGGATCGGCGGTCGCGCCGTGCCGGCCTTTACCGACGCCGCGGCCACCGTCGCGGCCCTGGCGCCGCGCGGGGAAGGGCGCGTCGATGGCCTGTTGGCGGACGAATTCGTCCTCGCTCTCGACGGTGGGCTTGAAATCGACAGCGATGGCGACCGCCTCTCGCTGCGGGCGGGCATGAGCGCCGTGCTGCCAGTGGGGACAAGCTTCACCTGGCGGGCCGCCGAGGGAACGCTGCTGGTCATCGCCAGCTGCCCGGCGGCCCAGCCCGGGACGGCGGAGACGCCCGTGACGATCGACCAGGCCGCACCTCTCTCGCCCTCCAACCCGCCGCTGGCCGAATTACTGGTCGGCCCCACACCGTCCTGCCGGAACCATTCCGATTACTGGTCGGCCAGTCGTGAATTCGTTTGCGGGACCTGGGATTCCACGCCCTATCACCGCAGGCAGATGCCCTATCGCCATATCGAACTCATGCATCTGCTGGAGGGCAGTGTCACTTTCGCTGACGCGGGCGGCAGCGTCACCTTCTCCGCCGGCGATGTTTGCCTGGTCATCCGGGGCGATGGCTGCGCGTGGATCAGCGAGACGCATGTCAAAAAGGTCTACGCGACGCAGCGTCCCGCGTGACCATCGCGGCGGCCACGCGCCCGGACCGCCGGCGCCCCAACCACTGGCGCGTCGCCACGGTATCTTATATCGCCTTGCGTCCATGTCGCCGCATGACGGTGGCGCGGTTCGGCGACATACGGGAGAAGTTGCCGGCGGAGGCTGGCTTAATAAACGGCAATAAAGTCATCGCCGACAAGCACGGGGAACGGGACATGGGCCAAATCGCGTCGGTTGGATCTGGATCATTTGTGGTGAGTGAAGCGTCCGCGAAGCGCACGACGATGGCGCGGCCGCGACTTCAGAATATCGACGCGCTGCGCGGGCTGGTCATGGTCTTCATGCTGCTCGACCATGTTCGCGAGACGTGGTTCCTGTATGTGCCCGTCGCCGATCCGGTCGATGCCCGGACGGCTGCGCCGGCGGTGTTTCTCGCCCGTCTGCTGGTCAGCCTGTGTGCGCCCATCTTCGTCGCGCTCACCGGTCTCGGCGTCTATCTGTATGCCAGCAATCACACCAGGGGCGAAACGACGGCTTATTTGGTGAAACGTGGCCTTCTGCTGATGGCGATCGAGGTGCTGATCCTGTCGCCCATTTATTGGGGCATATCGCCGCCGATGCTCTGGCTGCAAGTCATCTGGTGCATCGGTGTGTGCATGATCGTGCTGGCGGCCTTGATCCGGCTGCCACGCCCCGCGTTGATCACCCTAGGCCTGGTCATCGTCTGCGGTCACAATCTTCTCGATCCCATCCACCTCACCCCCGATAATCCGCTGTTCATCCTTTGGGCCGAGCTGCATCAGCGCGATTTCATCGCGCTGCCGTTCGGCCTCGTCGCGAAAACGAGCTATCCCATTCTTCCGTGGATTGGTGTGATATCGCTGGGCTATGGCATCGGTCCGTGGTTCGAGGCCGACATTTCCCCGGAAACGCGCCAGCGCCGTCTTCTGACGCTTGGTTTCGGGATGATTGCCGCCTTCGTCGTGTTGCGCGCGCTCAACATCTATGGCGACAAGCCGTGGTTCGTCGTCGACGGTGATCCGCTGCGCACGATGATGAGCTTTCTGGCGCTCACCAAGTATCCGCCGTCTCTTCTCTTCCTGCTGCCGACCTTGGGCGTCGGCGCGGTTCTGCTCGCCTTGCTGGACCGCGTACGGGACTCCGGCTTCGTCGGTGTGCTGTCGGTGTTCGGTGGGGCGCCGATGTTCTTTTACATCGTCCATCTCTGCACGCTTCGTATTCTATATCATATCGCCTTCGCGATCTGGGGTTCGAACCACGGCACCGTGTTCGGGGTTGGCAGCTACGGCTGGGTGGTCGTCTGGTATCTCGGTTTGATAATTCCCTTCTACGTGCCGACCGCGTGGTTCTCCCGCCTCAAGAGGCGCCGTCGCGACATCGCCTGGTTGAAATACTTTTAAGGCGGGGGGCTTTAACCAGCGCGCGCGTAGCGGCCCCTTCCTGATCCGGCATTGGACCCGCTTGATCGCGCTTTCCAACCGGTCGCCCAACCGATCGTCGGCATGCATTTCCAAGAATCTCCAAGAGAACCCAAGATGATTGAAACCTTGTCCAAGCCGCCCGCCCATTCTGGTCAGATGACCCTTGATGCGGCTGAGACCCCGGCGCTGGTGCTTGACGTGGCGCGGTTCGATCGGAACGTGGCCCGATTGAAGGCGCGTTTGGAGCATCTCGGCGTTGGCTTCCGACCGCATGTGAAAACCGCCAAATCGATCGACGTGGCCCAGCGCCTTTTCGCGGGTGACCTGGGGCCGATCACCGTTTCGACAATAGCTGAAGCGGAATACTTCGCCGCCGCGGGTGCGACGGACATCGTCTATGCCGTCGGCTTGGCGCCGAAGAAGATCGCGCGGATACGTGACCTTGTGGCCCAGGGCGTGGACGTCGCGGTACTTATCGATACCGTCGAACAGGCCCAGGCCCTTGCCACGACGGCACGGGACGGCGGCGCGATGCCGGCAGTGTTGATCGAGATCGATTGTGACGGCCATCGCGGCGGGCTTTCCCCCGGTAACGCCGCGATCATCGAGATCGCGGATATTCTGCGGGCAGGGGCGGTGGAGGTCCGGGGTGTGCTCACCCATGCCGGGGAATCCTACGCGTGCCGGGGAGGTGTGGGCCTGGTGGAGGCTGCCGAAGGCGAGCGCGCGGCCGCGGTGGCCGCCGCCCAGGCTTTGCGCCGCCACGGGCACGCGGCGCCGGTGGTCAGCGTGGGCTCGACCCCGACCGCGCATTTCGCCCGCGATCTCGATGGTGTGACGGAAGTGCGCGCCGGTGTCTTCATGTTCTTCGATCTCGTGATGCATGGCATCGGCGTCTGCGCGGTCGATGACATCGCCGTCTCGGTGCTGGCCACCGTCATCGGACACAAGCTGGAAAAGGGCTGGATCCTGATTGACGCTGGCTGGATGGCCATGTCTCGCGACCGGGGGACGCAACGCCATCCAGTTGATCAAGGGTACGGCCTCGTCTGCGATATCGACGGTGTGCCGTGGCCGGATCTGATCGTGGATGATGCCAGCCAGGAGCATGGGATCATCAAGGTCCGGCCCGGCAGCGCCGCCGCGTTGCCAGACCTTCCGGTCGGTGCACGCGTGCGTATTCTGCCCAACCATGCATGCGCAACGGCGGCTCAGCATTGGGTCTACCAGGTGGTCACAACCGGCAGCCGCGACATCGTGGCGGCGTGGCCACGGATGCGGGGATGGTGAACCTCATGGAGATGAAGATCGAGACGTTGGAACCCGAGGGCCTTGCACGGCCAGGTGGCCACTACAGCCATGCCATTCGCTATGGCGGCTTGGTCTTCACGGCGGGCCAACTCGGTGTGCGCGCGGACGGCTCCCATACCGCTGATTTGGGGTTCGAAGATCAGGTCCGGCAGGCGCTGTCCAACGTGTTGGTGGCATTGCGCGCCGCGGGCGCCGGGCCCGGCGATATTCTCAAGGTCACCGCCTACATCGTCGGCGTTGAGAATTGGCCCCGCTTCAACGCGGTCTATGCCGAGATGATGGGGGACGCGCGGCCGGCGCGGACGGTGGTTCCGGTCGGCGAGTTGCATTACGGCTATCTGGTCGAGATCGATGCCGTGGCGGTGTGTGGCGCGACCGGCGCCCGGGAGGGCGCGATGAACATGATCTGATCCCAGCCTTCAGGTTTTCGATGGGCCGGCCATTCCGGCGAGCCCTGGTTTCCGTCCATCGTCGGCGCCTACCGCCGTCAGGATCTGGTGCGATGACATCTGGAATGAATTCGGTTGCGGCTGGGGATGTGAATCCGGGGCGCGCGCTTTATATCGACGGGGCATGGGGGCCGGCGTCCGGCCCGGTGTCGTTGCCGGTGGTCGACCCGGCAAGCGAGGCTGTGATCGCCGAACTCGCGGCGGCGACCGCCGCCGATCTCGACCGCGCCGTCGCGGCGGCGCGCGCGGCCCTGCCGGCGTTCAGCGCCACGCCGGTCGCGGATCGGCGCGCGCTGCTTGAGCGCATACACGCGCTGATCCTGGAGCGGGCGGAACCGCTGACCCAGGCGCTGTCGCGTGAGATGGGTGCGGCCATCAGCCATGCCCGCGCCGCCCATGTCCCCCTCGCGGCGGCGCACGTCCGTGCGGCTGCCGATGTGCTGGCGACCTATCCGTTCCTGACCATGCGGGGCACCACCGCCATCGTACGCGAGCCGATCGGGGTCTGTGGCCTGATCACGCCGTGGAACTGGCCGCTGTACCAAATAACGGCGAAGGTCGCCCCGGCCCTGGCTGCCGGATGCACCGTGGTGCTGAAGCCCAGCGAGTTGTCACCGCTGAACGCGTTGCTGTTCGCCGAAATCATGCACGACGCGGGCACGCCGCCAGGTGTCTTCAACTTGGTCAACGGCACCGGCCCGGAAATCGGGGCGGCCATGGCGGCCCATCCCGGTATCGACATGATCTCGATCACCGGTTCCAACCGGGCCGGCGTGCTGGTCGCCCAGGCGGCGGCGGTGACCGTCAAGCGGGTGACCCAGGAACTGGGCGGCAAGTCGCCCAACGTTTTCCTGCCCGATGCCGATTTCCCGCGCGCCGTTCCGCTGGGTGTCATGGCCGCGTTCCGCAATGTTGGCCAGTCCTGCAGCGCGCCCACCCGCATGATCGTGCCCCGGGCCCGAATGGCGGAGGTGGAGGCCATCGCCCGGGCGACGGCCGGGGCCATCATCGTCGGCGATCCGTCCGACGGGAAGACCGTCTTGGGCCCCATCGCCAACCGCGCCCAGTTTGAACGCGTCCAGGCCATGATCGCCGCAGGTATCGCGGAGGGTGCCACTTTGGTCTGCGGCGGGCCCGGGCGTCCGGAGGGCAGGACCCGCGGCTTCTATGTCCGCCCGACGATCTTTTCGGGCGTCACGCGCGCGATGAGGGTCGCGCAGGAGGAAATCTTCGGGCCTGTCCTGTGCGTCATGCCTTACGACGATGTGGACGAGGCCGTCGATATCGCCAACGACACGGCCTTCGGGCTGGGCGGTCACGTCCAGGGGGGCGATATCGAACGCGCGCGCGATGTCGCTCGCCGCATCCGCACCGGGCAGGTTCATCTCAATCATCCCGCCTGGGATCCCCACGCGCCGTTCGGCGGCTACAAGCGGTCGGGCAACGGCCGGGAATACGGGGTCTTCGGTGTCGAGGAGTACCTCGAAACCAAGGCCATACTCGGCTACGCCTGACCTTCGTCTCATGGGAGATCGCATCGCCATGTCGGCGCCTCTACGTCTCATCCAGTCCTCCCCCGCCTTGCCCACCGAGGCCGACGCCGTGGTGATCGGTGGCGGCATCGTCGGCGCCTTCGCCACCTATTATCTCGCGATGCGGGGCCTGAAGGTCGCGCTGGTCGAGAAGGGCGTGGTCGGCGGTGAGCAATCGAGCCGCAACTGGGGCTGGTGCCGGCAGCAGAACCGCGATGCGCGTGAACTGCCGATATCAACCAAGAGCCTCGATCTTTGGGACCGCTTCGCCGCCGACAGTGGTGAGGATGCCGGATTTCGACGCTGCGGCTTGTTTTATCTGAGCAACGACGAAGAGGAACTGGACACCTGGGCCCGCTGGGGCGCCTTCGCGCGGACGGTCGGCGTCAGCACGCGGATGCTCGATGGCGCCGAGGCGACCGAACGGGGCGGTTTCACGGGGCGGCGTTGGCGGGGGGGCGTGTTGGCCCCGACCGACGGCATCGCCGACCCCGGGCTCGCGGCCCCGGCGGCGGCAAAGGCGGCGATGCGGCACGGCGGCACCGTTCATCAAGGCTGTGCCGCGCGGGGCATCGAACTGGCGGGCGGCGCAGTGAGCGGCGTCATTACCGAAAAGGGCACCATCCGTACGAAGCTGGCCATACACACCGGCGGCGCGTGGGCCTCTTCCTTTTGTCATCAGTTGGGCATTCGCTTCCCCCAGGCATCGGTGCGCCAGTCCATTGTCGCGGTGGCCAGCGACCAGATCGATTTGCCGGACGCCCTTCACACCAAGTCGGTGTCGATCACGCGCCGTGGCGACGGGTGTCATACCCTGTCGATCAGCGGGTGGGCGCGGGTCGATCCGACGCCCCAGTTCTTCCGCTTCCACCGCGAATTCCTGCCCATGTTCCTGCGGCGCTGGCGCAGCCTGTCGCCGGGGGGGCTGGAAGGCTGGCGCTCCGGTCATGAAACGGGCTCCCGCTGGACCGTCGATCAGTCGACGCCGATGGAGCGGATGCGCGTTCTGGATCCAACGCCGGATCCGCGCACGGTACGCCTGACAGTGAAGCGGGCGGTCGACCTCGTTCCTGCCCTTAGGGCCGCTCCAGTCATGAACACCTGGGCCGGCTATATCGATAGCACGCCCGATGGCGTCCCAGTGATTGGTGGGATACCCGACGTCCCTGGCTTCATCCTTGCGGCGGGATTCAGTGGCCACGGCTTCGGCATCGGACCTGGCGCGGGGCACCTGATCGCTGATCTTGCAACGGGCTCCACACCGATCGTCGATCCTCGCCCTTATGCCCTATCACGCTTCGACAAGGGCGAGAAAATCGATGTCGCGGACTTCTGAGTACTAGAACTAGCGCGACAGCGTCGGCATTTAGGGCCGACGATGCGGTATTTCGAGCAGAGAAGCAGCTGACCCTGCGCCATTTTCTCCGCCATCTGACATAAGAGCCGCCAGACAGTCCGAATAGCATCTAATTCTAGGTCGTGTGGACGAATTTAGGTGAGAGGCTTTTTCGAGTTCCATTGGGAGCACAGACTCTCTCGGATAGCGTCCGTCAAGCTGGTGTAAAAGCGGCGCGCGTTTGAGGTGGCCGTTGGTCAGGCGGCTTTGGGTGAGAATGTGACGGCTGGGACAGTTT
>NZ_JACIIZ010000024.1 GCF_014205765.1 Nitrospirillum iridis | reverse complement strand
CTGCCGGTGCCGCCGGTCAGCACCAGGGCGTTGGCGCTGGTGTTGACCACGTTGCCGGCGATCGTGCCGCTGTTGGCCACCGTGCCCAGGCTGCCGGTCGAGGCGATGTACAGCGCCGTGGCGCCGCCGGCGGTGTTGGCGAGCGTACCGGTAACGCTGAGGCTGGACAGGCTGCCGCCGACATAGTCGTTGCCGGCCACGGCCAGCAGGCGAGCGCCACTGTTGGCACCCGTGGCGTCCAGGCCGGTCACGCCACTGGTGACCATGGCGCCAGCGTAGCTGGACCCTGCCCCGCCCTGGATCAGGGTGACACTGTCACCCACCAAGTAATTGCCCGTGGCGCTGACACCGGCGTTGACCACGCCGGCGCTGACCACCGCCGCATCGCTGACGGACAGCACGTGACCCGCGATCGCCAGCGTACCGCCCGTCTGGCTGTAGGCACCTCCGATGCTGACGTCAGAACTGAGCGCGATGCCGGCCCCGGTGCTGGCCACCGTATGGCCGGTGGCGTCGATGGCGTCACCCAAGCTGATGGCCCCCGACACGAAGGTCAGGTTGGACAGGCTATTGCGGATGGTGCCGCCGGCGAAGCTCCCCGCCGTGCCCTCGCCCCCGCCCACGATCACCAGGTCATGGGTGCTGGCGTTGACCACGTTGCCGCTGATGATGCCGCTGTTGGAAAGAGTACCCAGGGTGCCGGTCCGGGCGATGTACAGCGCCGTGGCGCCACCGGCGGTGTTGGCAAGAGTGCCGATGACGCCCAGGCTGGCCAGACCGCCGCCGACATAGTCGTTGCCGGCCACGACCAGCAGGCGGGTGCCACTGTTGGCACCCGTGGCGTCCAGGCCGGTCACGCCACTGGTGACCATGGCGCCAGCGTAGCGGGACCCTGCGCCGCCCTGGACCAGGGCGGCACTGTCACCCACCAAGTAATTGCCCGTGGCGCTGAGGCCCGCGTCCACCACACCGCCCGTCACCTGGGCCGCATCGCTGACGGACAGCACGTGACCCGCGATCGCCAGCGTACCGCCCGTCTGGCTGTAGGCACCGCCGATGCTGACGTCAGAACTGAGCGCAATACCGGCCCCGGTATTGGCCACCGTGTGGCCGGTGGCGTCGACGGCGTCGCCCAAGCTGATGGCCCCCGACGCGAAGGTCAGGTTGGACAGACTGTTGCGGATGGTACCGCCGGCGAAGCTGCCCACAGCGCCGCCGCTGCCGCCGGTGACCGTCAGGTCATGAGCGCTGACGTTCACCACATTGCCCAGGATGGTGCCGCTGTTGCTGAGCGCGCCCAAGGTGCCGCTGGTATAGATCGCCGTGACCGCGGTGATCAGGCCGCTGTTGACGATGGTGCCGATGGAACCGGTGTTGAGGAGGCCGCGGGTCACCCCGCTGATGGTGCCGGTATTCAGCACCGTGGCGACCATGCCGGCGTTGTTGACGCCGGCGCTGCTGGGGCCGGCGCCATCGGCGATGACGCCACTGTTGCTGACCAGGCCGATGGAGCCCGCATTATAGAGGGCCAGCGGCCCCTGGATCAGGCCGCTGTTGCTGAGGGTGGCGACGCCGGCGCCGGCCTGGTTGGCGAAGCCGGTGACACCGCCACTGATGGTCCCCTGGTTGCTGACCTGGCCCACCGTGCCCAGATTGGCGACACCGGCCACGGTCCCCAGCAAGGCACCGGTGTTGGCCAGGGTGCCGACGCTGCCGCCGGCGGCGACATGGACGGCGGTGACGGCGGTGATGACGCCGCTGTTGTCCAGGCGGGCCAGGGTGCCGCCGACATAGTTGTTGGCGACCGTGGCCACCAGGTCCACCTGGGCGCCAATGGTCACCGTCGTCACCGCCGCCGATAGCCCGTCCACCGCCACATCGGTCACCACGCCGCTGTAGCGGGAAGCCGCCCCGCCGATCACCAGCGTGCCCAGCACCGCCCCGGCCATCTGGTTGCCACCCGACGCCAGGCTGGCCGTCACCGTGCCGCCAGTCAGCAGCGCCGCGTCGGTCACCACCAGGGTATGGGCGCCGAGGGCCAGCGTGCCGTCCGTCTGACTGTATCGGCCGGTGATGGTAAGCGTGCCGGCCAGCGCCAGGCTGGCGCCCCTGTTGGCCACGGCGGCGGCCTCAATGGCGTCGTTCAGCAGCAGCGCCCCGCTGGCGAAAACCACCTCGCCCGTGCTGCGCAACCGGCCCGAGGCCACGCCCACCCCCGTCAACGTGCCGACCACCCCACCCAGGCCGCCCACGATGGTCAGCGCCTGGCCACCGGCATTGACGATATCGCCAGCGATCACCCCGCTGTTGGCCAGGGTGCCCACGCTGCCGGACACCGCGATGTAAAGCGCCGTGGCGCCGCCGGCGGTGTTGGTCAGGACGCCGGTGTTGCTGAGCGTGGCCTGGCCATCGCCGACATAGTCGTTGGCCGCCACCGCCAGCAGGGTGGCGCCACTGACGCCGCCCTGCGCCGCCAGGCCGGTGACGGCGCTGGCCACGGTCACGCCGCTATAGCGGGATCCGGCCCCGCCCTGGACCAGGGTGGCCAGGGTGGCGCCGGCGAGATAGCTGGCCGTCGCCGACGGGGCGGCCACCACCGTGCCGCCCGTCAGCAGCGCGGCATCGCCGACCACCAGCCGCGCCGCGCCCGACGCCATCTCCAAACCGCCCTGCACCTGGGCATAGGCGCCGGCGATGCTGACGACGGTGTTCAGCATCACGGTCGCCCGGGCGTTCACCAGGGTATGGCCGGTCACGTCCACGACGTCGTTCAACAGCAGCCGGCCGCCGCCCAGCACCACATTGGCCAGCGTGCTGGCGATGGTGGCCTGGGCGCCACCGGTGCCGGTGAAGGTACCCGGTGTGGCGCCGCCGGACAGGGTCAGCATGGCCGTCGACAGGTTCAGGATGGTGCCGACGATGGTGCCCTGGTTGACCACGCCGGCCAGGGCGGCGCCACTGTTCAGACGCAGGGCCGTGGGGCCGCTGATGAGGCCGCTGTTGCTGATCGTGCCGGTGGTGCCCGACAAGTCCAAAGCGAAGCCCGTGCCGAGGATGACACCGTCATTGACCAGCGCGCCCAGTTGCACCGCGTTGGCCACCCCCTTGTAGCCGGCGATGGTGCCGGTGTTGGCAAGCAGGCCCAGGGTACCCTGGCCGTTATAGAGGCCTTCCCCCCTGCTGGTCAGGGTGCCACTGTTGCTGACCGTGCCGAGGGTGCCCCAGTTGACCAGCGCCACGCTGCGGCCAACGATGGTGCCGCTGTTGCTGACGCTACCCAGGGTGCCCAGGTTGTAGAGGCCGGACAGCTGGCCGCTAAGGATGCCGCTGTTGTCCACCCGATCCAGCCGCCCCCGGTTCAGCAGGGCCGCCATGGTGCCGCCGGTGATGGCGCCGGTGTTGAGGACGGTGGCGATGCTGCCCTCGTTCAGCACCCCCACCAGACCGGCGATCAGACCGCTGTTGCCGAGCTGGCCGATGCCGCCCACGGTATGGATGTAGAGCGCCGTGTTGGCCGCGTTGATGGTGCCGCCGTTGGCGAGAGTGCCCACCGTGCCCTGGACCAGCAGTCCCACGGTCAGCGCCTCGATGGTGCCGGTGTTGGTCAGGCCGCCCACGGCGCCGGTGTTGACCATGCCGGCCGAACTGCCGCTGAGCAGGCCGGTATTGATGAAGGTGCCGATGGTGCCGGCATTGAACAGGACGTTGCGGCCGAAGCCGAAGCCGCCGCCCAGCCGCCCCTGGTTCACCAGCGTGCCGATACTGCCGCCGTTGTAAAGCACGGTGGACCCGGCGCTGAGGCTGCCGCTGGCGGTGATGGACAGGTGCGTGACCGTGCCCTGGTTCAGCAACGCCACGGCGGCGCCCTCGACAACGCCGCTGTCGATCAGCGCGCCGATGCTGCCTTGGTTCCGCATCCCGAAGGTGCCGGTCACGGTGCCGGCATTCGTCAGGGCGGCGATGAGTCCGGTGTTGGCCACGCCGGCAATAGTGCCGCCCGCGACCTGGGCCGTGCCCGTGATCCGCAACGCGCCCAGCGTGCCGCCATTGGCGTAGCCGATGGTGGAGCCCGACAGCGTGACATCCTGCGCCCGCCCTGGCGGGCCAGCCAGGGCGACACCCAGCGCCAACAACGAGGCGCCAGCCGCCAGCCGCTGCCGCCGCGACAGCCTCTTCCCCGGCCGCGATCCCGGCGACGCCACACCCATCGACCCCTCCCCGCCCCATCATGGCGCGCCCTTGACTGGGCGAGCGCCCCTTTCAAGCGCGATCCGGATGGCCTTGGCCCGTGACCAAACGGTGACCGGTGGGCGGGGTGCGGACGGTGGTCGACAAATATGCGTCTTTTCCGCCACTTGTCCTACGGGGGTATTTCGAGGGTATGGCGGGTCAGAATCCCACCGCCGCCGCCGCCATCACCTGGGCGAATGGGCCGCCCAGCGTCAGGTTGTGGTGCTGGATGATGGCGCCGGCGGCCAGCGCGGGCGTGTCCACCGTCGTGTGGGCGTCGCCGGCCAGCACCGCCTCGAAGCCCAGGTCGCGGGCGGCGCGGCAGGAGGCGTCGACGCAATATTCCGTCTTCATGCCGGCCAGCACCACCCGGTCAATGCCATGGCCGCGCAGCAAGGCCGCCAGTTCCGTGCCGGCGAAAACGCTGGGCCGCGTCTTGCGCACCACCAGGTCGCCGGCCTGGGGCGCCAGCTGTTCCACCAGTTGCCAGTTGGCGGAACCGGGGGCGGCGGGCGAGCCCTCGGGGCCGTCATGCTGGACCAGCACCACCATGCCGCGCGCCTGGCGGGCACGGTCGGCCATGTCCTGGATACGGACCAGCACGCCGGCGCCGGCGTGGGGTGGCACCGGGCCGTGCATCAGGCCCACCTGCATGTCGAGCACGATGAGGGCGGAGCGGGAGGCGGAACGTCGGGATGGATGGTGGGGGCTCATGACTGTCTCCGTTCGGGTTTGGAACGGAGGCGTCTTTCCAGCCATCTCCCCCGTCCCGTTAGGGCGGGGGGTGCGGAACGACCTGGCCTTACGCCGACAAGTCCATCCGACACCACCCGCCGATGGCGGTGGTGGTGATGGTTTTGCTGGTCAGGGCAAAGAAGGCGTTCATGGGGCCAAGATGCGGGGACGGCGGGGGCGGCGTCAAGCCCCCTTCGCAGCAGCCCCCGTCACGGCAGGGGGGACACCTCACCCGACGCTGGCCACCAGGTCGGCCAGGCGGCGGCAATGGGCCGCCAGGTGCCGGTCGTTCAGGTTGGTGACGCCCAACACCAGGCCGGCCCGCCCTTTCCCTTCGGCGGCGTACCAGGGCGACAGCGGCACCGGCGCCATGCCGAAGGCCAGCGCCTGGTTGGCGATGGTGAGGTCATTGGTGCCGGACGGCAGCGACACCACCACCGACAGGCCGGCCGTGGCCCGTACCGGCAGCACGCCGTCCAGCGCCTGGAGCAACATCGCGCGGCGCGCGGCGTAGAGGCGCTTCATGCGGCGCAGATGGCGCAGGTAATGCCCCTCCGCCAGGAAGGCGGCGACCGCCCGCTGCACGGGTGCCGCCGGGGCCGGGGCCAGACAGGCCGCCACGTCGCCGAAATGCCCGGCCAGCGATGGCGGCACCACCAGGAAACCCAGGCGCAGCGCCGGGCTGATGGTCTTGCTGAAGGTGCCGGCGTGCAGCACGCGGCTGTCGCCGCCGGCGGCATGGTCAACCGCCGCCAGCGCCGGCGCGGCCCGCCCGGCCAGTTGCAGTTCGCTCAGATAATCATCCTCCAGCACCCAGGCGCCGGTGCGCCGGGCCCAGTCCAGCAGGGCGACGCGGCGGGCCAGCGACAGTGTCATGCCCAGCGGCGCCTGCTGCCCCGGCGTCACCACCGCCAGGGCGGCATCCGGGGCGACGCCCACGCCGGCGGCCACGTCCAGACCGTCGCCATCCACCGGCACCGGGCGGGGCGTCATGCCGGCCAGCGCCAGGGCCATGCGCGTCAGGGGGAAGCCCGGCTCCTCCATCCACGCCGCCTTGCCCTCCAGCCGCAGGGCGCGGATGACGAGGCCGACGGCGCCGGCGAAACCGTTGGTCACCAGCACCTGGGCCGGGGTGCAGTGGATGCCCCGGGAGATCGCGAGGTAGGCCGCGATCCCGCGTCGCAAGTCCGGATGGCCGCGCGGGTCGGGATAGGCCACGGGGGCCAGCGCCGCCGTACGCGCCGCCCGGGCCTGGAGGCGGGACCATAGGGTGTAGGGGAAGGCGTCCTGCGCCGGCACACCCATCTGGAAGGCCAGGGGCGGGACCTCGAAGTCATGGAAGAAGCCCGGCAAAGGCGGGGTTTCCACCGGCGGGGGCACCGTCATGGCCTGCCCCGGCGCCGGCCAGCGCGCCACCCGGGTGCCGGCCGCGCCCAGGCCCACCACCAGCTGTTCGTCCGTCAGCCGCTCATAGGCCACCCGCACCGTGCCACGCGCCACGCCCAGCCGCGCCGCCAGGTCCCGCCACGACGGCAGGCGCGCCCCGGCGGCCAGCCGGCCGTCCTGGATGGCCTGGCGCAGCGCGCCGTGGATCTGCGCGGCCAGCGGCGTCGCCGCCGCACGGTCCAGCACGATGGAGAGATCGGTATCCATGGGCCAACATGGTACAGGGTTTTTTGACATTCTTGGTGCTGTTTCCTGAACCATGATCGGCGCATCCTTCCCTCATCGGGCGGCACCGGCCGGCCAAGGAAGAGGAAGCGATCATGACCCAGCGTCTCGACTACACCGCCGCCGCGCCCGCCGGCATGAAGGCTTTGGGCGGCGTCTATGGCTACATCATCCAGAGCGACCTGCCCGCCCAGCTGGTGGACCTGGTCTACCTGCGCACCTCACAGATCAACGGCTGCGCCTATTGCATCGACATGCATTCCCGCGACCTGCTGAAGGGCGGCCTGGCGGTGGAAAAGCTGGTGCTGGTCCCGGCCTGGCATGAAGCCGGCGCCCTGTTCACGGAGAGGGAGCAGGCCGCCCTGCGCTGGACCGAGACGGTGACCCGCGTCGCCGACACCGGCGTGCCGGATGCGGAATTCCAGGCCGCCCGCGCCCACTTCACCGAAAAGGAACTGGCCGACCTGACCATCGCCATCGGTCTGATGAACGCCTACAACCGCATGGCCATCAGCTTCCGCACCGTGCCGGCCGCCGCCAAGGTCTGACCCTCCGCATCCGTCATGACCGACAGCCGGGTGGGGGACCGCCCGGCTGTCGCCGTTTCCGGGGCGCCAATCACAGAACGCCAATCAAACAAATATTCCTGTTGCATCTTTCCGGTGACACAGTAACATGTATTTGAGATACATGTTTGAGGCCAACCGATGGATGAGCCGCTCATCGCCACCCTGGTTTCCCGGTTCTATGCCCGCGCGCGCCACGATCCCGACTTGGGGCCGGTGTTCAATGGGGCCATCGCCGACTGGGACCATCACCTGGAAACGCTGACCGCCTTCTGGTCGGCCCTGCTGCTGGCGCCGGAGCGGATCACCGGTCCCCGCTACAAGGGCAACCCCATGGCGGCGCACCTGAAACATCTGGAGCGGATGACCCCCGCCCTGTTCGACCGGTGGCTGGCCCTGTGGTCACAGACCACGGCGGAGGTGTTGCCACCCCCAGCGGCGGCCGATGCCATGGCCAAGGCGGCGCGCATCGCCACCAGCCTGCAACTGGGCCTGTTCTACCGCCCGGCCGCCTGCCCCCACTCATCCCCCGCGCACATCTCCCGAGGAACCGCCCCATGCCGCAGCCCCAGCCGCTGAGCGCCCAGACCATCGCCATCGTCAAGGCCACCGTGCCGGCGCTGGCCGACCACGGCCCCGCCATCACCCGCGCCATGTACGCCCGCCTGTTCCAGGACGCGGACATCGCGGCCTTGTTCAACCACAGCCACCAGGGGCAGGACGGCACCCAGACCAAGGCGCTGGCCAACGCCGTCCTGGCCTATGCCCGCAACATCGAGAACCTGGGCGCCCTGGCCCCGGCGGTGGAGCGCATCGCCCAGAAACATGTCGGCCTGCGTATCCTGCCGGACCATTACCCCCACGTGGCGACCGCCCTGCTGGGCGCCCTGCAGGACGTGCTGGGTGAGGCGGCGACGCCCGACATCCTGGCCGCCTGGGGGGAGGCCTACTGGTTCCTGGCCCATGTGCTGATGGCGCGCGAACAGGGGATTTATAACGACCTGGCCAGCGCCGAGGGCGGCTGGTCCGGCTGGCGCGACTTCACGGTGGCGGAAAAGATCGTGGAGAGCGACATCATCACCAGCTTCGTGCTGGTGCCCAAGGACGGCGGGCCCGTGCTGCGGCACAAGGCTGGCCAGTACCTGACCTTCCTGCTGCCGGTGGCCGGCCCCGACCTGGTGCCCACGCGCCGCAACTACAGCATCTCCACCGCCCCCAACGGCCGCAACTATCGCATCTCGGTGAAGCGGGAGGAGAGGGGTGCCGCCTCCTCCTGGCTGCACGCCCATGTCCGCGTGGGCGACGTGCTGCGGGTTTCCCCGCCCGCAGGCGACTTCTTCCTGCCCGACCAGCCGCAGCGGCCGGTGGTGCTGCTGTCCGGCGGCGTGGGCCTGACCCCCATGGTCAGCATGGTGGAAACCATCGCGGAAAAGCATCCGGATCTGGAAACGCACTACATCCACGGCACGGCCAGCAGCGCCACCCACGCCATGGACGCCCACGTCCGCGCCATCGCCGCCCGGCATCCCGGCATCAAGGTCGCCACCTTCTACAGCGACCCGCTGGGCGATGACGAACCGGGTATCAGCCACGACGTCACCGGCCTGATCACCCTCGACTGGCTGCGCGACAACACCCCCCTGCACCAGGCCGACTTTTACCTGTGCGGGCCGAAGCCCTTCCTGCGCGCCTTCGTCGGTGGCCTGTCGCTGGCCGGGGTGCCGTCGGACCGCATCCACTACGAATTCTTCGGCCCCGCCGAGGAACTGACGGCGGCCTGACCCCAACCGCCGCCATCAAAACTGACACGCCCCCGCCCGGACGGACCGAGCGGGGGCTTTTTTTTGCGTTCCGCCTGTAAGAAATCACCCGCGTCCCGGACTACCTTGGCATGAGCAACGCCAAAGGACAGGACATGGACGGCGGCAGCCCAGACCAGGACACACGGTACCAGCAGGCGGCCGCCCAGTTCGGCCCGGCGCTGGAGCGGCTGGCCCGCGCCTATGAGCGCGACGCCGACCTGGCGCGCGACTTGCTGCAGGACATCCACCTGGCCCTATGGCGCAGCCTGGACACCTTCGACGGTCGCTGCGGCCTGCGCACCTGGGTGTTCCGGGTGGCCCACAACACCGGCGCCAGCCATGCGCTACGCCAGCGCCAGTCGCGCCTGGCAGCCCCGGCGGCCAGCCTGGATGAACTGGCGGAAACGCCGGCCCTCGCCGACACACCCGAACAGGCGGCCGACCGGCGCCGGACGCTGGACCGCCTCTACGACCTCATCCGCCGGCTGAAGGCCCCGGACCGACAGGTGATCCTGCTGTACCTGGAGGGCGAGGACGCCGCCGCCATCGGCGAGGTGACCGGCCTGTCACCGGGCACCGTCGCCACCAAGATCCACCGTGCCAAGGCCGTTCTGGCCCGGCATTTCCAGCCCGAACAACCCCACAAGGGAGGCCAGCCATGACGGCCCCGCCCGATGACCTGCAAACCCTTTGGCAAACCCAGGAACCGGAGATTCCCCCCATGACCCTCGACGACATCCGCAAGAAAGCCGCCGCGCTGGAACGCCTGGTCCGCCGGCGCAACCTGGTGGAACACCTGGCGGCGGCCATCACCATCCCCCTGTTCGGCGCCTATGTCTGGTTCCTTCCCGGCTGGATGCTGAAGGCGGGCAGCGCCCTGGTCATCCTCGGCATCGCCTACATGCAGTGGCAGATGAGGCGCCGGGCGACGGCCGGGCGGGCCGTGACGGAAGGGGCCGCCGGGATCGTGCTGGACAGCTATCGCCATGCCTTGACCCGCCAGCGCGACGCCCTGACCAGCGTCTGGCGTTGGTACATCCTGCCCTATGTGCCGGGCCTGGCCCTGATGTTGCTGGGCAGCTGGTCAGAGGTGCAAGGCGACGGTCTGCTGCTGGCCCGCATCATCATCGGCCTGGCCGTGGCCGTCATTGCCCTGATCCTGGCCGTCATCTGGCTGGCCAACCTGCTGGCCGCCGCCCGCCTGCAACAGCGCATTGATGAGCTGGACCGGCTGACGGCGGGGTGATGACCCGACCGTCATCAGCCGAAACCTTGTCACGACGACAGGCACCCTTTGTGAGTTTAGGCCTGTGAGCCGGCTTCAGCGGCACGTCCGCTTGACCGGCCCCGTTGGAGCGGAACAGGTGACGAGCGAGATGTGATCACAGGTGATCACATCTCGTTCTAGTGCGCCCCCGCCCCGCCACCGCTGGTCTTCTTCATCATCAGGGCCGCCAGCAGGGCCAGCACCAGGGCGGAACCCATGAGATAAAAGGCGTCGCCGTAGGCCAGCAGATAGGACTGCGCCTTCACGGTCTTGCCAATAGCCTGGACCGCCTGGTTCCAGGCGACATCGGTATCGGCGCCGAGGTCCATGAAGCGCTGCTGCAACTGCTGGATCCGCTCGGCCGTGGCCTCGCTGAAGGCGGTGACATGGCTGGTGACGACGGTGGAGTGGAACTGTTCCCGCTTGGTCAGGATGGTCTGCAATCCCGCGATCCCGATGGAGCCGCCCAGGTTGCGCATCATGTTGAACAATGCCGAGGCCGAGCCCGCGTTCTCCCGCTCGATGCCGCCGGTGGCCAGCGCCGACAGGGGGGTCATGACCAGGGACTGGCCGATGGCGCGGACGACGTTGGGCAGGATCAGCTGATCGGCCGCGTAATCCTTGGACAGGTGGATGTTGAGGAAGCAGCTGGCGGCGAAGAGGACGAAGCCGATACCGACCAGGACGCGGGCGTCGACCTTCTTCATCAGAAAGGGCACGAAGGGGATGAGGGCCAGCTGCGGAAGGCCGGTCCAGGCCAGCACCTCCCCCACCTGTTCGGAGTTGTAGCCCTGCATCTGCGACAGGTAGTTGGGCAGCAGGAAGACGGAGCCGTAGAGCGCCATGCCCAGGATGACGTTGCTGACGCTGCCCAAGCCGAAATTGCGCCGCATCAACAGCCGCAGGTTCAGGAGCGGATGAGGCGCCGTCAGTTCCACCCACAGGAAGGTCGCCAGCGACAGCACCGCCACCACCGACAGCTTGACGATCAGGGGGGAGCCGAACCAGTCGTCCTTGTTGCCTTCCTCCAGCACCGTCTGCAAAGAAGCAAGGCCAACAGCCAGGGTGGCGATGCCCGGCCAGTCGCCCTTTTTCAGCAGCGACAGGTTCATGGGGGCGGCCGGCAGGGTGGGGAACAGGGCCGCCAGCATGATCGCGCCCGGCACGACGTTGACGTAGAAAATGTATTGCCAGCCGTAGGTCTGGGTCAGATAGCCGCCGATGGTGGGGCCGATGGCCGGCGCGAAGGTGGCGGAAAGGGCGAACAGGGCCAGCCCGACGGGCTGCTTCGAACGCGGCAGCATGGTCAGCGTGATGGTGAAGGCCAGCGGGATCAGCACGCCGCCGAAAAAGCCCTGCAAGGCGCGCAGCGCGATCATCTGCTGCAAGGTGCCGGCAAAGGCGCAGGCGACGGACAGCGCCAGGAACAGCGCCGTGTTGGTCAGGAGGTAGCGGCGCAGCGAAAACACCGGCACCAGGAAGCCGGTCAGCGGGATGACCACGATCTCCGCCACCAGGTATGAGGTGGAAATCCAGCCGCCGTCGTCGATGCCGGCGCCGATGGCGCCCTGGATGTCGGGCAGGGAGGCGTTGGTGATCTGGATGTTCAGCACCGCCATGAAGGCGCCGATCATCGACCCCACGACCGCCAGCCAGGTGCGGAAGCCGACGGGCGCCTCGGCGGCCGGCGCGGTCTTCACCGTGTTCGCCATGATCTTGTACTCCCCTGCCGGGCGCCATCAGTTGGCGGCGTCCTTGGTGTTGATGCTGGGCTCAACCGACATGCCGGGCCGCAACTGCACAGCGCCCTTGCCGGCGGCGGCATCGGCGTCCAGCCGGATCTTGACCGGGACGCGCTGGACGATCTTGGTGAAATTGCCCGTCGCGTTGTCGGCCGGCAGCAAGGCGAACTTCAGCCCGCTGGCGGGGGAGATGCTGTCCACCCGGCCATGGACAACGACACCGGGATAGGTGTCGACAGCGATGTCCACCGGCTGGCCCGGCTTGACGTCGGTCAGCTGGGTTTCCTTGAGGTTGGCGACGACATAGACCTGACGCAGCGGCACCACCGCCATCAGCTGGGTGCCGGCCTGGACATACCGGCCCACCCGCACCGACCGGGCACCGACGACGCCGTCCACCGGGGCGGTGATGGTGGCATAACCCAGGTTCAGCTCCGCCTGGTGTTCCACGGCCTCCGCCTGCTCCACCTCCATCTCCGCCGCGGCGCGCTGGGTCTTCAGCACGTCCACCTGCTGGCGGGCGGCGACCACCGACGCCTCGGCGGTGGTGACATCGGCTTCGGCCTGCCGGTGCACCGACGTCGCCTGCTGCGCCTTCTGGGCGCTGCCGGCGCCGGTGGCGACCAGCTGGTTGAAGCGGTCGCTGTCCTGGCTGGCGAAGGCGGCGGCGGCCCTGGCCGATACAAGGCGGGCGGCGGCCTGGTCGATCAGCGCCTGCTGCAACGTGATCTGCGAGACGATGTTGGCGACCTTGGCCTCCGCCGTCTGGCGGGCTGCCCGCGCCTGGGCCAACGCCGTCGCCAGATCCCTGTCATCGATCACGGCCAGGGGCTGGCCGGCCTTCACCACCTGGTTGTCGTCCACCAGGACCTGGGCGATGTAGCCAGAGACATGCGGGGCGATGGTGGAGGCGTCGGCATCGACATAGGCGTCGTCGGTTTCCACCAGGAAGCGGCCCGTCCGCCAGTAATCCATGCCGGCGTGGGCGGCGAAAGCCAGGGCGGCGACGCCGGCGCCGGCCAGCAGGATGCGCTTGAGACGGCCACCGCCCGCCTGGGCGCCAGAGAGCGCGGGGACGGCACCGGTGTCGGTAATGTTGGCCATGGAAGCCTCCTTCGAAATGGGGGGGAGTGACGCGCTCCAGTTTCGATACAATATGGACCGTTTCTAAATTAGGAGCAGCGGCGCCTTAGAATACGAGGCATGTTGTACCGTAATATCTCGCCCCTCTCGCCTCGGCCCGTGGATGGCGCATATGTTGGGCCAGACCCACCCGCGCGGGTCGTTCTTGCGTAAGGAGACACCCCATGGCCCCCGTCGGCCGGCCCCGCAGCGATGCCAGTCACGCCGCCATCCTGAAGGCGACCTATGAGCTGTTGCAGGAAGAGGGCCTGGCCCGCCTGACCCTGGACAAGGTCGCCCGCCGGGCCGGCGCCTCGCGCAGCACGCTGTACCGCTGGTGGCCCAGCCGCGGCGCCATCGCCATGGAGGCGACGCTGGACACCATCAACCGCGAGATGTCGCTGGAACCCCAAGGCGACAACGCGCTGGCGGAGTACCGCCGCCTGCTGAAATCGGTGGCGCGCGCCATGCGGGGCGGCACCGGCGCCATCATCGCCGGCATCCTGGCGGAATGTCAGCGCGACCCGGAAACCCTGCGCCTATACAAGGAAAAGCTGGTGGGCCCCCGCCGCGCCGAGATCATGCCCCTGTTGCAACGGGGACTTGCCGATGGGTCGATCCGCGCGGACGTGTCGCCCCAGACCATCCTGGACATGACCTTCGGCGCCATCTACCACCAGTTGCTGCTGCACATCCCCACCGAGGACGCCTGGATGGACGGCGTCATCGACATCCTGGTGAACGGCATCGCGGCCAAGCCGTCCCGTTAAACCAACGGGCATTCATCATGTGACAACGTTGTCACGCTCTGTCATGGTGGCCTCACAAGAACGGGGAGGACCAGACCGCCATGACCATCGCCGCCGCCGCCCCATCGGACGCGCGCAGCCTCGCCGATGTCCCACCGAACCGCCGCCTGCTGTCGCTGGACGTGCTGCGCGGCCTGGCCGTCGCCGGCATGATCCTGGTGACGAGCCCGGGGGATTGGGCCAAGGCCTACGCCCCGCTGAAGCACGCGGCCTGGGATGGCTGGACCCTGGCGGACATGGTGTTCCCCACCTTCCTGTTGAGCGTCGGCCTGGCGATATCCCTGTCGTGGCCCCAATTGGCGCGGGACAAACGCGCCGCCACCGCCAAGATCGCCCGGCGCACGGTGTCGCTGATCGCGCTGGGCCTGGTGCTGAACGCCCTGCCCTATTTCGACCTGGCGCATTTGCGCCTGCCCGGCATCCTGCAGCGCATCGGCCTGTGCTACGCGCTGGTCACCACGCTATGCCTGGTGACGGCCACGACGGGGGTGAACCATCGCCCCCTGCTGAACCGTCCGGCCCTGCTGGCGGCCATCGCCCTCCTTCTGCTGGGCTATTGGGCGCTGCTGGTTTGGGTGCCGGTGCCGGGCATCGGGGCAGGCCACCTGGACCCGGGCGGCAACCTGCCGTCCTGGATCGACCGTGGGGTCTTCACCGTGGCCCATCTCTGGCCCTATGGCACCGACGCCGCCGGGGCCGTCGTCTACGATTCGGAGGGTCTGCTGTCCACCTTGCCCGCCACGGTCAACGTGCTGGTGGGCGTGCTGGCCGGCACAGCACTGCGGGCGCAGCCCCAAGGCCGGGGGCCCCGCCTGTTGCTGCTGGAGGCGGCCGTGATCCTGATGGTCGCGGGCCTGGCGCTGGACCCTGTGCTGGTCATCAACAAGCGCATCTGGACCAGCAGCTTCGCCCTGTTCAGCAGCGGCTTTTCCCTGGGCATCCTGGTGGTCCTGTCCGCCCTGCTGGACCGGGGGGCGGCGCCGTTGGCCCACGCGGCGACCTTCCCGTTGCGCGTGCTGGGTGGCAACGCCATCCTGGCCTTCAGCCTGTCGCAAATCCTCTGCGCGGTGGGCGGCGTGCCCTTCATCCCGGCGGCGGGCGGCGCCCTCACCCCGCAAGGCTGGGGCGACCAGCTGGCGGGATCGGTCATCGCCGACCCCTACCTGGCCTCCTTCACCTGCGCGCTGGGGATCCTGGCTTTGGTGGTCCTGGTGCTTCTCCCCTTGCACCGCCGGGGTCTGCACATCCGGCTTTAGCCCAAGGCGTCAGGCGGCGGCCTTGGCCTCCAGCAGCTTGACCATCGCCAGCAGGGCGCGGTTGGCGGGCGTGGCGATGCCCAGCGCCGCCCCCTGGCGCACGATATGGCCGTTCAGATAGTCGATCTCGCTGGCCTTGCCCCGGGCCAGGTCCTGGGCGGTGGATGAGAGCTGGTTGGGCATGGCCGCCGCCAGGGCCATGACCCTCTCCAGGATGTCGTCGGCCACGGCGATATCCCACGCCCGCGCCACGGCCACCGCCTCCGCCACGACATCGGCCATGACGTCGCGCACGGCGGGCACGGTCACCATGGTGCCGTAGCTGACCTGCGCCACCGCCGACAGGGCGTTGTAGGCGCAGTTGATGATCAGCTTGTCCCACAGCGCGGCGGTGACGCCGGCCGACACGGTGGCCGGAATGGCGGCGGCCCGCAGCAGGTCGGCCACCCGCTCGCTATCGGCACCCGGGCCCAGGATCAGGTCGCCCCGCCCGTGATGCCGGACATGGGCGGCGCCGGCCATGTCGGTCGCGACATAGACCACCACCGGCACCACCGGCCGGCCCAGCACCGCCGCCAGCCGGTCGGCGTTGTCCACGCCATTCTGCAGGGCCAGCACCACGGCACCGGGCTTCAGGTGGGGCAGCAGGGCGCGCCCCGCCTCCTCGGTATCGGCGGATTTCACGCAGAACAGCACCAGGTCGACCCCGGCCAACCCCTCCGGCCCGGCGACGGCATCCACGGCGACCGTGCCATCGAAGCCCCTCATCTCCAGCCGCAAGCCATCCGCGCGCACGGCCCGCACCAGCGCCGGCCGGCCCACCAGGGTCACGGCGTGCCCGGCCCGCGCCAGCAGCGCCCCGTAGAAGCAGCCGACGGCGCCGGCCCCCATGACACCGATGTTCATCCGTGGCACTCCCGATTATCGATACGTGGCGTTTCACGAAGGGTGCAAAGGGCGGCGGCCGCGCGCAATGGCCCATCGCTCATCCCTTCCCTGCCGCCAGCGCATCGGCGCCCGGCCCCTTCTCCCGCGGCGAGGGGCACGGTATCCTCGCCCCATGCCCCAAACCGACAGCAGCGCCCCGTCATCCCCACCCCTGGCACCCGCCTGGCCACCGCAGGCCCTGGCGGGCATGGAACTGTTCCGGGGTCTGGAAGCGGCGGCGCTGGCGGAGGTGATGGCGGCGGCCCACATCCGCACCGTGCCCCGCCACACGCCCCTGTTCCATCAGGGCGACCCCGCCCCGCACTGCCACGCCCTGCTGAGCGGGGGGGTGCGCATCAGCCAGAGCAACGCGGCGGGCGCGCAGGTGGCCCTGCGCTTCATCGGCGCGGGGGAGATGTTCGGCACCGTGCCCCTGTTCACCGACCGCCTTTATCCCGCCGATGCCGAAACGGTGGCCGACAGCGTGGAAATCCGCTGGACGGAGACCACCTTGCGCCAGTTGATCACCCGCCACCCCGCCATCGCCCTGAACCTGGTGGGGGTCATCGGCCGCCGGCTGATGGAGGTGCAGGACCGCCTGCGCGAGGTCACCACCGGCCGGGTGGAGCAACGCCTGGCCCGCGCCCTGCTGCGCCTGGCGGCCCAGTCCAAGCGCGACCAGGCGCCGGACGGCACCGGCACGACCCTGGCCTTTCCCCTGACCCGCAAGGACCTGGCCGAACTGTCCGGCACCACCCTGCACACCGCCAGCCGCACCCTGGCCGCGTGGGAGAAGCGCGGCTGGCTGTCCAGCGGCCGCCGCAACGGACGGGTCCGCATCACCCTGCACGACGTGGCGGCGCTGACGGCGATGGCGGAGGAAGGGCGGGATTAGGCACAAATTCCCCTACCGGCCATCCGCCCCCACCTCCTATAACGGACCTCCCTTCCCCCTTGCCGGAGGTGCCCCATGTCGCGTTCCAAGAAAGCCATCGCCTTGCGCCATGTGGCGTTCGAGGATCTGGGCCTGCTGGCGCCGGTGTTGGCGGACGCGGGCTGGACGGTGGAGTACCGCGAGGCGCCCATCGACGACCTGGACGACGCGGCGATCCACGACGCCGACCTGCTGGTGGTGCTGGGCGGGCCCATCGGGGTTTATGACGAGGACGCCTACCCCTTCCTGGCCCAAGAGATCGCGCTGCTGGAACGGCGCCTGGCCGCCGGACGGCCCACCCTGGGCATATGTCTGGGCGCGCAGCTGATGGCCCGGGCGCTGGGGTCACGGGTCTATGCCGGGCACGCCAAGGAGATCGGCTGGGGCGCCCTGGATCTGACGGAGGCCGGCCGGGCGTCCTGCCTGGCGCCGCTGGCGGTGCCGGGGGCCCAGGTGCTGCACTGGCATGGCGACACCTTCGACCTGCCGCAGGGCGCCACCCGGCTGGCGTCCAACGCGCTTTATCCCAACCAGGCGTTCAGCCATGGCACCCACGCCCTGGCCTTGCAGTTCCATATCGAGGCCGACCCCGCGCGGCTGGACCTCTGGTATGTGGGCCATGCGGCGGAACTGTCGGCCGCCCGCGTGGCGGTGCCGGAGCTGCGCGCGGAGGGGGCTGTGATGGCCACCCGCGCCGCCGACCAGGCACGGCGTATAGTTGCCCCCTGGCTGGCGCGGCTGGACTGAGCCCACCACCCCTATTCCATCCTCAAGGACGCCTGACCATGTTCCAAGCCCGCACCCCTGACACGCCGCGCGACAAGGCCACGCTGTACCGCGACCTGGCGCTGGACCTGACCGGCCTGCTGACGGACGAGCGTGACGCCATCGCCAACGCCGCCAACCTGTCCGCGCTGCTGTTCACCACCCTGCCCGACCTGAACTGGGCCGGCTTCTATTTCATGCGCAACGCGGCCAAAGGGAATCTTGGCGGCACGCGTGAACTGGTGCTGGGCCCCTTCCAGGGCAAGCCCGCCTGCGTGCGCATCGCCGTGGGCCGGGGCGTCTGCGGCACCGCCGTGGAGCGGCGCCAGTCCGTGCTGGTGGACGATGTGCATGCCTTCCCCGGCCACATCGCCTGCGACGCCGCCTCACGCTCCGAACTGGTGGTGCCGCTGCTGCTGGACGGCCAAGTGCTGGGTGTCATCGATTTGGACAGCCCCAGCCCCGCCCGCTTCGACACCCTGGACCAGGCCGGGATCGAGACCCTGGCGGGGCTGTTCGTCGCCGGCAGCGACTGGCCATTGTAAGGTTGCCATCCTCATTTTTCAGTCCGCTGACGCGCGCCCAAAAATTCCGGGGCCGGCCGTCGCAGGCCTGGAAAAGGAAATCAATGGCGACGGAGCGAAGGGCGAGCCAACCGCCGGATAGTTTGCGCCGGCGCAACGTCCGGACGGCGAAGCGGGACCATTCTGGTGGGGATCGCACATCCCGTCCGGAGAATTCCCCATGGCCACCACCCCCGCACCCTATGCCGGCCCCATCCTGCTGGCGGAGGGTTTTCGTCCTTTCTTCCTGGCGGCGGCGGTCTGGGCCGCCGTGGCGCTGGGCCTGTGGGTGGCGCTGATGAGCGGCGCGATTGCCGGACCGCGTGGCCTGGACCCGCTGGCCTGGCATATCCATGAGATGCTGTTCGGCTTCGTCATGGCCGGGGTGGCGGGGTTCATCCTGACCGCCATCCCCAATTGGACCGGCCGGCCACCCTTGCGGGGAGCGCCCCTGGCGGGCCTGGTGGGTCTTTGGCTGGCGGCCCGCCTGCTGGCGTTGGCCAATTTGGTGGGCACGCCGCCGGCGGCCCTGGTGGCCATGGTGGATTCGGGCCTGCCCCTGGCGCTCGCCGTCTACGCCGCGCGCCAGGTGGTGGCCGCGCGCAACCGGCGCAACCTGGTCATGACCGTGCCCCTGCTGGTGCTGGCCACCGCCGATGGGTTGATGATGGCGGAGGGGGCGGGGGTTGCGGTTCCCGCCGGCCTGGGCTGGCGCCTGGGCCTGGCCGCCATCATCATCCTGATCTCCGCCATCGGTGGACGCATCATTCCGACCTTCACCCGCAACTGGCTGACGAAGCGCGGGGCCGCCACCCTGCCACCCGCCAGCCCCGGCCTGATCGACCGCCTCGCGCTGGCCAGCCTACCGTCGGGATTGCTGGCCTGGGCCTTCCTGGCCGATGGCGGGCGCGTGGCCGCCGCCATTACCGGTGGCCTGCTGCTGCTGGCCAGCGCCTTGAACTTGGCGCGTCTGGCCCGGTGGCGGGGCTGGGCCACACGGGCCGAACCGCTGCTGGGTGTGCTGCATCTCGGCTATTTCTGGGTGGTGGCGGGTACCGCCCTGCTGGGTGGCGCGCTGCTAACCAATGCCGTGCCCCTGGCCGCCGCCATTCACGCGCTGACCGCCGGCGCCATCGGCACCATGATGCTGGCCGTCATGAGCCGGGCTTCCCTGGGCCACACGGGCCGGACGCTGACGGCCGATCGGGTGACCGTCTGGGTCTACCTGCTGGTCAACGGCGCCGCGCTGTCCCGCATCGCGGCCAGCTTGACGGGTGGCCTGCCGCTGGCGCCGCTGGTCCTGTCAGCGATCTTGTGGACCGGCGCTTTCGCCTTGTTCGCGTTGCGCTACGCGCCTTATTGGTGCCGGCCGCGCGTGGCGGCGTGACGGCCACCGCCGGGCGGGCAAGCTGGTCCGCCCACTATTTCCTGACGAATTTCCCGCCGAGCGGGCCCCGGCGCGACGCTGGGAAATACCGGAAAACCAGGGAATGGACATTACCCAGGCTTATTCCCAATTCTTGGGCGATATCCTTGTAACTATGACCGTCGCGTAACATCTGTTCGATTTTTGATATTCGCAACTTCGACGATTCCGGGCTTCGCTTGCGCAGATCCTGATAAAATTGACCGATTATATTCCTCACATAATACTCAGATATGCTAAGCTCCGAACTTATTTCTTTGTATTTTTTTTCCTGATCTGTAAAGGTCGCCAACCAAGTTAATAGTTTTTTTGTCAACATTATTCGTTCCGCCATACCCCGGTATATTTCGATAAATATATTGCTTTACCGTGCCAACTTTCTTCCCCAAAATAAGCGCAATCGACGAAATCGTTTCCCCCGATTTTAAAAGGGCCTCGATATCCTCCTTCATTTCCATGGAGCTCAAGAAATATCTCTTCGAGACATCTGGAAAATACCAATTTATGACGATTGAAACGTAACTTTGACTCATGTTGATCGCGCCAGCGATCCTTGCCATAGACAGTCCTGATGCATACATTTCCTTGATTAATCTTATGGTGTCCGGATTATGCCGAAGCGGCTTGCCATCGCTATTTTCAAGGAAAGTCTGATCAGAAAAATCCGTAGACAAGGACTTGGACAACTTCTCCATTTTATTCCGCTGAGCAATTTATTGCATTGATGCTAATAAAGACACCTTGCTATTGATGCTATAGGGAAGCGAAGCCGTCGTCCAAAACTCAAATATGAGAAATTCTGTTCGGGAAACACGTGCCGCTTTCGTCGCGTGCGGCCCTCCGCCGCCCAGGCGGATCGTTTCGCAGTTCCATTGGATTGACAGCGGGGGATGGCGACTGGCGGCGGCCATTGGAAATGACCGCCGCCGCAAGAAACCAGTGACCCGCAAAGCCGGCGTACCCGGACCTTAATGATAGCCCGCGTCCGCCTTCACCTTGCCCCGGAACACCCAATAGGACCAGCCGCTGTACAGCAGGATGATGGGCAGAAGGAACAAGGTGCCGACCAGCAGGAAGGCCTGCGTGCTTTCCGAGCTGGCGGCGTCCCACAGGGAATATCTGTGGGGCACGATGTTGGGCCACAGGCTGATGGCCAAACCCAGATAGGCGGTGACGAACAAGCCGACCCCGTAGATGAAGGGCCAGGCGTGGTGGTCCCGCCCCAGGCTGCGCCAGGTCGCCCATGCCAGGACCAGGGCGGCCAACGGCACCGGCGCCAGGAAGGCGATGTTGGGCCAACTGAACCAGCGCTGGGCGATATCCGGCAGGGTATAGGGCGTCCACAGGCTGACGATGGCGATGCCGGCCAGCACCAGGACCAGCGCCCGCCGCCCCTGCACCCGCGCCCAGTCCTGCAACCCTCCCTCCGTCTTCAGGATCAGCCAGCCGGCGCCCAGCAGGGTGTAGCCCGCCATCAGGGCCGCGCCGGTCATGACGGAGAAGGGGGTCAGCCAATCGAAGGAGCCGCCGGTGAACTGCCGCCCTTCCACCTGGAAGCCCTGGATGAAGGCGCCCAGCACCGTGCCCTGGGCGAACGTCGCCACCGCCGACCCGTAGGCGAAGGCGTTGTCCCAGAAGCCCCGGTGTTCCTTGTCCTTGAAGCGGAACTCGAACGCCACGCCCCGGAAGATCAGGGCCAGCAGCATCAGCAACACGGGGAAGTAAAGCGCCGGGATGATGATGGCGAAGGCCAGCGGAAACGCCGCCAGCAGGGCCAGGCCCCCGAGGATCAGCCATGTCTCGTTGCCGTCCCAGATGGGCGCGATGGAGTTCATGATGATGCCGCGCGAGGTGCTGTCAGGGTTCAGGCCATAAAGCATGCCGACGCCCAGGTCGAAGCCGTCGAGCAGCACATAGAAGAAGACGCCGGCGCCCAGGATCACCGTCCAGACACCAACCAGGTCGAGGGTGGGACCGCTCATCACGCGTCTCCTTGATTGAGGGTCGTCGGGGTGGCGTGGGGAAGCGGCAGCGCGACCACCGGCTGAGCCGGGCGGCCGCTCTCCACCAGCGTCTCGTTCTCCGGGTCATGGTCCATGGGGCCGTTGCGCACGATGCGCCGCAGGAAGAAGAACCCCGTGGGATAGATCAGCAGATAGACGGCCAGGTACATCAGCAGGGAAATCAGGACGTCAGCACCCGTCAGCGACGGCGTCACCGACTGGGCCGTGCGCATCAGGCCATAGACGGTCCAGGGCTGGCGCCCCACCTCCGTCGTCGTCCAGCCGGCCAGCACGGCGATGAATCCCAAGGGACCCGCCCATTGCAGGCCACGGAGGTACCAGCGGGTGGTGTAAAGCCGCCCGCCCCAGCGCAGCAGCCAGCCGACGCCGACGATGGCCAGCATCAGCAGGCCCACGCCCACCATGACGCGGAAGGCCCAGTAGACGACGATGACCGGCGGTCGCTCATCGGCGGGGAAATCCTTCAGCCCCTTCACCGCCCCGTCCCAATGATGGGTGAGGTACAGGCTGCCCAGTTTGGGCACGGCGATTTCCCAATGATTGGTTTCCGCCTTCTGGTCGGGGAAGCCGAAGAGGGAGGCGGGAACGCCCTGCCCCCCCTCCCACAAGCCCTCCATCGCCGCCAACTTGGCCGGCTGGTGTTCCAGGGTGTTCAGGCCGTGCATGTCGCCCAGCACGATCTGCAGGGGCACGAACAGGGTCAGGAACCCCAGGGCCATGCGCATCATCACCCGCGCCTCCTCCACGAAGCGGCCCTTGCGCAGGGTGTAGGCGCCCACGGCCAGCACGACGAAGGCGGTGGTGACGTAGAAGCCGCTGACGACGTGGGCCAGGCGGTAGGGGAAGCTGGGGGTGAAGATGATGTCCACCCAACTGGCCGGGAAGAAGCGGCCGTCGATGACGGTGTAGCCCTGCGGCGTCTGCATCCAGCTGTTCACCGCCAGGATCCAGAACGTCGACAGCAGCGTGCCGGTCGCCACCATGGTGGCCGCCACGAAATGGGCCCAGGGCGGCACCAGCTTGCGTCCGAACAGCAGCACGCCCAGGAAAGCGGCCTCCAGGAAAAAGGCCGTCAGCCCCTCATAGGCGAACAGCGGGCCGACGACGTTGGAGGTGGCGTCGCTGAAGCGGCTCCAGTTCGTGCCGAACTGGAAGGGCATGACGATGCCGCTGACGACCCCCATGCCGAAGGTGACGGCGAACAGGCGGATCCAAAACTTTGAGACGGTGAGATAGATGGGCCGTTTGGTCCAGGTGTGCAGCCCTTCCAGCAGGGCGATGTAAGAGGCGATGCCGACGGTGAAGGCCGGCAGCAGGATGTGCCAAGCCACCACCCAGACAAACTGCAAGCGGGAAAGTATCAATGGATCCAGTGACATGAGACTGGTCCCCCTTTTCTGCTTCGCCGGGAATGGGGCCGTTCCCCGCATGGGGAACGCCCGGCGTTGGATGGCCCCGAGGGTCGTGCCGCAGCGGCCAGACGTCCAGAAGACGAATTGTCCAAGCCGTTAGCGATTGGTCTGGCCCGCCATTGGGAAAGGGCATGGTTCCCCAACCGGTCGATAAAGTGAGGCCAGGACATCCCCCAGTCTAGCCCCGGGCCCCCGTCTCCGGATGAGCAATCCCTTTGCGCCAAAGGGAACAGAGGGATCATCGGCGTCTGAGCTTGGGGCGTGGGCAGGCTCGGAAAGCGCCCAAGCCGGATCCGCGTCGGGATCGGCCCGGGGTTGAACGGTCCCCCGCAATGCTTATAAAGGCATTCAGGGTACATTTTTTGAGGTCGTGATGCGGTTGTCGAGCTACACGGATTACGCGCTGCGCACGCTGGTGTTCCTGGCGCTGAAGTCCGATGGGCTGGCCACCATCAGCGACATCGCCCAGACCTACGGCATCTCGAAGAACCACCTGATGAAGGTGGCGCACCAGCTGAGCCAGCTGGGCTATGTCGAGGCGGTGCGGGGCCGGGGCGGCGGGCTGCGCCTGGGCCGCAGGGCGGAGGACATCCGCATCGGCGACGTGGTCCGCGCGACGGAGCAGGAGCTGGACATCCTGGAGTGCTTTTCCGACAGTTCCACCGCCTTCTGCCGGCTGAACCCCACCTGCGTGCTGAAGTACGCCTTGAAGGAGGCGCTGGGCGCCTTCCTGGCCGTGCTGGACGACTACACCCTGGCCGACCTGGTGAAACCGCGCCGCACCCTGGCCGGATTGCTGGACCTGTCCCCGCCCCCCGCCGCCGGAAGCGCCTGATCAAACCGCGTCCGGCATGCGCACCACCGGCTTCACCGTGCGCCCCGTCTCGGAATCCCGGATCGCGTCGTTGATGGCGTCCAGGGGATAGAAGGTGATCAGCCGGTCGAAGGGGAACAGGCCGCGCTGGTAGAGGTCCACCAGCTGCGGGATGAAGCGTTGCGGATCGGCGTCGCCCTCGACGATGCCCCGAACGGTTCGGCCACCGCTCAACAGGTGGCCGCCGTCGATGGGCAGCGGCTCGCCAAAGCGCAGGGCGCCCAGCAGGCCGCAGACGCCCCGGGGGGCCAGGCAGCGCGTGGCATCCCCGACCACCGCCGGCCGGGCGGTCGTATCCAGGGCATAGTCCACGCCCATCCCCGTCAGGGCCAGGATGGCCGCCACCACATCGTCGCGCTTGGGGTTGAACGTGTGGGTGGCGCCCAGATCCCGCGCCAGATCCAGCCTATGGTCCACCACATCCACGGCGATGATGGCACCCGCCCCCACGACCTTGCCCGCCATGACGGCGCTGAGCCCCACGGCACCGGCGCCGAACACGGCCAAAGACCGGCCGGACCTCACCGCCAGGGCGTTTATCACCGCCCCCGCCCCGGTCATCACGCCGCAGCCCAAAGGCCCCAGGATATCCAGCGGCACCGTGCCGGGCACCTTCACCACGTTGCGCTCATGGCACAGGGCACGGGTGGCGAAGGAGGACTGGCCGAAGATGTTGGCCCCCAGCGTGTCCCGCCCCCAGGCCAGGCCGCTGCTGCCATCGGCCCGCCGGCCGCTGAAGTTGCGGGCGAAAAAGTCATGGCAGTAGGACGGGAGGCCGTCAGCGCAGGAAGGGCAGGTGCCGCAGGAGTTGAAGCTCATCACCACCCGGTCGCCGGGCGCGACCGCCGTCACCCCGGCCCCCACCCGTTCAACCACGCCCGACCCCTCATGCCCCAGCACCGCCGGTGCGGGCACGGGCAGTTCCTGGTCGCGCATCGCCATGTCGGTATGGCAGACGCCGGCGGCGACAACGCGGACCAGCACCTCTCCGGGGCGGGGCTCATCGATCGCCACCCGCTCCAGCGTCAGGGGGGCCTGGATGCCGTGGGCCACGGCGGCAAGGATGGTCTGGGCCATGGGGTCGTTTCCGGTGCGGGGGGGTCAGTAGGGGTAGGCCGGGGCCGTGGGCTGGACCGTGGTCCAGCGCCAGGTGGTGAATTCATCCCAGTTGGCGGGGCCGCTGATGCGGCTGCCATTGCCGGACGCCCCCATGCCGCCGAAGGGCGCCTGGGGTTCGGCCACGACCGTCTGGTCGTTGATGTGCAGGTGGCCGGTGCGCAGACGGGCGCCCAGCCGGACGGCGCGGTCGACATTGGCGCCAATGACGCCCGCGGCCAGGCCGTACTGGCCCCGGTTGGCCAGATCCACCGCCTGGTCATCATCGGCAAAGGCCGTGACCACCGCCACCGGGCCGAAGATTTCCTCATCGAACGCCGGCATGCCCGGGGTGACGCCGGCCAGCACGGTGGGGGCGTAGCAGCGGCCGTCATGCGTGCCGCCCGCCACCAGACGGGCGCCCGCCGCCACGCTGGCCTGGACGATGGCGTCCACCCGCGCCACCTGGCCGGGATCGATCAGGGGGCCGATGGCCACGCCGTCCAGCGGGTCACCCACCGGCAGCGCCCGCGCCTTGGCCGCCAGGCGCGTCACCAGGTCGTCGTGCAGGCTGTGATGCACCAGGATGCGCCCCGTGCTCATGCAGATCTGGCCCTGGTGCAGCCAGGCGCCCCAGGCGGCGTTGCGGGCGGCCAGGTCGATATCGGCATCGTCCAGGATGACCAAGGCGTTCTTGCCGCCCAGCTCCAGTTGCACCTTCTTCAGGTGGCGCCCCGCCAGTTCGCCCACCGCCCGGCCGGCGCCGGTGGACCCGGTGAAGGTGATCATGGCGATGTCCGGGTCGGCGCACAGGGCCTGCCCCACATCCGCCCCGCCGGGCAGGACGTGCAGCAGCCCCGGCGGCAAGCCGGCGGCGGCGAAAGCCTGGGCGATGAGGAAGCCGCCGGACACCGGCGTGCGGGGGTCGGGCTTCAGCACCACGGCGTTGCCGGCGGCCAGCGCCGGCGCCACCGCCCGCAGGGCCAGCACCAGGGGAAAGTTGAAGGGGGCGATGACGCCGACCACGCCCAGGGGCACGCGTTCCGCCACGCTGCGGCGCGGCGGGACAGAGGCCAGGATGTGGCCCTGCGGCTCCTGCCCCATGGCGGCGGCGTGGCGCAGGAAACCCAGGGCGTGCTGATGTTCCACCTGGGCCTTGGGCCCGGCGGACCCGGCTTCACGCATCAGCCAGCGGACCACGGTGTCCGCCATGCCGCCCATGACCCGCGCCGCTTCCTCCACCACCTCGGCACGGGCGGTGGGGGCACGGGCCGCCCAGTCCACCTGCGCCACCCGTGCCGCTTGGGCGGCGGCCCGGACGTCGGCCGCCTCCGCCCGCCCGACCAGGGTCAGGACCCGGCCGGTCGCCGGTTCCTTCACCTCGATCACCCCACCCCGGGCCTGGACCCAGGCGCCGGTGAAGAGCCGCCCCTCCCCCACGCCCCCCCAGGGATCGTCAACCTGCCCCATGTGCGGGAGATCCAGGTGCGGGAGGTCAGGTGCGCTGGACGCCAACTGCTTGGTCATTTCTTCTATCCCAGGCTCAGTATTTGTATTTGAGGGTGGCGAACCACTGCGCCGGCGGGTTGTAGGTGCCGAAAATGGCGCCGGCGGCATCGTTCTCGTTGCCCGTGGTCAGGTAGCGGTCGTTGGTGATGTTGCTGCCGCCCACGGTGGCCTGCCAGCGCTCGTCGGACGAGGTGTAGGTAACAGAGGCGTTCACCACGTTGGTGGACTGGCGCTCCAACAGGGCCGTGTTGGCGGTGTCGTTGTACATCGGGTTGGTGTGGGTGTAGTCCACCGTGACCCGCAGGCTGGCCCCATTGCTCAGGTCGACGGTGTAGGCCGGGCTGACGCTGAACTTCAGGTTCGGGGTCTTGGGCAGGCGGCTGTCCAGGGTCACACCCACCACCTGGGGGTCGACCCGGGTGTAGCGGGCGTGCAGATAGCCCAGTGTGCCATCCAGGGTGAACCCACCGCCCAGGGCCACCTGGGCCTCGACCTCGCCGCCCCAGATCTCCGCGTCGCCGGCATTGTGCAGGGTGGGCGACACGCCTTCCTGGAAGTTCAGCTGGATGCCCGTGTAATCGGTGTGGAAGCCCGCCACGTTGAGCCGCAGGCGGCGATCCAGCAGTTCCGACTTCACGCCCAACTCAATGGTCTCGGCCTTTTCCGGCCCGAAGTCCGGCGCGGTGCTGAGGGGGTTGGACAGACGGGTGGTCCAACTGCCCGACTTGAAGCCTTTGGACCACGAGGTGTAGGCCATGACATCGTCGGTCAGGTGGTATTCACCCCCCAGGCGGGGCGTGAAGATGTAGTAGTCCTTGGTGTTCACGCCCGCCGGATAATAGCGCAACGGCTGCCCGGCGACAGGAAAGCCCAGGGCCGCCCGGCAGACCTCGGACACGGGATAGCAGCCCGACAGCTTGTAGTTCAGGGCGTTCAGGTCGGACTGCGCCCCTTCGAAGGTCTTGTGTTCCCAGGTGTAGCGGCCACCGAAGGTCAGGCCGATGCGGTCGGTGACCTGGTAATTCATATGGCTGTAGCCGGCGACCGAGGTGGTGTCCAACTTGTTGGGGCCATCCAACTGCAACAGACCTTCGTCGAAAGTGACGTAGTCGTGCAGGTTGCCGCCCTCATTGAAGAAATAGACGCCGTTGACGAAGTGCAGCTTTCCATCCAGGGCCTTGCCAGTCAGCTGGAATTCCTGGGACGTCTGGTGCTGGTCCATGCTGAACGACAACTCGGCGATGGTCAGCGGTGACCCATCGGCATCCAGCCCCGTGCGCCACAACAGGCGGCGGTAGGCGGTGATGGACTTCAGGTCCAGATCCTCGCCCAGTTCCCAGTCCAGGGTGTTGGCGAAGCCGAAGGACTGCAGGCGTGAGAAACTGAGGCCATTGCCGTAGGTCTTGTCGATATCGCCGGACAGGAACTGGTTGCCGTAGCTGAGACGCGGGCCGGTGGTCAGCGCCGTTCCCACCACACCCCGCGGCAGGGCGCAGGCGTTGGTGAAGTTCGGGTTGCCGGGCATCGCGCTGAGGGCGGCGATGGTCGCGGCCGGTGCTGTGACACACAGGTTGTAGATGGACAGCAACCCGCCGGTGGGCACGGTGCCGAGCAGGCTGCTGGCGGTGGCCGACTGGTCTTCCTGGGTGTAATCGGCGGTGAAGGCGTCGGTGACCGACCCCTTGCCCTTCCAGAACAGCTTGGCGCGGATGGTCTGGCTGTTCTGCCCGCCCTGGGTGTCGGACGTGCCGGAGCCGGAGCGTGTGAAGGCGGCGGTGTCGGTGATCGTGCCGCTGGCGCCGGGATAAGGCACCACCTGCTGGTAGCCGTCACGCTTCTTGGACGAAACCGTCACCGTGCTGAACAGCGTGTCGGTCAGGGGAATGTCGGCCGCGGCGGCGACATCGATGCGGTTGAAACTGCCGCCGGTGATGGCGGCGGTCGCGTGGAAATCCTCCGAGGGCTGGCGGGTGACGATGCTGATGGCGCCGCCGATGGTGTTGCGGCCGAACAAGGTGCCCTGCGGACCCTTCAGCACCTCGATATGGTCGACGTCCATCAGATCGCTGTTGGCGCCCACGGTGCGGGCCAGATAGACGCCATCGATGTACACGCCGACACCCGGATCCAGGTTGAAGGCGAAGTCGTCCTGGCCGATGCCCCGGATGGACGCCGACAGGACGGAGGAGGAGCCGGAGAACGGCGACCCCGCATCCAGCGTGACATTGGGGGCGAGGCCGCCGATGCGCTGCACATCGTCGATCCCCTTGCCCTGCAACGCCTCGGCCGAGAAGGTGGACACGGCGATGGGCACATCCTGGACATTTTCGGCGCGCTTCTGCGCCGTGACGATGATTTCCTGAACCTGGTCCGTGGCCTTTTCGGCCGATCGCGCCGGCGCCGCCAATAGCGCCGCCAGCAAGACCGGCGACGCGCCAACCATGAGACCCAATCGGCGCGTGCCGCGCCCTGACGTTTTCATTCTTCCCGCCTCCCGTTTTCGGCCCGGGCCTTGGGAGCGGCCCGGTTGTCGATGACGTCAGGAAAGCACGGACGGGACGCCTGGTTCTTGGAAGGTGGCGAAGGGGACTTGGTGCCGGACGAACAGATCGGCCGGTTAACCGGGGCCGCGATAATCGCCCCAGGCGATCCGCCGCTGCCGCCCGGGGTCGCTTTCCTCCCGGTCCGTGGTGTCGAATATCCGCGTCAGCCGCGCCCCTTCGTCATAGCGCGACCAGCCGGGGGCGCGGCCGTGGGCGAAGGCGAGAAACGCGTCCTGGAAGCGCTGGCTGACCGCCTTGGACCGGCGGCGGCGAAACAGATCCAATCGGCCGAGGTCGCCTTCCCCGGTGGTGCCGAACAGCATGGGAAGATCCAGGGCATGGGTGGCCCCACCGAACGCCAGCCGCGCCAGGGGGGTGGCATAGTCGAAGCGATAGACCCAGGTGTCCGCGCGCCGCGAATGGCCGTCCGCCATCAGCACGGAGGGGGCCCAAAACGTGAAGTCGCCGGCGATATCGACCGCCGTCTTGCGCGATGGATAACCGGGATAGACGGCGGCGATCCGATCCCGGATCCCGGGATCGGTGGCGCGGAACATCGCCTCCAGCCGGCTGACGCGGCTGGGCATCAGGGGTAAGCCCTTGTCCAGGATGGCGGCCTCCCGGAACATCGTGCCGATGACCAGGGGCACCGGATGCGCGGTCCCTTCGCGGAAGGCGTCGACCGGATGGCGCGGCAGGACATCACCGTCGATGACGGGGGTGGCGGCCAGGATGCCGGGGTAGGCATCCGGCGCGATCTCGTAGAAGAGCCGGGACGCCGCCGCCACCAGCTGATCCGCCGGCAGTCGTTTCAGCGCCTGGCCGGTCGCGGCCGCGTCCGCCGGATCCAGGCCCAGCGAGCCGAGAATCTCCCGCGCCAGCACGGCATGCCGGGCGCGGCCGAAAACGCTGTATCCGGCGGCGCTCATGGCGAAAGCGCGATGGAACAGGCCCGCGGCCGGCGGCGCGCACATCAGCGACAGCACGGACGTGGCGCCCGCCGAGTGGCCGGCGATGGTCACGTTGCCGGGGTCGCCCCCGAAGGCGGCGATCGTGCCCTGGACCCATCGCAGGGCCGCGATCTGGTCGCGCAGGCCGAGGTTGCCGTCGATGGGATGGTCCGGCGTCGACCAGGGGCTGAAATCGTTGAAGCCGAACAGACCCAGCCGATAGTTGAAACTGACGAAAACGACGTCCCCCGTGGTGACGAGGCGATCACCGCGGAACAGCTCGCTTCTGCTGCCGCCCAGGGCGAAGGCCCCGCCATAAATCCATACCACCACGGGACGGGGGCGCTGGGCCGGCGCCAGCGGCGCCGTGACGTTGATCGTCAGGCTATCCTCGGCCATGGGCGTCGCCTCACCGGCACCCCCCATCGCCTCGAAACCCCGCTTCTGCATCGGTATCGCGCCGAACTCGGACGCATCGCGCACCCCTGGCCAGGGCTCGACGGGTTGGGGCGCGCGAAAGCGCCGATCGCCGACAGGGGGGGCTGCGAAGGGAATCCCGCGCCACACCCTGACACCGTCCCGAACCACGCCCCGGACCCGGCCGGCCGGCGTGGTCACCAGCAGGCCGTCCTCATCCTGATTCCGCACGCCGCCCATCCAACACTCCCGCCATTCCAAGCGGTCAAGGCAAACACGGGCCGGGGCGATGATCTTGGGCCGACGCGAACGCGACTTGGCGCCAGGCGAAGTAATCGTCCATCAGCCAGCGACGCGGACGGCCACTTGTTGTGTGCCATAACAATTGCGGATATGCTGAGGTTTCCGTCCAACCCGTGCCCCGAAGACAGTCCGACAGGACGGTCCGGCGGCGGCCGGCGACGGGCGAAAAGAACAGGGAGGAAGAAGCCATGGGCGCGATGGAGCGATTTTCCGTCGACGGCGTGGCCCCGGAAAAGCGGCGGGGCTACTGGAACGACATCGTCGGCAAGGCGTTCAACAACGTGGCCGTCGACCCCCGGGACCGTGACTTCAGCGCGACCATGGTGCACCAACCGCTGGGGCGCCTGGATTTCGCCTACGTGGAATCCGGTGCCGCCACCGTGTCGCGGCTGCCCGCCCAGGGGACGGAGCGGGAGGAGGCGTGCTTCAAGATCCACGCCCAACACCGGGGCCGAAGCCTGAACCGGCAGGGCAAGCGCGAAGCCCTGTTGAACGACGGGGACTGGACCCTGTGCGACACCCGCAGCCCCTATTCGATCGGCTTCACCGACACCAACCAGATGCTGGTGATGAAGCTGCCCCAATCGCTGTTGACCCAGCGGATGGCGGATCCGGAGCGTTTCGTCGGCCTCCGCATGGACGGCGGCCGGCCGGAATCCCGCATGCTGCTGTCCCTGCTGCGGTCGCTCACCCTGCAATCCGGCCTGCCCCCGGAAGCGGATTGGGGCGCCTCGGTGACGGACATCGTGCTGGACGTGGTGGCCCTGGCCTATCGCGGCGAGATGGCGGGCGTGCCCATGGAGGGGCTGGGCGCCGGACGCGGCGCCCTGACCCACTGGACCCGCCGGGTGCGCGCCCACATCGACGCCCATATCCGCGATCCGGACCTGTCCAGCGCCGCCATCGCCACCGCGCTGGACATCACACAGCGCTACGTGCAGATGGTGTTCGCCAGCCTCGGCACCACCGCGACCGCCTACATCCTGACACGCCGCCTGGAATTGGTGGCGGCGGCGCTGCGCGCCAGCCACGGCCCGGACGCCAGCAGCATCAGCACCATCGCCTATGACGCCGGGTTCAACGACCTGTCGCATTTCAGCCGCAGCTTCCGCGCGCAGTTCGGTGTCAGTCCCCGGGAGTATCGCGCCGGCCGCCGCTAAACCCTTCCCGACGGCCGGCGTCCAGGTCTGCCAGGTCTGAATGCGTTTCATCGCCGTCAGCCCTGCGGCGCGAAAACGTCCGTGGAGGGTGACAAGGGACCGGCGAACCCCGTACCGTTGATCATCCCGCATCCCTTTCGGATGTCCTCGCGATGCTGAACCGACTGCGCGCCGCCCTCAGGCCGGCAGAGCCCGCCCCGGAATCCATCGGGCCGCAGGCGCCGGAGGGGCACGTCCTGTATGCCGTGGGCGACGTCCATGGCGAATTGGGGCTGCTGCGCCAACTGCTGGAGGCCATCGCCCGGGACCACGCCCGGATGGAGCGGCGCCATGGCCCGCTGACGCCCGTGCTGATCATGTTGGGCGATTATGTCGACCGGGGGCCGGACAGCCATGGGGTGATCGACCTGCTGCGCGGCGGCGGCGATGCCACCGGCCGCACCCTGGACGACATGCTGCCCGGCTTCAGCCGCCACTGCCTGCGCGGCAACCACGAACAAACCATGCTGGATTTCCTGGAGGATCCGCTGGCCGCCCTGCGCTGGCTGGATTTCGGCGGCCCGGCGACACTGCGCAGCTACGGCCTGCCGGTGGTGATCGAGGGGGCGCCGGTGCTGCAGGCCCTGGCGCTCAGCGAGGCGCTGGCGGCCCAACTGCCCCCATCGCACCGCGTTTTTCTGGAGGGGCTGGAGCACTGGGTGGTCTATGGCGACTATGCCTTCGTCCACGCCGGCATCCGCCCCGGGGTGCCGCTGGTGGAACAGGCGCCGGAGGACCTGCTGTGGATCCGCGCGCCCTTCATGCTGGCGGAGGGGCCGCACGAAAAGGTCATCGTCCACGGCCACACCATCGTGCCGGACGTGGACATCCTGCCCCAGCGCATCGCCGTGGACACCGGCGCCTACCGCAGCGGCCGCCTGTCCGCCGTGGTCCTGCACGGCGCGGACGTCCGCATCCTGGACGCGCGACGGCCAGCACCGCTGTAATACGCGCGGCATTTGATCGTGACCAAATGCCCCCTCAGGCGCCGGGCGGCGGCGTCCGCCGCCTTGGCTGATCCTCGATTTCCAGTCCGCCTTCGGCTCCCCAGAAATCTCCGGCGCCCGCAGTCGCGGGCGACAGCGGCACGAGTCAGAATCTCGTGCCGCTGGTATAAGCCCTCACCCTGGCCGGTGCCCGGTGTCCAGCGTGACCGTGCCGGTGGCGCGGGAGACGCAGACGCACATCTGGCGGCCCTCGGCCTTCTGCCGCTCACTCAGGAAGACGTCGCGGTGATCCAGGCAGCCGCCCGCGACATCCAGCACGTCCAGGGCGCAAAGGCCGCACTCGCCCCGCTGGCAGTCATACATCAGGTCGGCGCCGGCCTCCCGCAACGCTGACAGCAGGGTCTGGTCGGCCCGCACCGTCACCTCCACATCCAGGCGCGGCACCCGGGCGACGAAGGGCTGGGCCGGTTGGCCGCCGCCGGCGCCGAAGGTCTCCAGCCGGAAGTCCGCTGGTGGGCGGCCCAGCGCCTCCCACGCCCGCCGCGCCGCCGCCATCATCGGCGCGGGGCCACAAATGTAGACTTCGCCCCCCGGCGCCACCCGCGCCAGTTCCGCCGGGAAGTCGATGAAGCGCCCGTCGGCGTCCACGAACAGCGTCAGACGATCGCCCAGCACGGCGCCCAGTTCCTCGGCATAGGCGAGGTCAGCGGCCCGGCGGGCGGCGTAGAGCAGACGGAAGGGGGCACCACGGCGCGCCAAGGCCCGGGCCATCGACGAAATGGGGGTGATGCCGATGCCACCGGCGATCAGCAGATAGTCGGGCCGGCCGACGGACAGCTCGAAATGGTTCAGGGGCGCGCTGACCATGAGGCGGGCGCCGGGCTCCAACCCCCACATGTAGGCGGAGCCGCCACGGCTGTCGGGCAGGCGCTTCACCGCGATGCGCAGCACCCCGTCGCCCGCCTCGCCCACCAGGGAGTAATGGCGCACATCCGGCTGGCCTTGGATCAGCACCTGCACCTGGATGTGCGATCCCGGGCCATGGGCCGGCGCGGCCCCCTCGGGCAGGATGTCGAACTGCCGAACGCCATCGGCCACGTCACGGGTGGCCAGCAGGCGTGCCGGTCCCCATTCCGCCTTGAAACGCATAGGTCGTTCCTTTCCCGTAACAGTATGTGTTCAGGCCCGCGCGGCGGCCAGGCGCAGCAGCGACCCGGCGGGCAGCCCGGCCAGGCGGTCGCCGTCGTCCAGGGCGGCGCGCAGGCGCCGCTGGGCCACGCGGGCATGCTCGGCGGCCAGCGCCGCCGCCCGCGCGCCCTCGCCCCGGCCGATGGCCTCCAGCAAAAGGCGGTGCTGGTCCTGGGCGATCACCAGGGTGTCGCGGCCCACCGGTTCGGTCGCGTGCAGTTGCACGAAGGCGGACGGGCTGGCGAAGGGCTGGGCGGCCGCCTGCTCGATGGCGCGGGCGACCACGGTGCTGCCCGACAAGCGGGTCAGTTCCTCATGGAAAAAAGCGTTGAGCTGGACGTAGGCATCAAAGTCGGCCTCGCTCAGCGCGGGCCGGCCCACCACCCCGTCCAGCGCCGCGACGCAGTCGCGCAACGGGGCGAGGTCAGACGCCGTGGGGCGGCGTTCGGCCGCCAGGCGGGCGGCCAGCCCCTCCAGCGTGCCGCGCACCTCGATGGCGTCGGCCAGATCGGCGGCGGTGAAGGCGCGGACGACGAAGCCGCCGGTGGCGCCAGGCGCCACCAGCCCCTCTTGCGCCAGCCGCTCCAGCGCCAGGCGCACCGGCGTGCGCGAGACGCCCAGCCTGTCCACCATGGCCGGTTCCGACACGCGCTTGCCGGGGGGCAGGTCCCCCGCCAGGATCAGTTCGCGCAGGCCCTGCTGGGCGCGCACGACCTGCATGCCCCGGCCCTCATCCTCCGCCACCCGTTCCCGTGTCATTCGGCGGCCTCCGCCGCCTGTCCCCGCCCGGCGGACCGGTCGTCTTCGGCCGCTATCATGCGATCGATCAGGCGGCGGGCCCACATGCCGCCGGCGTCGATGTTGAGGTTGTAGAAGCGGCGGTCGGGGTGGCTTTCAATGGCGCGCTGCTGCGCCTCCAAGACCTCCTCATCCTCGCCGAAGATGCGGTGCACGCCCTCGCGCAGCTCATGGGTCAGGCGCTGTTCGGTCACGCGGTAGTTGCGGCAGAAGGCCCAGAAGTAATGGCAGCTGCCATCCGCCTGCGGCGTGATGGTGTTCAGCACATAGCCGTTGACGCCCTGGCTGCGGTCGCCCTCCGGCGCGCCGGTGCCAGCCGGGGCCACGCCGACATCGATGGCGATGGTGCAGGGCGCCTCGAACCGGATGATCTGCCAACGGTCGACCCGGCCGGGCTTGCCCAGCTGGGCGGCCCAGAAGGGCGGCGGCTCAATGTCGTGCATCCAACGGGTGACGGTCGCCGTCTTGTCCGTGTGCGTCACCTGGAAGGGCGACTCCGCCACCGCCTCATTGCCGATGCTGGAGCCATGCACGAAGGTTTCGTGCGTCAGGTCCATCAAATTGTCCAGCACCAGGCGGTAGTCGCACTTCACCGTGATCAGCCGGCCATCGCCGGCCCAGTCGGGATCGTGGTTCCAATGCAGGTCGGGCACCAGGGCGGGGTCGGCCAGGGCCGGATCCCCCATCCACACCCACAGGAACCGGTGGCGTTCCACCACCGGATAGGCGCGCACGCAGGCCGCCGGGTTCAGCGTTTCCTGGGAGGGCATGTGGGTGCAGCGGCCGGTGGCGGCGTATTCCAGGCCATGGTAGCCGCAGCGCACCCTGTCGCCCACCAGCCGGCCCTTGGACAGGGGCGCCAGGCGGTGCCAGCACGCGTCGTCCAACGCCACGGGCGTGCGGTCCTGCTGGCGGTAGAACACCAGCTGCTTGCCGCAGATGGTGCGGGCGAACAGGGCCCGGCCCACCTCATGGTCCCAGGCGGCCGCGTACCAGGCATTGTCCGGCCATGCCTTGGCCGGTGCCGTCTCACCGGATACCAGCGACCGGCCGGTGACCCAGCCAGCCCCCTCGGCCTGAGCGCGATTGTCCTGAACCATGGCGCCATCCCTCCCGCATTTGCTTATGGAGCATATGTACCTCAAGGCGCAGATGCATGCAATATGAGTCTTAAATCGAAGAAATCAGCCGACATGGACGTCATTCCTCAATATATGCATACAGCGACTCTTGAGACTGCCAGGGATGGGGCGGCAGGGTGCCGTCAGCCGCCTATGCGCGGCCGGCGCGGGCCGGGACCATTTCGCCCTGCGGCGCATTCACCAGGGCATCGGCGTGATCCAGCAGGTGTTGGCGGATTTGGCGGGCGGACAGGGCGGCATCCGCCAGGGTATGGCTGTTGAACACCGTGCGGTCGCCGTCGGCGCGGCGCAGGCCATGGGCCCACAGGTAGAAGTCGCCGCCGCCGGCATCCACGACGATGTCATCCATGCCGGCACCCAGGCGCTGCATTTCCGCCGGGCTCAGTTCCGCCACGAAGATGATGAAGCGGCGCACGAACCCGTCGTTCTCGCGGTTGATGCGCAGGATGTGGCGGATGCCCTGCTCCATCAGCGCGTTGATGCTGGTGCCATCCAGCGCCGCGCGGATCTTGATCTGCCGCAGCAGGTCCGGTTCCAGGCGGAAGGTGGTCATGACCCGCTGGTCCCCGGGGCGGTCCTTGGTCTTGGCGGTCGCTTTGTCCGGCATGATGATCGTGCTCCTTTCTTCAGGGACGGGCCCACCCATCAAGCTTTCATGATGGCGCGGGCCCCGGGGAAAGGCCCGGCCCCCACGTGGGGGGCCGGGCCGGCGTGAAACCTCAGAACGGGTAGTAGCGGAACGCGGTGTAGACGACCGTGTCGTCGGTGCTGGGGCTGCCGCCGACGCCCTGGAAGATGTCGCGGCGGATGTATTCGCCCTGCATGCCGAACTGCATGGTGCCCATGTTGCCGTGGTAGAATTTCCACCAAAAGCCGGCGGTCGCCTCGCGGACGGAGCGGGTGTTGCCGGTGCAGGCCAGCGAGGAGTTCTCGGTGTAGCAACCGGTGTTGACCGCCAGGCCGTTGCCGTAGCCGTAGGCCTTGCCGGCCACGGTGAAGGCCTTGCTGTCGGCCTGTTCCAAACCGTAGTAGGCGTACAGGTCCCAATCGGTGTTGGGATGGCCGATGACACCGGCCATGGCCGTGACCTCGGTGATGGGCGACAGGTGGCCATAGGGCGAAACGGCCACGTCGGGCAGGCTGGAGGAGCCGTAGCGGCCGACGCCCTGGCCAGCCATGGTGCTCAGTTGGACATCCACATACTTGGGCACCACCGGCAGGATGGCGGCGGCACCGATGCCAAAGCCGGTCTCGGTGTAGTTCTCGCCAGCCACCCGGCTCTGGAACTCACGCGCCAGGCCGAACACCTCGTAATGGCCCCATCCCGGCTCGGCCGCGAACTTCACCACCAGGTCGGGGGCGATGTCGGTGGAGTAATTCGCGGTGCTGTTCAGCAGCGAGCCACCGGTGTTGGTGTAGCTGGCGCTGACCAGCGACGTCGACCCGGTGATCGCGGCCTGCGGGCTTTCCAGCGCCACGCCCAGCCAGTACTTCCGGTCCCAATCCTTGACCACACGCACGCCCCAATTGCGGGTCCAGTCAAAGCCCGCGGCGTACTGGGCGTCCGGCCCCATGGGCAGCGCTTCGGTGCGCGGATCGATCCCCGACTTGTTGGTCGTCACCAGGCTGAAGGACTGGCCCGCCAGCAGGTGCCAGCCGGCGTCCTTCCAGTCGGCCGTCATGTAGCCCTGGCGCAGGCGCGGCACATAGCTGTTGCTCTGACCACTGTTGGACGCGGTGCCAACACCCAGGAAGTCCGCCTCGAAATAGGCGCCCAAATGGGTGTCGGGGCCCACGTCGCTTTCGGCCAGCATGGTCACGCGGCTCTGGCGCGCGCTGCCACGGAACTCACCCCGGTCGTAGTTGGAGGAGTTCTTCAGCGGGATGCTGGCGTAGGGGGTGCCCACGTCGGCGGTCATGTTGCGCGAGCGGTAGATGCTGGCCGCTTCGATGAAGCCACCGAAGGTCAGCTTCACGCCCTTGCCCAGGCGCAGGGCGTTGTCGTTGGGGTCGGTCACCTTCTGCTGCTGGGCGATCTGAGTGGCGGCGGTGGCCGCCTTCTCGGCCGCCGCGCGGGACTCCACCACCGCCTTGGCGTTGGTGTCCTGCTGGGTCGCCAGCGCCTGCAACTGCGTCTGCAGCGCCTGGATCTGCCTGTTCAGCGCGTCGATCTGCGCCTGGGTCGCCACCACCTGGGTGGGCGTGGCGGCGGTCGCGACGGTGGCCGCGGCCTTCTTATGCTTCGTGGTCGTGGCCGTGTCGTCCGCGTGGGCGGCCGTCACCCCACCCATCAGGGCCACCCCCGTCAGGGCGACGCAGGCCGAGGTCATAAGGACGGCGCGCGGAATGGTGCGGCCGGTCCGGATCTGTTGCGGCGAAAGGTTACCCCCGTGCCGCGCTTCAATAGACATTGCTGTCCACTCCCATCTTTTGAATTGGCTTCTTATCCGCACCCGAATGGGCACGATGGCCCTTTAAAGCAGTTGTCGATTGAAGAAATGTGGCGGTCGACTAAAGGATAATTTAGATAACTAAATTGGCTTTTAAGATCTTATGGAGCGAGACAACCGTACTTAACCGGCGACAGTTCGGCCATATATCGAGATATACTGCTATATTACTGTCAGAGAAAACGAGACCAACCGCCGGATTCTGTTGGGGGACGTAACCGGCGGTGGGGCGCGCCTGGGACCCGGGCGACAGTGCGGGGGTCGCCCGGGTCGTTCGGCGGTGCCCCAATTGAAGGTGCGGGGCACCACCGAAATCAGGACTGCCTTAGTTGATGGGCAGCATGGTCTGGGTCATGGCGGCGTCGAGATTGTCGACGCAGCGGTTGTGCTCCCCCGTGCCGGGGGTGAAGCCCACCTCGGCACAGGCCCGGTTCTCCTGCGCCAGGCGCTGGGTCGCGAAGGACGGGCCGGCACACGCCGCGAGACTGCCGCCGATGCCGGCGACCAAGGTGGCAGCGGCCAGGATGGCGGCCAAACGGGGGCTGAGGGCGATGGTGCGGGTCATGGCTTAGTTCCCACCGGTGATGTCGATCGGGTTTTGGGCGGACGCGACGTGGGCGGGGCGGGTGCCCAGCGTCTTGTCTCGGTAATTCAGGACGCACATGGCGTAGTCCGGTGTGTCAGGCTTCAGACCTTGCTGGCCGCACGCCGACTGGCCGGCCACGTCCGCTGCGGCCTGGGCCCGGTTCGTGGCGGCCTCCGCCAGCGACCCCGTCAGGCTGTCCACACAGGCGACATAGTCGGTATTGGGCGCGGCGAGACCCATGGTGTCGCGGCAGACGCGCTTCACCGTATCGATCTGGGCGGCGGGCACGGACGCGGCGTGGGCACCGACCGCCACACCCGTACAGACCAATAAGGCCAAACCACCCCACCCAATCTTCGAATTCCTCAGTATACGCTGCATTTTCCACTCCAACCGCCAAGTGAATGACTGATGGGCCACATGTTACCGGCACCGACTCGGCCATCAACTAAAGCTTAGTTTATTTATTAAAACCAATTTTATGTCCTAACTTGTGCAATACATCCGGAAAATAAAACAATGGTTTACATGATAGAAAAATCCACCTAATAGGAAATCACTAATATGAAAAATTAACGAGATATATGCCATGGTATCGATATAAAATAACGCCTCGATATCACGCTATCCTTCGGAACAAAACCTGACCTCGGACCACTACAGGCTAGTGGCGTATCACGGCGCCCAGATAGGCCAAATTATAATTTTTTTTAGAAATCCATCGGCCATTTTAATTGGCGTCCCTACCGCATTAGGCGGATGTTGCCCATGGCAATGCCCGCTGTCCGTGGGCCGCTGCCACCCGTTTTTCGCCCCGCCCTGAGCGCCGCACCCGCCGGTTTGGTGGTTGTCTGCGGGCCGTCCTTGGGGGATGGTCAGGGGTTCGCCAAACCGCCGTCTCCGGCGGGCTTGGCCCCTGGGCAAACGGGTGACAACGGATCAGACGGATGGACATCGAAACGTTCGACGAACAGGGATGGCCCCCGGTGACCAGCAAAGCTCACATCCTGTTGATCGAGGATGATGCAGAAACCGCCGACGAGATCATCCGCGACATGTCAGACCGCGGTTACATGATCAGCCACGCCGACACCGGCCGGGTGGGACTGGAGCGCGCGCGCGACGGCCGGTTCGACCTGCTGATCCTGGACCGTATGCTGCCCGAGCTGGATGGCCTGTCCGTCATCAGCCAGCTCCGCGCCGAGGAGGTGCGTGTGCCGGTGCTGTTCCTCAGCGCCCTGAATGACGTGGATGAGCGGGTGCGCGGCCTGAAGGCCGGCGGTGATGACTATTTGACCAAGCCCTTCGTCCTGTCGGAACTGGCCGCCCGGGTGGAGGCGCTGCTGCGCCGCCCAGCCGAGCCGCGCACCACCCGGCTGCGCGTGGGACCGCTGGAGCTGGACCTGATCAGCCGCGAGGCCCACCGCGACGGCCGGCCGGTGGAACTGTTGCCGCGCGAGTTCAAGCTGCTGGAATATTTGATGCGCCACCCGGCCCAGGTCATCACCCGCGCCATGTTGCTGGAAGACGTGTGGAATTATCGCTTTTCGCCCCAGACCAACCTGGTGGACGTCCACATCGGCAAGCTGCGGCGCAAGGTGGACGCGCCCGGCGACTTCCCCATGATCTACAACATCCGCAACGTGGGGTTCGTTCTTCGTGAACCTCAGTGAGATCGCGCGCACGACCAGCTTCCGGCTGGCCCTGGTGTTCGCCTGTTTTTTCGCCGGCTCGTCCCTGCTGCTGTTCGCCTTCATCTATTGGCGGGCGACGGTGTTCGAGACCAACCGCATCGACACCCTGATCACCGAGGACGCGCGCACCCTGGCCGGTGAGGACCAGGACGCGATCCTGGCGCTGATCAACACCCATGTGACGGGCGATTTCCACCGTGTGGGCTATGCCGCCCTGTTCGCGCCCGATGGCAACCCTATCGCCGGCAATTTGGACAAGGTGCCGGCCGGCCTGCCCATCGACGGCAAGGTGCACGTGGTGCGGGCCGCCCGCACCGACCTGCCGGCCATGGGGGCCATCGACGTGCGCCTGGCCGCCCTGCGCATCGCCAACGGCAACATCCTGGTCATTGGTCGCAACGGCCAATACATGATCATCCTGCGCGAGGTGGTGGTCCATGCCCTGACCATGGGTGCCATCCCCGCCATGGCCCTGGCGTTAGCCGCCGGCATCTTCCTGGCCTGGCGGACCCAGCAGCGGCTGAAGGCGGTGCACCGCGCGGCGGAACGCATCATGGGCGGCCAAATGCAGGAGCGACTGCCTATCGCCGGGGCGGGTCCGCAGGACGAGCTGGACCGCCTGTCCATCCTGTTCAACGGCATCCTGGATGAGACCGAGCGCCTGATGGGCGAGATCAAGGCGACGGGCGATGAGATCGCCCACGACCTGCGCACCCCTTTGACCCGTGTGCGCGCCCGCCTGGAACGGACCCTCAAGGGCGACATGGACGCCGATGAGACCCGTGAGACGGTGGGCAAGGCCATCGGCGGACTGGACCAGGCCCTGGCCGTCATCACGGCGCTGCTGCGCATCCGCGAGTTGGAGAACAGCAAGCGCCGCCTCGGGTTCGCCACTTTGGACCCGGCGGAGGTCATCCTGCTGATCGAGGAGCTGTACCAGCCCATCGCCGAAACCAAGGACATCTCCTTCACGGTCACGGTGGCGCCGGTGCCCCCGCTGTTCGCCGACCGCGACCTGCTAATGGAGGCGGTGGGCAACCTGGTGGACAATGCGCTCAAGTTCACACCGCCCGGCGGCCGGGTGACCCTGGCGCTGGGCCCGCGCGCGGGGGACGGCGCCACCGTCATCCATGTGGCCGACAGCGGCCCCGGGATCGACCCGCACGAACGCGACCTGGTCTTCTCACGCTTCTATCGGTCCGACCGCACCCGCCACCTGGAAGGTACCGGCCTGGGCCTCAGTCTGGTGGCCGCCATCGCCCGCCTGCACGGCCTGGCGCCCCGGGTGGGTGACAACAACCCGGGCTGCGTGGTGGAGTTGGTGGCGGAGGGCGCGCCGTTGGCCGGCGGGGCGGCGGCCGCTTCCTGACCGGCCACGGCGCCATAGCCGGCTATCGCTGGGTCTGTCCGCGAGCCGCTTCACGCTTCGGGCGACCTGCTCTAATCGCCATCGCCGGCGCTGGCCGCGTCCAGCTTCAGCGGAACCAGGCCCTCATCAGTCGCCCGCGCGACGGTGGCGCGCTGCAGGCGGACCCGCCGGGCGTCCAAGGCGGGGGCCAGCTTGGCCAGGGCGCCGGCCACCGCCGCCGCCCGCGCCTGGGCCAGATTCGACAAGGTCCGCTCATCCACCGGTTCCGTGGCGGCCACCCGCTCACGCAGCGCCGCGACATAGCTGGGCTCATCCACCACCGGGGCCGCCGGGGCTTTCGCGGCCGTCTCCCCCGGCGCGGGGGCGAAGGACAGGCGCAAGGGGGGCAGCTGGTCCGGACCAATGCGCTGTGCGAACAAAGTCTCCAAAAGCGCGCGCTGGCCTTCCAGGGTGTAATGATCCGCCAGATCGTGGGCCAGACGGGCGTCCAGCGCGTCCAGGCGCAGTTGGGGCTTGTCCACCTCCGGGGCCGTGACGCCGGGCACCACCAGGGCCAACTGCGGCCGCGCGGCCAGCGCCTGGGCCAGGTGAAGGATCTTTTCCCGTTCCGGTGGGGCGAGGTCCGCGCGGCCGGGAGCGAAATCGATATGCTCCAGCTTGTCCGCATCCGCCCCGTCGAACAGGGCCGCCAGCGCCCGGAAGGGGGCGGTGACCAGATTGGTCACCAAGGTACCGAACGCCCTGGAAATGACGCTACCGATATCGAAACGCGGGTCCTTGAGGTCGCCGCTGACCGGCAGGTCGACATGGATCCTGCCCTCCTCATCCTTCAGCAGAGCGATGGCCAGGTCCAGCGGCAGGTCCAAGGCGCCGGGCACCGCCACCTTCTCCCCCAGCTTGATGTCACGGATGACGGCGCGGTTGGCGCCATTCAGCTTGCCGCCATCGATCACGTAGCGCAAATCGACGTCCAACCGGCCTTGCGCCACGCGCCGGCCGGCAAATTTCACGGTGTAGGGGGACAGCCCGGGGAATTCGACGTTGCGGAACACCATGGTGACATTGGTGGCCCGTCCGGGATCGAAGGGGATGAGGTGGCCATTGATCGTCACCTCGCCGAAATCGCCGACTTGGCCCCGCAGCGCCAGCCGTGTCGACGAGGTGGGGGCGGAGGTCAGGGCCGCCACCTCCCCCTGCAGGTTGGTGATGTGCGCCGAGAACGGCAGCGGCAGCGAGGCGTCACCATAGTCGGCCTTGCCCGCCGTGATCAGCACCCTGCCCACGCTGACCACCGGCGGTGCGGCCGGCGGCGAAGCGGGCGCCGGCGCTTTCTCCCGCGTCACCGACAGGTGGCTGAAATTGGTGCTCTGGTTGGCCGCCACCTGCAGGCGTAGGTAAGGCGATGCCACGGTGATCTGCGAGATCCGCAGATCATTGGCCGACTGGCGGTACTCATACTGGTCGATACCCAGCCGGTCCCAGGAGACGACGGGCGTGTCGCCCCCCCGCTCCGCCACCGCCAGCGCCCGCACCTCCCCCTTGCCGGCGATGGTGAGGCCATCGGCGGGCTTCAGCGTCACGTCGCTTTCCCCATCCAGCAGGCCGTCGGTGATGTCCACCCGCGCCCACTCACGCACATACGGCTGGGCCGCGGCCAGGCGCAGATCGGACACCGTCACCTTGGCCCGCAGCTGCAGGGCCGGCAGCACCGACACCTCGCCCTGGGCCTTGATCTGCCCGCCGGTGGACAGCCCCGCCGCCAGGGTGACGGGGAACAGCGCTCCCGCCTGGTTGCTCAGGCTCTCGAGGGTGAGGTCGATGGGCGTGACCTCCAGCCGCGCCGGTTCCTGCAGCGCCTGGTCCTCGACCGTCGCCTTGGCCTTGCGGATCTCCACCTTGTCCAGGGTGGCGGACCAGGGGGGCCCCGCATCGGCGGCGGACGTGGCATCGGCCACCGGCGCCGCCGCATCCGCCAACCATGGCAGGGGGGCGAAGCGACCATCCGCCCGCCGCCGCAGGGCCAGGGCCAAGCCATCCACGGTCAGGCTGTCGGCACCCGCCCGCCTCTCCGGCCAGGCCAGACGGCCGCCGCTCAGGCGCAAATCCGGCACGGACAGGAAGGGCGCCGCCGCCCCCGTCTCATGCACCGCCAGGTCGCGCACCGCCAGGCTGAGACGGTTGACCGCCAGGGCGTAGTCGCCATCGGGCCGGCGGCTGACCTGGTAATCCAGGTCGGCGGCGACGGTGCCGGTGGGCACGGCGACGTGCAGGGCGTCACCGAAATAGCGGGCCAGCAGCGGCAGATAGGGGCCCCGCGCCGCCACATGGCCAGCCGACACGATGGGGTTCAAGCCGGATTTGCCGGTCCAGTCCAGGGTGGCGCCCCCTTCCAGCCGAACCTGGATATGCTGCTGTCCCTGCCGTTCGGGCAGGGTGCTGAGGTCATTGAACTCCACGCTCACCGGGCCGACCGTGGTCTTGAACGGCGTGGCCGGCACCTGGTCGGTGAAGTCCGCCGCCGCGTCCACGACGGCCAGATGGTGGACCAGCAGGCGCGGCAAGCCCTGGTCTTTCGCCTCGGGCTCGGCCGCGCCGCCGCCCCGCGCGGCGGCCTGGATCATCCGCCCGACGTTGGTGTCGGCCGCGCCATAGCGGATGAAGGCGCCCTTCAGTCCTTCCAGCCGGATCTCGCCGAAGCCCAAGGCCCAGTGCAGCAGGCCGCTTGGCGCCAGGCGAACGTACAACCGCTCGAACCCCAGCAGGGCGGAACCGTCGGCCTCGGTCAGGCGGAAGCCGCGCAGCTCCACACTCAGGGCGTAGGGGTTGACGCGCACGGTATCCAGCGCCACCGGCCGCTGAAAGGTCCGCTGACCCAGCCGCACGATCTCCCAGCGCAGCAGCGGCGGCGCCACGACGAAGCCCGCCAAGGTATAGAGCGCCAGGAGGAGGAGCACCCAGAAGCGCTTGCGCCTGACGTTCCACCACAAGCGGGGTTCGCCCAGCCGCCGCCGGAAAAGGGCGCCGAGGCGATGCCGCCATCCCGCCCGGGGCGAAGGCGGGGATGATGACGGGGGTGGAAGGGGCGATCGGGTCGGCATGGAATGGGGTCCTGGCTCGTGGACCCCACCCTATAATGACAGAGATGCAAGCGATATCGATTTTAGTGTCCGCCGGCCAACCCGAAAGACACTAACCACTTGGACTATCGCATAATTCCCTTACTTGGGATCGCCATAGACGATGCCGCGGCCATGCGTGCCCACATAGACACGCCCGTACCGCTTGGGATCGCCCGACACCTGCAGGATCAGGCCCCACTGGTGCTGGTCATCGTTGATCCGCACCCAGTGCCGGCCGGCATCGTCGGAGCGGAAGATGCCGCGCTGGCGATCAATGGTGCCCACCAGGTAGAGCGCCGCCATGCCGGCCCCCGGAGCCGGCTGGCCGAAGCCGAAGGCGTGCAACTGCTCCACGCCAGCCACACGGGCGAAGGCGCCACCGGCGGCCGTGCCGTGGTAGAGACCGTCGAAGGCGGCGATCCACAGGTCCCCCCGGGCGCCGGGCGTGGCGTACAGGGCATCCTGGCCGCCACGCGGATCGCCCCGGCCGTTGCGCGCCGCCGCCGGTGTCGGCAGGCCGTTGGGCAAGGTGAATGAACGCGCCTGGAAGTGGGCCGCGCGGTCGGTGCTGACATACAGTTTCCCGTCGAACAGCGACAGGGCATAGAAGGTGTTGGGGTCCACGGCGTCGCCGATCACCCGCACGCCGTCCGGCACCCCCTGGGCCGAGGTCCAGGTCGCCCCCCGGTCGGTGGTGACGTAGGCACCCGACACCAGCCCCTCCTGGGCGCCCTGCGGCGTCCATACCCAGGTGGCCCCGTCGGCTGAGACCGCGACCTTGCCGCGCTGGGCTTCGGGCGTCGGCATCCCGGCCGGCTGCCAGCTACGGCCGCCATCCAGCGAATAGCCGATGTTGGGGGCGGGATAGCGTTCATCGTGGATGCCCACGCGCACCACCACGGCCGGTGTCAGCGGCGCCGACACCACGCTGTCGGTGTTGGCGAACAGCGGCGGCGATGCCGCCCCCTCCGGCGCCGGCTTGTCCAGGTCCCAGTGCACGAACCCGCCATAGTCGCCGATGGCGGAAATCAGCGGCGCGCCCTGGGTCGGGCTGTTGAAGGCCATGCCCACCGTCTCCTCGATGCCGGTGCTCATCACCTGCCAATGGCTGGCCTGCTCCCGGTCCACGGCGCGCAGGTCGAACGTCTCCCACCCGCCATAGCCGGTGGTGAACATCGCATGGTCCGGATTGGCCGGGTCGATCTCGATATCGAACAGCCAGTGGATGGGCGTGGGCTTCACATAGGGCGCCAGGCTGTAGTCATAGACGCCGCCGTTCCGGCCGTCGCCCTGGGGGCCGCCGAACACCGTCTTCCACGTCCGGCCGCCGTCCAGGCTGCGGAAGATGTCCTCGCCCACGCCTGGGTTGGCCCCCGGCTGGCGGCGCCTGCCGAAGGAACTGGCGATCACCACCCGGGGGTCGTGCGCCTCCACCGCCACGGCGGCGTAGCCGAAAGCCAGGCCTTTGGCGGCGTCCGGCTTCTCGGGCGTGATGTCGGTCCATTCGCCACGCTTGGTGTCCAGCTTCCACACGGCGCCATCGGTCATACGGGTGGGGCCCGGGCTGCTGCCGTAGGAAAGGTAGAGCGTGCCATCGCCGGCCAGCACGGCGCGGGTGGGGCGGTTGGCGGTGGGCTGGCCCGGCACCGGCGCCCAGGTCTTGCCACCGTCCGTGCTGCGGAACAGGTTATCCCGGCCCTTCAGCGAGGCGCCGACATAGATCGTGCCGCTGCCCCTCCCACCCTGCCGCGCGCTCCCCGGATCGAAGATCACGAACACCAGGCCGGCGCCGCCGCGTGCCCAGGGGGGGACGCCGGCCGCCCCCTCCTTCGACAGGTCCTCCGTCACGTCGGGGAAGGCGGCGACGCGGCTCCAGCTGGCCGCCCCATCGTGGCTGACCCATAGCCCGTCATGACGGGTGCCGAGGTAGAGGGTGTCGGGATCGTTGGGGTCCACCGCCAGCCGTTCGCCATTGCCGCGGCCGTTCTCATTACCACCGAACTTGATGGGCACGTCGGTGCGGCGGAAGGTTTGCCCCCGGTCGTCGGAGCGCAGGATGGCGCCGTTGGGCGCCAGCGGGTTGGTGTAGGTGCCCAGCGCCAGATAGACCCGGTCGGGGTTGCGCGGATCCAGCGCCATGCTTTCCACCCCCATCAGGTTGGTGTCGGCATAGGACACCCAATCCAGAAGGGGGACCCAGCGCCGGGTCCCCTCATCCCAGCGATAGGCGCCCCCCATGTCGGTGCGGGCGTAGCGCAGGCCGGGCACGGTGGGGTGGAAGAGGATGCCGTCGACGAAGCCGCCGCCCACGATCTGCACGTTCTTCCATCGGTAGGACGCTTGACCCGCCAGCGCCGGCCCGGCGGCGGGGGCCATGGCGGACGGCGCCGCCGCCTGCCGCGGGATGTCGGCCCGGCACCCGGCCAAAGACAGGGCCGCCAGGGCAGTGGTGATGAGCGTCAGGCGGGCGCGTCGCCCCGGTATGATCACGGAGATTTCCAACATGACAGCGTTCCCAACCCGGTTTTGTAATCGTTTTCGGCGCCACTGTTGCCGAAGTTACCGGTAACATCAAGGGTTGGCCGCGTCCTTACCATCGGCCGGCGGCGCTTGACACAGCCCCCCATCCCCGCTAAGCAGCGCCCATCATTGGGGAGTAGCCGCCCGCCGCCTTGGTGCGCGCGGGCGCCGCGTCAACACACTTGGGCCACCGGCGTCCCGTCCGACTGGCCCGTGGCGCGTGCGACCAGCCCGCCGTCATGGCGGGCTGCTGGCGAGACCAGTGGCATGTCGCGTCCGCCCAGGCCGGGCCGGGCGCGCATTGCTGCTGTCGCTTGCCTGGCCTTGTCGCGTGATCTCCGAGGTTTTCAATGCCTATCACCACGTCCTTCGCCCTGGCCTTCAGCCTGTCCATGGACGCCTTCGCCGCGTCACTGGGCAAGGGCGCCAGCCTGAACCGCCCCGGCATGCGCGAGGCGGCCCGCGTCGGCGCCTATTTCGGTCTGTTCGAGCTGGCGGCGCCCATCCTGGGCTGGGGCCTGGGCCTGTCCTTCGCCCATTATATCGAGGCCTACGACCATTGGATCGCCTTCGGCCTGCTGCTGGTCGTCGGCGGCCGCATGGCCTGGCTGGCGCTGAAGGATGATGCCGAGGACAAGCCCAAGACGGAGCGGCACTCGCCCCTGGCGCTGGCCTTGACCGCCATCGCCACCAGCATCGACGCCACCGCCGTGGGCATCACCCTGGGCTATATGAACGTCGACGTGCCCACCACCATCGCCCTGATCGGCCTGGTGACCTTCACCATGGCATTCGGCGGGGTGATGCTGGGCCGCGCGGCGGGGCCCGTGCTGGGCCGCTGGGCAGAGGTCGCGGGTGGGCTGGGCCTGATCGCCATCGGCGCCAAGGTGCTGTACGACCATACGCTGGGGGCGGTGGCGGCGACGCCCATCCTGTAAGGCGCCGCCGTACGTTTCCTCGGCCGTTTCCTAGGCCGGGGTCAGGGCCAGGGCGTCCAGCCGGGCAAGGTGGGGGGCCTGGGCCTCCCCATCCAGGAAGGATCCGGTGATGCTGTTGCGGGCCAACCGGACCAGCTGGTCCCGGCTGAGATCCAATGCGGCGGCCACCCGCACGTAATTGTCCAGCAGATAGCCGCCGAAATACGCCGGGTCGTCCGCGTTGACGGTGGCCCGCAACCCCAGGTCCAGCATGCGCCCCAGGGGATGGGCATCCAGGCTGGGAACCACGCAGAGCTTGAGGTTGGACAAAGGGCACACCGTCAGGGTGGTGCCCTGGTCGGCCAGCCGCCGGGCCAGGGCGTCGTCCTCCAGCGCGCGGTTGCCATGATCCAGCCGGTCAACGCCCAGGACGTCCAGCGCCTGCCAGACATAATCCGGCGGCCCCTCCTCGCCCGCATGCGCCACCAGCTTGAGCCCGCGCTGGCGGGCCGCCTGGAACACCCGCGCGAACTTGGACGGCGGGTTGCCAACCTCCGACGAATCCAGCCCCACGCCCGTGATGCGGTCAAGGTAGGGCTCCGCCGCCCTTAGCGTGGCGAAGGCGGCATCCTCGTCCTGGTGGCGCAGGAAGCACAGGATCAGCCTGGAGGAGATGCCGAGTTCATCCGCCGCCGCCATGCCGGCCAGCAGTCCATCGGCCACGACCTGGAAGGGGATCCCGCGGTCGGTATGGGTCTGGGGATCGAAGAAGATCTCCGCATGGACCCCGCCATCGGCCGCCAGCCGCCGGAAATAGGCCAGCGCCAGGTCGCGGAAGTCCTCTTCCGTGCGCAGGACCTGGGCGCCCTGGTAATAGATGTCCAGGAAGTCCTGGAGATTGGTGAAGGCATAAGCCGCCCGCACCTCCTCCACCGTGCGGAAGGGCAGCGCCACGCGGTTGCGGCGGGCGAACTCGAACATCTGCTCCGGTTCCAGGCTGCCTTCAATATGCAGGTGCAGCTCGGCCTTGGGCAGGCCGCGGATGAAATCGGAGAGAGGGTCGGTCATCGGGCTGCCTTTCCTGATCGCTGGAAGAACGAGTGTAGCCCCAGGCTGGCCATCGACGACAGCCTTTCCCAAGGAACCGTTAACAAGCCGATCACATCTCATGAGCGCATAAGCCGTAACATCACTCGCTAAACGAGTGTAACACACCCCCACATCTGCTAGATTGCCGCCAACAACTCAACCAGAGGGCGGCGAGGGCCGCGAAAAGGGGGTAGAGCATGCAATGGCATTCGACGCGCGGCGCGTCCATGAATTGGCGGTGGGCCGGGGGCGCGACCCTGGGCCTGGCATTGTTGGGGGCGGCGACGGCCCAGCCGGCGGCGGCGCAGAGCACGTTCGCCAACCCGCCATCCCTGCCGCAGACGGCACCGGCGCAAGGGTCGGCCACCGTGCCCGGCCTGCCCAAGGCCCCCTCCGCCGTCAGCCTGGCGACCGCGCCCCAGCCGCACGCCGGCAAGGAGCGCGCCTTCGACCTGCACATCAAATACTCCGAGGGGTCCCTGTACGATCCCGGTCAGCAGCGCTTTCAGCGCCTGTACCTGCGCAGCTACGTCGGCACCGGCGTCTCACCGGGCACGCCCTATGTCGCGCCGGAAATCGACGTGACGCCCGGCGACACCGTGCGCATCACCCTGCACAACGATCTGCCCAGGGAAGAGAACTGCGGCTCCCCGAACATAAACAAGCCGCACTGCTTCAACCACACCAACCTGCATTCGCATGGCCTGTGGGTCAGCCCAACGGGCAACAGCGACAACGTGCTGATCTCGATCAACCCGACCGTCAGCTTCCAGTACGAATACAACATCCCGGCCGACCACCCCGCCGGCACCTTCTGGTACCATCCGCACAACCATGGATCGACCGCGCTGCAGGTGGCCAGCGGCATGGCCGGCGCGTTGATCATCCGCGGCGACCGCAAGCCCACGCCCGAGGTCAACGGCGATCTGGATACCCTGTTGGTGGCGCCCAACGGTCAGCCCTTCAAGGAGCGGACCCTGGTGTTCCAGCAGATTCAATATTACTGCCTGGATGCCAACAAAAAGCCGACCTGGACCTGCGAGGCCAACCAGACCGGCATCATCGAAACGTATGACGCGGTCCAGAACCCCCCTGGAAGCAACCCCCCGACCAGCGACGAATTCGGCCCCGGCAGCTGGGCGATGTCGGGCCGTTGGACCAGCATCAACGGCGTCATCATGCCCACCTTCACCGACGCCCAGGCCGGCACGGTGGAACGCTGGCGCCTGATCCATGCCGGTGTGCGCGAAACCATCAATGTGGAATTCCACAAGATGGTGGACACCACCGCCGCCACCGCGCGGCCCACCAAGGACGCCACGGGCAAATTCATCGACACGGTATGTACCGGCCCCGCCGTGCCCTACCAAGTGGTGGCCGCCGATGGCCTGACCATGGGCAACACCCTGACCAACACCAACACCGTGCTGCAGCCGGGGTATCGCTATGACCTGCTGGTGGTGTTCCCGGAACCTGGCAACTATTGCATGACCCAAGGCGCCATGAGTTCCGCCGCCACGGTCAGCCGCTCGGAAACGCTACGCAGCCTGCTGGGGGTGGTCACCGTGCGGGGCGGCACCCGCACGGCCAACCCGACGCAGACACTGGTGGACACGCTGGTGGTGTCCGCTCGCGGCAACATGCGGCCCGACGTGCGCGACCAGATCATCGGCGACCTGACGGCCAAGGACCGCAGCGGCAAGCCAGCCATCAAGCTGACCCGCTTCGTGCCCCACCCCACCATCACCGAAGACGAACTGAAGTACCAGACCAAGGATGGCGTGCTGAAGGACATGCCGGAGGAGCACATGGTGTTCTACCTCGGGCCGGGCGTGCCGGATGATCCCAACAAGCAGCCCTACAACGGCCTGGACGCGACCAAGTTCACCGTGGCCAACAACTTCGACATGGTGCAGTACGACGGGCAGAACTGGGTACCCAAGGGCACCGCGCCCTATGATCCGAAGCAAATCGACCGCAAGCTGGTGCTGGGCAGGGCACAGCAATGGGAACTCCGCTCGTACAGCGTCAGCCACCCCTTCCACATCCATGTGAACCCCTTCCAGATCGTCCACATCTATAACGAGAAGGGCCGGGACGTCAGCTTGCCCGGCGCGGTGGACGACGATGGCGACACCCAATTCGCCGGCCTGCAGGGCGCCTGGAAGGACACGCTGTGGGTCAAGACCAACCTCAGCGCCTTCGGCTCGCCCGACCTCAAGCCCAACCCCAACCCGCCGGTGCACTATTATCGTCTGATCGTCCGCACCCGGTATGAGCGGTACATCGGCGAATTCGTCCTGCACTGCCACATCCTGGACCACGAGGACCAGGGCATGATGCAGAACGTGGAGATCGGCATCAGCGACGGTGACGCCGGCCTGGCCCACGCCCACCACTGATCACTCCCGATCTGTCAGGCCCTCCTTCACAGCGGCCCAGCCTTCGCGGCTGGGCCGCTTTTTTTGTCCCCAACGCGCGTCCGGCGTCGCCACTTGAGCGATTCTCATAAGGAACCCCGCACTTAGCCTTGGGTCCTGCGGAGAAACCATCCTGCCTCGGGAGCCGGTGGCGCCCCGGCAGCACACCCGATAACGGATCGGGATCGACACATCACCCACTAAATAAGGAACAATTTTAGTTAAACAAACCGGATAAATACTTATAAATTACGCTGCAAACGCGTTCACAAGACTGAAACGTGGCCTTTGGTGGTACTATTTGTGAATCTTTTCTTATTAATATTGTCTTAAGAGTCCCTACCCTATACCTTGGTGTAGGAAAGCAACCCAACCCATCCCCAAGGCACCTGCAATCAGGCCCAAGAGAATTCTTGGGATAGGAAGACTCATGGTCGCATTCTATAAGAAAATCATCGACCTAGGGGCGCTCGCCGACCTGGTCGAACAGGACGACGCGTCGCTGGACAGCATTTGCCTGTCATCCGACGGACGATACCAAACACGGGAATTTCCATTTGGCGGATTAAACGATCAGGTGGCCGCTCACCTGCGGACGGGCTTCTCAGACAGGGCGGAGCGGGATTTTCCCCAGCTGACCTGCGCTTGGGGCCGGGCCCGCGTGGGATCCACCGCCCTGGCCAACCTGTTCGGGGTGGCGGGCCTGCCGTCCTATTACCAGCCGACCAAGGCGATCATGCGCCATGTGCTGGCGGCCGGGACACCGGGCCCGTGGATCGTCCCCCTGGCGGACCAGGCGCCGCACATCTTCTGCAAGGACGTGGCCGGTCCCTACCTGACGGCGGAGTGCCTGTACATCCCCCTGCGGATGCTGATCGAAGCGGGTTATCCCGCCGACCGGCTGCATCTGGTGATGCTGGACCGCGAGCCGGTGCACGCGCTGGCCTCTTGGTTGCGCAAATGGTCCCACCGGATCAGCCATGACCAGTTGCTGGAGAATTTCGTCATCGCGTCGCTGAACGCCGGACGGGTGGAAGCCTACGCCCGTCGCGAGGGCGTGCCGGTGACCCACTACGTCTATGAGGCGACGCGCCAGCCGGTGCTGTCGGCGGCGGCGCTGTTCCACCGGCTGGGCCTATCCGATTATTTCACATCCGAAACGGTAACGGGCTGGCAACGGATGGACAGCCTGGACGACGCGTCGTCGCGCATCATCTTCCCCGTGGAACCGGATGCGTACGCCGCCCCCGGCCTGCACCATCAGCCAGGCGGCATCGGCTGTTACGCCTATCAGGACCGCGACCACGGCGCGGTGACCGAGGCCGACATCGACCTGCTGCGGCGTTACGGCGTGGATGAGGTCTACGCCCGCAATGCCGCGGCCTGCGCCCACGACCTGGACCTGCCCCGGGGATTGTTTCGTGATGATAACGACCCCTTGCCCGCCGCCGCCGTCGCCTGACTCCCTCCCCTCCTGTCCCGCGAAGTGATCCGATCATGTTGAACAAACTGAAGATTTCGCACCGGCTGGCGCTGTTCATGCCCATGCTGGTGCTGGCCTTGGCCCTGGCCGTCGGCTTCGCCCTGTCCACCTTGCGCGGCACCCTGATGGACGACCGCAAGGAAGAGCTGAAGCAGATCCTGATGGTGACCCGCGGGATCGCGCAGAACTGGTACGACCGGGAACAGTCGGGCGAGTTGACCCGCGCCCAGGCGCAGAAGGGCGCCCAGGACGACATCCGCAAGCTGCGCTTCGGCAATGGCGAGTATGTCTACGTCAACCAGTATGACGGCCTGACCATCGTCCACATCAAGCGGGAGTTCGAGGGCAAGAACCGCATGAGTTTCAAGACGGCGGACGGGGTCGAAACCGTGCGCCTGGGCATTGAGGCCGCCAAGCAGGGCGGCGGCTCCTTCACCTATACCTACCCGCGGCCCGGCAGCAAGGGCGGCCCGGCCGAGAGTTTTCCCAAGATGACCTACAGCCTGGGCTTCGAACCCTGGCAGTGGGCGTTGGGCACAGGCATCTACATCGATGACGTCGACGCAATATATCATGATATATTGACTGCCATGCTGATGCTGACGGCCGTCGTGGTCGTCGCCGGTGGCTTGGTCGCCTATCTGCTGGCGCGCAGCATCGCCAAACCGCTGAAGCTGATCACCGAGCGCATGGGCCGACTGGCCGATGGCGACTTGAGCGTCGACATCCCCCTGCTGAACGACAGACATGAGATCGGGCGGTTGGCCCGCGCGCTGGAGGTGTTCAAGCGCAACGGCCTGCGCAACGCCGAACTGACCCAGGCGCAGATGGCCGAGCAGCAGGAGAAGCTGCGCCGGCAGCAGGCGGTGGAGGCATCACTGGCCGATTTCCAGCAGCGCACCGCCCGGGTGCTGGACAACGTGGTGAACGCCTCGGAAGAGGTGCGCAACCATTCCTCCGGCTTGGCCGACATGGCGACGCAAAGCCGCGGCATGGTGGAAATGGCCAACCAGGCCTCGGCCGAGACCAGCGGCAACGTGCAGATGATCGCCAGTGCCGCGGAGGAGTTGGCCGCCGCCGTGGGTGAGGTCAACCAACAGGTCACCCGCTCCACCACCATCGCCGAACGCGCGGTAACGGAGGCCGAACGGACCGGCGAGACCATGCGGGGCCTGGCAGAGGCGGCCGAGAGCATCGGCACCATCGTCCAGGTGATCCAGGAGATCGCCAGCCAGACCAACCTGCTGGCCCTGAACGCCACCATCGAGGCGGCGCGGGCGGGCGAGGCCGGCAAGGGCTTCGCCGTGGTCGCCAGCGAGGTGAAGACCCTGGCCAGCCAGACGACCAAGGCCACGGACGAAATCCAGGGCTACATCACCGGTATCCAGCAGGAAACCACCCGCGCCGTGGACGCCATCGCCAACATCGCCCATGTGGTGGGCGACATGCGGGCGATATCCACCGCCATCGCGTCCGCCATGGAGCAGCAAGGCGCCACCACCTCGGAAATCGCCCGCAACATCAACGAGGCGGCCGCCGGCACCCAGCAGGTGTCCACCAACATCGTGGGCGTGGCGGGGGCGGCGGAACAGACCAGCCAATCGGCCAACGTCCTGCACGCGGCCTCCGAAGCCCTGCGCCAGGACGCCGACGGCCTGAACGCCGAGATCACCGGCTTCTTCACCCGGCTGCGCGCGATCTGAGGAAAGGGTATGGACGGGGGGGGAAAGGGCGGCGCGGCGCCCTTTCTTCTGCTGGAGCCTACCGGGCCTTCGCCTGCTCCGGTACCGTCGCCGCCTCACCCGCCGTTGGCAGCGCCCCCACATCCCACCCCCCGCCCAAGGCGCGGATGAGGGCGACGTCGGCCTGGACCTGGCGGGTGTGCAGATCCAGGCTGCTTTGCTGCGCTTCCAGCAGGGCGGTCTGGGCCGTCACCACGTCGAGATAGCTGTCGGCGCCGTCGCGGTAGAGGTTCATGGCCATGCCCAAGGTGCGCTGGGCCGCCTGCGTGCCGGCGTCCTCATCCTTGGCCGCGGTGCCCAGCCAGCGGATGGCGGCCAGATTGTCCTCCACCTCGCGGAAGGCGGACAGCACGGTCTGGCGGTACTTGGCTGCGGCCTCGTCCTGCTGCGCCACCGCCCGCGCTAGACCGGCGTCCAGCCGCCCGCCCTCGAACAATGGCAGGGTAACGCCGGGGCCGACCGACCAGAAGGCCATCGGCAGCTTCAGCAGGTTGAACCCGGTGTCCTGAAAGCCGCCCACCGCCTGCAAGGACAGGTCGGGATAGTAGGCGGCGCGGGCCACACCGATGCCGGCGTTGGCCGCCCGCACGTCCCGCTCCGCCGCGGCGATGTCCGGCCGGCGTTGCAGCAGGGTGGAGGGCAGCCCCGTGGGCACGGCCGGCAGGGTGGGCGTCCACGGGGTGGGCGCCAGACTGAATTCGGCCGGCGTCAGGCCCACCAAGGCGGCGATGGCGTGTTCCATCTGGGCCCGCTGGGACGCCACCTGCGACACTTGTGAACGCGCGCTGTCCAGCTGGGTTTCGGCGCGCGACACGTCCATGCCGGCGACGATGCGGCCCTGGAACAGAGTCTGCGTCAGGCTGAGCTGTTTCTCATAGGCCGCGACGGTATCGGCCAGGATCCGCGCGCGCTCGTCCAGGCCGCGCAGGGCGAAATAGTCGGTGGCCAGTTCCGCCTGAAGGCCCAGGCGGACGGAGGCCAAGTCGGCGGCGCTGGCCTGGGCCTCCGCCTGGCCGGCGGCCACCTGGTTGCGCACCTTGCCCCAGAGGTCGACCTCGTAGGAGGCCGATGCGCCGACGGTGTTGGAACCATAGACGTCACGCTGGTTGGCGCCGCGCAACGGCCGGTCCTTGGACTGGCGGTTGTTGGTCAGGCTGGCGTCCAGGTCGACGCGCGGCAGCAGGCCGGCCGAAACGGCGGCGGCGCCCGCCCGCGCCTCGTCATAGCGGGCCAACGCCCCCTTCAGCGTAGGGTTGGCGGCCTCGATCTTGTCCTCAAGGCCGTTCAGCACCGGGTCGTTGAAGGCCATCCACCAGGGGCCGCGCGCGGCCTGGTCCGATGGCTGGGCGGGCTGCCACGGCGATCCCCCGGCCTCCTTGAAGGCGGGGGGCAGGACCAGCTGCGGCGGCTGATAGTCCGGCGCCAGGTTGCAGGCCGCCAGCGCCAGCAGGGCGCCGCCGGCCAATAGGATCTTACGGGTCATGGCTGTTACCGGTCCGCCTTGGGCGCGGAAGCCGGGACGGCAGCCGCGACCTTGCCCGGGGCGGCCGCGTCTGTGGCCGCCAGGCGCACCGTGTCGCCCGTACCCAGGGTTTCCGGCGGGCTGTCGATCACCCGGTCGCCGGGCGCCAGCCCCGCCACCACCTCGACGCTGTCCCCCAGGTCACGGCCCAGTTGCACCCGCTTCAGCACCACCTTGCCGGCATCCGGCGTTCCAGGGGCGCCCAGCACGGCCAGCTGCGCGCCGCGATCCCCCACCACCAGGGCCGTGGCCGGCACCTTGGCCGTGTCCGGCGCCGCCGGCAGCTGGAAATGGACCTCGGCATAGGTGCCGGGGGTGAGATCGCCATCGGGATTGTCGGCTTGCAGCTCCACCAGCATGCTGCGGTTGGCCGTGTTCACCGCGTTGGCCGTGGTGGTCAGCGTGGCGGCGAAGGTGCGCCCCGGATATTGCGGCAAGTCGAACGTGGCCTTCGCCCCTGGCTGCAGCAGGCCGGCGAAGGCCTGCGGGATCTGGACGTAGAGGCGCAGCTTGTGCAGGTCCGACACCTCGAACAGTTCCGGGCCGCTGCCGCCGCCGGCGTTGATCAGCGCGCCCACGTCGGTGGTGCGGGCGGTGACCACGCCGTCGAAGGGGGCGGTGATGCGCTTGAACGCCGCCAGCGTCTCCAGCCGGCGGACGTTGGCGGCCGCACTGTCCACCGCCGCGCGCTTGGCCTGGCTGTCGCCCACCTTCTCATCCGCCGCCTGCTGCGACACCGACTGCGACGCCACCAGGGCGGCCCAGCGTTTGGCCGTCAGGTCGGCCAGCTGGGCGGTCGCCTGGGCGCGCGCCAGGTCCGCCCTGGCCTGTTCCAGCTGCTGGTCCAGGTCCGGGGTGTCGATGGTGCCCAGCAGTTCCCCCGCCTTGACCTTGGCGCCGATGTCCCGCTCCCAGCTTTTGAGGTAGCCGCCGACCCGCGCATAGATGGGCGCCTTGGTGTAGGCCTGCAGGGTGCCCGGCAGGGCCAGCGTCTGCGCCTTGTCCTCATGGGTCACGGGGGCCAGCGCCACGGTGGGGATGGCCTGTTCGGCGTTCCACTGCACCAGGTCTCGAGTCGCCCGGGCCCGGCCGGTGACGCCGACGACGATGATGGCGCCGGCGGCCACCAGGGCCGTGACGCCCAGCAGGGCCAGGCGGCGGGGGTTGGGCGTGGGTATCTGCACGGTCGACATGGGGAAGTTACTCCGGTTTGGTCAGGCGGTGGCGGGCGTGGGGTGGGAGCCGTCGCCGTGGTTTCCTTGGCCCGCTGCGGCGCGTTTGGGATCGCGGGCGTGGGCCAGGCTGAACAGCGCGGGAACCATGAACAGGGTGGCCAGGGTGGCGAAGACCAGGCCACCGATGACGGCGCGGCCCAGGGGGGCGTTCTGCCCCGCCTCGATGGCCATGGGCGCCATGCCGATGATCATGGCCAACGCCGTCATCAGCACGGGACGGAAGCGGGTGTGCCCGGCCTCCATCGCCGCCGACAGCGGATCGACACCGGCGGCCAGCCGTTCCCGGGCGAAGCTGATGACCAGGATGCTGTTGGCGGTGGCGACACCCATGCACATGATGGCGCCGGTCAGGGCCGGAACCGACAGGGTGGTGCCGGTGCCGAACAGCATCCACACGATGCCGGCCAGTGCGCTGGGCAGGGCCATGACGATGACGAACGGGTCCACCCACGATTGGAAGTTCACCACGATCAGCAGGTAGATCAGCACGATGGCGAAGGCCAGGCCCACGAACAGCTGGTGATAGGCGCTGGTCATGGTGGTCACCTGGCCGCGGATTTCCACATGGGCTCCGCGCGGCAGATCGGCCATCATGCTGTCGATGGCCCGTTGCACGTCGGCGTTGATGGCGCCCAGGTCGCGGCCGTGGGGGGTGGCGTAGATGTCGATGGCCGGACGGATGTTGTAGTGGGAGACCACCGCATCCTCCCGCCCCCGGCTGATATGGGCGATGCCGCCCAGCAGCTGGCTGGCGGGGCCGGAGCCCAACGGCATGGTCTGCAAGCCGCCCATGGTGTCGATGTCGCGCTGCGGCGTCTGGATGGACACGGGGTAGGAGATACCGCTCTTCCGGTCCAGCCAATAGGTGGGCGCGGTCTGGCTGCTGCCGGCCAGGGTGTCCAGCATGGTGGTGGCGGCGTCCTTTTCCGTCAGGCCCACCAGGCCCGCCAGCGACCGATCGACGTCCACCTTCAAGGACGGTAGCTGGAAGGCCTGCTGGATGCGGGCGTCGGCCACGCCGGGGATGCGGGCGATCTTGGCCAGCAGCTTGTTGGCGTAGACGCGGTTGGTTTCCAGGTCGTTGCCCGAAATCTGCACGTCCAGCGGCGCCGGCAGGCCGAAGTTCAGCACCTGGGTGGTGATGTCGGCCGGCAGGAAGGCGAAGGTTGTGCCAGGGAACAGGCGCGGCAGGTCACGGCGCAGGCTGTCGACATAGTCGTCCGTGGGGGCGTGACCTTCCTTCAGGGTGATCAGAATGTCGGCATCCTGCACGCCGATGGTGCCGCTGTTGCCGTAGGCGTTGTTGATGCCGCTGACCGGCAGGCCGATGTTGTCGACCATGCCGCCCAGATCGGCGGGCGGGATGATGCGCTGGATGGCGGCGTTGACGCGGTCGGCCAGACGGGTGGTTTCCTCGATGCGCAGGCCGGTCTGACCGCGCATATGGATCTTGATCTGGCCGCCATCCACGTCAGGAAAGAAGTTCTGCCCCAGGAAAGGCACCAGGGCGAAGCTGGCCAGCGACACGAGCAGGAAGCCACCGATCATCCAGCCGCGCCGGCGCAAGCCGAGAAGCAGCAGGCCCTGGTATGTCGCCCGCACCGCCTCGAACCCGCGCTCGAAGCCCCGCTGGAAACGGACCAGCGGGTTGCGGGTGGGCGCGCCGTGGGTATCGGCGTGCAGGCCGTGGCCGGCATGGGTCTGGTTGCGCAGCAGGTGGTTGGCCAGCGTCGGCACCAGGGTGCGCGACAGCACGTAGGAAGCCATGAGCGCGAAGACCACCGCCTCGGCCATCGGGCGGAACAGGAAGCCCGCCACGCCGCCCAGGCCGAACATGGGCACGAAGGCGATGCAGATGCACAGCAGCGATACGGTGGCCGGCACGACGATCTGCTTGGCGCCATCCAGGATGGCGGTTTCGATGGCCTTGCCGTGCTCCAGATGCCAGTTGATGTTTTCGATGGTCACCGTGGCGTCGTCCACCAGGATGCCCACGGCCAGCGCCAGGCCGCCCAGGGTCATGACGTTGATGGTCTGGCCCAGGATGGACAGGATGGTGATGGAAGCCAGGATGGCCAGCGGGATGGACACGGTGATGATCAGCGTTGAGCGCCAGCTGCCCAGGAATAGCAGGATCAGCAGGCCGGTCAGGCCGGCGGCGATGGCGCCCTCACGGATCACGCCGGACACCGCGTCCTTCACGAACATCGACTGGTCGCTGATCGGGGTCAGCGTGACGCCGGCCGGCAGGCTCTTCTCGATCTCGGGCAAGCGATCGCCCACGCCCTGGATGATATCCAGCGTGGAGGCGGACCCCGCCTTCAGCACCGACATCAGCACGGCGTTCTTGCCATCGACGTGCACCACGTTGGTCTGGGGGGGGCTGCCGTCATGCACATTGGCGACATCCCGCATATAGACGATGGTCCCGTTGACCGTCTTGATGGGCATGTCATTGAAGGGGGCGATCAGTTTGGGGCTGTCGTTCAGGTCGACGGCGTATTCCAGCTTGCCGACCTTTTGCGTGCCGGCCGGCGTGATCAGGTTCTGCACCGACAGCGCGTTGACCACGTCGGCGGCCGACAGGCCGTAGGAATGCAGGGCCTGCTGGTTCAGGTCGATCTGCACCTGGCGCACCTTGCCGCCGTAGACTGTCGGAAATACCGCGCCCGGCACGGTCACCAGCTGTGGCCGGACGAAATTCTGGGCCACGTCGTTCAACTTGGTGTCGGACAGCGTGTTGCTGGACAGCGCCAACTGAAGGATGGGCACGCTGGACGCGTTGAAGACCAGCACCTGCGGCGGGGTGATGCCCGCCGGCATCTGCTTCAGCACCGTCTGGGAAATGGCGGTGACCTGCGACTGGGCGGCGTTGATGTTCACCGTCGGCTGGAAGAAGATCTTCACCACGCCGTAGCCCTGCACCGACTGGGACTCGATGTGTTCGATGTCGTTCACGGTCGCGGTCAGCGAGCGTTCGTAATAGCCGATGATGCGGCCCGACATGTCATCGGGCGACAAGCCGTTGTAGGTCCACACCACGGCGATGACGGGGATGCCGATATTGGGGAAGATGTCGGTCGGCGTCTTGACCGCCGAGGACACCCCGAAAATCAGGATCAGGATGGCCATCACGATGAACGTGTAAGGCCGCCTCAGCGCGATCTTGACGATCTCGATCATGACCGCACCTCCCGGTCCGGGCGGGGTGGGTTGGCGCGGGGCCGGTGGCTGTCGTGCCAGCAGCAGTCGTATATGATGCGATGCAACACGTCTCAGATCCCTCGGAACGGGTTCGGGAACCCAACACATCGGGAAATAGGCGACGTTCCGGGGAATTGGGATTAAATAATTTTTTTGGGTGCGGTGCGGGATAACGCCGTCCTCCCACCGGCGAACCCTAGCGGAACCGCCGTTCCGCCGAAGCGCGCAAGGCCCGCGCGCACCGCCTCAAGGCCGTGCCGACCCCCTCATTCGTATCGCAGCGCGGCAACCGGCGGGCGCCGCGCGACCAGAATCCCCTGCCCCGCCACCGTGGCCAACGTCACCACCAGCGTGACGGCGCCGCCGGCCAGAAAAAGCCAGAAGCTCAACGGCACATGGGCGGCGAAGCCCGCCAGCCAGTGACGCATCAGCCACCACACCACCGGCCAAGCGAGGAGGTTGGCCCACAGCACGGGGGTGAGGAACTGCCGAAGCAGCAGGGCGGCGACCTGGCCGGTCGTGGCCCCCATCGCCTTGCGGATGCCGATCTCCTTCGTGCGCCGCTCCGCCAGGAAGGCGGCCATGCCAAACAGGCCGATGCAGGCGATGGCCAAGGCGACCCCGGTGGCGAGGGTGAAGAGGACGCCCTCGCGCCAAAGGTCGCGGTACAGGTTGGCGGCGTACAGGCTGAGGGGCAGGGTCCTGGGCAATCCCGGCTGCCCGGCGGCCATCCAAACGTCCGCGATCCCCGCCAGGGCTTCGGCCATCCGTCCCGGCGTCACGCGCGCGCTCAACATGCCGAAGCGCGACGGATCAGCGATGTAGGCGACAGGTGCGACCGGAACACGCACCGACCCGGTCGGGAAATCCGGCACCACGCCGATGATGGTGAAAAAGCGTTGTCCGCGCGCCGCCGACGCCTGAAGCCGCAGGCCGATGGCCTTCCCCGGATCATGCAGGCCCAGATCGCGCAAAGCGGTCTCGTTGATGACCATGCGCACGGTCTGGGGCCCGCCGTCCGGGGGAGGAGCCGCGACGTCGCCATGCGCGCGGTCGAACAGCCGCCCGGCCAGCGGCGTCAGCCCATAGGCCTCCAGGAACCCGGCATCGACCGACAGCGTGTGGAGGGAGCGGATGTCGGTGGGCGACGTCTCCATCATCTCCACCGTGTCCTCGGAACTGATCATCGTCGGCTGGGAACAGACCACCTCCCGCACACCGGGCAGGCGGGCGAGGCCGTCGCGCAGCCCGTCGGTGCAGGGGGCCGACACCAGCACCATGTTCCGGGACGCGAGCCGGGCGGCGGATCCCGCCGCGAACTGGGTCTGGCGCCAGATGACCGCGCTGGCGATCATCAGCCCCGTGAGGATGGCGAACTGGACGACGACCAGGATGCGGCGCAGGCGCCCGCCGTCGAGCCAGCGGGCGTCCAGATGGCCCGATTCCCCGCGCAGGGCCTCGACCGGCCGCAGGGACGACAGCACCAGCGCCGGATAGGCGCCGGCCAGCAGGCTGACCGTCAGCACGACCAGAAGCAGCACGGCCGCCATGTCCGGCCGCCAGTAGGGAAAGCCGATGTCGCGCTGCAGGAAGGCGTTGAAGTCCGGCAACAGCTGCTCGACCACGGCCAGCGCGACCGCCATGCCGGCGCCAACCTGCAGCACCGCCTCGGCGATGAACTGCAGCGCCAGGGTGCCGCGGCCGGCGCCGGCGGCCTTGCGCACCCCCACCTCCAGCGCCCGGCGGGACGCCCGCGCGGTGGCGAGGTTGATGAAATTGACGCAAGCGCCGGCCAGGATCAGCAGGGCCACGGTGGCGGCGGCCCCCACGGTCGCCGCACTGCCCGGCGCCTTCATGGCGTTGATGCCGGCCGGCGCGAAATGGATGTCCCGCACGGACAGGACGGACAGGGTGACCGCCACCCCGAAGGCGTTTTGCTTGGGGATCAGCAGGCGGCTGACCACCAGGTCCGGCAAGGCGGCGCGGACCGCCGCCGGGGTGGCGCCGGGCCGCAGGCGGAAATAGGTGTAGGTCGAACCGTCGAAATGGAAGCCCGCCGGTCGAGCGTCCATTTCCGCCAGGTTGGAAAAGGGCGTGCGGCCGGACGCGAAAATCCCCGCCACGAGATGGGTGTTGGACGGCAGATCCTGGACCACCGCCGTGACGCGCATGACATGGGTGCGGTTGAACCGCAGCGTCTGGCCAACCGGCGCGTCCGTCCCGAAATACTTGCGCGCCATGGCACGGGTCAGGACGACCGAATTGGGCGCGTCCAGCGCCGCCCCAAGATCGCCGGCAAGGACCCGCATGGGCAGGACGGAGAACAACTGGGGGTCGGCCCAATAGACCGTCTCATTGGCTTCGACCTGATCGTGCCGCACGGTCCAGTCCTGCGGCATCATCCGGGCGATGGCCTGGATTTGCGGGACATCCATTTTCATCCCCGCCGCCAGCGCATAGTCGGTGCCGTCGAACACCACGGTGGCGCCACCCGGCATCGTGACGGCCGAGGAGACGCGGTAGACATCGGCCGGAAAGGTGCCGTCGTACCCCAGCTCGTCCCGGACATAGAGGGACAGCAGCAGGGCGGCGGCGAAGCCGATGGCGAGGCCCGCGATAGTCAGCGCCGCATGGAACTTGCCGTTCATCAATGACCGGAAGGCGGTCACCCAGGGATCGCGGAACATGGCCTCGCCCTTCCTCAAACCTGTGTTTCGCTGACGATCCGCCCGTCCAGCATCCGGACGGTGCGTCGCGCCACGGCGGCATGGGCGGGGGAATGGGTCACCATGATGATGGTGGCGCCGGCGCCGGAAATGCCGTTGAGCAGATCCATCACCGCCTTGCCATTGGCGGTGTCGAGATTGCCGGTGGGTTCGTCCGCCAGGATGAGCTTGGGGTTCGACACCAGGGCGCGGGCGATGGCGACGCGCTGCTGCTGGCCGCCGGACAGCTGCCGCGGCCGGTGGCGGGCGCGGTGCGCCATGCCCACCCGCTCCAACGCCTCGGCGATGCGCGCCTTCCGCGACCCGCCGTCCTGGCGGTAGAGCAGCGCCACCTCGACGTTTTCGGCGACGGTGAGGTCATCGATCAGGTTGAAGCTCTGGAAGACGAAACCGATATGCGCCCGGCGCAGCTGGGTGAGCTTGGCCTCGGACACGTGCGCGACCTCCTCGCCCATCAGACGGTAGGAGCCGTCGCTGGCGCGGTCGAGGCACCCGAGGATGTTGAGCAGGGTCGACTTGCCGCACCCTGACGGCCCCATGATGGCCAGGAACTCGCCCGCCGCGACCTCCAACGAAATGGCATCGAGCGCGCGCGTTTCGATCTCGCTGGTCCGGTAGGATTTGCCAAGATTGGTGAGCGTCAACATCCGGGTTTCCCCCTCATTCCGTCAGGTTGATGCGTTGAACGGTGCCGAAGCGGCCATAGTCGGAGGTGATCACGCGCTCACCCGGCCGCAGGCCGGACACCACGACGACCTGGTCCTGGTTGCGCCGCCCCAATTTGACCTGACGACGTTCCGCCCGGCGGCCGCCCCCGTCGAGCACGAACACATAGTCGCCGCCCGACGCATCCAAGAAGGCGCCGGCGGGCAGGAGGATGGCGGCGCTGTCGGACCCGAGCGACAGCCTGCCCTCCACCGTCGCCCCCGGCGACAGGTCCGGGGGTGGGGCGTCGACGAAGGCCAGGTCGATCGACAGGCTGCCGTTCTTCACCGCCGGATAGACGCGGCTGACACGAAGCGGATGGTCGACACCATCCAGGGTGACGATGCCCATCTGCCCCAGGCGGACGCGGCCGATGTAGTATTCATCGACCTCCGCCCGGACCTTGAACCCCGTATCCGGCACGATCTCCGCCAGCCGCTGACCGGCGACCTTGTTCTCGCCGATCTTCAGACCCAGCTGCGTGATCCGTCCCGCCACCGGCGCCCGCACCGTCAGGTTGTGCAATTGCGCCTGGGTGGCGGCGAGGCTGCGTTCCAGGCTGGACTGCGCCGCCTGCAGTCCCGGCACCTCCCGCAGGCGCAGCGCTTCCTGCTGGCGGTTGGTCGCGGCCTGGATGTCCTCGAGCCTGCGGTAGTGGTCGAGCTGGTCGTGCACCTGCTCCACCGTCAGGGCGGCGATCGCCCGGTCCCGCAGCAGAGGATCGTAGCGCCGGGCCGTATGCTCCAGCGTGGCGATGTTATAGCGGATGTCCGCCAGCGCCTTCTGGTTGCCCGCCCGATTGATTTCCAGCTGTGTCAGGTAGGCCTGCACCTGGGTCATGGATTCGATCAGCCGCCCGGCATTGTCGAGAACGTTGAGTTCCAGCTGCTCGTTACGGAAGACGATCAAGGGCTGCCCCTGGGCCACCACGTCGCCCGCCTGCACCAGCAGCTCGGCGACCTGCCCGCCAGCGAGCGCGTCGAGATAGACCATGTCCTTGGGCTCGACCGTGCCATGCAGCGGCACGTAATCATGGAACAAATCCGCCCGCACCGTCGCGATGGTGACGTCGGCGCGGGCGACGCGCAGGCCCCCGTCCGCCGCGGCGTGCAGTACCAGGCCGATCCCCAGCAGGAAGGGCGGCACGCCGCCCAACAGCCACAGCGCCTTGGCGCGCGGTGTCCGCCACCAGGGGATCGGGATGGGTCTGTCCATGGCGGGCCTGTCCGTGGTTTGTCTCAGGCCTTCATTGTACGATACCGACGCCAGACCAAAAAACGCGCTTTACCAATATCTTATGCCATTCCACCGGGCTGGCGGACGGGCACGCTGTCCGGATCCGGACGCATTGCCGGGCGTAAAACCCCTCGTCTATAATCCGGTCCCATGACCAGGCTACCCGCTGTCCTCATCGTTGACGACGATGCCGATGTTCGCCATGCCGCCCAGCTGGCGCTTGGCCCCCATGTGGAGGCGGCCGACGCCGCCGCTTCACCCCAGGACATGGCCGTGGCGCTGGTGCCCGGACGCTTCGGCTGCGTCCTGCTGGACATGAACTTCATCACCGGGGCGCGCTCCGGCCGCGAGGGCCTGGACGCGCTGGCCCAGATCAGGACGCGGGATCCCTCCCTGGCGGTGGTCCTGATGACGGCGTACGGTGGCGTTTCCCTGGCGGTCGAAAGCCTGAAACGCGGCGCGCATGACTTCCTGCTGAAGCCGTGGCGCAACCAGGACCTCCTCGCCGCCGTCAGATCCGCCAGCGAGGCCACCCAGGCGGCGCGGCGGGGGCGGCCACTGGACGTCCTGGAACGGGACGCGATCAAACACGCGCTGGCGGAGAACGAGGGCAACATCGCCCAGGCGGCGACAGCGCTGGGCCTCAGCCGCCCCGCCCTTTACCGGCGCATGGCCCGGCATGGACTTTAGACCGGCCGTCCATTCCATCGCCCTCTCCCTGTCCCTGCGGACCATGCTGGCCGCCATCTTCGCCTTCCTGTGCCTGCAGGTGCTGGCGACCTCCCCCCAATACGCCACCGCGCTGGTGCTGGGTGGCCTGGCCGCCCTGACGATATGGGACACGGCCCGGCGGCACGGGGTGCCGCCGGCCGCGGCCGAGATGGCAAGCCCGGCGCAGCGTGACCAGGCGCGACAGCACGACCGGCTTCTGGCCCTGCTGGACGCGGTCACGGTCGCGCTGATCGCCGTGGCACCCGATGGATGCATCGCCTTCACCAACCGGGCGGCCCGCCTTCTGATCGGCGGGGAGGTTGACGCGCTCTCTGACATCGACGCCCTGGGACCCGTCACGGCCACCCGGATCCTGGCCCTGCCCGCTGGCGCCCGCCAGATCATGACCCTGGCGGATGGCCGCCTGATGCTGGTCTGGGTCGTCGGCTTCGCCACACCCGGGCAGCCGGCGCAGAAGCTGATCTCGTTGCAGGCGGTGACCGGTGACCTGGACGCCGTGCAATTGCGCGCCTGGCAAGACATGGCCCGCGTGCTCTCCCACGAAATCATGAACTCGCTGACGCCGATCGCCTCCCTGTCGGAAAGCGCGGCCGAGCTGTTGCGGGGCCGCGAGGCGTCGGAGCCCGAGGTCGCGCGCGCCGTGCAGGCCATCGCGCGGCGCAGCCTGCACCTGATCGATTTCGTCGAGCGTTACCGGCAAGTCGCCGACCTGCCGGAGCCGCGCCTGCGCCCTGTCCGGGCCAGCGAGCTTGTCGCCGCCATCGGGGGGCTGCTGCACACCGAATTCGCCACGCGCGGCATCGCCTACCACAGCGAGATTGGGCCGGGCGATCTGACGGTCATGGCCGATGCGGAGCTGCTGTCGCAAGCCATCCTGAACCTGTTGCGCAACGCGGCCGAGGCCGTGTCGGCGACGGAGGCGGCGACCATACGCCTGTCCTGCGAGAAGGTCGGCCCCGACTTCATCTGCGCCGTCGCCGACAATGGCCCCGGCATTCCCGCCGACCGGGTGCAGGAAATCTTCCTGCCCTTCTTCACCACCAAGCCCGAGGGATCCGGCATCGGCTTGTCGCTGGCCCGCCAGATCGCCCTGGCGCACGGCGGCCGGATCGAGGTGATGGACAATCCGGGCGGCGGCGCGCTGTTCCGAATGACCATCCCGGTAAGGGACCCGGCCACCATAAGAGACTAGTACCAGCGGCACGAGATTCTGACTCGTGTCGCTGTAGCCCGCGACTGCGGGCGCCGGAGCTTTCCGGGGAGCGGAGCGGACTGGAAAGCGAGGAAGCCAAGCGACCGGATGGTCGCGCCCGGCAATTGAGGGACGGCATTTGAACGGTCACGATCAAATGCCGTTGGCATAGGCGGCCTGCGCAGGTTCATGGCGTGGCCCGCAGACCATGGTCACGACGGCGCCACCCTCGTCCCCGCCGATATCCAGCTCAAAGCCATGAAGGCCGGCGATGGCCTGCACCAGTGACAAGCCCAGCCCATTGCCCTGGATGTGCCGGCTTTTATCCAGGCGGTAGAGCCGCCGGACCACGGCCGCCCGCTCATCCGGCGGGATGCCGGGGCCGGTGTCGGCCACCTGCACGGCGGGCGCGCCGTCCCGCATCAGGGTGCGGATGACGATGCGGCCGCCGTCCGGCGTGAACTTCACGGCGTTGTCCACCAGGTTGGCCACCGCCTCGATCAGCAGGTCGCGGTCGCCCACCACGAACAGGGGGCCGGTGTCCTCCCGCGTCAGCGACACCTCCTTCACCTCGGCCAGCGGTTCGTAGAGGTCGAAGACCTCGGCGGCCACCTCCACCAAATCCACGGTGGTGAAGCCGGACTGGCGGCGGCTGTCCTCCAACTCGGCGATGCGCAACAGCGCGGTGATCATGCCGAAGGCCTTGTCCAGGTCGGCCAGCGCCGCCTCCGCCCCCCGGCGCAGCGCCTCCGCGTCGGAGGATGCCAGGCCGCGCTCCAGCTTGGCGCGCATAACCGACAGGGGGGTGCGCAGATCATGGGCGATGTTGTCGCCCACCGCCCGGATCTCATCCAGCAAGTGGACGATGCGGTCCAGCATCTGGTTCACCCGGGCCGACAGCTGGTCCACCCCGTCGCGGCTGCCGGAGACGGGCAGGCGTTCGCGCAGGTCGCCCCCCATGATGCGGCCTATGGTCTGCTCCACCGTCTGCACCCGGCGGCGGGCCCGCGCCCCGCCCAGGATGCCCGAGGCCAGCACCAGGGCCACCGCCGGCAACAGGCCGGCGATCAGGGTGCGCGCCACCACCCGCTGCAGGGCCAGCAATTCATCCATGGCGCGGCCCAGCACGACAACGCCGCCATCCGGCCGTCGCGCGGCCGCCAGGATGGCGGGCTGGGGCTGGTCGGCGCCGGTGGTTTGCACGGTCAGGCGATGGCCGTTGTCATCAACCGGCAGGTCGGGCGGCAGATGATCCAGGTTGCCGTAGCGCAGCTTGCCATCGGCATCGAACCAGGCGGCCACGGTGACGCGGTGATAGTCCGTCATGATGCGGACCTGCAACTGGTACAGCAGGATGTCATCCCGCGTCTGGGCCGCCAGCGCCGCCTCCTGCACCAGGTCGCGCCGCATGCGGCGGGTCTCCGCCTCGCTGGTCTGCCAATAGATGAAGCCGAAGATCAGCAGCATGCCGACCGACAGCGCGGCGGCGAAGCCCAGCGCCAGGCGGAAGGGCCCGGCGCGCAGCAGGTCTGCCCGGGCCTCAGTCCGCGGCACGGAGCATGAACCCGGCGCCGCGCACGCGATGGATCATGGGCAGGTCGCCCACCTCATCGATCTTGTGCCGCAGCTTGCCCATGTGGACGTCGACCACGTTGGTCTGCGGCACGAAACGGTAGTGCCAAACATCGGTCAGCAACATGGCCGGCGTGATCACCTGGTCCGGCCGGCGCATCATATACTCCAGCAGCTTGAATTCACGCGGCAACAGGGGCACCTCCCGCTCCCCCCGGCGCACCGTGCGGCTCAGCAAATCCATCTCCAACGACCCCACGCGCAACGTGGTGGCCCGGGTGTCCGGCGGGCGGCGGCGCAGGGCCTCGATGCGGGCCACCAGTTCCGTCACGGCGAAGGGCTTGGTCAGGTAGTCATCCCCGCCAGCGTTCAGGCCCCGCACGCGATCATCGACGGAGCCCAGGGCGCTCAACACCAGGATCGGGGTGGCGATGCCCTCGTCCCGCAGAACCTCCACCATCTCCAGCCCATCCATGCCGCCCGGCAGCAGACGGTCGGCCACGACCACCGCCACCCCGCGTTCGGCGCGCAGAAAGTCCAGCGCCGCGGCGGCCGCGGCGGAATGACTGACGGCGTAGCCCTGCGCCTCCAGGCTGGTGATGATTTCCCCGGCCATCTCGGGTTCGTCTTCAACCAGATGGATGTGGGCGATGGGGTCCAAGGTCGGCATGTGGCAGGTTCCAGAAGGGGCCTGCCCACAACTTAGTGCGTTTTGAGCGTCTTGGGAATTTGGCCCTTTAAACCTGGACAGCGGCGCCGCGCCCCATGCACGGCACCGCCATCACCAACCCGTCAGACGGTGGCGATCCACACCTGGGAGTGCCGGGCCCGGCTGGTATCCAGATCCGCCGGTTCCCCCGCCGCGGCCGAGGCGGTGACCTGCCCCTGCGCGCCCGGCGCGTAGTTGACCGTGGAACCGGTGCCGCCCACCTGGGCATCGCCCCCACCCAAGCGGTTCATGCGGGCGTAGTTGGGAATGGCCAGCATGGGCGTGCCATCCCGCCATTGGCCCTTGAGGACGACCACGCCGCCCAACAGGTCCGGCCGCCATTCCGCCGTCAGCGGCGTGGTGGCCAGCGGCTGGTCGATCGAGGGCTGATCGGCCCGTTCCACGTTGTAGACCAGGGGGCCGTAGCGCAGGGCCACCTTGCCGCGCGTCGCTTCCACCTTGTCATCGCCGGTCACGCGCTGCACCGCCAGGGGCAGGACGAAATCGACGCGGTCGCCGGCCGTCCACTCCCGCTCCACCACCGCGTAGCCCTTGTCCATCCGGTATTGAGCGGGCTTGCCGTTCACCGTCAGCCCGTCCAGCCCGCGCACCGCCGGCACCGCGGTGTAAAGGGCGCTGGTGGCGCGGTCGGGCACGCGGATGCGCACGGCGAAAATGCGGGCCTGGGCGGGGTTCACGGTCAGGGCCACCGCGCCGTCCCAGGGGTAGTTGGTCTTCTGCACCATCTCCACCTTCGTGCCGGCGACCTCGCCCACATTCACCCGGCTGCCGATGAAAAGGTTGACGTTCACACCGCCCTTGTCCTTGGCATAGGTCCAGGTGGGCACCATCAGCAGGGTGCGGGGAATGTTGCCGACGCAGCAGGGGCAGACGTGCCAGGCGGTGCGCTCGGTATCAAGCAGGGGGTTGGTGTAGCAGAAGGTCTTGCCGTCCAGCGCGGTGGAGCCCAGCAACGCGTTGTACATCGTCTCCTCATAGAGGTCGGCGTACTTGGCGTCGTGATAGGCGATGTTCAGCTTGTACTGGAAAAAGATCAGGCCGCAGCTGGAGCAGGACTCGCAGTAGGCGTCGTTGCGCAGGGCGTAATTCTCGCCAAAGCCCTCCGCCGTGTCGCCGCTGCCCACGCCCCCGGTGACGTAGTATTTCTTGTTCACCATGTTGTCCCATAGGGACAGCACGGCGCTCTGATAGTCGGTGTCGCGGGTTTCCGCCGCCACGTCGGCCATGCCGGAATAGAAGTAGACGGCGCGCACGGCGTGGCCCACCGCCTCGTATTGCCGGGCGGGCGGCAAATGGCTCTGATCGTATTCCGATCCGCCGCGCCGGCTGTCCAGCAGGAAGCGCGCCAGGCGGACATAGGCATCGCCCCGGCCGCCACCCTCCATGTCGTTGACGAAGCGGCCGAAGCGGACCAGGGCCTGTTCCATCTCCTGGTGCCCGTCGAACCAGTCCTTCTTGCCGGGGCCGATGTTGGCGACCCAGCAATCCGCCAGCTTCTTGGCGGCGTTGTACAGGCGCAGGTCCCTGCCGCCGGTCAGGGTGTGGTGGTTGATGGCGGATTCGATGAAGTAGCCGGCGACATAGCCCTCATGGTTGGCCCGCTGCGCCGGTGACCAGCGCGCCGGCCATTTGGCGCGGTCCGCCAGGGTGTAGGCGGTCTGCAGATAGCCGTCCGGCTCCTGCGCCGCCAGGATGACGGGGATCCACTCCTCCAGCTTGCGGCGCATCAGATCCTGGGCCGCCATCATCTCGGCATCGCCCTGCGGGTCCACCATCAGGGCGATGCACATGGACTCCACCGTCTGGTGCACCCAGGCGTTGGAAAAGACATAGCCCTTGTGGGTCCCATGCGGCTCCCCGCGCAGGGCCTTGGCCACCTCGATGAAATTATCCAGGCCGCCCTGGCCGATCTTCAGGTCCGTGCGCTCGCAATAGTCGATGCAGTGGGGAATCCATTGGGTGATCAGCGCCTTGGCCCGGGCCGACCACAGGGGGCTGTCGATGCTGTAGGGGGTGGTGTAGACGACGTCCAACCGCTCGTCCGGCGGTGGGGTTTCCGCCCGCACCGTCAACGTCGACAGGGCGGTCTTGCCGTCGGCCTTGGCGACCAGTTGCAGCACATAACGGCCGGGCTGGGAGAAGCGGGCCGTGGTGTCGACACGCGCGGGATCGGCGAAGCTGACCTCCCCCGGGCCGCTGACCTTATGCCACAGGGCGGCGGCCGCGGGCGCGGTTTCCAGGGTGCGGACCTTGCCGTCCAGATAGGTCTGGCCGCCCAGCACCACCGCCCGGTCCTGGCCGGCGGTGACCAGCGGCGGGAACACCGGCACGGGACCATGGTTCCACACCCGCCATTGCAGCACGCCGATGGCGGCCTCACCCGCGGGATCGATGTCCAGACGCAGGCGCGTGGTGGTGACGGGGCCGAACGTCGTCCGGTTGAAGGCGTCGCGCGCCAGGCCCAGCCCCTGGACCTTGCGGACGGGCACGAAGCGCTGGCCATCCCAGGCCGATACCCGCCAGGCCGTCGGCAAGGCGCCCTTGTAGCCGCCCAGCCACCAGTAGACCTCGACCGCGCCGGTGCGGATGGGAACATCCCAACGGTATTCGATCCAGGCGGGACCGGAGGCCGGCTCCGTGCCGAAGGCACCCTCGGTATCCTCCTCCGAGCCTGTGGGGACCGTGCCGCTGTTGATTGCCGCCAGGCGGGTGCCGCTCGCCCGGTTCGACCAGCTGGTGCGCGCCATGACCGCCAGGTTGACGGGCGCCGGTGGCGCCGCCAGGGCGGTGGCCCCGCCCCCCGCCAACCCCGCCAAGGACACGCCGGTGGCCGCCAGGAAGCGACGGCGGTCGACCGCGTCCGCACACCCCGTCACGGCGGAGGGCGTCCCGGTTTCGGCGGCCGCAGCCATGTCCCGCGTGCTCTTCATCTCTATCCCTGTCCCGTCCCTGTTGCCGCCGGCCCGGCGTCCCCCTCCATGAGGATCCGCCATCCGCGCTTATTGGTCATAGTATTATGATATGACTATTACCGATGCCGGGTCAACCGAAGGGGCGGGGCGAAGGGGCGGGCCCTATCCAGGCGAACATTTGCCGGAAGGGGAAACAAATATTAACCCTCCAGGCTCGATAGTCGGCGATCAAACAGCGGTCGTTCCGCAACCGCCACGCCCATCCGGGAGAGCCCCTCGCATGCCGCCGTCCCCGCCACCGTCCGGCCGGAATTTTGGAAGGCTGACGCTGTTGGCCACCACGGCGGTCATTGGCGCCCTGATGACTTTGGCGGTGCTTGTCAGCCAGTCCCTGGAGCGTGACCGCACGCTGAAGGAACTGGCCGTGCGCTTGCCCATCCAGGTCAGCCTGCGGTCCGCCACCTTGACCCAGGTGCTTGACCGGCTGCGCCTGGACACGCAGTTCCTGTCCAAGGTGCCGCCGGTCCCAGGACTGGCCCGGGCGGGCGGGTTGACGGGCGTCGACGCCCAGGAAAAAACCACCGGCGGCCTGTGGGAGCGGCGGCTGAAGGATGTTTTCGCGGCCTATGCCGCGGCCAATCCCCGCCTGACCCGCCTGCGCTATGTCGGCGTGGCCGATAACGGGCGGGAACTGGTGCGGGTGGACCGCGTGGGGAACCAGATCCGTATCGTTCCCCCCGATGGCCTGCGACCGCAACAGGATCGGGATTACTTCTCCGCCACCATGGCCGCACCGCCTGGCGACATCCATCTGTCCGATGTGGACCTGAACAGTCAGGCCGATGAAAGTGGGCAAGCGCGCGCTCCAACCTTGCGGGCGGCGACGCCGGTGATGGGCGGCGACGGCGCCCCGTTCGGGATGATCGTCCTGGACATTGACATGCAACCGGCCCTGGAGGAGCTGGAAGCCAATATCCCGCCAGGCTTCCGGGTCTATCTGACCAACCAGGACGGTGATTACCTGGCCCATCCCGACCCCGGCGCGACCTTCGGTTTCGAGAGGGGCCGGCGTCGGCGTTGGCAGGATGATTTCACCCCCCTGCCCCATCGCGAGGGCGAGCCGCACCCCCTGTCGCTCTATGCCGGGATGGGCGGCGAGATGTACACGATGTCCCGCGCCATCCCTCTGGATTCGTGGGATCCCGCCCGAACCCTGACGCTGACCGTGGCCGTCCCCGACACCTTCATCCAGGATCGGGTGGCGGCGGTGCGCCGCGCCACTCTGCAGGACATGGGCATCGGTGCCCTGCTGATCGGCGCCCTGCTCTACCTGGTCGTCCACAACATCCGTCAGCGTCAATGGGTCAGCGCCGACCAGAAGCGGCTGGCCGCCCTGGTCGAAGGATCCAATGACGCGATCATCGGCAAGGCGCTGGACGGGCGGGTGACCGACTGGAACCGCGCGGCGGAGCGGATGTTCGGCTACGCGGCCGAGGACGCGGTGGGCCGCACCCTGCTTGAGCTGGTCGTGCCCCCCGATCTCGCGGCAGAGGAGGAGGACATCCTGGCGCGCGTATCCCGGGGGGAAACGGTGCCGCATTTCACCACGCGGCGGCGGCGGCGGGATGGGCAGGCGATTGACGTCTCGATAACCGTCTCGCCCGTGCGCGGCGCCGACGGCCGCGTCATCGGCGCCTCGAAAATCGCGCGCGACATCACCCAGCAGACGGCGGCGGAAGCCGCCCTGTCGGAGGCGCGCGAGCGCCTGGCCATGACCACGCAAACCACCGGCGTCGGCTGCTGGGAGTGGGATTTGCAGACCAACGCGCTGGTCCTGGATAAGACCATGTTGGCGCTGTATCAGCTGCCCGGTCCAAGATCCGCCTTCACCCTGGACGACTGGCGGGCGCTGGTGCATCCGGACGACCTCGATCTCGTCACCCTGGCCCTGAACCAGGCGCAGACAGGCGGGCCGCCCTACGACACCACCTTCCGCATCGTCACCCCGGCCGGCGCCATCCGGCACATCCGGGGCAAGGGCAGCGTCTATTTCGACGGTGCCGGCAAGGCCGTGCGCATGCTGGGTGTCAACTTCGACGTCACCAAGGAGAAGGAGCAGGAGGCGCGCACCCGGCAAATGAACGCCGTGCTGGAACGCAAGGTGGAAGCCCGCACCGCCGAGCTGCGCGCCCTGTCGGCCCAGCAGGGGGCCATCCTGGCGGACGCCGCCTATGCCATCATCGCCACCGACCTGGATGGCATCATCACCACCCTCAACCCCGCCGCCGAAAGGATGCTGGGGTACACGGCGGAGGAACTGGTGGGGCGGGCGACGCCAGAACGTTTCCATGACCCCGAGGAGATAGAGGCACGGGCGATGGCCCTGGGCGCCGAACTGGGCGAGGCGGTGGAGGCTGGCTTCCAAGCCTTCGTCGCCAAGGCGCGGCGCGGCGTCACCGATGCCAATGAATGGACCTATATCCGCAAGGACGGCAGCCGCCTGCCCGTGCTGCTGACCGTCAGCGCCCTGCGGGCGGACGACGGCGCCACCTTCGGCTATCTGGGCATGGTGGTCGACCTGAGCGAACGCCGCGAGCGGGAACAGGAGATCCGGGATAGCCGCCGCTTTCTCCAAGCCATAACCGATGGCATTCCGGGCATGGTCGGCTACTGGGACGCCAATCTGATCTGCCGCTTCGCCAACCAGGCCTACCGGGTCTGGTTCGGCCGGGACGGGGAAGAGGTGCTGGGGCTACATCTGCGCGATCTGCTGGGCCCCACCCTGTTCGCGGAAAACGAACCCCACATCAACGGCGCGCTGGCCGGGGAAAGCAGGCGGTTCGAACGCACCTTGACCAAGGCCGACGGTAGCGTCGGCCACACCTGGGCACACTATATCCCCGACCTGGAGGGGCGGGTGGTGCGCGGCTTCTACGTGTTGGTGACCGATGTCACCGAGCTGAAGGAAACCCAGGTGCAGCTGGAAACGCTGAACCGGGCGCTGCGGGCCCGCACGCGGGAGGCGGAATCGGCCACCATCGCCAAGAGTCAATTCCTGGCCAATATGAGCCACGAGATCCGCTCACCCATGAACGCCATCCTGGGCATGCTGCAGCTGCAGCTGGGAACGGAGTTGTCCGCCCGCCAGCGCGATTACGCCACCAAGGCGCACGCGGCCACCCAGTCCCTGCTGCGTCTGCTGAACGACATCCTGGATTTCTCCAAAATCGACGCCGGCAAGATGACGCTGGAACAGCAGCCCTTCAGCGTGGACGGCATGATGCGTGAGATCTCCAGCATCCTCGCCGCCAGCGTCGGCCCCAAGCCGCTGGACGTGGTCTTCGCCATCGACCCCACCGTTCCCGCGTCCTTGCGCGGTGACGCGTTCCGCCTGCGCCAGGTGCTGCTGAACCTGGCGGGGAACGCGATCAAATTCACCGACGACGGCGAAGTGGTGGTGGCGATCAAGGTCAGGGGGCTGGAAGCGGGCCGTTGCGTCCTCGATTTTTCCATCCGGGACACGGGCATCGGCATCGCGCCGGAACATGTCGCCACCATTTTCGACGGGTTCAGCCAGGCGGAGGCGTCAACCACGCGCCGGTATGGCGGTACCGGCCTGGGCCTGGCCATCAGCCGGCGGCTGCTGGCCCTGATGGGGGCGGACCTTGAGGTGGAGAGCAGCCCTGGCGTGGGCAGCACCTTCCGGTTCACCCTGGCGCTGGCCCCAGTGGCGGATGATGCCTCCGCCATGGCATCGATGGCGCCCCATAACCCTGGCCGGCGCATCCTGTTCATCGATGACCATGAAAGCTCGTGCATCGCGATAGCCGGGCTGGTCGAATCGCTGGGGTGGCGGGGCGATCAGGCCTCCAGCGGCCGGGAAGCGCTGGCCCTGTTGCGACAATCCCCGCCGGACGCGCCATACGACGCGGTGCTCCTGGACTGGAACACCCCGAATTTCGACGGTTGGGAAACCGCACGCCAGATTCGCCGGCTGCGGCCAGCGGCGGAAACGCCGATCATCGTCACGGTCACCGCCCAGCAGCGGGAAGAACTGGCGATCTTCTCCCAATCGGAACCTGGTCTGGTGGACGCCTTCGTGGTCAAGCCCTTGACCGCGTCCATGCTGTTCGACGCCGTCATGGACGCTTCCGCCCGTCAGATAGCCACGGAGTCCCGCGGCCAGTCGCCCACGGGCCGGATGCGGTTGGCCGGCCTGAGGCTGCTGGTGGTGGATGACAATCTGATGAACCAGCAGGTGGCGCAGGAACTGTTGTCCAACGAAGGGGCCATCGTGCATGTCGCCACGGGCGGTACCGCTGGCGTGGAGGCGGCGCTGTCGGCGGCACCCCCGTATGATCTGGTGTTGATGGACATCCAGATGCCCGACTTGGACGGATATGAGGCCACGCGGCGCCTGCGCGACCATCCGGAGACCCGAAGCGTTCCCATCCTCGCCATGACCGCCAATGCCATGGACACGGACAAGCAAGCCTGCGCCGAGGCCGGCATGAGCGGGCACGTGGCGAAGCCCATCGATCTGGATGTCCTGGTCGCGGCCATACTGACGCATGTCAGCACCGACGGGCGGCGGACACCCCTGCCCCGGCCGGCGGCGGTGGCGGCCAACGACCGGCAGACAGGAGATTTCGACATGGCCCTGCGCCGCATGGGGGACAACCGCGCCATATTCGACAACATCGCCGGGCGCTTCCTGTCGGAAGCCCCGGGGATGATGGCTGATCTGCGGGCCCACCTGCGGGAAGACGCCGGCGCCGACGCGGCACGGGTGCTGCACACGCTGAAAGGGCTGGCGGGCACCGTCGGCCTACAGCCCATCGCCACCCTGGCAGCACTGCTGGAAAGCAATCTGAAAGACCGGGGTGGGATGACCGACGGCGAACTGTCCACCCTGGAAGCGGCCTTGGCAAAGGGTGGAGCCTCGCTGGGCGCCTATACGGGTCAGCCTGGCCCGTCATAGGGTGGATCGGGAATGGGCGCCAAAGCGGTCCCGATCCACCCCGTTCCATTCATTATCAATGGCTTATTTCGCGGCGGCCAACAGCTTGTCAAACACCGCCTTGGCCTTGCCCGTCTGCGGCACCTCCTTGGCGGCGTCCAGATTGGCCGGCGTGCCCACAACCACCACGCCCACCATGCCCATGCCGTAGTGCGGCTTGCAGCGATAGCCGTAGACGCCCGGCTTGTCGAACGTGACGGTCACCGTCTCACCAGGCTTGCCCGTGAAGGGCTGGGCGCCGTCGGGCAGCATGCCAGGAACGCTTTCCACATTGTGACCGGCATCGACGGACTGGAAGGTCACCTTGTCGCCAGGCGCGACTTTCACCAGGGCCGGTTCGAACACGAACATGCCGTCGGCGCCCTTGTTCAGCATCTTGACGACATGCTCGGCACCGAAGGCGGGACCCGCGAGGGTCATCAAGGCCACCAGTGCCAGGGGAAACGAACGCATCTGAACTCTCCGTCATGGAAAAAGGTGCCGGGGTCCTATCACCCGCGGCGCCCTTCCCTAGGACGTCATCCGCAACGCGTCTTTGCGCTGGCGCAATAATGCGGCCCGCCCGCCGCTTCCCATCAGCCCAGCAGCGCGTCAATGGCCGCGCGCAGCGCCCGCAGGCGATCGCGATCCTTGTCCTTCAGCGCCGATGGGCGCAAGCCGCGCAAATTGCTGACCAGCCGTTCCACCGAAGCCAGGTTCACGCCGGGTGCGGTGATGCCGCTGGACGGCCTGCCCTCGGTCACCTCCGGTGTTTCATCCTGCGCCTTGGCCGCGCGAATGGCGCGGACGCTGAGCGTGCCGCTGCGCGCCGACTGGATCAGCCGCTCGCGCACCGACGGTTCATCCACCCGCGACAATTCCACCAGCACGTTGCGCGACAGGCCAAGTTCTGACGTCAGAACTCCGTCGAGAATGTCCTCGGGCAGGCTGAGGATGCGCAGTGTGGCGCTGATCTCGCCCTTGGTCTTGCCCAAGGCCTCCGCCGCCTGGTTCTGGCTCCACCCTTTGCCGTCGATCAGGCGCTTCAGGCCGCGGGCCTCTTCCACCGGCGTCAGATCGACACGTTGCAGATTCTCGATCAGCGCCAGGATTTCAGGATCGCCGCTGTGCTCGATGGCCAGGATCAGGCCCCAACCCAGGCGCTGCGCCGCGCGCCAGCGGCGCTCGCCCGCCACCACGATCCAATGACCTCGATCGATGGGGTCTCGACGGACCAGGATGGGCTGCAGTTGCCCCTGCTCCGACATGCTGGCGGCCAGGCCATCCAGCTCCTCCTCCGAGAACATCTTGCGGGGCTGGTCGGGATCGGGCGCGATATGGTCGACGCGCAACTCGATGCTATGATGGAAGCGGCTGTCCCGCGACATGAGAAGGTCGCCCGAGGCCTCACCGATCATGGCGGAGGCGGCACCCAGGATGGGGGAGGGTCGTTTCTTCACCGTCATGGCGCTCACGCCTCGCTTTCAGGGGTGATCAGGTCGATGTCCGCCCGGGCCAGCGGCCGGCCGGTGATGATGCAGTCCGCCAGCTTACGATAAACCCCGGTGGCGGACGAGGTCGGCGAAGCCTCCAGCGCGATGCGGCCGTTGCGGGCGGCGTGGCCGAAGACCGCGCTGTCGGGCACGGCCTCCAGCACCGGCACCTTCTCGCCCAGGGCCGTCACCAGGTGGGCCAGCACCTCACGGTCCACCGACTTGCGGCGACCGAACTGGGTGGGCAGGATCCCGGCCAGGCGCAGCCCCGGATTCAGGCGGCGCTGCACCTTGTGGATGGTGTTCAGGATCAACCCCACGCCCATGGTGTCATAGGGCTCGGTACGGACCGGGATCAGGACTTCCTGCGCCGCGGCCAGGGCCATCCAGGTCAGCATGCCCAGATTGGGCGGAGCATCGATGACAATGAAGTCATAGCCGGCGCGCACGGTGTCCACCGCCTCTCGCAAGGCGGCATCGAAACCCGGTTCCCGCCGGCCATCGGTTTCCGACAGTTCGATATGGCTGGCCGCGAGATCGAAGGGCAGGGGGACCGCCGTTTCCACCATGCCCGGCTTCAGGATGGCGTCGGCCATGGCCCGATTCTGCAGGATGACGTGCGCCATGGTGCGGCCTTGGCGATAAACCTCCACTGCCGCGTCCGCCAGCAAGGCCACGGTAGCGGTTGCCTGGGGATCCATGTCGATCAATAGCACCCGGCTACCGGACTGACCCAGCGCATAAGCCAGGTTGAGGGCGCTGGTGGTCTTGCCCACGCCCCCCTTCTGGTTGGCCAGGACGAAAACTTTGGCGTTGCGGGGCTTGCGGGAAGCGATTTGCTCCAGCTCCGCCGCCACGTCGTCGGGAATGGGCTCCTTGCCGTTTTCCCACCGGCTGATCTTGGGCTTGTCATAGGAGCGCGAAAGCCGCTGGTTCAGCATGTCTTTCAGGTCGCCCTGGCTTTGCCGCAGCATCTGGCGCAGTTCGCGCATCCGATCGCCGTTCATCGCCTATCCCTCATTTTCCGAACCCCGGTTCTGACGTCAGAACCTGCCAGGGGCACCATCAAGTGTCAACGCCAACGTTGATGGTTGATGGTTGATGGTTTACCCCTGATCCTCTTTGCGAAATGTATCCGTCAGACTCTTTTCCAGATTCACCTTGTTCCTGTTCAGGGGCCATAAAACTGTTTATTTATAGATAGTTAGCGAGCCTTCTCATGCGCTTTGTCCCGAGTCTGCGTGCGCTTTGTCGTCGCTTTCCATGTGTTTTCTCCGGCCTTTGTGTGTGACCTGTCGTCGTCCGCCGGCTTTCTGTGCGGTTTCTCGCCAGTGCCGGCAGATCGACGGGGCACGCGGGCGGCTGCCTGGCTCAAGCCCGTCCTGTGTGTTTTCTCTTCAGGTTGGCCGAGTCGTTCGCGTGCGTTTTCTCGTCACTCAGGACAGGCGCGCGATCATGCGAAAATAATCTAATAATAACAATGCCCTATGTCCGGGCACGCCCCGCGCCGACGCCCTTCTCTGTGCGCTTTCTCGCCATGCCGATTCCGGCCTCTATATGTGATTTGTCGTCACCTGACCGGCCGGGTGGAGTCGGCCTCCCAAGGCTCTCGATTCTCCGGGGTGGGGCCCCTTTTCCATGCGTTTTGTCGCCATCGGGGAAGCGGCATTCCGGTCTCCGTGCGCTTTATCGTCAGTTGCCCGGGCCTCCCATCCCCTTTCTGTGTGTTCTGTCGCCACCATTCGGGGGGCTGTTGACTCTATGTGGTGCTGCTGGTCGACTGCACAGCATGAGCAGGACCATAGGAAAACCGCCGGCCAGGCGCCCGGAGGCGACAGGAGATCCCTTTCGCCTGGACACGGATCCCACCGTGCCCAAGCCGCGCGGCACCATCGAGATCATAGAGACCGGTGGCGGGTTGACCCTGTCCGACAAGAAGCTGTTCAACGTCATTCTGGCCCACAGCTGGGACAAGCTGGCCGACGCCACCGCGGCCCTGCCGCCTTTCCGCGCCTCCACCGCCGACCTGAAGCGGGCCATCGGGGAAGAGACGGAGCACAGCAACGCCCGGCTGAAAAGCTGTTTTGATCGGCTGATGTCGGTGAGGGTGGAGTTTCCCTATCTCAGCGCTGACGGGGAACTTAAGGAGGGTGGCGCCCCGCTGCTCAGCTTTCGCGCCCTGCCCAAGGGCAAGGGCTATGCCGAATGGTCCTTCCCGGCCGAACTGCGTCCCGCTCTGGCGGAACCGTCGGCCTGGGCCCGAATCCATCTCGCGGTATGCACCAGCTTCAGCTCAAAATACGCACTCGCCCTTTACGAACTGTTGAGTGTCCGGGTCAATCTGCGCGAACCAGACTGGGAGGTGGATATCGACACCTTCCGCCAGTTGCTCAGCGTCAAAAACACGTCGGCCAACAAGAACTTCGGCATCCTGCAGCGCGAGGTGCTGGAGCGGGCGGTACGTGAGGTCAATGAGCTGTCCGCCATCGAATGCGGCTACACGCCGATTCGCTCCCCCTCGCGCGGCCGGCCCGTGGTGGCGCTGCGTTTCACCATCCGTAAAAAGGAACGGGCGGCTCTGACGTCCGCCGCGCGGGCCACTGAATTCGCCATCGACCCCGTGGGGCCGGTGGGTAAGGGTGGCTTCGCCGCCGGTGCCCGCGACGCCGACACCGTGGACCTGGAGGATGGCAAGACCGACCGTGATCGGCCGGTTTCAGTCCTGGGCCTGAAGCGGCGGATCAGCGACACCGCCGTGGAGCGGCTGCGCGCGGAATATCCTGGCACCGACATCGATGGGGCGCTGGACCGCTGGGCGGGCTGGGCCGCCAGCCAGGCGGGCAAAATCCGTAACGCTGACCTCGCTTTCGCAGGATTCGTACGCAAACTGGTGGGGGAGGCGGGGCCGGTCGCCGTGGCCCCGGCCCCGGTCGCGTTGCCAGTGCGCTCCTCCCGCCAGACCCTGATCGATCGTCTGGCCGCCGAGCCGCTGGATGTGCGCACCCGTCTCTATAAAAGGGCCCGTGATCTGGGCGCGCCAGAGGTGCGGGCCGCCGCCGCCGCCAGCAATATCCACAAATGGTTGGATTGGGTGGTGGAGGAGGTCGCGGCCTCGCTGCGGTGAACCGGACCCGTTGCGGCAGGTTCTGACGTCAGAACTGCGGACCCTTTTCCCGCTTCCTCTCCCAGCCCATTGGATCCTGGGGGAAATCTTTTAAAACGCAACTGAAGCGGCCATTCGCTTGCGTTGTTGATCACGTGTCCGCGCGAGGCGTTCCCTTTGCCGGGAGGCGTCAGATTTCAAGGTGTTGCTCGGCCGCTGAAGTCCAGCGGGCCGGCAGCTTTTCCTGGGAGGACGCGGGTCACGGGCCCCTTGATACATATGTAGGGCCTCATCAGCCAAGCCGGACATCGGTTTCCAGGGTCTTTTATGACCCGTTTCGAGGTCTTTTATGACGCGTCATTGAACCTGTTTACCGCGATGACGACAGCGTTGCGCTGTCGCCAACGAGGGCGCGCAGAGTCGTTAGCTACAGCTAAGAGGGCTCCTCAAAGGTTAACCAAGGAACAAAACAAGGACGTAGGGCGCCCTACGTCCTATTCTGTTTGCCTCATACTAGTGAGACCACCCTTCCGGTCATGTGCCGTTAACGCTTTAGGATATGAAGATTCCAAGGCTTCATTAGCCTTCTGGCGAAAATACGCCTTGAAGTTACCCTCGCATCTAATTATCGTGGCCGCTAGGTAGTCCGTCTGCCCTAAGTGCGTCTGCACTTAGGTAGTAGCTTGGGAAACCTGCGGCGTAAGTCCACAAGGGATGCCGCTAAGTATGTGTGAGGGCCGTGCCAGCGCCGCCATAAGGGAGCGCAGTGCGCGGATTTTTAGTTCCATATCAACCACATGGCTTGTGGTTGCGCCCAAAAAATGGGTGTTGTTCAGCGCCGTCCATGAGGCATCTCAAACGAGGTGCGATCGGAGGTTGTAAATGGTTTCGCCTATTACCTATCTGGGGCCTTCTCAGATTGCCGCTCTTTCGACGGCGAACATCCAGGCCCTCAGCACGCAAGACGTCGCTGCGCTATCTACCGCCCAGATTCAGGCTCTGACGACCACGCAGGTGGCGGCCTTCCAGGCCAGCCAGATGGTCTTCAGCGTCCAGCAGCTGCAGGCGTTCAGCGATAGCGACATCGCCGTGCTCTCGACGGACGATTTCGAAGCGCTGAAATCGAATCAGGTTCAGGCGCTCTCGTCCAGCCAGGTCCAGGCGGTAACCACCGATCAGATCGCGGCGCTCTCCACAGCGTCCGTCCAGGAATTCAGCAAGACCCAGGTCGGCTATCTCACGACCAGTCAGTTGAACGCGCTGAACACGGCTGATGTTCTCGCGCTCACCACGGCGCAGGTGACCGGGCTGACCTCGGCCCAGTTGTCGGGCATCAACAGCGACAATCTGTCGGCGCTGACCAGCACGCAGGTCCAGCAGCTTAGCACCACCCAGGTGCAAGGGTTGACGACCACACAGCTGAATACGCTCTCCACCTCCGACATCCGTGAATTCACCGCGGCCCAGGTCGGCGGGTTGAGCACGACGCAGGTGTCTAACCTCAGCAGCGATAACCTGAACGCGCTGAGCAGCGCGCAAGTTACCAGACTGTCCAGCAGCCAGGTCCAGGCGCTGACGACGGACCAGCTGAACGCGCTGACCACGTCGGACATCCAGGAGTTCACGGCGGCGCAGATCAGTCAGCTGACAACCTCGCAGCTCTCCAACATTTCCACCACCAACATCGCCGCCCTGACGACGGCCCAGGTTGCGACCCTGACGACGGCGCAGGTGTCGACGCTGACGACCAGCCAGCTGGCGTCGCTGACGACGGCGGACGTTCGGGCGCTGACGACCAGCCAGGTGTCGGCGCTGACGACCAGCCAGGTGGCGGGTCTGAGCACGGATAACCTGAACGCGCTGTCGAGCGCCCAGGTGACCAAGCTGTCGAGCGCCCAGGTGCAGGCGCTGACGACGGACCAGCTGAACGCGCTGACGACGTCGGACGTGCGTGAGCTGAGCACGGCGCAGGTGGCGCAGCTGACGACGGCGCAGGTGTCGACGTTGAGCACGACCAACCTGAACGCGCTGAGCACGGCGCAGGTTGCGAACCTGACGACCTCGCAGGTGAACACGCTGACGACGGACCAGGTGTCCGGC
>NZ_JACIIZ010000023.1 GCF_014205765.1 Nitrospirillum iridis | reverse complement strand
CTCCCACATGCCATATCCGCGGGGTGGAGCAGCCCGGTAGCTCGTCAGGCTCATAACCTGAAGGTCACAGGTTCAAATCCTGTCCCCGCAACCAAATACGGAGACCCCCGCCCGCTGCCAAGCCGGCGGGGGTTTTGCTGTTCGCACGCCAGGGCAGGGGTACATCCCAGTCTCAAGAGGACAGGGTGTCGAGCCGGTCGAATTGTATGTAGTCGGCATAAATCCCGACCATGGGCTGACCTCGCCCTCGGCCAGGGTGGCGATCTTGATGCCCGCGAACGCCATGCGTTTGAACGGGCCGGCGATGTCCTCCTGATCCCGACTGAGCCGATTTATGGCTTCGGCCCGCACGATCGAGACCATTCCCCGTGCCGCGTCCTGGATAAGTTCCTGGATGTCGGGGCGCACCAGCGCCGCGCCGGACTTGGCACTGTCGGTGGCGCTGCCGGTGATTATCCACCCCTGCCATTCAACGTGGAGGCGACTGAACCGCAGCCGGTCTTCAAGCGGCGGGTGAACTGCGGTTCAGTCTCACATATCAATTTGCCGCGGGTTCCAGATCAGTCACCGGTGTCGCGAATTCAGGGCTGCGCGCGCCCAGCTTGTAGAACCCGATGCAGACGGCGTTACAGATGAACAGCAGCAAGGGGATGACAACATACCCGGCGTAAAGCGCCAGGATGGCGGATCGCGGCTGTTCCACCAGCTGGCCGTTCTTGGTCGGTACGTAATGGGCCAAGTTCAGCATGATGCCCAGCAGGGCCACGCCCAGGGCGAAGGTGCCCTTTTCGATCACGGCCATGATGCTGGACAGCAGGCCCTCGCGCCGCAGGCCGGTCAGTTCCCGGTCATAAGCCAGAGTGTCCGCCAGCATGGAGATGGACAGCAGGATCATGCCGCCGGCGCCCACACCGCTGGCCACGCCACGGATCAAGAGTTCGACGGTGCCGACGCCGTCCTTCCCGACGAACAGCCAGCTGGCCGCAGCCAGTGCCATGACGGCCATGCCGACCAGATAGGCGTTGCGCTTGCCCGTCCGCCGTTCCAGCCACAGCCAGGCGGGCATGGACAGTCCGGAGGCGATGTTCTGGGCGAGGGCCAGCTGCATCTGGCCCTTATAGCCCAAGTGCAGCACGTTCAGCATGAACAGCAGGCTGGTGGTGGCCAGGCTGGCGAAGGCCAGGAACTGGCAGACCTTGGCCGCCATCAGCAGGCAGAAGGGCCGGTTGCGGAACACGGTCAACCAGGAGCCGCCGGCGGCCTTTTCCACCGAAGCGGGAGCTACCTCCAGCACCGGCGCCTTGGCAGTGCCGAAGAAGGACAGTGCCATCGCGGTGCCGATGATCAACGCCATGGTCCAGCCCATGACGGCGTAACCCCGCGCTCCGCCGCCGCTCTGGGAGATGAGGACGGCGGTGCCCGCCATGGCCAGGGTCTGGCCCAGCGAGACGAAAAGCGTGCGGAAGGACAGCAGGCGTGACCGTTCATAGCGCGACGGCGTCATTTCCGACGGCATCGCCATGTAGGGTACGTTGAACAGGGAATAGCCGGTGGAATAGATGATCAGCGCCAGCAGCATGTATACGATCAGGGCGGTGTCGCCCATGTCCGGGGCGCAGAAGATCATCACGAACGAGGCCGCGGACACGAAGCCCCCCGCCAGCAGAAAGGGACGTCGCCGACCCCATCGGCTGCGCGTGCGGTCGCTGAGCATGCCGATGACCAGGTCGGCGATGGCGTCGTACAGCTTTGACGCCATCAGCAGATAGCCCGCCAGCTCCGTGTTCTTGCCCAGCACGGTGGACATGAAGGCCGGGAAATAGGCCGTCACCGTGTTCAGCATGATGGAGACGCCCACGGTGCCGACACCGAAGCCGATGCAGACGCCGATGCTGAGGCGGGTGGTCTCACCGTTGCCGGCGGGTGGGGCGGTCATGGGTGATCTCCGTCCAGGAAGGCGACGATGGCCCGCGCCTTGGCCGCGGGGTCGGAGGCGACCGGGGCCACGCTGCCGTGCCGCAGCAGGCCAGCCGCCTCGTCGATGGCGGCGTTCAGGGCCGCCAGCTCGCCTTGCGCCTTCAGCAGCAGGACGGGGCAGTGGATGAGGGGCAGGCGCTCCAGCGGCCGGTAGCGAAAGGCGGCGAGATACGGCAGGGCGTAGGTGTCCAGCGCCTTCAGCACATCCAGGGCGGCGTCGTGCAGCACCCGATTGCTGGGCATATGGCCGGGCAGACGGTGTTCCGGGTCGCGCATGAAGTGCGGGAAATACAGCGCTTGGTCGCGCACGAAATGAAAGGCCCACACCAGGTGGGCGCCATGCTCGTCAGGCTCCTTGCGGGGGGCGTAATGCTCCAGGACAGCGGCGCGGGTGGCGTCATCGTACTGCTTGATGCCATCCAGCACGGCGTGGCGCACGCGACCGCTTCCTTCGGCGCCGCCCGCCATGACCGCCAGTTCGCAGGCCGTGCGGGCGCCGGTGTGGGTGCCGTAGACGTCGAAGGCGCCGATGTCCATGGCGTCGGCCAGACGCAGCACGCTGTCGGCGAAATAGGCGATGTCCGGCGACGGGATGGCCGGCGCCGGTGAGTCGCCGTTGCCCAGGGTGTCGGGTGCGATCACCGTGCGGCCGGACCGCGCGATCTCCACCGTCAGGCTTTCCAGCCAGCGGGAAGAGGTGGGGGAGGCGTGCAGCAGGAACACCGGCGGCTGGGTCGCCGCCGGGTTCACGATGCGCCGCAGATGGATCTGGCCCTCACGGATGCGAATGAAGGCGCGTTCGACCGATGCGTCCATCATGACCGGAAATCACCGCCAAGGTGGTCGCGCAGGGTTGGTCCCTGGTACTCCCGCCGCAGCAGGCCGCGCCGCTGCAGCAGGGGGGTGACATGGGCGCAGAACAGCTCGATCTCGCTGGGCATGTAACCCGGCTGCAGGGTGAAGCCGTCGCACGCGCCGGCGTCGATCCAGGTTTCCATGCGATCGGCCATCTGTTCCGGCGTGCCGACGAAGATGGCGTGGCCGCGCGGCTTGCGGGCGTAGTCGCGGCAGGCGTCGGCGATGGACAGGCCGGCCTCCACCGCCGGTGTCAGCATGCGGCGCACGTCCTCCGCCGGGAACTCGCAGGCGGCACAGATCTCGTCCAGCGGGAAGGGTTGGTTGGCGGGCAGCCGGGTCAGGTCATAGCCGATGGATTCACTCAGATATTCGATGCACAACTGGTCGTCGGCCAATTCCAGCACATGGTGGTGCTTGCGCCGCGCCTCCTCCTCCGTATCGCCCAGGATGAAGGCGAGACCCGGCATGATCAGCATCGTGGAAGGGTCGCGGCCCAGGGCGCGCGCCCGCTCATGGATGTCGTCGCGATAGGCGCGGCCGGCGTCGATGGTGGGGGCGGGGCAGAAGATGGCCTCCGCCGACTGGGCGGCGAAGTTCCGTCCGTCCGGCGACTGTCCCGCCTGCACCAGCACGGGCCGGTATTGCGGGGAGGTCGGGAAATCCAGGGTACCGGCTATGTCGAACCACTGGTTCCTCAGCGCATCGGCGGCATTGGCGGCCGGGTGGCCGGCCGCCTGCCGCCAGAAGGCGTCCGCGGCGTCGACGAAGGCCTGGGCGCGGGCATAGCGCGCCGACTTCTCCAACAGGTCCGGCTCGCCGAAGTTCCAGGGGCTGTTGGGGTGTACGGTGGTGACGATGTTCCAGCCGGCCCGGCCGTCGCTGATGAAGTTCAGGGCCGCGAACTTGGCCGCCACCTCCGCCGGCTCATTGTAGGTGGTGGAAACCGTGGCGACCAGACCGACGCGGCTGGTCACGCCGGCCATGACCGCCAGCAGGGTGAAGGGGTCCAGCGTGGGAATGGCCAGACGGCCGGGCGTGCGGCCGGCGGCGTCACGCCCCTGCAACTGGTCGCCGAAGACGATGGCGTCGAAGCGCGCATCCTCCACCAGGCGCGCGATGCGCTCGTAATAGGCGCGCTGGAACACCGCGTCAGGGGTGGCCCTCTCCTCCCGCCAGCCGCCGGGAAAGAAGCCGATGCCCTGCAGGAAGGCCCAGAGGTGCAATCTACCGTTCTCGCGTGACATCAGGCCGGGACCTTCTTCGAGTAGGGGTTGGCGGGTGCGTTCAGGCCCAGGCGGGCGCGCGCCGTGGTACCGGTGGCGGGCCGCCGGGTGTGGTGCCGGCGCAGCGCGTCAAGCTGTTCGATGGCGTCGGGTCCCGCCACGTGCAAGCCGTCGGCATCGCCGGTCCGCACCAGGGCCTCCCCCTGTTCCACCGTGGCGGCGGTCACCTTCAGCAGGCGCACGGCGCCCCGGGCATCGACGCCCGCCAGCCGGTCGGCGCCGCCCAGCACCACGTCCGCCGCTATGGCGCTGCCGGCCACGTCGTCCAGGTCGCGCACCAGCAGGGGATGGCCCTGCGGTGGCCGGGCGGCGTTCAGCGGCCCCATGGTGGCGAAGAAGGGGCCGCGGTAATCCACGCGGCGGACCTTGGTGCTGTCCAGGTACTCGCCGCTGTCCTTGTTCAGGATCAGCGCGTCCTGGTCCCAGCTGTCCCACAAGGCGCGGGTCGCGCGGATGAAGTCGTCATGCTTGGCCACCCGGTCGCCGGCCGGCAGGTGGTAGGCGTCGCCATAGGCGGCGTCGAACCGGGCGCCACCGTGGAGCAGGGGCAGCCAGCCGGCGCGGCCCGAGGTCAGGAAGTCGGCCGCCGACAGGGCGCGGGCGATATGGAAGGGGACGGAATGAACGGCCGGCAGGGCCGCGACGACCACGGGCGTGGCCAGGCGCCGGGCGATCCAGGGCAGGGTGACCACCGCCTCCAGCCGTCCCGGTTCCAGCGCGCCGGTCCCGGTCTCGTGGGCCAGCAGGACGAAGTCGGCCCCCGCTCGCTCGATACGGTCGGTCTGCCGGCCCAGCTGGGCGAAGGCCGCCCCGTCCCGGGGCGAGACGTCGATGCTGATCGATAGGTACATGGCGAAAGCCTCAAATCGTGATGACGTGTTTGCCGAGGGGGTGGATGGGTTCCGCGCCATCACGCGTGATCACCACCAAATCCTCGATGTGCACCGATCCCCCGATGCCTGTGTCCAGCGAGGGGCAGTCGACGCTCAGGATCATGTTCTCTTCCAGGGTCAGGTCGTTCTTGCCGTAGAAGCCGCCGCGCACCTCGCCCGGCTCGTCCGTGTGCATCAGGCCGACGCTGTGGGGCCCGAAGGTCACGAGGTCGCCCACGCCGGACTTGCGCAGGGCTTCCAGGCCGATGCGGCTGACCTCGGAGAAGCGCATGCCGGGGCGCAGCTGTTCGCGGATGGCCTTCCAGCCGGCCTCAGCCGCATCCGCCGCGCGAACGGCGGCCGCCGCCGGCTCGCCCACAAACACCGTGCGGGCGTAGTCGCCGTGGTAGTTCTGGAAGTGGCTGACGCCGTCGAAGAACAGCGACTGGCCGTCGCGCACCGTATCCGACGTGGGCAGGTCGGAGGAGACGCGGTCGATGGTCATGAAGACGGCGCGGTTGCCGCGCCGGGCGCTCTCCACGGCGAACAGCCGACGCAAGTCCCGGTAGTTGGCGCCGGCACGCACCTGGGCGACGACGGCGTCAACCGCCGCCGCGTTGGCCTGGGCGCCGCGCCGCATCAGCGCCAGTTCCAGGGGCGACTTCACCACCCGGATCCAGCGCAGCAGATTGTCCGCCGGGGTCAGGGCGCCGGGCCGTTCATGCCGCTCGCATACCATGCGGACAACGTCGTGGTCATAGGCCAGCCGGCCCGTCCACAGGCCCATGTCGCGCAAGGCGTTGACCAGGGCGCCGCCGCTGTCCGCCGCGAGGGGCCGGGTGCGCAAGGCGACGTCGGTGCGGTCGCGCCGCCGCGCCTCGACCTGGGTCAGCGGGGCGGCGCCCCTGTCGGCGAACAGGCCGGCCCAGGGCTCCACCGTGCGCTCCGCGCCCTCGTCCCCCGCCTCCTGGAACAGGTAGGCGGCGACACCGTCGCGCGGGCCGCCGTCGACGAAGGTGTAATAATAGATGAAATGAGAGGTGACGATGGCCGGCGCTTGGCGCGGGTCGCGGGTCAGGATGGCGAAGGTCGTGGGCGGCTGGCCTTGCCGCGTGGTTCCGATCTGGGGCCAATAGCCCAGCGCGTGGAAGACATTCAGGGGATCGCCCAGCACCAGGCCGTCGACCCCGAACCGCTCCATGATTTCATAAGCCCGGGGCAGGTTCATGGGGCCGCCGCGCTGCAGCCCCTGCAATAGGGCGTCGTCGTCGGCCATCAGGGCGGCGATTTGGGCGTTCAGGGCATCCATAAAACACCTTGGGACAAAAGCTCCGGGGGCCACCGGCGCGGGGGCGGCGGGGGAACAAGCCCCCGTCCGGCCCGCGCGGCCGTCACAGCAGCCCCAGGGGACGGGCGCGGGTCTTGATGTAGTCGCCCAGCCAATCCAGGTTGCGGAAACGCAGGGTGCCCCGGCCCACCGCGGCGGAGGATTCCGCCATGCCCGCCACCAGGCGGAAAGCCTTGGTCATGAGGAACAGCTCGCCGTGCTCCTTCTCCGCCTTGGTGAAGGGACGGACGGTCTCATAGCCCCGCTCGAACGCCTCGCCATAGCTTTCGGAGAAGCCGTAGAACAGGTTGCCCCAGACGAAGTTCTTCACGTCCTGCATCAGGTAATCCTCACCTGTCCCGTCGAAATCCAGGAAGGTGATGCGCCCGTCGTCAGCGACGTGGACGTTGCTGGAGTGGAAGTCGCAGTGGCATATGCCCATGGGCACGTCGTCGGACCGGATGTCGATCAGGCGCTGCGCCAGGCGTTCGCAGATGATGGCGTAGTCCCGCAGGTCGTCCGGGCGGTCGTAGACGAAGTTCAGCAGTGCCGGAACGGTGACCTTGAAGCGCACCAGATTGTCGGTGGGGAAGGGGCGCCCGCCATTGTAGGCGACGCCGTGCAGGTGCATCTGGGCGAACAGGGCGCCGATGCGCTCGGCATTCGCGATGTCCAGCCTTTCGGTGAACTTCTTGCCCGGCGCCCAGTCGTAAAGGGCGATGGCGCGGGCGCCCTCGGGCGAGTCCAGCTTGAAGTACAGCTCTCCATCCCGTGTGCGCACACCGGCGGAGGCGGGGAAGCCCTGCTGGCGCAGGTAGTCCAGGAAGTTCAGCTCCGTCGCCACCTCGTCCACGCCGCGGTAGGTCTTGCGCCAGACACGCAGGGCGTAGCGCTCTTCCGCTCCCTGGACCAGGTAGACGTCGTTCATGCCCCGGTACAGCAGGAAGGCGTTGACGGGACCGGCGATCGCGTAGCGCCGGGCCACTTCCGCCGCCAGGAAGTCCGGGTCCATGACCGAGTGGGAGATCTTGGCCATGGGCAGGGCGCTCTGCGGCGGCACGGCGGCGAGGGCGGTCATTGGCAACTCCTAACAATCAATGATTAAGGCTGGTCAAGGAACTGGCGCAGTTCGACACCCATGCGGGTGACGGCCGCCGGTAGGTCGAAGATGTCCCGGTCCCATTCCGGCATCTCGACGATGCGGTGGTTGGGCAGCAGGGCGGCCGCCGCCAGGGAGAGGTCGCGGATGTCCTCATTGGGCTGAAGAACCAGCACGGGCTGGGTTACCAGTGGCAGGCGGGGCTGGTACTGGTAGCTCCACACCGCGACGTAGGCCCAATGGCCGCGGTCCATGACGCGCAGCTTGTCGACCCAGTTGTCGGCGGCGCGGCGCAAGGGAGCCCCGGCCGCGCGTGAGGTGACGACGTAGTCCCACAGGCGCTTGGCCATGCCCAGCGCCATCTCGCCCGCCTCATCCACGGACGGGGCGGTGTTGGCGACCTCAAGCAAGGCGGCGGCTTCCTCCGCCGTGCGCATGGGCATGCCGGTAACGGCGACCCGGCGCACCAGGTCAGGCCGGGCCAGTGCCGCCTCGATGGACAGGAGGGCGCCGGTATGGAAGCCGTAGACGTCGCAGCCCTCGGCGGCCGTAACACCCAGATCCGGCAAGACCTCCACCAGCGCCGTCGCGTAGCCGGCGATGGTGAGCGGCGCCGGTGGGCGGTCGGACATGCCGTAGCCTGGCGTGTCCAGCGCCAGCACCACGCGGTCCGTGGCCATCTCGGCGATCAGCGGTTCATATTCGAAGGAGGACGAAGGGTTTTGGTGGAACAGGACGAGGGGCCGGCCGGCCGTTGGGCCCGCCGGCCGGGCGACGCGATAGTGAACTTGGCCGTACCGGCCATTGGTGTAGCCGCGGGTGATGGCGACGCTCATGGAAAAGGCGCTCCGATGCCTTCCCCGGCGGGGCCGGGGAAGGAGAAGGCGGACGGCGCCTTGGCGACCGTCCGCTGGATGTCGGGATCAGAACTTGTAGCGGACCTGAAGGCCGAACGTGCGGCGCTCGGGCAGGCCGACCACCAGCGCGGAAAGGGTGCTGGTGTAGGCGAAGTTATTGGTGAAGATGAACTGGTCGCTGATCGACGTGTAGGTCGTGTTGTCGAACAGGTTATTGATGAACACGTCGGCGGAGATGTCGCCCTGGGTGGCGCCCAGGCGGACGTTCACCGTGTGGCGGTCCGGGGTCTTCACGACGTTGGCGGCGTTCGACCACACACCGGACTTGTAGATGTAGTCGGCGCGGGCGAACCACGTGCCCTCCGTCCAGCCCTTCAGTTCGCCGTTGTACTGCAGGCCAGCGTTGGCGGAGTACTTGGAGGTGTTGGGCATCTCCTTGCCGCTGAAATCGGTGACGCCGGTCAGCTTGGAGACGGCGGTCGATCTGTACGACTGGATGTCGGTGTCGACCAGGGCGGCACCCAGGTTCAGGGCGATCTGCTTGGTCAGCGCGTAGGTGCCGTCGAACTCGATGCCTTTCAGATCGACGTCGCCGGTGTTGTCGTAACTGGTGATGGCGAAGGCGGAGTTGGTGACGGGATCGATGCCGGACAGGTTCAGCGAATTGATCTGATTGCGCCACTGGGCGTAGTAGCCGTCCAGGGTGAAGCGCAGGCGACCGTCGAACAACCGGCCTTTCAAGCCGATTTCATAATTGGTCACCTCTTCCGGGTCGACCTGCACCTTCAGGCCGGCCGCCGCCGCCGCGCGCTGGGTGGCGGCGGAGGAGGAGATGAAGCTGGTGTTGAACCGGCCCGGGTTCACACCTTGCGCGTAGGAGGCGTAGGTCATCAGGTCATCGTTCAGCTGGTACTGCGCGATGAAGCGGGGCATGAAGTTTTCGTAGGACTTGCTCAGCATCAGCGAGCCGCCGGCATAGTAGCCGGCCGGAACGAAGGTGCTGGTGGTCGCGGTATAGCCGCTGAGCGGCGCGTAGGCGAACAGCTTGTCGATCTGGTACCGGCCCTCGGCGCTGAGGCTCAGGGCGTCGGTCACCTGGTAGGTGATGCCGTAGAAGGCGCTGGAGGTGCGTGACCGCGTTTCGCCGTTGGCGCTGAAGAAGGCGGTCTTGCCCAGGGCGCCGTTGCCGCCGCCGTTGCCGGCCTGCGTCCAGGCGTCGATGAAGTTCACGCCGCCGGTGACGCGCAGGGGGCCGCTGTCGTAAGCCAGGCGCAGTTCCTGGGAAAAGTCGTCCGTCTTGCGCTCAACCAGGTAGGGATAGTCGAAGTAGGTGCGGGCGCCGGCCGGGACGGAGCCGAAGCCGTTGTTCAGGACCGAGGTGTCGCCGTAATTGTCCAGGTCGACCAGCGCGCTGTACTTCTCGCTGTTCACGCCCAGCAAATAGCTGACGGTAAGGTCGGTATCGGGGATCTCGTAATCCGCCGCGATGTGGCCGTGGTAGAAGTGGCGAACCAGGCCGTAGCCCTGCGTGCCATCGGAGGGCGACAGGAAGCGGCCGTTGGGCAGGGACAGGAAATTCTTGATGTAGCTGTCGGTCAGGGTGGAGGCGGAAGGCGTGGTGGAGGTCAGCGATGGCGCGGTGCCGCAGAAGGTGGGATTGCCGTTCAGCTTGCAGTTGGACTGGCCCTGGACCACGACCTTGCCGGAGGAATTCGTGACCGTGTAGGCGGAGATCAGGCCCTGGGCGGAGGGGCCGTCGTCATCCTTGGACAGCATGCCGAAGGCCTTGATCGTCAGGCCATCGATGGGCTTGAACACCAGCATCAGGGTGCCGCTGGTGGTGGACTGGTCGCCCAGGGTCTGACTGGTGTTGGCGGCGTTTTCATAGGAGCCGCTCTTGGAGAAGCGGTCGCCGGTGACACGGAAGGTCAGCTTGTCGCCCACGATGGGGCCTTCCAGGGCGGCGCTCATGCGGTAGTTGTCGCGGGTGCCCACCATCACGCTGGCGCTGCCGTGGAATTCGTCGGTGGGAACCTTGTTCACCACGTTGAAGGCGCCGGCGAAGGTGTTGCGGCCGAAATAGGCGCTCTGCGGCCCCTTCAGCACTTCGACACGTTCCGGATCCGAAATGGTGGTCAGCGCGGAGGCGGAGCTGACGGGCACGCCGTCGATGAAGGTCGCCACCGTGGTGATGTCGACGATGGCCGGGGCGAAGCCGCGGATGACCATCTGCTGGAAGGAACGGTCGCTGCGCCCGGCGGCGTTGTTGGTGACGTTCATGCCGGGGGTCTGGTCGGCGATGTCGTTGACCGAGACGACGCCACGCTGCTCGATGGTGTCGCTGGTCAGCACGCTGACGGCGACAGGGGTCTTGAGCACATCTTCCGAGCGCTTGCGCGCCGTGACGACGATTTCCTGCAGTTCCCCAAAGTCCTCCGCAGGTGTGGCGGCTTCGGCGGCGGCATAGGCCATCGGTGTGGCGATGGTGAGGCCGGAAGCAGTGGAAAGGCTAAATAAAGATGCGCCGATCAGCGCGGTGCGCTTCGTTCTGTTGACCACGGAAGTCTCCCAGTTTTTTGAGTGCTCTCTTCAGGCCCACTAATTCTTGTTAGTGCCGCCGCGTAATCCCCTGGACCACAAACAGCGGGTAAAATTACCCTGTCGGGAAAACTGCCAGATTTCCCATTTCTCTCGGTCTTGTGCCGGAATTATGTTTGAGGATTAATTGTGAGGCTGGGCAACGCAACGTCGGGGGCGCTGCTGTCCGCTAGATGGACCGGCCTTTCGCTTGTTCGGACATGTCCCCGTAGGGAAGAGGGTGGGGCGGTGACATGAAAAAAGGAGGCCGGGACGATGCCGCGGCCTCCTGTCATCATCGGTGCGACCGGAACGCCGGTCGTCAGTTCAATCCGCTGGTCTTGATCGCGGAGCAGACGTACCAGCTGCCCAGCAGGGTGCGGCCCTGGGGGTCGCCTTGAGTGAAGAAGTCATCCCTGCTGGCACGGGCTTCCGCGACGCCCTTGCGATAGCCAACGATAACGTCCTCAGCGCTGAAACCGGCGCCGACGCTGGTGGCTACGTAGTCCACCCGGCTTAGCGCCGCCATGAACGGCTCGTTGTTATAGTGCGATTCAAAATCGCAGCGCATCTGCTCCCACAGTCCCAGGTGTTCATGGCGTGGCGGCACCTCGACATGGGCCATCACCCCGCCCGGCCGCAGCAGGCGATGGCATTCCGCGAAGATGTTGCGCATGGCCGCGGCCGAGGTTTCGTGCAGCAGGGCGGAGGAGGTGATGAGGTCGAAGCTGGCATCCTCGAACCGGGTGCGCTCCGCGTTCTGCTGGCTGAAGTGGATGGCCTGGCCCATGGCTTCCGCCCGGGCGTGGCCGTAGCGCAGCATGGGCGCGCCCACGTCGATGGCGTGTACCTCGGCATCCGGGAAGGCGGCGGCGATGGCCACGGTGCTGTGCCCGACGGAGCACCCGAGATCCAATATGCGGCGGGGCTTCAGGTCGGGATAGAAATCCCGCAAATGCGCCACCAGCGTCTGTCCACGCCCGTCGTTCTTCCAGCCACCGTTCAGGTTGCGCAGATAGGTTGAGGCGAAACGGTCGTACAGCGCGCCCGCCCTGAAGTCCGCGGCCGACGTGTCGACGTGATAGCTGCCAGGCATGCGGTGATGGTCGAAGGCCGCGATATAGCGGGGAATGGCCAAGCCCGGATCCAGCGTCAGGGAGCCGCGCGGCGCCGCCGTCTGTTCGGACACGGCGTTGGCCAGGGTGTCGTACTGCCGGTCCACGCTGGCGCCCAGGGTGCGCCAAATCTGGTCTTGATAGAAGAAGCTGAGCGACAGCCAGTACTGGTGGAACGGGTGTTCTTCAAGTGTCGCCCGCATCTGGGCGCTGGACTTGGGCGGCGCGCCCGTCTTCGCCTCGATCTCGGGAACGATCACCTCGTTCACCAGCCGCTTGTCCAGGGGGTCCATGTTCTGAATGGTCCACAGGCGCATGGCCAGGAAGTGGTCTTCCATCGCCTGTTCGTCATGCGTCGCCTGCGGCATGACGGCGTGTCCGAAATGCTCGGTCATGGTGTGTCCTTCCAGGAAAGGGTTCAGTTCGTCGTCACTTCGTCCAGCACGCTGTCATAGTCGCGCTGTTCCCTCAGGCTGTCCGGCAGCAGCTTGTCGCGGGCCACGCCCAGGACGCGGTCATAGGCCAGCTGACGGTAGGCGGCGCGATAAGCGCGCGCTTCCGGGTCGGGGCGGAAGGCGTCGACATCGGCGGGGCCGTAGCCGCCGGCCAGGCGCTCATGGGCGTCCAGCCGGTCGCGCAGCACCATCACCTCGCCCAGCAGCGCCATCACCATCGACGCCAGCGCGTCGGTGGTGGCGTCCTTGAATATGGTCGGCTGGCTGCCTTGCGAGCGGCTGACCCTTTCCTTGTTCTTGCGTTCCATCGGTCCCTGTTCCTGTTCCCGGGTTGTATGAGCCCCAAAAGGAGGGCTCCAAGGGGGGGCGTCGTCAGGCCCGTGCCGTCGGCGGGGCGAAGCGGATCAGCGTACCCGTGCGCGCCAGGATGTCCTTCTTGTCCAGGTCGGGCCCGAAGGCTTCCTCCGTCACGGCGTCGCGCTGGTGCAGGTCATAGCCTGTCTGGCTGGAGAGGATGACGACCACGTCGGTGGCATCCTCCACGGCGAAGGGGAACTCATGCCAGGTGCCCAGGTGCAGGGTGAAACCGGCATTGCCGTCAAACAGGAAGGCGCGGGCCTGCGACAGGTCGGGCAGGTCGCCGTCCGACGGCGGCGCCATCACGACGACGAAGGGCTTCCCGGCCAGCGGGATGAAGGTCTGGGTGTGCTGGAAATGGCGTTCCATGTAGCGCACCTCCGGCGGGCGGGTGTCCACCGTCGCCAGGCTGATGTCCACCGGATGCTCGCAGGCGAACTCCACCGGATAGCGCATCAGCACCCGCCCCTTGTAAAAGTCCACCGACACCGGCTTTACGTCGGCTGTGCGGCCCAGGACGCGCCCGAACGCGGCCAGGGCTTCCGGCGTCGCGGTCTCGACGGCCAGGGTGACGATTCCGGTGGGGGCTGTGGCGGCTTGGGTCATTGAGGCACCTCGTGCAGGGAAGGCGGCCGGGGCCGCCGCGATGGGGAAAGGCCGGCGGCGCCCGCCGTCAGCGATAGGGGCCCACCCTCTGGCCTTCAGCGGCCAGCAGCATGGCCGCGGCCTCACCCCCCGACAGCCGCTGGCGGACCATGCCGCGTCGGGCCAGCGCGAACAGGACCGCCCCACCCAGCAGGGCCGGGATGACGACGATGGCGATGGAGTAACCGACCTGCGCCGGGTTCCGGAACAGGCGGTCGGTCAGTGTCGCCACCAGCAGCGGGCCCAGCGTGGCGCCGATGATGGTGTTGACCAGCCCGCTCAGGGCGATGGCGCTGCCGCGCATGGTGGGCGGCACGATGGCCTGAAGGGTGGCGAAGGTGGTGGCGCCCAGCACGGCGAAGATGGCGCTGCTGCTGGCCACCAGGAACATGGCGAAGACGGGACCGGGCACGAACACGGCCAGCGCCGACGGGATGGCCAGCAGCGGGCCCACCATCAGGATGCCGAACTTGGCCATGGCGATGGAGCGGCGGGCGAAGTGGTCGATCATCAGCCCGCCCACCAACGGCCCCAGGAAAGAAAAGGCCATGGAGAACGGTCCGAGCCAGGACCCGATCATCGCCGGTCCCAGCCCGAAGGCCCGCGTCAGCATGGCCGGCGACCAGGCGGCGGCGGCATAGGCCGCCATGAAGCACAGGGCGAAGCCCAGATACAGCGGGGCGAAGACGGCGCCGTTGCGTTTCAGGAAGGACAGCTTGTCGGCCAGCGAGATGGGGTCCGCCGCCCCCTGGATGCCACGGCGGGGCGGCTCCCGGGTCATCAGCATCATGGCGACCACCACCAAGCCCAGGGTGCCGCAGCCGATGAAGGCCACGCGCCACGGGGCGGCATCCTGCAGCAGGGGAACGCCGACGAAGCGGCCGTTGGCCGCGGCGGCCATGATGAAGCTGGTCAGCGAAATGGCCAAGCCATTGGCGACGGCCTGGCCGGTGAGGAACAGGCTGAGCGGCTTGCCCCGGCGATGGGGCGGGAACAGGTCGGCGATCAGCGATACCGCCGCGGGGCCCAGCGCCGCTTCTCCCAGGCCCACCAGCAGGCGGGAGGCGAACAGTTCGCCGAAGGTCGCCGCCAGGCCGCCGCCGATGGTGGCCAGGCTCCACACCAGCACACCGACGGTGACCAGCAGGCGCCGGGACACGCGGTCGGCGATCAGGCCCAGGGGGATGCCCACCGTGGCGTAGAACAGCCCGAAGGCCAGGCCCTGCAGCAGGCCGATCTGGAAATCGACCAGGCCCAGGTCATGGCGGACCGGGTCCACGACGATGTTGATGATACCGCGATCGATAATGGACACGATGGCCGCCAGGAACAGGACGGTGACGGTCCACCACGCGGTGCGCCGGCTGGGATAATCCGCCTGGCCGGCGGCGGTGGCGGGAACAGGGGCCAGGGACTCTTCGGAACGCATCGTCGTCACCGCATGTCTCCCACTGCGGCGGGCAACCCCACGGGACGCCTCGCCTTTTCAAGTGCCGTGCCCGAGCGACGGGTTTCGCGGGCCATCAGGGTGCCGCCGGGGACGCTGGAAGCGCGTCCAGGAAATCGCCAAGGTCGGCGGCGAACCGGTCCGGGCTTTCCCACATCGGCCAGTGGCCGATACCGGGATAGTGGATCACCTTCACCCGGGTTCCGGTGAACCGCCGCACCGATGCATCGGCGCCTTGCGAGATCACCGTGTCCTCATCCGACCATTGCAGCAGGACGGGTGCCCGCACCTGGCCGGCGGTGGCCCCCACGTCCGTGGTGCGGAACAGCGCCACATTGGACTTCAGGTAGGCCTGCTGGTTGGTGATGGCCCCGGGAAGGTTGGCCATGTCGTACATGACCCCCGCCAGATAGGGGGGCGCTGACCAGCCGGGGTGGGAGGTGTCCTGCAGCACCAGGGTGTAGAAGAACCGCGGGTGGTAGTGGGGCAGCACCGCGTTGTGGAAGGCCAGCATCCAGCGGATGCGCCAGTCGACCTGGCGGGTCTGGCTGGGTCGTTCCAGCGGCAGCATGGAAAAGGCCATGGCCCGGATGCGGTTGGGGTTATCGGCATTCAGCTGCAGGGCGACGTTGCAGCCGTTGGATGTCGCCACCACCGCCAGCGGGCCGACCGCCAGCTGGTCCAGCACCAGGCCCACCAACCGGGCGGCTTCGGCGGTGGTGTAGCCCCGGGGGTTGGGGCCGCTAAGGCCGTAAGGCGGCCAATCCACCCGGATCAGGGTGTAGCGGTCCGATAGTCGGTCCACCAGCGGGTCCCATTCGTGCAGGTTGACCCCGGTGCCGTGCAACAGCAGCACGGGCGGCCCCTTGCCCTCCACCCGGACATGCATGGGCACATTGTCCACGGTGATGAACCGGGACGGCGCCTGCGCGTACCGCGCGGTCGCCGCCTCGCGATCGGTGGCCAGCCAGCCCAGCCTGGCTGGAACGAACCACGCGATGAACAATACCAGTGGCAGCCCGACGCACGCGCCGGCCGCCACCCCAATCCTGCCAAATCTCACGTCGCCCTGTCCTTTTGCTTTTCACGGTAATTTGTTGTGATCACAAGGCTATTTTTATTCTCACACACGGTGTCGAAGGGCGGGCTATTGGTCCCGCCTGAGGTACGCATCGACAAGGTCGGCCACGCGTTCCGGCACTTCCTGCGCGGGAAAGTGGCCCGCAGTGTCCAGCCAGACCACCGACCGGCTTTCCGCGCCGGCCAGATAGTCATACAGGGCGGCTTCCGCCGGGGGCGTCAGCACCGGGTCGCGCCGGCCCCACAGGATCAGAACCGGCGCCTTCACGGCGCTGAGGTGGTCCATGGTCAGCTGCTTGTTGGCGGTCAGGGCGTAGAGGGCTAAAGGGCTGGGCTCGGGCGCCCGCAGGCCGGTGGTGTAGGAATATTCCACCGTTTCCCGCGTCAGGCGTTTGGGCTCCCCCCACAGGTAGGACATGTAGACCTGCCAGTATTGCAGGTCGCGATAGCCGATGGCCTTGGCCCGCGCGATCTCGACGTCCAGCGCCGGCGTGGTCTGGATCTTGGCCTCCGCCACGGAGTCCGCCGGGGTGTTGGCCAGGATCAGGGCCGTTACCCGCTGGGGATAGGTCCCCGCGAAATAATAGGCCAGCGTGCCGCCGCTGGAAGTGCCGAACACGGCGGCCTTGTCCACGCCCACCTTGTCCAGCAACCGCGCCACCAAAGCCTCGGGGGTGCCCACCGTCTGGGCCGCGTCCTCGCTGACTGGGCCTGACAGGCCGCCCGGCGGCTGGTCGAAGCGGATGATGCGATAGCGGTCCTTGAGCCGGGCGACCACCCCGTCCCAGGCGTTGAGCGTGCCGTTGGATCCGTGCAGCAGCAGCAGCACCGGGCCCTTACCCTCGTCGCGGTAGCGCACCTCGACGCCGCCGAGGTTGGCGTAATGGTCACCCGGCGCGCCCAGCCGCTGGCGCAACTCCGCCAGGGATAGCCGTTGCGGCGGCGTCGCCTCCGCCGCGTGGCTGGAGGTGCCCAGCCACGCCGCCGCCAACAGCAGCGCCGCGCCCGCCACCGACCTTATTTTTTGCGCCATCACCGTCATGCCCGACCGGAGGTGACGAACCATGAGCGGAAAACCCCCTCCGACGCCTCACCGAATTTCCGGGGCGCGGTGCGGCCGTTGAAGGCGGTCGCTTGATAGCCCGTGCGGATGTCGGTGAAGCCGGCGGCGCGCATCAGCTGGCCATAGTCGGCGGTCAGGGCGCCGCGCCAGTTGGGTTCGTTGTTGAACTGGGCCTCCAGTTCCGAAGACAGCTCCTGCCAGATGTCGCCCAGGGTGTGCAGCAGCGGTACCTCCAGATGGATGGCGATGCCGCCCGGCCGCAGCAGGCGGCGGCTTTCCGCCAGGATGTTGATGGCCGCTGTCGGTGAGGTTTCGTGCAGCACGACGCAGCTGTAGACGACGTCGAAGGAGGCGCCGGGGAAGGAAGTCCGTTCCGCGCTCTGCTGCGAGAAATGGACGGCCGCGCCCAGATGCTCGGCCCGGGCGTGGGCGTAGCGCAGCATGGAGGCGCCGACGTCTATGCCGTGCACCTCCGCCTCGGGGAAGCAGACCGCCGCCGGCACGGTGCTGGTGCCGATGCCGCAGCCCATGTCCAGGATGCGGATGGGGCGGATGTCGGGTGCGACCGTCAGCAGGTGGGCCATGGCGGTATGGCCGCGCAGGTCGTTCAGCATGCCGCCGTTGCGGCCCAGCATGTAGACCGCGCCGCCCCGATCCATCACCGCGCCCTGCAGCACCGAACCATCGTCATGCGCGTTGCCGCCGGGCATCAGGTGGATGTCGCCCCGCGTGATGTAGTCGGGGGCCACGAAGTCCGGATCCAGCGTCAGGGTGCCCTTGGGCGCGTCGACCGCGGCCAGGGCCTCCAACTGGTCGGCCTGCCGTTCCACGCAATCCTCCACCGCCGCCCACAGCTGGCGCTGGGATTCACGCTTCAGGCTGAGCCAGGTCGTGAAGCTTTCGAAGGACTGCATGCGGTGGCGCAGGTCATCCACCGGACTGTTGCTGCCGCTGCCGGCGATGGCGGGCACGATCTGCGCCGCGATCTTCTGCTGCGCCGGTTCCAGCGTCTGGCCGACGAACAGCTTCAGGTCGCGGACGAACAGCTGTTCCACCAACTCATCATGGGTGGGGACCGCGATCATGGGGTGCGCCAGGGCGGCGCGGGACTCGGCGATGCCGCTCATGCTTGGATCTCCTTGCCGGCGATTGGGCGGGACGCCGCGGCCACGTCGGCCATCGCCGCCTCCTGCAGGGGGCGGAAGACTTTGTTCAGCGTGTGTTGGCGCAGGCCGTCCCGTTCGGCCTGGGCCGCCGCGTCGGGCGAGAAGGAGTCCACGGCACCCGGCGCCAGGACCTGGGCCGCGACCAGCAGGCGTTCGCAGGTGTCCAGCCGCGCGCGCAGGACGGTCACTTCTGATGCCAGCGATACGATCATCGCCAGTGTCTGCTCATCAAGGCTGCGTCTGCCCGGAATGGGGTCGAGCCGGTTGGGTGTGCGCGGAAGCCTGCTTTTCACGTGAACCTCGCCATATTATTTGTGGCCCGTTTTGCGTCCAACGCGACCGGCCACCACGACCGGCCACCACGACCGGGCAGAGCCATGGGCTCCCGGGAAGGCTCCTCGAGGGACTGATGCCGGACGACGCCGGGATTTTGTCGCATCCGTGTGCGCCCGGCGTCGTGTTCCGATGGTTTGTCCACCAGATGGATCCGGTGCCATACCATTTCCGCCGGCGCATGGAGATCGCCGGACCGTCAACGTAGGGTCCGCCCCGTCCGTAAGTGATTTGAGGATCCAAGCCTCGACCAGCAGCGGCACCGACCCGTGCGCCGCGGATCAGGCTCTCGCGCAGGGAGCGATTGTCGCGCGTGCTGATGCTGCCAATGCCGGGCACGGAGATCAGTCGATGGACCGCGCCGTCGCCGCGACAATCGCTTCGGCGTCCCGGTGGTCGTTCTTCTGTGCCTTGTGAGGTACGGGCGCCCGTACTCCAGTGACGTCAGCCGGACCTCATGGCCCGGCGCCTGCGACACCCCGCAGCGGGACGTGACGTGATCCCGTCAACCTTTGGGCGCCATGCCGGCACCGTCCAAATGGTAATAGAGGCAATTCTCGTCATCCGGCGTCAGGCGCACGGTGCCGGTGAGGACGACCAGGTCATAGGTGAAGGTGACAGGCTCTTTGGTGCGCACCTCCACCACGTCGGCCGCGCCCGGCGGCGGGCAGAAGGGACAACTGGGCGCCAGCGCGCTCAGCAGGAAGTGGGTGGAACGTTCGGTTTGTTCCAGCGGAATGATATAGCCGCCCAGGGTCAGGCTCTGTCCCGCCATGCGTTGTACCGCCGGGCCGAAAACAGCCCGCAGCCGCGTGCCGTTCTTCACCTTGATCTCAATCTCCTTCACATCGGCGATTTTGTCCCAGCCCAGGGTGGCCCGGGGAATATCCTGCGCCTTGGGCACGGTGGTCTTCTCCAGGCGCAGCGCCAGCGCGGAAGCCGGGGTCAGGATGGTCAGGGCGGCGGCCAGCAGCAGAGCGGGCAAGTGGTGCATCGACATTGGACTATTCCTGAGATGTGCACGCCAGGGAGTTATGATATAACATATCATAATTTCAACGTTCCCAGGGAATTTGGCGCGATGGCGGCGGGCAGGGCGATTGGATTGGGCGCGGTGCTTGTGGCGACAGGCCTCATCTGGGGGTCGGCCTGGGGGCAGGGGGCCGCGCCCCAACCGTCGCCCCCACCCCAGCCGCCACCGACGACGACGGAAGACGCGGAGCTGGCCGCCGCCGCCGTCCGCAACATGCGGGAAGAGAAGTGGCGGGAGGCCGCGCGCGCCTACCAGGACAGCCTGGGCCCCGATGCACCCCGCGGTTCCGCCGGCCTATGCTGCCATCCCACACCCTACGGCACCGAATGGTGTCATTAGGCCATATCCGGTGGCACGGAACGTGCCTTCAGGATTGTGCCAACGTGCGGGCGACATCGGTGCGGTAAGCCTGGATGGCGGGCAAGGCCGCCGCCACGGCGGCCACGACGACGCCTAAGCCCAGCAAGCCCAATTCCGCCGGCGCCACCATCAGCGGGTTGATGCCGAAGTCGCGCGCCTTGGGTGACAGCGCCACGAACAGGGCGAGCCCGCCATGAGCCAGCAGCAGGCCGGCCAGGGTGCCGCCGCCGCTGACCAGCAGGGCTTCCACCGTGATCTGCAGCACGATACGGGCTCGGCTGGCGCCCAGGCTGCGCATCACCGCCAGGTCGTAGCGGCGCTGCTGCAGGGCGTTGGTCAGGGCGACGAAGGTGCCCAGCGCCGAGGTTACCACCAGCAGCACGCCCACGGCGCGGAAGGCGTCCAGGCCCGCGCCCAGCAGTGACATGAGGCGGACGAGTTCCGTGGCGGGGCTGGCGGCCTGGGCGCCCGTCTCGCTGTTGATGGCGCGGGGCAGCCGGGCGGCGGCAAGGGGGGACGCATAGCGTACCAGGATGGCCGTCACTTCGCGTGGGGGTTGGGCGCCCGCCACCTCCTCATGGTGCTCTTCATCGTGCTCACCGTCCCGGTCCCCATCCCCGTCGTCATCGTGGTGGTGGTGATGGGCATGTACCGCCCAGACGCTTTCCACCGGCGTCAGCACCAGCCGGTCCACGACCGTGCCCGTGGGGGCCAGGATGCCGACGACGGTGTAGGGGGTGTGGGCGTGCACCTCACCGCCCGGCGTCAGGCCGTGGCTGCCGGCGAAGCTGTCGCCCACATGCAGATTGGCGGCCCGTGCCACGGTGGCGCCCACCGTGGCCTCCATCGCCGCGCCGAACATGCGCCCCTGGGCGGGTGTCGCCTGGTAGTGGCCAGGATAGTCCGGCGTCGTGCCGACGATGCGGAAGCCCTGATAGCTGTCCCCCAACGCCACCGGAATGGCCTCGCGTACCAGGGGGTTGCGGCGCAGATCCTCCAGGGTGGACAGGGGCACGTTCCCTGTCGGCACGTCGGCCTGATAGACGCTGGACAGGATCAGTTGCAGGGGGCTGCCCTTCGCGCCCACCACCAGGTCGATGCCGGCGACGTCGCGGGTCAGGCGCCCCTGCATCTGGCTGTCGATCAGCGCCAGCCCGGCGATGGCGGCGACGCCCAAAGCCAGAAGCAGCAGGTTCAGCGCCGTGGCCAGGCGGTTTTGGCGCAGATAGGCCAGGCTGAGCCCGACGGGTCCCAGGGTGCCGGTCATGCCACCGCCCCAAGGGCTGGGGCCGTCAGCACCAGGCGTGCCGGCAACCGGGTCTTCAGCCGCGCGTCATGGGTCGCGATCAGCAGCGTGGCGTCGTTCTCCGCCGCCTGTTCCAGCATAAGGTCCAGCAGACGCGTGCAGTTGCCGTCGTCCAGCGCGCTGGTGGGTTCATCCGCAAGCACCAGGGCGGGACGGTTGACCACGGCCCGCGCGATGGCCAGCCGTTGCCGCTCCCCTTGCGAGAGCTGGCGCGGGTAGGCGTGGGCGCGGTCGCCCAGGCCGATGCGGTTCAGCAGTTGCGCCACGCGGCCGTCATCCGGCGGGTAATCCGCCAGCCGCTGCGCCAGGCGCAGATTGTCGGCCAGGGTCAGCGCGTTAACCAGATGCAGTTGCTGGAACACCAGGCCGATGCAGGCGCCGCGCACCACGTCACGCACGCCTTCGTCCAGGCTGGTCATTTCCTGGCCCGCCACCATGACCTGGCCGGCCGTGGGCGACAGCAACCCGGCGATGATCTGCAGCAGGGTGGTCTTGCCGCTGCCGCTCGGGCCCAGCAGCAGGCCGTGTTCGCCGGCCGCCACCCGCCAGTCCGGCAGGTCCAGCACGGTACGGCCCGCCACCCTATGGTGCAGGCCGCGTAAATGGATCAGAGGGGCGGGAGGGGACATGGCGGTCCAGACGACGGAGTATGTTATGTTATAACATAGCTAAATATCCGTCCCTCGGGTCGCCGTCCATGTCTTTTTCGTCGCAGCCCGTGACACTGATGGGCTCCCGGCTCAGGGCCGCGGCGCCCCAGCGGCGGCTTCCGCCGTCTCCTGCGGATCCACGGCGCGGAGGACCGCCCGGGTGTCACGGCCCACCTGCCGCATCCGGGCGGCGACCAGGGCGCTTAACCTTTCCTGCTCCACCACCGGCGCCTGGCGGGCGATGCTGTCCATATCCAGGTCGGGAACCGCAGCGAGGTCGGTGTCCGGATCGGTGACGTAGTGGGCGGAGAAACTGCGTTCCAACTGGCCATCCAGGGCGTCGGCGGCATCGGCCGACTGTGCCGTGACGATGGTGCGTAACGCGGCCGGCTGCAGCCGGGGCAGGGACGGATCGTCGGTGGTGTCGCGCAGGGCCACCAGCAGCGGATCGGTCAGGGCGCCCTGCCGATAGGCGGCCGCCATGTGGCGGTACTGATAGTTTTCCAGCACGGTATGACGGTTGGTGACCCGGTTGAGGGCCGCGGTCTTGGGGCCGTGCACCCCCGCCATATCCAGCACGCTGGTCAACAGCATCCGGGTCACGTTGACGCCGGGCAGGACGCGGGCGTGATAGGGCTGGGCCAGATCCTGGACGTAGTGGACGGCCCAGCCGGCGAAGCGCCAGCCCCAATAGGCATGCCCCTGGGCGAAGGCGAAGCGCGACAGGGTCATGTACAGGTGGATACGGGCCTCGGGATAAGTGTGCTGCAGATAGGGTGCCGCCCGGTAGACGATGCCGGACTCATGATAAAAACCCATGTGGAAGGGCGCTTGGCTGCCGTAGTCCAGGCGCGGGTTGCCGAAAGGCTGCGGGCCATAGCCGTAGAGGGCGCCGAACTGGGTGCCGTTGTCCTGCCACAGGCCGATATCCAGGCCATAGTCGGGTTCGTTGGACGCGGTGGCGACCACGTCGGCGACGCGGACCGTCGCCCCGTCGTCTATCCGCTCCAGGCTGTTGGCGTCGAGATCGCTCATGCTCTTGAGGATGCTGAGAGAGGGCCAGGGCACGACCCGCTCCGGCGCCACCGCCGTGCCGGGCGGGCGCTGCAGATAGAGGGCCAGCGGCATGTCCGCATTGGCGCGGATCGCCTGCAGGAAGGCGCGCTTCAACGCCGAGGCGTCGCCGCCGCCGTCATGCGGCGCCTGGAAGGCCAGTGCGGCCGGTCGCGGCGGGTAGAAGGGGACGGTCGCCTGGGCCCATTGCTCCTCATCCGCCAGCATCTTCGGCAGGCGGTCCGCTTCCTTGGTCAGGAAATCGGCCAGCGTTTCCGCCGTCACGGTGCGCTCCCCCCAATGCCCCAGTGGCGTTGTCGCCTGCCATGTGCAGAGGGTGTGGTTGCTCCAGGCCCGGGCCGCCGGTGACTGAAGGGTGACGAAGACGGCCACGGTCAGCCATAGGCACCGGGGTTTGAGGCTTGGCATGGCAGGCACCTGTGGAATGGGGCACGTCCCCTTCGGGGGCGGCGGAGATCGTCTTCCGCGCGGCGAAGGATAGCGCCGTTTAAAGTCTTTTCCGCGACATCCCAAGCGTTTTTGGCGCCGGTATGTTCGCACATGCGGAAGATCTATCCCTTCATGCCTGCCTTGGTCCCTGATCGAGGTTTCTGTCCTGAAGAGTGGCATTCGCATCATTCAGGACGTAAGCCGAGGCCCGTTGTCCGATCACCAAGGGGCCCCCGGGCATAGGCGGCCGGTGCAGCCGTTTAAACCCGCCCTTCCAGGACCGCATAGCCGCCGAGCGGCAGACAGCGTTGTCGGTTCTTTCGCGACTGCCATATAATTCTTCGCAACTGCAGCATTGGCTGTTCAGTCTTCCATTCCCGAGGCCCCGCCCATGTCCCGCTCCATTGCCGCCCATTCCATCCTGTTTTCGGCTGTCGTCGCCGGCGCCGTGAGCCTGGTCACCATCGCCCGTGGCGAAACCCTGTCCGCCGACACTGCCCTCAAGGCGAAGTTCGACGCCGTGGACGTCAACCTCTACTACCACCCCACCAAGGCCGGCTATCAGGTGGTGGTCACCGCCGGTACCCAGGACCCGGCCAGCACCGTGCGCTTCGTCTCCACCCTGGCGCCTGACCAGGAAACGGTGGTCTCCGTGCCGCGCGGTGTCGGCCAGCCGGCCCTGGAACTGCATGTGCGCCGCACCGGCGACACGCTGGAACTGGTGCGTCCGGTCTCCTGAGGCCGCTGGCTTCCCATCACCCCGTCCCCTTGGCTTGGGCGGTGATGGGTCAGTTGGCGTAGAGATAGCCGCAGCCGGAGTCGGCCGGGTCGTGGGCCAGGATGCGGTCGTAGAGCGCGCCCTGGTCGGCCACCAGTCCGTCCACCTCATCGGCCAGGATGAAGCCCGCCGCCACCTCGCGGCCTAAGGCCGCGCGTGCCTTGTCCAGGAAGTCCTGGCGGGTGGGGTAGCGCTCCGCCAGGGATGGGCGGGGGTCGTGGGCGGCCGCGCGCTCCGCCTCCGTCCGGGCGAAGGGCGCGAAGGAGCCGTCGAAGCGTCCCTGGTAGCCGGCGAAGCCCGTCTCCGGCGCCCGCAGGTTCCAGCCGGTGTGGGTTCCCAGCGGCACTTCCAGTTCCACCTGGCGCACGCCGGCGCGGTCGTTTCCGTCGGCGTCGGTGGCGGGTACGCGGGCGGGGTAGCGCGCGCCACGCGCCGGCGGCACCGTGTCAGCGATGCCTTGGGGGTAGCGCGGCCCGAAATCCAGGCGGGGCGGCGTCAGGGGCGAGAGCGGCGGCGTCAGGCCGGGCACCTTGGGGAAGGCCGCCTTGTAGACCTCCGCCGGGACCAGGGTGCCGTCGGCCAGCCTGGGCACCGCGCTGTCGGGCGGCAGGCCCTTGCCCTGGACCCAATTGTCCAGCGCCACGATCAGGGCGCGTTCCACCGGATAGTGGTTGGTGGTGTTGACGCAGGCCGTGAAGGGCCGGCGCTCATGCGACCGGCCGACATAATGCTGCGACCCCGCCAGCAGGTAGATGCGGGCGGAGGGGTCGATGGCGGCGTCCGCCCCGCCGTCCGGCGTGATGTGCAGCAGCGAGGCGGAGCGGTTCCAGTATTCGGCCGAGGTGTTGGCGAAGATCATTTTAGGCAGTGGGCCCAACGCCCGCGCCCCGTCCAGCATCGATCCGCTTCGCCCCGTGGCCGGTTCGGTCGAGGGGGCGGTGGTGAAGGGGAAGGCGTCGGAATAATAGATCTGTTCCACCAGCGGGCTGAAATGGCGGGTGGCCTGGCCAAAGCGCTGGTTGAAGGAGCCCTTGCCGGCCCCCGGTACCTGGGCATAGGCGCCGTCGAAAGCGGGGCGCCCCTCCTCATCCCGGTTCCAGCCATTGTACAGCATGGTGTCGATGACACGACCGGACTGGGAGATGCCGAAGATCAGGGCGCGGTCCAGCGGCGGCTGCCCGGCGAAGGGCTGGGTTTTGAAGAAGGACAGCAGGTCGCGGATGCCGGCCAGGCCAACGCCCACCACGTACGGATCGCGGGAGGGGACCACCACCTCATAGATCTTGCCGGTCTGGAAGCCGGCCTCCAGCCGTACCTCCACCGGCAGGCCGCCATCGGGGTTTTCCACGAAGGTCCAGTCAGCGCGGGCGATGGGGTGCCGTGGCGCCTCGGGGGCGTCCCGTTCCGTCAGCACGGCGTCGGGGGCGCCCTCGCTGGCGAAGGGATAGGGGATGCCTTTCATGCCGACGTAGCCTGCGGTCTTCGCCGGCTTGTCGACGATGAACTCGTACGCGACCTTGCCGGTGATGGGCTTGCCGTCCTTCTCCTTGGCCACGGGCGGCTTCAGGATGAAGGGCCTATCTTCCGGCCCGCCCCTTTGAACGTCCCAAGTCCAGGCCGACCACAGCAGGGTGAAGCCGCGCTTGAAAAAGAAGCCGTTGCCGGTGTCGGCCAGGGTGGTGGGGTCGTTGTGTGCCGGCACCCGGCCGTTGGCTTGGCCCAGCGCCGCGATGCCGCCCCGGTTGTTCACGTCGTAGAACAGGGCGCCGTTGCGCTGGCCCGCGTTGGTGGGGCGCAGCATCAGGAAGTCGGTGGCGAAGATGACGCGACCGTGATCGTCCTTGGGCGCCAAGCCAAGGTCGGTGATGCGGGCATTGGCCGGCAGGGCGGGGTCCAGGCTCACCCAGGCCGTGCCGCGGATCTTCTCATAGGTGCCGACGGTGCCGAAGGTGGCCCCGTCGGCCAGCACCGTACGCTCCGTGATCTCCACCCGCTCCACCGCCGACCACGCCGGCGTGGCGGTCAGTAGCCCCATCAGGACGATCAGACGCCGCATGTCACTGCCCCTTATTCATTGTGGGGCCGAACCTAAAGCGGCGGTGTCCCGCCTTCAATCCACTATCCTAGGGCGGCCACTCTATGGATGACCGATGGTGGCCAGCGCGCGGTCCAGTTCCTGGATGGCGCAGACGATGTGGTAGAAACTGCTGGCCGGTGCCGCCTCCTCCACGAAGCTGCCGTCGGGGTTCAGGCGGTCGCGCCACAGGCCTTGAACCGGCGTATCGAAATACGTCATCAGGCCGCGCCCGCCGGCCGCCGCCATGGCCCAATAGCCCTCGCTGCGGTCGGCATCGTCGCGGGTGGCCAATGCCGCCAGCGCGGCGGCCTTGATGCGCTCCGTCTGCGGCCACAGGCGGGCCACCGGATCGTGGGGTGTCATATCGTCCAGCAGGGCATTCATGGCGACGCCACGCCGGCGGTCCACGCCCGGGCCCTCACCAATGGCGATCATGCGCCAGGCGGCGTCCGCCGCCGCTTGGCTGCCTGTCAGGGCCGACCAGCGCAGCATCAGCCATGCCCATTCGAACTGGTGGCCCGGCTCGACGATGCGGCCGGGGGTGCCGGCCTGGGGGCGCCAGTCGCCATCGAAGTATTCCTTCAGCCCGCCCATCTGGCCGTCGATGAAGCGGGTCAGCGCCAGGTTCACGATCTCCTCCGCCAACTCGCGCCAGCCGCCGTCGCCGCCCTGTTCCATCCAGGCGAGGCAGGCCTCCAGCATGTGCATGTGCGGGTTGGACAGCAGGGGCAGGGTGCGGGGATGGCTCTCCTCGAACCCGCCCTGGGCATGGTGCAGGGTGTCCAGCAGACGCTGGCGCACCGCGACCGCCATCTCCTCCGGCACCCGGTTCTCCGGTGCGGCACCCTGCGCGGCCGCCAGGGCGAACAGGGCGAAGGCCTGGTCGTATAGCACGACGGTGTCGTCCAGACAGCCGCCGTCCGGCGCCACCTTGGTGCGGAACAGGCCGTCGGGGCGGCGGTAGTGGTTGAGGAAGAAGGTCAGGCCATGTTCCGCCGCCTCGCGCACCGGGCCGTTCCAGCCGGACTTGGCGGCGACGGAATAGGCATAGACCTGGCGGGCCTGCACCCGCGCGCGGCGGGGGTCGTTGGTGGGCTTGCCGTCCAGGCCCAGCTTTTCATGGAAGCCGCCGTGCAGCCGGTCCGCCCCCGCTTCCCACCACAAGGGGTAGGCGTGCTCCACCAGCCAAGTGTTCAACTGGCCGCGCACAGCCGCGGCATCGGCGAGGGCGCTGGAAAAAGCGGGAGAGGACATACAGGCTTTCCTTGTGTGATTGTCAGCACCACCAGAAGCGGTCGGCTCCCCGCCCGCCGGGGGAAGGACCCCAGCGGGCGGCGCCGATCTTGGCCTTCCCCCGTGCCGGGGAACAAATCGCCCCCGCAGGCGCGGCGGGGATTCTCGGCTTTGGCCAGCCGCAGGCGCGAGAATACCGTTTTGCGGCGAAAAATGAAAAATGAAATAATAATTCCGCGATCCCGGCGGCCCCTGTTTTCTGGAGAGGCCGTCAGGTGGCGGCGGTCTTCATCAGGGCGGTGCGGGACGGCAGCAGGCGGTCGTTGAAGGGGAGGATGGCGGCGCCCACGGCCGGCGCGTCCATGGCGGTGGCGGCGCGATAGACGGGGGCGATGACGGGAACGGCGCCGGCATGGGCCTTCAGCCGTTCGGTGATCAGATGGGCCAGGCGGTCCAGCTGGGCGGTGGGCAGACGGCCGCCCAGGAACACGGCCTCCGGGTTCACCAGGCAGCTGATGGCGATGATGGGAACGGTCAGCAACTCCGCCGCCGTGTCCAGCCACTGGCCGACCAGCGCCTGCCCCTCGGCGTCCAGGTTGGCCAGCTGGTCCGGTTGGCTCAGGGGTTGGCCGTTGGCCTTGAGGAAGCTGAACAGGGCCGACAACGACACCGCCTCCTGCAAGGAGGTCGCCGCCGTGCGGGACGATTCCACGGGCAGGAAGCCGATTTCGCCGCTGCGCCCCTGGGCGCCCCGGAAATACTGACCATCGATGACCATGCCGCCCCCGAGGCCGCGGCTGATCAGGATGTAGAAGAAGCTGGGATCGTGCAGGCCGTGGCCGAATTGCAGCTCGCCCAGGGCCGCCGCCGCCGCGTCATTTTCCAGGAACACCGGGAGCGGCAGGATGGCCGAGAACAGCCGGGCGACGTTGACCGTGTTCCAGGCCTCATAGCTGGCGGGGCGGTTGGGCAGGTTCACCCGGCCCAGATCATCGGGCATGGCGACGCCGATGCCGATGATACGATCCTGTGGGAAGGCGTTGGCCGTCAGCAGCGCGTCCACCTGCTCCTTGAAGAAGCTGGTGACGGCGTCCGGCAGGGGGAAGTCCACCTCCAACGTCGCGCGGTGACGGATCTGGCCCAGCAGGTCCAGCACCAACACGGTGACATGGTCGCGGTCGATGTTCACGCCGATGGAAAAGCAGCCGTCCGGGTTGATGGCCAGGCGCATCGCCGGCTGGCCGCGGGCGCCGTGCAGGCGGCCCACCTCCATGATCAGATTGTCGTTCAGCAGGCGCTTGGTGATGTTGGCGATGGCTGGCGCTGTCAGACCGGTGATGGTCGCCAGTTCCGCCCGGGTGATGGGGCCGCTGACCCGGATGGCCTGCAGCATGACCCGCTGGTTGTGGTCGCCCGCCCGCTCCAGGTTCGTGCCCGACAGGCTGGCGCCCAGCGAGGGGTGCAGGTCGGCGGTGCGGGGAGGCACAGGCGCGGACATCCGGACAATTCCTTTATCAACTTTAACAAAGATTATGGCCGGGATGGTGGGGCATCAGGGGGCTGGACACAATCATGCATTTGCCACGAGATCGCGCCGACGGCACCAATTTATCACGGTGGGCGCGGGGCGGCATGCCGGTGGGAACGCGACTCAGGCCGCCGCCCTGGAATGGCGTCCGGTCGCGCTGACGCGTTCTCGCCACCCCGGGCCCCGTCGCGGTCCCAAGGTTTCGCCACGATTCCCCGTCCGTGGCGGCGATGGGGCAAGGAAACCCGCCCGGGCGGTATAACCCTTGCGGCAATGAACGCCCCGATTGCGGATCCGCCTTGACGGCATCCCGGCGCCCTCGCCAGGATCAGCCATCGCGGCCGTTCCGCCGCCGCCTTCCCTCATATCCCGGGGTCTCACATGAGACGCTGCGTCGCGTTCGTCGCCCGTCTGGCCATCGCCGCCTTGGCTCTGGCCGCCCCGCCCTTGTGCGGCGCCGCGCACGCCGCCGGCCCCCTGGCGCCCACGAGCACCCTGGTGCAAAGCGACATGGACGCCAGCGGCGCCTGCGTCAGGTTCAACGGCGCCCTGGCGGAGAATCACGGCGACCTGTCCGGCTTCGTGGCGCTGGAACCGGCGGCCGACATGGCCGTCACCGCGGATGACCGCCAGCTGTGCCTCAGCGGGCTGGAACCGGGAAAGACCTACAGCGTCACCGTCCGCGCGGGGTTGCCGGCCGCCGATGGCAACACCCTGCCCAAGAACCTGACCTTCCACCTGGTGATGCATGATCTGCCGGGCAGTGTGCGCATCGCCGGCACCGGCTATGTGCTGCCGCGCGTGGGCAATGCCGGGGTGGGGGTGGAGACGGTCAACATCGCGCGGGTGGCGCTCAGCCTCTACCGCGCGCCGGAAACCGCCCTGGCCAGCCTGCCCCTGAACCAGGACCCGACGGGGTGGAGCGTGGAGAGCCTGGTGGATGAGAAGGTGCGGCCGGTGTGGACTGGCACCATGGACACCAAGGGCGCGCTGAACAAACGGACCATCACCAACTTCCCCCTCGACCAGGTGCTGAAGGAACGCCAGCCCGGCGCCTACCTGCTGGTGGTGGAGGATGAGAAGCTGGCCAAGGACCGGGACAACGCGCCCTATGGGGAGCGTGAGGCCCGTACCGCCGCCCGCTGGCTGGTTGAAACCGACATGGCGCTGACGGCGTTGACCGGGGGGGACGGGCTGACGGTCGTCGCCCGCTCCCTGGCCAAGGCGACCCCCCTCTCCGGCGCGCGGGTCGTGCTGGTGGCCCATGACTCCGGCACGCTGGGTGAGGCCAAGACCGATGGCGACGGCATCGCCCGCTTCCCCATCGGCCTGCTGCGCGGCAAGGGCGGGGCGCGGCCGGCCCTGGTGGAGGCGTTCGCCGGTGGCGCGTCGCTGATCCCCTTCGCCAGCGCGCCGGCCGACTTCGCCGCGCTGTCGCTGGACCGGGCCGCCTTCGATTTCAGCGCCCGGGGCGCCGATGGCCGCCCGGATCCGGGGCCGCTGGACGCCTATGTCTATACCGAGCGGGGCATCTATCGCCCGGGGGAGACGGTGCACGCCGCCTTTGTGCTGCGCGACGCCCAGATCCGCACGACGGCGGTGGACAGTGTGGCCGCCGTCGTGCGTCGCAGCGATGGGGTGGAGGCGGCACACCTGACCATCAAACTGACCAGTGGTGCGGGCACCGTCGACGTCCCCATCAGCGCCGCCGCACCCCGTGGCGAGTGGCGGATCGACCTGTATGTCGCCGGCGGTGACGCCGTGGTGGGCAGCGGCAGCTTCCAGGTGGAAGACTTCGTGCCCGAGCGCCTGAAGGTGACTGTCGGCAAGCCGACGTCCCCGGCGCTGGCGGCGGGTCAGCCCGCGATCTTGCCCGTTGAGGCGCGTTTCCTCTACGGGGCGGTGGCCGCTGATCTGCCGGTGGGCGGTGAGGTGCGGCTGGAACGCGACCCCAAGCCCTTCGCCAAATGGACCGATTTCGCCTTCGGACGTGACGACGACGGGTTCCAGCCGGCCACGGAGCCGTCGGTGGACACCCATACCGATGGCGAGGGCATGGCGCGGGTGGAGTTCCCGATCCCGGCGGCCGGGTCCGCCACCGCGCCCCTTCAGGCCGTCCTCACCGCCGCCGTGGTCGAGCCGGGCGGCCGGGTGACGCGCGATCAGACGACGGTGCCGGTGGTCTACCGGGCCGGCTTCCTCGGCATCCGTCCCCGGTTCGCCAACCACCGGGTGCGGGAGGGGGGCGGCGCCGACTTCGACATCTTGGCCGTGGACAGTCTGGGGGCGCCGCAGGTGGCGAAGGGGCTGCGCTACACGGTCAGCCGGGTCGAGCGCCATTACACCTGGTACCGCAGCGGCTATCGCTGGTCGTATAGGACCAGCCTGCAGTACCAGACGGTGGCCACCGGCGTGCTGGACCTGGACGGCGTCAAACCCGCGCGCCTCAGCCAACGGCTGGACTGGGGCGAGTATCGGCTGTTGGTGGAAAGCCCCGCTAACGGTGCTGTCGCCTCCGCATCCTTCTACAGCGGCTGGTACATGGCGGGCGCCAGCACCGACGCGCCCGACGTCGTGCCCTCCGCCTTGGACAAGGCGGCCTACAAGGCGGGGGAGACGGCGCACCTGCGCATCGAACCGCCCTTCGCCGGGCAGATGCAGGTGGCCGTCGCCGGCCAGGATGTCCGCATCCTGACCACCCGGGCGGTAGGGGGGGAGCCGGTGACGGTGGATATCCCTGTCCGGGCGGAGTGGGGGGCCGGCGCCTATGCCCTGGTGTCCTTCATCAGGCCGGCGGACAAGGGCGCCGGCCACCAGCCGGTGCGGGCCGTGGGCCTCGCCTGGATCCCGATCGAGTCCGCCGCCAAGACGATGGCGGTCAGCATCACCGCGCCCAAGACCTTGCGTCCCCGCCAGAAGGTGGATGTGCAGGTGGACGCGCCCACCGCCGGGGCTGGCGCCTATGTCACCGTGGCGGCGGTGGACGAGGGCATCCTGCAATTGACCCGTTTCCGCAGCCCCGACCCACTGGCCCATTTCTTCGCCAAGCGCAAGCTGGCGGCGGAGATGCGCGACGATTACGGCAACCTGCTGGAAAACCAGGCCGGCCAGACCGGCGTGCTGCGCCAGGGCGGCGACAACTCACCGGGCGGCGTCGGCCTGCCGGTGGTGCCCACCCGGACTGTCGCCTTGTTCTCCGGCCTGGTGGCGCTGGATGCCAAGGGCCACGCCAAGGTGACGCTGGACATTCCCGACTTCAATGGCAGCCTGCGCCTGATGGCGGTGGCCGTGGACAAGGAGCGCATGGGCATGGCCGAGGGCGCGCTGGTGGTGCGCGACCCGGTGGTGGCGGAGGTCATCCTGCCCCGCTTCCTGGCGCCCAACGACACGGCGAGTGGCACCCTGCTGCTGCATAATCTGGAGGGGGCGGCCGGTGACTACCGCGTGACGCTGGTGACCGACGGCGCCCTGAAATTGGCGGCGGATCCTAGGCGTACCGTCACCCTCGCTGCCGGCCAGCGGGTGGTGCAGCCGGTGGCGCTGCGCGGCGGCGGGGCCGGCATCGGCGGCCTGACCTTGGCCGTGGAGGGGCCGGGCGGGCTGAAGCTGGAACGGTCCTGGCCCATCACCATCCGCCCGGCGGAGGCGCCCATCGTCATGGCGGAACAGCGCCAGCAGGCGCCGGGGGAGGCCTTCACCCTGCCACCCAACCTCCTGGATGCCTTCCTGCCCGGCACCGGCGGCATCACCCTGTCCTACGCCAACCTGCCCGGTATCGACGTGGCCGGCCTGATGACGGATCTGGACTTGTACCCGTATGGCTGCACGGAGCAGACCGTCAGCCGCGCCCTGCCGCTGGTCGCCTTCCGCGACCTGGCCCGCCAGCTGGGGTTGGAAGGCAACGTCAAGGATCCGGACAACCGGGTGAACACCGCCATCGACCGCCTGCTGCAGCGCCAGGGCTCGACGGGTGAGTTCGGCCTGTGGTCCTCGGGCGACGGCCTGGGTTCCCCCTGGCTGCAGATGTACGTGTTCGATTTCCTCAGCCGGGCGCGGGGGGCGGGCTACTTCGTGCCGGACCTGGCCATGCGGTCGCTGGCCGACTGGGTGACGCAACAGACCGACCGGGGTGTGGGCGCCACCGGCGAACAGGGGGAGGCGCTGGTTTACGGCCAGTATCTGCTGGCCCGCGGCGGCAATGCCAACCCGGCCAATCTGCGCTACATCCACGATGTGACGGCGGAGCGGCTGTCGGATGGCCCGCTGGCCTACGCCCAGCTGGGGGCGGCCCTGCTGGCGGCGGGGGACAAGGTTCGGGCCGACGCGGCGTTCGAGCGCGCGCGCAAGCATCTGGGCCAAGCCTCGCATGACTATTACAGCAGCCCCCTGCGCGACGCCGCCGCCACCCTTGCGGTGGCGGCCGAGGCCAACGCCGTGCCGCTGCAGGAGGCGGCGCTGCATCTGGCGCTGTCCGGCCTGAAGGAGCCCTGGCACTACAACACCAACCAGAAAAGCTGGCTGCTGCTGGCCTCGCAGGCCATCCTGGCCAAGGGCCAACCCATCTCGCTGACCACCACCGGCTATGCCAAGGCCGCCACCGGCCGCACCCTGACCTACAGTCCCAACCCGGCGCAGCTGGCCGCAGGATTCGGCGTGGTCAACAGCGGCACCGCCGCGGTCTGGCGCACGGTGCAGCTGCACGGCGTGCCCAAGGAGAGCCCCGGTCCGGTGTCCGAGGGCATCACCTTGACCAAGCAGGTCTACACCATGGACGGCAAGCCTGTCGGCACCGACCATGTCGCCCGCAACACCCGGCTGGTGGTGGTGTTGACCGGGGTGCTGCGCCAGCGTGTGAAGCGCACCCTGGTGACGGTCGATCCGCTGCCGGCGGGATGGGAAATCGAGTCCGTGCTGCACCCGGGGTACAAGGGGGATCCAAGGGCGCTGGACTGGTTGCAGAACATCAGCGACGCGGCGGTGGCCGAGGGCCGCGATGACCGTTTCGTCGGCGTCTTGGACGCGGGCCAGCCTTCCTGGGTCCATTCGAACGGGATTGAGGAGGCAAGCGACGACGCGAAGGAGGACGACCGGCCGACGCGGGACTTCCGCTTCGCCTATGTGGTGCGGGCGGTGACGCCCGGCGAGTTCGCCTTGCCGCCGGCGTCCACCCAGGACATGTACGACCCGGCGGCCATCGCCCGCACCGCCGCCGGCCGCACCGTGGTGGACGCCGTGCCGTGATACCCGGGCTGGGCGTTTGGGCGGCACGCGGGGGGCGCCTGCGGTGGGGTGGGCGTCTGGCCGCCGGGCTGCTTGCCCTGGTTGCGGTGGCGCTGGTGGCCGACCGGCTGTTCCCGCCGGACCTGCGGCGCTGGCAGGCCCGCTCCACGCTGGTGACGGATGAGCGGGGGGAGGTGCTCCGCGCCTTCATCACCGACGATGACTCATGGCGATTGCCCATGGGGGTGGACGACGCCAGCCCCATCTATCTGAAGCTGTTGGTGGCCTATGAAGACCATCGCTTCTACCGCCATCCCGGCGTTGACCCGCTGGCCCTGGCCAGGGCCGTGGCGCAGGCGGTGCGCCACGGCCGCGTCGTTTCCGGCGGTTCCACCTTGACCATGCAGGTGGCCCGCCTGCTGGAACCCCGGCCTCGCACGGTGGGGGCCAAGCTGATCGAGATGTTCCGGGCGGTGCAGTTGGAGGCCCGGTTTTCCAAGCGGGAGATCCTGGGCATGTACCTGACCCTGGCGCCCTTCGGTGGCAACCTGGAGGGGGCACGGGCGGCGTCGCTGGCCTATTTCGACCGGCCGCCGGCGGTGCTGACCCCCGGGCAGGCGGCCCTGCTGGTCACGCTGCCGCAATCGCCCACCAAGCGCCGGCCGGATTTGGCGCCGGCGGCGGCGCGGGCGGGGCGGGATGCTTTGCTGCGCCGCATGGCGACGGCGGGGGTGCTGACCCCCCAGGCGGCGCGGGAGGCGATGTCGGAGCCGGTGCCGACGGATCGCCGGCCGCTGCCCTTCCTGGCGCCGCACTTGGCCGACCGCTTGCGCCGGGCGGCACCGCCGGGCAGCGTCATCGCCAGCACCCTCGACGCCGGCCTGCAACGCCGGGTGGAGGCGCTGGCGCGCGACACCCAGGGCACGCTGGAGCCGGCGGCGGAGGTCGCCGTGCTGGTGATGGAGATCGCCAGCCGCAAGGTCCGCGCCTATGTCGGCGGCAGCTTCACCGGCCCCTATGGCCAGGTGGACATGGTGGCGGCCCCGCGCTCCCCCGGTTCGGCGCTGAAGCCCTTCCTCTATGGCTTGGGCTTCGAGGCGCTGCCCCTGCATCCGGAAACCCGCATCAACGACGCGCCGGCCGTGTTCGGCGACTATGCCCCGCGCAATTTCGACGGTGGCTTCCATGGCCTGGTGACCGTGCGTGAGGCCTTGCAGCAATCGCTCAACGTGCCGGCGGTGAAGGTGCTGGACCGGCTGGGTCCCGCCCGCTTCCTCGGCCGGCTGCGGGAGGTCGGGGCCCAGGTCATCCTGCCCCGGCCGGATACCGCCCCCGGGCTGCCGTTGGCGCTGGGCGGGTTGGGGCTCAGCCTGGCGGACCTGACCAACCTGTATGCCGACCTGGGCGATGGCGGCCAGGCCCTGCCGCTGCTGCTGACCCCGGCGGAAGGGGACGGCCCGGGGGGCAAACGGCCGGCCCGGCGGCTGATGAGCGCGCTGGCCGCCTGGTATGTGGCCGATATCCTGTCCGGCACCCCCCGGCCGGACGGCCGCGCCGCCGTCGGCGGACGGTGGCTGGCCTACAAGACCGGCACCTCCTACGGTTTCCGCGACGCCTGGGCCGTCGGGTTCACCCCCACCCATGTGGTCGGGGTGTGGGTGGGGCGGCCGGACGGCACGCCCCGGCCCGGCGCCGCCGGCCGCGACGTCGCGGCCCCGCTGCTGTTCCGTCTGGTGGATCTGCTGCCCGACCGGGGCACGCCGCCCGGCCGGCCGCCGGGCGCGCTGGAGGCCGGCCCGGGCCATGCCCTGCCGCCGGCGCTGGCCCTGTTCGACCGGGCGCCGCCCGGCGGCGGTGCTGTCGACGGCCCGGCCCTGTTGAAGATCGCCTTCCCGCCGGATGGGGCGGAGGTGGAACGGGCCGAAGGCCGCGATGGCGTCACAGCGCCGGTGCCGCTGGAGGCGGTGGGCGGCCGCCCACCCTTGCGCTGGCTGGTCAACGGCCTGCCGCTGCCCGGTGCCGGGGAGGGGGTGGACTGGGTCCCCGATGGCATCGGCTTCGCCGACATCGCCGTTATCGACGCCGCCGGACAGCGGGCCAAGGCCACGGTACGGGTACGCGAATGAGCCCTCATTTGCGGGCCCTGACCCAAAAGACCCTTGCGTCGGTCCGCACCCGCTCGCACCTTGCTGCCGGGCGATTTTGAGCTTCCCTCCAGTCGATACGCCGTTCGGGATAATCAGTGTTTATGGCTAACTGCTACTTCATCAGCTGCCACAGGGACCGGGACCATGTATCCGACCTGTTCCGTTTCCTGTACCGGCCTGGGCACCTCTATATTTTGCACCACGATGAGAAGGCGCCGCCGCTTCTGCGGGATCTGATCAGCCGGTTGGCGGTCGCGTTTCCCAATGTCATGGCGCTGCCGGCCCATCTCCACAGCTGGGGCGGCTATTCGCTGGTGGCCACGGCCTTGCGCGCCATGGAAGCCGCGCTGAAGAGCGGGCATTCCTGGGAGCATTTCTTCTGGTTGAGCGAGCAGCACCTGCCGCTGTTTTCCCAGGACAGCCCGGGCTGGGGGTTGGAGGTCGGGACATCCTATTGTGACGCCATCGCGGTGGAGCCGATGTACGCCGAGGGGCGTGCCGACGTGCTGCACCGGTTTTCCATGGATTTCCGGGAACTTCCGGGCGTGGGCTGTTTCGGCGAACAGCCGGCGACGATGGATGGCGGTTTCATGGCGTGTCTATGGCATGGCGGCAACTGGCTGGTACTGGCCCGCGCGGCATGCGAAATCCTCTGCGCCCAGGCGGCCGATCCCGTCATTGCCGCGCCGTTCGTCGCCTCCGCCTTGCCGGACGAGACCTTCCTGCAGTCGCTGCTGATGACCGCGGCCGGGCGGGGAGAGGCGCGGGTCTTGGGGCAAAGCCCCACCTACGTCGCTTGGCCGCATCTCTGTGGCAATGCCGACATGCTATGTACCCCGGAGAATGTCCATGTCGCGCGCGAGCAGGGACGGCTGTTCATCCGCAAGCGCCCGCTGGAATTGCCGCTGAAGATGAGGGGCGAGATGGAGGCCATGGCCGTCCTGGACGCCGCCGCGCTCGAGGCTCGCCTGTCCACTGTGGAGGTGCCGGAACCCGAAATTCCGATCCGGGACGTCCAGCCGCTGGTCCAGCACGTCGCAGCCGGCATGGCCGGGCTAGAAGGCTACACGGTCCGTGTCTTCGATCCGGCGGTCCTGGGCAACGTGCCGGCCTTCTATATGACGATCACACCTGACCATGCGCCTGAAGACCTGCGGGGCTTACGCCTCTGCCTGCTGTCGGAAGATCTCCGCAATTTCAAGGTTCTCATCGCCATCCACCCGCCGGAAGGTGCTGGCTGGGCGCCTGTCACGGTGCGGGGGCGGCATGCCTATCCTTTGCGCGTTCGGGTCTATGACCTGTTTCTGGAGCGCGAGGTGGTGATCGCCGACGAGACGGATGGCGGCTTCGTGACGCTGGCGGCCAATGGCGACCTGACGCCGCTCGACCAGACCATCCATCGCTACTTGGGGCACATGGAGGCCCTGGTGGCGGCGGCTGGGCAGGCGTGACCGGCGTGCCGCCACGCGTCACCCTGTGCGCCATCATCAAGGATGAGGCCGACAGCTTGCTGGAATGGGTGGCCTATCACCACCTCATGGGCGTCGACCGTTTCGTCGTCTATGACAATGGCAGCACCGACGGCAGCCGGGCTTTGCTGGAACGGTTGGCGCGCCGGATCGACATCACGGTCATCGACTGGCCGTCGGCCGGTGGCGGCGTCGCGCTGTCCTTTCCCGAGGCTCGCGACCTTGTGTTGTCCCGTCCTGATTTGCGGGGCTTCAACTGGTGGGGGGAACGGACGGTGGGCCCGCAGATGCGCGCCTATAACCACTTCCTGGCCTATTACGGTGCTGAGACCGACTGGGTGCTGTTCATCGATGCGGATGAATTCGTCGTCAGCCGGGACGGCATGTCGCTGCCGGCGCTGGCGGCCCGCTACGGCCAGGATCCGGCGGTGGGTGCGGTGGCCTTGAACTGGCGGTACTTTGGTTCCAGCGGGCAGCTGGCGCCGGACGGCCGGCTGGTGATCGAGCGTTTCACCCGCTGCGCGCCAACGGCGTTCTCCGGGCATGTGCACATGAAGACCCTGGCGCGGCCGGCGGCGCTGGACCGGATGCTGATCCACGCGGGCCGCCTGGGTGCGGGCTGGCGCTATGTCGACGACCGGGGCCAACCGGTGGATATCCGCGACTTCGCCTTCACGCCCGCCGTTTCCCACGCGCGGTTGTGGCTCAACCACTATTCCGTGAAGTCCAGGGCGGAATTCCAGCGCAAGCGGGCGCGGGGGCTGGCGCCCTATCCCGATGGGCATCCAGAGAAGCAGGACGGGCTGGACGAGGAGTATTTCCGTCGCCAGGACCTCAATGATGAGGAAGACTTGGCCGCCGCCGCCATGGCGCCGGCGGTCCGGGCGGAGATGGCGCGCCTGTTGGCGTGATGAAGCAGCACTTTCATACAAAACGGCGGTGTGGTGTGCAAGAACGCGCCCGCCGCCTGGGGTAGTTTTCAGGGGCGACGACGGGATGTCCCCCCATTGACCCCGTCGTTTTCCTCCCCGGAGGCGGCATCTCGCGGCCCCCCGCCCGCGCCGCCGGCCTTGATGCCCGCGCCCATCATCCAGGGCGCGGGCATCGCTTCATCCGGGGCTCATTCCGGCGTGCTGGCGTCGGAGGAACGCTGCCAGATGTTAAGGCCGGTATCGACCGCGTGGGTGTCGATCTCCGCCAACTCCGCTTCGGTGAACGCCAGGTTCCCCAGCGCGTCCAGGCTGTCGTCCAACTGGGCGACCGTGCGGGCGCCGACAAGGGCGGAGGTGACGCGGGTATCGCGCAGCACCCAGGATATCGCCATCTGCGCCAGCGTCTGACCCCGGCGTTCGGCGATGGCGTTCAGCGCCCGCACATGCGCCAGCGCCTCGACCGTCAGCATCCCTTCCTGGAAGGAACCACCCTTGGCCGCGCGGGCGTCGGCCGGCACGCCGTTGAGGTATTTGGCCGACAGCAGGCCTTGCGCCAGGGGCGAGAAGGCGATGCAACCGATGCCCGTATCCTTCAGCGTGTCCAGCAGGCCGCGTTCAATCCAGCGGTTCAGCAGGGAGTAGCTGGGCTGATGGATCAGGCAGGGCACGCCCATCTCCTTCAACAGCGCCGCCGCTTTGGCCGTCATCTCGGCGGAGTAGGAGGAGATGCCGACATACAGCGCCTTGCCCTGGCGCACCACCTGGGCCAGGGCGCCCATGGTCTCTTCCAGCGGCGTGGTCGGGTCCACGCGGTGGGAATAGAAGATGTCGACGTAATCCAGGCCTATGCGGCGCAGGCTCTGGTCCAGGCTGGCGATCAGGTACTTGCGCGACCCGCCGATGCCATAGGGGCCGGGCCACATATCGTAGCCGGCCTTGGTGGAGATGATCATCTCATCCCGGTAGGGCTTGAAGTCGCTGGCCAGCACCCGGCCGAAATTCTCCTCCGCCGAGCCGTAGGGCGGGCCGTAGTTGTTGGCCAGGTCGAAATGGGTGACACCCCGGTCAAAGGCGCGGCGCAGGACGGCGCGGCCGGTCTCAAACACGTCGGCGCCACCAAAATTGTGCCACAGGCCCAGGGAGATGGCGGGCAGGTCAAGACCGCTGCGACCGCACCGGCGATAGGGCATGGTGGCGTAACGATCGTCGGCGGCGCGGTAGGGGGACTGCATCGGGGAAGCTCCAGCAAGGGGCGGTAACCGGTGACACCATAGGCGTGGCACCGATGCCGGCCAAGGCCGCTTTGCTCAGTTCTTGCTCCCACCGCGCACGCCGTCTTGATCGCGCCCGCGCCCTAGGCCGCCTTCACCCCGCTGATGAAGGTGGTGATCTCGTGGTTCAGTGTTTCCGCCCGGCGTGACAATTGGCCCGACGCGTCAACGATCTGGCTGGCGGCGTCGCCGGTGGTGATGGCCGCCTGGTTCACGTCGGTGATGGTATGCGACACGTCACCCACGCCGTGCGCCGCTTCGTTGACGTTGCGGGCGATCTCGTTGGTGGCGGCCGTCTGCTCCTCCACCGCCGAGGCGATGACCACGGCGATTTCGGACAGGGTGGCGATGGTGCCGTTGATGCGGCCGATGGCGCCCACGGTGCGGCCGGTGAGGGATTGTATCTCCGCGATTTGCCCGGCGATCTCTTCCGTCGCCTTGGAGGTTTGCGTCGCCAAGGACTTCACCTCGTTGGCGACGATGACGAAGCCGCGTCCGGCATCGCCCGCCCGTGCCGCCTCGATGGTGGCGTTCAGGGCCAGCAGATTGGTTTGCGCGGCGATGCCGGCGATCAGCTGGGCGACGTTGCCGATGCGCTGGGCGCTGTCGGCCAGCTGCGCCACGGTGGCGCGGGTATCCTCCGCCTCCACCTGCGCCCGGTCCGCGATATCGCGGGAGTGGCTGACCTGCTGGGCGATTTCCTTCACCGACAGGGCCAATTCCTCCGTGGCCGCCGCCACCGTCTGAACATTCAGCGCCGCCTGGTGCGAGGCGGTGGCGACAGCGCCGGAACGCTGGTTGGTTTGGTCCGCCAGCGTGGCCATGGAGGTCGCGGTGGCTTCCATCTCCGTCGCGGCGCTGGCCAGCATTTGCACCAGGTCGGCGGACTTGGCTTCAAAATGGACCACCAGCTTCTCCAGCGTTTCCGCCCGGCGGGCCTTGGCCGCCTGCTCGCTGGCCTGAAGGCTGCGCAGACGGGCCGCCTCCCGCGCATTGTTGCGGAAGATCAGGGCGGCGCGGCCGATGTCGCCGATCTCATCGCCCCGGTCGGCGCACGGCACTTCATTGTCCAAATTGCCGGCGGCCAGATCGCGCAGGCTGTCCACCACCAGGGTGATGGGGCGCAGCAGGCCGTGGCGCGCCACCAGCCATCCCACGGCCAGGCCGGCGGCGATGCCCACCACGGCGAACAGGGCCATCAGGCGGGAGGCCCAGGTGGCGGCCCGCTGGGCGCGCTCTTTCACGGCGATGGAGCGCCGTTCAAGGGTGTCCACCAGCGTCTTCATCTTGTCCTGCAGCGCGGCGACATGAGCCCGTGATTCGTGGATGGCGTCCACCAGGCCGGCACGTCCACCGGCAAAGCTTCCCGCACGCTCCTGGCGTACCTTGTCGAACAGCGTTTCCATCACCGGCGCGTAGTCGGCGTAGGCCTCGCGCACCGCCGCCAGTTGAGGCTGTTCCTCCGGGGTCACCAGCTTTTCCAAGGCATCCAGCCGGCTGACCAGTGTCTCCGTCGCTACCTTCTTGGCCTGGGCGGCGTCCTCCCATTCCTCGGGCAGGGCCAGGACGCGGTATTCCTGCCGGTTGATGGTCGACAGTTCCCGGCTCATCCGCGCGCTCAAGGTGGCGGCGTTGCCCGCGGCCTGGATCTCCGTGGCGCTCTCCGCCAGGGTCCGCAGGCCAATCATCCCGACCGCCCCAATGCCACTGGCCGCCAACGCCATGGCAACGACAATGATGACGATCTTCCACAGGATTCGCATGTTGGAGAACATCGGATCATCCCCCGCGTTTCGGTATATTCGAAAGTATTGGGTGTGTTCCTTAAGGGAGTATTAATTTACGCGTTTACAGCAATATGTTGCTGATGAATGAACCAATCTCTTTGTGATTACCCCAATGGCGCTTCTGGGCTGAATATCCCATTGCCATGACTGTGCTGAAAGGCGCCGGCGACGGACCATTCCGCCGCCGGCGTTTTCAGAGTGGCTTCAGGCGGCCTTGATGGCGGTCAGAAAGCGGCTGACATGGTCGCGCAGCACGCCGGATTGTTCCGACAGATCGTGGGCGGCACCCAGTACCTGGGTGGCGGCGGCACCGGCCTGGGCCGCGGCCTCCGTCACCGCGCCCAAGGCGTCGGCCACGCCCTGGGTGCCGGTGGCGGCCTGGCCGACATTCCGGCTGATTTCTGTGGTCGAGGCGCCCTGCTGCTCCATGGCGGCGGCGATGGACGTGGAAATGCCGTTGACCTCCTCGATGATGCCGCCGATGGCCTGGATGGCGCCGGCGGTCCGGGTCGAGACCTGCTGCACGGCGGTGATCTGCGCCGCGATGTCCTCCGTCGCTTTGGCCGTCTGGTTGGCCAGGCCTTTGACCTCCGCCGCCACCACGGCGAAGCCCTTGCCGGCCTCGCCCGCCCGCGCCGCCTCGATGGTGGCGTTCAGCGCCAGCAGGTTGGTCTGCTCCGCGATGGCCTGGATCAGGGTCACCACCTCGCCGATGCGTTGGGAGGCTTCCGTCAGCCCGGTGACGGTGGACATGGTCTCCCGCGCATCCTGGCTGGCCTGGCTGGCGATGGCCTGGGCGTGGCCCACCTGGCGGTTGATCTCGGCGATGCTGGCCGCCATCTCCTCCGCTGCGGCGGCCACGGTCTGGACGTTGGCGGTGGTCTGATCGGCGGCGGCGGCGGCGGTTGAGGACTGGCGGTTGGTTTCCTCCGCCACGCTGGACATGCTTTGGGCGGCGGTGTCCAACTCGGCCGCGGCCCCGCTGAACTGCCGCAGGATGTTGGACGACCGCTCGTCGAAATCGTTGACCAGCGCGTCGATGGCGGCCACGCGGCGGGCCTTGGCCGCTTCCTCGTCCCGCTGGACGGCCGCCAGGCGGTCGGCCTCCACCAGGCCGTCGCGGAACACCTGGACCGCCCGGGCCATGGCGCCGATCTCATCCAGGCGATCGGCGCCGGGAATGGCCGTATCCAGCTGCCGCTGGCTGAGGCGGGTCATCACCCCCGTCAGCTGGCGGGTGGGCCGGCCGATGGTCAGCACGGTGACGAGGCCGGCGGCAATCGCGGCGGCCAGCGCTGCCGCGAGGGCCAGCAGCGTGCCCAGGCGCGAAATGTCGGTGGTGCGTGTCAGCGTGGCGTAGGCCTGCTGGCCGGCGCGGTAATTCAGATCGGCGGCTTCGGTCAATGTCGCCACGATTTGGCGCGTCTGCTCCCGATTGTCGCTGGCGTACAGCGTCAGCGCCTGGGCGCGGTCGCCCTTGCGCAACACGTCGGCAAGCTGGTTGGAGGAGGCGAGGAATTGCGGCCATAGCCTGTCGAACCGCTCGATCTGCGCACGTTCGACGGTCACCAGCGGCTCATACTCATGCCGGCCCTTGGTCACGCGGGCCAACTGCTGGTTCACCATCCTCTCCTGTTCCGCCCGCGCCTCGTCGGTGGTGGCCAGCAGCATGCCCTGCTGATATCGGCGCGCCTCCAGCATCGCCTGCAGCAGTTCATTGCTGGCGACGATCGAGGGCATCGCGTCGCCGCCCAGATCCGCGGCGGCATGTTCAATTTTGGACAGGCGTTCCAGGGCGAAGCCGCCCAGAGCCAAAGTCACGACCAGGACCAAGGAAAAGGCCACGGAAATACGGATGCGCAAGGATAAGTCGACCAGACGCGGCATAGCGGCTCCTGTCTTGGGGTGGCGCAGGGGCTCCACGTGGCTTTCCACAGAAGGGATACCCCTTATTTGGTAGGACGTGGGGTGCAACCTTCTGATTTCTACCCCTGTCGGCGGAGAACCCGTCGCGTTGTCCGCCGCTGCGACGTTCTGCCGCCGGCCATGTCAATTAAATTGGATTTTACTTAATTGACACTTCATCAGGAAAGATCGGCCGTCTCCACCTGGCGCAGCACGGCGCGCAGGGACTGGGCGTTGTCGCTGCCGAAAACCTGCTCGAACCGCCGCTGGGCGGCGGCCCACAGCGGCTGGGCCTGGGCGACCATCGCCTCGCCCGCCGGCGTCAGCACGATGACGCGGCGGCGGCGATCCTCCGTCGTGATGGTCAGGCGCACCAGGTCGCGCTTTTCCAGGGGGCGCAACAGGTGGCCCAGGGTGGACCGGTCCATGACCAGCATGGCCGCCAGGTCCTGAATGGTCTTGGGGCCGTGGCGATGCAGGCGCGACAGGATGGCGTACTGGTTGGTGCCCAGGCCGGTCGACACCAGCGCGTCGTCGTAGAACTTGGTCAGGCGGCGGGCGGCTTGGCGCAGGGCGGTGCAGTTGCACCGCGTGGGTTCGGGTTCGGCCGTGGGCACGGGCATGGGGGGTGTGTCAGGCATCAGTGGTCCATGTCTAAACAGGCGCCACCCTATCAGGCGCGCGGGCCTTTCCGCTGTCAACGATCATATGGGCAATTACCCATAAATTCGGCATGCTCGTCATCCGGTACCATCAAGGTGCTGACCCACCGGAGGAAACCCCATGCCGCTCGCCCGCATCGACCTCGTCAAAGGCAAGTCCGCCGAGTATCGCCACACCATCGGCGACGTCCTCTACGATGCCATGATCAACACGCTGAACGTGCCCAAGGACGACCGTTTCCAGATCATCACCGAACATGCCGACAGCGACTTCGCGGCCGATGCGACCTATCTGGGCGTTCATCGCACCCGCGACTGCGTCATTATCCAGGTGACCCTGAACCAGGGCCGGACGCTGGAGGTGAAGAAGGCCTTTTACAAGGCGGTCGCCGACGGCCTGCACGCCCGTCTGGGCTTGCGGCGTGAGGACGTGTTCATCAGCCTGGTCGAGGTGGCCAAGGAGAACTGGTCCTTCGGCAATGGCGAAGCGCAATACGCTTGAGGAGGATGCCATGACCCACAGTCCCACCGCCCTGATCGTCGGCGCCGGCAAGGGCATCAGCGCGTCGCTGGCCCGCCTGCTGACCCGCGAGGGCTATCGTGTGGCGCTGGCGGCGCGGAACATCGATAAGCTGGCGGATCTGGTGGCGGAGACAGGGGCCACGGCCTATGCCGCCGATGCGGGCGATCCGGGGGCCGTGGCGCGGCTGTTCACGGATGTGGACGCCGATTTGGGCACGCCGGACCTGGTGGTGTTCAACGCCAGCGCCCGCACCCGGGGGCCGGTGCAGGATCTGGATCCGGCCCAGGTGCTGGACAGCCTCCGCATCTCCGCCTTCGCCGGCTTCCTGGTGGCGCAGGCCGCCGCCGTGCGGATGCGGGCGCTGGGCCGGGGCAGCATTCTGTTGACCGGCGCCACCGCCAGCGTGAAGGGCCTGGCGGGGTCCACCCCCTTCGCCATGGGCAAGTTCGCGCTGCGCGGCATGGCGCAAAGCCTGGCCCGCGAACTGGCGCCGCAGAACATCCATGTCGCCCATTTCATCATCGACGGCGGTGTCGCCAGCAGCTGGGCCAAACCCGGGGAAGAGGGGCCGGAGGACCGTTGGCTGGACCCCGACGCCATCGCGCGGGAGTATTGGCACGTCCACACCCAGCACCGCAGCGCCTGGACCTGGGAAGTGGAACTGCGTCCCTGGGTGGAGAAGTTCTGACGGTTCATCGTTGGCGCCGGGGCTCAACAGTCTCATTGAGAAGACTCGTTTGAGCCGCCGGCGTCGGCAAGGAATGCTGGCCGCCTGTTCCAACGGAGGCGGTCATGAGCGCGAGCAAGCAACTGAAGCTGGGTTTCATCCTTCACGGCGTGGGCCGTACCTGGGGCGATTGGCGCCACCCGGACGCCGTGCCGAACGCCAGCACCAACTTCGCCTTTTACAAGCGCCAGGCCCAGCTGGCGGAGACGGGCAAGTTCGATTTCCTGTTCGTGGCCGACAGCGTCTACATCACCGAGAAGTCCAGCCCCCACTATCTGAACCGGTTCGAGCCGCTGACCATCCTGTCGGCGCTGGCGGGCGCGACCAGCCATATCGGCCTGGTGGGCACCCTGACCGTCAGCTACAGCGAGCCCTACAACGTCGCCCGCCAGTTCGCGTCGCTGGACCATATCAGTGGCGGCCGCGCCGGCTGGAACGTGGTGACCAGCTGGCTGGAAGGCAGTGCGGCCAACTTCAGCAAGGCCGAACATCTGTCCCATGACCGGCGCTATCGCCTGGCGGACGAGTATCTGGACGTGGTGAAGGGCCTATGGGACAGCTGGGAGGATGACGCGCTGGTCCATGACAAGGACAGCGGCGTCTTCTTCGACCCCACCAAGCTGAACACCCTGGACCATAAGGGGGAGTTCTTCCAGGTGAAGGGGCCGCTGAACATCGCCCGCTCCCCCCAGGGCCAGCCGGTGATCTTCCAGGCCGGCGCGTCGGAGGACGGCAAGAACTTCGCCGCCAAGAATGCCGACGCCATCTTCGTCGGCCAGGACGATTTGGCGGAGGCCCAGGCCTATTACCGCGACGTGAAGGCGCGGGTCGCCGGCTTCGGCCGCGATCCCGACAAGGTCTTCATCCTGCCTGGCGCGGCGCCGGTGGTGGGGGCGACAGAAGCCGAGGCGGAGGCCAAGTACCAGGAACTGGCCAATCTGGTGTCCATCGAGAACGCCCTGTCCATGCTGGGCCGGCCGTTCAACGACCATGACTTCAGCCAATACGACCTGGACGCGCCGTTCCCCGAGGTGGGGGCCGACGCCTACAACAGCACGCAGAGCGCCGTCCTGAAGATCGTGGCTGCCGCCAAGGCGGAGAACCTGACCCTGCGCCAGGTGGCCCAGCGTTTCGCCACGCCGCGCGGCAACTTCGTCGGCACGCCGGAACAGATCGCCGACAAGTTCCAGCATTGGCTGGACGCCAAGGCCGCTGATGGCTTCGTGCTGTTCGAAGCCCTGCCGCGCCAGCTGGACGTGTTCGTGGAGACGGTGGTGCCTATCCTGCAGGAGCGCGGCCTGCTGCGGCGGGAGTATGAAGGCGAGACCTTCCGCGACAATCTGGGGCTGGATGTGCCGGTCAACCGCTTCACCGCGGCCAAGGCTGCCCGGGGCGCGGCGTGAGGCGGCGCCCATAAGCCGGCCCCTAAGGTTGTAGTCATCCCGTGACGTTGCGCTGGCTGCGGGCGGCGGCCAATCTGCCGCCTGTCAGCTGGAAGGGAACACGTGGATGATCAACGCCTACGTCACCGGGATCGCCTGTGCCGCCGCCTTGCTGGCGGGACCGGCCTTCGGCCAGGCCACCTCCCGCCCCTGTGGGGTGGAGGAAACGGCGGGTCCCGCCTGCCTAATGGTCCACCAGAACATCGCGACCCTGCCGGCTGGGGATGTCTACTGGCATCTCGACACCTTCCCGTCCAAGGCCGCGGCGGAGGCGGCGGCCACCCGGACGGGCAGCGTCGTCACCGCCTTCGGCAAGGTCTGGCTGTTCACCATCGAAAGGCAGGGGTGGCGGCCGGACGGTGGGCACCATATCGCCGACATTGGCCCCCTGCCAACGACGGCCGCCCCGTCCTATGCCGCCGAATATCTGCGCTCCGTCTTCACCCCCGGCATGAAGGCGCCCTTGCATGTGCATTCAGGGCCGGAGGCCTTCTATGCCTTCAGCGGCGACACCTGTCTGGAGACGCCCGCCGGTGTGCGCCAGGGGCAGGGGCCGGTGATCGAGGGCGGTCCACCCATGTTGCTTATGGCCATCGGCAGGGAGCCGCGCCTGGGTTTCGCCCTCATCCTGCACGATGCCGCCCAACCGCCCACCACGCTGATCCAGGACTGGCAGCCGCCGGGCCAGTGCCAGCAGTTGCTGGCGTGGGACCAGACGCGGTAGGGGCGGGGCAGCTTTCGCCATTCGTCATGCCGCGTCGTGGTTGGTGGACAGGGCGACGTGTCGCCACTGCGCCAGCTCGGCCGCCACGTCGGCGTTCTTTTGTTCGATGGTCGCCACCGTGTCGCTGCCCAGGGGCAGGCGCAGCGGCGGGTTGGGGCTGTGTCCTTCCGGGTCAGGTCGAAAGGGCGCGCGTCCGCACCCTCTACAACGCGCGCACCGTCCTCTACCGGCTGGTCACGACTTACGCGGATGCCCGGTGACATCCGGCCCGTTGGCGGCACCGGCTAAAGGGAGGCTGCGGCGGCATCTTGTGGTAGAATTGCAAAATGACACACGCCTCGCCTGTAACCATCGAAGCCACGCCAGAGGACCTCCGGTCGCTTTCGTCCACCCTAACCGGCTTCAGTCTCGACAAGGAAGACAGGTCGGGGCCGAACCTGGTTTGGCTGTTGCGGGGGGAACTGCCCCCGCTGCTCGTGACCAGCGTGGAACTCGGTATCGTTTTCCAGTTCGATGTCGCTACCCTAGCGTTGCGGACGGCGGAGCGGTTCCGCGCCGAAGCCGAGGCATTCTGGCATCAAGTAGCGCCGATACTGGAAGAGTTGAAAGTTCTGGGCATCTCTGCGCCCGATTTCGGCGGGCTTTCCGCAGAACTTGAACCGGGACCGAGCCGCCCCTGGCCTTTCGCGCGGTGGCACGTGGATGTGCTGTGGCTGCGGGAATGCACCATCTCGGCGGACAGGATGCCCGCCGGATGGTGGGACAATCCGAACAGAGGTTTCGGTGCGGTACCGCCGGGGGCTGATCACACCTGCCTCGTGGCCAAGGGGCTGTTGTTCACCGGGGATGATGGCGGCCGGTTCCTGATCAGCCAAGGTAAAATGCCGACCTATCTGCTGGTGACACAGGATCCGGCGAAGATCGATGCCGCGTTGATCGGCACCTTGGCGATGGACATCGACCGCTATCTCGATGGGCCACCGCCAGCAGTGTGAGGCAGGGGCGGCCCCCTAAAGGAATCGCCCCATCCTGTGATCACCCCGCGCCGTTGGCGGCGCTGAGCACGGCGCGGACGGAGGCGGTGGCCACGTCGGTGTCGATGCCGACGCCGAAGACCTTGCGGCCGTCGCCAGTTCGGCACTCGACATAGGCGGCGGCGCGGGCGTCGCCGCCGTGGCCGATGGCGTGTTCCTGGTAATCGACGATGTCCAGGTCCATGCCGCAATCGGCTTTCAGGGCGGCCAGCACGCTGGACAGCAGGCCGTTGCCCCGGCCGCTGACGCTGCGTTCCTCCCGGCCCACGCTGATGCGGCCGACGAACATGCGCTCGCGGCTGCCGGCGGCACCGGTCTCCTGATAGTCGATCAGCTCAAAGCGTTGCAGGCCGGTCAGGCAGTAGGTGTCCTGGAAGATGCCCCAGATGTCGGCGGCGGTCATCTCGCGGCTGGTCTCGTCGGCATAGCCCTGGACCACGCGGCTGAAGTCGATCTGCAGGGCGCGGGGCAGCCTCAACCCCTTGTCCTGTTCCATGACCCAGGCGATGCCGCCCTTGCCGGACTGGCTGTTGACGCGGATGACCGCCTCATAACCGCAGCCCAGGTCGGTGGGGTCGATGGGCAGGTAGGGCACGTCCCAGATCTGGTCGTTGCGCGCGGCCTGGGCGGCGAAGCCCTTCTTGATGGCGTCCTGGTGGGAGCCGGAGAAGGCGGTGAACACCAGCTCACCGGCATAGGGGTGGCGGGGGTGGACGGGGATCTGGTTGCAGTACTGCACCGTCTGGACGACGGACTGGATGTCGGAGAAGTCCAGGCCCGGGTCCACGCCCTGGGTGTACAGGTTCAGGCCCAGGGTCACCAGATCGACATTGCCCGTCCGCTCGCCATTGCCGAACAGGCAGCCCTCGACACGGTCGGCGCCGGCCTGCACCGCCAGCTCGGCGGCGGCCACGCCGGTGCCCCGGTCGTTATGGGGATGGACGCTGACGACGACGCTGTCGCGCCGGCTGATCTGGCGGCAGAAGCGCTCGATCTGGTCGGCGTAGATGTGGGGGCCGGCGGCCTCCACGGTGGCCGGCAGGTTCAGGATCACCGGGCGGTCCGGCGTCGGTTCCAGCACGTCCAGCACCGCCTCGCAGACTTCCAGGGCGAAATCAGGCTCCGCCGTGCTGAAGGTCTCGGGCGAGTATTCGAAGATCCAGTCGGTCTCCGGATACTTCTCCGCCTGCTCGCGCAGGATGGTCACACCCTTGACGGCGATGTCCTTGATGCCGGCCCGGTCCATGCCGAAGACGATGCGGCGCCAGGCGGGGGAGATGGCGTTGTACATGTGGACAATGGCGCGCGGGGCGCCGCGCAGGGACTCAAACGTGCGCTCGATCAGGTCGCGACGCGCCTGGGTCAGCACCTGGATGGTGACGTCGTCGGGGACCTTGCCGCCCTCCACCAGGCTGCGGACGAAGTCGAATTCCGTCTGCGAGGCGGAGGGGAAGCCGACCTCGATCTCCTTGAAGCCGATCTTCACCAGCATGTCGAAGAAGCGCTGCTTCTTCTCGGCGTCCATGGGGTCGATCAGCGCCTGGTTGCCGTCGCGCAGGTCGGTCGACAGCCAGCGCGGCGGCTTGGTGATGGTGCGCGACGGCCAAGTGCGGTCGGGCAGGTCGGCGTGGGGGAAGGGGCGGTACTTGGTGGACGGATCGCGCAGCATGGTGGGGCGTCTCTGTTGAATGTATTCGGTCGGGGGGGGGGAGGAATACGGCCAAGGCTACAGCCGCCGGATGGCCGTCAGGCCCGGCGACCGCCGATAAGGAGCAGGCGCGCGACAAGGCTCAGCGCAGGGGCGCTGGCGGCGGCGATCTCAGCTTCAACAGGGAGGCCCCAGTGGGTGCGTACGATGGGGGCGGAACGACACGACATTTGGGAAAACTCGCGAACCTTGCGCAAACTTATGACGAACTGCCCGGTCCTCTCAGGAGGCCGGGTTCATAAGAAGCAGGAGGCTGGTCGCGATGTCGGTCATGGTGCCGAGGATAAAAGCGGCATCCGGGCGGCGTGTCAAGCGAACACGCTCATGAAATTTCAAGGACGGTCATGCGCCGGCATCAAAGAGGTGACGCCGAAACGCTGGCGGCAATCTTTGGCAAGGCCGCTCCACCAGCTTTCGCAAGGCGCCCCCCAGGGCGCTGGCGGGAGAATTCGTCTCCCGCCAGCGGTAGGCCCCGACCGGGGCGGCCGGAGTGAGCACCGAAGGCCCGGATGGGCCTGCCGGCGCCTGAGGAACTTTACAAATCCAGCGTCGCCGAGAAGCGCACGGTGGCCGGCATGCCGGCGTACAGCGTGCTGCCGCCGGTGGCCCAGTAGCGTTCGTTGGTCACGTTGTCGGCATTGACGCGCAGGGTCAGGGCGTTCTGCTGCACATTGGTCTTGTAGCTGGCGCCCAGGCTCAGCGTGGTATAGGCGGGGAGGTAGGCGCGGTTCTGCGCCTCCGCCGCGCGATCGCCGGTGTAGTAGATTCCGGCGTTCAGCGCCACGCCGCCCAGGAAATCGGGGTGGTATTCCGCGAAGACGGAGCCCGACCAGCGCGGCGTGTTCTCCACCCGTTTGCCGTCTTGCGCGGCGATGCCCGTATTCTCCTGCACCGCGTCCAGGTACTGACCGCCCAGCATGACCGACACGTCGGGCAGGATGTCACCCTGGACGGAGGCTTCGACGCCCTGGTGCACGGCGCGGCCGTTCACGACATAGGTGTTGCTGCTGTCGGTGTAGGCCAGGCCACGGTTGATGTGGAAATAGGCCAGCGACACCATGGCGCCCGCCACCTCCATCCGGCCGCCCACCTCGAACTGCTTGCTGACCACGGGGTCCAGGATGCTGCCGGCGTTGGTGGTGCCGTCGGGCGCGGTGCCGGCGCTTTCCAGCCCTTCGATGTAGGTCGTGTACAGGCTGGACTTGGGTGTCAGCTTGTAGACCAGGCCGGCGGTGGGGGTGACGGTGGTCACGGCGAAGTTCTTGGCCGCCGATGCCGTGTCATAGTCGACATAGCGGGCGCCGGCGATCAGCAGCCAGTTCTCGCCCAGATGGGCCATGTCCATGATGTAGCCGCCGGTGTCGATATTGACGCTGCCGGCGTTCAGCTTGGTGGTGGTGAACCTCAGGCTGTCGTAGGGGATATCCACCGGGTCGTACAGGTTCTGCTTGACCGCGGTGTAGGACTGCTGGTGCTGGTCCTCCTGCGTCTGCCGATTGCGGCTGAAGCCCACCAGCAGTTCATGGTTGATGGGGCCGGTCTCGACCTTGCCCGACACTTCCAGGCGCAGGTTCTGGTTGCGGTATTCCTGGTCCGGCGTGTAGGTGCCGGAGATGGTGCCGGCGCCGGTCGTCAGGTTCACCGAGCCCAGGTTGGCGATGGTCCGCTGCCGCCGGGTGGAGGCGACGCCGAATTCGGCGCGCGCCGACCAGTCATCGGTGATGGCGTAGTCGGCGCGGCCCACCACGTTGGTCGCCCAGGTGTTGTAGGGCGAATTCAGCGGCGCGTAGCGCTTGGTGGGATCAGGCACGGCAGGCAGGGTGATGGTGCCGCCCACGCCGTTCTTGGCGCCCACGGCGCTGGGCAGGGTGACGCCGCCCGGCTCATCCATCTCCCGGCGGTAGTATTCCGTGTCCAGCTTGAAGGTCAGGCGTTCGGTGGCGCGCCAGTCGAAGGCGCCGCTCATCAGCCAGCGGCGGCCGTCGACATCGTTCACCGGCGTGCCGATGCGCGAGGCGTAGCCGTTGACGCGGGCGCCGTACTCATTGTGGTCGCCGAACTCTCGCCCGATGTCGAAGCCGCTGCCGAAGCTGCCGTTGCCGTCGCCGTTCATGGTGAAGCTGGTGACGGGGTCGGAACCGGCCCGCTTGGTCACCACGTTGACGATGCCCGACGGCGTGCTGATGCCGTAGTACAGCGCCGACACGCCCTTCAGCAATTCCACGCGCTGCTTGTTCTCAATGGGGATGGGCCCCAGGTTGATGATGGGCAGCGACCCGTTCAGGCGATAGTTGGTGCGCGCGTTCATCAGCACGCCGCGTGAGACGAAGTTGTTGCTGGTCAGCGGGCTGGTCGACTGCTGCGTCACGCCGGGCGTGTTGCGCAGCGCATCCTCCAGCCCTTGCGCGCCCTGCGCGTCCAGCAGGGCGCGCGGCACGATGGCGATGGTCAGCGGCGTGTCCAGCAGCGACTGGTTGCGGAAGGCGCCGACCTGCACCACCTCCGCCCGGAACGACGATGTGTGTGCGCCGGTGATGACGATATCGTCCAACGCCTTTTCCTGCGCGGCGTCGGTGGAGCCGGTCGCATCCACCGCGTCCACCGCCTCTGCGGCCTGTACCCGCAGGGGAGCCTGCATTGCCGCCAGCAGGGCGAGCACCGATACGGCGCGCTTTCTCATTGTCGTTCCATTGCGTCAGGGAAGGAATAGCCCCCTGATACTAAGAATGAGAACGTCTCGCAATATCATTCTTAACAATATCTTGCGGCACGTTTGTCATGCGCTTCAGTGCAGGTATGCGGCATCCGCGTTGGTGTGGGAGGCGATCCCCGGCACCCTCCGCTCTTCGAGGTGCCCGCCAGCATCAGGGCATTCTCAATGATGCCGGCCATGCCATGGAAAAGCCGGCCGCCGCCGGTGCCGTGCACCGGCGGCGGAAACCCTGGCGCCAGACTGGCGCCCAACCCATTGCGCCCTACTTCGCCGCCAGCGCCGCTTCCAACCCCGGCGTGAACTTGGCGCCGTCGGGCACCGTGATGCTGGAACCCTTGAAGGCGGCGCCGAACGGTTCCGCCCGGCCCCCCAGGCAGGCGCCCAGGAACTGCTCGGCGGCGGCGTTGAAGGCGATGCTGTTCTCTGGCCGGGCAAAGCCGTGGCCCTCGTCGGGGAACAGCAGGTAAGTGACGGGGATGTTCTTCTCCTTCATCGCCGTCACGATCTGGTCCGATTCCGCCTTGTTGACGCGGGGATCGTTGCCGCCCTGGGCGATCATCAGTGGCTTTGTGATGGCCGCCGCTTTGAACAGGGGAGAGGCGTTGTGGAGGAGTTGGCGCCCATCCTCGGTGGTGGGGTCGCCCATGCGCTTGTAGAACTGCTGCTTGGCGGGTTCCCAATAGGCCGGGAAGGTTTTCAGCAGGGTTTCCAGGTTGCTGGGGCCGACGATGTCCACACCGCAGGCGAAGGTGTCGGGGGTGAAGGCGACGCCGGCCAGGGTGGCATAGCCGCCGTAGGAGCCACCCATGATGGCCACCTTGTCCTTGGTGGTGATGCCTTGGCTGACGGCCCAGTCGACGGCGTCGATCAGGTCGTCATGCATCTTGCGGCCCCATTGCAGGTTGCCGGCGGTGATGAAGTTCTTCCCGAAGCCGGTGGAGCCGCGATAGTTGACCGACAGCACGGCGTAGCCGCGGTTGGCCAGCCACTGGTGATGGCTATGGTAGCCATAGCTGTCGCGCGACCAGGGGCCGCCATGGACGAACAGCACCAGGGGCAGGGGCTGGTCGGGGTGGCCGTCGCCCTTGCCATCGGCGCCCGCCGGCAGGGTGAGGTAGGAAATGAGGCTCAACCCGTCGCGTGCCTTGATCTCAACCGGATGCATGGCCGCCAGCTTCACCCCCTCCAACTCCGGCCGGTTGACGAACAGCCTGGTCAGGGTGTGGGCTTTGCGGTCGAAGCGGTAGGTGGCCGCCGGGGCCGTCACCGGGTCCACCACCACGATCCAGGCGCCGTCGTCCTCGGTGCGGCTGGTGACGTGGATATCACCCTTCAGTTGCGCCTTCAGGAAATCCAGCTCGGCCCCGATCTTGGGGTCCAGCGCCGTCCATTCCGTGCGTAGATAGTCGACCGAATAGGCCTGGACCACGCCGGTCTTGGGATCGGCCAGGACGTCGCCCACATCGGCCTTGGCGCTCTGGCCCACCACCTTGGTGGCGCCGGTGGCCGCGTCCTGGGCGATCAGGGCGGCGGTGTCGTGGCCGCGGCTGTCGACCCAGTACAGGGTTTTGCCGTCCGTGGTGTAGCCCATGGGATAGGTGGTCATGCTGTCGTCCAGGCTGACGCCACTCAGCGGCTGGGACTCCACCTTGTTGTCCACGACGCGGAAGAAGTCGGTTCCGCCATCGGGGCCGGGTTTGCCCGCGAGGCGCAGCTTCAGGCCCTCATCCGCCGTGAAGCCGTCATAACTCTCGTTCTTGAACACCAGGGTCAAGGCGCCCTTGGCCAAATCCAGGCTGTAGATGTCGAACCACTTCGGGTCGCGGTTGTTCAACCCGACCAGGATGCGGTCCTTGATGCGGTGGCTGGTGCCGACGATCTGCACCCGCGTCTTTTCCTGCGGCGTCAGGGTGCGCTGGGCGCCGGTGGCGACGGTGACGCCGTACAGCACGAAGTTCTCGTCGCCGCCCTTGTCGTTGATGAACAGCACCATCTTGCTGTCGGGCGACCAGAAATGCTCGGGGATGGGGCGGTTCTTCTCCGCCGTTAGTGCCTTGGCCTGGGTCGGGTCGGCGGTGGGCGCCACCCAGACGTTCATCACGCCGTCGCGCGGCGCGATCCACGACAGCCACTTGCCGTCGGGGCTCAGTTTGGCCTGGGTGCGGCTGGGGTTGCCGAAGAACTTGGCGCGTTCGATGAGCGGGGCGGCGGGGCTGGTGGCCGGCGGGGGCGGGGCCGCCACGGCGGTAAGCGTGGTGGACGTCAGCAGCAGGCCCAAGGCCACGGCGGCGGTGCGCTTCATCTATTCCCCTGTTCTCATGTCCGTTATTGGCCGCCGTCGGCCCTGGTCGGGACCTCCGGCGGCAGGATGGAGCGAAAATGGGGACGGTCCGGTTCCACCGGCAAGGACCAGTTTGGCTCGGGTGAACCGGACCACTTCTCAACTTTTAGGCACCGTCGGCGGCCGCCTTGTCGTAGAGGCGGCCAGGTCGATGTCGCACTCCGTGGCGAACTTGCCCCTAGCCTGTTGGTGCTGGCCCTTGCCAGGCTAGGGGGCGGAACGCCGCATGGCCGGCGGCTACTTCGCCGCCAGCGCCGCCTCTAACCCCGGCGTGAACTTGGCGCCGTCGGGTACCGTGATGCTGGAACCCTTGAAAGCGGTGCCGAACGGTTCCGCCCGGCCGCCCAGGCAGGCGCCCAGGAACTGTTCGGCGGCGGCGTTGAAGGCGATGCTGTTCTCCGGCCGGGCGAAGCCGTGGCCCTCGTCCGGGAACAGGATGTAGGTGACGGGGATGTTCTTCCCCTTCATCGCCGTCACGATCTGGTCCGACTCCGCCTGGTTGACGCGGGGGTCGTTGGCGCCTTGGCCGATCAGCAGCGGCTTCTTGATGGCCGCCGCCTTGTATAGGGGGGAGGCGTTGCGCAGCAGCGTGCGCCCATCCTCCGTGGTGGGGTCGCCCATGCGCTTGTAGAACTGCTGCTTGCCGGCCTCCCAATAGGGCGGGATGGTCTTCAGCAGGGTTTCCAGGTTGCTGGGGCCGACGATGTCCACACCGCAGGCGAAGGTGTCGGGGGTGAAGGTGACGCCGGCCAGGGTGGCATAGCCGCCGTAGGACCCGCCCATGATGGCCACCTTGTCCTTGGTGGTGATGCCTTGGCTGACGGCCCAGTCGACGGCGTCGATCAGGTCGTCATGCATCTTGCGGCCCCATTGCAGGTTGCCGGCGGTGATGAAGTTCTTCCCGAAGCCGGTGGAGCCGCGATAGTTGACCGACAGCACGGCGTAGCCGCGGTTGGCCAGCCACTGGTGATAGCCGCTGTAGCCGTAGCTGTCGCGCGCCCAGGGCCCGCCGTGGACGAACAGCACCAGGGGCAGGGGCTGGTCGGGATGGCTATCACCCTTGCCGTCGGCGCCCGCCGGCAGGGTGAGGTAGGAGACCAGGGTCAGCCCGTCGCGCGCCTTGATCTCCACCGGATGCATGGCCGCGAGATCCGCCCCCTCCAGCTCCGGCCTATTGACGAACAGCTTGGTCAGGGTGTGGGCCTTGCGGTCGAAGCGGTAGGTGGCCGCCGGGGCCGTCACCGGGTCCACCACCACGATCCAGGCGCTGTCGTCCTCGGTGCGGCTGGTGACGTGGATGTCGCCCTTCAGCTGGGCCTTCAGGAAATCCAGCTCGGCGCCGATCTTGGGGTCCAGCGCTGTCCATTCGGTGCGCAGATAGTCGACCGAATAGGCCTGGACCACGCCGGTCTTGGGATCGGCCAGGACGTCGCCCACATCGGCCTTGGCGCTCTGGCCCACCACCTTGGTGGCGCCGGTGGCCGCGTCCTGGGCGATCAGGGCGGCGGTGTCGCGGCCGCGGCTGTCGATCCAGTACAGGGTCTTGCCGTCCGCGGTGTAGCCCATGGGGTTGGTGGTCAGGCTGTCGTCCAGGCCGACGTCGCCCAGCGGCTGGGACTCCACCTTGTTGTCCACGACGCGAAAGAAGTCGGTTCCGCCATCGGGGCGGGACTTGCCCGCGAGGCGCAGCTTCAGGTCCTCATCCGCGGTGAATCCGGCATAGCCCTCGTTTTTGAACACCAGGGTCAAGGCACCCTTGGCCAGGTCCAGGCTGTAGACGTCGAACCACTTGGGGTCGCGGTTGTTCAGCCCCACCAGGATGCGGTCCTTGATGCGGTGGCTGGTGCCAACGATGTCCACCCGCGTCTTTTCCTGCGGCGTCAGGGTGCGCTGGACGCCGGTGGCGACGGTGACGCCGTACAGCACGAAATTCTCATCACCGCCTTTGTCGTTGATGAACAGCACCATCTTGCTGTCGGGCGACCAGAAATGCTGGCGGATGGGGCGGGCCTTCTCCGCTGTCAGGGCCTTGGCCTGGGTCGGGTCGCTGGCGGGCGCCACCCAGACGTTCAGCACGCCGTCGCGCGGCGCGATCCACGACAGCCACTTGCCGTCCGGGCTCAGCTTGCCTTGGGTGCGACTGGGGTTGCCGAAGAACTTGGCGCGTTCGATGAGCGGGGCCGCCGCGCTGGTGGCGGGTGGGGGTGGGGCCGCCACGGCGGTCAAGGTGGTGGTGGACGCCAGCATCAGGCCCAAGGCCACGGCGATACGCTTCATCAGTTTCCCCGTCTGCATGCAATTTGTTGGCCGCCGGCGCGGGTTTGGGCGCCGGCGGCGGATCGATCGAAAATGGGGGCGGCCCGCGCACCCGGCAAGTACCTGTCCGCCTTGGGGGGGCAGGGCCGCTTCCCGCTGGTGTCAGGCCCCGCCCGGCGCCGCCTTGTCGTAGAAGGCGTCCAGGTCGACGATCAGCTGCTTCAGCGCGTCGGGGTTCAGATAGATCATGTGGCCGGACGGGTAGTACTTGAACGTGATGTTCTTGCGCTGCCCCGGTTCCAGCTCCATGTGGTTGATGTCGTACTCCGTGGCGAAGAACGGTGTCGCCATGTCGTAATAGCCGTTGAGCGATAGCACCTGCAGGTGGGGGTTCTGGCGCATGGCGCCGCTGAGGTCCAGGGCCACGTCCGGCACCTCCAGCTTGCCCACGGTCGGTACCTTGTGGTGCCAGTCCCACTGCTCGTTGGCGTCGTCGGAGCCGGGGCGGTACTCCAGGTCGGTCTTGTAGCCCAGGTCGCCGCTGACATAGGCCCGCAAGCTGGAGATGAAGGCGCTGTTGATGGCGCTGTCGGACGGGTCATACTCCGGCCCCTCGCCGGCGGCGTCGGTGTCCACACCCAGGAAGCGGCTGTCGAAGCGGCCCACCGTCTGCCGCTTGTCGCGCAGCAGCTCCTTCTGGAAGCGGAACAGGTCGATGCGCAGCTTGGTGCGCTTCAGGTAGTCAACCGACAGGCCGGTGAAGGCGGACAGCTGCTTGGCCACCGCATCCTCCTCCTCCGGCGTGATCGTCTGGCCCTTGGCCAGCGCCGCCGCGTAGGGGCCCCGGGCGAAGACGCGCGCCTGCTGGACGAAGGCCGCCAGGTCGGCGGGCCTATTGGCGATACGGTTGTGGTACCAGGCGGTGGCGGCGTAGCTGGGCAGGAAGCCGATGTAGCCCTCGTCATAGCCCGGCTGCAGGATGCCGTAGTTGAGGATGGATGACAGCAGGATGACGCCGTTCAAATCCATGCCGTCGGCCTGCAGGCGGGCGGACAGCGCCGCCGACCGGGTGGTGCCGTAGGATTCGCCGAACAGGAATTTGGGCGAATTCCAGCGGTTGTTGATCGTGACATAGCGGCTGATGGCGCGGGCGAAGGCGTCCACGTCCTGGTCCACGCCCCAGAAATCCTTGCCCTTGGCCTCGCCCAGGGGGCGGGAATAGCCGGTGCCGATGGCGTCGATGAACACCAGGTCGGTCTTGTCCAGCAGGCTGTCGTCGTTGGCGGCGAAGTTGTAGGGCGCCGGGGCGTTGTTGTCGGGGCTGGCCGTGCGCACCCGCACCGGCCCGAACGAGCCCATGTGCAGCCACAGGCTGGCCGAGCCGGGGCCACCATTGTAGAGGAAGGTCACCGGCCGCTTGGCGGCCTGGGCGCCTTCGGCCGTGTAGGCGACGTAGAACACGCTGGCCGTCGGCTTGCCGTCGTTGTCGCGGATGGTCAGGGTGCCGGCCGTGGCCTGGTAGCGGATGCTCTTGCCCTTGATGGTGACGGTGTGGGACGTGGTCTTGGCCGTCTCCGTCACCGGGGCGCGGGCGGTGGCCGCCTCGATCTGCTCCGCCACCTTGTCGCTCTTGGGCGTGTCATCGCCGCCCTTGTCCTTCTTGTCTTCCGCCCCGCTTGCCCACCCGGCCACGGCGACGGAGGTCAGCAGCACCGCCGTCAACGCGGCCACGACCGTTTTGCGCATTCCCTACTCCTTGTTCAGAACCCGATGTGCGCGGGCTCGATGGTAGGGAATGTAATATTATAACACTAGGGATGTCTGCCCCGGTTTTTCGCGGCCACGCCTTTTTGTCGCAGTTGGGTGAAGGATCAGGCCGAACAGGTCTTCCGGGCTCCACGGTCCCTTTGCCCAGGGGCCGATGGAGGGGAAGACCTGCCGGAACACGGCTGGCCGCCTCTTACGGGGCGGCGGGCGCCGCCTTGTCGTAGAAGGCGTCCAGGTCGGCGATCATCTGCTTCAGGGCGTCGGGGTTCAGATAGACCATGTGGCCCGACGGGTAGTATTTGAAGGTGATGTTCTTCCGCTCCGGCGCGTCCAGCTGCATGTGGCCGATGTCATACTCCGTGCCGAAGAACGGCGTCGCCATGTCGTACCAGCCGTTCAGCGACAGCAGCTGCAGGTGCGGGTTCTGGCGCATGGCCTCCGCCAGGTCCAGCGCCACATCCGGGGTTTCCATCTTGTGGTTGCCGATCTTGTGGTGCCAGTCCCACTGCCCGATGGCGCCCTCGGCGCTGCGGCGATAGTCCAGGTCGGTCTTGTAGCCCAAATCGCCGGCCAGATAGGCCCGCTGGCTGGAGATGTAGGCGCTGGTGACCGCGCTGGAGGAGGGGTCGTATTCCGGCCCCTCGCCGGCGGAATCGGTGTCCACGCCCAGGAAACGGCTGTCGAAGCGGCCCAGCGTCTTGCCCTGGTCGCGCAGCAGCTCCTTGCGGAAGCGCTGCAGGCTGACGCGCAGCTTGGCCTGCTTCAGATAGGTCACCGACAGGCCGGTGTAGGCGGACAGTTGCTTGGCCACCGCGTCCTCTTCCTCCGCCGGCAAGTCCTGGCCCTTGGCCAAGGCCACGGTGTAGGGCCCGCGCGCGAAGGCGCGGACCTGCTGCAGGAAGGCGGCCAGGTCGGTTGGCTTGTTGGCGATGCGGTTGTGGTACCAGGCGGTGGCGGCGTAGCTGGGCAGGTAGGAGACGAAGATGTTGTCGAAGCCTGGCTGGCGGATGCCATAGTTCAGGATGGAGGACAGCAGGATGACGCCGTTCAGGTCCATGCCGTCCTGTTGCAGCCGGTTGGACAGGGCGGCCGACCGGGTGGTGCCATAGGATTCACCGAACAGGAATTTGGGCGAGTTCCAGCGGTTGTTGATGGTGACATAGCGGTTGATGGCGCGGGCGAAGGCGTCGATGTCCTGGTCCACCCCCCAGAAATCCTTGCCCTTGGCCTCGCCCAGCACGCGGGAATAGCCCGTTTCCACCGCGTCGATGAACACCAGGTCGGTCTTGTCCAGGATGCTGTCGTCATTGGGGGCGTAGCTGTAGGGCGCCGGTGGCGTGTTGTCCGGGCTGTTGGTGCGCACCCGCACGGGGCCAAGACCCATGTGCAGCCATAGGCTGGCCGAGCCGGGGCCACCATTGTAGAGGAAGGTCACCGGCCGCTTGGTGGCCGGCGCGCCCTCGGCCGTGTAGGCGACGTAAAAGACGCTGGCCGTGGGCTTGCCGTCATTGTCGCGGATGGTCAGGGTGCCGGCGGTCGCCTGGTACTTGATGGTCTTGCCATGGATGGTGACGCTGTGGGCGGTGGTCTTGGCGGTTTCCGCGACCGGCGCGCGGGCCGTGGCCTCCTCGATCTGTTCCGCCACCTTGTCCGGCTTGCGGGGGCCCTCGCCCCCCTTGTCCTTCTTCTCGTCCGCCGCCCATCCCGTCGCCGCCGCCGATGTCATCAGCATCGCCGCCAGTGCCGCCACCGCCACCTTTCCCATGCCCCTGCTCCTTCAAACGGATTTTGTATCCAATAAAAATTTGATGTTTGAAGGAGGTACGTTTGTCCAGACCTTAATCCTGCGCTCAGCGCAATGGTCCGGGCTCGTCAAGCGGGCAGGCAGCCCAGCTGCGCCAGCGTGTCGGCGACCGCCCGGTCCAGCGGCGTGTGCGGCTCCGATCCCAGGAAGGCGGTCAGCTTGGTGTTGTCCAGGCGCACCGGCCGCTGCCACAGATAGCGCATCTCCCGCATTTCGCGCAGCGTGGTGACAAAGGGCGACGCCAGCGTCACCAGCCACCAGGGGAAGGGTTTGAGGACGGGTTGCCGGCCGGTACGGGCCGCGACCACGCGCTGGATGCTGGCCGCCATCTCCACCCCCGGCTCCAGCCAGTGGCCGCCGAAGTGGAAGGACTCGAACGCCGCCAGATCACCTTCCCGCGCCAGCAGGCGGACCAGGGCTTCACCCACGTCGGGCAGGTAGGCCCAGGCGTGGCCGATGCCGTGGGGGCCGGGGTAGGGGATGGCGGTCACGGGCTTGCCCGGCGTCACCAGCCCCTGGCCGAACCAGTTGTTGCCGGCATGGGGGCCGAAGAAGTCGCCGCAACGCAGGATCAGCACGCGCGCGCCCTCCCGCGCCGCCGCCTCCAGCCGCCGTTCCAGGGCGACGCGGATGCCGCCCTTCACCGTCAGGGGATTCTGGGGCGAGGTCTCGGTCAGGGTGGGCAGGGCGTCGGGGCCGTAGTTGTAGACCGTGCCGGGCAGGACGATGCGGGCGCCCGCCGCCTTGGCGGCGGCGATGGTGTTGTCCACCATGGGCAACACCAGCGTGTCCCAGTCCCTGTAGCCCGGCGGGTTCACGGCATGGACGATGACATCCACCCCGACCGCCGCCTGGACCACGTCGGCCCTGTTCATGGCGTCCCCCTGGATCCACTGGGTGCCGGCCAGATCCGGCCGCGTGCCCTGGCCGCGCGCCAGGGCCTTCACCGTCCAGCCGGCCCGCAGCAGGGCCGCCGCCGCCGTGCCGCCCACCCCACCCTTGGCGCCGATCACCAGGACTGTCTTGCCGTTCGCGTTCATTCTCTCTCTCCGTCATCTCACCGTTGCGTTGACCGGACAGTGAGCGCGCCAGGGACTAAACGGAATTGCGCAATAACGTTGGTTTGATATACATAAATTTATGACTAGAATCGAACCCGGCTGGGAACTGTACCGCTCCTTCCTGGCGGTGCTGCGGGAGGGCAGCCTGTCGGCGGCGGGGCGTGTGTTGGGACTGACCCAGCCCACCATCGGCCGCCATGTGGAGGAACTGGAGCGGGCGCTGGGCGCCGCGCTCTTCACCCGCTCCCCGCAAGGCCTGACCGCCACGGAGACGGCGCTGGAACTGCGCCCCCATACGGAGGTGATGGAGTCGGCCGCCGCCGCCCTGCTGCGCGTGGCCTCCGGCCCGGCCGGAGAGGTGCAGGGCAGTGTGCGCGTGACCGCCAGCGAGGTGGTGGGGGTGGAGGTGCTGCCCCCCATCCTGGCGGCTTTCCGCCGGGACCATCCCAAGGTCGCGGTGGAACTGTCCCTGTCGAACGAGACGGAGGACCTGCTGCGCCGCGACGCCGACATCGCCGTCCGCATGGTGCGGCCCACGCAAGGGGCGCTGGTCGCCCGGCATTTGGGCGTCATCGCGCTGGGCCTCCATGCCCACCGCCGCTATCTGGACGCTTATGGCGCCCCCGCCACCTGGGATGATCTGGCCAGCCATAGCCTGATCGGTTTCGATACCGAAACAGCTGCGATCCGTGCCCTTCGCGCGCAAGGGCGGTATTTCGGTCGGGAGCATTTCGCCTTCCGCGCCGATAGTGACGTGGCCCAGCTGGCGGCCATCCGTGCGGGTATCGGCATCGGCATTTGCCAGGTCGGGGTGGCGCGACGCGACCCGGACCTGGTGCACCTGCTGCCCGGCACCCTGGGCTTCGACCTCGACACCTGGCTGGTCATGCATCCGGACCTGAAGTCCAGCCGGCGGGTGCGCCTGCTCTACGACCATCTGGCCCAGGGGCTGGCCGCCCATATCCGCGCCGGCGGCGATGGAGGGCGGCGCGTGTGGGCCCGCCGTGGCGTCAAGTCCCGGTGCCGCCGCCGGGGCATGAAAGGTTCGGCATTGCCAGCGGTGTCGGCTTGGAAGAAAACTGCGACCGCTAACATGCGCTTTTCCAATTCAGGGTAGGACTTCCCATGAAGCTGCTGCGTTACGGCCCCGTGGGCCAGGAGAAACCCGGCCTGCTGGACGCCGCCGGCCAGATCCGCGACCTGTCGGGCCATGTGACCGACATCGGCCCCGCCCAGCTGTCGGCCGAGGGCCTGGCCGCCCTGGCGGCGCTGGATGTCGCCAGCCTGCCGGTGGTGTCCGGCGACCCGCGCCTGGGGGTCCCCTACACCGGCATTTCCAAGTTCCTGGCCGTCGGCCTGAACTATGCCGACCACGCCGCCGAATCCAACCTGCCCCTGCCGAAGGAGCCGGTGCTGTTCACCAAGGCCATCAGCTGCCTGAACGGCCCCAATGACGACGTCGTGCTGCCCAAGGACAGCGTGAAGTCGGATTGGGAGGTGGAGTTGGGCATCGTCATCGGCAAGACCGCCCGCTATGTCGAGGAGGCCGACGCCCTGAGCCATGTGGCCGGCTATGTCCTGATCAACGACGTGTCGGAGCGCGAGTACCAGATCGAGCGCGGCGGCACCTGGGACAAGGGCAAGGGCTGCGACACCTTCGGCCCGGTCGGCCCCTGGCTGGTGACGGCGGATGAGATCGCCGATCCGCAGAACATCGACCTGTGGCTGGACGTCAACGGCAGCCGCCGCCAGACCGGCAACACCAACACCATGATCTTCGGCGTGGCCACCCTGGTCAGCTACATCAGCCGCTTCATCACCCTGCAGCCGGGCGACCTTATCACCACCGGCACCCCGCCGGGCGTGGGCATGGGCGTGAAGCCGGAGCCGGTGTTCCTGAAGGCCGGCGACGTCATGCGCCTGGGCTCCGACCTGTTGGGCACGCAGCAGCAGACGGTCGTCGCCTGGCGGCGCTGAGCCTTTCGGGACTGGTTGGTGTAAAAGCGGGGGGCGGAGCGATCCGCCCCCCGTTGTCATTGTGAGGGCCCCGCCGCATGCGCCTTCTCGTCACCGGTTCCTCAGGTCCCCTGGGCGCCGCCATCGTCCGCCAAGCGCGGGGCCGCGGCTGGGCGGCGGTGGGGCTGGACATCCGGCCGGGCGCCACCACCGACATTCTGGCCGACGTGGCGGATGATGACGCGCTGGCGCGGGCGGTGGCGGGATGCGATGCCATCATCCATGTGGCGGCCCTGCATGCGCCCCAGGTGGGCCGCGTGCCGGACGCGGACTTCCACCGGGTGAACGTGGATGCGACCGCCTTGCTGCTACGGCGGGCGCGGGCGGCCGGCGTGGGGCGTTTCATCTATACCTCCACCACCTCGCTCTATGGCCACAGCCTGGTGCCGGCCCCCGGCCGGCTGGCCTGGGTGGATGAGGATTTGGCGCCCCGGCCACGCGACATTTATGACGAGACTAAACTGGCGGCCGAGGCCCTCTGCGCCGACGCCACCTTCCCGCGCGGCTGGGCGATTTTGCGCATCGCCCGCTGCTTCCGGGAGCCGGCGGCGGCCCGTGCCGCTCACCGCCTGCACCGGGGGCTCAACATGGCGGATGCCGCCGCCGCCCATGTGCACGCCGTGACGGTGGACGTTCCCGGCACCTTCGTCATCTCCGCCAGGACACCGTTCCGGCGGGCGGAGGCGGACAGTCTGGCCCAGGACGCCGCCGGTCTCATCCGTGCCCGGTTGCCCCGGGTGGCGGCCCTGTTCGACCGCCGGGGCTGGCCCCTGCCGGCGCGGCTGGACCGGGTGTACGACGCTACCCGCGCCGCCGCCCTGCTGGGCTTCCGCCCGCGCTTTGATTTTTCCCGGCTTTAGGGGCTGATGCCCATTGCCTGGGCCAGCCAGGCGCGCTCACCGGCGTCGTCCGCCGGATCGCCCATCCACGTCAGGGCTGGGGTGGGGTGATAGCTGACGTTGGATCCGCGCGGCCGTTCCACCCAGGCTTTGTGGCCGAACGACATCCCGGCGTAGCCGGAAGGCAGTGTCGCCTGGCTTATCTCCATGAAGATTGTGTCGGCATTGGTTTCCGTGCCCGCCTGGCGCACGTTGGGCAAGGCCAGGAACAAATCCATCAGGTCCAGGCAGGCGGACACACAAGCGCCGTCGGTCAGTATGATGATCTGGCCACGCATGGGGTTGGGCGGTGGGCGCAGGGGCTGGCTCCGGGCGGGGGCCTCTTCCGTGAAGGTGGCTTGGCCGGCGGCAATGGCGTCGTCATAGCGTTTCAGCCGGCGCCGCAATTTGGCCGCGGTGCCGATCTGGGAACCGATATCGGTGATCTGGGGCAGATCGGCGGCGAGTTGGTCCCGGTTCAGCCGGGTGGCGCGATAGACCACGGGCCCCAGGGCGGGCTTATCGGCGTTCACCATATCCGACCCCCACAGCAGATCAGCCAGGGTATTGGCGAACTCGGCGCTGCCACCGGTGTTGCCGCGCACATCGACCACGACCGTCCGCGCCCGGCGGATGGCCTCGCGATGGGTCTTCACCGCCGCCAAGGTGCGTTTCCAGGCATGATCGCTCGTCATGTCCGGCGCTCCGATCCACCAGCCGTCCCGCCCCCAACGGTTGAGGCCAAAATGCGCCTGGGCCGCCCGCGCGGGCTTGCTATCCATCTCCGTTGTGGGACGGTAACTCAGGGTATAGGAGCGGGCTGGGCCGCCACCGGGTGAGGCGAAGGAACAGGTTTTCAGCGGCGGCTGGAACAAGCTGTGCTCACTGGCCCACAGCAACCAGAAGGCGTGCAGGCGGCGCTGGGAGTCCAGGGCCAGGTCCTTGCCGTTGCGCTCCTGCCGATCATGAGACAGGGCAGCGGCAGACATGCCGTCGCAGGCGACCAACTGGGCGCCCGCCGGGGGGAGGGCCGTATCGGGCGCGTGGGCGACGACGGCGTAGGCGCTACCGGTCCAGGTCAGGTTGAAGCCCGGCCAGTCATAGAGGCGGCCCAAGGAGGCGGCATGCTTGGTCGCATAGGTGCCGATGTGGCTGTCGCGGAAGCCGCCGGCGTAAAAGCGCAGGAGGTCGAAGTAGGTGATCTCATCCTGGACGCCGGGCAGCAGCTTCCTGGCCTCGTCCCGCCCGCTTTCCAACCAGGCGCGGAAGGGCGCGCTGTCCTTTTGCACCACCATGGCCGGGTGGTTGGCCACCAGGATGTCGTGCAGGCCGTTCAGGTCGGTTTCGGCGGCCCGCCGCCAATCCTGCGCGGTGGCCGCCGATGCCGCGCTGGCCGCCATCGCCAAAAGGGCGGTCAGCACGCCCATGCCCAACCGGCCCCGCATCACCGTCATCCTTCGCTCATCTTAGCGGATGGCAGTGTGCCGGGGGCGGGTTCCCGCTTCCATGGCTTAAATGTCGCGGCGCCTATCCATCCACCGCCGCCTCGATCAAATCGGCGGCCTCATCCAGGCCCCGGCGGCGCGCGGCCTCGGCCGGCGTGTGGTCCAGCGGGTTGCGGAAGGTGGGGTCGGCGCCGAAGGAGAGAAGCAGTTCGGCCACCGCCACCGCCTTGTCCTCCTCATCCGGCAGGCAGAACAGCGCGGGCTCGCCGGGCCGGTCCTGGCGGTTGGCGCGGTTGGGTTCCTCGATCAGCAGGGCGCGCAGCCGGTCCACCGCTCCGGCGAAGCAGAGGCCCCGGAAATTGCGGCTGTGGCCGGCCAGGAAGGCCGCCATCTCCGTCTCGCCGTGATAGACGGCGTGGGTGAGGGGGCTGCCGCCATAGCGCCCGTCGAACGCGTCGACCTCCGCCCCGCGCTGGATCAGCAGCCGCGCCACCTCGATCGCGCCGGCGTGCGCGGCGAAATGCAGGGCGCGGCAATCGTGGTCGTCCGCCACGTCGGGCGACATGCCGAGATCCAGCAGCACCTCGGCCAGGTCCGCGCGGTGCCGGCGGATGGCGGTGGCCATGGGCCCGATCCGCCGCAGGAATGCGGGATGCGCCTGCGCCAACCGGCGCAGGGTGGCGACATCACCGGCGGCGACGGCGGCGGTGAACGCCTCTTCCTCGGTCAGGGCCGGCGGGATGGCGCCATGGCGCAGCAACACCTCGGCGATGGCCTGGTGGCCGCCGAGCAGGGCCAGCTTGATGACCGGCTGACGGGAATAGAAATCGATGCCGCGCGCATCCGCCCCGTGGGCCAACAGCCATTCGGCCCGCCGTGGATGGTTGTTGGACACGGCATTGCCCAGCAGGTAGGCGATGGCGCTGGCGGCACGCGCGCCGCCCAGGGCGTTCGGGGCGGGCCCTGTCCACGTGCTCGTTTCCCCCCGCTTGGCGGACTCATCCCATAGCAGGTCCAGCCAGAAGGTGTCGTCGGCGCCCAGCGAGGTATTGTACAGCGCCTGGGCGGCGAAGGGGTTGGCGCCCCGATCGATCAACAGGTGGGCGAAGGCCTCGGCCTGCGGATGGGGCGCCTGGCCGCCCTCGCCACCGCCGATGACACCCACCAGTGGGGTGAATTCGGGCGCCTCGCTGGACCAGCCGGCGTCAGGATCGGCACCGGCATCCAGCAACAGGGCGGCGATGGCCAGCGCGTTCCGCTCGACAGCCGCCAGGGGCAGGCGCGCATAGGCCAGGCGTAGCAGCGGCGTCCAGCCGTCGAAATCGCTGCGGTCGTGAACCAGGCCGGGCTCCTTGTCCAACAGGTGGCGCACACCATCCAAGTCGTGGGCCACGATGGCGGCATGGATGCCACTGCGGGCGATTTCCGGATGGCGGGCCAGCAGACGGGCGGCCACGGCACCCCGGCCGGGGCCGTCGCGCTCATAATCCCCCCATTTGCGGGTGCCGGGATCGGTGCCGTAGCGGTTGACCGACTTCTCCAGCACCAGGCGGATGCGCTCGGCTGTGGTGCGGGCGCGGTCCTCCATCTCCTGCCGCAGGGCGGCCCAGGTGGGGAAGCCATGCTCCCGCGCCAGGGCGTGCTGCACCTCGCGCAGCTTGGGCGGGGCGGCGTGGCCGGGGAAATGGGTGAGGAAGCGCCGCGCGGCCTGCGCATCGCCGCCGGTCATGGCCTTCAGCCAGCGCTTGGCCTCCCGGCGCAAGCCGTCGATGGTGGCGCCCGGTGAAAGGGTACGGGGGGAGAGGATACGGGATGGGGAAACGGGGGACATGGGCCTTCCTTCCGAAAAACGCCCGATGTCCGCTACAAAGGGCCGGAAGAAGGGGGGGATGTCTGTACGGACGAAGCCGAATGGGTGGAGGCCAGGCCCCCTTGCCGCGGACAGGTGGCGCCCCACTGCGCACTAAGGGGGATGAGACCCTGGACGGGGCGCGCTGTCAATGGGAGGGATGACGCCGTCAGGCCGACAGCACATCCACCCCGCGCCGTCCGGCGGCGGTGATCAGGGCGGCGTCGCAGGACGCGAGCGGGAACCGTTTGCGCAACGCCAGCTCAAGATAGGCGGCGTCATAAAGGGTCAGGTTCTCGTCTTGGGAGAGCCGCCGGGTGGCACCCCATGCCTGACGGTCGGTGTCCTCGTCGCTTTGGATCGTCAGACGTCCCAGCCGCGCGAGCGAGCGGTCGGCGAAGGCCACATCACACCGACCACGCCGGACCGCATTCCGCAGCACGTTGGCGACCTCAAGGCGCCAAAGGGCGGGAACCCAGGCGCCCTCAGCCACGACGCGGCGCATGACGGCGTGGGCGGCCTCCGTGCGTTCATCATTGAATAGCCATGCTATGGCCATGGAGGCGTCGACGACGACGCTCATCCGCGACGGCCTTCTTCGATCAACTCCCGGATGGAGACGTCACCGAGGGAATGGTGATGGCTTTCAGCGATGATCTCGGCCGCGGCGGCCTCCGCGTCTTGGCGCGCGCGGACATGAGCGGCCCACCGCCTGATAACCAGATCGCCGTCCTGCAATTCGATTTCCACCGTTTCCCCGTCCGCCAGGCCGCAGGCCCTGGCGACATCCATGGGCACCCGGATGGCCAGGTTCTTTCCCCATTTTCCGACGACACTGTGGGACATGGCGCCACTCCCTTGTGCGGGGAATAGTCTGGCATATCCCAGCGACCGCCACAACGGCGTGCGAACGCCCCAGGGCAGGCGCGAAGCGGAAAGCAAATCCGCGTTCTGACAGTGATCGCTGGTTTCTGATCTGAAGGGAGTTGGCTGGGGGACTTGGATTCGAACCAAGGTTGACGGAGTCAGAGTCCGTAGTCCTACCGCTAGACGATCCCCCAGCAGGACGGGCCGCGATGCCGGTTGGCGCACGAGCCTTAACAGGCTTGTACGCGCATGATCCGATGCTGTCGCGGAAGAAATTGGCTGGGGGACTTGGATTCGAACCAAGGTTGACGGAGTCAGAGTCCGTAGTCCTACCGCTAGACGATCCCCCAGCAGAACGAACGCGATGCCGTTAAGTCACCGTATCCGTCGGACGGCGCGGCTTATAACACCCCTCTTTGGGGATGGGTAGCCCTTTCTTGGAAATTTTTTTGACAGTCCGTCCCAGGCGCGGGGCCGGGCTGTGGGCGGCGGGAACGCCTGGTGACGGGGGCTGGGGGCGGGCGATGGAGCCAGGGATGGTGGGGTGGCCCCATCCAATGTCGCATTGCCGCAGGGCGGACGGGTGCGCGAGGGTGGTGGTGCGGTGCGTGTTTCATGGTCTAGGATAAAGCCATGTGTGCCGCGCCGGCGCCGGGGCGCCCCCGAAGACCATCTGGTCCCAAGGCGGCCGACCCGACCCGGGTCCAGGCGGTTTCGAGCGACGAGAAGGCTGGTTCGGCGATGAGTGATGCGGGCGTTCAGCCCTTGCCGGATGCCGGCGCCCCCCGGGGTGCGGGTCCGGGTGAGCCTTTGCGACGGCCGATCCTGGCCGCGCTGGACCTTGGCACCAACAACTGTCGTCTGCTGATCGCCCGGCCGGGGCGCGAGGGCTTCCGCATCATCGATGCCTTCTCCCGCATCGTGCGGCTGGGCGAGGGGGTGAGCCGCACCAACGCCCTGTCGGATGAGGCGATGGCCCGCACCGTGGCGGCGCTCAAGATCTGCGGCAACAAGATGCGGCGGCGCGGCGTCACCGACCTGCGCGCCGTGGCGACGGAGGCCTGCCGCCGCGCCGCCAACTGCAACGCCTTCATCGACCGGGTGGTGGAGGAGACGGGCATCCGCATCGAGATCATCTCGGCGGAGGAGGAGGCGCGGCTGGCGCTGGCGGGGTGCGCCGCCCTGCTGAACCGCCGCATTCCCCGCGCCCTGGTGTTCGACATCGGCGGTGGCTCCACCGAGATCATGTGGCTGTCGTTCAACCGTGGCCGGCCCATCCTGATCGACCAGGTTTCCGTTCCCCAGGGGGTGGTCAGCCTGACGGAGACCTTCGGTGGCGACCGCGTGCTGCCGGAGGCCTATCGCGGCATGGTGGGGACGGTGGGATCCGCGCTGGCCGATTTCGAGGCCCGCAACGACATCCGGCGCGACGTCGCCGCCGGCCGGGTGCAGATGCTGGGCACCTCCGGCACCGTCACCACGCTGGCCGGCATCCGTCTGGGCCTCACCCGCTATGACCGCTCCCAGGTTGATGGGTCCTGGCTGGGGTTGGAAGAGGCGCGGGCGATCAGCAAGTCGCTGCTCCACCTGGATTACGCCGGCCGCTCCGCCCATCCCTGCATTGGCCATGACCGCGCCGACCTGGTCATCGCCGGTTGCGCCGTGCTGGAGGCCATCTGGGAACGCTGGCCGGTGGAGAACCTGCGCATCGCCGATCGCGGCGTGCGCGAGGGTATCCTTACCGAGCTCATGGCCGCCACGCGCGGCCGGATCTGAGGTTTGCCTTGCCTTTACGGCTGTGGCGACCAATATCCGCGGTTCGATTCCATGTTTTGATTCGCCGAAGATGACGGGGCCGCGGGCCCGGTCCGCCAAACCGGGTTTTCCATCACCATGACCAAAAGCACCAAGGATCTGGGCAGCAAGCTGAGCGGGCGCGGCCTGACCGTGCGCGTCAAGACCAAGGCCAAGCGCTCCGTCTCTTCCGCCCGCTGGCTGGAACGCCAGTTGAACGATCCCTATGTGGCGGAGGCCAAGAAGCGCGGCTACCGCTCTCGCGCGGCCTTCAAGCTGCTGCAGCTGGATGAGAAGTACCACCTGCTGCGCCCCGGCACCCGCGTGGTCGACCTAGGCGCCGCCCCCGGCGGCTGGACCCAGGTGGCGGTGGAGAAGGTGCGCGGCGCCAAGGTCGTGGGCCTGGACATCCTGGGCATGGAGGATGTGGCGGGCGCCATCACCATGGAGATGGACTTCCTGCTGCCCGAGGCGCCCGACCGCCTGAAGGAGGCGCTGGGCGGCCCCGCCGACGTGGTGCTGTCCGACATGGCGGCCCCTACCACCGGCCATCCCAAGACCGACCATCTGCGCATCATGGCCCTGGCCGATGCCGCCTATGCATTCGCCGCCGAGGTGCTGGCCCCCGGCGGCGCCTTCGTCGCCAAGCTGTTCCAGGGCGGGGCGGAACGCGGCCTGCTGGACCAACTGAAGCGTGACTTCGCCGTGGTCCGCCACGCCAAGCCGGCGGCCAGCCGCGCCGACAGTTCGGAGACCTACGTGGTCGCCACCGGCTTCCGCCGCACCGCCAGCCAAGGCGCCTACATCCCGGAAGAGGACTGAATGCGTCGCCCGCCACCGTGGGAGGGGTGAGAACGGCGCAGACCTGCCATCGCGGATTTGCCCCATATCTGGTGGGTTCACAAGCGACCTAGCGCGTGTATAGTGCGTCGAACCTTAAGCCCTGGATGACTCGACCGGCCCCCCGCCTGGGGACGGGTGGGTCGTCCCATACCTGTATCTGACGCCTGGCCACCCGCTGCACCTGGGTCGGCCGCCTAGGGAGATGGTTCATGACCCGTGCGCTCCAAATTCGCGAAGCCCTGACCTTCGACGACGTCCTGCTGGAGCCCGCGGCGTCCAGCGTCATGCCGGGCGAGGTCGACACCCGCACCCGCCTGACCAAGACCATCGAGCTGGGCATCCCCCTGTTGTCGTCCGCCATGGACACGGTGACCGAGGCGGCGCTGGCCATCGCCATGGCCCAGGCCGGCGGCATGGGCGTCATCCACCGCAACATGGATATCGAGCGCCAGGCCGAGGAAGTGCGCCGGGTGAAGCGCTTTGAATCCGGCATGGTGGTCAACCCCATCACCATCGCCGCCGACGCGACGCTGGCCGACGCCCTGGGCCTGATGGCGCGCTATCACATCTCCGGCATCCCGGTGGTGGAGAACGGCGCCGCCGGCAAGCTGGTCGGCATCCTGACCAACCGCGACGTGCGCTTCGCCACCAACCCGCACCAGCCGGTGTCGGAACTGATGACGCATCAGAACCTGATCACCGTGCGCGAGGGCGTGGGCAAGGACGAGGCCAAGCGCCTGCTGCACAGCCACCGCATCGAGAAGCTGCTGGTGGTGGACGACGCCTACCGTTGCATCGGCCTGATCACGGTCAAGGACATCGAGAAGGCGCAGTCGCACCCCAACGCCTGCAAGGATGAGAAGGGCCGCCTGCGCGTCGCCGCCGCCACCGGCACCGGCCCCGACGGCCTGGCCCGCGCCGAGGCCTTGTTCGACGCCGGCGTGGACGTGCTGGTGGTCGATACCGCCCATGGCCATTCCGCCAAGGTGCTGGACCAGGTGAGGGCCGCCCGCAAGCTCAGCAACTACACCCAGGTCATCGCCGGCAACGTCGCCACCGGGGCCGCCGCCCTGGCGCTGATCGACGCCGGCGCCGACGCCATCAAGGTGGGCATCGGCCCGGGGTCCATCTGCACCACCCGCATCGTCGCCGGCGTGGGCGTGCCGCAGCTGACGGCGGTGATGGACGTGGTGGACGCCTGCCGGGAGCGGGGCATCCCCGTCATCGCCGACGGCGGCATCAAGTATTCCGGCGACTTGGCCAAGGCCATCGCCGCCGGCGCCGACTGCGCCATGCTGGGCAGCATGTTCGCCGGCACGGACGAAAGCCCGGGCGAGGTCATCCTGTACCAGGGCCGTAGCTACAAGAGCTATCGCGGCATGGGCTCGGTGGGCGCCATGGCGCGCGGCTCCGCCGACCGCTACTTCCAGGCGGAGGTCAGCAACACCCTGAAGCTGGTGCCGGAAGGCGTGGAAGGCCGCGTGCCCTACAAGGGCCCCGTGGGCAGCGTCATCCACCAGCTGGTGGGTGGCCTGCGCGCCGCCATGGGCTACACCGGCAACGGCACCTTGGCCGAGATGCAGACCAACTGCCGCTTCGTGCGCATCACCAACGCGGGCCTGCGTGAAAGCCATGTCCACGACATCCAGATCACCAACGAGTCGCCGAACTACCGTCCGGGCTGATTTCCGAAGTCCGTTCAGGCCCTCCTTTCCCAGCGGCATGAGGCATGCCTCATGCCGCTGTAGGCCCCGACCCTGTTTTCAGGAAGATGGGCGGCCGCCGGAAGTTTCCGGGGAGCGAAGCGGACTGGAAACTGAGGATAAGCCAAGGGCGCGGATGCGCCCGGCCGGCGTTTGAGGCACCGAGAAAGAAGACCCATGACCCCGACCGCCCGCCTGCAGGCGGCCATCGACCTTCTGGCGGAGGTGCTGGCCACGCCGCGCCCCGCCGATGCCGTGGCCAGCGCCTTCTTCCGCGCCCGCCGCTACATCGGCGCCAAGGACCGCACAGACGTGGCCGAGAAGGTCTACGGCATCCTGCGCCGCTGGGCCCGCCTGCACTGGTGGCTGAACCGGGCGGGATATGGCGGAGAGGGCCAGCCGGCGGTGGATGCCCGCGCCCTGCTGATCGCCGACGAACTGCTGACCCGGGGCCGCGGTGCGGCCTCGGTGGCGGAGCATTTCAACGGCGGCAAGTTCGCGCCCATGCCGCTGGAGGCGCATGAGCGCGCCCTGATCCAGGAACTGGAAACCCACACCCTGGACCATCCGCAGCAGCCGGACGCCGTGCGGGCGGAGGTGCCGGACTGGGCGGCGGACACGCTGCGCCAGGCCCTGGGCGACCGCTTCGTGCCGGAAATGCAGGCCATGCTGACGGCGGCCCCCATGGATCTGCGCGTCAACCCGGTGAAGGGTACCCGCGAGCAGGCGCTGGCCGCGCTGGCCAAGGCGGGCGTGACTGCCGAGCCCACGCGCATCTCCGCGCTGGGCATCCGTGTGCGCAACCGCTTCCCTATCGCCACGCTGAAGGCCTTCCAGGACGGCCTGCTGGAAATCCAGGACGAGGGCTCACAGCTGGTGGCCTTCGCCACCAACCCGCAGCCGGGCCAACAGGTGGTGGATTTCTGTGCGGGCGCCGGCGGCAAGACGTTGGCCATCGCCGCCATGATGGCCAACAAGGGCCGCGTGGTCGCCTGTGACGTGCTGGATGGCCGGCTGAAGCGGGCGCAGGAGCGGTTCCGCCGGGCGGGCCTGCACAACATCGAGACGCGGCCGCTGAAGTCCGCTCGCGACCCCTGGGTGAAGCGGCACAAGGGCCGCTTCGACCGCGTGGTGGTGGACGCGCCGTGTAGCGGCACCGGCACCTGGCGCCGCAACCCCGACGCCCGCTGGCGCCAGCTGGGCCCGGGCCTGTCGGAACTGTTGCCCTTGCAGGCGGAAATCCTGGACAGCGCCGCCCGTCTGGTGCGGCCCGGCGGCCGGCTGGTCTACGCCACCTGCTCCCTGTTGCCGGAGGAGAACCAGAACCAGGTGACGGCCTTCCTGGCCAGCCATCCGGACTTCACCCTGATGCCCATCCAGGAAGCCTGGCCAGAGGGTATGGGCACGCCGCCCAGCACCGGCGACATGCTGTCGCTGTCCCCCGCCCGCCACGACACCGACGGCTTCTTCGCCGCCGTCATGGTGCGCCAGGAGGCGGCCCCGGGGGCCGCCGAAGGCACTGAAGCGGCGGATGAAGCCGTGGAGGATACGGCCGAGGCCTGATCCCCCGCCCCGGGCCCCGACCAACACCACCCTCCCTCGCGCCACCCTCTGGCGGGCCGCGGGAATCTGCGGCAGGATGGTGGAAGCGGTAACGGGAACGAGGGGCGGTTTATGGCTCACGGTCCGGCGGAAATCGGTTTGGTGCGGCACGCGACGGTGGCGGACGCCGCCGCCATCGCCCGCGTCCATGTCGCCAGCTGGCGCACGACATATCCCGGGCAGTTGCCCGACGACTATCTGGTGGGCCTGTCGCCCGAGGCGCACGCGGCGCGTTGGCGCGGCCTGCTGGCCGGGCGTCAGCGCCGCACCTTTGTCGCCATGGGGGAGAACATCGCCGCCGACGGCTTGCCCGCCACCGGCGTGGTGGGCTTCGCCACCTGCGGCCCCCAGCGTACCGAGATACGGGGCTATGAGGGCGAGTTCTACGCCATCTATCTTTACGACCACGCCCAGAACCAGGGCCATGGCCGCCGTCTGATGGCCGCCATGGCGACGGAGCTGCTGTCGTCGGGCATGCGCTCCGCCTGTGTCTGGGTGCTGCGCGACAATCCGGCCCGCTGGTTCTATGAACGCCTGGGGGGCGGTCGTTTGGCCGAACAGCCCATCACCTTCGCCGGCGCCCGCCTGACGGAGGTCGCCTATGGCTGGCTGGACCTGGCGCCGCTGGCCCGCCTGTCGTCGTACAGCGAGCGGTGAGGGCCATCTTGAACGCCGGTGTCGGGTGTCGCGCCCGGGCCTTTCAGGTTCTGCGCAACACGGTGAAGTGCATGGAGCGACGCACGCGGAAGCCCAGCCTCTCATAGACCGTCTTGGCGGACCCGTTCTCCGTCTTCACATGCAGGAAGGGCGTCTTGCCCGCCGCCACGATGCTGGCGGCCACCGCGCCGACCAGGGCCTGGGCCAGGCCCCGGCCACGGAAATCCGGGTCGGTGCAGACGGCGCTGACCTCCTGTAGGCCCGGCAGGTGCATGCGCTGGCCGCTCATGGCCATCAGCCGGCCGTCCTCACTGCGCAGGCCGGAATAGACGCCCATGCGGATGGTGCCGGGCAGGAAGGGCCCGGGCTCCGTCCGGGTGGCCAGATCCACCATGTCGGGCACGTCATCGACTCCCAAGGTCAGCAACGGGCCGGTGGCGGATGTCGGCGGGGCGACCAGCGTCTCGCACACCATCTGGTCGATTTCCCGCGCCCGCAGCACCTGCCACGCATCGGCCGGCCCCTCCTGGATCAGGGTGTCCACCGCCATCGGCGTCACCAGGCCGATGGCGCGCCCGGCCGGCACCAGGGCTGTCAGGTCGGCCAGCGCCTGCGCTGTCGGTTCCGCCAGGCTGGCGAGGGGGGAGATGTCCTCGGCGTACCGTGCGGCCAGGCCCCGCGCCACACCCAGGGGCTGGTGCAGGGTGGTCAGGGCGTTCCACACCGGATTATCCAACAGGGTCAGGTCGGCCAAAGCGAATCCCCCAATCGTTGCCCCCTTTGGATAGGCATGCGGGTGGGTTGGCGCAAGGGGCAAAGGTCTACCGGTGGTGCCTGCCGCCCGGCCCGGAAAGCGAAAGGCCCTCTCCCCCCGCAGGGAAGAAGGCCTTTTCGTTTCGCCGCGATTCCGGCCGGCGCGCCGGCTTCAAGGCCAGGCGCGCGGGGTCTTGAACCAGCGTCACAGCATGGCGTTGATGCACAAGGCCGCGACGGCGGCGATGGACAGCATGCCGGCGGCCTCGACCAGGGCGGTGAGGCGGGCGGCGAAGCCGAAGGAGGACGTGGTCCGGGTGGCATTGGCGGCGGCAGTGGCGGTGGTCATGATCGATATCCCCTTGTGATGTGTAGGATCGCTGGTCGGGCGATGGTCGTTGGTCGAAACGTGGGTTGGTTGGGCGGGTGGCTTACAGCATCGCGTTGATACTGGCGGCGACCACCAGGGCGACGGCCAGCATGGCGACCGTCTCGACACTCTCGATGGACGGCAACACCTTGAAAAAGCGGAAGGAAGCGGTGCGGGGGGCCACGGTGAAGGTGGTCATTTTCATCTCCATCAGGATGGTGGGTCGGTGTTGCCCCTACAAAAGCAAAGGGCGTGCCAGTCGTTGAAGATGGCGAAAATCCTGATGTTATGGCCTGCATCAACCGAACGTGAACCGCTTTCCTGCCATTAAGTCGCCATGTTGGCGACTTAATGAGAGATTTACCCATCGCATACTGTCCGCTCTCGGACACTGTCCGTTTCCGGACGGTTGGCGGATGTTCGGTTACGGCGCTATTTCCCGGGCGCCGCCTGGTCGATGAAGGCAGTGATGGCTTCCATCACCCCGGGGGCCAGGGGAAGGGTGGGGTCGGCATAGGTGGCGATGTTGGCCTTGGGCTCCGCCGGCGCCGTTTTCAGCACATGATTGGCCCCGGGAATGAGGGCCAGGGTGGCCGTTGGCTGGGCCTGGGCCAGCCGGTGGGCGTCCTCGACGCTGACCTGCAGGTCCGTTTCCCCTTGCAGAACCAACAACGGCACCGTCAGGCCGGCTGCCGCCTGCGTCGGGCTGACGGCGTCCATGGACATGAGGTAGGGCTGGATGCTGGGTCGGTAGAGGGCCTTCAATCCCGGCGGCACGTCATCCACCGTCCGGCCTGCCTTCAGCGCCGCCTGGATGGTGGCCACCTGGCCCAGCACGTCCGGTGGCGCGCCCCGGTCGCGCAACTGTTGCAGCCGAATGTCCTCGAACGGGCGGCCGGCGCCGGACAGCGACAGCACGCCGCAAACCGCCACGCCCTCCGCCGCCAGCCGCGTCGCCGCCAGGGTGGCGATGGTCGCCCCCTCCGAATGGCCCAGCAGCATGACGCAGCGCACCTGCGGCTGGTGGGCCAGGAAGCGCGCCCAGGCGGTCATATCATCGACATAGGTGGTGAAGCGCAGCTTGTCCTCGCCGGGGCAGGCGGCAGCACTCTTGGCGATGCAGCGCTTGTCCACCCGCAGGCTGGCGATGCCATGGGCCGCCAGGCCCTGGGCGATCAGCTTCAGCACGTCACTGCGAACCCGCAGCGTCGTGGCGTTGCCGTCGCGGTCGGATGGGCCCGAGCCCGCCTGCATCAGCACCGCAACGCCTCCCCGCCACCCCTCTGGCCTCAAGTAGGTGCCGTAGAGCGGCGCGGCACCCCCGGCTATGCTGACCTCTCCCACCGGGGCGGCGGCAGTGGGGGCACTGGCGGCGGCGGGTGTGTCGGCCACCTGGGCGAAGGCGGGCTGGGTGCCAAGGCCAAGCGTCAGCGACAGGGAGGCCAGCAAGGCGGGGCCCCAACCCCGGAGGCGGGGGTGGGTGGGATGGATTGTGGGCATGGGGCATCATCTCCTGAAGGCTCGTGGGCGAGGGCAGGGCTGGTCGAACCCGGAAGTAGACTTCATAGTTTGTTATTTAGCAAAATAACAAATGAATGTCCCGCTCATGCTCCCGGGACCTTGGGCCCGAGGTTTCGCCCGCGTTCAGCGCGGGGGGCCCTTGCCCGTCCGGCGCTTGCTGTCCCGGGTGCCTTGGACTAGCGTGCGGCCACCCTCGCAACCCCCATCATATGGATAAGGCCATGGCCACAGAGACGACGTCCGATCGGGTCCTCATTCTCGATTTCGGGTCTCAGGTGACCCAGCTCATCGCCCGGCGGGTGCGTGAGGCGGGCGTGTACTGTGAGATCCATCCCTTCTCCATGTCCGAGGAGGCCATCCAGGCCTACGCGCCCAAGGCCATCATCCTGTCGGGCAGCCCGGCCTCGGTGACGGAAGAGGGCAGCCCCCGTGCGCCGGGCATCGTCTTCACCAGTGGCCTGCCCGTCCTGGGGATCTGCTATGGCCAGCAGACCATGTGCGAGCAGCTGGGCGGCAAGGTCGAGCCGGGCGAGACCCGCGAATTCGGCCGCGCCTTCGTCGACGTGAAGGAGCCCTGCGCCCTGTTCGAGGGCGTGTGGCAGGTCGGCGCCCGCGAGCAGGTGTGGATGAGCCACGGCGACCGCGTCGCCAGGCTGCCGGAAGGTTTCCGCATCGTGGCGACCAGCGAGGGCGCGCCCTACGCCATCATCGCCGACGATGACCGCCGCTTCTACGCCGTGCAGTTCCATCCGGAGGTGGTGCACACCCCGCATGGCGACGCGCTGATCCGCAACTTCCTGTTCTCGGTATGCGGCCTCAGCGGCAGCTGGACCATGGCCGCCTTCAAGGCCCAGGCCATCGAGAAGATCCGCGCCCAGGTCGGCAGCGGCAGGGTGATCTGCGGCCTGTCCGGCGGCGTCGACAGTTCGGTCGCCGCCGTGCTGATCCATGAGGCCATCGGCGAGCAGCTGACCTGCATCTTCGTCGACACCGGCCTGATGCGGGCGGGCGAGGCGGATGAGGTGGTGACGCTGTTCCGCGACCACTACAACATCCCGCTGGTGCATGTGGACGCGGCCGACCTGTTCCTCGGCAAGCTGGCCGGCGTCAGCGACCCGGAGGTGAAGCGCAAGACCATCGGCGCCACCTTCATCGACGTGTTCGATGCTGAGGCCAAGAAGATCGGCGGCGCCGGCTTCCTGGCCCAGGGCACGCTCTACCCCGACGTCATCGAGAGCGTCAGCTTCACCGGCGGCCCCAGCGTCACCATCAAGTCGCACCACAATGTGGGTGGCCTGCCGGAACGCATGAACCTGAAGCTGGTGGAGCCGCTGCGCGAGCTGTTCAAGGACGAGGTCCGCCGCCTGGGCGTGGAACTGGGCCTGCCCCCGGCTTTCATCGGCCGCCATCCCTTCCCGGGCCCGGGCCTGGCCATCCGCATCCCCGGCGAGATCACGCCGGAGAAGCTGGAAATCCTGCGCAAGGCCGACACGGTCTACCTGGAGGAAATCCGCAACGCCGGCCTCTATGACGCCATCTGGCAGGCGTTCGCCGTGCTGCTGCCGGTCCGCACCGTGGGTGTGATGGGCGACGGCCGCTCCTACGACTACGCCTGCGCCCTGCGCGCCGTCACCTCGGTCGATGGCATGACGGCCGACTACTACCCCTTCCCGCATGAGTTCCTGGGCCGGGTGGCGACCCGCATCATCAACGAGGTGCGCGGCATCAACCGCGTGACCTACGACATCACCAGCAAGCCGCCGGGCACCATCGAGTGGGAGTGATTTTTGCCTCCGCGTGAGCACTCGACAGTACGCTAAAGTACGACATAACCCACTGAAAATACTTGAATAATCCGTCGGCATCTATCAAGGCCGATCGCGGGGCTAGCCTCGCGGTTGACGGTCTGGCTGACGGTATGTCGGCTCTTGCCGACAGCGCCAAGTGAAGATACCGTCAGGGGATATCGAGCCCCTGACGGTATTTTTTTGACCTCAGTGCTTTGAACTAAAAGGATAAAATGCCTGGGTGCCAAGGCCCTTTTGGGTTGACGGTATTTTTTGGCGGCGCTATCGCGCTTTTGCCGATGTCGGAGGCCCAGAATGCTGACGGACGCTGGTATCAAGGCACTGAAACCAAAGGCAAAAGCATACAAGGTCTCGGACCGTGACGGTATGTACGTCGTCGTCCAGCCGTCGGGCACGATTGTGTTCAGGCTGGACTATCACCTGAACGGAAGGCGGGAGTCCGTGACGTTGGGTCGATATGGCGCGGCCGACCTGTCCCTGGCGCGTGCCAGAGATAAGGTGATCGAAGCCCGACGGGCGGTTCTGGAAGGACGGTCGCCAGCCCAAGAGAAACAGCGGGAAAAGCGCCGCCTCAAGGAGGCCAAACGCTTTGGCGAGTTTGGTGAGCGCTGGCTGCAGGAGGCCCGAATGGCCGATAGCACGCGCGCGATGCGGCGGATCATTTATGAACGGGACATCCTTCCCACATTCCGGAACCGACTGCTGACTGAAATCGAGTCAGATGATGTCCGTGCCATGTGTGCGAAGGTGAAAGCGCGCGGCGCTCCCGCCACGGCTGTGCAGGTCCGGGACATTGTGAAGCTCATCTATGGCTTCGCCATCCTGCATGGCGAGAAGGTGGCGAACCCTGCCGAGAGCGTCAACCCGGCGTCCATCGCTACCTTTGTCCCGAAGGACCGGGCGCTGTCGCCGTTGGAGATACGGCTCATGCTGGGGCAGTTGGAACATGTCCCCACGCTGCCCACCATCCGGCTCGGCCTTAAGTTCATCCTGCTCACTATGGTGCGCAAGAGTGAACTGCTGGACGCAACCTGGGACGAGGTCGACTTTGAGAATGCGGTTTGGGCTATTCCGAAAGAGCGGATGAAGCGGGCCAAGCCGCACAATGTGTACTTGGCCCAACAAGCCATCGATATCCTGATCGCGCTCAAGACCTGCGCTGGCGGTTCGCGGTACTTACTGCCCTCGCGCTATGATGCGGATGCGCCAATGTCCCGGGCGACCTTCAACCGCATCACCACAGCGGTTGTGGCGCGCGCGGAGAAGGAGGGACTGCCGCTGGCGGCCTTCACCGTCCACGACCTTCGGCGGACGGGCTCCACTCTCCTGAACGAGTTGGGCTTCAACCGCGATTGGATAGAGAAGTGCCTTGCCCATGAGGATAGCCGGTCCTCACGAGGTACATACAACCGTGCGGAATACGAACATCAGCGCCGGCACATGCTGCAGGAATGGGCCAACTTGGTCGACGCTTGGGCGGCAGGGAGGAAATACCTCCCGACCCTGCTGCCGCCAGCAATGGACCTTTTGGCGCCAGAGCCTACCGCTTGACGGGCCTGGTCTTTCGCAACTTCACGTCAGGGGCTGGGGCACGATTAATAGTTTTGGCCCGTGACGCCTGCCGGCGCGCCTCAAGCCAGGCTTCAACCTCGCCCAGATCCCACACCACGCAGCGTGATGTGAGGTAGAAACGCTGCGAGAATTCACCACGCTGCTCCATGTCATAGATGGTCGTATCTGCGAGCGGTACGATTTCCCGCAATTGATGCCGGCGTATCGTCCGCGTTTGGCCGTGACTTTCCAATCGTTTCATGTCGTCCACCTCCTGATGACCTGAAGCGATTGAAGCGGATTATTCAGGTCAAGTGCGAGAATTCTCAGGATAGGAGATCAATTGGCGGGCCTGTCGTAAAATTGGCATGCGCCTGCGCTAATGACGATGTGAAGGTCCCACAGCTTTCCTGAGGCTCTCCTTCCGTATGGGAGAGTGGGCCCTTCGCCCCCTCTCCCCCGCGAGCGCCGGGCGCCGCCCGGCAGGGCCGCGGCCGCGCAGGCCCGGCGTTATGGTCATGATCACGGAGGCGGCGACGGTCCCGCCCGTCCTGGCAACCCGGCCGGGCGCGTCGGCGCTCGCCCCCCTCTCCCCCCGCGCGGTCGCCCGCCTCCGGGAAGCACGCACGGGTGCTTCCCGGCGGGATTTTACCGATGGAGACGATCATGGGAGAGCTCTTGACCCTGCCTTTGTCCAAGCTCAGCGCTTCGGATGCCAACATGCGCAAGACCGCCCGCGACAGCGGGCTGGAGGAACTGGCGGCCAGCATCGCCGCTCATGGCCTGCTGCAAAACCTCACCGTCCGGCCTGTCCTCGATGGCCAGGGGCAGGAGACGGGGCGCTATGAGGTGGTGGCCGGTGGGCGCCGGTTGGCGGCGCTCAAGCTCCTGGCCCAGCGCAAGCGCCTGCCCAAGGCGGCCCCCATCCCCTGCGCCCTGCTGGGGACGGCCAACGCCCTGGAGGTCAGCCTGGCCGAGAACAGCTACGTTCCGCCCCATCCGGCGGACCAGTTCGAGGCCTTCCACCGTTTGCATGCCGCCGAGGGCTTGCCGGCCCTGGAGATCGCAGCCCGCTTCGGCGTGGCTGAGCGGACGGTGAAGCAGCGCCTCAAGCTGGGCGCGGTGTCCGCCCGGCTGACTTCGTCGTCAACCGCCGGGTGGTGCGCACCCGCATCGCCCGGGAGGTCAAGCGCGCCATCGCCAGCCTGGGCGTGCCGGCGCTGGAGGCCAGCCTGGCCCAACGGGTGATCTACGCCGAGGCGGCGGGGTCCGGCCTGCTGGCGCGGGAGATCGACCGGGCCTCGCCGGCGGTGCGCGAGGTGGCGGCGCTGGCCGCCGAGGTGCTGCGGGGGCGGCCATGACCCGCCGGCCCGCCCCCGTGCTCGCGGCCCGTCCGCGCGACGATGCCCAGCGCTGGGTCGATGGCGACGGCAAGGGTCGCACCGCGCCCAAGGCCGAGGCCTACAGCGCCCGCCTGACCATCGACGTCACGCCGGCCTTGCGCGGCCGCATCAAGGTCGCGGCCTTCCGTCAGGGTGTCACCGTGGCGGACCTGCTGCGCGCGATGCTGGAGGAGCGCTTCGGCGCGGGGCCGTCATGATCGCGCCGGCTTCCCTGGGTGGCTCCCTGATCAGTGTCGAACTGGTGTTCCACCGCGATTGGATCGAGCGTTGGCTGCGCTTCGGCCATCCGGTGGCGGATCAGGTGCTGGACCGGCGGCGGCGCCTGCTGTTCTTCGCCCCCGGTGCCGTGTTCGGCTATGTGCGGTGGGAGGGCAACGCCCACGGCACCGTGCTCTCCCGCATCGACATCCTGCGGGCCTGTGCCGCCGGGGAGGGGTGCGTCACCGTTCCCGGCGTCGATCCTGGGGGTGACAGCCTGCTGCGCCTGTCGGGCTGGCCCCGGGTGAAGCGCACGCTGGAACTGGTCGACATGCTGGAGGCCGATGGCTTCGACCCGGCGGCGGTGGCGCCGGACTACTGGCGCCATGCCCACAACCGCCTGGCCTGTGGCCAAGCCCCCCGGCGCTATGGCCGGGATCAGCATGCCGCCTTGTGCCGGCGCCGGGGGGTGGGGGCATGACGCGCCGGATTGTCCTCCTGCTGGCGGGCCTGGCCGCCGTGCTACTGCTGATCCTCGCCACGCCAGGCCGCTGGCCTGTACTGGTGTGGAACGCCACCGCCAGCGCGCCCCTCGGCCTCTATCGCCTCCGCCCCCTGGCGGATGGCGGCCTGGCCCCCGGCGCCTATCTGCTGGTGCGGCCCGATGCCGCTCAGGCCCGCCTCTTTGCGGATCGCGGCTACCTACCCCTGGGCATGCCCTTGCTGAAGCCGGTGGCGGCGGTGGCGGGGCAGCAGGTCTGTGGCCGCGCCGGCTGGATGCTGGTGGACCGACGCCCTCTGGCGCGGGCGCTGGAGGCCGATGGCCGGGGCCGGCCCCTCACCGCCTGGCGCGGCTGCCGGCGGCTGTTCCCCGGCGAGGTGTTGCTGCTGAACCCCGACCGTACCGACGCGCTGGACGGAAGGTATTTTGGACCGACGCCGCTCACCGCCGTCCTGGGCCAGGCGATCCCGTTCTGGGTGAGGCGGGACCCATGACGCCGCCCATCCTTTGCCATCCTGTCGTCCCGACCGCCCTCCAGTCCGCCGCCGCGCGCAGCCGGGGTCAAGGTCAAGCGGCGCTTGGCCTTGACGCGGGCGAGCCCGGTGGCTGAGGGCCACGCTCCGCTCCTCCCGTCGTCGCTGTCGTATCGGAGACCGCCATGCCCGTCCTGACCCTGGCCGCCGCCTGCGGCCTCGCCACCGCCAGTCCGCTGTTCGCGCCGTTGCAGCCTTCGCCGCCCTGCGTGGGGGAGGCCGGACGCTGGCGGGTCGAGATCACCGAAGCAGCCGAGCGCTTCCACCTGCCGCCGTCCTTGCTGATGGCCGTGGTGGCGGTGGAAAGCGCCGGCGACCCGGTCGCGACCTCACCGGCCGGGGCCATGGGTCTGACACAGCTGTTGCCTGGGACCTGGGCCTCCTTGCGGGCCCGGCTGCACTTGGGCGCCAGCGCCTACCAGGTGCGCGACAACTTGCTGGCCGGTGCCGCCCTCCTGGCCGACCTGCGGGAGCGCTTCGGGCCTGTGGACGCCCTGGCCGCTTACCACGCCGGGACCGCGCGTGTGCTGGCGCACTACCGTACCGGCCAGCCGCTCCCGGCGGCAACCCAGCGCTATGTCGCCCAGGTGCTGCGGCCATGGACCCAAGCCCCAAGTGAGCCCTTGGCGCGGGACCAAGGGCTGTTTGTCGTGCTGAGCCACGCCGAGAGGGCACCATGAGAGGCCAGCGCGACGGCGAGGGCGGGGCGTTGATCGGCGGCGAGGGGCGGGGGATCGACGCTTGCCACCCCGATGGACGACGGACGGCAAGATTAAAGGCAGTGCCGTGGGGTGGATTTTACGGGCTGTCAGCGGCAGATTGCCTGGCGTCTGGACGGTGCCAGCTTCGTGGTGCCGTGCCGGTCGCGCCCGCTGAGGGGCGGATTGCCTGGGATTTCCTGGCACGGGGGCATCATGCGGTGCCGTAGTGACCGTGACGCTGACGCATTCCTGCGCCCCCGCCTGGGCCGCTTCCGGGCGGAGCGGCAGCCCCGCCTGTTCAAGGCCAAGGTGCTGGTGGCGCGGGAGCAGGCGGGCGTCATCTCCACCCGCTCCAAGCACTCAATGGCTGGCCGGGGGGCCGGCATGGCCTGGAAGCTCAGCCGGGGCCTCCTGGCCCAGCGCGGGCGCCGCGTCGTGGTCAAGGCCCGCATCGTCCGCCACGGCCGGCGGGGGGCGCCGCTGGGAACCCACCTGGCCTATCTGCGCCGGGAAGGCGTGACCAAGGACGGCCAGCCGGCCCGGATGTTCAGCGCGGACCCCGACGACGCCGACGTGCGGACGTTCGTCAACCGGACGGCGGAGGACCGCCACCACTTCCGCTTCATCGTCAGCCCGGAGGATGCGGCCGACCTCACCGACCTGCGGGCCTACACCCGCGACCTGGTGCGGACCATGGAGCGCGACCTGGGCACCAAGCTGGACTGGGTGGCCGTCGACCACTGGAACACCGACAACCCCCATGTCCACCTGATCGTGCGTGGCAAGGACGAGGCCGGCCGCGACCTGGTCATCCACCGCAATTACATCACCCAGGGCCTGCGGGCACGGGCCCAGGAACTGGCCACCCTGGAACTGGGGCCGCGCTCGGAGTGGGAGATCCGGACCAAGCTGGCGCGGGAGGTGGAGGCCGAGCGCTGGACGCAGTTGGACCGCACCCTGGCTCGGGTGGCCACCACCGATCCCACCGGCGTCATCGACATGCGATCAGAATCGGGCCGGGGCGATGGGGCAGGGGTGCAGGGCTTGCTCATCGGCCGGCTGCAGCGATTGCAGACCCTGGGGTTGGCCTCGACTGACGGGGAAGGGCGCTGGCGCCTGGCCGAAGAGGCGGAGCCCACGCTGAAGGCGATGGGCCGCCGCGGCGACATCATTCGGACCGTGAACCAGATGCTGGGCCGTGCGGTCGGTGACGTGGTAGTCCATGGGCAAGAGGGGCCGGCCCACCCCATCGTCGGTCAAATCACCGCCAAGGGCTTGGACGACGAGTTGACGGGCCGGCCGTTCATCATTGTCCAAGACCAGGAGGGGCGGTCCCACTACCTGCGCTTGGGCGCCGACCTCAATAGTTCGAGCTTGCCCGTCGGTGGCACGGTCCGGGTTACCCGTCATCGGACAGGACTGGTGGTTTCACCCCAGGAGCAGGATTGGACCGCCGATTGGGGATTCCCCGTGGGCCGTGGACCTACGCCGGGATAGTCGGATAGGCCAAAGGGGGTGCGTCAGGCGGGCCGTATCCGGGGAGACGCAGAGTAGGGGTCGAGGGTGGTAACGCCCCGCCCGGCCACGTCGGCGGTATTTCGGGTAACAAGGATCAGCCGATGGATGCGGGCGGTGGCTGCCAATCCGGTGTCGTCGGTATGTTTATCGTTGGTGCCCAACAACCTGCCCCATAGGGCCGCGATCTCGCGGTCGACAGGAAGGATCCGGTCCGCCAGGGCATCAAAGCTCGCCTGCACCCGGGCCTCGATTGCCGCC
>NZ_JACIIZ010000022.1 GCF_014205765.1 Nitrospirillum iridis | reverse complement strand
CATCGGAAACATTTGCGACCTCTACGACCCCGACGAATGCTGGAACTACCTCAAGGCCGCAGGATATGCGTCCAATTAAAGGCTCGATGCTCTAAGCTGACGCGGAAAGAAGGCAGAAGAAAGGGGCCGGCCCGGTTAGGGCGCGGCCCCTTTTTCTTGGCGGGCTATAAGCCCGCGTCAGCTCTGCCCTGGCGGATTGTGCACCAGCACGCCGTACCAGCCCAGGCCGCGATAGGTTTCATATCCCGGCGTGCGGGCGAAGCCGATCAGGCGGCCGTGGCGGTCCATGTAGTGGCCCATGGGTTGGCCCTGGGTCACCAGATGGAAGCTCTCCGTCAATTCGCCCCGGCCGTCGCTGGCGGCGATGATGCGGCCGGTGGCATCCAACAGCAGGCAGCGGGTGTTGGTCCGTTCCGACGTCTCCAGCCGGACACCGGTTACCACCGCGCGTGCCTGGGGCGCCCAGTCGAAGAAGATGCCCAAGGCGCCCAGCACCTCGCCGTCCTGGGTGCCGTCGCGGCGGACGGCGGTGGAGTATGTCGCGACGGTGCGGTTCTCCAACACCGGGTTGGGGGTGATGTCCTCCACCGCGAAGTCGCCGCCGTCACGGGTGCGCAGGGCGTCGATGAACCACCCTTCGTTGGCCACGTTGGTGCCGATGGCGTGGGGGAAGCGGTCGGGCCGGCCGGTGGCGATGACCCGGCCATTGCGGTCGGCCACCCAGAGGTCGAGATAGACGGTGTAGCTTTGCAGGATGACGTTCAGGCGTTCGCTGGCGTGGCGGGTCGCCTCGTGCGATGGCGCCTGCAGGCTGGTGACGACAGCGCTGTCAGTGGCCCACCACCGCACGTCGCACGATCGCTCGTACAGATTGCGGTCGATGATGTCGATGCTGTTCAGGGCCAGGTCGGCCAGACGCTGGCCGCGGAAGCGGGTCATCAGATCCTCGCCCACCGTCGTCATCCGGTCGACAAGCTGGCCGATCTCGCTGCGCAGCTCGCCGGCCACGACGCTGACCCGTTGCGAGATCGAATTGACCTCGTTGGCCACCACGGCGAAGCCTCGGCCGGCGTCGCCGGCGCGGCCGGCTTCGATCAGGGCGTTGAAGGCCAACATCTTGGTGGTGCGGTTGATATCCTCGATCACCGAAACCTTCTGGCTGGCAACGTCCAGAACGTTCTTCGTCAGGTCGATCAGGCTGTTGTCCATCGGCTCCCCACTCTCTTGATTAGCTTTTGTGCGGCGCAGCAAAGCGCCTCGCAATGTTACGCTATCGCAAAAGGCGTGCCGCTATCCGAAAGGTTAAGGCGGAGATTAATAAACGGTTAAGATATAAGGATGTTTCACCCTGCACGCCGGCTTCGACCGCAGGGGCGACCCCAACCGAAAGTATGGATCTGGCCAAATCTAAGGCACCGGCCTGCACAGTCGATGTGCAACCTTTAAGCGGTGGCAAAAACTGAAATCGGTTTCGCTCATAAAGCTGGTGAAGGGGGCGGACCTACCGGGTTATGTCATTGACACAGCTGGCTGTAGTTATTTTTTTGATGGAGCCGCCAGTTTGCGTGAAGCGTGCTTTTTTTCTTTATGGGCGCTGCTTGATTGGATGAATTATACAACCTTTCCGCATCGTGCCTTGGCCGGTCGGGCTGTCATGCCGCCGGCAGGTCGCGGGGAACGACGAACTCCGCCAGATGCCCCTTGCCTGCACCCACATCGGCCCAGCGGTCGGTGGCGAATTCCAGCCGGGCGAGGGCGCCGGTGGGGTATTTTTCCATGATGCGGGTGCGAAGGGATGTCACCTCCGGGCTGGCCAGATCCAGCGCCAGGTCCTCCAGCCCGGGATTGTGGCCGATCAGCAGGACGGTCGACATCGCGTCGGGCAGGGCCCGCAGCCTTTCGGCCAGCACGGGTGCCGATGCCATGTAAAAGACGCGATCCACGATCATCCGTGGAGGCTCGCGCCACAGCGGCAGCAGGCCCGCCAGCGTGGCGCGCGTGCGTGCGGCGGTGGAGCAGAGGATGAGATCGGGCTGGGGTGTTCCACCCTTGCGGCGCCTCAAATACTCGGCCATGGTCGCAGCCGCGCGTTCCCCCCGTGCCGAAAGGGGACGCTCATGATCAGGGACGGAATCGTTGTCCCAGGAGGATTTCATATGCCGAAGCAGGAACAGGGTTTTCACGAGACATCCTCAGGGGTGGACCGGATGCCCGCGCCCGCTGTCGGCGAGGCGGGCCCGGACATGACGGGTGTGGAGACAAAAACAGCGGGATCGAAGGTTCTGGAACCTGAAACGGTAATGTTGGCGGTCTATAATGAACGACCCGATACGAACGCTGCGAATGAGGCGACTATGTCCACCGCGTTGGAAGCCCCGGCCCGCGAAATTGAGGCCGCCCCCATCGATATGACGTCGGCGGACCGGTTCATCAACCGCGAACTGTCGTGGCTGGCCTTCAACCAGCGCGTCCTGGAAGAGGCGTACAACGGCCAGCATCCGTTGCTGGAGCGCCTGCGCTTCCTGTCCATTTCCGCCAGCAACCTGGATGAGTTTTACACCGTCCGCGTCGCCGCGCTGAAGGCGCAGGTGACCGCCGGCGTGGCCACGCCCTCCGACGACAACCTGACGCCGGCGCAGCAGCTGGCCGCCATCAACGCCCGCGCCGCCGAGTTGATGCGCGAGCAGCAGGCCTGCTGGCTGATGATGCGCGCCGATTTGGCCAAGGCCGGTATCGCCGCCATCGATCCGGAGGAACTGACGCCGTCGGAGACCGACTGGCTGGAAGCGAAATTCCTGGACGACATCTTCCCGGTGCTGACGCCCATCGCCGTGGATCCCGCGCATCCCTTCCCCTTCATCGCCAATTCCGGCTACTCGCTGGCCGTCCAACTGTTCGATCCGGAACGCAACATCCACCTGGACGCCCTGGTGCTGTTGCCGGCGCAGCTGGACCGCTTCGTGCGCCTGCCGGGCAACGACGTCCGCTTCGTCCTGCTGGAAGAGCTGGTGCTGTTGTTCATCGACCGGCTGTTCCCCCCCTTCACTTTGAAGGGGCACGGCTTTTTCCGGGTGCTGCGTGACAGCGACATCGAAATCGAGGAAGAGTCGGAAGATCTGGTCCGCACGTTCGAATCGGCGCTGAAGCGCCGCCGTCGCGGCAGCGTCATCCAGCTGTGCGTCAATGCCGGCATGTCGCGCGAACTGCGCGATTTCCTGGCCGGCCAACTGCACGTGCCCACCGACGACGTCTTCGTCCTGGACGGCCTGATAGGCCTGTCGGAGGTCAAGCAGCTGATCATCGATGAGCGGCCCGACCTGCTGTTCCAGCCCTACAACGCCCGTTTCCCGGAGCGTATCCGCGACTTCGGCGGCGACTGCTTCGCCGCCATCCGGCACAAGGACATCATCGTCCACCATCCCTTCGAAAGCTTCGATGTGGTGGTTCAGTTCCTGCGCCAGGCGGCGTTGGACCCGGCGGTGCTGGCCATCAAGCAGACGCTCTACCGCACCTCAAAGAACTCCCCCATCGTCGCCGCCCTGATCGAGGCGGCGGAGGCGGGCAAAAGCGTGACGGCGATGGTGGAGCTGAAGGCCCGCTTCGATGAAGAGGCCAACATCCGCTGGGCCCGGGACCTGGAACGCGCCGGCGTGCAGGTGGTCTACGGCTTCGTCGACCTCAAGACCCATGCCAAGGTGTCGCTGGTGGTGCGGCGGGAACAGAAGGGGCTGCGGTCCTATGTTCATTTCGGCACCGGCAACTATCATCCCATCACCGCGAAGGTCTACACCGACCTCAGCTTCTTCACCTGCGATCCGGCGCTGGTCCATGACGCCGCCCACATGTTCAACTACATGACGGGCTACGCCACGCCCAAGGCGCTGGAAAAGATCGCGATCGCCCCCATCGGCTTGCGGGATCGGCTGGTCAGTCTGATCGACGCGGAAATCGCCCATGCCCATGCCGGCCGGCCGGCCCAGATCTGGGTGAAGCTGAACTCCCTGGTCGACGCCCGGATCATCGACAAGCTGTATGAGGCCTCGCAGCAGGGCGTCCGTATCGACATGGTCATCCGTGGCATCTGCTGCCTACGGCCGGGGGTCAAGGGGCTCTCGGAAAACATCCGGGTGAAAAGCATCGTCGGCCGTTTCCTGGAGCATGGCCGCATCATCTGCTTCGGCAACGGTGTCGGCCTGCCGCACCCGGGGGCCAAGGTCTTCATCTCCTCCGCCGACTGGATGCCGCGCAACCTCGATCGTCGTATCGAGACGCTGGTGCCCATCGAGACCGCCTCCTGCCATCGGCAGGTGATGGACCAGATCATGGTCGCCAACCTGAAGGATGAGGCGCAAAGCTGGCGGCTGGGCCCTGATGGCGAGTATCATCGTGTCGAAGCACCGCTGGGCGCCTTCAACGCCCATACGTTCTTCATGACCAACCCCAGCTTGTCGGGGCGGGGCAGCAGCGCGGTCACGGACCCCAAGGGTCCGGCCAAGCTGTTGCTGAAGCAGGCCGCGAAGGCGGCCAAGCGCGCCGACTAACCGCCTTGTTCCAGCCCGTTCCGGAATCCCATGCCCGTAAAGTTTGACCGACCCGCCCCGGACCGCCATGCCGGCACTGATCGCCTGGCGGTCATCGACATCGGTTCCAACTCCATGCGGGTGGTGGTCTATGATCGCCTGGAGCGGTCGCCCATCGCCATCTTCAACGAGAAGATCATGTGCGGCCTGGGCCGGTCGGTGGAAAAGACGGGCAAGCTGCATCCCGATGGCGTCAAGCTGGCGTTGTCCAACTTGGCGCGCTTCCGCCGCCTGATCGAGGGCATGCAGGTGGGCCGGGTGGACATCCTGGCCACCGCCGCCGTGCGCGACGCCAAGGACGGCGCCAAGTTCGTGGCGGATGTCGAGGCGTTGACCGGCATCCCCGTCACCGTGCTGGCGGGGGAGGAGGAGGCGCGGCTGTCCGCCATGGGCGTGCTGTCGGGCACTCCCGGCGCTGACGGCCTGATGGGGGATTTGGGCGGCGGCAGCCTGGAACTGGTCACCCTGGACAAGGGCGCCATTGGCCGCCAGGCCACGCTGCCGCTGGGGCCGTTGCGCCTGATCGAGGCGGTGGACGGCAAGCCAGGCTCGGCCACCAAGCTGATCGACACGCAACTCGCCAAGCTGCCCTGGGCATTGGATGGCCGGGGGCGGGAGTTCCACCCGGTGGGCGGTGGCTGGCGCGCCCTGGCCAAGATGCATATGGAGCAGACCGGGCATCCGCTGCACATCATCCACCATTACGTGGTCGATGCCCGGATGATGGCTGATTTCGCCGGGCTGGTCGGGCGGCAGAGCCGGGCGTCGCTGGAAAAGATGCCGGGCGTCTCCCGTCGCCGATTGGAGACGTTGCCCATGGCGGCGCTGGTGATGGAGCGCCTGCTGCGCACGGTGCAACCCTCCAACGTCGTCTTCTCCGCCTATGGTTTGCGCGAAGGCTTCCTGTTCGACCAGTTGTCGGCGGAGGAGCGCCGGCGCGATCCGCTGATCGACAGCTGCACGCAGGTGGCCGAACGCCTGGGCCGTTTTGGCGAGGCCGCCACCCTGACGCAATGGACGGCCCCCTTGTTCGCCGGTGAGGACGAGTCCGCCGGCCGGCTGCGCACCGCCGCCTGCCTGCTGTCCGACCTGGGCTGGTCGGAACATCCCGATTACCGGGCGGAGCATGCCTACCTGCGGGTGCTGCGCATGCCCTTCGCCGGCGCCGACCATGCCGAGCGCGCTTTCCTGGCGCTGGCCTCCTTCGTCCGGTATTCCGGAACGACGGAGGGGCAACCCCTGGGGCTGACCCGCACCCTGTTGTCGGAAGCGCAGCTGAGCCGGGCGCTCATCGTGGGTTTGGCGTTGCGTCTGGCCCATACCCTGACCGGGGGCGCCGCCACGCTGTTGCAGCGCACGGCCTTGCGCCTGACGGCGGACACGCTGACCCTGATGCTGCCTCGGGATGCCGCCATGCTGGATGGTGATGCCGTTCAGCGCCGCCTGGACGGTCTGGCCAAGGCCCTGGGGCGCAAGGGCTCGGTGGTGGTGCAGCAGGGGCCCACGCTGGCGGAAACCGGCGCCTGATACGGATATCGCTGGCGGAGCGATCGACAGCCAGGCAAGGGGCTTTCCGTTGGAATACCGGGGCTTCGCCCCATATAAGGTCAGTTCCGTTTGCCCTATCCCTGTCTGGACCGCGCACGATGGCTTCTCTGTCCCGTATAGCCTTGGCTCTGGGCGTTCTGTTGGCGCTGGCCGCCGGCGGCCCGCCGGCCCGCGCCGATTTCCTGCCGCCGGCTCGCCCGGCCGACACCGACCCCATCATTCAGCAGGTGCTGAATTGCTGGAGTTACGGCCACCGGCCCAATGCGCATGGCTCGGGCGTGGGTGTGGGGGGTGAAAAGCTGATCTGCGCCCATGGTGACGCCAAGCCGGCCATGATCAAGGACGCCTTGGCCCGCATCAACACCGTGGACGCCCAGACGCTGGTGGTGTGGTCGCGGGGCGGCAGCGACCCGCAGGCGGCCGCGGAACTGGTCCAGACCATCGTCGACCGCGGTATGACCGTCATTGTCGACGGCCCCTGTGCCGGCCCCTGTGTCTGGTGGCTGGCGGCAGCACCCAAACGCCTGGTGACGCCGGAGGCCGTCTTCGATTTTGCCGCTGGCCCGGACGCTCCCCCGTCGGTGGTTGATCGGGTGCGGCGGACAACGGGGATAGACCTGGAAGCCCTGCGCCAGGCGGGGGGGGCCGCGAAACCACGGGATGACGCAGCGCTGCGCGCCCTGGGCCTGGGCGTGACCACTCTACCGCCCATCGTGGCCGTGAAGCCGGCGCCGACCTGACGCGCTTAAGGGGCCGCTCCCGGTACCGGCCCGAACAGGTCTTCCCGCGTCTGCTCCAGCGCGTAGCGAAGAGCGCCGCGCCTTTCCCGTTCGTCCGGGATGGCGACCAGCCGGTCATAGATGCGGCTGATCAGTTGGCCCTGTTCTGAGGGCATGGGCCGCAGGCCGTCCGGGACGTGCAATGCCAGGACGCCGTCGATGATATGGCCCAGCAGCGCCGCATCCAGTCCCCGGCGATTGCCCGTCAGGTGCATGTTGCCGTGACCCGTTAGCAGCCAGTCCACCGAAATGTCCAGTTCCAGCAATTGGGCCAAGGTCTCGCCTTTGGGTAACTTGCCCAGGCGCTCATAACCTTGCCAGGTGTTCACTCCCAGGGAGAACCGGGCGGACATGCTTTTCTGCGTTTCCCCCAAATGTTCCCGGACTTGGCGTAGCCTATCCTTCAGTCTCGTCATGACGCCCCGCTCAGCCCTTGCGGGCGAAGGATGGTGGGAACGCCAAGCCCCGGGCGGGCGAGGGGGGACGGTGGCGTGCGGGCACAGGAAAGGGGATGGCACGAAATTTTGTGCTTCATCGGCACGAAAAAACGTGCCATCTTCAATTTCGCGTTCAGTCGAAACACTCCTTGACCACTCCTGATGTCATGGGGCCACGCAGGGCCGCCGGTGTCCGGGGCGGCATGGGGATGTCGCCCAAGGCACTGCCGCGATGGGGGATTGAAACGTTCCGCGGGAACGGGGCCTAGGCTTGGCGGACAGGCTAGGAGCCGCCTGGGATAGTCCGCGGGCGGTCACGGCTGTGGCGCGGCTGCGTTCAGGCTCTCGTATCGGATGAAGCAGGCCGGTAGTCCCCCAAAATTCAGGTACACATAATGTTTCCCCTGAGTGGTACATCCGTTCAGGTAAAAGTTTCATTAAGACTAGATAGAATAAGGCTCCTGGACCTGATCGCAACGTCCAATCTGCTTTAAGACAGTGGGTCGGAGCCCATGCCTATTGAGGCAGGATGGCGTCTATGCATAGGGCTGATTACCGCCTTTTTCCTGATCTGCGGCTAATTTGCATCATCTATAGTGGTGATATAGATGGTGTTGAAATAACGGAGCACATCGCAAAAATCATGCGCAGATCCGAGGTTGATCGATCATGGAATTGTGTGGTTGATCTTCGATCATTTATTGGTGATATCCATCACTCTTCCTTGGGGAGGATGGCAAATTTAATAAATAATAGGGGCGTTGTGACGCAGCCTAGATGGCCGCCAGATAAGGATGGCGCTCGCGTCTCCATCGTAAGCTATAACGCGGGACAGAGGTTTCTGGTCAGCTTGGCTCGTGTCTATATCCAGAGATATGATCTGCGACATTTCACCGATATGCGACAGGGTTTTGCTTGGGCATCGGGGCATGACGTGTTGCCGCCGGGCATGGAATCTCTGGATTGGCATCTCGCGGAGGCTGACGCGGGCGCCGGCTTGGAGCCCCGAAAATAGGGCGGTCAGGGCCCGCGGGGCCTGGCGAGCGCCATGGCTGTGGGGGAATCGAAACGCCCCCGGAAGGGGCGCTTCCGGGGGCGTTTTGTCGCAAGGTACTCAGCCCGGGGGGAGCCCGCCCCGGCAAAGCCTGGTGCGTGACGATCAGGCCCGACGCTCGGCCAGGAAGGCGACCTCGCCCCCGGGCGTGCCTTCGTAGTCGGTCAGCGGGATGGGATAGTCGCCGGTGAAGCAGGCGTCGCAATATTGCGGGCCGCCCGCGTCACGGCCAGCGTGGCCCAGCGCCTTGTACAGGCCGTCATTGGAAATGAAAGCCAGGCTGTCCGAACCGATGTAGCGGTTCATCTCTTCCACCGACAGCTTATGGGCCAGCAGCTTCTCCTTCTCGGGCGTGTCGATGCCATAGAAGCAGGAATGCCGGGTGGGCGGGCTGGAGATGCGCATGTGCACCTCCTTGGCGCCGGCGGCCCGCATCATCTCCACGATCTTCACCGACGTGGTGCCGCGCACGATGCTGTCGTCCACCAGGATGACGCGCTTGCCCTGGATGTAGTGCCGGTTGGCGTTGTGCTTCAGCTTCACGCCCAGGTGACGGATCTTGTCCGTCGGCTGGATGAAGGTGCGGCCGACATAGTGGTTGCGGATGATGCCCAGCTCGAACGGAATCTGGCTTTCCTCGGCATAGCCGATGGCGGCCGGCACGCCGCTATCCGGCACCGGGATGATCACGTCGGCGTCGACGTGGCTTTCCTGGGCCAGGTGCGCGCCGATCGCCTTGCGCACCTTGTAGACGCTGGAACCTTCCACCAGGCTGTCGGGTCGCGCGAAGTAGATGTACTCAAAGATGCAGAAGCGGCTTTTTTCCGGTTGGAAGGGGCGCAGGCTCTGCACGCCCGAGGCCGTCAGGACGACCATTTCGCCCGGCTCGATATCACGCACGAAGTCGGCGCCGATGATGTCCAGGGCGCAGGTCTCCGACGCCAGCACGGGCGCGTCCCCCAGCATGCCCAGCACCAGCGGCCGCACGCCGCGCGGGTCACGCACGCCGATGATCTGGTCCTTGGCCATGGCGACCAGGGAATAGGCGCCCTCGACCTGGCGCAGCGCTTCCACCATGCGGTCGATGACGCTGCCGCCACGGGCAGTCGCCATCAGATGGACGATGACCTCGGTATCGGTGGTGGATTGGAACAGGCAGCCGCGGCGCACCAGCTGACGGCGCAACGACATGGCGTTGGTCAGGTTGCCGTTGTGCGCCAGGCCGAATCCGCCAAACTCAAAATCGGCGAACAGGGGCTGCACGTTGCGCAGTGCCGTGTCGCCGGTGGTGGCGTAGCGCACGTGGCCGATGGCGGCGTTACCCTTCAGAGGCCGCATGACGGCTTCGGAGCTGAAATTGTCGCCGACCTGGCCCAGGGCGCGGTGAACCCCGAAATGCTCCCCGTCGAATGCGACGATGCCGGCCGATTCCTGGCCGCGGTGTTGCAGCGCATGCAGGCCCAGCGCCACCAGGGCTGCCGCGTCGGTGGCGCCCAGAATGCCAAAGACGCCGCATTCCTCACGCAACTTGTCGTCGTCGAAGGGGTTCGTGGTCAGCATGAGCGGTCACCGGGCGCCTTTCGCGCGAGGTTGGTACGTTGCGGTCCTGCTTCGAGGCCGCCGGCTTACTCCGGCTTCCTCTTATCGACGGAATTCTCGATCAACTGATCAAGCCCCGTGCGTTCGCGGTCGTTATAGCCCTGTTCACCGGGCTTCGCACCCGCGTTCACCGCAGGGGTGATCGCCGGGGTTTGAAGCCGTTCCAAGTCCTGCTTGGCGGCCAGGGCCCGCTCGGCTTCCATCCGGGCGGCATCGATACGTCCTTCACCCTCGTGGCGCAGGTCGGATGGCGCCAGCGTGCGCAACATATCCGCCCCGGCCTCCAGCGCCGGCCGGGTGCGCGCGTCGCGCAGCCAGTCGGGCTTGTTGTCCGGCCAGATGTAGCCCATCAGCATATAGCCCAGGCTGACCAGCACGGCGCCGCGCACCACCCCGAATCCGAAGCCCAGCGACCGGTCGATGGCCGACAGGGCGCTGTCGCTGACCCGGCCGGCCAGCGTGTGGCAGACCATCTGGAACACCAGCAGCGCCGCCACGAACAGGGCGATGATGGCGACACCGTCGGCAATCATCTGTCGTTCGATATGGGCGCGCACGAAGGGCTTGACCAGGGGGAAGGCATACAGTGTCACCAAGGCCGCCCCAACCCAGGCGCCGATCGACAGCACCTCGCGCACGAAACCGCGGGCGAAGGCCAGCAGGGCCGACAGGACGACGATGATGACGACGGCGATGTCCAGCGGGTTCAGTCCGTTGATATCCATGATGCCTTAACCCCGCCCGCCGGAGACGGCCCTGGGCGTGTTCTTGGGCGGTACGTTGCCGGGGGGCGGATTCTTCTGCGAGGGTGCTGCCTGGAACAGGGGCAGCAGGTCCGACAGGTGCTGCAACTCGATGCGCCGCAGCGCGTCCTCGCCGCTGCCACCCTTGCGCCGGCTGGGCACCAGCGCCGTGCCGAAGCCCAGCTTGGCCGCTTCCTTCAGCCGCGTCTCCGCCTGGCTGACCGCCCGGATTTCCCCCGACAACCCAATCTCCCCATATACCACCGCGTCGGCCGGCACCGGTTCCCCCGTCAGGGAGGAGACCAGCGCGGCGGCCACCGCCAGATCCGCCGCCGGTTCCGTGACCTTCAGGCCGCCGGCGACGTTCAGATACACGTCATTGGCCCCGATGGCGAGGCCGCAGCGCGCCTCCAGCACCGCCATGACCATGGCCAGGCGCGCCGTGTCCCAACCCACCACGGCGCGGCGCGGCGTGCCCAGGGGGGAGGGGGCGACCAGGGCCTGAACCTCCATCAGCACCGGGCGCGTGCCTTCCATGCCGGCGAAGACGGCGGTGCCGGTGACATCGCCCCGCCGTTCCGCCAGGAAAATCTCCGACGGGTTGGCCACCTCGCGCAGGCCATCCTCCGCCATCTCGAACACGCCGATCTCGTCGGTGGCGCCAAAGCGGTTCTTCACCGCCCGCAGGATGCGGAACTGGTGCCCACGCTCGCCCTCGAAATAAAGCACCGTGTCCACCATGTGCTCCAGCACGCGGGGGCCGGCGATCTGGCCGTCCTTGGTCACGTGGCCCACGATCAGCAGGGTGATGCCCCGGCGCTTGGCCACGCGGATCAGCTCCGAGGCGGAGGCGCGGACCTGGGCCACGGTGCCCGGCGCGCTGTCCAGCGTGTCGACATACATGGTCTGGATACTGTCGATCACCGCCACGCGTGGGCCGTCCGCCGCGTCCAACGATGCCACGATGTCACGCACGTTGGTGGCCGCTGCCAGGTTAACCGGCGCCGCCGCCAGGCCTAAACGCAATGCCCGCATGCGCACCTGGTCCACCGCCTCTTCGCCGGAAATGTAGGCGCAGGACGTGCCCTGGGCCAGGCGGCAGATGACCTGCAGCAGCAGGGTGGACTTGCCGATGCCGGGATCGCCGCCCACCAGCAAGGCGGACCCGTGCACCAGGCCGCCGCCGCAGACCCGGTCGAACTCCTGGATGTGGGTCATGCGGCGGGGCGACTGCTCCGACACGCCCGACAGCTCGACGAATTCCAGCCGGCGGCCCTGCACCTTGTTGCCCAGGCCCTTGGGCGCCGCCTCGGGGGCCGCTTCCTCCATCAGGGTGTTCCAGGCGCCACACCCCTCGCAGCGGCCACCCCATTTGGGATGGGAGGTGCCGCAGCTTTGGCAGACATAGCGGTTGGTGTTTCGGGCCACGGGGAGGGGCTTCCTGACGGGATGTTTAGCGAGGGCGCATCATAACAGCTTGGGTGACCCGACCGCCACCCCGGCGCCGGTTATACAGCCACTAGATTTAGGGGCCGAAGTGCAAGGGGGGCACGACAGAATGGTGTTGGGGGTGGTTTGCCGTGGAAATGGAATTGAGGGGCAGCGCCGGCGGCGCCGAATTGACAGCGGGCGGGCTGGCACCCACAGTTTTCGCTGATCTGATTTTCCTGGATGTGTTCCGTGATGCCCCTCACCATCCTGCGTCGTTGTGCCCTGATGCTGCCATCCCTCCTGGTCCTCTGGACGGGTGAGCGGGTCAGGGCCCAGGAGACGGCGCCCGAACCGGTGGTGATCTATCAGGGCGCCACCCTGGTTGACGGGACGGGGGCGGCGCCCAGGCCCGGCATGGCGGTGGTCACCAAGGGCCAGGTCATCGCCCTGGTGGCGCCAGTGGCCCAGGTGCCCGCCGACCTGGCCAGGGCCGCCACCGTGGTGGACGCCGCCGGCCTGTATGTCCTGCCCGGCCTGATCGACACCCATGTCCACCTGGCGACCGTGCCCAACCGCAAAGCGGAGGAGGCTTTGCTGCGCCGCGCCGTGTTCAGCGGGGTGACGGCGGAGCGTGACATGGCGGGTGACACGAGGGCGCTGGCTGACCTGTCGCGGTCCGCCCTGCTGGGGGAGATCCCGGCGCCGGACGTTTACTATGCCGCGCTGATGGCCGGGCCGAGCTTCTTCAAGGATCCGCGCACAGCGGCGTCCGCCCGGGGCGCGACGCCGGGCCAGGTGCCGTGGATGCAGGCCATCACCCCCGCCACCGACTTGAAGGTGGCGGTGGCGCTGGCGCGCGGCACCGGTGCCAGCGCCATCAAGATCTACGCCAATCTGCCGGCGGCGCTGGTCGCCGCCATCACGGCCGAGGCGCACGCCCAGGGCTTTCGCGTCTGGGCCCACGCCATGGTCTTCCCCGCCACGCCGGCTGAGGAGATCGAGGCCGGGGTCGATGTGTTGTCCCATGCCTGCCTGCTGGCCTACCAGGCACTGCCGGAGAAGCCGACCCAGTACCACGACCGGGCCCCGGTGGAATCGGCCCGCATCGCCAATCCCGATCCCCTGATGGCCGAGCTGTTCAACGCGATGAGGCGGCACGGCACGGTGTTGGACGCCACCGTGCGTGTCTATGCCGAGGGCGACAAACGATGGGCCGGCAAGTCCAATCCGCCCGGTTCCTATTGCCCGGCGGAGCTGGCGGCCCGCATCACACGCCAGGCCCATGACGCCGGCGTCCCGGTATCGGCCGGGACGGATGGGGAGACCCCGGCAGGCGATGGCTTCCCGGCTCTGCATGAGGAATTGGAACTGTTGGTGCGTGATGCCGGCTTCACGCCGCTGGCCGCCATCCAAGCGGGCACGCAAATGGGCGCCCGTGCCCTGGACCTGGAGGCGCGGATGGGCACGGTGGCGGCCGGCAAGCTGGCCAACCTGGTGTTCGTGTCCAAGGATCCCACGCTGGACATCGCCAACCTGCGCAGCGTCGTCTACACCGTGAAACGCGGGCGGCGGTACAATCGTACGGATTATACCCCCATCCGTCCGGATGAAGCAGGGGATGTTGATTGAACAAGCGATACGAGAAAGCTGGAGGATAAGGCGCGCGGGAGTATCCGGTCGCCTTCCCGGAGGTTCATTGGCGGGAAAGTTGTCGGGTTTTTGAAATTGTGATCAGTGAAATGATCATGACGCGGAATTTTTCAGCGTGTTATCCCTGCGGTCACCGTCGTTTGCGGTGATAGTGCGGAAATGTATAAAATACATCATAAATTAATTCCTTTATCCAGGACGATCTGTGTTCTGATCCTGGACGATGTGAACGGGGACGTCATCGCCGATTACATTGAGGAAACCTTGGCGATGAATTCGGACATCGCGACGTGGAACAGCGTGACGGATTTGCGCCTGCACGTGGGCAACGTCGGCCCGGACGCCATCCGCCGCATGGGGGTGGCCATGGCCAAGGCCATGCGCGGCCGGCCTGGTGGACGGGCGGCGGTGGTCAGCCACAATACCGGCGTGCGCTTCCTCTTGAACCTCTCCCGCCTGTTCATTCCCGGGCACGATTTGCGGGCCTTTTCCGATATGCGCGCCGCCTATGCCTGGGCGTCGGGGCAACGGATCGGATGCCCGGACGCGGAGGGCGGGATGCCAGCGGAAATGGCGGTGGCCGGCTGGGGACGGGTTGCCGCCTGAGGGCCCCCTGGAATCGTCCTCGGCTAAAGGCCGACGGCGTTCAGGCCAGCTTCACCTGCATCTGGATCGGCCCTTCGGCCCGGCCATGGATGAACTGGTCGACGTAAGGGTTGCCGCTGTTGTCGATACTGCTGGTGGGGCCCTGCCAGATCAGCTTGCCCTGGTACAGCATGCCGATGCGGTCGGAGATCTTGCGGGCGCTGGCCATGTCGTGGGTGATGGTCAGGGCGGTGGCGCCCAGGTCGCGCACGCACTTCACGATCAGGTCGTTGATGACGTCGGCCATGATGGGGTCCAGGCCCGTCGTCGGCTCGTCGAAGAAGATGATTTCCGGCGTGGTGGCGATGGCGCGGGCCAGGCCCACGCGCTTCTGCATGCCGCCCGACAGCTCCGCCGGTGACAGGTTGGCGACGTCGGCGCCCAGGCCCACGGCGGCCAGCTTCTCGATGGCGATGTCGCGCGCCTGGGATCGCTTCATCCCCTGGCCCTGGATCAGGCCGAAGGCGACATTCTGCCAGACGGGCAGGCTGTCGAACAGGGCGCCGCCCTGGAACAGCATGCCGAACTTGGTCATCACCCGCTCCCGCGCGCGGCCGCCGATACGGGTCGTATCCTCCCCATCCACCTTGATGGTGCCCGCGTCGGGATGCAGCAGGCCCAGGATGGACTTCAGCATCACCGACTTGCCCGTGCCCGAGCCGCCGATGATGACGAAGGATTCGCCCTTGGCGACGCTGAGGTCCACGCCGTCCAGCACCTTCTTCGCACCGAAGGCCTTCTTGACGCCGCTCAGTTCGATCTTGGGGGTCGCGGTGCTCATGAGAAGAACAGCCCCGTCAGCAGATAGTTGATCATCAGGATCATGGTGGAGGCGGAGACGACGGCGTGCGTGGTGGCCGCACCCACGCCCTGGGCGCCACCCTTGGAATGGTAGCCGTTGTAGCAGCCCATCAGCGAGATGATGAAGCCGAAGGCCGCCGCCTTCACCAGGCCGGAGACCACGTCGATGGTCTCCAGGTACTGCACCGTGCTGCTGAGATATGCTGTGGGATTGAAGCCCAGGCGGTAGACGCTGACGACATAGCCGCCGAAGACGCCGATGATGTCGGCCACCAGCACCAGGCAGGGCAGCATCAGGGTGCCGGCCAGGATGCGCGGCGCCACCAGGTATTTATAAGGGTTGGTGGACAGGGTGCTGAGCGCGTCCACCTGTTCCGTCACCCGCATGGTGCCGATCTCGGCCGCCATGGCGGCGCCGACGCGGCCCGCCACCATCAGGCCGGCCATGACCGGCCCCAGCTCGCGGGTGATGGACAGGACCACCACGGTGGCGATGGCGCTGGACGCGTTGAAGCGGGCGAACCCGGTATAGCTCTGCAGCGCCAGCACCATGCCGGTGAACAGCGCCGTCAGGCCCACCACCGGAAGGCTGTTGTAGCCTATCTCCCGCATCTGCTGGACCAGCAGGCGGGGATAGAAGGGGGGACGGACGCAGTGCGACAGGGCGCGCGCCGTAAACAGGGCCAGCCGCCCCGTGGCGGCCAGGAACACCAGGGTGGCCCTGCCGATCCCGCTCAAGAACCCCATCCGCTCCGCTCCTCAGCCATTCAAAGGACTAGATACCGCCTGCGCCCCCCGCGCGACCGCCTCGGGGGCGTCGCGCAAGGTCACGCCCCCTGATACACGCGGCAAAACCTCCGGCCAAGCCCCGTTAAGATTTCATAAGCGATAGTACCCGCGTCGGCGGCCACGTCATCCAGCGGCCGGTCGGGCCCGATGAGTTCGGCGAAGACACCGGGAACCAGGGCCTGGGCCGGCACCCGCGTCGCGTCCACGGTCAGGAGATCCATGGAAATTCGGCCTACCACCGGGGCGCGGGCGCCGGCGATGGTGACATGGCCGGACGATCCCAGGGCCCGGAAATAGCCGTCGGCATACCCCACGGCGATGGTGGCCAGCCGCGCGGGCGCCGCTGTGCGGTATGTCGCGCCATAGCCCACGGCCGCACCGGCCGGCACCTCGCGCACCTGCAGCACCCGGCCCAGCAGACGGACCACCGGCGCCATGGGGTTGGGCGCTTCCGGCGTTGGATTGACGCCGTACAGCGCCGCGCCCGGCCGCACCAGATTATGCAACAGCCTGTCCTCGCGGAAAATGCCGGAGGAGGCGGCCAGGCTGGCCGGGGCCCTGGGCAGGCGGGCCAGGTGGGCGCGGAAGCGGCTGTCCTGCTCGGTCGCCATGCCGTCGCCGGCCACGTCCGCGCTGGCCAGATGGCTCATCCAGCCCTGAAGCTCCAGGCCTGTCAGCAGGGCGGGATCATCGGCCAGTCGGTCGGCGTCGCTTGCCGTCAGGCCCAGCCGGTTCATACCGGTGTCGATGTGGATCATCGCGGGCAGGGGGCGGCCCAGCGCCATGGCCGTGGCGCGCCAGCGGGCGATGTCGTCCGGCGTATTGAGTACCGGAGTGAGATTGTGGGCCGCCAATTCCCGTTCCGCGCCCATGGCCGGCCCGTGCAGCAGCAGAACGCGGACATCCTCCGGCAGCGTGGCGCGCAGGCTGGCCGCTTCTTCCAGGTCGGCGACGAAGAAGGTTCGGCATCCGGCCCGGGCCAGGGCCTGCGCCACCGGCCCGGCCCCCAGGCCATAGCCGTCGGCCTTGACCACCGCGCCGCACTCCACCGTGGGGCCGGCGCGGTGGGCATGCGTGCGCAGGGTGCGCCAATTGCCGACGACGGCATCCAGGTCGACGGCCAGGACCGCGCCGGCCGTCGCCGGCGCCCCTCCTGTCGGCACCGTTTCCGAAAGCCCCATGGGTGACACCCCCACAGCCTCAGTAATCGTCACCGGCGCCTGCGAGGGCATGGTGGGTGTCGAGGTCGGAGAAGCGGGTGAACTCGCCATGGAAATGCAGGCGCACGGTGCCCACGGGGCCGTGACGCTGCTTGGCGATGATGGCCTCGGCGGTGTCGTGCACCTCTTCCAGCCGCTGCTGCCAGCGCTGGTAGCGGTCATTGAACTTGTCTTCCGCCTCTTCGGGACGGCGCGCCGGCTCGGCGCGCTCCAGATAGTACTGCTCGCGGTAGACGAACATGACCACGTCGGCGTCCTGCTCGATCGAGCCCGACTCACGCAGATCCGACAGCTGGGGACGCTTGTCTTCCCGGTTCTCCACCTGACGCGACAGCTGTGACAGCGCGATCACCGGCAGGTCCAGTTCCTTGGCGATGGCCTTCAGGCCCCGGGTGATCTCCGAGATTTCCTGCACGCGGTTGTCTGTCCTGCTGATCCCGCCGCCGCGCAGCAACTGCAGATAGTCGACGACGATCATGCCCAGGCCGTGGGTGCGCTTCAGCCGGCGGGCGCGCGTGCGCACGGCGGTGATGGACAGGGCGGGGGTGTCGTCGACGAAGAACGGCACCTTGGAGATGTAGTTGCTGGCCTCGATGAAGCGGGGGAAGTCGCTGCCGTGGATTTCGCCGCGGCGGATCTTGTCGCCGCTGACCTCGGCTTCATCCGCCAGGATACGGGTGGCCAGCTGCTCGGCCGACATTTCCAGTGAGAAGAAGCCGACGGGCGCGCCTTCCTTGCCGCTGCTCTTCATGTGCGCCCGGGCGGCGTTGAAGGCGATGTTGGTGGCCAGCGCCGTCTTGCCCATGGAGGGCCGGCCCGCCAGGATGACGAGGTCCGAGGGGTGCAGGCCGCCCAGCTTGCCGTCCAGGTCGCGCAGGCCGGTGGTGACGCCGGTGACATGGCTGGAGCGCTTGTAGGCGGCCTCCGCCATTTCGATCGCCGCCTTCAGCGAGCGCTCGAAGGGGACGAAGCCACCCTGCGCGTCGCCGTTGGAGGCGAGATCGAACAGCTTCTTTTCCGCCTCCTCGATCTGGTCGGTGGCGACCACGTCCAGATCGTGCTTGTAGGCGGCGTTGACCATGTCCTCGCCCACGTCGATCAGCTGCCGGCGCAGGTAGCTGTCGTGGATGATGCGGCCATAGTCCTCGGCGTTGGTCACGGTGACGACGCTGGCCGCCAGACGTGCCAGATATTCCGTGCCGCCGATTTCCTTCAGGTCGGCGTCCTGTTCGAAATAGGCCTTCAGCGTCAGCGGGCTGGCGATCTGCCCCCGCTCCACCAGCTTGGCGATGGCGGCGAAGACCCGGCCGTTGGCGGGGTCGAAGAAATGCTCCGGGCGCAGGAACTCGGCCACCTTTTCCAGGGCCTTGTTGTTGACCAGGGCCGCGCCCAGCAGCGCCTGTTCCGCCTCCATGTTATGGGGCGGCGTACGGTAGGGCAGCCCGCCAGAGGCGGCGGCCGTGTCGGTCAACTTGGTGTCCATGGCCATCAGTGTAGCAGCGCGGGCCGCATCACATAGCGGGCGGGCGTCGTCCCGGCAAGTGCAACATGCGGATGGAATTTATCCACAGGGGGATAATCATGGGGACAGGGGGGAACGGCAAGGCCGAATCCGGGGCCTTATGCGTTGATTCCCCTCTATTCCGCCACCATCGCCGGGGTGTGGGCACGGTGGGCCATATCCTCTTCCGCCCTGTGGATATAATCGCGCGTGAGGGGCACGGCGGTGAGCGAGTTCGACAGCTGGATCTGGAAGACCATGTGCCCCTGGTAGCGGAAGGCGCATTCCGACCCCGCCAGGTAGAATTCCCACATGCGCACGAAGCGTTCATCGTAAAGCGCCGCGGCCTCGTCGGCCCTAGCCATGAAGCGATGACGCCAGGCGCGCAGGGTCTCCGCGTAGTGCAGGCGCAGGATTTCGATATCGGTGGTGACGATGCGCGCCTTCTCCACCACCGGCAGGACCTCCGACAGGGCGGGGACGTAGCCGCCCGGGAAGATGTACTTGCGGATCCAGGGATTGGTGGACCCAGGTCCGTCCAGGCGGCCGATGGAATGCAACAGCGCCACGCCCTCCGGCGTCATCAGGTCGCGCACGGCGGCGAAATATTCCGGGTAGTGGGGCAGGCCGACATGCTCGAACATGCCGACCGACACGATGCGGTCGAAATGCCCGGCATAGCCCCGCTCTTTCAGGTGGCGGTAGTCCACCAGCTCGAACCGGACGCGGTTGGCCAGTCCCTCCTCCTCCGCCCGCTGGCGGGCCACGGCCAGTTGTTCCCGCGATAGGGTGATGCCCAGGATTTGGGTGTCCGGCACCCTGCGGGCGATCTCCAGCGCCATGCCGCCCCAGCCGCTGCCGATGTCCAGCACCTTCATGCCAGGGGCCAGGCGCAGCTTGGCGACGATGTGCCGCTTCTTCAGGCTCTGCGCCTCCTCCAGCGTCGTCTCCGGCGTGGGGAAGTAGGCGCAGGAATATTGCCGGTCGCTGTCCAGGAACAGGGAATAGAGTTTCCCCGACAAATCATAATGGTGGGCGACGTTGTCGCGGGAGCGGTGCACCGGGTTGAACTGCTGGGCATAGCGGGTCAGTGTTTCGATGGGGCCGACCAGGCGGTCGGTCCAGCTGATGTGCTGCCAGCCGCTGTTGCGGGTGATCAGGGCCAGCAGATCGTAGATGCTGCCCTCTTCCATCACCAGGGTGCCGTCCATATAGGCCTCGCCGGCATAGAGCCGGGGGGCCAGCGCCAGCCGCCAGTGCAGGCTGGGATCGGTCACCCGTACGGTGACGGGGCCGTAGGCCGCCGGGCCACCATCGGCGACGCCGCCGGGGCTTACCCCGCCGGGCAAGCCGTTGGGATCGGGCCGGCCGAATTCGTAACGGCGGCCATGGGCGTCGATCAGCGTCATATGACCGGTCTTGATCAAGGACCGGAACAGGCTGGCCAAGAGCATGCCGAAGGCTCCCTCGTCTCAAATCACCTGCATATCAAAGACATGTGGGTAGTTTGCGATCGGGGCGCCAGAGGGTCTATTAGCTCTAAGATTTAGTCAAAAGGACAGAGTGGGCACGGGCCAGGGCTCACTTTCCGTGGGCGATGAAGGGGCCGTTGCGGAAGCCGGCTTTGCCATAGCGGAAGGGGTCGCCTTCCGGGGTGGTCATGCCACCGCCGGCGGCCAGCAGGACGGCGTGGCCGGCGGCCGTGTCCCACTCGCAGGTTGGCCCGAAACGGGGGTAAAGGTCGGCCACGCCCTCGGCGATGCGGCAGAACTTGACGGAGCTGCCGCAGGCCAGAGTCTCGGCCACCGAATAGGACTTCAGGTAGGCGGCCAGCGCCGCGTCATTGGCGTGGGACCGGGAGGAGACGACGGTGACGCCGGCGCGCGGCTGAGGCCGGCAGGAGATGGTCTCGCGTTCGCCGCCGGTGCGCTGGCGCCAGGCCAGGGGCTTGGGCGCCAGGGAACCGGCGAACAGCTCCCCACTGGCGGGCGCGTAGACCACGCCCAGCACCGGCTGGCCCTGGTCAACCAGGGCGATGTTCACCGTGAATTCGCCGTTGCGCTTGATGAATTCCTTGGTGCCGTCCAGCGGGTCCACCAGCCAGAAGGGCAGGCGGGCGGCCACGGCCGGGATCTCGCCCCGCTCCGCCGCCTCTTCCGACACGGCTGGGATGTCCGGGGTCAGGCGGGCCAGGCCGGGCAGGATGATGGCCTCGGCCGCGTGGTCGGCCAAGGTGACCGGGCTGCCGTCGGATTTGGATGTCGCCCCGTCGTCGCCTTCGTAAAAGGGCAATGTGGCGTACCCCGCCTCAACCGCCAGGGCCGCGATGTCGTCCAGCAGGGCGACGAGGTCCAGATGGGTGAGGGCGGGGACAGCGGTCATGGGGCCAAGCCTATCGAGCGGGTGGTTGCGGGACGCAAGGTGCAGGGGATAGTGCATCCGGGCGCGGTGCGGCAACAATCGAGATCCGAGCGCACGCGCGCGGCTCGCATGCGTGGCCCGGTCGAGGCCGACCGGGCTGGACTTTGAAGGGCGAAATCATGGGCGGGGCGGGGTTGTCCCGCAACCTGCACATTGGGGCAAGACGCTGTTAGGATGGCGCGCATGAAACCATCGATGCTTCCCCTCATCCTCCCTTTCCTTCTCGCCGGCCTGTGGATGGGCGCCCCGGCCATGGCCGCGCCCCCCGCGCCCGTGGGCGGCGGCGGTGACGTGATCGAGGGGCACGCCCAGGCGACGGAAGGGGACACCCTGCTTGTGGATGGCGGGGAGATCCGGCTGTTCGGCATCGACGCGCCCGACCCTGGGCAGACCTGCAAGAACCGTCGCGGGGCCAGCTACGACTGCTTCGCCCAGGCCACGAAGGAACTGCAGGCCGTGGTCCAGGACAAGATCGTCCGCTGCACCACCAAGGAAAGCCCGCCCAAGCAACGGCGATTGGGCGTGTGCACGGTGGAGGGGCGCGATGTCGCCGGTATCATGGTGCGGGCGGGCTGGGCGCTCGCCTACACCGCCCTGTCGCCGGACTACTATAGTGTCCAGGTGCTGGCCATGAGCCACCGCGCCGGCATGTGGGGCGGACGGGTGGAGCCGCCGTGGCTGTGGCGCGACCATCAGGCGGCGATGGACGCGGAGTCCACCGGCAAGCCCCGAAAGAAGCCGTCAGGTCAGCCCTGAGGCCGGGGATGGTCCGAAGTGGGGGCGGGGTGCAATTCCCTGTCGCGAGGTTCACTTTAAAGGTGTGGGCGGGCCACAGTGCCGCGCAAACAGGTGCCTGCACCCCTGCCGTCGCCTGGAAAACACTTGACCGGGAGGGCCAGGGCCATCACCTATGTCGCCGAAATTGCGCGTAACGCTGAGTCCACCTGATTTTTTCCCTGAAAGGAAGTTATGGCGAAGGAGGATTTGATCGAGTTTTCCGGCACGGTGACCGAACTGCTGCCGAACGCGATGTTTCGCGTTAAGCTCGATAACGAACACGAAGTGCTGGCCCACACCTCCGGCAAGATGCGTAAGAACCGCATCCGCGTGCTGGCTGGCGACCGGGTGAATGTCGAAATGACGCCCTACGACCTGACGAAGGGTCGCATCACTTTCCGCTTCAAGTAAGCGGGAACGGTCATGGTGCGCGTGCAAGCGGCCGGGACGGGTGGGGTGCCACGTCAGCTCCCGCCGCTGGTGCTGGCGTCCAGTTCGCCGCGTCGCCGGGAACTGTTGGCCCAGATCGGCGTGACGCCGGCCGGCATCGATCCGGCCGACATCGACGAAAGCCCCCTGGTGGACGAGCTTCCCGCCCAACACGCCCTGCGCCTGGCCAAGGCCAAGGCGGTGGTTGTGGCTGCGCGTGGCGCGGGCGCCATCGTACTGGCGGCGGACACGGTGGTGGGCTGCGGTCGCCGCATCCTGCCCAAGGCGGAAAGCGATGATGACGTGCGCCGGTGCCTGGACCTGCTGTCCGGCCGGCGCCACCGCGTCTATGGTGGCCTGTGCGTGATTGATGCCGCCGGCACGGTGCGCACCCGCCTGGTGCAGACCGCCGTGCTTTTCAAGAAGCTGAACCGCGCCGAGATCGACGCCTATATCGCCTGCGGCGAGGGGGTGGGCAAGGCCGGCGGCTATGCCATCCAGGGTCGCGCCGCGCTGTTCGCGCGCGGGCTGGTGGGATCGCACAGCAATGTCGTGGGCCTGTCGCTGTTCGAGACGGCGGCCCTGTTGCGCGCGGCCGGGTTGGACCCGCTCGCCGGCTCTCCCGCGGCAGCCTGACGGGCCGGCCCCGATGGCCCGTGAACAGACCCGCGAACTTCACATCGACATCACCGCCCCGGCGCTGGGGCCCGCCCTGCGCCGGGCGGCGGTGCTGACCGATGGCGCCCTTAGCGACCTCTATATCGATCGCGTGGACCGGCCCACCTTGGCCGGTGCCGTGATTCGGGGGCGGGTCGCCCGTATCGTCGCCGGCATGAACGCGGCCTTCATCGACATCGGCACGGGCCGCCTGGGCCTGCTGCCCGGGGCTGACGTGCGCCTGCCGCCAGCGGGGGGCAAGGGCAACCCCAAGGATCGCCCCGCGACCCGGGCCCAGGGCCCCATCGGCACGGCGCTGCGCTCCGGCCAGACGGTGATCGTCCAGGTGAAGGCCGACCCCGTGGGCGCCAAGGGCGCCCTCCTGTCCATGGACGTGGCCTTGCCCGGCCGCTTCCTGGTGCACACGCCCCTGGCCGCCGGCATCCATGTGTCCAAGCGCCTGGGACAGGGGGCCAACGCGGCGGCGGAACGGGCACGCCTGACCACCGTGGTGCGTGACGCGGTCCCTTCAGGCGGCGGGGGCTGGCCCGGGGGCTGGATCGTCCGCGCGGCGGCGGCCGGCGTCCCGGCGGAAGGACTGGCGCGGGAGGCGGAGACCTTGGCCCTGGATTGGCGTGGCGTGGTTCGCGCGGGCGATGGCGCGCCGGCCGTTCTGCTGCCGGCGCCGCATGCCGGGGTGCGGGCTCTGCTGGAACAGACGGGGCAGCCGGTGGACGCCATCCGCGTGGATGATCGTGCCGCCGGTGGCCAGGACCTCTATGCCGAACTGCGGCGATGGTGCGACGACCGCGCCGGCGACCTGCTGCCGGTCCTGGCGCGTGCCAGCGCCGGCCTGCCGCTGTTTGACGGCGGCGATCTGGACGGCGCCATCGCCAAGCTGCTGCGCCCCAACGCGCCATTGCCGGGGCCGACCGGCGGCGGGCTGGTGATCGAGCGGACCGAGGCATTGACCGTCATCGACGTGAACGGGGGGGAGCGGGGCGACCCCCTGGCCGTCAACCTGGCGGCGGTCCCGGAAATCGCCCGCCAGTTGCGCCTGCGTAATGTCGGCGGCATCGTGGTGGTGGACTTCATCAACCTGTCCCGGCCACCGGACCGCGAGCGGCTGGTCCTGGCCCTCACCGGGGCGGTGGCGGACGATCCCGGGAATACCCAAGTCTACGGCATGTCCCGCCTGGGCCTGGTGGAAATGACGCGCCAGCGGCGCGGCCCGTCGCTGCTGGACCTGGTGGCGCCTGAAGCGCCCGCCGCCGACCAAAACGACGCCTTGATGTGAGTGTCCATGATGAGTGATGAGCCCATACCCCTGAAGCCCCGCAAAGCCCGCGCCGCCTGCCCCATCTGCGGCCGTCCGCCGGCGCCGGAGGCCAAGCCGTTCTGCTCCCGCCGCTGCGCCGACGTGGACCTCGGCCGTTGGCTGAACGAGAGCTATCGCGTCCCGGTGACGGAGGAGACGGACGAGGACGGCGAAGCGGTGCCCGGGACCGAGAGAGGCTGAGCCCGAACCCGCCCACACGCCTTAAAACCGGGAATATGTCAGTTAAATCAATGGCTTAAAAAAAATATCAAAAAGAATGAACGAACAGGCTGGACAACCCCGTCGGACTTGTCTACATACAGCCACCTCGACGCGCCGCGGACGCCAACGCTGCGGCAACGGGTTAGAAAAACCCACGCGAGTACAGGTACTTAGCTCCTGCTAAGGACCTCTGGATGCCCAGGTAGCTCAGTTGGTAGAGCAGGGGACTGAAAATCCCCGTGTCGGCGGTTCGATTCCGTCCCTGGGCACCATTTTCCCCCACACGATCGTTTCCGTAAGCCGCCGATAATACGCCCCGGTACGATCCAACCCCTTATGAAATATCGGGTTTTTGACGCCAGATCGTAGTTTGGCGTGGATGAGCGTAGCCCTGGGATACCCCCGTCATCGAGGCCTTCTGTTGGTATGTGGGTTGGCATCTTATACCAACAGGAGGATCGGACCATGGCGTTGAGCGACATGAAGTGCCGGAATGCCCGTCCCGGCGAGAAATTGCAGAAGTTTTCTGACAGCGAGGGGCTGCAGTTTTGGGTGCAGCCTACGGGCGCCCGTTTATGGCGGCTGGCCTATCGTTTTGGCGGAAAGCAGAAGCTTCTGGCTCTTGGCACTTACCCTCTCGTTACCTTGGCGGCGGCGCGGGAGGCCCGCGACACAGCCAGGAAGCTTTTGCTTGCCGGTATCGATCCCTCGGAAGACAAAAAGCCGCGAAAACTGCTGCAGTATGGCTCGGGCGACAGTTTTCATGCCATTGCGGAGGAGTATGTCGCCAAGCTAAAGCAGATCGCCCAAAGGCGATTCCGCCTTCGCGCGATCTGCTAGGCGGCCGTCCCGGGCAGTCCCATGCCCCCGTTTCCGGCCGTCCAATGCGCCATGCAAAGGTCGGCCAGGTGTGCGGCGACGGGATCGGCCAGCACCGAGAAATGGGTGCCGGGCAGGGTGTGGGCGGCGGCATGGTCGGCACTGTATCGGCCCCAGCCCAAATCGTCGCCCCGAAGTTCCGCCGGCAGATGCGCGCGGTCCGGCCGGTCCAGCGTGGCCGTCGCCCGCAGCAGCAGCAGCGGCACGGGGGTGAAGTCCACCGGAGCGTATTCCATGGCCGCGTTGGCCCGCATCAGGCGGATCATGCCGCGCAGATGGCCGCCTGCCACGTCGGGCAGGCCATGGGTGCGCAGCAGGTCACGGGCTTCGCCAAGCGCCGTATCGATGTCCTTGTCCGCGAAATAGCCCGGCCCCAGCGCCAGCGGGTGGCCGGCGGCGGCGGCCAGTTCCTCCAGGACGGCGGCCAGCCATTGGCTATCGTCCATGTCGCGGGCCTCGGTCATCAAGGCCGGACCCGGGGCGTAGCCGTCGATGACCGTCAACAGTTCCACCGCCTGCCCCGCGGCGATCAACCGCTGAGCGGCGGCGAAGGCCACCTTGGCGCCAAAGGAATGTCCGCCCAGGCGATAGGGGCCGGTGGGCTGGACCTCGCGGAGCGCGGTCACCGCCCGTGCCGCCATGCTTTCCACGTCGGGATCGGGCTGTGCGATGCCGTCCAGACCGGCCGGTTGCAGGGCATAAACCGGCCCACCCTGACGGCGGGCCAGGTGCCGCGCCAGGGCCGCGAAGGACAGCACGGTGCCGCCCACGCCGGGGAACCAGAAGCTGGGCGTGCTGTTCCCGCCCTCGGCCAACCGCACCAGGGGAGACCAGGCCTCATCCCTTGCCGGATTTCCTCCGCGTATCAGCGTCGCCAGGGCCGCTATGGTGGGGTGGCGGAACAGGGTGGCGATGGGCAGCGTGAGGCCGAACCCCCGCTCCACCGCCGCCATCGCCTCGACGGCCTTCAGCGATGTTCCGCCGGCATCGAAGAAGCTGGTGGCCGTGCCGACGCGGGCGATGCCCAGGATGGTCCGCCACTGTCTGCACAGCGCTTCCTCCACCGCGTCCTGGGGCGGCTGGTAGCCATCGTCGGCGAAGCTGCCGCGCGGATCGGGCAACCGGGCCACGTCGATCTTGCCGCTGGGGGTCAGCGGCAGATCGTCCACCATGACGATGAAGCCCGGCACCATATAGCCGGGCAGCGTGCCGGCCAGGTCAGCGCGCAGCCGGGTGGCCAAATCCCCCGCCACGGGACCAGCGGTGGGAACCACGTAGGCCACCAGGTCGGTAGGCGCCTGCCGGGGATACCCGACCACGGCGGCCTGGGTCACGGCCGGGTTCCGGCGCAGCTGCGCCTCCACCTCGCCCGGCTCCACGCGGAAGCCACGGACCTTCAGCTGCTCGTCCAGCCGGCCCAGGAACTCCAGCGCCGCCGGCCCACCATCCGGGGCCACCCGCCAGGCGACCCGGTCGCCAGTGGCGTATAGCCGCTCCCCCGTGGCCAGATCGGTGATGAAGCGCTCTGCGGTCAGATCCGGCCGGTTCCAATAGCCCCGGGCCAAGCCCACGCCGCCGATGTGCAGTTCGCCGGCCACGCCGGCTGGGACGACGTTGCCCTGGGCGTCGCGCACCCGAACGGTCCAGCCCGCCAAGGGGCGGCCGATCAATGGCTTTGCATTTACGGCCTCGCAGGGCGCCAGCGTGGCGCAGACCGTCGTTTCCGTGGGGCCATAGGCGTTGATGAAGGCGCGTCCCGCCCCCCACAACGCCACCATGTCGGCGGGTAAGGCGGCGCCCGCCGCCACCAGCACCCGCAGCGCCGGCAGGGACCGGTGGGGCAGGGCCGCCAGGGCGGCGGGCGTGATCGTCAGGTGGGTGATGCGCTGGTCGTCCAGCAGCTGGGCCAGGCCGGGGCCGGGCAACAGGGCGTCGGCGGGGGCGAGCACCAGTTCGGCACCGGCACCCAGGGCCATGGCGAATTCCCAGACCGAGGCATCGAAACCGGCGCTGGCCATCTGCAGCACGCGGTCGCCCGGCCGGACGCCCAGCAGGCGGCGCTGTTCCAGCGCCAGGGCCAGCAGGCCGCCATGGGTCAGCAATGCGCCCTTGGGCCGGCCGGTGGAGCCCGAGGTGTGGATGATGTAGGCCACGTCGGCGGGTTCGGGGGCCCTGTCGAAGGCCGCCACCGCCGGGCCGGACAGGATGGCGTCCATCGCTTCCGCCGTCAGGGTCGGTGGATGGTCCAAATCCTCCAGGATGCCCTGGCGGCGGGCCTCCGGTGCTGCGGGGTCCAGCGGCGCATAGGCCAAGCCCGCTTTCAGGATGCCCAGGAAAGCGGTGATCAGCGCCGGCCCGCGCGGCAGATCCACGCACACCGGCGATCCGCCGGGCAGGGCCAGCGCCCCCAGATGGTGGGCGACGCGGTCGGCGTCGGTGCGCAGCCGGTCATAGCTGACGGACTGGTCACCAAAGCGCAGCGCCACCGCGTGGGGCTGCCGCAGCGCCAAGCCACCGAACAGCGCCACCAGGGTGGTCGGCGCCTCCTCCGGCGGGGCCACGGGCGTGATGCCGGCCGGTACCGGCGCGGGCATGCCGCCCCAGACCTCCAGGATCATCGCCGCCTCATCCGCCGGCAGCAGGGGCAGGCGGGACAGCGTGGTTTGCGGCGCCGTCACGGCGCCCGCCAGCAGGGCGCGGTAATGCAGGGCCAACCGCTCCGCCGTATCGCGGCCGAACAGCGCGACCGCGTATTCCAGGCTCAGCGCCAGGTCGTCGCCAGCCTCGGTGATGGAAAACAGCAGGTCGAACTGGTTGGCGCGCTTGTTGGCGTCCACGAAGTCCACGGCCAGGTCGCTGGCGGGCACCTGGGCTTGTGGCAGGTTTTGCAGCACGAAACCGATCTGGGCCAGTGGGTGCTGATTGCGCCGCCGCTGCGGCGCCAACGCCTCCACCACCTGGGCGAAGGGCAGGTCCTGGTTGGCGTAGGCCTCCAGCGCCGTGCGGCCGACCGCGTCGGCCAGGGCCTCGAACGCCATGTCCGGCTGGGGCCGGGCGCGCAGCACCAGCAGGTTGACGAAGAAGCCGATGATGTCTTCCTGCCAATGCTGGGTGCGGTTGGCGACACTGACCGCCACGGCCTGGTCGTCCAGGCCGGTATAGCGGAACAGCAGGCCGTAGAACGCCGCCAGCAGCACCATGAAGGGCGTCAGCCCCCGCGCCTGAGCATAGCCGCGCACCTGTCGCGCCAGGTCGGTGCCCAGCGACAGGGTGACCACGTCGGCGGCGAAGTCGCGCTCCTCCGGCAGGGGGTGATCGCCCAGCAGGCCGTGGCGTTCCGGCAGGCCTTCCAACTGGCGGCGCCAATAGTCCAACTGTCGGGCCAGCGTGTCCGCCCCCAGGTCCTGGCGCTGCCAGCGGACGAAATCGGCGTACTGTGCCGTGGGCGCCGCCAGGGGCGATGGCTGGCCCTCGGCGAACGCCGAATACAGGGCGGCCAATTCCCGCATGAAGATCGACAGGGACCAGCCGTCGGTGACGATGTGATGCATCACCACGAGCAGCACATGTTCATCCGCCGCCAGCTCCAGCAGATGCGTGCGGACGGCGGGGCCCGCCTCCAGGTCGAAGGGCTGCGCCGCCGCCGCATCCAGGAAGGCGGCCTGTGCCGCCACGCGCGCCGGCACGCCCAGGTGGGCCAGCGAGGTCAGCGGCAGATCCAGTGGTGTGGGCGGCATCACCTCCTGCGTCGGCACACCGTCGCGGCGGGGGAAACGGGTGCGCAAAGCCTCATGCCGATGGAGGATCGCCTCCAGCGCGCGCGCCAGGGCCGGCCGGTTCAGATCGCCGGTCAGCCGCAGGGCCAGGGGCACGTTGTAGGCGGCCGAACGCGCATCCAATTGATGGGCGACCCACAGCTGCCGCTGCATCCAGGACAGGGGCAGGGGACCTTCCGCCGGCAGGTTGGGAGCGGGCGCGGCGTCGGGCGCCAGGCCCATCGCCTCTTCCACCGCCTGTGCCAGGGCGCGGGCGGTGGGCGTGCGGAACAGGGTGCGCATGGGCAGCGACACGCCGAAGCGGTGGCGGATCTGGGCCAGGATCTGGGTGGCCAGCAGGGAATGGCCGCCCAGGTCGAAGAAATTGTCTTCCGGCCGGATGCGCTCATGGCCCAGCAGCTTGCGCCAGATGGCGATGATGCCGCCCTCGACGTCCCCGCCGTCAACACCGCCGTCTTCGGCCGCGTCCTCGGGGATCGCCGCCATCATGGGTGCCGTGTCACGGGCTCCCAGGTTGATCCACTGGCGCAGGCGGGGTTCCAAATCACCCCGCGTCACCAGGGTCTGTGGACTGGTGCCATGGTGAAGGACCCGCAGGAAGGCGCCCAAGCCCTCCGCCGCCGACATCTCCAGCGCGCGCAAATCCTGGCCGGGGCCGCGCCCGTCATTGTGTGAAACGTTCCAGCTGTCCCAATTCAGGCTGAGCCATCGGCCCGGCGCGTCCCGTTCCGCCTCTTGCGCCGCCGTATCCAGGGCGGCGTTGGCGGCGGCATAGGCGGCGAAGCCCAACCCACCCAGCACGGACGCCATGGACGACATCAGCACGCAGAAATCCAAATGCTCATCCCATTGGGGCCGATCCCGCAGCAACTGGGCCAGGATGGCGACACCATCAGGCTTGGCGGTGAACTGCTCCGCCGCCTGCGCCGGGTCATACTCGTCCAACGGCTGGTGCATGCGCTGGCCCACGGCGCCGGCGGCATGGATGACGCCGTGGATGGCGCCCCACTCCGCCTCCACCGCCGCGAACACGGCCGCCATGGCGTTGGCGTCGCCGGCATCGGCGGCGAACAGGCGTACCTGGGCGCCGGCGGCCTCGAGCGCCCGCACCCGCTCCACCACCGTCGGGGCGGGGCTGGCCGCGCGCCGGCTCACCAGGACCAGGCGGGCCTGGACGGCGCTGGCCATATGGCCGGCGATTTCCATGCCCACCCCGCCCAGGCCGCCGGTGATGAGATAGACGCCACCGGGCCGTAGGGTGCGCCGGGGCGATCCCGTGGTTTCGATGCGCTGCGGCTCATAGGCCGGCAGCCAGCGGTGTACTCCGCGCAGGGCCACGCGGGGCGCGCGATCCCGGGCCGCCAACTCCGCCGCCAGCCGCTGGGGCAGGCCCGCCGCCGGGGCGCCGGCCACGTCGATCAGGTGGGTGCGCAGGCTGGGATATTCCTGGGGGATGACCATGGCCGGTCCCGCCACCAGCGCCTGCTCGATGTCCAGGTTCTCCGCCCCCGTCACGTCGGACAGGCCGGCCGCCAGGATGGTCAGGTCGTGGATGCCACCGCCCAACCCCTGGCCCAGCGCTTGCCCCAACAGGCACAGGCTGGTGAAGCCCAGGCGACGGGTATCGCCGGGGACCAGGGACCAGGCGTGGATGACGGTACGCGGCACCTCGGGGATATCGGCCAGCAGGCGGGCGTAGTCCTCCGCCGCGTCTGGCCGCACGGTCGCGACCCCGGCCGCCGGGGCGGCGTAATGCGCGCCGGGGCGCACGCGCAGGACGCTGCAACCCTGGCTCTCCAAATGCTCGGCCAGGCGCTGGCCCGCATCGGTCCCGGCATCGCCGACGAACAGCAGGGCGCGGTCCGGCGCGGCGCCGGCGGCCAGGGGGGCGGCCAGGGGGACGGCACGTCGCCAGATGGGCACCAGGAACCAATCGGCGGGATCGGCCTTGCGGGTCAGGCGCGCGGGAAGGCCGCGGGGTGCCGCCGCCGTGTCCGGCGGGTCGATCCAGCAGCGCCGGCGTTGGAACGGGTATGTCGGCAGCGGCACGCGCCGCCGCGCTTCGTCGCCGCCATAAGCTTGCCAGTCGACCGTCACGCCGGACTGCCACAGCCGGCCCAGCGAGCGGGCGATCAGATCGTCCTCCTGCTCGCCCTCGGCCGCCTGCTGCGGATGGGGTAGGGACGGCACCACCGGGCGTGCGGGATCGAAGCCGGCGTGGGCCTTGGCGAAAGTGCCCAGCGCCGTGCCGGGGCCGATCTCCACCAATGCCGTGTCGCCGCCATCCGCCAGCACTTGGCCGATGCCGTCGGCGAAGCGCACGGTGTCGCGCAGATGGCGGACCCAATAGTCGGCGTGCGCCACCGTCGCGGCGTCTACCCGCCCGCCGGTCATGCCGGAATAATAGGGGAGGGTGGGGGCGTGATAGCTGACGCCCGCCGCCGCCTCGGCGAAAGCCGGCAGGATGGGGTCCATGGTGCAGGAATGGGCGCCGCGCGACACTTGCAGTCGGCGGCTGTCCACACCCATGTCGGCCAGTCGCGCCTGCAGTTGCACCAGCGCGTCCTCATGGCCCGACACCACGCCCATGTCGGCGGCGTTGACCACCGCCAGCGACAGGCGGTCGCTCAAGCGGGTGCTGTTCAACAGGGCGCGGATCTCGCTTTCGCTGTTGCGCAGGGCCAGCATGCCCCCGGCCGTTGTCTGGTCCATCAGCCGGCCGCGCGCCGCCACCAGCGTCAGCGCGTCCTCTTCCGACAGGATGCCGGCCAGGCAGGCGGCGGCGTATTCGCCGCTGCTGTGGCCGATCACCGCCACCGGCGTGATGCCCCACGACCGCCACAGCCGGGTGAGCGCCATCTGCACGATGAACATCAGGGGCTGGCTGACGTCCATGCGGCCCAACTGCGCCTCCGCCCAGGCCTCGCGTCCGGGGAGGGGGTGCAGCACGGCCAGGGCGTCCAGGCCGGTGCGGGTGGCCAGGGCCGCCGCGCGTTCGTCCAGCGCCTGGCGGAAGACGGGTTCCGTCTCGTAAAGGCCGCGGGTCATGCCGGCCGATTGGCCGCCGTGACCGGTGAACATGAAGGCCACGCCCCGGCCGGGCTTGGACGCCGCCGCGGCGGCCGCTTCCAGCGATTGGCGCAGCTCCGCCACCGTGCGGCCCACGGCGAAGGCGCGGGTGGCGAAGGTGCGGCGGCCGGTGCGCAGGGTGTGGGCCATGTCCGCCGGATCGGCATCCGCCGTTTCCAAATGCCGGGCCAGGGCCGAGCTCAACAGCGCCAGCGCCTCGGGCGTCTTGGCCGACAGGGGCAGCAGGTGCCAGCGGCGCCGTGCCGGCATGGACTGGCTGGCGGCGAAGCGGTTTTCCGCCACCACGACATGGGCGTTGGTGCCGCCGATGCCGAAGGAACTGACGGCGGCCACGCGCCCACCGGGCGCGCTGGGCCAGTCGACCAGGTCGCCGTTGACATAGAAGGGACTGTCGGCCAGGGCCAGCGCCGGGTTGGGCGTCTGGAAATGCAGGGTCGGCGGGATCTGGCCGTGCATCAGGCTGAGGGTGGCCTTGATCAGGCCGGCGACGCCGGCGGCGGCCCCGGTATGGCCCATGTTGCTCTTGACCGAGCCCACGGCGCAGCCACCGGTACGGCCGCTGCCCGTGCGATAGGCCCGGGTCAGGGCGGCGATCTCGATGGGATCGCCCAGGGGGGTGGCGGTGCCGTGGGCTTCCACCAACCCGATCTCGTCGGGGCGGACGCCCGCCACCGCCATGGCCTCGGCGATGACGCGGGCCTGGCCCTCCGGGCTGGGGGCGGTATAGCCCACCTTCTGCGCGCCGTCGTTGTTGACGGCGCTGCCCTTGATGATGCCCAGGATGGGGGCGCCCTGCGCCAGGGCCTGGGCCAGCGGTTGCAACAGCACCACGCCGGCGCCGGCGCCGTTCAGCGTGCCGGCGGCCTGGGCGTCAAAGGGACGGCAGTGGCCGTCCGGCGCCAGGATCATGCCTTCCTGGTACAGGTAACCCTGGTCCTGCGGCGTGGACAGGGCGACGCCGCCCGCCAGCGCCAGGTCGCATTCGCCGTTGATCAGGCTCTGGCAGGCCATGTGGACGGCGACCAGCGAGGTGGAGCACGCGGTCTGCACCGTGGCGCTGGGCCCGGTCAGGTTCAGTTTGTAGGAGGCCAGGGTGGCCAGGTAGTCCTTGTCATTGGCCAGCATGATCTGGAAGCTGCCGAAGGTTTCCAGCACCTCGGCGTTGCCGGCCAGATGGTTCAGGAAATAGGTGTTCACACCGGCGCCGGCGAAGACGCCGATGTCCCGGGTGCCGCCTTCGCCAGCGTGGCCCGCCGCCTCCAGCGCTTCCCAGACGCATTCCAGGAACAGGCGGTTTTGCGGGTCCAGCAACGCGGCTTCCTGGGGGGAATAGCCGAACAGGTCCGCATCGAAATCCTCGATGCCCTCCACCACCGCGCCACGCTTCACATAGGCGGGATCGGCCAGCAGGTCTGCCGGCACGCCCCTGGCCAGCAATTCCTCATCACTGAAGCTGGTGATGGCCTCCCGCCCGTCGCGCAGCATGTGCCAGAATTCCTGCACGTCACGGACGCCGGGGAAACGGCAGGCCATGGCGACGATGGCGATTTCCGTTGGTTGTGGGGATGCCGGCTGCGGGGCGGCGGTCATGACGGGATCTCTTCCGGGGCGATAAGGGATGTGGCGCGGCGCTGGGCCGTGCGGCGCTGGTTCAAGTCATGGCGCAGGGGCGCCTGGGCTTCACGTTGGGCGGCCCGGTGACGCAGGGCGACGGCCTGCGCCCCGTCGATCAGGCGGGCCAGAGCCTGCACGGTCGGGTGTTCGAACAGGCTGACCATGGTGACCTGACGGGCGGCCGGGAAGTGCCGGCGCACCTCCGCCAACACGCGCAGCAGCAGGAAGGAATAGCCGCCCAGATCGAAGAAATTGTCGTGCAGCCCCACCCGCGGCACCTGCAGCACGGACCGCCAGATGTCGGCCACCGCCTGCTCCGTGGCGCTGCGTGGCGGGGTGGTCTGGGCTGCGGGCGCGGCACCCGCCCGGTCGGGCGCTGGCAGGGCCTTGCGGTCGACCTTGCCGGTGCGGGTCTGCGGCAGGGCCGGTAGCGGCACCCACAGGGTGGGGACCATGTAATCGGGCAACAGCGCCGCCAGTCCGTCGCGCACCACCCGGCTGTCACCGGCGGCGGCATCGGCCGGCACGTAATAGGCGACCAGCCGCCTCTCGCCGCTGCCGTCGGTCCAGGCGACCACGGCCGCGTCGCGCACCCGGCCCTGGGCGATCAGCGCGCGCTCCACCTCTTCCGGCTCGATGCGGTAGCCCCGGATTTTGACTTGGGCGTCGATGCGGCCCAGGAAGTCCAGCTCCGGCGCCGTGCCATCCCAGCGGATGCACGCCAGGTCGCCCGTGGCATACATCATTCCGGACCCGTAAGGATTTAGCCGGAAGCTTTTCTCCGTCAGATCCAATCGGCCCAGGTATCCCCGGCTGACCGCGGTGCCGGCGATCCAGAGCTGGCCCGGCACGCCCGCCGGCAGCGGGTGGCCTTCCTCGTCCAGGATATACACCGCCGTATTGGCGACCGGCCGGCCGATGCGCGGCAGTTCCGGCCAGCTATCGGGGTCGGCCGGCAGGACCAGGGTGGTCGCGACGTGGGTTTCCGTCGGACCATACTGGTTGACCAGGCGGCAGTCCGGCAGGTCACGGAACAGGGCGCGTAGCGACGGGGTGACCTTCAGCCGTTCGCCGGCCGTGATCAGTTCCACCAGGCCCTGGGGGCGGCGGGTGGCCAATGGCCAGGCCTCGGCCAGCTGCTGCAGGGCGGTGAAGGGCAGGAAGATGCGCTGAATGCCCCAGGTCGCGGCCTGGGCGATCATGGCGGGCACGTCACGGCGCAAGGGCTCTGCCATTAGCACCAGGGTGCCGGCCGACGCCCAGCAGGCGAACATCTCCTGGCAGGCCACGTCGAACCCCAGGGTGGTGAATTGCAGGGTGCGCAGACCGTGCGCGAAGGACGGCTCCGCCACCTGCCAGCGGATCAGGTTCACCAGCGCCCGGTGGGGCATCAGCACGCCCTTGGGCTGGCCGGTGGAGCCCGAGGTGTAGAGGACGTAGGCCAGGTGTTCCGGCGTCAGGTCCTCGACCGGTGGCCCGAAGGCTTTCTCCTCCTCCGTCACCGCCACCGCTTCGGCACCGTGGGGCAGGCCGCCGTCCGGTGCCGAACCCACCACCAACGCCAAGCCGGCGTCGCCGATGATGTAGTCCAGGCGGGCGGCGGGAAGGGCCGGGTCCAGCGGCACATAGGCGCCCCCGGCCTTCAGGATGCCCAGCATGGCCACCACCATGTCCAGCGACCGGTCCAGCCGGATGCCGACCGGCGTGTCCGGCCGCACGCCCAGCGTCACCAGGCGGTGCGCCAGCGCGTTGGCACGGTGATCCACCTGGGCGTAGCTCAGGTCGGCGCCGTTGAAGGTGACGGCCACCGTGTCCGGCAGGGTCGCGGCCGTCGCCTCGAACAACCGGTGCAGCCGGCCGTCGCCGGCGTTGGGCATCGCCGGGCCCTGGCAGGCGGCCAGCAGGCGCGCGACTTCATCGGGTGCCGCCAGCGCCAAGTCATGCAGGGGCAGGTCGGCGTCGGCCGCCACGGCGCGCAGCAGGGACAGGTACTGGTCCACCATGCGCTGGGCGGTGGCGGGATCGAACAGGTCGGTGCTGTATTCCCAATGGCCGTCCAGGCCGCCATCCGCCGCCTCGATCAAGGTCAGCAGCAGGTCGAACTTGGCCGTGTGGGTGTCGATCTCCACCGGGGCCAAGTCCAGACCCGGCAGCGCCAGGGGGCCGCGCGGGGTGTTCTGCAGATTGAACATGGCCTGGAACAGCGGCGAATGGGCCAGGCTGCGCGGTGGGTCCAGGGCGTCGACCAGCTTTTCGAACGGCACGTCGGCATTGGCGTAGGCGTCCAGCGCCGTCTGCCGCATCTGGGCCAGGAAGTCGCTGAAGCGCGGGTTGCCGCCCAGGCGGCCGCGCAGCACCAGGGTGTTGGTGAAGAAGCCCAGCAGCCCCTCCAGTTCCCGGGCCGGCCGGTTGGCCACCGGCGTGCCGACCAGCACATCGTCCTGGCGGGACTGCCGGTGCAGCAACACCATGAACACGGCCAGCAGGGTCATGAAGGGGCTGGCCCCCGCCGCCTGCCCCACGGATGCCAAGCTCCGGGCCAGATCAGCCTCGACGGTGAAGCGCAGGGTGCCGCCCCGGAAGCTTTGTCGCTGAGGCCTTGGCCGGTCGGCGCACAGGTTCAGATGGGTCGGCGCGTCGGCCAGCTGTTCGGTCCAGTAATCCAGCTGGCGTTTGAAGCCGGCGCTGGCCAGCCAGCGCTGCTGCCAGGCGGCATAGTCGCCGTACTGCAGGGGCAGGGGCGGCAGGGCCCCGTCCAAATCGTCCCTCGCCAAAGCCGCCGTGTACAGCGCCCCGATCTCCCGCACCAGCACGCCGGTGGACCAGCCATCGGTGGCGATGTGGTGCCAGGTCAGGACAGCCAGATGCCGGTCGGGCGCCAGGGTGATGACGCTGACGCGCAACGGCGGCTCCCGCGACAGGTCGATGGGCCGGGCAACCTCCGCCAGCGCCAGGCCCGCCAGGTCGGCCGTCGCAGCCGTCGTCCTGTGGACGAAGGGCATGGGCAGGGGCGGCAGGATGCGCTGGTACGGTTCCCCCTCCCGCAGGATGAAGCAGGTGCGCAGGCTTTCATGGCGGCGCACCAGGGCGTCCAGCGCCGCGCGCAGGGCCGACAGGTCCAATCGGCCGGCCAGGACGAAGGCGTCGACGGTGGTGTAGGCGCGCCCGCCTTCCTCCAGCCGATCCAGGAACCATAGGGCGCGCTGGGCATAGGATATCGGCATCAGCGCGGTGCCGTCGGAGTCCGGCATCCGCGGCTGGGGCAGCAGGGCGGGGCGGTCGCCGTCGCCCGTCCTCTCCGGCCGCAGCAGGGCCGCGAGGCCGGCGATGGTCGGCGCCTCGAACACGTGGCGGACGGACAGATCCATCCCCGGCCACTGGTCGCGGATGCGGGCCACCACCTGAACCGCCTTCAGCGAATGGCCGCCGCGTTCGAAGAAATTGTCGTGCACGCCAAAGGCGTCGCCGCCCAGCACGTCGGCCCAGATGGCGGCCAGGCGCTGTTCCATCCCGTCGCGCGGGGCCACGCGGTCGGCGGTGGGGGTGACGTCGCGCAGCGCGGGTTCGGCCAGGGCGGCCAGGCGGCGGCGGTCCACCTTGCCGCTGGTGACCAGGGGCAGGGCGTCCAGCGCCAGGAAATGCGCCGGCACCATATAGTCGGGCAGGGTGCGGCGCAGGCCGGCGCGCAAGGTCGCGGCATCGGCGGTACCGACGATGAAGGCCACCAGGCGGTGCTCCGTGTCGCCCGGCCGCTTTAAACCTATGACGGCGCTTTCCCGCACGGCCGGAAGGGCGTTCAGCGCCGCCTCCACCTCCGCCGTCTCGATGCGGTAACCGCGCACCTTCACTTGGCTATCGGCGCGGCCCAGGAAGATCAGCGTGTCGTCAGCACCCACGCGCACCCGGTCGCCGGTGCGGTACATGAAGCCGCCGGCGTGCGGGTCGGCCAGAAAGGCCGCTTCGGTCAGGGCGGGCGCGTTCAGATAGCCGGTGGCGAGGCTCACGCCCGCCAGGTAGAGGTCGCCCACCAGACCCGCCGCGACGGGGCGCCGGGCGTGGTCCAGCACATAGGCCCGCATGTTATGCACCGGCCGGCCGATGGGTACGCTGGCCGGGCGTGGTTCGGCGCCGGGCGCGCATTCATGCCAGGTGGCGTCGATGCCGCTTTCCGTGGGGCCGTAGCAGTTCAGCAGACGGGCCGCGCCCAGTTGGGCCAGCAGGCGATCCTGCAACTCCGTCGCCAGCACCTCGCCCCCCGAACAGACCAGGCGCAGGCTGGGACAGGTGGCCAGGATGCCCTCATCCGCCATGATTTGCAGCAGGGCGGGCACCGCCTGGAACACCGTTACGCCGAAGGTGCGGATCAGGGCGCCCAATGCCGCCGGGTCCTTCTCCGCCTCCGGTGGCGCCATGACCAGGCGGCCGCCGCAGGTCAGCGGCGCGAAGAATTCGATGACCGAGGCGTCGAAATCGAACGAGGTCATCTGCAACAGGGTATCGCCGGCGCTCAGGCCGGCCACCTCCCCGAACCATAGCTGATGGTTCACAGCCGCGCGGTGCGGCACGGCGACGCCCTTGGGCACGCCGGTGGAGCCCGAGGTGAACATGACATAGGCCGGCCGCTCGTCGTCCACCGGCACGGCCGGGTCCGTGTCCGGCCGGGCGGTTATGGCGGCGGCCTCGGCATCCGGGTCCACCAGGACGGCGTGGGTGCCGGTCACCGGAAAGTCCGGGCCGGTCAGGATCAGGGCGGGGGCGGCCGTGCGCACGATGGCGGCCAAGCGGTCCGCTGGGTGGTTGGGGTTCAAGGGCACATAGCCGCCACCGGCCTTCAGGATGCCCAGCAGCAGCACCGGCAGGTCCAGGGCGCGGCGGCGATGCACGCCCACCAGGTCACCGGGCCGCAAGCCGCGGGCGATCAGGTGGTGGGCCAGGCGGTTGGCGGCGGCCTGGACCTGCGCATGGGTCAGGACCGCGTCGTCATAGACCAGGGCCGGGGTGCTGGGACTGGCGGTCGCCAGTCCGTGCAGCCCGATGCCGCTTGGCCGGGGGCGCGCGGCGCCGGCCAGGCCCGGCAAACCCGCCCGCTCCGGCGCGGGCCGCAGGTCTATGGCATCCACCGCCTGCGCCGGATCGGCCAGCAGTTCCGCCGTCAGGGTGGCGAACTGTCGGGCCAGGCGCGCGGCGCTGACGGGGTGGAACAGGTCGGTATTGTATTCCAGGCTGGCCGCCAGGCCGCTGTCCATGGTCCGGATGCTCAGCGTCAAATCGTACTTGGCATAGGGGCTTTCCCACGCCAGCGGCGTGGCCGTCACGCCGTTTAGGCGCAGGGGGAAGGCCGCGTCCTCCTCCACCGCCAACATCACCTGGAACAGCGGCGTGGTGTCCAGGCGCCGTTCGGGCCGCAAAGCCTCCACCAGGGTGGTGAAGGGGACGTCCTGGTGCTCGAACGCCTCCAGCACCGTGGTGCGCGCGCCCGCCAGCAGGGTGGTGAAGGGAACGCCGTCATCCACGGGTGTGCGCAGCACCAGATTGTCGGCGAAGAAGCCCACCAGCGGTTCCACCGCCGCGTGGTGGCGGCCGGCGATGGGGGTGCCGACGCCGAAGTCCGCCTCACCGGTGACACGGTGCAGGAAGGCGGTGAAGACGGCATAGAACAGCATGAAGCGGGTGACGCCGTGCCGCCGGCAGAGGCCGTCCACCGCCGCCGTGTCCACGTCCAGGGGCAACGTTTCCGTGGCGCCCCGGTTGCTGGGCACTGCCGGGCGGGGGAAGTCCGCCGGCAACTCCAGGCTGGGCGGCAGGCCCGCCAACTTGGCCCGCCAATAGTCCAGCGCGCGCGCTGGACGGGGACCTTGCAGCCAGCCGCGATGCCAGTGGGCATAGTCCTGGTATTGCAGGGGCAGGGGTGCCAGCGTGCCGCCGGCGTAGACCGTCTCCACCTCCCGCAGGAACGCGGTCAGGGACCAGCCGTCGCACACCAGGTGGTGCATGACCATTTGCAGGATGTGCCGGTCCGGCCCGATGCGCAGCAGGGTGGCGCGTACCGGTGGCACGCGTTCCAGGTCGAACGGCGCCTCCGCCCCCTCCGCCAGCAGGCCCGCCACCTGGGATTCCCTGGCATCGCGCACGTCCAGCCTGACGCCGGTGGCGGCGATGTGCTGCACCGCCCGCCCGTCCTGTTCCACGAACACGGCCGACAGCACGTCATGGCGGGCGACGACGGCCTCGATGGCGCGGGCCAGGGCGGCCACGTCCAGCGGGCCGTCCAGGCGGTACTGGCCCGGTACGTTGTAAGCGCCGCCCAGCGGCAGCATCTTTTCCAGCACCCACAGCCGTTCCTGGGCGTATGACAGGGGCAGATTGGTGCGACCCAGGCCGCAGGGGCCGGGGGCGCTTTCGTCCGCCGCTGTGCTGTCACTCGCATCGATGGCGGCGGCCAGCGCGGCCAGGGTGGGATGCTCGAACACCGTGCGGACGGGCAGGCCGGCCGGCCGGCCGGCGGCCGCCAGCGCATCGCGGGCACGCGTCACCATCCGAATGGCCGACAGGGAATTGCCGCCCTGGTCGAAGAAGTGGGCCGCGCGCGGGTAGGGGCCACCGGCCAGCACGTCGGCCCACACCTGGGCCAGCAGGATTTCGGTGGGGGTGGCCGGGGCCTCCGCGCCATCCGTGCCGCCGTCCACGACCTTGTAACGCGCACCGGCCAGGGCCTGGCGGTCGACTTTGCCGTTGGGCGTCACCGGCAAGGCCGGCAGGGCCACGATCTGCGCCGGCACCAGATGGTCCGGCAATTGCCGCGCCAGGGCGGCGCGCGGGTCGGCGATATCCGCACCCTCACGGGCGACGTAATAGGCCACCAGCCGCGCCTGGCCGTCGTCACGCCGCGCCACCACGGCGCAGTCGGCGATGCCGGGCAGGGCACCCAGGGCGGCCTCCACCTCACCCGGTTCCACGCGGAAGCCCCGGATTTTCACCTGAGCGTCCACGCGGCCCAGCAAATCCACCACCAGGCCGTCGCCGCCGGCCGGGTCGGGGACCCAGCGGGCCAGGTCACCGGTGCGGTATAGGCGCTCGCTCCACCGCAGGCCGTCCAGCTCGAAATCCCGCGTGACGAAGCGCTCCGCCGTCAGGTCGGGCCGGTTGTGATAGCCCAGCGCCAGGCCGTCGCCGCCCGTCAGCAACTCACCCGCCACCCCCGGCGGCACGGGGTTGCCGTGTGCGTCGACGATGTGGACGGTGGTGCCGGAAATGGCGCGGCCCACAGGGACCACGTCGCCCAAAGGCCCGGGGCCGAAGGTATGGCAGGTGGTAAAGGTGGTGTTTTCGGTGGGGCCGTAGCAGTTGATCAGCGTGGTGTCCGGCAACCGGGCCAGCACATCGACCGCGGGGCGGCGGGGCAGGAAATCACCGCCCGTCAGCAACTGGCGTACGCCACGCAAATCATCCAGGCAGTTTTCAACCAGCAGGGTGAACAGGCCGGTTGTCACCCACAGCGTGGTCACACCGCCCTCACGGATGACGCGGCCCAGGGCCAGCAGATCATCCTCCAGCGGCGGGGCGATCACCAGGGTGCCGCCGTTCAGCAGCGCCCCCCAGATTTCCAGGGTGGAGGCGTCGAACGATACCGGCGCCAGCATCAGCATCACCTGATCGGCATCCAGGCGGGCGAAGGCGGCATCCTTCACCAACCGATTGATGCCCCGGTGCGGCACCACCACGCCCTTGGGCCGGCCGGTGGAACCCGAGGTGTACATGATGTAGGCGGGACTGTCGGCGGTGACGCCGGGGGTGGCGGGGGCCAGGCCCTCATCCAGGGTCGCCGTATCCACAACCAGGCGGCGCGCGTCCGTCCACGGCGTATCGGCGTCCGCTGAGGTCAGCAGCAGGCGGATGCCGGAATCCACCGCCATCCAGGCCAGGCGCTCGGCCGGGTACCGGCGGTCCAGCGGCACGTAAACCGCCCCGCATTTCAGAATGGCCAGCACCCCGGTGATGAAGTCGGGCGACCGGTCCAAGGCGACGCCCACGGTGTCGCCGGCGCGGACGCCGGCGCGGGCCAAGTGACCCGCCAGCTGGTCGGACCGCCGGTTCAGGGTGCGATAGTCGATGCGCTCCGTCCCATGAACCAGGGCGATGGCGTTGGGCGTGGCGGCGGCCTGGGCGCGGAACAGGCCGCCGATAGTCTCAAGGGCGGGCCGGGGGACCAAGGCGTCGCGGTTGGTGGCGCCCCGCAGACGGGCTTCGTCGGCCGGGGTCAGCAGGGCCAGTCGCCCCACCGGCCGTTCGGGTGCGGCCAGCGCGTCGGCCAGCAGCAGCTCGAACCGCTGGGCGATGGCGGCTATGGTGTCGGCGTCGAACAGGTCGGTCTGATAGTCCCAGCACAGCAGCGGCCCACCGGCCTCATCCGGCAGCACCGTCAGGGTCAGGGGGTATTTCCCTGTGTCGGCCGCCAGGGGATGGGGGGCCAGCGCCGCGTCGCCGAAGGCGGGTTCCGCCATCTCGATGTTCTGCAGGGCGATCATGGCCTGGAACAGGGGCGGATGGCTGGCGCCGCGGTCCGGTTGCAGGGCCGCGACCAACTGGCTGAAGGGCAGCTCCTGGTGCTCGTAGGCCGTTAGCGCCATGTCCCGCGTCCAGGCCAGCAGGTCGCGGAAGGGGGCGGTCCCGTCCACGTCCAGGCGCAGCGCCAGGGTGTTCACGAAATAGCCCGCGACCCCTTCGAAATCCGCCCGCAGCCGATTGGCGATGGGCGTGCCCACGACGACGGTGTCCTGGCCGCTGAGCCGGTGAAGCAGGGCGGCGTAGGCGGCGGTGACCGTCATGAAGGGCGTTACCCCCTCCCGCCGGCAAAAGGCGTCCAGCGTGCCGATGAATGCCCTGTCCAGCCGGCGCTCGATACGGCCGCCCCGGTGGCTGGCACGCTTGGGGTAGGGCCGGTCCGCGGGCAGGTTCAGAACGGGCGGGGCACCGTCCAGCGCCTGGCGCCAATAGGCCATCAGTGCGTCGCCCCGCTCCGCCAGCCGCTGCCGCTGCCAGCGGGTATAGTCGCTGTACTGCGCCGGAACGGGCGGCAGGGGGGAGGGCTGACCCGCCTGGAAGGCGGCATACAGGGCCGACAGTTCCCGCACCAGCAGGGCGATGGACCACCGGTCGGTGACGATGTGGTGCTGGGCGAAAACCAGGATGCCGTCATCGGCGCCAGTGCGCAGCCAGGTCAGGCGTAGCAGTGGGGCGACGCCCAGATCGAAGGGCGCCCAGGCGGCCGCGTTCACCCGAGCCTCCAGGGCCGGCCCGTCCAGGCCCGTCGCATCCTCCACCGGGATGGTGACGGCGATATCGGGCGCCACCACTTGATGCAGGCCGTCATCCGCCATTGCCAAGCGCGTGCGCAGGCTGTCATGGCGTACGCACAGCGTGTTGAGGGCCGCTGTGAGGGCGGTCAGATTCAGTGTGCCGGTCAGGCGCACGGCCCGCGCCTCGATGTACAACTGCGGGCAGTCGGGCTCCAGCCGGTCCAGCGACCACAGCATTTCCTGGTTGGCGGAAGCCGGCAAAACCTGCGGAGCCGACAGGTGGGCGACGATGTCGGCCTTGGCGGCCACCAATTCTTCGCGCAAGGCCCCGTGAAGCACGCCCTTGGGGGCGGAGAAGCGCAGTTGCCCCGCCTCCACCCACAGACGGACGTCCAGGTCCCCCAAGCGCCGCAGCAGGGATTGCACGTCCACTGTCACAGCACCCCCTCGTCCCGGTCATCGTCGAGGGCGGCGGGGACATCGGCCGGGGCGGCGCCGGCAACGACGCGGCGTGCCAGGGCGGTCAGGGTGGGTTCGGCGAAGAAATCCTTGATGCCCAGGGTGACACCGTAGACCTCGCGGAGGTGTGACAGCACGCGGGTGGCGCCCAGCGAGTTGCCGCCCAGCTCGAAGAAATGCGCGTCCGCCGACGGCACCCCGCCGCCCAGGATGCGCTGCCACAGCGTCGCCAGCGCCGCGCGCACCGCCGCCTCATCCCGTGGTTGCGTCGCCACCGGTTGGGCCAAGGTCGGTTCGGTTGCTGCGGCCTGGAGCACAGGGGTGGGCCGGCCGCGTGACACCATCAACTGGGACGTCAGGCCCAAAGGCAGGGCGCGGAAGATGGCGATGCCTTCGGCCGGCGTGATGCTGTCGGCCTCGAATGGGTTGCCGTGCAAACCATCGGCTTGCGCGCGGGGCGGGGGGGCGGGCTGGATGCTGTCGGGTGCCGCCAGGGCGAAGCCCTCGACCGCCACCCGCACGCGGCCCGTCCGGTCGGCCAGCGCCACCGTCCATTCCATGCTTGTGTCCGTCCGGCGAGGCGCCTCGCCGGCGACGCTGACGATGTCGCCACCCAGCGGCGCATGGACCCGCACACGGCGATAGCCCACCGGCAGCGCCGGTTCACCATCACTGTGCAGGTGATGATGGATGCTGAGGGCGATGTCGGTCAGGGCGGGGTGCAGCACGGTCGCGGCCAGATCGGCCTGGAAGGCGGTGGGCAGCGACAGGTTCGCGACGCTACGCCCGTCGTCGCTGGTCAGGCGGGTCAGGCAGCGCCAGCGGTCGCCCAGCTGCAGGCCGTCCGGCGCGCGGTCGGGCAGGGGGTGCGCCTGTGTTCCGGGCATCACCGCCACTGTTCCCGCGACGTCGGCCAAGGGATGCAGGGTGGCGTGGGCATGCAGCACCGGTTCCGCGTCCGGCGCCACGCTTTCCACCCGCACGGCCAGGCCATCGGCCAGCGGCACGAAGCCGATGCGCACCTCGACGGTGGTATCGGTGGCCAACGGTCGCTGGAAGGCCAGGTCGCGCACCTCCACCGGCTGAAAACCGCCACCCTGGTGCAGCGCGTGGGCTTGCAGGATCAGGTCCAGGATGCCGGTGCCGGGCACGGTGGGGCGGCCGGCGAGGCGGTGGTCGGCCAGCAGCCAGTCGCTGCGCCCGTCCAGGCGGGCGTGGAAGCGCGCTTCGCCATCCGGCATGCGCACCCATTCCCGGAAGCGCGGGTGGTCCAGCGGCGTGATGGTGGCCTGGCGGTTCCAGATGTCCTGCGCCATGCCCACCGTGCGCCAGGAATTCCAGTTCACCGACAGGACGGGCATGGGCGCGTCGGCCGTTTGGGCCAGCGCGTCCAGCACGGCGTTGGCGGCGGCGTAATGGCCTTGGCCCTCCGTGGGCCGCACGGCGGCTAGTGACGAGCAGAAGACCAGGAAGTCGGGCGGGTCATCCCGCAGCAGGTCGATCAGGGCGGCCGCGCCCGCCACCTTGGTCGCGATGACGGCGCGGGCCTCATTCAACGTCAACTTGTCCAACGTGGTGGCGCCGGGCAGGCCGGCGGCGTGGATGACGCCGTCGATGTGGCCGAAGCGGGCGCGGGCCTCCGCCACTGCGCGGGCCAATTGCGCGGCGTCGCCGGTGTCGGCGGCCAGCGCCAGGACCTGCCCGCCCTGGGCGGTCAATGCCGCCAGGCGGCGGGCCTTGGCGTCCGTATCGCCCCCCGCCGGAACGGCGCGCGACACCAGGGCCAGGCGGGCGCCCAAGGTACCGGCCAGGTGGCTGGCCAAGGTATAGCCGATGCCGCCCAGCCCACCGGTGATCAGATAGGCGCCACCGGGACGCAGCCGGTGCGCCAGGGCGGCCGGGCCCTCCGCCGTGATTTCCACCGCCTCCTGGGCGGGGGCCCAGCGATGCCGGCCGCGCAACGCCACGGTGGCGCTGTCGCCTTGACGGATCTCGGCCGCCAGCGTCGCGGCTGGGCTCCCCGCATCGACAACACGGCAGGAAAGATGGGGATATTCCTGCGCCGCCACGGCGGCCAGCGCCGGCAGCACGGCCAAAGCAGGCGCTGTCGTGTCGGTCCCGGTGACCTGGAACAGGCCGGCGGCCACGACCGTCAGACCCCAGGGCTTGCCCGGCCAGACGGCGTCCACCGCCCGGATCCAGCGGTGCAGATCGCTGAAGGCCGCCAGCGCCGCCTCGGCGGAGCAGACCGCCGGTGCGGGTGTGCACAGCACCAGGTCGGTTGGCCCCCAGATCTTCAGGCGGTTCAGCAGGGCGTCCAACTGGTCCGCCCGGGTGGTGTCCACGGTGTAGCGCCGTTCCGCTGGGTTGGTGGTGGTGGCGCCGGGCGCGATGCGGATGATGGTATCGCCCAGCGCTTCCAAGGCATCGGCCACGCCATCACCCAGGCCCGCCCCGTCCAGCACGACGATGCGGCAGCGCGCCGGCGCTGCATTTCCTGTCAGCGGCGGCAGGCGGCGCCAGGACGGCACCTGGAAGGCGGGTGGCGCCTCCCCGTCCGGCACGGCGAGGGTCCCGGGGGCGGGCGGCTCCACGGCACGTTCCTGCCGACCGTCCAGCCAATACCGTTGCCGTTCGAAGGGGTAGGTGGGCAGGGCCAGGCGCGGCGGCGGCGCGCCGTCCCATACGGCCTGCCAGTCCGGCGTCACGCCGGCCAGCCACAAATCGGCCAGCAGTTGGGTCAGGTCCCCGTCCCCAAGGGGCAGGCGGATGTCGCCCGCCTCAACCGGCGCGTCCACCGGCCGGACGGGGATGGCGGCGGTGGGGGCCAGGGTCGCGGCCAGGTGGTCGGCGCCCTCGCCCGCCAGGCTGGCGGGGACGACGCCCCAAGCCAGGATCGCGCGGACCAAGGCCGCCGCGCGGTCCAGGGGACCGGGGGTGAGGACCAGATGGACGGGCGGGTTGCGGACCGCGACCTCGCGGGCCCCATCCGCCTGGCGCAGCCTCCCGATGATCTCGGCGACGCTGGCGCCCACCACGGCGCGCCGGTGGTTGAAGCCGTGGCGGCCGGCCTGCAGCGTATGGGCGATGGCGTCCAGGGGCAGGTTGGGATTGGCCTCCAGATGATCGGCCAGCCGGCGGCCGGCGGCGGTCAGGGCGGCGGCGCTGCGGGCCGACAGGACGATGACTTGCGGTGCCGTGGTCCCGCTTGGCGTGGGCCGCTGTGGCGCCTCTTCCAGCACCAGGTGGACATTGGTGCCACCATAGCCCAGCGAGGTCACACCGGCGCGGCGGGGGCCGTCCGCCGCCTCCCAGGGGCGCGTCTCCGCGTTGATGAAAAAGGGGCTGTCCGCCAGTTCAAGGCGCGGGTTGGGGCTGCGGTAGTTCAGCAGGCCGGGCAGCGTGCGGTGGCGCAGGCACAGCGCCGCCTTGATCAGGCCGAGGACACCAGAAGCGCGGTCAGCGTGGCCGATGTTGGGCTTGACCGACCCGATGGCGCAATAGCCCCGCCGGTCGGTGAAGACGCGATGGGCCTTGGCCAACGCCGCCACCTCCACCGGGTCGCCCAGCAAGGTGCCGGTACCGTGGCATTCGACATAGCCGATGCTGTCGGCGGCGACACCGGCGTCGCGCAGGGCCTGGGCAACGGCGCGGGCTTGGCCGTCCACGCTGGGGGCGTTGTAGCCCGCCTTGCGGCCGCCGTCGTTGTTGGCGGCCGACCCCCGGATGACGGCGACGACGCGGTCGCCGTCATCCAGCGCGTCCTCCAGCCGCTTCAGCAGCACGGTGCCCACGCCGTTGCTGAACAGGGTGCCGTTGGCGCCGGCGTCAAAGGCGCGGACGACGCCGTCGGGGGAATACAGGCTGTCGGGCATGTGGATGTAGCCCTGGGCCTGCGGGATGCGCACCGATGCGCCCCCGGCCAGCGCCATGTCGCACTCCCCCTCCAGCAGGCTCTGGCGGGCCAGGTGCACCGCCAACAGCGAGGTGGAGCAGAAGGACTGCACCGTCAGGGCCGGCCCGCGCAGGTCCAGCTTGTAAGCGATGCCGGTGCTGAGGAAATCCGGGTTGGCGAAAAAATCCAGCCCGACGTCCAGGGCCGTCAGGTTGGGCTCCACATTGTTCTGCCAATAGCTGTTCAGGCTCTGCCCGAAGAACAGGCCGGTGCGGCCGGGTGTGCCCTTGGGATCGTAACCGGCGTTTTCCAGCGCCTCCCAGCAGCATTCGAACAGCAGGCGGTTCTGCGGCGCCAGGCATTCCGCCTCACGCGCCGTGAAGCCGAAGAAGCCGGCATCGAAACGATCGACGTCGGGCAGGATGCCACCCACCGGCACATAGTCGGGCCGGGCGTACTCCGCTTCCGGCACGCCGGCGGCGCGCAATTGGTCGGGCGTGAAGCGGGTGATGGAACAGACGTCCTGGGACAGGTTGCGCCAGAACCCATCGGCCGTGTCGGCGCCGGGCACGCGCAGGCCCATGCCGATGATGGCGATGGCGCCGTCCAGATCGTTGCGGTTGCTCGTCATGTTCATCAGAAGAAGTCGTCCCGTTTCCTGTCACGCCGCGCCCGGCGGCTGTCCCGCCCATCGGCTTCAGGCATCACTGTTTCGGCCATCGCCGGCGGTCGCGGCGGCGCCTTGGCCGCCGTCAGCCGGTCGGCCAGCGCCGCCACCGTCGGCGCTTCATACAGCACCACCGCTGGCAGGCTTGCGGCGAAGGCGCGGTTCAGCCGCGCCACCAGCTTCGCCCCAACCAGGCTGTCGCCGCCCAAATCAAAGAAGTTGTCGTGGATGCCCACGCCGCGGATGCCCAGGATTTCCTGCCACAGCGCCGCCACCTGCCGCTGGGTCGGTGTGGACGGCATGATGAAGGAGGTGGCGAGTTCCGGCCGGTCATAGCATGCCGTCGTCGTTGGCGTGTCGTCATCGCGGTGCGCGGCGGCGATGTCGGCCAGCATGGCGTTCAGGTCGGTGGGCGACACCACGATATGCGGCAGGCCGCCCTGGCCTAGGATGCGTAGGAAGGCGTCCACCCCTTCTTCCGCCGTCAGGGCCTGCGCCGCCTGGCGGGCGCTGACCGTGCCGGTGAAGGCGCCTTGCGCCATGCCGACATCCGCCCAGGCGTCCCAGCCGATGGCCACCGTGGGCAGGCCGGCGGCGCTGCGGCGGTGGGCGAAGGTGTCCAGGAAGGCGTTGGCGGCGGCGTAATCCATCAGGCCCGTGGCACCCAAGACGGCGCTGCTGGAGGAGAACAGGGCCAGGAAGTCCAACGGCACCTGGGCCACGGCGTCGGCCAGGACCAACGTGCCGTCCACCTTGGGCGCCAGCACCGCCGCCATGCCGGCTGCCGTCTTGGCGGTCAAGGCGCCGTGAGAGGCCAAACCGGCGGCATGGATGACGCCGTGCAGGGCGCCGTGCCGGGCCAGGGTGTCGGCGACCAGACGCTCCATGTCTTCCGCGCTGGTCACGTCGGCTGCCGCCACCGTGACCTCCGCCCCAGCCTCGCGGATCCGGCGTAGGATGTCCTGGCGCGAGTCATCCGGCCCCGGCACGGTGCGGCCGCATAGCACCAGCCGCGCTTGGCAGCGCTGGGCCAGCGCCTCGGCGATGGCCAGGCCGATGCCGCCCAGGCCGCCGGTGACAAGATAGACGCCGTGCTGGCGCAAGGGGCCGGGTTCGGTATGCGGGATCGCCAGGGGCTGGAAATCGCGCACCCAGCGGCGGTTGTGGCGATAGGCCACCAGCCGGTCACCGCGCGGGTCGGCCATCTCATCCACGATGCGGCCGGCGGTTAGGTCGGCCGTGACGCCGGCCGCCACGATGTCGATCAGGCGGCAGTCCACCCAGGGGCACTCGCGCGGCAGGACCAGGGCCGGCCCCATCAGCAGCGCCGCCTCCGACGGCCCCGGCGGGTCGCCCGCCACGTCCTGCACGCCGCCCGCGACGATGGCCAGTCGCACCGGATCCGGCGCCTCGGCCAGGGCCTGGCCCAGGAACAGCAGGCTTTCCAGACCCAAGGTGCGCACGCGGTCGGATGGGGCGCCCAGGCAGGCGGCATGGATGATTCGGCGCAGGGGCCCCTGCGATCGCACCCGGGCCAGCAGGGCGGCGTAGGCCGCCGGGGTGTGGGCCAGGCCGGACGGGCCGGCGATGTTGACCACCACCGTTTCAGCACCCAGACGGGCCGCCAGCCGTTCGGCCACGCCGGCACCGTCGGCGAAGACCAGGGTCAGCTCGTCGTTCACCGTCGCGGTTGGCGGCAGAGCCGTGGGCGTCCAGCGTGGGGTGTAGAAGCGGTTGGCGGCGTCCGCCCGCACGGGGCCCGCCGCCGGCCGGGCCGCGCCCGGCTCCACCCAGTAGCGCTGCCGGTCGAAGGGATAAAGCGGCAGGGGCACGCGCCGCGCACCGACGATCACCGGCCAACGGACGTCCACGCCCGCCAGCCACAGGCCGGCCAGGGCGGACAGCCAGGCCTCGCGATCATCGCGTTTTTCCGTTTCGCGCCGGGCGGTGGTCAGGATGGCGGGGCCATCGCGCCCGACGACCCGCTGCGCCTGGGCGCTCAGCGCCCGGCCCGGCCCCACCTCCAGCATCAACCGGCCGGGGGTGGCCCGCAGCGTCTCCACCCCGCGACGGAACTGCACCGCGCCCCGCAGCTGCCGTACCCAGTAATCCGGATCGGTCGCTTGTTCCGCCGTCAGCCAATCGCCTGTCAGGCAGGAAATGACCGGAATGCGTGGCGCCTGTCGTGCCACGCCCGCCACCACCTGGCGGAAGGTGTCCAGGATGGGGTCCATCATGGCGGAGTGGAAGGCGTGCGAGGTCGCCAGCGCGTGTGTGGTCACGCCGCGTTCCGCCAGCGCCGCCGCCACGGCGGTGATGGCGGCCAACGGGCCGGACAACACGCACTGGGTCGGGCCGTTGTCGCCCGCCAGGCAGACGGTGTCGGACAGATGGGGCTGGATGTCCCCGACGGGCAGATTCACCGCCAGCATGGCGCCGGCCGGCAATTCCTGCATCAGGCGGCCCCGCGCCGCCACCAGGCGCAAGGCGTCCTGGTAGGTGAACACGCCGGCCAGGCAGGCGGCCACGTATTCGCCGACGCTGTGCCCCATCAGGGCACCCGGTTCCACGCCCAGACGCTGCCACTGCCGGGCCAGCGCGTGCTCCGTGATGAACAGGAAAGGTTGGGTATGGCGGGTTTGGCCCAGGAAGGCGCGCGCCTCCTCCCGCCGCTCCGCCGTGGGGTACAGCATGGCGTGCAGGCTGGCGGCCGGTGTGCCCTCCACCGGCGCCAGCAGATCCAGGCCCTGGTCGATGTCGCGCCGGAAGTCGGGCCAGGCGCGATAGAGGTCCAGCAGCATGTCGGGATGCTGCGCCCCCTGGCCGGGGAACAGGAAGGCCACGTCCGGCGCCTCGCCCGCCACGGGGCGGACATGGGCGCGGGGTGCCCGCGCCAGGGCCTCGGCCACGTCGGCGCCGGTGCGCACCACCACCGCGGCGCGGTGGGCGAAGGTGTCGCGGCCCCGTTGCAGGGTATGGGCGATATCGGCCAGCGCCGGCGCACTGGTCGCGGCCAGCGCCGGCGCACTGGTCGCGGCCAGCGCGCCCAGGGCGGCGTCCAGCCCGGCGGCGCTGCCGGCGGAAACGGGCAGCAGGTGCCAGCCATCGTCGGCCCCGCCGCCCACCGGCGCCGGCGCCTGTTCCACCACGACATGCACGTTGGTGCCGCCAATGCCGAAGGAACTGACGCCCGCCCGGCGCACGCCCGGCCCGGGCCAGGGGCGCAGGCCGCCGTTCACGGCGAAGGGTGATCCGGCGAAGGGGATCTTCGGGTTGGGGGTGTCGAGGTGCAGGCTGGGCGGGATTTGCCCCTCCCGCACCGTCAGCACGGCCTTGATCAGGCCGGCGACGCCGGACGCGGCGCCCAGATGGCCGATGTTGCCCTTGACCGAGCCCAGCAGGCAGGGCGTTCTGGAACGCGGCCGGTCGCCCCAGGCCTGGACCAGGCCCGTCACCTCGATGGGGTCGCCCAGCGGCGTGCCGGTGCCGTGGGCCTCGACATATCCCAGTTGATCCGGCCGGACGCCGGCATGATCCCAGGCCGCCGTCAGCGCGCGGGCCTGGGCGTCGGCGTTGGGGGCGGTGTAGCCTAGCTTGTGCGACCCGTCGTTGTTGACCGCCCAGCCCTTCAGCACGGCGTGCACCGTGTCGCCGTCGGCCAGCGCCCGCGCCAGGGGTTTCAGCAGCACCACGCCGACACCGTTGCCGTTGACCGTGCCGCTGGCGGCGGCGTCGAACGGCCGGCAATGGCCGTCGGCCGACGCCACCAACCCCTCGCGATGGCGATAGCCCTGGATCTGGGGCAATTGGATGGAAACGCCGCCGGCCAACGCCATCTCGCACTGGCCGGAGACCAACGCGTCGCAGGCCATGGCCACGGCGGTGAGGGACGTGGAGCAGGCGGTCTGCACCGTCATCGCCGGCCCGCGCAGGTCCAGGGCGTAGGCGGCGCGCGTGGCCAGGAAATCCTTGTCGTTGGCCAGACTCAGGGCATAGCCGCCGTTCATGTCGGTGGGGTCCAGCCGGTCGGCCAGGTTGAACAGCAGGTAATTGCTGATCTCCGACCCCGCGTAGATGCCGACCCGTTCGGCCAGGCCGCGACGGCCATAGCCGCCGTGTTCCAGCGCGTGCCACACCGTTTCCAGGAACAACCGCTGCTGTGGGTCCAGTGTTTCCGCTTCACGCGGGGAATACCCGAAGAAGCCGGCGTCGAAATCCTCCACCCCGTCCAGCACGCCGTTGGCGGGGACATAGGCCGGGTCGTCCACCAGGGCGGCCGGGGCGCCGGCGGCCACCAACTCCGCCCGGGTGAAGCGGCGGATGCTCTCCACGCCGCGCAACAGGTTGTCCCAGAAGGCGTCCACGTCCGGGGCGCCGGGGAAGCGGGCGGCGAAACCGATGACGGCGACGGCGTGATCGCCGGCCTCGGCGCGTGCCGGCACCGCCACGGGGGCGTCGACCGCGCCCTCGGCCCTCAAATGAGCGGCCAATCCCGCGACGGTGGGATAGCGGAACAAGTCTGCGATGGGCACGTCGCCCAGGCCCGCATCCTCCAGTCGCCGGCGGACGCGCGCCAGCATCAGGGAGGTGCCGCCCAGGTCGAAGAAATGATCGTCCCGGCCCACGGCGGGCAGGTTCAGCAGGTCGCACCAGATGCGGGCGACCGTGCGCTCCATCGCCCCCATCGTCGCGGGTGCCGTGGGCGACCGATCCCCCGTCCGTTGGCTGAGCGCCAGCCGCAGATGCTGGTCGAGGGCGGCGCCATCGACCTTGTCATGCGCGGTCAGGGGCAGGGTGGGCATCGTGGCCCACACGCGCGGCACCATCCAACCCGGCAGCCGATCGGCCAGGAAGGCGGCGGCATCGTCGCCGGTGATGGCGGCACCGACGGCGGGCACCAGGCAGCCGCCCAGCATGGCTTCGCCCGAGGGCGGGGTGACCAGGCGCACGGCGGCGGCGGCGATATCCGGGTGCAGGCGCAGGGCGGTCTCCACCTCCCCGATCTCCAGCCGCATGCCGCGCAGCTTCACCTGATGGTCGACCCGGCCCAGGAAACGCAGGCTCAAGCGGCCATCGGCATCCCGCGTAAGGCTGGCTCGATCGCCGGTGCGATACAGACGCCCGCCTGGCACGGCGGGGGCCCGGATGAAGGCGGCATCCGTCAGATCCGGCCGGTTCAGGTATCCCCGCGCCAGGCCGCGCCCGGCGATGTATAGGTCGCCGGCCACACCCGGCGGCACGGGCCTCAGGGCCTCGTCCAGCACGTGGAGGTGCGTGTTGGCGATGGGCGCGCCGATGCGCACCGCCCCCTCATCCGGCCGGGGCGGGCAGGGCCAGGCGCTGGCCAGCACCGTGGCCTCCGTCGGGCCATAGACATTGACCAGCGCCGCCCGGGGCAGGGCGGCCTGGAAGCGGCCGATCAAGGCGGCCGGCAGGGCCTCGCCGCCGCAGATGACCAGGCGCAGGGTGTCGCACGCGGCGATCCCCGGCTCTTCCAACAGGGTGTGCCATTGCGAGGGTACGCTGAAGAGCGCCGTCACCCGGTGGCGGCGGATCAGGTCGACTTGGGTCCCCGGATCGCGATGACCATCCGGCCCGGCCAGCACCAGCCGGGCGCCGGTGGCCAGTGGCCAGAACAGCTCCGCAACCGACGGGTCGAAGGTCAGCGGCGTGCGTTGCAGCAGCGCGTCCTCCGCCGTCAGAGGCCAACCGTCCTGGCACCAGGCCAGCAGGTTGGCCACGGCACCGTGCGGCACCATCACGCCCTTGGGCGCGCCCGTGGTGCCGGAGGTGAACAGCACATAGGCCAGATCGTCCGGGGTCACCGCCGCCATCGGCGCGTCCGCCCGCTCCGCATCCGTGTCGGCCAGGACCAGCACATCGTCGTCGCTCAGGTTGGCGAAGCGATCGCGCCGGTCCGGCCGCACCAGGATCTGCGCCAGGCCTGCATCCCGCGCCAGGGCCGCCAGCCGGTCCGCCGGGTCGTCGGGCGACAGCGGCACATAGGCGCCGCCGGCCTTCAGCACCGCTAGCACACCCAGCACCAGGGCGGTGGACCGCTCCAGGCACAGGCCGACCAGGGCGCCGGGGCCTACCCCTCGGGCGGCCAGCGTATGGGCCAGCGCGTTGGCGCGGCGGTCCAGGGCCGCGTAGCTCAACACCTCCTCTCCCGACAGCAGGGCCGGGGCGTCGGGCGTGCGGGCCGCTTGGCGGGCGAGCAGGTCATGGATGCAGGCGGCGGGTGTGTCGCGGGCGGTATCGTTCCAGGCCGCCAACACCGCGCGGTCATCATCGGTCAGCAGGTCGATGGCGGTGACCGGGGCATCGGGCTGGCTGACCAGGCCGGCCAGGGCCACCCGGTAATGCTCCACGATCCGTGCCGCACCCGCCGCATCATAATGGGCGGTGTCGAACTTGAGGACGCCGTACAGATCCCCGCCCGCCTTGAACCATTCCATGGTCAGGGGGTACTGCCCTTCCTGCTGGTCCAGGAAATAGGGCTCGATCTCCAGCGGGCCGAAGGGGATGGCCTCCGTGCGGCCGGGGAGGAAGGCGTTCCCCAGCGGGCCCATTTCCTCAAGATTGCGCAGGTGGAACAGGGTGGTGAACAGGGGGTGCGGGCCGGCATGGTCGGCCTGCGGCGCCAGGGCGGCGATCTCGGCGAAGGGCAGATCCTGGTGGGCGATGGCGTCCAGCACCGTACGCCGCACCTGGCGCAGGAAGTCGGGCCAGGTGCCGGCCAGGCTGGCGCGGATGGGCAGGACGTTGACGAAAAAGCCCAGGGATTGGGCCCAGGCGCGCTCACTGCGGCCCAGGGCCGGGGTGCCGGCGACCACGTCCTGTTGCCCGCTCAGGCGACCGACCAGCAGCAGCCAGGCGGCCAGCAGGGTCATGTTCAAGGTGACGCCCTGTTCCTGCCCCATCCGTTCCAGCGCCGCCGTGGCGTCGGGCCCCAGGGTGAAGTGCAGCGACCGGCCGGCCAGGGCCGTGGCACCCTGCGGCCGGGTGGCCAGGGGCGGCTCCGCTGGCGGCGGCGCGCCGGCGAGTTGCCCGCGCCAATAGTCGCGCAGCGCCGTGCCCCGGGTGCCGGCCAGCAGGTCCCCCTGCCAGGCGATGAAATCGGCGTAGGGGCGGCCGGCTGGCGGGGGCAGGGTGCCGCCGTCGCGTTCGACGGCGTAGGCGGCCTTCACCTCATCCAGCAGCAGCTCGAACGACCAGACGTCGATGGCGATGTGATGGACGGCTACCAGCAGCACATGGTCGGTGTCGGCGGCCCGCCACAGGGCGACGCGCAGGGGCGGCCCCACATCCAGCCGAAAGGGTCGGCGGTAGGCCGCTTCCACGGCGGCGCGCAAGGCCGCCGGATCGGCCGGCGCCCGGTGGCGTTCGATGGTGAAGCCGTCGGCCGACACCGCGTCCTGCCGGGGCAGCCCGTCGGGGGCGCTGAAGCGGGCGCGCAGACCGGGGTGGCGGTCCAGCACGCGGCGGAAGGCGCGCTCCAGCGCGTCCACGTCCAGGGCGCTGCGGACCCGGGCGGTGAAACAGGTGTGGAAGGCGGCGCTGTCCGGCGCCAATTGCTGCAGGAACCACAGCCCCTTTTGCCCCACGCTCAGGGCCGTTGGGTCGGTGGCGCGCTGGATGGCGGTGGGCGCGGCGGCGGGGGCTGCGGGCGTGTCCAGCGCTTGGGCCAGCCCCGCCAGCGTGGGGTGGTCGAACAGGATGGTGGTCGGCAGGCTGACGCCCAATCGGGCTTCGATGGCGTTGCGCAGGCGCAGCGCCATCAGGGAATCCAGGCCCAGTTCGAACAGGTCCTGAGCCGGATCGATGGCCGCACCGGGGGTGGCGCCCAGGACCTCGGCGGCGGTGGCTGCCAGGAAGTCGGCCAGGTCGGCGGGCGCGGTCGCTGGACCGGCGGCGGGCAGCAGGCCGCGCAGCAGGGTCGGCGATGCCCCCGCCGGCAGGCCGCGGCCATGGCGGGCCCAGTCTGCGGCCAGGATGGTGGCCTGGGCCCAGCCGGCGGCCAGCACCCCGTCCATGGCGGCCAGCGCCCGTTCCGGCGCCAGCGGGGTGAACCCCAGGGCCGCCAGGTTGGCAGCGGCCTTGCCGTCGGCCGCCATGCCGGCGCCGGCCCAGGGCCCCCAGGCCAGGCTGGTGCCCGCCAAGCCTGTGCGCCGCCGCAGGGTGGCCAGGGCGTCCAGGAAGGCGTTGGCGGCGGCGTAGTTGGCCTGGGCCGCGGCGCCCAGCACACCGGCGGCCGACGCGAAGAACACCGCCACATCCAGCGCCAGGTCGCGGGTCAATTCATGCAGCGCCCAGGCGCCGCCGGCCTTGCCGGCCATGGCGTGGGCCAGACGCTCCGGTGTCTGGTCGGCCAGCAGGCCATCGTCCAGGCGGCCGGCCAGGTGGAAGAAGCCAGCCAACGGCGGCATCGCCGCTTTGACGCGGGCCAGGGCCGCTTCCAGGCTGGCGGTATCCGCCACGTCGGCGGCCAGGACCAGGACGCGCGTGCCGGATGCCGCCAGCGCGTCCAACCGCGCCTGCGCCGTGGGGGTGGGGCCATTGCGCCCCAACAGGGCAAAGTGACGGGCACCGCGCCGGGCCAGCCCCTCGGCCAGGTCCAGGCCCAGGGCGCCCAGGCCACCGGTGATGAGGTAGGTCGCGTCGTCGCGTAACGTGAAGGGCTGGTCCGGCGGGGACGCCGCCTCCAACCGGGGAACCAGGATGGCGCCGTCGCGCAGGGCGCACTCGCCTGGAACCAGCAGGCCGGGCAGGCGGTCCCACGCCACGGTGTCCAGCGCCGCCGGCAAATCGACCAGCCCCCCCCACAGCATGGGCTGTTCCACCGCCAGCGACCGGCCCAGGCCCCACAGGGTCGCCTGGAAAGGGTCCGGCGTGTCATCGGGCGCGGCGGGCTGAGCCGCGCGGGTGGCGATCCACAGGCGCGGCGGGGCGGGCAGGCGCGCCAGCGTCTGCGCCAGTCGCAGGGCCGGTGCCGCCAGCGCCAGGTCGCCGCCGCCGTCCAGCGCCCGCAGATCCAGGATGGCGGCGCCGTCCATGTCGGCGTCAGCCAGCGCGCTCTCGCCCGCCACCCGCAACGCGCCGGGGAAGGCGTCCGCCGGCAGGCGGGCATGGGGCAGGATGATCCAGCGGGTGGCCACGGCAGGTTCCGCCGACGGATGCCAGGTGACGCGATAGCAGGGGGGCGCACCCGCCTCACCCAGTCCGACGGCACGCCGCAAGGCGTCCGCCGACAGGGTTTCGCCGCGCACGCCGCGCAGATGCAGTTGGGGCTGGCCATCCGCGTTCAGCAGAAGGATGTCGCCCCCGGGCAGGCCGCCGGGATCGCGCGTCAGGGTGGCGGCGACCCATTGGGGGCCGCTGGCCTGGCCTGACCAGGTGACGCGGTCCACGCCCACCGGCACCAGGGCGGCATCGCCGGCACCTTGCCATAGGGCCGGCAGCAGTTGCAGCCCGGCGTCGATCAGGCCGGGGTGGAAGCTGGGCTGCCAGGCGCCATCGTCGGCGCCGGCTTCCAGCCGGGCCAGCGCGTCGTCGCCGGCCCGGCGGGCGGCGCCGGCGCGACGGAAGGCCGGCCCCAGCGTCAGCCGGTCGCCTTGACTGTCGAACAGGGTGTCCAGCGCTTCCGACCAGCCATCCCAGCGGGCGGCGGGGCTGTCGGCGGCCAGATCGCGGGCGTCGGCGGGAACCAGGGTGGCGGTGGCGTGGGTGACGGCGCCGGTCTCGGTCAGGCGCACCAGGCGCAGTTCCGCCCGATCCTCATCCAGCGGGCGCAGGCGCAAATGCAGGGTGACGGCGCCGGCCTCGGGCAGGACCAGGGCGGCGGGGAAGGCGACGCCTTCCAGCGTCAGGGGCCGGCCGGGCAGATGGCGGCCGGCCGCCGCCAGCATCATGGACAGATAGGCGGCGGCGGGCACCACCGGCCGGCCGAAGACACGATGATCGCGGAACAGCGGATGGCTACCCAGGCCGATCTCGACTTCCCACAAGGTGTCGTTCAGCAGCGGGCTGCGCCACTGGTGGCCCAGCAAGGGATGCGCGACATCCCGGCTGGCGCGGCCCGTGGCGGTGGGGGCCGGCAAGGGCACCAGCGGTCCGCCGGGCTGGCCGAAGTGGCAGGGCTGGGGATCGAAGGCGGTGCCCGGCAGGTCCACCCGGCGATAGGGGCCGTCCAGGCCCAGGGCGGCGGCGTCCGGCGGGCCGCCCTCGACATAGGCGCGGGCGGCCGCATGACCGGCCAGGGTGCCGTCCCGCAGCCAGGCGTCCAGCGCGCGGGCCACGTCGCCGGCGTCGCTGCCCGCCACGGCCAGGCGATGGGCGAAGGCGCTGCGGTGGTGCAGGGCGGTGGCGCAGATGTCGCGCACGTTCGCGTGGGCCGGCAGGGTGGTGAGATACGCCTGGACCCGACGCGCCGTTTCCGCCAACGCCGCCGGCGTGCGCGCCGACAGGCACAGCAGGGCCGGTCCGCCGGGGGAGGCGGTGGTGACCCCATCCGCCGGCGCCTCGCCCAGGATGACGTGGGCGTTGGTGCCGCTGAAGCCGAAGGAGCTGATGCCGGCATGGCGGGCTGGACCGCCCGCCGGCCAGGGCACCGCCGCGGTGGGCACCCGCAGGGCCGCGTCGTTCCAGGGGATCAGGGGGTTGGGTGCGGTGAAGTGCAGGTTGGGCGGGATGCGTCCGTGGCGCAGCGCCAGCAGCACCTTCAGCACGCCGGCCATGCCGGCCGCCGCCTCCAGGTGGCCAAGGTTGCTTTTCACGGCTCCCAGGACCAGGGGGCGGGCGGGGTCCCGGCCTTGGCACAGCGTGTCGGCCAGGGCCTCGGCCTCGATGGGATCGCCCAACGGCGTGCCCGTGCCGTGGGTTTCCACATACTGTATGTCCGTTGGGGACAGGCCGGCCTTGTCCAAGGCCTCGCGCAACAGGCGCTTCTGCGCGGCGCCGTTAGGGGCGGTGAACCCGTTGCTGGCGCCGTCCTGGTTCACCGCCGTGGCCTTGACCACCGCCAGGATGGGGTCGCCGTCACGACGCGCGTCCGCCAAGCGCTTCAGCACCACCATGCCGCAGCCTTCGCCCCGGCCATAGCCATCGGCCGACGCCGCGAAACTCTTGCACCGCCCGTCGGGGGAGATGGCCTGGAGACGGGAGAAACAGACGTGGGTGGCCGGCGCCAGGATCAGGTTGACGCCGCCCACGAGGCTCAGGTCCGTCTCCCCTTCCCGCAGGCTTTGGCAGGCCAGGTGGAATGCGACCAGGGAGGAGGAACAGGCGGTGTCCACCGGGATGGCCGGCCCCTCCAGCCCCAGGAAATAGGCGATGCGGCCGGCCGCCGTGCTGGGTGTGCTGCCGGTGATGGAATAGGCGTCGATGCGCGACAGGTCGGCGGAATGGCGGTGGGCCAGGGTGTAGTCGTCGCCCGACAGGCCGATGAACACGCCCGTGCGGCTGCGCTTCAGGGTGGCGGGAACGATGCCGGCGGACTCCAGCGCCTCCCACGACACTTCCAGCAGCAGGCGCTGCTGCGGGTCCAATGCCCGCGCCTCCTTGGGCGACAGGCGGAAGAAGCCATAGTCGAACCGGTCCAGGGCCACGTCCAGGAAACCACCCTGGGCGGTGTGCATGGTGCCGGGCACCTTGCCATCCGGGTCCAGATAGGCGGCCGCGTCCCAGCGGTCGGCCGGCACGGTGCCGACCGCATCCCCCCCACGATCCAGCAGGCGCCAGAAGGCCTCCGGGTCGTTGGCGCCACCGGGGAAGCGGCAGGCCATGCCGATGATGGCCACCGGCTCATGCTGGCCGCCCGCCTGCTTGGCTTCCAAGGCCTCGCGCTGCTGCTTCTCCGCCTTCAGCGCGCGGTACAGGCGTTTGATGGTCTCTTGCGCCGATGCCAGTTCGGGCGCCGTGCCCGGACCGTCCGTCATGATCCGGCCTTCAGCATGTCGCCGTTCAATTCGCGGCTGACCAGCGCCTCCAGTTCGGCCAGGCTCAAACCGTCCAGGTCGTCGTCCTCATCCAGGCGCGCGGTGCTTTCCGGTGGCGCGGGCGGGGCCGTTTCCCGGTCCAGGAAGCGGGTCAGGTCGTCCACCGTGGGGTATTCGAACACCAGGCCCACGGGCAACGCGCGCGGCAGGGCCCCGTTTAGCGCCCGGGCCAGGTTGGCGCGAACGCTGACGGCGGCCAGGCTATCCAGCCCCTGGTCCATCAAGGCCACGGTGCGGTCCACCGCGTCGGCGCCGGTGAAGCTCAAGGCCTCCGTCACCACGTCCAGCACCAGTGCCGCCAGCAACTGCCGCCGCGCCTCGCCGGCGGCGCCGGCCAGACGCGAGGACAGATCCGCCTCGTCCGCTATCGCCGTAGGCGCCACCGGGGCGGCGGGTTTCACCAGGCGACGAAACAGGGCGGTGCGACTGGTGCCGTCACCATACTGCGCCACGCTCTGGCCGACATACCGGTCCCAATCGCAGTTCAGCGCGCCAACATGCGGCACGTTGGCGGCCAGCGCCGTTTCCAGCGCGCGGCGCCCCTGGTCGGGTGTCAGCGGATGGATTCCCAGGCGGTTGAAGCCGGCGGTGACGCGGTCGCTGGCGGCCATGCCAGCCTCCGCCCACGGGCCCCAGCTGATCGCCACCGCCCGATGCCCCCGCGCCCGCAAATCGGCGGCCAGCGCGTCCATATAGGCGTTGGCGGCGGCGTAGTTGGCCTGGCCGGGATGGCCCAGGATGGACGCGGCGGAGGAGAACAGCACCAGGAAGTCCAGATTTCGCCCCTCGGCCAGATGGGCGAGGGCCAGCGCGCCCTCCATCTTCGGCGCCGCCACCGCGTCCAGCCGTTGCGGCGTCTGTGCGGACAGGGCCCCGTCGTCCAGCATGCCGGCGGCATGGATCAGGCCGCGCAAGGGGGGCAAGCGCGGTTCCAGCAGGCGCCAGGCCAGGGCCAGTGCCGTGCCGTCGGCCAGATCGGCCCGCAGGGGGTGGAGGGATACGCCCCGTTCCGCCAACCGCTGGACCTGCCTGTCATCGACCGCCTCACGCCGGCTGGCGACGACGATGTGCCGCGCGCCGCGATCGGCCAGCCAGTCCACCATCACCGACCCCAGGGCGCCGGATCCGCCCGCCACCAGGTAACTGGCGTCGGGGGACAGGGCCGGTGCCTGGACCGCGACGGCGGCCAGGGGAAGCAGAACCGGGTGCAGGCGCCGGCCGCCGCGCAATGCCACCTCCGCCTGGCCGCCGATGGCCAGTTCGTCCAGCAGCCGGTCGGCTTCCGCCCCCAGGCTGGCGGCCGAGGGATCCAGGTCGATGGCGCGGCAGGGCAGGGACGGCTGTTCCAGCCGCAGCACCTTGGCCAACCCCCAGGCCGGGGCTTGGGCCGCCGTCACGGTTTGGTTCTCACCTGCCGCCTGCGCCCCCCGGGTCACCAGCCACAGGGCGCCCGTCACGGATGCGGCCGCCAGCGCCTGGGCGGCCAGCAAGGCCGGGGTCAGGCCCAGGGCGCGGGCCCGGGCCGGCGCGGTGCCGGCGTCAATGTCCAGATTGCCCAGGTGCAGGATGCCCAGGCCGCCGCTGGGGGCGGACGCGGTCGCCTCACCCAGCACGGTCGTCAGATCGGCACTGCCGGCCGGGACGGTGCGGCAGGGCAGGCCACGGGCGGCCAGCCTCGACGCCACGGCTGTGCCCAGGCCAGCGCTGTCGGCCAGCACCAGCCAGGCGCCGGGTGCCGGAGCCTCGGTCCGGGGCGGGTCGTCGGCTTGCCAGTCCAGGCGATACAGCGGCAGGGCCGGGGCGGCCCCCAGGACCTGCTCGCGCCGGGCGACACGACCGGTGAAGCCCGCAAGTGTCAGCACCGGCATGCCGTCATCGCCGCATAGCTGGATGTCGCCGCGAACCCCGCCGCCGTCGGCCTGGCGGGAGAAGCGGCCCCAGGCCCACAGGGTTTCCGCGGCCGGTCGGCCCGGGGGGCGGGAATGCAGGCGCAAGCGCTCAATGCTGGATGGGATGAAGGTGTCGGCCACGTCCATGTCCACGGCGGCGATCATCAGGCCGAAGCAGGCGTCGATCAGGCCCGGGTGCAGACCGTAGGCCGCGTCGGTCGCGGCATCCAGTTCCGCCGGGCGGCGCAGGCGGCAGAAGGCCTGGTCCGTGCCACGCGACAGGGCCGTCATCCACCGGTATTGCGGACCCAGCACGATGTGGCGCTGTTCCAGACGTGCGTAGTGGTCGTCCAGCGCCACCGTCTGTGGGCATCCCCCCTGGCACAGGTCCAGGGTGGCGAGGGTGGCCAAGGCGGTGGAGTCCTCCAGCGGATTCAGGGTGGCGGTGACGTGGCTGCGGTAGGCGCCATCCCCGTCGCCCAGGGAAATCAGGGTGGCGGCGTGGCTGCCGTCCGCCTGGGGTTGCAGCGCCAGTTGCACGGTGACGCCGTCCTCCGGCACGGGCAGGGCCTGCAGGAAGGCGACATCGCGCACCTCCAGCCGGCCGTTCACCGCCGCTACGCCGGTCAGCATGGACATGTAGCAGGCGCCGGACACCACCGGCTGGCCGTGGACCAGGTGGTCGGCCAGCAGCGGCAGGCGCGTGGTGTCCAGCCGGCCCTCATAGAAGGTGTCGCGCGTCAGCGGGCTGCCGAAACGCCGGTCCAGCAGGGGATGCGGCCGGGCCTCCAGCACAGGCGTGGGGGCGGCCTTGGGTGGTTCCAGCCAATACCGGCGGCTCTCGAACGGGTATGTCGGCAGCGACAGGCGCCGGCGGCGGTAGGGCTGGTCAAAGGCGGCCCAGTCCACGGCACCGCCGCGGACATGGACATGGCCCAAGTCGCGCAGCAGCCCGGCCCAGCCGTCCGCCATCACCTCCACCACCACGGCACCATCAGGGGCTGGCGGCAGTTCGGTGGCGATGTCCTGGCCCGCGCGTTCCAACGCGTCTTCCAGGGACAACCCGCCCAGCGCCCAGCCGGCCGCCGCCGTGGCGCCCGTGCCGGTGCCCAGGACGCCATCGGGTTCCAGGCCCCAGCCGCGCAGCAACGCCGCCACGGCGATGCCCAGGCTGGCCGTCGCCGCGCGGGTGAAGGCGGCATCATCCGGCCAGGGCGCGTCCCCATACAGGCAACGGATCAGGGACAACGCCGGCCAGCGGCGGCTCAGCAGCCGGTCGCATTCGTCCAGCTGGGCGCGGAAGGGTGGCGCCGTGCGGTAAAGCTCACGCCCCAGGCCAGGCTCGGCACGATCGGCGAAACGGAAGGCGATCTTGATGCGGGGGGCGGCCACCAGGGCGACCGGGGCCACCCTCTCCAGCGGCGCCAGCGCGGCGCGCAGGTCCGCCACCGTGTCGAACACCAGGGCGTGGCGGTGTTCGAAGGCCTTGCGGCCGGTATTGGCGGTGAAGCACAGGTCCGCCGCATCGGTATCCGGATGATCGGCGAGGAAACGGCCATATGAGCGTGCCAAGGCGGCCAGCGCTGTCGGCGTGCGCGCCGACAGGGTCAGCAGGTGCGACGGCCGGTCGTTGGCGGCGGCGATGCGCGGCGTGGCGGGGGCTTCTTCCAGGATGGCGTGGGCGTTGGTGCCGCCGATACCCAGGGAGTTCACGCCCGCCCGGCGGGGGACCCCGGCCGGGGGCTGCCAGGGCACCAGGGCGGTGTTGATGTGGAAGGGACTGGCCGCCAGGTCGATGGCCGGATTGGGCGTCTGGAAATGCAGGGTGGGTGGGATCTGGCGATGGTGCAGGGCCAGCACCGTCTTGATGAAGCCGACGATGCCTGACGCGATTTGCAAATGGCCGACGTTGGTCTTGACCGATCCCAGGGCGCAATTCCCGGTGGGGATAAGGGCGCTGGACGACCTCAGGCCGGCGGCCAGGCTGGCGACCTCGATCGGGTCGCCCAGCGCTGTGCCGGTGCCGTGCGCTTCCATGAAGGTGATGGTGTCGGCGGGCACGCCGGATGCCGCCAGCGCATCGCGTACCACGCCGGTTTCGCCCGTGCCGCTGGGGGCCATGAAGCCCACCTTGACACCGCCGTCGTTGTTGACGGCCGTGCCCTTGATGACGGCGTAGACATGGTCGCCGTCGGCCAAGGCCGCCTTAAGCGGCTTCAGCAACACGGCACCCACGCCGCTGCCGAAGATGGTGCCGGTGGCGGCGGCGTCGAAGGCGCGGCAATGGCCGTCGGCCGTGACCAGCATGCCCTCCTGCCATAGATGGCCGGCGGCCTGCGGGCTCTGCACCGCGGCGGCACCCGCCAACGCCATGGCGCAATCGCCGGCCAGCAGGCTCTGCACCGCCGCGTGAATGACCACCAGGCCGGTGGAGCACGCGGTCTGCACGTTCAGGCTGGGGCCGCGCAGGTCCAGTTTATAGCTGGTGCGGGTGGCGATGTAGTCCTTGTCGTTCGCCACCATGGCCTGGAAGCCGCCCATGGAATCCAGGGTGAAGACGTCGATGCGATCGCGCGGGTCCAGCTTGCGCCGGTTGGGATGGACGTTGTTGGTGAAGTAGGTGTTCATGCTGGCGCCGACGAAAGCGCCGATGCGGCCGGCATACTGGAAGGGGTTGTAGCCCGCGTCCTCCAGCGCTTCCCACGCGCAGTGCAGGAACAGACGCTGCTGCGGATCCATCAGCTCCGCCTCGCGGGCGCCATAGCCGAAGAAGGCGGCGTCGAAGCCGGCGGCGTCCTTCAGCACCGGGCTGGCGGGTACGTAATCCGCATGCGACACCGCCGCACGGTCGAAGCCGGCGGCCACCAGCTCATCGACGGTGAAGCGGGCGATGGACTCGCGCCCCTCGCGCAGGTTGGCCCAGAACTCGGCGGGGTTATCGGCGCCGGGGAAGCGGCAGGCGATGCCGATGACCGCCACCTCCGTTTCCCCGTCATGGGCGCGGCGTGGGGCCACCGGGGTGCGGGCGGCCTCGGCCTCATGCCCCTCGGCCGCGTCCCGTAGGTGGGCCGCAAGGGTGCGGACGGTGGGGAAGCGGAACAGGTCCACCGGTTCCAGCACCGGGAAATGTTGCTTCAGGCGGCCGGCCACCTGGATCAGCAGGACGGAATGACCACCCAACTCGAAAAAATTGTCATCCGGGCCGACGGCGTCCAGGCCCAAGGCCTCGGCCCAGACCGTGGTGATCAGCGCCTCCTGCCCCCGGCTGTCCCGCCGGGGTGCCGACGGCCTGGGCGTCTCGGCCACCAGGTGATAACCGCGCAACTCACCCTTCTCGAACCGGCGCTTCAGGTCCAGGCGCTGGATTTTGCCGATATTGGTCTTGGGGATCAGGTCCGGCGGCAGGGCCAGCAGATGGGTGGGGGCCAGGCCGGTGCGGCGGGTCAGGTGGGCGCGCAGCCGGCGGCCCAGGTCGCCGCCGTCCGTGTCCCCCGCCGCGTTGAACACCAGCACCAGTTCTTCCGTCCCGCGCTCGGCGCTGAAGACGGAAAAGGCGGCGGTGAAGGACGGATTGATGCCCGCCACTTCCTCGGCCGCGGCTTCGATGTCGTGGACCGGGATGTTCAGGCCGTTGATGATGACGATCTGCTTCTTGCGGCCGGTGATGTACAGCTCGCCATCCACGATATAGGCCAGATCGCCGGTGGCGAACCAGCCGCCGGGCTTCAGCGCCTCCGCGTTCGCCTCGGCGTTGTCGTAATAACCTTGCGTCACCGACGGGCCGGACAGTTCAAGCAGGCCCAGTTCGCCGGCGGGCAGCTCGTGCCCCTCATCATCGGTGATGCGGATGGCGGCCCCCGGGATGGGTGGGCCCAGCGACAGGGTGGTGGGGTTGCCGGCCAGCTGGCCCCGCGTCAGGCCCCTGGACCAGGTTATGCCGGAGCAGCTTTCCGCCATGCCGAAGGCCGGGCGCAGGGCACCGTCGCGCAAACCGTGCGCTTCCAGCAGTTCCAGGAAGGTGGCGGAGGTGGCGGCGGCCACCTGTTCGCCCGCACTGACCAGGAAGCTGACGGATGAAAGGTCCAGGTCCAGCGCCGCCAGCCGGTCGGCGCTCCGGCCGATCATGGAAAAGGCGAAGTTGGGCGCCCAGGAGATGCTGACGCGGTGGCGGCTCAGCAGCGACAGCCAGCGCAGGGGATCGGTCAGGATATGGGCGGTGGGGACATGCACCTGCCACGCGCCCAGCACCGCTGGCATCACACCCAGGAAGACGTTGGCCCCGGGATGGTCCAGGGGCATCCAGTTCAAGGTTGTATCGGTGCCGCCGAAGCCGTTGGCCTGGATGGTGCCGGCCACCATGGCCAGAATGTTGGCGTGGGTCAGCATGACCGCCTTGGGGGTGCCGGTGCTGCCCGAGGTCTGCGGCATCATCGCCAGGTCGTCCGGCCGCACGTCCGGCAGCCGCGTCGGCATGGGCCCTTGCCACAACCCTTCCGCCGACAGGGCCCGGAAGCCTTGCCACCCGCTTGCCGCAGCATGGGCGGCCAGTCCCGCCGGGATGTCGCCGTCGGCAACCACCAGGGGGCGGTCCAGCAGCCCCCAGATGGCGTGCAGCTTGCGCACCGGCGGCGCGCCCTCCTCAATCAGTGTGGGTGGCGCCATGGGCACGGCCACGATGCCGCCCAGGAAACAGGCCCACAGCAGCGGTACCAGCCTACCCACGCCCTTGACCGGCAGGATGACCCGGTCACCGGGCCCCAGGCCCGCCGCGTTCAGGCCACCCAGGACATGCAGCGCCTCATCCAGCACCCGCGCGTAGTCGGACCGGTGTTCCGTGCCGTCGTCGTCGAGGAAGATCAGTCCGCCGCCGCCGTCCGCGGCCCGCCTCAGGACTTGGCCCAGGTTGCTGAATCCCAGGGGCGCCAACGGCCCCCCGAAAACGGCGGCGGAGAATTCGAGCGCGGGGGTCATCATGCAATACCTGGTTGCGTTGTTTTAGAACGCCCACAGGCGTGCCAGAAGGTCGGATGAAAGCGGCCTGTGGCGGTGCGGCCGTACACACCTACCAGTGCTGATGGATGATACTGGCCGGAAATTCCACGTGTTTCCCGGCGTCTTGTTGCCCGTTGTTCCGGCATATGAAGAAGCCCCTCCCGGGTTGTCAAGGCGGCGGTTGACGCCCATGCCCCGACCGGGACCGTGGCATTGAAGCCAGTATGGCCTTACGATTTCAGTGACCGTAAATAACAGTGTCGTGGCGACGGCTGTCTCGGAATAGGGGTATAAGTATCAGGAATATTCTAGTAGAACAATATCTCCTCTGGACGGGGTGTCCATTCGCCGATGGAGTGTCTTTCCGAAGTGAGTGGGTGCAAAGCTGACGCCTTACTGCTATTATTGGGCGAAGTCGCCAGCCGCCCATCCGTAGTCTCCGAGCATTAGAATCCCTGGCGCCCCCCCCCCCACGCCGATAATGGAGTTACCCGATGGTTGAAAAGCCCGCGCCGAGTGTTGCGCCCGATGCCCCGGCTGCGACGGTGGACGCCGCCGCCCCCGCAGCGGCTGTCGTAACGCCGGCGCCCGATGTCAGCCACGACGTCGCGCTGACGCTGCTGGCCAGCAATGAGATCAAGAGCTACGTGGTGGCGGCGGTCGTGCTCAGCGCCGTGCCGCTCCCCCTGGTCGACATCGCCGGCATCGCCGCCATCCAGTTGCGCATGATCCAGAAGCTGTCCCAGCTGTATGGCAAGCCTTTTAGCAGCTCCCTCGGCAGTTCGCTCCAGGGCGCCTTGCTGGGCACCTTCGGTGGTCTGGGCGGCGGTCTGGCGATCGGCAGCCTGGTCAAGGTCGTTCCGGGAATCGGCTGGGCCCTGTCGGCCGCGACCATGCCGATCGCGGCTGGCGCGTCCACCTACGCCATCGGCAAGGTGTTCGTGCGGCACTATGAGGAAGGCGGTTCGCTGTTCGACCTGGACGCCGGCAAGTTCAAGGCCTTCGCGCGTGAGCAATACGAGAAGGGCAAGGAATTGGCCCGGAGCGCCAAGCGTGAGGCCAAGGACGCCAAGGACGCCGCCGCGGCCTGATCCAGACTTTCCACCCCTTCAGCGTTGGGCGCGGCCGGGTCCCCTGGCCGCGCCTTTTGCTATGCGCTCGCGCGATCGTTCCCATGGGAACGCCGTTTGGCTTTTTGAGGTCTTGGCATGAGCGGTTCCGGCACCTTGCCCGTCACCTTCCTGTTCGGGGGCCAAGGGTCGCAGTACTACCAGATGGGGGCGGAGCTGTTTCGCGGCCATCCGGTCTTCGCCGAGTGGATGAGCTTGGGCGACCGCTTCCTGCGGGAAAATTTCGGCCGGCCTATCTTGGAGACCATCTACGCCCCGGGGCGGGGCCTGGGCGATGTCTTCGACGCCCTGCCCATCACCCATCCCGCCATCTTCCTGACCGAGGTGGCGTTGGCCCGAACGCTGGAACATCACGGCATCGTGCCCGATCAGGTGGCTGGGGTCAGCCTGGGGGAATTCGCGGCCATGGTGGTCGCCGGCATGATGCCGCTGGAAACGGCCTTGGACCTCGTCGCGCGGCAGCCCGAGCTTTACGTCCGCCATTGCCCGCCGGGCGGCATGGTCGCCGTGCTGGCCAGCCCCGACATCTGGCGGAACAACCCCATCCTGAGCAGCCGGAGCGAGCTGGCGGGCGTCAGTTCGGATGGGCATTTCGTGCTGTCCGCCGAAGCGAAAGCCATGCCGGTCATCGCCACGGAACTGGACCGCCTGCATCTGCCCCATCAGGCGCTGCCCGTTCCCTTCGCCTTCCACTCCCGCTGGATGGAACCGGCGGCGGAAGCCAGCCGGGCGATGACCGCCGACGTGCGGCTTCAGGCGGGCCGTTGTCCCTGTCATTCCGCCAGCCTGCAGGACTGGGCCACGCCCGACACACCGGACCTGTTCTGGCACATCGCCCGCAGGCAGATGCATGTCGGCCCCATGGTCCGGACGCTGGAGGGGCGGGGCGGGGCGATCTATGTCGACCTCAGCCCGTCCGGCACGCTGGCCACGCTGACCCGCATGTGCCTGCCGCCCGGATCACCGTCCCAGGTCTTCACCATCCTGTCGCCCTTCACCGACGGCCTGAAGTCCATCGAGCGCCTGGTCGCGGCATTGCGGCCGGCCTAATCGGTCGCGCCGCCGGGCGTCAGCCCGTTGGCTTTATCGCGCCGCTGATGGGGTCGGACTGCGGTCGATCACCCGTCCGTCCGACATGGCCAGCCAAACGCCGTCGCCAGCGGCGCGGGCGGCGATGGAGACCGGCCGCCGGTTGTGCTGGCCGGATGCCACCGTCGGCGCCGCGTCGGTGGGTGGGAAGGATGGGGCCGAGCCCACACCCGTCACCGATCCATCGTTCGCCAGGATCCAGTATCCCTCCCCCCTGGGCTGCAACGCGATGCTGAGGGCCTTGGCTGCCCCCTCGCCAAGTTGGCCCAAGGCGGTGGCATCGCCCAGGTACTTCAGGGAACCGAAGGTCCGCACCCGGCCATCGGCATACAGGACCGCATAGCCCTCCCCCACCGGGGCGCTGACGATGTCGACAGCGGCACTTGTGGGTTTTTCTTCCGGTGAGTCGGGGCCGGCCGGCAGGTCGCAATGGGCGTTGCCGAAACAGAAGATCGCGCCATCCTGCGCCAGCAGGCGATATCCCAGCCCCGATGGCGTGTGGTCGATGCCAACGATCTCCTGCTCCGGCTCCAGCTTGGCGACCCCACCGAAATCCTGCACCGCGCCCACGACGTGCACATGGCCGTCGCGGGTGGCCAACCAGTAGCCGTCGCCCGACACGGGCGCGCTGATGCCGACGACAGGGGAGCGCGTGGCCCCCATCCGGCCGTGGTCCAGGGCGGCGCCCGCGGCCATGACGTCACCGTCAGCCCGCGCCAGCCAATAGCCTTCCCGAACGCGCAGGGACGTCGCCTCCCACGTCACCCCGCCGTCATGGGAATGGGAGATGGCGCCGCTGTAGCCCAGCGCCACCAGCACGCCCTCGCCGGCGGCCGCTGCGCACAGCGTGCTTTGCGTGCCCGAGGCGCGGGCTGTCCATTGGCCGGGTGCTGTGGAGGTCAGGATGGTGCCGCCGCTGCCGGTGGCGATGACGGTGGATTGCCAGTAGGCGACGGCGCACAGCTTTTCCTGGGTGCCGCTGGCCTCTTGCGTCCAGGTGTCGCCATCGGCGGTGCGCAGGATGACGCCGTCCGATCCGACGGCCACGGCTTCGTTCCCGTCCGCCATGACGGCCAGCAGGTCCTGGTGGGTCAGGGGTGGCAGGGCCTTCCAGGTCGTGCCGTCGCGCGACACGGTGATCAGGCCGTTCTCGCCCACCGCCACGACATAGTCCCGGGCGGTCGCCACCGCCCACAGGGCGAGCGAGGTCGGGCGGTTGGGCGCGTTGGGGTCGGTGGCGCGCCGGGGGATCCAGCCATCGCCATCGGGGGAGGTCAGGATGATGCCGTTTCGTCCCACGGCGATCAGTTGGCGCCGGAAGGCGGTCACGCCCAACAGGTCGGCGCGGGTGCCGCTGAATCGCGTGGACCACAGCACGCCGTCACGCGACATCATGACCTGACCCCGGTTGCCCACGGCGATCAGCCCATTGTCGTGCTGGGCCAGGGCCCACAGCGCGCGGCGGGTGGCGGGGACGCGGCGGGTCCAGTTTTCGCCATCGGTGGAGGTGAGGATGCTGCCACCCCCGCCCACCGCGATGAAGCGTCCGTTGAAGATGGCGCCCAGCATGGGCTGGCCCGCTGATGGCCGTTCCACCTGCCAGTGGCGGCCGTCGTAGGATGACAGGATGACGCCGCCGGTGCCCACCGCCACGATGCGGTCATCGGTGCGGATCAGGGACTCCAGATTATAGCGGGCGTCGGACATCCCCTCCTGCCAGGCCTTGCCCGGCCAGGCGATGCCGATGATGCCGCCGGTGCCGGCGGCCACGATGCCCTCGGACACGGCCAGGACGGCGCGGATGGTGGCGTCGGGCACGGGCCCCAGAGGGCCCCATCGGCAGCCATCGCGGGATCGCAGCAGCATGCCCTCGGTGCCGCCCGCGACGAAGCCCAGGCTGGGCGAATGCGTGATGCTTTGCAGCACCGCCCCCTCGGACACTTTGCACAGCTGCCAGTCCAGCCCGTTGGCTGAGACGGCGCTGACGCCCTCACCCACCGCGACGAAGAGATCGCCGGCATAGGTGATCGCCATCAGGTTGGCGTCCTGGGGCAGGGCGGCGGGCAGCCAGTGTCGGCCGTCGCTGGAACTGGCCATGCCGGCGGGACCGATGGTGACGTAGCGGTCGCGCGACGCCGCGATGGCGGTCAAGGTGCCGTCCACCCCGGTCTGGACCTGCTGCCAATTGGTGGCGTCGGCGGACAGGGCGGCGGCGCCGCCGGACCCCACCGCGACGAATCCGGCAGGGCCGCCGGTCACGGCGTAAAGTTCACTGCGGCTCGGCGCCTCCTGCCGCGCCCACAGGTGGTTGCCTTCGTCATTGGTCAGGATAAGGCCACCTTCGCCCACCGCCACGAGCATGGGGCGGTCCTGCACCAGCGCGCGCGCCACGGCGTGCAGCGTTTCCGAACCGTTGTAGGCCTCGCGGTAACCGGCGATGGCGGTGACGGGCGCCGGCGTGACGGACCGGCGGTATGAGGCCACCATCAGCCGGGGGAGCACCACGGCGAGGGCGGCCAGGCAAAGGATGGTTGTGGCCGCGAAGGCCAGGCGGTTGCGGCAGGTCATGGCCGCCGGGTCACGGCTTGGCCGGGGCGGGGCCAGCCGCGGGCGCGGCGGCCGATGTCCCGGGCTTTACGCCGCCCGTCTTTCCACCTTCCGGCTTCGCGGCTGCCGGCTTGCTCCCCCCGGCGTCCAGGGGATCGACCGCATCCGGCAGGGGCGGGGGCCAAACGGCCGATGCCGCGTCCCCCTCCGATCCGGAACCGGTGACCGGCGGGATGGCTTTGGCGCGCGGGCCCGCGGCCGGCGCCTGGTCGGCGCCGGGCTTGTCGCTGGTGTCGAGGATCAGTGGCAAGCCGTTCTGCGCGCCGATCACCACCACCTTGGCATTGGGCGATTTCGACAGCTGCAGGGTGGCGTCGATGCCCTTCCAGCGGAGATAGCGGTCGGAAATGCCGTTGGAGACGATTTCCTGGAACTGGCGGATGCCTTGCGCCTCGATCGCCTTGCGCTCGCTTTCCAGGCGTTCCTTCTCCAGCACGAACTGGAAGCGCAGGGCGTTCTGTTCCTCCGCGATCTTCTGCTCGATGGAGGCCTGTACCGTCGGGGGCAGGGTGATGTTGCGGATGAAGATGTCCTGGATGTTGATCAATTGGTGGTCGCCGCCGACGTCCAGGTTGCTGCGCGCCAGCACCCCGCGCACCAGGCGGGCGACGCGCTGTTCCAGCGCCGTGCGGTTGATGCTGTACAAGTCGTCCGGGCGCAGTTCCGCCACCGCGTTGCGGATTTCGGAACTCATGGTCGGGCGGACCAGGGTGTCTTCGAACTGCGGCCCCAGGGTCTCGTGCAGGTTGGCCACCAGGTCGCGGTCCACAAAGTAGGACACGGTCAGCTCGACATCTACCGCCAGGCCGTCGCGGGTCAGCGCTTGCACCGTTTCATCCATGCGGCGCAGGCGCACGTCGTAGACGAAGACCTGGTCCCAGGGCGCGATGATCTTCAGGCCGGGATTGTAGTGGAAGCCGGTCTGGGTGCCGCCGGCCAGGCGCAGCCACAGCACCCCGACCGAGCCCGAAGGGATATTGACGAAGATGCGGTCGGCCAGGACGACGACCGCGAAGACCAGGATCAGCGTCGCCAGCAGGATGTTCAGCCGGTGGCGACGCCGCCAGGCGCGAAACCGGGCCCGGAGGCCAGGTTTCACCGGCTTCGGCGCGGGCTTGGGTGCGGGCGTGGGGCCGGTGGGCGTGCGGTCGTTGGACATGGTCATGACGCCGTGACCTCGCGCATCTTGCCCTCATCCATGTGATAGCGCCGGTCGGCGACGTCGAAGTAGCGGTCGTCGTGGGTGACCGCGATCACCGCCTTGCCGGCCGCCTTCAGGCCGGGCAGGATCTCGCGGTAGAAGATGGCCCGGAATTCCGGGTCCTGGTCCGCCGCCCATTCGTCGAACAACAGGATGGGCCGGTCCTCCAGCAATGCTATGACCAGGGCCAGGCGCTTGCGCTGGCCGGTGGACAGCGCTCCGGGGTTGAAGCCGTTCATCAGGCCGCCGGGCAGCTTTTCCGCCAACTGCATCTGCGTCAGCAACCGCCACATCTCCGGCTCACGCTCGGCGGTGATGTTGAACAGACGGTGGAAGGTGTAGAACTCGGCGAACACGGTGCCGAACAGGCGGCGATAGCTTTCCGTGGCGCCCGTGCCCAGCGGGGCGCCGTTCAGCAGCAACTGCCCGCCCATGGCCGGGTACAGGGCCGTCATCACCTTCAGCGCCGTGGACTTGCCCGATCCGTTGCCGCCGGTGATGAAGACGATCTCCCCCGGCCGCGCATCGAAATCGATGGGGCCGATGCTGAAGCGCTGGTCGCTGTTGCCGGTGGCGTGGGTGTAGTGCACGTCGCGCAGCGCCAGCGACAGGAACGGCGGCGGTGTGGTGGCGCCCACGTCGTCGTCGTGGGTTTCCACCTGTCCGTCCAACTCGCCCTCGAAGGCGCGGATGCCCTGCGCCGCCAGGCGCACGCCGGCGACCGTCTGCACCGTGGCGCCCACGCCGGTCATCAGCGAACTGGCGGCGAACAGCACCACCATCACCAGCCGCTCGATCTGCTCGTGGCTGTCCTTGCTGAACAGCGGCAACAGGAAGACCACCGCGCCGCTCAACAGGTAGAAGGTGCTGTTGATATAGACGATCAGGTCCGTCAGCACGTCGTTGGCATGCGACCGCCGCTCCGCCGCCTGGGCGCTGCAGGCCTTGATCTCATTCACCACGATGGCCCGCTTGGCCGGGTCCAGTTTCAGTTCCTTGAAGCCCTGGATCAGGTCGTGGACGCCGTCCATCAGCCGCGTCTCCGCCGCCGCCGCCTCCTGCCGGGCGCCGTCCGTCTCACCGGCCTTCATGAGATAGCCGTAGGTCAGGAAGCCCACGGCCACCAGGGTCAGAAGGAAGGCCGCCGGCGACAGGTAGAGGACGTAGCAGATGCTGAACAGGAACAGGACGCCCGACTGCACGCCCGACAGCAGGTTGACGATCCCCATGGAGATCATCTCGTAGTACCGCACCAGGGCGCTGTAGAAGCGCTCGTTGCTGAAGCTTTCGAAATGGCGCAGGTCCAGGCGGGCGATGCGGGTCGCGGTGACTCCCCGGACGTCGTGCAGCGCCATTTCCAGGTCGTGCGCCGCACCCTTGGTGAAGAACTTCTGCGCGAGGTTGTAGCCTATGATCAGGACGAAGAAGAGGAAGACGTAGACCAGCGAATAGCCGTCATCGGACGCCAGCGCCGCCGCCTTGTTGATGACGGCCAGCACGGCGGTGCCGCAGCAGGCGGCCAGGATGGCGGCCAGCGCCAACTGCCGCAGGGTGACGGTGCGCGTGCGGTCCAGCGCATCGCGCAGGGACTGGAAGCGGCCTCGGCCGGTGGCGGCCTTCGGCGCGCCGGCCAAGGCCGACAGCACGCGCGCGGCGAAGGGGCGCATGGGACCGGGCGCGTCCATGCCTTCCGCCATCACGGACGGCTCCGCAAGCCCCGGGGCCCGCAGGCGTAAACCATAAACAATGCAATTACCCCGCTGGCGCAGCAGCCCCCATGACGAGCCGGAACGTATCTGAAAAAGCGGGGGCGGGGAAGCCGCCTATCGGGCCCGTGGCGATGGCGCCCTGCCGGGGCTTCGGCGAACCGGAGATTGTGGGTTCCCCTGCGGGCATGATATCTGGAACCCGTCACCCGGCAGGGCCGACCAGAGAAGGGATCGCCACCCATGTCCCAGCAAGAGAAAGAACAGCTTCCGCCCGAGGGGGCGTCCGCGGACGCGCCGGTGGCGGTGCCGCCGGACGTGCTGGCCCTGCGCTTGGACAAGGCTTCCCGCATCCTGGCGCGCTATTCGGGCTGGGGCATCGCCGCCGGGGCCGTGCCGGTTCCGGTGGTGGACCTCGCCGCCCTGGCCGTGGTCCAGACCAAGATGGTGATGGAACTCGCGGAACTATACGGCGAAACGGTGTCGCTGGAATCCGTCCAGGCCCTGGTTGGCGTCCTGATCGGCGTGTTGGTGCCGAAAAGCGCTTCCTCCTTGCTCACCCAGTTACTGGTCAATGTGCTGCCGGGTGTGGCGGGCCTGGTCGGCCTGACGTCCATGGCCGCTTTCTCCGGGGTTGGCACCTATGCCATGGGCCGCGTCTTCATCCGCTATTTCGAGGGCGGCGGGCGCCTGCACGGCATTAGCGCCCGGGCCATACGCCGGGAACTTGAGCGTGAGTTCGCGACCCGGCGCTAAGCGGGCCATTCATCATTCGCTTCCCTGCCGATAAGGCGGACTATCACAGGCGTGGGATTATCTGCGTTGGCTGGCCGGGCTATTGGTGGGCCAATGACCCTTCAGCATCACCGGTCCACCGCATGCATCTCCGTAGCGGGATCGCGCATGGCCTTCCTGCATCCACGGCAGCCCAAAAACGTCATCTGAAATCTTGCGCAAATCGATCGAACGTGTCATACGTCTGTGACAAACGCGGCCGCACAAGATTTTGTGTCCTCTGGGGCAATTAAATCAACATCTTGTGTCTGGGGTGGTGGAGCCCGTCATGGGAGACGCCGTCCTAAAGGCGGGCGCATCATATAGGGTTGGATGATCTCCGCCCACCTAGCTGTCCCCTTCGTCTAGAGGCCTAGGACACCGCCCTTTCACGGCGGCGACACGGGTTCGAATCCCGTAGGGGACGCCACCCACCCGGTGGCTCTAAAGATTTCAATCACTTGGAACGCGGTTTTGTCCCACTCCTGGTAATGCGGCCAGAAGGTGGGACACTTTTGTTCGATTCATGTTCTTCCGACAGTCGGTCCATGGCGCGCTTGGCCAGCACTTTCTGGCGGGCGGCGCGGGTGTAGCGCGCGACCTCTTGCAGGGTCTTATGGCCGGTGATGGACATGATCTCGTGTTCACTGGCGCCCAGTTCGGCCAGCCGCGCGGCGGTGGCCTTGCGCAGCCCATGGGCGCTGCAGTGGCTCAGGCCCGCTTCGTTGCACCAATCCCGGAACGTATTGCCGAAGCCGGCGACGGAGTAGGGCTTCCCATCCTTGGTGATCAGGTACGCCAGATGCCCGGTTTCGCTGGCGTCCAGCACCTGCTGCAGAGCGGGCAGGATGGGGATCGAGACTGTTACCGGATGACGGGTGGCATTCTTGGCCTGGGTGATCGTCAGCCAGCCATCGCGAACGTGCTGGGGGCCCATGCGCACGACGTCCGAGCGGCGTTGGCCGGTATAAAGCAGCAGGGCCATGGCCAGGCGAGCGCGTGTGCCCACCGGGTGGTGTGCTTCGAATCGCTGGATCTCTTCCGGTGCCCAACTGTGGTGTCCGTCGCCGGTTGTCTTGAGCTTGGCAATGTCCTTAGCCGGATTGTGCACCACCCAGCCCTTGTCGACAGCCACGGCGAACATCTGGCGCAACGTCTTGACGAGGTTGTTGGCTGCGTGGGGCGTTGTGGCCTTTTCATTCCGGGCCTGACGGATATGCTCAGCCTGCATCGAAGCAACGGGTAAGTCGCCGGCCCGTTTGCAAAGAGCGTTCAGGATGTTTCGGCGCACGCCCCGCGTACTCGGATGCAGGCTCTGGAATTCGTCACACGCAAAATATTGCTGGCACAGCCAGCCAAGCGTGCCTTGGGGTGGGCCGCCCTTCTTACCGCGCGGCTGGCGCGTGGCCTGTGCGCTGCGATCGCCGACTGTTCCTGCTGCCAGGGCTGCCCGGTATTCCTCGAGGAATGCCGGTGTGCCGGGAGTTTCCGCGAGGCGCACCTTGGGATGCCCTTTCCGCCTGACATAAAGGCGTACGTTGCCGTGCCGGTCCATGTCTTCGACCAGGTAGCGCAGTTTGATCGTGCCTGTTCCGTCCCGTAGCCTGAATTGGGCCATTACCGGCCTCCAGCCAATCACCGGACTTTGAACACCCCGTCCCAAGGGTTCGATTGCTTACAGCCGCCAAGCTGGGCGTCGTCAGCGCCATCATCTTCCGGAAGCGCGGAAAAGGCGGCGTCAAGGGCGAGTTTATCCCAAACCTTGCGACCATCGATTCTTTTTGGTCGCGGCATGCGCCCCGTTGCCACCATCTGATCGAACTTGGTCACCCCGACGCCAACATAGGCAGCGGCCAGCACGCGGGAAAGGCCGCGCGGGCTCAGGGGTAACAGTGTGGATGGCACCTCTGATCTAATGGCTGTGTCTGGCATGCCGATGCACCACCAAAAAAGCAACAGTAGAGCAAGAGAATAATAGCGCGGATGATCAGAAAATTTCGACCTATCGTCAAGCAAGTGCCGAGGGTGTAGGGGATTTACTTGTGCTTGACGGGAATTTTCGGAACGACGTTTCAATGTAGTTCCCGCTTCCGCACTGGGGAGAGGGGGCCCTTCGCCCCCTCTCCCCCGCGAGTGCCGGCCGCCGCCCGGCAGGGCCGCGGCCGCGCAGGCCCGGCGACATGGTCATGATCAACGGGGGCGGCGACGGTCCCGCCCGTCCTGGCAACCCGGCCGGACGCGTCGGCGCTCGCCCCCCTCTCCCCCCGCGCGGTCGCCCGCCTCCGGGAAGCACGCACGGGTGCTTCCCGGCGGGATTCTACCGATGGAGACGATCATGGGAGAGCTCTTGACCCTGCCCCTGTCCAAGCTCAGCGCGTCGGACGCCAACATGCGCAAGACCGCCCGCGACAGCGGGCTGGAGGAACTGGCGGCCAGCATCGCCGCCCACGGCCTGCTTCAAAACCTCACCGTCCGGCCTGTCCTTGACGGCCAGGGGCAGGAGACGGGCCGTTATGAGGTGGTGGCCGGCGGACGCCGGCTGGCGGCGCTCAAGCTCCTGGCCCAGCGCAAGCGCCTGCCCAAGGCGGCCCCCATCCCCTGCGCCTTGCTGGGGACGGCCAACGCCCTGGAGGTCAGCCTGGCCGAGAACAGCTACGTTCCGCCCCATCCGGCTGACCAGTTCGAGGCCTTCCACCGTTTGCATGCCGCCGAGGGCTTGCCGGCCTTGGAGATCGCGGCCCGCTTCGGCGTGGCTGAGCGGACGGTGAAGCAGCGCCTCAAGCTGGGCGCGGTGTCCCCCCGGTTGATGACGCAGTACCGCGAGGGGCTGATGACCCTGGAGCAGTTGACGGCCTTCGCCCTGACCGATGATCACGCCCGCCAGGAACAGGTTTGGGGCGACCTCACCTGGAACAAATCCGCGGACACCATCCGCCGGCTGCTGACCCAGGCCCATGTCCCCGCTACCGACCGGCGCACCCGTTTCGTCGGTATCGCCGCCTATGAGGCGGCGGGCGGCCCGGTGTTGCGCGATCTGTTCAGCGCCGATGACCAGGGCGTCTACCTGGAGGATGTGCCGCTGCTGGACCGGCTGGTGGCCGAGAAGCTGGAGGCCGAGGCGGTGGCCGTGCGCGCCGAAGGGTGGCGGTGGGTGGCCGTCCATCCAGAATTCGCCTACGGCCTGGCCGCCGGCCTGCGCCGTGTCTATCCCGCGCCAGCCCCCCTCGACGCGGACGAACAGGCGGCCCTGGACGCGCTGGAGCGGGACTATGAGGCCCTGTCCACCCGGTTGGAGGGCGACGTGTCCACCGAGGCGGACACCGCCTTTCAGGACCTGGAGGCCCGGGTCGCCGCCTTGCGCGACCGCGAGGCCTATGATCCCGATGACATCGCGCGGGGCGGCGCCTTCGTCTGCCTGGGGGCCGATGGCGCCCTTCGGGTGGAGCGCGGCTTTATCCGGCCGGAGGATGAGGCGCCGCCTGAGCCCATACCGGAGCCGGCCCCGCTTCCGGTGGCGCGAGACGAACCCGAGGCGATATGCGCGGTCGTGGAGGAGGAAGCGGACGGCCTGACGCCGTTGTCCGAGCGCCTGGTGGAGGAATTGACCACCCATCGCACCGCCGGACTCCAGGCGGCATTGATGGACCGGCCCGATGTCGCTCTGGCCGCCGTGGTGCATGCTTTGGCACTGCCCCTGTTCCATGGTGGTGGTTATCTGCCGCAAAGCTGCCTGCGTCTGGAAGCGGCGCCTGTGGTCTTCATCAATCCGGTGGCGGATGGTTCGGCTGCCCGTGCCGTCGCCAGCCGCTATGACGACTGGGCCCGACAATTGCCGCCTTCGCCGGACGACCTTTGGGCTTGGGTGTCGGCGCAGGAAACCGCCGTTCTGGCCCGCCTGCTGGCGTTTTGCGTGGCCACCCTGGTCCACGGCGTGCAGGCGCCCTGGAGCCATGATCCGCGCCGTCTGGCCCATGCCGACGCCCTGGCCACCGTTCTGGATCTGGACATGAGCCGGCATTGGTCCGCCACCGTCGACAGCTATCTGGGGCGGGTCACCAAGGCCCGTATTGTTGAGGCGGTGGGCGAGGGCGTGTCGGCGCGCGACGCCGAGGCCATCAGCGGCTTGAAGAAGGGGGAGATGGCGGAGCAAGCGGAACGCCTGCTGGCCGGCAGATCCTGGCTGCCCGCCCTGTTGCGCACGGTGCGGCGCGAGCCGGCGTTGGATCAGGCGGCGGAGTAACGAGGTATCGGGACGGCGGGGCCGGGATGACCGGCCCCGTCGGCCTTACGCCGCCTTCCTGGGGGCGCGTTTCCTTTTGACCGGTTCGGCGGCGGGCTCCGCGTCGCGCTGGGCGCGAGTCCCGAGGCCGATGGCCTTGGCCAGGCCGGAACGTTGTTCGGCGTAGTTGGGCGCCACCATGGGATAATCCGAGGGCAGGCCCCACTTGGCGCGATACTCATCCGGTGTAAGGTTATAGGACGTGCGCAGGTGGCGCTTCAGCATTTTCAGCTTCTTGCCGTCCTCCAGGCAGACGATGTAGTCCGGCGTCACCGAGCGGCGCACCGGAACGGCGGGCGTCAGTGGCTCTGGTGTGGTCACCACCGCCGGCGGGTTTTCCAGGGCCACCAGCTTGTCGTAGGTGGCCTTCAGCAGGGACGGCAGGTCCGCCACGTCCACGCGGTTGTGGGAGACATAGGCGGCCACGATGGTGGTGGCCAGGTTCAGAGTCGAGTCGGACATTTGCATTCCATCATCATTGGGGCCGGCATGGGTAGAGAGGCCATGCTGAAATAAGGTGATGATGGTGCAAATCAAGGTACATGAATAGATGGCAGATTATTAAATTCACTCCATGATCGTTATTTGTTGTTCCGAAAACGGGGAGACGCCGGGGCTGACCGAATCCGCCACTGGAAGAAAAATGAATTTTGTCAGTTGAGCCTACGATATGGCGCATTCTCCAATCCAGCCCAAGGGAGGGAATTCGATGGCTCCGCTCTCGGCGCCAAGACGAAAACACCCATCACGGAAACCGGATTTTCCTGCGGGAGATGAAGAACCGGGAGAGCCAGAAGGCCGAGTACATCCTGCCGGCTGGGAATTTCATCATAAGTGGCGACTCCCGTTTTGCCTGCTTGATAGGCGGGAGCACCGGGCAGGCCGGCGCTGATGTCGAATCGGCTGGCCAGCAGGTTGCCGGCGCTCCAGCCGACGTCATGCCAGCGGGGTGGCGTCACACGCAGGTCCGCGACCACCAGGAAATCCCGATAGGAGGACTGAACCCGTTCGCGCACCGCCGGCCAGGCGGGATAGCCGTCGTCCACCCGTGCCCGCATCCAGGAGACCAGCAGGTTGAAATGCCCCGCATGGCGGATTCCCCGCACCTGGGGAGCCTGAGCCGTCGCCAGGGCGAAAACCATTGGATCGGAATAGGTGGATAGTGGCATGGTCCGCGCCCCTTTGCTCAGCAATAAGGGCTAAAATAGCCCTTATTGCCCGGGCCGTCACTGGCTTTGCTTTGATCGGAGCCATGATCTCGCTCCGTCAAATCCGGGCCGCCCGTGCGCTCCTCGGTTGGTCGCAACAGATGTTGGCCGACAAGGCGCTGCTGTCCGTCAAAGCCGTGGCCCGGCTGGAACGCAACGAGGTGACCAGTCATGCCACCACGGTGGAGGCCCTGGAGCGTACATTGACCCAGGCTGGCGTCGTCTTCATTCCCGCCGGCCATGGCTTGGGCGAGGGCGTGCAACTGGCGTCCGATCTTTTGCCGGTCAAGGCAGAGGGAACACCCTGACGGTTCCGGCCCGGTCCACCTCGAACAGGTGACCGGCGGCGGGCTCACCCGCCTGCAAGCGGGCTTCGACCGCGTCCGCGAGGGCCCTGGTCAGCGCCACCTGTTGTTGGCGCCCCACGGCGTCCAGCAGAATGGCCAGTCCCGGATGGCCAGGGCTGGCCCGGCCCAGGCGGCGGAAGTCGTCGGCGTTGCTGGTGACCACGATGTGCTGGCGCGCCAGGGCCCAGGCCAGCACCGCGTCGTCCGGCTGGCCCGCCAAGCCCACCTCGTTCACATGCGCGGCGTCATATCCCAGGGTATCCCGCAGATGGCGGGCGACCTGGGGCGACAGGTTCTCATCGATCAGGAAGCGCGGGGCCACAGCTTGCCGCTCGGTCGGCCCCGCAGGGGGTTGGCCTTGGCGTACAGGGCCGCCACCTCCAGGGTGTCGCGGTCCAGGGCCGGATAGTCTTCCAGGATGCTGTCGACATCGTCCCCGGCCTCCAGCCGACCCAGGACGGATTGGGCGGTGATGCGAGTCCCTTTGATCACCGGGGCGCCGCCCAGGATGGCCGGGTCCTTGACGATGACATCCGCCGCGCGGTCATACAGCGCCAGGCGTCGGCGCGTTCCTTCCAAGGCCTTGGCGGTATCGATGCGGACGACCTCGCCCAGCACCACGTCGCGCCGCTGCGGGTCTTCCCGCAGCAGGTTGTAGACCGTCGTCGGCGAGAGGCGGACCTCCGCCGGCAGGGCCTCCAGCAGGGCGAAGGCCAGCAGCGCCGTTTCAGTGAGCTGCCGCCGGCCGGTCTTGCCCAAGGCGCGGGCGGGGATGGCCTGGCGGGTGATGGCCCGCTGGATGGCGGCCAGCGGCGCGCCGGTGATGGCGGCGGTTTCTTGGGGGCTGTAGCTGGGCAGCGGCATAATTCGTGTCCTCGTGGACATCAATTTAGGCCTTGCGCCTGCCAGCGGCAAGGGACTTGGCCGCAGAGGCAATGGCAGGGTAGGGAGGCGAGGGGCCGCAGTGCCATTGTGGCACCTTGGCAAAGGCGGCGGTCATCGCCAGCGTCTCCCGAGAACACCGGTGCCAGGGGCGCCCGTCACGGCCTCTCGTCGGGTGACCCTGGCCGAAAGGGAAGCTCCGTCCCGCAACGGCGGGTGCCGCGTTTTATTCCCCGGCGCCGCCGGGCGGCGCCTCCTCGCGCAGCAATAAAACGCGGCACCTGCCGTCCTTCGCTGTCGCTGCGGCCGCCAGGGCGGTGCGGGCGCTTCCCCTTCGGCCGGTCGGATCACCATCGAGGCCGCGACGGGCGGCCCCGGACCATCCCAGGAGACGACATCATGGCGACCATCGGCACCTTCACCAAGGACGAGAACGGCAACTACACGGGCTCCGTCCGCACCCTCTCCGTCAACGCCAAGGCCCGCATCACCGCCGAGGCCGACAAGGCCAAGGACAACGCCCCCGACTTTCGTGTCTACGCCGGCTCCGCCGAGATCGGCGCCGCCTGGAAGAAGACCGCCCAGGACACGGGCCGCCCCTACCTCTCCCTCAAGCTGGACGATCCCAGCTTCGCCCAGCCCATCTACGCCAGCCTGGTGGAGATGGACGACAGCAAGGGCTACAGCCTCATCTGGTCACGCCGCAACGGCAACTGACCACCCCGCCTGACCCCACCAGCGGCGCCCCGTCCACCCCGGCGGGGCGCCTTTTCTTTCCCGCAAAGCCGCCTCGGCGCAAATCCAGGTTTCAGCAAATCCGGGGGGGCAGGGTTTGCGGAGAGCCGGAATCCCGGCTCCAGCCTTGTCAGCCCCGCGCCGCCAGGGGCGGTCACGGGGCCGCTGTTGGGAGGGCGGGCCCTGGGCCCTCCCTCCCCGCGAATGCCGCCTGGCGCCCGGCAGGGCCGCGTTCCCTGGGTGGGCTGCTGCCCACCCGTTCCCGCCAGCCCGGCCGGGCCATGCCGCATTCGCCCCCACCCACCCCGCGCGGTCACCCGCCTCCGGGAAGCAGCAGCCGCTGCTTCCCCTCGTCATCTTACCTGCAAGGAGACAGATCATGAGCCTGGTGACCCAAACCCTTGACGCCGCCCCCGTGGTCGCCCCCGTGGCCGCCCCGTTCAAGGTGGATGTGACGCGCGGCCGGCGGGTTGGCCGCGTTTCTTCGGAATGGTTCTCGCGCCCGGCGGACGAGCGCTATCTCAGCCTGGCCGACCTCTATGACGCGGTGCGCGACCGGGCCGACCGTTCCCGCACCCGCACGGTGGAGAGCCGCCATATCCTGGTGGAGGCCCACCGCGACGACCCCGACATCCTGGCACTCCGCCTGCCGGGGTACGGGGCCGCCCTGGCGCCGACGCACTGGAGTTTCGGACAACTGGCGGGCCTGATGGGCGCCCCCGCCGGCTATTTGCGGCAGCTTCCCGCACCCCTGGCCGGCATCAACCTGCAATATGGCCTGACCCATCATCGGGCCGAACAGGTCAAGACCCTGGAGACGGACGACGGCCGCCTGGAACTGCGGGCGGTGACGGGGCCGGATTATGGCCGCATCCACGACCATGAACTGGTGGCCGCCGTGCGCGCCATCGCCGGCAACGGCACGGGTGACACCCGCTGGAAGGTGCCGGGGACGCTGGACTGGTCCACCATGAGCCACAACCCCCACGTCGACATCAACGCCGAGACCACCACGCTGTACGCCAGCGACCGGGATGTTTTCCTGTTCCTGGTGGACGATACCCATCCCATCGAGGCTGGGCGCCTGACCGATGGATCGCCGGACCTGTATTTCCGGGGCTTCTATTGCTGGAATTCTGAGGTGGGCAGCAAGACGCTGGGCATCGCCTCCTTCTTCCTGCGGGGCGTCTGTCAGAACCGCAATCTTTGGGGTGTGGAGGGCTTGGAGGAAATCACCATCCGCCACAGCAAATACGCCGCCGGCCGCTTCGCCCACCAGGCGGCCCCGGCGCTGGAACGCTTCGCCGCCAGCAGCCCCGCCGGCTTCATCGCCGGCATCAAGGCCGCCCGCGACACCGTCGTCGCCACCCAGGACGAGGAGCGCACGGACTTCCTCAGCCGCCGTGCCGGCCTGGGCCGCCAGGATGCCGCCCGCGTCATCGAAACCGTCTTACGGGAGGAGGGCAAGCCCCCGGAAAGCGTGTTCGACTTCATCCAAGGCATTACCGCCGTGGCCCGCGCCAAAGGCCACCAGGACGCCCGCCTGGACCTGGAGCAGAAGGCCAAGCGATTGATGGACAAGGTGGCCGCGTAGGGGAAAACCGGGGCCGGTGTCGTGCCGGCCCCAACCCTTCACAGGCTTGGATCCCCGTGGAGCCGGCGCAAATTTTGCGCGCCGGCGGGGCCGGCGCGGCATCAGGGCCCGTCGACACCCACGGTCTCATCGAACAATTCGACCGGGTGAACGCCCAAAGCCTCACAAACCGTCCAGAGGGTCGTCAGGGTCACGTTCTGCTGACCGCGCTCCATCAGGCTGACATGGGCCCGGTCCACGCCCATGCGCGCCGCCACGGCCTCCTGGCTGAGGCCGGCGCGATCTCGCAGGCGGCGCAGGTTCGCCCCAAAGAGCCGTCGGATGTCCATCCCCAGGATGGAGCCGGATCGCGTATTTTAGTGCGACGTACTATAATACGCGGAGGCGCTGCCTTGGCCCGCTCGTCCCCCGAACGCGCCTTCGCCGGCCGGGGGCACCCATGGCATACTCCCAGCGGAGAAGCAGGACCACCTGTCCCATCAGCAAAGGGCCCCCAATCCCGTGACCCGAACCCCCGTGAACCCAGGGCCGGTGGCCGACCTGGCGCCGAGCGACACCACCATCACCGACTACGACCGTAGGCACTTTGCGACCTACCTGATGCTGCTGGACGCGGCACGGGATGGGGTGGCCATCGACGACATCATCCGGGAAGTCTTGCAGATCAATCCGCAAGCGGATCGGGCCAAGGCATTGCGCACCTACGACAGCCATCTGGCCCGGGCCCGCTGGATGACGGAGCATGGGCACGAGCAACTGCTCAAAGGTACGCGGGACCGCCGGGTGGAGTAGTTCCGTGGAGCCGCCTTTACGGGTCTACGGCTCTACGCCTTTGGGGGCAGGGGAGCCCCTTCAGGTCAAAGGCGTCCCAAGTCGGCCCGTGCGACCTACATCCGTCGACCTAGACACGACGCTTCGCGCTGGGCATTGTTTGTTGGTGAAGGTGCCTTCACTGATCCGCGCTAACGATGCACGGAGAGGGCGATGCGCCCGTTTAAGCGAGAACGCCTCGACGCCGACTACCGCTATATCGAGAGCCTGGACGACGACGGGCTCGCCTGGGAATTCCTGCGCCGTTCGGCCGCCTACCAGGCGGACCACAAGGCTGAAAAGGCGGAACCCGCGACCGTGATCCCGTTTGATCGGGCGGCCCGTTGGGGGCTGCGATGTCCTGGCCGACCCCGCCCTGACGGCCCGGGAAGCGTTCGTGTTCTGGCGCGCCGACGTGCTGGCCCGCCTGGTACGGCTGACCCCGGCCCCGCTGGCCGCCGGGTGCTTGATCCATTTTGACCCCGACGGCTGGGGCGGGCGGCAGGCGGCCTTGCTGACGGCGGACGGTTACCACCTGATCATCGCTCCCCGACCTGGGCTGGCGCATCACCTGTTGCTGCCGGGGCCGGAACCGCCCGCCGCCCATGCGCCCATGGCCCCCGTGCCCCTTTTCGATGCCTGGCACCCCCAGCGGCTGGCGTCCACCCTGTCGTTCTGGCGCTATGCCCAGAATCCTCGCATCACCCGGGCGCCGCCCGTGCCAGCTCCCAGGCCGACCGGTCGCACCCTGGAATCCGCCTTCATGCTTTGGGCGCTGGACTTGGCGACAGCCGGCGCGTCCGGCCGCGAGGTGGCGGCGGCGCTCTGGGGATCGGCGCCGGTGGATTGGTCCGACAGCCCGATGCGGGCCCAGGTGCGGCGGGTGCTGGCGACGGGAGGCCGCTTGGCCAATGGCGGCTATCGCGCCCTCTTGAAGCGCTGACTGGACCAACAGCGAACGGCGGAATCCCTTTACGGTGTTTGCACCGCGAAGAACAGCCAGACGTACAGTATGGTTAACCCGAGGGCCATCCATAGCAGAGTAGTCAAAAAAGGACGGCGGTAGCCAAAGGACTTACCCGGCATGTCGGCGTGGAGTAAAAGGCCCCAGGCGCCTATCGAGGCAATAACCAGCCCAAGAATGGTGTACTCGTAGCGTTTATCGCCTTGGCTGAAGAATGCCAAAAACCAGCCGACTACTATCAACCAGCGGCCATAGCGGGCGATCCAACTGCGGACAGCCACGACGCTCATCGCAGCATCCGTCGATTGTATTCCGCAAGGTAACGAGGCCACAGCCGTCCCGCCCGCGCGGCCGCCCAGGAGTTGCCGGGCATCAAACGGCTGGTGACGGCGCCCGCTAGACTGCTGACCGCCGCTCGCGCCGCCGTTGTTCCAAAGGCGGCTCCGCTCAGGGCCGCAGCGCCGGCAGCCTCTGGAATGAAAGCGGTGGCTATCATCCCCGCGCTGACGCCGAGGAAGAAAGCGCCTATGTCCTGGCCCAAGGCGGTATAGAAGTTCGGCGGCTTGTAAATGCCCTGGACGTCAACGATTTTGCCACTGAACTCCTTGGTGGCGTAGTAATCGAATTCCCGATCGGTGAGGGAGAACGGGTATTCGTCCGGATTCTCCGTTACCTGGAACTTGGTCATGATCATCCAGGAATAGAACGGTCCCCAGCCGGGCGTGTGCCGCAAGGTGTCCAATTCCTTCTCGAACGCGAAGCGGAAATTGTCGCTCATGCGGATGAGGCAGAGGCCGGCCACCAGGGCGCGGGCCTTCTGGGGATCGGGCGTCTGGTTAAGCATGCCAAAGTCACAGGACGCCTCGCTCAAGAGCAAGGCCATGGCATCGTCCCGGAGCCAGCGGTGGCTCACGGTCAGGGTTTCCGCCATCTTCGCGCTCCTCGACTGAACCGATGGGCGGGACGGGTGTCCCGCGTAATCAAATACGCGCACCCCGTGTATCGGCAAGCTGGACATGCGGGCCTCTGCCGAAGGCATGATGCCTGGGCGGCGCGTCTCCCCCTTACGGGCAGGTCGTCGTGTGCCGATGCCGGGGGGGAGGACGTTTTCCGCACCCCCCAATCTTCGTCCATCCCCAAGCGGGGGCGACGCGCTGATGGTTGCCGGCGATGCGGCCCCGTTTCCGGTGGGCCGCCCCGACACGCCAGGGTGCGCCCATGCCCGATCCTCATTCCCCCCTGCCGCCGCGCTATCTGCGCACACCGGAGGCCGCCCGGCTTCTGGGCCTGTCCGGCCGCACGCTGGAGAAGCACCGCACCTTTGGCACCGGGCCCGTCTATCGCAAGATCGGTGGTCGCGTGGTCTACGCCGTCGACGACCTGCAGCGCTGGGCCGACCAGGGCCGGCGGACCTCCACCACCGATGTCACACCCACCCTCGTTCGGCCGCCGCGTCGGGCCTCGTCGTTGGGAAGGCGATGACCCATGCGCGACTTTCCCGCCATCCATGCCGGGGCCCCGGTGCGCGATGCCATCGACCTGATGGTCTGGCCGTGCTTTTCCCTGGCGAAGCGTCCTCGCCATCGGCCGCTGTATCACCACCGCGCCGGCGACCATCTACGGGTGTCGACCCCGGCCGCAGGGCCGGGCCTCGCCACCCTCTGGGACGCCGACCTGTTGATCTGGGCGGTCTCGCAACTGGCCGAGGGGCGCGACCGGGGGCTGCAGCCGGTGCCGCTTTTACGTGCTCCCGCTTTTCAGGTTCTACGCTTTCTCGGGCGCGGCACCGGCCGGGCGCAATACGTTGCGCTGGCCCAGGCGCTGGATCGGCTGGCGGCCAGCGAGGTGGAGACCACCCTGGGCGCCACCGTTGCCGAGGGGCACCGCTTCCATTGGATCGAGAAGTGGACCGCTGATGGCGACGGCTTGATCATTCTGCTGCCGGAATGGCTGTGGACAGCGGTCGTCATCCGCCGCCGGGTGCTGCGGATTGACCGTGCCTATCTGCGGCTGACCGGCGGGGTGGAGCGTTGGCTGTGGCGCCTGCTGCGCCGGCACGCCGGGTTATCCACCGGCTGGACCATCGCCCTGGCCGACCTCCAGGCCCGGTCCGGCAGCTTGGCCCGGCCGGTCGATTTCATCGCGGACCTGCGTGGCATCGCGCGCGGGGGCGTATTGGCGGGCTATGCCCTGACCCTGGTGCGACACCACGGGCGGGAGGCCCTGCACGCCGCCCGATCCACCGAGTCCGTCCACAGTGCCGCCGTGGTGCCTGGGGATAAGCCGGGGGTTTCATCCACAGACGGGGAGGCTCAGCTGTGAATCCTCTCGGTGGATCAGGCGTGCCGCCACGGTGGAACAGGCGTGAATCGACGGTGGATCAGGCGTGGGGGTGGTCGGCAAGCCATTGGCACTATTCACGAATTCGCGCTGTCCAAATCCCTGACTCTTTGACTCTTAATAGACTCTTGGTAGTTGTTGAGGGTAGTGCCCTACGGCCGCGCCCGCGCGCGAGGCGGCCATGATCGTCGCCGTGCTGACGCAGAAGGGCGGGGCGGGCAAGACCACCTTGGCCTTGCACCTGGCCGGGGAGTGGGGGCGGGCTGGGGCGTCCGTGCTGCTGGTTGACGCCGATCCCCAGGCCTCCGCCCAGGACTGGGCGGAACAGCGGGCACGGGCGGGGCGCCGCCGACTGTTCGGCATGGTGGGCCTGGCGCGGGAGACCCTGCACCGCGAGGTGCCGGACCTGGCGCGGGGCGTCACCCACGTTGTCATCGACGGGCCGCCGCGCACCACCGCCCTGGTGCGCTCCGCCCTGCTGGCGGCGGAGCGGGTGCTGGTGCCGGTGCAGCCGTCCGGCTTCGACGTCTGGGCCAGCCAGGCCATGCTGGACCTGGTGGCCGAGGCCCGCGTCTACCGGCCGGAGCTGAAGGCCCACTTCGTCGTCAACCGCCGGGTGGTGCGCACCCGCATCGCCCGGGAGGTCCAGCGCGCCATCGCCAGCCTGGGCGTGCCGGCGCTGGAGGCCAGCCTGGCCCAGCGGGTGATCTACGCCGAGGCGGCGGGCTCCGGCCTGCTGGCGCGGGAGATCGACCGGGCCTCGCCGGCGGTGCGCGAGGTGGCGGCGCTCGCCGCCGAGGTGCTGCGGGGGCGGCCATGACCCGCCGGCCCGCCCCCATGCTCGGTGCCCGTCCACGCGACGATGCCCAACGCTGGGTCGATGGCGACGGCAAGGGCCGCACCGCCCCCAAGGCCCAGGCCTACAGCGCCCGCCTGACCATCGACGTGACACCGGCCTTGCGCGGCCGCATCAAGGTGGCGGCCTTCCGTCAGGGCGTCACCGTGGCCGATCTGCTGCGGGCGATGCTGGAGGAGCGCTTCGGGGCGGGGGCGTCATGACCGCGCCGGCTTCCCTGGGTGGCTCCCCGACCAGCCCTTTGGCCAGCCCCCTGACCAGTGTCGAACTGGTGTTCCACCGCGACTGGATCGAGCGCTGGCTGCGTTTCGGCCATCCGGTGGCGGACCAGGTGTTGGACCGGCGGCGGCGCCTGCTGTTCTTCGCCCCCGGCGCCGTGTTCGGCTACGTGCGGTGGGAGGGTAACGCCCACGGTACCGTCCTCTCCCGCATCGACATCCTGCGGGCCTGCGCCGCCGGGGAGGGGCGGGTCACCGTTCCCGGCGTCGATCCTGGGGGTGACAGCCTGCTGAGCCTGTCGGGCTGGCCCCGGGTGAAGCGCACGCTGGAGCTGGTCGACATGCTGGAGGCGGACGGCTTCGACCCGGCGGCGGTGGCGCCGGACTACTGGCGCCATGCCCACAACCGCCTTGCTTGTGGCCAAGCCCCCCGGCGCTATGGCCGGGATCAGCATGCCGCGTGGTGTCGGCGCCGGAGGGTGGGGTCATGACGCGCCAGACCTCTCCCCTGCTGGCGGGCCTGGCCGCCGTGCTGCTGCTGGTCCTCGCCACGCCAGGCCGCCGGCCTGTGCTGGTGTGGAACGCCACCGCTAGCGCGCCCATCGGCCTCTATCGCCTCCGCCCCCTGGCTGACGGCGGTCCCGCCCCTGGCGCCTATCTGCTGGTGCGGCCCGATGCCGCCCAGGCCCGCCTCTATGCGGATCGCGGCTACCTGCCCCTGGGCATGCCCTTGCTGAAGCCGGTGGCGGCGGTGGCGGGGCAGCAGGTCTGTGGCCGCGCCGGCTGGATGCTGGTGGACCGACGCCCTCTGGCGCGGGCGCTGGAGGCCGATGGCCGGGGCCGGCCCCTCACCGCCTGGCGCGGCTGCCGGCGGCTGTTCCCCGGCGAGGTGTTGCTGCTGAACCCCGACCGTACCGACGCGCTGGACGGAAGGTATTTTGGACCGACGCCGCTCACCGCCGTCCTGGGCCAGGCGATTCCGTTCTGGGTGAGGCGGGACCCATGACGCCGCCCATCCTTTGCCATCCTGTTGTTCGACCCCGGGGCGACATCCTGTCGTCCCGACCGCCCTCCAGTCCGCCGCCGCGCGCAGCCGGGGTCAAGGTCAAGCGGCGCTTGGCCTTGACGCGGGCGAGCCCGGTGGCTGAGGGCCGCGCTCCGCTCGTTCCGTCGTCGCTGTCGCACCGGAGACCGCCATGCCCGTCCTGACCCTGGCCGCCGCCTGCGGCCTCGCCACCGCCAGCCCGCTGTTCGCGCCGTTGCAGCCTTCGCAGCCGTGTGTGAGGGCGACTGTGCATAGGCAGGCCGGGATCGCCCCTGAGGTAGCCACCGAGATCGCCGAGGCCGCTGCACGCTTCCACCTGCCGCCGTCCTTGCTGACGGCTGTGGTGGCGGTGGAAAGCGCCGGCGACCCGGCCGCGACCTCACCAGCCGGGGCCATGGGGCTGACCCAGCTGATGCCCGGAACCTGGGCCGCCTTGCGGGCCCGCCTGCACTTGGGCGCCAGTGCTTACCAGGTGCGTGACAACCTGCTGGCCGGTGCCGCCCTTCTGGCCGAGTTGCGGGAGCGCTTCGGGCCTGTGGACGCCCTGGCCGCCTACCACGCTGGGCTCGGCCGTGTGTTGGTCCATTCCCGCACCGGCCAGCCGCTCCCGACAGCAACCCAGCACTATGTCGCCCAGGTGCTGCGGCGATGGACCCAAGCCCCAAGGGACCCTTTGGCGCCGGACCAGGGGCTGTTTGTCGCTCTGAGCCACGCCGGGAGGGCGCTGTGAGAGGCCAGCGAGCCGGCGTGGGCCGGGCGATGATCGGCGGAAAGGGGCGAGGGATTGACGCCGGACATCCCGATGGACGACGGACGGCAAGATTAAAGGCGGTGCCGTGGGGTGGGTTTATAGGGCTGTCGGGGTCGGATTGCCTGGCGCGCGCGCAGTGCCAGCTTTTGGGTGCCGTGCCGCCCGTCCGCGCAGAGGTGCTGTTTTCCTGGAGTCCGTTGGCACGGGGGCATCATGCCGCGCCGAGGTGACCGGGATGCCGACGCATTCCTGCACCCCCGCCTGGGCCGCTTCCGGGCAGAGCGACAGCCGCGCCTGTTCAAGGCCAAGGTGCTGGTGGCGCGCGACCAGGTCGGCGTCGTCTCCACCTGCTCCAAGCGCTCGATGGCCGGCCGGGGCGCCGGCATGGCCTGGAAGCTCAGCCGGGGCCTGCTGGCTCGGCGCGGGCGCCGTGTGGTGGTCAAGGCGCGCATCGTCCGCCACGGCCGGCGGGGGGCGCCGCTGGGAACCCACCTGGCCTATCTGCGCCGGGAGGGCGTCACGAGGGATGGCCAGCCGGCGCGGATGTTCAGCGCGGACACCGACGATGCCGACGTGCGGGCGTTCGTCAACCGGACCGCCGATGATCGCCACCACTTCCGCTTCATCGTCAGCCCGGAGGATGCGGCCGACCTCACCGACCTGCGGGCCTACACCCGCGACCTGGCGCGGACCATGGAGCGTGACCTGGGCACCCGGCTGGACTGGGTGGCCGTCGACCACTGGAACACCGACAACCCCCACGTCCACCTGATCGTGCGTGGCAAGGACGAGGCCTGCCGCGACCTTGTCATCCACCGCACCTACATCACCCAAGGCCTGCGGGCGCGGGCCCAGGAGCTGGCCACCCTGGAACTGGGGCCGCGCTCGGAGTGGGAGATCCAGACCAAGCTGGCGCGGGAGGTGGAGGCCGAGCGCTGGACGCAGCTGGACCGCACCCTGGCTCGGGTGGCCACCACCGATCCCACCGCTGTCATCGGCATGCGGTCCGCGTCGGGCTGGGGCGATGGGGCCGGGGTTCAGGGCCTGCTCATCGGCCGGCTGCGGCGATTGCAGACCCTCGGGTTGGCCTCGACTGACGGGGAAGGGCGTTGGTGCCTGGTCGAGGATGCGGAGCCCACGCTGAAGGCGATGGGCCGCCGCAGCGACATTATTCGGACCATGAACCAGACGCTGGGCCGTGCGGTCGGTGACGTGGTAGTCCATGGGCAAGAGGGGCCGGCCCACCCCATCGTCGGTCAAATCACCGCCAAGGGCTTGGACGACGAGTTGACGGACCGGCCGTTCATCGTTGTCCAAGACCAGGAGGGGCGGTCCCACTACCTGCGCTTGGGCGTCGACCTCAATGGTTCGAGCTTGCCCGTCGGTGGCACAGTCCGGGTTACCCGTCAGCGGACAGGTCTGGTGGTTTCACCCCCGGAGCAGGATTGGACCGCCGATTGGGGATTCCCCGTGGGCCGTGGCCCTACGCCCGGATAGTCGGATAGGCCAAAGGGGGCGCGTCAGGCGGGCCGTATCCGGGGAGACGCAGAGTAGGGGTCGAGGGTGGTAACGCCCCGCCCGGCCACGTCGGTGGTATTTCGGGTAACAAGAATCAGCCGATGGATGCGGGCGGTGGCTGCCAATCCGGTGTCGTCGGTATGTTTATCGCTGGCGCCCAACGACCTGCCCCATAGGGCCGCGATCTCGCGGTCGACAGGAAGGATCCGGTCCGCCAGGGCATCAAAGCTCGCCTGCACCCGGGCCTCGATTGCCGCC
>NZ_JACIIZ010000021.1 GCF_014205765.1 Nitrospirillum iridis | reverse complement strand
GTCCAGCCACAGATAGGGCCAGTCGCCCGTCAGCGGGCGGCCCAGGAAGGCCTGGACCCGCTCATCGATGTCCCGGCACAGCTTGGACACCGTCGATTTGGAGATGCCGGACAGCCCCATGGCCTGCGCCAGCTCGTCCACCCGCCGGGTGGAGACGCCGCCGATCCAGGCCTCCTGGATCACCGCCACCAGCGCCTTCTCGCTGGTCTTGCGCGCCTCCAGGAAGGGCGGGAAATAGCTGCCCTGCCGCAGCTTGGGAATGCGCAGGTTCAGCGTTCCCAGCCGCGTGTCCAGGGCGCGGTCGCGATAGCCGTTGCGGTGCGTCAGCCGCTCGGCCGACCGTTCGTGCCGGCCGGCGCCGATCTGGCCTTCAACGTCAGCCTCCATCAGCATCTGCAGCACCGTCTCCGCGACGCTGCGCAGGAAATCGCCGTCTCCGGCCTTCTGTAGCAAATCCACCAGTGCCATACTGTCGTCGGTCATTGGGAAGGTCCTTTGGGCAAGAGGAAGTGTCGCAACTCCACTCTAGCCGACCGGACCAATGACCACCTCCCGCCCGCCGCCGCCCGGGGTGGGGCATGCCCCACCCCGGGCGATCACCGATTTTCCACCACGCTCTCGGACGCTAACCCGCCTTCGGGCGATCTGCTTCAGGTTCTTCTGTTAGAAGCGCAGGCCCAAGCCGACGCGGACCAGGCTTTCATCCGGCATGTTGCGGACTTCGCCGGCGGCGAGGGTGCGGGAGGTGTGCGAGTAGTCGGTGTAGTCGTACTCGATGCGGGTGAACAGGTGCTCGTCGATGGCGTAATCGCCACCCACGCCGTACCGGACGCCATCGAATTCCTGGCTGTAGCGCTGCGGCACGCCGGCGCTGCCCGGCTGGATGGTGTTGAAGTCGACATTGGTGTGCTGCCAGCCCACGCGGCCGAAGAGCAGCAGGTCGGGCTGAACCACGTAGCCGACACGGGCGCTGACGCCGAAGCCATAGTCGGGCTGGACGCGGTAGTTGCCCAGCGCGTCACCGAAGGTACGGTCGGCGGTATAGAAGTTCACCTCGCCTTCGCCACCCAGGTAGATGTTGTCGAAGGTCTGGCCGTAGCCGCCGAAGATGCCGCCGTTGAAGCCCTGCGCCTGATTGTCCGGCGTGCTTTGCTGGCCGGCGACCTTGGCGCGCGGATGCGCGCCGAACCAGTCATAGCCGGCATTGGCACCAACATAGCCGCCATCGAACGTGCTCTGCGCCAGAGCCGGGGTCGCGGCGACCGCAACCAGAGCCGACGCGGCCAAGACAAGAGTACGCAAATGCGACATGGTGATTCTCCTTTTGAGTCCCTAAATTCGCCATTGTTTCATTGTTGCAAACAATAAAACTTGGGCGCGTCTTGGCGATGTATGGTTATCGCCTTCAAATCCACCGCGTTACTATTTCCGATAACTACTGGTGGATGACCGATTCATTACGCCCTATCGTCGGCGATGACCTGTGAGCAGCATCACACTTTCCATGTTCTCAGCGCATGGTTGGAAATCAATACTCGGGTCTTATTTCATGACCAAACCGGATTACTGCCCAGACTTTGCCATAAATGAATCGTTCCCAGTGCGCGATAGATATAGAAAAAGCCGCCCAGGCTACCCCGGGCGGCTTAATCCTTGACCCAAAGGCATCGGCTAGGGCCGGATGCCTCGGTCTTAAATCGGATCAGGTCGAGGAGGCTTAGGCCTCCTCCGCCTTGTCCTTCTTGCTCAGATCCTCACCGGTGGCCTGGTCGACGACCTTCATCGACAGCTTCACCTTGCCGCGATCGTCGAAGCCCAGGACCTTCACCTTGACCTCGTCGCCCTGGTTGACCACGTCCGTCACCTTGGCCACGCGCTGCGGCGAGAGTTCGGAGATGTGGACCAGGCCGTCACGGGCCCCCAGGAAGTTCACGAAGGCGCCGAAGTCCATGACCTTGACGACCTTGCCGACATAGATCTCGCCCAGCTCGGGCTCGGCGACGATGCCCTTGATCCACTTGATGGCCGCGTCGGACGCCTTGCTGTCCACGGCCGCCACCTTCACGGTGCCGTCATCCTCGATGTCGATCTTGGCGCCGGTCTGCTCCACGATCTCGCGGATCACCTTGCCGCCGGAGCCGATCACGTCGCGGATCTTCTCCTTGGGGATGTTGATCACGGTGATGCGCGGGGCGTTCTGGTTGACCGCGTCGCGGGCGCCGCCGATGGCCTTGGCCATCTCGCCCAGGATGTGCAGGCGGCCGTCCTTGGCCTGACCCAGCGCGACCTTCATGATCTCCTCGGTGATCGAGGTGATCTTGATGTCCATCTGCAGGGCGGTCACGCCCGCTTCGGTGCCGGCCACCTTGAAGTCCATGTCGCCCAGGTGATCCTCGTCACCCAGGATGTCGGACAGCACGGCGACGCCGGTGTCTTCCTTGATCAGGCCCATGGCGATGCCAGCCACGGGGCGCGGCAGCGGCACGCCGGCATCCATCAGCGCCAGCGAGGTGCCGCAGACGGTGGCCATCGAGGACGAGCCGTTGGACTCGGTGATTTCCGAGACCAGGCGCAGGGTGTAGGGGAACTGCTCCTTGGCCGGCAGCAGCGGGTGGACGGCGCGCCACGCCAGCTTGCCATGGCCGATTTCACGGCGGCCCGGGCTGCCCATACGGCCGGCTTCACCCACCGAGTACGGGGGGAAGTTGTAGTGCAGCATGAAGTTTTCGCGGTATTCGCCTTCCAGCGCGTCCACGATCTGCTCATCCTGGGCGGTGCCCAGGGTGGCGACCACCAGGGCCTGGGTCTCGCCGCGGGTGAACAGGGACGAGCCGTGGGCCCGGGGCAGCACGCCCACTTCCGCCACGATGGGGCGGATGTCGCTGGTGCTGCGGCCGTCGATGCGCTTGCCGGTGCTGAGCACCGAACCACGCAACACGTCGGCTTCCAGGTCCTTGAAGGTGGTGGCGACGGCTTCGGTGGCGTAGGCGCCATCAGCGGTGAAGGCCTCGATCGCCTTCTTCTTGGCGGCGCCGACGGCCTCGTAGCGCTCCTGCTTCACGGTCTTGGTGTAGGCGGCGCGGATGTCGGCGCCCACCAGATCATTCAGCGCGGACTTCAGGGCCGCCTTGTCATAGGCCGGGGCCGGCAGGTCCCACGGGTCCTTGGCGGCCTGCTCGGCCAGGTCGATGATCAGGTTGATCACCGGCTGGAAGGCGGTGTGGCCGAACATGACGGCCGTCAGCATGATCTCTTCGGACAGCTCCTTGGCCTCCGACTCGACCATCAGCACGCCTTCCTGCGTACCGGCGACCACCAGGTCCAGGTCGGTGGTCTCGACCTGCTCCAGCGTCGGGTTCAGGATGAACTCGCCATCCTTGTAGCCGACGCGGGCGCCGCCGATGGGGCCCAGGAAGGGCAGGCCGGACAGCGTCAGGGCGGCGGAGGCGCCGATCATCGCGACGATGTCGGGATCGTTCTCGAGGTCATGGCTCAGCACGGTGCAGACGACCTGCACTTCGTTGCGGAAGCCGTCGACGAACAGCGGGCGGATGGGACGGTCGATGAGGCGGGAGGTCAGCACCTCCTTCTCGGTCGGCCGGCCTTCGCGCTTGAAGAAACCGCCCGGGATCTTGCCGGCGGCGAACGCCTTTTCCTGGTAGTTGACGGTCAGCGGGAAGAAATCCACACCCGGCTTGGCCGACTTGGCGCCAACGGCGGTGCAGAGCACGACCGTGTCGCCGTAGGTGGCGATGACGGCGCCATCGGCCTGGCGGGCGACCTTGCCCGTCTCCAAGACCAACTTGCGGCCGCCCCATTCCATCTCTTTACGGAACACTTTGAACATATCGTCTATCCTTCCATCCGATACTCGGTGAACACGTCCCGGATTGGACGGCCGAGCCGGGGCCCTATCGGCAGCACCCGCGTTAGAAACTCTTTAAATGACAGATGGCCAGCCGGGTCCACCCGGCTGGCCATCTTTACTACTCAATACCCAAAACCGAAGCGCTGGTGGTTCGACCGGACGGGAGTCCCGGCGCGATGCGGCCACGTCGGGGCACCAGCCCGCCGGATGGCGGGTGGGCGGCGCCACCGATGATTGCGGTCACGCGCGCCAGGGGCGTCGTCCGGATCATCCCCTTAGCGACGCAGGCCCAGACGCTGGATCAGCGACGTGTAGCGGGCGGCGTCCTTGCGCTTCAGGTAGTCCAGCAGGCTGCGGCGCTGGCTCACCATGACCAGCAGGCCACGGCGGGAGTGGAAGTCCTTGTTATGGGACTTCATGTGATCGGTCAGGTTGGTGATGCGTTCCGTCAGGATCGCCACCTGCACCTCGGGCGAACCGGTGTCGCTCTCGGCGGTCTTGTACTCGTTGATGAGCGCCTGCTTGCGCTCGGCAGTGATCGACATCGTCGTCTCCGTCACTTAGAGGTTCAAAACGCGCACCGGACGGACCTCCGCCCCCTCGACATGAACCAACGCCACCGGCTTGCCACCTGAAATGGCAAGCGCGATGGGCTCCCCGCCCGCCAGTCGATCATGGATGGCTTGCAGCCGTTCCAGATCGTGACGGCGCAGCAGCGCCACCGTTTGTCCGTGTCTCAGTCGGTGCGCTTCCGCTTCCGCCAGGGCCAGCGCCGGGATGTCGTCCAGCGCGGTCTCGATCGGTTGCAGAAGTCCTTCGACCGTGGGTGTCTGCGCCACCCGTTCCAATTCGTCAAGCGAAATCGCCCGGTCCATGGTGAACTGCCCGACCCGCAGCCGGCGCAGGACGGCGACGTGCCCCACGGTACCCAACGCCAGGGCCAGATCGCGAGCCAGCGAGCGCATATAGGTGCCCTTGCCGCACTCCACCTCGAACTCGGCATGGTCGGCATCCGGGCGGCCGGTCAGCAGGAAGCTGTCCACCCGCACGATGCGCGGTGCCAGATCCACCCGCTCCCCCTCACGCGCCAAATCATAGGCGCGCTCGCCCGCCACCTTGATGGCGGAGAATTGGGGGGGAACCTGGCTGATCCGCCCCACAAAGGCCTCCAGCGCCGCCTCGATCGCCTCGTCGCTGGGACGATGATCGTGGGTCGCCGTCACCTCGCCCGCCAGATCGTCGGTGGTGCGCGCCTCGCCAAACTTAAGGGTGAAGCGGTAGGTTTTGCCGCAGTCCATGGCGTAGGACACGGTCTTGGTCGCCTCACCGAAGGCGATGGGCAGGATGCCGGTGGCGATGGGGTCCAGCGTGCCGGCGTGGCCGGCCTTTTCCGCCTGCATCAGCCAGCGGGCCTTGGCCATGGCCTGGGTGCTGGTCATGCCCGAGGGCTTATCCAGCACCAACCAGCCGTGCAGGGGACGGCCCTTGCGCTTACGGGCCATCGTGGCGCTCCGCCTCCGCCTCGGTCGCACCGTCCTGGTCGCCCTCGTCTTCATCGGCCACCCCGGCCGCCGCCTTGGCGGCCGCTTCGGCGTCCAGGTCCCGCTGCACATCCGGACGGTGCAGGATCTGGTCGATGCGCTGGGCGTAGTCGAAGGAGACGTCAACCTGGAAGCTGATGCGCGGCACGTGCTGCAGGCGCATGGCCTTGGCCACCTGGCTGCGCAGGTAGGCCGACACGCGGTTCAGCGCCTTCACCTGTTCCGGCTGGCCGCCACCCAGCGGCATGACGAAGGCGGTGGCGTTCTTCAGGTCGGGGCTGATGCGCACCTCGCTGACCGTCACGTTCAGGTCCTGCAGGGCGGGATCGCGGAAATCCGCCCGGCGCAGGATGTCGGCCAGGGCATGGCGCAGTTCCTCGCCCACGCGCAGCTGACGTTGAGAAGGGGCCTTGCCGGCGCGCACGTCGGCGTCACCATGTCTGCTCATGGGTCAAATCCTAATTAGGCTCGGAAGGCACCGTCGGGTCCAGGATCGGCCTGGACGGTCGGGGACGGCCGAGCGGCAGCGGTTCATCCATCTCCATCGATGGAACGGCGGCCGAGTATGCGGCCCGTATCAGGGGCCAAAACGGCCGTCCGGGGTTGGACCGGACGGCCGGATGTCAGGCAGGGGCTAAATCCAGGAGGGAAAGACGGGCCGGCGCCTTACAGGACGCGGGCCACCTCTTCCATCTCGTAGGCTTCGATGACGTCGCCCGGCTGGATGTTGTCGTAGTTCTCGAACGCCATGCCGCATTCGTACCCTTCGCGCACTTCCTTGACCTCGTCCTTGAAGCGCTTGAGGGTCTTGAGCGTGCCTTCGTGGATGACGACGTTGTCGCGCAGCAGGCGGACACCCGCCCCGCGCTTGACGATGCCTTCCGACACGCGGCAACCGCCGACCTTGCCGACCTTGGTGATGTTGAACACCTCCAGGATCTGGGCGTTGCCCAGGAAGCGTTCGCGCAACGTCGGCTTCAGCATGCCGGTCAACAGGGCCCGGACATCGTCGATGATGTCGTAGATGACCGAGTAGTAGCGGATTTCCGCGTTGTCCCGCTTGGCCATTTCACGGGCCTGCGGATTGGCGCGGACGTTGAAGCCGATGATGATGCCGCGCGAGGCGTTGGCCAGCGTGACGTCGCTTTCGTTGATGGCGCCCACACCGGAGTGCAGAACGCGCACCTTGACCTCGACATTGTTGCCGGACAGCTTCTCCAGCGTGCCGGAGATGGCCTCGATCGAGCCCTGCACGTCGCCCTTGATGACCAGCGGCAGTTCCTTCACCTCGCCCGCCTGGATCTGCTTGAACATCTGTTCCAGCGATCCGCGCGCCGACTGGGCGACCTGGGCCTCCCGCTTCTTGCGCTGACGGAATTCGGTGATCTCACGGGCGCGGCCTTCGCTCTCGACCACCGAGAACTCGTCACCGGCCAGCGGCGTGGCGTTCAGGCCCAGCACTTCCACCGGCGCGGCGGGACCGGCGCTTTCCACGTTCTGGCCACGGTCGTTGACCAGGGCGCGCACGCGGCCCCACTCGCTGCCGGCGACGACGATGTCGCCCACCTTCAGTGTGCCGCGCTGCACCAGCATGGTGGCGACGGAACCGCGGCCCCGTTCCAGCTTGGCTTCCACGACCACACCTTCGGCGGTGCGGTTGGGGTTGGCCTTGAGCTCCAGGATTTCCGCCTGCAGGAGGATGTTCTCCTCCAGCTTGTCCAGGCCCTTGCCGGTCTTGGCCGACACTTCCACGTCCAGCACTTCGCCGCCCATGGCCTCGACCACCAGGCCGTGCTGCAGCAGTTCCTGCCGCACCCGGTCCGGCTTCGCGCCGGGCAGGTCGCACTTGTTGATGGCGATGATGATCGGAACCCCAGCCGCCTTGGCGTGCTGGATGGCTTCCACCGTCTGCGGCATGACGCCGTCGTCGGCGGCCACCACCAGCACCACCACGTCCGTGACGTTGGCGCCACGGGCGCGCATCTCGGTGAAGGCGGCGTGGCCCGGGGTGTCGATGAAGGTGATGCGTGAACCCGACGCCAACTGCACCTGGTAGGCGCCGATGTGCTGGGTGATGCCGCCGGCCTCGCGGCTGGCGACGTCGGTGTGGCGCAGGGCGTCCAGCAGCGAGGTCTTGCCGTGGTCGACGTGACCCATGACGGTGACGACCGGCGGACGCGACGACAGATCCTCGTCCCGGTCCTGATCGCCCTTCACGCCCACTTCGACGTCGGCCTCCGACACGCGGTGCGGCCGGTGGCCGAACTCGCTCACCACCAGCTCGGCGGTGTCGGTGTCGATGTTCTGGGTGATGGTGGCCATCACGCCCATGCGCATCAGCGCCTTGATCACGTCCGCCGCGCGTTCGGCCATACGGTTGGCCAGTTCCTGCACGGTGATGACTTCGGGGATGATGACGTCGCGGGTCACTTTTTGGGTATCCTGACGCCCGCTGAGGCGCTGCTTCTCGCGTTCACGGGCACGGCGGAGGGCCGCCATGCTGCGGCCGCGCTGGCCACCGCCCTCATCGCTGAGCGCCTGGGAGATGGTCAGCTTGCCGGTGTTGCGGCGACGCTCGCCCCCCTTGGCGGCCTTGGCCGGAGCCGGAGCTGGGGCCTTGGCGGTCTTGGCGGGACCGCCGGGACCGCTGGCCTTGCGGCGGCCGTCGTCGTCGTCCTCCTCGTCCACGCGCGGCGCCCCGGGGCCCCGCAGGGTGGGAGCAGTCGTGGGGGTCGCCGTCGTGGTCGTGGCGGCGCCACCACCAGCCGGACGGGCCTGGCGCGGGGCTTCGGCTTCCTTACGGGCGGCCTCGGCTTCCTTGCGCTTGTTCTCTTCGTCGAGGCGACGCTTCTCCGCTTCGGCGGCGACGCGCTTCTCCTCTTCCTGGATCATCCGCAGCTCTTCGAGCTCGCGGCGACGCAGGGTCTCGTCGTCCAGGGGTTCACCCGGCACGGGCTCCTCGACCACGTGCTCCGGCGCCGGGGCGGGTGCCGCCTCTTCGGCCACGGGCAGGTCGTCCGCCACCACCTCGTCCAGCAGCTCGTCGGCCACATCCTCGATGGGAGCGGCATCGCCCAAGGCGCGCAGGGCGCGCAAACGGGCTTCCCGTTCGCTGTCGGTCAGTTGGCGGGGGGCGCCACCGCGGGGGGGCTGGCGTCCGCCACCCTGGGCCGGACGGCCCTCGGCGGCGGCACGGGCGGCGGCGCCGCCATCGGCCACGCCCGGACGGGCGCCCTGTTCAAAGGTTCGCTTGCGCTTGACCTCAACCGCAACGGTCTTGGTGCGGCCGTGCGAGAAGCTTTGGCGCACGGATCCCGCGTCCACCGTCTTCTTCAGCTCCAGCTTGCCTCGACCGGTAAGGCTCAACTTCTTGCGGTCCTGGTCGCTCGTGTCAGTCATCCGATATCCGACTGTTTCATCGTTGTCGCCCCGGGGCCTTTGCCCCCGGGCCATCCCTTACCCAGCGCTGGGCCTAACGCCCCTCATAAGGGCGTGCAGCCTGTCCGCCTCCCGCTGCAGGCGCTGGACCAGAGGTCCGGCACCCACCACGGCATGCACCGCGTCATCGCGGCCCAGCGCCATGCCCAGCTCCCCCCGGTCGAAAATATCGACCACCGGGATGCCGGGGGACAGCGCGTCCAGCTTGGACCGGCCGTCGGCAGCCCCATCGGACGCCTCCAGCCTGAGCCCTATGCCCGACCGCGTACCGATGGCCTTGGCGCGCAGCGCCGCAGCCACCTTCTCAAATCCCGCCACCGCCTGGCCACCCCGCCGGGCGAGCCCGACCAGGTCCAGACAACGACGACGCAACAGCCCCACCACTTGGGGCCTCAAGTCCGCCGAGGTGCGCACCGAACGGCGCGCGGCCTTGGCGAACAAATTCTTGGCGACCGCCTTTTCAACCAAGGCGGGGTCCGCCGTCAACCACAGCCCGCGTCCGGGCAGGGTTTCCTCCACGTCGGGGACCACCGTGCCGTCGGGGCCGACGACAAAACGGATCATCCCGTCCTTCGATCCGACCGCCCCGCTGGCGATGCACCGGCGGAGTGGGCTTTTGGCCCCCCCGACCGCTTCCGCCTCGCCTTCCGGCAGCAGGGCGTCATCGGGGTCCGGTGTCATCGCCGGCCCAGGAACCTGAGGGGCGACCATGGATCAGGCCTCCCTCAGGCGTCGGCCCCGGACTCTTCGTCCGCGAACCAGTGAGCGCGCGCCGCCATGATCAGCTCATTGGCCTCGTCCTCGGTCATCGCGTCCTTGCCCAGGATCTCGATGAGCTCGTCACCGGCCAAATCGGCGAAATCGTCCAGGGTCTTCACGCCCTTCTCACCCAGCTTGACCAGCATGGGCGCGGTAAGCGCGTCGATGGCCGCCACCTCGTCGGTGACGCCCAGTTCCCGGCGGCGGTTTTCCAGTCGGCTGTTCTGTTCTTCCAGGAAGTTGCGGGCGCGTTCCCGCAGTTCCTCGGCCACATCCTCGTCAAAGGCGTCGATGGAGGTCAGCTCGTCGGTCTCGACGTAGGCGATTTCCTCCACCGAGGTGAAGCCCTCGGCCACCAGCAGGTGGGCGATGACGTCGTCAACGTCCAGGGCCTCGATGAACATCTGCGACCGGGTCTTGAATTCCTCGGTCCGACGGTCGGATTCCTCCTGCTCCGTCATGATGTCGATGTCCCAGCCGGTCAGCATGGACGCCAGGCGGACGTTCTGGCCGCGACGGCCGATGGCCAGCGACAGCTGGTCGTCGGGCACCACCACCTCGATACGCTTGGTCTCTTCGTCCAGCACCACCTTGGCCACCTCGGCCGGCGCCAGCGCGTTCACCACGAAGGTGGCGGCGTCGCGGTTCCAGGGGATGATGTCGATCTTCTCGCCCTGCAACTCGCCCACCACGGCCTGGACGCGGCTGCCGCGCATGCCGACGCAGGCGCCCACGGGGTCGATGGCGCTGTCATTGCTGATGACGGCGATCTTGGCGCGGCTGCCCGGGTCGCGGGCCACGGCCTTGATCTCGATAATGCCGTCATAGATTTCCGGCACTTCCTGCTTGAACAGGCCAGCCATGAAGGCGGGATGGGTGCGCGACAGAAAGATTTGGGGGCCGCGCGGCTCACGCCGCACGTCATAGATGTAGGCGCGCACGCGGTCGCCGTTCTTGAAATGCTCGCGCGGCAGGCACTCGTCACGGCGCAACACGGCCTCGGCCCGGCCCAAATCCACGGTCACGTTGCCGTATTCCACGCGCTTGACCAGACCGTTGACGATGTCGCCCATGCGGTCCTTGTACTCGTCGAACTGACGGTCGCGTTCCGCCTCGCGCACTTTCTGCACGATGACCTGCTTGGCGGTCTGGGCGGCGATGCGGCCGAAGTCGATGGGCGGCAGCGGGTCGATCAGGAAATCGCCGATCTTGGCGTCGGGACGCTTGCGCTTGGCCTGGGCCACGCTGATCTGGGTCGCCTCGTCCTCAACCGTCTCCACCACCTCGAGATAGCGCATCAGGTGGATGTCACCGGACTTGCGATCAATGCGGGCGCGGATGTCGTGCTCGTGGCCGTACTTGGAGCGGCCCGCCTTCTTAATGGCCTCTTCCATCGCCTCGAGCACATGCTCTTTGTCGATGTTCTTCTCGCGGGCGACGGCGTCAGCGACTTGAAGCAGTTCCATCGAAGCGAACCTTGCCTTCTGTTACGTCAGTAAGAACGACTGTTGAAAGAGTAGGAAAACCGAAAAATAAGGGGGTTAGTGCTGGTGCTTGCCCTCGGCCGCCGCCTTCAGCAGCGCGTCGTTCATCACCAGCTTGGCCCGCAGGATCAGGTCAAAGGGCACGGCGGCGGGGCCGGTGGGCATGTCCACCAGCACCTTGCCGTCCTCGACGCCCTTCAGCATGCCGATGAAGCGGCGCCGGTCATCCACCGGCTGCGACGTCTCCACCCGCACTTCGAAGCCCGCGTAGCGCTCGAAATCCTTTTGCCGGGTCAGCGGCCGGTCGATACCGGGGCTGCTGACCTCCAGCGTGTAGGCGACCTCGATGGGGTCTTCCACGTCCAGCAGGGCCGACACCGCGCGGCTGATTTCCGCGCAATCGTCCACCGTCATGGCGGCACCGTCCACACGCTCGGCCATGATCTGCAGCGTGGGGCGGGCGTTGCCCGTCAGCGCCACGCGCACCAATTCGTACCCCATGGCCTCGACCGAGGGGGCGATGATGCCGGCAATGCGTTCCTGTACGTCCATCGATCTCTATCCAGGGAACGGCCGACCGGGCCGCCCCCATCTCTCGCGTGGGGACGGTTATGGGGCGAAACCTGCCCGCCTGACATCGCCGACCCCAGATAATAAAAAAAGTGGGCCAATGGCCCACCCGCAAAGCGTTCCAGCCAGCCACCACAGTGTCGATGGCCGGATCGTTATGAGGATTGCTGCGGCGGATCATAGTCGCCACGGCGTTTTGCGCAAAGGGTTTTCATGCGCCATCCGCCATGTCCGGGAAGGGATGCAGGCCAGCGTCACCACCGGTTGTCGCGAACCCCACCATTCCTGGTGCCGTAAAACACCGCGAACACCATATGGTGTTCGAAAAAGCGCCGGTCAAGACCCGGCGACCGTCAGTCAAGGCCGCCGGGACAGCGGCCGGGTCCGCCTTAGAACCCAGGGCCGCCTTAGAACATGGATTCGATGACCCGGTCGGGGGGCTTGTGCCCGTCGACGAAGGTCTTGATGTTGACGATGACCTTCTCGCCCATGTCCTGGCGTCCCTCGATGGTGGCCGACCCCATGTGGGGCAGCAGCACGACGTTGGGCAAGGCCATCAGCTTGGGGTTGACGGCCGGTTCCTGTTCGAACACGTCCAGGCCGGCGGCGCCGATTTCACCCTTGGACAGCTTGCGCGTCAGCTCGTTCTCGTCGATCACCTCGCCACGGGCGGTGTTGACGATGATGCTGTTGGCGCGCAGCAGGTTCAGCCGGCGGGCGGACAGCAGGTGGTAGGTCGCCGGGGTGTGCGGGCAGTTGATGGAGATGATGTCCATCCGCGCCAGCATCTGGTCCAGGCTTTCCCAATAGGTCGCCTCCAGTTCCTGCTCGATCTCGGGATGGACGCGATGCCGGTTGTGGTAGTGCACCGACAGGCCGAAGCCACGGGCGCGGCGGGCCAGGGCCTGGCCGATGCGGCCCATGCCGACGATGCCCAGGCGCTTGCCCCAGATGCGGGTGCCCAGCATCAGGGTGGGGCCCCATCCCGTCCATTGGCCGGCGCGGATCAGCCGCTCACCCTCGCCCAGCCGCCGGGCGGTGGCCAGGATCAGCGCCATGGTCATGTCGGCCGTGTCCTCGGTCAGGACCCCCGGCGTGTTGGTGACCATGATGCCGCGCTCCCGCGCCGCCTTCAGGTCGATATGGTCGACGCCATTGCCGAAATTGGCGATCAGCTTCAGCTGCGGCCCCGCGTGGGACAGGACGGTGGCGTCCAGGCGATCGGTCACGGTGGGGACGACGACGGTGGCCACCCTGAGCGCCTCGGCCAGTTCGGCGGCGGTCATGGGATGGTCGTCGGTGGACAGCCGGGTGTCGAACAGCTCCATCATCCGCGTCTCAATGACGTCGGGCAGCTTGCGCGTCACGATGACGAGTGGCTTTTTCCGCTCGGACATGGTTCCTCCCGAGATAGCGTTCTTGCCATAGCAGCGGGGGCGCTCCCTGTCCAGCGGCCCCGCGTACAGGCCGCCACGGGCGTCCGGATGGCGACCGTGGCGGGGGCGGGGCTTGACCCCGGCGGACAGCCGATTTCTATTGGCGCATGCACATCGGGGCCGTCATGGCGCCGCCCGCCTTCTTCCCATGAATCTTTTCTCCCGAGGATGGGGACAGCCTTTGAAACGGTCGCCCATGGTCAGGTTCTTCCGGCAAGTGCTGCCGTTCGCCGCGATCGTCCTGGTTTTCGCCACCCTGCCCGCCCATGCCGGCACCGACGGCGCCATTGGCGACCCGCCGGAGACGGAACAGCAGGGGGACGCCGCCCACCCCGACGCGGTGGTGCGCAGCGGCCTGCCCGTGCCGCGCTTCGTCACGCTGCGCTCCAACGAGGTGAACGTGCGCACCGGCCCCGGCGTGCGCTATCCTGTGGAATGGGTGTTCGTGAAGGCCGGCATGCCGGTGGAGATCACGGCGGAGTTCGACACCTGGCGCCGCATCCGTGATGTGGAGGGCACGCAAGGCTGGGTGCACCAGAGCACCCTGTCCGGCCGGCGTGGCGTCGTCGTCACCGGCCAGCAGACGCGGACGCTGCGCCGTGACGCGGCCTCCGTCGCCGAAGCGGTGGCCCAGTTGGACCCCGGCGTCATCGCCAAGTTGCGCAAGTGCAAGGGCCCGTGGTGCCAGGTGGACGTGGGCGGCTTCCGCGGCTGGCTGCAGCGCGACGAGGTCTGGGGCGTCTATGCCAAGGAGGATGTGGGCGAATGAGCAAAGCCTTGCCGCCGGATGACGCGGTCCTGCGCCAAGCCGTGATCGACGCCGCCCAGGCGATGAACGGGCTGGGCATAAACCAGGGCAAGAGCGGCAATGTCAGCGCCCGCTGCGACGGCGGCTTCCTCATCACGCCGTCGGGCGTGCCCTATGAGGACCTGACGCCGGACGCCATCGTCTTCATGACCCTTGAGGGCCGCTATCGCGGTACCCTGGTACCGTCGAGCGAATGGCGCATGCACCTGTCGATTTATCAGGAGCGGCCGGCCGCCGGCGCCGTGGTCCACACCCACGCGCCCTTCTGCACCGCCCTCGCCTGCCTGCGGGAACGTATCCCCGCCTTCCACTACATGGTGGCCGTGGCCGGGGGCACCAGCATCGAGGTGGCGGACTACGCCACCTTCGGCACCGGGGCCCTGTCGGACGCGATGATGGCGGCGCTGGGCCCCCGCCGCGCCTGCCTGCTGGCCAACCATGGCATGATCGCCTTCGGCGCCGACCTGAAGAGCGCCCTGGGCCTGACGGTGGAGGTGGAAAGCCTGGCCCGCCAATACTGGCATGTCCGCATGATGGGCACCCCCATCATCCTGGACGAGGCGGAGATGGCGGAGGTGCTACGCCGCTTCGCCACCTATGGCCGCCAGCCCAAGGACCTGGCGCCCGGCACCCCCCAGGCGCTGGAATTCCCCGCCAAGCTCGACTGATGCGCTGCTAGACGGGCATCCCCGACCGGGTTCACACTGGTTCCCAGCGCCGCCCGATGAGGTGGCGACGAAACAACTGGGAGTGCGCCCCTCATGACCCTGGAGACGCCGCCGGGCTATGCCCCGCTGAGCGAAGCGACCCTGCCCGATTTCCTGGCCGCCGTGCCGGCCCTGGCCAACCGCCTGGGCGGCTCCCCCGCCGACTGGTCGGTGAGCGAGGTGGGCGACGGCAACCTGAACCTGGTCTTCCTGGTCGAGGGGCCGGGCCGCGACGGCAAGCCCGCCGGCCTGTGCGTCAAACAGTCCCTGCCCTATCTGCGCCTGGTGGGCGAAGGCTGGCCGCTGGACCTGAACCGCGCCTGGTTCGAGCAGCGGGCGATGGCGCTGCACGCCGCCGGCGTCTCCGGCCGGGCGCCGGCCCTGCTGCATTACGACCCCACGCTGTACGCCATCGTCATGGAGCGGCTGAGCCCCCACATCATCCTGCGTCGCGGCCTGGTGCAGGGCATGCGCTACCCCAAGCTGGCGGAGCATGTCAGCGATTATCTGGCGGGTACGCTCTACGCCACCAGCGACCTGGCCCTGCCGGCCACCAAGAAGCGGCCCCTGGTGGCCGCTTTCGCCGCCAACGACGCCCTCTGCCGCCTGACGGAGGACGTGATCTTCACCCAGCCCTACATGACCCACCCCAACAACCGCTGGACATCGCCGCAGTTGGACACGACGGCCCGGGCGGTGCAGGCGGATCCGGCGTGGAAGCTGGCGGCCAGCCGGCTGAAGCTGACGTTCATGGCCTCACCCGAGGCGTTGATCCATGGCGACCTGCACACCGGGTCCATCATGGTGACGGAGACGGACACCCGGGTGATCGATCCGGAGTTCGCCTTCTTCGGCCCCATGGGCTTTGATGTGGGCGCCATCATCGGCAACCTGCTGCTGAACTATCTGGCGCAGGACGGCCACGCCACGGAGGACCATCCCCGCGACGCCTACCAGGATTGGGTGCTGGAGACGGTGGAGCAGCTGTGGACCCTGTTCCGGGCCAAGTTCCTGCATCTGTGGCGCACCAGCGGCGAGGGCGACGCCTATCCCGCCGCCCTGTTCTCCGGGCCGGAGGGCACGGCCTGCCTGGAAACGGAACGCCGCGCCTATCTGGACCGGCTGTTCGCCGACGCCCTGGGCTTCGCCGGCGCCAAGATCACCCGCCGCATCCTGGGCCTGGCCCACAACATCGATTTGGAAAAGATCGCCGACCCCGACCTGCGGGCCCTCTGCGAAACCCGCTGCCTGGCGCTGGCCCGGTCGCTGATGGTGGAGACGGGGCGCTATCCCACCATCCGGGCGGTGACGGACGCCGCCCGCCACGTGCGGCGGAGCGTCACGGCGGTGGGGGCCATAGACCAGCGGGGGTTGGGGCTTGGCGCGTCGTGAGCCGGCGGGTCCCGTGCGGCGCCACCGCGCGGGACCCCTCATTCACCCTGGCTGGCCGAGCATAGAATAGTTATATGTTATAAATAAAATCCTGATCGGCCCGGGACAGGCTGGACATCCCATGCAAGAGTTGCTGCTCGGCATCTACGCCTGTTCCTCCGCGCCGGAGCGATGGCCGGCGGCGCTTGACCTGTTGTGCCGTCACCTGTCGGTCGTCAGCGCCGTCGTCCAGATGCTCGACTACAGCGGCGGCCGCCTCCACCCGATCTGGACGGTGCGGGATTCCTATTCGACCGCCCACCGGCATGAGCACGACCGGGTGTTCAACAACGACAGCAATCCCCGGCTCCGGATCGGCGGTGGGGACAGCCCGCCCGCCCATGCGGCGATCACGCGGGATGAGGAGATCTTCGCGCCCGACTCGGCCGAACTGACGGAGATCCAGCGTCGAAGGCGGGCGCTTCATCTCGGCGCCAACCTGACCGGCGTGATCGAACTGGCCCCCGGCCGGGTCCTGGCGCTGGTGCTGCATCGCTCCGCCGAAGCCGATCGCCCCATGGGCGCGGAGGAGGAGGTCTTGGCGGCGCAGTTGCTGCCCCATTTGCGACAGGCCGTCGAACTCGGTGGCCAATTGCGCACGGCAGCACTGAAGGCCGACCTGCTTATGGACGCGGGTGAGATGTTAGGCGCCGGAATGGCCCTTTGTGAGGACACGGGTCGCCTGCTCTGGGCCAATTCATCGGCCCGCGCCATTCTTGAGGAATCCCCGGCCATCCGGCAAATCGCCGGTCATGTCCGCGCCGTCCAACCCAGCGACGGCCCCCCCTTCCGGACGCTGCTGGCACGGGCGGCGGAGACCCTTGACCATCCGCTGCACGTGACGCTGGGGCGAACCACGGGGGACGCCATCGTCCAGGTGTTGGCCATGGGCGCGCGACAGCCACCAACGCTTGCGCCGAGGGATGCGCGGCGCACCGTGGCCCTGCTCCTGTGTGAACCTGGGCGCCCATTGAACGTATCCCCGGTGATGGTGGCCGACCTGTTCGGCATGTCCACGGCCGAGGCCCGGTTGACGGCCGGCCTGTGCAACGGACTGTCCCTGGGCGAATACGCCCGGCAGCGCGGGATTTCGGAAGGCACCGCGCGCATCCAGCTGAAGCGGGCATTGGCCAAGACGGGCTGCCCACGCCAGGCCGAGTTGGTGCGGCGGGTCTGCGCCTCGCTCGCCGTCAGTCTGACCCGGGGATACACCGGCATGACCGCCCCCGCCGCCTCGCCGTCCAGCACCCTGCCCTCCTGAAGGCCCCCGAACAGCGGCCCCATATCCCATTTGGGAGCCGCCGGCCATCCACGATCCCCTGAGAATGCCCCCCGCGAAAACCGGAAAGGCGCGCGGAGAAGCCGGCTCCGCCGCGCGGGCGTTCACTGCCGGCAAATAGGGGGAGGTCATGGGTTTCAACCAGATTCGCGCCGCCACGCTCGTTTTGCTCACCGCCGTCAGCGCTCATATGGCCTGGGCGTATCCGGCACCGCCGCCGGACCCCTCGCTTCCGATGTCGACGGTGCCGCCCGCCGTCCAGGATCTGCGCCGCAAGATGAACGACGCCGACGTCAACGCGCTGACCTTCCGCGACATGGATCAGCTGTTCACCACCCGGACGGTCGCCCGTTCCGGCGCGATCTGGCCGTTGCCGCAATCCCACCATCCGCTCGACTTCACCTATTCATTCCAGGGCCAGCGCTACACGCCCGAGCAGTTCCTGGACCGCACCTACACCAACGCGCTTCTGGTGATGAAGGATGGCCGCGTCGTCACGGAGATTTACCGCAACAACACCACCGAACAGACCCGCTTCATGGCCTGGTCGATGACCAAGTCCATCACGTCGATCCTGATCGGCTGCGCGTTGCAGGAACGCCGCATCAAATCCCTGGATGACCGGATCACCCAGTATCTGCCCGAGTTGAAGGACGGGGGGTATGAGGGCGTCACCATCCGACAGGTCCTGCAGATGCGCTCCGGCGTCGACTACGAGGAGCGGTACGACTTCGCCAATCCCGGCATCGCCGCCCGCAACCATGAACTGGCGTTGGTGGAGAACGTCGTCCGCTTCGCCGACGCGGCGCGCGCCATCAAGCGCATCCATGCCCCCGGCGAGGTTTGGCAGTACAAGACCTTGGATACGGCCGTCCTCGGCTGGCTGCTGGAACGGGTGAGCGGCGGCAGCACCCTGGCCGCCTATGCGGCACAGCGCCTGTGGGAACCGCTGGGCGCGGAACGGGACGGCTTTTTCATCATGGACGGACCGCCCGGCGTCGGGCGTGAGTTCAATGGCGCGGGCTTCAATGCCACGCTGCGCGATTTCGCGCGCATCGGCCAGATGATGCTGCAGGACGGCCAGGCGAACGGACACCAGATCGTGTCACCCGCCTGGGTCCAGGAATCGACCAAGGCGACGGGCGGGCCGGGGCCGGGATACGGCTATCAGTGGTGGATTCCGAACGACCACGCCTTCCAGGCCATCGGCCTGCAAGGCCAATACATCTTCGTCGACCGCCCGACGCGCACCGTTGTCGTCAAGCTCAGCTATTTCCCGCCCGAAGCCCAGCAGCCCCATGACGAGACGGCCGCCTTCATGGCCGCCGCCGCCGCGTGGACACCCCGATAGCGGCCTATTCGTCATTCACCGGCACCCGGCCCATGGCGGCCGGGGGCTGGTGGTCGGGGAACAGCTGGGCCAAATCTTCCGGGCTGCACACGCCGCGTTCGGTGATCAGGCCGGTGACCAGGCGGGCGGGGGTGACGTCGAAGGCGTAGTTCACCACCGCGCTGCCCTCCGGCACCAGGCGCACCGTCTCCAGCCCGCCATGGCCGGCCAGTCCGGTGATGAGCGCCACCTCGTCGCCGGAGCGTTCCTCGATGGGGATGCCCTGGACGCCGTCCTCCAGCGTCCAGTCTATGGTGCTGGACGGCAAGGCCACGTAGAAGGGCACGTCGTTGTCCCGGGCAGCCAGCGCCTTCAGGTAGGTGCCGATCTTGTTGGCCACGTCGCCCTTGGCGGTCGTGCGGTCGGTGCCGACGATGACCAGGTCGACCAGGCCATGCTGCATCAGGTGGCCGCCGGTGTTGTCGGGGATGACAGCATGGGGCACCCCATGCTGGCCCAGCTCCCAGGCGGTGAGGAAGGCGCCCTGGTTGCGCGGGCGGGTCTCATCCACCCAGACATGCAGGGGGATGCCGGCCTCATGCGCGAGGTAGAGCGGCGCCGTGGCCGTGCCCCAATCGACCGTGGCCAGCCAGCCGGCGTTGCAGTGGGTGAGGACGCGCACCGGCCGGTCGGGATTGCGCAGGTGCGCGGCGCGGATCAGATGCAGGCCGTGCCGGCCGATGGACCGGCAAATCTCCACATCCTCATCGGCGATGGCGGCCGCCTCCGCATAGGCGCGATCCAACCGGTCGGACGGCGGGGTCAGCAGCAGCACCTCACGCATGCGGTCCAGCGCCCAGCGCAAGTTCACCGCCGTGGGCCGCGTGGCCAGCAGGCGGGCATGGGCCCGTTCAACGTCGCCATCCTCCACCCCACCGTCCGCCGCGTCCGGACGCATGGCCAGCGCCATGCCATAGGCGGCCGCGGCCCCGATCAGGGGGGCGCCCCGCACCTGCATGGTGGTGATGGCGGTCGCCATGGCCGCCAGGTCGGACAGCGCCGCCGTCTCATACCGGAAGGGCAGCCGCGTCTGGTCGATGATGCCGACGGTCCGGCCATCGGGCTCAAGCCAAATGGTCCGCATCGCCTCGCCCGCCACTTTCATGAGCCGCCCCTCGTATCCCGTTTCGCCCCTTATACCAGCGGCGCGGGATTTTCGCCCGTGCCGTAGGCCGCGACCGTGGCCGCCCGCCGCCTGGTCGAAAACGAGCACCAAAACGACAAGGCCCCCGGAACCGAAGTTCCGGGGGCCTTTGACGAAGACGGCCAGTGACCTGTCCCGGTGTCCCTTAGCGGGGCGCCAGGATCATGATCATCTGCTTGCCTTCCAGTTTGGGCATCTGCTCGACCTTGGCCATGTCGTCCAAGAGTTCCCGGACGCGCACCAGCACGTTCATGCCTAGATCCTGGTGGGCCATTTCACGACCGCGGAAGCGCATGGTGACCTTCACCTTGTCGCCCTCCTCGAGGAAGCGGCGCGCGCTGCGCATCTTCACGTCGTAATCGTTGTCGTCGATGTTGGGGCGCAGCTTGATCTCTTTGACTTCGATGATCTTCTGCTTCTTGCGCGCCTCGGCTGCCTTCTTCTGCGCCTCGTACTTGAACTTGCCGTAGTCGAGGATTTTGCAGACGGGCGGTTCCGCGTTGGGCGAGACCTCGACCAAGTCGAGTCCGGCCTCTTCGGCGGCGATCAGTGCATCGCGCAGACTAACGACGCCAACCATCTCGCCAGCGGCGTCGATGAGGCGGACGGAACGAGCGTTGATCTCCCGGTTAACGCGCGGCCCCTCACGGGTGGGGGCCGACTCTTGGCTGGGCCTGGCTATGGAACCTTCTCCCTGGTTTACGGTGGCCGTCGGGTGGGTGGGGCCCCGGTATGGGGCGGACGGCGTCACCGGGTCATAAAAAGTCGTAGTGTGTACTTGTAAGAAAAGCCAGCGCCGCGCAACTGCGGATTTCTCTCCGCAGCCCCGTCAGGCGCTGGTCAGACCATAATTATCCTCAGAACGCGGCGTCCGTCACTCCCTCCGAAGGGACAGGGGCCTGCGCTTCCAACTTAAGCGCCGCCACCGCGTCGTCAAGGGACAACAGCTCCTGGTCCTTGCCGCCCAGGCGGCGCAGGGCCACGGTACGGTTCTCCGCCTCGCGCCCGCCGACCACCACCAGGACCGGCACCTTGGCCAGCGAGTGCTCGCGGACCTTGAAATTGATCTTCTCGTTGCGGGTGTCAACCTCGACCCGCAGGCCGGCCTTGGCCATCACCTTGGCCACGTCCTCGGCGTAGGCGTCGGCCTCGGACGTGATGGTGCAGACGGTGGCCTGGACCGGCGACAGCCACAGCGGGAACTTGCCGGCGTAGTGCTCGATCATCATGCCGATGAAGCGTTCGAACGAGCCCAGGATGGCCCGATGCAGCATCACCGGCCGATGGCGGGCGCCGTCGGCGCCGATATAGCTGGCGTCCAGGCGTTCCGGCAGCACGAAATCCAGCTGCAGGGTGCCGCACTGCCAGGTACGGCCGATGGCGTCGGTCAGGTGGAATTCCACCTTGGGGCCGTAGAAGGCGCCCTCGCCCGGCAACTCCTCGAACTCCAGCCCGTTGGCGGTCAAGGCGTCGCGCAGGCCCTGCTCGGCCTTGTCCCACACCGCGTCGCTGCCGGCACGCACGTCGGGGCGCAGCGCCAGCTTCACGGCGATCTTGTCGAAGCCCAGATCCTTGTACACGCCCAACTGCAGCTTGAAGTAATCCGCCGCCTCGGTCGGCACCTGGTCCTCGGTGCAGAAGATATGGGCGTCGTCCTGGGTGAAGGCGCGGACGCGCAGGATGCCGTGCAGCGCGCCCGAGGGCTCGTTGCGGTGGCAAGCGCCGAACTCCGCCAGGCGCATGGGCAGGTCGCGGTAGCTTTTCAGGCCCTGGCGGAAGATCTGGACGTGGGCCGGGCAGTTCATCGGCTTCAGCCCCAGGAACTTCTCGCGGCCCTGGTCGTCCACCGACTCCCGGATCTTGAACATGTTGTCGCCGTACATGTCCCAGTGGCCGGACGCCTTGAACAGGCTGCTGTCGTAGAGTTGCGGCGTACGCACCTCCAGATAGCCCGCCTCCTTCAGCTTGCCCCGGATGTAGCGTTCCAGCGCCTGCCACAGGGTCCAGCCCTTGGGGTGCCAGAAGACGCTGCCCGCCGCCTCTTCCTGCAGGTGGAACAGATCCATCTCGCGGCCCAGCTTGCGATGGTCGCGCTTTTCCGCTTCCTCGATCTGGTGCAGGTGTTCCGCCAGCTCCTTCTCCGTCCGCCAGGCGGTGCCGTAGATGCGCTGGAGCATGGGGTTGCGGCTGTCACCGCGCCAGTAGGCGCCGGCGACCTTCATCAGCTTGAAGGCGTGGCCGATCTTCGAGGTGGACGGCAGGTGGGGGCCGCGGCACAGGTCATACCAGCCGCCCTGGCGGTAGATGCTGATCTTCTCGCCCGCCGGGATGTCGCCGATGATCTCGGCCTTGTAGTGCTCGCCGATCGATTTGAAATGGGCGATGGCCTCGTCCCGGTCCCAAACCTCACGTGTGAAGGGGCTGTCCGCATCCACGATCTCGTGCATGCGCTTCTCGATCTTCACCAGGTCGTCGGGCGTGAACGGCTCATCCCGGGCGAAGTCGTAGTAGAAGCCGGTGGATATCGACGGGCCGATCGTCACCTGCGTGCCGGGGTACAGCTGCTGCACCGCCTCCGCCAGGATGTGGGCGCAGTCGTGGCGGATCAGTTCCAGCGCGTAGGGCGCGTCGCGCGTCAGGATGGCGACCTTGGCGTCATGCTCGATGGCGCGCGACAGGTCGCGCTCTTCCCCGTCCACCGTCACGGCCAGGGCCGCCTTCGCCAGGCTCTTGGAGATCGACTGCGCGATGTCCAGACCGGTGACACCCGCCGCGTAAGTTCGCACGTTGCCGTCGGGCAACGTGATCGCGATCTGGGGCTGGTCAAGGTTTTCGGCGGTCGTCATGGCGTTCAGGGTTTGTCCAAGAGTGAGGAAGGGCGACTTTGGGTAGCGGGGGCGTAACTGTCAAGGGTTGGGCCCGGGGGTAAGCCGGCTGACGGGCCCAAGGGGCCGCATGGCTGTGTCCCCCAGGGCACAGGTGCGCGCAACAAGTGGAAAATGGTTGGTCAAATCCCGTCGGCCATCCCGTGGGGGGAGGCATCCGGGCCGATGTCCGGCGGCGGCCGCAGGCGCAAGGCGTTCTCCACCGCGTCCACGCCCAAATCGGCCAAATCCAGGGACTTGATCCAGGCGGCGTTCGGTCCCCAGGGGGCCGAGCGGACGGGATCGGTGTGGTGCGACATGATCATCAACGTCGGACACCCCAGCGCCGCCGCCAGGAAGATGGGGCCGGTGTCGTTGCCCACCGCCCCCTCCGCCCGGCGGGCCAGGCTGGCCAGCTGGCCCAGACTGGTGCGGCCCACCAGGTCCACCGCCCAGGGACAGTCGCGCAGGATGGCCCCCGCCGCGTCGCGGTCGGCGTTGGTTCCCACCACCACCGGGGTCATGCCCCGGTCCGCCAGGCGCCGGCCCAGATCGGCGTAGCGCTCCGCCGGCCAGCGCTTGTGCGGCAGGTGCGGGGAACAGCCCGGCACCAGCAGGACGAACCGTCCTTCCGGCGCCAGGCCGGTCACATCGCCCGCCAGCCACTCCAGATCGGCCGCACCCGTGTCCGGCACACCGGCCACCGCCAATTGGGCGCGGTAACGGTCGTGGTTGTGTAGGCCCCTCACATCCGGCAGGGGAAAGGCCGCGCCGGGGGCGGCACCCGACCAGCGCGGCCGGCGCCCCGGGCCCATCAGCCAGAAGTACCGGGCGGTGCGCGGCTTGTTCTGCAGATCGTAGATGGTGTCGAAGCGGCCGGCACGCAAGCGCGCCCGCAGGCGCAGATAGGCCAGCGGGCTGCGGCTGCGGGGATCGGCCCAGACCGCGTCGAACCAGGGCATGGCCTGGCCGAAGCCGACGAAGGCCGACCCGGTCAGCAGGGTGATGTGGGCACGGGGGTGCCGGCCGCGGATGGCCTGGAAGGCGTCGAAGCATTGCACCAGGTCACCCAGGGCCCCCAGCCGGATGACCAGCACGCGTCCGGCGTCCGGGGCGGCGCCAGCGCTCACGAAGCCGCCTTGCGGTGGGCGGCCATGCCGGTGGTGGCGCGCAGGTGCAGCAGCTCGGCATAGACCGCCAGCGTGGCGTCGCACATGCGCTCGCGGGTGTAGTTCTCCAGCACGAAACGGCGGGCGTCCGCCGCCAGGGCGCGGCGCTGCAAGGCGTCCAGCGCCAAGGCCTCGCCAATGGCGGCCGCCATGGTGGCCGGGTCGCCAGGCGGGACGACCAGGCCGGTTTCACCATCGATCACCGTTTCCGCGACGGCGCCGTGGTTGGTGACGATGACGGGCTTGCCCATGGCCTGGGCCTCCACGATCACCCGGCCGAACGCCTCCGGTCTGGCCGAGGCGCTGACCACCACGTCGGACAGCAGATAGGCCGCCGCCATGTCGTTGCAGTGGTCGGCGATGGTGACCTGGCCGTCCAAGCCCAGTTCCCTGATGCGGGCCACCAGTTCGGCCCGGTACTCCGTCCGCCCCTGGTCGGAACCGACCAGCACGGCGCGCACGTCAGCCCGTTTCAGCCGGGCGATGGCCTCGATCAGGTCCAGCTGGCCCTTCCAGCGGGTCAGGCGGCCGGGCAACAGGACGATGCGCTGGTCCTCCGGCAGGCGCCAGTCGCGCGCCAGCTTGATCAGCCGTTCCTGGCTGACCCGCTCCGGATCCAGGGTGAAGGCGTCGATGCCCCGCGGGATGGTGCGCAACCGGTCCGGCCCCACGCCATAATTCTTCGTCACATGCTCCGCCACGAAGCGGGAAACGGCGATGACCCGATCACCCTTGCCCATGACGCTGTTGTAGCGGCGCTTCATCTCCCCCTTGAAATTATAGGGGGCGTGGAAGGTGGTGACGAAGGGGATGCCGGTGCGGCGGGCGGCGATCCAGGCGCTCCACGCCGGGGCGCGCGAGCGGGCATGGATGATGTCGACGCCGCGTTCGCGGATCAGGGCCTCGAGCCGGCGGGCGTTGCGCCAGATGGTGAAGGGATTCTTGGACGCCAACGGCAGGGTGATGTGTTCGGCCTTGTAGCGTTCCAGCTCGCGCGCCATGGGGCCGCCGGCGGACGCGACCAGCGCGGTGCCGCCCGCCCGCATCAGCGCCGCAGCCATATCGATGCAGCCCCGCTCCGCCCCACCTGTCACCAGGTTGGGGATGACCTGCAGCACCACGGGCCGGCCGCCGCCGAACCAGCCCGCGGCGGTGGCTCCATCGGGACTGGCCCCATCGGGGGCGAGCGCGGGATTGCCGCTATCGGCCGGGGCCGTTACGGTGCCGGGGGTATGGGTCAGGGTCATCTGGGACAGGCAAGCATGGCGGTTGCGTCGATACATAGCGTACAGCGGGGGGCCGCCACCATAGCCTATCGACATAGCCCTGGCCGTGGCCCCGGAATTGTCTTCCTCGGGGGGCTGAAGTCCGACATGACGGGGTCCAAGGCCACCGCGCTGGAGGCCTACGCCCAATCCCGGGGCCAGGCCTTCGTCCGGTTCGACTATCAGGGCCACGGCATCTCCAGCGGTGAATTCCGCGACGGCACCATCGGCGGCTGGGCCGAGGACGCGGTCGCCGTGCTGGACCAGGTGACGGACGGGCCGCAAATCCTGGTGGGATCCAGCATGGGCGGCTGGATCATGCTGCTGGCGGCGCTGGCCCGGCCGGAACGGGTGCGCGCCCTGGTGGGCATCGCCCCGGCGCCGGACTTCACCGAACGGCTGATGTGGGCCGGCATGGACGGGGACGCCCGCGCCACCCTGATGCGCGATGGGGAATGGCGGCGGCCCTCGCTGTATGACGATGCCGGCTATCCCATCACCCGCGCGTTGATCGAGGACGGTCGGCGCCACCTGCTGCTCAACGGCCCCATCGCCCTGCCGCCCGTGCCCGTCCGCCTGATCCACGGCCAACGCGACCCCGACGTGCCGTGGGGGACCAGCCTGGACCTGGCCGCGGCGGTGGCCCACGACGACGTGCGCGTCACCCTGGTGAAGGACGGCGACCACCGCCTGTCCCGGCCACAGGACCTGGACCTGATCGCCCGTACGGTGGGCGAGCTGCTGGAATGAGGAAACCCCCATGCTGAACCGCCGCGCCCTGCTGGGGGCGGGAGCCGCCCTGCCGCTGCTGTCCGCCGTTCCCGCCTGGCCGGCCGGCGCCGACCAGCAACCGGACGCCGTGGTTGACGCCTTCGTCCGCGACGCGGGCTTCCAGGGCGTGGTCATGCTGGGCCGTATGGGAAAGCCGGATTACATCCGCACCGTGGGCTACGCCGATATCGAGGCCCGGCTGCCGGCCAAGGCCGACACGCCCTATGCCATCGCCTCCATCAGCAAGTGGCTGACGACGGTGACGGTGCTGAAGCTGGTGGAGCGCGGCCTGCTGGACCTGGACGCCCCCCTCACGCGCTTCCTGCCCGACTACCGCGCCGACACCGGCGCCAAGCTCACCTTGCGCCGCCTGCTGTGCAACGCCAGCGGCCTGCCCAACCTGTTCAGCGCGGCGGGCAAGGAAGACCCCACCCTGCTGACGACGGACCTGACCACCGGCCAGGCCCTGACCCGCTTCTGCCAGGGCGACCTGATGTTCGAGCCCGGGGACAAGTTCGACTACAACATGGTGAACTGGATCGTCGTGGTCGCGGTGGTGGAACGGGTGACCGGCCTGCCTTTCCAGGCGGCTGTGCGGTCCATCACCCTGGACCCGTTGGGCATGAAGGCCACGGCGGCGACTGACAAGGCGCTGGAGACGGTCGCGCCGTCCTATCGGACCGTGGAGCCGCCCGACCGCTGGCGCAACGACCGCCGGCCGTACCTGGCCGCCGCCGGGGGCTATGCCAGCACCGCACCCGACCTGATGCGTGGCGCCCATCTGGTGTTCGATACCGGCTTTCTGACGCCGGAGTCCCGTCGACAGCTAACACACGTTGAAATGCCCACGGCGGACTATGCCCTGGGCGGACGGGTGCGCCAACTGACCATCCAGGGCCGCACGGTGTTGGCCGGCTGGGAAACCGGACGGACGGCGGGCTATCGCCTGGTGCTGGGCCACCGGCTGGACGGGCGGCGGACGGTGGTCATCCTCAACAACACCGCCCTGTCGCAGAAGACCATGGACCAATTCGCCGACCGGCTGCTGGGTGCGGAGCCTCGGCCATAAGCGCCATGGCACGTCAGCGGCGTGAACATCTTCACGCCGCTGTAGGACGCGACCGCGTCCGCCGGAGCATTTCGGGGGCCGGAGCATTTCGGGGAACGCAGTGGACTGAAATGCGAGGATAGCCAAAGGCCCGGATGGGCCTGCCGGCGCTTGAGGAACCCATATCAACGCGTCTTCCGGCGGAAGCGGAGATAGACAGGCACGCGGCCGGCCTCCAACGCCTTTTGCTCGTACCGGGTCTGGACCCAGTCGGCCGGGGGGCCCCGCCAGTCCGCCGCCTTTTCGGCCAGCCATTCCAGCTCCGGATAGCGCCAGGCATGCTCCAGCATCCAGCGGCACAGCCGGGGATCGTCCGTCGCCAGGCGCAGCTCCGCCCCGTCCTTCAGCACACGGGCCAGACGCGGCAGGTTGGCGGGACCGACGAAGCGGCGTTCGGCGTGGCGCAGCTTGGGCCAGGGGTCAGCGAACAGCACGAAGACGCGGCCCACGCTGGCCTCCGGCAGGGCGTCCAGGATGGGGCGGGCATCATCGGGGCAGATGCGGATGTTGCCGGACAGGTCCCGCGCCTCGACATGCTGCAGCAGGTTGGCGACGCCGTTGATGAAGGGCTCACACCCGATGAAACCGATATCCGGGTTCGCCGCCGCCTGCTGGGCCAAATGCTCACCACCGCCGAAGCCCACCTCGAACCACAGGTCGCGCTTGGGCTCAGGGAACAGGGTCGCCGGATTTATCCCGGCGCCGTCGGTGGGCGGGTCCAGCTGAAGGCGGGGCAGCAACTCCTCCAGCAGGGTGCTGCGGTGCTGGCGCAGCGGCCGGCCGCGACGACGCCCGTAAAGCAGGGGACGGTGCTGGGCGGGGCTGTCGTCGGTCATGATGCGATCAGGAATGAAAGCGGGGGGCGGAAAAGCCAAGGGCCTTGGCCGATCCTTCCGATCCGCCAAGGCCCCGGCATCAGGACGAAGAAACTTAGAACGCGCGCTTCAGCTCGTCCACCAGGTCCAGCTTCTCCCAGGAGAAGCCGCCATCGGCCTCGGGCGTGCGGCCGAAATGGCCGTAGGCCGCGGTGCGGGCGTAGATGGGACGGTTCAGCTTCAGATGCTCCCGGATGCCGCGGGGGCTGAGGTTCATCAGCTGGCGCAGCACGTCGGACAGCTTCTCCTCATCCACCCGGCCGGTGCCGGCGGTGTCGATGTAGACCGACAGCGGATGGGAGACGCCGATGGCGTAGCTGAGCTGGATGGTGCAGCGGTCAGCCAGGCCGGCGCCCACCACGTTCTTGGCCAGGTAGCGCGCGGCATAGGCGGCCGAGCGGTCCACCTTGGTCGGGTCCTTGCCGGAGAAGGCGCCGCCGCCGTGCGGTGCCGCACCGCCGTAGGTGTCGACGATGATCTTGCGGCCCGTCAGGCCGGCATCGCCGTCCGGGCCGCCGATGACGAAGCGGCCGGTCGGGTTGACGTAGAAGTGGGCCTCATCGCACATCCAGCCTTCCGGCAGGACCTTCAGGACATGCGGGCGCACGATCTCGCGCACGGCTTCCTGGTCCAGGCCATCGGCATGCTGGGTGGAGACGACGACGGAGGTGGCGCGCACCGGCTTGCCGTCCACGTACTGCAGGCTGACCTGGCTCTTGGCGTCGGGGCCCAGTTCCTTCACGCCGCCATGGCGGGCGTCGGCCAGCGACTTCAGGATGCGGTGGGAATAATGGATGGGCGCCGGCATCAGGTCGTCGGTCTCACGGCAGGCGTAGCCGAACATGATGCCCTGGTCGCCCGCACCCTCATCCTTGTTGCCGGCGGCGTCGACGCCGACCGCGATGTCCGCGGACTGGGCGTGCAGGTAGATCTGCACCTCGGCGGTCTGCCAGTGGAAGCCTTCCTGCTCATAGCCGATGGCCTTCACCGTGTCGCGGGCGACGCCCTCGACCTCCTTCAGCAGGCCTTCCGGCCCGCGCACCTCACCGGCGATGACGATGCGGTTCGTGGTGGCCAAGGTCTCGCACGCCACGCGGGCGTAGGGGTCTTGGGCCAGGTAAAGATCGACCACGCCGTCGGAGATTTGATCGCAAACCTTATCCGGATGACCTTCGGAAACGGACTCGCTGGTGAAGACGTAATTGGAGTGGGCCACGGGCGCCTCGGCTAATTTACGACGGCTATTTACGACCGACTGTATGTGATATCGAAAAAAACGCCGCCCAGGCTTACACACCCGGGCGGCGTTTTTTCGCAGGCTTCCACAGAATGGTCAAGGGGCAGGCCCTGTCACGCCACGTCGGTCACGGAATCGGCACCGGAATTGGCGACGGCCTTGGTCAGCTCGAACAGGCGCTTGCGCACGGCCGGATCGGAAATGCGGTAATAGGCGCGGACCAGTTCCAGCGTCTCGCGCTTGGCCATCGGGTCGGCGTCGAAGCCCATGTCCGGCGACAGGACCTCATCCACGACGTCGCCCGGCGTGTCGCCGGCCATGTCGTCGAAGAAGAAGGACACCGGAACGTCCAGCACGCGGGACAGGTCGAACAGGCGCGACGCGCCGATGCGGTTGGCGCCGCGTTCGTACTTCTGCACCTGCTGGAAGGTCAGGCCGATGGCTTCACCCAGCTTTTCCTGGCTCATGCCCAGCAGGGTACGGCGCAGGCGCACGCGGCTGCCGACATGAACGTCGATCGGGTTGGGTTTTCCGATCCGAGGCCGCCCACCGGTGGAACGACGGGCCCCAATTACACTCTCCATGATCCAAATCCTTACGTTACGGATCGATGACGACCCTAAGACAAGCGTTCCGGGGTGGTCAAGGCACGTGGCCCGCATCCCACCGTCCCGCTCCCCGGCCCTTGTTATGGTCCGCCGCTTGTCCAAAGGGGGAAAACCCTCCCCACCTTGGACGCGTGATCCCAGATGATCACAGTCCCGCGCCGGACCCTGGTGACAAACGCGCGATCATGGACCGCGAAATCGTCAACCTGGGCGTCCATGCCCCGGGACGGGGACATCCGACCATGGACATCTCAAGGGCACTGCCTACCCTGATACATCCGAAGCGTGAAAAAATAGATAACGCCCAATACGGCCAAGAGTAAAGCAGCCAAGGGGGCGTCATGCCATCGGGCATAAGATGTAGGCTGGGGCGTAGCCCGAGGTAACGGAAGATCAAGCACACCCCGGCTGCCCAGCGCCAAATGGCCCAGTTCCCGTCCATAGGGATCTACCACCGTCGAAATACCGGTGTTGGCGGCCCGCGCCAGGGGCAGCCCTTCCTCGATGGCGCGCATGGTGGCGATGGCCAGGTGCTGATGGGGCCCCGCGCTGCGGCCGAACCAGGCATCGTTGGTGACATTCAGTAGCCACTGGGGGCGTTCCGGGGAAGCGCGCCCTTTTGACGCATCCGCCGTCCCCGCCACCTGCGCCGTCACCTTGCCGGGGAAGATGACCTCGTAGCAGATCAGCGGGCTGGCGGGCGGCAGACCGGGCAGATCCAGCGTGGCGGGTCCCGGACCGGCGCCCATGATGGAATTGGATGGCGACACCATCGCGACGGCCCGCAGCGGCAGCCAACGGCGCAAGGGCGTGTATTCGCCGAAGGGCACCAGGTGGGACTTGTCATAGTGGCCCAGCGCCTGGCCCTGGTCGTTCACCACCACCAGGCTGTTCCAGTAGGTGTCGGTATGGTCTTCCGCCCCGGGGGCGTCGCCCGGCGTCAGGCGCAGGCTGCCGGTCAGGGTCAGCCCGCCCGGGGGTGTCACCTGGCCCACGGCCTTCAACAGCTCCGGCTCATCCTCCAGCAGATAGGGTACGGCCGTCTCGGGCCACACCAGCGTGGTGATGGGGGGCGCGCCGGGTGGCTGGGCCTGGCGTGACAGCGCCAACAGCAGGCGGACATGGTCCAGCTCGGCGTCGGCGTTCCACTTGTCGCTCTGAGGGATGTTGGGCTGCACCAGGCGCAGGGTGACGCCCGGCACCAGCGGGGCTTCGCCGGCGGGAACGCGGGCGATGCCGTAAGCCGCAAGGACAGCCACCAGGGCCACACCCGCCGCCGGCGCCGCCCAGGGACGGCGCCCACCGTCCGCCACGGTCGCCATCAGGCTGGCCGGCAGCACCGTCAGCAGCGACAGGCCGTACACGCCGATGAGCGAGGCGACCTGGGCGGGACCGGGCAGGCCCACCCAGACATAGCCCATCAGGTTCCAGGGGAAACCGGTGAAGGCATGGCCGCGGACATATTCCACCACGGTCCACACCACGGCGAACAGCAGGCAGCGGGCCACACCGCCCGCTGGCCCGCCCCCCGGGGCCCCCAGCCGGAAACGGCAGACCAGCCCCCACCAGAGCAGCGTGCCGGTGCCGACGAACAGGCCCAGCAGCAGGGGCAGGCCCGCCACGGCGAAGGGCAGCATGGGCCAGAAGCGGGGAAAGACCAGCAGGGCCGCGCCCACCCAATAAAGGCCCAGGACGAAATGGCCGAAGGCGAAGGCCAGACCCGTCCAGAAGGCGGCGGCGGGGCGTTCCACCCCGTCCAACAGCCAGATCAGACCCGGAAAGGCCAGCCACAGCACCGGCACGGCGTTGACGGGCGGCATGGCCAGGGTGGCCAGCCCACCCAGCAGGGCGGCAAGGCCCAGGCGGCGCCAGCGGCCCGCCGCGCGCATACGGGTGGCGAGGCGGGCCAGACGGTCAGGCAGGCTCACGATAAGGGTGGTCTCCGGTTATGGGAGGGTGTCCGTCACGACCCGGCCGCCAGGGACGTGTCCTGGCCGGTGCCGGCGGGCAGGTTGCGGACACGCAGCCGCTTGATGCGGCGTGGATCGGCGTCCATCACCTCGAACTCGATGCCCGAGGGATGCACCAAGGTCTCGCCCCGGCGGGGAATGCGGCCGGCCAGCGAGAAGACCAGGCCGCCCAGGGTGTCGACCTCCTCCCGCTCATCCTCATCCAGCACGGGGCCGACGCGGGCCTCGAAATCCTCCAGGGGAAGGCGGGCATCGGCGATCAACGTGCCGTCGGGACGCTCGATCAGGCGCGGCTGCACCGCGTCGTCATGCTCATCCTCGATCTCGCCGACGATCTCCTCCACCAAATCCTCGATGGTGACCAAGCCGTCGATGCCGCCGAATTCGTCAACCACAAGGGCCATGTGCTGATGCGCCTGGCGCATGTGCAGCAGAAGGTCCAGGACCGGCATGCTGGGCGCCACGATCTGCACCTCGCGCACGATGGACGGCAGATCGAACGGCCGCTGGTCCGCCACCACCGCCAGGATGTCCTTGATGTGGACCATGCCGAGGACGTCATCCAGGGTTTCCCGGTAGACCGGCATGCGCGAATGCGCGTCCTCTGAAAAGCGGCGGATCAAATCCGTAAGGCTGATCGAGACCTCGATACCCAGGATGTCCGCCCGGGGCACCATGATGTCGACCACGGTGCGGCCACGCAGCTTCAGGATATTGGTCAGCAGCGTGCGCTCGTTACCGCCGACGGAGGTTTCGTCCGCGCTGGTCTCCTCGATCAATTCCTCGATCGTGTCGCGCAAGGTGGGGTCCACGCGTCCGCCAAGGGCGGCGCGCAACCAGCCCCGGAATTGCTGGGTCAGCGACCCATGATCTTCGGCCCCGTCGTCACGGGGCGTTCGACTGTCGGAAAGATCGGCCATCGTTTAGTGCGGGGTCTCTTCGCTCTGAGGGTCTTCGCGGGTGGGGCCGGCACCGTCCCGGTAGGGATCGGCTATGCCCATGTCCGCCAGGATCGCCGTCTCCAGCCGTTCCATCGTCTCGGCCTCGGCGTCCTCAATGTGATCATAGCCCAATAAGTGAAGCACGCCATGGATCACAAGGTGGGTCAAGTGGTTGGCCACAGGTTTGCCCTGTTCCGCCGCCTCGGTCATCAAGGTTTCATATGCCAGGATGATGTCGCCCAGCAGATAGGGCGGGCGCTCCATGCCTTCCGGCAGCTCGAAATCATCCCCCTCCCCATCCTCGTCCAGCATCGGGAAGGACAGCACGTTGGTCGGCTTGTCCTTGCCGCGGTACTGATGGTTCAGCACCCGCACGGCGGCGTTGTCGGACAGCAGGATGGAGACCTCGCCCTCCCCGTCCGGCAAGGCATCGGCGTCCACGGCCAGCGCCTGGCGCAGCGCGCGGCGGGCGGCGGCGGTCACCAGATCGGCCACGCCGGGGATGGTGGCCTCCCAGTCGCCGGCCTCGACCTCGACGATGATCTCCAGGGCCTCCGGCCCAGCGGTACCCATGGTCATTCCTCGATCTCCGCCGGCAGGGTATCGGCGGACAGCGTATCGGCGGACAGGGACCCGCCCCGACCCATCTTTTCCACGCGCTTGCGACGGGCGTCGGCCCGGTCATAGGCGTCGACGATGCGGCCAACCAGCGGATGGCGCACCACGTCGGCGACGGAGAAGTGGACGAAGGCCGCGCCCTCCACGCCTTCCAGCACCTCCACCGCCTCGCACAGGCCGGATTTCACGCCGTTGGGCAGGTCCACCTGGCTCAAGTCACCGGTGATGGCCATGCGGCTGCCCTCCCCCAGGCGGGTCAGGAACATCTTCATCTGCATGGGCGTGGTGTTCTGCGCCTCGTCCAGCACGACGAAGGCGTTGGCCAGCGTGCGGCCCCGCATGAAGGCCAGCGGCGCCACCTCGATCTCGCCGGAGCCCAGGCGCTTCGTCACCTGTTCCGCCGGCAGCATGTCGTAGAGCGCGTCGTACAGCGGGCGCAGGTAGGGGTCCACCTTCTCCCGCATGTCGCCGGGCAGGAAGCCCAGCTTCTCCCCCGCCTCCACCGCCGGGCGGGACAGGACGATGCGGTCCACCCGGCCGGTGATGAGCAGCGACACGGCCTGGGCCATGGCGAGGTAGGTCTTGCCCGTGCCGGCCGGGCCCAGGCCGAACACCAGCTCGTTCTCCGCCAGCGCCTTCAGATAGGCGGCCTGGGTCGGGGACCGGGGGGTGATGTCGCGGCGGCGGGTCTTCAATACCGCCTCGGGCCGGGTGATGGAGGCCAGGGCCCGGCCCCGGCTCTCGGCATCGACGCCGGTGGCGATGCGCATGGCGGCGTCGACCTCGGCCGGGCCGACATCCATGCCGCGCTTCAGCCGTTCCCACAAGGCGTCCAGGGCGGCGCGGGCGGCACCCGCGGCGTCCTCGGGCCCACTGATGGTCAGGCAGTTACCGCGGCTGATGAGGTTGACCCCCAACTGGCGCTCGATGCGGCTGAGATACTGTTCATGTTCGCCGAACAGCAGGGGCAGCAGGCGGTTGTCATCGAATTGCAGGTCGATGCGCGGGTCCGTTCCGGACGCTGTGGTCACGCGGTCACCTCCTGGGTGCCAGTGGGATGCGAATGGGCGGGCGAGTGGGGGGGCGGGTCGGCGGCGATGGCCGACAGCGCGCTTTCACGCCCGTGCACCGTCTCGGCGGTCACCACCTCGCCCCCCAGGCTGCTGGCCGACGCGGCGGTGATGCGCACCGGCACCACCTGGCCCAGCAAGCGATCGGGCGCGTGGGCGTGCACGGCCTGCATGAAGGGGCCGCGTCCCAGCAACTGGCCGGGCAGTTTGCCCCGACGGTCGAACAGCACCGGCTGAACCGTGCCCAGCGACAGGCCGTTGAAGGCGCGCTGCTGTTCGGCCAGCAGGTTCTGCACCGCCTCCAACCGCGCGGACTTGTCCTCCTCGGTCAGCCGCCCCTCCGCCATGGTGGCGGCCGGCGTGCCCGGACGGGCGCTGTACTTGAAGGAATAGGCGCTGGCGTAGGTGACGTCGGTGATCAGGCGCAGGGTGGCGGCGAAATCCTCCGCCGTCTCACCAGGGAAGCCGACGATGAAGTCGCTGCTGAGGGCCAGGCCCGGACGGGCGGCGCGCAGCTTGTCGACGATGCGGCGGTAGTCGTCGGCCGTGTGCTTGCGGTTCATGGCCGCCAGGATGCGGTCCGACCCGCTCTGCACCGGCAAATGGACGAAGGGCATCAGCTGCGGCACCTCGCCATGCGCCCGGATCAGATCGTCGTCCATGTCGCGGGGGTGGGAGGTGGTGTAGCGGATGCGGGCGAGCCCGTCGGTCTCCGCCAGCGCGCGGATCAGCCGGCCCAGCCCCCAGGTGCCGCCATCGGGGCCTTCACCATGGTAGGCGTTGACGTTCTGGCCCAGCAGGGTGATCTCCACCGTGCCGTTGGCCACCATGCGCCGCGTCTCTTCCAGGATCTGGGTGGCGGAGCGGGAATATTCGGCGCCCCGGGTATAGGGCACGACGCAGAAGGTGCAGAACTTGTCGCAGCCTTCCTGGACCGAGACGAAGGCCGACGGCCCTTGCGGCGTGGCGCCCTCGCCCGGCAGCAGGTCGAATTTGCTCTCGACCGGGAAATCGGTGTTGATGACCCCGCCGGCGCCGCGCACGGCGCGGGTCACCATCTCGGGCAGCTGGTGATAGGTCTGGGGCCCGAACACCATGTCGACATGGGGGGCGCGGGCCATGATCTCCGCCCCCTCGGCCTGGGCGACGCAGCCGGCCACGGCGATGATCATACGCTCGCCCCGCACCGCCTTGTCCTGCTGCTGCAGGCGCAGGCGGCCCAGTTCGGAATAGACCTTTTCCGACGCCTTCTCACGGATATGGCAGGTGTTGAGGATGACCATGTCGGCCCCCTCCGCCTCCTCCGCCGGTTCATAGCCCAGCGGCGCCAGCACATCGGCCATGCGGCCGCTGTCATAAACGTTCATCTGGCAGCCATAGGTCTTGATGAACAGCTTCTTACGCGAGGTCGCCACACCAAACTCCTTGTCGCGGCCCGGATGACCCCGGCCGCAAGCACCGCACGAACGCAAAAGGCGCGCCGGCCCTGGGCTGGCGCGCTGGCCGTAACATTAGGCGGCCACGGGTGTTAGTCAAGGTGGGGATGGTCAAGACGGGCCCGTCCCCTGGCCGCCGCCGTGGGGCACGGCCCTGGCCGGGATCAAGCCGTCCCCGCCGTGGCACCCGGCAGCACGCCGACCGCCGGACCGCCAACCGGCCGGGCCGGGCGCAGCGGGCGCGACCACCGGCCGGACACGGCACGATCGACACCGGCGGCCACGACCTGGAAGCAATGGTCGGCCAGCGCCTTGCGGGAACTGAAATCCTCAAGCGACACCACGGGGTGGAACTCCACCCGGATACGCAGGCGCCCGGCGCCGATCATCTGCCACAGGTGGGGCGGCAGTTCCATGTCGCCGTACCAGGCGTACAGCGGCCGCAGCTCGTGGCCCAGGGGCAGGCCGTCCAGATGGGTGCAGACCACGCTGACCGGCTGGACCGCCACGGGATGGCCGTTCACCTGGGTGTTCGCCACGGCGAACAGCGCCGTCTTGAACGGCAGGACACGGTTGCCGTCGCTGCTGGTGCCCTCGGGAAACAGCACCAGGCTGTCGCCGGCGACCAGGCGGCCAGCCATGTCGTCGCGCTGCTTGCCAGCCTCCCGCCGGTTGGCGCGGTTCACGAACACCGTGCGCTGCAGCTTGGCCAGCAGGCCGAACAGGGGCCACATCCCCACTTCGGACTTGGCGACGAAGGAGCAGTCGAGCACCGAGCCCAACACCGGGATGTCCAGGTAGGATGAATGGTTGGACACGAACAGGGTGGGCCGGCCCACTGAGCGCTCACCCACCACGTCCACGTCCAGCGCCAGCATCAGCCGGCAGCAGACCCGATGGTAGAAGCGGGGGAAGCGCGCCTGCCCCGGCAGGTTCAGCGACACCAGCGCCGCCTGCACGGGAATGCACAGGAAGGTCCACGCCAGGTAGAGGGCCAGGCGCAGGGAACCGGCACGGGGGGAGCCGATCGCCATGGAATGCCCTCCTCCGGATACAGGTGACGCGGACAGGATCAGATCATGGCCGACCCGCGCCGCTCATAATGGCGCAGGTATTTGTCGGTGATCATGTCGGTCTTCACCACGATGGAAACGTCCGTGGTGTTGAACTGATGGTCGACCACGGCGCCATCGCCGACGAAACCGCCGAGACGCAGGTAGCCCTTGATCAGCGGCGGCACCAGGGCCAAACCGCGGCGCGCGTCCACGTCGTGTTCCGCCATCAGGCGCATGTCGACATAGCGGTGCGGCAGGGCAACCGGGCGCAGGGCCGGCGGGGCCAGGTGGTGGTAGTGCAGATAGGACAGCGGCAGGGCCAAGGCCTTGGGGTCCGTCCCCGGCAGGCTGGCGCAGCCGAACAGCAGGTGGATGTCGTGCATCGCCACATAGGCGGCGATGCCGCGCCACAGCAGCTGCATGGCGTGGCGGCTGCGATAGGCGGCGTCAACGCAGGACCGCCCCAGCTCCAGGATTTCGCCCCGGTACTCTTCCAGGCGCGCGATGTCGTATTCGTCGCTGGAGTAGAAGGAGCCGGCGCGGGCCGCGGCGGACCGGCGGATCAGGCGGTAGGTGCCGACCACCCCGGCGGCGCCGGCGCCCCGGGCATGGTCGATGACCAGCAGATGATCGCACAGCGGATCGAAGTCATCGAAATCGCGGCGCAGGCGCGCCATTTCCGGCGTGGGGTGCGCTTCCATCTCTTCATAGAAGACTTGGAAGCGGACGGCCTGGGCGGCCTCAACCTCGGCGTTGGTCTCGGCGAGGCGGACCTCCAAGCTACCCATGCGCAGGTCGCCAGAGGTCAGAGCGTCGATCGTGATGTCAGCCATGCTCTCGTTCGCGGTCCTTGAGCGGCGCCAGAGGCGGTCGCGATTTACATGTTGCGTTTCCGTCCGAAGCCTAGGCTTGCGGCCCCCCGGAACACGCTTCCGTCACTGGCATACCACAAAGCGACGCGGGGCGGTCAACCGAGTCATGCGGGACACCCCCACCGGGTCATGAAAGATTCACGCGACGCTTCCGAGAGGAAACGTCCGCCCCGATGTCGCCAAAGCTGTGGTAGGCATGTCGCGCCCGGGGAGAGGGCGGCGCGGACGAGGCGGGCCGGCGGCCCGGGATCGACCGCCGCCCCTGTGACGATGACTCCCCGCAAGGGGCTCCCGATCGTCCCCGCGCCGGTACCGCGCGGGGAAGCGTGGCCTCGGTCAGGCGTCGCCGCGCGCCCGGGTGCCCAGGCCGATTTCCTTGGCCAGGCGGGAGCGCTGCTTGGCGTAGTTCGGGGCCACCATGGGATAGTCCGTGGGCAACGACCACTTCTCCCGGTATTCCTCCGGCGTCATGTCGTAAGCGGTCTTCAGATGGCGCTTCAGCATTTTCAGCTTTTTTCCATCCTCAAGGCACACAATGTATTCCGGGGTGACCGACCGTTTGATCGGAACGGCGGGCTGCGGCTTTTCCACCGTGGCCGGCTGTTCCTGCCCGATGTTGGTCAGGGTCCTGTAGACCTGTTCGATCAGCGCAGTCAGGTCGGCAGGGGGCACTGTATTATTGGAGACGTGGGCGGAAACAATTTCCGTGGTCAGGGACAACAACTCACTCGCCGCGGACGAACCGGTCATTTTCCTTACTCCAAGGATTCAGTACCTAACTTATATAAGTCTAAACCTTAGACATGGCAATAACGTTCAAAGTTATCGCGTGAGGACAGATTGATAACCGATACAGACGCGCTCAGTCTTTTGGATATAACTACCCAGGTTTGCCCTATTACCTTTGTGAGAGCCAAGCTTGCGGTGGAAAAGCTCAAGTCAGGGGAAACGCTGGAAATTCGCCTCAACAGTGGCGAGCCGTTGCGGAACGTTCCCAGGTCCTTGGCTGAACACGGCTATACAGTGGTGATGTGCGGGCCGGAGCGGCGTGATCAACCCGAAGGCGTGCACCGTATACGTGTAATAAAATAATACACTGTCGCGTTTTTTGTTTCTGGGGCTGAGCCTATCCGCTCAAGGGCGCCCAGTCGTATCCTGGGGCACGTCCAGTGTGCTCCGCAGCAGCATCGCCGCCACCGACTGGCCGCCCAGATGGTAGTAATTCGCCCGGCGTCCCACAGGTTCAAATCCGGTGGCGGCGTAAAGATGGCGGGCGGCCGTATTGGTTTCCGCCACCTCCAAATATAGCGCCAGGGCGCCAGCGCCGGCCGCCGCCTGGGCGCAGGCGCGAACCAGGTCGGCCCCCACGCCCCTGCCCCTGGCGTCAGGCGTAACCCCTATGGTCAGGATCTCCGCCTCATCCACCACGGTGCGGATCAAAGCCATGCCCAGGGGCATGCCGGGAGACGGGTCCCCGTCCAGCGCGATGAGCGCCGCCACGCCCGGCAGAGCCATCAGATCGGCGATGGCCCGCGCCGACCAGGCGGGACCGGCCACGTCGGGATCGGCGAAGCACTGTGCATGCACCGCCGCCAGAACCTCGACCTCAAAGGGCGTGGCCAGCCGGACGCGCCTGTCCATCACCGGGGCGCCCCGGGGGCGACGGTGACATCCGGCGGACGGATGTAGAGCGGGTGGGCCGGGTGGGCCGCCAGGGCGGCGGGCGTGGCCAGCGCCGTCATGCGCGCCACCGCCTGGGCGGGACCGGCGGCGCTGAGCGGAACCACGGAATGGTCACAGCCGGCGGCCGTCAGAACAGCGGCGACGGCGGCGACGGCATCCCCCAACAGCAGGGGTGGACCGGGCAGAGCGGCGACGAAGCGGGGAAGGTCCGCCGGCAGTACCGCTTCCGGCTGGGTCAAGGGCAGCCCAGCGGCGTCGAAAGCCTGGAGGTAGAAGTCCTCCCGCCGGCTGTCGATAGCGACCAACAGGGGGGCGGCCAGCAGGGGGGCGGGGGGACCCAGCGGCGCGGCCCCCTCCCCCCGGCCCAGGCCGTGCACGGCGGCATGGGCGAAGGCGTCCAGGCCGGTGACACCCATCAGCGGCCGATTGGCCGCCAGCGCCAGACCCCGCGCCGCCGCCAGGCCCACCCGCAGGCCGGTGAACGCCCCCGGCCCGACGGTGACGCCGTAGCGGTCGACGGCGGCGTAATCCAGGCCCGCCTCGGCCAGCACCTCATTCACCAGCGGCAACAGCCGCTCCGCCTGGCCCCGGGCCAGCGCCTCCGCCCCAGCGGCCAGCGGGGCCGACTGGCCGGAGCCCATGTCCACCGCCCATACGGCCACGGCACAGGCGCTGGTGGCCGTGTCGATACCCAGCGCGATGAGGCGTCCCGTCGCGGCGGGCGGCATGCTAGACAGGGTCATGCGGTGATTTCCCCTGAAGAAAAGAAGCAGCGAGCGACCATGGCGCCCACCGGCCCCCTTGGACAAGCCCACAGGTTCGTGACCATCGACCCACGGACGGGGTTCGACGTCGACCTCGACCTTCGCTATGCCACGGCCGACAACCTGACGGGAAGCCCCCTATACGCCCGGCCGATATGCCTGTTGCATCCGGCGGCCGCCACCTGCCTGACCCACGCCATCGGGCGCGCCCGGGCGCTGGATCTGCGCCTGCGGGTCTTCGACGCCTATCGCCCGCCGCAGACGCAATGGGCCCTGTGGCGGGCCCTGCCCGATCCGGTGTTCATCGCCGATCCACGCGTCGGCTCCAACCACACCCGGGGCGTGGCGGTGGATTTGACACTGGCGCGGGCCGATGGAACGCCGCTGGACATGGGAACGGGGTTCGACGACATGAGCCCACAGGCCTATCACGCCGATGAAACCGTTTCGGCGGCGGCGCAGCGCAATCGCGCCTTGCTGCTGGGCATCATGGCCGTGGCGGGATGGACGCATTACGCGTCGGAATGGTGGCACTACCAGCTGCCAGACGCCCCGCTTTACCCGCTGGTGGACGATGGCGCGCTGGGGCCGCGCCTGACGGCCTGAATCCCCGGGACCCAAACCGCCGGGCGCGACACCCGGCCACGGCGGGCTTATACCAGCGGCATGAGGTTCTGACCCATGCCGCTGCAGGACGCGACCGCGTCCGCCGGAGCGAGCACCGGAGGGCGGAGCGAGGAAGCCAAGGCCACGGATGTGGCCGCCCGGCGTTTGAGGGGCATTTGAGCGGTGACGATCAAATGCTGTTGGTTGGCATCACACGATGCTGCAGGCTTCCTCGAACGCCAGGCGCGGCAGGCGGGGGAAGACTTTGGCCGGGTCGCCGTAGCCAAGGTTGCACAGGAAGTTGGACTTCACCGTGCTGTCGGGGAAGAAAGCGGCGTCCACCTTGGCATTGTCGAAGCCGGACATGGGGCCACAATCGAGGCCCAGGGAACGGGCGGCCAACATCAGGTAGGCGCCCTGCAGCGTGCCGTTGCGGAAGGCCGTGGTGCGGGCGAGTTCCTCGCTGCCGGTGAACCAGGATTTGGCATCGGCGTGCGGGAACAGACGGGGCAACTGGTCATAGAAGGCCAGGTCATGGCCGATGATGGCCGTGACCGGCGCCGTCATCGTCTTTTCCGTGTTGTTGCCCGACAGGGCAGGCTTCAGGCGTTCCTTGCCCTCCGCCGACGTCACGAAGACGATGCGGGCGGGGCTGCAGTTGGCGCTGGTGGGGCCGAACTTGAACAGGTCGTAGAGATCGCGGAGCAGCGCTTCCGGCACCGGCTTGTCGATCCAGCCGTTCTGGGAGCGGGCGTTGCGGAACAGCAGGTCCTTGCCTGCCTCGGTCAGGGGTTCGCTCATGGGTCCGGTTTCCTGCTTCTGATTTTCGCCTGTGCCGTCCCGGGCTGGAGTCCAGGTTCCCGGGGAACGCGCCCGAGCATGGCGGGGGTCGGTTGACACCGCAAGTGTGCCGGGGTCGCGCCCCCGGGAAAATCAAGAAACCGTCAAGCGTGCGTGCGCGAAAAGTGGCTTTCAGCTCGCGCGCTTGACCTGAACCACGATCTGTTCCGGCTCGTTGTGCAGCACGGCCTGATCGAAGTCCCGCAGGCTGTTGGTGCGGATCAGCGAGCGGAGCGACTTCACATACACCGGCCCCAGCTCGGAATAGCGGTCCAGCGTGGTCAGCAGCAGCATAGTGTCCAGTGGCTTGCCCTGCTTGCGCAAGCTGGCGCGGGTGGCGCGGAATTGACCGTAGGCGTCGTGGGTGTTCAGGTTCTGCATGTAGACGCGCACGCACTCCAGCAGGTCCTCGAACTTGCGGAAGCGCGAGGTGTCACCCGCCCGGCGGTTGCGGGGGGTGATGCCCTCCTTCTCCTCCTCCGACCAGGTCAGCTGGCCGAAAAGGGCGTTGCCGTGCAGGGCGAAGCGCGAGGTGCCCCAGCCGCTTTCCTCCGCCGCCTGGGCCAACGCCATGGACACCGGCACCACGTCCACTCGGCGCAGCAGCGCGTCCAGGTCGATCTTGCGGCTGGGATCCATGCCATAGCGGGCGGCCAGCCGGGCCACCCACACCTGGTCCACCGGCGACAGGGACGCGCCCATGAGGGACGCGCCCGTGGCGGCACCGGTCCCCTGCTGGGGGTCGACCGCCTTGCCGGCCGGCGGCTGCACGTTCAGATGCAGGGTCGCGTCCACCACCTTGCCACCCGTGAGCGTGCCGCCCTGGGGGCTGGCGCTGGCGGAGACGTCGGCGGGCGCCGCCGTCGGTGCCGGGGCAGCACCCTTGGCGGCGGCGGGAACACCCTTCACGCTGTCACGCAACGCCGTCAGGCGGGCGCGATCACGCTCGATCTCCTCATTCACCAGCAGCACCAGGGGCAGCATGGTGTTCACGAAAATCTGCTTGCGGTCGTCGACGCTGTCCATTTTGCCCAGGTCACGGGGCAGGCCCGCCAGGACGATGCGGGGCACGGAACGCTCGCCAGTGCGCACCTCGTCCAGCGTGAAATTCTTTTCCTTGAACAGGGCCAACAGCTTCTGAGCGTCCAGCTTGGGCGTTACCGCAACAGGCTGTTGCACCTGGGCCACGACCTCGGGGGCCGGACGCTTCACCGGAATGATAAAGGAGGTAGGCGCCAGAAGCGGACCGCTTCCGGAAGCCAGCTCAGAGAGGGTTAGCGGGAAGACCGCGAAGACCATCACGAGCACGGTACCAATAGCCAGCCAGCGCTGCGCGGGGATCCCCGCAGTGTCGACTTTCGCCATTAATGAATGCTCCGAACAGTTACTGAGGAACGTCCGGACGCCCGCCCCATTCGATCGCGTCCCCTGGGCAGGGACATAGGGCGATCGGGGTACGCGTCCATGGGACGTTTTTGCCACCGGAAATCAAATCCGGGATAATCCGTTCAGCCACGCCCAATGGGCCCGCCACTATGTGGGCCATTCTCCAGGCCGGCATGGCTGCACGGTTCACACTTACACCGTCGGGGGGACCTGTGTCTGTCGGTCCCCATTCCCCATCGGGTGCCGCCCACCAAACATCCTTGTTCCCCGTCTTTCACGGGGGGTGGGCGGGGGCATACTAGCGGGCTGCGCGAACTTCGACAACCTCGGGAATGTAGTAACGCAGCATGTTTTCGATACCGGCCTTCAATGTGGCCGTCGAACTGGGGCATCCCGCGCAGGATCCCTTCATGTGCAGGTACACCACACCCTTGTCAAAACCGTGGAAAGTGATGTCCCCGCCATCCTGGGCCACCGCCGGACGCACGCGTGTGTCCAGCAATTCCTTGATCTGGGCGACGATCTCGGAATCTTCTTCTTCACCAACGGCATGGCCGTCTTCCGCGTCATCCAGCAGCACCGGCCGCTCCGCCGCGAAATGCTCCATGATGCGGCCCAGGATCTGGGGCTTCAGCGTGAACCAATCCTGGGCGCCACCCTTGGTCACGGTGACGAAATCGCCGCCCAGGAAGACCCGTTCCACGCCATCGACGTCGAACAGCGCCTGCGCCAGGGGCGAGCGGTCGGCGGCCGTCTTATCGGCAAAGTCAGCCGTTCCCCGCGCCAACACCTCCCGACCCGGAATGAACTTCAAGGTGGCCGGATTGGGGGTGTCTTCGGTTTGGATGAACATTTGGAAAACCTTGAAAGACAATACGAAATGCAGATCGGAAATACGGCGGCGTGCCGTATCTGCACCAGCATTTTAGCCAAAATGGGGCGACTGTCCGCCAATATCAAGGCGGCAAGCGACAGACCCGGTCTGCGCGACCCCGCGGCGTAACTGGCACGGCCACGGAACAAGCGGCCAAACACCCCGGAATCCGGCGGAATTAGTGCTCCTGACCCCCTGATATCGCCGCCACGATTGCGGGTGGTGAACGTCTTTTAAAAACCGATGTTTTCAAAAACGAAACGACCCGCCACCCGCTTTTAAAGCGTCGGGGGCGGACTTTTGAAATGGGCTTGGCGGCGGCCCCTGCGATCAGGTGATCGCATCCAATTGCAGATCGTTCAGCGAGCCGGGGACGATGGTGATGGGGATGCGCAGGGTGCCTGACATCTTGCCCACGATATGGGTGATGAGGGGGCCGGGGCCGGCGGTGTCGGTGCCGGCCGCCAGCACCAGGATGGAGATCGACGGTTCCTCGGCGATCAGGGCCAGCAACTCGTCGCGGGTGTCGCCCTCGCGCAGGTAGATCGCCGGGGGAGAACCGCAGATGTCGACCACGTCGCGGGCCAGGCGCTGCAACAGTTGCTCCGCCTCCTCCCGCCGCTCCTGGCGCATCAGGTCCTCCACCGCCGCCCAGTGCTGGAAGTCGCCCGGCTCGATGCAATGCAACAGCGCCACCCGCCCGCCGGTGCTGCGGGCGCGGCGCGCGGCATAATGCAGGGCGACCGTCATCTCCTCCGTCTCATCCACCACCACGAGGAAGATGCGCTGCGGGCCGGCCGGGGTCAGGTCGGGGCCTGGCGCGACGCCCGCCATTGGGGACGGGATGGGGGTCGGATCATCAATGGACATGGGACGCGGCCCCCCTCTCTGCCGGGACGTGGAACGGACGGATGGCGGCCGACCCGAATGTCAGCCCTTGCGGAACACGGTGCCGGCCAGCCACCCGGCCCCCACCGCCAGCAGCACACCCAGCAGGCCGTAAATCAACCCGTCATGCTGGGCGAAATCGAAAATATCGGCGGAGAACCCGATCTTGCTGACGGCCAACGGCGTCGTCTGCGCCCCCACCACATCCTGGTCGCGGATGAGGAAGACGCTGACGGTGTAGAGCCCGATCGGCACGTTCGCCGGAAAGCTGATCGAGGTCCGGAACAGGCGCTGGCCCAGGAACACCACCTCCCCCACTTCCGTGCCGTACAGCCCCTCGCGCTGTTTGTTGCGGATGAGGGCCGCGCGAAATTCCGCCACCGTGGCCGCATCCGCGTCGGCGCGGGGCAGCATGCGCAGATGATCAAGCCCGATTTCGTGGCGTTGGGCAACCGCCGACGGCAGCAGCGCGTCCAGCGGCTTATTGCTGGCGACGCCATAGAACCCTGGGACATGTGTGAATTTCAGGGTTTCATTGTTGATCCAGATGCCGGCCACGCGGTCCTTGCGCCGCACGGTTTGCGCCGTTTCCGGCCCCTCGATCACCACGGCGACGTCGCCCGGCTGGTCGATGGCGCCGAACAGCACCACGTCGGTGCCGGTGAAACCGGTGGTGATGGCGATCAAGTGGCTGGAGAGGTCCGCCACCAACGTCTGTGCCCGGACCGGCGTTGAGACCGCCAGCAGTGCCAGCACCGCCATCACCCCCGACCAGCGCCTCATGGCCTGGGCCCCGTGCTGGTGATGGAATAGAGGTCATCGGGCGTCAGCACCAAATCCACCGCCAGCTTCACCGCCACGCCCAGCACGGTCAGGGCCAGCAGCGCCCGGGCCTGTTCGCCCTTGAGATAGCCGCTGGCGCGTGAACCGAGCTGGGCGCCGATGACGCCGCCCACCAGCAGCATCATCGCCAGAAGGATGTCCACCGTGTGGTTGGTGGCGGCCTGCAACACGGCGGCCACGCCCGTGGTCAGGATGATCTGCAACAGCGAGGTGCCGGCCACCAGCGTGGTGGGCATGCCCAGGATGTAGATCATGGCCGGCACCAGCAGGAAGCCGCCGCCGATGCCCATTATGGCCACCAGCACCCCGCCGACGAAGCCGATGCCCACCGGCAGCAGCACGCTGATGTACAGGCGTGAGCGGGGGAAGCGCATCTTGAACGGCAAGCCATGCAGCCAGGTGTGGTGGTGCAGCTTGCCCCGGCTGGCGCCCCCCTTGCGCCGGCCGCGAAACACGGCCCGCACGCTTTCCATCAGCATCAGGCCGCTGATGCCGCCCAGGAAGATGACATAGGACAGGGAGATGACCAGGTCGATATGGCCCAGACGCTGCAGCATGCCGAACAGCATCACGCCCAGCACGGTGCCGACGATGCCACCGGCCTGCATCACCAGGCCCAGCTTCACGTCGACGTTGCGCTTGCGCCAATGGTACATGACGCCGGAGACGCCGGCACCCACCAGCTGGTTGGCCTGGGTGCCCACGGCCACCGCCGGCGGCACGCCGATGAAGATCAGCAACGGCGTCATGAGGAAACCGCCGCCCACGCCGAACAGGCCGGACAGGAAGCCGACCATGGTTCCCAGGCCCAGAACCCAGAAGACGTTGACCGACATCTCGGCGATCGGCAGATAGATTTGCATGGGACCCTTAAGGCGTGCCGGCCACAGGGTCAACTCTACCTGAGTGGCCGGATGCCGGCCATGGGCGTCACCGCCGAAATTCCAGGCCACACCCCGCTGTGTCAGCAGGGCAACAGCGGCACGGGGTCAATCCCATGCCGCCGCCACTGGGACGCTTACGGGCGCAGCAATCCCACGATGTCCTTGACCTCCGCCATGGTCCGGGCCGCGATCTCATTGGCCTTGTCGGCACCCTTGCGCAGGATCCGGTCCAGTTCCGCCGGATCGGCCAGCAGCTGGTTCATCTTGTCGGTGATGGGCGACAGCTTGGCCACCGCCAGATCGCACAGGTCGGCCTTGAAGGCGGAGAAGGTGGCGCCGGCATGACGGGACAGGGCGTCCTGCTTGGCGATGTTCTCCAGCGCCGCGTAGATGGTGATCAGATTGTCGGCCTCTGGCCGCTTGGCCAGTTCCTCGGTGGTGGCCGGCAGCGGTTCCGGGTCGGTCTTGGCCTTGCGGATCTTGAGCGCGATGGTGTCGGCGTCGTCCGTCAGGTTGATGCGGCTGTAATCGGATTCGTCCGACTTGCTCATCTTCTTGGTGCCGTCGCGCAGACTCATCACCCGGGTGGCCTCACCCAGGATCTGCGGTTCCGGCAGGGGGAAGACATCCTTGTCGTAGAAGCGGTTGAAGGCGCCGGCGATGTCACGGGCCAGTTCCAGATGCTGCTTCTGGTCCTCGCCCACCGGCACGTGCGTGGCCTTGTACAGCAGGATGTCGGCGGCCATCAGCACGGGATAGGCGTACAGGCCCAGCGCCGCCATGTCGCGCTGCTTGCCCGCCTTCTCCTTGAACTGGGTCATGCGGTTCAGCCAACCCATGGGGGTGTGGCAGGAGAAGATCCAGGCCAGTTCCGCATGCCCCGACACGGCCGACTGGTTGTAGATCAGGTTACGATCGGGATCGATGCCGGCGGCGATGTAGGCGGCCGCCACGGCCCGAATGTTCTTCGTCAGCGTCGGCGCGTCCTGCGGCAGGGTCAGGGCGTGCAGATCGACGACGCAGAAGATGCATTCATACTGGTCCTGCAGATCCACCCAGTTCCGCAGCGCGCCCAGGTAATTGCCGAGGTGAAGCAGGCGGGTCGGCTGCATGCCGGAAAAGATGCGGTTCATGGGGGTGACCTTGCAGGGAAGATAAAACCGGGATGGGAAGGTAGGGCCCCACCCCTACCCCGGTCAAGCCGGCCCGGACCACCGTCCGGGCGACCCTTATTTGCGCCGACGGCGCAAGCGCGCCGCGAAATCCGAGATCACCACGCCGCGCAGCGCCACCACCGCCACCCCATAGGCCGTCAGGCCCGCCATCACCAGTGCCGCCAGGGCCGGCACCCGCACCCAGACCCGGTCCACGAAATAGGGATCCAGCACCTGGGCCAGGGGCGCCAGGCAGGCCACCATCACCAGGCTGGCCGCCAGGATGCGCGGCGCGCGGGTCAGCAGCTGGCGGTCCAGGCGCAACCAGCTCCGCCGGACCAGGGACAGGGACAGCAGGGTGATGTTGCCCCAGGCGGTGATGGTGCTGGCCAGCGCGATGCCCAGATGGGCCAGCGGCGTGAACAGCGCCAGGCCGGTCGCCAGACCCATGTTCACCGCCAGGGTGGCGATGGCGATGCGCATGGGGGTGCGGGTGTCCTGGTGGGCGAAATAGATGGCGGTCAGCACCTTGGACGCCACATAGGCCGGGATGCCCGGGGCATACATGGCCAGCGCCAGCGCCGTCTGATGCGCCTCGGCCAGGCCGAAGCGGCCGCCATGGAACAGGGCCTTGTAGATGGGCTCCGGCACCACGCCCAGGGCGAAGGCCGCCGGCAGGGCCAGCAGCAGGCCGAACTCGATGCCGCGGCTGACATGGTGGTCGATGGCGTCGCGCTCCCCAGCCTGCACATGGCGGGACAGGGTGGGGAGCAGGGCCGTGCCGATGGCGATGCCGATGACGCCCAGCGGCAGCTGGTTCAGCCGGTCGGCATAATAAAGGTAGGAGATCGACCCCGAAGGCAGCAACGAGGCGACGTGGGTGCCGATGATCAGGTTGATCTGGATGACGCTGGCGCTGATGGCGCCCGGCACCATCTGGCGGAACAGGCGGCGCAAGTCCGGCGTCAGGCGCGGCCAGGTGATGCGCAGGCTGACCCCCGCCCGGTGGCAAGAAACCGCCAGCCAGATCATCTGGACCATGCCGGAGATGGTCAGGCCCCAGGCCTGGCCCAGATTAGCCTCCAGATGCAGCCAGACAGTAAGACCCAAGGCCGCGATCATGCAGATGTTGAAGGCGATGGGGGCGGCCGCCCCGGGCGCGAAGCGGCCCAGGGCGTTCAGCACACCGGTCTGCAAGGCGGTGATGGAGATGAAGATCAGATAGGGGAAGGTGATGCGGCCCAGATCCACCAGGCGGGTGAAATGGTCTGGCTGGTCGGCATAGCCGCTGGCGAGGCCCAGCATTACCCAGGGCATGGCCATCATCACCAGGGCGGTGACGGGCAGCAGCACCATGACCATGAAGGACAGCGCCTGATCGGCGAACTGGTCCGCCGGCCCCCGCCCCCGGGCCTTGAGATCGGCCGAGTACATGGGCACGAAGGAGACGGTGAAGGCCCCCTCCGCGAACATGGAGCGGAAATAGTTGGGCAGCCGCTGGGCGACGATGAAGATGTCAGCGGACACGCCGGCACCCAGGACCCAGGCGGTCAACAGGTCACGGAAGAAACCACCGACCCGGGAAATGAGGGTGAGGCCGCCGACGGTGGCGGTAGCGCGGGCGAAGCTCATGGTTCCCGGGCATTATAGGAAAACGCCGGACGGTGCCAGCCCCGATGCTCGGGGCGTCCCTTTGTCACCATGCCGATCGTGCCGGACAGGCGGGTCCGGCCCTCACTCGGCCGCCGCCGCCGTGGACCGCCGCCGCACGGGCTTGGCCTTGGTCTGTTCCACCACCGGGTCCGGCTCATCCAACACGGCCAGCAATTCCGTGCGGATCTGGGTCAGCTTGGCCTCGTGCGCCACCTTCAGGCCGAAGATGTCCTTCACATAGAAGACGTCGACCGCGGCGTTGCCGTAGGTCGAGATCTTGGCCGAGGCGATTTGCAGGTTCAGCGCCGTCAGCGCCCGCGTCAGGTCATACAGCAAACCCGGCCGGTCACGGCCGTTGACCTCAATCACCGTGTAGCCGGCGCTGGCCTTGTTATCGACCAGCACGCGCGGCGGCACGCGGAACACCCGGGTGCGCGACGGCAGGCCGGAGGACCGCTTGGCCAGTTCCGGCGCCAGCTTGATATCCCCGGCCAACGCCTTTTCCACCGAGGCCCGGAGCCGGGCCAGCTTGTCACCCGCGTCGAAGCGGCTGCCGTGGGGGCCGGCGCCCTGCAGGGAGAAGACGTCCAGCGCCATGCCATTGGTCATGGTGGTGATGCGGGCGTCGACGATGTCGCCACCGGCCAGCGCCATGGCCCCCGCCAGGCGGGAGAACAGGCCGGCATGGTCGGCGGTGTAGATCGTCACCTCGGTCACCGACCGGCCGGGGTCATAGCGGGTCTCAATGGTCAGCGGCGCCTGCCGCGCCTCCGCCTCGTGGATCAACCGGGCGTGTTGAGCCAGGGTCGGCGGGTCGAAGGCCAGCCAGTAGTTGGGATAGCCCAGCGCCAGTTGGTGATCGACGTCGGCCGGGGCCCAGTCCGTCAGTTGGCCACGCAAAGCCGCCTGGGCGTTGGCGATGCGCCGTTCCCGCCCATCGGCGCCGACGACGCCGCCGGACATCATTTCCTCGGACCGCCAGTACAGCTGGCGCAGCAGGGTGGCCTTCCAGTTGTTCCAGCGGCCGGGACCCACGGCGCGGATGTCGGCCACGGTCAGCACCAGCAGCAGCTTCAGCCGTTCCGGCGATTTCACGATGTCGATGAAGTCGCGGATCGTCTTTTCGTCATCCAGGTCGCGCTTGAAGGCGACGATGGACATGGTCAGGTGCTGGCGCACCAGCCAGGCCACCGTCTCCGTCTCCTCCTCCGTCATGCCCAGGCGCGGGCAGAGCTTTTCCGCCACCTTGGCGCCGAGGATGGAATGGTCGCCACCCCGCCCCTTGGCCACATCATGCAGCAGCAGGGCCACCGACAGGGCGCGTTTGGAGCTGATGGTGTGGATGACCTCGCAGGCCAGCGGCACCTCGTCCTTCAGGGTGCCCTTCTCGATGTCGTGCAGGATGCCCATGGCGAACAGCGTATGCTCGTCCACCGTGAACATATGGTACATGTCGTATTGCATCTGGGCCACGACCCGGCCGAAATCCGGCAGGAAACGGCCCAGAACGCCCGCCTCATTCATGCGGCGCAGCGTGACCTCGGGATCCTTGCGTGAGCCCAGGATTTCCAGGAACAGGCGGTTGGCCTCCGGGTCATTACGGACCTTGGGACCCAGGGAGGACAAGGACCGCGCCAGCGCGCGCAGGGCATGGGGATGGATGTCCAGGTTGTGCCACTGCGCCACACGGAACAGCCGCACCATGTCCACCGGATTGTCGCGGAAATGACGTTCGTCGCGGATGCTGAGGCGGCCATTGTCGAGGACGAAGCCTTCCAACTCGCTGGGCTTCAGTCGCCGCAGGAAGGCGAAGCGGGGTGGCCGCTGGCTTTCCTGTTCCAGGGTGGCGCAGAGGATACGGGTCAGGTCGCCCACATCCTTGGCCATCAGGAAATAATGCTTCATGAACCGTTCGACGTCGCTGGTGCCGACATGGTCGGTGTACCCCAGCCGCCGGGCCATCTCGCCCTGGACGTCGAAGGTCAGGCGGTCCTCCCCCCGACCCGTCAGGTAGTGCAGGTGGCAACGGCAGGTCCATAGGAAGTTCTGCGCCTTGGCGAAGCGCTGCGCCTCCTCCGCCAACAGCACGCCGTTGGCGACCAGATCCTTCACCTTGTCGACCTTGTAGACGTACTTCGCGATCCAAAACAGGGTCTGGAGATCGCGCAGGCCGCCCTTGCCCTCCTTCACGTTGGGCTCCAGCACATAGCGGCTGTCGCAGAACTTCAGGTGGCGGCTGTCGCGCTCGGCCAGCTTGGCCTCGATGAAGGCCGGGGCGGTGTTGGCCACCACCTCCTTGGCGAAGCGCTTGCGGAACTCCGCGAACAGCTTCTCGTCGCCATAGAGGAAGCGGGCTTCCAACAGGCTGGTGCGAATGGTGATATCGGCCAAGGCCTGGCGCACGCAGTCGTCCGCCGAGCGGACGGCATGGCCGACCTTCAATCCCATGTCCCACAGCAGGTAGAGGACGTATTCCACCACCTGTTCGATACGGGGCGTGCGCTTGTAGGGCAGCAGGAACAGAAGATCGACGTCGGAGAAAGGCGCCATCTCCTTACGGCCATAGCCGCCAGTGGCGACCACGGCGAAATGCTCGCCCCGCGTGGGGCCGGCGGTGGGAAACACCCGGTGCAGGGCGAAATCGGCCAGGGACACGACGATGGCGTCGGTCAGCGCCGTGGCCTCACACAGACAGACCTCACCCCGGCCGCCGCTTTCCAGTCGCCGGCGGATAAGGGCGCGGCCCTGGTCCAGGGTCTCGCGCATCAGGGCCAGGATGCTGGCGCGCAGCGCGTCAGGCCGCAGGTCCCCGTCCGCCAGGTTGGCCAGACGGGTGGTCAGCACCTCGGCCGTGGGCAGGGCGTCGGTCGGGGCGACGTCCTCATCCAAAGCGGGCACGGCGGACTTGAGCTTGGTCATGGCGGACATGGCGCGGCGGATCTCTGGCAAAGCCGCGGTGGGTGCACCCGCCGGGCGAACAACGTCCAGGGTCGGGGCGCCAACAGCGCGGGTCCCGGGACGGACGGGGAGTATGGCACAAACTTTTTCCCACGCATCACCCCATGCGCGGGCTGACGCCTTGCCTAGCCGTTTGCCCCCCGACTCTTTTTGCTGTCCGGCCGCCTTCTCGGCGACCAGTGCGGTGTCACCAGGCCCCGATTTCCCGGCGGTTCCATCCTTGCCCATATGTCCCATGGCCGCCTCCCAGACGTCCTTGTTTCCGTTTCCCAGGCTTCAGGCTGATTTTGTTTTTTTTACAACGCCTCAATGCCATCCCCGGCGCCCTGTCCCGGAGGCGCCGGTCGTGATCGCCGCGTCAACCGCCGGCATCCCCCCGCTGGTGCAGCAGCCGGGGCACCAGCGACAGCCGCCGGGCGTTGGCCGACGCGGCGCGGTGGATGGGCGCCAAACCCAGACCACCCAGACGACCGGTGGCGCGGCTGAAACGGGTGAAGGCGCCAGTGGCGGCGCGCAGGCTGGAAGTGACCAGGCGGCGTTCCGCCGTCACCCAATCCCCCGGATGCCAGGAGGACCAGGTGGCGCGGGCGAATTCACCCAGCGCGTCCACCTGATGATCCCGCCAGCGCCACCACGCGTCCTGAAAGGCCCGCAGGCCGCCCACCAGGGCCAAGGCCGAGTCCGCGAAGGCCTCGACCTTCTCGCGGCCCATCCGTTCGAACTCGGGATTGGTGCCCAGGGCCACGGGATCGCCCCCGGTCTGCGCCAGCAGACCCAGACGGGCGTTGATGGTGTGGGCGGAGGCGAAGGCGGTTTCATGCACCCGGCTGGCCACCCGGTCCAGTTCCACCTGGGCGCGCTTCAGATGCATGGTTTCCAAGGCCCCGGGTGCCGTGCCGGGGATGACCATGCCGATGCGGCCCCGGCGCGGTCGCTTGGCCGGGGGCTGGGCCTTGGGGTAAGGGAAATGCCGATCGGGCACGGGGGCGCTCCCTTATGTTGCGCTGCGTTTGTGCAGCGCAACATTATGGGAAACGCTTCGCCCCGTCCACAAAGTAAGTTGTGGGCACACCTTGGCCTTTGGTCGCATGGCCCCCGGTGGCGTCTTGCGACGGGCCGGAAGGATCAACCAGCCGCGGCCGCCAGACCCGCGGCGAGATCGTCGCGCAGATCGTCCGCGTCCTCCAACCCCACGGACAGCCGCAAGGTGCCAGCGCTGATGCCCACCTTGGCCTTTTCCTCATCGGTCAGGCGCTGATGGGTGGTTGTGGCGTTGTGGGTGATCAGGCTTTTGGCATCACCCAGATTGTTGGAGATCTTGATGATCCTCAAGGCGTTCAGCAGGCGGAAGGCCGCTTCCTTCCCGCCCTTGACGTCCAGGGTGATCAGCGTGCCGCCGGCCTTCATCTGGCGCATGGCGAGGTCGTGCTGGGGATGGCTGGGCAGGCCGGGGTACAGCACCTTCTCCACCGCCGGGTGGGCTTCCAGGAACTGGGCCAGCGCCAAGGCGGACGCGGCCTGGGCGGTCACCCGCAGTTCCAGGGTCTCCAGACCCTTCAGCAACACCCAGGCGTTGAAGGGGCTTATCGACGGGCCGGTGTGGCGCAGGACGGGCGACAGCAGGGCCGCCACCTCGTCATCGCACAGCACGGCACCGCCCAGGCAGCGGCCCTGGCCATCGATATGCTTGGTCGCGGAATAGACGACGACGTCGGCGCCCATTTCCTTTGGCCGTTGCAGCACCGGGGTGGCGAAGACGTTGTCGACCACCACCCGGGCGCCGGCCCTGTGCGCCAGATCCGCCACGGCGGCCACGTCCACCACCTGCATGGTCGGGTTGCTGGGGCTTTCCAGGAAGACGACGGTGGCCGGGGTGGCCAGGGCCTGTTCCCATTGCGCCAGGTCGGTGCCATCCACCAGCGTGCACTGGATGCCGTAGCGCGGCGCCAGATCCTTGACGATATAGAGGCAGGAGCCGAACAGGGCGTGCGGCGCCACGATGCGGTCGCCGGCCTTCAGCAGGCCCATGACCGCCAGGTTGACGGCGGCCATGCCGCTGGCCGTGGCGATACAGCGGGCATAGCCCTCATACCCGGCCAGCCGTTCCTCCAGCATGGCCACGGTGGGGTTGCGGAAACGGGAATAGACGAAGCGCGAGCCGTCGTTGACGAAGGCGGCCTCGGCCTCCTCCGCACTGCCGTAGATGAAGCCCGAGGTCAGGAACAGCGCTTCGGAGGTTTCCTCGAACTGGCTGCGGCGCGTGCCGCCATGCACCAGTTGGGTACGCGGGCGCAGGGCCAGGGCGGCGGGGGATTTGGAATTGTCAGGCGTCTGGCCCATGGCCGTCACTCCGATCATAAGGCAACCGCGACCGGCACGGTCGTGCAGGGTGGTCGGTGTACCGAATGTACGGCCCGACCTTTTAGCAGCTTGTTTAACGTGGCCTGCAAGCCGGTCAGCAAATCACCACGGGATCCGGTTTTAGGCCCCCAGGGCCGCAAGCGTCAACGGCGTCCTTGTCATCGCGACAATGCGGCCGGTGGCGAGGCCAGGCGGACGCCGGCAACAAGGCGGCACCATATTGCCCCGTTGCCGACCGGCCGCTTCCGTGCTAGTCCCGCGCGCGTCAGTCCGCTTCTGCGGAATAGCTGATTTGCTTTTACCGGGAGTCCCAGACCTATGTCCGACGAGACCAACCTGAACGGCGCCGCCAACGGCGCCACCGCCACTGACGGCGCCGGCATGCTGCCGCTGGTGGTCAATGCCCAGTACGTCCGGGACCTGTCGTTCGAAAACCCGAACGCCCCCGCCAGCCTGATGAACGCCCAGCAGCCCAAGGTGGACCTGCAGGTCGACGTGCAGGCCCGCAACGTGGCCGAGAACGTGCACGAGGTGGCGCTGAACATCCGGGCCGAAGCCAGCCATGACGGCCGTACCGCCTTCATCGTCGAGCTGTCCTACGCCGGCATCTTCTCCATGCCGCCCATGCCGCTGGACCAGACCCGCGCCGTCCTGCTGATCGAAGCGCCGCGCCTGCTGTTCCCCTTCGCCCGGTCCATCGTGTCGGACGCGGTGCGCGATGGTGGCTTCCCGCCGCTGATGCTGCAGCCGCTGGACTTCGTCGATCTCTACCGCCGCCAGGTGCTGGCGGCCGAGAAGCCGGAGGACATGGCCCAGGCGTAAGCCTGGCGTCCTTTTCCAGGATCGCTGAAAGACGACCGCCCGGTGCCCTTGGCCCGGGCGGTTTTCTTTGGTCGGACAGGCCGGATCAGGCGCGCGCGGCGCGGATCAGGGCATCGACCGTGACGGCGTCGGCACCGGCGGGCACCCGCGCCAGAGGCAGGCCGCAGCCATCAAGGGCGCCCAGCGCCTCCGCCGTGCCGGCCACCACATCCCAGTCGCCGGTGCTGGCCTTCAAAGCGCCTTGCGCCTCCCGTGCCGTTCCGGCCAGCGTCACTTCCAGCCCCAGTGTTTCCAGCCCACCCGCCAGGCGGGCAAGCGCGCGCCCAACCAACAGCACGCGCAGGGCCGACGGCGTCCGCTGGCGCGGCACCCTGGCCACCAGTTGGCGCGCCTCTTCCGCGGCGGCGAGGATGCGGGCCGCGAATTCCTGCTCCGTCCCACCAACGGGCAGATCCGCCGCCAGCAGCGTGGAATAGCCGTGGATGGCCGTCAGCAGGTTGTTGAGGTCGTGTAAGAAGGTGGCGGGAACAATGCGCCCATCGGCGTCGCCCCGTCCGTCCATGGACGCGGCCATCAGCTGGCGATGCCCATCTCCACCGCGCGCATCACCGCCTGGGTACGGTTCTTGGCGCCCAGCTTGCGACAGATCCCGCGCACGTGCAGCTTCACCGTCACCTCTTCCAACTCCAGCGAGCGGGCGATTTCCTTGTTGGACCGGCCTTGCAGCAGGTAGTCCAGCACCTCGCGTTCCCGCCGGGTAAAGCTGGCGCCATCAGCGGTGTCGGCGGTGTTGAGATCGGTGGGGATGAACCGCTCCCCCTGCAGCATGGTCTGGATGGCGGACAGCAGCTCGGTGGCGCTCAATGTCTTGGGCAGGAAGCCCACCGCGCCGCGGGTGAAGGCGCCGCGGATCTCATCCGGCCGGGCCAAGCCCGACATCAAGGCCACCTTCAGGGCGGGGAATTCCGTCCGCACGCGTTGCAGCCCATCCAGGCCGTTCATGCCCGGCATACGCAGATCCAGGATCAGCAGGTCGATGGCCTTGTCCTGGCGCAACGCCACGACAGCTTCATCCACGCTGGCCACGCCCGCGACGACCGCGCCTGGCGCCTGTCTTTCAATGTGTGAAGACAACGCGTCACGCACCAGACCATGGTCATCAGCAATCAATAAGCGCATGTGAGGCGACCCCCGGCGGTTGCTCTATCCAAAAGGATAGACCAATAAGCCCTGCTATTTGAACCTTTTTTCAGCGTTGGCAAGGGTTAAGCAAGCAGAAAATTATCACAAGGGGTAATCGATGGCGGCCTGTTTCCAGTCAAGCTGACAGAACCCAAAAAAACGTGTGTTGTTGGTTAATGCGCTGTTCATAATCAGACCATTGTTTTTACTGGAAATAAAAAGGGCGTCATCGGCCAGCAATGACGCCCTACAACGGGAAGTTGAAGTTTTTCTTACTGGTTCATGCTCTCGAAGAATTCGGAATTCTGCTTGCTCTGCTTCAGCTTGTCGATCAGGAATTCCACCGCGTCGGTGGCGCCCATCGGGTTCAAGATGCGGCGTAGGATCCACATCTTGGCCATGGTGCCCTTTTCCACCAGCAGCTCTTCCTTGCGGGTGCCCGACTTCTGGATATCGATGGCGGGGAAGACACGCTTGTCTGAAAGCTTGCGGTCCAGGATGATTTCCGAGTTACCGGTGCCCTTGAACTCTTCGAAGATCACCTCGTCCATGCGCGAGCCCGTGTCGATCAGCGCGGTGGCGATGATGGTCAGGCTGCCGCCTTCCTCGATGTTGCGGGCGGCACCGAAGAAGCGCTTGGGCCGCTGCAGGGCGTTGGCATCCACACCGCCGGTCAGCACCTTGCCGGATGACGGGACCACCGTATTGTAGGCACGGGCCAGGCGGGTGATGCTGTCCAGCAGGATGACGACGTCGCGCTTGTGCTCGACCAGACGCTTGGCCTTTTCCAGCACCATCTCCGTCACCTGGACGTGGCGGGTGGCGGGCTCGTCGAAGGTGGAACTGATGACCTCGCCCCGGACGGAGCGGGCCATGTCGGTCACTTCTTCCGGACGCTCATCGATCAGCAGGACGATGAGGTAGACCTCGGGATGGTTGATGGCGATGGAGTGGGCGATGTTCTGCAACATCACCGTCTTGCCGGTGCGGGGCGGCGCCACGATCAAGGCGCGCTGACCCTTGCCCAGCGGGGCCACCAGGTCGATGACCCGGGTGGTCATGTCCTTCTTGTTGCGAACCGGATCCTCGATTTCCAGCTTCAGCCGCTCTTCGGGATAGAGCGGGGTCAGGTTGTCGAAGTTGATGCGGTGACGCACCTTGTCCGGATGGTCGAAGTTGATGGAGCCGACCTTCAGCAGGGCGAAGTAGCGCTCGCCATCCTTGGGCGAGCGGATCTGCCCTTCCACCGTGTCGCCGGTACGCAGGCCGAAGCGCCGCACCTGGCTGGGGCTGACATAAATGTCGTCCGGACCCGGCAGATAGTTGCTTTCCGGCGAGCGCAGGAAGCCGAAGCCGTCCTGTAGAACCTCCAACACGCCCTCGCCGAAGATCGGCACGTCGTTTTCGGCCAACTGCTTCAGGATCGCGAACATCATGTCCTGCTTGCGCAGAGTGCCCGCGTTCTCAATCTGCAGCTCTTCCGCGAACGCCAGCAGCTCGGCAGGCGACTTAGCCTTTAACTCTTGGAGATTCATCTTCGTCCTGTGGGGGAGACCGCGGGAATGAAGACGACGGGCTTGGCCGTCGGCCCCGGCCTCATGCAATAGGGGTGTGGGTGGGAGGATGGCATTACCGGGGGAAAAAGACGGCGACGCCGGACAAAAGGGAAGTTCGGTGAGATTGGCCTCGCTGCGCCCATCCCGGGGAGGGGGGCGGGGATGCCTCACAAGTCAGGCACCCAGAGGAGGGGGCGACTCGGGATCATCCCGACGTTACGGGCCTTGACCTGCGCCAGCTTTAGTACAGGTCACAAGCCCAAGTCAAAACAAAAAGGCCAGCCGGCCCGATGCGGTGGACTTAAAGCGCGATTTTCCGGGACTGGCCGGAAAGATCCCCTCAGGCCCCATGGGGCCGAACCCGTCAAAAGGGACGGACGATGACCAGGATGACGATCAGGATCATCAGCAGGGTCGGCACCTCGTTGGCGATGCGGAAAAAGCGGGTGGACTTGGTGTTGCGATCCTCCGCGAAGTCCCGCCGCCAGCGGGCCATGGCCATGTGCGCGGCCGTCATCAGCACCACCAGCGACAGCTTGGCGTGCAACCACCCAGCCCCTTTCAGCAAGCCTGGATCCAGGGTGATCATGGCGATGCCACAGGCCCAGGCCAGGATCATCGCCGGGTTCATGATGGCGCGCAGCAGGCGCCGTTCCATGACCTTGAACGTCTCCGATTGGGCGGACCCCACCGGTGCGGCGCAGTGATAGACGAACAGCCGGGGCAGATAGAGCAGGCCGGCCATCCACGAGATGACGGCGATGACATGGATCGCCTTGATCCAGAGATACATGGGGATGCGCCCTGCCCTGTTCCGTTAGGAGGTTGCCCCCCTTATGCCCGTCACGCCGCCTGGGGGCAACCGGCTTTGCCGGCCGGACAGATGCGAAGCCCGGTGCCACACAGCACGGCGCCGCCCGTCGGACGGGTCAGCGCCTGGCGCACCAGGCCGGCCAGCCCTTGGATGAACGACGGCTCCACCCCCACGGTCGGCACCCGCACGAAGTGGGGCACACCCACCTCTCCCGCCAAATGACGGTACTCGTGCTCGATCTCCACCAGCGTTTCGGAATGTTCGGAAACGAAGGCGATGGGCACGATCACCACCGGCACCTTGTCGGCACCCGCCCGGTGGATCTCCTCGTCCGTGGAAGGGCCGATCCACTTCATCGGGCCGACGCGGCTCTGATAACAGCTGACCCAATCCAGATCCGCGATGCGGAGGGCCTTGACCACGGCCTGGGCCGTCCGTTCGCACTGGACCTGGTAGGGGTCGCCAGCCGCCACCACCTTCTCCGGCAGGCCGTGGGCGGAGAACAGCAGGCGGGGCTTGCCATGGCGCGAGGCCTCTTCCAGCCCTTGGCGGATCAGCCCGGCGGCAGCGGCGATGAAGCCCGGCTCATCGGGATAGCAGCAGATGGCGCGGCTGGGCGCCGTCAGGCCGGCCACCTTGGCCGCCCGGTGCCAGTCCTTGAGGCTGGAGGCTGTGGTGGTGGTGGAGAATTGCGGATAGAGGGGCAGCAACACCACCTCATCCGGCTCCCAGTCCTTCACGTCGTGGGCCACGGCGTCGCTGAAGGGATGCCAATAGCGCATGGAGACGAAGACCCGCACTGTGCCCGCGTCCCACAGCTGCTGCTCCAGGGCCTGGGCCTGGGCCAGCGTGTTGGGCAGCAAGGGGGAACCACCGCCCAGGGTCTGGTAGATGCCCTGGGCCACCTTGTCCCGGCGGCTGGATATCAGGTGCGCCACCAGCTGCCGCAAGGGCGCCGGCAGGCGGATGATGGCCGGATCGCGGAACAGGTTGTAGAGGAAGGGCCGCACCGCCTCCAGGCGGTCGGGTCCACCCAGATTGAACAGGACGACGGCGACGCGCCGGGCCCTGGCGACCTTGGGCCCTTCGGCGGAATCGGACGTGATCTCAGGAAGGGGCAGCAGGCTCATGCGGGCTCGGACGGTCAATGGGTTTATGAGGGGATCAGGGGCGGGATACGAAGCCGGCCGCCTCCCGGATCATCAAGAACGGATCATCGCTGATTTGGGGAGGACCAGTCGCGGATCAAGCGCGACAACTCCGCCACGTGCTCCGGCGGCGTCTGCTGCACGATGCCGTGACCCAGGTTGAAGATGAAGGGCCCCTTGCCCAGCCCGGTCAGGATGTCGCTGGCGGCCCGCCGCAACGCGTCCCCCCCCGCCACCAGGGCCAGGGGATCCAGGTTGCCCTGCACCGGCACGCGGGATTGCAGGGCGGACGCCGCCCAGTCCAGCGGCACGGAGGTGTCGAGGCTGACCGCGTCCACCCCCGTCTGCTCCACATAGGCCTGGATACCGATCCCCGCCCCACGCGGAAAGCCGATGACAGGGACCCCCGGATGCCTGTCCTTCAAGGCCCGCACGATGGCCCGGGTAGGAGCGATGGACCAGCGGGCGAATTCCGTCGGCGCCAGCGCCCCCGCCCAGCTGTCGAACAGCTGCACCACCTCCGCCCCCGCCCGGATCTGGGCCGACAGATGCGTGACCGTGGTTTCGACCAGCAGGTCGATCAGGCGCTGGAAGCCCGCCGGATCCCGGTAGGCCCAGCCCTTGGCGTGCAGAAACTCCTTGGACCCCGCCCCTTCGACCATGTAGGTCGCCACCGTCCATGGGCTGCCCGCGAAACCGATGAGCGTCACCGGATCCGGCAAGGCCGCCCGGATACGCCGGACAGCCTCATAGACCGGTTCCGCCCGCTGTTCCAGGTGGGTGACGTCCAGCCGGTCCAGTCCGGCTTGGTCGCGGATGGGATCCAGTCTCGGCCCCTCACCTTCCGCGAACCACACTTTCTGACCCAGGGCGTGGGGCAGGATCAGGATGTCGGAAAACAGGATGGCCGCATCCATGCCGTAACGGCGGATGGGTTGCAGCGTCACCTCGGTCGCCAGATCCGGGTTCAGGCAAAGGTCGAGGAACCCACCGGCCTGGGCCCGGACCTCCCGGTATTCCGGCAGGTAACGGCCAGCCTGGCGCATCAGCCAGAAGGGCGGACGGGACAGGGTCTCGCCCTTCAAGGCGCGTAGCAACAGGCGGTCCGTCGGGATCTGGGACAAGGCGGTCTCCATGAAGGCGCCGGCGCGACTGGGGCCGGGTGGGCGTTTACCCACAGGTCCCTTTATCTACCTTGACCTAACTTTAAAAGGGAATGGGGTGGTTGTTGGTCCTGTGGATAACGGTAATTCCCGTTCGTCCTAATTTCATCCACAGCGTTCGCGGGATCCCGGACCGGGTCTTTGGAATGTGGATGAAGTTGCGGGGTTTCTGCGCAGAGCCCTGGAATGGTATAGATTCTGGCGGGTCTGGGGATCCTGGGGATAAGTGGGTGGCGACCGACGACGCCACCGGTTGTTCAAAGGGGTGACGGACCTTTGTCCAGATCCGGGTTTTCCTCGTATGGGATCCCGGCAAGCCTGTATGAAAAGGAAATGGGATCCCGCGAACCCGGGTTTTTCCCGGATTGTCCGCCGGTTGTCCCCAGATAAGGCCCACAGGTTTGTTTTTCCGTTGCCGGGAGCGACGCCCTTGACCCAGACGCCTCAAACCAAGGAATTCCACCTGCACCTGGTGTCCGACGCCACGGGTGAGACCATCAACTCCGTGGCCCGCGCCTGCGTCTCGCAGTTCGACCAGGTGGAGCCCGTCGAACATTTCTGGAACCTGGTCCGCACCGAGCGGCAGCTGGAAATGGTCATCGACGGTATCCGCGATAACCCGGGCCTGGTGATGTTCACCCTGGTGAATGAGCGGCTGCGCCGCCGTTTGCAGGAGACCTGCCGCGAGATCGGCACGCCCTGCGTCCCGGTGCTGGACCATTTGATCAACTCCCTGGCCGCATATCTGGGCCTGGAGTCGCAGAGCCAGCCGGGCCGCCAGCACGCCCTGGATGCTGAATATTTCAGCCGAATCGACGCCATGGACTTCGCCCTGGGCCATGATGACGGCCAGACGGCGTGGGAACTGCATCAGGCCGACGTCATCCTGGTGGGCGTGTCGCGCACCTCCAAGACGCCGACCTGCATCTATCTGGCCAATCGCGGCATCAAGGCGGCCAACATCCCCTTCGTTCCCGGCTGTCCCCTGCCGCCCGAGCTGGACCAGGTGTCCCGTCCGCTGGTGGTGGGCCTGACCAAGGACCCGGAGCGCCTGATCCAAATCCGCCGCAACCGGTTGCGCCTGTTGAACCAGGGGGAGGAGACCAGCTACGTCGATCCCGAACAGGTGCGGTCCGAGTTGTCGGAGGCGCGGCGCCTCTACAGCCGCAAGGGCTGGCCCGTTCTCGACGTCACCCGCCGCTCCATCGAGGAGACGGCGGCTGAAATCCTCATGCTGCTGGCGCGCCGCCGGCCGGCGGGGGCGGAACCCATCAACCCGGTGGGGGAGCCGGCCGAAGGGCCGCGCCTGTCGCCCCGCCTGCCGCATTCGGGAATGTGAATATTCATGTCGTCTGAAGATTTTCCGCCGGCCCTGTCGTCACAGCCGGTGGTGTTGGCGTCGGGCAGCCTGACGCGCGTCAGCCTGCTGCGCCAGGCCGGCTTGGAAGTCGTGGCCCACCGGCCCGGCGTGGATGAGGAGGAGGTCAAGCTCTCCTGCAAGGCCGCTGGCCTGACGGTGGAAGAGACGGCCGAAGCGCTGGCCGACCTGAAGGCCTCGCGGGTGGCGGCCAAGGTGCCGGGCGCCTACGTCATCGGCGCGGACCAGATGTTGGAGTGTGAGGGCCGCTGGTTCGACAAGCCGGAGGATCGCGCCGGTGCCGCGGAGCAGTTGCGCGCCCTGTCGGGCCGCACCCATCGCCTGGTCACCACCGCCGTGCTGTTCCACAACAACAGCCGCATCTGGCACCAGACCGACCAGGCCAAGCTGACCATGCGTCCGCTGAGCGACACGTTCATCGAGCGCTATCTGGATGCCACCGGCGACGCCGTGCTGACATCGGTGGGCGGTTACCAGCTGGAGGCCCTGGGCGCCCAGCTGTTCACCCGCGTGGCCGGTGACCATTTCACCATCCTGGGCCTGCCGCTGCTGCCCCTGCTGGGTTTCCTGCGGGTTCGCGGCGTGTTGCCCAGCTGAGAAGCGGATTTTCCGTCATGATAAGTGGCAAGGCGAGAGTGGCCGGCGTCATGGGCTGGCCGGTGGGGCACAGCCGCAGCCCGCGCCTGCATGGGCATTGGCTGGCGGAATACGGCATTGATGGCGCCTACGTGCCCCTGGCCGTACCGCCCGACCGGATCGAGCAAGCCCTGCGCGCCCTGCCCGCCCTGGGCTTCGTCGGCTGCAACGTCACCGTTCCCCACAAGGAGGCCGCGTTCCGTACCGTGGACTGGGTGGATGAGACGGCCCGGCGCATGGGTGCCGTCAACACCGTCATCGTGCACGCGGACGGCACCTTGGAGGGCCGCAACACCGACGGCTTCGGCTTCATCGGGAACCTGAAGGCCGGCGCGCCGGATTGGGCGGCGACGGCGGGACCCGCCGTCATCATCGGTGCCGGCGGTGCCGCCCGGTCGCTGGTCGTGGCCCTGGCCGATGCCGGCGTGCCGGAGATCCGCCTGGTGAACCGCACCCTGGCCCGGGCGCGGGAGCTGGTGGCCGACCTGGGCGGCGGCATCCAGTGCCCGATAACGGCCATGGCCTGGGAGGAGCGGCGGGACGCGCTTTCCGGTGCCGGCCTGGTGGCCAACGCGACCACCCAGGGCATGGCGGGCCAGTCGCCGCTGGACCTTGATCTGGAGGCGTTGCCGCTGGACGCGGTGGTGACCGACATCGTCTACACGCCCGTCGACACGCCGCTGCTGGTTGCGGCCCGGGCGCGGGGCAATGTCACGGTCGATGGTCGGGGTATGCTGCTGCACCAGGGCCGGCCGGGCTTCGAGGCCTGGTTCGGCCGGGCGCCGGTGGTGACCGATGCCCTGTACCGCGCCGTGTTCGGGGACTGACGCCCGATGATGGTGCTGGGCCTCACCGGGTCTATCGGCATGGGCAAGTCGACGGCCGCCGCCATGCTGCGCCGCCTGGGTTGCCCCGTGCATGACAGCGACGCCACCGTGCATCGCCTTTACGCCAAGGGCGGGGAGGCGGTGGCCCCCATCGCCCGGGCCTTCCCCGGGGTGGTGCGGGACGGGGCGGTGGACCGGCAGCTGTTGTCGGCGGCGGTCATGGGCAACAGCCCGGCGCTGAGGCGGCTGGAAGCCATCGTCCACCCCCTGGTGGGCCGCGCCCGCGAGCGCTTCCTGCGCAGGGCCGCGGCCTCCGGTGCCAGGGTGGCGGTGCTGGACGTGCCCCTATTGTTCGAAACCGGCGGTCAGGCGCATTGCGACCGGGTGGCCGTCGTTTCCGCGCCGCTCAGCCTGCAGCGCAGCCGGGTGCTGGCCCGGCCGGGCATGACCCCGGCCAAGCTGGCGGTCATCCTGCGCCGGCAGATGCCCGATGCCGAAAAGCGGCGCCGGGCGGATTTCGTCGTGCCCACGGGCCTGGGCCGCGCGCTGACCTTGCGGCGGCTGGCCGCCATCGTCACACTGCTGTCCGGGCAGCGTGGCCGGATATGGCCGCCCCGGTCCCGCCCCGCCGTGATCCACAGAGCCAGGTAGTCCGTTTCCATGCGCGAAATCGTTCTCGATACCGAAACCACCGGCGTCAACGCGCTGAGCGGCGATCGCGTGGTGGAAATCGGCTGCGTGGAACTGCTGAACCATGTCGCGACAGGCAACAGCTGGCACGCCTACCTCAACCCGGAGCGTGACATGCCGGCGGAGGCCGAGGCGGTGCACGGCCTGTCGTCCGCCTTCCTGGCGGACAAGCCGGTGTTCGCGGCGGTCGTCGGCGACTTTCTGGATTTCATCCAGGACAGCCCGTTGATCATCCACAACGCCAGCTTCGACATGGCCTTCCTGAACGCGGAGTTCACGCGGCTGGGTCTGAAGACCATGCCCATGTCCCGGTCGATCGATACCGTGGTCATGGCGCGCAAGCGTTTCCCCGGCGCGCCGGCCAGCCTGGATGCCCTGTGCCGCCGCTTCGGCGTGGACAATTCCGGCCGCACCTATCACGGCGCCCTGCTCGACGCCCAACTTCTGGCCGAGGTCTACCTGGAACTGCTGGGCGGCCGCCAGCCCGACCTGGTGCTGGGCGCCACCGTCAAGGTGGCGGAGGTCGGCCTGGCGGTGGTCGAGGAAAGCAGGGCCTACCGTGCCCCCCGCCCCCACGCGGCCTCGGCGGAAGAGCTGGAAGCCCACGCCGCCTTTCTCAAGTCCATCAAGTCGCCGCTGTGGCTGGCGGGCGAGGAGCCGGCGGCGGTCTCATCCGGCGCATAGCTCAGTCGGCATCGGACTGGGGCCAGAAATCTTCCGCCATGAACTGGCTGTAGGCCCAGGGGCAGATCTCGGGGAAGCGGTTCTCGGGGTGGCCGGTCTCCATCGACGCCTGGCGACGGGCGCGTCGGTAGGCCGAGGCGACGGACACATCCAGTTGTGATTTCAGGCTGGGATTGTCGCCCAGATGATCCGTCAGGTCATCGCGCGCGTTGGCGATGGACAGGCGCCAGGACGGGCCTCGATGGGTGGGCTGGAATTGCCATTTCAGAAGATGGAGCAGCAGGACCGTCAGGCGGCTGATCAGTTCGCGCTTTTCGGTCCGGCCCATGCTCTCGATCTCCTCCGCGATGTGGGCGACATCGGCGTCGGCCAGTTTGCCCGCCCGCAGCAGGGCGGCCTGCTCGGTCGCCCAGGCATAGAAATCCTGATCGTAGAGAGGGTTTCTGGAATCAGGCATGTCGGTGCCTCCGGTGACCTCAGGGCCACCCGTACTATACCGCGATTTTACGGCAGCAGCACGGTGGAGCCGGTGGTGCGGCGGGATTCCAGGGCGATGTGGGCCTGGGCGGCGTCCTTCAGGGCGAAGGTCTGGCGCACGTCGATCTTCACCTTGTTCGACAGCACGGCGGCGAACAGGTCATTGGCGCTGTCGCGCAGTTCCTTGGTGGTGGCGACGTAGCCGCCCAGCGACGGCCGGGTCAGGAACAGTGAGCCCTTGGTGTTCAGGATGCCGATGTCGACGGCACCCACGGGGCCCGAGGCGTTGCCGAAGCTGACCATGGTGCCCAGGCGGCTGAGGCAATCCAGGCTCTGGTAGAAGGTGTCCTTGCCGATGCTGTCATAGACGACGGGCACACCCTGGCCATCGGTGATCTGCTTCACCCGCTCCACGAAGTTCTCGCGCGTATAGACGATGGTGTGGTCGCAGCCGTTGGCCCGGGCCAGTTCCGCCTTCTCGTCCGACCCCACCGTGCCGATGACGGTGGCGCCCATGGCCTTGGCCCACTGGCAGGCGATCAGCCCCACGCCGCCGGCGGCGGCATGGAACAGGATGGTCTGGCCTGGCTTCACCGGGAAGGTCCGGTGAAGCAGATAGTGGGCGGTCAGGCCCTGCAGCAGCATGGCGGCGCCGGTCTGATCATCGATGCCGTCCGGCAGGTGGATCAGGCGGTCGGCTGGATACAGCCGCGCCTCGGCATAGCCGCCGGTGCCGCCGGTGCAATAGCCGACGCGGTCGCCGACCTTGATGTCTTGAACATCCGGCCCCACCGCCTCCACTACGCCCGCGGCCTCCATGCCGGGGATCAGCGGCAACGGGTTCTTGTAGAGGCCGGTGCGGACATAGACGTCGATGTAGTTCAGGCCCACCGCCGTCTGGCGCAGGCGGACCTGGCCGGGGCCGGGCTCACCCACCGACACCTCTTCCCACTTCATCACCTCCGGGCCGCCGGTCTGGTGGATACGGATGGCGTGGACCATGTCAGGCTCCTGAAGCTCTTGGGCGATGAGGGGAACGGGTCGGGCGGGTGGCGCCCGACCTTGAGGGAGAAGCTTAAGACAGCGTCTCTTTCAGGAAGGCGGCCGTGCGCTGGTTGGCGAGGTCGGCGGCGGCGGCATCGTAATGCTGGCCACCCACGCGGGCGAAGGCGTGGTCCTGCTCGGCATACACATGCTGGGTGATCAGGTGGTTGCCGGTGATGGCCGCGCTCACCTTCTCCCGCACCTCGTCGGAGGAGAATTTGTCCTTGCCGGCGGTGTGCAGCAGCAGCGGCTTGGTGATGGCGCTGATCTCACCGACGGCATTGTCCAGGCCCACGCCATAGTAGCTGACGTTGGCGTCGGCGTCCGAGCGGGTGGCCATCAGGAAGGCCAGCTTGCCGCCCAGGCAATAGCCCAGCGTGCCCACCTTGCGGCCGGTGGCCTCATGCTCGCGCAGGAAGTTGACGGTGGCGATCAGGTCCTCAACGCCGCTGGCCTCGCTGAAGCCATTGTACAGCTGGAAGGCCCGCTGCCATTCGGCCTCGGTCTTGTCGGTCAACTGCACGCCCGGTTCCTGCCGCCAGAAGAGGTCGGGACACAGGGCGGTGTAGCCCAGGGCGGCGTAATGGTCGCAGAGCGCGCGCATGTTGGCGTTGACGCCGAAGATCTCCTGGATGAGCACCAGGCCGGGCCCCGCGCCGCTGCTCGGGATCGCCAGGTACCCGCCGAAACTGCCGCCATCGGTGGCTTCGATCGTCACTGTGGTCATGGCACTACCCCTTTGATTTGGTTGTTAAACACTTATGGTTAAAACACGCATCGTTTTATAATAACCGTCGTCTGGTGGTCTGTCACCCGGACGCCCATCACAAAACGGGGTCACCGGCCGGCAGGGCCGCGGCCAGCAGGTCGGCCAAGGCGTCCGGTTCGGTCACCGGCAAAGAACACCGCATGTCCTGACAGACATAGGCGGTCGCCCGGCCATTAACCATGGTCTTGCCCGCCGCCGGGTGAGGTTCCGGCAAATTTTGTCCCGGCGCCAGGCGGCTGACCACCAGCGTGGGCCGGGATTGAGTACGCAATATGGCGTTGAAGGGCTCCAAATCGTCGCCCTCGCCCACCAGCACCACATGCACCCCGCCCAGCAGCAGTTCCGCCATGTTGAGGAAGGTCGACAGGGGGAAGAAGTTGCGCTCCAGTTCGCCGCTGAAAGCGGACATCAGCGCGTCGGCCCGGGCGCGGTAGCGGTCCTGCCCGGTCAGCAGCCACAGGCGCGTCAGGTTGCCCAGCTGGGTGCCGTTGCCGGCCGGCACGGCGTTGTCATGGGCATGGCGGGGCCGCACCAGCAGGTCGCCCACATCGTCCGCCGTGGTGAAATAGCCGCCGTCGCCCTCATCCCAGAAATGCCGGTCCAGCGTCTCGGTCCAGCGCACCGCCTGGTCCAGGAAGGCTGTGTCGCCGGTGATCTCATGCAAGGTCAGCGCCGCCTTTCCCATGTTGGCGTAATCTTCCAGCAGACCGGCATGGCGGGGTCGGCCGCCGCGACCGCTGTGGTACAGGCGGTCCAGGCCGCCCGTGCCATCCTCGGCACCGCCAGTGTGATGCAGGCTTGTTACAACATGGCCATAGGCGTCGATGGCGGCCTCGATCCAGCGGGGCTGCTCGAAGACGAAGCCGGCGCGGGCCAGGGCGGCGATCATCAGGCCGTTCCAATCGGCCAGCATCTTGTCGTCCCAGCCTGGGCGGATGCGCAGCGCCCGCGCCTTCAGCAGGCGGGCGCGGGCATGGGCCAGGCGGTTTTCCTCCGCGCTGCCCGGCGCCAGGGGTGTGCGCCGGTTCAGGATGGTGTGGCCTTCCCAGTTGCCCAGCTCGGTGACGTCATAGTGGGCGCAAAACAGCTCGGCATCGTCGCCCAGCAGGCGGTCGATGTCCGCCTTGCGCCAGACGTAGAAACGACCCTCCTCCCCCTCGCTATCCGCGTCCAGCGTCGCGCCGAAGCCCCCGCCCGGCACCTTCATCTCATTCAGCACCCATCCCACGGTTTCGCGGACGCGGACCTCCAGCAGCGGGTCCCGCGTGCCCTGCCACACCTGGGTCATCAGCGCCACCAGCTGGGCGTTGTCGTACAGCATCTTCTCGAAATGGGGGACCAGCCACTGCTCGTCCGTGGAATAACGGGCGAAGCCGCCGGCCAAATGGTCGTAGATGCCGCCGTTGGCCATGTGGGTCAGCGTGGTGATGACGGCGTCGCGAAGGTCGCCGCGGCCGGTACGCAGATGGGCCCGCCACAGCAGGTCGAAGATGCTGGGCTGCGGGAATTTGGGGGCGCCGTTGATGCCGCCCAGGAAGGGGTCGACCTCGCGCACCAGGCGGTCGGCCACCGCGTTCAGGGCGGCCCCGGTGATGGCGCCGCCGGGGTTGCCCCGCGACAGGCGGGTCAGCGCGTCGCCCAGGGCCTTCACGTTGCGGCCCACCTTGCCCGGGTCCTGCGCGTAGGTCTCGGCCACGCCGCGCAGCACGTCGGGGAAGCCGGGCCGGCCGTAACGGCTGGACGGTGGGAAGTAGGTGCCGCCCCAGAAGGGCTCCCCCTTTGGGGTGAGGAACATGGTGAGCGGCCAGCCGCCCTGCTGGCCCAACAGGGACAGGGCCTGCTGGTAGACCTGGTCCACGTCCGGACGCTCCTCCCGGTCCACCTTGATGTTGACGAATAGGGTGTTCATCAGCTGGGCGATGGCCTCGTTCTCGAAGCTTTCGTGCGCCATGACGTGGCACCAGTGGCAGGCGGCATAACCCACCGACAGCAGGACGGGCTTGCCCGAGGCCCGCGCCTCGGCGAACGCCTCCGGCCCCCAGGCGCGCCAGTGCACCGGATTGTCCTTGTGCTGCAGCAGATAGGGGCTGGTTTCATGAACCAGCAGGTTTTCCGCTGGAGAGGGATTGCTGTCCGGTGCCGACATGGGTTTCCACGCTCTTTTAAGGATGCGGTCGTTGAATGGTTCGGTGCCGCTTTGCCCCCACTGTAGCGTCCGCTACAGTGAAGGTCAGAAAAAAGAGGCGTCATTCCGGGTGTATAACTCCGATGCGTTTCCCGGCGCGTTGCCTCTCAAGCCCACCCGAACAGGAAGGTCCGTCCCATGAAAATCACCGTCGACGTCGATTGCACCCCGGAAGAGGCGCGTGCTTTCTTAGGCCTGCCGGACGTGAAGCCCATGCAGGACGCCCTGATGCGGCAGATGCAGGACCGCATCAGCGCCAACCTGGCCGCCATGGACCCGGATGCCCTGCTCAAGACCTGGCTGCCCGTGGGCATCCAGGGCTTCGAGCAGATGCAGAAAATGATGTGGAACCAGATGACCTCCGCCATGGGCGGGGGAAAGGATGCCAAGTGACCGATCCCGCACCTTATTTCGACCGGCATGTTTTCTTTTGCACCAATGAGCGGCCGGCGGGCCATCCCCGGGGCTGCTGCAAGGAAAAGGGGTCGGAGGCCCTGCGCGACCATATGAAGGCCGCCGCCAAGGACGCGGGCCTTGGCAAGCGTGTGCGGGTGAACGCCGCCGGGTGCCTGGACCGCTGCGAGCTGGGGCCGACGCTGGTGATCTATCCCGAGGGGGTCTGGTACACCTGCGCCACCACCGGCGATGTGGATGAGATCGTGCGAACCCATCTGGTGGAGGGGGGCCGCGTCGATCGTCTGATGCTGCATCCGGATGAGAAGGTGCCGGCGCAGCGGGCCCGCAAGGTGGCGGCCGCCGATTAAGATGTCTTCCCTCTACACCCTCGACACCATCTTCGCCCTGGCCTCCGCCCCCGGCCGCGGCGGACTTCAGGTCATCCGCCTGTCCGGTCCCGCGGCCGGCACCACCCTGGCGTCACTGACGGGTCGGCCCCTGCCCCCTGCCCGCCGCGCCATGCTGGCCCGATTGAGGGGGGCGGATGGTGAGGTCTTCGATCAGGCGCTGGTGCTGTGGTTCCCCGGGCCGGACAGTTTCACCGGGGAAGACGTGGCGGAACTGCATTTGCACGGTGGCCGCGCCGTGCTGGCCGCCGCCACGGACGCCCTGACCGCCCAGGGCCTGCGCTTGGCGGAGCCGGGGGAGTTCAGCCGCCGGGCCTTCGAGGCCGGCAAGCTGGATCTGACGGAGGCTGAGGCCATCGCCGACCTGGTGGACGCGGAGACCGCCGCCCAGCGGCGCCAGGCCCTGCGCCAAATGGAGGGCGCGCTGGGCGCCTTGTACGACGGATGGCGCCACCGTCTGGTGCGGGCGCTGGCCCATCTGGAGGCTGACATCGACTTTCCGGATGAGGATCTGCCGCAAGGGGTGGCCCCGGCGGTGGTTCCCGTTCTCACCGGCTTGATTGATGAAATCGGCGCCCATCTGGCCGATGGGCATCGCGGTGAGCGGCTGCGCGATGGCTTTTCCATCGCCATCCTGGGCGCACCCAACGCCGGCAAGTCCAGCCTGCTGAACGCGTTGGCGCGGCGCGACGCCGCCATCGTCTCCGCCACCGCTGGCACGACGCGCGACGTCATCGAGGTGCATCTGGATTTGGGCGGCTTCCCGGTTCTGCTGGCCGATACGGCCGGGTTGCGCGATGCCGCCGATGAGATCGAGCGCGAGGGCATCCGCCGGGCGCTCGCCCGGGCGGAGAAGGCGGACCTCAAGCTGCTGGTGCTGGATTGTTCCACGTGGAACATCGACGCTGGTGCGGACGCCACACTCGCCTTGGCCGATGGTGATTCCTTGGTGGTGCTGAACAAGCGTGACCTGTGCGCCCAGGTTCCTGAGAGGGTGGCGGGACACCCGGCCATCGCGGTCTCCGCCACCACCGGGGACGGACTCGCGGCCCTGTTGGCGGCCTTGGAACGGACGGTGGCGGATCGGCTGGCGCCCGGGGCCGCCCCTTCCCTCACCCGCGCCCGGCACCGCCAGGCCTTGGAGGAGTGCCGGGCCAGTTTGGTCCGCGCGCTGGGGGCGGGCATGCCGGAGTTGGCGGCGGAGGATGCCCGCCTGGCGGCCCGCGCGCTGGGCCGGATCACCGGCCGGGTGGATGTGGAAGATTTGCTGGACGTGATCTTCCGGGATTTCTGCATCGGCAAATGAACGCGGCGCCGATGTTTCACGTGAAACATCGGCCTCCCGCCGGAATCATGGCCGACATCCCCTGCCGGCCTTTGACTCATACCGCCGCCACCCCTAAAGTCCGGCGCCATGCATACCTATGACGTCATCGTGGTTGGCGCCGGCCATGCCGGCTGCGAAGCCGCCGCCGCCGCCGCGCGGCTGGGCGCCCGCACCGCCCTGTACACCCATCGGCTCGACACCGTCGGGGAGATGAGCTGCAACCCGGCCATCGGCGGCCTGGGTAAGGGCCATCTTGTCCGCGAGATTGATGCCATGGATGGCGTCATGGGTCGGGTCACCGACCGTGCCGGCATCCAGTTCCGTGTCCTGAACAAATCCAAGGGGCCGGCGGTGCGCGGCCCGCGCGCCCAGGCGGACCGCAAGCTGTACCGCCAGGCCATGCAGGCCATCCTGGGGGAACAGGAGAACCTGACCCTGGTGGCGGCCGCCGTGGAGGATCTGGTGATCGACGCCGCTGGCCGCGTGGCCGGCATTGTCACCGCCAGCGGCGAAACGGTAATGGCGGGGGCCGTGGTGCTGACCACCGGCACCTTCCTGCGCGGCCTGATCCACATCGGCGAGGAGAAAATCCCCGCCGGGCGGGTGGGTGAGGCGCCGGCGCTGGGCCTGTCCGACACGCTGATGCGCGTCGGCTTCCCCTTGGGCCGGCTCAAGACCGGGACGCCGCCGCGCCTGGATGGCCGCACCATCGATTGGGCTGCGTTGGAAGCGCAGCCGGGCGATGATCCGCCCCCGCCCTTCTCCTACCTGACGACCAGGATCACCACGCCCCAGGTGTCCTGCCATATCACCTGGACCACGGCGCGTGTCCATGAGGTGATCCGCGCCAACCTGCACCGCGCGCCCATGTACTCCGGCCAGATCGAGGGCATCGGCCCGCGCTACTGCCCGTCGGTGGAGGACAAGATCGTCCGCTTCGCCGACAAGGAACGGCACCAGATCTTCCTGGAGCCGGAGGGGCTGGACGATGACACCGTCTATCCCAACGGCATCTCCACCTCCCTGCCCCGCGATGTGCAGCTGGAGATCCTGAAGGCCATTCCCGGGCTGGAGCGCGTCACCATGCTGCGCCCGGGCTATGCCATCGAATACGATTATGTCGACCCGCGTGAGTTGGGACCGACGCTGGAGACGCGCCGCCTGCCCCGCCTGTTCCTGGCTGGCCAGATCAACGGCACCACGGGGTATGAGGAGGCGGCGGCCCAGGGCTTGGTCGCCGGCCTCAACGCCGCCTTGGCCGTTTCCGGTTCGGCCCCCTTCGTGCTGGATCGGGCGGAATCCTATATCGGGGTGATGATCGACGACCTCATCACCCGGGGCACCGCCGAACCCTATCGCATGTTCACCAGCCGGGCGGAATACCGCCTGCTGCTCCGCGCCGACAACGCCGACCAGCGCCTGACGCCGCGCGGCCTGTCGCTGGGCTGCGTGGGAGAGGCGCGGGCCGCCGCCTTCGGCGCCAAGCTGGCCGCCCTGGACCACGCCCGGGACCTCGCCGGCAGCCTGGCGGCCACGCCCAATGAGCTGGCGAAGCACGGCCTCACCATCAACCAGGATGGCGTGCGTCGCAGCGTCGCCGATCTGCTACGGTATCCCGAGATCGATCTGGCCCGGCTGGGCGCCATTTGGCCGGAGCTGAACGGCTTCGCCCCCGAAATCGCCGAACAGGTGGAAATCGACGGCCGCTATGCCGGCTATTTGGACCGGCAGGAGGCTGATATCCGCGCCTTCCGCCGGGATGAGGCCTTGGCCCTGCCCCCGGATCTGGATGTGGATGCCATCGCCTCGCTGTCCGCCGAAATCCGCACCAAGCTGCGTCAGGTGCGGCCGGCCACGCTGGGTGCTGCCGCCCGCATCCCCGGCATGACACCGGCGGCGCTGACCGCGCTATTGCGCCATGTGAAGAAGCGGCCGGTTCGCGCCGTGAACGATGCCCCCACCCCCGTCGCTGATAGCACGAGCGCCGCATGACCCCCGCTGATTTCGCCGCCCGGTTCGGTGTTTCACGTGAAACACTGGATCGGCTCACCGTCTACGCCCAGCTGCTGGCCAAGTGGAACCCCGCCATCAATCTGGTGGCCAAGTCCACGGTGGCGGAGGTCTGGGAACGGCACATGGCCGACAGTGCCCAGCTGTACGCCTTGCTGCCCCCGAACACCCGCACCCAGGTCGATATGGGCAGCGGCGCCGGCTTCCCCGGGCTGGTCATGGCCATCCTGGGTGTGCCCGACGTGCACATGATCGAAAGCGACACGCGCAAGGCCACCTTCCTGCGCGAGGTGGCGCGGGCCACCGGCACCCCTGTCACCGTGCATGCCCAGCGTATCGAGCAGGCGCCGGACATCGCGGCCGACGTGGTCACGGCCCGCGCGCTGGCGGCCCTGCCGGACCTGCTGGAATGGGGGCACCGCTTCCTGAAGCCGGGCGGCCATTGCCTCTTCCTTAAGGGCAGGACGGCCGCCGATGAATTGACCCTCGCCGCCGAATCCTGGACAATGACCGTCTCCCAAATCCCCAGCATGACCGACGCCTCGGGGACCATCCTTATTCTTGGTGAGATCGCCCGTGCCCGCTGACGCCTCCTCCGCCGCGCCCAAGCGCGCGCGCATCCTGGCCCTTGCCAACCAGAAGGGCGGCGTGGGCAAGACCACGACCACCATCAATCTGGGCACGGCCCTCGCCGCCACCGGCAAGCGGGTGCTGATCGTCGACAACGACCCCCAGGGCAACGCCTCCACCGGCCTGGGCATTGGCCGGACGGACCGGGGCGCCGGTACCTATGAGCTGCTGTTTGGGGAGACGACGGTGGCCGCCTCGGTGCGCGGCACCAGCATTCCCAAGCTGTTCATCGTCACGGCGTCCGCCGACCTGTCAGGGGCCGAGCTTGAATTGGTGGAGCTGGAGCGGCGTGAGTTCCGCCTGCGCGACGCTCTGGCCCATGTGGTGGCGGATTACGACTATATCTTGATCGACTGCCCACCAGCCCTGGGGTTGCTGACCCTGAACGCCCTGGCGGCGGCCGATTCGGTGCTGGTGCCCTTGCAGTGTGAGTTCTATGCCTTGGAAGGTTTGTCGCAACTGATCCGCACCATCGAGCGGGTGAAGCGCACCTTCAACCCGTCGCTGGAAATCCAGGGCGTGGTGCTGACCATGTTCGACCGGCGCAACAACCTGTCCGACATGGTGGCCGCTGATGTGCGCGGCTTCTTCGGTGAGAAAGTGTACGAGACGGTCATTCCCCGCAATGTCCGCGTCTCGGAGGCGCCCAGCCACGGCAAGCCCGTGCTGCTCTATGACCTGAAGTCGGCCGGCGCCCAGGCCTACATTCATTTGGCGGGAGAGGTTTTGAAGCGTGAGCGTAACCGGCAGTCAGTCCATGGATGAAATGAAGAAGCGCAGCAACCTGGGGCGCGGCCTGTCCGCGCTTTTCGCCGAGGTCGCCGACGAACAGGAGCCGGTGGAAAAGGGCCGCGCGCCCCGCACCCTGCCCATCGAACTGCTGCATCCTGGCCGCTACCAGCCGCGCCGCCACTTTGACGAGGACGCCATCCGCAGCCTGGTGGACAGCGTCCGCGAACGCGGCGTGCTGCAGCCCATCATGGTGCGCAAGGTGGAAGAGGCGGCACCCGGCGGCAACGCCCGGTACGAGATCATCGCCGGCGAGCGCCGCTGGCGGGCCGCCCAGCTGGCGGGCCTGCATGAGGTGCCGGTGGTGGTGCGGTCGCTGACCGACCGCGAAGCCCTGGAAATCGCCCTGGTCGAAAACATCCAGCGCCAGGACCTGACGCCGTTGGAAGAGGCCGAAGGGTTCCAGCGCCTGATGGATGAGTTCAGCCATACGCAAGAGGATCTCGCCCGCGCCGTGGGCAAGAGCCGCAGCCACGTGGCCAACATGCTGCGCCTGCTGGCCCTGCCGGACGGCGTGAAGGCCCTGGTGCAGGATGGCAGCCTCAGCATGGGCCATGCCCGCGCCCTGCTGACCGCCGCCGACCCGCTGGCCCTGGCGCGGGAGGTCGTCAAGCGCGGACTGAACGTCCGCCAGACGGAACAGCTGGTGAAGGATGCCGCCAACCCCGCCAGCCGTCCCGCGCCCGCGCCGAAAACCGCCGACACGCTGGCGTTGGAAAAAGAGCTGGCAGCCGAGTTGGGCCTTAAGGTGGCGCTCAAGGCCAAGGGCCAAGCCGGCAGCCTGACCGTCCATTACAACAATCTGGATCAGTTGGACGGCTTGCTGGCGCGGCTGAAGCACTCCTAAGCGGGTTGATAGATTGAATGGAAACGCCGTCAGTGACAGCACTGGCGGCGTTTCTTTTAGGACTGTCAGTAACTGTGAAGGCTCAGTTGCTAATCCCTGCGCTGTTGAATGGCCCCAGCGCCACCCTTACCCAAGCCGCAACCAAGCTTTGGTTCGGCGGGGGCAGGCTTGGGTTTTGGTCGCAAACGTCGTCGTAAGCGAAGGCGTAGGCCAAACCGTTGGTACTGATCATGTGGAAATAGGAAGCCCAGGGATTGAAGGTTGTGCCGTTGGCGTAGAATCCGCTCGCCTGGCAGGCGCAGTCGACGTCCGTCATCGAGGTGCTGACGATACCGTCATTGTTGATCACCGTGCCTCGGTTGAAGGCCGCTGCCAGGATCTTGCCCACGTTCTTCTGAGCCGTGTCTCCGGTCGCCAAGGCGCCGTCGCACTGCCAGATTTCATTGGAGGTGACGACATTGGCCGTACCCGTCAGGAAGAAGGCGAGAGCGGGCGGCTGGTCGGAGTTCAAGGCCGTCGCCAGGTCCTGCATCGTGGTGTAGCTGCCGGTGTAGAAGGCCAGCGCACCCGCCGGATAGTCCGGTGGCGGCGCGATGGTGACCGTGCCCCTGGTGGGGAACACCACACCGGTGAACGATCCGCTGGCCAGATCGGTCAGCACCAAGGGGCTTCCCTGCCAGGCGATGTAGGCGCTGGTGACCACCGTGTTGTAGTAGCTTGCCAAGCCGGGTCCCGCGCTGCTCAACTCATCTGGCGATAGCGCACGCAGATAGCTGGTATTGGCGGGATAGGCTGCTGTAGCGGCACTTGGGACGGGGACCAACATTCCCGGGTTGAACGGGGCGGCCCAGGTGCTCAACGTGGCTAGGATCTGGTTCCTGGATGTGGTTAGCGCTCCCATCACCGGCAGTGGACCACCACTGGTGGCCTCGGCGCTGAGATAGAGCGGGAAGCCGAATTGGTTCACCTGCGTGGTGTTACCGTTGAAATTGCCCTCGCTGTCATAAGAGAATTCGATCCAGTCGAACAAGGTCAGCGATCCGCCGACACCTGTCCCGTTGCCGAACACTGGGGCCGTATAACCGATGACTGTACAGCCGGACTTGTCGGTCTGGACAGTGAACGGCAGCTTGGGCACGCCCACTGAAACATAGATGCGGCCGCTGAACGCCTGCGTGCCGGTACCTAAGCCGGGGATCGTGGTGGTGTTGATGTTGCCCAGTGGAAGGATGAGATTGGACCAAACGGAAACTTTGATGCTCCAGTCCGCCCAAGGCAGTGGGTAATTGGCGGCCAAGGCGGTTTGCGCCTTGGCCGGTAGGTTGTCCATGCCGGGAAATTTTCCAGCTTTCTGGGTGTTGTCGGATGCCACCATTAGCCGCGGTATGAAATCCTGGTCCAGATAATAGTATTGGTTCCCGCCCGGTGTTTGGACCTCACCGATGACATAGAAATACACGGGTGTGTCTTCGGGCAGATCGGTTTGTGTCAGATCGAGGATCAACTGAGCCTCGGGGACGCCAGTGGGGCTGGCTGTCACGGTCTTCATGACTGTCTCCATGGTAAGTAGTTTTTAACTACGATTTATGGATCGCCCATGGCCGCACGCCTGCAATCGACCTAATCCCGGTCGTTGCGAAAAGAAGTCTGAAAAATGGGAGAGGCAGCGGTCAGAGCAAAAGGTAAAATCGCATCCTTTTGATGCTCTTCCCGCGCAAGGGGATTTCTGAGTCATATCGCAGAATCGGCGCCCTGTAAACGGGCGCACCAATACGGATATTCAATTTATGATCAATAAAGGTTAGCCGCCCGACCGTCTCGCTAGCTGCGCCACCTGGAAGAAGGCGCGGGCGCACAAGGTCTCATCAGGCATATGGGTGCGTTTGCAGTCCGCCTCGGCATCCATCAGGCGGTCCAGGGCGAGCGCCAGGTTGGGCAGGGTCCAGCGTCGCACCTGGTTGGTGATCTGCGCTTCCATCTTGAAGAACACCGGCGGTCGCAGGGCTTTCACCGCTTGCTGCGCCGTCTGGCCCCGGGTGGTGTGGTAGACCGCCATCTGCAGGCGCTGGAAGTGGCGCTGGGCGGAGCGCAGGATGGGCACCGGACTTGTCCCCTCCCCGAACAGGCGGCCCAGCGCGCGGTCGATGCTGGCAAGGTCGCCATCCGCCGCCGCCAGGGCCGGCTCATCCATGTCCAGGGCGGCGCTGTCGCCGATCACGGCGCGCACATCCTCCAGGGTCACGCGGCTGCCGCCCATCATATAGATGGCCAGCTTGTCGACCTCCCCCCGGGCCACGGCGCGGTCGCCCACCAAATTGGCGGCCAGCCAGTCACGGGCGTCGGTGTCGATGGTCAGCTTGTGCTCCCCCAGGATGCGGCCGATGGTGACCGCCAGCTCCCCCTCCTCCTCGACATAGCAGGCGATGGCGGCGGCCTTGTCGTCCGACTCGAACAGGGCGCGCAGCTTGGAGGATTTGCCGAGATCGCCGGCTTCCACCACCGCGAGCGTGTCGCCGGCGGCGGGCCGCTTCAACAGCGCCTGGAAGGCCACGGTGACGGACTCGTCGGCATCCCGCACCCGTACCAGGCGCCGGCCGCCGGTCAGCGCCATGGCCGCCATCTCATCATTCAGGCGGGCGCCGTCGCCACTCATCTGGTCGGCCTTCAGGTCGCTGACGCGGAAGGGGTCATGCAGGTCGTCAACGATGGCGCGGGACAGGGTCTGGGCGCGTTCCCGCACCAGCCCGGTGTCGGGGCCGTAGATCAGCACGGCGACGATGCCGGGGTCGGGGCGTTTACAGAAGCCGTCGGCGTTGCGGGGCTGAACCTTCAAGGACGCCTCCCGGGGAACGAAAGGGCCGCCTCGGGTGGAAGCGGCCCCTATACCCGTTTGATGAGGAACTTACGGGGCGTCGGCTGGCTGCGCCACCGAGCCGCGGTCGAAATACAGCGCCAGGCGGGTGGTGATCTCCTCCGCCAGCTCGGTCAGGGCGCGGTCGTAGGCGTCCTGCTCCGTCACCATGGTGGAGTACTGCGCCTCGGAGATGTCGTAGCTGACGATGGCCCGGCTGGAGGTGCGGTACAGCGTCTTGCTGGTCTTGGCGTCGATCAACTGATAGTCGGCCATGACATGCAGGCGGGAGCGGGTGGCGGTGGCGTCTTTCTGGATGCCCAAATCTTCTTTGGTGGAGCGCAGGACCACGGACAGGCGGTAGCCGGCGCTGACCGGCCGGCCATTGTCCTGATAGAACCGGTCGATCAGATAGTTGCGCAGCATCTGGCCGATGCGGTCCGGGATGATGTCGATCGACACCGAGGCCAACTGCGCCGCCGCGGACGGTTTGCCCGACACGCCGTGGTCACCGTAGACCGTGTGGAAGCCACAGGCGGAGAGGGCCAAGGACCCCGCCGCCAGCAGCACGCCCACAGCCAGCCGACGGGCCAGCGCCTTGCGGGTCACGGCCATGGGGCCGCCGTCATACGACAACATTGATCACCCGGTTGGGTACGACGATGACCTTGCGCACGGGCTTTCCCTCCAGGGCACGCTGCACGTTGGGCTCCGCCAGGGCCAGCGCCTCGGCCTCTTCCTTGGCGATGTCCTTGGGCAGGTGCAGGGTGGCGCGCAGCTTGCCATTGACCTGCACCGCCACGGTGGCGGTGTCCTCGGTGGCCAGCGCCGCATCCGCCACCGGCCAGACCGAATCGACCAGCAGGGTGTCATGCCCCAGCACCGACCACAACTCTTCCGCCAAGTGCGGCATCATCGGGCCGATCAGGCGCACCAGCACCTCCAGGCCCTCGCGCAGGACCGCCCCGTCGCCGGCGTGCTCACCGGCCTTGGCCTTGGCGTCCAGCTTCTCCAGCGCGTTGGCCAGCTCGCGGATGCGGGCCACCGCCTTGTTGAAACGGAAGCGTTCCAGGTCCTCGCCGATGGCGGCCACGGTCTTGTGCACCATGCGGCGCGCGTCGGTGGCGAGCGGCGACAGCTCGGACGGAATGGCGGTTCCGGCGGCCGGCAGGGCCACGGACGGCTCCGTCACCAGGCGCCACAGGCGGTTGATGAAACGCCAGGCGCCGTCGATGCCGGCCTCGGTCCATTCCAGGTCGCGGTCAGGCGGGCTGTCGGACAGCATGAACAGGCGGGCGGCGTCGGCGCCGTAGGTGTCGATGATGTGGGCCGGATCCACCACGTTCTTCTTGGACTTCGACATCTTGATGATGGGCCCGACGGTCACGGGGCCACCGCCCTCGCGCTGCACCGCCTTGCCCTCCACCGTGTCGACGTCCGAGGGCAGCAGCCACTTGCCATCGGCGTCCTGGTAGGTCGCGTGCGTCACCATGCCCTGGGTGAACAGACCCGCGAACGGTTCCTTCAGGTCGGTGTAGCCGCAATGGCTCAGCGCCCGTGTCCAGAACCGGGCGTACAGCAGATGCAGCACCGCGTGCTCGATGCCGCCGATATACTGATCCACCGGCAGCCAGTAGGCCGCCTCCTCCCGGTTGAAGGCTTGGTCTTCCACGCGCGGGCTGGCGAAGCGCAGGAAATACCAGCTCGACTCGATGAAGGTGTCGAAGGTGTCCGTCTCCCGCGTGGCCGCCGTGCCGCAGCTGGGGCAGTCCACATGCTTCCAGGTGGGGTGGCGGGCCAGCGGGTTGCCCGGCTGGTCGAAGGTCACGTCCTCCGGCAGGGTGATGGGCAGCTGGTCTTCCGGCACCGGCACCACGCCGCAGCTGGGGCAATGGATGACCGGGATGGGGCAGCCCCAGTAGCGCTGGCGCGACACGCCCCAGTCGCGCAGGCGGTAGATGGTGGTGCGCTGGCCACGGCCCATGGCCTCGACCTTCTCGCCCGCCGCCTGCTTGGCGGCCTCCACCTCCATGCCGTCCAGGAACTGCGAATTGCGCAGCACGCCCGGGCCGGTGTAGGCCTCGCCGCCCACGTCGAAGGTGGCGGGGTCCTCGCCTTCCGGCACCACCACGGGGGTGACCTTCAGGCCGTACTTGCGGGCGAAGTCCAGGTCGCGCTGGTCATGCGCCGGGCAGCCGAAGATGGCGCCGGTGCCGTATTCCATCAGCACGAAGTTGGCGATGTAGACCGGCAGCTTCCAGCCCGGCACGAAGGGATGCTCGGCGGTGATGCCGGTATCGAAGCCCTTCTTCTCCGCCGTCTCGATGGCCTCTTCCGAGGTGCCGACGCGGTTGCAGTCGGCGATGAACTCGGCCACCGCCGGGTTCTTCTCGGCCAGGGCCTGGGCGATGGGATGGTTGGGGGAGATGCCGACGAAGCTGGCGCCGAACAGGGTGTCGGGCCGGGTGGTGAACACCTCGACCTCGGGCTCGCCCTGAAACACGTTGGCGGGCACGCCTTCCGGGGCGGTCAGCTGGAAGCGGAAGCGCAGGCCGGTGGACTTGCCGATCCAGTTCTCCTGCATGATCCGCACTTTTTCCGGCCACCGGTCCAGCGTGGCCAGGGCCGACAGCAGATCGTCGGCGAAGTGGGTGATCTTCAGGAACCACTGTGACAGCTTGCGCTTTTCCACCAGCGCACCGGTGCGCCAGCCACGGCCGTCCACCACCTGCTCGTTGGCCAGCACGGTGTTGTCCACCGGGTCCCAGTTGACCCAGGATTCCTTGCGGTAGGCCAAGCCGGCCTTCAGGAAATCCAGGAACATTTTCTGCTCATGCCGGTAGTATTCCGGCCGGCAGGTGGCGATCTCCCGGTCCCAGTCGATGGCCAATCCCATGGACTGCAACTGGCCGCGCATGGTGGCGATGTTCTCGTACGTCCACTTTCCGGGGTGTACGTTCCGCTCCAGCGCCGCGTTTTCCGCCGGCAGGCCGAAGGCGTCCCAACCCATGGGATGCAGGACGTTGAAGCCCTTGGCCCGCTTGTAGCGGGCGATCACGTCGCCGATGGTGTAGTTGCGGACGTGCCCCATGTGGATGCGCCCCGAGGGATAGGGGAACATCTCAAGGACGAAATACTTCGGCCGGGCAGGGTCCGCGGAAACGGCGAAGCTGTTCCGGTCGGCCCAGGCCGACTGCCACTTCGCCTCGTTTTCCCTGACATTATACCGGGACATGGAAAAACCGCCTTCTCTCGGGTGTCGCGCCGGCCGTGAGCCTGTGGTCAGGCCGGGGCGTCACCCCCCCGGCAACCCGCCGGGGCGTTACGAGAGGGGAGACAGTCGCCCGCCGGCGATAGGGTCAGCTTACTTCGGGGCGGCCTGCTGGATGCGCAGCTGGCGCGCCCGGGTGAGGACGGTGTCCTCAAGCTGGCTGTTGGTTTCGGCGGCCACGGTGGCGTCGCGCCACTGGCCATTCTGGTCGACCTGGCGGAACACGGTCACGCGCACGCCGTCGGCGCGCAGCGTGGCGTCCAGGACGTACAGGTTGATCTTGAACCGCTCGCCCGGGGTGCTGGGCGGGCTGTACCAGTCGGTGATGATCACGCCGGTGTAGGGGTCGGCCGAGACCAGCGGCAGGAAGCCGATGGTATCCAGCGACGCGCGCCACAGGAAGGCGTTGACGGTGGGGCCCACCGCCTGGACGGCGGTGTTGGACGTGCCGACCGGGCCCGACGTGTTCTGGCGCATCAGGATCGACACGGGCTTCGGCGCGCCACCCTTGGGCGCGTCGTCGTCATCGCCCCAGCCCAGCCAGGAGCAAGCGGACGTGGAAAGCAGAAGTCCGGCAACCAGGAGGGAGCGGCCAATGATAAAAGCGGAGCGCGACGGCATGTGATTGTCACCCAGGGTCACGAGAACGGTTCCTTAGATCAAAAAAGCCGCTGGGACGCAAGGCCGGCCAGTGGGCATCCACGGGGACGGCCGCGGGCGCGGCGCGGAAGAGGGGCGGCAGGCGGCGGACAGAGGGCTAGAAACGAAATTCTATCACGCCCGTGGCCACGTTACCTGTCGGGTGCCGGCCGGCTGTCGTCGCGTCAGGGTTGCCGGCGTCCAGATCAGCGGTCCAGCGGATCAGGTCCAGGCCCACGGTGGTGTCGGCGCGCACCTTCCAGGACAGGCCCAGGCCATAGGCGCGATATGTCGTCAGGCGCTCGGTCTCGCTGCCATGCCAGAACAGCGTCAGGCCATAGGGGCCGTTCTCGTAGGTGCCTTGCAGCGTCGCCCCCCGGGTGTCGCCGGGGCCGCTTGCCGGCCGGTCGCGCGGCAGGCCGCTGTCCCCATCGTCGAACAGCACGGCGCCCACGGTGAAGCCGCCATAGGTCAGGCCGCCGGCCAGGGTCACGGTCTGGGTGTCCTCCAGCCAGCCATGGGCGGCATCGGCGTGGTTGTAGGCCAGGCCCGCCTCATACTGCACAGGGCCCCAGTCGCCCCGGTAGTTGGCCGCACCCTCCCAGAAATTGGTCTCGGCGGGAATGGCATAGGGGCCGACGATGTCCTGGCCGAAGGCCCGGCGCTCCGGCGCGAAGGAGAATCCCGCCTTCAGGCCGAACAGGCGTGGCGTCTCGTAATCCACCTTGGCGGCATCGTCGCTGTCGCGGCCGGCATAGGCCCGGCCCAGCACGGCACCGGGCGGCCGCACCCGGCCACTCTGGGTCCAGAACCCGTCCATCTCACCGCCCACCAGCAGGGGCAGCAGGTCGGTCGCCCGTTCCGACGCCCCCCAGTTCTGGCCCAGCCGCACCTTGCCCCAGCCGCCGGCGGCGTAAACATAGACCTGGTCGATGCCGATCTTGTCGGCGTTGCCCGGCCGGTCGGTGCTGCGCCCGGTGTTGCCAGAGCCGACGCGGAGCGTGGCGCCATAGGTGACGCCGCTGTCGGTCACCGTCTCCACACCGCCGGTTACGGCATAGGCGCCGAAGGGATCCCAGTGGGCGTTGCCCGCCGCCGGCGTGTCCGTGCCCACCACGCCGCCCTGGACCACGCCCGACAAGTGGTAGTCAGCGCTGGCGCGGGCGGGTGTCCACGGCGCCAGCAAGGCGCCCAGTGCGGCGGACGCGGCGCGGAGTGTCAGCAGGCGGCGGCTCATGGAACGATCTTTCCCTGTCCTGGTCGAGGGTGGCGGACAACCCCTATGGGCGGCGGCCGACGATACGGGGGCCTTGCCTTGGCCGCCCCGGCGGGAGGAAAGTCGCGCCGTACCCAGGCGACAACCCGCCTGGGGCAGGCTTTACCGTTGATCCCGCCCGCACACAACCGCCCATACATAACGTTGGCCCCATCATGACCCGCGCTAGCAAGCCCCCCGCCCCGCCCGCCCCGCCCGCCGATGCCGATATCGCCACGCGGTTCGCCACGGTGCGTGGTGTCATCGACACCGCCGCCCGGGCGGCGGGCCGCGACCCGGCGGCCGTGACCCTGGTGGCCGTGTCCAAGGTGCAGCCGGTGGAGAAGATCCGGGCGGCGCTGGCCGTGGGCCAGCGCGTGTTCGGCGAGAACCGGGTGCAGGAGGCCAAGGCCAAATGGACGGAGCTGAAGGCCGAGTACCCGGATGTCGAATTGCACCTGATCGGTCCCTTGCAGACCAACAAGGTCAAGGATGCCGTGGCGCTGTTCGACGTCATCCAGACGGTGGACCGGCCCCGCCTGGCGGAAGCGCTGGCGGCGGAGGGTAAGCGCCAGGGCCGCCTGCCCCGCCTGCTGGTGGAGGTGAACACCGGCGAGGAGCCGCAGAAGGCCGGGATCCCTCCGGCGGACGTGCCGGATTTCCTGGCCGCCTGCCGCGACACCCACGGGCTGGACATCGCCGGCCTGATGGCCATTCCCCCGGCTGAGGAGGAACCGGCCATGCACTTCGCCCTGCTGGCCGATTTGGCGCGCAAGGCCGGGCTGGCCCAGGTCTCCATGGGCATGAGCGGTGACTATGACCTGGCCGTGCGCATGGGTGCCACCTATGTGCGCGTCGGCACCGCCCTGTTCGGGGAACGCGCCGCCCCCGCGCATGATGCCCCCGAGGCGGGCTGACATCGCCCAAGGTGCCGGAAAACCTTGGAAATTTCAGCCTTGCGCATATCGGTGTGAAAAGGCACTTGCCGAGGGGGTCATGTCTCTATATGGTCCCGCCGCATTCCGGACGGAGGGGTGGCCGAGTGGTTGAAGGCGCTCGCCTGGAAAGCGGGTATACGGCCAAAACCGTATCGTGGGTTCGAATCCCATCCCCTCCGCCACTTCAGACCCTGAGTGGGCACTGAATTTACGCCATTTTTTCCGGTTAGCACCTGTAGCAGCCGAGACTTCGATCCCATGATCCGGACCTCGCCGTCCGCGACCTCAACGCGCTGGGCGAGCGCGCGAAGATGGTCGCGGCGATAGCCGCCGCCTTCAAGGCGGATATGCCGCCGCGCGGTTTCGGCGAAGTTGCGTACCATCTGCGGGGTAACGGCCTTGTTGCCGGAGTTTTCAAGCATGGCCTGGGCGCGCTCGGCATCGGCCTTCGCCTGATCGCGGATGACCTTCAGGCCGTCGATGCGGTCCTTAAGCGCCGGGTCGTGCAGGTCGGCGACGCCCGCCTCGATGGCGTCGTAGAGGCGCTTGAGACGGGCTTCTGACTCCGCCGCACGCCGGTTCAGTTCGCCAATGTGCTCATGCTGGCGCTCGGATCGCTCCTGCCGCCGGTCGAGGACCGTGGCGAGGATCGTCTCCAGCCTTTCGGGCTGGAGCAGACGGTCTTCGAGATGGCTGGCGACAAGATCGTCCAGCTTGTCCATCGGCACCGCCATACCCTCGCAGGCTGTCGGTCCCTGCCGGGCTTTCATCGAACAGGCGTAGTAACGATAGCGCCCGCCCTTGCCGGTGCGGATGGTCATGGCGCCGCCGCACTTGGCGCAATGGATCAGGCCGGTGAGCATGGTCGGACCACTGATGACGGCGGATGGCGTCACCGTGGGATGGCGGGCCTTGGAGCAACGCCTGCACCGCCTCGAAGGTCTCGCGGTCTATGAGCGGCGGGACGGGCACGACCACGATCTCGCTGACGGGTTTCAGCTCTTTGGACTTGGCCCGCTTGTTGAACTCATGCTCGCCCATATACGTGCGGCGGGTCAGGATGCGGTGGACTTGGCCGATGCCCCAGCGGCCTCCGTCGCGCGTGAAGATACGGTTGCGGTTCAGGTGGCTGACGATGTTCTTCACGCCCATCTGGCCGTGGTCGCCGTCACCGTGGAGCGCCAGCCTGTAGATCAGCCGCACGGTGCCGGCGTGCAGCGGGTCGATCTCCAGCTTCTTCTTGACCTTCGCGCCGCGTTGCTCGGCCGCGACGACGCGATAGCCGATGGGTGGAAGCGAGCCGTTCCAGAAGCCTTGCCTTGCGTTCTCTTTTAAGGCGCGGATGACGTGCTTGGCGTTCTCCTTGGACTGATATTCGTCGAACAGCGCCATGATCTGCCGCATCATGACGTGCATGGGGTCGTCGCCCATCTCCTGCGTGATGGAGAGGAGTTTCACCCCGCTCTTGGCGAGCTTCCTGACATAGAACTCCAGCTCGAAGTGGTCACGAAAGAACCGGCTGAACGAATGGACGATCACCATGTCGAAGGGCGCAGGCTTGGATGTACCCGCTTCGATCATGCGCTGGAATTCGGGCCGGCGGTCATTGGTCGCCGACGCGCCCGGCTCGACGTAGGTTTCGATGAGCTGATAGCCCCGCGACTGGCAGTAGGCTTCGCCTTGCCGCTTCTGGTCGGGGATGGAGATATCATGCTCGGCCTGCCGCGCGGTCGAGACGCGCAGGTAGAGGGCGGCGCGCAGCGGCACGGTCATGGCAGCGCTTTGCTCAGACTATCGGCCGGCGCTGAACATCGCGGTCGGTTTGAGATGCGCTCCATGATCGTCTTCGCTCGCCTTGAAGTGCCACGAAATGAGGCGCCTTTCGCGTTGTGATACGGTGGAGTTTTATCGAAGTCAGTGTATTGGGCAGCAGTAGGGTCAAGAATTTCTCCCATGGGAGATTCGACCCACCAGTGAGACACTCCGTCATCGTCTACACCGCGCCGAGCTTTGTAACCGGACGTTTTCCCGCCTAAAGACCGATACAGTGCCTCTGCTGCGTGATAGCAATGGCCGAACATTGGATTATCGAGCCGTCCGCTGTAATCTTTAGGAATTAAGTCTGGGCTCAACACAGCTTGGATAGCCTGGATGAGTTCTTTTTCCTCGGAGGTCATCCGACTCGTCCTGCGCTAGTTGGAGATGAATTGCTCATCGAACAGGTCAGCGAACCATTGCTCGAACACCTCCATCTCGGCTTCCGTGACGGGCACATGCTCCGGCCAGTCATCGGTGACGGTCCAGGTCGAGAGGTCGTGCTTCGGCGGCCGGCCCGGAAACGGCCAAGGGTAGCCGAGCAACGCTTCAAGCTGATCAGAGACCGCGGGGACAGATTTGAGGACAGGTCGGGGCATGTCGTCAGTATCGCGCCGGCGGGCGGCAAGTAGAATGGCCCATGATTGCGCCTAGACACGCCCGGATACACCTCGGTCATGGGGCTTCTCATCATTCCCCTTTCCGGCCCGTTCTCGGCGACACCGCCAGGCCGAGGAACACCATCACAGCTTGGTTCAGGCGAACCACATCCTCGTCATCCAGCCGCCCGACCCGCTCGCCGACCTTGGACTTCGGGACGGTGGTGATCTTGTCCACCATCAGCCGGGAGGGAGAGCGCAGGCCGTTGCGTTCGTTCGGCTCCACCGCGAGCCGGAACAGGGGGGCCTCGGTCGGGTCCGTGGTGAAGGCGCAGATCGTGATCGAGTCCGTCGCGTCGAAGGAGTCGTCCTGCACGACGACGACGGGGCGGGGTTTGCCCGCATAATCCTTGCCGCCGGAGACGGTCCAGATGTCCCCCCGCCTCATTCGTCGTCCCAGTCGGACACCGCGTCGATGAACGCCTGATCCTCGGCCGCATGGGCGCTTGCCGCCACGGCCAGCGATTGCCGGTGCGCCTCCGCCCGGAAGGATGAGGCGCGCACGTCCGGTACCCAAATCTGGATCGGCCGCAAGCCCTGCGCGCGCAGCCGGTCGCGGTGCTCCTGAACCTTCACCTTGGTGGGCTTCGCGCCTCTCGCTGATGCCATGACACAGACCTTCAATAAGTTACATGTAACCTATCATGTGGCAGTTGGCATGGAAAGCGGATTCGATGCGTCGCTCGGCCATCGCCGCCGGGAAATGTGCAAAAGGTGGTTATTCAGCAATAGGCTGACGGCACGGCGCACATTGCGCCCCAAGGCCGCACATTGCCGGATGGACGAAAAATCGAAGCAAAATCAATCGACCGACCGAGCCGCAATGTGCGGTCTTTTATCTGGCCATCGACGATTCAGCCTCTAAACCGGCAAGAGCGGTCGCTGCAATCGGATCGACTACTGCGTAAACAGGGGCCTCGAATGCTCGCCACGCATTGGTCGTTGCGGCGGCAGCTTCCACCCGCAGACCAGCCTCTGCTCCCTCCCGGTCGCACCCGAAACAGCTTGGTGAAACGAGGCGCCCAGCCCCAATGGTGCATTAGGGCGCTGAAGGCTTCACCGAACCCACTTCGTCGCGTGAGGCGAGGAGCGTTTTCAGGCTGCTAATCGACTCTTCGCGACCGGAGGGGTTATCAGCCCATCAAAAATATCCCAAAAACGGGCAGCCCGCTTCATTGAAGATATGATATTTATTTGAAAAGGGGGTAGCCCCTTTATAAACCGGCGGCGTATGCGAGGGCGTTAAACGTGGCAGAAGCGATACCAACGAAACCAGAGGAAACCGTTCGGCAACAGGTCATTAAGGATTTGATGCGTCTCGGGTGGAAAGAGACGCAGCTTCGTTGGAGGCCAGAGTGGCAAGTTCCGGATACTCCGCACGATCTGACGAAAAGAGAACGGGGACAGAAGTACGCGGTTTGTGGATCGGCAGACTTAGTAGCGTTCGCCGATGACAGCGGCGAATGGTACGCCCTTCAGGTCATCTTCGAATTCAAGGCACCAGACATCGCGCATGGCAAGTCTCAGCTCATGCGATACCTCAGCAACGAGCCCATGGCGAAAATGGGCTTCTGGACGAATGGAAGCCAGACGCTGGCAGTCTACAAGCGGCACCAGTCGGAGTGGGTATTCGTTGAGAACGCTGGCCTCCCTCACCCCACCGATGATCTAACTCAGCCACCGGATGTTCCCCCGACTTGGAAGACTATGCGACAGCCGAGCGAAGCCGAACTATCCGGCGCGCTGAAGCGTATCGTGGCAACGGTCGTGGTTTCAGATCCTCACGTTGTGAGGCGGGAAGATCAGCTTCGCGAACTGCTGCATATCCTACTGGTGAAACTCGAAAGTGACGCTATAGCCAGCCGGTCCGCCAATCGCGACAACCCGGTTGATTTCAGAATCTACGGCGATGCACTGACCAAGGTGGCGATCACCGCCAGCAAAGTGCGAGAAAGCTACAAGGAATATTTCCACAAGCAGCGCACGAGAATATTCAATGCCGCTGACCGGGAAGAGCTATTCCTCAGCGATGATACACTTTTCGCAGTCGCTGCCGAGCTAAGTCCTTTCCGAATTCTCGGTGATGATGTTGATCTACTCGCGAAAGCATTTCAGATTTTCCGGACTTCGGCACTCAAGAGCGGTGAAGGCCAGTACCTGACACCTCTTCGAGTGGTTCGACCCGCTGTGATGGCGATGGAGATTACATCAGCCGACAAGGTGATTGATCCAGCTTGCGGATCGGGGGCCTTCGTTGTCGAAGCCCTTCGTCAGGTGGCGTCGCGCGAGTTCCCCAACGAAAACGAAGCCTATCATCTCGTGAAGTGGGCGAACGACAACCTCTATGGTGTGGATAAGGACGACATCGGGGTCAAGCTGACCAAGGCGACCATGGTCGCGATGCGCGACGGTTCCACCCACGTCCTGCTGGGCGACGCGATCCGGACGAACCTTTGGCCCGCTAAATACCAGAAACTAAGCCAAGAGTTGGGCGCTCCGACAGAGAAGTTCGGGCTGGAACAGTTCACGGTCGTGATCACCAATCCGCCGTTCGGCGAAAGCCTAAAAGTCAAGGCAGCTGATTGCCGAGCAGCAGGCTATACGATCTCCACCTATGCTGCGATGAAAGGGCCGAACGATCACGTCGACCTTGAGATTGGCTTGGTTTACCTAGAGCAATGTTACCGGCTTCTTGGTGTCGGTGGGCGCGTTGGTATAATTCTTCCTGAGACCTACTTCTTCAGCTACTCCTATCGTTGGCTTCCATATTGGCTGAATGGGCGACTTGCACTGCGGGGTATGCTGAATATTCCCATGGAGGCATTCGAAGAATTCTGTCGCGCCAAGACGAATTTCTACATTTTCGAGAAGGTGGGCCATGTCGAAACTGATTTCGATTCGACCGCCATTCCCAAGAAGAAGACGGCGAAGAGGGGCACGGCGAAATGAGCATCCGCAAGCCAAACTGGTTTTCCAGCGAAACGATTATGGTTTCAACCGCCCCGACATGCGGCCTGACCAAGGGCGGCCGTCTCCTGCCGATAGTTGATCCGACGACGGGGAAGCGCGTCCAAGAGCTTGATCCCGAAACAGGCGCGGCTGTGGATGCCATTGATGACCGGCTGGCGGAAGACGCAATGGCGCTCTCGAAGGGGCAGCAAACCGACACTCTGACCTTCATTCCTACTGCGGACATTGATCTCCGTTGTGCCGTCCCCGTCTACTATGACCATCGCTTCCGCGACCAGTTCAACGAAGCAATGAAGAAGCCGCAGTTCTCGGGCTTCGAAACCGCTTCAATAGGAGCCCTAATTGGGCGGGGCGTCCTGACGGTCCGGGGCGGCCACGGGTCACCGTCGCAAGACGAACGGATTGGAGATGTTCCCTACATTAAGGTTTCCGATCTTCGAGCTGGGTTGGTCAATATTAACCCGACGAACCGAATTCCTTTATCAGTCGCGAAGAAGTTTTGGGGCGGCGCTGATTCAGGGTTGCGGGCATTCGATCTCTTGTGTCCGGAGAGAACGTCAAAAAATATCGGTGACTTCTGCATTCTACTTCCGGGGCAAGAACGAGTTGTCACGACGAAAGAGGTCATAGTTCTTCGTCCCGGTCCGAAGGCAAATTTCGATCCGTTCTACCTGCTTTGGGCGTTGTCGCTTAGGGTAGTGCGCGATCAGTGGCGCCGCATCATTTTTATGCAAACGAACCGAGAAGACGTGGGCAAACGCTATCTCGAAATTCTGCTGCCAGTGCCTCCGTCGCGCGAGCGCGCGGTGGAAATATCGGAGCCCTTCCGAACGTATTACAAGACCCTCGCTACGGCTCGCTCGGCGCTATCTGACTATCTCGATAAAGAGAAGCAACACCATTTTTTCGTGTCGGGGGCCGAAAAACTTTCACCAACGATCGATCCAGACGCGGGAATCTGATAGTGCGACAGCCGGTTCGTGATCGAACCATGGCGGGTTATAGGGCCACGGCGAAAACGTAGTGATCATCGCTATCGGTCGTGGCCCGCCACTTTGCCGCCAAGTGCCCTCTTTGGCGCGGGCGGCCCGCACGACACCAAGCGGTCATGCAATCGTCGGGCGCCAACGTTTGATGTCGGACCATGTTGGGCATGGCGGCGCGCGGCCCGAAGCGGCGATTGAACCGACCGCGACCACCCTACAGTGAAGACCTTCCGATTGATGCCCCGCCATCGACATGCAGCGTCTGGCCGGTGATGAACCCGGCATCTTCCGATAGCAGGTAGTCAATCGCCCCGGCGATCTCTTCAGGCTTTCCAAACCTCCCCATTGGAACCCCGGAGAGATACCTCGCCTCGCCTTCGCCGCCGACAGGATTGTTCGCCCGGAACAGTTCCGTCTCGGTCGGCCCCGGAGAGACCGCGTTCACAGTGATCCCGGTCGGAGCGAGTTCCAGAGCCCAGCTTCGCGTGAAGCTGACGAGCGCGGCCTTGGCGGCGGCGTAGCTTGTCCGCTGCACGGCGCCGAGAACCGTGAGACTGGAGATGTTCATGATCCGGCCCCAGCCGCGCAACCTCATGCCGGGCAGGGCCGCCTGCGTCACCAAAAGGGCTGGATGCAGATTGATCCGCATGACCTCATCAAGATTTTCGACCGTGACATCGCCGAGCGACTCGGCCCGCACGAGCCCGACATTGTTGACGACGCCATCGACGCCAGTATCCCGAATGATCTTCGCGAGTTCATCAATGGAGGCGCGATCGGAGAGGTCGAGCGCATGGAGCCTCCCGGGAAAGGCCTCGGTCGTGTTTCGAGCGACGCCGATGACACTATGCCCGCTATTCGCGAGCCGGTGCGCCAGCGCAAGGCCGATGCCCTTGCTGGCGCCGGTGACCAGGAAAGTTCTCTTCAATGGAAAAGTCCCTCACCCCCGCTTCCGAAGAAGCGGAGGCCATTAGGGGTGAATGGGATCAGGCGGCGGCGCGGGTTGCCGCGAGGCGCAGGGCCGGCAGCATGTCTTCCGGCTCCGGGCGGCGGGTATAGTCCGGATTGACCTCCGCGTAGAGGATGGCGCCGCCTTGTCCGACGACATAGCGGGCGGGCATCGGCAGGGTCCAACTCGGATTGCCGTTGAAGGCCGGAAGGTCGTTCTTGAGCGACTTGTAGAGTTCGATCAGGTAGTCCGGCATTTCGAAGCGCAGGCCGAAGGCGGCGGCGACGTCGTTGCGCGGGTCCGACAAAATCGGGAAGGTCAGCTTGTTCCGCCTGACCGACTTGCGGCTGTTGACCGGGTTCTGCGGCGAGATCGCCAGCAGGCTTGCGCCGAGTTCCTGGAATGTCGGCAGTGCCTCCTGCAGCGCCTGGAGTTCCATGTTGCAGTAGGGGCACCAGACCCCACGATAGAAGCTGATGACCAGAGGTCCGCTGGAAAGCAGATCGGCAGAGGAGACCGTGTTGCCATCCGGGTCGGAGAGGCGGAAGGTGGGCAACTCGTCGCCTGCCTTCAAGGCCCGTTGGGCCGCGCCTGAGGCGATGAGTTCGGTGGTGGCGCGGTGCATGGTTTCCACCACCGAATAAGGAACATTGTAGGGCGGTTTGCCGGCCTCGAAGTCGGCTTTGAAAGCGTCGAGCTTGGATTGAAGCGTCATGGTTTCGCTCCTTGACCTGTCGGGCATTTATCGGCCTGGGCGGGTCGGGTTGGGCTGATGATCAGCCATTGCTGGCGATGGACCGGGCCACGTCGGCCGCGCTGATGCCTTCAAGCGCCAAGCCATAGCCCGCGCCTTCGTCGATGAGCCGGCGCAGCTTCTGCGTCAGGGCGATGCGGGTGTATCGGCTGGTGAGCGGCGGAAGGGCGGCGATACCCTCGGCGATCTCATGGGCACGGACGAGCAAGCCATCGGCCGGGACGATCTCGTTCACCACCCCCCAGTCCTTGGCCGTCTGCGCGTCGAGGACCTGGCGGGTCAGGATGAAGTGGCGGCCGCGGATACTGCCGATCACTTCCGGCCAGAGCAGGTTCACGCCGTCGCCGGGGACGATGCCGAAATCGAAGTGCGGCTTGTCCTGGAAGACGGTTTCCGGTGTGGCGAGAATGATGTCCGTCAGCAGGGCGTATTCCGAATGCAGCAGGACCGGCCCGTTCAGGGCGCTGATCATCGGCACTTCGATATCGAGGATGTTCATGAGGACTTTCTTGCCCTCACGCAGGATCTTGTCGTAGCCGCGCGGCGAGAAGAAATCGAAACCCTCGGGGTTGATCACATCCATGAAGGCATCTCCCGAGCCGGTCAGGATGACGACGCGGTTCTCGGCATCGGAACCGATCTGATGGAAGAGCTCGACGAACTGCTCATGGGTATGGCCGTTGAAGACGAGCTTGCCGCCATCGGTGTGGAGCGCGACCTCAAGGACGCCGCTTGGCGACCGGGTCAGGCGGGCGTTCGGGAAGCTGTTCTTGTAGGTTTCGAAGTTGGACACGATCATTTTCCTTTGGGTTTGGATGGGGATGGCGGGGGGGGGAGGATCAGGCGGCGGGCACGAGGGCTTCGACGCGGGATATGGCGCGCTGGACGGCGGGGCGCTCCGCTATCGTCTGGTACCAGCGGGAAAGGTGCGGGCGGCCATCCAGCGTCAGGCCAGGGAATTGCCGACGCCACAGCCATCCGAAATGGGCGATGTCGGCGATGGTGAACGCCTCGCCGACTATGAAAGCCTGGTCGGCAAGCCTGCGATCGAGCAGGCCGAGGATGCGTTCGGCTTCCGTCGCGAAACGTGCTTCGGCGATCGGCTGCGGGTCCGGCGAGAAGCGCTTGAAGAAGCCGGCATTGCCGAAGGCGGGGCTCAGGGCCGAGGCATGGAAGAAAAGCTGCTCGAAGACCCGGGCACGGCTTTCACCATCGCTTGGCAACAGTTTGCCAGTCCGTTCCGCAAGATGAACCAGGATCGCGGCGCTTTCCGTCAGGACGAAACCGTCATCCACCAGGACAGGTACCTTGCCGTTCGGATTAAGCGTGACGAACGCCTCTTCCTTCTGTTCGCCCTTGCGGACGTTGACCGCCCTCAGTTCGTAGGGAAGGCCGAGTTCCTCAAGCGCGATCGCCACCTTGACGCTGTTGGGGGTGGCAAAGGCGTGTACTTCGATCATGTTTGTCTCCATCGGATCGCGTTCGTTGGAGAGGGTTATGACTATTCCGAGACCCTTGCGGCAGGCGGCTTGAGGCGATAATGCTTATTCTGAAAAGGAATAAGCGATGGACAGACTGCAGGCGATGACCGCGTTCGTGCGCGTGGTTGAGACCGGTTCCTTCTCGCGGGCGGCCCGTCAGATCGGGGTCGGCCAGCCCGCCATCTCGAAGACGATCGCGCAATTGGAAGACCGGTTGCAGGTCCGCCTGCTCATTCGATCGACCCACGGGCTGTCGCCTACTGACGCCGGGGTGCGCTTTTACGAACGAGCCAAGACCGCCATCCATGAAGCGGACGAGGCCGAACTGGAAGCGAAGGGTGCCGGCGCCGGACTTTCAGGTCGACTTCGCATTTGCGCCGCCACGACATTCGCGAGACTCATGGTCATTCCGCGCCTACCGGAATTCATGGCGAAGCACCCCGACTTGGACGTGGACATCGTTCTCGACGACCGGGTGATCGATCTCGTGTCCGAAGGCATCGACATAGCGCTTCGCATGGGCGATCTCGCCGACTCTTCGGCCGTCGCCCGCCTTCTTGCAACCGGCCGGCGGTCGGTGGTTGCAACACCCGCCTATCTCGGAAAGCACGGCGTGCCGCAGGTGCCTGCGGATATCGCCGCGCATCAGGCGGTCATCTATGCCCAGCTCGGCAGTAGCTGGACATTCCGCAGGGACGGAACCGAGGCGTCTGTCGTGGTCTCCGGCCGGGTTCAGTTCAGCGCAGCCGAAGGCATTCGCGCGGCGGTCAAGGCTGACATGGGGTTGGCTGTCGCCTCAGACTGGATGTTCTGGCCGGAACTACGGACCGGCGAGGTCACGCGGGTGCTTGAAGATTGGGAGCTTCCGAAGATCGACCTCTGGGCGGTCTTTCCGACGGGACGCCTCGCAAGTGCCAAGGCGCGGGCGTTCGCGGACTTCGTGGAGCGGGTTGTCGGGTCTCCCGTTGGCACGAGTTTGCCACCCCGTCCAGACGCGGAGATGTCCGCTTTCGGGATGCGTGTAGGATGCGGACTTCGGTCGGAATGAAGGCGCGATGCCGCCAGATGCCCGATATAGTTCCGATGATGTTGGTCCGCTGATCCTGCGAGCTCCCCCAGCCATGGACAGGCATGTTCATGTTCCCCTGACCCTCGCCCGTGATGGCGTCCAGTGGTACGCGGCGGCCCTCTCCCCCGTCGAGCTTGAGCATTTGACACGGGTATTGACCGGCGTTCCCGCCGCCCGCGCCGGCGTGCGCCTTCGGGATGTTCCCGGGTTGGCCGCCTTCCTCGACACCGCTGGACCGGTGGGCCGCTTGGCCGCCTCCGCCCTGGGCGCCGATGCCCGGCCGGTGCGGGCCGTCCTGTTCGACAAGAGCGTGGCCAACAACTGGGCGCTGGGTTGGCATCAGGACCGGACCATCGCCGTGGCCGAGCGGGTGGAGGTGCCGGGCTATGGACCGTGGAGCGTGAAGGATGGCCTGACCCATGTGGCGCCCCCGGCCGACCTGCTGGCCGGCATGGCCACCCTGCGGATTCACCTGGACCCCGTGGGGCCGGATAACGCCCCCCTGTTGGTGGCGCCCGGTTCCCATCGCCTGGGCCGCGTGGCGGAAGCCGACATCGCCGACGCCGTCCGCCGCTGCGGTCAGGCCGCCTGCCTGGCGGAGCCCGGGGACATCTGGCTCTACGCCACCTTGATCCTGCACGCCTCCGCCGTCGCCGCCCGGCCCGATCGCCGGCGGGTGCTGCAGGTGGACTACGCCGCGGGCGACCTGCCCGGCGGCTTGCGCTGGCTGGGCGTGTAGGCGCGGGGTACAGTCGTGCCAGATGTTCCACCATGCCGGACGCACCCATGGCCGCGTACAGCTATCGTGACGACCCGGCGGTGCCGGCCTTTCCGGACGACCGGCCTGTCAATCGGCAGCGTAACGGGACCCCGTATCGGCGCCCAATAGGGACCCCAGTGATGTGCTGGCAATCGGGTTGTCCCGGTAGCGCATAGGAG
>NZ_JACIIZ010000020.1 GCF_014205765.1 Nitrospirillum iridis | reverse complement strand
ATTGCCATGGGAGCCAGTATGAACCCGCACAAAAGGGGTCCCGATTGGACGCCGATCACCCCTCATACGGGGTCCTTATTCCACGCCGATTCACAAATACGCGCAAGTGGATGACGGGAATGCCTAAGCCCCAGCAGAGAGCAATCAAAGAGGATAGGTCAACAAATCGATTATTCATTAGGACGGCGGAGCGAAGCTCCTTAGCCGAAGGAATGTCGAAGGTATTCTCTTCCGGAAAACCCTGAAAGATAATGCGGGCAACCGAAATGCCAAATGATTCTAGCGCAGCACGTTGCGTTAAATCTTCGCCACTCAAATGCTTAAAGCGCGCCGCATCTCGCCAAACGAATTCCACTCTATCTTCTGACAAAGCTTTCGGAGAAATACCAAGCTTTCGCGATAAGCCGAATCGAAGTTCTGCGCGAGCCGAGATAGAATCTGCAGCTTCGTCACTCCACCAAGCCGGCCAAGCAGCTTCTACGACCTGGTCGCTGAGACCTGCCTTCTTTAGTTTTTTCTTGAGTTCGATGCTCCTAGCGTCCACGTCGTTTGTCTCCGCAGGTGCTTAAAACAAATTACTATCTTTATGCGCCCCGTCATTCAGAATAAGGAAAGCTGTTCTCTAGCTTTTACAATAGTTCTGCCGGAGTGAGCGCGTAGTTCTGATATTAGATCCAACCAATCATCAACTGAATATGAATTGATGTCAGCAAGGCTCAGCTTTAAAAGCGCCTGTTTGGAATGAGACAAATCAATAGGATCGCTCAATTTCACCCAATAACTTTTGGTGAATTTAGCACGCAAATTTATACGATAGGCGCCGTTTGAGCACTCCGTATTGACCCTTCGCAACAGTGCGGTAACTTGCGAAGCACCTATTGGTGCGCCAGTAGCCGACACATTCCGATAGGCTGCAGGATCAAATGGTCCGAAATCCCCTAGCTCAAGGGGAGTTTCAGAGCGGCACATGAGGGCATAATGGGATTCCTTAGTTCGCGCCCCATTCCCGCCGCGGCTGGTGATTAGTGAATTCGCTGGCAACGAACGCTCGGTACCGTTGTGGTCAAAATACGATCGCCATATCAGCACCTGGGTCGGTGCCACGTCTATCTGTTTCGGTCGTGACTTCATAATCGAAAACACGACATCGATTTCGGACGCGTCTCTTGCATGGAAGGCGACGGCGCGTGACGCGGCGTTCCCTACCCCCCAACAAAAAACACCATCTCCCGCCGAACGTTCCAATTCCTTGCGCGAAACGATTGACGCTAGGTCCTGACCGGCTTCGGCCTGCATCCGGGACCAGCAGATAATTTCCGTCAGCTCACGCGGGGACGAAACAGCGGCCGGCTGAAAGTTGGTAAGGGGGTAAGCGTACATCGAGGTCACCTAATTATTCCCAGGACAGTAGCAGGTTCAGGGCAGCGGTCAACGTATTCCGCTGTCGACGGCGCTGGTCTTTGTGGATATAGCTGGTGATAACTCTTGGACAACTTTTGGCAATTAATCCCAAATCGTCCCATGTCTGGTGGCCGCCCCTCCTCCTGGAACCCGTTCGCCAAGGTCCATGCGTCTGCGTGGTCTGAAGTCGTGCTGCTGTCCTCAAAGGACCGGATGCCTCTGCCACTGTCGTTACGGAGACGACTTAAGTGGGAGCAATCGGGTTCGATCGCTTTGCTCGGGACGTTGGAGGCGGACAGATCGGCTGAGATCACGCCATGGGCGCCAGCAGGCGCCCAACTCACTAATGAGTTGGAAAGGCTACTCTCTGTGACGCCTGAGCCTCGGCGTACCGAGCTGGCTTTGGCGGCAATGGATCGCTACCTCAGGCTTACTCTGGACGCAGATGGTCGGATTGTTTTGCCGGCAAATTTGCTATCGCATCTTCAAGCAATTGATGCGTCGGCTGTGCGACTCGTGGCTCGTGATGGGAGGTTGTGGCTATGGTCAGAAGAACACTGGCAGGCTCGGCAGATGGGGCGCTTCCAGGATTTAGTTGATGCCCTAGAAGCGGTTCGTAAAAACCATTTACCGACCGATGCTTCCTGACGACATCGGCAATCGGAATGCGACATCTTAAAGAGGTTTAGAATTAGGCGATTGAGGGAAGAAAAAGCCCGCCGCAGACGATCTGCGGCGGGCTCAATTTCTTAGATCTGAGTCAGGCTATGGGTGTCCTGAGTCATTTTATGTGGCATTTCATAATAACAGCGCTCAGCCCCCTCAGCTGCACCCCGTCGTGCTGCCGCAAGTATCGCACTTGAGGCACGTCCCGTTGCGCACCAGCGTCATGTTCTGGCACTCGGGGCAGGGGTCGCCTTCATAGCCCTTGGCGCGGGCTTCCTTGACCTTTTCCCAGCGGGCGTCGCCGCCGCCGGCGATGGCGCCGCCGTAGCTGGTGCCGGTCACCACCTTTTCCGCGCGGGTCAAGGACGAGAACGCCTGGGGCGCGCCGTGGGTGCCGGTGGCGACGTGGGTTTCCACGCTGGTGGTGGTGGCCGTCTGGAAGGCGGCGACGGCGCGGCCGGCCTGGCCGCCGGGCAGGACCCGCAGGTTGGGCAGGTTGTTGCGGACATAGCCGGTGGAGGTGATGCGCGCCACGGCGTTCAGCGTCTCTTCCGCCACCTCGGCCGCGTGCGGCGGCAGGTCGCTCTGCTTCACGCCGCCGCCCATGGTGTCGGGCAGCATGTCCTCCGGCGTGGCGTGCGCCAGGTCGGTGCGCGACAGGTAGCTGATGGCCAGCTCACGGAACACATAGTCCAGGATGGACGTCGCCATCTTGATGGCGTCGTTGCCCTGGACCATGCCGGCGGGCTCGAAGCGGGTGAAGGTGAAGGCCTCCACATACTCCTCCAGCGGCACGCCGTATTGCAGGCCCAGCGAGATGGCGATGGCGAAGTTGTTCATCAGCGAGCGGAAGGCGGCGCCCTCCTTGTGCATGTCGATGAAGATTTCGCCCAGCTTGCCGTCCTCGTACTCGCCGGTGCGCAGGTAAACCTTGTGGCCGCCGACCATGGCCTTCTGGGTATAGCCCTTGCGGCGGTGGGGCAGGCGGTCGCGCTGGGCGCGCACCACCTTCTCCACCACCTTTTCCACGATGCGCTCGGTCACCACCTCCACGCGGGTGGCGGCCGGGGCTTCCAGCACGCGCTCCAGCGTGGTCTCGCCGAAATCGTCCTCGTCATCCTCCTCCAGCACCTGGGCGTTCAGCGGCTGGGACAGCTTACTGCCGTCGCGGTAGAGCGCGTTGGCCTTCAGGCCCAGGCTCCACGACAGCATGTAGGCGTCCTTGCACGCCTCCACCGTGGCGTGGTTGGGCATGTTGATGGTCTTGGAGATGGCGCCGGAGATGAAGGGCTGGGACGCCGCCATCATGCGGATGTGGCTTTCCGCCGACAGGTAGCGGGTGCCGATCTTGCCGCACGGGCTGGCGCAGTCGAACACCGGCAGATGCTCCGCCTTCAGGCCCGGGGCGCCTTCCAGGGTCATGGCGCCGCTGCAATAGACGTTGGCGGCCTCGATCTCGGCCTTGGTGAAGCCCAGATGGGCCAGCAGGTCGAAGCCGAATTCCTCCAGCTTGTGGGCCGGCACGCCCAGGGGGCCGGTCAGGAAGGCCTCGCCGAAGGTCCATTTGTTGAAGGCGAACTTGATGTCGAAGGCGTTGGCGACGGCCGTCTCGACCTTCTCCAGTTCGGCGGGGCCGAAGCCCTTGGCCGCCAGCGTCTCATGGTTCACGCCGGGCGCGCCCTTCAGGGTGCCGTGGCCGACGGCGTAGCGCTCGATGCGGGCCACGTCGGTGGCGGAATAGCCCAGGCGGGACAGGGCCTCCGGCACCACGCGGTTGATAATCTTGAAGTAGCCGCCGCCGGCCAGCTTCTTGAACTTCACCAGGGCGAAGTCCGGCTCGATGCCGGTGGTGTCACAATCCATCACCAGGCCGATGGTGCCGGTGGGGGCGACCACCGTGGCCTGGGCGTTGCGGTAGCCGTGCTTCTGACCCAGTTCCAGCGCCTCATCCCAGGCGCGGCGGGCGGCCGCGATCAGCCGCTGGTCCGGGCAGTCCTCGGCATCCAGGGGCACCGGGTTGACGGACAGCTCTTCATAGCCCTCGCCGGCACCATAGGCGGCACGGCGATGGTTGCGGATGACGCGCAGCATGGCCTTCGCGTTGGGGGCGTAGCCGGGGAAGGGGCCCAGCTCGCCCGCCATCTCGGCCGACGTGGCATAGGCGACGCCGGTCATCTGCGCGCTGATGGCGCCGCAGATGGCACGGCCCTCGGCGCTGTCATAGGGGATGCCCGCGGCCATCAACAGGCCGCCGATGTTGGCGAAGCCCAGGCCCAGGGTGCGGTACTCGTAGGACAGGCGCGCGATCTCCTTGGAGGGGAACTGCGCCATGAGGACGGAGATTTCCAGCGCCACCGTCCACAGCCGGCAGGCATGCCGGAAGGCGTCGGTGTCGAACGACCCGTCGGCCCGGCGGAACTCCATCAGGTTCAGGGACGCCAGGTTGCAGGCGGTGTCGTCCAGGAACATGTATTCCGAGCAGGGGTTGGACGCGTTGATGCGGCCGGACTCGGGGCAGGTGTGCCAGTCGTTGATGGTGGTGTCGTACTGCACGCCCGGGTCGGCCGACTGCCAGGCGGCGTGGCCGATCTTGTCCCACAGGTCGCGGGCCTTGACGGTCTTGGCCACCTTGCCGTCGGTGCGGCGGATCAGGTTCCAGTCGGCGTCGTCCTTCACCGCGCGGATGAAGCTGTCGGGCACGCGCACCGAGTTGTTGGAGTTCTGGCCCGACACGGTCAGGTAGGCGCTGGAATCCCAGTCCGTGTCATAGGTCTGGAACTCCATCTGGGTGTAGCCCTGGCCGGCGAACTGGATGACCCGCTGGATGTAGTTCTCCGGGATCATGGACTTGCGGGCGTCGATGATCGCCCGCTTCAGCGCCTTGTTCTTCGTCGGGTCCAGGCGCTCGGCATCCGGGCCCATGCCCTCGGTCGCCGCCGCCATGATGGCGTTCAGGTGCTTGTTGGCCATCTTGGACCCGGCCACCAGGGCACAGACCTTCTGCTCCTCGGTCACCTTCCAGTCGATGTAGGCCTCGATGTCCGGATGGTCCAGGTCCACCGTCACCATCTTGGCGGCGCGGCGGGTGGTGCCGCCGGACTTGATGGCGCCGGCGGCGCGGTCACCGATCTTGAGGAAGCTCATCAGGCCGGAGGAACGGCCGCCGCCCGACAGCTTTTCGCCATCGCCGCGCAGGGCGGAGAAGTTGGAGCCGGTGCCGGAGCCGTACTTGAACAGCCGGGCCTCGCGCACCCACAGGTCCATGATGCCGCCCTCGTTCACCAGGTCGTCGGCGACGGACTGGATGAAGCAGGCGTGGGGCTGCGGATGCTCGTAGGCGGACTGGCTGGCCACCAGATCGCCGGTTTTGAAGTCGACATAGTGGTGGCCCTGGGCCGGGCCGTCGATGCCATAGGCCCAGTGCAGGCCGGTGTTGAACCATTGAGGGCTGTTGGGCGCCGCCATCTGGCGGGCCAGCATGTGGCGCATCTCATCGAAATAGGCGCTGGCATCGGCCTCGCCATCGAAATAGCCGCCCTTCCAGCCCCAATAGGCCCAGGTGCCGGCCAGGCGGTCGAACACCTGGCGGGCGGACGTCTCACCGCCCGTGCGCTCCTTGGCGGCGACGCCCGCCAGCGCTTCCCCGTCAGCCACATGGCGCCACAGGAAGGACGGGACGTCGTTTTCCTCCACCTTCTTCAGGCGGGCGGGCACGCCGGCGCGGCGGAAATATTTCTGGGCCAGGATGTCACACGCCACCTGGCTCCAGTCCGCCGGCACCTCGATGTCCTTGGCCTGGAAAACCACCGATCCATCGGGGTTGCGGATCTCGCTGGTCGCCGTGCGAAAGGCGATCCCCTCGTAAGCGTCCCGACCGTCGACCGTGAATCGTCTCTCGATGCGCATGGTGCCCCGACCTTTGAGTTCCTGGTGAAAGGGGTGGGTGTCGCGGGGGCACGTCCGATTCCGGGGATCGTTGCCCGGTAAGGAAGGGCCCTGGAAACAGGCGAAACCGCCCCAAAACCTGGGCCGGCCCCCGGTGCTCGCGCCGCGACAGCACCCCAAGATGCTGTATGTAGGAAAAGCGTATGCCACCATGTTTCGACCATCAACGACATTTTGTGGTGCCAAACGGGCAGGTGTCTACGGGTTGTGGTTGACTCTTCGGACAGGGGGCGATTCTGGCGCGCCGCCGCCGTTACGGCCGTTCAGCGGGGTCTTCGTTCGCCAACTGAAGAATGCCCCCGGCCGCCGACTTCCCGGTTTGGGGCGGGCGTGGGGGCGTGCCCAGGTGTGGGGGGGCGGTGGGTGCGCCCGCGCTTTTGGGTTTCCAACCCCCCTGGAAGATGGCAGGGTGCCCCCCTTGGCACACCGGCTCCCTGCTTATCTCCCGAGAACCCCGTACCGAATGTCCCCTGAGCGCAGCCCCGACCAGCGCCCCAATCGCCCGGCCTATCATCATCCAGTGGTCATCGATCCGGCGGCGCGCGGCACGGCGGGCAGGGGCCAGGGCGATACCGCCGGCCCCGGGAAAGCGGTGATGGAGGAGACGGCGTCGAAGCCCAACTGGACGAAGCGCATCACCACCCTGGTGACCGCCCTGGTTCTGCTGGGGCTGGTGGCCCTGGCCGTGCGCCATGTCGCCCGTGACTTCCGCCCGGCGGAGGTGTGGGCCTATGTCCGGCTGCTGCCTTGGGCCTCCGTGGCGCAGGCGGCGGGACTGGTGGCGTCAGCCTATCTGGTGATGACGCTGTACGACGTTTCCGCCCTCAAATATCTGGGCATCAAACTGCCCTACCGCACCGTGGGCCTGGGCAGCTTCGCCGGCTACGCCATTTCCAACAATGTGGGGTTCGCCGTCATCAGCGGCGGGTCGGTGCGCTACCGCGTCTATTCCGTGGCGGGGCTGTCGGCGGCGGATATCGCCAAGATCGTCGTTTTCTCCACCACCACCTTCACCCTGGGCATCACCTTCACCGGCGCGCTGGGCGTGGCCATCGGGCCGGAGGTAGGGGCGGACATGCTGAACGTGCCCGCCTGGCTGTTGCAGGGCATCGCGGCGCTGGTGCTGGTGGGCCTGGGCGCCATGACGGTGGCGGCGGCGGTGACCCACAAGCCGGTGCGCCTGTGGCGCTGGTCCTTCGCCCTGCCGTCTTCCGGCGTGATGCTGTCGCAGATCGTCATCGCTTCCATGGAGATCCTGCTGTCGGCGGCGGCGCTGTGGACCCTGCTGCCGCCGGAGGTGGCCGTGGGCTTCATGGAGTTCACCGCCCTGTTCTGCGCCGGTCTGGCCATCGCCATCGTCAGTCACGTGCCGGGCGGGCTGGGCGTGTTCGAGACCATCCTGCTGCTGGGCCTGCGTGGCCACGGGCCCGCTGGGGGCGCCATCGGCGCCCTGCTGGCCTATCGTTTCCTCTATTATGTGCTGCCGCTGGTCTTCGCCGGCGTCCTGCTGTTCATCTGGGAGATCCGGGCCGACCATGGTCCGGTCGCCGCCTGGCGCCGCTGGCGGGCCCGCCAGCGATAAACCGGGCGCCGGTCCCGACTACAGGGGGGCCGGGATGCCCGCCTCGAACGCGGCCACGGGAACCGGATGGCCGAACAGGAAGCCCTGATACTGGCGGCAGCCGTTGGCCCGCAGGAAGTCGAGCTGTCCCGCCGTCTCCACCCCTTCGGCGGTCACCGACAGCCCCAGGTTCTGGGCCAGGGACAGGATGATGCGGGCGATGCTGGCGTCATTGGGGTTGGACAGCACGTCGCACACGAACATCCGGTCGATCTTCAGCTCGTCCAGGGGCAGGCGCTGCAAATATCCCAGCGACGAATAGCCGGTGCCGAAATCGTCCAGGGAAAAGCGCACGCCCCTTTCCCGCAGCGTGCCCATCTTCTCGACGATGTCGGCGACGTCGTGGGCCAGCAGGCTTTCCGTCAACTCCAGCTTCAGGTGGCAGGGGTTGGCGCCGCTGGCGGCCAGGATGTCCAGCACCTGGCGGTCGAAGTCCGACTCGAGGAACTGGCGGGCGCTGACATTGACCGATAGCGTCAGCCGGGAGAGCGCCGGGTGGTCGGCCCACCGGCGCAGCGTGGCGCAAGCCTCCTTCAGCACCCATTTGCCCAGCGGCAGGATCAAGCCGGTGGATTCGGCCAGGGGGATGAATTCCGTCGGGGAAACCGGGCCGCGCTCCGGGTGGTACCAGCGCAGCAGGACTTCCGCGCCCACCACTTTCCCCGCCTGGTTCACCTGGGGCTGAAGGTGGATGGCCATCTGACCGCGTTCCAGCCCTTCCCGCAGGTCCTTTTCCAAGGCCAGGCGCTTATCCATCGCCAACTGTATGCAGGCGTCGAAGAAGCGCAGCGTGTTCCGCCCGCCCGCCTTGGCCGTGTACATCGCGAGGTCGGCCTGTTTCATCAGGCAGTCCACCCCGTCCGTCTCCGGGCCGAACAGGGCGATGCCGACGCTGGCCGTGGTGCGGTGGCTATCGCCGTCCAAGGGGAAGGGCGTGTCGAACAGCGCCATGACCTTCCGGCCCACCGTCCTGGCCGCCAAGGCGGCCTGACTCGCCGTGGCATCCAGGTTTTCCAGCATGACGACGAATTCGTCGCCGCCCAACCGGGCGACAATGTCCGATGGGCGCACACAGCCGCGCAGGCGGGTGGCCACCTGGCGCAGCAACTCGTCGCCTTTGTCATGGCCCAGCGTGTCGTTCAGAACCTTGAAATGGTCCAGGTCGATGAACAGCAGGGCGCCCTGGGCGGCCCCCCGCTTCGCCGACAGCAGCGCCCGGCGCAGATGCTCGATCACCAGGCTGCGATTGGGCAGATCGGTCAGCGTGTCATAGAAGGCCAACTGGTGGATTCGCGCTTCCGCCTGCTTGCGCTCCGTCAGGTTGGTATTGGTGCCGGAGACGCGCACGGGGCGGCCGGTGCCGTCGCGCAGGATGAAGCCCCGCGACAGGATCGGCACGTAGTGGCCGTCCTTGTGGCGCAGGCGGAACTCCATCTCATAACTTTCCTGACCGCTCTTCAGTGCGGCGTGGAACTCCGCCCGGCAGGCCTCCCGGTCCTCCGGATGGCTCAAGGTCTCCCACAGGCTGGGGTCGGTGCACAGCTCGCCATCCTGGTAGCCGATCATCTCCCACCAGCGGGGGGAATAATAAAGGACGGAATTCAGCAGATCCCAGTCCCAGGGCGCATCCTGGGATCCCCGCAGCACCAGCCGCAGCCGCTCCTCCGACTTTTCCAGCGATTGCTGGGCTTTTTTCAGGTCGGTGACGTCGGTGAAGCTGATGACCGCCTCGACCGGCCGCCCGGCGCCGTCCAGCACGGGATAGGCGTTGTACATCAACCAGATCGGGGAGGACCCGACATCCCTTTCCAGCCCCAGAAGAACGTTCTGGACATCGACGCGGCCGCGTAGCGCCAAACTGCCCGGCAGGTCCTCCGCGGGAACCGGGCTGCCGTCCTCACGCACGAAGCGCCAGCGTGGATCAGTCTCGTAGGTCCCCAGGACGGCGTCCTCGCTGAGCCCCAGCAGGCGGCAGGCGGTGGCGTTGGCGTAGCGCAGACGGCTGTCGGCGGCGCGGACGATGACGCCCGCCAGCACACGGTCCTGCAGGAAGCGGTGGTGCTGGGCCGCGTCGCGCAGCGCATCCTCCGCCCTCTTGCGGGCGCTGATGTCGCGATGGACGCTGATGAAATGGCTGACGGCGCCGTCCGGGCCGCGCACCGGCGTGACGGAAAGCTCGTTCCAGAACGGCTGGCCGTCCCTGGTGTAATTCAGCACGTCACCGGTGAACGGCACGCCCTGGTCCATGCAGTCGCTAAGGGCGCGGACCGTGGCGGGGTCGGTGTCCGGCCCGCACAGCAGGTCACAGCCGCGCCCCAGCACGTCCGCCACCCCATAGCCCGTCATGGAGGTGAAGGCGGTGTTGCAGAAGCGGATCAGGCAGTCGGCCCCGGCCACCAGCACGCCCTGGGAAACGGCATTCAACGCTTCCAGCAGGACGGACATCACCGGGACCGCCGGGGGCAGGGGGCGGAGGATCAACGCCGGCCGCAGGGCGTCACCTGTCGATTGCCTCATCGCACACCCGTCACGCTTCGCATCCGTACCACGCCTTCCACCCACGCCCACGTGTCCGCTTTCCCAACGTCAATGGGATAAAATATTCCTTTAGGGGGGGTGGGACAGGGGGGCTATCCTTCCGCGTGGCCACGTCCTTCCGTTCGGGAGCTGCCATGCCACCCCCCAGCGTCGCCGTGGGGCGTCAGCGTATGGACGTCCCGTGTTGAAACTGCCATAGTCCGCCCGGTTTGTTCCGGGGGGCCCGCTGGCAGGCGCTTGGCTCCGTTCACACTTTCCTGGTTTTCGCCCATGACCCAACGCATCTCCCTCCTGACCTGGCTGTCCCAAATGTCGATCCGCCTGCTGATTTCCCGGCGGGGCGAGCTGGTGGGCACCGACCGGTTCGGCAACCGCTACTTCCGGGAAAAGAAGGCGCGGCCGGGCATGAAGGTGCGCCGCTGGGTGCTGTTCGCCGGTGAACCGGAGGCCTCGGCCATTCCGGCGGAATGGCATGGCTGGCTGCACTACACCATGGAACAGCCCCTGCCGGAGAACAGCGCCTACCACAAGCCGTGGGTGAAGCCGCATGAGGCCAACCCCACCGGCACCGTGGCCGCCTACCGGCCGCCAGGGCACACCTACGAAGGCGGCCACCGTGCCGCCGCCACCGGCGATTACGAGCCCTGGACGCCCGCGTAAGGGGATGCGGCTGACGTCGCCGGCCTTTTACGGACCGACGGCGCCCGTGGCTCCTTCACGTGTCAGATCGGGGCGGGGATCGGGTCCCCGGGACCCGGCCCCCCCCGTCGACGCTGTCGGCCAAGGCCCCCTCGGGCTCAGCCCAGGGTGGCTTGCGTTGGGTGGGACTTGTCTTATTTCTAGGGTTTTCAGAGGAAGAGAATGCGCAGCAATGTGATCGAAACCGTGCTGGGGGCCGTCGTCCTGGTGGTGGCGGCGTTCTTCCTCTACGTCGCCTACACCACGGCCAATGTCCGCGCCGTGTCGGGCTACGCCCTGCAGGCCCGTTTCGCCAGCACCGGGGGCCTGGCCACCGGCAACGACGTGCGCATCAGCGGTGTGAAGGTCGGTTCGGTCACCAAGGCCTATCTGGACCCGAAGACCTATCAGGCGGTGGTCGAGGTGCAGATCGACAATCAAATCCATCTGCCGGTGGACACCAGCGCCGGCATCGCCTCTGAAAGCCTGCTGGGTGGCCGTTACCTGAATCTGCAGCCCGGCGGCGAGGAAGAGATGCTGAAGCCCGGCGGTCGCATCCAGTACACCCAGTCGGCGGTGAACCTGGAAGACTTGCTCGGCCGCTTCATCTTCAGCGCGGCGGGTGGCGGTGGCAACAAGGGCGGCGATGCCGCTCAGCCGGCCCCCAAGGCGGACCCGCAGCCCGCAGCGCCCAAGGCCGACCCGTCCAAGGGCCTGCTCAACGGCGGCGGGAAATGAGCCAGCGGCGCCTGCTGTCGGCGGCGGCCGCGTGTCTGGCGCTGGCCGTCGCGGCGGGCGCCTGGGCCCAGGGCGCCAGCACCGGCGCGCCCACCATACCCGGCACGCCGCCCGTACCGCCGACCGTGAAGTCCGCTGACCAGGCGCCGGAAGAACAGCCGCCGACCAGCCAGCCGGTGACCGGCCCCGCCGCCGCCGGCCAGGCCACTCCGGCCCAGGGGGCGGCGGATCAGGCGGCCGCAGGCGCCCAGGGCGCCACCCCCCCGGTGGAAGGGGCGGCCTCCCCCGTGACGCCGCTGCCCCCGTTGCCGCCGCAGCCGGTGGCACCCCGGACGTTCGAGGACATGAAGATCGCCGTGCTCGGTGGTCTGGACAAGGTGACGGGCCGCGTCTCCACCGTGGAAATCCCGGTGGGGCAGAGCGGCCGTTTCGGCCAGCTGACGGTGGCGGCCCGGGCCTGCCGCAAGACCACGCCGATCGAGGAGCCGGAGTCGGCCGCGTTCCTCGACATTGTCGAGGCGAAGCCCGACGACCCGGCCGCCAAGGTCTTCACCGGCTGGATGTTCGCCTCCAGCCCCGCCTTGTCGGCGATGGAAGACCCCGTCTACGACGTCTGGGTGGTGGACTGCAAAAACCCCGCGACCAAGGCCGCTTCCCCCAAGCCGCAGTGAAAGCGCGCCGGCTGGGGTAGCGCCTGGGCCAGCAGGGCCCGATAGCGGGCCCGGGGAATTTCGATGGCCCCGAATTGCGACAGGTGGGTGGTGACGAACTGGGTGTCCAACAGGCTGTAGCCGCCGGCCCGCAGCCGGGCCACCAGGTGCACCAGCGCCACCTTGCTGGCGTCCGTCTCGCGCGAGAACATGCTTTCCCCGAAAAAGGCTCCGCCCAGCGAGACGCCGTACAGCCCGCCCACCAGATGGCCGTCACGCCGGCATTCCACGGAATGGGCCCGGCCCTGGCGGTGCAGCGCGACATAGGCCTCCAGGATCTGGGCATTGATCCAGGTTTCGGGCCGGTCGGTGGTGGATTCGCCGCAGGCCCGCATCACCCCGGCGAAGTCGGTGTCGACGCTGACCTGGAAGCGACCCTGGCGCACGGTCCGCAGCAGGCGCCGGGGGGCGTGGAAGCCCTCCAGCGGCAGGATCCCCCGCTCCGGCGGATCGAACCAAAAGATTTCGTCATCGTCGGCCGACTCCGCCATGGGGAAGACCCCCATGGAATAGGCGCGCAGCAGCAATTCCGGTGTCAGGCGCATCAGGGGGCGGGCTCCCCGGTCGCGGGCGTCCGGGCGGCCGCGAAGACCACCCGCTGGTAGACATAGCCGATGCCCATGAGGCAGAGGCCCAGGCCCAGGAAGGACAGGATGCGCAGCAGGCCGGTCAGATCGGCCATGTCGGACAGAAACACCTTCAGCACCGTCACCAACAGCACCGCCAGCGAAGCGTAGCGCAGATCCGCCCGGCGGGTGCGCACCCCCAGGCCCAGCAGCGCCAAGGCGTAGACCAGCCAGGCGGCGGAATAGCTGTACCACTCCGCGTCCGTGCGGGGCCCGCCCGACAGCCGCGTGCCGTGGAAGGCCTGGCGCACCTCCAGCGACAGCAGCGCGAAGGCCAGGACCAGCACCAGGATGACCAGGGCGCGGCGGGCGGGGGCGGCTTCCTGCCGCCAGGCGACCAGGGCGAACAGCAGGGCCGGCAGGCCGTAGACCAGCAGCAGCAGGTTCAGCACCGGCCACGGCCCCACCCCTTCGCTCGACCACAGCGGGTTCAGCAGGCCCAGGTGTAGCGCAACCACCTGGACCGCGGCCACCCGCACCAGGAGGCGGGCGCCAACGCGCGCCACCGGCCCGCCGCCGCTCGGCCGGCCGGCAAGCGCCAGGGCCACCACCAGGAACAGCGCCGTGCGCAGGCTGGTGGGCAGCAGGGCGAAGGGATCACTGGTCAGGGTGCCGGTCTGCATCACCTGGATTTCCAGGCAGGCGAACAGCAGGCCCAGGACCAGGCCGATCGCCTGTAGCCCTCGCGCCGGCCGGTCATCCCGGCGGCGGCCCAGCAGCCAGGCGCCGGCGGCACAAGCCAGCGCCGGCAGGCCGTACCCCCAGAGCAACCAGTTGAGGGGGGAGGCGCCGTTCAGCGGATAGGTCAGCACCCAGGGGTTCAGCGTCAGGCGGATGGCCACCGCCAGCGCCACCACCAAGGCCCCGCGGCGCAGGGCGTCGCCGAGCGGCCCGGCCTTCACCCGCGTTTCAAGCGACGCCAGGGCCGGCACCAGCAGTGCCAAGGCCGCTGTCAGCCAAGCCTGCCGCAGCAGGGTGGCCAACGCCAGCCCGGCCAGGGCCAGGGCGGCGATGACGAAGGCGGTGGGCACGGGGCGCTGCCGTGCCTCGGCCCCCGCCCAGGCCGCCGCCGTCGCCGCGCCGCCGGCCAGCGCGGTGGCGACCGCCACCCAGGCGCCGTCCGGCAGCGTGCCACGGTCGAATGTCCACCCGGCCCAGGCCAGCGCCGTCAGGGGGGCCGCCGCGGTCCAGGCCCACAGGGCGGGGCGATGGGCTGTCGGGTTGCCACCCTGGGCGCCCAGGGCGCTCAGCCCGGCCATCGCCAGGGCCAGGCCCAGGGCGCCGGCCACGCCCAGTTGGGCGCCATAGGGCAGGGCGGCGCCCTGCGCGGTATAGCCTTGGGCCAGTGCCAGGGTGACGATGCCGGCGGCGATGGGCGCCAGGCCCTCCATCACCGCGGTCACGGGGGCCAGGCGCGCGGCGGCGACGGCTAGCAGGGACAGGATGGCCAGCCCGGCGATGCCGGCGGCGTCATAGTCCGTGGCGGTCAACACCAGCCAATCCAGCAGCAGCGGCACGGCGCCCATGGCGGTGGCGAGCCACGCGTCCGTCAGCGCGGTCCTGGGGGTTCCATCGCGCAGGATCAGGCGACCGAAGCCCAGGCCGGCCGCCGCCAGGGCGATCAGGAACAGGACGATGGGCAACGCTTCCGCGTCATGGCCCAGCGTGGTGGCGACCCACAAGGCCGCCCCTCCCAGTACCGGCAGGCCCAGCCAGGCGGTGGGCAGGCGCCAGGCCACGGCGAGGGTGGCGGTGTTCAGCACAGCCAAATAGCCGAACAAGGCCCAGGCCGATGGATGCTCCGCGGGCACCAGGGCGGGCACGGCGAGGCCGCCGCCCAGGCCCAGCAGGGCGATGAAGGCGCCGGCGGGGCGCCCGTCGCTGCCACCATGGCTGAGCGCCAGCAGGAAGGCGGCGGCTGACAGGGCGGCCAAGCCAGCGATGGTGGCGCCAGCGCCGATCAGGCCATGCAAGGCGTGGGCGGCATAGATGCAGGCGAAGGCGATCGCCAGGCCCGCCGCGGTCAGCGCCGCCGGGATGGAGGCGATGTGGAGGGCCTGGCCCCCCTGCGGGCTCCGCCGGCGCAACTGGTCGCCCGCCGCCGTCAGGCCGACGCCGAACAGCACCCCCACGCTAAGGCGCACGGCTGGGCCCAGCAGGCCCTGGTCCACGGCATACTTGGCCAGGAAAACGCCCGCCAGCGCGACAGCCAGGGCACCCAGCCAGACCAGCCAGCGTGTGCCCAGCGTCTGCTCCAGGGTGGGCGCCACCGGGAGGGGGGCCGGGGAGACTGGATGCGGGACGATGGAAGACGGCGGCGGGGGAGGCTCGACGCTTTCCGGGAGGACCGGGCCCGCCGGGGCGACCGGCACGGGCGGTGCGGCCCTTCCGCCCTCCAGCACCGCCAGCCGCTGGCTCACAGTGTCCAACTGGGCGCCCAGCTGGCGCAGGCGCTGCTCCGCCTTCTCGGCGCGCAGCAGGGCCCACAGGGCCACCAGAAGGACGATGAAGATCAGGAAGGCCATGCCGGTCCCAAGGTCGCGCTCAATGGGGGAAAGGTAGAGCATTTCCCGCGGACGCGCAGTCGCTATCCGGGCGCGTCGCCGTCCGGGTTCCCGGAAAAGCGACAGGCCCGGGGCCGACCGTGAGGTCGATCCCGGGCCTGGGCGTGGAAGGCGCTGCCAAAGGGGAAGGATCAGCCGGCCGGCTGGTTCTTCATCCATTCCTCCAGCCAGCGGATGTCATAGTCGCCGTTGATGAAGTCCGGCTGGGCGATGATGCGCTGGTGCAGGGGCAGGGTGGTGTCGATGCCGCCGATGACGAATTCCTCGATGGCGCGGCGCAGGCGCATCAGGCATTCGTTGCGGCTGTTGCCGTGGACGATCAGCTTGGCGATCATGCTGTCATAGTGGGGCGGCACGCGATAGCCGTCGTACAGGGCGCTGTCGACACGCACGCCCAGGCCGCCCGGGGCGTGGTAGCCATCGATCCTGCCGGGGCTTGGGGCGAAGGTCACCGGGTTCTCGGCGTTCACGCGGCATTCGATGGAATGGCCGTTGAACTTGATGTCGTCCTGGCCATAGCCCAGCGGCGCGCCGGTGGCCACGCGGATTTGCTCACGCACCAGGTCGATGCCCGTGATCATCTCGCTGATCGTATGCTCGATCTGCAGGCGGGTGTTCATCTCGATGAAGTAGAACTGCCCGTTCTCGTACAGGAACTCCATCGTGCCGACGCCGCGATAGCCGAAGGCCGCCGCCGTCTTGGCCGCCAGGCTGCCGATGAAGGCCCGCTCCTCGGCGTTCAGCGCCGGCGACGGCGCCTCCTCCACCACCTTCTGGTGGCGGCGCTGGATCGAGCAGTCACGCTCGCCGAAATGCACGACGTTGCCGTGATGGTCGCCCAGCAGCTGGATTTCGATGTGGCGGGGCTTGGCCAGGTACTTTTCCATGTAGACCTGGTCGTTGCCGAAGGCGGCGCGCGCTTCGCCCCGGGCCAGCTGGTAGGCCTCGCGCAGCTCGCCCTCGCTCCAGGCCACCTTCATGCCCTTGCCGCCACCACCGGCGGCCGCCTTGATCAGCACGGGATAGCCGATGCGGGCGGCGTTGATCAGCGCCACCTCCGGCGTCTCCACCGGGCCGTCGGAGCCGGGGACGACCGGCAGGCCCAAATCCAGCACCGTGCGCTTGGCCGTGACCTTGTCGCCCATGATGCGGATGTGTTCCGGCGACGGGCCGATCCAGGCGAAGCCGTGCTCCTCCACCATCTGGGCGAACTGGGCGTTCTCCGACATGAAACCGATGCCGGGGTGGATGGCGTCCGCCCCCGTGATCGCCGCCGCCGACAGGATGGCCGGGATGTTGAGATAGCTTTCCTTGGCCGAGGGCGGGCCGATGCACACGCTTTCGTCCGCCAGACGGACATGCATGGCGTCGGCGTCGGCGGTGGAATGCACCGCCACGGTTTTAATGCCCATCTCGCGACAGGCGCGGTGGATGCGAAGCGCGATCTCGCCGCGATTGGCGATCAGGACCTTCTCGAACAGGCCGGCCATGGTCAGACCCTCACTCAATGATCAGCAGGACTTCGCCGTATTCGACAGGCTGGGCGTCGCCCGCCTGGATCTGGGTCACGGTGCCGGCCTTGGCCGCCTTGATCGGGTTCATGACCTTCATGGCCTCGATGATCAGCAGGGTCTGCCCCACCTTCACCGTGTCGCCCACCTTCACGAAGGCCGGGGCGCCCGGTTCCGGCGCCATATAGGCGGTGCCGACCATGGGCGACTTCACCGCACCGGGGTGCTGCGCCGGGGGCACGGCGGCCACGGGGGCGGCCACGGGCGCCGTCGCCACGGGCGCCGCGACCGGGGCGGCCGCCACCATGGCGGCGGCCGGGGCCGCGCGGGACAGGCGGATGCGCTTTTCGCCTTCCGCGTATTCGATCTCGGTAAGACCGGTCTCGCCGAGAAGCTCGGCCAACTTGCGGACGAATTCGTTATCGAGTTCGAAGGTCGCCATTGTCATGATCCTGGGTACTGGGCTGCGGTTAAGCCGCCGATGGGTCGATCGATTTCATGGATGGGCCGGTCAGCCCCGGGGGGGCCGGGCCGATGTCACGCAGGCGGCGGGCTGTCGATCAGGCGAGCTGCCGCCTGCAGCGCCAACAGGTAGCCCTGTGAGCCGAAGCCGCAGATGACACCGCGCGCCACCGGCGACACGTAGGAGTGATGCCGGAACGGCTCGCGCCGGAAGATGTTGCTCAAATGCACCTCGACCACCGGTAGGCCCACGGCGCTGAGCGCGTCGTGGATGGCGATGGATGTATGCGTGTACGCGCCGGCGTTCAGGACGATGGCATCGTGTTCGCCCCGTGCGTCCTGGATCCAGGTGACCAGCTCGCCCTCATGGTTGGACTGGCGGAAATCGATCTCCAGGCCCAGGCGCACGGCCGTCTCCTGGCAGGCGTTCTCGATATCCTCCAGCGTCTCCGCGCCATAGATGTGCGGTTCGCGAATCCCCAGCATGTTGAGGTTCGGTCCGTTCAGGATCAGGACGGAGGGCGCGATGGCCAAGGGTGTATCGCCTTTGCGTACGTACGTCTCAAAAACCGAACGTCCAGGGGGTATGTGTGCCCCGCGCGGCGTCCGTCGAAGGGCGCTTTATAACACGGGCGGCGGCGGGGGCAATAATTCACACGCATCGACGCCGGCGGACCGAGTGTCCCCCGGCGTCTGGAACCGGCCTGACGTCTACTGCCGATGTGGTCAGCTCTTGGCGCCCCGGCTCTTGGCGAACAGGTCCTTGAAGGCATCGGCGCCAATGGCGCCCGGGACCACCGTGTTGCCGACGACGAAGCCCGGCGTGCCGTGGATGTTGAGGGTGTCGGCCAGCGCCAGGTTGGCGTCGATCTCCTTCTGCACGGCCGGAGACTCCATGTCCTTGGCCAGACGGTCGGTGTCGGCGCCGGCGTCCTTGGCGATGGACAGGATGCGATCCTTGTCCAGTTTACCGGTGGCGGCCATCAGCGCCGCATGCACCGTGTCATACTTGCCCTGCATGTTGGCGGCCAAGGCGGCCTTGGCCGCGACGACCGATGCCGGGCCCAGGATGGGGAACTCCTTGTAGACGATGCGGACCTTGCCGTCCTTTTTCACGGCGGCGTCCAGCTCCGGCTGGGTGTGTTTGCAATAGCCGCACTGGTAATCGAAGAACTCGACCAGCGTCACGTCGCCTTTCAGGTTGCCGCCCACCGGCGACGCCTTGGAGGCGACCAGTTCGTCCTTGTGCTTCACCAGCGCGTCGGCGGCGGCCTTGGCTTCCTCCGCCTCCGCCTTGTCCTGCAGGGCCTGGACCGCCTCGGTGATGACTTCAGGGTGGGCCAGGAGGTAATCGTGGACGATCTGCTCCACCTGCGCCTTGTCATAGGGGCCCTTGTCGGCCACCGGCTTGTCGGCGGCGAAGACCGGGCCGGCGGCGGCCAAGCCCGCGAGCGCCACGGTGGCGTATAGGGTGGCGGCAAAGCTACGCGACATCGAGACAACTCCGGTTTACGGCCCTAACGTCCCCTTGCGGGGCGACGGCGAAGGAGGGGCAGCATGGACCAGCAGCCACCAGGGCGCAATCCCGCAGACTGCGCCGTTTGCACAGGTGCGGCGTCATGTGCTGGCCCATGGCCTCCTACCCTCGTAGGATGTGTCCATTGACCGGCACGCCGACGCGCCGCCTATTGTCGCCCTTGCAAGGACGTCGGCGCTGTGCGGTCATGAGGGGGCCCTTAGGGCTGGTGCGGGGAAGACGCTGACGGGGTCGCGTTTTCGTGCCCGGGGACGAAGGTGGGGTGGCCATGACCATGGCGGATGACGACGACGACTTCCTGTTCCAGGATGAGGACGACGAGGATGATTCGGACGAGGGCTCGGAACTGGTGCCGGGCCTGGCGCCCTGGCAGGTGCTGATCGTCGACGACGATCCCGAGGTCCACGCCATGACCCGTCTGGTCATGCGCAAGTTCGCTTTCCAGGGGCGGGGCTTGGCCTTCATCTCCGCCTACTCCGCCGCCGAGGCGCTGACGGTGATGCGGGGCGACCACGACATCGCCATGATCCTGCTGGACGTGGTGATGGAAAGTGATGATGCCGGCCTGAAACTGGTGCCGCAGATCCGTGATGAGCTGGGCAACCGGGCGGTGCGCATCATCCTGCGCACGGGCCAGCCGGGCCAAGCGCCGGAGGACGACGTCATCGCGGGATATGACGTCAATGATTACAAGGCGAAAACGGAACTGACGGCGCGCAAGCTGGTCACCGCCACCATCACGGCGCTGCGGGCCTATCACCATATCCGCACCCTGGAACGGTCTTGCCAGGGTATGGAACGGGTGGCGGGCCTGGGTCTGTGCCAGATGGCCCTGTCGGGCTCCTCGGCGGCGGCGGGTGCCGCCCTCGACCAGATGGCCGAGGTGCTGGAACAGCCGGCCGACGGCCTGTTCTGCGTCATCTATGGCACGGATCGCCTGTCCGCCCGCATTCTGGCCGGCCGGGGCCGTTACCAGGATACCGCCGGCCATCCCCTGGCGACGGTGGCCGACACCGGGCCGCTGGCCACGGCGCTGCGGGCCCCGGGGGAGTTGCGGCATGAGTTCACCGACGATGCCATGACCCTGGTCTGGCCGCTGGCGGCGCAGTCGTCCGGCCAGCAGGCCGGAGCAGTGGCCATGCTGCACCTGCACCTGGTGCGGCCGCTGGACGAGATCGCGCGCCGGCTGGCCCTGTTGATGATGATGCGCATCGCCGATGCCCTGGTCACCGCCTGGGCGCTGGAACAGGTGCGCGACCCCACCTGACCCGCCATTTCCTGAGGGGGCCGGCGCGCTTCAAGGCGAGGAAGAATCAGCGGCCGCCGGACGGCCCGCCCCGGGCGCCGCCCATTCCCCCCATGCCGCCGGACGTGCCGAAGGTGCCCAGGCCGGTGGGGCCGGCGCCGATGGTGTTGCCGCTGGACGTGACATTGGGGAAGCCGGAGCCGATGGCGGAAACACCGCTGGTGGACAGCGCGTCCTCCGGCATGCGGCCGGTGGAGATGATGGGGGTGTCGGGCGGCACCAGGCCGCTGCTGGGGGCCAGCTGCGGGCGCATGTTGTGGGGCAGGCGGCTTTCCACCAGGACACGGATGTCCTGCGCCCGCACCCAGTCGGGGGAACCGGCGGGCAGCATCTGCTCCGCCCGGTCGGCGTGATAGCGGGCGGCGCGGATATCGCCCCGGGCCAGGGCCTCTTCCGCGCGGGCGTAGGCCAGCTGCGGCGCCATGTCGGCGCGGGCGTAGGCCGAGGCCAGCAGCAGCCAGGTCAGTTCCACCAGCGGCTCGTCCCGGGCGGAGGCGCGCAGCACCTCGATGGCCTCCCGCACCAGCTTGTCGTCGCCAGCCTCCAGCAGGGCGTGGCCCAGCGCCATGCGCAGCTGGGCGCTGTCGGGGGCGTACTTGACGGCGTTGCGGTAGGGCTCCACCGCCTCCTTGGCGCGGCCATTCTCAAAAAGGATCTGGCCCTTCAGCTCATAGAAGTAGGGGTTCTTCGGTTCCTGCTCGATCAGTCCGTCGACGATCTTCAGGCCCTTGTTGATGTCGCCCACCTGGTAATAGGCGATGGACCGGGCGTAGCGCGCGGGCACGCTGGTGTCGCTTTCCGGGTATTTGCGCAGCGCCAGATCGGGATGGATGAAGCCATACAGCTTGGCCCGCATGCGCTGGTGCATGTCGTAATAGGCCGAGGGCATCTTGGCGTTGGTGAACTTCGAGATGCGCTCGACGAAATTCTCGATGTACTCGATGCGGTTCTTGGTCAGCGGGTGGGTCATCAGGAACTCCACCTGCTTGTTTTGCGGCAGGCCGGCGTCCTGGCGGTGCAGCTTCTCCATGAACTCCAGCATGCCCTTGGACGAATAGCCGTTGGCTTCCATGTAGGACAGGCCGGCCTCGTCGGCGGAGGCTTCCTGGGCGCGGCTGAAGGCGAAGAAGGAGCGGGCACCCAGTTCCTGCGCGCCGGCGATGCCGCCCATGGCGGCCCCGCCACCGTCGCCCCGCCGGGTGCCGCCAATGGCGGCCGCCACGCTCAGCAGCGTCGCCAGGGTCGACAAGATGACGGCGTTCTCGATGGCGTCGCGCGACCGCACCTGGTGGCCGCCCGCCATGTGGCCGGTTTCGTGGGCCATGACGCCGATCAACTGCTCGGGCGTGTCGGCCGCCATGATCAGGCCGGTGTTGACGAACATGTTCTGTCCGCCGGCCACGAAGGCGTTCAGCTCGTCGTCGTTGACCAGCACCAGGGTGACCGCGTCGGGAACGATGCCGGCCGCGCGGAAGATGGGGGTGGCGAAGACGCGCAACGTGTGTTCGATTTCCGCGTCACGCACCAGGCTGATGCCGCGGTCCTGGGCCATGACCGGTTCCACCGCCAAAATCGTGGACAGCACGCTGACCAGTATCAGGCGGGCAAGGCGGCGCGGTCGCAAGAACATAGTCGATTCCATCGGCGGTGCCGTCGATACCCGAACAAACGAGCAGTAAGGCATGACCCCTACCTACTCTAAGGATGAATTTCCACGCGCGGCGGTACGGCCGGCTGTCGCTATACGCTCCAGCACCATCTCTCCCTTCATGGTGATGGAGGTGTTGCGGGCCGCCAACGCCCGTCAGGCCGCCGGAGGCGACGTCCTGCACCTGGAAATAGGCCAGCCATCGACCCCGGCACCGAGAGGGGTGATCGCCGCGGCCGCCCACGCCCTGGCCGCTGATCGCCTAGCCTACACCGATGCGCTGGGCTTGCCAGCCTTGAGAGAGGGCATAGCACGTTGGTACCAAGATCGCCATGGGGCGGTGATCGATCCGCGGCGCGTGGTGGTTACCACCGGATCGTCCGGCGCCTTTCTTCTGGCCTTCCTGGCGGCGTTCGATCCGGGCGACCGGGTGGCCCTGGCCGCCCCCGGATACCCCGCCTACCGCAACATCCTGAAGTCGGCGGGGTTGGTGCCTGTGGAACTGTCCACCGGTCCGGAGACCCGCTTCCAGCCCACGCCCGCCTTGCTGGACGCGCTGCTGGCCGCCGATGGTCGTGACGGGGGCGGCGGGCCGCTCCGGGGCCTGATCGTGGCCAGCCCGTCCAACCCCACGGGCACCATGCTGGACGCGATGGGCATGGCGGCGCTGGGCGACTGGTGCCGGCGGCACGGGGTCTGGCTCATCTCCGACGAAATCTACCATGGCATCGAATACGGCACCGTGCCGGCCGCCACCGCGCTGGACTATGAGGGGGGAGAGGGCGCCATCACCATCAACAGCTTCTCGAAATATTTTTCCATGACCGGCTGGCGGCTGGGCTGGGCGGTGGTGCCGGAGCGTCTGGTGCGGCCGATGGAGTGTCTGGCGCAGAACGTCTATATCTCGCCCCCCACCTTGTCGCAGCACGCCGCCGTGGCGGCGTTCGACTGCGTGGAGGAGTTGGAGGGGCATGTCGCCCGCTATCGCCGCAACCGCGACATCCTGCTGAACCTGCTGCCCGGCGCGGGGTTCGGTCGCCTGGCGCCGGCCGATGGCGCCTTTTTCATCTATGCCGATATCTCCGACCGCACGGACGACGCCCAGGCCTTCTGCACCCGTCTGCTGAACGAGACGGGCGTGGCCCTGACGCCTGGTGTGGACTTCGATCCCGTGCGCGGCCACCACACCGTGCGAATCAGTTTCGCCGGGGCGGAGGCGGAAATGGTGGAAGCCGCCCGCCGCCTGAAGGCCTGGCGGGGATCCGGGCGGGGATCCGGGCGGGAATGACGAAGGGCCGGCCGGTGTCGCCACCGGCCGGCCCTTGTCGCTTCAACCTTCCTCAAGGACTTTGTTCTGGGGCGGGCCGATCGTTGGGTGTCGGTCCTCGCCGGGCACGTCTCAGTTCAGGGCGATCAGCTGGCGGGGCAGGCCGTGGCCGGCATGGGCCTTGACCACCGCGCCTTCCGCCTTGCAGGGCACGGCGCTGGCGGCCGGGGCCGTCAGGTGCGCCGGGATGATCTTCAGGGCGCCGGAGGGCGAGGCCGCCAGCGTGGCCGTGGGCGCGGGGCCCATGGGCCGGGCGTCCGCCACCGCCGGCACGTCGGGACGGGGGGCGGCGAACAGGATGGCGGGGGCGACCAGGAAGGGCAGGCCCAGGAACAGGCTGGTGAGCAGGGTGCGTGCGGTCGGCATAGGTCCACCTCCTTGTAACGGTCGGCCCTCGGCGGTTTCTGTTAGGCCGAATGACGGATGGGCGTGGGTCTGAAACTCGGGGCCAACCGTGGCGGAACCATGGCGAGAACCGGAACTTCCCAGGGCACCTGCAGACTCCCGTCCCCCTGTGGCGTTTGGGCAACACCACCCCGCGTTCCCGTCCGGACGGCCAGCGGGACACCCATGCAGCGAGGGAAGTCGATTTGATGAAAGAGAAGGCTTGCAGCGATCGCCGGATGTCGATATATACCCGCCCACCCCGGGACGGAGAGTAGCTCAGCCTGGTAGAGCACTGCTTTCGGGAGGCAGGGGCCGGAGGTTCGAATCCTCTCTCTCCGACCATCCCAGGGACGCAAAAACGGCCGGCTTCGCAAGAAGCCGGCCGTTTCGCTTTCGGGGCCAGGCCATCCCGGTGGCCATCGGCCGAACGCCAGATCCACCAACTTCATATCTGGTTCGCGAGATTGGGCTTGGCCGCGACGGCGCCAAACAAAAAGGCGCGCCGGTCAGGGCGCGCCTTTCACGGAACGACTGGGGTGGTGAGGCCTCAGAAATCCCGGTCGACGACGAAGTCGATGACGTCCAGCAGGGCCCGCTTGATGGGGCTGGCGGGGAACAGGCCCAGGGCGTCGCGGGCGACGGCGCCGTAATGGCGGGCCCGTTCCACGCTGTCGCGCAGGGTGTTATGCCGCTGCATCAGCGCCAGGGCGTGTTCCAGGTCGCCGTCCCGCTGGTCGATATCCTCCAGCGTCCGCCGCCAGAAGGCGCGCTCCTCGTCATCGCCGCGGCGGAAGGCCAGCACCACCGGCAGGGTGATCTTGCCCTCGCGGAAGTCATCGCCGATGGTCTTGCCCAGGCGGGCCTGCACGGCGGAATAGTCCAGCACGTCGTCCACCAGCTGGAAGGCGATGCCCAGGTTCAGGCCGTAGCCGCGCAGCGCCTCTTCCTCCACCGCCGGGCGGTCGGCCACCACCGCGCCGATGCGGCAGGCGGCGGCGAACAGCTCCGCCGTCTTGGCGCGGATGACCTCCAGATAGGCTTCCTCGCTGGTGGTGGTGTCGTTGGCGGTGATCAGCTGCAGCACCTCGCCCTCGGAAATGACGGCGGAGGCGTTGGACAGGATGCGCAGCACGTCCAGCGAGCCGTCCTCCACCATCACCTGGAAGGCGCGGGAGAACAGGAAATCGCCCACGAGCACGCTGGCCTTGTTGCCGAAGACGGCGTTGGCCGAGGGCTGCCCACGGCGCAGGTCGCTTTCGTCCACCACGTCGTCGTGCAGCAGGGTGGCGGTGTGGATGAACTCCACGCAGGCCGCGAGCGGCTGGTGGCGGTCCCCCTGATAGCCGCAGAGCCGGGCGGCGGCCAGGGTCAGCACCGGGCGCAGGCGCTTGCCGCCGCTGGCCACGATGTAACCCGCCAGTTGGGGGATCATCTCCACGTCGGAATGCATGCGGCGGACGATGATGTCGTTGACCGCGGCCAGATCGGTCGCCACCAGTTCCACCAGCGCCTCCAGGGCATCGGTGCCGGCCTTCCGGCGCTTGGGATCGAGGGGGGTGACGACGGCCACGAAACGAACTCCTGCCAATGGGGGCCAACGGCTGCCGGAGCGCAGATCAGTTGACGTCCTTGGATAGGACAGCGAGCATACCGGCGCAACCCCCCTGGTCAAGCTGGCAGACCGCATCGCCGCCTCCCATCTATGGCGCCTGCGCCACCGCGTGGCCCGCTTATCCCCAACCGGCGCATCCCGAAGGAGGTCCTGGCCCCCATGCAACCCATCCTGCGTAGCAATGACCCGGTTGAACTATCCTGGGCGCAGGCGGTGCTGGCCGACGCCGGTATCGAGGCGGTGCTGCTGGATGAGTACACCGCGGCGGCCGAGGGCAGCATTCTTGCCATCCCCAGGCGCCTGATGGTGGCGGACGACGCCCTGACCGCCGCCACCACCGCCCTGGCCGTGGCCCGGGCCGGCCTGGAACCCGCCCCGTGATTCTCGAGTCCGCCCCCCCGGACGGGACCGAGGATGGCGAGGTCACCGAGGATCGCCTGCTGAATGGGCGCGTGCGGTTGTTGCAGCCGGCGCACGGATATCGCGCGGCCATCGATCCGGTCTTGCTGGCCGCCGCCACACCGGCGGCTGGGGGCGATCGCGTCCTGGACCTGGGCTGTGGCGCGGGCGCCGCCGCGTTCTGCCTGGCGGCCCGGGTGGACGGGGTGCGGGTCACGGGCCTGGAGCTGCAACCGGCCGCGGTGCAATTGGCCCGCCGCAACGCCGCTTTGAACGGGGTCGCCGATCGTGTGCGCATCACCCTGGCCGATTTGACCCAGGCCCCCGGCCATCTGCCGCCGGGGGGGGATCCGGATCTGGTGGCCGGGCGGTTCGACCACGTCATGACCAACCCGCCCTTCCATCCCGGCGGGCGGCACACCCGGTCCCCTCGGCCGGGCAAGGCCACCTCCCATGGCGAGGGCACGGCCGATCTGGCCACCTGGATCGCGGCGGCGGCCCGCCTGTTGGCGCCCCGCGGCACCTTGACCATGATCCACCGCGCCGACCGGGTGGACGAGATCCTGGCCCGCCTGACCGGACGCTTCGGCGCCGTGTCCGTCTTTCCCCTGTGGCCCCGCGCGACTGTGGAGGCCAAGCGCGTGATCGTGCGGGCGCGTCTCGGGGCCCGAAGCCCGGCCCGGTTGCTGCCCGGCCTGGTGCTGCATGGCGAGGGCGGCCGCTACACGGCGGCGGCGGACGCGGTGCTGCGGGATGGCGGCGCGCTGGACCTGTAGGGGGCCTGGACTTCCGTGCGAGGGCCGGGTATCCCGGGCGGCATCGCACCACTGGCACAGGATGGAACCTCAGCATGGACGTTAGGCGCTTCGAGATCGACGGTCTGGTCATGGTGAAGCCCCGCCGTTTCGGCGATGAACGGGGTTGGTTCAGCGAGACCTGGAACGCGGAGAAGCACGCCGAGGCCGGTATCGCCGGGCCCTTCGTCCAGGACAACCAGTCCCTGTCGCGGGTGCAGGGCACCGTGCGCGGGCTGCACTTCCAGTTGCAGCCGGCGGCGCAGGGCAAGCTGGTGCGGGTCATCCGCGGCCGCATCCTGGACGTGGCGGTGGACCTGCGCGAGGGCTCCGCCACCTATGGCCGCCACGTCGCCGTGGAACTGGACGCCGAGGAGGGCTGGCAGCTGTGGGTGCCGGTGGGCTTCGCGCATGGTTTCTGCACCCTCGTCCCCGATACGGAGATCGCCTACAAGGTGACGGCGCCTTACAGCCCCGCCCATGATCGCGGCCTGCTGTGGAACGATCCCGCGCTGGGCATCCCGTGGCCGGACTTCGCCGGCGCCGTGCTGTCGGACAAGGATGGCAAGCTGCCGATCTTGGCCGAGGTTGGCAATCCCTTCCCGCGATAAGGACTTATAGCCCCGCGATGCGGGCCAGGGCCGCCGCCAGGCGGGGGCCCAGGACCGCCAGGTCATAGTCGCGCGCCACCAGGTCACGGCCGGCGGCCGCCAGCCGGTGGCGCAAGTCCGCATCGTCCCGCAGGGCGGCCAACGCCCGCACCCACTCCTGTGGGCTATCGGCCCACAGGCCGCTGACGCCGTCGCTGACGATACGGCGGTTCTCGCCCACCGGGCTCGCCACCACGGCCTTGCCGGCCGCCATGTACTGCAGCAGCTTGAAACCCGACTTGCCCTGCGCGAACGGGGTGTGGGGCAGGGGCATGACGCCGGCGTCGATGCTGGCCAGGGCGGCGTGCTCCCCCGTCTCGCTCCAGGGGATGAAATCCTCCGGCACGCCGGGAAGGTTGGCGGGGCGCGAGGCGATGGTGACCAAGGTCAGCGGGCCGCTGGCCGCGAGTGCCGCCAGCGGCCCGGCCAGGGCCTCCAGATACCGGATGGAAGAGGGCGTGCCGATCCACCCCACGCGGAAGCCCCCTGTCGCGCCCGGGGGTGTCGGCGCCGACTGATAGCGGGCCAGATCAACCGGCGTGGGCAGGCGCAGCAGGGTGCGGGCGCCGGCGCGATCGGCCCAATCGGCCAGGACGTCGTTGGCGACCACCGTCAGGGCCGCGCCGGACACCAGCCGTTCCAGCTTGGCGCCCAGCAGGCGGCGCACCGCGGCCCGGCGGTGGCCCGCATAACGCAGGTGCCAGGCGTCGTCGAAATCCAGCGCATAGGGCCGGCCACGGAACAGCCCCCGTTCAAAATCGGCCGGCAACCAGGGCAGCGCCTCCTTCTCGATCCACAGCAGGTCGGCGGACCTGGCCCCGGCCAGGGCGGCCAGGCGCCGGCGGTAACGCCCGGCCAAGGCCCAGCCGTTCACCGGCTGGCCGGCATACAAACGCTGAAGATAGGCGTCATCGAAAAAGGGGGCGGCGGTGACATCCAGGCCCGCCGCCGTCAGATGGGGCAATGGATCGAAAAAGCGCAGGCGGCTGCTGGCCCCCAGGCGGTCATAGCGGGGCAAGGCCAGGACGCGCCCCGGACGGTGGTTCCGGGGCGGAGGCGGCGGTGGGGACATGGTCACCAGGGATGAAGGGGGCGGGGCTCAGCCCTTGCGGGCGATGACCAGCAGGCGCTCGGGCGCCGTGCCGCCCGCTGGCGGAATGGACACCACCTCCAGCACCGTCAGGCCGGCCTGGCGCAGCGCCGACTCCACATGGTCGCGGCGGTGCAGGTAGCGGCCGTTTTCCTTCAGCGTGACGGCGGGGGACCAGGGCTCCGCCGCGTCCAGGGATAGGGCCAGCGTTCCGCCCGGGGCCAGGGCCCCGGCGATGCCGGCGGCCAGCGGGGCCAGGTCGCCAACCTGGTTGGCGATGTCGGTGGATAGGATCAGGTTGACGCCATCGGCCGACCGTTCCAGGGGCATGGCGTAGTCGCCATGCACCAACTGGTCATAGAGGCCACCGCGCGCCGCCGCCTGAATGGCGGCGGACGAGGGGTGCACGCCCACCAGATCGGCGGCGTAGGGCTTGAGCAAGGCGGCGAGGGTGCCGACGCCGCAGTCGATTTCCAACACCTCCAGGGTCCCGGCGGCGGGGCCCAGATGGCGGGCCAGGGCGGAGGTCAAGGGGGGAATCAGGGGGGCCGCGACGCTGGCCGCCGCCTGCTCGGTCAACATGGCGGCCTGGGCGTCGTACAGCTGTTCCAGATAGGCCGGGTCCGCCCGCGGGGGCGTGGGCGCCAGACCCAACGCCGCCTCCGTATGACGCAGGATGGGGGTCGACCCGATGGCGCGCCACTTGGCGACCAGCGCCTGGGCGGCGGTGCCGTTGCCGCCAACCTGCAACAATGCCGCTATCTGTGCCGCTTCCAATTCGGCGGAAACGGTCTTTTCCGGGCGGTCCAGCGCCTGCAGGATGGCGGCCGCGGCTTCGGCCAGATGGCCCAACCCGCGCAATGCCACCGCCCGGCCAACATGGGGGGCGGCCTCGAATGGGCGCAGCAGGGCCAGCCGGTCGAAGGCGGCCAGCGCTTCCTGGTGGCGCCCGGCCTCGTTCAGGACCAGGCCCAGGTTGGAATGCGCCTGCGCCAGGTCCGGCTGGGCCTGCGCGGACGCCCCCAGATAGTCCAGCGCCTCGTCCAGCCGGCCAAGCCGGCGCAGCACCAGGCCCAAATTGGCCGCGGCTTCCAGATAAGCCGGCCGCGCCTTCAGGGCGTTGCGGTAGTGCTGCTCGGCGATGTCCAGATGACCGACATCCTGGAACAGCGTGGCCAGGTTGAAATAGGCCTCCGCCAGCATGGGCTCGCGCTCCAGCGCGTCCAGATAATGGGTGGCGGCCTCGTGCCCGTGCCCCAGGCGCTGGCAGGCGGCGCCCAGGTTGAACCGGTAAATGGGGTTTTCGGGATCCAGGGCCACCGCCATGGCATAGGCGGCCTTGGCCCCCTCGTTGTCCTGCCGCTGTTCCAGCGCCATGCCCAGATCGGCCCGCAGGACGGCGTCGTCAGGGCGCAGGCCCACCGCTTGCGTCAACAGGGTCACCGCGTGGGCGCCGTCGCCGCTTTCCAGGGCCGCCAGGCCTTCCGCCTGCAGGGTCAGGGCGGCCGCCTCTTCGGGCGTGGCGGGCGTGCTGTCGGTGGTGTCGGTCATGCTTCCTCCGCCGGCGGACCCTTCGAGGATCCAGCCTTGCTTCTCTCAGGTGCAGGATAGGGGGCGCCGCCGCCGCTGAACAGAGGCAAGATAGGCCCATCGGCGGCGGATTCACTGGCCATTTCAGGGATTTCCCGCCGCCACCGGCCCTTGCAGCAGCCCGTGTCGGACCAGGGCGTCGCCGTGGCGCGCCACATGGTCATGCAAAAGCCCCGTCTGGAAGGCCCGCAGCGCCGGGTTGCGCAGGATGCGGAAGTATCCGGCCAGCGCCTGGCGGCCCAGCTGCACATGGCCGTCATAGACATCCATGAAGCAGTGGCGGCTGGCGGTGCAATGGATCAGCCGCACCGGCCGCCCCCGCACGACATAGCCATCGCCGGCCGCTCCGGTGTCCTGGGGCCGGATCAGGGGCAGCAGGTGGTTCTGCGGCTGCCATTCCACGGGATCCAGCAGCAGCGCCCGACCGGCATGACCCCAATGACCGCCATGCGCCAGCAGCGCCATGACGTTCTGTTCGAACAACGGATGGGGCACCAGCCCCCGGCTGCGGCGATCCCACTCCGCCAGCAGGGCGCGCGACCGGCAGAGCCAGAATCCGACGCTGAGATAGGGGGCGGTGCGGTCGGCGCCGCTGTCCGCCAGCAGGGCGCGGAACGGCGCCATGGCGGTGCCGCCCTCATCCAGGGCGGCGACGTCCTGCAGGCTGATGCCGTTGATATCGGTGGTCAGCGCGATCTCGGCGCCGGCTGCCTCCATCCGCCCCCACAGCCGGGTCATGAGATCCGCGTCCAAGCCGGCCACCAGCATGTCGGCGTCGATCCAGCACAGGCCCCGCCAGGGCCGATCACCGACATAGTCCAGGATGGCGGCCTTCTTGGCATAGGGATGCAGGGTCTCGGGCACGCTCCCCGGCCGGTCCAGAAGTTGTCCGCGCTCCGCCAGATAGGCCCGCTGCCCCGGCGTGAGGCCGTAGTCGCAGACCATCAGCGCGTCCTCGGGCAACCGTCGCGCGAAGCTTTCCAGCAACAGCAGGGTGGTGGCGAAGTAACGCCGGTCGGCACCGGTGACATAAAGGATACCGCTCATGCCGGCGATTCCAGGTCCAGCGTCGCGGGCCAGATCACCCCGTGCACCAGGCGGAGCGTCGGGTACCAGGGGCTGCGCGGCCCCGCCGCCGGCCAGCGCCAGTCGGCATCGGGTGGCACCAGCACGATACCCGGGCGACCCAGCGCGCCGGCGAGATGGGCCAGCATCCCTGCCGGCAGGGCCACCGCGTCCACGGCCGTCAGCGTGGCGGCCAGCTCAGCCCATCCCTGCGGGGCGTCCGGGGCCGGGGGGGCCAGGGGCACGGGGATGATTCCGGTGGGCAGGGGCGGGCGGGGGTGGGTATCGGCCACCGCCACGGTCCGACCGGCCGGGATGGATGCCGCGCCGGCCGGGGCGGCCAGATAGGGGCCGGCCCAGAAGGCGGTGGCGTCCCACAGGGCTAGGCGATCCGGCAGTTCCTGTAGCGGCACCTGGAAATCGGCGCGCACGGCGTCCCTGCCCCGGGTGGCGACGGCGATGCCCGCCAGCGCCTGGCCTGGCCCGGTGGGCAGCAGGGCGGCCCAGCCGGGCGGCACCTCCACCACCACGTCGATTCCCCGGTCGCGGACCAGGGGCAGCAAGCGGGCCAGATGGGGCAGGGCGTCCTCCTCCACCTCGTCCCAGACCAGCAGGCGGCGGCCGGCGATGTCCTGGGATGCGTTTTCCCACAGGGGGATGGCCCCATGGCGGCGGGTGGTGGCGGGCCGCATCCAGCGCCAGGCCAGGTCGGCGAAGCCGTCGCGCCAGGCGCCCAGGCGCAGGCAGGCGACGGCATGGGCCAGGCGCGCCGCCGCATGGGCGGGGTCCAACGCCAGGGCCTGGGCGTAACGGGCGCGGGCTTCGGCGATGTCGCCCCGCGCCTGGAACAGCCGGCCCCAGATGTGGTGCGTGTCGGCGTCGGCGCCGACGGTGGCGTCGAGGACGATCAGCAAGGCGGCGGCCACGTCGGGCGCCCCTGGGGCCAAAAGTTCGGCCCGTAGGCGATGGGCGCTGGCGCTGGCGGCGCCCAGGGGGGGCAGGGCATCCAGGACGGCCAGGGCGGCGCCGGCCTGGCCGCGCCGGGCCAGCAGGCGGGCCAACCCAGTCCGCGCCGGCAACGCGACCGGTTCCATCTGCGCCAAAGCGCGGTAGTGGCCCTCCGCCTCGATCGCCGCGCCGATGCCGGCCAGGGCGTCGGCCAGGGCCAGTCGGACGTGCGGTGGCAGGGGCGTCCCCAGCGCGTCCATCTCCAGCCAGGCTTCCAAAGCCCGCCCCGGCTGGCCGGCCCGCTGCCGGGCCTCGGCCAGCGCGGCCAGGCCCCGGGCCAGGTTGGCGGCGATGTCGGGAACGGATCGGGCCGCCGGCAGGGCGTGGGCCCGTCTGATCAACGCGACGCCGGCTTCCAGGTGTTGGGTGTCGGTCCCGGCACGCTGCAGCGTCAGCACGCCCCGAAGATGCAGGGCGTCCACCTGGTCGGGCACTTGGACCAGGATGGCGTTGTAAAGGGACTCGGCCTCATCCAGGCGGCCGGCGCCATGATGGCCGACGGCGGTGGACAGCGCCTGCGCCAGGGACATGCCGTCACCGGCCATGGCTCACCAGCCGTTCGGGAGGGGTGGTCAGGCGCTGATGTCGACCAGCTGCCCGCGTCCATCGCTGGGGGCCGGGCCGGCGCTCTGGCCAGTCAACAGCTCGGTCGCCACGGCGGCCTGGGCATCCGTCGTCTGCTTCAACGCCTTCACCTGGAACTGCGTGCTGGCCTGCAGCAGGGTGGCGGCGGTGGCGGCGGCGGCCTGGCTATCGATCTGCATCGCGAACTACTCCGGGACCAGGCCCATGGCATGGCCCATCGCATGGGACGTAAGGGGCCGAACGGCGGCCTGATGCTTGCAGTATCGCGCCGATCGGCCGGCCGCTCAAGCAGACTCGCCAGGGCCAGACTCGCCAGCGCCGATTCAGCTGAGCGAACTCATGATGCTGAAGCACAACTGGTCGCCCTGAGCGTGCAGCGTCTTCAGCGCGTCCTTGGGCAGGGGGATGCGTTTTTTCTGGCAGTAGGCCACGATCAGCCGCGCCAGCTGATAGGATTCCACCTGGATTTCCTCCCGCCCGCCGCCGCCGGCCAGGTCGCTGGCCAGCTTCACCGTGGGCGGCGGCCCCTCCACCACCTGGATGCCGACGATGCGGCGACTGGCGTCGAAGCCTTCCAGCGGCACCGTCTGAAAGACAAGCTTCAGCTCGTCATTGGAAAAAATGATGTGCCGGATTTCTGTGATCATGACCGTTTCCTTGGACTTCAGGCCGTGGCGCGCTTCTTCTGGCGGCGGCGATAGATGGTGCAGGGATTGATCTCCAGCAGCGCGGCGGCGCGGGTGATGTTGCCCTGGCACAGGCGGATGGCGTCCTCGATCGTCTCCTCCTCCACCATCCACAGCGGCCGGATGCGGCGCTCGGGATTGGGGTCGATGTCGGGGGCGCCGTTGAAGGCCGCGCCCGACGCCTCATCCAGGGGGATGGGGGTGGTCCAGCTGTTGACCCCCGGTCCGTTGTTTCCGGGAATACGGGCGCCGCCCATGGAAAGGCCGCCGGGGGCCGGGACAGGGGCGGGGGCGGATGGCGGCATGCCAAAGCCGGTGGGCGCCACGCCCAGCGTCGCAGGACCGGCCAGGTTGGCGGCGGGCGGCGGGCTGAAGGGGAAGGGCATGGGCCCCGCCATGGCCGACCAGCGCGGGTCGTTCAGCATGGGGGGGACGATCATGGTGGGCTTGTTCAGGGGCGGCGGCAGCATGAAGGGCTGGATGACGGCGCCGTCGTTCAGCACCACCACGTTGCGCACCACGTTCAGCAGCTGGCGGACGTTGCCCGGCCAGGCGTAGGTGCGCATGATCTCCTCCGCCTCCTCGCTGAAGCCGGTGAAGGATTTGCGCTCCTCCTGCGTGTATTTGGCCAAGAACTCCCGGGCGATCAGCAGGATATCCTCGCCCCGGTCGCGCAAGGGGGGCAGCTCGATGGAAATGACCTGCAGGCGATAGAACAGATCCTCGCGGAAGCGGCCGGCCTGCACCTCGGCGAAGGGGTCGCGGTTGGTGGCGCAGACAATGCGCACGTCCACCGCCTCCGCCTTCTCGCTGCCCACCTTCTTGACCATGCCGGTCTGCAGGAAGCGCAACAGCTTGGCCTGCAGCGACAGGTCCATCTCACCGATTTCGTCCAGGAACAGCGTGCCGCCGTCAGCCTGCAGGGCGGCACCGGCGTGATCGGTCGTGGCCCCGGTGAAGGCGCCCTTCACATGGCCGAAGATCTCGCTTTCCATCAGGTCTTTGGGGATGGCGGCGCAGTTGATGGGAATGAAGGGCCGGCCGCCGCGGGGGCTGCGGCGGTGGATGGCCTCGGCGCAGACCTCTTTGCCCGTGCCGCTTTCGCCGGTGATGAACACCGTGGCCTTTGAGGGGGCGGCCGCCTCGATCATGCGGTAGACGCCGCGCATGGCGGGAGAGATGCCGACGAAGCCCAGATAGCCCAGCGGATCCTCGACCAGGGCGGCGGGTGGTGCCGCCTCCAGCACCTTTTCCCGCTCGGCCAAGGCGGTCGCCATGGCTTGACGCAGGCGCTCGGTCCCGGCAGGCAGCAGCAGCACGTCCACCGCGCCGGCGCGCATCACGTCCACCGCCAACTGCACCGAACCCTGCGCCGTCAGCGCCACCACCTGCGGCGCCTTGGCGTCGGCCTTCAATTCCTTCAGCAGGTCCAGGCCGCTGCCGCCCGGCAACTGCAGGTTCAGCAGCACCACGTCGGCTGGCGCCTCCGCCAGGGCGCGGCGGGCCGCGGCGGCCGTGTCCACCACCTGCAGGGCGTGGCCGTCCTTGCGCAGCGCCTGGCCATAGGCGGCGGCCAGCGACGGCGTGGGTTCGACGATCAGGACACGGCGCGGGCGGGTTTCCATGGGGCGCAGGCTTTCACGAGGACTGGCGACCCGACGCGCCCGCATAGGAATGCGGAGTCTGCGTCGGGCATTGCAGCTTGCAGTATTTCAAATAATAAGCCCGCGCTGTCAACGCGGACCTTGCAGGATGCAATGCCCGGCAGCTGTTCTTTAGGTTAGGGTCCCCGACCAGGACCATCTATTTCCCCTACCGTAAGGGCTTAGCCTGCGCCGACTCCATCGTACGGACGGGTAAGGGCATATTGCATACGTCTATATGCCCCGCCGGAACCGGGAAGAACTCCTCCCGCCGGTTGCGGCGTGCCTCGACATAGGCGGCCCAGGTGGGCGTGTCGGTGCGCAGCACGACCAGATTCTCGCGCTGGTCGGCCGGCAGGTCGGCGGCCAGACGCACTTGGGTGATGGGGATGCGGTCCTCGGGTTTGTCATAAAATCCCATGGCCGCCTTGCCGCGGGGCAGGCTGCTCAGGATTTCCATGCCGCGCAGCACCCGGCCCACCACCGTTATGTTGCGGTCGAGATGGCGTGGCGCCTGGCCGATGACGGCGTACAGCTCGGCCCCGCTGCCGCTGTCCAAGGCCATGTCACGCCCCACCCCCACCATGCCGTAGCAATGCACCAGCCAGGCCTGCTGGCCCTTCAGGTCGCGCGCGGCGGGGAAGCCATCGGCAAATCCCGTTTCGGGGGCGTAATTATCCTTGTCAGGCAGCGGGGTGAAGGGCAACTTGGCCACGGCGGCGCCCCGCACGACGAATTCCGGCGCCAGCTTGGTCTGCGCTGTCTTCGGTGTGCGGCTATTGTCGGCGTCGCCCCACTGGGTGACGTAATTGTCCTGCACCCGGTCCACGGCCAGGCCGTCGAACCATCCCTCGCGGACCAATTTGCGGATGTTGTCCACATGCGCCGGGGCGAAGGCGGGGGCCAACTCAATGATCACCCGGCCCTGGGCCAGGTCCATGTACAGCAGGTTTTCCGGATCGGGCTGTCGCCAGTCCGTCGCGCTCGCGGCTGCCAGCACGTCAGCCGAGGTTGGGGCCGGTTTCGCCGCCGCGCTGGTCGCGGGCTTGGGCCCATCGGCGGCGTGGGCGGTGATGGATAGACACAGCAAAGCGGCCGCCGCCAGCCGGGCGGGTACCATGGAACGACGCATCGCTTCCCCTCTTTATTCTGCGGTGGCAGACGCCCCCGCGCAGGGCCGAAGGATCAATCCCGCGCCTGGTAAAGGGCAAGCGATTTCAGAGGGGAAGGTCGTCACTTGGCCGCGATCGAGATGGTGACCGTGTCCTGATACTGGCCGGCTGCGGCCTGGGCGTTGCCCGGCAGGCTGACCGCCAGGTTGCTCTGCCGCCCCTGGGGCGATGCCGCGCGGTCGGTGCTCAACGCGCCGTTCTTGCCGGCCGTGGTCTGGTCGTAGCTCAGGCTGTAGGCCACCGCGCTGGTGCCGGTGCCGCTGCTGCGCAGGGTGCCGCTGTTGGCCGAACTGACGGAGACGGTATAGCCATTGCCGGCGTTGCACTGTTCCGTCACCGAGCCCACGGTCAGGGCGTTCTGGCCATTGACCAGATCAAGGGTGGCGTTGCTGTCGCTGACCGCGACGGTGCACACGGTGGGAACGGCGGCGCCGACATGGATGCTGCCTGTGGCGCTGGCCGCCCAGGCGCCACTGCCCAGCAGGGCGGTCGAGGCGAGGACCAAGGTGGCGGCGACAGTCAGGGCAAAGCAAACCCCGTGAACCGGACGCTGCGGCCTATCGGGCAGATGCTGGGACATTTTTGTCTCCAAGGGCGGGGCCGGACGGGCCCGACGCCATCTGTCGTTCATAGTAGGCGCCACCTTGTGCGACGCCTTGCGCTGGATCAGATGGGTGATCCGATATGCTGGTCCAGATCCTACGTCAGTTCGCCGTCACCGTCATCAGCAGATAATCGGTATAGGTGCCGGCGATGACCTTGGTGACATCGCCAACGAGGATGATGAAGGTGTGCCGGTCCAGGCTGGAATAGCTGTAGTAATTCAGGGTGGTTCCGCTGGAGGGCACGCCCCTGCCGTCAACCGTCATGGTGTAGGGGATGCGGGTGTTGGCGCCACTGTTCACCAGTTGGCCGCCGTTCTGCGACTGGATGGTGACGCTGTAGCCGGTGTTGCCCGAGACCTCCAGGTCGAAGCTGCGGCTGGCGCCGGTGGTGAGTTCGCCGAAATCCACATTGGCGGCGGACGCGCCCAGCGAGGTGCGCAAGCCGCCGACATTGACGGTGGCGGAGACGGAGGTGCGAACCGTGGCGCGCACCTGGACGATGGCGGTGTCCATGATGGCGACGACGTTGCCGGCGCTGTTCAGCTGGTACAGCGTCACGGTCACCTGATCGAAGTAATACGAGGATCCGACCAACTGGCCGGACGGCACCGAGGCATAGAAGCCCATGGTGGCCGTCTGGCTGTTGCGCCCATTGCTGACGGTGCCGGTGATCAGGTTGCTGACGTTGCCGGTGCCGCTGTCGCCCACACGTTGTGTCAGCGCCGCGTCCTTGTACAGGTCATAGCTCAGCCAATTGCCGCTGAGGCCCAGCATGCGCCGGGTGCCGCCCCACAGGCCGCTGTCGATGCCGATGCCGAAGGTGCAGTTGCTGCCGCCCAGGTACTGCACCGTCACCGTGTTGTAGGTGGGCGGCAACAGGCTGGCGAAGGGGTCGTAGCTGCTGACCGGTGTCACCTGCGACAGGCCGCTCAACTGGGCGTAACAGCTCTGTGCCGCCCGGGCGGGCAGGGCCGCCAGGATCATCAGCAGGGCCAGCGCCAGCAGGGCCCAGGGATGCAGGGCCCAAGGACGGGGCGCGCGGCCACGGTGTGCGAGGGCCGGGTCTAAGGCGGGCGACTTTTGCATGGCATCCAGGGTAACGGCATCCTGACCGGGAAGCACCCGGCCAAGAGGAGGGGCCCGGCGGCGGGGGCCGTCGGGCGATACCGTGCCTTCTAGCAAGAATCGTTCCGCTGCGGGGGCCCGCCCGTCCGACCTCATGGCTTCGCCCCCTCCACCGGCTTGGGCGCCAGGTTGATGGTCTGGCCGGGCAAGGCCTCCAGCTTCAGCGTGCCCAGTGGCAACAGGCCTTCGGCGTCGCGTGGCACCGTCACGGGGATGGGCTTGTGCGGCACGCCGGTCAGCTGCAACCGCCAGTCGCCCGGGCGCACGCTTTCCACGCGGAAGCGGCCCTTGCGGTTGGTGAAGAATTGCACCTCCATGCCGGCCTTGGGGTCCCTGGCGTTGACCGCCTTGGCGGTCTTGCCGTCCGCCCGCAGCAGGATACCGGCCGCCAGCGGCACCGGCTTGCCGTCGGGGTCCAGCAACACGCCTTCCAGCGACACGGTGGCGTCGGTGCCGATGGGCACCAGGGTGCCGGTGTGGTTGCCCGGAACCACGGCCGGCCGGTCGTTGCCGATGTCGTACCCCATGGGCGCGTCCGGCACGTCCAGCAACAGTGGCCGCACCAGATAGGCGGAGATGTTGGGCACCACCGGCGGGCCCAGCCAGTCGCTGGACGACAGGTAATGGCCGTTGACGGGGTCGACGCCCACCTGCTCATCCGCGATGCGGGGGTGGGGGACCACCAGGGCGAAGCTGTTGGTCACAGGCCGGGTGACGCCGACATGGCCATCGGCGAAGACCAGGCCGGTGGCGAAGTTCAGGGTGGTGCGCTCATCATTCTGCAGCGGCCCATCGATGGTGGACAGCCGCTGGCTGTAGTCATGGCGCACGGACGCCTCGAACCGGTCCATGGTGTAGCCGATGGCGCCGTTGGCCTGATAGGTGCCGGTGGTGTTGGTGGCGTCCACGGCCAGGTTCCAGGCATTGGTGGGCCAGGGGTCCTGGTAGCGCCAGTCGATCTCCCGCTGGCGGCTCAGGGTATCCATGGTGAAGCCGGCGGACTGCACCCCGTCACCGAAGGTGTAGCGGAAGGCCAGGTAGCCGCTGTTGTCCGCCTCGCGCGTTACCGTGTTGCGCGCCCGGCTGAAGGTCAGTTCCAGGGTGGCGTGACGGCCGAAGCGGCGACGGAATCCCAGATCCACCGAATAGCCGTCGATCTGGCTGGGGTCGCGCACCAACTGATAGCGGCCGCTCAGGGTCGCGGTCAGGTCCTCGTCCAGCGGTTGGCCATAGCGCGCCGCCAGATCGTAGGAGACGGTATTGCGGGGGGCCAGGGTGCCCAGGCTGGCATAGCCGCCGGACCGCCAGCTGCCCTGGGCCGTCAGGGTGCGCTGCTGATAGAACTGCTCATCGTTGGTGTAGTTGCGGTAGGTCAGGTCCATCGACGCCCCGCGTGAGGCGCCCAGGCTGGCGCCGGGGTTGAGCCCGATGGTGCCGACACCGGTGACGAACAGCACCTCCGTCCCGATGACCTGCTGGCTTTTGTCCGCCTGCAGACTGGCGCCCAGGGTCAGGTCGTCGGTGATGCCCTGGCGGTGATACGCGGACAGGGTGGGGCGGCTGCGGTCGTAGCTCAGGCGGTCGGTGCCGGTGCTGTAAGGCACGCCCACCGTGTAATTGAATTCCGACACGCCGGCGGCCAGCAACTCTGAATCGAAGAAGAAGGGGAAGTCGATGGTCTGGGTGCGGCCGAAGGCGTCGGTGATGCGCACCTGCACGTCGTTGGTGCCCGAGGTGCCGGGGAAGTCGGACAGCGAGACCGGGCCGGCATCCTCGCGGAAGGTGCGGGTGGGGCGGCCGTTGACCAGCACCTCCACCGTCGAGGGCGAGTCGAGGACGAAGTCGCGGCTGCCGGTGGGCTGGATGGCGCGATAGGGCTGCAGGGTGAAGTTGCGGGCGATGGACAGGCCGGTCAGGGGCCGGCTGGTCTGGATGCCGGTGATGGAATAGTCGAGGTCGCCCGCCTGCAGGCGCACGGCGTCATCCGGAAAATCGCGGATCAGGCGGGCGGGGCCGCGCATGAAATGGTGGGTGTACTGTTCCTGGTACTCCCCCTGCCATTCGAAGGACCAGCCGTCGATATTGCCGCCGCCGTCCAGGCTCAGGTTCAGGGGTTGGCGGTAGTTGCCGCTGTCGGTGGCCGGCTGCGCCAGGAAGACCTGGGCGGTGCGCAGGTTGACATAGGCGGCGGCGTCCGCCGGTTCCAGCACCTGATAGCCGTTGGCGGCGTTGGCGCGCGTCACCACCGTCAGATTGCGCACGGCGCGCAGTTGCGGCGCCACCTTGACCGTCAGGATCAGTTCCTTGGGATCCAGGTTCATGCTGATCCCGCTTCCAGGCCCGCTCTGGGGCAGGGCGCTCAGCTTGGCATACCCGTCGGGGCCGGCCAGGGCCGTCAGCTCGCTCAATGCCTTGGCTTGGACGAAATCACGCAACAGCAGGGCCAGGCGGTTCAGGTCCACCTGGGTGTCCGCGGGGTCGGGCGCCACCTTGGCCGGAATCTGCCCCATTTCCCGGCCCTCGACCTTCACGGGCAGGTCCAGGGCGGTGGCCTTCTCCGCCTTCTTCTTCTTGCCGAAGGCCTTCTCGAACAGGGCGTCAGTGTTCTGCCCCGCCGGCGGGGCGGACTGGGCGTGGGCCGTGCCCGGAGAAATGAGGACCGCGCCGATCAGCGCCGACAGCAGGGCACAGACGAACGCGCCCCGGCGCGGGCGGCCGGGGCGGTCAGAAGAATGGACACCGTTTCGCGGACGGGTCCCGGTATTCAGGCACGACAGGCGCAATGCCGTCCTCTGGTCAGGGCACCGACAGGGTCACTGTGGCGGGGCCCTGGGGCAGGTCCGCCGGCCAGGGGATATGGAAACGCCGGCTCACTCCGGCAAGGACGTTTTCACCGACCATGCCGGTCAGCTGCTCCTTGCGCAGGGTGACGGTCTTGCCATTGACCTGGGCGGTCAGCTCCAGATCGCGCATGACCTGGCGGGAGGTGCCGTCGTTGCGCACGACGACTTCCATCACCGTGCCGGTGGCGGGCGGGGTGGCAGGCTTGGGCGTGGCCGAAACCACGACCAGCTTGGCCTTGGCCCCTTCCGGCACGACGTAGAGCGAGGCCACATACTTCACCAGCAGCTTCACCTGGCCGCCTTGCACCGGGGCGCCGCCCAGGTCGATGGGCAGCTGTTCGGCCACCAGGCGGAAGGGCAGTTCCTTGGCAGGCTTGGGGTCGCCGGACCATTGCACGCGAATGGACTGGTTCTCGCCCGGTTGCAGGATGATCTGCTCCGGCACGATGGCGAAGCTGTCCTCCGCATCCGTCAGCACGTCCTGGCCATCCTGGTCCATGGTGCGGGTCATGACCTTGACGTCGATAGCCACGGGATCCTTGCCATCATTCTCCACCCGGAAGATCTGGGTGGCCCCGCGACCGCTGGGCTCCATATCCATCTCTATCGGGATCAGGCGGAATGAGGCCTGGGCGGTGACCGATGCCAGCAGCGTGCCCAACAGGACGCCCGCCAGGACCGGCCGTAGGACGCGCCGGGGGCCGTGGAAGAAAAACCGGTGTAATGCCGACATGGATGATCGCCCGACTCTTTGACAGCGTTCTTTGAGGACAGTGTTCATGTCTTCCTGGGCGCCCACCCACGGCGCCTGGAACCCAGGACGGGGCGTTTTCCGCCCCACCATACCCAGATGTGCGCCGGCTTGCATCCGCTTCCGTTCCCTGTTGGGGCGATTTCCGACAGAACTGGCCATGTCATGGCCGCTAAATCTGGTCACGGCGGACGGCCTGGGGTAGACGTTGAGACGGTTTTTCAACAACAGACCGGTTTTTGTCATGGCCACCTTGTTCGTCGCCCGCAGCGCCAATCTGTCGAAATGGGCGTCCGACGTCGGCTTGCCCAAGAACATCTTCAAGGTGGGGGTGGTGCAGGGGGGCGCCGATGCCGTGGCCGCGGCGCTGGCCACCGGCTGGGCGGCGGAGAAGGACTGGACCCTGGTGAAAAAGGTCGAGGTCGGCGACTGGACGGAGGAAGAGGCCTTGCTGCGCCTCGGCGCCAAGGAAAAGCCCGTCGATCCCAACTACTACCCCCGCCTCAAGGGGGCGGCCGGCATCTTCAAGCTGACGCCCACGACGGTGGGCAACCACATGATCATCGCGCGCGCCATGGCCGGCAATGAAAGCCTGGACTTCAAGCTGAAGGTCGCCGACTACGCCACCTACCTGATCACCTTCGCCCAGCCGCCGCAGGCGGCGAGCGAATAAGTGCCGCCGCAGGCGGCCCCTGAGGGCGGAAATCAGGCCGCTTCGGCGGCGATGCGGCGCAGGGCGTCTTCGTAGGTGTCCACCGGCTGGCCGCCGGAGATGAGGTAGCGGCCGTTGACGATGACGGCGGGCACGGATTGGATGCCGCGCGACTGCCACAGCCGCTCCGCCTCGCGCACCTGGTCGGCGTAACGGTTGCTGGCCAGGATGGTCCGGGCCTCCTCCACATCAAGGCCGGCCTCTGATACGGCGTCCAGCAGGACCGCGGTGTCCGAGGGGGCCAGCCCCCGCGTGAAGTAGGCCTCGAACAGGGCCAGCTTCAGCGCCAGTTGAGCCCCGGGGCTTTGGCCGTCCGCCCAATGCAGCAGGCGGTGGGCGTCAAAGGTATTGTAGATCCGGCGCGGCGTGCCGCCCGCTCCGGTTGACGCCATGGTGAAGCCCACGGCGGCGGCGCGGGTGCGGATCATCTCCCGCGTTTGGGCCAGCTGCTCCGCGCTGGCGCCGTACTTCCGGCCGATATGCTCGTCCAGATTCTCGCCCTCGCCCGCCATCTGCGGGTTCAGCTCAAAGGGTTGGAAATGGATGTCGGCCTCAACCACGCCGTCCAGCCGCGCCAGCGCCGCTTGCAGGCCCTTCAGCCCGATGGCGCACCAGGGGCAGGAAACGTCGGACACGAAGTCTATGGTGAGGCGCTTGGTCACGGGGGTGGGGCTTTCCTGGGGGCGGATTGAGACCAGCCCAGCATGTACGGCAAGCGCCGCCCTCGCCGTGGCCACGGTCACAGATGAGCAGAATCGGCGGCGGATCAGTAAACCAGTTCGTCGTCGCCCTTGCCGGACGCGATGACGATCTCGCCGCGGGCGGCCATGTCCTTGGCCAGCTGCACCATGTACATCTGCGCCTCGTCCACGTCGCGCAGGCGCACCGGGCCCATGGCGGCCATGTCCTCGCGCATGATCTTGGCGGCGCGTTCCGACATGTTGGTGAAGAACAGATCCTTCAGGGTTTCCGAGGCGCCCTTCAGCGCGGTCGCCAGCTTGGACTTGTCGACCGAGCGCAGCAGCGACTGCACGCCCGACGGGTCCAGCTTGCCCAGATCCTCGAAGGTGAACATCAGGGCCCGGATGCGCTCCGCGCTGTCGCGGTTGCGTTCCTCCAAGGCGGCGATGAAGCGGCTTTCCGTGCTGCGGTCCAGGCTGTTGAAGATTTCCGCCATCATCTCGTGCGCGTCGCGCCGGTTGGTGCGGGCCAGGTTGGACATGAACTCGGTGCGCAGCGTGCGCTCGATATCGTCCACCACCTCCTTCTGCACCGACTCCATGCGCAGCATGCGCATGATGACTTCCATGGCGAAGCTTTCGGGCAGCAGCTGCAGCACGCGGCCCGCATGGTCGGCCTTGATCTTGGTCAGGATGACGGCGACGGTCTGCGGGTATTCGTTCTTCAGATAGTTGGCCAGCACCTGCTCGTTCACGTTGGCCAGCTTGTCCCACATGGTACGACCCGCGGGACCGCGGATCTCCTCCATGATGGTGTCGACCTTTTCCTTGGGCAGCACCTTCATCAGCAGGCGTTCGGTGCTGTCGAAGGTACCGACCAGGGAGCCGGTGGAACTGATCTGTTCCGCGAACTCGACGAACAGGCGCTCGACGATGTTGGAACTGACCGAGCCCAAATTGGCCATGGTCTGCGACAGTTCCTTGATCTCGTCTTCCGCCATCAGGGCGAACAGGCGGCTGGCGTGTTCCTCGCCCAGCGCCAGCATCAGCACGGCGGCCTTTTCAGGCCCCGTCAGACCCCGGTAATCTTCACGTACCCGGATCGCCATGTATCATCGTCTCCTGTCCGGCGGTCCGCATCCGCCGGATTGTTCCGGAAGGGCGGGCTTTAGTCATGCCGGCGCGCCTGAACCACTAGGTAAAGTACACTCCGGGAAAGTACACCCGGCCCTGGCGGCAGGATAGAATTTTTGTCGCAAGCGGGTTGGGGCGGGCCTTCCCCGTATAAGGGGGATGGGCCCGTCCCCTTCCAGGGCGGGTTTGCCGATTATTTCGGGCTATACGGGAGGATGGGCGATGATCAAATGGCGCGCCAGGCGGCGCGGGGCCGCTCCGCTGGCAACCCTGGCGCTGATGCTGACGGGGCTGCTGGCCGGCTGCCAGTCCACGCCGGCGGACACGGCCGCAGGGGGCGCGTCCGCCGTGGCGGACGGCAAGGGGACGGAGAAGACCAAGGCGCAGGAAGCGCCCTGCTTCTTCACCCGGGATATCGACGGCTGGAACAGCATCGATCCCTACACGGTGCGAATTCGGGTGGGTGTCAACCGGCGCTATGACCTGAAGCTTTTCATGCCCCAGCCCGACCTCAGCACCCGCCTGCACCTGGCCATCGTGACCAAGCCCGGGGCGTCGGACTGGGTTTGCTCCCCCATGGACATCGAGATCATCGGCGAGCCGCTGCATCTGCGCGTGCCGGTGCGCGAGATCATCGCCGTGCCGCCGCCGCCCAAGGACGGCAAGGACGACGCTGTCAAGGAGGGCGCGCCCAAGGACACGCCGGTGCCGGGCGCCTGACGCGCCGCGCGGGGCGGACCACCAGGACATGAAAGCGGGGCCGACGGCATTGGCCGGGCCCCGCAGTCACACCTTACTCTTCCCCCTCGCCATCCCCGGGCGCGCCAGGCGCGGCCCGTCGGCGGGGCGGGAATCGCTCCCCGGGGGCGGCTCCGCCGCTGGGGCGCGGTGCCGCCTCCGCCCGCTGGGCCGCGGCGCCGTCGATGGCACCCGTCCAGCCTGACGCCCTTGGACGCGCGCTGCGCTCCTCGGCGGCGGCGATGGTGCCTTCCAGTTCGCGGATACGCTCCTTCAAAGGCGCGATCATCGGGCTGCTGCGGTTGCGCGCCAAATATTGTTCCAGGTCGCCCTTCAGGCGCTGCAACTGATTGCGCAAGGTCGCCAGGTCCGTTTTCGGCTTGGCGGAGCGGAAAACCCGTTCCTCGTGTCTGGTCACACCCGTCCTCCATTGCGCCGGCATCATCCCGCCGACGACTGGTCTGCGGCTAAGATATAGCAGCGCCGGCCGTTTCGCGAAACCCGGCGCGACAGCGGGGCGGGAACGCTCTATCGATTGGGGGATGTCAGGCCCCGCCCGCGAAGGACAGGCAGCGATGCAGCGCTTGGCGCAGGTGCCAGCTGTCCAGCGGTTTGGGCACGATGATGAAACCCAGGCTTTCCGCTTCCGCCACCCGGTCGCCATAGCCGCTGACCAGCAGGATGGGCAGGCCTGGATGCAGGGCGCGCACGGCCTGGGCCAGTTCCAGGCCGTTGCGGCCACCGGGCAGGATGATGTCGCTGAGGACCAGCGAGATGTCGGGCCGTTCGGTCAACAGCGACTGGGCGGCGTCCGCCGTGACCGCCGCCTGCACGCGGAACCCCATTTCCTCCAGCATGCCACGGATGACCTTGGCGACCGCCGGATTGTCTTCGACCATCAGGATCTGCCGCCCCTTTCCCGTCATGGACGCGGCCGCGTCCGCCGGAAGGGGCGGGCCGTCGGTTGATCCGTCGTCTGGCCATTCCTCCTCCACCGCCTGGGGCAGGTACAGTGTGATGGTGGTGCCGGTGGCGGGCGGGTGGCCGGGGTCGGGGCTGACCAGACTGTCGGCGATGGCCGCCCCGCCCGCCTGCCGGGCCAGGCCGTGAACCTGCGCCAGTCCCAAACCGGTGGACTGGCCGTCCCCCTTGGTGGTGAAAAAGGGATCGAAGATGCGATCCAGGATGTCGGGGGGAATGCCGGTGCCCGTATCGGCGACCGTCAGGCGGATGAAGTCGCCCATCAGGCCGCCGGTGCGTTCGCTTTCCCGGCTGCCGGGGTCGATGTGCACGTTGGCGGCGGCCAGCCGCAGCACCCCGCCCCGGGGCATGGCGTCCCGGGCGTTGACGGCCAGGTTCAGCAGCGCCAGCTCGAACTCCGCCCGGTCCACCCTGATCGGCCACAACCCGGCCGGCAGGATGGTTTGCAGCTGGATATCCCCGCGCAGGGCCGGCCGCAGAAGCTGGGCGATGTCATCCGCCATGTCCGACAGACGCACCCTGTCCAGGTGCAGGCGGGGGCGGCGGCTGAAGGTGCGCAGATTGTGGGTCAGTCGCTCCCCCCAGGATATCGCCTCCAGCATGGCGTCGATGACCTCGCGCTGCGGTTCGGTATGGGGGCGGCGGCGCAGCACCTCCGCCCCGCTGCGCACCGTCATCAGCAGGTTGGCGAAGTCGTGGACGATGCCGCCGGTGATCTGGTCCAGCGCCTGCAGCCGCTGGGTGCGCAGGAGCGTGTTCTCCGCATGGTCCCGTCGTGCTTCGGCCGCATGCAAGGCCCCGGTCGCCCGGTGTTCCCGTCGCGCCCGGCGCATGGCCAGCGCCGTGGTGGCGCATAACACCCCCATGACCGGCAGGGTCAGCAGAACCAACCAGCCCAGGCGCCGCCGCCACCGCGCGTCCAGTTCGGCCTGGTCCATCGCCACCGTCACCGTCAGGGGCGCGTTGGCCACCAACCGGCAGGCGGTCAGCGCCGCCCTGCCGTTGAGGCTCCAGGTCCGAAGGCCGTCCGGGGGGGATGGGCGCCAGGTGGCGCGCGTGTCCAGGCAGGCGGGGTCGGCCTTGGCGCCGCCCTTCATCATCGGCTGGCTGGCCAGGATGGTGCCGTCGCGGTTGATCAGCCTGACCACCGTGGCAGGCCCATCCTCGGTCGCGCGGCGGTAGAAGTCCTCGAAATAGCCCAGTGACACGGACACGGCCGCCACGCCGGCCAGGCTGCCGTCCGATTGGCTCAGGCGGCGGGCCAGGCTGAAGGCGCGCCGGTCGCCATCTCCCTCGCCATCCGCCGGGGGGATCAGCAGTTCCGTTTGGCCGGCGCGCAGGGGGGCATAGGCGGGGTGGCCGGCGATGTCGGGCCATCCCTCAGCCGGCGGATGACGGCTGGCGGCCAGGGGCTGGCCGGCGGCATCCCAAAGCCACAGGGTCCGTATTTGCGGGATGCCGGCGACCATGCCGGCCAGGGCCGCGCGCAGGCCGTCCGGGTCCCGGACGGCAGAATCCGGTCCAGCAGGGGCCAGCAGGTCCCCCGCCCGATCCAGGATCAGCCGGTCGCTTTCGACAACCTTCTGGGTTTGCTCATCCACCGTGGTGGCGATCCACTCCACCCGGTCGCCGGCGTTGGCCACGATGTCCCGCCAGCTTTCCAGGCCGGCCGCCATCAGCAGGGCCAGGGGGATCAGCACGCCGGCCAGCATCTGAAGGCGTAGCGCCGCCAGGGAGGAGGGGGCGTCAAGGCGGCGGGCGGCCCCCTTCTCCGCCCGCTGCGGCGGCGTCTCGATTTGGGGATTGACCGTCACGACCGCCCTTGCGTCCCAGCCCGCACCAGGCTGGATCATATGACCCTATTTACGCAATCTCCAATGGCGCCGCCGGCTAATTCGTACCCCTTTCGTCTGGACGCACTCAGCGCGTCTCGGCGTCACCTGGGGTCACCGGCTGGTCGGGGAAGGCCAGTTCGTGCCGCGCCCGCCATTCGGGCTTAACATAATTGACGATGATGGTGCGGCGGACGCCCCGGAAGGGCCGGCGGGCGAAGCCGTGCCAGGTGTCGGTGCCGGGAATGAAGATCAGGCCGGTATTGAAGCGGCCGGACGCGCGGCCGACATGGCCGCCCCCCGGGCCGTCCATGATATCGGTGCCGAGACTCTCCGCGTCCGGCCCCGTGGTCAGGTAGACCAGCATGGTGAACAGCTTGGCGCCGATGTCGGTGTGCGGTTCCAGCCAGAAACCCTCGCGGTCCAGGCAATATTCAATGCGCAGCGAGGACCCGGAGAGATCAACGCCGAACTGCCGCGACAGGGTCGACACCGTCTCTGGCGCCTGGAAGGCGGTGGCGACGGCGCCGCACACCGGATACATCGCCTGGTTGTCGGCGCCCAGGAAGGTGCGGGTTGAATTGTTGGTTTCCCGGCGTCCCAGGGTGTCGTCGATTGCCGGGGCCGCGAAGGGCAGGCCGGCCAGGGCCTCCGCCACCACCGCCGGGAAGACGCCGGTCAGGTACCAGTGGCGGTAGGGATGGTCGTCCCGCTCCGCCGCGTCCAGGCAGGCGCGCACATGGCCGCCGGTGCCGGCGTCAAAGGCTTGGGCATCGCGCAGGGGCGCGTGGGCTGGGGTGAAGGCGGTGGCGTTCATCACTTGCTCCCCTTGCCGGAGAAGGCGCCGCCCAATGTGAAGCGCTTCAGGCCGGCGGTCATGCTGTGGCGCAGGGTCTCCCGCCGCGCCGTGCCGGCGTCCACCATCCAGTTCAGCATGATGTAGCGACGTTCGCCATCATGGGGCTTGTGGCCGTGGAAGGAGTTGTCCGTGCGGCGGAACACCACCAGGGTGCCATCCACCGGCAGCACCTCGGCCAGCATGTCGTTCATGTCGTCGGCGCTGCGCAGCAGGCGCAGCCGGCCCCCCGTCGCCGTCCAGTCCTCATTCAGGTACAGCAGCGCCGTCAGCCGCTTGGTGACGCTGTCGGTATGGATGCGCCCGTCCTTGGGCACGCAACGGCTGCGCACCGTCACCATCAGGGCGTCGGGATCGAGTTCCAGGTTGAAGGTATCGGCGAAGGCCTGCGTCGTCTCCGGCGCCGTCAAGGCGGCCAGCAGCCGGGTGAAGCCGTCCAGGGCGCCTTGCTCCCGCTCCGCGCGGGCCAGATCCTCGCGGGACGGGGCCGGCACCAGGCCACCATGCGGGCTGTCGGGGAAGTCGCGGCGGGCGGCGGCGGCCACGGCCGGCGGGATGAAGCCGGTCATCACCAGATGGGGGAAGGGCTCTTGTGCCGGCGGGGTGGCGCGCAGTCCGGCCAGGTTCAGGACGCCATCCGTCCGGTTGGGGGCCACGGGGAATGGCGCGGTGGCGGACGGGGCGGAGGGGGAAAGGGCGGGCATGGAGGAAAACCTCGGAAGCAGCAATGCGCCTCTTTTCCTCCCCTGGCGGCCAAGGGGCGTTGATCCAGGTCAAGGCGATATCCCGCCGCACACATCGGCGCCGGAGTCCGGATTCGGCAGCGGGCAGGTGTCCGCATCCGGACACTGTTCGCAAACGGACGCACGGGAATCTCAAGCAAGTATTTGAAAAACAATAATATATGGTTCTGGCACACCCCTTGCCAATGGTACGTCGCGGCGTTCATTCGGGAAGACGCCGGCGGGGCCGCCCTTCCGGCGCCCCCCCGCGTGAGAAAAAGGGAAATGGGGTTCACGATGGTCCGGAATGACGTTCTGACAGGCATGCAAGACGACGGCGGCAGCCGCCCCCTGATCGGGCGTCCCCTGATAGGCCGTCCCTGGATCGAGCGGATCGAGGATGCGCTGGTCTCGGTCAATCCGGACCTGTGGCTGGTCGCCGCCGTGCTGGTGGTCGCCATCCGCTGCCTGGGAGGGCTGGCGTGATGGCCGCGCCGGGTTCCCCCAGCGTTGACGGTGCCGTCGCCCCGGGTGGCATGCACGTCGTCAAGACGCCGGTGTCCCCGGGTGCCGGCGGCCTGGGCACGGGCGCCATGGGGGCCGGTATGGACCGCCGGGTGGAGAAGCCCACGGGCTGGAGGGGCCTGGTGCACCGGGCGCGCACGGACAGGCGTGTGTGGGCGGCGGGCGTGGCCCTGGTCGCCGTTGCCGGCGCCGCCCTGGTCCTGACCCAGACGCAAGGGGGGCAGACGGTGCGGGTGGCGGAATCCCGCCTGACCGTGGCCAAGGTGGCCGAAGGGACGTTTGAGGATTTCATTCCCGTGCGCGGCGCGGTGGAACCGCTGAACAGCGTCTACCTCGACAGCATCGAGGGCGGCCGGGTGGAGAAGAAGCTGGTGGAGGTGGGCCAGAAGGTGACCGCCGGCCAGCCCTTGGTGGAACTGTCCAACACCCAGCTGCAATTGGACATCATCTCGCGCGAGGCGCAGGTGATGGAACAGATCAACCGCCTGCACGACACCGAATTGCAGCTGGAGACCAACCGCCTCAGCAACCAGCGCGAACTGGCGGAATGCGACTACAACGTGTCGTGGCTGTCGAAGGACCTGGAGCGCAAGACCGCGCTGATCAAGACCGGCGCGTCCTCGCAGCGCGACATCGACATCATCAAGGACCAGATCAAGTGGTATGAGCGGCGGCGGGAGCTGACGCTGGAGACCATGCGCACCACCGACCAGATGCGCGCCCGCCAGTACACCGAGTTGCAGGACTCCACCCGCAAGATGGAGGAGAACCTGAGCATGGCGCGCAAGAACCTGGACAGCCTGGTCGTCCGATCGCCGGTGGATGGACAGTTGACCACGCTGGACGTGGAGATCGGCCAGACCAAGCAGAAGGGCGAGCGACTGGGCCGCATCGACCGCAACGATGGCTTCAAGGTCCAGGCCCAGATGGACGAGTTCTATCTGCCGCGCCTGGAACTGGGCCAGACGGCGGATGCCGCCATCGGTTCGGGCGAGTACAAGCTGAAGGTCGCCAAGATCTACCCACAGGTCCATGATGGCCAGTTCCAGGTGGATCTGGAATTCCTGGGCGCCGCGCCGCAGGATATCCGCAGCGGCCAGACCCTGCAGATGCGGCTGAAGCTGGGGGCGGCGGCCACGGCGCTGCTGATCCCCAACGGCGGCTTCTATCAGGATACCGGCGGCGACTGGATCTTCGTGGTGCAGCCGGGCGGCACCTATGCCGAGAAGCGGCGCGTGCACCTGGGCCGGCGCAACGCCCAGATGATCGAGGTGCGCGACGGCCTGTCGGCGGGCGACCGGGTCATCGTCTCCTCCTACGGCGATCTCGCCCGCATGGACCGCATAGAATTGAACTGATCCGTTATCGAAATGATCATTGATTTGGCGTCATAAGACGGGGAATGACACGATGCTGAAGCTAGTCGACCTGACCAAGGTCTACCGCACGGAAGAGGTGGAGACCACGGCCCTGAACCAGGTGAACATCCACATCAAGCAGGGTGAGTTCGTGGCCATCATGGGGCCGTCGGGCTGCGGCAAGTCCTCGCTGCTCAACATCGTGGGCATGCTGGACAACCCCAGTAGCGGCCAATACTGGTTCGGGGACGAGGAGGTGGCGGGATATGGCGAGCGCCGCCTGGCCGACATCCGCAAGAAGAACATTGGTTTCATCTTCCAGAGCTTCAACCTGATCGACGAGCTGACGGTGTTCGAGAATGTGGAGCTGGCGCTGCTCTACCACGACATTCCCTCGCGGGAGCGAAAGGAACGGGTGAAGGAGGCGTTGGCCAAGGTCAATATCGCCCACCGCGAAAGCCACCTGCCGCAGCAGCTGTCCGGCGGCCAGCAGCAGCGCGTGGCCATCGCCCGCGCCGTCGTCTCCCGCCCGCGCATGCTGCTGGCGGACGAGCCCACCGGCAATTTGGATAGCGCCAACGGCGAGGAGGTCATGAATATGCTGACCGAGCTGAACGGCGAGGGCACGACCATCGTCATGGTCACCCACTCCATGCCCCACGCGCAGTATGCTCGGCGCATCATCAACCTGTTCGACGGCCAGGTGGTGGCGGAGAACCTGCGCGCCGCCTGACCGCAGGCACCTTTTCCGCCGTCGTTCGCCACCTGACGCCGCCCGCCGCCGCCCTTCGCCAGAAAGGGGGAATGCCGCCCCATGTTCGCCAACTACCTCACCGTGGCGCTGCGCACGCTGATCAAGCACAAGCTCTATTCCGCCATCACGGTGGTGGGTTTGGCGCTGGGCCTGGCGGCCGCCATCCTCATCGGCCTGTTCGTGCGCAACGAACTGACCTACGACCATAACTTCACCGATGCCGACCGTATCGCCCAAATCTTCGTGACGGCGTCCCTTCCCGGCCGGGCGCCGGAAGACAGCGTCAGCCTGCCCATGCCCGCGGGCCCCGCCCTGAAGCAGGCGTTCCCCGAGGTGGAGGAGATGGCGCGGCTGGCCAGCCAAACGTCCACCATCAAGCGGGACGACGCCCTGTTCACCGAGACGGTGGCCGTGGCCGACCCCACGCTGTTCCGTCTGTTCGACTGGACCTTCCTGCGCGGGGACCGGGCGACGGCCCTGGATGATCCGGCCTCGGTCGTGCTGACGCGGAAGGTGGCGACCAAGTATTTCGGCGACGCCGACCCCATCGGCAAGACCCTGCTGGTGGACGGGCGCTCCCTGAATGTGACCGGGGTCATGCCCGATCTGCCCGCCAACACCCAATTCGCCTTCGCCCTGCTGGTGCCCATGGACAGTCCGGCCAACCAACTGCCGTCCTGGCTGCGCGAGCATTGGGGCGGCCTGGTGACCCTGACTTTCGTCAAGCTGGCGCGGGGTGCGTCCCCCAGCGTTGTCGACGCCGGCATGCCGGCATTCGGCGCGGCCATCCCGCCGTTGAAGACCAGCACGGGTGAGATCCGCTTCGGTGACATTCTCCGCTTCTTCCCGGTGCCGCTGACGCAGAGCCATCTGCACCCCGCGCGTAATGGCCAGGTGGTAGGCATCAGCCCGCTGGAGATCACCATCTTCTCCGCCGTGGCGGTTTTGGTGCTGGCCATCGCCTGCATCAACTTCATGAACCTGGCGACCGCCCGGGCCAGCCTGCGGGCGCGTGAAGTGGCGCTGCGCAAGGTGGTGGGCGCCAGTCGGGGCCAGATCATGGGCCAGTTCCTGGGTGAATCCGTCCTGTTGACGGCGCTGGCCCTCATCTTGGCGGTGGCGGTGGTCGAGATCGCGCTGCCGTCGTTCGCCACCTTCCTGGGCAAGCCGTCGCTGGCCTTCGATTATCTGAGCGATGTTCGCGTTCTGGCGGCGCTGGGGGGCCTGGTGCTGATCGTGGGCGGCGTCGGCGGGCTGTATCCCGCCGTGTTCCTGTCGGCCTTCCAGCCGGGCCCCATACTCAAGGGCGGGCCCGCCGGCACCGGCGGCGGGCGGCTCCGTGTGGCCCTCGTGGTGATGCAGTTCGCCATTTCCATCGGCCTGATGGTCGCCACGGGCGTGGTCTATGGCCAGTTGTCCTACGCCCAGGGTCGGGCGCTGGGTTTCGACAAGGAAAACCTGGTGGTGGTCACCGACCTGTATGGCGCGGAGATGCGGCAGAAGGCGGAGACCATGCGTGACACGCTGCGCCAGGACCCGCGCATCGCCTCGGTGGCGATGGCCGAGTCCTATCCCGGCAGCGCCACCGAGAACAACACCGGCATACACCGCCCGGGCATGACCGATGACCAGGCGTTGGTCGTGCGCCAGGACGCGGTGGACGACAGCTACTTCGCCACCCTGGGCATACGGTTTCTGGCCGGCCGGCCTTTCGACCCGCAGCACCTGACCGATGCCGTTCCCGTCGAGGACCCGGCGGCCCCCGATCGGCCACGCCACGGTGCCATCATCCTGAACCAGTCGGCCGTCAAGCGCCTGGGCTTCGCTTCGCCGGAAGCGGCGCTGGGACAGCCGCTGGTCCTGCCGGTCAGGACGGGACCCGGCGTGCAGGTCACGGTGGTGGGCGTGGTCGAGGACTTTCACCAGGCCAGCGTCCACGCCGCCGTTTCCCCGGGGATATTCCTGCTGTCGCCCGACCGCTTCAGCCAACTGCTGATCAAGGTGAAGCCGGGCGACATGCCCGGCGCCCTGGACCTGATCGACCGCACCTGGCGCCAGATGGTACCGGATCAGCCCATTCCCCGCGTGTTCCTGGATGCCCAGCTGCAAGGCATCTATGAGCGCGAGACCAAGACCGGCCATCTGTTCGCGGCCTTCTCCGGCCTGGCCCTGGTCATCGCCAGCCTTGGATTGTTCGGCCTGGCCGCCTTCACCGCCGAGCGGCGGACCAAGGAGATCGGGCTGCGCAAGGTGCTGGGCGCCGGCGTGACGGACATCGTGCGCCTGCTGGTCTGGCAGTTCAGCAAGCCGGTACTGGTGGCCAACCTGATCGCCTGGCCCGTCGCCTGGTACGCCATGCGCCATTGGCTGGATGGCTTCGCCGACCGCATCGCCCTGAACCCGCTGCTGTTCCTGGCGGCCGGCTTCTCGGCGCTGCTGGTCGCCTGGGCGACGGTGGGCCTGCATGCCGCCCGGGTGGCGGCGACCAGGCCCATCGTGGCCCTGCGGTATGAGTAAGGAGTTCCATGCCATGAAGATGCTGGGCAGTTTCCTGACGGTGGCGGTGCGCATCCTGGTGCGGGATCGCCTGTACACCGTGCTGAACGTGGCGGGTCTGGCCTTCGGCATCGCCGCCGCCAGCATGCTGGGCCTCTACGTCTGGCACGAGACGCACTATGACGGCTTCTTCGCCAACGCCCAGCGCATCTACCGCGTGGACAAGACGGAGTATATGCCGGGCCGGGCGGCCATCACCTACGATTCCACGCCCAAACCACTGGGTCCGATGCTTTCGCAGGATTTCCCGGAGATCGAGGCGGTGGTGCGCGTCCATAGCGAGACGGTGGTGGTGGCGCGCGACGGCGCGCCCTTCCGCCAACGGATCCAGATGGTGGACCGGGACTATTTCCGCCTGTTCGACCAGCCCTTCATCGCGGGTGATCCCGCCACGGCGCTGGCCATGCCCAACACGGTGGTCCTGCCGGAAAGCCTGGCGCGCAAATATTTCAACAGCGTGGATGTGCTGGGCCGCACGCTGACCCTGACCAACGGCGTGCCCCTCACGGTCAGCGGCGTCGTCCGCGATCTGCCGTCCAACACCCACCTGCGGGCAGGCGTCCTGATCACCGCCATCACCACCCGCCTGGGCGACAGCTTCAATACCTGGTTCGACAGCACGGACTCGCGCTGGACCATGAATTTCATCAAGACCTACATCCTGGTGAAGCCGGGCACCGATCCCGCCGCCCTGACGGCCCGCTTCCGGGGCTTCCTGGCCGCCCATGTCCCCGATTACGTCCCGCCCGGATCGGGCAAGAGCAGCCTGGATCTGGTGCTGACGGCCCTGACACATGTCCACACCGACCCCACGGGCGCCACCGTCACGCTGCTCAGTGTCCTGCATGGCTTCATCGCCGTGGCGGCGGTGGTGATGGGCATCGCCATCATCAATTTCATCAACCTGTCCACCGCCCGCTCGTCGCTCAGGGTGCGCGAGGTGGCGGTGCGCAAGGCCCTGGGCGCGCCGCGGGGGATGCTGGTGACGCAGTTCCTGGTGGAATCCCTGTTGCTGACCTTCGGGGCGGCGGTGCTGGCCCTGGCGCTCATGGAAATCGCCATGCCGGCCTTCGTCTCCGCCCTGGGCGTGAAGTTCGACCGCGCCTACCTCACCAGCCCCTGGCTGCTGCTGGCGGAACTGGCGGGCGTGGTTGTGGTGGGCGGCCTGGCGGGGCTGTACCCGGCGCTGGTGCTGTCGCGGCCGGCGGCGTCCGTCCTGTTGAAGGGCGGACCGGCGGCGACCGGCGGTGCGGGGGTGCGCACTCTGTTGGTGGTGGCGCAGTTCACCGCCGCCATCCTGCTGGCCATCTCCACCATCGTCATCTTCCAGCAGACCCGGTACGCCAGCAGCCAGCAGTTGGGGTTCCAGGCCGACGGCGTGCTGCTGGTACGGGAGTTGAACCAGCCGGACGCGCGCCCCCATCTGGACAGTTTCCGCCAGGCCTTGTTGAAGGTCCCGGGTGTGACGGAGGCCGGGGCCGCCTTCCATGCCCCCAGCGACGGGTCCGACAACACCGATAACTACCACCTGCCCGGCACCGTGGATGACGGCACCATCGTCTTCCGCAGCGAGTATGTGGGCCATGACTATCTGCAGGCCATGGGCGTCCACCTGGTGGCCGGCCGGCTGTTCGACCGCGCCGCGACGGCGGACACGCTGCAGGGGCGGGATGCCCCCAACCGCCGGGAGTCCGATCCGCTGGGCCGCACCGCCATCCTGTCGTCGCGCGCCGTCAAGCGCCTGGGCTTCGCGTCCGCCGAGGCGGCGCTGGGCCAGCAGGTCATCTTCGACGTGGATTATCCCCTGACCGTCGTGGGCGTCATCGACGACATGCAGTTCAACGACGCGCGCACCGAACTGCAGCCCACCGTCTTCCTGCTGGCGCAGCGGGGCTTGGACGTCATGGCCGTGCGCCTGGGTCCCAATGCCGGCCCGGCGACCCTGGCCGCTATCGATACGCTCTGGAAAGAGACCTTCCCCACCATCCCGGTGAAGCGGGAGTTCCTGGATGAGCACATCCGTGACGCCTACACCAACGAACAGCGGCAGGGAACGTTGCTGGCGGGCTTCACCGGCCTCGCCATCCTGATCGCCTGCCTGGGATTGTTCGGTCTGGCCGCCTTCACCGCCCAGCGGCGGACCAAGGAGATCGGGTTGCGCAAGGTGCTGGGCGCCGGGGTGGCCGACATCGTGCGCCTGCTGGTCTGGCAGTTCAGCAAGCCGGTCATGGTGGCCAACCTCATCGCCTGGCCCCTGGCCTGGCTGGGCCTCAGCCATTGGCTGCGGGGCTACGCCTATCGCATCGCGCTGGACCCCCTGGTCTTCGCCCTTGCCGGCCTCGCCGCCTTGCTGATCGCCTGGGTGACGGTGGCGGGCCACGCCGCCCGGGTGGCCGCGGCCAAGCCCGTCAACGCGTTGCGCTACGAATAGGACCGGGAGCCGGCCGCTGAGGGCAGGACCATAAGAAGGGGGCGAGCATGCTGGGCAATTTCCTGAAAGTGGCTGTGCGGGTGCTGGTGCGCCAGCGGCTGTACACCGTCCTCAACATCCTGGGCCTGGCGCTGGGCATCGCCACGGCGGCCATGATCGGCCTCTTCGTCTGGCATGAGATGCACTATGACGGCTTCTTCACCCATGCCGATCGCATCTATCGCATGGTGCGCACCTACCAGACCCCCAGCGGCGCGCCGATGACCGTCGCGGCCCAGGCCAAGCCCCTGGGCTCGGCGCTGGCCCGCGATTTCCCGGAGATGGAGGCCGTGGTGCGGGTGGCCAGCCACGGCGTGGCGGTGCGCCGCGACGGGGCCGTGTTCGAGGCGCGGGTGACCGTGGCCGACCCGGACTACTTCCGCCTGTTCGACTGGCCCTTCCTGGCGGGTGACGCCGCCGCCGCCGTAGCGGCGCCGGGCACCGTGGTCCTGACGCAAACGTCGGCGCGCAAGTATTTCGGCACCGACGACGCGATGGGGCGCACGCTGACGCTGACCTCCGGCGCCACGCTGACGGTGACGGGGGTCATCCGTGACCTGCCATCCAACACCGTCTTCCATCTGGAGATGCTGACCAACATCGCCACCCGCTTCAACGACGGCTGGGACGCCATGTTCGCGACCGCCGATGGGGAGTGGAGCCACAGCTTCCTGCGCACCTATCTTCTGCTGAAGCCGGGGGTGGACCCGGCGGCGATGACCGCCCGGCTGCCGGACTTCCTGCAGACGCGCATGAAGGATTACCTGAACGAGACGACGGGCAAGCCCAACATCCGCCTGGCTTTGCAGCCCTTGACCCGCGTTCATGTGGATAACATCAGCGATGACGGCGTGCCCCTGCCGGTGCTGATGACCTTCGTCGGCATCGCCCTTCTGGTGCTGGGAATCGCCATGGTGAATTTCGTCAACCTGTCCACCGCCCGGTCGTCCTTGCGGGCGCGGGAGGTGGCCATCCGCAAGACCCTGGGCGGCCGGCGTGGCGCCTTGGTGGCGCAGTTCCTGGCGGAGTCGCTGTTGCTGTCGTTCATATCCGGGATTCTGGCCCTGGCGCTGGTGGAACTGGCCATGCCGCGTTTCATGGGTCTGCTGGGCCTGCACATGGACCAGCGCTTCCTGTCCAGCTGGTGGGTGGCGGCGGTCACCCTGCCGCTGGTGGTCCTGGTCGGCCTGCTGGGCGGTCTCTATCCGGCCCTGGTGCTGTCGCGGCCCCGGCCAGGCGACCTGCTGAAGGGCGGCAAGGCGGCGGCCGGCGGCGGGCGCCTGCGCGGCACCCTGGTGGTCATCCAGTTCGCCGCCGCCATCGTGCTGGTCATCTTCACCATCATCGTGGTGCAGCAGACCCGCTACGCCAGCACCCAGCGCCTGGGCTTCCTGCCGGAGAACGTGGTGTTGCTGCGCGGGTTGGACAGCCCGCAGGGTCATGCCCACCAGGACGCCCTGCGCCAGGCATTGCTGCGCGTCCCCGGGGTCATGCAGGCGGGCGCCACCATGGCGCCGCCGGCTGACGGATCGGATTGGTTCTCCACCTTCCACATGCCTGATGTTCCCAAGGACGGCTGGATGCGGTTGCGCGCCGAGGGCGTGGACATGGGCTATATGGAGACCCTGGGCATCCACCTGCTGGCCGGCCGCCTGTTCGACCCGGCCCATGCCGTGGACACCATGCTGGACAGGGGCGAACCGCCGGAGGATGACGACGCCCCCGTGGGGGGTACCATCATCCTGTCGTCCCTGACCGTATCCCGTCTGGGCCTGGGCACGCCCGAACAGGCAATAGGCAAGACCCTGGTGATGGGGGAACGCACCGGCATGACCATTGTCGGCGTGGTCGACGACGTGCAGTTCAGCACGGCGCGCGAGGTGCTGGAGCCCACGGTCTACGTCATCTATCCCCAGCATGTGGATGCCATGGCGGTACGGGTGGCGGCGGGAAGCGGCCCCGCCACCCTGGCCGCCATCGATGATGCCTGGCGGCGCCTGTATCCCGACCTGCCGGTGAAGCGGGAGTTCATGGACGATAACATCCGCAGCGCCTATGCCGGCGAACGTCAGCAATCGTTGCTGCTGGCGACGTTCGCCGGCCTCGCCATCCTGATCGCCTGCCTGGGCCTGTTCGGCCTGGCGGCCTTCACCGCCGAACGGCGCACCAAGGAGATCGGGCTGCGCAAGGTGCTGGGCGCCAGCGTGCCGGACATCGTCCGCCTGCTGGTCTGGCAGTTCAGCAAGCCGGTGCTGGTGGCCACCTTGGTTGCCTGGCCGGTTGCCTGGCTGGTCACCGGCCGCTGGCTGGGTGGCTTCGTCTATCGTGTCAGCCAGGACCCCTTGGTCTTCGCGGTGGCCGGGCTGGCCGCCCTACTGGTCGCCTGGGTGACGGTGGCGGGTCACGCCGCCCGGGTGGCGGCGGCCAAGCCGGTCAACGCGCTGCGGTATGAGTGACACCAACGGCGCTTGAGGAACTGGACATGAGAGGGGCTGTCCCATGCTGTTGAACTATCTGCGTGTGGCCCTGCGCGTGCTGGTGCGCCAGCGGCTCTACACCGTGCTGAACGGGGTGGGGCTGGCGCTGGGCATCGCCACGGCCGCCATGATGGGCCTGTTCGTCTGGCACGAGACGCACTTCGACGGTTTCCACGGCCAGGCCGGCCGCATCTTCCGCGTGTTGCAGGCGCGGTACCAGCCGGCCCACGCGCCCAGCCGCATGGTGGTGACATCCAAGCCCCTGGGACCCACCCTGGCGCAGGATCTGCCGGAGGTGGAGACCATGGTGCGGGTGGCGCGCCACTTCATCGTGCTGCGCCACCAGGGCACGCCGGTGGAGGATCGCATCGCCCTGGTGGACGCGCCCTTCTTCCGCCTGTTCGACTTTCCCTTCCTGGCGGGCGATCCGGCGACGGCGCTGAAAGACCCCGGCACGGTGGTGATGACGGAAAGCCAGGCGCGCCGCTATTTCGGGACGAGTGACGCGGTGGGCCGCACCCTCATGCTGACGTCCGGCACCGGGCTGACAGTCACGGGGGTGGTGCGCGACCTGCCGTCCAACACGCTGTTCAGCCGTGAACTGCCGCTCACCCTGTGGACCAACATCGCCACCAAGTTCCATGACGGCTGGGACCCAATGTTCGCCGACCAGGATGAAAAGTGGCGCAATGACTTCATCCACACCTTCGTGCTGCTGAAGCCGGGTGTGGACCCGGCAACCCTGGCGCCCCGCTTTCCGGCCCTGCTGGCGGCCCACCGCCAGCCCATGCGCGCTGCGACGCCGGACGTGGTGGAAACGCTGGAACTGCAGCCCCTCACGGCCATGCACATCGACCCCATCGAGGGCATCGGCACCTCCCCCGCCACGCTGGCGGCCTTCGTCGGCGTGGCGGCCCTGGTGCTGGGCATCGCCATGGTCAATTTCATCAACCTGTCCACCGCCCGCTCGTCCTTGCGGGCGCGGGAAGTCGCCATCCGCAAGACCCTGGGCAGCCGGCGCGGCCAGTTGGTCGGCCAGTTCCTGCTGGAATCGGCGCTGTTGGCGCTGGCGTCCGGTCTGCTGGGACTGGTACTGGTGGAATTGGCCATGCCCCGCTTCCTCGGCCTGTTGAACGTGCGGGTGGATGGCGGGTTCCTGTCCGGCGGCTGGCTGCTGGTCGCGGTGCTGCCGCCGGTGCTGGCGGTGGGGCTGCTGGGTGGCCTCTATCCGGCGCTGGTGCTGTCGCGGCCCCGGCCCACCAGCCTGTTGCGGGGACCGCAGGCGGCGGGGGGCGGGCGCCTGCGCGCGGCCCTGGTGATGCTGCAATTCACCGCCGCCATCGTGCTGGTGATCGCCACCATCGTGATGGGCCAACAGACGCGCTATGCCAGCACCCAGGATCTGGGATTCCGGCCGGAGGGGGCGGTGGTGCTGCGCGGGTTGGACCGGCCGGCGGGGCTGGCGGGGGTGCAGGCCCTGCGCGACGCGCTGTCGCGCATTCCGGGTGTCGTGTCCGTGGGGGCCGCCGCCAACGTGCCCAGCGACCGCAGCGTGTGGACCAACAATTACCGCCTGCCCGGGGAGGCGGACTCGGAGCCAGATCTGCTGTTTCGCACCGAGCCGGTGGATGTGGGTTATCTGGACGCGCTGGGCGTTCCCCGCCTGGCCGGCCGCCTGTTCGACCCCGATCACCCCGCCGACATCACCAGCCGGGCGGGCCTGCGCGCCGGCGACGGCAATCGCGTCGCGGTTCCCATCGTGCTGTCCGCCGCGGCGGTGAAGCGTCTGGGCCTGGGGACGGCGGACCAGGCCGTGGGGCGCACGGTGCTGTATGGCGGCGACGAACCGCTGACTGTCATCGGCGTGGTGGATGACGTGCAGTTCGACAGCGCCCGCTCCAGCTTCGAGCCCACGATCTACATGGCCATGCGTGATGAGCTGTCGATCATGCTGGTGCGCCTGGCGCCCAACGCCGACGCCGCCACCCTGGCCGCCATCGACGACACCTGGCGCCGGCTGCTCCCCGACCTGCCGCTGAAGCGGGAGTTCCTGGACGACCACATACGCCAAGTCTATGAGGAGGAGGCGCGCCAGAGTGACCTGCTGGCCCTGTTCTCCGGCCTGGCCATCCTGATCGCCTGCCTGGGCCTGTTCGGCCTGGCGGCGTTCACCGCCGAACGGCGGACCAAGGAGATCGGCCTGCGCAAGGTGCTGGGCGCCACCGTCGCCGACATCGTCCGCCTGTTGGTCTGGCAGTTCAGCAAGCCGGTGCTGATGGCCAATCTGGTCGCCTGGCCCCTGGCCTGGGTGGTGATGGGCCGCTGGCTGGGTGGCTTCGCCTACCGCGTCCAGCTGGATCCTCTGATCTTCGCCTTGGCCGGCCTGTCCGCCCTGCTGATCGCCTGGGCCACCGTGGCCGGCCACGCCGCCCGGGTGGCGGCGGCCAAGCCGGTGACGGCGCTGCGGTATGAGTAGCGTATGGGCGCCATGCCGGGGCATGCGCTTGCGCCGCGATGCCGGGTAGTGCCAGCCTGCACCCATCACATTCCAGCGGAAGGGAACGGGCCATGGCGATGGCGGTGACGGGCACGGATGTCGAGGCGGCGGCGGACCTGCTGGCGGGCAAGGCGGTGATGACGCCGCTGATCACCAACGCGGCGTTGGATACCCTGGTGGGGGGCCGGGTGTTGCTGAAGCCGGAGGTGCTGCAACGCACCGGTTCCTTCAAGTTCCGCGGCGCCTACAACCGCCTGGGCCGCCTGACGGCCGAGGAGCGGGCGCGGGGTGTCGTCGCCTGGTCGTCCGGCAACCATGCCCAGGGCGTGGCGGAGGCCGCCCGCCTGGTGGGGACCAAGGCCACCATCGTCATGCCGGCCGACGCCCCCGCCATCAAGGTGGCGGGCACGCGGGCCCTGGGCGCGGAGATCGTCTTCTACGACCGCTTCACTGAGGACCGCGAGGCCATTGGGCGGGAGCTGTGCGCCCGCACCGGCGCCGTGCTGGTGCCCTCCTACGATGACGTGCACATCATCGCGGGGCAGGGCACCGTGGGGCTGGAGATCGGCCGCCAGGCGGCGGCCCTGGGCCTGACGGTGGATGCCTGCCTGGTCAATTGCAGCGGCGGGGGCCTGGCCACCGGCACGGCGCTGGGCCTGAAGCGGACCTTTCCCGAGGCCAGCGTGCATACCACCGAGCCCGAAGGTTTTGATGACATGGCGCGGTCGCTGGTGGCCGGCGAACGGTTGTCCAACGCGGCGGGCGCCAAGTCATCCTGCGATGCCCTGCTGTCGCCCAATCCGGGCACCATCACCTTCCCCCTGGCGCAGGCGCTGCTGGGCCCCGGCCTGGTGGTGAATGAGGCCGAGGTGCGCGCCGCCATGCGCTTCGCGGCCAGCAACCTCAAGCTGGTGGTGGAGCCGGGCGGGGCGGCGGCGCTGGCGGCGCTGTTGGCCGGCAAGGTGGAAACCGCCGGCCGCACCATCGCCGTGGTGCTGTCGGGTGGCAACGTCGATCCGGCGTTCTATGCCCAGGTGCTGGCCGAGGCTTGAGCGGAAGGGGGGGCCGGTCGCCCGGCCCCCGCCCCCGGCCCGTCACTTGGGTTGCGGCACGATGCGCAGATAGGGCTTGGGCGCTGTCCAGCCATCCGGGAACTTGGCCTTGGCCGCCTCGTCCGATACCGACAGGGCGATGATGACATCATCGCCCGTCGTCCAGTCGGCCGGTGTGGCGACGCTGTGCCGGTCGGTCAGTTGCAGGCTGTCGATCACCCGCAGCACCTCGGTGAAGTTGCGGCCCGTGGTCTGTGGATAGGTCAGCAGCAGGCGGACCTTCTTCTTGGGGTCGATGACGAAGACGGTGCGCACGGTGTGCGTCTCGTCATGGTTGGGGTGGATCATGTCGTACAGCCTGGCCACCGTCCGGTCGGGGTCGGCGATCAGGGGGAAGTTCAGGGCGGTGCCCTGGGTCTCCTCGATGTCGCGGCCCCACTCACGGTGACTGCCTACCGGGTCCACCGACAGGCCGATGGGCTTCACGCCGCGCTTGTCCCATTCCGGCTTCAGCCGGGCGACGGCGCCCAGCTCGGTGGTGCACACCGGCGTGAAGTCGCGGGGGTGGGAGAACAGGACGGCCCAGCCGTCGCCGATCCACTCATGGAAATGGATGGGGCCTTCCGAGGTCTCAGCCTGGAAATCGGGGGCGATGTCGCCCAGACGCAAGGTCATGACGTTCCTCCTGAGGATGTGGTCGCGGGATGGGGTGGTGTGCGCCGGCGGGGGTTGGTGCCGCTGGCGATTATGCGCTATCGGAAAGGGATCGGCGCACGCCCCGTCGGGCATCAGGCGCCGGGACAGGTTGAAGGGGGTGGCCCATGGAACTCGAGGATCGGTTGGCGGTGAAGCTGCTGGCCCAGGCCCAGGCCCTGCTGGGCAAGGCCGTGAACGAGACGCTGTGCACCCACCCCGACCGGCGCCTGGTCCGCGCCCTGGTGACCGAGGCCCAGGCGATGATCGCCGAATTCGGGGATACCTATTTCGAGGACCGCGCCGGGAATGCCGACGGGAAGGATCAGGCCGCTTCGGGCTGACCCGCGCCTTGGTCCACGCTCGGGCTTTCCCAGCTGCGCCAGATCTGGCCGCGGCTGTCGCGGGTCCGGCGTTGGTCGGTGATGGCCGCTTCCAGGCTGCTCACCGCGCGTTCCAACGCCCGCACGCTGCGGAACCGCTGCCCATCCAATGCCTGGAATAGGGAGTGCGAGGCGTAGAACTGCACGTCCCGGCCGTCCTGCACGGCCAGTCCCGCCGTATGACGGGCGGTTTCGATGATGACAGCGGCGGGCGCGGGCGCCCGGGCATGTTCCTGATGGGAAATTTGCTGGCTCATGATGTGACCCCTCTACACCCCCGCCGTTACGGGGGTGTGAACGCAACACGATGGTTTTATGGCTTGGGCCCAAGCGGCCCGAAGCGATGCGGCGGATGACGGCGGGACGCGTCAGGCGCGTCCGGCGGAGCGTCAACAGCGGCAGCCCATGCGCATGAGGGGACAGCCGCCGCGCGAGATGGTGCGCTGGCGGGGAAGAGCGGACTGGTTCGGGGAAGTGCTGGTCATTGCCTGGTCCTTCACGTTCCGGAGAACCACGAAGGGGCTTCGTGGCGCTTTAGCGGTTGGTGACGCGGCGCAAGCTGCTCCGTCAAATGGCCGCGGGCCGGGTGGCCGGGCCCCCTGCCTGGTCGGGGAACGAACGGGCGGTTGTTCCGTTGAGGCAAGGGGCCCGGCGCTGGCCAGAAGGAGCTGGGGGCCCCTTCCTTGACGCCGAGGCTGTCATTTACGGGAAAGACTGTCAATATCAGGAATAATGACTAATATTTAATGTTGAATTGAGGAACCCGCCATTGTCGGCGGATTTCCTGAATTTTCCCGTCCATGGCATGGGGTGGGGGAGGGCGGGAGCGTGGCTTCTTTTTCGGCCCTGACGGTTGGCATTCCTCTTCTCCCGTTCGGTGGTGCGGCAATTCAACATATTGCGCTGTTGAATTTTCGCGGATCCTCCGCGCAGGCGTGGGCATTGACAGTTGCCCGCTCTCGTTGATCCTATGCGGGCCGGCTTAATCCCCACAAATAAACGTCCCGTGCCGGCCACACTTTCCAAGGGAGCTGCCCCATGCGTCGTGCCTATTCCTCCCTGCTGACGGCCTTGCCGCTGATCGGCGCCCTGCTGGCGGTCTCGGCCCCCCAGGGCGCCCAGGCGGCCGACCCGGTGGTCCACATCGGCTACATCCCCGTGCTGGGGGCGGCCCCCGCCTACATCATCAGCCAGGAAGGTTGGGACAAGCAGGCGGGCTTCGAGCTGAAGCTGACGCAGTTCGACAGCGGCCCCAACATGATCCTGGGCCTCGCGTCCGGCACGCTGGAGGCCTACATGGGCGGCATCGGCCCGCTGATGGTCGCGGGCTCCCAGGGCATCACGGTCAAGGTCGTGGCTTCCACCGCGGTGGAGGAACTGGTGGTGGCCGGCGGTCCGGATCTGGCGGCCGAGGCGGCCAAGGGCGGCAGCAAGGCGGAGGCGATCGCCCGCCTGGCGGCCAAGCTGGGCCGGCCGGTGAAGATCGCGACGCAGCCCGTGGGCTCCATCCCCGACACGGTGCTGAAGTACTGGCTGCAGGAGGATGAGCACGTTGACCCTGCGACGGTGCAGATCGTCGCCATGGGCATCGACGCCACCCAGCAGGCGCTGCTGGCGGGCGCGGTGGATGCCGCCACCGTGCGCGAGCCGGCCCTGACCATCATCCAGGACCGTCTGCCCACGGTGAAGGTGCTGGCCTACGGCAAGGACATGATCAAGGATCAGCCGGGCACCGTGCTGGGCGTTACCGGCGCCCTGGCCAAGGACCATCCCGAGCTGGTGCAGAAGCTGGTGGAACTGGTCGACAAGGCCGTCACCCTGATCCATCAGGATCCCGCCCGCGCCGCCGCTGATGTGGAAAAGGTGCTGGGTCGTGGCATCGTCGATGTGAAGACCATGCAGCGCGCCCTGACCTCCCCCGCCTCGCAGTTCGTGGTCGATCCCCGCCGCATCGTGGAAAAGACCAAGGTGCTGCAGGACTTCCAGCTGAAGACCGGCGTCTTGAAGAAGGCGGAGCCGCTGGATACCCTGTTCGACGCCAGCTACTACGAAAAACTTCATAAGTGAGCGACGTCGTTTGACTTCTTCCCCGCCGCTTGAGCAGCCCGGCGCCGGTCTTCCGGCGCCGGGCAAACGCATACCCCCGTCCGTTTTCCTGGCCCGGCCGGCCAAGCGGCATCGCGGCCTGTGGGCGGCGCTGGGCGTCATCGCCTTCCTGGCGATGTGGGAGGCGGTGCCCCGCCTGGGCCTGGTGCGCCCCGTCCTGCTGCCGCCGCCCAGCGCCATTCCCCAGGCGTTCATCGCCGAGGTGCGCAGCGGCCAGTGGACGGACGCCATAGTGCACAGCCTGGTGCACTATGCCTGGGGCCTGGTCATCGGCTCGGTCGGCGGCATCGCCGCCGGCGTCGTCACCGGCATGTCCCGCCGGCTGGAGGATCTCACCAGCTGGGTGGTGCGCCTGCTGCGGCCCATCCCGGGCCTGGCGTGGGTGCCCTTCGCCATCATCTGGTTCGGGGTGACGCCCCTGGCCGCCACCTTCATCATCGTGCTGGGCGTCTTCTGGATCAATTACTTCGCCGCCTTGGGCGCCGTGCAGGCGGTGGACCGTGACCTGTTGGAACTGGCCGATGCCTTCGGCCACCGCTCCACCATCGCCAAGCTGTTCAAGATCGTGCTGCCGGCGGCGTCGGGCACCATCCTGGCGGGCCTGCGCACCGGCCTGGGCCAGGCGTGGATGTCGGTGGTGGCGGCGGAGTTGTTCGGCGTGCCTGGCCTGGGCCAGCGCATGATGCAGGCCAGTTCCCTGCTGGCGACCGATATCGTCATCGTCTACATGGCCACCATGGCCCTGTTCTACGGCTTGGTCGACATGGGCTTCGTGGCGTTGCGCGACCGCCTCCTGCGGTGGAAGCCCTGACATGGCCGATGATATGACCCCCATGATCGAAATCCGGGACCTCAGCCTGGCCTTCCCCAACCCCACGGCCGCCGAGGGCCGCACGGTGGTGCTGCGTGACTTCAACCTGTCGGTGGCGGCGGGAGAATTCATCGCCATCGTCGGCGCATCCGGCGTGGGCAAGTCCACCCTGCTGCGCGTGGTGGCGGACCTGGTGCCGCCCAACAGCGGCACCATCACCCATGCGCCGGACGGGGATACCAGGGGCCGCCGTCCCTATGCCCTGGTGTTCCAGGACGCCCGCCTGCTGCCTTGGCGCACCGTGCGTTCCAACGTCGCCTTCGGGCTGGAGGGGCTGGGCCTCAGCCGGGCGGAGCGGCGACGGCGGGCGGAGGAGGCCTTGGCCCTGGTGGGCCTGGCCGACAAGGCCGGCCGCTGGCCACACCAGCTGTCGGGCGGCCAGCGCCAGCGCGTGGCCATCGCCCGCGCCCTGGCGGTCGATCCCGACCTACTGATGATGGATGAACCCTTCGGCGCGCTGGACGCGATCACCCGCCAGGCGTTGCAGGATGAGTTGCTGGACCTGTGGCGGCGCACGTCCAAGACCATCCTGTTCGTGACGCATGATATCGACGAGGCCGTCTATCTGGCGGACCGCGTCATCCTGCTGGCGGGCACCCCCGCCACCGTGCGCTCCGAAGACCGCATCACCGCCGCCCGGCCCCGGGGCCGGGACGACAGCGCCGCCCGGGCGCTGGCCACGCGCATCCGCGACCGGCTGTCGGACCTGATGGACGGCGGCGGCATCTGACCTGGAATGATTTTCCTGTCAGTGCCGGGACGGATCGTCGGTGGTGCTGATGTATTGGGTGTCGCTTGGCCCCTGGCCGGTGATGTAGACGACGGCCGGCGCGTCGCCTGTGTAGGCGAAGTGCGCCATGCCCGCAGGTTCGGTGTAGAAGCCACCCGGACCCAGCGTCTCGGTCGCCGCGTCGCTGGCGGCGGGGCCATAGCCGAAATGCCACTCGCCGGAGACGACGATGGCGTTGCGGTTGTCGCGGTGCGTGTGCGCGGCGATGCGTGTGTGGGCGGGCACGCGGATCTCGAACGCGTAGGGCCCCGCCGCATTGGGGTCGCCGGATAGCACGGTCGTTTGCACGCCGGTCAGTTCCGATGTGCCGGCGGCCCCGTTGGCACGGCCCAGCGCGTCGACCTGGGCGGCGCTGAGGCGTGTTGGCGGCAAGGTCGGGACCGACCCGGTGCCCAGGAAGGCGCGGATCGCCGCGATGGTGGGCCCGGGCTGTTCTTCCATCAGCCAGTGGCCGGAATTGGCGATCACGACCTGATGCACGTCGTCGGCGGCGAAGCGCAGGATGTGGGCCATGGCGGCCCCCAGCGAATGGTCGCCGCCGATGGCCAGCACTGGCATTAGCAGGCGTCCGCGCGCCACGGAGGCGCGGTTGTCGATCACATCCTGATCGAACGCCGCGAATTGCAGGAAGCCCGCGTGCATCCGGCCGGGTGCGGCGTAGAGCGTGGCGTAGTGGCGGCGCGCCGCTTCCGGAAAATGCGAGGGATCGGCGGAGAAGTCGTTCCAGAACCGGTCGAGATAGATGCGCTCCCGCCCCGCGACCAGGCGCTCCATATCCGGGCCACCGAAGCGGAAATGCCAGAGCAGCGGGCTTTTCAGGATATCATCCCAGGGCCCGACGCCCGGCACGGGCGCATCCATCATCACCAGGCGGGTCGTGCGGTCGGGGTGCGCTTCGGCGAACGCGAAGGCGACCATGTTGCCGATGTCGTGGCCAATCACATCCGCCTGGCGCACATGCAGCGCGTCCAAGACACCGGCGATGTCCTCGGCCTGATTCTTCTTGGTGTAGCCGTCCGTCGCGACGGCGGACAGGCCCATGCCCCGCAGGTCAGGCGCTATCACCATATGGTCGCGCATCAGCTCCGCCGCCAACGGCGCCCACATGTCGCCGGTGTCCGCGAACCCGTGCACCAGCACCACCGCCGGGCCGTCGCCACCGACACGCACATGAATGGTCGTGCCGTTGGCCGTTATATTCTGGGTATGGAAGGCGCTGGGAAAGGGCGTGAGATCCGCCGGCGCGGCACCGCCTTGGGCAACATCGCCCAGGGCCACGAAAGCGACCACCGCCAGCCATGCTTGTTTCATGGGATCCTCCTTTGCCCGGTTGGAGGATAATTTGCGCCGAAAGCCGCCTCGCCTTCTTGCTCAATGAAGGCGTTCCTTGTCGATAAGATCCCTTATCGACGGGACATGAGGGCATTCCCGCCGACGGCGGCGCTGATGACCATGCGGGTGAGGGGCGGACTGTCCACAGCCGGAACCACAGCCCGCCCCAACGTCTCTATAGCCGGCTGGGTTTAATCGGAACCTCAGCCGGCTATAGATGAGTCTGTCCGCGAGCAGCTTCACACCCAAAGGCGATTCCGCCTTTGGGCGATCTGCTCTAGAACTGATCTTCCGACAGGGCCATCAGCGTGCGGTGGCCGGTCCGGATGACGTCGACCAGGCCCAGGGACGGACCCACCACCTGTTCCACGAAAAAGCGGGCGGTGATCAGCTTGCTTTCATGGAAGGACGTGTCCTGGCCCTGGGCCAGCGCCTGGTTGGCGGCGATGGCGCCGCGGGCCAGCAGGAAGGCGCCGGTGACGTTGCCGAACAGGGTGAGGTAGGGCACGGCCCCTGCCGCCGCCGCGCGGGCATCGGCCTTCACAGTGCCCACCAGGAAGGCGGTCGCGTCCTCCAAACCAGCGATGCCCCGGGCCAGGCCCTGGGCGACGGCGGCCAGGTCGTCGCCGGGCTGGGCGGATGCCGCCTCCGCCGTCTCCTTCATCAGGGCGAACAGGGTGCGGGCCGCGGCCCCGCCGTCGCGGCCCAGCTTGCGGAACACCAGGTCGTTGGCCTGGATGCCGTTGGTGCCCTCATAGATGGGGGCGATGCGGGCGTCGCGGTAATATTGGGCGGCGCCCGTCTCCTCGATGAAGCCCATGCCGCCGTGCACCTGCACCCCCAGGCTGGCCACCTCCACGCCGATGTCGGTGCTCCAGGCCTTGGCCACCGGGGTCATCAGGTCGTTCAGCAAACCGGCTTGGCGCGCGGCGTCCGCGTCCGGGTGGTGGTGGTGACCATCCAGGGCCGACGCGGTGAAATAGACGATGGCGCGCGCCGCCTCCACCTTGGACCGCATGGTCAGCAGCATGCGGCGCACGTCGGGGTGGTGGATGATGGTCACCGGCTGCGGCCCGCCGGCCACATCGCGGCTCTGCACCCGCGTCTTGGCGTAGGCCAGCGCCTGCTGATAGGCGCGTTCCCCGATGGCAACGCCCTGCAGGCCCACGCCCAGGCGGGCGTTGTTCATCATGGTGAACATGTACTCGATGCCGCGGTTCTCCTCGCCCACCAGATAGCCGACGCACGCCCCGTTGTCGCCGTAGCTCATGACGGCGGTGGGGCTGGCGTGGATGCCCAGCTTGTGCTCCAGGCTGACGCAGCGGGCGTCGTTGCGCTCACCGGGGGTGCCGTCGGCGTTCAGCAGGAACTTGGGCACGATGAACAGCGAGATGCCCTTGGTGCCCGCCGGCGCGTCGGGGGTGCGGGCCAGCACCAGGTGGACGATGTTGTCCGTCCAATCATGGTCGCCATAGGTGATGAAGATCTTCTGCCCACTGATCCGGTAGGTGCCGTCGTCCTGGCGCACCGCCCGGGTGCGCACGGCGCCCACGTCTGAACCGGCCTGCGGCTCCGTCAGGTTCATGGTGCCGGCCCATTCGCCGGAGATCAGCTTTTCCAGGTACAGCGTCTTCTGCTCGTCGGAGCCATGGGCCGTCAACAGCTCCACCGCACCCTGGGTCAGCAGCGGCCCCAGGGCGAACGACATGTTGGCGCTGGTCCAGGTTTCCAGCAGCGCGATGAACAGGGTCCAGGGCAGGCCCTGGCCGCCGTGGTCCGGGTCGAAGGGCACGCTGTTCCAGCCGCCATCCACGAACTGCCGGTAGGCGTCCTTGAAGCCATCGGGCGTGCGCACGCCCGTCTCCGTCAGTTTCGACCCCTGGCGGTCGCCCACCACGTTCAGGGGCGCCAGCACGTTGTCGGCCAGCTTGGCCCCTTCCTCCAGCACGGCGTCCACCAGGTCGGGGGTCGCGGCTTCGAAGTCGGGGAAGGCGGCGACGCGGTCCAGGCCGACGACGGAATTCAGGACGAAACGGATTTCCTTCAGGGGCGCTTGATAGGTCATGGTCTCTTGGGTCCTCCCAGGGGGCCCACCGGCGGCGGCCCGGCGCGCCCGGATGGGGCGCGGGACCTGGCATGGCCGGCGGGGGTGCTCAATGTTATTGGGCGGGCGGGCCCGGTCATTGAGCGATAGGGCCGCGTCCCGTCGACGCGGGTGCCATCCTGCCGGGAGGATGCCGGCCGGGCAAGTATTGGCGAAGGTCGGGACCATCGTGACGGTCTGGCACGCCCTTTGCTTACGTAGTGGACCAGCATCGGATCGGCCCTGTCGGCCGGTCGTTTTCCAGGTAAGTGAGGTCCGGTCGTGAACACCGCGCTGTCCACCACGCAGTTGACTGCAGCACAGGGTTTGGCGTCTTCCGCCCCCGCCAGGATCGTGGCCGCCGTCCAGCAGGCCAGCACCAGGGCGGGGGTAGATTTTTCCTATCTGCTGAAGCAGGCGTCTGTGGAAAGCGGGTACAATGTGAACGCCAAAGCCAGCACCAGCAGCGCCACCGGCCTCTATCAGTTCACCGACTCCACGTGGCTGAACATGGTGCAGCAGCATGGCGCCGAGGTGGGCCTGGGCCAGTACGCCAGCGCCATCAAGACCCGCAGCGACGGCACGGCCTATGTCGCCGATCCCGCCACCCGGCAAAAGATTCTCGACCTGCGCAAGGACGCCAACACCTCCGCGATGATGGCGGCCCAGCTGGCCCAGGACAACAAGACGACCCTGCAGCAGCAGGTGGGCGGCACCATCGGTGGCACCGAGCTGTACCTGGCCCATTTCCTGGGCGCGGGCGGTGCCTCCAAGTTCCTGAACGCGCTGAAGAAAAACCCGAACCAGGCGGCGGACGCCGTTGTTCCCGACGCGGCCGACGCCAACGACGCCGTGTTCTACGACGACAACGGCAAGGCCCTGTCCCTGGGCCAGGTCTACGATCATTTCGCCCGCAAGTTCGACGGCACCGGCGCCACCAGCACGGACAAATATGCCGGGTCGACCACGCTGGGCACCGTCCAGGCGGCCGACAACACCTCGCAGCCCTGGGACATGGTGCGGGGCGGCAGCAGCTCCAAGATGCCGCTGTCCACCTATACCATCATGATGCTGAACGCCTTGGCCGCCCCCACCGATGATGACGACCAGGACAAGGATGGCTACAGCCAGCAGGAACAGCGCATGACCACCAACCGCGCCCCCAACATGGCCGCCGCCTATATGGCGAGCGCCTAACCCGGCCGCAGGCCCCCGGCCTTAGGCGCCCGGCACCGCCGGCACCGACAGCCAGGCCTTCAGACCGTTGTCGTTGGTCCATCCCAACTGTCCGGCGCACTGCCGGGCCAGTTGCTCCAACAGCAGGTGGCCCAGGCCGGCGCGGCGTCTTTTGCCCGCGGTGTCGGCATGTCCGGCGGAATCTTCTGCCGCCCCGGCCGTTGTTGCCGGTCCCGGGGACAGCCCCACGCCATCGTCCTCCACCCGCAGAACCCACCGGTCCCCCTCCGTCGCCAGACTGACGGCGATGGTGCCGGCCCGTCCGTCGGGGAAGGCGTACTTCAGGGCGTTGGTCACCAATTCGTTGGCGGCCAGGCCCAGCGTCACCGCGGCCCGTTGGGGCAGGTTCACATCCTCCACCGAGACCGTGAAGGTGACGGGCCGCCCGGTGCCATGGGCGACCGCCAGGTTTTCCACCAATTGGCTCAGGAAGGCGCGGGCCGGCACGAAGGGTTCGCGTTGCAGCCGCTGCAGGCTGGAATAGACCAGGCCCAGCACGCGCACCCGCTCCCCGGCCTTGGCCAGTTCTCCGGCTTCCAAGGCGCCCGCCCGGGTTTCCGCCACCATCAGCAGGCTGGTCACGGATTGCAGGTCGTTGCGGATGCGGTGATAGATCTCACGCAACAGCATGGCCTGCTGCTGCTCCGATTGCGCCAGCGTGTCCAGGGCGTTGTGCAGGGCGGCGATGATGGCGACCACCACCAAGCTGATGACGACGAACAGCGCGGGCCCAGCCCAGCCCCTGGCCGGCAGGGCGTCCAGCCGGCCGGGCAGGGTGGCGAACTGTTGCAGCCACGGCATGCCGTCGTCGGCCGGCGCCACGAAGGGCAGGGCCAGCACGGCGCTCAAGGCCACGGCCATGAGGCCAGGGCCCACGCCGAACCACAGGGTTCCCAATACCAGCGCCGGAAAGAAATGCACGACAGGATAGCCGTCCAGAATGTCGTCCAGCGCGACACGCAGCCCGAACGACAGGCACACCAACAGGGCGGCGCCGGCATAGCGCGTCATCGCGGATCGGCGCCGCAGGGACAGGAACGTGGTGATGAAAGGCTTCATGGCGGGCGATCATACCGCCGCCTCGGCCGAACGCACTACCGCGAATGGCGGGGTTGCCGGGGCATCAGGCGTTTCCGCCTTGGTCCCGGCGGATGTCGTGCTCCGGAAGCCGGGGCCCCGTCAGAAATGGACCAGGGCCGGATCCTGGGCGCGGCCGGCCATCATCTGGCCGCCGCCACAGCCGCCCGTCATTTGCGGGGCGGAGCAAGGGGCATGGAACCCATCTTGGTCCATGGGGGAGGTGGGGGCCACGGCGCCACCGCGCAGCAGTCGCAGATAGGCGGTGACGGGTGACGGCGCGCGAGGGGCGGTAAGGGTCGAGGTCTTGCCAGGCATCAGCTCTCTCCCTCTCTTTGGGTTGGCCCCGTTCTCGGTCGGGGGAACGCCACAGGCTCCTTATATCCACGGTTAAAGGGTCTCACGCGGGCCGAGTCGTCGTCAATTGACGCCAAAGGTCAGTATGGGCTTATGCCCGCGCGTGGTTTCGCGGTCGAATCCTGCCTATTGGGGTAAGATCTTCCCCGGATTCATCAGGTCGCGGGGATCCAGCAGGCGCTTCAGGCGGGCCATCATGTCTATTTCCAGGCTTGAGCGCGCGCGGGCCAGCTCCTCCCGCTTCTTGTTGCCGATGCCGTGTTCGGCGCTGATCGAACCCTCCAGGTCCAGCACCACGTCGTGCACCGCCCGCATGATGGCCCCGCCCTGTGCCAGGAAGGCGTCGCGGTCGGCCGGGTCGTCGGTGTCGGGCCGGGCGATGTTGTAATGGATGTTGCCGTCCCCCAGATGGCCGAAGGGGTAGGGGCGGGCGCCGGGGCACAGGGCCGCCACCGCCGCGTTCGCCCGTTCGATGAACTGGGGGGTGCGGCTGACCGGGACGGCGACGTCATGGTGCAGCGCCCCGCCCACCTTGCGCCCGATCTCCGGCAGGCCCTCGCGCAGGCGCCACAGCTTCTGGCGCTGGTCGCCACTGGCGGCCAGGGTGGCGTCGGTGACCTCCCCCGCCTCCATCGCTTCACCCAGGGCGCTTTCCACCGTGTCGCGCAGGGCGTCGCCCGGGGTGCCGGCCGTCAGTTCGATCAGGACGTACCAGGGTGATGGTTCCGATAAGGGATCGTTGTGCTCCCCCAGATAGCGGGCGGCGCCCTCGATGGCGAAGCGGGGCATGATCTCGAAGGCCGAGACGGCGTCGCCGCTGGCCTGGCGCAGGCGTTTCAGCAGGCGCAGCGCGGCGGTGACGTCCGGCACCGCCACCAGGGCCGTTTCCATCTGCCGGGGCCGGGGCACCAGCGACAGGGTGGCGGCGGTGATGACGCCCAGGGTGCCTTCAGCACCCAGGAACAGGTGCTTCAGATCATAACCGGTGTTGTCCTTGCGCAGGCGGCGCAGGCCGTTCCACACCCGCCCGTCGGGCAGCACCACCTCCAGCCCCAGCACCTGGGCGCGGGCGTTGCCGTAGCGCAGGGTCAGGATGCCGCCGGCGTTGGTCGACAGGTTGCCGCCGATGGTGCAACTGCCTTCGGCCCCCAGGCTCAATGGGAACATCAGATCCACGTCATGGGCCGCCTGCTGCACCGTGGCCAGGATGACGCCGGCCTCCACCGTCATGGTGTGGTCCAGGGCGTCGACCTCGCGGATGCGGTTCAGGCGGCCCAGGTTCAGCAGCACGGTGCCGCGGCCCGCCAGGGCGCCGCCCACCAGGCCGGTGTTGCCGCCCTGGGGCACCAGGGCGATGCCCGCCTCCGCTGTCAGGCGGACCACCGCCGCCACCTCCTCGGTGGTCGAGGGGCGCAGCACCGCCAGCGGCGTGCTGACGGCGTTGCCGCGCGCCTCCGCCAGGTAGGGGGCCTGCGCCTCGGCATCGGTGACGATTCCGGCGGGGCCCAGGAGGTCGGTCAGGGCGGCCAGGCAGCGGCGGACGGTGTCATCGGAGGGCGGGGTGGTCATCAGGCTTCATCCGGTATCAGGGCCACCAGGTCGGTCACACCCACGTCGACGCCGGCCTGGGTCAGCAGGGTGGTGGCCTGGCCGCGGTGATGGGTCTGGTGGTTGAAGAAATGCACGATCAGGTCGCCAAAACGCCGGGCGCAGGCCTTGCCTGCACTGCTGGTATAGGGCAGCAGGTGGTCCAGGTCGCAGGCCCGCACGCTGACGGCCCACTGGGTGATGGCGGCATCCAGGACCTGGCGGGCGATTGCCAGGCTGGGCAGGTCGGAATAGAGGCGTTCGTCCAGGCCGGACGGTACCGGTAGCGCCATCACCGGATCCAGGGTGGCATAGCCGGCGGGATGGGTGCGGAAGCGCCGCAGCCATAGCGTGTCGCCCACCATCAGATGGTTCAGCGTGCCGAGGATGGAGCGGAAGAAGGCGCCGCGATCCCGCGAAATCTCCGCCGCCGGCAGGCGCGCCGCCGCCTCGACCAGCTTGGCGTTCATCCAGGCGTTGTACTGGGCCATAAGGACGATGTGCCGGGGACCGTTCATGGGGCGAGACCTCGTCGGCCAAGGGGTGTGGAATGCACAGTGTCCGGTCCCGGCCGGCGGGATCAAGGGTTAAACTGCGCTGTTGGTGAGGGACGGAACGGCTATTAAGCTGGTCGCCATAATCTTAAGTGGGTGGGGCCGTGCGCGTTGTTCCCCGATCGGCCTTTTGCGTTGCCGCCATTGCGTGGTTTCCCGTAGCTATTTGGCACGCCAAGATAATTTATGAATGTGGCTTGCCCTGGGGCCTGGGCTCCCTGCTGGGATACATAGTCATGCTGGCGCCTCTTTTTATGGGCTTCTTCTGTGCATTATGGGCATGGCGGGGGACTGCGCGAGGGCCCCGCTGCCAAGTCGCCTTGGCTGGACTATCACTGCTGCTGGCAGGGCTCATGACGTACGCCGAACTAGCCACGCACTTCGTCGGCTATAAATGACCCTGGTGGGTTTCAGCTCCGAGGTGCGGCCGCCCGGCGCAGGCGGTCGTTGATGGCCAGGCCCAGGCCCACATCGGGAATGGTCATGACGGCGATGCCGGCGAGGGCCGGCTTGTCCAGGCGGCGCAGCATGGCGAACAGGTTGGCCGCCGCCTCGCTGAGATCGCCGGTGGGCGACAGGTTTAGCCGCTCCGCGCCGCCCAGGACGAAGCGGTCGGGGCCGAAGCCCAGCAGCGCCTCATCCTTGGCGGCATTGACGGCGTTCAGGCGTACCGGCAGGCCCGGGGCGTAGTGGCTTTCCAGCATGCCGGGCGCCCGGAGGCCGGTATTGGGGACGCCGCCGCCGGGGGCGGCGGCGCGCTGGATGGGGCCCAGCACGGCCTCGATCTCCTCCGGCGTGATCGAGCCGGGGCGCAGCAGCACCGGGGTCTCGCCCGACAGGTCCAGCACGGTGGACTCCACCCCCACGGGGCAGCGGCCGTCGGCCAGGATCAGGGCCAGGCGTCCGCCCCCACCCTCGGGGAACTCGTCACGCACATGGATGGGGGCCGTGGGGCTGACATGGCCGGAGCGGTTGGCGCTGGGGGCGGCGATGGGGCGCCCGCACGCCTGCAGCAGGGCGCGGGCGGTGGGGTGGCGCGGCACCCGCACCGCCACCGTGTCCAGCCCGGCGCTGACCAGCAGCGACAGGGGGGCGTCCGCCCGGCGGGGCAGCACCAGGGTCAGCGGGCCGGGCCAGTACAGGTCCGCCATCTGGTGGGCGCGCTCATCCATCACGGCATAGCGCTCCACCGCCGCCACGTCGGGCAAGTGGACGATCAGGGGGTTGAAGGTGGGGCGGCCCTTGGCGGCGAAGATGTCGGCCACCGCCTGGTCGTTGCCGGCGTCACCGCCCAGGCCGTAGACCGTCTCCGTCGGGAAGGCCACCAGCCTGCCCTCGGCCAGGGCCTGGGACGCGCGCTCCAGCGCGGCCGTGGTGGGCGGCGACATGTCGGGGGCGGGATGGGGCTGGGTCACGGGGGCGATGCCTGACAGGGAATTTCCCCCTATCTAGCCTTGTCGGCTTGCCCTGTCCAAGAACAAGGGCCGCAACGCCGGCTTCCTCTTTTGAGGGGGCGGCCATTGTGCACTGCACCCTTGCCCCCCATTGCCGCGCGGTCCACACTGCCGCCACCGGGTAGCAATCACGGTGTTTTGAGGGAGCGAGCATCATGGCGGGCCACGTCGTCACCATCGCGCAGCAGAAGGGCGGGGCGGGCAAGACCACGCTGGCCATCCAGCTGGCCGTGGCCTGGTCGCTGGCCGGCTTACGGGTGGCGGTGGTGGACATCGACCCCCAGGGCAGCCTGACCGCCTGGTTCGGCCTGCGCACCCAGACCCTGGATGATCCCGGCCTGACCCATATGCAGATCAACGGCTGGCGCACCCAGAAAGAGGTGGAGCGCCTGGCGCGGGAGCACGACGTGGTGGTGGTGGACAGCCCGCCGCACGCCGAGACGGAGGCCCGCATCGCCGTGCGCGTCGCCACCCTGGTGGTGGTGCCGGTACAGCCCAGCCCGATGGATTTGTGGGCCACCCGCCCGACGTTGGAGATGGCCAAGGCGGAAAAGCGCCCGGTGCTGCTGGCCCTGAACCGCGTTCCCCCCCGCGCCAAGCTGGCCGACCGCCTGACCGAGGCGGTGGCGGGATTGGGCGTGCCCATGGCGGAATCCGTCATCGGCAACCGCGTGGGCTTCGCCGGCGCCATGATGGACGGCCTGTCCCTGCAGGAAACCGACCGCCGGGCCAAGGGCTCCGAAGAGGTCGCGGCGCTGGCCGGCGAAATCCTGGCCCGCCTGGGCGGCACCCTCACCGCCGGCGCCAAAAGCGCCAGCGCGTGAGGCTGAAGGCGAAGGTTCAGGCGTCACAAGGTTCAAGGGGGAGGTGGGGCCTCAAGGGGAAACCCAGTGATATTTCCCGACGACCAACCCATCGCGATCAATGGATATCGACCAAGCCTCCGTATCCAACATCAGGCGGTTCTCATACCAAAACCGTTTGAAGCACGGCGCTTCGCACCCGCGATCAGCGTAGCGGGTGAAAGGCTTGGCCGGATACTCTGTCACTGACGGCTTCCCCAGAATCCGGACGACCGAATTTTCTGTCTGGCCGACTTCTATCGTGTCGAAAGACGATTGGACGCCCCTGCCGATATGAAGTGTCATCACGGCGGCGCCTGTCAGGATCAAGACGAGTCCCGACATCGACCCGGTCAGGACTCGTCTTGAAATGAAAAGCATGCCTTACAGCCCCTTCACCGCCGCCAGCACGGCGTCGACGTGGCCGGGGACCTTGACCTTGCGCCAGACCTGGGCGACGCGGCCGTCCTGGTCGATCAGGAAGGTGGCGCGTTCGATTCCGAAGTAGGTGCGGCCGTACATGTTCTTCTCCACCCAGACGCCGTACTCCTCGCAGACGGTGGTGTCGGCGTCCGACGCCAGGGTGAAGGGCAGGCTGTACTTCTTCTTGAACTTGTCGTGGCTGGCCACGCTGTCCTTGGACACGCCGATGATGGTGGCGTCCACCGTCTCGAAATGCGGCAGGGCTTCGCCGAAGCCGCAGGCCTCCGCCGTGCAGCCGGTGGTGTCGTCCTTGGGGTAGAAATACAGCACCACCGGCCGGCCCTTCAGGGACGACAGCGTGACAGTGCCGCCACCATCGGTGGGCATGGTGAAGTCCGGGGCGAGTGAACCAACCTCAACGGCCATGGTGTTTCTTCCTTCTGGGTAAAGGGCAAGCCGCCTTCATACGCGAAGGGCGGGCGGATGGATCAGGCGGCGGGCGGGGGCGGGGCCAGGCGGGCCGCCGGCTCCTCCACCACCTTCTGGAACAGGGCGTAGGCCTGGGCGGCGGCGGCGCGGATTCTGCTTTCCGCGGCGTCGAAGTCAAGACCACTCCCCACCGCCTCCGCCAGGGCCAGGCGCAGGGCCGGCGGGGCATCGGCCACCTTGGTGTCGCCCGCCACCGTCAGGCGCAGGAAGGCCTGCACCCGGCGCCACAGGCGATGAATGTCGATCAAGGCGTCGGCATCCGCCGCGTCCAGCAGGTCGGCGTCCCGCAGCCGGGCCAGCGCGCCGGTGGTGTTGGGGTCCAGGATGTCGGGATGGTCGGCGGCGTGGCGCAGGGTCAGGTATTGCGCCAGGAACTGGATGTCCACCATGCCGCCACGCACATGCTTCACCGACCAGGGGTCCTTGGTGTGGTGTTCCTTGTCCATGCGGGCGCGCATGTCGGCCACGTCGGCCAGCAGCGTGTCCGGGTCGCGCCGCCGCACCAGCACCGCCCGGATTGCGTCCGTCAGCTGGGCCCGCAAGGCCGGCGGGCCGGTCAGCACCCGGGCGCGGGTCAGGGCCATATGCTCCCACGTCCAGGCGCTTTCCCGCTGATAGCGGGTGAAGGCGTCCAGGCTGACGGCCAGCGGCCCCTTGTTGCCGGAGGGGCGCAGGCGCATGTCCACCTCGTACAAGGCGCCCTCGGCCGTGGGCACGGTGATGGCGTTGATCAGCCGCTGGGTCAGGCGGATGAAATATTCGCTGGGCGAGAGTGGCTTGGGTCCGTCCGACTGGTCGGCGTCCGCGGGCACCTGGTAGACGGTGATGAGGTCCAGGTCCGAGCCCAAGGTCAGGGACCGCGCCCCCAGCCGGCCCATGGCCAGGATGGCCATGCCGGTGTCGTCGCCGGCGGGGAAGCGGCCGTGGCGGGGCGTGTACTCCCCCTCCACCCGCTCCTGCAGGACGGTCAGGGCCGTCTCCGCCACCGTGGTCAGGAAGGGGCCGCACTGGTCGCCGTCGGCCAGGTGGCGCAGGATCTGGATGCCGGCGCGCAGGCGCTGGTCGCCGGTCCAGCGCCGCGTCAGGTCCAGCACCTCCTCGAAATGATGGGCGTCGGCCAGTTGGCGGAACAGGCCGTCGCGCAGTTCCGCCGCGTCGGGCAGATGGTCGAAGAACCCGGGCGTCAGCACGGCGTCCAGCTGCGATGGCCGGCGGGCCAGGCTGTCGGCCAGGCGCGGCGCCGTCCCCATGATCAGGGCCACCAGTTCCAGCAACCTGGGGTTGGCATAGAACAGGCTGAACAGTTGCACGCCGGCCGGCAGGCGTTCCAGGAACTCATCGAACTTCATGAAGGCGTGGTCGGGCTGGGCGGTGCCGCCCAGGGCCGCCAGCAGGCTGGGCACCAGTTCCGTCAGCAGCTCGCGCGCCCGGGTGCTGCGGGTGGCGCGATAGCGGCCGTGGTGCCAGGCGCGGATCTGCGCCGCCACCACCGAGGGGTTTTGGAAGCCCAGCCCCCGCAGGGTGATGATGGTGTCGGGGTCGTCCTCGGTCCCGGTGAAGACCAGGTTGCCGGGGCCGGACAGGGGCGGCGCCTCCTCGAACAAGGCGGCGTAGCGGTCCTCCACCCGGCCCAGGGTGGCCAGCAGATCAGTACGGAAGGCGGCCGGGTCGGCGTAGCCCAGGAAGGTGGCGATGGCGGCCACGCCGTTGTCATCGACCGGCAGTTTGTGGGTCTGCTGGTCGTCCACCATCTGCACCCGGTGCTCCACCCGGCGCAGGAAACGGTAGGCGGCCTTCAGATCCGCCGCCGCCGCCTCGCTGACCCGGTCGGCCGCCACCAGGGCGTCCAGCGCCATCATGGTGGCCGGCACGCGCAGATGGGCGTCCCGTCCGCCATAGATCAGCTGCTGGGTCTGGGCGAAGAACTCGATCTCGCGGATGCCGCCCCGGCCCAGCTTGATGTCGTGGCCGTTCACCGCCTTGTCGCGGTGGCCCTTGTGGGCGCCGATCTGCCGCTTGATGGAATGGATATCCTGGATGGCGGCGAAGTCCAGGTTGCGGCGCCAGATGAAATGGCGGATCAGGCCCATGAAGTCCTGGCCGGCCTTGCGGTCGCCCGCCACCGGCCGCGCCTTGATCATGGCCGCCCGCTCCCAGTTCTGGCCCAGGCTGCCGTAATAGGCCTCGGCGGCGGAGACGGAAACGGCCAGCGGCGTGGCGCCGGGATCGGGGCGCAGGCGCAGATCGGTGCGGAAGACGTAGCCGTCCACCGTCCGCTCCTCCATGATGCGCACCAGATCGCGCGCCAGGCGCACGAAGGTGCGCGTCATCTCATCGGGGTCGCGGGCCTGGACCACCCCGTCGTCGTAAAGGATGATCAGGTCGATGTCGCTGGAATAGTTCAGCTCCAGCGCCCCGAACTTGCCCATGGCCAGCACGATCAGGCCGCTGCCGGCCTCCGGGTCGTGGGTCGCGTCGGGCAGGCGTATCTCCCCCTTGGCGGCCAATTGGCGCAGCAGGTGGCGGGCGGTGAGGCGCAAGGCCGCCTCCGCCAGCTGGCTCAGCGCCCCGGTCACCTGTTCCAGGGTCCAGGCTTCCGCGATGTCAGCGGCGGCGATCAACAGGGCGGCGCGCCGTTTGGCCACGCGCAGGGCCTTCATCAGCCGATCGGTGGTGGTGGGACCGCCCACCTCGGCCCACAGGCCCTCCAGCAGGTCCATGAAGGCGGCATCGAAGCCTTGCTCCGTCACTTGCCGGAAAAAAGCCGGTTCCTTCAGCAGCGCCTGTCCCAGAAAGGGGCTGTTGCCGAGGATGGCGGCCAGCAGGGCCGACCCGTCGGCATCGGCGGCGTAATCCCGGGCGAACACAGCCAGATCGGCATCGCCGGAATCGTCCGCCCGCCGCTGCCAGGAGTCCAGGCCGCGGGCCAGAAGTTCGGCATCTGCCGCTTGGGGTAGGGATTTCGCATTGAACATGGATATCTGACCGGGCTATGCCAGGAATTGGGCCTCGCCCCCGTGTAACCCGTCCATCCCGGCCCCATGTTGCTGGGACCGGACGCGGGTCTGGGGTTGGGTCCCGTTCGCCGTTCTTGGTTGGCGGGGGATCGGGGGCAGAGTGCCCACGGCCCGCCGACGCGGTCAAGCCAATGCCGGAAGTCTGAACCTTTGCCTCGTCCGACGCCTCCCATCCCCCCTGCCGAGGCCCCTTCCGAGGCGCCGGTCGGTTTGCAGGTGCCCGGAAGGCGGCTGCCGGAACCTCCCCCGCCGCCCCCAGCGCGGCGGCGGCGGGGTGTCGTGGGGCACGCGGCGTTGGTGGTCCTTGAACTGCTGGCGGGGATTCTGCTGGTGGTCTTGGTCACGGTCGGCTTGTTGTCCTGGCGGCTCAGCCGTGGACCCATGCCCATCTCCTGGTTCGCGCCCTATCTGGAACAGGCGGTGAACGCCAGCGGCCCCATCCGCATTTCCGTCCACAAGGTGCTGCTGGCCAAGGCGCCCAAGGGGGCGACGGTGGAAATCCTGGCCGATGACGTGGTGCTGACCGGCACGGGCGGCGCCACCGTGGCCACGCTGCCGGAATTCCGCGTGGCGTTATCGGTCCCCGCCCTGTTGCACGGCCGGTTGGCGCCCACCCGCATCGTCCTGGTGCGCCCCCGGCTGAACGCCATCCGCGAGGTGGACGGGCGCTTCCGCCTGGCCCTGCTGGCGGATGACGACACCGACGACGGCAACGACTTCATGGCCGACCTGCTGACGGCCCTGAAGCGTCCGCCCGACCCGCTGGAACCGCTGGGGGCCCTGACCAAGCTGGTGGTGTCCGAGGCGCGGCTGTCGGTGGACAATCGCCAGCTGGGCCTGGTGTGGTCGGCGCCGCGGGCCGACATCACCCTGTCGCGCGACCGGGACGGCATCAGCGGCACGGCCCAGCTGGTGGTGGATCTGGGCGGGCATATGACCCAGATGTCGGCGGACCTGGGGTATCGCCTGGCCGCCGGCACCGTCAGCGCCGTGGCCCACTTCTCCGGCGTCAGTCCGGCGGACCTGGCGCGCGTCACCCGCGCGTCGGATGGGGTGTTGGCGGCGCTGGGCGGCATCGACATGCCGCTGGCCGGCACCATCGCGCTGGATTTGGCCGCCGATTTCTCCCCCCGCATCCTCGATGTCGCCATCAGCGGCACGGCGGGGACCGTCACCTTGCCGGGCCGTCTGAAGGCCCCGCTGGCCGTCGCCAACCTGGATCTTCAGGCGCGGCTGGAGCCGGGGGGCCTGACCCTCACCCACCTGAACCTGGCGCTGCCCGGCGCCAACGGCGCCGCGCCCGGCTCCACCGTGGCGCTGACGGGCAAGGCCACCAAGCGGGACGACGGTGGGTACAAGGTGGCGCTGTCCACCGAGGTCAAGGCCGTGCCGCTGAACGGGCTGGACGCGCTCTGGCCGCTGGACGCCCTGCCCAAGCCGCGCGCCTGGATCATGCAGAACCTGTCAGACGGCGCCTTCGACAAGGTGACCTTCAGCCTGGAGGGCGCGGCGCCGGCCGACCTGTCGGACCTGGCGACCGCCCACATGGCGGCCAGCTTCGCCTTCTCCGGCGCCACCGTGAACTACATGGACGGCATGCCCAAGGTGAAGGATGTCGGCGGCACCGCCACCTTCGACGGCGGGCACCTGGGCATCGAGCTGACGCGGGGCCACCTGTTGGACCTGGCGCTGGGCACCTCCCATTTGGACATCACCGGCCTCGACAAGACATCGCAGAGGATGGAGATGACGCTGCCGGTCAGCGGCCCCATCTCGTCGGCGCTGACAGTGATCGACACGCCCCCGCTGGGCTATGCCCGCAAGGTCGGCCTGGTGCCGGCGGCGGTGGGCGGCACCGCCGACATGACCCTGCGTTTCGATTTCCCCCTGGTCGCCACCTTGAAGATGGACCAGGTGAAGCTGGGCGTGCAGGCCCGTCTGAGGAACGTGGCGGCGGATGGGCTGGTGGCCGATGTCCGGGCCACGGATGGCGATCTGACCCTGGTGCTGGATAACAAGGGGATGGACACCAACGGCACCGCCCGCCTGAATGGCATGCCGGCCCGTATCCTGTGGCGCGAGAACTTCCCGGAGGAGGCGCCCATCGGCACACGTGTGGCCTTGCAGGCCACGGCCAGCGACCGCGATCGCCAGACCTTCCACCTGGATTTCCCCGAATGGGTGCGCGGCCCCGTGGGCGTCAGCATGGTCTACACCCGCGACGCCCGTCACAATGAGACCATCGTTGCCGACCTCGACCTCACCCGCTCCGCCCTGGCCGTCGCGCTGATGGACTGGCGCAAGGTGCCGGGCACGGCGGCATCCGGCCATGTCGAGGTGGGGTTCGAGCAGGGCCGCCCCCTGCATGTGAGCCGCTTCCAGCTGAAGTCGGACGGGATGGAGGCTTCGGGCAGCCTGGACCTCAAGCACAACTTCTCCATCGGCCATCTGGCCGTCGACCGCTACCGCCAGGGTAACACCGACCTGGCGATGACGGTGGACGTGGACGATGCCGGTGGTATGCGGGTGAAGGCGGCCGGCCCCTCCATGGACGCCCGGCCCTTCCGCCGTTCCGCCTCCGGCGGCGCCCGTGCCCCGACCGAGGCGGAGTTGAAGGCCCTGGATGCCCGGCCGCCGCTGGACATCGATTTCAGCTTCGACCGGGTGGTGACCGCCGGTGGCGGGCGGGAGATCGGCGCCACCAAGGGGCGGTTCGTCCGGCGGGGGCGCAATTGGCGCTCCGTCGCCCTCGACACCCGCGTCGGTAAGGGCGATGCTGGCCACCTGGCCCTGCGCTACGTTCCGGATGGCGACGCCATGGCGCTGACCCTCACGTCGGACGATGCCGGCGCGGCGCTGCAGCAGCTTGACGTGCTGGATCATCTGCGCGGCGGCAAGCTGGTGGTGAAGGGCCGCAGCACACCCGGCGACCCGCACGAGGTGGTGGCCGGGACCCTGGATGTGACCGACTATCAGGTGGTGGAGGCGCCGGTCATGGCGCGCCTGCTGTCGGCGGCCAGTTTCCAGGGCTTCTCCGACTTCATGAGCGGCTCGCCCATCACGTTCGCCAAGCTGGAGGGCGGCTTCCACTGGACCGACACCGGCGTCACCTTCCATGACGTGCGCACCTCGGGCGCCGCCATCGGCCTGACCATGGAAGGCGAGATCAACATGCGCCAGAGTTCGGCCGACCTGCAGGGCACCATCGTGCCCTTTTCCACCTTCAACAAGCTGCTGGGCGCCATCCCGCTGGTGGGCGACTTGCTGACCGGTGGCGAAGGGCAGGGCTTGTTGTCGGCCACATACCGGGTCAAGGGTCCGCTGGACGACCTGGACGTGTCGGTCAACCCGCTGGCCGTGCTGGCGCCGGGCTTCCTGCGCAACCTCTTCTTCCTCTCGCCCACGGATGAGGACGGCAAACCGGAAAAGCCGGTGCCGAAAAAGCGGCCGGCCAAGCCGGCTGGCGGGGCGGACCCGTCGGCATCTGACACGCCCAAGTAGAAAGTGTCCGGTTTTCCGGCGTGAATCGCTATCATGGGCGCAAGCGCTGGACGGGGTCAGGGAGGTTGGGGGCATATGCTTGGTGGCGTGGCGGCTTTGGTCCGCCCTCATGACCCGGCGGATCTGGACCGGGCCTTTTTGGAAAAGCGGCGCCTGCACCTGCGCACCGACGGGGCGGAGGGCTTCAGCCGCCTGCTCCCCTGGTCGCTGGTCAACAGCCAGGTGACCCTGGCGGGGCTGCACAGCGGCCGCCTCCGTCTGGTCCGGTCGGGCAAGGACCTGCCCTATGAAACGGTGGTTGGCCGCTCCAAGGCGGGCGTGCTGTTTCTCAAGAGCGCGGTCCTGCATGAGCAAGCCAATCAGGGTCTCAGCCTGGCGCTGAACCATCTGCACCATGTTTCCCCCCGCATCGCCGCCCTGGTCGCGGCGGTGGAACGGCGCTACCGCGTGCGCGGCGGCGCCAACGCCTATGTCAGCTTCCAGCGGGACGGGGCGCTAGGGCCCCATTGGGACAACCACGACGTCCTGATCCTGCAAATCCATGGGGAAAAGCGCTGGCACTGCCACGGCACCCGCGCCGTCCACCCCCTGGTCAGCCGCAGCTATCCCACCCTGGCGGAGGCCGGGCCGATCGAATGGCAGGACACCCTGCGCCCCGGCGACGTGCTGTACATCCCCCGGGGCGACATTCACTGGGCGGCGGTGCCGGAGGGCGGCTGCTCCGCCCACCTGACCCTCAACCTGGGGGGCTTGCGGGCCAGGGACATGCTGCGGGCGTTGGCCGGCCGCCTGGAGGGCGACGACGCGACCTTCCGGGAGGAGGTGATGGCCGTTGCCAGCCCTGACGCGACACGCCAGCAACTGGCGACGCAGGCGGACCTGTTGAACGCCGCGCTGGACCAGCCGGACCTGGCGGCGCTGTTCACCCAGCTGGACGCGGAACGGGAACCGTTCCTGCCCCTGAACCTGGGCCTGGACCGCGCGCTGTCGGACGCGACGGAAATCCATCCCGCCGCGCGCGGCCCGGGCATGGTTCCGGCCAAGCTGCCGGCGGACCAGCGGCGGGTGCTCACCCAACTGCTGGCCACCGATGGCGCCCACCTGGGTGATCTGAAGCCGGTCTTGCCCGACATGGCGGAGGACGCTGTGACCGGGGCGGTGGCGGCCCTGGCCAGCACCTCCCTGGTCTGGCTGTTCCAGGACTGACAGCGGCGGCGGCGTCAGGTCGGGTTGGACATGGGCTTCCCGGTGGGCTTCACGGCGGGCTTGTGGGGGGCCGCCGCCGGCGCCATGTCCGGCCCCGCCTGGGATGTTCCCGCCTGAGGGGACTGGGCGGGGGACTGGGCAGGGGGCGGGGCGGTGTCCCGCCAGGCCACCCAGAAATGGGCCACGGTCTGGCGCCGGGTTTGGGCTTGCTTGTTCATGAGGGTCAAGGTCAGGATCCGGTTCCCGGTCTCTTGGGTGCCGCTATACTGGCTCCCCGTGTACGTGCTGTCGGCGATGAAGGTGGCGACCCCGTCGCCACAGACATAGCGGGCGCATTCGCCCATGGGCGCCCGGTCCTGTGAGATGCCGCAGTAGACGGCCACGACCTGGGCGGTCCCCGGCAGTTCCACCAGCAGGTTCTCTTCCCGTTCCGGGCGGATGGCGGTCCGCGTCTCCACCTCCGTGACCCTCACGCCGGGGCCGCCCAGATCCCGCGCCATGCGGTTCTGGCCCTGGTAGTCGGTCCAGGCCTGGCAGAAGGGATAGTCCACCAGGTTGGGGCTGACGAAATTGCCGGGGTTGGTGCGCAGGCCCGCCTGCCGCCACCACGGGTCCGGTATCGAGGCGTTCAACAGGCCATAGACCAGGCAGCAGGAGAGGGCGGCCGAGATCAGGGACCCCAGCAGTCGGCTCATGGTCACAATGGGAAACGGCATCGGGGACTCCAGCGACATGGTTGTGCTCATGGCACATGCACTCCCTATTTTATTCTGCAATGTAGAAGAAATAAGCGCGCCCGGCTAAGGATGCTGAAACGGAGGGTTCAGGGGGAGGGGTTCGTGTCCTGCCAGGCCACCCAGAAATGGCCGGTGACATGGTCCTCGGCGGCGGTGGACCGGGTGGCCATGCCCAAGGTCAGGACACGCCCGTTGGCGTAGGCGCTGTCCTCGATGAAGGGGGCGGCCCCGGCGTCGCAGCCGCCGCGGGAACATTCCTCGATGGGCGCGCTTTGCCGGGCGGTGCCGCAGTAGATGGCCACCACCTTGGCCGTTCGGGGCAATAGGACGGACAGATTCCGCCCGGCCCCCGAGCGCACCGCGTCCTGGGTCGCGATCGGCAGCACGTGGACGCCACGCCGGTACAGGTCCCGCGCCATGCGGTTATTGCCCTGATAATCGGTCCAGGCCTGGCAGACGGGATAATCGGGCGGGTTGAAGCCCCGGAACTGGCCGGGATAGATCGGCAGGCCCGCCTGTGCCCACCACGGCGGCGGCACCAGGGCCGCCAGGGTGCCGCAGCACAGGGCGAAGGCGCCGGCCGCCACGACCATCGACACCAGCAGTCGCCCGCGGTCCAGGAACCGTAGCAGGATCAGGCTCTCCAGCCGCCGGTAGGCGATGGCCAGGATGCTGGAGGCGATGTCGCGGCGATAGCGGCGGAGCGCCACCTCCGGCCCCAAGGATGCCAGGGCGTTGACGTACGATTCCTCCAAATCGCCCATGCGGTCCTCCACCTCATGGGTGGAGGCCACCAGCGTCAGGCAAAGGCGGGGGAACAGGGGCAGGCCAGCGGCGGGGAGGGCGGGGGCGTTGGGCGTCATCATCATGGTTCAGGCCCCCTTGCCCGCCAGGCCCAGGCCGGACTCCAATTCGTGCCGGGCATTGACGGCGTGGTCCAGCGCCTTGCGCCCTTCGCCGGTCAGCGTGAAATAGCGCTTGGCCCGGCCACCGCGCTTCTGCGTCGGCTCACCCAAATGGGTCACCAGCAGTTCCTTGGCCGTCAACCGGTCCAGGGTGGTGTAGACGGCGCCGAAGGAATGGTCGCGTTGGGTGCGCCGTGACAGCTCATCCCGGATGGCCACGCCATAGGCGCCATCACCCAGCGCCAGGATGACCATCATCACCGCCTGTTCCAGAGCGCCCAAGGTATGCCTGCCCATCCACCGGACCTCCCCATTTCTTCTACAAAGTAAATTCAAATTGGGGGGTAGGTCAAGGAGGGTTCTGGGACGGGCCTGAAGGAGATGCCGCGCCAACCTGTCATTGCCCAGTCGATTCGAGTCAACGCAAGATATCGAGGCCGCGCGACGGCGCTGTATGGGGCGGAGAACAAATCGAATGCGCGGGGGCCTTTACTGGATAGAAACCCAGGACCTGAACTGGACAGGCCGATTGGCCATCATGGCGCGCCCTCGCGCCGGCGATTGGCTGGCGGATGAAATCGCCAGCTGGCAGGCGGCCGGTGTTCACGAGGTGGTGAGCCTGCTGGAGCCGGCGGAGGTCCGGGAGTTGGACTTGGCACGTGAAGTGACGCTCTGTCAGGACGGTGGGCTGGTATTCACGACCCTTCCCATCCCGGATCGGGGTGTGCCTGGCTCCATGCGTGGGATGGCGGCCCTAGCCCGACGCCTGGCCTCGAACCTAGGGGCGGGCCGATCCGTGGCCGTGCATTGCCGGGCCGGCATTGGTCGCTCATCGCTGGTGGGAGCCTGCGTGATGGTTTGCGCTGGTTTGGAGGCGCCGACGGCTTTCGACCGCATCGCACAAGCCCGGGGTGTGCCCGTGCCGGACACGGAAGAGCAGCGCGCCTGGGTGCGATCGTTCGCCGAGGCGCTGCCGCTAATGGCCTGAGGTCATCTACGCCGCGTCCACCAACTCCACGCCCAGGCTGTCCAGCGCCTGCCAATAGCCGGGGTAGGTCTTGGCGACGCAGGCCGGGTCCAGGATGGTGATGCCGTGGATCTTCAGGCCGGCCAGGGCGAAGCTCATGGCGATGCGATGGTCGGCGTAGGTTTCGATGCGGGTGGGCAGGCTCTGGCCGACCAGGCCGGGATCGCTGGCCACCAGCAGATCGTCACCCTCTTCCAGCCCCAGGCCGGGGCGGATGCGCGACAGTTCCGTCGCCAATGCCGCCACGCGGTCGCATTCCTTGACCCGCAGGTTGGCGATGCCGGTGAAGCGCACCGGCGTGGCGTTGAAGGCCGCCAGCACGGCCAGGGTGGGGATGGCGTCCTGCATCTGCGATCCGTCGATGACGGCCGGCAGGTGGGGGAACAGACGGATGAAATCGTAGGCGCGGGCGTCCGGCTGGGTGAAGGCGGTGGCCGGGGTGCCGAGGTCGATGGCGCCGCCGGTCAGGGCCTCCGCCGCCCACAGGTAGGTCGCGGCCGAGGCGTCGGGCTCCACCGGGAAGTCGGCGGCCCGGTAGCCGGTGGCGGCCACGGTCCAGACGGTATCGCGGGGATGGCTGACCTGGGCGCCGAAGGCGGCCATGGCGGCGGTGGTCAGGTCGACATAGCCCTTGGCGCCGATGTCGGCCCCGGTCAGCACCACGTCGGTCGGCGCGCGCCCCAAGGCGCCCATCATGAGTAGGGCGGAGACATACTGGCTGGACAGGCCGCCGTCGATCTCCACCCGGCCGCCGGCATATCCACCTTGGCCATTGACGGTGACGGGGGGGCAACCGGTCGCGGCAGTGATATCCACGCCCAGGGTCTTCAGCGCGGCCACCAGCGGGGCGATGGGGCGCTTGCGCATGTGGGCGTCGCCGTCCACCACCACGGTGCCGTCCACGGCGGCGGCCACCGCCGCCGTCAGGAAGCGGGTGGCGGTGCCGGCATTGCCCAGGAACAGCGGCTGGGCCGGCGCGTTCAGCCGGCCGGTGCCGTGGACGACGAAGGTGGTGTCGTCCGGCTCATCCACGTCGACCCCCATGTCGCGCAGGGCCTGGGCCATATAGCGGGTGTCGTCGCTTTTCAGCGCGCCGGTCAGCCGGCTGGTGCCCATGGCCAGTCCGGCCAGCAGCAGGGCGCGGTTGGTGATGGATTTGGAGCCCGGCGGCGCCACCCGGCCCTTCAGCGGCCCCTGCGGCGGAATGATCAAAGTCGCGCCGTTGCCGTTACCCATCACCTACGTCTCCGTTATCATTGGTGCAAAAGCCGCCGGCGTGACTTTCACGCCGACGGTAGCCCGCGACTGCGGGCGCCGGAGCGAGCACCGCAGGGCGGAGCGAGGATAGCCAAGGGGCGGATGCCCCGCCGGCGCCTGAGGCGAACGAAAACTACCCCTGGAAAGGATCCCGCATCAGGATGGTGTCGTCGCGCTCGGGGCTGGTGGACAGCAGGGTCACCGGCGCCTCGATCAGTTCCTCGATGCGGCGGATGTACTTGATGGCCGTGGCCGGTAGATCGGCCCAGGACCGGGCGCCGTAGGTGCTCTGGGTCCAGCCCTCGAAGGTCTCGTAGATCGGCTCCACCTCGGCCTGGGCCGTCTGGCTGGCCGGCAGATGGTGGATGATCTCGCCCTTGTAGCGATATCCCGTGCAGACCTTCAGGTCGCCGATGCCGTCCAGCACGTCCAGTTTGGTCAGCGCGATGCCGTTGATGCCGCCCACCTTCACCGCCTGGCGCACCAGCACGGCGTCGAACCAGCCGCAGCGGCGCTTGCGGCCGGTGACCACGCCGAATTCCTTGCCGCGCGCGCCGATCAGCTCACCGACATCGTCGGTCAGTTCGGTGGGGAAGGGGCCGGAACCGACGCGGGTGGTGTAGGCCTTGGTGATGCCCAGCACGTAGCCCACGGAACCGGGACCCATGCCGCTGCCGGCGGCGGCGTTGCCGGAAACGGTGTTGGACGAGGTCACGAAGGGGTAGGTGCCGTGGTCCACGTCCAGCATGGCGCCCTGGGCGCCTTCGAACAGGATGCGCTTGCCCTGGGCGCGGGCCTCTTCCAGGCGCTGCCAGACGACGGCGCTGTAGGGCAGGATGCGGGGCGCGATCTCGCGCAGCTGGGCCAGCAGCTCGGCGCGGTCGATCTCCGGCGCGTTCAGGCCGCGCAGCAGGGCGTTGTGGTGGAACAGCAGCTGGTCGACCTTGTGCTCCAGCACCGCCTCGTCGGCCAGGTCGCACAGGCGGATGGCGCGGCGGGCCACCTTGTCCTCATAGGCCGGGCCGATGCCGCGGCCGGTGGTGCCGATCTTGCCGGCGCCCTTGGCCTCTTCCCGCGCCTTGTCCACCGCGCTGTGCAGCGGCAGGATCAGGGTGGCGTTCTCGGCAACGATCAGGCTCTCCGGGGTGATGGACACGCCCTGGCCGGCGATGTTGTCGATCTCGCGCAGCAGGGCCCAGGGGTCGACCACCACGCCGTTGCCGATGACCGACAGCTTGCCGGGGCGCACCACGCCCGAGGGCAGCAGCGACAGCTTGTAGACCACGCCGTTGATGACCAGCGTGTGGCCGGCATTGTGGCCGCCCTGGAAACGGACGACGACGTCGGCGCGGCTGGACAGCCAGTCGACGATCTTGCCCTTGCCTTCGTCACCCCATTGCGAGCCGACGACCGCGACATTGGCCATGATGGTTCTCCCTCTCTAGACGGCGCTCAATTCCAGGCACGAGGGCGGCGTGGCCGGCCCTCGCGGCGATTGTTCAAATCAAATGTACGCTCAGACCTCGACGGTCCAGCCATCCCGCAGCAGATGGGTGCAGCCCAGGCGCTTGGCCTCGGCCCCCTCGTCCTCCAGCGGCTCCAGCGCCGCCACCGTTTCCCAGCCCTTCTCGCGCAGGCGCTGGGCCTGTGCTGCCGGCGTGCCATGGGGCACCAGCAGGCGGCGGGCCGGGGCCGGGCCGGGCACGGCCTCGATGACCGTGTCGGTGAACAGGGTGAAGCCGGTGGCGGGTTCACCCGCGTCGGTGCGATAGCGGCCGCCGCGCCCGATCTCACCGCGCACGCCGCGGGCGAACAGGGTGAAGCTGACGCCGGTCTGGTATTCGAAGCCGCGCTGTTCCACGGGATCGATGGTGATCTGCACATGCGGGGCGGCGCTGACGATCAGCGCCACCACCGTGGCCAGGCGCCGGCGCTCCGGCTCCGCTTCCGCCGGCAGGTCGATGGCGGCCAGGGCCTCCGCCGCGGCGGGCGCGTTGCCGCAGCAGGCCATGACCCGGCCCAGCAGGTCGGCGGCGGGCCCGCCGATGGCGGCCAGCCCGGCGGCGTCGCGGTGGTCCAGCGCCTCGCGCGCGGCGCGCTGTGTGGTCTCATCCAGGCCCAGCGAGCGGAACAGCGCCGGCACCAGGGTGGGCACGGCGAGGTCGACGGTCAGTCCTTCGGCCCCCAGGTTGGTCAGGGCCTCGGTCGCCAGCAGCACGATCTCGGCGTCCGCCTCGGCGCGCAGGCTGCCGATCAATTCCACGCCCACCTGGCCGAACTGGCGCTCGTGGCGCAGCTGCGAGCCCTTCACGCGCAGCACCTGCCCGGCATAGGACAGGCGCAGGGGGCGGGGGGCTTTTCCTAAGCGGGTCTGGGCGATGCGGCCGATCTGTGGCGTCATGTCGGCGCGCAGGCCCATCATGCGCTGGGACACCGGGTCCATCAGGCGGAAGGTCTGCTGCGCCAGCTTGGCGCCGGGGCCGGCCAGCAGGCCTTCCTCGAATTCGATCAGCGGCGGCTTGACCCGGTCATACCCATGGCGGGCGAAATCCGCCATCAGCTGTTCCACGATGCGGGCCTCATGCTGGGCGGCAGGCGGCAAAAGATCGCGCAAGCCGGCCGGCAGCAGGGCCTTGGCCGCAATGGCCTCGTCGGCGCTGTCAGTCATAATGCAGAAGGGTCCCGGGCGTCGTAAGGGCGACAGTGCCCGTTACGGGTCTTTAATCGCAGGCAGGCGCGGGCGCAATTGTTTAAGCCCCGCGCAGGCCGGGGAGGGGATATGTTTCTTTACGTCCTCACACGCCGGGTTCACGCGCCGGGCGCAATCCCGGGTGGGGCGTTCTCGATTTCCGGGATGTTCTGCTACCCGGAAATCGGTGGCGGCGTGAAGCCGTTGGACGCCGCCGGCCGGCGGAGCGTGGTGGGAAGGTCGGTGCGGGCGGTGTCGCCAATGGCCGCCAGGAAGGTGTTCACCGTGTCCAGCCGCTTGTTGCCATTGGGCCAGTTGAGGCCGTACAGGGCCAGCACCGTCGCGGCGATGGAGCTATGTTCATACTGCGTCGAATCCGCTACCGCTTGGACGTAGGGGGAGATCAGCAGGGCCGGGACGCGCGGGCCTAAGCGGTTGAAGGTGAAGGGCGGTGGCTGGTAACCGTAGTCGGCTGGTGCCGACGTATCCCAATTCCGGCCATCGGGATTGGGCACGCCCGTTGGCGTCGGCACCGAGTCATACAGGCCGCCGTGCTCATCGTAGGTGACGATCAGCAGGGTGTTCTGCCAATAGCCGCTGGCGGCCAGCGCCTCATAGATGGTGGCGATGACGCATTCGCCATAGCGCACGTCATCCGGGGAATGCTGGGAGTTTTGCCACAGGCTGGGCGTCAGGAAGCTATAGGTCGGCAGCGTCCCGTCCGTCAGGTGGGACTGGAAGGTGGTGAAGCCGGGATCGCAATAGGTCCAGTCTATATGCGCCTGCACGTCGTTCAGCAGCAGTTCGGGTGCGAAGTCGGCATCCTCATGATAGACGCCCCAGGTCAAACCGGCTTCCGCCAGCACCCCGAAGATCGAGGGCAGGGCGGACATTTCCGCCGGGAAACTGCCAACCTCATAGGCGGGCCCCGCATATCCGGCCGAACTGGCGCAATTGGCGAAGATGCGGTTGGGGCCGGTGGGACCGGGAACGGAGCAGAACCAGCGGGTGCAGACGGTGTAGGTCTGGGCCAGCGTGCTGATCACCGGCAGCTGATCGGAGGAATAGCAGCCCATCAGCACTGCGGGATCGCCGTCCGGCTGGTCGATGCCGCTCATATAGTCCAGGACGAACCCTGACATTGTGGGCGTGGCGTCGGCATCGGGGTCGCTGGTACCGAACACCTGGATGTTGATGTTGACCAGCTGATGCTGCGGACAGGGATTGGTGCGGTAATCCGCCCCTTCCGTGACGGCGTAGCCGTTGCCGGCCCAGTCCTGGTTCGTCTGTGTGCCGTCCAGCTCGCCTATGCTGGGCAGCCAGCCCAGCATGTGGTCGAAGGAGTGGTTTTCCATCATCAGGACGATGACGTTCTGGATGACGCTGTTCGACGACATGGCCGCTGACCTCACCGGGAAGGGCTGATACCCAGTGATATCAGCCAGTCGGCGTGCCCGCACCATCTTGAAAGTTGTATTTCGTGCAGACTGTCATCGCACGCCGGGTGCCCCGCCGGCGGTGGATCAGCTGACCCGCACGTTCTTGAATTGCCAGGCGTCGTCGCGGTCCAGATCCTCGGGGAACAGGGCCTCGCGGCCGTCCAGCGGGGTCCAGTCGGTATAGACGCCGACCACAGGCCCCAGATAGGGCGTGGCGATTTCCATGACCCGCTCGAACGAGACCTCATCGGCCTCGACGGTGCCCTGGGTGGGGTTCTCCAGCGCCCAGACCATGCCGCCCAGGACGGTGGCGCAGACCTGCAGGCTGGTGGCGTTGTTGTAGGGCACCAGCTCGCGCGCCTCGGCCACGGTCAGCTGCGAGCCGTACCAGTAGGCGCCCTTCTCATGGCCGCACAGCAGCACGCCCAGCTCGTCGATGCCGTCGACGATCTCACTCATCAGCAGGCGCTGCCGCTCCTGCTGCACATAGCCCTTGCCCACGAATTCGTGGATGGAGGTGATGGCGTCGTCGCAGGGGTGATAGGCGTAGTGGCAGGTCGGGCGGTAGGCCACGCCGCCATCCTCGTTCCGCGCCGTGAAATAGTCGGCGATGGAGATGGCCTCGTTGTGCGTCACCAGGAAGCCGTGGAAGGGCCCCTCCATCGGTGTCCAGGTGCGCACCTTGGTGCTGATGCCAGGGCGGTTCAGGAAGATGGCGGCGTCGCTGCCGAACTCATGGCGCTGGCCGTCCACGGGGAAGTGGCGCTCATGCGTGCCCCAGCCCAGTTCCGCCGGCTGGCAGCCTTCGCTGACGAAGCCGTCGATGGACCAGGTGTTGACGAACTCGCCGCGCTCACGCGGGCGGTCGGCCACCTGGGTGTCGCGCTCCGCCACGTGCACCGTCTTGATCCCCAGGCGCTGGGCCAGGCGGGCCCAGCCGTCGCGCGTGGTCGGCGCGGCCACGTCCAGGCCGTTGTCCTGGGCGATGTTCAGCAGCGCCTGCTTCATGAAATGCGACACCAGACCCGGGTTGGCGCCATGGGTCAGCACGGCGGTGGGGCCGCCGGGGTAGCGGGACTTCAGCTCCATCGCCGCCTCGCGCAAGGCGTAGTTGCTGCGCAGCGAGGGCGACAGGCTGGCGTCGGTGTAGCCGCCGGCCCAGGGTTCGATGCAGGTGTCGAGGTAAAGGGCGCCGGTCACCTGGCACAGTTCCACCAACGCCAGGGAGGAGACGTCGACCGACAAGTTCAGGACGAAGTCGCCCCGCCGCAGCAGGGGCACCAGGATGTCGCGGTGGTTGTCGCGGGTCAGGGGGCGGATCTGGAAATCCACCTGATAGTGCGCGGCCTCATCACGGCCGCGCGCGTCGGCCGTGATGATGGTGATGCGGTCGGCGGTGATGTCCAGGTGGCGCAGGATCAGGGGCAGCATGCCCTGACCTATACTGCCGAAACCGATGATAAAGAGTCGCCCGGGAATGGCGGCATGCTTGATGGAATGGGACATGATTAACTCTCCGGGCTTTACCAACGGTTGACCGACCGTCTGTTGCTGTCGCGAATTCGCCGACGTCCCTTCACGGGCGCCGGCCCCTCTGTTGAATTAAGAGCGCCGTGTTTGCCTCAAGCGATGCGGCGACGCAATATGCCGTATCGCGAATTCCGCCGAAGCGGCTGAGATACCAGGTCCGCCGTCGCCACCAGCGGGGCGTCGCGGACCTCCACCAGGCGGGCCTGGTCGAAGCCGTTGAAGGCCGTGCGCAAGGCGGCGCCGTAGGCGCCCAGCTGACCGATCTCGATCCAGTCGCCCTCGCGGATGTCGGCCGGCAGCAGGAACGGACCCTTCATGTAGTCCGCGCTGTCGCAGGTGGGGCCCCAGAAGGCGAACTCCCGCAACTCCTCGGCGTCCGACCGGCGAATCAGGCGCACCGGGAAGCGCATGCCCAGGGCGCCGGCGTCGGCCAGGCTGCCATAGGCGCCGTCATTGATGAACAGCTCCGACCCGCGGCGGCTTTCCACCTGCACCACGACCGAGGCGCCGGTGGCGACCAGGGCGCGGCCCGGCTCGCACCACACTTGGACGTTGGGGGCCAGGTCCATGGCCTTCAGCCCATCGCGGATGGCGGCCATGTAGTGGGACAGCGGCGGCGGGTCCATGTCCGGGTAGCGGGCGGGGAAACCGCCGCCCACGTCGACCACATCGATGGCCACACCGGCGGCCTTGACCACCTGGTCGGCGATGGCCAGCGCACGGGTGTAGGCCTGCGGGTCCATGCACTGCGAACCGACGTGGAAGCAGACACCGATACGCATCGCCAGCGGACGGGCGGCGCGCAGCAGGGCCACCGCGTCCTCGAACGCCGCGCCGAACTTGGCCGACAGGTCATAAGCGGCCTGGCCCTTGGGCATGGCGAGACGAATCACCAGGCCCAGATCGGCGGCAACGGGGTCCAGGCGGGCATCCACGCCGTCGCTGCCACCGGGCACGCCGGCCGCGACCACCTCGACGATCTTGGCCAGTTCATCGGCCGAATCGAGCGAGAAGTCGCGCACCGCTTGCTCGAAGTAGGCCGCGCGGATGGCCGCGCGGTTCTTCACCGGGTGCATGTAGTGGACACCGGCCGCCGGATACATCTGGCGGGCCAGACGGATTTCGGCCGGGGAGGCGCAATCGAAATGGCGCAGGCCGCCGTCCGTCAGGGCGCGCAGCATGGTGGGGTCGGGGTTGCACTTCACCGCGTACATCACGGCGCCACGGCTGCCATCGCCCAGCGCCTGCTCCACCGCGTCGTGGAAGGCGGCGATGAAATCGCGGGCGTTGTTGGCCACCTGGCGCGGACGCAGGCAATGCATGGGTTCCGCCGGGGCCAGGCTGGCCACCAGGCTGTCGACCGTGGGCGTGACGGCGGGCCGGGAAACGGACTGCGCGCGGACGCGGCGCAGGGGGGAGACGGCGGAACGGAAACGATAGGCCATGGCAGTACCCCTACCCGGTCATCCGTCGCTCTCGGCGTACGGGGAAACCGGCTTCATTCGGCTGATCCAGAGACTGCGCGGGGAAATGGGGCGTGCTCCTGTCGGACACGGGCCCATTTTCTGGAGGCTGCAGTCGGGGGAGCGGGGAATGATCTGGTCCAGCGTCGTGATTGCCGGGTCATCAGGTCGTCTTCTTGCGACCTTAAGACCTCAAAGCGTCAACAGACGCGCCGGGACCAGAGGGGGCTTACCGCTTCAAGGCCCGTTTCAAGGTGGAAAGCATGATGTTGGTTCCCTCTCAAGGCCCGGCCAAACGTCGATCGGCCGGATCTGCTTAAAAAGGACGCCTAACGTCGTTGCTTAACCATCCTTAAGGTCGGGGTCATCATCGGATGACCGGACCCAGGGGCCAGGGGCACGTGCGGGTGCGTCGCGAGCTATCTATTTAGGGGATTTGCCGCGCTATGCAAACTTAAATTTTTGAAGGGCCGCATCCCGCTCGCGTCAGGGCTGGATCCGGAACCCATCAAGGGATGCGCAACGCTTCAGGAGGCGGTGCCGCCGTCCGGGTTTGCCTTCGCCTTGCCCTGGGCCATCCAGGCCAGCAAGGCGATGACGGTCACAGGCGCCGCCACCACCCAGCTGGGGTCGGTGAAGGCCAGGATGGCGGTGGCGGCCAGGGCGGCGTTGGCCGCCAGGATGGCCAGCGCCACAAGGTCGTGCCGGCCCAGGCGGCGCACCGCCTGCTGATAGAAATGCTGACGGTGCGCCTGCCACACCGGCTCCCGTCGCCACAGGCGACGGGCCAGGGTGACGGTGGCGTCCGTCAGGTAGTACAGCGGCAGGATCAGGGCCGGCAGCCACAGGCCGTCGCCCGCCGCGCGCAGCAACAGCCAGCCGGACAGGAAGCCCAGGGGCACGCTGCCGACATCGCCCAGGAACACCCGGGCCGGATGCCAGTTCCAGGCGATGAAGCCCAGCGCCACCCCGGCCAGGGCCAGGGCATAGGAACTCATGAAGCCCATCAGGCCGGCGGCGAAATAGGCGGCGGCCAGCCCCAGGCCCAGGCACAGCGTCTCAACGGCGCTGATGCCGTCGATGCCGTCCATGAAATTGAACAGGTTGACGAACCACACCCATGCCAGGCCGGCGACGAACCGGTCCAGCCAATGCGGCAGCCAGCCCTGGAACACCAGCGCCTCGCTGGGCAGGGCCGACAGTCCCACCGCCACGGCCAGCACCTGCGCCAGCAGCCGCCAGCCGGGCGGCACACTGGCCAGATCGTCGGCCCAGGAAACGGTGGCCAGGGCCAGGGCCGCGACCACCACCGGCCACAGCGTATCCATATCCCCCGCCAGCAGGCCGGTCACCACCCAGGCGCCCAGCAGCGCCGGCACCACGCCCAGCCCGCCGCCGCGCGGCGTGGGGGCGACATGGCTGGACCGCTCATTGGGCCGGTCCAGCACCTGGCGGCGCTTCAGCCACCAGGTGGCGGCGCCCGTCAGGCCCAGGGCCAGCAGGAAGGGCAGGAACAGGCAGAGGAAGGGGGTGAGGATGGACATGGGCGTCTCTTGTAAGCCACCGGGGGTGGCTTCACAAGGCCGGGCGCGGTTGACGTTCCGTCATGCGGCCAGCGGTCACGGCGCCTTGCGCCACACCGAATAGGCCACCGTGCCGTCGCCCGAGGCGCTGGCCGGCACGCCATAGCTCAGCAGCCCGCCGTCATAGGTGTAATCGCGCACCTGGCGCTTGCCCTCCCAATTGGGGAATGACGCCGCCTGCACGTCGAACACCAGCTGGTGATGCATCCGGTCGATCTGGACGGTGCCGAAGTGGGTGCTGGAGCCCAGGACGGCCTGCCGGTACTCCTCCGCCGAGCCCTGGGCCTTCACGCCGCTGGCGAAGGCGGGCCGGCCCACCCGGAAGATCTGCATGTTGTAGCGCCCGGCCGAATCGACGGTCAGCAGGCCCAGCGGATGCTCGCCATAGTTGGTCGTGCGGCTGCCGTCGGCATGGATCTCGTACGCCGCGTCCATGACCCAGGTGCCCTCCAGCGAGGTTAGGTCGGCAGCCCGGGTGGCGGTGGACGTGCCTAGGGCCGCCAGTACGGCCAGGGCAGATAGCCTCTTGTCGAAACGCATGGTCGTTCCCTCTCTCATGTAACCAGTTAATCAGGTTTCAGTGGGGCGATGGTTGCTCGCACCCATGAAACCTGTCAATACGGTTACATGCGACAGGACGACCATTTCCGTGCCCCACCGCTGGCGGAGGAACGCGACGGGTTCCGCTTCCGGGGCGGCTGCCCGGCCATCGATCTACCGGCCACCTTGCAGGCGCGGCTGAAGCCAGCACCACGCGAACTGCTGGCGGCGCCGGAGGATGTGCGGCGCTGGATGGTGGCGGCTGGCCTGACCGACAGGGCACCGCCTGCGGACGAGGGGGATTTGGCGTTGGCCCGGCGCCTGCGCGAGGCCATTTACGATCTGGCCGTCCATCGGCATGGCGGCAGCGGCCCGCCCGGCGGCAGCGTCGATTCGGCGCTGGATGTCCTGAACCAGGTGGCTGCCCTGCCAGCGGCGACACCCGCCCTTTCCCAGGCGGGGGGAGTGCGCCTCTCGGGCCCCATGACGGCCTTCATTGCAACGGTGGCGCGCGACGCGGTGCATCTGTTCGGCAGCGGGGCACCCATCAGGCAATGCCAGTCGCCCACCTGCACCCTGTTCTTCGTCGACACGTCCCGCGCCGGCGACCGCCGCTGGTGCTCCATGAAAGGGTGCGGCACCAAGGCCAAGGTGGCGGAGTTCCGGCGACGCCAGCGCGAGGGGGGATGAGCGTTCGCTGAAGCCTGAGCCTGGATAGGCCTGTTCACCTTCAACGAACACGCCTTTCACGGTGTCAAAGGGAGGGAAATCGTCGCTATGGGCTGCAAGGATGTGGGCGGCTTCAATGACGGCACAATCCAGTTGCCTAAGATGGACGCCATTGGTTGGGAGCGGTGAGTCCAGCACATCCAGGCCCATGCTCAACGTTCCGTAGGCAGTCTTCAGGACGTCCACGCCGGCTTCAGTGGTCAAGTCCAGGCAGTGCCCAAGGTCGATGACCGTTCCGACAACCGCGGGATGCTTCTTGGACTTCTTCCGTCTTAGCGCTTCTTTGGCGAAGGCGAGGCCACGCTTGGGGTTGGCTTCCCAAAAATAGATACCGTGACCCAGCCAATCGTAGTCATTCTCGGATTGTTTGAAAGGCGCGCCCGCCAATAGGGCCTTGGCCACTGCCTTGGGGCAGCCATGATAGCCCAGCACAAATCCGTAGCTGAGCTTATGCACTTACGATTTGTAGGGCTCTGAAAGCTTTCCGTCCTCATCCACAATCCCGGCGCGTTGCAGGAAATCGAGAGCTTGTCGACGGGCGGCTTCAGGGTCCTTGGAGTAAGAAGGTGCCGCCCGGGATAATGCCTGCAAAAAGCCCACGTCCCCCAGTCTAAGAGGGGCCTGCGCGGCGGATGCTGTGGCGGGTTTCGGCATGATCCTAATGATCTAAGGTCGTAAAGAATTCGTTCAATATCATTCCGGGCAGTTGGCGCTGTCCGGTGGACACCGACACAGGGATTTTCCGTCCCCATGTCGGCGCCCCGTCAGATCACTCCACCACCCGCACCTTCACGTATGAGCCCGGCGCATCCTCGATGGCCTTTAGGGCGCCGTCGCCGGGTGTACGCGCCGGGACCTTGGGGCCGGCGTACGGCTTCAGCCAGTCGGCGTAGACCGGCCACCAACTGCCCGGCACCTGGGTGGTGCCCGCCAGCCAGTCGTCGGGCGAGGCCGGCAGCGTGTCGTTGAGGAAGTGGCTGTACTTGTTGGCCGCCGGCGGGTTGACGACGCCGGCGATGTGGCCGGAGGCCGCCAGCACGAACTTGACCGGCCCGCCATACAGCTGGGTGGCGGCGTAGGTGCTTTTCCACGGGGCGATGTGGTCCTCGCGGGTGGACAGCATGAAGGTCGGCGTCTTGATCGACCGTAGGTCGATGGGCACGCCCTTCAGGGTGATGCCGCCCGGCCGCACCAGCAGGTTCTTCTGGTACATGTTGCGCAGATAGAAGCTGTGCATGGCCGGCGGCATGCGGGTGCTGTCGGAATTCCAGTACAGCAGGTCGAAGGGGAAGGGGTCCTTGCCCAGCAGGTAGTTGTTGACGACGAAGGACCAGATCAGGTCGTTCGAGCGCAGCATGTTGAAGGTGGTGGCCATGGACTGGCCGTCCAGGTAACCCCGGCTTTTCATGCGGGTTTCCAGCGCGCCCAGCTGTTCCTCGTCGATGAACACCGACAGTTCGCCCACGTCGGTGAAGTCGGTCAGGGTCACCAGGTACATGGCGCTTTTGATGCGGTCGTCTTTCTTGGCCGCCATGTAGGCCAGCGTGCCCGACAGCAGGGTGCCGCCGATGCAATAGCCGATGGCGTTGACCCCATCCTCGCCGGTGGCCCGCTTGATGGCGTCCAGCGCCGCCAGCGGGCCGTCGGTCATGTAATCGTCGAAGTCCTTGCCGGCCAGCTTCTCATCGGGATTGACCCAGGAGATGACGAAGACGGTGTGCCCCTGTTCCACCAGCCAGCGGATCAGGGAATTGGCCGGCTTCAGGTCCAGGATGTAGAACTTGTTGATCCAGGGCGGGATGATCAGCAGGGGCGTCTTGTGCACGCTTTCCGTTGTCGGCGCGTACTGGATCAGCTGCATCAGGTCGTTCTGGAACACCACCTTGCCGGGGGTGACGGCGATGTTGCGCCCGACCTCGAACGCCGAATAGTCGGTCATGGAAATGGCCAGCTGGCCGCGGCCCCGCTCCAGGTCGCCCAGCAGATTCTCCAGTCCCTTCACCAGATTGTCGCCGCCCGTCTCCAGCGTGACGCGCAGCACCTCGGGATTGGTCAGGGGGAAATTGGAGGGCGACAGGGCGTCCACGAACTGCCGGGTGAAGAAGTCCAGCTTCTTGGCCGTCTTGCCCTCCAGCCCTTCCACCCCGCGCACGGCGGACTGCACGTATTTGGCGGTCAGCAGGTAGGACTGCTTGATGAAGTCGAAGACGGCGCTTTCATCCCAGGACTTGTCCCTGAAGCGCTTGTCCTCCTTGGACGGGCTGATGACCGGCTGGGCCTCCTCGCCCATCAGCCGCTGGGCCGTGCGCTGCCACAGGGACATGTAGTCCTGCCATAGGCCCAACTGCGCCTCGAACAGGCGGTTGGGGTCGGCCATCAGCCGGGCGGTCATCTCCAGGAAGGCGCCGCCCAGGTTGAAGGGGTCGAGGTTGGGCATGGATGCCGGCAGGGTGCTGAAGGGGGCGGCGATCGACATGGGGTCGGAGGCCGCCGTGCCCTCCGCCGGCGTCTGCGCCTGCCGACCGACGAAATCGGCCACCAGCCGCTGCGCCTGCTCCGCGATGCGGTTCATGGCCAGGGTCATTTCGACGGGATCGGGCAGGCGGATGTCGCCGTCCCGGGCCGCATCCTTGGTTGCGGCCCCCTTGATCGCGGCTCCTGCGGTCGCGGTTGCGGCGGATGGGGCCTTGGTCGCGGCGGCGCCATTTTGGGAGTCGGTGGCCTTGGCCTTTTCGACCGGTGCCGCCGCTTTCGGGGCCGGCGGGACGAAGGGCGGCGGCTTGGGGGCCTCCGCCACCATGGGGGCGGCCACCGGTGCTGGAACGGGGGCGGCCGGCATGCGCACTGTGGGTGGCAGGGGCGAAGCCTTGCGTCGCGGGGCCTTGGCGGCCGCTACGGCGGCGGCAGTGGCCTTGGCCGGCTTTTTCGCCGGCGCGGGCGCGGCCTTGGCCTTTTCCGCCGTCACCCCCGCCACCGGTACGGGCGCCAGGGGTTCCTGGCTCAGGTTCTTGTGCGCCTTCAGGTGCGGCGCCCCCGGTACCGGCGGGGCGATGGGCTTGGCCCGCGCCACCTTGGGCGCGGTCGCCGTCGCCGACATGGCCTTGACTGGCGTGGCCTTGACCGGCGCGGCTTTGGCAGGTTCTGCCTTCACGGGCGTCTTGGTGGCCGCCTTCACGGGGGCCTTGGCGGCCGCCTTGGCCGGGGGGGTGGGCTGGGGCGCTGTATTGGAAACGCGGGGGGACCGGGTACGCTTGGGCGGGGTGTCGGCCATGCTTTCTTGCTTCCTTCGCCTCGATTACCAGGGGAACCGTACTCGTTGAATGGGCTGCCGCACGAGATGTTCCGTGGGGCCGATGCCCAATAAATATCAATAAAGTGGGGCACCCGGCCCCCGGCCGGCCGTTTCGCCGCCGTAAGAAGGCTGGGTTAAGGCAGGTCACGGCGCTTGCGGCCCGTGGGGATTTCATACACGATCCGGCCATGATTTTCACCGACGCTGACGCACGGCCCACGGGTGTAAGCACCCAAGACGGTCGCCCCAACCGATCCCACCTGGCTGCTGGGCCCGCTGCGGGCGGCCTGCGCGCGCTCGCGGGGCGCGGGCTGCTGGCGTTGGCCTTGGTCGGGGCGGTGCTGGGCCTGGGGGGGTGTGCCAGCCAACTGGTGCCGCAGGCCATGTTCCATGATGGCCCTGAGGACCCCGAACCCCTGGCCAACGACGCCAGTTCCAAGGCGCTGCTGTTGGGCGAACGGCCCGTGCGCCGCGTGGGGCCGGCGCCGGACGTCTGGCCCAACCTCGCCTCCGTGCCCGAGCGGCCGAAGGATGTGCCCGATCCCGCCACCCGGCAGAAGGACATGGACAGCCTGCTGGCCGACCGGCAGGCGGCCGGCGCTGTCGCCACCGATCTCGGCAAATATCAGAACTCGGCCGACCAGCAGGCGGTGCAACGCGCCTCCTCGTCCAACGCTCTGTTCGGCGGTACGTCCGGCGCCGCATCGGCGGACAAGGCGGCCGCCCCCAGCCAGAGCAAGATGCCGGTGGTACCCAGCGCCCCCCCCGCCGTGCCGGGCCGCGTGCCCGAGGCCGTGCCCGCCGCCCCCGTCGCCGGCCCCCAGGCCAAGGCTGGCATCCCCACCAAGGGTGCCCCCGCTAGCCAGGCTGGTGCCTCCGCCGCCGACGGTACCAGCCAGACCCCCCAGAACTGATCCTGCGCCCCCTGGCTTTCACCGGTCCGGGACTCGGGATCGGGGCGGAAAATTAGGCCGGCGCGGGCGATCTTGTAAGCAAATGTCTTGAAACGGGATGCCCGCCCTGTGGAAATTGCTGTCGCCCGGCGGTTGCCGGGACGATAAAACCCGATTGGCGATCCCATGCCCCCCATCCAACCCCAAATCGGTACAGACCGTCCCATGAGCGAAGAGTTCCACCGCATTAAGCGTTTGCCGCCCTATGTGTTCGCCGAAGTGAACGCGATGAAGGCGCGAGCTCGCGCGGCCGGTGAGGACATCATCGACCTCGGCATGGGCAACCCCGACCAGCCCACCCCGCCCCACATCGTGGAAAAGCTGGTGGAGGCCGTGCGTAATCCCAAGACGCACCGCTATTCCATGTCGCGCGGCATTCCCGGGCTGCGCAAGGCCATCTCCGCCTACTACAAGCGCCGATTCGACGTCGACATCGACCCGGAGACGGAGGCCTGCGTCACCATCGGCTCCAAGGAGGGGCTGGCCAACCTCGCCCAGGCCATCACCAGCCCGGGCGACGTCATCCTGGTGCCGAACCCGTCCTACCCCATCCATCCCTTCGGCTTCATGCTGGCCGGGGCGGCGCTGCGCCACATCCCGGTGGTGGATGGCCTGGACAATTTCGTGGAGACGCTGGAACGCGCCATCCGCCATTCCGTGCCCAAGCCCATCGCCGTCATCGTCAGCTTCCCGGCCAACCCGACGACGCAGACGGTGACGCTGGATTTCTACCGCCCGATCGTGGAGCTGTGCCTGAAGCACGGCATCTACATCCTGTCGGACATCGCCTACGCGGAGATCTACTTCGACGGCAACCCGCCGCCGTCCATCCTGCAGATCCCCGAGGCGCGCGACATCACGGTGGAATTCAACAGCCTGAGCAAGACCTACAACATGCCGGGCTGGCGCGTGGGCTTCGGCGTCGGCTCCAAGAAGCTCATCGGCGCGCTGGCCAAGTTCAAGTCGTACGTCGACTATGGCGCCTTCACCCCCATCCAGGTGGCGGCCACGGCGGCCCTGAACGGCCCGCAGGACTGCGTGGAGGAAATCCGCCAGATGTACAAGGCGCGGCGCGACGCCCTGATCGACGGCCTGGCCGCCGCCGGGTGGGAAGTGCCGCCGCCGTCGGCCACCATGTTCGTCTGGGCCCGCATACCGGAGCCGTTCCGCGCCCTGGGGTCGCTGGAATTCTCCAAGCTGCTGCTGCAGGAGGCGCAGGTCGCCGTCTCCCCCGGCATCGGCTTTGGCGAATACGGTGATGAGCATGTGCGCTTCGGCCTGGTGGAAAACGTGCAACGCATCCGCCAGGCCTGCCGTAACATCCGGGGCTTCCTGCACCGGACGGGCAATGGCGGGGCGGAAGCGTCCGCCAAGAAAGTGATCTGAGGTCCTTGAGCATGGTTGCGGACAGCATTACGCCTGACAGGGGGGAAAGCATGGGTACGGCACCGCTGCGTGTGGGCATCGCGGGCCTGGGCACCGTTGGTGCCGGGGTCCTGAAGGTGCTGGCCACCCAGGCCGAACTCCTGGCCCGCCGTTGCGGCAGGCCGCTGGTGGTGACCGCCGTCAGCGCCCGCGACCGTGGCCGCGACCGCGGCGTCGACCTCTCCTCGGTGCGGTGGCACGACAACGCCGTCGATCTGGCGGCGGACGACCAGGTCGATGTGGTGGTGGAACTGATCGGCGGTTCGGACGGCATCGCCGCCCGGACCGTCGAGACGGCGCTGGCCAATGCCAAGCACGTCGTCACCGCCAACAAGGCGCTGCTGGCCCATCATGGCACGGCGCTGGCCCACCAGGCCGAGGCCCAGGGCCTGACCCTGGCGTTCGAGGCGGCGGTGGCGGGCGGCATCCCCGTCATCAAGGGCCTGCGCGAAGGGTTGGCCGCCAATCAGGTGCGCGAGGTGCACGGCATCCTGAACGGCACCTGCAACTACATCCTGACGGAGATGCGGACCACCGGCCGCGACTTCGCCGAGGTGCTGGCCGAGGCTCAGGCCAAGGGCTATGCCGAGGCCGACCCCAGCTTCGACATCGACGGCGTCGACGCCGCCCACAAGCTGGCCATCCTCACCTCCGTCGCTTTCGGCACGCGGGTCGATTTCGCCAATGTGCATGTGGAGGGCATCCGCCACATCTCGGCGCTGGACATCGATTACGCCGGCCAGCTGGGCTATCGCATCAAGCTGTTGGGCATCGCCCGGCGCACGCCGAACGGCATCGAACAGCGGGTCAATCCCTGCATGGTGCCGGTGGGGTCGCTCATCGCCGCCACCGACGGCGTGTTCAACGCCGTGGTCGCCGACGGTGATTTCGCCGACAAGGTGGCCCTGGTCGGGCGCGGTGCCGGGGCCGGTCCCACAGCGTCCGCCGTGGTGGCCGATCTGGTGGATATCGCCATCGGTCGCCGCACCCCGACCTTCGGCGTGCCCGCCGGCCAACTGCTCCCCCTGACACCTGCCCCCTTGTCGGCGCGGCGCGGACGGTATTATGTGCGCCTGATGGTGGTCGACCGTCCGGGCGTCATCGCCGACGTCGCCGCGGCCCTGCGTGATCAGAGCGTCTCCATGGAGTCGTTCCTGCAGCGGGGCCGGGCGCCGGGTGAGGCTGTTCCGGTGGTATTGACCACCCACGACACGGAAGAAGTGGCCATGCTGCGCGCGCTGACCGTCATTGGCGGTCTTGGTGCCGTTCAGGAACCGCCACGGATGATCCGTATCGAGGATTATTGACACACCACCGTCACGGATCCCCGGCGTATAATAACGGGGCCGACGAAACAGACTCGGGGTAAGACTAATGAGCAAGGCCATTGAAGCGCCCACCGATCCAAAGGGCGACATCAGCCTGGTGATGGACCGCAACCTGGCGCTGGAAGCGGTGCGCGTGACCGAGGCCGCGGCCCTGTCGGCGTCGCTGCTGATGGGCCGTGGTGACGAGAAGGCCGCCGACCAGGCCGCCGTGGACGCCATGCGCAAGGCGCTGAACAGCCTGGCCATCGATGGCACCGTGGTGATCGGTGAGGGTGAGCGCGACGAGGCGCCCATGCTCTACATCGGTGAGAAGGTGGGCTCCGGCAACGGTCCCAAGATCGACATCGCGCTCGATCCGCTGGAAGGCACCACCATCACCGCCACCGGTGGCCCCAACGCCCTGGCGGTGATCGCCATGGCGGAGTCGGGCGGCTTCCTGAACGCGCCCGATGTCTACATGGACAAGATCGCCGTCGGGGCCGGCCTGCCGGAAGGGGTGATCGACATTGATGAGAAGATCGAGACCAACCTGAAGAACCTGGCGCTGGCCAAGCACGCCGACGTGTCGGAACTGGTGGTCTGCATCCTGGATCGCCCCCGCCATCGCGAACTGATCGCCCGTGTGCGCGCCGCCGGCGCCCGCATCATGCTGATCGGCGACGGTGACGTCTCCGGCGTCATCTCCACCTCCCAGCCTGACAGTGGCATCGACATGTATGTCGGTTCCGGTGGCGCGCCGGAAGGCGTGCTGGCCGCCGCCGCGCTCCGCTGCATCGGTGGCCAGATGCAGGGCCGCCTGCTGTTCCGCAACGATGATGAACGCGCCCGCGCCAAGCGCTGGGGCGTCACCGACCTGGACCGCAAGTACGAACTGACGGATCTGGCCAGCGGCAACGTCATGTTCGCCGCCACGGGTGTCACCACCGGCACCATGCTGCGGGGCGTGCGCCGCTATCCGGGCGGTGCCTACACCCATTCCGTGATCATGCGGTCGAAGAGCGGCACCGTGCGCTATGTCGAGGCGCACCACAATCTCCGCACCAAGACCAAATTCATTCCGGATGCAGAATAACGTACCGTTCGTGGGCTCGCCGGCGGGGGATGCCCCCGGTGGCGAGCCCCGCTCCCTTTTGGGTGTTTCCCGCTCGGCCACCGGCCGCCGCTGGCTGGCCCGCCCGCATGACGAGCGGCTGGCCCTGGCCCACGCCCAGCGTGGCGGCCTGCCGGAATTGGTGGGGCGGGTTTTGGCGGCGCGGGGTGTCGGGCTGGACCAAGCCGAGGATTTCCTGGCCCCCACCCTGAAACGCTTCCTGCCCGATCCCCACGCTCTGCTGGACATGCGGACCGCGGCGGAGCGTCTGGCCGATGCCGTGCGGCGGGGGCGGCGTTTGGCCGTCTTTGGCGACTATGACGTCGACGGCGCCACCTCATCGGCCTTGCTGGTCCGCTTTTTCCGCTGGGTCGGCGCCGATATCCAGGCCTACATCCCCGACCGTATCAGCGAAGGTTATGGCCCCAACGCCCCGGCGCTGCTGCGCCTGCGCGAGGCGGGGGTGGATCTGGTTGTGACCGTCGACTGCGGCGTCACCTCATTCGAACCCCTGGCCGCCGCCGCCCAGGCGGGGCTGGAGGTCATCGTCGTCGATCATCACAAGGCGGAACCGGCCCTGCCCACGGCCACCGCCGTGGTGAACCCCAATCGCCTGGATGAGACCATGACCGACCGCCTGGGCACCCTGGCGGCGGTGGGGGTCAGCTTCCTGTTGGTGGTGGCGGTCAACCGGGCCCTGCGTGCCGCCGGTTGGTATGGCGCCGGCCGGCCCGAACCGGATCTGATGGCCTGGCTGGATCTGGTGGCCCTGGGCACGGTCTGTGACGTCGTGCCCCTGGTGGGCCTGAACCGCGCCTTGGTGGCCCAGGGACTTAAGGTCATGGGCCGGCGCGACAACCCGGGAATCGCCGCCCTGGCCGACGTGGCCGGCGTCAATGAGCGCATGGACGCCTACCATGCCGGCTACATCCTCGGTCCCCGCGTCAACGCCGGCGGCCGGGTGGGGCGCGCCGACCTCGGCACCCGGCTGCTGTCCACCGACGACCCGGTGGAGGCGCGCGATCTGGCCGATCAGCTTCACACGCTGAACGCCGAGCGCCGGGCCATCGAGGCCCTGGTGCTCGAAGAGGCCATCGCCATGGTGGAGGCGACGGCCGCTTCTCCCGGAGCCGTCGCCCCTGGTGTCGGCTCGCTGCTGGTGGCGGGGGCCGGCTGGCACCCGGGTGTCATCGGCATCGTCGCCTCCCGCCTCAAGGACCGCTACGGTGTGCCGGCCTGCGTCGTGGCGCTGGATGGGGGCGTCGGCAAGGCGTCCGGACGGTCGGTGCGGGGCGTCGATCTGGGCTCTGCCGTCATCGCCGCGCGGCAGGCGGGGCTGCTGGTGGCCGGCGGCGGGCATGCCATGGCGGCGGGCTTCACCGTGGCCGAGGATCGGCTGCCCGAGTTGCGGGCCTTCATGGCCGAGCGTATCGCCCAGCAATTGGCGGGGCAGGGGCCGCTGGTCCCCACCCTGCACCTGGATGGTGTGGTCAGCGTGCGCGGCGCGTCCACCGATCTCCTCGCCCACATGACCCGCTTGGGCCCCTTCGGTACCGGCAACTCCGAACCGCGCCTGGCCGTGGCGGACGCGCGCATCGTGCGGGCGGACGTGGTGGGGGGAAACCATGTGCGCTGCATCCTGTCCTCGCCCGATGGTGCCCGCCTGAAGGCCATCGCCTTCCGCGCCATGGATGAGGATTTGGGGCCGGCGCTGCTGAACCATGGTGGCCGGCCCCTGCATCTGGCCGGTACCTTGCGCGCCGATCGCTGGAACGGGGCGGAGGGGGTGCAGCTGATGATCGATGACGCGGCCGTTCCGGGCGGCGGCTGACGCCGTCCCGGCGATGCTGTCGTCACCAGAGGTGGGGCGCCCGGCGATTCCCTGAAATCCTCTTGCCACGCATGCGACCCGCTATAGCCGGCGGCGTTTAGTCGAAACCCCCGGCTATAGATTTGAAACGGTTCGCGGGAACCTTCACGCGCAAAGTCTATTCCATCTCGGCGCGATCCGCTGATACTCCGCACCGGGGACGTGTTTATCTATCCATTACCGATAGATGGCAAATTATTAACCGGTTTATTGAGGTATTCTGACAATAGCGGGGTCTGTCATTGTTAATTTCCGCTTGGCCGGAACCGTTCCGTCACCAGGCGATCATTTTGCGAATCCGGGCGGGTCTGGATTGACAGCGGCACTGCATTAAACGATCCTTGGGCCCCAATCACCGTTTGTCCCCCCCGTTATTCGCGTTGGGATGGTCGGGGACGGATGGCCTACATAAAAACCATAGGGCCGATCATTACGACGCAGGAAGGTTCCAAGGCTCCACCCGCGCAGCCGAACAGGGTGCCCAGGGCGGATGAGGGGGTAGTGATGTCGGGACAGCCTGGAGCGAAGCGCGCGGCCGCAGCCGCGCCGCAGGCGGCGGGCGACGCCGCGGCACCGGAATCCACCCTCAGCCGGCTGGAATCCCATTTCCGGACCTTGGATGAGGGCTCGCTGGTCCGTGTCGCCGCCGCCGTCGAAAAGGCGCGCGCGACTGAAACCGGGGCGGCATCGGACGAACAAATCCTGACCTGCCTGCGCCCCATGTTGCGCAGTCTGCGCCCGGTGCGGGTGCCGACCTTCCAGCGGGCGTTGTGCGTCTGCCTTGAGCCTTATCTGATCGATGCCGATGTCCTGGGTGGCGTTCGCCGGGCGGTGGTGGCCCGGTCCAGTCTGGCGCCCTGGTGGCGCCTGCTGATGGGCTCTCCTTACCGGCCCCGGTTGGCCGCGGCCACCGCCGAATACCGCAACGCGGTGGCCTCCGAACGGCAGGACGAGATCGATGCCGTCATCCAGTTCGGGCGCAGCGTCGCGGCGGAGGCGACGACCACCTTGCTGGCCGAAGCCGCCCAGTCGGTCGTCCGCAAGCGGGAAGTGGCGGTGCTATTGGGCAGTGAGCGGGCGTTCGATGACGCGGCGGAGATCGCGCGCATCCTGGGTCTCGACCCGCTGCTGACCCCGTGGTTCGACCAAATCCGCGCCGTGTGTCCGCGCACGGCCGATGGCCGGGTGCACGACTTCACCCCCCAGGGTACCGTCATCGCCAAGAATGGCTACATGCATTTGCATGCGGCGGATAGCGAGGTGGTGGACTACTACTTCCATGGACTCCTGCGCCTGCTGGCCCAGCCCTGGCAGTCGCTGCGCCTGGTGCGGCTGTTGTCGGCGGACCTGCTGCGCGCCGGCGCTGATAGCGCCGGCCTGCAGATGATACCGGCCAAGCTGTTCGGGGACCTCACCCGCACCCTGGCGGAAATCGGCCGCACGGCCACGGGTGACAGGGGCATGACCCGGCGGGTGTGGCTCATGACCTGCGCTCGCCTTGTCTCCGACGCCGGCGCCATGGTGCAGGGCATGGCGGAGGAGGTGAAGGAATTCGGCAACGCCGGGTGGGAGACCATGATGGTCGAGGCCAGGCAGAAGGTGGCCCAGGCCGCTGACACGTTCGCCAGCGTGGCGGTGCGCGACGCCGGCCTGGTGCTGCCCCAGCGTGAGATGCGGGAAAAGCTGGAGGTCCGGTTGGTGCCCGACATGACCCACAGCCCCTCGGATGAGGAGGTGGCGGTGGCGCAGGCCGCGGCGACGCTATTCACCGCCTGCCGCAAGGTGGCCGAAAAGGAGGGTTTCGACCGGTCCATCCGCGCCAAGGAGGCGGACCTTGAGGCCACCTTCCATACCGCGATCACCTTCCGGTTCGAATATCTGCGCGCCCGCGGCAAGAACAAGGCCGTGTCCGCGCAGTTGCAGGCGCTGGAGAAGGTCCTGCGCTCCATGCCCAAGACGGAAGCCCTGCTGGACCTGATCTTGAAGGCGGAGCGCGCGATCGAACGCTTCCGCTAACACCCGGTTTTCCCGCCCGATCCGGCCGCGCGGCTAGGCAGACCCCCTATGCGCGAAAACCGGTGGGCGGGGCTTTTTATCCGCTTGCCTTCTCGGGGACGGATCATTATCTATCCGCCTCGCCGTCCCCTTCGTCTAGAGGCCTAGGACACCGCCCTTTCACGGCGGCGACACGGGTTCGAATCCCGTAGGGGACGCCAAATTTGGCTAGAGCATCGCACCAGAAGTCGGAATCAGAGGATTCCCATTGAAGGTCGAATGTGATTCCCCTTTGTCGGAGGTGGATCATGGGCAAGTCATA
>NZ_JACIIZ010000019.1 GCF_014205765.1 Nitrospirillum iridis | reverse complement strand
CTGAAGAGCCGTGCTAGACCAGCACGTCAATAGGTGGCATGTGGAAGCGCGGCAACGCGTGAAGCTAAGCCATACTAATCGCTCGTCCGGCTTGATCACTCCTTAACGGCGCCGCGCGCAACGGTAATCCCGTGCGCAAGCGCTTGGTGCGGTATACGGGTTTAATTCAAGACCTCATCACAATTGCAATAAGCCCGCCCCTGAAAGGGGGCGGGCTTATTGCTGTCGTACAGTTAACCTTGGGTATTGTTCCGGCGGCTGCTGACGTCAGGCTACCATTCGCCTTGCCGCAGGATCGGTGTCCGTCCTGCACCCCCAAGGGCGGTTACATGACCCCAATGCCTGATACTGTGCGCCGTTCGCCTAAATTCTTTCCCTTGCTGCGCTATGAGGACCCAGCGGCCGCCGTCGATTGGCTATGCGCCGCCTTTGGTCTCACGCGGCATTTCGTGGCCAAGGATGAGCGCGGCCGTGTAGTCCATGCCCAGCTGAGGTTGGGCGACGATCTGCTCATGCTGGGCCCGGACAATCCCGTCGACCGTTACGGCATGCACAGCCCCCTGGTGCTGAACGGTCTGAACCAGGGCGTGTGCGTGGCCCTCAGCGATGTGGACGCCCACTGCGCCCAGGCCCGCGCCGCCGGGGCGGAAATCCTGACCGACCTGCACGACACCGGCTATGGCGCCCGCGAATATGTCGCCCGTGACCTGGAAGGCCATGTTTGGACCTTCGGCAATTACTGGGGGGAACCGTGAGGGCGGGCCGCCCGGTTTCCCCGGCATGACCGTGTAATCCCAGGCGCGTTAGGAGAGGGCCCGAAGATCAGCACCGTCGATTACAACCAGGTGGTGGCCGGCTTTCATGCGGGCGACCTGGCCGGGGTCGAGGCCGCCTGCCGGCGGGCCCTGGGCCTGGACCCGCGCCAGCCCGCCTTCCTGCACGTGCTTGGGTTGGTGGCGCAGGCGCGGGGACAGTCCGCCATCGCCGCCGAGCTGATCGGCGAGGCCCTGGCGCTGAAGCCGGATGACAGCGCGATGCATGGCAACCTGGGTATCGCGTTGGCCAAGCTGGGCCGGATGGAGGAGGCGGAGGCGGCCTATCGCCGCGCCATCACGCTGCGCCCCGACAACGCCGACGCCCACAGCAACCTGGGCAACGTGCTGCGCCACCATGGCCGCTGGGAGGAGGCGGAGGCCGAATACCGCCATGCCCTGGCCCTGCGCCCCAGCTTCGCCGAGGCGCACAGCAACCTCGGCAATGTGCTGCGCCAGCGGGAGGACTTGGTGGGGGCGGAGGCGGCGTACCGCCAGGCCCTGGCGCTGAAGCCGGCCTATCCCGAGGCCCTCTACAATCTGGGCAACGTGCTGCTGGAGCAGGGGCGGACGGCCGACGCCGTCGCCCTTTACCGTGCCGCGTTGACCCTCAACCCCCGGTTGGTGGAGGCGCATAACAACCTGGGCAGCGCCTGCAAGGCGCTGGGCGACATGGATGGCGCCATCGCCGGCTATCAGGCGGCGCTGGCGGTCGACCCCCGCTATGCCGAGGCGCGGTACAATCTGAGCCTGGCCTGGCTGGGGCTGGGCGATTACGCCCGAGGCTGGGCCCTCTATGAGTGGCGCTGGGCCAGCCCCGACTTTCGCCCCCACCGGCGGCCTTTCCCGCAGAAGACCTGGCGGGGCGAGCCGGTGCCGCAGGCCACCCTGTTACTGCATGCCGAACAGGGCTTCGGCGACACCCTGCAGTTCTGCCGATACATTCCCCTGGCGGCGGCCCGCTGTCGCCGGGTGGTGGTCGAGGTGCCGCAGGCCTTGCTGCGCCTGCTGCGGGATTCGCCGGCCCTGACGGCGGCGGCAGAGGTCGAGATCATCGCCCGGGGGACCCCGCTCCCGGAATTCGACCTGCATTGTCCCCTGATGACCCTGCCGCTGGCGCTGGATACGCGGCTGGAGACCGTGCCGGCCGACGTGCCCTATCTCACCGCCCCGGCGGCGGCCCCGGTGGATACGGGGCCTGGTCCACGTGTGGGGCTGGCCTGGGCCGGAAACCCCACCTACAAGCCGGACCGCCGCCGCTCGCTGACGCGGACCCAGGTCGAGGCTTTGGTGGCCGCCTGCCCAGGGGTGACCTTCCACAGCCTGCAAAAGGATCCGGACGCCGCCGGCGGCCTGCCGGATGGCGTCATCGACCGTATGGGCGCGGTCTCGGACTTCGCCGACACCGCGGCGTTGATCCAGTCGCTGGACCTGGTGATCAGCGTCGACACATCGATCGTCCATCTGGCGGGCGCGTTGGGTCGTCCGGTCTGGCTGTTGAACCGCTTCGACAGTGACTGGCGCTGGTTGCGAGGCCGGGACGACAGCCCTTGGTACCCGACCTTGCGCCAGTTCCGGCAGGAGATGCCGGGCGATTGGGCCGGCGTGCTGTCCAGGGTGGCGGCGGCGGTGGCCGTCTGGCCCCGGCCATGAAAAAAGCCGCGCGGGCCTGGGCCCGGCGGCTTTTTCGACGACGCTGTCCGCTTGTGTCAGGCGGCGCGATTCAATTTGCGCACCTTGGCCCACAGGTCCGACGGCTGGCGGTCCAGCTCGAACATGGAGACCTTCGAAGGCTCACGCCCCTGAACGGCGCATTCCAGCAGGAACATGTTGGTCTTCTGCGGGTCCAGCCCGTGCGCTTCGCAAGCGGCGACGAAGGCGGGATCCAGTTCCAGGGTCGACATCGGGGTTGGCTCTCTCGAGAGGTTGGCGATCTGCACCCCATTGGGGTTACCCAGATAATATCGCGATGCAGCATGGCATAACCAGGGCGATTTCGCATCTGCGATATGACAAATCGGTGGCCGGCGCGCCATCGCCCCGGGGGGGGGCCGACATGAAGGGGCCGACATGAAACGGGCCGGAACCACGCCGGTTCCAGCCCGCTTTCCGTCACGAGGGAGGGATGGTCACTCCGCCAGCAGCACCGTCCGGGCGGGGACCGTCAGCTTGCGCAGGGTTTTCCCGTCATTGTCGTTCTCCACCAGCATCACGTCGTACCCCCACAGGTTGGCGACGTGCTGCAGCACGGACTTCGCATCCTCCTCCGCCAGCAGCACGCCGTTCTGCACGCGGTGTTCCAGGATCAGGCGGCGGTCGCCGGCCAGGTCCACGTCGGCGATCTGGATGTCGGGATCGAGGGACGAGAAATCGTATTGCGCCGCCAACTGCTGGCGCACACGGCGGTAGCCGCGTTCGTCATGGATGGCGTTGACGCGATAGACCGACTCGTCGCTGTCGTCATGCAGGTGGAACAGCCGCATCTTGCGCATCAGGTGCGGGCTCAGATACTGCAGGATGAAGCTTTCATCGCGGTAGTTGGCCCAGGCGTCGCGCAACGCCGCCATGGCGTCGCCGCTGCCGGCGTAGCCGGGGAACCAGGCGCGGTCCTCCTCCGTCGGGTTGGTGGCGATGCGCTCGATGTCCTGCATCATGGCGAACCCCAGAGCATAGGGGTTGATGCCGGAATAGCGCGGGTCGTCGAACGCCGGCTGGAACACCACCGCGGTGTGGGAGTGCAGGAACTCCAGGTAGGCGCCATCGCTGATGCGCCCGGTCTCATGCAGCCGGGTCATGATGCGATAGTGCGTGTAGGTGGCGCAGCCCTCGTTCATCACCTTGGTCTGGCGCTGGGGGGAGAAGTACTGCGCCACGTGGCGGACGATGCGCAGCACCTCGCGCTGCCAGTTGGCTAGGCGCGGCGCTTTCTTCTCCAGGAAATAGAGGATGTTCTCCTCCGGCAGGTCCAGCAGGGCCCGGCGCCGCTCCTCGTCCGATGGCGCCTTCTGGCCCTTCTTGGCCGGCACCGTGCGCCAGAGATCGTTGTACAGCTGACGCTGCATTTCGTGCCGCTCCTGCTCCCGCCGGGCCTCGGACTGCAGATCCAGGCGGCGGCGGGGGTAGCGGTGGATGCCTTGGTTCATCAGGGCGTGCGCGGCATCCAGGGTGCGTTCCACCAGTTGCTGGCCGTACCGCTCCTCGCACCGGGCGATATAGGATTTGGCGAAGTCCAGATAGCCCAGGATGCCTTCGGCGTCCGTCCACTGCTGGAACAGGTAGTTGTTCTTGAAGAAGTGGTTATGGCCGAACGCCGCGTGGGCGATGACCAGCGCCTGCATGGTGATGGAGTTCTCCTCCATGATGTAGCTGATGCAGGGGCTGGAATTGATGACGATCTCATAGGCCAAGCCGCGCATGCCGCGGCGGTACATGGCCTCGTCCCGGGCGAAATGCTTGCCGAAGGACCAGTGCCGGTAGAGCAGGGGCATTCCGATGGAGGCGTAGGCGTCCAGCATCTGCTCGGAGGTGATGACCTCGATCTGGTTGGGATAGACGTCCAGGCCCAGCTCGTTCAGCGCGATGTCCTGGATGGCGTCGTGGCACCGCTTGATGGTGTCGTAATCCCAGTCGGCCCCGGTATAGAGCAGCCGGCTGTCATCCGGCGGCGGCGCCTTTTCCCCAGGCTCGGCTTTATGGGCAGGCTTCTTCAGGCGGTCAGCGGTGGCTGGTGTCAAGGCGTGGCCTCCTCCGTCTGTTTCGCGCCGTCGCGGGCGAACAGCTCACGGAATACCGGATAGATTTCCCGCCGGTGGCGGACCTTCTTCATGACGAACGGCGTCTCGGTGCCGGTGACCTGCTTGTAGGTGCGCCACAGGTCGGTTTCGCGGGCGTGGGTGGCGAAGCCGGCGGGCATGGCGTCGGGGTCGGATCCCACCTCGACATAGGCGTAGTACTGGCAGGCGGGCAGCAAGTCGTTCTGCAGCAGGGCGGCGGTGCGCCCGCCATCGCTGGTGGTGTTGTCGCCGTCCGACGCCTGGGCGCCGTAGATGTTCCAGTCGGAGACGGGATAGCGCTCCTTGATGATGCGCTTCATCTCCTCCAAGGCGGTCGACACCATGGTGCCGCCGGTCTCGGTGGAATGGAAGAAGGTGTCCTCGTCCACCTCCTCCGCCTCATGGGTGTGGCGGATGAACACCACCTCCACCTGCTTGTAGCGGCGGGTGAGGAAAAGATAGAGCAGCATGAAGAAGCGCTTGGCCAGGTCCTTCATGTGCTCGGTCATGGAGCCCGACACGTCCATCAGGCAGAACATCACCGCCTGGGCCGCCGGCTTGGGGATGGCGGTGAAGCGGTTGTAGCGGACATCGATGGGGTCGATGTAGGGGATGCGCTTGGCCCGCAACACCTGGCGTTCCAGCAGGCCGCGCAGCGCCATCAGCCGGTCCGGGTCCTGGCCCGGATGGGCTTCCAGCTCCGCGATCTCGGCCTCCAGCGCCAGCATCTCGTCCGACTTCGGACGTTTCAGGGCGATGCGGCGGGACAGGCTGTTGCGCATGGTGCGCACCAGGTTGAGGTTGGTGGGCGAGCCCGAGACGGAATATCCGGCCCGCTGCCACAGCACGGCGTCCGCCGCCTTCAGCTTGCGCTTGGCCAGGTCGGGCAGTTCCAGGTCCTCCATGAAGAGGTCCATGAACTCCTCCCGCGTCAGGACGAAGCGGAACTCATCCTCGCCACCGCCGTCGGCACTGCCTTCATTGCCCCGCCCGCCGCCCGCGCCCCCCGGCGGCTTGGCGATGGTGTCGCCCTCCATGAATTCCTTGTTGCCGGGGACGACATGGTCGCGGATACCCCCCTGGGCCGACCGTCGGAAGGTGGGTTCGGCGATGCCCCCGGTCGGAATGGCGATATCGGCGCCGCTCTCGACATCCTTGATACGGCGGCTGCTGGACGCGCCATTCACGGCGCGCAGGATTTGCTCCTTGGCGCGGCGGATGAATCGCTGGCGGTTGGCAAGGCTCTTGCCCTTGGGATTACTGCGGCGATCGACAATGATCATCGACATGCCTTACTCCCCCGTGCCCCAGTCCCGGGGGTGACCCCGGCGGCGACACCAGCGGACCGGCGCCCATTACGGGGACCGGTTCGGGGGAGCGCCACCGGTGACAAGCCGGGAGGGGGTGGTGTCTGTTCCGCGTGCAAGCGCGGGGGGAAATCGCGGGTGGACCCGGCCGGTGAGGCCGGGTCCGGGCCGCATCAGCCCGCCTGCTTCACCCGCATGTACCACTCGACCAACCGGCGCACCTGACGCTCGGTATAGCCGCGATCCACCATGCGCTCGACGAATTCGTGATGCTTCTTCTCCGTCTCGCCGTCCTTCTTGCTGCCGAAGCTGATCACCGGCAGCAACTCTTCCACCTGGCTGAACATACGCCGTTCTATGACCAGGCGCAGCTTTTCATAAGAGGTCCAGCTGGGATTGCGGCCGGCGTTGGCCGCCCGCGCCCGCAGCACGAACTTCACCACCTCGTTGCGGAAGTCCTTGGGGTTGGCGATGCCCGCCGGCTTCTCGATCTTGGTCAGCTCCTGGTTCAGCAGGTCCCGGTTCATCAACTGGCCGGTATCGGGATCCTTGAAGTCCTGATCCTCAATCCAGGCGTCGGCATAGTCGACGTACCGGTCGAACAGGTTCTGGCCATAATCGTGGTAGGACTCGAGGTAGGCCTTTTGGATTTCATAGCCGATGAACTCCGCATACCGCGGCGCCAGCTCGGCCTTGATGAATTCGATGTAGCGCTTTTCCGTCTCGTCCGGGAATTGCTCCCGCCGGATGGCCTGTTCCAGCACGTACATCAGGTGCACCGGATCGGCCGCCACCTCCACGGTGTCGTAATTGAAGGTGCTGGCCAGCACCTTGAAGGCGAAGCGGGTGGAGATGCCGTTCATGCCCTCGTCCACGCCGGCGGCGTCCTTGTATTCCTGCAAGGTACGGGCCTTGGGGTCCGTTTCCTTCAGGCTTTCGCCGTCATAGACCCGCATCTTGGAGAACAGGTTGGAGTTCTCATGCTCGCGCAGGCGCGACAGGACGGTGAAGCGGGCCAGCATCTCCATGGTGCCGGGGGCGCAAGGCGACTTGGCCAGTTCGGACCCGCCGATCAGCTTCTCATAGATGCGCTGCTCTTCCGTCACGCGCAGGCTGTAGGGGACCTTGACCACGCAGATGCGGTCGATGAAGGCCTCGTTGTTCTTGTTGTTCTTGAAGCTCTGCCACTCGGACTCGTTGGAGTGGGCCATGATGATGCCGGTGAAGGGCAGGGCGCCGATGTTCTCCGTGCCGATGTAGTTGCCCTCCTGCGTCGCGGTCAGCAGGGGATGCAGCATCTTGATGGGGGCCTTGAACATCTCGACGAATTCAAGCAAGCCCTGGTTCGCCCGGTTGAGGCCGCCGGAGTAGCTGTAGGCGTCGGGATCGTTCTGCTGGAACATCTCCAGCTTGCGGATATCGACCTTGCCGACCAGGGAGGAGATGTCCTGGTTGTTCTCGTCACCCGGCTCCGTCTTGGAGACGGCGATCTGGCGCAGGCGCGAGGGGCGCACCTTCACCACCTTGAAGCGGGTGATGTCCCCCGCGAACTCGTCCAGGCGTTTGATGGCCCAGGGGCTGACCAGGCCGGTCAGCCGGCGCCGGGGGATGCCGTAGCGCTCCTCCAGCGCGTCGCCCATGGTGCCGGGGTCGAACAGCCCCAGCGGGCTTTCGAACACCGGGCTCAGCTGGTCGCCGGCCTTCAGCACATAGATGGGCTGGTCCTCCATCAGGGCCTTCAGACGCTCCGCCAGCGAGGATTTGCCGCCGCCCACCGGGCCCAGCAGGTACAGGATCTGCTTGCGTTCCTCCAGACCCTGGGCGGCATGTCGGAAGAAGCCGACGATGCGCTCGATCGTCTCCTCCATGCCGTAGAACTCGGCGAAGGCGGGATAGATCTTGATGGTGCGGTTCATGAAAACGCGGGACAGACGGCTGTCCTTGGCGGTGTCCACCACCTCCGGCTCGCCGATGGCGGCCAGCAGACGCTCGGGCGCGCTGGCGAACATCATCGGGTCGTCGCGGCACCCCTCAAGGTATTCCTGCAACGACATCGCCACTTCGCGGCGCGCCTCGTAGCTTTGGGCGAAGGTCGTGAACAGATCGGTCGACTTCGGCATGGGCTCACCCTTTCAGAAGGATCAGGCCTATCAGGCAACTCGAACGGCGGTCCCGGGCTGACGGGGGCCGCGACGGCTCTTACCTAAAACCCCGTTCGAACGGGGTACTACCTCGCAACGATACACAGGGAGGCAAGTTCCGTACCAGATCGACCACATCCTCAAGGATGGGCTTGGCGCGTGGCCTGCGGCGTCACCTGTCGTTGCCTTGTCTCCCTAAAACCCGAATGCCTCGGACTTGATTAAGATATTGGTCGGCGACCGTGACGGAATAAGGGCGGTCCCTTGATTTTTTCAGTGATCATGCGGTGTTGGGTGCGACCGTCCAGCCCGATCGGGCCCTGGCCGTACCATCTGTTCCAACAGGGCCGGCCCGAAGGCCATGCGCGCCCTTCCGCTTTTCCCCAGGCCCGACCGGCGGCGCCTGACACCACGCGTCCCTCCGCCAAACGGCCTAAGCCCAGGGTATGCCCCGCGACCGGCGCGTTGACGGTGTCATTATAAGTATTCCCTTCGGGCAGGGTGGGGGACAAGCCCTCACCAAATCGTTAATGCCAAGGTGGGGAATACATCTTTTTGGCCGCACCGGCCCTGGTTAGATGGGACCGATCGGCGGGTCCTGGCCGCTTCTGAGACTTGCCGCCGAGACGTCCGGCAAGAGCTGTCAGGGGGCGACCCTGCTATGGATAGATGCTAAACCACCACCAGGGGCTAGCGCTAGCCTATCTATCCATCGGTGAGTGGATTTCGGCTGGCGATTGGCCGAACGGTGGGGGCTGCCGCCCGCTTGGGCAATTGCCGCATATGTGGGCGGAGTCACGGTGCGGGTGGCGTTTCCTTGGTCGTGGACGCCCCCTCCGGCACCCCTTCCGGCACACGCACGGCGTTGGGCGCGATGGTCAGGGGGGGCCGGGCGCGGGGCGGTGGGGCGGGATGGACCATGTCGTTCCGGTAGGGTGCCAGCATGGCCAGGAGGCGGTTCTGCGCGGCGTAGGGGATCCCGCGTCTGTCCATGGCCTCCTGCAATTCCTCCACCAAGGCGTTGAATTCATGGTCGCCGATGCCGTAACGGGCATGGGCCATCTTCATGTCCATGCCCTTGTAAACGCAGGGGCCGCCCAAGGTGACGCAAAACTGGGCCGCCAGCTCGGCCTTGATGTGCCGGCGGTTGGCGTTGACGAAATAGGGATGGAGGTCGGGATTGCGCATCATCCCGTCCATGAGGTCGTCCACCAGGGCCACGACCCCCGGCTGGCCGCCGAAGGTCTGATACAGGTCGGGGGAGGGGCCGGCGGCGCAGCCAGCCAGCGGGCCGGCCAGGATGGCGGCCAAAAGCAATGTGGGGATCGTCAGGCGGGCCATGGCGTCAGAACCCCGCCTGCAGGGACAGGTAGACGGCGTTCTGCCGTGTGGGTGTCACCACCCGGCCCAGGTTCACATACGCCAGGGTGACGGCCAGGTTCCGGGTCGGCAGCCAGGCGACGAAGGCGTCATACCAGTCGTCCTCCGGCGCCAGCCCGGGATTGGCGCGGGCCAGGGTGTTGGGCTTCATGCGATACTCCACGCCCGCCACCAGATGGCGGTCCAGCAGCAAGGCGGCGCTGCCCTCCAGTTCCGCATGATAGTCGTCATCGCCGCCGCCGAAGCCCAGCAAGCCCGTCTGGTTGGCCTTGGTCAGGCGCAGTGTGCCGCTCAACAGCAGGCTTTGCGCCAGCAGGAGCTTGGTGGCGCTGGCATAAAGGTCGACACCCTGATCGTCGCGGGCGCCCAGCGCCTTCACCAGGGCGCCGCGGTTGTTGGACTTGTACTGGGCGCCCAAGGCCACCTGGGGCATCCAGCTATCCTGGTCATAGACCGCGTCGCCCGCCATCCGCACCTTCAGGCCGGCGACCGTGCTGGTGAAGGCGTAGCCCTTACCCAGCCCCAGGGCGCCGCCGATGGCCTGGGTGTCGAAGCGGTCCTGGGCGATGGACAGCTCCACCCGATCCCACAGGCCGATCAGGGCGCCGTAGGCGTCCATGCCGTAATCGTGGGTGCGCACGGCGGTGAAGAAGGCGGTGGCGCCCACCTCCTCCCGCGTGCCGCCACCGCCGATGACGGCCCAGGGCGTCAGGCCGCCTCCGGCCGCCCCCTCCACCTGGGTGACGCCGCCGGTGGCGATCAGCTTGCCGCTGAAGGTCGCGCCTTCCGGGCGGCCGACCGTGGCGGCCCTGGCGGGCAGTCCCGCCCCGGTGAGGCCCACGCCCAGCAGTGCGGCACCCGCCCATGGCGCGACTCGACGCGCTCGCCGCACCCGACAAAGCCGTCCCCAAAACCGTCCCCAAAACCGTTGCAGGAACATCACGCCCCACTCGCCCCCAACTCCCGCCATCGATCCGGATGAGCGACGGCGGGAAGGTAGATGGCTTCCCGGCCGCCATGGTCAAGGCGCCGCCATGCGGAAGCCCCGATACGGGGGGGCAGGATGGGGTGGGGTCTCTCAGCGTTGCCTGGCGCCGAACAGGTTCTCGCGCGCCTTGTCGTCCATGGCCTGGCTGGCCGGCCGGACCTTGTCCGCCAGCAGGAGCAGGCCGCGCTGAACGGCGGGGCGGGCGGCCACGGCGTCGATCCAGCGCTTCACATGGGGGAAGTCGGCCAGGTCGATGTCATAGCGGTCGTGCAGGCGCAGCCAGGGGAACGTCGCCATGTCGGCGATGCCATAGTCGCCCGCCAGATACTCCGTCTTGGCCAACTGGGTGTTGGCCACCCGGATCAGGCGACGGCCTTCGTTGGTGTAGCGGTCGATACCGTACTGGATGCGTTCGGGCGCGTAGTGACGGAAGTGGCCGGCCTGGCCGAACATGGGGCCAACGCCGCCCATCTGCCACATCAGCCACTGGACGTGGCCATACCAGGCGGCGGGATCGGCGGGGCGGAATTGCCCGGTCTTTTCCGCCAGATAGATCAGGATGGCGCCGGACTCGAACAGGGACAGCGGCTGCCCATTGGGACCGTGCGGGTCGACGATCGCCGGCATGCGGTTGTTGGGACTGATGGCCAGGAAGTCGGGCTTGAACTGATCGCCGCCGCCGATGTCCACCGGATGCACCGTGTAGGGCAGCCCCATCTCCTCCAGCGCGATGGAGATCTTATAGCCGTTGGGGGTGGGCCAGGCGTAAAGGTCGATGGCGCCGGGATGGTTCTGGGCGGGATCGGTCGCGGTCATGGGGGCGGCTTTCGCTGGGGGACGGGGACGGCGGCGCTGCCCCCTATCGGGGTGGTGCCTCCGCCTTGGGGCCGGCCGCGCGGGCAGGGTTCCGAAATGACGAACGGGCCGCTGCGACGGTCGTCACACAGCGGCCCGCTTGCCTCTTTCGGAAACCCAGGCCGGCGCAAGGCTAGTCCCGGCCCGGGCCCGAACGCTTGCCCGCCGCCCGCGGCTGTCCGCAGGGTGGTGGCGCTTTCCCACGCTTCGGCCGATGACCCCGCCGCGTCAGAAGCCGCCGGCCACGTAGACCCGCATGCTCTCCACCTCATGGGTGGCTTCCGCCAGGCGGAACTTCACCACGTCGCCGATGCTGATGAAGCCGACCAGCTTGCCCTTGTCGATCACCGGCATGTGGCGGAAGCGGCCTTCCGTCATCCGCGTCATGATGGAGGAGACGCTGTCGTCCGGCGCGCAGCCCAGGACCTTGCGGGTCATCAGGTCGGATACATGTTGGTTCAGCACGGCGGGGCCATGGGTGGCCAATCCGCGCACGATGTCGCGTTCCGAAATGATGCCGGCCACGCCGCCGTCGGGTTCCAGCGCCAGCACGGCGCCAATGCGGTGGGCGGCCAGCAGGGCCACCACCGTTTCGATGGTGTCATCCGGTTTGGCGCTGATGATGGCGCTGCCGTCTTTCGTCTTCAGGATGCCGGAAACATGCATAGGCGCTTCTCCCGTTCATCACGGGGACCGCAGGTATGGGTTTTTGCCCGACAGCCGGCCTTCCCAGGGCCGGTCTCCCGCGTGCCCAGTGGATCATTGCCAAGGAAACCAGCGCCGGCTTCTATCGGCCGGTAACCGCCCCCTTCGGAAGCGGGCCACGACTGGTGGCCCCTCCTTCCGGGACCTATCAAACGTCATGTTGCGCCGCGTCCGCAATGGTGCAAACGAGCATCGGCCCGGCGCGGGGCCGGGCCTTAAGCATAGGTCAGGAGATCAGCGCTGCGGCAAGACGATTGCCCCCCCTGAAATCAAAGATCTTTCCGGGTTGGCAACGATCTGGCGGAAGACCGTGGATGTCAGCGCGCGTGGTCGCCCACGCCGGTGGCGGCGGCCGTGGGCGCCGGACCCGGATGCGGCACCAGCGGCAGGCAGTTCTGCACGATGGCGTAGCACTGCGCCAGCCGGGCGGCCGGGCCGTCGGTGGAGCTGCCGTAGACCAGCTGCTGCACGGTGCCATTCTTCAGGGTGAAGGTGGCGCTGCAGTTGCGGGAAGAAACCTCGGTGCTGCCGCCCCAATCGGCGCCGCCCCAGTAGCCGCGATGCCAAGGGCCGCCGCCAAAGCCGCCCCAGTAGGACGGGCCCATGCGGGTTTGCAGGCTGTCGCTGGAATAGGTGTAATATTCCAGGTTGTCGACCGCCGTCTGGCGGGTGGGCACACCGGCGCAGGACAGCAGGGTCTGCTTCGGCATGCCGATCAGGGCGCGCTGGGCATACGCCGCCTGGTCGGCGTCGGGGTTGGTGGCGCAACCGGCCACAGCCAACAGGCCGATCGCCGCGAGTGCCAAGGAACGGTACCGCATTTCAGTCTCCCTCACGCTTCCGGTTCGGCTGTTGCCGCCGGATTGAACAAGCCCCAACCGCCGGGACCCTGCCCCGGGTCCTTCCCCCTTAAGATAGTGCAGCGCGGGCTTGACCGCCAGGGCCGGCCTGAAGCGGTTAACGCGCCAGTTGTCGCGGGGGCGGCGGCGGAAGCGGCCTATTCCGCCGCCTGCAATTCCTCGGCGGTGGAGAGGTCCACCGACACCAGCTGCGATACGCCGCGTTCCGCCATGGTGACGCCGAACAGCCGATCCATGCGCGACATGGTCAGGCGGTGATGGCTGATGATGAGGAAGCGGGTATGGCCCGCCCGCGCCATCTCTTCCACCAAGTCGCAGAAACGCCCGACATTGGCCTCGTCCAGCGGCGCGTCCACCTCGTCCAGCACGCAGATGGGGGCCGGGTTGCACAGGAACACGGCGAACAGCAGGGCGATGGCGGTCAGCGCCTGCTCGCCACCGGACAGCAGCGACAGGATCTGCAGCTTCTTGCCCGGCGGGCTGGCGTAGATTTCCAGGCCGGCGTCCAGTGGATCCTCGGTGTCGGTCAGCTTCAGCTGGGCGCGGCCGCCGCCGAACAGCTGGGTGAACATCTCCTGGAAATGGCCATCCACCTTGTGGAAAGCGGCCAGCAGACGCTCCCGCGCCTCCTTGTTCAGGCCGGAGATGCCCTGGCGCAGGCGGGCGATGGCGGACACCAGATCCTCCCGCTCCGTCTTCATCACGCCGATCTGTTCATCCAGCTCCTGCACCTCCTGTTCGGCGCGCAGGTTGACCGGGCCCATGTTGTCGCGTTCCGCCTCCAGCCGGCCCAGGCGCTGTTCCACGGCGTGGGCCTCGGGCAGGGGCTCGCCCTCATCCAGGCCGGCCAGGGCCAGCGCCTGCTCCGGCGGGCAATCCAGGCGCTCGGCGATGCGCTCCTTCACCGTGTCCAGGTGCTGATGGGCGGCACCCACGGCGGCCTCGGCATGGGCGCGGGCTTCGCGGGCGTCGGCCAGGCCGTTCTCGGCCTCCTTCAGGGTACGCTCCGCCGTGGTCAGCTCGCCTTCCGCCGCCGCCAGATCGTCGCCGGCGCGGGTGCGCACCCGCTGCGCCTCATGGATCAGGTCGACAAGGGTCAGGCGCTCCTGCTCGATCTCGGCCGGGCGTTCGGCCAGGCGCTCCTGTTCCTCGCGGGTCTCATCGGCGCGCTCCGTCAATTCCGCCAGGCGGCCGCCGGTGCCATCGCGGCGCTGGCGCCAGGAGGTTTCCTCGTGGACGATGCCGTCCAGCCGGCGGCGGCGGTCCTCCGCCTCGCGCTGCAGCCGGTCCAGGGCGTTCTGCGCCTCCGCCTGGGTGCCGCGCGCCTCCACCAGGCGCAGCCGGGCCTCCGCGATCTGTTCCCGCCCCTCGCCGGGGGGCGGCAGTTCCTCCAGGGTGGCGCGGGCCTCGGCCCAGCGTTCCTGCAAATCCTCCTGGTCGGCCGCCATCTGGTCCAGGCTCTCGGCCAGGGCGGCCAGGCGGCTGGCCAGCGCCGCGGCGGCCTGGGCCACGCGGGCATGGGCGCCGCGGGCGTCGGCCACGGCGCGGAAGGCGGCGCTGACGGCGTCGCGGGCGGCGCGATCCCGGCCCGCCGCCTGGTCCACGGCGCGGAGCGCCAGGCTTACGCGCTCCTCCGCCGCGTCCTTCACCGCCTCGTGCGCGGCGCGCGCCTCGGCCACCACGGCGTCGGCCTCGGCGATTTCCTGCGCCAGTTCTGTCAGGCGGTTGCGCTGGCGCAGGCGTTCGGCGGCGGCGGTGGGGGCGCCAGCGGCGATGCAGTGGCCGTCCCAGCGCCAGGCGGCGCCATCGCGGGTCACCAGGATCTGCCCCGGCGCCAGGCCAGGCGCCAACTGGGCCCCGGTGGCGCTGTCGGCGACGATGCCGACATGGGCCAGACAACGGTCCAGCGCCGCCGGCGCCTTCACCTTGGCCGCCAGCGGCTCGGCACCGGCGGGCAGGGGGGCCACGGTCGCCAGGGCGGGAAAGGCGCGCCAATGGACCGATGCCGCCTCGTCCAAGGGGGCGGTCAGGGCATCGCCCAGTGCTGCGGCCAGGGCCTGCTCATAGCCCTTGGCCACGGTCAGGGCGTCCACCAGGGGCGGAAACAGGTCGCCGGCCCCGGCTTTCAGCAAGCGGGTGATGGCGTCCGCCTCCGCCGTCAGGCGGGCGCGGTCGCCCTCGGCGCGTTGCAGGGCGTCGCGGGCGGTCGCCTGCTCCTGCGTGCCCAGCGCGCGGGCGGCGTGCGCGGCCCGTTCGGCCTCGGCCTTGGCGGTTTCCGCTTCCTCCGCCGTCCCTTTGGCCAGGTCCAGTCGCTCCTCGGCCAGGCCGATCGCCTCCTCGGCTTCGCCCAGATCGTCACGGGCGGCCCGCTGGCGCTCCAACTCCGCCTTCTGGGCCTGGTGTTCCTCGATGCGACGGCGGAGGGTGGCCAGCCGTTGGTCCAAATCCTGGGCCTGGCGCTGGATCTGGGCGCGCTTGGCTTCGTCGGCGGCCAGGCGTTCGGTGGCGGTGGCCAGTTCGGCGTCCAGGTTCGCCACGGCGTCGCGGATCTCCTCCAGGCGCGCCCGGGCGATCTCCTCCTGCTCCGTCTCGTCGGCCTGCGCGGCGGCGATGGCCTGGCGCTCTTCCGCCAGCCGGGCCAGCGCCCGGTCGGCGTCGGCGGCCAAGTCCTTTTCGCGGGCAAGGTCGCCCTCGATCTGGGCCAGGCGGCGTTGCAGGGTGGCCAGCGCCTCGGTGGCGCGGCGCTCTTCCGCGTCCAGCTGCTCGCGTGCCACCAGCAGGCGCTGCAGGGCCGCCGCCGCCTCCGCTTCCGCCTGGCGCTTGGGCGGCAGGCTGGCGGCCAGGTCGGTGCGTTTGGTGGTGGCTTGGGTGACGGCCAGCATCAGGCCGCGCACCGCCTCCTCCGCCTTGTCGAAGCCGCCGCGCGCCAGGGCCACCTGGGCGGTGGCCGTGCTCCAGCGCAGGTGCAGCAGCAAGGCCTCGGCCCGGCGGATATGGTCGGAGATGCTGCGGTAGCGAGCGGCCTGCCGGGCTTGCTTGCGCAGGTTCTGCAACTGCGCGTCCATGGTGACGACCACGTCGTCCAGGCGCGTCAGGTTGGTTTCCGCCGCCTTCAGCTTCAGTTCCGCCTCATGCCGGCGGGAATGCAGGCCGGTGATGCCGGCCGCCTCCTCCAGCAGCTGGCGGCGGTCGCCCGGCTTGGCGTTGATCAGGGCGCCGACGCGGCCCTGGCTGACCAGCGCCGGGGAATGGGCGCCCGAGGCGTTGTCGGCCAGCAGCAGCTGCACGTCGCGGGCGCGTGCCGGCCGGCCGTTGATCCGGTAGTCGGAGCCGGCGCCCCGCTCCAGCTTGCGGCTGATCTCCATCTCCGCCTGGACCGAGTCGGGCTTCACCCCTGGCGTGCCGGCCGTCAGGTTGGGGCTGTCCAGGTGCAGGACGACTTCGCACAGGTTGCGGGCCGGCCGGGTGGCCGTGCCGCCGAAGATGACGTCGTCCATATCCTCGCCGCGCATCTTCTTGGCCGAGGTCTCGCCCATGGCCCAGCGCAACGCTTCCACCAGGTTGGACTTGCCGCAACCGTTGGGGCCGACGATGCCGGTCATCCCGGGCTCGATGACGAGCTCGGTGGGGTCCACGAAGGACTTGAAGCCGGAGATGCGGAGCTTGGTGAATTGCACGGGGGAACTTACTTCTTAATTGACGGGGGGCTTCTTGGCGGGCGGCTTGGCACCGGCCTTGACCAGGGCGGCGGCCAGGCTGTCGTAGCTGTCGGGGCCGGCGATGCGCGCCACTTCCTTGCCACCCTTGCGGATGATGACGGTGGGCGTCTTCTCGATGTTCTGCTCGGTCGCTTCCTGGCTGCTTTTCGCCACGTAGTCCTGCAGCGGCCGGCTGCTGGTGCAGGCGTCATAGGCGGGGCCGGGCAGGCCCACCATGGCCATCATGTCCTTCAGGCCCGTCTCCGGATCCTTGGCGCCCAGCCATTGCGCCTGGGTGCTGAACAGCAGGCTGCGGGCGTCATTGTAGCGGGCCGCCGGCAGGCAGCGGGTGGCCAGGTGGGCCATATAGCCCACACGGTTGGTGGGCGTGTCATGGAAGACGAACAGCACTTGGCCCGCGTCGATGAACTCCGCCTTCAGGCGGGGCAGCATCGTTTCCTCGAAATGGGCGCAGTGCGGGCAGGAGAGGGAGGCGAACTCCTCGATCACCACCGGCGCGTCGGGCTTGCCCAGCGTGCGGGGGGCGGTGGCGGCGGCCACGTCGATGGTCACGCCGCCGGGGGCGGGGCCCCCCAGCGTCGCCGCCTGGGCGAAGGCGTGGGACGCGGGCAGGACGACAGACAGGGACAACAGCGCCGCCCCCAGGCCCAAGACCCTTTTGTGCACGTCACGCCGCCCCATCATCCCCTCCATCATCCTGTCGGCCGTCCGCTCATGGATGCCTGGTGGGGCCGCCCGCCGCGCCAGGCGGCCCCACCAGGGTGACAAACGCCTTACTTGCCGGCCGGCCGCTTGGCGCCGGCCTTCACCAGCGCGTCCACCAACTGGCTGTATTCACGCAGGTTGTCGATCTTTTCCACGGTGGTGTCGCCCTTCTTCACGAAGAAGGTCGGCGTGCCGTCCACGCCCAGCTTCTGCGAAGCGTCCAGCCGGCTCTGGGTGATGAAGTCCTGCAGCGGGCGGTTGCTGAGGCAGGCGGTGAACAGCGCGTCGGTCATGCCGCCCAGGCGCAGGGTCTGCTGCAGGGCCTTCAGCGGATCGTCGGCGTGTTCCCAGGTCTGCTGGTTCTTGAAGATCAGGCCCTTGGCCGCCGTGTAGCGGTCGGCCGGCAGGCAGCGGGCGGCCATTTCGGCGGCGAAGGCCAACTGGTCCAGGGGGAAGTCATGGAACACCAGCTGCACCTGGCCGGTGTCGATGAAGTCGGCCTTCAGCTGCGGCAGGAAGGCCTCCTCGAAATGGGCGCAATGCGGGCAGGTGAACGAGGCGTATTCCTCAACCACGATGGGCGCCTTGGGGTTGCCCAGGACGCGGGGCGATGTGGCCGCGGCGACGTCGATGGTGACGGCGGCGGGGGCCGGTGCCGTCTGGGCGGACGCGCCGCCGGCCGTCAGCAGCCCGGTCATGGCCCCGGCGGCCACCACGGCGGCGGCCAGCGAATTACGCAGATGTAGGTTCACCTTAGTTCCTCCGATACCAACTGTAGTGACTATAGGGGGCGGCGCCGGGGCCCGGCAAGCCGCCTCCAAGGGCTATCGCTTCGGGCCGCCCGCGGGGGCGGGCGGGGGACGCGCGGGGTTCAGGGGGCCAGGCCTTTCTGTCGCCATGATGGCGCGCCCCAGGCTGGCCAGCGCCTCGCGCAGGCCTTCGTCCGCCACGCCGCCCGTCTGGTTTTCCAGTGCCGCCGCCTCCCCCGCCGACAGGCGGCGCGGCACGGGCGCCGGCCGGTCGCGATTGCGGCGGTTGGTGGCCGGCGGCGCCTGGAACAGCTTGAGCCGGGCGACGGCGCGAAAGCCGAAGAAGCCGTTCAGCCGTTGCAGAATCTGTGGTTCCTCGTGCTGGATGAACAGGGCGGCCGGCCCGGCCACGCCCAGGTGCAGCACGGCGTCGTCCTGCCGGCCCTTGGGGAATTGCAGTTTCAGCGGCAGGGCCACGCTGGCCAGGCGGGGGCCGACGATGGCGTCCCATTCGGCCAGCAGCGTGGCGAAGGCGGGGCCATGGGGGCCCAGCGCCTTGCCGGCGATGGCGTTCAGGTGGCGGCCGATGGGGCGGGGGCCGGGCATGGGGCGCTGTCGACCTTGAAACAGTTGCGGGGCGGGCGTATCCGCTTGGGACGGCGATGCCCGGCGACCGGGCGCGGGCGCCCGGGACAGTTCAACCATGCCGCAAGGGGCCTTGACCAGACAATGATCGTCGCAGCCGCATCCACGACATCAGGCGCCGATCTGCCGGCGCCGGCGCCGGCCGACCTGCTGGCCTGGTACGATGCCCATCGCCGCCACCTGCCGTGGCGCGCCGCCCCGGGGACCAAGGCCGATCCTTACCATGTCTGGCTGTCGGAAATCATGCTGCAGCAGACGACGGTGGCCACCGTCGGCCCCTATTTCCAGCGCTTCCTGGCGCGTTGGCCCACCGTGGCCGACCTGGCGGCGGTGGAGTTGGACGCGGTGCTGAAGGAATGGGCCGGCCTTGGCTATTACGCCCGTGCCCGCAACCTGCACGCCTGCGCCAAGGCGGTGGTGGACCGGCACGGAGGCCGCTTCCCGGCGGATGAGGCGGCGTTGCTGGATCTGCCCGGCATCGGCGCCTATACCGCCGCCGCCATCGCCGCCATCGCCTTCGACCGGCCGGCCACCGCCATGGACGGCAACGTCGAACGGGTGATGGCCCGCATCCACGCCGTGACCGACCCGCTGCCGGGATCCAAGCCGACGCTGAAGGCCCTGGCCGCCGCCTTGGTGCCCCCGAAGCGGCCGGGCGACTACACTCAGGCGCTGTTCGATCTGGGCGCCACCCTATGCGGCCCCCGGGCGCCGCGCTGTGTGCTGTGCCCATGGATGGCGTCCTGCCGGGGCCGGCGCGACGGCTTGGCGGAGCTGCTGCCGATCAAGGCGGAAAAGGCGGCCAAGCCCACCCGCCGGGGTGTCGCCTTCTGGCTGACCAACGCCAAGGGCCAGGTGCTGCTGCGCCGCCGGCCCGAATCGGGCCTGCTGGGCGGCATGATGGAGGTGCCGTCCAGCGCCTGGGAACCGGGGGCGGAGCTCGCCTACAGCCGGGCCCTGCGCTGGGCGCCGGCGGCGGCCGACTGGCAGCGTCTGCCCGGCATCGTCCGCCATACATTCACCCACTTTCACCTGGAACTTACCGTCGTTCGCGGCCACCTGGACGATGAGGGGACGGCGGTGGAAGGCGTATGGTGCGCCCCCGCCGATTTCCATGACCAGGCCCTGCCCACCGTCATGCGCAAGGTTGTCACCTGGGCGCGGGGCGGCGGCAAGGCCTGATCCTCGACGGGTGTGCCTGCACCTTCTCCTTGGGACCTGGACCAGATGGGACAAGATGTGAGCACGGGGGCCCAAGTGCGGCGCACCCCCACGCGGCGCGCGTTGCTGGCCGGCATGGCGGCGTCGCTGGCGGCGCCCGCCATGCCGGGTGGGGCCTGGGCGCGGCCCGGCGGCACGCCGGTGGATTTGGCGCTGGTGATGGCGGTCGACAGCTCGGCCAGCATTTCCCAGGTCATGCTGGACTTCCAGTTGCGCGGCCATGCCGCGGCCTTCCGCGACAAGGCGGTGCATCAGGCGCTGGTCGCGGGTCCCAAGGCCAAGGTGGCGGTGCAGCTGGCCCTGTTCTCCGGGCCCGGCACCCTGACCACGCTGGTTCCCTGGACCTTGCTGTCCACCACCCAGGACGCCCTGGCCCTGGCCGACCGGATTGATGCCGCCCCCGGTGTCGCCATGGGCGGAAACACCGCGTTGGGTGACTGCATCGTCCAGGCGGTGCATCAGCTGGACGCCTGCCCCTACACCCCCGACCGGCGGACCATCGATCTGGTCAGCAACGGCTTCAACAATGGCGGCATCGACCCGCGCTCCGCCCGGGCGCATGCCCAGGCCGCCGGCGTGGGCGTCAACGGCCTGGTCATCCTGGACGAGTACGACTGGCTGGAACCCTACTACCGCGAGAACGTCGTGGCGGGGGAGGATGCCTTCGTCATCGCCGCCGCCAACCGCCACGCCTTCGCCGACGCCTTCCTGTCCAAGCTGGTCAAGGAAGTGGTGTAGGCAAAACAAAAACGGGAGGGGTGTTGGCCCCTCCCGTCGTTACAGCCTGATAAGATGGCTGCTTACTGCTGCTTGCGTGGTCCGGCGGCGGGGCGGGGGCCCTGGGCTGGCTGCTGGGCGCCCTCGGCCGGCGGCGGCTCGTTCGCCTTCTTGCGCAGCACGCCGGCGATGGCGTTGCCGGCGTTGTCGGCCACGGCCTTGGACGCGATCGGCGCCTCGTGCGAGATGATGAACAGCTGCCTGTCCTTGGTCAGGTACAGGATCAGGTTGGCGTAGAACTCACCCTTGTCCGTCTTGCAGTTGGCGGAGCCGGTCTGCATGTCGATCTGCAGCAGCTTTTCCAGCTTGCCCTTGGTCGGGGTGTAGGTGCCCTGACAGGCCTTGGACAGGCTGTCCAGGTAGTTCTGCGTCACCTTCTCCAGGTCACCGGCCTCGGGCTTCAGGCCCACCGAGCGCAGTGAGCCGATGACATCCTTCTGGATGGCCCAGGCGAAATCGCCGGGACGTTCCTGCGGCGACATCTTGTCCACCGGCAGGGGGTGCGCGTCCTTCAGCCCGGCATCGATCAGCAGGGCGGCGAAGGCCGGCGGGATGGCGGGCGGCGGGGCGGGCAGTTGCAGTTTGCCGGCCACAGCCTGGTCGATACAGGCGTTCAGGTCCTTGAACGCCTTGGTGCCGCCCTTCAGCACGAAGGTGGCGGTGTCATTGGGGCTGGCCACCTCCAGCTTGTTCGCCGTGGCCAGCGCCTTGGTGAAGTTGGCGTCGGCCGGGTCGAAGCCGGTCATGATGGCGTTGGGCTGGATCACCTGCGAACCGCGGGCCTGTTCCAGCTTGCCGTCCAGCCTCAGCTTGATGGCGGGGCCGGGGCCGGGTTGCATGTTGGCGCCGGGCACGCCGATCACCAGGTTGATGATCTTGGGCGGCAGCTTCTTCGCCTGCTGCTCCGCCGCGGGCACAGGCAGGGCCAGGAAGACCAGCGCCAGGCCATTGTCGAAGCTGGCCTGCGCCTCGCACAGCTTGAAGCTGCCGTCGGAATAGACCTGCGGGGCCACCTGCCAGGTGCCGGTGACCGTGCCCACCTTGGACGGCGCCGCGGGGGCGGCGGAGCTGGCGGCCGGGCCCTGGACGGGCGCCTGGCGCGGCGCGGCGCTGGGGCCGGCCGCCGGGCCTGTGGCGGGGCTGGCCGCCGGCGCCTGCTGGGGGGCCGCCACGCTGGAGCCCGAGGTGATGGCACCCGGCAGGATCAGGCCACCGCCATCAGATCCACCGGCTGGCGGCTGGGTCCCGGAGGGTTGGTCCGCCTGGGGTTGGCCCGATTGGGGCGTGGTCTGGGCAATGGCGGTACCGGCCAGGACCAGAGCGGTGCCGGCGGCAAGCAGACGGGCGGTGAATCGGGACACGGGGCTGCGTCTATCCTAAATGAAACCCATGGGTGCGACGGGACCCTAGGACACGGCATGGCATCATTCAAGGGGCATGCGCGCTCGCGCCGCAGGCCTGTCCGTGCGCGCTCTCCGGAAGAGTGGTGGGGGGGCGCGTTCGGCGGCCATACGTCCGCCACAATTCGTCAACTTTACTCTGCTGTTAACAGGCCTTTCCGCTGGAAATGCCATTGCGTGCCCGCTATAAGATTTGATCACATTTTGGCGCGCGAACGTTTGGGGGCAAACGATGCGTTTCGCTGCCGCGTTGGTGGTTTTGATGGTATCCGCGCCGATGTTGGCGCACGAGCGTTTGGACGCGGGAGAGGTCGGTCGGTACGTCACCGCGGCCGAGGCCCTTGTCGCGTCCACGCCGGGCGGCGGGCAACCGGCTTTCGTCCTGCTGGCCCATCCGGATTCGGATGGTAAAGCCCTGCTTGCGCGATACGGGTTCGATGAGCGGCGCTGGCGTCAGATGACTCAGCGGGTGCTCGCGGCCCGCCAGGCCGCGCGCGCCGCTGAGGATCCGGTGGAAAAGGGGGCCACGGCCCAGAAGCTGGCGTCCACCGCCAGCCTCAACGCGTTCGACCGGCAGGAGATGGCGACGTTGGTGCGCTGGACGGAACATGACCGCGCCGCCTTGGACCAGGAAACCAAGGAGGACCGGTCGGTGGTCGCGCCCTTCTTCGACCGGCTGGATCGCCTGGACACAGGCCGGGCGCGGCCCGTCGGCCGCTGAATCCCGTCCACGCGCGCCTCAGGCCGCCCTATTTCCCACACGCTTGGGCCCCGTGCTTTAAGCGCCCATGCGCGCGGGCCCTCTCGCTCCCGGCGAACAAACACCCTATATAGGGTTCGTGGGCATGCGGCCGTCTGGTCGGCGGGCCGGCGGTTTCATGCCTTTGCTTAGGACTAGTGTACGCGATGACGGACTATCGGCTGGAGGCCGTGACGGTGGATCAGATACCGGCGGCCGGCCCCGGGGCGCCGCCCACTTCCCCCCCGCCCGCAGCGCCCCAGGCGCCCGTGCCGCCCACCCGGATCGGGGGCGTGAGGCGCTATGTGAACAGCTTCTTCAAGGACCATGCGTTCATCCGCATGATCTACAAGAACATGTTCAAGATTTCGCCGCGGCTCTATCGCTCCAGCCAGCCCACGCCGCGCCACGTTGCCCAGGCCGCGCGCCTGGGCGTGCGCACCATCATCAACCTGCGCGGCCGGCGCGACAATTGCGGCTCCTGGGTGCTGGAGGATGAGGCCTGCGCCCGCCACGGCGTCACCCTCGTCAACTTCGCCGTCAATTCCCGCGACGCGCCCAAGAAGCACATCCTGCATCAGGCGCGGGAGATTTGGCGCGATGCCCAATACCCGGTGCTGATGCATTGCAAGGCCGGCTCCGACCGTGTCGGCTTCATGAGCGTGCTGTACCTGTTCGTCCATGAGGGCGTGCCGCTACGGACGGCGCTGGGCCAGCTCAGCCCCAAGTACGGCCATTTGCGCCATGCCAAGACCGGCATCCTGGACCATTTCTTCGAGACCTTCCTGGCCTATGCCAAGGACCGGGACATCGAACCCGGGGTGGACGCCTTCTATCGCTGGGTGGACGATGTCTACGACCCGCCGGCCTTCAAGAAGACCTTCATGACCCGCTGGTGGGCCAGCGTGCTGGCGGACAAGGTGCTGCGCCGGGAATAGGCGCGGCACCTGCCCGGGATCACCTCACCTCATAAAGCACGCTGCCATGCGCCGGCAGCGTGACCTCCAGGCCGGGCGCCGGCGCCAGCTCGTGGCCATCCCACAGGTCATGGGCGGCATGGGGACCTGCGGTCAGACCCAGCTGGGTCCAGGGGGCCGTCAGCGCCGTCGGCTTGTCATCCAGGTTGAACACCGCCAGGTAGTGCCGCCCGCTGCCCGTCGCCAGCCAGACGCGGGCATTCGCGAACCCGGCGGGCAGGTCCGTCACCGGGTGGCTTTCCTCCGCCGTCTGATTCACGGCGATGACATCCCGGTTGGTGATCAGCGCCCGCGTGGCCTCGTCCAGCTTGGTCAGGTTGGCACCCAGGATCAGGGGCGAACGGGCGATGGCCCACAGGGTGACCTGGGTGCGGGCCTCGTCCGGCGTCAGGCGCGACTGGCGCGGCTCACCCCAGCCGGGATGGGGCGCCAGGGTACCGAGGGGCAGCATGTCGGCATCGGCCCAATGGCCGCCGCCGGTGTGGGGCGCCCAGCCCGGCAGGCGATCGAAGATGTCGCGGATGCCATAGGGGAAATCGTCGGTCGGCTTCGCGTGGGGGAAGGTCCATCCGTCCCAGACGTCGTTGGAAATGCGCCACATCTGGCTCAGCCGCCGCACCTCGTCCGCGTGCGCCAGGTTGGTGGGGCCGGGTGACAGGCTCAGCACGATGGGCCGGCCGGTTTTGGCGATGGCCGTGCTGATCTGCCGGATTTCACTGGCCTTGTAGGGATGGTCGGCGATGCAGTCGACCTTCAGGAAATCCAGGCCCCAGGCGGCGAACAGCGCCATCATGGAATCATAGTAGGCCTGGCCCGCCGGGGTGTCGCGCACCCCATAATTGCCATCGTCCCAAGGGCAGGTGTCGGTCTTGTCCGCCACATCGGCGGCATGGAAGGGTGACCCCGCCACCGGCAGGTCGGAATCGACCGCTTGCTTGGGGATGCCGCGCACGATGTGCAGGCCGAACTTCAGCCCCTGGGCATGGAGCCAATCCGCCAGCGGCTTGAATCCCTGGCCGCCGGCGGCGGAAGGGAAGCGCGCCGGCACCGGGATCAGCAGACCGTTGGCGTCCAGCAGGTAGCGCCGTTCCGCCAGCGTCTTGCCGAAGGGATCGGCCATGTACCAGCCCTCATCGACGACGGCGTAGGTCCAGCCATAGGGCTTCAGCGTGGCCAGGACGCTGGCGTTGGCCTTGACGTCGGCCTCGTCGATGGTGAAGCCGTAGGCGTCCCAGCTGTTCCAGCCCATGGGGGGCGTGGCGGCCGGGGGCGGGGGGGCCGCCAGCGCCGCCGTGGCGGCCAGCAGGGTGGGCGCTAAAGTCGCGATGCGCAGCCAACGCCGCATGGGGGTCCTCTCCCTTTCCCGTATTGTTATCGCTAACAATACGGGAAAGCGGTCGCTCCGCAATGGATACGGTTATACCAACGGCATTTGATCGTGACCGGTCAAATGCCGTCCCTCAATCGCCGGGCGCGACCATCCGGTCGCTTGGCTTCCTCGCTCTCCAGTCCGCTACACTCCCCGGAAAGCTCCGGCGCCCGCAGTCGCGGGCTACAGCCGCACGAATCAGAATCTCGTACCGCTAGTAATACCCCGCCGGTGTTTCACGCGACGCGTGGGCAGGCCGCGAGCGGGGAAGACAGGACCAATGGATTGGGCGGCGCCGCGATCAGTGCAGCGTGGGGGGCAGGCCGTCCTCGTCCGCGAACCCGCTGGCGTCCTCGAACGCCGCGGATGAGGAGATGGGCGTGGCCTGGTGGTGCACCATGCGCCACTCGCCGGCGGTCCGGACGAACAGGTTGGTGACGACAAGGGCGGTGTTGGCCACGAATTCCTCGCACACCACCCAGCCGACATCGCCGCACACGGTGGCGCGTTCGGCCTGATGGCGCACACCGGGCGACCGGGGGTTCCCCAGCAGCTCGCGCCAGCTGCGCATCACCTGGTCCCGCCCCTGCAGCGCCGGCCAGCCCGGGTGGACACAGCGCACATCGCCATCCGGGGACCAGAGCGCCTCCATGCCCGCGACGTCGCGGTCGGCGAAGGCCTGGAAAAATCGGCGATTGGCGGCCAGCACGGCCTGGACGTCCGCCTCGCCCTCGGTCGTCGTGGTGTCGGCTGGCTGGGATGAAAGCGCGTGGGTCTTCACCATTGCCTCCCCTGTTGGTGCCTCCCCTGTTGGCGGCTTTGTCGTCGGCTCCCGTAGCGCCGAACCCGCTCCACCATAGCGCGGCGGAGGCGGCCGAGTCACGATTCGGCCGCGCGGTCACGGAATTGTGCCGGAAGCGGGACGGGACGGCAGGTTGTCCCCGCGACTTTTCGCAGGTGATGGCTCCAGGGGCGCCAGCCATAGGCCCGCTTCATGCCTCGCGCGCAAGGCCCCTCGGCCGGGAAAGATGGTTGTCTTGACAACATAGAAATACGCGAAAAAGCTTATAGAAAAAGAACCATACAAATTTAAATTGATTATTATGCAAAATAAACTATTTTTGCGACACGTGCCGACAGATGCACGATTGTACCGCTCAATCGAGGAGGCTCCCATGTCATTCCCTGATCATGTTTTGTTCGGTTACAGCAGGGCCGCGCCCCGCGCTTTCACGCAGGCGATGGACAATAAAACGAAACTGGGGCCAGACGAGCTATGGGTTGGTCAGTGGAGCAATGATTGGGTTGGATTTGACAGTTTTTCTATAAATGGAACTCAATATGTCTGTGGTGTTGGCGGCCTTCACGGCACCGTTTTCATCCAGAAAATTTTAGCTAATGGTGTTCCCGGTCAGGAAGTTTATCGTGAAAAAACAGCGCACGCATGGTACGTCTGCGCGCAATATCAAGTATCGGGTCATAACTTTATCTTATTTCACGGAAGAGACAACGATTATGAAATTCGTAAATTAGATGAAGATGGAAGGATTTTGCCAGGTGCTATACAAAAGGGAAGATGGAAAGCTCAGTACTCTTCTGTATTTTCAGTTATTTTCGCTGATGGCCGGGTGTATTTGTGCGGTTTTTCCTCGACCACAAAGAGATTCTTTACGCAACCGGTGAAATCCGACGGCTCTCTTGCTGCGGATGAAAGTTACTCGAGCACATGGAGTAGCATCTATAACCCGGTCATTCCCGTGAAGCTTGCCAGTGGCCGCGTTTTTGTCTGGGGGCAAACCGCCAGTAAAAACTATTGGTTCTTGCAGGAAATGCTGAGCGATGGATCGTTGGTGCGGAATGAATCCGATAATGGCCGATTTGGCGACCATTATCAAACTGCGACCGCTGTGACCATTGATGGGGTGACCTATTTAATGGCACAGACGGCGGATAGTAATAAGAAATTTTTCACCCAAATTGTTCAGGAAAATGGGAAGCTGGCGAAAGAAGAGACTCAATCAAATAATTTCAGAAACTATTATACTTATTTCAGTGTGTACAAAACAACTCAGATTGCTCCAGAAGATGGCTGGATGACAAAAAACTATAATTACATTCATAATAAAACATTAAAAGAAATTGTAATTCCTGGCGCGCATGATGCTGGCATGTCAGATAGCATTGACTGTACATCGACGACGAATGCGGTAAATACGAGAACGCAGGTCTTGGGCATGGCCGGACAATTGAGCGCTGGATGTCGCTATTTCGATCTTCGGCCTATCGTTTCTGTGGAGCCAGGTAAGGGGGCGGAGTCTTCGGCCGTATATCTGACGGGCCATTTCTCAGAGGTGCCGGTCGTCGGCATTCAAGGGTGTTTCGGCCAGGACATGAATAGTATAATTCACGATATACAAAAATTTTCCAATGATAAGAATCACAGGAACGAGCTGATTATATTGAAGTTCTCACACTATGCCAAGGCAAAGCGCCATAATAATTCTCCTTCAACGGTAACAGGATTTGGTTGGGACCCGGCAGATAAAAGAAAATTTGCAGATTTCCTGAGAAATAATCTTGGAGATCTGTTGGTGACTAATAGAAGCGATAGGAGGATTGGCACATTTAGATATGATGAGATCATGGCTTGCGGAAATAAGGACAAAGCAAAAATATTGGTAGTAATAGATGGATTACCTTCAGACATTCGCAGTCCGGAAACCGGAATATTCCGATATCATGACTACCCATATGACAAATATGATCCCGACTTCATATCCCCTAATGTCGACCTGTGTGTATATGATGAGTACTCAAGCACCAATGAATATTGGAAAATGGAGGCCGACCAGTTCGCCAAGATGGACGACCCGGCCAATCACGGTGGCGACATGTATGTCTTATCCTGGACATTGACGCAGAGTGATGGGCAGGCGGCGCTCAGTGCCACCCATCTGCCTCAAAGCATTTTGGATCTGGCACGTGAAGCCAACGGCCATCTGGGGGAAGCGGTGGGCCGTATCATGGAGAAAAATAAGAAGCTTTGGCCGAGCGTGCTGTACGTCGACAATGTGGACCCATCCGTGGCCAGTTTATGCGAGTTGATGGTGCAAAAGCCGTGACCCTGGTCCAGTGAAAACAGCGGACCCGCATCCGGCGGGTCCGCCATTTCCCTCGCCAAGCCGGGTCTGGCCCCAGGGGGGCCGGTCATAGGCCCAAAGCGGGACCGCTCATTCCGCCGGAGCGGTCGACGCTTCCGTCCCGCCGCTCTTGGGCAGGGCGTTCAGGGTGCTGATGAACAGGGCCGCGATGTAGGGGAAGGACTGGACCACCAGCATGGTCGCCCAGACATAGGCGTCGCGGTTGTCGCCGCCCTTCAGCAGGGCGATGGCGCCGGCCGCCAGCCACAGGCCCAGCATCAGCCCCACCTCCTCCCGCGCGTGCAGGAAGCCCTGGATCAGGGCGGGCTGGTCCTCGCACTTCGGCGTGCGCACGAAGGGGCGGCCGCTGGTGAACAGACCCACCCACACGGCGCGGCCCACGGTGTGGGTCAGCGCCATGCCGGCGACGGCGGCGCCCAGCTTGTCGATGAAGCGGCACCTCACCCGCTCGCCATACAGCCACAGGCCGCACAGCACCTTGAAGAAGAAGACGCTGAGGGTGGGCAGGATGAAGACGGTGGGCGGGAACTCGATCCACTGCGGCAGCAGCAGCAGGCCCAGCGACCAGATGATGCCGCCGATGACGAAGCCCATGTGGGCGGCATCGGCGAACCAGGGCAGCCAGCCGGTGACGAAGTGGTATTTCTGGCCGGCGGTCAGCTTGGTGCCGCCCGGCATCATCTCCCGCCAGTGGCGCTTCAGGATCTGCACGGCGCCATAGGCCCAGCGGAAGCGCTGGGTCTTGTAGCCGGCGAAGCTGTCCGGGACCAGGCCCTGGCCGAAGCTGTCAGGCATGTAGACCGCCTCCAGCTTCTCCTCGAACAGGCGCAGGCCCAGCTCCGAATCCTCGCAGATGCACCATTCGGCCCAGCGGCCCACGCCATCCAGCGCGCTCTTGCGCACCAGGGTCATGGTGCCGTGCTGGATGATGGCGTTGCGTTCGTTCCGCTGGATCATGCCGATGTGGAAAAAGCCCTGGTATTCCCAGTTGATCATCGACTTGAAGGCGTCGTCCGACCAGTCGCGGTAGTCCTGCGGCGACTGGACGAAGCCGACTTCGGGTCGCTTGAAATAGGGAATGGTGGCCGACAGCCAGTCCGGCGTGACCTGGTAGTCGCTGTCGATGACGCCCACCACCTCCACATCCGGGGCGGTGACGCACAGGCCGAAATTCAGGGCGCCGCCCTTGAAGCCGGGCCAGCGCGGCAGGTGGAAAAAGCGGAACCGCGGCCCCAGCTTGGCGCAGTATTCCTCCAGCGGGCGCCACACCGCCTCATCCTTGGTGTTGTTGTCGATCACCAGGACTTCGAAATTGGGGTAGTCCATGGCCGCCAGCGCATCCAGCGTCTCGATCACCATGTGCGCCGGTTCGTTGTAGCAAGGCACGTGGATGGAGACCTTGGGGGTGTAGTCGCCCAGCGGCTCGCGCACCGGGGTGTAGCGCCGCTTCCAGCGCTGGGTCCACACCACTTCGGTCAGTTCCAGCCCGTCGATCAGCATGACGGCGAACAGGATCAACTGGGCGAAGATCAGCACCATGAAGGCGGTGAAGGACAGGGTGCCCATGCCCACGGTCAGGGCCTGCGTGCCCGTCCACACCAGGACCGAGGCCACGGTCTGGATCAGGAAGCCGTAGAACAGTTGGCCGCGCCATTTCAGGTCGTCGCGGCTCAGCACGAAGAAGAACATGGGGAGGAAGGCCAGGCCGGTGGCGATGGCGCACAGCACCCGCCACGACGGCACCTCCAGGATGCCGCCCACCATGGGGAACTTCTGGTCGCGGTGGGCGTCCCAGATGCCCCAGCTGGTTTCCGCCGTGCCGCCCAGCGACCGCTTCCACGGCTGGTCGAAGGCTTCCATGATGTAGAAGTCCAGGCGCTGCTGGCCCGCGATGTTCAGGAAGCTGCGGATGTACTTGGCCTCGTTCACCAGGCCGGCCTCGGCCGCGCCGCGATAGGCGCCGTCGGACGGCCAGCCGGTCTCGCCGATCAGGATGTGCTTGTTGGGGAAGCGCTCCTGCACCTGGCGGTAGGCCGCCATGGCGTCCTCCACCGCGCGGTCCACCGACACCTTGTTCCAGTAGGGCAGCAGGTGGATGGTGATGAAGTCGCAGGCGTCCGCCAGTTCCGGATGGTCGATCCAGACGTAGGACGGCTCGGCCGTCGACACCGGCACGTTCACCTGGCGCTTCACCCGCTGGATGTAGTCGATCAGCTGGGTGACGCTGAAATCGTCGCGGAACAGCACCTCGTTGCCGACCATGACCCGCTTCACGTTGGCGTTGGCGCGGGCGACGCGCACCAGGCCCGCCAGTTCCGTTTCATTGGCGGCCATGTCCTTCGACAGATAGGCGCCCTGGGTGACGGTCAGGTTGGGATAGCGCTCCAGGGCGATGGGGGCCACTTGGTCAATGCCGTTGCCCACCTGGTACGTCCGGATGGACTGCACATGCGGCGCCACCACGTCCAGGTCGCGGCGGATGTCGTCGGCCGAGGGGGAATCGCCGTTCTGCGGGCTCTGGTTGGCCTGGAAGGGCGCGAAGGCCACCCCGGCGATGGTGCCGGCCCAGGGGCGTTCGCTGGCCGGGCGATTGACGATCGCCCAGGCGCCGATGTTGCCCAGCACCAGAAGAAGCAGGACCGCCACGGCGGATTTCTGCATCCTCAAAATCTTACGCATCGTGAACGGCCCCTGCCCCTGGATGGGATAACGGTAACGGTGAAGACGAAAAGCGAACCGGAACGAACAACCAACCAAGGATGTTCCCCGCCCCGGGGAAACCCCCTTGAACCAAACGAATCACGCCACCGGCAAGAACCCAGTGCCATGACTATGGGGCAATTTTATGGAGGCGGTGGCGCCGCTTCCCCCAACGGCTGCCGCCTTGGGCCCCCCGCCCAGGCCCCCGCTCGGCCCCCCCCCCCGCTCGAACCCAGGGACCGATCGGATCGATCCGCTTGGACGGGCGGTACCGGGCAGTAGTACATAGCCATCCCAACGGCGGCGTCCAGCGGTATTGCGGACACCGGCGTCCCCCGAGCCAACGCATTGCCATAGGACGGATTTCCCCAAGATGACAAGTGCCGCTGAATTCGTGCTGCACCCGCGCCTGGCCGCCGACACCGTCGTCGTGGGCGACCTGCCGCTCTGCCGGGCCCTGCTGTCGAGGAACGCCTGCTGGCCCTGGCTGATCCTGGTGCCGCGTCGTGCCGGCGCGGTCGAGATCCACCGGCTGGAGGCGGCCGACCAGGCACAGCTGATGGTGGAGATCAGCCAGGCGTCCCGCGTTCTGGAGGCGGCGTTCGCGCCCCACAAGCTGAACGTGGCCGCCATCGGCAACCTGGTGCCGCAACTGCATGTCCACATCGTGGCCCGCACCCAGGGCGACGCCGCCTGGCCCGGGCCCATCTGGGGCTCGGGGCATGAGCGGGCCTACGGCGCCGGGGAGGCGGAGGCCCTGGCGGTGAGGCTGGCCACTGATCTGGCGCTCTGACATCGCCGTACTGAAGTCTAGGCCAAAATTCGAGAAAAGCCGGAGGGCGCCCCCATGATCATCGTCCATCACCTGAACAACTCCCGTTCCCAGCGCGTGCTGTGGGCGCTGGAGGAGTTGGAGCTGCCCTACCAGGTCCTGCGCTATGAGCGCGACCCCGCCACCCAGCTGGCGCCGCCGACGCTGCGGGCCATCCATCCCCTGGGCAAGTCGCCAGTGGTCGAGGATGGCGGGCTGGTGCTGGCGGAATCGGGCGCCATCATCGAGTATCTGGTGCGGACCTACGGGCAGGGCCGGCTGGCCCCGCCGGCGGGCGACCGGGTGGCGGAGGCGCGCTATCTGCATTGGCTGCACTATGCCGAGGGCTCCGCCATGCTGCCCCTGCTGCTGGGGCTCTACACCAGCCGGCTGGGCGACGCCGCAGCGCCCCTGAAGCCCCGGATCGCCAGCGAGACGGCCAATCATTTCGGCTACATGGACGCGGAACTGGCCAAGGCCCCCTGGTTCCTGGGCGACACCTTCACCGCCGCCGACATCCAGATGAGCTTTCCGGTGGAAGCGGCGCTGATGGCGCCGGAGGCCCGCCAGAGCTTCCCCCACCTGGCCGGGTTCCTGACCCGCATCCAGGCCCGCCCCGCCTATCGCGCGGCCGTGGAGAAGGGCGGACCCTATCGTTACGACCACCGTAAGGACGCTTAGGCCAGGCGGGCCGTCAGCCAGTCGGCCAGGGGCGTCCACACCTCCTGCGGGGCGCCGGCGCTGACCACCATGCCGATATGGCCAAGGCGCGGTTCCAGCCGGTCGCCCCCGGGGATGGCGTCGATCAGGGCGCGGGCGGCACCGGGCGGCACGATGCGGTCGCGGGCCGGGATGATGGCCAGGGCGGGCAGGCGCAGGGTGGCGGGGGCCATGATCCGGCCATCCACCCGCCAGGTCCCGGCGGCGGGGTCGTTGCGGCCGTACCATCCACCCAGGCATTCGCGCGCCACGCCGGCGGCCAGGGGCACGCCGTCGTTCAGCCAGTCCTCCAGCGCCACGAAGTCCTGCGCGTCCTGGCTCTGCGGGTCCAGGCCGGCATAGCGGCTGAACTTGCGCAAGGCCAGCAGCGGGTCCAGGCCGGCGAACAGGAACTGGATCATGTCCACCGGCAGCTCACCCAGCCAGGTCAGCGCCGGTTCCATCAGGGGCAGGACGGCGGCGGTGCGCAGGGCGGCGGCCGGGTCGTCCACATGGAAATCCCAGGGTGCGGCCAGCAGCACCAGGGCGGAGAGCGCCTCGGGCCGCAGCACGGCGGCGGCGGCGGCCAGCGTGCCGCCCATGCAATAGCCCACCAGGGCGGGGGCATGGCCGCTAAGGGCATGCACCGCGTCCACCGCGCGGGCCAGGCGCCCGGCGACGTAGTCGGTCAGGCCATAGCCGCGTTCCACCGCCCCCACCGTGCCCCAATCCAGCAGGAAGGGCCGGAACCCCTTCGTCGCCAGCCAGCGCACCAGGCTCTTGCGCGCCGACAGGTCCAGCACATAGCCGCGATTGACCAGTGAGGGCACGAATAGCAGCACCGGGCCTTTCGCGCCCGGCAAGCCATAATCCAGCAGGCGGCTGCCGCCCTCGGTCCATAGCGGCGGCGGGTCGGTGACGTCGCGCTGGTAGGGACTGTGGCGGTAGCGTTCCAGGCCGGTCAGCAGCGTGTCGAGTCGGCGCCGGGTTTCACGATCCACCGCCGCGGCCAGGGCTTCCGGGTCGACGCCCGCGAGGTCGGCGTGCAGTTGGCTGCGCCTGGGTTCCAATTCCTTGCGCCAGATCGGCGAGCTGCCGTTCAAGAGCGGCAATCCGGCCCGCGAGTTCAGCAAGACGGCCATCGCCGCCGTCAGGTGGGTCGCCAGCGGCCGGGGACCCTGGCGGCGTTTCCGGGGCGGTGTCGGCGCCGGGTCCGGTTGCCGGGGCGCCGCCTCCGGTGCTGGTTTGCGTGTTGGCATAGGGCCCCCAGGGGAAGGTGGCGGGCGAGAAGAAGGGGGCGCCCATCCAGGCCGCGACCCCAGGATTCACGCCGCTCGCGGTGGTGCCACCCGTTCCGGCGGCGAACGGGTTGCCGGATGGCCAGGCGGTTTGGCCCAGCGCGCGGACCAGGCGGGCGAAGGCGCCGGTCATATCGGGGTCGGCGGCCACCGCGGCCCATTGGTCCTGCCAGAGATCCAGATAGCGGCGGGCCAACGTGTCCAGGCTGGGCGGATCGCCGGGTGGCGGGGCGGCCGCGTCGGCGGGGCTGTCGGAATCAGGCGGTGGCGCGTTGGATTTGCGGGGCATGGCGGCCAATCTACACCCCCTGCTACGGGGTGGCAAAGCGGTGACGGATCACATTACCGGCATTGGTCCTTGGCAGGATGCTTGCGCGTTCCGCACTGCATGGATTAGCTATGTGCGGTGCACCCTCCTCATGGGTGATAAACATCGCCGGGAATCGCCGCCTATGGTCGACAAAGAAGATACCAAGCCCGCGCCGATCACGATCAAGAAGTACGCCAATCGGCGTCTTTACAACACCGCGACCAGCTCGTACGTGACCCTCGACCATCTGTGCCAGATGGTGAAGGACGGGACCGACTTCGTCGTCTACGACGCCAAGACGGGTGACGATATCACGCGGTCGGTGCTGACCCAGATCATCGTGGAAGAAGAGTCCAAGGGCGGGCAGAATCTTCTGCCCATCGGTTTCCTGCGGCAGTTGATCAGCCTCTATGGCGACAACATGCAGTGGATGGTGCCGAAGTACCTGGAATACAGCATGCAGTCGTTCACCCGTAATCACGAGAAGATGCGGGATTACTTCCAGGGGACCCTGGGCGGGATTTTCCCGTTCGGCTCCCTGGAGGAAGTGGGCAAGCAGAACATGGCCATGTTCGAACGGGCCATGCGGATGTTCTCGCCCCTGGCTGGGGCCGACGCCGCCAAGGCGGACGCGGGCGAGGCGCCCAAGACCAGGCCGGCGGCCTCCGGCGGTGGCCAGTTCGATGAGCTGCAAAAGCGGCTGGACGAACTGCAGCAGCAGCTGGTCTCCCTCACCACCCTGACCCGCAAGCCGGACTGATCCTCATCCGCTTGGATGTGTTTCCGCAGGCATGAAGAAGCCCCGGTCCGCCCCGACGCGGCCGGGCTTTTTTGTGCGTCCGTGGCCCTGCCCATCCCGTCTTGGCCCCCGCGAGGACAGCCGCGGATTGCGACGCCGCGCGTCCGGTTGTGGGGTCGGGGGTTGCGCCAACGGCATTTCACGGCGCGCTGGGCCCTGGGCTAAGGTTTGCGCCCCGGACCAGACCTCCGAGCACGAATCGATAACGGGGCCGCCCGGCAGAGGGTGATGCCCCTTCTGAAGGAATGAGGAAAGACATGCCGCTGAACCGCAGGATTGTTCTGGCCTCGCGCCCCGAGGGGCTCCCGACGGAACAGAACTTCGGGATGGAGCAATCGTCCATTCCCGTGGCGGGGCCCGGCCAGATGCTGTTGAAGACGCGGTGGCTGTCTCTCGACCCCTACATGCGCGCCCGCATGAGCGCCGCCAAATCCTACACCCCGCCCATCGAGGTGGGTGGCCTGATGGTCGGTGGCACCATCGCCGAGGTGGTGGAAAGCAACGTTCCCGGTTTCCAGGCCGGCGATCTGGTTCTGTCCAATTCCGGCTGGCAGGAATATGCCGTCGCCGGCCCCAAGTCGGTCCACAAGCTGGAGACCGACGGCCTGCCCCTGACGACGGCCCTGGGCGTGCTGGGCATGCCGGGCCTGACGGCCTATGTCGGCCTCAATGACATCGGCCAGCCCAAGGCCGGTGAGACGGTGGTGGTCTCGGCCGCCGCCGGTGCCGTGGGCTCCGTCGTCGGCCAGTTGGCCAAGCTGAAGGGCGCCCGGGCGGTGGGTATCGCCGGCGGGGCGGAGAAGTGCGCCTTCGTGGTGGATGAGCTGGGCTTCGACGCCTGCGTCGATTACAAGGCCGCGGATTTCAAGGAGAAATTGGCCGCCGCTTGCGACCACGGCGTCGATGTCTATTTCGACAATGTCGGCGGCCGGGTCACCGACGCGGTGTTCGACCTGCTGAACACCTTCGCCCGCGTGCCCCTGTGCGGCCGCATCGGCAACATCAACGACACCGCGCCGCCGGCCGGACCGGACCGGGTGCCGGCCCTGCTGTCGGCCATCCTGACCCGCCGCCTGCACGTGCAGGGCTTCATCGTCTCCGACCACTGGCATCGCAACGACGCCTTCCTGCAAGAGGTGGGCGCCCTGGTGAAGGAAGGCCGGGTGCGGTACCGCGAGGACGTGACCGAGGGCCTGGAAAACGCCGTGCCCGCCTTCCTGGGCATGCTGCAGGGCAAGAACCTGGGCAAGGCGCTGGTGAAGCTGTAAGGCCTTCCCCGTTCCGTTCCAGGTGAGCCCCCGCGCCGCTGATTGCCGCGCGGGGGCTTCGCTTTGCTCAAATCCTGATTTCAGCACCCAGCACCGTCAGCAACTGCGCCAGCCAGGCGGGGTGGGCGGGCCAGGCGGGGGCGGTCACCAGCTTGCCATCGGTGACGGCGCCATCCACCGGGATGTCGGCGTACTCAGCCCCCACCAGCGTCACCTCCGGCCGGCAGGCGGGGTAGGCCGAGACCTTGCGGCCCGACAGCACCCCGGCGGCGGCCAGGATCTGCGGGCCGTGGCAGACAGCGGCGATGGCCTTGTCCTGCGCCGCGAAGGCGCGCACCAGCGCCAGCACCCGGGCGTCCAGCCGCAGGAACTCCGGCGCGCGGCCGCCGGGGATGACCAGCGCGACATAGTCGTCGGCCTTCACGCCCTCGAAATCGGCGTTCAGGGTGAAGTCGTGGCCGCGCTTCTCGGTGTAGGTCTGGTGACCCTCGAAGTCGTGGATGGCGGTCGCGACCTTGTCGCCGGGCCGCTTGCCGGGCGACACGGCGTCGACCTGGTAGCCCACCATGGACAAGGCTTGGAAGGGCACCATGGTCTCATAGTCCTCGGCGAAATCGCCGACGATCATCAGGATGCGCTTGGCGGTCATCGTTTTCTCCGTCATGGCCGGTCGGGGCTGGGACAGGATGCCGATGACAGATAGAAACGCCTATTGGCTCAAGGAGGTAGATGGCTCGGTTTGTTGCGGAATACGGAGGCCGCGCACCGGTTTGGTGAGCGCGTCCGTCGGGAAATAGTCCCAAAGTGCCCAGTCCGGACAATCAGGTGCCACGCGCGACCAATCGACGGGGACGGAGTTTAGTCCGCTGAGGCGCGCGTCTTTCAGCAATGGATGGCTCGGGAGGCCGCTCAGTGGTTGGGGCTGCAAGGTGAGCGTTTCGCCGTCCACCGCTTCCAGGGTCAAATATGCCGTCCCACTGGCGGTGGCGCAAACCGGGGTGAGGTGCGTGATCTGCGTGACCGCGTATTTCCGTTGTGGTGTGAGAAAGCTCCGGCGGTACAGGAAGCCGCCATCAACTAAGCATGTGGCTGACCCCATCATGAAAGTGGAAAGGGCCGACGCAATGAGCAGTGCCCCTAGCAGCCGTATGGTGAACCGGTGACGCAGTACAGCCAGCCGGTCGCCATGCAGGAAGGGGAACAGGAAGTAGGCGACCAAGACGGAAGCCGCCAGGGAGCTCATCACGGAGATGAGCAGCAAAAATTTGGCGATAAGAGGTGGTGACACGCAGAAATAGACGCCATCACCAACGAGGTGGCGTTGCCATTGCTCGCTCAGGCCTACCACGACAATGGCGGTGAACCCCCAGAGGACTAAGGTCGATATGCCGAAAACGGCAGCATTCAAGGCTTCGTAGGGTGGTGGCGCCCCTTTCTTCACGCCCCGGTCCTCACCGATCCGCCTGCCGGTTCACCACCGCCGTGACCGGCGCCAGCACGATGCCGCGATCGCGCAGGCCCACGGCCCACCGGGCGATGGCTTCCAGCGTCACGGGATAGGGCTGGGCGAAGCCCACGGCGACGCCGTTGGTCGTGGCCAGGCGCTCCAGTTCCGCCAGCTGCGCCGCCACGCCGGCGTCACTGGGCGCCCGGTCGACCTGCGCGTCCGACAGGGCGCGGGGCAGGCCCAGCTGGGTGGCGATGCGGGTGGCCTGGCTGGCGACGGTGGGCCAGCTGTCGACATAGATCAGGCCCCGGCGCTGCACCTGGCGCAGCACGGATTGCAGGCTGTCATGGGCGGCCAGGAACTTGGTGCCCGTCAGGTTGGTCAGGCCGACATAGCCGGTGGCGCTGGCCATGGCGGTTTCCAGCCGCTCCTGGTTCTTGTCGTCCGACAGGCTGGTCAGCAGGGTGCCGGGGCCGGGGTCGTTCTGGGGGAAGCCCTGCGGCTCCATCGGCACCTGCAGCAATACCTCATGCCCGTCGGCGCGGGCCTGGTCGACGGCGGCCTGCAGGTTGGGGGCGCCGGCGGCGAAGGCCAGGGTGACGGCGGCGGGCATGCGGGCCAGCACCTTTTCCAGGGCGCTGGGCGACCAGCCCAGGTCGGCCATCACCAGGGCGATGCGCGGCCGCTTGTCGTCCTGGGGGAAGGGGCGGCTATAGGCCTGCCAGGGGGCGGGGCCCTTGGCCGGCATGCGCGGCAGATAGCCGGCGCGGGTCTTTTCCAGCAAGGCGTCATTGCGGCTGGGCGCCAGCTTGACGGCGAGGTCCACCGGGTCGGCCTCACGCGGGGCGTCCGGCGCCTTGGCCGGCGCGCCGTCACCCGTTGCCGGTGGGGCGTCCACCGGACGGGCGCCGCCCTGGGGCAGGGTCACGGGAATTTCCGCCAGGGTGGCCGCCTTGCGCCGGGCGGCGGCGGTCTCATCGGCGGTCGCGGCCAGCCAGGCCACCGTGCCGGCCACGCCCAGCACCACCACGGCCACCGCCACGGCGAACAGGCCCGGCCGGCGGCGGGGCTTGTCGCCGTCGTCGTCGCTGGAGCCGATGGGGCTGGCCGCGGCCGCGCGGCCGGCGCGCTTGGGCACGCCCAGGCGTGCCGCCAGCACGTCGGCGGACGCGTCCTCGTCCGCGCCGGCCAGCAGCGCCTCGAAGGCGTCGTCATCGCCGCCCTTCAGCCGTGTTTTTTTCTTTGCCGCCTTCGCCGGCTTATCCTTGCGCGCGGCAAGGGCCTTCAGGCGGGTGGGAAGGGCTGCCAAGGGATCCCCTCAGTCTCTGGGCATCAGTTGGTGGCCTTGGACTGTTGCAACAGCGACAGCCCCCGCAGCAGGTCCAGCGCCCGCGTCAGCTGATAGTCCTGGGGCGTGGCCTCACCGGTGGCGGCCGGCGGCGCTTGCGTGCCGGGCGTGTCCTGGCCCTTCCCGCCAGCCTTCGGGTCTGGGCTCTTGGTGTCGGCCTTGGCCTTGTCGGCACCCTTGGCGTCGGCCCCCTTGGCATCGGGCGTCTTGCCGTCCGAGGTCTTGTCCTTGGCATCGCCCTTGTCGTCGGGCTTGGCCGGCGGCTTGGCGTTGGGATCGGTGTTGCGCAGGGCATGCGGCAGGTCGGCCTCGCGCCGGCGGATGATGCCGGCGGGCGTGCCCACCTCTTCCACCTTGGCCTGCTGCACCTCGATGTCCGGGGTGATGCCCAGCTGTTGGATGGAGCGGCCGGAAGGGGTGTAGTAACGCGCGGTGGTCAGTTTCATGGCGTTGCCGCCGGGCATGGGCATGATGGTCTGGACCGACCCCTTGCCGAAGCTCTGCGTGCCCATGAGGATGGCGCGCTTGTGGTCCTGCAGGGCGCCGGCCACGATTTCGGACGCGGAGGCCGAACCGCTGTTGATCAGCACCACCAGCGGCAGGCCATGGATGGCGTCGCCCGCCTTGGCGTTATAGCGCTCGCCCTGGTCGGGGCGGCGACCGCGGGTGGAGACGATCTCGCCCCGCTCCAGGAAGGTGTCGCTGACCGAGATGGCCTGGTCCAGCAGACCGCCGGGGTTGTTGCGCAGGTCCAGGACATAGCCGATGACCTTGTCGCCCAGTTCCTTCTGGATGCCGGCCAAGGCCTTGTCCAGGCCCACCTGGGTCTGCTCGGTGAAGCCCGACAGGCGGATGTAGCCGACATTGCCCTCGACCCGCCAACGCACCGACTGCACCTTGATGACGGCGCGGGTCAGGGTCAGGTTGATGGGCTGCGGCACGTTGTTGCGGTGGATGGTCACCTTGATGTCGCTGCCGGGGGCGCCGCGCATCTTCTCCACCGCCTCGTTCAGGCCCAGGCCGACGATGGCCTCGTCGTTCAGGTGGGTGATGTAGTCGCCCGGCTGAACGCCAGCCCGGCTTGCCGGCGTGTCGTCGATGGGCGAGATCACCTTGACCACGCCGTTCTCTTCCGTGACCTCCAGGCCCAGGCCGCCGAACTCGCCCTTGGTCTGGACCTGCATGTCCTCCCAATTCTTCTTGTTCATGAAGTTCGAGTGCGGGTCCAGCGAGGCCAGCATGCCGTTGATCGCGGCCTCGACCAACTGGTCGTCCGGCACCTCCTCCACGTAGTCGGACTTCACCCGCTCAAACGCTTCGGTGAACAGTTCCAACTGCTTGTAGGTTTCCGCCTTGATCGGCGGCTTGGCGTCCAGCGGCCGGGACAGGGGGCTTGCCAGGTAGACCAGGGCCACCACGGCCACGGAGGTCAGCAGTTTCTTCATCTCACCCTTGTCCTTTACCCTCGGTGCCCGCGAAGCCGCGCAGGGGATTGATCGGCTGACCGCCCCGTCGCAGCTCGAAATACAATGTGGGGGTTCCGTCGCTGGCCATGGCGCCCATGGGCTCGCCGGTCAACACACGTTGTCCCACCCGCGTATCGATCCGACCCAATCCCGCGATGAGGCTATGATACCCATTGGGGTGCTCGACGATCAAGATGAGCCCGTACCCCTTGAAGGGGCCGGCGAACACCACCGATCCCTCATACGGCGCCACCACCGGCGATCCGGCGCGGGCGCTGATGCGGATGCCGCGGCTGGTGGTGCCCACGGTGTCCTGCTCACCATAGCGCTGGGCCACGGGACCCGCCACCGGTAAGGTCATGCCCCCCAGCGCCGGGCCGCCCGGCACGTCCTTGGGCGTGCGGCCCATGGCGGCCAGCCGCTCCTGCGCCTTTTTCTGCCGCGCGTCCTCCGCCAGCTGGCGCTTCTGCGCCTCCGCCTGGCGGGCGCGCTCGGCGGCGGCCTTGCGCTCGGCCTCCAGCTTTTCCATCAGGTCCCGCAGGTCGCCGGCCTGGGCCGTCAGCACGGCCATATGGCCGGCCACGTCCTGCAACTCGGCGTCATTGGCCCGGGACAAGGTCTCGCGCCGCGACACCAGGTCGCGCAGCTCCGCCTCCCGCTTCTCCAGGTCGCTCTTGGCGGCCAGGGACTGGGCCCGCTTGTCCGCCAGTTTCTGGCGCAGGGTGGCCAGGTCGCGCAGCTGGGCCGCCAGCGCGTCCGCCCGCTTTTTCAGCTGGGGGATGGCTTCCCGCAGCAGCAGGGCGCTTTTCACCATCTCTCCCGGCGCCTCCGGCCTGGCCACCATGGCCTCCGGCGGCAGGCGCGACAGGCGTTGCAAAGCGCCCAGCAACTCCGACAGGGCGGCACGGTCGGAGTCGATGCGGGCCATCTGGTCCTTCTCGTCCACCGCCAGCCCGGCCAGGGACTGCTCGATGACGCGCAGGGCGTCGTCCTGGCGGCGCTGATCCTCCGCCACCGCCACGGACTTGGCGCGAAGATCGGCCAGCTCCCGCTCCAGCGCGTCGTTCTTGGCATCCAGCTCGGCCTTGCGGGCCTGGTCGGCCTTCAGGTCCCGTTCCACCTTGTCCAGTTGGCGTTGCGGGTCGGGCTTGCCCGCCGCGCCCGGTTGACCTGCTTGCGCCACCGGCGTCAGCACGGTGGGCGGGGCGTGCTCAGCCGCCGCCCAGCCCGGCGCCAGCAGGACCAGCGCCAGGGTCAAAACACCAAAAGGGGCCCTGTGGAGGCTCACTCGGGTTGCGATCACCAGGGTTGCGTTTACTCGGCCGCCGCGCGCGCCGCGTCACGGACCAGCAGGGAGCGGCCGGTCATCTCCTCCGGCTGGGCCAGGCCCATCAGCTCCAGCAGCGTCGGCGCCACGTCGGCCAGCTTGCCCCGGTCCAGGCGCACCACGTCGGCGGGCGCGTTCACCAGGATGGCTGGCACCAGGTCCAGCGTGTGGGCGGTGTGCGGGCCACCCGTCTCCGGATCCTTCATCAGCTCGCAATTGCCGTGGTCGGCGGTGATCAGCAGGGTGCCGCTCTGGCGCTTCACCGCGGCCTCCAGCCGGCCGATGCTGCGGTCCACGGCCTCCACCGCCTTGATGGCGGCGGCCAGGATGCCGGAATGGCCCACCATGTCCGGGTTGGCGTAGTTGACCACCACCAGGTCGAACTTGCCGCTGTCCACGGCGTCCACCAGCTTGTCGGTCAGCTCATCGGCCGACATCTCCGGCTGCAAGTCGTAGGTCGCCACCTTGGGGGACGGGATGAGGATGCGCTCCTCCCCCTCATAGACCTTCTCCTCGCCGCCGTTGAAGAAGAAGGTGACGTGCGGATACTTCTCCGTCTCGGCGATGCGCAACTGCTTCAAGCCCTTCTGGGAGACGATCTCGCCCAGGGTGTGGCGGATTTCCTTGGGCGGGAAGATGGCCGGCAGGAACTTGGCCAGGGCGGAGGAATACTCCACCATGCCCAGTTGGGCGGCGAACTTCACGGGCGCGCCGCGCTCGAACCCCGTGAACTCCGGATCGACCAGGGCCGCCAGGATCTCCCGCGCGCGGTCGGCGCGGAAATTGGCCATCAGCACGCCGTCGCCGTCCTTCATGCCGGCGTAGCCGCCGATGACGGTGGGCAGGATGAACTCGTCGTGCTTGCCGGTATCATAGCTCTGCGTCACCGCCGCCTCGGCGCTGGCGGCCGTCTCACCCTCGGCCGACACCAGGGCGCGGTAGGCCTTCTCCACCCGGTCCCAGCGCTTGTCGCGGTCCATGGCGTAGTAGCGGCCGTCCACGGTGGCGATGCGGGCGCCGGGGGCATCCTTCAGCCCGGCCTCGATGGTGGCCAGCTGCTCCAGGGCGCTCTGCGGCGGCACGTCGCGGCCGTCGGTGAAGGCGTGCAGGGCCACGGGGATGCCGGCCTTGGCCAGGGTCTTGGCCAGGGCCACCATATGGTCCTGGTGGCTGTGCACGCCGCCGGGTGAGGCCAGGCCCAGGATGTGGGCGGTGCCGCCGGACTGCTTCAGCGCGGCCTTGAACGCGGTCAGCGCCTCATTGGTCTCGAACTCGCCCTGGGCGATGGCGCGGTCGATCATGGGCAGGTCTTGGAACACGACGCGGCCGGCGCCCAGGTTCATGTGCCCGACCTCGGAATTGCCCATCTGGCCGGCGGGCAGGCCCACATCCTCCTCGCTGGCTGACAGCAGGCCATGGGGGGCGTCCTGCCACAGGCGGTTGAAGTTGGGGGTGTCGCCCTGGGCCACGGCGTTGTCGGCCACCTCTTCCCGGTAGCCCCAGCCGTCCAGGATGCACAGCACCACGGGGCGGGGGGGGAGATTGTTGGTGGCGGCCATGGCTGTCTGTTCCCTGATCCTGATGGGGGAGGAGATGCGAACTCCCTGAAAATCGGGACTTCCGCGCCCGAAGGCAAGCGGCGCATCCGAATTTCGCCCATGATAAACCGTTATAAGTCGGCAACGGTTCACCCGTCGTCCCTGTCCCCATGCCTGATGTGCAGGGCACGGGAACAGAAACGGTATGCCGGAACCGGACGGGGCCAACCGGTTCTGTCGCCATACCGTTCAACTTCGACCGTTTCGGCTGCCGCCGCCATGCCACCATCGGGATCAACGAGGCGGAGGGCGATCATGGACCAGCAGGTGAGCGGCGAAATGGGCAACCGGGCCATCGCCCTGGAAGACCGCTGGTGCGCCCACACCTACAAGCCTTTGCCCGTGGTGATCACCCGCGCCCAGGGCGCCTGGGTCCATGACGATTCCGGCCGGCGCTATCTCGACATGATGAGCGCCTATTCCGCCGTCAATGTCGGGCACGGCCATCCCCGCATCCTGAAGGCGCTGACCGAGCAGGCGGCCAAGGTGGCCGTCGTCTCCCGCGCCTTCCACACCGAAAAGCTGGGCCCCTTCCTGGAACGGCTGTGCGCGTTGACCGGCCTGGACGGCGCCTGCCCGATGAACAGCGGGGCGGAGGCGGTGGAGACGGCGGTGAAGGCCGCCCGCCGCTGGGCCTATCGCCACCGGGGCGTCGAGCCGAACCGGGCGGAAATCATCGTGGCCGCCGGCAACTTCCACGGCCGCACCACCACCATCATCAGCTTCTCCTCCGAAGAGGCCTACCGCGAGGGATTCGGCCCCTACACGCCCGGCTTTCGCATCGTGCCCTTCGGCGACTTGGACGCCCTGACCGCCGCCATCGGCCCCAACACGGCGGCTGTGCTGCTGGAACCCATCCAGGGTGAGGCCGGCATCGTCCTGCCGCCGGCCGGATATCTGAAGGGTGTGCGTGCCGCCTGCGACCGCGCCGGCATCCTGATGATCCTGGACGAGATCCAGTCCGGCCTGGGCCGCACCGGCCGCTGGTTCGCGCATCAGCATGAGGGCATCCGCCCCGACGGCCTGTGCCTGGGCAAGGCGCTGGGCGGCGGCGTGCTGCCCGTGTCCGCCTTCGTCGCCCGCCAGGACGTCATCGATGTCTTCGACCCCGGCAGCCACGGCTCCACCTTCGGCGGCAACCCGCTGGCCGCCGCCGTGGGCCTGGAAGCCTTGGCGGTGATCGAGGAGGAGGGATTGGTCCAGCGCAGCGCCGAGCTGGGCACCCACCTGATGGACCGCCTGCACGCCCTGCGCAGCCCCCTCATCCGCGACGTCCGCGGCCTGGGCCTGTGGGTGGGGCTGGAGATCGACCCCGCCCGCGCCACCGCCCGCCAGGTGGTGGAGGAGTGGATGCGCCGCGGCGTGCTGTCCAAGGAAACCCATGACACGGTGGTGCGCCTGGCGCCGCCGCTGATGATCGCGCCGGAGGATCTGGACTGGGCGGTGGACCGCCTGGCCCAGACCCTGGCGGTGTTCGCCTGACATCCCATAACAACATCCGGGGAACCCCATCCATGCCCGACACCCAATTGGCCGCCGCTGTCGCCACCGACAGCCCCACCGGTGGCCGCATCCTGATGTGCGCCCCCGACCATTTCGAGGTCAGCTACGCCATCAATCCCTGGATGCGCCCCGACCGGTGGAAGGAGGAGGGGGGCGTGCTCGGCGCCCGGTCGACCAGCGGCTGGGAACGGCTGGCGGCCACCCTGCGCGGCCTGGGCGTGGAGCTGGAGTTCGCCGTGCCCCATGCCGGCCTGCCCGACATGGTGTTCACCGCCAACGCCGCCGTGGTGCTGGACGGCAAGGCCCTGGTCGCCACCTTCCGCCATCCCCAGCGCCAGGGGGAGACGGCGGTGTTCCGCCGCACCTTCGACGCCCTGAAGGAACGGGGCCTGCTGGCCGGGGTGCATGACATGCCCGAGGGCGTGGTGCTGGAAGGGGCGGGCGACTGCGTCTGGGACCCCGTGCGTCGCACCTTCTGGCTGGGCTACGGCCAGCGCTCCGACCAGGCCGCCGCCGCCGTGGTGCGCGACCTGTTCGGTGTCGAGGTCGAGGCTTTGCAGCTGGTCGACCCGCGCTTCTATCACATGGACACCTGCCTCTGCCCGCTGAACGGGGGTGAGGTACTGTACTACCCCGGCGCCTTCTCGGCCGAGGGCAACGCCCGCATCCGCGAGCGTTTCGGGGCGCAGAACCTGATCGTGGCGCCGGAGCCCGACGCCTGCACCCTGGCCGTCAACGCCGTGAATATCGGCCGCGACATCGTGCTGGCCACCGCCAGCCCGGCGCTGCGCGGCATGCTGACGGAACGCGGCTATACCGTGCATGAGACGCCGATCAGCGACTTCGGCCTGTCCGGCGGCTCCGCCTTCTGTCTGATTCTCAAGCTGGATAGAAGTTCCAAGTAAAGCCCTTGGGCGTGGAGGTGATGGCGCTTAAGCTGGCGCCATCACCTCCGCCCTACCGGACCCCGCCTTGAAGCCGCGCAAGCTCGACGCCATCGACATCAAGATCCTGACGGAGTTGCAGGCCGACGGCCGCGTCACCAACCAGGCCCTGTCAGAACGGGTGGGCCTGTCCGCCCGCCCCTGCCTGGAACGGGTGCGCCGGCTGGAGCGCGAGGGCATCATCGTCCGCTACCAGGCCCAGGTGGATGTGCGCCGCATCCAGTCCTGCGTCTTCGTCTTGGCCCAGATCTCTCTGGAAAAGCAGGGACGCCAGCGCACCAGCGCCTTCGAACGCCGGGTGCGCGAGGCGCCGGAGGTCATCGAGTGCTTCGAGGTCAGCGGCCCCTACGACTACATCGCCAAGCTGGTCTGCCGGGATCTGGAGGCCTACCAGGAACTGACCGACAGCTGGATCGACGACGCCGAGATGGGGGTCGCCCGCGTCGTCAGCAACGTCGTCCTGCGCCCCATCCGCGACTTCGGGACCTATCCGGTGTTCGAGGAGGAGGCGTAGGGATCAACTGCGCCGCCGCCAATGCCTGGGGTTGCGACGGCTGTGCAAGCAGGCCAGGACATGCACTTCCGCATCCATGATGCGAAAAACCAAAAAGTAGGGAAAGCGATCAAATACCGCCCGCCGAACGTCCTTGTGGACGATGGGGAACTGGCGCGGGGCGTAGGCCAGTCGCTCCAATATCGCTGTCAATTCCTCAACGAAACGGGCTCTGGCACGAGGGGCCTCCTCCTGGTACCAGTCCGACGTGATGTCGACTTCTTCGGAAGCCTTGGGCGTGAAGATTATGGTGAATGTCAAGCGTAACGTTGCTTCAGCTTGGCGAGCAATTCGTCCGCCGGAATGCCGTGCTTGATGTCTTCATCAACTGTTGCCAAGCGCAGGTCGACTTCGGCCTTCTGCGCGTCCGTCAGGGGAATATCCTGCGGGTCAAGGCTCTCCCAAAGCTCGTCGATCAGCGTTAGACGCTCCGCGACGGTCAGATGGTCAAAGGGCAGTACCGTCATCGCTTTCGTCCCCATAAGGGCACCTCGGTCCCGCAAAACATGGCATCGGCCACCGCCCTTGTCTAGGCGGGCGGGCTCTGGCGTCATGGACGTTCGTGAACGCTGTTCGCCTCCCGGTGATGGGGGAGCAAATAGCGGGGCGGTGGTGCTAAGACGGTTTTCGGGTGGGGGCTTACATGGCAGGAACTGGAAAACATCAGACGCGCTGGCTCACCTGGCTTCTTCGCTTGGGATATGGCGCGACGACTGTACTGGTCCTTGAGTTTGCCTTCATAGGTGTTGCTCCAAAGCGTTGGTGGCCCGTCTATGGAGAGGTGGACGCGGCGCTGTTGGCGCCGCCGACCATGGAAAGTCGGCTCTTCAACGGTCCATTGCTGCCGGATGAAGCCAGGCATTCCTTGGCGCCAACCGGGCGCTTATTTTCCCTCCACGCAACTGACATACGGGGGCCGTTCTCCCGGCACGATGGGGCACAGCTTCACCGGGTTCAGTTTGGCGACGCGGCCTGTCCACTTGGTGCCGTCGAAGGCCAGCGGCTGACTTGACGCCGCTTCCCGCTCCGCCCACTGAATCGTGTAGTAGTCGTCCGTGCCCTTGATACCAAAGATCACGGCGGCCTCGCTGTGGGGCGCCGCGCCGGGGGTGGCCGGTGCCGTCCCGCAACTGGCCCAGACGACGAAGGCCGGCTGGCCACTGATGGTCAAGGCCCCCAATTCCTGTGTGGCGAAGGTGTCGGGGCAGGCGCGCTTGAAGCCGCCGGCGATCAGGTTGGCGAGCACCTGCGGGGTCACGTTGGGTGACGCGGCCAAGCCCTTGGCGCCGGTGATGGTGATCATCTGGGACCATTGGTCGACGGTTTCGCCGTCCAGGACCATTTCTCGAATGTAGCGTGCGCCTTGGTTGGTGGCCTCGGTGACGGTCTTGAACCCAGCCGGGATGGTGAACAGGACCAACTGGCTGAAAATCGGGCTGATGGACCGAACAGGGTGGCCCGCTTGGTTCGCCTCCCGGATGGCGTCATCTGTTGATTGCTGGCCCCAGGCCGGAGGGCACATGCCGGCGGCGAGGACGGCAAGCGCCATCAGTTTTTTCTTCATCGGGTCCCCAGGCAAGCGTGCGGCCATGGACCGGCCGTGCCCGTCAGATTACAGGCCTGCGGGAATGCACGCAATGCGAGCGCCATCCGTCAGCCATCAAGCCCACCCCATCGCCAGGGCACCGGCGCCCAGGGCCAGGGCGCTGATGCCGCCGACGATCAGGCCTAGGCGGGGCGTGCCCACCCAGCCGGCCATGACGGCCTTGGTCACGGTGTTGACGGCGGTGACGACCAGCACCCCTTGCGCCGCGATGGTCAGGCTGAGGCCATGGCCACCCAGATGGGCCATGGACAGGGTGACGGCGTCGACGTCGGCCACGCCCGACAATGCCGCCAGGACCAGGACACCAGTATCGCCCAGGGTGCGGCTCAGCAGTTGGGTGGCCAGGGCCACGGCGGCGATGAAGGCCGCCAGTTTCAGGGCCATGCCCACCTCCAGCGGGTTGGCGATGTCCAGGTGCGGCATGTGATGCTGGCGGTTGCGCACGATCAGGGCGGCGGCCCCCAGCACCTGCCCCAGGGTGGCACAGGCCAGCGCGGGCCCCAGCGGGCGCAGAAGGTCCGGGTTCAGCACCATCACCAACGTGCCCACGCGCGCCATCATCACCGTGCCCGCCAGCAGGATGCCGGCACCCAGCAGGCGGCACGACGCCGGATGCGCCCGGCTCAGCCGCGCCAGGGTCAGCGTGGTGGCGGTGGAGGAGGCGAGGCCGCCGGCCACCGCCGCCATCAGCACTCCCAGACGATCCCCCAGCGCCCGCACGGCGACGTAGCCGCCGAAGGAGATGGCGGCGATCATCACCGCCAGCAGCCAGATGGAATGGGGGTTCAGCGCCCCCCATGGGTCCACCGGCCGGTCTGGCAGGATGGGCAGCAGCAGGAAGGACATGGCCAGCAGCGTCAGCATGGCCCGCACCTCCGGCCAGCTCAGCGCCGCCACCCAGCGGTGCAGGGGATCGCGCAGGGCCAGCAGGCCGGTCATGGCCACGCCGGCGGCGATGGCGGCGCGCACATCCCCCAGCACGGCCAGGCCCCCCAGCAGGAAGGTGACCAGGCCCGCCACCACCGAGGTGACGCCCAGGTCGCGCTCCGGGTTGGGGGCGGTGTCGGTCTTGGTCTCCAGCCAATGGAAGGCGGTGAAGGTGGCGGCGTAGCCCAGGAACACCAGTCCCAGGAACTGCGGCTGCCCCGCGCCCGCCAGCGCGCCGGCCACGCCACCCAGCAGGCCGGACAGGGCGAAGGTGCGCAGACCCGCGGCCCGCTGGTATTCCTGGCCGCTACGGCTATGCCATCCCCGTTCCAGCCCCACCAGCAAGCCAATGGCAAGGGCGACGGCCAAGCGGCTGAGCAGTGCTGTGGAGTCCATGAAGGCGGTACCTGGCGGCGGTTGAGGGCAGGTCAGTCGAGCCTAACCGTTCACCCGCCGCATTGACGCAGCGCAAAGGTGGCAACAGGCACCCTCCTTCTCCACCGGTTCGCCTTAAGCGAAGGTCACGTCCGCCAGGACGTGATCGCGCAGGATCAGGCCCGCCCGCTGCAGGGCGTCGGTGGCCCGTTCCAGACTCTGCGACAGACCGTTCAGCAGATGCGTCCGGCGATAATCGTCCGGCGTCGCCATCAACAGGGCGGTCACGGCGCGGTGGCGCTCATCCGTTTGATGCTCCGCCGTGACGATGCGGTCGGTCGCCTCAAGGAAGCGCTCCACCGACTCCTGGGCGTTGCCGCGCTGGACGTGCGGGGCCAGATCCACCGCCTGGCGATAGGCCTGGGCGCTCTCGACGGCCAGGTCGGTCAGGTCCAGCAGCGGTTCCGGCAGAGTTTCGGGCGGCACGGCGTCGAACAGCAGCCGGGCCTGGAAGGCGGCCTCTTCCAGATGGTCGGCGGCGTCGTCCGCTTGCTCGATCACCTGGCGGAACACCTCCGTTCCGGTGAGGCGGCGCACGGTGGCTCGGAGGGTCTTCACCGCCTCGTCCGCCTGGCTCTCCCATAACTTCGCGTGGATGGCGTTCCGTTCCAGCATCACCGCCTTGTCCCCGGCGGCCGCGCGCAGCGCCGCTTTCAGGCCCGAGGCCAAGCGCACCACCGCCGCGGCATGATCAGCACAGATGCCCAGCAGCCGCTGATCGGCGGTGCGGAAATGGGTGAACAGCTCCGCCCGCACCCGGTCGCGGATCAGGGCGGCGGATTGCCCCTGGAGCAGGCCGGTGGACGTCGTCTGCAGCACGAAGCGCAGATAGTCGCGCGCCACGTCCTTGCCGATCATCTCATGAAGGGGTTCACCGTAGCGCAGCGGGGTCTTCACCGCCTGTTCCAGGGCGTCATAGACCAGGCGCTCGCCCCCCAGGGCCAGGAAGGCGCGGTGGCCGAAATCATAGGCGGCGGCCCAGGTGAGGATATCCACGGCGGTATCGTTGGGAACCAGCAGGCCCAGGCGCTTGCGCGCCTTGTTCCAGTCGATCAGGAAGACGATGCGCGAGGCCAGACGCTGCAGCAGCGCGCACACGCCCGGGACATCGGCCGCCGTGGCGGTGCCCAGCGTCATGTAGAACAGGTCGTCGTCCCCCAGCGCCGCCGCCTCGCGGGTTCGCACCTCCTGCCAGGCCAGGTCGGTGCCGTCGCACAACGCCTGCAGGAAGCGCAGGCGGGACAGGTGGACGTCGGTGTAGGTCACGGCCACCGTGTGGCCGGTGACTTTGACCACCAGGACATGGGCCTCGGTGGTGCCGATGTCGTTCTGGATCAGCAGCGTATCGCCATGGCGGGCCGCCACCGTGTCCAGGCCCGGATGATCGAACTTCAGGGCGGCCGTCCGGTTCAGGCCGGCCATGAAGGCCGCGACGATGGCCCGATCGGCATCATCCAGGCCATAGGCCTTGGCGCCCGCCACGTCCTCGTTGGCGATGGCGGCCTGCAAGCGGTTGATGTCCCGGTGCAAATCCATCACCAGCACATGCAGTCCGTCACCGGCCCTGGGTTGGCCGGACGTCATCGCGGCGATCGACGGCGCATCCAGCATGTCGCCTTCGCCGGACGGCAGGGTGTCGATCAGCCGGGCCAGGCGCTGGGCATACTCGATGGCGTTTGGTTGTTCCGCCTTTTCCAGGGGCGCGACCATGGTGGTCAGCAGCTCGCCCAGCCGCTTCACGATGCGGGCCGCGCCGGGGATATGATACTGGCCGCCGCCATCGTTTTCCGTCAGGGCGATGGCGCGGTCCAGGCCGGCGTCCTCCATGCCGCAGGCCTCGCGTTCCGCCTTCAGCGTCGGGGCCGGGATCTGGGGGTTTTCCGCCTGGGCCGCCGCCATCTGCAGCAGGGCCAGGAGGTATTTCGCCTGTTCATTGGCAGTCAGCGCGGTGGCGATCAGGGCCGGGACCACCAGCGCCCGTTCCCCCAGCAGATCGACGATCCGGGTCTTGGCGCTCATGACAAGGCTCCGGCATGAACGGCGCGGGGCCGGTCCGCATCGGGATGGGCCGCCCGGCCTATGGTTTGGGCGAAATGGGCCACGGCCTCGGCATAGACGCCGCTTTTCATCTCGGCGGCGGTGATGGTGAGCCGCGCCCGGGGCGGGCGGCCCAACTGCGTCTGCAGCGCGTCCAACGACGGCTGCCCGGCCGACCCGCCATGGGTCAGCAGCAGGGCGGTGTTCGGCAGGGCGTCCCGCTCCCGCCGCACATAGGCGCGTAGCGGGGGGCAGGGGTGCCAGGCCCAAATCGGGCCGGCCAGCACCACCAGGTCGTAATCCCGGACATCGTGGACGGCCGGGGCGATTCCCGGGAACCGGCCGCGCCAACTGTCGGCGGCCGCGCGCCACCAGCCCCTGAAGGTGACGGCATAACGGTCACAACGGATTTCTTCGGCATCGGCATCCAGGTGGCGGGCCAACTCCAAGGCCACGGTCCGCGTCGTCCCGGTCAGCGAGTAGTAGGCGATCAGCACGGCCATGGGTCCCCTCCATCCCCGTCCACACGCGAGTGTCCGGGATGAGGATGGCAGGCGGAAACCGGGCGCGCATTGACGCACCGCAAGGGGGACGCACCGCGAAGAGGGGCCTCACACCCGGTGGTAGGGGTGTCCCGCCAGGATCTGCTGGGCGCGGTAGAGCTGTTCGGCCAGCATGCCGCGCACCATCATGTGCGGCCAGGTCATGGGGCCGAAGGCGATGAGCAGGCTGGCGCGGCGGCGCACTTCCTCGGCCAGGCCGTCGGCGCCGCCGATGACGAAGGCCAGATCGGCGACACCGCCGTCGCGCCACGCGCCCACCTGGCGGGCGAAGGCCTCGCTGGGCAGGGCCTTGCCGCGTTCGTCCAGCGCCACCAGGGTGGCGCCGGGGGGGGATGGCTTCCAGCAACAGCTGGGCTTCCAGCCGCTTCAGCTCATCGCCCTCCACTCGCTTGCGGCACTCGACCTCACGCAGGGTGAAGGGCCAGGTGATGCGGCCCTTGTACTCCTCGAACAGATCGCGGGCGGGGCCAGGGCGGCTGCGGCCGACGGCCACGAGGCAAACGCGCATGGGCCCGGTCCCGCCGCCGCTCTTACTTAAACCGACAGGAAGTCGCCGGCCGGCGCGCCGAACCCAGCGAAGTCGGGCGGCAGTTCCACGCCCCACATCTTTTCCAGGTTGTAGAAGGCACGGACCTCGGGCCGGAACAGATGGACCAGCACGTCGCCGGCGTCGATCAGTACCCAGTCGCACTGGGGCGTGCCTTCGGCGTCCAGGCCGATCAGGCCCACTTCCTTCAGCTTGGACAGCAGATGGCCGGCCATGGCGTCCACCTGGCGGGCGGAGCGGCCCGAGGTGATGATGATGTAGTCGGCCAGGCTGGATTTGCCCTTGAGGTCGAGCACCACGGTGCCTTCGGCTTTGTCATCCTCCACGCTGGCGACGATCAGGTCGCGCAGCTGTTCGGGGAAATCGGGGGCCGCCATGTCCGGAAGCGGCTGGGGCGCCGTCCGCCCAGCGGTCGGCGTCGGGAAATGGGCGATGGTGGAAATGATCGTTACCTCTAAGCAAAAAAGGGCGCTCAGGACCGGAAAGCCGGCCCGCACCCTGATGATAGTCCGATGGCCCCCGCGGGCAAGCCGCCTGGGGCGGCGTCACCTACGGGATTAGTCCTTACAGTCCGTCTTCCCTGTCACCGGCCGCCCCACCACCCCTTCCGCCGGATTTCAGTGGCGGAGGCGGGATGCAGCGGCCCGTCCAGGAAGGTCCAGGCCGGCGCCGACCGTGCCGGCAGCCCACCCGCGTCCCGCGGAGGAACCCGGTAGCGGGAATACCGCCGCGCGGCCTTGCCGACAAGCGCCTTTAAGGAATAGGGGCGGCGCGGAAACACGGCAACCGGAACGCGACCGAGGATTTGGGTCCATCCCCGCCAGCGCGGAATCTGCTGCAGATTGTCCGCGCCCATGATCCAGACGAAGCGGGTGCGGGGATAGCGGCGGCGCAGGGCCGCCAGGGTGTCGACGGTGTAGCGGGTGCCCAACTGCGTCTCGATGTCGGTCACCAGGATGCGGGGATCCCGGGCCGCGGCGCGGGCGGCATCCAGCCGGGCGTCCAGCGTGGCCATGCCGCGCGCCTGCTTCAGGGGGTTCTGCGGGCTGACCAGCCACCAGACCTGGTCAAGCTTCAGGCGGCGCAGCATCCATTGGCTGACGTGGCGGTGGCCGGCATGGGCTGGGTTGAAGGATCCGCCCAGGATGCCGACGCGCCGCCCGGCCCAGGAGGAACCCGTCAGCGGCCGTGGCCTGATCCAATAGCGGCCATGGGGGGAGGTGGGCATGGGAGGGGCGGTCGCTTAGGGCCGCGTCTGGCCGTCGCCGCGCACGACGTACTTGTAGCTGGTCAGCTGTTCGGCGCCCACGGGGCCGCGGGCGTGCAGCTTGCCGGTGGAAATGCCGATCTCCGCCCCAAAGCCGAACTCCCCGCCATCGGCGAACTGGGTGGAGGCGTTCCACAGCACGATGCCGCTGTCGACGCGGGCCAGGAAGCGCTCAGCCGTGCCTGAGTCCTCGGTCACGATGCTGTCGGTGTGGTGGCTGCCATGGCGCTCGATATGCGCGATGGCCTCATCGACGCCCTCCACCACCTTGATCGACAGGATGGCGTCCAGATATTCGGTGTCCCAATCGGAATCGTCGGCCGGCAGGACGCGCGCGTCGAGATTCTGCACGGTGGCGTCGCCCCGGACCTCACAGCCGGCGCCGATCAGATCCTCGATCAGGGGGGGCAACTGGCTGCCCGCCACGTCGCGGTGGACCAGCAGCGTCTCCATGGCGCCGCAGATGCCGGTGCGCCGCATCTTGGCGTTCAGGGCGATGGCGCGGGCCTTGGCGGCGTCGGCGGCCCGGTCGATGTAGACGTGACAGATGCCGTCCAGGTGCTTGATCACCGGCACGCGCGATTCCGCCGCGACCCGGGCGGTCAGCGACTTGCCGCCCCGGGGGATGATGACGTCGACATGATCCGTCATGGTCAGCAGGATGCCCACGGCGGCACGGTCGGTGGTGGGAACCAACTGCACGGCGTCGGCAGGCAGGCCGCCCTCCACCAGTCCGCGGCGGATGGCGGCCACGATGGTGGTGGAGGAATGCAGGCTTTCCGATCCGCCGCGCAGGATGGCGGCGTTGCCGGACTTGACGCACAGGCCGCCGGCGTCGGCCGTCACATTAGGCCGGCTTTCATAGATGATGCCGATGACACCCAGGGGCACCCGCACCCGCTGGATGCGCAGGGCGTTGGGCCGGGTCCAGTCGGCCATGACCGCGCCCAGGGGATCGGGCAGGTCGGCCACATCCTCCAGCCCCTTGGCGATGGCCTCCAGCCGGCCCTCGTCCAGGCGCAGGCGGTCCAGCAGCGCGGGGGTCAGTCCCTTGGCCTGGCCGGCCGCCATGTCGCGGGCGTTGGCGTCCAGGATGGTGGCGGCGTCCGCGCGCAAGGCGCTGGCCGCGGCGCGCAGTCCGGCGACGCGCTGCTCCGGCGTGGTCACGGCGAGACTGGCGCTGGCGACACGTGCCCGCTGCCCGATGTCGCGCATCACCGCCGAGAGATCAACCGTCTGCCCATCCATGATCCGAACGCCCTGAAGTCTTTCGTGTGAACCGTCAGGCCCTGGCGGGAAACACCCGGGCATGGCGGAAGTCCACAGTACACCAGCTACCGACCTGCAGCGCCAGATCGCTCAGGCGGTCGCGGGACAGCTGCGCTTCCAGCGCGCGGCCGGACAGGTCCAGTTCCACCCGAGCCACGGGGCCGGCGGCATGCACCATGCTGACCCGCGCGCTCCACTTGCCCTCGGGCACGCCATCGGCCGGCGCCACGCCCAGTTCCACCTGGTGAGGGCGGACATAGATGAGGGCGGGGCCTTCGGGTCCCACCTCGCCATCCACCCGCACGGGGTGGCCGTCCAGCCGGGCCACGCCCTTGTCGACGATACCGTTCAGGCGGTTCACCCCGCCCAGGAAGTCGAAGACGAAGCTGTCGGCCGGGGTGTCATACACCTCGGTCGGGGTGCCCACCTGGATGATCTGGCCATGGTTCATGACCACGACCCGGTCGGCCAGTTCCAGCGCCTCCTCCTGGTCGTGGGTCACGAAGATGGAGGTGATGTTCATGTCGTCGTGCAGATGGCGCAGCCATTTGCGCAAATCCTTGCGCACCTTGGCGTCCAGGGCGCCGAACGGTTCATCCAGCAGCAGCACCTTGGGCTCGATGGCCAGCGCACGCGCCAGGGCCACGCGTTGGCGCTGGCCGCCGGACAGCTGGCTGGGATAGCGGGTGGCCAGATGCGACAGCTGCACCATGTCCAGCAGCTGGCCCACGCGGCGGCGGATGTCCATTTCCGCCGGCCGCTCCGCCTTCCGCTTGACCCGCAGGCCGAAGGCCACGTTGTCGAAGACGGTCATGTGACGGAACAGGGCGTAGTGCTGGAAGACGAAGCCCACCTGGCGGTCGCGCGCCGCCCGGTCCCGGGTGTCCTGACCGTCGAAGCTGACCTCCCCGGCGTCGGCGTGGTCCAGCCCGGCGATGATGCGCAGCAGGGTGGTCTTGCCCGAGCCGCTGGGGCCCAGCAAGGCCAGCAACTCGCCCGAGCGCACGTCGAGGCTGACGCCGCCCAGGGCCGTGAAGGCGCCGAAGGTCTTTTCCACATTGCGGATTTCAATGGCCATGCGCGCCGCCCGTCTTTTTGGTCGTCATTGTCGCTGCCCCGGTCAGCGCTTGGCGGCGGCGATCTGGTCGGCGAAACGCCATTCCAGGGCCGCCTTGGCCGCCAGGGTCACCAGCGCCAACAGCGCCAGCAGCGAGGCCACCGCGAAGGCGGCCACGAAATTATATTCGTTGTACAGAATCTCGACATGCAGGGGCATGGTGTTGGTCTTGCCCCGGATATGGCCGGAGACAACGGACACCGCCCCGAACTCGCCCATAGCGCGGGCGTTGCACAACAGCACGCCGTACAGCAGGCCCCAGCGGATGTTGGGCAGGGTCACCAGGCGGAAGGTCTGCCAGCCGCTGGCACCCAGCACGATGGCGGCCTCCTCATCCTCCACGCCCTGTTCCTGCATCAGGGGGATCAGCTCCCGCGCGACGAAGGGGAAGGTGACGAAGACGGTGGCCAGCACCACGCCCGGCACGGCGAAGATGATCTGCACCCCGTGGTCCCGCAGCCAGGGGCCGAAGGTGCCATGCAGGCCGAACAGCAGCACGTAGACCAGGCCCGATATGACCGGCGAGACGGAGAAGGGCAGGTCGATCAGGGCCAGCAGCAGGCTCTTGCCTCGGAACTGGAACTTGGCGATGGCCCAACTGGCCGCCACGCCGAACACCAGGTTCAGCGGCACGGCGATCACGGCCACCATCAGGGTCAGCTTGACCGCCTGCAGGGCGTCGGGATCGGTCAGTCCCTTGATGAAGGCGCCGACGCCCTTGGCCAGGGCTTGGCTGAACACGGCGGCCAGCGGCAGGGCCAGGAAGGCGGCCAGGAACAGGATGGCCAGGCCGATGAGCGCGACGCGCGTCAGGGGGCCTTCGCCCACGGCGGGGCGGCGGGAGTGGGGATCAGCGGGCATGGCGCGACCGGGTCCAGCGCTGCAGGAAATTGATGGCCAGCAGCAAGAGGAAGGAGAGGCCCAGCATGGCCGTGGCGATGATGGTGGCGCCGGCGTAGTCGTACTGCTCCAGCCGGGCGACGATCAGCAGGGGCACGATCTCCGACACCGCCGGGATGTTGCCGGCGATGAAGATGACGGAGCCGTATTCCCCCACCCCGCGGGCGAAGGCCAGGGCGATGCCGGTGAGCAGCGCCGGCAGGATGGCGGGCAGCAGCACCTTGGAGAAGGTCTGCCACCGGGTGGCGCCCAGCGAGGCCGCCGCCTCCTCCACCTCCGCGTCGAGGTCCTGCAGCACCGGCTCCACCGTGCGGACGATGAAGGGCAGGCCCACGAACACCAGGGCGATGATGATGCCCAGCGGCGTGAAAGCGATCTTGAAGCCGGCGGCCTTGGCGAAGGCCCCCACCCAGCCGTTGGGGGCGTAGATGGCCGTCAGGGCGATACCGGCGACGGAGGTGGGCAGGGCGAAGGGCAGGTCGACCATGGCGTCGATGATGCGCCGCCCGGGGAAGCGATAGCGCACCAGCACCCAGGCGACGATCAGGCCGAACACGGCGTTCACCAGCGCGGCCACGAAGGCGCAGCCGAAGCTGATGTAGAAGGCGTGCAACACCCGAGGGGCCAGCGTGATGGCCCAGAACCTGGTCCAGCCCACGCCGGCCGACACCAGGACCATGTGGCCCAGGGGGATCAGGACGATCAGGCACAGATAGAACAGCGTGAAGCCGAAGGCCGTGCCGAAGCCCGGCAGGATGGTCGGCGCAAGGAAGCCCCGCCCGCGCTTGGCCGGCTTGACGCCGCCGGTGGACACCGCGGCCGTCACGAGGCTGTCCCGCCCGAGAGGGATAAGTCGACGTGAGACGAACCCGGTCGGGTCATGGGCGGCCTTTCCCCAAATTCGAGACGCGAGATTAATGCATAAGGCCGGGAGCGTGTACAACCTTCACGCTGTGGAGTGCAGGCGCCTCTTTCACAGGGGTGCCATGCATCTTCGAATAAATCAGCATTACAAAAGTGTAAAATGTAAATCTGTCGACGGGAGCCGTATTTCCCGCACGTTAGCGGTCACATCGCGTGTGACAGCGCTGTCCGACATAGGGTAAAAGTCCTTTTGGGAGGAAGGGCATGACGAAAACCAAGCTTGGCACCGTTTCCGGTCCGGTTTCACCGGCGGAAGCGCTTATGCGGGCGCATGCCTTGGCCTTGCCGGACAGCCGATACCGGAACCGGTCGCGGGATGAGCGTACGCGGCGGGGCGTCCGTGGGGATGAGGCGCTACCAAGAAACGGAGTACAGACAGCATGATCAATCGTCGCGCCCTATTGCAGGGCACGGCCGCCCTGGCCGGTGTGGGTGCCGTTGGCGGGGGCTGGCGCGCCGCTTTGGCGGCCGCGAACGCGGAGAAGGTGACGTTTCCCAAGGACTTTCTATGGGGGGCGGCCACCGCGGCCTATCAGGTCGAGGGCGGGTGGAACGCCGATGGCAAGGGGCCGTCCATCTGGGACACCTTCGTCCGCCAGCCGGGCCGCATCAAGAACGGCGACACCGGCGACGTCGCCTGCGACAGTTATCACAAGTATAAGGAAGACGCGGCGCTCATCCGCCAGCTGAACCTCAAGAGCTATCGCTATTCCCTTTCCTGGTCGCGGGTGCAGCCCTTGGGCAAGGGGGCGGTCAACCAGGCCGGCCTCGACTACTACAAGCGCCTGACCGACGCGGTGCTGGAGGCGGGCGCCCGTCCCCTGGTCACCCTGTATCATTGGGACCTGCCACAGGCGCTGGATGACGCCGGCGGCTGGACCAACCGCGACACCGCCGACCGTCTGGCGGAGTATGCCGACATCGTCGGCCGCGCGCTGGGTGACCGCATCAACCATTGGGCGATCCTGAACGAGCCCAAGACCTTCACCCATCTGGGCTATTGGGAAGGCATCTTCGCCCCCGGCCACAAGGACCCGCTGCAGATGCTGCGGGCCACCCATGTGGTGAACCTCAGCCAGGGCAAGGCCTTCCGCGCCCTGAAGGCCATCAATCCCAAGTTCGAGGTCGGTAGCGTCTGTGACGTCGCCAACATGGTGCCGCGCACCGATAGCGAGGCCGACAAGGCCGCGGCCGAGCGCTATCACCGCTTCCTGAACCTGTGGTTCCTGCAGCCGGTCCTAGACGGCACCTACCCCGACGTGCTGCCGGCGGACCGTCAGGCGGACCTGCTGGGCATCCAGCCGGGTGACGAGAAAGCCATGCGGGCCGACTACGACATGGTTGGCCTGAACTACTACACCCGCTGGGTGGTGGCCGATAAGCCGGAGGGTAATGGTGTGCCCGGCCTGAACACCGATCACCAGTGGGGCGAGGGCCCGCATGCCAAGACCGACATCGGCTGGGACATCGATCCCGACGGCTTCCACGACACGCTGGTGCGCATGGCCAAGGCCATCGGCAACCGCCCCATCGAGATCACGGAAAGCGGTGCCGCTTATAACACACCGCTGGTCAACGGCCATGTGAAGGACGCCAAGCGGATCGAATACATGAAGGCCTACTTTGCGGCCTTGTCCCGCGCGATCAAGGATGGGGCGCCGGTCCGCGCCTACCACGCCTGGAGCCTGATGGACAATTTCGAGTGGGCCCAGGGCTATAGTCAGCGCTTCGGCTTGGTCTACGTCGATTTCAAGAACAACCAGAAACGCACCATCAAGGACTCGGGCCTCTGGTACGCCAAGGTGGCCAAGGACAACGGGTTCTGATCGGCCGCGCCTGAAGCGAACGATGACGGGCGGGGGCATCCTCCGCCCGTTTTTTCCACCTTGTCCGTTCTTCAGAAAATGTGCAGCTCCGGCTGGGCGTACAGGCGGGCGGGGGCGCCGTCCTCGCCGGTGGCGGCCAGGCTGAGCGCGGGGTTGCGGCGGTCCATCTTGCGGCCGAATTCCAGGAGGGGACGGCCCTTGTCGTCGGCCTCCAGCACCTCGCCCGTGGTCAGGGCGGCGTTGACGCGGCAATGCTCCCGGGGCTCACACATGAAATCCAACTGGTCGATGCTGGGCACGAAGAAGCCCATGACCGGGCCGACGAATTCCTCGATCGCCCGATCCAGCACCTGGGCGCCCTGGCGCAATTCGGCATAGGCGACGGGCTGGCCTGCGGTGGGCAGCACTTCCAGCATCACCGTGGCCCGCAACGCGCCCTTGGCCTGGTTGCTGACCAGCTTCGCGTCGGCGGCTTCCCAATCGCTGCGGTAGGGGATGTAGAAATAGCCGTCGGGGGTGGATTCGATGGCTTCCTCCTTCCCGTTGTAGACGGCCCACAGTTGGACGGGCAGGGGGCCGGACTTGTCCTTGCCCAGTTCCACCTTGAAGACCATGCGCAAATGATGACCGCTGGCGTTCTCCATGTGGTCCAGCACCTTCAGCGCTTCGGCCAGCTTGGCGTAGGAGGTCTTGCCGAACTGCTCACGCGAGGTGACCACCATTTCCGGCACCGCCTCGACCGGCGGGTCGGGTGCCGTTTGGGGGGCTGCCAGCCCCGCCGACTGATCCGTCGCGGCCTTTTCCCCCGTCTGGGCCCGGGCAGTGCCCGCCGCCAACAAGGCCAGGACGGCCAGCGCCGCCCGCCAATGCATCCTTACACCCAAAGATATCCCCCGTTCGGTCCACTCGCGGCCCCCATCGGCCGTCCTTTTACTTAAGATTGAGATTGCGGCGACGACAGGGCCGCTTGGCGGTTAATTTTCGGGGCCACACCGCTTGTCGCGGTGCGACGGCGCGCGATTTCCTTGCCGTGGGTCACAGCGCGCACGCTATATCTGACTGGATATAGCGATATGGCGCGGGAGAAGGGGATGGTCATGCGCGGTGTGGTATTGGCGATGGTGGTGATGACGCTCGCGGCGCCGGCGTGGGCCCAGGGTGCTGATCCGTCGTGCAAGGGCGTGGCGGTGGAATGGCCGGCCGACCTGAAGGCCTGGCGCCTGGCGGCCGTGCCGGTGACCGCCGCCACCGGTTCCGCGGCGGCGCCCTCGATCGCGCCGGGCTCGCCGGCACGGGTGACCCTGGCGCCCAAGGAGGGGGTGGCCTTGGCCGTCAACCCGCCGAAGCCGGCGGCGGACAAGACCTATGCCGGCACGGTGTCCTTCACCGTGCCCATGGCCGGCCCCTACCGCGTCGCGCTGGACGGCACGGCCTGGGTTGACGTGGTCATGGATGGAAAATCGCTGGACTCCACCAGCCACAAGCATGGCCCCAACTGTTCCGGTATCCACAAGGTGGTGGATTTCGGCTTGGCCGCCGGCACCTATGTGTTGCAGTTGTCCAACAGTCCGGCCGCCACGGTCACTGTGCTGGTGGTGCCGCCGCAGAACTGAGGGGCGCGCTTTCAGGTACCCCCCTGTGCCACGCCCTGCCACGGTGCTATATTCCGGACATGACCAGCATCTCCGCCCCCAACCCCTACGCCACCGTGGCCGCCGGCCTGCAGACCAGCAGCGCCCGGGTCAGCCAGGATGCCGTGTCCATCGCCTCCAGCCAGGGCGACATCAACCCCACCGACGTGGTCAGCCTCAGCAGCGACGCCCTGACCTTCAAGGCCATGACCCAGGTGGCCAAGACGGTGGATGAGAACAGCAAGCGGCTGCTCGACATCGTCGCCTGAACGCCCGTCCCAGGCGGCTATCGAAACCGGAAAGGCACGGTGAAGGTGAACTGGCCGCCCGTCAGCAAGGCCTCTGGCGGTGGCGGCAGCCGCCCCGTGTCCATGACCGCCTGAAGCGCCACGCCGTCCAGCAGGTCGCTTCCGCTGGATGTCTGGATCATCGCCTGCCGCACCTGGCCATCGGCCGCCACCGAAATCAATAGCACCACCGTGCCGGCGGCGGCGATGCCGGGTGGCCGATGACGAGCCAGCGCCAGCCATACCGACCGGCTGTAGGTCTCGATCAGATCCGGTGGCGGGGGACCCGCGTGGCTCATGGATGGCAGGGCGGGGATGGTCGCCGGAACGTCCGAGACAACGTCCGGCGGCGGGCTGGGTGCGGTGGTTTCGGCCGCCGCCGGCGCCATGGTGGGCACCGCGGACGCGGGTGTCCGGACCGGTTGGGCCGGGCGCCGGAAGCGGGGCGCTGGGGCGGGTGCCGGCCGCCTGGGCGGTGCCGCCCCGTCTGGCCGTGGCACGGGGCGGTCAGGGGCCAGCAGCCGGGCCGTCACCATGACGCCCCGCTCCTGTCCGGGCCGATGCGCGCCCGGCAAGCGGGCCACCCAGGCGACCAAGGTGGCCTGGATGGCCAGCGTCAGAAGGGCGGCGAAGACCGCGCCCGTCCGGGGACGCATGGCCCGGCCGTACGCGGCCGGCCGGAAGCCGTCGCTGACGCCCGGCGTCGTCCCGGACGGGGCGGTCTTGCCCCCCATGTCAGAACGCCACGGTCAGGCCGGCGTTGAAGGACCGGCCGGGGCCGGGCAGGGAGCCCAGCGGTGTGGTGTGGTTGCCGGCCTGCCAGTCGCCATAATCGATGCCACCCAAGGGCAGGGCATAGGCCTTGTCCATCAGGTTCTCGATGGCGACATCGACGCGGATGTTGCCCCAGCTGTAGCTGCCGCGCAGGTTGACCAGGGTGTAGCCCGGGGTTGTCGGCTCGTTCAGCAGGTGGTCGACCTTTGTCTTGGCGTCGACCATTTGCACGTCCACCGCGCCGTGCCAGCCGCCCAGCGTGTGCTCCACGCCGATCCGTCCGTTCAGGGGCATCATGTGGTAGAGGCCGTCGTCGTCCGACACCGTCTGTCCCCGAACCCAGCCCAGCGAACCGCTGACGCCGAGGACGCCAAGGTCCGCGTCGCGCCAGACCGTGGCCCGGCCTGACAGGTCCACGCCGTAGGTCCGGGCGTCGCGGTTGGCGAACATGACCTTGGCGAAGGAAACGCCGTTGGAGACCACGGTGCCCAGCCGGCGCTGGCTGATGTAATCCTCGATATAGCTGTAATACGGGGTCAGGCGCACCTCCCACGCCGGGGGCGGGGTGGCGCCTTCCCCGTCGGCGGCCGTGGCCGCGTGCCAGCTAAGCGACGTGCTGACGGTGTTGGCGACTTCGGGCTTCAGGTCCGGATTGCCGACATAGAAATTCCCGTCACCGTTCCAGGTGATCATGCTGCTGGCCATGTTGCCGGTGGACCAGGCGTAGCGCTCATAGAGGTTGGGGCTGCGGCTCTTGCGGGCGTAGCCCAGGTCGACGGTGGCCTGGTCGCCGACGGCGTAGCGCAGTTCGGCGGTGGCATCGACATTCGCGTCCGTGCGGGACCGGTCTCGCGCGTTGAAGGCGGCCGCGTCCTTGGCGTAGCTGGCGTTGTATCCCGACACGGTGCCCGTGCCGGTCCACACCGTGTCGTTGCGCAGGCCCGCCAGGCTACTCCAGCCGCCGCCCCAGGTCCGTTCCCATTCGACATAGGTGCCCAGGCGGTCGCGCGTCCCGCCATTGATGGTGTGGAAGGTGTTGGGTCCCATCATCATGGCCATCATGCCGCCGACCGGTGGCCACCAATCGTCCAGGGCGTAATGGTGGAACTCATTGCCCACGCGCAGCGTGTCGGCCGCGCTCAGCGGTATGTCGGCCTTCACCGTGTAGCCGTCGGCGTTCGACCGGGTGTTCATCGGCATGCCGCCGTCGTCATATCCGCCCTTGTCCGCCAGGAAGTTCATGGCGTGGCGCACATGCTGCCAATAGGCGGTGGCGTCAAGGCGGCCCCAGGCGAAGCCGGCCTTGTAGTGAGCGTCGACCGAGGTGCCCCGGTTGTCGGTCATGTCCATGCGCTGGTTGGCGAAGCCCTCATAGGGCGTGACCTGCACGCCGCCCCGCACCTCCAGCACGCCGTCCTCGCCCACCCGGGCCGCCAGGCTGAGCGCGTGGCTTTGGGTTTCGAACAGGGTGGAGTTGACGCTTTTGCCGTCGCCCCCGCGGTCGTAGTCATCGCCCCGGCTCCACGATCCGGCATAGCTGACGACATAGCGGTCGGTCGCGGCGGACAGGTGGCCGCCCACGGTCGTGCCGTTGTTGACGCTGCGGAAGGCGGTGGAGGCGTCGCCATGCACCGCTAGGCCCTGGCCTTCCCCGGCGAATTGGGGATCCGGCGTGGTCACGGCGATGGTGCCGCCGATGTTGTCGCCACCACGGCTGACGGGCGTCACGCCGGCCAGGACGTCGATGGCCCCCACGTCGCCCGGTGCGATGTAGGACAGCGCTGGGTTCATGTGGTTGGGGCAGGAGGCGGTGATGGGCACGTTGTTGACCAGGGTCAGCACCCGGTCGTCGCCCAGGCCCCGGATCACAGGCAGGCTGGAGATGCCGCCCGCGCCCTGCAGCGCCATGCCCGGCAGCCCGGACAACAGGGCGGCGGTGTCGGGGGTGCCGGTGCGGCGGTCGGCGATGGCCTGGCGGCCCAGGTGACCGTCGACCGGGGGAACGGACATGCCACCGGGGACGAAGTCCTTGTCCACGTCGATGGCCGGCAGGGCGACCACAGGCGCTTTCGCGTCGGCCGCGTCTTGTTGGCCGTATGCCACGGTCGGCAGCCAGGGCAGTGTGCCGGCCATCAGCGCCAGGGCCGACGTGCGGGCCAGGCGGCGGCGGAATGGGGGGATGCGCCCCTCCTGGGGGCGGGGGGTGAAGGAAGACATGGTCCAGACCAATCCGAAAGGGCGGCGGCATGCGCGCGGCGCGGCCGTCCGTGTAGCCGGGCCGCCGAGGGCGCAAGCCCGCGCGCCGGACCCGGTGAGGGTCGCGGGGATGCGATGGTCCGTGCGCCCATCCGGGCCTTCCCGTGAAGGCGGGGGGCGTCACGGCGTGACGATGGTGGGATCAGGCGGGGAGCGGTGGGCCGCGCGGGTAGGCGGCTTGACGATGCGTCGCCACCGTCGCGCGGCTGTCGGTATCCCCCAGGGCCAGCCGGCCGACGAGACGCGGCGGCGGCAGGACGATGACGGGCGGCAGGTCCAGGCCGCCGTGCAGGAACGGCAGGCAGTAGGCGCAGAGGACCGGGGCATGGCCCCCCGATCCCTGGCGGGAGGGATCGCCGCCCTTCTGCCCGCCCGCCGGTGACGCGGGGCCGCAGAGGATGTAGGTGGCTTCGGTGTCGGCTTGCCCCGCTTGCGGCCGGAGGGGAAGCAGGCCGGCGGCCATCACCTCGATGGCCAGCAGCGCCAGCGTCAGCCACGTGAACAGGCGACGCCCGCCTTGGCGGCGCGCCCGTTCCAGCCGGTCATGTGCGGTGCGTGGTGTCATGCCCCCTATCCTTGGGGGCACTTTCTGGAGGGGTGGCGATCAAGTCAACGCGCCTTGCGCACAAGGCAGGCACGCCGGTCGCCGTGGCGGGTGGTTGATCCAGGTCGTTGACGCGCCCCCAGGGTGTTGCCAGGCCCGTCGAGGGACGGCCCGGAAGGGCCGACGGCGCCATGGCTCGTCAATCGCCCTAAACAGGCAGTCGGATCACCGCGCGCAGGCCCCCTCGCGGGCTGTCTTCCAGCAGGACGTTGCCGCCATGGCGGTTGGCGATGTCACGGGCGATGCCCAGGCCCAGGCCGACGCCGCCCGTGGCCTGGTTGCGCGATCCGTCCAGGCGATGGAAGGGGCGGAACACGTCTTCCCGCATGTCGACGGGAATGCCCGGCCCATCGTCGTCGATCAGGACGTAGAGGTGGCCGCCCTGTCGCTGCAGGGTGACCCAGGCGCGACCGGCATAGCGCACGGCGTTGCCCACCAGGTTGGCGACGCAGCGGCGGAAGTCGTTGGCGCGCAGGGGCACGACGATGGCCATCTCGGGCAGGGTCAACTCCACACGCCGTCCTTCGCGCCGGGCGTTGGCCACCACGTCGGACAGCAGGGCGCCGACGTCGGTCGGGGCGGGCGGTTCCGCCCCTTCCCCCCGGGCGAAGGCCAGGTAGGCCTCGATCATTCCCTCCATCTCGGTCACGTCGGCCTTCAACTCCTCCACCTCCTGCGCCTCGGGCAGCATGGCCAGTTGCAGGCGCATGCGGGTCAGCGGCGTTCGCAGGTCGTGGCTGACACCGGCCAGCATCTCGGTGCGCTGGCTGATCTGGCGCTGGATGCGTTCGCGCATTTGCAGGAAGGCGGTGGCCGCCTGCCGCACCTCCGACGCGCCTTCCGGCTTGAAGGCCGGCGTGTCGCGTCCCTTGCCGAACGCCTCGGCCGCGATGGCCAGCCGTCGGATGGGGCGGATCTGGTTGCGCATGAACATGATGGCGATGGTGAACAGCAGCAGCGAACTGCCGGCCATCCACAAAATGAAGACCCAGCTGGTGAAGCTGAACAGCCGGCGCTCCGGGGACAGGACGTGCAGCACGCCATCGGGCAGTTGCACATTGATGCCGTACCATTCGTGGGCGACGTGGGTGTCGATGATCCAGGGGCGGCCCACCTTCTCATCCAGCGCGCGGCCCAGCGTGTGTTCCAGGATGCCGAAGAGATGCTGGCGGCGCCAGTTGGGCAGCCGCTCGTCCGGTTGGAAGGTAACCATCAAGTCGGTGGTGCGGGTCACCATGGCCAACGTCACGCCCCGATCCTCGGGCGTCTGGTCGCGGCCCAGCTGCTCGATGACCATGGCGATCTCGCCGGCGACGCCGAAGGCCTGGTTGTTGGTCACCCGCTCCCAGTGCTGGTCATAGAAGTAGAAGGTGGCGATGGCCTGGGCCAGGATGACCGGCGTGGTGATGATCAGCAGGGAGCGGCCGAACAGCGTGCGGGGCAGCAGGCGTTTCACCACCCAGAAGGGATCGAGGCGGGGCGGCCGGGCCAGGCCCTGCCGCCGGGGGGGAGCCCCTTGTTCCCGGGCCAGGCTCATGGGGTCGTCCTTCCTGTCTGGCTTTCCGGCGGGCCGCCGGCGTCAGTCGGGGCGTAGGACATAGCCTTCCCCCCGCACGGTTTGCAGATAGCGGGGCTGGCGCGGGTCGGTTTCGATCTTGCGGCGCAGGCGGGTGACCTGCACGTCGATGGCGCGGGCGTTGCTGTCGATGCCGGCGCCCCCCAGATCCTCACGCGTGAACACCGTGCCCGGCTGGGCGGCCAGGGTGCGCAGCAGGCTGGCCTCGCCGCTGGTCAGCCGCACGGTCTCATCGCTGGAGCGCAACTCTTCCCGGTCGGCGTCGAACACCCAGCGGCCCAGGCGCACCTCCGCCGTCGCGACCGCCGGCTTGGGCAGGCGGCGCAGGATGGACGTGATGCGCAGCACCAGTTCGCGCGGCTCGAACGGCTTGGGCAGATAATCGTCAGCACCCGCCTCCAGCCCGGCGATGCGGTCGTCTGGCTGTCCGTTGGCGGTCAGCAGCAGGATGGGGAGGCCGCCGTCGGCCCGCAGGCTGCGGGTCAGGTCCAGCCCCGATTCGCCGGGCATGCGCACGTCCAGCACCATGAGGTCGAAGTTCAGCGAGGCCAGCATGCGCCGCGCGGCCGCCGCGTCCGCCGCCGCGGAAACGATGAAGCCATTCTGCGACAGATAGCGGCGCAGCGCCTCGCGCAGGCGGTCATCGTCATCGACCACCAGGATGTGGGGCAGCTCTTCAGGCAGGGCTTGCGTCAGCGTCATGGCCGTAACCGCTTCCGGACGTGGGGGGCATCGGGGGCGGCAGCATATCACACCGGGCACGCGGGTCCGCACACCGGGCGGCGTCCTATCGCTTGGCCTGCGCCGCCCCGGCCGGCCGTGTCTGCGCGAACGTGTCCAGGTCGGCGTCATCCATGATGCCGACCATGACCTTGCGGAACCCCTCCACCGCCTCCGCCCCGGCCCGGCGATAGGCCCGCGCGATCAGTTGGCGCTGGGGTTCGGACAGCTGCCGTTCCAACTCCTGCCCCTTGGGTGTCAGGTCCAGCAGCCGTTGGCGGCGGTCGCGGGTGCCTTGGCGCTGGACGATGTATTCCTCGCGCACCAGATCCTGCAGCACGCGCGACAGGCTCTGCTTGGTGATGCGCAGGATGCCCAATAGGTCCGTCACGGTGATGTGCGGATGGCGGCCCACGAAATAGATGACGCGGTGGTGCGCCCGGCCCAGGCCGATCTTCTCCAGCATGGTGTCGGGTTCTTTGGTGAAGTCGCGGTAGGCGTAGAACAGCATCTCCATCGCCTGCCGCAGTTCCTCTTCCCGCAGGAACAGGGGGTTAACGCCGGTCTTTATGTCGGTCATGCGATGCAGGCCCTCGGTACTGGCATATTTTGGGCAGGGTGGGGCAGGGCCCACTATGACAGCTGTGTATTTGAAGGGCAGTGGGTTTACAACGGACCGTGAGCGCATGCCGACCGGCCCGAGTGATGCGGGTGGGGGCGCCTCGGTCCTTCGGGGGCTCCCCTGCCTTTCGGGGGTCTGGCTTAGGCGGGGATTGCGCGCCGGGCGTCACCTTTGGCAAAAGGGGCGCTCAATCGGGGCGCCGTCGATGATTTTCGGGGACGCACCCAGGGGATGCAGGAGCCAAAGGGATGAAGATGAAGCTGTCGGTCGCGGGGCTGATGCTCCTGGCGTTGGCGGGTTGCGCCGCCAAGCCTGAGGAAAAGCCCGTGGCGCCGCCCGCGCCGCCGCCGGTGGAGGCACCCAAGCCGCCGCCCACGGACATCGTGCTGGACGCCAGCGACCTGGCCTCCCTGCAGACGGCGCTGAAAGAGGCCACGGGCAAACCCCTGCAGGAAACGGTGATCTGGACCAATCCGCAGACCGGCCGCCAGGGCACGGTGAAGATGTTGCGCGACGGCTTCGACGCCAAGAACCGTCCGTGTCGCGAGTTCCATTCCGTGGTGTTCCAGGGCCAGCTGTTCCGTCATCAGACGGGCTTCATCTGCCGTCAGACCGATGGCAGCTGGGAAGTGGTCGACGGCGTCGACTACCCGGTCCGCGAACGCAAGTAAGGCGCCCCGCCGACTCTCGCCGCCTTGGCCGTGCCATAGTCGCGGCCAAGTCTGTTGCCGGATCCGCCCGGGGCCTATGCCTGCTCCGGGCGGTCTCGTCCGCCGTCGGGGAGCGTTGCCCACGAATGTCCCAATCATCCAAATCCGGCCCCTCGGTTCCCGGGCCTGGCGCCCCACCCTCTGGCAAACCAGGGGCTGGCAAACCAGGGGCTGGCAAACCGGGGGCAGGCTCGCCCAAGGCGGGCCGCCTGGTCCTGTTGCTGGCGCCGGTTCTGGCGGTGGCGGTGGGCGGCGGCGTGCTGCTGGCCCATTGGGGGAAGCGGCCGCCGCTTCCGGTGGCGCCCCCCCCGCCGATGGCGGCGGCATCAGCTCCGCCCCAGGGCCCGGTGACGGTGGAGGTGGCCGGCGGGGACGGACCCATCCTGACGGTGGCCTCGCCGGACGACCGCCAGATCTCGGATCAGGGGCTGAAGGCCCTGCAGGCGTTCGAATCGACGACGGGGACGACGGCGTTGCTGGTCTGGTACCGCGGCGCCCTGCAGGTGGAGGATTACGCCGCCGGCGCGCGCCCGTCCGACCTGGTCGACGGCGCCGGCCTGCAGGCTGGCCTGCTGGCGCTCCTGACCGGAAAGGCCATCCAGGATGGCTTCCTCACCTCCGCCGATCAGCCGCTGGGCCAGATTCTGACGGAATGGAAGGACGATCCCCGTGGTCGCGTCACCGTGCGCGACCTGTTGGTGGGGACCAGTGGCCTGGGGTTTCCGGCGGACGACGCCGCGGCCCGGGCCGACCTTGGCGCGTGGCTGCACGGCCTGGCCTTGGAGGCGGAGCCTGGCACCCGTTTCAAGCCCGCCGAGGGCGAGGTCCAGGTGCTGGCCCTGGTGTTGGAACGGGCGACCCGGCAGCCACTGGCGGCCTACCTGTCGCAGGCCCTGTGGGCGCCGCTGGGCGCGCGCCCAGCGGAACTGCTGATGGACGGCGCCGGCCATGGCACGGTGGTCGCCTGCTGTGTCAAGGCCACGGCCCGTGACTGGCTGCGGCTGGGCCTGCTGTTGAAGGACGGCGGTCAGGTCGAGGAACGTCCGGTATTGCCCATGCCCTGGGTGGAGGAGATGCAGCGGCCGTCGCTGTTCGCCCGGAATGAGGGCCTGCGCTTGCGTCTGGCCTGGCCGCGGGAGAAGGGGGGAGCGATCAGGGCGGCGGAGGCCTTCGCCGAGCCCGATACCGTCTTCCTGGCCGGCGCCGGCGGGCAGCGGCTGTATGTGTCGAAGGCGGCGGATCTGGTCATCCTGCGCTTGGGCCGACCGGTTGACCCCTGGGACGATGCCGCCTTGGCCAACCTCGTCTCCCGTCATCTGGAACGCCCGCCGGAGCCCAAGCGCACGCCCTATTCCTCGATCGCGACCCAGCCGCAGGGCTGGGCCATGCCGCCCATCGTGACCCCGCGCAAGCCGCCGGCCGTGGTGACCGTGCCGTTGGATGGGCCGCCCGAGGCGCGCCATTCCCAGCCAACGGCCCCGGGAGCGGCGCCGCCACCACCAAGGGACAAAACGCCGCATCGCCCCTGACGGCGCTTTTGATGTTTTGGTGTCTGATTTTACCCGCCCAGGTGGTGGTGAGGGCCGCGCCACCACACGGTCCGTCCGCCAGCGCCCTGCCGGCGCCGGCGGTACGGTTGGTGTTAACCATTATTTGGACTTGAAAGCCTTCAACTGCTTGTTGAAGTCGCTGGCCAGCTTCTGCATCTGGTCAACGGCATCGTTGTACTTTTTTTGCCAGTTGCCGTTGCCGCTTTTGCCTTCGAATTCAACGCAACTCATATAGTCCTGAGTTTCGGCCATGAACTTTTTCACCGCCGCCGACGCGGCCTGCATCTCCGCTTCCGCGGCCTTGCTGCCGTCCGGAACCGCCGGGGGCGATCCCAATGCGCACTCCGCCCGCGCCAGGCCCGTGAACCCCATACCAGCCATCAGGACGACGACCGCCACCCGTTTCTTCATCTGCACCGACCTCCCAGAGTCACAGAAAGCTCAGTCAAAAAAAGCTATTCGCCAAAGGTTTACGGATTTTTACCCACGCCAGGGCCCGTCGTTCCGGGCCCGTTCCCTGTTCCCGTTCGGCGCACCCCCAAGGCTGTCCCGGCGGGGGGCCGGGGCATGAGCGCCAGGGGCGGATGAAGACTTTCGTCACCCTCGCCGAATTTTAATTACTTAAAATGCTAAGAAGAACGGCAATGCCGCGCCCCTTTCCCCCCGTTTTGGTTAACGGGCCCCGCTATCGCCTTGGATTCCGGCGGTTTAATCAGAGCCGTACGCTAAAAGACGCAGACTGAAATCTTTCCACCTTTGTGAAGGATAAATTCCAATCGTTCCGCCCACCGGGGGCGTTAACTGTAGTCTAGGTTATAAGTCAGTTTACAGGTCTGCGAAAGCATGTCTAGGTATTAGCCCAGGGCCAGGATCGGGCCGCCCCCGCACTGCGGCGGGGGACCTTGGAGTAAGGCGCGCGCGCGAGGGATGGCAGGGTGGTTGCCGCCTTCGGCGATGGGAGCGCGGGGCAATGAACAAAGCAGGGGTAGTTGAGAATGTCGTATGAGGCGGATGGGATTTTGGGGCGTTTCAGTGGCCTGGTAAAGAAGCCGGAGAATTCCAAGAGCTGGTTTACCATTGGGCGCAAGATCGCCCCCGCTGTCGCGATTCCCACGATATTGGGCCTGGGTGCCGTTATCTGGTTGAGCTCCGCCAAGATGCATGAGGCCATGTTGGCCCAGTCTGTGGCGTCCGAGCGGCAGGAAACGGAAATGCTGGCGCAGCAGATGAGCGCCGCCGTCCGCTTCAAACAGCAGGAGTCCATCGCCGACGCCTACAACGATCTCAGCACCCGTGCCGGCGGCAGCCTGGCGGGCGTGCGCGTGAACGACAGCGATGGCGAATCCCTGGACAGCTTCGACAGCAAGACCCTGCCGACCTACGCCATCGACAAGGACAAGGACCTGCCCAAGAAGGTCACCGAGACCAAGTCCTTCGACAAGGGTGACCATCTGATCGTTATGTCGCCGGTGAAGGCCGGCGCCAACCATGATCAAGTCGGCACGCTCATCGTGGCGTGGAGCCGCCAGGGCCTGAACGAGGCCATCGCCTCCACCGTCAAGGGGTCCCTGCTGACGGCGGTCCTGGTGCTGGCCATCCTGGTCGGCGGCTTGGCCGTGCTGCTGCACTTCCTGGTCAGCCGTCCGCTGACCACCCTGCAGACCGCCATGGGGCGCCTGGCCAGCGGTGACCTGACGGTGGATATCACCGGGACGGAGCGGGGCGACGAGATCGGCGCCATGGCCGCGTCGGTCCAGGTGTTCAAGGACAACGCCATTGAGGTGGAACGCCTGAAGAAGGTGCAGGAAGAGGCGGAGCGTGAGTCGGCGGAGGAAAAGCGCCGCACCATGAACCGTCTGGCCGACGAATTCGAAAGCACGGTCAAGGGTGTGGTGGCCCAGGTTTCCGAAGCCGCCACCCGCATGCAGTCCAGCGCCCAGACGCTGTCCGGTTCCGCCGACGAAAGCCGCAGCCAGGCCGGCGCCGTCGCCGCCGCCACGCAGCAGGCTTCGGCCAATGTGCAGTCGGTCGCCAGCGCCACCGAGGAACTGGCCGGCTCGCTGGCCGAGATCTCCAATCAGGTCAACACTTCGGCCCGCATCGCCAAGGCGGCGGCTTCCACCGCCGAAAAGACCAACGAGACCGTGCAGTCGCTGGCCTCGCGGGCGCAGAGCATCGGTGACGTGGTGAAGCTGATCAGCGACATCGCCAGCCAGACCAACCTGCTGGCGCTGAACGCCACCATCGAGGCGGCGCGCGCCGGTGAAGCCGGCAAGGGCTTCGCCGTGGTGGCCAGCGAGGTGAAGAGCTTGGCCAACCAGACGGCCAAGGCGACGGAGGAAATCTCCGCCCAGATCTCCACCATGCAGGACGCCACCCGCGACGCGGTGGACGCCATCATCATCATTTCCAAGACCATCGCCGAGATCAACGACATCTCCGACATGGTCGCCGGTGCTGTGGAGGAGCAGGACGCCGCGACGAAGGAAATCGCCCGCAACGTCCAGCAGGCCTCCATGGGCACCATGGAAGTGTCGCGCAACATCGGCTCGCTGCAGCACGCGGCCGAGGACACCGGCAAGTCGGCCAACCAGGTGCTGGGTGCGGCGACCGGCCTGGCGCAGCAGTCGGACACCCTGTCCGGCCAGGTGGACCGCTTCCTGCAGCAGGTCCGCGCCGCCTGATCCGCGCGCCGTTCCAGTAAAGCAACCCCGCAGGAGCGATCCTGCGGGGTTTTTCATAAGGGGGCTGGTTTGGCGGCTTTGCGTCATACATCGCGCGTCGTCCTCGGCGGTGCCACCGCGCTGGCCCTCATGGTTGGCCTGAGTGCGGCCCAGGCGGAGGCTGGTAGCCAGGCGCCGGTCGAGGCGCGGGTCATCCAGGCGCCGCGCCCAGTCGCTGGTGCCGATGGGCTGACGCATCTGGCTTACGAATTGACCCTCGGCAACGTCTACGACGCCACCGGCACCTTGCGCCTGCGCCGGGTCGCCGTATTCGTGGATGGGGCGACGGCGCCACTGCTCAATGTCGCTGATGCCGACGTCACCAGCCTGCTGGCGCAGATGCCGGAGGAGGTTGCCGCCGGCGCTACCCTTGCCGCAGGCAAGACGACCACGCTGTTCCTCTGGCTGACCCTGCCGGCCAAGGCGCCGGTGCCGCGGATTCTGCGGCATGTGCTGGAGTTCGAGACGGTGTCAGGTGAGCGGCAAGTGATTGATGGCGTCCGGGTGGGTGTCAACGCAACCCGGACGGTCGTTGTTGGCCCGCCGTTGCGCGCTGGGCGGTGGTTGGCGCATGAGGGGCCGGGCAATCCCCATTCCCATCACTGGGGCAGCCTCGTGGCGGCCAATGGCCGGCGCACCATTCCGCAACGCTACGCCATCGACTTTTTCGGCCTCGACCCCGCCTTCCACGCGGTGCGGACCGACCGCGAGAAGATCGATCAATCCACCGTCGCCGACTGGGCCGGCTTCGATACCGAGGTCCTCGCCGTCGCCGACGGGGTGGTGCGCGACCGGCGCGATGGCGAGCCGGACAACAAGCCACTGGCTCCCTTGGCTGCTCCCGACGATCTGACGGCGCGCACCCTTTACGGCAATTTCGTCGTGCTGGAGATCGCCCCCCATGTCTTCGTCCACTACGCCCACCTGCGCACGGGGAGTGTGACGGTGGCCGTCGGCCAACATGTCTCACGGGGGACGGTGCTGGGCCGGCTGGGGCAGTCGGGCAATGCCAACGCGCCCCATCTGCATTTCCACCTGTCCGATATCCCCACCTTCGAGGAATCCGAAGGCATTCCTTTCGTATTCGAAACGTTTGAACGTTTGGGCACGGTCAGCGTTGCGGATGTCCTGGATCCGGCGGTGCCGGTGGCTCTTAAGGGCGGACCGGCTCAACGGCGGCAACGCGAGATGCCGCTGGACGATGACGTCGTCCGCTTTCCCTGATTCGCGTCAGGCGGTGACGCCCCACAGCTTCTTGGCCTCCTCCGCGATGACCTCGGGATATTCCTCGGGAAAAAACAGCTTGGCCTGGGGCAGGCGGCGCACACCCTGGCAGTTGGCCAGGATGCCGGCCAGATAGTCGGCGCCGGCCGGGTTGAAGATGGTGTCGGCCATGCCCCAGACGATGCGGCTGGGCGCCGTCACCCGCCTCAGGTCTTTCTCGATGCCGGCCAGCGGGTTGGGCGCCAGGCCCAGGGTGTAGGCGTGCACCAGATCCCTGCGGCGCGGGCTGCTGACCAGGGGCCCCAGGTAATAATCGATGGCCTCATCCGTCGGCTGGCTCGGGTCGCTGAAGGTCATGCCGCCCAGCCCCCCGGCGCCCCGCGCCAACGCCTTGTCCCGTACCCAGGGCGCCAGCCACTGGTCGGCGTAGGTACCGGCCCGGGCCAGGTCCAGCACCGGCCGCAGGGCGGCCGGCGGGCTGTCGGGCTCGGTGTCGCAGTTGGTCAGCAGCAGGCTGCGCACCCGTTTCGGGTACCGGGTGACGAACAACTGGGCCACGGCACCGCCGCTGTCGTTGGCCACCACATCCACAATGTCGGCGCCCACCGCGTCCAGGAAGGCGGCCAGCATGGCCACCTGTGCGGCGGGCGTCACGGCCTGGTCGTCGGGCACGCGGCTGAACCCCAGGCCCAGGAAGTCCGGCGCCAGGCAGCGGCGGTGGGCCGACAGCCGCTCGATGGCGCCCCGCCACTGGAAGCTGTTCAGCGGGAAGCCGTGCAGGAACAGGGCGTCGAGGCCGCTTCCCTGATCCATATGGGCGACGTGGCCGAAGGGTGTGCCGGCATAGCGGCGCAAGGACCGGTAGGCGGCGGCATCCAGCGGCCCCGTGCCGGTCAGGGATGCGGCGCGCGACGGGGCGGCGGGTAGCGCGAGCGTGGCGGCGGCGGTCACGATTCCCTGCAGGAAACGGCGGCGGGCGATGGGTGCGGGAAGCATCTCTATCCCCTCAAGGGCCCCTCAAGGGGCAAGGTGGTTCGGATGCCTCAGGGATACGGCCGATGGTCATCGGCCCTCAATAACCGGGCAGGTCATGGTTTCTTGACCTGAGAGGTCATGGTTTTTGGCGATGGGCGCCGTATCATCAAGCCCATGTCCCCCGCCCCCGCCCCCCTGGTCACGCCCACGACCGTCCACCCGACGCACCCCACGCCACTGGGGCTGCTGCTGCGCGAATGGCGGGCGGCGCGGCGCATGAGCCAGATGGATCTGGCGCTGGAGGCCGGCGTCTCCACCCGGCACCTCAGCTGCGTGGAAACCGGCAAGGCCCAGCCCAGCCGTGAGCTGCTGGCGCGCTTGGCTGACACGCTGGACATGCCCTTGCGGGAGCGCAACGCCCTGCTGGTGGCCGCCGGCTACGCCCCGCGCTATGGCGAGAGGACCTTGACGACGCCGGAGATGGCGCCGGTGCGTCAAGCCATCGACTTCATCATCAACCAGCAGGAACCCTATCCCGCCCTGGTGATGAATCGGCGCTGGGACGTGGTGCGCATCAACCGCGCCACCGCCCGCATCGTCAGCTTGGCGCGCGGGCGCATGCCCCGGCACAACAACATCCTGCGCCAGGTGTTCGATCCGGAGGACATGCGCTCTGTCATGGGCAATTGGGAATCGCTGGCCGGCGACCTGATCCGCCACCTGCATGATGAGTTGACGGCCACGCCCCTGGACCAGGAATTGCGCCGCCTGCTGGACGATGTGCTCTCTTACCCCGGCGTGCCCGCCCGCTGGCGCTCCCGCGATCCGGATGCCTATCCCTTGCCTCTGTGCACCACGGTTTTCGCCGGCGGCGCGCTGGATGGGCAGGGCCAGCCGCTGCGCTTCTTCTCCACCATCACCACCTTCGGCACCGCCCGGGATGTGACGGTGGAGGAACTACGCATCGAGTGCATGTTTCCGGCCGATGAGCAGACGGCGGAACGCTGCCGCCAGCTGGCGGCGGAGCCCGCATAAACGAACAGCCGCAGGGGGCGCCCCCTGCGGCTGTTGAATCGAACACCGAGCGGGGAAGCGTTTACGCTTCCACCTTGCCGCCGTTGGCGGCCGACCATTCGGCCGGGGCGTGCAGGTACTTCTCCACTTCCGTCATCGTTGCGGTATCGAAATAATTGTGGTCGCGGGCCACCTTCAGCACGTCCCACCAGGTGGTCAGGGCATGCAGGGTGACGCCGATCTCCTTCATCGTCTCCACGCTCTTGGGGAAGATGCCGTAGTGGAAGACGACGAAGGCGTGCTCGCACACCGCACCCGCCTGGCGCAGGGCGTTGACGAAGCCGACCTTGCTGCCGCCGTCGGTGGTCAGGTCCTCCACCAGCAGGATCCGGTCGCCCTCGGCGAACTGGCCCTCGATCTGGGCGTTCCGGCCAAAACCCTTGGGCTTCTTGCGGATGTACTGCATGGGCAGGCCCATGCGGTCGGCCATCCAGGCGGCATAGGCGATGCCGGCCGTCTCACCACCGGCGACACCGTCGAACGCCTCGAAGCCGGCGTCGCGCATCACCGTCTGCACCGCATAGTCGATGATGGCCGACCGGGCGCGGGGGAAGCTGATGACCTTGCGGCAGTCGATATAGACCGGGCTGGCCTTGCCGGAGGTCAGGATGAAGGGCTGGGTGGCGTTGAAGTGGATCGCCTTGATGTCCAGCAGGATGCGGGCGGTCAGGCTGGCGGCGGTCTGGGCGTCGATCATCGGAGGGAGCCTCTGGCGCTTGATAAGGGAATTGGGTCGCTAATTAATCTTCGAGCAGGCGCCAGTCCAGCCGTTCGCCGGCGCGGAAGGGCAGGACAGCGTTGCTGCCGCCGGCATCCACCAGGTCGGGCACGGTGAAGCCGTCGCGCACCAGGGTGATGGTGTCGTCATTGGGCGCTAGGCCGTGGAAGCGGGGGCCGTTCAGGCTGGCGAAGGCCTCCAGCGCGTCCAGCCGGCCTTCCTCATCGAAGACCTGGGCGTACAGCTCGATGGCGCTGGCGGCGGTGTAGATGCCGGCGCAGCCGCAGCCCGTCTCCTTGGCGCTGGTGGGGTGCGGCGCGCTATCGGTGCCCAGGAAGAACCAGGGGGATCCCGAGGTGGCGGCGCGGCGCAGCGCCAGACGGTGCTTCTCGCGCTTGGCGATGGGCAGGCAATAGAGATGGGGCCGGATGCCGCCGGCGAAGATGGAGGAGCGGTTGATCATCAGGTGATGGGCGGTGATGGTGCAGGCGAGGCGCCCGCTGCTCCCATGCGCCTCGACCACGGCCACGGCTTCTTCGGTCGTGGCGTGTTCCAGCACGATCTTGAGATCGGGATAGCGGTCCATCAGGGGCAGCAGCACACGCTCGATGAACACGGCTTCGCGGTCGAAGATGTCGATGGCGGGGTCGGTCACTTCACCATGCACCAGCAGGGGCATGCCGATGTCCTGCATGCGCGCCAGCACGCCGGCCACGGTCGCCAGGTCCGTCACGCCATGGGCGGAGTTGGTGGTGGCGTGGGCGGGGTAGAGCTTCACCGCCCGGAACAGGCCTTCCTCATAGCCGGCCGCGATCTCGTCGGCGCTGCTGCCGTCCGTCAGGTAGGCGGTCATCAGCGGCTGGAAGCGATGGTCGGGGCCCAGCGCCTCCTGGATCTCCGCCTTGTAGCGCCGGGCCGCCGCCCGGTCGGTCACCGGCGGCACCAGGTTGGGCATGATGATGGCCCGGCCCATCTGCCGGGCGGAATGGGGCAGCACGGCCCGCAGCATGGCGCCGGTGCGGACGTGCAGGTGCCAGTCGTCGGGGCGGCGCAGGGTGAGGCGGGCGGCGGTGTTCGCGCTCATGGGGGCGGGGTCCGGGCAAGGTGGCGTCCGGGCGCCAGTCCTACGCGCTCAAGCGCGCCGGCTCAACCCCCGCCGGTTCAAGGCGAGGGCGCTTCGCCCATGCCCGTGGCGCGGGTGTGGCGCGGGACGGGGCAAATCGGGTATGAAGCCCCTCTTGTCCGTCTTTATCCCGAGTTCGACCCCATGGCCCTGATCACCCCCCGCACGCCGCCCGGCACGATGGAGCTGCTGCCGTCCAAGCAGATCGCCTTCCAGCGCATGCTGGACACCATCCGGCGGGGCTATGAGCGGTTCGGCTTCCTGCAGATCGAAACCCCGGTGTTCGAGACCGTGGACGTGCTGCTGACCAAGTCGGGCGGCGACACGGAAAAGCAGATCTATTTCGTGCAGTCCACGGGATCGCTGGAACAGGCCAAGCGTCCGGACATCGCCCTGCGCTTCGACCTGACCGTGCCCACCGCCCGTTATGTCGCGGAGCATGAGCACGACCTCAGCTTCCCCTTCCGCCGCTATCAGATCCAGCGCGTCTATCGGGGCGAGCGGGCGCAGAAGGGCCGCTACCGCGAATTCTACCAGTGCGACATCGACGTCATCGGCAAGGACAACCTGTCCGTCGCCTATGACGCGGAGATGCCGGCTGTCATCTACACCGTGTTCCGTGATCTGGCGCAGGTGGGCATCGCTGTCGGCCCCTTCCAGATCAACCTGTCCAACCGCAAAATCCTGCGTGGTTTCCTGGATGGCCTCGGCCTGACGGAAGGCGAGGCCCAGGCGGCCGTGCTGCGCGAGATCGACAAGCTGCCCAAGGTGGGCGTGGATTCCGTGCGCGCCACCCTGACGGGGGAGCAGGCCCTGTCGGCCGGGGTGGCGGACGCCATCCTGGCCTTCGTCGGCATCGAGGGCACGACGGACGGGATGCTGGCCCAGGGCAAGGAGCTGGCCGGGGCCAGCGCCCTGGCGCAGGAAGGCCTGAATGAGCTGACCCAGGTGGTGGCGGGTATGCGCGCCCTGGGCGTGCCGGACAGCCACTTCCGCGTCAACTTCTCCATCACCCGCGGCCTTGATTACTACACCGGCACGGTCTATGAGACCTTCCTGACCGACTTCCCGCAGATGGGCAGCGTGTGCTCCGGCGGCCGCTACGACAACCTGGCCAGCCAGTACACCAAGAGCAAGCTGCCGGGCGTGGGTATCTCCATCGGCGCCACCCGCCTGTTCTACGTGCTGGACCAGGCGGGCCTGGTGAAGGACCAGGTCAGCACCATCGACGTGCTGGTCACCCAGTTCGCGCCCGAGCTGCTGCCCGACTACCTCGCCCTGGCGGGTGAGTTGCGCACCGCCGGCCTGAACGTCGAGGTGCATCTGGAGCCGGCCAAGATCGCCAAACAGATGAAGTACGCCGACCGCGCCGGCATTCCCGTGGTGCTGATGATGGGCCCGGATGAGAAGGCCGCCGGCACCGTCACGGTGAAGCGGCTGGACAGCGGCGAGCAGGCCGCCGTGGCCCGCGCTGAGTTGGCCGCCCACCTGCGCAGCACCATCGGGCGCACCGCCTGAGGTGCCGCCGCCTACCTCGACTGGCGCCTGATCTTGTTATCGCTTGATCGAGGCCGGGATTAGGCCGTTTAGTTGAGATGGGGGTTGAGCCTGTCCCGGTGGCCTGTGACAGGCCGCCGTTGAGGGGGGGGACCGCGTACGCGGGCGATGACGACCGGCACGGACAACAGCTTGGCGACCAACGCCTTGGCGGCTGACGGCACCCTGGCCGCCCTGCGCCCGCCGGTCTCCCGACTGGCGCCGGGCGCGCGTGCCGCGACGCCCAAGCCCCCCAAGGCGCGGCGGCGGGGCACGCCGCTGTTGGTGCGCCTGCTGGGCTGGGCCACCAGCCTGGCCATCCTCGGCTGTATCGGTGGGGCCGCCTGGCTGGAGACGGAAACCTCGGGCTTCGAATCGGTGCTGCTGGCCCGCATCGGCCGCGACCTGCGCTTCTCCGTCTATCCCGGCCCGACCACGGCCGTACGCTATCCCACGGCGGGCCCGTATGACGAGCGGCTGGGCTATACCCAGATGCCCAATTTCCTGGAGCGGTTGACGGCCGGCCCCTACCGCGTCACCTCACAGGCGCGGATGTCGCCCACCCTGCTGGACTATCTGGACCTCAGCTTCTATCCGCCCTATGCCGAGAAGACGTCCGCCGGGCTGAAGGTGTTGGATCGGGGCGGCACGCCACTGTACGGCGTCAGCTTCCCGGAGCGGGTGTTCACCAGCTACGCCTCCATCCCGCCCCTGGTGGCCCAGACCCTGCTGTTCATCGAGAACCGGCATCTGCTGGATTCGGCGCACCCCAACCGCAACCCGGCGGTGGACTGGGACCGGTTCGGCCTGGCGCTGCTGCAGATCCCCCTCCAGGTGATCAACCCCGGCGCCCAGCGCATCGGCGGCAGCACCCTGGCGACGCAGACGGAGAAATACCGCCATTCCGCCGGCGGCCAGACCGCCGACGGGGTGGAGAAGCTGCGCCAGATGGCGTCGGCCAGCATGCGCGCCTACATGGATGGGCCGGACACGACGCAGACCCGCTACCGCATCCTGGTGGACTATCTGAACTCCACGCCACTGTCGGCCCGCGCCGGCATCGGCGAGATCAACGGCTTGGGCGATGGATTGTGGGCCTGGTACGGCACCGATTTCGCCACCGCCAACCGCATCCTGCGCGAACAGCCCGCGACGGAGGAGGATTTGGCCACCCAGGCGGTGGTCTACAAGCAGGTGCTGAGCCTGCTGCTGGCCCAGCGGCGGCCCTCCTTCTACCTCGCCACCAACCGCATGGCGCTGGACGCGCTGTGCAACGAGCATCTGCGGGTGCTGGAGAAGGCGGGGGTCATCAATCCAGCCCTGGCCGACGCCGCCCAGAACTTCCAGCTGCGCTTCCGGGAGGAGGTGCCCGATCCGCCCGACGTCTCCTACGTTGAGCAGAAGGCCGTCAACGCCATCCGCAACCGCCTGCTGTCCATGTTGGGCGCCCATACCCTGTACCAGCTGGACCGGCTGGACCTGACCACCGAGACGACGCTGGACCAGGCGGCGCAGGAGCGGGTGACGGGCGTGCTGAAGCGCCTGGCCGACCCGGCGGCCACGGCGGAACTGGGCCTGACCGGGGACCGGTTGCTGACCGGCGCCGACCCGGCCAAGGTGGTCTATTCCGTCACCCTCTATGAACGCGCCCCGCATGCCAACCTGGTGCGGGTGCAGGTCGACACCCTGGACCAGCCGTTGGACCTGAACGAGGGCGCCCGGCTGGACCTCGGCTCCACCGCCAAGCTGCGCACCCTGATCTCCTACCTGGAGATCATTGAGAAGCTGTACCGCGACTATCACCAGCGCGACGCGGCCTCCCTGCGTGACATCTCGGCGGCGGCGGACGACAACCTCACCCGCTGGGTGACCCAGACCCTGGCGCAGACGGGCGACCAGGGCTTGCCGGCCATGCTGGACGCGGCGATGGAGCGAACCTATTCCGCCGGCACCGGGGAGCGCTTCTTCACCGGTGGCGGCCTGCACAGCTTCAACAACTTCGAGAAGTCGGACGACCACCGCATCCTCACGGTGTCGGAGGCGCTGCGCCGCTCGGTGAACCTGGTGTTCATCCGCCTGATGCGCGACGTGGTGAACCACTATATCGCCGAGGGGCCGGCGCGGAAGGACGACGTCCTGGACGACCCGCACCATCCCGCCCGCCAAACCTATCTGGCCCAGTTCGCCGACCGGGAGGGCAGCACCTTCCTCAACCGCTTCTGGGAGGAGTACGGCGGCCTGAGCCCCGACAAGGCGTTGGAGAAGCTGGCGGCCAAGGCCGGCACGCGGGAGGAACGCCTGTCCGTCATCTACCGTTCGGTGCGGGCCAACGCCACGCCGGAGGATTTGGCGCGCTTCCTGGCGGCCCACGGCGCCATGGAGAACGACGACCGGCCCGGCGCCAAGCCCCAGCCGCTGAAGGCGGCCACCGTGGCCGCCTTGTTCGAGAAGGCCGATCCCGAGAAGTGGAGCCTGAACGATCGCGGCTATATGGCGGGCGTGCATCCGCTGGAACTGTGGCTGGTGGCCTATCTTCAGGAAAGCCCGGCGGCGCCCAAGCGCCAGATGCTGAAGGAAAGCAGCGCCCCGCGGCAGGAGAGCTACCAGTGGCTGTTCACCACCCGGTACAAGCACGCGCAGGACACGCGCATCGGCATCGTGCTGGAGGAGGAGGCTTTCGCCCGCATCCATGCCGACTGGAAGCGTTTGGGATATCCCTTTGAATCCCTGGTGCCGTCCTATGCCACCTCCATCGGCAGCTCGGGCGACCGGCCGGGGGCGCTGGCCGACCTGATGGGCATCATCGTCAACGACGGTGTCCGGCTGCCCACCGCCCGAATCACCCGCTTGCATTTCGGGTCCGGCACGCCGTATGACACGGTGGTGGGGGTGGACGACCGCCTGAAGGGCGAGCGTGTGCTGTCCCATGATCTGGTGACGGTGGTGAAGGCCCATCTGCTGGACGTGGTGCAGAACGGCACGGCGCAACGGGCCAAGGGGGCCTTCGTGGACGCCGCCGGCAACGCCTTGCCCCTGGGCGGCAAGACCGGCACGGGCGACCAGCGCTTCGACCGCTTCGGCCCCGGCGGCGTGCTGCTGGAATCACGGGTGGTGAACCGGACGGCCACCTTCGTCTTCTATGCCGGCGACCGCTTCTTCGGCGTCATCACCGCCCATGTCCACGGCCCCCAGGCCGCCAACTACCACTTCACCAGCGCCCTGCCGGCCCAGCTGCTGCGGGTGCTGGCCCCGGCGCTGCAGCCGCTGATGCTGATGCCCCCGGATGGGGAGCAAGGGTAAGGCCCCTGGGCTACAGCCCCGTATCTTCCAGGAAGGCGTCGATATCCTCCCACACCAGCCTGCGGATGGTGTCGCGTTCCATCATCAGCTCGTGCCGGGCGCCGGGATATTGGTGGAAGCGGGCGTCGGGCAGGCGGCGGGCCAGGGCGCGCAGGGCCGGGGAACGCACCACCCGGTCGCCGCCGGCAGCCAGGATCTGGATGGGCAGATCCACCCCCGACAGGGTGCTGTGGGCCAGATAGTCCATGGACCGGAAGGCCGCGGCCAGCCAGCCATAGGTGACGCCGCCCAGGCACAGGTCCGGCTGGTGCCGGCAGGCGTCCAGCGCCACCCGGAAACGGCGGGGGTCGCTGGTCAGCGGGTTCCCGTCGAAGCGTTTAGCCTCCGCCACCGGGTCGAAATCGTGCTGCCCCGGGGCATAGGCCTCCGCCCGGCCACGGCGGCACGCCAGGGTGGCGATCAGCGCCGCGGCGCGGTTGGGCAGGGGGGCGGTGTTGATCTCCAGCATGGCGGCGCACAGGATCAGGGCTTTAAGCCGCGGCACCTCCATCGCCGTGTCGCACTCCAGCACGTGGCGCAGCATCAGGTGGCCGCCCATGCTGTGGGCGAAGGCGACGACGTTTCCCGTGGGCGGACAGAGCGCCGCCATGATCGCGTCCAGATCGTCCAGATAGGTGCCGAAATCGTCGATGTGGCCCATCTGGCGGTTGTCCAGCGGGCGGGAGGACAGGCCCTGGCCCCGCCAGTCGAAGGAGACGACGCGCCAGCCGCGGGCGGCCCACTCCCCCGCCTGTTCGGCGTACTTTTCCATGAATTCGCTGCGGCCATTGACCAGCAAACAGGTGCCGCGCCGGCAGGTGTCGGTCCCCTGCCAGCTTCCCAGGCGCAGGCGTGCGCCATCGGGGCGGTCCAGATAGCGGAAGGCCCAGCCGGGGCCGGCGGCCGTCCGCTCCCACCCGGCAGGTGTTTCGACTGCGTTGTCCATGACGGCGACCGTTCCCAAGCCGATATACCCGGTTGTCGTTGTTCCGCATTGTCCGCGTGATTCGGGATGCCGATCAAGACTGGGCAGGCAAATCCCGGACACGTTTTGTCAGATTAGTGCCGGCTTTTCCATGCGTGCTATGCGCTGGCTCACATCGCCCGGGATCCCGGGCGGGAACGCCGCTGAAAAGCGGCTTGCCGGCCTGGTCAGCCCCCCGTCGCGCGGAAGGGGCGCATGTGCGCATGGGGGCTTTGCAGCGGGAGGCGTTAAAGCCTATATCCGGACGCAACGGATAGCCGTTAGCCTTGCATGCCCACTTTTTAAGTGCCCCTTACTCTATCGAGTATCGACTGAAGGCCGTCGCCGATGAAGCTCCTGCGCCACTATGAAGATGCCCCCGCCGACGTGCGCGGCGCCGTGGTGGCCCTGGGCAACTTCGACGGCGTGCATCTGGGGCACCAGGCCGTCATCGGCCAGGCGCGGGCCTTGGCGGCCGATCTGGGCCGTCCGTCCGCCGTGCTGACGTTCGAGCCGCATCCGCGCAGCGTCTTCCGCCCCGACGACCCGCCCTTTCGCCTGACGCCCCTGCGCATCAAGACCCATCTGGTCGAAGCGCTGGGCGTGGATCTGCTGGTGGTGCTGCACTTCGACGCCGCGCTGTCGCACATGACGGCGGAGGAGTTCGTGGACAAGGTCCTGGTGCGGGGCCTGGGCGCGCATCACGTGGTGGCGGGGTACGACTTCCTGTTCGGCCACAACCGGGGCGGCGACATGGCCTTGCTGCGCGCCCTGGGCGTCCGGCACGGCTTCGGCGTGACCGAGGCGCGGCCGGTGGCCGACAGCGCCGGTGAGCCCTATTCCTCGACGGCCGTGCGCCGCCACCTGCAGGAAGGCCGTCCCCTGGCGGCAGCCCGGATCCTGGGGCATCCCTTCGAGATCGAAGGGCGGGTGGAACATGGCGACAAGCGGGGCCGCACCATCGGCTTCCCCACCGCCAACATTGAGGTCCACGACTATCTGCGCCCGCGCTTCGGCGTCTATGCCATGCGCGCCGGCGTGGATGAGGGCGCCCACACCGTTTGGCATGACGGTGTGGCCAATCTGGGCCGCCGGCCCACTGTGGGCGGCCTGGTTGAGCGGCTGGAAGCCCACCTGTTCGATTTCGATGAGGACCTCTACGGCCGCCATGTCCGTGTGCAATTGCTGGACTTCATCCGGCCGGAGATGAAGTTCGAAAGTTTCCAGGCGCTGAAGGACCAGATCATCCAGGATTCGGCCGAGGCTCGGCGCCGTCTGGCGCTGTTGCCCGCGGTATGACCCTGTCCTCGCGCTTCAGCTTGACCCGCCGGGGCCGGCTGCTAACATCCGCCCCCATGTTGCCAACGCGCCAGATCAGGGTCATGGACCTGCGAATTATCGACCCGGTCTCCTGAGGGGGGCCGGGACCCGGGGCGCGCTCGCGTACCGCCACCACCACACTCCCGCCGGCCTTACCCCCGGGGCGCCCGCATGCGCGTCCGGGGCAGGGCCGCCATCCGAACACCGGATTTCTGACCCGCCATGACCCGCGATCTTAAAGACACCGTTTTCCTGCCGCGCACCGATTTCCCCATGCGCGGCGGCCTGCCGAAGAAGGAGCCGGAGTTGCTGGCCCACTGGGCGGCCATCGACCTTTACGGCAAGCTGCGCCAGGATGGCGCGGACCGGCAGCCCTTCGTGCTGCACGACGGCCCGCCGTACGCCAACGGCAACATCCACATCGGCCACGCGGTCAACAAGATCCTCAAGGACGTGGTGATCCGCAGCCAGCAGATGCAGGGCCGCAACGCCGTCTACGTCCCCGGCTGGGACTGCCACGGCCTGCCCATCGAGTGGAAGATCGAAGAGAAGTACCGCAAGGCCGGCAAGGACAAGGACGAGGTGCCGGTCCTGCAGTTCCGCGCCGAATGCCGCAACTTCGCCGCCGAATGGGTGGGCATCCAGGCGGGTGAGTTCCGCCGCCTGGGTGTGGAGGGTGATTGGCAGAATCCCTATCTGACCATGGCTTTCGACGCCGAATCCGCCATCGTCCGCGAGATCCACAAGTTCCTGCTGAATGGCGGCCTGTACAAGGGCGCCAAGCCGGTGATGTGGTCGGTGGTGGAAAAGACCGCCCTGGCCGAGGCGGAGGTCGAGTACCAGGACGTGACCTCCCCCATGATCTGGGTGCGCTTCCCCGTGGTGACGGCGCCCACGCCCGCGTTGAACGGTGCCGCCGTCGTCATCTGGACGACCACGCCCTGGACCATGCCGGGCAACCGCGCGGTCGCCTATGGCGAGGACATCGCCTACGCCGTCTACACCGTGACCGAGGTTCAGGAGGGCTCGCTGGCCAAGGTGGGTGAAAAGCTCATCCTGGCCCAGCCGCTGGCCGAGGGCGTGGCGGCATCGGCCAAGGCGACGTTCGAGAAGGGGACGGACGTCACCGCCGCCGACCTCAACGGCGCCATCCTGGCCCATCCCTTCCGCGGCCATCTGGACGCCAACGGCGGCTATGACTATGCGGTGCCGCTGCTGCCGGGCGACCATGTCACCTCCGACGCCGGTACCGGCTTCGTCCACACCGCCCCCGGCCATGGTGCCGAGGACTTCGACCTGGGTCGCAAGTTCGGGCTTGAGGTGCCGCAGACCGTGGACGCGGACGGCAGCTACTATGCCCACGTGCCGCTGTTCGCCGGCGCCCGTGTCTACACGCCCGAGGGCAAGCCGGGCGACGCCAACGGCAAGTCCATCAGCGCGCTGATCGCCCAAGGGGCCCTGTTGGCCAAGGGCAACCTGAAGCACAGCTATCCGCACAGCTGGCGGTCCAAGGCGCCGCTGATCTTTCGCACCACGCCGCAGTGGTTCATCTCCATGGACACCAACGACCTGCGGGCGCGGGCGCTGGCCGCCATCGATGAGACGCGGTGGGTGCCGCCGCAGGGCCGGAACCGCATCCACGCCATGGTGGAAAGCCGCCCCGACTGGTGCATCAGCCGGCAGCGCGCCTGGGGCGTGCCCATCGCCCTGTTCCTGTCCAAGGCGGATGGCCAGCCGCTGAAGGACCAAGCGGTGCTGAACCGCATCGCCACCTTCTTCGAGACCGAAGGGGCGGACGCCTGGTACAGCCGGCCTGCCGCCGACTTCCTGGGCCCGGATTATAATCCCGCCGACTATGACCAGGTATTCGACATCGTCGACGTCTGGTTCGAATCGGGCTCCACCCACGCCTTCGTGCTGGAGCGGCGCAACGACCTGTCGTCGCCCGCCGACCTTTACCTGGAAGGGTCGGACCAGCACCGCGGCTGGTTCCACTCCTCGCTGCTGGAAAGCTGCGGCACGCGCGGCCGCGCGCCCTTCAAGGCGGTGCTGACCCACGGCTTCGCCCTGGATGAGCAGGGCCGCAAGATGTCCAAGTCCCTGGGCAACGTGGTGGCGCCGCAGCAGGTGATGGAGGAATACGGCGCCGACATCCTGCGCCTGTGGGTCGTCGGCTCCGACTATTCCGAAGACCTGAAGGTCGGCAAGGAGATCCTGAAGAGCAACGCCGATCTCTACCGCCGCCTGCGCAACACCCTGCGCTATCTGCTGGGCGCCCTTGCCGACTTCACGGCCGCCGAGCGGGTGGAACCGGCCGCCATGCCGGACCTGGAGCGCTGGGTGCTGCACCGCCTGGCGGAGATGGACGCCATCGTGCGCCAGTCCACCAAGGACTATGACCTGCACCGCCTGATCACCGAGCTGCACAATTTCTGCGCGGTCGACCTGTCGGCCTTCTACTTCGACGTCCGCAAGGACAGCCTGTACTGCGATGCGCCCACCAGCGACCGCCGCCGCGCCGTGCGCACGGTGCTGGAGCAGCTGTTCCTGACCCTGACCGCCTGGCTGGCCCCCATCCTCTGCTTCACGGCGGAGGAGGCCTGGCTGGCCTTCCGGGCGGAGGGTGACGACGCCCGCCGCGCCGCCTTGGCCGAAAGCGTCCACCTGCGCCAGTTCCCCGACATCCCGTCCGCCTGGCGGGATGAGGACCTGGCCGCCCGCTGGGCGGTGGTGCGCGACGTGCGCCGCGTGGTGACGGGTGCCCTGGAACTGAAGCGCGCCGACAAGACCATCGGCTCCTCCCTGCAGGCCCATCCGACGGTGTACGTGCAGGACACCCACCGGGCGGCCCTGGCTGGGCTGGACCTGGCGGAGATCAGCATCACCTCGGGCATCACCGTGACGGTGGGCCCGGCGCCGGAGGGCGCGTTCACCCTGGCCGACGTGGCTGGCGTGGGTGTGGTGTTCGGCCCGGCCGAAGGCGAGAAGTGCGAGCGCTGCTGGCGCGTCCTGCCGGAGGTGCCGGCAGCGGCCGAGGGGGTGGAGCAGCTGTGCCACCGCTGTGATGACGCCGTTGGTCCCGCTGGGGGCCACCAAGCATGAGCATGCTGACCCGTATGTTGGGGCGGTTCGGCATCCCGGGTTTGCTGGCGGCGATCCTGGTGCTGGCCCTCGACCAGGCCAGCAAGGCCGCCATCCTGGACCGCTTCACCCAGGCGGGCGACGGCGTGATCCTGCTGCCCTTCTTCAATCTGGTGCTGGTGTGGAACCATGGCGTCAGCTTCGGCCTGTTTAATCAGGGCGGCGCGACGGGCACCGTCATGTTGATCGTGTTAGCCCTGGTGATCACCGCCGCCATGGCGGTGTGGATGCGCCGTGCCAGCCGCCTGATCGAGGCGGTCTGCGCCGGCATGGTGATAGGCGGGGCGTTGGGGAACGTGATCGACCGGCTGCGCCTGGGCGCCGTCGTTGATTTTCTGGACTTCCACATCGCGGCATGGCATTGGCCGGCATTCAACGTTGCCGATAGCGGCATCGTTGTCGGCATGCTGGTGCTGGTCGTGGATGGGCTGTTCGTCAAGCCCGCGACGCGGTAGGGTGTCGGCCATCACGGGTGATGGTCGGGTCTCCCGGTTGGGAACGGTTTTGGTTTCGGGTCAGGTTCACGGGGTCCCGCTATCGCGGGGCTCACATTCGACGGACGAGGATATGGGCGAGAATTCTAAGGTGTTTAGCGCGCGGCTGATGCTCGCGGCGGCCGGTTTGGCAGCCCTGACGGGGTGTGACAGCCTGGACTACCTGTTCGGCGGGTCGCGGCCGACCCCCGACGAGTTCCGCGTGCTGGCGCGCGCGCCGCTGGAGGTGCCGCCCGATTTCAACCTGCGTCCGCCGCAGCCCGGCAGCCCCCGCCCGCAGGAAATCGTCAAGGAGACGCGGGCCACCAGCACCGTCTTCGGCGCCGCCACCACCGAGGCGACGGCCGTGGCCTCGGCCACCGCCAACCAGAGCAAGGGCGAGGCCGCCCTGGTGGCCAAGGCCGGCGCCGACCAGGCCGACCCCCAGATCCGCAAGATCGTGGACAAGGAGTGGCCGGGCGTGGTCGTGGGCGACCGCAGCTTCCTGGACAGCCTGATGTTCTGGAAGGGCGACAGCGCGCCGAAGGACAACGCGCCGGTCCTCAACCGCGACAGCAGCTCCGCCGGCGCCCGCTAAGCGTTCGACAGGCCTCAAGGCCCGGACGGGATTGCCTCCCGCCCGGGCTTTTTGCCATGGGCGCCCCGGTTTCAGGAAAAGCGGGGGAGGCGCGCGCCCATCCCGACGTCTAGCTTCCCATGGACACCCGGCCCGCCCATGATATTCCTTTTGGGGAATGGGGCGGCTTGACGTGGGGAGTGGCGGGGCCTTGGGCGTCTTCCGGCGGCCTTCATGGCGGGTGCGCATCGCTATCCTGACGCTTGCCCTCGGGCTTTCGCCGGCGGTTCCCGTCGCCGCCCGCGTCTTCGATCCGGAAAGCTTCACCCTGTCCAACGGGCTGCAGGTGGTGGTGGTGCCCAACCACCGGGCGCCGGTCGTCACCCAGATGCTGTTCTACAAGGTGGGCGCGGCTGATGACCCGGCGGGCAAGTCAGGCCTGGCCCATTATCTGGAACATCTGATGTTCCGCGGCACCGCCGCCGTGCCCTCCGGCGGCTTCTCCCGCCAGGTGGCCCGCGATGGCGGGGTGGAGAACGCCTACACCAATCAGGATCAGACCGCCTTTTTCCAGACCATCGCCCGTGACCGCCTGCCCCTGGTCCTGGCGCTGGAGGCTGACCGCATGGCCCACCTGCGCATCCGTCCGGAGACGGCCGCGCCGGAACTGGCGGTGGTGCTGAACGAACGGCGGCAGAGGACGGAGGCGAACCCCGCCGCCCGCCTGCGTGAAGAGGTGGAGGCCGCCTTGTTCGCGACCTATCCCTACCGCCGCCCCGTTGTGGGCCGGGCCGACGAGGTGTCCACCCTGACGCCGGCGGATGCCCGCGACTTTTACCGAACCTGGTACGCGCCCAACAACGCCGTGCTGGTGGTGGCGGGGGATGTCACCGCCGCGCGGTTGCGTCCCCTGGTCGAGGCCACTTTCGGCCGCGTTCCCGCCCGCCCGGTGCCGGATCGCCGGGCCGCGCGGGGGGCGCCGCCGCCGCCGGGTGGGGACGCGAAGCGCATAGAGATGAAGGACGGCCAGGTGCGCCAGCCGGCGCTGAGCCGGGTGTGGATCGCCCCCTCCCACGGCTGGGCGCCCGGCGCGGTGAACGACCCGACCCAGGTCTACGCGCTGGAGGTGTTGCAGACCATCCTGGGCGGTGGGGCCACCGGCCGCCTCTACCAGGCGCTGGTGGTGCGCCAGCGCCTGGCGGCGGGTGTCAGCGTGGACTACCAGGCCGATGTGCTGGGCCCCGGCCAGTTCAGCCTGGGCGTGGTGCCGGGCCCCGACGTGGCCCTGGCCGACGTCGAGGCCGGCCTGAACGTGGAGATCGCCCGCCTGCTGCATGACGGGGTGGGCGAGGCGGACGTGGCGGGGGCCATCCAGCGCCTGCGGGTGGGCGCCCTTTATGCCCGTGACAGCCTGCAGGGGCCCGCTTCGGAATTCGGCGTGGCACTGACCACTGGCCAGACGGTCGCGGATGTGGAGGCCTGGCCCGAGCGCATCGCCGCCGTGACGGTGGCCGACGTGAACCGGGCGCTGCGCACCCTGATGGGGGCGGGCCCCGGGAGCGGGGCCTCGGTCATTGCCGTGATGGTGCCCGATCCGGACGCGGCGGCGCCGGAGGAGTCCCTGGAGGATATCGCGGCGACCGGGGCGGCCGGGATGGCGGGGGCGATTCGATGAGGGCGGCGTTGATCCGCCGGCTGGTCATTGCGCTGGCCTTGCTGTTGGCCGCGCTGCCGGCGGCGGCCGCGACGGTCGCCGGGGAATCGTTGGTGCAACGCGTGGTCAGCCCCGGGGGCATAGAGGTCTGGCTGGTGCGCGACAGCAAGAACCCCATCATCGCGCTGAACTGGTCCTTTCGGGGCGGGGCGGCCACCGATCCCCCCGATCGCCTGGGCCTGGCCGCGATGACGGCCGGCCTGCTGGATGAGGGGGCGGGCGATCTGGACGCCGTGGCCTTCCAGGGCCGGCTGGCCGATCGCTCCATCGGCCTGGCCTTCACCGCCAGCCGCGACTGGCTTTCCGGCGCGCTGCTGACCCTGCGCGACAACCGGGAGGAGGCGTTCGCCCTGGCCCGGTTGGCCCTGGTGGCGCCCCGCTTCGACGCCGACGCCGTGGCCCGTATCCGCGGCCAGTTCCAGGTGGCCGTGACGCGGCAGGAGGCGGATCCGGTGACCGCCGCCTACCATGCCCTGGCCCGCGAGCTGTTTTCCGACCACCCCTACGGCCGGCCCCTGCGCGGCACGCCCGACACCCTGGCGGCTATCACGCCCGATGACCTGCGAGGCTTCGCCGCCCGGCGGCTGGCCCGCGACGGCTTGCTGGTGACGGCGGCCGGCGACATCTCCCCGGCGGAGCTGGCGACGGCGGTGGACGGGATTTTCGGCGATTTGCCGGCGGCCGGCGCCCCCGTCGCCATTCCCGATCGCGTGCCCGCCGCCCATGGGCAACGTCAGGCCCTGCCCTGGCCCGGAGAGCAGAGTCTGTTCGTGTTGGCGGCGGCGGGGGTGGCGCCGGATGACCCCGACTGGCCTGCCGCCCTGGTGCTGGCCCACATCCTGGGTGGGGACGGGCTGGAATCCCGCCTGGTCGCGGCGGTACGCGACCAGCGCGGGCTGGCTTACGATGTGCAATGCAATTTGCAATCATACCGGCACGCGAATCTGTTGGTGGTCAACGGCTCCACGGCCAATCGCACCGTGCCCGAGGCCCTCGACCTGGTGCGCCGGACCCTGGCGGATGTGGCGGCGCGGGGGGTGACGGCCCGGGAACTGCGCGACGCCCAGGCCTTCCTGATCGGTTCCTTTCCCCTGCAATTCACCAGCAACCGGGCCATCGCCGCCTTGTTGCTGGACATCCGCCGCGATGGCTTTCCCGCCGCCTACCTGGATCACCGGGCGACCGCCCTGCGCCACGTGACGCGCGGTGCGGTTCAGCGGGTGGCGGCGCGCTTGCTGCGGCCCGAGGGCATGGCGACCGTGGTGGTTGGGGGTGCTGGCGTCCCGCAATGATGCGATATGCAAGGCTTGTTGACAGCTCGCTGCCGCAACCGCTGGCATGGGAGTTGCTGAACGGTCCCTGACCGCGATCAGGCTGTTGGGGGGTTCGGATGACGTTCACGTTCGATGATTTCAAGGCGCGTTTCTTCCCGGCCGCCCCCGTTTCCGTCCCGGAACGGCCGATGCCGGCGGCTGCGCAGGACAATCCCGTGCCCAATGGCTTGGGCACCCGGCGGCCCAGCGCCCGTGCGGCCGCCGCCCCCGACCATATCGACGGCATGCCCATCGCCGCGATCCTCGCCGCCATCAAGGCGGATCCGGTCGCCCTGCACCGCCGTCGCGAGGTGCTGGAGGGTGAGATCCGCTCCGTCTGGTCGACCCTGCAGGAATTGGTGCGCGAATACCGCACGCTCAGTGATGACGCCATGCTGCCCCAGGCCGTCAGTCCCACCCTGTCGTCACGGGCCATGCCCAAGGAGATGGCGGAAGCGCTGGGCGGCGCCATCGGCCTGCCGCTGACGGTTATGCCCAACGCCCCGCGCGCGGCGGAACCGACGATGGCGATGGCGACGGCCGGCGGTGGCTTGTTCGACCTGGAAGAGGAACGGGGGCCAAGCAAGGCGGAGCCCGTGCGCATGCCCCGGTCCCGCACCATGGTGCGGCCCGCCCGCCGCCAGGCGCGCTAGAGCCGGCTGCGTTTAATCGGAACCACAGCCGGCTACAGCTGAGCCTGTCCGCGAGCAGCTTCACGCGCAAAGGCGATTCCGCTTTTGCACGATCTGCTCTAGGCGGGGAGAGCACCCCCGTTGCGTGGCGGTCAGTGGCCGCCGACGCGCACGCTGCCGCTGCCGCTGCGCGTCTGGTCCAGGTGGCCGGTGACTTGATCGATATGCACGTCGCCGCTGCCGCTCAGTGAGACGCTGGCGTCGGTGACCTTGGCGTGGATCACCTGATCGCCGCTGCCGCTGATGGTGGACGTCAGGCTGCCGATCTCTCCGCCATCGATGGTGATGTCGCCGTTGCCGGACTGCCTCAGTAGGGCGGTGGGGGCTGAGACCGCGTGCAGTTTCAGCGTGCCCGAGCCCGACAGTTCCGCCGACACCTCCCCCTGCGCCCGCGCCGCCACCGTGTCGCCGGAGCCCCGGGCCACCAGACGCAGGCTGCCCACGGCCGGCAGGGTGATGTCGCCCGACCCGTTGATCTTGGCGGTCGTCGCCCCGCCGCTGCCGCCGCTGATGGTGATGTTGCCGCTGCCGCTGGATTCCAGGTCGGTCGAGGGCCCCGCCATCTGGGTGATGGTGATATTGCCGGAGCCGGCGGCCCGCACCGTCAAGGCGCCGTCCAGACGGTCCAGTTCCATGTCGCCGGAGCCATGGGACCGCACCCGGGCGCCGCCGGTCACGCGACCGCCCTTGAAATTCCCCGACCCGTCCAGCGTCAGCGTCAGGGCGCCGAAGCCGCCGGACGCGGCGTAGTCGGTGGACCCGCCTTCCTGCACGTCCAGCGGGGTGCCGGCCGGCACGACGATCTCGATGCGCAGGGTGGGCTGCCACCGGTTCCAGTCTTCACCCCGGTGATAGCAGCGCCGCCCGGTGGCGGAGAGTTGCGCCGTCTGGCCGCCGCTGGCCGCCAGCTGATCGATCTCCCCCGCGTCATCCGCCATCGCCACGACGCGGATGGACCTGGTGTCGGCGGCGGCGGTGATCTGCACCGACCGGGCGCAGGGGCTGGCGATCTTCAGGTCCTGGCCTTCCAGCGTCCAGGTTCGGTCCAGCGCCCAGGCCGGGGTCGTGGCACCGCCGGCCGCCAGCGACAGAATCAAGGCGAGGGCGGTGCGGTGGCGGTGGCGGGACATGGCCGGATCTCCCCAGGGATGGCGGTGTTCGGCGCCATTGTCGCCTGTGGCGGGCGTCGATCAAGGGCGCTCGCGGGCTTGGGGCCGCTCCGGCGCGTCGCCGGCGGCCAAGTGGCCCCATGGGGCGGCGGCCCGCGAGACGTCAAAAGCGCCATAAAATCGCGTCAAAGAGACGGAATCCCCATCCGAACCGCTGCTTAACCACGATCAGCCGTGCTAAACCCCCTGGTGCTTTCCAGGGGTGGGATAATGGGATCCCGGCACCCTGGTCACCGGTCAGGAGAGAATGATGTCCGTCCCGCAGCAGCCCGCCCTGGACACCCCCGCCCTGGAGACGCCCCTGATTCAGACCCCGGCTTGGGAGGCGCTGGCCCGGCACCGGCAGTCGCTGGAGGGCGCGCACATGCGCGACCTGTTCGCCGCCGATCCGGAGCGCTTCGACAAATACTCCCTGAAGCTGGGCACGCTGCTGCTGGATTATTCCAAGAACCGCCTGGCGGATGAGACCCTGCCCCTGTTGCTGGACCTGGCCCGGGCGCGCGACCTGGAAGGCTGGCGCGATCGCATGTTCGCAGGATCGCCCATCAACCTGACGGAGGGGCGCGCCGTCCTGCACACCGCGCTGCGCCAGCCCAGGGGCGCCACCGTCCTGGTTGACGGGCGCAACGTCGTGCCGGACGTGCACGCCGTGCTGGACCGCATGGGCGCCTTCGCCATGGCGGTGCGCGATGGCGAATGGCGCGGTTGGACGGGCCAGCCCATCACCGACATCGTCAACATCGGCATCGGCGGTTCCGACCTGGGCCCCGTCATGGTGACCCAGGCGCTGACCCCCTATCACCATCCCCATCTGCAGGCGCATTTCGTCTCCAACGTCGACGGCACCCATATCGCCGAGGTGCTGAAGAAGGTGGATGCGGAGACGACGCTGTTCATCATCGCCTCCAAGACCTTCACCACCCAGGAGACGCTGGCCAACGCGCATACGGCGCGCGATTGGCTGCTGGCCCAGGGCGCCCCGGCGGACGCGGTGGCCAAGCACTTCGTGGCGGTGTCGACCAACGCCAAGGAGGTGGCGGCCTTCGGCATCGACACCGACAACATGTTCGGCTTCTGGGACTGGGTGGGCGGCCGCTACAGCCTGTGGTCGGCCATCGGCCTGCCCATCCTGCTGATGATCGGCCCTGACCGCTTCGCCGAGCTGCTGGCCGGCGCCCATGCGATGGACGAGCATTTCCGCACGGCACCGCTGGATGCCAACATGCCCGTGCTGCTGGGCCTGATCGGCCTGTGGTACGTGAATTTCTGGGGCGCCCAGTCCTACGCCGTGCTGCCCTATGACCAGTACCTGGCCCGCCTGCCGGCCTACCTGCAGCAGGCGGACATGGAGAGCAACGGCAAGGGCGTGGACCGCGAGGGCCGCCCGGTGGACTACGCCACGGGTCCGGTGCTGTTCGGGGAGCCCGGCACCAACGGCCAGCACGCCTTCTATCAGCTGATCCACCAGGGCACGCCGCTGATCCCGGCGGACTTCCTGGCGCCCATCGAGACGCACAACCCGGTGGGGCGCCACCATACCCTGCTGCTGGCCAACTTCCTGGCCCAGACCGAGGCCTTGCTGCTGGGCAAGACCGAGGACGAGGCGCGGGCCGAACTGGCCGCCCAGGGCCTGGATGGGGAGGAGCTTGAGGCCCTGGTGCCGCACAAGGTCTTCACCGGCAACCGCCCGACCAACACCCTGCTGTTCCAGAAGCTGGACCCCCACACCCTGGGCATGCTGGTGGCCCTGTATGAGCACAAGATCTTCGTCCAGGGCATCCTGTGGAACCTGAACTCCTTCGACCAGTGGGGCGTGGAACTGGGCAAGCAGCTGGCCAAGGCCATCCTGCCGGAGTTGGAAGGGGGCGCCCGGCGCGGCCATGATTGCTCCACCGCCGGCCTGATCCGGGTGGTGCGCACCGGCCTGAAGTAAGCGGAAGAGGGGCGGGGGGCGTGAGGTGGCTGCCCCCCGCCCCCAAGATGTGGTAGGCTGCGGCCCATCATGCCCATACGCTTGCTGCCCGAAACCCTGGTCAACCGCATCGCCGCCGGCGAGGTGGTGGAACGGCCCGCCGCCGCCGTGAAGGAGCTGGTGGAGAACGCGCTGGACGCCGGTGCCCGCCGCATCGATGTCACCCTGCGCGACGGCGGCAAGGCCCTGATCCAGGTGGTGGACGATGGCGGCGGCATGACGGCGGAGGAACTGTCGCTGGCGGTGGAACGCCACGCCACCTCCAAGCTGCCGGGCGACGACCTGCTGAACATCCACACCCTGGGCTTCCGGGGGGAGGCCTTGCCCTCCATCGGCGCCGTCAGCCGCCTGACCATCACCAGCCGCCAGCCGGGCGCGGACAGCGCCCGGGCGCTGACGGTGGAGGGTGGGGCCAAGGGCCAGCCCGTGCCGGCGGCCCACCCCGTCGGCACCCGAATCGAGGTGCGCGACCTGTTCTACGCCACCCCGGCGCGGCTGAAGTTCCTGAAGACCACGCGGACGGAGACCGACCACGCTGTCGACGTGGTGCAGCGCTTGGCCATGGCCCATCCCGAGGTCGCCTTCACCGTGGCGGACGAGGGGCGCACGCCCCTGCGCCTGCCGGCCCAGACGGCAACCCTGCCTTCGGGTGTTTTAGGGGGTGACGATCCCTTGCTGGCCCGCCTCGGCGCCATTATGGGGCGGGAGTTCCAGGAGAACGCCCTGCCCATCGACGCCCGGCGGGAGGGGGTGCGCCTTTATGGCCATATCGGCCTGCCGACGCTGAACAAGAACACAGCCGCCGGCCAGTACCTGTTCGTCAACGGCCGGCCGGTGCGCGACAAGCTGCTGCTGGGCGCCGTGCGTGGCGCCTACGCCGATTTCTTGGCCCGCGACCGCCACCCCCTGCTGGCCCTGTTCCTGGACATCCCGTGCGAGGATGTGGACGTCAACGTCCACCCCGCCAAGACGGAGGTGCGCTTCCGCGACCAGGGGCTGGTGCGTGGCCTGATCGTGGGGGCGCTCAAGCACGCCCTGGCCGGCGCCGGCCACCGGGCCTCGACCACCGTCGGCCAGGCGGCGTTGGCCAGCTTCCGCGCCGATGGCGCCCAGCCCATCCCCCAGACCGCCTTTCAATGGCAGCCGCAGCCCCATTCCGGGGGCGGCACGTGGCCCGGCATCACCCGGCCCACGGCGGGCCAGGTTGAGGCCGCGCGCGCCTTCCAGGCGCCGGTCGCCGCCTGGGAAGGCCCAAGGGGGGAGGGGGCCGCCCCGGCGGCGCCCGGCCACGCGCCGTCGGTTTTGGCGGAGGCGCCGGCTTACGCCGATGCCGCACCCGGCCCGATATCCCCGGGCCTGGCGGCGGCGGTGGCGGCCTTGGCGCAAAACGGCGCCAATGACGTGCCCGACTTCCCCTTGGGCATCGCCCGCGCCCAGGTGCACCAGACCTACATCGTCTCCCAGACCCGGGACGGCATGGTCATCGTCGACCAGCACGCGGCGCATGAGCGCCTGGTCTATGAGCGCATCAAGCAGTCCATGATGGCCCAGGGGGTGAAGCGGCAGATGCTGCTGATCCCCGAGGTGGTGGAGCTGGAGGAATCGGCCGCCGCCCGCCTGGCCGAGCGCTCCGACGAGCTGGCGGAGCTGGGCCTGTGCCTGGAATCCTTCGGTACCGGTGCGGTGGTGGTGCGGGAGATACCGGCGCTGCTGGGCGCCAAGGCCGACATCAAGGCCCTGGTCACCGACATCGCCGATGAGCTGGCGGAATTGGGCGACCAGCACGCGCTCAAGGAAAGGCTGGAGGAGGTCTGCTCCTCCATGGCCTGCCACGGCTCCGTCCGCGCGGGGCGCGTGCTGACGGTGGGGGAGATGGACGCGCTGCTCCGCGAGATGGAGGCGACACCCCACAGTGGCCAGTGCAACCACGGCCGCCCCACCTATGTGGAACTGAAGCTGGCGGACATTGAGCGGCTGTTCGGCCGGCGCTGAGGATTTGGCTTGGTCCGGAGCGGAGCGGCGCACCTGCGGCCCGCCATGGTGATGAGCGTGGCCAGAAATGTTTACGTTGTAATCATTGGCGAGAATGATTACGCTGTAAACACGAGGCCTTTGCCTCGTCGTAAGGATCCATGCCCATGATCACGGTTCACCATCTCGACAATTCGCGGTCACATCGTGTGCTCTGGCTGCTCGAGGAACTGGCGCTGCCCTACCAGGTCGTCCTTCACCAAAGGGACCCCCTGACGATGCTCGCGCCGCCCGCGTTGCGGAAGGTGCACCCGCTGGGGAAGGCGCCGGTGATCCTGGATGATGGGCGGGTGATCGCCGAATCGGGGGCGATCATCGACCATATCGTCACCCAGCATGGCGCTGGGCGGCTCGTGCCCCCGGTCGGTACCGACGAACGGCTGCGGTACACCCACTGGCTTCATCATGCCGAGGGCTCGGCGATGCCGCCCTTGCTGCTGAAGCTCGTCTTCGGCAGGCTTGCCAGCCGCGTGCCCTTTCCGATCCGACCCATCGCGCGTGGGATCGCCGCCGCGACGCAGCGTGTGCTGGTCGACCCGCAACTCAAGCTGCACGCCGACTATTGGGAGGCGGAATTGTCGCGGAGTTCCTGGTTCGCGGGGGCGGAGTTCACGGCCGCCGATATCCAGATGAGCTATCCGCTGGAGGCGTTCGCGGCCCGCTCCGGGATCGCGGACAGCTATCCCCGTGTCCTGTCGTTCCTGGCGACGATCCGGGCACGACCGGCCTATCAGAGGGCGATCGAGCACGGCGGCCCCTTGACGCCCCTCTGACTGAGCGGGCCACGCCCTGGGCGAACCTCTACCCTGGGCGAACCGATGCCAAAACAAAACACCCGGAAGGATGACCTTCCGGGTGTTTCGCCGCTCGGCCCCTTGGGGACCACGCCTTGCTTGGTGTTTCCTCTATCCCTGTTCGCCCGCCCGGTGTTTCCCGGGTTTACAGGCGGCACTCTCTACCGGGGCGGCCGGTCAGGGCCGCCCGAACTCTTCAGGCCGATCAGCGCAATTCCCAGGCGAACTCAACCTTCACCGGGGCGCCGGCGACGCTGGCGATGGGGTTCTGGCGCAGCCAGTTGAAGAAATCATCGAAGGGCAGGGCGGGACGCGCCACCACCCGGCGGCCGGACAGGCCGGTCGCCCGCTCGGAAAGGGTACGGGTCACTTGCTCGTACGCGACCTCGGGAACGCCGTGAGCCACCGCGATGGCCCCCGTGGCGGGATTCTCAACCTGGAAGGAATGAGCCCCATCCCGGAACGCATATGCAACCTGAACCGTATCAACCCGATGCATGATCTTTCACTCAAGATGCGCTAAACGGAACTTTATGTATCATGGAGGCCTGGCATTGGAAAGGAAAAAACAGCGGACACGGAATTGACGCAACAGAACGTCGTTTTCGCCTTCCGACGGGATGCTGCGGCCGCGTCCCGCTGTCTTTCCAATGCCTTATCTATGGGGCGATAGATTTATTCGATCACGAAGCGGGGGGCGGTCCGTCCGCCGGCCTTGATTTTTTCCGCCACGCGGGCGGCGATGGCGCGGTAAGTCTGGGCGTGGACGCCGTCCGGCTGGGTGACGGTGATGGGTGTGCCGGCGTCGCTGGTCTCGCGGATGGCGATGTCCAGCGGCACCTCGCCCAGGAAGTCGATGCCCAGTTTCTCCGCCTCGGCCCTGGCGCCGCCGTGGCTGAAGATATCGCTGCGGTGGCCGCAGTTGGGGCAGCAGAAATAGCTCATGTTCTCGATGATGCCCAACACGGGCACGTCCACCCGGCGGAACATGTTCAGGCCCTTGCGCGCATCCAGCAGGGCGATGTCCTGCGGGGTGGAGACGATGACGGCGCCGGCCAGCGGCACGCTCTGCGCCATGGTCAGCTGGGCGTCGCCGGTACCGGGCGGCATGTCGACCACCAGCACGTCCAGGGTGCCCCAGTTGACGTCGCGCAGCATCTGGGTCAGGGCGCTCATCACCATGGGGCCGCGCCAGATCATGGGCGTGTCCTCGGCCACCAGGAAGCCCATGGACATGACCTTGATACCGTAGTTGACCAGCGGATCGAGGCGCTTGCCGTCGGCGCTGTCGGGCTTGCCGCTCAGGCCCATCATGCGGGGCATGGACGGGCCGTAGATGTCGGCGTCCAGCAGGCCCACCGTCAGGCCGTTGGCGGCCAGGGCCAGCGCCAGGTTGGCGGATGTCGTGGACTTGCCCACGCCGCCCTTGCCCGACGCCACGGCGATGATGGCGGCCACGCCGGGCACGCCGGCCTTGGCCGGCTTGCCGGCCCCGGGCGCGCCGGTGCCGCCCTGGCCGCTGACGGCCTTGGGCGGGGGGCGGTGGGCGGTCAGCACCGCCGTGACCGACAGCACGCCGGCCAGGCGGTCCACCGCCTTCTCCGCCGCCTGGCGCAAGGGCTCCAGCGCCGCGCCGCGCTGGGGATCGACCTCCAGCGTGAAGTGGACGTGGCCGTCCTTGACGGCCACGCCGGACACCATCTTCAGGCTGACGATGTCGGCCCCGCGGTCGGGATCGGCCACCTGCCGTAGGGCTTCCAACACCTGGGACTCGGTAACCGCCATGATCAAACGCCTTCATCTTGTAAAGTGGGGGGCGGGGGGTCATATCGCCCGTGTCGGGCTTCCCTGCGAACGTCCGACTATATACGGTGCCGCCGAAATGGGGGGAAGCCCGGGGGAGAGATGGCCGCCATCGGCGACCATCGGCCACCGATGCCCCCTGTCCGGGTGCCCCCCATATGGGGTGCGGCGCTCAAATCTCCAGGACAGGAAAGACGAACATGCCCTGGTCGAATCAAGGGTCGAACGGCGGGAACGGCGGGTCCGGGGACGATCCGGACAAATCCACCGGCAAGGACAAGCCCGACACGGGCGCTGGCACCCCGCCGCCCCACAACCCTTGGGGCCCCAGCCCCGGTGGGACGGGCAACGGCCCCTCCGCGTCCTCCTCCCCGCCCAAGGGTAAGCCGTCGGGTTCCGGCCCGCGCCAGCCAGGTCTTGAGGATGCCGTGCGCCAGGGTGGCGAGCGGTTGCGCGTTCTGCTGGGCGGCAACGGCGGTGGGCCGGGCGCCGGCGGTCCGCGGCGCGGTCCCTCGGGCCCGGGTGCGCCCTTCGGCCTGAACGGCTGGACCACCGGCCGGGTCATCGGCGTCGGCGTGGCGGCGGTGGCGGCGTTGTGGCTGGCGACCGGCCTCTACCGCGTGGCGGCGAACGAGCAGGGCGTGGTCATGCGCTTCGGCCGGCCGGTGCGGGTGGAACAGCCGGGTCTGCGCTATCACCTGCCGGCGCCCATCGAACATGTGCTGCTGCCCCAGGTCACCAACGTCAACCGCATCGAGATCGGCTATCGCAGCCAGGGCGACGGCCGGCGCAGCGTCAGCGACCGCGATGTCGCCGACGAGAGCACCATGCTGACGGGCGACGAGAACATCGTCGACATCGACTTCACCGTGTTCTGGGTCATCAAGGACCCGGGCAAGTTCCTTTTCAATATCCGCGAGCCGGCGGAAACGGTGAAGAAGGTGGCGGAAAGCGCCATGCGCGAGGTCATCGGCCGGACGGACATCCAGCAGGCGCTGACCGACGCCCGCCAGCGTGTCGAGAGCGACAGCCGTCAGCTGCTGCAAACCATCCTGGACCAGTACCAGGCCGGCATCGAGATCACCCAGGTCCAGTTGCAGCGGGTGGAGCCGCCGCCGGCGGTGGTGGAGGCCTTCAACGACGTGCAGCGCGCCCGCCAGGACAGGGAGCGCCTGCGCAACGAGGCGGAAACCTACCGCAACGACATCATCCCCCGCGCCCGCGGCGACGCCGAGCGTCTGAATCAGGAGGCGCAGGCCTACCGCGACCAGGTGGTGGACCTGGCCCAGGGCGACGCCAAGCGCTTCCAGCAGGTGCTGGACGCGTATTCCCAGGCCCCCGACGCCGCCAGCCGGCGCCTGTATATCGAAACCATGGAGCAGGTCCTGAAGGGCACCCGCAAGGTTCTGCTGGACGACAAGGCCGGTGGCGGCGCCGTGCCCTACCTGCCCCTGAACGACATGCTGAAACCGCATTCCGCCACCCCGCCCGCCGCGCCGCCCCAGGGCAGCCCGGCCGCGGCCGGCCAGTAAGGGAGGGCCGACCCCATGGAAAAACGCTGGTTCGTTCCCCTCGGCATCCTGGTGCTGGCCGCCATCCTGCTGCAGGGCAGCTTCTTTACCCTGGATCAGACGCAACAGGCGCTGGTGCTGCAGTTCGGTGAGCCCAAGCGCGTCATCCGCGAGCCGGGCCTGTGGACCAAGATCCCCTTCGTGCAGAACGTGGTGGTGCTGGACCGCCGGGTGCTGGACATCGACCCGCCGGTGGAAAGCGCCATCCTGGCCGACCAGAAGCGGCTGCAGGTCGACGCCTACGCCCGGTACCGCATCGCCGACCCGCTGATGTTCTTCCAGACCCTGGGCAACGAGCAGCAGGCGCGCCAGCGCCTGGCCGTGATCGTGAACTCGGCCATGCGCCGGGTGCTGGGCAACGTCAACCTGCCGGCCGTGCTGTCGCAGGACCGTGAGAAGGTGATGTCCGACATCAAGGGGCAGGTGAATCAGGAGGCGCTGCGCCTGGGCATCGAGATCGTGGACGTGCGCCTGCGCCGGGCCGACCTGCCGGAACAGACCAGCCAGGCGGTGTTCGCCCGCATGCGCTCGGAACGTGAGCGCGAGGCGGCGGAGGCCCGCGCCCAGGGCCAGGAACTGTCGCAGCAGATCAAGAGCCGCGCCGACCGGGATCGCACCGTGCTGTTGGCCGAGGCCCAGCGCCAGGCGCAGTACACCCGGGGCGAAGGCGACAACCAGGCGATTCGCATCATGAATGAGGCGATCAGCCGCAACCCCGAATTCTACAGCTACTACCGTAGTCTCCAGGCCTATCGCGAGACCTTGAAGCCCGAGGACACCACCATGGTGCTGTCACCCGGCGCCGACTTCTTCAAGTATCTGGGGGCCGGTGATCGCAAGCGCGTCGACAGGTAAGGGCCGGTTCAGGTGCTATCGGGAGGGAGTTCAGCAGTTTGAACGACTTATGGACGGGGGCCGCCCTGGCCCTGGTGCTGGAGGGCGTGTGTTACGCCCTCATGCCCGTGGCCATGCGCCGGCTGGCCGGCCGTATGGCGGAGACGCCGCCGGAACGCCTGCGCTGGGCGGGGCTGGCGGGGGCCTGCATCGGCGTGGTCCTGGTGTGGCTGGCGCGCCGCTAAGGGGCGAAATCGGGGGCGCCTGGCGGGGGTGCCCTCTTATCCCCTTGCGATATCACGAGCCATCCCCCTTAACAGGCGCGACATCACCCCCCTATAGTGGGTAAATGGAATGATGACGGGCGGACGCCATGTGTTGGACGTCCCCCTGCCAGGAGTGGCCCTACAGTGACGTCTCCCGCCTTCCCCGTGCCTACCCAGACGGTGTCTTTCCCGGAAAATCGGGGCCCGGAGAAGCGGGGCCCGGCCCGGCGCCGGCCGTTCTCGGCCCTGCGCCGGTCGCTGATGGTCCTGAGCGTGCTGCTGCTGCCCACGGCCTGTGGCGATCCCAGCTCCGCCAAGGCGGAACCGCCGCCCCATAGCTTCGCCCCGCTGGTGGAAAAGATGCTGCCGGCGGTGGTGAACATCTCCACCAGCCAGACGGTGAAGAACAAGAAGCAGGGCCAACTGCCCATGCCCGAGTTCCCGCCCGGCTCCCCCTTCGGCGACTTCTTCCGCGACTACCAGCAGCGGCAGAAGGAAAGCGATCCCGATGGCGGCAAGGGTGGCGGTGACAAGGGCGGCGCCACCTCGCTGGGGTCCGGCTTCATCATCGACGCCGCCGGCTACGTGGTCACCAACAACCACGTCATCGAGGGGGCGGACGAGATCACCGTGCGCCTGCAGGACGACACCCAGCTGAAGGCGACGCTGGTCGGCACCGACAAGGCCACCGACATCGCCCTGCTGAAGGTGGAGCCATCGTCCAAGCTGCCGGCGATGGTGTTGGGCAACAGCGACATCGTGAAGGTGGGTGACTGGGTGGTCGCCATCGGCAACCCCTTCGGCCTGGGTGGCACGGTGACGGCGGGCATCATCTCCGCCCGCGGCCGTGACATTGGCGCCGGCAAGTACGACGATTTCCTGCAGACCGACGCCTCCATCAACCTCGGCAACTCCGGCGGGCCGCTGATCAACCTCAATGGCGAGGTCATCGGCATGAACACCGCCATCTTCTCGCCCCAGGCCAGCGAGGGCGAGGCGGGGTCCGTCGGTATCGGCTTCGCCATTCCGTCGGTGGTGATCAAGAACGTGGTGCAGCAGTTGCGGGACACCGGCAAGGTGCGGCGCGGCTGGCTGGGCGTGCAAATCCAGGATGTGACGCCCGACATCGCCGAAACCCTGAACCTGAAGCAGTCGCGGGGCGCCTTGGTCGCGGTGGTCAGCCCCGGTGGTCCCGGCGAGCAGGCCGGCCTGCGCCAGGGCGACGTCATCGTCAGCATCGACGGCAAGGACGTCACCAACGGCCGCATCCTGCCCCGCATCGTGGCGGAGGAGCCGGTGGGCCATAAATCCGCCCTGGTGGTGGTTCGCAAGGGCAGCCGCATGAATGTGACGGTGTCGCTGGGCGAGTTGAAGGAGGATGTCGAGGCCGCCGCCGCGACCGCCACCGGCGCCACCGCTTCGGACGCCGAAGGCACCATCGACGGCGTCGGCCTGACGCTGGATGCCCTGACCCCCAAGATCCGCCAGAAGTTCAGCTTGCGCGAGGACGCCCAGGGCGTGGCCGTGGTCCGCGTCGCCCCCGACAGCCCCGCCGCCCGGCGGGAGATCAAGGCCGGCGACCTGATCGTCGAGGTCGGGCAGGAAGAGGTGGGCACGCCCGCCGACGTGGCGACGCGCGTGGCCAAGGCCAGGGAGAATGGCCAGAAGGCCGTGCTGCTGCTGGTGGAACGCGCCGGCGACCTGCTGTTCGTGGCCCTGCCGCTGGAGTGAGGCCCTCTGGGCCTCAAAACCTCAGGAACAGGTTCTTCAGCCACACCGGGCTGGTCTTGGCCGCCTGGCGCCAGTCGGCGATGTCCTCCTCCGCGTCGGGGGTGTAGCCCCAGGGGTTGAACACCTTCAGGCGGCCGGCGCGATAGGCGGCCAGGTTGGGCGTCACCAGGGTCAGGCCGTGGACCAGGGCGGTGGCGGCCACCAGCGCGTCGCGGTTGTTGGCCAGCGCCACGGCCGGCCGCTTGCGCGCCACGGCGGCGTCAACGGCCAGGATGCGGCCCTCGAACGCCGTCATCACCCGGTCATCCAGCCAGGAGCGCAGCGCCGCCCCCCCGGCCTTGTCCGCGCGCTCGGCCCGGGCCACCGACTCCTCGATCTCGATCAGCGTCAGCGCCGACAGGAACAGCTGCTGGCGCGGCGTGCCGGCGGCCCAGCTTCGTACGCCCGCGTCGGCCTGGTCGGATTTGCCCCGGCGCAATTCCAGGACCACGGGGGTGTCGAGCAGGAACATCAGCCTCTCTCCTCCACCTAGGGGCCTCAGCCCAGATCCAGCCGGCTCTTTTCCAACGGCACGTCTTCCGGCATGGCCAGAAGGTCGACGATGGTCTGGCCGTCGCCTGTCAGCTGCAGGAAGGTGTCGAAGCTCATCAGGACATGGGTGGGCTTGCCCCGGTCGGTGATGAACACCGGTTCGGCCACGGCGGCGCGCTTGGCCCCGCCCACGTCCTGGTTGAAATCCCGACTGCTCATTGTGGTCATGTTGCTACATTTCCGCCGTCGCCAATGTTGCTACATTCCTACGATCTTTTGGCTTTGACAACCGGCAAAGCCCGCCCAATAAGCGTGGTATCGGTACCAAGAACGAATATGAAAACAGGGTGGGATCGCGTCCATGCCATCGGAATTCCTTTCAGCCGACACGGTGCAAAACACCATCGACACGGCGGCGCGCATGCTGTCGCCGCATGGACCCAACGGGGCCATGACGCCGACGGACTACAGCGTCCACTTTTTCCTGCAATTGACCGCCATCATCCTGACCTGCCGCGTCGTTGGCTGGCTGGGACAGAAGCTGCTGGCGCAGCCCCAGGTGGTGGGTGAGATGATCGCCGGCGTGGTCCTGGGCCCATCCCTGCTGGGCCTGCTGTTCCCCGGACTGGCTGCCGAGTTGTTTCCCAAGGAGACCAAGAACGTCCTCTACGTCGGCGCCCAGTTCGGTGTCGGCCTCTACATGTTCCTGGTCGGCACCAGTTTCCGGGGCGATCACTTCCGCACCAACGGCAGAAGCGCCTTCGCCGTGTCCCTGTCCGGCATCGCCGCGCCCTTCCTGGTGGCGGTGGTGATCACCCCCATGCTGTTGGGCGTGCCAGGCCTGTTCGCGCCGGGCCTGCCCCAGACCCAGGCCACGCTGTTCCTGGGCGCCTGCATCGCGCTGACCGCCTTCCCCATGCTGGCGCGCATCATCAACGAGCGGGGTTTGAGCAATTCCGCCCTGGGGACCCTGTCTCTGACGGCCGGGGCGTTCGACGACGCCGCCTCCTGGTGCGTGTTGGCCGTGGTGCTGGCGGTGTTCGGCGCCGGTCCGGGCATTGCCGTCCTTGCCATCGGCGGCGGCCTCGCCTTCGCCTTGTTCGTCATCCTGTTCGGCCGCCGCCTGCTGGCGCCGCTGGGCCGCGCGGTGGAACGGCGGGGTGAGATGACCCACACCGTGTTGGCCATCACGCTCGCGGTGTTCTGCCTGTCCGCCTTCATCATGGACGCGGTGGGCATCCACGCCATCTTCGGCGGCTTCATCGTCGGCACGGCCATGCCGCGCGGCAAATTCGCGGAGGAGCTGAAGAAGAAGGTCGAGCCGGTGGCCGTGGTGCTGCTGCTGCCCATGTTCTTCACCTACTCCGGCCTCAACACCCGCATGGACATGGTGAACTCCCTGCCGCTGCTGATGATGGCGCTGGGCGTGCTGCTGGCCTCCATCATCGCCAAGGGGGTGGCCTGCTACGCGGCGGCCCGGCTGTGTGGCGAGGACAACAGCACCGCGCTGGGCATTGGCGCCCTGATGAACTCACGCGGGCTGATGGAACTGATCATCATCAACATCGGGCTGCAAAAGGGCATCATCGGCCCGACGCTGTTCTCTATGCTGGTGCTGATGGCCATCGTCACCACTATGATGGCGTCCCCGCTGTTCGAACTGGTCTATGGCCGCAAGGCCCGGCTGAGTGGTGAGCTGGGGGCGGTACCGGAGCAAGCCCTGAGCTGACCTTATGACCTGCAAGCGGACCATCCTGATCCTAGGCGGCGGCACGGCCGGTTGGCTGGCCGCCGCCTATCTGGCCAAGTATCTGGGCGTGAGCAAGGACGGCCCGATCGGCATCACCTTGCTGGAATCGCCAGACATCGGCATCATCGGGGTGGGGGAGGGAACCTTCCCCACCATCCGCACAACCTTGAAGTTCCTGGGCCTGAACGAGGCCGAGTTCATGCGGGAGACCGCGGCCACCTTCAAGCAGGGCATCCGCTTCACCGACTGGGTGACCGGGGCCACCGCCGATGGCGGTCACGACAGTTTCTTCCATCCCTTCGAGGCGCCCTTCCCGGCGGAGGGCACGGGCCTGGTGCCCTATTGGCTGTTGCAGGACAAGGACCGGCGCCTGCCCTTCGCCCAGGCCATGACCTTCCAGCAGCAGGTGGCCGATGCCCTGCGGGCGCCCAAGCGCGGGCATGAGGGTGATTTCGAGGCGCCCCTGAACTACGCTTATCACTTCGACGCCGCCAAGGGCGCCCGGGTCCTGGCGCGCCGGGCCGTCGAGCTGGGGGTGCGGCACTTGTCCGGCACGGTGATGGGCGTGGCCCTGGCCGAGGATGGCGCCATCGCCCAGGTCACGACGCGGGAGCAGGGCGCCCTCGCGGCCGATTTCTACGTCGATTGCAGCGGCTTTCGCGCCGAGCTGATCGGCCGGGCCCTGGGCGTGCCGCAGAAGTCGGTGCGGCCCATCCTGTTCGCCGACCGGGCCCTGACCTGCAAGATGCCCTATGACGCGCCGGACGCGCCGCTGGAAAGCTGCACCGTGGCGACGGCGCACGCCGGCGGCTGGACCTGGGACATCGGCCTGACCAGCGCGCGCGGCGTCGGCTGCGTCTATTCCAGCGACCACATCTCGGACGCGCAGGCGGAAGAGACGGTGCGGGCCTATCTCGGCCCGGGGGTCGAGCCGCCGGCCTTGCGCAAGATCGCCTTCGATTCAGGCTATCGCGAGACGCCGTGGGTGAAGAATTGCGTCGCCATCGGCCTGGCCGGCGGCTTCCTGGAGCCGCTGGAATCCACCAGCGTGGTGCTGATTGAGGTCGCGGTCGGCATGCTGGCGGAGCTGTTCCCCCACGACGGCCGCTGGGACGCGCCGGCCGCCCGTTTCAACGAGCTGATGACCCGGCGCTTCGAGAACATCGTCAACTTCCTGAAGCTGCACTACTGCCTCAGCCGGCGGGAGGAGCCGTTCTGGCGTGACAACCGCACGCCGGAGTCCATACCCGCTCCCTTGCGGGATCTGTTGGAGCAGTGGCGGGTGCGTCCGCCCAGCCGTTTCGACTTCGCGCTGGATCTGGAGGCCTTCGCCTTCTTCAATTACCAGTACATCCTGTACGGCATGGGCTTCGATACCGACCTGTCGGCCGCCCGCGGCGCCTATCCCCACGGCGACACCGCGCGCAAGATGTTCGCCCGCATCCAGTCCTATGGCGACCATGCCACCCGCGACCTGCCGGCGCACCGGGCGCTGATCCGGCAAATCAACAAACCGGGCGTTGCGGACGCCCCGCCCCTGGGCGCCCCGCCCCTGGACAAGGTCGGCGCCTGAGTCTTCTCAGGTCAAGCCCAGATACCCGAACACGGCGCGTTCCACCCGGGCTTGCAGGGCGGGCGCGTCCAATTCCTGTCGCTCGCCGGCATGGTCGATCATCCCCCGCACGATGGCGAAAATGTCGGCCGCGGCGGTTTCCACGGGCAGGCCCGCCGGCGGGTCCACGCGGGCCAGCACCTGGGCCAGCAGGGATTGCAGCTCCCCCGCCTTCTCCTCCTGCGCCTCGCCCAGCGGCAGGCGATTTTCCTGGATATCCAGCAGGCGGGCCAGGACGGGGCGGCGCAGCTGGTGGCCCACGGCGGCGGCGATCATGCCGGACAGGGCGGCCCGGATCTGGGGCAGGATCGCGGCGGCGGCCATTTCCCGCAGCAGCACCTCCCCGTCCGCGCGGATCAGGGCGGCGGTCAGCGCGTCCTTGCCGGGGAAGTACTGGTAGAGCGAGCCGATGCTGACGCCCGCCCGCTCCGCCACCGCGTTGGTGTTGAATCCATCCAGTCCACGCGCCTCCAGAATGCGAGCAGCCGCCTCCAGGATGATGCGCACCGTCTCCGCCGCCCGCGCTTGCCGGGGCGATTTCCGGGGGTTCAGGTCGGGTGTCTTGGCCATGGGGTACGCGAGTAGGGGAAAGGGACCGGTCCCCGCATACTGGCGCCATCGCAACCCATTGCAAGGACAAAGAAAAATGAGTGCTGACGCCAACGTTGGGAACTTTGAGCCCGCCATCACCGTCTTCATGCTGGTGAAGACCATGCCCGAGTGGCTGGGCATGCCGATCGACCAGCGTTTCCAGGAACTGAGCCAGTACCTTCAGCCCATCGTGACCCGGTTCAAGGGGGAGGCGCGTATGCGCTTCTATGACGTGGAGTTCTACTCAACCAACGTCACCGACATATGGATCTGGGACGCGCGCAGCCATGAATCCTACCAGTTGCTGGTGGAGGCGCTGCGCGAAACCCCATTCTGGGACCGCTATTTCCAGATCGTCGACATCCTGGCGGGCGTGGAGAACGCCTACGCCAAGAACTACGGCCGGGCACCGCTGGCGGCGTGACGGTACCGCTCCGCTACGGATGTAACGTGCGGCGTCCTTGAACCGTGTCCACCACGTCCGACGTGTCCGAAACCGCTGCGGACGCGAAGGTCATCCCCATAAATGACCATGAATCATTGAAAATGTAGTTGGCACGGAAACTGCTGATTGGTCTTTGGCTGGGGTGTCCAACCCGGAGCCCCAGCCTCAAGGCCAGGGTAACGGCCCGGCTTATCCCGGCGTTCGGAGGCCGAAAGCACAACTAGACCAATGGGGATTATCATGACGCTCAGCAGTAAAGCACAGTTCACCGTTTCCGGCATCTTCGCCCTGGCCATTTGCGCCTTGGTTCCCTCCGTCGCTTCCGCCGGGGAGGTTAAGCTGGCCACGCCGGAGCAAGCTCTGGCCATCTGTAAGGCCAACAAGATGGGCGAATGGGACATCGCCTATGTCATCGGCAAGAACGGCCTCGTCCAGAAGGGCCCCGGCCACCAATGCGCGCAGGAGTCGGCGCCGGCTCAGGCCAGTGGCGTCGGTAACGCGATCACCGCTGACGGCGCCGTCGTGAAGCTGGCCACGCCGGAGGAAGCCCTGGCCATGTGCAAGGCCAACAAGATGGGCGAGTGGGATATCGCTTATATCATCGGCAAGAACGCTCTCGCCCAGAAGGGCCCCGGCTACCAGTGCAAGCAGGAGTCGATGCTGAATCAGGCCACCGGTGTCGGCAACGCGCTGACCCCGTAACCGGGGTAGGGAGCGGCGGGCATGTGCACGCCGCTCCCATCAGTCTGATCAGCACCTGTATCGAATGCGGGGCTGAACTTCTTTCTGGTGCAGCGCCACGCCGGCGACGGTACTGGCGGGATGGAGCCGATAATGACCTTCTCTTTACTTCACGTCATTCCGAACGCGGTCTATAACGCCATGACGAGCGCCGAGAAATTGTTGTTCTCGGCGCTGCAAGGGTTGGCTAGCCGAGGCCCCAAAGCGATTTACTGCGTGTCCAACAATTTTAATGACCTGTCTTTCGAACCTTTGGCGGCCGACTTCTGGTTACAGAAGATTGATATAAAACAAGAATCTGTCGAAGATTACTGGAAGCTTCTTACGAGCTACAAAAACATAAATCATTATATATTATGCGATATTGAGAATAACGGAGACTCTGTGAATATCGCGACATCCTTGTCTGGAATCTTGGGGGCGATTCCGGTGGATGTTTCTCTGAAAGATAGAGTTGAATCTCTGAAATTCAACATGGCAGAGGACGTAACGAAGTGGAAATTTGATAAATTTCTTAAAAAATATAGTGATAGTATCAGCAAATCCATGGCGGTCGAGCTGAATCCTAATATTTTTTGGGGACCAAGAGATTACGCTGTCGCCAATCAGGCCGTCGTTATCTATGGCGCTACCCAGCGCGCCAGCATCCTGACCCTGTTAGAGGCGCCGGCGCCTATTTATGGCTGGGGTCCCACTGACCAATTCGGCGAGAAAGCCTTTATCACGGATGTTGGCAAGGCCGGCGACTACTACGTGGCGGCAGATGCCGCTTTCAATCTGACTGTGTTCAATGGTCTGGACGTTTCCCCCACATCGGTCCCTGCGGCGGTGAGCAGCTTCCCAGCTGGCCGCGCCCAGCCAAAGAAGAAAGTCTATGTCGCCTTCATGATGTCTGATGGTGACAATCTTCAGTGGTTGTTGAATCGGGGAAATTGCAGTAACTGGTGGGGTAATTCCAGCCGTGGCACGTTACCCGTAGGGTGGACATTCTCGCCGTCGCTTTATAATTTGGCGCCGGTCATTTGGAATTACTATATCGGCACGAAGACGGAAAATGATGAAATTATATGCGGCCCTTCCGGCATTGGTTATGTATTCGACAACATAGCCCAGAGCGATAATTTCGTATCGTTTCTGAGTTTGACGGGGAAATTGATGAGCGATGCCAACATCAACTTGGTGTCTGTTTTTGGAAACCAATATCCAAACTCAGAATACTTGCAGGGGTATGCGGATCAGGATGCCGTAAGCGGCGTTATGTATGTGTCGTATACGCCTTGGGTGGTTCCCAATAGTACGGCGCTCAATAAATATAACAATAAGACTGTCATCCCCATGAATATAAACCTAGACGGCGACGTCAATGTCGTTGCCAAGAAGATTTTGGGCAATCCGCCCAGTCCGCCATTCTATATGGTCTATGTCAATGCCTGGGGGAGTAATGGTGACAACGATCCATGGGCTCTTATGAACGGACTGTATGACGCCTTGAAAGATAAGAATGTGGAATTTGTTCTCCCATCAGTCTTGTTTTCCATGGCGGAAAGCCATTCTTAAACTCCAAGCGCCTATTTGGGCGCCCGGGTGTGAAACACCTTTGGGTTCGATAGGTTCGAACTCAGGGCCGGCCTCGGAGTAGGAGGCGATAAATCATGATCGCTTCCTACTCTGATAGCTTGTACAGAGATGGTTATCCCCTGACAGTCGCCCCCTCATGTGAGGTTATCAGGCGGCGGGTTTGAGGTTGGTTTCGGGTGCCTCCTTCTGT
>NZ_JACIIZ010000018.1 GCF_014205765.1 Nitrospirillum iridis | reverse complement strand
CCTCCTATGCGCTACCGGGACAACCCGATTGCCAGCACATCACTGGGGTCCCTATTGGGCGCCGATACGGGGTCCCGTTACGCTGCCGATTGACAGCCGAAGCGCCGCCAGCAGCGCGGCCACGTGACCGGGCAGTTGGGCAAAGCTCGCAGCCTGTGGCGGGACGACCAGGCGCTGCGCCGGATACCAGGGCCGGACGGCGGTGCCCAGCGATGTCCAGTCGCGCCCCGGCGCCAAGCGCCAGGTGGGCGTGCCCACCGCCGCCGCCATTTCCGCCACCGCCGTGGGGGCGCTGATCACCAGGTCCAGCTGGGCGGACAGGGCGGCCAGCCCCTCCAGGTCGTCAACCAAATCCAGATCGTCCCAGCGGTGCAGGCAACGGCCCAGCCGATCGAACACGGCCGATTCCGCCGGCTCCAACCCCGCCTGAAGATTGACCCATTGGATCCCTGGCACGGCGATCAACGGCGCCAGGTCAGGCGCCGACAGATAGGAGGCCTTGCGGTCGCGGGTGGCAAGGCGGCTGCGCCAGCACAGCCCAACCCGCAGGCCGGGCGGCAGGGACGCCAGCCGCGGCCCCCACATCGCCACACGTTCAAGGTCGGGCCGCAAGGGGAGGCCGGTGTCGGCGAAAGCGGACAGCCGCGCGCGCAGCAGGCTGGAGACGCCGCCCAACGGCCGATGCATGTCCGCCCCGGCATCGCCCGCCGTCTCCACCCGCACCTCCAGGTTGGGCAGGTCCGCGAAGGCGCGGACGAACAGGCCTTCCAGCCGTCCGGTGCATTCGAAGACGAAACGCATGCGGGCATGGCGCCGAGCCAGGTGGGCCAGCGCCGTGGCGAACATGATCTCGTCGCCGATGCCCTGCTCCCGCCAAATCAGCACCGTGCGGTTGGGGATGTCGGCCCCCTGCCACAAGGGAACGTCCAGCCGCCGGCCATGGCGGGCCAGTTCGCCGGCGAAGCGGGCGTCATAGTCGGGCCAGCCCTGGGTCAAGCGCCCTTGCTCCAGCCGCAGCACGCCCCGGCTGAAGCGCGCCGCGGCCAGCTTGCCCGCCTCGGCGGCCTCGGTCAGCAGGGCCTCCCGCTCCGCCGGGGTGGCGAATTGGGCCAAGGCATGGGAAAGATTGGTGGCGGCGGCGAAATGGCTGGGCCGAAGACGCAGGGCTTCCTGGAACGCCGCGGCCGCCTCGCGCGCGCGGTCCAGCGCCACCAGGCTGTTGCCCAGGTTGAAGCGGTAGTCGGCATTGTCGGGCGCCGACGCGACGGCACGCCGCTGCCACGTCACCGCCTCCATCAACCGGTCAGCGCCCAGCAGCGCCGAGCCCAGGGCCGATTGCAGGTCGGCACGGGCGGGTGCCAAGCCCTGGGCATGGGTCAAGGCGGTAATGGCGTCCCGCCAACGGCCGGCCTCCATCAGCAGGGTTCCCAGGTTCTGGTGCGCCTCGACCAGGGACGGGTTCAGACGGATGGCCCCTACCAGACTGGCCATGGCCTCCGGCTTGCGGTTCAGGTCCGTCAGGGCGGCCGCCAGATTCAGGTGGGCCACGGCATGGCCGGGATCGTCGGCCAAGGCGCGACGATGACAGGCCTCCGCGTCGGCGGGCCGGCCCAGCACCCGCAGCAACGCGCCCAGATTGGTGGCCGCGTCGGCGGAACGGGGGTGGGCCACGAGCGCCCGCTCGTAAACCGACTTCGCCTCATCCAGCCTTTCAGCCGCCTGCAAGGCGTTGGCGTGGTGGACCAGGTACGCCAGGTTACGCTTGTCCTGAGCCAGGGCGTCGCCCGTCAGGCGTATGGCCTCCGCCTCTTGGCCCCCCCGCGACAGCAGCAGCACCCCCAGAAACGACAAGCTGTCGGCATGCCGGGGCTGGCGAGCCAGAACGGCACGGTAATGGCGCTCCGCCTCATCCAGCCGACCGGCGTTATGGGCCTCAACGGCGGCGGCGAAGTCACGCGCGACGGCGGATTGCGGCTGGGCGCGCTTGGGGCCGGGCGGCGGGCGGAACGGCGGGGCCTTGGCCATGGAAACACGTTCGGGAAGAGAAGAGGGCTACCTGCCAGGGATACCATCACCCCCGGGAAAAAGGGCATCCGTCGTGAACTCCGGCATGCCCTTTTTCCACCCGCTCTTCCCAAGGCCTCACCAGTTGAGGCTGAAACGCATCCAGCGGCTGTACCGCTCCCCCGCCCTCAGCATGGCGTCAGGGAAAGCGGGCTGGTTGGGCGCGTCGGGGAAGGCCTGGGGCTCCAGGCAGACACCCGAGCCCAAGGTGGGATACTGGCTCGCCAGCCCCTGGCCCCCATAGAACTGCACCGACGGCTGGTCGGTGTGGAGGCGCAAGCTGACGCCGCTGTCGGGTGAGGACAGCGTGGCCGCCCAATCGGGCCCCTCATCCCCCGCCTCCTCGCCATCCAGGACGAAGCAGTGGTCGTAACCGCCGGCCTGGAAAATCTGGGGATGGTTATGGCGTGGGGTCACCAGGCGCGGCCGGCGGAAATCGAACGCCGTTCCGGCGACCGCCTCCAACACCCCGGTGGGGATCAGCCCCGGCCCCACGGGCAGGAAATGGCGCGACCGCAGACGCAGCATCTGCCGGTCGGCCGCCACCTGCGGATCACCCGCCAGGTTGAAATAGGGATGCCAGGTCAGGCTGACCGGTGTGTCGGCCTCGCCGATGGCGGTGAAACGCAGGGTCAGCTCACTGCCAGAGACGGTGATCTCCGCCGTCACTTCCAGGGTCCCGGGGAAGCCGTTATCGCCATCCGGCGAGGTCAGACCCAGCACCAGACGGGAGTCGGGGCCACCCTGGTAGTCCTGCAGCCGCCAGACCTTGCGGCTATAGGCGCGAGGGCCGCCATGCAGCTGGTTGGCGCCCTCATTGGGCACCAGCTCGACCGTCCGCCCCTGATAGGTATAGCGGGCACCGCCGATGCGGTTGCCGTAGCGCCCCACCAGGCAGCCGAGATAGGCCGGGTCGGACTCGTAGGAGGCCACATCCGGCAGTCCCAGGACCAGGTTGCGCCGGCCCTTAGGCCCGGGCACCGACAGCTGCCGCAGGATGCCGCCGAAAGTCAGCACATCCGCCTGAAGGCCGTCCGCCGGCCCGAGCGTCACCGCCCGGACCGACGCACCATCCTGGGTTATCCCGAAGGATCGGATCATGAGCGCACGGTCTCCACATGGACGCCGCCGTCCAGCGGCTTATGGGTCCACAGTTCCTGGATGGCTTCCAGAGTACGGCCCTTGGTCTCCGGGACAAAGCGCCAGACGAAGACGGCGGACAGGAAGCTGAACACGCCATAAACCCAATAGGCGAAGCCGTGGTTGAAGGCGGCGTTCAAGGCGGAGTTGCCATCCATCACCTTGAAGGACCAGGACACCAGCAGGTTGGCGATCCACTGCGCGGCCACGGCGATGCCCAGAGCCTTGCCCTTGATGGCGTTGGGGAACATCTCGGCCAGCAGCACCCAGACCACCGGGCCCCAGGAGAAGGCGAAGCCCGCGACATAGGCCAGCATGGCCAGCAGCGCCCCCAGTCCCAGCTGGTTGCTGGAGAACAGGCCGCCCAGCACCATCATGGACACACCCATGACCACGCCGCCGGCGATCAGCAGCGGCTTGCGCCCCAGGCGGTCCACCGTGAAGGTGGCGACCAGGGTGAAGCCGACGTTGGCGATGCCGACAATGACCGTCTGCCACAGGGCGCTGTCATTGCTCATGCCCATGTTCTTGAACATCTGCGGCGCGTAGTAGAGCACGGCGTTGATGCCCACGAACTGCTGGAAGACCGAGAGCAGGATGCCGACCACCACCACCAGGGTGCCGAAGGCGAACAGCCGCTCATTGGTGACGACCAGGCTTTCCTCGATCTCGACCAAGGTGGTCTTGGGGTCGGTGGCGCCGCCCAGGCGCTTCAGCACGGCCAGGGCCTCGCTGTCACGACGGCGCATGACCAGGTAACGCGGGGTGTCCGGCGCCAGCAGCAGCAGCACCGCGAACAGCAGCGACGGCAGGCCTTCGGAGGCGAACATCCAGCGCCAGCCGACAGTGTGCAGCCAAGTCTCGTCACCCAGGCCGGCGATGGCCCAGTTCACGAAGTACACCCCGACGATGCCGCCGACGATGGCGATCTGGTTGAAGGAGATCAGACGCCCGCGGGACTCGGCCGGCGCGATCTCCGCGATGTAGAGGGGAGAAACCAGCGAGGCGATGCCCACGCCGACACCGCCGATGATGCGGTAGATGTTGAAGGGCGTCAGCGCGTCCGGGCCCATCTGGCCGATGACTCCCAGGCCGAATTCCGGCACCGCCGAGCCCAGGGAGCAGATGAGGAACATCAGGGCGGCGAAAATCAGCGTCGGCTTGCGGCCGAAGCGGTCGGCCAGCTTACCCGCCACCAGCCCGCCGACCACGCAGCCGGCCAGCGCGCTGGAGATGGTCAAGCCCATCAGGCTGTCATGCGCCGTTTCCGCCAGGTTCAGCGGCTTGATGAAATTGACGTCGATGCTGTCCATCGCGCCGGAAATGACGGCGGTGTCGTAACCGAACAACAGACCGCCCAAGGTGGCGATCAGTGTCAGGCCTGTCGTCAGCGACAGGACGCCTTGCTTGCTGCCCATTCATTCCTCCCCAGGCGGGCCGTGATGGCCCGCCGCTTTTTCCTAAAACCAGGCACCCGTGTCCCGGAGAGCACGGGGACGCCCCTTCCGCATCAAATCATCCCCGGCGCCGCCGGCCCCGCGCATAAGCTGTGACCAGTGGCGCCGCCCGATCAGTGGTTGTGCCGTGGCGGATGGGCCACGACACCCCGGTACTTCAGCGCCGGTTCCATGCAGCCGCCGCTGTCCAGCTGCCCCACCGTCTGGCGATACATCTCCTGCCACGGCGTGCGGCTGGGCGGGGTGGCCGGGATGCCGTCGGCCTTGCGCCGCTGGATCTCGGCGTCATCCACCAGCATGTCGCAGGTGCCCTGGTTCAGATCGATGCGGATGACGTCGCCCGTACGCAGCCAGGCCAATCCGCCGCCCACCGCGCTCTCCGGCGAGGCGTTCAGGATGGACGGGCTGTCCGACGTGCCGGACTGCCGGCCGTCGCCAATGGTGGGCAGGCTGGTGATACCGGCCTTCAGCAGCGCGTCCGGCGGCTGCATGTTCACCACCTCGGCCGAGCCGGGGAAGCCCATGGGGCCGGCGCCGCGCACCACCAGGATGCAGCGTTCATCGATGTTGAGCGCCGGGTCATTAATGCGCTCATGGTAGTCGTCCGGCCCGTCGAAGACGATGGCTCGGCCCTGGTACACCCCCTCGCTGCCCGGTTCGCTCAGGTAGCGCTGGCGGAACTCCTCGGAGATCACGCTGGTCTTCATGATGGCGAAGTCGAACAGGTTGCCCTTCAGCACCAGGAAGCCCGCGCGCTCCTTCAAGGGGGCGTGGTAGGGGGTGATCATCTCGCGATCCGGGCTTTCCCGGCCCGCCAGGTTTTCCCCGATGGGGCGGCCGGTCACCGACATGGCCTTGTCCAGCAACTGGCCCGCCTGCTGCAATTCCCACATCACCGCCGGCACGCCGCCGGCGCGGTGGAACCGTTCGCCCAAATATTTGCCGGCCGGCTGCATGTTAACCAGCAGGGGCACGTCATAGCCATGGATGCGCCAGTCGTCCGCCGTCAGTTCCACGCCGGCATGGCGGGCCATGGCGTTGATGTGCGGCTGCGCGTTGCTGGAGCCGCCGAGCGCGCCCACCAGCTTGATGGCGTTCAGGAAGCTGTCTCGCGACAGGATCTTGGACGGGCGCAGATCCTCATACGCCATGTCGACGATGCGGCGGCCGGTCTCATACGCCATCTGCCCCCGCTCGCGATAGGGTGCCGGAATGGCGGAGCAGCCGGTGAGCGACAGGCCCAGGCCCTCCGCCACGGCGTTCATGGTGCTGGCCGTGCCCATGGTGTTGCAATGACCGGCCGATGGCGCCGACGAGGCGGCCGCGTCCAGGAACTCATCCTCATCGATCAGGCCGGCGGCCAGCTTGCGGCGCGACCGCCAGATGACGGTGCCGGAGCCCACCAGGTCGCCCTCATGCCAGCCGTCCAGCATGGGACCACCCGACAGGACGATGGCCGGGATGTCGACCGTGCTGGCCGCCATGATGCCGGCCGGCGTGGTCTTGTCGCAGCCGGTGGTCAGCACCACGGCGTCGATGGGATAGCCGTACAGGATCTCCACCAGGCCCATGTAAGCCAAATTCCGGTCCATGGCCGCCGTCGGGCGACGACAGTTCTCGAAGATGGGATGAACCGGGAATTCCATGGGAATGCCACCGGCGTCGCGGATACCGTCGCGGACGCGCTTGGCCAATTCCAGGTGAATACGATTGCAGGGGGAAATGTCGCTGCCCGTCTGGGCGATGCCGATGATGGGCTTGCCGGAGCGCAGTTCCTGCGGCGTGATGCCGTAATTCATGAAGCGCTCCAGATAGAGCGCGGTCATGTCGATCCGGTCCGGCGCGTCAAACCAGTCGCGGGAACGGAAACGCACATTAGGACGGTCAACCATACGCGATCTCCGCCGGGGGCAGGCCCGGCACGGTGGCCTTGAAATGGAACAGACCGCCGGCCAGCGGCTGGGCGGCACGCTCGTCGTCGCTCAGGCCCTTGGCGGCGGTGGTGGCGTAGAGATCCAAGCGGTCGTCGCCACCGAAGGCAAGCTTGGTGATGTTGGCGCAGGGGAAACGCACCACTTCCAACAATTCCCCGGCGGAGGAGTAACGCCGCGCGGCCCAGCCGGCGAAGAGCCCCACCCACAGGCATCCCTCGGCATCCACCACGGTGCCATCGGGCCACCCGGCGCCGTCCTCGATGGTGATCAGCAGCCGGGCATTGGACAGCGCGCCCTCGGCCGACAGGTCGTAAGCGTGGATGGTCCGGGCCAAGGTGTCGGTGTGGTAGAAGGTACGGCCATCCGGGCTGGCGCAGGGGCCATTGGTGATGACGATGCCATCCACGTGCCGGTGCAACGCACCGTCCCAGGAATAAAGCGCACCGGTGGGCGCCTCTTCCGCGTCATCCATGGATCCGAACCACAGCCGCCCCTGGGCGTCGACGAAGCCGTCGTTCAGCCGGTTGCCCGGCCGGTCCTGTTCCAGGGTCGCCAGCGGCTCGAAGATACCCGTTGCGCTATCGAAATGAGCCAGCTTGCCGGGCAACCCCACCACCAGGCCACCGCCGGCCCGCGGGAGGGCGAAGCCGGGCTGATCCGGCGCGTCGAAACTGGCCGTGGCCCCGTCCGCAGGGCGGAAGCGATGTATCTTCCGCTTCTTGATGTCCACGAACCACAAAGCCTGATCACGGGGGGACCAAACGGGCCCCTCCCCCAACGTGGCCGCCACGGGCCAGATGCAACGCGGCTCTACAGTCACAGGAGCTAACCCCTTAGCGCCAGCCGGCGTCGACGAAGTATTCATGGCTGGTGCACATGCGGCCATCGTCGGACGCCAGGAACAGCACCATGGCGGCCACGTGCGGCGGGTCCACGCGTTCCTTCAGGCACTGGGCGCCCAGGATACGGGCCTCTTCCTCCGGGTTGTGCCACAGGCGCATCTGCCGCTCGGTGCGCACGCCACCCGGGATCACGCAGGTGACCCGGATGTTGTATTCGCCCAGGTCACGGGCCAGCGAACGGGTCAGCCCTTCGATGCCGGCCTTGGCGGTCTGGTACATCAGCAGGTCCGGCAGGGCCACGTGCCAGGAGATGGAGCCGAAGTTGATGATGGCGCCGCGACGCTGTTCCTTCATGCCGCCGACCACGGCCTGGGATGCGAAGAACAGGTGCCGCAGGTTCACCGCCATGCGGTTGTCCCAGTATTCCGGCGTGATCTGTTCGATCGTGTGGCGGTCGTCATTGGCGGCGTTGTTCACGAGCACATCGACCGGGCCGGCCGTCTGGATCTCGGCCAGTGTGGCCTTCAGCTGATCCAGATTGGTCAGATCGCACTTATAGAACTTGGGCGCGAAGTCCGCGTCGGCAAGCGACGTTTCCAAGGCGCGGGAGTCGGCCTCGGCGATGTCCAGGAAGGACACTTGGGCCCCCTGACGGACAAACGCCTCGGTGATGGAGGCGCCGATGCCGGAGCCGCCGCCGGTGACAATGACCCGCTTGCCCCGCAGGCTAGGATAGATCGCATGCGTCATATTGATTTTAGGCCCAAAAGAAATGGTTCAGGGGGATGACGCGCGGGGCGTCACCCGTTCAGCAGGCCACGGCGGGCGAGATTGCGCATCAGGTCGGTCAGGCCAAAGGTCCAGGGCGCCGCCTCATGGCAGGGCACCACCTTGTTGACCAAGGTGCCCAGCCGGGGGCTGGAAACGCGGACGATGTCACCGGTCTTGTGGGTGAAGCCCCGGCCCGGCGCGTCGCGGTCTTCCACCGGCGCGAACAAGGTGCCCAGGAACAGCGCGAAGCCGTCGGGATACTGGTGGTTCTTGTTCAGCGTCTGCCCCACCAGATCCAGGGGATCGCGGCTGATCTCGGACATGGTGCTCTTGCCGTCCAGGACGAAGCCGTCCTCGCCGGTGACGTTCAGGCGCACCACGGCCTCACGCACGTGGTCCATGGTGAACTTGTCGTCGAACAGACGGACGAAGGGGCCGATGGCGCAGGACGCGTTGTTGTCCTTGGCCTTGGACAGCAGCAGGGCGCTGCGGCCTTCGAAGTCGCGCAGGTTCACATCGTTGCCCAGGGTGGCGCCGCGCGCACGGCCGTGGCCATCGCACAGGATCACCACCTCGGGCTCCGGATTGTTCCAGTGGCTGTCGGCGCGCACACCGATCTCCACGCCCCAGCCCATGGCGGACAGGGTCGGCCCCTTGGTGAAGACCTCGGCGTCCGGACCGATGGCCACTTCCAGGTATTGCGACCACAAGCCGTCGGCGATCAACGCCTCCTTCAGGCGGGCGGCCTGTTCGGAACCGGGCTTCACCAGGCGCAGGTCGGTGCCGACGCGGCTCGACAGGGCCTGCCGGATTTCCAGAGCCTTGCCGGAATCGCCGCGCGCCCGTTCCTCGATCACACGCTCCAACGCCGAGACCGCGAAGGTCACGCCGGCGGCCTTGATGCACTGCAGGTCGATGGGGGTCAGCAGCTTGGCGCCTTTGGTGCCGCCGGACCACGTCGGGTTCAGATGCCAGTCGGCCACACGACCGATTTCCTTGCCCTCGGGGATTTCGCCAGGCGCCAGACGATTCATCAGGTCGGACACGGTCGGGGCGACACCCGACAGGTCGAAAATCCGCCCGCCGCGGATCAGGATGGGCGTCGGCCCCTCACCTGAATCGATACGGCCCAGCAACACCGCGTCGGCGCTGTCCTCGGGAAAAATGCTGTCGTGCGCAGTCTGCACCGGCGTGTCGACCGGGTACCCCATCTCTTGAACTCCTCCCAAGGTGCGTTATCGCCAGGCGGCCCTTGTTAACGCTAACATTAGAGGCCAGGCAGAAGCGCTGTCAAGGCGACGTTACCATACCAGTCTGGAATTCCACGCCGGACGCATTAAGATTTCGCCTCAGGGTTTATGAGTGTTTTGCGCCATGACCGCCTGGGTCAGCGCTGTGGCGAAAGCGTGCATCTCCTCCGCCATCACGTCGCTTACCGCCCAATAGGCCATGTCCCCATCCCGCCAGTGCATGAGGGTGTAGCCGTCGCGGACCTCGAAGTCCGGCTGGCGGGGGCCATCGCCCGGCCAGATATAGAGGTTCAGCACGTGGGCGCCGTGACGGTAGACCAAGGCCGCCACTGGCCGGCCAGCCATATAGTCCAGGCGGCCGCCCTGCAGGGGGAAACCCGCCGCCGCCAGTTCCGGCACCGGCGGGGAATAGTCCAGCTTGCCGGCGAACCAGGGCTTCACCGAGTGGTGGTCGCTGGTGGGCACGTCCAGCAGGTGCTGCGCCTGGAGGGAGCGGACATGTCCCGCCACCACCTCCCCCTCCAGCGCACTGTCGCCACCGAACGGCCCCACCATCAGCAACAGGCTGGCAGCGATGGCCACCCCCGCCCCCACCCCCGCCCCCCACCAGCGCCGCAACCCGGGCGCGGCACGCCAGGATCTGGATGACACAGCGTGCAGCGGCGGAACGGCGCCGATGTCCATCAGGATGCGGGCACGCAATGCCGCTGGCGCCTCGGGGCGCAGGGCCGGGTCGCCCAGCAGGGCGCGCAGCGCCTTCATCTCCGCCCAGGCTTCGGCACAGGCGGGACAGGTGGCGATGTGCGCCTCCAACGCGCGGACGTGGGCCGCGTCCAATTCATCATCCAACAGGCCTTGCAGCAGGTCCGCCTTGTCCGGGCATGCCGTCATTTCGCTTCTCCAGAATTTCGGCGGCGCCAAGCGGTGGCCAGCAGGTCGCGCGCCCGGGCCAAGCGCGACATGACGGTGCCCACCGGCGCCCCCGTCACGGCGGCGATGTCGCGATAGGACATCTCCTCCATCTCCCGCAGCAGCAGGGCTTCGCGAAAGGCAGGCGGCAGGACCTCGATCAAGGCCCGCAGGTCAGCCGCGTCCTCCTGCGCCGCCAACCAGGCTTCCGGGGTCGGAGCCGCCTCATCGGCGATCTCCGCCCCCTGCCCAGGCAGCGACTCCAGCGCCTGCTCCGCCCGGTCGCGGCGGGCGGCGGCCCAGCTGCGGACATTGTTGCGCACAATGGTCAGCAGCCAAGCCCGGGCATCGCCGCCGCGAAAACCGTCGAAGGCGCGATGGGCCCGCAGGAAGGCATCCTGGACGATGTCCTCCGCCGCCACCGGGTCGCGCGTCATGTATCGCGCCAGGCCATAGGCGGCGTCGAGGTGGATCAGCACTTGGTCCTGGAAGCGGCGGGTTCTGTCCGCCGTCTCATCACCCCTCAAGGCCCCCGCCTCCTACCGCCCCGCCGGTCCGCCTGTCCCGCCATCCACGACGATGCGACCGGTCATGTGCGGATGCAGGGAGCAAAAGTACTCGATCACACCCGGCCCCGCCACGGTGCGGCTGTAGCGCTCCTCCGTGTCCAGTACCTTGGACTTGAAGGACTTGTCATTGGCGGCCACGGCGTGGGGGATGTCGTCGGCGTTGACCCACACGACAGTGGTGCCCGGCGCCACATGCACCTCCGCCGGGCTGAAGGTGAAGTTGTCGATACGGATCTCCACGGTTTCGGCCTTCGCGACGGTGGCGAGGGCCGCGAGCAGCATGGCGACAAGAAAGCGCTTCATGACTCTCTCCCTCAGCCCAGCGTGGCGTCGACGATGGCCAACGGGCTGGCCTTGGGGCGGTAGGTGACGGTGGTGACGCCCAGCGCGCCGCGCAGCTTTTCGGCAGGCAGCTTCACAGGCCCCGGCGAGGGCGCGCTACCCGGGGCTGGCTGGGGAAAGGCGGTGGACCGGGCGGTATGGAAGGCCACATTCCCTTCGATCTTCTGCAGGATTTGGTGGATGTGGCCGTTCAGTACAGTGACGCTACCGAAGCGGCGCAGCAGGCTCAGGGCCCGGGCGCCGTCATCCGTGCCCCAGCCCCATTCCGGATAGATGGTCCATAGCGGGATGTGTGCGAAGACCACCACCGGCGTGCTGTCCACCTGGGACTTGAGGTCGCCCGCCAGCCAAGCCAGTTGATCCTCACCCAAGGTACCCAAGCCACCGCCTCTCAGGTTCACCACATTGACCAGGGCCACAAAATGCACGCCGCCGTGGTCAAAGCTGTACCAACCCGCCCCCAAGGCCTTGCCGTTCGGTCCTTTGCCATAGCGCGCCAGATAGGCGGCCCCGCCGCCGTCATCCAGCACGTCATGTTCACCCGGCACGAAGAAGACGGGCAGGCCCAGATCCTTGAGCGTCTGGTCGGCGGCGTCGAACTGCTCATCCCGGGACAGGTGGCTGATGTCGCCGGTGTGAAGGATGAAGGCGGGCTTGGTGGGCAGGTCCCGGATTCCGGCCACCGCCTCGCGCAAGGTGGCCAGGGCATCGGGGTTGGCCGGCTTGTCGAAGCCGACGTGACTGTCGCTGATCTGGACGAAGGTCAGGCCCGCCGCTGGCGCCGCCTGGGCGCCACCGCCAACCAGCCCGGCGGCGAAGGGGACACCGCCCGCCACGGTCCACACCAGGCCTGTCCCGGCCCAGGCCATGCACCTGAGCGCGCTGCGGCGCCCTGGGTCAATCTGGTCCGCAGACCGATCCACGTGTGGTGAAGTATGGTTGTCCATTCCGCCGCTCCCCTGGAAACGAAGGTTCCAGGGGGCAAGACCGGCGATGGCGGCGGCTTATTCCCGCATCGTTGAAAAAAGTCACGCACTCGGCGGCGCGGCGGTCGACTCACGCTCCACCAAGGTGTGGCGCAGCAACTGCTGCGCCGGGCTGCCACCGCCACCGCGGCGGCGCTTCACCTCATCCAGCAGCATGCTGACGGCAGCGCGGCCCATGGCGGCGATGGGCTGGCGGATGGTGGTCAGGGCCGGCCAGATGGTGCCGGCGATCAATGTATCGTCAAAGCCGGCGATGGACAGATCGACCGGCACGCTCAGCCCCAGGCGGTGGGCCGTCGCCAGCACCGCGGCCGCCATGTCGTCGTTGGCGGCGAAAATGGCGGTGGGCCTGTCCTTCAGCGCCAACAGCTTGTCGGCCGCCGCCAGGCCGGACCGATAGTTGAAATAGCCCTGCTCCACCGGTGCTGCCTTAGGGTCCAGCCCAGCTTCGCTCAGCGCATCCAGGAAACCGTGCAGCCGCTGGTCACTGACGGTCTGATTGGGATGGCCCTTGATGAAACCGATATTGCGGTGCCCCAGCGACAGCAGGTGCTGCGTCATGCGGTGGGCCGCCTTGTAATTGTCGATGCGCACGGTGGCGACATCGGGCCCCGGCTGGCCGGCGGCCACGGCCACGGCGGCGACGCCGGACTTGGCGATCTCCGCCAGGATGCTCTTGGCCTCGCACAGCGGCGGCGGCAGGACGATGCCATCCACCCCGCTTTGCAGCAATTTCTGCAGCGCCGCCTTTTCCGTCGCGGCGGTGACGCCGCACTTCTCCACCACCAGCTGGTGGCCGGTCTTGCTGCTTTCGTCCAGGGCGCCCAGCAGGAATTCGCTCAAGAAGGCGACGCTTGGGTTGCTGTACAGCAGGCCGATACGGAAAGTCTCCGACCCCGCCAAACGCCGCGCCGCCGGGTTGGGCGTGTATTTCAGTTCCTGGATGGCGGCCATCACGGCGGCGGACGTGGCCGGCGTGACGTTGTTCTCATTATTGATGACTCGGGACACCGTCATCGGGGAAACACCGGCGCGCGCCGCCACCTCACGAATGGTGACTCCCTGCGAACTCCGCCCACGCCGCTTTTCCATACGCTTCCTGCTCCGTTATCGGATCCGCGCATACACTGCCGGTTTGCTCCGGTGATAGCAGTACCATCGGGACTTAGGCAATCTCCCGCTGACCGTCTCGTGTAAAAACCGGGTGCGCAATGAGCACCCTCCGGTGTTTTCAAGGACTTTGACATGGGCCGCCCGGGTTAAAACGGCGGCAATACAGCGCAAGGCCCCTGGCGACTTGCCCTCGCGCGCGTCCCGCGAGTCGGAACAAGAGCGCCGCCACCGTGCCAAACCTGGAAAGCGGCGGGACGCTCAGCGCGCAAGAACTTGGCGAACGTTCAAGCCTTCGCCCGCGCCACCATCACCGCCTGGCCGGTATAGCGCACCGTCTGATCAGGCTTGGCGGCGAAATCGGCCGGCGCCACCTTGGTTTCAGGCCCGATGAAGCGGACATTGATCACCCGCTCCCCCACCATGCCGGGGAAGCTGCCGGCACGGGCGCCTATGGTCAGCGTGCCCGACGCCTGATCGTAGCGGAGCGGGATGCGGCTGAAGGCTCCATGCTCATACCCATAAGTGGTGCCCTCGTCCTCATAGAGGTCGAAGGTGCCATCGGCGCCGGTGTAGACGACGACCGTCAGCGGCGCGTCCGGCTTTTCACCCGTGTACTGGGTCACCGGGCCCGTTGGCACGATGGAACCGGCACGCACGAACAGGGGCAGGCGCTTCAGGGGCGCGTCGGCGGCGATACGCTGGCCGCCGTCATACAGGGCGCCGGTCTGGAAATCATACCACTGGGCGCCCGACGGCAGGTACACGGCCCGGCTGCGCACCTTGTAGTCCGTCACCGGCGCCACCAGGAAGGCATGGCCGAACAGGTACTGGTCGTCGACGTCCCACACCTCGCGATCCGCCGGGAAATCCATCACCAGGCCGCGCATGATGGTGCCATCGCGGTGATAGGTGTCCGCCGCCAGGGTGTAGATATAGGGCATCAGGCGATAGCGCAGCTCGTCATACCAGACCAGGCTGTCGTAAACCTCCGACCCCTTGGGCGCGAGATTGTAAATCTCACGATAGGGGAATTCGCCGTGGGAACGGAACAGGGGGGAGAAGGCACCGAACTGGAACCAGCGCAGGTTCAGCTCCCGCCACTCCGCCACGTCGGACGCCTTGGGGTTCTTGACGGAATAGCGCTTCTCCAAAGCGAAGCCGCCAATGTCCGTCGTCCAGTTGGGCACGCCGGACAGCGAGAAGTTCACGCCCGCCGAGATCTGGTTGCGCAGGTCGGTCCAGCGTGAGGCGACGTCGCCGCTCCAACTGGCCGCCGCGTTGCGCTGCTGCCCGGCGAAGCCCGAACGGGTCAGGATGAAGGCGCGCTTGTCCGGGTTGGCGGCGCGGTTGCCCTCATACACCGCCTTGGTGTGCATCAGGGGGTAGGAATTGAACAGGGCGGCCGACGGCCCCATGGCGGTTGGCCCCATGCGCAGCATGCGCTCCGGGATATCGAGGTTGGAGTGGGTGTCCGGCTCCGACGCGTCCAGCCACCAGGCGTCGATGCCCAGCTTGTTCAGGTTCTCATTGATCTGGCGCCAGTAGATCTGCCGCGCCTCGGGCGAATAGGGATCGTAGAAGGCGTTCTCATAACCATCCTTGCCCACCCAGTCATGTTCCTTGACCTCGACATTGCGGCGGTAGATGTGTCCCTTGGCGTCCAATTCCTTGTAGTTGTCGGTGGTGGGATAGAATTTGGGCCACACCGAAATCATGAAATGCGCGTTCATGCCGTGCAGGCTATCCACCAGGCCCTGGGGGTCGGGGAAGCGGGAGGGGTCGAACTTATGGCTGCCCCAGTCATCCTCCCGCCAGTAGAACCAGTCCTCGACGATGTTATCCAGCGGCAGCTTGCGCTTGCGGAACTGGGCCACGGTGTCGGTCAGCTCATCGGCCGTCTTGTAGCGCTGACGGCTCTGCCACAGGCCATAGGCCCAGCGCGGCATCATCACCGCCTTGCCCGTCAGCTGGCGGTAGCCGGCGATGACGTCATCCATGTCCTTGCCGGCCACGACGTAATAGTCGATGGCGCGGGCGACGTCGGAGGTCAGCGACAGTTCATGCCGCTCCGCGTCCGGCAGGGGGTTCTGGTGCATCAGGGCGATGAAGCCCCCCTCCGGCACCCATTCGACCTTCAGCGTCTGGGCCTCGCCGGCCCTCATGGGTAGGTCGAAATTGTGGTACCAGGGGTTCCAGTCCTGGCGCCAGCGGTCCATGACCACCTTGCCGTCCAGGGTCACCTTGAAATAGCCGCTGGCATAGACCTGGAAGCGATGGATGCCGTCCACCGGGGACTCGATCTTGCCTTCCCACACCACCGACTTGTCCTGGGTGCCGCGGACCTTGGCGTTGACGCGACTACCGCCCATCTCCTCCGGCCAGGCGGCCAGGTCCTTGATGTACTGGTAGTTGATGTCGGCTTCCGTGCGGGTCAGCTTCAACTTGCCGCCGTCGTAATAGCGGGCCGTCAGGCCGCCTTCCTTGCCATCGGCGTCGGTGAGCTTCAGCTCCTTGGACAGCAGCGGGTACTCGCGGGCGTCGCCGAAGCGGGTGATGCCGTTATTGTCCCACAGCACGCCATAATTGCGCGTCGACACCACGAAGGGGATGCCGATGTCCATGTTGTGCTGGGCGAGTTCGACATCCTCGCCATTGTAGTTCATCTGGGCGTTCTGGTGCTGACCCAGGCCGTAAAAGCCCTCGTCCGTGCCCCGGTTGAACCGCTGTCGCACCTGGAAGAAGCCGGTCTCGCCCGTGGGCAGGGAGGCTGCCTTGAAGCTGCCGCCATCCACCGCCGTCAGCAGGGGCTGGCCCTTGGCGTCGAAGACGCTGACGGCACCGGTGGCGACCGTCACCTCGGCACGCAACTGAGCGGTGGTCAGCACCACCTGGCCACCCTGCTCCGCCACCTTGAAGCCGCCGCCGGCCGGCTTGGCGATGGCCATCAGGCTGGCCGGCAGGTCCAAGGCGTCGCCCGGCACCGCTGTCACACGGACGATGTGGTCGTTGATGACCTGCAGCCGCACCTTGCGCACGCCGGCACCCGTGACCGTGACCACCACCCCGTCGGCGGTCTGCTGGAAGGCCGGGACAGGTACGGCAGCGGCGGCGACCGGCGGGGCCTTGGTCTCACACGCGGCAAGCAGCAGGGCGGGAAGCACGGCAGCCGAGGCCAAGGCCCAGGAACGAACGTTCATAGGAGTTCTCCATTGGAGAAGATGCAAGACGGGCGGCGGCGACATCAGAAGGTGGCGAAGCGGACCTTCAGGATCTGCGGGACCGTGGTGAAGTTCAGGCCGTAGTCGGTCTGGTCACCGTTCCACAGGCGCTCGAACACCCACTTGCCGTTCTCGAAGTGCCCCTCCTCCACGCTGGCGATCATGTAGCCGTTCTTGCCGGCCTTGATCGCCTGCGCGAAATCCACCCGGGCGCGATAGCCGGCCACCAGGTATTCGTTGGGCGCCAGTTCCGCGATGACGACACCGCCGCTCGGCTTCTCATTGCCGGTGGGCTTGGCATCCCCGAACTGCGGCAGGCCATAGCTTACGGTGGCCTTGTAGGGGCCCAGATCCAGGACGTTGCTGTGGTCCGCCGTGGGTTCCGAGGCACCCCAGACCTTACCCTTCAGACTCAGGGCCGCCAGTTCGCGATTCATCGCGCCCAGCAGCTTGAAGCTCACGGTGAAGGGTTCCAGCGTCTCCGCATTGATCTTGGTCGCCCCCAGCGGGTAATTCACATAGCCGGTGTAGTCGATGCCGAAGGGCGCGAAGCCGATGCCCTGGTGCCCCAGCGTGGCGAAGACATAGCGGGCGTAGACGGCGTCGTTGCCCGTCTCCGCCACGAACAGGGCATTGTCTGGCCGCTTATACTGCTCCAGCGTCTTGGTATAGAACTCGTAGCCGCGATCATAGATGTCGGGGCCGATCAGGTCGATGGCGGGGGCCGCCGCCTTCCAGATGTCCAGCACGTTCCAGGTCGGGCCGCCGGCGGAGTAGGTGGCCGGGTCCTGGTCCTTGAACGGATCGCGCAGGGCGGCGTTCACATACATGGGAATGGGGTATTCCGCCTTGCCGGCCGCCGCCACCTGGTCCACGAACCGGGCGGTGTAGTAGGCATGGAAGAACTCGTCCGCGTCCTTGCCGAACACGTCCGCCCAGGTCCCGGGCTTCTTCTTCAGCGCCTTGACCAAATCGTCGGGCACCTTGCCGTCGAACACCTTCTGCGCCAGCGGGGTGAAGTCGCGGACGGCGCCATAAGTGCCGGTCTCATTCTCCACCTGCACCATCAGCACCGTGTGCTGCTGACCGTCCACCTGTTTCAGGTGGCGCATGAAGGCGACGAAGGCTCGTCTGTCAGCCTCCAGCGTGGCGGGGGCCAGCGGCGAAAGGGAACCCCGCATCACCCCCTTGGCGTTGACCACGCGGGGAAAACGGTCGTTGTTCAGCTTCACCCAGTCCGGCGCATAGGCGGGGCTGTTGTTCTTCCAGGTGCCGAACCACAGCAGCACCAGATGCTTGTCATGCTCGCGGGCTTGCGCCAGCAAGGTGTCGAGGAAGCTGAAGTCGAACTGGCCTTCCTTGGGCTCGATCTGCTGCCAGGCGATGGGCATCAACAGTGTGTTGGCCTGCACCTGCTCCACCGCCGGCCACACCTGCGGCAGCACCGAGGGCCAGTTGCTGGAATTGTTGGCCTGGGCGCCCAGCACCAGATAGGGGGCGCCGTCCACCATCAGGGCGTAACGGCCATCCTCGCGCACGATGCGCGGCATCTCGGTGCTCCGCCCCTCGGCGGCCCGCGCCATCGGGGTCAGGCCAGCCAGCAGGGTGGCGGCCAACATCAGGGAACGGCCAACCTTCATCAGGCCCCCGTCCGGAACGCACGTGTCCAGAACGCTTGTCATCGGCAGGCCCTCCCAAGCCCATATCAGATTTTTTCGGGGAACCGACCACAAGGTTCCCAAGCAACCATGGCGGGACCGCATTTATATGATCACGGCGGCGCGGGCGTGATCATACGCGTTAGCGGTATCAAATCAATCGTGGATGAATGATACCGCTAACAAATCCACCGAAGCGTGGGCCCCTTACTTTTGGCCTAGCCAATCGCGGCGGATCCAGGAAAGCCGCCAGCCTTGCCCCACTCGACAGCCAACCGCATAGTGTTCCGCCGCCCCCGAAACCTGCCGAAAAGCCTAGCCGTGCCCCCTATCAACCCCAGCGCCGCCACATTGGTGGTGATCGACCTTCAGGCCCGGTTGATCCCCGCGATCCAGGATGGGCCCGGCGTGGTCGCCAACACCCGCCGGCTGCTGACGGCCGCCGGTCTGCTGGGCGTACCCGCCGTGTACACCGAACAGAACCCGCGTGGTCTGGGCGCCACCGTGCCGGACCTCGCCCCCGATCCCGCCGCCGTGATCGCGAAGATGACCTTCGACGCCACTCGTGCACCCGGGTTGCTGGAGCGCCTGCCCCCGGATCACGCGGTCGTGCTGGCGGGGTGCGAAACCCATGTCTGCGTACTGCAGACGGCGCTGGGCCTGCTGGATCGTGGGCGACGGGTCCACGTGGTGGCGGACGCCGTGGGCTCCCGCACCCATGACAACAAGGCAGCGGGCCTGCGCCGCATGGAACGGCATGGCGCGGACATCATCACCACCGAGATGGCGTTGTTCGAATGGTTGGGAACGGCGGACCATCCCCGTTTTCGCGAGGTCGTCGCCCTTATCAAATAGGAAGGGGCGCCCCCCTTTAGGGGCACCCCTTCCCCTGGCGGATACGGGCGCCGCTCAATACGCGAAGCGGATGCCCATCATGTAGCGCCGGTCGTTGACGAACCAGCTGCGGCCCTCCTCCTGGCTGCCCACACCCATGACGGTGTGCGTCACGGCGTCGGTCAGGTTCGTGGCCTCGAACGACACGGTGAAGTGGTCGTCGATCTTGTACTCGATGGAACCGTCCAACTGGCCGTAGTCGTCGTTGAACACCGGCAGGGCGTAGGCGTACTGGATGCCGTGTGCCGTGATGGTGGTGCTGCCGGTGGTGCCGTTGGCGGTCGTCGCCAGCAGGTACTTGCTGCGCCAATTGTAGGCCAGGCGCAGCGAATACGGCCCCTTCTCGTACATGCCGATCAGGTTGTAGCTGTAGCGCGACATGCCATCCATGGGCAGGCCGGTGATGGCCTTGCCGTCCATGTCGTAGGCGATGTCGCTGGGCGCCTTGCTGTAGACATAGGTGAAGTTGGCCTGCAGGCCGAACCCGTCGAAGGGATGGGGCAGGAAGTCGAAGAACTTCTGGCCGCCGATCTCGAAGCCCTTGGCGATGGCGAGCGAGCCGTTGAAGGGCTCGGTGACCTGGAAGGTCTCCGACTGGGTGCTGCCGTCAGGCATGGTGACGTTGTAGTTCTCGGAGAACACGCCGGTGGTGATGTAGTTGTGCACCGCCTTGTAGAATAGGGCCAGGTGCGCCTCGCTGCCGTCATTGCCGTACCATTCCAGCGAGGTGTCGGCCTGGTCCGACTTCTCCGCCTTCAGGTTGGGGTTGCCGCCGTAGGCGCCGGCCCAGCCGGTGATGTTGTGGGTGCTGTCGGTGACGGCCGACAACTGGGTGCCCGGATTCATCTGGCTGAATGACGGGCGGTTCAGCGCCTGGCCCAGGGCGATGCGCCAGTGGATTTGCGGCGTCAGCAGGAACTGCACATTCAAGGACGGCAGGACGTTGAAGTCGGCGCTGCTGCCCGTGCGCTTCTCATAACCGCCGCCCAGATAGGCTTCGCTGCCGTTCCAGACAACTTCCTGGTCGGGCATGTCGACATAACCGTCGTACTTGTGCTGGTTGCCAACCATGCGCACGCCGATGCTGCCGCTCATGGGCGCGAACAGATGGGTGTCGTCGGCGAACTTGGCCATCACATAAGCCGTCTCGGTGGTCTCGGTCTGGTTGTTGCGCTGGTAGGGCTTGAAGCTGGAAGCGCTGACGGTGTTGCCGGTGATTTCCTTCTGCAGCGAACTCAGGCACTCCGGATAGCACTCGACCATCGACACCGACGGGAAATAGAGCGCGCTGGGCAGCGTCGTCATCCCCCGGAAAAAGTTGGAGAAGTTGTTCAGCGTGATGTAGCTGGACGGCGTGGTGCTGGCGTAGGTGGCGGCGCTGGAGCCGTTCCAATACGGCGTCAGGGCCGTCCAGTTGTAGCCGCTGTCGGCGTCCATCTCGGTGCGGCGGGTCAGGCGCACGCCGCCGGTGATGGCCCGCAACCAGCCGCTCTCACCGACCTTGTACTCGGCATCGGTGTTCCAGGCCAACTCGCGGCCCACATGCTCCTCGCGATGGTCCATGGTCGCGTACCAACCGTAGTTGGAGGCGTTCGTCGCGCTGGAGGTGGAGGTCGAGGAGATTTTCGGAATGCCGCTGCGGGTATCCAGCGAGAAGCCCGGAATGTAAGACCACAGGTACAGATCATAGCGCGTGCTTGCGGCGTTGCTGTCCACGAACTGCAGGTCGCTGCTGATCTTCAGGTCGTTGGTCGGCGTCCAGGTGAACCCACCGGAATAGTCGCCGGTGACGGAGTGCCCCTTCTGCACCGCCGTGTCGGTCACCGCCACCATGGGGTTTTCGCCATAGTTCTGGGTGATGGCGTCCCAGTTATAGGCCCGCAGATCCGAGGTATAAACCAAGGCGCCATTGCTGTTGTAGATGTTGGTGGCGTCCGACGCCGGCGTGGCGTCGGCACCGTTCTGCACAAGGGCGCCGTATTCGGTCCACTGGTTGTCGTAGCGCGACCGGAAGGCGCGGACATGGAACTCCAGGTCGCTGGTTGGCTCCCACTGCAGGGCGCCGTACATGCCCGTGCGCTTGCGGTCGAAGGTGGTGCTGCGCCAATCCACGCCGCCGGGGATGTAGACCTTCTCGCCGTCGATGGTCTGGGGGAAATAGGGCTCGACCTGGATGGTGTCGGACCGTGTGGTGATGTGCGAGTAGGAGACGTCGAACAACGCGCCGAAGCGGCCGTAGGGCGTTTCCCACGTGTTGCTGTACATCAGCGACCCCTCGGGGTTCGCCGTCTTGGCGAAGTCGCCATAGTTGCCCTTGAGGCTGCCGGCGATCTTTTCGCCATCGAAATCGAAGGGCATGTGGGTGCGCAAATCGACGGTGCCGCCGATGCCGCCCTCGATCAGGTTGGCGGACTGGCTCTTATAGACGTCTACGGCGGCCATCAGTTCCGGCGGCACGTCCTCGAAGCTCAGCGCCCGGCCGTTGCTGGCGCTGAAGCTCTCATGGCCGTTCAGCAGACTGTTCACTTGGCTCAGACCACGGATGGCGACGCCGCTGCCCTCGGCCGAATAATGGTCGGGGTCGCCGGCGGCGGCGTAGTGGCTGATGGTGACGCCCGAGATGCGCTGCAGCACCTCGGTCACGCTGGCGTCCGGCAGCTTGCCAATGTCGTCGGCCACGACGCTGTCGATGATCTGCTCAGCCTTCTCCTTGCGCGCGGCGGCGGCCTCCACCGACTTGCGCATACCGGTGACGACGATCTCTTGCAGGCCATCATCCGCTGAACCGGATTGGCTTTCCGCTTGGCCCGCCTGCTGGGCCCAGGCTGGACCAATGGTCGCAGTGACCAGGATCGCGAACAAAGAAACCCCACCCAGCAGTCCATAGGACTGCCGGCCCACACTCTTGGCCATGACTAAACCTCCCTTCAGGTTTCCTTAAGTCCGGCACAACAAATCAGCCGGAACAAAACGGGCTCCGCTGTCCCCGCGCTTCGCCGGGGTTGATATCGCAGTCGGTAGCAATTGTCATATTTACGGGATTTGGGAGCGACGCAAGTCTTTTGTGGTAGCGGTCACATTTTTTATTTCTTATACGTTCGCGCAGCCATGCAAATACTTTAAAATAATCCAATTATGCCCATAAGTTCTGACGCACGCTCACAATAAAGGACAATGTTGCAAGATTATTCGGTAAGTATTTTTCGCCATTTTTACGTGCGAGCGCACGAAAGGGGCCCACTCTACCAGCCACGGAAGCCACCAGCGCACCGTGGGAGCCGCACCGCAATGCCTTCGCACAAAGGCCGCCCCACTCCAGTGGCTAGACCTCCTGAAACATCAAGGAATCCGCCTATCACGAACGAAGTCACGACTGACCATTTGATCAGGATACGGGCTGGCGCGTCACCGACGACGGGCGCCTGGGATAGGGCCCGATGACCCCGGGGGCGCCTCCTGTGCCCGATATGCAACACATACCTTTGATTGAACATATTGAAATTATTGGCAGATTTCCAAAATCAACCCGATAAGAAAGGGACCGGTACCATTTTTCATGTGAGCGCTAACATTCTGCCGTTGCAGACCCGCATGAATCTCCATATGCATTTATATGACTACGGTGTGACGCCTTAAAGGGCAGCGTACCGGGGTAAATAGCGCGTGGGTTTCCCCCGCGCCCAAAAGATAATCCAGGGAAGGGAAACGCCATGAGTTGGCCCCAGAATTCCTATCGTTCGTTTGTGCTGGCCGGTGCGTCCGTGCTGGTTCTCGGCGCCCTGACGGCCGCCTCGCTCGCCCAGGCAGCCGCCGCGGCCGATGACGATTTGCAGGAAATCGTCGTCACCGGGCAGCGCTTCGCCGTTTCGGATGCGGCCAAGCGCAAAGCCAACGCCGACATGATCCTGGACTCGATCTCGGCTGACGAAGCCGGCAAGTTGCCGGACAACAGCGTGACGGAAGTCCTGCAACGCGTGCCGGGCGTCTCCATCACCCATTTCGCCGCCGTTGGCGACCCTGACCACTACTCCGTGGAAGGCAGCGGCGTCACCGTGCGTGGCCTCAGCCAGATCAGCAGCACCCTGAATGGCCGTGAAGCGTTCAGCGCCAACGGCGGTCGCGCCCTGCTGTTCGAAGACGTGCCGCCGGAACTGCTGGCCGGCGTCGACGTCCTCAAAAGCGGTTCGCCCGACATCATCGAGGGCGGCATCGGCGGGTCGGTCAACCTGCGCACCAAGATGCCCTTCGATTACAATCATGAATCGTTCGGCGCGTCCGTTTCCGCCAACTACGGCGACTTCATCGGGCAGACCAAGCCCGGCGGCTCGCTGCTGTATGCCAACCGCTGGCAGACTGGCATCGGCGAGATCGGCGCCATGGTCGACGTCGCCTACAGCGACATCAGCACCCGTCACGACACCATTCAGGCCGAGCCCTACTTCCCGCAGACCTACAATGGCAAGAGCGTCTACGTCCCCGGCGGGTTCGACTGGCGCTCGGGCACGTTGGACCGCAAGCGCCTCGGCGCCTATGAGGCCCTGCAATGGGCGCCCAACGCCGACCTGACCTTCTACCAGACGGGCTTCCGCTCCGATTACTGGAGCACCTCGAAGGAAGCGGGCGTCTACAACCAGGGTGGTAGCGCCGTCAACGTCTCGCCGACCAGCACCAGCGTGTTCGGCAGCAACGGCGGCCTGATCAGTTCCAGCCAATTGAGTTCCAGTGGTTGGGATCCGCTGCAACTGCCGGGTGAAACCGGCGGCAGCACGGCGATTGCCAACCCGGGAATGACCACCCAGCACAACGTCACCACGGACCTGTCCCAGGGCATGAAGTGGACGCCCACGTCCAATCTGACCCTAACGACGGACTTCCAGTATGCGATCTCCCAGTCGCAGCAGGAACGCATCGATCTGTTCTCGCAGACCTCGGTGCCCAGCTACAGCATCAACCTGGCCGGCGACCTGCCCGCAATCACGGTCAGCAATCCTGCCCAATTGGCCGATCCGTCGCGTTACATCTGGTACGCGACCATGGACCACCTGGAAAACCACATCGGGCGCGAGTTGGCCTGGTCGGGGGATGCGGACTATCACGTCTCCGACACGGGCTTCCTGCGGTCGATCAAGGTGGGCGCCCGCTTCGCCGACCGGACGGAGAAGGACAACGTCTCGGGTTATAACTGGACGGGCCTGACCCCGTCCTTTAACGACCCGAGCACCTTCAAGTACCTGAGCACCGCCGCCGCCGGCGACGTCACCGTATCGGGCTTCAGCAACTTCTTCCGGGGCGGCACCGCCTTGCCCGGCATGGCGGTGTTCCCGTCGTGGGCGCTGGCCGAAGGATATCCGGAGAATCTGGCGGCCATCCACCAGAAGTACGGCTTGGCCGGCGACACCACCGGCCCGTTGAGCTACACCGTGGCCAACCTGTCGCACACCAAGACCCGCACGGAATCGGCTTATATCATGAGCCGCTTCGGGGACGATGACCTCTTCGGCATGAAGATGAACGGCAACTTCGGTGTCCGTATCGTCAACAACGAGAACAGCAGCGAAGGCTACATTCAGCAGCCCACCGGCGAGATTTCCACCGGCACCCTGCCGGGCGGCTACTCCGCCAACGCCGGCGGGCACAACAGCCTGATGGCCCTGCCCTCGTTCAACATCCAGTTCATGCCGCAGGACGATGTGCATCTGCGCTTCGCGGCCTATCAGTCGATGACCAATCCCAGCTTCAACGCCCTGAACGCCTCGGGATCGTTGAGCCTGACCACCAACACCAACCACCAGATCACCGGCGCCACCTCCACCTCCGGCAACCCGAACCTGAAGCCCCAGCTGGCCAACAACCTGGACGTTTCGGCCGAATGGTACATGCCTGACGGCCAGGTCCACGTCGCCGGCTTCTATAAGCAGATCAAGGACTACATCTCCTACGGCGTGACGTCGGTGGATGTGCCCTTCGCCCTGCCGGGTGGGGTGGTCCAGACGATGACCGCGGCCTACAGCGGCTACTTCAACGCCTCGCCGGCCTATGTGAAGGGTGCGGAAATCGGCGTGCAGAAGTTCTTCAGCTTCCTGCCCCAGCCGTTCGATGGGCTGGGCATCGACGCCAACTTCACCTACATCAACAGCCGCAGCCCCGGCGACCTGTCCTACGACATGCTGGGCAACCGCATCACCGGCCTGCCGGTGGACCTGCTGTCGAAGTACAACTACAACGTCACCGGCATGTACGAGAAGGGTCCGTTCTCGGCCCGCCTGGCCTGGACCTGGCGCAGCAAGTACCTGCTGACCCCGACCGCCAACGGCACCAACGGCACCTACACCAACGCCGCCGGGCAGACGGTCACGTACAACCTGCCCATCTTCTCGGACAGCTTCGGTCAGCTGGACGCGTCGGTGTCCTACACCTTCAACGACTACATCACCCTGACCGTCGAGGGGCAGAACCTAACCAACAGCGTCACCAAGACGCTGATGGGCTATGGCGACCAGCAGTACGGTCGCAGCTGGTTCATGGCCGACCGCCGCTACACCGCGGTCGTCCGCTTCAACTACTGATCGGCCCACCGGCTGATCGGTGGAACGAGCACGGGACCCCCGGCCTTTTATCGGCCGGGGTTTTCCTGTTTGATACGCTTGATGAATTCGCGCCGCCGGCGGGGCGGCCTGTCGGGAAGGAACTGGTCCATGGCCGACACCGCCAACGGGACCCCGGTCAAGAACGTCCTTATCGTCGGTGGCGGCACCGCCGGCTGGCTGGCCGCCGCCTATCTCGCCCGGACGCTGGCGATCTCCGAGCCGGGTGGCGCCCGCATCACCCTGGTGGAATCGGCCGACATCGGCATCCTGGGCGTGGGCGAAGGAACCTTCCCCAGCATCCAGCGCACCTTGCGCCGCATCGGCATCGATGAGTCGGTGTTCATGCGCGAGAGCGAAGCTACCTTCAAGCAGGGCATCCGCTTCGATCATTGGCAGCACCCGCCCGGCACGGCCCACCGCGACCATTATTTCCATCCCTTCCAGTCCGCCGTGTCCCGCCAGGACCTGGATTTGCTGCCCTATTGGCTGCTGGGCGCCGCCGGCGGCACTACGCCGTTGGATGAGGCGCTGACCGTGCAGAAGCGGGTGGCGGACGCGGCACGTGCGCCCAAGCGCGCTGGCGACGACGACTATGTCGCCCCTTTGAACTACGCCTATCATTTCGATGCCGTGAAATTCGCCCGCCTGCTGCGCATCGTCGCCGTCGATCTGGGGGTGACGCACATCGTGGACACGGTGGACGCCGTGCCGCTGGATGAGACGGGCGCCGTGGCCGGCGTCGTCACGCGGGAAAACGGCACGTTGACCGCCGATCTCTATATCGACTGCACCGGCTTTCGCGCCCAGTTGATCGGCCAGGCGCTGAAGTCGCCCTATCAATCCTGCCGCAAATGGCTGTTCTGCGATCGGGCGGTGGCGCTGCAGGTGCCTTATGACCAGGCGGATGCCCCCATCCCCAGCTATACCGTGTCCACCGCGCACGAGGCGGGCTGGACCTGGGACATCGGGCTGGAGAGCCGGCGCGGCATCGGCCACGTCTATTCCTCCGACCACACCAACGACACGCGGGCCGAGCAGGTCCTGCGTGACCACATCGGTCCGGCGGCGGGCGACAAGACCGCCCGCACCTTCCGTTTCGAGGCCGGCTACCGGGCGGAACCCTGGGTGCGCAACTGTGTGGCCATCGGCCTGTCCAGCGGCTTCTTCGAGCCCTTGGAGTCAACCGGCATCGTCCTGATCGAGGTGGCGGCGGTGCTGCTGACCAGCCTGTTCCCCTGGGCGGGCGACATGGCCACGGCGGCGCGGCAGTTCAACCGCATCATGCGCCAGCGCTATGAGCGGTCGCTGGATTTCCTGAAACTGCACTATTGTCTGACGCGGCGCACCGACACCGCTTTCTGGCGGGACAATGCCGACGCCGCCACCATCCCCGACACCCTGCACGACCTGCTGGACCGGTGGCGCCACCGCCCGCCCGAGGGGATGGATTTCGATCTGAACCTCGACACCTTCAGCGAGGCCAGCTGGCAATTCGTGCTGTACGGCATGGGGTACCACACCGACCTCGGCGCCAAGGCCAGCGCCTTCCGATACATGGCCGAGGCCCGGCAACAGTTCGCCGCCATCCGCGCCAACACCGACCAGGCATTGGCGGCCCTGCCCCCCCACCGCGACCTGATCCGCCATATCTATCGTCACGGCCTGCGCCCACGGCAAGCGGTCCCGGCCCGTGCCGGCCTGCTGAGCGGCATGGCGGGCCTGTCGATTTAAGGCGGCCCCCCCATCCGGGCCTATGTCCGCTCGCGGATGGACTGGACGAGAGCCGGGACCGACATCCGGGCCCATCGCCCGTGATCGCCCGCACGCCACGCCCCCCCTGACAGGGCGAGGCTTGCCCGCTGATATGATAATCCGCCCCGCGTGACCGCATGGGCGGTCACGCTCTTGTCTGAAAAATCGGGCTTCGAGTCCCAACCTACGGACGTAGCGCACCATCCGGCCGGCGCACCGCCCGCCGCCGCTCCATGCCCCCTCTTTGTCACGGATAGCGACATCCGCGCAACACTCTGGCCCCGGTTCGCCCAGAGCACCGCGGACAGTCACTATGCCTCAGATTCTCATGCATTTTTTTAATATTCGATACGCAATGGAGCGTTTGATTATTGCATAGACCTGCAATTTCCTAACTTTGTGTAAAGGACCGCTACCATTTTTGATGGGAGCGCTAACATTCTTTGGTTGCACGTCGGCAAGAAGTCTCATATGGATTTATATGACCACAGGCTGACGCGGTAGAGCGGCGCCTTGGTAAAAAGAGCCGCAGGTTTGAGGCGGAATAATATAAATCAGGGAAGGGAAACGCGATGAGTCGCTCCAGACGCTCCTATCGTAATCTCATGCTGGTTGGCGCATCCGCGCTGACCATTGGCACGCTGACCGCCACCTCTTTCGCATATGCACAAACAGCACCCGCTGCGGCCGATGATGACTTGCAGGAGATCGTCGTCACCGGCCTTCGCAAGAGCATTCAAAGCTCGCAGGCCATCAAGCAGAATTCCGAGCAGATGGTGGATTCCATCACCGCCACGGACATCGGCGCCCTGCCCGACCGCAGCGTGACGGAAGCGCTGCAGCGCATTTCCGGTATCACCATCCAGCGTACACCCGACCCGCGCGACGCCGACCGCATCTCGGTGGAAGGTGACGGCGTCCAGGTGCGTGGCCTTAGCTGGGTGCGCGGTGAGTTCAACGGTCGCGACAGCTTTTCGGCCAAGAGCGGCCGGACGCTGAGCTTCGCCGACATCCCCTCCGAACTGATGGCCGGCGTCGACGTCTATAAGAACCCGTCGGCCGACCTGGTCGAAGGCGGCATCGGCGGCACCATCAACCTGCGCACCCGCCTGCCTTTCGACAGCGAGGAACGCATCCTCGCCTACTCCGCCGACTACAGCTATGGCGACCTGGTGGGCAAGGGCAAGCCGTCCGGCTCAGTCCTGTACAGCGACCGCTGGAAGACGGGGATCGGCGACATCGGCGTGCTGGTCGACCTGGCCGACGGCAAGTTCGCCAGCCGGACCGACACCGTGTCGGTCAACCCGTTCCAGACCCGCACCGACCTGGTCCCTGGCCAGACCGTCTATGTTCCCACCGGCTTCGGCTACCGCAGCCTCGAATTCACGCGGGAGCGCAAGGGTATCGTCGGCGCCCTGCAATGGGCGCCCAGCAGCGATCTGGAATTCACGGCGCAGTACATCCGCTCGGAAGCCACGGAAGAGTCGCTGGAGAACGCCATCGGCCTGGATTCCGGTACCGGCAACGGCCCCGCCGCCGGCACCAGCTTCAAGTATGACAGCGCCGGCAACTTCATCTCCGGCACCATCGCCGATACGGCGGGCGGCACCACGAACAACCCTGACGTCATCGACAGCCGCTATGACATCAAGGAGTCGGTCACGTCCGACTACTCCTTGCATATGAAGTGGACGCCGACCAAAAACTGGAACATCAGCGGCGACGTTCAATACATCGATGCCACCAGCAAGCAGCTGGACTTCACCGTGTTCGAGGCGCTGACCAATCCGCTGAACGCCGCCACGCTGACCCTGCATGGCAGCGAACTGCCGACCATCAGCATTCCGGCGGTCAATTCGTTCATCTCCAACCCCGCGAACTATTATTACAACGCGGCGATGGACTATCATAACAATAACGAGGCGCATGAGTGGGCCGAGCGTCTCGACGCCGAATACTCCTTCGAGGACAGTGACTGGCTGAAGTCCTTCCGCTTCGGCGTCCGTCACACCGACCGCAAGTCCATCACCCGCGAGACCAACTACAACTGGGGCGGTGTGGTGCAGAGCTGGGGCGCCAACGGCATCCAGACGCTGAACCAGACCACGCCCGGCGCCTCGTCGGCCAGCGTGTGGCCGCTGCAGAACTTCTATCGCGGCGGCGTGACCGTCCCGACGCAGTTCATCATCCCCAACGCCTCGCTGAGCAAGGGCTTCTACAACGGTGTCGCGGCCCAGCTGAAGGCGCTGTCTGCGGCGGACTCCTACGGCAACTGGAACCCCTTCAACGGCGACTACAGCAGCTATAACGGGGGCGGCGCTGGCATCAACACCCAGACGGAAGAGACCACGGCCGGCTATGCCTTGGTGCGTTTCGAACATGACGTGCCGTTCTTCGGCGGCAACAAGCCCTTGGACGGCAACGTCGGCTTCCGTGTCGTCAACACCGATGCGCAGGGGTCGGGCAACGCCAACTTCGTGGCCCTGAGCAACATCAACGGGGCGCCCACATCGGATACCGCGTTCGCCAACGGCGCCCGGACGGTCATCAGTGGGGGCCGCAACTACACCGACGTGCTGCCCAGCGTGAACCTGCGCCTGAAGCTGCAAGACAATCTGCAGTGGCGCTTCGCCTTCGCGCAATCCATCGTCCGTCCGGACTTCTCGCAGCTGCAGCCATCCCTGAACATCGGCGCTACGGCGGGCCTGTTGGACAGCAGCGGCCACTGCCAGAGCCTGGGGTCGGGCGCGACCGGCAACTGCGTCTACCAGTGGACGGGCTATGCCGGTAATCCGAACCTGAAGCCCATGCAGTCCAACCAGTTCGACACCTCCCTCGAATGGTACTTTGCCCCCACGGGCAGCATCACGGCGGCGGTGTTCAACAAGGACGTGTTCAACTTCATCACCACCTCCCCGCAGAACGTCTCATTCACCAACAACGGCGTCACCAAGAACGTGCTGGTGGTTCAGCCGTATAACGCCGGCCAGGGCAGCGTTAAGGGCTTCGAGTTCGGCTACACCCAATTCTATGACTTCCTGCCGGGCTTCCTGAGCGGCCTGGGCTTCCAGGGCAACATCACCTTCGTGCAGAGCGAGGGCGGTCGCAACGCGGCGGCCAACCCCTACGACTCCACCCAGGTCACGAACGCCGCGCCGGCCAACACCAGCCTGCCGCTGGAGGGCATGTCGAAGTGGAGCTACAACCTGGCCGGCATCTACCAGAAAGGGCCATTTGAGTTCCGCCTGGCCTACAACTGGCGTCAGCGTTACCTGCTGACGACGTCAGCGGCGAACATCAACATTCCCGCTTGGTCGGATGACTACGGTCAGCTGGACGCCTCATTCTTCTACACCGTCAACAGCTACCTGAAGGTGGGCGTGGAGGCGGCGAACCTGACCGACGCGCAGACCCGTATCCTGGTCGGTTACCCGGGCAAGCTCAGCTACCACAACTGGGTTGACGCCGACCGGCGCTACGCTTTCGTCATCCGCGGCTCCCTGTAACGCTTTCCCGCAGGGTGTCTCGCAGTCCGGCCCTGTCTTTCCCGCTGACCGCCGGGAAGGCAGGGCCTTCTTTTTTACCGGTCGCCGCTGCCGTATGGTGACGGTGGACCAGGCGGCATCAAGACCGCCGATCCTTACGCTGTCGGGGAGTTACGGCCATGGCCCAAGCGATGCGCAACACACGCAAGATCGTGATCGTCGGCGGCGGCACCGCCGGCTGGATGGCCGCCGCCGTCCTGGCCCGGGTGCTGAAGGGCCGCTACGGCGCTATCGAACTGGTGGAATCGGAAGAGATCGGTATCGTCGGCGTGGGCGAAGCCACCATTCCGCCCATCCAGTTCCTGAACCACATGCTGGGCATCGATGAGATCGACTTCGTCCGGAAAACGCAGGCGACCTTCAAGCTGGGCATCGAATTCGTCGACTGGACCCGCCTGAACCACCGCTATTTCCATCCCTTCGGCCCCCACGGCCATACCATCGACGCCGTTTCCTTCCATCATTATTGGATGCGCCTGCGCAGCCAGGGGGACACGTCGGACATCGGCGACTATTCCCCCTCCACCGTGGCGGCGCGGATGGGGAAGTTCCAGCCGACGGCGCCGGACGCCCGGCCAGGCGGTCCGACCATCGCCTACGCCTATCATTTCGATGCCGCCCTGTATGCCCAGTACCTGCGGACCTTCGCCGAGCATCATGGCGTGAAGCGCACGGAGGGCAGGATCGTGGAGGTGGCCCAGCGCGCCGGCGACGGCTTCATTGAAAGCCTGTTGCTGGACAACGGCACCCGCGTGGCCGGCGATCTGTTCGTCGACTGCTCCGGCTTCCGGGGCCTGCTGATCGGGCAGACGCTGAAAGCCGAGTATGAGGACTGGTCCCACTGGCTGCCCTGCGACCGCGCCATGGCCGTGCCCTGCGAAGGCGGGGCGGAGATCACGCCCTATACCCGCTCCACCGCGCGGGCGGCGGGCTGGCAGTGGCGCATCCCCCTGCAGCACCGCATCGGCAACGGCTACGTCTATTGCAGCCGCTTCATCAGCGATGACGAGGCGGCCGCCACCCTGCTGGCCAACCTGGACGGCAAGCCGCTGGCCGATCCCCGCCCGTTGCGCTTCACCACCGGCCGCCGCAAGAACTCCTGGACCAAGAACTGTGTCGCCCTGGGCCTGGCCTCGGGCTTCATGGAGCCGCTGGAATCCACCAGCATCCACCTGGTGCAAAGCGGCCTGTTCCGCATGGTGTCGCTGCTGCCCCGCGATGGCTTCGAGCAGGCGACGGTGGATGAGTACAACCGCCTGACCAATATCGAATACGAACAAATCCGCGACTTCCTGATCCTGCATTACCATGCGGTGGAACGGGACGATTCCCCCTTGTGGAACTATTGCCGCACCATGGCCATCCCCGAGGCCTTGCGCCATAAGATGGACCTGTTCCGGGCCCGCGGCCGCGTCGCCCGTTTCGACGATCAACTGTTCGTGGAGCCGAGCTGGCTGGCCGTTTTCCTGGGCCAAGGTGTCTGGCCACAGTCCTACGACCCCGTCGCCGACGTGCTGTCGGACGCTGAGGTGACGGCCCGCCTGGCCCGTATCCGCGAGGCCATCCGGCGCATGGCCGAGGGCATGCCCACCCATCGCGACTTCATCAACCGCCATTGCCGGGCCGACCGCCCGGTGGCAGCATGACGACCGGCAATTGAAAAGAACAACGGCGGGGCGCCTGGGTATGAGCACATCGGGATCGGATACCCGCATCACCGTCATCGACGCCTTGCGGGGGACGGCCCTGGTGGGCCTGTTCCTGCTGCACACCATCGAGCATTTCGATTTCCTGAGCGACGCGGCCATCCCGCCGGCTTGGCTGAAACCTTTCGACACCGTCGCCCACGACGCGGCCTTCTTCCTGTTCGCCGGCAAGGCCTACGGCATCTTCGCCCTGATGTTCGGCATCAGTTTTTCGCTGATCCTCGGCAGCTGGTCGCGGCGGGAGGGCAACCCGCACGCCCGCTTCCTGTGGCGCTTGGCGGTGCTGTTCGCCATCGGCTGGGTGCACGGCCTGATCTATTGCGGCGACATCCTGACCATCCTGGCGGTCATGGGGGCGCCCCTGGTGCTGCTGCATCGCCTGGGCGATCGGGCCTTGCTGGCGCTGGCGGCGGTGCTGCTGATCCAGCCACCGACGCTGTGGTTGGTGGCCGGCCTGCTGAGCGGCGGCGCCCCCACCCCGCCCGTTCCCTTTCACTGGTCGGTGTATGAGGGCCTGATGCCCATCTACGCCCACGGCGGCTTCTGGGACGTGGTGAAGGCCAACCTGTGGCAAGGTGTGCTGGCCCGAACCTTCTGGACCATCGAAACCGGCCGTTACCTGCAGATGATGGGCCTGTTCCTGGTGGGCCTAGTGGTGGGCCGCAACCATATCCTGGAGCGCGCCGCCGAGCATCGGCGCCTGCTGCAAGGCATCCTGGCCAGCGGCGCCCTCGCCTTCGCCGTGCTTTATCCCCTGAAGCGCCTGGCGGAGGGCGCCAGCCTGCCGGCCATGACAGCCTATGAGGTGACCAACCTGGCCAGCGCCTATTGCGCCCTGGCGCAGATGGCCGTCTGGGCCAGCGGCTTCGTCCTGCTGTATCCCCGCATCCAGGCCCTGGCACCGATACGGGCGCTCGCGTCCTTCGGACGCATGAGCCTGACCTGCTATGTCACCCAGGCCCTGGTCTTTGTGCCCCTGTTCTATGGCTACGGCCTGGGGCTCTATCGCTACATGGGGCCCTTCTACAGCGTGGCCAGCGGCATCGCCTTCGTCGTCCTGCAGTGCGCCTTGGCCCATTGGTGGCTGCGGCACTACCGTTATGGTCCCCTGGAGTGGCTATGGCGCGCCGCCACCTTCCGCACCCTGTCCCTGCCCCTGCGCCACACTCCGCGAACGGTGCTGGCGGACGCGGCGTGAAATGAGGCGCCCGGGACGACGTCAATCCCGGGCGCCTCATTATTCATCACTTGGCCTTGGCCAGGGCTTCCTTCACCGTCTTGTCGGCCAGCGGCGCCATGGCCTGGTAGCCGGCCAAGGTTGGGTGGATGCCGTCAAGGGCGTAGCCGTCCTTGAAGCCGCCCTTGCCGTCGCCCACCACATCCTTGTAGTCGACATAGAGCGCGCCGACCTTGGCGGCGTAGCCCTTGAGCCAGGCATTGTGCGCGGCCACCTTGGGCGCCGGGTCCAGGCCCTTGCGCCAAGGGAAGTCGAGCGCGGGCGGGATGCCGGCCAGCACGACCTTGATGCCATGCGCCTTGGCCAGTTCCACCATGCTCATGATGTTGTTCTTCAGTTGCTCCGGCGACACCGGGCCCCAATTCTGGGCCAAGTCGTTGGTGCCGGCCATGATGTGCACGACCGCGGGCTTGAGGTCGATGACGTCCTGGCGGAAGCGCAGCAGCATCTGGGCCGTGGTCTGGCCACTGATGCCACGGTCGACGTACCCGTTGGTGAAGAAGTCCGGCATCTTGTCGATCCAGACCTGGGTGATGCTGTCGCCCATGAACACCACGCGGACAGCGCCCGGGGTGGCCTTCAGCGTCTCATTGTCGGCGGCGTAGCGATTCAGATAGCCAAAGTCGGTGTGCAGGCGGTCCTCCTCCTCCTGGTGCCACTTGGCGACCTGTTCCGCGCTGGGCGGCTTTTGATCCTCAGCCCGCGCCGGGGCGCCGGAGATCAGGCCCGCCAGCACCAGGGCGGCGGCAATGGTGTGTTTCTTCATCAGTTCCTCCCTACGAACCCAATTCGTAAATCATATTAATTTATTCTGGCCGTCAATGGCCGGGGCAGATGGCGCCGGCGGGATCAGCCGACAGCCGGACGGTGGCCAACGACAGCCGCAGGGTGCCGCCGGTGCTGAGCGCGAAGGGGGTGGTGACGTGGGACAGGTCGGCGCCGGCCTTCTTGAAGCAGGACAGCTTGATCTTCAGGGTCTGCCACTGCCCCACCGGCGCGGCCTTCAGCACCGACGTCAGGTCCAAGGCGCCCGGCGTGCCCGGCCCGGTGCCGGACGCCAGCCACACCGTTCCGGCCGGCGCCTCATCCACGCGGTAGTCGACTTGCAGCGACAGGGCGCCGTTGGCCTGGCGCGTCAGATCCAGGGTACTGCCGGTGATGGCGATGGCGGCTTCGCCCTTGCCGGTCCAGCTCAACTGGCGGCCGGCCCCCTGCACCCCGCCGGCATCCACCGGCCTCAAGGCCAGGGCACCCGCCATCTCGGCCGCCGTGCCGTCGCCCAGCACCGGCACCGCCGCGGCCCCCTGGCGCAGCACGAAGCCCCAGGGCGCCGGGGTACGGCCCTTGACGAAGTAGGTGTCGATATTGGCCGCCGCCGCGTCAACGCCCGACACCTCGGACAATTGCGGCACCAATGTCGCCCTGGCGTCGGCATAGCGCAGGCCGTAACCATAGGCGAACAGCGGATCATAGGGCGTACGGGCGCGATTCAGCGTCGCCTGCGCCGCGGTCCTGGGCCAGGAGTAGGAGAGCTTGCCCGTGAAGTCGAAGCGGGGATGGCCCTGGGCATCGCCCACCAGCACATCGGCGACGCCCCCACCTTCCGAGCCCGGGAACCAGGCGGCGACGAAAGCGTCCGAGGCGTTGATTTCCGGATTCACCCACAATGGGCGGCCGGACAGGAAAACGGAAACGACGGGAATGCCTTGGGCCTTCAGCTTCTTCAGCAGCGCCAAATCCTGCTTGTCACCCGCCTGGAATTCCAGGCTGGGGATGTCGCCCTGGAATTCAGCGTAGGGCGTCTCCCCGAACACCACCACCGCCACGTCCGGCTTGGTGATGAATGTGCCGTCGACGCTGAGGTCCACGGTGCCGCCGGCGGAGGTCACCGCCTGGCGAATGCCGTCATAGATGGACTGGCCGCCCGGGAAATCGCTGTTCCTGTTGCCGGTGCCCTGCCAGGACAGGGTCCAGCCGCCGGCCTGGCGACCGATGTCGCCGGCCGCCTCCCCCACCACCAGAACGTGGGACTTGGCCTTCAGCGGCAGCACACGGTCGTTGTTCTTCAACAGCACCAGGGACTTGCGCACCGCCTCGCGGGCCAGCGCACGATGCTCGGCGTTGCCGATGACGCCGTCCTTCAGCTCGAAGGGGCGCGCGGCTTCGAACAGGCCCAGCTTGGCCTTCACCCGCAGGATGCGGCGCACGGCGTCGTCGATGCGGGCCAGCGGGATCTCACCGGACTTCACCTGGGCCACCGTGTTGGTGAACAGGGCCTTCCAGTCATTGGGCACCATGATCATGTCGACGCCGGCCAGGATGGCGGCGGGGCAGGATTCCGCCGTGCAGCCCGGAACCTGGCCATGGCCGTTCCAGTCACCGACGACGAAGCCGTCAAAACCCATGCGGCCCTTCAGCACGTCGGTCAACAGCGATTTGTTGCCATGCATCTTGGCGCCCTGCCAGCTGGAGAAGCTGGCCATCACCGTCATGACGCCCGCGTTGATGGCCACGGGGTATCCCGCGCCATGGACGTGGATCAGCTCATCCTCACTGACATCCGTGTCACCCTGGTCGATGCCGCCGGTGGTGCCGCCATCGCCCAGGAAATGCTTGGCCGACGCCGCGACGTGGCCATGCTGCAGCGCCTGGCCGGCACCCGGTTGTCCTTGCAGTCCCTGCACGATTTCGCCCGCGTACTGGCGCACGATCTCCGGATCCTCGGAATAGCCCTCATAGGTCCGGCCCCAGCGGTGATCCTGCGGCACCGCCAGCGTGGGACCGAAGGCCCAGTCGATGCCGGCCGCCGCCGTCTCCTGCGCCGTCGCGACGCCGATGCGCCGCACCAGGGCCGGATCATGGGCGGCACCCAGGCCGACATTGTGGGGAAACAGCGTGGCGCCCACCACGTTGTTGTTGCCGTGCACGGCATCGATGCCGAACAGGATGGGAATGGCCACATGGCCCGGCCGCTCCGCCAAGGACGCCGTACGGAACGCGCTCGCCGTTTCAACCCACCGGTCCGCACCCGCACGGTCATCGCCGCCGGCGGGGGCGCTGTCGCCGCCGGCCAGGATGGAGCCCAAGGGATAGAGCGCCAGATCGGCCGGCGTCACCGTGGAGATGTCGGCCTGGATCATCTGGCCGACCTTGTCCTCCAGGCTCATGTGGGTCATCAGGCTGGTCACGAAGGCTTCGGTCTTGGCATCCACCAGGCCCTTGCTCTTGGCGGCCGGCCACAGCTCGGGGTGGGCGACGCCGCGGGCGCTGTCAGTCACGGTGGAGGCTGCCTTTTGCGGGGGGGACAAGAGTTGCTGGGCTTCGGTTTGATTGGCCAAGGTTGTAAGCGGCACCGACACCAGGGCAAGGAGTAAGGCCGGCGCCACGGACGCCAGAAGGGCCATACGATGCGTCATGGGTGTTCCTTGTTCTTCTCTACTTCATGGGGCGGCGATCCTGGCGCATGACGGCACCCGAACCGACTATGGCGCCCATCCGGACCTCCCAGCGCCGGACAAGCCATCCGCCCCCTGGTCGCCGCTTCCTCCACCCGCGTCCGTTCTGACGGTGCGCTGGGGGGCGGGCGACTTATTTGACGAGGCGGATCTGTATTATGATAACGCTATCATCCTGTCCCCGCAAGCAAGGCCCGGCTTGCCGGATGATACCGGTCACATTAGGATCGTGGCCAACGGCGGCCCCGATCGCCGGCACGGAGGAGGCGGTCGCGCCCAAGGGCGACCCTGGAATTGACCGGCCGCTGACAAGCATGCTGGATACCGCTTTCCCGTCTGACAAGGATGTTTGATCCATTGCTGGGAAGGCTCACCCATGTCCACCCTGTCGCGCCGGGATATCCTGATGGCCAGCGCCGCCGCCCTGATGATGGGGGGCGGGCAGACCCCGCACCCTGCGTCGGCGGCTGAGCCACCGCCTGCGGTGCCCGTGCCGCCCCTACCCACGCCCGATCCCATCCAGACGCTGTGGTACACCCAGCCCGCGGCGCAATGGGTGGAGGCACTGCCCGTGGGCAATGGCCGGCTGGGCGCAATGGTCTTCGGCGGCATCTCCATGGAACGCCTGCAGCTGAACGAGGACACGTTCTACGCCGGCGGCCCTTACAGCGACGTCAATCCCGCAGCCAAGGCCGCCCTGCCCGAGGTGCGTGACCTGATCTTCCAGGGCCGCTACCTCGAAGCGGAGGCGCTGGCCGCCGCCAAGGTGATGGCGACACCCCTGAAGCAGATGCCCTATCAGCCCCTGGGCGACGCCGTGCTGCTGTTCCAGAGCCTGGACACGGTACACGACTATCATCGCCGGCTGGACCTGGACAGCGCCGTCACCACCACCCGCCTGGTCACCGGCGGCGGCGCCTGGTCCTCCACCCACACCCGCGAGGTGTTCGCCAGCGCCGTCGATCAGGTGATCGTCGCCCGCCTGTCCGCCAACAAGCCCAGCCTGGTCAGCGCCAACCTGTCGCTGCTGACGCCCCAGAACGCCACCCTGGTGGCTGACGGTCCCGACAGCCTGCTGCTGACCGGCATCGGCCCCAGCCGCTTCGGCATCGAAGGGCGGCTGACATTCGCCGTGCGCCTGAAAGTCATGGCCACGGGCGGCCAGGTCCGCGCGGGCAGCGATGGCATCGTCATCGACCATGCGGACGAAGCGGTGGTGCTGATCACCGCCGCCACCGGCTACAAGCGCTATGACGACATCAGCGCCGACCCGGCGGCCCTGACCGCCGCCGCCCTGGCCCTAGCCGCCGCCAATCCCTATGCCCGCCTGCTGGCCGACCATGTGGCGGAACACCAGCGGCTGTACCGCCGCGTCGCCATCGACCTGGGATCCACGCCGGCGGCCACCTTGCCGACGGATGAGCGTGTACGCGCCAACGCGGCGCAGGACGATCCGGCGCTGGCCGCCCTCTATTTCAACTACGGCCGCTATCTGCTGATCAGCAGTTCGCGCCCCGGCTGCCAGCCCGCCAACCTGCAAGGCATCTGGAATGAGCAGGTGGATCCGCCCTGGGAATCGAAGTGGACCATCAACATCAATACCGAGATGAACTACTGGCCGGCGGAGCTGGTCGATCTCGGTGAATGCGTCCAACCACTGACCGCCATGCTGAAAGACCTGTCGGAAACGGGTGCCCGGACGGCGCGTGACATGTACGGCGCCAATGGCTGGATGGCCCACCACAATACCGACATCTGGCGCGTGGCCGGCCCGCCGGACGGGCCCAAATGGGGCCTTTGGCCCATGGGCGGCGCCTGGCTATGCCGCCATCTTTGGGACCATTACGACTACGGCCGCGACAAGGGCTACCTGGCGGAGGTCTATCCCATCCTGACGGGCGCCACCCAGTTCTTCCTGGATACCTTGGCGGTACTGCCCGGCACTAACTGGCTGGTCACCAATCCGTCGCTGTCGCCGGAAAACGAACACCCCCTGGGTACCAGCCTGTGCGCCGGCCCGGCCATGGACCGGCAGATCCTCCGCGACCTTTTCGACAGCACCATCAAGGCGGGCGAGATCCTGGGCCGGGATGCCGATTTCCGCGCCAAGGTGAAGGCGACCCGCGACCGCCTTCCACCCGACCGCATTGGCGCCGCCGGCCAATTGCAGGAATGGCTGGAAGATTGGGACCTGCGGGCGCCGGAGGTCCACCACCGCCACGTCTCCCATCTCTATGCCGTCTACCCCAGTGACCAGATCACGCGGCGCGGCACGCCGGAGCTGATGGCCGCCGCGCGCAAATCGCTGGAAATCCGGGGCGATGACGCCACCGGCTGGGGCCTGGGCTGGCGCCTGAACCTGTGGGCGCGGCTGGCGGATGGGGAACATGCCCACAGCATCCTGAATCTGCTGCTGAGCCCTGAACGGACCTACCCCAACCTGTTCGACGCCCATCCGCCCTTCCAGATCGACGGCAATTTCGGTGGTACGGCCGGCATGGTGGAAATGCTGGTGCAAAGTGGGGCCGACGATATCGAACTGCTGCCGGCCCTGCCCCGCGCCTGGCCCACGGGTCACCTGAAGGGCGTGCGGGTGCGCGGGCAGGGCCGCCTGGATCTGGCCTGGCGCGACGGGGCGCTGGACCGGGCCAGCCTGCGCAACGACGGCACACAAGCCCATCGTTGGCGGGTGCGGCTGGGGGAAGAGGTCGTCGCGGTGTCGGTGCCCGCCGGCGGTGAAAAGCGCCTGGTCCTTGAAAACGGCAGGCTGGTCCTTGTCTGAAGATCAGCCCGCCGTCCCTGGCTCAAGCGTCACGCCACCCGCAGTTGGGTCAGGAACGCATCCACCTGGGCGCGCAAACTCGCGGCATCGGCCGACAGTTGGGTGGATGAGGCCTCGACCTCCGCCGACTTGCGGGCCGTCTCCCCCGCCCGTTCCGTGACACCGTAGATGTTTTGGGTGATCTCCTCCGTCGCCCGCGCGGTCTCCCCCACGTTGCTGACGATGGCCTGGGTGGCGGCACCCTGTTCCTGCACGGCGGCGGCGATGATGGAAGCGATCTCATCGATGCGGCGAATGGTGCCGCCGATATCCCCGATGGCCGCCACGGCCTGGCCGCTGGCCCCTTGGATGTCGCCGACATGGGCCGCGATCTCATCCGTCGCCTTGGCCGTTTGCGTGGCCAACGCCTTGACCTCGCTGGCCACGACGGCGAAGCCCTTGCCGGCGTCGCCGGCCCGCGCCGCCTCGATGGTGGCGTTCAGCGCCAGCAGGTTGGTCTGCCCGGCGATGTCACTGATCAGTTGCACCACGACGCCGATGCGGTTGGCCACTTCGGCCAGGCCGTCAACGGTTCCCCGGGTGGTCTCGACCTGGGCCACCGCCTCCCGGGCAATGACGGCCGAGTTCTCCACCTGGCGGCTGATCTCCCCGATGGAGGAGGACAGCTCCTCGCTGGCCGTGGCCACGGTACGCACATTGCCGGCGGACTGGCCGGCGGCGGCCGAAACGGCGGTGGTCTGGCGCAGGCTTTCCTCCGCGGCGACGCCCAGGTCGCGCGCGGTCATCTGGATGCCGGCCGCGGCATCGGCCACCTTGTCCACCACGGCGCGCACGGTCGCCTCGAAATGGTCGGCGGCTTGGCCCATCGCGACCTTGCGCTGGGCCTCCGCAGCCGCCTTCATCGTCGCCTGGTCCGCGACCAGCGCATCGCCCTGGATCAGGCTTTCCTTGAACACCTCGACCGCGCGGGCCATGGCGCCAATCTCATCGGCGCGCTTGATGCCGGGAATCTCCACCCGCCGCGCCCCGCCAGCCATGGTCTCCATCACCGCGCGCAGCAGGTCGACCGGGCGGCTGATGGAGCGCCCGGTGACCCAGGACAGCGCCATCGCCAAGGCGATGCCGACGCCGGAGAAGACGAGGCCAATGGCATAGCCCTTCGCTGACGCGGCATCGAACGCCCGTTCCGCATCCTGGGACTGCGCCAGGTTCAGCGCGGCCATCTTTTCCAGATGCTCGTTCATCTGGTTGCGGGCCTCGTCCACCTTTCCATCCAGGTCACGGATGTCCCGGGTCAGCACGTCGGTTTTCTCCAGCACCGGCAACATCTGCTGCTCGAAGATGGCGATGTAGTCCCTCAACGCCGTCTCGGCGCCATCCAGGGCCGCCTTCTCCGCCGGGAGGTCGGCCATGGTGTGCAAATCCTTGAACATGCCCTGGATTTCCGCCTTCTTGGCGGCCCAATCCTTACGGGTGTCATCCAAATTATGGTTGATCTCCGCATCCGCGACGATGGCGTAGAGGTCGTTGCCACCGGAGACCGCGCGCACCGACCTGACGGCCACGCCCGCGCTCTCGGTCAACGTCGCCTTGCTGTCCGCCAGCCAGTTCAGGGTCACCGTGAACACGCCGGCGATCAGCAGGATCATGGCCGTGGTCATGGCCGACGACAGGGTCAGCTTGTGCGCCAGTTTCATCGGGGGCCTCCGCCGGGCTCAATCACCGGTTCAAAAATGGAATTGGTTAGAAGCGGACCGTGAAGCCCAGGAAGGGGTTCACGTCGTCCGCGGCCTTGCTCAGGCCGATGTTCACACCACCATCGACCGAGAAGTTGGGCGTGACCTGATAGGTGATACCCAGGTCCAGGGTGGCGATGGTCGCCGCGTCCGGGCCGGTCTGACGCTCGCCATACAGCTCGACATACGCGTTCAAGATATCCATCACCGGATGGCTGAGGCTGACGGAAAAGGCGAAATCGGGGTCATAGCCAATACCGACCGCGTTGCGGTTCAGGGCCACGGTGGTCTGTGTCCCGAGGTCCCAGTCGCCCCCCAGCCTGATGGCGAAGGGAACGCCCAAGCCGCCTTCGAAGGAACCATTGCCGAAAGCGGTGGCGGCCGTGGGCAGCTTGAGGAAGGGGATGAGGCCCAGGGCGGTGGTGCCCTCACCGTCATTGCCCCAAAGGTTGATCTTGGAGCGCACGGTCATGTCGGACCAGCCGTGCAGCCGGGTGTGGCCGCCATCCCGTTCCGACAGGCCGATGGTGGTGTAGGCGGGGGCGATGATGTCGATTTCCGCACGATCCCAAACGCCGATGCGGATGTTCGGCGCCATGAAGGCGGACTCATGTCGACGCGTGCCGTCGTCGTTATAGAAATCGCGGTTGTGGGTGACGATATCCGTCTCGACCTGGACATGGCCGCGGTCAATGGTGAACGGTCCGTCGGTCTTGTCCGGCCGATCAGGCGTGAATTCCCGCAATCGCCCGGCATCACCCTCGCCGGCTCGCGCCACGGGAAGCCCCGCCGTTGCCAGCAGCGCACCAGCCAGCATCAAGGCTCGAAAAGATGAACTCCCCACCGTCGGCCTCGCGTGTCGCCTGTGACAAAATGTCTCTGCGACAGCACGGTGCCAGAAATGGGTTTCGCAATCGTTAATTGGATTGAGCAGGGCCTGCTCAGCGGGTGATGAGCCCCCCATCCGGCGGAGCGGCGTGCCCGGGCGCCGCCCCCGCCTCCACCGGCGCGACGTTCCACCAGCCGCCCCCCAGGGCCTGGAACAGGGCGGCGGTATCCATCAGTCGGACGGCCTGGGCCTGCACCAGGGTCGTCCGCGCCTGGGCCGCCGCCTGTTGCGCCGCCAACACGGCACTGGCCGCCACCGACCCCAGCTCGCGCTGGCGGCGGGCCAACGCCAGGGCATGGGATGCCGCCGCATCGGCCCGCTCCGCCGCCGCCAGGGCGTCGCCGTCCGCCTTCAGCGCCGACAGGGTGTCGGCCACATTCTGGAACGCGAGAACGACCGCCCCCCGGTACTGCGCCGCCGCCTGGTCCAGCGCCGCCCGCGCCGCCTTTTCCTTATGCGCCAGGCTGAAGCCGTCGAAGATCGGCTGGGTCACGGTGGCGCCGAAGTTCCAGAAGCCGTTGCCGGCGGCGAACAGGCTGTTCAAGGCGGAAGCGCTGGACCCCGTCGCTCCGCTGAGCGTCAGGTTGGGCAGCCGGTCGGCGATGGCGACGCCGACATCGGCGCTGGCGACATGCAGGTTGGCGGCGGCCAGCCGGATGTCCGGCCGCTGCTCCACCAGACGGACGGGCACGCTGTACGGCAACTCGACGGGCAAGGTCAGGTCGGCCAGCTGGAAGGTCTCCGGCGTGGGATCGGCGGGCATGCGGCCCAGCAGGGCGTTCAGCTGATGGCGCTGCTGCTCCAGCTGCTTTTCCAGGGGCGGCAGGGCCTGTTCGGCTTGCGCCAGAGCCGCTTCCCCCGCGGCCACATCGGCCGCCGACACCTGCCCCAGGTCGCGCTGACGGCGCAGGATGGCCACCGCCCGACCGGCGTCGTCGACAATGGCCTGGGCCGCCGCGATCTGGCCCCGCAGCGACGCCTCCGCCACCGCCGCCACCACGACGTTGGACGTCAGCGTCAGGTAGGTCGCCTCCACCTGGAAGCGCTGGGCCTCGACCGTCGCCTCCAGCGCCTCCTGCCCGCGACGGGTGCCACCCCACAGGTCGGGGCTGTACGATACCGATAGCTGCGGGGTGAACAGGTTCAGCTGCGGGGCGTTGTTGGCCGCGGTGGGCGCCACCGTGCCGGTGGGATCCTTCTGCCGGCTGGCCTGGAAGCTGCCGTCGATGGTGGGCAGGAAGGCGCCGGCGTTGGCCAGCGCGTTCTCCCGCGCCATACGCAGGGCCGCCTGCGCCGCCGCCACGTCGGCGTTGTGCGCCATGGCCTCGCGTACCAATCCGTCCAGCGCCGGCGACTTGAACAGCGCCCACCAATCGGCCGGGATGTCCCTGCCGGCCAGCAGGGCCTGGTCGCGCAAAGGCGGCGGCGACGGCAAGGCCGCCGGTGCCGGGGCGGCGGGCGTCTGGTAGTCCGGCCCGACCGCGCAGGCCGCGAGGCTGAGAACGGGAAGAAGCAAAAGCGCGATGCGCATCATTCGGCCTCCGCCGCGGGCACCGGCAAGGCGGTGCGGGTGGAGAACAGGCTGATCAGCACCGGCAGCACCACCAGGATCAGGATAGGGGCCAGCAGGATGCCGCCCACCACCACCATGGCCAGCGGTCGCTGCACCTGGGACCCGATGCCATGCGACAGCGCCGCCGGCAGCAGGCCGACGCAGGCGGCGATGCAGGTCATCATCACGGGCCTGAGCCGCGTTTCCGCCGCCCTCACCAGGGCGACCGCCCGTTCCATCCCCGCGTGGACCAGCTGGTTGAAATAGGCGATCACGATGATGCCTTCCATCACCGAGATGCCGAACAAACCGATGAAGCCGATGGCGGCGGAGATGGAGAAGGGCGTGCCGGTGACGGCCAGGATGAAGATGCCGCCGATCAGCGCCATCGGCATGACGCTGGCCGCCAGCAGCGTGTCGGTCATGGAAGCGAAATTCAGGTAAAGCAGCACGCAGATCAGCGCCAGGCTGACCGGCACCGCCACCGCCAGACGGCGTACCGCGTCCTGCAAGTTGCCGAATTCGCCCACCCATTCCAGGCGGTATCCACCGGGCAGCTGCACCTGCTCCGCCACCTTTTGCTGGGCCTCCAGCACGGCGCTGCCCAGGTCGCGGCCGCGCACGCTGAACTTGATGGGGATGTAGCGGCCCTGCCCCTCGCGATAGATGAACGATGCGCCGGAAACCATGCGGATGTCCGCCACGTCCGCCAGCGGGATGGGGGCGGTGCCGCCGCCCAGGGCCGTCGTGCCCACGGTGATGCGACGGATGGCGTCCAGGCTGCCCCGATATTCGGGCGACAGGCGAACCATGATGGGGAAGTTGCGGTCGCTGCCGTCCTCATACAGGTTGCCGGCGGCCTGGCCGCCGATGGCCGCCTGGACGACCGCGTTGACGTCGCCGGGCGACAGGCCGTACCGCGCCGCCTTCGCCCGGTCCACCGTGATCTTGATGGTGGGCTGGCCCAGGGACTTGAAGACCCCCAAATCGGTGACGCCCGGAACGGTGGCCATGACGCGGCTGATGCTGTTGGCCGTCTTCTCCAGCGTTTCCAGATCATTGCCGAACAGCTTGACCGAGTTCTCGCCCTTCACGCCGCTGGCCGCCTCCTCCACGTTGTCCTCGATGTACTGGGAGAAATTGAATTCGATGCCGGGGAAGCGCGCCGCCAGCTTCTCCTGGATGTCGCGGGTCAGGCGGTCCTTGTCCCAGCCCTTGGGCCAGGTGTCGAACGGCTTCAGCGGCACGAAGAATTCGGCATTGAAGAAGCCGGTGGCATCCGTGCCGTCGTCGGGCCGGCCATGTTGGGAAATGACAGTGTCGACCTCGGGATAGTCCTTGATGGTCCGGCGGATGGCGTCCACCGCCTCCGTCCCCGCCTCCAGCGAGATGGACAGGGGCAGGTTGGCGCGAATCCACAGGTTGCCTTCCTCCAGGTGGGGCAGGAACTCCATGCCCATGAAGCGAGTGCACAACAGCGCCAGGGCCAGCAGCGCGCCCGCCACCGCCAGGACAACGCGCCGGTTGTCCAGCGCCAGGCGCAGCAGGGGCGGATAGACACGGTGCAGGATGCGCACGACCACCGTGTCATGCTCCCGCACCTGTTCGGGCAGCAGGATGGCGCTGAGCGCCGGGGAAATGGTGAAGGTGGCGATCAGGCCGCCGGCGATGGCGTAGGCGTAGGTCTTGGCCATGGGGCCGAAGATGTGCCCCTCCACCCCCGACAGGGTGAACAGCGGCACGAAGCCGGCGATGATGATGGCGGCGGAGAAGAAGATCGCCCGGTTGACCTCGACGGCCGAGTTGGCGATGACGCCGAAACGTCCCTTCAGCACCACCTCCTGCCGCACGCTGTGCAGGATGGAGGAACGGGCGAAGCGTTCCTTGGGCGGCTGGGCCAGATGACGGAAGATGTTCTCCACCATGATCACCGTCGCGTCGACGATCAGGCCGAAATCGATGGCGCCCACCGACAGCAGGTTGGCCGACTCCCCGCGCAGGGTCATGATCAGGATGGCGAAGAACAGGGCGAAGGGCACCGTGGCCGCCACGATGACGGCGCTGCGCAAATCGCCCAGGAACAGCCACTGCACGAAGAAGATCAGGATAATGCCCATGACCATGTTGTGCAGCACGGTGTGGGTGGTGAGGTCGATCAGGTCCGACCGGTCATAGATGGTCTTGAGGTAAACGCCCGGCGGCAGAATGCCGGACGTGTTGATCTTCTGCATCTCCGCCTTGGCGGCCAGGATGGTGGGCTTGCTCTCCGCCCCCCGGCGCATCAGCACGATGCCCTGGACGATGTCGTCCTGATCATCACGGCCGGCGATACCCAGCCGCGGCTGGTTGCCGACGGTGACGGTGGCGACGTCGCCCACCACCACGGGCGCCCCGTTGTTGGATGCCAGCATGGTGCCGCGGATGTCGTCCAGGGAATGGATCAGGCCCACGCCCCGCACCACCATGGCCTGGTCGCCGATGTTCACCGTCTGGCCGCCGACGTTGATGTTGGCGTTGTTCAGCGCCTGTAGGACGCCAGGGATGGTCAGGCCATGGGCGGTCAGCTTGCGCTGGTCCACCGTCACCTCATAGGCCTTGGTCTTGCCGCCCCAGCCCGAGACGTCGATGACGCCGGGCACCGCCTTGAAGCGGCGTTGCAGCACCCAATCCTGCAGGGTCTTGAGGTCGGTGACGGAATAGCCCGGCGGCCCCACCACCTGATAGCGCAGGATTTCGCCAATGGGGCTTTCCGGCGAAATCGCCGGCTGCACCCCGGTGGGCAGGGTGGACAGCTGCGACAGCTGGTTGGTGACCCGCTGCACCGCCTCGTCATAGGTGAAGTCGTAGGTGAACTGGATCTTGATGTCCGACAGCCCGAACAGGGAGACGGAGCGGATGGCCGTGACATGGGGGATGCCGGCCATCTGCACCTCGATGGGCACGGTGATGTAGCGTTCGATCTCCTCCGCCGACTGCCCGCCGTTCTGGGTCACGATCTCCACCATGGGCGGGACCGGGTCGGGATAGGCCTCGATGTTCAGCCGCAGAAAGGCGCCGACGCCGACCACCAGCAGGGCGGCCAGCGCCGCCAGCATCAGCACACGCTGGCGCAGCGCGAAGATGATTACCTTGTTCATGAGGTTCACTCGCCCTGCGCGGCGCGGTCAATGAACAGGGCGCCCTTGGTCACCACGCTGTCCCCGGCCTTGAGGCCATCCAGCACCTCCACCAGGCCATCCTCCTCCCGCCCCAAGCGAACGGGCCGCAGGGCCAAGGCGTGGCGGGCGGCATCGGCCACCCACACCCGGGCGGCCTCGCCCTCATGGATCACGGCGCGCTCAGGCACGGCCAACACGGGCGTGACCGGGCCGGAAACCAGGCGGACGTTGGCCATCATTTCCGGTTTGAGGGCGCCATCGGCATTGTCCAGGACGACACGGACCGGCAAGCGCCGGGTGGTGGGGTCGAGGCCAGGCGCCACCGCCGCCACCCGGCCGTGGAAGACACGGTCGGGATAGGCCGCGACACGGACATCCACCCCCTGCCCCACGGCCACAGCGGCGACGTCCGCTTCCCGCACATTGGCCAGCAACCAGACGGAGGAGAGATCCGCCAGGGTGAACGCGACGGCGCCGCCGTTGGCGGCCGCGTTGACATATTGCCCCGGGCCGACCTGGCGCTGCAGGACGGTTCCGGCGAAGGGCGCCCGCACCGGCGTCGGCGCCATGCCGGCTCCGGTACCGAGGGCCGTGATCTCCTGCGGGGTGCGACCCAGCACCCGCAGGCGCTCCCGCACCGCCACCAGCGCCGCGGCGGCGGTCCGCTGCGCCGTCTCCGCCGTCACCAGATCCAGCTGCGCCTGCTGCCAATCCTTAAGCGCGCCACCGTCAGCCTGGTACAGGGCATGCTGGCGCTGCTCCGTGACCACCGCTTGGCGCAGTTGGGCATCGGCGGCGGCGGCGGACGCGACCGCCGCCGCCAGGTCGCTGCGCGCCTGGACCATGTCGGTGGCATCCACCGTCATCAATACGGCGTCCTTGGAAACGCGATCCCCGACATGCGCCGCCACCACCGCCACCCTGCCGGAGACGGGGGAATAGACGGCGGTCGTGGCCTCATCGTTGGCCACTATCCTGCCATCGGTGTCGATTTGGGTCTGAAAGGCGTGCGCCGCCACCGTTTCCATGCCCAGCGCCGCCCACTGACCGGGCGCCGCCTGGAAGGTGCCGGGCGGAGTGTCAGGCGCGGCCGACGGTGGGGCCTTCGGCGCGTCGCTCTCACGGATCACGATCATCCCCACCACCGCCGCCAACAGCAGGGCACCACCCAGCCATTGCAAACGGCCACTGGGCAAACGGCCACGGGGGCCGGGGATCAAGCCGAAAATACGCACCCTTCAACACTCCGTACCATACCCGGCGCCGGGAAAGGAGAAACAAACTCACCGCGTCGCAATGACGCATCCCATGCTGTGCACCGCAAAACCAAGGAAAGGGGGGATCGCACCTTTGCCCATGGCTCGCAATGGGCCATTTCAGCGCAGGCGCCATCTCCTTTTACTGGTAGAGGACGAGGAAAGCATGGTGGGAGAACCAATTTTATGGAGATTTGATTACAATCGAATGCCGTTCCGCGACGCAAATGCGGGAGCGTTCCTTGGAAGACGCCGGTGGCCGGCCCATTCCCCCCTCCGCACAATCCACGCGGGATGCCAGGCCAAACCCGGGAAACGGACCATTTGACGCAGCGTCCCATAGTCGGTCGCGTTCAATAGGAGCCACAGCCGGCTACAGCTTGAGCCTGTCCGCGAGCAGCTTCACGCCCAACGGCGAATCCGCCTTTGGGCGACCTGATCTAGCACCAACGGCCGAGGAGAGGCGCGCCCCTTCCCCCACGCCGCCTTTGGTCATGCCCGTTTCGCGGACGCCTAATCCAGGCCCCGGCACCGCCCGGTCGTGGAAATAGGCTTTCCGGTACGTGCCCTAGCGCTTTGGCGCCCCTGACGGTTGACCGCGCGACCAGCCCCGCTACCTCACGATTTGTTGCCAGGGAGGGGCCACCCGCCGCCCCACCGAATGGATCACTGGATGCGCCGCCTGGGGGCCATCCGAGGGCGCCGGGAGGCCGTCTTGTTCAACACCCTGAATAACCTTCTGTCCGTCACCGTCGTTCTGCTGTTGCTGGTTCCCCTGGCGGACCTGGCCATGCAGCTGCTGCCCCCGGTGGTCGGCGCCCTGCCGCCCCTGCTGGTGGGCCTGGTGTTGCTCGCCTTCCTGGGCCAGGCGCTGGCCGGCACCATCCGGCACATCCGACTGCCCAAGTCCTACGCCGGCCCCCATCCCGGCTCCCAGCCGAAAGAGATCGTGTCATGAACGCCCCGCTTCGCAATATCCTCTATGCCATCCTCAGCCTGTTGCTGATCATCATGCTCGTGGACCTGGCCGTGGCGCTGTTGCCCCCGGTCCTGGCCGAGGTGCTGCGCCTCATCGTTGGCATCGGCGTGTTCCTGTTCCTGCTGCAGTTCCTGCTGAGCCTGTTCCGCAGGGTGCCGTAGGACGGCACCGGACGGCCTCTGTTCCCTTTTTGGACCCATTTCCCCCTTGACGCCGCCGGCTTCGTCCTACACTCCATAAGGGCAAACCGGTTGGGGAGATGCACGCGATGCGCAAGGGTTCTTGGAGTGCCACCGTTGGCCTTGTGCTGGCCGCCTGCCTGGCCACGGGCACCAGTCTGGCCGCCGAGGTGGCGGCGCCGGCCGACAAGCAGGCGCCCGGTCATCATACCTACATGCTGGTGCTGAGCTGGGAGCCGGAGTTCTGCTATCTCCATGGCGATGGCCATCCGGAGTGCGCGGCGGGCGACCGGGCGACCAGTTTCGGCGCCACCCATCCCACCTTGCATGGCCTTTGGCCGCAGTGGAGCAGCGCCTGCTCCCTCTCCGCCAAGGATAACGACCCCACCTGGAAGGACCGCGTCCTTCCCCCCTTGTCGCCGGCGGTGCAGACCACCCTGGCGCAGGTCATGCCTGGCATCGCCTCCGGCCTGGCGCTGCATGAGTGGCAGAAGCACGGTTACTGCAGCGGACTGCCCGCCGATCAGTACTATTCCCTGGCCGGCGGCATGGTGAAGGCGCTGGGCGATGGCAAGGCCGGCGCCCTGCTGGCCAACGCCACCGGCAAGGGCGTCACCCGCAAAGCGGTGTGCGACGCGCTGGCCGCCGACTTCGGGGAGGCCGCCCGCCAGTCCGCCGTGCTGGGCACCGGCAAGGCCGCCTTCCTCACCCAGATCACCTTCACTCTGAAGGCGGCCGACGACGGCAGCACCGCCTTGGACGCCGCCCACCTGGCCGAAAGTCCGGCCGACCAGCCCGGCCGCTGTGACAAGGGCAACCCGGACGAGACACTGAAGCTGGCGGCGTTCAAGTGACCAAGCCCATCCGGCTGGACATCATTTCCGCCATCGGCTTCATGGCCGTCATGTCCGCGATATTGACCGGATTTGACGCCATGAACGGCATGCGCGGATGGCCATTGGCGCGGCAGGCCATAGCGGGCGCCATCTCCGCCTTCATCTTCGATCAGGGGTTCACCCTATGGCGACGGGCCAAGCGTCGCACGTCAAACGACAAGGGCGGCGATTGAGAAAGCCCGCCTTCAGCGCGGCCGCCCGCTGAGAGCAGGATCGATAAATCAAAGTGCGGACCATCAGCCTCCACCGCCCCGTTGTCCGGACGGCATGACGGGCGTGGACGGTCCCCCGTATCGGGAAAATGGCCGCGAGTGGGCTCCATTCCCCGCCCGTCTTATTCGTTTTAGCTTATTCGTTTGGGGCGCTGCGACATTCTGGCTCCCCCGAAATAATAAAATCAATTTGCATTTATGTTGCCCTTTTACGATATTTAATTTCAGGCGCGGCAATAAATGATCCCATTAATTATTCATTTACAATGCAAATCAGGAAAAACAGGCATGGGCACTCCAGCACATTTGAGATGGGCGCTACTGGTCACCGCCCTGGGGATACCGGTAATGGCAGCCCACGCGGCCGACAATCCCATTGAGTATAAGGACTCAAGCGCGGAAATCGTGGTGGAGCGCGACGGCACCTACACCAAGACCGGCCATCTGGAACTGCTGGCGAAAACCACCGCCGCCGCCCATGCGATTGGGCAAATTAATGAGTTCTATAGTGAAGGTCTGGAAGACCTCGATATCATCGACGCCTATACATTGAAGGCGGATGGCCGGAAACTGCCTGTTGATGTGAGCGCGATCCTGACGCAGGCGCCGCAGGGCGCCACCAACGTCCCGATGTTCAGCGATCAGAGGATGAAGACCATCATCTTCCCGGACGTGGCCGCTGGTGACACCGTCGCCTATACGGCGCGACATCACATCAAGGTGCCGCACCTCAAGGGCCAGTTCACGGACAGTGTCACCGTCTCCCCCACCCAGTTGATTCGGGATGAGCGGTCCACGATCTCTCTACCCCGGGACATGCCCCTGACCATAGAGACGCACGGCATCCCCATCACCGAGGAGAAGGCGGGCGACCGCATCCTTTATCGCTGGCGGTACGCCAACCTCGATCCGTTGACGGAGGACATCGCGGCGCTGTCCGCCAATGACCGTGTGCCCCGCTTCTTCGTATCGACCTTCAAGGACTATGACAGCTTGGCGCGGTCCTACGCTGCCGAGATAGCACCCGCCGAAACCGTGACGCCGAAGGTCCAGGCCATGGCCGACGAGATCACCGCCGGGGTCACGGACAAGCGGCAACAAGCCGAGAGGCTATACGCCTGGGTTAGCCAGCATATCCGCTACGTGGCCCTGGCGTTCGGGCGTGGCGGCATCATCCCCCATGCGGCGGAAACGATCCTGACCAATGGTTATGGCGACTGCAAGGACCACGCCGTGATCTTCGGTGCCCTGCTGAAGGCCAAGGGGATCGCCAGTGAATTGGTGCTGATCAACGCCAATAACGGATACAGCCTGCCATCGGCGCCGACCTTCGCCCAGTTCAACCACATGATCAGTTGGCTGCCGGATTTCAACCTGTACGCCGATACGACGGCAAGGGTCGCCCCCTTTGGCATCCTGCCCTTCGAGGAATACGGAAAGCCGGTCCTGCACGCGGTGTCGACCGGGAACGCGGTGCGCCAGGTGCCCGTCCTGCCGGCAGGCTTCTCCGCCAAGGCTGTGGGGACCGCGAAAATGGATGCCAAGGGCGCCATCACGGGAACGATGGTCAGCGCGGGCGATGGCCCGTTTGGCTTTAGCCTTCGGGTATTGGCCGCCGCCATGCAGACCCAAGGAATGGAGCAATGGGCATCCGCCTTACTCGGTGCCTGGGGAATGTCCGGCACGGGGAACTTCGCCCCGGACGGGTCGCCCATGGATCTCGCGCCATCCTACCGCATCACCGCCACATACGCCGCCGATCCCAAACCGGAAATCCTGACCGGCGCCGGTTTCGTCATGCCCAGCGCGCTGCGGATGTCCACACCGCCAGGAGATGTCCTGTCGGGGTCGTTCGACATGCCCCGGTTGAAGGATACGGAACCGACGCCCTGCTATACCGGCCATACGGAGGAAACCTTATCCCTGGAACTGCCGGCCGGGTACACGCTGGCGAAGCTCCCGGCGGACGTCACCATCGCGGAGGATCATCTGCAATATGTGAGCCGATGGTCCCAGAAGGGCCAGGTCGTGACGGTGTATCGGGGCTTCGACGCCCATGTCGACCAGGCCCTGTGCACCGGTGACGTGCGAAAGTCGGCGGCCAAGGCCCTGTTGGCCATCGCCGCCGACCGCCGGGGGACGATCTCCGTCGTGCCGGACAAACCTGTGACCCATTGAGCGTGAATGGGCGGGGGACGCCCATTCTTCCGCCCCCCCGTCGGAACCGGTGCCCACCACATCGGCATTAACAAGAAAGGCGACGCCCGCGAGGACGCCGCCTTTCTTCATTCCGCTTCCAAAACAGCCTTTACGACACCAGCGGCGGCAGCGGCTGGGGGCCGGCGGCCTGTTCGATGACGTGGCCGACCTTCAGGACGGTCGCCTCATCGAACGGACGGCCCAGCACCTGCAGGCCCAGGGGCAGACCTTCACCGCTCAGGCCCGCCGGCACGGACAATCCTGGCAGGCCCGCCAGGTTGGCCGGGACGGTGAAGACGTCGTTCAGGTACATGGCGATGGGGTCGTCCATCTTCTCGCCGATGCCGAAGGCGGCCGACGGGGCGGTCGGCGTCAGGATGACGTCGCACTGCTCATACGCCTTGGTGAAATCCTCGGCGATGCGGGCCCGCACCTTCTGCGCCTTCAGGTAATAGGCGTCGTAATAACCAGCCGACAGCACATAGGTGCCAATCATGATGCGGCGCTTCACCTCGGCGCCGAAGCCTTCGGCGCGGGTGTTCTCGTACATTTCCTTCAGGTCCTTGCCCTCGACGCGCAGGCCGAAGCGCACGCCGTCGTAACGGGCCAGGTTGGAGGAGGCCTCCGCCGGGGCGACGATGTAATAGGCCGGCAGGGCGTACTTGGTGTGCGGCAGGCTGATCTCCACCGGCGTGGCGCCAGCGGCCTTCAGCCATTCAATGCCCTGCTGCCACAGCTTCTCGATCTCCGCCGGCATGCCGTCGACGCGGTATTCCTTGGGAATGCCCACGCGCAGGCCGCGGATGTCGCCGGTCAGGGCCGCCGCGTAGTCCGGCACCGGCAGATCGATGGAAGTGCTGTCCTTGGGGTCGTAGCCGGCCATGGAGCGCAGCATGAGCGCCGCGTCCTTCACGGTACGGGTCATGGGGCCCGCCTGGTCCAGCGAGGACGCGAAGGCGACGATGCCCCAGCGCGAGCAGCGGCCATAGGTCGGCTTGATGCCGACGATGCCGACGAAGCTGGCCGGCTGGCGGATGGAGCCGCCGGTGTCGGTGCCGGTGGCGCCCAGCGCCAGGCGTGCCGCCACGGCGGCGGCGGAGCCACCCGAGGAGCCGCCGGGAACCAGCTTGCGCGTGAAATTGCCGGCCGCGTCCTTGGGCGACCACGGGCTGATCACCGGGCCGTAATGGCTGGTGATGTTGGCCGAGCCCATGGCGAATTCGTCCAGGTTCAGCTTGCCCAGCATGACGGCGCCGTCGCGGAACAGCTGGCTGGTGACCGTGCTTTCATAGGGCGGGACGAAGCCGTCCAGGATGTGGCTGGCGGCCGTGGTCTGCACACCCTCGGTGCAGAACAGGTCCTTGATGCCGAGCGGCAGGCCGTCAAGCGCGCGCTGCTCGCCCTTGGCGTAGCGGGCGTCGGATTCCGCCGCCTGCTTCAGCGCCACGTCCGGCGTCTCGATGATGAAGGCGTTCAGTTCCTGGGCCGCCGCCATGGCGTCCAGGTGCGCCTGCGTCAGCTCGACGGCGGTGAACTCCTTGGCGGCCAGGCCGGCCAAGGCGTCGGCCATGGTCAGGTGGGTCAGCTTCGTCATCACTCGACAACCTTGGGCACGGAAAAGAAATTCTCGGTGGCGTCGGTGGCGTTGGCGACCACCTTTTCCGGATAACCGCCGTCGGTCACGGCATCGGGGCGGCGACGCAGATTGGCGGCGACCACACTGGTCATCGGTTCCACATTTTGGGTGTCCACCTCGCCCAACATCTCCACCCAATGCATGATGGTGTTGAGTTCGCCGGCCAGTTGCTCCAGATCGGAGTCCGGGACCTTGATGCGGGCGAGATGCGCGATCTTCGCCACGGTGGCCTTGTCGAGGGACATGGTGCTAAGTCTCTCCTTCGGAATAAGGAGCCACGGGGGCGATGGCAGGCGGTGTATCGGATGCCGCCGGCCCCCGGGCGGCGCGGAAGGTAACACCCGGTATGGCGATCCGCAACCTCAGGGAACTCAAGGCCCAGCTGCCCCGCGGCGGGCGGCTGATGGGGCTGGATTTGGGCTCCAAGACCATCGGCATGGCCATCTCCGACCCCGGCCTCGCCGTGGCCTCGCCCGTGGGCACCATCACCCGGCGCAAGTTCACCACCGACGTGCAGGACATGGCGCGCGAGCTGCGCGGCCGGGGCGTTGCCGGCTTCGTCATCGGCCTGCCCATGAACATGGACGGTAGCGAGGGGCCCGCCGCCCAATCGGCCCGGCAATTCGCCCAGAACCTGATCGAGCGTCCGGACCTGCTGGGCCAGGTGCCGGAGATCGCCTTCTGGGACGAGCGCCTGTCGACTTCGGCGGTCAGCCGCATGATGATCGAGTGGGACATGACCCGCAAACGCCGGGACGAGGTGGTCGACCGCATGGCCGCGGCCTACATCCTCCAAGGTGCCTTGGACTATCTGTCGGCCGAGGCCGCGCGCGAGGCGCTGGCCGCGCGGGATGCCGCCGGCGACGATGACGCGGACCTGGATGACTGAGACTTGGATACCTGAGACTGGGATACCTGACGGGGATGACTGACAGCGCATGCTCCAGGTCCTGACGGCGCTGGCGCCCACCTTCCTGCTAATCGCCATCGGCTTCGGGCTGAAGCGCTCCCGGCTGATCGACCCCGCCTTCTGGGGGGCGGCGGAGCGGCTGATCTATTACCTGCTGTTCCCGGCCCTGCTGATCGACGGCACGGCCAAGACCGACCTGTCGGGCATGGACATCGGGGCCATGGCGGGCGCCCTGGTCGGCGGCATCCTGCTGCTGGCGCTGCTGCTGCGGCTGACCTGCCGCCGCCTGTCGGGCAGCGACCCCGCCTACACCTCGGTCTTCCAGGGGGCGGTGCGGGTCAACACCTATGTCGCCATGGCGCTGGGGGCGGCCCTTTTCGGCCCGCACGGCACGGCGCTCATGGCGCTGGCCGTGCTGTTCGCCATGCCCACCGTGAACGTGCTGAGCATCCTGGTGATGCAGCGCTACGGCGACGTGCCCGCCACCCTGAAGCGCCACCCGCTGCGCACGCTGTGGCGCATCGTCAGCAACCCGCTGGTCAGTTCCGTCCTGGTGGGGGCGGCCCTGAACCTGGCCGGCATCCGCCAGATCCCGGTGGTGTCGCCGGTGATGGCCGTGCTGGGCCAGGCCAGCCTGCCCCTGGGCCTGCTGTCCGTGGGCGCGGGCCTGGGCTTTTCCGCCATCCGCCAAGCCAAGGTCGCCGTGGCGGCTAGCAGCATCGCCCGCCTGGCCATCCTGCCGCTGGTGACAGCGCTGCTGGCCAAGGCCTTGGGCCTGGGGGGCGACGCCTATGTCGCCGTCGTCCTCTACAACGCGCTGCCGACCTCGGTCAGCGCTTACGTCCTGGCCCGGCAGATGGGCGGCGACGCCCCGCTGATGGCCGGCATCATCACCTTCCAGACCCTGGCGGCGGCCCTGACCCTGCCCATCGTCCTGGCCCTGCTGACGGCCTGAAATGACTTCGGCGGCGTGGGAGGGCCCACGCCGCCGATCATCACCAGGACGCCACAGGTTCCTATCAGTGCATGGACACGGCGCGGGCGCCGCCACGCTTGGCCGCGGGCTTGCCCGTCAGCAGGTGCAGGCCGGTCAACAGGCCGTAGCCGGCGATCATCAGATAGCAGGCCACGGGGACGATGAGGGCCAGCACCAGGCTGGTCATGTCGGCGACCTTGCCGGTGATCATGGGCACCACGGCGCCGCCGAAGATGGCCAGGCACAGCATGCCAGCCCCCTGCGGCGTCTCTTCCTCCAGACCGTCGATGGCGATGGTGAAGATGGTGGGGAACATGATGGAGTTGCACAGGCCGACCGACAGGATGGACACCATGGCCATGGTGCCGCTGCTGGCCATGGACAGGCTGACCAGCAGGGCGGCGGCCAGCGAGCACGCCATGAGCACGATGCCCGGACGGGCGAAGCGCAGCACGACGGAGCCGATGAAGCGGCCGATCATGGCGCCGCCCCAGTACAGGCTGACCAGCACGGCGGCCTTGGATTCCGGCGTGTTCAGCACGTCATGTAGGTGAACCAGGCCAGCGAACCACGTGCCAAGCTCCGACGCCACGTCACGCGTGCGGTCCAGGATCAGGTAGTTGACCATGGCGCTGCCGATGGACACCTCGGCGCCGACATAGACGAAGATGGACACGACGCCCAACGCCAGCTGGCTGTGGCGCAGCACCTTCAGGCTGAGGGCGCCGCCTGCCTGTTGATCGGTGGCCGCCCCTTCCCGCCCGCGCAGGAACCAGAACAGCACCGACAGGACCACCAGCAGGGCGGCGATCATCAGGAAGGGCACGTGCACGCCCCGGGCGCTGTCGCCATCCGCCTTGGACAGGATGAAGACGGATCCCAGGATGGGCCCCAGCGTCGTGCCCAGGGAGTTGAAGGCCTGCGCCAGGTTCAGGCGGCTGGACGCGGTCTCGGGCGTGCCCAGCAGGGACATCAGCGGGTTGGCCGCCACCTGCAGCACGGTGATGCCGCCCGCCATGACGAACAGCGCCAACAGGAAGGCGACGAACAGGCCCATGCTGGAGGCCGGCACGAACAGCAGACAGCCCAAGGTCATGATGACCAGGCCGGCGACGATGCCGCGCAGATAGCCCAGCCGCGCCAGCAAGGCGCCCGCCGGGACGGAGACGATGAAGTAGGCCAGGAAAAAGGCGAACTGCACCAGCATCGCCTCGGTGTAGTTCAGCGAGAACTGTTCCTTCAGCTTGGGAATCACGGCGTCCACGATGGACGTGGCGAAGCCCCAAGCGAAGAACAGCATGACGACGATCGGGGCCAGCGACGTCATGGATTTGTTGTGGGCGGATGCGGTCGACATCGATCGTTCGTCCAGTGAAGATGATAAGTCCGGGCCCGAGGGGTTTGACATCCGTCGGGCCCGGTATCAATGCCTATTACGACACATTCCTATTTTATTGCGTTGCGAAAAGAAATTTTCCGCAACGCACAATAATCACTTCGATGCCGTCTTGCCGTTCTGCTCGACGACCTTTTCCACCAGATCCAGCCGCGCCTTGAGGGGATCGGCCTCCAGAACGGGCCCGCTGGCGCCGAATTCCATCAGCCGCTCATCCTGGCCGGCCTTGAACGGCGCCCAGGCCGGCAAACCCTTGGGTTCCGGCTTGCCGGTCTTGGCGAATTCCACCCAGTAGGCGTGCGCGGCCTTGGCCGCCGCCGCGTCCGCCGCCGTCAGCGCCGTGCCATAGCGGGCCTTCACGGTATCGAACACGAAGGGGATCTCCGTGGCATGGGGGGTGCCCCACCATTCCTTGCGCATGCTTTCCGCCACATAGGAATAGCGGAACAGATAGACGGGCGCGGCGCGGGCCGTCAGCAGGCGGGCCACGGCGCGTGCCGGCTCGATGAACATGAAGGCGCCGGCGGCGCGATGGCCGATCAGCTTCAGATCCCCGGTGCCATCGGGATCCAGCAGTTTCAGCGCCTGGTCGCGATCCGCGCCGAAGGGGGCCAGCACCCCATCCAAGGTGCCCCCGAAGAAGAAGCCATCGGCCCCGGTGGCCCCCACCATCACTGGCACGTCCGCCCCCTCCCCCGCCGCATAGGCGGCGATGGGGGAGGAACGGCGCACGACCGCCCCGTCCACCATGGGGCCGGAATATGTGGGCGTGTTCATGGTGGCCATGTTCAGGCCGTCCACCACCGCCTCGGCCGGCAGGGCGCGCAGGGCGGCGAGGCCGGCGGGGCCGGCGTCGCTGATGCCATGCTGGGCGGCATAGGCCACCCCGGCCTTCTCGCCGGAAGGGGCGTCGCCATCGGCATGCACGGGCGGCGTGGGCAGCAGGCGGTCCCGCCCGGCGCCGGACTGGATGATGGCGCGGCTGAACAATCCCTTGGCCAGGGGCGAGGTCAGCATCATGTGGACGGACATGCCGCCGGCGGACTCGCCGAACACGGTGACGTTATCCGGATCACCGCCGAAGGACGCGATGTTGCGTTTCACCCATTGCAGGGCCGCCAGCTGGTCCAGATAGCCGTAGTTGCCCACCGGACCTTGGCCCGCCTCCGCCACCAAGGCGGGGTGGGCGAAGAAGCCGAAGCGGCCGACGCGGTAGTTGAAGCTGACCAGGACCACGCCGTCGCGGGCGAAGGCCGACCCGTCATAGACGGCGGGCGAACTGCCGCCGTTGACGAAGCCGCCGCCGTAAATCCATACCATCACCGGCCGCTTGGCCCCCGGCTTCGTCGCGGTGTCGGCCGGCGCCCAGACGTTGAGGTAGAGGCAGTCCTCCGCCGGGGCCACGCCCAGGGGCGCGGCGTCGCCCGGCAAGGGCTTCTGCATGCAGTCGGCCCCGTAGTCGGCCCCGGACCGCACGCCGGTCCAGGCGGCGGCCGGCTGGGGCGGACGCCAGCGCAGCGGCCCCACCGGCGGGGCCGCGAACGGAATGCCCTTGAAGGCGGCGACACCGTCGCTGACCACCCCCGCCACCCGTCCCTGTTCGATCTGCGCCACCGGGCCATCGGCGGCGAAGGCCGGCACGGCGCCAGCCAACAGCAGCGCCACCGCCGCCATCCGCGTCAACATTTTGGACATCGCATTTTCCCCTGAATGATGGATCGTCGCCAGTGCCAGGCATACCCCGGCACCGGCGGCGGCCGACTATCCCTAAAGAGCTTATGGCTGCCTGGTGGAGGCGGTGACGGCGGCGGCGCCCTTCAGCGCCAGATCGGTGGCGGACGCCCCAACGCCCACCTGATACTCACCCGCCTTGACCTGCCAGGCGTGCGCGGCCTCGTCAAAATTGCCCAACAGGCGGGTGTCGGCGGTGACACTGACCCGCCGCTTTTCCCCCGGCGCCAGCGCCACCTTGGACCAGCCGATCAGGCGCTGGGTCTTGGCGCCGGCGGCCGAGGTCAGATAGACCTGCGGCACATCCTGGCCGGGCCGCTTGCCGGTGTTGGTGACCTCGAAGCTTACGGTCAGGGTGTCGCCGCCCGTCACCTTCACGTCGCCGTAGGCGAAGTGGGTGTAGCTGAGGCCATAGCCGAAGGGGAACAGGGGCTTCCAGCCCACCTTGGCATAGTGGCGATAGCCGACGTCGGCGCCCTCGGCATAGGTGATCTCCGCCGGGCTGAATTCCGGCTTGTCGGCGCCGGGAATGTCCTTGTGCAGGAGTTGCGCGTCGCTGGCCGGGAAGGTGATGGGCAGGCGGCCGGACGGGTTGGCGTCGCCATAGAGGATATCGGCGATGGCCTCGCCGCCCCGGCTGCCGGGGTACCAGGCCTCGACCACGCCCGCCACCTTGTCCAGCCAGGGCATGTGCACCGGCCCGCCCGTCTCCAGCACGACGATGGTGTTGGGGTTGGCGGCCGCCACCGCCGCCACCAGGGCGTCCTGGCCGTTGGGCAGGCTGAGGTCCGGGGCGTCAGCACCCTCGGTCATCCATTGCGTGACGAAGACGATGGCGATGTCCGTCGTCTTGGCCACGGCGGCGGCCTCGGCGGGATAGGAGCCGTCGATGTAGCGGACCTGCTTTTCCCCCGCCTTGGCACGGATGGCCTTGAGCGGGGATGAGGCGTGGTAGACCACGGTGCGGAAGGCGCCCATCATACCGTCCCCACCCAGCGGGATGCTGGCGCCGGGGCCGGCATCCGACACCACCTGGGAGGAGCCGCCGCCGGACAAGACACCGACATTGGCGAAGCCGCCGATGACGGTCACGGTCTTGCCCCCTTTACCCCCAATGGGCGCCGCCAGCGGCAGCAGATCACCCTTGTTCTTGAGCAGGACGATGCCTTCGGTACCGGCCGCCTTGGTCACCTGGGCATGGGCGTTGAAGTCGATCGGCGCCTTGGTGGCCGGATCATCGAACAGCCCGGCGGCGAACATGGACCGCAGGATGCGCCGCGTCATGTCGGACAGGCGCTCCGCCGGCACGGTCTTGTCGGCCAGCGCCGCCTTCAGCGGTTCATTGAACCAGACCTTGCCGGCGCCGCCCGGCGCCAGCAGGGCGTCGATCTGTTCACCGGATTCCTGGTCCAGGCCATTCAGCGCCGCCTGCACGCCGTGCACGGCGCCCCAGTCGGACATGACCCAGCCGGGATAGGCCCAGTCGGTCTTCAGCACCTTGTTCAGCAGGAAGGGGTTGTCGCAGGCATAGGCGCCATTGACCTTGTTGTAGGCGCACATGACCGACCCGGGCTTGCCCTTCTCGATCGCCAGTTGGAAGGCCAGCAGATCGCTTTCCCGCGCCGCCGCCTCGCCGATCTTGACGTCGATGGTCATGCGCTGGGTTTCCTGGTCGTTCACCGCGAAATGCTTGATGGTGGAAACGACATGCTGATCCTGGATGCCACGGATGGATTCCCCGCCCAGCGTGCCGGACAGCAGCGGATCCTCGCCCAGATACTCGAAATTGCGGCCGTTGCGCGGGTCGCGCGCCAGGTTGACGCCACCGGCCAGCAGGACGTTGAAGCCCTTGGCATGCGCCTCGCGCCCGATCATGGCGCCGCCCTTGTAGGCGACCTCCGGGTTCCAGGTGGCGGCCAGCGACAGGCCGGAGGGCAAGGCGGTGGAGGGATCACCCGGCCGCACGTTCATCGGGTTGGCGACGCCCAGGCTGGCGTCCGTCTCCTGCAGGGCCGGGATGCCCAGGCGCGGCACGCCGGGAATGTAGCCGGCGGAGCCGATGGCCCCCTCCGGCAAGGTGGCGCCCAGGAAGGGCATGGCCATGGGACCGTGCACCAGGCCGACGCGCTCCTCCACCGTCAGCTCCTTGTCCAGCAGCGCGGCGCGCTGGTCCGGCGACAGCTTGGTGTCCATCCACGGCTTGGGTGCGTCGGCCGCCACGGCCGGGGCCATCGCCCCCAGGCTGAGCGTGAGGGCGGTGCCAAGAAGGAAGGCGCGGGCGTATGCGGTCATGGGATGCGGATCCATCTGGTTGTCAGGGCTGGTTGTCAGGGCTGGTTGTCAGGCTTGGCGGGAAAGGGTCATGGCTGCGCCACATCGATGATGACGCGGCGATATCGGGTCAGCGGCAGGTCACCGCCGCCCCGGACTTCAAGGATCACATGCAGGCGCTGGGGGCCGGGCAGCATCGGCCGGGCGGTTGGGACGGTGACGACGGCCTTCGCGCCATCGGCGCCCTGGATGAGCAGATCGGGAACCACCACCACGGCGTCCTGCCAGGTGCTGGGTTCCTTGTACTGCCACCAGCGAAAGGTCACCGCGCCGCCATCCGGGCTGCGGGAGGCGCTGGCGTCCAACGCCAGACTGTCCCCAGGCTTCAAGGACACCTCAAGCGGGGCGGTCCCTTCCTGGCCATTGACCACCACCACCGGCGGATGGCGGCCGGCGCGCGCGTCGGGGGTGAGCGTCCAACCGATGCGGGCGGCGAAGTCGTTCTGGTAGGCCTCCCGCCACCGCCAGATGGTGGCTTGGGCGCTGCGGTGGGGCGATCCATCGGCGCCGACGGCCGTATCCACCACGTCGGTGTAAAGCCCCATGCCGTCATTGGCCAAACCGTAGCGGCCGCCCCAACCGCCGTAGTCCGGATGCTCCGGCGCGTTCAGGCCATTGTCCACCAGGTAAAGGAAGGAGGGCGTATCCCCCTCCATGATGAATTTCCATTGGGGATAAAGTTCGCCCAAGGGCCCCTTGCGGATATGCGCGTCCAGCCATTGATGCGAAACCGACGTGCTGTCGGGCCCCGGGAATTGGTAGAAGCCCTCGCCTGAGATGCCGGTCCAGGTGGCGGTGGAATAGTGGCTGAAGGCGCTGATGCTGCCGATCCAGAACAGGCGGGGATAGCGCACCCGAATCCACGGCCCGCCGTCGTCCTGGTCGGAGATGGCATAGACGCGCAGCCGCGCCACGAATGCCGCGACCTGCTCAGGCGTGCGCGTGCCAGCCACATGGTGCAGGGCCTGGGCCAGGACGTTGGCCCCGCCCCAGATGGTCACCCAGAGCGGCCGGGGATCCGGGGCGTCCACCGCCGCGATCAGGGCGTCGGACGCGGGGCTGTCATGGCCGTCGCCGACACCGGCCAAGCCATAGAGCGCCGGTCCCGCCGTCACCCGCGCCATCAGCGCCTGGGCGTCGGGATAGGCCGGATCGTGGGCCCGAAGGTTGGGCAACACCTGGCCATAGGCGGCGATCCGTTCCCGCAGGCGTTCGGGATGCACCGCGTCCCGCAACCAGGTCGAGGTGGTGGCGGCCATGCCCGCCACATCCATCTGGTCGGTGTACAGCAGAAAGCGGACGAACGATTCCTCATCGTCCGGTTCGTTGGCGATATCGGTCAGCACGAACACCCGCGGCTTGGCGGCGGCGGATGCCACCGGTGCCCAGACCAGCGCCAGAATGAGTGCCGCGCACGCCGCCCTCACGCCAATCCCCCCGCGATATGAACGGTGTTGAAACTGTCGGCCGGCAGGCGAAGGGTCAACAGGCGGTTGCCGAGTTTCAGGCGCAACGGCCACGGCTCGGCCAGATCGTTCTGCGCCACCACGACCACGGACCCATCCGGGTTGAGGAACGCGAGTTGGTTGTCATACCCCGTGAAGCTATCGACCGGCAGCAGGCGGGCGCCCGGCGCCACGAAGTGGCTGACGTGCTTCATGACGTGGAAGTCGGGATTGAAGCGATAGCCCCCCGTGGCGGGATCCACCGTCACCAAGGCGTTCTGGGGCCAGCCCCAGCCGCTCATCCCACCGGGCGGCATCACCATGTTCCAATACTGGTAGGCGCTGGCGCCGTTCAGCAGATACAGCTTCATCAGCCCCCAGGCGTAGCGGGCATAGTGCCAGTCATTGGTGCCGGTGCCGCATTCCTGTTCCGACGCCCAGATCGCCAGGCCGGGGTGGCGGTCGCGGATGATGGGCAGCGCGCCCTTGCCCGCCCACTGCACACCGACGCCGTGGAGCAGCGGACCGGCCGCCGGATCGGCCATGACCTGGGACAGCAGGTCGGCGTTGGCCCGCTCCAGCGTGCCGAAATGGATGTCCACGCCCACCTTGGCCATTTCCCGGCCCAGATGGGGGATGAAGCGGGCAAGGCCAGCGGGGGTCCAGCAGCAGCTGGGAAACGGCTGGGCGGAATTGAACTCGTTCTGCGGCATCACCGCGGAGATGGGGATGCCCGCTTGCGCGTACGCCTCGACATAGCGGCGGAAATACAGGGCATAGGCATCGAAATAGCGATCTTCCTGGATGAAGTGGTCGCGCCCTTCCCGCCCCTGCTGATCCGGCGCCAGGCCGTTGGACGGCTGCCCCGGCCACGCCGGGGTCATGGCGTAGTGCCGATTGGTTTTCATCCAGGTCGGCGGGCTCCACGGCGACGCCCACAGCTTCAGGCCCGGCTGGCGGGCCCGCGCCTGCTGGATGAAGGGAATCAGCGTGTCCTGATCATTGGCCACGCTGAAATGATCCAGGGCGAAATCGCCATCGACCTCATCGTAACTATACCATCCTCGGGAAATGTCATTGGCGCCGATGGGGGTGCGGCACAGGGTGAACCCCAACCCCTGGCCGGGTGCGAACAGCGCGTCCAGCACCGCGTCACGCGTCGGCGCGGGCAGCGCCCGCAGGGCCAGCCAGCCCCGCTCACTAAAGGCGCCACCGAAACCCGCCATGGTCTGGCGCGGCTGGTCCAGCCGCACCTCCGCGTCGCGGCCGAAGGGGTTGGCCTGGACATCGCCCAGGGTCAGGCCATCGGCGCAGGCCTGCCAGGCGGCCTTACGCGTCGTGCAGCGCCATGTCACGCCGGCGACAGGCGCCCCACCCGTCGCTGGCGCCGCGACCGCCCGCCCGGGAGCCGACGCCATGACGGCGCCAGCCCCACTGACGGCCCCTGCGGCGGCCCCCGTGACGGCCCCAGTGGCGGCCAGGAAGTCGCGCCGGTTCATCAGCGTATCCCGGCGCCGATGGCATAGAGCGGGTCTTTGCTGTCATGCGGCACGTCGGACGCCTGTGCCGTCACCGCCGCCATGCTGCGCGGCAGTTCGAACGGCAGCCGGCCCTGCGCCGGCACCTTGCCCAGCGCCACGTCCAGCAGCGCCTGGTCGCCGACGCCGAAATCGACATAGAGACGGGCGGCCTTGTCGCGGATGTTGGTCAGGATGGCGGGCCGGTCCAGATAGACGCTGACCACGGCCGGCACCTTGGCGGCGGCGACGGCCTTCAGCGCCTCGTAATCCGCATTACCGTCGTGGAAGGCCAAGTCGCCCTCATGCTGCAGCAGGCCGAAGGTGTAGTTGGGGTGCAGGGTCTGGAAGGGGGCGGACAGATGCAGCAGCGCCACGTCCGCCTTGCTGGGGTCATCCACCACGGTCAGGCCGGCGGCCTTGGCGGCGTCGGCCGCCACGCCATGGAGATAGACCTTGCGCCCGGCCAAGGTCGTCGGCGCGGCACCCGCCTCCAGCAGAACCATGGAGTGCGACTGGGCGGCCAGGCCCTCCGCCACGAACTGGGGCGTGCCGACCACCGTCGCCGCCGCCTCGGCATCGACATAGGGGTTCTCAAACAGGCCCTGGCGGAACTTCAGCTCCAGGATGCGGCGCACCGACTGGTCCAGCCGCGCCTCCGTCACCAGGCCGGACTTCACCGCCGCCAGTAAGGGCGCCGGGTCGTCCACGCCACCGAACTGGTCCAGGCCAGCCGCCAACCCCTTGGCGAAGCGGGCGGGCGTGGCCAAGTCCTCCACCCCCCAGGCGGTGGAGAAATCCTTGAAGCTGGGCCGTTCGCCGGCCGGGAAGCCATGGCGGCATATGTCGTTGCAATCGTTGGCGATGGCCCAATCCGACAGGACGATGCCCTGGAAACCGAATTGGCCGCGCAGCAGGTCGGTCAGCAGCCAGTGGCTGAAGCCGGCGCCCACCTGCTCCACCGGTTTGCCGTCGACCGTCATCTCCTTCAGGATGGAGTATGTCGGCATGACGCCCGCGACATGGGCGGCGAAGGCGCCCTTGAAGGGCAACAGGTGCTGTTCGAACTGGCTGGGGCGCACCAGGGAATAGCGGCCGTAGCTGTTGTGGCTGTCGAACCCGTCCTGGGCGGCGCCATAGCCCACCCAGTGCTTCACCACCGCGGAAACGCCGGTGACGCCCGGCCCCTCGTCACCGCCCTGGAAGCCTTCGATATAGGCTTGAACCAGGCGGCGGTCCAAATCCGGGTCCTCGCCGAAGGTGCCGTTGATGCGGGGCCAGCGCGGCTCCGTCGCCACGTCGGCCATGGGGGACAGGGTCTGGTGGATACCCACGGCCCGGTATTCCCGGCGGGCGATATCGGCGAAGCGGCGCACCAGCGCGCTATCGCCGATGGCGCCCAGGCCCAGCGCTTCCGGCCACTGCGAAAAGCCGGCGGACTGCTGGCTGGCGCCGGCCGTCACCTGGAAATGGTTGCGCGGGTCGGTGCTGAGGGTGACGGGAATGCCCAGGCGCCCCCCTTCCGCCACCGCCTGCAGGCGGTTGTCCTGCTCCGCCAACTGCCGTGGCGGGGTGGCCTGGCGGGTGATCAGGGTGGTGATGCCCAGTTCCCGGATCATGCGGGTGGCCAGCGGGAAATCATAAGGCCCGCGCATGGTGGCGAGCGTGAAGCCCCCTTCCGGCGGCACGGTGCCGTGCAGCAAGGCGCCGGCCTTCTCCTCCACGGTCATGCGTGTCAGCAGATCATTCACCCGGGTGGCCACGGGCAGGCGCCAATCCTCATAGGGGTCAAGGGCGCCGTTGCCGTTGAGGTCCCGGAAGGAGAGACCGTCCACGGTCAGCAGCGGCTTCACCCGGCTGCCCAGTACCGGCTGCGGCGCCCCCCCCATCGCGGGGGCGGCCATCAACAGGGTCAGGGTCACCATTGCGGTCAGGCGGCTCGGAATGGGCATGATTTCGGATGGTCCGCTCGTTTGAAAGAAAAAGAAGGCGTGCCGCCCAGGAAGGAGGTTGGGCGGCACGCCCAGGGGAAACGAGGCATGAAGCCCCGGAGGAAGGGCCAGGATCAGAAGTTGGCAGACACCCTCACGCCGTAGGTGCGGGGCGGGGCGTAGGAGCCGCTGCCGGCGTAGATGTTGCCCGACCCGTTGGTGTCGGGGTTGGCCACCACCAGCACGGCGTTGTTCTCCAGGTTGCGGACATAGGCCATGACCCGCCAACGCCGGTCGGCGTCGTCGTAGGCCAACGACAGGTTGGTCTTGGTGTAAGCCTTCTGTTCGGTGACGGCGAAGTTGCGGTAGTCCAGGTTCTGGTCCCCCACATAGACACTGTCGACGCGGGCCGTGATCATGGCGCCGGACGCCAGGTCCCACATGTGCTGGTAGCCCAGGTTGACGGTCCATTCCGGGGACTTGGCCAGGGTGTTGCCGGTGTAGACCGCCGCGCCGGACCGGTGGAACACATCACCCGAGGCGAGGATGAAGTCGGTGTAACGGGCATGGATGTAGGAGACGCTGCCGTCCACCCGGTCGCTGGCGGTCAGGAGGGCCGCCCCTTCCACCTCCACGCCGTACACCTCGGCGGTGCCGGCGTTGACCGTGACGGTGGAGGCCTGGCCTGCCACCTGGCCGATGGCGCTGACCTGGAAGTCCCGGTAGTCGTAGTAGAAGCCGGTCAGGTTCAGCTGCAGCCGCTTGTCCATGAACTGGTTCTTTACCCCCACCTCGTAGGCGGTCAGCTTCTCCGGCTGATAGGGGTTGTTGTTGGGCGGGGCGCCATCGCCATAACCACCAGCCTTGTAGCCCGTGCCGACGGAGGCATAGAGCAGGCTGTCCGGCGCCAGGTCATACTCAGCACCCAGCTTCCAGTTGGTGGACTGCCACGTGTAGCTGGCATTGTTAAGGTACAGGGCCGAGCCGCCGACATAGGCGTCACCGACGATGTGGCCGAAGGCCTCGGTGGCGCCGGTGCGGGCCTTGGTATCCTCGGTATAGCGCAGGCCACCCGTCACCCGCAGGCTGTCGGTGATGCCGTAGGTCGCCTGGGCGAAGGCGGCCTTGGACTCCTCCATCACCGAAGGCTGGACGAAGGCCAGCGAGGCGATGCCGGCGACGGGGTCCAGCGCGAACAGGACGTCGTTGTTTTCCTTGAAGTAGTAAAGGCCCGCCACCCATTTCAGCGGCCCGTCGCTGTTGGCCAGCCGCAGTTCGTGCGAGGTCTGATCCTCATTGGAATGGAAGATGGTGGAGGCGCAGTAGGTGCCGGACGGCGCCTGGCAGGTACCGCTTTGCGTGGAGCCGCCGTGGGTACGATCGGTATCCTCGCGGTAACTGCCGACATAGGTCAGGGTGGCGAAACCCAGGTCCCAGTCGGTGGTCAGCGCGACGCCCTTGTTGGTATGGTTGAGGCTGCCGTCCGCCGACATGGGATAGGTATAGGGTGAGCCGAACTTGGCATATTGGCCGATCGGTGCCGCGGCGTAGCCCACGCCCCCCTCATGGAAGACATCGACGGACAGCAGGGCCTTGAACGTCTCACTGGGGGTCAGCTGGATCTGCAGGCGGCCCGCCTGGGTATCCTCGTCGTTGAAATTGCTGGAGCGGCCGTTGTTGGTGTAGCCGTCGTGGCGGCTGGTCTGGAAAGCGGCGCGAACGGCCAATGTGTCGGTCAGCGGCACGTTGAGCATGCCCGAGGTCTGCAAGCTGTTGTAATTGCCGTAATCCAGCGAGGCGGCGCCTTCAAGCTTCTCGCTGGGGCGCTTGGTGATGACGTTGATGCTGCCCGCCGTGGCGTTGCGGCCGTAGAGCGTGCCCTGGGGGCCGCGCAGGACTTCGATACGGTCGATGTCGTAGAGGGCGCCGATGGCGGCACGGGACCGGGCCATGTAGACGCCGTCGACGTTGAACGCCACGGCGGGGTCGCCCACCTCGGTATCATTGGTGCTGCCGATGCCGCGGATGGCGATCTGGACAGAGCCGCTGCCGTTGTTGCCCACCGCCAGGCCAGGAACCATGTTGTTCAGGTCGGTGGAGCTGGAAACGCCGCGCTGTTCCAGGGTGTCACCCGAAAAGGCGGTGATCGCGATCGGCGTCTTCTGCGTCGTCTCCTGCCGCCGTTCGGCGGTGACGACGATGTCCTCCAGCTGCTGAGGGGCCGCTTGCGGGGTCCCCCCTTGAGGGGCCGGCGCGGCACTGGTCTGGGCATGGCCGGGGATGGTGATCAGGCTGGCCAACGCGGTGGCCGCCAGCAGGGCACGTTTACGCATTTCTCCCAATTCTCCCATTTCTGCATCTTTTATTTTTGTCGTTATCCGGCGGGGGCCTTGAGGCTCCATTCCCACCGCTTTGATCCCATTTCGGGCATGATCCTCCCGCCCCGATCCCGCTTCATGGTGGGATCAGGCATGGCCAGGGTCCGGGCAAGACCCAGCCTGTCACCGTCGCCGAGGGGCGCGATGGCTCATGTCCAATGGATCGGCTTTTAAAAGGGCCGCCGCGTCAGCGACTGGGGCCGGCCCTCAGGCGATATCTGCCTTCACGCATGGTCGTCTCTCCCGTTTGTTTTGGCCCCCGCCTTATCATTATCGTTGGGTTCGGGACTGAATGACAGCGCTGTCCCCGCATCCCAAAAAATAAGGAGGCCTTGTTGGCCTTATTTTGTTATCATCCAGAACAACCGGACGCAAGAGGGTTTCGCGCCGCCCTTCAAAAAACGAATTCGGCCCTGCGCGCCCCGATCCACCGGCCCGGTTTGCCGGGCTATCTTTGCGATCCGCCGGTGTTATGATCCCGCCGCGTCCGCGCAAGGGGCAAAGGGCGGCGTCCAGGTTGGAGTTTCAGGGCGTTGAGCAAGGCCACCATTTATGATGTCGCCCGCGTGGCCAACGTCTCGATCAAGACGGTGTCCCGGGTCCTGAACGGCGAACCCAAGGCCAGCCCGGAAACCCGCGCCCGGGTGATGGAGGCGGTGCGCAGCCTGAACTACACACCCAGCCTGTCGGCCCGCGCGCTGTCGGGGTCACGCAGTTTCCTGATCGCCCTGGTCTCGTCGGGCGGGGTGTCGGACAACGCCATGCTGTACGTCACCGAACTGCAGATGGGGGCCATCCAGGCCTGCCGCGCGGGCGGGTATCATTTGCTGACGGAATATATCGATGGCGGCGCGACCGATTTCGGCGCCCTGGTGGAAACGCTGGTGTCCACCTTGCGGGTGGACGGTGTCATTCTGATCCCGCCGCTGTGTGACGATCCCAAATTGCTGGCGTTATTGGCGGAGCGGGGCGCCACCTGCGTGCGCGTCTCCCCCACGCTCGATGGCACGGCGGACCAGAATTGGGGCTGGGGCATCGACATCGACAATTACCAGGCCGCCTTCCAGATGACCCGCCATCTGATGGACCAGGGGCACCGCGACATTGGTTTCATCCAGGGCCACCCCAAGCACGCCGCCGCCGCCCAGCGCGAGGCGGGATACCGCGACGCCCTGTTCGATGGCGGCCCCATTCCCGAACGGCTGATCCAACCGGGACTGTTCACCTTCAACAGCGCCCTGCCCGCCGCGCGGGCCCTGCTGGAACAAAAGCGACGCCCCACCGCCATCTTCGCGGCCAATGACAGCATGGCCATGGCCGTCCTGTCGGTGGCCTACAAGATGGGCATCCCGGTGCCGGGCGCCCTCTCCGTGGCCGGCATTGACGACCTGCCGGCCGCCAGCGTCGTCTGTCCGCCCCTGACCACCGTGCGCCAGCCAATAATGGAGATGGGGGCCGCCGCCGCCCGCTTCATCATCAACCGCACCGCCGGCCAGGTGGGCAATTACCTGAAGCAGGTCTTCGATCACAGCCTGGTGGTGCGTGAATCGACGTCCCCACCGGCTGAACCCGCCGCCCATGCCGCCTTTTCCCTGGCGGCCACCCCCGATTTCCGTTAAAAACCGCGCCCCCATTTGAAAACCCGATCTAAGACGGCCTCATCCCCAGCCGTCGTTGGCCAGATTGTCGTCGGAGCGCGCACCATGGGCTATTGCGGCCTGGACTTTGGAACGTCGAACAGCACCCTGGGCATCGTCGATGCCTCGGATGGCAAAGAGGGCCACGCCCGCCTGCTGCCGCTGGAGGGGGAGGAAACCACCCTGCCCAGCGCGCTGTTCTTCGATTTCGCCGCGAAGCGGGAGGAGTTCGGCCGCGCCGCCATCCAGATTTATGCCGAGGGGGCCGATGGCCGCCTGATGCGTTCACTCAAGTCGGTTCTCGGCACCGACCTGATCGACATGGAAACCCAGCTGGACCGTCGACGCATCAGCTTCCGCGACGTGTTGAAGCGCCTGCTGGCGGAGATCAAGCGCCGGGCGGAAGAGCAGGCCGGACGGCCCCTCACCCAGGTGGTGCACGGCCGGCCGGTGCATTTCGTCGACGGCGACGACGCGGCCGACCAACGGGCGGAGGACGCCCTGGCCGACATCGCGCGGGATGTCGGGTACACCGACATCTCCTTCCAGTTCGAGCCCATCGCCGCCGCCTTGGACTATGAGCGGCAAGTCAACGCCGAAGAGATCGCCCTGATCGCCGACATCGGCGGTGGCACCTCGGACTTTTCCATCGTGCGCATCGGACCGGAACGGCGGGAGGCCGCCGACCGGGGCCAGGATATCCTGGCCAGCACCGGCGTGCGCATCGGCGGCACCGATTTCGACCGCCTGCTGTCGCTGCACGGCGTCATGCCGCACCTGGGTTATCAGTCACCGATGAAGCGCGCCGGCCTGCTGGCACCCAACAGCTATTTCAACGATCTGGCCACGTGGTCCAAGATCAACTTCCTCTACGCGCCCAAGGTCATGACGGAACTGCGCCAAGTCCTGCGCGAATCCGCGCGGCCGGAGCTGATCGGCCGCCTGATCCAGGTGGTCGAGGAGCATCTGGGCCATCGGGTGGCCATGACGGTGGAGCGGACCAAGATCCGCCTCAGCACCGCCGCCGCCCAGCCCGGGGGCGAGGCGCAGGTGGTGGAGATACCGTTCGAGTTCATCGAGCGCGGGCTGGAAATTCCCTTCACCGTCCCGGGGTTCGCCGCCGCCACCCTGCCGCTGACGGAGGGTATCGCCGGCATGATCCGCCGCTGCCTGGCCGATAGCGGCCTGACGGCGGACAAGATCGATGCGGTGTTCCTGACCGGCGGCTCCACCCTGCTGCCCAACGTGCGGGCCAGCATCCTGGCGGAACTGCCGGACGCGCGGCCGGTGGAGGGTGACAAGTTCGGCTCCGTCGGCCTGGGCCTGACCCTGGAGGCCATGCGCCGCTATCGTTGACGCGGCGCTATCCTTGACAGGGAAACGCCCGCCGGCGAAGAACCGGCGGGCGTTTCCATCAAGCCGGCAAGGCCGCCGGATTACGGCGTATCCTTGTGCGCCTCCTTGGTGATGGTGTGGCCGGTGGCGGCGATATCTTCGCCGGCGCCGGCAGTGGTGTGGCAGGCGCTGACCAGCGCCCCCATACCCAGCATCGACAACAGGACAAGCGCGCGCAGTTTCGTGGACATCACTGTGGCCCTCCTCATGGGGCTAGGGTTGAACGCGTTACTTCTTGGCGGGTCGGCTGCCGGTATTCGCGACGACCATCCCGGCCACCAATGCCGCCAGCAAAGCGGGCACCTTGTGCTTGGCCACCAGGCGCTGGGCCTCGGTCATCAGCACCTCGGGGTCAAGATCCAGGGCCGGAGTCTGCGGCACCGACGGGGCCGGCTCACGGCGGCCCATCATCAGACGCGCCACCAGCAGGAAAAGCAGGCATAGCGCGAGCAGTGCCGCCGCGACCACGGCCGGTGTCCAGACGGGGCCCATCTGATCCTGGAGTCCGGCCCACAGCGCGGCGCACAGGCAGCCCACCGCACCGATGACCGCCAGGAGAGCCAGCACGCCAGCGACGGCGACCGTGATCAGGCCGTCGACCAGCGGCGCCGGGGACGACCGGTGCACCGGACCAAAGGGGATGACCCCCAGTTGCGACAAGGCCATCATGGCCAGTTTGGTCCAACCTTCCATCACCGGGCCCCCAATATTTGACACTTTCTTCTCGCCCCGACCTCACTGCCCACCCCTCAGCGGGACAGCAGCCGGCTGACGATGAACCCGGCGGAGAAGGCCAGCAGCAGGCTGGTGATGGGCTGGGCCTCGACCTGGGTGCCCAGGGCCTTGGCGGCCTCTTCGCCCTTGGCCGCAAGATTCTTGTAGATGTCGTTGGCTTCGGCCTTCAGGTGGCTGGTCAGGGTGTCGGCGTCCTCCCGCGCGGCGTCGCGTACGCTGCGGGCGGCGGTCGCCGCGGCATCAATGGTTTCGCTCTTCATCGTCCTTCTCCTTCAAATCAACCGGGGGCGCCGCCCGCGAAAGCCGCGCGGCGGCGTCCCCGTCAAGCAGGCGGCCCATGGGGAGGTTCCCTGGGATCCGCCGGAATTGGAAATCAGGCAGGCAGCCTATCGGTGCTGTTCCAGCGCGTGTTTCAACGTGCTCATCTGGTCATGGTCCGACCTGATGCTGTCGTAGCAGGTGGCCACCACTTCACGGGCCGGCATGGGCAGGTCACCCTGCAAGGCCTTCTCGAAGCTGGCCTTGATATCGTCCTCGCCCGCCTCGACCGCCGACACCACGCTCTGGTCGCTGCCGGTGACGGCGTTCTTGAGGTTGACGAACATGCGACGGGCGGCACCGAGTACCGTGCCGTCGGTTTCCGGCTGGCCACCCAGGCTGATCACTTCCGCCTGGAGGGCGGTGGTCAACTGACGGCGCTGGCGCGCACGGGTGGAGAATAGCGTCTTGAAACTGTCGTTGGTCGCCTCTTCAGCGGCGTCCTTGTACCCAAGGGCGCTGTCCAGCGTCTTCTCGATCAGGTTGTTCAGCACCTTGATCGGCTGTTCGGTGCCGGCGGGGGCGACGCCTGGCGAAACGGTCGGCGGAATCATGGTCTGCTCCTCTCCTGGAATTATCAGTATGCCGGGATCGCATCATTCGTCCCGACTCAGCACAAACAAACAGGGAGCAAGAATTGTTTCACAGAACTTGTTTGCTATGCCCTTATAGCTATTTTTTATTTATTCGCCGCAACACAGAGGCTGTTATCTAGACCCACAGGCCGCCAGAATATTTTCAATCTTTAGGTCTACGCCTATCCGGACAAACGGCACCGACGGGATACCCCGTGAGGGAGAGGGACGTGGCCGCCCCTCTCCCATCAAGACGTCCCCTAGCGGATGGTGGCCAGGTTGCGACGCAGGCCATCCGCGTCGGCATTCTTGGCGCTGCGCTTGGAAACGATGGCCGACACGGGCTCCGGCTTCCCGTAATACGCCTCGTTCCAGCTGTCGCGCGGCTTCAGGATCGAACCATTGAGCGTCAGCCCGGCATAGGCGCCACTGGCCGAAGACCAGACGATGATGTCGCCATTGAGCGAAGTGGGCGTGGCCGCCTCGGCGGTGGAGCCCAAGGTCACGACGGCCAACCCCGCCTGGGCGCCGATCTTGAATTCATCCTGCAGCACGGAGGCGAGGGCCTTGTCGCTCATGATGAACATCACGAGCTCAGCCTGCTCCACACCGATCTGCAGCCCGAACGACGCGGAGCCCAGGGTGTAGAAGGCGGGGTAGCTGAATTCCCCGTCCGGCCCGCGGGTCAACAGCACGGCGTCGCCACCCTCCCCGCCCACGAAGAACCCGCCCTTGATCAATTGCGGGACGATCAGCACGCCCTTGGCGCGTTTCATGAGTTCACGCGCGTTACCGAATTCCTTGTCCTTGCGCAGATCGTCGACGGTGACGCGGGCGCGTTCCACCAGATTGCTCTGATCGGTGCCGTGGGCGGCCGCAGCGGCCAGGGCATGGGGAGCCGCCGCCGTCATGGCGCCGAAAATCATCAGGGCCGACAGGGCGGCAGGCAGGATGCGGGATCGCGGCGAGGGCTTCGCGGCCGGCTTTGTGAAGGGCGCAGGCATCATGGTCACTCCATTATTGGGCCGGGCCGGTGCGCCGGCCAAGCCATCGCCGCTGAGTGTCCAGTCGGCGGGGGTGGTGGACGGGAACGGCCCTTGGGGCCGTTCCTTCTGTTGCTTCAAGGTGGTCGCCAACAAGCTCAAGGTTCCCGTCGCGTCGCGGGGGGTGACGGCGCGCGCGTCGTCACCCATCCAGCGGCGGGCACAACGGCAGACCACGACCCGTCTACTTGTCCAGGGCCTTCTTGGCGGTATCCTTGAGGGCCTTGCCGGCCTCCTGGATCTTGCCAACGGCGTCCTGGGCGTGGCCTTCGACCTTCTTGGCCTTGCCTTCGGCCGCCATCTTGTCATTGCCGATCACTTTGCCGGCCGCTTCCTTCACGGCACCGCCGGCGATCTTGGCATTACCTTCGATACGATTCTTGTTCATGGTCTCGCTCCTCGCGTGGGTTGAAGTGAAAGGTCGCATCCGTAAGCGGCGTCAGCGCTCATGCCCGGAACCGGCCTGATCTGCCCGTCGGAAGGCAGGTCCCCGCAATGGCAGAGACCACTTTCCGATAGGTTAGAGAAACAATGGAAACTGAATGATATCCCTGTCATGTGGCCGCAATGTGGCGAAATCAGATAGGAATGATGGTAATCTTACCGATAAAATGAACTAGCGCCGCAGAGGAAAAGGTCATTATTTATTTCGCCATCGCCCCATCGGCCACACATTGCGGCGTATACGACCATTTGCCTATGCCATCTATTTTTGTCATTCATGTTATCGACAATTAGAAATACACCCCACTTCCAGGCGCTTCGACCGGAAGCGTATAGGCCATTTTTCTTTGACCAATAGTCCCTTTTCCCTGACGCGACGGCTTCGAAAACATGTTTTCGTCACAATGAAAACCCATCCTCCGGAAGCCTTCGAATTCTGAAGAGAGGCCGTCATGAATCTCGGAACCATTCTCCTCATCATTTTAATACTATTCCTGATCGGCGCCCTGCCCACCTGGCCGCACAGCGTCAACTGGGGGTATTACCCGGCGGGCGGCCTGGGCACGCTGATCGTCATCGTGCTTGTTCTGATCCTGATCGGTCGACTTTAGGGCGCCGCCGCGCGCCCCCGCTTGTCGCAAGCCTCATCAGGCCCCGGTGCCCCGGCACCGGGGCCGTCTGCTGTCAGGACCCTCCTTGAGGGGGTGGCCGGGCTGGTGTCCCGCGCCCGCCCGTTCATTCACCGGGCGGGGAGCTATGAGCGGCCGCAAATAATATGACCCATTGCGGGCCGTCAGCGTCTTGTTTGTTGCGATTTGATGTTATAAGACGAGTTCAGGAAAAGGATGGCGCGCGCCAATTCAGGGAGTGGCCGCCGCCGTTCAGACGCCATCATGCGCAAGCGGCCGTCGCGACCGGACACCCGGCTCGGCCAAGTCGTTTCGTGTTCACCGATGTCTCATGAGCGTGATGACAGCCCGATGACCGCCACCGCCCGCGCCCCGTCGCCCCCGCGTTCCCTGCGGGGTCGCCCCCGTTGCGACAAGTCGCGCCAAGCCATCCTTACCGGCGCCTATGAACTGCTGGTGGAGGCGGGCCTGTCAGGCTTCACCATCGAGGCGGTGGCCGCCCGGTCCGGCTGTGCCAAGACCACCATCTACCGCTGGTGGCCCACCAAGGGAGCGCTGGCTATCGCCGCGTTGCTGGAGATGGTGGAAGTGGTGGCCCCGATCCGCGCCACCGGCTCCGCCCGGCGCGACCTGGAGAGCCTGCTGGAGGTGATGGCCGGCACCATGGCGGGCCCCATGGGGCGGGTCATCGCCGGCATCATCGTCGAGGGGCAAAGCAACCCCGACGTGCTGGAGAGCTACTGCACCCAGGTGCTGCAGCCCCGTCGCGAGCGTATCGGGGAAATCGTGCGTCAGGGCGTGCGGACCGGCGAGCTGCCGGCCGATCTGGATGAGGCCATGGCGGTGGAGCTGCTGTACAACACGCTTTACAGCCGCCTGTTGGTTCGTCACCAGCAGCTGGACGAGCCGGGCTGGACCCGGCGTCTGGTGGCCGCCGTCCTGGGACCGGCGCGGCCTCAGCCCGCCGCCAGGCCCACCCGCATCCACAGCGACGCCCTATACCCGGCTTGAGGCCGGGATATCGTCCACGCGCCTGGCTTTGCTCCAGCGGCTTACGCCGCCACGGCCACCCGATTACGGCCGGCGTTCTTGGCCTCATACAGCGCCTTGTCCGCACGGCTCAGCAGGACATCCACGGTATGGTCGGACGGCATCAGGGTGGTGACCCCCAGACTGCACGTCAGCGTCACGACCACGTTGGGGGCCAGGGTCAGGGGGGCGCCGGCCACGGCCACCCGCAACCGTTCCGCCACCCGCTCCGCCTCTTGCCGATCCGTCTGCGGCAACAGGATCACAAATTCTTCCCCACCGAAGCGGCCGATGACGTCCGTGTCGCGGATGGCGGCCCGGCACAAGTCGACCACGCCGCAGATGGCCAGGTCCCCCGCCTGGTGTCCCCAGGTGTCGTTGATGCGTTTGAAATGGTCGATATCCAGCATCAGCACCGACAGCGGCCCGCCGTACCGTCTGGCCCGGGCCATTTCACGGGCCGCCGTGTCGGTGATGTAGCGGCGGGTGCCGGCGCCGGTCAGTGAATCGGTGATGGCGATCAGCTTCAGCAGCCGCTGGCTCTCATAGTTGGTGTAGTTGATCTGCTCGAACGCGAACAGCACGCAGATGAACATGCCGCCCACCGGCCCCAACAGCAGGGGGTATTTCACATATTCGAAGGCTTGGGCGAAGCCGGTGGCGCCAGCGATCGGCGGCAGGGAAATGATCAGCGCCATGAACAGCGCCCCGGTGGTGAAGGGCACGTACTGCATCACCAGCAGCGGCAGGAAAGTGAAGAACAGAAAGCCGGAGAACTGCGCCTGCATGCCGTGATCCAGTCGGTTCAACGCCTCGATGAACAACAGCTGACAGGCTATGGCGCCGATGAAGGCGTAGGCCGTGGTCAGGCGGCGGGGCACGCGGAAGTGAAGCAGCAGGGCGTGCAAGACGATGATGACCGACATCACCAAGCGCAGACCAATGGTGCGCTCGGCCCCCGCCGGATCGATGACATGGTCCCAGCCCCATAGCCCGCTGACCGTGAGGGAGGTCGCGATGGTCATGATGGTGCTGAACAGCCGGTGGTGGTCGAACTTGTAGTCGACATAAGCCCGGTCCGGCCAGACGATCTGCTTGATGTGGTGACCCACCCGGCCCGTTCCCTAATTCTTCCCAGCCATTAGTCCGGCCGGGCAGTGGCCCGCACGCCAATCCCAGGACTACATGGGTAATCCGCTTGCTATGCTGCCACGAGGCCGCAGGACAAAGCTAGTCCCCAGCCGTACAGGGTGCGGATCAGGTCTTGCCGCCCCTTGGCTTTATTGGTGGCATGGGGCGTGGGACTCCCCACAACATTCTATCGTCTTGGCGAAATCTTGTTAGGCCTTGCGCGAGCCCGTGGGACGGGAGGGGCCCGGTCGCTGCGGCCCGGTCTTGTCGTAGGCCTTGGCGGCAGCCGCCGGCTTTTTCATCTCTTCCATCAACTTCATGGCGAAGCGGCCACCATCGTGGCGCGCCTGCAGGAAGTTCATGACGACTTCCCGCGCGGCCTGCCGGTCGAAGGGTTCCTCTGCCGGCGGCGGGCCGGCCTGCACCCGCTCCGCCGCGGCGGCCGCCCGTTCCAGGACGTCCGGGTCGATCCGCCGACGGATGGCGCGGATCTGGCGCAGCAGTTCGTCACGGGGGTCGGCCATGGAACGGATCCGCCTTTCGCAAAACAGGGGCGAGGCTAGACTGCGCGCGCCCGGCCCCCGATGTCGAGCGAACTTTGCCGAGGGAACCTCAGCCTTCCACCGGCGGCAAGGCGCGCGGGCGGCGATTCTCGTCGATGGCGACGAAGGTGAAGACGGCCTCGGTGACTTTGTTGGTGTCCTCAGCGTCACGGCTGCGGCGCCAAGCCTCCACCTCGATGCGCATGGAGGTGCGGCCGCGCGATACCAGGCGCCCGAACAGGCTGACCTCGTCCCCCACGAACACGGGGCCGAGGAAGGCGATGGCATCGACCGCCACGGTGGCCGCACGGCCGCGCGCCGCCCGCGCCGCCACGTTGCCCGCCGCCAAATCCATTTGCGACATCAACCAGCCGCCGAAGATATCGCCGGCGGGGTTGGTGTCAGCGGGCATAGCGATGGTGCGGATGACCGGGATCTCATCGGGCATCTTGGCGGTCTTGTGGAGCATTCAGGGGACCTCGGTCAGGATAGGCGGGCAAATGGTTGGCCTATCAGAGCGTGAAACGCCGCGCAGGGAAAGCCCGGCCTCGCGCCACCCTGCCATCTAGGCGCGGCCGACATCCCGTGTGTAAGATCAGCGCCGTGCAGATAAAGGGTGTCCCCAGCAGAAGGTAGACCTGCGCCATGATCCAGCCCCCCGCCGTCGCCCCCCCGCCCGCCACCGGTCCATTGACCGGATTGAAGGTGCTGGACATGAGCCGGGTGCTGGCCGGCCCCAGCGCCACGCAGATTCTGGGGGATCTGGGCGCCGACGTGGTGAAGGTGGAGCGGCCCGGCCAGGGCGACGACACCCGTGGGTGGGGGCCCCCCTTCCTCAAGGACGACACCGGCCAGGAGACGACGGAAAGCGCCTATTACCTGTCCGCCAACCGCAACAAGCGATCGCTGACCCTGGACTTCACCACCCCGGCCGGCCAGGCGCTGGCGTTGCAGCTGATCGGCCATGCCGACGTGGTGGTGGAGAACTACAAGACCGGGACGCTGGGCCGCTATGGCCTGGGGTATGACGACCTGCGGGACGCCTATCCCCGGCTCATCTATTGCTCCATCACCGGCTTCGGCCACACCGGCCCTTATGCCGCCCGCGCCGGCTATGATTACCTGGTCCAGGGCATGGGCGGCTTCATGTCATTGACGGGCGAGCCGGAGGGCCAGCCCCTGAAGGCGGGCGTGGCCATCGCCGACCTGATGACCGGCACCTACGCCGCCATCGCCATCCTGGCGGCACTCCGCCACCGCGACCTTACCGGGCGGGGCCAGGCCATCGACCTGTCGCTGTTCGACACCCAGGTGGCCTGGCTGTCCCATCCCGGACAATTCTATCTGACCAGCGGCCAGCTGGCGCCGCGCGTCGGCAACGCCCATCCCACCATCGTGCCCTATCAGACCTTCGCCACCAGCGACGGCTGGATCATCCTGGCCATCGGCAATGATGAGCAGTTCGCCCGATTCTGCCGCCTGTCGGGCAACGCCGCCTGGGCCACCGATCCCCAGTACGCCACCAACCAGGCGCGGGTGCGCAACCGCGACACCCTGGTGCCGGCGGTGGCCGCCGTGATCCAGAAGCAAACGTCGGAGTTCTGGATCAGCGCGCTGGAACCGCTGGGCGTCCCCTGCGGCCCCATCAACACCATCGACAAGGTGTTCGCCGACCCCCAGGTGGCCGCCCGTGACATGCGCGTCACCCTGCCCCACCCCCTGGCCGGCGGCACGGGGGCGCCCGGCGACGGACTGCCGGGCACGGTCGACCTGATCGGCAGCCCGATGAAGTTCAGCGACACACCGGTCAATTACCGCCAGGCACCGCCGACCCTGGGCCAGCACACCGATGCCGTCCTGAAGGACTGGCTGCGCCTGGAGGATGAGGACATCGGCCGCCTGCGGCAGGCGGGCGCCCTGTAGCGAGGTCCTGCCCCCCTCCCCGACGGCCATAAACGACCACCAGCGATAACAACGAAGAAGGGTGCGACTTCCATGGAAGACAGCTTGATCAACCGTCGCGGCTTCACCGCCGCCAGCCTGGCCACCGGCTTCGCGCTGGCGGTGCTGCCCGTCTCGGCGGAGACCATCACCACCGACACCGACTCCATCGACGCCGAGATGGTGCAGGTGCCCGTGGCGGGTGGCGCCACGATGGGCGCCTATCGTGCTGTTCCCAAATGGACAGGCAAGGGCGGCGGCCATCCGGTGGTGCTGGTGGTCCAGGAAATCTTCGGGGTGCACGAACACATCCGCGACCTGTGCCGGCGGCTGGCCAAGTCGGGCTATTACGCCATCGCTCCCGATCTTTATTTCCGCCAGGGTGACGCCACCAAGGTCGCCGACATCCCCACGCTGGTGCGCGATATCGTCTCCAAAGTGCCGGACGAGCAGGTGATGGCAGACCTGGACGCCACCGTCGCCTACGTGGCGGCCCACGGCAAGGGCGACACCAGTCGGCTGGCCATCACCGGATTCTGCTGGGGTGGACGCATCGTCTGGCTGTATTCCGCCCACAATCCCGACCTGAAGGCCGGCGCCGCGTGGTATGGGCGGCTGGTGGGCGGCACCGACCCACTGCATCCCAAGAACCCCATCGACCTGGTAAACCAGTTGAACGCCCCGGTCCTGGGCCTCTATGGCGCCAAGGACGAAAGCATCCCGGTCAGCAGCGTGGAACAGATGCGGGCGGCTTTGGCCGACGGCGACAAAGCGGCCAAAGATTGCAAGATCATGGTGTTCAACGATTCCGGCCACGGCTTCAACGCCGACTACCGCCCCAGCTATAACCCCGCCGACGCCAAGGTGGCGTGGAAGCAGATGCTGGAATGGTTCAAGCGCAACGGCGTGCCCTACGTTCCGCACGCGTAACCCCCGGGCCAACGCGGAATTTTGGAAGGGGTTGAGTTTGGTGGCGGATACGTTATAACGAACGTTATGTTATAACATAACGTTGGATCGTGTCATGACCGCCGCCCCGCCCATCCCCGTCACCGTGCTGACCGGCTATCTCGGCGCTGGCAAGACCACGCTGCTCAACCGCATCCTCAGCGAAAATCACGGCCGCAGGTACGCCGTCATCGTCAATGAATTCGGCGCCATCGGCATCGACAACGATCTTGTGGTCGATGCCGATGAAGAAGTGTTCGAAATGAATAACGGCTGTATCTGCTGCACCGTGCGCGGCGACCTGATCCGCATCATCGAGGGACTGATGAAGCGCAAGGGCGGCTTCGACGCCATCATCATCGAGACCACCGGCCTCGCCGACCCCGCCCCCGTGGCGCAGACCTTTTTCGTCGACACCGATGTGCGGGCGCGCGTCAGCCTGGATGCGATCGTGACGGTGGTCGACGCCCGCCATGTCTTGGCCCGGCTGGAGGACAGCCATGAGGCGGAGGAGCAGATCGCGTTCGCCGACGTCATCCTGCTGAACAAGATCGACCTTGTCGATGACCGGGAGTTGGAAACGGTGCGGCAGCGGATCCGGACCATCAACAACCAGGCGCGCCTGCACGAAACGCGCAATTGCGTCATCCCGGTGGAAGAGGTGCTGGAGCGCGGCGCGTTCGACCTCGACCGCATCCTGGCCATCGAGCCCAACTTCCTTTCCGAGGATGATCACGAACACGACGTGGCGATCACGTCGGTGTCGGTGACATCGGACACACCCATCCGGCCCGACCTGTTCATGCCCTGGCTGCGCCGGCTGACCGCCGAACGGGGACAGGACATCCTGCGCCTGAAGGGCATCCTGTGCTTCCCCGGCGAGGAGCAGCGCTACGTCGTCCAAGGCGTGCACATGCTGCTGGAAGGGGACCATCAGCGCGACTGGAAGCCCGGCGAGACGCGAACCAGCCGGATGGTGTTCATCGGCCGCAACCTGGATGCGGCGGCGCTGCGGCAAGGGTTCGCCGCGTGCGCGGCGCGGGCCAACTGATGCTGGCGGCACCTATGATGACCCCGGCAGGCGGCGGGGTGGCAGGCGATGGCAACGACACCCTGGTCGGTCGCTATGGCCGCCATGTCGCGGTCGACGCCCAACCGACGGCGATCCTCTGGCTGGGCGACACCCTCTTGGCCACCTTGGGCGATGGCACCGTCCGCCAGCTCGATGGCGGTGGGGACATGGCCGCGTGGACCGCGCACGACGGCGCGATCCTGAGCGCCTGCCGCCACCCCGACGGGCGCTCCATCGTGACCGGCGGTGACGATGGCCACGTCCGGCGCGTAGGCCTTGATGGACGCGTGGACGGTCTGGGCCATTTTCCACGGCGCTGGGTCGAGCACCTCGTCGCCAGCGCCACCTCCGGCCTGATCGTCGCCGGTGCCGGGCGCGAGGCCGTGGTCTGGCTGGCCGGCGGCACCGCGCCAGCGCATCGCTACACGATCGGCTCGTCCATCGGCGGCCTGGCGCTCGACGGCAAAGGCAAGCGGTTGGCGGTTGCCCATTATAACGGCGCCACCTTGCACTATGCCACCAATGCCGCGAGCGGCGGCACCGCGCTCAACTGGGTCGGCTCCCATCTGACCTGCACGCTGAGCCCGGACGGGCGATACCTTGTCACCGCCCTTCAGGAAACGGGGCTGCACGCTTGGCAACTGCCCGGGATGCTTGACATGCGGATGCCGGGATATGCCGCCAAGACGCGCAGCTTTTCCTGGGACCGGCGCGCCAAATGGCTGGCCACGGGCGGCGACGGACGCGCGGTGCTGTGGCCGTTCGACGGCAAGACCGGACCGATGGGCAAGCCCCCGCTGCTGGTGGCGGAACGCATGGGCGCGATCGTGACCCGCGTCGCTTTCCACCCACGGGAGGACCTGTTGGCGGTCGGCTATGACGACGGTGCGGTGACGCTGGCGCGGCCGGCGGACGACCGGACCCTCGACGTCGATGGGCGTGGAGCGCCGATCACCGCCCTTGCCTGGAACGACGCCGGCACATGGCTGGGCTGGGGTGCCGAGGACGGGCGGATCGGCCTGCTGAACATGCGGGCGCGGGCATGAGAAGCCCCTGCGTCGAGGTCTGCCGGTTCGATGGGTGCACCGGCTGGTGCGTCGCCTGCGGACGGACCCTGGATGAATGCCGGATCTGGCGCAAGGCGTCCCGGCCGAAACTGTTGGCGATCAGCGCCGACCTACCTCGCCGCCTGGCCAAGCTGGCGGCGCGCGCTTCCCAGACGGCGGGAGACCGTTCATGAGCGACGTGTCGCTGGCCCTGCCGACCTTGAGCCTGATGTTCGTGCTGGGACTGCGCCATGGGCTCGATCCCGATCACGTCGCCGTCATCGACAATATCGTCTTCCGCATGGTCGATGAGCGGCCGCGCCTGTCGCCCTGGACGGGAACGCTGTTCGCCCTGGGGCACAGCCTGGCGGTCGCGGGCGTGGCGGTCGGCGTGGCGGCGTTCGCCCGTCGACTGGCCATGCCGCCATGGTTCGCGCCGACCGTCGACATCGCCGTCATCCTGCTGCTGGCCTTCGTCGGATCGCTCAATCTCGCCGCGCTGCTGCGGCGGCGCCCTTATGCGCCGGTCGGCTGGCGGGCGGGCCTGATTCCGGCGCGGCTGCGCACCAGCACCCACCCCGCGGCGCTGGTCGCTGTCGGGATCGTCTTCGGGCTGGTGTTCGACACGGCCACCCAGGCGGCGGCATGGGGCGCCGCGGCGACGACCCAAGGCGGCCTCGCCGCCATTGCCGGGATCATCATCGCCTTCGCGGCCGGAATGATCCTCGCCGACACGCTCGACAGCCAGATCGTGAGCCGCCTGCTGCGCTCACGCGACAGCCCAACCGCCGTCATCCAGCGATACCGCCGGGCGGTTGGCTGGCTGATCGTCGCCCTATCGTATGGGATGGCGCTGTTCGCGCTGCTTGAGATCAGCGGGCACGGCGTGGACATCGACGACACCAGTTTCACCCTGCTGGGCGCCGGCGGCGCCCTGGGCGTCGTGATCCTGCTGGGCAGCCCTCATGCATGGACACGAATGCGGGGACAGGCGCAAAAGCCCTAGCGCCGTCAGGCGGCCCACCAAGTCGGGCACGGGGGCGGCCCTTGGTCTTTCCGACAATGAAAGGAATGGACCGGGATCATGGCGCGCGGGTCAAATAAACAGATTTTATCTGTGTATAAAATTTAAATCACACCACACGAACTGGCGTCAGGTTACGCTTGTTCTTTCAACGGAAAACCGGGGAAAAATGCAGGGCAGTTGGCAGCGCGACAGGGGAACGACTATGCGGGATGGCGGGGGCATCAGGTGGACGGCCGCCTCTGTGCTCGCTTTGGCGATGGGCCTAGGTGGGCCGGCACGGGCGCAGCAGGCGGCGGACGACCTTCAGCCGGTGGACGTCATCACCGTCACCGCCGCCAAAACGCGATCGCTGGAGCAGTTCACGCCGACAGCCAGCCGCCTGGGGTTGAGCGCGCGCGAAACGCCGGCGACGCTGGACACCATCGACAGTGACGAGATGATCGGCCGCGGCTTCGCCACCGTGGAGCAGGCTGCCGACAGCCTGCCCGGCGTCACCTCCGGCGGGTCGCCGGGCGACTCCTCCTCCTTCTCCATGCGCGGCTTCACCGGCGACCAGATCACGGTCCTGCACAACGGGCTCTATCTGGGGCCGTCCAACATGACCAACCGGCCGCAAAACACCTTCAATCTGGAAAGCGTCGAGATCCTGAAGGGGCCGGCGTCGGTGCTGTATGGTCAGGGCGCCATCGGCGGCGTGGTCAACATCGTGAACAAGGGGCCCAGCTTCGGCACGCCCGAGGTCAACGCCCTGGCCACCTTTGGCAGCTTCGGCACCACCAACATCGGTGTCGGCGGCACCACCCACTTCGGTGACAAGGTGGCGGTGCGCCTGGACGTGAGCCGCACCGGCACCGACGGCTATGTGCATGACGCCGGTGCCGATTCCACCAACGCCACCTTCTCCCTGGTGTGGAGGCCCACCGAAACGGTGGAGATCCAGGTGATGGTGGACTACCTGCAGGACAACCCATCCACCTATTTCGGCACGCCCCTGGTGCCCACATCCTTCGCGACCAAGCCGCTGAGCGGCGTGATCTCGTCCACCAACGGGCTGACGCTGGACGAGCGCATGCGCTACGTGAACTACAACGTCACCGACGCCAGCATCCATTCCGAACAGACTTGGCCGCAGATCCTGGTGAAGTGGTCGCCCAACGAAAACCTGACGGTCGAGAACGTCACCTATTACTTCCATGCCGACCGTCACTGGATCGACGCCGAGACCTATCAGTTCAACACCGCGACCAAGTTGATCGATCGCGACCGCTTTTTCGTCATCCACAAGCAGGATCTGGTGGGCGACCAGGGCAGCGTCGCTTACAAGGGCGATCTGTTCACCCTGCCCAACAAGGTGGTGGTGGGGTTCGACTACAACCACCTGGATTTCAACCGCATCCGCGGCTTCCCCGATGGCGACAGCGTCGATCCCTTCGCCCCCAGTCCTGGTGTCTTCGGCGCCCTGACGGGCAAACAAAGCCCTACCAAATGGGACGACGCGTCCGTGTTCTTCGAGGACGCGATCGATGTCACCCCCGCCCTGAAGCTCGTCACCGGCGGGCGCTACGATGTGCTGGACCTGGACCGCAAGAACTACAATTTCGACGGCAGCTATAGCGCCGCCACCAGCTTCACCCGCACCTACCGCTCCGGCACCTGGCGGGTGGGTGCGGTTTACAATGTCACCGACACCATCACCCCCTATGTCTCCTTCACCACGGGGCAGGACCCGGTCGGCTCCAACATCTTCCTGGTGAACGCGGGCGAGAATTTCGGCCTCAGCAGTTCCCATCAGGTCGAGGTGGGGGTAAAGGCCAACACCCCGGACCATCGCGCCGACGCCACCCTGGCGGTCTATGACATCCTGCGCCAGAACATCCTGACCCAGACGGCGCTGGACGTGTTGACCAACATCGGCAGCCAGCGATCCAAGGGGGTGGAGGTGTCCGGCAACCTGCGCGTCACCGACCATTGGACCGTCAGCGCCAATGCCGCGTACACCGACAGCCGCTACGGCTATTTCATCGACACCAACACGGGCCTGAACGACAGCGGCAACCAGCCGCCGGACATTCCCCGGTGGACAGGCAACCTGTGGACCAGCGTGTCGGACATCGGCGGGCTGCCCTTGGAGGTTGGCGGCGGCGTCCGCTACGTCGGCGCCCGCTACGCCAACGCCGCCAACACCGTCCGGCTTGACAGCTATTATCTGGTGGACCTCTACGCCTCATACCGCCTGTCGGCCGGCCTGATGTTGACCGGGCGCATCAACAACCTGTTCGACAAGGCCTACGCGCAGTGGGCGGATATCTATTATCCGTCGGAGGTCATGTTGGGCGCCCCCCGCAGCGCCGAGGTGGGCATTGTCGCCAAGTTCTAGGCCCCGCCCCACGGGCAGCGGCACCCGGTGGCCGATCCGGTGGCCAACGGTGCTGCGGTGGCTGTCGTGGTTTCACCGGTGGGCGGGCGTCGTCCTGTGCCTGCTGTTCACCGTCTGGTTCGCCAGCGGCGCCGTCCTGATGTTCGTGCCCTTCCCCGCCCTGCCCGACGCGGCCCGGCGGGAGGCGGCCGAGCCCATCGCCCTGGATGCCATGGCGGTGACACCGGCCGCCGCGCTGGCCCAGGCCCCCGATGCGACCGACCTGCGACTGGTCAGCGCCGACGGCCACCCCCGCTACCTGCTGCAAGTTCCGGGGCGGCCGGACGTGGCGGTCGCGGGCGACGCCGCGCCACCGCCGAATCCACTGCCCCCTGGTCCGCTGACGCCCAGCCAGGCGGCCGCCATCGCCGGCCGCTTCGCCGGGGATGCGGTCGACCATGTCGAGGGTCCTTTGGCGTACGACCAGTGGGTGGTCCACCATCGCTTCAACCGGTACCGCCCGTTTTATCGTGTGGTGCTGGCGGACACGGCCCACACCTGGCTGTACGTCTCCGCCACCACCGGCGAGGTCCTGCAGCGGGCCACACGGGCGGAGCGGGCCTGGAACTGGTGCGGCGCCGTCCTGCACTGGGTCTATTTCACACCCATCCGCCAGGATTGGAGCCTGTGGAACCAAGTGGTGTGGTGGATATCGCTGTGGGCCCTGCTCACCACGATCGCGGGGATTTGGCTGGGCATCTACCGCACGATGAAGGCGCGGGCGTCCCGCCGGCGCGCCCTGACCCCGTTTCGCGGGTGGTTGGGTTGGCACCATCTGCTGGGCCTCGGCGCCGGGCTGTTCGTCTTCACCTGGATCCTCAGCGGCTGGCTATCCATGGACCATGGCCGCCTCTTCTCGACGGGAGAGGCTGGCGACGACCGGCGCGCGGCCTTCCAGGGCCTCACGCTGGAGGCCGCCGTCGCGGCGCTGACCCTGGATGACCTGCGCGCCCTGGGCTCCGCCACGGAACTGCGCTTCGGCGCCGTGGCCGGACATCCCGTCATCACCGCCTATGGCGGCGGGGCGCCCCCCCGGACCATGATACCGGGTGGGGGCCCTTCCCTGTTCCTGCCCGATGAGGTGTTGGCCGCCGGGCTGCGGAACGCCTGGCCCGGTACAGCGGTGAGCGCGGCCGGCAGCGTGGACGCGACCGACCTCTATGCCCTGGCGGAGGGAATGACGACCGACACCCGGCGCTTCGCGATAAAGGGCGCAAAGCCGGTCGACGTTTACGTGGATGGACACGCCGGCCGCATCCTTGTCGTCATGGACGACAGCCGCAGCACCTATGCCTGGGTCTACTTCGCCCTCCACACCTTCAACTTCCCCGGCCTGACCGGCCGGCCGATGCTGCGCTGGACCCTGGAATTGCAGCCCCTGACGCTGGGCCTGGTGTTCAGCCTGACGGGGGTTGTCGTCAGCACAAGGCGGTTGCGGCGGCAATTCCCCGCGCGTTCCGCCGACAGCCCAAAGAAAAAGGCCCGCCTGCGGGGGAGCGGCGGGCCTTCATAGATGCCGGGTTGGGCGCGGGGAGCAACCCACCCGGACGGGGAAGCAGAAACGGGACGCGGGGGTCGCCGTCTCTGTACCAGGGCGGTTGGGGCCAGCCCCGGTACAAGAGGAAGACTATGCCCGCTGAACCGCTGCGGCTGTGACCAATATCACTACGGTACGGAGCGTAAGCAAATGCTGCCATGCGTCGGCCACCCTTGAACGGGCGCCGCCCCCACCCAGCGCCGCTCAGTACAGGGCGATGCACTCGCCATGGCGGACGTTGGCCGGTGCCACCAGGTCCAGGATGGTGGGCACGACACGGGTGACCGGCGGCTGCGTGTCCGGCTTTTCGCCGGGGAAGGCCTGGGCGCGCAGCTTGGTGGGCATGGGGCCCGGGTCGACTAGGTTGACCTTCAGGGGGCTTTGCAGCACCTCCTGCGCGTAGGTCAGGGCCATCATCTCCAACCCCGCCTTGGCCACGGCGTAGGCGTTCCAGTAAGCCACCGGCTCATGGCCGTAACGGTCGGTGATGAAGACGGCGCGGCCCGCGTCCGATCCCCGCAGCAGGGGGTCCAGGCTGCGGATCAGGCGCATATTGGCGGTCAGCGTCAGGGCCAGCACCTTGTCCCATTCCTTGACGTTGGCGTGGGCCATGGGGCCGATGGCGCCCAGCATGCCGGCGTTGGCCACCAGGATGTCCACCCGACCGAACCGGTCCAGCAGCGCCGGGCCCAGCACATCCAGCTGCGCCGGCTCCGCCGCCATGTCCTGGGGAATCAAGGTGGCGCTGCCGCCGGCGGCGCGGATGGCGTCGTCCACCTCCTCCAGCCCGCCCACGGTGCGGGCGATCAGCACGACATGCGCGCCCTCCGCCGCCAGGCCCTTGGCAACCGCTGCGCCCAGGCCACGCGAGGCGCCGGTGACCACGGCCACCCGGCCGGTCAGGCGACCGGTGGGGAGGGGAGAGGGGAGCTCAGTCATGCGGGGGCGCTTTCCTCAAAAAATGGTTGGGCCGCCGACAAGGGTAGCGTGCGCTTCCCATCCCTTATCGCAACGGACGGCTTTGCGGTGTACGGCCTGGCATCGGCCCCGTCAATCGCCACCCGCTTGGCCGCCACCCACTCTGCCGCCACCCGCTCGGCTCCCACCCGCTCAGTCACCCCCCACCGTGACAGTGTCGGCCAGCGGCAAGGCCGTGCGCTTCATGACGGTGCGCAGGGTGAAGCTGGAATGGACGCGGGCCACGCCCGGCAGGCGGGTCAGGATGCGGTTGTGCAGGGCCTCATAGTCGGCGGCCCCCGCCACCACCACCCGCAGCAGATAGTCGCTGTCCCCCGACATCAAATAGCACTCCATCACCTGCGGACAGGTGGCCAGCGCCTCCTCGAACGCCCGTAAATAGGGCTCCGTCTGCTTTTCCAGCGTCACCTGCACGAAGACACTCTCCGGCCGGCCGCAGGTGGCGGGATCCAGGATGGCGGTGTAACCGCTGATGATCCCGGCCTCCTCCATCGCCTTGACCCGGCGCAGGCAGGCGCTTTCCGACAGATGAACATGCGCGGCCAGGTCTGAATTGGGGATGCGTCCATGCTCCTGCAACCGGCCCAGGATGGCACGATCAATCCTATCAAGGACTGTTGTTCGCAGACCCTGCCGCATAGCGTCCCCCAAACGATGGTTTCTTGCTCATTTTGCCCTCACGCCTGGCCTGAACGCAAGGACATGCACCGGCCTTCGGCCTTATTCTGCCTTCCGAAATCGAGGCAACGGTTGAGCGACCGGACAGGCGGCGCCAACCCCCCAAATACCGGGAGATATGTCATGCTGGTCGGCGTTCCCAAGGAAATCAAAAACCACGAGTACCGCGTCGGTCTGATCCCCGCCAACGTGCGCCAGCTGGTGGCCCATGGCCACAGCGTCGTGGTGCAGAAGAACGCCGGCGCCGCCATCGGCCTGACGGACGACCAGTACGCCGCCGCCGGCGCCGCCCTGGTGGACACGGCCGAGGAGGTCTTCGCCAAGGCCGACATGATCGTCAAGGTGAAGGAGCCGCAGCCGCACGAGTGCCGCATGCTGCGCCCCGGCCAGGTCCTGTTCACCTATCTGCACCTGGCCCCCGATCCGGAGCAGACGGAGCTGCTGCTGGCCTCCGGCGCCATCTGCATCGCCTATGAGACCGTGACCGACGCCCGCGGCGGCCTGCCCCTGCTGGCGCCGATGAGCGAGGTCGCCGGCCGCATGTCCATCCAGGCGGGCGCCAAATGCCTGGAGAAGAGCTACGGCGGCAACGGCATCCTGCTGGGCGGCGTGCCCGGCACCCCGGCCGCCAAGGTCGTCGTCATCGGCGGCGGCGTGGTCGGCCTGAACGCCGCCCGTATGGCCGTCGGCCTGGAAGCGGAAGTGACCGTGCTGGACAAGTCGCTGGACCGGCTGCGTCAGATCGACCAGCAGTATGGCCGCCGCGTGAACACCCTCTACGCCAACCTCGACACCGTCGAAAAGTGCGTGCTGGACGCCGACCTGGTCATCGGTGCCGTGCTGGTGCCGGGCGCCAACGCGCCGAAGGTCGTCACCAAGGAGATGGTGACCAAGATGCGCCCCGGCAGTGTGCTGGTGGACGTGTCCATCGACCAGGGCGGCTGTTTCGAGACCTCGCACGCCACCACGCACGCCGACCCCACCTACGTGGTCGACGGCGTCATCCACTACTGCGTCGCCAACATGCCGGGCGCCGTCGCCCGCACCTCCACCTTCGCCCTGAACAACGCCACCGCGCCCTTCGTCCTGGCCTTGGCCGACAAGGGCTGGCAGCAGGCCCTGGCCGATGACGTGCACCTGCGCAACGGCCTGAACGTGTTCCGCGGCAAGCTGACCCATCCGGCCCTGGTGGAAGCGGGCGACGCCCGCTATGTGGCCGCCGAAACGGCCATCGCCTGATCCCTTCCGGATCAGCGACCGAGTGACTGTGAAGGCCCGGCGGCGACGCCGGGCCTTTTCGCTGTCCGCCGGCTGACCGCTGACGTGCGACGCCGTGACCTGGACCTTTTCCCTGGCCCTGGCACATCCCGATCGCCTAAGTTGCATTTGGAAGAATCACGGGGGGCACCAATGACGTTCACAGACGGTCTTTTATTGCTCTTTCTGTTCGGTGGCGGCTTCGTCTTCTGGAACCTGTCGGATTTGATTGAGGCCAAGGAGGAGGAGGTCCGCGAGCGGGCGCGAAAACTGAAGCTGGAAAACGACCGCGAAGAACAGCGAATGAAGCAGGAGGCTACGGCTGCCTCGACCGGCGCCTGATAGCACATACTGACAAGGTCAGCCCGCCATGCAAGCGCCGTCCTGGCTCATTTCAGCGGCCCCCGCCCTGGCCGGCCTGCCCGATGTGCCCGCCGGGGAACGGTTCCAGTAGCTGCTGGAACACGGCACCATGAAGGTGGGCATCTACGGCCCCCGTGGCCACGATCCGCAAGGCCCCCATATCCGCGATGAAATCTACGTCATCATCAGCGGCACGGGTACCTTCGTGAAAAATGACGAGCGCCGCCCCTTCCAGCCGCTTGACCTGCTGTTCGTGGAGGCCGGCGCCACACACCGGTTCGAGGACTTCACCGAGGACTTCGCCACCTGGGTTTTGTTCTGGGGACCGAAGGGTGGGGAAATGCTGAGCACCAGTTTTAAGAACTGATTTCCATTATTAAATTCAAATCGAAGGGGCCTTTATCCGGTGTTCATAAAGAGAAGCGTCTCCGCATCCGTTTTCAACGTCCTGACACTGGCGGGGATAATCGCCCTGACGGGGTGCGCCTCACAAAAGAGCCAAGGCAATGCAGCGCTCATAGAACGAACCGAGGCCCGCTACCCCCTCTTTTCTCCAAACAAGGAAAAGGGGATACAGACCTTTCTCACCGCTGTCCGTTCCCTGAAGCGCCCACACCAAGCTGAACCCGGATGCGAGGAGTTTATTTCAGACTTCCTCGCCAACACCAACATAGCGGTCCAACATCCCATAACATCCGCAACGTCGGCCAAGGACATCGCGGCGCAAACTCAGCTGGACCGGTGTCCGGCGGACTTATTCCAGGAGCCGCCACCGCCGCCATTCAAGGTACCAACGGAGCAACCTACGGGTCAGATCTTCGAGCGATATGACGTCTACAGCGAGCAGCTGACCAATACGAAACTATACCTGCTCCTATATCGGAAAATGGCGTGGACAACGCCAAGCGGCGAAGGAAAACTTCACAGCCTTTCGACCTATGCACGGGAAATCGACCCCGCCACTTGTCACGGGAACGTTATTGGCTCCGACATCTCCGGGCCCAAGAATGCCGAGGTCAATGACGACCAGGGCGTGTATCTGCTCACATGGAAGCAGATACCGATAACCGTAACGCTGCTGCACCGGACCCAACCCAGCGGCCCAGGAACGCCCGGTGCGTTCTGGAGCCTATCCGCTCAGTCGCAATTCCCTATGGTGTTGCCGCTTATGTGCATTGTGTCCTGGAAGCCCTGACCGAACCTGGGGCGGTGAGGAACGATCAGGCGCTGCGCCCCTCGCGTTCATCCTCCCGCGCCATCAGCAGCGGATGCAGGAAGCGGGCTTCCAGCTGGCGGGCTGGCATGGGCTCGGCGATGTAGAATCCCTGGACGACGGGGCAGCCCTCCGCCACCAGCCAGGCCAGCTGCTCCTCCCGTTCCACGCCCTCGGCCACCACCTCCAGGCCCAGTCGCGCGCCCAGGGTCAGGATCATGGCGGCGATGGCGCTGTCGCGCGGCAGATCCTGCACGAAGGCCCGGTCTATCTTCAAGGTGTCGATGGGCATCTGGCGCAGATAGGACAGCGAGGAGAAGCCGGTGCCGAAATCATCCACGGCGATGCGCACACCCAGCCGTTTCAGCCGCCACAGCACTTCCAGCGAACGGGAGCTGTCCACCATGACGCTCTCCGTCACCTCGATCTCGATGCGGTCGGCGGCCACGCCGCTGCGCGACAGGCAGTCCCGCACCAGCTCGACAAAGCCAGGCGCGATGATCTGACGGGCGGAGACGTTCACGGCGATATGGAAATCCGGCAGCAGCTTGGTCCAGTGCGTGGCCTCACGGATGGCCTGGTCCAGCACCCAGCTGCCCAATTCCATGATCAGGCCACTGTCCTCCGCCACGGTCATGAAGGCGCCGGGCTGCACCAGTTGGCCATCATGCTTCCAGCGGACCAGCGCCTCCGCCCCCACCAGGAACTGGTCAGCGGCCCGCACCTTGGGCTGGAAATAGAGTTCGAACGAACCGATGCTGAGGGCCTGCCGCAGATTGGCCTCGGTGCTGAGGCGGCTTTCCGCGCGCTCACTCATTTCGGGAGAGAAGAAGCGGTACTGGCCCCTGCCGGCGGACTTGGCGACATAAAGGGCGGTGTCCGCTTGGCGCATCAGGGTGGTGGCGTCGTCGGCGGCGTCATTGACCAGCGCCACGCCGATGGAGGCGCCAGCATGCAGCTGGTGCCCGCCCTCCACCATCAACGGCGCCTCCAGCGCCTTCAACAGGCGCTCGGCCAGCACGGCGGCGTCCACCGCCTCAAACGCCTCTTCCGTCACCACCAGGAATTCATCGCCGCCCAGGCGGCCCAGCATGTCGCCCGCGCCGATGCAGTCGCGCAGGCGGCCCGCCACCGCCTTCAGCAGCCGGTCCCCCACATCGTGGCCCAGGCTGTCATTCACATGCTTGAAGCGGTCCAGGTCCAGGAAGAACAGGGCGATGCCATCACGCCCCCCGGCCGGGACCGGACGGCCCTGCCCTTCCGATAACGCCCCCGCGGGATTGCGGAGCCACCGTTCCCGCCGCCGCAGCGCCTCATCCAGCCGGCGCTGCAACAGCAGGCGGTTGGGCAGGCCGGTCAGCGCGTCATGGGTGGCCAATTGCTCCATATCCGACCGGCTACGGTCCAGCAGGCGCAGCACCTCATTGAAGCGGCGCACCAGGAAGCCCAACTCGTTGTCCGCCTGACCGGGGAAGTCCGGCAAGCGGGCCGCCCCGGCGCGCGAGGGGTCGATGCGGGCGATGGCCAGGCCCACGGCGCGCAACGGCCGGGTCAGAAAGGTGTGCAGCAGCACGGCCAGGACCACGCCCAAGGCAAGGTCGCGCACAAGGCCGCCCACCACGGTGGCGCGGATAAAGGCGGCGTAGTCGGCCGCCGCCCGACTGGTGTCCAGCTCCAGCTCCAACCGGCCGATGACGGGGCCCGTGCGGGGGCTGCCGGACGGGCGGTACAATAGGCGCTGGGTCTGCGCCAGATCCTGGAAGATGGCCGCGAAACGGGCGCTGGACAGCCAATCGCGCCACATGCCCCCGCCCGCTTCCACCGGCGCCGTGTCCCGCGTCCCGGAGGCCAGCACGCGATCCGGCGTCTCGATCAGCCGGATGGAGCGGACGCCGTCGATGGCCAGCACCGAACGGACCAGTCCGGACACCAGATCCGGATCCAGATTCCAGACGGCGGCGCTGGCCGTGTTCTCAACCAGATCCATCACCAGGTGGCCGGTGTTGGCGAACTTCGCCCGCTCCCGTTCAGCCTCCCCCACCCCTTGGATCAAGGACAGGACGGCGCCGATGACGACGGCCGACAGCAAGGCCAGCGCCGCTTGCCGCACCGTCAGCGACTGCCAGAACGCCACCGTCATCCGATGGCGGCGCATCGCCTCCTGCTGTCGGGCGCGCCGCACGCGCCAAGCGTGAAGCCAGCGGGGCGGACGGACGGTGAACAACGGGGTCGAGAACGCGTCAGGCTTGCTCACGGCACACCTTTCACAGGCCTTGCCGCCGGTGTCCGCCCGTTCGACATTCCCCTAACCCGCGCCATCGCCATCCGCTTCTTGCCTTTTCCACCGGCGTTCGGGTGCCGCCTTCCCACGGCGAGGGCCGTCCGCGTCAAAGGGAACCGCAGCCCGCGCTCACTGACTCTGTCCAAGATCTGCTTTATCGCCGCGCCATCACCACCTGCAATTTCTCGCGCAGGTTCACCAGGGTCACGGGCTTGGCGATAAACGCGTCCGCACCCAAATCCCTGGCCTTCAAAACCGTAACCTTGTCCGCGCGATTGGTCAAAAAGACCACTGGAATGTGATGCCCCTTCGCTTCCCGCGCCCGCAGGTGCTGCAAAAAGGTCAGCCCGTCCACCGGGGCCATGTCGATATCGGCGACAATCACGTCCGGCCGCCTCTCCATGGCGACGTTCAGGCCGGAGGACCCGTCCTCCGCCTCCATCACCGTGCCAAAATCCAGCTGGCGAAGGATGCGAACAACGACACCACGGATGAAACTTTGATCCTCAATCACCAGGGCGCTGCGGAAATTGAATGAAATCGCACTCATCTGCCATCCCCAAACGGCCGCTTCGCTGTCCCGTTCCAAACAATTTTAACTTTAACGCAAAATGAATACGCGCGGTTTCTTTCCACCCCCCGCCCTCATGCCGGGAATACAGATATAGTATAGGCAGAAATTATAAGGAACGTCTTGTTATAAAGCGGCGATCGCCGCCGCCACCTGTTGCAGGGCCGGGGGCAGACCCTTGGCCGCCTGCCGGGCGTCCCCCACGTTCCCTTTCAACAGGGCGTCTTCCACTCCATCAGCCACGCGCGCCAAAATCTCGGCGCCCGCGCTTTTGGCCACCCCGGCCAGGGCATGCACGTCCCGTCGCGCCATAACGGCGTCGTCCCGTTCAAAAGCCAGCGCGACCCCATCGGCCAAGGGCTTGGCCGCGTCCAGGAAATCGCGCAGGAAGCCCCGGGCCTCATCATCCAGAACGCCGAACAGGTCCAGCGTGTAGGAGAGGTTGAGGGGCAGCGCGTCCCCTTCCGCATCAGCCACCACGGGTGCTGCCGCCGCGTCCACCGCCGGCACGCCAGCGGGCAAGGGTGGTAGCCACTGTGTGAGGCAGCGGTCCAGCCGCTCCAGTTCCAACGGCTTGGCCAGGAAGCCGTCCATGCCGGCCGCCAGGCAGCGCTGGGATTCGCCGGCCATGGCATTGGCCGTCAGCGCGATGATGGGGGTGCGCAGACCGGTGCCCGCCTCCGCTTCCCGGATGGCGGCGGTCAGTTCGAAACCGTCCATCTCAGGCATGTTGCAATCGGTCAGCACCAGGCCAAAGCGGCCCGTGCGCCATGCCGACAGCGCCTGGGCCCCGTCCTCGGTGATCTCCGCCGCGATGCCCAACAGGGACAATTGACGCCGGATGACCATCTGATTGACCGGCTGGTCTTCCGCCACCAGCACCAGGCGCCCCTGGGCGGCGGCGGCCTCCGGCGATGGCGGTTCCCCCCGCCCTCGGCGCAAGGGGGAGGCGGCGGTCCGCGCCGCCATCTCCTGCCCCGCGGCGGCGGCCACGGCCCGAATCAACGGGACACGGCGCACCGGACGTCCGATCTGCACCGTCCCGGACGGCAGGCCCGACGGCCGGACCGAATCCGCCGCGGCGACCAGCACCGCCGGCTTGCCCGCCGGCAGGTCGGGCCAAACGTCCCCGGGCCGGGGAATGACCACGGCGACGGTCCAGGCCTGGCCTTCAGCGACCACATGCCCGCCGGCCGCCTCGATGTAGCAGGCGACGGTGTCGCGCAGCGCCTGAGTCTCCGCCGCGACCAGCACCGCCATGCCCGCCAGCGACGGCAAGGCCGGCTGGGGTGCCGCCACCGGCTGTTCCTCGGCCACGGCCAGGTCGATCTCAAACCAGAACGTGGAGCCCTGGCCCGGCGTGCTGTCCAGACCGATGCGGCCATCCATCAAATCGACCAGGCGCCGGCTGATGGACAAGCCCAGGCCGGTACCGCCGAAGCGGCGGCTGGTGGAGCTTTCCGCCTGGGTGAACGGCTGGAACAGCTGCTTCTGCACCTCCTCCGCGATGCCGATACCGGTGTCCTGCACGGCGACACGCACGCGCGACCGGCCCGGCGCAGCCCCCGCGAGGCATCGCACCGAGAGGGTGACGCCGCCCTTTTCCGTGAACTTGATGGCGTTGCCCGTCAGGTTGTACAGCACCTGTCGCAAGCGCAGCGGATCGCCCATCAGCAGTTCGGGGACGGCGGGATCGATGTGGACGTGCAGGTCCAGCGACCGTTTGCGCGCCTGTGCCGCCAACATGTCCGCCACCCCCTCGACCAGGGGACCCAGCGCCACCGGATGGCATTCGATGTCCATGCGGCCGGCTTCGATTTTCGAGAAATCGAGAATGTCGTCGATGATGCGCAGCAGGGTCCCGGCGGCGTCCCGGGCGGTGAACAGCATCTCCATCTGGTCATCGTCCAGGCCCGTATGGGACATGAGTTCCAACATGCCCAGGACAGCGTTCATGGGCGTGCGGATCTCATGGCTCATGGTCGCCAGGAAGCTGGACTTCAACCGGCTGGCGCTCTGCGCCTCGCGTGCGGTGCAGATGTTGTCGTAGGAGCGCAGCGCCGTGATGATGGTGATGAACAGCTTTTCGGACGTGAGTTCGGTCTTGGCCTTGTAATCGTTGATATCGTAATTGACGATGACGTCGCGTACCGGGGCCTGGCCCGGCTGGCCGGTGCGCAGCACGATGCGCACGTCGTTGTTGTCGAACTCCTCACGGATGCGGCGGGCCAGAACAAGGCCGGCGTCGTCGGTCTCCATGACGATATCCAGCAGGGCCACCGCCACGTCCGAGCGCCGGGTGAGGATGGTCGCGGCCTCCGCCGCCGAACGCGCGGTCAGCAGCTCCAGCGGGCGGCCCTTGTAGGTCAGCCGGCTGAGGACGAGCCGGGTCATGATGTGCACTTCCTCATCGTCATCGACGACAAGAATGGGCCAGGGCGGCAGGTCCGGCGTCTTGGTCGCCGGCGCGTCCTCAATCATGAACAGAGAATCGAGGTCGGACGTCATGGCCGCCCGAGATCAAGGCGACGGGCGGTGACGGCTTGCATTCGTTTGGAACCGCTGATCACAGCCATGAATCGACGCGCCGGCACCTTTATGCCGTTTGATTGACATTCCCCCATATCGGCCCACCGATGACGCCATATGGTAGCGGTATCGGTGAGTCCGGGCTAAACACCCGCAGGAAACCAATGTTCCCAGGGTGTCACAGCCACTGTACATGATGGGGAACGACCAATCCAGCCGCTCACGATTCCCTGCGCGATTCAGGACGGACGCATCGGATGGGGCGGCTTATCGGCGCCCCAGGGAGCGGGCCTCAAGACGCGGATTGGCGACCAACGGACTTGCCACGACCGCGAACGGCGGCCTTGGCCACCACCTTGCCGCCCCGGCGCCCACGCTTTGGCGGCTCGGCCGGCGGCGGGGGCGGAGGCGCGATACAGGCCTCAAGCGCCTGATAGGCCATGACGATGACCGAAGGAAGCGCCTCGACGGTAACGGTATTGGACCGGGCATACGATGTCGCGATCTTAACCGCCAGTTCGCGCAATTCCGGCTTCAGCCGATCGTTCATCTACCGCTCCCACCCGCTTCCCAAGGACATCTTGATAGAGGGACCGTAATCAAAGACGCTTCGTTTAGCGCCCATTAATTCGGCCTATGCGGTTTGGATGAGTGATGCCGGCCAAGGGTACTGGCCACGCCCCGGCTACACTATGACAAGGGACCGAGGCCGCCACCGGCGGGGAGGCGGGAACTGGATCAGCCGGCCTGGGCCGACGCCGGGGCCGTTAGGCGGTCAAGGCCGATAGCCCCCTCCAGGCGGGCTTGGGCGAAGCGCACACCGGTCGCGTCCGCTTGCCCCAGATCGGCGTCTCTGAGATCGGCGCCGGTGAAATTGGCATACTGCAGTTGGGCGCGCCACAAGCTGGCCCGGGTCAGGTCCGCGCCGGAAAGATCCGCTGGCCAGGAGCGGCCGCTGGGATGGCCATCCGGCCGCAGGATATCCGCCGGGTCGAGGCGGGCGTCCGCCAAATCGGCCCCCATCAGGCGCGCATGCCCCAACGCCGCCCCCCGCAGGACGGCGCCGCGCAGGCTGGCGTCCGTCAGGTCCGCCCCGGACAAGTCGGCCAGGGTCAGATCGGCCCCGGCCAGAAGGACGCCGCGCAGCCGGGCCCCCCGCAGGGCGGCGCCGGACAGACGCACCCCCCGCAGGTCGGCCCCCTCAAGATTGGCCGCCTCCAGCTCCGCCCGGGCCCCCCGGGTGCCGCCACTATCGATCCAGCGTTCGTGTTCATGGACCCGATGACGCATGTCCAGCGCCAGCGAATCGAGGGGCTGGGAAAAGCGTGCCTCGTCCAGCAGGGCGCCGCTGAAATCGCAGTGCTCCAGGTCCACCCCCACCAGATCGGCGCCGGCGAAGCAGGCGTCGTTCAGGCGGGTGCCCACCAGCGACGCGCCGCTCAGTCGCGTGGCCGTCAGATCGGCCTGGCTGAGATCAGCGCCCGTGAAGTCCACATCCCGCAGGACGGAGCCGCCGAGATCGGCCCCCTTCAGGTCAGCGCCGCGCAGGGCGGCGCCCGTGACGTCGCATTCCCGCATGACCACCCCCGACAGGCGCGCACCCACCAGCAGCGCCCGCCCCAGGCGGGCCTGGCGGAAAACGATGTCACGGCCGGAAGGCGCCTCGCCCGCCGCCTTCATCGGCACCGGCATCAGCATGTCGCTGGAACGCAGGTCCGCGCCGCGAAGGTCCGTCCGGTCCAGCCGCGCCCCCCGGAGATTGGAACCGCGCAGATCCGCCGCGACAAGGCAGGCTTGGGTCAAATCGGCACCGGAAAGATCGGCCCCATGGAGATCAGCACCTTCCAGCCGGCAGCCAACGAGGGTGGCGGTGGAAAGGTCCGCCCCCGCCATCAGGGCCCGCGTCAGGTTACGGCGCGACAGGTCGATACCGCGCAGGACATGCATCGCCAGATTGGCCCGCCGGCCGCCAGGTGCCGCCGCCAGCCAGCGTTCGTGATCATCCAGGATCTGGGGCAGCTGGGCGCCGAACATGGGACCTTTCGCTCGCGACCAGGAAAACCAGGTGGGCCGGAGCCGTATGCGGCCACGCCGCCGGTCTGCGGCGAACGGCCGCCGGGCCGGTCCTTCCGAAAGGCGGGATCGCGCCGCCTGGGCCAGTATGGCCGGCGCGGGTTAATGGAAGCTGAAAGCCGCCTGGAAAAGCCGGGCGGAAAATACGCGCGGGACGAATGGCTGACCCGTCAGCGCAGGGTGTCCAGCGCCTCCAGCAGCTGCTCCATGCGATACGGCTTGGACAGCAGCCGCAGCCCCTCCAGCGGGGGCAGGTTTTCCGCGTATCCCGTCGTCAACAGGACGGCCAGGTCGGGCCGCAGCAGGCGCGCCACCTTGGCCAGTTCCACCCCGTTCATGCCCCCGGGCATGACGATATCGGAAAACAGCACGTCGATGACGTCGCCATCCTGCAGCAGGGCTAGGGCCTGGTCGGCGCGCGACGCCTGAAGCACGGTGAACCCCCTCTCCTTCAGGCTGGCGGCCACGGTCGCGGCCACGGTGGCGTCATCCTCCACCACCAGCACGGTCCGCGTCTCCGCCCGGTCGACCGGACGCGGTTCCAGCACCACCACCGGGCGGCGGGCTTCGGTCGCGGATCGGGGCAGGAACAGGGTGACCGTGGTTCCCACCCCCGGCACGCTGTCAAGGTGGACGGTCCCCCCCGACTGGCGGGCGAAACCGTAGACCTGCGACAGTCCGAGGCCGGATCCCTTACCCACCTCCTTGGTGGTGAAGAACGGTTCGAACACATGCGGCAAAACGGCGGGATCGATGCCGGACCCGGTGTCGGTGATGGCCAACCGCACAAACTGGCCCTTCAGTCCCTCCTCCGTGTATTGGGGGGTCAGGTGCACATTCTCCGCCACGAAGCGCAGAACGCCCCCTTGGGGCATGGCGTCGCGCGCGTTGACCGCCACGTTCAGCAGCGCCAACTCCAGTTGGGCGGAATCCGCCATGGCGGGCCAAAGACCTTGGGGCAACGCCATCTCCAGACCGATATCGGCACGCAGCGCATGCATAAGCAGCTGGCGCATGCCCCGCACCAGTTCCGCCACGTCCACCGGTTCCGGCCGCAGCGCCTGGCGCCGGGCGAATGCCATGAGCTGCCGCGTCAGACCGGCGCCCCGGTCGACCGCCTGCATGCCGGCGCGGATCAGGTCCCGGCTGCGATCATCCGCCGCCCGGCGCAACAGCATGTCGAGGCAACCGGAAACCGCCTGCAGCAGGTTGTTGAAATCATGGGCGATTCCCCCGGTCAGGCGCCCGACGGCCTCCATCCGGTGGGCCTGGAAGAGGGCTGTGTTGGCACTCTCCGCCTCCGCCACCGCGGCCCGCACCTTTTCCTCCTGCTCCGCGCTGGACCGGGCCAGACGATGCCCGGCATCCGCCAGCACCAGCGCCACGGCGTCAGCCTCGGCCAATCCCAGGCTATCGGCCGGAACCGCCTCCCCCCGGCCCAGGATGGCGGCGCGGGCGGCCAGTTGCTCCACAGGGTAGGTGATGCCCCGGGCCAGCCGCAGGGCCAGGCCCATGGCCAGCGCCAACAGGGCCACCGCACCGGTCAAGGCGAACAGCAGGCCATGCCAAGCCTCGCGCCCCAACTCGTCGCGGGGGGCCGCCACCGCCACGACCAGGTCCTGGCTGGGTGTCTTGCGGAAGGACACGATCATGGCCAGGCCTTCCAGCGACACCCCCGGCATACGGCCCGACGCCATCCTGGCGTAAGCGTCGATGAATTCCGGCGGCGCCTTCTGGCCGACATAGCGGTCAGGATCCCGGGTCCGGGCGATGATGACGCCTGACCGGTCGACGATTCCGCCGATCCAGCCGGCCCGCAATTGCTGGTCCGTCAACAGCTGGGTGAATTCGGTGGATGGCATGATCAGGGAGAGGATGTAAACGGGCGCGCCGTCCCGGAACACCGGCTCATGCAAGGCGATGGCCTGCTGATTGGTGAGGGCGCTGTTGAACAGCGTGCCCACCCGGCCATGCCCTGATTCAAGCGTGGCCCGCAGATTCGGACCCAATTGGCCGCCGCTGAGCGGCGTTCCCGGCGGCAGCGCCGTGTTCATCAGAACCCGGCCGTCGCTGGCAGCGGCCAGGCGGAACCAATACCCCTTGGGCAGATCGATCGCCCTGGCCTGCGCCTCCAGCGTCGCCAAGTCGCCAACAGCCAGGGCGGGGGAAGCGATCAGCGCCTTGAGGTAGGCCTGGCTCTGTCCCAATTGCTGGTCCACCGCCAGGGCCAGCATGTGCGCGGTCTCGTCCAGGTGCCGTTCGGCGACCCGTCGCTCGCGGACATAGGCGCCCCCCAGCAGCAGGGCGCCCCCCAAAAGGGGCGGCAACAACAAGGTGACGGCCGCCAGCAGCAACCGCCCGCGGACCCCCAGGGACGGACGGGCGGCCCGCGGTCCGCCCCTGGCGGCGAAGCGGGCGCGCAGGCCAGAGGGCGCCGCCATCGCGGCCGCCGTCCCCCGTCCCACCGCCAGGCCCTCGCGGGGGCCGACATCCTCGCCATCCGCCACGTCTTCATCCCTTCGCCAGAGAGCGGCCGCCGGCACAGGCGCGCTTCACGAACCCCGCTTGACTCGTCAGGCGGGAAAGGCCCCCTCTCCGAGAGGTCGCCAAGCTACCGCGCCACGGCGCCCCTGACCAGAGAGAGGTATGCCCTATGCGCTCGCGTGCCCCCGCCGACGGAGCGCATCTCAGTTGGTGACTTTGGCGAAGTCCCCCGCACGGAAATACGACAGCTTGGCCGGGTCTATACGGGCCCGCAGCGCCGCCGTCACCTGCGCCGGCGTCAAAGCCTTGACCTTGGCCTCCATCTCCGTCGACCAGGCCATGGTCCTGCCCAGATAGAGGTTGCCCGCCAACATGCTGGCCAAGCGGCCGTCATCCGTGCGCCCCATGTGGACCTGATCCAGGAAACCGCTTTTGGCTTCCGCCAGTTCCTGATCGGTGACGCCGTCGCGGATCAGCCGAGCCACCTCCTCGCCGAACGCGGCCTTCACTTTCGCCACGTTCTGCGGGGCGGCGATGGCCTGCAGGGTCAGGCGGCCGACAGGGTCGATGGAGCCCACCGACAAGGCTGACCCGGCGCCATAGGACAGGCCTTCCTTCTGACGGACGCGATCGCCCAGGCGGGAGTGGAGGGTGCTGCCGCCCAGGATGCGGTTGGCCATCAGCAGGGCGGGATACTCCGGATCATCCTCGTTGAGGGCCAGGGGCAGGCCCGCCAGCAGGATGGCGTTGGCCTTGTCCGGGGTCTCGATCACCTGGTCCAGTCCGGCGATCGGGGCCAGCGTCTCGGGAATGCGGCTATAGGCCTGCGGCGCCACGAATCCGCCCAGCGCCCCCTGCACCAGTTGCGGCATGGTGGCGGCATCGAAGTCGCCGACCACGGCCACCTGCGCTGACCGGGCGCCGTAGAAGGCGCGGTGAAAGGCCTTGACCTCATCCAGCGTCAGCGCCCGGACCTTGGCGATCCAATCGTCAACCGAGTCGATATGGCCGGGGTGATCGGGCTGGGTGGTGTCGAAGGCCCGGTCGAAGGCGTTGGTCGCCAGCGCCTGCGGATCGGTCTTGGACGATTCCAGGTCGGCAATGGTGGCGGCGCGCCACTGTTCAAACTCATCGGCGGGGAAGCTGGGTTCGCGCAGGATTTCCCCAACCAGGCCCATGACGTCGTTGATGTGCGCCCGGTCGGTCCGCACCGCCACGCTGACCAGCTGGGTTCCGGATGAGACACCCAGGCTGGCCTTCATCTTGTCCAGCATGTCGGCGATCTGCTGACGGCTATGCTTGACCGTTCCCTTGGTCAGCAGGTTGGCCACCGCCTCGCCCGCCGCGTCCTTGCCCGTCAGACTGGCGTCATCGCCATAGCGCAGGCGCACCAGCACGTTCACCGCCTGGCCGCGCGCCGGCTTGGCCAGCAGGGCCAGCTTGCCGCCGTCCGCCAAATCCAGGCGCTGGGTGTGCGCCTCGATATTGGCCGGGGTGGCGTCGAACAGGGTGTCGGCCACCGCCTGTTCCCGGCCCTTGTATGCCTGCACCAGGGTCGCGGCGGCGGGTGCCGTCGGAATGTCCACCCGTTCGGGCTGGGCGGTGGGGATGTAGTGCCCCACCGTGCGGTTGGCCGCCCGGAAATAGGCTTCGGCCACCCGCTGAACGTCCGCCGCCGTCACGGCGGCGATGCGGTCGCGATTCAAGAACATCAGCCGCCAGTCGCCCTGGGCGATGCTGTCGGTCAGCGTCAGGGCCACCCCGTTGGGATTGTCCATCAGCTGGTCGTAATTCTTCATGATGCGGGTCTTGGCCCGGTCGACCTCCTCATCGGTGATGGGGTGGTCGTGCACGCCCTCCACGATGCCGGTCATGACCTCCAGCACCTTGGCGGCGTCCCCGCCCTTGGGCACCTCCGCCAGCACCAGGGCGAGGCCGGGATCCAGCCGCTTTTCCGCGGAGGCCGAAACGGCGGTGGCCAGCTTCTGTTCCACCAGCGCCTTGTGCAGGCGGCCCGACGGGACGCTGCCCAGGATGAAGGACAGAACCGACAGCGCGGCGCTGTCGGGATGGGTGGCGGCGGGGATGTGATAGGCTAGGCCCTCATACCCCGTGTCGCCCACCCGGCGCAGGGTGACGGACCGTTCCCCATCCTGCGCCGGTTCCACCGTGTATTCCGGCGGCAGGACCCCGGCCGGGTTCTTCAGCTTGCCGAAGGTCGCCTGCACGCTGGCCAGCGCCTTGGCCGGGTCGAACTTGCCGGCGATGACCAGGGTGGCGTTATCCGGCCGGTAATAGCGGTGGTAGAAAGCCTGCAGGTGGCCGATGTCCACATTCTCCACGTCAGACCGGGCACCGATGGTGGAATGGCCGTAGTGATGCCAGAGATAGGCCGTGGAGTGCATGCGCTCCATCAGGATGCCGACGGCGTTGTTCTCCCGCATCTCCATCTCATTGCGCACCACCGTCATCTCGCTGTCGAGATCGGCGCGCGCGATGAAGGAGTTGACCATGCGGTCGGCCTCCAGGCCCAGCGCCCAGTCCAGATAATCCTGGCGGGCGTCGAAGGTCTCGTAATAGTTCGTGCGGTCTTCCGCCGTGGTCGCGTTGTTCTGGAATCCCCGTTTCTGGGTTTCCTGCGGGATGCCCTTATGGTTGGGCGTGCCCTTGAACATCAGGTGTTCCAGCAGGTGGGCCATGCCCGTCTCGCCATAGCTTTCCATGCGGGAACCGACGCGGTAGACGACGTTGACGGTGATGGTGGATTTGGCCTCGCTGGGGAACAGCAGCACGCGCAGGCCGTTGGCCAGGCGGTATTCGGTGATGCCCTCGACACTTGTGACCGAGGCCGGGGCGACCGACGCCGGGGCGGACGACTTGCCGGCGGGAATCGCCTTGGCCGGAGTATCGGCCGCATAGGCAGGCGACGGCGCGAAGACGGGCGCCACCAGGGCGGACAGGGCGCAGCCGGAAGCCAGCGCGGCCGCCAGCCAAATCTTACCAGAAGCCAAAATCGTCCCTCTCTTTCCCACGAAACGTGCCGGGCGCGGTGCCCCGCGTCGGTACAGCTGCCCGCGCAGTGTGCATGAGGGCGCATGCCCTGGGCAGGGAATTAATCAGCGCACCCCCCGGCCAGCAGCGTCGCGACGCCGGCCGGCCTCCCCCCAATTCAGATTCATCCCTCCCCTCCCCGCCTATGGTGCTATTCAGGAAGCCGGACTATCGTGGTCGCGGCGGACCGCCCACCATGCGGGTCTGACAATGCGGTCGCGGCCATGCACCGGGGCTGAACCACGACAGAAGAGCTGACACCCCCCGTGACCGAACTCCTGGTCGCCTGTCCCGAATGTGACGCGCTGCATGAACGGCGAGAGCTGGCACCCGGCGCCAAGGCCCGTTGCGTGCGGTGCCGCGCCGTGCTGTACCGCCGGTCCCGCCTGGAGCTGGACAACCAGCTGGCGCTGGTGACGGCGGCCATCCTGACCTACCTGATCGCCAACAGCTTCCCCATCGTCGACCTGCAGATCCAGGGCCGCAGCAACAGCGCCACTCTCGTTGGCAGCGTGCTCTCACTCTGGCGGGATGGCCGTGAGTTGGTGGCCGTCCTGGTGTTCGCCACCACGCTGCTGTTCCCTTTGATCGATCTGGGGGCCATGCTGTCCCTCTTGTTGATAACCCGACGGGGCCGCCCGACGCGCGCGTTCGCCCCCCTGCTGCGCTTCCTGCTGACGCTACGCCCCTGGGGCATGATCGAGGTGTTCATGCTGGGCATCGTCGTCTCGCTGGTTAAACTCTCCAACATGGCCCAAGTGCTGCCAGGGGTGGCGCTGTGGGCATTCGGCATCTTGACCGTGCTGATGGCCGTCATCCTGTCGATGGATTTGCATGCCCTATGGCACGTGGCCCCCCGGACCGTCGCCTCCCTCAAAGCGCCTGGACGTCCTGTCCACCGATGAACGCCGCCCCCCTTCCCCCCATCCCACCGATCACCACCGCGGCGGACGCTGGCTTGGTCGCCTGCCCGCATTGCCGTCTGGTGTGCCGGGACATCGCCACGGACACCCCCACCCTGCGGGGGCGGCTGCGCTGCCCGCGCTGCGCCGGCCGCCTGCACCCCCGCAAAGTGGACAGCCTGTCGCGAACATGGGCGCTGCTGATCGCCGCCGTTATCCTGTACATCCCCGCCAACCTGTTCCCGGTGATGGAAACGGTCACACTGTTCGGAACGCAGGACGATACCATCCTGTCCGGCATCGCCTATTTCTGGACCTCGGGCTCACCGGAACTGGCCATCCTGATTTTCAGCGTCAGCATCCTGGTGCCCCTGTTGAAACTGGCGACGCTCAGCGCGCTCGCCCTCTCCATCCACCGCCGTGCCGCCGGCGGCACGCACCAACGCGCCCGACTGTTTCGCATTGTCGAGTTCGTGGGCCGCTGGTCCATGCTGGACGTGTTCGTCGTGGCGTTGATGGTCGGGCTGGTGCATTTCCAGGGACTGGCTGTCATCCAGGCCGGTCCGGGCGCCGCCGCCTTCGGGGCGGTGGTCGTGCTGACCATGCTGGCCGCCCACAGTTTCGACCCGCGCATGATCTGGGACCGCGCACGACGCCCCGCCCCTGGGAAACACCCCTCAGGGAAACACCCCCCTGGAAAACACCATGGCTGACCCCACCCCCGAAAACGCCCCTGCCGGTTCCTTGCCAGAACCGGTGATCGATCCCGGCCGGCGCTGGGTCCCGTCGCTGGTCTGGCTGATACCGTTGCTGGCGGCAGCGATCGGCCTGACGCTCGTGGTGAAGACCCTCTGGATGCGCGGGCCCAGCATCACCATCAGCTTCGTCACCGCCGATGGAATCGAGCCAAACAAGACCAAGGTGAAGTTCAAGGATGTCGACATCGGCGAGGTCAAAGCCGTGACCCTCAGTCCCGACCACGCCCATGTGCTGGTCAAGGTGGACCTGACCAAGGACACCAAGGGCTTCGCAGTCGAGGACAGCCGGTTTTGGGTGGTGCGTCCGCGTTTCGCCGAAACCGGCGTGTCCGGCCTGAACACCCTGTTGTCGGGGTCCTACATCGGTGTCGATGCCGGCCGATCGGACAACCCACGCACGGAGTTCACCGGGCTGGAGGACCCGCCGGTGGTCGCCTCGGACGTGCCCGGGCAACGCTACACGCTGCATACCGACGACATCGGGTCGCTGGCCGCAGGCTCCCCCATCTATTACAAGCGTATCCCCGTTGGCCACATCGAGCGCTATACCCTGGACAAGGACGGACGGCGCATCACGCTGCGCGTCTTCATCAAGTCACCCTATGATTCGTTCGTCACCAAAAACGCCAAGTTCTGGCATGCCAGCGGCATAGACGTGCGCATCGACGGTTCCGGCCTCAAAGTGGATACCCAGGCCCTGGCGACCATCCTGATGGGTGGAATCGCTTTCGAGGTTCCCCCCGACACGCCCATGACACCCGCACCCGCCGGCAGCGAGTTCGAACTAGCCGCCAACCATGCCGACGCCCTGAAGGCGCCGGATGGCTACCATGTGCCGGTGCTCTTGCGCTTCCACCAATCGATCCGCGGCCTGACCGTGGGGGCGCCGGTGGATTTCCGCGGTGTGGAACTGGGGAACGTCACCAGCGTCGGCGTGGAATATGAACCGGCCAGCCAGGACTTCGCCGCCCGCGTGACGGTGAACATTTTCCCTGATCGCCTCAGTTCCTACGAACGGACCCTGCCGCCGGAAGCCGACACCGCCGCCAGGCTGAAGGTGCTGGGCCAACTCGTGGAGCATGGTCTACGCGCCCAACTGCGCACCAGCAGCCTGTTGACCGGGCAACTCTACGTGGCCTTGGATTTCATCAAGAACGCCCCGCCGGCGACGTTGGACCCCAAGGGCGATCCCGTGGAACTGCCCACCGTGCCCGGCGATCTGGAGGCGCTGTATGAACAGGTGCAGCAGATCGTATCGAAGCTGAACAAGATCCCCTTCGATGCCATCGGCGAGAACGCCCGCAAGGCGCTGGCCAGTGTCGACAGCGCCACGCGCCATATCGACGATCTGGTACAGCACGCCGACCATGACGTGCTGCCGGAAATCCGCGACAGCCTGAAACAAATGGAGCAGACCCTCGCGGCCACGCAGGCCAGCGTCGCCCCCGACGCGCCGCTGCAACAGGATACCCGCCAGGCCCTGAAGGGCGTCATGGACGCCACCCGGTCCCTGAAAGCCCTGAGCGACAGTTTGGAACGCCACCCGGAATCCCTGGTGCGCGGCAGAAAGGACAAGGACGAATGACCGTGATGCCGCCCCCTTCCCGTCTCGCCCAGGCCTTGGGCGTCCTCACCGGCCTCGCCCTTCTGGCCGGCTGCGGCGGATCGGCGCCCATCCATTATCACGCGCTGGCGCCGCAGCCCGCCGGCGCACCGGCGGCCGGCACCGCGAGGGTACTGGTGGAGGTGCTGCCGGTGGCCGTGCCGGAGCGCCTGAACAGGACCCAGCTGGTCCTCACCGACCCCGCCGGGCGCCTCGACGTGCGGGACGAGGATCGCTGGGCCGCACCCGTGGCCGATGAGATGCGCCTGGCCCTGGCCGGCACCCTCTGGCAGCGGCTGCGCGCCACCGACGTCTACCAGGCGCCGGTGGCTCCCGCCCCCAACGGCCCGCCGCAATACCGGTTGGCGTTGCGCATCGAACGCTTTGACGCCACCCCTGGCGGCACGGCGGTGGTGGACGGCAGCTGGACCATGCGCCGGCTGCCCCAGGGCGCCGCCCTCACCTGCCGCGCCGGCTTCAGCGTCCCAGTGACGGCAACGACGACGGACGCTGCGGCCACCGCCCTGTCGAGCGCAGCCGCCCAGTTGGCGGCGGCCGTCGCCGACAGCCTGTCGCGGCTGGACCAAGCGGCCCCCGGCACCACGCCGGCAGCCTGCGGCACGGATGGCTCCTGATAGGAGGACGGAAGAGCAAGCCCCCTTAACCATAAGCATAGGGGCGCGCTTTACCGTTCCTTAACATGCTTAACGGACTATTGAGCCTGATGGCGCCGTCCTCCCGTGTCCCTTGCCGGACCCGGTCTCGAGGGGGCGCCGGGGATTTGGGCTGGCCACGCGCCAGTCCGGACTTCGGCCAAGGAACCGTAAGAGCCATGAAAAACCTGTCCATCCGCCGCAAGGTCATCCTGGCGTTCAGCGCCGTGCTGACGATCACCCTGATTCTGGGCCTGGTCGCCATGGTGCAGGCCGCGCGCATGAACAATTCAGCCATGGAGATCCGCGACGACTGGCTGCCATCCACCCGGGCGGTGGGGCAGATCGTGCAGGCGACGGAACGCTTCCGTTCCCTGGAGGGGTCCTACCTGCTGGTCAAGGAGCCGGCCATGCGGGAAGAGGTGGAAAAGCGCTTCGCCGCGACGCTGGCGGACTACGACAAGGCCTGGACGGCTTATCAGCCGCTGATCGGCCCCGGGGAGGAACGGGCGGCGGCCGACGACATCAGCCGGCTGTGGACAGTCTACCTGGGCCTGCACCAGAAGCTGCTGGCCACCGCCCACGCCGGACAGATGGATGAGGCCATCGCCTCCTTCCGTGGCGAAATGATTGATAATTTCACCAAGCTGCGCCAGGCGTTGAAGCTGGACGCCGACGTCAACATGAAGGGCGCCGACATGGCGGCCCAAGCCAACCGCAACAGCTACGCCGACGCCAAGCTCATGGTCACGGGCGCCATCATCCTTGCCCTGGCCCTGGGGGGACTGGCCGGCTTCGCCCTGATACGCCTCGTGTCCAAACCGCTGGACGACATGACGGCCGCCATGGGCCGTCTGGCCGACCATGATCTGTCGGTGCAAATCCCGGGCGCCGACCGGCTGGATGAGATCGGCCGCATGGCCGCCGCCGTCGCCGTCTTCCGCGACAGCATGATCCGCGCCGATGAACTGGCCGAAGCCGCCCGGCAGGAACAGGCGCGCCGTGAAGAGCAAGTGCGCCAGCGCGAGCTGCACATCGAGGAGTTCAACAAGGTCTCAACCGAACTGGTGAATTTCGTCGCCCACGCCGCCGAGGAATTGGGCCAGACGGCCGGCCGCCTGACCCAGATCGTCGATGGCAACCGGCGCCAGGTGCAGGCCGTGGCGTCCGGCGCGGAGGAGGCATCGACCAACGTGCAGACCGTTGCCGCCGCGACGGAAGAATTGACCGCCTCCATCGGTGAGATCAGCCGCCAGGCCTTGCAGTCCGCCACCGTGGCCGACCAGGCCGTGCGCCAGGCGGAACGCACCGACGCCACCGTCAACGGCCTGGCGGAGGGCGCCCAGCGGATCGAGGCGGTGATCGGCCTGATCCGTGAAATCGCCAGCCAGACCAACCTGTTGGCCTTGAACGCCACCATCGAGGCGGCCCGCGCGGGGGAGGCTGGCAAGGGCTTCGCCGTCGTTGCCACCGAGGTGAAGGCCCTGGCCAACCAAACCGCCAAGGCGACCGAGGACATCGGCGCCCAGGTGGCAGCCATCCAGCAGGAAACGACGGACGCGGTGACGGCCATCCGCCAGATCCAGTCCACCATCCGCGACATTGGCGCCGGCACCTCCGTTATCGCCGCGGCGGTGGAGGAACAGGGGGCGGCGACGCGGGAGATCACCCGTAACGTGACCGAGGCGTCCAAAGGCACGGTGATGGTGTCCAACAACATCGGCGCCGTGGCCGAAGCCTCCGAGGAAACCGCCGCCGCCTCGGTGCAGGTTCTGGACGCTTCCCAGAGCCTGGCCAAGGAATCGGCCCGGCTGCAGGAAGCCGTCTCCGACTTTTTCGCCAAATTGCGCGCCGCCTGAGAAAGGGACGCCCCCTATTCAGCGCTTTCCCGCGGGCGGCCGGTCAGTTGGACGCTGAACGGCCGCCCGCATCCCCAACCGGGGTTGCCCCAGGGGGCTGTCCGGCATCCCCGTCGCCCTTCCGGAAAAAGATGCTGACCGATCCGATCTCCACGCCCCACTTGCTGACGTGGGCGCGGTTCAGCATCACCCCGCCCGGCTGCAAGAACATCCAATCGTCAAACGACACGCGAAGCCGGCCATCGCCCACCTTGAGATCCATGCGGTAGGCCCAGTTGAAGGCATTGCCGGATGCCACGCCCCGGGCGGTGCCGATGACGTCACCCGCCGTTCCCTCATACCGGTCGGGCGCGACCCGGCGCACCGTCCAGGTCCGCTCTTCCCGTTCGCCGTCGCTGTAGAGGAAGACCTCATGCAGGATCAACGCATCGTCCCGCCGGGTGCCCTCGATGTCCACGGTGAATTGCCGCCTGATTTTGCCGAAGCGATCTTCAAACAAGCCCCAGGCCTTGGTGTGGCCGGAAAAGTAATCTTCCAGCACCAGCCGCGGCGTGCCCTGGGCGAAGTCCGTCGGCGTCATGGTCGCGCATCCGCTGAACAGCGGGGCGCACGCCAGCATGGCCAAGAACCGCTTCCACATGTCCGCCCCCTCATGAACCTTCGCGCGAAGTCCCGGGGCACCCCTATGGTGACGGCGGCGGCGCAGGTGATCTGAGGTACGGCGTGAAACGCCGAACGGATCACCGCCGGACGCGGGCGATCAGGCGCACGACACGGAACGTCATGCCATGAAGTCCGCCCCCCCAAGAGCCCCTCAAGCGCTGGCGCGCCCGCTCATTCGGATGCGGCCGGCACGCTATGTTCGGCGATGTATTGTTCCAGCGCCGTCGCCGCGTTCAGCATGTGGGCACGCATGCGGCGAGCGGCCGTTTCGCCGTCCCCCTCGGCGATGGCGGCCATGACGCTGTCATGTTCCTCCCGGGAGCGGGCGATGCGGTCCCCCTGACGCAACTGGGTGCGCCGGAAGGCATTCAGGCGCTTGCGGACCGCCATCGCCTGTTCGGCCATGAAGCTGTTGTGGGTCGCATGATAGAGGGTTTCATGGAATTCCCGGTTGAAGGCGTCATAGGCGTCGATGTCGCCCCGCTCCACCATCTCCAGGGACTCCCGGTGCAGCCGCATGAGGCGGCTGCGTTCCAGCGGCGTCATGCGGTGCGTGGCAAGACGCACGCACATGGCCTCGATCTCCGCCGTGGCTTCGAACATGTCCATGATGCGCTCAGGCGTCAGCCGCGTGACGACCACGCCGCGCCGGGGACGCATCTCCACGAGGCCGCTGAAGGCGAGCTGGCGCAACGCCTCGCGCACCGGGGTCCGCGAGGCGCCAAACCGATCGGCCAGATCCTGTTCGTCGAGTTGCATGCCCGCGGGCAGGTCACCACGGGCGATTTCATCGGTCAGCGCGTCGCGGATCCGGTCCGAGAGCAGCGCCCGTTCCTCGGGCATGCCTTCCGTCAGGTCAACGATCGCGCTCATGATCCTCAGCCCCCCACAATTCCCCGCACGATAAGATAGAGGATGGACGGGGCGACCAGGCAACCAAGTCCGGTATGAAAGGTGGCCGTCAAGGCGCCGTAAGGCACCAGCCGCCGATCGGTCGCCGCCAGCCCGCCGGAAACGCCACTGACCGTCCCCATCAGGCCACCAAAGACCATCGCGCTGCGTGGGTTGTCCAGGCCAATCGCCTTCGCGACGATGGGCGTGCCGATCATGACCAACACCGCCTTGAAGACACCGGTCGCGATGGACAGCGCCATCACGGCCGAACTGGCGCCCAGGGCGGCACCGGTCACCGGACCGACGATGTAGGTGACGGCGCCGGCACCGATGGTCGTGATGGACACGGCGTCGGTATAGCCGAAGGCGACCGCCACCAGGGACCCGACGATGAAGGGAAGGATCGTTCCCAGGGCCAGGGCGCAGGCGCCGATGGCGCCTGCCTTGCGCGCCTGGATGACGTCCACCTCGAAAGCCGTGGCCACGATCGCGAAGTCGCGCAGCATCGCCCCCCCCATGAGGCCGATCCCGGCGAGGACCGGGATATCCACGACCCCCTTGTCCCCACCCGTCCATAGGCCGGCGGCGAAGGCGGCGGCGAGCCCGATGACGATGGCGATCGCCGAACCGTGGACCCGGCCGAACAGGAGGCGTTTCGATATGGCGTTCGACAACCACATCACCAGGCCGACGATGGCGAACGCGGTCACCAAGGCGTTGGCGGACAGGGCGTGCTTCAGGATTTCCATGACCATCCCCCTCAAACCACCGGCTCGCCGGGGGGCGATGCCTGCGCCCTGGCCTTGGCCTCGATCTCATCCATGGTCTCGCCCTTCTTGCCGATCCGGCTGATCAAGGCGACGGTGGCGAAGCAGATCAGGACGGCGGAAATGCCGGCGATGAGCACCAGGGGACCGCTGCGCGCGGCGACCAGGACGTTCTGCTGGGCGGCCATGGCCACCACGATCGGAATGTAGAGGGCGCCCCAGAACTCGACACCAAACTTGACGCCGGCGGTCATCAGGCCGCGGCGGGTGAGCCAGAGGCGCGCGGCGATCAGCAGCAACATGGCGATGCCGACACCACCGACATTGGCCTTCACCCCGAGGGCCGACCCCAGCAGATCACCGAGGAAACTGCCCAAAAGGGTGCAGATGGCGAGCAGCGCCACACCGGAGATGGTCATATCCGGCCTCCCCGGCCTGTTGGTCCATCAAAACGCAAAGTCGCCATTATTCCCCTCCCGTGCATGCAGACTCTCTAGGTCCATCGCCGTGAGAATACACGATATTGAATTTCCCGCAATTGCGGATACAATGGTCGGGAAAATACACCCTTGCGCATACGAAGGTCGATCATGCGGGATTGGAACATGAAGGGCCGGGACAGGCAGGCGCGGCTGGAAGCGGGCCGCCGCCTGGCCTCGGGCAAGGTCGTCGCGGCCCAGGACCTCGTGGCGTTCCTGGAAGCGGTTCTGCGCCCCGGCGATCGGGTCTGCCTGGAAGGTGACAATCAAAAGCAGGCGGACGTGCTGGCCAAGGCCCTGGCCAAGGTGGATCCGGCCAAGGTCCACGACCTGCACATGGTGCAGTCGGGCGTCGTCCTGCCGGAGCATCTCGACATCTTCGAAACCGGCATAGCGCGGCGGCTGGACTTTTCCTATTCCGGCCCGCAATCCGCCCGGATCGCGCGCATGATGTTCGGCGGCCGGATCGAGCTGGGCGCCGTCCACACCTACCTTGAGCTGTTCGCCCGCTATTTCATCGACCTGACGCCCCAGGTGGCGCTGATCGCCGCGGTCAGCGCCGATCGGGCCGGCAATCTCTACACCGGCCCCAACACGGAGGACACGCCCACCGTCGTGGAGGCGACCAGCTTCGGCAAAGGGCTGGTCATCGCCCAGGTGGGTGAGATCGTCGACCAGGTCCCGCGTGTCGACATACCGGCCGACCAGGTCCATTTCGTGGTGAACGCCCAGCGCCCCTTCTATGTGGAGCCGCTGTTCACCCGCGACCCGGCGGCCATCACGGAAACCCAGATCCTGACGGCAATGCTGGCCATCAAGGGGCTGTACGCCCCCTACGGCGTGCGTCGGCTGAACCATGGCATCGGCTTCAACACCGCCGCCATCGAATTGCTGCTGCCGACCTACGGCGAACGGCTGGGGCTGAAGGGCAAGGTCTGCACCCACTGGGCGCTCAACCCCCACCCGACCTTGATTCCCGCCATCGAAAGCGGCTGGGTGGAACAGATCCATTGCTTCGGCTCCGAAGTGGGGATGGAGGACTACATGCGGGCCCGGCCGGACATCTTCTTCACCGGCCCTGATGGTTCGCTGCGCTCCAACCGGGCGTTCTGCCAAACCGCCGGCCTCTACGCATGCGACATGTTCATCGGTTCCACGCTGCAGATCGACCTGGCTGGCAACAGTTCCACGATCACCGGCAGCCGGGTCGCCGGTTTCGGGGGGGCGCCCAACATGGGATCGGACGCCCGGGGGCGTCGCCATCCCAGCGCCCCCTGGCTGCGCGCCGGCCAGGAGGCGGACCCGACCGGGGCCCCGGCCCTGCGCCGGGGGCGCAAACTGGTCATCCAGATCGGCGAGACCTTCGGCGACGGCAATGCGCCGATGTTCGTGGAGCGGCTGTCCGCCCTGGACCTCGCCGACAAGCTGGACCTCGACCTGGCGCCGGTCATGGTCTACGGCGACGACGTCACCCACATCGTCACGGAAGAGGGGGTGGCCAACCTGCTGCTGTGCCGCGACAAGGACGAGCGGGAGCAGGCCATCCGGGGGGTCGCCGGCTATACCGAGGTCGGCCGCGCCCGTGACCGCAAGATGGTGGAACGCCTGCGCGAGCGCAAAGTCATCCAGCGGCCCGAAGATTTGGGCATCGACCCCCTGGACGCCGACCGCAGCCTGCTGGTGGCGCGTTCCATCAAGGACCTGATGATCGCCTCGGGCGGGCTCTACCGGCCGCCCAGCCGCTTCCGCAATTGGTAAGGCCCCATCCCCATGGAAAACCTGCGCTACGAACTCAGCACGACGACGCCCGCCGGGGGAACCCGCGCCGTGGCCCTGGTGGGTGTCGTCGCCTCCGGCAATCTTGAGGTGTTGCTTGAGCGGGGGGAGGCGCCCGACCGCTGCGTCATCGACATCGCCACCCCGGCCCACGGCTTCGCCGACCTGTGGCAGGCGGTGACGGCCGACTTCGCCGCGCGCTCCGCCGCGGGCGGCCTGCGCATCACCGTGAATGACGGCGGCGCCCGGCCGGACACGGTAGCGTTGCGCCTGGCCCAGGGCGTGCGCCTGATGGAGAAACCGGAATGACCAGCCCCACCCCCCTGCCCCGAAGCTGGTACGAGGAATCGGCCCGGGGCCGCCTGGCCCATCTGCTCGACGCCGGCAGCTTCACCGAATTCCTCGGGCCGGAGCGGCGGGAACTGAGCCCGCACCTCGCCCTGTTCAATCTTCCGCGCCAGTTTGATGACGGCATCATCGTCGGCGCCGGCGCGCTGGCGGGGAAGCCCGTTCTGGTGGCGGCCCAGGAAGGGCGGTTCATGGGTGGGGCCATCGGTGAGGTGCACGGCGCCAAACTGACGGGCCTGCTGCACGCCGCCCGCCAGCTGAAGCGCGACGTGGTCATCCTGTTCGACACCGGTGGGGTGCGCCTGCAGGAAGCCAACGCCGGCGAACTGGCCATTTCCGAGATCATCCGCGCCACCCTGGACGCCCGCGCCGAAGGGGTGCGCATGGTCGGGCTGCTGGGTGGCCGCGCCGGTTGCTACGGCGGCGGCAGCCTGATCGCCGGCTGCTGTTCGGCGCTGGTCATCTCCGAGCAGGGGCGGCTCTCCGTCTCCGGACCGGAAGTCATCGAGACCAACAAGGGCGTGGAGGAGTTCGACTCCCGGGACCGGGCGCTGGTCTGGCGCACCATGGGGGGCAAGCACCGCTATCTGATAGGCGGCGTCGATCTCTTCGTCGGCGACGATGTCGCCGCCTTCCGGGCCGGGGCCGTCGCGGCGCTGGAACGCCCTGCCCTCTTGGACCCTGCGGCGCTCGCATCAGAGCAGGGGCGGCTGGAGCGCCGCCTGGCGCGCTTCGGCGACGCCACCGACGGCACGGAAGTTTGGGCCCGGCTGGGCCTTCCCCATCCCGCCGCCCTGCCGGACCTGGACACCAGCGCCTTCCTGACCCTCGCGAACACCCAACGGGAGAGCGCCGATGCGGCCCGCTGACATCCTCTCCTCGCTTTTCCCGGCTGGCCATCAGGTCGGGGAAGCGGGCGGCCTACTCTCCGGCACCGGGCGACTTGACCCGCAAACCGTGGTCGACATCGTCGGCATCACCGGCAAGACCTATCCCGGTGTCGACGAGGCCCTGGCGCTCGCCGGGCGCATCCTCGCCATCGCGGAGCGGCCGGACCCGGCACCCCTGCTGTTCCTGGTCGATTCCGGCAGCCAGAGGATGAGCCGCCGCGACGAATTGATGGGCCTCAGCGAAACGTTGGCCCATTTGGCGAAAGCGTTATGGCAGGCGGAGCGGGCGGGACACCGCACGATCGGGCTGCTGTATGGTGGCAGCGCCGCTGGCGCCTTCATCGCCACCGCCCTGGCCTGCGGCTCATTGGTCGCCTTGCCCGGCGCCTGGCCAGAGGTCATGGACCTGCCGTCGATGGCGCGGGTGACCAAACTGTCGGTGGAGGTGTTGACGGAGAAGGCGGGGACCACGCCGGTCTTCGCGCCGGGCCTGGACAATCTGTTCGCCACCGGCGCGATCGCCGAGATCTGGGATCCGGCGCGGCCGCTGAGCGATCAGCTCAAGGCGTTGCTGGCCACCCCCGCCACCGCCGATGGGCGGGCGGAGCTGGGCCGGGAGCGGGGCGGCCGGCTGAAGGCCGCCACAATCGCGCAGGAGGTGGAACGACTGGCGCTGGCCCATGGTTGACCTTGCCGCGCCACGGCGCCACGACCTCGCCCACCTGTCGCCCGATGCCTGGCGCAGCCAGGTGACGGGCCTGGTGGAGGACGTGTTCGACTGGGCGGATTTGGGGCGGCCGGTCATCTTCCGCCAACGCCTCTGCGCCGACCCGGAGGGATCCGTGCCCTTGGGCCTGCCCCTGCCGCCCGGCATGGGGCGCAAGCGGCTGAGCCTGTCCTGCCCGGCTGGCGCCGTGACACGGGTGACGCCACCGCCGCTGGTGCGCGACGCCCGGCCCGTAGCGCCCGCCCCCTGGCAGCCGGCGATCGACGCCCTGCTGGAGGCGGAGCCGTCCTGCCGGTGCTTCGGCAGCCTTGCCTGGCAGCACCTGACCGGGCTGTCCTATCTGACCCCCACGTCGGACCTGGATCTGCTGATCCCCTGCTCCTCCCGCACGGACGCGATCCGGAAGACAGGGATGCTGGGAGAGATCGCCGCCCAGGCGCCGATGCGCCTGGACGCGGAATTGGTGTCCCCGGCGGGGGCCGCGGTGCAGTGGCGGGAGTGGCTGTCGGACGCCCCGCAGCTACTGGTCAAAACCCTGGCCGGCCCTGTCCTGGTCCCCCGGGAGGACCTGTTCCCATGACCCCGCCGCATGGAACGCTGGCACAGCCCGCCCCCTCCCCTTTCCTCCAGGCCGACGATCGGACCTCCGCCCGGTGGATCGGCCACCAGGCGACCCGGGCCTTGATCCTGGAAGTGGAAACCTGGCCGAAACCCGGCTTGGTCAGCCATATCGACAGTGGTGCCCACCAGGACATGGACGCCGCCCTGTTGCGCCTCAGCGCCCACACGCTGGAACCATTCTTCGTCGCCTTGGCGGAAGCCGGGGCGGCCGACGCGGGCATGGACCGGCTACGGCTGATCGGGCAGGAGGCGGAGGGGGCGATGCGTCGCGCCACCGGGGGTGTGAACACCCACCGCGGCGCGATCTTCGGGCTGGGCCTGCTGGCGGCGGCGGCCGGGCTGGCCATGGCCTGCGCCTGGCGGCAGCCCCTGGGCCGCCTGATCGCCACGCGCTGGGGCGGGGAAATAACCGCCAAGCCGCAGGAGTCCGACAGCCATGGTGGCGTCGTCGCCCGGCGCTACCGCGTGGGCGGCGCCCGCGAGGAGGCGGCCGCCGGCATGCCATCCGTCTATGATGTCGCCCGGCCGGCCCTGGCCGATGGACGCCGCCTGGCGGCGGGCGACGAGGAAGCAGCCCGCGTGCAAGCCTGCATGGCCCTGATCGCCGCCGTGGACGACAGCAACCTGCTGTACCGCGGCGGGATCGGGGGGCTGGAGTTCGCCCGGGGGGAGGCAAGTCGCTTCCTGCGGGACGGCGGGGTTGGACGCCGGCAGTGGCGATGGGACGCCAAGTCCGTGCATGAGGCGTTCGTGGCCCGGAACCTCAGCCCCGGGGGATGCGCTGACCTGCTCGCCATGGCGCTTTTCACGGAGGCGCTGGAAACGTGAGCCTCGCGCTGCTTTGTTCCGGCCAGGGCCGGCAGGATCGCGACAGCTTCAGCCTGCTGGCGGACGCGCCGGCGGCGGTGCCGGCCTTCGCCGCCGCCGCCGCCATCCTCGGCGACCACCCGGCGAATTTCTGCCGGACGGCCCCCATCGCCACGCTGCACGCCAACCGCGAGGGGCAGATCCTCTGTGTGACCCGCGCCCTGGCCGCCGCCGCCGCCTTGTTCCCGAACGGCGTGCCGGCGGACACCATTGTGGCGGGCTATAGCGTCGGCGAGATGGCGGCCTGGGGCATCGCCGGTGTATGGCCACCGGCGGAAACCCTGAGGCTGGTCGATCACCGGGCCAGAAGCATGGATGTCGCGGGCGGACCGGATGACCAGCTGGCCTACGTGCGCGGCTTGCCCCGCGGAACGGTGGAGCGGCTGGCCGAACGTTTCGGCTGCGCCATCGCCATCGTCAACCCCGACCGGCTGTTCATTGTCGGCGGCCCCCGGTCGGCGGCGGAGGCGTTGTGCGCGGCGGCCCTGCGGGAAGGTGCCGCGCGCGCCGCGCCGATGGCCGTGCACGTCGCCTCGCACACGCCGCGCCTGGCCGGCGCGGTGGCGCCCTTCGCCGCCGCCCTCGCGGCGATCCCCACCCAGCGCCCCACCCTTCGCCTCATGACCGCCAGCGGCGCCACCCTGGTAAGCCGTCCCCAACAAGCCCTGGCCGGGTTGGCCGGGCAGGTGGCGGAGACCATAGACTGGGCGGAGCTGCTGGAAGCCCTGGGTGAGCGTGGGGTGACCCGGATCCTGGAATTGGGGCCCGGCCGCGCCCTGGCGGACATGGCGGCGGCGGTCCTGCCCATCGCCGAGGTCCGCGCCCTGGATGACTTCCGCGGCCTCGCCGGCGCACGTGCCTGGCTCACCGCTTGAACCAGCACGCCCAGGATCACTGCGTGGCCGCGTGATCCGCCGTCAAGGACAGGGTCGCCCTGTGATCCGCCGCGATGGCCAGCAGCGCCTTGGCGGCGGCCTTCCGGACATCGCCCGTGCACAGCGCCTGGTCGATATGCGCCTCGAAATCACGATGAAGGCGGACCACCTGGCCATCCTGGGACCAGTGGCTGGCATAGGTCAGGGTGTCGGTGGTGATGGTCGCGTCCTTGGGAAGGCTGGCCAGGTGGTAACCCTGGGGAAGTTCCAGCGACAGATCCTCGGCCGTGCGCCCGGTATAGCAGGGCGTCGGCTCCGTATCCTTCATCCGGGGAAGGGCCAGCAGCCCCATAAGGAAATTCCCGACGGGATTGAACAGGCGCAATCCGCCCGGCATGGCGAACCCCGCGCCGGAAAGCCGCTCTGGCATGGGGTCGGCGGCGAACCGGCCGGTGACGCTGTAGTTGGGCCCCGGATCCGTTGGCGCGCTGGCCATGGTGAAACCGCCCGTGCCGGGTGTTCCCAGCGCCTGCAACTGGGCGGTCGCCGCCTGTTCTGACCCCTGGGCCTGTATCCCTTGCGCCATCTGGCGCAGGATGACGGAGAAGGGACCTGTGGCCGTGGTGACCGTTTCGCCGGATAGGGCGCCGTCGACCCCAAGTTTCGCGGTGGTGGAAACCTGGGTGCCGCTGCCGGCGGCCAGCACCGGCACCTGGCGCAGGGCGTGGCCGGCGGTGGTGGCATGCACCACCGGCTTGCCATATTCCGGGAAGGGCAGGACGCCGAACGGGGCCACGCCAGCGGTGGTGTCGACGTACAGCTTGAACTCGGGCAGCCAGGTGATGGCGTGGTTGAGCGGCAGCAGCGACGGATGCTTGGGCAGGGTGTAGCCCTTGCTGCCGTTGATCAGCACCACCTCACTGGCGATCCCCTTGGCCTTCAGCAAGGCCCCGAACAGGACGGCGTGGTCCTTGCAGTCGCCGTAGCCGTTGGTCAGCACGGCGTCGGCGGCATGGGGAATGACGCTGCCCTGGCCCAGTTCCAGGCCGACATACCGGATGTGGCTGGCCACCCAGGCATAAATCAGCTCCGCCTGCTGGCGCCGGTCGGTGACGCCGGCGGTGATGCTGTCCGCCTGTTCCTGGATTTTGGGCGTCACCTCCTCCGCCGGGGCGGACAGCTTGGCGTAGGCGGCGGCGAAGCTGTCGTAATCCTTGAAGGTGGTGGCGAAGTACCGGGGATTGCGGTCCGTCGGCGCCAGCAGGGCGATGTCCTCGGCCAGGGGCGTCAGGTTGGCATGGCGCCAGCGGTACAGGACGCGGTCGCCCTGTTCCTCCTGGCTGAGGGTCATGCCCTCGGCATCCAGGTACAAGGGCATGCCCTTGGGCAGCGACAGGCTGCCATGGGCGTCCCGGATGGTCACCGTGGTGCTGAAGAAGGAGCCGTGCAGGACCTCCCCAGGAAAGAAGGGCTTCTTCAACTGCCGGCGCACCGTGGCGACGATGGTGTCGCCGCCTGCCAGATCGGGGAAGATCAGGACCTTCTGCCGCTGGTCGTTGTACATCGGGATGTTGGGCGACCCGTGGGGCAGTTGCGCCTGGATGGCCGTCACGTCTATGGGCAGCTTACGGCCATCCGGCTTCAGGGTGTACGCCTCATCAATGTCCAAGGCCTCCATCGCCTCGCTGTAAGACAGCGGGAATTGGCCGATGGCGTGGGCGGCGGCGTCCGTCTTGGCCAGGATCTCGAAATGATCGGTGGCGACGAAGGTGCCATCCTTCTGCACCACGATGTCCTCGGTGGAGAGGACCGTCTCGATGGGCAGGTCCGCACCCTGGGCCGCCGACCAGCAGGGAACGAGGACCGTGGCGGCCAGAAGGGCGCGCGAAAAGGCGCGATGGGATTTGAAGCCAACCGAGAAAAGGCCGCCATCAAGCGACCGAGGAGCGCAAATCATTCGGGAAAATTCCTTTCTGGAGCCATACGCAATCCACAAACCGCTCCCAAAAGCAGGCGTGTCATTAGAGCAAAAAAAATTATTTAAAACATACGCTGCTACTATAATTTTTATATTTGCCGATAAGGCATTTGAATAACATGAACATAAAGTCAATAAATATGCGCCTTTTATTCAATAAACATTTTTATTTTTGTATAGAAAATCCAACATCATAAATGTTGTTAGATTTGCGAAAACAACCATAAAGAACCAATAGTCAATAATTCTTAGAGTCAACCCCACATACCCGCTTGTTTTATAACTGAAAAACCGCACCATCGACTGTATAGAGTTGCAAAAAAAATGAAATCTGCCAGATACCAGCCATGAGATCTATTAACTTTTAAATCGCCGCCTTTATTTACGGTCAGATATAAGCCGTCATAATATTTTAATCTATATAACATTGAAGCAAAACAAACTGCTGTTGCAAAAGATGCCATGAATATTAAATAGACGCTATCGTCATATTTCATTATTATTCCAAATATAACAAATGGAATGCAATTAATTAATATGAGATTTTTACACACATCTACAGAAAGACGCTCACCAGCAACGATGAAACTAACATCTATATACTTTGATATGACGCCGTAAAATAGCGCCCTCGGAAAAAAGTAGATCATTCCTGATTTTGCACCGTTTGAAATTGTAAACATTCTGATCCTTTACGCTGGCATATTTGACGGGCCGGTCAGATAACCAGACAATCAAATATATCTTTAATCTTCGTTCGCTAGACCCATCGATTCATAGAAATTACCGCCCCTGTAGCTGCCACCGTCGCCGAATATATCAACCAGCCCCGACCCGATTCCGCCTAAGTTCAATGACGGAAGCGGCAGCGCTCGATAGACTCTTCTCGGCGGTGGCACCAAAGAGGCACCAACAGCGCCGTCCCTTAAATATAAATCATGGTTCTGCAACATTATTTAATGCGAGATAAATTTCTTATAATAAATTAAAAATATACAGCGCATAACCGGCGCAAAAAATCGCATATATACAGCAAATATATTTTATATTTTTTTCGGAAAGTTTATTTCTATAAACAACGTAAAATAAAGAAACGAACAAAAATGCCAAAAAATCAGAAGCAATAATTAAAAATCCTTTTCTATAATAAATTTGCGACACCGTAGTCGCTATCGACAGAAAAATTGCGGAAATGGCCAGAACGTTGAACGAGATAGACATGGACCGGGACATGATACCTCCTGTCGAATTTTTAAAACTTCAAGTGGCACTGCCCGCGTACGCGGGCAGTGCTCCTGCTTAGCGCGTATCAAGCTCCATCAACATAGCCAGGGCTAAATTCCGGAGCCGGGGTAAAAGAATGTGAGTGGTCTTCATCTATAGCGCCAGCATATGATGCCAAGACGCCAGCGCCAGCGATAAAAAATCCTGGAATATTTCCGGTCGCGATAGACAATAGCATACCGGCCGCAGCCGCCGCTCCGCTTAGCGTGTTCTTCGCAGCGCCAGCACCACTACCGGCAGAAACCATGTCGACTTCTTGCACATCTAAGGTTCTGATCATATCATTCAACTTCGATGTTGTGATATTTCATAACGCCCATTTTCAGTTATGAAAACGCCCCCCTTCATTGTTAAAATCTATCTATCGGTGAATAGCTCGCAACGGGTCGAGCACCCAGTCGATGAAGTGCCGGCGGTCGGTGACGACGTCGCCGGTCAAGGTCATGCCGGAGGTCAGCGGCCGGTCCTCGCCATAGGCGGTGACGCTGGTGCGCTCCAGGCTCACGGTCACCCGGTACACCGGGTCCTTGTAGGGGATGGGCGCCAGCAGTTCGCCCTCGCGGTATGTCGCGTGGCTGACCTGCACCACCCGGCCCCGCACCGCGCCGAAGCGCTGGTAGGGGAAGGCGTCCACCCGCAGGCGCACCTCCTGCCCCGGCTGGATCAGGCCGGCCGCCCGCGACGGCACCAGCAGGTTGGCCTCCAGGTCGCTGCCCGCCGGCACCAGGGCCGCCAGCGGCGATTGCGCCGTGGCCGTCTGCCCGGGCTGCGCCTGCATGGCCGCAACCCGCCCCGCCACCGGCGCCGCCATGACGTAGCCCCGGTTCACCTCCAGTTGCGCCAGCGACTGCTCCAGCTCGCTGCGGGCACTGCGCAACTGGGCCAGCTTGTCCGCCCGCTCCGCCGGCAGGGTGGCCAGTTGCGATTGTGTGTCGCGTAGGTCGCCCTGGCGCGCCTCCCGCTGCCGCTCCAACTCCTGGATCGATCCTTCCTGCGCCAGCACCTGTTGCTTGCGCCGCGACAGTTCCAGCCGCGTGCCGTTGCCCTTGGCCTCCAGCTCGGCATAGCGGGTCACGTCGTCCCGTTGCAGCACCTGCAGGTCCCGCTCCGACACCAGGCGCTGGTCCAGGCTGGACAGCTCCTCCGCGATGCCCTTGAGCCGCGCGGCCAGGCGCCGGCCCTCCTCGGCGTAGCGCGCCTCCGCCGCCCCGATCTGCGCGTCGGTCTCGCGGATGCGGGTCTGGGTTTCCAGCCGCAGCTTCTCCCCCACTGGGCCGTCCGCCCCAGCCGTCTCCAGCGACAGCGCCACCAGCGGCTGGCCCTGGGCCACCACATCGCCCTCGTGCGCCAGCACCGCCGTCACGATGCCGCCCTTGCTGGCGTAGACCTGCGCCAGGCCACCGGTGGGCGCGACATAGCCCTGCACCGTCTCCGTCTTGGCGTAGGTGCCGGTCACCAGGTATGTCGCCGCCGCCACGGTGAACAGGCTCAGCACCGCCGTCATCACCCCGTGACTCACCGGCTGGACGATGATGACCTCGCCCCACAGGCGACGGCGGCCATTCTCGACCACCTCGGGGCGGAACAGGCCGGCGGTCATGGCACGGCCTCCAGCGTCCCGACCGGGGACGGAACCAGGTGCGGCGGCTGGCTCGCCACCTCCCGCACCAATTCCCGCACCTGCCCGCCCTCCACCGCGAACAGCCGGTCAGCACCCTCGATGGCCGTGGGCCGGTGCGCCACCACCACCCGGGTGATGGCGAGATTGGCGAAAGCCTGCATGATGCGGCGCTCCGCCAGCATGTCCAGATTGGCCGCGCCCTCGTCAAGGAACAGGATGCTGGGCCGCCGGTAGAGGGCACGGGCCAGCAGCACCCGCTGTTGCTGGCCACCCGACAGGGTGGATCCCAGATCGCCCACCAGGGTCATGTAGCCCATGGGCATGCGCACGATCTCATCATGGATGGCCGCCAGCTTGGCCACCTCCTCCACCCGCTCCAGATCCAGGTCGGGATCGAAGAAGGCGATGTTGTCGGCGATGGTGCCGGCGAACAGCTGGTCGTCCTGCATGACCACGCCGATGCGCTCACGGTAGGCGCGCAGGCCGAAGGCGTTGAGCGGCAGGCCGTCGACCAGCACCTCCCCCTCGTTGGGCGGGTACAGGCCCATCAGCAGCTTCAGCAGGGTGGACTTGCCCCCGCCCGAGGGGCCGACGAAGGCCACGAACTGCCCCGGTTCTATGGACAGGGCCACATCCTTCAGCACCCAGGGCTCATGCTCGGCGTAACGGAAGCTGAGGTTGCGCAGGGCCAGGGCGCCCGCCAGCGGCCGCTCCTCCCGCACCTCGGCATCCAGACCCGCTTCCGGGTCCTGATGCACGGCATCAGCCAGGCGTTCCAGGTGCAGTCCCAGCATGCGGAACTTGAAGAACTGGTTCACCAGCGACAGGGCTGCATTGGAGAACTGGCCCCGGTAGGACTGGAAGGCCATCAGCATACCCAGGGTCATCTCCCCGGCGATGACCGCCTTGGCGCCCAGGTAGAACACCAGCAGCGTCTCCGCCCCCGACAGGATGGATAGGCCGGCGCCGCCGTTCAGTCCCACCTTCTGCACCCGCACGCCGTTGTTCACGCTATCGGCGTAGGCGTTCTGCCACACGGCGTGGCGCTCCCGCTCCCGCCCGAATAGCTTGAACGCCCGAGCGCCCCGGACGGTCTCCAGGAACACGCCGTCCACCTTGGCCTGGTACTGGATGCCCTCGTTGGCCAGGCGCCTCAGCCAGGGGAAGGTGCCCAGCCGCACCCCGATCAGCAGCGCCAGCGAGGCGATGACGATGCCGGTCAGCACCGGCGCGTAGAGCACCATCACCACCAGGGTGATCAGGGCCATCACCCCGTCCAGCGCCACGGAGATGATGCCGCCGGCCAGCAAGTCCTGCACGGGCTGCAAAGAGCTGAAGCGGGAGAGGATGTCGCCCAGGCGCCGCTTCTCGAACCACGGCACCGGCAGGCGCAGGGCGTGGCGCAGCAGGTTGCCCCGCATCTGGAAGGTCAGCAGCGTGCCGAAGTGCATCTGCACATAGCCACGCAGCAGCGTCGTGCCCGCCTGGATCAGCAGCAGCAGCGCGGCGCCGATGACGATGACGTTCAACAGGTCCAGATCGCCTTTGGCGATGGCGTCGTCCACGATCATCTGGTTGACCAGAGGCGAGACCAGGCCGAACAGTTCCAGCAGGGCCGACAGCGCCAGGATCTGCACCAGGCTGGGGATGAAGCCCGCCGCCTTGGACCACAGGTCGGCCAGGCGCACCCGCTCCACCACCTCCCGCTTCTGGAAGCTGGCCGCTGGGGTCAGCTCTAGCGCCACGCCGGTGAAATGCTTGGACACCTCGGCCTGCGTCAGACGGCGCAGGCCGCTGGCGGGATCGTGCACCTCCACCCAACGCGTCGTCACCCGGCTCAGCACCACATAGTGCGCCAGGTCCCAATGCAGCACGCAGGGGCGCTTCAGCTTGGGCAGATCGTCCAGCTCCAACCGCAAGGGCCGGCTGGTGAAGCCCAGGGCATCGGCGATGGCGATCAGGGTCTTGAGCGTCGTGCCCTTCAACGACACCGCATGCCGCCGCCGCAGCTCCGACAGCGTCACCCGGTGGCCGTGATACACCGCCACCATGGCCAGGCACGCCAAGCCACACTCCGCCGCCTCCGATTGCAGCACAGGCTCGACTTGGGAGCGACGATGAAGGGATGGCAACGGCACGGAAGAGCCCGACGAAGTGACACGATACGCTTCTCGCCCGCAACAATATTACGTTCCGGGCGCAGCAATCGGTCACATCGAACAACGATTATCGCAAATCAGTCAATTCTGCTTTGCTATTAATACGTTTATGGGCAATTTTGCGGATCTGAATACTGGCGTAGTGGAATGCTTTATCTTCAAAGGTTTAATATCCACGCCAATCCACACTAAATCGCATCCGTATGTGGATTCACGGATAGACGCGACAATCGACCGCATCCGAGCCATGGATTTTTGCATCAGATTTACCGAGTCGGAAGAAGGCACGCGGCGCGATCATAATCAGCTAGCATAAACCTCAGAATCACGAGCGTTAATTAACCGGACCACAGCCCGTTATGCCGCAATATTAAAATGAAACTTCCACCACCACATTATAGTGGCTGACTATGTACTGCCGCTGGCCGGGACCTCAGGGCCAAGCTTAAACATCAGCTGCGCGTCGGTCCCCACCCCGGAATCGAACAGGTTGCTGTCCGCCTCGGGCACCGTCGCGCTGCCCACCCCTACCGCCGGAGAAGACATCAGACTATTCAGCCCGCTCCTCGGCAACTCTAGGCGCTTCGATCACTAACCCACCCTCGCTATACAGTGACTGGCGGTACCGCGGGAGTGCCAGACAATAAGCGCCGGCGCTTCCCACCCGCGCCAGCGTGCGCACCTTGTCCTCAAGAAAAATAAAATGACGCGCGTCAAAATAAAGAAAACGGCTATTTGATTTCTGATTATTCGCGCCTATCTTATCTGGCAAGTTGTCGGCTGATCGTGGCGCGACAGTCATAAACAGGAAGCTATTATGTCCGATGCCCCTCTGGAATTGACGGCCACCATCGTCGCCGCCTATGTGTCCAAGAACACCTTGGCGCCCGCCGACCTGCCGGCTCTGCTCAAGACCATTTATCAGCAACTGACCACGCTGGGTCAGCCCGCCCCGGAAATCGAGGCGCCCGCCGCCCTGGTCCCGGCCGTCAGCGTCCGCCGCTCCGTCACCCCCGACCACATCGTCTGCCTGGAAGACGGCAAGAAGTTGAAGATGCTGAAGCGGCATCTGCGCACCGCCTACAACCTGTCCCCGGACGAATACCGGGCCAAGTGGGGCCTGCCCAGCGACTATCCCATGGTGGCGCCCAACTATGCCGCTCAGCGCTCCGATCTGGCCAAGTCCATCGGCTTGGGCAAACGCGCGGAACCCACCGCCGTTGAACCGGCGCCCGCCAAGGCGCGGCGCGGCCGCAAGGCGGCCTAAGGAAAGCGGGCGGGGCCTCATCTGCGGGGCCCCGTCCTGGTGGTTCACTCACCCGCCCTCTCCGCGACCAACACGGGTTTGGCGGACGTCGCCGCACGAAGCAAGGGCGGCGGCAAACCCTTGCCTGTTGATCGGCACGCAGATTGGACGGAACACCCGCTTTCACTCATATCGGTTGCGCGTCGAACCGCTTCTCCGGAAACGCTCTCTCGACCACTTCCAGGAAGGCGCGCACCTTGGCGCCGATCAGTCGGCGTGAACTTTGCAGCGCCCAGATCTCCACCGGCGGACCGGCATGGGTTCCCCAATAAGCAAGCCTGCCGGCGGCGATTTCTTCGGCAACAAGCAGCTTTGGCAGCAAGGCCGCACCAGCACCCGCGAGCACGGCATCGCGGACCATCAGGAGGGATGAGAGGCGGAGGATCGGGTCCGGCATCAGGACGATGTCAGCCTCTGCCCCTGCGCTCATCCGCCAGAGAGCCCCAGGCGGTGTCGCCGAGAGCAAAACGGCCCTCACCGCCAAGGCGTCGCCGTCCGCCCCGAGAATGGGGCGTGACATGCCGGGCGGCGCCACGATCAGACGTTCATCGTTGAGGAAGCGACGGCCAACAAGGCGCTCGTCCGGCGATGGGTCGATCCGGATGATCAGATCATAGCCGTCTTCAACCGGATCGACCTTACGGTCCTCGGCAACGATTTCGAGCTGGACTTCCGGATAAGCCAGAGCGAACCGCGCCGCGATCCGGGGAAGCGCCACATGCGCGAAGACGACCGGCGCACTGATCCGCAGCCTGCCTTTCGGCGTCGATGCGCCAAGGACGACCGCCTCTCCGGCCTCCGCGATTTCACTGAGCAGCCCGCGCGTGCGCTCATGAAGCGCCCGTCCTTCATCCGTCAGTCGCAGGCTCTGGGACCCGCGCTCGATCAACCGCACGCCGAGGCTCTGTTCGAGTTCGGCGACCCGCCGCGACAGCGTGGCCTTGGAGCGGCCGGAGACGCGGGCGGCGCGGCCGAACCCGCCATGGGCGGCGACAAGGTCGAAGTCGGACAATGCCTGAAGATCCATGCTGATGTTCCGTATTTGAGACAGGCTATCTTGATACTGGGGTCTGCCGCAAAATAGTGAAACGGGTATCTTGCTCCTCAAGCCATACGGCTCGCAAAATCATGAGGAGATTTCGACATGACCATTCTCGTTACAGGCAGCACGGGCACCATCGGGGCGCAGGTCCTGGCGCATCTTCAAGGTCACAGCACCGATATCCGCGCTCTGACGCGCTCGCCCGAGACGGCGCGGCTTCCCGCTGGCGTGACAGCGGTCCGCGGTGACCTCGCCGACCCGGATTCGGTGCGCGCGGCACTGCAGGGCGTCAGCACGCTGTTCCTGCTCGCCCCGAATGTCGCCGATGAACTGACACAGGCCATGCTGACGCTGGCGGTCGCCCGCGAGGCCGGCGTCAAAGGCATCGTCTATCTCTCGGTATTCGGCGGGGAGGCCTATGCCGACGTGCCGCATTTCGCGGGCAAGTACACGGTCGAGCACATGATCGAGGCGCTCGACCTGCCCGCGACGGTTCTGCGCCCCGCCTACTTCATCCAGAATGATCTTCGTCAGAAGGACGTGCTTCTGAAGGCGGGCGTCTATGGCGCGCCGATCGGCGCGAAGGGCGTCTCGATGGTCGATATCCGCGACATCGGCGAAGCCGCCGCGATCGAGCTACTTCGCCGTGAGCGGGCCGCCACGCCGCTTGGCCGCGAGACCTACGCCTTGGTCGGCCCGGACAGCCTGACCGGCAGCGACATCGCCAATATCTGGAGCGAAGCGCTCGGCCGCGACATCCGGTATGGCGGCGACGATCTCGTCGTGATGGAGCAGCGCATGAAAACCATGCTGCCCGCCTGGCACGCGCTCGACCTGCGCCTGATGTTCGCCCGTTATCAGGCGGATGGCGCGGTGGCGACCCCTGACGATATCGCGCACCTGACCAGGCTGCTCGGTCACGCCCCACGCTCTTATGCCGCCTTCGCCAGGGATGCCGCGACCCAGTGGGCGAAGGGCTGAGCCCACACCCTCCCCACTGAGCTGGTCCCGGCAAAGTGGACATGTCGTTAAGCTCCGGTTTTGTTCTCAGCCAACGCAGAGGACAGCAGAACCATCAGCAAGTCGACACGACGGAATCCGCCTACAACACCCAACGACCGCATCAGGGGCGGGCTTATCAGACCCCCGATGAGGTCTATTTCCGCCGCCCAGTGTGGACGGGGCTCGCCCCGTCCACACTGGCTGTGGCAGCTTGAGTAACCAGCAGGGCGCCATCCGAGTTAACGAACGGTCAAACCTGTCCGGCCAAGGGGGGCCAGCTCAATATGCGTAACGCAAACCGGAATTGGACGGCATTGCGTTCGTGCAAATCTGGAAAATGGCCGATGGAAGGACTTTGATCATGGACTTTACAAAGCACTACGTGAACGGCCAATGGGTTCAGCCGATAGAGCCGCGCCCCTTCCGGACGATTGATCCGGCAACCGAGGAAACGTCGGGCGAGATTCTACTGGGCGGAGCTGTGGACGTCGACCGCGCGGTCGCAGCCGCCAAATCTGCATTTCCTGCTTACTCCCAAACCACGGGCGCGGAACGCCAAGCGCTAATGGAGCGCATTCTCGAAGCTTACAACGCGCGTTTCGGTGAGATCGCGCAGGCCATCACGCGGGAGATGGGCGCTCCCGTTGCCATTGCGCGGGATCATCAAGCCGGCATCGGTGTCGGACACATCAGCGCCATGATCGAAGTGCTTGAGAAGTTCGCGTTCGAGGAAAAACGCGCCAGCGGCTTCCTCCGTTACGAAGCGGTGGGCGTGTGCGCCTTGATCACACCCTGGAACTGGCCAATCAATCAGGTGGCGGCGAAAGTCTTGCCGGCACTTGCGGCCGGTTGCACCATGGTGCTGAAGCCTTCCGAATTTTCAGCCTACAGCGCGATGGTCTGGGCGCAGGTCCTTGACGACGCTGGCGTTCCGGCAGGTGTCTTCAATCTCGTCAACGGATCAGGTGAGGATGTGGGCTCCCCCCTTGCGAGTCATCGCGATGTCGACATGGTATCGTTCACCGGGTCGACCCGGGCGGGTGTCAAAATCGCGCTGGCCAGCGCTCCCACGGTCAAGCGGGTGCATCAAGAGCTGGGCGGAAAGTCGCCATCCATCATCCTGGACGATGCTGATTTCGCGACCTCCATCGACGCCACGGTTCGCGTCCTGATGCTTAATTCAGGTCAGTCCTGCGACGCCCCGAGCAGACTGCTCGTGCCTGCCAAGCGTTTAGCCGAGGCGGAAAGGGTAGCACGTTCCACCGCCCAATCCATGCGGCTGGGTGATGTCAATTCCGAGGAAACTGAAATGGGGCCCGTGGTCTCGGCGATCCAGTACGGTCGCATCCAGGGCTATATCGAAAAGGGCATTTCCGAGGGAGCCGAGCTGATCGTCGGCGGCCTGGGGCGCCCAGCGGGAATCAAAAAGGGCTTTTATGTACAGCCCACGGTCTTCTCCAAAGTCCGGAACGATATGACTATTGCCCGCGAGGAGATTTTCGGCCCTGTACTCTCGATAATCCCCTACGACGACGAAGAAGACGCCGTCAGAATCGCCAATGACACACCTTATGGGTTGAGCGCCTATGTATGGTCAGGCGATCAGGAGCGGGCCCGACGCGTCGCCTGCCGTATCCGATCGGGACAGGTGGTCGTCAACGGCGGCCAACAGGACATGCATACCCCCTTCGGTGGCTTCAAGCAGTCTGGCAACGGCCGCGAATTCGGTGTATTCGGCCTTCATGACTACCTCGAAGTCAAGGCCGTCGTAGAGTGATTTCCAAGCCCTCTGGTGGCCCGGCAGCAGCCGAACCTCAGACGTAACCAGCGCGACGGAACCCTGATCTTCGACCTGGAGCGCCGCGGACGATCGCGCTGTTACCGGATCGCGAACCCGCGACCGTCCAGGCTTGGCTGGAATGCCTGCCCCAGGTCAGTACCGTCGCGCGGGATCGCGGCGGCGGCTGTGCGATCGCGACCGCCAAGGCGCTGCCAAACGCGCCCCAGGTCACCGATCGGCGGATCCGCGAGCGGCATCGCCCGATCGATGGTGAAAACAGCCTGAAAGCGCTTGACCCCAACAGGCCGAATAGAGAGAGCCCCGTTTGGACGTGAAAGTGGGTCCCCCTTCCACGCTTATTGACAATTACTGCGCCTGAAACGAGCAAAAATCACCATGCTTCGCTCTGGAGACGGCTCCCTCTCATGCAGGATTGGCGCAATTCGCGCGACGCTATCCCTGTTCGACGCCGATCAGGGCGCACATTTTTCCGCAGCGATCGACCTCCGACCGGACAAATCGCAATGCGCCATGTTTCGGCTGTAGGCGGCTTCGAATTCTTGCCATTCCCTCTGCCGTCGCTGGTGAGACCACTGCAGCAGAGTCCCCATCTCTTCCAACATCAAATCGAGGACTTCCTGGTCGAGATCACAACGGTCGGCTTCATTGAAAACCAAAGCGTCCCTAAGACCGCCCGAATTCAAAAGATAGTCCGCATAATTACAGACCATTTGATAATCGACATAATGCCTGATTTTTTCTTTGATGAAGTTCAAATCGCCGCGCGGATGATCGGGCCGATTTATGGCAAACCGTTCTTCATCCTCTACGGTTAGAAATTTCAACCGATGTGTCGTGGATTTTCCGAGCTGGCGATTCTGCTGTCGGAGTTCCTTTGCAATCAAATCCCCCAGGACCCGGCCGGCCCACCTGAATTCAGTCAATTTTACATTGATCAAATCAAACACCAATCCATCACCCGACCGATGTGGATTTATTTTAAACATTCGCGAGATATCTTTGACTGAAATCTCTCCTGGGCCGCTGGAGGCAAGAGGTCGCACGCCGCAAAAGACATTGAAAATATCTGATCGGGCGATTTTCCATTTATCGTCGACCAATTCGTTGTAGGAGTGCAAGAGTTCTTCGATTTCGTCTTCCTGAGGCAAGATTTCATCGGGGTCGGTATGCGCCCTGTCCGTCGTCGTACATTGGATGTACCAGATACCGTTTTGGAAGAACGGTCGGAGATAATGCTGACGCTCCGGGTTGAGCGGCACGAGCCCGACCTGGAGGCTCGGATTCGCCGACAGGCTTTCATGCAGGAAGCGGTTCGTCGCCTCCAGATGCGATCCTCTCGAATAGACGACAGTCTTTTTTCGATCCGGTTCGGCCCCCCGATTTCTCACTTGATCCAGCCAGGGACCTGAGGCGTTCGTAACCGTCCTCGCTTTGACCACAATCCTCTCCGGCAATTCAGCAGACTCGAATCGGCGGATCAAGGTAACGAGAAAATATCCGCCGCCTCGATCTGCGCACCATTCGTAGCGCTCGAGTTCGACATAACTCAGGGCACGGAGCGGATATTCTGGCGTCCCGCGAAAATAGGCGTCTCTAATCGCCTTGAGGACGAGAATTTTGTCGTTGCTGGCCTTGCCATCCCAGTACCGAATGGCACCGAGTATCTTGTTCAGCCCAAGATGCGGGAGCTTGCGGCGGACGGCCGCAACATCAATGAATAGCTCGACCCGGCCGAACCTGGCGATCGGTTTGGGCCATGCCCAGATCGTGGTGAGGAGCCCGTAAATCGAGATCCCGAAGAAAACGGCCCATTTCGATTCCGGACTATCGGGATAAACGAAGACGATATTGGGCATCGCTTCGACCGTGTCGCCGCAGGTCTCGATCAGCAGGTTTCTCTCGCGCGTTCCATACCAGACCAGCCGCAGATCCTGCCAGGCCGACCACATGTTCTGGGCAAAGCTCTGCTTGAGCTTCGGATCTTTCCGAAATTTGAACGCGAGGAGTATCCGGTGAAACCCCATCCTGAGATATCGAATGCCGGGATGGATGGCTTTTCCCGATTTGCTTGAGGTTTCGCCGCCGAAAGGGCCCCGATCGACCAGAATCGCGCGCGCATTGCCGCGGGACGCAAGATCTCTGAGGACGCCCGCGCCGGCCGCGCCGCCGCCGATAATGACCGTGTCGTAAAGGACGGGCGCTTCCTGTTCCGACTCACGGACGAGTTCCTGAAACTGACGGGCCACGTCCGACATTGCGAATGTTTGTTTTGCGCCGGGATTCGGCGGCGCCGATTGTGGGTGCTGCCTCACGACACGCGGCCTCCTCGCTCGATTCCGATAACACGATGGTGCGCGTCGCGCCGCGCGCGGAACGTGATTGCCCGCTCAGGCGGGAACGGCGGCATCGTCTCCCAGTCCCAGCATTGCGAAATCATGTAGCGGATGAACGCCATGAGATCTTCCCGACTGATCCCGCGCCTGCCGTGCCGCTGCTCGACCAGATGTTCCTGCGCCTCGCGCTCCTCCAGCACCCTGTCCAAGGATGGCCATTCGAACATCCAGAGCGCGTCCAATCGATCGAAGATCGTCCGCCATTCACGCAGATTCTCAGCGACCTTGCGCTTCAGCCCGACGGGCAGCCGCGTCGGATCGACCACCGCCTCGGCACCCGCGAACCACAAATCGAAGAGGAAGACGCCGACCTTACCGCGCACCTCGTAATAGCGATCCGCCCCGTCCGGTTGATCGTCGATCTTCTTGTCGAAATTTCCCATGCGGATGACCGAATCCTGATCACTCAGCTCCATCTCGATCAGGTTCCGCTCCAGCCATTCCCGGTCATGCGTTCCGGGCGGCGCCCGGTTCGAGAGGCCCGGTGTCCCGGGGTCGTATCCAAGCGCTCTCAGACCTTCACGGTCGCGCTTGCTCAAATACCAGTCGTCACCGCTTCGCGCGATCGCCTGTCCTTCGGTTTCAGGGTCGAGTAAATGGTTCAGCACGACCGCGAGCGCGTTCGCCAACACAGTCTTCCCGGCACCGGGGCTTCCGTTGAAGCCGATCACGAAGAGACCGCTCGCCCGGCGCCGCCTTTTTTCGCGCAGGATCCACTGCCCGAACGGAATGTATAATTGCCACAGGTCGACGCTCGGGTCGCCGCGCTCGGTACCATTTGGGAAATAGGCGTGCCACCAGACGAGGAACGGTCGCCAGAGCCGGCGTATGAGTTGAATGCGCTCCCGCAGGCTTTCCTGCACCGCCACGCGGTCCGCATCGGCAAGGAATGCCGATTGTATCGGATCAACAGCCATGGTGTTCGCCAGCATGCTCAGATCGTCGCCGCTCGGCTCCCGCCCCTCGGCGATCTCGCGCAAGACCTTGGAGAAATGCCGAGCCACCGCTTTCTGGTGCTGCGCCGACACAAACTCGAACCGCCGGGCGTCGGACCCTTGTAGGCGGCACAATACATCATAAGCGCGCTTCGACATCAGCATCAGCGGCGCTTTCAGGCTTTGGTCGCGTCCGCTCCAGTCCAAAATCTCTCGGACGACGCGATCATCCGCATTGACGTCTCCGATCTCACGTTCCTCGGCATGACCATCCAGAGCGATGACAGACATAGCACCTCACTTTCTACAAAGACCATGCCACCTTTAGTATACGGAAAGTTCTTTATACAACTCCCCAAGAACCTTATCCGGCTTGGCAAATACGGAAAGCGGCACATCTTTGCCAAAAGCCTTGGAGAATTCGACACGAATTCTAGTAAAATCTAGAGAATCCAAGCCATGATCAGAGAGCGACATCGAATCGTCCCACTGATGAATGTAACTACTGAGGAATGAGCGAATCTGATCGCCGCCATGAACCGGCCGGTCGATCCCCGTGTCCATCACCGCGCGAGTGCCAGACGAGTTCGACCGATCGGCTTCTTGGACTGCCGGAATCGGACCGGCGAGACCGGATACCAACGGCGTTTCGGCCCACTCCGCCCGGCGCCAATCGACGTCGCATATCGCGAAATTCCGCCCCAAGACATTGTCCGACAAGAGCGTCGCGACGACCTTACCAAACAAATTCAAAGCAGTGGCGGACGAGAGCGGTGTCTCGCCGCTGCTGCGCGCGGCGTCGAGGGCCTTGGGATTGTGCGATGCCATTCCCACCTCGCCCCAGCTTCCCCAAGCTATCGAGACGACGTTGAGCCTCGCGGTGGTCGCGGACCACATCGCGTGCGCGTCCATCCAGCCATTCGCAGCCGCGTAGTTCGCCTGACCGGGCGCCCCGAGAAGGGCGCTCATGGACGAAAAGGCAACGACCCAACGAGCGCCGGTGGCACGGCCCAGCGCCGAGATCTGAGACAACGCAATCTTCGGCGCGAGCAGGCGGGCCAAACGCCGCGCCTCGAGATTCCGGAATGCCCGGTCATCCAGGCATCCGGCCAGGTGAATGATGCCGGCTAGCGGGCCGGTTCGCTCGCCGACAGCGTCGACATCCAACGGAGCGGCGAGGTCCATTTTCATGAACCGCACCCCTGGACGTAGATCGTCGGGCATGGTCCGTCCCGACACGATGATCCGCGCGGCAGCAACGTTTTGGGTATGCAGCAGCCAATCGACGACGACCCGGCCGAGACCGCCAGTGCCCCCCGTGACGAGGTAGCTGCTCTCGGAACGACCGAGCGTGCCGGCCGGCAGATCCGGCATGGCGATCGGTAAGAGTCTTTGGGCCAGGAAATGCCCGCCATCGTAAAGAAGGTCGATCTCCTGCGCGTAACGGCGCGACGCCTGAAGCAATCGGCTCGGCCATTCCGGGCCATGATCGTCGCGACCACTCGTCGGCCAATCCCGCACAAAAATGCGTTGCACCACGAGGCCCGGCTCTTCACGAACCAATGACCGCGTCATGCCGGCCAGCATACCGCCGGTGTCGTGTGCAGGCAGAATCAGGATCAATCTGCCCCGCGCCTCCCCGAGCGTCAGCTCCTTCAAGAGTTCGAAGAAGATCTCGCAATACCGGCTCGGGGACACCGCCGACGGCAGTCCGCACAAAAGAGCAGCTTGCGCCCCCGCCTCTCGCAGACGCTCTTTCAAGAATCGCACCGATGGTGAAAGCCCGGCCGTATCGAAATCGATCCAGGGGATGGGAGTTGACGTCTCAACATCGCCACCGGGTTTGGCCGGCAGCCACCGGAGTTGATGGAGCCGCCCAAGACTTCGGTCGCGCTCCACAGTGCTCGTCGGATCGAGGCGATCTAGAAACGCGACGAGGCGGTCAAGCATCGGGCTGCGCTGATGGAGCAAGAAATCATGCGCGCCCGGATAGACATTCACATCCAGGATCGGACTGCTCGTCTCCCTCGCCCACTCCGTCGTCGAGGCTTGCGGGAAGGTGGGATCATCCGCGCCGCAATGGACTTGAACGGGACAATCGAGCAGCGGCGCGCGATGGCGCCGCCGTCTTTCGACAATCCGTTCGGCCGACCGCACGTCGAACCGGAGGTCGGCCATGAGAATGGGCAGCATGGCACGCTCCCATTCGGGGGTGGCACGCAGTTCCTCGGGCGCCATCAACAAGGCATCCAGCGGCCACGCTTCGGCTTGGGCTGCCCCCGTGACCGCCACCCGGCCGGCGACCGAGACCGCCCGCACCCGCCCGCCCCGGGCCCAGTCGGCGAGCGGCCCGCTCAACAAATCCATCATCATCGAGACGCCGAAGCTGAGGCCGCAGAACGCGACCGGGCTCGCCCCGGCGTCTTCCCGAATTCCGGCAGCCAGACGGTCCAAGAAGGCCAGATCGAAGGAGGCGGGGTCGTCGCGATCCTGCGGCCGGGCCGCGGAAGCGGACCGACCATTCCGTCCGGGCGGTTCTACCGCGACGAGGTCGAGCCAAGGCGGCGTACCGCGAGCCCAAGATCGGAAGGCGCCCGAGGTGCCGCCCGCGTAAGGAAAGCAATACAGCTTCAGCCGCGCAGCGGGCTTCTCGACGAAGCGGATCAGCAAGTCCGAGCCAGCGTCGGCGGACTCACCGCCCACCTCGGGCAGCGCAGCTGCCGTCCCCTCTGAGACGTAAATCGAGGCATTGGGGTTCGTCCAACAACGGGTCCGCTCGAAGCTATATGTCGGAACGAAGGGGTGGGTCGGACGACGGCCATCGCTGCCGCGTTCGCCGTCGTGGAAAGCCACGAAATCCAGATCAACGCCGTTGCACCAAAGCTCGCCGATCGTTCGCAAGAAACTGGCCTCGTCGTCCCGATCGTCATTTTTCGCGTCGGGCATGGCCGCAATTGGCAGCGGCCCCGAAACGGTCCAGTGCTTCAGGCATTTCTTCGTAAGCGTGGTGAGGACGCTACCCGGCCCGATCTCGAGGATGATGTTCGGCTCCCACTCGAGCAGCTTGCGAAGATCGTCACGCCACCGGACCGTGGAAACGACATGCTGGCCCCAATACCGATCCGGCCGGAATGTCGTATCGAGCCACGCTCCGGTCAGGTTGCTCGCCATCGGGATCCGCGGCACGCGCGCGTCTAAGCCGAATGCGACGGCGTCGAGCCGTTCGGCCACGGGCGACATCAGCGCGCTGTGAAACGGATGTGAGACAGGGACCGGACGACAGGTGAAACCCGCCCCGGCCACGGCCACGGCCGCCTGCTCCAGCGCCCTCTTCGTTCCGGCCACCACGACTTGGCCGGGAGCATTCTCGGCCGCCAGCCACAGATCTTTCCGACCGTCGAGCCAGTCCCGAAGCCGATCCTCGTCACCGAGGATGCTGAGCATCCCGCCGCCGCCCTGGCTCGTGTCGGCAAGCCGGAGCATGTCCTCCGACGCCTGAGCGCGGATGGCCACCAATGCGGCAGCCTCTTCGAGGGTGTGGATACCCGAAACCACCGCCGCGGCGTATTCCCCGATGCTGTGACCGGCGACAGCGACCGGCTTCACGCCGAGATCGAGCAATGTCGTAGCAATCGCGAATTCGACGGCGAATAATCCGCATTGCGTCGCGATCGGCCGCAACACCGAGTCGTCGTCCGCCTCGAGGATCAAGCCGGCGGGATTACCCGGCAGATGGCGCGCCAGTTCGGCACAAGCTTCATCGAAATGCCGCCGGAACCGGCCGCCATCGGCCCGGCCGCGATAGAGACCGCGTGCCATGCCTGCCGCTTGCGAGCCCTGGCCCGAGAAGCAGAAGGCGACCGTGGCGCTCTGGCCCAAAGGCGCTCGCCCTCCCGGAAATGCCCTGCCGAGGCGGCGTAGTTCGTCCAGCCCGGCGGCCGATCCCGGTGCGAAAACGGCGGCGGCGCGCAGGGGATGAGCCTCGCGCGAGACATGCAAGCATCGAATCGCGGGCGCAATCTCCTCGTCGGGCAAGGCCTCGATGAACCGCGCCACCTCATCCGCGTTGCGTTGCAGGGCGTCAGCACTCTTGGCCGAGACCGTCACCAGATGGAGCTGTCTCGTATATCCCCGATCGGCGCCGCTAGGCTCGATTTCCGGCGCTTCCTCAAGAATCACATGGGCATTGGTGCCGCCGATCCCGAAACTCGACACCCCAGCACGGCGCGGAAGCTGGGTCGCTGGATCCGCGACGGTCCAGGCCCCGCATGTCTCCTGGACGACAAATGGCGACCCGCCGCAGTCGACGAACTCGACCAGCTTCGGATTTAGCGTCCGGTAATTCACGGTTGGGACCAGCTTCCGATTGTACAGGGACAACACCGTCTTGATGAAACCGGTGATCCCCGCGGCACAGTTGGCGTGGCCAATATTGCCCTTTACGCTGCCGATGGCGCAGCTTCGGGCTGCGAAAGCGTCGGCCCGGCGATGGCGGGAAAACGCGTCGAGCAGCCCGCTCAGCTCGATGGCGTCACCGACATGCGTCGCGGTCGCATGACATTCCACATAAGAGAGCTGTTCGGAGCCGATTCCGGCCATTTCAATGGCGTCGGAGATGCATTGCGCCTGCGCCCGCGCGCTCGGCGCGGCATAGCCCGCTTTCATGCGTCCGTCATTCGAGACGCCGAAGCCGGTCAGGACGCCCCAGATGTGATCGCCGTCCTCGATGGCGTCATCGAGACGCTTCAAGACGATGGCACCGACCGAGTCGCCGAAAAGCGTACCGCTCGCCTCGGCATCGAATGGCCGCACGTAGCCATCGACGCTGCCGACCAACCCCTCCTCGTAGCAATATCCGAAATTGGGAAAATTGATCGACGCGCCGCCCGCAATCGCCATGTCGCATTGTCCGCTAACGATGGATTGAGCGGCCTGGGCCACCGCGACGAGCGCGCTGCTACAAGCTGATGTGACCGTTATCGCTGGCCCCCCGAGGTCCAGCAGATAGGCTACCCTGGTCGCGATGTAGTCCTTTTCGTTGCCGATTTCCGTCAGGAACAATCCGCCGGGATCCAATGGATCTTTCAGCCCGCCTCCCGCCAGATGGAGGATGAGATAGCCGTCGAGCCCGCAAGACGCGAATACGCCGGTGCGTTCGCGGTAGGGATTGTCGCGCCGCGCGTATCCCGCCTGCTCCAGCGCGGTCCATGCGACTTCGATGAATACCCGATGCTGCGGGTCGATGATCTCGGCCTCGCGGCGGCCGATGCCCCAGAACCCTGCGTCGAACATGTCCGCGTCGGCCAATACTTGTCCGGCGGCGACCCATTTCGGATGTGCCAGAACGGCCTCGGGCACGCCCTTCTGGCGCAACGTCTCCTTGGAGAAATGGCTGAGGGAGTCGACCCCGCCCTCCAGGTTCGCCCAGAAAGCCTCGATATTCGCCGCCCCTGGGAAACGTCCCGCCATGCCGACCACCGCCAGTTTTGGGGTGGCTTGCGGGGCGCGGAGCCGCCGGCCTCGCAGGACCTCCTTCCCGCCGTTTGCCGCCTGGCTCGAACAATATCGGGCCATCGCCCTCAAGGTGCTGAACTGAAACACCTCGACCACCGGCAAGGAGAGGCCCAACCGCGCCGCCATGAGCCCCGACAATCGAGCCGCAGTGAGGGAATTGCCGCCGAGGTCGAAGAAATTGTCGTCGAGTCCAATCCTTTGAACGCCGAGGACGTCACGCCAGACCGCGGCAACACGCTGCTCCACGGCGGTGAGCGAGTCCTCGGTCGCTTCCTCATGGGAAAGGTCGTCCTGCGGCGAGGGAAGCGCCGATAGGTCGAGCTTGCGCGAGTCACTTCGGCTGATAGGCAGCGCTTCGAGCGGGATGAAGTGCCGCGGCCGCGCATACTCGGCCAGGTCGCGCCTCGCCTTCTGGCGCAACCGCGCAAGCACGGTTTCCGATGGTTTGCCGTGATCTCCGATAATATAGGCGACGAGGCTCTCGGGCTGCTTCGTCTGGCTGTCGAGGACAGGTCGTACGACGACGCGGGAAACCCCCGCCTGTTCCTCGAGAACGACCTCGATCGCCCGCAAAGAGACTTTGAAGCCGCGCAGTTTGACCGTATCGCCGGCCCGACCGAGCACCTCGATCTCGCCCTGCGCCAGGAAACGCGCGCGATCGCCTGTCCGGTAAAAGATCGCATCGGCAAAAGCCGAATCGGCGAGCGCCGCAGGACAGGACACGAAGCGCTCGGCGGTTTTCGCGGCGTCGTTCAGATAACCGACGGCGACTCCAGGGCTCGCGACATAGAGCTCGCCGACGGCGCCATACGGCACCGGAATGTCGTCCTCGTCCAGCAGGATCGCCGCACTGTCGTTCAAGAGCCGGCCGACCGGCGCGAAAGACGATCTCCCAGTCTGGGGTTGCGGCTGCGGGAGAAGGTCGGCGAATGAAATATCGAGGCTTTCCCATGTACTATACGAATTGACAAGCCGCACATGGCCCGGCAGCAGACGAGCGGCCTTCTCGACGATACGGGTCGGCACGACCTCGCCCATCAGGAACCAGATCTCCATGTGGCGCAGCCGGTCCGCCAGCGTCGGGCCGATCACCGGATGATCGAGCACGCTCTCGAACAAAGCGGGGGGAACGACAATGCGCGTGATGTCGAATACCTCAAGCGCGGTCACGAACCGGACAGGGTCGAAAATGTCGGCATCGGGAATGACCACGGCGGTTCTTCCCTGCAGGAGCGGCCGAAGGCATTCCCAGGCAAAGAACGCGTTCAGCCCGTCTTGTGATCCGTCCCGATAGGGATAGAGCTCATAGCGGGCATCAAAACAGTATAGACAGCCGCGATATGTGTTCAGCACGGCCTTCGGCGTGCCGGAGGTCCCGCTCGTCATCGAGATCAGCGCGATATCATCCGGCTCGACATCCCCGAACGCGTGCGAGCCGTCATGAGCCAAGTCGATCTTCGACCATCGATCTTGGTGCAGGACGAGATGCCTACCGGGCGCCTGGAACGAAGCCGGCAGGCTGGCCGCAAGTTCCGGCGTCGTGAGGACGAGCTTGACGTCTGCGCTTTCCAGGAATTGAGCCAGCAGGACGGGCGGCCAATTCTTCTCGAGCAGGCAGCCCGGTGCCCCGATCGCACAACAGGTCAGAAGGCTGATGCAATATTCGGCGTCGTGTGGAAAGTACAGGCCGACGGCATCGCCCTTGCTGATCCCGAGCGCGGTCAACTCGGTCCCGAGCGCCCGCACACAGGCGCCGAGCTCCCGATAAGACCATCGCCGTGGATGATCGACCAGCGCGAGCGCGTCCGGCTGGACGGCGACGCAGTCTTCGAAGCGCGCCCAGATATTCCGATAGGGTCTTCTATCGTTCTGGCGCGCCACGATGATCGAGGGCTCCACCGCCTTACGCACGCGATCCAATTGCCGTTCGATACTGTCCAGGAGAGCGGCTTGCGCGCTGATGGTGTAGAAATGGCCACCCTGGAAGATTTCGATCTGAAACGACGCCTGCCCATCGAAATGCTCGCGCCACGCCTGAAGCTCTGCCGCTGCGACTGTCTTGTCATCCGATCCGCCGTATATCACGCAAGGAACTTCCAGCCGCCGGCCGGTTCTATTACCCGTCTGGCATTTATAACCTTCATCCAGGCGTAAATCGGCCCGAAGAGGCGGAAGTATGAATTGGAGCAAATCCTGGTTCTTGAAAAACTCCTCGGGTATGAGACCCCAGTTCCGGACCAGTTCGAGAAATTGCTCTTGAGGAAGGGAAGACCTGTTATCACCAGATTCAGAAAGATGCGGCGCCTTGTGGGCCGATAACATGAGGATATTCGGGGCCCGCAATGTTGTCCTGGAAATCTCGCGACAGACCTCGAATGCGAGCAAGGCGCCGAAGCTGTGGCCGAAGAATGCCGTCGCCATGCCATCCGTATATCCGGCAACCAGTTCGGCCAGATCGGCCACTAGGGAAGTCCAGTCGGTATAGGGCCGCGTGTAGGGCTTCCGGCCGCGCCCCGGCAGCGAATACGAGATGATCTCGATATCTTTCGGCAAGTGGGATGCCCAGTCACGAAAGCTGTCGTGATTGCCGCCGGCGTGCGGGAAAAGAAATAGCCGCAAACTCGCATTTTCAGGCCGTGCCAAGGTGACAGCCTCGACCCCATCGGACATTTTTGTCGATTTCATCGTCGAGGCATCCATCATCATCCCCCTAGAATTTTCCCGGCGTATTTATCGCGAATATTCAGGAGTCCCTTTCGAAGACCACGCTACAGGCCGGTCTCGTGGCGCTGATCGGATCGTCTATCCATTTATGGGATGTCCGCGCAGAACGCAGATTTCGTGATAAAGCGGCGTTGTCGGATCGATATCCAACCGCTCTTGGGCTTCACTGGCAGGAATAACGGTCGCGCCACTCGGATCGGTATAGAATTCGCATCGAAAGTCGCGCTCATACCCCGTTCCGCGCATGGCCGCCTCGAGAGCGACGAAGAACGAAATGCTGGTGCCGTCGTGGTGGCGGACGATGCGCGAAGCAAGTTCCTCCGGCCGATAGCCGTTCGATTTGAACAGATTCAACAAGACGCCTTTGCCGATCCGGCAGCCGAAATTCAGAATGACCTGTGCGTGGGGGGCGCAACGCCGAACCCTTCGCAGCAGAGCCTCGTTCAATCCAAGGCCCACCGAGTTGAATGGATAGTCGTTGAACCTTGCCCAAGGATAATAATGCGCAATGTGATCGGCAGCTCGCTGGCTGCTTCCGGCCGGCCGCTCCAACTGGGCGAGATGGAAGGCTTCGTACATTTCATCTTCGCAATCGGGCACCTGAGGAAGGCAACCGACGACGACGTCTGCCGCCGAGACCTCTGCCATCGCAGCCGGCGTGTCGATGAGGTTGACGGAGCCGGCGATCAGGCGAAACCGATCCAGCAATTCTGGGGCCATGCGTCCGATGAACCGCCGCGCGAACGCCGGCAGGCGTGGATCGAGATCGCTGCCCGACACGAATGCGGCAGCGCAATGCTGCAGCATGAACGCCATGTTCGTGCCAGTGCCAATCCCGACCTCGTAAACGCGCCGGCCGCTCAACTCGGCACGCGCCAACCCGGCCTGAAACGCGACGGTCCAGGAATCGGATGGATCGAAAGCAAAGCTTGGAGCGGCGCCGTCGAGATCTTCCCGCCACGCCGGGCGCACGCTCTCTGCCCACATCTACTCATCCCCATGAAGCGCGAATTACAGCTTCGACTATGACTGTTCGGTCGCGTCGACACGACCGTCCGCCGCTACCGCCAAGATGTTCTAATCAATCAAAAAAACCTCCCTGGCTTGGCCGCGCAAGCAGTGATCCGACCGCATCGAGGCGGCATAGCCGCCGCAATTCAGCAGGGCGACGTAATCGCCCTCCTGCAGCCGCGGCATCCGATGACCGGTCGCCCATCGGTCGAGAGCCTCGTTGATATTGCCGACGATGGTGTAGATTTCGGTCTCTTCGTCCGATCGCGGCGCCACCGCCACTGGCTCGCACGGCAGCCCATAGAAGGCTGGCTCCATCGCCAGATTGAAGCCCGCGTCGAGGCCGGCGAACAAAACATCCCTTCGCCGCTCCACATACGTCACCGTGGTGAGCAGCAATCCGGCGTCCTTCACCAGATAGTCTCCCGGTTCGACCGCAACGCGCAGGCCGCTGCCGGCAAAGTGTCGTGCGATAACCGCGGCCCAGGACCGGAGGTCGAGCGCCTTGTCGCCCGCGACGTGCGGAACACCCAACCCACCTCCGATATTGATTTCTTCGAGGTCCGCGAACTGTGCCGCGAGTTCGCCGACGATCTCGAAGATATCCGCCAATTGTCCCAACTCGTTGTCGAGATAGCCGCATCCGGCGTGGACGTGAAGGCGGACGATCCGCAAGTCCCATGTCGCGGCAATGGCCTTCGCCTCCTCGACATGATCAGGATAGATTCCGAATTTCGTCGTCGCCGCGCCGCTGTAGTTCAATCGACTGTCGCCGTGATAGCCGAGCCCTCGGCCGGGATTGACCCGGAGACCGACAGCCCGACCCGGACATGCCCGTCCAAGACTGTTCAAGGAAGCGAGCGAGTCCAAATTGACCCGGACTTGCTTGAAAGCGGACAACGCTTGGATGTCGTGACGTGTGAGCGACGTACCGGTGAACGAGATCGCGTCGGCGGGAAACCCGCAACTGACGGCGTGCAGCAATTCTCCCGCAGAACAAACGTCGACACCGCACAGATTTAAAGTACGCAAATATGACAACAGAGCGGGCGATCTGTTCGCCTTCATCGCGTAATAAAGTCTGTGGTCGATCCCGGCGGACGACATTGCCTCGTCCAGACGTTCAATGTTTTCCCTGACCCGTGCGGCCCGGTAAACGTAGGATGGCGTACCGATTTGCGTGGCCAGTTCGGCGAGGTCCACGCCGCCGAGGTGGAGACGGCCATCTCGGTAGCGGAGATCATGCCGTTGCCACCATGTCGATGGTACCGCCGCTAAGTCTTCGCCCGTCGGGGCAGCGTCGGAGATAACGTACTGCACGCGGTCAGCCAGGTTGCCGAGTGCGTTTGAAACCCGTTCAGATCCGCAATCCGCCCCCAACACGACCAGCAGCGGCGCCTCAACGCGGGTGCCGGAACAGATGGTCTGCTTGATCCGCAGGATCGACAGCGCCTCCGTCAAGCCACGACAGTCGAGGGTAGAGGGCGACATTGTCACAATACCTCTCCAAAAGGAGGAGTTTCAAACAAGAAAACACCCGACATATTTCATTTCTCATCCACATCTTCACGTTATCAGCCAAAATTGAGCGGGCGACGTATCTCCTTTATCTAAAATGCCCCAGCCCAGAGATCGCGTTCCGCACGCGCGAGGGCGTCGTCCAGGATTGCGACAATTTGGTCAATCTCCTCCTTTACTATGATCAAGGCCGGAGACAGGATGCAAAGATTCTCGTATGGCCGCACCAGGAGTCCGGACCGTGCGCAATACGCGTCGACGGCGCGCGCGAGCGCTTGATTACGCGGCGTCGGACCGGTCTCACCGGGAACGTGGCATTCGACACAGGCCATGAGATGATCTCCCCTGACTGCAGCGACGATCGACCAATTGCGCAATCCCCGTAGGCGTTCGAGGAAATAGGGCCCGACGTCGCGCACATGCTCGCAGATCTTCTCGCGCTGCATGACAGCGATATTCGCGATTGCCGTCGCGCAGGCGACCGGATGCCCGGAATAGGTGAAGCCATTCGACAACACCGGCTTGGCGGGGTCGGCGGCCTCGACCAGCGCGTCAGCGATGCGATCGGAAAGGAGGACGGCCCCGAGCGGCTGATATCCCGAGGTAATTCCCTTGGCTGTGACCAACAGATCGGGAACGATCCCGAACCGCGTCTCCGACGCGAAAAAATGGCCCAGTCGACCAAACGCGGAGACGACCTCGTCCGAAATATAAAGAATGTCGTGTTGACGGCAGAGGTCGAGCGCAGCCTGATGGTAGCCTGGCGGCGGAATGAGCACCCCGCCCGAGGCGAGTATCGGTTCTGCCACAAAACAGGCGATCTGCTCGGGCCCGATCCGCGCAATCGCCCGTTCCATTCCCGCGATCAGATGATCGAGACGCTCCGCCGCTGACACAGTCGAGTTGTCGGGATCGAAGGCGGGGCTCTCAAGGTGATGCACCCATCCGCCCTCATAATGAAAATGGGTACGGTCCACTGCCTTGCCGGATAACGAGGCAGCAAGATAGGTGCTGCCGTGATACGCATTGGTCTGCGCCAGGACGTGACGCTTCTGCCGCTGCCCTCGACATGAGAAATAATAATGAGCGATGCGGACCGCAGATTCGACGGCGGTCGAGCCACAGGTTGTGAAATGGACACGGTTCAGATCTCCTGGCGAGAGCTCCGATAGAAGACTCGCCAATTGAGACGCTGGTTCGCTCGTAACGTTGCCAAACGGGGTGAAATATACCATTGTTTCCGCTTGGGCACGCATCGCAGCGATCAGATCTCGATGCCGGTAACCAACCGTGATGCACCACATCCCGCCAATTCCGTCGAGATATGTCTTACCCTGACTGTCCGTAACTCTGATGCCATCGGCTTCGCTGATGACCAGGGAGTTTTGCCGACCGAGACTGGTGAGATCCGCCCAAGGATGAAGGATATGGCGAGCGTCCTTCGCCACAAGAGAAATGCGCCGCTGTGGACTTTGCCTCATCGTCGGAAAGCTTTCTCCAGTACACGGAACGGCAGAACATTGCGCCTTACTACGGCGCAACGTTACATTCCAACGTTACATTCCGATGGGCAAACCCTGTCGGTACCGCGACGGTGCTCAAAAGTGCCGAAGGCGATTATAAGAGGTGTGGATTTAAGTTTATTCTTCTTTGAATTGCATACCATGAAGCTACACAATCTTCAACCAGATTATCCCGCGCAATGATTCTTGGAAGCCCCCGCGTCGGTGACGAATCGGCTCAAACCCCATCCGCTATCGCGTCAAGCTGACGAAGTGTCTGCGTTCCCCCTCGAAGGAAAACCGCCCGTGCTGCAAGACTTGGTTGTCCAGCACGAGGACATCTCCTTTCTTCATCTTAACAGCCCGCGCGGCCGTCCAAAGTGTAGACCGAAGGAGGGAGATCAGATCATCGTCGATCGGCGACCCGTCCCCATATGTTGTCGTAGCTGGATAGTCTAGATCCGTCAGACCATCGGGAAAATTTGGATGAGATCGCCAATAGGAACTGTGCAATTCGGTAACTTGATTGAACCATATCTCCGCCCCTGTCTCTGGATGTGCGATGAAAGCAGGGCGGGCATAGGAATAGATAAGCCTATCATCTTTTATCCAATCGAAATCATAATTTAAACTCCTCATAATACGCTCTATCGACACCTTATCGTCCGTGAGGAATGTATCGACCCAGCCCCGTTCCGAAATAGACGACGCCTTAGGCAAGTTCCTATAGTATCGAATTCCCTTTTTTCTGAAATCATCTTTCACGGAATCGGGAATGAAGCGAATGCTTTGCCGAATATCGTTGACTGGAACCTCGCCACCAAGCGGGGCCTCGGTTTGACAGAAGAAGAAGATCTTGTTTGGATAGGTCGCGAGATAGGCCATCTCGTTATGGGGGGACAAGGTGATCCGCGCATCCTCCTCGCTCGCCACGAGCACTACCCCCGCACCATCCCCTCGGACCGCGATGCCACCGACATATCCCGTGAAGTCATATCCGAGAGCGATCATGAACCGCTCGAAATCGGCCTTGTCAGCCAAGGCCAAAGCGCTCAGCACAACGCCGCCGCATGCGGGCAACATCGCATCGATCGTCGCCCTCGCCGAAAGCGCGAGCGAAGACAGTACGGTATCGACCCGGTCTGCAGCAAAAATCGGGATCATTCCGCCGGCATCCGGTATCGCTTCCGGAACGGCCTCGTCGCTCGACCCAGCCAAGAAAGCGCGATTCCGGACCGGGATCCTGAAACCCGGCCCCGGTTCCACCAGGCGAAAGGCCGGCGCATCTGCGAGGCGCTGCATTCTCATGGCATCACTCATGCCGGACTTCACTCCCGATTGTAGTCAGGCAACCGATCCAACAAGACTTAAGCGATACCGGCCGCTAGCGCTTCGATCTGGACACCGAAGAGAGAGAACGCAAGACAACACACGAAACTCAACCACGGAAAGCGTGCCTCAAGCGTCCACGATATTCAATCCATTTTGACAACCCTTAATAGAAAAATGATCTTGCTTTCTCCCACATATCGGTGCGCAATGTTTCGTCAAGCAACGTCCTCCCTAACTCTGTAATATTTTGCGCTGGAGAAATCGGGCATGTATTTCGAGCAAGATGCCAGTCTTCATCATATCGCGGAGAAGGTCGTTGCCATCATCGGCTATGGCATTCAAGGTAAGGCTTTCGCCGCCAACCTTCGCGATAGTGGTGTGTCGGTCATCATCGGCAATCGTCCTGACGACTATCGGGATGCCGCGCTCAGGGATGGCTTCGACACCCGCCCGATTGCAGACGCCGTCGAGAATGCCTCCGTCGTCATCCTGCTCATTCCGGATGACGCGCATCCGGAGGTCTATCGCGCGGAGATTGCGCCCCATCTGCGGCAGAGTGATCTCTTGATCCTCGCCCATGGCTTTTCGATCCGCTTCGGTCAGATCGAGCTTCGCCCAGATGTCGATGCCGCCTTGCTCGCCCCGAAGATGTTCGGCAAGCCCATACGACAGCACTATACCGCGGGCTCGGGCGTCCCGGCGTTCATCGACGTGATTCAAGACGTATCGGGTCAGGCCTTGCCGCGCACCCTCGCCATCGCCAAGGCCGTCGGTTTCACCCGCTACGGCGTCATGCCGGTATCCCATGTGAGCGAAACGGAATTGGATTTGTTCCAGGAGCAGTTTCTGACGCCGCTATTGATCGACGCGACCCGGATCGCGTTCGAGATATTGATCGAGGCCGGCTTCGACCCAGCCGCAGCACTGCTGGACATGCATGCATCGGGCGAGATGGCGGAAATGATGTCCGAGGCCGCGACTGCGGGCTTGTACGAAGTCATCGAGCAACAAGGGTCGCCGACCTGCCGCCTCGGCGTTCAGCATTATCTTGGTACGTTGCTCGGCGAGGACGTCAAAGTTAAAGGCCGCGCAATCTTGCAACAAATTCGGGATGGCGCCTTCGTTCAAATTCTGAAAAGGGAGGCCGACGCCGGTTACCCGTCCCTAGCAGCCTATAGGGCGATGTATCAGACGAGTGACCTGACAAGGACGCATGAGCGGCTTCGAGCGGCGTTCAGATCAACCCCGGTGTGACCGCCGGGGCACGGAACCGAATCATCTCCGCCCCCCCATGGACAACCCGCTCCGGCATCCGCGGGGTCCTCGATGCCGCGCGCCGGCCGGTCGACGATCCCCAGCCAGCGTTCCACCTCCGCCAACAGCAGGACGCCGCCGTCCGACGACAGCCGCCCACCGTCAAAGCGGGCGACAACAGGCTTGCCGCAGACCGGCGACAGCTCCGGCAGCGGCAGAGTAGGATCAACTTCGGCGGGCATAGCGCTCCGGAAACTGCAGGTTCGGCTTTAGCAATCGAATCTTAAGTGATTCCATAGGCTTACGCTATGCCCACCAACCCTGATGAATTATCCAGGCTAGGCTGCCGTGATCTCGTAGCCGAGGCGTAATTGGCCACGCTTCAGCTTGGCCGAGCGGATTCTGAACTGGCCCAATTCCCCCGTCGACAAAGCGTGGGTTCCGCTGCACGCGATCGGCGCGTAGCCCCCAATTTGGCAGGCCCGACTGACATAGGGATCGCCGACAAAGGTCACCGGCAGATCGCGGCGAATCTCGTCTCTGATCACCTGCTCAAGTTGGTCGGAGCGCTCTATGATCTCTTCTACCGCCTCGCCGACAAAATCCACCCGGGCCTCACCCGGCCATTGATGGCCGGCTATGACGGACACACTCGGAAACATCGATTCACAAACGCTGACGAGCAGATGCGCCGCAGTATGAAATTTCGAGTTTAGAACGCGCCACTCCTCGTCGACCGCGAAGGCGTATCGCCCCCCGACCTCCAAACCGTCGGAAACGGCGACGATGTGATCGACAGCGCCATCGGGCGCGTGCCGCACATCGAGGACCGGAATCGCGGCAAGCGTCCCGCGATCGGCCTTCTGGCCTCCCCCCTGCGCATGAAACCATGTCTCATTGCATCGCACGATTGGCCGGTCGCCCGGAATCACAGCGGTTACTTCCACGACACCGTTCAACGCACGATCGTCGAGATATCGCTTTATGGTCATGGCTGTCTCCAACTCTCTCAACTGATGGCGAGCCGCAACACTCCCGCCGAGCCAACGGCGATCGCGACGGTTGCCCATATCGGCAGTCGCCTCGGCGGCTGTTGATAGCAAGGTGACGGCGGCGATCATCAAGATCGGTGGCGGAGACGCCCACAAATCGATCGCTGCAAATTCCGCCCCGCCCGCGTAATTGGTCCCGGTCATAAGCGGGACTTCGAGGAAACGCAGCCCTTTTTGTGTCGCTTGCGCGCCCAGCACCAGCCCATAGGCCAGCGACTGTGACCGGCAAGGCGGCGCGCGTGAATTCGGACAGAAGAGTCCGCGCGGACACTTCCGGTATCGTTCCGCTTGGAAAGCTGCGATCGGCGCTCATGAAATATGTTATACGCGTCAATTGACGAAATTTGGTTGCGGATATATCGAAAATCGTCGTTAGTTTGGCATTGATCGAATAATTTTTGCATGATATTGGCATTCTATGCTAATCTTGGATGCGATCGACAAGCGGATCCTTCGCGCGCTCCAACGCAATGGAAGGCTGCAGAATGTGGAACTGGCCAAGGAGGTCGGCCTATCGCCCTCCCCATGTCTGCGACGCGTTCGTTTGCTGGAGGATGCCGGTGTGATCGACCGGTATGTGGCCGTGATCGATCCGGCCAAGATCGGGCTGCGCTTCTCGCTCTTCGCGCGCATCTGGCTCACGACGCAAGACGCGGAAACGATCGACCTCTTCATATCGGCGATGGAGCAGCTTCCCGAAGTTGTGGAGTGCTACATCATGCTGGGCGAGAGCGATGCCTTGATCCGTGTCGTCGTCGCGGACCTCGACGGCTACCGGAAATTCCAGTCCACCCACCTGACGCGAAGAAATGGGATCCAGAGCGTCAAGACGGATGTTCCGAGCCAGACGGTGAAGCAGAGCTTCGCCCTCCCTATCTCTTGATCCGGCGCGACGAGCCGGCCGTTTGGGACGCCCGAAGCAGCTCCAGCGCCTGCGCATGGAGCGCAGCGTCCCCCGCCGCAACGATGGGGACTGGTGCGCCGAGCGTGATGTCGGCACCGGACCAGTCCGTCACTATGCCGCCGGCACCGGAGATCACCGCCGCGGGCGCGAAAACATCATAGGCTTTCAGGCCGCAATCGACGGCGAGATCGGTCCGGCCGCTCGCGAGCAAGCCATAGGCGAAGGAACTCGCGCCATACAAAGTATAGCGGACGGCATTGCGCACCTGGGTGAGGGCCGCATACTCATCGTCATGAAAGAAATCAGGATTCGAGCAAGTCATGAGCGCCGCGCCGAGGCCCGCGCATGGCCGTGTGCGGATCGCGACCCCGTTCCGGCTGGCGCTTGCGCCCGCCGCACCCAGCCATCGGTCGCCGGTGGCAGGATAGTCGAGCGCTCCGATCCAAGGCCTGCCGAACCGGCTCACGCCGATTAGGGTGCCATAGACCGGTATCCCGGCAATAAAAGGGGCGGTACCGTCGATCGGGTCGAGCACCCAGACGATCTCGGCCTCCAAATTATGAGGCCCATACTCCTCACCCAAGATACCATGCTGCGGATATGTTCGTTCGATCAGCCCGCGCAACCTGGCCTCGATGGCGCGGTCCGCCTCCGTGACGAAACTGTTATCGGCCTTGGATTCGACATTCACCCGCGCGGTCGCCGCCCCTTCGAGCAGCACCCTGCTCTCATCTGCGAGATGTTCGGCAAATCGAAGCAATTCTGCTGTAAAAGCATCCATCGTCCGGACCTGGCCGCTCGGAGGTTGGCAACGCTTCGGTCTCGCTGCGAACCGCCAGCGGCCTCAGGCGAATTCCCGTGTCGTTTCCAAGAATGCCCAGTCAATCCAAGGCAACAGCCTGTCGATATCCTCCGTCTCGACGGTCGGGCCACCCCAGATTCGGAGGCCGGGCGGGGCTTCTCGGTGCGAACCGATATCGTATCCGGCGCCATTCTCTTCGACCTTGGCACAAACTCGTCTCGTGAAATCTGCTTTGCCTGTATCGGTCAGCGCGTCGAAGACATCGTGGCGAAATTTCAAACAAATGCTGGTCGACGAGGTCGTTCTCGCATCAGTGGCGAGAAAGTCTATATGCGGATTCGCGGATACCCAGCGTGCGATGGTGTCCAGATTCCGTCGCGACCGCCTGATTAACTCGGCCTGTCCTCCGATATCGATACACCAGTTCAACGTGTCGAGCGCGTCCTCGACCGCAAGCATAGACGGCGTGTTGATTGTCGACCCATCGAAGATCTCTCCGAGAAGAACACCTTGTTTCACGAGCCGGAAGATCTTCGGCAAAGGCCGATCGGGCGTGAACGTCGAGAGGCGCTCGATCGCCGCTGGAGACAGCGCGATCATGCCATGCGCACCCTCCCCGCCCAGCGCCTTCTGCCAGGACCAGGTAACGACATCCAGTTTACGGTAGTCGATCTCCATTCCGAACGCAGCCGACGTGGCGTCGCAAATTGTAAGCCCCTTTCGAGTTTCTGGGATCCAGCTATCTCCTGGAACACAGACGCCCGACGTAGTGCCGTTCCAGGTGAAGACGACATCATGCTCGAAATTCACCTTAGCGAGATCCGGTATGGATCCATAGGTGTCGGCTCTATGAACGGTGACGTCCGTCAATTTCAACTGTCCGACGATATCGGCGAGCCACGTGAATCCGAAATTCTCCCAGCAGCAGACCTCAACACCGGTGTGCCCCAGCAGATTCCACAACGCCATCTCTATCGCACCAGTGTCGGAACCCGGCACAATCGCCAGCTTATAAGTCACCGGCAAGTCGAGCAGATGCTTCGACTTGTCTATGATTTCACGCAGCTTTGCCCGGCCTGCAGGAGCGCGATGTGATCGACCGACAACGGCATCGCTCAACCCGGCCGGCACCCAACCGGGCCTCTTGGCACAAGGCCCCGAGGAGAACCAAGGCCGCAGAGGCTTGAGAGTCGGTTTCGGGACCGCCATCCTGTTCATCCTGTGAAAGCCTCGAGCCAGCCCGCAGGAGGAGCTGCCTCGCGACACCGGTTGTTCCGGCGCGAGAACTCAGGAGTGACTCAGGTCCCGTCCATCGCAGCCGCCAGGCTTCTCGGTCTCATATCAGTCCAATGAGCCTCAATATATTCAAGGCAACTTTGTCGGCTTCCGGGGCCGAAATGGACGTTCCATCCAATGGGAACTTCGGCGAAGACCGGCCACAGCGAATGCTGCCCCTCGTCATTGACCAGAACGAGAAAGGTCCCGCTGTCGTCATCAAATGGATTCGGCATCGTCACGACCTGATTACGAGTGGGATGGCTTTTCGGATCTCGAAAACGTCCGGGAACGATATGGATCAGGCGCCCGAACCTCACCAAGGCTAGGGTGACGTTCCGCGACGGCATCGCCCAACCCGAGCGCCCGCCAACGACTTGACGGCCCGACGTTGGTTCGACGCAGACCGCTCACGCGTCAATTGCCACCCATCGCACAATCGACCGACACGCTCGGTCCTATTGGCGCGAAAGGCCGCAAATCGACCCACCAGACCAAACACCTTCCCGTCAAGCCCGCGGAGGCCTCGACAGCGCTCCCGTCCGGTCCACGGTGCGGTCACGCCTTCTCGACGAACACCCCGCTCCGCCTCATCCGGACATTGCTCCAGACATGCTGACCCGTCGTCGCGTGGCGGAAAGAATTGATCCGCAAGCCCACGGCCGCCAAAATCCCGATGAGGGGCATCGATGGCGCGATCACGGCAGCCACCAAACCAGAAGCCAACAATGTGCCGGCACCCGAGGCGATATTTCCAGCAATCATGTCACTGGCACCAGGAACAACGATTTCGCCGGCCAGGAGAGCGGTGTTCCCCAAAACATCGATTTGATCGGTCTCGACTTTCGCCATTTTCGTCTCCAATTCCGAGTTCACCCAATACGGGCTACGCGAGGATACCACATCAACACCGGAAGAGCTTGTACAACATCAAAGTGACTAACTCTTGATTACGCTTTCCATCGCTATTGGCAGACAAAACAATGCGACAAATCCGAGAAATCATATCGTGACAACTTATAGCGAGCCATTAACTACGCTTCATAGGATATATCACGCAATTCTAACAATGCACAAGTAATGGTTGATATTATGGATGGAATTGCTCGGCGTCAAGCCATTTCCGTCGCGTCACGCGCTTTCCGCTCAACTCAATTTGGAACATGGTCCGAGTCATTGCCCAATCGCGACCCCACATCCACAGCGGGTAATCGACCTCGCGGCATTGGGCCGCTTATCGGGGCGCGGGACCGCCGATCAAAGGACCGGCGCAACCGAGTTCACCGAAAGCGCCGGCGCATGACAAATCGCTAATCAGGCCTATTTATCGCCGCTGAGCAACACCGGAATCTGACTTCCACCATTACCTGTCACGACGATCTTGGTGTTGGGCGACGCTGCTAATTGCTCGGTTGCCTCAATACCGCGCCATTTCAGCATCGAGATGTGCGATTTTTCCTCGAACTGACGGATACCGTCAGCCTCGATCTGCCATTTCTGGTTCTGTTGTTCGGCCTGCTTGAGTATATATTGATAGGCTAGCAATTTCTGCTCTTCGGCAAGTTTGTCCTGGATCTCGGCGTCGAGCCGATCAGGCAACGCGATACGGGTGATCAAGACCCGGTCGAGATCGACCCAATGTTTCTGAATCGCCTCCCGCGCCGCGGCATCGACCTTGCCGGCGAGTTCGACCTCGCCCAGAACGCGCAGATCGTCCGGCTTTAACTGACGGATAACGTGGCGCACAGCCTCGACAACATCAGGCCAGACCACGGTCTCCCTGTAGCGAGGCCCGACGGTCTGATGCAGCGTCGTCAGATCCGTCGCCCGCGGCGCAAAACGTGCGGTAACATCAACGGATACGCGAAGCGCATCAGCCGTCAGCGTCTCTACCGTGCCATGCATGTCCTGAAGGCGCACATCGTAAATCTGCATCCGATTCCAGGGCCAGATGACACGATAGCCTTCGCCGAAGACATGATCCTTGACCGTGCCGCCGCCGAAGCGCGACCACAAGACGCCGAGCTGACCGGATTCGATGGGAATGAAGACGCTGTGCCAGATCAGCAATCCGAACAGAACAAACAAGAGGCCGTAGAGCCAACGGCGTAATTTGCGCGTGGTCAGCCCAGCAGGCGGCACCGGCGGCAAGGTTTGTTGGAGCTCGGTCATGACGTCGTCTTCCGCGTGATCGACTGGATTTGGCCCAATTCCATTTTGACGACAGTGTCTGCAACAGAGAAAAATCGATCGTCATGGGTCGCAATAAGTAAAGTTTTGCCTTGCGCCCGCAGTTCGGGCAGCAGGTCCTCATAAAAGAATCTTCGAAATTCTGGGTCTTGATCGGCCGCCCATTCATCAAAGATCATGATCGGCCGATCCTCAAGGAGAGTCACAGCAAGAGCTACGCGCTTGCGCTGGCCGGTCGAGAGGTCGAGCGTGCTGAAACCTTCGGCACCGTAGGCGATCTTGTCGCCGATCCGCATGCGGCTAAGCTCGGCCGCGATGGCGTCGGAACCGGCCGAGATGCCATACAGCTTTCGGAACAAGTGGAAATCAGTATAGATCGCACTGAACAATTCCCGGTAATCCTGCAGTAAATCGGCAGTTACAATCTTGCCATCGAGGCTCAGGCGACCTCCGGTCGGCAGATAGAGACCGGCCAGGACCTTCAACAGGGTCGTCTTGCCGCTGCCATTCCCGCCAATGATCATCGTAATCTCGCCATGCGGGATGGCGAGTTCGATAGGCCCGATGTGAAAAATCTCCACATCGCCGTTCGGATAGCCGAATTCGACGCCACGGCAGTCAATCGACTGTCGAAATTTGAATGGTCGGACCGGACGCTCGTATGACTTGGCCGAATCCGTCATCTCATTTATTTCGGCTTCCAGCGCGTGCAGCGCCTGGGCCGCCCGGTTGGACTTCGTGTAGACGGGCACGGCATTCAGTATCATCGAGACCGGCCCGAGAACGAACATGACGGACGTGATCAGTTCCTGAACGGAATCGGCGGAGCGCTCGATGAATACCGGCAGTATAAAAACAATAAATCCAATTAATGTGTAAAAAAATGACAAAGTGAATATCGTATTGAGATTGTACTGATCGGTCGTCTTGATCTTTAGATCACGCATTGATACGGCGACTTGGGTGAGGTCGGTGACTACATCCGATGCCCGGGCGCGACTGAGCTTGATTTCCTTCAGACCATCGATCAAATCACTGGTCATACCGACGAAACGGACCTCCTCGGCGACACTGCGGTGCATGAACTGCATCAGTTCCTTCTGCGACGACATAAAAATAAGCACCCCGACCGCCATCACGCCAAGAATGGTCAGGAAGGCCGCCAGCGACATGGTCATGATGTAGATCGACGAGAACACGACCATCACCACGGATTGAGCCGCGGCAACGAGGATCCCAAGAGATTCGGAGATAAGGGTCGTCTCCTGGGTGATCGCCTGGAAAATTCGTGCCTTGCCGATCCGGTGCAACACTAAGAGTTCGGAACCGGCGATTTTCTCGGCAAGACGAATTCGTAATTTAGTGAGAGCCTGCTCGAAGATGCGCGTTGATGTATCGAAGGTGTATTTGAGCCCAACGACGTAGAGCGCCATGGAGACGACGAAAATCACCAAATTGCGGAGATCGAGTGACTCGGCAGAAACGGATTGCGTAGCACCATTGATGACTGCCAGAATCGCGGCGTTGGCCGCTCCGGACACAATCACGGCAGCAGCGAGTTCGCGACGCGAACCAGCGGCCTCGCGATCCAGGAGTTCAGCAAGCGCCATTCGCGACACATTCCCTTTCAGCTCCCCAGAACGCCACGACATGTCCATGAGCACGACCGGGCCTTCGCGCCCATGACAGGAAATCCATCAAGGTTTCACTTTCGCAGTCTTCGTGTTCGGATGTTTGATGCGCGCGGTGGTCACCGGTGGAGCGCCGATTCTCTGCAACTTTGAGCACTATACCTACAACCTCCGGCGATATGCGTCGAGCGGTTTGTCGGCTCGTGCCGGGCGCCGTCCCTTCACTTCGCCCCACGGTGGGGGCGTTGTTCGGCTTCCGCCAGGAAGGCCTGCAATATTTCGCGTTGTTCCGGCGGGAGGGGCAATTGCGCCGTGCCTGACAGCGTTTGCTGGATCATTATATGTCCCTGTTTCGGGTGTGCCTTGAGATAGGCCCTGATAAATCGAACGTCATCGGACAGGAAGGCCAAGTCGACCTCCAGCATTTCTCGGATGACCAGCAGCGGGACAGGCGAACGGAGCGGCCGAAACGCGGAATTTCGAATACCTCTCTTGTCACATGAGTCGTAAAACTCTCCCAGCATCAAGCCCGCGTCGAGAAATGCCGGCTTCAGTGCCGAATGCAGCTTAGCGACGCGTTCATTGGGTGTCAGTCCGTGCAAGACCGCAACGATCGTCCTGAACTGGCTCTGGCTCGGCTTTCGCAAGGGGATTGCCTGGAAACGCGGAATCAGCGCAAGAATATCCTGCTCGATCTGCGCGTCGCTCATACCGTCGCAGGGCAACTCAGTCATCATGAAGAGATCGAATTCCATCGACGTCGGCGACCAGGGACAGACCGGGCCAGTCCGGCCGAGTTCCGCATGCGGCTCGCAGAGATAGGCCCGCGCCCAGCGGGCGACGCACTTCAGCAGCGATCCTTCCGCATGATCGGGCGGATCGCCGAGAGTAGCGGCTGACAGTTCTAGAATCTCACTCAACGACCTCAGGTTGCCGGACGTGGTCATCCCTGCCTCCTGAGGCGGGCCTCGAGCGACAGGTTGAGGCTCGCGCCCATTCGACCGACGATGTCCAACAGCTTCGCCGGATTGTGATCGATGTAGAAATGCTCGCCACCGACGACATGATGTCGAAAAGACATCGACGTCTCGCGCCGCCAACTCAACATTTTCGGTTCCGGGGCCGTCATGTCGGCGGACCCGCTGATTGCGGTTATCGGTATTTGGAGCGGCGAAGACGGCTGGTAGACATAGCCGTTGACTAGGCCGAAATCGGCGCGTGCCACCGGCAGAAAGAATTCCAGGAAACCTGGATCAGCCAGAAGTTCAGGGCTGGTGCCGCCCAGGCGATGGAGAACTTCCGTCACCGCTTCGTCGCTGGCATCTGCCAAAGCCAGAGGTTCGCAGGGCTCCTGTGGGGCGATACGCGCCGAGACGAAGAGGTGCAGAGGCGGCGCAAACCCGCCCGTTACCATGGCCCGCGCCAACTCGAAGGCGATCGTCGCCCCCATGCTGTGACCGAACAGGCAAATCGGGCAATCGAGTTTGCTCACGACATCCCGAAGGACCTCGCTGACGATTTCCTGGACCGTGGTCGCCGGCGCTTCGCCGAATCTGGCGCCGCGCCCGGCAAGTTCGACCGGTCGCACGACGTATTCCGGGAGATTTTCCGGCCAGTTTCGGTAGATCGATGCAGATCCGCAGGCATACGGAAAGCAAAGAAGATGAATTTTATTCTTCCCGTCGGCCGCTTGGAGTTCTCCAGATTTTGTCATCGTCCAACCCATCGATTGACATTGAGCCAAAGGGCCGAGCCGGCGATGCAGCGCCGGGCCGTCTTTCAAGATTTGAGTTCAACTCTTCAAAACAAAGAGATATGTGTTTGGCGTTCCAAAATCATCACATGACTGTAATTCCAGGCCTGCAGTTATAAACTTTTCTATATAGAATTGTTTCGTGAATAGCTTAGTATCCATAAATGCGTGCAATAACTCGTATCCAATATTAAATATTGGACGCTCTATCAGACCCTGATCAAATTCCATCGTTGCCGTATCGGCGATCACGAAATATTTTGCGGATGGAAAGGCCACCCTAAGTCGATCGAACAAATGATCTTTTAGATCATCTACATTCATCAAATCATGAAGCATCATAAAACAAGTGACAACGTCGACATCCCGCAGACTTTCCAGAATTTTCGGATCTTGGATCGATTTTAGCACGTCTTGACAATGTAGGGAGATACGGGACGTCATCCGTGACTGGCGAATGTTTTCCTCGGCCGCTGACATCGCCAGAGGATTAATATCGATACCGACGCCTGTAATTCCGTCGTAGCGACGACAAAAGTCGATGAGGCGCCCCGCATTGCCGCAGCCGAGATCGGCAACCCGGCGGAACTCCAGCGTATCCATGACCGCATTCAATGTTTGCTGCATCAAAGCGGCGTTATTCTGATCGGCCCCGAGCGCGACATAGCTACCGTCGCGCAACTTCGTGGCCGGGCTGGGTTCTCTCGTCAATGCACCGAGTTCCCGGAGGAAGCGACCATAGCCCCCCACGCACCAAGTGAAATACCCCTTGTTCCGATGCAATTCGCGTCCACTGTCGGTCCAGGATACGGTTTCTTCATCGTCGATCGTCACGAGGCCCAAGTGTCGTCCCGCTTGCAGCAAGGGGCGCAAGCGGTATTCGAGGCATGCTGCGCTGCGCGCAAGTTCCGGAATCGTCGCATGGGCATCGGGCGCCAGCGCAGTGAACACGCCGCTCTCGACCAAGGCAAATGCGACATTCGCGCCAATGAAGCCGTTGAACATCGTCGCGGGGTCCAAGGGCGGAAGACTGCCGCGATGCTCGCCGGTGGCGGCTACGCCGGGTCGTTTAAGCTCGGTGACGGGCGAATTCATGATGGAGTTCGTTCCAATTGCGAGGCTGTGGGACGGTGCCGGACTGGATCGCGTCCAGTAAGACGGCTTTGAGCGAAAGCTGATCCGGTGGGGACAGCGAAACTCCGGTTTCGGACAAATCGAGGCGCTTCACTTCCGACGGCACAGGCGCGGCGAGCACGCTGAGATCGGCAAGAAACCCTGCACAATCCGGCACATTAGCAGCGAGAACGGCCGCATAAGCATGCCACGGCACAACGGCCACGCCATATCCGAAGCTTCTGAGCGCATCCGCCAGGCTCCCCATCTCCATCCCTTTGTCGGCATGGACGGCAAAGAGCCGCTCGGGCCGGTCACGAATCTGCGCGAGCGTGAACAGAGCCGTCGCCGCATCGACCGGCCGGATCACATCCAGGGCGATATCCGGCAGAACACCAGAGCCGACCGCGTTCACCGCGATTTCGGCAAGGCGCGCCGCACCTGCCGAAAAATCCTTGTCGAGCTCGGTTTGCCCGATCGCGGCAAGCTGGCCGATCACGCAGGTCCGCACCCGTGGATCACGGCGCGTCGCATCCTCGGCGGCCTGGCGCAAGTCGCGCGTCGCCGTCACCGGGAGCGCGATGAGGGCCGCCCCGTCGACCGAAAGCCAGTTGGCGGTGTCGAGAGCGACGAGATGCGGCGCATCAAGAACGAAGACCTGGTCGAAATCACCGTCCTCAGCCCCGGCCAGGTTGACGCCCCGGACACGGTCCGCATCTTCGATCGGAAGTCGAGACACCATGTCTCGCGAATAGGGTGACGTGTAGATGTCGGCACCCGAGCTCGACAACAACTCTCGCACAAGATGAAAACGGATCGCCGGTCTGCCGCCGGCGACTAGAACTCGTCTCGGCGACCAGGGCGAGGGCCTCGTTGCCTTGGCGCCAATCATACGCGAGCCCATGGGATTGGTCTGCGGCGCCGAACCTTGAGCTTGAGCCGGGCCGGTGCCCGGGCGTATTTCGGTCTCCCCAACCATCTGCCGCCGGGCCTGCGGCGCTTGCCCCCCGTCATTTTGTCGACCCGCGCTGCTCGCCCGTGCGCCGGTTTCCGGCGGCGAATCCACCGCCCGGCCTTCATGCAGCTCCGCGACAGCACGAAGCGTGCCCAAGCGGTACAGCTCGGCCATCGAGATCGTTACGCCCGTCGCCTTTCTGATGTGATTCAGCAACTTGATGGCATCGAGCGAATCCCCCCCCAATTTGCCGAACTCGGTATCGGCATCGACATCGGTCTTCCCGAGCGTGTCGCACCAGATTTCGAGGAGCACGGCCAGGCTGGGCCGCCTTGCCTGGGGCGTCGAACGCCGCTCGCTCATCGGTGCCTGTTCCGCAGGCGCCGCATTGCCGGATCGCCCCGGATCGGCCGTGGCGCCCATCGACTCTGTCCTGTCGAACGGATAGGTCGGAACGCGGACCCTGCGTCGGTCCGGTCCCCCAATCGAATCCCAGGGGATTTGGACCCCCGCCACCCAGCACTCCGCCAGTGCGTCGGCGATCGCGTGAGGCTCACCGGTCTGGCCCGCCCGGGCGGAAACGACGAGAGTATCCGAATTCAAAACCGCTCTCGCCAGATGGGCAAGAGCGGCCTTTGGCCCGATTTCGATGACGACGTCGCAATCATGACTATTGAGGGTCTCAAGACACCGCGTGAACTGAACCGGTTCACGCGTCTGCCTGAGCCAGTGCTCGGCCGTCAGGGGCGCGGCCACGGTGGCCCCGTCGCTGTTGCCGATGAGCGTAATGTCGAGGGCCCGAACCGGAATGGGACTGACGACACCAGCGAGGGGTTCGAGCATCGGCACCATCGCGCGGGAGTGAAATGCGTGCGAAACATCGAGCCGCCGATGCGGAAGATCCAGCCGCGCGAGCTCGTGCGCAAACGCCTCAATTACGGTCCCGGTCCCGGCCACGACGGTCTGGTCTTCGCCGTTTATCGCGGCCACCTCGAGATCGTATCCGCTCCCAAGCAGATCGTGCACAGCCGCCGCGTTCGTACCGACCGCGATCATGGCGCCAGGTTCGCAGCGGCCGACCATCAGCGCGCCGCGCGCCGCAACGAGGGTACAAGCCTCCTCAAGCGTGTAGGCGCCTGCGATGCAGGCGGCCGTCCACTCGCCGAGACTATGGCCGAGCACCACGCAAGGGACGAATCCAATCGAGATCCAGAGCTGCGCGAGCGCGTATTGATATGCAAACAACGCTGGTTGCGTAAATTCGGTTCGACCGAGCATCGCAGCGAATTCCGCCTCGAACAGTAAATCTCGTAGGGGGACCGGCAATTTTCGATCCAACACCGCCGCGCAGCGCAGGATGGCGTCTCTGAAGATTTCCGAGGTGTCGAATAATTCCTTTCCCATTCCGGGATACTGCGACCCCTGCCCGGAAAAAAGGAAAGCGACGCGTGGCTCCGCTACGGCCGAGACACCGGCAGGGGCTGACCGCTCCAACCGGCCGGCCAGCGTCCGGCAGTGGACAATCATCTCTTCGTGGGTTCGAGCGACCGCGGCGGCGCGAAAGGGAAAGGCGACCTTGCCGACCTGGTAGGAATAAGCGATGTCGACGAGCGGAACGTCGCGATTACGCTCGATATGGTCAGCCAGTTGATGGAGCCCGCTGACCAGCGAGGATGCGTTCCGCGCCGAGACGGGCACGACGCTGGGCAGAGCCAAGCCCGCCGTGCGACGCGCTGGGGCCACGGCGTTCAAGGCGCCTGCTCCAGCACGACATGGACATTCGTCCCACCGATACCGTATGAGCTGACGCAGGCCCGGCGGGGCGTCGGTTTTTCCGGCCACGCCTGACCTTGCGCTGAGATATAGAAGGGCGTCCGGGGCAATTCGATCAGCGGATTTGCGCGCTGGAAATGGGGGCTCATCGGGATGACGCCAGACTGAACGGCAAGGACCGCCTTGATCAGCCCGCCGATACCGGCGGCGACCCCCATATGCCCCATATTTCCCTTAACCGCACCGAGGGCACAGACCGCCGCCTTCCGGGTCGAGGCGCGGAAGACTTGATTCAAAGCCTCGATCTCGATCGGATCCCCAAGCGCCGTCGCCGTGCCATGCGCTTCTACGAAGCCGATTGTCGACGGGTCGAAACGGGCGCGCTCCAGAGCGCTGGAAATGACGGCGGCCTGGCCCCGGACGCTCGGCGCGTAATATCCCATTTTGCCATTGCCGTCATTGTTGGCGGCCGAACCGGCGATCACGGCATAGACCGGGTCGCGGTCACGTAGCGCATCGCTCAGCCTTCGCAGCAAGACGACACCCACGCCGTTGCTCGGCACCGTTCCCGCCGCACGCTCGTCGAAGGGACGGCAATAGCCATCGGCGGACAGGATGAAATCCGGCTCGTAGAGATATCCGACGTTCTGGGGAAAGAGAAGGTTCGCACCGCCGGCGAGGGCATAGTCAGCGTCACCGCGCAGCAACGACGCGCATGCCATGTGAACGGCCAGCAGCGAGGTCGAGCAAAGAGACTCGACCATGACGCTTTCGCCCAGCAAATTCAGTTTGAAGGAGGTCCGCGTCGCCAGGAAGGCAATGCTCGAACCGACCGCGTCGGCCAATCCCGCGGCGCCATCCCCTTCCTCCCCCTGACCGCCGAGCGCGCCGGGAGCACCACCAGCATAAACGCACACGCGCGCGCCCATCCCACCATTTGGGACCCCTGCATCCTCCAGGGCCTCCCATGCGCATTCGAGGAAGAGGCGCTGCTGCGGATCGGTGCGCGCAGCCTCTCGCGCCGTCATGCCGAAAAATTCATGATCGAACTCGAACGCCCGCTCGACCACGCCGAAGGCACGCACCCATCTGTCTCCTGCACCGCCCAGCCGGTCGCGGGCGACGGGATGCGCGGCTTCGGGCGAAAAACGCGTGATGCAATCCCGTCCGGCGACCAGATTGTCCCAGTAAGCCGAGAGGGAGGGCGATTTCGGCGCTCGAATGGACATGCCGACGATGGCGATAGCGTTGTCTTCCTGCCGGACGAAGGCAGCGAGATCGCGCGGCGGCGTCCAAAGGCCCGCGGTGCTGCCGCCGTCCAGATGACTGGCCAGTTCACGGACTGTCGGAAACTTAAACAATTCGCCAATAGAAACCTTGCGCGCTAGACGGCGTGCAATTTCGGCTTGAACCCGCGCGAGAAGCAGCGAGTGCCCGCCCACATCGAAAAAATGCGCCTCGACCGTGTCGATCTCGGTGCCGATGACATGCGACCAGATTGCAGCGATCTCCACTTCCATCGGCGTAAGATTGCCGCGGCGGAGCGGAACCGGCGGCCCTGCTTCCCAGGGCTTGGGAAGCCTGGATCTGTCGATCTTGCCGTTGGCGTTGAGGGGAAGGCTGTCGAGTTCCACGATATGCGCCGGAATCATGAATTCCGGCAGTCGTTCCCTCAAGAATGCCCGCAGCGCCGGCTCATGCATGCCGGCCGCGGGCGCGGCGTGGGCGCTTTCCTGCTGCCGGCGCACGACATAGGCCGCAAGATATTTCTCACCGGTTGTTCGCGACATCGCCACGACGATGCAGCTCCTGACCATGTCGCTGCGCCGCAACACGGCCTCGACCTCAGCCAATTCCACGCGCTGGCTACGAATTTTGGTTTGATGGTCGGTACGACCGATGAACTCGATCGCGCCATCCGACCGGCGGCGCGCGCGATCGCCGGTGCGGTACATCCGCCGATCGGCGCACGCCGTGGCGAACGGATTCGGCAGGAAGGCGGCGGCACTCTTCGCGGGATCGTTGAGATAGCCGTGGGCCAGACCGTCGCCCGTCAGATAAAGCTCACCCAAACCGCCGACCGGCACTTGTCGCAACCTGTCATCGAGCAACAAAACGCCGGTGCCGTTGACCGCCGTTCCGATCGGGATCGTCGGCGCCCTCTCATCGACGTGCCGGATGAGGAACGAGCACGAGGTAAACGAGTTCTCGGTCGGACCGTAAGTGTGCAGAAGGACGTCGCCGGACACATGATCCAAGGCGACCGCGATGTGCCGCTTGGAAATCAGTTCGCCGCCGAAGACGACCTTGCGGAGTTTGCCAAGGGCATGCGGTGCGTCCTCGATCAAACGGTTCAGCAGCGGGGTAGTCAACAGCAGGATGGTTGTCCCGGCCCCCTCGAGCGCATGCCCCAGCGCGATCGGTGAGAGCACGATTGTCTTGTCGACGATCACAAGGCGGGCGCCCGACGTCAGAGCGGCCCAGATCTCGTATGTGGCGCCGTCGAAGTTCAACGGCGACAGTTGCATCATGATGTCGGTGCTGGAAACCTCGACGACACCTGCCTGCCCAAGCAGCCTCAGCACGCCCCGGTGCGGCAGCATCACCCCCTTCGGCCTGCCCGTCGATCCCGAGGTGTAGAGGACGTTGATGAGGTCGTCCGGACCCGTCGAGGGCCGTACAAACGAAACCCCCGCTGCCCCGGCCTCCAATGCGACGAAGGAAAACAAGGCCGTGTCGACACGCAATCCCCCAGACGAGACACCTTCGCCGGTCACGATCGCCGCCGGTTTCGCATCGGCTATACAGTCGTTCAGACGGATGACCGGGTCCTCGGGGGTGAGTGGCATGTAGGCGCCGCCAGCCATCATGACCCCGAGCATCGCGACGATGACATCAATGCCCTGATGAAACAGGAGAACGACGATGTCTCCTCGTTTCAGACCGTGGGCCGCCAGCCCCGCCGCGATCCGCTCGGCGCGGTTCATCAGTTGGCCATAGCTGAGCGTGCTTGGGCCGTGCTCGAGCGCGATGCTGGCCGGTCTGGCCTTTGCAGCCGTTTCGACCATATGATCGACGGTCCGATACGGAAGAGCGTCCGCCCCCCCATCGATCGAATATTGCCAACGATGATCGGCGATGTTCAGCGGCCAATCGCACACCGCCATATCGGGCGCGTCGATCGCCTTGGACAGGAGTTCGGCGATATGATCCAGGATCCGATCAGCGCTCTCGGCCGCGAAAAGGTCGGCTCGGTACTCGGCACGCAGCATGTATTCGCCATTCTCGGTCTCCACCAGGGTGAGCGAGAATTCGAAGAACGTATCTCGCCGTTCTTGGACGACCACCGGCGTGAACACCACCGTGCCGAAGCGACGCGGCTCGTGCATGCGTTCATGGGTACAAAGGACGGCAAATCTCGCTCGCGCCGGGTTTGCCGCGGCAAGGACGCCGGCCTCAGCGTCCATCGCTTCATGCGCCGCAAATATCGCGTCGCGCGCAATGCTCACCAACTCGTCCATGGTCGCCGAAGGCCGCACGGCGATGCGGATGGCTTGCGTATGGACCGCCATCCCCACCATGCCCGCGTGACGTGCCTGTCTCCTGTCGATCGGGAGGCCGATCGAAACGCCGCTCTCCAAGCTGTACCGTGCCAACACCGCGGCATAGGCGGCCAAGACCACCATCAACGGACTCGCGTGCCGCGATCGCGCGAATTGCGTCAACCGCTTCGAATGATCCGGCGGGAGGCGGCGCTCGGTCGCGCCAGCCGGGCCGACACCGATGGCAGTTCTGGTGAAATCTGCCGGGAAACCGTTTTCGCCCGGATGCGGCATGGCTGACGCCGGCAATAAGGGCACGGTGGCCTCGATTGGCGGGATGTTACCCGCGACGTCGGGCTGCTCCATCAAATATTCCGCGAACGACAAGGGCGGAACATGCGGCCACGCGCGATCCTCGGACTTATGCTCGTAGCGAGCCCCGAGTTCGGCAATCAGGATCCGCTGGCTGGTGCCGTCGGTAATCAGATGATGGTGAAACCACGCCAGAATATGTTCGGTTGGGGACAGCCGGATCAGCTCGATATGGGCCAAAGGCGCGGTGGTCAGATCCATGACGCGCGCGCGGAGATCAGCGACCCGACGACGCCAGGCCGTTGCGAGTTCCTCTCCCGCTAGGAACGAAAGATCGATGACGCTGGCAGGCGGTTGCTCAGCCGGTTCCGGCGCCAGCAGCCAGCGATCACCGCCCTCGGCCATTTGGAAGCGAAATATATCGTACCGTCGATAGAGATCCGACAGCGCCTCGAACAGAAGTCTTATGTCGAGAGCGCCCGTGATGAGAATCGGGCACCCCGCATTGTAGATCGTACTCGTCGGACTCAGTTGTTGGGCCGTCCAGATTTGATGCTGGTCGGCGCTCAGACTCCTTCCCGCTGCGGAGGGCCGATCCATTGGCGACTGGCGGCCGACGGGCTGGCCGGCTATATCGAGTTCGACGGCCATTTCATCCGGACACCAGTTGCGTCACAATCGAGGGAGCTTTTTGAGCCAGCACCGAGAGCATTTCCGCGACGCTCGGCGAGGTGAAGATTTCCCGAAGCGTGAGCTTGGCCCCGAATTCACGCTTGATCCGGTGCGAAGCCTGGACAACCAAGAATGAATTCGCGCCGTGATCGAAGATGTTGTCGGCCTCTCCGAGGTCCGGCACGTTCAGGACGTCGCGCCAGATCGCCAACAGTGTCGAAGGGGCACCGACCGCCGTCGAGGAATCGCTGTCGCTACTCGCGCGCAACAAACGTCTCCGCAGGGCCGCCCGATCGGTCTTGCCGTTTACCGTCAGCGGCAGCTCCGAGACGGCCATAATCGTGGCTGGCATCATGTAAGACGGCAGATGCGGAGCAAGTGCTTGACGGATTTCGGTCGAGGCGATCATCTTGCCATCCGCGACGGTCATGAAGGCGGCGAGTTGCGCCTCGCTCCCTTCACCCGACACGATCACCGCCGCTTCGCAGCCCGGCCAGGCCAAACGGATACGATGCTCGATCTCGCCAAGCTCGATGCGATAGCCTCGCAGCTTGATCTGGTCATCCATCCGTCCGTGGTATTCGAGTTCGCCCTCGGCGTTCCAGGCGGCGAGATCGCCGGACCGGTAAGTATCGAACAAGGCTCCCGGCCCCTCCGTGAAAAATCGCGAAGCCGTCAGTTCTGGCCGATCGAGATAGCCGAGCGCCACCCCAGGTCCGTGTACCCAGATTTCGCCGATCTCGCCGGGACCGACCAGCCGTCCCTCCGCGTCGCGAAGTGTGATCGTGGTATCGTCGATCGGCCGCCCGATCGGGCTGCGCGGGACCAGCAGGTCCGGCGCTCGGATCCGTCGAAAGGCGGAATGCACAGTCGTTTCGGTGATGCCGTACATGTTGGCGATCTGGGGGTGCTTGTCGCCGAATCGGTCGCACCATTTTGTCAGCATAACGGGCGCGAGCGGTTCGCCTGCAAAGATCAGCCACCGCAGATCCGGCAGCACCAACTCATCAAGCACAATGTCGGCAACGAGCTGGCGGAAACCCGATGGCGTCAAATTCAAGATGGTCACGCCCTCGGACGCGACCAACGCGATCAACTCCCGACCGGATCGGGAGACGATGTAGGGGACCACGACGAGCCGACCGCCATGGGCGAGCGCCCCCCACAATTCCCACACGGAAAAATCGAAGGCGATCGAATGGAACAGCAGCCAGACATCCTCTGGACCGAAGTCATAATAGGACTTCGTCGCGTCGAACAATCGTGCCGCGTTGCCGTGGGAAACGAGCACGCCTTTCGGCTGCCCCGTCGAACCGGAAGTATAGATGATGTAGGCGGGATCGTTCGAGTTTGGTGCTGATCTGCTCGTGAGGTCGGAGCCCCCCCCGCCTTCTGCCGATCCCGCGGGCGGGAGCGCCGCCATGCCGAGCTGCTCGCCAAGTGGTTGATCGGTCACGATCAACGAAACTTTGGCGTCGGTGAGTACGAAGCGTGCCCGATCGGGCGGACAGTCCACGTCGAGGGGAACATAGGCAGCGCCCGTATAACCGACGGCGACGATCGTGACGACGAGATCGACAGATCGCCCGACCAGAACCCCGACTCTTGATCCAGGTCCGATCCCGCGCGCGCATAACTGCGCGGCCAGACCGCGAGCTCGGGCCAAGAGTTGTGCATAAGTCAGCGTCACGCCTTGGTCGACGACAGCAATAGCCTCGGGTCGCCGCAAAGCCTGCTCGTCAAACCGGTCGATGAGCAGTTTCGTTGAGTGGAACGGGCCGTTCATCTATGCACCTACATGACGTTGGGCATTCATCCGCTCGTAGACGACATCGGATAATTTCCAGAGTTCTGGGAAAAGAGGCGTTGCCGTCATGCGTTGCAGCTCCGTGATCGGCCGGCCGCGCAAACTGGTCGGGACCGGCGCGTCATCGGTCTCGGTCGACTGCCTCGACGGGGCTCCGGTTTTCCGATCCCGCGGAGAGGCACTTGCCGCAGCCGCCCCGCCCAGATACATCCACACCATTCTGAGGTGGGACTGCTTCCAATTCATAATCTTGATGTCGAGCTGCTGAATTCCATCAAAGAGTGCCCCGATATCACGGGCCCGCGCATTGTCTGGAAATCCCGAGACGCGCGCCATAGCGAATTCCTCTAGTGTATACCCCAATTCATTTACATTTGATTTGAACTGATTCCAAATTGTTCTTGCGGCATATTTTAAATTTATCATGCCCGGGGAATCAATTCCCGTTGCATTGTTCGGCAGCATAGCACGGAAATTGAGCAATCCAAACTGATTTATACAACTTAACATTATGTCGATGGCTAGAATGGGGATTTCGGACAGACGATTTACGCGATGGATGATCGATATCGCGGCTGTGAACTCGGCGTCTTTGATGAGACGGATCGCCTTTCTGAGCTCGAAATGCATATCATACCAGGCAAGCTCGGTTTGCAGATGAAGTAATTGAAAAGTTCTCTCGTCATGGCACATCAATTGATGTTCATTGGATATTACGTCCAGTGTCCGGGTTATGAAGGTGCCTTCTTCATAGTAACTCCCACGTCCATAGCGAAACCGGAGGTTTTGGTCTTCCTCGGTCGGGTTCATGCAAGGCAGTTCACGGGACGAGGACTCGGAATGCGCCACAGCTAAACCGCCTCTCTGTTCAAGCTGGCCGCCAAACACAGGCTGATCGCGTTGACTACACGCGGCAGCGCATCCGGCATCGGCATGGAAATACGAATGAAGTTCGGCAAGCCGAAGCTTTTCAGGTGCCGCACGAGGATGCCGTGCCGCCGCTCCAGTTCGACTGTGAGCCGGCCGGCGTCGGGCAGAGGACCTACGGCAACGAAATTCGTGTCCGATCGAAGGAACGGGACATTCATCGCGGCAAGCCGGGCGCAGAATTCCTCGCGCGATTGCGCGGTCAGGCTTTGCACGTGACCGAGATGGGCTTGATCCGACAGCGCCGCGTGCGCGGCGACCTGCGCCAGATGGTTGACCGAGAAAGGAAGACTGGCACGGACCTGTTCCATCGCCGCGATGACGGCGCGAGGTGCGATAATATAACCCACGCGAAGCGCGGCGAGGCCGTAGGCCTTCGAGAATGTCCGCAACACGGCAATCTCACTTCCTTCCCGCACAAAAGGAATCGCGGATGCGAAGTCTGCTCCTGCGAATTCGGCATAGGCCTCGTCGACGATGGCAAGCGTCCGGTCTCGGTCCATTTGGGCGACAAAGGCCGCAAGCGCCGATTTCGACACGATGCCGCCAGTCGGATTGTTGGGATGACAGATGAAGGCGGCGTCGGCTCGTGGCCGTGTCATAATGTCGTCCAGACCGACACCGAGTTCGGTTTGCTGAACGATCTCGACTTGCGCGCCGGCAAGACGGGACGAAATCGCATAGCCGGGGAAACCAGGTGTGACAGCGACGATCCGGCGCTTCGCGAGATAAGCGAGCGCCAGGAGCAGGAGAACCTCGTCGGAACCATTGCCGATCAGCACCTGCTCGGCCGCGACACCGTGGAATGCCGAGATCGACTGGCGCAGGATGTGGGCGCTCGGATCCGGATAGAGGTGCAACCTTTCGCGTTCCCGGTCGAGCGCGGCCCGAACGCTCGGAGAAGGTCCCCAATGGGACTCGCTGAGCTGCAACCTCAAGAGGTTGCTGTCGCCCATATCGAAAAGGCGCGCCTGGCTCATGCGCCACCGCTTGACGCGCGGGGCAGGAGAACGCCGAGACAGTAGCTACCCCGTTCGGCCCGGCGCGTGACGAAGCGATGGGGCGCTCCGGCAGGCACATAAAACGCCGCAGGCGACACGACTGTGAAGATCTGATCGTTCACCTCGACCTCGATTACAGCACCCTTGGGGCTTGGCGAGAGCAGCAGGTAGATTTCGGGGCAATCATGCCTATGCGTCGCCGCCACCGGCGTTTCCACCAAATGGGCAATTTCGCCTCCGGCGATCTCGATCGGGACGCCGCCGAACATCTCCCGCGAAACATAGAACGGCACGTCATGGAAATGTCCGGCCACCGGCGCGAACCGCGGCAGATCATCGATCAGCATAGGCAGATCCGGCTCAACCAAGACGCGAGGTCCTTCCACGAGCAAGTCGATCCAGCACAGGCAAGACGATTCGATAGGGCTCAAACCAGGCTGTCGAGCGCGCATGCCGGTTGCATGGGCTTACAAATAAACGAACCGTGGCCGAGCAGAGCAGGCCACCCTGATCTTTATAGAAGTCGATAATTATTTATCGCACACACAATATTCGCGAGCCATCCCGATCAGGGGCAGACTCGGCTATGACGCACCGTCAGGAAAGCTCGCCAAATAGCTTTTTTTTCGAGGGGTGGGCGCCCAATTAAGTTTAATTAACAATTAAACTCTACCCTTACGCGAATTACGATGATGCACCCAAGTATGCCTGTCAAGATTATTTTTGTGCGCTTATCGGTACGAAACCTACCCGCGACGCTATAACTAACGACATCCGCCAAAATTTAGACCAGGAGTTCCCACAGTCTCATCAGACCATCTTCGGGGTCGTTTCGACGCCCGACCTCGACAAACCCATTCTTCTCGAGTACACGCGCGGACGCTGGATTCCCGACTGCGGTTTCGGCAACCAGGGCCCTCAGCCCAGGATCGCGTCGAGCAATTTTGATGATCGTACCGACTGCCTTCGTCGCGTACCCGAGGGTCCGACGGCTGGCCGCGATCCCATAGCCGATCTCGGCCTGTCCGGCCGATGGCGGCGCCTTGTAGCTACAGAGACCGACGACTTCCTTATCCGCGACGACCATCCAAGCAGCGCGGCATCCTGCTTCGGCAAGGCGCCTCGTCATCCGGCGAATCACCATGAGCACGGCGATGTCATCGAGACCGCCGGGCGGCCGTATCAGCCCTGCGCGGGTCGGGAGGCGCTCATCGGTAAGCCATTCGAAGTCAGCGTCCTGCAGTTCAATCAATTCAACCAAAGCTTTCCTCCCGATCTTACGCATGACGTTGGGTGCCCGCCCCCGCACGCCTCGACGGGTTGCGCGCATCGATTTGGTGCTGAACTCGCTTCAGCAGGATTCCGCATTCCCGGCGCGCGCATACCTTCATCCCTTGTGGCAATGACGAATCTCATTTTTTGCATTCAGGAATTGAGTAAAGCGTGCTGATGACCTGATCGGGCTTCTCGACCATTGCCGTGAGCAGGCTGAGCAACTGCTGCGCAAGATGTGCAATCGTATCCCGGTCGAACAGGTCCGTCGCATACTCGATCGATCCCTGGATGCCTTGGAACATCCCGTCTGCGCTACGCCGTTCGGCAAAGGCGATGGTCAAATCGTATTTCGCGGTTCCCGTGGTGACGAACTCCAACTCCCCCGTGACAGCCGGTGCGACAAAGTTCGGCTCGACGGTGTTCAGCAGCACGAGCATCACTTGAAACAGTGGCAGCGAGCGCGGCCGGTTCAGCAGCTCCGCCAGCCGCTGGAACGGCAGATCCTGGTTCGCATAGGCGGCGAGGTCGACTTCTCTTATGCGGGTCAGCAACTCTCGGGTGCTCGGATCGCCCGATATGTCGACGCGCAATACCAAAGTATTCACGAAATAGCCGACCAGATCGTCCAGCGCTTGGTCCGTCCGTCCGGCGACGGTGCTGCCCAAAACGATATCCGTACCGCTCCCGAAGCCGGCGAGCAACGCCGTCAGTCCGGCCTGCAGCATCATGAAGAGCGTCGCTCGGCTCTCACGTGCCAAGCCGGACAAGCGCCGATGCAAGGTGCCATCGATGCTGAATTCGAGATGGTCGCCGCGCCGACTTGCGACCCGCGAATATGGCCGATCGGTCGGCAAAGCGAGCCGCTCCGGCAAGCCGGCGAGTGCCGCTTGCCAGTAGCGCAGTTGCTGCGCGGCCAGACTGTTGGGATCGGCCTCGCTGCCGAGCAATTCGCGCTGCCATAGCGTGTAATCCCGATACTGCACTGGCAGGGGTGCCCATCCGGGTACCTCATTTTCTCGGCACGCGGCATAAGCGGTCGCGAGATCGCGCAGCAGCGGCGCCATGGACCAGCCATCGCCGGCGATATGATGCAGCACGATCAACAGGATATGATGGTGCTCGGCCAGTCGGAACAGGGTGACGCGACAGGGGGGCTCACGCGACAGATCGAAGGCGTACGCGGCTGCCTGCGCGAGTCTCGCCGGCAACTCGTCCGCGCCCGTCTCGATCAGAGTAAAATTGGCCCCCAGGGGCGAAGGCAGCAGGATTCCCTGCGCCTCGGCTTCGTCGTTTTCGACATAGAGCGTTCTTAAACTCTCATGCCGCTCCATCACAGCGGCCAGGGCGCCGGCCAGAGCACCGGCGTCCAATGGGCCGCTGAGGCGCAAGGCCAAGGGCAGGTTGTATGTCGCCGCCGGCCCCTCGATCTGGTCCAACAACCACAGGCCGCGCTGGGCGGGGGTCAGCGGTATCGCATTCGACCGATCGTCCCGTCTCGGGCTCAAGGCGAGACGGGCCGTCCCGCCCCGGCCGAGCTGCGGGGCCAACGAGACGACGGAGGGCGTCTCGAAAAACGTCCGGATCGGAACCTCGACCCCGAAGGTCGAGCGGATCCGGCCGATCATCTGCAATGCCAGCAGCGAATTTCCGCCGAGATCGAAGAAACTGTCATCAATGCCGACGCGGTCCAGCCCGAGCAGATCGGCGAAGAGCCCGGCCAGGATCTCCTCCTCGGGCGTGCACGGCCCCCGGTACGACGTGGGCACAAAATCGGGCGCCGGCAGCGCCCGGCGGTCGAGCTTGCCGTTCGGCGTCAGCGGCAGCGCGTCCAGCACCAGGATCGCCGCCGGCACCATGTAGTCCGGCAGACGCACGGCCAGCGCCCGCCGCAACGCCGCCGGCGCGCAGCCCCCGTCCCGCGCCACCACATACCCGACCAGCCGCTTCTCGCCCGCACGATCCTCCCGCAGCACCACCACCGCCTGCCCTACC
>NZ_JACIIZ010000017.1 GCF_014205765.1 Nitrospirillum iridis | reverse complement strand
CCTCCTATGCGCTACCGGGACAACCCGATTGCCAGCACATCACTGGGGTCCCTATTGGGCGCCGATACGGGGTCCCGTTACGCTGCCGATTGACAATCCAACGGCATCGTCGAGCGCCTGCACCGCACACTGCTGGACGAGCACTTCCGCGTCGAAGGCCGACGCACCTGGTTCGATACCATCGAGGACCCGAAGGGCAGCGCGGAGCAGCAAGATGCAGATCGTGCTCGACCAGTACCTGGTCGTCTACAATACCAAGCGGCCCCATCAGGGACGTGGCATGAAGGGGCGCACGCCCCTCCAGGCCTTCCGCGACGGTATCCCCAAACCACAGAAGGAGGCACCCGAAACCAACCTCAAACCCGCCGCCTGATAACCTCACATGAGGGGGCGACTGTCAGGGGATAACCATCTCTGTACACTCATGCCTTTGCCGCCCCGTTGCCCGGAACTTAACCCCGTCGAAAACCTCTGGCAGTTCATGCGCGACAACTGGCTCTCAAATCGCATCTTCCAGAACTATGACGCCATCGTCGACCACTGCTGCCACGCATGGAACAAACTCGTCGAACAGCCTTACCGCATCATGTCCATTGGACTGCGGCAGTGGGCACATGGGTCATAGTCAGCGCTCTTTGGTATAACTACTTTCGCCAGCCCCCGAGAAATTACCTGTTGTCTCCGTCATTCATTTCGCGAACGTCAGTGATGATGACGGATAAATGTCGTCGATCGGATGATGATGAAGGATCGATTTCCGCCGGAATAATGTACCCATCGGGCTTTAAATCGAATGTCACGATTTGATCACGTGGGGCATTGACGACAAACGTAAATCGCTTCCCTTTAATAATGTCATAGTTGCCAAGAAGTGTGCCGTTACCAAGTATTTGAATACTGGTTGTTGCGGTTTGGGGCGGGGCGAATCCAGAAATCTTCACTAATCCTGAAACTGGTGTGCGCAATGCCAATCGGGCGTTGGTGCCAATCCACCCGTCATTGTACCATTGTCCTATTTTTTCGGCGGTACTCAGATCTGTCCCAATATTTTGAAACATACTTAATTTATATTTTCGCAAAGTCTGATACGCCAGGAGGGTATTTTTCGGACTTTCCTGAAACATATTTAGCGTATCTGGCGTAACGTAATCAATCTGGAGGCCAACTTGCTTGGCTTGATTATAATTCGCGTAACGATAAGGTGATATTTTCCATTCGATCATGGTTGTATAAAGATGGCTCCCGCAAAGGCCGATGAGAGATACCAACCCAACAGACCGTATGGCATTTGGTATTTTGCGACTTTGCACTTTATTAGCCGTTTCCTTTGAGAAGCCGGCGACAAGGAATGCTAAAATAATGCCAACGTGACCAACGCCGGTGAAGGTTGTGTAGCGGCTCGACATGGCGACATCATAGCCGGAATTGAGGCGGCCAATTGTAATCATTGCCGATATTGTCAGTGAGAATACCATTAGAAGCAGGGGCAAATACGTACTCTTATAGATGCCTCTGTAAAAGAAAATAAAGATCGCAACTGCATACAGGGCAAAAAAAGCAATGCCATATAGAAATAAAGGGGCGTTAATGGCATTCCCAGATGCATCGCAGCCCAGCGCGCTAGATGCTAACGTAATCAGAAAGAATCCAAATATATGGCCAAATGAATTCTGAGACAGCACATTGAAAATTCCGCCATTAACAGCGCCGCTTCCACTAACCGCGATAAGGGCACCAATAAACACGCTAAGAAAAATTGGACATTGAGTGTAAATTGTTTCCTTTGTGCTGCTTTGGCTGTTATTTTTTCTTGAAAATATTATAAATGTAACCATGCAGAAGCACACGGCTGCAACAAATCCTAGATAATATTGCAAGAGGGGGGCCTGAATAAAAATAGATATTATGGGGAACATTATGCTAAATGAGAGTTTACGGTTTTGAGATCTGATGTTTTTGTCAAAATAAACAAAGCTGGCATATAACGGCAATATGCCCAACATATGAAGACTTCCGCCATTAAAAACTATGTTTTCCCATTGCGTAAGGCTGGTTGCCACAATCAAGGGCGCCACCACACCGAACAAGAATAAATAATATTTATTTGTCGTGCTGCGGTATTTCCCCCACACATAACGCGTTATTATGTAACATCCGCTCACTTGACCGATAATGCCAAGAGCCATGAAAAAGTGGGTGTTGAGCCGGAACAATGAGAGATCGAGAATAAATAGAAGGCTGCCGAAACCATGCCAGCTTCCATTATAGATTTTTAGGAAATCACTAAGATGAATATTTCCATTCTCGTAATTTTCAATTAAATCAACGAAGTATTTATTCATATAGTCTTGGTAAAGAATATTAATTGTTGTTCTGCTAATGTAATGAACAAGATAAATCAGCGCGGCAACATGTAATGCAGCGGCAATCATCTCAATTTTAATGATTCCGCCGAGAAATTTATTCGACGTTCGCGAACGTATTTTTTTTGATTTTTCCATTATCGCAATTCTCTCTGCATTTACAATTACGTCAAATGCCTGCTTGGCATTTACTTATTGAGGTAAGTTTTTACCACGCTGTACAAAAACTCCCGCCCCTCGAACAGCGAGCGCACGCGGATGCGTTCGTTCAGGCCGTGGACGCCGCTGCCGTCGGGGTCGCGGAACATGCCGCTGAGGCCGTAGGTGGCGATGCCGGCGGCGTTCAGGAAGCGGCCGTCGGTGGCGCCGGTGGATTGGGTGGGCACCACCGGCACGCCCGGCCACATCTGGGCAGCGACCTCCTTCACCGGGTTCAGCACCAGGGGTGTCAGGGCCGGCGGCGGGGAGACGGGGCTGGGGGCGCCCACCGCCGTCACCGTGATGGCCGGGTCGCCCAGCACCTTGACCAGGGTCTGACGCACCTCTTCCAGGGGCTGGCCGGGCAGGATGCGGCAGTTGACGTTGGCCTGGGCATGCTGGGGCAGGGCGTTGGGCGCGTGGCCGGCGTTGGCCATGGTGGCGACGCAGGTGGTGCGCAGCGTGCTGTTCCAGCCCGGATCCTGGCTGATGCGCGCGATCGCCGCTGGGTCGGGATTATCCTTGGTGATGGCCAGCATATCGGCGCCGATGGCGCCACCGATCACCGGCGCCATGGCGGTGAAGTAGGCCTTGGTCACCGGGTTCAGCGCCAGGGGGAAATCGAAGGCTGCCAGCCGGTTGAGGCCCGCTGCCAGGTGATAGATGGCGTTGTCCTTGGAGGGGCGCGAGCTGTGGCCGCCGGGGTTGGTCGTCTCCAGCGTGAAGTCCTGGTAGACCTTCTCCCCCGCCTGGATTTCCAGCGCCAGGTACTTTCCGTCCTTGTCCAGACGGCCGCCGGCCCCCTCGTTCAGGGCGAATTCCGCCTCCACCGCGTCGCGGTCATGGGCCAGCAGGTACTGCACGCCGTCGAAGGTGTCCGACGTCTCCTCGCCGCAGGTCAGCGCCAGCTTGAGGTCGCGCTTGGGCCGGAAGCCCTCCTGGCGCAGGCGGATCAGCAGATCGGCGAAGACGGCGGCCATGGCCTTGTCGTCGCTGCTGCCGCGCCCATAGAAATAGCCGTTCTCCTCCACCAGGGTGAAGGGATCGCGCTGCCAGTCCTCGCGCTTGGCCTCCACCACGTCGATATGGGCCAGCAGCAGGATGGGCTTGGCCGACTTGTCCGTGCCGGGCAGCACGGCCGCCAGCGCGCCATCCTTGGGCCGCCCTTCCGGCACCAGCACGCGCACGTCGGTCTTCTTCAGGCCGATGGCCGTCAGCTTGGCCGCGATGTTCTGCGCCGCCGCCGTGCAGCTGCCCACCGACAGGGTGGTGTTTGTCTGCACCAGCTGTTGGTACAGGTTGCGGAAGGCGACCCAGTCGGGGCGGGTCAGGTCGACCTTGACGCCCTCGGTCTTGGCCCCCTCCGCCGCCCGGGCGGTCCCGCCCAGGGTGAGGCTGATCGCCGTGCCGAGGGCGAGCGCCGCCGCCAGTGTCGTCTTCTTCATCACCCTGCCGCTTCCATGCTTGTTGCGTGCGGCAAAGAATAGATATTGGTTCCAGGCGCTTGGCAAGCGCCGCCGTGGCCTACCGGTCCAAACCGGTCGCCGGGCAGGTGGCGGGGGCCGTCACCGGATTGCAGCGCGCGGCCACCGTGCCCGGCAGGCTGACGACAAAGCCGCTGGCCGCCGGCTCGGAGGCCGGATAGTCGGTGCTGATGATCTGGGCCCCGCTGGCCAGCGCCATTTCCCGCCGGCGGGTGTCATTGGTCCGCGCCTCCTTGGTGTCGGCATCCGAGCGGGTGCGCACCAGATAGCCTTGGCGCACCAGGGCGGTGATGGCGTCACCGGGACCGTCATTCATTTCGATGAAGGCGGCGTCGTCGGTTCCGGTCTCGGCATTGGTGAAGGCGACGCGGCCCTTCAGGCTGGGATGCCCCTCCAGGTAGCGGGCGCTGATCTTCTTCTGATCCAGCAGGAAGACGACCTTGCCGCGCGCCTCATCCAGGCTGGGCCAGCCCTGCGCCCGCACGGCGGCGTTCAGGGTGGTGGCCGTGCCCCGGACCTGGTCGGGGGTGATGACCTCATCCGCCTTGAACACCGACAGGATTTCGCGGTCCAGCGCGTCCAGGCTGGCGGGGGTCAGCGCTTCCGGCTGGACCGTGGGGAAGGGCAGCGACAGGATCTCCTCCTTCGTTTCCAGCAGGATGAAAACGGGAACGTGGCCGGGGTGGGCCTGCGACCAGGCGCGGATTTCGGCCAGGCAGGCGGTGAAGGGCTGGCAGGTGCTGCGATAGTCGACATCCTGGACATGCATGACCTTGAAGCCGGGCTTGTCCATGACATGGTTGGGGTCGAAGGGCGGGTCGGCCGGCAGGCCCGCCCGCGCCACCAGGCCGGGGCCGGCGGGATGGGCGTACAGGCCACCCCGGGTGTCGGCATAGATGTCCAGCTCCACCTGGCGCACACCGGCCGACAGCTGCGCCGTCAGGGGCTGATGGTGATACTCCAGGGCCGCGTACTGCTCCGGGTTGGTCTTCTTCCACAGCGTCGATTCATTGGCGGCGATGCCGGCGTGATAGCTGTTGTGGGTGCCGATGACCTGGATCTGGTTCATCGCCACGGTGCTCGCGGGCGGCTTGGCGGCACAGGCGGCGAGGCCGAGGGTGGCGGCGCCGGCCAGCAGCAGGGAACGGGGGAAAGGCATGGGGGGAGCGTCTTCCGGAAATGGGGATGGGCGAAGGCTTAGCCGGTAATGGTTTCAGGCCTGTGACGGTGTCAGGCCCGGGACGGTGTCAGGGCTGCGGCGGTGGGACGCAGAGCATGGGCCGCTCGCCGGCTGGATCGGACAGGGACGGCGGCGGCGTGCCGGTGCCCCAGCGGGTGGGCTCCGGCCCCATGACGAGGTCCAGCACGCCGCCGTCCTTGATCTGGCCATGGCGGAACCAGTTGGTCTCCAGCGGCTGGCCGTTCAGGGTGGCGGACTGGACATAACGATTGAACCGCTCCCCATCCAGATTGTGGGCGATGATCCTGAAGTGCTTGCCGTTGCCCAGATCCAGGTCGGCCTCGGGAAAGCTGGGCGTGCTGATCAGGTAGATGTCCTGGCCGGCGTTGGGGAAGAAGCCCAGCATCTGGAAGATCAGCCAGCTGGACATGGCGCCGCTATCGTCGTTGCCGGGAATGCCGCCGTGGCTGCTCAGGAACTCCCGCTCCAGGGCGTAGACATTCATGTCGGCGGTGCGGTCCGGCCGGCCAATCCAGTTGTAGTAGAGCGGCAGCAGGAAGCCCGGCTCGTTCGACATGTCGAAATGCCGCTTCAGGAACAGGGTGTCCAGCCGGCGCAGGAAGCCGGCCTTGCCGCCGGACAGCGCCACCAGGCGGGCCACGTCATGGGGCGCGTACAGGGAATAGGTCCACTCATCCGCCTCATAGAAGAAGTCGGGCCAGGTGCCGCGCTTCAGGGTGTTGGGCTCCGCCCAGCTGCCATCGGGGTTCTTGGGCCGCAGGAAGCCCTTCACCCCCTCCTTGGTCAGGGTCGGGTCCCACAGATTGGCCCAGTTGCCGGACCGCTGGGCGTATAGCGTGGCGTCCTCCGTCCGGCCCAGGCCGCAGGCGACCTCGGCGATGGCGAAGTCGTCATAGGCGTATTCCACGGTGCGGGAGCCGGAGCGTTCGTTGGCCAGGCTCAGATAGCCCTTGGCGTTGTACTCCATCAGGCCGCCGCGACCCCATTTGCGCGGGTCCTGCGGCGGCACCTCCGCGTCCTTGCGCATGCCGGCGTAGGCGGTCTTGTAGTCGATGCCGGTCAGGCCCTTCACATAGGCGTCGGCGATGACCACCTCGGCGTTGCTGCCACCTTGCGTGCGGCCGGTGTCGTTGCCGCTGCGCCCATCGGGCAGGTAGCCCTCATGCCGGTAGATGTCGACCAGCGACCGCACCAGGTCGCGTTGCCGCTGTGGTGCGATCAGCGTGAACAGGGGGCCGGAGGTGCGGAAGGTGTCCCACAGGGTGTAGTAGTCGTCGTAGTAGGGTTCCGCCGAGGTCCAGCCGGGATTCTCACCCGTGCGGTCCGACGGCATCAGCATGGTGTGGTAGAGGGCGGTGTACAGCTGGCGGCGCTGGTCATCGCTGGCGCCCGACACGGTGATGGGCGACAGCGCCCGGTCCCAGGTGGTGGTCGCCCGGGCGCGGACGGCGTCGAAGTCCCAGCCGGGGGCCTCCTTCTCCACAGTGCGGCGGGCCTGGGTGGTGCTGACGAAGGACAGCCCCACCTTCACCTGCACCACGTCGTCGGGCTGGGTGGTGAAGTCGAAGCTGGCGCCGATGGGTTGGTCGCCCTCCACCTTGGCCGCCTTGTCCTCCGATGGTGTTCCACCCGCCCAGGTGCGCACCCGGGCGGGGGTGTGGTCGACCACCATATGGAAATACACCTTGTACTCACCGCCCTCGTTCCAGCCGCCGGTGTAGCGGCCGACGCCCTCGACGACCGTGGGCGAAACCACCGTCAGGTCGGCGCCCAGGAACTTCTGGGATTCGGCGCCCGGCCCCTTGCCCAGGATGGCCGCCAGGTTGACGGTGACGTGCGCGTCGCCCCCGGCCAGGAAGGTATAGCGGTGCAGGCCCACACGGGGGGTGGCCGTCAGCTCCGCCCGCGTCTGATAGCGGGTCAGGGTGGCGGCGTAGTAGCCGACCTTGGCCACCTCATCCACCCGCACCGACTTGATGTCGGCGGGGTTCATGTCGCCAGTGACGGGGGCCACCAGGATGTTGCCGTACTTGCCGGCGGCGCCGCTCAGGTGCAGGTGGCTGAACCCCAGCACCCGCCCCGTGCCGGCATAGCCGGAGCCGATGTGGAAACCGTCGAAGGTCTCCATGTCCGGGCCGACCTTGACCATGCCGAACGGCAGGGCGGCACCCACGAAAACCTCTCCGCCCCAGTCGATGCCGAGATAGGGGTAGACGGACTGGCTGGGCCCGGCCGGGCCTCCATCAGCCGCCTGTGCGGGGGCGCTGGCGACGGCCAAAAGGACGGTGGAGGCCAGCAGGATCTTCTTCAACATCGGCATCGCTCCGGCGGATGGTGGATTGGGGGTGCGGCTTGTCAAAATCCGACGGTGACGGTGCCCATGTAATTGCGGCCCGGCAGGTAGTAGAAGGTTGGGTTGGTCAGGTTGCCGCTGCCCTCGGTGGCGGTGCGGTTATTGAACAGGTTGTTGACCATGAAGCTGACCTTCAGCCGGTCGCCCATCTTGTAGCCCACCACCACGTCGCTGAACTGATAGTCCGGCAGCTTGACGTTGGGGTTGCCGTCCGCGCGCTGGCCAGTGCCGGCGTAGCGGGTGCCGACATACTTGGTCAGGAAGGATCCGAACCATTCGTCCTTGTCGTACATCAGGCCATAGGCCAGCGTGCTGCTGGGGGCGTTGGCGATCTGCAGGCCGGTGGCCTTGACCGCGGCGCTGTTCAGGCTGCCGTTGGCGGTGACGGCCAGGCCGTCGATCAGGGTGTAGGTCACCTCCGCCTCGATGCCCTTATAGATGACGCCGCCCTGGTTGAAATAGACGGTGGTGTTGGCGATGCCGTTCACCGTTTCCAGGTCGCTGCCGATCTTGTTGCGGAAGTTGATGTAATAGCCGTCGAGGTCGGCCACCAACCGGTCGGTCTTGTAGACGATGCCGGTCTGGTAATTGATGGTCTGCTGCGGGCTGACGCGATTGGCGCTGGACCCGGTGCTTTCCAGCACGCTGACCTGCGGCGCCTGGAAGCCCATGGCCCACTGGCCATACACCGCGATCTGGTCGTTGACGCGGTAGTTGACCATGGTGGAGCCCAGGTCGGCGCTGTAGTCGCCCCGGTTGTTGTAGGGAAGGAAGTTCAGCGTGCCCTGGAAGGTGCGCGAGAAATCGATGTGCTTGAAACCGGGGATGATGGTCAGGTCGGGAAGCGGGTGCCATTCCAGCTCCACGAAGGGCTGGGTCGTGTCGCTTTCGGTGACGTAGTTGTTGATGACGCTGCCATATTTCTTATAGGGCGTCAGGGCGCTGATGACCCCGGTCGACAGATTGTATGACTGTTGGAATTGGGTGTCGCGGGCATGTTCCGCCCAGACACCGGCCCGGACCGTGGTGGTGAGGAAGCCTTCCCCCACGTCCTTTTCCAGCTTGGCGATGTCACCCCACGCCCGATAATACCCCTGGTTATGGACACCGGGCACGCCAGTGGACAGCAGGGCCGCGTTGGGGGTGGCGCCGGTCTGGTCGGCGCCGGCGATGGCCTTGTCATCCAGGGCGTAGGTGTAGGCCTTGTTGTCGACGCGCAGGAAGCCCAGGTCGCTCTGCACGCCGATGTACTCGAAGTCCGCCTTGCGGTGGTCGACGTTGTCGTCCTTGAACTGCTGCGAGTTTGGGTCATCGGTGAGGTTGGCGAAGGACTTGCCGTACTTGGCCGTGGCCGCCCGCGTCTGCTGGGTGAAGTTGTTCCAGGTCAGGTCGCTGTAATCGGCGAACAGGGTGACGGTGGTGGCGGCGCCCACCGGCTGCTGCACCTTGACCAGGGCGTTATCGCGGTTCAGGCCGGCATAGTTCAGCAACCCGTCCGACTGGGTGTGGTCATAGTCCAGCAGGACGCGGGTGCCCTGGGTGTCGGTGATGGCGCCACTGTTCACGGCGCCGTTGCCTTCAAAGCCGGCGCCGCTGCCGAAGCCCACCATGGCCTTGCCGCCGAAGCTGTCCGTCGGGGTGGCGGAGGACAGGGCCATGGTGCCGCCGAAGGTGGCGTTGCCCACCGTGCTGGCGGTGCCGGGGCCGCGGTCCACCACCACATGGTCCAGGGTGGGGGCCGGGAAGAACGAGGTGGTGGCGTGGCCGAAGGCGTTGGGGTCGCCGAACGGGATGCCGTCGAAGGTGACGTTGTACTCACCATCCTGGAAACCGCGCACGGTGGCGTTCTTGCTGGACAGGCCCATGCCATTGGGGCTGGAACTGCTGGCGCTGGGCGCGAACTGGGCGATGGCCAGATAATCGGATATGGGCGAGGCCACGTCCTGGATGAAATGGCTGTTCAGCAGGGACTGTGGTTGCACTGCCGACAGCGAGGCCTGGCCGATCGCCAGGTTGGCCGCTGTGCCGCGTTCCCGATCCGCATTCACCACCACCTCGGGAAGAGGGGTATCCGCATCGGCTGTGGCGGCGGGGGCGTCGGCCGCTCGGCTGGTGGCGAGGGGGATGCCCAGCGTCAGGAGGGAGGTGCTGAGAAGAAGGAGGCGGCGCATGAAAGGGGGCTCCATTGAGGCCATGCAAGGCCATTCACCCGTCCGCATGCGGGACGGGTGGGCCGGTTGTCGTGAGAACGGCGATCCGCGCCCGGGGGGTGGACCGGGGGGTGGATCGGCCGCCTAAAGAATAGGCAAATTGAAAAATTAAATCGGATGCGACGGTCGCGATTTCGCTGGCGAAATCGCGTGCCTTCATAAAACTTTGAATTCAAATACTGATTATATCGTGTAATACGGAATCAGATTGATGAAGAGAATTCGGATGTGTCCAGTATCATCCAATTCCACCTTAGGGTGTCGGCCAGATTTTCTGGTTGTTACTGCATTCGGTAGCGAAAGCTATCGAATAAGTTTTGCGGATTTATGTCAGAGCCGTTTATTTTTCTTGAGCCCTCGACCGGACGCGCTGAAGGTGTGACTTCGCCATCACGCGGCTCCGAAGCGTTCGCGACGTGCGTGGGGGAATTGGGAAAAAGGGGTTAAAGTCCTTAGGGTGCGGTCCGATCACCTGTGATCGCGGCCCGCTCTATAGCCGGCTGCGTTTAATCGGAACCACAGCCGGCTATAGCTGAGTCTGTCCGCGAGCAGCTTCACGCCCAAAGGCGATGCCGCCTTTGGGCGATCTGTTCTAATCGGCCGGAAGCAGCGCCGCTTCACGCTCAGCGAATTTCCCGAAATAGCGGACCACCATCTCCGCGATTTCCCGGTTGATCAGGTTGTCGTCAATTCCGGGTTCATCGAACACCATTTCGGTGGCGCCATACATGACCTCCACCGTCAGCCGGGTGGCGAGGCGCAGTTCGGCCTCGCTGGTGTGGGGGTAATGGCCGCGGACCTCCTGGAAGGACCGCTCGGCCACGAAATTGTGTGATTCCAGGCGCACCTGCTGCAACACCGGCACGGCGCGCAGCGCCCGCAGGACCCAGACGCCGCCGGGGAATTCCCGCGTGGTGGCGTTGATGATCTCCTGGATCTGGCGCAGGCGCTCGGCCTGTTGCTGCGGCGTGTGGTGCGTGGGCACGGGGTGGTTGGCCCGTACCCAGGTCAGATACGCCTCGTTCATCAGCTCCATCAGCCGCACGCCCAATTCCTTCAGCACGGCGTACTTGTTGGGAAAATAACGGTACAGTGCCGGCGGGGTCAGGCCGGCGCGGGCGCAGATCAGATTGGTGGACAGTCGCTCTATCCCCACCTCGCCCAACAAGGCGGCGGTGACCGCCAGAATGGTTTCCAGTGTATCGATGGACCGCTTTTGAACCGGTGTCTGCTTTTTGCTCAGATCTGGCACAGGCACCACATCGATATCGCGGGACGGCATTGCTTGTCCTAGCCTGCGGCCTTGAACGCCGGATTTTCATTGGGGAATGTCGCGGCCGCACTCTAGGCGGCGGCGGGGTCACATTCAAGCCCCGGCGCCAATCGGCGCGGCGGTTTCGTTTTCCGGCCTTCCCCGTCCGATTCGGCGCGCCGTGGCGGGGGACGCCGGCGCCACCGGCGGTGCGGGATTGGTGGCCGGACAATTTATGATGGATTGCGATCCCCCGACGCCCGGTGAATGGGCCGGCCGGATGTTTGATGACGGGCCACTCTTTCAAGCATCAAAATTTTGCGCATACTCTGCCCCAAACAGTTGGGAGAGCTTCATGTTCAATCGTCGCCATTTCCTGGCCGGCAGTTCCGCCGTGGCCATGACGGCCGCCATGCCCGCCTGGGCGCAGGGTCCGGCATCTCCGGGCGCCGGCGCCGCGCTGACGGCGCTGTTGGAGACCTTCTTTCAAGAGGATTTGCGCCGCCGGCCGGAGGCCGCCACCAACCTGGGCCTGGATACCGGCGATCTGGCGGTCTTGCGCGGCCGTCTGGGCGACCGTTCCGCCGCCGGTCAGGCGGCGGAACGGGAAGCAGCCGCCAGCCAGATGCGCCGCCTGGCGGGCATCGACCGCCGAAGCTTGAGCGGCATCGACGCCGTCAACTACGACTGCGTCGCCTACGTCCTGTCCAACCGGCTGGAAACCTACAAGCGCTTCGATTTCGGCCGGCCGGGGGAGCGCTCGCCCTACGCCATCAGCCAGCTCACCGGCTGCTATCAATCCACACCCACCTTCCTGGACACCAAGCATCCCATCAACACCCAGGACGACGCCGAGGCCTATCTGTCCCGGCTGGAGGCTTTCGCCACCGCCCTGGACCAGGATACCGACCGGCTGGACCATGACCGCGACGCCGGCGTGATCGCGCCGGACTTCCTTCTGGATACGACGCTGGCCCAATTGCGCGCCCTGCGCGTGGACGCCGACAAGTCCGACCTGGTGTCCTCCGTCGCCCGCCGGGCCAAGGCCAAGGGGATCGAGGGTGACTGGGCGGCGCGGGCCGCCGGCATCTATACCGCGACGGTGCTGCCGGCCCTGGACCGCCAGGTCGCGGCGGTGGAGACGGCGCGCAGGCGGGCGACCCATGATGCCGGCGTCTGGCATGTCAAGGACGGTGACGCCTGGTACGCCGATGGCCTGCGCGCCAACACCACCACCAACCTGTCGCCGAAAGAGGTGCACCAGATCGGCCTGGACCAAGGGCGCGAGATCAGCGCCCGCCTTGACGCCGTGCTGAAGGCGCAAGGGCTGACCAAGGGCACGGTGGGGCAGCGTATCAAGGCGCTGTATCAGGATCCCGCCTCCTTCTATCCGAAGACGGAGGAGGGCAAGGCCCAGCTGATCGCCGACTTGGGCACGCGCCTGGCCGACGTGGTCGGCCATCTGCCCCGGTATTTCTCCACCCTGCCCAAGGCCAAGGCCGAGGTGAAGCCGGTGCCGTCCCAGATCGACGCGGGCGCGCCGCTGGCCTATTACCAATCACCGTCGCTGGACGGCAGGCGGCCGGCCACCATTTACTTCAACCTGCATGACACGGGCGAATGGCCCAAATGGGCGCTGCCCTCCACCCTTTACCATGAGGGCATCCCCGGCCATCACTTGCAGGTGGCGCTTGCGCAGGAGACGCCGGGCATCCCCCGCTATCGCTCCAACATGTTCTTCTCGGGATATGGCGAGGGTTGGGCCCTCTATGCCGAGCAGCTGGCCGACGAGATGGGCCTCTATGACAAGGAGCCCATGGGCCGCATCGGCTATCTGAAGTTCCTGCTGTTCCGGGCCGGCCGCTGCGTCATCGACACCGGGATGCACCATGAGCGATGGACCCGCGAGCAGGCGGTCAAATACATGGTGGACCTGATCGGTGACACGGAAAGCGCCATGACGCGCGAGACCGACCGCTATTGCGCCTGGCCTGGCCAGGCCTGCAGCTACAAGATCGGCCACACCATGTGGGTCCGACTGCGTGACCAGGCGCGGAAGGAACTGGGGCCGAAGTTCGATATCCGCGAATTCCACCACGCCGGCCTGGCCTCGGGCAGCATGCCGCTGGACGTGCTGTCCCTGGTCATCCGTGATTACATCACGGCGCGCAAGGCGGTGTGATGCCGCTGATGGGCATCAGGAAATGGGGGCCCGGTTCCTACCGGGCCCCCATTTCATCTCAGAACCAGGCGCGCTTGCCGCGCACATACACGGCCTCGAACTCTTCGTCCGATTTCACAATGTAGAGGATGCCCTCGATCAGGGCGATCAGGCCGATAACGACCGAGGGGATACCCAGGGCGATGAAGCCGAACAGGAACACCAGCAGCATGATGAGGCCGGCGGCGTTGTAGCCCAGATAGAATTTGTGGATGCCGAAGGTGCCCAGGAAGAAGGCCAGCAGGCAGGCGACCAGCTTGTTCTTCTCCATGGGTGCCGCCGCCACGGCGTAGACCTGCTGGGCTATGCCGTCGGTGCCGATGAAATCGACTTTCCGGCCGCTCAGCGGCTCCACCTCCGACCGCCAGTCGGCGCTGCGGAAGGCATAGCGCTGACCATCGGCGCCACTGATGATACCGTCGCCGGTCTGGGCGGAATAGGAAAGTATGGTTCCTAGCATTGTTCTTCCAACCTATGCCTGCATGGCCGACGCCCCCCCGGTGCCGGCATCCGCAGGTAGAGTAAACGCACGGCGAGAGCCGGGGAAGGGTTGCGCTTCGTTACTGTGGGCTGAAGAGCGATGCGGGGTGGGGGAAGGATGGGCATGAAAGCGGCAACAGGCGAGGAGGTGGCGCTGCGCGGTGGCAGGACGACCCCTGGAATCGTTCGCGTCGGGGACACGGTACGTCGTCCCCGGCAAGCCAATCACCGATTCGTCCGCCACCTTCTGGAACATCTCGCGGCCTCGGGGTTCGATGGCGTGCCCAGGCATCTCGGCCAGGACGAAGCGGGGCGCGAAATCTTTTCCTTCATCGAGGGAGATGTTCCGGACGAATTGGGATTTATCAGCGACGACGCCCTTCACGACGCAGCGACCCTTATCCGGCGATTCCACGACCTGGGCGCCGATCTGGCGGCGGCCTCTCAAGTGGGAGCCGAGGTCATCTGTCACAACGATCTTTCACCCTGCAACTTCGTGTTCCGGGCGGAGATTCCGGTGGCCATGATCGATTTCGACGCCACGGCGCCGGGAACCAGGGCCTGGGATCTGGGCTATGCCGCCTGGCTATGGCTGGATCTTGGATCGACGGACGTGGCGCCGGCGGCGCAGCGGCGGCGCCTTGATCTGTTCGCGGATGCCTATGGTGACATCGCGACTCCGACGATCCTGGGCGCGACAATGGAACGGCAGGAGACGTTGGCCATGGAAGCGCGGCGGCAGGGCAAGCGCGATATGGCGGACTGGGCGATGCACTGCCTGCACTGGACGCGGCGCCACGCGGTCGACCTGGAGTGATCCCTCCCCGCCGGGCCTATCCCCTCAGGGCCCAAGGGTCGTAGCTGCCCACGTGCCACAGGTGCCCCTCCGGATCGCGGCAGCTGAAGCCACGACCGCCATAGGGCTTGTCCTCGATGTCGGAGACGATGGTGGCGCCGGCAGCCTTGGCACGCTCACAGGCGGCGTCGGGGTCGGCCACCACCAGGTTGACGCTCTGGGTGCAGTAGCCGCCCACCTCGTCCGGCATGCGGATCAGGTCACCATAGAAGGTGCCGCGTGGGGGCAGGGTGCCGATCATGATCATGCCGGTGCCCAGCGTCAGCTCGGCATGCAGGATGGTGTCGCCGGGGCCGGGATAGACGGCGTGCTCGGCGAAGCCGAAAACCGTCACCAGCCAGTCGAGGGCGGCGCGGGCGTGGCGGTAGCTGATGGAAACGGTGACGGTGGGGGACATCTTGTGCGCCTCCTCATGCGGCCGATGCGCCGGCCGCATGAGGATAGCATCACGGGGTTTACTCGGTAACCGGTGCGGTTTCCGACCCGCCCAGCACCTTGAACAGGGTGACCCGGTTTTCCAGCAGCGACAGCTGCACGGCGATACGGTTCTGCTGGGCGCTGTACAGGCTGCGCTGGGCGTCCAGCAGGGTCAGGAAGCTGTCGATGCCGCGGTCATAGCGCTTGGTCGACAGGTCGTAGGTCAGCTGCGTGGACTTGACCAGCGAGGTCTGGGCCGCCAGTTGCCGGTCCAGCGTGCCCCGTGCGGCCAGCGCGTCCGACACTTCCTTGAACGCGGTCTGCACGGCCTTCTCATAGTTGGCCACGTCGATGTCGCGCGTGGCCTTGGCCGAATCCAGGTTGGCCTGGTTCTTCCCGTTGTCGAAGATGGGCACGCTGACGCTGGGGCCGAAGCTCCATGAACTGCTGCCCGGTGCGAACAGGTCGGTCAGGCCGGTGCTGGCGGTGCCGGCGCTGCCCGTCAGGCTGATGGTGGGGAAGAAGGCGGCGCGGGCGGCGCCGATGTTGGCGTTGGCCGCCTTCAGCGTGTGCTCCGCCTCGCGGATGTCCGGCCGGCGGAGCATCAGGTCGGCCGGCAGGCCGGCGGGCAAATCGCCCAGCACGTCCTGATCGTCCAGGCTGGCACCTTCGATCTCGGCGTCGGTCAGGGGCGCCCCCACCAGCAGCTCCAGGGCGTTGCGATCCTGCGCCACCTGGCGGCTGTACTGCTCCAGATTGGCGCGGGCGGTATCCACCGCCGTTTGCGACTGCGCCAGGTCCAGGGCGGAACTGCTGCCCCGGTCGAACATGCGCTGGTTGCGTTCCAATGTCGCCAGCTGGGTCTTCAGCGTCTCCTGCGTCAGGGCCAGCAACTGCCGGTCCGACACCAGGGTCTGATAGGCGTTGGCCACCTCGGCGATCAGGGACAGGCGGGTGCTGGCCGTCGCCTCCGTCGTTGCCAGGTATTGCTCCAGCGCCTGTTGCGACAGGCTGTGAACCCGGCCGAACAGGTCCAGCTCATACGAGGTCACGCTGACATTCGCGGAGGAGCTGTTGCCGGTTATGGGCCGCCCCGTGCCGCTGACGGAGGCAGGGGTGCGCGACCGGGTGGTGGAGCCCCCCGCGTTCAGCGTGGGCAGGGTCGCCGCGTCCTGGACACGATAGGTCGCGCGCGCCACCTCGATGTTCAGCAGTGCCACGCGCAGGTCGCGGCTGTTTTCCAGGGTCTTGGTGATCAGGGCCTGCAGGCGGGGACCGCGGAACACCGCCTTCCAGCTGTCAGCGCCCTGCAAGGGCGAGGTGGCCGCCGGCGTGGCGGCCCCCTCATACGCCTGGCCGGTGGGCCAGGCGTTGGGCACGGGATTGGCGGGCCGGGTGTAGTCCGGCGCCAGGGAGCAGGCGGAGATCAACATCAGGGCGGTCAACGCCGTGATGCGATGGGATAGGGTCGTTTTCACGGGCATCACGGATGTCCTGCGGTGTCGGGGGCCGGGGAGGCTGCGGCGGGCCGCTTGCCAAAACGCCGGAGGACCGAGACGAAGAAGACGGGGACGAAGAAGACGGCCAGGACGGTGGCGGAGATCATGCCACCCATCACGCCCGTGCCGATGGCGTTCTGCCCGCCCGAACCGGCGCCGTTGGAAATGGCCAGCGGCAACACGCCCAGGATGAAGGCGAAGGACGTCATCAGGATGGGACGCAGGCGTTGTTTGCTGGCCGTCACGACCGAGGTGACCAGGTCGTGGCCGGCCTCATACTGTTCCTTGGCGAACTCCACGATCAGGATGGCGTTCTTGGCGGACAGGCCGATGGTGGTCAACAGGCCCACCTGGAAGTAGACGTCGTTGGACAAGCCGCGCAGCGTGGCCGCCGCCACCGCGCCGATGACGCCCAGGGGTACCACCAGGATCACGGAGACGGGAATGGCCCAGCTTTCATAAAGGGCCGCGAGGCAGAGGAAGACCACGATCAGGGAGATGGCGTACAGGGCGGGGGCCTGCGATCCGGCCAGGCGCTCCTCATACGACAGGCCCGTCCATTCAAAGCCAACACCCGGGGGCAGCTTGGACGCCAACTGCTCCATGGTGGTCATGGCCTCACCGGTGGTGTGGCCAGGCGCCGGCACACCCTGGATGTCGCGGGACGACACGCCGTTATACCGTTCCAACTGGGGCGAACCATATTCCCAGTACGCGCTGCTGAAGGACGAGAAGGGCACCATCTGGTTGTTGGATCCGCGTACGTACCAGCGGCTGATGTCGCTGGGCAGCATGCGGAACTGGGCGTCGGACTGGGCGTAGACCTTCTTCACGCGGCCGTTGTCGATGAAGTCGTTTACGTAGGCCGATCCCCAGGCGGTCGACAGCGTGGTGTTGATGTCGCTGATCGACAGGCCCAGGGCTTCCGCCTTGGTTTGATCCACTTTGATGCGGAGCTGGGGCACGTCTTCCAGCCCGTTGGGGTGGACCTGCATCAGCACGGGGCTCTGCGCCGCCATGCCCAGCAACTGATTGCGCGCGGCCATCAGCTTGTCATGGCCCAGGCCGACCCGGTCAACCAGTTCGAAGTCGAAGCCCGACGCGTTGCCCAGTTCGATCACGGCGGGGGGCAGGATGGTGTAGATGGACGCGTCGCGGAAGGCCATCAGCTTCATCATCGCCCGTTGGGCGATGGCCGCCGCCTTCTGATCCGGCCGCTTGCGTTCCGACCAGTCACGCAAGTTGACGAAACCCAGGGCGGAGTTCTGGCCGCGGCCGGCGAAGTTGAAGCCGACGACCGTGAACAGGCCCCTCACATTGTCCTTTTCGTCGACCAGGAAGTGCTTTTCCATGGCCTTGGCCGCTTCCAGCGTGCGCTCGGCGGTGGCGCCGGGCGGCGTGGCGGCCTGGACGAACAGGAACCCCTGGTCCTCGTCAGGGAGGAAGGCGGAAGGCAGGCGGGAGAACAGCAGTCCCATGCCGACGACGATGAGGCCGTAGACCAACAGATACCGAACCGTACGCCGGCTGACATGGCCAACGGCGCCGCCGTAGCCCTCGGACATGCGGTTGAAGCCGCGGTTGAACCAGCCGAACACGCCGGTCTGGATGCCGCCTTCGCCATGATGGGCCGCCGGCTTCAGCAAGGTGGCGCACAGGGCGGGGGTCAGCACCAGGGCCACCAGCACCGACAGGGCCATGGCCGAAACGATGGTCAGTGAGAACTGGCGGTAGATCGCGCCGGTGGACCCGGCGAAGAAGGCCATGGGCACGAACACGGCTGACAACACCATGGCGATGCCGACCAGGGCGCCGGTGATCTGGGTCATGGACTTGCGCGTGGCCTCGCGGGGGGACAATCCCTCCTCGCTCATCACGCGTTCGACGTTTTCAACCACCACGATGGCGTCATCGACCAGCAGGCCGATGGCCAACACCATGGCGAACATCGTCAAGGTGTTGATGCTGAACCCAAAAGCCGACAGCACACCGAAGGTGCCCAGCAGCACCACCGGGACGGCGATGGTCGGGATTATGGTGGCCCGCCAGCTTTGCAGGAAGACGTACATGACGATGAAGACCAGGACGACGGCTTCCGCCAGCGTCTCCACCACGTCATGGATGGACAGGCGCACGAAGGGGGTGGTGTCGTAGGGGTAGGCCACTTCCAGCCCTTCGGGGAAGAAGGGTTTCATCTCCTCAATCTTGGCGAGGATGGCCTTTTCCGCCTGCAGGGCGTTGGCGCCGGTGGTCAGCTTGATGGCCAGGCCAGCACCGGGGTGGCCGTTGTACCGCGCCATGGTTTCATAGTTGTTGCTGCCCAGTTCGACGCGCGCCACGTCCTTCAGGCGTACCCGCGACCCGTCGGCGTTCACGCGCAGCACGATCTCGGCGAACTGCTCAGGCTTTTCCATGCGCGTCTGCGCGATGATGGTGGCGTTCAGCTGCTGGCCCTTGGTCGCGGGCAAGCCACCCACCTGGCCGGCGGAAACGGCCTTGTTCTGCACGCTGATGGCGCTGGTGACATCGGCCGCGGTCATCTGCACGGCCGCCAGCTTGGTCGGGTCCAGCCAGATGCGCATAGCGTGCTGCGGTCCGAACAGGGTGATGTCGCCCACGCCGTCGATGCGGCTGATGGGGTCCTGCAGGTTGGACGCGACATAGTCGCCGACGTCCGTGTCCGTCAACTGCCCGGTGGGGGAGTAGAAGGCCAGGATCATCAGGAAGTTCTTGGCGGCCTTGCTGACCTGCACGCCCTGCTGCTGCACTTCGGTCGGCAGCAAGGGGGTGGCCAGGCTCAGCTTGTTCTGGACCTGGACCTGGGCGATGTCGGGGTCGGCCTCGGCGTTGAACGTCAGCGTGATGGTGACGTTGCCGGAGCTGTCGCTGGTGGAACTCATATAGCGAAGATGATCGATGCCGTTCATCTTCTGCTCGATCACCTGGGTGACCGTGTCTTCCAAGGTCTTGGCCGAGGCGCCGGGATAGCTGGTGGTGATCGCCACCGAAGGCGGGGCGATACGCGGGAACTGTTCGATGGGCAGGGTGTTGATTGCCAGGGCGCCGGCCAACATGATGACGATGGCGATAACCCAGGCGAACACCGGCCTGTCTATGAAGAATCTTGACATGATCGGCGGGGCCTCAGAGCGGCTGTTGCGCGGCGGGGGCCGCGGGCTTCGGCTCGGCGGCGGCGTCGGGCTTCACTTCCGCGCCTGGGCGCAGGCGCTGGACGCCGACCACGACGACGCGGTCGCCGGCGCTCAGGCCGCCGGTCACCACCCACTTGTCACCCTGGGCCTGGGTCGTGGTCACCGGGCGCACGGAAACCTTGTTGTCGGCGCCGACCACCCAAACGGTGGCGCTGCCGTCACCGCCACGGACCACGGCCTGCTGGGGTACCAGGAAGGCGTCGTTGCGCACGCCCTCTTCCACCCGGGCGCGCACGAACAGCCCCGGCAGCAGGTCGGCCTTGGGGTTGGGCACGATGGCGCGCAGGGTGACCATGCCAGTGGTCTGGTCCACCGTGACGTCGGCGAATTGCAGCCGGCCCGGCTGCTCATAAGGGGCGTCGCCCATGCCGTCGATGAACAGGCTGATGGGCGCCTCGCCGGCAGCGGCACCCTGGACGTGACCGGCGGTGATCTCACGACGCATCAGCATCAGGTCGATGCTGGATTGGGTGATGTCGACGTATAGTGGGTCCAGCTGCTGCACCGTGGCCAGCGCCGTGGTCTGGTCGGACGTGACCAGCGCCCCCTCCGTGACGGAGGAGCGGCCGATGCGGCCGGAGATGGGGGAGTAGACCTTGGTGTAGTCCAGGTTGATCTGGGCGGTCTTGACCGACGCCTTGGCGGAGTCCACGGCGGCCTGATCAGTGGCCAGCGAGGCGATGGCGTCGTCGTAGTCCTGCTTGGAAATCGCGTTGACCGTGACCAGATCGGCATAGCGCTCGGCCTTGGCCTTCACCGATTTCACCGTCGCTTCGGCCTGGGCCAGGGTGGCCTTGGCGCTCGCCAAGGTCGCCTCATAGGGGGCGGGGTCGATCTGGTACAGCTGCTGACCCGCCTTGACGTCGCCGCCTTCGGTGAACAGCCGCTTGAGGATCACGCCGCTGACCTGCGGGCGCACGTCCGCCACGCGGAAGGCGGACGTGCGGCCCGTCAACTCCGTGGACAGGGTGACCGGCTGTGGGTTGACGGTGACGACCCCGACGGACAGGGGGCCGGGTGGTGGTGGCGCTTGCTTCTTCTCGCCGCATCCGACAAGCGCAACCGCCGCCGCCGACAGCGTCGCCACCAGGGCCACCCTAGGAATATTGAGCGTCATCAATGCCTCATCGACCGAAAATGCACCACCGACCAGTGTCCGGCCCAATGCGTAAAGGCCAGGAAAACAACCTGGGGATGGAAAGGGGACAGGGAAGAAGATAGTGGAGGGTGCGACTTGCGGAAGCCCCCGCCGTGCTGTACATGGAATACGTACTGTATCATACAGTACAGTCCTGTGATGTTCGTCACCAGACGATTGATTAAGCTATGAAAAATTTAATGACCCCATCTGAGCAAGCCGATGAAGGCGATGCGGACCTAACCTCTTGCGTCGATCCGACCGTCGATGTGCCGCCTAAACTGGGGCGCCGGGCGGAGGCGCGCCGTACCGCCATGTTGGACGCAGCACAGAAGGTCTTCCTGGAAAAGGGCTTCGAGCGGGCGACCTTGGGCGACATCGTGGCGCTGTCCGGCGGCTCCCGCGCCACCTTGTATGAGCTGTTCGGGGGCAAGGAAGGCCTGTTCCTGGCGGTCCTGCAGGGGGTGACCGCCCATATCGGCCAGCTGATGACCGATCTCGCGGAAAGCTGCGGGCCGCCGGAGGAGGTGCTGCTGCGGTTCGGCACCTCGCTGCTGGAGGCCTTGATCCAGCCCCAGGTCATGGCCGTGCACCGCATCCTGTTGGCGGAGGGGCGGCTGTTCCCTGATCAACTGGAAGGCTTCTTCCGCACCGGTCCCGACCAATCGCGCCTCAAGGTGGCCAACTATCTGCGCCGCGCGGCCGACCAGGGGCTGATCGTGGTGGATGATCCGGTGGTCGCCGCCCGCGTCTTCTTCGGCATGGTGACGGCGGGATATTCCTTCGAGGGTCAGGTCAATCCGGCTCGGCTGGGTGACGCCGCCGACCGGGATGCCTATGTCCAGCAGGTGGTGCATGTGTTCCTGAACGGCCTGCGCCCGCGCTGACCGCCTGCCTGCCGGGGACCGGGGGCTAAAGCTGCCGTCAGCGCCGCCGGCCCTGTGTCTGCTGGTTGAGCTGGAAGAACAGGGTGACCAGGGCGGCGAGGGCGGCGGCGAAGGGCGCGCCGATGAACCACACCATCAGGAACGTGTACTGAGACACGCCCAGCAGCATCAGGACGATGGCCAGCAGGATGATGGCGCCCAGGGCCGCGATGGCCATGGACCAACTGACGATGGACAGGCAAGCGACCGTGGGGTCGCTGGCGTCGACGCTGACACCCTCCCCGTCTTCATGGCCCCGACTGTCACTGGCGCCGGTCATGGCTGCATCCAGCTGTTCATCTCCCATTTTTTAACAGTAACACTCCGCCGTCCGGATTCCACTGTCCACCCGGCTATCCCTGCGTATGGGGGGACCCGCGGCCCAATCCCAGGGCTTCTCCAGGGTGGCGTTCCGGGGCCGGACGCTGTAGTCATGGCGCAGTAGGCGCCGCGCCGCTTTCCGGCCCGTGGCCCCCCAGGTACAACCCCATGCCCCGTGCCATTCCCCCCGTGACCGCCGTCGACCCCGCCTCCACCGACCTTCCTGGGGCCTCCGCCCCCATCCCCACCACCGGCAGGGCCGCGGCCATGCGTCTCCGCCTGATGCAGGCGGGCGCCGAGTTGCTGGGTGAGGTCGGGATCGAGCGCATCTCCACCAATCAGGTGGCCAGCCGCGCCGGGGTGACGCCACCCGTGTTCTACCGCCATTTCAAGGACAAGTACGACCTGCTGGCGGCTTTGGGCGACGCCCTGATGTCATCCCAGAACGACATTCTCTATGAGTGGCTGGAGCGGAGCGCGCCCGTCGGCTTTGATGAGCTGATGCAGAACCACTATCAGTTCCTGCTGTCCACCATCCAGGCGACGGCCGCCGTGCCGGGGGCGGTGTGGATCATGCGGGCCCTGCGCGCCGTGCCGTCGCTGACCGCCATCCGTCTGTCCTCCCATGACGTGGTGACCGACCGCATCTGCCGCGCCATGGCCCCGCTGGTGCCCGAGATCGACGGGACGGAGTTGCGGCTGCGCACCCGCATCGCGGTGGAGGCGGGCTACGCCGCCGTGGAAATGGCGCTGGACGACCCCGATATATGTCCGGAGGATGTGTGCCGCGCCCTGACCCAGATGTGGATGGGCGGCCTGCGCCACGGGGGTGGGTCAGATGGTCGATAAGGCGCGGATCGCTTCCGCCCGCCGCTGGGTGGCCATGGATATCGAGATGACCGGCTTCCGCGCGGTGGAGGGGCGCAGCATCATTGAGGTGTCCTGCGTCGCCGTCTCGCCCTCCGCCACCGGAGCGCTGGTGCGTGAGGCGTGCAGTTGGCGGATCAATCCATCATGCCCGCTCAACCCCATCGCCATCGGCGTCCACGGCGTCCGGGCCGAGGATATCGCCGATAGCCCCAGCTTTGTCGAGGTGGTGGGCGAAATCCTCGACTTCATCGGCGACGACCCGCTGGTGTTCCACGGGGCCGCCGGCGACATCGCCGTGCTGAACCAGGAACTGGCGGCGGCCGGGCTGCCCCGCCTGTCCAATCCGGTGGTATGCACCGAAAAGCTCGCCCGCCAGCGCTGGCCGGAAGAGCGCTCCCGTCTCCCCCTGGTGGCGGAACGTCTGGGCGGCACGGTCTGGCAACGCCACAAGAGGCGGCGGCAACGGGACGGCAGTGTCATCGTGACCGGCGACTATCGGCACAAGTCCCGGGCCGATGCCGAAATGACGGCGGATGTCTGGCTGGCCCTGGGGGGGCCCGGCTGAACGGTGGCGGCCGGTGGACCGTCCATCACCCCCGTCACATGGCCCTGGAAACCATCGCCGCCGTCGGCGATGATCCCGCCATCACCGTCACGGCTCACGCATGCCGGCGACGGCCATGGCTGGGTGCCTGTCACAACGCGTTCAGGGGCATGATCCGTCCGTTGATGAACAGGAAATCGAAACAGAGACTCTCAGGGAATCCCGATGACACGTACCGCTCTGCTTGGAACTGTGGGCGCGTTGGCACTCGCGGCGCTCACCGCCGCGCCCGCGCTGGCGGCGAAGCCCGCCACGACCGGCGCCAACCCCTTCGCCAGTCCCAGCACCCTGCCGTTTGAGGCCCCCCGTTTCGACGTCATCAAGGACGCCGACTACCTGCCCGCTTTCCGGCAGGGCATGAAGATCCAGCTGGCCGAGATCAAGAAGATCGCCGACAACCCGGCGGCGCCCACCTTCGACAACACCCTGGTGGCGATGGAGAAGTCCGGCCGCATGTTGGACCGGGTGAGCCTGGCCTTCTTCGGTGTGGTCCAGGCCAACACCAACGACGCCCTGGACAAGGTGCAGACCGAGGTGTCGCCCCTGCTGTCCCAGCACCAGGATGCCATCTACCTCAATGCCAAGCTGTTCCAGCGGGTCAAGGCGCTGTACGACAAGCGCGACAGCCTGAAGCTGGCCCCCGAGCAGGCCCAGTTGCTGAAGGTCTATCACGAGCAGTTCATCCGCGCCGGCGCCCAGCTGAACGACGCCGACAAGGCCAAGCTGCGTGATCTCAACACCCAGCTGTCATCGCTGGAGACGGCCTTCCAGCAGAAGCTGGTGGCGGCGGCCAAGGCCGGCGGCCTGGTGGTGGACGACAAGGCCAAGCTGGCCGGTCTGGGTGATGGCGCCATCGCCGCCGCCGCCGAGGCCGCCAAGGAACGCAAGCTGGACGGCAAATACCTGGTGCCGCTGCAAAACACCACGCAGCAGCCGGCCCTGTCCTCCCTTGATGACCGGGCGACGCGTCAAGCCTTGTTCGAGCGCGGCTGGACCCGCGCCGAGATGGGCGACGCCAACGACACCCGCGCCACCATCTCCGACCTGGCCAGCCTGCGGGCGCAGAAGGCCAAGCTGCTGGGCTTCCCCAACTACGCGGCCTACGTGCTGGCCGACCAGATGGCGGTGACGCCGGAGGCGGCGCAGGGCTTCATGCAGCGGATGGTTCCGGCATTGGCGGCGGAGCAGAAGCGCGAGGCGGCTGAAATCCAGGCCCAGATCAAGAAGGACGGCCAGGATTTCGCCCTCCAGCCCTGGGACTGGGCCAAGTACGCCGAAGAGGTGCGCAAGGCCAAGTACGACCTGGATGACGGCGCGCTGAAGCCCTATTTCGAAGTGCGCACCGTGCTGGAGGAGGGCGTGTTCTACGCCGCCAACCAGCTGTACGGCCTGACCTTCAAGCGCCGCACCGACATCCCCGTCTACCAGCCCGACGTGCTGGTCTATGAGGTGATCGACAAGGACGGCTCCGCCCTGGGGCTGATGTACTTCGACTATTTCAAGCGCGACAACAAGTCGGGCGGGGCCTGGATGTCCAACTTCGTCCAGCAGTCCACGCTGCTGGGCACCAAGCCCGTGGTCTACAACGTCTGCAACTTCACCAAGCCCGCTCCGGGCCAGCCGGCGCTGATCAGCTTCAGCGACGTCACCACCATGTTCCACGAATTCGGCCACGCCCTGCACGGCCTGTTCGCCAAGCAGACCTATGAGACCCTGTCGGGCACCAACGTGGCGCGCGACTTCGTCGAGTTCCCGTCGCAGTTCAACGAGCACTGGGCCCTCGATCCCAAGGTCCTGGCCCATTACGCCAAGAACCACCAGACGGGCGAGACCATGCCGGCCGACCTGGTGGAGAAGATCAAGAAGGCCGCCACCTTCAACCAGGGCTACAGCCTGGGCGAGGTGGTCGCCGCCGCCATGCTGGATCTGGAATGGCACGCCCTGCCGGCCGACGCGCCCAAGCAGGACGTCGACGCCTTCGAAAAGGCGGCCCTGGCCAAGACCGGCCTGGATGTGGACGACGTGCCCCCCCGCTACCGCTCCAGCTATTTCCTGCACATCTGGGGTAACGGCTACGCCGCCGGCTACTACGCCTATCTGTGGACGGAGATGCTGGATGACGACAGCTATGCTTGGTTCAAGGCCCATGGCGGCCTGACGCGGGAGAACGGCGACCGCTTCCGGGAGATGATCCTGTCCAAGGGCCACACCGAGGAGTACGGCCCCATGTTCCGCGCCTTCTATGGCAAGGATCCGGACATCGGCCCCATGCTGGAAAACCGCGGCCTGGCGCCGGAAGGCAAGTAAGCCCTGATCCAGGCGCGCCTGGAGGCGATGGCGGACCGGCGGCGCATGCCGCCGGTCCCGTCGCTCCCCAGGGGGCTTGGGGACGTGATCATTTCACCAGGCGGAATTTGTGGGCGCCCGCAATGGGTGTCTCCCGCGCCCGGGCGGTCATGGCGGTGATCAGGGCGTCGGCGATTGTTTGCGCCCGATCGTCCAATCCCGCCCAAACGGCGTCGCGGACCCGGGGGTCGACCTCCAGCAGCTTCACGCCCGCCGGAACCTCCGTGCCATCCCGGACAACGCCGCGCAGCGTCCCGTCGAAGGGGGCGGCGATAGCCATTTCGCCCAGATGGCCGATGACGTAGTCCTTGAACACCCGTGACCCGATTTCCATCGCCGTGTGCCAACGCGCCGGCACGGTGGCGTAGACGAAGCGCTCGCGGCCCCGGCCACCCAGCGATCGGGAAATCCCGTCGGCGTCGTCGGTACGGCCGTCACGGACGATGCGGCCCGTCTTCGCGGGTTTGGTCTCGATGGCGATGTCACAGTTTTCGCCGATCTCAAATCCCGGGCCCAGGCCGATGGTGGTTCGGGCCAGCCGGCGCAGGTCCGGCGTGACCTGGTATTTCTGCATCCGCGCGTCGACCAGCAGGTCGATGTTGCGCACGACGATCAGGTCCAGCAAACCCAGCTCCGTGATGATCACGCTGTCCCGCCGGGTCAAAGCCGCCGGTATCGCGGCACCGGTGTCCACGCGCTCCGCCCGCACCCCCGCCAGCGTGACGGGGTCGTCGAACAGCGCGTCATGGAACGCCATTTTCCGGCGGATCACCGGCGGCAGGGGGTCGTGGGACAGGACGGTGCCGTATCCCCGGCGGTGAAGGCGCACCGCCACGGCCGACGCGATCTCATTGGTGCCCAGGATCACGGCGTAGCCGGGACGGGCCCCGGCGGGGGTGTGCGCGCGGCTCATGCTTGCTCTCTCGCGGTCGTCGGGTCCGGATCGGGGTGATGGGCGCAGCCCTTGAAGGCGGGATCGTCCGCCGTCGCGGTCGGCCCCAGCCAGGGGGCCAGCTCGGACGGGGTGAATCCCAGATGGCGACGCCCCTCGATCTCCAGCAGCGGCCGTCGGATCAGCAGGGGGTTGGCCAGCATCAGCGCCAGCGCCGCCCCCTGGTCCAGCGCCGCCGGAACCACGGCTCCGGATTTCACGGCGGGGGCCGCGGCGTTGAACCACTCGACCACCGGCGCGTCCCCGAAAAACGCCATCAGCCGCGGCGCCGTCCATTTCTCGGCCAGAAGGTCGCGGGGCACCACGGTGTGCCCGGCCTCCTCCAGCAGGCGTCGCTGGCGGGCGTTGGTTCGGCAGCCGGTCTTCTCGTAAAAGACGATCACGCTCACGCCGACCTCCCTGGTCCGGTCACCGCACCGCCCAGCTGGATCAGGGCGGCACCGCCGCCCCGGCCCAGCACCGTGTCGACCTTGCGGCGCACGCCCTCCAGGGTCAGCGGCTTGACCAGGGCGCCGTGGGCGCCGGCCTTCATCGCCTGGATCGCCAGCGCCTCCTCCGCCCGGGAGCAGACGACCAGGATGCGCACGCCCGGGAACGCCGTCAGGATGGCCGGTACCAGATCGGTCCCGCGCTCCGCCAGGAACGACACCCCCAGCAGCACCACGTCGGGCTTCAGCCAGCCCGTCCCCTTTTCATAGGCGGCTTCGGGAGTGGGCAGTTCATGGGTTTCGATCTCGTCATGCAGCATGAACTGCAAGGCCGCGCGCGTGATCTCGTCCTGGTCCACCACGAACACCCGCCGCTGGTCGACCGCCTTTGATGTCTCAACCCCGATCTGCATGTCACCCTCGCCGCCACCGTCCGCCCGCTCTTCGCCCCGTTCCAGGCGCGCCGCGAACCTCTCGCGGGATAGGTCCACGCAAGTTCCGTTCCGCGTGCGGCCAGGGACATTCAGGGGGCGCCCCGTCGGGCTCCTGGGCGCGGTTTCGCTGGGCTTTCGCCGCCGCTGGCGGATGGGCGGTCGGGCGGCGGCGTCCCCCGCCTTGTTCCTTTTGCGACAGCGGCCGTCGCGGGCTGTCGGGTTCAAAACATCTTTGTCGCGGCTGGGTGTCGGAAAAATATATCAAATAAAACAATAAGATAATGTGTCTTTCGCGATTGGCACGGCCGTTGCTCATAGACGCCACGGCTAGTGAGGGCTGAGTGCACGCCGACGCGCTGACGAGCGATGTACTCCTTCCCGAAATCCGCGAGCCCGCTTCTGAGATGAGGTACCGCCCCGGGGCGATCGGCACGGGGAAGGTCATTGGCAATCGGTTCAAGGAGATCCCAATGTCGGCTCTACGACAAATCGCGTTTTACGGTAAGGGTGGTATCGGCAAGTCCACCACCTCACAGAACACCCTGGCGGCCCTGGCCGAGATGGGGCACCGCATCCTGATCGTCGGCTGCGACCCCAAGGCGGACTCCACCCGCCTGATCCTGCACGCCAAGGCGCAGGACACCATCCTCAGCCTGGCCGCCGCCGCCGGCAGCGTCGAAGACCTCGAGCTGGAAGAGGTCATGAAGGTCGGCTACCGCGACATCCGCTGCGTTGAATCCGGCGGCCCGGAACCGGGGGTCGGCTGCGCCGGCCGCGGCGTCATCACCTCCATCAACTTCCTGGAGGAGAACGGGGCCTACGAGGACATCGACTATGTCTCGTACGACGTGCTGGGTGACGTGGTGTGCGGCGGTTTCGCCATGCCCATCCGCGAGAACAAGGCCCAGGAAATCTACATCGTCATGTCCGGCGAGATGATGGCCATGTACGCGGCCAACAACATCTCCAAGGGCATCTTGAAGTACGCCATGTCCGGCGGCGTCCGTCTGGGCGGCCTGGTCTGTAACGAGCGCCAGACCGACAAGGAACTGGAACTGGCGGAAGCCCTGGCCAAGAAGCTGGGCACCCAGCTCATCTACTTCGTGCCGCGCGACAACATCGTGCAGCACGCGGAACTGCGTCGCATGACCGTCCTGGAATACGCGCCGGACAGCGCGCAGGCCGACCATTACCGCAAGCTGGCCCACCGCGTTCACAACAACGCCGGCAAGGGCATCATCCCCACCCCCATCACCATGGACGAGCTGGAGGACATGCTGATGGAGCACGGGATCATGAAGAAGGTCGACGAAGCCATCGTCGGCAAGTCCGCGGCCGAACTGGCGATCGCCTGACCGGTCACCGCTCCAGTCCCTGTGCCCGGCCGCCGCATCCAGGCCGGGCACAGGGACTGGCCATCCCGGGTAAAACGAGGGCAGCGAAATGAGTGTTTCGGAAACCGAGAGCGTTGCGGAAATCAAGGCCCGCAACAAGGAACTGATCAACGAGGTCTTGCAGGTTTACCCGGAGAAGACCGCGAAGCGGCGCGCCAAGCACCTGAACGTGCATGAGGCCGGCAAGTCCGATTGCGGTGTGAAATCCAACCTGAAGTCCATTCCGGGCGTCATGACCATCCGTGGCTGCGCCTACGCCGGATCCAAGGGCGTGGTCTGGGGCCCGATCAAGGACATGATCCATATCAGCCACGGCCCTGTCGGCTGCGGCCAATATTCCTGGGCCGCCCGGCGCAACTATTACATCGGCACGACGGGCATCGACACCTTCGTGACCATGCAGTTCACGTCCGATTTCCAGGAAAAGGACATCGTCTTCGGCGGCGACAAGAAGCTGGCCAAGATCATGGACGAAATCCAGGTGCTGTTTCCGCTGAACAACGGCATCAGCGTCCAGTCGGAATGCCCCATCGGCCTGATCGGCGACGACATCGAGGCCGTGTCCAAGGCCAAGTCCAAGGAATATGGCGGCAAGACGATCGTGCCGGTGCGCTGTGAGGGCTTCCGCGGCGTGTCCCAGTCGCTGGGCCACCACGTCGCCAACGACGCCATCCGCGACTGGGTCTTCGACAAGGTCGACCCCAACGCCGTCGCGAAGTTCCAGGACACGCCCTACGATGTCGCCATCATCGGCGATTACAACATCGGCGGCGACGCCTGGTCATCCCGCATCCTGCTGGAAGAGATGGGCCTGCGGGTCATCGCCCAGTGGTCGGGTGACGGCACGCTGGCGGAACTTGAGGCGACGCCCAAGGCCAAGCTGAACGTCCTGCACTGCTACCGCTCGATGAACTACATCTCGCGCCACATGGAAGAGAAGTACGGCATTCCGTGGTGCGAATACAATTTCTTCGGACCCAGCAAGATCGCGGAATCCCTGCGCCGCATCGCCAGCTACTTCGATGACAAGATCAAGGAAGGGGCGGAGCGGGTCATCGCCAAGTACCAGGCGCTGATGGATGCCGTCATCGCCAAGTACCGGCCGCGCCTGGAAGGCAAGACGGTGATGCTGTTCGTGGGCGGCCTGCGCCCCCGCCACGTCATCGGCGCCTATGAGGATCTGGGCATGGAGGTTGTCGGCACGGGCTACGAGTTCGGCCACAACGACGACTACCAGCGCACGGCCCAGCACTACGTCAAGGACGGCACGCTGATCTACGACGACGTCACCGGCTATGAGTTCGAGAAGTTCGTGGAACGCATCCAGCCGGACCTTGTCGGCTCCGGCATCAAGGAAAAGTACGTGTTCCAGAAGATGGGCGTGCCGTTCCGCCAGATGCACTCCTGGGATTATTCCGGGCCCTATCATGGCTATGACGGGTTCGCCATCTTCGCCCGCGACATGGACATGGCCATCAACGCGCCGGTCTGGAAAATGGCCCACACGCCTTGGAAAACAGCGTCCAAGCCCACCTTGCTGGCCGCTGAATAAAGCCGCCGGGCGGGCCTTTCCTAAAGAGGGAAGGGCCCGCGTCCGGGATCGAACACGCGCTCATCGAGACGCACCGAGGGCCCTGAGAGGCCCTATTTGGAAGGGCTTCCATCATGACACAGAATGCCGAAAACGTGCTTGACCACCTTGAGCTTTTCCGCGGCCCTGAATACCAGCAGATGCTGGCGAACAAGCGCGCGCTGTTCGAGGATCCGCGCGACCCGGCGGAGGTGGAGCGGGTGCGCGAATGGGCCAAGACCCCCGAATATCGCGAGAAGAACTTCGCCCGTGAGGCGCTGACCGTCAATCCGGCCAAGGCCTGCCAGCCGCTGGGCGCCGTGTTCGCCGCCGTGGGTTTTGAGGGCACCATCCCCTTCGTCCACGGCAGCCAGGGCTGCGTCGCCTACTACCGCAGCCATTTCTCGCGCCATTTCAAGGAACCCAGTTCCTGCGTCTCGTCCTCCATGACCGAGGACGCGGCGGTGTTCGGCGGCCTCAACAACATGATAGACGGCTTGGCCAACACCTACAGCATGTACAAGCCGAAAATGATCGCCGTTTCCACCACCTGCATGGCGGAAGTGATCGGCGACGACCTGAACGCCTTCATCAAGACGGCCAAGGAAAAGGGCTCGGTGCCCGCCGACTACGACGTGCCCTTCGCCCACACGCCCGCCTTCGTCGGCAGCCATGTGACCGGCTATGACAACGTGATGAAGGGCATCCTGGAGCATTTCTGGGACGGCAAGGCCGGCACGGCGCCCAAGCTGGAACGCCAGCCCAACGGCAAGATCAACTTCATCGGCGGCTTCGACGGCTACACCGTCGGCAACCTGCGGGAGATCAAGCGCCTGTTCGGCCTGATGGGGATCGACTACACCATCCTGGGCGACAACAGCGATGTCTGGGACACGCCGACGGACGGTGAGTTCCGCATGTACGACGGCGGCACCACCCTGACGGACGCGGCCGAGGCCGTGCATGCCAAGGCCACCATCTCCATGCAGGAATACTGCACGGAAAAGACGCTGCCCCTGATCGCGGCGCACGGGCAGGAGGTCGCGGCCTTCAACCACCCCATCGGCGTGGCGGGCACCGACAAGTTCCTGATGACGCTGGCCCGTATCGCCGGGGTGGAAATCCCGGAAGCCCTGGCGCTGGAGCGTGGCCGGCTGGTCGACGCCATCGCTGACAGCAGCGCCCATATCCATGGCAAGAAGTTCGCCATCTACGGCGACCCGGACCTGTGCCTGGGCCTGGCGGCCTTCCTGCTGGAACTGGGGGCCGAGCCCACCCACGTGCTGGCCACCAACGGCAACAAGGCCTGGGCGGAAAAGGTGCAGGCCCTGTTCGACAGCTCGCCGTTTGGCAAGAACTGCCACGTCTATCCGGGCAAGGATCTGTGGCACATGCGCTCCCTGCTGTTCACGGAGCCGGTGGATTTCCTGATCGGCAACACCTACGGCAAGTACCTGGAGCGTGACACGGGCACGCCGCTGATCCGCATCGGCTTTCCCATCTTCGACCGCCACCATCACCATCGCTATCCCGTGTGGGGCTATCAGGGCGGACTGAACGTGCTGGTCTGGATCCTCGACAAGATCTTCGACGAGATCGACAAGAGCACCAACGTCCCGTCCAAGACGGACTACAGCTTTGACATCATCCGCTGACCCCTCCCCGTGAGCGCTTCCCCCAAAAGCGCTGCCTCCTGGCCGCGCCGTCCGGCTTCCCCGGAAGCCCCGGCGGCGCGGCACTTCTTGGGCCCATCCAGGTGAGGCCGTCCAGGTGAAGGAGAGACGCCATGAGTTCGCTGTCGGCCACCATACAAGCGGTTTTTGACGAGCCCGGTTGCGGCAAGAACGCCAACAAGTCGGCGGCCGAGCGCAAGAAGGGTTGCACCAAGCAGCTGCAGCCCGGCGGGGCGGCGGGGGGCTGCGCCTTCGACGGCGCCAAGATCGCCTTGCAGCCGCTGACCGATGTCGCCCATCTGGTGCATGGCCCCATCGCCTGCGAAGGCAATTCCTGGGACAACCGGGGCGCCAAATCCTCCGGCTCCGCCCTGTGGCGCACCGGCTTCACCACCGACATCAATGAGACCGACATCGTCTTCGGTGGCGAAAAGCGCCTGTACAAGGCCATCCGCGAAATCATCGAGAAGTATGACCCGCCGGCGGTCTTCGTCTATCAGACCTGCCTGCCGGCCATGACCGGCGACGACATCAACGCCGTCTGCAAGGCGGCCGCCGCGAAGTTCGGCAAGCCCGTCATCCCCATCAACTCCCCGGGCTTCGTCGGGCCGAAGAACCTGGGCAACAAGCTGGCGGGCGAGGCCCTGCTGGACCACGTCATCGGGACGGAGGAGCCGGCGTACACCACCCCCTACGACATCAACATCATCGGCGAATACAACCTGTCGGGCGAACTGTGGCAGGTGAAGCCGCTGCTGGATGAACTGGGCATCCGCATCCTGTCCTGCATTTCCGGCGACGGGAAATACCACGAGGTGGCGTCGTCCCACCGGGCGCGGGCCGCCATGATGGTGTGCTCCAAAGCCATGATCAACGTCGCCCGCAAGATGGAGGAGCGCTACGGCATCCCCTTCTTCGAAGGGTCGTTCTACGGCATCGGCGACACCAGCGACAGCCTGCGCGAGATCGCGCGCCTGCTGGTGGAACGCGGCGCGCCCGATGATCTTCTGGCCCGCACGGAAACCGTGATCGCGCGGGAAGAGGCGCGGGCCTGGGCCGCCATCGCCCCCTACAAGCCCCGTTTCCAGGGCAAGAAGGTGCTGCTGATCACCGGTGGGGTGAAGTCCTGGTCGGTGGTGGCGGCCTTGCAGGAGGCGGGCCTGGAACTGGTCGGGACCAGCGTCAAGAAGTCCACCAAGGAGGACAAGGAACGCATCAAGGAACTGATGGGCCAGGACGCCCACATGATCGAGGATATGACCCCGCGCGAGATGTACAAGATGCTGAAGGACGCGCGGGCCGACATCATGCTGTCGGGCGGCCGGTCGCAGTTCATCGCGCTGAAGGCGGCGATGCCCTGGCTGGACATCAACCAGGAACGCCACCACGCCTACATGGGCTATGTCGGCATGGTCCGGCTGGTGGAGGAGATATCCAAGACCCTGTTCAACCCGGTGTGGGAACAGGTGCGCCGCCCGGCCCCCTGGAACGTGCCGGGCGACAGCTGGCAGGACAAGGCCATCGCCCAGATGGATGCGGAGGCCGCGGCGCTGGCCGCCGATCCGGTACGGGCGGAGGTGGCCCGGCGGTCGCGCCCGGTCTGTGTCTGCAAGAACGTGAACCTGGGCACCATCGAGGATGCCGTCCGGTCGCATGCCCTGGCGACGGTGGCGGAGGTGAAGAGCCATACCAACGCCACGGGCGGCTGCGGCGCCTGCGCCGTGCGGGTGGAGGAAATCCTGGCGGCCGGCCCGGCCCTGGTCGCGGCGGAGTGACGGCCATGGCGACGATCACCCACCTGAAGAAGGCCTGCACGGTCAACCCGCTGAAGATGAGCCAGCCGATCGGTGGCGCGCTCGCCTTCATGGGCTTGCGCGGATCCATGCCGCTGCTTCACGGGTCGCAGGGTTGCACCTCCTTCGGGCTGGTGCTGTTCGTGCGCCATTTCAAGGAGGCCATCCCCCTGCAGACCACCGCCATGAGCGAGGTGGCGACGGTGCTGGGTGGCTACGACAATGTCGAACAGGCCATCCTGAACATCCATAAGCGCACCAAGCCCGAGATCATCGGCATCTGCTCCACCGGGGTGACGGAAACCAAGGGCGACGATGTCGAGGGCTATATCCGCATGGTGCGGGAGCGCAATCCCGAGGTGGCCGACCTGCCCATCGTCTATGTCTCGACCCCCGATTTCAAGGATGCCTTCCAGGATGGCTGGGCCAAGGCGGTCACGCGGATGGTGGAGGCGCTGGTGCACCGCCCGCCGCCTGGGGCCGTTCGCGACCGCGCCCGCGTCAACGTGCTGCCGGGATGCCACCTGACCCCCGGCGACCTGGACGAATTGCGCACCATCATTGAGGATTTCGGCCTGCGCCCCAGTTTCCTGCCAGATCTGGCGGGGTCGCTGGACGGCCACATCCCCGATGAATTCACGCCCACCACCATCGGCGGCATCGGCGTGGACGAGGTGGCGGCCATGGGCACGGCGGCCTGGACCCTGGCGCTGGGTGAACAGATGCGCCCGGCGGCCCAGGCGTTGCACGACAAGGCGGGCGTGCCCTTCCATCTGTTCCAACGCCTATGCGGCCTGGGGCCCACCGACGACCTGATGATGTTCCTGGCGGAGATCAGCGGCCGGCCGGTGCCGACCAAGTACCGCCGGCAACGGGGGCAGCTGGTGGATGCCATGCTGGATGGCCACTTCCACATTGGTGGCCGCACCCTGGCCATCGGTGCCGAACCCGACCTGCTGGCCGATGTCGGCGGCATGCTGCATGGCATGGGCGCCCGGATCGCGGTCGCCGTCACCACCACCCATTCCCCCGTGCTGGCCGACGTCGATACGGGTGAGGTGCTGATCGGCGACCTGGAGGATTTGGAACGGCTGGCGGCGGAGCGCGGCTGCGACCTTCTGATCACCCATTCCCATGGGCGCCAGGCCGCGGCGCGGCTGGGCATTCCCTTCTTTCGCATGGGCATCCCCATGTTCGACCGCCTCGGCGCCGGCCACCTGACCATGGTGGGCTATCGCGGCGCCCGCGACCTGATCTTCGCCATCAGCAACCTGGTGATGGCCGATCATGAGGCCAATCACGAACCGACGCCGGACACCTGGCGGACACCGCATGAGCCCGGCGCCGTCGCCGGCGCCTGGACCGAAGGGGAAATCGCATGAAAATCGCGTTCGCGACGCAGGATCTGAAGCGTGTCGATGCCCATTTCGGCTGGGCGCGGAACATCGCGATCTATGAACTGAGCCCCGAGGGCCACCACTTCCTGAAGGCGGTCGAGTTCGCCGGCGACCTGCAGGAGGACGGTAACGAGGACAAGCTGGCGCCCAAGATCGAGGCCATCAAGGACTGTGCCATCCTCTATGTCGCCGCCATTGGCGGGTCGGGGGCCGCCCGGGTGGTGGCCAACAACATCCATCCCATGAAGGTCAACCAGCCCGAGGCCATCGAGGATCTGTTGGGCCGGCTGAAGGATGTCCTGAACGGCACGCCGCCGCCCTGGCTGCGCAAGGCGCTGGCCAAGGACGCGAACCGCACCCTTGATTTTGAGGATTGAGACCCAGCATGTCCAACATCGCGGAAATCGTGCCGCCCGAGGCGGCGGCCCAGTCCCCCTTCATCAAGGAACTGGTCAAGGTGTGGCGGGCCCAGGACACCCACGGCACCTGGGATTCCAAGTCAGACCTGGATCTGCTGGAACCCTATATCCTGGATAAGGAAAAGCGCCGGGCGCTGCCGATCATGGGCGATCCCGATCCCGAGACGATCTGGCGGCTTGAGCTGTTCTTCAACGCCATCGCCTTGTCGATTGAACGGGCCACCGGCGTCATGGTCACGCCCATGCTGAAGATGAGCCATGAGGGCTTCGGCCGCATGGTCCTGCTGGGCGGGCGCCTGGTGGTGGTGAACAAGCAACTGCGCGACGTCCACCGCTTCGGCTTCGACAGCCTGTCCAAGCTGGCGGAGGAGGGGGCGAAGTATGTCCAGGCGGGCGTCGAGATGATCGAGCGCTTCCCCGACGTGGCGCGCTACTGACGGGGGGCGGGTGATGAGCGAATTGGAAACCCTGAAGGCCGAGATCAAGAAGCTGTCGGCCAAGGCCATGCAGGCCAAGATGGACCTGCATGATTTGTCGGAGGAGTTGCCGGTGAACTGGCCCTCCATCCTTGAGGTCGCGCAACGGGCCCACGACGCCTTCGCCATCCTGGAAAGCAAGCGCGCCGCCCTGAAGACGCTGGAAAACGCCTGATACCCCATCGCCGGTCCTTTGTCCTTTGCTAGGGAGTGTCCATCCCATGTCCGCCTCCACCCGTGACGGTCGCGCCTGGCAGCCCGATTTCCTGATCGCCATCGATGCCAGGCGCTGCATCGGCTGCGGCCGCTGTTTCAAGGTGTGTGGCCGCAACGTGATGATCTTGAAAGGCCTCAATGAGGACGGGGATCTGATCGACCTCGACAACGACGATGATGATGACGAGATCGAGAAGAAGGTCATGGTCATGGCCGACCAGGGGGCATGCATCGGTTGCGGCGCCTGCGCCCGGGTGTGCCCGGCCAACTGCCAGACCCACGGGCCCCAGACGATGGAGGCCGCGTGACGCGGATGGGCGCGCCAGACATCTATGCCCGGCTGATGGCGGGAGCGGACGGTGGCCACGACGCCTTTGATCGGCATGTGGTGGCGTCCATCCTGTCGCTCGCCTGGGTGGAGGCCGCGCGGGATGGAAGCCCGCTGCCCGCCTGGGTTGGCCTGGCACCTAGCGCTTTGGAAGGGATGGTCGCGGGTCTGTTTCCGGCGGCATCGGCGATCCTCGAGCCCGCTTCCGTCCCGCTGGCTGTCCTGGGCGACGATGAGGCCGCCGTGCGGGACCTGCTGTGGATGTACGCCAGCGAGGGCAGCCCCCTGCAGCGCGACCTGTCGGCGATGATCGCCCGGCGCTGCACCCGCCCCAACCATTTGTGGCAGGACCTGGGCTTGCGCGACCGGGGTGAACTGTCGCGCCTGATGCGCCGGCACTTCAAACCGCTGGCGGAGCGCAACAGCCAGGACATGAAGTGGAAGAAGTTCCTGTATCGCATGATCTGCCGGTCCGAAGGGTTCTCCCTCTGCTCGGCCCCGGTCTGTTCCGATTGCGATGACTTCGACATCTGCTTCGGCGCGGAGGATGGCGAGGCCATCCTGGCCCATATCCGCTCCGGCCGGTCGCTCGCGGTCTGATCCCCTGACGCTATTTGACCACGCTATTCGATCCCCTGTTCGCGTGCCTTCCATAGGGCCGCGATGCGAAAACGCTCATGGATGGCCTGGGGGCTGGCCAGCAGGTCCGCCTCGGCCTCCTGCAGCGCGGCCAGGGCGGCTGCCGCCTCCGCCGCCGTCAGGGCGACGCGGCCCGCCATGTGGGTGGCGTCGGGTACGGCGCGCAGGATGGCCAGGCGGTGGGGGTGGCGCGCCACCTCCACCAGCTCCACCGCTTCCAGCGCGCCATCCAGGCGCAGCGCCAGCCCCACGACCTCCAGCCGCCGGCCATCCTGGGTGACCTTCACCAATGTCGCCATTCTTCCAATCCTTTGGTTCCACGCGCCAGCAGGCGCCCCTGTCGCAAACCTGACACCCGTCGACAAGCCGACAATCAGGGCGTCGCGGGCAGCGGGAAGCCGGGGCGGGGTTTGGTGTTGTAATAGTCCGGCCGTTCCGGCCAGCCGCCTTCCGCGATCACCTTGAAGGCGGTCAGGCGAACCGGCGCCTTCTCCGAACAGGACACTTCGGCGAACTTGATCTCCCGGTCACCCGGTCCTGCCGAGAAGTCGGCGACGACGGTGCCGTCCGCCGTGCGCGCCCGGGCGAAGCCGGGAACGCCGCCGTCCAGTGCCGGCACGGGATTGGCCAGGAACAGCGGCTTTTCCAGGCCGTCCTCCGCCGGGGCGAAGGCGGGATTGGCGAAGGTGAACACGGCGAGCACGCCGCTGCGGTCCACCGGCTGATCGGCGGAGGGGGGCCGGGCGACGGAATGCACGGTCAAGGTGCCACCCGCGAGCAGGGCCTTGATCTCATCCAGGGTAAGGTCGGCGTAGGCCGTGGCGATGTTCATGTCGTGTTTCCTCGGGTTGACGGGGCTTCCGATCGCTTAAATCCAAATTCCGTGCCAAGGCGCCGGTGTGAGGGGCCGGGGCCTCGCGCGCTTCTTGCATGGGTGGGATGGTTCCCCTTTCCAGAGAGGCCAGAGATGGACAGCACTTCCACCCCCAGCGTTCCCGACGGCGCCGTCGCCTACGCCATTTGCGCCCTGGACGACATCCCCAGCCGCAAGGCCCGTGGTTTCCATCTGCTGCGCCAGGGTGAGGACGGCGCGCCCCGGCCCTGGTCCATCATCGTCGTGCGCTGGGGGCGCCAGGTGTTCGGCTACGTCAACACCTGCCCCCACGACGGCGTGCACCTGGATTGGGAACGCAATCAGTTCCTGGATCCCAACGGCACCCGGCTGATGTGCGGCAAGCACGGTGCCCTGTTCGATCTCGGCACCGGCCGCTGCGTCGAGGGGCCCTGCCAAGGGGCGGGGCTGCAGCCGGTGGCGCTGGCCGTCCTGGATGGCGACATCTGCGTCACCGGCGTGTCCCTGGTCGAGGACGCCGACGATATGCCGTGCGAGGCGGAAGGGGTTGGATGAGGGCGGTTACACCGGGCGGTTCTCATTGCGGTTCTTGACGGGATACATGCCGGCGACCCCCTGCTCGAAGCTGACCGTCTCGTACCGGCCATCAAATTTCAGGGCGATATCCAGCAGCACGTCCAACTTGCCGGCGGTGTCCAGCTTCTTGATGTCGTTCTTGTCGATGCCCATCAGGTCCATCATCTCCTTCCACACCGTGGATTCATCCAGAGGCAGGACGATGAAGGGGATGCCGTCCAGCACGACCTGATAGCTGGCCAGCAGGTCGATGTTGTTACAGAAGACGAAGTACTTGCCGGTAGGCCGCAGCAGGCCGGACAGCACCTCCGACACGTCCTTCAGATAGGCGAAGGAGTGCAGGTAACCCGCCAGCACCGGCAGCGTCGCTTCCCCCTCCACGGCATAGGTCAGCACCTGTTCCATGCAATAGTCGGGCGGGCGTTTCTCATCGGCGATCTGCGGCTGGAACTTCAGCGCGACATCGCCGCGAAAGCCGAAGCGTCCAGGCTTGGTGGTCGGTCCCTTCAGCACCGCGTTGAAAAGACGGCCCTCGTGGTCCAGGCGGCCCAGGGCCGTTTTCTCTATCGTCGTCATCGCAATCCCCATGGCTGGTGTTTGAAAACCGTCCCCTCCCTGGGGCGGCGGTCCCCCTATGCAAGGCGTCTGCCGGACAGGCCGGGCATGGTCCCGCCCCAGCGATGGCGCGGCGCGCGGGCTTCATCAGCCCCGGCGGCACCCTGTCGCAAACCCGACACAGGGTAGCAAACGCAACAGGGCTTGTTCGAAATATTGGCTCTTTTCAACGAATTATCGGGTGGCACGTCTTTTGCGGCTGGGGAGGGTGACCCATCCCCAAACCCATGAAGGGTGTCGCCATGATCACACTCACCCCCAGCGCCTTGAACGCCGTCCGCAGCGCCATCGCCGGCGCGGCCGACCCCGCCGGTGGCCTGCGCATCACCGTCGATGCCGGTGGATGCGCGGGATACAAATACATGATGGGCCTGGCGGGCGAGGCGGGGCCTGAAGACACCATCATCGACCAGGATGGCGTGAAGGTGTTCATCGACAGCAAGAGCCAGGACCTGCTGACGGGCACCACCATCGACTTCGTCGTGGCGCTGGAAGGGTCGGGTTTCACCTTCGACAACCCGAACGCCAAGTCGAGCTGCGGCTGCGGCAAATCCTTCGGCTGACCGGCCATCCAGCCATCCCCTTGCTTGAGGACCGCCCCGCCATGCTTGTCCCCGTTTCCGTTTCCGAACCGTCCGAGGTCATCGCCCCCGCCGAGGACCCGCGCGTGCGCATTATCCAGGACGCCATCGCCGAAATCCGCCCGGCCTTGCGGCGCGATGGCGGCGACTGCGAATTCCTGGGCATCGAGGGCGACACGGTCAGGGTTCGCCTGGCCGGCGCCTGCGTCATGTGCCGGTTGAGCAGCGCCACGCTGGAGGGCATCCAGGCCCGCGTGGTGGAAAAGCTGGGGGCTTTCGTGCGGCTGGTGCCGGTGATCGGACCGCCGGGCCCCAGCCACTGACGCCGGGCCGCCGTCCACCACTTCATGGCGACAAGGGAGGCTTTGGTCGTGCAACCGGTCTACCTGGACAACAACGCGACGACGCGCACCCACCCCGCCGTGGTCGCGGCCATGCTGCCCTATTTCACGGAGCGGTTCGGCAACGCCTCGTCGGGCCATGCCTTCGGGATGGCCGCCGCCGACGGGGTGCGGGCCGCGCGGCGGCAGCTGCAGGCCTTACTGGGGGCGGCCCATGACCATGAGATCGTCTTCACGTCGGGCGGGACGGAGGCCAATTCCACCGCCTTGCTGTCGGCCCTGGAAACCCAGGCCGGGCGGGATGAGATCGTGACCACGGCGGTCGAACATCCGGCCATCCTGTCGCTGGCGACACACCTGGAAAAGACCGGCAGGGCGAAGATCCACATCATCGGCGTGGATGCCGCCGGCCGGCTGGACATGGCCGACTTCGACCGCGCCCTGGGCCCGCGCACGGCCCTGGTCAGCGTCATGTGGGCCAACAATGAGACCGGGGTGGTCTTCCCCGTGGCGAAGCTGGCCCAACGGGCCCATCAGGCGGGCGCCCTGTTCCATACCGACGCCGTTCAGGCCGTGGGCAAGCATCCCATCGACCTCGGGACCACCGATATCGACATGCTGTCGCTGTCCGGACACAAGCTGCACGGGCCCAAGGGCATCGGGGCGCTGTACCTGCGCAAGGGCACGCCTTTCCGGCCGCTGATCCGTGGCGGCCGCCAGGAACGCGGCCGGCGGGGCGGTACCGAGAACGTGCCCGCCATTGTCGGGCTGGGGGTCGCCGCCGAACGGGCGGCCGGGGCGCTGGCCGACGGCCATCATCTCCGGATGCGCGCCCTGCGCGACCGTCTGGAGCAGGGGCTGCTGCGGCGCGTGGGCCACTGCGCCGTCCTGGGCGGGGAGGGCGAACGGCTGCCCAACACCGCCAACATCGTCTTCGAGTATGTCGATGGTGAGGCCCTGTTGCTGCTGCTGGACCGGGCCGGCATCGCCGCGTCGTCAGGGTCGGCTTGCGCCACGGGCGGCATGGAACCGTCTCACGTCCTGCGCGCCATGCGGGTGCCGTCCAATGCCGTGCGTGGCGCCATCCGCTTTTCCCTGTCGGTCGAGACCAGTGCGGCGGATGTGGACCACGTCCTGACGGTTCTGCCGGATTTGGTCGCCCGCCTGCGGACGACGTCGCCGCCGTGGCGTGACCGCGCGGCCGTCGCCCAGCTCAGTCAATCCGCCGTCTGCCCTTGAGTCGATCGCCCTTGAGCCGTCTGCCCCTGAGGAGTTCCATCATGATGTTGAACGCCCCGCCCATCATCATCAATGACACCACGCTGCGCGACGGTGAACAGGCGCCCGGCGTCGCCTTCACCACGGAGGAGAAGGTGACCATCGCCCGCCGGCTGGAGGCCGCTGGCGTGGATGAGATCGAGGCCGGCGTGCCCGCCATGGGGCCGGCGGAGGTGGAGGCCATCGCCGCCGTGGGGCAGGCGATCAGCACCTCCGCAGTCATCGCCTGGTGCCGGATGACGGAGGCGGACGTCGACGCGGCGGTGCGCACCGGCCTGACGCGCGTGAACCTGTCGGTGCCGGTGTCCGACCGCCAGATCCGGGTGAAATTCCAGACGGGCCGGCAAGAGATCATTCCCCGCATCCGGCGGGTGGTGTCCTACGCCCGGGATCGTGGCCTGGCTGTGGCCGTGGGCGGCGAGGATTCCAGCCGCGCCGATCTGGATTTTCTGATGCGGGTGGTGACGGCGGCGGAGGATGCCGGCGCCCACCGCTTCCGCTTCGCCGATACAGTTGGCGTGCTGGATCCCTTCCGCACGCATGAAATCTTCCGGCAACTCTGCGCGGAAACCGATCTGGAGCTTGAGTTCCACGGCCATGACGATCTGGGCCTGGCCACCGCCAACACCCTGGCCGCCGTCCGGGGGGGCGCCACCCATGCCAGCGTCTGTGTTCTGGGTCTCGGGGAACGGGCCGGCAACGCCGCCCTGGAGGAGGTGGTGGCGGCCCTGGGCCCCATCGCCGGCCGCCGCACGGGCGTGGATATGACCCAGCTTCCCGCTCTGGCCGACCTGGTGGCGGCGGCCGCCGGCCGGCCCATCGGTGCGGCCAAGTCCATCGTCGGGTCGGCGGTCTTCACCCATGAATCCGGCATCCACGTATCCGGCCTGCTGCGTGACCCGGAAACGTACGAGGCGCTCAACCCCGCCTGGTTCGGCCGCGTGCGGTCCATCGTTCTGGGAAAGCACTCGGGCATGGCGGCCATCAACAACGCCTTGGCGGCGCTGGGCCTGTCACCGGATGAGGGCCGCGCCCGCCGGGTGTTAGAGGAGGTGCGGAACTGCGCCATCGCCTGGAAGCGGCCGATCAACGAGGGCGAGCTGCTGAAGTTCTATGAGGCCACCGGGGATTGAAGGGAAACCGCCATGCCGACGCCGGATCGTGAGGCCAGCTTGTGGACCCTGGTGCGTGAGGATATCGCTTGTGTGAAGGGCCGTGACCCGGCGGCGCGCTACGCGTTGGAAATTGCGCTGACCTATCCCGGCGTGCACGCGGTCCTGCATCACCGGATGGCCCATCGGCTCTGGCGGCGGGGTTGGCGCTTTCCGGCGCGGCTGCTCGCCTGGTTCGCGCGGCTGGTGACCAACGTCGATATCCATCCCGGCGCCCGCATCGGCCGTCGCTTTTTCATCGACCACGGCGCCGGCGTGGTGATCGGCGAGACGGCGGAGATCGGCGACGATGTCACCCTCTATCACGGTGTCACCCTGGGCGGGACCAGTTGGTCCCCCGGCAAGCGCCATCCCACCATCGGTGACGGCGTGCTGATCGGCGCCGGCGCCAAGGTGCTGGGCCCCATCACCGTCGCGGCGGGGGCCCGTGTGGGCGCCAATTCCGTGGTGGTGGAGGATGTGCCGCCGGCCATGACGGTGGTGGGTATTCCCGGCCGCGTCGTGCGTGACCCGCGCGACCGGCGGGCCGCTGGCGATCAGACCTACGGGCGCATCAATCTGGAACACCACCTGATCCCCGATCCGGTGGGCGATGCCCTGGCCCTGATGATCGACCGGATCGCTTTCCTGGAGGCGCGGGTCGGCCACCTGCAAGGCCGTGTGGCGTCGTTGCAGGCGCAGGTGGCGGCGCTGGACCCGGCGGCGGCCGATTCGGTTTGCGCGTAATCCAACGACAAGAGGTGACGTGATGGGTGTGTTGGCGGACCTGGGACGGCTATCGGCGGCGGAGGAGTTCTTCGACTTCCTGGCGGTGCCCTATGAGGCGTCGGTGGTCCGGGTGGCCCGGCTGCACATCCTGCGTCGCATGGGCCAGTACCTGCGGGGCAGTGAGGCTGAGGGGGCGTTCGACGGGCTGGACGACGCGGCGATCCGTGACCTCTGCCGTGCCCACCTGGAACAGGCCTACCAGGATTTCGTCGCCTCCTCCCCTATCGCCGAGCGGCTGTTCAAGGTTCACCAGGACGCGGTGGCCCCCAAGGCGCCGCCGGCCAAACCTTTCGTGCCGTTGGCGTCCCTCGGCCCGGCGAAGCCGTCGGTGGGATAGAGGCGACATCGCTGTCGCCTATCCGACAAACCGGTCGGTTTCCGGGCCATCCTGCGGATGTGTACTTCAAGCGTTTCCAAGGGGTTGCCACATGGCATGGCACTTGCGTTAAGCCACCATGTGACCCGCTTCCAACAGGCTCCGCGCGGGCGAGAGAGAGGACCGATGCACATCGTCGTTTGCATGAAACAGGTTCCCGACAGCGCGCAGATCCGGGTGCATCCGGTGACCAACACCATCATGCGCCAGGGGGTGCCGACCATCATCAACCCCTACGACCTGTTCGCGCTGGAGGAGGCGTTGCGCCTGCGCGACCGATTGGGCGGGGAGGTGACCGTCCTGACCATGGGGCCGCCCATGGCCGAAGAATCCTTGCGCAAGGCGCTGACCTTCGGGGCGGATCGCGCCGTGTTGCTGACTGACCGGTTCTTCGCCGGGTCCGATACCTTGGCCACCAGCTTCGCTCTGGCGGCGGCGCTGGCCAAGATCGGCCAGGAATTCGGCGTGCCGCCCATCGTTTTCACCGGCAAACAGACCATCGACGGCGACACGGCCCAGGTTGGGCCCGGCATCGCCAAGCGCCTGGGCCTGAACCAGTTGACCTATGTGGCGAAGATCGCCGACCTGGATCCCACCGCCGGCACCATCACCGTGGAACGGCGGGCCGAGGGCGGGGTGCAGGTGCTGTCGACCCGCCTGCCGGTGCTGGTCACCATGCTGGAAGGCGTGAATGAAATCCGCCGGGGCAGCCTGGATGACGCCTACCGCGCGGCCCGGGCCACCATCGTGAAATGGACGGCCGCCGACGCCGGCATCACCGACCTGGGCAAATGCGGCCTGCGCGGCTCACCCACCATCGTCAAGAAGGTCTTCGCCCCCCAGGCGCGGGCGGAGAAGGTGCGCCAGGTGCCGACCGCCGATGTGTCGACCGAGGCCTTGGCGGCCTCGGTGATGGCCGAAATCTTCAAGTGCCAGCCGGCGCTTGAGGGGGAGTTGATGCGCTTTTCCGCCGGGCCGTGAGCCGGCGCCATTTTCACAGCCGATCAGACAGACAGGGGGCTGCACCATGACCGACGCACCGAAACCGGCGCCGGCCGGCCGGGCCGGCACGAAGCGGGAATTGCCGGAGCACTTCAAGGCTTACAAGCACGTCTGGGTGGTCGTGGAGTGTGAGCATGGCGTGGTCCACCCCGTGGCCCTGGAGTTGCTGGGCGAAGGGCGCAAGCTGGCGGACAAGCGCGGGGTGGAACTGGCCGGGGTCGTCCTTTGCGGCGATGACCTGACCGCGGCGTTGGTGGCCGCGGCCTGTTTCGAGCATGGGGCCGACCTGGTCTATACCGTCACCGATCCGGTCCTGGCCCACTATCGCAATGAGCCCTACACCCGGGCCATGACCGATCTGGTCAACACCCACAAGCCGGAGATCCTGCTGCTGGGGGCGACCAACCTGGGGCGGGATCTGGCGGGGTCGGTCGCCACCACCCTGCTGACCGGCCTGACGGCGGACTGCACGGAACTGGCCATCGATGACGAAGGGTCGTTGGCGGCCACGCGGCCCACCTTCGGCGGATCGCTGTTGTGCACCATCATGACCCTGAACTACCGGCCGCAGATGGCGACGGTACGGCCCCGGGTGCTGGCCATGCCCGCCCGCCAGATCGGCCGCTGGGGCCGCGTCGTGGTCCATCCCCTGAACCTGGCGGAAGACGACATCATCACCAAGGTGCTGCGCTTTGTCGCCGACCGGGAATCCGACAAGGCGCAGCTGGCCTACGCCGACATCGTCGTCGCCGGCGGCCTGGGCCTGCGGTCGGCAGAGAACTTCCAGCTGGTGCGGGCCCTGGCCGAGGTGCTGGGCGGTGACTATGGGGGTTCGCGCCCCCTGGTGCAGAAGGGCTGGATCAGCGCCGACCGGCAGATCGGCCAGACCGGCAAGACCATACGGCCCAAGCTGTACATCGCCGCCGGCATTTCCGGCGCCATCCAGCATCGGGTGGGGGTCGAGGGCGCGGACACCATCGTCGCCATCAACACCGACCCCAACGCCCAGATATTCGACTTCGCCCATCTGGGCGTGGTGGCCGACGCCATCGAACTGCTGCCGGCCCTGACCGAGGCCTTTCGCGCCCACCTGTCGGTCAATCGTCTCGCTGGCTGAGGAACGCCGGCAGAAGGAGGAAGGCATGATCGGAGAACGCTTTGACGCCATCGTCGTCGGCGCCGGCCCCTCCGGCAACGCGGCGGCCTACACCATGGCCAAGGAGGGGCTGAAGGTCCTTCAACTGGAACGGGGCGAGTATCCGGGATCGAAGAACGTGCAGGGCGCCATCCTGTACGCCGACGCCCTGGAGAAGATCATCCCTGATTTCCGCGAGGACGCGCCGCTGGAACGCCATGTGATCGAGCAGCGCCTGTGGACCATGGACGACACGTCCTATGTCGGCATGCACTACCGGTCCGAGGACTTCAATGAGGAAAAGCCCAACCGCTACACCATCATCCGCGCCCAGTTCGACAAGTGGTTCAGCGGCAAGGTGAGGGAAGCCGGGGCCGTCCTGCTGTGCGAGACCACGGTGACCGAATTGCTGCGCGACACGCAGGGCCGGGTCATCGGGGTGCGCACCGACCGTGACGGCGGCACGGCCTTCGCCGACGTGGTCATCCTGGGCGAGGGGGTGAATGGCCTGGTGGGCCAACGCTCGGGCCTGCGGCCGGAGCTGAAGCCGGACAGCGTGGCGCTGGCGGTCAAGGAGATGCACTTCCTGCCCCGCGAGGTCATCGAAAGCCGCTTCAATCTGAAGGGCAACGAGGGCGTGGTGATCGAGGCCATGGGCACCATCACCGACGGCATGACCGGCACCGCCTTCCTCTACACCAACCAGGAATCCATCTCCGTCGGCATCGGCTGTATCGTTTCCGATCTGGTGGACAGCGACCGCACCCCCTATGGCCTGCTGGAGGCGTTCAAGCGCCATCCCAGCGTGCGGCCCTTGCTGGAAAACTCCGAATGCAAGGAGTACGCGGCCCACCTGATCCCCGAGGGTGGCTTCAACGCCATGCCGGACTTGTACGGCGACGGATGGATCGTGGTGGGCGACGCCGGACAGTTCGTCAACGCCGTGCACCGCGAAGGCTCCAACCTGGCCATGACGACCGGGCGCATCGCGGGGGAAACGGTGGTCTGGCTGAAGCGCCGCCGCGAGGAATTGTCCAAGGCCAACCTGGCCGAGTACCAACGGCGGCTGGAAGACACCTTCGTCATGAAGGACCTGAAGAAGTACCGGAAAATCCCGGCCTTCCTGCACAACAACAAGCACGTGTTCGGCCTGTATCCCAAGCTGATCAGTGCCGCGGCGCAAACCTGGTTCCGGGTGGATGGCGTTGATAAACGCACCAAGGAAAAGCAGATCTTCAAGGCGCTTCGCCAGGGCCGGACGCTGCCCGGCCTGATCGGCGACGCCGTCAAACTGGCGAGGTCGTGGCGATGAACACGGTGGACGTAAGCGCGGCCGGGCCGGCCGTCAAGGTGGAGGAACGGCTGTTCCAGAACCGTTATCTGGTGGATGCCGGGCGACCGCACATCAAGATCAGGCCGCACGAGGCGCCGTCCAAGGCGCTGCTGGCGCTGACCCATCTCTGCCCCGCCGGCTGCTACAGCCGGAACGACAAGGGGCAGGTGGAGGCGGTGGTGGACGGCTGCGTCGAATGCGGCACCTGCCGTGTCGTCACCGCCAAGACGGGCGAGGTGGAATGGAACTACCCGCGCGGTGGCTTTGGCGTCCTGTTCAAGTTCGGCTGATGCCCATGGACATAGGGGGCGGCATCCCGGCCTGGCGGCTGGCGGACGCCGAGATCGAACGCCTGGTGGACGAGGATTTGCGCTTTGGCGACCTGACCACCCGCGCCCTCGGCATCGGGGGGCGGCCAGGCCGCATGAGCTTCGCCGCCCGCCCGGCCGGCCAGTCGACTGTCGCCCCGCCGACCATGGTGCTGTCGGGCGTGGACGAGGCGGCGCGCCTGCTGGCCCGGATGGGGGCGACCGTGACATTCGCGGCGCCATCCGGCGGTCGCTACCCGGTCGGCGCGCCGCTGCTGACGGCGGAGGGACCGGCCGCCGCGCTGCACGGCGGCTGGAAGGTGGCGCAGACGGTGATGGAATGGGCGTCCGGCGTGGCCACGGCGACCTGCGAGATCGTCCAGGCCGCCCGCGCGGTCAGGTCCGACATCGCCGTGCTGTGCACCCGCAAATCGATACCCTTCACGCGCCAATTGTCCTTGAAGGCGGTGATCGATGGCGGCGGCGAGGTCCACCGCCTGGGGCTGTCGGATACCCTGCTGGTCTTTCCCGAACATCGGGTCTTCCTGGGCGGCGACCTGGGGGCGGCGATCGCCGCCCTGAAACGGCGGGTGCCGGAACGGGCCGTCATGGTTGAGGTGACGTCGGAGGCGGAGGCCCTGGCCGCGCTCGATGCCCAGGCCGACGTCATCCAACTGGAAAAGTTCTCGCCGAACGCGGTGGCCGACTTGGCGCGTCGTATCACCAGGCGCGGAGATGGCCGCCCGATCATCGCGGCCGCCGGTGGCATCAACGCCGGCAATTCGGCGGCCTACGCGGCGGCGGGCGCCGATACGTTGGTCACCTCCGCCCCCTTTTATGCGAAACCTGTCGACATCCAGGTTCACATCGTCGCCACGTGAATACTGGGTTAGTATTTATGTTTTCCGGCAAAACCAATAATCGGGCGAGCGAATCGGAACATGAATTCTCTTGCGCCTGCGTTTCGCACCTGCGAGACTAACTATAGACAGTTGGTTCTTCGGTCCGTGACCGATGCCGGATGTCGGATAAGTTGCCCTCATGCAAGAGGAGACGTCCGATGCCTGTGACTGGTGCCGCCTCATCGCTGTTCGTCCCGCCGTTGGCGACCCCGGGCCCTTCCGCCCGCGCTGCGGAATTCTCCACCCGGGCGGAAATCGCGCTGCACGGCGTCTATGAGATTTCCAAGATCCTCGCCGTGCCGGCGCGGCTTGAGACCACGCTTTCCAACGTCCTGGCCCTGCTATCCAGTTTCCTGGAGATGCACCACGGCATCATCGCCTTGCTGGGCGATGACGGCGCGCCGGAGGTTGTGGTGGGCCTGGGTTGGACGGAAAGGAACGCCAAGAGCTATTTTGACCGCCTACCCGAACGGGCGATCGGCCAGATCGTCACCACCCAGATGCCGGTGGTCGTGGAAAGCGTGGCGGACAGCCCGCTGTTCGCCGACTGGTCACCGGTGGAATGGTCCACGGATGCCCGCGTCTCCTTCGTCGGTGTGCCGATCAAGGAACGGGACCGTGTCATCGGCACCTTGACCCTGGACCGGACCTGGGATGGAAAGACCATGGTCCGCCTGGATGAGGACGTCCGTTTCCTGGTGATGATCGCCAACCTGGTGGGTCAGACCGTCCGCCTGCACGACGTCATCGGCCGCGACCGCGAACGGCTGATGAGTGCGCAGCGCCGGCTGGAAAAGGAACTGTCGGAAACCGTCCGTCCTGACCGCGACGCCGGGGTGCCGGCGGGTGGGGCGCCGGGCGGCGGGGTGCAGGGCATCGTCGGCACCAGTCCGGCCATCCGCGCCGTGATCGATAAGATCAAGATCGTCGCCCGCAGCAATTCCACCGTGTTGTTGCGGGGGGAATCCGGTACGGGCAAGGAGCTGTTCGCCCGTGCCACCCATGATCTGTCGCCGCGCAAAAAGGGCCCCTTCGTCAAGCTGAACTGCGCCGCCCTGCCGGAATCCATGCTGGAGTCCGAACTGTTCGGCCATGAGAAGGGGGCGTTCACCGGCGCGCTGGCGCAACGCAAGGGGCGCTTCGAACTGGCCCATGGCGGCACGCTGTTCCTGGATGAGATCGGGGAAATCTCCCCCTCCTTCCAGGCCAAACTGCTACGCGTCCTGCAGGAAGGGGAGTTCGAGCGGGTGGGCGGCACACGCACGCTTCAGGTCGATGTCCGGCTGGTGACGGCGACGAACAAGAACCTGGAGGACGCGGTGGCGAAGGGGGAGTTCCGCGCCGATCTCTACTACCGCATCAATGTGGTGTCGATCTCCCTGCCGGCGCTCCGTGAGCGGCGGGAAGACGTGAAGCTGCTGGCGGGGGAATTCCTGCGCCGCTTCAATCAGGAACACGGCACCCAGATGGCCTTGACCCCCTCGGCCAAGGACGTGCTGGAAGGGTGCTACTTCCCCGGCAATGTCCGTGAGCTTGAGAACTGCGTCCGGCGGACGGCCACCCTGGCCAAAGATCCCCGGATCATGGCCGACGATTTCGCCTGCCATCATGACGAATGCCTGTCCTCCACCCTGTGGAAGGGCGCGATCGGCACGGGGGCATCGTTCAAGATCATTCCCCGCGTGGCGCCCGCGCCGCGTCCGGTGCCGGAAGCCCCGGCGGGCGGCGACACTGCCGTGGCACCGCCCGCCGGCTGCCCGCAATCCGGAACCTGCAGCGTGGCGCAGGGCGAGGGCCCGTCGGAACGTGAGCGTCTGCTGCAGGCCATGGAAACGGCGGGGTGGGTGCAGGCCAAGGCCGCGCGCCTGCTGAACCTGACGCCGCGTCAGGTCGGCTACGCCCTGACCAAGCATAACATTTCGGTGAAGAAATTCTGATTCCCGCAACCGTCGCGATCTATCTCCGGACGGTGCGGGTCATCCCGGGCCCCTGAGGCCCCTACACCAGGAAAAGATGGGTAACTGACTATGAAACTCAGCGCGCGGAATGTTATCGAGGGCAAAGTCGTCGCGGTCACCAAGGGCGTCACCACCGCCCACGTGAAGATCGAGATCGCCAACGGCTGCCTGATCACCTCCTCCATCACCAATGAATCCGTGGACGATCTGGGCCTCGCGATCGGGGATACCGTGTCCGCCATCATCAAATCGTCCGACGTGATCATCGGCAAATAACGTCCCGTCCGGATGGGAAGGGGGCCGCCTGTTGGCGGCCCCTTTTTTATCGGGCCGCCACCCACCGGGACGTCTCGTTCCACCAGTCATTGATGATGGCGCGGTCGCAGGCCAAGGTCGTGCCGTAGCCGCCGGTGAAGGCCCGCCAGGCGTCCTGGAAACGCCTCGGCACGGCGGTCAGCACGGGCAGGCCCGCGGCCACCGCCGCCGCGATTTCGCTGCGCAGGCCGCCGCCCTCCACTTCGGTCTTGCCGAATTTGTTGACGATGACCAGTTCAACCCCGTCATCGATGGCCCGGGTGACGGCCTGGGCCGCGTCGGCCAAGCCGGCCTGGTTCAGCCGGCAGGCCGTCGATCCTGGCCCCAGGTTCTGGCAGATGGGGATGGCGTGGCCCGTCCGCAGATCCACCACCTCCATCAGCTTCCCCAGCCCGCCCTCATCATGCTGGTTGCGTTGGACGATCCCCCCGATCCGCCGGCCCTGGGCACGTAGCTGGCCGGCGAAGGCCGCCAGCAGCTGATCGACGTCGTCCGCCGGGTGATAAATCACGGCGGCCAAATTCAACAGGTTCTGGGTGAAGGTGGCGCTGTCAGGCATGGGGCCTCCTGTCGGCTGGATCTGCTCCCGGCGATCACGATCCGGATTATCCGATGGTTGCAGCCGGCGTGCCAGCCCCAGTGTGGCCTGAGCGGGCCGGTTGACGCCGATCCGGCCCAATCCGGTCGGGGATGCGACAGGGGCTGTCGGGTTCCCGACGTGGGCGAATGGCGCGAAATGGCAGGCATTCCGCCGTTCGCGGGGGCGGGGTCGTCTGGCACGCCCCTTGCTGAATTCCATGGGGGTGGGGCGTCCCATCCCCCGAAGTCGCAAGGAAGCCCGTCAATGAAGGTGATGATCCGCCGCTCGCCCGAGAGCGGGCTGTCGATTTACGTGCCCAAGAAAGACCTGGAGGAACCCGTGGTCGAGGCGGAGCACGAGACGCTGTGGGGCGGGTGGGTCCGCATCGCCAATGGCTGGGTGCTGGACTTGCCTGAAATGGCGGCGGACACCCGCCTGCCCATCACGGTCAATGCGCGCAAGCGCGGCGGGGAGGAGGACTGACGATGACGGCGGCATGCGCGATCTTGGACGCCGGGGTGGAGCCCGAGGCGCTGTTGGCCGATCTGGCCAGCGGCCTGCGGCAGGGCAGCGTCGTCCCCTATCTGGGGCCCGGACTGGCGCAACAGATGGATGCCGATGCCGCGCCGTCCCCGGTTCCGGCCACGCCGGAAGCGCTGGCGGAATTCTTCGCCGGCAAGGTGGCCCTGCCGCGCCGCGCCAAAGGCAACGCCTGGGCGTCGGCGCAGCACATCGAGAGCTATAAGCACCGCGCCACGCTGTCGGCGTGGATGGCGGAGGCGTTCCAGCCGCCGGTGGCGCCCACGGCCCTGCATGCCCATCTGGCCGCCCTGGATCTGCCGTTGATCGTGGACAGCTGGTACGACGGGGCCATGCGGACGGCATTGGCGGCCCATGGCGACACGTGGGGGGAGGTGCAGGGCATCACCCGTGCCGGTATCGGCGAGGATCGCTGGTACCGCTTCTATGATGCCGGCGGGGCGGAGGTCCACCGGGCGCAAGCGGCCGACTGGACCACCCTGTTGTACAAGCCCCACGGCGGCGCGCTGCCGGCGCGGAATTTCCTGATCTCGGATGCGGACTATGTCGAGGTTCTGACGGAGATCGACATCCAGACCCCCATCCCCGAGGTGGTGAAGGACAGGCGCCGGGATCGCGCCTTCCTGTTCATCGGCTGTCGTTTCCACGACCAGTTGCTGCGCACCTACGCCCGCCAGGTGACCAAGCGGTCAGGGGCCCGGCACTACGCCATCGTGGATCCGGCTGCCCTGACCCGCAATGAGGTGAAGTTCCTGTCGGCCCAGGGGCTGACGCCCATCGCGCTGCCCTTGGCGCGGGCGGTTGAAATTCTGCGCGACGCGGCGTGAGCCCTGTCGCGTTTCCGCCAGACGTACCAGCGCCTGTCGGTAAGCCGACATCGGCGTTTCTCAACAAGTAACTGATATAAAACAGAATATTGCGATCCTGATAGTGGCATGCCGGTTGCTGAACCGGTGGGTGACCAGTCCCGGCCTTGACGTCCGACCGCCGGCCTTTTGCCCCGAGAGCGAGGGCGGCTCAAAAGCGAGGAACGAATATGCACGCATCGACGCAGCAAGACGGGGCCTCCGCAGGCGCCCTTCCCACCATCGACGCCGTGATGCAGCAGGTGGCGGAGCACAAGGGCTGCGGCACCCAGGGCGGCAGCGGCAAGGCCAGTTGCGGATCGGCCGCAGGCCAGGGCGACCTGCCCACCGAGATTTGGGAGAAGGTGAAGAACCATCCCTGTTACAGTGAGGAGGCGCACCACCACTATGCCCGCATGCATGTGGCGGTGGCGCCAGCCTGCAACATCCAATGCAATTACTGTAATCGCAAATACGACTGCGCCAATGAATCCCGCCCCGGGGTGGTCAGCGAACGGCTGACCCCGGAGCAGGCCGCCAAGAAGGTGTTGGCCGTCGCCTCCACCATTCCGCAGATGACCGTGCTGGGCATCGCCGGGCCGGGCGATCCCCTGGCCAACCCGGCCAAGACCTTCAAGACGTTCGAGCTGATTTCCCAGACAGCACCCGACATCAAGCTGTGCCTGTCGACCAACGGCCTGGCGTTGCCCGACCATGTCGACACCATCGCCCGCTACAACGTCGACCATGTGACCATCACCATCAACATGGTCGACCCCGAAATCGGCGCCATGATCTATCCGTGGATCTTCTGGAAGCACAAGCGCTACACCGGCGTCGAGGCCGCCAAGATCCTGACGGACCGCCAGCTTCAGGGCCTGGAGATGCTGACCGAGCGGGGCATCCTGTGCAAGGTCAACTCGGTCATGATCCCGGGCGTCAACGACCGGCACTTGGTGGAGGTCAACCGGGCGGTGAAGTCCCGCGGCGCCTTCCTGCACAACATCATGCCCCTGATTTCCGCCCCCGAGCACGGCACCGTGTTCGGCCTGACGGGTCAGCGCGGTCCCACCGCGCAGGAGTTGAAGGCTCTGCAGGACAGCTGCGAGGGCGAGATGAACATGATGCGCCATTGCCGCCAGTGCCGGGCCGATGCCGTCGGCTTGCTGGGCGAGGACCGCAGCGCGGAGTTCACCACCGACAAGATCATGGAGATGGAGGTCGCCTACGACCTGGACGGCCGTAAGGCCTACCAGGCCAAGGTGGAGGAGGAGCGGGTGGCCAAGGTGGCGGCCAAGCAGGAGGAGTTGGCGACGCTGGCGGGCGAAAGCAGCGACATCACCCTGCTGGTGGCCGTGGCGACCAAGGGGTCGGGCCTGATCAACGAACATTTCGGCCATGCCAAGGAATTCCAGGTCTATGAGTTGTCGACCGCCGGCGCCAAGTTCGTCGGCCACCGCCGGGTGGACCTGTACTGCCAGGGCGGCTATGGCGATGAGGGCAGCCTGGAAACGGTCATCCGCGCCATCAACGACTGCCATGCCGTCTTTGTCGCCAAGATCGGCGGCTGCCCCAAGGATGACCTGACCAAGGCCGGCATCGAGCCCGTGGACGGTTACGCCCACGAGTTCATTGAGAAATCAGCCATCGCCTGGTTCAAGGGCTATCTGGAAAAGGTGACCAGCGGTGCGCTGGAACACCACCCGCGCGGCGACGCCGCCATCCGCCAGGGCGCGCTGATCGTCGCCGCCTGAGGCGCGCCGATCCTTGTCGCCCGAGGCGCCTGGCGGGGTGGGCCGCATCCCCCCCGCCAGGACATCCCCCACGAGGAGCATACCGTCATGGCCTTGAAGATCATCGCGTCCCAGTGCACCAGTTGTTCGGCTTGCGAGGCCGAATGCCCCAACGTGGCAATCTCCGAAAAGAACGGCACCTTCGTCATCAACCCGAAGAAGTGCACGGAATGCCTGGGGCATTTCGATGCGCCGCAGTGCGCCGCCGTCTGTCCGGTCGACAACACCTGCGTCATCGACACCTCATATCCGCGCTACCAGATTCCGGCGTAAAGGAGCCTTTCCTCATGAGCTTCACCATCACCCCCGCCGCCGAGCGGTTCATTCGCTTCATGCTGCGCGCCGACGGCGGCCCGGACAGCGGCTTTCGCCTGGTGCTCAGCCCCGGCGGCTGTTCCGGCCTGTCGGCGGACATCAGCGTCAAGGACGCGGCCCAACCGGGCGACGCCGTCATTGAACGCGACGGCCTGCGCCTGTTCCTGCCGGCGGAAAGCCGCATTCTCCTGGAAGGCGTGACCATCGACTTCACCGACGGCGCGTCGCAGACCGGCCTGGTCTTCCGCGATCCCAAGGCGACGTCGTGCGGGTCGGCCGTCAGCGCGCCGGTTCGGCTTCAGTAGGCGGCGGTCGGGGAGGGGCCAGGGGCATGATGGGACCGCTGGGACATGGTGATCGACGGTCGGCCATCGCGGAGGACGCCTTGCTGGCGGATGCCCTGCTGGGCGGCGGCCTGCCGGCGGCGGCCGAGTACCATCTGGGCGCCGCCGGCCAGGCCTATCACCTGGACGAGGTGGCCTTGCGCCATCTGCGGCATGCCCGGACGGCGGCGCCCGGCCATGCCGCCGTCCTGATCGCCTTCTACCGGTTCTATTTCTACAAGGGGCGGCTGGCCGACGCCTTGGACGTCGCCCGGTTGTGCCTGGCCAAGGCGGCGCAGGACAATCACCTGTCCCCCGACTGGCGGCAGGTCACCGCCGTCGACGCCGATTTCGGCAGCTATGACAGCCAGTTGCCCCGCTTCTTCCTGTTCACGCTCAAGGGCTACGCCTATCTGCAGATGCGCCTGGGCAACCTGGATGAGGGGTTGGCCGCCGTGCTGAAGCTTCTGGAACTGGACCCCACCGACAAGGTCGGCGCCGAGGTCCTGCTGAATGTCATACAGCGCATGGGGCAGGACGATCATGACTGACATCGATGAGGCGGTGGATTGGCTGGGGGCGCCGGTGTCCTGCGACACCTGTGGGCACGGCGCCCTGCGGGATGTGGGTCGCTGTCGGCTGAGGCAGGCGTGCGTCAATGACCGTTACGCCCGGCGGATCGACCGGTTCTTCACCTGGAATCCGGATCTCGCCAACGACTACCTGCGGCATCCGTATTTCGAGGTGCGGGCCATCGCCGCCAAGCATGCGGACATCTTTCTGCTGCCGCCGCTGCTGAATGACGAGGAAGAGACGGTGCGATGGAACGCCGTCCGTCGCCTGCCCAGGCGCTATGCCCTGCGGTTGCGCGCCGATCCCCATCGCGAGGTGCGCATCCGCGTCGCCACCTTGCTGGCGGATGCGGAGCTGATCCCCATGATGGCCGACCCCGATTACTACGTGCGCCTGGTCGTGGCGCGCCGGGTGGCGCCCCCCCTGTTGGCGCGCATGATGGCGGACAAGGAGCCGGAGGTGCGCCGCGTGGTCGCCTGCCGCCTGCCCGCCGATTGGGTCCTGCCCATGGCGGCCGACGCCGACGCCACCGTCCGGCTTGAGGTGGCGAAACGCCTGCCGGCCGACTTGCTGGCCCGGCTGGGCCGGGACCCCGACTGGCGGGTGCGGTTCGAGGTGGCGGGGCGCGTGCCGCTGCCCCAGGTGGTCACGCTGGCCAAGGATGAGGACATCCTGGTGCGCGAGATGGTGTTGTCCCGCCTATCCAGCACCGGGACCGATGGTTGGAAGGATATCGCGCCATGAGCAATATCGTCCGCGACAGTGACGTGGTGGAAATCGTGGAGCCGCCGGCCTTCACCTTTGGCGACAAGGTGCGGTCCCGGCGGACCATCCGCAACGACGGCACCTACGCCGGCAAGGAGATCGGCGACATCCTGGCCCGCAAGGGGGAGGAGGGCTATGTGGTCAGCATCGGCACCTTCCTGCAGCAGTTCTACATCTACGGTGTGGAATTCGTCGGCAGTGGCCATCGCGTCGGCATGAAGCGCAAGGAGCTGGAGCCGGTGGCCGTGGCCGACGACGATGCCGATCTGCCGCTGCCCACCGTCGCCGGGGGACGGCCATGATCGAACCCAGGACGCCCAAGTACCAATGGGGCCAGCGTGTGCAGGTGCTCACCGACCTGCACAACGACGGTTCCTACCCGGAGGCGGTGGCCGACGCCCTGCTGGTCACCGCCGGCACCGCCGGCGAGATCGTGCAGGTGGGAACCCACACTGAAACCAACACCCCGATCTACCTCATCGAATTCGCCGATCTTCGGGTCATCGGATGCCTGGAGGAGGAGATCGCGCCGCTTTGATCTGAATGGGTTTGGACCAGGATGTGCATGATGGCAGCACCCCAGCAGGATACCGCGACGTTGGGACGGGGTCCCCATCCCAACGATGTCGACCGCAAGCGCATCGAACGCGCCCTGGCGGCGCGGCAGCGCTATCTCTACGTCCAGCCCAGCGTGCTGCCGGCGGCCCATGGCTATCGCATCGAAAGCCCCTGCTGCTCCCGCAACATCGACGCCACCGGCGGGGTCATCGACGTCGCCTTGATCGAATACCGCCAGGACGGCTGGCGCCTGTATCGCCGGGACCATGGCCGTGCCGCCTGGGAACTGCATGGCAGTTACGGCCGGCTGCGCGACCTGCTGGACCTGTTGAACACCGATGCCGACCGGCTGTTCTGGCAATGAGGGAGGAGAGGGCGACATGGTCGTAAGCACGGAGGATTTGGGGCTGATCGATGGCCTCCTGGCGCGGCCGGTTGCGGATGAGGGCGTGTTCGCCGATCTGCGCGTCCTGCTGCCGCACCTGTCGTGGACGCGCTGTGACGCCTCCGACGTGGTGGAGGCGCCGTTCCGCAGTTATCCAAGCTTCGACCTGCATCTGCTGGATGGCCGCGACCACTGCGTTCATCTGACGCCGGATCCGGCCTGCGCCACGGGCGTGGTGCTGGCGCGCCGCGCGGTGCCGTCATGATCGCCGCCCAGGGGGAGGCCCAGCGGGAGGCCCAGACGGAGGTGGCCCAGACGGAAGTGGTGGATGATGGCGATGTCCTGGACGTGGGCACCATTCCGCTCAGCGATCCGGACATCACCACCGCCGAACTGGCCGCGGTGGAGGCGGTGCTGCGCTCCCCCCGGGTATCCGGCGGTGCCGTGGTTGAGGCGTTTGAGGCGGCGTTCGCCCATTACCTCGGGCGCGACTACGCGATCGCGGTGCCCAGCGGCACGCTGGGCCTGCTGATGGCGCTGGAGGCGCACGGCATCGGCCCGGGGGATGAGGTTGTCGCCGCGCCCTATTCCTTTCGCGAGACGGCCCATGCCATCAGCCTGGCGGGCGCGCGGCCGGTGTTCGCCGACATCGACTATTGGGCGGGCACGCTGTCCCCGGAAAAGGCGGCAGCGCGCATCACGCCCAAGACCCGCGCCCTCATTGGCGGCAACAGCAACGGCCACCCCGCCGATTGGGCCGCGCTGCGCGCGCTGGCGACCCAACATGGTTTGATCCTGATCGAGGATTCCACCGAGGCCATCGGCTCGCGCTACCAGGGTGCCCTGGTCGGCACCTTCGGGGATACGGCCGTGTTTGATTTCTCCCAACCCCTGCCGCTCACCTGCGGCGAAGGCGGCATGGTGGTGACCAACGACGTTGACATCGCCATGGCCCTGCGACGCCGCCGGACGCACCGCCCCCATGAGCGCACGTCGGTGGTGGTCAGCGGCACGCCGCCCTATCAGGCGGGAATGAGTGACCTGGCGGCGGCCCTGGGTCTGGCCCAGTTGCGGCGCCTGGATGAGATCCTGGAGCGGCGGCGGCTGGTCCAGCACCTGTATTTCAAGCACGTCCAATCCTTCGAGGGCATCAAGGACCCCTATGTCGGGCCGGATGCCACTGAGGTGAACTGGCTGTTCTATCTGGTTCAACTGGGGACCCGGTTCTCTCGATCCAGCCGCGACGCCATCATCGAGGATCTGCGGGTGGAGCAGGTGGAGGCGGTGGCCTACAGCCACCCCTTGCATCTGCAACGCCACTATTTCGACCTGGGTTACCGCCGGGGCGACTTCTTCGTGACGGAGAAGGTGGCCGACCGGGCCGTGGCGCTGCCCTTCCATACCCATCTCAGCGAAGACCAGATCGCTTTCATTGTCGGCACCATGAAGGATGCCTCGATCAACGTCGGGGCGGGTGCCGCGATTTACTGATGACACACGAGAACAATCGCCATTTTAAAATAAAGGAGCTTCCGTTATGTCCCTGCTGACCATCATGCCGTCCGGCAAGACCATCACCGCCGGTGAAGGCATGACGCTGCTGGCGGCCATCCTGGCCGCGGATGAGGCGCTGACCCACAAGTGCAACGGCAACGCCGCCTGCGGCACCTGCCACGTTTACGTCCAGGAGGGGCGCAAGGGCCTGTCGCGGATCGCCAAGGAAGAGAACGAGAAACTGGATGCCATCGTCGGCGTCGGCTCCAAGTCACGGCTGGCCTGCCAGGCCAAGATCCTGGGCACCGAGGATATCAAGGTCGAACTGCTGGGCTTCGGCTCCGGCTTTTGAAGGAGGGAAGGGATGCAAACCGAAACCGTCATGATCCACGTGCGCTTCGCCCCCAATGGCACGGTGGTGGAAATCGGGGAACGCCCGCCGGCCCTGGCCCCGCAGGACTGGTTCAACCATCTGAGCCTGCGGGCCGGCATGCATTATCAGACCTTCGTCGGCGGCCGGGGTCTGTTCCGGTTGCCGCGACCCGAGGTCGAGAGCTTGAAGGCGGACGTCGCCGCCTAGGCGTCCGCTTTCCGGAAGGCGCCGCGCTGTCACGACGGGCGCGGCGCCGTTCGGCTTGGGCTCAGTCCTGGGGATCAGTCCTGGCCTTCCGGCTGGTTGCGCATCCAGTCGGCCAGGGGGGCGAGCGCCGCCAGGATGGCGTGGCGCGCGTCGGCTTGGGGCACCGTCTCGTCCAACGCCCGCTTCATGCACAGCAACCAGGCGTCACGCTCCGCCGTGCCGACTTTGAAGCCCATGTGCCGCGCCCGCAGGCGGGGGTGGCCGCGCTCCGCCGAATAATCGCCGGGTCCGCCCATCCACTGCGCCAGATACAGCTTCAGCACGCGCTTGGTCTCGGTCAGGTCCGGGGCGTGGATGGCGCGCAATTCCCGCGCCTCCGGCAGCGTGTCCATATTTCGGTAGAACGCCTCAACCAGACGGCCAATGGGTTCCGCCCCGCCGATCCGCTCATAGATCGTGACCGTCCCGGCCTCTTGCGTCGTCATTCGCCCCAACTCCCTTCCTGAAAACACCCCGCCCCGGCGGTGCAGGAAACATGCCGCGCCCGCGGCGCCCGCGCCAATGCCGGCCGCAGGCCCCACCAGCGCGTTGAATGAGGGTTGCGCGGATACCCTTGGTGCCGAACCCCCCTGTCGCAATCGTGACAAACGTCGTGATCCGAACGCGGCCGTTCCAGCTAATCCCTTACGAAACAGGGGTTTCCGGTCTGGCACGACAGTTGCTGAACCCAGGGGCACGCAAGCTGAAACGGGATGCCGCACGCCATGTCCGATCTCGCGATGACCGAAAGGGCCGACGCACCGCCCGACACTCTGGATGGCCTGATCAAGGGCACCGGCGATGGCTACAAATATGGTTTCGTCACCGATATCGAGGCTGACGAGGCGCCCCCCGGCCTGGACGAGGGCACGGTGCGCTTCATCTCCGCCAAGAAGGGGGAGCCGGCGTGGCTGTTGGAATGGCGGCTGAAGGCCTTCCACCGCTGGCAGCGGATGGCGCCGCCGGATTGGGCCAAGCTGAACATCGCGCCCATCGACTACCAGGCCTCCACCTACTATTCCGCGCCCAAGGCGAACAGCGGGCCCAAGTCCCTGGACGAGGTCGATCCCGAACTGCTGAAGACCTATGAGAAGTTGGGGATCCCGCTGGGCGAGCGCGCGGCCCTGGCCGGCGTCGCCGTCGACGCCGTGTTCGACAGCGTGTCGGTCGCCACCACCTACAAGGACAAGCTGGCCGACCTGGGCATCATCTTCTGTTCCTTCGGTGAGGCGGTGCGCGAACATCCCGACCTGGTGCGCCGCTACCTGGGATCGGTCGTGCCCCAGGGGGACAATTTCTTCGCCGCCCTGAACTCCGCCGTGTTCAGCGACGGGTCCTTCGTCTATGTGCCGCCCGGCGTGCGCTGCCCGATGGAGCTGTCCACCTATTTCCGCATCAACGCCGCCAAGAGCGGGCAGTTCGAGCGCACCCTGCTGATCGCCGACAAGGGCGCCTATGTCAGCTATCTGGAAGGCTGCACCGCGCCCCAGCGCGACGAGAACCAACTGCACGCCGCCGTGGTGGAACTGGTGGCGCTGGAGGATGCGGAGATCAAATACGCCACGGTGCAGAACTGGTACCCGGGCGACGAGAACGGCAAGGGCGGCATCTATAACTTCGTCACCAAACGCGGCGCCTGCCGGGGCGACCGGGCCAAAATCTCCTGGGCGCAGGTGGAGACGGGCTCCGCCATCACCTGGAAGTATCCCAGCTGCCTGCTGGAGGGCGACGGCTCGGTGGGGGCGTTCTATTCGGTCGCCATCACCAACAACCTGCAGCAGGCCGATACCGGCACCAAGATGATCCACATCGGGCGCGATACCAGCTCGACCATCATTTCCAAGGGCATTTCGGCCGGCCGGGGCCAGAACACCTATCGCGGCCAGGTGAAGGTGATGCCCAGGGCGGAGGGGGCCCGCAACTACACCCAGTGCGACAGCCTGCTGATCGGCAAGAAATGCGGCGCCCATACCGTGCCCTACATCGAGGTGCGCCACCCCAGCGCCAAGGTGGAGCATGAGGCCACGACCTCGAAGATCAGCGAGGACCAGATGTTCTATTGCCAGCAGCGCGGCCTGACGCAGGAGGACGCGCTGTCCCTGATCGTCAACGGCTTCTGCAAGGAAGTGCTGAAGGAACTGCCCATGGAATTCGCGGTCGAGGCCCAGAAGCTGCTGGCCGTCAGCCTGGAGGGCAGCGTGGGTTAGCAGGGCCGGGCAGCGTCACGACACATCCGCAAGCGACCGACAAAGGGACCCCACCATGACCAATCTCCTGGAAATCCGCGATCTGCGGGCCCGCATCGTCGGCGGCCGCGACATCCTGAAGGGCATCGACCTGGACGTGGCGCCGGGGGAGGTGCACGCCATCATGGGCCCCAACGGCGCGGGCAAGAGCACACTGTCCAGCGTGCTGGCGGGCAAGCCGGGGTATGAGGTCACCGGCGGTTCCATCCTGTACCAGGGGCGCGACCTGCTGGCCCTGCCGGCGGACGAGCGGGCGCGGGAGGGCGTCTTCCTGGCGTTCCAGTACCCGGTCGAAATTCCGGGCGTGAACAACATGTACTTCCTGCGCGCCGCGCTGAACGCCGGGCGGCGTCAGCGCGGCGTCCCGGAACTGGATGCCGCGCAGTTCCTGAAGGCGGTGCGCGACAAGCTGAAGCTGCTGGACATCAGCGACGACCTGTTGCGCCGTGCGGTGAACGTCGGCTTTTCCGGCGGCGAGAAGAAGCGCAACGAGATCTTCCAGATGGCGATGCTGGAACCCAAGCTGGCCATCCTGGATGAGACGGACAGCGGCCTGGACATCGACGCCCTGCGGGTGGTGTCGGACGGCGTCAACCGCCTGCGCGATCCCAACCGGGCCATCGTCCTGATCACCCACTACCAACGCCTGCTGGACTACATCGTCCCGGACCACGTGCATGTGCTGAGCGACGGCCGCATCGTGGCGTCGGGCGACAAGACCTTCGCGGCGGAGCTGGAACGTACCGGCTACGCCCATCTCGGCAGCGCGGCTTGAGGGGGATGGAATGCTGATCACCCAAGAGAGCGCTTCCTACCAGGATGCCGTGCCCCCAGGGGGCCAGCCACCTTGGCTGGCCCGGCACCGGGCCGCCGGCATGGCTCGTTTCGCCGCCGAAGGCTACCCCAAGCGCAGCCAGGAGGCATGGCGGTTCACCGACCTGCGGCCCCTGACCGCGTCCGTGTTTCCCCCGGCGCCGCCCGACCCGGTCGCGGTCGACGCGGCGACCGTGGCGCCCCACCGGCTGCCGTGCCCCAGCCATCGCCTGGTGCTGGTCAACGGCCGTTTCGCGCCGGCCCTGTCCGATATCGGTGTGCTGCCGGAGGGCGTCTGGCTGGGATCGGTGACGGACGCGCTCCGCGAGCGCCCCGATCTGGTGGCCGCGTCCCTGGCGGAGGGCGAAGCGTCCCTTGCCGCCCTGAACGCCGCCTTGTTCGCCGACGGCTTCGTGCTGGCGGTGGAGGCGGGCGTGACCTTGGAAGCCCCGGTTGAGGTCATCCACTATGCCGACATGGGCGCCCCGGCGGCGGCCCATGTGCGCAACCGGATGGTCGTCGGGGCGGGCGGCCGGGCGACGGTGATCGAGACATCGACGGGCGTGGGTGCTGGCTGGCTCAACACGGTGACGGTGGTGACGGTGGCGACGGGCGGTGCCTTGCGCCATGTGCAGCTTCAGCGCGATGCCGCCGAGGCGATCCATACCAGCGTCGTGCGGGGCGACCTGGCGGGCGACGCCCGCTACGAGAGCTTCAGCCTGATGGCCGGCGGGCGTCTGTCGCGCCGGGACATCCAGGTCAATCTGGGCGGCCCCGGCGCCAGCGTGGCGCTGAATGGCGCCTATCTGCTGCGGGGCAGCCAGGAGGCCACCTTCGCCCCGGTGGTGACGCACGCGGCCCCCCATTGCCGGACGGATGAGGTGGTGAAGGGAGTGATGCAGGACCGCGCCCACGGCGTTTTCCTGGGCACGGTGCGGGTTCATCCCGGCGCCGACGGCACCGATGCCCGGCAGTTGAACCGCAATCTGCTGCTGAGCCCGACGGCCTGGGTCGACACCAAGCCCGAGTTGGAAATCCTGGCCGACGACGTGAAGTGCAGCCACGGCGCCACGGTCGGCAGCCTGGACGAGGCGTCGCTGTTCTACCTGCAGGCCCGGGGCATCGACCCCGCCACCGCCCGCCTGATGCTGGTGGAGGCGTTCGCCGCCGACGTCATCGACGGCGCCGGGCTGGATGAGCCCATTCGCGACCATGTGCACGGCCATCTGCGGTCATGGCTGGATGGTTTGGAGGGCGGGCGATGAGCGTGTTGATCCAGGAGCGGCCCATGGTCGCCCGCGCCGATGGCGGGGCCTTCGACCCCGTCGTGATCCGGCGCCAATTTCCCGTTTTCGAGCGCAATCCCGGGCTGGTGTTCCTGGATACGGCGGCCAGCGCGCAGAAGCCGGCGGCGGTGATCGACGGCCTGGCCGAATACTACCGCACCGACTACGCCAACGTGCATCGCGGCGTCTATGGCCTCAGCGCCCGCTCCACCGCCCGGTTCGAGGCGGCGCGGGAACGGGTGGCGCGGTTCCTCAACGCCGCCGATGCCAGCGAGATCGTCTTCGTGCGCGGTGCGACGGAGGGCATCAACCTGGTGGCCCAGGCCTGGGGATTGGCCTTCCTGAAGCCGGGGGACCAGGTCCTGGTCTCGGAACTGGAGCACCATTCCAACATCGTGCCCTGGCAGATGCTGCGCGACCGCCTGGGTATCGAGCTGGTGGTGGCGCCTATCGACGCCGGTGGCGGCCTGGACCTTGAGGCGTTCGCCCACTTGCTGACGCCCCGCACCAAACTGGTGGCCATGACCCATGTCGCCAACGTCACCGGCGGCCTCGTCCCGGTGGAGAGGGTGGTCGACCTCGCCCATGCCTGTGGGGCCAAGGTCCTGCTGGACGGTTGCCAGGCGGTGCCGCGGCTGCCGGTCGACGTGCGGGCCCTGGATTGCGACTTCTACGTCTTCTCCGGCCACAAATGTTATGGGCCCACGGGCATAGGCGTGCTGTACGCCAAGCGGGCCGTGCTGGATGCCATGCCGCCCTGGCAGGGCGGCGGCGACATGATCCGCACGGTGACCTTCGCCAAGACCACCTATCAGGACGCCCCCCAGCGGTTCGAGGCGGGCACGCCCGACATCGCCGGCGCCATCGGCCTGGGCCTGGCGTTGGACTTCATGGACGGTCTGGGGATGGCGGCCATCCGTGACCATGAGGCGGCCCTGACCGACCACGCCCGGGACGCCCTGTTGGCCGTGCCCGGCGTCACTCTCATCGGCGCCGACGGCCCCGGGCTGGGCGTGGTGTCGTTCCAGGTCGACGGCATTCATCCCCATGACCTGGCCACCATCTTCGACCGGCATGACGTGGCCATCCGCGCCGGCCACCACTGCGCCCAGCCGCTGATGGACCGCCTGGGCGTGGTGGCGACGGCGCGGGCTTCCTTCGGGGTCTATAGCGACGAAGACGACGTCGCGGCCCTGGTCGCCGCCGTGCGCGCGGCTCAGCGCCTGTTCGGCCTGACGTCGGCGCGATAGGAGAAACCGCCATGATGGATTTGCGTGACCTTTACCAGGACATCATCCTGGACCATGGGCGTCATCCCCGGAATTTTGGTCCGTTGCCGGATCCCAGCCATCTGGCCCATGGCCATAACCCGCTGTGTGGCGACACGGTGACCATCTTCGTGCGCCTGCGGGACGACCGCATCGCCGAGGTGAGTTTCGAGGGCAAGGGCTGCGCCATCTCCACCGCCTCCGCCTCGCTGATGACCGAGGTGATGCTGAACAAGACCCTGGCCGAGGCCCAGGCCCTGTTCGCGCATTTCCACACCCTGGCCACCGGCGGGGCCACCGGCGGGCTCACCGGGGGCGCCCCCGGATTGCCGCCGGGCCTGGAGGAGGAGGGCGATCGGCTGGAGCCGCTGGCCGGCGTCAAAGCCTACCCCGCCCGGGTCAAATGCGCAACGTTGGCCTGGCATACGCTGGAAGCGGCGGTGCGAGGTGGCGGCACGGTCGTGAAGACGGAGTAGAGGCGATGAAGGCCGCACCGTGATGAGGACCCCACAGACGGACACCGGGCTGGCGGACGTGACGTCCGACCCGCCGGCGGCGGCCCCCCGGGCCGCAGTGCGCCCCCAGCCCGATGGCGGCAACCCCGCGCTGGAGCGGGAGGTGGTGGAGGCGTTGAAGACCGTCCGCGACCCTGAAATTCCCGTCAACCTGGTCGATCTTGGCCTGATCTATGAGGTCATGGTGCGACAGGACGGCCTGGTCTATGTCGAGATGACGCTGACGACGCCGGCGTGTCCCGTCGCCACCTCCCTGCCGGGACAGGTTCAACATCTCATCTCCCTGGTCCCCGGGGTGAGTGTCGTCCTGGTGGAACTGGTGTGGGACCCGCCCTGGACCCGGGATCGCATGAGCGAGGAGGCCCGGCTGGAACTGGGCCTCCTTTGATGCCTGTCCCGCTGCGCCGCGGGCCCCGTCCCACCGCTTTGCCCCGCTAAACTATGCCGTCCCTGACACAATGTGTCACGACACTCATAGTTTGCGTCACATGCTTTCTTAACTAACTGATAATGTGGATAGGTTTTCAGATCTCAATCACAACTTTTTCAGAAAACGAACCAAAGAATGCCGCCTATCGATTGGCCTTTTGGGGGCGGGTACCGATTCCCACTTAATCCTTTCCGATCCAAATCCTATCGATGGACGCCGAAAGCGCCCGACGCGGGGGAACAACGAGGGGTCGGTTTCCGATGTGGCTGCGTCATCCCGGTCCTTTACGTCCTAGCACCAGCCCCGGAGCCAGAAAGCCGAAGCTGCCGAAGCGCCAGATCTGATCCCCGATGCCGCGCGAAATGACGGTTGTGATACCGGCTTCGCGCGCGCATAGCGCATAGTCGGACAAATGGCGGATATCGCTAATCACCAGGCGACCGTCCGGCGCGAGGACGCGGGCGATTTCGCGGATCGCGCGGGCGCGATCCGCAGGATCATAGAGATTGTGGATCGCTGCTGACGAGATAACGACATCGAAGCTGTCGTCCGGGAAGGGGATGTTCCGCATGTCGGCGCTGCGGCACTCGACGCGGCCGCTGACTCCTTCGCGCGCGGCATTCGCAATGACGGCGCCGGGGCCATTGCCGGAAAGGTCCTCCGTCTGCCAGATATCGATACCAATAACATGGCCGCGCGGCACGCGGCGCGCCGCCGCGATGGTAAAAAGGCCGCGCCCGCAGCCTATATCGATCACCCGCTCGTCACCGCGCCAGTCGATGCGGTCGAGGATGATCTCGCGAGCTCTGATCTTGCCGCGGGCGCTCGACCAGATCATGGCGACCGCGCCAGCGCCCATCGACAGGGCCGGCCAGATGAGGCCATTGAAGTGGATCGGCAGAATGTCGACGAGATCCAGCGCGAAAAGCGCTCCACAAATAAACGAGCCTAGCAATAGATTGCGGACAACGGGCGGCGCGTCGAGACCATAGGGAAAAAGGCGATCCATGCTTTTCTCTGCCGTTGTCTGGCGGGTATCTCGAATTGACAATTCCCGCGCAATATAGCGTAAGTTGGATGTCCGTGCAGCACCCACCGCTGTCACATCTGAGCTGATGGTGTGGACATCTCTTTTCCCGGCATTGGCGGATGACAGATTATGATGTCTGATGGACATCGTTATGGAAGGCACCATGACCACGGCGTACTTGGTGGCGATAGACCTGACCAAGCGGCATTTCAAGGTCTGCGCGATGGACTTCTATTGATCATTGGCGCCATGAGCCGCCTCCGGTGGATACGCCAACCCTGATGAGTTCTTCAGGCTAGCCGACCGGACCAATGACCACCTCTCGCCCCACGCCGGACGATCATCGATTTTCCACCACGCTCTCAGACGATAACATGGGCAGTCTTCCACAACTGCCAAGAACACTACCGCAATGACGGCGAGCCGACGACGCTCGCGCTGGTCGACCTGGAGGGGATTCCTCCTACAGTTCTGATGGGTATTTTGCGTTCCATCGCCTTGCGGAGAGCACCGGGCGACTTCGGGGAATCTCGCGAATTTGTAGCCACTTATGAAGCGACAACGGATGGCCTGCCGCTGAGCAAACCATGGTGTCATTTGGGGCAAGCTATACCCCCAATTGGCCAAACTATGGGTGCCGTGACAAAAGCCCGCAGAAGCCCCTTGCCGGCCGGCGCTGATTTAGCTATCACTAACGAAGTTAGCGATGACTAACGGCGTGCCTGCGACAGACGGGTGCCGACGGGGAACTTCATGGGCTTGGGACGCGGATATTTTCCGAAACGGGCACGCTTGCCCGCGCTGATCCTGCTGGCGGCCCTGGCGGGGCCGACAGCCTGCGACAAGGCGCCCGAGGCGCCGCCATCGGCCGAGGCGCTGGCCGCGCGCCGCCCGGCGGACGGGCGGCTGGCCGGTCTGTATGAAACCAGCTGCAAGGCCTGCCACGCCAATCCGGATTCCGGCGCCCCGCTGGTGGGATTCAATGCGGCTTGGGGCCCCCGCTGGGCCAAGGGCCAGCCGCTTTTGCTGAAACACACGCTGGAAGGCTTCAACGGCATGCCGGCGGGCGGGCAGTGCTTCTCCTGCACCGCCGATGATTACCAGGCGCTGATCCGCTTCATGGCCGGTCAGGCGCCGGGCGCCAAACCGCAATGACGCGATCACCAAGGGGGAACCGGACCAAACCATGCTGACACGGCGCACCCTGTTTCTGTTGATGGGCGGCACGGCGCTGGCCGCCGGCGGTGTCGCCGCCACGCGCGTGGGCGTGCAGCCGGAACCGCCGGCCCCGCCCGCCACCGATGCCGCCAACCATCTGCTGTGGCGCAACTGGTCCGGCATCCAGCATGCCTATCCGGCCAATCGCGCGGCGCCGGCCGATGAGGGCGAACTGGCGGATCTGGTGCGCACGGCGCCCGGGCCCATCCGCGCCGTGGGCTCGGGGCATTCCTTCATGCCCCTGGTGCCCACGCCCGGCACCCTGGTGACCCTGGACCGCATCGCCGGTCTGGACGGCCATGATATGGGCGCGCTCACCGCCAACGTCCGCGCCGGCACCCGTCTGGCCGACCTGGGGCCGGCCCTGGCGGCCGTCGGCCAGGAAATGCCCAACCTGCCCGACATCAACAAGCAGTCGCTGGCCGGCGCCCTGTCCACCGCCACCCACGGCACGGGCGTCACCCTGATGGCGCTGCACGGCAACGTCCAGGCCTTCCGCCTGGCGACGGCGGACGGCCAGATTCTGGACTGCGACGCCACGCGCAACGCCGATTTGTTCGCCGCCGCCAAGGTGGGGCTGGGCGCCTTCGGCGTCCTGACCCGTGTCACGCTCAAGAACACGCCCCTGCGCCGGGTGGAACGGCGGGTGTGGCTGCAGCCGGTGGAACAGACGCTGGCCGAATGGCCCGTCCTGCAGGCCCAGCATCGCAATGTGGAGTTCTACTACCTGCCCTTCACCGGCATGACGGCCGTCATCACCCATGATGAGACGGACGCCCCCGCCACCCCCCGGCCGCCCACCCAGGACAATGACGCGGTCATGAGCCTGAAGGGCTTGCGCGACTGGCTGGGCTGGTCGCCCGCCCTGCGCCGCCGTGTCGCCAAGCATGTGCTGTCATCGCTGGAGCCCGAGCGGGTGGTGGCCGAAAGCTGGCAGCTGCTGTCAAACGAGCGCCCCATCCGCTTCAACGAGATGGAATTCCATCTGCCGCGCGATGCCCAGATCCCGGCGTTACAGGAAGTCATCGAGGCGATCGAGACGCGGCGGCACGACGTCTTCTTCCCCATCGAGGCGCGGGTGATCGCGCCGGACGACGCCTGGCTGTCGCCCTTCCACGACCGGCCCTCCGGCTCCATCGCCGTCCACGCCTATTACAAGGATGACTACCAGTTCCTGTTCGAGGTGGTGGAACCCATCCTGCGCCGCCATGGCGGCCGGCCGCACTGGGGCAAGCTGAACAGCCTGAAGGCCGCCGATTTCACCGCCCTCTATCCCCGCTTCCGCGACGCGATGGACATCCACCGCCAGGTCGATCCGGAGGGGCGCTTCCTCAACGACTATCTGCGCGGGGTGTTGGCCGATGCCTAGACATGACGGGCGGCCGACGCGCCGCCGGGTGCTGACAGGGGGCATCGCCGCCGGTGCTGTGGCGGGGGTGGGGGCGCTGGCCTGGCCGGAACCGGACCGGGGCGGCGGGCACGACGCCTATTTCACCGGCCTGTCGGCGGCGCTGACCCTGGCGGGCGTGGCCCAGCCGGTGATGGTGGTCGACACCGGGCGCCTGTCCGCCAACATCAAGGCCGTGGGCGACACGCTGGGCAAGGCCGGCGACCGGGCCAAGGCCCTGCGCATCGTCGTCAAGTCGCTGCCCAGCCATGAACTGATGCACCGCGCGGCCACCGGACTGAAAACCAACCGCTTCATGGTCTTCAACCAGGCCATGCTGGTGGAGATGGGAACCCGCGTGCCGGACGCCGATTTCCTGATGGGCAAGCCGCTGCCGGTGGCCGCCGCCGCCGCCTACTATGACCGGTTGGGCGCCCAGGCCCCGGGGCCGCAATGGCTGATCGACACGCCTGAGCGCTTGGGCCAGTACACGGCCATGGCCAAGGCGCGGGGTGTGGCGCTGAAGGTGAATTTCGAGATCGACGTGGGCCTGCACCGGGGCGGCCTGACCGACCCGGCGGCGCTGGCCGCCATGCTGGCGGGCCTGGACCCGGCCGTCACCGCCTGCGGCCTCATGGGCTATGACCCGCACGTGGCGAAGATGCCGGGCGTCTTCGACATGCGGGGCAAGGCACTGGCGCGCGCCAAGGACATCTATGCGCGGATGGCCGGCGTGCTGAAGGAAAAGGCGCCGCTGAAGGACGGGCAGTCGCCCTACACCTTCAACACGGCGGGCAGTCCCACCTATGCCCTGCACACCGATGACCCGGTGGCGACGGAGGTGGCGGTGGGCTCCGCCTTCGTGAAGCCCACGGATTTCGACATCGACACGCTGGCCCATCACCAGCCCGCCTGCTTCATCGCGACACCGGTGCTGAAGGTGGCGGAGCCGGGGCTGATTCCCGGGCTGGAGAGCCTGGCCGGCATCGCCGCCTTCTTCGATCCCAACACGGCCCGCGCCTTCTTCGTCCAGGGCGGCCACTGGCTGGCCAACCCGGTGTCGCCGCCGGGCCTGCAACTGAGCGGGCTGTACGGCCGGTCCAGCAACCAGGAACGCTGGTCCGGGTCGCGCCGGGTGCCGCTGAGGCCCGATGACTGGGTGTTCCTGCGGCCGACGCAAAGCGAGGCGGTGCTGCTGCAATTCGGGCCGCTGCTGGCCTATGACGGCGGCGCCATCACGGGCACCTGGCCGGTGTTCGAGATGTCGGCCTGAGCGGCCGGGCGTACCCTCTGGCGGGCACTAGAGGTTAATAAAAACAGGGCGTTATCAGGGCGGTTGCGCAACGACGGAACCAAACACAGGGAGCCAACCATGACGCGAACGGGCATGAAGGGTATGGGCCGCAGGGGCGTTGGACTGCTGCTGCTGTCGGGGGTGGCGCTGTGCGCGCTGCACGGGATCGCCACGGCGCAACAGGCGCCGACAGTCGACGGGCCGTTGCAGGAAATCCTGGTCACGGCGCAGAAGCGGTCGGAAAACCTGCAGGACGTGCCGGTGGCCATCACCGCGCTGACCGCCGAGACGCTGGAGAAGATGGACGTGCGCGACGTCCAGGATCTGCCCAGCCTGACGCCGGGCTTGCAGATCAAGACGTCCGACGCCAGCGCCAATCCGAAGATCTTCATCCGCGGCGTGGGCCTGAACGACTTCAACGCCAACGCCGCTGGCGCCGTTGGCATCTACATGGACGGCGTCTTCGTCGCCTCCCCCCTGGCGCAACTGGGCCAGTTCTTCGATCTGGAACGGGTGGAGGTGCTGAAGGGTCCCCAGGGCACGCTCTACGGCCGCAACACCACTGGCGGCGCCATCAACATCACCGCCCGCCAGCCGACGTTCGAGACCACCAGCGACGGCAGCCTGGAATATGGCCGCTACAACGCGGTGAAGGCGGAGGCGGGCGCGGGCGGCGCCATCGTCCCGGACAAGCTGGCGATGCGCATCGCCGGTGTCTATGAGCGCGACGATGGCGATACCTTCAACCGCGTGACCAACAGCACCGTCAACGCCGTCAACCGCTGGGGCGGCCGCGCCAGCCTGCTGTTTACGCCCAATGAAGACCTCAGCGTCACGGTGCAATTGCATGGTGGTCAGAACCGGGGCGATAGCCGCTATACCCAGGCCCGCGCCCTGATCCCCCAGGATCCATCGGTCGCGGGCGCCAATGGCCTCTGCGCCGCCGGGCAATACGCCTCGGGCCTGTGCACCGACGCCTTGGGCTATGCCGACACCGACAACAACCCCTATGCCGGCGACTACAACCTCAAGGGCAAGGACAAGGTCGACACCTGGGGCGCCTCGGTCAATGTGCGCTGGGATTTGGGCAAGGCCACGCTCTATTCCATCACCGGCTTTGACAGTGCCGAGCGTGACGATGTCGAGGACACCGACGCCAGCCCCAACAGCCTGATCCAAAGCGCCTACAAGGCGACGCAGCACGACATCTCGCAGGAACTGCGGGTGGAGGCGCCGTTGACCGACAAGCTGCGCGGCGTGGCCGGCGCCTACTTCCTGCACGACTACCTGAACACCTCCAGCCAGTACGACATCCTGCGCGACCTGCGCCCGCTGTTCGTCACCGACGACAATCCCACCGGCTTCTCGCTGGAAAACAACGTGGCCACGGTGGGCTATCCCTACACCCAGACCGGCAACAGCTATGCCGTCTTCGGCCAGGTGGATTACCAGTTGACCGACAGGGTCACCCTGACCGGTGGGCTGCGCTATTCCCAGGACGACAAGGACTTCCGCTACCGCAGCACGGTGGAGGACGTGGTCGAGGTGTTCAGCTACGCCAATTCCAAATCCTTCGACAGTGTCTCCGGCCGCGCGTCCATCCAGGTCAGGCCCGCCGACGACGTCATGGTCTACGCCAGCTATAACCGCGGCTACAAAAGCGGGGGCTTCTTCGGTGGCTACACCCGCGACCCCGCCGACCTGAAGCCCTATGCCGACGAGACGCTGGACGCCTATGAGGTGGGCGCCAAGACCGAGCTGTGGGACAAGCATCTGCGTCTCAACGCCGCGAGCTTCTATTATGACTACAGCAATCTGCAGGTCTTCCAGATCGTCACGCGCGATGGCATCCCGACGCAGACCTTCAACAACGCGGCCAACGCCCGCCTCTATGGCGTCGACGCCGACATCACGCTGGCCCCCATGAAGGGGCTGGAGATCAGCCTGGGCGGCGAATACCTCAACAGCGAATATCTGAACTATGTGTCAGAGGGGGAGAGCTTGAGCGGCAACCGCCTGCCGTCCGCCCCCCGGTGGACCCTGACCGGCCTGGTCAGCTACGATCAGCCGCTGGACGGGATCGGCGGCAAGGACATGGGCACGCTGAACGCCAGCCTGAACGTCTCCTATCGCTCGCTGGTCTACTTCGACAGCCACAACCTCGCCCGCCTCAGCCAGGGGGGATATTGGCTGACCGATGCCCGCCTGGGCTGGACGGCACCCAACGGCACCATCAGCCTCGGGCTGTGGGTGCGCAACCTGTTCGACCGGACCTACATCATGGACATCAACAATCTGGACAGCTTCGGCCTCGACGCGCTCAGCATGGGATCGCCCCGTCGCTTCGGCGGCTATCTGAATTGGCATTTCTAGGGTTCCTCGGGCGCCGGTGGTCGCTGGCCCGGTTCAGGGCGGCGCGTTTGATGGTTGAAGGAGGCGGTGGTGATGGCGGTGGAGCAGGGAACGGACGGTGACTTGGCGGCGGTGTCCCAGGCCTTCGACCGTCTGGCGGCGGCCGCGCGACGGGATCCCTATCCGTCGGCTGGCCAGCGTCAGGAACAGCTGGCGGCGCTGGAACGGGCGCTGGTCCACCGCCGGGACACCTTGGTCCAGGCGGTGGATGCCGATTTCGGCGGGCGGCTGGCGCATGAGACGCTGTTCGCCGAGATCTTCGTGTCGCTGGAGGGCCTGCGCCATGCCCGCCGGCGCCTGGCCGGCTGGATGCGGCCCCGCCGCCGGTCGGTGCCCTTGACGCTGGGCCCCGGCCGCGCCTGGGTGCAGCCCCAGCCGCTGGGCGTGGTGGGCATCATCGCCCCCTGGAATTACCCGCTGTTCCTGGCGCTGGGTCCGCTGGCGGGGGCCCTGGCCGCCGGCAACCGGGTGCTGCTCAAGCCATCGGAACTGACCCCCCGCACCACCGCGCTGATCAGCGACATGGTGGCGGAGGCGGTGGGCGGCGACACCGCTATCGTCGTTTCCGGCGGGGCGGAGGTGGGTGCCCAGTTCGGCCGCCTGCCCTTCGACCACATCCTGTTCACCGGCTCCACGCGGGTGGGGCGCCTGGTGATGAAGGCGGCGGCGGAGAACCTGACCCCCGTCACCCTGGAACTGGGTGGCAAGTCGCCGGCCCTGGTCCTGCCCGACGCCGATCTCAAATCCGCCGCCACCGACATCGCCTACGGCAAATTCACCAATGCCGGCCAAACGTGTGTCGCGCCGGACTATGCCCTGGTGCCCCGCGCGCGGGGGGAGGATTTCGTGGCCGCCCTGGCCGCCGCCGTGCCCACCTATTTCCCGCCGGAGGGGGGCGCCAGCGCCATGTCCGCCGTCTTTGGCGAGGCCGGCCGCCGCCGCATCGCCACCATGGTGGCGGAGGCCAAATCCCGCGGGGCCGTGGTGCGCGAACTGGGCCCGCCGGCGCCGGGCCTGGACATCGGTCCCGCCGTGGTGCTGGATCCGCCGGAGGACACCGCCCTGCAGCGGGAGGAGATCTTCGGCCCCATCCTGCCCGTCGTGCCGTATGACGATGTCGACCAGGCGCTGGACTATGTGCGCGACCGTCCCCGGCCCTTGGCCCTCTACCTGTTCGGCCGCGACCGCGCGGTCATCGACCGGGCGCTGAAAACCACGGCCGCCGGCGGGGTGGTGATCAACGACACCCTGATCCATGTGGCGGTGGAGGATCTGCCCTTTGGCGGCGTCGGCCCCAGCGGCATGGGGCGCTATCACGGTCGCGACGGTTTCGACACCTTCAGCCATCTCAAGGCGGTATTCGATCGCGCGGGGCCGCGCCTGGACCGCTTGGTGCGGCCACCGATGAAGCCTTTGCACCGCTGGGTCCTCCGGCTGCTGGTGGGGGGCGGTTGACGCCGCCGCCGGCCTTCACCCACCCTCTCGAATTCTTATAAAATCTGTTCCCTGACAGCCTCCGGCGTTCTTTGCTTCCTCCAGAAACGCGTTCTGCGCTATCTATGCGAAGGTGTTGGGTTGGGTTTGCACCTTTGGGCAGGGGTGCGTGGGTTGGGATTACACAGGTGCCGGGATCGATGATCAGGGCCGCCGACGAGGCGGCGACCGCTATTTCCTGGGCGGGCGCCAGGGTGCTGGTGGCGGGGGGCCTGGGGTTCATCGGCGCCCGTCTGGCCTGCCGGCTGGTCACGCTGGGCGCTGTGGTCACGGTGGTGGACGCCCTTGAGCCGCAGGCCGGGGGCAACATTGCCAACGTCGCGGACATCCGCGACCAGGCCACCATCCGCATCGCCGATTTGGGTGATCCGGCGCTGTTGCGCGACCTGCTGCCCGGCTGTGACGTCGTCTTCAACCTCGCCGGCCAGACGGGGCATCTGGCGTCCATGGTGGCGCCCCTTCAGGACCTGGACGCCAATTGCCGGGCCCCCCTGGCCTTGCTGGAGGCCTGCCGCACCCTGGCCCCCCAGGTCACCGTGGTCTATGCCAGCACGCGCCAGGTTTATGGCCGTCCCATCGTCCTGCCGGTGGATGAGCGGCACCCTTTGGCGCCCGTCGATATCAATGGTGTGCACAAGGCGGCGGCGGAGGCTTATCACGGCCTTTATTGGCGGGTGCATGGGCTGGATACGCGGGTGCTGCGCCTGACCAACACCTACGGTCCGGGCATGCGGGTCAAGGATGCCAAGCAGAATTTCCTGGGCTTGTGGCTGCGCCAGGTGCTGGAAGGCCGCCCTATTGAACTTTGGGGCGGGCACCAGCGCCGGGATTTCAGCTATGTCGACGACACCGTGCGGGCGCTGTTGGAGGCGGCGCGCGTGCCGATGGGGCAGGGGCGCATCCTCAACGTGGGTGGCTGTCCGCCCGTCAGCCTGCGGGAACTGGCCGAACAACTGCTGGCCCAAGGGGGCGGGGACGGCGGACTTGTCGTCAGCCCCTTTCCAAGCGATCGGGAGCGTATCGACATCGGTGATTACTACACCGATGATAGCCTCTTCCGGGGGTTGACGGGCTGGGCGCCCGAGACCTCTTTGGCCGAGGGGTTGAGGGCGACATTGGACTATTACCGGGCGGCCCTGCCCCTGTATCTGTGATGATCCCGCAAACGCAGGGCGCGACATGCGTGTGCCACTGAATGACCTGCAGCGGGCCTGTCACCGGGACGGCGATGCCATCGCCGCCGCCATGGCCCGCGTCGTGGCGCGGGGACGCGTGCTGTTCGGGCCGGAGACGGCGGCCTTCGAGGCCGCCTTCGCCGCCTATTGCGGAACCAGCCATTGCCTTGGGGTGGGCAACGGCACCGACGCGCTGGAACTGGCCCTTCGGGCCCTGGGCGTGGGGCCGGGTGACGAGGTCGTCACTGTGGCCAACGGCGGCTTCTATGCCACGACCGCCATCCTGGCGGTCGGTGCCCGGCCCCGGTTCGCTGACATCGATCCCGGAACGCTGACCTTATCGCCGGTGGCGCTGGCCGGCGCGCTGACGCCCCGGACCCGGGCGATCATCGTCACCCATCTCTATGGCCGTCTGGCCGACATGGATGGCGTCCTAGACGCGGCGGGCACCATCCCGGTGATCGAGGATTGCGCCCAGGCTCACGGCGCGCAGCGGCGGGGGCGGCGGGCGGGCGCGTTCGGCGCCATCGGTTGTTTCAGCTTCTATCCGACCAAGAACCTGGGCGCGTTGGGGGATGCCGGCGCCGTGGTGACCAGCGACGCGGCCCTGGCCGACCGGCTGGGGGCGCTGCGCCAGTACGGCTGGGGCGACAAGTACGTGGTGGCGCGGGCCGGAGGCCGCAACAGCCGTATGGATGAGATCCAGGCGGCCGTGCTGACCCTGCGCTTGCCGGCCTTGGACGACGCCAACGCGCGGCGGCGCGCCATTATCGCCCGCTATCACGCCGCCGTCCCGGCGCCCGTTCCCGACTGGGCATCCCCGGTGGGACTGGATGATGTGGCGCATTTGGCCGTGGTCCGCAGCCCCGATCGCGCGCGCCTGGCCGCGGCGCTGGCCCGTGCCGGGGTCGATACCGCCATACACTATCCCGTGCCGGACCATCACCAGCCGGCCTTGCGCCCCTTGCTGGCCGGCCCCGTCAGCCTGCCGGTGACCGAGCAAGCGACAGCCCAGATCCTGACGCTGCCCTGCTTTCCGGAGATGACGGAGGATGAGGTCGTCCACGTGGCGGCGGCGCTGGCCGACGTCTGGGTCCACCCCGCCTAAGGTTCGTCCCGTTCCGGGCCACAGGTCCACACATCCAGGTTCGGGTTGTGCGCCGCCCTATGGTACAGAGCCAGGAAAGCGGCCGAGACCGTGGGTGGGGTATGCTTGCCGGCAATAAAGGGCGCTTTGTCCATGGCCAGCCAGTATCGTCCGTCGCACCGGGTGAGGTAGCGGTCGATGAACTGCTGGATGGCCATTGGGGTACCCAGGTCGAGCCAGCCATTGCGGGTCAGGATCAGCGGCTGCCCCTGGCCCACCAGCCAGGCCACCTGACGGTGCAACTGGGTGTCGGGGGGCAGGGGGTCCTGTGTATTGGTGGGGGCGATGGCGACCTGGGCGCCCGGATGCTCGGTCAGGAAGTCGGTGATGGCCCGACGCACAGCCTCGGCCTTTGGGGCGGCCGCCAGGGTGTCGGCGGCCTCTTGCAAAGCGTAGCGCGCGCCGCTGGCCATGACCAACAGGATCACGGCCGTCTGCCCCAGGGCGTACGGGCTCCATCCCGCTTGCGCGTTCGCGGCGCGAGCGAGCAACAGGGCGGCATAGGGAATGAACGGCACCAGATGCCAGACCCCGGCACCATCCACGGCACCCAGCACGCAGCCAATGGGTAGACACAGCGCCAGCCCCGTCAGGAGTTGCGCGCGCGCCCGCCATTCGGCCAGCGGCAGCAGCCATAGCGGCGGGAGCACGAGCAACAGCGCCATCAGGCCATTGCCCAGCAGTCGGGGGCCATGCAGACCCATGGGCCTCAGCGCCGCCAGGTAGCGCAGATAGCCCGCGGGTGTGGTTCCGGTACCGATGAAGGGCAGCAGGGCGCCGGCAAGGCCGGTCACACTCACCAGCAGAATGACACGGGCCGCCGCCCGGGAATCGCGCAGCGGCAGCGCCGCGAGGAGCGCCGGGCCCACATACAGGGCGCCTGACGGTTTCAGGGCGGTGGCAAGCCCGGCGTACAATCCCAACGCCAGGGTTTGGCCCATGCCGGCTGGTCCAGTGGTGGCCCAGAGCGCCAGGGCGGCCAGCAACAAGAGGAACGGGTCGGTTCGGAACCCGACGTCGGGATAGGTGTGCAGCACGAAGCCGGCCATGGTGGCCGTTGCGAACAAGGCCGCACCTCCGCCGACGCCCGCGCGTCGCGCGGCATGCCAGGTGACGGCCAGGGCCGCCGCCTCCGCCACCATTCCCGGCAGGGCCGCCAGCGGTGTCCCAATGCCGAACAGGTCCTGCATCATGGCCAGGACGCGATAGATCAGCGGGCCATACAGCAGGCCGTAGTAGAAGCCGTCGGTGGGCAGGGGATAGAGCGGCTGTCCCTGAAGCCAGGCGGCGGCGATGGCCGCCAGGCCCTGGTTCCAGGGGTCCAAGGGACCATGGCGCAACACCACCGCGTGCTCGACCAGGCGGCTGGCGACGACGATCGCCGTGGCGCTGGCGAACAGCAGGGTCGCCACCTTCGCCAGGCGCGGCTCCAGGGGCCGCCGGGACAGGCGGCCGGCGAGCGCCAGCCCCAGCAGGGCCACCAGCGCCACTTTGCCCAGGAAGGTGGAACTGTTGATCAGGTGATCGATGGACAATGGCGCCTCAACCTGTTTGGCCGGGGTCCGGGGACCCCGCCCCGGGCTGCGCGGTGCGGCCCCTGACCAGGGTGTGTATGGCGTACTGGGGTCGGCCGCTGACGGTTTGGAAGGTGCGGCCGACATATTCGCCCACCACGCCGACCATCACCAGCATGATGCCGGACAGCAGCAGTAGCGCCACCAACAGCCCGGCACCCGTTCCCACCGGCGCGTCCAGCAGTATCCAACGCGACAGCAAGGCCACGCCCAGGATCGTCCCCGCCGCCGCCGTGCCCAAGCCGAGCAGCGCGCTGAGGCGCAGGGGCAGGGTGGAGAAATTGAGGGCGATGTTCAGCCAAAGGCGCACCAGCCGCCGCAGGGTGTAGTTGCTGCGGCCTTCCGCGCGGGGCAGGTGCTCCACCTGCAGCCGTCCGATGGAGCGCGTGACCTGCAGGATCAGGCCGTCGACGAAGGGGAAGGGACCAGTGTAGCGGCACACCTCCCGCGCCACGAAGGCCGATACGCAGCGGAAGCTTGACAGGTAAAGCCCCGGTGGCAGGCCCAGCAGCAGGGAGGCGGTGCGATTGGCGAAGGCGCTGCCCAGGTTGCGGAACACGTTGTGCCGCTTTTCGGCGTAATAGGTGTAGGTGACGTCGTGGCCGCCGTCGCGCGCCCGCTCGAACAGGCGGACAACTTCCGCCGGCGGGTTCTGCAGATCGTCGTCCATGGTGATGATGAGCGCGCCCCGTGCCAGGCTCAAGCCGGCCATGACCGCGTTGTGTTCGCCGAAATTGCGGGCCAGGCGGACGAACGTGACCGGCACGCGGGCTTCCGCCCGCGCCAGCGCCTCGCACACCGCCCGGCTGTCGTCCGCGCTGCCGTCATCCACCAGGATGATTTCATGACCACCCGGGATGGCGAGGTCGGAGAGCGCCACCACCAAGGCGCCCACCGTTCGGGCCCCGTTGTAAACCGGCACGACCACGCTGAGTGCGTAAGCGGCGTTTTCCCGCGCCGCCGTCACGGCTTCACCGCCAACGCTAGGGCGGACCCGCCGAAAGGCAACGCGATCCCACGGCGCAGGAACACGCGTTCCAGGCCGCATAGGACGGTGAAGGCCTGGTTCACCGGGCCGCGGAAGGCGCCGACGTCGGAGGTCGCGCGCCCGCTGGACAGCAGCTTGCGACGAAGCACCATCAGTGGGAATAGAATGGTGTTCCAGTAGGTGGTGAATAGGGGCCTCAGGCCCGCGGTCTCCATCTGGCGACGCAGCCGCCCGGTGGTGGTCCGCCGCACGGTGTGAACCCGCCGGTCATGATCGGCCATCAGCCAGTCATACGCGGGCAGGTTCACCAGGCACACCCCTCCCGGCTTCAGGCAGCGGAAGACTTCCGCCAAGGCCTGGGCCTCGATCACCCCGGCATGGCACAGGATGTCGGTTGAAATGATGACATCCAGACTGTTGTCGGCGAAGGGCAGGTGGTTGACGCTCGCGACGGCGACCGAGTCCGCCCCCTTGCGTCGCGTCCGTTCGCAGGCCTGAAACGACAGATCAACGCCGTATAGGGTCGCCTGGGGCCAGGCCTGACGCAGCCGAACCATCAGGCCGCCCGTGCCGCAGCCGGCGTCAAGGAGGACCGGCGCGGCGGTTGTCAGATGGCGGCCCAGGAACAAGGTCACCCACTCATGCAGGCAACGATACCACCACATCGTACCGTCCGCCCCGTCCATCAAGGCGTACTCGATCGCATCCATACGGGCCCCATCCCCATGTCGATCCCCGCACCAGCGCGGACGGCATGGCAAGCGCTTGCGTAGACGTTCACCCCGGGGACGGGGCGCATGCTAGCGGGGATTGTCGCAGGTTGCTATCTTTTGGGGTATGCGCATGGCGACCACCTTTCCCCATCCCTTGTGCTAGCACCCTCCCGGGCGGGTCTCATTGTCTTGTCCCCTGACATGACCGAGGATGAGATCGCGCCGTCACGTCGGCGGTTCGTCCGGCGCCGGCACGCAGGACCAGACTTCCAGCCCTTCACCCCAGGACTGGGGCTGATACATCGCCATGAAGGCGGCCGAAACGGTGGCCGGTGTTTCCCGGCCTGGAAAGAACGGCGGGTTGCCCATCCCCAGCCAGTACAGGCCATTGCACCGGGAAAGATAGCGGTCGATGAACAACTGGATGGCCTCAGGTTTGCCCAGGTCGATCCAGCTGCCGCGGGTCAGGATCAGGGGTTTGCCCTGGCCGACCAGCCAGGCCACCTCCCGGTTCAATTGCCCGCTGCGGGGCGCGATCGCGACGGCCGCATCCGGGTGGTGCGACAGAAAGTCCACGACGGCCTGGTGCAGCCTTTCAGCCTGCGGCGCCCTGGCCACGCTCTCGGCCGCCTCCCGCGCGGCATGGCGCGCGCCATCGGCCATGATCAGCAGGATGACCATGGTCTGCCCCAGGGTCCGGGGGCTCCAGCCCGCCTGGGCGGTCGCGGCGATGGCCACCAACAGGGATGTGTAAGGAATGAAGGGCAACAGGTGCCAGACGCCGGCTCCATCCAAGGCCCCCAAAACGCAAGCCACGGGCACGCACAGGCACAGACCCGCCATCATCGCCCCGCGCGCGCGCCTTTCCGCCGGTGGGATGAACAAGGCGGGGGCCGACATGAGCAGGGTCATGAGGCCGTTTTCCATCAACTCTTTGCCATGCATACCCTTGGGCTTCAGGGCCGCCAGATAGGCCAAGTAGCCTGCGGGCGAGGTGTCGGTGCCGACAAAGGGAAGCAGGGCGCCCGCCAAGCAGGCGATACCGGTCAACAACAAGTAGCGGCCGGCCGCTACGGGGGGGCGCGCCGGCAGGGCCGCCAGCAGCGCTGGTCCCAGGTACAGGCCGCCCGATGGCTTCAACGCGGTGGCGAGGCCGGCGCACAGGCCCAGGGCCATGGCCTGGCCCATGCTGGGTGCCCAGGTCGTGGCCAGCAGCCCCAGGGAAGACAGCAGCAGCAGAAAGGGATCGGTGCGGAAGCCCACACTGGGATACATCCGCAGCAACAGCCCGGCCGTGGCCACCGTGGCGAACAGGGCGGCACCTGGACTGGCGCCGCCGCGTCTCGTCGCATGCCAGGTGATGACCAAGCTGGCCGCCTCGGCCACCATGCCCGGCACCGCCGCCAGCGGCGTGCCGATGCCGAACAAGTCCTGCATCGCGGCCAGGATGCGATAGATCAGCGGCCCGTACAGCAGGCCGTAGTAAAGGCCGTCCACCGGCAGGGGATACAGGGGCTGTCCGTGGAGCCAGGCTGCGGCGACTGCGGCGATGTTGTGGTTCCATGGGGTCAAAGGCCCGTCGCGCAGGATGATGGCGTATTCGACTAGGCGGCTGACGATGATAATGATGGCGGCCGCCCCGACCACCAGGGTGGCCGCCCTGCCCCAGCGCGGGGCCAGGGGGTGCCCGGACAGGCGGGTTGCGAGGGCCAAGCCCAGCAGGGCCGCACCCAGCAAGGCCAGCAGCGCAGCCTTTCTCATGAGCGGGTTGTTGATCAGATCGGTCAGGACCATGGGGCGTCGCTTCAGGGGGCGGGATCGGCCGGTTCATCCCGGCTGCTCACCAGGACGCGGACGGCGCATTGTAGATGGGTGCTGACGGTCTGGAAGGTCCGGCCCGCATACTTCCCCACCACGCCCAGCATAGCCAGCAACAGCCCGTCAACAAAGGGGAAGGGGCCGGTATGGCGGCAAACCTCCCGCGCGGCGAAAGCGGACAGGCAACGAAAGCTGGACAGGTGGAGGGTTGGCGGAATGCCCAGCATTGGGGGCGGGGCGGCTGGCGAAGGCGCTGCCCACATTGCCGAACGCGCTATGCCGCTTGCGTTCGTAATACGCGTGGACCACGTCGTGGCCGCCGTCACGCGCGTGCCGGAACAGGTGGACGACCTCCTCCGGCGGGTTTTGCAGGTCGTCGTTCATGGCGATGATGTAGGCGCCCGCGCCAGCCGCTCGCATACCGCCCGACTGTCCTCCCCGCTGCCGTCATCCATCGGAATGATCTCATGGCCGCCCGGGATGGCGAGGTCCGACAGCGCGGCCACAAGGGCCCCCACCGTTCGCGCACCATTGTAGCCCGGGATCACGGCGCTGAGCGTTCATGCCGGGGTATCCGCCGCGAGGGTAGAGATACCACCACATCGTACCGTCCGCCCTGTCCATCAAGGCGTACTCGATCGCATCCATCTGGGCCCCATTCCCCATGTCGATCCCCGCAACCGCGCACGGCACGGCAAGCCCTTGCGCAGGCGTTCACCCCCGGGGAGGCGGCGCATGCTAGCGGGGATTGTCGCCGGTTGCTATCTTTTGGGGTATGCGCATGGCGACCGCCTTTCACCGTCCCTTGTCCCGGTACCCTTCCGGGCGCCTCCCCTTGCCCTGGGCGGTCGGGCTGGCCTTGGCGGTGGTGATGGCGGCCGGACCGATGCGGGCGGACGTCTGGGACTATGCCCGATCCGCTGGCCCCATCGTCGGCCAGGCCAAGGCCTGTGGCGCGGCGGCGGCGCGCACGGACAAGGCATCGGACCAGGTGCGGGACCTGATGCGTCTGACGGCCCACGACGCGGATGAACTTCACAAGGTGGGCGACATGTTCGACTTTCTGGTCAACACCGCCTTCACCATGCAGAACCAGGCGCCCAACCGGGACGACTGTCCAGAGGCGTTGGTGACCTTCGCCGATCTGGAACGTCGCCTGCCGCTGTGGCGGGACATGGTGTCGCCGCGCAAGCCCTAGCAGTATCGGCTGGCGGAATATCGATCGCATGGATGCTTTGCAATTATGCGATCAATGGGCGCGAAATCATTCTAAACGGGTTAGACGGCGATCTTCAGGCAAGTAGGCGCATTTTTTTCGAAAAAAATGCGACGGACTCCGCAATCGATCGCGTGCAACGGGGACCGGGGGGTCTGAACGGGGCCGATCCTCCGGATTTTCCCGCAACACCCCGGCGACGGAGGATCTCATGTCGATCTCTTCTTTGTCGTCGTCTACCGCCACGGCGTATACGACGAGTACCGCCACCGCGCAGTCCGCGAAATCGTCCATCAAGAACGACTTCAAGGCGTTGAATGACGCGCTGTCTTCGGGTGACCTGGATACGGCCAAGTCGGCCTATTCCACGTTGACCAAGGATTTGCAGGCCAACGCGCCCACCAGTTCCTCGTCGTCCAGCAGCGGTTCCAATCCGCTGAAGGATGCGCTGGACAAGGTGGGAACGGCGCTGGACAACGGCGACGTGTCCGGGGCGCAGAGCGCGCTCGCCGATATCCAGTCCCATGGGGGCGACCGCAACGGTCCGCCGCCGGGCCCGCCGCCCGGGGGTGACGCCGGGGGTTCCGGTGGCGGCAACGGCCAAGCCTCTTCCGTGCGTTCCGCCTTCTCCAGCCTGTCGGACGCCTTGTCCTCCGGCGATCTGTCCAGCGCCACGTCGGCCTACAGCAGCCTGTCCCAGCTTCTGGGCGGCAGCACGTCCGACAGCACGGACACCGGCACCTCGTCCACCAGCACCACGTCCAGCGACACCAGCAACCCGCTGAAGAGCCTGCTTAGCCAGATCGGCAGCTCTCTCAACAACGGTGATGTGTCATCGGCCGCCAGCCTGCTGTCTTCGTTCACCCAGCAGACGGGGGCGGGGCAGTCGGTGAATGTGACGGCCTGATCAAGACGTTTGGGGACCCATAAGGGCGGAAAATCGCCCCTTGGTCACACCTCGGTTTCACGGCCCTCCGCCGGGTGACTTCGGTATCGTGACAGTTCGAACCGGTGGGCGCCGGGGTCGCTTGCAGGCGGCCTCGACCTCCCGCTTCGGTTCACCCGTTTCAGGCACCGTATTGGCCCCAGCCATTTTGCGCCAGGGGTTGGCTGGCGCCCACGCTCACGCTCTCCGTGCGATTGCGGCCCGTGTCCTTGGCGCGATAGAGCGCCTGGTCCGCCGCCGTCACCAGATCCTCCCACACATGACCATCGGCACCCAGCGTGGCGATGCCAATGCTGACGGTGCAGCGCACGGCGCCCTGCGGCCGCTCCAGGCTGACGGTCGCCACCCGCTTGCGGACCCGTTCGGCCACCGCCCAGCCAGCCTCCAGCCCGGTTTCGGGCAACAAGGCCATGAACTCCTCCCCACCCACGCGGGCCAGGATGTCACTGCGCCGCAGTTCGCCGGTCAGGGTTTCGGCCACGGCGACCAGCAGGGCGTCACCCGTGCCGTGGCCCCATCGGTCGTTGACCGCTTTGAAATTGTCGATGTCGATCATCAGCAGCGACAGGGACCGGTGGTGGCGCAAGGCGCGGGCCACCTCCATCTCGCCCGCCGCCCATATCACCCGGCGGTTGGATACGCCGGTCAGCGGGTCCTCACGGGCCTGCTGCATCAGTTCGGAATCCAGGCGTCGGCTGATCATCCACAGATAGCCGTTGGTGACGGTGGTGGTGACGCAGATGACAACCAGACGGGTCAGCGCCTGCATCGCCTGCGGTTCCGTCGCGGTGCCTTCCCAGTCGATGACCAGGGCCCAACCGGCACGCACCAGGGCCAATATCGCCCACGCCATATAAATGCCGGCGGTCACGGTGGCGGCCGGGCACAGGTCGCGCTCCGCATGGCGCAGCAGATGCCAGGCCATGGCCAGCGACAGGACGGCGAAGAACAGGCTGCTGACCAGGATGCGGCCCCGGCTTTCCGGCGCCCCGACGGTGAACCACAGGAACAGCGCCGCCAGCAGCGCCCCCACCGCCAGGGCGGCCCAGGTCTCGTGCACCGGACGCCCCAGGAAGCGGACGACGCCGACATAGGCCAGGCCATAGCCGGCGAAGATCAGCGCGTGGCTGGACAGCAGGGCCAGCCATTCCGGCAGCCATCCGCTCTGGTTGGTCACCACCAGGCCCGCGGCCTGGGAGAAGCCGGACGCCGCCCAATAGGCCAGTCCCGCCTGACGGGGCAGGGAGAGGGCCGCCAGCAGCAGGCACAGGCCGCCCACCGCCTGCAGCAGCGTGTTGACGACCAACAGGCTCGGGATATCCAGGTCCACCAACCGCGCTCCCATCACCACGATCGCACCGGCCAGCCGCAACGTGAGGGCGGCTGAACCCGTGGATCAGGATAGGGGACGGGCTGTCAACCTACAATGGTACGAAGGTTCCGGGATGGGCAATCTTCCGGTCAGGTCAAGTGCTTAAGGGTAGGTTTATTGACAGGCGGTTCATCTCTGACGTGTGCCACGACGCTGCGGCGATATGAAGTCCGGGTGGTGTCCGAGGAAGAACAACAAAATGAGGGTGGCACCTTTACGGCACCGGCGGCGCGCCTGTCGGTCGCGTCGCCGGTGCCGTGCCCGCCCCTCACGCGGCTTTCAGCGTCAGGCCGGACAGGTCTTGCAGCGTCGCCAGATCCAATCCTTCGCACAGCTCGCGTACCGCGAAGCCGTCCCCGGTCACGTCCAGGACGGCCAGGTCGGTATAAACGCGGGTGACGCAACCCAGCCCGGTCAGGGGATAGCTGCAGCGATGCACCAGCTTGGACTGGCCGTCCTTGGTCAGGTGTTCCATCATGACGAACACTTGGCGGGCGCCGACGGCCAGATCCATGGCGCCGCCCACGGCCGGGATGGCGCCGGGCTTGCCGGTGGACCAGTTGGCGATATCGCCGTTCTCCGCCACCTGGAAGGCGCCCAGGATGGCGATGTCCAGATGCCCGCCCCGCATCATGGCGAAGGACAGGCTGTGATCGAAGAAGGCGCCCCCGTCCAGCAGGGTCACCGGCTGCTTGCCGGCGTTGATCAGGTCCGGATCCACGGCGTCGGCGGCGGGCTTGGGGCCCATGCCCAGGATGCCGTTCTCGCTGTGCAGCAGGATTTCCTTGTTGGGTGACAGGTGGTTGGCCACCAATTCGGGCATGCCGATGCCGATATTGACGACGGCGCCGTCCTCGATGTCGTTGGCGATGCGGGCGGCCATCTGGTCGCGGGTCCACGCAACGTACTTGGGGGGGGTGTGGGTCATTGGTCCAACTCCTGGCTCAGGCGGCGGAACGGGCGGCGGGCTTGCCCACGGCCACCACGCGACTGACGAAAATGCCCGGCAGGGCGATGCTTTCCGGGTCCAAGGCGCCCAGTTCCACGACCTCCTCCACCTGCGCCACCGACACCTTGGCGGCGGACGCCATGATGGGGCCGAAGTTGCGGGCGGTCTTGCGGAAGACCATGTTGCCCCAGCGGTCGGCCAGGCGGCCCTTGATCAGGGCGACATCGGCATGGATGGGATATTCCAGGACATAGCCGCGCCCGTCGATCACCCGGCTCTCCTTGCCTTCCGCCAGCGGCGTGCCGTAGCCGGTCGGGGTGAAGAAGCCGCCGATGCCCGCACCGGCGGCGCGGATGCGCTCCACCAAATTGCCCTGGGGCACCAGTTCCAGTTCCACCTTGCCGGCGCGGTACAGCTCATCGAAGACGAAGCTGTCGGTCTGGCGGGGGAAGGAGCAGATGACCTTGCGTACCCGTCCCGCCGCCAACAGGGCCGCCAGGCCCGTGGTGCCGTTGCCGGCGTTGTTGCTGACGACGGTCAGGTCCCGGGCCCCCTGTTCGATCAGGGCGTCCACCAGTTCCATGGGCATGCCGGCATTGCCGAAGCCGCCCACCATGACGGTGGCGCCGTCCGTGACGTCGCTGAGGGCCTCCAGGGCCGAGGCTTTGATCTTGGAAAGCATGGTGTGAGGTCCCCTTATCAAACCCGTTCGATGACGCTGGCGATGCCCTGGCCCACGCCGATGCACATGGTGCACAGGGCGCGGCGGGCGTCCCCGGCCGCCAGTTCATGGGCGGCGGTGGCCACCAGGCGGGCGCCGGACATGCCCAGGGGATGGCCCAGCGCGATGGCGCCGCCGTTGGGGTTCACCCGCGCGTCGTCGTCGGCGATGCCCAACTGGCGCAGCACGGCCAGGCCCTGGCTGGCGAAGGCCTCGTTCAGTTCGATGACGTCCAGGTCGCCGACGGTCAGACCCAGGCGGGCCAGCAGCTTTTGCGTGGCCGGCGCCGGGCCGATGCCCATGACGCGCGGCGGCACGCCGGCGGTGGCGGCACCGACGAAGCGGGCCAGCGGCGTCAGCCCGTATTTGCGCACGCCCTCGGCCGATGCCAGCAGCAGGGCGGCGGCGCCATCGTTCACGCCGGACGCGTTGCCGGCGGTGACGGTGCCCTCCGGCTTCACCACGCCTTTCAGCTTGGCCAGCGCCTCCAGCGTCGTCTCGGGCCGGGGGTGTTCGTCGGCCGACACCACCTTGGGGTCACCCTTGCGCTGGGGGATGGTGACGGGGACGATCTCCCGCGCGAAGCGCCCCCGCGACTGGGCGGCGGCGGCCTTCCGCTGGCTGGCGATGGCGAAGGCGTCCTGGTCGGCGCGGGAGATGCCGAAATCCTCCGCCACGTTCTCCCCCGTCTCCGGCATGCTGTCGACGCCGTAGGCCGCCTTCATCGCCTTGTTGACGAAGCGCCAGCCGATGGTGGTGTCGAAAATCTCCGCCTTGCGGGAGAAGGCCTCCTCCGCCTTGCCCATGACGAAGGGGGCGCGGGACATGCTTTCGACGCCACCGGCGATCATCAGGTCCGCTTCGCCCAATGCCACCACGCGGGCGGCCATGGCCACCGCGTCCATGCCGGAGCCGCACAGGCGGTTGACGGTGGTGCCACCCAGGCCCACCGGCAGGCCGGCCAGCAGCAGCGCCATGCGGGCCACGTTGCGATTATCCTCACCCGCCTGGTTGGCGCAGCCGAAGACGACATCGCCCACCGCGTCCCAGTCCACGCCGGTATTGCGCGCCATCAGCGCCCTTAGCGGCACCGCGCCCAGGTCGTCGGCCCGCACCGGGGACAGACCGCCGCCGTAGCGTCCGATGGGTGTGCGGATGGCATCGCAAATGAAGACTTCAGTCATGGATACGCACTCCTTCGTCGTCACGAAGGAAGGGGGCCTCAAGGCGCGGGCGTACGGGCGTCTTCGGCGGTCCCCTCCCCGGGGAAATCGCGCGGCCGGCTATTTTTCCTCGGCCGCATCTTTTTTGTTCGTCTAGCGTACAAATGTCCGTATAATGAACATCACAATGACTCCGACCCCGCCGCCTGTCAACGGCGGCCGGGAGGAATGGGTATGCGGGATTGAGGGGAGTGACCGGGCGATGATGGCGGACATGGAGGGCGAGGGCGGGGAAGACAGCGGTGAGTTCGTGCGCGCGCTGGCCCGCGGCCTGTCGGTGATCGAGGCTTTCGGGGCCACCCACACGCCCATGACCCTGTCCCAGGTCGCCAAGCGCGCCGAGGTGACGCGGGCCACCGCCCGCCGCTTGCTGCACACCCTGTGCGCGCTGGGCTACGTCGCCTTCGATGGCAAGCTGTTCAGCCTCCGGCCCAAGGTGCTGAACCTGGGCCTGGCCTACCTGTCGTCCCTCACGCTGACGGGCGTGGCTCAGCCCTTCATGCAGGAACTGGTGGGACGGGTGCAGGAATCCTGCTCCATCTCCGTCCTGGATGGAACGGACATCGTCTATGTCGTGCGCGTGCCAATGAAGCGCATCATGTCCATCGAGATCAGTGTCGGCACGCGCTTGCCGGCGGCCCGCACGTCCATGGGCCGGGTGCTGCTCTCGGCCCTGGCCGATGCGGAGCTGGACGCCGTGTTGGCCGCCACGCCCGACGTCAAGGCCGATTCCGTCAAGGCGGCCGTGCGCCAGGCGGGCCAGCAGGGTTGGGCCGTGGTGAACCAGGAACTGGAGGAGGGCTTGCGCTCCATCGCCGTGCCCATCCGCGGCCGGGGCGGCGCCGTGATCGCCGCCATGAACCTCAGCACCCACGCTTCCCGGGTGAGCGAGGCGCAGTTGCGGGACGAATTCCTGCCGGCGCTGCAAAGCACCGCCAGCCAGATTTCGCACGCGCTAAGCTTCGCGTGAGCGGCGTTTACTTCCGCTTGGGCCCATAGCGCTTGCGCGCCGCCCCTCTGAAGCCGGGCTTGGGCTTGTTGGGGTTCTCGCCGGCGGCCCGCGCCCGGCTGCGCAGGGCCAGCACCTGGGCCAGGCGCTCGGCCACGGCGGCGCGGCGCTCGGTGACGGCCTCGCGGTCGGGGAACATGGCGGAGAACTTGCGGGTCGCCCAGTAATACAGGTCGCAGATGCGCGACTGCGCCTCCAGCCCCAGATCGTCCAGGCTATCGATGCGCTTGCCCGCCACATTGTCCAGCAGCAGGGGCTGGTCCCGTTCCAGGGCGCGGCAGATGCCATAGACCAGGTCGGCATCGGTCTCACGGTCCAGGTCGGCCGGCATGAACAGCAGGGTCAGGCGGCGCGCGAAATCCAGGCGGCGGGCGTCCAGCGCCACCGCCATCTTGCGCACCGGCGTCAGGTTCGCCAGCGCGTAGGGGGAGCCCCGGGTGTCGGCGGCGGCGAAGCAGTCAACCAGGGGTACCAGGCGGTCAGTGTCAATATAGGTCGCCAGCCGCTCCAGCATCGTGCGGGTGGGGCGCAGGGTCAGGGCCATGCCGGCGTGCACCGCCTCGTCCGCGGCCTTGTACATATGGCGCAGGGCGTTGGGGCTGCCGCGCCCGACCACGCCGTACTCCCCCACCTCGAATTTGCCGTAGCGACCGGCGCGGCCGGCGATCTGCCGCACTTCGGACCCCTTCAGGGGGCGCACCTCGTGTCCGTCGAACTTCTCCAGGTTGGTGAACAGCACGCGGCGCACCGGCAGGTTCAGGCCCATGCCGATAGCGTCCGTCGCCACCACCACGTCGGCCTCGCCGGTGGTGAAGCGCTCCGCCTCCCGCCGGCGCACTTCGGGCGCCAGGGCGCCATAGATGACGGCCGCGCTCAGGCCCTTGGCGCGGATCGTTTCGCGGACGGAATGAACTTCGCGCCGGGAAAAGGCGATCAGGGCGTCGCCCGCCTGCACGTCGCTCCACTCCAGCCGGCGGTCGATCAGCTTCAGCGGCGTCTTGCGTTCCAGCTCCACCACCTCCAGCGGCTCGCCCAAATACTCCGCCATGCGCTCGATGACGGGCCGGATGTCGGGGGACCCCAGCAGGTACACGGTCTCGGCCGGCACCCCGACCAGGGCGGCGGACCAGGCCCAGCCGCGCTCCGGATCGGCCAGCATCTGGACCTCGTCGATGACGGCGACCTCCAAGCGGTTTTCCGGGTCCAGCATCTCCACGGTCGACGCGGTGATGCGGGCGCCGGGCACGCGGATCTCCTCTTCGCCCGTCACCAGGCTGGCGGCCACGCCCTCCTTGTTCAGGCGGTCCATGATCTCCAGCGCCAGCAGGCGCAGGGGGGCGAGATAGGCGCCGGAGCGCGCGTCCTTCAGCGCCTGCATGGCGCGATGGGTCTTGCCCGAATTGGTCGGCCCCACCACCAGCACCAGGCGGCGCGGCATGCTGCGCGCCTGGGGGAACAGATCCTCATACCGCTTCAGGTCGAAATGGCTGTCGACGAAGCTACGGCCGCGGGCGTGGATGCGGTCCTGCGCCCAGGCCGCCACCTCCCGTTCCCAGCGCCGCAGGACGGAAGGGGCGTCGGTCAGATGATGGGTCCCGCGCCACAGCCGGTCACGGATTTCGGCCTGGGCTTCCGCATCGCTGGCCACCTCCGCCTCGATCTCGGCCAGGCGTCGCGCCAGGCTGCTTTCCGCGTCGCGCCGCCGCCCCTGCAGTTTGCCGTCGGTGCCGACCAGGTTCACCAGGGCGTCGCCGTCCAGTCCCGACAGCTCCCCGACTGAGAAGGTGCGGTCGACATTCAGGCGGTAGGGGTGGGGGAAACTGGGCAGCCGCACCTCCAGCCGCTGGCTGACGCGCACGCGGTCCGGCACCACGGCGGGGGTGATCTCATATCCGCCTTCGCGCAGAAGCGGGCGGGCGGACGTCAACAGCGCGGGGCGCGCCACCGCTTCCGCCGCGCGGCGTTGGACGATGGCCAGCAATTCCTCTTGCCGCGCCGCCTCCACCCAAACTTGTTCCTTGTCGGGAAGGACCAGGGGAAGGGGCACCAGGCCCATGGCCGCGGCTTGCCGGGGGCGCACCAGGCCCAACTGGGCCAGCGTGGCGCAGCCCTCCTCCGTCGTGGCGACAGCCAGCAGCAGGTCGGGGTCCCAGCCGTGGGTCCCGGTATCGGAAGCGGGCGTGTCAGAAACGGGGGGGGTATCGGGCGTCATGGCGCAGGAAAGACCGGAAACAGCAGGAGATGCGGTCCTTTATGGGCCGCCCGGCCGCCCGCGTCCACCCTCCCGGCGGGGCAGGGCGTGCGGCGGGGCGCTACTTCCCGTCGGCGAGCGCGCGGTCGAAGGCCGCGATCAGGTCGTCGCTCACCGTGCGGGCGCACATGATGTGCCCGGCGCCCACGGCGGTCAGTTCAGGAAAATGGACGGCGGTGATGTCCTGCGGGTCGATACCGGCCGAAATCGCCGCCGCCTTGGCATCCTCCGATCCGGAGACGATGGTGTAATCCACGTGCCCGGCGGTGATCATCTTCACCAGGTCCGACGGTGTGCCGCGAATTGGGCGCACATGGCTCGATTCCTCGGCCGCCAGGGCGTCAATCACCGGCCCCTTGGAGGCGCCCAGCATGCTCCCGTAAACGCGGGTTTTGTCCCGCAGAAGCGCCTCGACGGAGGAATAGGCGTTGATCCAGTCCGCCCCGCGCCGGGTCAGCACCACCCAGTCGATGCGCGGGAAGATGGGGGCCGTGAACTTGAAGCGCGCCTCACGATCGGGCGTCTTGATGACATTGGGGGTACAGGCCACCCGGCCGTCCTGCAGGTCGGCCAGGATGCGGTTGCGGGGAATGGGCCCCAACCAGCTGATCTCATACCCCGCCTTGGCGGCCAGCGCCTCCACCCGGGTGGCGATGGGCCCCCGGACGGCCTCCCCATCCGCGACGCCCTGCAGGAAAGGGCCGACATCGGGATACAGAAATTGAATGACTGGTCTACCGCTAGGCGCATCGGTTGCGCTGGACAGTCCGGTGCCGGTCGCTATAACGCTAAGGAGCAAACTGGCAATGAAACCGGTGGTGGCACCCACGGGTCAGGCCCCCAAATAACGGAAATCAGCGATAGGATGGGTCATTTCTGCCTACCCGCCAAGAGACGTTATTGCCTATGGGCAATAATATTATTACCGGCGACCGCCGCGCCACTTTCCTAATAGCTTAAATCTTAATGAATTAACAATGGCTTGCCATTCCAGGACCTGAAAACTGTCCTGATGGGGGATGCCGTAAAAATTGGCCCGCTCTTTGCTTTCATCCCGTTCCGCATGCCGACGGGGTTGGCCCGATCGGCGCTGGATGGGGGAAAAACACATGTCTTTCAAGAAGATCGCTATGGCTTGCCTGGTTCTCGCCGGTGTTGGCGTCTATGCCAGCGGCCACTTCACCGCCGAACGCAAGGTGGCCATGGCTAGCCCGATCGAGTGCCAGGGTTGCGAGCCCTGGTAAGCATGGACCATCGATCCACCCGTGGCTTTGGTCTTGGGGACGGCCATGGGTGGACCGATGCCGGGGGCGGTTCGCCCCCGCGGGGCAAAAGGCCCCATGCCCGAAGGCCCGGCTCCGCCGGCCTAGAGGAAAACGGCCGCCCCCAGGCGGCCGTTTCTATTTGGGGCGGAACCAAACGCCGCCCTTATATCAGCGGCACGAGTCAAAACCTCAGCCGCTGTATTACTCCGCCACCGTCACGGCATCGCCATCGTTCAGCATGGTGTTGGGGTTCAGCACCACGCGGTCCTTGTCGCTGACACCGGCCACCACCTCGATGGTGGTGTTGAATTCCCGGCCCAGGGTGACGGGATGGAAGCGGATTTTGCCCTCGCCATCGATGACGGCGACGCGCTTGCCCTCCGGCCGGGTGACGATGGTGTTGACCGGCAAGGACAGCACCTGGGCGCCCGCCTCGGGGAAGTGGGCGTTGCCCCTCATGCCGGCCGGCAGCGTCAGGTCGGGATTGGGCAGGTCGGCTTCCACCCGCATGGTGCCGCTGGTGCTGTCCACCGCGTGGGAGATGCGGACCACCTTGGCCGGGAAGCTGCGTCCCGGGTATTCCACGAAGGTCGCGTCCACCGGGGTACCCACGGCCACCGCCGGCACCTGGCCCTGCGGCACGTCGATGACCAGGCGCAGATGGTCCTGGCGCGACACTTGGTACAGGGCCTTGCCGCTGGAGGCGTCGGCGACCACCAGGTCGCCGCGTTCCACCAGGCGCTGGGTGATGATGCCGTCGATGGCCGTCGTCACCGTCTTGTAGGCGGTCAGCTGCTCCAGCCGCTTCACGTTGGCGACGGCGGATTCCAGGTCGGCCTTCGCGGCGTTCAGCGTGGATTCCCGCGTGTCGTAGGTTTCGCGCGTCACCCAGCCGTCACCCAGCAGGGCCTTGGACCGGCCGTAGTTGGACTTGGCCAGGGCCAGGTTGGCCTCCGCCTGGTGCTGCGAGGCGCGGGCCTGCATCAGCTGCTGGTCCTGGTCGGGCGCCTCGATGACGGCCAGGGTCTGGCCCGCCTTCACCACGTCGCCGATGTCGACCAGGCGCTGGCCGATGTAGCCGGAGACGCGGGCGTAGACGGTATATTCGGTCAACGCCTGGGTCTGTGCCGGCAGCAGCAGGCCATCGGACGATTTCACCGGCTTGGGATTGGTGGTCTTGACCTGCAGCGGGGCCTGCGGCCGCGTTTCCGGCGGGGCCTTGGTGCCGCTGGCCAGGTGGGGGGCCGACACCAGGCCGATGCCGGCCAGGGCCGCGACGGCGGTGCCCAGCATCCAGGACCGGCGGCGGTGGGTGGTCTTAGGGGCGGCGCTCATATCATCAGACTCCTAAAATCACTCGGCGGCCGAGCCGGCGGGAACGGTGGTGGCGGCGACCACGGCGTGGCGCCGGCGATGGATCAGGACATAGAGGGCGGGGACCGCCAGCAGGGTCATGGGCGTGGAGAACAGCAGGCCACCCATCACGGCGCGGGCCAGGGGGGCGTTCTGTTCGCCACCCTCGCTCAGCGCGAGGGCCATCGGGATCATGCCCAGCACCATGGCCAGCGCCGTCATCATGACCGGGCGCAGGCGGGCGCCGCCGGCTTCCGCCATGGCGTCCAGCGGCGTCAGGCCCTGCTCGCGCCGCTGGTTGGCGAAGGACACCATCAGCACGCTGTTGGCCGTGGCCACGCCGATCACCATGATCATGCCCATCAAGGCGGGTTCGCTGAAGGTGGTGCCGGTCAGCAGCAGCATGACGGCGCCCCCCAGGATGGCGGCGGGCGTGGCGCCCAGCACGATCAGTGGATCCAGCCACGACTGGAAGTTCACCACCATCAGCATGTAGACGAAGACCACGGCCAGGGCCATCCCGGCGGCGATGTCGCCGTAGGCCTGGGTCATGGTCTTGATCTGGCCGCCGACCTCGATGCGGTTGCCGGGCTTCAACTGCGGCCGCACCTCGGCCACGGCCGCGTTGATGTCGCGGGCGACCGAGCCCAGGTCGCGGCCCGAGACGTTGGCGATGACGTCGTAGCGGGGGGAGAAGGAGGTGCGGCTGATGTCCGCCGCCACCTTGGTCGGCACCAGCTTGGCCACGTTGCGCAGCAGCACCGGCGTCGTCACCCGGGTGGAATGGATGGGCGTGTTCAGCAGCTCCTCGGGCGAGGAGATCAGCCGCTGCGGCGACTGCACCACCACCGGGTAGATGACCAGCGAGTTGGTGTCCATCCAGTAGCTGGGGTTTACCACGCCGCTGGACGCCAGCGACACCAGCACCTCCTGCGCCACGTCGTTCTGGGTCAGGCCCAGTTCGGCGGCCCGCGCCCGGTCGACCTCGATGCGATAGCCGGGCGTGGAGGTGACCTGGCGCAGCGTCACGTCCACCAGGCCGGGGATGTTCTTGAAGCGCTGCCGCAGATCGTCGGCGATGATGGCGTTGGGCCCGCGGGCCGTGCCGATGATGCGGACGTCGATGGGCGTGGGGACGGCGCCGTTCAGGATCTGGCTGGTGATATCGCCGGGCTTCTGGAAGATCTCCACCCCGGGATAGTCCTTGGCCACCATCTCACGGATGGCGTTGACATACTCCTGGGTGGGCCGCGACCGCTTCTCCGTCAGGGCGCCCAGGATCTCACCGTCGGCGGAACTGACGGTGACGCTGTCGGTCAGGCCCAGGTTCACCGGGTCGGGCAGGCCGATATTGTCGATGATCAGGCCCAGTTCCTCCGCCGGGATGATCTTGCGGATGGACCGCTCGATGGCGCCGAACTGCCGTGACGCCTCCTCCAGCCGGGTGCCGGCGGGGGTGCGGACGTGCAGGCGGAACTGGCCGGCGTCCACTTCGGGGAAGAAGTTCATGCCGACGAAGGGGATGGTCAGGCCGGCGGCGACCAACAGCATCAGGGCGACACCGGTTACCCGCCACGGCCGGGACAGGCCGCCGCCCAGGACGCGCAGATAACGCTGGCGCAATCCCTCGAAGCCGCGCTCGAACCCGCCGTGGAAGCGGGACCAGGCGCCGGCGAGGCCGGTTTGGGGGACGGGGTGGCCGTGGCCGCCGTCCTCGTCATGGCCGTGGCCCTTGAGTTCGGCCGGCAGCATCCAGGCGGCCATGGCCGGGACCAGGGTCCGCGACAGCACGTAGCTCATCAGCATGGAGGAGATGACGGCCAGCGCCAGGGGCGAGAACAGGTACTTGGCGATGCCGTGGAGGAAGAAGATGGGCACGAACACGATGCAGATGCACAGCGTGGAGACCAGGGCCGGGAAGGCGACCTCGTCGGAACCTTCCAGGATGGCCTGGCGCAGCGGCTTGCCCATGCCGATGTGGCGATGGATGTTCTCGATGGCCACGGTGCCGTCGTCCACCAGGATGCCGATGGCCAGCGCCAGGCCGCCCAGGGTCATCACGTTCAGCGTGTGCCCGGCTGAGGACAGCACGGTGACGGCGGTCAGGATGGAGAGCGGGATGGAGGTCAGCACGATGGCCGTGCTGCGCCAGCCGCCCAGGAACAGCAGGATGAGGATGGCGACCAGGGCGCCGACGATCAGGCCCTCATGCTGGATGCCTTCCATGGCGTGCTTGATGAAGGTGGTCTGGTCGAACAATGGCTCGATGCGCATGCCGGCCGGGGCCGCCTTGCGGATGTCCGGCAGGCGGCGCATGACCTCGTCCACCACCGCCAGGGTGGAGGCGCCCCCCAGCTTCATGATGGTCAGCAGCACGGCCGGCTGGCCGTCGGCGTGCACCACGTTGGTCTGCACGGCGGCACCGTCGCGGACATGGGCGACGTCGCGCATGAAGATGGTGCGGCCGTTGACGTCGCGCAGGGGAATGTCGTTGAAGGTGTCGACGGCGATGGGGGAGCTGTTCAGGCCCACCTGATATTCCGTGTCGCCGATCTTGGCCGTGCCCGAGGGCAGGTTCAGGTTCTGCGCCGACAGGGCCTTGTTCACGTCATTGGGGGTCAGGCCATAGCTGCGCAGCTTGTCCGGGTCGATGTCGACCATGATCTGGCGGGCGTTGCCGCCATAGGGCAGGGGCAGGCGCATGCCCGGGATGTCGCTGATCTGCGAGCGGATGGTGATGCGGCCGTAATCGTACAGCTGCGCCTCGCTCATCGTGTCCGACGACAGCGCCAGCTGCAGGATGGGCACGCTGGACCGGCTGTATTGCACGATCAGCGGCGGCTGCGTGCCGGTGGGCATGCGCTTCAGGATGGTCTGGCTGATGGCGGAAATCTGCGAGATGGCCAGGTCGATGTTCACGCCCGGCTGGAACGTGGTGCGGATGATGCCCACGCCGTTGGACGTCTCCGACTCCACTTCCGCCACGTTGTCGGCGGTGTTGATGATGGCCAGCTCACCGAAGGCGGTGATCTTGCCCGTCATCTCCTGGGCATCCAGGCCGGAATAGCTCCACACCACGGTGACCGTGGGGATCTCCACCTCGGGGAAGATGTCGGTGGGCATCCTGAACAGGCTGAGCACGCCCAGCAGGGTGATCAGGCCCGCCAGCACGGCGAAACTATAGGGGCGCCTCAGGGCGTAGGCGACAATCCACATGGGGGCGGGGCTCCGGCAATGCGATGCGCGACAGTGCAACGCTACGCCCATGGACCGGGGTCGCCCCCCGCCCGGCACAGCACCGAATAATTAACGCGCTTACGGATGCAGGGGAACCTACTTCGATACGCAGCGGTTCGAATTTAGGCATGCCGCGACCAATCGCCACCATGTTGCCCATCAGTGGCGGGCGTCACTGCATCCGATGATGGAGGGAGGAAGTACGGTCGTCAGCCCTGGATTGCCAAGCTCTCCTCAGGCGTGTCCATCAGGCGGTTGCGCACGTCGGGCGTCCGGTTGGCCCGCAGCGACGGGACCCAGCGGAGCACCACGTACAGGCCGAACGCGCAGGCCAGCAGCGGTTTGAACCAGGTGGCGGTGGCCTGGTGCAGGGCGCGCGTCCACACGTGGGTGGTCAACGCGAAACACAGCAGCACCAGCACCCAGCCCAGCACGCGGTTGCGCCGGACATGGAATTCCCAGCCCGCCAACGCACCGGCCACCAGCGCCATGTCACCGAAATGGCCCAGGACGGTGCGTGGGTTGAACAGCAGCAGATAGGTCACCATCAGGGCTGCCACGGTGGCCGCGGCCTTGGCCGTCGGCAATTGGCTGACCGTCCCCCGGGCCAGGATCAGCACGCACACGCCGGCCAACGCCCGGATGAGGGTCTGCACCGCCAGGTCCAGCGGCAGGCCCAAGGTGGCCAAGCCATTGGCGAAATCGTGCCAGACACCGCCGCCGGGGTTGGCGCTGCTCATGGTCTTGCGGACCAGCGCGCCATATTCCCCCAGGGCGTACGCGGGATCGCCGTGCAGCAGGGGCAGGGCCAGCGCCGCCGCCAGCCACACCGCCAGATGGAGGCGCAGCCGGGGCCACAGGGCGAAGGCCAGCAGCACCAGCGCCAGGGCCTGGGGCTTGAAGGCGCCGGCCAGGACCAGCAGGAAGGCGGCGCGGCGGAAGCGGCCTTCCGCCACATCCGCCAGGCCCGCCAGCATCAGGCCCAGCATCAGGAATTCCGTCTGGGCGCCGCGCAGATCCACCACGCCGATGGGCAGGGCCGCCAGCAGGGCGACGCCGAACAGGCGCTGCCAGTCCTTGGGCGCCAGCATGCGGCAGAGCCGGGCCACGCCCCACCAGCTCACCGCCAGCACGCTCAGGCGCCACAGCGCGTCGCCCATCAGGGGCGGCAGATAGGCCCAGGGGGTGAAAAGCACGGCGCTGGACGGCAGGTAGAGGAAGCCGTTGATCCCGTCCTCGTAAATCTCCGCACCCTGCCACCAGGCCCAGGTGGCCTCGGCATAGATGTGGAATTCCGAAACGAACCGTCCACTAATAACCTGGGCTTCGATCGCCACCAGAGCGAATGCCCAAAGGGCCACGCCAACCACCAGGGGGCGGGCGAGCGATCGGTCGGGCGGCGGAAGGGGCAGGCGCACCATGTCTCGGGCAGACCTATCTCATAGGTAATAGGCTATGCGGCCTATTCCTACCATCGGTGCGCCAACTTTCAAGCCGAAAGAACTGTCTGCGTCCAATGGGCGCGCGCTACCCCGTGCCCCACTCTCTCCTGTCGCCTTTGACCTTTCTTCGATGGCACACAGGAAATGAGGCTGTAAGCGTCTGATGATGGCGCTATGACCGCCCTGGCACCGCCCTGGTGGTGGGTTTGCGCGAGTCCAAGGGGGATGGGGGTGGATGATGACAGGTGACCACGTGGCCGTGCCGGGGGTGACCCTGGTCCTGGGCGGCGCCCGGTCCGGCAAGAGCCGGTTCGCCGAGGGGCTGGTGACGGCCCTGCCGGGCCCCTGGACCTATATCGCCACCGCCCAGGCCTGGGATGATGAGATGCGCGATCGCATCCGCCAGCACCAGGCGGACCGCGTGCCCGGCTGGTCGACCGTGGAGGCGCCGCTTGATCTGGCCGCCGCGCTGGTCCGCCACGGCCAGGGCCCGGTGCTGGTCGACTGCCTGACCCTATGGCTGACCAACATCATGCTGGCCGACCAGGATGTGCCGACGGCGCTGGCGGGGCTGGAGGCGGCATTGGCGGCCCGCGCCGGCCCCATCGTGCTGGTGGGCAATGAGGTGGGCATGGGCATCGTGCCGGAGAACGCGCTGGCCCGGCGCTTCCGTGACCATGCCGGCCGCCTGCACCAGCGGCTGGCGGTCCTGGCGGCCCAGGTGTTCCTGACGGTGGCGGGTCTGCCGTTGAAAGTGAAATAGGCCGCCAAAAGTGAAATAAGAAGGGCGAGGAGGATCCCCATGACCGACACTGACAGCCCGCCACCGGATGACGAGGCCGCCCGCCACCGCGAGAAGATGCGGAAGCGCAAGGCGGTGCAGGATGCCCGCGTGGCCCAGGCGACACAGGAAAAGGGCCTGCTGATGGTCCATACCGGTCCTGGCAAGGGCAAGACCACGGCGGCCCTGGGCGTGATGCTGCGCACCGCGGGCTACGGCCTGCGGGTCGGCTTTGTCCAGTTCGTGAAGGGCAACTGGGCGACGGGGGAGCAGGAGGCGCTGAAGCGCTTCGCCGACCTGATCGACCACCGGGTGATGGGTGAAGGCTTCACCTGGGACACCCAGGACCGCGACCGCGACGTGGCGGCGGCCACCCGCGCCTGGATCGTGGCGCAAGAAATGATGGCCGACCCCCGCTATCACCTCGTGGTGCTGGATGAGATCAACATCGTGCTGCGCTATGGCTATCTGGATGTCGCGGACGTGCTGGCGGGCCTGGACGCCCGGCGGCCCAACCTGCACGTGCTGGTCACCGGCCGCAACGCCAAGGCGGAAATCATCGAGGCCGCCGACCTGGTGACGGAGTTCCAGGCGGTGAAGCACCCCTTCCAGGCCGGCATCAAGGCGCAGCGCGGGATCGATTTCTGATGGCGGACAAGACGGGCGCCCGCGCCCTGATGATACAAGGCACGGGCTCGGACGTGGGCAAGTCGCTGATCGTGGCGGCGCTGGCCCGGGCCTATACCCGCCGGGGCCTGCGCGTCCGGCCGTTCAAGCCGCAGAACATGTCCAATAACGCCGCCGTGACGCCCGATGGGGGGGAGATCGGGCGGGCCCAGGCGCTGCAGGCCCGCGCCTGCGGCGTGGCGCCGTCGGTGGACATGAACCCCGTGCTGCTGAAGCCGCAGACCGACATCGGCGCCCAACTGGTGCTGCGCGGCCGGGTGGTTGGCACCGCGGAGGCCGCCGGCTATCAGCGCCGCAAGGGGGAGCTGCTGCCGGCCGTGCTGGAAAGCTTCCACCGTCTGCGGGCGGCGTGCGACCTGGTGGTGGTGGAGGGGGCGGGCAGCCCGGCGGAGACCAATCTGAGGGCAGGTGACATCGCCAACATGGGCTTCGCCCGGGCCGCCGGCGTGCCGGTGGTGCTGGCCGGCGACATCGACCGGGGGGGGGTCATCGCCAGCCTGGTGGGCACCCACCGTGTGCTGGATGCCGAAGACCGCGCCCAGATCCGGGGCTTCCTCATCAACAAGTTCCGGGGCGACCTCCGCCTGTTCGACCGGGGCGTGACGGAGATCGAGGCCCGCACCCGCTGGCCCTGCTTCGGCGTGCTGCCGTACCAGAAGGCGGCGGCCCGCCTGCCGGCGGAGGACGGCATGGATTTGGCGCACTGGGCGCGCCGCATGCAAGGCGGCGCCGTGCGCATCGCCGTGCCCATGCTGTCGCGCATCGCCAATTTCGATGACCTCGACCCGCTGCGGCTGGAGCCGGGCGTGACGGTGGAGATGGTGCCCCCTGGCCGTCCCCTGCCGGGTGACGCCCAGGGCGTCATCCTGCCTGGATCCAAGGCCACCCTGGCCGACCTGGCGTTCTTTCGCGCCCAGGGCTGGGATATCGATCTGGCAGGCCATGTCCGCCGGGGGGGCTGGGTCCTGGGTCTGTGCGGCGGTTATCAGATGCTGGGCCGCGCCGTCGCCGACCCCGATGGCATCGAGGGGCCGCCCGGCACCGCCCCCGGCCTGGACTATCTGGACGTGGAGACGGTGCTGGCCCCGGCCAAGACCCTGCGGGCGGTGACGGGCCGGGACGTGGCCACAGGTGCCGCGCTCACCGGCTATGAGATGCATCTGGGTGTTACGCACGGCGCCGACCGCGCCCGGCCGCTGTTGCACCTCGACGACGGCGCCGGTGGCCAGGTGCCCGAAGGCGCGGTCAGCCTGGACGGGCGCATCGCCGGCACCTACGTCCACGGCCTGTTCGGCTATGACGCCCAGCGGGCGGCCTGGCTGGCGCGCTGGAACGTCGCGCCGGGGCTGGCCAGTTACGATGGCACGGTGGAGGCGGCGTTGGACGAATTGGCCGAGGCCGCCGAACGCCACCTGGACCTGGACGCGCTATGGGCCATCAGCCGATGAACCGTTTGGAGTCCGGCCCCGACTTCGATGCCGACTTCCGGGCTCATTTCCGCGACCTGCTGGCGTGGCGGCGCGACGTGCGGCGCTTCCGCACCGATCCCCTGCCGCACGGCTTGCTGGAACGCCTGCTGGATTTGGCCTGCCTGGCGCCGTCCGTGGGCCTCAGCCAGCCCTGGCGCTTCGTCCGAGTGGACGACCCGCACCGGCGTGAGGCCGTGCGGGTGGAGTTCGAGCGCTGCAACGCCGAGGCGCTGGCGGCGCAAGCGGCTGACCGTGCCGGCCTCTACGCCAGCCTGAAACTGGCGGGCCTGCGGGAGGCACCCTGCCACCTGGCAGTGTTTGTCGATCCCGACCCGGCCCAGGGCGCGGGCCTGGGCCGCCGCACCATGCCGGAGACCCTGGCCTATTCCGCCGTGGCCGCCATCCAGACCCTGTGGCTGGCCGCGCGGACGGAGGGTGTCGGCCTGGGCTGGGTCTCCATCCTGCGGCCCGAAATGCTGAACGGCCTGCTGGACATCCCTGCCCACTGGCGGCTGGTGGGTTACCTCTGCATCGGCTATCCCGCCGAGATGGACGACGTGCCGGAACTGGAACGCGCCCACTGGGAACACCGCCGCCCCTTGTCGGACGTGCTGTTTGAGAGATGACGGGCTTAAATCGTCCACGCCAGGATCAGCGCCAGGCCCCACAGCAGGGCCAGGCTGCGGCGGTAAAGGCTGAGGCCGGCCTCGATGTCGGCGGCGGTGGCCTCGGCCCGGCCGTCGCCCATCCAGTGATCCTCCACCCGCGTCTCGCCATAGGTGCGGGGGCCCGCCAGACGCAGGCCCAGGGCGCCCGCCATCGCGGCCTCCGGCCAGCCGGCGTTGGGGCTGCGGTGGCGGCCCGCGTCGCGGCGCACGGCGGCCAGTGCCGCCTTGGCCTGACGGCCGTCGCGCGTCCAGGCCGCCAGGACCAGCAGCCCGGCTGTGAGGCGGGAGGCCGGCAGGTTCACCACGTCGTCCAGCCGCGCCGCCGCCCAGCCATAGGCCTCATGCCGGGGCGTGCGATGGCCCACCATGCTGTCGGCGGTGTTGATGGCCTTGTAGGCCAACAGGCCGGGCAATCCCCCCACCGCCAGCCAGAAGGCCGGCGCCACGATCCCGTCGGAGAAGTTCTCCGCCAGGCTTTCCAGGGCGGCGCGGGCCACGCCGGCCTCATCCAGGCTGGCGGGGTTGCGGCCGACGATGTGGGATACCGCCTCCCGCCCACCTTCCAGCCCACGCTGGCGCAGGCCCCGGGGCACGGCGCTGACGAAGCGGTGCAGGCTACGCTGCGCCAGCAGGCTGCTGGCCAACAGGCCGGTGGCCAGCGTTCCCCAGAAGCCGCCCAGCCGGGCCAGCAGGTCCTGGATAAGGATGCCGGCGGCCAGCGCCGCGACCACCAGCACGCATTCCGCCGCCACGCCGGCGGCCTTGCGCGCCGCCGCCGGCCGTTCCGCCCGGTTCCAGGCGCGGTCCAGCCGGCCGATCAGGGCGCCGATCCACACCACCGGATGGCGGATGCGGGCATACACGGCGTCGGGGTAGCCCAGCAGGGCCTCCAGCGCCAGGGCCACCAGGGCCAGCCAGGGCAATGCGGGATAAAGAGCGGGAAAGAGCGTCATGGGCCAGGGGTTTAGCATGAACGACGGCGACGCGCCGCAGGACCGTGAGGGGATTCGCCATGGCGGTGACCTGACCCAGGCGGCCGGCCTGTTCCCGGACGCGCCAGCACCCTGGATCGACCTCAGCACCGGCATCAACCCCTGGCCCTATCCCCTGCCGCCCATCCCGGACGCCGCCTGGACGGCCTTGCCCACGCGCGGTGCCCTGGACGCCCTGCTGACGGCGGCGGCCGGCGCCTATGGCGCGCCGGGGCCGGACGGCCTGATGGCGGCGCCCGGCTCCGAGCTGCTGATCCAGACGTTGCCGCGCCTGCGTGCGGTGGGTGATGTGGCCATTGTCAGCCCCACCTATGGCGACCATGCGCGCGCCTGGGCGGCGGCGGGTCACCGGGTGCGGCATGTGGCGAGTCCGGAACAGGTGGAAGGGGCCGCCGTGGTGGTGGTGTGCAACCCCAACAACCCCGACGGCCGGGCCTGGGAGCCCATGGTTCTTCTGGATTTGGCGGCCGACCTGGCCGCGCGCGGCGGTTGGCTGGTGGTGGATGAGGCCTACGCCGACCTCGACCCCGCGCGCAGTGTGTGTCCCCATGCGGGGACGCCGGGGGTGGTCATCCTGCGCTCCTTCGGCAAGTTCTTCGGCCTGGGCGGCCTGCGCCTCGGCTTCTTGTTGGCGCCGGCGCCACTGCTGGATGCCGTGCGTGCCGACCTCGGCTCCTGGGCCGTCAGCGGCCCGGCGCTGGCGGTTGGGGCGGTCGCCCTGGCGGACCAGGGCTGGCAGGCGGCCACCCGGCGGCGGCTGGCGGCGGCGGCGGACGCGCTGGACGGGGTGTTGCGGGCGGGCGGCTTGCGCGTCCTGGGCGGCACGGCGCTCTATCGCCTGGCGGACGCCGGTGATGCGGCCGCCCTGTGGCGGCATCTGGCCGGGGCGGGCCTGTGGACACGGCCCTTCCCGGAACATCTTGGCCGTCAAGGCTGGTTGCGCCTGGGGCTGCCGGCGGATGCGCCGGCGTTGGACCGGTTGGCCGCCGCGCTGCAATCTTACGGGGGCAGTCCCGCCAGCCAATAGCGGTCGGGCAGCGCCGCCGTTTCCATCGATTGCAGGGGATTGGGGATGGTGATGTGGCGCCGCCCCTCCAAATCCATGGTGGTCATCAAGTCGCGGATGTAGGGGGCTTTGTTGAAGTAGTCGAGGAAGGACCCGTCCTGAAGCGCCAAGCTCAGCCCCTGTTCCACCAGTCTCGCCAGTTCCAGGTCGTCCTGGCGCGTGAAGAAATACATGTCGAAGGGATAGACCAGGACCAAGGTCTTCTCCACCGTCAGGTCGGGAAAGATGGCCTGCCTGGTTTCCAGCTCACCATAAATCTCAAAGGCGCTGCGGGGCAGGTAGTCGATGCGGCCATGCTGAACCAGGGCATACAGCAGGTCATACCGGAAGGCTTCCACTTGCAGGCCGGCGGCCCGCATGATCTCCACGTCCGGCCACCCCACGCCCTGGGCGGCGGTCAACTGGCGTAAATCCTCCAGCGTTCGCACGGCGGAAAAGCGGGCCTGATCCTCCTTGCGGATGATGAACAGCCGATGGCCCAGCAATCCCCGGGTCAGCGGGATGCGGATGGGGCGCAATTCCCGCTCCAATTCCGCCGTCGTTCCCGCCCAGATAAGGTTCACCTCGGCCCCGGCGCGAAGGGCGGCGATGGCGCGGGAATGCCCCATGACCTTGTCGCTGGGTCGCAACACGTAACGCGCGCCGACCTTGTCCAGGGCCAGGCGCAGCAGGCCCAAGGGATAACGGCTGCGGCTGTCCTCGCCGTTCTCGCTATAGCGGGGATACACGATGGTCAGGGGCGCCCCCGCCGCCGCCGGCGCGTCCAAGGCCAGGGCGCGCCCGGCGAAAAGAAGGGTGGCCAGGCAAAGCATGCAGCCCATCAAGAGCGGGCGCAGCACCTGGGTGACGCGGCGGGGTGTGGGCATAACTCCCTCTCCGACGGCGATTTCATCCCGCGCCGTCCGGATGGCTTCATTTTCAGACCCAGCATGGCACCCGTACCATGACTGATTATTCTGAATGGGGACGTACTATGCCCTGAAATGGTTACTAAACCGTAATGGCCGCCTGGGGCGGATGAGTGAGGGCCCCTACTTGGCCAGATGCCGGTCGAAGAAGCGCCAAATGACATCATAGGCCTGGGCCGCTTCCGCGCTGCCGACCAGGGTGGCGAACTCCCCATGGCCCAGGCCTTCCTGCACGAACAGTTGCGTCTCGGCGCCAACCGCCAGCAGGCGGGCGTTCGTGACGATGGCGTTGCTCATGGCGCTGTCGCGTGTGCCGGTGATGATCAGGGTGGGCGGGAACTTGGCCAAGACCTCAGGAAACAGGCCGGGCGTGACCAACGGGTCGTTGCCGTCCACCCCGGCCAGGTACAGGGTGCCCGCGCCGTCCCGCATCTGTTCCGGTGTCGCCTGCAGGCGCGCGTTCATCATCTGCGTGACGGCGAAGGAATCGCCGCCGTACCAGAAGGTCGGCATGGCGCCGGAGCAGAAGATGCCAATGGCCCCGGGTGGGGGCAGGCGGCGCTTCTGAAACCATGCGACGGACTGCGCTACCAAGGTGCCGCCGGCCGAGCAGCCGTAGATGCCGATCTGCTCCGGCCTATGGTGGGCCAGCAGGGCGCGGTAGACCTGTTCCACGTCCTCGCTGGCCGCCGGGAAGCGGTTTTCCGGCGCCAGGCGATAGTCAACCGCCACCACCTTGATGCGGCCCCGCCCGGCGACAGGCAGGGATTCCGCGCGCCCACCGGCCCCGCCGCCGCCCGCGAAAAAGCCCCCGCCGTGCAGGTTGATCAGTACGCGGTTCTGGTTTTCCGGGGCGATGCCGGCCTCGGGGGTTATCACCTCCGTCTTCACGCCGTTCATCATCGTCGGCTCGATCCGGGCGGGATAAACGGCCCGCCAGCGGTCGGCGACCGACTGTTGAAAGGCGTCGGTGCCGGCACGGGCGTCCTTCACCCCCGCCTCCGTCACCACCGGGGCCGGCGGCCGGATCAGCCGGGCGCTCTGCTGCGCGCGGGCGGGTGCGCTCAGGAAATCGGATACGGGCACGGCCAAGCCGTCGACGTGGATGGTGCCGTCGGCATCCACATGAATGGCCTCCGCGCCGGCTCCATCGGTGGCGGCGCTTGCGGCCGTCAGTGACACCATCGCCGCCAGGGCCACGGCCCAGACCAATCCCCTGATGCCGCCCATTCCCGTTTCCCCGCGCCTGACATGAAGGGGGGATTCAATCATGGCCCGATCGGCAGCATGGGTCACGGTGGTGCGGGTGACCACCTGGTGGATCGCGTGGCGGGCGAGGGCGATGGACCCGCGCGGAGGTTCAGGCGGTGATGGCGGCCCAGCGGGCGCCGGACGCCCTCACCAGGTCGGCCGGCGCCAGGGCCAGTTGCAGGCCCCGCCGGCCGCCGTTAACGATGATCTCCGCCAGCGCTTCCGCCGACTGGTCCAGGAAGGTGGGCAGGGCGCGCCGCTGGCCCAGGGGGCTGATGCCACCCACGACATAGCCGCTGCTGCGCTCCGCCACCGGCTGGGGGGCCAGATCCGCCTTCTTCGCCTTGGCGGCGGCGGCGAAGGCCTTCAGGTCCAGCCGCGCCCCGGCGGGAATGATGGCGCAGGCAAGTCCCCCCGTGCCGCCTTCCAGCTGGCAGACCAGGGTCTTGTAGACCAGCGCCGGATCCAGGCCCAGGGCCTCCGCCGCGGCCAGGCCGATGGCGTGGGCGTTGGGGTCATAGTCGTATTCCAGCAGGCGATAGGCCACGCCCGCCGCCTCCACCGCGCGCACCGCCGGCGTTCCCTTGGTCGCCATCGTCGTTCAACGCTCCCCCTCTATGGCGGGGGCAAGCCTATCAGATGCCGGCGCCGTCGCTGAAATTGTAAATGTCGAAGGATGCCAGGCCTTTGGCGATGTCGCCGACCGCCTTCTGCGCCTGGGGCAAGCGGCCGCCCAGGGTGATGAAGCCGTGCACCATGTCTGGGTAGACGGTGTGCAACACCGGCACGCCGGCCCCTGCCAGGCGGGCGGCATAGTCCCGGCCCTCATCCTGCAGAACGTCAAGGCCGGCGGTCAGGATGACGGCGGGCGGCAGGCCGGCCAGGCTGTCGGCCAACAGCGGCGACAGGCGCCAGTCGCCGCGGTCGGCGGCGCCGGTGTAGTTGTCCACGTACCACAGATATTGCTCCCGGCTCATGAGATAGCCCTGGGCGCGGCGGTGGTGGGAGGGGCGGTCGGCGTTCAGGTCGGTGCAGGGGTAGATCAGCACCTGGGTCTTCAGGTGCGGCCCGCCCTCGTCCCTGGCCTTCAGGGCCAGCACGGCGGCCAGGTTGCCACCGGCGCTGTCACCGGCCACGCCGATGGCCAGGGGGTCGATGGCCAGCCGTTCCGCGCTGTCGGCCAGCCAGTTGAGGGCCGCCCAGGCGTCGTCCAGGGCGGCGGGGAAGGGGTGTTCCGGCGCCAGGCGGTAGTCCACCGCCACCACCGTGTGGCCGGACGCCGCCGCCAGTTGGCGGCACAGGGTGTCGTGGCTTTCCAGGTTGCCGATGGTCCAGCCGCCGCCATGCAGGAATAACAGCGCCGGCACGGGCCGCCAGCCGAAATTGGCGCGATAGACCCGCACCCGCAGGGGGCCGGCCGGGCCGCCGATGATCTGGTCCATGACCGAGGCCACGGCCGGCGCCTCCGGCGCCAGGTGCCGGCGGCTTTCGACATAGCCGGCGCGCAGGCTGTCCAGCGCCACGTCGCGGAATCGGGGTGGCCCCATTTCCCGCAGCAGGGCCGCCAGCGCCGGCATCACGTCGGCCGGCACGAAGAAGGTTTCGTCGGCTGTCGGATCGGGCGTCGGGTCAGGGCTGGCGGCCATGGCATCCTCTCAGGGCACAGAAATTCCGTATTGGGTGCCAGTATGGGGCGGCCATATACGTGCGTCAATGTGTAATATGCCATATACAACATATAATGATGTGTATTATTTGACTCGACGAGCCGCCAGGCCCAGGGCGTTGAGGATCAGCGCGACCAACAGCCCGCCGACGAACAGGGTGACGCCGGTCCAGGCTCCTTCGTGCCAGAAAAAGCCGCCGGCGGTGCCGGCCAGGGTGGAGCCCATATAATAAGCGAACAGGTATAGCGACGATGCCTGACCCCGGTGTTGGCGCGCCCGCAGGCCGATCCAGCCGGACGCCACCGAATGCACGCCGAAAAAGGCGAAGGTGAACAGGCCCAGGCCCATGGCCAGCGTATCCAAGCGGGGGAACCCCATGACACCCAGGCCCAGCGCCATCAGCAGGCTGGACGCCACCAGCACGCGGCCGGGGCCGAAGCGGCTGGACAATCCGCCGAACAGGGGCGAACTGATGATGCCGAACACATAGACCAGGAACAGAGCGGCCACCGTGGCCGGTGCCAGGTTGAAGGGCGGCGCCTGCAGGCGGAATCCCACATAGTTGAAGACGGCAACGAAGGCGCCCATGGCCAGGAAGCCGGTGGCGAACAGGGCCACCAGGCCGCCGTCGGAAAGATGCAGGCGCCAGGCGGCGATCAGGCCGCCCAATAGTCCTACACCCTGCTGGCCGCCGTCGCGCGGGCGGAAATGGCGCGATGGCGGCAGGGCCAACGCCACGATGATGGCGGCCGCGATGCCCATCGCCCCGACCAGGCCCACCGCCACCCGCCAGTTGGAAACATCGGTGATCAGCACGGTCAGCACCCGGCCGCCCATGCCGCCCATGGCGGTGCCGCCGATATACAGGCCCATGGTCAGGCCGGCGGACTTGGGGTTCACCTCCTCCGCCACATAGGCCATGGCCACCGCCGGCAAGCCCCCCAGCGCCAAGCCCGCCAGCGTCCGCAGCACCAGGAACAGGGTCCAGCTGGGCGCCAGCGCGCTGGCCAGGCCCAGGCCGCCTGACAGTGCCAGCGAGGCCACCATGATGCCCTTGCGCCCGGACCGGTCGGAAATGGCACCCGCAACCAACAGGGCGAAGGCGAGGGCCGCCGTGGTCACCGACAGCGACAGGCTGGCCCCCGGCGGGCTGATGCCATAGGCGCGCACGAAGTCCGGCAGCAGCGGCTGCACGCAATAGAGTGTGGCGAAGGTGGAAAAGCCCGCCACGAACAAAATGGCGGTCACCCGGCGATAGGCGGGGGTGCCGACCTCCAGGTAAGGCGCGTCTTTACCAATCGGGGGCGCCGGCGGGGCCGCCACCGGGGGGGCCGAGGAGGGGGCGTTGGGCATACCGGATCCTTTTGGGGACTGGTTCGGACTGGCCCCTTCGTCATTGCCGGGAAATCGTGTTGCAGGGCAGCGCGCCTGCCGGGCCCGTCCAAGCCCCTGCTTTTTCGCAAGAAGCCGCATCGGCCGGAAGCTTCAATGCTGCATGGCACCATTCTGGTCATGGCCAGGGCCGACAAGGAATGGAACACAGCGTCGGATCAAGAGCATAGGATTTTATATGTTAAGTATCGTTAAGGAAATAGTAAGTAAGTATGGTTAACCATGCTTTAACAGGCGCTGATCGATTTGACTTTAGCCATGAATATATACGAAAGCGCATGTTGCTCAACTTTTGTACTGGACCAGTTAACACATGCAAATCCGTTTCTGTCTGAAAGTTTGAGTTGGGGTGCAAAATGAAAAACACGGGAACCTTTAAGTCCGTTCTGTCGCGCACGCCGTCCCGCCTGGTGCTGGGGCTGGCGGGCGCGCTGGCCGCCGCGTCGGGCGCTCAGGCGCAATCGATGAACTACGGGTCGCTGGAGGATCTGTTTGGCGAGGCGGTGACGACCTCGGCCACGGGCAAGCCGCAGCGGGCCAGTGAGGCGCCGGCACCCATGACCATCATCAGCGCCGATGAGATCGCCCATTCCGGCGCCCGCACCATCCCCGACGTCCTGAACCGGGTGGCCGGTGTGGATGTGGAATCGTGGGGCGTCAGCGGCGCCGACGTCGGCGTCGATGGCTACAACCAGGGCAACAATCCTCGCCTGCTGGTGCTGGTGAACGGCCGTCAGGTGTACCTGGACCATTACGGTGTCACGATCTGGTCGGCGATTCCGGTGCAACTGGCGGAAATCCGCCAGATCGAGGTGGTGAAGGGCCCGCAAGCCGCGCTGTTCGGTTTCAACGCCGTTTCCGGCGTGGTCAACATCATTACCTTCAACCCGCTCTACGACAGCGTCGGCAGCGCCCAGGTGACGGTTGGCACCCAGGGCCAGAAGGAAATCAGCGTCGTCAAAAGCGTGAAGCTGGCGGACAATCTGGGCGTGCGGCTATCGGCCGGTGGCTGGAACATGGATGAGTACGGTACCAACTCCGGCAATTCCATTGTCGCCGGCCAGCGGAGCAACGGCTCGCTGCGCCGAACCGCGTCGTTGGACAGCCTGGCCCAGATCAGCCCGACGATTCAGGCGGGGTTTGAAGGTACCTGGAGCCGAGCCGACCAATTCGAGGTGGGCGCCATTCAGGAACCCCACCAGGGCATCTACCAGACCCATTCCTTCAAGGGGACGGTCAAGGCGGACACCGACTGGGGCCTGATCGACGCCACCGCCTACAGCAACCATCTGGATTTCAGGCTGCGGTTTCTGAACGCTGGCACGACGGGTGAGGTTGGCACGTCAACCGATACCACGGTTGTGCAATTACAAGACCTCTTGAAGCTGACGCCGTCGCTGACCACCCGGGTTGGCCTGGAATACCGCAACAACAGCATCGACAGCTATCCGCTATCCGGTTCGACCACCGGCTATCAGGATTTCGGCTTGTCCAACATGTACGATTGGGCCATCGCCGACACCGTCAGCCTGACGGTGGCCGGCCGCTGGGATCACACATGGCTCAATCACGGCGGCTTCACGCCGGTACCCTTCACCCAGGCCGACTACGACAACCGCGCCTTCGACAGCTTTTCCTACAATGTCGGCGTGGTCTGGCGGGCGACCGCCGATGACACCGTAACGGTCACCGCCGGTCGCGGTATCCAGTCGCCCACGCTACTGGAACTTAACAATAATACGGTTAGCCAGCCGGCGCCCAATTCTCTCATCATCACCGGCAACCCCAATGTCAATCCAACGGTGGTCACGAACTACGAACTGGGATATCAGCGGGCGTTGGCGTTCCTGAACGGTTCGGCCAAGGTTTCGGTCTTCTATCAGAAGACACAGGACTTCAAGACCATCAGCCTGTCCACCATCCATGTCGTGGCGGGCTACCCCTCCCTATTCGTGGGCGACAACTTTGGCGAGAGCACCGAATGGGGAGCCGAAACGGAGCTGCGTGGCAAGGTTGGTGGCGTGCGATGGAGCGCTTCCTGGACGTGGCTGAACCCATCCGACCATTTCACCTTCCCCGCTGGGGCCGCGCCGGTCGACTATCAGAAGTCCACGCCCAAGAACACGGTCAAAGGCAATGTCGGCTATGATTTCGGCCGCTGGTCCACCGACTTGTTCTTGGTGTGGAAGTCGGACTATCAGGCCTATTACCAGACCATGGCAGGCGTGTCCCTGCTGTCGGTCAGCCCCGGCCTGACGGCGCAGGCCGCCATCTCCTACAAGGTCAGCGATGATTTTTCCCTGACGCTCGCGGGTAGCAACCTGCTGCGAGACCAGACCCAGTTGTCCGTCGCGCCCAAGGCGGAACGGCGCGTCTGGGGCACGGCCACCTATCAGTTCTAAGGGGAAAGACCATGAACAAGAACAAGATCGTCCTGGTCTTCACGACCCTTGGCCTGTGGGCCGGCGCCGCCTCGGCGGCGGAGATGGACGCCAAGCAGGTGACCATCGCCGCCAAGGCGTTGGGCTTCCTGACCGTCAAGGCCCCGGCGGGCGCCAAGGTGGTGGTGACCGCCGGCGCCGCCCCGGTGGCGGCGGTGCAGGCGGCCTTGCCCGCCGCGGCCGTCGCCGCCGGTGACGCCGCCCCCGGCGCCTACGCCGTGTTCGTGTCGTCGGCGGCGGAGGGCAAGAAGGCCCTGGCCAAGGGCACGGTGACGGTGGGCAACGAGGTCGCCTGCGTCGATGCCGGCGCCTGCGTCATCGCCGTGGAGACCACGCCTAAGGTGACCATCTACGTCAGCAAGGCGGCGGCGGCCGCCGCCGGCGTCGAGTTCGACCCGAACTTCAAGATGATGGTCACGGAAAAGTAGGCGTCGTGGCGATCCCCGGGGGATGGGGTGGGCGGAAGGGTTGGGCCGTCCATCCCACCCGTCCCCCGGGGACCTCCCGACCCGACGTGCAGAACGATGGGCGGCCAAGCCTGATGGATACTGGTGGAAGGATAATGGTGATGCGGTTCGATGATCTGCCCATGGCGCTGAAGCTGTTCGCGGCCCCCGCCCTGGGGCTGGTGGCCCTGGTGGTGATGGCCGTCGCGTCCCATCAGGTGGTGGGTGGCATCACCGCCACGGCCCGCGAGGTGGGCGAGGTGCGGTTCGTGGCCACGGCCGAACTGTTGAGCGCGTCCAGTGAGCTGAACGGCGCCACCAAGGACCTGTACTACGCCCTGGCGGCCGCCACGGCCGGGGGCGACGCCAAGACGTCCGTCGCCATGCTGGACGGCGTGGTCAAGCGCATGGGCAGCGCCAAGGAGGCGGTGGACCGTGCGCGGGAGCGCCTGTCCGATGGCAAGACCAAGGCGGAATTGGCGTCCGTCGGCCAAGACATCGACAAGCTGGGCCAGCCGGTGGGCTTCGTTAAGGACATGCTGGGCATCGACGCCCAATCCGCCGTCTCATTCCTGGAACCGTTGCGCGCCAGCCTGCAGGGCGTGCAGGATCGCTTGAGCGCGGCCGCCGCGCGTGAACGCGCCACCGCCGCCACGGCCATCAAGGACATGGACGCCAGCGCCACCGCCACCCAGACCATGACCACCATCATCGTCTTGCTGGTGGTGTTGGGCGTGGCCGCCGTCACCTTCGTCATCGTCCGGGCGCTGAAGGGATCCATCGATCGCATCTCCGCCGCCACGGAGGCGCTGGCCGGTGGCAACACCACCGTGAATATCGAGGCCCTGGCGCGCAAGGATGAACTGGGCGCCATCGTCGGCGCCTTGGCGGTGTTTCGTTCCAACCTCGCCGACCGCGACCGCCTGGCCGTCGAGCAGGCCGAGGCCGAGAGGCGGGCCGAAGCGGATAAGCGCGCGGCCTCTCGCCGCATCGCCGACAGCCTTGAGACCTCCGTCCACAGCCTGGTGGAACGCCTGAACGCCGCCGTGCAGCAGTTGGCCGGCAACGCCCGGGGGCTCAGCGACCAGGCCCAGGTGGGCCAGGAGCGCACCAGCGTGGTCGACCGCGCCGTGACGGAGGCCAATGTCAACGTCCAGGCGGTGGCCAGCGCCGCCGAGGAACTGTCGGTCTCCTTTGGTGAGATCAGTGGCCAGGTCACCCGCGCGGCGACGATGGCCAGCGATGCCCGTGCCCGGGTGGAGGAAAGCACCCAGCAGATGGAACGGCTGCAGAGCCAGGGTGACCGCATCGGTTCCGTGGTCCGGCTGATCAGCGAGATCGCCAGCCAGACCAACCTGCTGGCGCTGAACGCCACCATCGAGGCGGCGCGGGCGGGTGAGGCCGGCAAGGGCTTCGCCGTGGTCGCGTCGGAGGTGAAGACCCTGGCGACCCAGACCGCCAAGGCGACCGAGGAGATCAGCGGCCAGATCGCCGGGATGCAGGGCGCCACCCGTGAGGCGGTGGCCGCGATCAGCGCCATCCAGCGCACGGTCCAGGAGATCTCGACCATCTCCGCCGCGATCGCCTCGGCGGTGGAGGAGCAGGACGCCGCCACGCGTGAAATCGCCCGGAACGTCCAGATGGCGTCCCAGGGCACCGCCGTGGTGGCGGAGAACGTGGCCGGACTGCAGGCCATCGCCGACGGCACCCACCGTTCCAGCGATGAGGTCCTGGCCTCGTCACAGATCCTGGGCAATGAGACGACGGCGCTCAATGAAAGCGTGTCGCGCGCCATCGCCTCCCTGCGCGCCGCGTGAAGCGACCCCGCCCGCGCTCAAAATCGCTGGCGGTTGACGGGTACCGCCCTGTATTCCTGGGTCTCCTCCTCACGGAGGCCTGGGATTGCAGGGCGGAGCCATGTGCGGTATTGCGGGTCTTTGGGTTTTCGGCGGTGCCGATGGCATGCGCCTGGCGCGGCAAGCCGGGGGGATGATCGACCGGCTGGCCCACCGGGGGCCGGATGATCGCGGCGTCTGGCAGGATGACGCCGCCGGCATCGCCTTGGCCAACCGGCGTCTGGCCATCATCGACCTGTCGCCGCTGGGCCATCAGCCCATGATCTCGGCCGATGGCCGGGTCACCGTCGCCTTCAACGGCGAAATCTACAATTACCAGGATCTGCGCCGGCAATTGACGGGCGAGGGGGTGGCCTTCCGCGGCCATTCCGATACCGAGGTGCTGGTCGAGGCGATCGCCCGGTGGGGGGCGGACCGGGCGCTGGCGGCCTGCAACGGCATGTTCGGCCTGGCGGTGTGGCTGGCCGACGAACGCCGCCTGCTGCTGGTGCGCGACCGGTTGGGGGAAAAGCCGCTCTACTGGTCCATCAGCAACGGCGTGCTTTACTTCGCCTCCGAACTGAAAGCCATCCGCGCGGAACTGGGCTATCACGCCGTGCCGGACGAGGCGGCGTTGGCCGACTATTTCCGCCACGGCTTCATCCCGGCGCCCCGTACGGCGTTCACCGGCGTGCATCAGCTGCCGCCCGGCACCTGCCTGTCGGTGTCGGCGCAGGGGGGCGTGGAGACGCGGGCCTACTGGTCCGTGACCGACGCCGCCCGCCGGGCGTTGGCGGAACCGCTGATCCACGATGATGATGAAATCCTTCGCCTGACGCGCGACCTGCTGACCGACGCCGTGCGCCGGCGCATGGTGTCGGACGTGCCGCTGGGCGTGTTCCTCTCCGGCGGCATCGACAGCGCCCTGGTGGCGGCCCTGATGCAGGGGCAGAGCGCCACGGCCATCCGCAGCTTCACCATCGGCTTCGACCAGGCGGAATTCGACGAGTCCGCGGCGGCCGAGGCCACGGCCCGGGCTCTGGGCACCGACCATCACACCCTGCGCGTGGGCGCGGCCGACACGCGTGATCTCGTGCCCCATCTGGCGGGGATGTATGACGAGCCCTTCGCCGACGCGTCCTCCATCCCCACCGCCCTGCTCTGCCATCTGGCGCGGCGCCAGGGCCGGGTGACGGTGGCTTTGTCCGGCGACGGCGGGGACGAGGCTTTCGCGGGTTACTCCCGCCATGTGTGGGCGGATTCCGTCCACCGCTGGCGGCAGCGGCCGCGCTGGGTGCGCCAGGGCCTGGCGGCGCTGGACGCCACCCTGCCGGATTCCTGGATTGATGGCGCCGCCCACCTGCTGAAGCCGGGCTTGCGCCAGCCCGCGGACAAGGTGGGCAAGTTTCTCGGCGCCGTGGCCGCGGCGGATGAGGACCAGGCCTACGTCGCCATGCTGGGTATGAGGGCCGACACCATCCTGCGGCCGGACCTGGCGTTGGCAGCGGCGGCCCCGGTGGCCTTGCCTGAAGGGGGCGATCCCGCCTTGCGCCTGCAGGTGCGTGACCTCGCCCGCTACCTGCCGGACGGCGTGCTGGTGAAGGTGGATCGCGCCAGCATGGCGGCGGGGCTGGAGGCGCGGGCGCCGCTGCTGGACCCGCGCGTGGTGGAATGGGGCCTGCGCCTGCCCCCGCGCCAGCGCGTGCGCGATGGCCGGGGAAAATGGTTGCTGCGTCGCCTGCTGGCCGACCATGTGCCCGCCGGTGTGGTGGTGGCCCCCAAGACAGGCTTCGGCGCGCCCCTGGGAACCTGGCTGCGCGGTCCCCTGCGCGATTGGGCGGCGACCCTGCTGGACACGGCGGCGGACGACGGGTTGATCCAGGCGCCGGTGGCGACGGCCCTGTGGCGCGATCACCTGTCCGGGCGCCATGACCATGCCGGCCGGCTATGGACGGTGCTCTCCTACCTGTCATGGAAGGCGACGGTGGCGTGATGGGGCCCGCAACCCAACCGGCGGCCCCTCACGAAATCTAATCGTGGTGAAGATGGGGGCAATGGTTCCTGAGCCCGATAAAGACCGTGCGACGATCCCGATTTCTAGAGAATTCATCAAAGGCTGGGCGATTCCATATCGTTATGAGAAGATACATTCATTGTGCAGCGCACAAATTTTAAATTTGAAGTCTGAAAGTTTTGGTGAATTTAATAATAATTGGCGCGATCCATTAATCAGATCTTAAGCTCGATCTCTTAAAAACCGCTCTACCTTCTGGATGCAAACCCATCGGATGGAGCAAAAAAATGGTACCGGATAGGACCAACCCTCGCTGGAAGAGCCTTGTTTCCGGCGAGCTCAGTATTCCCTACACCTTGCTGGCGACAAAATTCCTGATGGCGCGGTTGACGCGTGCCGCGAAAGCGGACCCGTCCGCCGGCAATCTTTCCAAGCTGGTCGACGAAGCTTACACCTTCTTCCAAACAAACGAGAAAATTGCCGCAAAGGACCTGCAGGCGATCTTCGGCTAGGAGGCCATCATGCCATCGATTTTGACCGTCGCGCATACGGCCGACCTGATCCGCCAAGACCGCAAGTTGCTGCTGGCGGGTGACGAGGCCCTACTCAAGCAATTGCCGCAGGGAAAATGGATAGGCGGCACCATTCCTTATTTCATGGCCGACACAGGCGGCCTGATGACCCAGGACAAGGTGTTCGTCACCGTTCTGCCGGATGACGTCACCGAAATCACCACCCGGTTTTATGACGCCGAGAGCTTGCCCGGAATCGCCGCGGATGAGCCGGAGAACGGGTTTTCCTTCATAATCATTCCGGCGTTTTCGACGCTGCACCTGTCCTTCGCCGAGAATGTCTATGATTACGAAAACATCTTCAACCGCCCCTTGATGGGGTGGGTGTCCGGGGTGGCCCTGGGCGATTTGGGCAAGGTGAAACCAAAGGTCGTCGATGGTCAAACCGGGCGGTGGTCGGAAGGCGAGGCCGTCGTCCTGCACGCCCATTTGCGGGCCGGGGTTAGCGCTGAAGTCGGCATCGTCAACCTGTTCACCCAAGGCGATGGTGACGTCATCACGTTCGACACCGCCGGGTTCGCGGCGGGCGAGGCCAAGGTTAACGGCGCGCCAGTGAATTTCGCCCGCTATGTGGAAACCAAGGGCATCTCCACCCAGCTACCGCTGGTTGCCGATTATGCGGGCGCCATGGTCAATGTCTCCATTCAAGGGGTCGACGTGAACGCCGGCTCGGTCACCTTCTACGCGCCGGTATTTCCCAATGTCGAATACAAGTTCGCCACACCGGTGGCCGATTACGCCGCGGACTTTGGCGACAAGATCGCCCATATTGGAACCCACCCCACCGTCGCCGTGAACTGCATTTTGAACTATCTGTACGGCGAACTGGAAGGGAAGCGTACGGGGGACGTCCATGGCCCCATGACGTTTGGTGAGATCGCATATGGCTTGTTGAATCAAACCCTCGTTCACTTGGATCTGAAGCACCTGTAATTACAATGGCGGCGACAGTTATGGTCTGTCGCCGCCTTTTTTGAAAAATTAACAAATGATTATCCATAAAAAATTTGGTGTGATAGTGATCAGAAATTCTATTCTATCCTTAAGAGTTCCAAGATAAGGCTATGGGTATTGATCTATGTCAGCAGTAATTTGAATGCTGGCGTTAGGGTCCTTCAGATTTTGCCGGAATCACTGGCATTGATGTGAACCTGGAGGACGTCGTGCGTTTTAAATCTTTGCAGACGAAAATCGCTTTATTATCTGCCCTTTGTGTCCTCGGGGCCACCGGCGCCTTGGTCGGCTATGGTCTGATCGCGTCGGGCAACACCAAAGACTTCGTGAGTGAACATGTCGGGCAACTAACCGATACCAAGACGCGGGAAAGCCTGCAGACGCTCGCGGCGACGCAGGCGGGGATCATCCGCTCCACGCTGGATAGCGCGTTCGATAGCGCCCGCAACATGGCCCGGTCCTTTGAGGTGCTGGCGGGCGCGCAGGACAAGACGGGCACGGCCGCGGCCCAGCGGCGGGCCCAGTTCAACGCCCTCCTGCTCGGCGTGTTGAAGGACAATCCCCGCTTCAATGGAACCTACAGCGCGTGGGAGCCCGACGCCCTGGATGGACAGGACGCCGTCTTCAAGGATCGCCACGACATGGGGTCGGATGCCACCGGCCGTTTCCTGCCCTATTGGACGCGCGACGCCGCGGGCCATATCGCCCTTCAGCCCCTGGTGGAGTACGATAGCCATGCCCTGCATCCCAACGGGGTGATGAAAGGCGGCTGGTACATAGGTCCCCAGGGCGGTGGCGGCGAAAGCATTCTTGACCCGCTGCCCTATGTCGTACAGGGCAAGAGCGTCTACCTGGCCACCCTGTCGGTGCCCATCATGATCGACGGCAAGTTCCGGGGGGTCGCCGGCGCCGACTTCGACCTTTCGTTCGTCCAGCAGCTGGCTGAACAGGTGAAGAAATCGGTGTTCGAAGGTAGGGCCTCGGTCACCATCATCAGCAATATGGGCCTGATCGTCGCGTCCAGCGAGCATCCTGACGCCATCGGCGGTTCATTTGAACGTTTCGACAGCAATTGGAAGGCGGATTTGGCGGTGATCCAGGCCGGCCAACAGCAAGTGACGATGGACACGGCCTCCAACTCGATCAAAGCGTTCGCCCCCATCGTCCTGGGCCGGACCAAGACGCCGTGGTCCGTGCTGATCGATGTGCCCCAAACGGTCGCGATGGAGGCGGCCACGACGCTCGATAGCGCCCTGCGGCAGCGTAACAACCGTGACGCGCTGTTGCAGGTGATTGTGGCGCTGGTGATCGCGGGCAGCGGTGTCGCCGGCATGTGGGTCGTCGCCCGCGGCATCGCCCGCCCCATACGGGCAAGCGCCCACTTCGCCGAGGATGTGGCGGCGGGCAAGGTTGACCAGGAATTGGTCGTGGGGCAGATCGATGAAACCGGAACCTTGGCGGAAGCCCTGAACAAGATGGCCGCTGATCTGAAGCGTGCCGAGCGGGAGCGCGTCGCCTTGCAGGCCGCCAGTGAGGCTGAACGTCGGGCGACGCTGGGCCGGATGGCCAGCGACTTGGAGGCCAGCGTCAAGGCGGTCGTGGCCAGTCTCAGCAGCGCTGCGGCGCTCATGGGCAACGCCGCGACGGGCATGACGGTGACCGCCGACCAGACCAGCACCCAGGCGGCGACCGTCGCCGAAGGGGCCCGCGAGGCCAGCGCCAATGTCCAGACGGTCGCCGCGGCCACCGAAGAACTGTCCATCTCGATCACGGAAATCGCCAGCCAGGTCGCCAAGTCGACCACCATCGCCACCGACGCGGTCCGCACCGCGGATGAGGCCAACGCGCAGATCCTGGGCCTCACCACGGCGGCGGAGAAGATTGGCACGGTGGTTGAGCTGATCTCGTCCATCGCCGGGCAAACCAACCTGTTGGCGCTCAACGCCACGATCGAGGCGGCACGGGCCGGTGACGCCGGCAAGGGCTTCGCCGTTGTGGCGTCCGAGGTGAAAAGCCTGGCAACCCAGACGGCGAAAGCGACCGATGAAATCGCGCAGCGGATCGCCAACATGCAGCAGGCGGCCCGCGAGTCCGCGACGAGCATCCAGGGCGTCAGCCGGGTGATCGAGCAGATGCGCAGCATCACCACCGGCATCGCGTCGGCGGTGGAGGAACAGAACGCGGCGACGGGTGAGATCGCCCGCAACGTCCAGCAGGCGGCTGATGGCACCCAGGATGTGACCACCACCATTCAAGGCGTGACCCAGGCGGCGTCCGAAACCCGGGAGGCGGCCACCCAGGTCCTGCAGGTTTCCGGCGAAATCACGCAGGAGACGGATCGTCTCGGGCAGGCTGTGGACGATTTCCTCGCCAAGGTCCGGGCGGCCTGATCAGCGGGCGACAGCGGCCAGACCAGCCGGCTCACGCCGGCTGGCGGCCCGCCTGATAGGTCCGGAACCAGTCCACGAACCGTTCCACCCCGACCTCCACCGGCGTCGCCGGGGCATAACCGACGTCGCGGGCCAAATCGTCGATGTCGGCCCACGTGGCGGGCACGTCGCCAGGCTGGATCGGCAGCAGGCGGATGTCCGCCGTGAGACCCAGCTTTTCCTCCAGCAGGCGGACATAGCGCATCAGGTCCACCGGCCGGTCGCTGCCCACATTGTACAGGCGGTAGGGGGCCACGCCGCTGCTGGCGGGATCAGGCCGGTCGCCGCTCCAGGCGGCATCGGGGACCGGCGGGCGGTCCAGCAGTCCCAGGATGGCCGTCACCACATCATCGACATAGGTGAAGTCGCGTTGCATGCGCCCCTCGCCATAGACGTCGATGGGCCGGCCCTGCACGATGGCCTCGGCGAACTTGAACAGCGCCATGTCCGGCCGGCCCCAGGGGCCGTAGACCGTGAACAGCCGCACGCCCGTCACCGGAATGCGGAACAGATGGCTATAGGAATGGGCCATCAGCTCGTTGGCGCGCTTGGTGGCGGCATACAGGGTCAGGGGATGGTCGGCCCCGGCATGCGGGCTGAAGGGCATGTTGGTATTGGCGCCGTAGACCGAACTGGTGGAGGCGTAGACCAGGTGCCCGGTGGCCGCCGCCCGGCATCCCTCCAGCAGGTTGGCGAAGCCCACCAGATTGCTGTCGATGTAGGCGGCCGGATGCTCCAGGCTATAGCGAACGCCGGCCTGGGCCGCCAGGTGCACCACCCGGGTGAAGCGGTGCGCCCCGAACAGGGCCGCCACCGCCTCGCGGTTGGCAAGGTCGATGCGCGCCTCGGTGAAGCCGGGGAAGGCCCGCAGCCGCGCCAGCCGCGCCTCCTTCAGGGCGACATCGTAATAGGGGGTCAGGTTGTCCAGTCCCACCACGGGCACGCCCTGGCGCAACAGGGCCAGGGCCACATGGTTGCCGATGAACCCGGCGCTGCCGGTGACCAGGACAGGGGACATCGTGAGGGAATTCCTGTGGGCGGGATCTTGGAAGCCTTGGCGCGGACGGGACCTTGCCTACCACGTCCGGCGACGCGGCGCGACTGTGGCTTGAGGCCCCACCCTTGGTATAGGCGGCACGCGGCACGGCGTTTGCGTTAACGGCATGTGTACAGGACCTGCAGGTGCCGCCATGGAAGTGATTAGTTACTACGATGCCGAGGAAATCCGCCGCAAACTTGAGCGCGCCGCCGCCGAGTTGGATGCCGCCGGTGATCCCATTTTGGCTCGCAGATTGCGAGAAATCGTCGATTTGGATCGCGCGGGCGACGGGATCCCGGCGGTGCGCTTGCGCGAAGGTGCGGCCGCCAACCGCGCCCGGGGCTGGACGCCCACGGTGGTGATGGGCGGCGGTGGCAACCGCGGGTAGGGTGACGCGCATGCCCTCCGGCACCTGGCGCGGCCGGGCTTCATCTCAGATATCGCCGTGTCGCGATGGTCAGGTTGACGTTTGCCCCAGGAAATCCCGGATGTGGTCGGCGACTTCGCGCCCGTGGGTTTCAAGGGCGAAGTGTCCCGTTGCAAGGAAATGCACCTCAGCCTTCGGCAAGTCCCGACGGAACGCCTCGGCCCCAGCCGGCACGAAGAAGGGATCGTTGGCACCCCAGACCGCCAGAAGCGGCGGCTGTCGGTCGCGGAAGTACTGGTGGAAACGCGGATAGAGCGCGACGTTGCTGACGTAGTCGGCGATCAGTCCCAGCTGGATGTCGACGTTGCCCGGCCGCGACATGAGGGTGTAGTCCAGCCAATAGGCCTCCGGCGCCACCTGGGTCTCGTCGGGCACGCCGTGCGTGTACTGCCAGCGCGTGGTCTCCAGTGTGAACATGCCCCGCATCGCCTCGCGATTGGCCGGCGACGGATCGGCCCAGAACGCCTTCGTTTGCGCCCAGCCATCGCTGAGGCCCTCTTCGTAGGCATTGCCGTTCTGCGAGATAATCGCCGTGATCGCGCCGGGCCGGGCAAGCGCCAGGCGCAAGCCCACCGGCGCGCCGTAGTCGAAGATGTAGACCGCGTAGCGCTTGAGGCCGATGGCGTCCGTGAAGGATTCCATGACCTTGGCCAAGCGCGCGAAACTGTAATCGAACCCCTCGGGCGCGATGGTGAAGCCAAAGCCGGGTAAATCCGGCGCCACCAGATGGTAACGGTTGGCCAGGCGCGGGATCAGGTCCCGGAACTGATGCGACGAGCTTGGAAAGCCGTGCAGCAGCAGGATGGTTGGACGTTCGGGATCTCCAGCCTCGCGATAGAAGATCGAGACATCCCCGACTTCGGCGCGATGCAGGGCGATCACGGGTCGGACGGGTTCTAGCGACATGGGAGCCTCATGCTCTGGAAGTGCAGACGATGACCGGCCCGCGAGGTCACTGGCGGCGGGGCGCTATCGACTGTGTTGAGTGTCGTCGTAAATCGACACTCCATCCCAAACGCGCACGTGAACCAGTAAAGTTCTGTAAAATTTGGCGTTGATCCCAATTTCCAAAAAGCAACTCGAGAGATGCTTCCTTCAAACTCACTGAAAAAAGAACTCATTCCACCATCTACACATCAACAAACCTGACATTGACCGCGATTTACAACGCCTAACACCACATCTGTCCGATTGGGGACTAATCCTATCGACCAACGCCCATCCCGGGCTCGGTCACCCCACGGAGAACACGATGAAGCGCGCCCTAGTCGGAATGATCGCGGCCTTGGCCGCCGTTTCCCCCGCCAACGCGACCTTCGCCATCGATGTCGGGCCGGCCGGGAAGCCCAAGCCCAGCGACCACCTTCTGGCGACGCAGGACCGGATGATCCCGCCTGCGGCCCAGCGCGTGATGGCGGCCGACAGGACCAAGTAGTCGGCCCGCCAGACGATCTCGCCATGCATTGAGGCGTGGCGAGGCCCTTCCTCCCCCCAGAAAACCAAGGAGATACCTATGACTCGACTGCTCACATCCATGGTGTTCGCGGCCGTCACCCTGGCCACCGTGCCCCACGCCTTGGCTGCTCCGGCTCCCGTCCTGGCCTCGACGGCCGCGATAGCACGCCCCGCGCCCCCGGTCATCCACTACCAAACCGCCACCGTCGACGGCGTGAAGGTGTTCTATCGCGAGGCCGGTCCGGCGGACGGTCCGGTGCTGTTGCTGCTGCACGGCTTCCCAACCTCGTCGCACATGTTTCGCAACCTGATCCCGCTGCTGGCCGACAAGTACCGGGTCATCGCGCCGGACTATCCGGGCTATGGTCAGAGCGACGCGCCGGACCACACCCAGTTCTCCTACACCTTCGCCAATCAGGCTGACATCGTCGACAAGCTGGTGAGCCAGTTGGGCCTCAAGCGCTACACCATGTACGTCATGGATTACGGCGCCCCGATCGGCTACCGACTGGCGCTGAAGCATCCTGAGCGCGTCAGCGGCCTGATCGTCCAGAACGGCAACGCCTACACGGAAGGCCTGCAGTCGCCGTTCTGGGACCCGATCAAGGTCTACTGGGCCGATCGTGCGCAGAAGAACCGCGATGCGCTGAACGGCCTGGTCACGCTGGACATCACCAAATTCCAGTACACTGACGGCATGGGTGATGTGGGCCGCATCAGCCCGGACAATTGGGTCCACGACCAGGCTCTGCTCGACCGTCCGGGCAACCGCGACATTCAACTGGACATGCTCGGTGACTATGGCTCCAACGTACCGTTCTACCCGGCATTCCAGAAGTTCTTCCGTGACTACCAGCCCCCGATGCTGATCGTCTGGGGCAAGAACGACAAGATCTTCCCCGAAGCCGGCGCCCATCCCTATCTGCGGGACCTGCCCAAGGCCGAAATCCACATCCTCGACAGCGGCCACTTCGCGCTGGAAGACCGTCTCGACGTCATGGCGCCGATGATCCACGACTTCCTCGACCGCAAGGTCACGAAGTAGGCCTTTAAGCTGACGATGTCCGTGACGCTTACCGCGTCGCGGACATCTCAGGTTACCGACAACCCCGTCGACTTCCGGCGGGGTTTTGTTTTGGGCCGTTTTCAGGCGGGGCTTGGTGTCTTGTGCTTGGCCATTGAACGGTGTTTTGAACAGAACCACGGCGTCCAGTCGCCGTACGGCCGTTATCGGCACAGTAAAGGTACGATACCCGGTCTTAGATGAACGTGATGGCCGACGCCGCGTCGATCTTCCGCAGCAGGTGATCTGATGGAACCAGCGACGTGATCGTCGCCATCTCAAGTCCCATCTGGGGCGGCATCGAGGGCTTCAACATAGCCCCATTGAAAAAGCCCCCGCCAAAGGCGAGGGCTTCGTCAGCAATCTGCGATGTCCGTGACGCTTACCGTGTCATGGACATCGCGCGTTGAGGCTGGGCGAACACGCCCTCGATCCAGGCCTCGTCACACGCGGTCAGTTCAATGCACAGAACCCGGCGTGAAACCGTCGGCGCCATGCCCGCGCCGGACTCGCCGGGCAGGTCGATGACCACCGAACGCATCGCCTGCGTCAATAAGGCGATCATATCTTGAAAACGTCCGTCCAAAGCCCTCGCGGGTGCCGGTTGCACCTCGCCGACGAGCGGCCAAGGCGACGCAGAGGCGGTCGGCGCCTCGCTGCACGAGACCGGGGCGACGAACCGATAGCCCCGACCATTCACGGTGGCGATGTACTGGGCCAGTTCCGCATCGTCGTCGAACACCCGGCGCAGGGCGGCGACGTGGACCTTGAGGTTGCCCTCAATCACTGTCGTGCAGGGCCATGCCTCCTCCATCAACTCGCGCTTGCTGAGCACCTCGCCAGGACGTCGAACGAAGGCGGCCAGAAGATCCAAGGCGCGGCATCCGACGCGAACGGCCACGCCGTTCTTTAGAAGGAGCTGGCGCCGCGGAATGAACAGATAGTCGCCGAAGGCGAAGGTGGCAGCGTGGGTCATGGGTGAGCGTCCCCGTTCGGCAGAGCCAGCCCAATGGCGTGGCGATGGCGGCGGGTGGATGTCCAAAGCTTCGACAAGCCAGCCCCCCTGATTGCGTTTGGAGGCTAGATCGTCGTGCCGGAGGGGTTCAATTCTTCCATGGTCGCGCTCCCATCCCCACAAGGCATGCCGCACTCGACCTTCGTCTAGGAGCGGGTCGCTTAAAGGTGGAATCGCCTTAGCGTGGATCCGCCCGCGGACAGGCTCAGCTGGAGCCGGCTCCAATCGGACCTCGCGTCTGTTTCGGCATCGTTCGGCTTCCGGGATAGGGCGCCCTGGCCTGGCCACGCGGCTCACGCCCGTCGCAACCGCACCGGTCGCGATCGATCCCGTCGCTGCGACAGTTCACGATCGTCCTCATCCAAGGTCGAGCCGGGCTAGACCATGGTGAGGTGGAAGCGCTGGTTCGATCGCGTTAGCTTGAAGCCAGAGCTGAGAGGCGTGAGGGAAGGTTCGTCGAGCCCCTTCATCTCCGGTTCAAGGACAGTCGAAAGATCAGAGTGTGGAACAGCTCCATCGGAACCAGGATCGTTTCAGCGTTCCGCCTGAGCCCGGCGGGAAAGAAGGCCAATTGGCGCATCTCATCAACGCTTTGCCCGGACTTGTCTGGTCGGCGGACGCGTCCGGCGACATGACGTTTCTGAGCCAGCCCTATCTAGACTATATCGGCCAAAGCGCCGATGCGGCCTTGGCGGGCGGCTGGTTGGACGCGGTCCACCCCGAAGATGTCGACGGGCTTCTGCGCGCCCGGGCGACGGCCCTGACGCAAGGCCTGGCGACCGAGCACGAAGCGCGTCTTCGACGCGCCGACGGCAGCTATCGCTGGATGCTCTTTCTCGCGAATCCTTGCCACGACGCCGCCGGAGACCTCACCGGTTCGGCCGGTGTCATTATCGACGTTGAGAACCGCAAAGGCGTGCGCGACGCCCTGCGCAGCAGCGAGGTGGCGCTGCGCGAAAGCGAGCGGCAACTTCAACAGATCATCGACTCCATCCCCGGCTTGACCTGGCGGGCCGACGCGCAAGGCAGCATCACCTACTGGAGTCAAAGTTTCATCGACTACGCGGATGCCACGCTCGAGGATATTATCGGCTATGGCTTCCTGGACTATATTCATCCGGAGGATCGCGACCTGGTGATGAAGACCTGGGTCAGCATCCTGCAGTCGGGGAAGCCCGGAGAATCCGAGACGCGCCTGCGTCGGGCGGATGGGCAGTATCGGTGGTTTCTGTGGCGGGTCAGTCCATTCTTCGACAGCGCCGGCAAGCTCACCCAATGGTTCGGCATCAATGTCGACATCGAAAACCGCAAGCGGGCCGAGGAGGGCCTGCGCCAAAGCCAGAATGAACTGGCTCACGTGACGCGCATGACCACCATGGGCGAACTAGCGGCGTCGATCGCGCACGAGGTCAATCAGCCGCTGATGGCGGTTGTCACCAACGCTGGGACCTGCCTGCGCTGGCTCAATGCGGCCGAGCCCAACCTCGACATGGCCCGCCAGGCGGTCGAACGCATCGTGCGGGATGGCCACCGGGCTGGTGATATTATCACCAGCCTTCGCAAGCTCGTACGGAAGTCCGCGCCGCAATTGGATCGGCTATGCCTGGATCAAGTGGTCCCGGTGGTGCTTGACCTGCTGCAGAGCGAACTTCGACGCCGCGAAGTTGTCGCCAAGGCTCAATTTGACGACACCGTCACCATCCGGGGCGACAGCACCCAACTGCAGCAGGTGATCCTGAACCTGATCATGAACGCGGTCGAGGCGATGGCCGGCACGGACGCCGGTTCGCGACGCCTGACGGTGCGCGCCCAGGCGCGCGGTGGTGAGGCGATCGTCAGCGTGACCGACACGGGACCGGGCCTGGGAACTGGCGATCCCGATCGCCTGTTCGATGCTTTTTTCAGCACCAAGCCCGAGGGCCTCGGCATGGGCTTGTCCATCTGCCGCTCGATCATCGAGGCCCATGGGGGCCGGATCTGGGCGGCCAACAACGGTGCGCGCGGCAGTGTCTTCAGCTTCGCGCTGCCCCTGGCGGAAGGGAATGGGACCGATGTCGCCAATCGTTAAAAACGGTGAGGCCATCGTCGCCGTTGTCGATGATGACGAAAGCGTTCGGGAGGCCCTGCAGGGGCTTTTCCAGTCGGTGGGCCTGGTCACCGAGATCTATGGATCGGTGCAGGAATTCCTCGATGCCGGATCCCTCGCCCGTGCGGGTTGTATCGTTCTGGATATCCGCCTGCCGGGACGCAGCGGCCTGGAGTTCCAGGAAGCGTTGGCCAGAAGCGGGGTGTCTCAATCGGTCGTGCTGATCAGCGGCCATGTTGACGTCCAGATGGCGGTCCGGGCGATGAAGGCCGGCGCCATCGACGTGCTGCCCAAGCCGGTGCGCGAGCAGGATCTTCTGGAGGCGGTCAACAGGGCCCTGGCCAAGGATCGGCAGCGACGCGCGGAGGCCACGCGCGATCATGCGCTGCGTCTGCGCTACAACATGCTTTCGGAACGTGAGCGGCAGGTCTTCGCCCTTGTGGCGACGGGATTGCTGAACAAGCAAATCGCCGATCGCATCGCCATCACCGAGGCGACCGTCAAGCTTCATCGCAGTCAGGTTATGAAGAAGATGGAGGCCGACTCCCTGCCGGAGCTGGTGCGCATGGCCGACCAGTTGGCCAAGGCGGAGACGAGCCCGGGGATCTGAGCGGGGCGTGGCTATTTTCCCCGCCCCCATGGACTGTAATGCCACACGCATGAGTCGGAATCTCATGCCCCGGATCCCTGACGCGATATTTCGGCCAAAGAAAAACGGCCGGGGAACTGGTCCCCGGCCGCTTCCTTGAAACGTCATTGGTTAACCGTGACCTACGCGATCTCGGCGATCTCCTTCAGGCGGCGGGAACCGGCTGCCGCCTTGTGGTCCTTGGCGATCAGCGTATAGACCGCCGGCAACACGAACAGGGTGAACAGCGTGCCGATGGACATGCCGGTCACCACCACCAAGCCGATCGAGAAGCGGCTGGCGGCACCGGCGCCGGAGGCGATCAGCAGCGGCAGCAAGCCCACCACCATGGCGGCGGTGGTCATCAGGATGGGGCGCAGGCGCACGCGGGCGGCGTGCAGGATGGCCTCCCGCCGGTCCAGCCCTTCCTTCACCTGCATCTCGTTGGCGAACTCCACCAGCAGGATGCCATGCTTGGATATCAGGCCGATCAGCGTCACCAGACCCACCTGGGTGTAGATGTTGACGCTGGTGATGCCGATGAACAGGGGGATCAGCGCGCCGCAGATCGACATGGGCACGCTGACCATGATGACCAGCGGGTCGCGCAGGCTTTCAAACTGCGCCGCCAGCACGAGGAAGATGACGATCAGGGCGAAGCCGAAGGTCGCCGCCAGCTGGTTCCCCTCCTCCACGAACTGCCGGGTCTGGCTGAGGTAGGAATGGCTGTAGCCGGTGGGCAGCTGCTTCACCTGGTCTTCCAGGAAGGCCACCGCCTCGCCCATGGACACGCCCGGCATGGGCACGGCCTGGAAGGTGGCGGAGTTCATCTGGTTGTAGTGGGTCAGGGCGTTGGGGTCGGTGCCGTTCTCCAGCCGCAGGAAGGTGGACAGGGGCACCTGGTCGCCGGTGACGGAGGTGACATAGAACCGCGTCAGCTTGTCCGGCGTCAGGCGGTCAATGCGCGGCACCTGGGGGATGACCTCATAGGACCGGCCCTGCAGGTTGAAGCGATTGACGTAGTTCTCACCCACCATCAGGGCCAGCGTGTCGCCGATGGCCGCCATGGTGACACCCATCTCGTTGGCCTTGGACCGGTCGATGTGCACGCGCACCACCGGGGTGTTGTAGTCCAGGTCGCTGTCCACCATCAGGAACTTGTGGCTGGCGGTGGCGGCGGCCTTGATCTTCTCCATCGCCTCATAGATGGCGGGGAAGCCCTGGGTGGAATTCAGCACCATCTGAACCGGCAGGCCGCCGGTGGTGCCGGGCAGGGGGGGCAGGTTGAACACCAGGGCCTTTACGCCCGGCACCTTGCTGAATTCGCCCTGCAATGCCGCCAGCGACTCCTGGATGGGCCGGTCGCGCTCGCCCCACGGTTTCAGCAGGACGCCCGCGATGCCCTGGTTGGTGCCGCTGGTGCCGCTGATCAGGAAGCGTTCCCGTCCCTCGGGCAGCGTGCCGCCGGCGGCGTCCAGTTGCTCGGCATAGTGCCGGGTGTAGTCGATGTTGGCGTATTGCGGGCCCTTGAACATGCTGAACAGGATGCCCTGGTCCTCTTCCGGGGCAAGTTCCGTCCGGCTGTGGGTATAGAGGTAAGGGATGCTGATCAGCACCACCGTCGCGAACAGCAGGATCACCGGGCGGTAGTCCAGCGACCGGGTCAGCCGCCGCTCGTAGAAGTCGGCCAGGCCGGTGAAGACCCGGTCGACAAAGCGGGAGAAACGGGTGTGGTCACCCCCCTTGGGCAGCAGCATGGACGCCATCATCGGCGACAGGGTCAAGGCCACCACACCGGAGATGACGACCGAGCCGGCCAGGGTGAAGGCGAATTCCCGGAACAGGGCGCCGGTGACGCCACCCAGCAGGCCGATGGGGGCGTAGACCGCCGCCAGGGTGATGGTCATGGCGATGACGGGCCCGGCGATCTCGCGGGCGCCCACCAGGGCCGCCTGCACCGGCGTCTTGCCCTCTTCCAAATGTCGGTAGACGTTCTCCACCACCACGATGGCGTCGTCCACCACCAGGCCGATGGCCAGCACCATGGCCAGCAGGGTCAGCAGGTTCAGGCTGAACCCCGCCGCCAGCATGAGGCTGAAGGCGCCGATCAGGGATAGCGGGATGGTGATCACGGGGATCAGCACCGACCGCAGGGACCCCAGGAACAGGAAGATGACGACGATGACGATGCCGATGGCTTCGATCAGCGTGTGTTCCACCTCGCTGATCGAGGCGTTGATGAAGTTGGTGGCGTCATAGGCCACCTTCATCTCGATGGCCGGCGGCAGGTTGCGCTGGATTTCCGGCAGAATCTTGGTGCGGACGTCTTGCACCATCTGTAGCGGGTTGCCGGTGGGTGTCACCTGGATGCCGATGAACACGGCGTTCAGGCCGCTGAACATGACCGCGCTGTTGGTGTTCTGGGCGCCCAGCGACACCGACGCGATGTCCTCCAGCCGCACCACGGCCCCGCCCGAGGCCTTCACCACCATGCGCCGGAAGTCCTGCACGTTGGTCAGGTCGGTGTCGGCCGTGACGTTGAACACGGTGAACAGGCCCTTCACCTGGCCCGGCGCCGACTGCACGTTGTTGTTGCGCAGGGCGGTGGCCACATCGTCGGCGGAGACGCCACGGGCGGCCATGCGGGCGGGATCCAGCCACAGGCGCATGGCGAAGGTCTGCCCGCCCAGGATGTCGGCCGAGGCCACACCGTCCACGGTGGCGATCTGCGGCTGCACCACGCGGGTGATGTAGTCGGAGATGGCGGAGCCTTCCAGCTCCTTGGACGCGAAGCTCAGGTACATCACCGCCGTGGTGTCGCCGGTGGACTTGGTGATGACCGGGTCGTTGGCCTCTTTCGGGATCAGGTATTTGACCTGCTGCACCTTGGCCATGACGTCGGTCATGGCCTGGCTGGGGTCGTAGTTCAGCTTGACATAGACCGTGACCGTGCTCTGCCCCTGGGTGGAGGAGGAGGTCATGTAGTCGATGCCGTCGGCGCTGGCCACCGCCTGCTCGATGGGGGTGGTGATGAACCCCTGCATCAGGTCGGCGGTGGCGCCGGGATAGACCGTGCTGATGGAGATGGTGGTGGACGACAGCTTGGGATACTGGCGGATGGGCAGGCTGGACAGCGACTTCAGGCCGACCAGGAGGATCAGCAGGCTGATCACCAGGGCCAGCACCGGCCGTTTGATGAAAAGATCGGTGAATTTCATGACGGGCGTCCCTTACGGCCGGATCACGGGCGCGGCGTCTGGGCCGGGGCCGGCGGGGCGCCCTGGTCCGACAGCGTGACCGGCGCACCGTTCTGCAATTTGTTCTGGCCCACGGCCACCACCCGCTCGCCCGGCTTGATGCCCGACAACACCACCACCTTGCCATCGGCGCGGTTGCCGGTCTTCACGAAGGCGCGCTCCGCGTGCAGCATGGGCTTGCCATCGGGGCCGGCCCCGTCGCGCACGATGTAGACGCTGTCGCCGTACAGCGAATAGTCCACCGCCGTTTCCGGCAGGGTCACCTGGTTGGGCATCACCGGCAGCACCACGGTGACGTTGCTGAACATCCCCGGCTGCAGGATGTGGTCCTTGTTGGGGATGGTGGCCTGCAGCTTCACCGTGCGGGTGTCGCTGCTGACCTGCGGGTCGATGGCGGTGATGGTGCCCTGGAAGACACGGTCGGGGTAGGCGTCGACGGTGACCCGCACCGCTTGGCCCACGGCCACGCGGCCGCGCTCTCCCTCCGCCAGGGTGAAGTTGGCGTACAGCTCATCCAGGTCGGTCAGGGTGACCACGGCGTCGCCGGCCTTGACGAACTGGCCCACATCCACCTGGCGGACGCCCAGCACGCCGTCGAACGGGGCCCGGACCAGCAGCTGCGCGATCAGCGCGCCGGTCTTGGCGATGTTGGCGTTCGCCTGGTCCAGCGCGGCCTGCTGCTGGTCGACCGTCTGCTGCGAGGTCGCCTGCTTGGCCACCAGGGCGCGGTAGCGGGCCAGGTCCAGCTCCGCCACCCGGGCCTGGGCCTTGTAGTTGGCCAGGTCACCCTGCTGCGGCTTGTCGTTCAGCTGCACCAAGGGCGTGCCGGCCTTCACCGTCGCGCCCGACTGGAACAGGATCTTGGTGACAGAACCGCCCACCTCGGGCGTCACCGTCACCTGGTGCACCGCCTGCAGGCTGCCCACGGCGGGCAGCAGCTGGGGCACGTCCTCGGCCTGGGCCACCACGGTGGCGACGGCGGTGGACGGCGGCATCATCTTTTTCAGGAATTCGCCGATCATGGCCGGGCGGACGATCTTGTCGAAAGCCACGAAGAGCCCGCCGATGATCGCCAGCACGATGATGGTCAGGATCATGAACAGGACGACGCGCGGCGGCCGCTGGCGGGCGCCTTGGCCCCGCTGTTCGGTCCGCGATAGTCCCGTCAGCGGCGCACCCGGTGTTGGCACGGTGGTCACTGTCGATTGGGATTCCATGGTCTCGGTCTCGCTCGGCGAAAAAGGCCCGGTATCGGCGGGGCGGTCCCGCCGGTTGGGCATTGGTGTCGGTCTCGAAGCCGCACGCGCATGGCGCCACCGCGTCGCGCGCCTGATGGCGGGACGATGTGTAACCACCGGGCGTAGAAGGGACAATTCCCTCCCCGCCATCTCACCTGGGCGGCAAGACGGCTGCGACCGGCAGCGGTGCGATTTCCTAAACGATGGCCTTAGATGTCCCCGGCGATCCGATGCCCCCGCACCCGACCTTCCCGATCCCATGGGCCGTCATTATTGCACCGGACTATGGTCAGCCCGGCACTCAATGCCAGTGAGCGGGGTCACATCCGGGCGCCCGCTTTTCGCAAAAACCGGAAAAAATGCAAGAATTGCTTCGGATCGGCGAATGATCGGCGCCCCGGGGAGGGGATTGGGTGGTGTCAGCCGGCGGTGCGCAGGCCGGCGTCCTCATCATCCCCCCACTGGCTGAGCGCCAGCAGGCAGTGGGCGGGCAGCACCGCCAGCACGTCGACGCGCCGTCGCAGATCCTGGAAGATGGTATCCACCAGCCGCCGCCGGTCCACGGGCGTCGCCGGATAGCGGGCGGGATCCGGGTCGGGCAGGGCCCAGTGGGCGGTCACCGGCTGGCCCGGCCAGGCCCCGGCCATGCCGGTGGCGGCCAGCTCGCTGACGGTGATGACGATGTCCACCGGTGGCGCCTCTGGCCGCATGAAATGATCCAGGGCCTTGGGGGCCAGGCCGTCCGTGGCGATGCCCTCCGCCCGCAGACGCTCCAGCACCAGCGGGTTGAGGTCCCGGGCCGGTGTCAGGCCGGCGCTATGGGCATCGAACCGGTGGCTGGCCTGGTGGCGCAGCAGCGCTTCCGCCATCAGGCTGCGCCCGGCGTTGACGCGACCCACGAACAAGACGCCCAGGCGCCGGTCCATGACCGCGCGTGGGGGCTGGGACAGGGGCGCGTCTCTCAGGGGATGGCTGTCAGGCGGCATCATCAGATCCGTCCAGTTCCTTGGTGGCCCGTTCCTTTGGGCCCCGTTCCTTTGGGGCAGGGCCGCGGCCGGGAAAGGCGCCGACGGCTCAGCCGGCTTCGGCCCAGCGCTCTCCGCTGTGGCTGTGCAGTGCCGCCAGGCCCTCGGTGGTCATGCGCTCCAGCCGGTGTTCGGGCAGTGAGCAGAAGATGCGCACCCGTCGTTCGATCATGCCGAACAGCAGGTTGAACAGGGCGCGCCGCTCCACTTCCGACCCGACGAAACCCTGCGGGTCGGGGAAGCCCCAATGGGCGATGACCGGGTTGCCGGGCCAGGTCGGCGCATCGGTGCGGGCGCTCATGTCGCAGGCGTGGAAGATGAAGTCCATGGGCATGGTGTCCGGCCCCGCGAACTCGTGCCATGATTTGGGGTGCAGGCCGTCTGTGGGGATGCGGGCCTTGGTCAACAGATCCAGGGCGATGGGATTGCATTCGGGCAGAGGCTCGGGCCCGGCGCTGAACACCTCGAACCGGGTGCCGCCCCAGTGGCGCATCACGGCCTCGGCCATGATGCTGCGGGCGGAATTGAACTGACACAGAAACAGGACCCTGTAGGTTTTCGCCATGTTGCCTTCCCCCATTGCCGGGCCCCCTGCGTCGGGGCATCCGCGCCAGGGCGCCCCCATGCCCCGGATCAGGAACCACGACCCAGGCCCCCGCCCCCCGGGGCGCCCGTGTTTAACCGCATGCTAATTCCACCCTATGCCAGTCTTGTGACGGTGGTGTTGCAGGCCGGCGAAAAGGCTGCGGCACTGGTGTCGCTTCAGGCGCGATAGCAGACGCGCAGGCCGCCCCACAGCCGGCCCCGCACCCAGATGGGGGCGGAGGCGTCCTTCATCAGGGCGAAAACGCCGCCGCCCATGTCGCGGCGGTAGGTCTGCAACAGGAATGGGCCGGTGCCCCGGCTGACGGCCGCGGCGGTCTTGTCGGGATAGACACGACGGTTCCGGCCGTTGGCGGCGTTCCATACCGGATCCTGTCCGTGGGGTTTGCGGAACTGTGGATTATGGCAGGGGATCATGCGGTTGTGGTCGGTGGGCGCGCAGAAGACAACGCGGGCGTCCATCGCCAGCACCGGGTCGTGCAGCGGGGTGATCGCGGCGTCCAGGAAGGGGATGTAGCGTGTCATATATTGTTGCGGGTTGGTGCCGGGGATCGGCTTCAGGTCCTGGTCGAACAGATCGTCCATGGTCAGCTCACCCGCGGCCACCGCCTGCTCCAGGCGCGCGGAAATTTGCGCCGCCACGTCGCGCGCCCTGTCGATGAAGGGCGTATCTTCCGTGGTGTAACCCGAGGTGGCGGTCAGCATCATGATGGCTTCCGCCCGTTCCAGCGTGCGGTCCAGGTGGGTGGTGGCGGTCTTCAAGGCCGTGCCGGAGCGGGCCGCCTCCTGGTGCAGCGCGTCCACGGTCTCTTGGAACCCGTCGCAGCGGCGGGCGATATCGCCGGTGGCGCCGGCGATGGCGGTGGCGTTCTCTTCCACCTGGGCCACGGCCGTGCCCACCGTCTCCACCGCCTGGCCGATGGTGGCGGTGCTGCGCCCCACCCGTTCCGCCTGCTCCGACCCCGCCGCCATGCGGGCGGCCAGGCGGCGCACCTGGTCGGTCAGCGCCTTCAGCGTGGCGTCGATTTCGGCCGTGGCGTCGGACGTCTGGCGGGCCAGGGCCTTGACCTCGGTGGCGACGACGGCGAAGCCCCTGCCGGCCTCCCCCGCCCGGGCAGCCTCGATGGTGGCGTTCAGGGCCAGCAGATTGGTCTGGCGGGCGATGCGGTCGATGTCGCCCGACACTCGGGCGACGCGGCCCATGGCGCTCTCCAGCCCTGCCAGCTCCTGGGTGCTGGCGTTCACGGCGGACACCAGGTCACCGATGGCGGCCAGGGACTGGCGGATTTCACCGGCGGAGGTGTCCACGTCCCGCCGCGCGCCCGCCGCCACCCCCTGGGTCGCCTGGGCCATGCCGGCGATGGCGCGGTTGCTGGCGACGATGTCGCGGGTGGCCGCCTGAACGGCGACCAGCTGCGTCGCCTGTCTGTCGATGGCGGAATCAACTTGGTGGACGCCACCGACGACGTCGGCGATATCGACGCCAAGTTTGCCCATCTCCGCCGCGATGTCGGCGATCAGGGTGCCCGCATCGTTGCGCGGCGCGCTGGATTGATGGGTATCCACAGACATTTCCTCTCCCTAAGGTGTTCGCGGACAGTGTTGGTCCCGCGTTGGTAAAGAAACCGCCAACATTCCCGACCCTGTACCGAGGGGGTGGCCTGTTAGGATAGGGGCTGGCCGCCACCGCCGCCCTCATTCTTTGGTTGATCACGCAGTGAACTGGGAAAGGGATTTTTTTTCCAAGAATGGCTTGTAATATCCGGGCATTCGACCAGATATGCAGTCGCAGCGATCCTGGGCAGTGTATTTTCGCATTTGCGGAAAGGCGCCGAACCGCCATTCTGCCGGGCTTAAAGGCATGTTTTCCAGTGCGTCAGGCGAGAGGGTGTAGCGAGGATGAGCGCGTTTCTGTCCGGCAAGGTCATCAAGGTCCACCATTGGACCGACAACCTCTTCAGCTTCCGGCTGACCCGCGATCCGACTTTCCGCTTCCGCAACGGTGAATTCACCATGGTGGGGCTGCAGGTCGACGGCCGCCCGCTGATGCGGGCCTATTCCATGGCCAGCACCAACTATGAAGAATATCTAGAATTCTTCAGCATCAAGGTGCAAAATGGCCCGCTGACGTCGCGTTTGCAGCATATCCAGGAAGGCGATGAGGTGCTGTATGGCCGCAAGGCCACTGGTACCCTGCTGCTGGACAACCTGCTGCCCGGGCGCACGCTGTACATGCTGGGCTCCGGCACCGGTCTGGCGCCGTTCATGAGCCTGATGAAGGACCCGGACGTTTACGAACGGTTCGAGAAGGTGGTGGTCACCCACACGGTGCGCCGTGTCGCGGAACTGGCCTATTACGACGATATCACCAAGCACCTGCCGAATGACGAGTATGTCGGTGAGATGCTGCGCGACAAGCTGGTCTATTACCCGACCGTGACGCGGGAGCCGTTCCGCACCGAAGGCCGCCTGACCGACCTGATCCGCAACGGCAAGTTCTTCGCCGACATCGGTGAGAAGCCGTTCGATCCGGCCCAGGATCGCGTCATGATCTGCGGCGGCCCGGCCGTGCTGAAGGAACTGCAGGATTTGTGCGAAGAGGCCGGCATGAAGGAAGGCAGCTCCAACGAGCCCGGCCACTATGTCATCGAAAAGGCCTTCGTCGAGCGCTGATCCGCCGCTCTCATCTGTTTGCCACGGTTCACGGCCGCGTCCCTTCCCGGGGCGCGGCCGTTGTCTTATGGGCCACCCGCGTCAGCGCGTTGCCGCCATGGTGTCGGCCACCAGCCGCTCCAGGGCCAGGATGTCGCCTTCGGGGGTGTAGGCCATGCCTAGGCGCACCACCACCAGGCGGGCGCTGGGGATGATGACGATGGCCTGGCCCTGGTTGCCCCGGGCCATGAAGCTGTCGGCCGGCATGCCGGCGTGCACCCGGTGGGCGGCGGCGCCCACGGACCCGCGATTGGTCCAGAAGCCGGCGCCATAGCCGTAATCCTCCGACCCTGGCGTCAAGCGGGCGGAATAATCGACCCAGCCTTCCGGCAGCAGGCGCTGGCCGCCCACCATCCCGTCATCCGCGAACAACTGGCCAAAGCGGGCCCAGTCGCGGGCGGTGGCCCACATGTGGCTGGACCCGATGGGCGTGCCGGTGGCGTCCAGTTCCAGGGTGGCGTGGGCCATGCCCAGGGGATCGAACAGCTGCTGGTGGGCGAAGGCCAGGACGTCGGCGCCGCCGTGCCCAACCGTATCGCGGATCAGGCGGGACAGCAGCAGGGTGTTGCCGTTGCTGTAGGTCCAGACCCGACCCGGTGGCGCCTTGGGCGCGGCCGCTTCCACCATCGCCGCCATGTCGGCCCGGGCGTAGACCATCTGCGTGGTGGGATCGGCCATGCTGGTCCAGTCGGCGGTCAGCGACTGGCCGAAATCCAGCCCGCTGGTCATGCGCAGCAGGCTGTCCACGGTGATGGCCTGGCGCGGGTCGCCGGCGCTGGACCAAGCCGGCACGTCCAGCCGCTGATCCACCGCCAGCTTGCCTTGCCGCACCAGGATGCCGATCAGGGCGTTGGTGACCGATTTGGTCATGGACCAGCCGATGAGGGGCGTGTCCACCCCGTATCCGGGGGCGTAGCGCTCCGCCACCACCCGGCCGTCCTTGAGGATGACCACCGCCTTGGTCCAGCGGTGCGGCGCCGTGTCCGGTTCCGCGAAAGCCCGGTCCAGGGCCGCCACCAGGGCCGGGTCGGTTGGCGCCACCACTTCAGGTCCGGCGATGGGCGGCAGCAAGGGTGGGGCCGGTGGGGGCAGGACGATGCGGGGCCCCGGCGGCGGATCATCCGCCGTCAGCACGCGGCAGCCGGCCGGCCCCTCATACACGGCACGGCTTTCCACCAGGCCGGCGAAGCGGGCCGTGACCAATCCGGACGCGTGATCGATGGTATAGCGCATGAAGGCGCCGCCCGGCCGCATCTGCGGGGCGATGCCTTCCGTGAAAAAGGCGTTGGCGTCCAGGCCGCCGATGAAAACGGCCGAGCATAGCTGGTGGCTGGTGAAGTGGGCCGGCACGGCCACGGCGTGGCGGGCGCCATCGCAGCCTGTCAGGGTCAGGGCGGCCAGCAGGGCGGGGAACAGACGGTGGGTGATGGGCGGCATGGGGAAGCGGGTCCAAGGCTGGGAGCGAGGCCGCCAGCCTTGAACTTGAGCCCGTCACCGGTCATGCCGGATTTGAAATCCGGCTAGCCGAAACCGCGCCCACCGCCGATTTGGACGGTTCGACCAAGGCGGGAGCGGGCAGCATCTGGCGGCGGAAGTCGCCCGGGGTTTGGCCGGTATCGGCCTTGAAGGCGCGGTTGAACGGGCCCAGGGAGCCGAAGCCCGCATCCAGCGCGATGGTCAGGATGGGCACCTCCGCCTGCGCCGGGTCGGCCAGGGCGGCCTTGGCCTCGGCCAGGCGGTAATGGTTGAGGAAGGCGTTGAAATTGCGATGGCCCAGGCCCTGGTTGATCAGCCGGCGCAGGCGGTATTCCGGCAAGCCCAGGTCCACCGCCAACTGGCCGATGGTCAGGCCGTCGCGGCGATAGGCGCGGTCCAGACGCATGGCCCGCTCCAGGGCCGTGACCCAGGCGGGATCGACGGGCGCCGGCTCCGGTGCCGGCGGTGTCGTGGGTACCGGCGCGCAGTCGGCCGCGAACAGGGCATGGCCGCCGCCGACACGCAGCAACGCCAGGGTGATGACGCCGGATATGGCCAGCAGCCCGGCGGCATCCCATAGGCCGCCGCCGTCGCCGGTTGTGGCTGAGCCCGCCCCCGCCCGGGTGGCCAGGGCCGTCAGGACGGAATGCAGGGCGGCGGCGGCGACGATGAATAGGCGCAGCCGCCGGCGCGGCTCCACCAGATCCGCCGCCGCTGTGGCCATGGCCTGCCAGGCGGCCAGGCCGGCCCAGACCAGGGGCTGCAGGTCCAGCACCAGGCCCAAGAGTGCGGCTTCCGGCCGGTGCCCCGGCACCAGCACCAGGCCCTGGACCACGCCCAGGGCCGCCAGGGCCAACCATCCCAGCCCATGCCAGGCGCGCGGGCGGAACGCGTCGTCGAACAGGCTGCAGGCGAGCAGCCAGAAAACGTAGCTGTTGGCGGTGGCCAGCGCCATCAGCGGCCCGGCCCAAACCCCCGCCTGGGCATGCAGGCCGGGAAGGCTGCACAGGGCATAGGCGGCGCTGCCCACGGCGAACAGGGCGCCCAGCCGGGCGGCCGTCACCCGGCCATGCTCCGCTAGCAGCCGGCCGGCCAGCAGGACCAGCAGGCTGACGACGCCACCCCGCAGGAACAGGTCAAGTGCTGCGGTGGTGCTGGCGGTCATGCGGGCGTATCCGGTTCAGTCGCGGTAGCTCAGCCACACCTTGTCGGCCGCCCGCTTGGCCAGCGCGCGCGCCTCATCGGCGGTGGCACCCTCGGCCAGGGCCACGCCCATGCGCCGATAGGGCCGGGTGGTGGGCTTATTGAAGATGCGCACCTCCACATCATGGTCCGCCGTGCCCAGGGCCAGCGCGTCGGCCAGGCCTTCCACCCCGAAATGCGTGGAGTCCTGGCTGGCCAGGATGACGGCCGACGCCGTCGGTCCCCGCAGGGTGATGCGCGGAATGGGCAGGCCCAGGATGGCGCGGGCGTGCAGGTCGAATTCCGACAGGTTCTGCGACATCAGGGTCACCATGCCGGTGTCATGCGGACGGGGCGACAACTCGCTGAACACCACATCGTCGCCGGCCACGAAGAACTCCACCCCGAACAGGCCATAGCCGCCCAGATTGTCCACCACCTTGGCCGCCATGTCCCGGGCGGCGGCCAGCGCGGCGGCATCCATGGGCACGGGCTGCCAGGATTCCTGATAGTCGCCACGCTCCTGCCGGTGGCCGATGGGCTCGCAGAACACGACGCCGTCCCGGGTACGGATGGTCAGCAGCGTGATCTCATAGTCGAAGGCGATGAACTCCTCGACGATGACCTTGCGCCGATCGCCGCGCATGTTGGCGACGGCGTAGGTCCACGCGGCCTCCAGTTCCTCCGCCGTGCGCACGGTGCTCTGGCCCTTGCCGGAGGACGACATCACCGGCTTGATCACGCAAGGCAGGCCCGTATGTTCCGCCGCCGCCTTGACTGCGTCCAGATCCTCGGCATAGCGGTAACGCGAGGTGCGAAGGCCCAGTTCCGTGGCCGCGACCTCGCGGATGCGGTCACGGTTCATGGTCATGTAGGTGGCCCGCGCGCTGGGGACGACGGTATGGCCCGCCGCCTCCATCTCCTGCAGCACCTCGGTGCGGATGGCCTCCACCTCCGGCACGATATAGTCCGGCTTGTGGCGCAGGATGGCGGCCTTCAGGGCGTCGCCGTCCAGCATGGAGAAGACCTCGAACTCATCGGCCACTTGCATGGCCGGCGCCCCGGCATAGGCGTCGCAGGCGACGACATGGGCACCGTAGCGCTTGGCGGAGATGACGAATTCCCGGCCCAGCTCACCCGAGCCCAGCAGCAGGATTTTGGCGGTCGCGGTCATGGCGGGGTATCCGTCTCAGAAATATTTCGAGAGATTGCGGCGGATGCGGGCCAGCACCCCGTCCTCGTCCCGGGCGGGCACATAGGTCTCGCCGGTGATCATCTCATAGGCCTGGATGTAGATGCCGGCCGCCTGCAACACCACGTCGCCCGGGATCTCCGGCACATCGTCGGTGTAGGGGTCGCAGCGTGCCACCACCCAGCTGCGCACGAAGTCCTTGTCGAAGCTCTCCGGCCGTTCGCCCGCCTCGAACTTGGCCGGATAGCTTGCCGCGAACCAATAGCGGCTGCTGTCCGGCGTATGGATCTCGTCGGCCAGGATGATGTTGCCCGCTTCGTCCAGGCCGAACTCATACTTGGTGTCCACCAGGATCAGGCCGCGCTGGGCGGCCAGTTCGCGTCCGCGGGCGAACAGGGCCAGCGCCTTCTGCGACAACTCCTCCCACTGGGCGGCGGTCAACAGCTTGCGCTCCACGATCTCGGCCGGCGACAGCGGCTCGTCATGGCCGCCGTCGAAGGCCTTGGTGGTGGGGGTGATGATGGTTTCGGGCAGCTTCTGGTTGGGGCGCAGACCGTCCGGCAGGGTCACGCCATACATCGTTCGCTCCCCCTTCCGGTACATGGGCAGGATGGAGGTGCCGGTGGTGCCGGCCAGATAGTCGCGCACCACGATCTCGACCGGCAGGATGTCCAGGCGCTTGGCCACCACCACGTTGGGATCGGGATAGTCGATCACGTGGTTGGGGCACAGGTCGCGGGTGACCTCGAACCAATAGCGGGCGGTCTGGGTCAGCACCGCACCCTTGTGCGGCACCGCCGTCAGGATGCGGTCGAAGGCGCTCAGCCGGTCGGACGCGATGATGATGCGCCGCCCGTCGGCCAGGTCGTAATTGTCGCGCACCTTGCCCCGGTAATGCTTGGGCAGTTCCGGGATGGTGGCGTCGCTGAGGACGTTGGCGGGGGCGAGATCGGAAGGGGTGAGGTCCACCGGGCACCTGAAGGGTTGCGGCGCGCCATCCAGGGATCGGTGGCGCGGGGTTGGAATCGCGCGCGATCCTAGTGCGGCCGGGTTCATTTGACCACTGCGCGGTGGGCGGGGTGCCTACCCGCCGCAGGCGGCCTGAAAATGCGACCGGATGATCCGGCGCGCCTTCCCCCGACTCTATATATCAGGAGGGCGGGCCGGGTTATCGTGATGGCCCTGTCCGTCTCCGCAAGTGCTGGTTGGATGTCGCTTCGCCTTCGCCTCGCATTGACGTTCGGTGTCCTGGTCGCCATCGCTATGCTGGCGGCCACATTGATCATTGGCGAGCTGGCGGTTGGGCGGGTGCGCACGGACATCGCCCGCCAGATGGCCGACATTGCCTTTCAGACGGGAGACAAGCTGGATCGCGGCATGTTTGAACGCTGGCGCGATGTGCAGGTGGCGGCGTCGCTCAACAGCATCTTCAAGGTCGGGGCGGAAGAGACGCGGCAGCGTCGCTGGCTGGACCGCTTGAAGCAGACCTTCCCCTCCTACGCCTGGATCGGGTTTGCGGACCCCGCCGGCCGGGTCGCCGTCTCGGCCGATGGTCTGCTGGAAGGCGCCGACGTCTCACAGCGGCCGTGGTTCGCCGCCACGCGCGACCGGGGCGCCTACGCCGGCGACGTGCATGAAGCCAAGCTGCTGCAGAGGGAGCTGGGCTCCCCGGGGGGCGAGCCGCTGCGCTTCGTCGACGTGGCGGCGGCCGTGTATGATGAAACCGGCGCGGTGCAGGGCGTGCTGGGCGCCCATCTCAGCTGGACCTGGGCGGAGGAGGTGACGCGCTCCGTCCTGGGTGCCGCCGGTGAACGGTCCGGCGTGCAGGTGCTGGTGCTGTCGCAGGGCGGCACGGTGCTGCTGGGGCCGGAGGGCTTCGTCGGGCAGGACTTGGCGTTGACCCCGGGTGCGGATGGGGTGCCCGGCGTCGATTGGCCCGATGGCAAAGCCGGGGATTTCCTGATTGGCGTCAGCAAGAGCCAAGGCTACCGCGACTACCCGGGCGTGGGCTGGTGGATCGTGGCGCGCCAGCCGGCGGCCGTGGCGCTGGCGCCGGTGTACCACTTGCAACGCCTTGTGGCCTATGCCGGCGGCGCCATCACCCTGCTGGCGGTGCTGATGGCCTGGTACGCCGCCGCCCGCCTGGCCGCGCCCATTGAGCGGCTGACGGATGCGGCCGAGCGCCTGCGGCTGCAACCCGTCCCGGGCGCGCCCGGGACGGACACCGCCGACAGCCGCGACCCGCTGGTGACATTGCCGGCGGTGACGGGGGATCGTGAGATCGTGTCGCTGGCCGACAGCCTGCGCACGGCCTTTGCCACCGTGCGCGACCAGGCCCGCGATCTTGCCCAAGCCAACGCCACCCTGGAAAAGCGGGTGGAGGACCGCACCGCCGCCTTGGCCGCCGCCAACATCCGCCTGATGGACGACCAGATCCGGCTGGAAGGTCAGGCGACCGCCTTGACGGCCCTGGCGGAGGAGCGCGACCGCGCGCGGGCGGTGGCCCAGGCGGCCAACCAAGCCAAGTCGAACTTCCTGGCGGTCATGAGCCATGAGGTGCGCACGCCCCTGAACGGTATCCTGGGTGTTGCCCAGCTGCTGCTGGCGGGCCCCTTGCCGGACGACGTGCGGCCCCAGGTCCGCACCCTGCAGCAAAGCGGCCAGGCGCTGCTGACCATCGTCAACGATATCCTGGATGTCTCCAAGATCGAGGCGGGCAAGCTGGTGCTGGAGGATCTGGCCTTCAGTCTGGAGGATTTACTGGACGGGGTGCGCCGTCTGATGCTGCCCGGCGCGTCGCAGAAGGGGCTGGCGCTGACGGTGGCGCTGGACCCGGCGCTGGGCCCGGCCTATCGCGGCGATCCGGCGCGCCTGCGCCAGGTGCTGCTGAACCTGGTCGGCAACGCCCTGCGTTTCACCGACCATGGTGGCGTCACCATCAGCGTGGCGCCCGCCGAGGCGGCGGGGGCGGGTGAGGTGCTGTCGCTGCGCTTCTGCGTGACCGACACCGGTGTGGGGCTGTCGCCCGCCCAGGCCGGGCGGTTGTTCGAACGCTATGTCCAGGCGGATGAGACCATTTCCCGCCGCTACGGTGGTACTGGCCTGGGGCTTGCCATCTGTCGCGACCTGGTGGACCTCATGGGCGGCCGGATCGGGGTGGACAGCCGGGAAGGGGCGGGTAGCCGCTTCTGGTTCACCATTCCCCTGATTCCTGCCAGCGCCGAGCCCGTGGCGCTGCCCGTGGCGCTGGACGCGGCCGCGGCGCCCGCGTTGACGGTGGACGCCCCCACCTTCGGCGACGGCCCGGCGACGCCGGTCGGGACCGAGGGCGGGTCGGGGGCCCGCCTGCTGCTGGTGGAGGACAACGTGGTGAACCAGCAGGTGGCCTTGGCCCTGCTGCGCCGCGCCGGCCACACCGTCCGCCTGGCCCGCGACGGGCAGGAGGCGCTGGAGATCCTGGCGGCGGAACCGTTCGACCTGGTGCTGATGGACATGCAGATGCCGGTGATGAACGGGTTGGAAACCACGCGCCGGCTGCGCGCGGCGGAGGCCGGCACCGGCCGCCGGATGCCGATCATCGCGCTTACGGCGCACAGTCTATCTGACCGGGCCGACGACCATCTGGCGGCCGGCATGGATGACCATCTGGTCAAACCCTTCGACCACGGCCAACTGCTGAACCGCGTGGCCTTTTGGTTGGCCCGCGATATGGCCGCGCCACGTGAAATGGCTCCGCCGCCTCCGCCCCCCGCCCCCTCCGGTCAACCAGCGGATGGTCCGGTGTTCGATCCCGCGGTGTTGGGCAGGTTGGCCGCCCTGGTGCCGACGGCCCAGTTCCACATCCTGCTGCGGGAAATGCTCGGCAACGGGCTGGCGCGGGTGGATCGCATCGCCGCCTTGGCCCAGGCGGGCGACCTGGCGGGCCTTGCGCGTGAGGCGCACGACCTTGTCGCCACGGCCGGCAGCGCCGGGCTCTGCCGCTTGCAGGCCCTGGGCCGCGCGCTCGATGGCGCCTGCGCCCAGGGTGATCTGGATGGCGCACGTCTGCTGGCCGGCACCGTCGCCGCCGTGGGTGCTGGCGATTGGCGCCGGCTGATGGAATTGGCGCCGGACGCGCTGGTCCCATAGGAGGCGGCATGTCCGACCTGGCCACGGCACCGACACGCCGGATGAACGCAAGTCGCGCCGCCACCGGATGCGGGACGATTTTTCCTGACATCCCACTCCTGCGACCTTCTGTCGTTTGCAGTGCAGCGCTTTCCCGTTGACGGTCGGGATGAAGCGGGTTAGAACCGAGTTACGTTACACTATAACATAACAAAACTCGGCAGTTCGGGGCCTGTCTCCCCGCCCACCCAGTCGCTGTGGCCGGCCGCGCTCCCCTAAAGGGGGGGGGCGCGGCGTCGGTGGCGGCTGGCCTGGGCGCTGGGGCGGCGTGAAGGGATCAGGGGTCGGCCATGCATGCGGGCGATCCTCACGAAAGGTGGGAAGGTATGGTTTTCAAGTTCGGGCGCGCCGGGGTCATGGGCGCATTTTTGCTGGGGTCGGTCAGCACGGTCGCGCTTGCCGCCGATGGTCCTGCCGCCAGCCCTGCGGACGACGCGGCCGGCGCCACTGGTTCTATCGGCAACAATTCCGCCAGCGGCCCGGTGCCGGAGGTGGTGGTGACGGCCAAGCGCCTGTTGGACGCCCGCAACAGCATCCAGCCGGATTTGGGCGCCTCCACCTACAAGTTGGACGAGAGCGCGCTGGAGGCCCAGCCGGGTGGTGTCAACAATGGCCTGAACCAGGTGATGCTGCAGGCGCCTGGTGTGGCGCAGGACAGCTTTGGCCAGCTGCACATCCGCGGTGAGCACGCCAACGTCCAGTACCGCATCAACGGCGTCATCCTGCCGGAAGGCATCAGCGGCTTCGGCCAGACGCTCAGCCCCCGCTTCGCCCACAGCGTCAGCCTGGTGACCGGTGCCCTGCCGGCGCAATACGGCCTGCGCACCGCCGGCATCATCGACATCCAGACCAAGTCCGGCGCCTTCGACAACGGCGGCGACGTCAGCGTCTATGGTGGCAGCTACAACACGCTGCAGACCAGTTTCGACATATCGGGATCTTCCGGAAACCTGAACTACTTCGCCTCGGGGGACTTCAAGACCAGCGGCGTGGGCATCGAGTCCCCCGATGGTAGCGGCAAGCCCAACCATGACCGCACGGAAAACGGCCGCGGCTTCGTCTTCGTGCAGGACATTCTCGACCCCGACACCCAGGTCAGCCTGATGGCGGGGACGGAACGGGGGCAGTTCCAGATTCCCACCCGTTCCGGCCAGTCGCCGGGGCTGGGCTACAACCTGAACGGCGTCACCGACTATCCCAGCGACAAGATCGACGAGAACCAGCGCGAGATCACCCACTACGCCGCGGCCACATATCTGAAGGCGCTGGATACGGTGACGGTGCAGTCGTCCATCTATGGCCGCTATTCCAGCCTGTGGTTCAAGCCCGACCCCACGCCTGACCTGCTGTACAACGGCATCTCGCAGGAAGCCTACCGCCGCTCCGTCGCGGGCGGCTGGCAAACGGACGGCAGCTGGGTGGTCAACGACCACCACACGCTGCGGGCCGGCCTGTTGCTGCAGGTGGAACGCTCCTCGGGCAAGACCACGTCCCAAGTGTTCCCGGTGGATGACGACGGCAACCAGATCGGCAGCACGCCCACCACGGTGCGCGATGATTTCGGCAAGACCGGTTACAGCGAGAGCGTCTACATCCAGGACGAATGGAAGTTCGCGCCCGACTGGACGCTGAACTTCGGCGGACGGTTCGACAGTTTCCAGCAGTTTGACAGCGAAAGCCAGTTCAGCCCGCGCGTGAATCTGGTGTGGCAGGCGACGTCGAAGACGACGGTGCACGCCGGGTATTCCCGCTACTTCACCCCGCCGCCGTTCGAGCTGGTGTCCAACACCGCCGTCTCGAAATATGCGGGCACCAGCGCGGCCGCCGCCAGCAGCACCAACGACGCGCCCAAGGCCGAACGCGCCCATTATTTCGACATCGGCGTGGAACAGAAGCTGTTCGACGGTCTGACGGTGGGCCTGGATGGCTATTACAAGAAGTCCAAGAACATGCTGGATGAGGGGCAGTTCGGTGCCCCCATCATCCTGACACCCTTCAACTATGACGAAGGCACCCAAAAGGGTGTCGAGGTCTCGCTGACCTATGCCGTGGGCGACTTCCAGTCCTACGCCAATTTCGCGGTGTCGAAGGCGGAGGGCAAGAAGATCGTCTCCAGCCAGTTCAGCTTTAGCCAGGACGATCTGGATTACATCGCCACCCACTACATCCCGGTGGACCATGACCAGCGCTTCACCGCATCGGCCGGTGCCAGCTACCGCATCGACCGCACCTTGCTGACCACCGACCTGATCTATGGGTCGGGCCTGCGCGCCGATGGCGCCACGCCCAATGGCGCCGCCCTGCCGGGCTATGTCCAGGTCAATTTCGGGGCGGTGCAGACCCTGGACTTGCCGACCGTGGGCGTGATGGATGTGCGCTTCGACGTCATCAACGTCTTTGATGAGAAGTATGAGATCCGGGACGGCACGGGCGTGGGCGTCGGCGCCCCGCAATATGGCCCGCGCCGCGGCTTCTACGTCGGCCTGACCAAGGAGTTCTGAGGGCAAGACTCCGGACGCGCCGGCCCAAGACATGTTTTGCCCTCCCGCCCTAGGTTCCAACAGGGACGTAGGGTGGAGGGCAAGGCACCATGGCGCACATCATCGCGCTGCCGGCATGGGCGCATGAACGGGGCCGGGGGCTCAACGATGTCCGCACGCTGGACCCGGTCCGCACCGCCCTGGTGGTGATCGACATGCAGTGCGTGTTCATGGCGCCGGGGGAGGTGTTCGGCAATCCTCACGCCTTGGACATCATGCCGGCGGTCAACCGGCTGGCGATGGTGGTGCGCGCCGCTGGTGGGCGCGTGATCTGGACCCGCCAGACGGTCAGCGCTGACCCCGCCCTGGCCATGCCACCGTGGCAGTACGACCTGTCCATCCCCTTCGTGCAAGAGGCGGTGCGGGTGATGACGGCGGGTAATCCCAGCCACGCGCTGCACCCCGCCATGGATGCGCGCGATGGCGACGGTGTGATCGACAAATACCGATACAGCGCCTTCCTCTGCCCGGCCGGTGCCTTGCGAGCGGACCTTCAGGCCCACGGCATCGACACCCTGCTGATCGCCGGAACCCTCACCAACTGCTGCTGCGACAGCACGGCGCGGGACGGCAACATGCTGGGCTATCGCGTGGTGGTGCTGGCGGACGCCTGCGCCGCCCCCACGGACGCGGAGCACAACGCCGCCCTGTTGCTGCTGCGGCTGAATTTCGCCGACGTGAAGACGGTGGCGGAGGTCGAGGGGCTGCTCGCGGCCAGCAGAACATTTTAGAGATGGTCAAATTATATGACGCAGGGAAGGCGGTGGCGGCCGGCCGGCGAACCTAGTATCAAGGCGCGGTCGGCGCCTTGACCATTCTGCGGTCAGACCGTCCAGCGGGTGATGGGCGCCAGGATGGGGCATCGGGCATGAGCATCAGCGTCTTCGAACTGTTCAAGGTGGGGGTCGGCCCCTCCAGCTCCCACACCATGGGGCCGATGACGGCCGCTTGCCGCTTCGTCAGGCGTGTGGCGCAGGATGGCGATCTCGCCGCCGTGGCCCGGGTTGAGGTGTGGCTGTACGGTTCCCTGGCGCTGACCGGCCGGGGCCATGCCACGGACACCGCCGCCATCATCGGCCTGACGGGCCAGATGCCGGCCGATGCCGATCCTGACGCCTGCGCGGCGCTGGTGGCCCGGGTGCTGGACAGCCGTCGCCTGCCGCTGAACGGCGGCGGCCAAGGGTATGTCCATGAGATCGACTTCGACGCCGGGCGCGACATCCATTGGGAAGGCGGCAGCCAGCTGCCCTTCCACCCCAATGCCATCACCTTCGTGGCGGTCGACGCGGGCGGGGTGGAGCTGACGCGCGGCACCTATTATTCCGTCGGCGGCGGCTTCGTGCTGGATGAGGATGAGGCGCGGGCCAACGCCCCCGCCAATCCCGGCCCGCCCGTGCCCTATGATTTCGCCAACGCCGACCAGTTGCTGGCGATGGCGGGCCAGGCCGGTCTGACCATCGCCGAACTGATGCGCGAGAATGAGCGCGCGGCCCGGGGGGACGCGGACATCGACCAGGGACTGGACCGCATCCTGGCCACCATGGACGCCTGCATCGACCGCGGCATGCGCGAAACCGGCATCCTGCCCGGCGGCCTGGACGTGCCGCGCCGTGCCGCCAAGATCCATGCCCAACTGATGCAGCGGCAGGAGCGCATGCTGCGCGATCCGCTGTCGGTCATGGACTGGGTGAACCTCTGGGCCCTGGCGGTGAATGAGGAGAACGCGGCCGGCGGCAAGGTGGTGACTTCACCCACCAACGGGGCGGCCGGCATCATCCCGGCGGTCCTGCGCTATTATGAGCGCTTCCACGATCCCGATCGCCGCCGCCTGCACATCTTCCTGCTGACGGCGGCGGCCATTGGCGGGCTTTACAAACGCAACGCCAGCATCTCCGCGGCCGAGGTCGGCTGCCAGGGCGAGGTGGGGGTGGCCTGCTCCATGGCCGCCGCCGGCCTCACCGCCGCCATGGGCGGTACCAACGCCCAGATCGAGAACGCGGCCGAGATCGGCATGGAGCATAATCTGGGCCTGACCTGCGACCCCATCAAAGGCCTGGTGCAGATCCCTTGCATCGAGCGCAACGCCATGGGCGCCATCAAGGCCATCGACGCCGCGCGCCTGGCCTTGATGGGCGACGGCACGCACAAGGTCAGCCTGGACCGGGTGATTGAGACCATGCGGCGCACCGGTGCCGACATGAAGGACCTCTACAAAGAAACCTCGCTGGGGGGCCTGGCGGTCAACCTGCCGGAGTGCTGAATGCTATAACCAGGGGCGATTGTGCTCCAATAGCGAGGGGCCCGGCCTGCGCCGACTCACGGCGCGGTAACGTCGCTCCATTTGATGCGCCCGGCATCAACCATTTCGGCCTCGTGGAACTCTATAATGAAATATTTCGTACCGGGAGCGATACGGCGCAGCACCGAAGCGAAAAAGGTGCCGTCACCCCACGGCTTCGATCGGAACGCCTGCAAATGTTGGAAGTGCAAATTCATGCCGGCGCGCCAGAAGGACTCGCCGTATGAGTTGCTGACAATGACTGTAGCCGGTAGACCACTGCGGCCCGGTGCTAGTTGCCAATTGAAGTCGTGGCCCAGCGGAAAATCCGGATTGAAATTTGCGTCTACGCCAAGCCAATCAAACGTTCCTTGGGCTGGGTCACGCCATGGTTCGTTGGTGCGGATGGAGTCCTCGGTTACGTAACGGAAGAGCGGAAGCTGCTGGGATTCGCCGCCCGCCCAATGGATCTGTTCAATGGTCAGGGGGGCTATCCACCGCAGGCTGGGGGCGCCTTCCAGGTCTGCGAGACGGTTGACGATGGCACGCGCCACCTCGCCTCCCGCAACATCCGTCCAGTGAAAATCGGTTCGATGGAACGCCTGTATATTCTGCGCCCGGAGATTGCGCAGTATGGGCTCTGCAGCTATGTGATTGGCACCGAACCGCTCAGTCAGGATGTCCTGCATGCGGGTAAAGGCGGTAGGTTTTGGATAATGGGGAGCATCTCGCCCCAACGATTCCGGATAGATGACGTCCTTTTGCGGGACGGTGACCACCAGCAGATCAATATCGCGCTTCGCCAAATAGTCGTGCAACGCTACGAAACGGTCTGCGAATTCCGTGAGCTGAGGATCGGACAGAAGCGCATTCCGGCCTTTCTGCGTGTCGATGACGTCCCGATAGTTCAGCCATCCGTCAGGACCGAGATGAAGGCGCTCGGAATAACCCAAGCGATAATTCGTTTCGGTCCGTAGCCGGATTAAGGTGTTACGAAAGCCGAAATTGTCATTGAACCACATGCTGACGTTGCGCATTAGCGTTATTGGAGTCGCCATGGCCGCACGGTTCAGGTCAGGGAGCTGATGCAGGGTGCGGTTTTCAAGTACCGGTGGCTCGAGGGCCATCGGTTTGATCATTTGCACTATCGGCAGAGATAAAAGCGTGACCCAGAGAATGACGAAAGTCAGTCGCATGCGTTGGGTCCTCAGAACTGAAAGTATATGAAAGGGCTGAAGCCACCAACTGCGATGGCGGAGGCGGATAGCACCAAAAGCGCTAAAGACGCGGCTCCCTGAAGCGCGACACTCCAGCCACCTAGGCGTTGGGTTGGCCAAAGTTGGCTCATGCGAATCATTGAAAATGCGGTGGCCACGACCAGAACAGCGACTTTGTCTCCGGTCAGATAGAACCATTCCGTTCGGAAAGGGACCCCCTCTGGCGCCAATCCGCTCATGAGCGAGAGGATGTGCATGGCCTGCCCCAACGTTTCTGCCCGAAAGAAGACCCAGCCGATGACAACCAGGAGGAAGGTTGAGAGCGTACGCAGCACGACCACCGCAAAGGAGTTGGATGATTTGTCCCATCCTGTGACGCGTTCGATGCAAAGGAGCGCGCCATGATACAGTCCCCAGACCAGGAACTGCACGGCAGCACCATGCCACAGGCCACAGAGCGCGAATACCACCACTAAATTCATGAGTGTGCGCAAGCGGCCAGCTCGGTTCCCGCCCAGAGGAATATATATGTAGTCCCGAAACCAGCGGGATAACGTCATATGCCATCGCCGCCAGAACTCCGTAATGCTACGGGAGGAGTATGGTCGGTCGAAGTTTTCCGGGAAGTGGAAACCCGTTATCCGTGCGATGCCGATCGCCATACTGGAGTAGCCGGCGAAGTCAAAATAGATTTGGAAGGAATAGGACAACATAGCGATCCAGGCTAGACTTGTCGTCAGGTGCGCCTGATCGGTTTGCAGGATTTGCGTCGCGACACTTGAGAGGGGATCCGCGATCATTGTCTTCATCGCCAAACCCGTCGAGAATCGAAAAAGCCCTTCAAAAATATTATCAATCGTGAAGCGCCGGGCGCTCAACTCCGTTTTTATTTCCACATACCGAACGATGGGGCCGGCTATCAGCTGCGGAAAGAATGCCTTAAAAGTCGCGAACTCGATCAACGACCGTGAGGCAGGAACGGCACCGCGATAAACGTCGATCACATACGAGATGGCCTGGAATGAAAAGAAAGAAATTCCCAACGGAATAAAACCAATTTCTAGACTGTGTGGGTGTGTATCCGTATGGTGTCCAGATAATTCAAGAAATGAATAAATTATAAAATCCATATATTTGTAATAGATCAATCCGCAAACATTTACAAATATTGCCGTAAACGCATATATGAACGCGATGCGTCCTCTTGTCTTTGCAATTATTAGACCGACCGCCCAGTTAAACAATATATAAAAAGCCAAGATATCTATCCTGGCTCCTGGGCCCAGCGCATAAAAAAATAAGCTGCAAAACAGTATCGCCGCATTTTTGCAATACTTTGGCACTATTGAATAGATCAGGAGAAACAACGGCAGAAAAAGAAATATGAATGCCGGGCTGCTAAAAACCATTGCTTCCAAATTCTTCCAAAAGAAAATATTGGCAATGCTATTGCCGATAATGCAACTAAAGTCAATTAATTTTTTGCAGAGATGGCTATCCCACTTTAGAGCTTCGCGTAACGGATTAGGGTGATGACCGAAGCGCGTGACAGGCGACATCAGCCTTGTTCAACCAGACACCGCAGCTTGCAGGTTGATGAGTCCCCGCGCCCAAGCAGGGGCTTTCCCGGGGCAGGAATATGGCCAGTCCGCCGTGGGGTGAAGCTGTCGCCCCGTGCCGGCCCTATGTCGTTCCATGTCCATTCAAAGGCGGCCCTCGTTCCGCCTCGCGGGGGGATGCTGGGTCTAAGAAAAAAGCATAATTACGGCATTACCGTAATTTTGCCGATTGACAGTTTTCCGAAATAACAGGAAAAACGTCATATCGATGCGGCGCGCATCGACGCCAATCGATGCGGCGCGCATCGACGCCAAGAGGGTGGCAGCACCCTGGCCTCAGGGAGGTTCACAAACAAGATGCCAAACGCTCGTCGCGTTACGCTGCCCGTTGCCATGACGGCGGCGACCTTATCGCTCGTCTCACCAATGCAGGCGGGGGCGGCATTGCCCGCGTCGCAAATCCCGGACCTGGTGCAGCCATCCAACGGCATCAATCTCGGAAGCACCAGCTTCTATGACGGCTTCAGCACCCTGCAGCCGGGGGTCACGCTTCTGGGCTATCTGCGTGAGAACGTCCTGAATTCCATCATCGGTTCCGACGGCCAGGACTCCCCGGCGTTCAAGGACCCGAGCGTCAAGGTTACCACGGCCATCACGCAGATTTCGGCGGTCGCGCCGCTCAGCCTGGATGGCAACGCCCTTGGCTTCGATGTGCTGCTGCCGGTGACCCGCATCCAATCCCATTTCGGTTCCGGCGGGCGTCGGCTGGCGGCCAACAGCACCTCGTTCGCGGATCTGACCTTCGGGCCCTTCATCCAGTTCAAGCCCATCATCGCCGATGGTCATCCCGTCGCCTCGTTCCGCGTGGCGTTCGACCTGATCGCCCCCACCGGTGGCTTCGACCGTACCAAGGATCTGAACCAGAGCAGCGGCTATTGGTCGTTGAACCCCTATGTCGCGTGGACCGTCCTGCCCGCCGAAGGGTGGGAGGTCTCGGGGCGGACGCAATACCTATACAATTTCAAGACGAACAACATTTCCAACGCCCCCACCATCCCCTCCTTCACCTTCAACGATGGCCAGGCGGGGCAGGTGCTGTACAGCAGCTTTACCGTGTCGCGGGAACTTGAAAAAGGCTTCTCGGCGGGTCTGAACGGTTTTGTGATCGAGCAGCTGAATAACGACCGCATCAACGGGATCAGCCTGCCCAATACGCGGCACCGCGCCCTCTATCTGGGGCCGGGCCTGCATTTCGACCGGCTGCCGGACTGGGGGCTCAACCTCAACGTCTATATGCCGATATCCACCCGGAATTACACAACAGGACCGCAATTCAACGTGCAGTTCATCCGGCCCTTGTGACGGCTGCTGGCGAACCTACACACCAAAGGGAGGGATGGAGCATGCATGTGGCACATGAGCCGGTCACGCACGGACCGGCGGCCCAGGCGGCGGGAAGGACGGCGGGAAGGGCGCCAGGCATCATGCTGGCGCTTCTGGCCTGCTTGCCCGTCGCGGGCACGTTGTTGGTGGCCCAGGTCCTGCCCCAGATAGGGGCGGCCTTCCCGGGAACGCCAGGCCTGGATCTGAAAGTGGCCCTGGCGTTGACCATTCCGGCGCTGGCCATCGCCCTCTGTTCCTGGGGGACCGGCTGGCTGGCGGATCGGGTGGGGAAGCGCCGCCTGCTCCTGGGTGCGCTGGTCGTTTACGCGGTGCTGGGGGTGTCCCCCATGGTGCTGCAGGATCTGGGCGCCATCATCATCGGCCGTGCCGGCACGGGGATCGCCGAAGGGGTCATCATGACCTGCTCCACGGCTCTCATCGGTGACCTTTACCCGACCGGGAAGCGTGAAGGATTGCTGTCGCTCCAGACGGCGTGCGCGTCCGTCGCGGCGGTGCTGTTCGCGCTGATCGGGGGTGCCCTGGGCGACCTGGGGTGGCGGATGCCGTTTGCCGTCTATGCGTTTTCGGTGCTGTTTGTGCCGGCCGTGCTGGTTCTGATCCCCCGGAGCGAGGACGCCGCGCGGCCGGCCGCCGCCAGCGGCCGCACGCCCGCCGCCTTGCCCAAGGTTCCCCTCCTCGCCGTCTGTGGCGTCACCGCCGTCCTGTCCATCTGCTTCTACGTGGCGCAGGTGCAGTTGCCCTACCTGCTGAACGCCATCGGGGCGGTGGCGCCCTCCACCGTTGGGTTGGTTTCCGCCATGGCGAACGCGGCGGTGGTGGCCGGCACCCTGTGCTTCGCCTTCCTGCTGCGCGGCCGCGCTCCCCTTATCGGCGGTGGCATCAGCTTCCTGCTGACCGCCATCGGCCTCGCCGTGGTGGGGATGTCCAGCCACTACGCACCCCTGTGCCTGGGCCTGGTCATCGCCAGCTTCGCCGGTGGCGTCGCGCTGCCCACCTTCCTCAACGCCGCCATGGCTCTCCTCAATCCCGAGCAGCGCGGGCTCGGCGCGGGAATGTGGCAGTCGAGCTTCTGGGCCGGCCAGTTCTTGAGCCCCATCCTGGTCATCGCCGTCACCGGGGCCACAGGCGGCTTGGCCCGGGCCGTCCTGGTCTTCGCGGGCCTGGCCCTGGCCGCCCTGTTGACGGTGCCCTGGCTGTTGCGTTCCCCGTCCCGTCGCTGACATCGATGACTGGAAGCCGCCCGGGAGCCTCCCCGGGCGGTCTTTCCGTGCCTGACGGGGACAGACAAGGCTTGCGCCCCGCCACCGTCACCCCCTATGCGTTGGACGTCGACGCGAAACGGAAGGGGCTGCGGAGTGTCCACGGCGGATCGGGTGTTATCGGTATTGGGGCTGTTCACGATAGAGACGCCCGAATGGACCGTGGAGGAGGCCGCCCGCGCGTTGGGCCTGTCCAACAGCACGGCCTATGAATATTTCCGAAGCCTGGTCGAGGCGGGCTTGTTGGTGGCCAGCAAGGCCGGCCGGTATTCCGTCGGCCCGGCCATCATCGAATTGGACCGGGTGACACGGCGTTTCGACCCGCTGACCAATGCCGCCTCCGGCACCTTGCGGGACCTGGTCGCCGGTCTTGAGGGGGAAGCCATCGGCCTGCTGTGCCGGATCTACCGCCTGAAGGTCATGTGCGTGGACCAGTATGTCCGCCGCCCCCCAACCTTCGCCATCAGTTATGAGCGTGGCCGCCCCATGCCCCTGGGCCGCGGTGCCGCGTCCAAGATCATCCTGGCGAACCTGGCCCCACGCCCCCTCCGCCGCTTCTACGACGGCGACCCGGCGGCCGTGGCGGCGGCGGGCCTGGGGGATAGCTGGGACGCCTTCAAGCGGACGGTCCGGCAGATCCGCAAACCCGGTGTCCTGGCCACGGTGGGGGAGCTTGACGCCGGCCTCATGGGCATATCGGCGCCGGTGTTCGGTGCGGGGGGGGAGGTGCTGGGCAGCATCGGTCTGGTCGTCTCCGCCGCCGACTTCCTGGATCATCCGGCACGGTTGGAGGGCACGATGGTGGCGGTGCGCCTGGCGGGCGAGGATGTGACGCGACGCTTGCAGGCGGAATGAACAAGGCCGTCGACAGGGCGCCCCTTGGGGCTTCCCGTCGACGGCGTTGGGCGCGCACCCGATCAGAAGGGATATTGGCGCGGGGCTTCCTGCACGGTGATCCAATGGTCCGTGGTCAGTTCCGACACGATCCAATCGCCGTTGAATCGGCCGATGCCGCTGTTCTTCTCCCCGCCGAACATGTTGAACGGGCTGTCCTGGATCGAGATGTCGTTCACATGGGTCATGCCCGCCTCCACCTGCCGGGCGAAGCGCACTCCCCGGGCCAGGTCACGGGTGAAGACGGCGCTGGACAGCCCGTACTCCGTCGCGTTGGCCAGGCGCAGGGCCTCAGCCTCGTCCCTGGCCTTGATGATGGGGGCCACGGGCGCGAACTGCTCCGCCTGGGCGAAGGCACTGTCATTGGGTACGCCGGCGAAGATGTGGGGCGGCACCAGCAGGCCCTGGACGTCGCCGCCCAAACGCTGGTCGAACCCCGCCTCCCGCGCGGCCGCGATGTTGGCGAGCGCCGCGTCGCGCTGGCGGGCGTTCATCAGGGGGCCGATGACCGTGGCGGGGTCCGCCGGGTCGCCCACCTTGAAGCCCCGCACATGCGCCACGAAGCGGTCGACGAAGGCGTCATACAGGCCGGCGTCGACGATGATGCGGTTGCCGCTCATGCAAATCTGGCCACTGTGCAGGAAGCGCGCGAACGCCGCCGCCCGCACCGCCAGATCCAGGTCCGCGTCGTCCAGCACCACGATGGGGGCGTTGCCGCCCAGCTCCAGGCCGATGTGCTTCAGGTTCTTGCCGGTGGCGGCCAACTCCGCGATGCGCTTGCCCACGCGCGTGGAGCCGGTGAAGGAGATCAGCTTGGGGATGGGGTGCAGAGTGAAGGCGTCGCCGATATCGGAAACGGCGCCGATGACGATGTTCAGCAAGCCGGGCGGCAGGCCGGCCTCCTCGTATATCTTGGCCAGCAGCAGGCCGCCGGTGACGGGCGTGTCCTCCGCCGGCTTCACCACCACGGCATTGCCCAAGGCCAGGGCCGGGGCGATGGACCGGTGCGACAAATGGAAGGGGAAGTTCCAGGGGCTGATGACGCCGATCACCCCCCGCGGCTCGCGGTAGACGAAGCTCTGCTTGCCCGGGACATCGATGGGCATGATCCTGCCCTCGACCCGTGACGGCAAGGTCGCCGCCTCCAGCACGCCGCCGCGGACGGCGCCCCATTCGATGGTGGCCTTCAACAGCGTGCTGCCGCTTTCCCGCACCAGCCACCCGATGATCTCGTCCTTGCGGGCGTCCAGGATGGACAAGACCCGCAGGAACAGGGCGCTGCGCTCGCTGTGCGGGGTTCGGGCCCACGCCTTCTGCGCGGTCTGGGCGGCGCGGTAGGCGTCGTCCAGATCCTCGGCGCTGGCCAGGCTGATCTCGTTGAGAACGCTGCCGTCATAGGGATTGTGATTGGGCCGCGTCTTGCCGGATCGGCCGGCCCGCCACGCGCCATTGATGAATTGCCCGGTATAGCCGTCATAGGCCGTCGGTGCTGCGCTCATCACTTTTTCCTTGCTTGGCCCGGCCGCACCGCCGGGCGTGTTCTGTTGCCCGCAACGCTCAGGCGGCCGGCGCTTCCGGAACCCAGTTGCCGTGCAGGCTCATGCGCAGACGCACCGGCAGCTTGACCCGGGCGATGGGACCGGCCGCCAGCCTCAACGCTTCCAGGATGACCAGTTCCGTCGTCTGGCTCTCCAGATGGTTCAGCAGGGCCAGCACGAAGCCGTCACCTTCCGCCGCGTCCGGTGCCCGGGGAGCGAAGGTCGGTTCCTGGAAGCATTCCGCGTCACCGGCCCACCAAGTCTGGCTGTGGCCGGTCTCCACATCCAAGTGGACCAGCTGGTTGAAGAATTGCCAGGGCGGCGGGCCCAGCCGATCCATGGCGTAGCGCCGCATGTCGCTGCCCAGCATGATGGCGTGGCGGTGGCGGCGGCCGGCATAGCGGTCGTCGCACCGGGAAAATTCGCAGGGCGCGTCATAAAGGGTGGTCCGCCGCGCTTCGCTGGTGTTGGCCGTCAGGTCGAAGGTCCAGCGGGCCAGCTGGAAGCGCAGCGTTTCCGGGCTGGGCGCGTTGCCGTCGGCGTCGGGGAAGAAGGCGAAGACATTGCCGTCGGCGGTCGGCATGTCCAGGTGGAGGCGACCCTCTTCCTCAAAGGCGTTCAGCACATGGGCCTGGAAGCAGTTGGGGCCGGTGAACCAGCGGATGTCGCTGCCGTCGCCCCCCCGGCGCATCACGCCGAACTGGTAGGCCAGATGCGGTTGCCATTCGAAATGGCGCCCCCCCGCCTGGATCCGGTCGCGGTCGGCCGTGGCCGGCAGCACGGGGAAGATGACATGGTTGGGCGTGACGGCGAAATCGTGGATCATGCCGGCATATGGGGCCTTCACCCAGATCTCGCGCACCAGCCGGCCGCCGGGGGTGAATTCGTAATAGACGACATCCGTTGTGGCGGTGCCCCGCGCCTCATAGCCGAAGGCCAGCAGGTTGCCCGTCTCCGGGTCGATTTTTGGGTGGGCGGTGAAGGGCGTATTGCCGATCTGGCCCTTGAAATCCCACTCGCCTTTCGTCTCCAGCGTTTCCGGATCCAAGGCATAGGGCAGGCTGTCCTCCTTCAAGGCCAGCAGCATGCCGTTGAAGGGGATGACGTTGGTGTTGGCGGTGCTGGGGCTGAGGCCGGCGACGCTGGGATCGTCCGTATGGGCGTTGCGGTACAGGCCGTGCAGGGACCGGCGGGCCGCCCGCTGGGCCTTCAGCCTGTCCGTGGCGACGTAGCGCCGTGTCAGGTCGACATGGCCATCGGTGAAATGGAACGCGGTGACCACGCCATCGCCATTGAAGAAGATGTCGTCACCCAACATGGGCGGGTACTGCGGATCTGGCGCCACCTGCACGAACCGGCCGCGCAGCGCCGGTGGAATGCCCCCCTCCACCTCCAGATCACGGATCTGACCCTCAAAACGGGATGGGGTGTAAAGCGCACCAACGAAGTCCGGCGTGTCGGGAAAACGCATCGACATCGGACGCTCCTCCATTTTGTTACCGCCGGCGGGACGGTTCCCCCGCAAGCGCCTTATGAGCCTGTTATAGCCGGCCATAACGATTGTTGACAACAAAATTCCGGCAATATAGGAATTCTGGCGGAAATTAGTGCCGGCTTCAAAGCCGCCAGCTAAGGAGCTCTGCCATGGAACCTGACCAGCAAGCCGCCGCCCTCCGATGGGGGCGGCCGCCAGATGCCCTTGCGGCCAGCCTGCATTTCCTGGAACTGGGGTGCCCTGATCCCGCCGCCACCGCCGACTTCTACCGGCGAACCATGGGCTACCGGTTGGAAGCCCACGGCGACCGCATCGTCGCGGCGGCGCGGGACCGCCGGCTGATCTTCACGCCCGGCCCGGCCAAGACCCTGGTTTCGGCCGGCTATGCCTTGCCGGACGGGGCGGAATTGGCGCGTCTGCGGGCCCGGCTCTCGGCTGCGGGCTGGGGGGCGGTGGACGGTCCGACCCCAATGTTCACCGATGCCGTGACGGTCACCGACCCGGACGGCAACCGGTTCACCTTTGGACTGGCCCAGCCATCGCCTGTTGCCGGGCAGGCGGGTGCCGGAGGGGCGGAGGCGGGGAATTGGCCGGCACGGCTGCAGCATGTCGTGATCGCCAGCCGCGATCCGGCCCGCATCGTCCAGTTCTTCATCGACGTCCTGGGCTTCACCCTGTCCGACGACGTGGTGGATGGGGAGGGCGGCATCCGCACCTCTTTCCTGCGGTGCAGCCATGAGCACCACAGTTTCGCGGTGTTCAAGGCGCCCGAGAACAGGTTGGACCACCACTGCTACGAGACGACGGACTGGAACATGATCCGCGACTGGTGTGACCGCATGGCCACCCAGCATGTCCGTGTCCAGTGGGGACCGGGTCGCCACGGCCCCGGGAACAACCTGTTCATGTTTGTCCACGACCCGGACGGCAATTGGGTCGAAATCTCCGCCGAGTTGGAAATCGTGACGCCCGACCGGCCGGTGGGCCAGTGGCCGCACGAACAGCGCACGCTCAACAGCTGGGGCCACGGTCTGCTGCGCAGCTGACGCCCAACCCTTTGATGATGGAGTAGGAAATGAAGTTTGCCAGTTACACCGTGGCGGGCCGCGCCAGCTATGGCCTGGTCGAGGGCGAATGGATCGCGGATGTGGGCGCCGTCCTTGCCGCCGACTATCCGGACTTGCGGGCCGTGGTGGCGGCCGGCGCCTATGGGGCCGCCCAGGACGCCGCCGCCCAGGCGGAACGGCTCTCCCTATCGGAGATCGTCTTCGCGCCGGTGATCCCGAACCCGGCGAAGATCTTTTGCGTGGGGCACAACTATGAAACCCACCGCCAGGAAACCGGCCGCGCCAAGACGGACTACCCCTCCATCTTCACCCGCTTCGCCGACAGCCAGATCGGACATCGACAGGCGATCACCTTGCCCAAGGTGTCCACCATGCTGGATTTCGAGGGGGAACTGGCGGTCGTCATCGGCACGGGCGGCCGGTCGATCCCTGTCGCGGACGCGCTGTCCCATGTCGCCGGCTATGGCTGCTACAACGACGCCTCGGTCCGGGACTGGCAGTGGCACACCCAGCAATTCACCCCGGGCAAGAACTTCCCCGGAACCGGCGCCTTCGGTCCCTGGCTGGTGACGGCGGATGAGGTGGGCGATCCCGCCGCCCTTTCGGTGACCACCCGCGTCAACGGCCAGGTGGTCCAATCGCAGCCGACGGCGGACATGATCTTCCCTGTGGCGACGCTCATCGCCTACATCTCCACCTTCACGCCCCTGTCCCCGGGCGATGTCATCGTCAGCGGCACGCCCGGTGGCGTTGGCGCCAAGCGCCAGCCGCCGCTGTGGCTCAAGGACGGCGACGTTGTGGAAGTCGATATCCCCGGCGTCGGCCTGCTGATGAACAAGGTGCGCATGGAAGCGGAAGGATGAGCATGGACACCGCCATCGCCACACCGTTCCGCTCCAGCAACGGTCGCCCCATCGCCGACCACTACCCCGTGGTGGTGGTCGGCGCGGGGCCGACGGGTCTCACCCTCGCCAACCTGCTGGCGCGATATGGAACCCGGGCCCTGCTGGTTGAACGCAACCCGACCACGGTGCAGGAGCCCCGCGCCGTCTCGATCGATGACGAATCCCTGAGGACCATGCAGGCCGCCGGCGTGATCACGACGGTCATGAGTCATGTGGTCGCGGGATATGGGTCGGAATATTACACACCTTCGGGCCGGCTGTTCCTGAAGGTGGAACCGAGCGAGCAGCCCTATGGCTATCCCCGCCGCAACGCCTTTCGCCAACCCACGTTCGAGGCGCAATTGCGGGATGCGCTGGAGACCGTCCCCACGGTGGACACGCTGTTCGGCTGGGCGCAGGACGGCTTTGTCCAGGACGACCGCCAAGTGACCGTGGAACTGAGGAACGCGGATGGCGAGCGCCGCTGGATCCGCGCGGACTATCTGGTGGCGGCGGATGGGGCCCGCAGTTCCATCCGCACCGCCCTGGGTCTTGGCCTGGACGGTGAAACCTTCCAGGAGAAATGGCTGATCGTCGACCTGGAGAATTCACCGACGCCCAGCCGGGAAACCCTGGTCTTTTGCGACACCCGCCGGCCGTGCATCGCCCTGCCGGGACCGAACGGCACCCGCCGGTTCGAATTCAAGCTTTTGCCGGGCGAAAGCCCGGAGGCGATGGTGGCCCAGGACACCGTCGACGCCCTGCTGGCCAGCCATGGCGCCCATCCGGACAGCCGAATCTGCCGCAAGACGGTCTACACCTTCCACGCCCGCCTGGCGCCACGCTGGTCCGCCGGCCGGGTGTACTTGGCCGGCGACGCCTGCCATCTGACGCCGCCGTTTGCCGGGCAGGGGATGAACAGCGGCATCCGCGACGCCCATAACCTGGCCTGGAAGCTGGCCTGGGTGACAGGTGGGTCCATGCCGCGCCACCTGCTGGACAGTTATGAGCCGGAGCGGCGCGAGCATGTGCGCGACATGATTGATTTGGCCTTGCGGATGGGGCGCATCATGGGGCCGCGCAACCGCGCCATCGGCGTCCTGACACAGACGGCGTTCCGGATTCTGGGCCTCTGGCCGCGGGCGCGCGACTATTTCGCCCAGATGAAGTACAAGCCCAAGCCCCGCTTTGAAAACGGCTTCGTCATCGCGGATGGCCGTGGCGCGCGCGCCACGATGGTGGGCCGGCTATTGCCCCAGCCTGCCGTCCGGACGGCGCTGCGGGATGGCGTCCTGCTGGATCATGTGCTGGGCGATGGCTTCGCCCTGATCGGCCTGACCGACGATATGGAGGCCCTGGCCCGCGCCGCCCGCCTGCCGGCCATCGCCCGCCTGCGTCCCAAGGTGGTGGCGGTGTCGAGAGCTGCCGCCGAGGCCCCGCAGCCGCCTGAGGGCGTGGAAAGGATCATTGACTCCGCTGGCATCCTGGAGGCCGCGATGGGGGGCGAGCGCGACCATATCCTGATCGTTCGGCCCGACCGGTACGTCTTTTCAACCGTCAAGGTGGGTGAGGAGCATGTCGTCGACCGGCAACTTGCGGCACTCTTGGGGACGGTGATGTTCGATACGACTACCGCTCCGGTGCCGTCCGCCGCCGTGATCGGCGCGCCCGCCTGACGCCGCCATGCCCTGGGCGGTCCGTCGGAAAGTTGGCCAGCGGTGGAAAAGTGGTTCCCGCTTCAGGACTGCTCATGCCTGTGCCGATGGTGCAGATCCGGATAGTGCGGATGCCGGTGCACCAGGGGCGCATGGCGATGGACGTGGGCGTGGGGCTCTTCCACGGGAACCCCTGGCTCATGGTCGTGCAGGTGATGGGCGTCGTGCACGTGGACGTGTTCATTCTCCATCTCCTCATGCGCATGCTCATGCTCATGTTGTTCGGCCAAATGCGGGTAGAGCCCGACGCCCATCAGCACCGCCGCCGCCAGCAGGCGATAGGTCAACGGCTCGCTGAACAGGATGATGGCCAGGATTGCGCCGATGAAGGGTGCCATGGAGAAATAGGCGCCCGTCCGCGCCGTGCCCAGGTGGCGCAAGCCCAAGACGAACAGGACCAGGCTGAGGCCGTAGCCGAAGAAGCCCACCACGGACGCCCCCGCCGCGATGGCCAGGGACGGCGGGGCGGCCCCCTGGGACAAGGCCAGGGCCAGGTTGACGGAACCGGCCACCAGCCCCTTGGTCATGGCGATCTGCACGGGATCGGCGGCGCTGAGCTTGCGGGTCAGGTTATTGTCGATGCCCCAGGCCAGGCAGGCCCCCGCAATGGCCAAGGCGCCCCAGCCGATGCCTTCGGGGCCACCCCGCCAGGACAATAGCAAGGCCCCCGCCAGGATGGCGAAGGCGCCCAGCATCAGGCGGCGGTCGACATTCTCACGGAACGCCAGCCAGGCGATGCCCAGGGTGGCCAGGCCTTCCAGGTTCAGCAGCAAGGCGGCGCTGGAGGCGGGGGTGAGCGTCAGGCCGACCATCAGCAAAACCGGGCCGACCACGCCGCCCACCAGGACGACGGCGGCCAGCCAGGGCAGGTCGCTCCGGCGCAAGGGGGCCTCCGGCGCCTCGATGCGCAGGAAGCGCCGCCCCAGGTGCACGATGCCCAGCCCCAGGCCGGAGCCCAGATACAGCAGGCCCGCCAGCAGCCAAGGGTCGGCATGTCCCAGCAGCAGCTTGGCCAGCGGCGTGCTGGCGCCGAAAAGCGCGGCCGAGGCAAGCGCCAGCGGCGCTCCCGGCCAGGCGATGGATCGATGAAGGGCCATGGGTCCCGTACTCCCGGGCGGATCACGCGGACAACTGGCGTTCCGCCAATGCCACATGCAACCTTACCCCGGTCGCCATGATGTCATCGTTGAAATCATAATGCGGATGGCGCAGGGGCGCGAAACCGCACTCGCGGCCCTGGCCCAGGTCAGCCCGCTGGCAGATGTCCACGGCCAGCGCTTCCGCCGCCGCCTTTCCGTGCGCTACCGTTCCCGCCGCCCTGACGATGGGGCGGTGCGGGAACGATTGGGTTCGCAAGCGCGGCCGCAGGGGCCGAACCAGCGCGGGTCGCTGGACGTCGTGAATGCACGCTGGGTGATGGGTGTCGCTTCCGGATCCTGGCGGTGGTGATGCTATTCACGGTTCAGAAGCGTCCATCTGAACGGATCGCACCCTAACGATTCCAATTGAGTCAGAACGACTCTAGAAAAGCGAAAGCTTGCCTCCGGAGGAAACGTAGTCTTTGAACGCCTCGAACCGCGCCTCGCTGGAGACACCCAGGCGCGGGCCGGTGGTATCGCCCAGGCCCATCACCAGGGGGGCGCCGGCGACCGCCCGGGACCAGGCGTTACCGGGTAGGGTGGGATCACCCTTCTTCATGAAGGCCAGCCAATGGGCTTGGAGCGTGCCCGAAACGGCGCGGTCCCGATCGGTGAAAATACGGCCGCCCTTGTCCAGGGCGCCCATCACATAAGGCACCTCGGCGGTATGGAAAGCGCCGAAATTCTGCCCATCGCTGCTGGCTGGATACGGATGATCATAAAGGTAGACGTAGACGCTCTGCCCGCTGGCGGCGGCCCGCGTCTGGGCCCACAAGACCAGGCCGGCCATATAACGGTCTTGCGCCAATATCTTGTATGAGGCGCGCGCCTCGGCATCGGTGGCATGGGGGTACACCGCCAACAAGCGGTCGGCGGACTGGCCATAGCGCTCGTGAACCAGGGCGGCGAAGTCGGCAGCCGTCAGGTCGCTGTTGCCGAACAGGGTGCCCTCGTCGGCATTGAAGCCGGTCAGGAGTGGCACCTTGCTCGCCACGGGCGCCGTCGGATCTTCAGGGTCCCCGGCGACGATGATGGCGTCCAGGTTCGGGGTGAACACGATGGTCGGCCTCGCCGGCTTGGCGCCAGGTGTCGGTGGCGGAACGTTGGCGGCCTGCTGCAGCGCGTCGGCCGGTACGGCGCGCAACTCGGCCAGCGACTTGGCGCCCATCTTCTCCGCGAACTTGACGCCCGTCGCTTCCGCTTCGGCCAGTGACGGCATGTGGATGCCCATGCCTGAGCCACTCTGCGCCACCGCGCGTTGAAACAGGCCTTCGGCAAGCGGCGACATGATCAGGTCATTGACCGCGGCCGAACCCGCGGACTGGCCGGCGATGGTCACGTTGGCAGGGTCGCCACCGAATTGGGCGATGTTGGCGCGGACCCATTTAAGCGCCTCGATCATATCGAGCAGGCTGTAGTTGCCTGAACTACGCAGGGCTGATTCCTTGGTCAGATCGGGGTGGGCCAGGAAGCCGAACACCCCAAGCCGATAGTTTATGGTGACGACCACCGCACCCCTGGACGCCAGGCCGCCGCCTTCATAAATCGGGATGGTGCCGGACCCACTGCCGAACCCGCCGCCGTGAATGTAGACGAGCACCGGCAGTTTGCCGTCGGCCCGGTGAGGCTTCCAGACGTTCAGGTAGAGGCAATCCTCCGACACCGGGCCTTGGATCAGGAACTCCGACGTGAAAGGGCCAAACTTGCCCGGCGGGCCTTGGTAGCAGGCCGGCGGCGCGTTGGTGGCGTCGCGGACACCCTGCCAAGCTTTGGCCGGCAGGGGATCGTGCCAACGCAAGGCACCCACCGGAGCCTGGGCGTAGGGAATGCCCAGGAATTCGTCGACCATGCCTTTTTCCGCCCCGCGGATTCCACCGGAGTTGAGCTGGACGGTCGGCTGGGCCGGCGCGGCCGCCGGCAGCAGCAGTGCGATGACGGCGCCCGCCAACATCTTGCCCGCCATTATCTTGAAAGCCTGCATGAATAGCGCCTCCCTATTTTTATAGGATGATGGTCTACAAGACGGCGATCCTTGTTGCAATATATAAGAATAAATATTCATATTCTTAATATGGCACAGGCTCCGTCACCGCGGGTTTCTGACGGAAGCCATTGAGGCTGGCAGTCCCGTCCCTCCTGAATCATGTGGCAGTTGGCGAAAAGTCCGCCGATCACCCATGAAGAGCGGTGGGGGTGCTGGCTTGGAGAGAATTGCGCCAGCCGGTGCATCATGTGAATACCATATAGAATAAGAATATAAATTCATGTTATGGCTAACCGGAAACGGCCGCGCGTCATCGCAGCAAAAAGCGTGATCGTGGCAAGAAGCGGGAGGGGCGATATGCGTGGGTACTGGGCTGCCGCGTTCTGTGTGGCGGGAACTTTAAGCGCAGCGGTCGGGCATGCGGCGGAGGGGAATGAGTGTCCCCGTGGCGAAGTGTCAAAGCCGCAGGAATCGGCCACGCTGTTCCGGGCCTTCGCGGATCGGTTGCTGGTTCACAAGGATGCCCGCGGCGCCTATGAGACCTTTGCCGCCGCCGACATGGTCCAGCGCAATCCGCCTTTTGGCGCCACCCGCGACAGCACCATCGCCCAATGGGAAAAGATGACCGGCCTGCCGGGCTCCCGCTTCGTTATCGAGACGGTGGCCATGGACGGTGATGTCGGGGTGGTCCATTTCCGTGGCCAGCTCAAGGCCGGGGAGGCGGGCGCCGTCATCACTCAGCATGATCGGCTGCGCTGCGGCAAGATCGTGGAGGAATGGGCGGAGTTCAGCGTGGGGGCCAAATGATCGGCGAGGCTCCAGCGGGCTCTCGGCCCGTGGCGATATCCGCTGTCGATCAGGCCGCCGCGATGTCCTCCGGGCACCGGAAATCGGCCCTGGTCATCGTCGCCGGCGCGTTCATGATGGATCTGATCGACCTCACCATCGTCAATGTCGCCTTGCCCTCCATCCAGCGTGATCTGGGGGCCGGCGCAGCGGCGATGCAATGGATGGTGGCTGGCTACGCCGTCGCGTTCGCCGTGCTGCTGATAACGGGCGGCCGGCTGGGGGATACCCACGGCTACCGCCGCCTGTTCATGGTGGGCGTCGCGGGCTTCACGGCGACGTCGCTGCTGTGTGGCGCGGCGGTCAGTCCGGCCATGCTGGTGCTGTCGCGGCTGGCGCAGGGGGCTGCGGCCGCCTTGATGCTGCCCCAGGTGATGTCGCTGATCCAGGTGATGTACCCTCCGGCGGAGCGCATCGGCGCCCTGGCCATTTTCGGCGTGCTGGGTGGGCTGGCGGCCGTTCTCGGGCCCATCCTGGGCGGCCTGCTGATCGAGGCTGACCTGTTCGGGCTGGGCTGGCGGCCCATCTTCCTGATCAATGGCCCGTTGGGCGTGGCCGGCCTGGTCGGCGCCTGGCGCGTCCTGCCCTCTGGCCGGTCATCCCGGGCCAGCGGCGTGGATGTGCCGGGCACCGTGCTGGTCGCGGCGACCTTGCTGGCCGTCATCCTGCCGTTGATGCAGGGGAGGGAGGCCGGCTGGCCCTGGTGGTGCCTGGCGTCGTTGGCCGCGGCCCCCATTCTGGGTTTACTGTTCCTGCGCCATGTTCGACGGCGGTCGTTGACCGGCACCGCCCTGGTGGACCCCCAGCTTTTTGCCAACCGAGGCTTCACCATTGGGGTCTGCATCTCCCTCTGTTTCCAGGCGGTGACGGCGGGGCTGTTGTTCATCCTCACCTTGACATTGCAATACGGCCTGGGTTGTTCAGCCCTTGAGACGGCCCTGGTGCATGTGCCCTACGCTGTGGGCGCCTCGGTGGCGATCGGCGTCGTTGCCCGGCGGGCGCTGCCGCGTATCGGCTTGCGCCTCATCGGCATTGGTGTTGTGACCATGCTTGCCGGCCTGGTGGCGTTGTTCGCCTTGATCGCCGCGCAGGCGTCCTTGGTCGCGGTGGGGGCCGCCCTGTTGATTACTGGGACGGGCATGGGCCTGACGGGTGGCCCCCTGGGCCCCGTGACCTTGTCGGATGTCGACGTGGGGCACGCCGGTGCGGCATCAGGCACCATGAAGGCCGTTCAGCAGCTGGGTGCCGCGATCGGTGCCGCGCTGATCGGCAGCCTCTACTTCGCCTTGGCCCCCGATCTTGAGTCCGTTCACGCGCGCCAAAGCTTCCTGACGACCCTGCCCGTGGTGGCGGGCTTGCTGCTGGTTGTGGGGGCGCTGGTCACGCGCCTGCCCAAGGACCTGCGGATTTTCCACAAAACATGACCTTCAGGGAGGAAGGGATGCCAAGTCCCGTTCTGCGCCTGGGCCTCATCGGTGGTGGCCCTGGCAGTTTCATCGGGCCCGTTCATCGCATGGCGGCGGAGTTGGATGGCCGGTTCCGCCTGGTCGCCGGCGCGTTCAGCAGCGACCCCGAGCGATCGCGCCAGGGGGGTGCCAGCTATGGTGTCGATCCCGCCCGGGCCTATCCCAGCTACCCGGCCATGATCGCCGCCGAGCGGGAGCGGGCCGACGGTATCGACGCGGTGGCCATTGTCACCCCCAACCATGTCCATGTGCCGGCCAGCACCCACGCCCTGCGGGCGGGCCTGCATGTCATGTGCGACAAGCCCGCCGCCCTCTCCCTGGCGGAGATGCGCGATCTGGCGGACGTTGCCGCCATCGCCCCTGGCCTCTATACCTTGACCCACACCTATACCGGCTATCCGCTGGTTCGGGAGGCCAGGGCGCTGGTGGCGGCGGGGCGCATTGGCCGTCTACGCAAGGTGGTGGTGGAATACAGCCAGGGCTGGCTATCCACCCCGCTGGAGACCACGGGCCTGAAGCAGGCCGGCTGGCGTACCGATCCCGCCCGCTCCGGCGCCGGTGGCTGTATCGGCGACATCGGGGTCCACGCGTTCAACCTGGCGGAATTCGTCACCGGCACGCCGGTTACCCGCTTGTGCGCCGACCTTTCCACCCTGGTCCCGGGCCGGCGGCTGGACGATGACTGCAACATCCTGCTGCGCTTCGATGACGGCACGCCCGCTGGTGTGCCGGGGGTGCTTCATGCCTCCCAGATCGCCGCGGGCGACCGGAACGGCTTGCGGCTGCGGGTCTTCGGCACCGAAGCCGGGCTCGATTGGTCGCAGGAAACACCCAACACCCTGACCATCAATGGTCTGGATGGCAGGACCGAGGTGCTGCACGCCGGCGGCGGGGCCGTGGGGGCGGAGGCGCGTGCCGCCACCCGCCTGCCCATTGGCCATCCCGAGGGCTATATCGAGGCCTTCGCCACCCTGTATCGCGACTTCGCCGCCGCCATCCATGCGGGCCGATTGCCCCCCGACGGCGCGTTGCCGGGCGTGGACGCCGGCTTGCGGGGCATGGCCTTCATCGAAACGGCCGTGGCGAACAGCGCCGCCGGTGGCGGCTGGGTGCAACTGGCCGTGTGACGGCCCAATCTGACGGGGCCAATTTGAAAGGGAAGGAAAACCCATGCGCACGATCAAGGGGCCGGGCATCTTCCTGGCGCAATTCGCCGGTGACGCGGCCCCCTTCAACAGCCTGGGCGGCATTGCCGCCTGGGCCGCGGACCTGGGCTTCAAGGGCGTGCAGATACCCAGCTGGGACGCCCGCCTTTTCAATCTGCGCCTGGCGGCGGAAAGCCGCGACTACGCGCAGGAGGTCACCGGCACGCTTGCCGCCCACGGCTTGGCCGTGACCGAACTGTCCACGCACCTGCAGGGGCAACTGGTCGCCGTCCATCCCGCCTATGACGCGCAGTTCGACGGGTTCGCCGACCCATCCGTGCGGGGCGATCCGGCGGCGCGGCAGGCCTGGGCGGTGGAGCAGATGCGGCTGGCCGCCCGCGCCAGCGCCAACCTGGGGCTCACGGGGCACGCCACCTTCTCCGGCGCGCTCGCCTGGCCATACATCTATCCCTGGCCGCAGCGGCCGTCGGGCCTGGTGGAGGAGGCATTCGCCGAGCTGGCCCGGCGCTGGCGGCCCATTCTGGACGCGTTCGACGACGCTGGCGTCGATGTCTGCTTCGAACTGCATCCGGGTGAGGATCTGCACGATGGCGCCACCTTCGAACGTTTTCTGGAGGCCGTTGGCCAACACCGCCGCGCCAACATCCTGTTCGACCCCAGCCACTTCGTGCTGCAGCAGCTGGATTATCTGGCCTTCATCGACATCTATCATGAGCGCATCCGCGCCTTCCATGTGAAGGATGCGGAGTTCCGGCCCAATGGCCGGTCAGGCGTTTATGGCGGTTACCAAGGCTGGATCGACCGGCCTGGACGGTTCCGCTCCCTGGGGGATGGCCAGGTGGATTTCAAAGCCGTCTTCTCCAAGATGGCGGCCTACGACTATCCCAACTGGGCCGTGCTGGAATGGGAATGCGCCCTGAAGCATCCTGAGGATGGCGCCCGCGAGGGGGCCCGATTCATTCAGGACCATATCATCCGTGTGACCGATCGGGCGTTTGACGATTTCGCCGATGCCGGGAGCGACACGGCGCTGAACCGTCGGCTGCTTGGGCTGTGACCGGTGATGACCGGCCGGCCGCCATCAGGGTTGGGGGCAGGGTTGGCGGAAGCATCGTGTTCTGGGTGATTGTTTTTTGGAAATAAGAATAATAATATTGGTACTGAAATATCGCCATCATAGCGCCGGCTCGGCGCACCGGCTTGGCGAGGCCGCCATCATGGGAAAGCCCGCGCGGGGGAGGTGCGGGTTCGCCATCCGGATATCCAAGAGATCGGGCTCTAGCCTGAGACCGCCGTCCAAACCGGCTCCCGGCGGGGCCGCATCTGACCAAGGACAGCTTCCATGTCGACGTACGACATCAAGCGGGGCGTCAGCCTCTATAGTTACCAGGAAGAATATTTCCTGCGGCAGAAGTCGCTGGAGGACCTGATCAAGGTCTCCGCCGAGATGGGCGCCAAGGGCATCGAACTCATCAGCGAGCAGACGTTTCCCGGCTATCCCAACCCCCTGGCTCCTTCCGTCTACGACAATTGGCACGCGCTGATGGCCAAGTACGGCACGACGCCGGTCTGCCACGACTTCATGCTGGACTATAAGAAGTACAAGGACAGGCCGATGCCGTTCGAGGAGCAGGTGGCCTCCTGCAAGGTCGACATCGACCATGCGGCCCGGCTGGGCTGCCCCTACACCCGCGCCCTGGTATCCATCGAACCCAATGTGTTGGTGGCCTGCGCCGATTACGCGGAAAGCCGCAACGTCCGCCTCCTGATCGAGGTGCACGCGCCCCTGCATTTTGATCATCCGTGGATCATCCGCCATGCCGAGGCGTTCGAGAAGTCGGGCTCCGACTATCTGGGCTTCCTGCCGGACATGGGCATGTTCCTGTTCGCCTTCCCGCCCGTGTGGAAGGAAAAGTTCATGCGCGACGGCGTGCCCCAACACATCGCCGACTATATCTGCAAGGCCTACGAGGATCGGGTCTTGAGCGAGTATGTGATCCTGGAGGTGGAGAAGATGGGCGGCGTCGGCCCCGCCATCGGCATGGCCACCGCCCTGCGCCACAACGCCGCGTTCGAGCCCAAGCGCATGCTGGACCATATGGACCGCATCTGGAACGTCCATGCCAAGTTCTATGAAATGACGGAAGATTTGGTGGAACCGTCCATCCCGTATGACGAGATCATCCGCGTGCTGAAGCAGGGCGGTTACAAGGGCTACATCTGCTCGGAATACGAAGGCAACCGCTGGATCCAGGACGCCTTCCCGGTTGATTCCATCGAGCAGGTCCGCCGCCAGCAGGAAATGTTCAAGAAGCTGATCGGTGAGCCGCAGGCCGCCGTCAGCGCCGCGTGAGGGGAGAGGCCGCAATGTTTGATAAATACATGATCTGCGAGGAAGGCTTCGGCAATGTGGTCGAGGACGACCAGGTGGTGGGGTTCACTTTCCTGGCACGCCTTCCCTATTACCGCGGCATCGGCCTTTCCATGGTGGAGGACATCGGCGTCGTCATCGATGGCGAACCGGTTTCCCGCCAGGACGTCCGCTTCACCGTCCGCGGGCGCACCTGGACGCTCGACGAGATGGAGACGGAATACACCGAACGCTGGAACTTCGGTGAGAAGGCGGCGGTGACCGTGCGGCGCCCCAACGGCCTGGCGCCCGGCCGGCATCGTCTGCAGCTGTCGGAGCGTATCCGCGTCTCCTACCTGCCCTTCGTGCCGACCACGCGGGACGCGAAGGAACTCGACATCCCGGCATGACTCTTCCTTTCCATGCCGGTACTGGGGGCGCGGCGGCCTGATCGCCGCGCCCTTTTCTTATGCCGGCCTCAGGCCTGGGGGCGCCTGGGTATGGCGGGATAGAAGCTGATGCAGATGGTTTGTAGGACCAGCACCACGACCGCGGGCACATAGTAAAGCGCATGCACCATGTGAACGGCGCCATCGCTGACGGCAGCCGGACTGTAGTCGACCCATGCCAGTCCATAGGCGACGACGGCGCCGCCCAGGGCCATGCCGATTTTGGTCGACAGGCTGATGCCCGCCGACAGCAAGCCCTCATGCCGGACGCCGAAGCGGGCCTGGTGATAGTCCACGGTCTCGGCCGCCATGGCGAAGATCGCCGTCATGGTCACGCTGATAAGGACCGAGGCCAGGATGTAAATCGCCAGGAACAGCCAGGGCTGGCCCTCCGCCAGGGGTAGGACCAGGTACAGCCCGGTTGCCAGGATCAGCACCAGGCGGTTGCCCTGGCGCATGCCGAAGCGGCGCAGATAGGGCGGCGCGATCGCCGATCCGATCAGCAGCGTGCCGGAGATCGCCGGCAGCAGGATGGAGATCATCCACGGCTGATGCAGGACGTTCAGGGCGAAATAGGCCGTCACCGCCAGCACGGCACCGAAGCGGATGAAGTTCAAGGTGGTGAACGCGAACACCACCAGCCAGGCTCGGTTGCGAACCATATTCGAGATGGCCGACAAGGTGGCGGGCGGCTCCTCGCCCCCGTCGTGGATGATTTCGCGGCAGTTGGCGAATAGGTTCAGGATCAGCGCCACCGAAACGCTGGCCGCCAGCAGGGCGGTCAGCAGGAAGCCCTGGGCCTTGTCCCCGCCGCCCAGCGCCGTCACCAGGGGCATGGTGCCGGCGGTGGCGAAGATGACGGACAGGGCTGTGCCGGCGGAGCGCAGGCTGCCGACCTGCACCCGTTCCTCCTGGCGGCCGGTCATCATGGGCAGCAGGGCGCTATAGGGGATGTTCACGACGGAAAACAGCAGGCCCAGGATGATGAAGGTGGCGCCGGCCCAGACCAGCTTGCCCGTGTCCCCGAAGGGCGGCACGTAGAAGACGGCCACCGACAGGAGGCCGAACGGCACCGCGCCGTAGAGGAAGTAGGGGCGGGTCCGTCCCCAACGGCTGCGTGTGCGGTCCACCAGCATCCCGACCACGGGGTCGATGCCGGCATCCAGCAGCCGTGACAACAGGAACAGGGTGCCGACCACGCCCACGGGCAGCAGCGCGACATCGGTATAGAAATAGAGCAGGAAGGCCCCGACCATGTTCCAGCAGAGGCCGAAGGCGAAATCGCCGGCGCCGTAGCTGATCTTGGCTTTCCAGGGAAGACCGCCGCCGGGCGGAGACGCGGTGGCGTTCCCCCCGGTGGCGGTGGCGGTGGCGGTGGCGGATGGATGGGGAGGGGTGGGGAGGGCGATGCCACCCCCATTTCGCGTGGACATCGCCGGAGACTCCGCTGTGGGGTTACAGGCTCAGCGCGGCGCGGGCCGTCGCCAGCGTTTCCAAGGTCGGGCCCTGGGGCTTGTATTCCAGGCCCACGGCGCCGGTGTACCCCAGTTCCCGCAGGATGCCGATGTAGCGCGCCCAATCCACCGTGCCGCTGCCCGGCTGATGCCGGCCAGGCACATCGGCCACCTGGACATGCCCCACCAGGTGGAAACGTCCGGCCAAAACCTGGGCCGGATCTTCCCCCATGACGGTGGAATGGTACATGTCGTAGAGCAGGCGCAGATTGGGGCTGCCAACCTCCTCCACCATGTCCAGTCCTTCGGCCGTGCTGTCGAGGAACATGCCTGGATGTTCGACGCGGGTGTTGAGCGGTTCCAGCACCAGCGGGATGCCGGCTTGTTCGGCCAACGCGGCTGCCCGTTTAAGGACACCGACGGCGATCGCGTGCTGTTCCTGGCGCGACACCTCCGGCCGGGTGAAGCCGGATGCCACCACCAGGGCCTGCGCCCCGGCCTCCTTCGCGGCCTGCAGGCTGTCGCGCACTGCCGCCAGAAATTCATCATGCTGGGCGGGGTCGACCAGGCTGCGCCGTGGTTCGACCACCATGCTGGTCAACCGAACCCCGGTCTCATCCAGGGCGCGGCGCACGTCGTCCAGCGGCTTGTCCCGCCACAGGTGGAATTCCACCGCCTTCAGCCCGGCGGCTTTGGCGGCGTGGATGCGATCAGGGAAGGACTGATGCTCGGCGGCGAACAGCCACTCGATGCACGCTGCGAGATACATGGGGTAACTCCTGGGCTGGAAAGGGGGCGCCGCCGCTTCGGCGGGACGCGGGCCTCATGGTGGAATGGTTCCGTCGCCTGCGGCTCAGGGAGTGGCGTCCACGGGGGACGGTTTGGCCTTAAGCAGGGCCGCCAGCGCCACGGTGCCGGCCGCCAGGGCCACGAGGCCCATGGTGACGAAGGCCGCCTGCACCGTTCCGTCCGTCAGCGCCCTGGCGCCGGCGACGAAGAAGGGGCTGGTGAATTGGCCGAGAAAGAAGCAGGACGCCCAGATGCCCATGCCGCGCCCGCGGTGGGCGAACGGCAGCACGCCCTGTGCCCAGGCGATCAGGGACGGCACCGTCATGCCGGCGCCCATCTGCTGCAACAGCAGAAGCGCCACCATGACTTTGTAGTCACTGGCCAGCCCCACGCCCGTGAGGCCAACGCCCAGCAAGGCGAAAATGCCCGCCAACTGCAGCGCCGTGGCCCGTTTGCCGAGGTAGCCGAACAAGAGCGTGCCGATGGGAACGCCGATGCTGGCGATCGAGATCAAGGTGCCCACCCTGCTGGGGCTGTCGACCCCGACTTCGCGGAACACCAGGCCGCCTTGGATGATGAAGACGTAATAGATCGTGGAGGCCAGCAGGGTGACCGCGCCATACAGCGCCACGGCCTGCAGCGGGAAGGCGGGGGCGCGGACGCCACCATTGGCGGAGACTGAGTCCGCCGCGGTGGATTTTTCAGGCTCGAAGATCAGGGCGTACATGCCCACGAAAATGGGCAGGGCGATAAGGTAGATGAGGAAAACGCCGTTCCAGCGCAGTTCGGTCAGCAGGCCGGAGGCCGCGATCACGGCAGGGGCCATCGCTGAGCCGGTCACCCCTTGGATGACCAGCCATTTGCGCCGGCCCGCCGGGTCGTAATAGTCGGCGATGAGGGTGTTGACGATGGTCAGGATCGCCGCCTCCGTCACCCCCAGCAACAGCCGCGATGCGATGACGGAATACAGGCTGTCCAGGAAATAGGGCAAGGCGCCCGCGATACCGTAGAGCAGTGTCGACCAGACCAGCAGCGGCCGGCGGCCGAACCGGTCGACAGCCAGCCCGGCGAAGGGCGCCAACACGGCGATGGCCAAGCCAGGTGCTGAGACCAGTACCGGCACCAGCAGCGATGCGTTAGCGACATCATGGAAATGGTCCAGGATGGTCGGTACCGCCGGGGCCAGCGAGATGATCGCCAGGATGGGCAGGAAACCGCTGATCACCAGGATGATCCCCTGTCCCAAACCGGCCTTGCCCAAACCGGCCTTGCGTTGGGCGCCCTGAGTCGGAGCGACGATCGCCCGATCCGCCATGAATATCCTCCCTCCGGCGTCGTGCGCCGTAACAGAATAATTATTTTGAAAATAATGATGATGGGGGAACTGTTTTGTCAACGCGGGAGTCGGCGGCCAGGCCAAGAACCTAATTTTTTCCCCAAAAAAAGCGACTTTTGGCGCTGCTCGCGGGTTTCGGTTGACGCCCATCGGTTCGGCTGGTTACAAATTAAGAATACCAATTCTAATTTATATACCGAGTCCGGCGTGACGGCCGACTGGACCGCCACAGAACGGGCCGGGGCCGGAACAGGGCGACCTAACGGAGGAAACAGTGCGCTTCTCAACCTTTCTGAACGCTCGCTCCATGGGGCCGGAGCAAGACCGCGCCGTGATGATGGGCATGATCGACCATGCCGAACGGGCGGAAGCGGCTGGTTTCGACGCCGTTTTCCTGCCAGACCACCATTTCACGGGCTACATGCCCATGGCGTCCGATCCGTTCATGTTCGCGGCTTACCTGGCGGCGCGTCTGAAGCGGGTGCATTTCGGCTTCTCCGTCACCACGGTGCCACTGCACCATCCCGTGCGGTTCGTCGAACGCATCAACATCCTGGATCAACTGACCCAGGGCCGGGTCCTGGTCGGTGTGGGCAGCGGCACGACGCCGGAAGAGATGATCGGCTTCGGCGTGAATTACAAAGAGGCCTCGCGCCTGGCGGAGGAGAACCTGGCCATCGCTGAAAAGCTATGGGCCAAGGCCCCGCACGACGCGCCGGTTGCCTTTGACAACGGCCACTACAAGGGCGAGGTGGTTCAGCGCATCGCGCCGGTGGCCTACAGCGCGGGCCACGCCAAGTTGATGCCGGTGGCCATGAAGGAAAGCAGCGCGCGGCGCGCGGCGGATCATGGCTGGCCCGCCTTCATTCCGGCCTTCACCCCGCCCCGGATCGGCGGGACGGAGCCCATGGTCCATGTCCGGAAATTTTTCACCGCGTATCGCGACATGCTGATGGCGGCCGGCCATGCGCCCGAGGTGGTCGCCGACGCCCTGTCCTGGACGACGCACACCTATCAGTGTGTGCATGTGGCGGAAACCGAGGCGCAAGCCCGCCGGGAACTGGAGGAAATCCTGACCGTCTACCAGGAGGCCGTTGACCGCGAGGCGGCCTTCAACGCCAAGGCCGAGGCGACGGAGGCCAACAAGAAGACGGACCGGACCCCCAACGCCCTGACGGACGACTGGATCGGCACTTGGTGCCTTTACGGCAGCCCCGAGACGGTGATCGAGCACCTGCGGCCCTACCAGGAACTGGGCATCGGCAACATCCTCTGCGGCATGCTGACCGGCCCCCTGACGGAACGGCGTATGGCCTATGCCAATCAGACGCTGGACCTCATGGCCCGGAAGGTCATCCCGGCCCTCAGGGAGGGAGGGCGATGAGCCGGCCGCTGATCGTCGGCTTCGGCGGCACCACCCGTCCGGGTTCATCGGGGGAGCGCATGGTGGCGGCCGTACTGTCGGCCGCCAGGGCACTCGGCGCCGAAACCCGGCTGTTCGGCGGCGCCGACCTGGCGGCCCTGCCGCATTTCGCGCCCGAAAACCGCCAGCGTACGGTGGAGCAGCGCGAATTCGTGGACGCGGTGCGCGCCGCGAACGGCTTGGTCATCGGGTCGCCCGGCTATCATGGCGGTGTCTCCGGCTTGGTGAAGAACGCCATCGACCTGCTGGAGGATTTGCGCGACGACGACCGCGTCTATTTCGATGGGTTGCCGGTCGGTTTGGCGGTCACGGCGGCGGGCTGGCAGGCGGGTGGCGTGACGCTCACCGCCTTGCGCGGCATCGTCCACGCGATGCGGGGATGGCCCACCCCGCTGGGCATCGCCGTGAACACCGTGGCGCAGAAGCCCTTCGATGCCGAGGGTCACCTGGTCGACGCGGGCATCCTGGAACAGGTCCAGGTTCAGGCCCAACAAATCATGCTGCTGGCCGACCTCTGACCGCCAGCGCCGTAAGGGGAATTTCCGAATGTCTGTCGATTTGCCCGACGATCCCTTTGCCATCGCCCCGTTGACGAGTGGTCGTGACATGTGGTCGACGGCCGAGCTGCCCGGCATCCGCTCCATCAAGATGGCGGATGGCCCCATGGGTATCGCGTCGGGCCGGGTGGACGAGCGGGACGTCGCCGTTCTCACCCCATGCGGCACCGCCCTTGGTGCCAGTTTCGATGCCGACCTGGTGGCCCGCGTTGGCGCCATTGTCGGCGGCGAGGCGCGGCGCCTGGGCGTCGACGCCGTCCTGGCGCCCAACCTGAACCTGCAACGCAGTCCCCTCTGTGGCCGCGCGTTCGAGCTGTTCGGCGAGGATCCCTATCTCGCCGGCGTCCTGGGGTCCGCCTGGATCGGCGGCCTGCAAAGCCAAGGGGTGGGGTCCGTCGCCAAGCACCTGGTGTGCAACGACAGCGAGACCGATCGGGACAGCATGAACGCCGTGGTCGATGATCGCGCGCTGCGCGAGGTCTACCTGTTGCCGTTCGAGATGGCGGCGACGGCGGGCTGCGTCGGCATCCTGGCGGCCTACAACCGCCTGAACGGCCATTATTGCGTGGAACATCGCCAACTGCTGACCGAGATCGTCAAGGGCGACTGGCGTTACCCCGGCTTCATCGTATCCGACTGGTTCGGGGGTCGCGACACATTGCGCTCCGCCCTGGCGGGCTTGGATCTGGACATGCCGGGCCCGGATCGGGTGCTGGGGACGAAGTTCGCCGCCGCCGTGGCGGCGGGCACGGTGTCGGCAGAGCGGCTGGCCGATGCGGCGGGACGCGTGGCCGGGGCCGTGCGGACCATCGACGGGCTGCCGATCGGCACGGCCGTGGCCGACCCGGACGCTGTGCTGATCGAGGCCGCCGCCGCTGGCTTCGTGCTGCTGAAGAACGAGGGCGGCCTGCTGCCGCTGGCACCGGCCACCGTGCGCCGGGTGGCGATCATTGGTCCCAACGCGGCCAGCCCTTGTCTGCAGGGAGGTACGTTCGCCAAGATCGCGGTGCGTCCGGACTTCATCGCGCCGCTGCAAGCCATCCGCGAGCGCTTCGGTGACACCATCCAGGTGGTGTATGAGCAGGGCGTGGCGCCGGAATATCGCCTGCCACCCCTGAGTGTCACGCCCGCCCGTGACCTGGGCGATGGGGCGTCCCGTGGCATGACCGTGGAGTTCTTTGTCGGCGACGGCGAGGGCGAGCCCGTGTTCGCGGAAACCCGCGACACCAATTCGCTGACATGGTTCGTTGGCCTGCCGGGGACGGACCACCTGAAACAGGCCGGGCGCATCCGGGCCAGCGGTTGGTATGTGCCGGAGCGGGGGGGCGCGCACCGCGTCCACATCGGTGGCACGGGCACGCTGCGCCTGACGGTGGGGGGCCATGAGGTGTACAGCGGCGGGGGCCCGGTGGCCCCGTCCGACCTCATGGGCATGCTCAAGGGCGGCGACAGCCAGTCGGTGGTGCTGGACCTGGCCGCCGGCATACCCGTGCTGCTGTCCTTCGAATTGGCCTACACCCCGGCCCGCGCTCAAGGCCTCTGGTATGGCATGGCGGGTCCGGACTTGCCGGCGGAGATGCTGGAACGCGCCCTGGCCGCCGCGGCGGAGGCCGATGTTGTTCTGCTGATGGTGGGGGAGACGGCGGACGCAGGTGTGGAAAGCAAGGACCGTCCCGGTACGTCCCTGCCGGCCGCGCAGGTTGATCTGCTCCATCGCCTGCATGGGGTGAACCCCAATATCGTGGCCATCTGCAATGTGGCCCACGCCTTCGACCTGTCATGGCAGGAAAAGGTGAAGGGCTTGATGATCACCTGGTATTCCGGTGAACAGTATGGACCCGCCTTGGCCCAGGTGTTGGCTGGGGACCGGGAGCCGGGCGGCCGCTTGCCCTTGAGCATCGCCCGCCAGGACGGTGATTACCCCGCCTTCAGCCTGAAGCCGATGGCCTCGGGCGATGTACCCTATCGGGAGAGGCATCTCATTGGCTACAAGGGCATGCAGGCCGCCGGCGCCGCACCCCTGCATGCCTTCGGCGCCGGTTTCGGCTATACCCGGTTCACTGTATCCGACCCATCGCTGTTCCCGGCGGCGGACGGCGCCGTCCTGGTGTCGGCCCAGGTGCGCAATATCGGCCCGCGTCCGGGCAAGGCGGTTCTCCAGGCCTACGTCGCGGGGCCGGACGGCATCCGCCACTTGCGCGGCTTCGTCAGCATCGTCGTGCCGGCGGGTGAGGAGGCGCCCGTCCTCCTTACGTTGCCGTCGCGCGCTTTCGCCCATTGGGACACATCGGCCGGCGGTTGGCGGACGACACCGGGCCGGCACGACGTGCTGCTGGGGTGGAACAGCCTGGATCTGCCGTTACGGCTGGTCGTCGAGCGGGCGGCTGGTTGTTAACCCGCCTTCGCCTTGGTGCTGGGCCTGCCCCGCGGCCGTCGTTGGGGCGGGGGCGTGGCGGTGTTCGCATCGGCTTGCTTGGCCTGGTCGGCGCCATCCTCAAGCCCGGCGGCTTCGGTTCCGCGCGGGAGGCCGCCCTGCGGTTCGGAAGGGGCCACGGAGTCGGGCCGACCGCTCTCGCGAGACCCGACCGTGGCGACATGAGGCTTGGTCATGAGATAGGCCGCGAAGGAATGCGTGAGATCGCGTTTCAGTTGTTCCCATTCCCACATGTCCCCCTCTTCCCGCACCGAGCCCAGCCCCAATACACGGGCCACGGCCGCGTACATGATGTTGAACCCCGCCTGCACGGCGCGCTCCGGATCAGGGTGCGCGATATCATCGCGGTATCTTAAAATCGCGAGCTTGATGTCGGCGATGGCCGCCTGATGGGACATCTTGCCCAACCGGGCCACCACCGGGTCATGGTTGGCGCGCAGCATCATGGCCCTGAGAATGTCCGCGTGATGACGCAGATGCTCCGCCATGCCCGCCGTCAGCGCCGCGACCAGGTCATGCAGATTGCCCGTCTCCAATGCCACGCGGGCGATCAGTTGCTGTTGCTCATGCTGGATGTTTGTTTGAACACGCTCCTGCACCGCGCGTATCAAATCGTCCTTGCTGTCGAAACGGCAATAGATGGAGCCGACCGAAACCTTGCCGACGCGGCTGACATCGGTGAGGGTGAACTCATCGTTGCCATGAATTTTCAACAGCTCTTGCGCGGCCACGAGCATCCGTTCGTACGAGGCCTTGCTGCGACTTTGCACAGGCTCCCGTTGCGGGCCGGGCTTAACCGCTTTTCGTTCACTCATAATCTCTGCTTTCCCAAATATATAGACGGCTCGTGGCGGCTCAAAATTATAGCACTGATACCATTTTTGGCTATCGGCGAGGGAACTGCAATCGCGCGGGCATGATACATGCCTAACTTTGGCATGCCCGACTTTGGCGGGTCGGCATACGGGACGGGCGCCGTGGCGTGATCCAGCCGTCTGATGGGGGCGCCGGGGGAGGGCATTTCCCTCCAGGGTTATCCAGCTGTCTTTTCGCCCATTCCCAAGGTTGGGACGCTCCCTCCGCAAGCCGCGCTGACGGGCTGAACCGGGCTGGCCAAATTCCCGCCAACGGTCATCTGATAATATAATGATGATTCTAATAGCCTATCGGGGCCGGAGGATTTTCGGCCTTGGTCCGGGTGGCGGGATATGGTGTCGCGCGGCGAAAAGCCTGCGGCGCTTTGAGCGGACGGCGAGGGACTAATCGCAAACTTTCCGGGGGCTTTTCCCCCCTTATGCCGACGGAGTGGCGCCGTGTCCGCCGGTGAGCGGCCCGGTGCCAGGCGTCGGTGGATTGGCCCTGGACAAGAACAATAATACGGGTTCTAATTATGCCCAACAAATGCGGGGAGGAATGGATGGGCCGGTAAACCGTCGGTCACCTTCCCGACGTCTCAGGGGAGGATGTCCATGAAACCATCGGTCAAATTGCTGCTGCGCGCCTCGACGGCGCTGTTCCTGACAACCGGGGCCGCGATGGCCCAGACCGCGCCGCAGACCGCGCCCACGTCGGCGGGCTCCAATGCCGCCGACCCTTCCCTCATGGAAATCGTGGTCACGGCCCAGAAGCGCAGCGAAAGTGTGCAGCAGGTGCCGATTTCCGTGACGGTGATCGGTGCCGACCAACTCGCCCGGCGGGGTGTGCAGTCGGTACAGGACCTGTCACAGGCCAGCGCTTCGCTGGAATTCACGGCGCCCACGGCCGCCCCTGGCGGCGGCGGCTTCGTCCGTGGCATCGGCACCAACCAGGTGGGCAACGCCACGGCCGCCAGCTCCGTCAGCATCGTGCTGGACGGCGTGGTGCTGGGCAACGTGCCGGTCTCGGATATTTTCGATACGGAGCGGGTGGAGGTCCTGAAGGGCCCGCAGGGCACACTGTTCGGCAGTTCGGTGTCGGCCGGCTTGGTCAACATCACCACCAAGGCTCCCGTCCTGGGCGAGACGTCGGGCTACGTGACCACGGAATTCGGCTTCACCGGCCTGGGCTCGGGATATTCACGCGATGTCGTGCGCGCCGCCCTGAACGTGCCGGTCACCAGCAATTCGGCGCTGCGCCTGGCCGCGCACTTCTATGACAATTCCGGCCTGACCAAAGACACGGTCACGGGCAAGGATGAGGACCAGAGCAACTACGGCCTCCGCGCCCGTTACCTGGCACAGTTGTCCGACAAGCTGACGTTCAACCTGATCGGTGACTACAACAAGACCGACGACAGGGATCCGGGCGGCCTGATCTATCGGGCGGCCACCGCCGGCTCGCCGCTCGCCCAGGCGCTGGGCGCGTGCGGTATCGTGCCGTCCGCCTCCAACACCAGCCAGTGCAACGGACAGGGGCTTTATGACCGGGCGCAGGTGGGCGGCTTGTCGGGGCAATTCGACCTCGACCTGAACGGCATGACGCTGACCTCCATCACCGCCGGGCGCCGCTTGCACGACACCACCGCTGTCGACCTCATCGGCATAACGCCGTCGGTCGCGCGCCAGTACATGCAGAACTGCAATTTCGTGGATTGCTTCCCAGTGGTGGCGCTTTACGCCGGCACCACCACCACCCCGCAGGTGAGCAACCATTCCCTCGTATCGCAGGAACTGCGCCTGACCTCGTCGGACAACCGCGACTTGGAATGGGTGGGTGGCCTCTATTACCAGCGCACATCCTTCGCCAATTCCAAGCCGTCGGTGCTGATCATCCACCCGGCGGCCGTGGGAATGGACCTGACGGCGGCCGACGGCTCGCAGATCATCCACGCTGATAGCGAGGACTATGCCGCCTTCGGCAACGCCACCTGGTATCTGGAACCGGAAACCCGGCTGATCGGCGGCTTGCGCTTCACGCATTCCCGCGTTCATGAGGAGGAGGCCGACCCCGTCAATTCCGGCGTGCCGGATACCTTCGCCGCGACCGGTTACGACAACGCGGTGACCTGGCGCGCGGGGATCCAGCACGATTTCGACCGGGATACCATGGTGTACGCCACGGTCTCCACCGGCTACAAGGCGCCGCAGATCAACGACCAGCTGACCACCACCGACCACACACTGGACCCCATCAAGGCGGAACGGCCCACCGGGTTCGAGGTGGGGGTGAAGAAGACCCTGTTCGATGGGCGGCTCTACGTTGACGCCGACCTGTTCTACACCGACGTGAAGGACTTCCAGACGCAGTCGTGCATTTCCAGCACCAATGGCCTTAACTGCTCCAACATCAACGTCTCAAAGGTCGTCACCAAGGGCTTTGAGTGGGAAATCTTCGGCCACCCCTTCGCCGACACGACCGTCAACGTTTCCGGTATCGTCAATATCGCTGAATATCCACAGGGTTTCATCGGCGCCGACGGGTCGGACATGTCCAATAAGCAGCTGAACTACGCGCCCAAATTCAAGATGACCATCTCGGCCGAACGGCAGTTCACCCTGTCCGACACCTACAGCCTGGTTCTGGGGGCGGATGCCACCATCCGGACCAAGCAGTCCATGTACCTGTCAGCCGACCCGGTCTACGTCGTGCCGGGTCAGACCATCTTCAACGCCCGGCTGACCCTGAAGTCCGAGGACGATTGGTCTGTCGGCTTGTTTGGCCGCAATCTGGGCGACAAGGTCTACCCGACCCAGCTCTACCCCACCACGGCGTTCGCCAAAGGCGGGCTGTGGCAGGTGATCGATCCCAACGCGCGCCGTATGGTGGGCATACAGGCGGAAGCCAAATTCTGAGCCCGGGCCGGCGGCGGTGCGGGGGTGTTCCCAACGCGCCGCCGCCGGACCCTTCGAGAGGACAGCCCCCTTGGAGAGGATAGCCCATGGATCACGGTAACAGGGATGGACGGGGCGCCGGCCGGCGCCAGTTCCTCATGGTCCTGGCGGCGGCGGGTGCCGCGTTGACGCCGGCCGCCCTTTGGGCCCAGGCCAGGTCCGGCGCGGGCGCTGCCCCCCCGGGATTGATGCCGTCGCAGCGGGCACTGCTGGACCGGGTTTGCGACCTGACGATACCGGACAGCGACACGCCGGGGGCTCTGGCGGCCGGCGTGCCGGCCTTCGTCGCCCTGGCGCTGGCCCATGGCCTTGATGGCGCCGGCGCGCCCGTTCCCGCCACCCGTTTCACCGGTGGCGCGGGTCCGGACGGCGCCACCGTGCTTGATTGGCTGAGGTTCGAGTTGGACCTGAAGACGGGCGGCGCCTTTCTGACGGCGGCGCCCGCCGCCCAGGTGCAGGCTCTGGCGGCCCTGGATGGTGCGGCTTATGCGCCGGGCGGCCCACCCGGTGGCGATCCATCGCCCTGGCGGGTGCTGAAAGGGCTGATCGTCACCGGCTATTACACCTCCGAGGCTGGCGCCTCGCGGGAGCTGCAATACGAACTCGTACCCGGACATTGGGACGCGGATGTGCCGGTCGGCCCCCATGCGCGGGCTTGGTCTAGCGATTGGACAGCGGTGGATTTCGGATGAGCGCTGAATTTGACGCGATCGTGGTCGGCTCCGGCATCAGCGGGGGCTGGGCCGCCAAGGAATTGAGCGAGAAGGGCCTGAAGGTCCTGATGATCGAACGCGGCCGCATGATCGAACACGGCAGCGGCTACGTGACCGAAACACTGGCACCCTGGGAAATGCCTTTCCGGGGGGAGGGTGACGCGGCACTTTACGCCCGTGATTTCGCGGTTCAGTCCAAGAACCGGCATTTCACCGAGTTCACGCAAAACCACTTCGTGAACGATAGGGACAACCCCTATTCGGTGGCGGAGGGCACGGAGTTCAATTGGTGGCGCGGTTACCAGGTGGGCGGGCGCTCCCTGACCTGGGGGCGGCAATCCTACCGCATGAGCGATTATGATTTCGGCGCCAACAAGAAGGATGGCCACGGCAGTGATTGGCCCATTCGCTATGCCGACCTGGCGCCCTGGTACGATCATGTGGAACGCTTCATCGGCGTGTCCGGCCAGGCGGAAGGCGTGGCCTCTCTGCCTGACGGCATCTACCAGCCGCCGATGGCCCTGAATGTCCTGGAGCGCTACGCCAAGGGGATCATCGAGCAGCGCTGGCCCGACCGGCGCCTGACCATTGGGCGCACCGCCAACCTGACGCAAGAGAAGGAGGGGCGGTCCGCTTGCCAATATCGCTCCATCTGCGCGCGCGGCTGCTCCTACGGCGCCTATTTCAGCACCCAGAGTTCCACCCTGCCGGCGGCGCGGAAGACGGGCAACCTGACCCTGATCACCGACACGGTGGTGGAGCGGGTGGACTACGACGCCGCAACGCGGCGGGCGACCGGCGTCTCGGTGCTGAATGTGAAGACGGGGGAACGGCGGCGGCACACCGCCCGCATCGTTTTCCTCAATGCCGGTGCCTTCAACACCAACCATCTGCTGTTACGCTCACGGTCCGACGCGTTCCCCACGGGGCTGGGCAATTCCAGTGGCCTGCTGGGCACCCACATCATGGACCACGCGACCACCGTGGGCGCCGTCGCGCTGTTCGACCGCTTCCAGGACCGCACGACGTTTGGCAACCGCCCCACGGGGATCGTCATCCCGCGTTTCCGCAACCTGGATCGCCAGGAGGGTGACTTCCTGCGGGGCTACAGTTTCCAAGGGGGGGCCTTGCGCAGCACCTGGACCCGGGCCAAGCGCGAGGCGGGCGTGGGCGCCGACTTCAAGGCCGCGATGCGCGGACCCGGCGGCTGGCGCATGGTCCTGGTTTCCTTCGCGGAAAGCCTGCCGCGACCCACCAACCGCCTGACGCTGGATCCGATCAAGACGGACGCTACGGGCGCGCCGCTGCTAAAGATCGATTTCAGCCATGGCGAGAACGAGCGGAAGGCACTGGCGGATGCGGGGCGGGAGGCCAGCGCCATGCTGTCGGCGGCGGGTGGCAAGGTTGTCCTGTCGCTGGACCGGCCCGGCGCCGGTGGCAGCGCCATTCACGAAATGGGCGGCGCCATGATGGGCGACAACCCTCGAACCTCCGTCACCAACCGTTGGAACCAACTGCACGACGTGCCCAACGTCTTCGTCAGCGACGGTGCCGCCATGGCCTCGTCAGCCTGCCAGAACCCGTCGCTCACCTATATGGCGCTGACGGCCCGGGCCTGTGACGCCGCCGCCCGCCTGTTACGGGAGGCCAAAATCTAGGGCGGACCAGCACAGTATGGAGCAGCGCTTCCGCGCGCGGTCGGCGATAGAGGGCGAAGGTGAGTTTCTTTCGCCGGGTCGGAAAAGCTGCGTGATTTCAAGAATTACGGCCATGAGCGGCATAGCTGGTGGTGCTTTTGTGTCGGGTAAATATTTCTATGGGCAAAATAAAGTATTGATGTCCCGGTTGATGATTGAGTGATAGTGATGGGAAGTACAGCGGCGGCAGTATAAATTCGGCGGCGATTTGCGCCATTGAGTAGTTTCTATTCTTATCTGTGCCTTAATTTTATTCGGTTGGTGGGGCAATGTGCAGTTATCTCAAACTGAGAGAGGGCTGCTGTGGCGTAGAATGGAGTGCACAAAGGCGGGGTTGCGCAGGACATCGGGGCGCTGGCATGAGCGTTCGTGTCCCCCCCGCGGCTTATGCTGAGGACGTCCGCTTGCGGGCACTCGTCCATTGCAAGCATCGACGCGCGCCCGGGCGTCAATCACGCGATATGGACAGCCCCGCGAGAAGCGGAGCGTGAGCGGCGAGCCTGCGGGATACGAACTCGGTGAAGAGCCGCACGCGCTTCGTTTTGCGTGTCTCTCCCTGCGTGAGAAGCCAGAGCGCCGCGTGTGTCTTCAGAGCGATGCCCGGAACCCTCGCCAGTAGGCGATCGGCATCTCCGACGAAACACGGCAGTCTGGTCATACCGATCCCTTGCCTTGCCGCGGCGATCTGCGCGTCGGCGTCCGGTGTCCTGAACGGAACCCCCGTCGCACGAACCTCGCCCTCGTCGGCCCAGTCCGGAATTCCATGACCGTCGATGACGATAGGCCGGATGGGATCCGGCGCGCCCGCACGCCACCCGGCCAGTCGATCGCGGGACATATAGACGCCTGAGAACAGCTCCGGACCCTTCAGCCCATGAAGATTGAGCGGCAGGGTCTTGCGATCGGAGACCATGCGGATCGCGACGTCCGCCTCTCGGTTGGTCAGATTCGCCACCTCGCCGGTCGACACGATCTCGATCTCGATGTCCGGATGCACGCGCGCGAAATCGGCGAGGTCTGGCATGAGCAGGTGTGTCGCTAGGAAGGGAGGCAGCGTCACCCGCAGAAGCCCGCGCACGCCCTGATCGCGCCCGAAGACACTCGTTTCCAGCCGATGGGACGAGGCCTCCATCTGGTTCGCGAACTCGAGGACCTCCCCGCCCGCAGCCGTCAGGCGATAGCCCGAAGGCAGCTTTTCGAAAACCTGCGTCCCGAGGTGGTCCTCGAGCTGGGCGATGCGTCGCAGCACGGTCGCGTGATTCACTCCGAGACTTTTGGCGGCGGCCCGCACCGAGCCGCCGCGCGCGGCGGCGAGAAAGTAGCGAACGTCATCCCAGTCGATCATGGTGCATTCCCGCGCCGCGCTTTGCCGCGTCCAAGGCCTGTATCCGACGCAACGTATAGCAGTTGACGATTGTTTTTGAGCATATTCCGAGGGTGGTGGCCATTCCGAATTCAGGCACTCTGGCTGAGGTGGCGATTGGCGTTGGTCGTCGAAGCGGATCGTTTCCGCACCACCGATGTGCAGGCTTCCGCACTCACCGCCTTATGTCGGCGGCCCCATGTTGAGGGTCTCGGAAGACATCCTGGTACAGCCAAAGACCCGAGACGGCGAAACAAGGAGAACGACATGACCAGATTGAATGGAAAGACCGCCATCATCACGGGCGGCGCCACCGGCATCGGCCGCGCGGCGGCAAAGCGCTTCGTGGAGGAGGGCGCCTTCGTCTTCATCTTCGGTCGCCGGCAGGACGCGCTCGACGCGGCTGTGGCCGACCTCGGGTCCAACGCCCGCGCGGTGAAGGGCTCGGTCTCGGATGAGGCCGACCTTGACCGACTCTACGCGGCGGTCAAGGCCGAGCGCGGAAGCCTCGACATCGTCTTCGCCAACGCCGGGACGGGAAGCCCGCTCGCCCTCGGCCAGATCACCGCCGCACACATCGACGAAACCTTCGACACCAACGTCAAGGGGACGATCTTCACGGTGCAGAAGGCGTTGCCGCTGATGGGCGCGGGTGGATCGATCATCCTGACCGGGTCGAGCGCCGGCACCACGGGTGCCCCGGGGTTCACGGCCTACAGCGCCAGCAAGGCGGCGGTGCGCAACCTCGCGCGGACCTGGGCGGATGAGCTGAAGGGCACCGGCATCCGGGTCAACGTGCTGTCGCCCGGAGCGACGGCGACCGAACTCGCGAAGGAGGCGCTGGGCGAGGAAGGCCAGAAGGCCTACGGCGCGATGACCCCGCTCGGGCGCATGGCCGATCCCGCGGAGATCGCGGCCGCGGCCGCTTTCCTCGCGTCGGACGACAGCAGCTTCATGACCGCCAGCGAAGTCGCCGTCGACGGCGGCCTGGCCCAACTCTGACCCACGGTGCCGTTCCGTGCCTAACTCATGCACAGTAAAGGACAAAAGATCATGAGAACACTCGAAGGTAAGATCGCAGTCATCACCGGCGGCAGCAGCGGGATCGGGTTGGCCACGGCCAAGCGCTTCGTGGCGGAAGGCGCGCACGTCGTGATCACCGGGCGGCGCGAGAAAGAGCTGAAGGAGGCCGCTGCCGTCATCAAGGACAACGTTACGACGGTTGTCGGCGACGTGGCGCGCCTGGACGATCTGGACCGGCTCTACGCGGTCGTGAAAGAGAAACATGGCCACATCGACATTCTCTGGACTTGCCCTGGAAAAGTGGAGAGCCATTTGCTCGCCGTCAGGCGGTAGCCTCGAACAGAACGGGGCTTTTGTAGCCCAGTGCCGAATGCCGC
>NZ_JACIIZ010000016.1 GCF_014205765.1 Nitrospirillum iridis | reverse complement strand
AAACTGTCCCAGCCGTCACATTCTCACCCAAAGCCGCCTGACCAACGGCCACCTCAAACGCGCGCCGCTTTTACACCAGCTTGACGGACGCTATCTGTGAGGGCGGCCCCGGGCCGTCTTGGGATAGAGGGGCTTGGGATAGAGGGGCTTGGGATAGAGGGGCTTGGGATAGAGGGGCCGGGGATGGGGATATGGCACGCGCCATATCCCTTCCTGCATAGCCCGGCGCCGGGGCCCCTGCCCATAAGGCCCCCCGGGCCGGGCGCGCGTTGACAGGCCCACCCCCCGTCGCCACCTTTGGACGGCCCCGTTACAGGAAGCCGCCCCCCATGCCGGCGCATACCGCCCTTCCCTTCACCCATCCGGACGGATTGCACCGTCAGGGCCGTGGCCTGATCGACCAAGGCCGGCCCACGGACGCCCTCCCCCTGTTCCAGCAGGCCGCCGCCCTGGCCGAGCAGGGGGAGGCGCAGAGGGCCGGCAACCCCGACCGCCTGGGCCGCATCCTCTATGACCTGGGCTATTGCCTTTACGATCTGGGGCGGGTGGACGCGGCGCTGGCCGAATTCCAGCGTGCGGTGGCGGCGGCGGAGCGGGGCGACGGCCGGGGCCAGGTGCATTGGGACAACCTCGCGGCCTGCCAGCATCTGGTGGGCACCTGCCTGGCCCGCCTGGGCCGCGACACCGAGGCCCAGGCCTGGTTCGCCCAGGCGGCGGAAGCGGCGGCGCGCGGCGACATCCAGGGCCGGGTGGATCATGAGGCGGTGGGCCACAGCCTGCACCAGGCCGGCGCCTGCCTGGCCCGCCACGGCGATGCCGCCCAGGCCCTGCCCTGGCTGCAACAGGCGGTGGCGGCCAAGGAACAGGGCGACGCCGACGCCCGTGTCGATCCCGCCAGCCTGGGCGCCAGCCTGCACCTGACGGCGGACTGCCTCTACGCCCTGGGCCTGGTGGAGGACGCGCTGGCCTGGTTCCAGCGCAGCGTCGTCGCGCTGGAACGGGGGCCCCTGGACGGCCCCGTCAGCCACGACGACATCGGCCGCGCCCGCCTGCGCATCGCCCAATGCCTGGTGGATCTGCGGCGCCCCGCCGACGCCCTGCCCTGGGCACTGGCCGCCGTCACCGCGGTGGAGGACGGCGACGCCGCCGGCCGCGTCAACCTGGAAGGCCTCACCCACGCCCTGCAGGCGGTGGCCGACACCCTGGCGGCCCTCGGCCGCTTCGACGAGGCCATGGACTGGTACCGCCACGCGGCCGAAACCGCCGAACACGGCGACCCCGCCGGCCTCACCGCCACCCTGGCCGCCGGCGCCGCCTGCCTGCGCCGGCTGGGCCGCATGGACGAGGCGGCGGCGTGGGAGCTGCGGGCGGGGACGCCGGTGGGGTGAAGGTTATTGGGTTTGCAGCTGCGCCGGCGCTTGTTCTGGGTGCAAAGATGAGGGCACAGCTTGGGTCTGTCCATTTGTTTGTTGCGGCACAGATGCCTCCCCACCCGCCCCAAAGTTTATACTGGGAATATAGAATCCTGGATCTTTGCCGAGTGATGATCCTGGAATAACATCTACACTGGCATTCTTACTTTTAACTGCCTCTGTTACAAATCCTCTTATCTTAATAGGCGTACATAGCTCGTAATAACCATTCAATGCCGTTATGAGCTGCGGCCCATTGCTGATTTTGTCGAGTGGTAAATAAGCAATAAATGCCTGCTTTGCTTTAACAACAAGCGCATAAGTTGCGTATGGTGGCAAATCGTATAGCATATTGTTGGCTAAATTATCTATTGTCTGGGTCGTTAGTCCAAAAAGCGCTGCTACAGCCGCGATTGCCACATGGCTCGCTTTAAATGCCCCCATCAGACTGGTCGTCGTAGAGCCAACTAAGCTTGCTTCTGACGTAGATGTTCCCTTATCTTGGAAAAGCCTATCGAGACCAGAGAAATATGAATGGCAATCAGCATCTAATATTGATGCCGTGGCATAAAACATATTTTTATACATCCCAGGATGTTCTTCCATTGTATCCTCGTATCCGAGCTGACGCTTTATTGCTTTATATGAGTCCCCTTGTTTCTTAAGCCTATTAACAAAATCAATTCTATCAAGAACTTGGTCAGGGCCGTCCTGAAGATCTACCTCGGAGGAAGATCTGTTTACATTTACATAACTCTTGGCTGCGTTGTAAGCAGAACATCCATTTAACACTACACAGGCAAGCAGCATCGCTGCAGAACCCATCTTATTCATGGTTTCCTCCGGGCAGGTCAGAGCTGTGCAAAGTGGTAGCAGAAGGCCTCAGCGACGCCGGCTATTGGGCCGGTGCCGGGATTTTGTCGCGAATTTTAGGCAAATACACCAACTTAACGGTTGTGCTACGCTACCATAGCGGGCGTATGCCGCAAGAGCATATCATCTTCGGGAGGCACCCAACCCTGAAATATAACCTTAAGGATATAGTGGGCAGCTACACCCGCTTCCAGGTCGTGCCCTGGGGCCCGTCCTCCAGCACCACGCCCTGCTCCAGCAGCTCCTTGCGGATGCGGTCGGCCTCGGCGAAGTTGCGCGAGGCGCGGGCGTCCTTGCGCGCCTGGATGGCGGCGGCGATGGCGGCCTCGTCCAGGCCCTCCGCGCCCTTCGGCGTCCAGCGGAACCAGGCCTCGGGGTCCTGGGTCAGCAGGCCCATCAGGTTGGCGGCGGCCTTGAAGCCGGCGGCGACGGCGGCGCGCTCCGCCAGGTCGGCTTCCTTGTGGAAGCGGTTGGCCAGTTCGTGCAGCAGGCTGAAGGCCAGCGGGGTGTTCAGGTCATCCTCCAGCGCCGCCAGGACCTCATCAGGCACTTTGGCGGCCGGCACCTCGCCCGTTTCCCCCTGGGCGGCGCGCAGCACGCCGTACCAACGGTCCAGCGTGGCCTTGGCCTGGCGCAGGCCTTCCTTGGAGAAGTCCAGCGGCTGGCGGTAGTGCGCCTGCAACAGCGCCAGGCGCAGGGCCTCGCCCGGCACCTCGTCCAGCAGTTCGGCCACGGTGAAGATGTTGCCCAGCGACTTCGACATCTTGTCGCCGGACATGGTCAGGAAGCCGGCATGGACCCAGTAGTTGGCCATGACGCCGGTGCCGTGGGCGCAGCGGCTCTGCGCGATCTCGTTCTCATGGTGGGGGAAGATCAGGTCCAGCCCGCCGCCGTGCACGTCGAACACCGGGCCCAGATGGGCGGCGGTCATGGCGCTGCACTCGATATGCCAGCCGGGGCGGCCCCGGCCCCAGGGGCTGTCCCAGCCCGGCTGGTCGTCGGCCGAGGGCTTCCACAGGATGAAGTCGGCCGGGCTTTTCTTATAGGGCGCCACCTCGACCCGGGCGCCGGCGATCATCTCATCCTGGCTGCGGCGCGACAGGCGGCCATAGTCGGGCATGGACGGCACGTTGAACAGCACGTGGCCCTCCGCCGCGTAGGCATGGCCGCCGTCGATCAGCCGGGCGATCATGGCGATCATGGCGTCGATATGCCCGGTGGCCCGCGGCTCCACGTCCGGGCGCAGCAGGTTCAGCGCGTCCATGTCGGCATGGAACTGCGCCGTCGTCGTCTCCGTCACCGTCTCGATGCTTTGGCTCAGCGCCTTGGCGCGGTCCATGATCTTGTCATCCACGTCGGTGATGTTCCGCGCGTAGGTCACGGTCGGGTACAGGTGCTTCATCACCCGCGCCAGCAGGTCGAAGGCGGTGAAGGTCCGCCCGTTGCCGATGTGGGCGTAGCTGTAGACGGTGGGGCCGCAGCAATAGATCCGCACATGGGCAGCGTCGACGGGCACGAAGACTTCCTTCGCGCGGGTGAGCGTGTTGTACAGCTGAAGCGCCATGGGGACCGACCTTAAGTGGGGACGTTAACGTGCTGATAAAAAAAGAAAAACTCAAGCGGTTTGGCCCGATAGCCGGGCCAGCGCCCGCTCCCGCCCGATGAGCGGCAGCAGGACCTTCAGTTCCGGCCCATGTTCCAGGCCGGTCAGCGCCAGGCGCAGGGGCATGAACAGGGCCTTGCCCTTGGCGCCGGTGGCGGCCTTCACCGCCTCCACCCACTGGCCCCAGGTGTCGGGGCCCCAGGGGGCGGCGGGCAGCAGGCCGGCGGCGGCGGCCAGGAAATCCGCGTCGGTGACCACGGGCGCCAGCGGCGCGTGGGTGATGTCCCACCAGCCCCGGGCTTCCGCCACCTGGGTGATGTTGGGACGAACGGCCAGCCAGAAGGCCTCATCCGCGCCGGGCATGCCCAGGGCCGGCAACCGGTCCGCCACCGCCGCGTAGGGCATGTGGTGCAGGAGCTGGGCGTTCAGGCGGCGCAGATCCTCCGGATCGAACTTGGGCGTGCCCCGGCCGACCTTGGCGAGGTCGAAATCGGCCACCAGCTCGGCCAGCGTGCCCCGGGATTCCACCGCGTCCGAGGTGCCGATCCGGGCCAGCAGCGACAGGATGGACAGGGGCTCCAGCCCTGAGTCCTCGCGCAGGCTCTTCAGGCTCAGGCTGCCCAGGCGCTTGGACAGGCCGGCCCCGCTGGCGTCGGTGATCAGGGGGAAATGGCCGAAGAGGGGAACGGGCCCGCCGAGCGCCTCATAGAGCTGGATTTGCACGGCGGTGTTGGCGACGTGATCCTCCCCCCGGATGACGTGGCTGATGCCCAGCTCGATGTCATCCACCACCGAGGCGAAGGTGTAGAGCGGCTGGCCATCCTCGCGGATCAGCACCGGGTCGCTGAGGTCCTGGCCCTGGAAGCGCTGGGTCCCGCGCACCAGATCGTCCCAGACGACCGGGGTGTGGTCCAGCTTCAGGCGCCAGTGCGGGCGGCGCCCCTCCCCCTCCAGCCGGGCGCGGTCGGCGTCGGTCAGGCGCAGGGCCGCGCGGTCATATAGCGGCGGGCGGTGCTGGGCCAGCTGGGCCTTGCGCTTCAGGCCCAGCTCATCCGGCGTCTCATAGCAGGGGTAGAGGCGGCCGGCGGCCTTCAGCCGCTCCGCCGCCGCCGTGTAGCGGTCCAGCCGGTCGGACTGGCGGGCGAACCGGTCCCAGTCCAGGCCCAGCCAGCGCAAATCCTCCTCGATGCCGGCGGCGTACTCGGCCGTCGACCGCTCCCGGTCGGTGTCGTCCATGCGCAGGAGGAAGCTGCCGCCGGCCTTGCGGGCGAACAGCCAGTTCATCACCGCCGCGCGGGCGTTGCCGATGTGCAGGCGGCCGGTGGGGCTGGGCGCGAAACGGACGGCGACAGTGCTCATGGGACGGACCAAGCCTTCACAAAACCGGGCAAAACCAAGGGTGGGCAGCGATAGCATGAAGTGGCGGCAAGACAAAGTCCCCCGGAACGAAAAGGCGAGGCCACCGGCCCCGCCCTTTTCACCATCCACTCCGCGCCATGACGCCGGGGTCAGAACTTCTTGCGGTGGAAGGCGGCGGCCAGCGCCTTGACCGAGGCCGCCTGCTTCACCGTGCCCTCCGCCTTGGGCGGCGGGGCGCCGTTCAGGATGGGCGGCGCGTTGGCCAGCCGGCTGCCGCCCATGCGGGCGACGATGGCGTCCAGCTGGGCGGGGGTCAGGCGCTGCGGCGGCGGCGCGCGGCGGGCGGTGCCACCGGCACCGGCACCCGCCCCGGCCGCGGCCGGCATGGAGGGGGCGGCACCACCGCCCCGCGCCACCCGCTCGATGGCGGCGCCGGTGATGCCCTTGAGGAAAGGCTTACAGAGACCGCGCATCAGCTGTTCATCGGCCAGCGCCCAAGCCATCAGGATGCGCTGCGCCTGGGCGCGGCTGCCCTGGGCCTGGGCCATGGCCTCGCGGATCTTCATGCTGACGTAGGTTTCGCTCATGGAACGGGCCTCTCCCACGGATCCCGCCCGTGACGGGGGGATCCCACGCCGACCGAACCGGCCTATTTCGAAATCGTCCGAGAATTCACCGGCGGGCCCCATCGACCAAGGCCGACGGCGCCCCATATCAAGCAAAGTCGGGAAAACTTTAACGCAGGAGCCCCCGGACCGGAACGAAAAAGAAACCGAAGCGGCCGGCACCGGCGGCGCGTGCCATCCGAGGGGTGTGAGCCATCGGATGGGGCTCGCCCCCCAGGCCCCGCCGCCGTATAGTCCCCCCGTTTGTGGCCGGCCCCCGGGATGAGCGCCCAGCCGGCCGCCCCGCGACCCGTTGTTCAAGCCATGCCGACCAACCCATGCTGATCGAGATCGTCGCCGACTTCGTCTGCCCCTGGTGCTACATCGGCAAGCGCCGGCTGGAGCGGGCGCTGGCGCAGCGCCCTGGCCTGCGGGCGGAGGTGCGCTGGCTGCCCTTCCAGCTGGACCCCGACACGCCCCCCCGGGGGATGGAGCGCACCATCGACCTGTTGGCCAAGTTCGGCAGCATGGAGCGCATCCGCCAGGTGAACGCGCTCCTGGAACAGACGGCGGCGGCCGAGGGCCTGGCCCTGAATCCGGAGCGCATCCGCCGCACCCCCAACACGCTGGACGCCCACCGCCTGCTGCGCCATGCCGACGCCCAGGGTCCCGGGGTCAACCGGGCCCAGGATTTGGCGTCCGCCCTGCAGGCGGCCTTTTTCCGCGACGGCCGCGACATCGGCGACCGGGCGGAGCTGGCCGCCATCGCCGGCGAGACCGGGATGGACCGGGACGCCGCCGCCGCCTTCCTGAACAGCGACGCCGACCGCGACGCCCTGCGCCAAAGCCTGGCCGCCGTCCGCCAACTGGGCATCCAGGCCGTGCCCTGCTTCATCTTCAACCGCCTCTATTCCCTGTCCGGCGCCCAGGAGGCCGGCGCCTTCCTGCCCCTGCTGGATTTGGCCGGGGCGGACGGCGTGGTGGCCAGCGCGGCGGGGTGACCCACACCGCCGGAACCGGATCGTCCTCAACAAGGTTCATGCGCCATGCCCCCCACCGAAGCCGACATCGCCCATATCTCCACCCCGCTGCTGGACGTGGCCTATATCGCCGGCGGGCCGCCCGAGGGGCCGCCGGTGCTGCTGCTGCACGGCTGGCCGGACGACGCCCACACCTGGGACCGGGTGGCGCCGGCCCTGTGGGCCGCAGGCTACAAGACGGTGGCGCCCTGGCTGCGCGGGTTCGGGCCCACGCGCTTCCTGTCCAGCCAGACCACCCGCTCCGGCCAGATCGCCGCCTTGGCGCAGGACGCGCTGGACCTGGCCAACGCGCTGGACTGGCAGCGGTTCAGCATCATCGGCCATGATTGGGGGGCGCGCGTCGCCTATTTCCTGGCGGCGGTGGCGCCCGACCGCCTGCACCGCGTCGCCGCCCTGTCGGTGGGGTGGGAGCCGGGCAGCCTGCCCACCCCGGCGCTGCCCCAGGCCCAGCGTTATTGGTACCAATGGTTCCTGACGACGGAGCGGGGGGCGGAGACCATCTGCCACGACGGCAAGGCCTTCGCCCAATACCAATGGGACACCTGGAGCCCCCCCGGCTGGTACCAGGCGGACGCGTTCGAGCGGACGGCGGCGGCGTTCGAGAACCCCGACTGGGCGGCCATCACCCTGCATTCCTATCGCGTGCGCTGGGACGAGGCCAAACCGGATGTCCGCTATGCCGAGCTGGAGAAGCGCCAGCGCGCCGCCCGCACCCTGGGCGTGCCCACCCTGGTGATCCAGGGCGGGGACGACCGCTGCACCCTGCCGGGGACGACGGAGTCCGCCCGCGGCCACTTCACCGGCCCCTACCGGCGGGAGGTGTTGCCCGGCATCGGCCACTTCCCCACGCGGGAGGCGCCGGACGCCGTCAACCGTTTGCTGCTGGATTTCCTGGGGACGGAGACGGCGGGGGCGTGAGAGCCTCTTGGGAAACGCCTTACGTTGGTGGCTGAGTATTGGCGAGAAGAAGCCCGGCCCCTTCGGGAGCCGGGCTGTTTTTTTCGCTCTGTTGTCGATATCGATGCGCCGGGTATGTTCAATCCGGGCTACCGCCCACGAAGGTGAACGATCCCAGAAACAGTTCGGCCGCATCGCCATCCAGCAACGTCCGATGGTTGCGGGCCGCCAGGACAACGGCTTTGGCATGGTTCGGATGGTCGTCCGGCACCCGCCAGAAGGTGCGGATCTCGACGACAGCTTCCGGGGGCAGCCGTCCGTTGAGGCCCGGCACGTCCAGCGTCACTTCCAGCCTTCCGTCATATTTGGGATTGATCACACCCTCGGCGATGATCACGGCGCTGGCACTGGAGATGCGGGCGGGACCGCTGTCGATTTCCGCCCCCTCATACTGCTTCTCCTCGGTCCGGAGCTGGACGACGGAGCCAAGAGGCAGGTTGGAGACATGGGCTTCGAAACGAAAGCGCTCCGGCGTATCGTCCCGGTTCGTGAAATACAGGAAGTTCTTGGATTGGGTCGGCTGCGCGACATTGTGCCAAGCCGACGCCAGATCGTTGAGCAACCAGGTGGCGATGCTGAAATTGGCGTCGTCGGGCAGGGGGTTGATATAATAGGCCGTCTGGGCCAGCACTGAGATGCAATTGTGCTCGCCCTGATCGGCGGCGAAGTTAAACAGGAACGGGTCGAAGGTCACGCCGATCTGGCCGGAAGGCAGGACGGAGCTGATTGAACTGGCCTTGATCGCGGATGTCAGGCTGCCCGCCTCCGTGCTCAGTTGGTTCCACTTGGACGGCGGAGTCACTGATCCCTTGTAGTTGTACGCGACGAAATTACCTTCAAGGCCACCCGGGTAAAGGTTCTTGGCCCGCAGATAAAGATAGTTCAGGCCACGCGCCGGTTGTTCCCATGGATTGGTGCCATAGGACTGGGCGGTCAGGAAGGTGCTGGGGTCGTCCACGCGCTTCTGGCGGGCGATCACGTCAGGGGAGCTGTAATAGTCATTGGTGACAGCCGGATACTTGCCGACGTCTTGCAGATTCTTGCGGACCAACAGGCCGTGCCAGCTGCCGTAGGTGACATTCGCCGCATTGGTGATCTCGATGTCGGACCAACCGGCACCGGAGGCGCGCAACCAGGCCTTGATGGAGCCCGCACCGGCAACGCTGTCAGCCCAGACGGCAGCCAGTATTGTGGCCAGATCATCAATCTTAACCTGAGGGAATCTCTTATACAGCTTAGGCGACGCAACGAACGCAGTGTTGTCCTCATGAAAAAGAGTCTGAGCATATTGCAATTGGGTCTGCGGAACCACTTGGGCGAAAGCATGAACATGCCTGTAGGCGATCATTTTCATGGCGTGTCTCCTCGTTTCTGGACAAGGGATATTGTCCAGTCGCTGGCGGTTGGTCAGCCGTCGGGCTTGGCCCGATCTTTTTAGGTGCGCAACGAGAGATTGCGACCACACGCAATAGGAGTCAATACCGATATTCTTTCTATGAAAAAGTTAACAAAACCGGACCGAACACGCGGAAGACATGTGCGAATGGCATGGGAATAAACTTGCTATGCGCGGCGGAAATGCGGTGCCCCGCCCTTGAACCACAGTTCAGTTCCGGTTCCGACCCTAATCCTGGACCACCCTGGGCAAGCGCGTGATGGGCTCCAGCGTGATGCGACGGAAATAGGTCTCCGCCCCTTCCGATTGCAGCTGGATGCGGCCGTGGGCCAGGGGTACCCATGCGCCGCCCTCCCGCATCCGCAGGTCACGCACCGCCATCACCGGCACGCCGTTCACCACGTGCACGGCGCGGTCGCCCAGGACATAAAGGTCCAGCACGTTCCACGCGCCCGCCGGCTTTTCCGCGTCGCTGGCGGCCTCCACGTTCCAGGCCGGCGGGCGCACCGTGACGGCGCGGCCGGCCGGCATGTAACGGCGCTGGGGATCGATCAGCGCGCGGTCGCGTCCCACCTCGGTCACCGCCGTCACCAAGGGGCCCACCGGCACCACCATGCCGACCGAACCCTCCATGATCTCGAATTCCGTCGCCGCCATCCATGTGCCGTAGACGGCGCCCGGGGCGCCGTGGCTGTGGTACAGCAGGCCGTTGTTCCGGGGCATGTCCAGGCGCGGGGGGTACTTCGTCTCGCCCCACTTGTATTCCAGGCGCAGGTGGTAGTTGGCGTGGTCACCGCGATGGACGATCCCGCCCCAGGTCCGCCCGGTGATGAAGATCGCCGGCTCCCCCTCCTCCATCACCACCTGGAAGACCCGGGAGATGGAGGCGGCGTCCGCGCCGATGGGCGCCTGCCCCGGCTGCGCCCTGTATGTCCGCGCGGGGTCGGGATAGCCCAGCCAGGCGTCCCAGTCCGCCAGGTCACGGCCGTTGAACAGGCTGACCGCCGGCCCCGCCGCCACCGGCAGGTCCGCCAGGCGCAGGGCCTGCGCCCGGAAAGGCGGATCGCCGGCCAGCACCGCTTCCAGCGCCGGGTTGACCTTGACGGTCTCCGCCGCCCGGGCCGGCATCCCGGCCACCCCCATCGCCAGGACCAGTGCCCAAGCCGCCCGTATCGCCATGTCGCTTCCTCACCTTGGATGTCATCGCTGATGTTATCGATTTCATAGCAGCGGCCAGGGTGATGCGGCAGGGGTTTCGCCATGAGCACTGTCGATTGAGCGCCGTGATAGCATGTGCTATCATTTGCAGCGACACACATTCTATGGGGTGGCTTCCGTGGCACAGTTGCTGGTACGCCAAGTCGATGACGCCATTGTCGCCGCCCTGAAAACGCGCGCCAGCGCCCACGGCCGCTCCGTGGAAGCGGAACACCGCGCCATTCTTGAACAAGCCCTACGTCCTGGCCCCACCGACTTCGCCCAGCGCGCGGCCGAGCTTCGGCGTCAATCCGCTGGTCGGCAGGCCATGGATACCACGGCCCTTATTCGGGAAGCGCGTGATGAACGATGAGCCTGATGGTTATCGACGCGTCCGTCGCCCTGAAATGGGTATGTGAGGAAGCGGGCAGCGAAACAGCGGCAACCTTTCTTGACGGCCGGCCCCTTGCAGCCCCTTCCCTTTGGCTGACGGAAGCTGCGAACGCATTGTGGAAACTGGCCCAACGAAAAATCCTGACCCCTGATGAGGCGGAGGAGCGGTTAAGCTTCCTCGTCGGAGCCCCGGTGCGTCTTATCGATACAGTGTCTCTTTTGCCAGCCGCCCTTCGTATCGCACGGACCTTGGAACATCCTGTCTACGACTGTGTGTACCTGGCCACAGCCATGCATTTGTCAGCCAAGGTCGTCACAGCTGATAAACGCTTCTATGAAACGGCGAAGACCCATCCCCTTTACGCGGAGACGGTCATGGCGCTGCACCTGATGGGAACGTCATCCTCCTAGAGCAGATCGCCCAAAGGTGGAATCGCCTTTGGGCGTGAAGCTGCTCGCGGACAGACTCAGCTATAGCTGGCTGTGGTTCCGATTAAACGCAGCCGGCTATAGTCCGCCCGGTAAGTGGCCCCATGACACCCCGCCCGGATGGCCTTTGCCCCAGCGGCGGGATCTCGGCGAAGCTCCCGCCCGCGTAACCGGGGAGAGGCGGCATGGACGGATGGGTTTGCGGACGGCGGCGACTGCTGGGCGGCTTGGCGGGGGCGGCCCTCACCGGACTGATCCCGGTGGCCACACGGGCAGCCCCCCCCGATCCGGCCAGGCTGGCGGCCTTGCTCGACGGCCTGCGCACCGACCCGCACCCGGACCTCAAGGGCGTCGTCGTCCTTCAGCACGGCCACCGCATCGCCGAGGCCTACTACAACGGCGACGGCGCCACCACGCTGCACGATATCCGCTCCGCCACCAAGAGCCTGACCGGCCTGCTGATGGGCATCGCCATCGAGCGGGGGCTGGTGGCGGGCGTCGACGCCCCCCTCACCCACCTTCTGCCCGGCCCCCTGCCGCCGGGGTGGGAGCGGATCACCCTGCGCGACCTGCTGACCATGCGCTCCGGCCTGGCGGCCGACGACACCGACCCCGCCTCCCCCGGCAACGAGGACACGCTGGACGAGGCGGGGGAGCGTACCGGCGACTGGGCGACGGCGGCCCTGGCCGTGCCGGTGCGCGAGCCGCCGGGCCGCACCTATCAATATTGTTCGCTGAACGCCTTCCTGGCGGGCCTGATCATCGAGCGCGCCAGCGGCCAAAGCCTGGACGCCTTCGCGCAGCAGGCCCTGTTCGCCCCGCTGGGCATCACGGCCCACGCCTGGCGCCAGTTGCCCGGCGGCCACGGCACCGGCCAGGGCAACCTGTCGATCACCGCCCGCGACGCCGCCGCCCTGGGCCAGATGGTGCTGGACCGGGGCCGCGCACCGGACGGCCGCCAAATCGTCAGCGCCCAATGGCTGGCCGACAGCACCGCCCCCCTCCACCCCATCGCCGACAAGGACCCCTATGCCGATTCCTATGGCTACCTATGGTACGCTAAGGACGAACCGGCCGGCGGCGGCCCGACGGTGCCCGTGCACTTCGCGTCCGGCAATGGTGGCAACAAGATCTACGTGGTGCCGTCGCTGGGCCTGGTGGTGGCCATCACCTCCAGCGCCTACGGCAAGGGCTATGGCCAGCGGCGCTCGCAGGATATCCTTCGGGGGGTACTGGGAGCGGTGTGAGGCCGTGAGCGGATAGGCGGGTTATTAACCCAAAAAAACGCAGACAATTAATCCTTCAGGACCGAGATATTATGCTGAGCAGAAGCGGTCATCTACGATGACTGCAGCTAGTCGCTCAGTATAGGTCCTTACTCGTCAACCTTAGATTCTTGTCCAAACGATTTCTTCGGAGTCCACCTGGTCCACGCGGGAGCTTCTATAGGCCATATGCCCAACTAAGGACTGCCCCCTGTTTCGAATTTGAAGAAGGCTGGTTGAAAAGGACAGGCTTCGTCGATCGTCACTCGTCAAGTTAAGCATCACGAAGCCCTCCCAGGTTGTCCCAGTGAGGGTAAAACCTTGATTATAATCACCAAGATGACCACCCGGCGGTCCGGGTATGGAGTTATTTTTCGCGATATTCATGGCTCCATTTAAAGTATGAGCATTCTGGCGGATCATCATCGAATAGCTATAGGTTATTCCATCTGCAAAAGTTTTGCTCGCGACCCATTTTCCAGCGAGATCAACGCCTTTGAAAATGATGCCCTGATACCAGGGTACAATGACTTTTTGAATGAGCTGCCCGAGAATTAGTAGAAATGCGGACGTAAGAACACCCGCGACCACGCCCCATATGATTGCCCCCTGGATCGTCGAAGGATCATATGCATTGAGCGTCGCCGTGGACACCGCCGTCGTATTCTCCATTCCTGAATCTTCCTCGAGACGGGCTGGCCGAACACGCTAATCCGACCGCACATGGATTGCCAAGCAGCCTATCGTGTCATGGCAAGCGGGTCGAGAACTGTTAAACTGATCGTTGTGCCGGCTTCCTTGAGCCAAACGGGTTGGGTCACGTCCCCCTCCGATCGCCCCATTAACAAGCCCCGGCGACAGACGTACACTTCCCCTAAAAGGTGCGGCACCCAGCGTCCGCGCCAAGAAACAGGACACGCACAGCCTTGGGCCCCCCGATCGATCTCTGGGCCCCTGCCTGCAACACCAACCGGGTTCAGGAGGATCAGGGCATGACACAAGAGACCATACGCAATCCCGTGGAATGGACATGGGCGCGGCTGGGCGAGGCGGCGGCGGGTGTCGCCAGCGTCGGCCGGGCCATCGGGCATATGGAGGATTTGCGGGCGCACGAGGCGCCGGTGGTGCGGCGCATCGGCGTGGCGGATCTGGGCCAGGCCATCGCCGCCGGCTTCCGCGACTTCGCCGCCTTCCGCACCGACGTCTTCGCGCTGTGCGTCCTGTACCCCATCCTGGGCTGCGTGCTGGCGCGGGCGGCGGTGTCCATGAACATGCTGCCCCTGCTGTTCCCGCTGGCCTCCGGCTTCGTGCTGATGGGGCCGGTGGCGGCCATCGGCCTGCTGGAGATGAGCCGGCAACGGGAACGCGGGGCCCGGCCCAGCTGGCGTGAGGCCTTCGGCCCGCTGCGCAGCCCGGCCATCGCCGCCATCGCCACCCTGGGCCTGGCGCTGACCGTCCTTTACGTCGCCTGGCTCTACGCCGCCCAGGCGGTCTATGACGCCACCCTGGGCCCCCAGCCGCCGGCCTCGCTGGCGCGGTTCGCCGCCGACGTGGTGGGCACCCGCGCCGGCTGGACCATGATCGCGGTGGGCTGCGGCATCGGCGCCGGCTTCGCGGCGGTGGTGCTGGCCGTCGCCGCCATCAGCTTCCCCCTGTTGCTGGACCGCGACGTGCCGCTGCACACCGCCGTCGCCACCTCCATCCGAGCGGTGTGGGCCAACGCCGGAATCATGGCGCTGTGGGGCCTGATCGTGGCGGGCGCCCTGTTCCTGGGCACCCTGCCCGTCTTCGTCGGCCTGATCGTGGTGATGCCGGTGCTGGGGCACAGCACCTGGCACCTCTATCGCCGGCTGGTGGCCTGACTATAGCCGGCTGCGTTTAATCGGAACCACAGCCGGCTATAGCTGAGTCTGTCCGCGAGCAACTTCACGCCCAAAGGCGATTCCACCTTTGGGCGATCTGCTCTAGACGGCCAGGCCACCGGAATGTTTCAGCCCTGTCCCGCCGGGACGGGAGCGGCGGTTTCCGGGGCCGGCGCGTCCTCACCCTCGGGCAGCACCGTCGGCAGCGGCGCCCTGGGCGTGGCCATGATCGGCCCCGCCTGGCGCCGCGCCTTGTGCTGCTTCCACGCCGCGGTGCGGGCGCGGATATAGTCGGCCACCGCGGCGGCGGTCGACAGGTCCGGCGGCTGGTGGTCGAAGGTGCCGTAGGCGTTGGCGACCGGCAGGTCGGCCAGGCGCTGGGCGTGCACCAGTTCCAGGGCGGAGGGCTTGCCGGGCCCCGGATGCACCATGCCGGAGGTGGGCACCACCACGCCCGCCAGCGGATCGTCGGTGCGCGGCTCATCCCGCGTCAGCACGTCGGCCAGGCTGGGCGCCGCCGCGTCGCGCCGGGTCAATGGCGGGACGTTCCACCGTTCCTCGATGGTCTTGAGCACGGAGGTATGGTCGATGGTGCCGTGGTCGGCGCGAAACACCGTCCCCGGCTCGATCAGGGGGGAGATCAGGACCGCCGGCACGCGGACGCCGAAGCGGCGGAAATCGAAGTCATCGAACTCCCCCACCGTGTCGTCGGGCGGCGTGGCGCCATAGGGCGGCGGCACATGGTCATAGCAGCCGCCATGCTCGTCATAGGTGATCAGCAGCAGCGTCTCGTTCCAGCACGGGCTGTCACGCAGGGTGTAATAGACGTCATGGATCAGCTGCTCCCCCAACGCGACATCGTAGTTGGGATGCTGGCTGTTGCCGGTGTAGGAGAAGTCCGGTTCCAGGAAGGTGTAGGCCGGCAGGGTGCCGGCGCGGGCGCGGGCCTGGAAGTCGCTGAACAACCCGAAATGACTGTCGGGCGCATTGCGGGTGTCGGGATAGTCCAGGCGGGTCATCGGCGGCTGGTTATAGCCGAAGATGGCCCAGTCCACGCCGAACCGCGACAGCTGGCCGAAAATGCTGGGGCAGGTGAAGGTCTTCACCTTGTTGTCCAGATGCCCCTGCGAGGTGGCGGCGGCGGCGAAGCAGCGGTTGGGGATGGTCTGGGTCGGCACCGAGGCGAACCAGCGATCACACACCGCGTAGCCGCGCGCCAGGCCCGACAGGACGGGCAGCAGGTCCGGCGTGAACATGCCCATGATGTCGTTGGGCGCGGTGCCGGGCAGCACATGCATGTATTGCTGCCCGTTGTCGTAGTTGATGGCGCTGCGGAAATTGACGACGAAGCCCCGGTTGTCCGGCCGCGCGCGGTCCGGCGGGTTCTCGGTGGAGAACAGCTGGACGTTGGTGTTGAAGAAGCCCTCGCCCGGGTCGCCGCCCGGCATGAAATAGGGGCTGGGCTGCACCTCCCGCCCGATCTTGAAAACCCGCACCTCATGGCCGGCGCCGTCGGGATTGGTCTCACGCCCGGTCAACCCCTCGAAAGGGTGGCCGGCGGGGGAGCGGTTGCCGCTGTCCTCATAAAGAAAGCCCAGCATCTGGTCAAACGACCGGTTCTCCAGCATCAGCTGGACCACATGCTTGATTGACGACAAGCGGTTTTCCATGCCCTTCCCCATCAGTTGAAAATATTTCCATTAAATTAGGATAAATAAGCACATTTTATTACATGTTGTTTAACAATTTATATTATTCCAAAAGAAGGGGCACATGATTAGAAACAGCCCATGTGCCCGGAGGCTATTCAAGATGCATGTTCAACTGGAATAACTGGCGTACCAGAAGCCATTATCGGCAACGCCGTTCCAGAAGGCGAATACCGTGCTGCCGTCGGGCGCGGTTAAAGCGTAATTGGTGCCACCCAATGTCCAGCCCTGGGCACGGGCGGAAGCAACAAGAGGAGGCACGTCTTTGAAAAAATTGGCCTGACCGTCGTCGCGATAAGCCCACGCAAGCATGAGACTTTCGCCATCCGCCACTGAATCGTATGCGACAAGCCCGGGGCCATACGGATATTTTTTCGAGGACGAATTAACGGCCTTGATATTGTACTGCGGTGTCCAAGCGTTGGAATTTATGACGTACTGGGAGAACCAGATACCATTGTTGCCCGAACCATCCCACGCCATCGCAACAGCAACCTGCCCATCAACGGTCGTAAGCGCCAAAGTGATCCCCGCAGCCTGGACAGTACCAAAAATCGTACCATCCACATCCTGCGCCATAGCCGGCTCAGACCACACGTCGATGCCGTCGCGCTCCGAATTCAAGGTGCCAATTACATATTTTATACCCGGGTATTGATTATTGTTTCCAATATAGGCGATGATGACTGCGCCATTGTCTCCAACACCCTTTATTGGTCGACCCTCACCATCTTTCGGCGGCACATAAACGGCAGCCAGAGCGCCGCTTATATCCGGTGCCTTACCGTTGACTTTTATATTCTTCTGATTAGCCCAAACATCATTTGCAAAATTATAGAATGAATACCATATCCCATCATTCCCTGATCCATTCCACGCTAAAAATACTTTACCGGTGTCAATACAAGCTACGCATGGCGACTGCTTTGTATTAAAAGGAACTTCGTTGCCTGTTCCATCTTTAAATCCAGCTAATTTGCTTTTTCCCCATTTATTTGTATCTATTATGTATACAGAATACGAAATTCGTATGGAATCTTTCGAGCCATCGCGCCACGCTACAAATACATTTTTAGAATCCAATGGCGCGGCAGCCGGAGATCCAAAGATCTTGAAATAGGCGCCATCGTATTCTGCACGCGTCTGATCTGACCATCCGCTCATTTCAATCCCCCTTGTCTGGCATTCTATTGATCTGGCTATCACCAGCTCAACAATATCGGTGGGAGCAACGCGCCATCCGTGATGACCAGGCGACCTCACCACCGCCACCCTACAAGCAAACCCTGCGCCAGAAAATTTATGAGCAATCTCAGTCAACCGCCGGGAACCACAACCGTTGCGGACGCGTCGGACATGTCGGACACGGCTGTACGACAACCCGGTTGGGATCGATGGGGTAGGTCACTGCCCCTTGTGGGGGAAAGGGCGCGGCGGTATTACCACCGCGCCCCACGAACGGCGCTAGGCCGCGTCCAGCGCCTGGGTCAGGTCCGCCAGGATGTCGTCGATATGCTCGATACCGATGGACAGGCGGACATAACCGGGGGTGACGCCGGTGGCGGCCTGATCCTCGACCGACAGCTGGGAATGGGTGGTGCTGGCCGGATGGATGGCCAGGCTGCGGGCATCACCGATGTTGGCCACGTGGTAGAACAGCTTCAGCGCGTCGATGAAGCGGCGGCCGGCCTCCGCTCCGTCCTTCAGCTCAAAGCCCACCAGCGCGCCATAGCCGCCCTTCAGCACCGCGTCGGCGCGGGCCCGCAGTTCGCCCGTCTGCTGGCTGGGGTGGATGACGGCGGCCACCTTGGGATGCTCGGCCAGGAAGGCGGCGACGGCGGTGGCGTTGCGGTTATGCTCCCGCAGGCGCAGCGGCAGGGTTTCCAGCCCCTGGATGGTCTGGAAGGCGTTGAAGGGGCTGACGGCGGCGCCGATGTCGCGCAACAGGGTGACGCGGGCGCGCAGGATGTAGGCGATGGGGCCCAGCGGCTTCACCGCCTGGGTCCATACCGCCCCGTGATAGCTGGGGTCCGGCTGGTTCAGCAGCGGGAAGCGGTCGGCGTGCGCCTCCCAATCAAAATTGCCACCGTCGATGATCGCGCCGCCGATGCTGGTGCCGTGGCCGCCGATATATTTGGTGGTGGAATAGACGACGATGGCGGCCCCCAGGTCCAGCGGCCGGGCCAGGATGGGGGTGGCGGTGTTGTCCATGATCAGCGGCACGCCCAATTCCCGCCCGATGGCCGCCACCTCGGCGATGGGGAAGACGCGCAGCTTGGGATTGGGCAGCGTCTCGGCGTAGTAGGCGCGGGTGCGGTCGTCCGTCGCGCGGCGGAAATTCTCCGGATCCGACGGATCGACGAAGCGCGCCTCGATGCCCAGCTGCTTGAAGGTGTTGGCGAACAGGTTCCAGGTCCCGCCATAGAGGTCGGTGGAGGTGACGAAATTGTCGCCGGCGCTGGCCAGGTTCAGGATGGAGAAGGTGCTGGCCGCCTGGCCCGACGCCACCGCCAGGGCCGCCACCCCACCCTCCAGCGCCGCCAGCCGCTGCTCCAGCACGTCGGTCGTGGGGTTCATGATGCGGGTGTAGATGTTGCCCAGTTCCTTCAGGGCGAACAGGTTGGCCGCATGCTCCGTCCCGTCGAACTGATAGCTGGTGGTCTGGTAGATGGGCACGGCCACGGCATGGGTGGCGGGGTCGGCGCGGTATCCCGCGTGCAGGACCAGGGTTTCCGGATGCGTGCTGTTGGTGGCCATGGCGGCTTTCTCCCATCGTTACTTGGATGAGGGCGATCATGGGGAAACAGACGGGAAATTGCATCCGGGCAGAGTAGCTTATTAATTTATTTCATGTTTGAGCATGAAATGTTCCCCGGCAACATCGCGGTCGCGGGCGGCTGGCGAAGCGTCGCCGAGGGTATGACAACGCCCCTCGCGGGCGGCGAGGACCGTCATGGCGCCGCGCCGCGACACGGGGCGCCACCACGGTTGGCCCGGCCCCGCTTCACAAGCCGCCTTTCCGGCCACCACCAAGCCCCGCTAGACTGCGCTGGACCTGAACGATGCCGGCGCACCACCCCAATGTCCCTGCGCACCAAGATCGTCCTCGCCCTGCTGCTGACCAGCCTGGCGTCCGTCACGCTGGTGGGCGTCGTCGCCTATCAGCGGGTGGTGACGCGGTTCACGGACATGCATCTGGCCGGCGCACGCGACAGCTTCCGCGCCAACGTCCAGGCCTATGTCCAGACCTATGGATCCTGGGACGCGGGTGCGGCGGCGGAACCCTTCGCGGCCTTCAGCCAGCGCCGCATGGGCGGCGGCCCGGGGCGCCCGGGGCGACGGCCTCCCCAGGAGAACGGCGCCGGGCCTGGAATGGGGTCGCCGGGCGCGCAGCTTGACGGACCGGCCCAATCTGAGCGGCGGACGGCGCCCCCCATCCAGTTCCTGGTCTTCACCCCCGATGGCGTGGCCCTGACCCGAACGCCGGCCTACGCCATTGGCGACCACGTCAGCACCGACGACCAGGCGGGCGCGGAACCCCTGCGGGTGGATGGCCGGCTGATCGGCTATTTCCACCCCGAGGGTCAGGTCAATTTCTCCGCACCCGAGTTGCGCTTTGTCGGCGTCGCCCGCGACGCGCTGCTGGGGGCCTGCGCCTTGGCCGCCATCCTGGCCGTCGGCGCGGGCCTGGTGATCGGCAGACGGCTGAGCCGGCCGCTGCGCCGCCTGACCGACGCCGCCCGCGCCATGCAGGCGGGCGACCTGGGCCAGCGGGTGGCGGTGAACGGACGGGATGAGATCGCCATCCTGGCCCAAGCCTTCAACCACATGGCCGAGGCGCTGGCCCGCGACGCGGCCCGATTGCGGGAGATCAGCATCCGCGACGGGCTGACCCAGTTGCACAACCGCGTCCATTTCGACGAACAGGCGCGCATGCTGTACCAGCGGGCGGTGCGGGAGGGCCGGCCGCTGTCGCTGATGATCGGCGACATCGATCACTTCAAGGCCATCAACGACCGCTATTCCCATGCCATCGGCGATGCCGTGCTGCGCCAGGTGGCCGACCTGCTGCGCGCCGCCCTGCGGCCGGGCGACCTGGCGGCCCGCTATGGCGGGGAGGAATTCGTCATGCTGTTGCAAGACACCGGCGCAGCCGAGGCGGCGGCCCTGTGCGAACGCCTGCGCCAGGCCATCGCCGCCGCCGATTGGCAGGAGATCCACCCCGACCTGGCGGTGACCATCAGCATCGGCGTCAGCGGCGACCTGGGCCAGGACGGCCCCGACGGCATGATCGCCGCCGCCGACGCCCGGCTGTACCAGGCCAAGGCGGACGGCCGCAACCGGGTCTGCGCGGCCTGAGCCGGCTTACCGCCGGCTGCTCAGATTGGGTCCGGTTCCCCTCGCAACGCCATCAGGCGCGTCTGTGCCTCCTTCACGCCGGGATTGTCCGGCAGGCCGTAGTCCTGGCGAAACACGGCATCAAGCGCGGTGTAGCGGCCAAGCGCGTCCTGCCACTTTTCAACAGCGTCACTGCGGTCTCCCCGAGCCTCGGCATTGCAGGCCAGGCTGCGCACGGCGTTCGCCATTTCCAGCGGCGCGGTCTCCATGCCCGAATACAAGGCCATCATCTCCTCATAAACCGGCATCGCCCGGGCGTGTGCCGCCTGGTCGTCGAGAATGCCGCCGAGGTGGCGCAGCGCGCGGGCCAACGAAAGGGTGTCGCCTCCATGGCGGAGGATGTGGACCGCTTCTTCCTGAAGGGGCAGCGCCTCCCCCGCTCTCCGCAGGTCACGCAACGCCTGCGCCAACCGCGTCAGGGCGTGGGCAAGGCCGCTCCCCTCGCCCTCCGCCCGCAACAGCGCAACCGCCCGGCAGAACGCATCCAGCGCCTCTTGAGGTCGCCCCGCGCGACGAGCGGCCTCTCCTTGTCCCAGGGCTTCTTGCGCTTCATCCATGGCGGTCATGAGCAGCCTCGCCGACCGGTAGTGGTCCAGGAGTTGGAGTTTAGTCCGTTTCCATTGCTCCAGCCAGCGCCCCTACCGCCGACTGCGCGGGGGGGTGGAGAATCCCGGCCGGCCCAGTTTGCTGGCCGGCAGCGGTGGTTTGTGGCCCCAGGCGGAGACGGGCTTGCCCTGGGGCTTGGGCGGCGGCGGGGGCGGCGGTGGCGGGGGCGGATCGGTCTTCACCGTTTCGCCGGCGGCCATCTTCGCCAGGTCGCCGATCAGCTTGCGCACCCCGTCCAGACGGGTCTCGGCGCTGTCCCAGGGGCGCAGCAGCACCAGCTTGTGGTCGGGGCGGATCTTGGCCGTGCCCGCCTGTTGCTGGATGAATCCCACCAGGGTGGCCGGGTTCTTGAACTCATTGTTGCGGAAGCCGATGACGGCACCCTTGGGCCCGGCGTCCAGGTTCTGCACCCCGGCGTCGCGGCACAGGCGTTTGATCTCCACCAGGCGCAGCAGGTTCTCCACCTCCCCCGGCAGGGTGCCGAAGCGGTCCACCAGTTCGGCGGCGAAGGCGTCGATCTCCGCCCGGTCCACCAGATCGGCCACGCGGCGGTAGAGCGACAGGCGGATGCCCAGATCGGCGACGTAGCTTTCGGGGATCAGGACGGGCATGCCCAGCTGGATCTGGGGCGTCCACTGCTCCTCCGCCGCCTGGGCCTCCGACAGCCCGCCCCGGGCGGCGGCCACAGCCTCTTCCAGCATCTGCTGGTACAGTTCCACGCCCACTTCGCGGATCTGGCCGGACTGCTCCTCGCCCAGCAGGTTGCCGGCACCCCGGATGTCCATGTCGTGGCTGGCCAGCTGGAAGCCGGCGCCCAGGCTGTCCAGGGTCTCGATGACGTGCAGGCGCTGCTGCGCGGTCTGCGACAGCACCGTCTTGGGCTGATAGGTCAGGTAGGCGTAGCCCCGCACCTTGGCCCGGCCCACGCGGCCACGCACCTGGTACAGCTGCGCCAGGCCGAACATGTCGGCGCGGTGGACGATCAGGGTGTTGGCGCTGGGGATGTCCAGGCCGCTTTCGATGATGTTGGTGGCCAGCAGCAGGTCATACTTGCCCTCGTCGAAGGCGGTCATGACCTCCTCCAGCTGGGCGGCCGGCATCTGGCCGTGGGCGGTGATCATCTTCACTTCCGGCACCAGTTCGGCCAGCCGCTCCTGCAGCTTGGGCAGATCCTCGATGCGCGGGCAGACGTAGAAGCTTTGCCCGCCCCGGTAATGCTCGCGCAGGATGGCCTCGCGGATCACCACCGGGTCGTAGGGCAGCACGAAGGTGCGCACGGCCAGGCGGTCCACCGGCGGGGTGGCGATCAGCGACAGCTCGCGCACGCCGCTGAGCGCCAGTTGCAGGGTGCGGGGGATGGGCGTGGCGGTCAGGGTCAGGACGTGCACATCGGTGCGCAGTTCCTTCAGCCGTTCCTTCTGCTTCACGCCGAAATGCTGTTCCTCGTCGACGATGACCAGGCCCAGGCGCTTGAACTGGATGCTCTTGGCCAGCAGGGCATGGGTGCCGACGACGATGTCGATGGTGCCGTCGGCCAGGCCGGCCTTGGTCTGATTGGCCTCCTTGGCCGTCACCAGGCGGGACAGCTGGCCCAGGCGCACCGGCAAGCCGGCGAAGCGCTTCTCAAAGGTGCGGCTGTGCTGGCGGGCCAGCAGGGTGGTGGGCACCACCACCGCCACCTGCAGGCCGCTCATCGCCGCGACGAAGGCCGCGCGCAACGCCACCTCCGTCTTGCCGAAGCCGACGTCGCCACAGACCAGGCGGTCCATGGGCTGGCCGGAATTCAAATCCTCCAGCACGTCCTCGATGGCGCGCTGCTGGTCGTCCGTCTCGGCATAGGGGAAGCGGGCCGCGAACTCGTCATACACGCCCTCCGGCACCTCCACCGGCGGGGCCTTGCGCAGGGCGCGCTCGGCGGCGATGCGCAGCAGGGCGTCGGCCATGTCCTTCAGGCGCTTCTTGACCCGGGCCTTGCGCGACTGCCAGCCGACGCCGCCCAGCTTGTCCAGCTGCGCGCCCGATTCCTCGGAGCCGAAGCGCGACAACACCTCGATGTTCTCGACCGGCACGTACAGCTTGTCGCCGCCGTCATAGATGATGCGCAGGCAATCGTGCGGCGCGCCGGTGACGGTCAGCGTCTCCAACCCGTCATAGCGGCCGATGCCGTGGTCGACGTGGACCACCAGATCGCCCGTCGCCAGGCTGGCGGCCTCGGCGATGAAGTTGGCGGCACGGCGCTTCTTCTGCGAGGGTCGCGCCAGCCGGTCGCCCAGGATGTCCTGCTCGGTGATGACGGCCAGGGTGTCGGTGACGAAGCCGTTGTCGATGCCCAGCACGACGACGGCGGTGGCCTTAGCCGCCAGCGCCCCCACCTCGGCCCAACTGTCGGCGGTGGGCGCCGGATCGATGCCGTGTTCCTTCAGCATCTTGGCCAGGCGGTCGCGGGCACCCTGGCTGTAGCCCGCCACAACCACGCGGCGGCCGTCAGCGCGCAGCTGGTCGATATGCTGGCCCAGGGCCGTGAAGACGTTCACGTCCGGGTTGGCGCGGGCGTCGGCGAAGTCGCGCCCCCGGCGGCCGGCGGCGTCCACCAGGTTGGGGTTGGCCCCACCCTCCCCGTCTTCCCTGGCCACCGCCGCGAAGGTCGACAGCTGGGCGACACAGCGCAGGGCCAGATGCCGGTCCCAAGCGTCGCCGTCCAGGAACATCGCGGATGTGGGCACCGGCTTGTAGATGGGCGTGCCCGACTTCTTCTCCACCTCCTGGAAGGTACGGCGGGCCTCATAGAAGTCCGCCACCTGGGACAGGCGGCTGTCGCGCGCCTCCTCCGCCTGCGCGTCCAGGCTGACCATGGCGGCGGGCACATAGTCGAACAGGGTGTCGAGGCCGGCATGGAACAGGGGCAGCCAATGTTCCATGCCCGGCATCTTGCGCCCGGCGCTGATGCCCTCATACAGCGGGTCGCTGTCGGTGACGGCGCCGAACAGCTCCCGGTACCGGGTGCGGAAGCGCTGGACGGAGGGTTCGTCCAGGAAAATCTCCGACATGGGCTTCAGGTCCACGCCTGAGCGCTTTTCCGTGGTCAGCTGGGTCATGGGGTCGAAGGCGCGCACGCCTTCCAGATCATCCCCGAACAGGTCCAGGCGCAGCGGCTCCGCCGTCGCCGGCGGGAACAGGTCGATGATGCCGCCGCGCACGGCGTATTCGCCCGGCTCGCGCACCGTCTGGGCGCGGGTGTAGCCGTTGTTGGCCAGGAAGCGCTGCAACTCATCGACGTTGAGACGGCCGCCAACCTTGGCCTGGAAGGTGGCGTTGCGGAAGGCCAGGCGCGGCGGCACCTTCTGCAAGGCAGCGTTCAGCGTGGTCAGGACGATGAAGGCGCCTTTTGGCCGGGCGCCCAGCAGGGTCGTCAGCGTCTCGATCCGCCGGGCGACGATGTCGCCGTTGGGCGAGACGCGGTCATAGGGCAGGCAGTCCCAGGCCGGAAAGGGCAGCAACGTGACGTCGGGCGCGAAGAAGGCCAGCGCCTCCTGCACCCGGGCCATGCGCGCGTCGTCCAGCGTCACATGCAGCAGGCCGGACGGCCCCGCCCGCCGCGCCAGATCGGCCAGCACGCGCGCGTCATGTCCCTCCGGCGCGCCCGCCACCAACAGGCGGCGCGGCGTGTCGGGGGCCAGGCTGGACAGGACGGCGGGCGGCAGCACGGTGTCGGACATGGGAGTAGCCAAGCGGTAAGCGGGTGGGCGATCAGGCGACGCGGTGGGCCTGCAGCAGGGCCATCAGCTCCGCATCCACATCATCGGGAAAGGGAGTGCGGCCCAGCAGCCAATCGAAGACGTCCGGATCGTTCAGATCCAGCAGATGCTCGTAGCGGTCCAGCTGTTCCGAGGAGAAGCCGGCCAGATGCTTTTCCGCGAAGGTGCCCATCAGCAGGTCCATCTCCTTCATCCCGCGATGCCAGCTGCGGAAGGTCAGGCGCTTGATGCGCACGGTCAGCGCATCTTCGGGAAGGGTGTCGGTGGGCATGATTGGAAGCCTTGATAATAGGAACGCGCGAGCGGCCGAACTTACTTGAAGGCATCCGGCCAAAGCTGCCGGCCATGAAGTACGCGCAGAATGTCGATCCTGTCACCCCGTATCCTGTAAGCGATCAGATAAGGAGTTCGGGTAACGACAAGCTCTCGCGTGCCGGGGCGCCGTCCCGGCCTTCCCATGTCCGGAAACCGGACCAGCCCCTTGGCCGCCATGACAACTTGCCGAAGCTGACTTTCCGCAGCCTGCGGATCATGCTGGGCGATATGGATTTGCAAGGACACCACGTCCCTCAAGGACGAGGGGGACCAATGAAGGCGCATACCAGACCTTATTTCGGCCTGGGCATGGGCAATTCGCCAGGTGTGCCCAGCGACTCAATCCACGCGGCAACCTCTTCATGGGGAATCAGCAAACCCGCGTCAGCCTCCCGCAGCCCCTGGTCAATGGCCGCCAGGTGCCCTTCCTGGACTGCGAGATAATCCCGGACGGCTTGTTCAATCACCCAGGACGGCGACCGGTCCAAAGCTTCCGCCAGCGCGGTCACCTGGTCGTTAAGCTCAGGCTCCAGCCTTATGCTGTCAGACATCATCTTGGTCATGTCGGCTCCGCCGCTTGGAATGGTCCCACCATACCCCAACAAGAACACATCGTAAACACGCCTCGCCGCGCAAGAGCCCCCACGACGGTAGCCGGTCGACAACCCGGCCCGATAACATATAGGCATATGCCTACGGTTTTGCGTCCTGGAGCCTGCCCTTTGCGTCCGCCCGTCCTCTATCCCCTGTTCGCGCCCATCACCAGCCTGCCGGGCCTGGGACCCCGCCTGGGCAAGCTGGCGGAGCGGCTGACCGGCCCGCACGTGGCGGATATCCTGTGGCACCTGCCCACGGGCGTGCTGGACCGCGCCAACGCGCCCAGCATCAATGAGGCGCCGGAGGGCCGCATCGTCACCCTGACGGTGCGGGTGGACGGGCACATGCCGCCGGTGCAGCGCCACCGCCCCTACCGTGTGCGCTGCACCGACCACACCGGCGAGATGGAGCTGGTGTTCTTCCACATCAAGGGCGACTGGCTGGAGAAGCGCCTGCCCCAGGGCAAGATGGTGGTGATCAGCGGCAAGGTCGAACGCTACAACGGCCTGCTGCAGATGCCCCACCCCGACCACTTCGCCCCGGTCGAGGAAGGCGTCCCGCCGCAGGAGGTGGAGGCGGTCTATCCCCTGACCGGCGGCCTGAATCCCAAGCCGCTGCGCACCGCCATCCATGCCGCGCTGGAGCGAACGCCGGACCTGGAGGAATGGCAGGACCCCGCCTGGCTGGAACGCCAGGGCTGGCCCGGCTGGAAGGCGGCGCTGGCGGCGGCGCACGATCCCAAGGGGGAGGAGGACGTCAACCCGCTGTCCCCCATTCGCCAGCGCCTGGCCTATGATGAGCTTCTGGCCAACCAGCTGGCCCTGGCCCTGGTGCGCTGGCACCAGCGGCGCCTGGCCGGCCGCGCCACGGTGGGCACGGGCGCCTTGCGCGCCCGCATCCAGCAGGCCCTGCCCTATCAGCTGACGGGCGCGCAGGTGGGCGCCCTGGCCGAGATCGACGCCGACATGGGCAAGCCGGAGCGCATGCTGCGCCTGTTGCAGGGCGACGTCGGCAGCGGCAAGACCATCGTGGCGCTGATGGCCATGGCCACGGCGGTGGAAGCGGGGGCCCAGGCGGCCCTGATGGCGCCCACGGAAATCCTGGCCCGCCAGCATGCCGAAAGCCTGGCCGATCTGGCCGACGCCGCCGGCATCCGCCTAGCGCTGCTGACCGGTCGCGACAAGGGCAAGGCACGCCAGCAGGTGCTGGACCGCCTGGTGACGGGGGAGATCGACATCCTGATCGGGACCCACGCCCTGTTCCAGGAGGACGTCGGCTTCCGCGACCTGGCGCTGGCCATCATCGATGAGCAGCACAAGTTCGGGGTGCACCAGCGCCTGGCCCTGGCGGCCAAGGGGCGCGGCGTCGACACGCTGGTCATGACCGCCACCCCCATCCCCCGTACCCTGACCCTGACCGCCTACGGCGACATGGACGTCAGCCGCCTGATGGAAAAGCCGCCAGGGCGCAAGCCGGTGGTGACCCGCGCCGCCCCCGCCGACCGCATCGAGGAGGTGGTGGCGCGGGTGGCCGCCGCCATCCAGACCGGCCAGCGGGTCTATTGGGTCTGCCCCCTGGTGGACGAGTCGGAAACGGTGGATCTCGCCAACGCCACCCTGCGCCACGCCACCCTGATGGAGCGGCTGGGCGACAGCGTGGGCCTGGTCCACGGCAAGATGAAGGGCACGGAGAAGGACGCCGTCATGGCCCGCTTCGCCGCCGGCGAGCTGTCCGTCCTGGTCGCCACCACCGTCATCGAGGTGGGGGTGAACGTGCCGGAGGCCACCATCATGGTGGTGGAGCATGCCGAGCGCTTCGGCCTGGCCCAACTGCACCAGTTGCGCGGCCGGGTGGGGCGCGGCGACCGCCCCTCCGCCTGCCTGTTGCTCTACGCCGCGCCGCTGGGTGAGACGGCCCGCGCCCGCCTGGACGTGATGACGGCGACGGAGGACGGCTTCGTCATCGCCGAGAAGGACCTGGAATTGCGCGGCGCCGGCGAGGTGCTGGGCACGCGCCAGTCGGGCCTGCCGGAGTTCCGCATGGCCGACATCACCGTGCACGCCGACCTGCTGGCCACCGCCCGCGACGACGCCAGCCTGATGGTGGCCCGCGACCCCGACCTGGAAACCCCGCGCGGCCAGGCGCTGCGCGTGCTGCTCTATCTCTTCCAGCGGGACGAGGCGGTGCGGACGCTGCGCTCAGGCTGAGTTTATTCGCGCGGGCTATTCCCTCCGCATAGTGGCGGACCGGCCGGGCCATCATATCTCGCATGAGGTTCCATCCCTCCGCATCCGAGGTCGCCCCATGGCCGCGAAAGTCAGCCTGCGTACCCTGACCGTGTTCAAGCACGCGATGATCGGCTTCGGCCTGGGCCTGGTGCCCGCCGTCATCAGCGTCATGCCGCCCGCCCATGTCACCAGCCGGGGCGCCCTGATCGGCACCATCATCGGCGGGGCCCTGGGCGGGGCGCTGGCCCTGGGCATGATCGGCGCCTACCGCGCCCGCGCCATCCCGGCGGATCAGCCCAGCCCCATCGGCCCTGTCCGCCTGACGCTGGGTTGCGCGCCGCTGGTGGGCATCATCATCGGCCTGGGTGTCCTGGCCGTCCTTTAGGGCGACGCCGACGAAGCGGCCTAGGCATTTATTCCAACACCTGGCAGCGCGGCCCACCCACCAAGGTAGCGGATGTGCCCCCCGGGGACACGGGCATAGGATGATGGCCAGGGACTGATAGCCGGCCGACGACATCGCCCTCTGTCCCCGCCGACGCGACATACGGGCGCGATCGGGCGGCCGCGCTCTTCCGGGGGTTAGAAACACCATCCATGGCCCGTGACCCGCATGCGTCCCCATCACCCACCGCCCGGCTTCTCTCCCTGGCCACGGCCCTGCCGCCCTATCGGCTGACGCAGGACCAGGCGCTGGCCGGCGCCCGCCAGGTTTTCGCCCACCGTCTGCGCGATTTCGACCGGATGGCGCCGGTCTTCACCCATGCCGGCATCGAGGGCCGCGCCTCCTGCGTACCGCTGGAATGGTACCTGGAACCGCACGGCTGGGCGGAGCGCAACGCATTGTACCTGGAGCACGCGGTGGACGTGCTGGCCCGCGCCGCCACCCAGGCGTTGGAACGGGCGGGCCTCAAGCCCACCGACGTGGACGCCATCGTCGCCGTCTCCTCCACCGGCATCGCCACGCCCAGCCTGGACGCGCTGGTCATGCAGCGCCTGGGTATGCGCCCGGATGTTGAGCGCATGCCGCTGTTCGGACTGGGATGCGCCGGCGGCGTCCTGGGCCTGGCGCGGGCCGCCACGTGGGCCACCGCGCGGCCCGGGGCCAACGTGCTGTTGCTGGTGGTGGAACTGTGCGCCCTCAGCTTCCGCCGGGGCGACCTGTCCAAGGCCAACATCATCGCCGCCGCCCTGTTCGGTGATGGCGGGGCGGCCGCCGTCCTGCGCGCCGATCCGGCCGGCCAGGATGACGGCCCGGCCTTCCTGGCGTCGGCGGAGCATCGCTGGCCCGACAGCCTGGGCATCATGGGCTGGCAGGTGGAGGATGACGGCCTGGGCGTCATCTTCGCCCAGAGCATCCCCACCCTGGTGCGCGAGAAGCTGCCGGCGGTGGTGGGCGGTTTCCTGGACCGGCAGCGCCTGACCCTGTCGGATCTCGCCGGCGTCATTTGCCATCCCGGCGGCACCAAGGTGCTGGAAGCCCTGGCCGAGGTGCTGGCCCCCGCCACGGATGGCCTGGAGGACGCCCGCCTAGTGCTGCGCGACCATGGCAACATGTCGGCCGTCACCGTCCTGTTCGTGCTGGAGCGCCGTCTGCGCCAGCACGCCCGGGGTCTGCATCTTTTGTCCTCCCTCGGGCCCGGCTTCGTCGGCGCCCTGGGCCTGATGCGGCTATAGGGAAAGGGACGAGGGAAAGGAACGGAAATGGATCTCAGCCTTCCGATGGGGCCGCCGCAGGGCGTCGTGGCGCTGCTGGCCATCCAGCGGCTGGCGGAGTTGCGGGTGGCCAACCGCAACACCCGGCGCTTGCTGGACCAGGGCGGACAAGAGGTGGGGCGGGCCCACTATCCCCTGTTCATCGTGCTGCACAGCGCCTGGCTGGCGGCGCTGTTCCTGCTGATCCCCGCCGACGCGCCCATCGTCTGGCCGCTGGTGGCCCTGCTGATCCCGCTGCAACTGATGCGCTATTGGGTCATCCGCACCCTGGGTCCCTACTGGACCACCCGGATCATCACCCTGCCGCGGGCGCCGCTGGTCCAGGGGGGGCCGTTCCGCTTTCTGCGCCATCCCAATTATTGCGTGGTGGTGGCGGAAATCGCGGCGGTGCCGCTGGCCTTCGGCGCGTGGCGGCTGGCGCTGGTCTTTTCACTGGCGAACGCCCTGCTGCTGGCCCACCGCATCCGGGTGGAGGAATCGGCCCTGGCGTCCCGGCGGGGGGTCGTTCCTCAGACATAGGGCAGCTCCACCAAAAGGCGGGGGGCCGTTTACGGCGGGCGCGCGGGCCGTTATTGTCCGCCCAGCCCCTGTTAAATCGGCCTTTTGGCACAATGTTAGGGGCCCGGCGCGCACGCCATGACAGGTGCCGCGCCGCGACGACCCTATCCGGAGCCTACCCCCGTGATCGAAGCCGCGTCCCTCGACAGTATCGACCTGCTGGCCCCCCTGACGGCGGACCAGCGCGCCAATTTGGCCAAGCAATGCAGCTGGCGCCATTTCCACCCCCAGGAGCAGGTGATCGACCGCGCGTCGGACAGCCGCGACGTCTGTTTCATCGTCGAGGGCCGGGTGCGGGTGGTGAACTACTCCCTTTCCGGCCGCGAGGTCACCTTCGACGACGTCGAGGCCGGCGGTTATCTGGGCGAACTGTCGGCGATCGATGGCGAGGCGCGGTCGGCCAGCATCGTGGCGCTGACGGAGGTGATGGTCGCCTTCATGTCGCCCCGCCTGTTCCAGCAGGTGGTGACCCAGAACCCCGACATCGCCTGGGGCGTGATGACACGCCTGGCCAGCATCGTCCGTTCCGCCACCGGAAGGATCATGGATCTGTCGACGCTGGGCGCCAACAACCGGGTCCACGCCGAGCTGCTGCGCCTGGCCAAGCCCACGTTGAAGACGGACAACACCGCCGCCATCTCCCCCATCCCCATCCATAGCGACATCGCCGCCCGGGTCAGCACCACCCGTGAGACCGTCGCCCGGGTGCTGGGCGACCTGTCCCGCGACAAGCTGGTCATCCGCCAGGACAACTCCCTCCTCGTCCGCGATTTCGCCCGTTTGGAGGAAATGGTGGAGGAAGTGCGGGGCGACTGACCTTTAGGGTTAACCACGAGGTCAGTTTTTTCGAGTGTGACACGCTTGCCACGGTTTTTTAACTTTTCACCAATCCGCGACCGGGCTATATAAGAGGGGCTTGACCGTGACGGATTTGACACTCTCAAGCCTTCAACCTCCTTATGAGGCTCCCTTCATCTTCGCCGGCTGTCCCTCGACAGCCGGCGTTTTTTTTGGCGCGCCGGCTTCGCCCCGCATCGGGCCGTAAACGGGTGCTTTCCCCACCCTTTGCACCTCTTGCGCGCCCGGAAATCCTCCCTTGCATTCCCAGGTGCGCAGTACCACGAAAACGGCTAATCTCGCCTTGAGTATGCAATCGACGGATTGGCATTGCGGCATCCGTTCATGGCGATCCCAAAGGGACGTCCGGATGTTGTTTGTCTGGATGCCTTGCCCGCGCACCCAATAGGGGGACGCAAGGCGGGGATGATTTCATCGCCACGGGGGCAGTGGCGACACCCAGAAGGGGTGTTTTTTTGCGCCGAGAACGAAGCATCTCAAAGAGATGCGGTCGGAGGTGAGTATGGTTTCGCGGATTGGTCTTCTGACCCCGTCGCAGATCGCGTCGATTTCGACGGCGAACATCCAGCGGCTGAGCACGCAGGATGTCGCGGCCCTTACGACCGCCCAGATCAAGTCACTGACGACCACCCAGGTGGCGGCCTTCCAGCTCAGCCAGATGGTGTTCAGCGCGACTCAGCTGCAGGTGTTCAGCGACAGCGACATCGCGGCCTTGGGCACCGACGACTTCAAGAGCCTGAAGTCGACGCAGATCTCGCTGCTGTCCTCCAGCCAGATCCAGGCGCTGACCACAGACCAGCTGGCGGCCCTGGGCACCGCCGATATCCAGGAATTCACCAAGGCGCAGATCGGGGCCCTGACCACCGACCAGCTGGCGACGTTGTCCACCGCCGACATCCGGGCGCTGACCACGGCGCAGGTGAGCGGCCTGTCGACAGCACAGATCGCGGGCCTGGCTTCCGACAACCTGTCGGCATTGAGCAGCGCCCAGGTGGCCAGCCTGTCGACCGTGCAGGTCAAGGCGCTGACCACCGACCAGCTGAACGCGCTGACCACCACCGACATCCGCGAGTTCACCAACGCCCAGGTGGCCAGCCTGACGACGGCCCAGGTCAGCGGCCTGGCGACGGGCGCCGTATCGGCGCTGGGCACGGCCCAGGTGGCCGCCTTGACGACGGCCCAGGTCCGCAGCTTGAGTTCGGACCAGTTGGGCGCCCTGACCACGGCGGACGCGCGCGCCCTGTCGGCGACCCAGCTGGCGGCGTTGACGACCACCCAGGTCTCAAGCCTCAACAGCGACGTCCTGTCGGCGCTGAGCGGCACCCAGGTGGCGAACCTGTCGGCGGCCCAGGTCAAGTCCCTGGGCTCCGACCAGTTGAACGCCCTGTCGACAGCCGACATTCGCGAATTCACCACCAGCCAGATCGGCGCGCTGCGCACCGACCAGTTGTCCGCCCTCAGCACCGGCAACCTGGCGGCGCTGACCACCGCCCAGTTGGCCAGCCTCGGCACCGGCCAGGTGTCCACGCTGACCACCGACCAGGTCGCGGGCCTGGGCACAGCCCAGGTGGCCAGCCTGTCCGTCACCCAGGTCAAGGCCCTGGACACCGACCAGTTGGCGGCCCTGTCGACGGCGACGGTGCAGCGCCTGACCACCGCCCAGGTCGCCGCACTCACCACCGCGCAGGTCGCGGGGCTCACGTCCGACAACCTGTCGGCGCTGGGCAGCGCGCAGGTGACCAAGCTGTCCACCGCGCAGGTCCGGGCGCTGTCCACCGACCAGTTGAACGCGCTGACCACCGCCGACATCCGCGAATTCGCCGCCGGCCAGCTCACCGCCCTGTCCACGTCCCAGCTGTCCACGCTGGACACCGGAAACCTGTCGGCCCTGACGACCGCCCAGCTGACGGGCCTTACCAGCACGCAGCTGTCCTCGCTCACCACCGACCAGGTGTCCAACCTGACGACGGCCCAGGTCGCCAGCCTGTCCACCATCCAGATCAAAGGCTTCAGTTCCGACCAGTTCAACGCCCTGGGCGCGTCCGCCATCCAGCGCCTGTCGACGGCGCAAGTATCCCAGCTGACCACCGCGCAGATCGCGGGCATGGGCACGGACAAGCTGTCGGCCCTGAACAGCGCGCAGGTGGCCAGCCTGTCGGCGGCCCAGGTCAAGGCGCTGACCACCGATCAGTTGAACGCGCTGACCACGGCCGACATCCGCGAATTCACCGCCACCCAGGTGAGCAACCTCACCACGGCCCAGCTGGCGACGCTGGGCACGGGCAATCTGGCGGCCTTGAACACCGCCCAGCTATCGGCCCTCACCACCACCCAGGTGCGGGCACTCACCTCCGATCAGCTGGACGCCCTGCCAACCGCCAGCGTGCGGGTGCTGAACAGCGCCCAGGTCACCGCGCTGACCACCGCCCAGGTCTCCACCCTCGGCAGCGACGCCCTGTCCGCGCTCAGCAGCGCCCAGGTCACCAAGCTGACGAACGCGCAGGTCCAGGCGCTCACCACCACCCAGCTGAACGCCCTGGCCACAGCGGATCTGCGCGAATTCGCCGCCAGCCAGATCGCAGTGCTGGGCACCAATCAGGTGGCCGGCCTGGAAACCGCCACCCTGTCAGCGCTCAGCACCAATCAGGTGGCCAGCCTGACCACCACCCAGGTGCGGGCGCTCACCTCCGACCAGTTGGGCGCCCTGCCGACAGCGGACGCCCAGGCGCTGACCGCCGCCCAGGTGGCGGCCTTGAGCACCAATCAGGTGGCCAGCCTGAACACCGGCGCCCTGTCCGCCCTGAGCGCCACCCAGGTGGCCAATCTGTCCGCCACCCAGGTCAAGGCCCTGACCACCGATCAGGTGACGGCGCTGACCACCGCCGACGTGCGTGAGTTCAGCGCAGCCCAGGTCGGCGCGCTGACCACGGACCAGCTGACGGCACTGGCCACCAACCAGGTGACGGCGCTGACCGTGTCCCAGCTGACCGGCCTGAGCACCAGCCAGGTGTCCACGCTGACCACGGCGCAAATCTTCTCGCTGACCACCGCCCAGGCGGCCAGCCTGTCCGCCGCCCAGGTCAAGGTATTGACCTCCGACCAGCTGAACGTCCTGCCGACCGCCACCGTGCGGGCGCTGACCACCGCCCAGGTCGCCAGCCTGACCACCGCCCAGGTCGCCACGCTCAGCAGCGACGCCCTGTCGGCACTCAACAGCGCCCAGGTGACCTCGCTGGCGAACGCCCAGGTCCAGGCGCTCACCACCACCCAGCTGAACGCCCTGGCCACGGCGGACCTGCGCGAATTCGCCGCCAGCCAAGTCGCGGCGCTCACCACCGCGCAGGTGTCCAGCCTGGAAACCGCCACCCTGTCAGCGCTCAGCACCAATCAGGTGGCCAGCCTGACCACCGTCCAGGTGCGGGCGCTCACCTCCGACCAGTTGGGCGCCCTGCCCACGGCGGACGCCCAGGCGCTGACCGCCGCCCAGGTGGCGGCCTTGACCACCAACCAGGTGGCCAGCCTGAACACCGGCGCCTTGTCGGCCCTGAGTGGCACCCAGGTGGCCAACCTCTCCGCCGCCCAGGTCAAGGCGCTGACCACCGATCAGCTGAACGCGCTGACGACGTCCGACATCCGTGAATTCACCGCCACCCAGGTGGCCAGTCTGGCGACGGACCAGATCGCGACGCTGGGCAGCGACCAGTTGTCGGCCCTGAGCAGCGCACAGGTGGCCAGCCTGGCCAGCAGCCAAATCCAGGCGCTGACCACCGCCCAGCTGAACGCGCTGACAACATCCGACATCCGCGAATTCACCGCCGGCCAGGTGGCCAACCTGACATCGGGCCAGCTGAACGCCCTGGACAGCAACCATTTGACGGCGCTGAGCACCACGCAGCTGGGTGGTCTGACCAGCGGCCAGGTGGGCGCGCTCAGCACCGACCAGGTCTCCACCCTGACCACCGCCCAGGTGGTCAGCCTGACGGCGGCGCAGATCAAGGCGCTCAGCACCAGCCAGCTGGACGCCCTGGCGACCGGCACCGTGCAGCGCCTGACGGCGACGCAGGTGTCCAGCCTGACGACCGACCAGATCACCGGCCTGAGTTCCAGCGCCCTGTCGGCCCTGACCACCACCCAGGTCGCCAGCCTGACCACCGCCCAGGTCCGTACCCTCGGCACCGACCAGTTGAACGCCCTGTCGACCGAGGACGCACGCGCCCTGACCGCCACCCAGTTGGCGGCGCTCTCCACCAGCCAGGTCGCCCAGCTCAGTTCCACCTTCCTGACCGCGCTGAGCACCGCCCAGGTGACCAGCCTGTCGGCGGCACAGATCAAGGCGCTCAGTTCCGCGCAGCTGGGCACGCTGTCAACGGCGGACGCCCGGGCCCTGACCACGGCCCAGGTGGCGGCGCTGACCACCGACCAGATCTCCGTCCTGGGCACCAATGCCCTGTCGGCGTTGAGCGCCACCCAGGTGGCCACCCTGACCAGCACCCAGGTGCGCGCGCTGACCACCCAGCAGTTGAACACCCTGACCACGGCGGACGTGACGGAATTCACCGCCACCCAAGTGGCCAGCCTGACGACGGACCAGCTGTCGACCCTGGGGACGGACCAGCTGACAGCGCTGAGCACCAGTCAGGTGTCAGGCCTGACCACCGCCCAGGTGTCGACGCTGGGAACCAGCCAGGTCGCCACCCTGACGACCAGCCAGGTGACCAGCCTGACGGCCACCCAGGTCAAGGCCCTGACCACCGACCAGCTGGGTTCGCTGTCAAGCGACACGGTGCAGCGCCTGACCGCCGCCCAAGTCGCAGCACTGACCACCAGCCAGATTTCCGGCCTGGGCACCACCCTGCTGTCCAACCTGACCACCGCCCAGGTGACCAGCCTGACCACGACGCAGTTGCGCGCCCTGGACACCAATCAGCTGAACACCCTGTCGACAACCGACGCCCGCGCCCTGACCGCCGCCCAGCTGTCCGGGCTGACGACCGACCAGGTGAGAGGCCTGGACACCGATTTCCTGACGGCGCTGACCACGGCGCAGGTGGCCGGCCTGTCGGCGGCGCAGGTCAAGGTGCTGGGCACCGGCCAGCTGAACGCCCTGTCCACCGCCGATGCCCGCGCCCTGACCACGGCCCAGGTCGCGGCCCTGACCACCACCCAGCTGTCCGGCCTGAACACGGACAACCTGTCGGCCCTGAGCGCCACGCAGGTGGCCAGCCTGACCACCAACCAGGTCCAGGCGCTGGCCTCCAGCCAGCTGAACGCCCTGACCACGGCGGACGTGACGGAATTCACCGCCACCCAGGTGGCCAGCCTCACGACCGACCAGCTGACCAGCCTGGACACGACCCACCTGGCGGCGCTGAGCACCAATCAGGTCGCGGGCCTGACCACCGCCCAGGTGTCGACCTTGGGGACCAGCCAGGTGGCCACCCTGACGACCACCCAGGTGACCAGCCTGACGGCCACCCAGGTCAAGGCCCTGACCACCGACCAATTGGATGCGCTGTCGAGCGACACGGTGCAGCGCCTGACCGCCACCCAAGTCGCGGCACTGACCACCAGCCAGATTTCCGGCCTGGGCACCACCCTGCTGTCCAACCTGACCACCGCCCAGGTGGCCAGCCTGACCACGACGCAGTTGCGCGTCCTGGACACCGATCAGCTGAACACCCTGTCGACCACCGACGCCCGCGCCCTGACCGCCGCCCAGCTGTCCGGGCTGACGACCGACCAGGTGAGCGGCCTGGACACCGATTTCCTGACGGCGCTGACCACGGCGCAGGTGGCCAGCCTGTCCGCGGCACAGGTCCAGGTGCTGGGCACCAACCAGCTGAACGCCCTGTCCACCGCCGACGCCCAAGCCCTGACCACGGCCCAGGTCGCGGCCTTGACCACCACCCAGCTGTCGGGCCTGAGCACGGACAACCTGTCGGCCCTGAGCGCCACGCAGGTGGCGGCGTTGACCACCACCCAGGTCCAGGCGCTGGCGTCCACCCAGCTCAACGCCCTGAGCACGACGGATGTGACACAGTTCACCGCCACCCAGGTGGCCAGCCTCACGACCGACCAGCTGACCAGCCTGGACACGACCCACCTGGCGGCACTGACCACCAATCAGGTCGCGGGTCTGACCACCACCCAGGTGGTCGTCCTGGGAACCAACCAGGTGGGCGCCCTGACGACAAGCCAGGTGGCCGGGCTGTCAGCGGCGCAGGTCAAGGCCCTGACCACCGACCAGCTGAACGCCCTGTCCACGGCCGACGCCCGCGCCCTGACGGCGACGCAACTGCAATCGCTGGTCACGTCACAGTTGACGGGCCTCAGCACCACGGTCCTGACGGCGCTGAGCAACACACAGCTGGGCAACTTGTCGGCGACGCAAATCCAGTCCCTCGGCACGGATCAGCTGAACGCGCTCAGCACGTCACAGACGCGCGGCCTCTCAGCCAGCCAGGTGGCGGCGCTGACCACGGCGCAAATATCCGGGCTGAGTTCCGACAACCTGTCGGCGTTGAGTGGCCCGCAGGTCGCCAGCCTGACCACGGCCCAGATCCGCGCCATCGGCACCAGCCAGTTGAACGCGCTGACCACCGCCGACGTGCGCGAGTTCACCGCCACCCAGGTGGGCGTGCTGACCACCGACCAGATTTCAGCCCTGAGCACCATCGATGTTTCGGCCCTGACGGCGGCCCAGTTGACGGTGTTCAGCACCGCCCAAGTCCAAGCGCTGCTCACCAATCAGGTGGCGGCGCTGACCACATCCCAGGTCGCGGGCCTGTCGGTCACCCAGGTCAAGGCCCTGACCACCGATCAGCTGGACGCGCTGGCGACCGACACCATGCGCGACCTGACGCCGGCGCAGGTGGCATCGCTGTCCAGCGCCCAGATCGCGGGCCTCAGCACCGACAACTTGTCGGCGTTGAGCGGCACCCAGGTGGCGCTGCTGTCCAGCGTGCAGATCGGGGCGCTGACCACACAGCAGATCAGCGCGTTGACCACCGCCGATATCGGCGAATTCAGCGTCAGCCAGATCCCGATGTTCACCACCAACCAGATCCCTGGCCTGAGCACGGACCAGATCGAGGCAATGACCTCGGACCAAGCCAACGCGTTCACCGGCGACCAGCTGGGTGTGTTCACCTCGGATCAGACGAATGCCTGGGTGGCCGCCAAGTCGTCATGACGACCGTCCAGGGAAGCCCGCGCCGAAGCCTGGGCTGGTGGTGTCATCCGCCGGCCAGGTTCCATAGGGCCGTGCCCGCGACCAGGGGGCGGTCGCCGTCCTGGACCCGCACCTCGGTCACCAGTTGCGACCAGTTGCGGCGGATAAGCCGGGCCTCGCCCTGAACCAGGGTACCGCGCGAACAGCTGCCGAGGTGGTTCAGCGCCAAGTTCAACAGAACCGCGTCCCCCTCCGGCACGCCTTCATCGCCGACGGCGCGCAGGCAGACGAACTCGGCGAAGGCCGCGAGAACGGAGGTGTGGATCTGGCCGTTGCCCGCCAGATGGCGCTCGTCCGCGACAAAGGCGCGGACCCAGCCGCCCTCACCGCCACCCCGGGTGGGGCGGCCCTCCCAAAAGGGGCCGATATGGGCGATGAAGCCGGGCGTCACCGGGCAGAGCGCCCAGCCCTCCGCGCCCGTGTCCGTGTTGCTGTCCGCCATCATGCGCCTGGCATCTGATTCCGTGCTGGGGTTAAATTCGGCTAGCCGTTCACCCGGGTGAACTCGCGGAAGGTGACGGCGATCTTGTCCTCGACGATCGTCACCTCGCCCCGGCCCACGGTGCGGCCGGAAACGATGATGTCGGATAGGTCGTCGATCTTGCGGTCCAGTTCCACGATGGCGCCGCGGCCCAGCTTCAGCAGGTCACGCACGCGGATGGTGGACGTGCCGAGCACCACGGAAACCTCCACCACCGTGTCGTAAATCGCCGACAACTCGGTGGTGGTGGACGTGGTCGAGCCGCCACCGCCGAACATCGCGTCGATATCGTCCTGGTTGCTCATGCTCTCGGCCCTGTAGTCGCCAATCCCGCCCATGGGACGCCAAGTGACGTTACCATGACCCGGCCTTGGAGCGGGAGGCGATTCAGGTACCGGCGGGCGCGGTCCCTCAGGCGGACCGGACAGCCGCCCTTGCCATGGGAACCGGGGCCGCGCCCATCCGACATTCCGCCTCGTCGCCCAGCACGAAGGACTCGACGCGGTCGCGCCCCGCCGCCTTGGCGCGATAGAGCGCCTGGTCGGCGGCATTGACCAAGGTGTTCCAGCCGACGCCGTCCACCCATTCGGCGCATCCAATGCTGATGGTGCAGCCTATGGGACCCAACGGCCCCCCGACCGCCGATTCCGCCACCGCCTGGCGGATACGCTCCGCCACCGCCAGGGCGGTCGCCGCATCTGCGTCGGGCAACAGGATGGCGAATTCCTCACCACCGATCCTGCCGACGATATCGGAGGCGCGGATTGTTGCCGCGAGGGTGCCCGCCACCTGGACGATCAGCCGGTCGCCCACCCCGTGCCCCCACCGGTCGTTGACAGCCTTGAAATGGTCGATATCGACCAGCAGCACGGCCAAGGCGCCCCCCTGGTACTGCGCGCGGGCGACCAGGCGTTCCCCCTTCTCCCACAGCACCCGGCGGTTGGCGATCCCCGTCAACGGATCGCTTTCCGCCAAACGGGTCAGCCGGGCCTGCAACCGGCGTCCAACCATCCACAGATAGCCGATAGTCAGGGTGAAGGTGATGCATACCCGAAGCAACAGGCCGGCGTTCGTGGTGGGATCGCGCAGATCGCCCACCACCATGGGGCTCGACGGCAGGATGCGCAGGACCTCCCAGCCGACCCGCGTCAGCAGGACCGCCCCCCAGGCCAGGTAAAATCCCGCCGAGGGCCATGCGGCGATACGCAGCTCCGGTTCGGAATGCCGAACCAGCAGCCAAGCGCACCCCCCGGCCAGCAGGGCGCGGAGGGAGCAGCCGAGCACGACGTTGATCGGCATATGGAGGCCAAAGCCGGCGAACGTGCCGATCTTGGCACAGGACAGGACGGCGGCGGGAAGCAGAAGCCAGAGTGCCGGGCGCGGGGCATTCAGAAAACGATGGACCCCGACGAAGGCGATCATCGTGCCCCAGTCCAACATCAGGTTGCCGACGAGGCTGTAGAAGGGCGACGGCCGCGCGGGATACGGCGAAATCAACGTCGCCATGCCAAAGGCGTAGAGGAGGTTGGACGCGGCCCATAACCATATCGCCGGAGCCGGTCGCAATGACCGGCCGACCAAGGCCAGGCAAAGTCCCGCGACCAGGTGAACCAATATGTTGACGATAAAAAGTGTCAGCGTATTCATGACGGCCACACGGCTGGCGACGGCGGCGGAATACGGACAATACCCGGCCTCTGATCCCCCCGGGAAGATCAATGCCGATCACCAGCCGAACATGGCCACCTGGACATGGTGGGCCATGCTACCACAAGACGTATTAACTGGACGTTACGGGCGGCACACCGTTCGGAAACGCAGCGTTGCAAGTTTTGAAGACTTATAGCCGGGTCATCTGGCCGTCACCGCTCCCCACGAACGCGGGCGTCAACGGGTCGTCGCCCGACGCGCCGCCACGAAGGCCGCCGCTTCCCGCCAGGGTTCCAGGGTGAAAAAGCGCCGCGCCTGGCCGGAGGGCGACGGCAACACGAACAGGGCGGCGCCCTCGAAATCCCGGACCTGCCGGCCATAGACCGGGCTGCCGGCCAGCCCGAAATGCCCGGCCAGGAAGACGGCCGCGGCATTCTTGCTGGTGAAGGCGATACCACCCGGGCGGCACCGGCGCATCTTGTCAACAAAGCCCGCCACGTCATACGCGGCCGGGTCGAGGTCGACATCGTTGCCGAATTCCGTCTTGTTCAGGTCCGTCAGGCCCAAGCCCAACGATGGCAAGGTGGCGAAATCCTGTGGATGCAGCCGCGTCGGCGTCAGCCCGGCGGCATGCAGGCTGGGCCAGAAGGCGTTGCCGGGCTTCGCATAATAGGCGCCGGCCCGCATGGAGGCACGGCTGGGCGCCGTGCCGCAGAAGACGAGGTCAAGGCCGGGGGGCAGAACGTCGGGAAGGATCATGGGGGCAAGAATCATGGGGGCGGAGGATAATTCGCCGCCCCCGCCCTATCCAGCCCTTACTCCGCCGCCGGCACCTCATCAGCCAGGGAATCCCCGTGCCCGCCAACCGTGCGGGCGATGGTGAAAAAATTGATCAGCACGCCGAAGGCCACGAACAAAAGGCCGTCGATATATCCTGGCAGGTTGGTCGACCCGGCGGCGAAGAACAGGCCCAGCACGGCCACGACGATGCCGGCGCCATGCACCAGGATGGCCGGCAGGGTATTGGACACGCTCATTATAGTCACTCCATCAGGATCAAGGGTCACAGAGGCCGCCGGGGCAGCGGATCATCGTCCTCGTACAGGATGCGGGTGGCGGATCCTTCGAGGTCTTCGAACTGGCCGTCGCGCACCGCCCAGAGGAAGGCGCCGAGGCCCAGGCCGCCCAGCAGCAGGGCGGCGGGAATGAGGAAAAGCAGGCTGTTCATCGCGGGCCTCCATCGTTCGATTTTCCACCGCCGAGGCGGAGCGCATTGGCCATGACCACCAACGACGACCCCGACATGGCCGCCGCCGCCACGAAGGGCGTGGCGAAGCCGGCCATGGCCACCGGCACGGCGCACAGATTGTACAGCAGGGTGAAGCCCAGGTTCTGACGCACCAGGGTGCGCGCCCGCCGGGCCACGGCCAGCGTCTCCGCCACCGCCCCCAGGCCATCCCCCTGGAAGACCACGTCGGCCGCGGTCTGGGTCACGTCCACGGCGCTGGCGGGGCTGAGCGAAACGTCGGCGGCGGCCAGCGCCGCGGCGTCATTCAGCCCGTCCCCCACCATCAGCACGCGCCGGCCCCGCGCCCGCAGCGCCGCCAGGTGGGCGCACTTGTCGGCCGGCCGGGCGTCGGCCCGCACGGTGTCGATGCCAACCTCCGCCGCCAGGGCCTGGGCGGTGACGGCCCTATCGCCCGACAGCAGTTCCACCCGATAGCCCCGGGCCTTGAGGGCGGCCACCACGGCGGCGGCGTCCCGGCGGGGACGGTCCGCGAACAGGAAGCGGCGCGGCGGCTGGCCGCAACGGGTCAACCACAACTCCGGCCCGGCCTCGCCACCGGCCTCATCGGACACGCCGCAGAAGGTGCGGGAGCCCAGGCGCACGAAGCCCTGAGGGCCCAGCCACCGCAGGCCACCGCCCGGCACCTCCACCACGCCCTCGGCAACCAGGCCGGGACCGGCGGCGCGCGCCAGCGCCCGCGACAGCGGATGGCGCGAGGCGCGGGCCAGGCTGGCGGCCAGTTCCAACTCCGCCACCGGCAAGGTGGCATCATGCAGCAGGTCCGGCCGCCCTAGGGTCAGCGTGCCGGTCTTGTCGAACACCACGGTGTCGACCGGCGCCAGCCGTTCCAGTGCCGTGGCGGATTTCAACAGGATGCCCTGGCGCATCAGCCGGCCGCTGGCCGTCACCTGCACCGCCGGCACGGCCAGCGCCAGGGCGCAGGGGCAGGTGATGATCAGGACGGACACCGCGATCAGCAGCGCCTGGTACCAGGGGGCTGCCCCCAAGAACACCCAGGCCAGAAAGGTGACCAGCGCCGTCAGGTGCACGACCGGCGTGTAGGCGCGGGCGATGCGGTCCGCCAGCAGGACGTGACGGGCCCGCCCCTGTTCCGCCGCCTCCAGCAGGCGCACCATCTCCGCCAGCAGCGTGCCCTCGCCGCTGGCCGTGGCCGTCAGGCGCAAAGGCGCGGTGCGGTTGATCATGCCGGCGAAGACTTGGGCGCCCGGCGCCACGGCCACGGGCAGCGTCTCGCCCGTCACCAGGCTGGAATCCAGGTCGGACACGCCGTCCGCCACGGTGCCGTCCACGCCGATGCGTTCCCCCGCCGCGACCAGCACGGTGGCGCCCAGGGGCACGCGGGCGGGCGGCAGCACGAGGGCGCGGCCGTCCTCCCCCAGCACCGTGACCGGCGCCTGGTTCAACGCCAGCAGGTGGGCGGCGGCCGAGCGCGCCCGGCCCCGGGCACGGCTGTCCAGGTAACGGCCCACCAGCAGGAAGAACAGCAGCATGACCGCGCCGTCGAAATAGGCGTGCTCGCCATGGTTCACGGTCATCACCAGGCTCATGCCGGTGGCCAGCAGCACGCCCACGGAAATGGGCACGTCCATATTGGTGCGCCCGGCCCTCAGGGCCGCCAGCGCGGAGCGGAAAAAGGGCTGTCCGGCGATCGCCACCGTGGGCAGGGCGATCAGGGCCGATACCCAATGCAGCATCGTGCGGGTGGCATCGCCCATGGCGCCGGCCCCCGACCAGACGGACACCGACAGCAGCATGACATTGGCGGCGGCGAAACCCGCCAGCGCCATGCGGCGCAGCAGCATACGCTCGTGCGCCGCCGCCGGGTCGGCCCCAGCCGCCGTGCCGCCAGCGCCGAAGGGCGCCACGCGATAACCCAGGCGCGTCACCAGCCGGGCATAGTCCACCGCCTGGGCGGGCGTGCCCGTCCAACGCAGGGTCAGGCTGCGGGTGGTCAGGTTGGCGCGGGCGGCCTGCACCTCCGGATGGTTGCGGGTCAGCGCCGCCTCGATCAGCCACAGGCAGGCGCCGCAATGCAGTCCGTCGACACTGAGACGCAACAGGCAGCTGCCGTCCGGCGCCACCGTCACGGCCTCCGGCAGGCCCAGCAGCGGGTCGGCGCCGTCGCCGGCATCGGTCGCCGCCGCCGGTGCCGCCGCGTCGGCCGGGCGACGGTCATAGTAGGCGTCCAATCCCAGATCATGGATCAGGGTGTAGGCTCCAGCGCAGCCCTGGCAGCAGAAGGCGCCCCGCTCCGTCGCCGCCCCGATCAAGGGCTGGCCGCAATGCCGGCAGGGCGTGTTGGGGAAGTCCAGGGGCATGGCCGCCGTTCCCGCCCTACTTCACGAACAGGCGGCGGGTCAGGTGGTACCAATCGGCCCCCGTCTCCGCCTTCAGCTTCAGGTCCCATTGCCCATGCTTGGGCAGGGTGACCGTGGCGGTGTAGCGCCCGTTGCCCACCGGGGTGAAGAGCAGCGGCACGTCCGGCATGACGTCGATGGGGCGCACCAGGCGGCCCGTCAGGGTCATGCCGTCCAGAGGCGCGCCATCGCGATCGGCGACGCGCACCGTCAGCACGCTGTCGTGGCCGGCCACCGGCTCGATATCGGCGTCGAAGGCCCAGCCCAGGGCGTCCTGTTGGGCCTGGGCTTGCAGCACCTTGTTGTACTCGATGCCGCGCTCATAGGGCTTGGCGGTGACGATGCCGGTCCAGCTGTGCAGGGCGAAGTAGATCAGGATGCCGTTCACCACGATCACCACGGCCATGCCGCCCACGAAGATCCAGGGGATCAGGGAGCGCTTGACCTTGGGGCGGGCACGGCCGGGCAATTCGATGACGGTCATGACGGTCCTCTTTTTCAAATCAGGGCTTGGCGCCGGGGCCCATGAACACGCCCTCGTAGAAGGTGGTGTGGGCGGGGGCCGCCCCCTCCTCCGTCAGGCTGAACACCAGGGGGATGGAGGCCTTGGGACCACCGTCCCGCACCAGGGCCGTCCGCGGCAGGCTGATGAAGACGCGGAAGGTCGCCACGGCGTCGCCATGCACCGGCAGGGCAACGCCATCCGTGCCATGGGCCTCGCCCACATCCTGCACCGCCAGGGTGGCGCCGGGCTGGCCCAGGATGGCCAGATCATAGGCCCCCTCGCCCCGCCGCTTGTTGATCACCTTGACCGTGTAGCCGTTGCGCACGCTGCCGTCCGACAGGGTGACGAATAGCGGCGCCCGGTCGCGCAGCACACTGATCGCCATGGTGGAACGCGTCTCCAGCGCCGTCAACATGACCCCGGCGACGGCCACCAGCACCAGGGCGTAGATCACGACGCGGGGGCGCAGCAGGCGGTAGCGGTGATCCGATCCGGTGGACTTGGCCTCCTGGTTGGCCAGGGTGTCGAAGCGGATGAGGTTGGGGGGACGCCCCACCTTGGCCATGATGTCGTTGCAGCTGTCGATGCACAGGCCGCAGCCAATGCATTCCAGCTGCTGGCCGTCGCGGATGTCGATGCCGGTGGGACAGACGGCGATGCACTGGCCGCAGTCGATGCAGTCGCCCCGGCCTTCCCAGCTGGTGCCGGCCTTGTGCGGGCCCCGCCGCTCGCCCCGCCAAGCCTCATAGGTGACGACCAAGGAGTGGACGTCCAGCATGGCGCTCTGGAAACGCGGCCACGGGCACATATAGGTGCAGACCTGCTCACGCGCCCAGCCGGCCAGGATGTAGGTGGTGGCGGTGAACAGACCGACGAAGAAGTACTCGCGCGTGGTGGCGTGGCCGGTCACCAGCGCCTTGAACGCCGTGGGCGCATCGTCGAAGTACAGGACCCAGGCGCCGCCGGTGGCCAGCGCGATCGCCAGCCAGGCGGCATGCTTGGCCGTCTTGCGCAGCACCTTCTCCTGGGTCAACGGCTGCCGATCCAGGCGGATGCGGGCGCCGCGGTCACCCTCGATCCAGCGCTCCACCGCCATGAAGAGGTCGGTCCACACCGTCTGCGGGCAGGCGTAACCGCACCAAACGCGGCCAGCCAGCGAGGTCACCAGGAAAAGCCCCACCGCGCCCAGCACCAGCAGCCCGGTGATGTAGTAGACCTCCTGCGGCCAGATCTCGATGCCGAGGAAGTAGGCGCGCGGCGCCGCCAGATCGATCAGCACCGCCTGGTTGGGCGCCCCGGGTCCGCGGTCCCAGCGTAGCCAAGGCACGGTGTAGTAGACGGCCAGGCACAGGGCCAGCACGACCCACTTGATGGTGCGGAAGGGCCCGGAGATCGCCTTCGGATAGACCTTGAAGTGCTCCGCATATAGCCCGCCCTGCTGGCTGTCGCGGCTGGTCTTGATCGATTGCGGCCGGCCGTCGCGAACGGCGGCCTTACGATCTTCGGCCGGACGTTCCAGCACGCCGCCGTCCTGGGGATTGGTATCCATGGGGACCATCCTAAAAACGCTACGCGGATCAGCCCTAATGGTTGGGCCACCAACGCGGATATGGACGGACCCTATGCCCCGTCCGACCCCACCGCCTTGCGCTAGATCAAGTGTCCGCAGGGGCCCAACACCCCGCGACAGCAAGTCACGGGCGTGAAAACAACCGCTTGCCAATGGGCGAAATCCTGGATCGAGACAAAAGAAAACCCCCGCCGGATGAGGCCTCGGCGGGGGTTCCTTCGTGCAAGACCTGGATGGGTCCTTGGGCGAACAGGGGGAAGGTCCTATTTACCCCCACCCAGGCTGTGCACGTAGGCAGCCAGCAGTTTCACCGTGGCCGGATCCAGGCGCTCGCTCCACGCCGGCATGCTGCCACGCCGGGCGTACGTGATGGTCTGGACAACCGTGGCCTTGTCCCCGCCATAGAGCCAGATGGCGTCGTTCAGGCGGGGGGCGCCCACGTCGGGATTGCCCTCGCCCTTCTCGCCATGGCAGGCGGCGCAGTTGTCGGCGAAGATCGCCGTGCCACGCCCGGCGGCGGCCTTGTCCGTGCCGGTGCCCGACAGGCTCAGCACGTATTCCGCCACGTCGTTGATCTGCTCCTTGGTCAGCAGGCCATCGGCGCCGAAGCGCGGCATGTCCGACACGCGGGAGTTCTCATTGGCGTTGCGGACGCCGTAGGTGACGGTTTGCAGGATCTGCTCCGGCGTGCCGCCCCACAGCCAGTCGTCGTCGGCCAGGTTGGGGAAGCCCTTGCCCCCGGCCCCACCGGCGCCATGGCACGCGGCGCAGTTCTCGGCGAAGGCGATATGGCCGGCGGCCTGCACATAGCTGCGCAGTTCCGGATCCTTTTCGACGTCGCCGATGGGCGTGGCCAACAGCTTGGCCTTGACGGGGGCCAGCGTCTGCTCCCGCGCGTCCAGGGCCGACTTCACCGTGTCGCGCTGGGTCCAGCCCAGCACGCCCTTGGTGTGGGAATGCAGGGACGGCCAGGCGGGGTAGAGGACGGTGTAGCCCAGGGCGAAGGCGATGCAGGCATAGAAGGTGTACAGCCACCATTTGGGCAGCGGCGTGTTCAGTTCCTTGATGCCATCCCACTCATGGCCGGTGGTCTCCCGGCCCGTGTGGGCGTCTTTCTCGATGTTAGTCGACATGATGGGGAGACCTCAGCCTTTCTTCTTCGGCGCGTGCCTTGCCCCGAGGGGCAAGGGTTCCGCGTCATCCAACAGCGGGATCCGGGCGCAGGCGTCCAGGCGGCGCCGACGGGAGGGCCAGTAGGCCCAAATCGCGATTCCGCTGAACAAGGCCACGAACCACAACAGCCATACCTGGGAGATCAGGGCGTGGAGTTCTTGCATGGCCGCCTCACTGATGCAGGTCTTCGGGCTGCAGCTTGCTGAACTCGACCAGCGTGCCCAGCATCTGCAGGTAGGCCACCAGGGCGTCCATCTCCGTCAGTTCCGCACTTTCGGTGTTGAACTTGCTCACCACCGCCTTCGGATACCGCTTCAGCAGGCCGCTGGTATCGGCATCCGGGTTGGCCTGGGCCTTCAGGTCGGCCGCAGCGTTGGCGATCATGTCGTCGGTGTAGGGGACGCCGACGGTGCGCAGGGTCTTCAGGTGATCCTGGATGTTGGGCACCGACAGCGGCCGGCTGGCCAGGAAGGCGTAGGTCGGCATGATCGATTCCGGCACCACGGCGCGGGGGTCCTTCAGATGGGCCACCTGCCAGTCGTTGGAATACTTGCCGCCGACGCGGGCCAAATCCGGACCGATGCGCTTGGACCCCCACTGGAAGGGATGGTCGTACATGCTTTCGGCCGCCAGGCTGTAGGGGCCATACCGCTCCACCTCATCCCGGAAGGTGCGGATCTGCTGGCTATGGCAGACGTAGCAGCCCTCGCGGATGTAGATGTTGCGGCCCATCTGCTCCAGCGGGGTGTAGGGGCGGACGCCGCCCACCCGCTCAATGGTGGTTTCGATGGAGAACAGCGGCACGATCTGCACCAGGCCGCCGATGGACACGGTGATCAAGGTCAAGAGCGCCAGGATGACGACGTTCTTTTCGACGATGGCGTGAGAGAATTTCATCTGTCGTCCCTCCGCTCACTCGGCCGCGACCAGGCCCGCGGGCCGGTCTTCCGCCAGGGGCTGGCCACTCTTGACCGTGCGGATCAGGTTGTAGGCCATGATGATGGCGCCGGTCAGGAACAGGATGCCGCCCGTGCCGCGAATGATGTAGTAGGGGTGCATGGCGGCCACCGTCTCGACGAACGAGTACTGCAGGAAGCCCATGTCGTCGTAGGCGCGCCACATCAGGCCCTGCATGATGCCCGACACCCACATCGAGGTGATGTAGAGGACGATGCCCAGGGTGGCGGTCCAGAAGTGCCACTCGACCAGCGCCTGGCTCCACAGCCCCTTACGCTTCCACAGCACCGGCACCAGGTAGTAGACGGCGCCGAAGGTGACGAAGGCGACCCAGCCCAAGGCACCGGAGTGCACGTGGCCGATGGTCCAGTCGGTGTAGTGGCTGAGCGCGTTCACCGGCTTGATCGACATGACCGGGCCTTCGAAGGTGCTCATGCCGTAGAAGGCGACGGCGGTGACGGTGAAGCGCAGCGACGGGTCGGTGCGCAGTTTGTCCCAGGCGCCCGACAGGGTCATGATGCCGTTGATCATGCCGCCCCACGAGGGCATCCACAGCATGATGGAGAACACCATACCCAGGGTCTGCGTCCAGTCCGGCAGCGCCGTGTAGTGCAGGTGATGGGGGCCGGCCCAGATGTAGAGGAAGATCAGCGCCCAGAAGTGGATGATGGACAGCCGGTAGGAATAGACCGGCCGGCCCGCCGCCTTGGGGATGAAGTAGTACATCATGCCCAGGAAGCCCGCGGTCAGGAAGAAGCCCACCGCGTTGTGGCCGTACCACCACTGGATCATCGCGTCCTGCACGCCGGCGAAGGCGCCGTAGCTCTTCGTGCCGGTGAAGCTGACAGGCACCGCCAGGTTGTTGACGATGTGCAGCATGGCGATGGTGATGATGAAGGCCAGGTAGAACCAGTTGGCCACGTAGATGTGGGGCTCACGCCGCTTGATCAGCGTGCCGGCGAACACCAGCAGGTACGCGACCCAGACGATGGTCAGCCACAGATCCACATACCATTCCGGCTCGGCGTATTCCTTGCCCTGGGTGATGCCCATCAGATAGCCGGTGCCGGCCATGACGATGAACAGCTGATACCCCCAGAAGATGAACCACGCCGGCAGCGCGCCACCGAACAGCGGGGCGCGGCAGGTGCGCTGGACCACGAAGAAGGAGGTGCCCAGCAGCGCGTTGCCGCCGAAAGCGAAGATGGCCGCGGACGTATGCAGCGGCCGCACGCGGCCGAAGCTGGTCCATTCCAAACCGAAGTTCAGCGCGGGAAACGCCAGCTGAAAGGCAATCAGGACGCCAACCGTGAAGGCGGCGATGCCCCAGAACATGGTCGCGATGGTGAACGCGCGGACCACATCCTCCACATAGGCTTCCCGGCTGGCGGGTCGGGCCGCCGTGATGGGCACCCCCCCGGAAACCGCTACACTCATGACACCCCCCGAATATGGGCTCAAGCGGCTCTCGGCCCGGGTGCGACCCCGGACCTAAAGGCTCTCAAGACAACGATTGCGGGCATCGGTGATGCCTGGGTTCCCCCCCGGGGGCCTCCCCGGCAGCTTTCCCAGGCGTTATCCGTCGGGCGACGGCGCCGATGCTCCTACAGTGTTGGCACTGTGATAGCGGGCACACCCAACCGCATTGACCTGCGTCAAGCCGCCATCCATCCGCTTGGCGTATGGTTGGGTGAGTGACGGAAAGCGGAGGGCCCGGCGACAAGGGCGCTTGATAACCGCTTCACACGGTGGTTGGCTTGCAACCTGTGGCGGCTTTGGGCGGAAGGACGACCATGACGGCGACGACGGAAGAATCCCTGGTTCCGGTTTTCAGCACCCCCTCTCCCGCCGTGCGGCGGGTCCCGGTCGACCGGCCGTGGCTATGGCTGCAACGGGGGGCGGCCGATCTGGCGGCCACGCCGTCCATCAGCCTGGGCTACGGCCTCGCGCTGGCGGGGGTGGGCTTCCTGGCCACGGCCCTGGCGCTCCTGAACGGCTGGCTGGCGTTGCTGCTGCCGCTCACCGGCGGCTTCATGCTGCTGGCGCCCCTGCTGGCCGTGACCTTCTACGAATCATCCCGCCGCCAGGAACAGGGGCTACCGCCCGACGCCCATGCCTGCCTGGTCGCCTGGCGGGGCAACCTGCCCTCCATCGCCGCCTTTGGAATCGTGCTGCTGCTGGTGCACCTGTTCTGGGTTCGGCTGGCAACCCTGCTTTACGCCCTGCTGCTGGGCGGGGCGCACGCCGGTCCGGAGGGGGTGGCCGCCGTCCTGCTGACGCCGGCGGCCCTGCCCTTCCTGGTGGTGGGCACGGTGCTGGGGGCGGCGTTGGCGCTGGCCACATTCACCATCAGCGTGGTCACCTTGCCCATGCTGCTGGACCGCGACGTCGGTGTCTTCATGGCCGTCGCCACCAGCGTGACGGCGGTGCGCGCCAGCCCGGGTGCCATGCTGTTGTGGGCGGGGCTGATCTCCGGCGCCGTGGCGGTGGGCATGGCCACGCTGTTCGTCGGCCTGATCCCGCTGCTGCCCCTGATCGGGCACGCCAGCTGGCACGCCTATCGCGACGTGGTGCGCCTGCCCGCCGCGACGGGCGCGGCCGGCGGCGCCCTCAGCTGAACTGCAGCATGGACGGCGCCTTGTCGATGATCTCTTCCAGGATCATCTCCGCCGTCTCCAGCTCGCCGCGGATCGATTCGTTCAGGCGGTTGGCGTATTCCGGCTTGCGCAGCTTCTCACTGGCGTCATAGAGGCTGCGCAGCTCGGTCACGAAGATTTCGCGGGCGCCCAGCGGCAGCACCGTCTTGGCCGACAGCACGAAGAAAAAGCGCATGCTGGCCCGCACCAGCAGGCTCAGCATCAGGGTGTCCAGCTGGGCGTAGCGTTCGCGCATATCATCGACGTTACCCTCCATGCTGCGCAGGCGGCCCTCCACCAGGATGCACAGGGCGCGGAACTCCCCGACCTTATTGCGGAAGGCGTTGTAGGCCTCGAAGCTGTCGCGCGCGGCCGCAGCCTCCGCTTGCTTGGCGAGCTGGGTCGATTCCCGCGACTGGCGCTCGAGCGCCTCCAGCAGGCCCACCACTTCCTTGCGGGTGTAAACGCGTCTGACCACGGGTTGCCATCCTGCTGAAGGACTGTTCAGGCCCTGTATACCGGCGCCCCCGCCCCGAACATAGCCCCTACAGGCGGGCACCCGGCATGCACGAAAAAGAATGCGGGCGCAGCCCCCATTACGGGCGGCGTGACAAGGTTCCCTCGGCAAAGACCGCGAAGGTCGGCCGCGGGCCCGGCGGGGCGATCTCAAATCGAACCGACAAGTGGGCGGCGTCCGCCTCCGTATAGGTCAGCCGGAAACCCGGCGCCTCTGGCACCGGGTCATTGACGAACTGGACGCGCCGGCCCGGTGTCAACTCTGACACATGATAGTGGATCACATGTCCCGCCGAATCGAAGAAATCGGCGCGCAGGCGTCCGTCCTCAACATAGACGGTCATCATCATGTCCAGGTCGCCGCCATCGGGCATATGCGTCCTGTCCCGGCGCACCAGGATGGCACCGTTCAGATCCGGCCCGATGTCAGAGGTGCCACCCCGGTTAGGGGCGGTGACCGGCCCCCGCTCCGCATCCCAGTGCCCGGTCAAGAAGGACAGCGACGCCAGGGCTTCCACCGCGCACGCCCTGTCGGCCATGACGGTCAGCGCCAACGCCAGCAGGGCCGCGCCAATCCGTTGCCGGTCAAACCGCCTCATCATACGCCTCCCGTAGCCAGCCCAGCACCTCGGCATCCAGATCGGCCGGCGTGGACAGCTTCACCCGGTGGGTGAACATGGCGTTGAAGCTGCCCGAGGCTTCCAGCCGCCCGGCCGGCGCCTGCGTCTTCAAGATCAGGCCCAGATCGACGCGGGTGCGCGTCGTGGGTTGAATCAGGGCGAACTGCTTGCGTCGGCGCAGGCTGACATTGGCTTTCTTCGGCGCGACCTCGACATCGGCCCCAAAACGGGCGGCGGCGGCCACCAAGGCGTCATAGAGGGGACGCAGTTCCAGCTTGCCCTCGAACAGGTGCGCCACCGGGTCGTCAGCCGAGCGGGGCACGGCGGCGGTGAGCGCGCACTTGGCCACATGATTGGCGTAGCCATGGCCGAACCCATGGTCCGCCTTCAGCCACGCCACCATTTCCCCGTGCTTGACCAAACCGCGCGCCCGGATGCGCTCCACCCAGACGGCGACAGGCTGGCCCGACGCCGCCTCGATGTTTCGTTCCAATGTCGCGACCGCGTCTTCCACCGACGCCATGGCTGCGCCCTCCCGGTTGTCTTTGGTCCACACCCCCGGATGTTTCCGGGGGCCACCGCTATCGTGCATTCTAGGATCAGGCTGTTGACAGCATGGTGGCAAGATGGCGCGTCGGGCGGAGAGGGTGTTGATGCTGCTGGACCTGCTGCGGGGCCGCCCGGTGGTGACCGCCGCCATACTGGCCGAGGCGCTGGAGGTTTCCACCCGCACCGTCTATCGCGATATCGAGGCGCTGCTGGCCGCCGGCGTTCCCATTCGGGGGGAGGCCGGCGTGGGCTTCAGCCTGGGCCAGGGCTATTTCCTGCCGCCCCTCACACTGACGGAGGATGAAGCGGAGATCCTGGCGTTCGGCGCCCGCGTGTTGAGCATCTGGAGCGACGGCGCCCTGGCGGCACAAGCGGAGATGGCGCTCACCAAGATCCGCGCGGTGTTGCCCAAGGCCGCCCGCGACAGCGCCCAGCGCGAGATCCTATGGGCACCGCCCTGGGTGACCCGCCAGCCGCCGGCCATCGACCTGCTGCAACTGAAGCGGGCCGCGCAGCAGCGCCGCTACCTGCGCATCACCTATGAGACCCTGAACGGCACGATGAGCGACCGAACGGTGAGGCCCCTGTCGCTCAGCTTCTTCGGACCCGTCTGGTTGCTGATCGCCTGGTGTGAGGACAAGGCGGACTTCCGCTGTTTCCGCCTGGATCGGCTGCGGCGATCGGCGGTGCTGGACGACACCTTCCGGGATGAGCCCGGCAAGCGCCTGGCGGACTTCCGCCGCGCCAAGGGTGAAGCCGTGGCACGGGAGATCGCTGGCGGCGTCGAACACGGCTAGCGCATGGCCCCCAGCCGCACCGGCCGTTCCCGCCGTGAGACCGGCAGTTGCGACAGCCCCAGGGCGATGCGTCGCTGCAGGGCGCGGTTGCCGATCACCCAGGGCAGGAGGTGGCGGCGCAGCAGTCGCCCCCACCAGCCGTCCGCCATCAGCCCCACGCGCGAGATCAGGTCCGTGCCGCGCAACACCCGGCGCGCCACCGGCAGCCGGTCCTGGGCATAGCGATCCAGGACATCGTCGCTCCCGCCCCGGCGCAGCACCTCGGTCAGCCGTGCCCCCAGGTTCAAGGCGTCCTGGATGCCGGTGTTCATGCCCTGGCCGCCGGCCGGGCTGTGGATATGGGCGGCGTCGCCCGCCAGGAAGACCCGGCCATGGCGCAACCGTTCCACCATGCGGTGGTGGATGGTGAAGCGGGTCAGCCACGTCGCCTCCCCCAGCACCAGGGGCAGGCCGGTGACGGTGCGGGCCAGGGCGGCGAAGTCGACCAGGTCGATGTCGGCATCGGCCGCCGGCACGTCACCCTTGGGGATCACCACCAGGCGGCACAGGCCCGGCCGGTCCGGATCGCGCAGGGGGAAAAAGGCCATGGCCCCCGCCTCCGTGCTGAAGAAGCGCACGGAGTCGCGGCCCAACTCCCAGTCCAGGACCACGTCAGCCAGCAGGAAGGTGCCGGGGTAGGAGCCGCCGGCGAAGGTCGCGCCCACCTGATGGCGCACGGCGCTATGGGCGCCGTCGCAGCCGACGACATAGGCCGCACGCACCGTCTCATGGGTGCCGTCCGGGTGACGGATGGCACAGCGCACACCGTCCCGGTCCTGCGCCAGGCCGGTCAGTTCCTGCCGCCAGCCCACGGTCACGCCCTGGGCCGCCGCCTGTTCCGCCAGCAGTCGCTCCGTTTCCCCCTGCGGCAGCACCAGGACGAAGTTATAGGGGCTGGGCAGCGCGCCCAGATCCACCGCGATAGGCGGCCGGGCATCCAGATGGAAGCGGACGGTGCGCACCGGTTGGCCCGTTGCCACCATGCGGGCCGGCAGGCCGGCACCGAACACGTCCGACAGGGCCTCAAGCGTGCCGGCATGCACGCCCAGCGCCTTGGATTTGCGCGAGCGGCCCGCCGCCTTGTCGATCACCCGGACGGCGACGCCGACGCGCCCCAGCATGGCCGCCAGCACCAGGCCCGTGGGACCCGCGCCCACCACCAGCACCTCCGCATCCGTCCCGCCCATCTTCAGCACCTCCCAAATCGGCCACCAGGACCGTCTCAGTTACTTCTTGTTAGTCCTTCTGCCGATATGCTCCCGTCCAGCGCGCCAGACGACGCGCCTTGGCGATAGGGCGCGCGCCATCCCATTTGGGGGATTGGTGTGGACGGCCGGTGGCACCAGAGGTTAAGCATGACGGCGATTGGTTTGGCTGTTGAACTGCAAGGTGGTTCATCCCGCCGCCAGACCGCGTGGGTTGAGAGGGCGTTCATGGAACAGGCGATCGTCACAGTCCAGAACCTTGCGGGCTTGGCGCAAAGCACCCAGGCGGGAATGCCGCTGGGCAAGGACGCCCTGCTGTTCGGCGAGGATGGCACGGTCCAGCTGAACCGTCAGCGCTCCCCCTCCCGGCACCATTTCTATCTGGACGGCCTGATGTTCCACGTGTCCATCACGCCGCAGGAGGACAGCACCCTGTTCCAGATCTGGGCCGAGGTGGGGTTCATGCCTTACACCATCGAAGCGCCGGAAAAACGCGCCAAGCTGCAGGCCATCCTGCGGGCGACATCCAACCTGCGCGCCGCCCGCTTCATCGTCGATGAGCAGCAGAAGGTCCTGGTGCTGGGCCAGCAGGAGGTGCCGGGCCACGTCAACCTGACCGACCTGATGTATGAGACGGTGCAGTTCATCCAGGAGGCGCGACCCTATCTGCGCGTCTTCGGCAGCTATTTGTAAGCCACCAAAAGCAGATCAGAAATAAAGGAAATCCGGGAACGATGGCCCCGCCGGTCCGGACTTCTCGCACAGGACGAACATATCGTCGCCTCGCAGGTCCCGCGAATAGCCCCGCTCATCCAATAGACGGTCGATTTCCGGCCTGTCGCCGGACCAGAACACCTCCGTCCATAACCGATTGACCGTGAAGCCACCATGCTCCACGAGTTGGCGCAGCAACTTGGGGCTGTATTCCAGGTTGTGGCGATCGTTGGACAGGTCCTTGCGGTAAAAATAAAACCACGTCGGCACGTCGTGCGTCAGAATCCGGAAGATGTGCTCCGTGCTGCAAACGTTGGGCGTGGTGATCAGAAACTTGCCGCCGGGCTTCAGGATGCGATTGACCTCGCGGATGCAAAAATACGGGTCGGCCGCGAAGTGTTCCAGCACTTCGGCCAGCACCACCAGATCATAACTTTCATCGGCCACCGGCAAACGGGTGCGCTCCGCATCCAGGTCGAAAGTACGATACGCATACTCCTCGCCATCAAAGGGATAGCGGCGATGGTCGACGAGCGGCACATCCCCTTTGGTCTCGTAGACCACACCGTCGGCATCGGCATAGCCAAGCATCTGGCGCATGGCCACGGGAAACAGGCCGTAAGTCCCGATCTCCAGCCCACGGGCACCAGGGCCGCCGGCGGGCGGCAGCGCCCGCAGGGTTGCCAGGAAACGCTTGCGGTGATCACGGACATACTGTTTCAGGAATTCGGGCGCAAGCTCACCGTAGGTCGTCATGTAGGCGTCAAACACGTCGCCGGTCAATTCGGGCTGTGTCATGGCTGAGCTTTCGCTGGGCTGGCTCCACCCGTCGTGGGCAGGATGAAGATCTGGCCGGGATAGATCAGGTTGGCATCGCGGATCTGGTCCTGGTTGGCCTCGAAGATGGTGGTGTACTGGATTCCTTCGCCGTAGAGGTGGCGGGCCAGGGTCCACAGATTGTTGCCCGGCACCACCACCACGGCGCGGCTGTCACTGTCGGCGATGGGCTGGCGTTCGAAGGTCACCTCGGCGCGGGCCGCCACCTTGCCGTCCGTGCCCACCTGATCGACACGCAGGGTGTAGCGGCCGGGATCGAGCAGGCGTTCCGGGGTGATGGACCAGCGGCCCGCCAGGTCGGCGGTGGCGCGGCCCACCAGGGTGTTGTCCACGTACAGCTGCACCTCCGCCTTCGGCGGCGCGTCGCCGCCCACGGTGACGGCGCCGGCGCGGTTGTAGTCCACCGTGTCGATGGCGACCGTCAGCGACTTGTCGCCCTTGCCCGGCGCCTGCAGCACGCGGCTGCCGCCCCGGCGGGGGGTGACGACGGCCAGGGCGGCGCCCGTCTCGTTCTGCTTGCGGCCGGCGACATCGCGCTTGGCGTCGGGCACCACCAGGGTCACCGCCTCATCCGCCGCGACTTCCGTACCGTCGGCCATCTTCATCTTCAAGGACAGGGTGCGGGAGCCCGCCGTCAACGGCTGGGTCGGGGTCAGCACCCATTCGCCATGCTTGTCCGCCGTGACCGTGCCCAGCACCGTGTCGCCATCGGCGACGGTGACGACGGCGCCCGGCATGGCGCGGCCGGCGATGACCACAGTGCCGTCGGGGCTGACGCGCACGACATCAAAGGTGGGAACGGCGCTGGGGCCGGTGGGGGCCTCGGCTGTTGCCGGGGCCGACTTCTGCGCGGGGTTCGCGGCGCGCTCGGCCTGCATATGGGACAAGCCCCAGACCAGCAGCGCCAAAGCGCCCACGCCGACGACGGCGGCAATGACCTTGTTTTGCGTCACAGTCGGTTCCTTTTGCCATTCTCCCGGCGGCAGGCCCCCGGCCACCGGTTTTTTGAGCCCCCCGATCGACACCAGGTGCCGCCCGAAACTGGGTACCGGCCCGGAATAGCCCGGTGGCGCCCACGCGATCAAGCACCGATCGTCCCGGTTTCAGGCGAAGGCGACCAATCCGGCCACCAATGCCATCGCCAGCGCCGCCGCCAGCGCCGCCCGCCGCAGCGGCACCCAGCCGTGGGCGCGACCCCTCGGCGCCGGAGCCTCCCCCGGCAGGGAGGTAAGGCGTTTCCAGCCGGTGACCATGGGGCGCACCAGGTTCTCACGCTTGACCAGCAGATAGAGCAGCACCGCCCCGATGTGGACCGCCACCAGCACCTGGATCAGGCTGAAATTGGCGTGGTGCAGGCGGCGCGCCAATTTGGACAAGAAGCCGCTGACCCGGTGGGCCAGCGGTCCCTCCTCCATCCCGTCATCGTCGACGGCGAACAGGCCGGTGGCCACCTGGGCCAACAGCACCGCCAGCAGGGCGACCACGGCCCAGCCGCCCAACGCGTTGTGCCCCCGCTCCGGCGGCAGCGGGCCGGGCATGGCCATGTGCCGCAGATGGCGCAGCACCACCGCCGGCCCCTTGAGGAAGCGGGCGAAGCGCGCCTGGTCGCTGCCCGCCACGCCCCAGAACAGGCGGAACAGCAGCAGCGCCAGGGCGGCGTAGCCCAGCTTGAAGTGCAGGGCCAGATCATCGTGGGTAGCCGTCCACCACAGGCCAGCGAGATCGGCCACCAGCAGCCAGTGGAACAGCCGGATGGGCAGGTCCCAGACGGGAACACGGTTCCCGGGAATCCTGCCCTTTTCCGTGGACGCCATACCCGGCTTACTTCTTCTGGCGGTAGGTCTCGTGGCACTGCTTGCAGGTGCCGCCCACGGCCTGCACCGCCTGGCCGATGGCGGCCTTGTCGGCACCGACCGGCAGGTCCAGGATCTTGTCCAGCGCCTGGGCCATGTCGGTGAAGCCCTGGCGGAACTTGGCCTGTTCCTGCCAGATGACGGGCAACGCCTCGCTCTCGCCCACGCCGACGGCGGTGCCCTCGGTGAACTGGTCGGGCAGCCCCTTGGTCACGGCGGCCATGGCGGCGGCGGCGGCGGCCACGTCCTGGGACGTGCCCTTGTCATCCTTCAGGTAGCCCTGGAAGATCTTCATGCCACCGCCCAGCTTCTTCATGTCCTGCTGGCGGGCCTTGACGATTTCCGTGGGGTCCAGCGCCGCGGACGCGGTGGCGCTGCCCAGCAGGGCCATGGCTAAACCGAAGACGGCGGTGGCCTGTGCCAAGCGGGCTTTGCTGTGGGTATGCGGGACATCACGAAAAGCATGCGGCATTCTTCTCTCCTGCCTTGATTGCAACCACTTATTCTATGGCCTTGCCCGCCATCCATCCGGAGCGCCTACTGCCATCCTGCGCCCTGCACGGCCGGCTGGACGGGCTTGCGGTCGGCCCCCAGGGATGGTGTAACGGGCCGTCACCTGTCCGGCAAGTCCCGCTGGCCATTTCCGGGGGGCGGTTTCCGGACGGCGGCATCCCGGGTCCGCGGCGGCGGCCCGTTCCAAAAGGATGAAAGGAATGTCCAAGGTGCGTAGCGTCTGTGTCTATTGCGGGTCTTCGGGCCAGGTGTCCGCGGAATACAAGAAGGCCGCCCACGATCTGGGCACCCTGATCGGCCAGGCCGGCCTGCGGCTGGTCTATGGCGGCGGCCGGGTGGGCCTGATGGGCATCACCGCCGACGCCACGCTGGCGGCGGGCGGCGAAGTGGTGGGCATCATCCCCGACCACATCCAGTCGCGTGAGGTCGACCATGGCGGCCTGACCGAGTTGCACGTCGTCGACAGCATGCACACCCGCAAGCGCATGATGGTAGAGCGTTCCGACGCCTTCGTCATCCTGCCCGGCGGCCTGGGCACGCTGGACGAGGCGTTCGAGATCATCACCTGGCGCCAGCTGCAGCTGCATGACAAGCCAGTGGTGATCGCCAACATCTGTGGCTATTGGAACCCGCTGCGCGACCTGCTGACCCACATCCGCGCCACCGGCTTCGGCCGGGGCGAGATCGAAAGCTATTACACCTTCGTCGACACGGTGGACGCCATCATGCCCGCCCTGCGGCGGGCGCCCGATTCCGTGCGGCAGACCCAGGTGCAACAGCTGTGACCATGCGCGGCACAGGACGCGGGGGGCACCGTTGCGGGGACCGCACGGCCGCCGCCGTCCCGCTTGCTTGATCGCGGCGCCTGAATGGGCTCTTATACCGGCCGTCCGATAAAACCGGTCGTTTCTTACCCTGGAAGCGGCCTTGGCATATCGAGGCGCACGGGATCGCGCGCCGGTTGGTCATAAAAATTACCTATACGCAGAAGGCATTGAGAATGCAGAAGATCAAGGTTGCCAATCCCGTCGTCGAGCTTGATGGCGATGAGATGACCCGCATCATTTGGCAGTTCATCAAAGACAAGCTGATCCTGCCCTACCTGGATATCGACCTGAAGTACTTCGATCTGGGCATCGAACATCGCGACGCCACCAACGACCAGGTGACCGTGGACGCGGCCGAGGCCATCAAGAAGTACGGCGTGGGCGTGAAGTGCGCCACCATCACCCCGGACGAGGCCCGCGTGGCCGAATTCAGCCTGAAGAAGATGTGGAAGTCGCCCAACGGCACCATCCGCAACATCCTGGGCGGCACCGTCTTCCGTGAGCCCATCATCTGCACCAACGTGCCGCGCCTGGTGCCGGGCTGGACCAAGCCCATCGTCATCGGCCGCCATGCCTTCGGCGACCAGTACCGCGCCACCGATTTCAAGGTGCCCGGCGCCGGCAAGCTGACCATGACCTTCACGCCGGACGACGGCGGCGAGGCGGTCAGCTACGACGTGTTCCACTTCCCCGAGGCCGGCGTGGCCATGGGCATGTACAACCTGGACGAATCGATCGCCGGCTTCGCCCGCGCCTGCTTCAACTACGGCCTGCAGCGCGGCTATCCGGTGTACCTGTCGACGAAGAACACCATCCTCAAGGCCTATGACGGCCGCTTCAAGGACATCTTCCAGGAAATCTTCGACGCCGAGTTCGCCGAGCGCTTCAAGGCCAAGGGCATCGTCTACGAGCACCGCCTGATCGACGACATGGTCGCCTCCGCCCTGAAGTGGGATGGCGCCTTCGTCTGGGCCTGCAAGAACTACGACGGCGACGTGCAGTCCGACACCGTGGCGCAGGGCTTCGGCTCGCTGGGCCTGATGACCTCCGTGCTGCTGACCCCCGACGGCAAGACCGTCGAGGCCGAAGCCGCCCATGGCACGGTGACCCGCCACTACCGGGAACACCAGAAGGGCCGCCCCACCTCCACCAACCCCATCGCCTCCATCTTCGCCTGGACGCAAGGGCTGTCCTACCGCGGCCAGTTCGACGGCACGCCGGAGGTCACCAACTTCGCCAAGACGCTGGAGAAGGTGTGCGTGGAAACGGTCGAGTCCGGCTTCATGACCAAGGACCTGGCCATCCTGATCGGCCCGGACCAGCCCTGGCTGACCACCCAGGACTTCCTGGCCAAGCTGGACGAGAACCTGCGCACCGCCATGGGCTACGCCGCCTGAGGCTACGCGTCAGTTCGAAAAAGGAACGCCGGGCGGAACACCTCCGCCCGGCGTTTTTGTAACGACGTCCGCTTGCCGGCGGAGCCGTTGGGCCAAACGCAGTGCCTTTTGGACCAACACCGCACATACGAAAGCCCCCGCCGTCACCAGCGGGGGCTTTCTCAATTTCAAGCGTCGTGAAAGGCGGCCTCAGGCCATGACCAGCTTGCGCTCGTCATCCCGCTTCTTGGCGGGCTGGTAGGCCATCTGGGCGTGCTCACGGCAATAAGGCATGCCGGGCAGCGAGGGGCAGCCGCAGAAATGGAAGTCGGCGTGCTTGGGGTCGCCCACCGGCCATTTGCACATGCGCTCGTTCAGCGACAGGATGGTGGCGCCACGGGTGGGCTTCTTCTTGATCGGCGACGGCCGGCCCGACAGGCCCAGCCGGTGCGCCTTGCCGATCACCGCGTTGCGGGTCACATTGCCCAGCAGCTCGGCGATCTCGCTGGCGCTCATGCCCTGGCCCCAAAGCTGGCGCAGGCGATCAATCCGCTCGTCAGTCCAACTCATTGACGCTTTTTCTTCTTCCATCGAAGCCCTCGCTCCATCAGCCCCCATTTATCGGCGGGCGCAAAGTTCTGCTGTCACCGCCGAGCGCCCCGCTCCAGCAGTCGATACCGGGAAATTCCCACAACAAGATTTGGTATCGAGATGACGTGGAGACTACCAAACTTGCCAAAGCCTGAACAGGTGATTCGACTCGTTTTTTTGACCGCGGATACAGAATCCAAGACCAAAAACGGCGGACCGCCTAGGGAAAACATCGCACCCCCTCCTTAGGGATATGCCGCCCGAGTAAACACAACCCCTGGGGCGGAAATCGTCATTTACCCCCCATTAAAGGGGGTGGGGAGGTGGGGCGCGTCCAGGACGGGGCCCGCCGACAGGGGACCACGCCCCCATCCACGGGCCCATCCCATCACTGGCCGGCGGCGGCGGAGAAGCCGTTGGCGCCGTCAAAAGTGTAGAGGCTGGAGCTCTGGACGAAATCCAGGCCTTCCTTGGCGACCCGGGCCAGCAGCTCGACCACCTGGCCGTGCTTCAGCTCCTCGGCGCCATCGGCCATGACGCGGCAGCGCCAATGGTCGGTGCAGAAGGTTTCCGGCGCGCCGTCCGGCCACACCTTCTGGCCACGGTTGGACACCATGACCAGCTTCAGGCCCGGCGGGATCAGGGGCTGGAACAGCGCGGCCATGTCGTCACCGGTGCCGCCCTTGCGTTCCAGGAACACGTCGACGCCCACCAGCTTCTTGGCCTGGGCCGGCGCGCCCTTCAGCGCGATGCCGCTGAAGCTGCTGGCCACACCGGCCGGATAGCTGGCGGGGACCAGCGTGGCCGGACGCTCGCCCAGGCGGTCGACCAGGTTGGCGGCGAAGTCGCGCGTGCCGATGCGGGCCTTGCTGACGCCGCGCTTGAAGATGTCGACGGTGTGGATGCCGTCCTCGATCATCTTCAGCCAGGCGTTATGGATGCGCTCGGCCGCTTCCGACTGGCCGATGTGGACCAGCATCATGACCGAGGCCAGCAGCAGGCCCGACGGGTTGGCGATGCCCTTGCCGGCGATGGTGGGGGCGGAACCGTGGATGGCCTCGAACATGGCGCACTGGTCACCGATGTTGGAGGAGCCGGCCAGGCCGACCGAGCCGGTGATCTGGGCGGCGATGTCGGAGATGATGTCGCCGTACAGGTTCAGGGTGACGATGACGTCGAAATGCTCCGGCGTGTCGGCCAGGCGGGCGGCGCCGATGTCGACGATCATGCTCTCCGCCTCGATGTCCGGGTACTCGGCGGCGATCTCGTCGAAGACCCGATGGAACAGGCCATCGGAGATCTTCATGATGTTGTCCTTCACGAAGGCCGTCACCTTGCGGCGATGGTTGGCCCGCGCGTATTCGAAGGCGTAGCGGATGATCTTTTCCGACCCGGGGCGGGAGATCAGCTTCACCGCCTGCGTCACTTCCTGCGTCTGGCGGTATTCGATGCCGGCGTACAGGTCCTCCTCGTTCTCACGCACGATCACCACGTCCATGGCCGGGTGCTTGGTGGCGACGAAGGGGGAATAGGAGACGCAGGGGCGGATGTTGGCGTAGAGGCCCAGCGCGCCACGGATGGTCACGTTCAGGGACTTGTAGCCTCCCCCCTGGGGGGTGGTGATCGGGGCCTTCAGGAACACCTTGGTGCGGCGCAGGCTGTCCCAGGCGCCCGGCTCCATGCCGTTCATGATGCCGCGGCGGTACACGCTCTCGCCGATCTGGATTTCCTCATACTCGAGGTTGGCGCCGCTGGCGGCCAGCACCTCAAGCGTGGCGTCCATGATCTCAGGCCCGATGCCGTCACCACGCGCGATCGTGATCTTGGTCGGAGAATTCATCTTCTCTGTCATCCTTGGCACTAGCGCCTTTCCCCAACCATCGGGGGACATGGCGCGGTTTGGGGGGCGCGGCTAAGGGGGGACCACCGCGACCGGGTCAAAAATTTTGAGCCCGCGCGACACTATGCTTCCAACCACATCCGGGCAACTGTGCTTTGGACGCCCCTGCCCCATTCGGCATGCGGGGGCCTAACCCTTGTTCCGTCAACAAACTGCCAGATTGGGCCGCGTCGCCATCCCCCCCTCAGTAACTCAACTCCCTCATCCCCGCCTCCAGCCCTTGCAGGGTCAGCGGGTACATGCGCCCCTCCATCAACTGGCGGATCAGGCCGATGCTGTGGGTGTAGGGCCAGTGGGCCTCATTGACCGGGTTCAGCCAGATGGACCGGCGGTAGACGTCGAGCAGGCGCCGCAGCCACACCTGCCCCGCCTCCGCGTTCCAATGCTCCACCGCCCCACCGGGGTGGGTGATCTCGTAGGGGCTCATGCTGGCGTCGCCCACGAAGATCAGCTTGTAGTCGGCGGGATAGGTGCGCAGCACGTCGAAGGTCGACATCTGCTCCGTCCGCCGGCGACGGTTGTCCTTCCACACGCCCTCATAGACGCAGTTGTGGAAGTAGAAATACTCCAGGTGCTTGAATTCCCCCTTGGCGGCGGAGAACAGCTCCTCGCACAGGCGGATGTGGTCGTCCATCGACCCGCCGATATCCAGGAACAGCAGCACCTTGACGGCGTTGTGCCGCTCCGGCCGCAGCTTCAGGTCCAGATGGCCGGCGTTGGCGGCCGTGGCGCGGATGGTGTCGGGCAGGTCCAGCACCTCCGCCGCCCCGGTGCGGGCGAACTTGCGCAGGCGGCGCAGCGCCACCTTGATGTTGCGGGTGCCGAGTTCCACCGTGTCGTCCAGATTGCGGAATTCCCGGCGGTCCCAGACCTTCACGGCGCGGCGGTGGCGGCTGCCCTCCTGGCCGATGCGCACACCCTCAGGATTGTAGCCATAGGCGCCGAAAGGGGAGGTGCCGGCCGTGCCTATCCATTTCGACCCGCCCTGGTGGCGGCCCTGCTGTTCCTTCAGACGCTGGGCCAGCGTCTCCATCAGCTTGTCCCAGCCGCCCAGCGCCTGGATCTGCGCCTTCTCCTCCGCGCTCAGATGGCGCTCGGCGAGCTTGCGCAGCCACTCCTCGGGCAATTCCCGCGCCGCCACGTCAGCCTCGCCATCGCCGGCCGCCCCTTCCAGCCCCTTGAAGACATGGCCGAAGACGACATCGAAGCGGTCCAGGTTGCGCTCGTCCTTCACCAGGATGGTGCGCGACAGGTGGTAGAAGTCGTCCACGCTGTAGCCGGCGACATGGGCCGCCATGGCCTCCATCAAGGCCAGGTACTCCCGCAGGGTCACGGGAATGCGGGCCTGGCGCAGCTCGAAGAAGAAGTTGGTGAACATGGGGCTTGGGCAAATCCGGGGAACGCGTCCGCCCGCGCAGTGTACGCGAGCGGCTGCGGGCCGGCCAGGGGAACGGGCGCCGAGGAGCCGGCGCCCGTGTGGCGCTCACCTGCGGCCCCGCGGGGCCAAGCCCAGAACATCGGCGATATCCACCGTGAACTTCAGCCCCACGACCAGGGCGTCGCGCGGATTGTCACGGGTGAAAGGCCGATTGGTGACATCGGGATTGATGATGTATTGCAGATTGGGTGAAACGCGGACGTCGGGCGTGATCTGGACGCCATAGGCCAGTTCCATCATGATCTCGCGGCGGGCCGCCGCCACGCCGCTACCGACGCTGGCGCGCGCCGCCGCGATGCGGGCCAGCGTCAGGTCACTGAACTCCTGGTCGGTGATCACGAAGCCCAGGGTGTCGTGCTCCCGCCCCTCGAACAGGCCGGTCTGCACGAGGCCCAAGGCGAAATAGCGATCCTCGACCGCGCGGCCCGACAGCTTGGTCATGGCCACGCCGAAGACGGAAAGCGTCCGCTCCGGCGCGGTCGCGGACCGCCAGACCACCTGATCGAACCGGCCGAACGCCCCCCAGCGTCCCTTTTCGGTCACGCCTGGCTGGCCGGTCAGCACCGACGGCCGCCCCGACGCATCGTTCAAGGGGTCGGCGTAAGTGGAGCTGTCGTACCAGCCACCGACCTGGTAATGCCCCGGATGGTCCGATCCCCGGCCGCCGGGCGCGTATCCCAGTTCAAAAGGCACCACCGCGCCGGTGGCGCCGGCGGTGCTGAAATGCAGTCCGTGGCCATTGGCGGCCTGATCCCGGGGATTCACCTCGTAAGCGCCGACATGCGCATAGACGGCGTCGGTCAGGTCAGCCTTGACCCGGCCCGCCCAGCTGCTGCCCGGCGCCGAGGTGTAGTTGCTGACATGGTTGACGAAAACCGGGTTGCCACAAATGGCGTTGTTCTGGAAATGACAGTATAGGGAGCCATTGAGGAAGGCGGCATTGGCCACCATCCGGCCAGCCTCGACATCCACCCGCCCATCCGCCAGCTTCTTTTCCAGCGTCAGGGCCAGCAGATGCAAATTCTGCAAGCCATAGACCTCTTGCACCGAGGTGTTGTTGCCGATGGCATCGGCGGCAAGGTTGCGGCCATGCCTTTGCGTCAGCGCGGCGTGCAGTAGGGTGTTGTCCAGACCCAGGACCCTGTCGAGGTCGACATCGACGCCGGCATGAAGCTGCCCGGCATAGGCACTGCCTTGTCGCAGGCCCCCGCTGGGATTCGCCGCCGCCTCCCCGGTGTAGTCCAGCGCCAACGACAGCCCCGCGCGGGCGAGGCGGTCGCCGAGGGCCGGTGCCGCCGGGTCGGGGCTTTCGGCGGCGTTTCCCCAGAGGGGCAGGAACAGGCCGACGGTCAAAAACAGGCCGGCGATCTGCGGCATGGGGGGTTTGCGCATGGGGAAAGCTCCACCGTCCACGAGACGTGGTGGGGGCGTGGGCGCGCCCTTGAAGGACGCGCCAGCACCAAGAATAGAGGGGAAGGGAAAGGGTGCGCGGCCGCGGTTAGGCGGTGCGGATTTCCCGCAGGAAGGTGTCGACCTGCTGCTTCAGCAGTTCGCCATTCTTGCTGAGATCGTTGGCGGCCGTGTGCACCTCGCTTGCGGCGCTTCCCGTCTCCTGCGCGGCGTCGCTGACCCGCGAGATGGTGTGGGAAACGTCGTTGGTGCCTTGGGCCGCCTGCTGGACGTTCCGCGTGATCTCGTTGGTGGTAGCCGCCTGTTCCTCAACGGCGGAGGCGATGGTGGTCGAGGCCTGACTGACCTGATTGATGATCTCGGTGATCCCCTGGATGGATTTCGCCGACGCCTCCGTCGCCGCCTGCATGCCCGTGATCTGGGCCCGGATCTCTTCCGTGGCCTGCGCCGTCTGATTGGCCAGGGACTTGACCTCCGAGGCGACGATGGCGAAGCCCTTGCCGGCATCCCCAGCGCGGGCCGCCTCGATGGTGGCGTTCAGGGCCAGCAGGTTGGTGCGGCTGGCGATGTCGTTGATCAGCGTCACCACTTCACCGATGCGCTGGGCCGACTGCATCAGGCCTTGAACCTCGCCATTGGTGCGGTCGGCCTGGGTGACGGCGTTGGCGATCATCCCGGTGGAGCGGGAAACCTGCGCCGTGATCTCCTGGATGGAGGCGGACAGTTCTTCCGTGGCCGCCGCCACCGTCTGCACATTCTGCGTCGCCTGCATGGAGGCGGCGGCCACCGTGCCCGCCTGACGTGCCACATTGTCGGAGGAGGAACTCAGGGTCTGCGATGTCGCCAGCAACTCCGTGGCCTGCGCCGTCACCCCGTTGACGATGCCGCCAACCCGGCTTTCAAAAGCGCCGGCCAAGTCCAGCATCGCCTGGCGGCGTTCCTTTTCCGCCCGCTGCTTCAGGGCCTCCTGCTCGGAGCGCAGGCGGTCGGCCTCGATCATGTTGTCCTTGAAAACCGCCACGGCCTGGGCCATGGCGCCAACCTCGTCCTGCCGGTCCCGGGCCGGAATCTCAACCAGGGTGTCGCCCTCCGCCAGGCGCTGCATCGCCTTGGTCATGTGCACGATGGGGGTGGCAACGACACGGGTGAGGCTCCACGCCATGATCACCGCGAACAGGACGGACAGGCCGCTGCTGACCAGCGCCACGGCGGTGGCCGTGTCCAGCGCGTCTGTCTGAAGCACGGCCCGCTGCACCAGCAAATCGCGTTCGACCTTATCCATTTCGGCCACTTTGGCGCGGATCGCATCCATGGAGGCCTTGCCCGCGCCGCCGGATTCCAGCTTGCGCGCCTGCTCCATCGTCTCCGGCTTGGCCATCAGCCCGATTTCCTTTTCGGCCACGTCCCGACGCCACGTCTGTTCGAAGCGGCGTATGTCATCAAGGCGCGCCTGCTGTGCTGGATTGTCCGCCGTCAGGGACTTCACCTCCGAGAACGCCGCGTCGAAGGTCGCCTGGCCCTTGTGATAAGGCTCCAGGAACTGGGTATCGGCGCTGACCAGATAGCCGCGCACCCCCGTCTCGCCATCCACCATGGCGGCCATGGCGGTGCTGAGCCCCCCAAGAACCTTGTAGGTGTGTTCCGTCCATCCCGTCGTCTGCCGGATGGTGGACAGCGCCCGATAATTGATGACCGAGGCAATCAACGTGACGGCGACGATGATCGTGAACGCGGCCGCAAGTTTGCGCCCGACCCTCATGGAGGACAGAAAGTTCAGCATTTGACGCGACCCAAAGAGTTAATCCAGAGGTCGCATCCTGACGCCTAGAAGTTAAAAATGACCTAAATCAAAAAAGCAGCTGGATCATACTTATTATATACTAAAGAGTATAATTCATTGCTTGGTTAAGCGTCGCTAACTCCGGAGTTCCGTCGGCTGCGGAGCAATGGCGCCGGAATAGTTCAGGGACTCTGCGCCTCCGTGTCCGGCCGCAGCAAATGGGCGACGCGGACGGGTGCGAGCGCCGACGGGTCACGGAAGGGGCGCTGCAAGATGGCGATGGGGCGGTGGGCACCCGCCGCCAGACCCTGGCCGATAAGCCTCAGGCGCGTCAGGGCGGCGGCGCCGACCTCCTCCCGCCGGATGGCGATATCGGCGGGCAACCCCGACAGCAGGGCACCGGTGTAACGGGTGTAGACGCCCAGCGCCCGCCGCCCGTCATCCCGGCCATCGATGGCCAACGGCGCCGATGCGGCCGGGGGCGCCGGCGCCTTGGCCACCTCATCGGCGGATTTCGGCGCCCATAGCGACCGGTATCCCGCCAGGCAGACCAACGCGGGCACAGGCTCCGGATGCGCCGGCAACAGACCCAACAAGCGGGCGAAGGGGGGAACGCGGTCGGCGGGCGGGGCGGCGTTGACCGCGTCGGCGCACACCATCTCCAGCCCCAGTCCGGCGCTGGCCCAGGCGGCCTGGGGCAGCGCCACCAGCCCACCCAGCATGATCACCACACCCCACCGCCGCACGACCCCGGAACCCATGACCACACCCTCTGCCCACTGTTGAGACGTCAACAGTGTTAGCGCAAACAGGGCGGGATGGGCTGTGATTTATGTTGCAGTGCACACGGGATCGCCCACAAACGGCCGATGGACACAACGGTCAATGGCTTGACTTGGCGTCACATTCCCTTTTCAACCGCCCCTGGCGCCGGGGAGGTTTGCAGCGAATTCAGATGTCGCGGCGCAGCATCGCGGTAGGGCACAACGGCCCCGCCCTACTCCCGCTCCCGCCGCGCCAGGAAGGCCAGGCGCTCGAACAGGTGCACGTCCTGCTCGTTCTTCAGCAGGGCGCCGTGCAGGGGCGGGATGGTCTTCCTGGGCTCGCGCTGGCGCAGCACCGCCGGGTCGATGTCCTCGATCATCAGCAGCTTGATCCAGTCCAGCAGTTCTGAGGTCGAGGGCTTCTTCTTCAGGCCCGGCACCTCGCGCACCTCATAGAACAGGGTCAGGGCGTCGCGCAGCAGGTCCTGCTTCAGCTTGGGGAAGTGCACATCGACGATGCGGGCCATGGTCTGGGCATCGGGGAAACGGATGTAGTGGAAGAAGCAGCGGCGCAGGAAGGCGTCCGGCAGTTCCTTCTCATTGTTGGAGGTGATGATGACCACCGGGCGCTGCTTGGCCTTGATGGTCTGCCCCGTCTCGTAGACGAAGAATTCCATGCGGTCGAGTTCCTGCAACAGGTCGTTGGGGAATTCGATGTCCGCCTTGTCGATCTCATCGATCAGCAGCACCGGGGCGGGGTCGGCCTCGAACGCCTCCCACAGCTTGCCCTTGCGGATGTAGTTGGCGATGTCGTTGACGCGGGCGTCACCCAACTGGCCGTCGCGCAGGCGGCTGACGGCGTCGTACTCGTACAGGCCCTGCTGCGCCTTGGTGGTGGACTTCACATGCCACTGCAGCAGCGGCCGGCCCAGGGCGTTCGCCACCTCCTGCGCCAGCACGGTCTTGCCGGTGCCGGGTTCCCCCTTCACCAGCAGGGGGCGCTGCAAGGTGACGGCGGCGTTGACGGCGACCCGCAGGTCGTCGGTGGCGACATAGGTGTCCGTCCCTTGGAATTTCATGTTTGTGTTCCCTCAGGCGCCGGGGCGGGCGCATCCGCGCCCTGGGCCTATCCTCACTTTTCAGTCCGCTGACGCTCCCCGAAAAGCTCCGGCGGACGCGGTCGCGTCCTACGACGGCATAAGACCATTCCCATGCCGTCGCTTAAGGATGGCGATCAGCCGGCGATGGCGGCTTCGACCGCCGCCACGGCGGCGTCGGCCTTGTCGGGCTCGCTGCCGCCGGCCTGGGCCATGTCGGGGCGGCCACCGCCGCCCTTGCCGCCCACCGCCGCCGCCGCGACCTTCACCAGATCGACGGCGTTGAAGCGGCCCGTCAGGTCGGCGGTGACGGCGGCGACCAGGGTCACCTTACCTTCACCCTTGGCCACCAGCAGGACGATGCCGCTGCCGATCTGGCCCTTGATCTCATCGGCCAGGGGCTTCAGGTCCTTGGCCTCGATGCCGTCCAGCACCCGGGCCGACAGCTTCACGCCGTTGATCACCTTCTCCGGCGTGGCGGCGGCACCACCACCCCCGCCCAGCGCCAGCTGGCGCTTCAGGTCGGCCACTTCCTTTTCCAGGCGGCGGCGATCCTCCATCAGGGTGGCGACGCGGGCCGGCACCTCGGCGGCGGACACCTTCAGGGCGCCGGCGGCGGCCAGCAGGCGACCCTCCTGCCCTTCCAGGTAGTCGAAGGCGCCGCGACCGGTCAGGGCCTCGATACGGCGCACGCCAGAGGAGACGGCCCCTTCGGAGACGATCTTGAACAGGCCGATATCGCCGGTGCGGCGCACATGGGTGCCACCGCACAGCTCCACGGAGTACTGGCGGCTGGCGCCCTCCGCTTCACCGCCCCCATTTGGCCCGCCCATACTGACGACGCGGACTTCCTCGCCATACTTCTCGCCGAACAGCGCCATGGCGCCCTGTTCGATGGCCTCCGCCGGGGTCATCAGGCGGGTGACGACCTCGCTGTTGCCCAGGATGCGGGCGTTGACCTCGGCCTCGACCACGCGCACGTCGTCATCGCTGAGCGGCGTCGGCTGGCTGATGTCGAAGCGCAGGCGTTCCGCCGACACCAGCGAGCCCTTCTGCGAGACATGCTCGCCCAGGCGCTGGCGCAGGGCCTCGTGCAGCAGATGAGTGGCGGAATGGTTGGCGCGGATGGCCGAGCGGCGGCGGCCGTTGACGCGCAGTTCCACCACCTGTCCAGGCTCCAGCGTGCCATGGGTGACGGTGCCGATATGGGCGAACAGGGCGCCCAGCTTCTTCTGCACGTCGCTGACGGTCACTTCCAGACCGCCGGCATTGCCCGCACCCGGGGCGAAGAGGGCGCCGCTGTCGCCCACCTGGCCGCCAGACTCGCCATAGAACGGTGTCTGGTTCACCAGGATGATGACGTCCTGGCCAGCCCCGGCCTTGTCCAGCTTGTTACCCTGGCGGTCCAGCACGGCGGTGACCTTGCCCTCGGCGGTCTCGGTGTCGTAGCCCAGGAACTCGGTGGCGCCCAGTTCCTCCTTCAGCTCGTACCACACACGCTCGGTCGCGGCCTCGCCGGAGCCGGCCCAGGCCTTGCGCGCCTCGGCCCGCTGGTGGGCCATGGCGGCGTTGAAGCCCTCGATCTCCACGGCGCGGTTGCGGCCGCGCAGCACGTCCTGCGTCAGATCCAGGGGGAAGCCGTAGGTGTCGTACAGCTTGAACGCCACCTCGCCCGGCAGCGCCTGACCGGAGCCCAGCTTGCCCTCTTCCTCATCCAACAGCTTCAGGCCCCGGTCCAGCGTCTGCTTGAACCGGCTTTCCTCCAGCCGCAGGGTCTCGGTGATCAGGGCCTGGGCGCGCTGCAGCTCGGTGTAGTGGCCGCCCATCTCGCGCACCAGGGCGGGCACCAGCTTGTGCATCACCGGATCACGGGCGCCGATCATGTGGGCGTGGCGCATGGCGCGGCGCATGATGCGGCGCAGGACATAGCCGCGGCCCTCGTTGGCCGGCAGCACGCCGTCGGCGATGAGGAAGGAGGAGGCGCGCAGGTGGTCGGCGATCACCCGGTGCGACACGGCGTGCGGGCCGCTGGGGTCGGAACTGGTGGCCTCGGCCGACGCGGCGATCAGCGCCCGCATCAGGTCGGTGTCGTAATTGTCGTGCACGCCCTGCAGCACGGCCGCCAGGCGCTCCAGCCCCATGCCGGTGTCGATGGAGGGCCGGGGCAAGGACACCCGCTCCTCCTTCGTCACCTGCTCATACTGCATGAACACCAGATTCCAGATCTCGATAAAGCGGTCGCCGTCCTGCTCCGGGCTGCCGGGGGGGCCGCCGGGGATGCCCTCGCCATGGTCATAGAAAATCTCGGAGCACGGGCCGCAGGGACCGGTGTCGCCCATGGCCCAGAAATTGTCGGCCGTGGGAATGCGGATGATGCGGTCGTCCGACAGGCCGGCCACCTTCTTCCACAGGCCGTGGGCCTCGTCATCGGTGTGGTAGACCGTGACCAGCAGCTTGTCCTTCGGTAGGGCGAAGGTCTTGGTGATCAGGTTCCAGGCGAGCTCAATGGCGTCGGCCTTGAAATAGTCGCCAAAGGAGAAGTTGCCCAGCATCTCGAAGAAGGTGTGGTGCCGGGCGGTGTAGCCCACATTCTCCAGATCATTGTGCTTGCCGCCGGCGCGCACGCACTTCTGCGAAGTGGTGGCGCGGGTGTAGGGGCGCACCTCGTTGCCGGTGAAGACGTTCTTGAACTGCACCATGCCGGCGTTGGTGAACATCAACGTCGGATCGTTGCGCGGCACCAGCGGGCTGGACTCGACCTCCGTGTGGCCGTTCTTCACGAAGTAGTCCAGGAAAGCGGAGCGGATCTCGTTGGCGGTCTTCATCGGGCAACAGCCTTAAGCATGCGAAGGAACACCCCGGGGCGCGAAACACCGGGACAGGGTTTGTAGCGTGCGGATACGGGGGCTGTCCATGGGATGGGGGCGATGAAACACCCCGGGGGCACGGCTTTTCACCGCTTTTCCCTGTCAACCAGGCGCGGATACCGGCCGGGTGGAGACCGTCCCGGCCCCTATCCCCTGCAAGGGCGGGGGCGACGGAAGCCCCCCATCACACCAGCAGCAAGGTGTTGTTGGGTGTCGCGATGACCGTGGGCGTGGCGGACACGGCCGGCGCCTCACCGGCGGCCAGGTTCTGGTCGGCGGCGTCCACCTGCTTGGCCGCGTCGGCGATGTCGCGGCCGCTGTGGTCGGCGTCCGAAGCCTCGCCCGGCTTGCGCTTGCGGTCGAGGACGTTCTTGGCCTGGTTGTAGACGCTGCGCGCTTGGTCCATCAGGGCGCGGACATTGCCCATGAACTCCATGCGTTCCTTGCGCGCCGCCGTCGCCTCCTCGGAGCTGGAGACGGAGATGGTTCCCGGCTTGTCGGCTTTGGCGTCGGCACCCGCCGCCTGGGCGTCGCCGGCTTGCACGGTGGCATCGGCGCCGGCGGTGGTGGTGGCCTGGGTGGATCCGGTCTGGGTCGACGCGCCCTGGGTGGGTGTAGCCTGGACGGGTGCGGCCTGGGTGACGCCGGCGGCGGTGGCCTGGATGGCGGCGGCGTCGCTGCCCACGGCGGCCACGTCCGTGGCGGCCCCGCCGGTGCCGGACGCGCCGGTAGCGACGGAACTGGCGCCGCTGGCGCCACCCACCGCGGCGCCGTTCTGCACGGCACCGGCATATTCCTGCGCGGCGGAGCCTAGGGACTTGGCCACGTCCGCCGCCTCGCGCGCGATGCGGGCGGCCGCCTGCTTGTCACCCATGGCGGCGGCCAGCTGGGCGCGCAGGCGCAGGGCCTTCAGCTGGCGCTTGGCGTTGTCCACCTTGTCCTGGGCGGTCTTCTTGTCGTTGTCGGCGGCCTTCTGCTTGATCTGCTTGTCCAGCGTCTTGGCATCGGACTGCAGCTTGGTCAGCTTCTTCAGCGTCTTCTCATCGACGAAGGCGCCGATGGCGCCGGCGGTGTCGCCCTTGCGCAGGGCGTCGGCGACCTTTTGCGCGCTGATCTGGGAGGTGGCCTGGGAGGGCTGGCTGAACAGCGACGTCTGTTGCGCCGCCGTTGAGGCGAAGTTCTGCGCCTGATAGGAACCTGAGGCGTATCCGCCGGTGGTCGACACCATCATCCATTCCCCTTTTGGGTCTGACGATTTTCGCATTCATGCGATGGGCGGATGATACGCTTTTGATGTCAGTTTTGCAACTAACAGCCCCCTCCCCCTTTGGGGGTGGACATGACAGCCGTGGTGTCGCCGGCCGTCGCGCGCGCCCTGGGCCCAGGCTATGGTGCGGCCAGCCTTCAGCCCTTGATCAGGTGCGCCCATGACCATTCAGGAAGTCACCCCCGAGGCCGGGACCTGGACCCTGTTGCCCGGCGCCCAGTTCGCCGACGCCTTCCGCCTGGCGCTGCCGCCATCGGCAGGCATGGACGCCCCCACGGCGGCGCGGCGCATGATGGCGACCTCCCCCGCCTGGGTCAGCGGGCTGGTTGCCCTGCGCAACGCCCTCGTGGCGCCGCTGGGCCTGAAGGCGCCCCAGCCGGCCGACGACGACGACGACGACGCGGACCGCATCGGCATCTTCCCCGTCATCAGCAGCGGGCCGGACCGGGTGGTGCTGGGCATGGCGGACAAGCATCTGGACTTCCGCGCCGTGGTCGACGTCCGCCAGGACAGCGCCAGCTGGCAGGTCACCGCCACCACGGTGGTGCGCACCCACAATTGGCTGGGCCGCTTCTATCTGGCCGTGATCATGCCCTTCCACCGGCTGGTGGTGCGGGCGATGCTGGCGCAGGTCCGCCAGCCGCAATCCAACGGCATTTGATCCCCACGGCTCAAATGCCGTTTCACGCCCAAGGGCGATTCAGCCTTCGGGCGATCTGCGCTACAGCGGCAGTTCCTCCAATTCGCGGGCGACGAAGAGGGCCATGCGCCGCCAGGCCTCGTCATTGTCACCCCGGAAGGACAGGAAGCGGTCCAGCACCAGCGTGTTGCTCCCGATATCCAGGACCTGGACCTTGGCGCTCAGCAGCAGGGTGCTGGTTTTGTGCACGCCCCCCAGCAGCAGCAACCGGGCACCGGCCCGGCGGGCGGCATCCACCAGCGTGGCCGGGTCGGCACCCCGGCAGGCCGACCGGCCGCAGTCCAGGGACACCACGCGGTACCGTCCGCCCTTGTCCAGGCCGGCACGGATGCTGTCGTCCAGGCCCCGCAGCCGGCCCTCATGCTCCGCGTTCTGATCCTTGGCCTCCCCCGACGTGTCGACGAAGTCGAAATCGGCGACGGCGATGGGGGCCGGCGCGCCAGCGGCACGGGCGCCGCTCGGCGGCGGCGCCACCAGCAGGCCGGCCAGCAGCGTGGTGAACCACATCGCCCTCAGGACACCCGCCATTCCCCCCTCCCCTCACCGCCATCCCCCGCCGGGGCGACCAGGCCCCGGGGCCTGGCCCGGATCATGGGCGACAGTGTAATCCGCCGCTTGGGACAATGCGCCGCGCCGCTGGCGACCCAGGCCTAAAGGAGGAGGGCGGTCACGGAAAAGGGCGAGCCGTCGCCAGCCCGCCCTTTCCTGAAATCACATCGGTCATGGGGGGCCGGATCACACCGGCCCCACCATCACTCGGGGGTCTCGGCGTCGCCATCAGCCTCGGGCGAGCCCACCATCATGGCGCCGGCGACCAGGCCGGCGTTGGCGCGGACCTTGTCTTCAATGGCCTTGGCGATGCCCGGGTTGGTGCGCAGGAACTGCTTGGCGTTCTCACGGCCCTGGCCGACGCGCTGGCCGTCATAGGAGAACCAGGCGCCCGACTTCTCCACCACACCGGCCTGGATGCCGAGGTCGATCAGCTCGCCCACCTTGGACACGCCCTCACCGTACATGATGTCGAACTCGACCACGCGGAAGGGCGGGGCCAGCTTGTTCTTCACCACCTTCACCCGGGTCTGGTTGCCGACGATGTTGTCGCGGTCCTTGATGGCGCCGATGCGGCGGATGTCCAGGCGGATGGAGGCGTAGAACTTCAGCGCGTTGCCGCCGGTCGTCGTCTCCGGGTTGCCGAACATCACGCCGATCTTCAGGCGGATCTGGTTGATGAAGATGACCAGGCAATTGGACTTGGAGATGGACGAGGTCAGCTTGCGCAGCGCCTGGCTCATCAGGCGGGCCTGCAGGCCGACATGGCTGTCGCCCATCTCGCCTTCCAGTTCGGCGCGCGGCACCAAGGCCGCCACCGAGTCCACCACCAGCACGTCGATGGCGCCGGAGCGCACCAGCGTGTCGGTGATTTCCAGGGCCTGTTCACCGGCGTCCGGCTGGGAGACCAGCAGCTCTTCCACATTCACGCCCAGCTTGCGGGCGTAGGAGGGGTCCAGCGCGTGCTCCGCGTCAACGAAGGCGCAGGTGCCGCCGCTCTTCTGGGCTTCGGCGATGGCGTGCAGGGCCAGCGTCGTCTTGCCCGAGCTTTCCGGCCCGTAGATCTCGACGATGCGGCCACGCGGCAAGCCACCGATGCCCAACGCGATGTCCAGCCCCAACGAGCCGGTGGAGATGGCATCCACCTCCATCGACGCCTCTTTGGCGCCGAGCTTCATGATCGAACCCTTGCCGAACGCGCGTTCGATCTGGCCGAGAGCGGCGTCGAGGGCCTTTTGCTTATCCATGGGTGTTTCTACCAGACGAAGTGGTGCCGACATCTTGCTGTCCCCCTCCTTGTCGCATACGGCCAACGGGCGTTCAACGGCTGTGGTGAGGCAGACCGTACATGGTCTGTTCCCCTGTGGGAAGGGGTTTTGTTTTTCGTTTGTTCTTTTTTGTTCTCGTTATGATGCCCCTCGACACCGGTTCCCGGCATCGCCCCTTCCGGCGTCCCCGGTTTTACCCCGGGGGGCGGCCGACCCGCCCGGAGTCGCCCCCCGAAAGGGGACCATCCTGCCATGGACTCGGGGGAGGGAGCGGCTCATCCCACCGTGCGCGGCGGGCCCTCCATCACTTCCTTCACCTTGGTCGCCAACTGCTTCAGGCTGAAGGGCTTGGGCAGGAAGTCGACCACGGCGCCGTCCTTCAGGGAATGGCGGAAACGGTCCTCGGCATAGCCGGAAATGAAGATGACCTTCACGTCGGGACGGAAGCGGCGCACCTGCTCGATCATGGTGGGGCCGTCCATCTGGGGCATGACCACGTCGCTGACGATGAGGTCCACGTCGCCGCCCCGCTCGCCCTGCAGCAGGTCCAGCGCCTCTTCCCCGCTGCGGGCCTCCAGCACGGTGTAGCCCTTGTTCCGCAGCGCGCGGGCGCCGAAGACGCGCACGGCGTCCTCATCCTCCACCAGCAGCACGATGCCCATGCCGGTGAGGTCGGCCGCCCCCTTGTCCTTGGACTCTTCCGCCGGTGCCGCCTGGGCCAGCGCCTTCTCATCCAGGCGGGGCAGGTGGATGGAGAACTTGGCCCCTTCCCCCGGCTTGCTTTCCACGAAGACGAAGCCGCCGGTCTGGCGCACGATGCCGTAGACGGTGGACAGGCCCAGGCCGGTGCCCGACCCCACCTCCTTGGTGGAAAAGAAGGGTTCGAAGATGCGTTGCAGGTTTTCCGGCGGGATGCCGATGCCGGTGTCGATCACCTCCACCACCACATAGTCGCCGGGCGGCATCTCCTCCGTCTCATGGCGGATGGGTTCGGTGGTGTGCAGGTTGCCGGTGACGATGGTCAGCCGCCCGCCCTTGGGCATGGCGTCGCGGGCGTTGACCGCCAGGTTGATGATCACCTGTTCCAGCTGGCCCTGGTCCACCCGCACCAGGCCGGTGTCGCGGCCGTGCAGCATGCGCAGCTCGATGTTCTCGCCGATCAGCCGGCGCAGCAGGTTGGACAGCTCCGCCAGCACGTCGGTGATGCTCAGCACCCGGGGCTGCAAGGTCTGCTGGCGGGAGAAGGCCAGCAGCTGGCGCACGAGGTTGGCGGCGCGGTTGGCGTTCTGCTTGATCTGCATGATGTCGCTGAACGACTGGTCGCCCGGCTTGTGCCGCAGCAGCAGCAGGTCGCAGAAGCCGATCATGGCGGTCAGCAGGTTGTTGAAGTCGTGCGCCACGCCGCCGGCCAGCTGGCCGATGGCCTGCATCTTCTGCGACTGGACGAACTGCGCCTCCAGGTTCTTCTGCGCCGTCATGTCCACCAGATGCAGGATCAGGCCGCGATCGCCGTCGTCATCGCCGTCGAAGCGGCGGGAATAGACATGCACCACGGGGCCCGCCCCGCCGCCCAGCCGCGCCTCCACCGGCGTGCCGGCCTGGCTGCGTCCGTCCAGCACGTCGCCCAGGCGCGCCAGCAGGTTGGCGCGGTGCTCCTGCTGGAACAGGGTGGCGATCGACTCGCCCTGCACATCGCCCAAGCGCACGTTGGCCATGGCGAGGAAGGTGGGGTTGCACTCAGCCAGGCGGAACTCGCCGTCCAGGAAGGCGAAGCCGGTGGGCGCGAACTCGAAAAAGCGCTGGAAGCGCTGCTCCGCGCGGCGCAACTCCTCCTCCCGCGCCGTCTCGCGCGTGAGGTCGCCCAGGAAGATCAGGCTGCCCCCGGATGAGGGGGCCACGTGCTGCACGCTGGCGCGCAAGGGGGCGGCGCGGGCCGCCGCCAGCTCCACCTCCGCCATGCCGGCCAGGCGCTCCGGAAACAACTCGCCCAGGGGGGGCGTGGACAGCAGGTCCCGCAGGTGGCGGCTGCCATCCTCCAGCATCTCGCGGGTATGGCCCAGCCAATCCGCCAGGGTCAGGTTCACCCGCAGCAGGGTGCCGGCCCCGTCCACGAGCATGACGCCCAGGGGCGCCAGGTCCCACAGGTCCCGCCAGGGATGGTGGCCGGGCACGGGAATGGCGCCGCCGCTGCGCACCCGCCATTCGACCATCCCCCGGAGACCGCCCCCCCCGGGAAAGGGCCGCGCCACCACCACACGCGATACGGGCCGCGTCCCGCCGACGGTGGGCGAACCAGCGGCGTCATTGACCAGGGCGACGAGGATCTCCCCGGCCTCCCCCCGCCGCGCCGCTTCATCCAGGTCACGCAGGCGCATGCCATCGGCGCCGTCGCGGCTCTGCCGGGCCAGGATTTCCACCACCTCGGTATCATCCGCGCCGCCAGCCAGCGCGGCGAAAGCGCCGTTGGCCATTAGCAGGCGACCGTCCGCCCCCGCCACGGCCAAGGCGTCGGGCACCGCCTCGACCACCGCGCGCAACACGGCCATCCTGCGCCGCCCGCGCCACCCGACCAGCGCCAAAACGAGAAAGAGCACCGCGGCACTTAAACCAACCAAAGCGGAGAGGATATGGTCAAATACCGCCCATGCCAAGGCAGCCGCCAGATACATCGCCGCCGCCAGCAGTGGCACACCCACAAGCAGCGCCGGACCGACGGCGGGCCCGCCGCCTGGACTTGGCGGCGGCGTTACGGAGGGGGCGGAAGACAGGCGGGAGGGGGAAGCGGCCACCGGCAGGCACCTCGGGAAACAGGGGCTCCGATCCTAACAGCCCCGGCCCCAATGGACGAGATGGCAAGGGGGAAACAAAACGGGGGCGGGTGCGCCCGCTTACATCTCAGCGCTTAGGGAATGTTTTCTTCTTCAACTTGAAGACATAGGAAATGACCTGTGCCACGGCCTTGTAATGGTCGGCCGGGATTTCCTCGTCCACCTCGGCACTGGCATAGAGCGCGCGGGCCAGGGGCGGATTGGGCACCAGGGGGATGCCGTGCTCCTCCGCCAGTTCGCGGATGCGGGCGGCGATGAAATCCACCCCCTTGGCCACCACCATGGGCGCCGTCATGGACAGGGGGTCGTATTTCAGGGCGATGGCGTAGTGCGTGGGGTTGGTCACCACCACGTCGGCCTTGGGCACGTTCTCCATCATGCGGCCACGGGCGCGCTGCATGCGCAGCGCGCGGATCTTGCCCTTGATCAGGGGATCGCCTTCGCTCTGCTTGTGCTCGTCCTTCACTTCCTGTTTGGTCATACGCATGTCGCGCATGAACTTCCAACGCTGGTACCACCAGTCGGCGCCGGCCAGCAGGCCCAGCGCGACGATGACGCGGAAGATCAGGCCCACCGCCTGGCTTTTGGTTTCATACACCAGGCCCATCAGCGGCATGCCGATGAAATGCTCCACGGCGTGACCCAGCGGGATCAGGCCGGGCAGCACGATGGCGGAGACCACCACCAGCTTGGCGACGGACTTGGCGAACTCGATCAGGTTGCTGACCTTGAACTTGTTCAGCAGGTTGGTGACGATGTTGAAGCGGTTGAGGTCGAAGCTGAACACCCGCTCGGCGCTGAAGACGAAGCCGACCTGCAGGACGGAGGCAAGGAAAGCCGCCAGCATCAGCAGGGCGAAGGGCACCGACATCGCCACCGCCACCTCGGTCAGCAAGGTGGTCAGCAGATGCCCCAGGCCGCCGCGGTCGACCGGCATGGTTTCCGGCCGTTCGATGAAGGGGATCAGCACGGCGTGGATGCGCCCGAAGGTCCAGGGCAGCACCGCCACCACCAGCACCAGGATCGCCCCCACCATGAACAGGTGCGGCACCTCCTGCGATTTGGGGATGTTGCCCTTGCCCCGGGCCTCGGACAGCCGTTTGCCTGTCGGCTCTTCCGTTTTGGAATCCGGATCCTGGTCTTCAGACATGCCCGTCCCCCCCGGTCATCATGACGACAGGAAGGGCATCATCTGCCCCTGGAAAGCGCGCAGCCAATAAATCATGAGGCCCGACAGGCTGCTGCCCAGCAACAGCAGGCCCAGGGCGATCTGCAACGGCTGGGTCAGGAAGAAGATCTGAAGCGACGGCACCAGGCGCGCCACCAGGCCCATGCCCAGGAAGAACAGCAGGCCGATGACGACGAAGGGCGCCGACATCTGCAGCCCGATGGAAAAGCTTTCCGAGAATATCCGGGTCAGGTGCTCGGTGAAGTCGCCCAGCGGGATGGCCCCGCCGGGCGGAAACAGGCCATAGCTGCGCACGGCGGCCAGGATCAGCATGTGGTGCATGTCGGTGGCGAACAGCAACAGGATGCCCAGGATGCCCAGGATGGAATTCACCACCGTCGTCTGCTGCGACATGGCCGGGTTGAAGGCCTGGGCGGAGGCGAGGCCCACCTGGTTGGCGATCAGGCTGCCCGCCGTTTCCAGGGCACCCATCAGCGTGCGGGCGATGGTGCCGATGAACAGGCCGATCAGCACCTCGCCGATGATCAGCACGGCCAGGTCGGCGGGCTGCGCCGGCTCCGGCGGCAGCGTCGCCCCGACGGCCGGGGTCACGGCCACGGCGACGATCAGGCCGAACAGCAGGCGGATGCGGGAGGAGACGAAGGTCTCCCCCACCGTGGGCATGATCAGGAAGGCCGCCCCCAGCCGCACGAACACCAGCAGATAGGTGTAGAACTGGCTGACGAGGACGGTCTGCAACATCACTCGGCGCCCGTTCCGACCCCGACGATCTTGTCCATGACGCTCTCGGTGAAGGTGACCATGTGATGCAGCATGAAGGGGGCGAAAAACACCAGCGCCACGAACATGGCGATGATCTTGGGCACAAAGGTCAGGGTTTGCTCCTGGATCTGCGTCAGCGCCTGGAACAGCGAGATGGCCAGCCCCACCACCATGGACACCGCCATGATGGGGCCGCTGACGATGATGACCGTCAGCAGCGACTGACGCACGATCTCGATGATTTCCTGCTCGTTCATCGCGGAGACGACCCATCGGGCCCGGTGGCGGGCCCCATAAACGGAAAAGGGGCGCCCTCGCCCCGAGGGGGCAAGCTTGCCCCAGAAACATCATCCAACGCCAGAAGCTTTCCCGGCGAACACCCGCCCCCGCGACGGCGGGAAATGCCCGCCAGCGGCGTCACATCGGCATGCGCATGATTTCCTGATACGCGCTGATCACCTTGTCACGCACGGCGGTCACCGCCTGCAGGGTGACTTCGGCGTTGCTGACGGCGTTGACCACGTCGGTCAGGTCGGCCTTGCCCACCACCCCGGCGGCCGTCATCCGCTCGCCCTGGTGCATGGTGTCGATGGCGTCCACCGCCGCCTGCTTCATCAACTCGCCGAAGCTGGGGCCGCTGGTCGGCGCCGCCATGCCGGGGCCGGAGCCCTGGCGGGCGGCGTTGGCGTAGGCGGCGACCGCGCTGGGAATGGGAATGGCCATCTTCTTGCTCTAACTCCGGTAAGCCTGGGCGCCGATCAGTTGCGCAGCAGGTCGATGGTCTTGGTCAGCATGGTGCGGGTGGCGTCGATGACGCCCAGATTGGCCTCGTAGGACCGCTGCGCCTCGCGCATGTCCATCGATTCCACCAGGCCGTTGACGTTGGGCATCAGCACATAGCCCTCGGTGTCGGCGCTGGGGTGGCCGGGATCGAACTTGCGCTGGAAATCGCTGCGGTCGACATCGACCTTCTTGACGTTGACGGTGTCGATGCCCAGGGCCTTGTTCAGCGTGTTGGCGAACAGCACCACCTTGCGCCGGTAAGGCAGGTCACCGGGCATGGCGGCCGTGCTGTCGGTATTGGCCAGGTTCTCGGCGATGACGCGCAGGCGGGTGCCCTGCGCCTTCATGCCGGCGGTGGACAAATTCAGGGCATTCATCAAATCCATAGCGACCCTCGCCCAACCAACCGTGGTGATCCAGATACCACGCGAACCATCAAAAAGACGTTAAGCAAATCAGGGCGTGTCCAATAGCCCCCTTGTCAACTGGACCCCTTGCCCAGCGCCATCTTCAGCATGCCGATCTGCTTGCGGTAAAGGTTGGTCAGCGCCTGGAAGTCGATGGCGTTCTGGCCAATCTTGGTCATCTGGTCCTCAAGCACGACACCGTTGCCGGTGGGCGAGGTCTCATAGGCCGTGCGGTCCTTGGCCGAGCGGAAGCCGCCCTGGCCGGTGCTGCTGGCCGACAGGTGGGCCGGATCGGTCGACACCAGGTCCAGATGGCCGGCCGCGCGCAACTGCGTCTTGAAATCGAAGGGCACCAGATCCTGGGCCTGGTAGTTAGGCGTGTCGGAATTGGAGACGTTCTGCGCCAGGACCTCCTGGCGCTGGTTGTCCCAGGCCATCTTGTCCGACATCAGCTTGAAGATACCCAGCCTGTTCAGGTCCATGATCGCGCTCGCCTACCCCGGAAGAGGGGATACAAGGGGCCCCCAAAAGAAAACCAGGCACTCAATCGCCACAGATCGGCCACCTATGGTTTAGGTCATATGCAATCTGCAAGCCATCGCTTGGAGAATCGCTCTAAACCGAATGGGATTCCAGCATTTTTTGCCAGCGTCCGCATGGCGGCCACCGCGCCCGGCGCCGGCGCTGACGTACCGGCCCCCGGTTTCGCCGCATTTTCCAACGGTCGCTGGCCATTTGCGTCTGGGAACGGACAGCGATACCCTGGCCCCACCCCTGCATGGATACCCTGCCGGGACGCCGATGGCCCTCAGATGGGTCACCGGACACCTGATTTCAATCGACCTTCGAGGATGCCCCCGCCCTTGGCCCCCACGGACGACAGCGACAAGCCCCGCCGCCAGGTGGCCGTGGCCTTGCAGCACATGGCCGAAGGGTTGCCCCGCATCGTCGCCACCGGCCAGGGCGCCGTGGCCGAGCAGATCCTGGAACTGGCCTTCGCCCATGGCGTCAAGGTGCGGCAGGACGCGGACCTGGCGGAAATCCTGTCGGTCATCGATATCGACAGCGAAATCCCCGTCGAGGCGCTGGCCGCGGTGGCGGAAATCCTGGCCCACGTTTACCGTGCCAACGGCCAGCTCAGCAGCGGCGTGCCGCTGGGCGCCGCCGCCCCGGGGCCCGTCCCGCCCCCCAACCCCTATGCCCCGGCCCCCGCCCCCCCGGCGGGGCCAGGCCCCGGAACACCGTCCCTGCGATGACCACGCCCCCCCTCTCCCCCGCCGCGGAAGCCTTGGCCGAGGCCATGGACGGCCTGCTGGCCATCCTCAACCGCACCGCCGACCTGGTGACCGCCGGCGACACGGTGGATTTTGCCGGACTGGAGGATGAAGCCACTGCATTATGCAATGCAGTTGTCCACTTACCCCCACCCGAGGCGCGACTCTTCCTGCCCCGGCTGGAGACGGTGCTGGCGGCGCTGGAGCGGCTGGAGACGGCGGTGAAGAAGGCCAACGAACTGACGCAGGGCAAGGCCACCGTCGGCCGGGCCGCCGCCGCCTATCGCCGGGCCGAAGATCCGGAAATCGGCTGAGCCATGGTCACCTCCGCCGCCTATTACGTATACGCCGCCCTCATGCTGGGGCTGGTCATCGGGTTCATCCTGGTGGCCGGCTGGCTGGTCCGCCGCTTCGGCGGTGGCGCGCTGCTGCGCCTGCCCGGCCGCGCCGACCGCCGCCTGGGCGTGGTGGAGGCCATGGCCCTGGACCCGCGCCGCCGGCTGGTGCTTATCCGGCGCGATGGGGTGGAACATCTGCTGCTGCTGGGCGGCACCCAGGATCTGCACCTGGAAGGCCCCATCACGCGCCCTGGCCCTCCCCTTGGCCCGCCCCATGCCCCGCGGCGCGCTTTCGACGCCATCCTCCAGGAAACCGCCGCCCCGCCGGCAACCGCCCCCGGGCAGGACCCATGATGCCCGACGCCATGACCGCCGCCACCCAACGCCTTTCCGGCCAACACCTTGCCCGATCGCGCCTGTTGCGCTGGGGGGTGCCCCTGCTGGCCATCCTGCTGACGGTCGCCGCCTCGCTGCTGGTCGGCGGCGCCCACGCGCAGAGCCTCAACCTGGATTTGGGCTCCCAGGGGGGCAGCTCGACCAACCGCATCATCCAGCTGGTGGTGATGATCACCGTGCTGTCGGTGGCGCCCAGCATCCTGGTGATGATGACGTGCTTCGTGCGCATCATCATCGTCCTGGGTTTCCTGCGCTCCGCCATGGGCACGCAGCAGGTGCCGCCCAACCAGGTGATGCTGAGCCTGGCCCTGTTCCTCACCTTCTTCATCATGGCCCCCACCTTCCAGGCCTCCTACGACGCCGGGATAAAGCCCATGATCGACGAACAGGTGGATGAGCTGACGGGCCTGAAGGCCGCCGTGGTGCCGTTCCACGACTTCATGCTGAAGCACACGCGGGAACGCGACCTTCAGCTGTTCACCGACATCGCCAAGATCGATAAGGTCACCACGGCCAAGGACCTGCCCATCCAGGTGGTCATTCCCGCCTTCATGATCTCCGAACTCAAGCGCGCGTTCGAGATCGGCTTCCTGGTGTTCGTGCCCTTCCTGGTCATCGACATGGTGGTGTCGTCGGTGCTGCAGTCCATGGGCATGATGATGCTGCCCCCGGCCATGATCTCCCTGCCATTCAAGATCATCTTCTTCGTGCTGGTGGACGGCTGGTACCTGATCGTCGGCAGCCTGGTGAAAAGTTTCGGGCCCTAGGCAGACTTTCGCCGCTGGGCGGCCGGCGCCGCCCACCTAGTTTTCCTGGCTGCACCCGTATAAACGCACGGCCCCCAGACCCCGAATGAGGAACCAGCCCCGTGAAGCCCATGAAAGCCGTCCTGTTCAGCAGCCTGCTTGCCCTCATCGCCAGCCAGACCATCGCCGCCCAGGCGGTGGCCGCCGAGGGTGGCCCGCAGTGCCCCAAGGCCCTGCCGGTCACCCAGACCGTCCAGGACCTGCCATCCGGGTTCAAGGCCTATCAGGAAGGGAACCCGCCCAAGGCGGCGGACGGCACCGCCATCCCCCTGCCCCTGGTCGCCATCCTGTTCTGGAACGGCGAGCCCAGCGCCCAGCCGCCCCTGCCGCCAGCCGCGCAGTCCAAGACGGCGCTGACCTGGAAGTTCACCCCGGCGCAGGCCCAGAACCTGTGGATGGCCTGCGCCTACGACGCCACCGCCCTCATCGTCGCGACCAAGCTGCCGGCCACCCTGTCCTCCTGCACCGTCACGCTGTCGCCGGACGGCCAGATGGCGGCCGGGCTCGCCTGCCAGTAAGCCGCCGGGCCAATAAGCCGCCGAGCAGCGCTCATCGCTGGCCGGTGGCCGGGGCCGGCGGGGCGGCGGGCGCGCTGGACACGCTCGGCGCCCCTTCCCCGCCGGGGGCCGCCGCCCCCGCCGCCGGCACCTCGTCGGGCACGGCCGCACCCTGGGTCTGCCGGGTGCGATAGCTGTCCAGGAAGCTCTTGAACAGGTCGATCTCCTTGACCTGCGCCTGGATGGTCGCGGCGTCCAGCAGGCCGTTGGCCTCGGTGGGGCGGGTCATCACCTGGAACATGTTGGCGTCCGGCCCCTTTTCCATCGTGGGGCCGAAATCGGCGCGCAATTTCTGCAGGCCGGTCAGGTCCTGGGCCAGCGACAGGGCCACCGCCCGGTTCACCACCAGGCGTGAAACGGTGGGGTCGATGGGCTGGCCCGCCGCCGGTGGCGGGCCGATGACGTCGGCCAGCGCCTGGGCCGCCAGCGGCCATTGCTTGGCATGCCAGGCGATGTCGATGCGCATCAGGTTGGCGGGGCGCGACTTGTCCGGCTGCAGCAAGGCCACCGCCTCCGGCCCCTTGCCGGTGCGCGACAGCGCCCGGGCGCGCAGCAGGCGCCGTTCCGCCGCCATGGCGTCGGGCATGCCGGCCACCTCGGACTGGTCCAGGGCGGTCAAGGCCTTGTCCGGCTGGTTGTTCAGCAGGCGGATGGCGGCCTCGCGCGTGCCGACCTGGGCCTTCTGTTCCCCTTGCAGGCGATACTGCACCTGGCGGTCCAGCAGTTCCGCCGCCCGGTCCAGCAGGTCCACGTCCACCAGCCGTTCCGCCAGCACGCGGATGACGGTGTCGCCATCCGGGCCCGGCGGCGTCAGTTCCTTGTACTGCTCATACAGCGACAGGGCCTCCAAGGGCGGCATCTTGTCGGCGCCGTTGCGCACGAACAGGCCAGTGAAGGTGTCCGTCATCTGTTTGGTGATCTGGGGCGCCTCGGGACTGTTGGGGAACAGCGTGATCGCCCGCTTCATGGTGTCGAAAGCCTGCGGGAAGTTGCCCGCCTTGATGTGCAGGTCGGCCAGTTTGCGCAGGATGTGCAATTCCAGATCGTCGCCCGTCCAGGCGAAGCGCATCTTCTCCATCTGCTCCGCCGCCTTGGCCGGCGTCAGCTTGTCGGCGGCCAGTTCCTCATCCACCAGGGCCATGCGCGCCTTGGTGCGATAGAAACGGTCCGTCCCCTCCGTCGCCGCGCGGTAGGCCTCGATGGCCTTGTCATGCTCGCCCGCCAGGCGTGCCGCCTCGCCCCGCAGGTAGTTGACGGCGGTCTCGGCCGGGCCCTTGGTGGCGCCGCGCTTCACCAGGCGGTCCAGGATGCCGGTGGCCGTCTCCACGTCACCCTTGGACAGGGCGGCCTCCGCCGCCGCCAGGCCGAACCGGGTGTTGAACGGCTCCGGATATGTCCGCAGCAGTTCCTTGCGGCTCTGGAACAGGCGATAGGCGGTGTCATCATCGCCGGTGGTGTGGGCGGCGTAGGCGCGCCACAGCGCCACATCGGGCTCCCCCTGCAAGGCGGGCGCCGACAGGTCGTCCAGGCCCCCCTTGGCGTCACCCGTCAGGATGCGGGCGGTGCCGCGCACGGCGGCGAACTCCGCCCGCTTTTCCAGGTCCGGCTGGTCCTTGCGCGCCATCTCCAACAGGCCCAGCGCCTCCTGCCCGAAGCCATTGCCGGCGTAGAACCGCGCCACGTCCAGCCGCAGCTTGGGGCGGTCATCGGCCGGCGCCTTGATGACCTCGTTCATCAAGCGCTCGCGCCCGGCAATGAAGCCGTTGGGGTCGACCTTGGCCCAACGCTGGAAATCGAAGAAGCGATCCGGCTCCGCCTCCAGCGTGGGCGGGGTGACCACGGCCACGTCGGAGGCGGGTGAGAGGCGCAGGCCCCCCGGCACGGTCAGTTCCGCCCCCTCCTTCGCCGGCTGCACCAGCAGGCGTTCATCAATGGGCCGGATGACGACACCCTGCGCCGTGGGCAGGAACTGCGCCTCGGCGTAGCGGAGCGGCGCCGGCGTCAGCTGCGCCGCCGGGCTCATGGGAATGACCTTCAGCGTGTCGCCCACCACCGGATCGGTGAAGGTGAAGACCTTCACCGGCTTCGGCGTCCTCACCACCAGGCGGGGGCCCAGGGCGAAATCGGGATCGGTCACCACCTGGACCTCCCGCGGCGGCGCGCTTTGGGCGGGAGCCTTCGGGGCCGGCGCGCCATGGGCGCCCTCGGCGGGCTTGCCCTCGCCCGCCTTCCCTTCCGCCGGCTTGCCATCGGCAGGCGTGGCGGGCGCGGCGCTGGCCTGATCCCCCGCATGCTCGAAGGTGATGCGATAGCCCGTCGCCCCTTCGCTGCTCACCCGGGGCTCCAGCACCGTCGGCGCCGGCAGGCGGAAGCCACCGCCGCCCGGAAAGGCCACCGGCTCCACCTCGCCCAGGACGGCCGGCTGGTTGGCGGGGGCGCTGGGCGCGGTGGTGGCCGGCACCGCTCGGTCGAACAGCACGTACAGCCAGCCGGCCCGGGCGTACACCGCCACCGCCGCCGGCTGCCCCGGATCGAACAGCAGGCTGGGCGCCGCCGGGGGCGGGGCATTGTCCGCGCCCCCCGCCTCGGGAGCGGTGTGTGCTTCAGCCGCCGCCGTGGCCGAAGGCGGCCGGGCGGCGGCAGCGGGCGAACCATGGGCGGACCTGGCCTCGGCGGTCTTGCCTTCCGCAGTCTTGGTCTCGGGGGGCTTGGTCTCGGGGACCTTGGCTTCGGGCAGCTTCGCCGGCTCCGGCGCCTTCGCCGTCTGGGTTGTGGCCGGGGTCGGGGCAAGCGCAGTTGCCTTGGGGGCCGGCTGTTGCTGGATCAGGTACAGCGGCTGGCCTTCCTTGGCCGCGCGGGGATCCCCCGGCGCTGGTGACGGCACGGACGACGGGGCGCCATTGGCCACTGATGCGGCCGGGGGCGCCTTGGCGGGAGCGGCCGGCGCGCCCTTTTCCACCGCCGCCGGTGGGGGGGCGGACGCGGCGCTGGACGCCGCCACCGGGGCGCCGGGCTTGCCATCGCCCACATCGATGACGACCTTGTCGCCGGCGCGGGACTGTTCCACCACCGCGGTGGCGGGGATGGTCAGGGCCACGGTCAGCCCAGGACCGCCCGCCACCTCCGCCAGACCGGAAACTCGGGGCGAGCCGGCCTTGCGGGCGCCGGTCAGGTCGGCCTTGGCCGGCCGGTCGAAATGGATCAGCAGCCGGCCGCCGTCACGGTCCAGCGTCGCCTTGACCGGGCCGGTCCAATCGAACACCAGGCGGCTGCGCCCGGGATGTTCGCCCGCGCGCACGGCGACGGTGGGAACGGGGACGGAAGCGGCCGGTTGCGCGGCCGCCGCCGGCGCCTCCTTCTCCTGGGCGGCGAACCCAGGCGTGACCAGCAGCAGGGGCATGGCCAGCGACAGGGCCAAGGCGACGGTACGCGGAGTCGGGACGAAAGCGGTCATGAGGGGGCCTTGCCGTCCCGGGCGGCGTAATCGCGAATGACGATGTCGACACGGCGCTGGAAACGCGCCTCATCCCCGCCGGAAACCACGTCCGGCGTCGGCGCCGCCCGCCCGTCGGGCACGGCCTGGCCGCGCACGGTGATGGGCTCGGCATAGCCGGCCCGGGTCAGGGCCAGGGCGATGGTGCGGCCGCGCGCCAGCGACAGCTCCCAATTGGAGGGATAGGCGGCGTTGGCGATGGGGCTGGGGTCGGTATGGCCCACCACCTCCACCGCGTTGGCCACGTTGCTGACCACCCCACCCAACGCGAACAGGACGGCCGACCCGGCCGACGACAGGGTGATGGAGCCGGGGGCGAACAGCATCTCCTCCGGCAGGGCGGCCACCAGCCGGTCGCCCGACAAGGTGACGCGGATGGCCGCCAGGGCCGGGTCGCTGGACAGCTGGCTTTCCATCACCCGGCCGAGATAGCCCAGGTCCGTGGCCTTGGTGCGATCCAAATTGCCGTTGCCACGCTGCTCGGTGGGCGACCCGCCGAAGAGCGCCTGCAATACCCGGTCGCGCCGGGCATCCGGCGCCGTCATGCCATACAGCATGACAAAGAAGGACAGCATCAGACAGACGAAGTCCGTGAAGGAAATCAGCCAGATGCGCTTGGGCGCGGCCGCCTTGGGCGCCAGGGAGGGCAACAGGCCCGGAACGGGAGGCGGCAGAAGGTCGATATCGGAGGGCGCGGTCATCGCCGGGGGGGCTCCTCGCCTCGGGGGGCCAACGGCGCCGGGTGCGGCAGCCGGGCGCGGAACAGGAAACGCGCCGTGTCCGCCGTCCCTTTCTCCACCCCCACGGTCATGGCGCGGGGGACCACACCGGCGGCGGCCAGGGTACGCGCCATGGCGCCCGCCTCGAACACCGGCAGGCTGGCGCCGGGATTGCCGCCATCGCCCACCAGGAACTCCAGCTCGATCTCCAGGCCAAGCTCCTCATCGGGGCGCACGGCATCCGCCATCTGGTGCCATACCCCTTCCCGGCCCGGCAGGACGGTGACGACCGTGCCGCCCCCATCGGCCGTGGCCACGGCGAAGAGGCTGGCGACCGGCATGGTAACGGCCAGCGTGCCGCCCTTGCCGCCTTTATCGATCACGGCATCCGGCATCACCGCCACCAGGCGGCGGCCCACGGCCCCCAGACGCTCATCCGCGCGGGCCAGGGCGGCCTGCGTCGCCGGCCCCTCGGTCAGGGTGACGCCGAACGCGTCCTGCACACCTTGCAGCACGGCGTCGAACTTGCGGTTCTCGAAGGTGGAAAGCGAGGTCAGCAGGATGAAGAACGCCAGCAGCAGAAAGAAAACCGACAGATAGAGGACGAAAACCCCGCCCTCTTCCTGAACGATCCCCTTGCCCCCCCACACCAGCCCCGCCATGGACCGGTTTCTGGACGCCCCCGTGCTCATGCCCGTCGCCTTGAAGACGTTAGTCGAAGCTCGCCAGCAGGCGGTCGATCTCATCCTGGTCGATGGCCCGGCCGGGCAGCTGGGGCCCGTGCAGCAGGAAGTCGTCATCGGCGCTGGCGGGGCCGTCGGCGGCCGGCGGGCCGTCGGGGTGGCGGCGCTGCACGTCCTCGCCGAAGGCGACCAGCATGGCCTCCACCTTGGCCTCGATGTGCTTCAGCGCCTTCACCACCTTGCTGATGCGCTGGCCGGTGATGTCCTGGAAGTTGCAGGCCTCATAAATGCCGGTGGTGATGTCCATCATCTTGGACGAGACCTCGGGCGTGACGTCGCCGGCCATGCCCATCAGCTGGTCGCAGGCGTCCATGATGCGGTTGGTGGCGTCCTCCGTGGCGCCCACCACGGCGTCCAGTTCATCCGTCGCGCGGGGAATATGCTCGGCATGGATGTCGCTGGGCTGCAGCGCCGCGATTTCCCGCTTGGCGTTGTGGATGAAGCGGGCCAGGCCCTCCAGCTCGCCATACAGCTTGATGTCGTGATGGGTGACGTCGCCGCCCATGGAGGCGACGACGGTGGAGACGATCTGGGCGACCTCCTCCCGCGACAGCGGCTGGCGGGCTTGGGAGCGGGCGGCATCCAGCCGGTCCTGAAGGATCGGGTCTGCGGCGTGGCGGATCATGGCGGCTCTCATCTCGTCAAAAGATCCCGGGAAAAGGTCCCGGGGGGCGGGGCTGGACAGGGTTCATCGCGGGCGAGGCCCGCACGGCTCAAATCATTGCGGTACGCTGGGCAATTTCTTGCGGTCGGCCAGCATGGTGGTCACCTGCTCCGCCCGCTTGGGCGTCATGGCGGCCAGCACGGGCGCCGCCTTGGCTTCCTTCATGCGGCTGATGACGTTCAACAGCACCTTGTCGTCCATGGCCTCGAAAATGCGGGCGGCCTCGGGCGGCTTCATCGTCTCGTAAATCTTGACCAGACTGTCCAGCTGCTGCGCCTGGTCGGCGTTCACCTGGTTGACCAGGCCATCCAGCTGCTTCCTCAGTGCCTGCATCTCCGTCAGCTTCTGGTCCAGCCGCTGGGTCGCCACTTGCAACAGGGCCTCGCGCTGGTCCAGGTCGCGCTCCCGCGAATCCAGGGCCTCGCGCCGCTCCGCCAGGCGTTGCAGCAGCTCCACGTCCTTGGGGGTGAAGCTCTGGCCGTCCGTCGGGCTGCCCGAGGGTTCGGGCTTGCCGCCCTCGACTTCGGCGGCCTTGCCCTTGGCCTCACCCGCCGGCGCCTTGGCCCCCTCCGCCGGCTTGGGTGCCGGGGTGTCCGCCGGTTTGGCCCCGGAAGCGGGCGCCGCCTGGGCCGGGGCTTGAGCCTTCGCCGCCGGCACCTCGGGCGGGGCCGCCCCCACGGTCAATGTCCACCACACGTCGGTGACCCGGGCCCCCAGCAACAGCACGGCGGCGAATATGGTGGCGGGCAGCAGGCGCACGCGCAGGCGGCGCGGCTTGGGCCCCTCCTCCTTCTTGGCGCCACGCCCGGCTTTGGCGGTCACCGCGCGCGCGCCGGTCGGCGCCGGGCGTTGCGTCCGGCCCCCCGGAGGTATCGGGGCGGCGGCCTTGGGAACGGCCGCGGCGGGCCGGCCCTGCCGGGGAAGCGTGGGCTCGGCCGTCATTGACGCATATTCTCCAAGGCCTGCAGCAGTTCACGCTCGGCGCGCGAGCGGGCTTCCGGCTGCGCCCCGGTCGGCGCGTCGCCGCCCACAGGGGCCCCGCCGCCGGGTGCCGGCAGGCGGGCGGGCACGGCGCGGGGCGCGGGACGGCCGTCATCCAACCCCGCATCGGCGCCAAAACGATCCGGCGCGCGGTCCGGCCGGGGGGCCCGTTCCGGCCCGCGCTCCCCCCCGCGCTCCCCATTGAAATACTCAGCCGCCATACGCTCGACCGCCTGGCGGTCCACCATCTGGCGCTCGGCTACCGGACGCTCGGTGGCGGACCGGTCTGGCCCCCCCCTTTCCCCTTCCAGCCGAGCCGGCATGGGCCGCGGATCGGGGCGTATGGCGCCGGTGCGCGCCGGTTCGGGCCGATGACCGGCACCAGCGGCGCTGCCGCGCAAGGCTTCGGCGCGGGGGATCTCACGGGGTTCGGGCCGGGTATCGCGCGGCGTCTCGGCGCCGTTGGCGCGGGCGCGACCGGCGGCGGACTCCAGCCGGCCGGCCAAGGCGTCGGCCGCCTGCACGATCTGATCCAGCTCTTCCCGCATCTTGTCGGCGCGACCGATCAGGTACTGCAACGCCTCGCCGGATTCGGCGGCGGCCTTGCGCATGCCCTTCACGCCGGCGTCGGCCTGGGCGGTGGCCTCGCTGAACTCCCGCACCAGGGATTCCATCTCCCCCCGGCTGTCACGCAGCTGGGCGATCTGGCGGTTCAGGCGCAAGGCGTAAATGATGGTGGCGACCAGCAGGCCGCCCACCACCACGTCCAATGCCAGGGAAAGCAGGATGGTCAGGCTCATGTCGGCGCGCTCTCCGGCTTGGGCGCCTCACGGTCGATGCGGACGGCGATGTTGCCGCCCTTGCGCCCCATGCGGCCCAGGAACATGGGCACGTCGCCACAGCGCAGCTCGATGGTGTCGTCGGGCGCCACGTTCAACAGCACGCGCGACCCAACCTTCCAGTTCAGCACGTCGTAGAGCGACAGCGTGATCTCATCCAGCACCGCCGACAGATGCACATCGGTCATCCACAGCTCGCTGGCCAAGTGGGTTTCCCAGATGCTGTCCCGGCCAAACTTTTCACCCATGAACATCTGCAGCAGCAGTTCGCGCACGGGTTCCAGGGTGGCGTAGGGGATCAGCAGTTCCAGCCGGCCGCCGCGATCCTCCATATCAATGCGCAGCTTGACCAGCACGGCGGCGTTGGCCTGGCGGGCGATGGTGGCGAAACGCGGGTTGGTTTCCAGCCGGTCGAAACGGAAGGTGACGGGCGACAGCGGGTCGAAGGCCGCCGACAGGTCGGACAGCACCACGTGCACCATGCGCTCCACCAGGTTGCGCTCGATGGTGGTGTAGGGCCGGCCCTCGATGCGCATGGCCGCCGTGCCGCGCCGGCCGCCCAGCAGCACGTCGACGATGGAATAGATCAGCGCCGAATCGATGACCATCAGGCCATAATTGTCCCACTCCTCCGCCTTGCAGACGGCCAGCATGGCGGGCAGCGGAATGGAGTTCAGATAGTCGCCGAAGCGGACCGAGGAGATCTGGTCCAGGCTGACTTCCACGTTGTCGGAGGTGAAGTTGCGCAGGGAGGTCGACATCATGCGGACCAGGCGGTCGAAGACCACCTCCAGCATGGGCAGGCGTTCGTAGTTCACCAGCGCCGAGTTGACCAGCGCCATGATGCCGGAATTGTCGCCGTCGCCGGCGCCATCCTTGTCGAAGCCCAGCAGGCTGTCGATTTCGTCCTGGTTCAGGACGCGGGTCGCCCCGCCGCCCATGTCGCCGAAACCGCTGTCGCCGGCGCCCTCGTCCGCCAAGGCCGCCCATTCGGCGGCCATGCGTTCCTCTTCACTCAGCTCCTGCGGATCCGGCATCGGTCAGCGCTCCAGCGTCCAAATCTCGTCGCATGCGGGGGACCGATTCCCCCTAAACCCCCAGGGGGACCGATGGTTCAGACGCATGCACGTACCAGGCCATTCTACGATTATCGCGGCGGCAATATCCATGCCAGCGCACACCCGACTCCCACCGCAGCCAACGTCGCGTCCACCGTCCGGACGACACGACGCATGTCACTGGGATTGTACCAGAATTTCCTCAAACAACACGTCCCTCACCCGCACCGGCGCGGCAGCCGCGTTCACCCGCTGCAGCAATTCCTCGCGCAGGCGGTAGATGCCGGCCGAGCCCTTCAGATCGTCCAGGCGCAGTTCGCGCAGATAGGTCTGGAAGGTGTCGACAATGCGCGGCGTCGCCAGGGTCAGCTTGGCCTTGTCCTCCTCCTTGTAGATTTCCAGCTGGATCTTCAGCTTGAGGAAGGCCGGCCGCCGCTCGTTGGTCTGCAGGTTGATCAACAACTCGCCCAAGGGGAAGAACACCGGGGGCGCCTTCGGGTCGTACGCCTCCTCCGCGGCGGCGGGTTTTTCCTCCACCTCCTCCGCCTTCTTCTTGCCCAGCAGGCCATCCAGCAGGCCACTGAAGATCAGGCCGCCGGCGATGAGCGCGATGAGCAGCAGCGGCACCACCACGAACATGACGATCTTCTTGCCGCTGAACTTCTTTCGCGGCAGTTCCTGCTCGCCCCCACCATCCGTCTCGATGGCCGTCATGCTACCCCGCAACGCTTGCCAACCGGGCCCGGTTCGAACGTCCATCCCCAAAACATCCGCCTGGGAACATTCGTTCGGGTAAGGCCCACAGTCCCGCCCCGATCCGGGGCAGGCTCATATAATCATGAAGACGTTAACCCTTCCTTTCAACAAAATCGGCGGGCACCGCCCCATCCGGGGACCGATCTAATCTTTATCGTTTCGCAAAAGCGATGAAACGGCCCGCCGCCGAACGGTCCAGGGTCAGGATGGCAGGGTCAGCACCCGGGCGGCGGCGGCCACGCCCGTCTCATACGCCCCCGGCAGCCAGCCGGGCCAGTTCAGCGAACAGGCCTCGCCGGCGAAGCACAGCCGGTCGCCCACCGGCTCCGCCAGCACCCGCCGCGCCTCGGCATGGCCGGGCTTGGCCGCGGTCATCGAGCCCAGGGAATAGGGATCGGCGCCCCAGCGGCTGACGTGCCAGGCGGTGACCTGCCGGCGGGTCAGCGAGCCGAAGACGTCAGCCACCGCGTCGCGCACCAGGTCCACCGCCTCGTGGTCCTTGGCCTGTTCCAACTGGCGAGCCAGGTCGCCGCCGACGGTGGCGAAGGCCAGGTCCCGGCCGAAGGGGCGCAGGCACAAATCCAGCACCCGGCCGTCGCCCCGCACCTGGTCCAGGGCGGTGAAGGGATCGCAGTCCAGGCTGTCGGGCTTGTAGCCCAGCGCGATGCGGTTGACCAAGCCGGTGGCCAAACCATCGAAGGCCGCGCGCACGGTGTCCGGCAGGGGCGGATCGAAGGCGACACCGCCGGCGGCCAGCACGGCGATCGGCACGGTGATGATGGCGGCGTCGGCGCTGACCACGCCCTTGGGCGTGGTGACGCGCACACCGGCACCCGACCAGTCGATGCGGCTGACGGGGCAGGACAGGGTGATCTTGACGTCGCGCGCCATTTCCTTGGCCAGCGACGCCACCGCCGTGCCGATGCCGCGCGGGAACCACAGCGCCGCCTCCGCGTCCGGGCGGCGGGCGGCGTCCAGGCTGGAAAGGTCCTTGAGCTCCACACCGAAATCCAGCGGCCCCACCAGTCCCACCGCCAATTGCCCCAGGGGCCCCAGATCGGGCAGCAGTTCGGCGGCCGAGCGGTCGACCTGGCCGCGGCCGGCGTCCTTCACCGCCCGTTCCAGCCGGTCGATGGCGTCACCGGCGGCACTGGCCGTGCTGGCGTCGGCCTCCTTCGCGTCGAAGAACAGCAGATCGTCGGCGCCGTCGTCCGGCACGGTTTCCATGCCGTGCTCATCCAGCAGCCGGCGCAGCGGATTGTCCTCCGTCGCTTCCAGCGAGGCGCAGCCGATGTCATAGGGAAAGCCGAACGGCTTGGATTCGGTCCAGGCCCGGCCGCCCAGACGGGGACGGGCCTCCAGGATCGTCACCTCGGCCCCGGCGGTGCGCAGCGCCCGCGCCGCCGCCAGGCCGGCCAAGCCCGCCCCGATGACCACCACCGACCGTCCCGGCCGGATGGGGCCGGGACGACTGGCCACGGCCCCGGCCACGCCGGTCAAGCCGGCCGTCAGCCAGGGCGCCAACGCCAGACCACCGACCAGACCGCGACGCGTCAGGCCGAAGCCGCGACCGTTTGAACGGGAAGCACCCGCCATCTCAACGCCTTCCGACAGTACCGTTCCGCTGCGGATGATACCGCCCGGCCCCCGACCATGTCACCGCGCCATCCGGCCGATGCGCCATTTCGTCCTTTCCGGATAATGGCTTCGCCTCAGCCCAGGGCGGAGGTGGTGACGGCGCGGTTCTGTTCCCGCGTCTTTTGGAAGCGGATCTTGGGGTAATCCACCTGTGCGCGGTTCAGCTGCCAGCCGTTGCGCGCCAGGTAGACCAAGGCGCCATCATGATCCTCGGCCAGGGCCGAGCGGTTGCTGTCCAGGAAGGATTTCAGCACCACCGGGTCGTCGCACTCGATCCAGCGGGCCGAATCGTAGCCGCAGGATTCGAACTTGGCCTTGATGTCGTATTCGGCGTCGATGCGGGCGGCCAGCACCTCGAACTGCAGGGGTCCGACGACCCCCACCACCCAGTCGGCACCGATCAGCGGCTTGAACACCTGGCTGGCGCCTTCCTCCGCGAAGTGCTCCAGCGCCTTGCGCAGGTGCTTCATCTTCATGGGGTCGTCCAGCTTCACCCGCTGCAGCAGTTCGGGCGCGAAGCTGGGCACGCCGGTGTAGCGCAGCTCCTCCCCCTCGGTCAGCGTGTCGCCAATGCGCAGCGTGCCGTGGTTGGGGATGCCGATGATGTCGCCGGGGTAGGCGTCCTCCGCCAGTTCCCGGTCGCGGGCCAGGAACAGCACGGCGTTGTTCACCGCCAACAGCTTGCCCGAGCGCATGTGCTTCAGCTTCACGCCCCGGCGGAAATGGCCGGAGCAGAGGCGGAAGAAGGCGATGCGGTCGCGGTGGTTGGGGTCCATGTTGGCCTGGACCTTGAAGACGAAGCCCGTGACCTTGGCTTCCTCCGGCTGCACCGTGCGGGTGTCGGCGTGCTGCGGCCGGGGCGATGGCGCATAGGCCGCCAGGCTCAGCAACAGCTCGCGCACGCCGAAATTATTGATGGCGCTGCCGAAGAACACCGGGGTCTGGTGGCCTTCGCGGTAGGTTTCCAGGTCGAAGGGCGGGCACAGTTCCCGCACCATGGCCACGTCCTCGCGCAGCTTGGCCACCTGGTCGGCGGGCAGCAGCTGGTCCAGCTTGGGATCGTCCAGGCCATCGCACTGGATACCCTCGCTGGCGACGTCGCCTTGGCGGCGGTCCAGCAGCACCAGCCGGTCGCGGATCAGGTCGTAGCAGCCGCGGAAATCCGGGCCGGAACCAATGGGCCAGGAGCCGGGGGTGACCTCCAGCTGCAGGTCGCGCTCCACCTCGTCCATCAGGTCGAAGGGGTCGCGGGCCTCGCGGTCCATCTTGTTGATGAAGGTGATGATGGGCACGTTGCGCAGGCGGCAGACCTCGAACAACTTGCGGGTCTGCGCCTCGATGCCCTTGGCGGCGTCGATGACCATGACCGCGCTGTCGACGGCCGTCAGCGTGCGGTAGGTGTCTTCCGAGAAGTCCTCGTGGCCTGGCGTGTCCACCAGGTTGAAGGTGCGGTCGGCATAGTCGAAGTTCATCACCGAGGCGGTGACGGAGATGCCGCGTTCCCGCTCCACCTTCATCCAGTCCGACCGGGCGCGCCGCTGCTCGCCACGCGCCTTCACCGCACCGGCCATCTGGATGGCCCCGCCGAACAGCAGCAGCTTTTCCGTCAGCGTGGTCTTGCCGGCGTCGGGGTGGGCGATGATCGCGAACGTCCGACGGTTATGAACTTCCTGGGGGAGCGCGCTCATGGAACCTGGAACTTGGCTGTAAGGCTTGAAGGCGAAAACGGGGCCACCCGCGAAGGTGGCCCCGTGATCAGACGCGGGAATTAATTGGCGGAAGAACGCGGGCGGCGCAAGCCCCCCGTCCCGCCTTCACCCTGGACCCGCGCGGGGCGCGGACCGCTGTGGGTGCGGGCCCCGTCACGGGCCGGCTTGGCGCCGTCCAGCGGATGGAAGCCACCACCATGGCCGGCGGGCGCGCGGGCCGGACGGTCCTGGCGATGCGGACCATCGGCGCGGGGGCCACCGAACTTCTTGAAGCCGCCCTCGCTGCGCTCGCCACGGGGGGCGTCGCCACGCGGGCCTTCACCCCGGGGGCCGTCAGCGCGGAAACCGTCGGGCTTGCCGGCGCCGTGCTTGAAACCACCCGGCTTGTAGCCGCCGCCCGGACCGCCGAAGCCCGGCTTGCGCGGACGGCCACCCGGCGCGCCGCCGGGGCCGCCGGCCGGACGCTTGGGCATCTCACGCGGCTCCAGGCCGGGGATGACGTGTTCCACGGCGCGGGTCTGGGTGTAGCCCTCGATGCCACGCACCAGGCCCCATTCATGCCGCGTGTACAGGCTGTAGGCGTTGCCGGTGTTGCCGGCGCGACCGGTGCGGCCGATGCGGTGCACATAGTCCTCGGCCTGGCGCGGCAGGTCGAAGTTGATGACATGGGTCACGTCCGGCACGTCGATGCCGCGGGCGGCCACATCGGTGGCCACCAGCAGACGGACGCGGCCGGAGCGCAGGGCCTGGACCGTGCGGTTACGCTCCTGCTGGCGCATGTCGCCATGCAGCGGCGCGGCGGCGTAGCCGGCCTCCGACAGGCTTTCGGCCAGACGATCGGCGTCGCGCTTGGTGGCGGCGAAGACGATGCCCTTGTTCAGGGTCGGGTCGGACACCAGGTGGGCCAGCAGCTTTTCCTTGTGCTCCAGGCCATCGGCCCGCAGGAAACGCTGTTCGATGGCGCTGACGTTGACGCTGCCGCCGGCGACGTCAATGCGCTGCGGGTTCTTCAGCAGGTTGCCGGCCAGGCGCACCATGGCCTTGTCCACCGTAGCGGTGAACAGCAGGGTCTGCCGGTTGGCCGGGCAGGCGTTGGCGATCATCTCCACGGGCTCCAGGAAGCCCATGTCCAGCATGCGGTCGGCCTCGTCCAGCACCAGCATCTCGACGGTGGACAGGTCCAGGCGGCCACGCTCCAGATGGTCGATCAGGCGGCCGGGGGTGGCCACCACCAGGTCGACCCGGCGGCGCAGCATTTCCAGCTGCTGGCGGTAGGGCATGCCGCCCAGGATGGCCAGGGTGTGGACGCGGCTGTATTTGGAATAGGCGCGGACGGCCTCCATCACCTGGGTCGCCAGCTCGCGGGTGGGGGTCAGCACCAGCAGGCGGGGCCCGAAGGTCTGCAGGCCCTCGGCGCTCAGCGGCCGCGGCGTGGTCGCCATGCGGTGCAGGGCCGGCAGCACGAAGGCGGCGGTCTTGCCGGTGCCGGTGTTGGCGGACGCGATCAGGTCGCGGCCTTCCAGGGCGACCGGAATGGCCTGCTCCTGAATGGGGGTGGGGTATTCGTAGCCGACCTCTTCCAGCGCCTTGATCAGGGCGGAGGCGAGGCCAAGGTCGGCGAAGCTGGTGCGGCCATCATCAACGACGGCGGCAACCTCGGCGAGGATTTCGGTTTCGATGACTTCGTTTTCAGCGGAAACGGGCAAATCCAAGGGACTTTCCTTCACGGTATAAAATAGCGCCGCGCCCTTCCCGCCCGGGAATGGCACGCGAACAGACAAGCCGACACGCGCCCCGGCCGAACAAGCGGCGAGCGGCATCAGCCAACGAAAGAGCGGCGCGACGTCGGAACGTGTGGAAAGCCGGACCCATCCGGCAGACACAACCCCGAAAGAAGCGGGGCTATGGAAGCGGCGCAGACCTAATCTTCGACTTGGACGCCGAAGACAAACGGTATCATGCGCCAGGGGGCCCCTCGGCCACTCAGGCAAGGCGGACCATACGGGGATGAGACGCAAAAGCCAAGGTTCGCGTGAATGCCGCAACGCAACGCAGCGTGGCGCCAGACGCGGGGGCGTTTGGCAAGCCATTGAAGGGCGGCCCTTACACGCCGTCCCGCAGCAGACGCGCCGCGACCTGCTTCACCGCCACCTTGGTGACATCGGTGGCGGTGGCATTGGTCAATATGGTGACGCCCTGGCGCCGATCCGGATCCAGATACGCCACGGTGAAGATGCCCTCCGCCCCGCCCCAATGTTCCCACCGGTCGGCACCGTCCAGGGGCCCCGCCATCCAGCCCAAGCCCTGGCCCGTCAGCCAGGTGGGCAGGTTGGGAGCCGGCTGGCGCGTCAGCATCCGGGCCATCGTCCCCGCCGGCAGGATGCGCACGCCGTCCACCACCCCGTCGTTGGCGCAAGCCCCGACGTAGCGGGTGAAATCAGCGACGGAGGATTGCAGCATCCCCGCCCCCCAATCGGGGAAACCCATGGTGGCAACGGGCCGGGGCCCGCCCTCCACCCAATCGTAAGGCGTGGCGGCGAGGGCGGCCGGCGCCTCCGCCAGGGTCCAATAGCTGTGGCGCATGCCCAGCGGAGCCATCAGGAACTGGCGCACCGCCATGCGCGCGTCGAAGCCGCCGATGCGGCCGGCCAAGTAGCCCAGCAGGCCGAAGCCGACATTGCAATAGTCCCAGACGCCGCCGGGCGCGGCCGCGGCGTAGCAGCCATCCGCATCATAGTAGGCACCGCCCGGCACCAGATAGCCCACCAACATGTCGCGCAACGCCATCGGCGTGTCGCCGCCCCGGCGCAGAAACCCACCCACCGCGTAGTATTTCTCATCCGAAATGCCGGAGGTGTGGGTCAGCAGGTGGCGGAAGGTGATGGCCGTGTCCGACTGGTGCGGGTTGACCAGGGGGAAATCCAGATAGGGCGCCACCGGATCGTCCAGCCGCACGGCCCCCTGCCCCGCCAGCCGCAGGATGGCCGCCGCCGTCACCGTCTTGGTGATGGAGGCGATGGGGAACACCGTATCAGCCGTGACCGGCCGGCGGGTGGCGAGATCGGCGTGGCCGTGCGCCAACACGAACCGCACCTGGCCATCGCGGGCATAGCCCACCGCCGCCCCGGGGATGCCAGCCCGCGCCAACACCTGGTGGATATCCCGGCCCAGGGCGGTGGCGGCGCCAGCCGGAGCCGCATGGGCCAACAGGGCCCCCGCGCCAGCGGCGATCACATGACGACGCGTCAATTCCATAACATACCCCTGGCCTAATTCCTGGACGTCCGATCCTCGTTAGTCCATAATCCGTAGGTACCTACATATATGTCAAGAGGACTTATGGACGTGACGTCAGCCGATCACACCGCGATGCCGGAGGATTATTCCCGCCGCCTGGGTGGGGCGGCCCTGGGCGCCCGGCTGCGCCGCCTGTCAGAAACCATCGACGGCGACGCCACCCGCACCTATGGCGCCCTGGGCATCGCCTTCGAACAGCGTTGGTTCGGGGTGCTGAACCAGTTGGCCCTGAACGGCCCGCTGACGGTGGGGGAATTGGCGGCGCGGCTGCGCATCACCCACGTCTCGGTCAGCCAAACCCGGACATCGCTGGAAAAGGCCGGGCTGGCGCACAGCGCGGCCGATCCGGCGGACGCGCGGCGCCGGCGCCTGGCCCTGACACCGGCGGGCGATGCCCTGGTGGCGCGCCTGCGCCCGCTGTGGCGGGCGCTGGAAGCGGCGGCCCTGGAACTGGACGCCGAGGCGGAGGCGGTCACCGCCGCCCTGGACCGGCTGGAGGACGCGTTGGCCCGCCGGTCCCTGTACCAGCGGGTCATGGCCCTGTTGGAGACTGCATAAGATATAGAGCGCGCCCTTGCCCCTTGCGCCGGTGCGCCCCCCTCGTCCATGGTCCGCCGCCATGACGCGCGCCCCCTCCTCCCGCCGGCCCTCCTCGCAGCGCCCCTCCTCCCACCGGCCCTCCTCCCACCAACGGCCGGCCCAGCCGGCCCTGCTGCTGGGCCCCCTGCTGCTGGCCCGGGGCAGCCAGGGCGACCGCTGGCGCATCAGTGCCGTCATCGTCACGCCCCGGCACGCGTCCGGCGGTGAGGTCGAGCCGCCGGACCTGTCGGTGACCGGGGTGGGCCTGCCGGTCCCGCCGCGCTGGCTGGGGGCCCTGCCCCAGGGCGAGGGAATCGCCTGGCGCTATGACTTCGCCGTCCCCCGGGGCGCGCAGGACGGCCGGGCCGACTACGGCTTCCTGGACCTGGGCACGCCCTGGTCCTTCGCCGTGCCGGGCATGGCGGTGCCGCCCCGCCTGGTCCTGGCCGACGCCGCCGGCGACGCCCCGCCCGGCCCCTCACCCTGGTCGGCGCTCCTGTCCCGCCACCGGGTCCAACCCTTCCATCTGTTCGCCGTCAGCGGCCTGGTCCCCCACGGCCTGGCACCGGACGGCACGCTGGCCGGCCCCGCCCAGGCGGAACGCCGCGCCCTGATGGCCAGCGTGCCCCATCTGGCCGCCTGGACCGGGCCGGCCAAGGCCACGGCGGCCCGCGCCCTGCACCGCCTGCTGGCGATGGGCCTGGGGCCGAACGAGGTGGCGGAGAATGCCTGGGCCGGCCCCGGCGACCTGGTGCAGGGCCTGACGCTGAACCGCCTGGGCGTGCTGGCGCTCGATGCCGCCACCGATCCCGCGACCGCCCCCGCGACCTTGGCCGGACGGCTGGACCGGCTGCGCGGCTGCCGCGCGACCCTGGTGCTGGCAGGGGGGGCCAGTGGCGCCATGACCGGCTGGCGCGCCCATCTGGCGCGCCTGCGGCCCGGCGGCGGCGCGCCCATCGACACCGTGACGCCCGCCCTGGCCCGCTTCCGGCGCGAAAGCGGGGTCGAGGGGGTGATGCTGCGGCCCGGCGCCCAGCCATCCGGCACCGAGCCGTCCGGTAACGGGGACGCCCCGGTCCGCGCATTGCCCGCGCTGGCGACGGAAGGGCAATGGCTGGAGGCGCGCCTGGGTGCCACCGGGGGCGCCGGCGGCCTGGACCTCACGGCGCAGGGAGCCCGTCCCACACCGGCCGTTCCCGATACCGACGACGACGCCCTCTGACCGGAGCCCCGGATGCGGGAGGGACAGGCCACCCCCGCGCCGCGCGCCCGTTGACCCCGGTGGCATAATCGGGTCAGCCTGCGCCTCAACAACCCCCATCCACCAAACCCACCGCGTCAGGCGCCTTTGGTTTCAAGCCGAAGACCGTCTCACATGCCGGAGTTCGCTATGGTCGGCGCCCTTGCCCTGCTGGTGGTCTGCCAGCTTATCGGGGAAATCGTGGTGCACGGGCTGCACCTGCCGGTGCCTGGTCCCGTCCTGGGCCTCCTGTTGCTGGTCGGCTGGTTCGCGCTGCGCGGCGGCCCCGGCAAGGAAATGGCCGGCACGGCCGACGGCATCCTCAGCAACCTGTCGCTGCTGTTCGTGCCGGCCGCCGTGGGCATCGTCCAGCATGGCCAGCGCTTCCTGACGCAGGGGCCGGCCATCGTGCTGGCGCTGTTCGGCAGTTCCGTGCTGACCATCATCGTCACCGCCTATGCCTTCCTATGGGCCGACCGACGCTTCGGCGCCAAGGCGGCGGGGCCGGCGGCCGAAAGCGCCGGGCACGATCCTTTCGATACCGATACCGGCGCCGGCGGGGCGGCGGACAAGGGCGGGGGGCCGGCGTGATGGGCAAGGGACTCATGGAAAAGGGGCTGGGCGACATCTGGGTCTATCTGTCGGCCAGCCCGCTGCTGTGGCTGGGCGCCACGCTGGTGGCCTATCTGGCGGGCCTGTGGATATACACCCGCACCCACCGCAACCCCTTCGCCAACCCGGTGGCACTGGCGACACTGTGCCTCGTCACCCTGTTGCTGGCGACCGACACGCCCTACGCCACCTATTTCAATGGCGCCCAGTTCATCCATTTCCTGCTGGGGCCGGCCACCGTGGCGCTGGCGGTGCCCCTATGGCGTCACCGCGCCGACGTGCGGCGGGGCGCCCTGCCCCTGGCCATCGCCATGCTAGCGGGATCGGCCACGGCGGTGGTGGCGGCGGTGTTCATCGCCAACACCCTGGGCGCCGACAGGCAGACGGTGCTGTCGCTGGCGCCCAAGTCGGTCACCACCCCCATCGCCATGGGCATTTCCGAGCGCATCGGCGGCATCCCGTCGCTGACGGCCGCCATGGTCATGGTGACGGGCATGCTGGGCGCCATCTTCGGGCCGCTGCTGCTGCGCTGGCTGAAAATCGGCGACGACCGGGCCAAGGGCCTGTCCATGGGCATGGCCGCCCACGGCGTCGGCACCGCCATCTCCTATACCATGAGCCCGCTGGCCGGCAGCTTCGCCGGCATCGCCATGGCGCTGAACGGCCTGATCACCGCGCTGCTGGTGCCGCTGCTGCTGACCTGGCTGATGTAAGGGCGTCAGCCTTTCCTGAGGATGAACAGCAATCCGTCCACCGGGCGGCCCTTCTCCCAGCGGGGGGCCGCCGGCGCTAGGTGAGCCACCGTGACGCCCGCCGCCGCGGCCGCCGCCAGAAGATGGGGCTGGGCGTGGGCGTAGCGGCGGCTTTCACGGAGCGCGTAGGCGCCCTCGCCGGTCCAGCGCTCCACCGTGGCGGCGAACAGCCCGCCGGGCCTCAGCGCCAGCGCCACCGCCTGGAAGACAGGCGCCAGGTCGCCAAGGTAGACCAGGACGTCGGCCGCCAGCACCAAATCCCAGGCGCCCTCCGCCTCCGCCAGCGCGCCCATCAGGTCGGCATCCCACAGGCGGTCGTACAGCCCCCGGGCGCGGGCGTGCTCCACCATGCGGGGGGACAGGTCGACGCCCGCCAGATGGCGGGCCAGCGGCTTGACCTCCACGCCCCCCAGGCCGGTGCCGCAGCCGATGTCCAGAATGTCCAGGCCGGTCCCCACGCCCAGCGCCTCCAGCGCCTGGCGCAGCAGCTGCGGCGCTTGGTACCGCAGCTTGCCGGTCAGATCGGCATCAAAACGATCGGCATAGCGGTCGAACAGCGCCTTGACGTAGGTGGGCGTCAGGTCGTCGCCCGCCCCGGTGGCGGTGGCCGCCTCCAGCGCCGCCAGCAGGCGGGCGGCCCCGCCGACATCATCAGGATCGGCCTCAAGCGCCCGGCGCCAGCACCGCGCCGCCCTGTCCCCTTCCGCCAAAGCGGCCCAGGCCCGGCCCTGCAGCACCAGGGCCGGCGCCAGGGCGGGGTCCGCCGGGTGGGCATGGGCCAGCAGCGGCTCCAGCATCTGGACAGCACCGAGCGGATCACCGGCCTCCACCAGCACCTGTCCCACCGCCGCGGCCCCCTCCAAATCGTGGGGCGCCAGGAAGGACGCTTCGCGCGCGTGGGCCAAGGCCGCCTCCCTGTCCCCCCGCAGCAGCTGCAGCCGCGCCGCCAGACGCTGGGCGGCGGCATCGTCCGCCCGCCGCGCCAGCACGACGGAAACCAGGGCCCAGGCACCGCCGACATCGCCCGTCTCCAGCAGACAGGCGGCCTGGTCCAGCGTCCAGGCCGCCCGGTCCGGCTCGGCCGTGGCGGCGGCGGCGAATTGATCGGCGGCCTCCGCCGGCCGGCCCTGCCGACGCAGTAATGCGCCGAACGCGCCGCGCGCCTCCGCCATGTGCGGCCAGCCGGCCACGGCGGCGGCCAGGGCGACGCCCGCCGCCGCCTCCTCGCCGGCCGCCAGGGCGTCATAGGCCCGGGTCATCAGCAACGCGCAGTCGGGGGAAGGGTCGGACGGCATGGTGGGGATTCGGTTCCAGGGAGGGAGGGTCGCGGCCCCGTTATCGCCCGTCCACCCCTGGGGGGCAACCCGCCCCGTCGCGCTATTTGTAGTCCCCTCACAGTTCATACGTGGGCAACATGACGCACGCTAAAGGCTTGGAATCCGGGGCCGCATGAGGCAAGGTGCCCCCGCTGACGAGGGCGCGGCGTGGCAGTCCTGCCACAGTCCGGTCATATTTTTTGTTGACCCGCTGCGTTTTGTCTGCAATTGGTATGCGGTCGTTGCATGGATATAGGCCTTACGGACACCTCGCAACGGCAGCTTGGCCCATTCGGTTAGGGAGCGGTCACCGCACTGAAGTATCGGTGGCCTGAAGGACTACCCCGCCCGCGAGCGGGGATTGTGCCTGGGGAACCAGCACAACGACGCCAAATGGACATCGCGACGCGGGGTCGTCGATGCCAGTGACGATGATGGAGGACTCTCATGCAGATCGCGCGCCGCCACAGCGACGCCCTTCTAGGCCGGGAGTCAGAATCCGCGTCGAAGAACGGCATCCACTCCGCCACCCGCCTCATCAAGAACACGGTCGCCGGCCTGCTGGTCGGCCTTGGCCTGATGGCCGCCGCCCCCGCCCACGCCGCTTGCCTGGATCATATCCTGCAGGCCGAGAAGGAAGCGGGCGTCCCCTCCGGTCTGCTGCTGGCCGTGGCCCTGGTGGAAAGCGGCCAGTCGATTTCCTCCGAAGCCTACGCCGTGAACGTGAAGGGCACCGTGCACTTCGCCTCCACCCCCAACGCCGCCGCCAAGTATCTGCGCGATCCCAAGGGCAACCTGCGCCAGGACGCCACCGTCGGCTGCATGCAGCTGTCGCTGTCGGACCACAAGGCCGCGTTCCGCCCGGTGGAAAAGATCGTCGACCCCAAGGAAAACGTCCAGTACGCGGCCCGCATGCTGGCCCGCCTGCGCGCCACCGCCGGCAGCTGGGCCGCCGCCGTCGCCCGCTACAACGGTGGCAGCGGCAAGACCGCCCATGCCTATGCCTGCAAGGTGCGCAGCAACCTGGTCAGCCTCAATTCCGTCAACGCGTCGCTGATCGACGGCAACGGCTGCAACGATGACGAAAGCACGGCCGTGACGCCGCGCACCCGCCGCGTCTATCAGAGCGCCACGGTTCCGGTGGGCTGATCGCTTCCAAACATCCGGGATTTCGCTGAAGGGCCGCCCCGCCGGGCGGCCTTTCGCTTTTGGGCGACCTACAGCGATTGCCGCTGACGGGCCTTTGCGGCATGCTCCGCGCCCATGAACTACCGTCACGCTTTCCATGCCGGCAACCCGGCCGACGTCATGAAGCACGCCATCCTGGCGCTGCTGCTGACCCGCCTGACCGCCAAGACCGCCCCCTTCGCCGTGCTGGACACCCATGCCGGCATTGGCCGCTATGACCTGGGCGCGGACGAAGCCGTCCGCACGGGCGAAGCGGCACTGGGCATCCAGCGCCTGCTGCAGGCGGCCGAGGCCGGCCGGCTGCCCCCCGCCGCCGCCGAAGCGCTGGCCCCCTATCTCAACGCGGTCCGCACGAGCGGCGGCGAGCCGCTGGGGCCGATCAAGGGGCCGATCACCTCCTATCCCGGCTCCCCCTGCCTGACGCGCGCCTTCCTGCGCGACGACGACCGCCTGATCCTGGCCGAACTGCATCCAGAGGACGCGCAGACCCTGAAGGGCGTGTTCCGGGGCGACCGGCAGGTGGCCGTTCATCACATGGACGGCTGGACCGCCCTGAAGGCCCACCTGCCGCCCAAGGAGAAACGGGGCCTGGTGCTGATCGATCCGCCGTTCGAGGCGGCGGACGATTTCGACCGGCTGGTCGCCGGCTTGGCGCTGGCCCACAGTCGCTGGCCCACCGGAATCTACGCCCTGTGGTACCCCATCAAGGACCGGGCCGTCGGCTGGCGCCTGCACCAGCGGCTGGAAGACAGCGGCATACCGAAGATCCTGGCCGCGGAATTGACCTGGAACGACGATGGCCGGGTCGACCGCCTGAACGGATCCGGCATGATCCTGGTGAACCCGCCCTGGCAACTGGATGAAACTTTGGGGCAAATGTTGCCCGCCCTGCATGAGGCCCTTGGCTTCACCCAAGGTATCGCCCATGTTGAATGGGTCGCCGGCGAACGTATTCCCTAAGAGCATAATCTTTAGGTTAGGTCAGGCCGGGAGCGACAGCAGCGGGTGTGACGGGCAAAGAGGATTGAACGGATGGCGCAGAACGGTCAGCGGCCTTTCATGGCGGAAATTCAGCGGCAACGGCGGGCGCAGGACCAGTCCGGAACCATGGACGCGCTGTCGCTGTCATCGTCGCTGTCACCCGCCAGCCTGACCCCGGTGACCCCGGCGCAAGAGATTCGCCTGGACGCGTCCGAGGTGCTGGAAGCCATCAATCACCTGGGCCATAAGCTGGACCGCTTCCTCAGCACCGACCACAGTCAGATCGAAGCGATCCATGTGGAAATCGCCGACATCGCCGGCCGCATCAAGGCGACCAAGCTGGAAATGGCCGCCCTGCGCCACCCGTTGGCCAAGGACGACACCTTCATGGAGGCCAGCCAGCAGTTGACCGCCGTCGTCGCCTCCACCGAGGTTGCCACCAACAGCATCATCCAGGCGGCGGAAGAGATCGACGACATTGTCAACGAGGTCCGCGCCCAGTTGCCCGAAGGCTATCAGAACTCCCGCCTCAAGGACCTGAACGAGGTCACCCTGCGTATATTCGAGGCGTGCAACTTCCAGGATCTCACCGGTCAGCGGATCACCAAGGTGGTGCAGGCCTTGAGCTTCATCGAGGAGCGGGTCGAGGCGATGATGTCGGTGTGGAACACCAAGGAATTCGAGACCATGCCCCTGCCCCCGTCCATCCACAAGCACGACGAGGGACTGGAGTTGCACGGCCCCGTCAAGGATGGCGGCCACACCATTTCCCAGGCGGACATCGACGCCCTATTCGATTGACCGGGTTTGATTGACCCGGTTCGATTGAGGGTCGGTCAAACGCCAAGCGTCGCCATCTGGCGGCGCAGGATCCCGGGGCACCGGGCGTGCCCAAAAACGGCAACAGGGGCCCAAAGGGCCCCTGCGCTGTATCCTAATTCCCCAATCCCGTGAGGGACAACGCGGCCGCCGCTTAGTTGGTCAGCGTACCGGCCATGAAAGCCATGGTGCCGAAGCCGCTGCGGGCGGCGGCAACGGCCACCTGCGTGCGGTTCTTCGCGCCCAGTTTCTGCATCACGGCCCGGACATGGACCTTGACCGTGCCTTCCAGCACGCCCAGTTCGCGGGCGATTTCCTTGTTGGAGCAGCCGGCCAGGATCAGGCGGAAAATGTCCTGCTGCCGTTCCGTCAGGCGATCCGCCAGACCCGCCTCCCGGCTAGCCGGGACCTGGCCCATGGCCGGACCGGAAGCGCCACGGACACCCGCCAGGGCGGCGGTCAGCGCCTGACGCGGCATGGCCACGTAATTCTCACCCGACAGGATCAGCGTCAAGGTGCGCTCCAGCACCTCCGTCGGGCCGGTCTTCAGCACATAGGCACGCGCACCGGCCCGGATGGCGGAAATAACCTCATCTCCATCCTGGACCGCGGACACGACCACCACGGGCACGGCACCCAAGGCGGAGGTCAACTGGGCAATGGCCTCCACCCGGCTGCCGGAAAGGCTGTCCAGATCCAGCAGGACGAGGTCTATCCCTGGAGCGGACATGGCCTGCCCCAGCGCCTCTTCCACGGAACCTGCCTCCAAAGCCGACGCACCCGGGAACTGGGTGGTCAGCATCAGGGCGGCGCCGCGGCGCACGAGCGCCTGGCCATCCACGACAAGAAACGTACGATGGCGGGGCGAAGCGCCCACACCGGCAATTCCGTTTTCCAAACCATCCTCGGCTAGACTGCTGACAGTCCCGGGAAAACGCGCGGTCATGCTCATCATCTGAAACCCCACGTTTGAGTCCGGCCACTTCCGGCCCAGGCCATCCAAAACGCTTCATCCGGCATCGGGCCAGTGACGGCCCTCTACTGATCGCCATCCGGTTCCAGTGCCTTTGGCCGCTGGCCCCGACTTTCACGATGAACGCGTGACCCCGACTGGCTTAGCGACATCTCCGCCATTCTAGTCATGAGAACACGGCCAAAATGGGGCACGCCTAACCATTTTCCCCCAGGAACCCCATTTCCGCCGTGGTAACCCCACCAGCGGCTGATAATTTCCCCAGGTGGCCAAACGATCCACCTCACGATGTGACAGACTGTGACCCGTTTTCAGACATGCCGCAACAGAAACATAGCGTTCCGGGTCACTTTCCCATAGGATTGTCGCAATAGAACTGGCGATCTATTACCTGCCTCTAGGGCGAATAAGCCGTTAACAGGTTAGCGTCGACATTTCATGAGTATCCGCGACAATGTTAGTAAAATTTTTAATAAACAGTCTCCGGTGGGGGAGACCACAATCACGGTGGGGAAAATGGCAATGACGGGCCGCAGCGTTCTTCTGATCGACCAGGATCAGTTGTTCGGGGCGGCGCTGGGTACATTGCTGGGGGAAGATGCCTTCCAGCTGTTACCGCCCTTACCCTCGGTGGAGGAGGCCCTGAAGGTGCTGCGGGACATCCCGGCACCTGATTTGGTCATGGTCGATCCTTGGGGCATAGACCCGCCCAGAGTGGCCAGCGAACTGCGGCGGCTGCGCGCGGCGGCCCCCCAGGCCAAGATCGCGGTGCTGACCTCCGACACCAGCGACTCGGTCCTGAAGGCCAGCCTGTTCGCCGGCATGGACGGCCACCTGTCCAAATCCTCCGGGGTCGCCACCCTGCGCGACGCGCTGGAACTGATCCTGGCCGGCGACGCCGTGTTCCCGCCCCGGGCCGCCGCGCTGGTGGCGCAGGCGCAGCAGCCGCAAGGCCCCTCGCCCGCCGACCTGGTGGCGGCGACCGCCGACCTGTCGCGGCGCGAGATCCAGATCCTGGGCTGTCTGCTGGCCGGCCAATCCAACAAATCCATCGCCCGCCGGTTGGAAATCACCGAGTCCACGGTGAAGATGCACTTCAAGAACGTCATGCGCAAAATCGGCGCGCAGAACCGCACCCAGGCGGCCGTCTGGGCGATCCAGCGCGGTATCGGCCCGCTGACCTGACCGACCGGCCTTTCGCGCCCCCTCACCATCGCGGGAGGGGGATGGCGCGGGGTGGATGCGGCAAAGATACGAAAGGGGCGCCGCCCGGCCGGGTGGCGCCCCTTTCCTATTGTCCACCATCCGCAGACCCGCCGGAAGGCGGATCCGGCATGGCGCCCACATCATCGGGCCGATGAACCGGACCAGGGGGATCGCCCCGGGCCCGGCCACCGGTCCCCTGATCAGATCAGGGGAAAATGATGACGGCGCGACGGTTGGACGGCTCACGCACGCCGTCCGCGGTCGGGACCAGCGGATCGGACTCGCCCTTGCCGTCGGTGGCGATGGAGGCCGCGACGCCCTTGGACGTCAGGTAGACCTTCACAGCCTCGGCGCGGCGCATCGAGAGCTTCAGGTTGTAGGCGTCCGTGCCGGAGCGGTCGGTGTAGCCCGTCACGTTGATCTTCGTGATGTGGCCGGTACCGGCGTCCTTGGCGGCGTTGTCCAACACCGTCTTGGCGTCAGCCGACAGATCCGTCTTGTCCCAGTCGAAGAACACCGTGAAGTTCCGCGAAATGGACGGAGCCGGCGGCGGGGGCGGGGGCGGGGGGGGCGGCGGGGGCGGGGGAGCCGGCGGAGCCACGGCCGGGGCCGGCTTCGGGGCCTCCTGCGGCGCACCGAAGGTGTAGCGCAGGCCGACCAGGACCGAGTGGCTCTGATAGGCGGCCTTGAACTTCGGCGCGTTCGACGGCTCGTACGTCGTCTCCGGCGTCCCCATGAAGCGGTAGCCCAGGGTGAAGTCCAGGTTCGGGCTCAGCGCGTAGGCCACGCCAGCCGACAGCTGGTAGGTGAAGGCGGTGGTGGAGGTTTCCACCACGTTGCCCGGGGTGAACACGTCACCCACGCCATCGAACTTGTACCGGCCGAAACCGACACCGACGCCGACATACGGGCGCAGCGGGCTGTCGACCTTGAAGTCGTAGTAGGTGTTGGCCATGAACGTGAAGGCCGTCACCTCACCGGCACCGCCGGCACGGCCGGGGCCGCCACCGGTGATGTCGCCGACGGTGCTGCCACCGTAGCCGATCTCGGCGCCCACGCGGACGCCATTGCCGAACTTGTAACCACCCTCGACCAGACCGGTCGGGGACGTGGTGAAGTCGGCCTTGTCGGTGTAGGTGGAACCCTTCAGGTCGGTCTTGTTGGCCCAGTTCGCACCGGCCTGCGCACCAACATAGTAGCCCTCGTCAACCTGGGCCAGCGCGGTGGCCGGCAGGCCGAGCGCGAACACCGCGCACAGTAATGAATGACGGAGTTTCATTCGTCGTTTCTCCTCCTTCTGGCCGAGGGGGTTTCTCCCCGAAAGGAACCCTCGGTTGAATTTAAGACTACCCTTTGCGCCAGGACGTGGCGCTATTGCTTGTCCCGCCTGACGGCAGGGTTAGACAACGTCCTGAGTTAATTCAATCCTTCAACACCGAACGGGGAGCAACCCAGCCTTGTGAGCTACGCCGTTCGGCCGTCAGGACATGCCGTTGATCCGATGGAATTGAGGTTAAACTGAGGCATGGATTTTCAAGGGTTGCAAGTTCGGAAAGTACCTACCGCCCCATCCGCATACCGCTTATTGCACAGTCCTAGGGCTTTAGTTAGCCCTGCTGCGCCAAGCGGCCGTAAAAAACCATTTCCGCCGCGGCGCGGGCGGCCGCCATGTCCACGAAGACTTGCCCATCCAGGCTTTGGGCCCGCATGTCCACGGCGTGGAACGCCATGCCCTCGGGATGAGCCGTCACCAGGCCCACCGCCTCCTCGTCGATTTCAATGACATACCCGGCGGGATCGGGCAGGGCCGAGGCCGGCCGCCGCGCGGGGGAGCCAAGGCGATCGCCGGCATGAAATTCAATAGGCCGTTGGCCCATAGCCGAAATATCCGCGGCTCCGGTCAGGGCTATTCTATTGGGCATAACCCGCTCTCCTTTAATCGGGCGCGCCCCCAGGGGCAGGTGCCGATTTGCCGGCGGATTAAACAATCCCGAGCTTTACGATTTCTAGCACGCTAATGGGCATAGGGTTATTTTGCCCCCCGCGCCTTCGTCATCCCCCGGGCGGCATATACGCCTGCCCCACGCCCCTTTGGACAGGGGGCCGGTATCACCTGCGGCGAATGACATGTGAAGGCCCGGCCCCAGCGACATTTGGCCGCGACGATGCGAAGCCGCGACCTCGGGGTCTTCCGCCTGTCACGGGATCGCCGGAAAAAATCTCGGCTTTTGTTTCGTGGTGATCTGAACCGATCGCACCCTATAGCCGGCTGTGGTTCCGATTAAACACAGCCGGCTATAGGGGAGTCTGTCCGCCAGCATAGAGTCGACAGGCCTCTCCAGGCCGGGCCATGTATGGCCCGATCTGAAGGAAACTGCTTAGTGCGTGGCGCCGCTGGCGGCGCCCGCCGTCTCCTTGGAAGCCGCGGCGGTGGGGGCGACGACCGGCGCCGGGGCCGCCCCCGGGCCGCTGATGCGGTCCGTGGCGGTGGCGGCGGCCATGACCGGCATCGGCAAATCGCAGCGCGGCAGTTCGGACACGCGGATCACCGCGTCGTTGCTGATGGCCTTCACCACGTCGGGGTCGCTCATCAGTTCCGCCTGCGCCAGGCTGGCCGCGTGCTGGGCGCAATAGACGTCGGTGGAAACGGCGGCGATGTGCTGCGACATCTCATTGGCCAGATGGGTGCGCAGCGTGTCCAGCGCGCGGTTGGGGTTGCCCTTGGCCGTCTTGCGGTAATGGGCGATCAGCGCGTCTTCCCAGGCGATGATCTGCGTGCGGTGCGTCAGCGTGAACTTCTTGTAGCGCACATACAGGCCTTCGTAGTTGCCGCCCAGCTGCTGGCAGGTCAGGCCGATGACCATGAGGCGGGTGTGGAAGCGGATCGCCTGCTCGGCGTCGAACTCCGCCGGGGAATAGCAGGGGCCGGCCACCTTGGGCGCCTTCGACGCCTTGGTTTCAGGGGCGGCCTTCTTGGACGCGGCCGCCTTTTTCGCGGGTGTCGCCTTGTCGGCGGCGAAAGCGGGGGCGCCCACGGCCGCGACAGCCAGGGCAAGGGTCAGAAGCGGGGCGACGAGCAAACGGGCACGCGTCATGGCGCGGGGTTCCATCTTCATTGGAAGGACGGTCAGCATCGTGGCGGCGGCGCGGCACATCCCCATGAAGACATCCCCCGCCCCGCAAGGGCCGGAGGAACGCCCGCGATCAGGCCCCCGCATCCACCACATCTTGTACTTTTAGACCGGGGCGGCCACCATGAGCAAGAGTCGGGGCGCGATCTAGCCCATAAGGGCGAGTCGCGGCCGGCGGCCGGCGGGCCCGCGAAAGGGATACCGGCCCCAGGAGGGGGCGAAAGGGGTGGACATGGCCCGCATCGGCATCGACCTGGGCGGCACGAAGATCGAGGGACTGGTCCTGGGCGCGGACGGCGCCGAACTGGCCCGCCGCCGCATTCCCGCCCCGCGCGACGATTACCACGCCACCCTGGCCGCCGTCGCCGGACTGGTGAGCTGGCTCGACAACGCCGTGGGCGGCGCCGGAACGGCCAGCGTCGGCGTCGGCATCCCCGGTGTCGTCTCCCCGGTCACCGGGCTGGTGAAGAACGCCAACTCCACCTGGCTGATCGGGCATCCGCTGGACCGGGATCTGGCGGACGCGGTGGGCCGTCCCGTCCGGCTGGAGAACGACGCCAACTGCCTGGCCCTGTCGGAGGCCGCCGATGGTGCGGGCGCCGGCTGCCACACCGTCTTCGCCGCCATCCTGGGCACGGGCTGTGGCGGCGGCCTGGTCATCGACGGCCGCATCGTCACCGGCCGCCACGCCGCGGCCGGGGAATGGGGTCACAGCCCCCTGCCCTGGCCGCACGGCCCCGGCCCGATGATGCCGCAGGACGAACGGCCGGGCCCCGCCTGCTATTGCGGACGGCAGGGTTGCCTGGAAACCTGGGCCTCGGGGCCGGGCCTGGCGGACGATCATCGCCGCGCGACGGGACAGCGATTGACGGCGGTGGAGGTCGCCGCCTTGGCCGCGACCGGCGACGGCCCCGCGCAAGCCACCCTGGACCGGCATGTCGACCGGTTGGCGCGGGGCCTCGCCGGCGTGGTCAACCTGCTGGACCCGGACGTCATCGTGCTGGGCGGCGGCCTGTCCAATATGGCGCATCTCTATGACACGCTTCCCCGACGCCTGGCCGAGTGGTGTTTTTCCCCGGACGTGACCACGCCCATCCGGCCCGCCCGCCATGGTGATTCGAGCGGCGTGCGCGGGGCCGCCTGGCTCTGGCCGTCGCCCCCCTGAAGAACGATCACGCCTGCCGGCGGGCCCACACCAAGGTGCCCGCCGCCGCCAGGAACAGCAGCACGGCCCCGATCGCCGCCCACAACGCCGGGGACAGCAGGATCAGCGCCGCGCCGGCGATGACCAGGCCGGCCGCCGCCATGTGCAGGCGGGCCTTGGGTGTGAAGGGCGCCGATGCCGGCGCGCGGGCCGGCAGGCGCGCAGGGGCGCCCTTGCCGCGCTGGCGGATGGGGGCGGCCGTCCCGACGCGACGGACAGCGGCGGGGCGGGGCGGGGCTGTGAGGGTCGCTTGGCCATGCCCACGGCATACCAGCGGTTCCCGGCCCCCATAAGGGGCACCCGGCGCTGGAGTCGGGCACGCCCGCCACCCGAAGGAAACCACCGGCCTTTCCCCCCGGGCAAACGCCCCGCCAGGCTCCCCAGCGGCGGCCCCCACGCCCCTATCGGGCGAGTCGGGGAAGGGCTTTTTAAAAAATAGTGGCGGCGATGGAATCAGCGCTTGCAGTCCCGGGATTTTCTTTTAAATAAAGGTCTGGACTTGGGTGTCAACGGCCAGCCCCGGCGGACATTCGCGACGGCGACCCGGCACTTCAGTTCAAACGGATTTTCATAAATCTCACGCCACCGTCCTACGGGCGGCAGTCTGTTTGGTGTGGCGTACGTATTCTTGGTCTTTATATTATAAAGATACCTGAATACTGCGGGATTTTGAATATCGCCTATTAAAGATGTGGCCCGGTCGCCGTATAGGCGGCGGCGACATCGGGAACGTCGCTTCAGCGGGTTTCAACCCGTGAGGGCTGGCGGGCCTTCCATACACCCGTCCGTGACCGCCGGGTCAGCCCCCGTCGTTCGGCTGCCGGCCCTTTGAATGATGTGTGACAGACATGACCCAAGAGCCCCTGTGGCAGCCTAGCGACATTCAGACCCTGGACGGCGTCGAGAAGGAAGCCGACGGCGACGCCCCGAAGCGGCGGGGCCGCATTCCCCAGTCGGCCTGGCCGTCCATTCTGGAGCGCTATCGCGCCGGCGCCACCCTGTCGGCCATCGCCCGGGAGTTCGATTGCACGCCCAGCGCCATCTCCTACATCGTGCGCAAGGCCGAAACTGCGGCCCCGGCGGCCGAAGGTGGCGAGGCCCCCGCTCCGGCGGCCGAAGGCGCCGTGGCGCCCAAGGCGGCCAGGGCCCCCAAGGCGGACATCCCGCAGCCCAGCCCGGCCCTGCCACTGGAACAGCCGGTGGAGCAGCCCGCCGTGGCCGAGACGCCGGCCCCCGCCCCGGCTTCAGCACCCGCCCCGGCTCCGGTGGCCTCGGTCCAGGCGGCCCCGGTGCCGATGGCCATGGAAGCGGCCCAGCCCAGCCCGCAACCGGCGAGCCCGCAGCCAGCGCCCGTCCAACAGGCCCGCCACCCGCGTGGCGGTGATCGTCCCGCCCGGGGCGACCGGCCGCAGCGCGGCCAGGATGGCCGTGAAGGCCGCCAGGAGCGGGGGGAGCACCGCGCCGAGGGCGAGCAGCCCCGCAGTGACCGCTTTGGCGACCGCCCGGTCGGTGACCGGCCGCAGCGCGGCGAGCGTCGCACCCTGACCGGTGCCGCAGTGGCCAACGCCGCCCAGGAACGCAGCCAGCCGCCGGCTGTCAGCCAGGGGCAGCGCCCCTATGGCGACCGTCAGGCCCCGGCGCCCCGTGCCCCCTATGGTCAGGCCGAATCGGAAAGCATGGATCAGATGCTGGACCGCCCCTTCGGCGATCGGCCCGTGGGTACCGAGTATCCCTACCGCCAGCAGCAGCGCAACGCCGCCCGCATGGAGGCGGCGGAGACCCCGACGGAACCGGCGGACCAGCGCATGACCGTCGCCGCCCAGCGCAGCGCCGAGGCCTATACCGCCTGGAAGGCCAACCCCGAGGGCGGCATGCAGGGCCTGACCGACGCGCTGCATGAACTGCGCAAGGTCATCGCCCGCATGGAGATCGAGATGTCCGCCAGCCGCAAGGAAGAGAACGCGGCCCGCCCCATCCCCATCCCCTTCCACCGGGCCCAGCGCCGCTGAAGCGGAAGAGCGTAAAGCTCCTCCAAATAAAAGCGCTCAATACAAAACAACCCGCCGGTTCATTACCGGCGGGTTGTTTGCATTTGGGGAAATGATTGCGCAAGACGGAGGGCGTCAGTTGCCCATGGCGGCGCCCAGGATAAGCACGGCGCCGTAAAGGGTGGCGAACAAGCTGGCCAACGCCACAAAATCACGCAGCAGGCGGCCGCCATTGGCGCCGGCCCGGTTCAGCGCGCGACGGCGCAGCAAGGAGGATTGTGGAGCGAAGCCGACACCATGCATCGTGTCGTGGACTGCAATGTACGCCATTCACCCCTCCACCCGCTGTCTGTTCCGGGGCCGGCGCTTCTGTCGCCCGGCCGTTCATGACCCTAGAGTTGCCAGAACGTTCCCGGAACTTCAAGCGCAAATGTTCTCCTCATGTTCCTTTTTTCAGCGCTCGATGGGAACCCGCCACCCCTGGGGGGTGGGCCCCGCCCAGAGGCCCCAGGGGTGGAATCGGCGGGGCTCAGCGCCCCAGGGCGGCGAACGCCTCGTCATAGCGTTCCGGCTTGAATCCGGCGATGAACCGCCCCCCCAGGTCCAGAATCGGGCGTTTGATCATGGAGGGCTGCGCCGCCATCAGGGCCACCGCCTTGGGCGCGTCCAGGTTCTGCTTGTCGGCGTCAGGCAAGGCGCGAAACGTGGTGCCGGCGCGATTCAACACCGTTTCCCACCCCAGCGCGTCGCACCACGCCTCCAGCCGGGGCCGGTCGATGCCCACGGCCTTGTAGTCGTGGAAGGCATGGTCGACACCACGCGCCTCCAGCCACGCCCGGGCCTTCTTCATGGTGTCGCAGTTCTTGATGCCATAGATGGTGACGGCCACGGCGGGAACCCTTTCGGTAAAGATGTGCTGAAACGCGGCCCTTTATTCCAGAGCGGGTGCCGGCGGGTCCAGCACCGGTGTGCTCAGGGTGAACCAGGCGCGGCTGATGCGCCCCGCCACCACCTCGTAAATACCGATGACCTCAACCGTTCCCGGGCCGTCGGCGAAGGTGCGGGTCACGACCTCATGGTCCACCACCGTGGCGCCCACGGCCATGCGGTGCACCAGACGGCCGTGGAGGTTGGGTTCCTGGAACCGGACGATATGACGGGCGCGGATCTCCGCCGCCCCGCTGGCCAGCAGGGTATCGGGGTGCTGGTAGACGCGCGCGTCCTCCGCCCAATAGGCCATGAAGGCGTCGACGTCCTTGGCGTTGTAGGCGCGCAGCTGGCCGTCCACCACTTGCGCGGGCGTCAACGGGTCGGGGGTCAGGGTGGCGACCATTGGATTTGTCCTCGAAAAATTGATCCTTGGGCCCTCAATCCACCCCAACCAGCCAACCCGCCGCGCGTACGGCGGCGACGTTGGCCCGCGCCACCGGCGCCTCCAACCCCGTGGTGAGGCGTAGGCGGAGGTTGCGGCCATCGCGTACCGCCCCGGCCACGGCGGCCCGCGCCACCCACCAGGAGCGGTGCACCTTCAGCCCCGGCACCGCCCCCAGTTCGGCGATCGCCTGATGCAGGGGGGTCAACACCAGCGCCGAACCCACGAGGGTATGGGCGCGAACATAGTGATCCTCCATCTGCAGGGCGATCAGATCCCGGCCCAGGGCAGGCGGCAGACGGTCCAGGAAAGATCCCGAGGCCGGAGCTTTCAAGGGCTGTCCCGGATCAAGAACAAGAGCGGGTGGAACCGGCGCGCGGCGCAGGTAGCCACCCAGAACACCGTAGGCCAGGGCGCAGCACAGCGACATCAGCAGGGTCTGACCATACCACAAGGACCAGCCGATACGGGCGATGGGGCCAGGCCATAGCGCCAGGGCCACAACCCGGCAGACCACGGCCAGGGGCAGCGCCGACAGGGCGGACATCACCGTCACCAAGCCCAACGCGCGGGGCAGTGACCAGCCATTCGCGCGGGCCAAGGCCAGACGCAAGGTCACGCCCAACAGGCCCGTGCCCAACCACAGCGCGACCACCCAATAAGCCACCAGCACAGGCAGGGACTCATTGTAGAAGCTGCCGAAGGGCCCCACCAGCCCGAGGATCACGCCCGCCGCCGTGGCGGCGACAAAGGCGCGCGCCCAGGACCTGGAGTCCCCCAGCATGCTCTCCCTTGCCGCTATTCCATGCTTCAACCCGTCGCGCATGCCCGGCCCCATGCAACCGCCATATCCAGTGGCGCCTTCATACCATGGGCCGCGCCGGCGAACAGCCCGGCTACCCGTTCGCCCGGCACCGAACCCGTTCGCCCATTCACGCATTCCCCCCGGCTTTCCTCGACATCGCACGGCACAAAAGGACGTCCCAACCACCAGCGCCGGATCTGTTCCCGATGTTCAAACCCGCAGCAATCAAATCGACGTTTCCATCGTCCGCCGCCGCCCTGTTCGCCCTCGCCCTGTCCTGCCTGTCGTTGCTGCCCGCCCCCGCATCCGCCGCCGTTGGCTTCCGCTGGCTGTCCATGCCGGACGGCCAGGACGCCGCCGTGGAGGTGGCGATGTGGTACCCGACGGACGCTGCGGCCCAGCCCACCCAGGTGGGACCCCTGACCCGAACCGTGGCCCTGAACGCGCCGCTGAGAGGCGGACGTCTTCCCCTGATCGTCATCTCCCACGGCAACGGTGGCAACGCCGTTGGTCACGCCGACACGGCCGAAGCGCTGGCGGAGGCGGGGTTCGTGGTGGCGGCCCTGACCCACACCGGCGACAACGTGAAGGATCAGAGCCGCGCCGCCGATGTTGCCAACCGCCCGCGACAACTGAGCCTGCTGATCAGCTATATGATCGCCACCTGGGCCGACGCCGTCGATCCGGCCCGCATCGGCGCCTTCGGCTTTTCCGCCGGCGGTTACACCGTGCTGGCGGCGGCCGGCGGCCGGCCGGACCTGAACCGCATCGGCCCACACTGCGCGGCCCATCCGGAATTCTACGATTGCCGCCTGATCGCCGCCCATCTGCCAGATGGCGGCTTGCCCCGCGCCATCGCCCCACCCCGCATCACCCCGGATGCCCGCATCCGCGCCATCGTCGCCGCCGCGCCCGCCTTGGGCTTCGCGTTCGCCGATGACGGCCTGGCGGCGGTGCGGGTGCCGGTGCAGCTGTGGCGGGCGGAGGATGACGAGATCCTGCCCCATCCCTACTATGCCGAAGCCGTGCGCCTGGCCTTGCCCCAGCCGCCGGAAACCCATGTGGTGCCGCACGCCCGCCACTTCGACTTCCTGGTCCCCTGCTCCGCCATTCTGGAGAAGACGGCACCCCAGATCTGCCAAAGCGAAGAGGGCTTCGACCGCTCCACCTTCCACCAGCGGTTCGATGCCGAAATCGTGGCCTTCTTCCGAAAGACGCTGTGAAAGGGGGAGCGCCAGGCCCGCGATACGCCGGCCGGCAATCCATTCACCCGACCGATTGGTTCTCCTTGATCAATATCAATGCGTCCCGTCCCGTCCAGGGCCAACGATGACGGCATCGGGCACCGTCGGGGCGCCCGCCGGCAATGGATGAGGCCATGCGGGACGCAGACGCCGTAGGCGAGACGGGCGCGCGCGAGGTGGCGGCGGGCAAGGTCGTCGCGGTGCGGGGGGCGGTGGTGGACGTGGCCTTTCCGGAAGCGCATCTGCCCCCCTTGAACACCGCCCTGACCGTGGCCTGGGATCGGCCGGAAGCGCTGACCCTGGAGGTGCACAGCCACCTGGATGACGGCACGGTGCGCGCCATCGCCCTGCAGGCCACCGGCGGCTTGGCCCGGGGCGTGGCGGTGGTCGATACCGGCGCGCCCGTCCAGGTTCCGGTGGGCGACCCCGTCCTGGGTCGCCTGCTGGATGTGGTGGGGGACGTGCGCGACAACGGCCCGCCACTGCCGGCCGGCACCGTCCGGCGCGGCATCCACAACGCGCCGCCGCCCTTGTCCCAGACCCTGGCCGCTGATGCCATGTTCGAAACCGGCATCAAGGTCATCGACCTGCTGTCCCCCCTGGCCCGGGGCGGCAAAGCCGCCATGTTTGGCGGTGCCGGCGTGGGCAAGACCGTGCTGGTCATGGAACTGATCCAGGCCATGGTGCAGAAATACCAGGGCATTTCCGTCTTCGCCGGCGTGGGCGAACGCTCCCGCGAAGGCCACGAGCTGTGGACGGAGATGCGGGCCTCCGGCGTGCTGGAACGCACCGTGCTGGTCTATGGCCAGATGAATGAACCACCCGGCGCACGCTGGCGCGTGCCGCTGACCGCCCTGACCATGGCGGAACACTTCCGCGACCAGCAACACCGCAACGTCCTGTTGCTGATGGACAACATCTTCCGCTTTGTCCAGGCGGGGGCGGAGCTGTCCAGCCTGCTGGGCCGCCTGCCCTCCCGCGTCGGCTATCAGCCCACGCTGGCGACGGAAGTGGCCGGCCTGCAGGAACGCATCGCCTCCGTGGCGGGCGCGTCGGTGACCGCCATCCAGGCCGTCTACGTCCCGGCCGACGACTTCACCGACCCCGCCGTCACCGCCGTTTCCAGCCACACCGACAGCGTCATCATGCTGTCGCGGTCCCTGGCGGCGCAGGGCTTCTACCCCGCCATCGACCCGCTGTCCTCCTCCTCCGTGTTGCTGGACCCGCTGGTGGTGGGCGAGGCGCACTACCGCATCGCCGAACGGGCGCGGGAAACACTGGCCCGGTTCAAGGAACTGGAGGACATCATCGCCCTGCTGGGCGTCGAGGAGCTGGGCAGCGCCGATCGCCTGGTCGTGGCCCGGGCCCGGCGGCTGCAGCGCTTCCTCGCCCAGCCCTTCATGGTGACGGAGGCCTTCACCGGCACGCCGGGCCGGACCGTGCCGCTGGCCGAGACGCTGGCCGGCTGCCGCGCCATCCTGGATGGCGAGACCGACGACTGGGCGGAAAGCTCGCTTTACATGGTGGGCACCCTGGAAGAGGCGCGCGGCAAGGAGACCGCCGCCCGCGGCACGGCGGTGGCGGCATGAACCTGCGCATCGTCACGCCGCTGTCTACGATCGTTGAGGAGGATGACGTCCGCGCGCTGCGGGCGGAGGACGCCAGCGGCGGCTTCGGCATTCTGCCCGGCCATGCCGACCTGCTGACGCGGCTGGCGATTTCCATCGTGCAGTGGCGGCGCGCCGACGGCGGCCGCCGGTACTGCGCCGTCCGGGGCGGCGTGCTGACCGTCACCGGCGGCACCCAGGTCACCGTCGCGACGCGTGAGGCGATCGCGGGGGGCGACATCGAGACGCTGGACAAGACCGTGCTGGATCGCTTCCGGGTGGAACTTGACCAGGAACGCCTGGAAAGGACCGAAGACACCCGTCTGCAGCTGAACGCCATCCGGCAAATCATGCGCCACCTGCGTCCCGACCGGCGTCCGGGCGGGGGCGGCCTGTCATGACCCGCCCGCCGGCAGGACCGGATAGCCCGGATCAGTCGACCGACCCGCTGGTGTCGGCCGTCCGGCAACGCGGTGACCGGCACCGTCAGGCCCGCCTGCGGGGTGAACCCGGCGTGACTCGGCGGCTGGCCCAGATCGGCGTCCTGGGATGGATCATCGTCATGCCCATGCTGGCCGGCACCTTCCTGGGCCGCTGGCTGGACCGAACCCTCAACTCCGGACTGTTCTGGACAGCCCCGCTGCTGATGCTGGGGCTGGCGCTGGGATGCTGGTCCGCCTGGAAATGGATGGGACGCGCCTGATGCCCCGTTTCGACACGCTGCCGCCAGCGCTGGCCGGCCTGAGCCTGATCCTGCACCTGGCGCTGGGCTTCGGCCTGGGGTTGGCCTATTTCCGCGACCTGCGCCGGGGGGTGGACCGCCTGCTGGCGCCCGGGAACGACAGCCGTAGCCCGGCGGGCGCGGGGGTCGCGGCCCTGCTGTCGACGCTGGTCCGTTTCGGGCTGCTGGCCGGCGTCCTCACCCTGACCAGCCTGGAGGGCGCCCTGCCCTTGCTGCTGACGGCACTGGGCCTGATGGCGGCGCGGGCGGTGGCGACGCGGCGGATGCGGGCGACGGCGCCATGAACTCCCCCCTGGAAAGCACGGCCCTGTTCCACCTGGGTCCCGTGGCGGTGACGGCCGGCGTGGTGGTGACCTGGGTCATCATGGCCATCCTCACCCTGGGCGCCATCGCCGCCACCCGCCGCCTGTCGCTGACGCCGGGGCGGCTGCAATCCGTGCTGGAACTGGTGGTGGACGTCGTCGACAGCCAGATCCGCGACACCATGCGGGCGGAGCCCGGCCCCTTCCGCGCCTTCATCGGCACGCTGTTCCTGTTCATCCTGGTCGCCAACTGGTCATCCCTGGTGCCGGGGGTGGAACCGCCCACCGCGCATGTCGAGACGGATGCGGCGCTGGCCCTGCTGGTCTTCTTCGCCATCATTTATTTCGGCATCCAGGCCGGCGGCGTGCGCGGCTATCTCGCCACCTTCGCCGCGCCCAACGCGATCATGATCCCGCTGAACCTGGTGGAGAGTCTGACCCGCACCTTCTCCCTCATCGTGCGCCTGTTCGGCAACGTCATGAGCGGGGTCTTCGTCATCGGCATCGTCATGTCGCTGGCGGGACTGCTGGTTCCCATCCCCCTCATCGCCCTGGATCTGCTGACCGGCGCCGTCCAGGCCTACATCTTCGCCACGCTGGCCATGGTCTTCATCGCCGGCACCGCCGGCGAGGCGGGCGGCGAGGCGGCTTCGCCCACAGAAAGGACATCCCCATGAACTGGTTAGCCCTGGCCAGCATCATCTCCGCGGCCATCGCCGTCTCCTTCGGGGCCATCGGCCCGGCGCTGGCGGAGGGGCGGGCCGTGGCCGCCGCCATGGACGCCCTGGCCCGCCAGCCCGAGGCGTCCAACACCATCTCGCGCACCCTGTTCGTCGGTCTGGCGATGATAGAAACCATGGCCATCTACTGCCTGGTCATCGCGCTGCTGCTGTTGTTCGCCAACCCGCTGCTGAAGTGACGCCATGACCATCAACTGGTGGACGCTGGGCCTTCAGGCGGTCAACGTCCTGATCCTGATCTGGCTGCTGTCGCGGTTTTTCTGGCGTCCGATATCGGCCATCATCGACCAGCGCCGGACCGCGGCGGCCACGCTGCTGTCCGACGCCCAGGCCGCCCGCACCCAGGCCGCAGACGCCCTGGCAGACATCGAGCGCGTGCGCGCCGGGTTCGCGCAGGAACGCGCGGACATCCTGAAGGCCGCCCAGGAGGCGGCCGAGCAAGCCCGTGCCACGCTGCTGGCCCAGGCGGAAGCCGACGCGGAGGCGGTGCGCGCCGCCGCCCGCGACACCCTGGACCAGGAACGGCAGGCGGCGGCACGGACTTGGCGGGACCACGCCGGACGGCTGGCGGTGGACATCGCCGGCAAGCTGCTGGCGGGCATGGACGGGACGGGCATGGGGGACGCCTTCCTCACCCGTCTGGTGGGTGAGATCAGCGCCCTGCCGCCGGACGCGCGGGCGCAGGCGGCGAACGGCGCGGCCCTGACCGCCTGCACCGCCACCGCCCTTCCCACGGCGGAGCGGGAGCGCTATCGCCAGCGGATCGTCGAGGCCCTGGGCCGCCCCGCCACCATCGACTTCACGGTCGATCCCGCCCTGCTGGCGGGCCTGGAACTGCGCGGGCCCCACTTGGCCATAACCAATAGCTGGCGGGCGGACCTGGCCCGCATTCTCCAGGAAATCAGCCATGATGACCGCCCCTGAGGAGCACCCCGCCACCGGGTCCGCCGCCGACGCGGAAGCGGAAAGGGATGGCGCGGGCGGCGCCGGCGCCTGGCTTGACGCCGCCCGGTCACGCCTGGACGGGACGGTCCTGGGCCCCGCCACCGCCCAACTGGGGCGCGTGGAGGAGGTGGGCGACGGCATCGCCCTGCTGTCCGGACTGCCCGGCGTGCGTCTGGATGAATTGCTGCGTTTCGAGGGCGGCCAGTTCGGTTTCGCCCAGGTGCTGGACCGCGACCGCGTCGGCTGCGTGCTGCTGGACGCGGCGGACGGGGGACAAGGCGGGGTCGGGGCGGGCGACGCGGTGACGGGCACCGGCGATGTCGTCCGGGTGCCGGTCGGCCCCGGCCTGCTGGGCCGCATCGTCGATCCCCTGGGCCGGCCCCTGGATGGCCTGGGGCCCATCGTCGCCGAGGCGCTGGACACCATCGAGCGCCCCGCCCCGGCCATCGCTGACCGCGACCTGGTGACCCAGCCCGTGCAGACCGGCGTGATGGTGATCGACGCGCTGTTCGCCCTGGGACGCGGCCAGCGCGAGCTGATCGTGGGTGACCGCGCCATCGGCAAGACCGCCCTCGGCATCGACACCATCATCAACCAGCGCGACAGCGACATGATCTGCCTGTACGTCGCCATCGGGCAGAAGAACGCCAGCGTGCGCCGCGCCGTCGACGCCATCTTCCAACGCGGGGCGCGCGAGCGCTGCATCGTCGTCGTCGCCGAATCCGCCGGCGCGCCGGGCTTGCAGTGGATCGCCCCCTTCGCCGCCTTCACCATGGCGGAATACTTCCGCGACCGCGGCCGCCACGCCCTGATCGTCATCGACGATTTGAGCAAGCACGCCGCCAGCCACCGCGAAATCGCCCTGCTGACCCGGCAATCGCCCGGTCGCGAGGCCTATCCGGGCGACGTCTTCTATGTCCACGCCCGCCTGCTGGAGCGGGCGGCCAAACTGTCGGCGGAAAAGGGGGGCGGATCGCTAACGGCGCTGGCCATCGCCGAGACCGACGCCGGCAACCTCAGCGCCTACATCCCCACCAACCTCATCTCCATCACCGATGGCCAGATCGTGCTGGATGCCAAGCTGTTCCATGAGGGCCACAAGCCGGCGGTGGACGTGGGCACCAGCGTCAGCCGGGTGGGCGGCAAGACCCAGGCCCGGGCGTTGCGCGACGCGGCGGAATCCCTGCGCCTGGACTACGCCCAATTCCTGGAACTGGAGACCTTCACCCGCTTCGGCGGCATGCCGGATACGCGGGTGCGCGAACAGCTGACGCACGGCGCCCGCATCCGGGCCATCCTGGGCCAGCCCCTGCACGCCCCCTTGCGCCTGGCGGAGGAGGTGTCCCTGGTCCTGGCCCTGCAGACCGGCGTGCTGGACCCCTTGCCGGCGGAGGCCATCGCCGCCTTCCGCGCCGGCTTGCCGGCGGCGCTGGACAGCCAGGCGCCGGCCATCGTCCGCGCCCTGCAGAGCACGGGCAAACTGGACCCCGCCGACCGGGACGCCCTGCTGGACATCCTAATGCACCGTGCCAGGACGCTGACACCCGCCCCCGCACCGGCCGCGAAGGAGACGGCAGGGTGACCGACCGGCTGACGGACCTGAACGTCCGCGTCCAGGGCATCCGCCAACTGGGCGCCGTCGTGCGGGCCATGCGCGGCATGGCCGCCGCCCGGGCGCAGCAGGCGCGCGGGCAACTGGCCACCGTGGACCACTACGCCGCCGCCTTGGCAGCCGCCGCGGGGCAGGCGCTGGCCCTGACCGGCGAAGGGATGACCGGCGACGGCATGACCGGCCCATACGCCCCGACATCCCGGCGCGCGATGGTCATTTTTTGCGCCGAGCAGGGCTTCGCCGGGCCGTTCAGTGAACGCATCCTGGATGCCGCCCTGGACGCCACCAGTGCCGAGGCGGCGACCACGGACCTGTTCCTCGTCGGGACGCGTGGCCTGATGCTGGCACGGGAGCGTGGCCTGAAGGTGGCCTGGTCCCACGCCCTGCCGGCGCAACCGCAGGGCATCCCCAAGCTGGCGGACCGCATCTGCCAGGCCCTGTACGGCCAGCTGGCCACCGGCGACATCGGCAGCGCGCAGGCCATCCATGGCCAGACCCATCCGGGACAGCCCATGCGGGTGGAGCGGCTGCAGTTGTTTCCCCTGGACCCCGCCCCCTTTCCCCGGAAGCAGGGCGGCAGTCCGCCCTTGCTGAACCTGCCGGCCCGGACCCTGCTGGCGGAACTGACCGCCGACTATGTCCACGCCCAGCTCTGCCGCGCCGCCCTGCACGCCTTCGCCGCCGAGAACGAGGCGCGCATGGAGGCCATGGCCGCGGCCAGCAGCCAGATCGACCGTCAGCTGGATGGCCTGCAGGCGGCGCAACGCATCCTGCGCCAGGAGGAGATCACGGCGGAGATCATCGAACTGGCCGCCGGGGAGACCGCCGGCCGGGCCAGGCGCCGCTGACACCCCTCCCCCGTCTCTTGGCATCAATGATCGATGACCACGCGGCCCACCACGCGCGCGCCGTCCTCGCCGGGTTTCAGTTCGATCTGCATGACCTGCGCCTCTTCGGTCTGGCGCTGGTAGTTGCGGTATAGGTGGGCGCGCACGGTGATCGGGCCGTTGGGGTTCAGGCGGTCGGTGCGGTAGGTGTTGACGCGGATCGTGTATTCGCCCGATGGCGCCCGGCGCAGCAGGTACTCCTCGGGTCCATAGCCCTGGGTCATGTCGCGCGACAGCCGGCCACCGATGGTGGTGCGGGGATGGCTGTAGATGGCGCGTTCGCCCGATGGCTCATCCACCCACAAATCCATGTCGGTCGCGTCCACGTTCCATTCCAGGACGACGCGCACATCCACGTCCAGTTGGGCGCGCAGGCGGGGATCCAGCGGGATGTCGCGCACACCCAGCTTCTGCAGGCGCGGCACCAGGCGGTTGGCCTCCATCAGCGCCACCATCTCGATGCCGTTGTAGGCCGGCGCCCAGGTGCGGGTGACGATCTCGTTCAACAGGTCCAGGGCGCGGACATAGTCGGCTCGCGGCACCGCCGCCGGCGCCCCCCGCTGGGCCGCCCGCTCCGCCCGCGTCACCAGGGCCAGGGCCAGGCTGCGGCGCGGCTGGGGCCGGTCGCCCTCCAGGAACAGCACCTTCTCATACAACCAGATGGCCCGTGCCTCGTCGCCATAACGCATCAGGGCGTCGGCGACGATGATCAGCGTGCCGTTGTCGGCAGCGGGCAGGTCCAGCGCGTTCAGCACCATGGCCGCCGCCTCCAACGCCCGGCCGTTGCGGAACAGCAGCTCGGCGATGTCCAGGTAATAGGCGGGCACCTGCCCGTACTTGTCCGCCTGCCCCACCACCGTGGCGTGGAAGGCGTCCGGGTCGTCGAGATGCTCCTTCAAGGCGCGCAAGTAGGGCCGGTCAGGATTCCACGGCTCTACCGCGATGACCGCCGCGGCGCCCTGCCCATCGCCATGGCCGTCCGCCCGGGCGCCGGTGACGACAAAATCTTCCGTCCTTCCACGGGCCGGGCCCGCCGGCGCGGGACCGGCAGGCAAGGGGCCGGTGGGGACCGGGCGTCCACCCGACGGGGCGGCAACGATGGGCGCCCTCGGGCTGTCGATGGCGACCTCCACCGGCGGCACGAAAGGTGGAGGCTGTACCACCTGTGGCGGCGGCGGGGCTGGTACCGTCGCGGAGGAAACCGAGTCCCGCATGATGACGGGCGGCGGCGGGGAAGTGACACCCATCGTCACGCCGCTGGAAACGGCTGCCTGCTTCGCCGGCGCCGGCCGTGGCTTGGCGGCCCACCAGTCCTTTTCCTCCTGCCAGGCGTTGATGACCTGGACCAGACGGTTGTCCTGCGCCGTCCGCTTGGACTGGGCCATGCGCGCCACCAAGTCGGCGTACTGGTTCTGCATCTCCTTGCCCAGGCTGTCGGGCGGCGCGATCTCCGCATCGACATAGTCCTGCAGGCGTTCCAGCACCAGGAAGACGGCGCCGCCACCGGCGACGCCATAAGCGCGGGCAAAGCCCACGGCCCGCTTCTGGTCAGGACGGTCCGATGCCGTCATCTCCGCCAGCCGGTCGAAAGCCCACAGGGCGCCCAGGGCGTCATCCGCCGGCGCGGGCAGATCATCCAGATCGAACGCCAGGGCGCGGCCGTCGGCCAGGGTGACCTTGATCCCGCCCAGCGACGGCGGCGCCCGGCCGATCAGGCGCACGCGGCCGGCCGCCGCCGGCAACACGGTGAAATCCAGGGCCGCGCCGTCACGGGCCTTCACGTCAATGACACGGCCGGCGGGGGCGGTCAGGCGCGCCAGCACGGCGTCCAGGCCCCGGGCCTTGAGATCAAAATGCTCCCCGCCCGACTTGGCGGCCAGGGCCGCCAGGAAGCCATGGTCGGCGTCATCGCTGGCCGACAGGGTGAACAGGGGACAATTCACCCGCTCCGCCTGATAGGCGTCCACGGTGAATCGGCCGTTGGAGAAGAACAGACAGGCGTCAGCCGGCGCGCCGGCCGCCTTCAGCACCCCGGCAAGGGAGTTGGCGCCGCCATACTCGACCGCCTTCAACGCCGCCAGGACGCCGGCCACGGCATTGGGCTGGTCGAAGGTCAGCAGGACGCGGGTCGGACCGTCAGCGAAGGTGACGAGGTCGATCGCCCGGGGCTGCGCCGCGGTCAGGTAGCGTTCCAGCAACGCCAGCTCGGTCTCCCGGTCGGCCGAGCGCTGGCTCAGCGACCGGTCCCAGTAGACGCGGACCCGACCTGAACCGGCGGCGGCGGTCGCGGCGCCAGCCGGCGCCGGCGCATCCACCTCGAAAAAAGTGTCGCCGCCGTGGTGGCGGGTCAGCACCACCGGGGTGGCCGGCGGCACGCCGCCGATGGTGAGCGCGCCGCCCAGGACGATACCACTGGCCGTGGCTCGAGCCTCCAGCCCCGCCGGCCCCGGGTTCCAGCGCAGATCCAGCCCGTCCGGTCCCATCAGGGCGGGGGACGTGGCGGTATCGCCATCGATAATCAACAGGCTGACCTTGGCCACCGGGTCCAGGGTCACCAGCGGCAGGGTGTAGGGCTGGTCGACGCCGATGGGCGTGGCGAACTCCACCCGCACGATCCGGCCCCGGTTGGGAAAGATGGGGAAGACATGGGTGCGGAAGGCGTTGTCGCGCGTCACCTCCGCCAGCCCGGGATCGACGCCGCGCCGCACCTGCTTCTGGTAGGCCAGCGTGGCGGCGCGCTTGGCCACCAGCACGCCATCGGTCAGGGCACCGTTCACGTCCAGGGCGTAGCCGGTAACGACGGAGCCCGCCGGCAGATCCAGGGTGAAGTCCCCCTCCACCGCCGCCGTGGTGGGGTTGGCGAAGGTGGCCAGCAGCGTGGTGTGCGCCACGCCGCCGATGATCTTCACCGTGATGTCCAGGTTGCCGATGGTCAGCGCGTGGGTGGGCTGGGCCCCATTGGGCCCGAAGTAATTGCGGGCCACCAGCTCGGGGCTGAAGGTGCGCGCGGGCGCCGCCATGCCGCACCGCGCCCAGAACAGCAGGCCCAGGAAGCCCGCCACCGTGACAACCACCCAGAGCGTACGCCCCAAACCCCAGCGCACCAGCAGCCTGTCGCGCATTCCGTCCCCCCATTTTCGCACTACTGTAAGTTCCCCGCGCCCCATCGCGCAAGGTTGAGGTCCGCAGGCTGGGCGCCCTGGGCCGGTCACAGGATTGCAACAGCATGGCCGGCGGATTGTGGCGGCCTTAAGGCCTGTTCGCCCCATCGTTGAAAAACCACTCCGCCTTTGCGTCAGCCCTTGACAGGCAACCATTTGGTTGCGTATTAAGACCCATGACCGATGATGACGCCGTATTCCGGGCCCTGGCCGATGGCAGCCGCCGACTGCTGCTGGACCGCCTGCGGGCCAGGGACGGCCAGACCCTGGGACAGTTGTGCCTGGGCCTGGACATGAGCCGCCAGGCGGTGGCCAAGCACTTGGCCGTTCTGGAGGAAGCGAACCTGGTGGCCTGGCAGCGCCAGGGACGGGAGAAGCTGCACTTCATCAATCCCGTGCCCATCCACCAGATCGCCCGGCGGTGGATCACACAGTTCGACCTGCCGCGGCTGGATGCCCTCGCCGCCCTGAAGGATAGGCTGGAGGGCCCTGAAAACGATGAACAGGGAAAGGATAACGCACCATGAGCAACGCCTTCGTCTACGTCACCTATATCCGCACCACGCCCGACAAGCTGTGGCAGGCGCTGACCGACATCGACTTCATGCGCCTGTACTGGTTCGGCTTTCATGGGGAGAGCGACTGGCGGCCGGGTTCCCCCTGGCGCCTGGTCAAGCCCGACGGCACCATCGCCGACAATGGCGAGGTGCTGGAGGCGGCCCCACCCTTCCGCCTGGTGCTGAAATGGCGCAACGAGTTCAAGCCGGACCTGAAGGCGGAAGGCCATTCCCGCTGCACCTTCGAGATCGAGCCCGTGGGCGACAGTGGCGTGGTCAAGCTCAGCGTCACCCACGTCATGGAACAGCCTGGCGAGGGCAAGTTCATCCAGGCCGTTTCCGGCGGCTGGCCGCGCATCCTGTCCAACCTCAAGTCCCTGCTGGAAACCGGCGCGGCGGTGCTGACCGGGTAAGGCCATTCATCGCATGGCAAAATACAACCTTTTATTGCATATTGCTCCTGACCGACGACACCAGGGGGAAGGAGGGGCCGATGACACGTCCTTGCCGGCGCTTGCTGAACGGCCTGGTCATTGTGCTGGCCTTGGCGCTTCCGGCCGTGGCCGGCGCCCAATCCGACACCTGCCCAGCCCGCTTCGGCCGTACCCTGCCCGCCCCGGTCATGGTCACCGCCGACACCATCGAGGTCTATCGCGCCGCGCGCGGCGCGCGTGACCTGACCGTCCCCGCCTATACCGACAGCCCGTTCGGCTATTGCGGGCCCCTGGGGCCCTTCGGACCGCTGGGACCCAAAGGGCCCTTGGGCGCCTACGGCGGCAACACCACGTCCCCCGACAGCCCGCGCGCCGTGATCGGGGAGGCCTCCCGCCTATACGGTCCCTGGTTCCGGCAGATTTTCACCTGGAACAGCGGCGCCTCCCCCCTGGGCCCCGCCGGCCCGCTGGGAGCCTGGGGACCGTTGAGCGGCAGCGGCCGCCTGTCCATCCACGGCGATTTGTGGGAGGGCGGGCTGTGGGCGGTGCTGGGCCCCGTCGGCCCCCTGGGCCCCTTGGGACCATTGGGTCCCCTGGGACCGTTGGGCCCGGCGCCCAGCCTGTATGAGGTGGGCCGGGCCGGCGGCGGGCGGCTGGAGGGCGGCTACTATGCCCCTGGCACCCTGACGGCGGCGCGGACGCAGGCCGTACCGCTGGGCAATGGCGGCGCCCGCGCCTATGAGCTGATGGAACACTATTCGTGGGCGGCCGCCCAGTCGCTGAACACCGTCCCGCCGCCAGCGGGCAACGACACCTCCTTCACCGTGGACGGGTCACTGGCGGCGCCGCAAGCGGAGGACGGTTTCGTGCTGACCTCCCGCGTGGCGCAATATGTCACCCTGGTGGCGGTGCCGGGCAATCCCGGCGACGGCTTCGCCCTGGCGGCGCGGCTGCGCCATGGCGGCCTGGAGGCGGCGGTGGACTCACACGACGCCTGGTGGCGCTATATCAACATGATCCATGTCTTCGTGCCGGCGAATACGCGGCTGGACGTGCGCGTCATCTACACCGCCCACGCCACCGTCGCCCCACACCCGTGCGGCGGCGCCCTGCCGGAGATCGGGGATGAGGAGATGCGGGGCCGCTACCGCCTGGTCGTGGTGGGCTCGACAGCGGCCATGACCGCCACCGCGCGCCGCAGCGAGATCCTGCAAGGCCATCAGCGCTGCACGCCCTGGGTCGCCAGCCCCTGAAAAAGACGGCCGCCCGGCCGGGAAGTTTCCGGGGACGGGCGGCCGGCCGTACCGCTCTTACTTGGCGTCGTACATTCCCATGATGTCCTTGCGGAAGGACGCGCCGCTGTCGGGGCGGGAATAGAACATGTGCCCACCGGGGTACATGCGCAGCTTCACGCGCTCCTGGACACCGTAGGTCGGCATCTGGTCGATCAGCATGCGTGAACCGAAGTACGGGCACGACAGGTCGTTCCAGCCATGGACGATGGTCACCGCCATCTTGGGGTCGTTGGCGATGGCCTTGCGCAGGTCGGTGACCGGGTTGTCGCTGTCATCGCGGTCCCACAGCTTGTTGACCTCATAGGACAGGGCGTTGTAGCGAGCCTCCACCTTCCAGCCCACCTGGTTGGTGACGAAGTCGGCCATGGCCGAGGTGGTCGGGGCGATCAGGCCGTCCAGCAACGGGTCGTTGTAGCGGGCTTCGGCGCTGGACGGGAACGGGTCGTAGGCGGTGACGTTGCTGTCGTAGACGCTGCCCACCTTGCCATCGGCGCGGTGGATTTCCCGCAGATAGGTGCCGATGTCGACGCGGCCGTTCATGCGGCGCACCAGCTTGGGGTCCAGGCCGGTCAGCTCCGCCACCTTGGCGGACAGGCGGTCGGTGGCGGCCTTGTCGCGCGGGCCCGCCATCAAGTCCTGCATGAATTCGGTGCGGTCATACTTCTCGACCGCGCCCATGGTGGTCTCGTTCAGGGGCTTGCCCTGGCGTTCAAAGTTGCCGGCGGCCATGGCCGTCAGGTTGATCATCCACGGCAGGGGCGACAGGGCGTCCGCCTCGCCGATGGCCGGCGGGTCCAGGTAGGGCGACACCAGGGTCATGCCCGACACGCCCACGCCGATACGGCTTTGCAGGTAGTAGGCCAGGCGCGGCAAGCGGTAGCCGCCATAGCTTTCACCCACCAGGTACTTCTTGCTGGTCAGGCGGTTGTTGGTCAGCAGCCAGTCATAGATGATGCGGCTGAGGTAATGGATGTCGGAATCGGCGGTGTAGAAGGTCTTCTTGGCCTGGTCCTCATCCACCCTGGCGCGGGAGAAGCCGGTGCCGATGGGGTCGATGAACACCAGGTCGGTGAAGTCCAGCCAGCTGTTGGCGTTGTCCTTCAGCACCGCCAGGTCGGACGGGCTGTCGCCGGCCTTGCCGAAGGCCACCTGCTTCGGCCCGATGGCGCCCAGGTTCAGATAGACGGAGGACGCGCCAGGGCCGCCATTGAAGGCGAAGGTCACGGGGCGCGGGCTGCCGCCGGAATTGGCGACGGTGTAGGCGGTGTACACCACCTCGCCGATGGTCTTGCCCTTCTCATCCTTCACCGGCAGGGCGCCGACGGTCGCCGTGTATTCCACCCGCTTGCCGGCGATGGTGGCGGTCTGCTTGACCGACTTCGGCGCCGGGAACGGCGCCAGCTCGCCGTCATCCTTAGGCGCCTCCTTGGCCGGCTTGTCGGTGGGCTTGTCGGCGGCGTAGGTGGGCGCGCCCATGGCCATCAGCAGGGCGAAACAGGAAACGAAGGTGGTGATGCGCATGAAGGATGGTCCCCCTGATCGGTCGGCATCTCTGTGCCTCATGGGCTCAACTTAGACCATGGGCCCCGCGAGCCCCGCAAGCCCGGGGCGCCGGCCGCGGCATCAGGGAGCCACTTGGGCCGGACCCCCGGTTGATGAATGGCCCTAAAGGCGGCCCGGCCACAACCCAGGGGGCCGACGGCGCACCGCCTGGCGGATATAATATGCGATCTTGCGCGGAGACTCGCGGGCGCCATCGCCTCACCACCCGCGGGACGGGAGGAATGCGCTTTAATGAGTTAATAAATACCCATTTTGAATACTTGTGGTTGTATTTCAGAGGCCGCATTGTGCGCCCGAAATCAATCGAAGGGGGCCCCCCGTGCGCTCAACCAACCCTGCCCATTTCTCCCGCCGCACCTTCCTGGCGACCACCGCCGCCGCCGCCGGCCTATCGGCGCTGCCCACGGCACCCGCCCACGCGGCCGCCAAGTACCGGCGCTACAATGTCACCAGCGCGGAGGGGCAGAAGGCCTTGGCAAGCTACGCCAAGGCCGTGGAGATCATGATCAAGCTGCCGCCGAGCGATCCGCGCAACTGGTTCCGCAACGCCTTCATCCACATGATGGACTGCCCGCACGGCAACTGGTGGTTCTTCATCTGGCACCGGGGCTACCTGGGTTATTTCGAACAGACCATCCGCGCGTTGAGCGGCGACGACACCTTCGCCATCCCCTATTGGGATTGGACGGAACTGCCCCGAATCCCCAAGGAGATGTTCGACGGTCCGCTGGATCCCACCCACCACATGTATGAGCCGTATACCCACAATCTTGCCGTCTTCACCGCTTATATCCAGCCGACGCTGAAGTCCTACTGGGCGACGCTGACGCCGGCGCAGCAGGCGCAGTTGAACGCGCGGGGCTACCAGACCTTCGGCGACATGTGGAACGACGTCACCGCCTACGTCCCCTCCATGCAGACGGGCGTCACTGGCAACGTCGCCTTCGCCCCCACCTGCGGCGCGCGCTACCTGTCGCCCGACAACCCCAAGCTGGACGCCCGCACCACCAAGGCCGTGTCGGCGCCCACGGTTGGCGCCGGCCTGAAGCCGACGCTGTTCTACGACGCAGACATCACCAAGAGCTTCACCAGCAGCAAGACGCCATCGCACAACACCGCCCCCAGCGGGTCCACCAAGTTCAGCATCCTGGAGGGCCAGCCCCATAACCTGACCCACAACTGCATCGGCGGCGTCGGCGCGCTGGACCCCGGCCCCTATGGCAACATGACCAACAACCTGTCGCCGGTGGACCCCATCTTCTTCCTGCACCATTCCAACATGGATCGGCTGTGGGAAGTTTGGACCAACAAGCAGAAGCGCCTGAAGCTGCCCTATCTGCCCACCGGCCCGGACCTGGTGACCTTGGGCCAGGAGCCCTTCCTGTTCTACGTCAACGCCGAGGGGCAGTATGTGGGCACCACCACGGCCAAGGACTTCTTCAGCACCGACCGCTTCGACTATGACTACCAGCCGGGCTTCGGCGACCAGTTGGACCTGCCCGCCCCCCGCACCGCCGTCGCGGCGGCGGCCGCGTCCAGCTTCAAGGGCACGCTGAAGGGCAAGGCGGCCACCATGACCGTGTCACGCACGGCGGCGGCCAGCCACCAGGCTGCCGCCGTGCCGGAACTGGCGCTGGAGATCACCCTGCCGCATCCCAGCGGCGGCACCGGCGGACGGGCCTTCGACGTGTTGGTCAACGCCCCGCCCGGCACGACGGAGGTGACACCCGACAGCCCTTATTACGCCGGCACCATTTCCTTCTTCGGCTCCCTGATGCCGGGGATGAAGATGTCCGCCGATGCCACCTTCGTCATCCCCCTGCCCACCACGCTGACGGCGCTGCAGTCACCCGGGGCCAACGGCGCGGCGCTGACCGTGCAACTGGTGCCGGTGGACGGCCATGCGGAGGAAACACCCGCCATCAAGGAGGCGTCGGTCAAGACGCTGTAACGAGGTGATGCATGCGGGCCGCCGCCCTGCCCCTTCTGTTCCTGTTTCCGTTCCTGGTCCTGGCCTGCCCCGCAGGCGCGTTAACGGAACAGATTCAGGGCCAGCCGGCGGCCCGCGTCATCACCCTGGACCTGCCGCACCCGCTGATGGCCGGGGAGTCGGCCTGGATCATCGTCCGTGTCGGGCCCATAGGCCATGCCCAGGTGGACGTCAGCGACGCCGCCGGCCATCTGCTGGGCAGTGTCTCCCTCTTCGCCCCGCACTACGGCGAGGAGGGGGGCAGCCATGTCATACCCCTGCCGGCCAAGGCCACGCAGGGCAAGCGCGTCACCCTGCGCCTGACCATCACCCACCCCAGCGCCCCGTCCCGCGCGCCCACGGACGGGGAGGTGCGGGACGTGGCGGTGACGGTTGAGCCGACGCGCTGACCGCCCGGCGACGGCCTCACATCATCACCGTGCCGGGAACCCCCAGCGGCAGTTCCAGCGCATTCGCGCACAGCCAGAAGGCGGTGGGATAGGCCAGGAACGGATCCAAGGCGGAATTCACATAGCCGTCCGGGGCGCTGGGACTGACGGTGCTGTCCCATTTCCCGCCGCCGTTCGAATACAGCGTCAGAGTCCGGCCGGCCTTGTCGGTCGCCGTCAGCGTCACCGTCCCCGGCGTGAATTCGCTGGCCACCAGTTGGCTGCCGGCATGCAGCGTCACCTGCGGACAGCCGGTGTCCATGGTGAAGGTGGTCGCCAGCGGAGGGGGCTTGCTGCTGTTGTCGACGATCAGCGTGCCGGCTATCTGCTGTTCGGTGGCCACGACGAAATCGGTCTGCGACGCCGTCGTCCCGTCCGGGGAATAGAAGCTGCCGCCGGCGTTCGGGAGCAGCGGGAAGATGTGCTGGAACCCCTCCACCAGGGCGGCCGAGCCACCGATGATCAGGCGCCCCACGGCCGTGACGCTGGTGGCGGCGTCGCCGGCGGGCTTGGGCGGGTTGCCATCCCAGACGGCGCTGGCGTCGGTATTGGCCAAGTCGATGATGAAATAAGGATTGGCGATGGCGGGCTGGAACTGCGACAGCGCGCCCAGGATCGCCCACTCATTGTAGCCGTCGAGGGAAGGGGCGCCATCGGGAAGCGGGTGGTTCAGCGCCACCGGCTGCTGGCTTGCCGGGACGATGGATGTCGCCGCCAGCGCCACGCCGAAGTCACCATAGAAATAGTCGTAGATGGGGAAGCTGGCCGGCTGCTCCTGCTCATCATTACCCCCACCTTTTTCCGCCACCCGGCCGCCATCGGCGACCGACGATTGCAGCTCATACAACTGCGACACTACGCCGACATAGAGGTCGGCGCTCATGGATGTCGGCGCCGTGTCGATCTGGACGCCGGCCAGCGTCACCTGCAAGCGGGTCGCCGTGCCCAGATAGGTGATGCCGCTGGTGTACTGGGTGACGATGGGGCCTGCGGTCTGCGCGCCGGTCAGGTCCAGGCCGGCGGCCGATGCCCAGAAGCCCTTGCCCCCTGTATCGAACTCATAGAGGCGGGTCACGCTGCCGGCGCCACCCGGGACGCTGAGCGCCACCTCGATGCCGACCTTCCGCGTGCCGCCGCAGTTCATCAGGTACAGCGGCACGATCAACGCGCCGCCGGCCGCGGCTGTGGCGTTGCTGACGTAGTTTCCCTTGGGCATGAAGGCGCCATCTGCGGACATTGGGGCACTCTCCGATCGTGGATTGGGACAGACCCGCAGGGGAACCGCGGGCATGATTCAGGCGCACCCGACCTCGACGGCATGGCCGCGCCGGACTGGTTCTTGGGGTGTAAGGAAGCGTCGCGGGCGGTGGCGCATTCGGATGATATACACTTTATGAGGCATTTTCCCTTCATTCTATTCAATTCAGACAGGAATCTCAGGTGCCTCCATCCTGTTTTTCACCAACATGTGTTGATTAAATGAACAAACGTTGAGAAGGTCAGCGTCCTTTCCCGCCGCCGAGCCGCCCCATGACCACCCGCGTGACCGACCCCAGCGACCAGGAACGCGCCGTCCTCGACTGCGTCACCGCCAATCCCTTCGTCAGCCAACAGGACATGGCGGACAGCCTGGGGCTGGCCCGCTCCACCGTGGCGGCCCATGTCGCCAGCCTGACGCGGAAGGGCCTGCTGCTGGGCCGGGGCTATATCCTGCCGGCGGCCCGCCGGGTGGTGTGTCTGGGCGGCGCCGTGCTGGACCGCAAATACCAGGCGCTGGCTCCCCTGGTGCCCGCCACCTCCAACCCCGTGAGCGGGGTGCGCAGCCCCGGCGGCGTGGCCCGGAACGTGGCGGAGAATCTGGCGCGCCTGGCGGTCCCCACCGCCCTGATCTCCATCGTCGGGGAGGATGAGACGGGCCGCGAGATCCTGAACCACTTGCGCACCCTGGGCGTGGACGTCAGCCAGGTCGCGGTCACGGTCGACGCCCCCACGGCGGAATACGCGGCCATCCTGGGGCCGGACGGCGACCTGGCCGTGGCCGCCGCCGACATGCGCATCTTCGACCTGTACACCCCCGCCTTGCTGGACCGCGCCTGGCCTCACCTGGCGGCGGCCTGCTGGGTCTTCGCCGACTGCAACCTGCCGGCCGACACCCTGGCGGCGCTGGTGGCACGGCGGCGGGACGCCCGGTTCCAGCTAGCGCTCGACGCCGTCTCCATCCCCAAACTGGCGCGCCTGCCGGCGGACCTGAGCGGCATCGACCTGCTGTTCATGAATCTGGAGGAGGCCAACGCCCTATTGGGTACCAGTGGCGCGACGCTCGCCGACGCCCTGGTGGCGGCGCGGGGTCTGCGGTCCCGGGGCGTGGCGGGCGCGGTCGTCACCCTGGGCGCCCGGGGCACGGCCGTCGCCGGCGGCGACACGGCCGCGACCTTCGCCGCCGTGCCCGCCCTGCCCCTGGACACCACCGGCGCCGGCGACGCCATGATCGCCGGTGCCCTGTACCGACTGGTGGCCGGCGACGACCTGCCGACCGCCGCCAGGATGGGCGCCCTGGTGGGCGCGCTGACCACCGAAAGCAAAGCCAGCGTCCATCCCGGCCTGTCGCCCCAGTTGCTGGACGCCAACCTGCACCGCCTGACGATCTGAGGAAGCCTCCCCCCATGTCCCATCTGCAGCCAACGCTTCTGCAGCCCATCCTGAGCCCCGAGGTCGCCGACGCCCTGGCCACCGGCCGGCCCGTGGTGGCCCTGGAATCCACCATCATCACCCACGGCATGCCCTATCCCGCCAACCTGGAAACGGCGCTGGCGGTGGAGGATGTGGTGCGGGCCAATGGCGCGGTGCCCGCCACCATCGCCGTGGTGGCGGGCGCGGTGCGGGCCGGCCTGACGCGGGGTGAGCTGGACCGGCTGGCCCAGGCCCAGGGCGTGGTGAAAGCCTCCAGCCGCGACCTGGCGGCCGTCATGGTGCGCCGGGGTACGGCCGGCACCACCGTGTCGGCCACCATGCGCATCGCCGACTTGGCCGGCATCCCGATCTTCGCCACCGGCGGCGTCGGCGGGGTGCACCGGGGGGCGGAGACCACCTTCGACATCTCCGCCGACCTGACCGAACTGGGCCGCACGCCCACGGCCGTGGTCTGCGCCGGGGTGAAGTCCATCCTGGACATCGCCAAGACGCTGGAGTTCCTGGAGACCCAGCGCGTGCCCGTCATCGCCCACGGCACCGACGACTTCCCCGCCTTCTTCACCCGGTCCAGCGGTCACAAGGCGGATCACCGCCTGGACACGGCGGAAGAGATCGCGGCGGCCCTGCGCCTGCACCATGGGTTGGGCTGCGGCACCGGCCTGCTGATCGCCAACCCCATCCCGGAAGCCGACGCGCTGGCCCCCGCCTTCATCGACGGCACCATCGCGGACGCGGTGGCGGAGGCCGACGCCAAGGACATCAGCCGCAAGGACCTGACGCCCTTCCTGCTGGCGCGCATCAATGAGCTGTCGGGTGGCCGCAGCCTGACGGCCAACATCGCCCTGGTGCAGAACAACGCGGCCTTGGCCGCCCGCATCGCGGTGGCGTACGCGGCGGCGTGAGGCCCGATCCGGCCCCCTTGTCCGGATCGGGCATCCCCAAAAAAAGCCTCAGCCCTTCAGGGCGGCGGCCAGCGCGGTCTTCAACGGCGTCGTCGGCCGGCCGATGAGACGGCTTAGCGTGCGGCTGGCGTCGTACAGGCCGCCCTGGGCCGCGCCCACGTCGGATGACGACAGCAGGTCGGCCACCGGCGCCGGCAGCCCAATGTTGATCAACAGGGCCTTGTAGTCGGCCTCCGGCAGGTTGTTGTAAGCCACCACCTTGCCGGCCACCTCGGACAGGGCGGCAGCCCAGTCAGCCATGGTGAACCCGTCATCCCCGGCCAGTTCATAAATCTTGCCCGCATGTTCGGCACCCGCGGCCAGCACGGCCGCCGCCGCGTCGGCATAGTCGGCCCGGGCGGCGGCGGCGATGCGTCCCTCCCCCGCGCTGCCGAAGACGGCGCCATGTTCCAGCCCCGGCGCGATGAAGCCGTTGTAGTTTTCCAGGTACCAGCCATTGCGCAGAATGACGAAGGGTGCCCCGGAAGCGCGCAGGGCGGCCTCCGTCGCCACATGCTCCGCCTTCAACGGCAGGGGCGAGGCATCGCCGTGCAGCAGGCTGGTGTAGCCGATCAGCCCAACCCCGGCCCGGACGGCGGCGTCAATGGCGTTCCGGTGCTGCGGCACCCGGCGGCCGATCTCACTGGAAGAGATCAGCAAGAGACGGTCGATGCCCTGGAAGGCGGCGTCCAGCACCGCCGGCTGGTCATAATCCGCCTCGCGCACCTCCACCCCCAAGGCCTGCAGGTCGGTGGCCTTGGCCAGGGTGCGGACGGTGGCGACAATGCGCGCCGCCGGGACGGTCTTCAGCAAGGACTGGATGACCAGCCGACCCAGTTGGCCGCTGGCGCCGGTGACGAGAAGGCGGGGGGACGTGCTCATGTGCGTGTTCCTTTATGGTCTCAAATTGAGGACTGGTATATAAATGAGACCATTGAGCGCCGCTGTGAAGGAGGCAGTTTTTTATGTCCAGGTTACTTTCAGGGAACCCCCTTCCCCGGCCGGAGGCGGCGCCGGCCTCGGAAGAGCGGTCGGCGGAAAGCGCGTTGCAGAGGTGGCAAAAGTTGGGCTTCGATCCAAGCCGCTGTCCCGTGCGCGATGTCTTCGATCATGTCGGCAATAAATGGACCGCCTTGATCCTGATGACCCTGGCGGCCGGGCCCCAGCGCTTCAGCGCGCTGCACCGCGCCATTCCCGATATCTCGAAGCGCATGCTGACCCAGTCGCTGCGCGATCTGGAGCGTGACGGCCTGATCCACCGCCACGTCCACCCGACGAAACCGCCCAGCGTGGATTACCGCCTGGCGCCCCTGGGCCTATCCATCATAGGGCCCCTCGACACATTGGCCCGGTGGGCGGAGGTCAACCACCCTGAAATCCGCGATGCCCGCGCCCGCTTCGACGCGCAGGACTGACACCGCTGGTCCAGCACGGCCACCACCTCCGGTGTGGGGCCCAGGCGGCGCGCCAACGGCGCCATGGTGATGAGGGCGCGGGTGGCGACGCGATAGATTCAGCATTCTCTCAACTCGTAAAGCCGTTAACCTGACTTCAGAGCCTGGGGTGGCATGAGGCCGTCTTGACAGCCGGGCAGTCCAGACGGACGCTGCGGTGGGATATCCCGCCGTAGCCGTGAAGGGTGGTCATGCCTCTGTCCAGTCTCGCGTCCCCGGCCCGGTGGCGGGCGTCCCTGCGTCGCGCCCAGGTCTGGGCGCCGGTCCTCCGTCGGGTGGCGCTCTATGGGGGCGCCTTGGCGGCGGGCACCCTGGCCTTGCAGTGGCTGGACTACCGCCGCTTGGCGCGGACCCATTCGGATGACATCACCCTGTTCCTGATCGCGGCCGCCTTCCTCGCCCTGGGCGTGGCGGTGGGCGTGCACCTGATGCGACCGGCGCCGCCGCTGCCCCCGGAAGGCAATCCCCAGGCCCAGGCCGGCCTGGGCATCAGCGCGCGGGAGATGGCGGTGCTGCGCGAACTGGCGGCCGGCCGCTCCAACAAGGAAATCGCCCTCGCGCTCGATATCTCCCCCAACACGGTGAAGACCCACGTGGCCCGCGTGTTCGAGAAGCTGGACGCCCGCCGCCGCACCGACGCCGTGAACCGCGCCCGTGTGCTGGGTCTGGTACCCTAGAACGGCGTGTCGCCGGCCGTAGCTGCCTCGATTTGTGGGTGATTCCGTCAAAATCACCCCTTCGGGCGATTGCCGCCGACCGGATTTGCGGGGCACTGAGGGACACCGATCACACGGAACCAAAGGGGCGTTCGCATGCTGCGCAAAATCCTGACCCACGGCCTGGCGGCCGGCCTCATCTCCGGCCTGGCCATGGGGGTGCTGACCACCGTCCCGCACGGCCACCTGCCCATGGCCGTCGAAATGGCCCTGGGCTATGCCACCATGCTGGTGGCGCTCAGCACCGTCTTCCTGGCGGTGAAGCGCCACCGCGACACCGCCCTGGGCGGCGTCATCCGTTTCTGGCCCGCCCTGTTCCTGGGCCTGGGCATCAGCGTCGTCGGCGGGGTGATCTACGCCCTGGCGTGGGAGGTGACGCAGGCCCTGAACCACATGGACTATGTCAACGACTACGCCCAAGCCATGATCAGCCAGCAGAAGGCCAGCGGCGCCTCGGACGAGGCCCTAGCCGCCCTGACGGTGGAGATGGACAAGATGAGGGCGAAGTACGCCAACCCCCTCTACCGCCTGTCCTTGACCTTCAATGAGATCTTCCCCGTGGGCGTGCTGGTGTCGCTGGTTTCCGCCGGCCTGCTGCGCAACAGCCGCTTCTGGCCCGCCCGGCGCGCGCCGGTCCTGGCCTGATCAGAAAGCGCAGACATCGGGGTGCAGCAGCGGCCCGGCCTTCAACCAGACACGGGCGCCCTGCTCCCCGGTATGGACCATCAGGTCCTGGCCGGCGGGCAGGCGCAGCCAGGACTGGGAGTGGAACGCCTCACCCCCCTCGGTGAAGCCGCCGTCCACAACCAGCAGTTCCAGGCCCTGCGGATTGGCCACACGCACCTCGGCGTCCGGCCGCCAGTCCTCCAGCCGCACCTCCTCATGCCCGTCGGCGAACAGGCTCAGGGCGCGCTCAACACCGGGGCGGGCCGGCAGCGCCTCCCCCTCCCCGGGCCGGCGGACGATGCGCGCCTGGTCCTCCTCCCGGAACTGCCACAGCTTCACAAAGATGACGCAGCCGGGGACAGAACCGGGGGCATGGCCCGTGCCCGGCGGGTTGCGGACATAGGTGCCGGCCGGGAAATCGCCGGTCTCGTCCTGGAACACGCCGTCTAGCACCAGGAACTCCTCCCCACCCGGATGGCCGTGGGTGGGGAAGCGGCTGCCGGCGGCATAGCGGACGATGGAGGTGGCACGCGCCTTCTCATCCCCGATGCGCGACAGCATGCGGCGCTCCACGCCCGGCGACGGGCTGGGCACCCAATCCATGCCACCGGCATGCACCGCCGTGCGCACCGTCAGGTCGTCGTTCAACCGCATCATCATCCTGCTCCTCGTCCGCGCGGCATTTGGATCCCGTCAGGGCAAATCCATCCAGTCGCTCTCCCCGCCGATCGGGTCACCCGGCGGCACATCCACCGCGCGGGGCCGGTCGGCCAGCAGCTTGTCCGCCTGCTGGGGGTCCAGCAACTGGCGGGCCAGGCTGATGCCCCAGGCGCGTTCCTCCGCGTCACCCCGGCCACGGGCCAGTCCCTCCGCCACCTCATGCACCCGCTGGTCCAGCAAGGCCGCCACCTCCGGCGTGGTGCCGGGGCGGCGCGCCACCTGGGCCATGGTGACGAGGGCGCGATAGGCGACGCGGCGTGTGATGGCATCGGTCCTTTCGGGCAGCACGGCGGCCATCAGCCGCTCCAGCACCTCATTCACGCCCGGCGCCTGGGGGTCGGCCGCGTGCTGCGTCTCCAGCCGCGCCAGGCGGCTGGGCGCCAGCAGGGTGCTGAGCGTGACGGTGGACGCGACGTCGGCCGCCACCAGCGGATCGAACACCGGACCGCCGGCCGTGGCGAACAGCTCGATATCGAACTGGCGGTTGTCGCTGCCGTTGCGGGCGGCGGACAGCAGCGGCAACAGGCCGGCCGGCACCCGCAGCTGATCGGCCGACAGCGTGGCCAGCAGCACCGACAGGGCGGCGCGCTGGGTATCCGCCGGCACGGGGGCCGACGCCTCCCGCCCGTCCCCTTTCACCGAATAGGCGAAGGTGACGCCGCCAACCGACTTGGCGGCGGCGTTCACCTGATAGCGGTGCAGCAGCCAGATGGGGACGAAGCGCCGGCGCAATTCCGCCACCGCCTCGCCCGGCGCCAGCGCCTTCAGGCCGAACTGGTCGATGGCGGCGCGGCGCACGCCCATCAGGCGGGTCAGTTCCGCCACCGGGTCGGCGCCGTCATCCCACAGGCCGCCCCAGGGCTGCGCCGTGTCCGGCCGGCGGGCGTTGTCATCCTGGACATAGCGCAGGCCGGCGGCCACCGCCGCCGCGGCCTTGGCATCGGCCGCCGCCTGGTCGTCCTGGCCGCTGGGCGCCGCGCCGTACAGCCAGTCCACCGTCGCCAGGTCCCAGGCGCCCACCCCGGTGCCATAGGCGTCCGACAGGTCGGGATGGCCGTCCACCAGGCCGATGCGCGGGGCGGGATAGTCCATGACGGAGGCGCGGCCCTGGGTGCTGGCGGCGAAGTTGTGGGCGAAGCCCAGGGCGTGCCCCACCTCATGCGCGCCCAGCTGGCGCAGGCGTGCCAGCGCCACCTTGACGGGATCGTTGGCGCCGCCCGTGCCGATCTTGTCCGCCCCCACCAGGCCCTGGAAGATCAGGATGTCCTGCCGCACCCGTTCGGAGCCCAGGACCACCATGCCCTTGACGATCTCGCCCGTGCGCGGGTCCACGATCTCCTGACCATAGGACCAGCCGCGGGTGGCGCGGTCCACCCAGTTGACGACGTTGTAACGCGCGTCCAGCGGGTCGACGCCGTCCGGCAAGGGTTCGGCCTTGAAGGCATCGATGTACCCCGCCGCCTCGAAGGCCTGGGCCCACCAGGTGATGCCCTCCAGCAAGGCGGTGCGCATCGGCTCAGGCACCGTGCGGTCGAGATAAAAGATGATGGGCTTCTTGACGCGGGAGCGGGCGGCGGCCGGGTCCACCTTTTCCAGGCGGAAGCGGTTGGCCACGTCGTGCACCACGTCCTGGCCCAGGGGTCGGCCATAATCCACCGCCTGGGTGGAGAAACCGCCCATGCGCGGGTCGAAGGCGCGCGGGGTGAAGCCCGGCCCTGGCAGCCGCACGAAGCTGTGATGGACGGTGAAGCTGACCTGCCGGGCATCGGGCGCGATGTTTTCCACCTCCGCCCCCGGATGGTCGGAGGTGTAGGTCTGAAGGGCGTCCACCTCCAGATTGTCGGGAAACAGCTTCAGGGTGGTGGGGTCGGCGGCGCTCAAGGCCGCATCCAGGCGGAAGCCCTTGCCCGCCCCCTGCGGCGCGCCGCCGGTGCCGATGGCGTCGCCCTCCTGCCCCAGCGACTTGGCGATGCCCAGCGTGTCGGCCGCCAGGAATTTCGCGATGTCCACCGCCACCCGCCCATCGGGCAGCGGCACGGCGTCGCCCATCCACACCAGCGACGTGGCGAAATCGACGCTGGCGCCCGGCGCCGTCGGGTTGCGGAAACGGGGGTTTTCGAACTGGATGGCGACCTTGCCGCCCAGCAGGCGAAAGGCCAGCAGCTGGGTTTGGCCGATACGGCCCCGGTCCAGGAAAGTGGGGGCGGAGCCCAGGCCGGTGCGCAGCGCCGGCGTGTAAAGATAGCGCGCCATCACCCCGTCCGCGCCCGGCGCCGGCAAGGTCAGGAAGATCTTGCCCTGCCCCTTGTCCACGCGCACCGGCATCAACCCCTCCTGCACCGGCAGGGCCTGCACGGGGGACGGCGGCGACTGGGACGGGGGCGCCGCCGCCAGCGCGCACGGGGTCAGGGACGCGGTCGAGGAAAGCAGCGCCAAGCCCAGCGCCGCCGTTAAGAATTGCCGCACGGGATGCCCCCAAAAGGTCGTTGGTACCAAAGGTCGTTGGTAAAGGTGCGATGGCCAGCACCACGATGGGTCAAAGGGCGGGCGGCGCACAAGGGGCCGGCGGGATGCCACCTTGAAAAACCACCTGGGATTGGGAAGGCGGCATAGTATCCACCCTTAGGATTACTGACCGGAAGACAGCATCATGCACCGCGACGGCCGGGTGCCATGGCGGCCCATACCTGCTATGGTCCTGGGATTCAACGCGGTATGGGCAACATCTTGGGCGCGATGCGGTTTGGCGGACCCTTTTTCCCCGGCTTGAGGCTATGCGGCACCGTCCTGCTGCTCTGGCTCGCCGTGGTTTCGGCGTCACCCGCCGTGACAGCGGCGGAACGCTGGTCCGGCCTTGCGGAAACCGTTTTCCAAAACTACGGCCGCGACCAGGGCCTGCCGCATCCGGTTCCGACGGCGCTGGTCCAGGACCATGATGGTTTCCTCTGGGTCGGCACCCAGGGCGGCCTCGCCCGCTGGGATGGCTATCGCTTCAAAAACTACGCCGCCAGCCTGGACAAGCCGGGTAGCCTGCCCAACGACTTCATCAAAAGCCTGCATGTCGATCCCAAGGGCCGGCTCTGGGTCGGCGCCAACAGCCTGGCGCTCTATGACGCCGCCAACGACCGCTTCGAAACCATCCCGCTGGGCGCCATCAACGGCCGTCCCGACATCAACACCATCGTCGACGATGGCGGCGGGGGCCTGTGGGTCGGCACGGATGACGGCCTGCGCCATCTGGATCCCGGCAGCCGTGCCGTGTCGACCTTCCGCGCCGGCGACCCCGGCGCCACAGGTCTGCCCCGGAGCCGGGTGCAGGCGATACTGCGGGACAGGAGCGGCGGCTTGTGGGTCGGCACCGCCACCGGCCTGGCCCACCGGGCCAACGGTGACAGCGACCTGGCCGGCGTGCCGCTGGGCGACAGCGCGCAGGCCAACGTCTCCGTCCTCCACCAGGATGAGGAGGGCCGCGTCTGGGTCGGCACCATCCGATCCGGGCTGTTCGTCATCGACCAGCCGGGCGAACGGCCCCGGGCCCTGGCCCCGGGCGCCACGGAGCTGCTGGGCTGGATATCTGCCATTTCCCCGGCCGGACCGCATGAGATCTGGGTGGGGCTGCGCAACCGCGGCATCGTCGCCATCGACACCCGCACGGGGGCGCGGCGGACCATCCGCCATGACCGGACATTGCCCAATAGTCTGGCCCACGACGACATCTGGGCCATCACCCAGGACAGCGCCGGCTCCCTCTGGGTGGGGGGAACCGGCGGCCTCAGTTACCACCCGCACGACAGCGGCCTGATCTCCACCGTATCCGGCGGCGCCGGCGACCGGGCCGATGGCCTGAGCGCCAGCGACGTGTTCTCCGTCATGCCCGCCCGGGACGGCCGGGTGTGGCTGGGCTATTTCGACGGCGGCGTCGACGTGGTCGACCCCATGGGCGCCCGGGTGGCGGCGTTGCGGCCCGATCCCGCCCGGCCGCAGGCGGCCTTGCCCGCCGACATCGTCTTTTCCATGGTGGAGGACGCGGCGGGGCGGGTCTACATCGCCACCCGCCGCGGGCTCTATCGCGCCGACGCGGCGGCGACGACGGTGGAGCGGGTCACCCTGCCCGGCCGCGCCCCCGCCGCCCCCACCATATCGCTGCGCTTCCATGACGACCGCCTGTGGGTGGGTGGTGAGGCCGACGGTCTCAGAAGCTATGCCCTGGACGGCCCCGGCGGGACGCCCGGCCACCTCGCCGTCACCGGGCCGGAGGCGACGGACGCCATCCCCCTGTCCGACCCCTCGGTACGCGCCCTGCTGCCGGGCCCACCGCACGTCCTGTGGGTCGGCACGCGCAACGGCCTGAACCGCCTCGATCTCGCCACCGGCGCGGTGGAGCGCATTCCGCCGGCCCCTGGCGACCCGCAAGGCCTGCCCGATCCCTATGTCACCAGCCTGCTGTTCGACGCCAAGGGCCGGCTGTGGGTGGGCACTTTCGGTGGGGGCCTGGCGCTGATGACCGGCCGCGACGCCGATGGCCGGCCCCGGTTCCGGCATTTCGGCCTGGCCCAGGGCCTGCCGCATCCCAATGTCTGCAGCCTGCAGATGGACGGCGCCGGCATCATCTGGGCGGGCACCGACGACGGGCTGGCCCGCATCGATCCGGAAACGCTGGAGATTCGCGCCGTGCGCCGCGCCGACGGGTCCGCCCTGGTGGACTATTTCGTAGGCGCCAGCGCCACCACCCCGGCGGGTGAGACCCTGTTCGGTTCCAAGGGGGGGCTCACGGTGGTGCGCCCGGGCACCCTGCCCCCCTGGCGCTTTCCCGCCCCCGTGGTCGTCACCGACCTGCGGGTGGGGGGCCAGCCCGTCCCCGCCGGCCGGGCCAAAGGCGGTGACGGCCCCCTGGTGGTGACGCCGGAAGCCAACAGCCTGGCGGTGGAGTTCGCGGCGCTGGACTTCACCGCACCGTCCCGCAACCGCTACGCCTACCGCCTCGACGGCTACGACCACGGCTGGATCGAGGCGGACGTGAACCGCCGCCTGGCCGTCTACACCAACTTGCCGCCCGGCAACTACACCCTGCGCCTGCGGGGCAGCAACCGCGACGGCGTGTGGACGGAGCGTGACCTGGCGTTGGCCCTGCGCGTCCTGCCGGCCTGGTACCAGACGGCCTGGCTGCGCCTGCTGGTGGCGGGCGTGGTGGTGGTGGCGATGACCCTGCTGGTGCGCTGGCGCACCGGCTATTTGCGCCGCCGCCAGGCGGAGCTGGAACACCAGATCGCCGAGCGCACGGCCGACCTGCGCGCGGCCAACGACCGCCTGCTGCACCTGGCCACGACCGACCCGCTGACCGGCTGCGACAACCGCCGGCATTTCATGGAGCGGGCGCGCGAGATGATCGCCCTGGCCAACCGCCACCGGACGCCGCTGACCCTGGCCATCCTGGACCTGGACGATTTCAAGCACGTCAACGATACCCACGGCCACCCCGGCGGCGACGCCGTGCTGGCCCTGACCGGCCGCATCATCGCCGGGCACGTGCGCTCCACCGACGTGGTGGGCCGCATCGGGGGCGAGGAGTTCGCCCTGCTGATGCCGCACACCGCCGCCCCTGGCGCCCGCCTGCTGGCCGAACGCCTGCGCCAGGCCATTGGCGAGGGCCGTGTGGACATGGATGGCGGCGACGCCATCCGCGTCACCGCCAGCCTGGGACTGGCCGAACTGCGCCCCGGCGAGGATTTGGACGGGCTCTACGTCCGCGCCGACGCGGCGCTCTATCTGGCCAAGCAGGCCGGCCGCAACCGGGTGGAAATGGTGCATCCGGCGGGGTGAGGCCCCCTCGCGGACCTTAGCGCGGCCTGGCCTCATCCCCCAGCCGGACATCCCCATCCGCCCTCTCATTGCCCCTCCCGGTTTTTATGTTACCGTTATCAGAGACCCTGACGCCGACCGCCCCCTTTTCCATCGCGGACGTCACGCCGGGGTCGCCAAGAATAAAGCTGGTAGGAAAATCATGCCCCTGTCCCTCAATCGCCGCGCCTTGCTGCGGGCCGGTGCCGCCGCCGTCGCCGCTCCCTATTTCTGGGTTCCCGCCCGTGCCGGTGAGGGCGTCTGGTTCACGCGGACGGTGGGCCCCTTCGTGGAGGTGGAGACAACGGCCGGCCGAATCCGGGGCGGGCACGACCGGGGGGCGCTGGCCTTCAAGGGCATTCCCTATGCCGGTTCCGTCTCCGGCCGCAACCGTTTCAAGGCGCCGCCCAAGGTGACGCCGTGGGCGGGCGTGCGCGACGCCACGCGCCTGGGCCCACCCGCCATGCAGGGCCCCGGCACCACCTACGGCGAGCATGAGGCCGCCTATAGCGAAGACTGCCTGGTGCTGAACGTCTGGACCCCGGCGGTGACGGACGGGGCCAAGCGGCCGGTCATGGTCTATTGCCACGGCGGCGGCTTCACCACGGGCAGCGGCGGGCAGCGCATCCAGGACGGCGCCCGCCTGGCCGCCACCTATGACGTGGTGGTGGTGGCGACCAACCACCGGCTGGGCCTGTTGGGCTATCTCTACCTCGGCGACCTGGGCGGCGCCGACTACGCCACCTCCGGCAACCAGGGCATCCTGGACATCATCGCCGCCCTGGGCTGGGTGAAGGACAACATCGCCACCTTCGGCGGCGACCCCGGCAATGTCATGGTGTTCGGCGAATCCGGCGGCAGCGCCAAGACCTGCGCCATCATGGCGGCGCCGGCGGCCCAGGGCCTGTTTCATAAGGCCGGGATGCAGAGCGGCCCGCTGCTGCGCGCCCAGCCCAAGGACGTCGCCACCGAAACCACGCGCCGCGTGCTGGCCGCCTTCGACATCGCGCCCAAGGACCATGCCAGGCTGCTTGAGGTGCCGGCGGAGAAGTTCGTCGCCCTGCAACTGGCCGCGGAGAAGGGCCAGGGGCCCCTGACGGTGGCGACCCGGGAATGGCAGGCCAACCATCCAGCCCCCCCGCCCAGCGTGGCGGCCCTGCGCGCGCCCAAGCCCGGAAACTGGGGGCCCGTGGTGGACGGCACCGTCCTGCCCACCCATCCCTTCGACCCCGTGGCCCCCGCCCTGGTGGCGCATGTCCCGCTGCTGATCGGCGCCATGCGGGACGAGGCCGCCTTCTTCGAACGCGACCATCCCGACTTCTTCCATATGGACGCGGCGGCCCTGACCGCCCATGTCCAGCGCGCCTTCGGCGACGACGCCGGCCGCATCCTGGCCACCTACCGCCAGACCCGGCCGGACGCCACGCCGGTGGAACAGGGCATCGCCATCGAAACCGCCCTGTCCATGGGCAGCGGCACCGCCACCCTGGCCGACCGCAAGGCGGCGCAGCCGGCGCCCGTCTACCGCTACCGCAACGACTTCCAATCCAACATCGCCATCAAGGGCACGGACTGGACGCTGCGCGCCGGCCACGCCATCGACATCTCCATCACCTTCCTGAACACGGAAATGCCGGACCTGCAGGGCGACGGCCCCGGGCTGGTGGACACCGCCAAGGCCGTCAGCGGCTATTTCACCAGCTTCGCGCATACGGGCGTGCCCAGCGCCGCCGGCCAGCCGGCCTGGCCCAAATACGACACCAGGGACCGCGCCGTCATGCTGCTGAACAGCCAATGCCGGGTGGCCCAGGACCCGGACGGGGCGGAGCGGGAGATGTGGCAGGCGCTGGGGGCCTGAGGGCCATCCCGCCGGCGATGCCTCCCGCCCCTGGCCCAGGCGAAGAATTTTCCGCGCGCGTCATTTTCCCCTGAGCGATGGGGAATATCCCGCCGGTCCCACCCGTCTGAGGGGACAGGGACTGAGGGAGCCGACGCATGACGCCGAAACGATATCTGTTTTCCACCCTGCTGCTGCTGGCCGGGGCGCTGGGCGCGCCCTTGGCCGCGCATGCGGCGGGCGACGTGGCCGCCGGTGCCACCATCTTCAAGCGATGCGCCGCCTGCCATTCGGCGGAGCCGGGCGTGAACAAGGTCGGGCCCAGCCTGTTCGGCGTGGTCGGCCGCCCGGCGGGCGCCATCAGCGGCTACAGCTATTCCCCCGCCGTCCAGCAGGCCGCGGCCAAGGGCCTCGTGTGGTCGGAAGAGGGCATCGTGGCCTATCTGGCCAATCCGCACAAATATCTGGGCGATTTCGTCGGCGATCCCGCCGTCCCCAACAAGATGCCCTTCAGCCTCGCCGACGAGCAGCAGCGCCGGGATGTGGTGGCCTATCTCAAATCCCTGGCGCCGCAATGATCCGGCGGGCTCTCCTTGGTCTGTCGCTGGTCCTGGGCCTGGTCGGCGCCGCCCAGGCCCAAGGCGCGGATCCGTCCCCCGACCCGGCCGCCTGGCGGGCGGAGATGGCGCGCATCCACGCCGGCACGGTGGATGCCGAGGCCCTGGCCCGCATCGATACCGACCTCGCCCACACCCACCAGGGCGTGCTGACGGATGCCGGCGCGCCTTACCCCAGCCTGAAAGCCGCCCAGTTCACCGCCCCCGCCGCCGCCCCGGCGCCTGTGCCAGCCCCGGCCACGACGGCCAAATGGACACGCCTGGCCAGCTACGCCGAAGCGCCGAAGGCCGAGCCCGCCAAGCCGGAACCCGCCAAGCCAGAGCCCGCCAGGCCCCAGCGCACCTATGTCGGGCGGGAAACGTGCGAGACCTGCCACCAGCAGGAGGCGACCAATTGGGCGCACACCGTGCATGCCAAGGTCTTCCAGCAGAACCCGCGCACGGAGTTGCAGGCGCAGAACTGCGAAGCCTGCCACGGCCCGGGATCGGCGCATGTCGAGGATCCGTCGGACCTCACCACCATCATCAGCTTTTCCAAGAAAAGCAAAACGCCCATCGCGGAGCAGAACGGCCAGTGCCTGGGCTGCCATGCCGGCGGCCAGCGCATCTTCTGGCATGACAGCGTCCACGACAGCAACCAGCTGGGCTGCGCCGACTGTCACAACCCCATGACCACCTTCGGGTCGCGGGGCCTGACGGCGCGGGAAAGCATCAACGAGACCTGCTTCCAGTGCCACAAGGCCCAGCATGCGGAGTTCGCCCGCCGGTCGCACATGCCCCTGCTGGAAGGCAAGCTCAGCTGCACCGACTGCCACAACCCGCACGGGTCGACCACCGCCCCCCTGCTGAAGGCCGACAGCGTAAACGAGGTCTGCTTCACCTGCCATGCCGACAAGCGCGGCCCCTTCCTGTTCGAGCATGCGCCGGTGCGGGAAAGCTGCCTGAACTGCCATTCGCCGCACGGGTCGAACTTCGAGAACCTGTTGAACGCGCCCCGCCCGGTGCTGTGCCAGCAGTGCCATTCGCAGGACGGCCACCCCGGCAGCCTGCTGACGGCCGGCAACATGGCGCGGGGGCCCATGCCCGACCCCCGGCTGATCGCCACCAGTTGCCAGACCTGCCACGTGAACATCCACGGGTCCAACAGCCCCTCCGGCGCACGGTTCGAACGATGAGACAGCGTCAGAAAAACCCCACCCGGTGGCTGCCCACGCGGTACCTGGTCGCGGCCGCCATCGTCGAAATGGCCACCGCCCCCGTCGCGGTGACGGCGGCCCGCGCCGACAGCGGCACCACCGGCTATGGCGGCCCCGGCAACGTCCTGAACCCCACGGCCCAGGTGATGAATCGGGCGCGGGACGACGATGGCCTGTCCATCATCGACGACGTGACACGGACGCCCACGGGCCTGATGTACCCGGTGCCTTTCCGCACCCCGGACATGAAGCAGAGCCAGGGCGATCCCGACTGGTGGACCCAGGGCTGGTTCGAGGGCGGCATCATGGGCACCTTCGGCCAGGACAGCCGCTCGGCCGCGCTGAACGAATACGGCGACTGGAAGAACGGCTTCACCGTCACCAGCCTGGGCTTCCAGGCGGAGAACCGCAAGACCGCCCTGCACGTCTCCGCCTTCGGGCAGAACGTCGGGCGCACCGACCAGTATTACCAGGTGGATGTGGGGCGCTACGGCGTCTACGACCTGCAGGCCTATTTCGACAGCATTCCGCACACCTACTCCACCACCGCCAAGTCACTGTGGGATGGCGCCGGCACCGGCACCCTCACCTTGCGCGGCGGCCTGACGCCCGGCGGATCCACACCGGCGCAGGTGAACGCCGTGGCGGCGGCGGTGGGGCCCAGCACGCTGCGCATCCTGCGGGAAAAGGCCGGCAGTTCGCTGACCTACACGGCGGATGAACATACCGAGCTGTTCCTCAAGATCTCCGACGAGCGGCGCGACGGCACCCAGCCCATCAGCGCCACCTTCGGCTATCCGTTCCAGAACGGCGCCACCCAGCTGATCCAGCCCATCCACTACCAGACCGTCGATGTCAGCGGCGGCGTCCGCTACAAGGAACAGAACTTCCAGGCCAACCTGGCCTATGCCGGATCGTTCTTCCGCAACGACATCCTGGACCTGACCTGGCAGAATCCGGGGCTCACGTCCAACACCACGCCCGGCGCCTATATCCCCCAGACGGGCCGGCTGAGCCTGGCGCCCAACAACGACTATCACACCGTGAAGGGCGACCTGGCGGTGCAGCTGTCGCCGGCCTCGCGCTTCACCGCCAGCCTGTCCTACAGCCTGATGCGGCAGGATGACGAGCTGCAGGCCCCCACCACCGGCGGCGGCCTGATCACCAGCGGCGCCAACACCATCAACCTGAACCAGTGGAACAGCACGGCCGCCCTGAGCCAGCCCAGCGCCAACGCCGCCATCAACATCCTGAACGCGGTGGCGCAGTACCATTACGCCGTCAGCCCCGACCTGGGCCTGACGGTGGAAGTGCGTGACCGGGACGAGGCCAACCACACCAACTATGTCGCCTACAACCCGCAGACGGGACAATACGGCTATATCGCCATCGACGGCGGGCTGGCGCACTTCATCCCCAGCCTCAGCGGCATCTATCGGGCGAACACCCCGGGCAGCCTGGTCCAGATCCGCAACATGCCGTTCGCCAACAACAATCTGCAGGTGACGGCCAAGGCGGCCTATCGCCTGGACACCCATTGGAAGCTGGACCTGTCGTACGAGAACGACACCATCGACCACACGGTGCGTGAGATCGCGGACGCCCACGACAACATTGGCCGGGTGCAACTGAGCACCACGGGGTATGAATGGGGCACCGCCCGCCTGTCGTACGAGGTGGCGCGCCGCATCGGCAGCGACTACCAGTCCAATCCGTATACGCCCTACTATTCGTCCGCCCTGCCCGGCTACATCCCGGCGACGCCGGCGGGTGACCCGGCCTTCGCGCTGGCCGACCTGCGGAAATTCGACGTCGCCAACCGGACGGAACATGCGCTGCGCGGCCAGGCCAACTACATCCTGTCACCGCGCAGCGACCTGCAACTGACCGGCAGCCTCAAGGTGGACGATTACGACGCCGCCTACGGCCTGCGCTCCACCCACGCCTTCGACCTCACCACCGCCTACACCCACCAGCTGTCGGCGGCGACCACGCTCACCGGCTATTTCACCTATCAGAACCAGGACAGGGGCGTGGCCAACATCAACGCCACCGGTTCCGGCACCAGCACCACCGCCGGCGGTGCTGGCTATCCCCTGGCCAATGGCTGGACGGAAACGGTGGGGTCGGACAACTACACGCTGGGCCTGAACGCCCATCACAGCTGGGGTGCCGTCTCGCTGAACGCGGACTACACCTTCACCCGCGCCAGCACGGCCATCGACTACGCCTTCACCAGCACCGGCGCCTTTTTCAACACCCTCAGCGCGGCGCAGGCCGGGAACAGCTTCCCCGCGATCACCTATGACAGTCACGCGCTACAGACGGACGTGCGCTGGCAGATGTCGGAGGAGCTGTCCTATCGCCTGTACTATCGCTTCAATTACGAGCGGGTGGTGGATTTCCACTACACCGGCCTGACGGCCGGCGCGGTCAACAACAACACCTACCTGGGCGTCATTCCGGAGAACTATACGGTCCAGACCATAGGCCTGCTGGTCCAGTATGTGTTCTAGCTCAGCGCTTGACGAAGACCACCTCGGTGTAGCGCTCGCCCGGCATCAGGCGGTTGTCGGGCCCGAAGACCACGTCGGGCGCCAACCGGTCGGACGGAATGGTCAGCGCCACGTCGAAACCCGCCGCCACCCTGGTGTCGCGGAAGCGGAAGTTGGTGGTGACCAGGCACAGCAGGCCGCCCGGCTTCAGGCAGCGGGCGAAGTCCGCCACCATGGCTTCGAATGTCGCGAAGTGCAGGATGGGGTCGCAGCGCTGGGCGCCATCGACCGTCAGCCGGCCGTTGCACAGCACGGCCAGGCAGAGGATGGCGTCATACGCGCCATCCGGTTCCCCGGCGGTGCTGTCGCCCACGGCGAAGTCGACGCCGGCCAGCCCCAAGACACGGGCGCGGCGGCGGGCCACAGCGATGTTGCGCGGATCGATGTCGATGCCCTTCAGCCGCGCCTCGGGGAACAGGCGGCGCAGGCTGGCAACCTCCTCCCCCACGGAGCAGCCGAAGGACAGCAGGCGCCGGTCCGGCCCATCACCCAGCCGGTCACGCACGACGCTGAACAGCCAAGGATAGCGGTCGGGCGCCGTATAGCTGAACGGCTGGAAGCGCCGGGGGGAACGGCGCCAGGGGCCCAGGCCGCGCAGCAGGCGCAGCGGCGCCCTCATCAAGTCCGGTATCGTCCTGGTCGTCATGGTGGGCGCTCCAACGCGGTAAGCCGGAACTCTAAGAATATACGCTGTAAATTCAAATACTTGATTGTTGATATGCCATGGTGACGCCGCTGGAACTCTTCATCGTCTCCAAGCTCGGCTGGGCCTTGGTGGCCCCCAGCCACCTGCTGGCGTGGGCGGCGGTCGCCGCCGCCGGACTGGCGGTCCGCCGTCACCCGGCGGCGGCCCTGCCGGCGACGACCTGCGCCCTGTCGCTGCTGGTCCTGCTGCTCCTGCCGGTGGGCGACTGGGCGCTGCGGCCCCTAGAGGGCATGTATACACGGCCCGCGGTGGAGCCCGCCGCCATCGACGGGATCCTGGTGCTGGGCGAAGGACTGAGCGGCGAAGTGCTGCAAAGCCGTGGCGTCCCCGGCGTGGGGCCGGACGGCGGCACCCTGCTGGCGGCGGCCTCCCTCGCCCGCCGCCATCCGGAGGCGCGCCTGGTTTACAGCGGCGGCTCGGCGGCGTGGGGCAAGGCCGGCGTGCCGGAAGCGGTGGTGGCCCGCCATATCTTGGACGACCTGGGGCTGGCCGACAACCGGGTGAGCTACGAGGCACGGTCGCGCACCACGCTGGAGAACCTTGTCCTATCCAAGGAAATGGCACGGCCGGCCCCGGGCGGGACCTGGCTGCTGGTGGCTTCCGCCTACCACATGCCGCGGGCCATGCTGGCGGCGTCCCGGGTGGGCTGGCGGGTGATCCCCTGGCCATCGGACTATTTGACGACGGCGCAAGGGCCCGGGCCCCCGCTGTCACTGGCCACCAATCTAGCCCATCTGGACTTGGCGGCGCATGAGTCCCTGGGCCTGCTGGTGTACCGCCTCACCCACGGGAGCCCCTGATGTCGCCATGCTGGCTGGGCCCCACGGCGCCCCCCCCCGGCCTGGCGGAAATGGCCGCCACGTACGGCGCGCGGCTGGGCGATTGCATCGCCTTCCCCGGCCTGGTGAACTCCCACGACCATTTGGCCTTCAACTGCTATCCCCCCACCGGCACCCCGCCTTACGACGACTTCCTGGAATGGAGCCGGGACGTCCAGGCGGAGAAGGTGCTGGTCGACCGCATCGAGGCCGTTCCGGCGTCAGCACGCGTTCAGATCGGCCTGCTGAAGAACCTGCTGTGGGGCGTGACAGCCGTGGCCGATCATGGTGGCGCGGCCGGCCGGGGCCCCATCCAGGTCCTGGCGCCCTACCAGGATCTGCACTCCCCCGAACTGGCCCCGCCTTGGCGCTGGATGACCGGTCTGGGGCCGGCGGTGCTGCACCTGGCGGAGGGGGTGACCGCCGACAGCCGCCACCGCGCCTTGGCGTTTCTTAAGGGGAACCTGCTGCGCCGCCCGGTCGCCGGCGTGCATGGGGTGAGCCTGGCGGGCAACGACTTCCAGCGCCTGGCCGCCCTGGTGTGGTGCCCCGCCAGCAACCTGTTCCTGTTCGGCCGCACCACCGATGCCGCGGCGGCCCTGCGTCAGACCCAGCTGCTGTTCGGCACCGACGCCACCCTGTCCGCCCCCGGCACCCTGTGGGATCATCTGCGCCAGGTCCGGGGCCGCGTGGCCGACGCCGAGCTGTTCGCCTGCCTGACCTTCCGCGCCGCCCGCTTCTGGCGGCACACGGCACCCAATGATCTGGTCATCGCCCGGCGGACGGCATCGGACCCGTGGGACGCCTTCTTCGCCCTGACCCCGGCGGACCTCCTGCTGGTCGCCCGCGGTGGCCGGCCGGTGCTGGTCGATGACCGGCTGGAAGCGCCCCCCGGCTTCGGCGCGCTGCGCGTGGGCGGCACCCGCAAGCACCTGGCCCTGCCGGTGGCGGACCTGCTGGCCGCCGTCAGGCCTCAGGTGGAAACGACGGCCCTGCTTGACCGGTTCGGCAACGCCGCCGAATAGATCGCCAGCGTCTCCACCCCGAAATGCCGCCACAGCACCCGCTCCACCACCAGGCCGGATTGGGCCAGGCCGTTCAGCATGCCGGCGCAGTCGCCATGGCTGGTCAGCACGAAGTAGGCCTTGCCGCCGGGCTTCAACATGGCCGGCAGTTCCGCCGCCAGCCGGTCGATGACATCCGGGCTGCGCCACGACTGTTCGAACGTGGTGGTGGGGGTGCCCCGGAACTTGGGCAGGGAGAACAGCACCACGTCGAAGGCGCGGCCCGCCACCGGGGCGAACAGGTCGCCCTGGTGCAAATCCACCGCCACGCGGTTCAGGATGGCGTTGGCGCGGGCGCAGGATACCGCCTCCGGCACCACATCCACCGCCGTCACGCGATAGCCGCGCAGGGCCGCGAAGATGGCCAGGACACCACAGCCGGTGCCCATGTCCAGCGCCGTCGCCCCCTCCGCCGCCGGTTCCAGCAGGGGTGAGATGGCGATGAATTCCGCCAGGAATTGGCCGGTGCGGAAGACCACGGGGTTGAACACCCCCGGCCAGACGACGAAGGATCGGCCCCGGATCTTTTCGAACACCGCCCGGCCCAGGCGGCGGCGCAACACCGCGCGCTTGGCCACCGTCCACGGCGTCCACAGCAGGCGGGTGGTCGCGGAGACGGGCGGCGGCGGCGGGGCCGGCTGAAGAAGCGGCATGATGGAGCTCATAGCTTGAGGGTGCAGACGCAGCGCCGGCACGTGGGGTTGGTGTCCATGTCCAGACCAGCGCGGAAGGCGCGCGCCACCGGGCCGTTCAGGACCTCCGGCAAGGTCGCGTCGCGCAGGTTGCCGATGGGTTCATGGAAAAAGCATGGGCGCACGGTGCCGTCGGCCTCGACCACGGCGGAAACCCAGGGCGCGTTGCAGCGTACCGATGGCGGGGCGGCAACGCCGCGCGCCGCCCGGTACTGGGCGCTGATACGGCGCAGGCGGGCGGGGCTTTCCTGGATGAAGCGGCTGGCGAAGTCGCCGCCATGGCGGGCCGCCAGCGCATCGAGGATGGCGTCCAGCGCGTCGCAATCGGCGGGGTCCAATCCCACCTCTTCCATCCGTTCCCCTTCCCAGGCCTGCGGCCGATTGAAGGCGGTGGAGGCGAGGTCGGCGCCAAGGAAGGAGATGCTGTCCAGGCCCAGGGCCTTGGCAGAATCGACGGTGGCCGACATCTCCTGGAAATTCCCCCGCTGGACCACGCAACGGGCCGCCACAGGGTAGTCCGCCCGCTGTCGGCGCAGCGCGTCGACGCCGGCGGCCAACGAGGCATAGGCGTCCTTGATGCCCCGGATGCGATTATGCGTGGCTTCGGGCCCGTCCAGGGAGACGATGACCTCATCGCACCAGGTGACGATGGCGGCGGCGTGCCGCTCCAGCAGCAGGCCGCTGCTGAGCAGGGTGATCTTCAACGGCAGCTCCTTGAGCGCCGCGCACAGCGCCCACAGGTTGGGGTGCAGCAGCGCCTCGCCCCCCGACAGCACCACCCAGCGCACACCCAGCGCCCGGAGATCACCCACCAGCCGCTCGACCGCCGCCGGTTCCAGGCTGGTGCCGGCGCGGTTGGCTTTCCAGATGTCGCACATGATGCAGCGGCAGTTGCAGCGGCTGTGCGGCATCAGGGTGATCACCGGCACCCGGGACAGGCGCCGGCCCCGCCAGGCGCGCGTGAGGGCGAAAGCGGCCACGGCCTCAGAACCCCTGGATTTCGGGACGCTGATAGGGGAACACCTTGTCCAGCAGGCGCAGCTCCACCGGGAAGTCGTAGAACTGCGCCTTATAGCGCCAGGATGCCATGGTGCGCAGGGCGAAGCGGCCGGTGCGGGTCAGGCGGGTGTCGGTGATGGTGGGGTAGGCGGCGTGCAGCACACGCTGGAAATTGCCGATCTTGCGGCGGATGCGGTCGGTCATCCACGGCAGGTCGGACGACAGGTGCTGGGCGAACTTCTCCCATTTGGCATCGGTCCAGGTGGCGACGTCCTTGGGATATTCAAAGCCCGCGGCCTGCGCCTCCTGCAGCATGGCGCCCTCCACCGGCACCGGGCTGTAGATGTAGAACACCACCTCCGTCGCCGGATTGACCTTCTTCAGCAGCCGTATGAACTGGATGGTGTTCTCCGCGTCCTTCTCAGGATCGGGAGGGTTGCCGATGATGAACGACATCTCCGGCACCACGTCGTGGCGGCGCATCTTCTCGGCCACCGCCAGGATGGCGTTGCCATCCTGCTTGCCGCCCTTGTTCATGCGCTTCAGGGTCTCGATGTCACCGGACTCCGCCCCCATGAACACCATCTTCAGCCCGCTCTTGCGCATCTTGGCCCAGGTGGCGTCGCTGAACTTCAGCATGGTGTCGGCCCGGCCGAAGCCCCACCAGCCGATGTCCAGAGGGGTGATGCGCTCCGCGAACTCCGCGCAGCGGGCCTCATGGACGAAGAAGTTGCTGTCGTAGAATTCCACCGCCGTGGCGCCGTGCTCCCGCACCAGCTTCTCCACCACGGCGGCCGTCCGTTCCGCCGTCTGGGCCGAATAGCGACCGTTCACCTTGTGCACCACCGCGCAGAAATTGCACTGGAAGGGGCAACCGTAGCTGGCGTGGTGGGCGATGGTGCGGGAACCCAGGAAGGACGACCGCACATAGGCGTCCATGTCCACCCGGTGATAGGGGAAGTCCGGCAGGCTATTGATGTCCGGCACCGGCGGCTTCTGGTTCAAGTGGACGGTGCCCGCCGCGTCGCGCCAGCCCAGGCCGGGCAGGCCGGTCACATCCTCCCCCGCCCGCACCTTGCGCACGAAGTCGCCGAAGGCCAGTTCGCAATGGCCGCGGAAGACGTAGTCCACATACGGCTCCTGCATCACGATCTGGCCGTGCAGGGTGGGGAAATAGCCGCCCCAGATGATGGTGAGCTCCGGGAAGTCCGCCTTCAGCGCCCGGCAGAGGGGCGACGCGTTGGACAGCTGCGGCCCGGGCATCACCGTCACGCACAGGATATCGGCCTGGGTCTCGACGATGGCCTGGCGCAGGGCCGTCAGGCCATCGGGCACCAGGTTGCCGTCGATGATGCGGTAGTCCTCCCGACCTTCCAGCATGGCGCCCACGGCCATCAGCGACATGGGCAGGACCGGCTTCTTGGAGGCGGAACTGACGGGGTTGTAGAACAGGATCATGGGCCGGCGTTTCCCTTAAACATGCCGCAGCACGGTCAAATGATGGTCCGCCCCATGGGCCAGGGCGCGCGCCAGGCGGCCCCAGCGGGCGGCCCGCATCTCCCACCGCATCAGGCGGGTCAGGCGGCGGGGCTGGCGCTCCAGGCGCGCGAACAGGTCGGACGGCGGCAGGAACAGGCCCACCGGGTGGACGGACAGCACCTGGAACGACGGGGCGAAAGCCCGGGCGATGTCACCCGGCGTCCAGTAGCGGATGGGAATGGTGGTGCCGCCGATGTCGGCGGTGGAGCGGCCGGACCAGCGGCGCATGGCCGTGCGGTGGCGCCGCGCGCCGTACCACAGCGTCTCCCACGCGCAGAAACGGCCCATGACCACCAGGGCCACAACGCCGCCCGGCGCCACCGCGCGACTCAGGGCCTGGGCCAGGGGCGCCAGATCCATCGCGCAGTTCAGCGCGCCGAAATTGGACAGGACCACGTCATGGGGGCCCCCCAGGTCGCCGGGCGCGTTCAGGTCCAGGATCCGCGTGGTCACGCGATCGCTCATGCCAAGGCGCGCGGCCTTGTCCGCCGTCACCCGCACCATGGCGGGGGAGCCGTCCGCCGCCGTCACCCGGGCGCCGGCGTGGGCCAGCCACAGCGCGTCCTCCCCCGTGCCGCAGCCGATGTCCAGGGCGCGCATGCCCGGCCGGACATGCGCGCCGACCCGATGCCATACGGCGTGGCGGAGCCAGCGACCGGGAACGCTGTGGGCGAAGCCCGCGTCGTAATCCTCGGCGAAGCTGTCGAAGGCAGCCGCCCGCGGAAGGGCCTCAACCATGTTCCACCTCATGCCGGGTGGCGTACATGGCCAGACGGCTCAAGGCGGACGACGCGCGCGCCTTGGCCTGGCGCAACAGGTCGCGGCGGGGGGCCGCCTCCAGCCGCCCCAGGCGGCTTTCCGCCGCCAGCCAGTGCTGGGCGTGGCGATAGAAGCGGCGGGACTTGCGGCCCACCACGGTCAGGGCGCGGTCGCTGCTTTCATGCCAGGCGCCGCCACCGGCGATACGATCCGCCACCGTGTCGTAGTAGGGCGTGCCCTTGATGGGATAGCTGATGGTGGTCAGCACGTCGTCAGGGGCGGACAGGCGCAGGTGGCGCGCCGTCTCGTCAATGTCCTCCCACGTCTCGCCATCATAGCCCAGCATGATGAAGGTGCCGGCGCGGATGCCCCGGCTCTGCACCAGGGCGATCATCTCCCGCATGCGCAGGGCGTTGGTGCGCCGCTGCATGGCATCCAGGATACGCTGCGAGCCGCTCTCCGCCCCGATCCAGATGCGGTAGCAGCCCAGTTCGGCCAGCCGGTCGGCCACCCGCTCGTTCAAGCGGTCTTCACGGGTGATGGTCTCGAACGGATAGCGCAGGCCCCGGCGCTTCATTTCGACCGCGAACTGTTCCAGCCACTTCTGGTTGATGGTGAACACGTCGTCGGCGAACCACAGCTGGTCCGGCGCGTAGGTGTCGCGGATCAGCTCGATCTCATCGGCCACGTTCTGGGGCGAGCGCCGGCGGTGGCTGTGGCCGAAGACGGAATGGCTGCACCAGGTGCAGGTATAGGGGCAGCCCCGCGCGACGATGAGCGAGACGGAGCGCACACCGTGATGCGTCTTCCACGTCTGGAGATAGCGTTCCAGGTCGATGGCGCCCCGGTCGGGGAAAGGCTGGGCGTCCAGGTCGGCGATCTGCTTGCGGGCCGGCGTGCGGCGCACGCCGCCATCCTCGCCCCGGTAGGCGATGCCGTGGATCTGGTCCAACTCCGCCAGGCCATGGCGGGCCAGATGGGGGATCAGCTCGGCCAGGGTCAGCTCCCCCTCGCCCGACACGACGATGTCGCCGCCGCGCGCCAGGTATTCCTCGGCATAGTTGGCCGGCTCCGGCCCACCGAAGATGACAATGGCGCCCGCCGCCTGGGCGGCCGCCGCCAGGCGCAGGGCGTTCCCCCGGGTCATGAGGTTCACGTAGAGGCCGACCACCGGCGGCCGCTTCTCGGTGATGGTCGCGATGGCCGTGGCCATATCCAGGAAGGTGCTGTCCATCACCTCCACCGCGAAGCCCTGGGCCTTGAGGTGGGAGGAGATATAGAGCAGGCCCAGGGGCGGATAGGGCTTCATCACCGCCCGCTCCGCCGGATCCGCCATCAGGAAATAGCCATGGGTCAGCAGGATATCGGTCACGATGCCGTCCTGCGCGCGGTTGCCGGATGCGGCATCAGGCGCAGCAGCTGCAGCCGCGCCCAGGACAGGGGAATGGCGACGCCGCAATAGGCGACGAAAGCCAGCGCCCGCAGATGCCCACCCCCCTTCGCCCTGCCGGCCAAGGCGTCACGCAACTGCGCCACCGTCCGGCGCAGGCGGAAGTCACGGTGCACATAAGCGTGCAGGTGGCGGTAAAAGGCGGTGACGTACGGGCCCCGGTACAGCATGGCCATGTCGGACGACACATCCCAATGCCGCTTGTCCCGCAGCTGGCTTCGCACCCGGTCGTGGAACACCGTCCCCGGCAACGGGTAGGAGACGGAGATGCCCATCTCATCCGGCTGGGTGGCGCGCAGCATGGCCAGGGTCTGGCCGATCTCCGCCATGCCTTCGCCGGGATAGCCGAATTGCAGGAAATGGCCGACACGGATGCCGGCGGCCTTGAGCCTGGCGGTCGCTTCCGCGATTTCCCCGGTCGAGAGATCCTTGTCCATGGCGTCCAGGATCTTCTGGCTGCCGGATTCCGCCCCCAGCCAGACGATGTCGCAGCCGGCGCGCTTCAGGTCCTCCACCGCGCCCTCCCGCAGCACCAGATCGGCGCGGCTGAGGCATTTGAACGGCACCTTGACGCCCAGGTCATCGATGGCGGCGGCGAACTCCCCCCACCAGCGGGGCTTCAGCCCCATGATGTCGTCCATGAACCAGATGTAGTCGGGCGCCGCCAAGCACACCAGGCGAGCCAGTTCCTCCGCCACCGCGCGGGCGCCGCGAACGGCGTAGCCCTGGCCCCAGATGGGCTTCGCGCACCAATTGCAGGAATAGGGGCAGCCCCGCGAGGTGACGAGGTTGAGCGCGAAGAAGCCGTGGTGCCGCCGCCAGACCTGACGGTAGGTCGCCATGTCCACCAGGTCCCAGGCCGGTGGCGGCAACGCGTCCAGGTCGCGCAGCACCTCGCGCCGGGGATTGCGCACGGTCTCCGCCCCCTGGCGCCAGGCCAGCCCCTTGACGGCCGACAGGTCATCCGTGCCGGCGCGCCAGGCGGCCGCCAGTTCGGCCAGGGTCGCCTCCCCCTCGCCCACGATCACGGCGCCGGCGCCAGCGTCGAGGTACAGGTCCGGGTGGTCGGCAGCGTCGGCGCTGCAGATGGCGACGCGGGCGCCCTTGGCCCTGGCCGCGGCGATCATCTCCAGCGCCGCCTGCCGCATGGACGACAGGCACATCTTCGACAGGTAATTGAAATTGTCGTCGTAGAGGACGGCGATGTCCGGCCGCACCTCCGCCACCCGCGCGCGCCAGTCCGCCGCCGTGTCGGCGATCATGGCGTCGAAGAAATGCACCTCATGCCCCGCCGCCTGAAGCGTGCCGGCGGCATACAGGGTGCCCAGCGGTGGGAACGGCTGATGTTCCGCCCAGCGCGCCGGGTCCAGGCGCAGGAAATAGACACTGCCGACTAGTATGCGAGGCATCCGCCATCCCATCGCGGAGAAAGACCGGGAACAGGCCCCCGCCCGTCCCTCTGAACCAAGGACGGAAACCGGGAGCCCTTTATTCCCCAGGGGGAGGCGTTACTTGGAGATCACCGCCAGCGAAGCGCCGGTGATGGCCAGCTGGCTGGTGACCTGGATGATGTCCATCAGGATGGAATCCCAGGTGAAGTGGCGCAGTTTGCGCGGCACGACGATGACGGAGCCGGGCGCCAGCTTGGGCGCGGCGGACAGCCACCCCCCGCCATTCACCTGCACGGCGGAACCGTCGGGCTGGATCACGAAGACATGGTCATCGTCCGCGATTTCCGTCATGCCGCCGGCCATGGCGATATAGTCGTCCACGCCGCGGTCGCCGCGGAACTGGATGCCGCCCGGGGCCATGACCTCCCCCGAGACCACCACGGCGCTGGGCTGGCGCGGCACGACCAGCTGGTCGCCCGGTTCCATGACGATGTCCAGTTCCGGATGGGCGGCGATCTCACGCGGGTTCACATGCACGGCGACCCGGCCGCTGGCCGGACCGGCGCCCTGACGCAGGCGGCTGATCATCTGGGTGACGTAGGCGATCTCCCCATCGGTGACCTGCACCTTGCCGCTGGCGTTGCCGACGACGGCAACGATCTGGCGTTCCAGCGCGTCGGCCTCTTTCTGCAGGGTGTCGCGCTGGGCTTCGGCCACCGACTGGCGCAGGAAGACCACGCCGGCCGGATAGGCCGCGTCGGTGAAGCCGCCGGCCCGCGCCAGCAGGGACGACAGATGCTCCCCGCGCAGGATTTCATACCCGCCCGGGAATTTGACCTCGCCCGCCAGGGTGACGTCTCCGGTGTCACGGTCGGAGAAGACGGGGTTGAAGCGCACACGGTCGAACGGCTTCAGCGCCACCTGCGCGAACTGCGCCACCGGCAGGCCGTAGCTTTGCCGCACGGTGCGCGACAGGCCGGAGGCGTTGTCGATGTCGGCCGACGTCACCTCGAAGGCGTGCAGGTCCACCTTGGGCGTCAGGCCGCCCGCCGCCTGCACCACCTTGTCCAGCGTGGCGCCGGGCATGACCAGGAAATCGCCGGGACTGTTGACCTCGCCCACCACGGTGACATGGTAATTCACCAGCGTGCCGACCAGCAGGCGGCGGGTATCGTCGTCCAGGCCCACGAAAAGGCGCAAGGGCGGCCGCCGGGGATGCTGGGCCAGGGCTTGGCTGGCGCCCAGCTGGCTGGCGCCGAGGGCGCCGGCGCCGGCCGGAAGGCTGGTGGTCTGGTCCTGGTCGTCGTCCGCCCGGGTGGTGGTGCCGTCCTGGCTGGTGACAAGGTCGGGCGGCGCGACGATGCCGGGGTTCAGCCGCTCCTCCTCCGGCTTGGGCGGGCCCTGGTCCTGGGATGCCTGGGGCTGCTGCCCCAGCTGCCCAGCGGCGAAAGCGGCATAGGCGGGGTTCGCGGCGGCAAGCGACGCGCCCTGGCCCGTCGCGGCGGCGCCCTGGCCAGCGGGCATCTGCATGCCCTGGAGGGCCGCCAGCTGCGCCAGGCGGGGGTCGGCCGCCATGCCCGGCGGCAAGGCGGCCGCCTGGGCCTGAAGCGCCGCGGCGGTGGCATCGGGCACCGGCGGCGGCGCCACCGGGTCGAAATGGTCGCTCACCTTGCGTGCCGGCGTCCGCTGCAGATCGCCCGCCTTACGGGCGATGTAGCGCATCTCCGCCAGATTGGTGATGTAGACGATGTCGTTGGATTGCAGGGCGACGTCGGCCTTGCCCTCCAGGACATCGGAAGCCGAGAACGGGATGACCACGCGCTGCAGCGTCGCCGGGTCCAGGCGGATGACGGCGTCGGCCAACAGATAGGGCAAGGGCCGGCCCGCCGTGGGCGCGAACATGTCGCTGGACGCCAGCAGGCCGCGCAGGCTGCGCACCGTTTCCAGGGGATAGGCGCCGTTCAGCGTGGTGGCGCCGCGCAGTTCCACCTTGGCCAGGGAAACATCGGCGGTGGGCGCCACGAACACCACGTCGCCGTCGCGGACCGTGGCGCTGCCGCCAGCACCCACCTGCACCATCTCGCGCCGGCCATCCTCCCGCGTGCGCAGGATGGAATAGCGGTAGCTGCCCCGCACCTCCGTCCCGCCGGCCATGGCCATCAGGGTGGACAGGGGGGCCATGGCCTGGCCGGCCGGCAACTCATAGATGGCCGGGCGCTTCACCTGGCCGACGACGGCCACGGCGCTGGTCTGCAGGGGCACGACGATGCGGTCGCCCTCCGCCAGGGGAATATCGTGGCCGGAGGCGTCGCCCATCAACAGGCTGTAGAGATCCAGGCGGAAGCTGCGGCCGCCGCGCACCACCTGCACATCGCGCAGCGACCCTGTGTTCTTGACGCCACCCGCCAGGCTCAGCGCGTCCATGGCCGTGCCCAGGCCGGACAGGTTGAACAGGCCGGGGGCGTTGACCTCCCCCGTCACCCGCACGGCGATCTGGCGCACGGCGCCGACGGAGACCAGCACTTCCGTCCCGGTCAGGGCGCGACCCGCGGCATCCTCCATATCCTCGCGGAAGACGCCGAAGGAGCGGCCGGCGCCGGCGATGGGCGGCAAGCCCGGGAACACCACCCGGCCATCCCGATCCACCCGCGTGCGGTAGCTAGCGTTCTGCTGCCCGCGCAGGGTCAGCACGATCTCATCGCCCTCGCCCAGGACATAACCATCCTGCAAGGCCCCGCTCTGCCGCACCATCACGGGGCCGCCCCGGCCGAAAACCTCATAGCCATACTGGCGGATGGGCTGGCCGGCCCGGGCGCTCATCAGCCTTTCGATGGACGAGGGCGGGCCGTAGGCCTGGGCAGCCTGCGCCTGGGGGCCATAGCCGGGTGGGTTCTGCACCTGCGTATCCGGCTGCAGTGCTGGCACGGTGGACTGGCCGGTCAGGCGCTGTTGCACCGTGCGCAGCAGGTCGCCCGTCAGGTCGTTGCCGTTGCCGCCGCCCAGCAGCTGCGACAGGGCCTGCGCTTGCGCCAGGCCCGGCGTCGCGCCCGACGCCAGCGCCGCCACCAGCAGCGCGCGACGCGCCCATATGCGGCCAGACATCATCGTCGCCCCATTCCTTTTCATCATCGCTTCAGGCCTTCACGAGCCAGGGTGTCTTGTGGAACGCCTGCCGGAGCAGCAGGCGGAATAACCAGGTCCAGGAGGGGGACGCCGGCACCAGGGCGCCGGACCAGACCCAGGCCGCCCGCAGGTCGCCCCGGGTCAGCCAAGCGGCGCGCAGCAGCGTGCTGGCGCGGATCTTGGGATGGTCGGCCGCCACGCCGGCGACCAGACAGGCCTGTTCGATGACCCGAACGTCGCTGGCCAGCCGCCCCTGCGGTTCCATGCCGCTGTGGAAGCGGCCGGGCCGTGCCCGCCAGCGCGAGATGGGCCGGTCCAGATAGACGACACCGCCCCCGGCCGCGCAGGTGAAGACAGCCGTGGCCAGCTGGTCGGTATGGCTTTCGTCCGTGGGGTCGAAACGGAGGCGCGCGACGCCGCCCAGCCGGTAAAGGTTGGCGCCCAGGGGACCATGGAGCATGGCGCCGGTGGCCAGCGACTGGGCCAGGAAGTCCCGCGCGGACAGGCCACCCGCCCCCCGCCACAGGATGCGCCGGGCCACACGCCGGGGCCGCAGGGCCTCATCCACGATCTCATAGCTGGCGATGCCCAGGCAGGCGCCAGCCCCCACCATGCGGTCGCGCAAATCGATCAGGCCGGTGCCGCGCACCAGGTCGCCCACCATCAGGAACAGGGCGAAGCCGAAACCCATCGCCTCCGCCGTCTCGATGGCGCGGTTCCAATTGGCGACCCGTCCCAGATTCCGGGCATTGCGGTGGACGGTGACCACGGCCCCCTGGACATCCCGGCCCGGCAAGGCGTCAGCACTGCCGTCGGTGGAGGCGTTGTCGCACACCACGATTTCGTAGCTGCCGGGGGGCAGCCCCGCCTCGGCGGCCGACGCCACCGTCTCGGCCAGCAGGGTGCCACCGTTGTGGCTGGGAACCAGAATGGCGATCTTGGACGCGCGCATGATGATCAGCGGCTTTCCACCGCGCGCCCGCGCAGATGGACGGCGGCGGCGGCCAGCAGGGCGCCCAGGATGACGCCCAGCGCCAGGAACAGGGGCCGGTTGGGCCATACCCGCTCCCGCGCGTCGGGCACGGTGGGCGGGTCGATGATGCGGAAGGCGAATTCCGTCTGGCCGGTGGCGTACATATAGTTCTGCAACGTGCGCTCATACGCGCTGACCAGGGCGGCGTTCAGCGCGTTGCTGTTGCCCTCCTTCTGGGCGCTGGCCATGGCGGAGCGCAGATAGGCGAGGTTGCGGTTGGCGTCGGCCAGCGCGCGATCGCGCAGCTGGGCGTTGGTCAGCGCGACCAGGTCGCGCGCCCAGCGCACCGCCAGTTCCCGATCCTTCCAGGTGATGGCCAGGGTGACGATGCCGCTGCGCCGATCCAGGGTGATGTCCCGGATGCTGCGGTTGAACAGCTTGAAGCCGCGCCGCAGGGTCGGCACCTCATCCGCCGGCACCATCCATCGCTTCGCCCCCGCATCCCACTTGCTGGCGAACAGGACGGGCAGCAGGTTCTGCTGCGTGGCGTAGGTGTCGAACAGCTCGCGCGAGCCGAGGACGGCCATCGCCTCATCCTCGTTGGACGAGGACTTGCCCAGCAGGCCGGCCACCCCGCCCAATCCACCCAGCCCGCCGAGCATGCCCGACGCGCTGCCCAGGTCCAGGTTCCCGAAGCCGGCGCCACTCTTGGACACCGGCATCACCAGCACCTCCACCCGCCAGTAGGAGGGCAGTAGGAAGGCGAGCGCGATGGAGGTTGCGACGCTGGTGAACAGCAGGAACGCGGCCAGGACGCCATGGCGGCGCAGGCGGCGCAGGAACAGGCCGACGCCATCCCCGTCACGCGCCACCCAGGCGGTGTCGGATGCCGGCGCCTCGAAGCCGGCCCCCTCGAATGCGGCCCCCTCGAATGCGGGTTGGGGAACGGCGCGGCCGGCCCACGCCAAATCTGGAGTATCCACGCCCACTGTCATCGCCCCCAATCACCCAAGACCTGGCAGAACGACGGACGGCGGCGGGCCGATATTCCCCAATTCCGGAAAAATATAGTGCTTTCCAGCGACCCCTCGCCGGGACCACCCTGCCCCCGCTTCGAAGGCCATCGCGATGGGTGCGGCAGTGAAAAGGACGGGGCTGGGACTTGCCGGCGGGCTGGCCGATCAGGCCATGGTCAGCTTCGGCAACTTCGCGCTGAACGTGACGCTCGCCCGCGCCTTGCCGGCCGCGGACTACGGCGCCTATTCCGTCGTGCTGTCCTTCATCCTGGTGCTGAACACCCTGCACCAGGCGCTGATCACCTACCCCCTGTCGGTGCAGACGGCACCGTCCGGCAGGCCCCTGGCCGTGGCCCTGCTGCTGACGCCGCTGTGCGTCCTGGCCTTCCTGCCCCTGCTGGCCGGGGCCACCGCCAGCGTCGGCCAGCTGAACCTGCTGCCCGCCGCCGCCGCGGCACTGATCTGCTGGCAGATGCAGGAGGTGGTGCGGCGCGCCCTGCTGGCCGACAGCCGGCACGCGCCGCTGATCGCGCTGGACGCCCTGCGGTATCTGGGACCGCTGGCGGCGGTATGGGCCTTGCGCGCCCATCTGGACATCGCCGGCGTCTTCCTGGCCATCGCCGCGGCCTCGGCCCTGGCGGCCCTTCCCATGGCGGCGCGCCTGGGGCCGGCCTGGCGCACCGCCCTTCCGGGCCTGCGGTCGGAAATATTGGCCCATTGGCGCCTGGGCGCGCCGGTGCTGGGCGCCAACCTGCTGGCGGCACTGTCCACCCAATGGTTCCTGTGGCTGCTGGCATGGCGGGACGACGCGGCCGGCGCCGCCGCCCTGGTGGCGCTGGCCAACGTCGTGGCCGTGGCCAGCCCGGTCATCTTCGGGATGGAGAACATCCTGGTGCCGGAAGTCGCGCGTGCCCGCGACCGGTTGAGCTTCCCCGGCCTGCTGCACCTGGTGAGGCGGCGCGGGCTGATGGCGGCCGGCCTGGTGGGCCCCCTGTTCCTGGCCATTCTGGCGGCGCCCGGGTGGGCCGCGCGCCTGTTCTACGGCCACGACAGCGCCTATGCCGCCCATGCGGCGGAACTGCGCCTGCTGGCGTTCGCCTACGCCTGCTACCTGGCCGCCACCCTGTTCAGCGCCACGCTGCGGGGATATCGCGCCAGCGGCGCCGTCTTCCGCATGCAGTTGTACCCGGCCCTGTTCGGCCTGACCCTGGGCAGTTGGCTCACCTGGCGCTTCGGCCTCACCGGCGCCTGCGTCGCCTCCGCGGCGGCCGGCGCGCTTCGGGCCGGGGTGGGCCTGATCCATCTGCTGCGGCTGCGGCCCCTGACGGCGGGGCGGCCCGCCTTGGTGGCGCCATGACGACGGCCGCCCCCCTCGCCCGCGCCGAACGATGGCTGTGGCAAGCGCTGCTGCTGTGCGTGCCGGTCTCGGCCTCGCCGCTGCTGCCTTTCGGCAACGGCACGCTGGCCCGGCCCCTGGCCATCGTGCCGGCCGCCTTGCTGCTGATCCTGGCCGCCTACCGCCTGCTGGTGCTGGGCCAGCGGCCGCGCCTTGCCGCCGACGGCTTCGCCGCGCTCGGCCTGTTCACGCTTTACATCGTCATCAGCGGCCTGGGCGTGGTGATGGTCCAGCCGCCGGATGCCTTCAAGGGCCAGACCCCCCTGGAGAGTTTCATCCGCGCGCTGCTGACCTGGGGGGTGGGCCTGGCCTTCTATGTCACGGCCCGGCTGCACATCCGCACGGCCGCCGACATCCGCATGACCCTCCGCACCCTGTTCATCGGCATGGGCGCGTCCATCGCCCTCGCCGGGGTGCAGGTGGTGGCGATGGCGCAGCGCGGAGAGCTGCTGCGCGTGGTCCAGGCCGTCACCGACCTGATCGCGGTGCGGTATGACGGCCTGGTCAGTCGCGCCCAGGGCATGACGTTCGAACCGTCATGGTTGGCGACACAAATCATCGTGCTGCTGATCCCCGCCCTGATCGCCCGCGCCATGGCCCGGCAGGAGGGGGTGGGGCTGCCGGCCCTGCCCGGCCACGGCCCGCGCCTGGCGGGCGGTTTCGCCGTCGCCATCGGCGGCCTGCTGTTCTCCGGTTCCCGCTTCGGCCTCGCCTGCATCATCGCCATGTTGGGGCTCAGCGTCTTCCTGGCGGCCGTGCGCGGCCGCATACGGGCGGCGGCGACCTTCCTGGGTGTGCTGGTGGCGGGCGGGGGCGCCGTGGTCGCCATGAGCGGCCTGGGCGCCGGGGCCGGCGCCACCTATGTCATGGGGCCCGTCGCCTATCTGACCCAATCGGCCGACCTCGACACGATCGCGGGCGGCGATCTCGCCACCGGGGTGACGGACGCCCTGGCCCTGGCCGGCCGCTTCGCCGCGGCGGAGGCCGCCGGCCTGACCTGGCTGGACCACCCGGCCTTCGGCGTGTCGCTGGGCAACAACTACCGCTATTTCGGCGAGTACGCGCCCGACTGGGCCTTCAGCACCCAGCTGTTCACCCAGGGCGCCAAGGAGGGCATCGGCTGGCTGGACCCCAACTCCCCGGAAAAGGGCAACGCCAAGAATCTGTTCCTGCGGCTGCTGTCGGAAACCGGGGTGATCGGCTTCGCCCTGTTCATCGTCTTCTTCTGGCGCCAGCTGTTCCGGGGCCCGCCCCATGACGCCTTCCACGGCTATTTCCGCCTGGCCAGCGCCGCCTCCCTGGGCTTCAGCTTCCTGAACCAGGACACCTTCGTCGACGCGGGGCTGTGGATCCCGCTGGCGATCTGCTGCGCCATGAATCATTTGCCGCGCGCCGGGGAATAGACGGCGCCCGCCATCCGTCCTGGGAAAAGGTGCATGCGACGCACCCGCCTCAGGTAGACCCATGCACACCCACCTAGAACCCGGCTTGCGCATCGCCTTCGTGACCACCCGCGACCTGGCGCAGCGTAACGGCCGCACCCCCATCATGGGCCATATCCTGGCCGCCCTGCGCCGCCGGCATACGGTGGAGGTGCTGCCCCTGCGGTCCGTGCTGCAAGCCGGGGCGGCGGACCGTGCCGGCGCCGCCGGCACCTGGCTGGCTGGCCTGGCGGCCGGGCGGCCCCTGCCGCTGCAATGCCTGCTGTATGCCGGGCCGCGTGAGGTGAAGCGGGTGGCGGCGCGCATCGTGCAGGGCGGGTTCGATGCCGTCTACCTCGACACGGTGCGCTGCCAGACGCTGCTGCGCGCCCTGCGCCGCGCCCTGCCCGACCTGCACATCGTCACCGACTTCGATGACCTGATGTCGCGGCGCATGACCTATCTGCGCCATCACCGCATGCCGTTGCTGACCGGCCACGTCGGCACGCACTTTCCCCGCTGGGCCCGGCGCCTGGCGGAAGGACCGCTGTCCCGCCTGGTGACGGCCTATGAGGCCAGAACCCTGCCGGCGGCGGAGCGGGAGGTCATGCTGGCCTCCAGCGCCACGGTGCTGCTGTCACCGGTGGAGCGGCGGATGCTGTGCCAGCGGTTGCCAGCGGACGGACGGTCGACGGGCGCCCCACCGGTGGTGCGCTCCATCCCCCCCGGCGTGCCCTTGCAGGCGCAGCCTTGGGCGCACGCCGTGGTGCCCGACCCCCAGGGGTTCGGGCCCCCCCTGCGTTTCGTCTTCATCGGCAGCGACCGCCAGCTGCAGAACCGCACGGCCATTGATTTCCTGCTGGAGCGGTGGCGGCGGCTCACCCCCGCCACGCCGCTTCATATCCACGGGCGCCAGACCCGCCCCCTGGCGCAGGTGCGGGGCGTGCACTGGCACGGCTATGCCGACGACCTGGGCCAGGTCTACCGGCCGGGAAGCATCGCGCTGGTCCCGGCACTGGTGGCCGGCGGCATCAAGACCAAGGTGGCCGAGGCCTGGGCCTGGGGCTGCCCCGTGCTGGGCAACCGCGCCGCCATGGAAGGGCTGCGCGCGCCGGGATATCCCCTGACGGTGCCGGAGGATCAATGGGACCCCTATCTGACCCGGCCGGAAGCCTATGCCGACCTGTGGGCCGACGCGGCGGTCAAGGGCGCCGCCTTCGTCCGCAACACCCTGTCGCCGGCGGGGTTCGAACGCGCCTGGGAAATGGCGCTACGGCCCAAGCCCCGCCCTCAGGAGGCTGCGGCCAGCGCCTCCGCGATCAATGCCGCCGAGCAGGCTTCAGGATAGGGAGGGTTCGGGGCGCAGATGCTGGACCAGGAATTTCTCCACCGGGGCGGCGTAGACGTCATGGTCGATGCGCCAGCGCGCCGCACGGCGCAACAGGCGGCCGGGACCCCATCCCTTGGCGCTCTCACCGGTGGTCCCCGGGCCGGCGGCGTACTTGTTGTAGAACTTGAAACGCTCGATCCGGCGGTAGAGATGGGGCGGCACCCAGGTACCGGCCGGTCCCGCCACATAGTCGAACGTCGCCCAGTCATCCAGCGTCCGCGGCGTCTGGTCCGCCACGGCGGCGGCCAGGGCGGAGCCGGGATAGGGCTTGTAGTAGAACAGCGGGGTTTCGAACTTGGGGCTCATGGCCCGCAGGGTCTTGATCAGGCCCAGCGTCGCCTCGACCTGTTCCTCCGTTTCCTCAGGGAAGCCGACGATGAAGGAGAAGATGACGGCGAGGTCGTGCTGCCGGCACTTGGCCGCCGTCTCCAGGATGGCATCGATGGTCGTGTCCTTCCGGATGCGCCTCATCATCTCGTGCGAGCCGGTTTCCACCCCCACCAGCACCCGACGCAGACCGGAACGGACGCACAGGCGCCAAATCTCATCCGGCAGGCGCACGCCCTGGTCGGCGCGCATGGTGCCGGCCCAGGTGAAATCCAGACCCCGGCGCAGGAATTCCTCGCAGATGTCGGCCACCCGCTGGCGGTGGGTGAAGTAGGTCTCGTCCTGGAAGTTCAGGTCGGTGAACCGGTAGCGGCGCCACAGCGCCTCGATCTCCGCTCCCAGGCGGCTGGCGGACGTCGCCTTCCAGTCGCGGCCGTAGACGAAGGGGTCGGCGCAGAAAGCGCACCGGAAATTGCAGCCTATGGAACCGATATAGTCCAGCTGCCGCCGGCCCTTGAACTCGAAATACCGTTCCACCGGGATCAGCTCGAAGTTGGGCGGGGCGAAGACGTCCAGGCCCTCCAGCCGGCGCGCCGGGTTGCGCACCGCCTGGCCGGCGGCGCCGCGAAAGGTCACGCCGGCGATGCCGTCGACACCGGCGCCGTCGGCCAGACGGTCCATGATTTCCGCGAAGGTGCGCTCACCCTGCCCCGCCACGGTGATGTCGATGCTGGGTTCGTCCAGCGTCTCCACCGGGAACAGCGACGGATGCCAGCCGCCGGCGACGGTGGTCAGGGCGGGATTGGCCCGCTTCACCGCTCGCAGCATGGCCAGCGCGTCGCCCAGGGGACGACCGGTCAGCATGGTGACGCCGAAGCAAAGCGCCCCCTCCGCCGCCTTCAGCACCGCATCCAGGGGATCGGCCTCGATCCGCGCGTCGATGATGCGCACGTCGAACCGCGCGGGATCAAGGTTGGAACCGATGGCCAGCAGACCCAGCGGCATGGTGTGAAAGACAGCTGCCGGGTTGTAAAGGACGACCTTATGCCTGACAGCCATGATCCACCAAAAATGAAACATCGATGGCGCAGCATATCCGGAACCTTAAAAATAAACAATGCGCCGTTCAAAATAAATAATGGCTATTTATCAACGCATATACTGTATTTGCGTCAGGGGATTTCATGACTGTCGCCCATGCGATGAATAAACTTGAAACGGCGATTTACTCCACGATCGCCTATCGGGATATCTTCCATTTCCCCGTATCGGTGTTTGAAATCCACCGTTACCTGCATGGCATCCGCTGCACACTGGGCGATGTCCAGCATGCCTTGGCCGGCCCCATCCTGGGACACCATCTGGAGAGCGACGGCACCTATCATGCCCTTCGCGGCAGGGCGGACCTGTTCGCCATCCGCCGCACGCGGGCGGAGCTGTCGCGCCGCCAATGGCCCACCGCGCGCCGCCACGCCCGCTTCCTGGCCAGCCTGCCGAACGTGCGCATGGTGGCGATGACCGGCTCACTGGCCGCCGGCAACTTTCCGCCGGACGGCGATATCGACTTCCTGCTGGTGACCGATGCCGGGACGATGTGGCGCACCCGCGCCTTCTGCCGTCTGCTGGCCCTGGCGGACACCAAGCTGGCGCGGGGGCTGTTTTGTCCCAACACCTTCCTGTCGCTGGCGGCCTTGCCCCTGGCGCGCCGCAGCCTCTACGACGCGCAGGAGCTGTGCCAGATGATCCCGCTGCATGGCCTGGACACCTACGACGCGGTGCGGGAGGCCAACGCCTGGACGGCGGAGTGGCTGCCCAACGCCATGGGCGCCCCTTTGGGCGGCCTGGATTGCCGCCCCTATGCCCCCAGGGTGAAACGCGCCGGCGAATGGCTGCTGGACAGCCCCATGGGGCGGATGCTGGAGGGGCTGGAGGCCCGGCGCAAAATCCACCGCTTCAACGAGACCGACCGGCTGAAGGGCGCCTGGACCCGTTCCACCAAGGAATCCCACAGCCTGTGGGATGAGATGCGCCTGAAGATCGAGGCGGCCTGGCAGGCGCGCATGGATGAGCTGGCGGACGGATAGGACATCATGGCCACCCCCTTCCATGCCCGATACCTGGCCTTGGCGGCGGAGATCGAGACACGCTTCGCCGTGGCGGGCTGGACCTGCGGCGACGCCCACCTCTGGCCGCTGGCGCGCATGGACCTTTACCTGGATCTCTACCGCCACCATGTGGGCGAACCCCAGGCCGGCCGGCCCTCACGGGTCGGGCGCGCGGTTCGGTCCCTGGCCCAGCCGCTGGCGACCTTGCAGCGGCGGGACAACCTCATCCTGCGCCCCCACCGGGCCGACGTCCTGTTCCTGGGCGACGGCGTGTCCGTGGAGCGCATCGACGGCGCGTGGGAGGACCGCTACGGCGAACCGCTGATGGCCTTGCTGACCGAGCGTGGCACGCGCTGCCTGCACCTGCAGCCCGGCCGCCGCGCCCCCTGGCGCCGGCCCACCCTGGCCGTCGACCCGCTCGCCACCCTGGCCCGGGCGCTGGCCCCGCTGGTCCACGCGCCCCTGGACCTGCCGGACCATGGGGCGGTCCTGGAGTTCCTGGCGCACCGGGGCGTGCCGGCGCCGTCGCTCGGCCGGCCGCACCTGACACGGCGGGCCCGGGGCCTGCGCGCCACCGCCCAGGCCCTGGGCTGGGTGCTGGACATCGCCCGGCCGCGCCTGGCCTTGACCAGCACCTGGTACGCCGGCCTGGGATCCGCCCTGGCGCTCGCCTGCCGCCGGCGCGGCATCCTGTCGGTGGACGTTCAGCATTGCCCCCAGGGCGGGCGGCACAAGGCCTACGGCTGGGCGGCCATGGGCCCCCAGGGCTACACCACGCTGCCGGCCCTGTTCTGGACGTGGGACGCGGCGGACGCCGCCCATATCAACGCCTGGGCGGACGGGCGGTGGCACCAGGCCCTGCCGGGCGGCCATCCCCGCCTGGGCCCCTTCCTGGATGATGCCGACCCACGCACCCATGCCTGGGATGACCGTTTCCAATTGGCCGCCGGCGGGCCGGCGGAACGCGACATCCTGGTGGCGCTGCAGACCACCGGCGCGGCGGAAATCTGGGACGCCCTGGCCAACAGCATCGCCACCGCCCCACCCGGCTGGCGCTGGTGGATCCGTCGCCATTCGGCGGCAGGTCCCCAGGACGACCGGCGCCATGCCCGCCTGCTGTCCCTGCGCGGTCCCAACATCCGTGTCGCTCCCGCCGCCGCCCTGTCGCTGCCGGCCCTGTTGCGCCACATGGACGCGGTGGTGTCGCTGGCCTCCGGCGTGGCGGCGGAGGCGGTCCCCTTCGGCGTGCCGGCCCTGTTCCTCAGCGCCGACGCGGCCGGATCCTTCGGCTATCTGGCGGAGGCGGGCCACGCCAGGGTGGTGACGAATCCCGGGGACCTGATTCCAGCCCTGACGGCGTTACCCAGGGTGCGGCGGCGCGCGCGCGACTTGCCCGACCTGGCGGCGGGCCTGCGGCGCCTGGACGGGCTGGCGGCGGATTACCGCGCCCTGTGCGCCGAGGCCTGAGCCTCCGCCCGCTCCATGCGGCGGTCGGCGACGATGCGCCCTTCGGCGAATTCAAGCACGCGGTCGCACAGCGCCAGACTCTCCCGCCGGTGGGCGATCAACAGGATGGTGGGGCGCCATGGCAGGGCCGCCAAGCTGGCCAGCAAGACCTGTTCGCCCGCGATGTCGACGGCGCTGGTGCTTTCGTCCAGCACCAGCAGCGGCGGCCGGCGCATCAGCGCGCGAGCGAGCGCCAGGCGCTGGCGTTCGCCCCCCGACAGCAGGCCGCCCTGGGCCCCCACCACGGTGTCCAACCCGCTGGCCAGCCTGTCCATCAGGGCCGACGCGCCGGCCAAGCCCAGGGCGGCGCGCATGTCGGCCTCGGTGGCCTGGGGGTTGGCCCAGGACAGGTTGGCGCGGATGCTGTCGTGGAACAGGAAGGTCTCCTGCGGGGCGTAGGCGATGGCGGCGGCCCAGCGCCGCCGCAGGCCGCCAACCAACGGATGGCCACCCACCATGATGGTGCCGACGTCCGGGACCGTCAGCCCGACGGCCAAGTCGGCGAAGGTGGTCTTGCCGGCGCCCGACGCCCCCATCACGCCCACGAAGCTGCCGGGCTCCAGGGTCAGGTCCAGGCCCGACACCCCCCGGTCGCCACCGGGGTGGCGGTAGCCGACTTGGTGGAAACGAAGGGGCGGCGGACCCGGCCAGGCAGGGCCGTCCGTGGTCGCGTCCACCTCGGGCGGGTCCTGCGCCAGCTCGGCCTCCAGCGCGCGGATCTTCTCATAGGACGGCAGGAAGTTGGCGAACTGTTGCGCGCCCTGCTGCAGTTGGGCGGCCGGCGCGCTCATCCGCGCCAACAGCAGGACGAAGACGATAAGAACCGCCGGCGGCACGTCCAGCGTCCAGACACCCACGACGATGGCGGCGGCACCGGCCAGGGACGCGAGCGTGGTGAACGCCAGCTGCGATTTGCTCTGTTCCCGCACCAGGGTCACCTGCTGCCCCATCAGCCGGCGCAGGGTCCCGTTGAATTCATCGGCGAAGCGGTGCTGCACATTCTGGCTGAGCGCCAATTTGAGCCCGCCCAAGAACTGGGCGCCGCTGGTGGCCAAATGCAGGTTGGCGTCCGCCACGTCGCGCCCCAACCGGCGGGAGCGGGCCAGTTGCGGCACCAGCGCCAGGCTGGCCCCTGCCAGCAGCACACCGGTGACGGCCGCCAGCGGAAGGGAGAACACGCAGGCCAGCGCCCATTGCACCAGCAACAGGAAAAGGGAGGTGGCGCCCTGCACCATGAAATGGGCGCAGGCGCCGGTCAGGATGATGTCGCTGCTGAGCAGATGGTTCACCCCGGCGTGCGGCAGGGCCGACAGTCGCGTCCACGGGGCGGCGATCAGCCGGGACACCAGGCGGCCGCGCTGTTCCTCGACAAAGCCGATGCGCAATCGCGCCAGCAGCACGTCGCGATGCCACAGCACCACCGCCCGCAAGACGACAAGTAGGGCGAAGCAGGCCAACAGGGGCGCCAGGCGGGCCGCCGGGGCGGCGCCGAGCCAAGGCAGGCGACCAGCCGAGGCCATCATGGCCCAGCCGGTACGGCCGTCACCGATCACCAGGCCCAGCAAGGGCACCAGCAGCAGCAGGCCCACGCCCTCCGCCCCCGCACCCAGGACGATCAGGATGGCGGCCCGCACGCCATCGCCCCGGGCGTGGGCACAGAAATCCAGGAAGAAATCCCGGGATGAGCGGAGCAGTTCCCGCCCCGCGCGGTCCTTGTCCATGAGGTGAGAAATCCTAGGGTTACCTGCGGATTCCTTGGCACAAGTCGGGACCCGACACCGCAACTATATATTTCCGGATTCGGGGAATAAGCCGACGCCCGCGTCCGTCTCAGGGGTGATGTCCGAGCCGATCCCCACCCCCGCCTTTCCGCTGAAGATCCTGGTCATCGGCGCCGGCCCGATGGCCACCCATGTGCACCTGCCGGTGCTGGCGGGGCTGCGCGACCGTGGCCGGGTGGACCTGGCCCTGCTCTGCGACCTGGACCGGAGCCGGGCGGGGACGGCGGCGGCGGCCTTTGGCTTCCGCGCCAGCACCGGCGACGCGCACGCGGCGATGGCGCGCGACGACATAGACGCGGTGTACATTTTCGCCAGCGCCCAGCTTCACTACGAATATGGAATGCTTGCCTTGGGCCAGGGCAAGCATCTGTTCGTGGAAAAGCCGGTGGCCCCCAGCGCCGCGCAGGCCCAGGCCCTGGCCGACTTGGCGCGCGACCGGGGCTTGGTGGCGGTCGGCGGCCACAACCGCCGCTTCTACCCAAGCCTGCGCGCCACCCGGGAACGCGCCGGCCGGGCCGGCTGGCGCCAGGCGGAAGCGGTGTTCCACAAGCCCATGGCGGGCCAGCCGCCCGGCTTCGGCGCCGCCAGCTGGCTGAGCGGCAACGGCATCCACGCCCTGGACGCCCTGCTGTGGATGATGGACGGCCCGCCAGAGCATCTGGCGGCCCACGCCTCGGACCAGACGTTCAGCGCCCTGATGCGCTGGCCTGGGGATCGGCAGGCCGTTTTCCTGTGCGACAATGCCGCCGGCACCCGGCGGGAGGACTATGCCTTCAACGCGGCGGGCGAAAGCTGCGCCGTCACCGAGGCCAGCCTGACGGTGCAGACGGACGGGCGGCCCGCCACCACAGCCTTCCCGAGCGGCATGACCAGCTTCATCCTGGAACACGACGCCTTCCTGGACGCCGTCCGCACCGGCCGCCCGGCGCCTCATGACCTGACGGCGCTGGTGCCCGCCCTCCACCTGTGTGAATTGATCGAGCGTGGCCATGTCGGCCCGGTGGCCCCACCCGTGGCGACGCCCCCGCCCGCCCCTGCCCAGCCAACCCAGGGCACCATCCTGGTGGCGGGCCAGTGGGGGGCGGCCCTGGCACCCTTGCTGCCCGGCTATCGCCTGGCCGCCTTGGACGACATCACAGCGGTACGGCCCGATGTCGTGGCCGCCCTGCTGGGCCGGGGTGCCACCGCCCTGGACCCGGCACGGCTGGACCATCTGCCCAACCTCGCGGTGGTGGGTGTCGCCGGCCTGTCGGTGGCCCGGTTCGGCGCCGCCGACCTGCTGGCCCGGGGTGTCGCGCTGGTCAACGCCAGCGCCGCCCACGCCGACAGCGTGGCGGAATTCGCCTTGGCCTTGGCCATCCTGGGCCGCCGCCGCGCCTTTCACGGCCATGCCGTGATGCGGGCCGGCGGCTGGGGCGTCATACCCGGTCCGCAAGGACTGCGCGGCCTCGCGATGCGGCTGAAGCCCGTCCTGCGCCGCCTGGGCCTGCTGCCGCTGGCGCAGCGGGTGAAGGACCGCATGGCCAGCGGCGGGGCGCCCCGCCCCGCCCAATCCCGCGACCTGGCCGGCGCCACGGTGGGCCTGGTCGGCTGGGGGGACAATGCCAGGGCCTTCGCCCGACGACTGGCCACCTGCGACGCGCGGGTGCTGGTGTGGTCCCGGAACGGAAGCGACGGCGACATCCGCCAGGCGGGCGCCCAACCTGCGGCCCTGGACCAGGTGCTGGCGGCCGACATCGTATCGCTCCACCGGGGGCTGACGCCGGCCACCCGCCACACCTTGGGCGCCGCCGAACTGGCCCGCCTGCGTCCTGGCGCCGTGCTGATCAATGTGGCGCGCGGCGGCCTGATCGAGCCCGCCGCCCTGCTGGACCGCCTGCGCCGGGGGGACGTCTTCGCCTGCCTGGACACCTATGAGGAGGAGCCGCTGCCGCCCCGCCACCCCCTGCGGCGGCTGCCCAACGTCTTCCTGACGCCCCACATCGCCGGCGGCAGCGTCGACATGCAGGCCGCCGCGACGGCCGAGGTGGTGGCCAAGGTCTGCCGCCTGCTGGAGGGCGGATCAGCCGACACGCTGACGGCCGCGCGCCTGCGCGGCATGAGCTGAAGCTAAAACGTCCGCTCCACCCCCAAGGCGATGAAATCCCGGTCGGCCAGCAGCTGCTGACTGGGGGCGCCGATGTAGTGGGTCAGCGTCAGATTGGCCTTCCACACACTGCGATAGGTGGCCGTCACCCCCAGGGTCAGGTCACCGGCACCGGCGTTCTGGGCATAGTAGCTGAAGCTATGTCCGGTGATGTTGTAGCCCAGCCCCATTGGCACCGTCAGGTCGAGGTTGGGAAGGATCTGGAAGTAGCGCGGCTCGAACAGCACGCGGGCCTTGGTGGCCGGCTGGCGCCATTGGCTGCCGTCATCGTCGCCCCGGACGGCAAGCACGCCGTCCACCACGGCCTCGGCGTTCACGTCGGCGCTGTCCCAAAGTCTGGATCGCCCCAGCGCCGTCGTCAGGGACACCTGGCCATGCATGGTGTCGCCTCGGACGAAGGCGGCATACGGTGAGGTCACCGGCCCGCTTCCGCTGAGGGACGGCAGCGCCAAGGGCATGCCGCGTCGGGCGGAAACCTCCCCCGTCACCGTGCTGTCGCCCACCGACGCGCTGACGCTGGCGCCGTAGAGTTGAATACCGCCGGGATAGATCAGACGGTAATAGCCGTCAGCGCCCCGAACGGGGGTATCGCTGTCCGGCGACAACGCGTATTGCGGTTCGGTCGCATTGTATCTCAGGGCGTACAGGCCGTAATCCACCCCGTCCAGGGTGACATGGAGGGCAAGGCCGAACTGGCCGCCGGCACCGGGCGTTTGGTCCCGCTGGCGGGCGGCATATCGGACGCCATCGATGTAGAGGCGGTCAGCCCCGGCGCCCATATAATCCATGTAGCTGAAATAGCTGCCGGCGCCGGCCTGACGGGCGGGGCGCCATTCGAACTGATCATAGAAGGAGAGGGCGACGTCGGGCCAAGGCTGGACCGTCAGCGCCGCCTGCCCCACCGGGCGATAAATGTCGCTGGCATAGGCGCTGGGCCCGCCCACCGTGCGCGTGTAGTCGGCGGGCGCCATCGCGGCGGCGATGGAGTTTGGATCGTAGAACAGGCTCTCGCCCCATACCAGGGCCTGCCGTCCCACGCGCAGCGACACGGGCATGCCGGCCAGGGTGAAGGCGCCGTGGGCGAACGCCTCGCGCACCTCGGCATGGTGGCCCTGCAGGTCACGGACCGCCGGGGCGAAATGGCCGGGCACGGCGGCGGAGGCGTTGGGGGCACGCGGGTCCGCATCATCCGTTCGGCCCTGATAAACGGTGTCGTACCAGGCGGCGGCGCTGGCGTGCAGGCCCCATTCACCCCAGCCCAGGTCCAGGGCCGACAGCAGGTCCAGCCGGTTGGACACCACCCCGGGCGCGAAATTGCGGTCACCATCGTCCCAATTGAGGTTGGTGAGCAGCGCGCCTGTGCGGGGGCTGAGGCGATTGGCCAGGGTGTAGCGCACCGTGTTGTCCCAGCGCAGATCGATACCGTCGCCGGAATAGAGATCGGCCCCCGACGCGGCGGCCCCAGTCAAGCACCAGACGGTCAAGCACCAGACGGCCAAGCACCAAGTGGCCAGGCGACACGCGGAGAGTCCGCGCGCCCACGGACGGGCCCACGAGCGGGCACGCAAGCGGGCGAGGCGGTGAAGACGGCGGGATGCCATGGCGCTCTGGTTCGTCCCGTCAAAGGCTTGATGCATCGACACTACCTTACTCCGCGACAGGATGCGCGGGCGCGACATGCCGCTTGTGTCGATGGGGTCCGCGCGCCATGATCCCGGCATCCATCGCCGTCGCCGGCGAAAACCAGGCCCCCTGTACGCGAGCCCATGCGCCCCACCGCCGTCCTGTCCGCCGCGCTGCTGGCAACCATGGCCCTGGCCTGCCTTCCCACCAGCCTTCACGCCCAGGTGACCGAGCAGGAGGCGGCCCAGCTGACGTCGCGCCTGACCCCGGTGGGGGCGGAGCGCGCGGGCAACGCCGATGGCGGCATTCCACCGTGGACAGGCGGCATGGTGACGCCCGGCGCGGCGGCGCATGGCGGCCCGCGCCCGGACCCCTTCGCCGGGGAAAAGCCCCTGTTCTCCATCACGTCCAAAAATTTCCGCGACCATGCCGACCGGCTGCCGGAAGGCGCGAAGCGCCTGTTCGAGCGCGATGCGGACTATCGCATGGACATCTACCCCAGCCACCGCACCGCGGCGGCGCCGGACTGGGTCTACGACAACATCCAGCGCAACGCCACCCGCGCCCGGCCCGCGCCGGAAGGCATCGCCCATGGGGTGGAGGGGGCCGTGGGCGGCATCCCCTTCCCCCTGCCCAAGGACGGGTTCCAGGCCATGTGGAACCATCTGCTGGCCTACTGGGGACCCGCGCGCGAGGTGACGGTCAGCACCTACGTCGTGCCGGCTGACGGGGTGGTGGAAAAGGCCAGCGGCTACAAGGAGGTCGCGGACTTCCCCTATTACTACCGGGACGCCACACCGGACAGTTACGGCGGCTATTACTTCAAGACCCTGCACCTGGCGGTGGCCCCGGCCTCGCGCGTGGGGGAAGGCTACCTCAACTGGCAACCCATCAACATCAAGCGGCACGACTTCGCCGCCTGGCGCCTGCTGCCGGGGGAGCACCGCGTGCGCAAGGCGCCCGCCATCTCCTACGATGTCCCCGACACCGACGCCGCCGGCTACATGAGCGAGGACGAGTACTACATTTTCTTCGGCGGCCTGGACCATTACGACTTCAAGCTGGTGGGCAAGGCGGAAATGTATGTGCCCTATAACAACAACCGCCTCTACGCCACACCGGTGACGGCGGTGTTGGGCGGCACCCATCCCAACCCCGACGTCCTGCGGTACGAATTGCACCGTGTCTGGGTGGTCGACGGCACCCTGGCCCCTGGCGCGCATGACGTGGTCCCGCATCGGCGGCTCTACCTCGACGAAGACACTTGGATGGCGGTTTACGGGGATTCCTGGGACGAGGACGGCAGGCTGTGGAAATTCGGCCAAGCCACCATGTACCTCATGCCCGACGTGCCGGCCGTGGTGATCGGCAGCCAGTTCATCCACGATTTCGAACTGGGCGGCTATGCCTACACCTTCGCCTTCAATGGCGAGGCGACGCCCTACACCGTCACGCCGCCCCATCCCGCCACCCTGTTCAGCCCGGAAAGCCTCTCGGCACGGTCCGTTCGATAATCCTCACGCCGTCAGGCCGACATAGGCCATGCTGGCCAGCTTCTGCATCACGGCGGCCGACATCTCACCCGCCATGACCATGCTCAACTGATCGTCCTGCCAGACGCAGACCCGCAGGTTGTCGCGCTTGAACTGGTCGAACCGCACCGTCCCGTCGGAGTGGCGCAGGTAAATGGTGAAAAGCCGGTCATGGCCGTCGCGATAAGCCACGGTGGCGGCGCTGCCCTCCACCTTCACCCCGGCCAGGCGGTAGCCCGCCCGGGTCAGGTCCGGCACCTTGATATTCAGGGCGACGATACGGCTGAGCGCGGCGTTATAGGAACTGAGGTCGTCCGGGACCGAGGCGGGAACCTCCCGCGCCGCCAGCGCCATCTGCACCACGTCGCCAGCGGGACGGCCACCCAGATAGACCCAACCGCCCCCCACCAGCAGCAGCACGACGGCCGCCACCGCCCCCAGTTTGCGCCAGTCGGCCCAGGGACGGACCGCCGGCTCGTCCACCGCGGACTGGGCGAGGTCGATAAGGTGCTGCGGCACCGGCCGCTCGATCAACGGGCTGTACAGCCGCTTCATCATGGCCTTGTCGGCCTGGTAGCCGGCCAGACGCTCCGCCAGGGCGGGGTCGGCCAGGAGGGCGGCCTCCACGACGCGGGCGCGGTCTTCCGGCAACTCGCCATCCAGGAAGGCGTGCAGCTCGACCTCCGCGATCGGGGGGTGGTTGGGGGTCTGGTCGCTCACTTTCGGTCTTTCGATCCCAGGGGCAGCGGGATGATTTCCGCGCCCTCACCTTGCATCACGCTACGCAGCCGCTCACGGGCCCGCGCCAGGCGGGACATCACGGTACCGACCGGAATGTCCAGTTCCTCCGCGATCTCGCGATAGTTCAACTCCTCGACACTGGACAGCAGCAGGATTTCCCGATGCTCCGGCGTCAGCCGGCTGACCGCCTTCACGAAGTCCCGCGCGGCCCCGACGTCGGTCGGTGGCGCGCTCAGTTCCACATGGTCGGCCAGTTCGGTGATGTCCTGCTCCTCCCCCCGGCTGTTGCCGCGGCGAATCTCGTCAGTGTAGAGATTCTTCAAAATTCGCCTCAGCCAACCGGAAATGCGGGGCAATTCCCGCAGTTGCGCTGATTGGCGCAGCGCGCGTTCCACGCAATCCTGGACCAGATCATCCGCCAGGGCGGCATTGCCCACCAGCGCCAAGGCATATCGCCGCAGCGCCGGCAGTTGCATGACCAGGGCATTCGCGAACTGTTGAGGACGGGTCACGGCCTAGGGTTCTCCGACGCGGGCTTGTCGAACCAATGGGGAACTCCGCGCCCGAACCTTCGCCGCATCAACTTACGTCCATCCTCGCCGGCATCCCAGGGGCCAATTCCCGATGGATGCACCGCCCTCTCATCCTTAAGACGGATGGGTGTCCGGGTTTATTCCGTCACCCACGCATCGACCTTCGAAATAGGGGGGCGGGCTCAGCAGGCCTTGCGACGGCTGACCACCACCAGCGGCGTGCGGGCCAGGATCCGCAGGTCCAGGGCCAGGCTGGCATGGTCGACGTACCAGGCGTCCAGGTCGACCCGCGCCTGCATGTCCGCCACCTGCGGCGTCGCCCCCCGGGCGCCATTCACCTGGGCCCAGCCGGTTATGCCGGGGCGCACGTTCTGACGGGAAAGATAGTTGGGGATGCGGGCGCGGTAGTAATCGTCATGGGCGGCGGCATGGGGCCGCGGCCCCACCAGCGACATCTCCCCCGACAGGACGTTCAGCAGCTGGGGCAATTCATCCAGGCTGCTGACCCGCAGGATGCTCCCCATCCGGGTGACGCGGGGGTCCCCCTCCCGCGCCTGCACCACCTCCGGACCGTCTTCCAGCACATGCATGGTGCGGAACTTGATGATGTTGAAGGGCTGGCCCGCCAGGCCGATGCGCTGCTGACGGAACAGCACGGGGCCACGGCTGTCCAGGCGGATCAGCAGGGCGATCAGGGCCAGCGCCGGCAGGCAAGCCAGCAGCAGCAGCAGGCTGAGCGACAGGTCCAGCATGCGCTTGGCCGTCAGGCGAGGCCGGATAGCCGGGGGCGACGGGGCCGTGTCCGGCTCCGCCCGGGGCGGCTCGGGGATCCGGAACGGCTGCTGTGCCGCCATGGTCACGCGGCGGTCCCGGCACAGGCGGTGGTCAGCGCGCGGGCGGCGTGACAGAGGGCGGCGCTCAAATCCGTCCGGTGCAGTTGGCCGCCCAGATGCAGGACGGCGACGCCGTGTAACGTGGACCACAGCAGGCGGCCCAGGATGGCGTGATCAGCGCGCGCCAGGCCCGCCGCCGCCAAGTCACCGGCATGGGCGGCGAAGGCCTCCTCCACCCGCCGTTCCTGGCGCCGCACCTCGGCCACTCCCGGCGACTGGGCCGGCGACTGGGCCGGCGCCGAACCGAACATGAGGCGATAGCGGGCAGGCTGCGCGATCGCGAAGGCGCCATAGGCCGTGGCCACCGCGGCCACCCTTTCCTCCAACGGCCCCCCGCACCGCGCCGCATCCAGCGCATCGGCCAGGCAGGCGAAACCATGGGCCCGCACGCAGGCGAGGATGGCCTCCTTGTTCTCGAAATAGCGGTAGGGCGTCATGACGCTGACCCCCAGGCGCGCCGCCAGATCGCGCATCTTGAACCCGTCCAGGCCCCGGTCGGCGAACAGGCCGGCGGCGACGTCGCGCACGCGGTCGCGCGGGGGCGTACTCTTGGCACAAGGGACGATGGATGGCATGGCACCTCCGGCAGGCTGACGCGGGGCCGGCACTGCGATCCGCCGACACCCTTTCCTCCATGACGGATGGACGGGGCGGGATTATTCCCCGCGCCCCGCCATTTTTCCGGTCAAAGCGCGATGCGCACCGCCGCCTCCACCGCCGGCAGGAAGCCGTGCTCCGGCCGGGCCTGGTCATCCTGGACGCTGCCGCGCAGGTCCAGGATGAAGCGGCGGAACGGCAGGCTGAGCCGCCCTTCCAGGATGTTCACCTTGACGGGCAGCGGGCTGACGCTGTTGGAACCGGCCGACCGCGCCGTGCCGATGACGGCGTGGTGCAGCGTCACCTCGTACGTCCAGCCGTCGGCGTCGCTCCAGCTGCCTTGCAGCGACAGCAGGCGGGAATCGTCGTCCAGGCTGAAACCGATGGTGCGGCCGCGATAGCGCATGCCGTCCGGATAGCCGCCGTTGGTGTAGGAGAAGCCATAGATGCGGCTGGCGAAGCTGAAGATGTCGGTGGTCGAGATGCTGTCGGCGTATTCCGCCGTCAGCCGCAGCGGCCGGCCGGCCAGGGGCACGAAGGCGGTGGCGCCGACCAGATGGCTGGTGCCGGAATGGGTGATGGGCGAGGTGTCCTCATTCATCAGCTGCGCATAGATTTGCGCGGGCACGCCCCACACGTCCCGGCTGTACTTGATGTCCACCACCCCTTCGTCGTTGGTCTTGTTGACGTCGGTGGGCGAGTTGTTGAGTTGAAAGTATTCCGCCGGGTCGCAAGGGTGCCCCTGGCCACAGATCTCTCCCGTGCGGGCAAGGCCGATCTCCAGCCCCGGCGCCGGGTTGACGGTGACGCGCAAGGCATCGAACACCGTGTTCCTCTGCAGGCGCGGACCATCCAGCCAGCCCAGGGAAAACTCCGCCTGCCAGGGCCCCAGCCATTCCAGCACCGGCCAGGTCGACGGCGCCGTGTCCAGGCGCTGGATACCCACCTGCGGCATGGGCCGGGCGTTGTTGGACAGGGTCAGCGCCGATATCCAGCCGGGGCCCCACCAATGGGTCAGCCAGCCACCGTAGACCACGGCGTCGCCGGCCTTCACCGCCAGATAGCTGTCGTCCAGCACCAGCTTGCTGGCACCGATATGGAGGTCCCGGGTGACGCTCCCCACGGCCAGGCGGGCGGCCACGGTGCTCGAACCATAGGACAGCGCCACTTGCGTCTGCCCTTCCCCCCGGCCCAGGCTGTCGAAGCCGCGGACCAATGCCGGGGCGTTGGTCAGATCCAGGCTGGCGGTCGTGCTGAATCCCGGCCGGTTCTCCCGCGTGGCGCGGCCCAGCACGCGCATCGCCGCCGCCTGCACGGCGTCCGGCTGCGCGTCCAGATCGGCCGCCTTCAGCGCCCGGACCAGCGCCGTCCAGGGCAAGGGCCACTGGGTGGTGACACCGTCGACGAGCCCGGCGGCAGCCAGCATCTCGATATCGCCGCGCAGCTGAGTGTCGCCCACCTCGCCCCACGGCGAGGCGCCGGCCAACCCGGTCGAGCACATCAGCAAAATCAGCGCCCCGGCCAGCCGCCGGCCCATCGCCCCGGTCCGCATCATGGATTCCATATAGCCAGGCCCGGCCCCGCCGTTGGGGCCGGGCGCAGCTTAAAACCAAGGCTGAAACACCGGATAGGACGTAACTTCGTATAGGGCGCCGGCAGCGGAAACGTCGCGCCCCCGCCCTGGCGTGCGAACAACAAAACCCCCGCCAGCTTGGAAGCGGGCGGGGGTTTTGTACGTTGGTTGCGGGGACAGGATTTGAACCTGTGACCTTCAGGTTATGAGCCTGACGAGCTACCGGGCTGCTCCACCCCGCGGATATGGCATGTGGGAGTGGCGAGCATTGTGATGAGGGTCTGTGGCGGCAGCGTTGAGCGTTGGGATGTGCGTCTGATGGACCTGGCGGCGACCTACTCTCCCACGTCTTAAGACGCAGTACCATTGGCGCTGGGGGATTTCACGGCCGAGTTCGGGATGGGATCGGGTGTATTGACCCCCGCTATGACCACCAGATCGATCAGGCGCACATGCTGTGCTGTTCGCTGCCTAGTGTAACCCGTGCATTTGAAGTTTGGTTGATGCCGCTGGGCAATGGGTTTGCCGCTGCGCGGGGGAGGCGGTGTTTCAAGCCGGACGAGCGATTAGTATGGCTTAGCTTCACGCGTTGCCGCGCTTCCACATGCCACCTATTGACGTGCTGGTCTAGCACGGCTCTTCAG
>NZ_JACIIZ010000015.1 GCF_014205765.1 Nitrospirillum iridis | reverse complement strand
TCGACTTGCATGTGTTAGGCATGCCGCCAGCGTTCGTTCTGAGCCAGGATCAAACTCTCAGGTTCTGTGCGGTATCCCATCAGCCGTTGCCGGCCGACAAGAACCTCGATGGCAACCAACCTTGGTTGGTACCTTCAAACCCAAGTCCGTTCCTGTTTCCCCCGTCGCCAGGGGAACATATTCAGAGCATGTATTAGAAGATACGTGGACTAGGCTGATTTGCCTTTGTTGCGATCCAGATCGCAATGTCGGCACCGCCGCCCGCGTATCCCTTCTCGAATTCCGTTCACTTGTCCAAGAGCCTGGCACCGCAACCGCGGCGCCGGACGACCCGGCTGGCATCGCCAGCGCTTCGTCGTCGTTTCATCGTGCGGCGTTCACCACGTCGATGGCCAAACATCTACTCGCTCACCGCGTCGCCGTCAAGTATCTTTTTTCGTTTTCGCTGATTTTTTAAATCAACGTCATCGCAGCGGATATTGGCGAGGCCGACGATGCGGATATTCGTCGCGATGGAGAAACTAAAGGAGATCAAACACGATCTATTTTAGCCCCGCCCACTCACAACAATAGCCACGGCATCGACTGATGCAGCGTTAGATGTTTTCACTTTTCAGAGAACCTTGCCGCGATTACTCGCGGCGCCCGAACCATTATCCGGCTGCGGAGCAACCAGGCTGGGGTCAGGGCGGCGGGTTATAGGGGATGGCCCTGGGGCTGTAAAGCGCTTTCTGCACGCTTTCCGGAGGGCCGCCATCGAAGGCTGCCCTGAACTAAACGGGGACGTCGCCCCTTGAATTCGGAAGGCATCCGACCCGGGAGCGAGGCGGCGGCCTCATCAACGCCCCCCCCCTCAGGCGCTCTGGCGCTTGGCGCCCCCGAACGTCGGGGTTTCCGACAGGTCGCCCTCATGCGGGACCACGTCGAGGACCTCATAGCCCTGGGCGGCCGGAAAGCGCAGCTGGGCTTTGCGCCGGGCCCGCGTGAGATCAGTGGCGAAGAAGAAGAAGTACCGCCCCTCCTCCCACAGCTTCACCACACGCGTGGGTTCCATGGGGATGCCCTCGGCCCGGCGGATCAGCACGATCCACCCGGTTTCCTGCAGGCCGCGCCGCTCATCCGTCACCAGGATGCGCCGATCCACGGACTCCAGCGCGTTCACCTGATCGGTCAGCCCCTTCACATTGCTGCCCAATGTCGCCGCTTCGACATCGTCGGCGGCGCTGGTCAGACGCTGAGACAGGCTTTCCCGGGCCAGCGCGCGCACCTGCTGGGATAGGACATAGCGGCGACGTTGCAGATCCTTGATGGAACGGCGGGTGCGCTTCACCCGGCGCTGCGCCTTCTGGAAGGCCGGCTTCACCCCGATCAAGACGATCATGACCCCCAAGGCGATGGCGAACCAGTTCACGGCGCCGCCTCCATCTCCATGGTGGCGGGATCAGTCAGGGTCACGTCGGTGGGCAGGGACTGGGCATGCGTCACCTTGAAGCCCAGGGTGCGGGGGAAGGCCCGTTCGAATTCGGCCCGCGCCTCTTCCATGTTGGAAGCCCAGACGTGCACCGGCACCGGCCGCGCCCAGCTGCTGTCGAAGAAGGCGTGCCGCTCCCCCCGCTTAACCTGGTGGGAGACCGAACTGTTCAAGGCCAGAAACTCGAACGGCCGGTTGGGCAGCAGCTCATGACCCAGCACGCGAACGAAGCGGTGGGGGCACGCCTCCAGCTCCCGCACCCGCTTTTTCAGCTGGGCCTCCTGGCGCTGGTTGGAGAACAGCACGGTGGCCGCACCGGCCGCCGTGCCCTTGCGCGCCTCCACCCGGTCCGACAGGCCGCTGGCCAGGCGCGCGTAGCGGGCCAGGCGCTGCCGCAAGCCGCTGACGTCAGCCAAATGCTCCAGCACCATGCTGTGGACATGGGCGACCAGGGACACGAGCACGCTGATCCCGGCGGTGGCCAGAAAAACGAAAAGCCCGAACTCCAATATGGCGATCACGCCCTCGGTCACCCTGACGCCCCCGGACCATGTTCTCGATCACCAATACTTTAATTTATCCGCCACCGCCGGCAAGCGATTATTTGATACCGTCAGGATAGTTAATAGTCGGTTCACGCGACTACATAAACAGCGCTTCCTTTTCCAAGCCCTTGTATAGACCGGCCACCTGGGCACCATAGCCGTTGTATATCTGGGTAGGAACCGACTCGTTGCTGCCCAGCAGCCGCTCCCGGGCCTGGGACCAGCGGGGGTGGGGCACCGCCGGATTGACGTTGGCCCAGAAGCCGTATTCATCGGCGTTCAGCAGGGCCCAGAAGGTCTTGGGCCGCTTGTCGGTGAAGCTGATTCGCACCACCGACTTCACCGATTTGAAACCGTACTTCCACGGCAGGGTCAGGCGCAGGGGCGCGCCGTTCTGGCCCTGCAACGGCTTGCCATAGAGACCGGTGGACAGGAAGGCCAGGTCGCTGGTCGCCTCCGCCATGGTCAGTCCCTCGACATAGGGCCAGGGATAGAAGGGCTGGCGCAGGCCCGGCGCCGCATACACGTCGCGGCCGAAGGTCTGCAGCTCCACGTATGTGGCCGAGGACAGCGGCTTGGCGAATGCCACCAGCTTGGCCAGCGGAAATCCCATCCACGGCACGGCCATGGCCCACGCCTCGACGCAGCGGTGGCGATAGAGCCGTTCTTCCACCGGCATCGCCTTCAGCAGATCGTCGACGCCCAGGGTCATGGGCTTTTCCACCAGGCCGTCGATGCGCACCGTCCAGGGCCGCAGGGGCATCTTCTGCGCCGCCGACACCACGTCCTTGGACGTGCCGAACTCATAGAAATTGTTGTAGCTCGTGGCCGCCGCCTCCGGCGTCACCGCCCGGTCCAGAGTGTAGGCCGGATTGGGCGCCGGCGCGTCCGCGGCCAGCGCGCGGCGGCCGCCCAGCGCCAGGCCGCCGGCGATGCCGCCCGCCACCGTCATGAGGGCGCGGCGGTTCAGGTAGACTGATTCCGGCGTCGCCGCCGACTCCGGCAATTCCCAATCGCGCTTGGTCCTGATCAGCATGATGCCGTTCCTTGTGCCTGACAGCCGGGTGCCTGACAGCCGGGGCGGCCATCCGCCCACCCCCGTGACCTAATAAGGAGGGAACGACGACGGGCATATCAAGGCCCCACGGACTATCGTTTCCATAGCCAGCGGCCCGAATCCCGCCGCAGGGGGCCGAATCGTCCGGAAACGCGCTTTTCCCCTCGACAGGCGGACGGGGCGGGTGTGTCATCATGCCTCGGGAGGAAGCGGGTGCCCGTATTGGGACCGGCCACCGCCCCCGGGCGCCTCAGCGTTCCAGACAGCGTTCCAAAGAACCCCAGCGTCCTTGGGACCCCCATTCCCCGCGAGACGCGGGTCCCATCGCCAGCGTTTCACGATGCCCACGTTATAGGCGCCCCGGGGTCGGCCAATACCGCCCAGCACGAGGCCCCGGACCAAGACAGATCCGGAGGCGAGGATGAACAACGGCACAAGATCGGCACCGCGGTGCGCGGCCCTGGTGGGCCCCTACCTCAGCGGCAAGACCACCCTGTTGGAAAGCCTGTTGATGGCCACGGGGCAGATCGCCCGCAAGGGCAGCGTGCAGGATGGCAACAGCGCCGGCGACGCCAGCGCCGAGGCCCGCGCGCGCCACATGAGCACGGAAGTCAGCGTCCACACCTGCGCCTATCTGGGGGACCCCTGGCACCTTCTGGACTGCCCCGGCTCCATCGAACTGGCGGGCGACACCACCCGCGCCTTGATGGTGGCCGACGTGGCCGTGGTGGTATGCGAGCCGGTACCGGACAAGGCCGCCATGCTGGCCCCCCTGCTGCGCTTCCTGGATGAGAACGCCATCCCCCATCTCTTGTTCGTGAACAAGGTGGACCAGTTGGGCGCCGGCGACGTCCGCGTGACCGACCTGATGGCGGCGTTGGAGGCCGTCTCCCAGCGCCCGCTGATCCTGCGCCAGGTGCCCATCCGCCAGGGCGATGCCGTCACCGGCTATGTCGACCTGGTGAGTGAGCGCGCCTATCGCTACCGCGCCGGCCGCGATTCGGAAGCGGTGCCCCTGCCCGACGCCATGCTGGACCGGGAGCGCGCCGCCCGCCAGGACCTGCTGGAATCCCTGGCCGATTTCGACGACGCCCTGCTGGAGCAATTGCTGGACGAGGTGTCGCCGCCGCCCGCCGACGTCTACCGCCAGCTGAGCCGCGACCTGGCCGAGGATCTGATCGTCCCCGTCTTCTTAGGCTCCGCCCAGGACGACAGCGGCGTACGCCGCCTGTTGAAGGCCCTGCGCCATGAGACGCCGCCCGTGGGCATCACCGCGCGCCGGCTGGGCCTGGAGGGCAACGGCGTGCTGGTCCAGCCCTTCCGCATCCATCACGCCCCCCATAGCGGCCGCCTCGCCTATTGCCGCGTCTGGCAGGGGGAGGTGGCGGATGGCCAGGCGCTGGGCCCCGACCGGGTGGGCGGCGTTTTCGCCCTGGCGGGCGCCACCCCCACCAAGATCACCAGCGCCGGGGCGGGCGCCGTGGTGGCGCTGGCCAAGCTTGACCATGCCCAACCGGGCGCCTTGCTTTCCACCAAGGGGGAAGCCCGCGCGCCTCTGTCCTGGCCCCTGGCGGCGGAGCCGGTGCACGCCCTGGCGGTGCGGGCGGAGCAGCGGACGGACGAGGTCAAGCTGACCGGCGCGCTGGCCAAGCTGCTGGATGAGGACCCGGATCTGCGCCTGACCCTGGCGGATGGCGACATGGTGCTGTCCGGCCAGGGCACGGTGCACCTGGGCATCGCGCTGGACCGGCTGCGGAACCGGTTCGGCCTGGCGGTCACCGCCCGCCCGCCCGCCGTGCCCTATCGCGAAAGCATCCGCCGCGAGGTGGCGGAACACGCCCGGTTCAAACGCCAATCCGGCGGCCACGGCCAGTTCGCCGACGTCCACCTGACCCTCTCCCCCCTGCCGCGCGGCCAGGGCGTCCGCTTCGAGGACAGGGTGGTGGGCGGGGTCATTCCCCGGCCCTTCATCCCGGCGGTGGAGGATGGCGCCCGCGAGGCTCTCGGCAGCGGTCCTTTGGGCTTCCCGGTGGTGGACGTCGCGGTCACCCTGACCGGCGGCCAGTTCCATTCCGTGGACAGCAGCGAACAAGCCTTCCGCACCGCCGGCCGAATGGCGGTGCACGAGGCCCTGACCCAGGCGGAACCGGTGCTGCTGGAACCGATCATGATGGTCACCGTGACCGCGCCGGCCGAGTTCACGGCCAAGGTGCAACGGTTGCTGAGCGGCCGGCGGGGGCACATCCTGGGCTTTGACGTGCGCCCGGGCTGGTCCGGCTGGGACCAGGTCTCCGCCCACGTCCCCCAGGCGGACATGGCCGACTTCATCGTCGATCTGCGGTCCCTGACCCTGGGCCTGGGCGGCTACACCGCCCGCTTCGACCACTTGGCGGAATTGATGGGCCGCCTGGCCGACCGCGTCGTGGCCGATCATTCGGGCGGGGACCGGCAAGCCGGATATGCCGCGCAATGACGACCGGATTCGGCTATGGTTAGTGATCGATAACCTGATAATCGACAAGGGAGGGGCCGTGGCCGACACACTATTTGAACGCCAGATGGCCATGTACACCACCTATCACCGCGACGGCCGCAACAAGGCCACCCATGCCGTGGGAATCCCGGTGATCGTGTTCTCGGTCGTGCTGGCGACCACCCTGGTGCGGGTGGGCCCGGTCACCCTGGGGCTGGCTCTGTCCACGATGGTCTGGGCGCTGTGGATCGCCCTGAACCGGCCGGTGGGCCTGGCGCTGGGCCTGCTGGTGGTACCGTCCGTCTGGCTGTCCGCCTGGGCGGTGGATCACCTGCCCACCAGCACCGTGGGCTGGGTCGCCGGCGGGCTGTTCGTCGGCGGCTGGGCGCTGCAGTTGCTAGGACATGTGTTCGAGGGCCGGAAGCCGGCGCTGGTCGACAATCTGTTCCAGGCGCTGATCGGCCCCATGTTCGTGGCGACCGAGGGCCTGATGGCCCTGGGCCTGCTGCCGGCCGGGCTGCACGAGCGCATCGAACGGCAGGCCGCGTTGCGCTCATAAGCAAAAGGCGGCCCGGAAGGCCGCCTTTTCCCTTATGTCGCCTAGCCGGCGGATCAGCCTTCCAGCATGGCGCGCAGCATCCACGCCGTCTTCTCATGGATCTGCAAGCGCTGGGTCAGCAGGTCACAGGTCGGTTCGTCGCTGGCGCCCTCCGCCACCGGGAAGATGGACCGGGCGGTGCGGGCCACCGCCTCCTGCCCCTCCACCAGTTGCTGGATCATCTCTTCCGCCTTGGGCACGCCGCGCTCTTCGCGGATGACGGTCAACTCGGCGAACTGGGCGTAGGAGCCGGGGGCCGGGAAGCCCAAGGCGCGGATGCGTTCCGCGATGTCATCGACCGCCACCGACAGTTCGGTGTACTGGGTCATGAACATGGTGTGCAGGGTGTTGAACATCGGCCCGGTAACGTTCCAATGGAAGTTATGGGTCTTCAGATACAGCGTGTAGGTATCGGCCAGCAGGCGGCTGAGCCCCTCGGCGATGGCCTTGCGGTCCTGCTCGGAGATGCCGATGTCGATAGCCATTCTTGTTTCCTTTCTAAGCGGTCGTAGCTTTTGCCTTGCGGATGACGGTAATCCCTTGGGCCGTCGCCGGCAAGCAAATTTAGAATCATTCTAAAAATGGGCCGCCAGCTGAGGCGGCCGTCCCCACTTGGACCTCCCCGGGATAAGGTTCCAGGGAAATTGTCCGCAGATCGGCGTGGGGATTGTGGCACACTTGCATGATGAAAAAGTAACCTGCCTTCGAGGGGCGCATATGGGTTTCGCTGGGGGCGTCGACGAGGGTCGCGCCACGATGACGGGGGCCGCCCGGGCCCGCGCGGTACGGGCCGTTACGCCGCCGGCGGGCGGGCGCCGGTTGCCCCGGTTGCCATGGATCGGCCTCGCCTGCCTGCTGGGTCTGGCGGTCACCGCCCCCGGCGCGGCCCAGGCCGTCGACCTCGCGGTGATGGTGGTTGACGCCGCCGGTCATCCCGTGGCCGACGCGGTGGTGACCGCCACGCCGGATGGCCCCGCCCTGCCCCCCCTGGCCCCGACCAGCCCGCTGGTGATGGACCAGATCGATGAAACCTACGTGCCCTATGTCATGGTCGTGCCCAAGGGCGGCACCGTCACCTTCCGCAACAGCGACCTGACACGCCACCACATCTATTCCTATTCGGACGCCGCGAAGTTCGAGTTCGTGCTGTCGCCCGAGCAGATCGGCCAGCGCAAGTTCGACCAGACCGGGGTGGTGGCGCTGGGGTGCAACATCCATGATCACATGATCGCCCACCTGTTCGTCACGGCCGCGCCCTTCGCCACCGTGACGGGCAAGGACGGCAAGGCCAAGCTGGCCGGCCTGCCCGCCACCGGCGTCATGGTGGCGGCCTGGCAACCCCGGATGAAGCCCGGCGCGACACCCCCGCAACAGGCCGTGGCCGCCAGCGCCCTGGGCGCCCCCATCACCCTGACGCTGCCGGCGTTGTTGCCCGACACCCGGCAGGGACTGGATCCCGAGCGCGGCAATTATTAAGAACGACACGTGCTCAGAACGACAGGACGCGGCCCCGTGGCTCTCGGCTTTCGAAATCGACTGGTGCTGTTCCTGGTCGCCATGCTGGCCATCGTGCAACTGGGCACCATGGTCACCCTGTACCGGGTGGCGCGGTCGGCGCTGATCGATACCGGCAAGCAGCAGCTGGTGGCCAGTGCCCAGTCCTTCACCCGCCACCTGGAAGCATTGGCCGGGCACCTGGCGGAAGACGCCAAGGTCATGTCGCTGGACTACGCCTTGCGCCAATCCATCGCCGTCCACGACAGCGGCACCGCCATCAGCGCCCTGCGCAATTTCGGCCGGCGGGTGGGCGCCACCCGCATGCTGCTGATCGACCTGGACGGCACCATCGCCGCCGACACCGCCCACCCGCGTGACCTGACGGGACTGGGCCGCTTCACCTTCCCCGACCTGCTGCCGCTGGCGGGCGAGACCGGTCGGGCCGCGGCTTCGGGTGTGGTTGACGGTACGCCCTACCGCATGGTCGTGGTTCCGGTGCTGCTACCCGATCCCATCGCCTGGATCTGCATCATGGTGCGGGTGGATGATCGCTTCGCCGAGGAATTGCGGGCCCTGTCGCCCTTGCGCAAGGATATCGCGCTGGCCGGCCAGACGGCGCCCGACGCGCCCTGGTCGGTGGTGGCCTCGGCCGGCGACCCCATGGATCCGCTGGCCGGCATCTCCGCCCCGGGGCAGATGGCAGCGGCAGAGCCTCAGCTGCTGACCAAGCACGGCGCCGAATACCTGGTGTTGACCACGCCCCTGCCCACGGCGCCGGGCAGCCTGCCCATGATCGCGGTGCTGCAGTACCCGCTGGATGAGGCGCTGGCCCCCTATCGCAAGATCATGCTGTACATGGGGGCGCTGATGACCGGCGGCCTGCTGGCCGCCCTGATCGGCATCGGGGTCATCGCCCGCGGCGTCACGCGGCCGGTGACGGCGCTCGCCGCCGTCGCCCGGCGCATCGCCGACGGCGACTACACCCCCCTGCCGCCCGTGCGCACCAAGGATGAGATCGGACAGCTGACCACCGCCTTGGACGACATGGCCCAGGCCATCGCCGACCGTGAAGAGCACATACGCCATCAATCGCTGCACGACGCCGTCACCGGCCTGCCTAACCGCCTGTACCTGGAAGAGCAGGTGGACCAGGCCATCGACCAGGGACATGGCGTGGCCCTGCTGCTGGTCGGCCTGGACCGTCTGCGCGAAGTGGCCAACACCCTGGGCCACGACCTGGCGGACCGCGTGGCCCGCGACGCCGGCGACCGCCTGGCCCGCGCCCTGGCCGGCAACGGCGCCGGCGACGCGGTGATCGCGCGGGTATCTGAACACGGTTTCGCCATCCTGCTGGTGGATCGGGACAAGGCGGCGGCCCTGGCGCTGGCGCCCGCCCTGGTGGCCGCCTTCGACGCCCCCTACACCGAAGCGCCCGATGGCCAAGCCGACGTGACCGTGGACCTGGCGGCGGGCGTGGGCATCGCGGTATATCCCGACCCCGCGCCGGGCGCCCCAAGGGCGGACAGCGCCGGCATCCTGTTGCGCCATGCCGACGTGGCCATGCTGGCCGCCCGCTCCGCCGAGCCTTACGTCCGCGTCTATGACCATGCGGCCGACCCGCACCGGCCGGAGCGCCTGTCCCTGATGGGTGATCTGAAGGAGGCCATCGAGCAGGACGCCCTGAACTTGGCCTACCAGCCCAAGCTGGACCCCCGGACGGGACAGGTGGTGGGGGCGGAGGCGCTGGTGCGCTGGTCCCACCCCCGGCGGGGCTTCGTGCCGCCTGACACCTTCATCCCCCTAGCGGAGGAGACGGGCGCCATCCGCCACCTGACCCGCTGGGGACTGGGGCGAGCCTTGCGGCAGTCGGCCGCCTGGACAGCCGCCGGCCACGATCTGCGCATGTCCGTCAACCTGTCGGTCCGCGACCTGGGCGACGACAGTCTGCCGGGGCGTATCAACGCCCTGCTGGAGGAAGTGGGCCTGACGGCCGACCGGCTGATCCTGGAAATCACCGAAAGCGCCATCATGGGCGAGCCGGAAGCGGCGATCGCCATGCTGCGCCGGCTGGCGGACGGCGGTGTCGATCTGTCGATCGACGATTTCGGTGTCGGCCAATCCTCCTTCGCCTATCTGCGCCGGCTGCCGGTGCGCGAGATCAAGATCGACCGGTCCTTCATCCAGGCGCTGGTTGAAACGCCCCAGGACCAGGCCATCGTCCGTTCCATCATCAAGCTGGGGCACGACCTCGGCTACAAGGTGACGGCGGAGGGGGTGGAGGACGGTGCCGCCCTGGCGCTGCTGGCGGAGATGGGCTGCGACCTGGCCCAGGGATATTACATCGCCCGCCCACTGATGCCGGGCGCCTTCACCGATTTCCTCGCCAGCCACGCCGCCGGAGAGATTCCCTGGCAGGTCCAGGCGCGGGAGTCCCGGGGATGACCCGCAGCACGGCCCGGCCCGCCCTCTTGGCAGTATGGACGATGCTGCTGGCCGGTGGCCAAGCCGGAACCGCGGACGCGGCCGACGGCTATCCCAATGTGGAATTCCACGGCCTGCTGGACGCACGGGTGGTGCAAACCCCCAATGACCGCAGCGCCTTCGACGGCGGCCTGGGCAAGCTGCGGACGGGCGGCGACCCGGGGTCAAGGACCACAACCCTGGCCGAGGGCTCGCTGACGGCCATGGCCCACCTGCTGCCTGGGCTGGACGTCTATACCCACGTGCGGGCGGAGGGCGAGCAGCGCACCCTGGTGGACATCGTCGAAGCCTACGTCCGCTGGCGGCCGGCGCCCGGCGGGCCGCTCTCCTGGCAGGTGAAGGCTGGCGCCTTCTTCCCGCCGATCTCGCTGGAGAACGATGGCCTGGCGTGGACCAGCCGCTACACCCTGACGCCCAGCGCCATCAACAGCTGGGTGGGCGAAGAGTTGCGCACCGAGGGGTCGGAGGTGACGCTGACCTGGCGGCCGGAGGGTCCAGGCGGCAGCCGGTTCGACCTGATCGGGGCCGTCTTCGCCGGCAACGACGGCACGGGCGAAATGCTGGACTACCGCGGCTGGGCCCTGATCGAGCGCCCTGCCGGCCTGCTGGACAAGCTGCGCCTGCCCGATGAGGTGCCGATGCATCAGAATCGCAGCCCCCCCGCCAGTTTCCAGCCCTTCGCAGAAATCGACCATCAGCCCGGATTCTATGTCGGCGGCCGGTGGACCGACCCGCTGGGGGGAGAACTGTCCTATCTGCATTGGGACAATCGGGCCGACCCCACCATCAGCAACGGCCACGCCTATGCCTGGGACACCAGCTTCGACAGCGTCGGCTACAAGATCGTCCCGGCGCAGGGCCTGACCCTGCTGGCCCAGGTCATGCGCGGGGACACCGAAGTCTATCCTGGCGCCGATAGCGAAAGCGATGGCACCTTCGAGGCCTTCTATCTCCTGGCCAGCCAGGAGTGGGGCGCCTTCCGCCTCAGCGGACGGTTCGACGCCTTTGGCACGCACGAGGACACGCCCGTCACCGCCCGTCATCACTTCGACGAACACGGCAAGGCCTATACCGCCGCCCTCGCTTACCGGCCCCTCGCCTGGATGCGCTGGACCGTGGAATGGGTGCACGTCGACAGCCGCCGACAACAGCGTCTGGCGGTGAACTTGCCCATCGAGGCCCATGAGAACCAGGTTCAACTGGGCGTGCGCCTGTTCTTCTGACTCCCGTCAGCCCTTCCCTCAGCCGCTATCCCTTTGCCCCACCGCCCTGCCCGGCGGCGCCCATGACCGTCACAAAGGAATGGCCACCCCTACCGCTGTAGGGTAAGAATTATCCATTAGCCATAGATCTTTTGGCGTAATAAATCTGCAACTTTCGCCGAATGGGATAAGCATGGGCCTTTCCACCCCCTGGCAGGTTCGCTGGCCCGTGCTATCCCTGGTCGCGGCCCCCCTGTTGGCGAAACTGCACCTGCTGCTTGGCTTGCTGAAGGCGAGCCCGCTGTTGTTCAACGCCGGGCTGACACCGCATGTCACCACCGGCTGGCTGGGCACCTACCCGACCATTGACCCCAATATGGCCTTCACCGCGCAGGCGCTGGGGCGGGGCGCGGTCAAGGGCATGCTGTCGGGCGGCCACTTGCCCTGGTGGAACCCCTATCAAGGCGTGGGCGCGCCTTTGGCGGGGGAGATGCAGTCGGCCGCGCTGTTCCCGCCCAGCCTGTTGCTCGTCCTGCCCAACGGGCAGCTGTATATGCACCTGCTGCTGCAGATCATCGCCGGTATCGCGACATATTTCCTGTTGCGCCGCCTGGACTGCCCCCGCGCCGCGGCGCTGGCTGGCGGCCTGCTGTTCCAGTTCAATGGCACCTATGCCTGGCTAGCGACCGCGACCATCAACCCCATCTGCTTCCTGCCGGTGATGCTGCTGGGAGTCGAGGTCGCGCGAACCTGCGCGACGGAGGGGCCCGGCGCGCTCCCAGGTGACCCATGGGGTGGCCCAAAGAGCGGCCGGTGGGGCGGCTGGGGCTGGATCGGGACGGGCCTGGCCCTGTCGCTGTATGCCGGCTTTCCCGAGGTCGCCTATTTCAACGGCCTGCTGGCCGCCGCCTGGACGCTGGCCCGGCTGTCGGGCCTGGACCGGAGCCGGCGCCTGTCCTTCCTGGCCCGGGTGGCAGTCGGCGTCGTCGCGGGCCTGACCCTGGCGGCCCCCATCCTGATCGCCTTCTTCGACTATCTGCCCCAGGCCTACCTGGCCCAGCACGGTGCCTCTTTCCTGGGCCGCTCCCTGCCGGCCGACGCCCTGGTCAAGGTGTTTTTCCCCTATCTGCACGGCCTGATTTATGAGAACGGGGCCGCCACGGCCCCGTTCTGGAACGATGTCGGCGGCTATGCCGGTCTGCTACCCGTGGCGCTCGCCCTCTACGCGCTTTTCGGCCGGACGCGGCAGGCCCTGCGCTTGACGCTGGCGAGCTGGATCGCGGTGACGGTGGCGGCCTGCTACGGCCTGCCGGGCCTGGACCGTGTCCTATCCATCCTGCCCGGCTTCGCCATCTCGGCCTTCTACCGCTATCTGCCCTGCACCTGGGAATTCGCCCTGTGCGCGTTGGCGGCCTTGGCCCTGGCCGACCTGATGACCTTGGCCCACGGCGAACGTCAGCGCGCCGCCACGGCTTTCTGGATCGCCGGCGGCGCCTCGGCGGCCCTGCTGGCGGCGGCCTTCGCCGTTCCGCAGCCCGCCGCCATCGCGGCCCTGGCCACGCCCTGGCACGGCCGCTCCCTGGCGCTGGGTGTGGTGCTGCTGGCCGGCTGGGTGTGGTGTCGGCCACGGGCGGCCACGGACACCGCCACCAGCGCGAAGGTGCTGGGCACCCTGATGGTGATGGAAGCGGTGGTCTATTTCATCCTGCCCACCCTGGCCTATCCCAGCGGCACCCATTTGGAAACCGCCGGCATCCATTTCCTGCGAGGTAATCTGGGTCTGCAGCGCTTCTACACTCTGGGCCCCATCGAGCCGAACTACGGCACCTATTTCCATGTGGCGGAACTCAACCATAACGACCTACCCTTGCCCGCCAAATGGGTCCGCTTCGCCGACCAGCGGTTGGACGACAACGCGGCCGACGGCGTCTTCGCCCATCAGCGCCGGCTGGCCGACGGCCCGACAGCGGCTGAGAATTTCCTGAAGAACCAGGCGGCCTATGAATCCGTGGGAGTGAAATATCTGGCCACCACGCCGGAAACCGACCCCTTCGTCCGTGCCTACGCCGACGTGGCCGACCCCACTGCCAATACCCCCCTGAAGTTGGAAAGCGGCCAGCACGCCGGCCTGACGCTGACCGACCCCGCCCTGGCCGGGGCGACATTGAACGGCCTGTCCATCGTCGTGGGCACCGGCCACGGCTATGCCGACGGCGTGCTGGCGGCCACCGTCTGCTCCCAGGGCCAGTGCGCCATTGGACGCGGCAGCCTGAAGGGGGCCATCGACAACCATCCCTTCACCATTCCGCTGACCGAGCCCCTTCCGCTGGGTTCGGAGATGACGGTGGAACTGAACTATGACGACGCCCTGCACATGGTGGCCCTGTGGTCCTGGCCCCGTGCCGACGATGGTCGCGTCACCGCCAGCTATCAAGGGCAAGCCCTGCCCGACCGTACCCTGAAGGTGCAGTTGGACCTGGCCGGCCAACCGCGCCGGGTCTTCCAGGACGCGGCCATGCGCCTGTATGAACTGCCCAATCCACGGCCCTATTTCACCGCCGACGGCTGTCTGCTGGCCCCGCAAAGCCGTTACAGGCTGGTCAGCAACTGCCCGGTGCCCACCGCCCTTACCCGGCTGGAACTGTCCATGCCGGGTTGGCGGGCGACGGTGAATGGCCATAAGCGCCCCGTGACGGAAACCGAAGGCCTGTTCCAACAGGTGATGCTGCCGGCGGGGATGGCCACCGTGTCCTTCCGTTTCCTGCCCCCCTACATGCCGCTGGGCTATGGCCTGTTCGCCCTGGGCTGGGTCCTCCTGGCGCTGACGCTGGGCAATCCGTTGCGGGCGTGGCATCCGGCAAGCGCGCGGCGGGCGACCGGTGCGCACGGCGGGACGGCGCCCGAACCCGCGGAATGAAACTCAGCCCTGGACCTGGAACGCCAGCGCCGCCAGCCGCAAGGCGTGGGCACGGACATCGGCGGGCCAGTCCCGGCCGTGGCCCTCGAACGCGGCGCGGTCGCCAGCGAACAGGGCACGGGCGGCCTCCTCGAACCCGGGGTGGTCGCCGGCCATGGTGGACATGAAGCGGTAGGCCGCCTCCCGCGCCTGGCGCACGCGGTCGGTGTCCTCATGGGCGTGGCGGGCCGCGTCCACCAGCTTGCGCAGGGCGACCGACGCACCACCCGGCTGGCTGTTCAGCCATTCCCAATGGCGGGGCAGCAAGGTCACCTCCCGCGCCACCACGCCCAGCTTGGGCCGGCCGGGGCGGGCGGGGGCGGGCGTCAGGTCCGCCGGGAACACCGGCGCCAAGCGGCCGCGAACCTCTTCCGCCGTGCCGCGCAGATCCGCGTCCACCGCGCGGCCGGTGGCCTCATTGAAGATGAAGATCAGGGCGTCGTCGCCGGCATCCACCGCCGCCTTGGCGGCCAGCGCCGCCTCCACCAGCGTGCCGGTGGTCAGGAAACGGGTGCCGGCGAAGGCGGTGCAGCGCATGTCCGGGTCCAGGCCCATCGCATCCTCCAGTCATAGGGAATGCCAGTCCTAACCCCAGGAGAGTCTCGGCGTCAATATTACCCGGGTAAAATACTCAGGGTCCGCGACGGCGGCGCCCACCCGGCTTGCCCGCCGGACGGCCGGCGGGGATGGGCGCCTTGATATTGGACTTCTCCGCCACCGCGCTGGCGCGCCCCTTTTCCCCGATGGCGCTGGCGCGCAGCGGGGTGGCGCCCGGATCCAGGCCCAGGTCTATGGCTTCCAGCCGGCGGATCTCGTCGCGGAGGCGGCCGGCCTCCTCGAACTCCAGGTCGGCGGCGGCGGCGCGCATCTTCTTTTCCAGGTCGGCGATGACGGCCTTGAGGTTGTGGCCAACCAGGCCCGCCTCATCCGCCAATCCGGCATCGACGTTCACCCGGTCGCCGCGTTCGTAGACCGAACTCATCACATCGGCGATCTGCCGCTTGATCGATTCCGGCGTGATGCCGTGTTCCAGGTTGTAGGCCTTCTGCTTTTCCCGGCGCCGGCCGGTCTCATCCAGCGCCGCCGCCATGCTGGCGGTGATGCGGTCGGCATACATGATGGCCCGGCCCTCGACATTGCGGGCGGCGCGGCCGATGGTCTGGATCAGCGAGGTGCGCGAGCGCAGATAGCCTTCCTTGTCCGCGTCCAGGATGGCGACCAGCCCGCATTCCGGGATGTCCAAACCTTCCCGCAGCAGGTTGATGCCGATCAGCACATCGAAGGCGCCCAGGCGCAGGTCGCGGATGATCTCAATACGCTCCAACGTTTCGACGTCGGAATGGATGTAGCGGACCTTGATCCCGGCCTCGTGCATATAGTCGGTCAGCGCCTCCGCCATCTTCTTGGTCAGGGTGGTGACCAGGACGCGCTGGCCCTTGGCGATGCAGTTCCGGCACTCCGCCATCACGTCGTCCACCTGGGTCTCGGTGGGACGGATGATCACTTCCGGGTCGATCAGGCCGGTAGGGCGCACTACCTGCTCGGTGAAGACGCCGCCCGTCCGCTCCAGCTCCCACGGGCCGGGGGTGGCGGAGACGAAGACGGACTGGGGCCGCATCGCGTCCCACTCCTCGAACTTCAGCGGGCGGTTGTCGAGGCAGACCGGCAGGCGGAAACCGTAGTCCGACAGGGTCGACTTGCGCATGTAGTCGCCCTTATACATGCCACCCACCTGGGGCACCATGACGTGGCTTTCATCCACGATCAGCAGGGCGTCATCCGGCAGGTATTCGAACAGGGTGGGCGGCGGCTCGCCCGGCGCGCGGCCGGACAGATAGCGGGAATAGTTCTCGATCCCGGCACAGGAACCGGTGGCCACCATCATCTCGATATCGAAGGTGGTGCGCTGTTCCAACCGCTGGGCCTCCAGCAGCTTGCCCTGGGCGTTGAACTCCTCCAGCCGCAGCTTCAGGTCGCGCTTCATCTGGTCCACCGCCTGCAACAGCGTGGGTTTGGGCGTGACGTAGTGGCTGTTGGCGTAGATGCGCACCTCTTTCAGGCTCGCGATCTTCTCGCCCGTCAGGGGGTCGATCTCCTGGATGGCCTCCAGCTCATCCCCGAACAGGGAGAAGCGCCAGGCCCTGTCCTCCATATGCGCCGGGAACAGTTCGATGGTGTCGCCGCGCACGCGGAAGGAGCCGCGACCGAAGCCCAAATCGTTGCGCTTGTACTGCAACTCCACCAGCCGCTGCAGGAAATGGGTGCGGTTGAGCAGATGCCCCACCTTCACCGGCAAGGTCATTTCCGAATAGGTCTCGACCGAGCCGATACCGTAGATGCACGACACCGACGCCACGATGATGCAGTCGCGCCGTTCCAGCAGCGACCGCGTGGCGGCGTGGCGCATGCGGTCGATCTGCTCGTTGATCGAGCTTTCCTTCTCGATGTAGGTGTCGGTGCGGGGGACGTAGGCCTCGGGCTGGTAATAGTCGTAATAGCTGACGAAGTACTCCACCGCGTTATCGGGGAAGAAGCTCTTCATCTCGCCATACAGCTGGGCCGCCAGCGTCTTGTTGGGCGCCAGGATCAGGGTGGGGCGCTGCAGCCGTTCGATGACGTGCGCCATGGTGAAGGTCTTGCCCGACCCGGTGACCCCCAGCAGCACCTGATCACGCTCGCCCGCCACTAGGCCCGCGGTCAATTCCTCGATGGCCTGGGGCTGGTCGCCGGCCGGTGCGAACTCCGACTGGATGCGCAAGGGGACGCCGTCCGTGGGTGCCGGCAGGGCGTGGCCCCGGGGCATGGTCATCGGCAACGGCAGGTTTGGTTCCATGGTGTGTGCATCGTTGGGCATGGCCTCAAGGTAGGCCGCGCCGCGTCACTTTTCCAGGCCGCTTGGCCGCTTTCGCCGTGGTCCGCGCCGCCGCTTCCTCCCGCTCCGGGGCGGAGGCGTTGCCGCCGGACCGGCCGAGCGCCTTGGCCAGGGGTTCCCAGGCCTCGGCCATGGCCTCGCTCTCCGTCCCATCCTCCCGCGCCATGGCTTTCAGCGTGGCCAGGAAGTCATTGGCCAGGCAGGCGGTGCGGGGCACGCCGCTGGTGAAATCCGTGCCGTCCGGGAACACCACCAGCACGCGCAGCCGCACCATGGGAAAGCGCGCCTTCATGATGTGGATCAGCGGCTGCACCTGGATCACCGGGTTGACGAAGAACCCGACCTTGCCGTTGGCGGCCAGGTAGCGCCACTGCCCGGCCTTGGTCTGGGCGCTGATGCGGCCGCCCATGTCGGGCGGTGAGCTCAACACCATCAGCACGCTGGCCGGCAGGCGGATCAAATGGTCGACCCGCAGCGGCTTACCCTTTTTGTCGCGGATGTGGAGGCCGTGCACGACCGAGTAGCCCGCGTCGTCCAACGCCAGCTTGCGGCGGTAGGCTTCGGCGTTGTAGCGGCGGCGCGACAGGGTGCGCGTCTTGGGCCTGAGCGCCCACATCACCACCAGCATCAGGACGATGACGACAAGCGCCACCGTGCCGATGGTGACCATCTGGCTGATGCCCATGAGCGGCGCCGCCTGGGGTGCCTGATCGCTGATTTCCTGCGCCATGCCGGTTGATTACCCCATCCCGGCGGTGCGTGCCATCCTGGCGAGTTGATCGGCCGCACATCCGCCAGTCGCATATCCTACCCGCCGCGCACATAAATGTCGCGGCGTCCCCGACACGGCAGGCGCGTTATGCGCGGGCGGCGGTTGTGCCGCATTTTTGCCGGGCGTAGGGTCGCGCTCGGATTTTCCTTTCCCAACAAGGGTAGCCGTCATGTCGATCGTTGCCGAGCGTCTCGCCCGGATCAAGCCGTCCCAGACCATCGCCGTCACCGCCAAGGCCCGCGCGCTGAAGGCCGCCGGCCGCGATATCATCGGCCTGGGCGCCGGGGAGCCTGACTTCGACACGCCCGACAACATCAAGCAGGCCGCCATCCGCGCGATCGAGGCGGGCCAGACCAAATACACCGACGTCGACGGCACCCCGGAACTGAAGCGCGCCGTCTGCCTGAAGTTCAAGCGCGAGAACGAGCTGGAGTACAAGCCGGAGCAGGTGAGCGTCGGCACCGGCGGCAAGCAGGTGATCTTCAACGCCATGATGGCCACCCTGTCGCCGGGGGACGAGGTCATCATTCCCGCCCCCTACTGGGTCAGCTATCCCGACATCGTGCTGATGGCCGAGGGCACGCCCGTCTTCGTGGAATGCCGCGCCGAAGCCGGCTTCAAGATGACGGCCGAGCAGCTGGAGCGCGCCATCACCCCGCGCACCAAGTGGGTCATGCTGAACAGCCCGTCCAACCCGTCCGGTGCGGCCTACACCTATGATGAGATGAAGGCCCTGACCGATGTGCTGGTGCGCCACCCGCACGTCTGGGTCTTCACCGACGACATGTACGAACACCTGGTCTATGACGGCTTCCGTTTCGTGACCCCGGCCCAGGTGGAACCGGCGCTGTACGACCGGACCCTGACGGTCAACGGCGTGTCCAAGGCCTATGCCATGACCGGCTGGCGCATCGGCTATGGTGCCGGCCCCACGCCGCTGATCAAGGCGATGGCCAACGTCCAGAGCCAGTCCACCAGCAACCCCAGCAGCATCAGCCAGGCGGCGGCGGTGGAGGCCCTGGTGGGCCCGCAGGACTTCATCAAGGAGCGGGCGGAGGTGTTCCGCCAGCGCCGCGACTTGGTGGTGTCCATGCTGAACCAGGCCACGGGCATCCACTGCCCCCGGCCGGAAGGTGCCTTCTACGTCTACCCGTCCTGCGAAGGCACCCTGGGCAAGACCACACCCAATGGCGCCCTGCTGAAGACGGACGAGGACTTCGTCACCTACCTGCTGGAATCGGAAGGGGTCGCCGTCGTCCAGGGCAGCGCCTTTGGCCTGGCCCCCCACTTCCGCATCAGCTACGCGACCTCGACCGAGGCGCTGGAGGAAGCCTGCCGCCGCATCCAGCGCGCCACGGCCGCCCTGCGTTGATCCCCGGTAGGGACTGACCGAACCAAGGGGGAGGCCGGGCCGCCTCCCCCTTCTTCTCACTCCCCCCTTCTTCTCAGGGGCGGCGGCGGAAGGTGTCCACGGCCCGGCGGCCGACGCCCGGATCGTCAGTGAAGAAGCCGTCCAGCCCGGCCGCCAGATAGTGGTGGATTTCGGCCACCGATCCGTCGACGTTGCGGGCGTTGTCGCCACGGCCATCGCGGAAATCCGCCGCCATGAACCGGTTCTCCGGCGCGAATTCCCACGCGAAAACCTGAAGCCCGGCGGCCTTCGCCCGGGCGATCAGCGGACTGGGCCGCCCCAGGCGGCCATCCTCACCCAGCGGAATCAGGGCGCGGATGTCCGGAGACAGGATGTCCGCGTAGGTCGCCATGTCCCGCAGGCCCGCGTCGGTCAGCATGTCGCCATAGGTCTGCGTGCCACCGCCCAGGACCACGTCGAACGGCCGTTCCCGTTCTTCGCCGACCAGCTGCATGAACCGAAGTCCGTCACGCCGCCCCATCCGCGCCCGCAAGCGGCGCAGCGTTGGCGCCTCGAAACACTGCACGATCATTGGCGCCTGGGAAACATAGCTATGCCGCGCCAAGGTCTCCAGGAAGGCCTCCTCCACCGTCAGGCCCAGCGAGGTGAACAGATACGGTGTCTTCAATTCGGGAACCAAGCCGATCGGCCGGCCCCGCGTCGCGGCCTCGGCGGCGACGAAATCGATGAGCTCATCCAGGCTCACCATCTGGAACTCCCCGTCATAGCGGGTGTTGTCGGGGCGGATGTCGGGAATGCGTTCCTTCAGCCGCAGCGTCTTCAGTTCCGCGTAGGTGAAATCGACGATGAACCAGCCATCGAGTGTATGGCCACCGACGGTCACCGTCCGACGACGCGACGCGAACTCCGGATGGGCCGCCACATCGGTCGTCCGGCTCAGTTCATTTTCATGCAGGGCCATCAGCACGCCGTCCTTGCTGGGTTGCAGGTCGGGTTCGATGAAATCCGCGCCATCGGCGATCGCCTTGGCGTAGGAGGCCAGCGTGTGCTCCGGCCGCAAGGCGCAGGCGCCACGATGGGCGAGCACCTCGATTCTAGCCGGCGGGCGCGTCCCCTGCGACCGCGTCAGGGCCGACACCGGGGCGGGCAAGGTGGCGCCGAGGCCCAGTCCCAGCGAACCCAGGACGCAGGCGCGGCGGCTTAGTATGGTCATGTCGTCTCTCTTCGGTCATGCGCAATGACGGGATCGGCGGCCATGGGCAACGGCGGCGCCGGGCAGATCCCGCCGCCGCCGCAGGCTTCTTCCCAGGCCGATCACACTAGAAGGTGTAGGAGGCCGTCAGGGTGACGAAGCGGCCGGTTTCCACGTAGGATCCGTTGCCGCCGCCATCCTGGGTTCCCAGGTACTGCGTGGTTTTTCCCAGGGTCTTGTAGAACTGGACGTTGTCCGTCAGGTTCTTGGCCGCCAGCGTCACCGTCACCCCGGCGAAGGGGTAGCTGACACTGAAATCCAGGCTCTTGATGGGCTGGAGATAGGTGTCGAGGTTGTTGCTGGTCAGGCCGACCAGCTGCAGGCCCGTGTACTGGTAGGACAGGTCGGCCTTCAGGCCGTCCTTTTCATAGAACAGGTCGACGTTGTACATCAGCTCCGGCGCGCGTGGCAGCCAGGTGTCCCGGCCGTAATGGTCGGCCCGCTTGCTGTCGGCGGCGCTGTGCTGGACGGTCACCGAACCGCCCAGTCCGAACCCGCTCCACAGGCCTGGCAATTCGGTCAGCTTGCGGCGCGCGTTCAGTTCCAGGCCCATCAGGTCGGCGTTGCCGCCGTTCTCATACTGGCTGACCACGATGGCGCCGTTGTTGGCGGTGGCGGTGTTGGCGCTGGGGGCGGCGCCGGACGAACTGGCGGCATAGATGAAGTTGCGGATCGATTTGTAATAGGCGTTGGCCTCGACCACCATCTGATCGGGGCCGTAATATTCCGCCGACAGGTCGTAGTTGGTCGCTTCCGCCGGCTTCAGGTTGGGGTTGCCGGCGCTGATGCCGTTGATCGCCCCCGTGATATCGCTCCGCGAAATGGTCACCGGGCTGGCGACCAGGCCGAACGCCGGGCGGGAGAAGGACTGGCGCACGGCGGCGCGGTAGACGAAGGCCTGATCAGGGCGATAGGTCAGGATCAGGCTGGGCAGCACCTCGCCATAGTGGTTGGAGCTGGTTTGCCAGGCGCCGCCGTCGCCATCGACGGCCCACTGCCGGCTGGCGAAATCAGTGTCTTCATACCGCATCCCCACCGTGGCCCGCAGGTCGCGGTATTGGAAGTTGGCCTCGACATAAGAGGCGTAGATGTCCTCGGTGCCATAGACCGTGTTGCGGATGTAGTCGTTGTAGGTGTAGGCGCCCGGATTGCCCGTGACCTTGCCCGTCGTCGGGTCGATGCCATACTGGCTGGTGTACTTGTACGGCAGGGCGCCGTTCTCATAGGTGGACCGGTCCAGGACGCGGAAAACGCCGGCGTAGGTGCCATTCAGGAACGATGACAGGTCCCGCCCCGACAAGGCCTGCACGGTCGGGCCCGCCGGGTTGTTGTAAGGACGCACGGCGCCGCTTGAATCCAGGATGACGAAGTTGTCGCCATTGTTGCCGAAGAACTGGTGTTGGTACTGATAGCGGTCCGATCGGCTGACGTCCGCGCCCGCCCGGATGGTGTCCAGCCAGCCCTCCCGCACGCTGTAGCTCAGGTTCACCTTGCCGGTGTACATGGCGTTTTCCTGGGCGCTGTCCGAGCCCTGGAATTTCCATAGCCGATCGGACGTCTGGCTCAGCGCATAGGCTTTGTCGGCGGCACTGCCGTAGGTGACCTTGGTGGCCGCCGGGTTGCTGAGATCGAAGGACGTGGTGCCCGTCGTGTCGACCGCGCCATAGGCGCTGCCCTCGACATAATCGGGACGTTCGATCCGGCTGTACCCGTAGGAGAAATCATAGTCCGCGGTCAGGCGGTCCCAGGTGTTCTGGCCGCCGATCTTGGTGGTCAGCAATTCCTCGTTCTGGTCGCGAAGCTGGAAATAGGTACCCGGCAGGATCCCCTGCTCGCTGAAGCTGGTGCCGTTGCAATAATAGCAGACTTGGCCGCCATTGATGCTGTGCTGGGTATCGGTGCCCCGCACCTGGTACTTGGAGTAGGAGCCCTGGATGTAATAGCGCTGGTCCTGGTCCCGCTTATCCAGGGAGAAATTACCGCCGTAGCGGGTCAACTGATCCTCGTAATAATCGTATCGGACGCCCGCCGCCGACAGGCCGTGGACTTTGCTGAAGTCGCTCTGGGTCGCTTCCGAAGCCAGCGTGGGGGCATACCCCGTGGCCTCCACCGTCTCGCCGGCGGTGTTCTTGCGGGTGTAATAGCCGGTGACGTAGAGGCCGATGTCGCTGGTGAGGCGCTGGGCCGTTTCGATCTGGCCGCCGCCACCCAGGGAGTTGGCGCCGGTCTTGTTGGCGAGGTCGGAGTCGCTGCCTTCCATCGTCACCCGGGTCATGGCGCCCGGGAAATCGAACGCGGTCGGCGTGCGGATGTCGATGGTGCCGCCGACGCTGTCGCCATCCATGTCCACGGTCGGCGTCTTGTTGACCGTCACGGCCTGGATGCCGTAGGGCGCGACCATCTTCAGCGACAGGGCGCGGCTGTTGGGATCCGCCGCCGGGACCCGCACACCGTTGAGGGTGTAGGCGTTGTAGGAGGAGTCGATGCCCCGGATGGAGACATACTCCTGCTCCCCCGTCGCCGCCTGCCCCAGCCCCATGTCGCTGAACCCGGACAGACCCGGCAGGCGGGTGATGATGTCGACGATGTTGCCGCCGGGATGTTGGGCGATCTCGTCGGCGGACATCACGCTGGTGACGGCGGTGCTGTTGCGCTTCTCATCCAGGGCTTGCTGCGGTCCGCTGACCCGCGCCCCCGTGATGAGCACCTCATCCGGTGTCTGGTCCGCCGCATCGGCCGCCCTGCCGCCCGTCGCCGTCAGCACCGCCGACAGGCTGGCCGTCAGGTAAAGCGCCTGGCGACACCGCCTTTTGGCCCCATGAAAATCCATCAATCCCCGCACTCCTTCATCATCGATGTCGGCGTCGTTGGCGGATGCGCCGTCGAGGGGACTTATGGGTGGTCTGCGTTTCAGTTTCGGTTCATGCGTGTGAATATCGCATAAAACATATATTATGGTGCTGGCTTTGCTTTATTTAGGAAAATTGACCTATACATAGGTTGTCACATCATCGCACATTTTAAATCTATCGTTTAATTGACGCTGTCCAGACTCTCGCCGGACCGCTTTCTTTGCGCGCGATACCACGATCACACCAAACGGCCACCTCCCTGACGGTCGCGACGGCCGTGATGCAGGGGTCGGGGCCGCGCCGTTTGGTGGTGGGGCGCCGAAGGACGCCGACGGTGATTTGCTTCAGACCGCTCGACGAGACGCTGGCGACCTGGATCAGGGATCACGCCGCCGCCGGAGCCCCGTTCAAATCAGCGCGGTGCGCCCAGCGGGCTGTCCGGCGATTCCGGCGCGGCGCGCAGGGGCTGGGCCAGGATGACCACCCAGATATAGGCGTCGTTGGGGCCGCCGGGCGTGGGGTTGGCGACGCGGGCCACGCCGACATCGGTGATGCCGGGGGTGACGAAGGCGCCGACCGTGGCGCCCGTGCCCTGCCAGATGTCCAGGGGTTGGCCCGGGTCGGCGGAGGCCCTGGCCTCCAGTGCCATGTCCTGCATGGGGATGTAACGCGCCTGGATCAGTCCCTGCCGCAGGTCGGGTGCGGCCGTGCCGCTGGCCAGGGACATGGCACGGGCGGCGGCGGCGTCATCCAGCAGCGGCTGGCGGCTGAGCGCGGGCAGCCCGGCCAGGATGCGCGTCTTCTGCACGAAATCGAGCAGCGTCTCCGCCGCGTCGCGGTCGGCGGCGTTCATGGTGATGGGCGTGCCGGCGGGCACGGCGGCCATCGCCCGGTTGCACAAGCCCCCCGCCACGCCCCCCGTCGCCAGCAGGGTGGCCGTCAGCATCACGGTTGTCAGGACCCGCATCACATCATCTCCGTTCGTCCCGGCGGTTGGGCAGGGTGGCCGGGCTGACCGGTCGGCCAGGGCCGTTGGGGGTATACCTGCCATCGCCAAACACCTTCAACGCCCAGTTTGGAGGACGAGTGTGGCGGAAAATCGACCCTGGGTGGCAAGCATACTTGCGTAGGAGCTTGGTCCGCTTTGGTGATTCTTTCCCGATGATCAAGCCCGCCCCAGGGAATCCGCTAAATTCGGGCGGCGCGCGAGTTTTACACAACCGCCAAACCAGTCCGCGGGCTAATCCTGTCAATCCCTTTTTTGCCGATCGTGAACTATTTGTTAGATATTGACAGAATCACTTTCCAGCAAAATCAATAACTTACTATTTTTTGCCTATTTATTGGGCAAAACCCGGAAAGCCTTATGCCGCTTGGCGCGGGACACGCTATCAGCGGCTTTTCCTCACACTTATCCACAGCTTCCGTGGAAGACGTTCAGGTTTTCCCCAGCGCCTCCGGCGGAGGTTGATTCGGGATGGCTTACCCCGGAAGTGGTAGCGGCAACCGGACGTCTCGCAGGCGCCCGCCCCCGCAACCGGCCACGCCCTGATCGCGCCCGCCCCACCCCGCGCATCCCCATTGACCCGGACGCGCCAATCGGCAGAGTGTCCGCCCCATGGCCACCACCGACCCCAGCCCCGACACCCCGGCCCCCACCCAAGCCGTCCCCCAGGCCCCCCTGGCCCCGGCCGAAGCGCCGGCCCCGGATGCCCCATCCCAGGACGCGTCCCCGAAAGTCCGCCGCCGCACCGTGGCCGACCTGAACCGGGGGGTGGAGACCATCAAGGCCTACCTGCGCACGCTGCCGGTGACGCCCGGCGTCTATCGCATGATGAACGAGGCCGGCGACGTCCTGTATGTGGGCAAGGCGCGCAACCTGAAGCGCCGGGTGGCCAACTACACCGTGCCGGCCAAGCTGCCGGTGCGGTTGCAGCGCATGGTGGCCGAGACGGTGACCATGGAGTTCGTCACGACCCACACCGAGGTCGAGGCGCTGCTGCTGGAATCCAACCTGATCAAGCGTCTGATGCCGCGCTACAACGTGCTGCTACGGGACGACAAGACCTTCCCCCACATCATGATCACCCGGGACCACGACTACCCGGCCCTGATCAAGCACCGGGGCACCCGCACCCGGGCGGGCGATTACTTCGGGCCCTTCGCCTCGGCGGGGGCCGTCAACCGCACCATCACCGCCCTGCAGCGCGCCTTCCTGCTGCGCAACTGCACCGACAGCGTCTTTGCCACCCGCACCCGCCCCTGCCTGCAATTCCAGATCAAGCGCTGCACCGCGCCCTGCGTCGGCCGCGTCAACCGCGCCCAGTACGCCGAGCAGGTGGACGAGGCCGCCGCCTTCCTGGCCGGCAAGAGCCGCGACATCCAGACCCGCATGGCCCAGGCCATGATGGACGCGTCGGAGGCGCTGGATTTCGAGAGCGCGGCCAAGATGCGCGACCGCATCCGGGCCTTGACCGCCATCCAGGCCCACCAGGACATCAATGTCGAGGGGATGGAGGACGCGGACATCATCGCCGCCTACCAGGATGGCGGCAGCACCTGCATCCAGGTCTTCTTCTTCCGGGGTGGGCGCAACAACGGCAACCGCGCCTACTTCCCCAGCCATGACAAGAACCAGGGCACGGCGGAGGTGCTGGCCGCCTTCATCGCCCAGTTCTATGACAACCGCGCCGCCCCCGCCCTGGTGCTGCTGAGCGAGGAGCCGGACGAGCAGGACCTGCTGGCCGAGGCGCTGACGCTCCGGGCCGGGCGCAAGGTGGAACTGGCGGTGCCCAAGCGCGGCGACAAGAAGCGCCTGATGGACCACGCCCTGACCAACGCGCGCGAGGCCCATGGCCGCCGCCTGGCGGAGACGGGCAGCCAGGCCAAGCTGTTGGCCGGCGTCGCCGAGATCTTCGGGCTGGAGGGGCCGCCGGCCCGTATCGAGATCTACGACAACAGCCACATCCAGGGCGCCCACCCCATCGGCGGCATGGTGGTGGCGGGGCCGGACGGCTTCATCAAGAACGCCTACCGCAAGTTCAATATCCGCGACCCCAAGGCCGCCGGCGACGACTTCGCCATGATGCGCGAGGTGCTGACCCGCCGGTTCGACCGCGCGCTGAAGGAGGATCCGGAGCGCACGACCGACACCTGGCCCGACCTGCTGCTGATCGACGGCGGCGAGGGGCAGCTGGGCGTGGCGGTGGAGGTGCTGGCGGAGTTGGGCCTGTCCGACATCCCGCTGGTGGGCATCGCCAAGGGGCCCGACCGCGACGCCGGGCGGGAACGGTTCTTCCTGCCCGGCCGCCCGCCCTTCGGCATGGACCCGCGCGACCCCGTGCTCTATTTCCTGCAACGCCTGCGCGACGAGGCCCACCGCTGGGCCATCGGCGGCCATCGCCAGCGGCGGGAAAAGGCCATCAGCGCCAGCCCGCTGGATGAGGTGGCGGGCATCGGGCCGAAGCGCAAGAAGGCCCTGCTGCTGCATTTCGGCTCCGCCCAAGCCGTTTCGCGCGCAGGACTGGCTGACTTGCGCGCGGTGGACGGGATATCCGACGCCGTGGCCAAAATCATCTATGACCACTTCCATCCGGACGGCTAAACTGCGCCTCACATGGATTGCTGGCGTCATGAGTGCCCATCCGGCCCGGATGGCCGCCAGTCCCCATTGCCTGAGATCGCCCCCAGGACCGCTTCATGCTGACCAGCCTGCCCAACCTGTTGACCCTGTCGCGGATCGCCCTGATCCCCGTCATCCTGGCCCTGCTGTGGTTCCCCGCGACCTGGACGGCCTGGACGGCGGCTGGCCTGTTCGCGCTGGCCGGCATCACCGATTATTTCGACGGGTATCTGGCAAGGGCTTGGCACGAGGAATCCATCATCGGCCGCTTCCTCGACCCCATCGCCGACAAGCTGCTGGTGGCGGCCGTGCTGTTCCTGTTGGTGGCCGACCATAAGATCGTGGGCCACGCCGTGCTGCCGGCCGTCATCATCCTGCTGCGTGAGGTGATGGTGTCGGGGCTGCGTGAGTTCCTGGCCGGCCTGCGCGTCGGCGTCCCGGTCTCGGGCCTGGCCAAGTGGAAGACCGCCATCCAGCTGATGGCCATCGGCTGGCTGATCGTGGGCGATCACGGGCCCGGCTGGCTGCCTGTACGGGTGGTGGGGGAGATCGGGTTGTGGGCCGCCGCCGTCCTGACCCTGATCACCGGCTGGGATTATCTGCGGGCGGGGCTGCGCCACATGCTGAACCCCACGGGCGCCCCCCCGGCCGCCGAACCCGCCGCAAAAGCGCCCACGGCGGTCACGCCTGTCCGCACGGGGGCGTGACGTCCATGCGCATTCTCTATTTCGCCTGGCTGCGCACCAAGATCGGCACCTCGGAGGAGGAGTTGGCACCGCCGCCCGATGTCGCCACCACCGGCGACCTCATCACTTGGCTGCGGTCGCGGGGGCCCGGCTACGCCGACGCCCTGGCCAACCGGGCCGTCGTCAAGGTGGCGGTGAACCAGGATTATGTCGGGCTGGACCACCCCCTGTCGCCCAATGACGAGGTGGCGCTGTTCCCACCGGTCACCGGGGGCTGACATGGCGATCCGCGTCCAGGCCGAAGATTTCGACGTGGGCGCCGAACTGGCGGCGCTGAGCGACGGCAACACCGCCGTGGGCGGCGTGGCCAGTTTCGTCGGCCTGGTGCGCGACGTGGCCGGCGGGGACGCCGTCAGCGCCATGACCCTGGAACACTATCCCGGCATGACGGAGCGGCAGCTGGCCGCCATCGAGGCCGAGGCGCGGACGCGCTGGCCCCTGGATGCCGTGCTGATCATCCACCGCCATGGCCGCCTGCTGCCAGGCGACCGCATCGTGCTGGCCGCCTGCGCCAGCGCCCATCGCGCCGCCGCCTTCGAGGCCTGCTGGTTCCTGATGGATTGGCTGAAAACCAAGGCCCCGTTCTGGAAGCGGGAGGAAACGGCGGACGGGGACCGCTGGGTTTCGGCCAAGGAGGAAGACGAGGCCGCCGCCGATCGTTGGCACACCCGCACGCCCTGAAAAGCGGACCCGCGCCAGCGGAATGGCAAAAAGAGGGCAAAAACATCGGCCAAATTTTAGGTATCGCGTGAATTGCCCCAACCCCATGGGTCTTACGCGAGGATTCCAATCTCCATGGGCTAGTCTCTGACTCATTAACTAAATCCTTGGCCAAGACTTTGGGTTTAGTCAGAATTCCGCGCACGCCACGCGACATCGGGCCGAAAGTCCTGTAAAGTGGGGGATCAGCTTTAGAGACCCCATGCCCGAACTGTTCAAGAACTCGGCCAACCTTTTGGGCCAGGACCAGCGCAACGCCACCATCCTGCTGGTGGACGGAAATCAGGGATTGTTGATTTCCCTGGTGGATCTGTTGCGCCAAGGCGGCTTCCGCTTCATCCATTGTCGGCAGGACCTGCACGACCTGCCGCGTCACTGTCGTGACCTTTCGCCGGATGTGCTGGTGCTGAACCAGCCGGGCGACACGCCGGCCGCCGTGAACGCCGTCCTGGCCGCCCTGGGCGCATTGGCCGCCGCCCCCTTCCCCGATGGCGCCCGCCCCACCCTGCTGCTGCGCACGGGAAAGCTGGACCTGGACATGCGCGAGGAAGCGCGCCGACGCGGGATCAGTGATTTCATCGCCCACAATTGCGACCCGACGGAGGTGGTGACCCGCGTGGCCTGCGCCGCCCATCGGCAGTTCCTATGCCTCCAAGCCGCCCAGCAGCAACGCCATCTGGATACCCAGGTCAGGGACCGCACCGCCCGCCTGCTGGAGTCGCTGGAGGCCATGCAGGCGCGGGAGCGGACGCTGCTGGCGGCGCTGGAACAGACCCGCACGGAAATCCGCCAGAAGGCGGACTTCCTGTCCCACGCCACGCATGAGCTGCGCACGCCGCTGAACGCCATCATCGGCTTCGCCGACCTGTTGCGGCGGGAGTTCCACGGCCCGCTGGGCGACGCCCGCTATCTGGAATACGCCGAGGACGTGCATGCCGCCGCCAGCCATATGGCCGCCGTGGTCGATGACACCCTGGACCTCAGCCGGGCCGAGTCGGGGCAGGTGACGCTGGATATGCGCGACATCGACATCGGCCGCGCCGTGCACGACAGCGCCCGCATGCTGCGCACGCTGGCGACCGACTGTGGCGTGGACCTGACGGTGAAGGTGCCGGAACAGCCGCTGCAACTGCGCACCGATCCGGAAAAGGTGCGGCAGATCATCCTGAACCTCGGGTCCAACGCCCTGAAGTTCACACCGCGCGGCGGCCGGGTGACGGTGGAGGTGCAGGCCGACGACAAGGGCGGCGCCCTGATCCTGATCGTGCGCGACACCGGCGTGGGCATGGCGCCGCACGAATTGCCCATCGCCCTGAAGCCCTTCGGCCAAGTGCGCGGCGCGCAGCAGCCGGGTGTGCGCGGCACCGGCCTGGGCCTGCCGCTGACCAAGCGCTTCGTGGAAATGCTGGGCGGCACGCTGGACATCGCCAGCGTGCCCGGCCGCGGCACCATCGTCACCGTGCGCCTGCCGGCATCCGAGACCGAGACCGACGCCGCACGGGCCAGCGCCTGACCTGTCGGGCCAACGGCATTTGATCATGACCGGTCAAATGCCGTCCCTCAATCGCCGGGCGCGACCATCCGGTCGCTTGGCTTCCTCACCTTCCAGTCCGCTACGCTCCCCGCAAAGCTCCGGCGCTCGCAGTCGCGGGCTACAGCCGCACGAGTCAGAATCTCGTGCCGCCGGTATCAGTCCGCCGCCTTTGCGCTCTGGGTACCCACCTGCGCCATGATGGCCAAGGGACGTCCCTCATTGTCCTTGAAGAAGGCCATCCACTCCTCCGTCCCATCCTCATGCTGATGGATGAGATGGGGGGTGTTGATGAACTCCACGCCCCGGGCCGTCAGGGTGGCGTGCATGGCCTGGATGTCCTCCACCCGGAAATAGAGGATCGACTCGGCCGCCCCCTCACCTTCCGACAGGAAAAGCCGCACACCCCCGCAATCGAAGAACGCCAGTGTGCCGAAGGAATAGAGATGGGGCAGACCCAGGACGTCGCCGTACCAGCGGCGGGCGGCGGTGATGTCCTTGACGCTGCGCGCGATCTGGCCCACCGGACCCAGGCTGGTCTGCGTTTCCATGGACGGCTCCTTGTGGGCGAGGTTGCTGGCGCGGCGGACACCATGCCACCGGCGCAGTTCGGCCCGTCTGGCGAACCCCAGTTTCAGCAGGATGTTGGCAACGTGGTATTTCACGGCGTCGAGACTGACGCCCTGGCGTTGGGCGATTTGCGGATTGGTCAGGCCATGACGCACAGCCTCCACCACCCGCCATTCGGCCGGCGTCAGGACATCCGCGTGGCGCGGACGGCCGCGTTCCCGACGGTTAGCGGCAACACGAGGCTTTCCAGGAAAGTGCGTCATGGGGCCAGCTTAACGCGGCCGGGAGCGATTTTCCCTACCCGACGCCCGCGCGGGCGTCGTCATTTCCCGCTTTACGTATAGGGAAACTTGACCGGCACCAATTCCGCCGGTGAAAAAGGAAAAGCCTGCGGGAGGTGCGTCCTTCCCCCCGCAGGCTTCACGCATCCGGCGGACCTGAACCCGGCCGGATGCGATCTCAGTGGTGGCCAGCCCGTCAGGGCCGGTTGTCGGCGGCGGGGGATGTCCCTCCCCCGCCGCCAACCTCGTCAAATCTCAGCGCACACCGGCCTCAGCGCACGCCTGAACGACGCAGGCTGTCCGGCGAGAAGTCGGATTCCGTCAGCTCAACCTTGAAGTTGTAGGGCTTCTCCTGGTTGATGAAGCCGCTGGCGGTGTAGCGGCCCGACTGCAGGTCGTACACGGCGAACAGGCCCGCCCAGTAGGCCGGAACGTCATAATGGTTGATGCCGTGGGCCTCGGTCACGCGCCACAACTGGTCGCGGGCGTCGTACTGGTCGGCCACCAGGATGTTCCAGCTGTCCTCGTCCACATAAAAGGTGCGGCGGGGATAGATGTGGCTGGTGCCGGACTTCAGCTTGCCCTCGACCACCCAGACACGATGCAACTCGTACCGGGCGTAATCCTGGTTCAAATGCTTCGGCTTGATGATCTGGTCGTAGGTCAGCTTGTCGCTCTGCAACTGATAGGCGTTGTAGGGGACGTACATCTCCTTCTTGCCAACCAGCTTCCAGTCGTAGCGGTCGGGCGAACCGTTGAACACGTCCAACTGGTCGGAAGTGCGCAGGCCGTCCGACGCCGTGCCCGGATTGTCGTAGGCGACGTTGGGGGCGCGGCGCACCCGGCGCTGGCCGGGATTGTAGGTCCAGGCGTTACGCGGTTCCTTGATCTGGTCCATGGTCTCATGCACCAGCAGGATTTCACCGGCCAGGCGGGCCGGCGCCGTCACTTCCTGCTGGAAGAACAGCGAGGTCTGGCCCTCCGGCCCCTTGTCGGAGTAGAGGAACTTCGATTTCTCATCGATCTCGATCATGGTGTAGGAGCCGTCGGCCTGCGGATTGGCCTGGCCGTACTGGCGTTCCACCGCCAGCCCCTTCCAGCGCAGGATGTGGTTCCACACCACCTCCACGCCCGTCTTCGGAATGGGGAAGGGCACGCCCACCTTGGCGCCTTCGACGCCGTTGCCCTCATCCACCAGCTTGGCGCGGGTGGCGTTGGCGAGGGTCTCGTCATAGACGCTCTTGGGCAGCGAGGCGCTGCGGTGCGTCGGATAGACGTTCATCTTGTAGTCGGGATACTGCTTCAGGAGGGCCTTCAGGCCCTCCGGCAGCTTGTCCGCGTATTGGGCCGCGTTCTGCCCGGTGATGGTGAACAGCGGCTTGTCGCCGGCATAGGGATCGACGTAGTGGTCGCCCGGCTTGAAGCCGGCGGGCGGGGCGGTAATGCCGCCGGTCCACTCGGGGATCGAGCCGTCCTTGTTGCCCGCCTTTTCAGCGCCGTTGGGTGTCAGGGTCTTTCCCAGATCCGCCGCCGACTGCGCCATGGCGACGCCCGCCATGCCCCCCAGAAAGACGGCGAGGGCGCCGCCGACCAACGCGGTGTTGCTCCACTTCATCCTTTTTCCTCCCAATTGCGCGGTTTTTTATCGTCGCGCGTGCGTCTCAGTAGCCGAGTAGGTCTTGGTCAAAACGCTTAATTTCAAGGATCTTCCCACCTCTGGGACAACTGTCCCGGGATTGGCGTTTGATCCTCTCATTTCAATAGTTTGGTCGATGCCGGCACGCCGCGCAATGGCTGTTGAACCGGCATCGACGGAGAATAAGGCGCGTGTGGGGCTCAGAAGAGGTCGGCCTCCAGATCCATGACGGTCTTGGCCCCCGACATCAGGGCCTTGAAGCGGAAGTCCACCTCCGGCAGCAGGCGCTGCACGAAGAAGCGGGCGGTCTTGATCTTGGCCTCGTAGAAGCCGCTCTTGCCGCCACCGCCTTCGGCCAGCTTGGCGTTCGCCACCTTGACCATGCGCAGCCACATCCAGCCCAGCGCCACCAGGCCGAAGATGCGCAGATAGTCGGTGGAGGCGGCACCGGCCTCGTCCGGGTTCTTCATGCCCTTCTGGGCGATGATGGCGGTGGACTGCTGCAGCTTGCCGAAGGCCTTGGCCAGCGGGCCCGCGAACTCCAGCAGGTCGGTGTCCTCCATGGCCGATTCCAGGTCGGCGGCCAGGGGATGGAAGAAGCGGCGCAGCAGGCGGCCCATGTCCTGGCCCAGCTTGCGACCCACCAGGTCCAGCGCCTGGATGCCGTTGGCGCCCTCATAGATCATGGCGATGCGGGCGTCGCGCACGAACTGTTCCATGCCCCATTCGCGGATGTAGCCGTGGCCGCCGTACATCTGCTGGGCCATGGTGGCGCACTCATAGCCCATGTCGGTGAAGTAGGCCTTCACCACCGGGGTCAGCAGCGCCACGAACTCGTCCGCCTCGGCCCGGGCCTTGGGGTCCGGGTTGTGGTCGGCCTGGTCCAGCTGGATGCCCACCCAGTAGCCCAGGGCGCGGGCGCCCTCGGTGAAGGCCTTGAGGGTCATCAGGTTCTTGCGCACGTCCGGATGGACGATCAGCGGGTCGGCCGCCTTCTCCGGCTCCTTGGCGCCGGTCAGCGAGCGGCCCTGCAGGCGTTCCTTGGTGTAGGTCAGCGCGTTCTGGTAGGCGACGGTGGCGATGCCCAGTCCCTGCATGCCCACGCCCAGGCGGGCGGCGTTCATCATGGTGAACATGGCGCGCATGCCCTTGTGGGGCTCGCCCACCAGCCAGCCCTTGGCGTCATCGAAGTTCATGACGCAGGTGGCGTTGGCCATGATGCCCATCTTGTGCTCGATGGAACCGCACATGACGCCGTTGCGGGGGCCGGGCTGGTTGTCCTCGGTCGGCAGGAACTTCGGCACCAGGAACAGGCTGATGCCCTTCACGCCGGCGGGCGCGTCCGGCAGCTTGGCCAACACCAGGTGGATGATGTTGTTGGTCAGGTCGTGTTCGCCGGCGGAGATGAAGATCTTGGTACCGGTGACGTTGTAGCTGCCATCGTCGTTGGGGACGGCCCTGGTCTTGATCAGGCCCAGGTCGGTGCCGCAGTGCGGCTCCGTCAGGCACATGGTGCCGGACCATTCGCCCGTGGTCATCTTGGGCAGGTAGGTATCCTTCAGGACCTCGCTGCCGTGCTTATAGATGGCGTTCCACGCCCCCTGGGTCAGGCCCGGGTACATGGCGAAGGCCATGTTGGCGGAAATCAGCAGCTCCTCCAGCACGAAGCTGATGGCGTGGGGCAAGCCCTGGCCACCGTACTTCGGGTCCATGGACAGACCCTGCCAGCCGCCGTCGACATAGGCCTGGTAGGCTTGCCTAAAGCCCTTGGGCGTACGCACCACGCCGTTCTCGTAGTGGCAGCCCTCCTCATGGCCGGAGCGGTTCAGCGGCTGCAGCTCGTTCTCGCAGAGCTTGGCGGCCTCTTCCAGGATGCTGGTGACGAGGTCGTTGGTCGCGTCCTCGAACCCCGGCAGTTTGGTCAGCTGATCGGCCTGCAGCAGGTCGTTCAGGACGAAATCGATGTCTTCGAGCGGCGCCTTGTAGGTCGGCATCGGAGAATTCCTTAAGCGTTGGAAGATGCCGGGGCGGTCGCCCGCCCCGGCCCCCAAAGACAGAGCGTCAGTTGCGCAGCGGCTTGCCGGTGGACAGCATGTGGTCGATGCGGTCGATGGTGCCGGGCGTGCGCACCAGGCGCATGAAGGCCTCGCGCTCCAGGTCCAGCAGGTCGTCCTCGGTCAGCACCGTGGTGATGTCGGTCTCGCCACCGCTCAGCACCCAGGCCAGTTCGCCGGACACCACCACGTCGTGGTCGGTGGCCTTGCCCTGGCCGTGGAAGCCCTCGACCGCCATGTCCAGGGCCACGCGGGCGCCGGGACCGGGCAGGCGGATTTCCAGGGGCTCCGGCGCCTTGTAGTCCTTGGCCAATTCCAGGGCCTTGGCCTTGGCGTCGGCCAGCAGGCGATCGCGGTTCATGGTGATGCCGTCGGTCGGGCGCAGGATCAGCATCTCCTTCGCCTCGAACGCCGACTTCGCCACCTTGGCCGTGCTGATCATCTCGAAGGCCTTGGCGATGGCCGGCATGGGGCCGCCCGGGCGCTTCTTGTTGTACGTGTGGCGGTACAGCATCTCCTTGCAGCCGCCCCAGCCCGGCACCAGGCCGACACCGACCTCGACCAGGCCGATGTAGCTCTCGGCATGGGCCTGCACCGCGTCGCAGTGCAGCAGGATCTCGCAGCCGCCGCCCAGCGCCATGCCGGCGGGGGCGCCCACCACCGGGAAGGGCGCGTACTTCAGCGCCTTGTAGGTCTGCTGGCCTTCGGACGTCGCCTGCTCGATCTGCGGCCACAGCGCGATGTTCAGCGCGAACAGGGCCAGGCCCAGGTTGGCGCCAACGGAGAAGTTGTCGCCCTCGTTATGGATGACCAGAGCCTTGTAGGCCCCGGACGCGCCATCGCCGATGATGTCGATGGCCTTGCGGTAGAGGGCCATGACCTGATCGTCCAGCGCGTTCATCTTGCCGGTGAATTCCAGGCACAGCACGCCGTCGCCGATATCCCACAGGGCGGCGGACGCCGTCTTGGCCACGGGCTTGGAGGCCCGCTTCACGTCCGACAGCAGCAGCACGCCCTCCCCCCGCTCCACCACGGCATACTCGCCCTGGGTCGTCAGGTAGTGCAGGCGGCCGTTCTCCACCTTGTAGAAGGGGCGGCCGGCGGCGAGCTTCACCAAGGCGGGGACGGGCAGGCCCTCGGCCTCCAGCTTCTCGGCGAACCAGGCGGTGCCCAGCGCGTCGATCATCTCGAACGGGCCCTGCTTCCAGTTGTAGCCCAGGCGCATGGCGGCATCGACGTCCAGGATGGTGTCCGCGATCTCCGGCACCAGGCTGGCGGCGTAGGCCAGGGCCTGGCTCAACACCTTCCAGGCGTACTGGCCGCCCTTGTCGGAATGGGTCACCAGGGCCTTCAGGCCGCGTTCCCTGGCGGAGGCCAGGTCGGCCTTCACCGTGGGGCGGTAGGCGCCGGTCTTGAGGTCGATGGTCTCACGGACACGCGCGCCGTCCGGCGTCTTGGTCTGGCGGTAGAAGCCGCCCTTGCCCTTACGGCCGGTGTAGCCTTCCGCGATCATCTTGGTCTGCAACGGATTGTCGCGGTAGACGCGGCGGTAATCGTCCTGGGCCGGCAGGGTGGACAGCAGGCTTTTCGCGATGTGCGGCCCGAGGTCGATGCCCACCAGGTCCAACAGGCCGAAGGTGCCGGTCTTGGGCAGGCCCATGGGCTTGCCGGTGATGAGGTCGGTCTCCTCCACCGTCAGGCCCAGATCGTCGGCCGCGTTCACCGCCACCTGGAACCAGTAGGTGCCGATGCGGTTGGCGATGAAGCCGGGGGTATCCTTGCAGGCGACCACGCCCTTGCCCAGGCGGACGTCGCACACCTGGCGGATGGTCTCGACCGCGTCCTTGCGGGTCTTGGGGCCGGCCACGATCTCCAGCAGCCGCATGTAGCGCGGCGGGTTGAAGAAGTGGGTGATCATGAAGTCGGCGGCGAACTGGTCGCTCGCCCCTTCCAGCAGGATCTCCAGCGGGATGGTGGAGGTGTTGGAGCTGACGACCGAGCCCGGCTTGCGCACCGCGTCGACGCGGCGGTAGAGCGCGTGCTTGATGTCCTTGTTCTCGATCACCGCCTCGATGATCCAGTCGACGTCCTTCAGCTTCTCCAGGTCGTCTTCCGTGTTGCCGGGCGTGACCAGGCGGGCGGCGTCCTTGTGCATGAAGGCGGCGGGTTCCGTCTTCAGCAGCTTGTCGACCGCGCTCTTGGCGACGACGCTGCGGTCGCCGCCATTGTCCTTCACCGCCTGGGGGACGATGTCCAGCAGGAAGACGGGAATGCCCGCGTTGGCGATGTGGGCGGCGATGCCGCTGCCCATCACCCCGGCGCCGATGACGGCGGCGCTTTTGATTTCCATGGGGTCTCTCCTCAAGCCGGGGCCGGTCAGACCGCTTCCAGGACGGTGGCGATGCCCTGGCCGCCGCCGATGCACTGGGTGGCCAGCGCGAACTGCTTGCCTTCGCGCTTCAGCAGGCTGGCGGCCTTGCCGGTGATGCGGGCGCCGGTGGCGCCCAGCGGGTGGCCGAGCGCGATGGCGCCGCCGTCCAGGTTCACCTTGGCGGGGTCGAAGCCCAGTTCATGCGCCACGGTCATCGACTGCACGGCGAAGGCCTCGTTGCTCTCGACGATGTCGATGTCCTTGATCGTCAGGCCGGCCCGCTCCAGCGCCTTGCGCGAGGCCGGGACGGGGCCGTAGCCCATGATGGTGGCGTCGCAGCCGGACACGGCGACGGAGCGGATGCGGGCCAGGATGGGCAGGCCGTGGGCCTTGGCGTATTCCTCGCTGGTCACCAGCGTGGCCGAGGCGCCATCGGTCAGCGGGCTGGAGGTGCCGGCGGTGACGGTGCCTTCCTGGTCGAAGGCCAGCTTCAGGCCGGCCAGTCCCTCGGCCGTGGTTTCCGGACGGATGCAGCCGTCCTTGTCCACCAGCTTGCCCTTCACGTCGATGCCGACGATCTCATCGGCCAGGCGGCCGGCAGCCTGGGCGGCGGCGGCCTTCTGGTGCGAGGCGACGGCGTAGGCCTCCTGGTCGGCGCGGCTGAAGCCGAACTTCTTGGCCAGGTTCTCCGCCGTGATGCCCATGGACATGTAGGCGCCGGGGTTGACGGCGTGCAGGGCGGCGTTGGGCATGGGGTTGAAGCCGCCCATGGGAATGCGGGTCATGCTCTCCACACCGGCGGCGATGAAAGCCTTGCCGGCGCCGAGCGCGATGGCGCCCGCCGCCATGTGGATGGCCTGCATGGAGGAGCCGCAGAAGCGGTTGACGGTGGTGCCGGCCACCGCCTGCGGCAGGCCGGCGATCATGCCGATCAGCTTGGCGACGTTGAAGCCCTGCTCGCCTTCCGGGAAGGCGCAGCCGAGAATCAGGTCTTCCAGGTCGGCCGTGTCCACGCCCGTGCGCTGCACCAGCGCCTTCACCACCGCCGCGGCCAAGTCATCGGGGCGGACCTTCACCAGGTCGCCCTTGTTGGCCAGCGTGAACGGGGACCGGGCGTAACCGGCGATAACGGCTTTAGTCATTGGTGTGTTCCTCGCCTTGGCAGTCGGGGGGCGCCTCATTTGGCGGGCGCCGGATGATGGGGATGCGGGAAAGGCCGGGCCGTGGACTGGTCCAGGCGCGGCGGAAAAGCGGCGGCGCGACCGGACGCTCAGGCGTCCAGGGCGCCCCTGCGGGCCAGGTGGTCGACGACCAGGCCCTCGATCTCCTTCAGGTCGACCAGGGTCTGCTGCACATCGCGCAACTGTTGTTCCAGGGTGGTGATGCGGTCGCGGGCGCTGGCCAGCAGGAAGCGCATCTGCGGGACCTGGGCGTCACCCACCTCGTACAGGTCCAGGAAATCCTTGATGCCGGCGATGGTGAAGCCCAGGCGCTTGCCGCGCATGATCAGCTTCAGCCGCGCCCAGTCGCGGTGGGTGTAGACCCGCTGCTGGCCCTCCCGGCGGGGGGTCAGCAAGCCTTCGTCTTCATAATAGCGGATGGTGCGGGGCGTCAGCTCGAACGCCTCGGCCAATTGACTGATGGTGTAGGTTTCTTCCACCGCCGAGACGGGCGCTCCATCGGGCATGGTCCTCTCCCTGGGCTGGCCGGACCCCCTCATTCAGCGGAGAGTCGGCGCCTTACGTTTACGTAAACGTAAAGACAGAGGCGCCCCCTGTCAATGGCCTGAATCAAGTTTCAACTTCATCCGTCCGGGGTAGTCATGGGGTAGTTATGGGCGCCCTCAAACGCCGGGCGCCAGCATCCGCTGGCTTGGCTGTCCTCAGTTTCCGGTCCGTTTCGCTCCCCAGAAACTTTGGGCGGACGCAGTCGCGTCCTACAGCGGCACAAGGCTCCGCCTCATGCCGCTGATCACTAGCCCCCCCCTAGGACGCGACCGCGTCCGCCGGAGCGAGCACCGCAGGGCGCAGCGAGGACAAGGCAAGCGGGCGGATGCCCGCGCCCGCCGCCTGAGGGAACTCAGATAAAGAAATGTATCTGCGTGCGGTCGTAGCCGGTGCCCAGCAGCATGGGCTGGCCCTGGGTCACGGGGAAATCGTGGCCGAAGAAGTAGACCGCCTGCTTCCAGTGGTTGGTGCGGGCGGCGGAGCGGGAGCTGTAGACCACCTCCTCGTCCATGTGCAGGTCGAACCAGAAGGCGACGCCCTGGACGACGCCGGGACGCGTCGCCTGGATGGTCAGGCTTTTCAGGTCGCTGTCCGGCATGCTGACACGGAAGTCGAAAAACCAGGCCGGGAAGGGATCGGACAGCATCTGGTGGTCGTCGGCCGCCAGGTCGATCTGCTGATAGCCGGGGCTGCGGAACTGGTCGAATCGGCTCATGTCGAAGCCGCTGACGCTGCGGATGGGGCTAACGCGGCGCAAATCGTCGGCCTGGATCAGCTGGGCCCAGACGGTGGCGGCGGCGGGGATGACGCGGGCGCCGGGGCGGGCCAGGTTGCGCCGGGCATGATCCAGGATGGCCAGCATGTCGGGCGCCAGCATGCCGACATTGACGATGTCGGACACCAGCACGTCGGCCGGGCGGGGCAGGTCCACGCCCACCTTCAGATCCTGGGATTTCTTGGCGACGACGCTGACGCGGTCGGCATAACCGTTCAGCGCCACCGTCTCGCGCGCCACGGTGGCCAGTGCCGCCAGCGGCTCGGCCGCCACCACGCGGGCGGCACCGGCGCGGGCGGCCATCATGCTGACCAAGGCGGACCCGGCGCCCAATTCCAGCACCAGGTCGCCGGGGCGGATAGCGCGCAGCAGGGCCGCCTCATAGGCGTCGTTGCGTTCGTGGTCATTCAGGCGGGGGATGTGCCAGGCCGGCACCTGGGTGCTGCGCAGCAGCTGCAGGGCGTACTGCACCGCCTGGTTATCCGGCAGGCGGGCCTGGACGCCGCCCAGCAGCGCCACGGCGTCCTCGGTGCGATCCTGGCCCTGGAACACCTGGGCCAGGCAGATCGCCGCCTCGTACCGGCTGCTGTCGGCGGCCAGCACCTGGGCGAACAGGCCGCCGGCTTCGTCCAGCCGGCCGGTGTAGAGCAGCAGGGTGCCCAAATTGTAGAGGGCGTCGAGGTTGTCGGGCAGCAGGCCCAGGGAGTGGCGGAAGCAGAACTCCGCCTCCTCCAGGCTGCCCAGCTCACGCAGCGTGTTGCCCAGGTTGTTGTGGGCCTCGGCATAGCGCGGGTTGATCTCCACCGCCTCGCGGAAGCGGGCCTCGGCCTCCGCCAGGCGGCCCAGGGCCCGCAAGGCGTTGCCCAAATTGTTCTGGCTGACGGCGTCGCTGGGGTTCAGCGCCACGGCCATGCGGAAGCACGCCTCCGCCGTCTCGAACTGGCGGCAGCCATACAGCAGGACGCCCCGGCTGTTGTGGTACTGGAAGTTCTCCCCGTCCAGGGCGATGGCCCGCTCGAACAGGTCGTTGGCCTCCATCGGCCGGTTGGCCTTCAGCGCGATGACGCCCAGCAGATGGGTGGCCTCGGCGTGGACCGGCTCGGTCGCCAGCGCGGTACGGCAGCTCATCTCGGCTTCGGACAGGAAACCGGCCATCAGATGCTGGCGGGACAGGTCCACACAATCCTGGACGAAGGACATCCACTCCTCCTCGGGGGGCTAGGTCGCGTCTTTGCCCGAGAAGGAGAGCAAGGGGCATGCCAGCGCCCCCGCGCCATGAAGGCCTTGGATTCACACACAAGATTGCAAAGAACGGAGATCCCGTCCGGGTTCCCGGACCGCCGCCGGGCAAAGCTTGCCGGGCAGGTTTAGGCCAGCAGGGCCAGCACCTCGGCGCCCGTGGGCATGGCGTCGCCCGCCCCCACCCGCGTGACGGCGATGGACGCGGCGACGTTGGCGTGGCCCATCGCCTGCGGCAGGGTATCGCCCAGGGCCAGGCGGGCGGCCACGGCCCCGACGAAGCAATCGCCGGCGCCGGTGGTGTCCACCGCCTTGACCTTGCGGCCGGGCACGATGACCTGATCCTCGGCGGTGACGGCCAGGGCGCCGCGCACGCCCAGCGTCGCCACCACCGTCTGACCGGGGCGGCGCATCAGGCGGCGGGCGGCGGCGGCAACGGCGTCCGCCGCCGCGTCCGAGGCCAAGTCCACACCGGCGAAGTGCCCCAGTTCCGTCTCGTTCACCACCAGGATGTCGATGTCGGCCCACAGGCTGTCCGGCGCGTCATCCAGCGCGGGGGCGGCGTTCAGCACGGTGGTGGCGCCGGCGGCGCGGCCCCGGCGGAAGAACTCGGCGATGGTGGCGCGGGGAATCTCGAACTGGCTGACCAGGATGTCGCCGGCGGCGATGGCCACCGCGTCCAGGTCGGCGGCCGAGACCTCGCCATTGGCGGCGGGGATGACAACGATGCTGTTCTCGGCATGGGCGTCCACCATGACGATGGCCGTGCCGGTGGCCGTGTCGGTGCGATGGACGCCACCCGTGCCGACACCATTGGCCTGGAGGAAGGCCAGCGCCTGATCACCGAAGGCGTCGCGGCCCACCCGGCCGATGAATTCCACCGCGACACCCTGGCGGGCGGCGGCGATGCCCTGGTTCAGCCCCTTCCCGCCCCGGCCGAAGGCCACGGTCTCGCCGCTGACGGTCTCACCCGGGCGCGGCGCCCGGCGCATGGTGGTGAGGACGTCGGTGTTGATGCTGCCGGCGACGATGACTTTGGGCATGGAGACCTTCAGGAAGCGATATCGGAAAAGAGAACGGCGGCGGAACCTATAGCCGGCTGCGCTTAATCGGAACCACAGCCGGCTATAGATGAGTCTGTCCGTGAGCAGCTTCACGCCCAAAGGCGATGCCGCCTTTGGGCGATCTGCTCCAGGCCCCGCCGCCGGCTGATTTTACAGGCTGCGGCGCGTGGCGTCAGGAGGCCCTGGCGGTCTTCTGCGCCTCCAGCTCGTCCAGCAGGGCCTTGCGCGACAGCTTGCCGATCATGGTCTTCGGCAATTCATCACGGAATTCCACCTGCTTGGGCAACTCGATCGCCGACAGCTTGTCACGCAGGAAGTCGCACAGCTCCGCCTGGGTTAGGCTGTGGCCGTCGGTCAGCTTGATGTAGGCCTTCACCGTCTGGCCGCGGTAGGGATCGGGCACGCCCAGCACGATGCATTCGTTGACGGCGGGGTGCAGGTAGATCGCCTCCTCCACATTGCGCGGATAGACGTTGTAGCCGCCGGCCAGGATCATGTCCTTGATGCGGTCGACGATGTAGATGTAGCCGTCCTCATCCATGTAGCCGACGTCACCGGTGTGCAGGCGTCCGTCGCGCAGGGTGACGGCTGTCTCCTCCGGTCGCTTCCAATAGCCCTTCATAACCTGGGGGCCCCGGATGCAGACCTCGCCCCGCTGGCCCTGGGCCACGGGGGTCTTGCCATCCTCCACATCGATCAGCTCGATGATGGTGCCCGGCACCGGCAGGCCGATGGAGCCCACCTTGACCTTGCCGCCCACCGGACCGTCGATCGGGTTGACGGTGGCGACCGGCGACGACTCGGACAAGCCGTAGCCCTCCACCAGCTTGCAGCCGGTATGCCCCTCGAAGGTCTGGCAGACGTCCAGCGGCAGCGGCGCGCCGCCGGATATGCTGAACGCCAGCGAGGACAGGTCGTACTTGGCCCGGTCCTTGTAGTTGTTGATGGCGGTGTAAATGGTGGGTACCGCCGGGAACTGGGTGGGCTTCTTCTTGTCGATGGTGTCCAGCACCTGCTCGATCTCGAATCGGGGAAGCAGGATCATCTCCGCCCCCAGATAGATCGACAGGTTCATGACGCCGGTCATGGCGAAGACATGGAACAGGGGCAGCACGCCCAGCATCCGTTCCTGCCCCGGCCGGCCCTGGTAGAACCACAGCGCCGACTGCACCGTGTTGGCGGTGAGGTTGGCATGGGTCAGCATGGCGCCCTTGGGCACGCCGGTGGTGCCGCCAGTGTACTGCAGCACCGCCACATCCTCCACCGGGTCGATGGTGACCGGCCGGTAGCGCCCGTCGTTGGCCGTCAGCGTCCGGAAGCTGAGGTTGTGGACGTCGGCCGGCGGATGGCTGATGTCCTTCCGCTTGACCAGCGGATACAGCAGGCTTTTGGGGAAGGGCAGGATGTCGGCCATGCGGCCGGTGACGATCGTCTTCAGACAGGTCTGGCCCAGCATCAGGACCATCTTGTCGTAGCACTGCGGCACGTCCACCGTGATCATGATCTCCACCTCGGAGTCATTGATCTGCTTGACGAGCTCACGTTCGGCATAGAGGGGGTTGAAGTTCACCACCGTGGCGCCGGTCTTCAGGATGCCGTAGTAGCAGAAGACCGAATACGGGGTGTTGGGCAGGAACAGGCCGACATTGCTGCCCCGCCCCACGCCCAGCGCCTGCAAGCCCTTCGCCACGCGGTCGACCATGTCGGCGCCCTGGCGATAGGTGTAGCGTTTTCCCAGGAAATCGATGAAGGGGCGGTCGGCGAACCGCGCGGCGGAACTGTCAAACAGATCCGTCAGGGGCTTCACCGGTATGGGCGCGTTCCAATCCACGCCCGACGGATAGCTATGTTCCCAAATGTGCGCCGCACTTACGGCCTGGTCGGCCATCATACGTTTTCTCCCCAGGGCGGGTCCCCCTCAGGCACGGGGACGCCACCGCTCCAATTCGTGATTTGAAGCTCAAGGGTGCCGACCTGGCGACGAGGGACGCATACCCGGCGATCGTATCGGCAACCGACATGCCGGGGCGTTCCACCCCGGTCTAGGGCGGTAACGTGCCTGCATCGCGGACGCTACTCAAGCGTTTCGTGAAAGCGCGGCGCCGGTCCCGCGTTTCCCCCCGGGTCGGGCCCGGGGCGGAAACGGCAACCCAGCGTTGCCGCCCTTGGGTGGGCGCCGCCGTGAAACCGGGCGTATCAAAGGGCCGCGAACCTGTGGATGAAAGGAACGAAGCCCCTGCCGCAGCGCAACATTTTTCCACACATTACAGTAGCGGACGTTCATGGTTTATGTTTACCATTAAGACGGGTCAAGCTGCCGCATAGGAAGAAAACCAGGGACAGTTCCGGAGGAATCCGGACGCACCCGGCGCGGCGGAGTTGGGGGGTCAGATCATCGGGCCGGCGCCCGTTTGGGGATCCGGCACATATCGGGAAGGTACTGCCTCGTGCCACGCTTCGGATCGTATGATGCCTTCAGCCAGGACGAGGGTCTCCCGGCAAAGGCCCAGGTCAAATGGTTCAACACCTCTAAGGGTTTCGGCTTCGTCGCCTTGGAGGATGGAACCCCTGACGCTTTCCTTCACATTTCGGTGATCACCCGCGCGGGCCTGAACGACATCACCGAGGGGACGGAACTGCTGTGTACCGTCGGTGCCGGGCCCAAAGGGCCCCAGGTGCTGCGCATCGTGGAGGTCACGGGCGTGGCCGCCGCACCCGACCGTGGCGGCCCATCGGCCCCCCGCACCCGCGACCGGGTGCCCACGGGGTCGGAGATCGAGATCGACGGCACCGTCAAATGGTTCAAGGCCGACAAGGGCTTCGGCTTCGTCCTGGCCGATGACGGCGGCAAGGACGTGTTCGTCCACAAAAGCGTGCTGCGCCGCTGTGGCATGGACCATCTGGATGAGGGCCAGCGGGTGCAGATGCGCATCGCCGACGCCCCCAAGGGCCGCGAAGCCGTGTGGGTGGCGCTGGTTTAGGGACCTGTGCCTTACCCGGTACAACGCCGGCCCCCTGGTTCCGTTAAAGGGGCGGATCAGGCGAGCGGGCGGACACCCGCCCCGCCCGCCTGACGGCCTGTTTGGGGTTCTCATACCAACGGCATTTGATCGTGACCGGTCAAACGCCCCCTCAAACGCCGGGCGCCGCCATCCGGCGGCTTGGCTGATCCTCGATTTACAGTCCGCCTTCGGCTCCCCGCAAATCTCCGGCGCCCGCGGTCGCGGGCTACAGCGGCACGAGTCGAAACCTCATGCCGCTGGTATCATTCAAGGAACGATGGTCAAACTGCCGGCCGCGCCCATCGCCTGGTGGTTGGGCGAGGTCCATTCCTCCACCTGGGACGGGGCCAGGGCGTAGGTGCCCGGCAAAGCGGCGCGGACCAGGTAGACCAGGCGGAACTCACGACGGTCAGCCGCCAGATCCACGGCCGCGACGTAGCGGTCCTCCCGCGCCTCCACATGGGTGGCATCGCTGAGGTCGCCCACAGCACCCGCCAGTTCCGGCGGCAGGCCGCCCCGGGCGATGCGCACCGTCTCAATGGTCAAGCCGGCCGCCACCGGATCGCTCACCAGAACCTGGATGGGGCCCGCCCCCTCGACCTTGCCCGACAGCACCACCGCCAGCAGGTCGTTCTGACGCACGTGCGCCAGGTCCACCGGGTGGCCCTTCAGATCCAGGATACGGCGCTCGACGGTATAGGCCTGGCTGGGCGCCGGTCCCTTCGCCGCCGGCGCCTCCGCCACGGGGATGCCGGAAATGGCGACCGTGCGTTGCACGGGCGACTGCCCGCCGTTGGCCACGGTCAAGGACCGGCCGCTGATGTCCAGGCGCCGCACCAGGGGCCGGGTTTCGGCCGCCGGCTGCCCGGCGACGCCCAGGGTCATGGATCCGGCGCGCTGCATCAGGCCCCGCGCCGCCACCAGCAACCAGGCGCGTTCCTGGCTGCTGATCAGGGCCGGCTCGCGCAGCAGTCCCTGCACTTCCTTGGCTTGGGCGGTCAGGCGCTCGACCGGGGTGTTGCCCTCCGCCAGCAGGGCCAGGCTGGCCGCCCGGTCCCGCAGATCGGACCCGAAGTCGCGCATGCCCGGCAGGGTGATACGCAAGCCGTCAACCCGGGCATAGGCGTCCTGGGCCTGGGGCAAGCCCACCGCCGCCAGCGCCGCGGCCGCATGGGCGCGGGCCAGGCGGGTGGGCAGCTTGTCCCAGAAGGTCTCATAAAAATAGCGCACGGGCGTGGCGTCCACCGCCTTGGCCTTGGCCACCACGGCCAAGCCATAGGCCCGGGCCGGCAGGTCGGCCGGTTCCACCCAGCTGTTGCTGATGCTGCGCACCAGCCAGTCCAGGCCCTTGCGGTAGGGTGCGTCCGGCACGGCGTGGCCGGCGTCGCGGGCCCGGGTCAGGAAGTCCATCACGTAGGCCGACAGCCAGGGCTCAGCCGGGCCGTCCGCCGACCACAGGGCGAAGCCGCCATCGGCCCGTTCCAGGGCCAACAGCTTGTCGACGGCCCGGTCGATGCGTTCCCGCAAGGTCGCGTCGGTGTAGAGGCCCAAGGCCTTGCCGGCATCTCCCAGGTACAGCAGCGGCAGGGCGCGGCTGGTGATCTGTTCGGCGGAGCCATAGGGATTGCGGTCCAGGGTCATCAGCAACCCGGGCACGTTCAGTTCCGGCAGGGGGCTGAGGGCCAGGCCCGACACCACCGTCTCCGGCCGCAGACCCTGTGCCGATTCCGCCGCCACCTGGACGGTGGTGCCCGGGCGGATGTCAGCGGTCTCATGCCGGGTGACGACGGGCAGGTTGCCCCGCACCGGCACCGCGAACTCGCGTGTCAGCACCACGCCCTCGGGCCCTTTCACCGTCATAACCAGACGGCCGGCGCCCACGGCCAGCCCCCTGACCACCCGGTTCAGGGTGACCTCGCCGCCCTTGGCCAGGCCATGGAAGACGGCGACGACGTCGCGCGGCTCCGGCCGCACCACGTCCTTGCCCTTGCGCTTCTTGACGCCGACGCCACGGTTGGTCGTGTCGACGGGGAAGGACAGCGGCCCCTCGGCCTGCAGGGTCACCGTATAGGTGCCCCGGGTGCCTGTGCTGTTGGTCAAGGTCAGGGCCAGGCGGGCGGTATCGTCCGGCGCCAGGAAACGGGGCAGCGCCAGATCGGCCTGCACCGGGTCGCGCACCGGCAGCACCCGGTCGGCATGGCCCAACGCCCCGGCCGACCACACGGTGGCCATCAGGCGCAGGCGCCCCTGGAAGTCCGGCAGGGTCAGCGGCACCTGCACCTTGCCGTCATTGCCCACGGCCAGGATGCCGGAATAGAGGGCGACCACCGGCGCGCCACGCGGCGGCACGGCGTCGGAGGTGGCGGCCGGCACCGGCGTCGGGGCGCCCGGGGCGCCGTGCGGCGCCGTCAGTCGACCATAGACGTCATGGATGTCCACGCCGAGCTGGCGCTTGCCGAAGAACCAGGCCTCCGGATCCGGGGGTCTGTAGCCGGTGATGTCGAGGACACCCTGGTCCACGGCGGACAACACGAGATGAACGCCCTGGCCCGGGGCCACGCCCGGCACCTGGATGGGAATATGGATGGTCTGGCGCGGCCGGGCCTCGGCCGGGCCATCCAGCTTGGGCGCCAGGGCGTGGTTGCCCAGGGCCACCGGCAGATAGTCCACCCCCACGGCGCGGCGGGGCAGAGAGCGGCGGCCGGCTTCCACCGGGGCGAAGGCGTTGGCGATGACGTAGGCCCCGCCGCCGATGTCGGCATCGACGGGGATCTCCACCAGCGCGCCCTCGGCCCCGATCTCACGGGTCAGCGTCTGGCGCACGGCGCGATCGGCCAGGGTGATCAGCACGGTGCTGCGATAGGGCGGGCGCACGAAGACGGCGGCCTTGGCCCCGGGCACCAGCGGACCACCACCCACGGCCCCCTTCACGGTCACCTCCACGGCGTCCGGGGTCTCCCCCAACCGGGCGCTGACCCAAGAGCCGGCGGCGAAACGCACGCTGCCGGACACACCGGTGGCGGGATCGTACACTTCCAGCCGGTAGCGGCCGGAGGAGACGGGCACCTCGACGCCACCCGGCGCCTTGGCCGTGGCCGCCACCGTGCCGCCCGTCACCTTCTGGTCGCGGACCTGGGGCTTATAGTCCCAGCTGCCGTTGGCCTCGAACCAGACATAGTCCAGGCGTTCCTCATAAAGGTCATAGGACAGCTGGCCCTTGTCCAGCTGCCGGCCATCGGGCGCCACGGCGACGACATCGAAGGCCGCCGTCGCCCCTTCCGGCACGGCGTCGTCGTTGAAGCGGGGGCGGATGCCGATGGTGTAGGGGTACCGTTCCACCGGGACCACCAGGTCGTGGCCCGTGGTGCCGCCGCCCACGTCGAACAGGGCGGCATGGAACACCGCCTCCAACGGGCGGGACCCATCGAGCTTGCCTTTGAGCGCGACGGGCACGCTGGCGACACCGTTGGCGTCGGTGGCGAAGCCAGGCAGCGTTTCCTGCCGCGGGGCGCCGTCCTCTTGCGCCAGGCCGAAGCGATAGCCCTGGTAAGGGGCCTGGGGGAAAGGATCGGCGGCGGGGCGCAGGGTCACCGAGAGGGTGCCGGCCAGGTTGGCGGCCGACGCGCCGCTGGGCGTGCGGCCATTGATCGACAGGGTCAGCGTCCCGTCCGGCCCCACACGGGCCTGATCGCTGGCGAGATCCAGGTTGACGCGCGGCGGCACGAAATCGGCCACCTGGAAGCGCAGGGTGCCCACGGGCGGGCCGTCCGGGTCGGCATGAACGGTCACGGTCCAGCTGCCGGTGGCCGCGTTGCTGGGCAGGTCGAGGGAGGCGGCGTATCCGCCCATGCCGCGGTCGGCCAGGGTGAAACGCTCGATCTCCAGCCCATCGGGACGCTGGACCTTGAGCGTCAGAGGGCGGCCCGACACCGCCTGGCCGGCGGCGTCGCGCAGCAGGGTGGTGGTGTGCACCGCCTCACCCGGGCGATAGATGCCGCGATCGGCGAAGACGAAGGCGTCCAGGGGACCCGGCGAAGGACGGCCGGCGGCACCCCGGGCGGCCAGATCCAGGCCGGGGGCCGTCAGGTCGAGGAAGCTGAAGTCACCATCCTTGGCGCTGGCGAACAGGGCCTGGCCCTTGGCGGCGCCGGAGGCGGCGTCGAAGCGGGCGGCCCCATCGGGCCCCGTCAACACCTTGCCCAATTCCTTGTTGTCCCGGGCCACCACCCGCACCTCCACCCCCGCCAACGGCGTGGCGGTGCGCAGGGAATGGACATAGACCAGCAAGCCGTTGGTGCCCGACAAGGTGGTCAGGCCGAGGTCGGAGACGATGAACCACTGCGTGGCGCGACCTTCCCAGCCGGCGGTCTTGGCGCCCGCATCCTCCGCCACCGCCACGTAGACGCCGGGCTTCAGCTGGCCCAGGACGGCGTCGATGGGGAAGGGCGTGACCTGCGCCTGGTTGCGCTTGGTGCCCACCGCCATCTCACCGCGCCACACCAGCTCGCCGTTCTTTTCCACCAGCGAGCCCACATCCAGGTCGTTCAGCGTCTGGTTCAGCCGGCCATAATAGATTTGCTCGACCAGCGAGCGGTCCTTGATGTGCAACACCTGAAGGCGGGCACGGTCCACATTGATGGTGCGCAACGGCAGGCCGTCGCGGCCGATGCGGGGCAGGATGTAGCCACCGCCACGGAAGGCCAGCACCGGCCGGCGGTTCAGCACCTCGATCTCGCGCGACTGCGGGGCGGGCAGGGTTTCCACCCCGCCGGCGGCGGGCAGGCCGGCCTTCAGGGTCACGGCGTAATGGCGGCCGTGTTCCAGCTTTTGGACGCAGAGGGTGCGGTCACGCACCACCACCGGCCGCTGCACCGGCGCGCCCGCGTCGGCCGGGCCGTTCTTGAGCAGAACCTCGACCTTGCCGGCATAGGGGTCCTGCAGGCCGGGGCGGGCCTTGGCCAGGGGGCGGTTGAAGGTGAAGCAGGCCTCGGGATCGTCGCGCTCGGCATTCACCTCCAGGCCGGTCAGGCCGAAGGGGCCGGCATCGGCAGGGCCTTGAGTCGCGGGCTTGGCCGGCGGCGGGCCGGCGGGGGACACCGAAGCGGCGGGGGCCGGGGCCGCCACCGGCGGCGGCGATGCCGGAGGCCGCTCTTGGGGGGAAGCTGTGACGGCGGCGGGGAGGAAGACAGCCAGAGCGAGGGCCGCGGCAAAGCTACGCACCATGGGCGACGGGGCCTCCACCCCGATAATGACGGCAAGAAACCAGGAAACCGGCGCCCATATGGATGGGCGCGCGGCCAGTCAGGGCGCCAGAGGACGATGTTTTGGACGCTATTGCAACAGGCGCGTTATCGGTACGGCACCCCCTTCGACCTTTCCCGCCGACCTTTCACCGTTAGGCCAAAGGCCATAGCGGCCGGACGATGGGTGGCCTCGGCCCTCTTGACACCTTGCGGGGGCGGGATGGGCGGCCTATCGCTGAGGTCCCCTCCCCTGACCAAGGGCCCTTCCATGGCCGCCGGCAGCCTGATCCAGCCCTTCCGCCACCATCCCAGCCTCTATATCGGGCTGGCGTTCAGCGTCGTCACCGGCCTGGGCGCCGGCCGGGTGATGTCGCCGGTCAGCGCCGTGCTGGTGGGCTGGTGCGCCGGCATCATCCTGTACATCACCCTGGTGCTGATCCATTTCGGCCGGTCCAACGTGGACAGCATCCGGGCCCGCGCGCGGGAACTGGAATCAGGCAAGTGGGTCATCCTGCTGGTGACCAGCATGGCGGCGCTGGCCTCGCTGGTCGCCATCGTGCTGGAGGTGGCGGACGCCAAGGGCACGCCCTACGCCGCGGCCAGCGCCGCGCTGGGTGCCGCCACCGTCTTCTGCTCCTGGGGCTTCGTCCACGTCATCTTCGCCCAGCACTACGCCCATTCCTATTGGCTGGAGGGCAAGGGCATCGATTTCCCCGGCTGCAAGCAGCCTGACTATTGGGAGTTCCTCTATTTCGCCTTCACCATCGGCATGACGGCCCAGGTGTCGGACGTGACGACGCAGACGGCGTTCATCCGCCGCGCCGTGCTGGCCCACGCCCTGCTCTCCTTCATCTTCAACACCGCCATCGTGGCGCTGGGCATCAACCTGGCCGCGGGCCTGGTGGGCGGCTGACCGGATCGGAGGCGCTGAAATGATACAGCGGCATGAGGTTTTGACTCGTGCCGCTGTCGCCCGCGACCGCGGGCGCTGGAGATTTGCGGGGAGCCGAAGGCGGACTGTAAATCGAAGAGCAGCCAAGCCGCCGGATGGCGGCGCCCGGCGATTGAGGGGCATTTGACCGGTCACGATCAAATACCATTGGTATGAGACGGGCGGGCCCAGCCGGACCCGCCCGTCTCATCTCAGTCCACGGCCCTTGGCGGGCTTACTCGGCCCCCTTCACCACGCCGTGCACCGGCCCGGGATGCAGGGGCGTGACGATGGCCGGCGCGTCCCTCGGGGTGATGAAGCGGCCGAACTTGGGCGACAGCCAGCGGCTGATGTCATCGACGATGGTGAACACCGCCGGCACGAACACCAGGGACAGCAGGGTCGAGGTGATCAGGCCGCCGATGACCGCCGTCGCCATGGGCTGCTGGAAGGAACTGTCGTTGCCGATGCCCACCGCGATGGGAACCATGCCCGCCACCATGGCGATGGTGGTCATGATGATGGGGCGGGCGCGCTTGGCGCCGGCATCCAGCAGGGCCTCGCGCCGGCTCATGCCCCGGTCGCGCATCGACACGATGGCGTATTCCACCAGAAGGATGGAGTTCTTGGTCACGATGCCCATCAGCATCATGATGCCGATGAGGGCCGGCATGGACAGGGACATGCCACCGATCAACAGGGCCGCGAAGGCGCCGCCGAAGCTGAGCGGCAGGGCGGTCATGATGGTCAGCGGCTGGAAGAAGTTGCGGAACAGCAGGATCAGCACCGCCAGGATCAACAGGAAGGCGGTGGCCAGGGCGATGGCGAAGCCGATCATCATGTTCTGCATCTCCTGCGTCTGCCCATAGGCGGGCTTGGAGATGCCGGGCGGCATGTGGGCCATGGACGGCAGGGCGTCGATCTTCTTCATGGCCTCGCCCACCTCGATGCCGCGCAAATCGGCCTCGACCGCCAGTTTGCGGGCCCGGTCGAAGCGCTCGATCTCCACCGCGCCGGCGCCCATGCCGATGCTGGCCACGGCGCGGATCGGCAGCAGATCGCCGTTGGCCGTGCGGACACGCAGGTTTTCCATCACGTCCATGTCGGCGCGCCACTTGGGATCGATCTGCACCCGGATGGGCACCTGGCGATCACCCAGGTTGAACTTGGCGACGCTGGTGTCGAGGTCGCCCAGGGTGGCGATCTTGGCCACCTGGCCGATGGCTTGGACGGACACGCCCTGTTCCGCCGCCCGGTCGAAGAAGGGGCGGATCTGGATTTCCGGACGCAGCAGGGACGCGGTGGAGGTGACGTTGGCGAGGAAGGGCAGCTGCCGCATCTCGTCCAGAACCTGGTTGGAGTAGCGCTCCAGGGCCGGGCCGTCGTCGCTGGTCAACAGGACGCTGATGTCCTTGGCGCCCCAGCCGATGGACGAGTTGAAGCCGATATGGGCGCCGGGCACCTGGTTCAGTTCCGGCGTGACCGAGGCCTCGAACTGCTGCTTGGTCAGCGACCGCTCATGCTTGGGCTTGAGGATGGCGGTGACGGCGCCGTTGCGCAGCTGGTTGTTGCGGCCGGCACGGGTCCAGACGTGCAGCACCTCCGGACGCTTGGCCAGGATCTGGCCCACCATCTGGGTGGTGGCATCGGTTTCGGCCAAGGTGGCGCCGGGCGGCAGGATGACCTGCACGGTGGAGAGGCCGTTGTCGCTGGGCGGCACGAAGCCGGATGGCAGCAGCGTGGCGATGAAGATGGATAAGGCGAAGATGCCGACACCCGCCATCACGGTCAGCCAGCGGTGGTTCATGCTCCACCCCAGCAGCCGCCCGTACTGCCGCATCCAGCGGCCCCCCTCGCCATGATGATCCACCTGCGACGGCTTCAGCATGTACGCGGCCATCAGGGGCGTGATCAGCCGGGCGACCAGCAGGGAGAACAGCACGGCCACGGCCACGGTCACGCCGAAGGACTTGAAGTATTGGCCGACGATGCCCGACATGAAGGACACGGGCAGGAACACCACGACGATGGTCATGGTGGTGGCGACCACCGCCAGGCCGATCTCGTCCGCCGCCTCCAGCGCCGCCTGGAACGGGCGCTTGCCCATGCGGATGTGGCGGACGATGTTCTCGATTTCCACGATGGCGTCGTCAACCAGGATACCCACCACCAGCGACAGGGCCAGCAGGGTCACGCCGTTCAGCGAAAAGCCGAACCATTTCATGACCAGGAAGGTGGGGATGGTCGACAACGGCATGGCCAGCGCCGAGATGAAGGTGGCCCGGCCGTCCCGCAGGAACCACCACACCACCAGTACCGCCAGGAAGGAACCCAGCAGCAAGGATTCGACCGAGCCGGCGAAGCTCTGCTTGGTGTACTTCACGTTGTCGAAGATCAGGTTGAAGTGGACGTCCGGGTACTCCTTGCGCAGACGCTCCACCGCCTCGTCCACGCCCTTGGCGATGGTCACCTCGGAGGAGTGCGGGGCGCGGCGGATGCTGAAGCCCACCGTCGGCTGGCCGTCATAGCGGGAGACGTAACGCATCTCCGACGTGCCGTCGGTGACGGTGCCCAGGTCACGCAGGCGCACCTTGCCCACCGTCGGGCCGACGCTGGCGGGGATGGTGATCTCGGTGTTGGCCAGGTCCTCCACCGTGTGGGCAGAGCCCAGGGTGCGGATGGACTGTTCCTTGGTGCCGACGGCGCCGCGGCCGCCCGGCAGATCCACGTTCAGGGCGCGCAGCTGGCTGTTGACCTCATCGGCCGTGATGCCCCGCGCCATCAGGCGGTTGGGATCCAGGTTGATGCGGATTTCGCGGTCCAGGCCACCGAAACGGTCCGTGGCGCCCACGCCGGGGACATGGGTGATGGTGCGGCTGATGTCGTTGTCGATCAGCCACGACAGCTCCTCCACCGACCGGGTGTCGGAGGAGACGGCGTAGGTCAGGATTTCGTCGCCGGTGACATCCTGGCGTTCCACCTGCGGCTCGTAGATGTCGGATGGCAGGTTGGAACGAATGCGGGAAATGGCGTTGCGCACGTCATTGACGGCGCGGTCGGTGTCATAACCGATCTTGAATTCCAGCACCGTGTTGGACACGCCGTCGGTGATGTCGGACGACACATGATCGAGGCCGACGATGCTGGACACCGCGTCCTCGACCAGCTTGGTCACCTGGACTTCCATTTCCGACGGTGCGGCACCCGGCCGACTGACGGTGACGGTCACCACCGGGAAATCGATGTCCGGGTTGCCGGTCACATCCAGGCTGAAATAGGCCACGACGCCGGCGATCATCAGCACGATGAACAGGACGATGGGCGGTATGGGATGGCGGATGGCGACCGCGGAGATGTTGCCGCTGCTCATGATGGTGCCCCTTCCCCCGAGTTCACTGCTGCGCCGGCAGCGGCTTGACCGCGGTGTCGGCGATCTTGTCGACCACCGTGACCTGATCGCCGTCCTTCAGATAGCCGGCCCCCGACAGCACCACCCGCTCACCCACCTTCACGCCGGACAGGATGGCGATGTTGCCGTCCTGGCGGGCGCCGGTGGCGACGTTGCGGGCGGTCACGATGCCTTTGTCATCCACCACGAAGGCGATGGGGCGGACCTCACGATAGACCACGGCGCTTTCTGGCACGACGAGGGCGTTGGCGACGCCGACGGCGACCCGGCCGCTGACGAACATGCCGGGACGCAGGTCGGGGTTCCGCTCCAGATCGATGCGCAGGTGACCCAGGCGGGTCCGGGAATCCACGGTGGGCTCGACCACGCGAACGGTGCCGGTGTAGTGGTGGGCGGTGTTGTCGCCATCGACGACGATGTTCACCGCCTGGCCGGCCTTGGCCACCATCATGTCGGTCTCCGGCACCTCGGCCACCAACTCAACCCGGTTGTCGCGGATCATGCGGAACAACTCGGTGCCGCCGGCCGACATGACCGCGCCGATGCGGGCGGTGCGGGCGGTGATGGTGCCGTCGGAGGGCGCGCGCACCTCGGACTGCTTCAGCTTGGCCATGGACAGGTCGCGATTGGCCTCGGCCACGCCGACGCGCGAGCGCATGCTGATGGCCAGGGCGCGGCGATTGTCCAGGTCCCGCGCGCTCATGGCGCCGGTGCGCACCAGATCCTGGGCGCGGGTGTAATTGGCCTCGGCCTCGACCACGTTGCCCTTGGCCTCGGCCAACAGGGCCTCCTTCTCCGCCAGATCGGCCTTGAGGACGCTATCGTTGAAGCGGGCCAGCAGCTGGCCCTTCTTCACCGTGTCCCCGATGTCGACCAGCACCTCGGCCAGCGCCAGGCCCGAGGTCTCCGTGCCGATGGGCAGATCGTCGAACGCGGCCAGCGAGCCGGTGACCAGCAGGGTGCGGGTGACGGGCGCCACCACCACCGCCGACACCGTGACCGGCAGGGTGGACACCTTGGCCGTCGCCGCCGGGGCGGCTGGCTTGGCGCCGGGGCGCATGAGGACGGCGGCCGCGATGGCGCCCAGGACGACGACGCCCCCGGCCAGCAACCACCAGCGGTAGCGCTTCAGCCCGGAAGCGCTGGATGCGCGGCCAGCCGGCGCGTAATGCCCCAGTTCGGTCCGATCAGCCGGAAGTTCTGCGGAATGGATGCTCATCGTCTCTCAGCCTTCTGTCCGACCGGTGCCCAACCGCCGCGTTGGGGACACCGGAATTGGCGATTGGCACGGACGATGGGAGGAAGGGTTCGAGCGGGCACGAGACCAGGTTTCCGGGAGGACCCCAGAAATGGCGTGCCGGGCAAACCCACGGCCCCCGCGACCGTGGTGGCGGACAACGCCTGATTTACTGCGGAAGATCCGACTAAAAGCCTAATCTCCGCAGGTCCGCCTAGTTCGAGGGTGAAGCTACAGAGGGTTGTGTTACGGGAAAAGCCGCTCTTTGTATCGTTTTGTAACGGAGCGGTATGCCGAAGCGCCGACACCCATCCCAAGGGGTGGAAGACCTACCACCAGCGGCGTAGGGCACCGCCCGCACACCCCCTTATTTTGTGTGCGACCCTGGTTCCCAAGGGCAATCGCTTGACATGGGGGGCCAATCCGCCATCTACAACAGTTGTGTATCGGCAAGGCTCGTACCAGTGTCGCCACCCTTTTCCCGGGGGTGAGCCATCCCTCCGTAGGGGATGAAATCGGCAATGGGATCACGGACCTTGTAGCGGGTATACGCGAGTTCCCGGGGGGCGTCCCCCGGCCGTCATGCGGGACGGACAGGGAGCCGAGGGTGGGACCAAGGGTGGGACGTTGATGCTCAGCGGTTCGTCGATCGCCGAACGGGTGGACGCGGAAGGCCAGACTCTCGGCTTGGCCGGCGCGCAGACGCTGGCGGCCTTGTTCCTGGCACGCGTCGCCGCGACCCCGTCGCTACCCGCGGTTGAAACCGGGGACGGCTTCATGTTGACCTGGGGCGACATGGGCGACCGCGCCCGGCGCGTCGCTGCCACCCTGGCCGCCCGGGGCGTGGGCCCCGGCGCCCGGATCATGCTGCGGGGCCGTGGCACCGCCGAATTATACGCCTGCCTCTTCGGCATCCTGTTGCGCCGCGCCGCCTATATTCCCATCGACGCCAGTTGGCCCGCCGCCCGCGTGGCCAGCATCGCCGAACAGGCCGAGTCCCACCTGATGATCGATGCCGCCGGCGACCTGCCGGTGCCGGGCGTCGCCACCGTGGCGCCAGAGGATCTGATTGGCACCGCCCTGTTGGACGATACCCTGGTCTCCGCGCACACCCTGCCGGACGCGGCATTGCCGGTGACCCCGGCCGACACCTGCTATCTCATCTTCACCTCCGGCACGACGGGCCTGCCCAAGGGCGTGGTGCTGTCGCACGGCGCCGTCATGACCTATGTCCGCGGGGCGGCGCAGGTCTATCGCCTGGTGGAGACGGACCGGGTTTGGCAGGGCTTTTCCCTGGCCTTCGACGCCTCGGTGGAGGAAGTGTGGCTGGCCGTCGCCGCCGGCGCCTGCCTGCTGCCGGCCTCGGGCCTGGTGATGCGCGACCCGCAGTTGCTGGCCAGCGAGCTGCGCTGCCGCCGCGCCACCTTCTTCTCCACCGTGCCCACCCTGCTGGGCCTGATCGACGACGATCTGCCCGACGTCCGCCTGCTGGTGGTGGGGGGGGAGGCCTGCTCCGCCGCCTTGGTCGACCGCTGGGCGCCGGGCCGGCGCATGCTGAACACCTATGGCCCCACCGAAGCCTCGGTGGTCGCGACGGCGGACGAGGCGCGCGCCGGCCAGCCCGTCACCATAGGCCGGGGCCTTCCCGGGTACCGCGTGGTGGTGCTGGCCCCCGATGGGCACCCGGTGCCGGTGGGCGAGACCGGGGAAATCCACATCGGCGGCCCGGCCCTGGCCGACGGCTACCTGAACCGGCCGGAAGAAACGGCCAAGCGCTTCAAGGTGGATGCCGCCGGCAACCGCCTTTACGCCACCGGCGATTTGGGCCGCGCCTTGGTCGATGGGCGCATCGACTTCCTGGGCCGCGCCGACAACCAGGTGAAGCTGCGGGGTTTCCGCATCGAGCTGGGCGAGATCGAGGCCATCGTCGCCGGCTGCCCCGGCGTGCAGTTGGCCGCCGCCGCCGTACGGCCGGTGGCCGGGATCGACAGCATCGTGATCTGGTACGTGGGCACGGCGGACCGCAACGCCATCGCCGCCTACGTCGCCGCCACCGTCCCCGCCTACATGCGCCCCAGTTTCCTGGTGCCGGTGCCGGCCATGACCCGCACGGTGGGCGGCAAGATCGACCGGCGCGAGTTGCCGGAGCCCACCCCGCGCGACGTGCCGGAGGATATCGGCGAGCCGCCCCAGGGCGACGCGGAGGAGGAGGTGGCCGCCGCCTTCGCCCAGGCGCTGGGCCGGCCCATCCACGCCCGCGACGCGGACTTCTTCATGGATCTGGGTGGTCATTCCCTGGCCGCCGCGTCCGCCATCTCCCATCTGCGGCTGCGCCATCCCGGCATGACGGTGCGCGCGCTCTACCTGAATCCCACGGTCCGGGGCTTGGCGCGGCAGTTGACCGAGCCGGTGACGGCGCCGGCGGCGGCCCAGGCCGGACGGGCCAGCGCCTTGCGTCACTTGGCCTTCGGCCTGGCCCAGGCGGTGACCCTGCCCCTGGTCACGGCGCTGGGCGGCCTGCCCATGCTGGTGGTCCTGGGCGTGCTGGTCCATCACGGGACGCAGGGCACGTTGAGCCTGCAATCCTTCCTGGTCATGGCGGCGCTCTCCGTCGCCGTCCTGCCGGTGTCCTTCGCGGTCGCCATCGCCGCCAAGTGGCTGCTGCTGGGCCGGGTACGGCCCGGCCGCCACCGCCTGTGGGGCCTGTGGCACTGGCGCTGGTGGACGGCCAGCCATATCGAGGCGGCGCTGCCGCTGCCCTGGATCGCCGGCACGCCCCTGATGCGGCTGTACGCTCGGGCCATGGGCGGGCGCATCGGCCACGACAGTTTCCTGGGCTGCCACGGCAACATGCTGTGGGACCTGATCACCGTGGGCGACCGCGCCACCATCGGCGAGGACACGCTGCTGCTGACCCACCAGGTACGGGCCGGTGGCATCGAGATCGGCACCGTGACCGTGGGCCGGGACGCCACGGTGGGCGCCGCCTCCGTCGTCGGCCTGAACAGCGGGCTGGAGGCCGGCGCGGGCCTGGACGCCCGCAGCTGCCTGATCGGTGGCGCCGTGGTCCCAACCGACATGGTCTGGGCCGGATCGCCCGCCGTTCCGTCCGCCCGGCCGGAGTGGATGACGGGCCGGGCGGACGGCGCCATGCGGCCCCGCGTCGGCCGCTATCTCGCCGGCATCGTCGCCCTCAGCCTGGTGCGCTTCCTGACCATCCTGCCGCTGGCCGTGGCCTTCGCCCTGGTCCTCGGCACCAACCTGCCCGTCTTCGAGATGGGGCCGCTGCTGCTGCTGGCGGGGGTCGTGGGGGGGGCGGTCTGCATGCCCTGGACGGCCTTCGTGCTGTGGGGGGCGCGACGGCTGGTGCCGCCGGTGGTGGGCCGGGCCAGCGTGCGCGTCGACAGCATGGTGGAATGCCACCGCTGGTTCGCCGACCGGGTGCACCGTCTGGCGGTGGAACAGCTGTACACCCTTTACGGCTCCTTGTTCTCCGCCGCCTGGCTGCGGGCGCTGGGCGCCAGGATCGGCCACGCCTGCGAGGTGTCGACCGTCGCCCACATCGTGCCGGAACAACTGGAGGTGGGCGACCGCGCCTTCCTGGCCGACGCCTCGCTGGTGGGCAGCCCCGCCATCCACGGCGGCCTGGTGCGCTTCGCCCCCACCCGCATCGGCCATGACACCTTCGTCGGCAACTCCGCCTTCCTGCCCGCCGGCGCCAACCTGCCGGAGAACTGCTTGGTGGGCGTGCTGTCCACCGCGCCGTCGGACGCGGCCCCCCAGACCGACTGGCTGGGCCTGCCGCCGGTGCGCCTGCCACGCCGGCAGAAGGTGGAAGGCATCCCCGAGGGGCTCACCGTCGCCCCGACGCGCCGCTTGGTGGCCCTACGCGGGGCCATCGAGGCCGCGCGCATCCTGTTCCAGGGCGCCATCACCGGCGCGGCCACCGTGGGGGCGTTGTGGCTGCTGGCCCATGCGTCGGCCGTATCCAGCCTGTGGATGAGCCTGCTGTGGCTGGGCCTGGGGCCACTCGCCATCTGCGTCACCGCCGCCCTGCTGCTGGCCCTGGTCAAATGGAGCGTTGTCGGCCGCTTCCGCCCCGGCATCCACCCGCTGTGGAGCACGGCGGTCTGGCGCATCGAGTTCGTGACCTCGCTCTATGACGCCCTGGCCGGCTGGGTGCTGGGGCCTTTCCTGGGCACCCCCATCCTGCCGCTGTACATGCGGCTGCTGGGCGCCAAGGTCGGCCGCCGCGTCCATCTGGAAACGGCGTATCTGTGCGAGATGGACATGATCCGCATCGGCGATGACGCCGCGATGGGGCCCGGCGTCACCCTGCAGACCCACCTGTTCGAGGACAGGGTGATGAAGCTGGGTCCCGTGACCATCGAGGACGGCGTCCATGTCGGCGCCGGGTCCGTGGTGCTGTACGACTCGGTCCTGGGTCGCGGCTCCGACCTGGGCCCGCTGTCGCTGGCCATGAAGGGCGAACACCTGCCAGCCGGCAGCCGCTTCATCGGCTGCCCCGCCCAGCCGGTCTAGGCCCCATTCCGCCATCCCACCTGCTTTTAGAGGGGAACTTCGACGCCCTGCCGCACCGACTTGAATTCGCCCGTGTCCTGGTTCAGCAGCAGCAGGTCGGCCTCCGCCACGTCGAACAGGCAGCCGTGCAGGCGCAGGCCACCGGCGTCCACCGCCGCGCGGATCCACGGGAAGGTCATCAGGTTGGCGATGGTCAGGCGGACGACCTGCCGCTCGGCCTCCGCCTGATCGCCCACGCCGTGTAGGCTGGCGGCGATGGACATCCAGGCGCCGATGAAGTCACCGTCCAGTTCACCCTGTGACAGCAGGGCCTTCACGCCCCCGCAGTTGGTGTGCCCCATGACGACGATGTCCGCCACGCGCAGCTGGCGCACGGCGAACTCTATGGCGGCGCTGGTGCCGTGATAGTCGGAATTGGGGTGGTAGGGCGGGATCAGGTTGGCGACGTTGCGGATGATGAACAGGTCGCCCGGTCCGGCGGAAAAGATCATCTGCGGGTCGACGCGGCTGTCGCAACAAGCGACCACCGCCGCGCGCGGGTTCTGGCCGACCTCCGCCAGCCACTGGAACCGGCGGGCGTAGTCGGGAAAGGCACTGGTGCGGAAATTCTGAAATCCCTCGATGAGCTTCCGCATAAAGTCTCTCCCGAAGTCATGGCCGATCATCCGTTCGCGGGTGCGACCGATCGTCGGCCTCTGGTCTACTGACTGCCGGCCGCAAAATCCAGCCTGTTGGCGGGCGGGCGACCCGGCAGGGGCACCCGACGGTCTACTGCCGCCAGCGTGGTACCCCGATAGGCTGAACCCATATAAAAGCATGGCTGCGGCCGGGGAAAGTCCGCACCTTGTCGGCCAGGAAAAGTTGCGGACCCTCTTCGCCGAACCATGAATCACCGTCAGATCCTGGACGCCGCCCTGCGCGGCCAACCCGCCCCACGCAGCCGCTATCTGAACCTGGTGGCCGACCGGGTGGAGCGGGATAGCCGCTTCGCCGACCGCACCCATCTGCTGTACCCCGTGCTCGCCCGGGCGGCCGGGACGGTCGAGCCCATGCTGGAACCGGCGGAGTTCGTGGAGTTGCTGGCGGAATTCCTCAACCGCCACGGGGCCGCCATCGGCGCCGCCCTCTACAACCGCGCCTACCTGCGCGACCCGGACGGGACCCTGGCCGGACCCGCCAAGCTGCTATCCGGCTGGATAGCGGCCCACATCCTGGACGGGCTACAGTCCGGGCGCTACCGGCTGCCGTCCGACCGCGCCTATCGGTTCAATTCCGAAGACGGCAACATCGATGGCGCGCTGCGCGGCTTTCCATTCCACGAGGAGGACCAGGCCGGGGACTGAGGGGCGCCCCGCCGCCGTTTCGGGAACCCTGGGCCATCATCGATGATTTTCAGGGAGGTGGCCCCAGCCCAGCGCCGCCACATGGTCCGGGACAGCGCCGCCGGCAGCCGTCATCATGGGCGCCCTTCACCTTCATGGTTGCCCATGCCTGCCCCGTCCGCCCCCCTGCCCTTCGACCCCGCCACCGCCGATGACCGCACGGCCGCCCTGCGCCGCTGGCGGCGGGTGGCCAGCTTCTATCTGGCGGTCGTCGCCTGCCTGTGGCTGGCGGCCCGGCTGGTGCCCCGCCTGGCACCCGAGGCCATCGGCTGGCCTTGGCCGGGGTTCTGGAGCCTGCTGCGCGCGGTGGGCGAGGCGGGGCTGGTGGGCGGACTCGCCGACTGGTTCGCCGTCACCGCCCTGTTCCGCCACCCCCTGGGGGTCCCGGTGCCCCACACCGCGCTGGTGCCACAGAACCGCGACCGCATCGCCGACGGCATCGCGACATACATCGACGGCGAATTCCTGGCGCCCGACCGTCTGCGCGGCCAAGTACGGCGGCTGAACGCCGCCGACCCGCTGGCCCAGGCCCTGGCCGACCCCGCCAACCGCGCCCAGCTGGCGGATCTGGCGCTGGCGTCGCTACCCCGGCTGCTGTCGCGCGGGCGGGAAGCGGCCTTGCGGGAGGCGCTGGTGCGAGCGGTGCTGGAAGGCCTGCGCGCCATGGACCTGCGCCCCCTGGTCGCCCGCCTGCTGCGCGACGCCGTCCACAGCCCCCTGTTCGAAGCGCTGATCCAGGAGATGTCAGACCAGGGCGTGGTGCTGATCCACAGCAGTCGACCGCACGTCCGGGACGCCGTCGCCACCCGGTCGAAATGGTGGATGCCCCGGTCGCTGGACCGCAACCTGGCCGACCAAGTGACGGACGCGCTGGCCGGCCACCTGTTCGATCTGCGCAGCCCGCATAGCGACGCCGGCCGCGCCCTGCGGCTGTGGCTGGCGGAAATTCCGGATCGCATCCTGGACGGCGACCCTCTAGGCGATCGTCTGGCCTCCGTGCTGCGCAACGCCGTCGACATCAAGACACTGCGCATCGCCCTGCACCACCTGATCGGCCGGCTGAAGGCGGCGGCGCTGGAGGACGCGGCCCAGCCGGAAGGGGTGTTGCGCGGCGCGCTGGACGCCGCGCTGCTGTCCTTGGCGCGGGAGCTGGAGCAGCCGGCCACCCGCGCCCGCCTGGACGAGGCGGTGGAGGGTGCGTTCCTGGGCGCCATTCCCGGCTGGCGCACAGCCATCCGCGGTTTCATCACCGACACCCTCAAGGCCCAGGACGCCGCCGACTTCGCCCGCCGGCTGGAGGAGGGGGTGGGCAAGGACCTGCAATTCATTCGCATCAACGGCACGGTGCTGGGCGCCCTGATCGGCGCCACCCTGTATCTGCTGGACCTGACTTTCGGCTAAGCCGACCGGCCGATCCCACCCGCCCCGCTTTTGTCGGAAGACGGGCGTGGGGGTTGACGAACGCCCATCCCATCCCGCAGGGTCGCCCGGCCAGGGCTTGACCCAATCCCCCATGGCGGCGGCCCAGCGGGCGCGCCACGGTGGTGGGGCGGGGGTGTACCCGAGATTCGACCTGGGCCCCTTCGACGCGAGGTCGGACCGGGCCATCCCATGATTGCCATCGACGAGGACCGAATGCGCGCCAAATTCTATCCCCTGATGCTGGGTGCCGCCCTGCTGGCGGCCGGTATCGGGGCCGCCCACGCCAAGGACAAGGACAAGGACGCCGCTCCGCCCGAGAAGCAGATCAGCAAGGAGCTGACGCCGTCGCTGCAGGCCGCCCAGAAGGCGCTGGAAGAGAAGAACTATCAGCTGGTGCTGGACAGCGCCGCCGCGGCCGAGGCCGCGAAGGCCGACCGCAGCCCCTATGAGGACTTCTTCATCAACGAGATGCGTCTGCAGGCCTATGTCGGCCTGAACGACCAGCCGCACATCGTCGAGGCTCTGGAAAAGGAACTGGCTTCGGGCCAGCTGCCTGAGGCGGACACCGCCAAGCGCGAGAAGACGCTGGTCGGCCTCTACTACCAGAACAAGGATTACACCAAGTTCCTGGCCAAGTCGGACGTCATGATCCAGAACGGAACCCTGCCGCAGGACTGGTACGCCCTGCGCTGCCAGGCCTCATGGTTGATGAAGGATTGGGCCGCGACCGACACGAACTGCAAACAGGCGATCGCCGTCGAGGAAAAGACCGGCAAGCCGGCGCAGGAGCAGGTCTACCAGATGCAGCTGGACGGCGCCGCCCAGCGCAAGGACTTCCCCGCCTACGCCGACGGCCTGGCCGAGGTGCTGAAGTACTACCCCAAGCAGGACTACTGGTCCGACTACCTGCTGTTCATGCAGAAGAAGCCCGGGTTCTCGGACCGTCTGGCGCTGGACATCTATCGCCTGATGGCGCGTGTGAACGCCATTAAGAACGGCAACGAGTACCTGGACTACGCCGACCTGGCCAACCGCGCCACCCTGCCGGGCGAAGCGAAGGCGGTGCTGGAAAAGGGCCAGAGCCAGCTGGGCGGAAACCCCGCCGCCAAGCAGCTGCTGGCGGAAGTGACCAAGGCGGCGGCCGATGACCAGAAGACCATCGACAAGTCGGTGGCCGAAGTGTCCAAGGCCCCCACGGGCCTGCCGCTGCTGAAGCTGGCGGACGCCTATTCCAGCTACGGCCAGTACGCCAAGGCGCTGGACCTGACCCAGAAGGCCATCGACAAGGGCGGCCTGAAGAACCCCAACGACGCCAAGCTGCACCTGGCCGTCGCCTACGTGAACCTGGGCCAGAAGGACCAGGCCGAGAAGCTGTTCAATGAGCTGACCAGCGCGCCGGAGGGCCTGGGTGACCTGGCCAAAGGTTGGCTGATCTATCTGCACCAGGGCGCGTGATTTTTCGCCCCCGGGCGCCGGGCGGCCGCATCCCGCGGCCAGACGCACGGCGCAACAATCTGAGGAACGGGGTCGGCCCAGCGCCGGCCCCGTTTCTTTTTGGCCCGGAAGCAACGGATTCTGGCCTTTTCCGCCCGCGGCGATCTCGACGGGGCGGGGGGCGCCCGCTAAACTCCCCGCCCATCCAGCCCGGCGCCCGCCTGCGGGGAACTTCATGGGCGGCCGGTGCCAATACGACGACGTCGACATGACGATGATGGGGATTCTCCACATATGACGGATTTCATCCGATGACCCGGTTCGCGCGTAGCACGATGCGGGAAATGACCCTGCGTGGCATCATCCTGGGTGCGCTGATCACCGTGGTGTTCACCGCCGCCAACGTCTATCTGGGCCTGAAGGTGGGTCTGACCTTCGCCTCCTCCATCCCGGCGGCGGTCATCTCCATGGCCGTGCTGCGGCTGGCCAAGGACAGCACCATCCAGGAAAACAACTTCGTCCAGACGCTGGCATCCTCCGCCGGCACCCTGTCGTCTGTCATCTTCGTGCTGCCGGGCCTGGTCATCGTCGGCTATTGGACCGGTTTCCCCTTCTGGCAGTCCGCCGGCATCTGCGCGGTGGGCGGCATCCTGGGCGTCATGTACACGGTGCCCCTGCGGCGGGCCATGGTGGTGCAGGGCAACCTGCCCTACCCCGAGGGCGTGGCCGCGGCCGAGGTGCTGAAGGTCGGCTCCCCCGACACCGCCGGTGAGGCGGGCGCCGATGAGGCCGCCAAGGGTGCCGGCCTGCGCGACGTCATCGCCGGCACCTTCGTGTCGGTCGGGTTCTTCCTGATGACGGCCATGCGTTTCTTCACGGAGCAGTTCCAGGGCTTCCTGCGCGTCGGCGGCACCGTCACGGGCCTGGGCACCGGGCTGTCGATGGCCCTGCTGGGCGCCGGCTACCTGGTGGGCGCCACCGTGGGCTTCGCCATGTTCGCCGGCGTGGCCATCGCCTGGTTCGGCGCCGTGCCCATCCTGACCTGGCTGCATCCCCCAACCGATGGCATGGACCTGATCAAGTACGCCAACAGCGTCGTCTGGCGCCAACAGGTCCGCCTGATCGGCGCCGGCGCCATCGCCGCCGCCGCCATCTGGACGCTGATCGTCCTGGCCAAGCCGATGACGGACGGCATCCGCGCCTCGCTGGCCGCCATGAAGCAGGTCCGCGCCGGCAACGCCCACTCTGTCCCCCGAGTGGAACAGGACATCCCCTTCCACTACGTCATGGCCCTGTCGGCCGTGCTGCTGGTGCCGCTGGCGGGATTGTTCATCTCCTTTATCCTGGGTACGCCGCTGTCCAACCAGCTGGTCGTGCTGGTGCTGGCCGGCGTCGTCTTCGCCGCCGTCATGGGCTTCATCGTCGCCGCAGCGTCGGGCTACATGGCCGGGCTGATCGGCAGTTCCAACAGCCCGATCTCCAGCATCGGCATCCTGGCAGCCATCGCCTCGTCCCTGCTGCTGGTCGCCCTGCTGGGCCATGACGGCGTCGCCGATCCGGTGGTCCGCGCCGCCGCCGTGGCGCTGGCGCTGTTCACCACCTCGGTGGTGCTGACCATCGCCACCATCGCCAATGACAACCTGCAGGACCTGAAGACCGGCCAGCTGGTGGGTGCCACCCCCTGGCGCCAGCAGGTGGCCCTGATCCTGGGCTGCATCGTCGGCGCCGCCGTCATCCCGCCGGTCCTGAACCTGTTGCAGCATGCCTATGGCTTTGCCGGCGCGCCGCTGGATCCAGGCATGGACCCGGCCAAGACCTTGGGCGCACCCCAGGCGACGCTGATGGCCACGCTGGCCACCGGCATCCTCAGCGGCAAGCTGGACTGGTCCATGCTGGGCATTGGCGCCGTCGTCGGCATCTGCCTGGTGGTGGTGGATGAGGTGCTGAAGGCCACCACGCGCCGCTTCCGCCTGCCGCCGCTGGCCGTCGCGCTGGGCATTTACCTGCCGATGACCGTCACCGTGCCGGTCAGCCTGGGCGCCCTGCTGGCCTACATCGTCGACCGCGTGCTGGCCCGCCGGGCCCAGGCGGCGGGCGTCCCGTTCGCCACCTACGCCGACGTGCCCCAGCGCCGCGCCATGCTGCTGGCGTCCGGCATGATCGTGGGCGAAAGCCTGTTCGGCGTCGCCCAGGCGGCCATCATCTCCCTGACCGGCAACCAGGAGCCCCTGGCGGTGGTCGGCGACGGTTTCGCCCCCTATGCCGAGTGGCTGGGCGGCGCCGTCTTCCTGGTGGCCTGCCTGTGGAGCATGCGCTGGGTGCTGGCCGAGCGGAAATGAGCGATGGCGGCGCCCGGCCGACACGGGCGGGCCCGTCAAGTGAGGCGAAAAGCCTCAATCCCGAAAGGGTAGCAAGGGGGTCCCATTGGGGCCCCCTTTCTCTATCCAGAGTCCCTACCGCTATCGACGGATGTCGGGTTGCCGGCGCGGAAGGCGTACCATGGGGGTTGGATCGATAAGACCGAGGAGGACCAGACATGGTTGTCTCCATCCCGGCATCGCCCGTTGGCGCGGCCCCATCGCAGGAATGGATCTTCCTGAACCGTTTCGCCTACGGCCCCCGGCCCGGCGACGCCCAGGCCCTGAAACAGCAAGGTGCGGCCCACTGGCTGGACGAACAGATTCGGCTGGCCGCCGACACCAGCCCAGGCCCGGAATGCCAGCAAAAGCTGGATAGCGCCACCATGCGCATCAAGTACGATGCCGGTGAGGGCTGGGCGGCCCTGGACGAGGTGCGTCCCCTGCGCACCCTGGACCAGCCGGTGGACGCGCTGTGGTCCCTGAACCAGCCGGACCGCAAACTGCCCTATCAGGAACGGGTGCGCCCCCGCCTGGATCTGGCAGCCGCCACGGTCATCCGCGCGGTCTACGACCCGGCGCAGTTGCGCCAGGTCATGACCCAGTTCTGGCACGACCACTTTTCCGTCAACGCGGCCGACAGCTACACGGCCCCCGCCCTGCCGGCCTATGACGCGGCCCTGCGCACCCATGCGCTGGGCAATTTCCGTGACCTGCTGGAGGCGGTGGCCACCAGCCCTGCCATGCTGATCTACCTGAACAACCGCTCGTCCCGGGGCGGGGCCGCCAACGAGAATTACGCCCGCGAGCTGTTCGAGCTGCACACCCTGGGTCGCGACGCCTACCTCAACGCCCAATACGATCGCTGGCGCGACGTGCCCGGCGCCCTGAAGGGCGCGCCGCAGGGTTATATCGACCAGGACGTCTATGAGGCCAGCCGCGCCTTCACCGGGTGGAGCATCCAGAGCGGCCAGGACCTGGGCGGCTACAAGGCACCCAACGACGGCCGCTTCACCTACATCGAATCCTGGCATGACAACTATCAGAAGCGGGTGCTGGCCACGGAGTTCGACAGCTATCAGCCGCCGCGCAACGACGGCCACAAGGTTCTGGACCTGGTGGCCGCCCACCCCGCGACCGCGCAGTTCCTCTGCACCAAGCTGGTGCGGTCGCTGCTGGGCGGTGACCCGCCGCCTGACCTGGTCCAGGCCGCCGCCGCCGCCTGGCTGGACAACCGCCAGCGCCCCGACCAGATCGCCCGGGTGGTCCGCCTGATCGCCCTATCGCCCCAGGCCACAGCCAACTGGGGCGCCCGGCCCAAGCGTCCCCTGGAGCTGGTGGCCAGCTTCGCCCGCGCCACCGGCATCCCCGTCACCGCCAGTGAGCAACTGGTGCAGACCATGGAGGCCGCCGGACAGAAGCTGTACGCCTGGCCCACGCCCGACGGACACCCGACCAGCGACGATTATTGGCTGGGCGCGCAGAATATGCGGTCGCGCTGGAACCTGGCCTTGGGCCTGGCGGAAGGATGGTGGATGCCCCCCGGCCTGACGGCCACCGCGCAGATGGGGCCGGCGGCCGCGCATGCCGGCCAAGCCATCGCCTTCTGGTCCGATCGCCTGCTGGGCAGCCCCAACGCCGTCGACGCCAACGCCCTGCTGGGCGGGCTGTCGCTGACGGCGGACTCGGCCCCCGCCGTGGACAACAAGACGGGCGAATTCGCCAACCGCCGCCTGGCCGCCTATGTGGCCATGAGCCCGGCTTTCCAACTGCGCTGACGCCTGAGAAGGAGCCCCCATCATGGCGTTCAATCGACGCGAAATCCTGAAAACCCTGGCCGCCGCCGGCGCGCTGACCGCCGTGCCCGGCCTGGGCCAACTGGCGTTCGCCACCCCCGGCCGGGCCGCCGACAACAACGGCAAAATCCTGATCGTGCTGTTCTTCCGGGGCGGCATGGATGTGCTGAACTTCGTGGGCCCGGCCAACGACGCCGTCTACATCGACGCCCGGCCAGCGGACTTGCGCCTGCTGGACGGCGGCGACAAGGCCGGTATCGCGCTGGACAGCGACCTGGCCCATGGCGTGGACTTCCGGCTGCACCCCGACGCCGCCGCGCTGCACGAGCTGTACCGCCAGGGGGACCTGGCCATGATCCACGCCGCCGGCCTATCCAACGCCACCCGCAGCCATTTCGAGGCGCAGGAGCTGATGGAACGCGGCCTGGCGGAGGAGCCCAGGGGCAACGGGGCCCTTGGGACGGAAGGCGGCTGGGTGGCCCGCCTGCTGCGCCAAATGGGCGGGAACGGGGAGTTGGTGGCCGTCAGCACGGCCGGGGGGGTGCCCAAGCTGTTGCAGGGCTTCCCCGAGGCCCTATCCATCCCCGACCTGCGCGGCGGTTTCGGCCTGCCGGGCGGGCCCAGCACCCAGGCGGTGCTGGAGCGGCTGTACCCGGCGGGCGCGCAATCGGCATCCTTTAACCCCAACGTCGCGCGCGGCGGCCGGGTCGCCCTGGACGCGGCCCTGCGCCTGAACGGCGCCCTGCCCAAGGGCCCCGATGGCAAGGTCCTGGCCTATCAGCCGGAGCATGGCGGCACGTTCGAGGGCGACATCGGCCGGTCGCTGGAAACGGTGGCCCGCCTGATCCGCATGGAGTCCGGCCTGAAGGTGGCCTGTGTCGACATGGGCGGCTGGGACACACATGAGGGCCAGGCCGGCCGCATCAAGGGTCTGATCCACCAGATGTCGGGTTCGCTGGCCACCTTCTGGAACGACCTGTCGGCCTATCACGACCGCATCACCCTGGTGACCATCAGCGAGTTCGGCCGCCGCCTGCGCGCCAACCGCAGCGGCGGCACCGACCACGGCCATGGATCGATGATGATGGTGCTGGGCGGCGGGGTGGCGGGTGGACGCCTGCTGGGCCGCTGGCCGGGCTTGCAGCCGCAGAACCTGGACGAGCGCGTGGACCTGGCCGTGACCACCGACTATCGAGACGTGCTGACCACCGTGCTGAAGCACCGCATGGGCGTGGCCCAGGTCGATGGCGTGTTCCCCGGCTTCCACCCCGGCGGCGATCCGGCCCTGTTCCGGGCATGAAGCGGGGCCGGCCGCCATCCGGAAGGGAGCCAGCCATCGGGCATACCGGGCAAGGGCCTCAGGACCACGCCTCCGGTGAGGCGGCCGATGGCAGGTTCAGGCACAGGACCAGCCGTGCCTGGCCGGTGCCGGCGATGGGGGGCGAGCGGTGGACCACACCCTCATCCGGCGAGCCCACGCGGACCTGTCCCCCCGCCCCATGGCCCTTGAACAGGGCCACGGCGTAGCGCGGCATCTGGAACAGCGGCCCGCGATAGCGCCGCTGCTCCGCCAGCGCCCGGTCGGCATCGATGGGCGCCACCACCTGGGTCCCGGGGCCCCGATAGGTGGTGATCAACCGCAGCGGCACATGATCGCGGTGGAATTTCCAACAGGCGTCGTTGGTCACGGTCTCCAGCCGCACATCCACCCAATCGCCGCCCGCGATCTCCAGGAAGCGATGGCTCAGATCCACAACGTCGGTGGCCACGGCGGCGGCCAGCGCCGATGGCGCGTCCATGCCCTCCAGCACCGGCGCCAGGGCCGCGGCGACATCGGGCAGACGGGCCAGGAAGCGGCCGTGGGGCAGGCGGTCGGGCGCCAGGGCATCCAGCCACGGGCCCAATTCCGCGCAGGGGTGGCCGGCCCGTCGCCACAGGGCCAGGCCCACGGCCGGATCCGCCACCCGAGACAGGACAGCCGGCGCGACGTCGTCGACAATGCCCCCGCCGGCGGAAACGGTCGCCACGCTGCTGGCCAATCTCATTGCCGGGTGGGCCCCTGGCCCACGACATCGCCAGCGACCTGGGCGGCCAGCGTCGCCAGGACATCGGCCACGCCATCGGCGCCATAGGCGGTGATCAGCCGGGGCAGCAGGTCGACCAGTGCGGCCGCCAGCGCGCTGTGGGCGGGAATGCCCGCCGCCTCGCACAGGGCCACAGCGCCCTGGAAGATGGCCATGGCTTCGGTGAAGCGGGGCGGCACCACGCCGGGGGCCAGACCAAGGGCGGCGGTGGGGGTGATCATCGGGACAAGCTCCGTGCCAGGGAAGGGGCCCGGAACTGTAACGTTATAACATAACATTACAAGCAAAGAATGGTGGCCCGACCGACCCTACACCTCCAGCCGGAAGCCCACCTCCATCACCTGCTCCGGCGGCAGATGAAAATAATCCGATGCGCGCAGGCCCAGCCGCTGCATCAGGTGATAGGCCGTCCATATCGGACCCGACAGGGCGGAGCCCCGTTCCCGCCGCACCAAACGCTCGTGGGAAATGTAGTAGGTGACCTCCTCCCGGCAGAAGGCCAGGCCCAAACGGGCCAGGCCGCGCATCACCGTGGGCACGTCCGGCCGCTGCATGAAGCCGATGCGCACCGTCACCCGCCAAAAGCCGTTGCCCACCTGCTCCACCGACAGCCGCTCGCCCGCCGGCACCCGGGGCCGCTTGGTCGGCACCAGGGTCAGCAGGATGACGTGTTCGTGCAGCACCCGGTTATGGGTCACATGGTGGACCAGCATGGGCGACACCCGGTCGGCCGTGCGGGTCACGAACACCGCCGTGCCCGGGAGGCGGTGGACCACCGTCTCATCCACCCGCCGCATGAAATCGGCGAAGGACACGCCGCCCTCGCTGAGCATGACCTGCACGATGGCGGACCCCTTGCGCCAGGCCACCATGAGGAAAGCGATGAAGCCGCCGATGGCCAGCGGCAGCCAGCCGCCCTCCAGCAACTTGGTGCTGTTGGCCACCAGGAAGGCCAGGTCCACGGCGGCGAACAGACCCATCATCAAGTTGGTGGGCAGGGCGGGCCAGTTCCACAAATCGCGCATCACCCGGCGCAGCAGCACGGTGGTGATCAGCATGGTGGCCGACACGGCGATGCCGTAGGCGGCGGCCAGTGCCTCGGAATGGCGGAAACCCAGCACGATCACCAACGTCATGGTCATCAGCAGCCAGTTGACCACGCCGACATAGATCTGGCCGTAGGACTTGCGCGATGTCGGAACGATGGACATGCGCGGCAGCAGGCGCAGGGTGATGGCCTGGCGGGTCATCGAGAAGACGCCGGAGATCAGCGCCTGGCTGGCGATGACGGTGGCCAGCGTGGCCAGGATGACCAGCGGCACCATGGCCCAGTCCGGCGCCAGGCGGTAGAAGGGATTGTCCACCGCCTCGGGCTTGTCCAGCAGCAGGGCGCCCTGGCCCAGGTAGTTCAGCAGCAGGGCCGGGAAGACGATGATGAACCAGGCGCGGCGGATGGGGCCCGCGCCGAAATGCCCCATGTCGGCGTACAGCGCCTCCGCCCCTGTCAGCGCCAGGAAGACGGCGCCGAAAACGGCGAAGGCCACGCCGGGCGCATGGACCAGCAGGTGTTCGGCCGACAGCGGGTTGAAGGCCATCAGGATGTCGGGCCGCTGCGCCAAGTGATAGAGGCCGAAGCCGGCCAACACCGCGAACCACAGGGCCATGATGGGCCCGAACAGGCGGCCGATGGCGCCGGTGCCCCGATGCTGGATGGCGAACAGCCCTACCAGCACCACCACCGTCAGCGGCAGGACGAAGGTGGTCAGATGGCTGTCGACCACGCCCAGGCCCTCCATGGCCGACAGGACGGAAATGGCGGGCGTGATGGCGCCGTCACCGAACAGGAGGGCGGCGCCGCAGATGCCCAGGAACACTACCATGGGCACCATTTCCTTGGGATTGGGCGGATGTACTAGGGACAGGAGGGAGAGGATGCCCCCCTCCCCCTCGTTATCGGCGCGCAGCACCAGGGCCACGTACTTCACCGCCACGATCAGGATCAGCGCCCAGATGATCAGGCTGACCACCCCCAGCACGTCGCCCTCGCTGGGCAGGCGTCCGTGGTGGGTGACGGCGCCCAAGGCCGTCTGCATGGCATAGAGCGGCGACGTGCCGATGTCGCCGAACACCACGCCCAGGGCGCCCACGACCAGCGCCTTGGTACTGCCGTGCACATGGCCATGGTGCGTGTCGGCGGCGCCATCCTCCGCCTTCACCAACTGTTCCGCTTGCGTCATTCGTCCGGCCCCCGCCCCCTGCGCGTCAAGTCACCGACCCTAGATTAGTCCACCCCAAGCGGCCTTCCACCGCCAGGGCGGACAGGGCGGCAATGCGACGAATGGGGCTTGAGGCCCTAGACGCCGGATCAGGACGCCTTCTTGACCAGCGGACAGGCGCCCTTGTCCTGGGCCTGGAAAGCGTCCTCCCCCGGAATGGTGCGCAGCAGCTTGTAATAGTCCCAGGGCTTCTTGCTCTCCTCCGGCTTCTTCACCTCGAACAGGTACATGTCGTGCACCATGGTGCCGTCTTCCCGCACCTTGCCCTTGGCGAACATGTCATCGACCGGCAATTCCCGCATCTTGGCCGCCACCGCCTTTGACTCGGTGGTGCCGGCCGCCTTCACCGCCTTCAGGTAATGCAGCACGGCGGAATAGGTTCCGGCCTGGATCATGTTCGGCATGCGCTTCGTCTTGTCGAAATAGCGCTGAGACCACTGGCGGCTGGCGTCGTCGCGATCCCAGTAGAAGGCCTCGGTCAGCACCAGGCCCTGTGCCGTCTTCAGGCCCAGGGCGTGCACGTCGCTGAGGGTGAACAACAGGCCGACCAGCTTCTGCCCGCCCTTGGCGATGCCAAGCTGCGCCGCCTGCTTGATGGCGGTGGTGGTGTCGGCGCCGGCGTTGGCCAAGCCGATTACCTGGGCCTTGGAGCCTTGTGCCTGCACCAGGAAGGGGGAGAAGTCGCGGTTGTTGAAGGGCGCGTTGACCGACCCTTCCACGCTGCCCCCCGCCGCCCTGATGAAATCCGATGTGTCCTTTTCCAACTGGTGGCCGAAGGCGTAGTCGGCGGTGATGAAGAACCAGGACTTGCCGCCGGAGTCCACCAACGCCCCGCCGGTGACCCGCGCCAGGGCATGGGTGTCGTAAGCCCAGTGGAAGCCGGTGGGGGAACAGGAATCGTTGGTCAGCCTGGACGTGGCGGCCCCCACCACGATATCGATCTTGCCCCGCTGCCGGGCCAGGTCCTGCACCGCCAACGCCACGGACGAGGTGGTGAGTTCGCCGATCATGTCCACCGCGTCGGCGTCGAACCATTGGCGGGCGATGGCCACGCCGGTGTCCGGCTTGTTCTGGTGATCGGCGCTGAGCAGCACGATCTTGCGCCCCAGCACACTGCCGCCGAAATCCTCGATGGCCATCTGGGCCGCCACCACCGAGCCCCGGCCGCCGAAATCGGCATAGATTCCGGACTGATCATTCAGGATGCCGATGCGTACCGGCTTTTCCTCCGCCGCGCGCACCGTGCCCGGCGCCGTCAGGCTGAAAGCCGCGGCGGCCAGGAGGGCCCCCAAGACCGCCGCCGTCCGCCGCTTCAGAGTTCCGCTCATCCGGTTCCTCCCGCCTTACTTATGGTCGGCGCCCGGGAAATCTGCCTATCCCCGGCGCCGCAGCCCATCACTATGCCGCATCCCGGGTCATCCTCAAATGCAACACCTTGAAATATCTCAAGGGGGAGTGGATGCCCCCGACGGGCGTGGCCTCGCTGGGGCGGTGGTCGGAACGCGGGGACAGATCGACGGAGGGACTCAGTGGCGCTGGCATCCGGAACGATCGAGCATGTCCCGGACGATCAGGGGCGTTGCCGGAGTTTCCGCCGCGTCTTGACCCGCCGCGGCGGCCGTGAGCGTCTGACGGACATTGGCTGCGCTCAAGCTCAACAATGTCCTGCAGGTCGCGCCGCCCATGCCGGCAACCACGCTGGCGGCTTCGCCAACGCCCGCGAGGTAGGCGGTGAGAACCTGCCGCGCCGTATCGTCGGTCGGGGCCTTCTCCAGCATCTGCATGACCTGGGCGACCGAAATCAGCCCACGGGAGGTTGTTGGCGTGGCCATTGACGGGGATGCGACTGAAAGGAAGGAGGCGAAGGTGACGAGGGTGGTGGCCAGTCGGGCCATGCGACGAGACATGTGCGAACTCCTGTATGGGTCGCCAATCTGAAATACGGCAATAAATTATTGTCAAACAATAATTACCGCGCTATGGTTTGTTGTCGCCGGAAGAGGAGCAGCCCAGCCATGGTTCAATCGCCAATAGGGATCGACTTGACCGTCGAGCAGGATCGGGAAAGGCGTATGGGCCGCATTCGACGTTTCAGCAGGCTGATGGGGGCGGGCTGCCTCGTCACATCCGGCCTGCTCGCGGCGGCAATGCTTTTCTATTGGGCCATGACGCCGACACACACGTTGTTCGGCCAGGCAGGGATTCAGATCGCTCCTGTGATGGAGCTCGATTTTTCCGCTCGGGCCCTGGCGTTTGGAATTTCCATGGTTCCGCTTGGGGCGCTGATCTACGGGCTCCTGAACGCCCGTCGCTGCTTCGACGCCTTCGCGGCTGGTCAAATCTTCTCCAGCGAACCGATCGGGCGGCTCAAGGCGTTTTCAATCGCCGTCGCCGCGTCAGCCATCTTGAAGCCGTTTACCGGCGCGGCGCTCTCCCTCTTTCTGAGTTTCAACAACTCGGGGGAAGTAAGGACCGTCGCGTTGAGTATCGGCTCCGATACGCTCATTGCCCTGATTTTCGCAGGGACAGTCGCGGTCATCGCTTGGGTGATGACCGAGGCCTTGGACATCGCCGACGAAAACAAGCAGTTCGTCTGAAGGATACCTGCATGCCGATCCGGGTGCGCTTGGGCGTTATGCTCGCTGAACGCAATGCCAAGTCCAAAGACCTCGCCGAATATGTCGGAATCACCGAAGCCAATCTGTCCCTTCTCAAGCAGGGAAAGGTGAAAGGTGTGCGCTTTGAGACCCTCGAACGGATTTGCCAGTTTCTTAACTGTCAGCCCGGAGACCTTCTCAGGTACGAGACGGAAACAGCGGCGGATATGGAATCCAGCAAAACAGCTTGAATTTGAGGTGCTTTGAATGAGCCGCCTTCCAATAACAGCACTGATCTTGGCAATCGGACTGTCCAGCTGTACTTCGCAAGGGCTCTATTCCACCGGCCAGGCCTGGCGGAGAAGTCTCTGTGGAAAGTCCATCGGCGATGAGCGTGCGCGCTGCCAGGCAGAGAGCTGGAAATCCTATGGCGAGTACCAACAAGAAAGAGCCGCCACCAACAGCCAAAGGTGAGACAGGCGATAGCAGATGCCCAGATCCCGGCTATGGCGCCGCCTTCACCAGCCGGGCCACCGCCGGCAGAATGGCGAATTCCAGTTCGGCACCGGCATCGGCGGCGTCCACGACCGCCTTTTCCCCGCCCGCCCGATCAACCATCGGCTTGCCCGTGTGCAACGCCTCCGCCGCCGCGAGACCGGCATCCGCCAGGCGTGCCAGCTTGGCCGAAGGACCGGCCAGTTCGGCCAGTAGCGGCGTGGCGCCGACATGGGGGGCCAACACGGCGTCGCCTTGGGCCCAGACCATCAGCGGTCGCAACACCGCCGCCCGCGCCTCGACATCCCGGGGATTCGTCCTGAAATGGTCCACCGCCAGGCTGAAGGCGCGGGCCTGCGCGCTTTCCGCCGGCACCGTGTCCACCAGGCGGTTCAGTGGTGTGCCCTGCACGGCGTCCGGCCGCTGCGCGGAACGGCGATAGTCCTTCAGCGGCTCCACCGCCTGGGCCAGGGGTAGCAGGGCGTCGACACCCGCCGGCCCGGCGACCCGGGCCAGCATGGCCAGTCCCGCCGCCTCATGGCGGGAACCCGCCCAGGCGAGGTCACGGGCGACCCCATCCAGGCGCCGGTACATGCCGGCCGTGTCGGCGGTCATCGCCCTGGGCGACCACAGCTTTTCCGCCACCACGGCGGCGCGGGGCCATAGGCGGATGTCGAGGTTCTCCGGCGAAAGCCGCTCGCTCCACGCGCAGGCCTCGCCGCCCAGGATCAGGTTTGCCAGATCCGCCGGCAGGTTCTCGGGCATGGGGTCGGCGGCGTAGTGGCGGCCGGCCGGCCAGTTCAGGTCCAGGTAATAGGGGGCCGACAGGATGCCGGCATGGCCCGCCAGCGCCGCCTTCCTCAGCGATTCGGCATCGCGCCAGGATTGCACCACCACGTCCTTGGGCATATCGCCGTCCATGATCTCATCCCAGCCGATGGCGTGCTTGCCATGGCGGGCGACGATGGCCTGGACCTTGGTGGTGAACAGGGCCTGCAGGGCGGCCGTGTCCTTCAGGCCGTGGGCCTTCATATAGGCCTGGACGGCGGGGCTGGCCTTCCACTGCTCCCCGTTCACCTCATCGCCACCGATGTGGAAATAGGCGTCGGGGAACAGCGCGGTCATTTCGCCCACGAGACGGTCCAGGAACTGGTATGTGCTGTCGCGGGTCGGGTCCAGCGCCGGGTCGAACACGCCCCAGTGGCGTTCAATGGTATAGGGGCCGGGCTGGCTGGCCAGTTCGGGATAGCCCACCAGCCAGGCGGTGGTGTGGCCCGGCATGTCGAATTCCGGCACGACGCGGATGCCCCGGTCGGCGGCGTACCGGATGACGGCCCGCACCTGGTCCTGGGTATAGAAATTCCCGTCCGACCCCAGTTGGTGCAGCTTGGGATAGACCTTGCTTTCGACACGGAAGCCCTGGTTGTCGGCCAGGTGCCAGTGCAGGACGTTCAGTTTCACCGCCTGCATCAGGTCGAGCGTGCGCTCCACCGTGGCGACAGGCATGAAGTGGCGGGAGACGTCCAGCAGCAGGCCGCGCCAGGGGAAGCGCGGCTGGTCATGGATGGTGACCGCCGGCACGGCATAGCCCTGGGGGCCAGCGGCCACCAGTTGCACAAAGGTCGCGATGCCGCGGTTGATGCCGATGGAGGTGGCGGCGGTGATGCTGGCGCCGCCGGGCGTCACCGTCAGGGTGTAGGCCTCATCCTCATTGGGCGCCGGCACGGTGGCGCTGGCCCGGGTCACCGTCAGCGTCAGGGTCGCCCCGCCCGTGACGGGCGCGCCCGCCAGGAATTGCCCCGTTTTGGCGCTTAGCTGCCGGATCAGGGTGCGGGCCGCCGCATCCAGGTGCGGGTCGGCGGGCCCCGCCAGCGCCACGGTGAAGCTGCCATCCACCACCAACTGGCCCGTGCCCGCGACCATCGATGCCGGCAGGGGCATGAGCGCGCCTTGTTGGGCGTAAGCGGGGAAGACGATGCCGGCGGCCATCAGGGCGACCCCGGAGACAAGCAGGCCAAACATACGGGGGGTCATCAGTCGCATGGGGAAGCGCCTCGGGCAAGGAAACGGGACCTGGGGAATGGGGTGTCCGGCCGGGCCGGCGCGTGTCAGCCGCCGGCCATGGCTTGGCCCGACCTGGCCTGATTAAGGGCGTCGGCCAGCGGTGCCGCGGGCACACCCAGGAGAAGATGCAACCGGCCTGAGCCCAGCCGGGCGACGCCGCGCAGGCCCAGCGCCAGCAGTCGTCCCTCATCCACCCCGGCGGCATCATTGACCCCCAGCAGCACGCGGGTGGCCCGCGCCTCCGCCGCCTGGATATTGCCGCTGCCGCCCAGAGCTGACAGCACGGCGGCGATGTCGGGCAAGGGGGCCATCGGCGCCGTCTCTTCCGCCATGACGATGGGCGCGGCCACGGTGCCGCTTGTGGCGATGGGGGCGCTGGCCGTTGGCGATCGGGTCAAGGCCTGGCGGATTTCACCGGCCACCTGATCGGCCACGGGGCCCAGCACCACCTGCAGGGCGGTGGCGTTGGGCCGTACCACGCCGCGTGAGCCCAGGGCCGTCAGCGCCGACTCGTCCACCGCGCGGTTGTCGGCCAGCACCAGGCGCAGGCGGGTGGTGCAGGCGTCCACGGCGCGGATGTTGCCGGCGCCGCCCAGCGCCACGACGAAGCCGCCGCCCCGGCCGCTGGCCGCCAACGCCTGGGCGGAGATGACGGCCACCGGCGCGTCCTCCCGCCCCAGGGTCTTGACGTTGAAGCGGCGGATGACGAAGGCGAAGGCGCCGTAATAGACGGCGAAATAGGCCAGCCCCACGGGCAGCAGCAGCAGGGGCTTCGTCGCCTTGCCGAAATTCACGACATAGTCGACCAGGCCGGCGGAGAAGGTGAAGCCCAGCTTCACCCCCAGCGCGTCCATCACCACCATCGCCAGGCCCGTCAGCATGGCGTGCAGGGCATAGAGCAGCGGGGCCACAAACATGAAGGTGAATTCGATGGGCTCCGTCACCCCGGTGAGGAAGGCGGTCAGCGCCATGGACAGCAGCATGCCGCCCACGGCCGTCCGCCGCTCGGGCTTCGCCGCGCGGTACATGGCCAGGCACGCCGCCGGCAGGCCGAACATCATGACGGGGAAATAGCCGGCCATGAAGGCGCCGGCCGTGGGGTCGCCGGCGAAGAAGCGCTTCAGGTCGCCCGTGGCGCCGTGATAGTCGCCCAGGATGAACCAGGCGACATTGTTCAAGATGTGGTGCAGGCCGGTGATGATCAGCACCCGGTTCAGTAGGCCGTAGAGGAACAGGCCGAAGCCGCCGGCCGACAGCACGGCGCGGCTGAGCCCGTCCAGCCCCGCCTCCAGCACAGGCCAGCCCAGGCCGAAGACCAGCGCCAACCCCAGCCCGGCGAAGCCGGTGGCGATGGGCACGAAGCGCCGGCCGCCGAAGAAGGACAGGAATTCCGGCAGCTTCAATTCGCTGTAGCGGTTATAGAGGCCGCCGGCCAGCAGGCCGGACAGGATACCGGCCGGCACCCCGATCTTGGCCACCGCCTTGATCTTGTAACTGGTGACGGCGGCCTCCAGCGCCGTTCCGGCCAGGCCTTGCATCACCTCCGGCGGCACCCTCACCAGGGCTTCCGCCCCCTGGGTCGCCACCAGGAAACCCACCACGCCGGCCAGCCCCGCAGCACCGTTGTTCTCCCGCGCCAGGCCCACGGCCACGCCGATGGCGAAGATCAGGCCCAGATTGGTGAAGATGGCCTCGCCGGCGGCGGCGACGAAGGGGATGGCCAGCAGGTCCGGCTGCCCCATGCGCAGCAGCAGCCCGGCCACCGGCAGGACGGCGATGGGCAGCATCAGGGCGCGGCCCAGCTGCTGGACGCCCAGTCGTTCAAAAAGGCTGAAACGGTCACGCATCAGGCGGCTCCCTCGGTAACGGCGGCGACCATGCCGGCCCTGGCCAACAGGCTGCGCACGGCGGCGGCCGATTCCTGGGCCAGCGCCTCCTGCGCCAGCGCCACGCAGGCCGCCTTGTTCAAGGGGCGCAGCGCCGCCTTGATGTCCGGGATGGCGGGCGGGGTGGCCGACAGCTCCGTCACGCCCAGGCCCACCAGCAACGGGGCGGCCGCGGGGTCGGAGGCCAGCGCGCCGCATACGCCCACCCAGCGGCCGTGCTTCGCCGCCCCGTCCGCCGTCTGGCGGATCAGGCGCAGCACGGCGGGGTGCAAGGCATCCAGGCGGGCGGCGAGATCCGGGTTGCCCCGGTCCATGGCCAGCACGTACTGCGTCAGGTCGTTGGTGCCGATGGACAGGAAATCGGCCTCGGTCGCCAGCTGGTCGGCCGTCACCGCCGCCGCCGGCGTTTCCACCATGACGCCCAATTGCACCGGCGGGGCATGGCCCAGGGCCTCGCGCTCCTGGTCCAGCATGTCGCGCACGGCCCGCACCTCATCCAGGGTGGAGACCATGGGGATCATGATGCGGCACTGCCCCACGGGCCGGACGCGCAGGATGGCGCGCAACTGGGTGCGCAGGATCTCCGGCCGGCGCAGGCCGATGCGCACGCCGCGCAGGCCCAGGATGGGGTTTTCCTCCCGCGGCAGGGGCAGGTAGGGCAAGGGCTTGTCCCCGCCCACGTCCAGGGTGCGGATGATCAGCGGCCGGCCGGCCAAGGCCGTGGCCACGGCCTGATACTGGGCCGCCTGCTCATCCTCGTCCGGCGCCGTCTGGCGGTCCAGGAACAGGAACTCGGTGCGCAGCAGGCCGCAGCCCTCCGCCCCCTTGGCCACCCCCTTCACCGCGTCGGCCACCTTGCCGACATTGGTGTAGACCTCGATACGGGTGCCGTCGGCCATGACACAGTCCGCCGCCGCCGCCGTCAGGTTGGCCTCGGCCCGCGCCTTGCGCCGCGTCGTCTCGCGTTCCAGCTTGGCCAGATCCTCGGCCGGGGGCTGGACATGCAGCAGGCCCCGGTCGGCATCCAGGATCAGGGGGGCGTCGTCGGGGATGCGCAGCACGGCCGCCCCGCCCGCCACCAGGGCCGGCACCCCCATGGACGCCGCCAGGATGGCGACGTGGGAGGTCGGGCCGCCCCGGGCGGTGCAGAAGCCCGCCAGGCGGCTGGGGTCGAGGTTGCTGAGCTGGCTGGGCATCAGCTCTTCCGCCACCAGGATGGCGCCGTGGGGCAGGATCACCGGCTGCGGCTCCCGGCCGGCCAGCGCCAGCATGACCTGGCGGCGCAGGTCGATCAGGTCGGCCGCGCGCTCCGCCATGCGGGGATTGCCCAGCGCGCGCAAGGCGGCGGCGGATCGGTCGGTGGCGCCGCGCCAGGCTGGGCCGGCGGCGGCCCCGCCCGCTATCGCCGCGCGCGCCTCGTCCAGCAGGTCGGGATCATCCAGGATGGCCAGATGGGCCTGGAAGATGTCGCGGCGCTGGATCTGGCGGGTCTCATCAGCATGGGCGACGGCGGCCGCCAGGCGGGCGCGCACCCGCTCCAGCGCCATGGCCAGGGCCTGCCGCTCGGACGCCTCGCCCAGGCCGGTGGCCGGCACCTCCACCTCTTCATCCTGCACCCGGAAGGCGCGACCCAGGGCCAGGCCGGGGGCGGCGGCCACGGCGCGGATGACGACCGTCTCCCCGGGCGTGAAGGGCGGCTGGGCGTCCAGCACCGGCGGCTCATCATGCGGCGGCGCGGCGGCGCTGGGCAGGGAGGGCACGGGCAACGCCTCGGCCACGGGCACCGGCGTCTCGCCCAGGCCGGCGGTGATGGCGGCGGCCACGGCGGCCACGGCGGCGGCGGCGTCCTCCCCCTCCGCCACCACGGTCAGGGCATCACCATGGCGCAGGCCCAGCGACATGGCGGCCACAGCACTCTTGGCATTGGCGCGACGGCCCTGCGCCGCCAGAAAGACAGCCGCCGCGAAGGGCTTGGCGGCGGCGGCCAGCATGGCTGAGGGGCGGGCGTGCAGGCCGTGCGCCAGGGGCAGCACCACCGACTGTTCCGCCTGCCAGGCGCGGTCCCCGCCCCCTCCGGTCATGGCACCCTCGGCCTGCACCAGCAGGGTCAGCAGCACCTCGCCGGCGCGCACGCGGGCGCCGGTCCTGGCATCCACGATCCGGGCGGCCGGACCGCCCGCGATGATAAGGGGGGTCAGCAAACTTTTGGCCTCGATGGCCAGCAGGTCCATGTCGAAGTCGATCAGGGCGTCGCCGGCGCGCACGGCCGCACCCTCGGCCACATGCACGGTGAAACCCCGGCCGCCCAGGGCCACGGTCTCCAGCCCCACATGCATCAGGATCTCGACCCCGCAATCGGCGCGCAGGGTCACGGCGTGGCGGGCGCGGTGGACGGTCACCACGGTGCCGTCGCAGGGTGCCCGCAGCGTGCCGCCCGTGGGGTCCAGGGCCAACCCCTCCCCCATCATGCGCTGGGCGAAGACGGGATCGGGCACCTCCTCCAACGGGGACACCCACCCGTCCAGCGGGGCCAGCAGGGTAAGCCGCATCACGCCGCCGGTGACCGGGCCATTACCGGGACCATTTCCCACCATCGAACCGCCCACGCCTGAACCTCTTTTCCCGGTGCCGTCGGCACCGCCGCATCAGTCATCCCGACCTTGGCCGGCGGAAACCTTCCTCCCGCCGACCTCTGTTCCCGGGGAAAATGGGGCCCAGACGCCGGTCCGGGCCCCTTTCAAGTTCGGGGAGATCGAGAGCACAAATCCAAACAAATCACGCCCTCACGGAAACAATCCGCCGCCCATGACGAACCGGCCGACGGGGTACTGGTGGGCGCCAGCCGGCGAAACGCCGCCCGCACCCACACACTCACCGCTGGATTCAGTACTTGAAACGGGCGCCGAAGTAATATTGGCGACCGTTGTCGTAAATGGCCCGCGGCTGATCCTTATTGTTGGCGTAGTACTTCATCAAGCTGTCGGTGATGTTCAGCGCCGAGAAGGTCAAGGTCACATAATCGCCGACCGGCACATTGACCGAGGCGTCCAGGGTGCCGAAGTCGTCCTGGTTCTCGATGGTGCTACGGTCCAGCCCGACCACGAAGTGCGACCGGAAGGTGTAGGATAGGTGGGCGCTGACCCAGTCGTTCTCGTAATAGCCCGTCAGGTTGTAGGTGTGGCGGGAGTTGCCGACCATGGGGGCGCCGTTCTCCTCGGTGCCGTAGGCGTAGGTGTAGTTGGCCTGGACGCCGAAGCCGCCGTAGATGGGCTGCTGCACCGCCAGTTCGACGCCCCGGTTCTTGGCCGAGGTGTTGAGCGGGGTGGTGACGATGTAGGTGTGGTTGGCCTTGTAGTAGTCCGAGTAGTAGGTCTGCGGCGCCGTGCCGAACGTCACGTAGGAATTCATGTCGTTGTAGAACAGGGCCACCGACAACAGCGACTGCGGCCCGTAGTACCACTCAAGGGACGCGTCGTAATTGGTGGACTCGATGGGCTTCAGGTTGGGGTTGCCGCCCGAGCCGGAAGAGGCGACGTCGTTCAGGCTGACCGAGCCGCCAAGCGCGCTGTAGTCGGGCCGCGCCATCGTCTTGGCCACCGCCAGATGGCTGACCAAGTTGTCCGTGATCTCCAGCTTCAGGTTAGCGCTGGGCAGCACGTTCACATAGTCGTGGCTGATGCTGGTCGGGACATAGGGGCCGAAGGCCGAGGTGGTGATGGCGCCCGGAGTCGTCGATGTGGCGCTGACATAGACCAGACTGTTGACGTTGGTGTCGACGAAGCGGACACCGAAGTTGCCCGACCAACCGGCCCCGCCGACATTGGCCATGACATAGGCGGCGCTGTCATCCTCGGTCACCTTGAACGAACCCGGCCAGTAGTAGCGCGACACCGGGTCGTTGTTGCCGTAGGCGGCGTTGAACGCGGCGATCTGCTGTTCCGTCAGGCTCCAGATGTTGCCAAGGACGGGACCACCCAGGTTGGCGCCGAAATCGCTGGGGTAGGTGCCGCTGGCGCTGGGGGTGGCCGCCGCCCAGCCGTTGTTGATGCAGCAGCCGCCGTTGATCTTGAACTGGGTGTTGCGCTGATGCGCGGCATAGCGCACGCCGGCCTTCACCGAATCCCAGATTCCCGACTTGATATCGAACTGGGCGTCCAACTGGCCGTAATATTCCTGGTCCTGGGCCGTCAGCACGTCGTTCCAGGCCCAGCCGGTGGCATAGTTGCCGTTCTGGGTGCCAGTGGGGATGCCGAAAGCGACCGTCGCCGGGGCGGACAGGCCGTTCAGGGCATAGCTGGCCGAACTGGCGGCCACGGCCTCGTACGCCGGCTGGCTGGGGGTCTCGCCCAGGCCGTAGGTGTAGCCGATCTTGCTGGTGAAGGTCAGGCGATCGGTCGCCTCATACTTCACGTCCGCGTCGATGTACGAGGTCTCGGCCGAGGCGCCGGGCCGTGAAATCTGATCGTAGACGATGGCGTTGGGCACGCTGGGCGAGGTGGCCGAGGTCAGCGTGCCGTTCTTGACCGTGTAGGCGGTCGGCACCGCCTGGTTGGTGCCGAAGATGGACGCGCCCCAGTACATGAAGTTGCGGTTGGAGTTGTCGGCGTCCATGTGGGAGTAGAAGCCGTTGATGTCCACCGTCAGCTTGTCGGTGGGCGCGAACTCCACATCGATGTCGCCGCCCATGCGCTTGCGCTTCTGCTGGAACAGCGCCGATCCGATCAGGGTCGGATAGTAGACGCCGTTCAGATCCGGATGGGCCTTGACGGCGGCGTCGGTCGAGGTGAACTGCGAATAGCCCAGGACCTCCTGGCCATCGCGGCGGATGTCACGCTCCTCATAAAAGGCCTGCGCCACCACGCCGAAGGTGTTGCCCTGGTTCTTCCAGGACACCATGCCGTTGACCTGCGGCGCCGTCTTGCCCGCCTGATCGGAATAGACCCCCTCGACATCGGCGACCGCGGTGAAGTTGTCCTTAAAGTCCAGCGGCTTGCGGGTCACGATATCGATGGAGCCGGCGACGCCGCCTTCAACCAGGTCCGCCTGCTGGCTCTTGTACACCAGGGTCTTTTCCACGATTTCCGACGGCAGCAGCGAGAAGCTGACCGACCGGCCGACGGTGGAGAACTGATCCAGCAGGAACCAGTCACCCGTGGCCACGCCATGGCCGTTGATGGTGGTGTTGGTCAGCGACGGGCTGGAGCCCCGGATGCTGACGCGGTCAGCCTCGTCGAAGCCGCCTTCACCGGAGGCGGCGGACTGGATCATGACGCCGGGCACGCGCTGCAGGGCGTCGGCCACGTTCTTGTCGGGCAGCTTGCCGATATCCTCGGCGCTGACGACGTCGACGACGGCGTTCTGCTGGCGCTTGACGTCGATGCTGTCCTGAATGGACTTGCGGAAGCCCGTGACGATGATTTCGTTGAGGCCGTCGTCGGCCGCCGGCGCGTCGGCCGCATAGGCCGTGGCCGACATGGCCAGCATCGCCATCACGCTGGCCGAACCGCGCAGCATCTTTCTCCCAAAACCCATCAAACCCTCCTCTGGCCCATCTTTTGTGTTTACCGGCGCGGCCTTCCGTCGGAACCCGACCGACGGCGCCACGCCTGGAACCAGACACCGCCATCCCCCTGTGCCCTGCTGGGAAGCCTGTCGAGGCTGCCCGGGGTGGCCGTGCGTTCCGGCATATCAGGCATGAGAGGGAGGCCAGGGCGAAAGGCCGGTTCCGGCAGAATGTCGAAAATGACGGCAAAACCGGGGATTTTGACTGCAAAGGCCGGTGAAGACCGTAACATTACAATGAATTACTTGACTGAGGGGCGACACAGCCCGGGCTAGATGCGCTCCGCGTGGCGCAGGTGCTGCTTCAGCCGGCCCAGGGCCTCGCGCACCCCGTCCCGCTCCGCCCCGTTTTCCGGGCAGTGGCGCAGCACGAACTCCGCCGTGCGCACCACGTCGCGCCAGCGGGGGTTGCGGGGCAAGGTTTCCACCAGCAGGTATTTGTCCAGCGTGCGGGTTTGTAGCGAACTGCGGTCCATATAGACGCGCCACAGGCCGCTTTCCTCCGCCAGCTCGATCTTGCCCTTGCGCTTGGCGTGGTGCCAGAAGTCCAGCGCCAGGGTCATGACATCGACGATGCAGCGGCGAAATTCCTCATTGGCGTCCAAGTCGTTGGCCGGCTCCGCGTCCGGCGGGGATACCGGCGGCGGCACCTCCGCCACTGGTACGGAGGTGGGCGTGGGCGGCGGCGGCGCGGGAACCACGGCGGGGGCCGCATCCGGGCGCACCGGCGGAGCCACGGGCGGCGCCTCCCGGACCACAGCGGGGCCGGGGGCGGGGACCGGGGCCGACCGAGCAGCCTGGCGCCAGGTCCAGCCGCCGGCCGCGACACCGCCCAGCGCCAGGCCCCAGGTCCACCATCCCAGCCAGCCCGACAGAGCCCAGCCGCTGGCCAGCACCTGGAACCGCCAGGGCGCGCCCGGCACCGCATATACACCGTAAGGGGAGAGGCCCCGGGCCGAGGCTGGCTGGTCCGCCGGACGTCCACCGGCATTGATCAGGGCGAAGCCGACACCCGGACGCGCCAACGTGCCCAGCCGCCGGTCCACCGTGGCCAGGGGCAGGCGGAAGGCCACCACGCCCTCCACCGCGCCATGGCGCACCACGGGCCGGGCCACCAGCATGCCCACCCCCTCCGGCCCATCGCCGGCGGTGGCGCCGTCGAGGTCCTGGGGCGGCGTCACCACCAGCACCTGGGTGGGATCGTCCGCCTTCTGCAGCCGGGCCATGATCTCGCGGAACACCTCGCCCAGCGGCGTGTCGCGGGCGCGGGCGTCGTTCAGGTCCTGGCCGAAGGCGCTGTCCTTGCGCAGGCTGTAGACGACGCGGCCCAGGCGGTCGATGAGATAAAGATCGTCGAAAACGGAGGAGCCGATCATGTCCACGAAACTGGCGTGGAAGCGATCATGCACCGCCATGTAGGGGGCCAGCGCCGAGGACGCGCCCTGTTGCTGCGCGTCACCCTGGGCGAAGGCGGTGCGCAGCAAGGCGGCGGCCCGTTCGGGATTGGGGGAGATCTGCGCGAAGGCGGAGGCGAAGCCGTAGTACCGGCCGACGCTGTAGCCGATGAAGCTGGTGCTGGAATAGGCGGCGCTCTGATCGCGCGCGGACTCATACAGGATGCCCAGATCGTGGGCCGCCATGTCACGGGCGGTCGCCACCGCCGCGCCAGTCCGATCCATGACGGCGTAGAGCGCCGTCATCAGCGACAGGCAGAGCAGCACCGTAAGCGTGACGAGGCCGGCCGGCGCCTTGAAAGCCCACCTCTCAAACCCGACCACCCCGATCACCCCCTGTTTTTTTGGTGTGGACAGGAATACATCCAAATCCAGCGACAGCACTGTTTTTAAATCGGCTTTACCGGCGCGCGGCTGCAACCATACCGTCAATTTCGTCAATCCGTAAAGCTGGCCCTGATCACTGGCGGCGGCCCCGCGTCCCCATGCCAGGCGCGGCATCCCCGCCGAACCGGACGGTTCGGAACACGGGCGCTCTGACGAAACTGATGGGTTTGCACCCTGGCCTGCGGGCGCCGGGGCGACGACAGTGTTAAGCGGGACGGCGCGCCGAAGACCGACTAGAGTCCGGCAGCACCCCGTCAGGGAGCGTTCAGTGGCGTTTGCGGCATCCGGGGGGACGGCCTTGATCCGACGTTTCGTTTCCATCGCGGGTATGGCCTTGGCCCTGGCGGGCCCCTCGCCAGCGGCGCCCGCCGCATCCGACGGCCAAACGGCCCCGGCCCAGCCTACCCCGGCGACGCTGACGGTCCTGGCCGCCATGTCCAGCGGCTGGGTGCGCGACTTCAACCCGTTCAACGAGGCCAGCCGCCTGCCCAGCGTGCGCGAATTCATCTATGAGCCGCTGGTGGTATTCAATTCCATGTATGGCGGCCAGCCGGAATACCGCCTGGCCACCGACTACGCCTTCTCCCCCGACCTGCTGAAGCTGACCTTCAAGCTGCGCGACGGGGTGCACTGGTCGGACGGCCACCCCTTCACCGCCACCGACGTCGCCTACACCTTCGACCTGCTGCGCCGGTTCAAGGCGCTGGACACGCTGGACATGGCCAACCGGGTCGCGGCCGTCGAGGCGCCCGATTCCCACACCGTGGTGTTCACGCTGAAGAAGGTGAACACCAGCATCGTGTTCGAGATCGTGCGGGTGCCGGTGGTACCCCGCCATGTCTGGTCCAAGGTCGCGGACCCGGTGACCTTCACCAACGACAATCCAGTGGGCACCGGACCGATGACGGAGGTGACGCGCTTCACCCCCCAGGTCTACGTCCAGTGCCGCAACCCCAATTACTGGGACGCCGCCGACCTGAAGGTCGATTGCATGAGTTTCCCCCAGGTGCGGGATAATGAGCAGTTGCTGACCGCCGCGGCCGAGGGGCGGCTGGACTGGTTCGGCGCCTTCCTGCCGGATATCGAGCGCACCTACGTCGCCGCCGATCCCCGGCACCACCGCTATTGGTTCCCGCCGGGCGGCACGGTCGCCATCGACATCAACCTGAACAGCCCCAACCGGGGCAACCGCGCCGCCTTCCGCAACGTCAATTTCCGCCGCGCCGTCAGCATGGCGGTGGACCGGCGCGCCATCGTCGACATCGCCGGCTACGGCTATCCCGAGGTCAACGAATATGCCAGCGGCATCGGTCGCACTTATCAGGACTGGGTGAACCCGGAAGCGGAGCGCCAGTACGGCAAATACGCCCATTTCGACCGGAACGGCGCCCAGGCCCTGCTGGCCGAAAGCGGCTTCCGCGACGTCAACGGCGACGGCTACATCGACAATGCCGACGGCAGCCCCATCGCCTTCGATATCCTGGTGCCCGCCGGCTGGACCGACTGGGTCAATTCCACCCAGCTGGTGGCCGAAAGCTTGAACGCGCTTGGGCTGAACGTCCGCGTCTCCACGGCGGAGCCGGCCTCCTGGGCGCAGAAGCTGATCAGCGGCGACTACGACATGGCCATCAACGGCCTGTTCCCGGGGGAAACGCCCCACCGCAGCTTCGACACCGGCTTCCATTCCCGCTACAGCGGCAAGACGCGCTTCGCCCCCACCCGCTTCACCGATCCCGATCTGGACGGCGCGCTGGACGCCTTCGTCGCCACCATCGACCCGACGGGCCAGCGCCGCGCCATGGACAAGGTGCAGATGATCGTGGCGGCCAACACCCCCTACGTGCCGCTGTTCAGCAACCCCACCTGGTACGAATACAACACCACCCGCTTCAAGGGCTGGTTCAACGCCGACAATCCCGTGGCCCGGCCCGATGTCTTCGACGGCACGCCCGAGCGCCTGCTGCATCTGCTGGCGCTGGAGCCGGTAAAGGCTCCAGCGCCCAAAGCCGCCGCCCCCGCTGGCGGCTGAGGGTGGAAAGGGGCATCGCGCTGCTGTACATCAGCGCCGATATCGCGACCGCGGGACCGCTTGGTCACGGTCGCCCGGGCGGCAAGGCGCGCCCGGCGGATGAAAGGACGGCGGCATGAGCGTGACGACGGAAGGGGTGGGCCAGCGCTTTCGCGGCCTCGACACATGGGGCACGGCCGACGTGCTGGAGGCGCTGTGGGCCGGTCAGGACCGGGCGGTCGCCGCCTGCCTGGCCGTGCTGCCGGCCCTGACGGCGGCGGTGGAAGACGCCCTGCCGCGGCTGGAGGCGGGCGGCCGCTTGATCTATGTCGGCGCCGGCACCTCAGCCGTGCTGGCGGCACTGGATGGGCTGGAACTGGGCCCCACCTTCGGCTGGCCGCGCGACCGGCTGAAACTGATCCTGGCCGGCATCACCGACCTGACCGTCGGTTTCGATGGGGCTATCGAGGATGACGGGGACGAGGGCGCGCGACAGGTCGCGGCCACCGGCTGTGACGCCCGGGACGTCGTCATCGCCGTCTCGGCCGGGGGGCGCAGCGCCTTCACCTGCCAGGCGCTGGCGGAAGCCGCCCGGCGCGGCGCCCAGACCATCGCCATCGCCTGCACCCCCATGGCCCCGCTGTTCGAGGGGGCCCGCCACACCGTCGCCGTGCTGACGGGGGATGAGGTGGTGGCCGGGTCCACCCGCCTGGGTGCCGGCACGGCGCAAAAGGCGGTGCTGAACCTGTTCAGCACGACGTTGATGGTCCGCCTGGGCGCGACCTACGACAACCTCATGGTCAATGTCCGCATCGACAATGTGAAGCTGCGCCAGCGCGGCGCCCTCATGCTGGTGCGCATCACCGGCTGTGACGAGGCCGGCGCGCTGGCCGCCCTGGACCGCGCCGGGGGTGACGTGAAGGTGGCGGCGCTGCTGCTGACCGGTCACACGCCGGAAGGGGCGGCCCACGCGCTGGCCCGGGCCGGCGGACGGCTGCGGGCCGCCCTGGAGGACCCGGATCACGCCGCCCGCCAGGGATCGGCCGCCCGGCGCACATAGGTGTCCAGGACATAGCGCCAGGGTATGAGGACGGGAAAGACGACGGCGATCAGGCAGGCGCCGAGCGTGCTGATATGGTCGCCGTCCAGCCGCCCGTCCAGCCAGAGCGGCAGGGCGATGCGCAGCGACCATAGAAGCTTCCACGTCATCTCGAACATCAGCAGCGGCAGCATGGCCAGGGGATGGCGCAGGCCCAGCGCCGCCAGCAGCCCCAGCGCGCACAGCATGGACAGGGCGGCCCCGTGCATCAGTTCCAGCGCCGGCCCCTGGGCCAGAAGCTCAGGCCACATGGCGGCACCGATGCCACCGGCAAGCAGCAGATAGCCGCCCCGCAGGAGGTTCAGGCGGAAAACGGAAACGGGCGTCGCGGAAACGGGTGTCATGGCATCGGCACTCCTAATTCATTAATCCCGCTCGAAGGCGAGGATTTCCCCCGGCTGGCAGTCGAGCACATGGCAAATGGCTTCCAGCGTCGAGAAACGGACGGCCTTGGCCTTACCCGTCTTCAGGATGGACAGGTTGGCCAGTGTCAGGTCTATCGCCTCGGACAGCTGGGTCAGGGTCATGCCCTTGCGCTCCAGCACGGCGTCCAGCGTGACGATGATGGGCATGGGTCAGACGACCCCTTCCAGATCGTCGCGCATGGCCGTCCCGGCCGCGAAGATGCGGGCCAGCACGAAGACCATCAGCACGGCGATCCACCCGCCCGGCGACAGGCCGGCATCGGGCCCAGCCGACCCCAGGGCGGGGAAGGACCAGCGTATGGCGTAGCCTGGGATGTCCAGCAATTGCAGGAACAGCAGCGCCCAGCCGATGCGGTGCAGGCGGTCGGTGTTGGCGGCGATGAAGGGGTCGCCCGCCGCCACCGTGGCCACCATGCCGCCCAGGGCGCGCAGCACGACGAAGGCGCCACCGGCCATGGCCAGGCCCAGCGCCATCATCCAGCGCAGACCCGCCACCTTTTCCGCCAAGTCGTCACCGGGCAGCAGGGCGGCCAGCCGGTCCGCCATCAGCCAGGACGCGGCCAACCCCAGCAGCAGGGCGCAAACAAAGGCACCGTTGGCGATGGCCGCCACTCTCACGGCCAGCGCGGATGAACGAACTAAGTTGTCGCGATTGATCATCTGAGTTTCTCCTTATCGAAAAACGATAAACATGCCCAGCGAGGCCGTCAACGAGATTTATCGAAATTCGATAAATACCACTCAACCCTTACTGATCGCGATCCGCCCATGCTGGGCGCCAAGGCTGCGGGGCCGGACGGCGGGAATTCCCGACAAACCATTGAATTACATGTTATATTGATCGAAATTTGACGGTTCTGCCGTTTCCTCGAGGCGTCGGGATCGGCAATCCGGCGAACTTTCCGTAGGGCCGCCCTTCCTCAATGGTCCGTATCTGGCATTATCCCCCCTCGATCCGGAACAAGCGGGCACCCGGGGCCGGCATGGGCGACATTCCTCAGCAGGGGCGTCAACGGCGATGAATTCCCGCCCGGAGAGCGCCAACGACGACGTGGCTCTGACGCCACCACCGCCCGCCCCTCCAGACACTTGAGGACCCGTCATGACCAAGCCCACGCCGCCCGCGCCCCCCCTCATGGCCAGTGAGGCCGCCGAATCCGGCGCCGCCAGCGCCCGCCAGATCGCGCGCGCCGCCCCCCTGTTCCGTGAGCTGGGTGCCCGCCTGCGCGCGCTGAAGCCCAAGGTGGTCATCACCTGCGCCCGGGGCAGCAGCGACCATGCCGCCGCCTATGGCAAGTACCTGATCGAAACCCGCCTGGGCGTGCCGGTGGCCTCTGTCGGGCCATCCGTCGTCTCCCTCTACAACGCGCCCTTGCAGGTGGAGGGCGCCCTGTTCGTGGCGGTGTCGCAGTCCGGGCGCAGCCCCGACCTGCTGCGCCTGGCGGAGGCCGCCAAGGTCGGCGGCGCCCTGGTGGTGGCCTTCGTCAATGACGAGGCCTCCCCGCTGGCCCAACTGGCCGACGTCTTCGTGCCCCTGTGCGCGGGGCCGGAGAAGAGCGTGGCCGCCACCAAGTCCTACCTAACCGCCTGCGTCGCCTTCCTGCATCTGGTGGCCCATTGGCAAGAGGATGCCGGCCTGCTGGACACGATGGGCAAGGTGCCCGGCTGGCTGGACGCCGCGGTGAAACTCGACTGGTACCCAGGCCTGCGCCGGCTGGAGCTGGCCACCGGCCTCTACATCCTGGGCCGGGGCATCGGCGGCGGGGCGGCGGCGGAGATCGCCCTGAAGTGCAAGGAAACCTCCCGCCTGCATGCCGAGGCCTTCAGCGCGGCGGAGGTGGTGCACGGCCCCTTCGCCCTGGTCGGCCCCGGCTTCCCCATCCTGGCGCTGACGCAGGACGATGTGACGGCGGCGGTGACGCGCGACACGCTGGCCAAGGCCGCGGCCTTGGGCGCCCCCATCCTGGCGACCGAGACCGGCATCGACGGCGTCGAGCCCCTGCCCGTGGTGCCGGGCCTACCGGCCGAGGTCGGGCCCCTGGCGGCCGTCGCCAGCTTCTATATGGCCATCCACAAGGTGGCGCGGGCCCGGGGCCTGGACCCCGACGTGCCGCCCAACCTGCGCAAGGTGACGGAGACGGTGTGATGCGGACCTTTTTCCACGGCTGCCCGGTTTTCACCGGCGACCAGACGCTGGAAGGCGTCGGCGTGCTCGTGGAGAACGGCCGTGTGCTGGACCTGGCACCCCAGGCACCGGCGGGTGCTGCGGAGCGGGTGGCGCTGGAACCGGACAGCCTACTGGCCCCCGGCTTCGTCGACACCCAGGTGAACGGCGGCGGCGGCGTGCTGTTCAATGAGATGCCCACCGCCACGGCGGCGCTGGCCATCGCCCAGGCGCATCGCCGATTCGGCACCACGTCCCTGCTGCCCACCTTCATCACCGACGCCGCCGGCACATGGCGCCGGGCGGTGGACGCGGCGGCGGCGGCGGCCCAGGTGCCGGGCGGCGGCGTGGTTGGCATCCACCTCGAAGGCCCGTTCCTCAACCCGGAACGGCGGGGGGTGCACGAGGCGGCCTATGTCCGCCCCCCCACCGACGAGGATATCGCCTTTCTCCTGAGCTTGCCGGCGCGCTTTCCCCAAGGGCGCGTGCTGCTGACCTTGGCACCGGAAGTGGTGGGTGATGCCGCCCTGACCCGCCTGGCGGAGGCCGGGGTCATCCTGGCCGGTGGCCATTCCGCCGCCAGTTTCGCCCGCACCCGAAGCGCGCTGGACCACGGCCTGACCGGCTTCACCCATCTGTTCAACGCCATGCCGCCGCTGATGAACCGGGAGCCGGGCATCGCCGGGGCCGCCCTGTCGGACCCGCGCGGCTGGTGCGGGGTCATCGCCGATGGTGTGCACGTGCATGAGGCCATGCTGCGCCTGGCGCTGGCGGCCAAGGGGCCGGACCGGCTGTTCCTCGTGACCGACGCCATGCCGCCCACCGGCACCGACGCCGACAGCTTCGAGCTGTACGGCCACACCATCCATCGCCGCGACGGCCGGCTGGTGACGGCGAATGGCGTGCTGGCCGGCGCCGACATCGACATGGCCGCCGCCGTGCGGGGTGCCGTGCGCCTGATGGGGGTGGCGGCGGAGACGGCGCTGGCCATGGCCTCACGGGTGCCGGCGGCCTTCCTGGGCCTGGACGATCTGGGCCGCATCGGCCCCGGCGCCCGCGCCGACTTCGTGGAACTGTCGCAGGCCCTGACCGTGCGGCGCGTCTGGTCGGCCGGCCGGACCGGATAGGAACAGGGGACCGAGGCCAACGCCCAAAAAGTAGGCGCATCCATTTTCGCCCAAATCGCATGCAAATCCCCCCTCCCGCTTCCGCCCATCCCGGGCATACTGGAGCGACCGGGCAAGGTCGGACAGGCAAGGCGGGATGGGCATGGAGACGGGGACGGCGGCGGGACTGAGCAAGACCCTGGGCGGATGGCATCTCTGGGGCATCGCCGTGGGGTTGGTCATCTCCGGCGAGTATTTCGGCTGGAGCTATGGCTGGGCGCAGGCGGGTACCCTGGGGTTCCTGGCCACCACCATCCTGGTGGCCGTGCTGTACACCACCTTCATCTTCAGCTTCACCGAGCTGACCACCGCCATCCCGCACGCGGGCGGGCCCTTCGCCTACAGCCACCGCGCCTTCGGGCCGATGGGTGGCTTCATCGCCGGCTATGCCACCCTGATCGAGTTCGTCTTCGCGCCACCGGCCATCGCTCTCGCCATCGGCGCCTATCTCAATGTGCAGTTCCCGGGATTGAATCCGAAGCTGGCGGCGGTCGGCGCCTATGGCGTGTTCGCCGCGCTCAACATCGCCGGTGTCACCATCGCCGCCACGTTCGAGCTGTGTGTGACGTTGCTGGCCATCGCCGAGTTGCTGGTGTTCATGGGCGTGGTGGCGCCGGGCTTCGCCTGGTCCAACTTCGCCGCCCACGGCTGGGCCGGCGACGCCGGCGCGTCTTCCCCGGCCGCGCTGGGCGGCGTGTTCGCTGCCATCCCCTTCGCCATCTGGTTCTTCCTGGCCATCGAGGGGGCGGCCATGGCAGCGGAGGAGGCCAAGGACCCGGCGCGGACCATTCCCCGCGCCTACATCGCCGGCATCCTGACCCTGGTGGCGCTGGCCTTCGGCACCATGATCCTGGCGGGTGGCGTGGGTGACTGGCGGGACCTGGCCAACATCAACGACCCCCTGCCCCAGGCGATGAAGGCGGTGGTGGGGGCGGACAGCGGCTGGCTGCACATGCTGGTGTGGATCGGCCTGTTCGGCCTGATCGCCAGTTTCCACGGCATCATCATGGGCTATTCCCGCCAGATCTTCGCCCTGGCGCGGGCGGGGTTCCTGCCCGCCGCCCTGAGCCGCCTGCATCCCACGCGCCGCACGCCGCACTGGGCCATCCTGGCCGGCGCCGCGGTGGGCATCGCCGCCATCTTCTCCGACGAGGTGCTGGCCTTCGGCGGCCAGCCGCTGACGGCCAACATCGTCACCCTGTCGGTGTTCGGCGCCATCGTCATGTACATCATCAGCATGGCCAGCCTGTTCCGCCTGCGCCGCACCGCGCCGGAAATGGCCCGGCCGTTCCGTGCGCCGGGCTATCCCCTGGTGCCGGCCACGGCCCTGTCGCTCGCCTGCCTCTGCCTGGCGGCCATGATCTATTACAACCCGCTGCTGTTCGGCGTGTTCGTGGCCCTGCTGGCGCTGGGCTGGCTCTATTGCCGCCGGGCGGCCGGGCGGCCCATGGCGGGTGCGTCCGTTGAGACCGTGGTGGAGCCGGGCTTGTAATGGACGGCCTGGGCGTCAGCGGGCTTGGGCGTCAGCGCGCCAGCATGCTGTTGGTGACGCCCGGCAGCCGCTCATCCAGGTCCGGGCGCCCCAGGCGGCCGGCCATCTCGGCCCGGATGACCTTCAGGCGCTCCAGATATTCCTCGGCTTCGTCGCCGGCGGTGTCGGTCAGGATCAGGCTGTCGCTGCTCCACCGCTCGATCAAGGGGTCGAGGTCGGCGATGCGTTCCTGCAGAAGGCGGGTATAGGCGCTGTTCTGGCTCATGGCTTTCCTCCTGTGATGATGCTTGCGCAGGCTTTCAAAAACCCGGAAGACCAGCAACGGGGCATTGGATACACGCCCCTACCCCAAAAGGTCCGTGGCGGCGGCACGCCAGGGGAGAGCCGCCCTGCCACGCGATAAGCGAAGATGTGCCGGTATATCCGCCAATATAACATCAAAATAATTGTGGATTTATCGGGTGACGAAACATGCGGCGGGAAAATCACCAGCACCATCAGTCCTATGAGAACTTGGCGGCGCTGTGCGTGGGTACGTTGTTCGTCTCGCTGGGCACCACGCTCTACGCCAAGGCCACGCTGCTGGTGGGCAGCATCGCCGGCCTGGCGCTGCTGCTGCACTATGTGACGGGCACGGGCTTCTGGCTGCTGTTCTTCGCGCTGAACCTGCCCTTCTACGTCCTGGCCTGGCGACGCATGGGCTGGCGGTTCACCGCGCGCACCTTCGTCGCTGTCTGCCTGGTGTCGATCGAGACGCGGCTGACGCCGGGCTGGGTGGATTTCGCGGTCCTGAATCCAGTCTATGCCGCGCTGGCCGGCGGCGGGCTGATCGGCACGGGACTGCTGATCCTGTTCCGCCACCGCATCGGGCTGGGCGGGATCAACATCCTGGCGCTCTACCTGCAGGAACGGTTCGGCGTGCGCGCCGGATATGTCCAGTTGGGGCTGGATGCCGTCATCCTGACGTCGGCCTGCTTCGTGCTGAGCCCGCAACACCTGGCGCTATCGGTCATTGGCGCCATCATCGCCAACATGATCCTGGCCATGAACCACCGGGCCGACCGGTATCTGGGCCTGACGGCCGATCCAGCGGGATGAGCGGCCGGCCTTGTCCGTCCCGAAGTCGCTCCCCGGGACGGACAAGGGGTACGGCGCGAGCCTATCGAACCGTCATGCCGTCGGCGACCAGCGGCATGCGATCCTCCAGGTCCGGCCGGGCCATTCGACTGGCCAGATCAGCCCGGAGATCCTTCAGGCGACCAATAAATTCCTCGGCCTCGTCACGGGCAGCACCCGTCAGCAGGAAATGCCCGCTGGTCCAGCGCTCTATGAGGGGGTCAAGGTCCGCGACATGCTCCCTCAAAACGAGGGCATAGGTGCTATTCTGGGTCATGGGGACACCTCCACCTTGGACCTCTATTGAAATCCCGCAAGGGTGTCGTTGCAACTGATCTATCGTATTGGTCCGCGCATTTGATTTAAGTCATGTATTCGGGACGAATTCATGCGTCGATGGCGAAATTATTATATGACAAACGGGGTCAATTCCGAGGCGTGTCCACCCCCCGCCCGGGGATGGGCCCCACCCAGCGCGCGCGAAGATCATCACGAAGCCGATTGGCGGCGGCCACGATGCTTTTCTTTTTTTCATCGAACCTGCGCTCGACAAGATGCCAGGACAGCGCCGCGCCCGCCAGGCTCAGCGGGAAGCTGATGAGGAAATTGGACCACCACGCCTTGCCGGCGGGTAGCGACTGATAGACCATTTGCTGGAGTGGATAGCCGTAGAGGTACACCCCGTACGAATACTTTGCCATGCCACTGATCAGCGGGATTTTTTTCTTTTTCAAACCGAGGAAAATGGTCATGTAGGTGGCAAACACGGCGGAGGCATAGACGGTTTCAGCGAAGAAAACAAACCCGGTGTACGCGATCAAGGAACCGATAAATAAGGCCCAGTTCATCGGAATCTTATCCCTGACCAGATAAAAGCCCACGCCGTATAGAAAGCAAAGAATGGCCAACCCGCCGGGCGGGCGCACCGCGAATGCCAGCGTGTCATCCCCGTAAGTCGCGTATATCAAAATGAATATGTTAAGAATGACCACAGCCATCATAAAGCCGACGGGGCGCCTGCACAGGCCGATCAAGGCGACAATGGTGAGAACTCCATAGCAATAGAGCTCATAGGGTATTGTCCAAAGCTGGGCATTCACAACGCCTGCAACCGGATTTTCCGTAAAAACGCCAGGAAGACTATAATGAACAAAACCTATGACGTTAAGCAGATAGCTATATAGTCTCCGACCCGTGAAATAATCGCCAATGCCCAGATTTGTCACCCCGATGCCGATGATGAAGGCGGAAATGAAGACCTCAACAGCCAGCGCCGGATAAATCCGGACGAGGCGGAGGGTGACGAACGTCGTGAGGTCATTCCGGAGCAGACTTCCGGCAACAAGAAAGCCACTGAGCGCAAAAAAGGCGGGAACAATGAAATAGCCCAAAGGCCGCAGGGGGCCGGTCCAGAGCCACGCCTCACCGTCAAGGCCGTAGCAGATCGAAGACGTGTGCCACAGGACCACGGCGATGGCGAGAATGGAGCGTAGGCTGTCGAAGCCTCGCGGCCGGCCACCCGCGCCCTCCATCAGGCATTTTATCGTCGTTCTTGACACCACAATATGCCTAAACACAAAACACACACCTCAATAAATAGAATTTCTATATGTGATAAAATCAGACAAGATCTGGAGCGGCCCCACAAAACCAAGACTGCCGCAATCTCCACTGAAGAAAATACACTTTATATTTACAGTCAAGCACCTAAAGGGCGCATTCCCCGAACGGTCACTTTCCCGGGGGCGGACGGACGGCATGCGTCATCGGCCCGGTTCAGCGGGCTGGGCTCATCCTCCCGTCCCCTGCACCGTCGGCCGCCAGGCCGAGGGCCGGGACAGGGGGCGCAGGTCGGCGTCCCGCCGCCGCGGCCGGTCCATGGCTTGGGAGAACAGCCACCCCTGCCCCATGGCGCAGCCCATGCCGCGCAAGCGCAACAGCTGTTCGGGATTTTCCACATGCTCGGCAATGGCGGAGATGTTCAGGCCGCGGCACAGCGCCAACATGCCGGCGACGATCGCCTCCTCCCGTTTGCTCGCGCACATCCGGGATATGAAGCTGCCGTCCAGCTTCACATGGTCGAAATCCAGCGCCCGGATGTAGGTGAAGGAGGCCATGCCGACCCCGAAATCGTCCAGGCATATGGGGTGGCCCAAGCGGCGTACGGCGCCAAGTACGGCGCGCGCCCGGTCCAAATCGCCCAACTGCCCGGTTTCCGTGACCTCGAACATCAGGCGGCCGGCGAGGCCGGCTTGGGCGCGCAGCTGGGTCATCAGCGACTGCATGAACAGGTCCGATCCCACGGAAACGGCGGACAGGTTCACGGCCAGGATGATATCCGCCGGTGCCGTCTCCAGCTCCCGCATCGCCAGGCTGCACACCAGCATGTCCACGTCGTTGATCACGCCCAGCTCCTCCGCCAGGGTGATGACGGCGCCGGGGCGGTCGCCGTTGAAGCGGCTCAGCACCTCCAGATGATGCATGCGCCCCGTCTTCAGGTCGATGATGGGTTCATAGACCAGCGACAGCCGATTGCCGCCCAGATCGTCACGCAGGCGGGCCAGGCAGCCGACGGCGTCCTTCACGAAGCCGGCGGCGGCCGACTGGCCGGAGAGCACATCCACCGCCGCCGCCCCCGCCTCGGCGAATCGGCGCAGCGCATGCAACAGCAGGCGGGAGCGGTCGGCGCGGCTGAGACCGAAGCTGTCGCCATCCAGCGTGCGGGCGTCGACCTCGATGGGCCGCTCCAGGCCGAGGTCGGCCGCGATCCGCGCGATATCCTGGGTGATGCGCTCCGCCAGACTGGCCGGCGCCATGACGCCGAAACGGGCGTCCGCCAACCGGCCGGCCACCGCCCCGGCGCCGCCGTGGTGCCGGAAGACCGCGCCGATCTCCGTCATCAGTTGGCCATCGGCCTCCGCCGTCAGCCGGGTGCGGATGTCGGCCAGATTGTTCATCTCCAGCAGGGTCATGGCGGAACAGGTCGGCGGCCCCGGCTGGTCGGGGGCAAGACCCTCGTCGGCGGCCCGGGTGAAGGCGGCCCGGGTCAGCAAGCCGGTCGCGGGATCGACATCGGCCGGCGCCGGCAGCCGGGCCTGACCCACCGCCCATTGGCAGAAGGTGACGTTCACCAGGGGCGTCCCCTGCAGGTGGTAGGCCGCCAGGACGCAGACCACCTCCCGCCCATCCCGGCGCGACAGGCGAACCGGGCGCGGCGCGCTGCGGTCACTGTCGCCCAGGGCCGCCAGCAAACGCCGCACCAGGGCACGATCCGCCGGCGCCAGCAGGTCGGCCAGCGCCCGACCCGTCAGCTCGGCATCGCTCCACCCCGTCAGCGCCAGGGTGGCGCCCGCCGCGAACCGTACCGTGCCATCGCCATCGACCTCCACCAGGAGGTCGGCATTGGCAAAGGCGAATCCCAGATAGCGCTCAACCCGTTTCATCTCGACCGCGTCACCGAAGGCTTTCCGGTATCGTCACCGCCCCATGGTTAAGACCGGGTGAAGACGGGCGCCACAGGACAGGCGGACAGGAAAATGGCCCGCGAGGGGCCATCTGGATCATTCGGTGATGTCGGAAGATTGAAGTGGTGCCCCCGGTCGGACTCGAACCAACACGACCTTGCGGCCAACAGATTTTGAGTCTGAAAATGGAGAGCCAGGCATTCCGTGCATTTCCGCCACTTTCCCTCAGAAACCATTGTCATACCAGCGCTTTTCCTTGCCAGCTTCCGCCAAAGGTGCGACCCTAATCGCCAGGGTTTGCCGTCATCTGTGCGGACACGGGTGCGGACACGACGAGAGAGGATGGCGATGGCCGTCAAATTGACCGAGCGCGTTGTCAAGGGGCTGGAGCCCCCGGCAAGCGGAAATAGGATCACCTACGACAGCGACGTGACCGGGTTCGGTGCCCGCGTCACCGCGCTGGGAAAGGTGTCATTCATCCTCAACTATAGGGCCGATGGTGGGCGGGAGCGCCGCATCACCATAGGAAGCTGGCCTGACTGGCCGGTAGAGAAAGCACGCAGCCAAGCGAAGGAGCTGAAGCGCCAAGTCGACCTGGGCGAAGATCCAATGGGTGATCGGCACGCCCGCCGCGCGGCGCCCACGGTCCAGGATCTGGCGGAGCGCTATCAAGGGGAGCATTTGCCGAAGAAGCGCCCTGGTAGCGCCAAGGAGGACGAGCGCAACATGCGCGTCCACGTCCTGCCCCGACTCGGAAGGATGAAGGTGGCGGATGTCCGGTTCTCGGACGTCGACCGGCTGCACCAGGACATCAGCCGGACAGCTCCCTACGCCGCCAACCGTGTCCTGTCCCTGCTGTCGAAAATGTTCAACCTGGCCATCAAGTGGGAGATGCGCACCGACAACCCGGTCAGGGGCGTCGATAAGAACGCGGAGGAGAAGCGGAAGCGCTACCTCGCTGGTGCCGAGCTGATCGCCCTCACCGAGGTGCTGCAGACGCACCGGGAGCGCAGCAGCGCCAACGTCGTGCGCCTTCTCCTCCTCACCGGCGCCCGCCGCGGCGAGGTGCTGAGCGCCCGGTGGGATCAATTCGACCTGACGTCCGGCCTGTGGGTGAAGCCTGGCGCCACCACTAAGCAGAAGACGGAACATCGGGTGCCCTTGAGCGCACCGGCCCGCCAGCTTCTGGCCGAGATGCGGGCCCAGGCGGAAAAGGTAGCGCCAGCCAACCGCAGCCCGTTCGTTTTTCCAGGCGATATGCCCAGCAAGCCGATGAAGGACATATCGTCGTTCTGGCGGGCCGTCACCGAGCTGGCCTCGGTCAACTTGTTCGCCGCTCAACCTGAAACGGATGCCGGCCGGCTGGTGGCAGTTCTGCAAGCCAAGCTGGGACGTCTGCCGAGCTATGAGGAATGGCTGGAGTCCGCCAGGCTGGAATGGGCCGGGCGCCCGGGAGAGGCTATTCCCGCCGGCCTGACGGACGTGCGCGTGCATGACCTGCGGCACACCTACGCCAGCATCCTGGTAAGCGCCGGCCTGTCCCTGCCCATCATCGGCGCGCTGCTGGGGCACACCCAGGCGCAGACGACGGCCCGGTACGCGCATCTGATGGATGATCCATTGCGAGCGGCGACGGAGCGGGTGGGGGCGGTAGTGGGGGCCGCCACCCAGCCGACTACCAACGTGATTAATCTAATAGAACGAGAAAATCATGCACTTTGACAGTATCGGCCGAGCTACCGATTCGCCGCTCTCTCTTAGAGATGCAATGGAATTCATGCGTCCATATTTTCGGTCACGAGCTTTCTTAAGAGATTGGATTCTAACAGCTTTAGAGCGCCGTTACTTTTGGCTACTCGGAGAAAGGCAGGAGATCTGGATCTCAATTGGTCGGCCACAAGAGAAGATATGGCAATTCTCTGGGGAAGTGGAGCCCGGAAACGTGTATGGCTATACCTCCACCGACAAATCACTATCTCTTTGGAATTACCGATACATATTGCCATTCGATGACAGAAACAGAAATATTTCACTCGAAACAACAGACGACGGGCAATTCCACGTCAGTTATGAATTTAGACTCATTGAATGCCCTGATTATGAGGATGAAATAAACGACTTGATCTCCAGAGCCGCCGAATTCCAAGCACCTTTTCTGCCAGAAAGACGATATCGAGTCACAACCTATAACGCACATATTAGGAAGAACGATCTCTATTCATTCTTTAATGATGATGAAGGAGAGGTATCCGATCTTTTTGAGAGAAGCAAAGGTTCGGGTGGCAATTTTGCGAAGATTAAGGCCTTCGCTTGGTATAGAGACAATTCTAAGTATCTTGGGACGAAATACAGCAATAGCGTCACTGATATGGCTAAGGATTGCGCAAAATCTTTAGGAGATCCGGAGTCATGGAGTAATTATCGCATATATTACTATGAATGGAGAAGAGGCCGGTAGCACACATGTAATTTGTAATCTCAATAATTACACTATGTAATTTGTAATAGTATTTGATAACAACGCGTTATCGCCACGACCCTGCATGTGTTCGCCGCATCAAGCGGCACTAACGTGCGAGGTAAGAATGGTTGAACAGATTTCGTCGTCCGGCGTCATGGCCGGCGTTATGGATGGCCTACTGACGCGAGAGGAAGCGAAAGTTGCGCTCGGGCGGTCAGGCCTCCCCATGGCAGACCGCACTTTCGCCCGTCTGATCGAGGAAGGGCTGCCCTTCATCGCGCTGCGGGGCCGCAAGTACTACCGCATCGAGGCCATCCGGGCCTGGCTGCTGTCGCGGGAAACGTCGCGCTCCGCCACGCCCACCGCCCGCCGGCGCAAGACCCCGCGGGGTGCTCGGTATGCGGCCTAAGACGAACCCCCGGCCCAAGCAGGCGTTGGCGCGCCAGATGGGTCCGGGGGTTGTGATTGGTGAGTTTGGTCGCTCCACCGGTCACAACGATACCACCCTCCCCTTCATCCTGGAAGACATCGCGGCGCGGCGCATCGCGCGCCGTTGCGGCTTCAGCGCGCCGACGGCGCGCACCATCGCGGAACTGGCCTACGGCCGGGCGGTGGTCCATGGGTGACGTGCTCCACTTCCGCCCCCAGCGGCGGGGCCCCGTTGTCCGGCTCCTGCCGCCGGTCCCCAGCACGGCAGCAGCCTTGCAGGGCTTGCTCCGGGACATGCACGCCGACGTCGCGGAGTTCAACGGCCAGCCGGGCGCCGCAGCGGCGCTGGCCAGCTACGCGAACCGGCTCCGCATAATCATCGCCCACCTGGCCGGCCCGGGAGGTGCAGCATGACCGGCCACGTGGTCATCGGCATCGACCCCGGCCTGTCCGGGGCGATTGCCGTCCTGTCGCCCGACGGCGCGCTGGTGGTGCATGACATGCCCACCCACCGCCTGACGCGAACCGAGCTGGACCTGCCGGCGCTGGCCCACATCTTCGACGGCCTGGCCAAGGAGGCGGCGCCTGTCGCCTTCCTGGAGCGGGTCGGCGCGATGCCGGGCCAGGGCGTCTCCTCCATGTTCAAGTTCGGAACCTGCTTCGGCGCGCTGCAGGGGCTGCTGGCGGCTCACTTCATCCCCGTGACCCTGGTGACGCCGCAGTCCTGGAAACGCGCCATGGGCTGTCCCGCGGGCAAGGATGCGGCCCGCGCCCGGGCTTCCCAGCTTCTCCCCCGCCAGGCCGGCTTGTGGCCGCTGAAGAAGCACGACGGCCGGGCGGAGGCGGCTTTGATCGCCCTGTACGGCCAGCGGCAGGGAGGTGACCGATGAACGACGATCAAGCCCCCAACGCCAACCTCCTCGTCATCCAAGCGGCCGGCGCGAAAATCGGACAGGCCATGCGCTTGATTGCCGAGGCGGACGAAATGGATTCCCCAGTGGTCGCGTCGCAGATGCATCTCCTGGCCGCAATAACAGCCATCGAGGCTTTTGGCATGATGAACACGGCTTCGACAGATCAGCTGCTTTCCGCGTCCGTCGCCGTGAGCAAGACCAGGAGGCGGATCGAAACGATGAATCGGATGGTGGCCTTCTTCTTGGCCGGCGGTACCGTCGAAGACTGGGGGGCGCTGCAGTGAGCGACTTCCTGGAAATCGAAATCTGCCGTCGCGCCGCGGGCGCTCCAGGCTTCGTATTCGTCATCAACTACCGCTGGGGAGAGAAGGAGGACGACGGTTTCGTCGACGACATCATCGAGGACCGGGGGCAACTCCGGCGGCGGTTGATCGTGGCCCGCCTCGACTGCACGCCCGTCCGATGGAGCGGATTCCTGGAGGTGGTCCGATGAGCGATCGCATCCCCCTCGAAACCGTCTTCGCCTGTGCCGAGCTGGCTATCACCTGGCCCATCGCCCAGCGCCTCATTGCTTCGGCCGTCCCGCCCACCGTGTTCGCCCGGCCCGGCTTGGTAGGCGTGCTGGAGGGCGCGCTTGTCGTGCCCGCTGGCTGGGCCGATTGGCACGACGACGGCCCCGGCTGGCCTGAGGTCCGCGACCTGGTGCAGATCGACCTCAGCGCCCCGGAGACGTGGCAACCGCTCTATGGCGGGTGCCCTATCTTGGGCCTGGAGCAGGTCGACCACGCGGCAATCTTCGACCATCCGCTGGTGCTGCACCGCCACCCTCTCGACTGGCTGCGCGCCCGCGGCGCCGGGGCTTGCGTCCTGGACTGGTCCGCCGACTTGCGCTTTTGGATCGGCCAGGCGCCGGCCATCACCTGCGCCACGCGGGGGCTCGCCAAGCGGCTCAAGGAGCGGTTGGAGGAATGCGCCCGCTGGCACCAGCCGCGCGTCACCGTCGCCCAGACTTGGAGGGCGGCCGCTTGAACCGTAACCCCCACAGCGCCCCGCCGGAGGACTTTCCCTCCGGCGGGAACCGCCGCCGGCGCTTCGATGGGCCCGCCAACCCCCAAGGCTTCATCGACCGGCTGGAAACCGCCTGCGTCGCCTCGTGGGCCGGGAAACCGGTGCCGGAGCGGCAATGGCTGGTCCCCGACCTGATCCCCCTGCGTAACGTGACCCTGCTGACCGGCGACGGCGGCCTGGGGAAGACCCTGCTCGCCCTCCAGCTGCAAGCCAGCGCCGCCCTGGGCGCGCCCTGGCTGGGGCGGGAGTGCCGTAGGGTGAAGACCCTGGGCGTGTACTGCGAAGACGAGGAAGACGAACTGCAGCGCCGCATGACGGACATCGCCGCCGCTTACGGTGCCGCGCTGGGCGACCTGGAGCACGTGGACATCGCCGGCCGCGTCGGTGAGGACAACACCCTGCTGATCTTCGGGCGACCCGGCGAAGGTGCCGACGCCACGCCGTTCTATCACGCCATCCTGAGGCGGGCCCGCGAACTGGGGGCCGAACTGATCGTGCTGGACAGCCTCTATGATTTCTTCTTGGGCAACGAGAACGCCCGCACGGAGGTCCACCGCTTCGGCGGCCTGCTGCGCGCCCTGGCCCTGGCCACCGGCGCGGCTGTCGTGGTCTGCGGCCACCCCTCCAGGGCCGGCATGCAGGAAGGGTCCGGCCTGTCCGGTTCCACCGCCTGGAACGCTGTCGTCCGCTCCCGCCTCTACCTGACCCGCCCGGCGGCGGAGGAAGGCGCCGTGGTCGATCCGGACGCCCGCGTGCTGTCGACCAAGAAGGCGAACTATGGCCCGATCGCCGGTGACATCCCCATCACCTGGCAGGGTGGCGTCTTCGTCGCCGACGGTGCGCAAGGCGCCGACATGGTCGACCGTCTCGACCGCGCCAACCACGCGCGTGACGTGCTGCTGGCGGCGGTGGATCAGTTCAACGCCCAGGGCCGGCCCACCATCGCCACGCGGGGACAGGGCAACTACCTGCCGACCCGCGTCATTCGGGACGGCTTGGCGCAGGGGCTGAAAAAGTGGGAATTGGAGCGGGAAATGGCAGTCCTGTTCGAGCGGGGGGAACTCGCCATCGGCACCGTCGGGCACTACGGAAATCGGAACGCCAGGCGGGGGATCATCCGCCCCAATCCCCCGCCATGAGGCTGCACAAACGCGCACAAGCGGTTCAGCTAAGTCATTGAAATCGCTCAATGCTCAAACGCTGCACAAACGCACAAACGGTTTCGCTAAGTCATTGATTTTACTGCACAGGCGTTGCACACACACGCGCCCTATATACTACGTATATATACCCGCCACCCTTGGTGTGGCTGGCGGGACTAAGACAGAACCGCGCCGCCGTGGCGCAAATTCCCAATCCCCCAATCCGGGGACTGGCACCGACCGGCCAGCAAAACGCAGGGCGCCGCTTAAGACGACACCCCGACCACTCCCCAAATCCGGGGAGCAAAGGACGGGGTGGCGTTTCACCACCCCCTTGGGCCGGCTCAGAGTTGAGCACACCCCCGGATTGATCCCCCGCATCCGGGGAACCAAAGGGAGTCGCTTAAGACGACACCCTTGACCTGCCCCCTGGTTTCCAAGGGACAGCCCCCAAAAGGGGGTGAGTTCGGATCACATCCTTGCGACGGCCCGAACCTCGCCCGCGTCGATCCGCTAGGGCTGGTGCGGACGTGCTGGCACCCTATGCGACCCCTGCCGGCCCTCTCCCTGAAAAAATGTGCTGCCTGCCTTTCGGTCTAAAACTGATTAGTAATCAGTGCGAATTGCCAGTTTTTGCCAATTATATCAATGCTATACGAGATTTTTCTTGTTGACGGTCCGCTATGTGTCCGCATTCTGGGCTTATCCGCACCCTGAAATCGCACCATCAACCGCCCTGGAGCCTATCACCATGCCCGTCCTGCCCATCAAGCCCCGCAAGGTCGACCATCCGGCCGCCGCCGTCGCGCCGTCGCCCCTGTCGCCCGCCCGCCAGGCGCTGGCCGACCACCACGCCGTCATGGCCGTCCACGAAACCAGCCTCGACAACGCCATGCGGCGCAGCGAGCGGCTGTACGACCTGATGGCCGAGGTAGAACCCGCCAAGGCCCGTGTCGACGCCCTGCGGCGTGCCCACGCCGACGCCGTGGCGGCCTGGGCGATCGAAGGCACTGGCCCGCGCCCCAGCGCCGACACGCCGGAGATGGCCGCCGCCGAAGCCCTGCTGCGCACGGCCCAGGCGAACGCCGACAGCGCCAAGGCCGCCGCCGTCGCGGTGGATGGCGATGTCACCGCCCTGACGGCCCTGGGCGCCCAGCACAACGCCACGCTGAGCCAGTTGGTGGGCGATGTGCTGATGGAATGCGCCGCAGTGCATGGGGGCAAGTACGCGGAGGCTGTCACGCTGGCCGCCAGCTGCGCCCAGACGCTGGAGGCGATCAACGGCACCCTGAAGCGCCTGGGCTACCGCACGATGGCGCTGGAGCCTGACCAGATGAACCCCGGCCGCATGCATCAGGTGCCGAAGACCGGAATCGACGCCCCATGGCCTGCCAGCCGTGTCCGCGCCGGCCACGTTGACGGCCCGCTGTTCAACCTGCCGGCCCTGACCGCCCTGGACGTGGGCGAGATCGGCACCCGGGCCGGGAGTGATGCCGCCGCCGCAGCGTGGTCCGACCTGGCCCAGCGCCTGGCCACCAACCCCAACGCCACCCTGTGAGGCCCGCCATGTACGAAGTTGACCCCCGCCATAACCCCGCCGCCGCCCTGGAGGCCATCACCAAGGCATGCCGCGTCGGCACCAACTACCCAACCGCAACGGCGCTGGGGAAGGGCCAGGGTGTGCCTGTGGGCGCCACTGGCCCCGAGAGGCTGGCGAAGGGCCAGACCGCATCCAGCGACAGCCAGACCAGCGGGAATGACCTCTCCGAGATGACCCGGGAGCGCGACGACGCTTTGGCCAAGTGCCGGGAACTGACCGCCGCCCTACGCCGTGCGACGGCCTGCATTCGCAAGCTGGAGGCCAAACGGTGAGCAACACGACCCCCGTCCACCAAGTGCGCCTGATGCCGCCGGCACCGCTGGCCAGCTTCCCAGGCCGTGGCGGCACCCGGATCAGCGCCGCCGGCGCGCCCTACGTCGACATGGACAACAGCGACGCCGGCACGGCCGAGGCCAACGGGTGGGTGCGGATCGGCCGTGTGGGCCCCACCGCCAACCGCCCGGTCGCCTTCCTTTACGCCGGGACCGTCATGGACGCCCCGCATCCCGGCGACCGCTACATCGATACCGACCTGGGTATCACCGTGTACTGGCACCCCGCCCTCAAGGCTTGGGTGGACGTCACCGGCACCCCCGTCTGACCCCATCGCCCCGGCGGGTGGTCGCCGGGACCGGACCAGTCGCAGGTGTCCGTCAAGAACAGCGACAACCGGCGGGGCCCTCGCTCCTCAAGCCCGCAGCCCGTGAACATCAGGAAAGACCGTGATGACGAAGACGAAGCGCACCAGGGCCGGGAATTCGACCATCGACCGCCATCCCCAGCGGACGGAGATCGAGGCGGCCCTGGTGCGCGGCGTCCCGTACACCACCATCGCCGCGCGCTACGATGTGTCCAAGGACGCGGTATGCCGCCACAACAAGAAGCTCCCGCCGGAGCGCAAGGCCGCCGTGCTGGCGGAGAAGCTGAAGCCGGGCGCCGACCTGGAGGCCATCAAGCGGGAGGAGTCCGAGGGTATCCTGCTCCGCCTGCGGGATCAGCGCCTGAAGCTGCTGACGGCCCAAGATGTGGCCATCACTTCCACGCAGTTGGGCAACGTCGCGGCCCTGTCAGCGCAGATCCACCGCAACGAACAGCTCGTCGCCGAATACCTGGGCCTGCTGCACAAGCATTCCAGCGCCACCATCACCGCCATCAGCCTGGTGATGACCCCCGAATACGCTCGGCTGCGGGCCGCCCTCACGCGGGCCTTGCGGCCCTTCCCCGAGGCGGCGGCGGCCGTCGCGGCGGCGATCCGCGATATCGAGAACGCCGCGCCTCCCATGATCGAGGGGAGCGCTTCCCATGCCGCGTGACCCCTATACTGACCTGTCCTGGGATTTCAGCCGCGCCCTCGATCCGGTGGTGCTGTCGCGCGACTGTGGCTTTGAGCCCGACCCCTGGCAGGCCGACATGCTGCGGTGCGACGCCAAGGACATCCTGTTGCTGAGCACCCGGCAGGGCGGGAAGTCGACCAGCACATCCATCAAGGCCCTGCACGTCGCCCTCTACCCTCCGCGGATCACCGTGCCGGCAACAGTCCTGCTGATCAGTCCGTCACAGCGCCAGTCTGGTGAGCTGTTCGACAAGGTCTATGGCTGCTGGCGGAAGATCGACCCGGCATACCAGTCCGAGACCGACAACCAGACGGAGGTGATGCTGCGCAACGGAAGCCGAATCGTCTCGCTGCCCGGTGTGGCGAAGACGATCCGGGGCTATAGCGCCGCCGACCTGGTGGTCTACGACGAGGCCAGCGAGATCGACGACGACGTGTTCGTGGCCGCCGGTCCTGCCCTGGCGAACACCAACGGCACCCAGATCGCCCTGTCCACCCCGAAGGGCCGGCGGGGCAAGTTCTTTCACTGGTGGCAGAGGGGTGGTGACCGATGGGCGCGCTTCCGGGTCACGGCCGACGAGTGCCCCCGCATCACCCCGGAATTCCTCGAACGCATGCGGACCGACATGTCGCCCCAGGCGTTCCGGCAGGAGTTCTACTGCGAGTTCTACGACGCGGAGTCCGCCGCCTTCTCTGGCGAAACGGTCGACCGGGCCATGAGGAGGGACTTCGATGTCTTCCTCTGAACCAACATCCAGCCGCTACGTCGTGGGCGTCGACCTGGGGCGCCAGAACGACCCCACCGCCATCGTCGCCGTTCGCCGCGACGAATTCCCGTCCGTCACCATCGACGGCCGGCTTGTGGAGGTTCCCGCGCTGTTCCGTGTCGGCTTCTCAGAGCGCGTCCCGCTGGGCACGCCCTATCCCGCCGTGGTGCAGCGCGTCGCCAACCTGCTGAAGACCACGCCGTTCATCGGTGCCGACCTGGTGATCGACCAGACGGGCGTGGGCGTCGCCGTCGCAGACATGTTCCGCAGCGCCGGCATGCACTTCACCGGTGTGGTGATCCACGGCGGTGACGCGGTGAACAGCGACGGCATGACCTGGCGCGTTCCCAAGATGGTGCTGATCTCCCGCCTGCAGGCCCTGATGGCGGAGGATCGACTGCACGTTCACGCCGACCTGCCCGACGTCGCCGCGCTCCGGGAGGAGCTGCTGGACTACGAGACGGAACAGCTTCCGTCCGGCCGCGTGACCTTCAATGCCCCGCCCGGGCGCCACGACGACCTGGTGATGGCGCTGGCCATCGCCGTCTGGAAGGCCCACGGCGCCACCAACGTGCCCCCCATGATTGCGTTCATGCACGAAGAAATCATAGCCGCCGGGCTCAGCCCTGACGCGCTCATTCGGAGAATCTGACCATGGCTGATCAAAGCTGGACCGTACTCACGACCTTGACGGTGGACGACAAGTTGACGGCTGCTCTCCAGCGGGCCGCCGCTGCCGCTCAGCAGGCACAGGCAGCCATTGCGGGCATGATGAATGGGGTGAGCGGCCTTGGAACCGCCGAGAACCAGACGGCCACATCCACCAGCAATTTGGCTGAGCGTATGCGCGAGCTTGAGCAGGCGGTCCTGCTTCAGACGACGGCGTCCCAGAACAACAGCGCCGCGTTGCGCACGCTCGCCGATGGGCTGGGCCAGCACCAGACCGCGACGGAAGGCGCCCGCCGCGCGACGCAGGAAGCGGTGAAGACGATGGAGGGGCTGAGCCTCGCCACCGTAGGCGCTAAGCGCGAGCTGCTGGTGCTGGTTCACGAAATGATGAGCGGCAACTTCTCCCGCATGCCTGGCTCAATGCTGGTGCTGACCGAAAGAATGGGCGGCTTGTCGGGGGCGACCACCGGGGCCGCCGTGGGTATGGCTGCGCTGGGCATCGGCGCTTACGAGCTGATCGACCACGTGGCGGAACTGGACCGCCAGGTCAAGGGCCTGTCCGGCGACATGGCCGCCCTGGGGCACGGCGCCCAGAATACGCCGGCGCAGATCGGGAAGTGGATCGACGAGATCAGGGAAAAGTACAAGCTGACCGCTGAAGAGGCCGGCGCCCTCGGGCGGGCGTTCCTGGGGCTGACCGCGTCAGCGGAAGATAAGGGCATGTTGGAACGATACACCGTCACGCTCGCGCACATGTCGCCGGCGCTGGGTGGGGTGGAGAAATTTTCCAACCAGGTGGCGGCAGCCTGGCTGGGCGGCGCCGATGCGGTCGAGAAGCTGGGGCTTCGACTCCAGGGACTTTCGGTGAGCGACCTGGAGGCGCTGGGCGTGGCGCGGCAGCAGCATGATGTGACCGCCGCCCGCAACGTCCTGCTCAAGGTGATGGCCGAACGCGCTGAGGCCGCCGCCGCCGCCATCGACAAGGCCAACAGCGCGTTGGCGACTGACGCCAAGGCCAAGCGGCCCGGCAAGGATGACTGGGGCGTCACGGCCAGCGCCGACTACACGCGGGCCCAGGACCAGCTAAAGAGCGCCATGGCCACCGAGGGGCCGGACCAGAACGCCGTGGAGGCGTACCAGCGCGACCAATTCGGGCCGGCCACCCTGGCGCGTGAACTGCGGGAACAGGCCACGGCATGGCAGGGCGGCCGGGCTGAGCTGCTGGCAGCCGAAGTCAAGGCTTGGTCAGACATGGTGGCTACCGGCAAGCTGGGCGCCGAGGCGATGCAGGAGGCGCAGAGCCATCTGAACCAGGCCCAGGCCGCGCTGCGGAAACAGAACAGCAGTGACGCGGTCACCAATGCGCGCGACCAGCTGGTCAGCCAGGCTGCCGTAACGGACCAGGGGCACGCTGTCCGCCTGCAGGCCCAGATCAACGCGGATCGCGCGCTGCTGGCCAGCGACAAGCTGACGGTCGAGGACCGGAAGGCCGTACAGCGTGACCTGGATCAGGCGTTGGCGCAGGCCCGGCAACAAGACAGCGCCGACGCCATCACCGCCAGCCGCGATCAACTCGCCCGCCAGGCCGCCTTGGGCGCCCAGACGCGAACCCAGCAGTTGGAAGCCCAGATTGCGGCGGACACGGCGCTGCTGAACAGCGGCCGGCTGACGGCGGATGCCCGGCTCACCATCGAGCGGGAGTTGAACCAAGCCAAGGCGCAGCTACAGGGCGAAGCCCGGGCGCAGCAGCAGGCCATAGCGAAAGACGATGCCGCCACGTCGCTGGAGCTGAGCCGGATCAAGTTCCAGGCGGAGAAGGACCGGCTCGACGAGGAGGTTCGGCTGGGCAACATTACCGCGGCCCAGAAGTACGCCGCGTTGCGCGACCTGGCCCAGAAGGAGGCAGCGCTCAACGAGTTCATCCTGAACGGCGAGCGGGCCGGCCTGCAGGATCAGCCCAAGGAATTCGAGGCGGTCGGAAATCGCATTATCGCGCTGAAGGAGCAGTTGAACGCCGACTTGGCCAAGCTCTCCCGTGACCAGACGAAAGACGAGCTGGCGGAGTTCGACAAGCGCCTGGCCGGCTACCGGCGGGTGAATTCGGAGATTGGCAGCGTCGCCTCCAGCCTGGTGTCGAACATCCTCCGTCAGCAGCAATCCATGTCGCAGATCCTGCTGAGCCTGGGCGACCGGGTGCTGAGCCACACCATGGGCAGCCTCGCGGAAGAAGGGGCGAAGTGGGTTGAAAAGGAGGCGTTGAAGACCGCCGCCTCCCGCGCCGGTTCGGCCGTGCGGATGACAGCCGATGCCGCCGAGAACAGCACAATGCTGGGCAGGATTGCCGCGCAGGTCATATCCTGGGTAACGGGCGAGACGCAGAAGACCGGGGCCGCTGCCGCAGGCGCCGCGGCGCGGGCGACCATCGAGGAAGCGGACCAGGTGGCCCGGGCGGCGACCGGCTACGCCACGGCGCTGGGGGAGATCGCTCAATTGGCGCCAGTGGCCGCTGCCGCCACTTTCGCGTCAATCTCGGCAATCCCGGTTGTGGGCCCAGGGATGGCGCCGGCCGCTGCCGCAGAGGCTCAGGCCACAGTCATGGGCATGATGGCCGCTGTTCCCTTCTTCAGCGCCGCTGGCGGTTGGGGGCAGGTCCCAGCCGATGGCGTCGTGGGCGAGTTGCACAAGGACGAGATGGTCCTGCCGGCCAGCATCGCGACTCCGCTGCGGTCGGCCATTGCTGCGATCCCGACCTTCAGCCTACCGAAGGCGCAGCCTTTCCCGGCGTTCGGCCTGCCGGACTACAGCGGCATGCGTGCCCAGGCGATGGGCGCGGTCACCAACAACAACGTCCGGAATTCGACCAGCCACACGACCAACAACCACATCAGCGTCAGCGTCCAGACTGGCGAGAGCCCGTCGGAGTGGCTAAGGAACGGCGGAGTGGACGAGATCCACCGGCAGGTCGTGAACAAGATGCGGAACTTCGGCTTCAAGCTGAAGTGAGGCCCGACCGGCGAGGGGGTGTCGGTTTAAGCGACGCCCCAGGAACGCTCCGGGATCGGACATCCTCGCGAACGGTCTATGTTCAACATAGACCCTTGCCGGCAAGCGCGCCGCCGTTGCGCGCCTATCGGAATCCAGAGAGACCCGCGTCAACGCTGAGGCTAGGGCGATGGCGTGCTTCCGCCAGTCGTCCCGCCTGGGGTAGCCGCCTTCTTCGCCGCATCTTTGCTATCGGCAGCTGCCTTAAGTTTCCGAAGCCTCTCTTGTCGTTGATAACGAGCCACATATAAATCTTCAAACAGTGTTTCAATTAACTCAATAAGTAGTGTCGCCTCGCCTTCGTCAACGTCAATAATTAAATTCACATCCTTTTCCATATGTGCGCCAATGTTCCCTATTTTTCGCACATGATCTATAGCATCAACCGTTTCTTCCGTTATTCCCGTAATTTTATTGTCACGGACGCGACATCTCAGTTCTTCTATTTCGTCAATAAGTCGAGATTTTGATATTCCAAAGAAATCACGAATTATGCCTTGAATGCAGCGCCGCGCTAACGTCGCAGATGCCTTTGGGCTATTGCCAACTATAAGACAAGCCTCGTTATAATCGGACGTCAGCGCTGAAGGGATGTAAGAAGGCTGTGGTTTGGCAACGCCATTTGGCAAAAGTTGCCAGACAAATAGTGGTTTTGGCGTTATATCCCCCCCGTAATTTCTACGATTTAATGTTACAAACAGATAAAGTTTTCTGCAATTCTCGTTTGAGCAAATTATTGCAAGGCGTCCTATAGCAAAAAACTCATCACTTACGCTGCCAGCGTCAACGATTGAGTATCTGTCGTCATATCTATCATTTGTTACTGTTTGCGCGTGCCCACAATATGGGCATTTCCAATTCTGAATTGCCATGGATCTTCCCTAAATTTGAAACCACCCGGCATCGCTTATGTTGCGCCACCGCCAGTTGCAATCCTGCGTGCGGGTGGGCTGAATGTCATGCGCAGACCTTAAGCGGACAGCCTTCCCCTATTTCGCCGCAGCCCCCAAGCCGGTAGAGGTATTCGTCTGGGTTGACGATATGGACGTGAGAATGTCCGCTTTATCAAACCAGAAAGTATAGCTGCTGCCCTTCGCGTCGGCGCCACCAACGAAGGCCCCGACTACCGGAATGAAAGTCTCCGGCCGAGCGGCGGCCGTCGCATAGCTGTAGACCGCGAGATGACGGCCATCGGGCAAAGTGGATATTGCTGTAGGTTCACCAATGGCGGCCACCACTTCCGCGCGCGTAGTTTTTCCAGCTTGGAAGGCATCCACCTTTGCCTGGTCGACCTTGTGACCGCTTGAGGCGCAGGCCGTAAGGCAAGTCAGCGCCACCACGGAAATCATCCCAATACGCTTCATAGTTGCCCCCATCGCCAAAGTCCCGCGATGGTAACGACGGCGCCCAACTACTGCAACTATATGGATTCTGCTTCGGGTGGGCCCATGTGCCACCGGCCGCCCGACACGTAGGCCCTTCCCCGTTCTCCGCCAAGAGATGCTCGCCAGAGTTCTCGACGCAGTCCGGACCGCTCACTTACTTTCGCCACCGACCAAATGAAAAAGACCAATTAAGGCAATGCCCGTCCCGATAACCCATTGCCAATGCTTCACCCAGAAGCTTGCAACAAGACGGCGAGCGCGACGGAGAGGGCCGGCTTGTTCGACGCCCACGAAGATCACCGGCGAGTCTGGGTCGTTCTCTATGTAGGACACCCCATACATTCGACGCCACCAGGCCTTAAGCGCCTTCATTGTTACCCCCCCTTCTTCAGCCGCACGCCCGGCCCTTCGCCGTTCTCCGCGATGAAGATCACGCCAGCAGCTTCTAGGGTGGCGCGGATGATACCGAGGGTGGCCGGCTTCAACTCCTCGCCTCGCTCGAACCTGGAAATGGTCTGCGTCGAAACGTTGGCCGCTTCAGCCAATTCGCGAACCCCCAGGCCGAGCGCAACACGCGCCATCCGACATTGAACCGGGACCATATTCACAACCTCGTTGTGATTTCCATTGACTGGAAATGTTAACAGTGTTGTGATGACGGGGCAATAGATACGGCCGGGCGGCATGGTACGAACACGCCGCCCGGCCTCACCATCACCACCCTGGATAGGAGGGCAGCAATGGCTGTTTCCCAGAATACCCGAACTTTGCCCGGCGCGCGCCAGATCCTCGCACGCATGCCGCGGTCGACCATTCATGCCGCCATCGACGCGCTGATGGACGAACTGGACCGGCGGGACGCGCCTACAGAAGACCTGGAGATCGAGACGCGAGAGGAAGACGATCCGGCAGAATCGCTGGGCGACATCTCCGGCGGCTGCGCCCTCTCGTTCGGGAGCGTCAAGGCATGACCGAATTGATCATACCTACCGCGACCGCTTCCGTGACGCCCCGCTTCATGCCGGTGGAGGGTGACAGCATGGAGCCTACCCTGCGCCCTGGCGACCTCGTGGCCGTCGTGCCGGTCAACTCATGGTGTGGCCCCGGCCTCTATGCCCTGGAGGTGCTGCCAGGCGCCCTGGAGCTGTTCCGGTGCCAGTCTGACTATCGAGGAGGCATTGTCCTGAGCCGGGATAACCCGCGCTATAGCACTCGCACCGTCGACCAGGAGTGGTTCCTGGGCGCTCTTGCGGCCAAGGTGGCGGGCACCTTGAACCTGCTGGATCGCCAGCTACTGGAGTCCAGGGCGCCGTGACACGGCGGCACACCGGATGTAGGGTGGCCGCTGGCGGTGGCGGCGCGCTGTAAGATATGCCGGGTAGCCTTCGGGTCCGTGGGGCGTGCCTATCTCCCCAGCCGCCACCGCCGCCTTTCCCCCGAGCGACACGACAGATGCGGACACAGCCCTGTTTCAAGATGGTCCGATTTTCGGACACTGTGCGGACACCAGTTTTGCCCCACTTTCGTGGGCAAAACTGCGTCGCCGCAAGTTACTGATTTTATTGGGAAATTTGGTGCCCCCGGTCGGACTCGAACCAACACGACCTTGCGGCCAACAGATTTTGAGTCTGCCGCGTCTACCATTTCGCCACGGAGGCACCGGGCGCATTCAGCGTGCGGGGGATCATAGCGATAGAAAGCCGGGGGTCAAGCGTCACATGGCGGCATCGCGTCACGTCATTGACACGCGCGCGTCGCCGGGCGCGGTTGCGGGCGTGCGGCACTCCTGTTAGACGGGGGTGCCTGGCCCGCCAACCTGTCTCGGGGGGGCCCGCTGTCGGAGATGACCGTTGCTGCAACGCCTTTATGACTGGACCATCCGCCTTGCCGGCCACCGTCACGCCGTATGGGCGCTGGCGGGTGTTTCCTTCATCGAAAGCTCGGTCTTTCCCATCCCGCCCGATCTGCTGCTGATCCCACTGATCCTGGCGGACCGGCGCCGGGCGTTTTTCCTGGCCACCGTCTGCACCGTGGCCTCGGTCATCGGCGGCTTCCTGGGATACGCCATCGGCTATTATTTCTGGGACACCATCGGCCACCGCGTCATCGAGGCCTACGGCCTGATGGACAAGTACATGGAGTTCAAGACGGGCTTCGACGAGAAGGGCGCCTGGATCATCATCCTGAAGGGGATGACGCCCATCCCCTACAAGCTGGTCACCATCGCCAGCGGCGCGTTCCAGTTCGATCTGGCGACCTTCGCCGGCGCTTCGCTGATCTCGCGCGCCATCCGCTTCTTCCTGGTGGCCGCCCTGCTCTGGAAATTCGGCGAGCCCATCCGCACATTCGTGGAAAAGCGGCTGACGCTGGTCACCACCGTGGCCTTGGCTCTGGTCATCAGCGGCTTTGTCCTGGTGAAGTACCTGCACCTGCACTGACCCCAATCCCACCCCTCGGGAGCCTACCGCAACCATGACCGCCGACACCCCCGGCCGCCGCGCCAACCGGTCCCCGCTGGCCCACCCCCGCCTGCCCCAGGCGGCGCTGGTCCTGGCCTCCGTGGGTGCGCTGGGCACGGCGCTGCTGTCGCAATATGTGGGTGGGCTGCACCCCTGCGAGTTCTGCCTGTGGCAACGCTGGGCCTATGTCGCCGCCATCGTGGCCCTGCTGCCGGGCTTGGCCAATCCGCGCTTCCGCACCGCCTCGCTGGTGCTGGGCGGCGTGGCCTTCCTGGCCGGCGCCGCCATCGCCGGCTTCCACGCCGGGGTGGAGCAGCATTGGTGGCAGGGCTTCACCACCTGCAGCAGCAGCCTGTCCAAGACCCTGACGCTGGAGCAGCTGCGCGAGCAACTGATGGCGGCCCCGCTGGTGCGCTGTGACGAGGCGCAGTGGACCTGGCACGGCATCTCCATGGCCGCGTTCAACTTCCCCGTCTCGCTGGCGCTGGGTCTGGTGGCGTGGACCGCCGCCCGCGCCGGGCGCGCCTGAGGGCATCCCGATGACCGACACCGACCTCGATACCGCCCGCCCCGAAGCCAAGCCGGCCGAACGCCTGGCGCGCCGCCCCCTGCCGGGCGACCTGGGCACCGAGGCGCAGATCGCCCGCATCATCCGCGTCGACCAGGCGGGCGAGTACGGGGCGGCCCGCATCTATGCCGGCCAGTTGTCGGTGCTGGGCAAGTCGCCGGTGGGCGCCACCATCCGCCATATGGAGGAACAGGAACAGGTCCACCTGGATACCTTCAACACGCTGATGGTGGAGCGCCGGGTGCGCCCCACGGCCTTGCAACCCTTGTGGAAGGTGGCGGGCTACGCCCTGGGTGCCGCCACCGCCCTGATGGGCGAGCGCGCCGCCATGGCCTGCACCGTCGCGGTGGAAGAGGCCATCGATGAGCACTACGCCCAGCAGGCGGAGCGCCTGGGTCTCGGCGAGGCGGACCTGAAGGCCACCATCGAGACGTTTCGCGCGGAAGAACTGGAGCACCGCGACATCGGCATCGCCCACGAGGCCGAACTGACCACGGGCTATCCCGTGCTGTACACCCTGATCAAGAGCGGCACCCGCGCCGTCATCTGGGTGGCCGAGCGGATCTGACCCTCTCAACCCTCCGCCCAACGCCGGAGCTTTTCGGGGAGCCGAAGGCGGACTGGAAAGCGAGGACAAGCCAAAGGCCCGGATGGGCCTGCCGGCGTCTGAGGAACTTAAAAAGGATCCAGCTCGGTATCCCAGTAGAGGAAGTCGCGCCAGCTTTCGTGCAGGAAGTTGGGCGGGAAGGCGCGCCCGTTTTCCTGAAGCTGGAATACCGTGGGCTGGAAGGGGGGGCTCAGGGGGATCATGCCGCATTTGTGCGGCAGCTTGTTGCCCTTGGCCAGGTTGCAGGCGGAGCAGGAGGTGACGACGTTGTCCCAGGTGGTGCGTCCGCCGCGGGAGCGTGGGATGACGTGGTCGAAGGTCAGTTCCTGGGTGGGGAAAGGCTCACCGCAATACTGACAACAGAAGTGATCGCGCAGGAAGACATTGAACCGGGTGAAGGCCGGCCTTCGCGTCGCCGGTATGTATTCCTTCAAACTGATGACGCTGGGTATTCGGATTTCCGCCGTGGGCGACCGGACAACACGGTCATAGACGGAAATGATGTTCACCCTGTCCAGGAAGACCGCCTTGATGGTGTCTTGCCAGGACCAGAGAGACAAAGGGAAGTAACTGAGCGGCCGAAAATCGGCGTTCAGCACCAAGGCCGGACAACTGTCTAGTGGTGGAGACAATACCACCCCCGCACCGTTCCCGAGGACGGCCGCGGGCCGCACCCCCGGCCAGAAAAGCACAGCCTTCTTAGCCGATTCCAGTCCCCCTCGGCAATGCTCGCCGCAGGGGAGCCTCGCGATTTCACGATAACGTCACAGCATCCCCCACAAGATGTGGGGGTACCCCAGCGGCCCACCCCCTGTTATAGGCGCGGAAACGCCCTCTTTTCCGGGCGACTCGGGGTGGGCTGGGCCCCGGGGGTGGGCGCCAAAGGTGGGCAAGGGGTCGGGCGGGGTGGTAATCAAGGGGCATGGACCATCCCGTCACCCGCTTCGCCCCCAGCCCGACCGGCCTGCCCCATTTGGGCCATGCCTATTCCGCCCTGTTCGGCTGGCATGCCGCCCAGGCATCCGGCGGAACCTTCTTGCTGCGCTTCGAGGACATCGACCCCAACCGCTGCCGGCCAGAGTTCGAGGCCGCCTTCACCCGCGATCTGCGCTGGCTGGGTCTGCGCTGGCCGGAGCCGGTGCGGCGCCAGTCGGCGCACATGGCCGATTACCGCGCCGCCCTGGACGGGCTGGCGGACCGGGGCGTGCTCTACCCCTGCTTCTGCTCCCGCAAGGACATCCAGGAAGAGATCGCGCGGGCCGGGGCCGCCCCCCATGGACCGGAAGGGCCCCTCTATCCCGGCACCTGCCGCCAGATGGATCCGGGCCGCCGTCAGGACTTGCTGGCGGCCGGCACGCCCCACGCCCTGCGGCTGGATGTCGCGGCCGGAACCCGCCAGGTGGGACCGCTAACCTGGATCGACCGCGAGGCCGGCCCCCAGATGGCGCGGCCCGGCATCCTGGGCGACGTGGTGCTGGCCCGCCGGGACGTGGCCACCAGCTATCACCTGGCGGTGACGGTGGACGACAATGCGCAGGGCGTCACCCTGGTGACGCGCGGCCGGGATTTGATGGAGGCGACACATGTGCATCGCCTGTTGCAGGCCCTGCTGGACCTGGACGTGCCCCTGTGGCACCACCATCGCCTGCTGATGAATGAGCGGGGCGAGCGCTTGGCCAAGCGCGACGGCGCGTCCAGCCTGGCGGCCCTGCGTGATGGCGGTGCCACACCGGCTGAAATCTGCCATCGCATGGGCATGGCGCCACCTTGACCGCCACCTTGAACAGGGGCCGGGCGCGCTCATTTAGCCATGCGGGCACGGTTCGCCTTTTAGCGAATTTTTCGCCCCCCAGATCGAAAGCTCCATGGTAATAACGCCACATGCCTGATGCTGATACCCTTGCCCAGTACCGCGACCTCGTCAAAGACACGACGATAGACAGCAACACCCTGCTGTCGACGGACTACTTCAATCACTTCAACGAAGTGATTATGCTGTTGTCCATGTTGGGGGACATGCCGGAGATGCTGGACGACATCCGCGCCTGGCAGCCCAAGACCTACAAGCAGCATTTCGAGGGCAGTGGCCTGGGCTTCGCCTCCTTGGCGATCGACGCCTACGACCATGTGCCGCCTGAGTTCCGTGAGCCCTTCGACCGGGTGGTGGCGGAGCTGGAGGCGACCATCGCCGAAGCGGTGGTGGCGCTGGAGGCGGAATCGGAGTCGCCCGAGATGTTGGGCTTCCTGGCGTCCGACTACTGGCAGCGCCTGCAAAAGCTGGTGGACCGGGGCAGCGCCATCGTCCACGGCGCCACCGAGCAGGCCACCCTGGACCAGGACGCCATCGACGCGCTGTTCTGAGCCGGAGGTTTCCGGGGAACTCAGTCCGCCGACCGCAAGCCCCTCACCAGCTCCATGTAATCGGGTTCATCGTCCGGAGTCAGCCGGCCGTGGCGAATCAGGAAGTCGATGATCACCAGATTGACGTTGAACTTCCAATCGTCGGTGGTGCGCACGCTGTCGGCCACCCGGTGCAACGGCCATAGCTCAAAACCCTCGACCTCGCCGTCCGTGTTGCGCGGGATGACATCGCGGCTAAGCGCCAGGTCGTAACAGAACAGCGTATCGCGACGCAGGCCGGCCACGGTGTCGAAGACATAGGTGATGGCGCCCACCGGCTGGGCACGGCGGGCCAAGGCGGGATCCAGCCCCGCCTCCTCCCGCGCTTCCTTCACCAGGTTTTCCGTCAGAGTCAGCCCGGCCGGCTGGCCGCCGGCCACCATGTTGTCCAGCTTGCCCGGCGCCACGCCCCGGTCGCGGGCCCGCCGGCCCACCCACATCTCGATGCCGCCCTCCGGCCCCGGCACGTAGCCGTTGACATGCAAGCCGAAGCCGCGCACGCCGAAGCCCGGCACCGCCGCCCGGTCCAGCCGCAGCAACTCCGGCTGGCCCCATTGCGTCACCACGGGGAAATCCTCCCCCCTCAGCGGCGGCACCAAGCCCTCATCCGCCAGGGCCGACACCACCTCCGCCACGGCGCGGGTACGGGCCTCGCGCTCCGTCGGCAACAAATCCAGCAGGGGGGCCCCGCCCTCGCGGCCCAGGCGGAAGGCGTCACTAAGCCCCGCCACCCGGTCGGCGAAGGCGGGGCGGACATACCCGACCGGCCGGCCATTGACGGCGAAGGGCCAGAAGGCCGCCGCGTCGTGGGAGTTGCACGCCTGGATGTGTCGGAGATGGGCCATGGCCTTGGTTTAACGCGCCCCGCCCCTGGACGCAATGGCGGGCAAGAACGCGACGATCCGTGCTCGACCAAATCATTTGCCTCGTATCAAAGGGGTAGCCTGGCGCTTGCGGCACATCCTCTTCACGGATCGTTTACTAAACCAGGGGGAGATTTACCCCGACGGCTCACGCGCCAAGCCGCGCGCCCTGGACTCGAGGAAAACATGACCGGTATTGATGACGATATGATGCGCCAGTTCCAGCAGCGCCTGGCTTTCCTGGACATCGACCCGGCCACCCGCGACGCGCTGCGCAGCCTGCGCCCCCATGTGGAACGGGAACTGCCCGCCATCCTGGATCGCTTCTACGCCAACCTTCAGAAGCATCCCGAGGTGTTCCAGCTTTTCGGGGGCGCCCACCATCTGCCCCATGTGAAGGAGATGCAGATGCGCCACTGGGCGGCCATCGTCACCGGCACCTTCGACAGCACCTACCTGGACAGCGTCATCCGCGTCGGCCGCGCCCATAACCGACTGGGTCTGGAACCGCGCTGGTATATCGGCGGCTATGCCTTCATCACCGGCGAACTGCTGGCCATGGTGACGCGGATGGCCCCCCGCGGCCTTTTCGGTTGGCTGAAGCCCCGAGTGGACATCGCCGGCCTGCAGCGTGCCCTGCTGCGCGCCGTCATGCTGGACATGGACCTGGCCATCTCCGTCTATATCGAGGAGGGCCGTAAGGACCGTCGGCGGGTACTGGACGCCCTGGCGCAAGGGTTCAACGACACGCTGGCCGGCGTCATCGACGGCATCGGCAGCGCCGTGGGTGGTGTGCGGGAGGACGCGATCATCCTGACCCGGGCGGCGGACCGGTCACTGGCCGACAGCACCCGGGCCGACACCGCCGCCGGCAGCGCCGCCGGCAACGTCCAGTCGGTGGCCAGCGCCACGGAGGAACTGTCGGCCTCCATCAGCGAGATCAGCGCCCAGGTGGCGCAGTCCAGCAAGATTTCCGCCCAGGCGCTTGACAAGACCCGGCGCACCGACGACGCCGTGCGCGGCCTGGTGGCGGCCACGGGCCGTATCGGCGACGTGCTGGGCCTGATCAACGCCATCGCCAGCCAGACCAACCTGTTGGCGCTGAACGCCACCATCGAGGCGGCGCGGGCGGGCGAGGCCGGCAAAGGCTTCGCCGTCGTGGCCGGCGAGGTCAAGGCCCTGGCCACCCAGACGGCCAAGGCCACGGAGGAGATTTCCACCCAGGTCGCCGCCATCCGCCAGGTGTCGGAGGAGGCGGTGTCCGCCATCAGCCAGATCAGCGGCGTCATCGCCGGCATGGATGAGATCGCGACCTCCATCGCCAGCGCGGTGGAGGAACAGAGCGCCGCCACCCGCGAAATCGCGCGCAGCATCGCCCAAGCGGCCAGCGGCACGATCAGCGTCTCGGAAAACATCCGTCATGTCACCGAAGCCGCGCGGGAAACGGGGGCGGCGGCCGACCGCCTCAACCGTTCCTCCAACGATCTGGGATTGCAGACCCAGCGTCTGCGGGACGGGGCGCAGACCTTCACCACCCGCATGCGGGAAAGCGCCTGACGGCGGCGCGGCAGCCCTCCCAAGCCGATGGGCAAGCGGGCTGCCGCACGCTATAGTGCGGCCCCATGGGCACCTTTCTCTTCTTTTGCCTGGGCGCCACCGTGCTGGCCGTGCTGGGCGTCCTGATCCTGGGCCTGTTCACCATGGCGCGGGGCGGGGACAACGCCGGCACGACGGGCAACCGCCTGATGTGGTGGCGCATCCGGCTGCAGATCCTGGCCGTGGTGTTGTTCATCTTGACGGCGCTGGCCCTGGGGCATCACGCATGACAGGCGGGATCGCATGGTCACGCTGACCCGCATCTACACCCGGGGCGGCGACAAGGGGCAGACCTCGCTGGGCGACGGCAGCCGCGTGCCCAAAAGCGACCTCAGGGTTGACGCTTACGGCACGGTGGACGAAGCCAACGCCGCCATCGGCCTGGCGCGGCTGCACACCGCCGGAACCGCGGCGGACGCTTACTTGTCCCGCATCCAAAACGACCTGTTCGACCTGGGCGCCGACCTGTGCACCCCGGAACAGGAGAACCCCCAATATCCGCCGTTGCGCATCATCGACGCGCAAGTGACCCGGCTGGAACAGGAGATCGACGCGTTGAACGCCGAATTGGCGCCGCTGTCGTCCTTCATCCTGCCCGGCGGCACCCCGGCCGCCGCCTTCCTGCATCAGGCCCGCACCGTCACCCGGCGGGCGGAGCGGCTGGTGGCGGCGTTGGCGGAACGTGAGCCGGTGACGCCCGCGGCGTTCAAGTACCTGAACCGACTTTCAGATTTCCTGTTCGTGCTGGGGCGCCACGTCAACGACCGCGGGGCCGGCGACGTCCTGTGGGTTCCGGGTGCCAACCGCTAAGTCCGCGAAACATAAGGGCGCGCCGGCATAACGCCTTGGCCTAGCCCCATATTGCAGTGCAACAGGGCGACGTTGACAGCCTTGTGGGACAATCCTATTTTTGCCGACCACGTCCGAATGGCTCGATCCACCGGACGCGGAAGAATAACCAGAACCCGCCAGATCGAGGGTGGAGCGTCACACCGGGCGGGCGCCCTTCCCAAGAAGTGCCGAAGGATGGCTTGAGAATGAAGATACTGGTCGCGGTCAAGCGGGTCGTTGACTACAACGTGAAGGTCCGGGTCAAGGCGGACGGCACGGGTGTGGAGACGGCCAACGTCAAGATGTCGATGAACCCGTTCGACGAGATCGCGGTTGAGGAGGCTGTGCGCCTGAAAGAGGCGGGCAAGGCGACCGAGATCGTGGTGGTGAGCGTGGGGCCGACTCAGGCGCAAGAGACGCTGCGCACGGCGCTGGCCATGGGTGCCGATCGCGCCATCCTGGTACAGAATGACGCGGAGACGCAGTCGCTGGGTGTCGCCAAGGCGCTGAAGGCGCTGGCGGAGAAGGAACAGCCGGGCCTGGTCATCCTGGGCAAGCAGGCGATCGACGACGACGCCAACCAGACCGGCCAGATGCTGGCGGCCCTCTTGGGCTGGGCCCAGGGCACCTTCGCCAGCAAGGTGGTGCCGGCCGAGGGCACGGTCGCCGTGACGCGCGAGATCGACGGCGGCCTGGAGACGGTGGAGTTGAAGCTGCCGGCGGTGGTGACCACCGACCTGCGCCTGAACGAGCCGCGCTACGCCTCGCTGCCCAACATCATGAAGGCGAAGAAGAAGCCGCTGGAGGTGGTGGACGCCGCCGGCCTGGGTGTGGACCTGACGCCGCGGCTGAAGACGCTGAAGGTGGTGGAACCGGCCAAGCGCGCCGGCGGCATCAAGGTGGGCTCCGTCGAGGAGCTGGTGGCCAAGCTGAAGACCGAAGCGCGGGTGATCTGACCATGACGACCATACTTGTTATCGCGGAACCCCACTTTGGTTCCGCTGGCGAGGGCGTGAAGGCGCCGACGCTGACCACCCTGGGTGCCGCCGCCAAGCTGGGCGGCGCCGTGCACGTGCTGGTGCTGGGGCAGGGCGTGGCCGGTGTCGCCGACGCCACGGCCAAGATCGCCGGCGTCGCCAAGGTGCTGGTGGCCGACGCGGCCGAGCTCGCCCACGGCCTGGCGGAGAACGTGGCCCCGCTGGTGGTGGGCCTGGTCAAGTCCGGCGGCTACAGCCACGTGCTGGCCCCCTCCACCACCTTCGGCAAGAACGTGGCGCCGCGCGTGGCCGCCTTGCTGGACGTGGCGCAGATCAGCGACATCACCGGTGTGGAAAGCCCCGACACCTTCACCCGGCCCATCTACGCCGGCAACGCCATCGCCACCGTGCAGTCGCTGGACCCGGTGAAGGTGGCGACGGTGCGCGGCACGGCGTTCGAGGCCGTCGCGGCCACGGGTGGTAGCGCCAGCGTCGAGGCTGTGTCCGGCGCGGCGGATGCCGGCCTGTCCACCTTCGTGGGCAATGAGGTGTCGAAGTCCGAACGGCCGGAGCTGACGTCGGCGCGGGTCATCGTCTCGGGCGGTCGCGGCATGCAGTCGGGCGACAACTTCCACCTGCTGGAGGCCCTGGCCGACAAGCTGGGTGCGGCGGTGGGGGCATCCCGCGCCGCCGTGGACGCCGGTTTCGTGCCCAACGATTATCAGGTCGGGCAGACGGGCAAGATCGTGGCGCCGGAACTGTACATCGCCGTCGGCATCTCGGGCGCCATCCAGCATCTGGCCGGCATGAAGGACAGCAAGGTCATCGTCGCCATCAACAAGGACGAGGAGGCGCCGATCTTCCAGGTCGCCGACTATGGCCTGGTGGCCGACCTGTTCAAGGCCGTGCCGGAACTGACCACTGAACTGGGCAAGGCGGGCTGACAAGCCCGTTCAACACCCTAATTGACATCATGTAAGGGGCCCTCCGGCGTGCGGGGGGCCCCTGCCAGGGTGGCCTTGCAAGGACAGACACCATGATACGTACGATCGGCATCATCGGTTCCGGGCAGATGGGAACGGGCATCGCCCATGTGACATCCCTGTCCGGCCACACGGTCCGGCTGATGGACACCAGCCCGGAGTCGCTCTCGCGGGCGATGCAGACGGCCGAGAAGGCCCTGGAGCGCTGGGTTTCCAAGGGCAAGATTTCCGAGCAGGAGAAGGACGAGGCCCTGGCCCGCATCTCCACCAGCACGGACATGGCCACGCTGAGCGACTGCGACCTGGTGATCGAGGCCGCGACCGAGAACGAGGAGATCAAGCGCGGCATCTTCAAGGCGCTGGTGCCGCACCTGAAGGCCGAAGCCCTGGTGGCCACCAACACCTCCTCCATCTCCATCACCCGGCTGGCGGCCTGCACCGATCGGCCGCACAAGTTCATCGGCATGCACTTCATGAACCCGGTGCCGGTGATGCAGTTGGTGGAGATCATCCGCGGCATCGCCACGGATGAGGAAACCTATCAGGCCATTCGCGAGCTGACCTTCAAGCTGGGCAAGACCCCCGCCGTGTCGGAGGACTTCCCGGCCTTCATCGTCAACCGCGTGCTGCAACCCATGATCAACGAGGCGGTCTACACCCTGTATGAGGGCGTGGGCTCGGTCGAGGCCATCGACACCGCCATGAAGCTGGGCGCCAACCACCCCATGGGGCCGCTGGAACTGGCGGACTTCATCGGCCTGGACACCTGCCTGTCGGTCATGCAGGTGCTGTACGAGGGTCTGGCCGACAGCAAGTACCGGCCCTGCCCCCTGCTGGTGAAATATGTCGAGGCCGGTTGGCTGGGCCGCAAGGTCGGCCGCGGCTTCTACGACTATTCCGGCGACGTGCCGCGGCCGACGCGGTAACCGCCTCACCCGATGACCAGGGCCCGGCGCCGGATCACCCCAGGCGCCGGGCTTTTTTCATTTCTTGTAATGCTTGATCAAGGCCTGCGCGTCCGGCGACGCCCAGTCGGCATCGCCTTCCAGGCGGCCGATCTCATGGCCCTCGGCATCGATCAGCAGGGTGGTGGGCAGGCCGCGCGGCTTCAGGATGGACATGACGGTGCTCTTCGGATCCAGCCAGGTCGCCAAATGGGTGATGTCGTGGGACTGGACGAAGGGTGTGACCACACGGGCGCCGCCCCGGTCCAGCGACAGCGCCACGACCTCGAAGCTCTTGTCACCCAGGGCGCCTTGCAGCTTGTCCAGCGACGGCAGTTCCTGGACGCACGGCGCGCACCAGGTGGCCCACAGGTTCAGCAACACCATATGGCCCTTGAGGTCAGACAGGTGGATGCCGCTGCCGTCGGGCCGGGTCAGCGCCAGGTCGGGCACGGCGGGATGACCCGGGGTTTCGGTGAAGGGGGTGATGCCGCCCTTCAGCACCGGGGCGGCGCCGGCCGCCACGTTATCGGCGGCGCATGCCGCACCAGCGCAGAAAACGACCGACGCGACCACGCCAATCCTTGCGAGAAACCGCAAAATCGCCATTCTTGCCATCACCCTCGTTCCACCGGGCCCGTTTCGGCCCCGCTACAATTGGTCCCCGATCCCCGATGACGTCAACCGCCGTCCCCCCCGAAAACGCCATGCCTGAGCAGAATGCCGCAGTCAACGAACTGTGGGGCGGCCGTTTCAGCCGTGGCCCGTCGGAGATCATGGAGCGCATCAACGTGTCCATCGGCTTCGACAAGAAGCTGTGGGCGGAGGACATCGCCGGGTCCAAAGCGCATGCCGCCATGCTGGCCGCCCAGGGCATCATCGGCCAGGCCGACGCCGACGCCATCCTGAAGGGCCTGGACCAGGTGGCCGAGGAGATCCGCGACGGGCGCTTCGTCTTCAAGACCGAGCATGAGGACATCCACATGAACGTGGAGTCCCGCCTGAAGGAGCTGATCGGCGAACCAGCCGGCCGCCTGCACACCGCCCGCTCGCGCAACGACCAGGTGGCGACGGACTTCAAGCTGTGGGTGCGCGGCGCCCTGACCCGCCTGGACGGCGACATGAAGGCGCTGCAGGCGGCCCTGATCGAGCAAGCCGAGCGCAACGTCGACACCATCATGCCAGGCTTCACCCACCTGCAGACGGCCCAGCCGGTGACCTTCGGCCACCATCTGCTGGCCTATGTGGAGATGCTGGGCCGCGACCGCGCCCGGGTGCGCGACGCCATCGCCCGGCTGAACGAATGCCCGCTGGGCAGCGCCGCCCTGGCCGGCACGCCCTACCCCATCGACCGCGCGGCGACCGCCGCCGCCCTGGGCTTCGACCGGCCCACGGCCAATTCGCTGGACGCCGTGTCCGACCGCGACTTCGCCCTGGACTACCTGGCCACGGCCAGCATCTGCGCCATGCACCTGTCGCGCCTGGCGGAGGAGATCGTGCTGTGGTGCACGACCCAGTTCCGCTTCATCCGCCTGTCCGACGCCTTCACCAGCGGCAGTTCCATCATGCCGCAGAAGAAGAACCCGGACGCGGCCGAGCTGGTGCGCGCCAAGTGCGGCCGCGTCATCGGCGCGCTGTCCGGCCTGCTGGTGGTGATGAAGGGCCTGCCCCTGGCCTATTCCAAGGACATGCAGGAAGACAAGGAGCCGGTGTTCGAGGCCGACGACACGCTGGCGCTTTGTTTGGCCGCCACCACCGGCATGATCGAGGACATGACGCCCGACCCGGCCGCCATGCGCCGCGCGGTGGAGGCGGGCTTCCCCACCGCCACCGACCTGGCCGATTGGCTGGTGCGGCGGCTTGGCCTGCCCTTCCGCGAGGCGCATCATGTCACCGGCCGCATCGTCCGCCTGGCCGAGGAACGGGCCTGCGGCCTGTCCGACGTGCCACTGGACGTCATGAAGGGCGTCGACGCCCGCATCACCGAGGAGGTCTATACCGTGCTCAGCCTGGAAGCGTCCGTCGCCAGCCGCACCAGCTTCGGCGGCACCGCGCCCGAGCGGGTGCGCGCCTCCGTCGCCGCGGCGCGGGAGCGGTTCCTGTGAGGGGCCGCCTGCCTGTGAAGGGCCGCCTGATCGTCATCGCCGGCATGGCCGCCGCCGCCCTGGCGCTTTCGGGCTGCGGCAAGATCGCCCGCACCCTGGACACGCCGGATGGCGAGGACCATCCCCTGCACGCCTACCCCAACCCGTCGCGCGACCCGCAGCCCAACGCCCGGGTGGCGCAGCCCAGTTCCGCCGACCAGCCGGGCGAGACGCCGGCCACCGTCCAGCCGGCCACGCCCTATGGCGTCATGCCGGACAGCCCGGTCATCGGCAACAACGGCCCCATGATGGGGGGCACCACCTCCACGCCCACCACCACATCCACCCCGCAATAGCGGGGTGGGCGCTTCCCCACAGCTCTCTGCGACGGTTCGGATTTCGATGGCCTTCTCTTATGTTTCCGGCGTGCTGACCGCCGACGGCGTGCCCCTGGACCGGTTGGCCGAGGCCGTCGGCACCCCCGTCTACGTCTATGCCGCCAGCCGCCTGCGCGCCAACTACCAGGCCTATGCCCAGGCCTTCGCCCGCGACCCGGTGGATGTCTGCTTCGCCCTGAAGGCCAATTCCAACCAGTCCATCATCAGCCTGTTCGCCCGCCTGGGCGCCGGCGCCGACGTGGTGTCGGAGGGGGAGATGCGCCGGGCGCTGGCCGCCGGCGTCCCGCCGCAAAAGGTGGTGTTCTCCGGCGTGGGCAAGACCCGGGATGAGCTGGCCGCCGCCCTGGTGGCCGGCATCCACCAGATCAACGTGGAAAGCCTGCCGGAGCTGGAGGCCCTGTCGGCCGTGGCCGTGGAGCTGGGCCGCACGGCGCCCGTGGCCCTGCGCATCAATCCGGACGTGGACGCCGGCACCCATGGCAAGATCGCCACGGGCCGCAAGGAGGACAAGTTCGGCATCGATTTGGGCCACGCCGTCCAGGCCTATGCCAAGGCCTGCGGCCTGCCGGGCCTGGCGCCCAAGGGCTATGCCGTCCACATCGGCTCCCAGCTGCTGAACATCAACCCCTATGACGACGCCTACGGCCACCTGTCGGACCTGGTGATCGCCACCCGCGAGGCGGGGCTGAAGGTGGAGCGGCTGGATTTGGGCGGCGGGCTGGGCGTGCCTTACCGGGGGGAGACGGCGCCCGACCACGACGCCTACGCCGCCATCGTACGCAAGCGCCTGGGCAACCTGGGCTGCCGCCTGACGTTGGAGCCCGGACGGTCGCTGGTGGGTGACGCCGGGGTGCTGCTGGCGCGCGTCATCTACGTCAAGGAAGGGCTGCACCGCCGCTTTCTGATCGTGGACGCCGCCATGAACGACCTGATGCGCCCCACCCTCTATGACGCCTACCACGGCATCCGCCCGGTGTTCGAGGCGGCGGCCGACGCCCCCCTGGCGCCCATGGACGTGGTCGGTCCCATCTGCGAGACCGGCGACACCTTCGCCCGCCAGCGCGACCTGCCGCCAATGGCGGCGGGCGAGCTGGTGGCCTTCATGACCGCCGGCGCGTACGGCGCGGCCATGTCGTCCACCTACAACTCCCGCCCGCTGGTGGCGGAGGTGCTGGTGGATGACGGCCAGTGGGCGGTCATCCGCCGCCGGCAGACGTTCGAGGAAATGCTGGCCCTGGACGTGGCGCCCCAATGGCGCCACGTTTGAGGCGCAGGGCATAGGGCCGATCCCGGTCCACCCCCATTAGGCGAGAGGGCACCGCCGGCATGGCATCATGGGCACTCAAACCCCGCACGGAACGGCGGGCGGCACCCGCCCCCGCCGCCCCGGGTGTTGTCGTGCCCCTGCGCGCCCGCCGGCCGCTGGTGCCGCCCGCGCTAAAGCCCTGGGGTATCCACTTGCGCGCGGCCTGGCTGGCCCTGGCGGCGGAGCGTGTGGGCCTGCGGCTGTGGCCCCTGCCCGGCATATTGATGCTGGGCCTGGCCCTGGCCTGGTCCGGCGCCCTGCCCCATCTGCCGCCCTGGGCCCATGGCCTGGCGCTGGCGGTCTATGCGGCGGCCGTGGTGGGCCTGCTGCTCCGCCGCCTGCCGGGCCTGCGGCCCCCTGACCGCCATGCCGTCTTCCGCCGGCTGGAGCGGGACAGCGGCCTGCGTCACCGTCCCTTCGACCTGCTGATGGACCAGCCCGTGGACCCTGCGGGGCCCGCCGCCGCCCTGTGGCAGGCGGCGCAGGACCGCGCCCGGCGCGGCCTCGCCACACTGCGCGTCGCCGGCCCCCGGCTGGATCTGGCCACGCGCGACCCCTGGGCCCTGCGCCATGTCGCCGTGCTGCCGCTGGCGGTGGCCGCCGCCATGGCCTGGGGCGACTGGCGCCCCCGCCTGATCGAGGCGCTGGACCCCGGCTTCCAGGCGGCCCCCGCCGGGACCGAAGCCGACCTGGACGTCTGGATCACCCCGCCCGAGTCGACCGGCCTGCCGCCCCAGTTCCTGACCCACCGGGGCAAGGCGCCGATACCCGGGGGTGCGGCCGGGGGCGGGCCGGATGCCATCGTTTCGATCCCGGCGGGCGCCACCCTCACCGCCCGCCTGGGCCCCCACCACCGGGCGCCGAAACTGACGTTGGACGAGGCGGAACAGCCGCTTGACCCGGCCGCCACCGGCGGCTTCCAGGCCAGCCGGGCCGTCACGAAAGGCCAGCGCGTCACCGTCACCGACCGGGGGCGCACCCTGGGCAGCTGGGCCATCCGCGTGGTGGCGGACGAGCCGCCGGCCATCGCCTTCCGCGAAAAGCCCAGCGCCACGGAACGCTACGCCCTGCGCCTGGACTACACCGCCGCCGACGACTACGGCATCGCCAGCGTCACCGCCACCGTGACGCCCACCACCCGGGCGGAGGGCACGACGGTGGAGCCCCTGGTGCTGACCCTGCCCGTACCAGCCCGGCCGGCGCGCGACGACTCCGGCGCCGGTACGCCGGTGGTGGCCAACGCCAGCGGCTATTTCGACCTGACAGCCAGCCCCTGGGCCGGCCAGCCCGTGACCATCCAACTGACCGCCACCGACACCGCCGGCCAGACGGCCAGCAGCGACAGCCAAACCATGACGCTGCCGGAGCGGGTGTTCAACAACCCCACGGCCAAGGCCGTCATCGCCCAGCGCCGCGCCCTGTTGGACAAGGGGGAGGAGGCGCGCAAGCCCGCGGTGCCCGCCCTGCTGAACCTGGCGGGCGAACTGGACGGCTACGGCGGCGACCCCACCGTCTTCATGGCGCTGTACGCCGCCGCCCGCCATCTGGGCCTGAACCAGGACGCGCGGTCGCTGACCGACGTGGCGGACCTGCTGTGGGACACCGCGCTGAAGATCGAGGACGGCAGCCTGGCGTCGGCGGAGAGCGAGCTGCGCGACGCCCGCCAGCGCCTGAGCGACGCGCTGGACCGCAACGCGTCGGAGGCGGAAATCCGGCGCGATCTGGACGCGCTGAAGACGGCGCTGAACCGATACATGCAGGCCCTGGCGGAAAAAAGCGACGCCCAGCAAGGCCAGAATGGCGCCCAGCCGCCCGACGACCAGAACGCCCAGTCCGTCGACATGGGCCAGATGATGGAACAGCTGGAGCAGATGGCCCAGACCGGCGCCCGCGACGCCGCGCGCAAGATGCTGGACCAGATGCAGGACCTGATGGAAAGCGTGCAGACGGGCCCGCAAAAGCCACCCTCCGCCGCCGAGCAGGAGCGGATGCGGCAGGCCCTGCAAACCCTGGAAAAGCTGCAGGACCTGACCAAGCGCCAGCGCGACCTGATGGACCAGACCTTCCGCCAGGGCGACCGGGGCGAGGCTGAGGACAGCCGGCCGCAGCCGCCCGACACCCGGGGCGACGCCCCGCGCTCCGCCCCCAACCGCCAGGGGGCCGCCCCGCGCCAGCCCCCGCGCGAACCCGGCGCGGAAGCCACCGCCCGCGACCTGGCCAAGCAGCAGGAGGCCCTGCGCCGCGAGCTGCAGGCACTGATGCAACAGCAAGGGGAACAGCCGGGCCCCCAGTCCGAAGACCAGCAGTCAGACGGCCAGCAGGGCCAGGAGCAGCCGGGCGGCCAGGAAAACGGCAATGGCGGGGGCGACGGCGACGGCCAGGCCCCCTCCCCCCTGGACAAGGCGGAGCGTGCCATGGGCCAGGCCGGCCGCGCCCTGTCGGAGGGATCGCCCGAGGACGCGGTGGAATCCCAAGGCCGCGCGCTGGAGGCCTTGCAGGACGGGCTCAAGGGCATGGCGCAGCAGATGGCCCGCCAGATGGGCCGTGGCACCCGTGTGGCGCCGCGCGCCGCCAACGGCCGGGGCCAGAACACCGACCCGTTGGGCCGCCAGATGACCGGCCAGGGCGCCACCAGCACCGACAGCGTCAAGATCCCCGAGCACGGCGATCTGCAACGCGCCCGCGAAATCCTGGAGGAGCTGCGCCGCCGCGCCAGCGAGGCCGGCCGCCCCAAGGAAGAGCTGGACTATATCGACCGGCTGCTGAAGCGGTTTTAGCGGTCACGCCAGCAGGAGCAGCACGCCTTGAATCCCCTCCGTTCCGCCGCCCTTACACTTCTGCTGGCGGCGAGTCCCGCCTGGGCGCAGGGGAGTGCGGGACCGCAGCCGGCGGCACCCGCCCCCTTTATTGCCGCGGCACGGGACCAGCCGTTCCCCGGCACCATCCGGCTGGACGTGGACGCGACCGACACCGCCCACAAGGTCTTCACCATCCACGAAAGCATCCCGGTGCAGCAGGCGGGCCGCATGGTCCTGCTGTACCCGGAATATGAAACGGGGAGCCATGCCGCCACCGCGTCCATCGCGGCCCTGGCCGGTCTGACCCTGCGCGCGGACGGGCGCCCCCTGCCCTGGCGCCGCGACCCGCTGGACCCTTACGCCTTCGAGGTGGAGGTGCCGCCGGGCACCGCCGCCATCGACGCCGACTTCCAGTTCCTGTCACCGCTCAGCCCGCGCCAGGGGCCTGTGCGCATGACGCCCGGCATGGTCACCGTCGCCTGGCAGAACCTGCTGCTGTATCCGGCCGGCTGGTTCGCGCGCGACATTTCCATCGCCGCCAGCCTGCGCCTGGCGGCCGGCATGGCGGCCGCCACCACCCTGACCACCACCGCCGACGCGGACGGCATGCTGAGCTTCGCGCCGGAGACGCTGGAGGACCTGGTCGACTCCCCGGTCTATGCCGGCCGCCACGTCCGCCAGGTACCCCTGTCCCAGGATGCGGCGGCCCCCGTGGACCTGGCGCTGCTGGCGCAAACGCCGGAAGACCTGGAGACGACGCCGGCCCAGATCGCCGGTCTTGCCCGCATGGTGACCCAGACCCACCGCCTGTTGGGGCCGGCGCACTATCGGCGCTACGCCTTAATCGTTGCGCTCAGCGACATGTTGCCCGGCCCTGGTGGGTTCGAACACATGGAATCCAGCGAGAACGCCGTGCCGCCGGACTTCTTCCACGACGGGGACGGCTATTCCATCTATCAAGACCTGTTCGCGCACGAATTCGTGCATTCCTGGAACGGTCGCTACCGCCAGCCAGCGGGCTTGTGGACACCCACCTTCAACCAGCCGGTCGATGGCAGCCTGCTATGGGTTTACGAGGGCCAGACGGAGTTCTGGGGCCGTGTCCTGGCGGCACGGGCGGGCTTGCGGACGCCGGCGCAGACGCTGGACGCGCTGGCCATCGACGCGGCGGTCGCCCAAGCCAGGGTGGGACGGTCGTGGAAGTCGCTGCAGGACAGCGCCAATGACCCGTCCATCGCCATCGGCCGATCCGTGGTGTGGCGGGACTGGCAGCGGCGGGAGGATTATTATGGCGAGGGTGTGCTCCTTTGGCTGGACGCCGACAGCCTGATCCGGGAGCGTACGAACGGCAGGCACGGCCTGGACGCCGTCGCGCGCGCCCTCTTCGGCGGGCCGGCCGGCGACCGGGTGATCCGCACTTATGGCTTTGATGAGGTCTGCGCCGCCCTGAACGGCGTGCTGCCCTATGACTGGGCGGGCTTCCTGCGCCGGCGGCTGGACGCCCATGACGATGCGGGGCTGCTGGACGGCCTGACGCGAGGCGGCTATCGCCTGGTCTTCACTGATACGCCCACCGCCTATTTCCGGCAGACGGAAAAGGATGGCGGGGGCATCGACCTCAGCTATTCCATTGGCCTGGTGGTGGATCCCAAGGGCCAGGCCCGCGCCGTCGCCTGGAACGGCCCGGCCTTCCGCGCCGGCCTGGCCGTGGGGGTCCGCCTGCTGGCCGTGAACGGCCAGCCCTTCAGCGCCGAGGCCCTGGTGCAGGCGGTGCGGCAGGCCGGCACCCGGCCGGTGGAACTGCGCGTCGAGAGCGACGGGGTCGAACGCGCCGTCACCGTCGACTACCACGGCACCCTGCGCTACCCCCGCCTGGAACGTATCGCCGGCACCCCGGATCGCCTGATGGCACTGTTGAAACCACTGCCATAAGCGCTCACGCGACAAAGGACAGCCCGCGACCGTGGGCGCTGGTGGGGCACCTAAAGTTTCCGGCGCTTCAACGAAAGTCGGAGAAACTCTAATTCGGCAGCACGAACTCGGGCAGGATCTTGGCCGCTTGGCCGCCCTTCTCCACGATGTTGCCGTGGTAGACGGTCTTCTCGCCGGGGAACAGGCGGCGGACCTTGGGCTGCATACGCCAGCGTTGGAAAGGCTTGCCGTCCGCCCCCAACGCCGAGGCCATGAGGTCCGGCACGTCGCGTTGACGGTCGGACTTGTTTTCCACCGTGATGTCGATGAACAGCATGGACGTGCCTTCCACGTCGCGGAACTCCGTCTTGCTGTCCACCATCTCCAGCCCCGTGCCCGGCGGCTCCATCCCGAAGCCCAGGGCCTCATACAGGCGGGCGGCGGCGGGCCAGGCCTCGACGACGGCGTCCCGCCCGACCGCGAGGCCGGTGACGCCCCCCACCACCAGCGCGGCCAGGACGGCCCAGCGCACGGCGGCGAAAAGGCGCCGGGGCTTTTCCTCCGCCACGGGCAGGGGGGACGCCGTCGGCCGCAGGCGGCCCAGCGACAACGGCGCCGGCACCTCATCCTCAGCCATGGTCAGGGCGTCGTAAGCGGTCTCCCGCTCCATCTCCGCCGCCAGATCGGCGAAGGAGGAGGATGAGACCGGGCGCGGGGGGCTCAGCCAGTCGGACTCGTCATCCTCCGGCGGCATGGCGGCGCGGCCGGCCGTCTCCGGCACCTGGTGCCAAATGGAACCGCAGGCACTGCACCGCACGCGTCGACCCCGCCCGAGAAGGGCGTCGTCGACCCGGAAGCGCGTGGCGCAGGACGGGCAGGTTGTGATCATGGGAGGCAGGGCCGGGCCGAATTCCTTAAGAGGCGCCTTAGACTTAAACGAAAAGGTCAGGGATGCGCAAGGTTGGCCCCAGGTCCCGCGACGGCAACGAAACGGTCTATACCGTTCAGGGGGCACGGGCAGGATGCCGCACCGGCGGCGTCGCGGGTGTCGCTGTGGGCACCAAAGGGGGGTGGACGCGCTGGACGCCCGCCACCCGGCCGTGCCATCACTACAGCCACCCCCTCCGCCCAAAACCTTGCGAGGCCAATCCCCATGAGCCGGCGCGGCCCTGCCGTCCTGTCCCTACGCCGCGATGCCACGGGCCGCTTCCTGCCCTGGCTGATCGCCCTGATGGTGTTCCTGTCCACCTTGGCGGTGGCGGCGGCCCAAATGCTGTCCGGCTGGGCCCAGCGCTGGGACAGCGGGCTGGACGGCAGCCTGACCATCCAGGTCAGCCCCGTCGGTGACAAGGCGCCGGTGTCGCTGGATGAGCGGGTGCAACTGGTGCTGCACGCCCTGGGCGGTGTGCCCGGCATCATCAACGCCCGCCCCGTGTCCATGGAGGACGCGGCCCGCCTGGTGGAACCCTGGCTGGGCAATGGCGCGCTGTTGCAGGATCTGCCCCTGCCGGCCCTGATCGACGTCACCGCCGGCCCCGCCGTCGATGTGGGCGCCCTGCGCCAACGCCTGGCCACCGCCGTGCCGGGCACCACGGTGGAGGAGCCCGGCGTATGGCTGCGCGACCTGCGCCGTCTGGCCCGCCTGGTGGAGGCGGTCGCCCTGGTCATCGTGGCGCTGATTAGCGGGGCGGCCGTGGCGGTGGTGGTGTTCGCCGCCAAGGCCGGCCTGGCGATGCATCAGGACGAGGTGGATCTGCTGCACGTCATGGGCGCCACCGACAGTCACGTGGCCGACCAGTTCCAGCGCCACGTCCTGCGCCTGTCGCTGAAGGGCGGCATCGGCGGTGGCGCCGTGGCGCTGGCCACCATCGCCCTGCTGTCCCTGCTGTCGCGCACGGTGGAGGGGACACTGTTGCCGCCCCTGACGCTGGCGCCCCCGCAATGGCTGGTGCTGGTGGGGGTGCCGGTGGCCGCCGCCGCCCTGGCCGCCATCAGCGCCCGCCTGACCGTGCTGCGCGCGCTGGAGCGGCTGCCGTGACGCCCCCTGCCGTGACGCCCCAGCCGCAGCCGGAAGCCGCGCCGCCGGAGGCCCCGCGCCCCGGCGCGCTGCTGGCCCGGCTGCGCCGCCTGACCTGGGTGGGGGCGGCCCTGGGCGGACTGTGGCTGGCGGGCCTGCTGACCTTCGCCGCCCACATCCCCCGCGCACCCGAGGACGAGTCCGCCACCACCGACGCCATCGTCGTGCTGACGGGCGGCAGTGAGCGGCTGGAGACCGGGTTCGATCTGCTGGCCGCCGGCCGGGCGCGCAAGCTGTTCATCTCCGGCGTCTATCGCGGGGTGGACGTGCGGGCCCTGCTGCGCATGTCCCAGGCCACGCCGACCGCGCTGGAATGCTGCGTTGTGCTGGGCTATTCGGCCGACGACACCCTGGGCAACGCGCAGGAAACCGCGCGCTGGATGCAGGCGGAGGGCTTCCAATCCCTGCGCCTGGTCACCGCCAACTACCACATGCCGCGCAGCCTGGTGGAATTCCGCCACGCCCTGCCGGATGTCCGCATCGTGCCCCACGCGGTGCAGCCGCCCAACGTGCGCCTGGACGGGTGGTGGCATTGGCGTGGCACCGCCGGCCTGATCATCAGCGAATACGACAAGTACCTGGTGGCCTTCCTGCGCCACGCCTTTGGACTGTGATGTCCCAATCGGGTGGACAGGCGGGCGCGCAGACACTATCCCTGCCTCCATCAACCCTGGTTAAGCGGTCAAGGGCGATGCTGGTTCTGCGATCCCTGGTCTTCAACATCGTCTTTTACATCTGGACGGCGATCAGCTGCGTCGGCCTGCTGTGGGGCTTGGTGGCGCCCCACCGGGCCATGATCTGGGGCATCCGCGGCTATATGCGCAGCCTGGTCTTCCTGGAACGCACCCTCATCGGCCTGAAATACGAGGTGCGGGGGCGGGAGCATATGCCCAAGCACGGCGCCTTCCTGGTGGGGGCCAAGCATCAGTCGATGTGGGAGACGATGAAGCTGCACCTGCTGATGGACGATCCCGCCATCGTCCTGAAGAAGGAGCTGACCTACATCCCCATCTGGGGCTGGTACGCCTCCAAGGCCCGCATGATCGCCGTGGACCGGGGCAAGCGCGGGGCGGCCATCCAGTCGCTGCTGCGCGGCGCGCGGGAACGGGTGGCCGAGGGCCGGCCCATCGTCATCTTCCCACAGGGGACCCGGACCGCCGTGGGCGCGTGGCGGCCCTACAAGGTGGGCATCGCCCTGCTGTATCAGAACCTGAACGTGCCGATCGTGCCCATGGCGCTGAATTCCGGCCTGTTCTGGCCGCGGCACAAGTTCCTGCGCCGGCCCGGCACCATCACCATCGAATTCCTGCCCCCCATCCCGCCCGGCCTGCCCAAGGAGGAGGCCCTGAAGCGGCTGGAGACGGCGCTGGAGACGGCGACCGACCGCCTGGTGATGGCGGCCGGCGGCCCCCCCACCGACCGGCCGGCCAACGCGCCGCCGCTGAAGACCCAAGCCACCGCCTGACCCGCCCGCAAAATCGATTCCGGGGCGGCGATTGACCGCCCCCACCCACCGGCCTACCCTTGATGCCATGGCGGCTATCATCCGGGATCGGAGGGGTGCGCATGGTCGGGCGTGAGGGGCAAGCGACGGAACAGACGGCGGCACCCCCGGCGGCGTCCCCGGTGGAAGGCGCGGCCCCGCCCGTGCCGGCCGACTGGCCCGTGATCGCCGCCCAGGTCTGGGACATGAAGTACCGCTTCAAGGGACCGGACGGTGCTGCCCTGGATCAGACGGTGGACGACACCTGGCGCCGCGTGGCCAAGGCATTGGCGGAGGCCGAGCGCGACCCCGCCCAGTGGGAGCCCCAGTTCCACGACGCGCTGAAGGACTTCGCCTTCCTGCCCGCCGGCCGCATCCTGGCGGGGGCGGGCACGGGCCGGGCCGTCACCCTGTTCAACTGCTTCGTCATGGGCACGGTGCCGGACGACATGGGCGGCATCTTCGCCCATCTGCGCGAGGCGGCGCTGACCCTGCAGCAGGGCGGGGGCATCGGCTATGACTTCTCCACCCTGCGCCCCCGGGGGGCGCCGGTGGCGGGCGTGGGGGCCGACGCCTCGGGCCCCGTCTCGTTCATGGACGTGTGGGACGCCATGTGCCGCACCATCATGAGCGCCGGCAACCGCCGGGGCGCCATGATGGCCACGCTGCGCTGCGACCATCCGGATATCGAGGCCTTCATCGACGCCAAGCGCGACCCCGGCCGGCTGCGCAATTTCAACCTGTCCGTCCTGGTGACCGACGCCTTCATCGCCGCCGTGCGCGAGGACGGCCCCTGGGACCTGGTGTTCAACGCCAAGATCTGGCGCACGGTGCGGGCGCGCGAGCTGTGGGACCGCATCATGCGGGCCACCTATGACTATGCCGAGCCCGGCGTCATCTTCATCGACCGCATCAACGACCAGAACAATCTGGGTGGCGTGGAGGTCATCAGCGCCACCAATCCCTGCGGTGAGCAGCCGCTGCCGCCCTACGGCGCCTGCCTGCTGGGCTCGATCAACCTGGCGGCCCTGGTGGTGGACGGCTTCACGCCCGAGGCCCGGCTGGACATGGAGCGGCTGGGCCGCCTGGTGCCGGTGGCGGTGCGCATGCTGGACAACGCCATCGAGGTGTCGCGCTTCCCCTTGGCCGCGCAGGCGCAGGAGGCGCAGGCCAAGCGGCGTGTCGGCCTGGGCGTCACCGCCCTGGCCGACGCCCTGATCCTGTGCGGCGTGCGCTACGGCTCCTCCCGGGCGGTGGACCTGACACGGCAGTGGCTGGGGGCGGTGCGCCGCCACGCCTACCGCGCCAGCGCCGGCCTGGCGGCGGAGAAGGGCGCCTTCCCCTTGTATGACCGCGAGCGCTATCTGGCCCGACCCATGATCCGGGGCCTGGACGACGTGACCCGGGCGGCGGTGGAACGGCACGGCGTGCGCAACGCCCTGCTGACCTCCATCGCGCCCACCGGCACCATCTCGCTGCTGGCCGGCAACGTCTCGTCGGGCATCGAGCCGGTGTTCACCTGGGAATATGACCGCGCCGTGCTGCAACCCGACGGCAGCCGCAAGACGGAGCGGGTGGCCGACTACGCCTATCACCGCTTCCGCCAAGCCTTCGGCCCCGACTCCCCCCTGCCCGACAGCTTCGTCGATGCGGGATCCCTGCCCCCTGGCGCCCATCTGGTGATGCAGGCGGCGGCGCAGGAGGAGGTCGACAGCTCCATCTCCAAGACCATCAATTGCCCGGCGGAGCTGGACTTCGAGTCGTTCAAGGACGTCTACCTGCAAGCCTATGATCTGGGCTGCAAGGGCTGCACCACCTACCGCCCCAACGCCATCACCGGGTCGGTGCTGTCGGCGCCCGCGACGCCTTCCACCCCCACGCCCGTCCCGGCAGCCCCGGCCTCCCCCAGCGGCGCCGTGCCCCTGGACCGGCCGGAGGCGCTGGTCGGGGCGACCTACAAGGTGCGCTGGCCCGGCAGCGACCACGCCCTTTACATCACCATCAACGACATCGTCCTGGAGGAGCGGCGGCGGCCGTTCGAGGTCTTCATCAACTCCAAGAACATGGAGCACTACGCCTGGACCGTGGCGCTGACCCGCATGATCTCCGCCGTCTTCCGCCGGGGCGGCGACGTCGCCTTCGTGGTCGAGGAGCTCAAGGCCGTGTTCGACCCGCGCGGCGGGCAGTGGATGAAGGGCCGCTACGTCCCCTCGCTGCTGGCCGCCATCGGCGAGGTCATCGAGCGGCATATGCTGGAGACCGGCTTCCTGCTGCGCGCCAGCGGCCTGGCGCCTGTCGCGGCCGAGGCTTCCGACCCCGCCACCGACATCCCCGGCACCCGCCCGCCGCCGGCCCAATGCCCCCGCTGCGGACAGGCCAGCCTGGTGCACCAGGAGGGATGCGACACCTGCCTGTCCTGCGGCTACTCCCGCTGCGGCTGAGGGCGCGCCGGCGATCTCTTGCGCCAAACCGGGAAGACGGCGTTGGATGTCGACCCCATCGCCTGGATCATTTCGTCGTGATTGAACGACGGCAGCGCCATGAAATAGTCCAGTGCCGCGTTTTCGCCCGTGGCGCCCTGCGGATAGAAGCAGGCGATCTTCTCCTCTTCACCGAACAGCAGCCACCAGACATCGCAGCCCGCCGGCCCGCTGTCATTGGTCTCAATGACGATGCCGGACAACTCGGCCTTGGTGATCGATTTGACGGCCCCCTTGTCATCGGTGACCTGGATGAGGTCGCTCTCGATGCTGACGACCCACAGGGCTTCCGGCATCAGCCGTACCGGCTTTCGCTTCCTCTTGAACCAGCCGAACATCGATCCTCCGTGGTCTGATGGGGGGTTGAAACGGTCGTGCCCATTCTCTCGCCGGCCCGAGGTTCCGTTCCCACCCCTTATCGAAAGAGATAGGGGTCACACTGAAGATGCCCCGGGGGGCGCGCCGTGAACCTACGTCTCCTTGCCGGAAGACATAGGCCGTGTCGGCGGCTGAGGCCGGCCGGCGGTAAACGGTGGGCCAGCGCGGGGATAGGTCCGCCCGCGCCCACCACCAACCGCCAGCCCCCCGCCCCAGGACTTCCGCCAAGCGGGGGAGTGGCCTTGGCAGGGGCCTGCGGCCACTCCCCCGCTTGTTAACACAACACCCGCAGGTCGTTCCGGCGCCACGGGTCCCATGTTAACGGATCGGTTCCGGAAAGACCGGATTAGCCGCCCGACTATCCCCTCCGCCAGGGCGCTGAAGGGACTACCGCCGGGGCGGATAGCCCCCGAATAAGCCCGGCTGATGCCGCCCGATTATGTCAAATTAGAGAAGTTAGACCCTTTGGTGGTGGTAATAGGCAAATACGGTCCCGACCAGCCTAAGGCAAGTCCGGGTTATGCCCTGTGGGTGATCGACTTTTTCCCGCGATATTTCAGTGATCGGATGGGTCATTACTGGCGTACCGATCCCGCAAATCCACGTGGGGTGCCGACCCGGCGGAATAGGCCGCCGGGACACCCCTCCGGGAACGACACGGGTGGAACCCTTGGGCTGGTCCCTGAGGGCATTCCGCCGGCGGTCGAGGCCGGATCAGCCAAGATGGAGGGGGACATGGCGCACATCGATGATCCACAGACCCAAAAGGCGAATTTGTCCTTCATCAAGGCGTCGATGAAGGCGCCGCTGCTCAGCCGCGATCATGAGTTCGACCTGGCACGTCGCTGGCAGCAGAGCCGGGATGAGAAGGCCCTGCACGCGCTGGTGTCATCCCACACCCGCCTGGTCATCGCGGTGGCCAGCCGCTTCCGCAATTACGGCCTGCCGTTGGGCGATCTGGTGCAGGAGGGCAATCTGGGCCTGATGCAGGCCGCCAGCCGCTTCGAGCCGGAGCGGGAGGTGCGCTTCTCCACCTACGCCGCCTGGTGGATCCGTTCCACCATCCAGGAATTCGTGCTGCGCAACTGGTCCATCGTGCGCACCGGCACCACGGCGGGGCAGAAGTCGCTGTTCTTCAATCTGCGCCGCCTGCGCGCGCGCATCGACAACAACCCCTCCGCGACCTCCCTGTCCCTCGAAGGCCGCCGCCATGTGGCGCAGGAACTGGACGTGAGCGAGCATGAGGTGGAGACGATGGAAATCCGCCTGACCGCCACCGACCAGTCGCTGAACCATCCCTTGAGCGAGGAGGGGGGCGAGTGGCAGGACTTCCTGGCCGACGACGGCCCCTCGCCCGAGCAGATCGTCATCGGGCTGAAGGACGCCCGCAGCCGCACCGCCTGGCTGAGCGAGGCGCTGGACACCCTGTCGCCGCGCGAACGCACCATCATCGCCGCCCGCCGCCTGCGCGAGGACGGGGCGACGTTGGAGGAACTGGGCCATACCCTGGGCGTCAGCAAGGAACGGGTGCGCCAGTTGGAGCACCGCGCCATGGGCAAGCTGCGCCAGAGCATGCTGCGCCACGTAGGCCGCCCGGAAGAGCTGTTCGTGGATGCTTGATTGGGTTCGCCTCAGGCGCCGGCAGGCCCATCCGGGCCTTTGGCTTGTCCTCGTCTTGCAGTCCGCTGACGCTCCCCGCAAAACTCCGGCGGACGCGGTCGCGTCCTAGTCGCTACGCTCCACCCCCGGGGCATCGCCGTTGTGCGTGACCCGGGGGGTTCGTTCAGTCTCTCAAATCGCCTTCAGCGCCTCCACCAACGTGCCCATGTCCTCCGGCGTGGTGCTGAAGCCGGGGGTGACGCGCAGGCAGGCGCCGCCGGCGAGACCGGTGCGCATCACGGTGAAGAGGCCGTGCTTTTCCAGCAACTGGGCGGCCAGCGCGGTGTTGGCCGACGGCGTCGTCTGGCCCTTCACTCGGAAGGACGTCATGCCGGCGCACAGGCGCGGGTCATCGGGGGTCAGCACCTCGATCTTGCCCATGTCCCGGGCCGGCAGGGCCCACAGGTCGCGCAAATGGCGCAGGCGGGCGCCGCAGACGCTGGAGCCCAGGGCGTTGTGGAAATCCAGGGCGTCCACCGCCGCCATCTGCGCCGCGAAGTTGGCCATGCCGGTGTGCACCCGGCCGAGGATGGGATCACGCTCCGACGGTTCCTCGCCCATGAAGGGCTCGATATCGGCGATGCGGGCCTTGGCGATATAGAGCGCACCCACGCCCAGGGGGGCGCCGATCCATTTGTGCAGGTTGAAGACGGCGAAATCCACGCCGTCGCCGTGCAGGTCCACCAGCCCCTGTCCCCAGGCCTGGGCGCTGTCCACCACCACGTCCACACCCCGGCCGCGGGCCAGGGCCACGATCTCCCGCACCGGCTGGCGCAGGCCATCGCGGTGGCTGAGATGGGTCAGCAGCATCAGCCGGACGTTGGGATGGGCCGCCAGCGCCTGGTCATAGGCGTCGATCAGCCCCTGGTAAGTCGCGGGATATGGCAGGTCGACGCTGATGACGGTGACGCCCCGGCGGCGTTCCAGCCACGACAGGGCCATGCGGGCGCTGTCATAGTCATGGTCGCTCATCAGCACGGCGTCGCCGGGCCGCAGGCGGGCATAGCCGCCGATGACCGCCTGCAGCGACTCGGTGGCGTTGCGGGTGATGACGATCTCGCCGGGATCGGCCTGAACCATGGCGGCGATACGCTGGCGCAGGGCCTGGTAATACCCCACGAAATCCCGGCGCACGAAGGTGGCGCCCTCCTGGTTCACCTTGGCGGTGTAGCGCTCATAGGCAGCCTGCACCGCCAACGGCATCTGGCCGAAGGCGCCGAATTCCAGGTTGATGACGCCGCTGGACAGGCGGGTGGGATAGGCCGCCGCGATGGCCTGCCAGCCGGCTTCGTCCTCCGGACCCGGCGGCGCGGCGCCGGGGGCCAAGGGACTGGGCAAGGGGCCGGGCCGGGCCGCCACCGGCAGGGTGGAACCGGCCAGCAAGCCGCTGGCGCCACCGGCCAGGGCCGCCCGCAACAGGGTGCGTCGTCGCATGAACCATAACTCCTTGGGATGGCTCTCCCAGGGTGCCGCCCCCGCAGGGGCGCACCCCGAACAATCATCATGGATCAAAAGGCGGCGTTGAAGCGGACATAGTAGCGGCCGCCATAGGTGTCGTACGGCGCGTTGCGCGAATATTCGATGCCGCGGCTGGCCTGGTAGATGGCCTTGGCCGGATAGGTGTCGAAGACGTTCTCGCCCGCCACCCGGACCGACAGGTTCTCATTGATGTGATAGGTCACGGACACGTCATAGAAGGTGATGCCGCCGAAGGTCTGGAAGATGTCACCGGTGGAATTGCCGGTCGAGTCGGTCCAGCCGCCATAGTACCGGGCGCGAACCTGGTATTCGAAGGGATCGCTCACGTAGGTGACGCTGCCCGTGACGTTGTTCTTGGGCAGGCCCTTTTCATACAGGATCTTCTGCGTGGCGCTGGCGCTGAGGCTGCCGCCGGTCACCTCGGTCAGATTGTGGTTATAGGCCAGCTTCAGGTCCACCCGGTCGCTCTCGAACACCGGCCGGGTGTAGTCGACCACCACGTCCAGGCCCCGGGTGCGGGTGTCGAAGTCGTTGGTGTACCAGTAGACGGAGGTGTAGTTGTTCGCCCCCGCCACGCCCTGCACCACCAGCAGGGCCTTTTGCGCCGCCGTCAACGTGATGGTGGAGGAACTGGAGAAGCGGTTGGCGATGTCGATCTGATAAGCGTCGACCGACCCCGACAGGCCAATATCGGTGCGCCAGACGCCCCCGACGCTATAGTTCTTCGATGTCTCCGGCCGCAGGGGCTTGGCGCCCAGGGCCACGGCCAAGGGGTTTTCCGGCGACAGGCGGCCACTGGTGAACAGTTGCAGGGTGGTGGTGTCCAGCCCCTGCGACGTGCTGAGCGAGTTCAGCTGCCCCGGCGTCGGCGCGTGGAAACCGGTGGAGTAGGAGGCGCGCAGGGCCAGGTCCGGCGTGATCTCATACCGGGTGGAGCCCTTGTAGGTCATCTTGTCGCCGAAGCCGGAGTAGGTCTCATACCGGCCGGCCGCCCCCACGGTCCAATCCGGGGTCAGTTTGGCCTCAAGGTCCAGGTATCCCGCGTAGCTGGTCTGATACCATGAGCCGGCCTGCTGGTCGCTGAAGCCGGGGAAGCCATTGGCGCCCGACGCCAGGCCATAGGCGGCGCCGGGCCCCACCTCGTAAGACGCCTTGTCCCCCGCCTCGACGGTATACATCTCCAGCCGGCGCTCGGCGCCGAAGGCGATGTTCAGCGGCTCTGGCAGGGCGCCGACATCCAGGCGGTAGACCCCGTCCAGGTTCAGGTTGAATTCATCCTGCCGCTGGGTGCCGAGATAAAAGTTGGTCGGGCTGTTGGGGCCCAGCGACGCGTTGATGGAATTGTAGAGGAAAAAGCGGCTTTCATTTTCACCGTAGGAACCGCTGGCATCCCAGTCGAAGTTATCGCCGACATGGCCACGGGCGCCCCACGCCGCCTGGTAGTCGGTGTATTTGATGCCCTCATGCGGAGTAAAGCCGTTGGGGTAGAGCGACTTCAGGTCCCAGCCCGGGAAAACCTTGGGCGCCAACCCATAGACGCTGGAATTGCTGGTGGCGCTGGGAAGACGCCAGTTGATGTCGTTCAGGCCATCGCCGGTGGCGATGGTCATGAAGCCATAGAGCTCCACGGCGCCGACCGGCAGCAGCCCGTCCACCGCGTAATGGTAGCTGGTCTCATCCGGCCGGCCCCAGCGTTGCACCGGATTGGCGATGCTGAGCGAGGGGTTGGCCGCCTGGAAGGCGGCGGCGTCGGTCCGCTGGTGGGTGCGCGAGGTCAGCGTGCCGTCCGACCATTCGGCCGTGGCCACCAGATGGCCGCCGTCGCCCAGCTCAGTCCCTGCCCGCAAGCCGCCGTTCCAGGTGGTGCCGTCGCCGGCGTAATACTGCGAGCCCTGCATGTAGCCGTAGACGCCGGGGCGGTCGTCCAGCTGGATATTGATGACGCCGGCGATGGCGTCGGACCCATACTGGGCCGAGGCGCCATCGCGCAACACCTCCACCCTGCCGATGGCGAAGTCGGGGATCTGCGCCAGGTCCGCGCCCTGGGCGCCCCGCTGGCCCAAGTAGGCGGTGCGATGGAAGCGCTTGCCGTTGATCAGGACCAGGGTCTGGTCCGGCGACAGGCCGCGCAGATGCGCCGGGCGGATGAACTGCCCCCCGTCGGAGCTGGGCAGCTTCTGCACGTTGAAGCCCGGGATCACCTGCGTCAGGTTTTCCAGCAGCTGGTTGGAAGCGCCGTCCTGCAGATCCTTGGCCGACAGCACGTCCACCGGCGTCATGGTGGTGAACTGGGTGCGGCCGCGATCGCGGGTGCCGGTGACGATCATCTCGCTGAGCGCGTCGTTATCGGCGTAGGCCACCTGGACACCTGCGGCCGACGGCGCCGTCTGGGCCTTGCGCACCGGCGTGGTGGCGGCGGCGGGCGTGGGCGCCAGCTTCAGCACCACGGTGTGGCCATCGTCCGAGGCCACCACCAGGGGCGTGCCCTTCAGCAGGCGGAGAAGCGCCTGGTGACGGTCCAGATCACCCGCCAGGGCCGCGGTGACGATGCCATCCAGTTGGTCGGTTGGGGCCAGGATCTGGATGCCGGCCTGCTGGGCGAACAGCGGGATGGAGCGGACGGCGGGCTGCGCCGCCAGGTCGAAATGCGCGCTTTGCGCCCAGGCCGGAACCGCCCACCCCATCAACGCCGTACCGCACAGAGCAATGAAACTGCCATATTTCTTAATCATTGTATCTTTCCCCCAACGATGATTGGCGACTTGGCGCTGTACTGCCGGCCCATCGCACTTGTTCACATTCATGATGAGGGAGAGATCCGGCGGATCATCTTTCCGCCACTACGTCATTTAAGTTTAACAACCAGCGGCGACCTGAGGCGAACCCCAGCGCTTAGACTCAATCATAAAGAATGATGGCGTCACCCTCTTCTTTATACTTGGCACTGAAACTGACGGCCACGGCGTGGGCGAAGCCCGCGATGTCGGTGGCGTCGAAGAGGCCGGAGATGCGGCGCTGGGCCAGGCGCTCGCTGGCCAGCACGATGCGCCGGCGGGAATAGCGGGCGAACTGCGCCCCGGCCTGGGCCAGGGTCTCATCGGCGAAGGCCAGCCGCCCCTCCCGCCACATCAACGCCCGGTCCAGGGCACCGGGCGCCACCGTCTCGAAACTGACCAGGGTGCCATGCCCCCGTCCGCCGGGGCGGATGGAGACCTCCTGCCCAGCGGTGACCAGCACGGCGTCCTGTCCGCCGGCGCGCAGGGTCCAGTCTCGGCCGGTCACGCGGCCCAGCGTCTCCGCCAGGGCCGATGGCGCCCCCTCCACCGCGACCTGGCCCGACAGGACCGCCACCGTCATGGCGCCGTCGCCATTCAGGCGGGCGCAGCACGCGCCGCCCGCCGTCGCCAGCTGGGCCAGCGGCCCGCGCACGACGAAAGCCCGATCGGATCCCAGCGCCACGTCAAAGAACGCCTCCCCCCGGTCCAGATACACCAGGCGGCGGCCAGCGGTGTAGACCACGGTCACGGACGAGTCGGTGTTGAGGGTCAGGGTCGACCCATCCTCCAGCGGGATGTGACGCACCTCGCCCAATGCCGACCGGTAGATCTGCCGGGCCGCGGGCTGGCGCACACCGGCGCCCAGCACCGCCAATCCGGCCACGCCGGCGGCGGCGGCCAGCAGGCGCCGCCGGCTATGGAGCGGCCCGGGCTGGGACGGCCCGGGCTGGGGTGGGAGGTCGGGGGCGACCAAGGCGGGGGAGACCGCGTCCTGCCGGCTCAGCAGCAGGGCGCGGGCACGGGCCATCGCGCCCAGGTGACGGGGATCAGCCGCCAGCCAGGCGTCCAGCCGCGCCCGTTCGTCGGCGGTCAGGGCGCGCGCGTCCATCCGTGCCGCCCAGGCGGCGGCGGCCAGGTCAACCGCCCCGGCCTTCTGTCTTGCGCCCACGCTCATCCGGTCCTTCACTCGAGGCGGTCCTTCACGGGGATCCGCGCTGCCCCCGGCCAAAGCGCTCCACCAGCAGCTTCAGACCCCGGGCGATATGTTTTTCGACCGTGTTTTCCGACAGCCGCATGCGCCGCGCGATCTCCTGCTGCGGCAGGCCTTCAACCCGGCGCATGACGAAGGCGCGGCGGGTCTGACGCGGCAGGTCGGCGATGGCGTCCTGGATCAGGCGCAGTTCCTGGCGCGCCGACGTCACCTCCTCCGGCGAGGGGGCGTCCACCACCGCCTCCAGCGCCGACAGGTCGGCCACGGCGGCGATGGGCACCACGCGCGACTGGCGCATCTGCCGCAGCACCACCGAATAGGCGGTCTGGAAGGCGTAGGCGCGGGGGTTCTCGATCCCGGCCACGCAGGCCTTGGCCGCCAGGATGGCGTAGGTTTCCTGGACCACGTCGTCGGCGTCGAAGCCCAGGAAGGACTTGGACCGCAGCCAGGCGCGCAGGCCATGCTCATGGGGCAGGACATGCGCCGCCAGCCACCGCGCCCTGTCGTCGCCGAAGCGGGCGTCGCCGAAAGGGGCGGGCGGCGGGCCGTCCTGCGGCCGGGAGATCGCGTCGTGTCGTTCGGGCACGGGGGCCGCCATCCACTCTTCATCTAGGGCCGCCTCGGGGTGGGGCGGCGCCGGGATACTAGGGGGTGGATGCGGCGGCGGGGGGCTTTCCCCCATACGTCATAAAAACTTTATACCGGCTGGGGCGTGGTCACATCCGGGCAGCGGGGCACCGGGCAGTGGGGCTCGACCCTCGGTTCCCCCACCGTCTCCCCGACGGGACCGACCGGGTCGCGGGGGCCGTGCACGCCATCGGCCAACTGCCAGACGCGCACCTGGCCGGTACGGCCGCGCAGGCTGAACTCGCCCACGTCGGTCATGGGCACGCCGCAATCGCCAGCGGCGTCCACCGTGTCGGCGCTGGCCAGCACGATGCAGGCGGCGGCCGGATCGGCCAAATCGGCGCCCAGCGCCTCCAGCCGGGCGGCGGCGTTCACCGTGTCGCCCACGATGGTGTAGTTGATGCGGCTGGCGGTGCCGATGTTGCCCACGACCACCGGGCCGGAATGGATACCGACGCGCAGGCAGATGGCGGGCCGCCCCTGGGCCACCGCCTCGTCATGGCTTTCCCGGATGCAGTGGTCGATGGCGGCGGCGGCCCGGAGCGCCCGGGCGGCATGGTCGGCCTGATCGTCGGGGGCGCCCCAGAAGGCCATGACGGCGTCACCGATGAACTTGTCCACCGTGCCGCCCTCCGCCTCGATACAGGCGGACAGCAGGGTGAAGTGCTCGTTCAGCAGCGAGGCGGTCTGCGCCGGCGTCATGTTCTGGGCCAGCGTGCTGAACCCCTTGATGTCGGTGAACATGACGGTGACGTCGCGTTCCTCCGACAGGATGGAGCCGGCATGGTCGCCCCGGCGGATGAGGCGCAGCACCAGGGCCTTGGGCACATAGGATTCGAACCAGCGCAGCCCGGTGAGCATGGTGTTGAAGGCCGCGGCCGCGTCCGACAGTTCGCGCAGGCGGCTGTCGGGCAGATAGGGCACGGCGTGGAAGTCGAGATCCCGCAGCGAGGTGGCGGCCTGCGACAGGCCTCGGATCTGCCGGCTGATGGTCTTGCCCAGGATAAGGCTGAGGGCCACCGACACCAGCAGGATGGCGACGCCGCCCAGGCCGAACCAGCGCACGCGGCGGATTTCCTGGTCCACCTCGCGCTGCGGCAGGGCCATGACCAGGGTCCAGTTCTGGGCGCCATAACCGCTAAGGTCGCGCAGCAGATAGACATAGTCGACGTCGCCCACGCTGGCCTGGCGGAAATCCAGGTCGCGGAGTTTGCCGCCCAAGGCATCGCTGGCACTACCCCGGCCCGGGGGCTGGCGCTGCCAGATGCCGGCGGCCACGGGGTCGCCCAGGTCGGACAGGGTGGGAAGCGGCGGGGTGCGGCCAGCCAAGCTGAACGTGCGGCCGATCAGGGCCGGGTGGGCCAGCACGTGCTGGGCATCGAACAGGATGAAGGCGGTGACGCCCTGGCTGCTGTCCAGCTCACCCAGAAAGCCCGACAGGTCGGCGAAACTGACGCCCACCAGCACGGCTCCGAGGAAGCGGCCATCGCGCGACCACACCGGCGCCCGGACGGTGAGGAAGCTGGTCTCCTGCTCCTCCGACCAGACGGGGTCCACCCAGCGGGCGATGCGCGCCGCCTTCATCTCCTGCATCAGGAGATCGCTGTTGGGCGGCGGCGGCATGGTCATTATTTCGGCGTCCGTGGGCCCGGTACGGCGGGCCACGGTCCATGTGCCGTCGGCGGCCAGGAAGCTGACCGCCGTGATCTGGGGCGACGCCGCCAGGGCGGAGCGCAAGTTCTGACCCAGGCGCGCCCTGTCGGCGGTGTCGATCTCCCCCCGCTGCATGGAAGCCACCAGGAATTCCGCCTGATATTGGGCGGGATCCAACTGGGCGCGCACCCGCACCGTCATCCCGTCCATCGCCAGGATGACCTTGTCGGTCAGCAGCGCCGCCGTATTGCGGGTAGAGGTGCTGAAACCCAGGATCAGAACGCTGGCCACCGCAACCAGAACCAGCGTGCCGAACCCCAGCAGCAGCGCGGTGGCGATGGATACGCGCACGGCGGACCGCCGGATGGGACATCCCCCCGCCGGCCTTTCCAGGGCCTGTGTCGTTTCACTCATGACGGCACGGTAGCTGCCGGGCGGCCCGGCGGCAACAGCGGCATCGGGGCAGGTGCCTCCGTGCCGGACATGGGGCGAATTCCAAGAGAGCATATTGCATTATGCAACAACGCCCGTCTCGCGCCCCGTTACCGCATTACGCATTACTTAATGCAATTGTCCACTCGCGCGCCCGAAGAGGATGATCAGCGGAATTCGCGGAAAGCCTGGGGCTTCATCCCGAAATTAATTAACACAACGAACTACTTGCCGCTGGCCCCCCCCTTGCATTGAGGGGGGTGTCTTGCAGAGCAACACCCACAAGGGGACCGCAGACGATGGAACCGACGGAATTGTGCCTCATCAAAGTTTCTGGCTTCGCGTCCTTGGCCTCCTAGGGTCGGACCCGACGACCCGGACAGGCAGAAACACCAGACGCCCCATCAACGGCATACGCGGCCGTGCCATCAATCGGTTCTGGCAGAACGCGTAAACTTTCAGCGGCGCGGATCCTGGTGGTCCGCGCCGTTTTTTCTTTGCCCGGCCTTCCTTTGCCCAGCTTTCCTTTGCGGCGGTGCTGCCGTATCGTCGTCGCGCGCCGGTTGCCGGAACCTACCCACGATGCACGTTTGGCGAATCGCCCTGCTGGCGCTGTCGGCGCTGTTGCTTCTAGCCCCGCCCGCCAGCGCCCGGGCGCACAGCCCGCATCGCGAGCGCCGTGCCAAGACCTTTCACGGCCTCACCCCCGCCGGCAGCGGCGTGGTCATCGGCGTGCTCAGCGGCGACACGGTCAGCCTGCGCGACGGCCGGGTGGTGCGCCTGGCGGGCATCCTGGCGCCCCGGCTGCCGCGCGGCGGGCGGGCCCAGGACGGCGAAGCCGGCCGCACCCCGTGGCCACTGGCGGAAGACTCGCGGGCGGCGCTGGAGGCCCTGGTCCTGAACCGTACCGTCAGCCTGATGCTGGGCGGCGCCGACCATGACCGGTATGGCCGCGTGCTGGCCCACCTGGTGGTGCGCGACGGCCGGCGGCCCGTGTGGGTGCAGGACATGCTGCTGCGCCGGGGGTGGGTGGAATTGGCGCCCCATCCCGACGCGCCCAAGGGCCTGGCGGCCCTGCGCCGGGCGGAAAGCTACGCCCGCGCCCATGGGGTGGGGCTGTGGGCCGACGGCTTCTACGCCGTGGGCGATCCCGACACCGCCTTTCGGGCCCAGGGGCGTTACGCCATCATCACCGGCCGGGTGCTGGAGGCGGCCGAGGCGCGCGACCGCGTCTACTTGAACTTCGGCGCCGACCGCCGCACCGATTTCACGGTGGAGATCGACCGCCGTGACCTGGCCGCCTTCCGCGCCCGGCATCTGGACCCGCTGGACCTGAGGGATCGCGCCATCGAGGTGCGGGGCTGGGTCGAGGACCACAACGGCCCCATGATCCGCGTCACCCACCCCGACCAGATCGTCACCACCGATGGCCGCTGGCCCCGTCGACGGCCGGCGCGCGCCACCGCGCAGGAAGAGGGCGCCTCTCCGCAGACATCACCGGGGGAGCCCTGAGCCAGCCCCGGCACCCGCGTCCTGCCCCCGTGCCACCGCCAAGCCCATCTGCAGGCTGCGGCCGATACGGGTGCTGACCTCCGCCAGGCGGGCGGCGGCGTCGGGCGTGAACAGGCTCCGCGCGGTGTCGTCGAACAGGGCCAGCCAACGGCGAAAATGGTCGGGGCCGATGGCGGGCAAGCCGGCATGCACCACCATGGGCCGGCCCTCATAGCGGGCGGTTGACAACAGGACGGACGACCAGAAGTCCACGATGCGGGCGCGGTGGCGCGCCCAGGCCTCCTCGGTCGTGCCGACCGCGCCGTGGAAAATGGGGCCCAACAGGTCGTCCTGGCGCACGCGGTCATAGAAGACCCGCACCAGAACGGCCAGCGACTCCTCGCTGAAGAGGGCAAAGGGCTGTGTCATCCCTGTAAAAGCTCCCGCGAAACAGGTTAGGGCAAACGTCCCGGGGCCGGTTGGGTTTGCGCTGGGGGCGGGCCTTGGCCTACACTTCGCCCCCTATTCGAGCAATCTGGTGTACCGACCCATGGCGCGCGGCGATCTTTTCCCATCCCTGGAACCCTACCGGACGGGCACGCTGGCCGTCAGCGGCCTGCATACCATCTATTGGGAGGAAGCCGGCAATCCGTATGGCGCGCCTGTGGTGTTCCTGCATGGCGGCCCCGGGGCCGGCGCCTCGCCCACCCACCGCCGTTTCTTCGACCCCCGGCACTACCGTATCGTCATCCTGGACCAGCGCGGCGCCGGCCGGTCCACGCCCCTGGGCGAGATTCGAGAGAATGGCATCCCCGACCTCATTTCGGATCTGGAACAGTTGCGGTCGATGCTGGAAATCGATCGCTGGCTGGTGTTCGGCGGCTCCTGGGGCTCCACCCTGGCGCTGGCCTATGCCCAAGCCCATCCGGAACGGGTGAAGGGCCTGGTGCTGCGCGGCATCTTCCTGATGCGCCAGCAGGAGATCGACTGGTTCCTGTATGACATGCGCACCTTCTTCCCCGAGGCCTGGTCCACCTTCGTGACCCATATCCCGGTGAATGAGCGCGGCGACCTGCTGGAAGCCTACTACCGCCGCCTGACCTCCGCCGACCCGCAGACCCGCATGGCCGCCGCCCGGGTGTGGAGCGTCTATGAGGGCGCCTGCTCCACCCTGCTGCCCAGCCCGGAACTGGTGTCGGCCTCCGGCGAGGACAACCACGCCCTGGGCCTGGCGCGGATGGAGGCGCACTACTTCCGCAACAACAAGCTGACACCGGAATCGGCCCTGCTGGAAAACGTCGACCGCATCCGGCACATCCCGGCCATCATCGTCCAGGGGCGCTATGACGTGGTGTGCCCCATCCGCACGGCGGATGAACTGCACCGCGCCTGGCCGGAGGCCGACTACATCGTCGTGCCCGACGCCGGCCACAGCGCCATGGAGCCGGGGATCCGCTCCGCCCTGGTGCAGGCGACGGAGCGGTTCAAGACTTTGTGATTTCCTGAGGCGCCGGCAGGCCCATCCGGGCCTTTGGCTGTCCTCGATTTCCGGTCCGCTGACGCTCCCCGGAAATCTCCGGCGGACGCAGTCGCATCCTATGGGAAACTGGCTGACGCAGCCGCGTCCTATGGGAGAATGCGCCTGGGCGCGCCGACGGGGGCGCCTAGGCGCTGCGCCGCAGCCCCTTGATGCCCTGGCGCAGCCGCGTCCAGGGCCGCTCGTTCGGCGTGAGGTCGATGCCGACCTCGGTTACCCGCTCCTCGTCCATGGAGGCGACGATCAACGCCACCTCGCCCACCTTCAGGCGCACGCCGACGGAGGCGCGGCGGCCCAGGCGGCGGGCCAGATGCTCGCCGATGGCCACCTCCCCCACGTCCGGCGCCTCGAAACCGTAGAGGCCCGCCACCGTGGCGAGCGGCGTTTCACCCTTGACCTGGAAGTCGCCCAGGCCGGCGGCGCGTCGGCCCTGGTCGCGCCGGCCGAACAAGCGTTCCATGGCGGCCAGCGCCGCCGGCTCGCCCAGCACCAGCACGGCGTCGCCGGGGTAGAGCACGCGCACCTCCTCCGGGGCCACGGGATGGCCCTCGCGGATCATGGCCAGCACGCGCACCGATTCCGGCACCACCAGCCGGCCCAGGCCGCGCACCGCCGCCTCGCTTTCCGGCGCCACGGTCAGCATGGCCAGCTGCTGCGGCCCATCCACCGGCAGGTCGATGTCGGCGCGGCTGGGCGGCTCGGGATCGGCCGGGATCTCCACGTCCAGCAGGCGCGCCGCCGGGCCGATCGTCCACCCCTGGGCCAGCAGGGACAGCAGGACCACGGCGAAGGCGATGCCGAAATAGGTCTCCGCCCCCGGCAATCCCGCCAGCACCGGCAGCAAGCCTAAGAAGATGGGTACCGCCCCGCGCAACCCGACCCAGGAGATGAACAGCCGTTCGTTCCAGGCGAAGCCGAAGAAGGACAGGCAGAGGGTGACGGCCAGGGGCCGGGCCACCACCATCAGCGCCACGGCGACGACCATGGCGGGCAGCGCCACCCGCACCAGCGTGTCGGGCGAGACCAGCACGCCCAGCATGAGGAACAGGGAGATCTGGCTGAGCCAGGCCAGGCCGTCGTGGAAGCGCTCGATGATCTGCCGCGCCTTGACCCGGCGGTTGCCGACGATGAAGCCGGCGAGATAGACGGCCAGGAATCCCGAGGCGCCGATGGTCTGGGTGGCGCCGAAGATGAACAGGGTGCCGGCCAGGGCCAGGATGGGGTAGAGGCCGGCCGACAGCTCCAGCCGGTTGATGATGGCGGCCAGGGCGAAGCCGCCGGCCACGCCGATGATGCCGCCGCCGCCCATCTCCATCGCGAACTGGCCCAGTTGGGCCCAGCCGAAACCCGCCCCCTGGACCGCATGGATGGACAGCAGGGTCAGGAAGACGGCCATCGGATCGTTCAGGCCCGACTCCACCTCCAGGAGCGCGGAAACGCGGGGGCGCAGGCGCAAGCCGCGCTGGTGCAGCAGCAGGAAGACGGCCGCGGCGTCGGTGGACGCGACAATGGAGCCGATGAGGAACCCTTGCGCCCAGCCCACGCCCAACAGCCAGCGCGCCACCACGCAGGTGACACCCGCCGTGACCAGCACGCCGGCGGTGGAGAGGCTGAGCGCCGGCCACCGCGCCAGCTTGAAAACGGCTTTGGGCGTGCGCAAACCGCCATCGAACAGGATGACGGCGATGGCGATGGACCCCACCAGCGAGGCCAGGCGGTAGTCGTTGAACTGGAAGTTGGCGACCTTGTCGACAGCGATGCCCAGGGCCAGGAACACCAGCAGCAGGGGCGCCCCGATGCGCGAGGAGGCGCGTCCGGCCAGGATGGCCAGCAGCAGAAGCGACCCGATGGCGAGGATGATGGTGTCAACCGGATGCACGTGCCGTCTTCTCCCCCCGGGAATGGCCGCCGCCCGCGCCCCACCCCCATGCCGTTACCTTGTGGGCTGAGGCTTACCTCAGGCCCAAGCCCTTGGACTAGCTGTCCGTTGGGCCAGCGTCCCTTGCGGAGTCCCATCCGCCGGCCACCCGCCCCTTCTCGCCGCTTATTGTGTCCGGGATGCGGCGCGGGGCTGGAAATTTTTTGAAGACTTTTCGCGCATGGGAGGTCGGCTCAGAAGGCCGTGTCCACCGCCAGGTGATGGACGTCCAATCCCCAGCCTGCCGCCATGTCGGCCGCCACCCGGGAACGGTGGCAGATATGCGGGTCATGTTCCAGGCACAAGAGGCAGGCGGGCCCCTGGTTGAGCGCGGTCGCCGCCGCCACGCCCAGTTCATACTGCGCCTCCGGCCGGGCCAGCGCCTGATCAACGATGGACCAGAACAGCGGCTGGTCGCCGGCGCGGCCGGCCAGCCGCCCCTCCTTGGGCGTGCCCAGCGCCTTCAGGTGCAGGTACGCGATGCCGGCCTGGCGCAAGGCCGCCGACAGCGGCCCCTTGGAAAAGCCGGCCCGGCGCGACAGCGGCAGCTCGCGCACGTCGATCAGGGTCCGCACCCCCGCCCGCACCAACCGCTCCACCAACGCCGGCTGGCCCGCCTTCTCATACCCTATGGTGTAGAGTTCGGGCATGGGCGGGCGCGTCCTTGTCACGGGGGCGGGGATATGGGGCTGGGGTCGTGTGGGCCCATTGCTTCAGAAGTGGGCCCCAGCCCTGTGTCCGGCAAGGGGCGGATGTGCCTGGAATTGAGTCGTTCCGCCACGCTCCGCCCTTGCAAGACCGCCCCGCCCCGTGTACAAACCGCGCTTCATTTGGGCGGCGAGGCCGGACCGAAGGGTCCAGGGCATGCCCACCCGCTCATCTGAATTCCACCGCCGTCCCCAGGGGCGTTCCCCAGGGGCGGCTATTCTTTCGTGAGGAACCAAAATGCCCAAGCTGAAGAATCACAGCGGGACGAAGAAGCGGTTCAAGCTGACCGCCTCCGGTCTCGTTCGCGCCCAGGCCGCCGGCAAGCGCCACGGCATGCGCAAGCGTCCGCAGAAGATGAAGCGGAACGCCCGCGGTATGATGACCCTGTCCAAGCAGGACGGTATCATCATCACCAAGAATTTCATTCGGGTACCGTAAGGAGGGCTGATCCATGGCTCGCGTTAAGCGGGGCGTGACCACCCACGCCCGTCACAAGAAGATCCTGAAGCTGGCCAAGGGCTACCGGGGTCGTTCCAATAACTGCTTCCGTATCGCGATCGAGAAGGTCGAGAAGGCGCTGCGTTACGCCTACCGCGACCGTCGCGCCAAGAAGCGTAACTTCCGCGCCTTGTGGATCCAGCGCATCAACGCCGGTGCCCGCATCCACGGCCTGACCTACAGCCAGTTCATGCACGGCCTGAAGCGCGCCGCCATCGACGTTGACCGCAAGGTCCTCGCCGACATCGCCGCGCGCGAGCCGGAGACGTTTAAGGTCCTGGTCGATCAAGCCCAGGCCGCTCTCAAGGCCGCTTGATCCTACCCGGATCAACGGTACTGATAAGAAGGGGAGCAGGCCCGGCGGGCCCGCTCCCCTTTTTTTGTTTTTATTCCCTCGGACGCCGGGCGCAGCGGTGCGCGCTCCGGCGGCCCCTTTTCCCTGTAAGCGAGGGGTCGCGTCCTGCGGCGGCACGGGTCAAAGCCTCCTGCCGTTGATAGTATCCCCCCAAGTTCGCCCCATTGCCCCCTAAAGACGGATCGTTGCGATGAACATCCTCGACAGCCTGAAGGCCGACCTGCTGGCCGCCGCTGCCGCCGCCCCCGACCTGGCCGCCCTGGAAGAGGTGCGGGTGGACGCCCTGGGCAAGAAGGGCCGCGTCACCGGCCTGATGAAGGACATGGGATCGCTGACGCCGGATGAGCGGCGGGAACGCGGCCAGGCCCTGAACGCGGTGAAGGAAGAGATCTCCCAGGCGCTGGACGCCCGCCGCCAGGTGTTGAAGGCCGAAGCGCTGGCCCAGCGGCTGGAGGCGGAGCGCATCGACGTCAGCCTGCCGGCCCGCCCCGAGACCGAGGGTCGCGTCCACCCCATCAGCCAGACGGTGGAAGAGATGATCGCCATCTTCGCCGACATGGGCTTCACCGTGGCGGAAGGGCCGGACATCGAGACCGACTTCAACAACTTCACCGCGCTGAACATCCCGCCGGAGCATCCGGCCCGCCAGATGCACGACACCTTCTACCTGCCCAACGGGCCGGACGAGGGGACGCGCGTGCTGCGCACCCACACCAGCCCGGTGCAGATCCGCACCATGCTGGCGGGCCAGCCGCCCATCCGCATCATCGCCCCGGGCCGCACCTACCGGTCGGACTATGACCAGACCCACACCCCCATGTTCCACCAGATCGAAGGCCTGGTGATCGGCGAGAACATCCACATGGGCCACCTGAAGGGCACGCTGCTGGAATTCTGCCGCGCCTTCTTCCAGGTGGACGACCTGCCGCTGCGCTTCCGTCCCAGCTTCTTCCCCTTCACCGAACCGTCGGCGGAGGTGGACATCGGCTGCTCACGCAAGGGCGGCGAGCTGAAGCTGGGCAATTACGGCGATTGGCTGGAGATCCTGGGCTGCGGCATGGTGCACCCCAAGGTGCTGGAGAATTGCGGCATCGACAGCACCCGCTGGCAAGGCTTCGCCTTCGGCATGGGCATCGAGCGCGTGGCGATGCTGAAATACGGCATTCCGGATCTGCGCACCTTCTTCGAGGCCGACCTGCGCTGGCTGAAGCACTACGGCTTCGTGCCGCTGGACGTGCCCAGCCTGGCGCAAGGCCTTACCCGCTAAAGAACCCCATACGACGCAAGAGCGGCAGCCGACCGGACGGTCCGGCGCCCCACCCGAAAGACGGCAGGTAGCGATGAAGTTCACCCTTTCCTGGCTGAAGCAGCACCTAGAAACCGACGCCCCGCTGGACGTCATCACCGACAAGCTGACAGCCCTCGGCCTGGAGGTCGAGGGCGTGGAGGACACCGGCAAGGCGCTGGCCCCCTTCGTCATCGCCAAGGTGCTGTCGGCGGAGAAGCACCCCAACGCCGACAAGCTGCGTGTCGCCATGGTCGACACCGGCGCGGGCGAGCCCGTCCAGGTGGTGTGCGGCGCCCCCAATTGCCGCGCCGGCATCACCGTCGTGTTCGCCAGCCCGGGCGCCGTCATCCCGGCCACGGGCGACACCCTGAAGGTCGGCGCCATCCGTGGCGTGGAAAGCCGGGGCATGCTGTGCTCCGAACGGGAACTGAACCTGTCGGAGGAGCACAACGGCATCATCGAGCTGCCGGAGGACGCCCCCGTCGGCACCGGCTTCGCCGCCTGGCGCAAGCTGGACGACGCCGTCATCGAGATCTCGCTGACGCCCGACCGGGTGGACTGCGCCGGGGTTCACGGCATCGCCCGCGACCTCGCCGCCGCTGGCGTCGGCACCCTGAAGCCCCTTGACACCACGCCCGTGCCCGGCGCCTTCCCGGCCCCGGTCAAGGTGGTCCTGGAAACCGCCGCCTGCCCGCAATTCGCCGCCCGCGTGGTGCGCGGCGTGCGCAACGGCCCCAGCCCGCAATGGCTGCAGGACAAGCTGACCGCCGTGGGCCTGCGCCCCATCTCGGCATTGGTCGACATCACCAACCTGATGACCCTGGACCAGGTGCGCCCCCTGCACGTCTTCGACGCCGCCAAGGTCCAGGGCGACCTGACGGTGCGCGAGAGCCGGCCCGGCGAGACCCTGCTGGCGCTGAACGGCAAGGAATACACCCTGCCCGCCGGCCTCACCGTCATCGCCGACGCCTCAGGCGCCGTGCTGTCCCTGGGCGGCGTCATGGGGGGAGAGACCACCGGCGTGTCGGAGACCACGACCGAGCTCATCATCGAAGCGGCGCTGTTCGAGCCCGCGAAGGTGGCCGAGACCGGCCGCGCCCTGCAGATCGACAGCGACGCCCGCTATCGCTTCGAGCGTGGGGTGGATCCGGCCTCGGTCGTCAGCGGCATCGAGCAGGCCACCCGCCTGGTGCTGGACCTCTGCGGTGGTGAGGCGGGCGAGGTCTTCGTGGCCGGGGCCGAACCCGCCTGGAAGCGCCCCCTGACGCTGCGTCCCGCCCGCGTCGCCAACCTGGGCGGCGTGGACGTGCCCGAGCCGGATCAGGTGCGCATCCTGGCCGCCCTGGGCTTCGACGTCGCCCAGAAGGACGGCCTGATCCACGCGACGCCGCCGTCATGGCGCGCCGACGTGCATGCCGAGGCGGACCTGGTGGAGGAGGTGCTGCGCATCCACGGCTTCGACGCCATCCCCACCACCAGCCTGCCGCGCGACGAGGGCCTGCCCAAGGTGGCCGTCACGGCCAAGCAGCGCCGCACCGCCACCGTGCGCCGCCTGCTGGCCGGCCGCGGCATGCTGGAGGCCATCACCTGGTCGTTCCTGGCGCCGGAGACGGCCAAGCTGTTCGGCGGCGCGCCGGACGAGCTGGCCCTGCTGAACCCCATCAGCGCTGATCTCGCCATCATGCGCCCGTCGGTGCTGGCCAACCTGGCCGCCGCCGTCGGCCGCAACGCCGCACGGGGTTATCCCGACCTGGCGCTGTTCGAGGTTGGCCCCGCCTTCCGCGACGGCACGGAAAAGGGCCAGGACCTGGTGGCCGCCGGCGTGCGTGCCGGCCTGGCCGTCGCCCGCCATTGGGCCAAGGGCACCCGCCCCGTCGACGCCTTTGACGCCAAGGCCGACGCCATCGCGGCGCTGGAGGCGGCCGGCGCACCAACGGCCAACCTGGTCGTCTCCACCGACGCGCCCGGCTGGTACCACCCGGGCCGCTCCGGCTGCCTGCGGCTGGGTCCCACCGTGCTGGCCCACTTCGGCGAGCTGCACCCGGCGGTGCTGGAGGCCCTGGACCTGACCGGGCCGCTGGTGGCGTTCGAGGTCTTTCTGGACGTGATCCCGCAACCGAAGAAGAAGGGCGGGACGGAGAAACCGAAGCTGGAGCTGTCGGCTTTCCAGCCCATCAGCCGCGACTTCGCCTTCGTGGTGGGCAAGGATGTGGAGGCGGACCGTCTGGTCCGCGCCGCCAAGGGTGCCGACAAGGCGCTGATCACCGGCGTGCAGCTGTTCGACGTCTATCAGGGGCCCGGAGTCGACGCCGGCTTCAAGTCGGTCGCCCTGTCGGTCACCCTGCAACCGGTGGACAAAACCCTGACGGACGCGGAAATCGAAGCCGCAGCCGCCAAAGTCGTCGCCGCCGTCACCAAGGCGACCGGCGCGGTGTTGCGCGGCTGACACAGAGCTTTCACGGTTGCAGTAGGCGCCCCTTGGCTTTCGGGGGCGCCTTTCTTTTTTAACCAATTTATTGTGTATCAGGCCCTTGTTTAGGCCCTTGCCGGTGCCCTTTGCCCACCCTTAACTATCTTTTCAAAGATAAAAGGGAGAGACTGACGCTAGTCTGGCGTCGTACTCCAGGGAGGAGAGGGCCGCATGAAGTTTTTCCGGAATCTGCCCATCATCCAGAAGCTGCTGCTGCCCCTGATCCTGATGGGTCTGGTGACGCTGGGCACCTCTCTCTACACCCTGTCGCAGATGAACACGGGTGCCGCGCAGTACCAGCATCTGCTGCGCGGCGAGGCGGAAGCCCTGAAGGCCATCGACCGGGCCAACGGTGCCGCCGCCAACATCGGCCGCATCAGCTACATGATGCTGGCCGAGACCGACAAATTCATCATCGACAGCATGAAGGATGAGATTGGGCAGCAGGCCGGCGACCTGGCCAAATATCTGGACGCGGTGGCCCGCCTGAACCCGGGCACCAAGGACGACCTGGCCATGGCCCGGGATGAGTTCAAGGGCATGATGAAGTTCGCGGAGGAAGCGCGCGAACAGATGGCGGCCGGCAACACCAAGGCCGGTGCCGCCACCCTGACCGACCAATTCGACATCAAGTTGTCCAAGCTGCTGGACCGGCTGACCGCCATCACCAAGGCGGTGGATGAGAACCTGGGCAAGGGCGAGCTTGCCGCCAAGGCCCGCAATGAGCGGACATATTGGGTGACGCTGGCCGGCGGCCTGTCGGGGGGCGTGGTGGTGATGGCGCTGGCCCTGTGGATCGCCTGGGCCAGCGTGTCCCGCCCGCTGAAACGCATCGTCGACAGCATGACGGCGCTGGCCGACGGCGACCAGACGGTGGAGGTGAAGGCCACCGAGCGCAAGGACGAGATCGGCGCCACGGTGCGGGCCCTGCGCATCTTCCAGCGTACCATGGTGGAGGCCGACACGCTGCGCCATGAGCAGGAGACGATGAAGGCCCAAGCCCAGGCCGAGCGTCAGGCCGCCCTGGCCCGCCTGGCGGACGAGTTCGAGGCCGCCATGAACCAGGTGGTGGAGGGGGTGGCGGGCGCCGCCGACCGCATGCAAGGCAACGCCAAGGGCCTGTCCGCCATCGCGGAGCAGACCAACCACCAGACGCTGGCGGTCGCGGGTGCCGCGGAGGCGGCGGCCGGCAACGTCAACACCGTCGCGGCGGCGGCCGAAGAACTGTCGGCCAGCATCCAGGAAATCGGCCGGCGGGTGGAGGAATCATCCACCATCGCCCAGAACGCCGTGGTGGAAGCGGAGCGCAGCAACCACACGGTCAGCGGATTGGTGGAGGCGGCGCGCAAGATCGGCGACGTGGTGCGCCTGATCAGCGACATCGCCAGCCAGACCAACCTGCTGGCGCTGAACGCCACCATCGAGGCCGCACGGGCGGGGGAGGCCGGCAAGGGCTTCGCCGTCGTGGCCAGCGAGGTGAAGACCCTGGCGACCCAGACCGCCAAGGCGACGGAGGAGATCAGCGCCCAGATCGGTGAAATCCAATCCGTGGCGGGCAATGCCGCCGGCGCCATCCACGGCGTCAGCGGCACCATCGGCCGCATCAGCGACATCGTCACCACCATCGCCGCGGCGGTGGAGCAGCAGGGGGCCGCCACCAACGAGATCGCCAGCAGCGTGGCGCAAGCCGCCGCCGGCACCTCCGACGTGTCCAGCACGATTGGTGAGGTGACGCGCGCCGCCAGCGAGACGGGCACCATGGCCGTCGACGTGCTGCATGCCGCCCAGGATCTGGTCAGCCAGTCCGACCATTTGCGCCACCAGGTGGCCGGCTTCCTGGCCAAGGTGCGGGCGGGTTGAGGTCAGGGCCCGCCCCCGGGCAAGTGTCCCGTGAGCGCCCCTGGCCTTCGCCGCCCACGGACCGGATAGCGTCATAAGCACGCCCACACATGAACGCCCCGCCATCCCTGCGGTTGCGCGGGAACGCCGGGCATCCTATGGTCGCGCTCAGTTTTCCCAGACCGGCCCGTCATGACCGACCTTTCCCACATCCGCAATTTCTCCATCATCGCCCATATCGACCATGGCAAGTCGACCCTGGCCGATCGCCTGATCCAGTATTGCGGCGGCCTGGAAGCGCGCGAGATGCGCGAACAGGTGCTCGACAGCATGGATATCGAGCGCGAGCGCGGCATCACCATCAAGGCGCAGACCGTGCGCCTGACCTATAACGCGGACGACGGCCGGACCTATCAGCTGAACCTGATGGACACCCCCGGCCATGTCGACTTCGCCTATGAGGTCTCGCGGTCGCTGGCGGCCTGCGAAGGTTCGCTGCTGGTGGTCGACGCCTCGCAGGGGGTGGAGGCGCAGACGCTGGCCAACGTCTACCAGGCCATCGACCACAACCATGAGATCGTCCCGGTCCTGAACAAGATCGATCTGCCGGCGGCCGAACCCGACCGCATCAAGCAGCAGATCGAGGACGTCATCGGGCTGGACGCCAGCAACGCCGTCATGATCTCGGCCAAGACCGGCCTGAACATCAAGGACGTGCTGGAGGCCATCGTCGCCCGCCTGCCGCCGCCCAAGGGCGAGCTGGACGCGCCGCTGAAGGCCCTGGTGGTCGACAGCTGGTACGACCCCTACCTGGGCGTGGTCATCCTGGTGCGCGTCGTCGATGGCGAGCTGAAGGTGGGCCAGAAGATCCGCATGATGGCCTCGGGCGCCACGAAGGAAGCCGACCGCGTCGGCCACTTCACGCCCAAGGCTGTGCAGTCCGGGCGCCTGGGGCCAGGGGAGATGGGCTTCATCACCGCCGGCATCAAGGACATCCGCGAGACCAAGGTCGGCGACACCATCACCGATGAGCGCCGCCCGGCCAGCGCGCCGCTGGAAGGCTTCAAGCCATCCGTGCCGGTGGTGTTCTGCGGCCTGTTCCCCACCGACGCCGCGGAGTTCGAGCACCTGCGCGAAAGCCTGGGCAAGCTTGCCCTGAACGACGCCAGCTTCCAGTTCGAGGCGGAAACGTCGGCGGCGCTGGGCTTCGGCTTCCGCTGCGGCTTCCTGGGCCTGTTGCACCTGGAGATCATCCAGGAGCGGCTGGAGCGTGAGTTCAACCTGGACCTCATCACCACCGCGCCCAGCGTCATCTACAAGATCCACATGACCGACAAGTCGGTCATGGACATGCACAACCCGGCCGACATGCCGGACCCCATCCGCATCGACCACATCGATGAGCCCTGGATTCGCGCCACCATCATGCTGCCCGACGAGTATCTGGGCGGCATCCTGGCGCTGTGCACCGAGCGGCGCGGCCAGCAGATCGACCTGACCTATGTCGGCGGCCGCGCCATGCTGGTCTACAAGCTGCCGCTGAACGAAGTGGTGTTCGACTTCTATGACCGGCTGAAGTCGATCAGCCGGGGTTACGCCAGCTTCGACTACCAGATGGACGGGTACGAGACCGGCGACCTGGTCAAGATGTCCATCCTGGTGAACGCGGAGCCGGTGGACGCCCTGTCCACCATCGTCCACCGCAGCCAGGCCGAACATCGCGGCCGCCTGCTGTGCGAGCGGCTGAAGGAACTGATCCCCCGCCAGCTGTTCAAGATCGCCGTGCAGGCCGCCATCGGCAGCCGCGTCATCGCCCGCGAGACCATCAGCGCCATGCGCAAGGACGTGCTGGCCAAGTGCTACGGCGGCGATATCAGCCGCAAGCGCAAGCTGCTGGACAAGCAGAAGGAAGGCAAAAAGCGCATGCGGCAGTTCGGCGAGGTCGAAATCCCGCAGAGCGCCTTCATCGCCGCCCTGAAGATGGGTGACGGCTGACCCTCAGCCGTTTCGCGCTTCTCCCGAGTACCGCACCGGCCGCCCCCACAAGGGGCGGCCGGTGCGCGTTTCAGGACTGGTCGTCGAACGGATCGGGTGCGTACCGCTCAAAGTCCATGGCATCGTGAAGGATACGCACAATGCCGACCACGCCAGGTTCCAGCCGATAGAGCAACAGGGGGCGGGGTTTGAGAACGGATTGGCCGTCCACGCTGGCCCTTCGCCGACTGTACCGCAGGTGGTACGTCCGCCCCCGCAAGTCCAGCCGCTCCAGGCTGCCGAACCGATGGGGATCGGCAGCGACATCGCGAATGGCCTGGAGTATCAGCGCCTCATATCGGCGGCGGGCGGCGGGCGGCGGTGCCGAAATCCTGGTCCGATTGGATCAAGATAGCCCGAATATCCGCTCGGGCGAGGGCGGCGATCCGATAGCGCGGCATGGGTCGTCAACGCAGTCTGTTGGCTTCCCTGCCCAGCGCGGATATGTACTCCTCCAGGTCCTCCTCCCGGACTTCATCAAAACGGCCCTCATCCAAGTCGCGGTGACCAATCGCCGCCGCCTCCCGCAAGGCCTTCAGCTTGGCGGCATGGTGTTCCTCGTTGCGCTCGATGAGCCGCAACCCCTCGCGCAGGACCTCGCTGGCATTCTGATAGCGGCCAGACCGCACCAGCTCTTCAATGACCCGTTCGTGATGATCGGTCAGAACCACGTTCCGTGTCGGCATTGGCACCTCCTGTCATCGGCCCGGAGCCTGGAGCTTAAACCTGATTGGCATACTATGCCAATCAGCCTCACCCCTGCCCCAACGGAAAGCGCAGGGTGAAGCGGGTGCCGGGATGGCTCGCCTCATAGGTGTAGCGCCCGCGCAACTGGCGGGTGAAGGCGTCGATCAGCAGCAGGCCCAGGCTTTGGCGGCCGGGCTCCGCCGTCGCCGCGTCGGGCATGCCGATGCCGTCGTCAGCGACGATCAGCACGCCCTCCTGCCCTTCCCGCCGCAGGCAGACGGACAGGGTACCGCCGCGACCGTCGGGATAGGCGTGCTTGAAGGCATTGGACAGCACCTCGTTCAGCGCCAGAGTCACGGGCACCGAGGCCGACAGGTCGGTTTCCACCGGCTGAGCATCCAGCACCACGGCGATGCGGCGCGGCTGCCCCTCCAGGACCCGCTGATCCTCGCCCTGGTGGATGTTGTCGATCTCCCGCGTCAGGGCGGCGATCACCCGGTCCAGCTGCACCACATCGACATTGGAGGCGCGGTGCAGCTGCTCATGCAGCAAGCCCATGGCCTGGATGCGGCGCAGCGCGTCGCCCAGCAGCGGCCGCAGGCTGGGGTTCATGCCGCCTTGCAGCTGCAGCAGGCTGGAGATGACCTGCAGGTTGTTCTTCACGCGGTGGTGGGTGTCGCGCAGCAACACCTCGCGCTCCGCCAGGGCCTGGTCCAGATGGCGGGTGCGGTCGGCCACCCGCGCCTCCAGCATGGTGTTGGCCTGGCGCAGCACGCGGTCGGCGCGGGCAAGATCGCCGGAACGGCGGATGGCGATCCCCGCGACCAGCATCAGCGCCAGCGACGCCGGCACGGCCACGGCGGCGTAGACCAGGGCCCGCCTCTGCCAATCGCGGGCGATGCTGTCGGTGGTGATGCCATAGACGACGTACAGCGGCAGGTCAGGCACCTTGCGCCGGGCATAGAGGCGTTCGACGCCGTCGATGGGCGAGGTCAGGGTGAAGGTGCCGGTGGCATCCTCCGCCGTGTGGATCAGCTGGGGGAAAACCCCGTCCTGCAGGCTGCCGTCGGGCGGCGCCGGTTCACGCAGCAACAGGGCGCCGTCCTCACGGATCAGCACCATGGTCTTGGGCTCGCCCGAGAACAGCGAGCGATAGAAGGCGATGAAGTAATCAGGGCGTAGCGAGATCTGGGCCACGCCGTTGAAGTGCCCATCCAGGGTTTCCATGCGCTGGCTGATGGGCAGGAAGGGCGCCCCGGAGAGACGCCCGCGCAGCTGCTGGCCGATATAGATGCCGGCACCCGGCCGCAAATGGACCCGGAAATACTCGCGGTCGCTGACGTCCAGCACCGGCGTCGGCCATTGCATCGTATTGACGCGAACGGTGCCGCTGGGATCCACCACCCATAGGCCCTCAAGCTCCGGCGACGCCTGCCAGATTTCACGCAGGCGGTCGTAGAAGCGGTGATCGGTGGCGATATCCTGCCAGCCGGCATCGTCCACCAGGCGCTCGACGTAGCGCAGGCTGGTGGCATGGATGCTGAAGATCTTGCCCGCATGCTCTTCCAGCACGTGGGTCACGTCCACCACCTGGTCGCGGGCGTCGTCCCAGACGCGACGGTGATGGTCCCAGGCGGCCCAGGCGAAAACCAGCAGGGTCAGCACCAGGCTCATGACCGACAAGGTGGCGACGGGACGGCCAGCCGAGGGGATCAAGGGAACGGCGGTGGCCAGGCCGTCATGGTCGGCGGCAACGGCATCGCCCGACGCCGGCTTCGCATCGCCCTTGAGCATGGATGAAGGGGCGCCTGCCGGTGCGAATGGGTTGGGCGCGGAGGCGGTCATACGGGCGGCCCTGGTCCTTATTGGTCCGGGCGTCCGCATCCTCGGCGGGCCCCGGACTTACCCTCAGATCATCGCCATCCCCAAACGATCACCCCTCAGGGGAGCCCGCAGGGGAATGGCCCGATCCCTTGTACGGACCATCCCCCGCTTTCCTACACCCGTCAGTGACGGAAATGACGCATCCCGGTAAATACCATGGCCAAGCCGCGTTCGTCCGCAGCGTCGATCACTTCCTGATCCCGCATGGAGCCGCCGGGCTGGATGACGGCGGTGACGCCGGCCTCGGCCGCCGCGATCAGGCCATCGGCGAAGGGGAAGAAGGCGTCGGACGCCACCACGCTGCCCTTGGTGCCCGGCTCGGACAGGCCGGCGGCCTCCGCCGCCTCGCGGCTTTTGATGGCGGCGATGCGGCTGCTGTCGACGCGGCTCATCTGCCCGGCGCCGATGCCCACCGTGGCCAGATCCTTGGCATAGACGATGGCGTTCGACTTCACATGCTTGCCCACGCGGAAGGCGAACAGCAGGTCGGCCAGTTCCTTCGGCGTGGGCGCGCGCTTGGTGACGACCTTCAACGCGGAGGGCTGGACGCGGCCGTCGTCCCGGCTCTGCGCCAGGAAGCCGCCGGCCACGGTCTTGATCAGGGTCCCAGCCTGGGCCGGGTTGGGCAGATCACCGGTCAGCAGCACGCGCAGGTTCTTCTTGGACGCCAGCACGGCGCGCGCGGCCTCATCCGCGTCCGGGGCGATCACCACCTCGGCGAACAGCTTCGCGATGGCTTCGGCCGTGGCCGCGTCCAGCGTGCGGTTGGCCGCGATGATGCCGCCGAAGGCCGAGACGGGATCACAGGCCAGAGCCCGGGCGTAGGCCGTGGGCAGATCCTCACCCTCGGCCACGCCGCAGGGATTGGCGTGCTTGATGATGGCGATGGCCGGGCGGTCGAACTCCGCCACCAGCTCGAACGCCGCGTCGGTGTCGTTCAGGTTGTTGTACGACAGCTCCTTGCCCTGCAGCTGGGTGGCGGTGGCGATGCCCGGCCGGCGCTCGCCCGTCACATAGAAGGCGGCGGTCTGGTGCGGGTTCTCGCCATAGCGCAGGGTCTGGCGCAGCGTGCCGGAGACGGTGACGCTTTCCGGCCAGGTCTGGCCCAGGCGGTTGGCGAACCAAGCGCCGATGGCGGCGTCATAGGCGCCGGTGCGGGCATAGGCCTTGGCCGCCAGATGGCGCCGCAGGCCCAGGGTGGTCTGGCCGTCCTGGGCGGCCAGTTCGGCCAGCAGGGGGGCGTAGTCGGACGGGTCGGTCACCACGGCCACGAAGTCGTGGTTCTTGGCCGCCCCCCGGATCAGGCTGGGGCCACCGATGTCGATGTTCTCGATGCAGGTCTCGAAATCGGCGCCCTTGGCCACCGTGGCCTCGAAGGGATAGAGGTTCACCACCACCAGGTCGATGCCGGGGATGTCGTGGGCGTTCATGGCCGCCACATGCCCCTCGTCATCGCGGCGGGCCAGGATGCCGCCATGGATGCGGGGGTGCAGGGTCTTCACCCGGCCGTCCATCATCTCGGGAAAGCCGGTGTGGTCGCCCACCTCGGTCACCGGCACGCCAGCCTCGGCCAGGCGCTGGGCGGAGCCGCCGGTGGACAGGATGTGCACGCCGCGCGCGGCCAGGGCCTGGCCCAGCTCGACCAGGCCGGTCTTGTCGGACACGGAGATGAGGGCGCGGCGCAGGGGAACGAGATCGGGGCTGGTCATGATGGCAATCCGGCTGAATTGACGTGTTGAGAAAAAGCAGAACCCGGCACGGATGCCGGGCTCAAGGGAAACTTCGCAGGGGATGGGTCAGGGGTCGGCGCCTTCGGCCTTCTTCTCACGGCGCAGCGCCCACTTCACGGTGGCGCCGCCGGCCGCGGTCTCGCCGCGCACGGTGACCTGCAGGGTGCCGCGCGGCTCGGGCCCGTCGCCCAGATAGACGCTTTCCTCCAACCCGACCGTGCCGCCCGACAGGCGCAGCCGCCAGCCGGCGCCCGACGGCAGGCGCAGCAGCACGCCGTCACCCCCCTGGGACAGACTGGCGTGCACGCCCGGATGCAGATGGAAGCGCAGGGTGTAGGTCTGGCCGTCAACGCCGCCCTCAAGGCGATCCTCGCCCCGCAGATCCTCACCGGTGTCGGCCAGATAGAGGCGGCGGTGATGGATCATGCCGAACGTGTCGCGGTAGCCGTCGTGCGCCGCCTCGACCAGCACGGCGCCGCCGGTCTCCCGCCGCTTGGCCTCCACCGGGTGCGGACGCCGGCCCAGGCCGCCATCCTCGCGCACGGAGGCGGAGTTGGTGTCGGCCACCACCAGGGTGGAATGGGCGGCGGTGGAAGCCAACGCCCCACGCCAGGCCCCGGTCTCCGACGGATGGCTGCCGCAGTTCACGATCAACCGCTCGCGCCCCACGCTCATCTCGAACGACAGGGTGCCGGCGTGCGCCCGGGCGTCCAGTCCGGCCGGCGGCGGGGCGCCGGCGTCCATCAGCACGCAGGTCCGGCCCGCCGCCAGGCGCTCAAACCCCATATGGGGGGCGGAGCGCAGCGGCCGGCCGCGCGCGTCCGCCTGACTCAGCACCGTGTCGATGAAGGACGGGTCTTCGGCCCAGCCGCCGTTGAACAGGGCCAGGCCGCCGTCACCGTGACGGAAAAAGCGCAAGGTGGGGGTCAGGCGGTCGATGGCGTGCTGCAGGGCGTCGGGCATGTCGGCCCGGGCGGCGCGCAACACGCCCCGGATGTCGATCAGATGGCGCAAGGCCTGCAGCTGCAGCGACGGGCTGCGCTGGACATGGCCGCCATCGGGCATGACCTGGCGGGCCAGCTCGCGGTTCAGCAGCCACAGGGCCCGCTGGGCGGCGCGCTCCCGGCCGGCCAGGCAGAAGCCGCCATAAACCAGCGCCTTGACGCCCAGCAGCAGATCCACGCCGCACAGGCGGCCGGGCACCAGGCGGGCCAGGTGGCGGATCTGGCGGGCCAAGCTGTCGAAAACACGGGCGCGCAGCCCGTCGTCGGCGCTGGCCAGGAAGAAGTCGTGGGCGCCGATCCAGGAAACGATGCGCTGCGCCGTCACCTCCGGCGCCCAGGCCACGGCATGCCAGGAGGAAAAGCCGTCGAGCCAGCTGGTGACCAGCACCCGGGCCTGGCGCCGGGCGGCATCGCCGCCAGCGGCCTTCAGGTGGCGCAGCCAGTCGAACCCGTGCAAGGCCGTCAGCCAGGCGGAACCGGCGGACAGGTCCAGCCAGGGTGGCAGGTCTGCCTGGCGTTCCTCACCGGCGAAGCTGAACCGCCCGGCCAGCAGCGCCTCACCCTGGCGGGGATCTCCCGGCCACGGATCGGCCGGCACCACGCCCAGCGCCTGGGGCGCGCGGCCCTTCAGCAGCACGCCGTACAGCGGCGTGCCGTAGACCAGCGCGCCGGGGCCGGCGCGGAACCGTCTCATGCCGGAAGTGACACGGGCCATGCGCCGTCGGACCCCTTAGACCAGCGGGCCGCGCAGGCGGCGGATGTTGTCGGCGTAGGCCTCCGGCCCGCCCTGGAAGGTGGCGGTGCCGGCCACCAGCACGTCGGCGCCGGCGGCGATCGCCACGGGCGCCAGCTCGGCATTGATGCCGCCGTCGACCTCCAGGTCGATGACCCGACCGGTACCGGCCGTGACCGCGTCGATGCGCTGGCGGATGGCCCGGATCTTGTCCTTCTGGCTGTTGATGAAGGACTGGCCGCCGAAGCCGGGGTTGACCGACATGACCAGGATCATGTCGACGTCATCCATGACATAGTCCAACACGGAAACGGGGGTAGCCGGGTTCAGTGCCACGCCAGCCTTCTTACCCAGGCTGCGGATCAGCTGCAGCGTGCGGTGCAGGTGGGGCCCGGCCTCCGGATGCACGGTGATGATGTCGGCGCCAGCCTTGGCGAAACCCGCGACGAAGGCGTCCACGGGGCTGATCATCAGATGCACGTCGAACACCTTGGCCGAATGGGGGCGCAGGGCCTGCACCACCATGGGGCCGATGGTCAGGTTGGGCACGAAATGCCCATCCATGACGTCGATGTGGATGTAGTCCGCGCCGGCAGCGTCCACCGCCCGCACCTCCGCGCCCAGATTGGCGAAGTCGGCCGACAGGATGGAGGGGGCGATGCGTACCGGCTGCTGCATGATGACTTCGGTTCCTATCAACTCAACACGGGTTTGCCAAGCTGTCCGGCCGCCTTACAGAATTAGGCGGTCCGGCGCAGGCGGGTCATGAAAAATCCGTCCAGGCCGCCCAGATCCGCCCAGTGGCCGGGCGACGTGCGCACGTCGCCGGCGTCCGTCACCAGGGGCGCCAGCGCGGTGGCGTCGGCATCCGGACCATAGGCGAGGTCAACCGGAATGACCGGCTCCACCATCACATCCTGGCGGCGCGACAGCAGCTTGGACAGTTGCTCATCGCCTTCCTCCGGCTGGAGGGAGCAGGTGCAGTAGACGACCATGCCGCCGGGCTTCACCATGTCGATGGCGCGGTCCAGCAGGCGGCGCTGCACCGTTGACAGACGGCCCACATCCTCCGGCGTCTTCAGGCGGGCCACGTCGGGGTGGCGGCGGATGGTGCCGGTGGCGCTGCACGGCGCGTCCAGCAGGACGGCGTCGGCCAGTTCGTCGGGCTGCCACCGGGCGGCGTCGGCCACCACCGTGGTGGCGCTGAGACCCAGCCGTTCCATGTTGCGCGACAGCCGCTCCAGCCGGGGGGCGGACCGGTCGACGGCCGTCACCCTGGCACCGGCGGCGGCCAATTGGGCGGTCTTGCCGCCGGGGGCGGCGCAGAGATCGATGACATTCAAGCCGGCGACATCGCCCAGCAGGCGGGCGGGCAACGCGGCGGCGGCGTCCTGCACCCACCAGGCGCCCTCACCGAAGCCCGGCAGCTCCGTCACCGATCCGCCGGCGGCGCGGCGCAGGGTGCCGGTGGGCAGCAGGGTGGCCTCAAGCCGTTCCGCCCAGGCGCGCGGGTCGCCCTTCACCGTGATGTCCAGCGGCGCCTCGACCAGATGGGCGTCGACGATGGCGCGGGTATGGCCGGTGCCGTAGTGCTGGCGCCAGGACAGCCACAGCCAGTCCGGCGTGTTCAGCCGGCCGGCGTCCTGCGCCGCCACCAGCTCGGCCCCCTCGCGCGCCATGCGCCGCAGCACGGCGTTGATCAGGCCCTTCATGCCGGCCAGGCCCTTGCCCACCGCCAATTCCACGCCCGTGTCCACGGCGGCGTGGGCGGGGGTGCCCAGGAACAGCAGCTGGGCGGCGGAGACGCGCAAGATGTCCAGCACCCCGCCCTTGGGCAGGTCCGGCCGGGCCAGCATGGACATGACCACGGCGTCGATTTGGCCCAGACGGCGGATGACAGTGGCGGTCAGCAGGCGGACGAAGGCGCGGTCGCGCGGCTCCAGCCCGGCCAGGCCCCGGTGCTGATCCAACGCGTCATCCAGCGGCACGCTCCGGCGCAGCACGCTTTCCAGGAGATCCAGGACCACCCGGCGGGCGGCCAATGTTTCGGTGTTCATGGGGCCGGGGTGTACCCCGGAAAAGCACGGCTGTCACCGGCCCCTTTCGGCCACCCGCCCCCCGTTTCCGGCATGGATTCGGATCGTGAATGCGGACCTGTTGCAAAAGCCCTTGGCGGCGGGCGGCGGCGGGGCCAAAATGTCCCCCATGAGCAAGCTGCCCCCCCTGCCCCAGCCCCCCTTGCCCGATCCCAAGGCCCCGGTGTTCAAGACGCATGTGGCGCCCACGGCCGCCGCGCCCGAGACGCAGCCCGAGCGCGCCAAGGCGGAGGTATCGAAAGCCGTCCCCGTGCGGGAGATCGGCGGCCCCGCCGGCCCCGAACCCACCCGCTATGGCGACTGGGAACGCAAGGGCCGCTGCAGCGATTTTTGAGGATGCGGTGCGGCGGGGCCAAGGCTCGCGCATAGGCTTAACGCGAGCGGTACCCAAGCCCCTGGGCGCGGTCAGCATTACCCTCTGGTACCCTCACGGGTCTCCTCTGCCCCCCGCCGCGTTGAAAGCATAGTGCATGCTCAACGCTACCGCTACTCCGGCCCCACCGGCGAAGCGGCGGCAACGGCGAGCCCGCGACCGCAGGCACCGAAAATTTCCGGGGCGCGACGCGCGCGGATAGCGGCGCCCGGCGCCTGAGGCTACGGACCTACGCCCACACCAGCGCCAGCAAGGCCAGGAAGACGGCCAGCAGGGCGGCGGCGCTGGTGAGGGCGACGACAGCGCGCAGGTCGGCCGCGTCCACCCGGGCACGGCCCGTGCCCAGCCAGTCCTCATGGACCACCATCTCACCCTCCTTGCGGGGGCCGGCCAGCGCCAGGTTCAGCGCGCTGGCCACGGCGGCCACCGGCAGGGCGGCGGTGCCCTGGATGTGCCGGGTGCGCACGGCGGCCAGGGCCGTGCCCGGCCGGCTGCCGGGCACGAACAGGCAGCCCGCCGCCAGGAACAGCACGGTCAGGCGGGCCGGCACCCAATCCATCACCAGCAACGCCCGGCGGGCCGGTCGTCCGAAGGCGGCATAGCGGGGCGAGGTGTGGCCCACCGTCCCCGCCACCGTCTCCACCGCCACCCAGATCATCAAGCCGGGCAGATCCAGCAGCACGAACCAGAACAACGGCGCCACCAGCCCCCGGCTGGCCCGGCCCACCAGCGCCTCCATACCCGCGCGCAGCACGGCGTGGCGGTCCATGGACCAGACGGGCTTGTGCGTCAGGGGGGCCACCGCCTGGCGCAGCACGTCCTCATCCGCCGCGGGCGCCGCCGCCAGCAGCCCACGCATGAGGACCAGCAGGCGGCCGAAGACCAGCGTCCGCGTCACCAGCAGCAGCGACAGCAGCCAGGCCACGCGCAGATGCACGGCGGCGATGGTCAGCACCAGGGCCACCAGTCCCATGCCACCGCACAACACCAGGACCAGCAAGGCGCCGCGCGCCAGCCGCACGCTGTCCAGCCGTTCGATCCGGTTCAGCCGCTTGTCCGCCCAGCGCACGGCGGCGGCGATTTCGCCCTGCGGCGTCATCAGCCAGCGGTCCACCGCCGGAAAGCCGGCGATGAAGGCGTTCAGGATCAGCGCGAGAGCCAGCAGCAGCAGCGATTCCGCCCGTGGCGGCGCGAACGGCAGGGGGATCATGACGCCCCCGGCGACCGTTTCCCAGGCAGCAGCCCGCCCAGCGTGCCCCCCAATGTGCCCCCCAATGGGAAGGACGGCAGGCGCGCGGACAGACGCGCCAGGCCGCCGCCCGTGCCGTCGCCCGCTGGCGGCTCCGGCGGCGGCAGGAAGCCCATCGTCTCCGCGTCCGCGCCCTTGGCCGTTCCCCCGGGGGCCGTTCCCCCGGGCACCCGCCAGACCAGGGTATCGAAACCACCGCAATGGCTGCACAACGCGCCCCAGGCGGCATTCACCCCGCCGCAGGTGCCGCACACCCAGGCGGGATCCGGCGGGGCCTTCGCGGCGCTGGCCAGATGGCCGCGTTCCTCGGCCCCGGGACCATGCTCGGCCAACGCCACCGCCGCCAACAGCCGGTAGACGCGCGCGCTGGGGCGCGCGGTCAGGGCGCGGGTCAGATGGCCCCGCGCCAGGCCCCACAGGCGCGCCTCCGTCGCCGCGTTGGCCAGGGCGACGTGGGCTTCAGGCACGCTGGGGTCCAGGGCCACCAGCGCCTCCAGCCGTTTGACCCGGGCCAGCGGGTCGGCCGCGTCCCCCGCCTTCTCCCCCGCCCGGCCCCAGGCGACGGCCAGGGTGGGGTGGGGCGTGAGCCGCCACGCCTGTTCCAGGGCGCGGGTTGCCGCCCGGGCGGACCCGGTGCCAGCCAGCAGGCGGGCCGCCTGCACGGCCGCCGGAACGGAACCGGGTTCCAAATCATGGGCCTTGCGCGCCAGGGACAGGGCCTGGTCCAGGGCGCCGCCGGCCTCCGCCGCGCGGCTACGCTCCACCAGCACCGCCGCGCGGTGGCGGCGCAGGGTGTCGGCCGGCAGCGCCTTGACGGACGTCAGGGCGTCCAGCGTGGCCGATGCCGCCGTCCAGTCCCCCGCCCGCGCCTGGAGGTCGAGCTGGGTCACCAGGGGCCAGCGCGCCTTGGGCCGCAGGGCACCGGCCTCCCGCACCAAGGCCAGCGCACCCTGGGTGTCGCCAGCGGCGAGCGCCTGCAGCGCCAGGCCGCGCAGGCCGACGAAGGCCATGTCCGGCCGCTTGAGCATGGCCCCCCGCTCCCGCATCGCGGTGAAGTGGGTGGCGGCCAGCGCCTCATCCCCCGCCAGCTGGGCCGCCTGGGCGGAGAGCAGCAGGGTCAGCGCCGGTTCATTCAGCAGGCCCTCGGCCTTGGTGGCCAGACGGGTGGCGGCGGGGCCGTCCCCGGCCGCCACCGCCAGCAGCCCCTGGCTGAGGGCCTGGTAGCCACGGGTGCGCCGGCTGGTGCGGCGCCCCGCCCCCAGACGGCGGGGACTGCGCCACACCAGCAGAACCAGGCGCACCAGCGCATAGGCGACGACGCCCAGGGCCAACAAGGCCAGGGCGACCACGCCCACCTCGGTCTGGATGATGTAGCCCTGCCAGTCCAGGCGGATAGTGCCCGGCCGTTGCGCCACCCAGACGGCGAGCGCGATGACCAGGCCCAGGCGCAGCAGGAACCATAGCGTCCGCCTCATGGATGCCCCCCATCCACCGGCATGGGCGAGGGCGGCAGGGTGGCGGCGCCGTCAGGTTGGCCCCCTTCCGGCTTGCCCTCCACCGGGTTCCCGCCGATGTCGGGCGGGGACACGCTCTCGACCGGCTTGTCCGGAGCGATGGGGGCCACGGGTTTGTCCTTGGGCGGGGGCAGTCCCGCCTGCACGTCGCTGACTGCCCGGCGCGACAGGCGGGTCATGGCATCGTCAGCGCCCAGGCGCGCCTGGGCGTCGCGCAGCCAGGCCTGGACCTCGGGCGTCGCCGCCGGTGGGCCGGACAGGGCCGACATCTCCGCCACCGCCGTGCCAACATCACCCCGGTCCAGCGCGGCGCCGGCCCGCGACACCACGGCGTCGGGGGCATTTCCTTCCATGCGGCCATCCTTGCGCCGGATGGTGACCAGGGCCTTGATCCTGCCCCACAGGCGCTCCAGCCAGTCGGCACCCTCCGGCACCCGGGCCGCCTGCTGGGCGGCGGTGGCGGCGCGATCGAACCCTTCGCGCAACGCCACGGGCCCGATCAGGCCTGTGGCCTGGCTTTGCGCCAGCCGGTCCAAGGCTTGGCCGAGCGCACCATCCTCCGGCGCCAGGCCACGCACGGCCGACAGCTCCACCCCATAGGGCTGGCCCGACAGCAAGGCCGCCTGCAACTGGTTGGTCGCCACCAGCAGGGCCTGGCCGCGCCCAGCCGACGCGGTCTGCGCCGCCAGCCGGCCGGTCAGCTCCTCCCGCTGCTGCGCCGACTGCGCCAACGCCTGTTCCAGCGCCCGCTGGCGTTCGGTCAGGCGGTTGAACTGGTCGGTCATCTGCTCCAGCCGGGTGGCCAGGGCGGGGTCGGGCGCCGCCAGCGCGCCGTCCGCCGTGGGGGCGGCCGTGGGGGCGGGCAGTGCCGCCAGCTTGGCCTTCAGGTCGGCCACTTCCTGCTCCAGCGCCTGCTGGTGCTGGGCGGCCATGGTCAGGCGGCGGGCCATTTCCGCCAGCGTCGCCTGCGTCCCCACCTGCTCCACCGACTGAACGGACGGCCCCAGTGCGGGGTTGGCGGGCGCCAGACCAGCCCGGGTCAGCACGGGATCCAGGGCGCCGCCACGCCATAGGCTGTAGCCGCCGGCCGCCACCGCCACCAGGGACACCAGCAGGGCCAGGGCCGACACGGCCCCACCCCGGGCCGGCCGCGGGGTAGGCCGCGGGGGCTCGCGACGGACGGGATCAGGACCCGCCGCGCTTGTCCTGGCCGCGTCCGGGCGCGGAATCTCCAGCCGTGGCGCACCCATCGGTTCCATCTTGGGCAACTCCATCCGGGGCGGGGCCGCCTCTCGCGGTTCGGTCTTGGCTGATGCCGTTTGGGCCGGTTCCGTTTTGGCGGCGTCCGCGCCCAGGAAGGGGCGATCGGCGGTGGGCCGCGGCTCAGAGGGCGGTGCCAGGTCGGGGCCGGGCAGCGCGATGACGGCCGTGGGGACCGGCGCGGGCGCCGAGGGCTCAGGCGCGCCCATCACCGCGTCCAGTTCCGCCGACGCCAGGGGGATGCCCAGGCGGGCGGCGGCGGCCTCCAGATCGACGCGGCGGTTGGGCGGGATGTGTCCGCGCTTCTTCCAGCCCTGGACCGTGGTCACGGGAATGCCCAGCTTGGCCGCCATGGGCCGGATGCCGCCGAAGCGTTCGACGATGGCGTCCACCAGGGGGTTGGCGCCCACACCCACGGCGGGGGACGTCGCGTCCGATGCTTCACCGCTCATACGGCGATCCTTCCCTATCGATCTCAATATGCCGCCCCGTCAGGCGCCAGGCTCAAGTCCCAGCAGGTCCAGGAGGGCCGCCTGGTTGGGGCGGGCGGCCACGGCCACGTGGCGGAACATCGGCTGGGGCGGCGAACGGGCCTCCTGTTCCAAGGCACCCGCCACCGCCGGGCTGAGGCACAGGGCTGAAACGGCGGCCAGATCGGCGCCGCCCTGTACCGCAAGGTTAACAAACGTACGCGCGGATCGGGGAGAAAAAAGCAGCACATGGCTGATGCCCCCCGCCGCCAGGGCGTCGCGCACCCCCGGCAGCAGGGCACCAGCCGCCACCGTGCGGTAAAGCGCCAGGCGCCGGGCGGCGAAGCCCTGGGCCACCAGCGCGGCGGCCGGGTCGCCCGCCACCTCTTCCCCGGCGGCGTGCAGCAGCAGGCCATCCTCGGGCCCGACCTCGGCCGCCACCAGGCGCACCAGGTCGGCGGCGTCGCCGGCGGCGGAACGCACCGCGCCAAAGCCGGCAGCGGCGGCGGCGGCGGCCGTGCGATCGCCCACCGCGTACGTGGGACGCGTACGGTCGGCGCCCAGCCGCGCCAGGGCCCGTACACCATTGACGCTGGTGACGAGGTAGGCCCGCACCGTCGCCGGCGGCGGCAGGGCCTCGTCCAGGTACTCGACCGTCATCAGCGGATCGATCAGGACATCATGGCCCAACGCCGCCACGGCCGCCGCCGTGCGGTCGGCCTCCGGCTGGGGGCGGGTGACGAGGACGGTGGCCATGGGTGCCGCCCGCCTCCCGCCTCAAGCGACGGTGAAGATGCCGGCGGGCAGGCGGCTCTTCAGTTCCTGTCCCGCGTCCAGCCCGGCGGTCAGCGCCTCCGCCGCCGGGAAGCGGCGGCGGGTGGTGACGATGGTGCGGCCGTCAGGGCTGAGGGCCATGGCCTCCAGCTCCATCCCGCCGTCCGGCAGCACGCGGGCGAGCGCTGCGATAGGGGTGCGGCAGGACCCGTCCAGCGCCGTCAACACGCCGCGCTCCGCCGTCACCCGCAGGGCCGTCTCGGCGCAATTCAGCGGCGCCAGCAAGGCGTTGGTCACGGCGTCATCCAACCGTGTTTCGATGCCGATGGCGCCCTGGGCCACCGCCGGCAGCATCACCTCGGGCTCCAGCACCGCCGTCACCCGGTCGGCCAAGGCCAGGCGGCGCAGGCCGGCCAGGGCCAGAAGGGTCGCGTCGACCTCCCCTTCCGCCAATTTGCGCATCCGGGTCTGGACATTGCCCCGCAGCGGCACGACCTTCAGATCCGGGCGGCGGGCCAGAATCTGCGCCTGCCGACGCAGGCTGGCGGTACCGACCACGGCATCAGCCGGCAGATCCATCAGATCGGCGCCGCTGCGGCTGAACCAGGCGTCGCGCGGATCCTCCCGCGGCAGCAGGCAGGTGATGCCCAGGCCGTCAGGCAGCGCGGTGGGCACGTCCTTCATGGAATGGACGGCCAGGTCGATCTCCCCCGCGATCAGCGCGTCCTCGATCTCCTTGGTGAACAGGCCCTTGCCGCCGGCCTCCGCCAGGGTACGGTCCAGGATGCGGTCGCCCGTCGTCTTGATGACGACGATCTCGATGGCCCCGGGTTCGGCCAGATGGGGATGGGCCGCCCCCAGCCGGTCGCGCGTCTCGTGCGCCTGGGCCAGGGCCAAGGGGCTGCCCCTGGTGCCAATACGCAGGGGAGCACGGGGGGTATGGAGGGGCGTCGCTGTCGTCATGACTGCCTGTCTATCGCCCTTTGCGGTTGCGGGAAAGTCCCGGGTCGGTGACAACGACGCAAATCATGCCGATTTGATATGGATTAGGCCCCGGCCGGCCGCACCCGCCGCCAGGCGCCGGGCCAGAGGTTCCGAGTGATGATCGTCCTGGGTATCGAGACCAGCTGTGATGAGACCGCCTGCGCCATCGTCGATGACGCGCGGACCATCCGCGCCAACGTCGTGCTGTCGCAACTGGACGAACACCGCCCCTATGGCGGCGTCGTGCCGGAGGTGGCGGCCCGCGCCCACCTGCATTACCTGGACGGCCTGATCCGCCAGGCGCTGGACGATGCGCAACTGGATTTGGGCCAGGTCGACGCCATCGCCGCCACCGGCGGGCCCGGCCTGATCGGCGGCGTCATCGTCGGCGTGATGACCGCCAAGGCCATGGCGGCGGCCCGTGGGCTGCCCTTCATCGCCGTGAACCATCTGGAAGGCCACGCCCTGACGGCGCGCCTGACCGACGACGTGCCCTTCCCCTACCTGCTGCTGCTGGTGTCGGGCGGGCATTGCCAGTTGCTGGAGGTGGAGGGTGTGGGGAGGTACCGCCGCCTGGGCACCACCATCGACGACGCGGTGGGGGAGGCCTTCGACAAGACCGCCAAGCTGCTGGGCCTGGGCTATCCCGGCGGCCCCTTGCTGGAAAGGGCGGCCGAGCGCGCCACCAACCCCGGGCGGTTCGACCTGCCGGCGCCGATGAAGGGGCGGCCGGACTGCGACTTCTCCTTCTCCGGCCTCAAGACCGCCGTGCGTCGGCATGTGGAACAGTTGGGCACGCCCAGCGATGCCGACGTGGCCGATCTCGCCGCCGCCTTCCACCATGCGGTGGCCCAGTCGCTGCTGGACCGCTGCGACCGCGCCATCAAGGCGTTCAAGGGCCGGCATCCGGCCGATAAACACGGTGGGGGCAAGCACCTGGTGGTGGCAGGTGGCGTGGCCGCCAACAAATATTTGCGCGCGCAGTTGGCCACGTTGGCGGCCAAGCGCGGCCTGACCTTCACCGCCCCGCCCCTGGCGCTCTGCACCGACAACGCCGCCATGATCGCCTGGGCCGGACTGGAGCGTTTCCGCCTGGGCCAGACCGACAGCCTGGACTTCGCCCCCCGCCCCCGCTGGCCCCTGGACCCCAACGCCAAGCCGATGAAGTTCGCGGGGGTTAAGGCTTAACGGCGGGCGTCAACCCGCATGGCCGCTGGGCCGGATCAGGCATTCCGCCGGGATCCCCCATTCCCGATTCAGTTTCCAGGCCATTTCCATGGTCAGAGACCGTTTGCGGGAGAGGATTTCCGATGCCCGCGATCGCGACCCTAAAAGAACGGACAGGTCGCGCTGGCTGTAGCCCCGTGTCTCCATCTGGAACCTGATGGCATCGACCGGATCGGGAGCCTCGATAGGCCAATGTTTCGCCTCATAATCGGCGATGACCAAGGCGAGCAAATCAAAATCGTCAGCCTCCGCCGTACCCGGGGCCGGTTCATTTTCAAAAAAGCGCTCAATCTCGGCCAGCGCCTTTTCATAGTCCGCTTCGGAACGCAGGGGGCGGATTTTCATCATACGGTCTCCGCATCAATCTTGTCGTATTCGGCGTGGGTTCCGATGAACTTCACCAGAACGCGCCTGAACGTGTAGGACACATGGACGATCAGGCGGAATTTGTTGCCACCGAGATCAAAGATCACTCGATTATCACCCACGAAGTCCACGATCGAACCGAACTGCGCCTTGATGTCGGCGGGGCCGGCCCACTCGGCCTTGGTAGCCATGGCATACCATCCCCGGACAGGAGCCTCCGCCCGGGGATGCCTTTCCCAAAACTGGCGAAGCGTGCGCAGGGCTATGACTTGCATGATCCAACCATAGCCCGTTCCCGCGGCGGGAACAACATGTGTGTTCCCGTAACGGGAACAATTCCGTGCCTTCGATATCCCGCCTTTAGGCTGATGGCCCCCAGCCCTCCCCAACCAGGGGCCATCCCCCTCAATGCGCCGTGCTGGTGAACACCTGCTCGGCCCCGCCCTTCTTGAAGACGATGCCGCCCTTCATCACGAAATCGACCTTGCCCATGACGGTGATGTCGGTCAGCGGGTTGCCGGACACGGCGACGATGTCGGCGTACTTGCCGGCGGCGACGCTGCCGAGGTCCTTGTCCTTCTTCAGCAGGGTGGCGGCGTTGATGGTGGCCATCTGCAGCGCGTACATCGCCGGCATGCCCACCTGGACCAGCAGCGGGAAGTCCTTCCAGTTGTCGCCATGGGGGAAGACGCCGGCGTCGGTGCCGTAGGCGAACTTCACGCCCGCCTTGTAGGCGTCGCCCACCGTCTTCAACAACTGCGGCCCCACCATCAGGGCCTTGGCCTGCACCGCCGGCGGATAGGCGTGAGGGTTGGCCTTGGCCTTTTCCGTCACATAGGTGCCGGTATAGATCGTCGGCACGTAATAGGTGCCGTGCTCCTTCATCAGCTTCATGTCCTGGGCGTCCATGAAGGTGCCGTGCTCGATGCTGTCGGCACCAGCGACGACGGCGCGGCGGATGCCCTCCGCCCCATGGGCGTGGACACCGACGATGTAGCCGTACTCATGGGCCGCCGTGACCAGGGCCTTGGTCTCCTCCTCCGTCAGTTGGGAGTTGTCGACGCTGCCCGACAGATCCAGCACACCGCCCGTGGTCATGATCTTGATGGTGTCGACGTTCTGCTTGTAGTGCTCGCGCACCGCCTTCCAGGCGTCGGACGGGCCGTTGATGATGCTGTCATGGGGACCGACATCGGGCTGCAGGTCCATGCGCAGGCCGTCGCCGTCATCGGCGTGGCCGCCGGTGGAACCGATGGCCGGGCCGGCCGACAGGATGCGGGGGCCAGGGACCCAGCCCTTGTTGATCTGGTCGCGCAGGGCCACCGTCTCATAATGGCTGTCGCCCAGGTTGCGCACGGTGGTGAAGCCACCCAGCAGGGTGCGCTTGGCCCACACCGTGCTGCGCACCACCCAGTCCGCCTGGTTGAAATGCAGCATGTCGCTATAGATGGTGGGCGTGAATTCCATGCTGATGTGGACATGCGCATCGATCAGGCCGGGCAGGCAGGTGTCGCCCGCCGCCAGTTCCACCACCTCGGCATCCGGCCGGGTGACGTAGCCGGCGGCCACCTCGGTCACGCGGTCACCCTGGACGACCACGCTGCTCTGGCCCAGCATCTTGCCGGCCACGGAATCCAGCAGGGCCGGGCAGTGCAGCACCACGGGCTTGGCCGCCGGTGCCGCGTCCTGCGCCTGGGCGGCGAGAGGGGCCAGCGCGCAGCCGGCCAGCAGGGCAAAGGCATGGACAGCGCGACGGGTACGGCGACCCGCCGTCATCGAGAAACCAACAGCCATTTCGGCATCCCCTTATTCTGAAAGCATGTCCCTGTTCTTCCGCCGGTCACAGGCCCGACGGCTTGCCGCCACCGTACCATCGCCCCCCGCCCGCCGCCACCGGACCGTTGCGGACCGCAGGGCATCCGGGGTAAGCCAAAGCCTTGGTGACGGGTATGGGCAAACGGCGAGGGGAACGGCAATGCGGCGGATCGGTGTCATCGGCGCGGGCGCCTGGGGCACGGCGCTGGCCATGGCCGCCCGGCGGGCCGGGCGCGACGTGACCCTGTGGGCGCGCGAGCCCGAAGTGGTGGCCGCCATCAATGGCAGCCATGAGAACACCCCCTTCCTGGCGGGCGTGGCCCTGGACCCCGCCATCCGCGCCACCGGCGATTTGGCCGAAGCGGCGGCGGCCGACGCCGTGCTGCTGGTCACGCCGGCGCAGCACATCCGCGCCACCACGGCGAGGCTGAAGCCCCTGCTGGCCGCCGGCACGCCCGTCGTGCTGTGCGCCAAGGGCATTGAGATCGCCAGCGGCGGCCTGATGACCGAGGTGGCCGCCATGGAACTGCCCGACACGCCGCTGGCCGTGCTGTCCGGCCCCACCTTCGCGGCGGAGGTGGCGCGCGGGCTGCCCACCGCCGTCACCCTGGCCTGCCGCGATGCCGATATCAGCCAGCGCCTGGCCCAGGCGCTGGGCAGCCTGACCTTCCGCCCCTATGCCAGCGATGATCTGGTGGGGGCAGAGATCGGCGGGGCGGTGAAGAACGTGCTGGCCATCGCCTGCGGCATCGTCGCCGGCCGCGCCCTGGGCGACAACGCCCGCGCGGCCCTGATCACCCGCGGCCTGGCGGAGATCGCCCGCCTGGGCCAGTCGCTGGGCGCCCGGGCGGAGACCTTCATGGGCCTGTCCGGCCTGGGCGACTTGACGCTGACCTGCGGCAGCCTGCAGTCGCGCAACATGTCGCTGGGCCACGCCCTGGGCCAGGGCCAGCCCCTGGCCGACATCCTGGCCGGCCGCAATTCCGTCGCCGAGGGCGTCTACACCGCCGAGGCGGTGGTGCGCCTGGCCGCCCGCCAGGGCGTGGACATGCCCATCTGCCAGGCGGTGGACGCCATCCTGAACCATGGCGCCGACGTCAACGCCACCATCCAATCCCTGTTGTCCCGCCCCCTCAAGACCGAGGGCGCCTGACCCTTTCCAACGGAGAGCCTTTCCCCATGCACTTCGCCATCACCTGCGCCGACAAGCCCGGCCACCTGGATCTGCGTCTGGCCACCCGCCCGCGCCATCTGGAATATCTGGACAGCCAGGTGGACCACATCGTCGTGGCCGGCCCCCTGCTGGATGCCGAGGGCAAGCCCACGGGCAGCCTGCTGGTCGTGGAATTCCCCGACGAGGCCGCCACCCAGGCCTTCGCAGATGCCGACCCTTATGCCCAAGCTGGTCTTTTCGAATCCGTAACGATCAAGCCCTTCCGCGTCGTCTATCCCAAGGCCTGAACCGCCGCGCCCCCCTACCCCGGGGTTTTCTTGGGCCGCGAGTGCGGCCGCCGGAGATTTCCGGGGAGCGGAGCGGACGGGAAATCGAGGATGGCCACGGCGCGGATGCGCCGCCGGCGCTTGAGGGAACCAAGGAACTAAAAATGCCCTACTGGCTGGTGAAGTCGGAACCGTTCAAATATTCCTGGGACAAGTTCGTGGCGGACGGCCGCACCCATTGGGACGGGGTGCGCAACTACCAGGCGGCCAACAACCTGAAGGCCATGAAGGTGGGCGACCGCGCCTTCTTCTATCATTCCAACGAGGGGCTGGAGATCGTCGGCATCGCCGAGGTGGTGCGCGAGGCCTATCCCGACCCGTCGGATGAAAGCGGCCGCTTCGTCATGGTGGACCTGAAGCCGGTGGCGCCAGTGAAGACGCCGCTGACGCTGAAGGACATCAAGGCCGACCCGGAGCTGTCCACCATGGCCCTGGTGCGCCAGTCGCGCCTGTCCGTCTGCCCCATCACCGATGAGGAGTGGAAGGGCGCCTGCCAACGCATGGGCGTCGATGCCTGAAGTCGCCGCAGCCCCCGCCCCCTCTCCCCTGTGCCGCCTGGATGACATTCCCGACGGCCAGGCGAAGGGGATCAGCTGGGGCGGCGGCGCAGCGCGGGAGGACATCCTGGTCGCCCGGCGGGGCGATGCCGCCTACGCCTACCGCAACCGCTGTCCCCACGTCGGCACCACGCTGGACTGGACGCCGGACCGCTTCATGAGCGCCGATGGCCTGCATCTGCAATGCGCCACCCACGGCGCGTTGTTCCGGGTGGAAGACGGCTTTTGCCTGCGCGGCCCCTGCGCCGGCCGCAGCCTGTCGGCCCTGCTGATACGCGTCACCGACGGTGCCGTGTATCTGGACGAATAGCCCTACTCCGCAGGCACACAATCCCTGGCCCGCAACCGCGGGCGCCAGAGATTTCTGGGAAGCGGAGCGGACTGGAAATCGAGGATAAGCCAAGCCGGCGGATGCCAGCGCCCGGCGCCTGAGGGGACAATGATAGTTAAGCCGACCGGGCCTTCATGGTGGCGGCGAAGTCCTCGGTCGTCGTGACCATACGCCGGGCGATCACGCCCACCTCGCGCGCCACATCCGCGACCGTCGGGGTGGCCAACGCCGCAGAGGGCGCGTCGCCGGCCATGGCGGCGGACGCCCCCCCCTCGGCCGTCGCCAGGCCGGACGTCGACCGGGTCACGGCCGGATGGGCCAGCGCCCGCAGCACGCTGTCGATGGCCATCAGGCTGGTACGGCTGCTGATCTGGCTCAAACGGCCGATCAGGTCCGTGGCGTCCTGTCCAGCACCGGTATCCCCAGCACCCGTGTTCATGGGCCTTCCTGTCAGCGCCTGACGGCCGCTGCCCCGCGTGATGGTAAATGCGAGCACTACTAATAACACAGGATGAACACAGGGACAGCAGCGCCAATGGGGGTGGCACGCAAAAATGTGCCCCTTCCGCGTCATCCTGAACGGTTGCCGGGGTGATCCATATCATGGCGGGCGATGGCAGGGAGGCGTTCCATGGTCCACGCGCCGGAATGGGGGCAAGCCCGTGGATTGCCGTGAGTTTGCCACCGGCTGGCGCGGGCCCACGCTTGTGGAAAGCGGGGCCACGAGGGATACTCGGCCTGGCAAGCGATGGCGATCGCTGCGCCAGACCCGGTTGGCCTGTAACAGGCCAGGACGGCCAGGGCACCCCCGGAGCGGAGGGGCCAGGCCGGACACGGGTGGCGGTTGCGGGACATGGGACACCCGGTCCCCCGCAGCCCCGGCTCTTGTAGCCCCGGCCGGCGACAACACATCAGGGAAGGAAACCAAGGTCCGATGAGCAACAACACCCTGTTCCCCGTTCCCGACGCGGTGGCGGCAGACGCCTGGGTCGATGCGACCAAATACCAGCAGATGTACGACCAATCGGTCAGCGATCCGGACGGGTTCTGGGGCGAGCATGGCCGCCGGCTGGACTGGATCAAGCCCTACTCCAAGGTGAAGAACACCAGCTTCACCGGCGATGTCTCCATCCGCTGGTATGAGGACGGCGTGCTGAACGCCTGCGCCAATTGCGTGGACCGCCACCTGCCCGCGCGCGCCGACCAGACGGCCATCCTGTGGGAAGGCGACAGCCCGTCCGAACACAAGCACATCACCTATTCCGAGCTGTATGAGAACGTCACCCGCCTGGCCAACGTGCTGAAGGCCCGCGGCGTGAAGAAGGGCGACCGGGTCACCATCTACCTGCCCATGATTCCGGAGGCGGCCTACGCCATGCTGGCCTGCGCCCGCATCGGCGCCGTCCATTCCGTGGTCTTCGGCGGCTTCTCCCCCGATAGCCTGAAGGACCGGGTACAGGACTGCGGCAGCACCGTGGTCATCACCGCCGACGAGGGGTTGCGCGGCGGCCGCAAGGTGGGCCTGAAGGTCAACGCCGACCAGGCGCTGAAGTCCTGCCCGACCGTTGACACGGTCATCGTCGTGCGCCGCACCGGCGGGGCCGTCGGCTGGGTCGAGGGCCGCGACATCTGGTACCACGACGCGGTCGCCGCGGCGTCAAACGACTGCCCGCCGGAGCCGATGGACGCCGAAGACCCGCTGTTCATCCTCTACACCTCGGGATCGACCGGCAAGCCCAAGGGTGTCCTGCACACCACCGGCGGCTATCTGGTCTATGCCAGCATGACCCACCAGTACGTCTTCGATTATCACGAGGGCGACGTCTACTGGTGCACGGCCGACGTGGGCTGGGTCACGGGCCATAGCTATATCCTGTACGGGCCCCTGGCCAACGGCGCCGTGACCCTGATGTTCGAGGGCGTGCCCAACTATCCGGACAGTGGCCGCTTCTGGGAAGTCATCGACAAGCACAAGGTCAACATCTTCTACACCGCCCCCACCGCCATCCGCGCGCTGATGCGCGAGGGCGAGGGGCCGGTGAAGCGCCACAGCCGCAAGAGCCTGCGCCTGCTGGGATCGGTGGGGGAGCCCATCAACCCCGAGGCCTGGCTGTGGTACCACTCGGTCGTGGGCGATGGCCGCTGCCCCATCGTCGACACCTGGTGGCAGACAGAGACGGGCGGCATCCTGATCACGCCCCTGCCGGGCGCCACCGCCACCAAGCCGGGATCCGCCACCCGCCCCTTCTTCGGGGTGAAGCCGGTCATCGTCGATAACGAAGGCCACCTGCTGGAAGGCGCCACCGAAGGCAACCTCTGCATCGCCGACAGCTGGCCGGGCCAGATGCGCACCGTGTTCGGCGACCATGAGCGCTTCAAGCAGACCTACTTCTCCACCTTCACCGGCAAGTACTTCACCGGCGACGGCTGCCGCCGGGACGAGGACGGCTATTACTGGATCACCGGGCGGGTCGATGACGTCATCAACGTCTCCGGCCATCGCCTGGGCACGGCCGAGGTGGAAAGCGCGCTGGTGGCCCACCCCAAGGTGGCCGAGGCCGCCGTCGTGGGCTATCCGCACGACATCAAGGGCCAGGGCATCTACGCCTACGTCACCCTGAACGCCGGGGAAAGCCCGACGGAGGAATTGCGCAAGGAACTGGTGGCCTGGGTGCGCAAGGAGATCGGCCCCATCGCCACGCCCGACCTGATCCAGTGGGCGCCCGGCCTGCCCAAGACCCGCTCCGGCAAGATCATGCGCCGCATCCTGCGCAAGATCGCCGCCAACGAGCATGAGGCCCTGGGCGACACCTCCACCCTGGCCGACCCCACCGTGGTCACCGACCTGGTGGACAGCCGCATGAACCGGGGCTGACCCCCGGACTCGGACTATGGGGAAAGGCCGGCCGGGGCGACCTGGCCGGCCTTTTTCATGAAGGCCCGACTTTTATGAAGGCCCGACGCTACAGCGCCGTCGGCCGGGGGTCTTCCACCTGGTGCAGGCGCTGGAAGGCCTGCATGGCGACGCGCAGCAGCAGGGTCCGGCGGCGGGCGGCGTTCAGCTTGACCTCGGGCCCCTCGCGCAGGATTTCAGCACCATAGCCGTCCGCCACGATCAGCCCGCATTCCTCGGGGATCAATTCCTGGGGGAAATCCTCGCCCACGGCGAAGTAGAACCGGTCGCAGAATTCCAGGTAGTCGCCCCATTTGTGGTCGGCGCGAAAATCGGCGACGGAGCTTTTGATCTCCACGATGGTGACGGTGCCGTCGCCGGCCAGGGCCAGGATGTCGGCGCGGCGGTTGTTGGCCAGCGGCACCTCCAGCATCGATCGCATGCCGCGATGGACCAGCATGCGCCGCACGCCGCGCGCCAGCAGCAAGGCCCGCTCCATCCCCGGCCGGCCGAAGAACGGCGGCACGGTGGCGGGAATCACGAAAGCGGCGGCATCATCCTCCGGCGTCGAATCGGGGGGCAGGCTCATCGGACGTCAGCCCCGCCTGAAGCGCTCCACCTTCTGGACGCGGAAGCCCAGGCCGGTGGGAAAGCGCTGTTCCGCGCGAAAACGGGCGTCACGGTCGGTGGTGGCGCCGAACAGGTAAGGACGGGTGGCGACATCGCCCTCGGTTCCCGCCTGGCCCACCGTCACTTCCCACAGCCGGCCATGCACCAGCACGGCCTTGTCCGGCACGGTGATGCGGCGGCGGGGGGCAGATTGCAGCTCGCGCAGCTTGGCCTCGGCCTCCGCCCGGGTCGTGCGCAGCACGGCAAGCGCCTCCTCCAGGGTCGCCACTTCCCGGGCGCTGCCCTCGGCGGTGGCCTTGGCGTCGTTGGCCGCGGCGGTGACGTGGCCCAGTTCCTCTTCCAACCGCCCCAGGCGGCGTTCGCGCAGCCGGCGGTCATCCTCGATGGCGCGGGCCGTCAGCGTGAACTGGATCAAGGAATAGAACAGCAGAACGATCAGGCCGATGTTGGCCAGCAGCGCGCCCGACATCAGGAGGCCACCAGCTGCTGGACGGGCGCGTCCTGCGCCTGCACCATCGGCAAGGTGAAACCCGCCGTTTCCGGGAATGCCTGGCGGGCCAGACGCAAGGCCTCCGACTGGTTTTCCGCCCACACCTCCACCAGATGGGGGCAGCCACGCAGGTGACTGTGGGTGGTGGCCGTCTGGTTCACGGTCAGGGTGGGCCCCAGGCTCAGGCTGCCGACATAGAGGCGGCGGCCGGTGGCGGGCTCACCCACCTCATGGATCAGTTCGAAATTGTCCGTCTGGGCCGACAGCAACCGCCGCTGGGCTTCCGCTAGCTGGTTCTGGATCATCCGCCGCTCCTCCTCCAGGTCGCGGGCCCGGACTTGGTTCTGCTCATGCGCCTTCAGCGCCTCGTCATACGACGCGCGCGTCCGGGTCACGCGGCCTTCCATCTCCGCCACCGCGTTGCGGGTGGCATAGAGCAGCGTCTGACGGAACAGCACCATGGCCACCATGCAGGCGGCGCCCAGCAGCGCGATCACGAACAGGCTGATGCTGAATTCCTCAAGCACGACCGCTGCGATCCTTTCGGCGTTTCAATCGAGTCTAGCATTATCGACAATTTTCGCAAATTGCCGAACATCGGGACCAAACCAGTCCGTGCCCTGGTTACCACGCCATACGTTCACAGATGGTTATCATGGACAACGGTAGCCGTCGACGGGGCCGGAGGCAACCTGGGCAAGAAAATTTCAGCCGTACTCACGCCGCGCTTTGCACGAATCCGTGGCTGGCGATTTCCCGGAGGAAGGCGCGGTCGACGGCGGGATAGCGCGAGGGCATTTCCCGCTCAATGCTGTCCAGCAGAGAACGGGCGGCGGACAGGCCGTTGATCTCGGCATACAACAGGAACCAGGCGGCATAGGTGCGCCCCAACCCCACGGCGGCCGGGCCGATGGCGACATCCCCATCCGCAGGCATCACCCAATAGCCCAAGGCGCCGTCACGCCGCAGCCCGACGAAGGGTAGCTTGGCCAGCGGCAGCCGGGCGGGGGTGGGAGTGGGGCTGGGCGGAAGGGGGGCCATCGATCACAGGCTGCAGCTGACGGTACCGACCCCAATCCGTTGCGGCCGGGGGCCAATTAACATACCGATCCTGGTATATCGCGACGAGTCGCGCGCCGCTATCCACGCGGAAGAATAGGGTCCCCGCGCGGGCCGGACTCGGCACTAGCCACGTCCGCGCGGGAAGCCGGGGCCCACGGCGTTAGCGGCCGTGGGCGGCTTGCGCTGTCAATGGCCGTGGCCGGCCGCGGCCTTGCCGGCCTCGGACAGGATGTAATGACGGCCGCAATAGGGGCAGTCGATCTTGCCTTCCTTTTCCATGGTCAGATAGACCAGCGGATGGCCCAGTGCACCACCCCCGCCATCGCACCCGACGGACGGGGTGTCGACATAGATCGTCTCAATCGGCTGCATGGCCTTGGCTTCCCATCATAAAGGTCCTGAGCGGAACGACCGTCCCGCCGACGCCCGGATCATAGCCAAGCGCGTCGCCGGATCAACCGCCTGTGTACGGCCATCCGCATAAGTTCCCGCGCGTGGCGCGGTGGTGGCCCGAACACCCATGCCACGGGCGTGCACGCCCCAGGGGGGTGTGACGGCCGTGGTTGACCATGAAGGAGCCGGGGGTGTACGCCATAGGACCTGCCGGCGGACAACCATTCCGCGACCGCCATTTCGGCCCCGTCTTCATGGACCGTCCCGACCCCATGCCCGACACGCGCGCGCCCGATACCCATACCGCCCCGCCCGCCGACACCCAGCCCAGCCTGGCGATCGAACTGCGTGGCCTGACCAAGACCTACAAGGCGTCCGGCAAGGCGCCAGCCAAGCTGGCGTTGAAGGGCATCGACCTGGCCATCCCGCGCGGATCGGTCTACGGCCTGCTGGGCCCCAACGGCGCCGGCAAATCCACCATGATCAACATCCTGGCGGGCCTGGTGACCAAGAGCGGCGGCACGGCCAAGATCTGGGGCATCGACATCGACCAGGATCCCCGGGCCGCCCGCGCCGCCATCGGCGTGGTGCCCCAGGAACTGAACATGGACCCGTTCTTCACGCCGCGGGAACTGCTGGACCTTCAGGCCGGCCTCTACGGTGTGCCCAAGCGCGAACGGCAGACCGAGCGGCTGCTGGAGGCGGTGGGCCTGAAGGACAAGGCCAACGCCTATGCCCGCACCCTGTCGGGCGGCATGCGCCGCCGCCTGATGGTGGCCAAGGCCATGGTGCACACGCCCCCCGTGCTGGTGCTGGACGAACCCACCGCCGGCGTTGACGTGGAACTGCGCCAGTCGTTGTGGGCCCATGTGCGCGAACTGAACCGCGCCGGCACCACGGTGGTGCTGACGACCCATTACCTGGAAGAGGCGCAGGAGCTGTGCGACAGCATCGCCATCGTCAATCACGGCCAGGTGGTGGCCTGCGATAGCACCGACCGCCTGCTGCGCACCCTGGACCGCAAGGATCTGGTGGCGGTGGTGGACCAGGACCTGACCGAGGTGCCGGCCACCCTGGCCGGATTCGAGGTCACGCTGAAGGGCCGCCAGCTGACGGTGCAATACCCGCCCAGCCAGGTGAAGGTGGGGGAGGTGCTGAACGCCATCGCCGCCGCCGGCCTGACCATCGTCGACCTCAGCACCAAGGAGTCGGACCTGGAGGACATCTTCCTTCAGCTGACCCGCGCGCCCGCCGCCGTCGATGGACCGCGCTGAGGGCCGTCGTGCTGGAACGGCGCCTGCCCTGTTCTGGCTGCTGTTGTGCCTGATGGCGCCGCTGGCCGCTTGCGCGCCGGCGGCGCGCCTCGCTTCCCCGCCGGTGGTCGTGGCGCCGCAAGTGACGGCCGCCGGCATCACCACGCGCGACGGGACCGTACTGCCCACCCAGTCCTGGCTGCCCGCCGACGGCCCACCCAAGGCCGTCATCCTGGCGCTGCACGGCTTCAACGACTACGCCAACGCCTATGATGCCCCCGGCCGCTGGTGGGCGGAGCACGGTGTGGCGACCTACGCCTATGACCAGCGCGGCTTCGGCCGCAATCCCAGGTCCGGCGTCTGGGCCGGCGGTGACGTCATGGTCCGCGACATGTGGGACGCGGCGGCGGCCCTGCACGACCGCTATCCCGACACGCCGCTGTTCCTGACCGGGGAAAGCATGGGGGCGGCCGTGTTGCTGACCGCGCTGGCGGGCCATGACCTGCCGGCGGGTTTCCGGGGCGCCATCCTGACGGCGCCGGCCGTCTGGTCGCGCGCCACAATGCCGTTTTACCAGAGCTGGGCCCTGGCGCTGGCCAACTGGACCGTGCCTTGGTTGACCGTGACGGCGCCACGCGGCCTGATCCACGTGCAGGCGTCGGACAACATCCCCATGATGATCGCGCTGGGCCGCGACCCGCTGGTGGTGAAGGCGACACGGGTGGACGCGCTGAAGGGCCTGACCGACCTGATGGACGCCGCCATGGCCGCCACCGCCACCTTCCACGTGCCATCGCTGGTGATGTACGGCCAACATGAGGAGCTGATCCCCCGTGAGCCTATGCGCCAGGCCCTGGCCCGGCTACCAGACCAGAGCCAGGGCGGCCCGCGCATCGCCTTTTATCCCACCGCCTGGCATATGATGCTGCGCGATCTCAACGCCGAAATCGTGTGGCGGGATATCCTGGCCTGGGTGACCGACCCGGCCGCCCCCCTGCCCAGCGGCATGGACACGAACCCGGAGATCGCCACGCTGCTGGCGGAGGGACGCACCTCATGACCGCGACCATCGTCCTGAACGCGGACGACTATGGACTGTCACCCGGTGTCTCACGGGGTATCCTCGCCCTGATCCGCCAGGGGCGGCTGTCGGGCACCAGCTGCATGACCGCCACCCCCTTCTGGCCGGAGCACGCGCCCTGGCTGGCGGAGGTGGCGGACCGGGCCGACGTCGGCCTGCACCTGACCCTGACGGACCAGACGCCCGCAGGGCCTTGCCCGGCACTGGCCCCAAACGGCCGCTTCGGCAGCGTCGGCGCGCTGATGGCGCGGTCCCTCACCGGTCGACTGATGGGTGCCGCCACCCAAGCCGACCTGAAGGCGGAAATCGACCGGCAGCTGGATCTGTTCGAGGCCCACGCCGGCCGGCCACCCGCCCATGTCGATGGGCACCAGCATGTGCACCTGCTGCCGGGGGTACGCGGCCTGGTGCTGGACGCGGTGGCCCGCCGTTACCCGCGGGGCAGCGTCTATGTGCGGAACTGTTCCGAGCCGCTGGCCGCCATCCTGGCGCGCGGGGTGGACAGGCCCAAGGCCCTGATCATCGCCACCCTGGCGCGCGGTCTGGCACCAGCGGCTGCGCGACGCGGCATTCCCACCAACCATGGATTCCGGGGGGTCTATGACTTCGCCCCCGGCCGCGACTTTCCCGGCCTGATGGCCCGCTTCCTGGTGCCCGCCCGGGATGGCGCGCTGATCATGGTGCACCCGGCCTTGGCCGACGATGTGCTGGCGGGACTGGACCCGGTGGTGGCCAGCCGGCAGGTGGAGCAAGCGTATCTGGCCGGCGACGCCTTCCAGGACTTGCTGGAGCGCGACGGCGTGCGGCTGGGCCGTCTGCTGGGTTGAGACAAAACGGGTTGACCATAGGGGGCCCCGCGCGCTTCATGCGGCCCCATCACCATTATCGCTCCACGAGGACCAGGGATGCCGGACCCCCGCAGCGCCAAAGGGCCGTCCAAGGCCGTCCCCGCCGATACCACCATCGGTGAAGGCACTCGCCGCAAGACCTTCCGCGTCCTGGGCCTGCCAGCGGTGGCGGCCTTGTTCGCGCGCGATCCCGACCGGGTGGAGCGGCTGTTCTTCGACGACCGCATGAAGGAAAAGGTGGGCGCCTACTGCGCCGCCCTGGCCCAGGCGCGCAAGCCCTACCGCCTGTTGCCCGCCGATGAGATGGAAAAGGTGGCAGGCACCCCCCTGCATGGCGGCGTGGTGGCCGTGGCCCCGCCCCGCCCGGTGCCGCCCCTCGACATGGCCGAAGCCGCCCAGTGGGCGGCGGCGGGCGAACCGCTGATGATCCTGGATGGAGTGGGCAACCCGCACAATCTGGGCGCCATCGTCCGCACGTGCGCCTTCTTTGGCATCAACCGCCTGGTGCTGTCCGACCACCCGGAACAGGCCCTGCCGTCGGAAGCCGCCTACCGCGTGGCCGAGGGCGGGTTCGAGTATGTGACGCTGTACCAGATGGCGCGCTTCGCCCAGAACCTGCGCCATCTGCGCGGGCCCTACCGCATCGTCGGCACGGCCCTGGGCGACCATCCAGACCCTGCCGCCGTACTGTCCGAGCGGGATGCCAAGCCTGCCGCCCTGATCCTGGGCAATGAGGAGGTGGGATTGCCCGCCACCACGGTGCAGGCCTGCAACCAGCTGGTCACCCTGCGCGGCAGCGGTCAGGTGCAGTCCCTGAACGTCTCCGCCACCGCCGCCATCCTGGTGCATGCCCTGGCCCAACGGGCCTGATCCCGCGAAGGCCGCCACCCATGTCCCGGCTGATCCTGTTCAACAAGCCCTATGACGTGCTGTCGCAGTTCAGCGATGGCGCCAACGGGGGCGACCGCCGGGCCACGGTAAAGGACTATGTGCCGGTGCCGGACGTCTACCCGGCCGGCCGGCTGGACCGCGACAGCGAGGGCCTGCTGATCCTGAGCGACGACGGTCCGTTCATCCACCGCATCGCCGATCCCCGGCACAAGCTGCCCAAGACCTATTGGGCGCAGGTCGAGGGTGTGCCGGACGAGGCGGCGCTGGCGGCCCTGCGCCGGGGTATCGCCCTGAACGACGGCCCCACCCTTCCCGCCGGCGCCCGCCTGATGGCCGAGCCGGCCGGCCTGTGGCCCCGCGACCCGCCCATCCGCTATCGCGCCGCCATTCCCACCAGCTGGGTGGAACTGACCCTGCGGGAGGGGCGCAACCGCCAGGTCCGCCGCATGACGGCGGCGGTGGGCCACCCCACCCTACGCCTGGTGCGCTGGGCCGTGGGCGATTGGACGCTGGACGGCCTGGCGCCGGGACAATGGCGGGAGGTTCCCCTGCCGGCAAAGCCGGCGTCCCCTCCCAGGCCAAAACGGCCTACGGCGTCTCGACGATCAAGGTGACGCGCCGGTCGGCGGCGCGGTCATGGTCGGGCGCGGTGGGATCGGCCCCGGGGTCGTGTGGCCGGGTATCGGCGTAGCCCACCGCCCGCAGGCGGCTGGCTGGCACGCCGTCGCTGATCAGCATCCGCACCACCGCGGCGGCGCGGGAGGCCGACAGCTCCCAGTTGCTGGGAAAGCGCGCGGTGCTGATGGCGTTGCTGTCGGTGTGGCCCTCCACCGTCACCATGCCCTTCAAGGATTGCAGCATCGGCACCAGACGCGACAGCAGGCGCTGCCCCTCCTCCCCCAGATCCGCCCGGCCCGAGGCGAACAGCACCCGGTCCTTGATCTCGATGGATAGGCCGCGCCCCTTGGGCGTCACCTGCACGTCGGGCGGCAGGTTCTGCGCCTCCAGATCCCGGGCCAGGCGCCTGGCTTCCGCCGTCGGCTCATCCGCCGGCCCGGCCTCGGGCAGGGCGTCTTGGGGCGGGCGCTGCGGCGGATAGGGCGGGACCGGGGGGAAAACAGGGCTGGAGACCGACGCCGCCGTGGGGGGCTTCGCCATGTCGCGGGCGGGAGCGCCCACGGCATCGGCGGTGACCGCCACCCGGCCGGCGCCCGGCTGGGCGTTGTCGGACTTCAGCTTAAGCCGGCCGTTAATACCCAGCATGGCGACCATGCCGAGGAACACGATCATCAGCAGGGTTACCATGTCCATGTAGCTGATGACCCATTCCTCGGACTCTTCCGCCGGTTCGCCCGGCATGCGGATGGGCGCCGTGCCGGACGGGCGGTCAGGCGTCCGATCCGGACGGGTACGGGAGGGTGGCCGGGAAGGGGGGGCGCCCAAGGGCTGGGCCGCCGTCGGCTGTGCCGGGGTGGCCGCCGCCCCCGGCGGGGGAACGGGGGCGCCGCTGGCGTAGACACGCGCGGTGTGCCGCGGCTTGGGCGGCGGCGGCAAGTCGGGCGGGCCCTTGGTCGAGTCGCTAGGCGCCACCCCAATCCTCCTCCCGCGCGTCGCGCAGGTAGTGGTCCAGGCTGTCCTGGATGAGGGTGGGAGATCGGCCCAGGTGGGTCAGCACCACGCCCTCCAGCAACACGTTCATCAGCGCGACCCGCCGGCCCGTGCGCTGTTCCAGTTTGATGGCGATGGGCTTGAACACCAGGTTGGCCAGCACCAGTCCGTAGAGGGTCGCCAGCATCGCCACCGCCATGCTGCCGCCGATGAGGCCAATGTCGCCCTCCCCCAGATGCTTCAGCATGCCGACCATGCCGGCCAGCGTGCCCAACAGGCCGAAGGCGGGGGAGAAGGTGGCCAGGGTGCGGAAAAAGCGCGATTGCCCGGCCTCCAGTTCCATCTGCTTCTGGATGCGCCAGTTCATGACCTGCAGCAGGTCTTCCAGGGGCTGAGCGTCCACCACCATCTGCAGTCCCAGCCGCAGGAAGGGATGGGCCACGCGCTGCGCCCGCTCATCCGCCGCCTGGATGCGCTTTTCATGCAGGTGGCGCGCGACCTCCAGCAATTCAGCCACGTCGACCCGGATGCTGTCGCGGTCACGGACGATGCCCATCAGGGCGCCCAGGGCCGCCCGGATCTCATCACCGCGAAACGCCAACAAGGCCACGCAGACCACGCCACCCAGCACGATCACCAGGCCTTCGGGATTGTAATAGAAGTGCCAGTTGCCACCGGCAGAGACAACGAACCACAACAGGGCGACGGTGGCCAGCACCCCCACCAGCGTCGTGCCGATGAAGCGGGAGGTGACGCCGCTGGCCTTGGCGCCGCCCCGTCGCGCACCAGCCGGCGCGGTCGCGGAGGTCACCTTGCGCGCCGGACGCGCGCCACGTTCGTTCAAAGTCACGCCTACCCCTACCCCTCTGGGCCCCGCCCCTTGCGCGCCCCGCTCGTCATCGGGACCGCCGCCGCCGACCCAAGCGGCTGGTGCCAGAGTAGCCGAGAGCCCGCCACGAATACACCCCGGGGGAAGAGGGCGTGGGGGAAGAGGGCGCTGAAAATCCGCGCGCCGGCTCAGCGGCCCTGGATGGTGATGGTCAGGGTGTCGGTGTAGCTGCCGGCGATGGCCTGGGCGTTGGCGGGAACGGTGACGGCGACGGTTGCGGACTTGTTGAACTGGGCGGAGGAGCGGACGACGTTGACGCTGCTGCCGGCGGACTGGCCGTCGTAGATGGGGGTGTAGCTGATGGGCTGGGCGCCTGTGGCGCTGGACTTAAGGGTGGCGCCGTTGGCGGAGGAGACGCTGATCTGGTAGCCGGCGCCGTCGTTGCAGGTTTCGACGACAGTGCCGACGGTGACGGCGGTGGACCCGGAGAGGATGTTGAGGGTGGCGCCGGCATCGGTGACGGCGACGGTGCAGGTCTGGGCGACGGTGCTGTTCAGCTGGACGGTGCCCGAGGCGCCGGCGGCGGCGAAGGCGGGGGCTGCGGCGAACAGGGCGGCGGAAACCAGGGCGGCGGTGGCGGCGACGGCGGCGATGCGGCGGATCATGGGGTAGGTCCTATCGGTTCGGCTGGGCTTGTTGCCCGGTTGCTTTGATGGGAGGTGTAAAAGCAATCGCGGTGCCAGGACGGGCGCCAAAGTCGCACTTTTAGTTAACGGATTGATAATAATCGCTTATGTCGGCTGATCCTGGCGCCGCACCCGGGGCGGGGCCGCCAGTCCTTGCGTTCCGCATCGTGCGAAGCGCCAGGAATCAAGGAAGATCAATGCATTAGGAGATGCGTTCCGCCAGGGTGCGGACGCGGAAAAGGGCGGCCCCTGGGGACCGCCCTTCTTCGAACCGGGGGTGAGGATCGCGGACTTACTTGCCGGCGATGGTCACGGTCAGGGTGTCGGCGTAGCTGCCGGCGATGGCCTGGGCGTTGGCCGGGACGGTGACGGACATGGCGGAGGTCTTGTTGAACTGGGCGCCGGAGCGGGTGACGGTGAAGCTGCTGCCCGAGCCGCTGGTGCCGTCGTAGGACGTGGTGTAGCTGATGGCGCTGGCGCCGGTGGCCGAAGACTTC
>NZ_JACIIZ010000014.1 GCF_014205765.1 Nitrospirillum iridis | reverse complement strand
AACTCCATCAAACCCCACCAGAGGTGGCATGGCCACACCGGCCCCCGCGGGGGCCGGTGTGGCCGGGACTGTCAGGTCAATACTCTCTCAGCACAGATAGCTCTCACCTGATCGCGCTTCACTTTAGCCGGCCACGATCTCCGCCTCGCGGTAGCCCTGGGCGTACAGCAGGGCCGTCAGGTCGCCATGGTCCACCCGGGCGCGGGCCGATGCCGCCACTGCCGGCTTGGCATGGAAGGCGATGCCCAGGCCGGCGGCCAGCAGCATGGGCAGGTCGTTGGCGCCGTCGCCCACGGTGACGGCGGCGGTCAGGGCTACGCGCTGCTGGGCGCAGATGCGGGTCAACGCCGCGGCCTTGGCGTCCTTGTCCAGGATGGGTTCCACCGGCTGGCCGGTCAGCTTGCCGTCCTGGATGATCAGGTCGTTGGCTTGGTCCTCGTCAAAACCCAGCAGGTCGCGGACGTGGGCGGTGAAGGGCTTGAAGCCGCCCGACACCAGGGCGCAGTAGGCGCCGTGCTTGCGCATGGTGGCGACCAGGGCGCGGGCACCGGGCATCAGGGTGACGATGCCCTTCAGTTCCTCGATCACGGCGGCGTCCATGCCGGCCAGCAGGGCCACGCGTTCGCGCAACGCGCCCTTGAAGTCGATCTCGCCGTTCATGGCGCGGTGGGTGATCTCGGCGATGACGTCGCGCTGGCCGATCAGGGCGCCCAACTCATCCAGCATTTCCTGATGGATGATGGTCGATTCCATGTCGGCCACCAGCACGGCCTTGCGCCGGCCGGCCACACTTTGCGTGATGGCGTCCACCGGTCGGCCCAGCAGGGCCTGGGCGCAGGCGGCCTGGGCCTGGTCGGGGTGCAGGCCGGTGAAGGCGATGTCGCAGGCCCGTGCCGGCGACAGCCAGTCGGGCGTCGCCGTTTCCGCCCCCAGCGCCTGCAGGGCGGCGCGGGCCGCGCGGACCATGCTATCTTCCAGCGTCGCGGGCGCCGCCTCGGCTTGGGTGAGGGGGGCGCCGGCGATCAGGGTCACCACATGGGTCATGGCATGTCCGAAGGGTTTGAGGGGGCTTCCGCTGGTCTTGATACGGGCGGCGGCGGCGACAGGCAAGACGCAGTGGGGCATCCGGCCCCTGCGATCAGCACGGTTGCGGGCCCCGGTCTTGTAACAAATGAAGCCAAATCGGTGGTGGTCATCGGCGGCCCCACCGCCTCCGGCAAGTCGCGCCTGGCGTTGGACCTGGCGGTGCGCCTGGGCGGCATCGTCATCAATGCCGACAGCATGCAGGTGTACCAGGGCCTGGGGCTGCTGACCGCCCAGCCGGGCCCGGACGATCTGGCGCGGGCGCCGCACCGCCTCTACAGCACCGTGCCGCCGTCGCGGCGCATGTCGGCGGCCCATTGGCGCGACCTGGCGCTGGCGGAAATTCGCGCCTGTGGCGACCGGCTACCCATCCTGGCGGGGGGCACCGGGCTCTACCTGCGCACGTTGATGAGCGGCATCGCCGACATTCCGGCGATCGATGAGGCGGTGCGGGAGGCGGCCAAGGCCCTGCACGCCCGTGTCGGCGGCCCCGCCTTCCACCAGGATCTGGCGGCGCGCGACCCGGAGGGGGCGGCCCGGCTGGCGTCCGGCGATACCCAGCGCCTGGTCCGGGCGTGGGAGGTGGTGGTGGGCACCGGGCGCGCGCTGGGGGACTGGCAGCGCCAGGCCGCGGCCACGGCGCCGACGGACCTGGTGTTCCACACCCTCGTCGTCGATCCGCCGCGCGACCGTCTCTACGCCAACGGCGACGTCCGCTTCGCCACCATGGTGGGGCAGGGCGCCCTGGACGAGGTGCGGGCCCTGCTGGCGCTGGACCTGGATCCCGATCTGCCGGCCATGAAGGCCCTGGGCGTGCCGGAATTGGCGGCCCATCTTGCCGGCACGCTTTCCCTGGACGAGGCGGTGGCCCTGGCGCAGCGGCACACCCGCAACTATGCCAAGCGCCAGACCACCTGGTTCCGCCACCAGATGCCGGACGCCCGCCGCGTCGACCCCGGATTCGATACGACGCATACCGGCCATGAGAAATTAATCGAAAGTCTTGCGGGTGAAATCTTTGCGATAATTCGCAAAACGGGTTGACCATAGGTACGGTTCCGTCTAGGGTCCCGATCCGCCCGACCTTCGCGCTTGCGAAGGGGGCTATGGGTGTTCCCAAGCAGGCCCGATCCGCGGGCCTGACGGGGCGACTAGAAACCAGGATTTTTGGGAAATGAGTGCTGCCACGAACGAGACCAGTCTGACCGGTGCCGACATCGTCCTGAAGGCGTTGCGGGACCAGGGTGTAGAGGTCATTTTCGGCTATCCGGGCGGTGCGGTACTTCCCATCTACGACGCGCTTTTCCAGCAGAACGACATCCGCCACATCCTGGTGCGGCATGAGCAGGCGGCCCTGCACGCGGCCGAAGGCTATGCCCGGTCCACCGGCAAGGTCGGTGTTGTCCTGGTCACCAGCGGCCCCGGTGCCACCAACGCCGTCACCGGCCTGGCCGACGCGCTGATGGACAGCATCCCCATCGTCTGCCTGTCGGGCCAGGTTGCCACCCACCTGATCGGCAACGACGCCTTCCAGGAATGCGACACCACGGGCATCACCCGTCCCTGCACCAAGCACAACTACCTGGTGAAGGACGTCAACAACCTGGCGCGCACCCTGCACGAGGCCTTCTACGTGGCCAAGAACGGCCGCCCGGGTCCCGTCGTCATCGATATCCCGAAGGACGTGCAGTTCGCGGAGGGGAGCTACCGCACCCCGGCCGACAGCATGCCGAAGAGCTACCGCCCGCAGGTGAAGCCGGACCTGAACCGGGTGGAAGAGGCGGTCGACCTGTTGGCCAAGGCCAAGCGGCCCATCTTCTACGTCGGCGGCGGCGTCATCAACGCCGGCCCGGTGGCCAGCCAGCTGCTGACGCAGTTCGTGCGCATGACGGGCTATCCCTGCACCACCACCCTGATGGGCCTGGGCGCCTTCCCGGCGTCCGACCGGCAGTGGCTGGGCATGCTGGGCATGCACGGGACGTACGAGGCCAATCTGGCCATGCACGGCTGCGACCTGATGGTCTGCATCGGCGCCCGGTTTGATGACCGCGTCACCGGCAAGGTTTCGGAATTCTCCCCGAATTCCGTCAAGATCCACGTCGATATCGACCCGTCCAGCATCAACAAGAACGTGCGGGTGGACGTGCCCATCGTCGGCGACGCCGCCCACGTGCTGGAAGACATGATCCGCATCTGGAAGGCGCGCGGCAAGCAGGCCGACAAGGCGGCGCTGGCGACCTGGTGGGAGCAGATCGAGTTCTGGCGGGCGCGCGACTGCCTGAAGTACGAAAAGACCTCCAAGGTGATCAAGCCGCAGTTCGCGCTGGAGCGCCTGCGGGCCGCCATTTCCGGTCGCGACGACGTCTACATCACCACCGAGGTCGGCCAGCACCAGATGTGGGCCGCCCAGTTCATGCCCTTTGACAAGCCCAACCACTGGATGACCTCTGGCGGCCTGGGCACCATGGGCTACGGCCTCCCGGCCGCCATCGGCGCCCAGGTGGCCCACCCCGACGCGCTGTGCATCGACATCGCCGGCGAAGCCAGCATCCAGATGAACATCCAGGAGATGTCGACCGCCCTGCAGTACCGCCTGCCGGTCAAGGTCTTCATCCTGAACAACCAGTACATGGGCATGGTCCGCCAGTGGCAGGAACTGCTGCATGGCGGCCGCTACTCGGAAAGCTATTCCGAGGCGCTGCCCGATTTCGTGAAGCTGGCCGACGCCTTCGGCGGCGTGGGCCTGCGCGCCAGCAAGGTGGACGAGGTCGACGACGTCATCGCCGAGATGATCCGCGTCAAGCGGCCCGTCATCGTCGACATGTGCGTGGACCAGAAGGAAAACTGCTTCCCCATGATCCCCGGCGGCCGGGCGCATAACGAGATGCTGCTGGGTCCGGACGAAAAGGTGGAAAACGCGACGCCGGAAGACGGCATGGTGCTGGTATAAGCGCCCCCGTTCCTCACGCCGCCGCCTTCACCGCCTCTATCGACCGGAGCCCATCTTGACCGTCCGTCCCGCCTCCCCGGCCCCGACCCCCGCCATCGAACGCCACACCATCTCCATCCTGGTGGATAATGAGCCGGGCGTGCTGGCCCGCGTCATCGGCCTGTTTTCCGGCCGGGGCTACAACATCGAAAGCCTGACGGTGGCGGAGGTCGACCGCGACGCCACCCTGTCGCGCATCACCATCGTCACCAGCGGCACGCCCATGATCATCGAACAGATCAAGGCGCAGCTGGGCCGCCTGGTGCCGGTGCACCGGGTGCACGACCTGACCCTGGAAGGCCCCTTCGTCGAGCGCGAGACGGCGCTGGTCAAGGTGGCCGGCACGGGCGAGAAGCGGGTGGAGGCCCTGCGCCTGGCCGATGTCTTCAAGGCCCGGGTGGTGGACGCCACCATCACCAGCTTCGTGTTTGAGGTGACGGGACAGGGGGAGGAACTGGATCGCTTCATCGGCCTGATGAGCGAACTGGGTCTCGTGGGCGTGTCGCGCACCGGCGTGGTCGCCATGTCCCGCGGCCCCGGCGGCATCTGAACCATTTTTTCCCAACCGCCTTTCCCGGATAACGGGTAAGACGCCATCCATGAGAGAGCGCGCCCCCAAAGGTTGGCGGGCGCACCAACAAAAGGCCAAGACCATGCGCGTTTATTATGATCGTGACGCCGACGTTAACCTGATCAAGGGCAAGAAGGTTGCCATCATCGGTTACGGCAGCCAGGGCCACGCCCATGCCCAGAACCTGCGCGACAGCGGGGTGAAGGACATCGTGGTGGCGCTGCGCCCCGGCTCGGCCACGACCAAGAAGGCCGAAGGCGCCGGCTTCAAGGTGGTCACCCCGGCGGAGGCGGCCGCGTGGGCCGACGTCGTCATGATCCTGACGCCAGACGAGCTGCAGGCCGACCTGTACCGCGACGAGCTGGCCGCCAACCTGCGCCAGGGTGCCGCCATCGCCTTCGGCCACGGCCTGAACGTGCACTTCCGCCTGATTGAGCCGCGCCCGGACCTGGACGTGTTCATGATCGCGCCGAAGGGCCCCGGCCACACCGTGCGCGGCGAATACCAGAAGGGCGGCGGCGTCCCCTGCCTGGTGGCCGTGCACCAGAACGCTTCGGGCAACGCCCTGGAAGTGGCGCTGTCCTACGCCTCCGCCGTGGGCGGTGGCCGTTCGGGCATCATCGAGACCACCTTCAAGGAAGAGTGCGAGACCGACCTGTTCGGTGAGCAGGCCGTGCTGTGCGGCGGCCTGACCAAGCTGATCCAGGCCGGCTTCGAGACCCTGGTCGAGGCGGGCTACGCCCCGGAGATGGCCTACTTCGAGTGCCTGCACGAAGTGAAGCTGATCGTGGACCTGATCTACGAGGGCGGCATCGCCAACATGCGCTACTCCATCTCCAACACTGCCGAGTACGGTGATTACGTCACCGGCCCGCGCATCGTCACGTCGGAAACCAAGGCCGAGATGAAGCGCGTGCTGGACGACATCCAGTCCGGCCGCTTCACCCGCGACTGGATGCTGGAGAACAAGGCCGGCCTGCCCAGCTTCAAGGCCACCCGCCGCCGCGAGGCCGAGCACCCGATCGAGGACGTGGGCGGCAAGCTGCGCGCCATGATGCCCTGGATCGCGTCCAACAAGCTGGTGGACAAGAGCCGCAACTAAGCGGTCCCTGTCTTTCTGACGCGGGAAAAGCCGGCGCCTTCGGGTGCCGGCTTTTTCATTTCGCGGGCGCAGCATAATCGGTGCATTCGCATCGTCCGGGTCAGCCTTGCGGCAATAAAACGCCCATTCGCCGTTGCCAGGGGCGGCGACGGGGCGTAGATCAGTCAGATTCCGTCGGCAGGCTGGCCGGCGGGCCGAAACGCCAGGTCCCTTCACAGGTCCCATACCGTCCCCGGCCTCGTCCGGGACGGCAGCGCAGGATTTTTCGCCATGACCCATCCGTCTTCCGACCGCGTCATCATCTTCGACACCACCCTGCGCGACGGCGAGCAGTCGCCCGGCGCCTCCATGAACCTGGAAGAGAAGATCCGCATTGCCCAGACGCTGGAGGAAATGGGTGTGGACGTCATCGAGGCGGGTTTCCCCGCCGCCTCCAACGGTGATTTCGAGGCGGTGCGGGAGGTGGGCCGGGTGGTGCGCGACGCCACCATCGCGGGCCTGTGCCGCGCCCACCGCAACGACATCGAACGGGCGGCCGAGGCCTTGAAGGGCGCGGCGCGGCAGCGCATCCACACCTTCATCTCCACCAGCCCGCTGCACATGAAATACAAGTTGCAGATGGAACCGGACGCCGTCGTCCAGGCCATCTGGGACAGCGTCTCGCTCGCCCGCAACCATGTGGAGGACGTGGAGTGGTCGGCGGAGGACGGTTCCCGCACCGAGCTGGATTTCCTCTGCCGCTGCGTGGAAACGGCCATCAGGGCCGGTGCCACCACCATCAACATCCCCGACACCGTGGGCTATGCCGTGCCCGAGGAATACGGCGCGCTGATCCGTGCCGTGCGGGAGAAGACGCCCAACAGCGACCAGGCCATCTTCTCCGTCCACTGCCATAACGATTTGGGCCTGGCCGTGGCCAATTCGCTGGCCGGCGTCGCCGGCGGCGCCCGCCAGGTGGAGTGCACCATCAACGGTCTGGGGGAACGCGCCGGCAACGCCGCCCTGGAAGAGATCGTCATGGCGCTGCGCACCCGCGCCGACTACCTGCCCTACAAGACCGGCATCCGGACGGAGGCCATCACCCGCGCCTCGCGCCTGGTGTCCACCATCACCGGCTTCGTCGTGCAGCCCAACAAGGCCATCGTCGGCGCCAACGCCTTCGCGCACGAGTCCGGCATCCACCAGGACGGCATGCTCAAGCACGCCGGCACCTATGAGATCATGACGCCGGAGTCCGTGGGCCTGAACCGCTCCACCCTGGTGATGGGCAAGCATTCCGGCCGCGCCGCGTTCCGCGCCAAGCTGAAGGAGCTGGGCTACGAGGACATGGGCGACAACGCCGTGAACGAGGCCTTCCGCCGCTTCAAGGACCTGGCCGACCGCAAGAAGGACGTCTTCGACGAGGACATCATCGCCCTGATCGATGACGAGGTGGGCCGCCAGCACGACCATATCCAGTTCGTCTCGCTGCAGGTGGTCGCGGGCTCGCGCGGGCCGCAGCACGCGGTGCTGGAGGTGACGGTGGGCGGCCAGCCCGTGGCGCCGGTGGTCAGCTTCGGCAACGGCCCGGTGGACGCCGTGTTCAACGCCATCAAGCTGGTCTTCCCCCATGACGCCCGGTTGCAGCTGTACCAGGTGCATGCCGTCACCGCCGGCACCGATGCCCAGGCCGAGGTCACCGTGCGACTGGAGGAGGGGGGCAAGACCGTGAACGGGCAGGGGGCCGACGCCGACACCCTGGTCGCCACCTGCCGCGCCTATCTGCACGCCCTGAACAAGCTGCTGGTGAAGCGGCAGAAGACGGCGCCGGCAGCCATCAGCGCCTGACTTGCCGCCCTGTTAACCGCTTAATCCCGAGTCCCGGGCATCCGTCCGTGGCGGCGCGGTGTGGGTGTGCCGCGCGTGCGTCCGAAGGTTGCGCCGGGCGCCAGGGTGACCGGGGAAGGTGCCGGGGGGCGCTGGAAGCGCCCCTATCGCCCATGGCGTTCCGCAATGCGGGGATAAAATGGGTGATGGCGCCTTTCTACGCTTGAGCGGCTTAGCGATTCTGTTCTATGCAACCCGTATGGCGGTGCGATCGTCGTTTGCCTGGGCATGGCCCTCGGAGATGGCGTTGAACGCAGGCCACCTTCCCGCAACCCACTAACCGATGTCCCACGAACTTGCTTGGCATTTTCTCCGCCGATATGGCGATCGACCTCGGCACGGCCAATACGCTGGTCTACGTCAAGGGTCGCGGTATTGTCCTGAACGAACCGTCTGTGGTCGCCATCGCGAGCGTCCGCGGCAAAAAGCAGGTCTTGGCCGTCGGTGACGAGGCCAAGCTGATGCTGGGCCGTACGCCAGGCAACATTCAGGCCATCCGTCCGTTGCGCGATGGTGTCATCGCCGACTTCGAGGTTGCGGAGGAGATGATCAAGCATTTCATCCGCAAGGTGCACAACCGTCGCAGCTTCGCCAGCCCGCAGGTCATCATCTGCGTGCCGTCGGGGTCGACCGCCGTTGAGCGCCGCGCCATCCAGGAATCGGCGGAGGCCGCCGGCGCCCGCCGCGTCTTCCTGATCGAGGAACCGATGGCCGCCGCCATCGGCGCCGGCCTGCCGGTGACCGAGCCGACCGGCAGTATGGTGGTGGACATCGGTGGCGGCACCACCGAGGTGGCCGTCCTGTCGCTGGGGGGTATCGTCTATTCCCGCTCCGTCCGCGTGGGCGGTGACAAGATGGACGAGGCCATCATCGGCTACATCCGTCGCAACCATAACCTTCTGGTGGGCGAGGGCTCGGCCGAGCGCATCAAGAAGGAAATCGGGTCCGCCTGCCCGCCGGAAGACGGCGAGGGCCGGGTGATGGAGATAAAGGGCCGCGACCTGATGAACGGGGTTCCCAAGGAACTGATCATCAGCGAACGCCAGATCGCCGAGAGCCTGGCGGAACCCGTGAGCCAGATCATTGAAGCGGTGAAGGTGGCGTTGGAGCATACGGCTCCGGAATTGGCGGCCGACATCGTGGACAAGGGCATCGTGCTGACTGGCGGTGGTGCACTCCTGTCCAACCTGGATTTCGTCCTGCGTCACGCCACGGGGCTGCCGGTGTCCATCGCCGACGATCCCCTGTCCTGCGTGGCGTTGGGCACGGGCCGGGCGCTCGAGGAAATGAAGACCCTGCGCAACGTGCTGATCAGCATGTATTGACCACGGGCCTTCGGCCGCCCACATGGGCGGCAGGGTATTGTTAGGTAGGGACCGCGGCGTCGGGTTTTGACTGGACGCGACGCCGGGCCCCGGTAGCGAGACGGGGACTGCCTGTGAAGACGCGCAGCGGTGGCACCGCGCTCAGGATCGCAGCACCCATGCGGGCGTTGCTGCAGCGATTCTCGTTTCTGCTCATGGTGCTGGCCGCCATCGGGCTGATGATGATGACGCGCGCCGATCCGGTTTTCATCGACGCGGCCCGCGCCCGGGTCACCGACGCCTTCGCCCCCATCCTCGGCTTCATCGCCCGCCCCGCCGGCGCCGTGGCCAGCGTGCTGGAGTCCGGCCGCCAGCTGACCGCCCTTTATGCCGAGAACGAGCGCTTGCGTCAGGATAACGAGCGCTTGCGCCAATGGCAGCAGACGGCGCTGCGGCTGGAGGCCGAGAACAACTCGCTACGCGGCCTGCTGGCCTACAAGCCCGACCCCGCCGCCTCCTACATCACCGCCCGCGTCATCGCCGACCCCGGCGGCGCCTTCGTCCGTACCCTGGTGGTGATGGCGGGCCAACGCGACGGTGTGCGCCGCGGCCAGGCGGCCATGGCGGGCCAGGGTGTTATCGGCCGCGTGGTGCAGGTGGGCGAATGGTCGTCGCGCATCCTGTTGGTCACCGACCTGAACGCCCGCATCCCGGTGGTGCTGGAAACCACCCGTCAGCGCGCCATGCTGTCGGGCGACAATTCGGACCAGCCGCGGCTGATGTACATTCCCCGCGGGGTGGAGCCCACGGTGGGTGAGCGGGTCTTCACCTCCGGCCACGGCGGCCTGTTCCCCGCCGGCCTGCCGGTGGGCATCGTCGCCGCGACCCATGACGGCGAAACCCGGGTGACCCCCATCGTCGACCTCTCGCGCATTGAATACGTGCAGCTGGTCGATTTCGGCATTCCCGGCGGACTGGCGGCTGAGGCGGCCCAGCCCGGCGCCATGCAGTGAACACCGCCATGGCGGTTGGGGTATGGCAGCGGCTGGACCAGGCCGGACGGAATCTGGTTCCCTTCAGCACCACGGTCGCCGCCATGCTGCTGGGCATGATGCCCCTGCAGCTGCCGGACTATTCCTTCGTGGCGCCGCCGCTCACCTTGATGTCCATCTACTACTGGGCGATATATCGTCCCGATCTGTTGCGGCCCCTGCTGGCGTTCGGCATCGGGCTGCTGCAGGATCTGCTGGCCGGGTCGCCCCTGGGGATGAGCGCGCTGGTGTATGTCCTGGCCTATTGGCTGGTGCTGACCCAACGGCGTTACTTCCTGGGCAATTCCTTCTGGTTTCTGTGGCTGGGCTTCGCCCTGGTGGCGGTGGGGGCCGGCGCGGTGCAGTGGCTGGCGTACAGCCTGATGACCGCCCATCTGGTGGGCCCCGGCAACATCGTGGCCCAGGCGCTGCTGGCCATCGTCGTCTTTCCGGTGCCGGCGTGGTGCTTCAGCAAGCTGCATCGCAGCCTGTTGAGCGCCAGCTGATCCGAGGGCGTGTCGCGGCGCCCCGGGGCGCCCGCATGAAAGGTTTTCGACGGTATGTTCAACGCGATCGATAGGGACGCCGAGCGCCAGCGCGTCATGAACCGCCGCACCCTGGTGCTGGGCGGGCTGAAGGCCGGCGCGCTGTCCGCCCTGGTGGCGCGGCTCTATTACCTCCAGGTCCTGGAAGGCGATCACTACACCACCCTGGCGGAGGACAACCGCATCTCGCTGCGCCTGCTGGCGCCGTCGCGTGGGGTCATCGTCGATCGCGGTGGCGTGCCCCTGGCGGTGAATGAGCAGAACTTCCGCGCCGTGCTGGTGTCCGAACGCACCGATGACGTGGATGAGACGCTGGACAAGGTGGTCAAGCTGCTGCCGCTGACCGATGCCGACCGCCGCCGCATCCTGCGCGACGTGGACCGCCTACGCTCCTTCGCGCCGGTGACCTTGCGCGAAAACCTGACCTGGGACCAGGTTTCGGCCATCGAGGTCAACCTGCCCGACCTGCCCGGCGTGTCGATCGAGGTGGGGCAGGTGCGCTCCTACCCCTTCGGCGAGCAAGCGGCCCACATCCTGGGCTATGTCGGCGTGGTGTCGGAGCAGGAGTTGCAGAACGCCCGCGACCCGCTGCTGTCCCTGCCCGGTTTCCGCATCGGCAAGAGCGGCATCGAGCGCAAGCACGACCTGGCCCTGCGCGGCACCGCCGGCACCAGCCAGCTGGAGGTCAACGCCGTGGGCCGCGTGGTGCGCGAGCTGGCGCGCAATGACGGCCAGCCCGGTCATCAGGTGACCCTGACCATCGATGCCAAGCTGCAATACTATGCCCAGCAGCGCCTGGCGGAGCATGAGAGCGCGGCCGCCGTCCTGCTGGACGTGCAGACCGGCGGCATCCTGGCGCTGGCCTCCCATCCCAGCTTCGATCCCAACCAGTTCGCCATGGGCATCCCCCAGGATCTCTATGACGCCCTGATCAAGAACGAGGCGTCGCCTCTGACCAACAAGGTGGTGGCCGGCCACTATGCCCCGGGTTCCACCTTCAAGCCCATGACGGCGCTGGCGGGGCTGGAGGCGGGGGTGGACCCCACCCACCGCGTCTTCTGCCCAGGGCATTACGATTTCGGCGGCCACACCTTCCATTGCTACAAGAAGGGCGGCCACGGCTCCGTCGACATGCACGACGCCATCCGCATGTCGTGCGACGTCTATTTCTACGACCTGGCCCGGCGTATCGGCGTGGACCGCATCGCCGACATGGCCCGGCGCTTCGGTCTGGGCGACAAGACCGACCTGGACCTGCCGGGCGAGAAGGCCGGCATCATCCCGGACACGAAGTGGAAGCGCCGGACCTACAAGGAAAATTGGTACGATGGCGAAACGTTGAGCGTGGCCATCGGCCAGGGCTATGTCACGGCGACCCCCATCCAGCTGGCCGTGATGTGCGCGCGGCTTGCCAGCGGCGGCAAGGCGGTGAAGCCCCACCTGACCAAGGCGGTGGAGCAGGAATACACCGAGCAGACCACTTGGCCCGATGTCGGTGTGAAGCCGGAATTCATCCAGCGCGTCCTGGCCGGCATGGCAGGCGTGACCTCCGCCGGCGGCACCGCCTATGCCGCCCGCATCACCCAGCCGGGCATGGAGATGGGCGGCAAGTCCGGTACCGCCCAGGTCAAGCGCATCACCATGGCCGAACGCAATGCCGGCCTCCTGAAGGCCGAGCGGCCGTGGAAGGACCGTGACAACGCCCTGTTCATCGCCTTCGCGCCGGTGCAGGCGCCGCGCTACGCTTGCGCCGTCATCGTCGAGCATGGTGTGGGCGGCAGCGTGGTCGCCGCCCCGATCGCGCGAGACCTGCTGCTGGAGATCCAGTTGATGGAGGCCGCCCGCGCGCAGCAGGCGGACGCCGGCGCCACCACTGCGCCCGGCACGCCGCCCGCGACTACCACCACGGCCTCGGCGCCCCTGGCGCCGGGGGAGGGGACCCCGCGATGATCAATCTCGACATGGGTCTGGACCCCCAGTCCAACATGAGCCTGGGGGAGAAGCTGGGGCAGATCAGCTGGAGCCTGGTGCTGCTGATCACGGCCGTGGCTTGCGTCGGCTTCGCCATGCTCTATTCCGCCGCCAATGGCAATTTCGATCCCTGGGCCACGCGCCAGATCATGCGCTTCGCGGTGGGCTTGGTGCTGATGCTGGTGACGGCGCTGATCGACATCCGCATCTGGCTGAAATTTTCCTACTTCCTTTACGGCATCGCCTTCTTCCTGCTGATCGTGGTGGAGGTGATGGGCCATGTCGGCATGGGCGCTCAGCGCTGGATCGATCTGGGCTTCATGCAGTTGCAGCCGTCGGAGCTGATGAAGGTGACGCTGGTGATGGCGCTGGCGCGCTATTTCCATGGCGCCTCGCTGGAGGATACCGGCCGCATCTCCTTCCTCATCGCGCCGCTGGTCATGATCGTGGCGCCCGTCTGCCTGGTGCTGCTGCAACCCAACCTGGGCACCTCGCTCATGCTGCTGATGGTGTCGGGCGCCATCTTCTGGCTGGTGGGGGTGCGGCTGTGGAAGTTCGCGCTGGTCATCGGCAGCGTCCTGGCCGCCATCCCCGTCATCTGGCACTTCATGCACGATTACCAGAAGAACCGGGTGAACACCTTCCTGAACCCGGAGAACGACCCTCTGGGCCATGGCTACCACATCATGCAGTCCAAGATCGCCCTGGGTTCCGGCGGCATGTTCGGCAAGGGCTTCCTCATGGGCTCGCAAAGCCACCTGAACTTCCTGCCGGAAAAGCAGACTGACTTCATCTTCACCATGCTGGCGGAGGAACTGGGCATGGTGGGCGCCCTGGTGTTCCTGCTGCTCTACACCCTGCTGCTGGTCTACGGCTACGTCATCGCCATGCGCTGCCGCCACCAGTACGGCCGGCTGGTGGCCATGGGCCTGACCGTGAACCTGTTCCTCTACATGTTCATCAACATCGCCATGGTCATGGGCCTGATCCCGGTGGTGGGCGTTCCCCTGCCGCTGATCTCCTACGGTGGCTCCTCCGCCCTGACGGTGATGATCGGCTTCGGCCTGCTGCTCTGTGTCCACGTCCACCGCGACGTGCGCATGTCGCGGCGGGGGATGGGCGATTTTTAAGGTGCGGCCGCCGCCCCCTTGTTCCCGCAGGGGGGCCATGTCGGGGCGACCCTGCATTTTTCTGTCGACAAGCGCCGCCTATCACCGTATGAAACCGCCCTCACCGGGACGCAAGACCCGGCGGCCGGCGCCACGGCGGCGGCTCTGAGGGGCGGGTGTATAGCTCAGTTGGTAGAGCAGCTGACTCTTAATCAGCGGGCCCAAGGTTCGAGTCCTTGTACACCCACCACTCCTCTTTTCCAGAAAATCTGAAGTTGACGCCCGATCTGCGAAGATCGGGTCTTTGTCATGTCGTGAGGCGGCCGGGTCCTGACGGCCGGCTTCGTTTGGGACGGTTTGGCACCCGCATGGGTGCTATTCGGCGGTGCTGGGCACGGGGGCGTTTTTCCTGTCATTTTTCTGTCGACAAGCTGGTGCTGGGGCGCTAAAAAGCCGCCCTCACCGGGACGCAAGACCCGGCGGCCGGCGCCACGGCGGCGGCTCTGAGGGGCGGGTGTATAGCTCAGTTGGTAGAGCAGCTGACTCTTAATCAGCGGGCCCAAGGTTCGAGTCCTTGTACACCCACCACTCCTCTCCATCCCATTAGATCATCTGTCACCAGTCGCCCTGTCCCGCCGGGACCGAGGGCGTTTTCGCTTGGGCGCGGCCAGGGCGGCCGTGCGTTGGCGCCCGCGCCACGGCAGCGACGGCAAACGAAAAGGGCGCCCGAAGGCGCCCTGGTCATCACCGCACTGTTTTCAGGCTGTCGCCGGCTTACCAGCCGCCGAACAGCCAGGCGGTCGGGATGTGGTAGTACAGGGTCACGATCTCGGAACCGGGGTTCACGTCGCCGATGCCGGCGTTGGAGATGTGGCCGAAGGACAGGCCCAGGCGGCTCTGATTCTCGAACTTGTACGAGATTTCGGCGGTGGAGCGGAATTCCACCCAGCTGCCCAGGTTCTTGCCGCTGCCGGTGCCGTAGACGCCGACGCCGAAGTTGGGCGTGAAATCGATCGAATTCCCCAGCGGGATGTCGAACAGGATGCCGCCGACGCCATAGGCGGCACCTTGGCCGGTGAACTCACCACCCACCCACGGGCTGATGCGCATCCAGCTGGTCGAGAACAGGGACGTGCTGGGGCGATATTCGACGCGATAGTCGGTCGTGTTGTGCTTCGGGCCGGTACGCAGCACGTCATACGCGCCGATGCCGAGGCTGAGGAAGCTCGGGGTGTCCTCGGCGAAGGCCGGTGCCGCGGCTGAAATCAGCCCCAACGCCAATACCGTGGACTTGAGAAGACGCCGCATCACGACCGCGATCCTTAATAAGAAGTTTTCCGGATGATTCCCGAATAGGCCAGGCAACTCAACGACCAAAGCGCCCCCCGCTACCTTTTGCCTCGCATAGCCGCCAACTGTTGCGCATATGCGACAAGCAGGCGTCCGGGCGGGGGACCTTCACACGCGCAAGGCCTCATTCCAGGCCGGGCAGCCGCTTTATGCCCCCAGCCGGTTACGATTTCATGAAATGCCGCCGCATGGGCGCATTGCCCAAACCCATATGGTTTCGCGGGCGCACGATGTCAGCGGCATAGGCCGCAAGGCCGATGCGCGCCGTGGCGCCCTGTCTCGTGAAAATGCGCGGGTGACTCGACGGCCTGTCATAAAACGCCGGTAAAATAAGGGCATGGATGTATGTCCGGCGCCCGCGAACCCGTCCTTCATGGACCAGGCCGCCACGGTCGCCCTGCTGGGCGATCCGGCGACCCACCAGGGTTTGCCGGTGGACCGAATCGATACCGACGGCGCCATCATCTTCCTGGCCGGCGACCGCGCCTACAAGGTGCGCCGGGCCGTCCAGTTCCCCCATCTCGACCTGTCCACGCCCGACCGTCGCCGCCGGGTGGCGTTGGCCGAGGTCGCCGTCAACCGGCGTACGGCGCCCGGCCTGTACGAGGGGGTGCTGGCGGTGCTGCCGGAGCCCCAGGGTCACCTGGCGCTGGCGCCCGCCGGGGCCACCACTGACACGGCGGCGGTGGATTGGGTGGTGGTCATGCGCCGCTTCCCCGAATCCAGCTTGTTCGATCGTCAGGCGGAGGCCGGGCTGTTGACCCGGGAGGGTATGCGGGCGGTGGCCGACGCCGTGGCCGCCTTGCATGAGGCGGCGCAGGACGAGGCACCCCACCCTCCCGGTCGGGCGCCGGCTGGCGGGGTGGAGGCGGTGCGGGCGGCGGTCGCTGGCTGTCTCGGCGCCTTGCGCCAGCATCCGGACCTGTTCGACGCGCCCTCGCTGGACCGCCTTGAACAGGGTCTGATGGCCACCGTGGCGCGGCAGGAATGGCTGATCGACCGGCGCCGGCGCTCCGGCTATGTCCGGCCCTGTCATGGCGACCTGCAGTTGGGCAACATCTGCCTCTGGGGGGGCCGGCCCACGCTGTTTGGCGCCGCCATCCTGCTGGATGCTGACGAGCCACGGTCGGGTGCCCCGCTCTCAGACCATGCCGGGACGGCCGGGGGTGGCCCGGTGGTCATCGACGTCTTCCATGACCTGGCCTTCCTGCTGATGGATCTGGAGCATCGGCGCCTGCGGCCTTTGGCCAACGTGGTGCTGAACCGCTATCTGGAGCAGACCGGTGATTTCGCGGGCCTGGCCCTGCTGCCCCTTTTCATCAGCCTGTGCGCCGCCATGCGCGCCCATATGACGGCCAGCACGGCGGCGCGGCGGCCGGTGGGCGCGGGCGCGTCCTTCCGGCGGGAGGCGGCGGCATATCTGGATTTGGCGCTGTCCGTCCTCAGTCCCCGGCAGCCCCGGCTGATCGCCATCGGTGGCCTGCCCGGCACCGGCAAGTCGACGCTGGCCCGCATGCTGGCGCCGGAGATCGGCCCCATCCCCGGCGCCGTCATCCTGCAATCCGAAGCCTTGCGCCGCCGCCTGCTGGATGCGCCGGAGGACGGCGATCTGGCGGCATCCGGGTATAGCGAGGCGGTGACCGCCCGTGTCTATGGCGAGATGGCCGGTCGTGCCGGCCTGGTGCTGGAGGCCGGGCACGCGGTTGTCGCCGACGCCGTCTACGCCCGGCCGGACCAGCGGATGGATATCGAGGCGGTGGCCCATGCAGCACCCGTGCCCTTTCTGGGCCTGTGGCTGGTGCTGAACCAGCAGCACCCGGCGGAGGGGGCCCGGGGCAGGGGGGAGACGGGTGCCCGTGGCCTGGGGGAGATGCGCTGGGACATCCTGTCGGTGCTGGGCTCGGCGGCGGATGTCGCCCGCCGCCTGCTGAGCCAGCTGGCGCGGCCGGAGCCCTGGCGGCCGGACGCCTGACCGCCGCCCCGCCGTTGCCACCCATCGGGCGACCCTTGAGGCACGTCAATGCGGGCGCCCGCCCGAACGGTGAAGCTTCTCCACGATGTTCCGGCCCTATGGGCGCTGTGAGACGAGGAGAGAACCAGGCCATGTCCTATCGCAAAATCCTGACGGTGCTGACCGGTGGCGGCGGTGATCGCGCGGCGCTGGCGGCGGCCTTCGCGCTGGCATCGCCGGTTGAGGGCGGGGCCCACATCCTGGCCCTGGTGCCCAACCCCGACCCGCGGGAGGCCGTGCCCGCGCTGGGTGAGGGCGTGTCGGGCCCCCTGGTCGAGCAGATCATGGCCATGGTGGAACAGGAATCGGCCAATCATCGCACCCGGGCACGCCAGGCCTTCGACGCCGCCATGGCGGCGGCGCGGGCCACCCCCGCCGACCAGGCGCCGGGCCCGGGCGGCCTGACCGGCGAATTCCGTGAGGCGCTGGGCAACCAGGAGGATACCGCCGTATGCGAGGCCCGCCTGGCGGACGTCAGCGTCATGACCCAGGTTGATGAGGCGGCGGGTGGCGAGGCGCTGCTGATGCTGGAAGCCATCCTGCTGGACAGCGCCCGGCCTTTGCTGGTGGTGCCCAAGACCTTCGCGCCCGGCGGTGTCCTGGGCCGGCATGTCGCTGTCGCCTGGAACGGCAGCCGCGAATCCACCCAGGCCGTTGTGCAGTCCCTGCCGCTGCTGGCGGCGGCGGAGACGGTGACCGTCATCGCGGTGGAAACCTCCAAGACCCGGGGAGCCGCGGGGCGCGATCTGGCGGATTACCTGGCGTGGCGCGGCATCAAGGCGCAGGTGCGCCAGCCGGCCGGCGCGGGCCAGCCGGTGGGGGCCACGCTGCTGACCACGGCCGGGGCGGCCGGCGCCGACCTGCTGGTGCTGGGCGGCTACGGCCATAGCCGCTTGCGCGAAATGATCCTGGGCGGCGTCACCCGCCACGTCCTCTACAACGCGGCCATCCCGGTGCTGCTGGCCCATTGAACCGGGGTGCGGCATTCTGTCGCGATGGGCGAAGGGCATGATCCCATCATGCGTCGCCAGTGGACGGGATGCCGCCTTTCTATCTGCTGAAACAAAGGGCTGTGGGGCGCGACTACCAAAGTAGTTATCGCGCCGAAGGGCAGACCATTAACGCATTAATGCAACGCATTATTGCCTTCTCCCTCCTCCTTGACATACCCCTGAAGGATTAGAGCGGTCCGTCAGATGGGCGATCCGCACAAGAGATGGGGGTTAGTTGATGATCAGGGCCTTCGCTGCGCTGGTGGCGATTTCGATGTTGGCTGGTTGCGCGCTGAGTGAAGACGTGGCGACCGTGAAATACGTGCCCACCCACGCCGTCGCGGTCGCCGACGCTAAACCGGTGGGGCTGACCGTGGTGGACGCCCGGACGAGCGACCGGAACCGTATTTCGGCCAAGATCAACGGCTTCGGTACGGAGATGGCTGCCATCCGCTCCGACAAGGACGTGCCGTCCATCGTGACCGACGCGCTCAAGACGGAACTGGAGGCGCGCGGTTTCCATGTCCAGGCTGGTGGCCGTCCGGTCACGGTTTCCATCAACCAGTTCTACAACCAGTATGGCGCCGGCGTTTTCTCCGGCACCGCCACGGGCGACGTGAACCTGACCATTTCCGTGGGCGGCGGCGCCGCCTATTCCCAGACCTATGCCGGCACGGCCAAGAAGACCATCCTGATGGCCAATGGCTCCAACGCGGCGGAAACCGTCGCCAGCGCCCTGAACGACGCGGTTGCCAAGATGTTCGCTGACCCGGCGTTCGTCGCCACGCTGACCGGCAAGCCGGCACCCGTGGTGTCAGCTCCCGCCACGACGGCCAGCCCCACGAGCTGACCGCGGGATCAGACGGTGTGGTGACCGGCGGTCAGGCTTTGCCTCCGCCGGTTTCCACTCAATGGTCCTTCTTCGGTTCGGCCTTGAAGGCCTGCTCACAGACCTGGGTGGCGAAAGCCTGAGCCATTTGACCCTCGGCCCCACTCAAGCCGATGGCTCCGAGCACCCCGGCGGCGCCAACCGACCGGTTGATGTCGTAGTCGCCGGCCAGTGTGCCGGTCGCGGGGTCGACCAGCTGGATCGAACCGCGAACGATGTTGGAATCGCCGAGCAGAACGGCTCTGCCCGCGTTCTCACCATGGAAGCGGGCGACACGGACCTCCATGCGCAGCGGGCGGCTCCCCTTGGCGCACTTCGCCAGTTCGCTGTGCAGAGCCAGTTCCAGCTTGCCCTTGAACTCGGGCGAGGCGTCCGGTGGCAAGGCTTTGAATTCGATGTCGGAGACGTGGCTGTCACGGGAAACGTCAGCGGGCAAGGCTTTCACCGCTTCGCTGCTGCTGTAGGGAACGCAACCGGCGAGCAGGGGGACCAGAAGAAAAGGAAGTGGCGCCAGCGCCTTTATGTTCATGAATGTCATGGCGTCCATCATGGGGGTAAAATAATCCCCACACCATATATTCAGTTGTCTTGCGTGTGAATTAATAAAATAAAAGAAACGCCGCATCAGTATTGATGATGCGGCGCACCTTGCGCCTTGTCTTTTTTCAGCCCGCCAAACTCTTCGACGCGATCTCATAGACATCGCGCGACAGGCCGGCGGTACCCACGATGCGTTCCAGGGCCGCGCGGGCGTGTTGCTGGCGGATGGAATCGTAGGGGCGCCAGCGGGCCAGCGGCTTGACCATGCGGCTGGCCACCTGCGGGTTCAGCTTGTCCAGGGTCAGCACCGTGTCGGCCAGGAAGGCGTAGCCGGCGCCATCCGCCGCGTGGAACTTGGACGGGTTGGCGGCGAAGCTGCCCACCAGGGCGTAGACCTTGTTGGGATTGCGGATGGAAAAGGACGGGTGGTCCAGCAGGGCCCGCACCCGCTCCAGCGTGTCCGGCCGGTCGCTCAGCGCCTGCACGGCGAACCATTTGTCCATCACCAGCGCCTCGCCCTTCCAGCGGTCGGCGAAATGGGCCAGGCAGTCGGCCCGCTCCGCCATGTCGCTGTCGGCGATCAGGGCCAACGCCGCGATGGCGTCCGTCATGGTCGCGGCACCCTGGTACTGCGCCAGGCACAGGGCGCGGGCGGGGGCGTCGTCCAGCGCCATCAGATAGGCCAGCGCCGCGTTCTTCAGCGCCCGTCGCCCCATGGCTTCGGGCGTGATGGTGAAGGCGCCGTCGGTGCGGTTGCCGTCATAGGTCTTGAGGAAGGCGCCGTTCAGCGCCGTCGCCAATGCGCGGCGCAAGGCCTGGCGGGCGGCATGGATGCCGTCCACATCGACCAGCGGCCGCTGTTGGCCGAGATAGGCTTCCGTCGGCAGGGCTAGGGCCAGGGCGGCGAAGGCCCGGTCCTCGCCGCCACGCGCCAGGGTCTGGGCGGTGGCGTCGATGTAGGCCTGGGGCGGGGCGGCGGTCCCCCCCTGGGCGCGGGCGTCCACATCGGCCAGGATCAGGCGGGTTGCCAGGGTCTGGCCCGCTTCCCACCGGTTGAACGGGTCGCTGTCATGGGCCATCAGGAAGGTCAGCGCCGCGTCGTCCTGGGTGAAGGCCAGGCGCACGGGGGCGGAGAACCCCCGCAGCAGGGAGGGCACGGGCGGCTGGGCCACGCCGGTGAAACGGAAGGTCTGTTCCGCCGCCGTCAAGGCCAGCGTGCGGGTGGTGGCGCCGGCACCCGTCGCGCCTTCCGGCTCGCCTTCCAGCGTCAGGGGCAGGTCGCGGCCATCCGGGCCCACCAGGCCCAGGGTCACGGGGATGACCATGGGCAGCTTGTCCGGCTGGCCCGGCGTGGCCGGCACCGTCTGGCGCAGGGTCAGGGCATAGGTCCCCGTGGCGGCGTCGTGCCGGCCCTCGCCTGACACGGTGGGGGTGCCCGCCTGGGTGTACCAGCGCTGGAACTGCGCCCACAGCGGGTCCGTCACCTGGGCGCCATTGGCCTCCACCAAGGCGGCCAGGAAGTCGTCGGTGGTCACCGCCTGGCCGTCATGGCGGGCGAAATAGAGGTCGATGCCCTTGCGATACCCCGCGGCCCCCAGCAGGGTGCGGTACAGGCGCAACACCTCCGCCCCCTTCTCATAGACGGTGGGGGTGTAGAAGTTGCTGATCTCGATATAGCTTTCCGGTCGCACGGAATGGGCGGTGGGGCCGGAATCCTCGATGAACTGCACCTGGCGCAGGCGCTGCACATCCTGGATGCGCTTCACCGGGGCGGAGTTCATGTCGGCGGAGAATTCCTGGTCGCGGAAGACGGTCAGGCCTTCCTTCAGGCTCAGCTGGAACCAGTCGCGGCAGGTGACGCGGTTGCCCGTCCAGTTATGGAAATATTCATGCGCCACCACCGTCTCGATGCCGAGGAAGTCGGTGTCGGTGGCGGTCTCCGGCTGGGCCAGGATGTATTTGGTGTTGAAGACGTTCAGGCTCTTGTTCTCCATCGCCCCCATGTTGAAGTCCGACACGGCGACGATGTTGAAGATGTCCAGATCATATTCCAGGCCATAGACGTCCTCGTCCCACTTCATGGATTTCTTCAGCGATTCCATGGCGTGGCCGCACTTGGCCTCGTTGCCCGGCTCCACATAGATGCGCAGGGTGACGGCGCGGCCCGAGCGGGTGGTGAAGCGGTCCTCGATATGCACCAAGGACCCGGCGACCAGGGCGAACAGATAGCAGGGCTTGGGCCAGGGGTCCTCCCACCGCGCCCAGTGGCGGCCGGGTTCCGTGGCGCTGGCGCCGCTGGCGGTCAGGTTGCCGTTGGACAGCAGCACGGGATAGCGCGCCTGTTCCGCTTCGATGGTGGTGGTGTACCGGGCCATCACGTCCGGCCGGTCCAGGAAATAGGTGATCTTGCGGAAGCCCTCGGCCTCGCACTGGGTGCAATAGTTGCCGGAGGACTTGTACAGCCCCTCCAGCGCCGTGTTGTCCTGTGGCCGGGTACGGGTGGTGATCTCCACCGTGGCGGCGTCCGGCAGGCCCGTGAGGGTCAGGCGGTCCGGCGTCAGGGTGTAGTCGTCGGGACCCAGCAGGCGGTTGTCCACCCGCACGGCCAGCAACTCCAGCTCCTGCCCGTCCAGAACCAGCGCGGTGGCGGGGCCCTGGGTGTTGGGGCCCGGGGTGTTGGGCCCCTGGGCGTTGGGCCCCTGGGCGTTGGGATTGCGGCGGACGGCGAGCGTGGCGCGGACGGTGGCCGCTTCCTCCCGCAGGTCGACATGCAGGTCCACCGTGTCGATCAGCCACGCCGGCGGCGTGTGGTCGCGAAGGTGGATGGCGTGGGGGGTGGCCGTATCCTGGCGGCTGTCCATGGGCGGGGGTTCCGTGTGCGGCGGGGGGGCAATGGCGCTTCCGGGCAGGATAGGGGACGGTGGGCGGGACCGCCAACCCCGTTTCCCCGCGCCGGCCGGCATCCGCAACCCTCGTCTGCCTTCTCCGCTTGGGCAGGGGAACTGTTCTGATGGCTTAGGCGGTTATTTTCCCCGGGCCGCCTACGGCCTTAGGCTGTATCCTTTGGGCACCAGCGATAGAGGTATGTCAGGGTCAGAGGGGCCAGTGCACGTTGCGCAGTCGGATCTGGTGGTCTTGGCCGTCGCGGGCGCCGTCCTGGCCGCCATCGCGCTGCTGGAAGTGCTGCGCCTGGTGATCACTGACATCTACGAATGGGCGGCCAAATACCGGCAGATCAAGTATGAGATCCACCAGACCCGCCGGACGACGGAGCAGCTGTGGGCCCTGAACCGGGCCAATGCCGCCTTGAGGGACCGGCGCAACGCCGAGCGGTTCCGCCTGAACACCATCCTGCACCGGATGGAACAGGAATGTGAGGAATTGGAGCGCCGCCGGGTGGAGGTGTGGCACGAGGTGGGTGACGCCACCTTGGACGACCAGCTCTATCTGGCCGATCTCACCAACCGCAGCCTGACGGAGCGGGCGGCGGCGGGGGCGGAGGAAATCTGCCCGGTCTGGCGCTACACCCACCGGGTGCGGGTCTGGGCCGGCAATGAGCGCCAGGCGCGCTCCCGCCTGCTGCTGGTCTTCAGCCCCAAGGACGGCTTCACCATCAACAACCTGCGGGCCGCCCAGGGCTTCAAGGCGGTGGCGGAGGCCGCGGCCGCCGGCCGGTCGCCGGCGCAGGCCCGCATGGTCAGGCCCCATCGGCGCATGGTGCGGTGATGAGCGGCGGGTACAGCAACCTCAACTTCATGGTCTTCATCATCCTGGCCGTGGGCGGCGTCTTCCTGGTCCTCTCCGGGCGCCGCATCCTGGCGCGCATTCGCGAGACGGAACGGCGGATCGCCGCGACGGTGGACGAGAAGAACGAGGTGGCCGCCGACCTGCGGGTGGCCCGCCAGCAGGAGGAACAGCTGGCCAAGGCCCTGGAGGAGGGGGAAGAGGCGCTGCGCGAGATCGCCCGCCGGACGGACGAGGTGCAACACCGTATGGCAGTGCTGCGCCAGACCGCCCCCCGGCCCTTGAACCTGGTCGCCCTTGAGTGGGCCCCGGGCGATCATTTGTTCGAGGCGCATCTGCGCACCACCGTGGCCCCGCGCCAGGTCGGCCGCCCGCAGGGTGGCATGGCGGAAGCGGGATTGATCCACGGCTATGCCCCGACGGAGGCCGATTTCCGCGCCATGGTCACCAACCGCCTGTCGGCCGGCGCCGGCTATGTCATCAGCTCTGTCCTGCCCATCGCGCTGGTGGAGGATGAGGCGTCCCCGGCCGGCGCGGCGATGGCGACCCCCCCGGGCGAGGACGAGGCGCTGGTCGATCTGATCGCGGCGGACACCGGCGCAGGGGACTCCGGCCCAGGGGACTCCAGCCAGGCGGAACCAGGCCTGGCGGACTCGCCGGTGGGGCCCAAGCCCCTGCCGGTGCGCCCGCCGGCGATGACCCCGGCCCCCGCCGGGCGACGTCTTTCCCTGTCGCCCGCCCCGGCCATCGGCGGTTGATGTCCCGGCGGCCGGTCACGCCGTCCCCGCCCATCCATGCGGCCCCTCAGGACCCCGTCCCCGGAAAGTCACCCATGTCCGGCCGGCCGCATCTGCTTCTTGCGCCGGGGCCGCCCCCGGGGTATGTGCTTGCCCATGCATCAAGAGTTGAGCTGACGCTCAACGCCAACCTGCTTACCCGGCAAGGTGGCGCTTCCCCCAGGGGAAGGATGTGGCCCATCCGGCAATGAACGGGAAGCAGCCACATGTCCGTTTCGCTCTTGATCGAGACACGAGACACAAGGGTTGCCTTCCAGATGATATCCGATACGCCTCAAGCTCAGTTCGCGGCGCAGCAGTTCGCCAGCGACAATTATTCCGGTGTCTGTCCCGAGGCCTGGGCCGCCATGGCGGAGGCCAACAGCGGCCATGCCGCGGCCTATGGCGAGGATGTGTGGACGGCCCGCGCCGCCGACGCCTTCCGCCAGTTGTTCGGCACGCCGTGCGACGTCTTCTTCGCCTTCAACGGCACGGCGGCCAATTCGCTGGCCCTGGCCTCGCTATGCCAGTCGTACCACAGCGTCATCTGTTCCGCGTCCGCCCACGTGGAAACGGATGAGTGCGGCGCGCCGGAGTTCTTCTCCAACGGATCCAAGCTGCTGGTGGCCCAGACGGCCGATGGCAAGCTGACGCCGGACGCCATCCGGGCGCTGGCCACCGGCCGGTCGGACATCCATTTCCCCAAGCCGCGCGCGGTCACCATCACCCAGCCGACGGAGACGGGGCAGGTCTACAGCCTGGAGGAAATCCGGGCCATTTCCGCCGTCTGCCGGGAATTGGGCCTGCGCCTGCACATGGACGGCGCGCGGTTCGCCAACGCCTGCGCCAGCCTGGGCTGCACCCCGGCGGAGATGACCTGGGGGGCCGGCGTGGACGTGCTGTGCTTCGGCGGCACCAAGAACGGCATGGCGGTGGGCGAGGCCATCCTGTTCTTCGACAGGGCGCTGGCGGAGGATTTCGACTATCGCTGCAAGCAGGCGGGCCAGCTGGCGTCCAAGATGCGCTTCCTGTCCGCCCCCTGGGTGCGGATGCTGGAAGGCGGCGCTTGGCTGCGCAACGCTGCCCACGCCAATGCCGGGGCCCAGCGGCTGCTGGCGGGGCTGGACGGGGTGCCGGGGGTGGCGCCGATGTTCCCGGTCCAGGCCAACGCCGTCTTCCTGACGGCGCCGGCGGCCGTGCTGGACGGCCTGCGCGCACGGGGTTGGCGCTTCTACACCTTCATCGGTGGCGGCGCCCGCTTCATGTTCGCCTGGGACACCCAGCCGGAACGGGTGGATCAATTGGTCGCCGATATCAAGGAGGTCGCCCACACCCAGGCGGCGTGACCCGCTCTGGGTGCCGCCGCCGCACGGCCGGGCCATGGGCCCGGCCATTCCCACCTATACGGAAGACATACGCAGGTGCGTTGTTTTTCCCGCCTGTTAACAGCCAATTCACCGTACAACTCAAGAGCGCTTATCCAAGCGATATAGCCGTTCACTCGTAAGCCCTGTTGTTACACTTCCTTGGGGGCGTGGTGCAGATCGACAAGCCGGATCTGGTCGTCTTGACCATCGTGGGCGGCACCCTGGCGGCCGTGGTTGTGCTGGAACTGCTGCGGTTCGTTATCGGCGACGTGTACGAATGGATCGCCCGCCATGCCAAGACCAAGGCCGAAATCCAGCAGATCAGGCGCCAAGCGGAAAAGGTGATGGCCGCCAACCGCGAGGCGGGCCGCGTGCGCGATCAGCGCATCGCCATGCGCTTTCGCGAGACCAGCACGTTGCAGCGGCTGGAGGCGGAGCGTGAGCAGTTTGAAAGCCGCCGGGTTGAGGTTTGGCACGATCTGGGCGGCCCCACCGCCACCGGCCAGACGCTCTATTCCGCCGACATCACCAACAGCGCCTTGAAGAACGGCGTGATCGCGGGGATGGAGAGCATCTGCCCGCTCTGGCGGCATCTCCATCGCGCCCGCATCTGGGCCCGGACGGAGATGGAGGCGCGCACCGGCTTGCAGCAGGAATTCAGTTTGGCCGACGGCTTCACCGTCACCAATCTGCGGCCGGTGCAGGGGGCGGCACCCTCCGCCGGCCCGCAAGGGGCCGCCGCCAACCAGGCGACCCCGTCCCAGCACCGGAGACGCGACCATGCGGCTGATTGACGCCTTCGCTGAGGCCTACGCCAACCCCAATCCGCTGCATGTCGGCGCCTTGGCGCTGGGTGGTGCTGCCATGGCGTGGTCGCTGAAGCGGCTGATCGGGGAAATCCGCAAGACGGAACGCCGGGTGTCCGCGGTGCTGGAACAGCGGAACCAGGCCGCCTTCCTTCTGCGGCAGGCGCGGCAACAGGAAGGCGAACTACGCACCGCCCTGCAGGAACTGGATGGCGAGCTTGAGGACATCACCGCTCGCGCCGCCGAGATGCAGGCCAGCCGCGATGTGCTGCAGCAGGTGATTCCCCGTCATCTGAACCTGTTCTCGCAAGCCTGGTCGCGCGGCGACACCCTGTTCGAGGCGCAGGTTTGCCTGGTGGACGGGGGACGCGCCGGTCGTGGCGGCTCCCGCGCCGTTCATGGCTACGCCGCGGGTCCCAAGGACTTCCGCAACCGTCTGGCGGTCCGCTTCCCGCCCGCCACCCATCTGGTCATCGACATCACCCCCGTCGATCTGGAGGAAGTGGACATGGCCGTCACCAACCTGGGTGGCGCCAACCAGCCCTGATCCGGGCGCCGCTTGGTGCCTGTCAACGATCAGGTCCCCGCCCGCAAGACGACCCTCAATCGCCGGGTGCCACCATGCGGTCGCTTGGCCTCCTCGCCTTCCAGTCCGCTCCGCACCCCCGCAAGCTCCGGCGCCCGCCGTGGCGGGCCGCAGCGGCACGAGTCAGAATCTCGTGCCGGGGGTGTCGCGTTCCGGCGCATGGCTCATGGCTCCGATGCGACCGTCCGACCGTGCGCGCCGGTGGCGAGGCCTGAAAAGACGAAGGGCCCGGCTGTTGCCAGCCGGGCCCCTTTCCCTGACCGTGGGTGGATGGCGATGTCAGGCGGCGCGCAGCACCGACAGGAAGTTGTCGACCTGCGTGCGCAGGGCGCCGGCGTCGCTGGACAGGCGGCCCGCCGTGCCCAGCATCTGATCGGCCGCCCCACCGGTGTGCACCGCCGCTTCGGTGACGCCGGTGATGTTCGACGCGATCTCGGTGGTGCCCACGGCGGCCTGCTGCACGTTGCTGGCGATTTCCCGCGTGGCGGCCCCCTGCTCCTCCACCGCCGAGGCGATGGCGCTGGCGATCTCATTGATCTGGGTGATGGTGCCGGCGATGGCGCTGATGGAGGCGGCGGTGTCGCCGGTGGCGGCCTGGATGGCGCTGATCTGGGCCGAAATCTCCTCCGTCGCCTTGGCCGTCTGGTTGGCCAGGCTCTTCACCTCGCTGGCCACGACGGCGAAGCCCTTGCCGGCGTCACCGGCCCGCGCCGCCTCGATGGTGGCGTTCAGCGCCAACAGGTTGGTCTGGCCGGCGATGGTGGAGATCAGGGTCATGACCTCGCCGATGCGGTTGGCGGCCTGCACCAGGGACTCGACCTTGGCCTGGGTCCGCTGGGCCTCGTCGACGGCGCCGCCGGCGATGGCGGTGGACCGGGCCACCTGCTGGCCGATCTCATTGATCGAGGCGCTCAGTTCCTCCGCGGCGGCGGCCACGGTGTGCACGCTCTGCGACGCCTGTTCCACCGCGCTGGCGGCCGAGGTCACCTGGCGGGTCGTCTGTTCGGCCGTGGCGGACAGGGACTGCGCCGCCTGCTGCATTTCGGTGGAGGAGGTCGTGACACCATTCACCACGCCCATGACTGTGCGCTCGAAATCGCCGGCCAGCCGTTCCATGGCCTGGCGCTTCTCCGCCTCGGCGCGGGCCTTGGCACCCGCCTGCTCCGCCTCCAGCCGGCGCACGGCCAGGGCGTTGTCCTTGAAGATCAGCAGGGCCTTGGCCACGGCGCCCACCTCGTCCCGGCGGTCGGCACCCGTCACTTCGGTCTCCAGCTTGCCGTCGGCGATGGCGGTCATGGCGGTGGTGATACGGTTGATGGGGCGGACGGTCAGGAAGATGACGATGGCGGCCATCAGGCCGAAGCTGGCGGTCAGGCTGACGACGGCCAGAACCATCAGGGTGTGGCTGACGTTGTCGGTAATGACGTCGGTGTCGACCTTGGCCTTGTCCATGGCCGCACCATTGGCCTCCACCCGCTTCTGCAGGGCGTCCATCATGGCGACGCGGGCATCGCGGGCGGTGCCCATGGAGATTTTGGCGGCGGTGGCGTCGTCGTTACGCCGTGCCGCCTCGACCGAGGGTTCATTTGCGGCGATGTACGCCTCCAGCACCTGCTTCAGGTTCTGGTTGATGGCCCGGCGTTCCGGCGTGTCGGCCAGGCTGATCAGCGTGTCGACGTTGCCCTGGGCCTTGGCGATCTTTTCGCGATAGGTTTTCTCGAATTTGCTGAAGTCGCTTTCCACCAGGATCATGTTCTTGGCGTCGACGGTGGCGCCATTCAGCAGGCCTTGCGTCTCCAGCGCCAGCGCCTGGCGGCGCGCGTCGACCTCAATGACATGGTTGGTGGCGTCGTTCAGCTCGTTCAGGCCGTTGCGGGCCATGATGACGATCACCACGGCCACCGCCGCGATCAGGCACAGGGGAATGGCCAGCTTCACAATAAGCTTCAAATTAGCGAACCAGCGGATCATCAGTGTCTCCCAATTCCAGCGGCGGATTTATGTCCGGACTGCGACACCATGACGCGGATTGATTAAGCAGACGTTAGCGTGGCCGGGAAGATGAAGTAATGGCGGCGGCGTTGGCGCTGATCTTCCGTATAGTTTGAGCGCGGCGCGGCGCTGATCAAAGGTTCGTCTGCAAAACTGAAGTATATCTTGTCCAAAAGGATAGGATGGTGATCCATCATTTGTGATCAAAAGTGATCATCGGGCCTTCTGGGGGGTAATTAAGAAACCAACTTTAATAATGCCGGCGGCGGGGCTGGGCGGCGATCCGCCGGGCGTGTAAACGCCAAGGGCGCGGCAGGGGGGGACCCGCCGCGCCCTTGGCGCCAAGATGGATGATTGGTGGATAGAACCGGCGGCGGCCGGTCAGACGGTGAAGCTCTCGCCGCAGCCGCAGCGCCCCTTTTCATTGGGGTTGGTGAAGACGAAGCCCGACTGGAACTTGTCCTCCACGTAATCCATTTCCGTGCCCAGCAGGAACATGGTGGAGGCGGGGTCCAGCAGCAGGGTGACGCCCTTTTCCTCCACCACCTCCTCGAACGGCTTCTTGGCGTCGGCGTATTCGACGAAGTAGCTGAGGCCGGAGCAGCCGCGCGCCTTCACGCCGACGCGCAGGCCCACGGCCGGCGTCTCGCGCTGGGCCATGATCTCCTTCACCCGCGTCGCGGCGGCATCGGTCAGGCTCATGGCCTTCTTGCGTTCGATCTTGCTCATATCCACCTCCACCCGCTCATCAGAACATGTTGAGGGCGACGCGCGCCTCATCGGACATCAGGCTGGGGTTCCAGGCCGGTTCCCACACCAGGTTCACGGTCACGTCCTTGACCCCGTCGACACCGGCGACGACGCCCTGCACCTGGCCCGGCATCTCGCCCGCCACCGGGCAGCCCGGGGCGGTCAGGGTCATGTCGATCTGGACCTGGCCGTCCGCGTCGATGTCGCAGCGGTAGATCAGGCCCAGCTCATAGATGTTCACCGGGATTTCCGGGTCGTAGACGGTCTTCAGCGCCTCCGTCACGCGGTCCCCCAGGGGCGCGTCGGCGGGCAGCCTGTCCTCGTCGGCGATGGTGGCCGGCGCCCCCATGGAAACATCCGGCGCGATGGGGCGTTCCGTGGCTCCAGACATCTCGCTCACTCCGTCGTCGTCTTTTCGTCGCCGCTGATGGCGGCGTGCATGGTGTGCCAGGCCAGGGTCGCGCACTTCACGCGCATGGGGAATTCCCGCACGCCCGACAGCACGTCCAGCCGTTCCACCGCTTCCGGATCCAGGGGCCCGTGGTCGGTGTGCTCATGGTCATCCTTGGTGCACAGATCGTGGAAGTGGCCGAACAGCGCCTCGGCCTCCACCTCGGTCTTGCCTTTCAGCGTCTCCGTCATCAGCGAGGCGCTGGCCTGGCTGATGGCGCAGCCGCGGCCGTCGAAATGGGCGTCCGCCACCCGGCCGTCGGCGTCGATGGTCAGGTAGACGTTGATCTTGTCGCCGCACAGCGGGTTCTCGCCCCGGGCCATGCGGTTGAAGCTCTCCGGCTTGCCGAAGTTCCGGGGGTGCTTGCCATGGTCCAGGATCACCTCCTGGTACAGGTCGCGCAGATCGTCGAACATCAGTTGAAGAACTCCCTCACGGCCCGGACCGCGTCGACCAGGGCGTCGGCCTCGGCTTCCGTGTTGTACAGGGCGAAGCTGGCGCGGGCCGTGGCGCCCACGCCGAAGCGCTCCATCAGCGGCTCGGCGCAATGCCGGCCCACCCGCACCGCCACGCCGGCCCGGTCCACCAGCGTCCCGATGTCATGGGGGTGCACGCCGTCGATGGTGAAGGACAGGATGGCCGCCTTGGTGGGCGAGGTGCCGATCAGGCGCAGGCCATCGATGGCCCGCAGCTTCTCCGTGGCGTAGGCCAGCAGGCGCTGCTCATGGGCGTGGATGGCGCCCATGCCCAGTGCCGTCACATAGTCGATGGCGGCGCCGAAGCCGATGCCTTCCACGATGGGCGGCGTCCCGGCCTCGAACCGGTGCGGCACCTCGCGGAAGGTGGTCTCCTCGAAGCTGACGGACTGGATCATGTCGCCGCCGCCTTGATAGGGGGGCATGGACTCCAGGATCTCCGCCTTGCCGTACAGCACGCCGAAGCCGGTGGGGCCGTACAGCTTGTGCCCGGTCATGATGTAGAAGTCGGCGTCGATGGCCTGCACGTCCACCGGCATGTGCACCGCCGCCTGGCTGCCGTCGAACAGCACCTTGGCGCCGGCCGCGTGGGCCATGCGGGCGATCTCCGCCGCCGGGGTCACCGTGCCCAGCACGTTGCTGCCGTGGGTGATGGACACCAGCTTGACCTTGGGGCTTTTCAGCAGGTCGGCCAGCGCGTCCAGGTCCAGCGTGCCGTCGTCCAGCACGGGCGCCACCTTGATGACGATGCCGGTGCGGGCGCGCAGCAGCTGCCACGGCACGATGTTGGCGTGGTGCTCCATCACGCTCAGGATGATCTCGTCACCCGCCGTCAGGTGGGTGCCGCCCCAGCTGCTGGCCACCAGGTTGAAGGCCTCGGTGGCGCTGCGGGTGAAGACGATGGTGTCGCGGGAGGGCGCGTTCAGGAACGTGGCCGTCTTGTCGCGCGTCGCCTCATAGAGGGTGGTCGCGACCTGGGAGAGGTAGTGCACGCCGCGATGGACGTTGCTGTAGTCGTGCGCCATGAAATTGGCCATGGCGTCGATCACGGCGCGCGGCTTCTGGGCGCTGGCGGCATTGTCCAGATAGACCAGGGACTTGCCCGGGCGGCCCGGCTTTTCATGCACCAGGCGCGTCAGGATGGGGAAGTCCTGGCGGATCTTCTCCACGTCAAACGGGGCGTTGCTTAGGCGGGTGTCCATAAGCTCACTCCTCTACCGCCAGGTCAGCAGCGTCCACAGTGATGCCCGTCAGACGGCCGATACGATCCTGGATGCGGGACGTCGCATGGGCGCGCAGCGCGGGATCGCCGATCTCCTCCGCCACCTCGTCCAGGAAGGCGGCGATCAGCAGGGCGCGGGCGGTGTCGGCGGGTATGCCCCGGGCGCGCAGGTAGAACAGCGCGTCCTCGTCCAGCTCGCCGGCGGTGGCGCCGTGGCTGCACTTCACGTCGTCGGCGTAGATCTCCAGCTCCGGCTTGGCGTCGATCTCGGCGGTGTCGGACAGCAGCAGGGCGCGGTTCAGCTGGTGGCCGTCCGTCTTCTGCGCGTCCGGCCGCACGATGATCTTGCCCTGGAACACGGCGCGACCGTGCCCGTCGATGACGCCCTTCACCACCTCGCGGCTGGTGCAGTTGGGCGACACATGGTCGATCAGGCTGGTGAAATCGGCATGCCGGTTGCCGTCCACGCCATAGGCGCCGGAAACCCGGGTGCTGGCGTTCGAGCCTTCCAGGCGGACCTGCACGTCGGTGCGGGCGAGGCGGGCGCCGGTGGTTAGCACGAAGGTCTCATACGTCGCTGACGCCGCCACGGTGGCGGTGATCGACGCCAGGTGCAGGGCGGTCTCCGCCTCTTCCTGGAACTTGGCGTGGCGCAGCGTCGCGCCCTCGCCCACGCGGATGGCGGTGACGATGTTGGCGAAGGTGGCGCCGCCGCCCCGGCTGACGTGATGTTCCGCCACCGTGACCCGCGCGCCGGGGGCGACGTCGATCAACAGGCGGGGGTGCCAGGTGCCGTCGGCGGCGGTGGCGACGAAGACGACCTCCACCGGCTGGGCCAGATTGACACCCTCACCCACGGTCAGCACGGCCCCTTCCGCCAGGAAGGCGCCGTTCAGGGCGACCAGGCCTTGCGTCTGGCCGCGCCCGGGGTTGGGACCGACGCGTAATCCGGAGTCGGCCTTGGGCGCGGGGAAGCGGTCCAGCACCTCGGCCGCATAGGCCGGGGAGGCGTCGATCAGGCCGCGCAGGCTGTCCAGCGCCACACCCTCGGGCAGGGGGCCCACGGCGGACAGGGCGGCGTTGAACACGCCATCCACGAACACCAGGCGGTGGGTCTTGCCCGGCGCCACGCTGGGCAGGTCCCAAGCGGAGGGGGCACCGTCGCTGTTGGCCGCACTCCGCGCCGGCGCCAGGCTGATACCGGCAAGGTCGCGCAGGTTGGTGTATTTCCAGCCCTCCACCTTGGGCGTGGGCACGCCCTCGGCCAGGAAGCGGGCATAGCCGTCGGCGCGCAGCCGGTCCAGGCCGGCGGCGCCGACGCCGGGCAGGCCGGGGCTCAGGGTCTCGTACAAATCTTTCAGGGTGGCGATGGCGGCCATGGATCGCACCCCTCAGGCGGCTTCGGGCGAGCCGAATTCGGCATAGCCCTTGGCTTCAAGCTCCAGCGCCAGTTCCTTGCCGCCGCTGCGCACGATCTTGCCATAGGCCAGGACGTGCACATGGTCCGGCACGATGTAGCTCAGCAGGCGCTGGTAGTGGGTGATGACCAGCATGGAGCGTTCGGGGCCGCGCAGGCTGTTCACGCCGTCGGCCACCAGCTTCAGGGCGTCGATGTCCAGGCCGCTGTCGGTCTCGTCCAGGATGGCGAAACCGGGCTCCAGCATGGCCATCTGCAGGATGTCGTTGCGCTTCTTCTCACCGCCGGAGAAGCCCACGTTGACGGCGCGCTTGATCATGTCGTCGTTCATGTTCAGCGACTTGGCCTTGGCGCGGATCAGCTTCAGGAACTGCATGGCGTCCAGTTCGGGCAGGCCCCGGTGCTTGCGCACGGCGTTCAGCGCCGTCTTCAGGAAGGTGGTGTTGGACACGCCGGGGATTTCCACCGGGTACTGGAAGGCCAGGAACACGCCCTCGGCCGCCCGCTCCTCGGCCTCCATGGCCAGCAGGTCCTTGCCCTGGAAGGTCACGGAACCCCCGGTCACCTCATAGCCGTCACGGCCGGCCAGCACATAGGACAGGGTGCTCTTGCCCGAACCGTTCGGGCCCATGATGGCGTGCACCTCGCCCGGGTTGATGGTCAGGTTGATCCCTTTCAGGATTTCCTTGCCGTCGACGGTGGCGTGCAGGTTCTTGATTTCCAGCATCGTGTACTTCCTTGAAACCGAATTTCGTAACGGGCAGGGGCGAGGATGGCGGCCTCAGCCCACGCTGCCTTCCAGGCTGATGGCGACCAGCTTCTGCGCCTCGACCGCGAATTCCATCGGCAGCTCCTTCAGGACCTCCCGGCAGAAACCATTGACGATCAGGCCCACGGCGTCCTCTTGCGACAGGCCGCGGGCGCGGCAGTAGAACAGCTGGTCCTCGCTGATCTTGGCGGTGGTGGCCTCATGCTCCACCCGGGCGGTGCGGTTGCGGCTTTCGATGTAGGGCACGGTGTGGGCCCCGCACTTGTCGCCGATCAGCAGGCTGTCGCACTGGGTGTGGTTCCGGGCGCCCTCGGCCTTGGGCAGGATGCGCACCAGGCCGCGATAGGTGCTCTGCGCCTTGCCGGCGGAGATGCCCTTGGCCACGATGGTCGACCGGGTGTTCTTCCCGATGTGGATCATCTTCGTGCCGGTGTCGGCCTGCTGGTAGTTGTTGGTGATGGCGACGGAGTAGAACTCGCCCACCGAATTGTCGCCCTGCAGGATGCAGCTGGGATACTTCCAGGTGATGGCGGAGCCGGTTTCCACCTGCGTCCAGCTGATCTTGGAATTGCGGCCACGGCAGGCGCCGCGCTTGGTCACGAAATTGTAGATGCCGCCCTTGCCGTTCTCATCGCCCGGGTACCAGTTCTGGACGGTGGAATATTTGATGGTGGCATCGTCCATGGCCACCAGCTCCACCACCGCGGCGTGTAGCTGGTTCTCGTCGCGCATCGGGGCGGTGCAGCCCTCCAGATAGCTGACGTAGCTGCCCTCGTCGGCGATGATCAGCGTGCGCTCGAACTGCCCGGTGTTGGACGCGTTGATGCGGAAATAGGTCGACAGCTCCATCGGGCAGCGCACGCCCTTGGGGATGTAGACGAAGGAACCGTCGGTGAACACCGCGCAGTTCAGCGTGGCGTAGTAGTTGTCGGAATAGGGGACGACCGAGCCCATGTACTTGCGCACCAGCTCCGGATGCTCGCGCACCGCTTCGGAGATGGAGCAGAAGATGATGCCCTTCTCCTCCAGCTTCTTCTTGAAGGTGGTGGCGACCGACACGCTGTCGAACACGGCATCCACCGCGATGGCCGGCATGTCGCCGGCGCCGGCGACACCGGCCAGGATGGCCTGTTCCTTCAGCGGGATGCCCAGCTTCTCATAGGTCTTCAGCAGTTCGGGATCGACCTCGTCCAGGCTCTGCGGCTTGTCCTTGGCGGCCTTGGGCGCTGAGTAGTAGTGGCTGTCCTGGTAGTCGATCTTGGGGAAGTCGACCATGGCCCAGGTCGGCTCCTCCATCGTCAGCCAGTGGCGATAGGCCTGCAGGCGCCATTCCAGCAGCCACTCCGGCTCCCCCTTCTTGGCGGAGATGAAGCGGACGATGTCCTCGTTCAGGCCCTTGGGCGCCAGGTCGGACTCGATCTCGGTCGTGAAGCCGTACTTGTACTTCTGCTCCGTGACGGCGCGGACCTGTTCGACGGTCTGTTCGGTGGCGGCCATGCGTGTGATCTTCCTCGAATTCGATGGCGTCAGCCAACCCGCTCGGCCACGGGGGCGGGGCGGGGGGCCAGCGGCGCGGCCGTCTGGGATACGGCTTGCGGAAAAACGGGTTGCGACATCTCGGTCAGGCTGACGCCTTCCAGGGCGGTGCGCACGGCCCGGTTCACCCGGTCCCAATTACCCCGCCGGGGGCACAGGCTTTGCACCCCGCAGGCGCCCTCCGCCCCGTCGACGCAGTCGGTCAGGGCGATGGGGCCGTCGATGGCGGCGATGATCTGGGCGACGTTGATGTCATCCGGGTCGCGCGCCAGGCTATAGCCGCCGGCGGCCCCCCGGTGCGAGGCCATCAGGCCGTCACGGGCCAGCAGCTTCAGGATCTTGGCCACGGTCGGCGCCGGCAGGCCGGTACGCTCCGCCAGCGAGGTGGCGGTATGCGTCCCGCCCTCGCCCTGGCTCATCGTGGTCATGACCACGACGGCGTAATCGGTCATTTTGCTCAACCGGATCAACGGCCCAATCCCTCAGTGAAGCTACCGGGTCACAGTCACCGACCCGGCCCGGGGCAATCCGGACCAAATCAGTACCCTTTAAGTAGCCTCTCCATCTTCCCTGTCAAGCGGTGAAGATGGACGCAAACCTGCCATCGCCTCCCGGCGTGGGTATGCGAACACCGCGCGCGGCATGCCATGCCGCGCGTTGCTTGGGATATCAGCCCCTTCGGGGGGCACGGCCGATGCGTCAGCGCGGGGCGAAGGGCCCGACCTGCCGCGGGTAGCGCGGCCCCAGCGCGGAGGCGGGGGCGGTCACCTGGCTCTGTGGCGCCTCCCCCTCGGCGTCCAGGAAGGCGCGCAGCACGGCGGCGGCGTCGCCAGTGTTCAGATCCAGGAAGCCGTGACCCCAGCCCGGCACCTCCAGGATGCGGCTGTTGGGGGCCAGGCCGGCCGCCCGGCGGGTGTGCACGTCCAGGTCGTCGCCGGTGTTCAGGATCAGCACCGGCTGGGTCACCGCCGGCATCCGTCCGGCCAAATCATGGCTGAACGCCGCCTGGTGGCCCCATTCGCCCTTGCGCCCGGCCACCAGCAGGTCGGGGAATTTCTCCGCGATGTCCTCCACCGTCGTGCCCGGCCGCGTGTGGTGGTACAGGAAGCTTTTCCAGCGGGCCACCAGGTGGGCGCCGTCGGCCGTGATCGTCAGGCCATGATAGTAGGCGCTGAACTGCCGCCGTTCCTCGTCCGTCAGGACGGGGGCGGAGATCATCGTCAGTCGGCGCACCCGCTGGGGCATCAGGGCCGCCATCTCAACCCCAACCATCGATCCGGTATGATAGCCCAGCACGTCGACCGGCCCGGTGACGCCCAAGGCCGTCAGCCCGGCGTCCAGCGCGCGCGCGTAATCGGCGATGGTCGGCGGGGCCGCCGGCGCGTCCGATTGGCCGAAGCCGGGCGTATCGAAGGCGATGGCATCCCGATCGTCGCCCAGATCGGCCAGCAGCGCCTCGAAGGTGCGTCCCGTCATCGGGCTCATGTGGATGCACAGCAGCGGCGTATTGCCCTGAGCGTCGCGGCGGCCATCCCCAGGGGGCACGGCCCGGCGCAGATGCATCTGCCCATGGGGCCCGTCCACGTAAGCGCGCCGCACCGATGCCATTGCCCACCCTCCCACTGAATTTCAACCGCATGATATAAGAGTATATCAATAGGGCCAAGATGGGGCGATGTCCAGGGCTGACGGTGCCGTCCGGGGTAACTCCTTCCCCGGGGTGTGCCGGGTCTTGCGGCTGGGCGTTAACCCGTTATGACCCCAGCGGGTGGCCATTGCCGTGCAGCATGCCCGATCGTCGTTTGACCCTGGCCGGTGACCGGCGCACGATTTGTTTCAGGAGGCGGGCCCACAAGCTCGCGCTTGAACCGAACGAAACCCCCTGCATGGTGGGACGTCCGGAAATACGGTCGGATCTATCGCGGCAAAGCGGCCGCCCCGAGGGCGGCGTCGAGGCTTGTGCCCATCCGACTGAGAAAAAACGGCGGACCAGGTTGGATGCCCTTAGGGGCCCGAACCTGATCCGCCGTTTTTAATTATTGGTGTTTTTTCGTTTGCCTCATGCGCCGACGGGCGGCCACCCCTTGGCTTGTCCGCCCTTTTCGGTCCGCTTCGATTTGGGAGAGGGCCGGTTGGGGAGACGGGGCTATCCCAGCTTCAGGCCGACATCCCAATAGGGGTTGGGGTGGAAGCGGTCGGCCAGGAAGTCGACAAAGACGCGGACCTTGGACGACAGGTGGCGGTTGGCGGGGAAGACGGCGCTGATGGTGCTGCGCGACACCGCCCATTCCTGCAGGATGGGCACCACCCGGCCCTCCGCCAGCGCCTTGCCGCAGATGAAGGTGGGCAGGGCGACGATGCCGACGCCCGCGCAAGCGGCTTCCAACAGCACGTCGCCGTTGTTGGCGCGCAGCCGGGCGTTGACCTTGATCAGGCGGGTGGCGACGTCCATGTCGTGGTTGCCGCCGCGTGCCGCCCCCGGCGTCAGCGGCGTGGCGCGGAACGGCCACTGGGTCCCCTGTGGCATGTTGGTGTAGATCAGGCAGTCGTGCTGGGTCAGGTCCTCCGGCGCGCGCGGCACGCCCCGCCGGGTCAGATAGGCCGGGCTGGCGGCGTGCACCAGCCGCGCGGGGCAGATGCGCTTGGCCACCAACGAGCTATCCTTCAACTGGCCGATGCGCACGGCCACGTCGTAGCCCTCGTCCACCAGGTCGACGAAGCGGTCGTTCAGGTCCATCTCCACCTCGATATCGGGGAAGGCGGACAGGAAGTCGGCGATGGCGGGGCCCAGATGCTTCATGCCGAAGCTCATGGGGGCGGCCACCTTCAGCACCCCCCGGGGGGCGGCCTGCAGGCTGGCGACGGAGCGGTCGGCCTCGTCGACGTCCGACAGGATCTGCTGGACCCGCACCAGATAGGTCTCCCCCGCCTCGGTCAGGCTGATGCGCCGGGTGGTCCGGTTCAGCAGGCGGGCGCCCAGCCGCGCCTCCAGGTCCGTCATGCGCCGGCTGGCGGCGGAGCGGGACAGGCCCAGCTTGGCCGCCGCGACCGTGAAACTGCGGGTTTCCGCCACGCGGGCGAACAGGGCCATGTCATCCAGACGGTCCATGGAAGGTCCCTCGGGGGAGTGTTGGGGGATTGTTGCGGCACGTGGAACAATTTTATGCCCAGTCCCCGGATTATCCGCAATTGGGAACGCGTCTATGGTCTGTCCATCGCAACGCCGCGCGGCATTCAGACGCATCGCCGGCCCTATCGCATGATGGAGAGATGGCAATGGCCAAGGTTCTCGTTCTCTACTACAGCAGCTACGGCCACATCGAGACCATGGCCAAGGCCGTGGCCGAGGGCGCCCGGTCGGTGGCGGGTACCGAGGTGGTGGTGAAGCGCGTGCCCGAACTGGTGCCGGCCGACGTGGCGCGGAAGGCCGGCATCAAGCTGGACCAGGACGCCCCCGTCGCCACCGTGGATGAACTGCCGGACTATGACGCCATCATCTTCGGCACGCCCACCCGTTTCGGCATGATGGCGTCGCAGATGCGCAACTTCCTGGACCAGACCGGCGGCCTCTGGTTCAAGGGCGCCCTGATCGGCAAGGTGGGCAGCGTGTTCGTCTCTTCCGCCACCCAGCATGGCGGGCAGGAAAGCACCATCCTGTCCTTCCACACCACCCTGCTGCACCAGGGCATGGTCATCGTCGGCCTGCCGTACAGCTTCCAGGGCCAGACCAACAATGCCGAGGTGACCGGCGGCAGCCCCTATGGCGCCAGCACCATCGCCAACGGCGACGGTTCGCGCCAGCCCAGCGAGAACGAGCTGGCCGGCGCGCGCTTCCAGGGGGCCCACGTCGCCGCCATCGCCGCCAAGCTGGCCGGCTGACCTTTCGCCGGGGGTTCAGCGGCGGGCCGTCCCCCTGGTGCCGTCTCCCGGCGCCGTCTGCCGGGGGGCGGCCCGTTCGCGTCTCGGAACGCTTGCGGTTCGGGCGCCGCCGTCTCATATCCTGACGCACCGTCTTTGCGTGGAAGGGGTGGAAGGATGTTGGCTGCGGATGCCCGGTTGCGGGTGGGGATCGCCGGGGTGATCGGCGCGGTGGCGGTGTCGGCCGGCGCTTTCGCGGTGCATGGCCTGGGCGCCGTGCGCAACGCCCACGCGGTGGAGCTGTGGCAGACCGCCAGCCAGTACCAGCTGATGCACGCCGGCGCCGCCGTGGCCGCCGCCCTGGGCGGTCATCTGCTGGCGCCTCGCCTCGCCGCCCTGGCCGGCTGGCTGTTCCTGCTGGGTTGCGTGCTGTTCGGCGGCGCGCTGTACGGCCTGGGCTGGTGGGGGCCCAGCGCGCTGGGCGCGGTGGCGCCCTTGGGCGGCTTCAGCATGATCCTGGGTTGGCTGGCGCTGGCGGCGGCGGCGCTGAAGGTGCCCCGATGAGCGACGATCGCGGCCTGGACTGCCGGGGGCTGGTCTGTCCCCTGCCGGTGCTGCGGGCGCGCAAGGCGCTGATGGCCATGGCGCCGGGGGCGGTCCTGACCCTGCTGGCCACCGATGCCGCCGCCATGCTCGATGTGCCGGCCTTCTGCCAGTCCGCCGGCCACGCCTTGCTGGCGACGGAGGAGGCCGGCGGGGTGCTCACCTTCACCATACGCCGGGCGGGACAGGGGTGATCTGGATCATTCTCGCGGGCGCGCGCCGTGTAGGCACTGGCGGGGGCCGGGGCGTATCGGTGATGATGGCCGGACGACAATAAAAAGGCACATCAGGGAAACGATCACCATGGCGACGGCGTTGTTCACCCACTGGTCCTGTCTGGAACACGAGACAGGGCCGGGACATCCGGAAAATCCCGGCCGCCTGTCGGCCGTGCTGCGCGCGCTGGATGCCGAGCGTTTCCAGTATCTGGACCGCCGCCAGGCGCCGGCCGCCACGCTGGAGCAGATCGAGCGGGTGCACACGCCCGACATGGTGGCCTATCTGCAAGCCGCCGTCCCCATCACCGGGATCGTGTCCCTGGATGGCGACACGGTGATGTCGCCCGGCTCGTTCCAGGCGGCGTTGCATGCCGCCGGCGCCGTTTGCGCCGCCGTGGACGCGGTGATGGCGGGGGAGGTGCGCAACGCCTTCTGCGCCGTGCGCCCGCCGGGACACCATGCGGAGCCGGGCCAGGCCATGGGCTTCTGCCTGTTCAACAATGTCGGCGTGGGGGCGGAACACGCCCGCGCCGTCCATGGTTTGCGCCGGGTGGCCATCGTCGATTTCGACGTCCATCACGGCAACGGCACCCAGGCCTTGGCGGAGCATGACCCCGGCCTGTTCTATGGCTCCACCCATGAATGGCCGCTCTATCCCGGCACCGGCGCCCTGGGCGACCAGGGCGACTATGGCACCGTGGTCAATGTGCTGCTGCGCGCCGGGTCGGGCGGGGCGGAGTTCCGCGAGGGTATGTCGTCGCGCCTGCTGCCCGCCTTGGACGCCTTCGCCCCGCAGCTTATCCTCATTTCCGCCGGCTTCGACGCCCACCGGGCCGATCCGCTGGCCGACCTGACGTTGGTGGAGGACGATTTCGCGTGGGTGACGGCGGAAATCGCGGCCATCGCCCAGCGCCATTGCCAGGGCCGCTTGGTCTCGTCGATGGAAGGGGGCTATGATCCCATGGCGCTGGCCTCCTGTGTCGCCGCCCACGTGGGCACGCTGATGGAGGTTTGAGGGCAGCCGGGTCCCGCCGCTTGTGATGCAACGGGGTGACGGTCGTCCAAGATCGGGGCCCTGACCGGGTGCCGCCGGGCACGGACGCTTGCGGCGGGTGCCCTGCCGGTCCTACAGTCCCCGGCCTTGAGGTGATGCGCCTTCGCGTTGATGTGGATGATCCATGACTGACCTGACTTTGCCGGCCGACATCAAGGCCATGAGTTTCGAGGATGCCCTGGGCGAGCTGGAGCGTATCGTGCGCCAGCTGGAGGACGGCAAGGCCAAGCTGGATGACGCCATCGGGTTTTATGAGCGCGGCACCCTGCTGAAGCGCCATTGCGAAGGCAAGCTGCGGGAGGCCCAGGAAAAGGTTGACCGCATCACCCTGGGGGGTGACGGCACGGTGGGAATGGAGCCGGCCCGCATCGACTAAGCCCGCAGCGATTTCGAGTATACCCTGATGCCCAGCTTGCCCAAGACCCTCACGACCGCGATGGCGGATACCGTCGAACAGGTGGAAACCGCCATCGATATCCTGCTGCCCCGCAGCAGCATGGCGGAGGCCAAGCTGTACGAGGCCATGCGCTTCGGCTGCCTGGGCGGGGGCAAGCGGCTGCGGCCCTTCCTCGTCATGGAAAGCGCCCGCCTTTTTGGCGTCAGCCCGGCCTGCGCGCTCCGCGTGGCGGCGGCGGTGGAATTCGTCCACTGCTATTCCCTGATCCACGACGACCTGCCGGCCATGGACGACGCCAGCCTGCGCCGGGGCCGGCCCACGGTGCACCGCCAGTTCGACGAGGCCACCGCCATCCTGGCGGGGGACGCCCTGCTGACGGCGGCATTCGAGGTCATGACCGACCATGAGACGCATGAGGATCCCCGGGTGCGCTGCGCCCTGGTTTCCGCCTTGGCCAAGGCGTCCGGCCCCCGGGGCATGGTGGGGGGCCAGATGCTGGACCTGATCGCCGAGACCCAGACCCTGGACATTGGCGCCATCACCCGGCTGCAACGGCTGAAGACGGGCGAGCTGATCGCCTTCTCCGCCACGGCCGGCGCCATCCTGGGCCGGGCCAACCCGCCGCAGTTCCATGCCCTGCAGGCCTACGCCCATGATTTGGGCCTGGCCTTCCAGATAGCCGACGACCTGCTGGACGTGGAAGGGACGGAGGCGGAGACCGGCAAGTCGGTCGGTCGCGACAAGCCGGCGGGCAAGGCCACGTTCGTTTCCATCCTAGGGCTGGAACGGGCGCGCGACCAGGCCGGCCGGCTGGCCGAGCAGGCCACGCGGCATCTGGAGATATTCGAGGGACGGGCTTCCATGTTGCAGGCGGTGGCGCGCTTCGTTGTGGATCGGCGGTCTTAAAGAAAGTTTGATTGGGAGCCGATGAATGGCGACGAAGACCCCGTTGTTGGACCAGTGTCCGACGCCTGAGCGCTTGCGCGCGCTGCGTCCGGAACAGCTGCGCCAGCTGGCGGACGAGCTGCGGTCCGAGACCATCGACGCGGTGTCGGTGACGGGTGGGCATCTGGGTGCCGGCCTGGGCGTGGTGGAACTGACGGTGGCGCTGCACTACGTGTTCGACACGCCGTCGGACCGGATCATCTGGGACGTCGGCCACCAAGCCTATCCGCACAAGATCCTGACCGGACGTCGCGAGCGCATCCGGACGCTGCGCATGGGCGGCGGCCTGTCGGGCTTCACCCGGCGGTCGGAGAGTGAATACGACCCCTTCGGCGCGGCGCATAGCTCCACCTCCATCTCGGCGGGCCTGGGCATGGCGGTGGCGCGCGACCTGGCGGGGGGGAACAACCATGTCATCGCCGTCATCGGCGACGGGTCGATCTCGGCCGGCATGGCGTATGAGGCGATGAACAACGCCGGTGCCCTGGGCTCGCGCCTGGTGGTGATCCTGAACGACAACGACATGTCGATCGCGCCGCCGGTGGGGGCGGTGTCGGGCTACCTGGCCCGGCTGGTGAGCAGCAGCCAGTACCGGCACCTGCGCAACCTGGGCCGCCAGGTGGCGGAACACCTGCCGCGTCCGCTGCAGAACGCCGCCCGGCGGGTGGAGGAATACGCCCGCGGCATGGTCATGGGCGGGACGCTGTTCGAGGAGCTGGGCTTCTACTACGTCGGCCCGATCGACGGGCATGACCTGGACCAGTTGGTGCCCATCCTGGAGAACATCCGGGATGAGCCGAACGGCCGTCCGGTGCTGATCCACGCCGTGACGCAGAAGGGCAAGGGCTACGCCCCGGCGGAGGCGTCGGCCGACAAGCTGCACGCGGTGGGCCGGTTCGACGTGGTGACGGGCGCCCAGGCCAAGGCCAAGGCGAACGCGCCCACATACACGCGGGTCTTCGCCGACAGCCTGATCAAGGAGGCCAAGGCCGACGACAAGGTGGTGGCGATCACGGCGGCGATGCCGTCGGGCACCGGCCTGGACCTGTTCGGCCAGGCCTTCCCCACGCGCACCTTCGATGTGGGCATCGCCGAGCAGCACGCGGTGACGTTCGCGGCCGGCATGGCGACGGAGGGGTACAAGCCCTTCGTGGCGATCTATTCGACCTTCCTGCAGCGCGGCTACGACCAGCTGGTGCACGACGTGTCGATCCAGAACCTGCCCGTGCGCTTCGCCATGGACCGGGCGGGGCTAGTCGGGGCGGACGGCGCCACGCACGCCGGCGCCTTCGACCTGGCCTATCTGTGCTGCCTGCCCAACATGGTGGTGATGGCGGCGGCGGACGAGGCGGAACTGGTGCACATGGTGGCGACCAGCGTGGCCTACGATGCCGGCCCCATCGCGCTGCGCTATCCGCGCGGCGAGGGCGTGGGCGTGGAGATGCCGGAAAAGGGCGAGGTGCTGCCCATCGGCAAGGGCCGTATCGTCCGCGAAGGTAACACGGTGGCCATCCTCAGCCTGGGCACGCGCCTGGGTGAGGCGTTGAAGGCGGCGGAGGATCTGGCGGCGCGGGGCCTGTCGACGACGGTGGCGGACGCGCGCTTCGCCAAGCCGATCGACCGGGAACTTGTGCGCCGGCTGGCGGTTGAGCATGAGGTGCTGGTGACCATCGAGGAAGGCTCGGTGGGCGGCTTCGGCGCGCAGGTGATGCAGTTCCTGGCGGAAGAGGGGCTGTTTGATCGTGGCCTGAAGGTCCGTCCCATGGTGCTGCCCGACCGTTACCAGGAACACGACAATCCGGCCAAGCAGTATGACGAGGCCGGCCTCAACGCCAACGGCATCGTTGATACCGTGCTCAAGGCGCTGGGGGCCAAGGCGGCGGCCCGGACGCCCGGCGCCTGATGTCGGACACTCCTCCCAAGCCTGCGAAGCCCGGCAAGATCCGGGTGGATCAAGCCCTGGTGGAACGGGGCCTGGTGGAAAGCCGCGCCCGCGCCCAGGCCCTGGTGCTGGCGGGATTGGTCTATGCCGACACCCTGCGCATCGACAAGCCGGGCCAGACCATCCCCGCCGACAAGACCCTGACGCTGAAGGGCCAGGACCATCCCTGGGTGTCGCGCGGCGGGCTGAAGCTGGTACATGGCCTGGATCATTTCGGTTTCGATCCGACGGGGGTGACCGCCATCGACGTCGGCGCCAGCACGGGCGGCTTTACCGACGTGCTGCTGACGCGGGGTGCCGCCAAGGTCTATGCCGTGGATGTGGGTCACGGCCAGTTGGCCTGGAAGCTGCGCACCGATCCCCGTGTGGTGGTCATGGAAAAGACCAACGCCCGCCACCTGACCGCGGCTGACATTCCCGACCCCATCGGCATGGTGGTGTGCGATGCCAGCTTCATCGGCCTTGCCACCGTGCTGCCGGCGGCGCTGGACCTGGTCCAGCCGGGCGGCAAGCTGGTGGCCCTGATCAAGCCGCAGTTCGAGGTGGGCAAGGGCCGCGTGGGCAAGGGCGGCGTGGTGCGTGAGCCTGAATTGCACCAGGAGGTCTGCGACACCGTCGTCGCCTGGCTGTCGGCCCGCCCCGGCTGGACCGTCCTGGGGGTGGACCCCAGCCCCATCCTGGGGCCGGAGGGCAACAGGGAATTCCTGATCGGGGCCCAACGCGCCTGAACCAGCGGCAGGACGAACGCCTGCCGCCGTAGGACGCGACCGCGTCCGCCGGAGCGAGTACCGCAGGACGGAGCGAGGATAGCCAAGGCCACGGATGTGGCCGCCCGGCGCTTGAGGGTTTTCAACCCAACAGCTTCACCGCGTCGGCCGGGGTGGCGACACCCAGGACCCGGCCTTGCGCGTCCATGACCACCGCCAGCTCCGCGCCCATGTCGCGCAGCAGCGCCAGCACGGCGCGGGCCGCCTGGTCCGGGCGCGCCACCACGGGGGCGAAGGCGTCGTCGCCGTCGATCATCTGGCCCTCCATCACCCGCTTCAGCAGATCATGGCTGGCGGCGAAGCCCAGCACGGTGTCCAGGCCATCGCGGGCCAGGATGACGTGGCTGTGCCGCAGGGCCAGCACGGCGGCGCGCACGTCCTCCTGCCCGGCTGACAGATCCAGCCATTCCACCGCGTCGCGCGGCGTCATCACCGTGGTGATGGCGGGATCGCCCGGGACGGCGGCCACCGGCCTGGCCTTCTTGCGCCGGCCGACCTGGTTGGCGGCCTCGATCAGGATGGAGAAGCCGATGGCGGCGTAGAGATAGCCCTTGGGGATATGCAGGCCCAGGCCCTCCGCCACCAGGCTGAAGCCGATCATCAGCAGGAAGCCCAGACCCAGGATAATGACGGTGGGGTGGCGGGAGATGAAGGCCATCAGCGGTTTTGACGCCACCAGCATCACCACCATGGCGATGCAGACGGCGGCCACCATGACCGGCAGTTCCTCCACCATCCCGACCGCGGTGATGACGCTGTCCAGGGAGAACACGGCGTCCAGCAGCACGATCTGCAGCACGGCGCGCCAGAAGGCGGTGGCCGCGGCGCCGGCGGCAGGGGAATGGTGCGCGGTGGCACCCTCCAGCCGCTCATGCAGTTCCATCGTGCCCTTGGCCAGCAGGAAGCCGCCGCCCAGCACCAGGATCAGGTCGCGGCCCGACAGGGCGAACCCCGCCACGCTCAGCAGCGGCTGAGTCAGGGTCACGATCCAGGAGATGGAGAACAGCAGGATCAGGCGCATGATCAACGCCAGGGACAGGCCCACCAGCCGCACGCGGTTGCGCTGCTCCGGCGGCAGCTTGTCCGCGACGATGGCGATGAAGACCAGATTGTCGATGCCGAGGACGACCTCCAACGCGACGAGGGTCAATAGCCCGAGCCAGATGCCCGGGTCGGCAAGGAAGTCCATCGGAGAGAAGCCCATCTGTTGTGGCGCCGCAGGGTGCGACATTTTGTATCAGGTGGGGATGGGGGCGTCATCCCGCCAGCCCAAAAGAAAACCCCCGGCCAGGACATTCCGGCCGGGGGTCGGCTTTGCCCATTCCTCAGCGGCCGGCGCCGTTGACCCCCAGGTCGGGCATCATCAGCACCTGCTCCTGGCGTTTGGCCGCCCGCACCACCGGCTGGATCATGTCCAGCAGGGGGCCGTAGTCGGCCAGCACCTTTTCCGCCCCCCGCGCCTCGGCGGCACTGGCCATCTGGGCGGCGGCGTTGCCATTGAGCAGGTCCAGCACCATCTCGTACCCGCTCTTGGGCTTGGGGAACTGGATGATGTGCAGGTTGGCGGTGCTGGGGATGCCCGCCACCTGGCGCACCTGCTGCAGGGCGATGTCGTACCCGCCCAGGGCGTCCACCAGGCCCAAATCCTTGGCTTGGCGGCCGGTGTAGACCCGGCCCTTGGCCAGTTGGCGCACCTTGTCGATGTCCAGCTTGCGGCCCTTGGCCACGCCGTCGGTGAACTGGGTGTAGATGGCGTCCAGCATGGCGTCCTGGCGGGCGGCCTCGCTGTCGGTGTAGGGGCTGGCCGGGCTCCAGATCGTGGCGTTGGCGCCGCGCGTCACCTGGTCCACGCCCACGCCCAGCTTGTCGGCCAGGCCCTTGGCCACGAATTTGCCGCCCAGCACGCCGATGGATCCCGTCAGGGTGCCGGGCAAGGCCACGATGCGGTCGGCGTCCATGGCCACCCAATAGCCGCCGGATCCGGCCACGTCGCCCATGGAGATGACGACCGGCTTGCCGGCGGCCCGCGCCCGGTCAACGGCGTGGCGCACCACCTCCGACCCCACGGGGCTGCCGCCGGGGCTGTTCACCCGGAACAGGATGGCCTTGACGCCGGGTTGCGCGGTGGCGGTGTCGAAGGCGTCGGCGATGCGGTTGGCGGCGAAGGAGGCCTCGTCGCTGAAGGCGCTCTTGTCCTTGCCGCCCCGAACAATCTCCCCCTCACCCACGATCAGGGCGATGGTGGGGCCTTGGCCGAAGGCGGACCCGGCGATCTTGCCATAGCTCAGCAGGTCCACCGTGTCGGCGCCGGCGGCCTTGCCGCCCGCCCGCTCCTTGGCGGCCGTCTCCACCTCGTCCAGATAGCCCAGCTTGTCCACCAGCTTGTCGGCCAGGGCCTCGCTGTCCAGCAGGGGGGCGCGGTCGATGGCGGCCTTGACCGCGTCGGGGCCCAGATGGCGGCCTTCGGCGATGCCCAGCACCATCTGGTCATAAAGGTCGCCGGCCAGGCTTTCCGTCATCTCGCGGTTGGCGGGCGTGGCCTGCTTCTCCGCGAAGGTTTCGGCCGCCGTCTTGTAGTCGGCCCGCTTGCTGATCTGCGGCTGCACGCCGATGCTGTCCAGCGCGCCGCGGAAGAAGGTCTGGGTGACGGCGATGCCGGTGATGCCGACCGTGCCCACCGGCTGCAGCCACACCTGGTCGAAGGCGCTGGCCAGGTAGTAGGGGCTCATGCCGCTGCCGGCGTCGCCGAAGCTCTCGGCATGGACATAGGCGAAGCGGCCGGTGGCGCGGAAGCGGGTGATGGCGTCGCGCAGTTCCTGGGTGGTGCCGATGCCCTGGCTGGCGTTGCCGACCTTGGCGACCAAGCCTTTGACCCGGGGATCGCGGCTGGCCTGTTCCAACGCGTCCACCACCTCGCGCACGCTGCCGCGGCGATTGCCGATGAGGCTGGTCCAGCCGTCCTCCCCCGGCGCTTCCGCCAGCGGACGCTCAAAATTGAATTCCAGCACGACTGCCTGGGGCAGGGTGGGCTGCTTGTCCTTCGCCTTGATGGCCAGCAGGACCAATCCCGCCGTCAGCAGGACGCCAAACAGGCCGATGAGGGCGAAGAGACGAACGATGAAACGCATGTAGCGAGTCCTGGAAGCCGTAGAATCCGGCAGCCATACCACCACAGCGCGTGCGGCTTGCCAAGGCGGCCGGCGGCCGAGGCCGGCTGAGGGACACCCTCGCCTTCGGCACCCGCCTTTTGGCCGAGCGGCGCTGGCGGAGACGGGAGGGACGGGGTAAGGTCCGGCCCGTCATGACCGCCCACGCTTCCTTTCCCAACGGCGCATCCCAGGCCGGCGCGCCTTCCAGCGGGATTGTCGCCCTGGCCCTGCCGGTGACCGATCCGCTGGCGGTCTACGCCCGCCTGGCCACCCTGCCGCGATCCTTCCTGCTGGATGGCGGTGCGGCGGACCCGACCCGGGCCCGTTACAGCTACATCGGCGCCGCCCCCTATGCCTGGGTGGAGTATGAGGGCGGGGTCGCGACCGTGGATGGCCAGCCGGCCGACGGCGACGCCTTGGCGGTCTTGGACGGCGTGCTGAGTGCGGGGCGGGCGTCGCTGGGCGAGGGGGGCTGGCCTGAGGACCTACCGCCCTTCAAGGGCGGGGCCGTCGGCTTCCTGGGCTATGAGCTGGGCGGCCAGCTGGAGACGTTGCCACCGCCCCGGGCCCAGGGTATCGCCCTGCCCGACATGGCGGTGGGCCTCTATGACCGTGTCGTCGCCATCGACCATGTCGGTTGCCGGGCCTGGGTCCTGTCGTCCGGCCTGCCGGAACCGGACGCCGGCTTGCGCCGCGCGCGGGCGGAGGCAGGGGCGCGGGAGTGGCTGGATTTGCTGACGGCCCCGGCGGATGCGTCCTTGAGCGGGGCCGCACCCCCGACAGGGGACGGGCCGCTGCTGGCGGCGCCGGGCTGGCGCGCGGGCTGGAGCCGTGCCGAACATGAGGCGGCGGTGGCCCGCACTGTCGACTACATCGCCGCCGGCGACATCTATCAGGCCAACATCACCCAGCGCTTCCTGGGCGCCCTGATGCCCGGGGTGACGCCCTTGGACCTCTACCGCCGCCTGCGTGGCCGGGCCGCCGCCCCGTTCTCGGCCGTGCTGGACCTGGGGGCCGGCGCCGGGGGGGCGGGCCGGGCGGTGGTGTCGGTGTCGCCGGAACGCTTCCTGGCGCTGGACGCGGCGGGCGGGGTGGAGACGCGGCCCATCAAAGGCACGCGGCCCCGCGATCCCGACCCCGCGCGGGACGCGGCCCTGGCGGCGGAGCTGCTGGCCTCGCCCAAGGACAGGGCGGAAAACCTGATGATCGTCGACCTGATGCGCAACGACCTGTCGCGGGTGGCGGTGGTGGGCTCGGTGGCCGTCCCCACCCTGTGCGGGCTGGAAAGCTATCGCACCGTCCACCACCTGGTCAGCGTGGTGACGGCGCGGCTGAAGCCCGGCCTCGGGGCCATCGACCTGTTGCGCGCCACCTTTCCGGGGGGCTCCATCACTGGCGCGCCCAAGATCCGCGCCATGGAAATCATCCATGAACTGGAGCCGGCGCGGCGCGGACCCTATTGCGGGTCGGTCCTGTGGCTGGGCTGGGATGGCGCTATGGACAGCAGCATCATCATCCGCACCCTGGCGGTGGCGGGCGACATCGTGGTGGCGCAGGCCGGCGGCGGCATCGTCGCCGACAGCGATCCGGCGGCGGAATATGAGGAAAGCCTAGTGAAGGCGCGGGCCCTGCTGACCGCGCTGGATCCGGCCATGGGCTGGCCGCCGGCAGTGGCGGATGTCGAAAGCGAGGCGGCATGAGCCTGGTCTGGCTGAATGGCGCCCTGCGGCCGGCCGATGCGGCTGGTATCGACGTGGCCGACCGGGGCTTCCTGCTGGGCGACGGCTTGTTTGAGACGCTGTGCTGGCGGGATGGCGCCGTGGTGCGGCTGGACGCCCATCTGGCCCGTCTGGCCGCCGGGGCGGCGGTGCTGGACCTGCCGTTGCCGCCGATGGCGGTGCTGGCGGCGGGGTTGGCCGACACGGCCGTCGCCAACGGCCTGACCAACGGGTCGTTGCGCCTGACGGTCAGCGCCGGGGTGGGCGCCCGGGGGCTGGCCCGGCCGGCCCAGCCCCAACCCACCGTCCTGGTGACGGCGGCGGCCCCGGGCGCGCCCATGGGGCCGGCTAAACTGGTGGTGGCAGCCACCACCCGCCGTAACGAGCATTCCCCCCTCTCCGGCATCAAATGCCTGAACTATCTGGACCACATCCTGGCGCGGAACGAGGCGGCGGCGCGGGGGGCGGACGACGCCGTGCTGCTGAACACGGAAGGTCGGGTGGCCTGCGCCACCGCGGCCACCTTGTTCGCCGTGGTGGATGGGGCGTTGGTGACGCCGCCCCTGGCGGCGGGGGCCTTGCCGGGCACGCGCCGCGCGGCGGTACTGGCCGCCTTGGGCGGGGAGGAGAGGGGGCTGGACCCAGCCGATCTCCGGCGGGCCACGGAGATGTTCCTCACGTCCAGCCTCATGGTCCGGTCGATTTCCAGGTTGGATGGCATGCCGGTGGGGGACGGGAGGTGCGGCCCGGTGGCCGCCGCCGCCGTGGCGGCAACCTGACGCATTATGCAAATGACAACGCAATGACAGCGAGAGACCCTATTCCAAAGGCGTGATGCACAGCGCATCAGCCGGAGTACTTCACAAGGTCTAATACGAATGGCATAGTTGCAACCATTGATCGTTGTTTCACTTAAGTGACGGGAAACGCGGGCTATTTGATTTTGGCGTGCCGATGGTGGGTGGATTGGCATGGGGGATGCAGTGAACCGCTCATGAACCAACCGGGCCGCTGAAGCCTCTCCCCACCGAACCGATAGGAATTACGCCATGATCCGCCGCCTCACCGCCGCCGCCGTCGCCGCCACCGCCCTGGTTTCCGGCGCCCTGTTCGCCGCCCCGGCCTTCGCCGCCGCCGGTGCCTCGGGTACCGTCCAGCTGAACAGCACCGTCTCCCTGACCTGCACCGTCGCCGTCACCGATGCCGGCGCCACCCTGAACATCCTGTCGGGCTCCAGCGCCGTCCAGGTCGGTAGCGTGGTCGAGAACTGCAACGATGGCGCCGGCTACACCATCACCGTCGCCTCCGCCAACAACGGCACGCTGAAGTCTTCGGCCACCGGCGCCAGCGCCATCAGCTACACCACGTCCTACGACGGCACCAGCGGCTCGGGCAGCAGCTTCACCGTCACCCGCGCCAGCGCCCAGTTCAACAAGACCTCGGCCATGTCCGTCACCGTGCCGGCCAACGCCCAGGCCATCGCCGGCAGCTACGCCGACACCCTGACCGTGACCATCGCCGGCAAGTAAAGCCCTGCGGTCGGATCGGTTCGGTCCAAAGCACAACGGCCCCGCCTGTCACCAGGCGGGGCCGTTGCCATTTTCGCGATCACGACGCCGGAGCTTAACGATAGGCCCGCAGGCGCAGCCAATGATCCGCCAGTACGCAGGCCATCATCGCCTCGCCCACCGGCACCGCGCGGATGCCGACGCAGGGGTCGTGGCGGCCCTTGGTCAGGATGTCCGTCTCCACCCCATGCACATCCAGCGTGCGGCGGGGGGTGAGGATGGAGCTGGTGGGCTTCACCGCGAAGCGGACGACGATGTCCTGACCGGTTGACAGACCACCCAGGATGCCGCCGGCGTGATTGGACAGGAAGATCGGCTTGCCGTCCGGGCCCGCCCGCATCTCATCGGCGTTTTCCTCGCCCGTCAGTTCGGCCGCGGCGAAGCCGGCGCCGATCTCGACACCCTTGACGGCGTTGATGGTCATCATGGCACGGGCGAGATCACCATCCAGCTTGTCGTAGATGGGCTCCCCCAGACCCGCCGGGATGCCCGACGCCACCACCTCGACCACGGCGCCCACGGAGGAGCCGTTCTTGCGGATGCCGTCGAGATAGTCGGCCCATTGGCCGGCGGCCACGGCGTCGGGACAGAACAGGGGGTTCTGGTCGACCTGGCCCCAGTCCCAGCGCGCGCGGTCCACCTTGTGCGGCCCCACTTGCACCAGGGCGGCGCGGATGGTGACGCCACCCGGCACCGCCTCCAGCACCCGGCGGGCGACGGCCCCGGCGGCCACGCGCGCCGCGGTTTCCCGGGCGGACGACCGCCCGCCGCCGCGATAGTCGCGAATGCCGTAGCGTTCCCAGTAGGTGTAGTCGGCGTGGCCCGGCCGGAACTTGTCCTTGATGTCGCCGTAGTCCTTGGACCGCTGGTCCTCGTTCTCGATCATCAGGCAGACGGGCGTGCCCGTCGTCTTGCCCTCGAACACGCCCGACAGGATGCGCACCGCGTCCGGCTCGCGCCGCTGGGTGGTGAAGCGTGACTGCCCCGGTTTGCGCCGGTCCAGGAAGGCCTGGATCCAGGCCTCGTCCAAATCCAGCAGGGGCGGCACGCCGTCCACCACGCAGCCCAGCGCCACCCCATGGCTTTCGCCGAAGGTGGTGAACCGGAACTGGGTCCCGATGCCGTTACCGGCCATGACCGCTTACCCTTCCGACTTGACCAGGCTTTGCAGCAGGGTCGCGGTTTCGGCGGCGCTGTCCACCGCCAGCATGCCCACCGTGTGGTAGCCGCTGTCGACATGGTGCACTTCGCCGGTGACGCCGCTGCCCAGGTCGCTCAGCAGATAGAGGGCGGAATTGCCGACCTCGCCGATGGTGACATTGCGCTTCAGCGGCGCGTTCAACTCGTTCCACTTCAGGATGGCCCGGAAATCGCCGATGCCGCTGGCGGCCAGGGTCTTGATCGGGCCGGCGGAAATGGCGTTGACGCGGATGTTCTGGGGGCCCAGGTCGGCGGCCAGATAGCGCACGCTGGCTTCCAGCGCCGCCTTGGCCACGCCCATCACATTGTAGTGCGGCATCACCCGTTCGGCGCCATAATAGCTGAGGGTCAGCAGGCTGCCGCCGTTGCTCATCATCGGCACCGCCCGCTGGGCGATGGCGGTGAAGGAATAGCAGGAAACATCCATGGTCAGTGCGAAGTTGGACCGGGAGGTGTTGAGGTACAGCCCGTCCAACTCGTTCTTGTCGGAAAAGCCGATCGCATGCACCACGAAGTCCAGGGTACCCCACTGTTCCTTCAGGGTGGCGAACACCGCGTCCATGCTGGCTTCGTCGGTGACGTCGCAGGGCAGGACGTGCGGCACGCCCAGTTGCTCGGCCAGCGGCTTCACGCGCTTGGCCAGCGCGTCGCCCATGTAGGTGAAGGCCAGTTCGGCGCCCTGGGCGGCGACCGCCTTGGCGATGCCCCAGGCGATGGACCGGTCATTGGCAACGCCCATGATCAGGCCGCGCTTGCCGGCCATCAGGGTCCCGGTGATGGGGCCGGGGGCGGGGGTCGCCGTCGAAATGGTCATCCGTCTCTCTCCGGAAAAATTAGGCGCGCATCCTACACGAAGCGGTTTTACGGTCAAAGGCTGGGCGCCTCACATATGCGCACATCTAGAATACACGCGTGAAAGGTCTTTCCTTGGCAGGTCTTCATGATTGATACGCAGACGCCGTCGATGCTGTGGCGCCGCCTGACCGACCGGCTGCCCGAGGCCGTGCGTCATTTCATTCTGGCCGCCGCGGGCGTCACCCGCTATGCCGTGCGCCGTTTCTACCGCGACAACTGCCTGCAGGCGGTGGGTTCGCTGACCTACACCAGCTTGCTGGCGGTGGTGCCTCTGCTAACGGTGGGCTTCGCCATCTTCCAGGCCTTTCCCGCCTTCCAGACCCTGCGGGCGGAGGCGGAGATGCTGCTGCTGGAGAACCTGGTGCCCCAGGTGGGGGAAAATCTGAACGACCGCTTGCGTGAATTCATCAGCAACGCGGGCACCATGACCGGTGTCGGCGTGTTGGGCCTGGCGGTCACCTCCATCCTGCTCTTCTTTTCCATCGAAGGGGCCTACAACGCCATCTGGCGCAGCCGGGAACGGCATTCGGTGTTGGTGCGCCTCCTCTCATTCTGGGCGGTGCTGACCATGGCGCCCTTGCTGCTGGGCGTCAGCCTGTCGCTCTCCTCCGTCGCCGTCTCCTACCTGGGGGCGGAAGGGTCGGTGGTGGTGGAACTGGTGCGCCGCGTCCTGCCCGGCATTCTGGAAACGCTGTTCTTCGGCCTGACCTATCTGGCGATCCCCACCCGCCCCGTGCGGTGGCAGGACGCCATGATCGGCGGCCTGGTGGCGGGCAGCGCCATGGAGATCTCCAAGGTGGGCTTCGCCCTCTACATCAGTCAGGTCCATACCTACACCACCATATACGGGGCCCTGTCGGTGCTGCCCACGGTGCTGTTGTGGCTGTACCTGGTGTGGTGCCTTATCCTCTTCGGGGCGGAGGTGACGGCGGCCCTGCCGGAGTGGCGTTCGGGCCGCATCACCGAACTGGGCCCCACCGGCCTGTCCCCGGCCCAGCGCCTGATCGTGGCCCTGGCCATCCTGCGCGAACTGATGCTGGCGGCGCGTGAAGGCCGCGTCCTGAAGCGGGCGGACGTCATCGCCCGCGTGCCGGTGGGCGCGGTGGCGGTGGACGGCATGCTGGAACAGCTGTGCGCGGCCAACTGGACCATCCGCACCGCCGATGGCGCCTGGGTCGCCACCCGGGACCTGCACGAGGCGTCCTTGAGCGACCTCTACCAGGCGCTGGATTTCGGCATGTGGGGCGATCTCTTGTCGGTCGGCCATCTTCAGGCCCCCTGGCAGCGCGAGGTGCACGCCATTTTTGACACCGCGCGGCGTCAGGCCGGGCAATTGATGGGCGCGCCGCTGTCCGATCTGTTGGCCCCTGAGTCGGGGCATGACCACGCTCATGACCACGCTGCGGCGGAAGACCGCATTCGACTGGCCGGAACGCCCCCGGCGCGCTAAATCCCCGACACCCCCACCCGAGCGAAGGAGCGGACATGGCCAAGACCATCACGCTGCGGTCCGGCATCGACGGATTCGAATTCACCGCCCTGCATGCCGACCCGCAAGGTCAGCGCCTGGGCGCCGTCATCGTCATCCAGGAGATCTTCGGCCTGGATGAGTATGTGCAGGCCGACGTGGCCCGCTGGGCGGCACAGGGCTTCGAGGTCATCGCCCCGTCCATGTTCGACCGCCAGATGCGGGGCTTCCTGGCCGGCCATGACGCCCAGGGCTTCGAGGTCGGGCGCAGGTTCGCCCAGGAAAGCGGCGCGGAGAACCCGGTGTCGGACGTCCAGGCCTGTGTCGACGCGCTGAAGGACAAGGGGCCGGTCTTCCTGGTGGGCTATTGCTACGGCGGTACCGTCGCCTGGCGCGCCGCCGCGCAGGTGCAGGGCCTGGCCGCCGCGGCCAGCTACTATGGTGGCGGTGTCACCGCCCTGGCCGGCCTGACCCTGAATTGCCCGGTCATCTGCCATTTCGGCCGCAAGGACCCGCACATCCCGGCGGACCAGGTGGCCGAGGTGATCGGCAAGACCCATCCCGAGGTGCCCGTCCACATCTATGAGCGCTCGGGCCACGGCTTCAACAATGACGGCCGGCCGGATTCAGACTTGGCAGACGCGCAGTTGGCGCGCCGCCGCACGCTGGACCTGTTCCGCGCCAACGGGGCCGCCTGATCCACCAAGCCGGATCGGGAAACGAAAAGGGGCGGGGCCATCATGGCGCCCGCCCCTTTTCCATGCGATCAGCCGGTCACGCCAGGCCCGCCTTGCGCCGCACATCGTAGTCGTGGGTCTTGGCCCACTTCTCGATGAAGGCCTGCAATTCGGCATCCGGCCGATCGGGCAGGACGACGGTCAGCTTCACATATTGGTCGCCCTGGGTGCCGCGCTCGGGATTGGCGACACCCTTGCCCTTCAGGCGGAGGGTGGTGCCGGAGTTCGCGGTCTTGGGCACCTTCACCTGCACCGCGCCATCCAGCGTCGGCACCTTGATGGTGGCGCCCAGCAGCGCCTCATGCAGGGTCACGGGCACATCCAGATGGATGTCATCCTCCCGCCGCACGAAGTAGGGGTGGGGGGTGACATGGACTTCGACGATGGCGTCGCCGGCCCCCGCCCCGCCCAATCCCGCCAAGCCCTGGCCCTTCAGGCGCAGCTTCTGCTGGTCCTGGGTGCCGGGGGGGATGTTGATGTCGATGCTTTTGCCCGTGGACAGGGCCAGGCGCCGCTTGGAACCCAGGCAGGCTTCGGTGAAGGGCACGGTGACGGAGTAGGCGACGTCACTGCCGCGCGCCTTCACGCCGCTGGTGCGTTTGCGGGCGGCGCCGAAGATGTCGGCGAAGGGATCGTCCTCGAAATCGAAGTCGCCCGGCCGGCCGGCGCCGGCATAGGCCCGGCGGAAGGAGCGGTCGGGCCGCTCCGCCCCGCTGGCGTCGATTTCGCCCCGGTCATAGCGGGCGCGCTTGTCCGGGTCCGACAACAGGCTGTAGGCGCCGTTGGCTTCCTTGAACTTCAGCTCGATATCGGCCCGCCCCGGGTTCAGGTCCGGGTGGAACTGCTTGGCTAGGCGGCGATACGCCTGCTTGATGTCCTCAGCACTGGCGCTGCGGCCGACGCCAAGGATTTGGTAGGGATCGCGCATGGTCGCACTATCTATTGCCTGTCTGCCCCCACAATATGCGCAACCGCCGCATAGCTTCAAGCGTGCGGGACCCGGCTATTCCGGGCGCGCGCCGCCCCAACGACAAACCCCCGGCCGCGAGCGGGCGGCCGGGGGTTCAAGAACGGTATCGGAGGGACCCGAAACGCTGTCAGTCGCTGACGATCTTCCAGCTGCCGTCCGGCTGGCGGCAGGCGGTGCCATAGCCCTGCTGCTTTTCGCCACCGACGACGATGGTCTGCTGGAATTCGCGGCAATAGGAGCCGTCGCTGCGCGTGCCGTCGCGCACCGGGGTCACAACCACCTGGTGGTCGTTGTTGGGGTTGTTCCAGACGATGGGCTGGCCGACCGGGGCGGTGTAGGCCATCTGGGTGTTGCGCTCCATGGCGGCGCGGTCGGCCTCGTCCATGCGCTTGCCGATGGAACTGCCGGCCAGGCCACCCAGCAGCACGCCCAGGCCGGTCATCGCCAGCTTGCCGCCGCCGTGGCCGAACTGCGAGCCGATCAGGCCGCCGGCGGCGGCACCGCCCAGCATGCCCACTGTCTGGTTCTTGCCCCCCGTGGTGTCGCAGGCGCTCAACAGAACGCTCGACGCCATCAACGCGACGATGACTTTCTTCATGGTTGGTAGTCCTTCTTCCTCTCCTTGAGGCCGGCCGTCACCGGCCGCCTTGGTGTCTTCCGTAACCCGGTCTCGCATTCTTGCCAACCCATCCGCCCGGTGCCCGTGCTAACGGCATACGGTGCGGCGCACGCTGCCAATGATCTGGGGCAATTGATCGGCCTCAAATTCATACGGATTCGTGCGGGTCGTCCATGCGGCGTCCTTCGTGGACAACGATGTAGTGTGGCGTATGGTGGGCGGCAATTCCGGCATATCTATGACACGGATTACCACCATGGATTTTGTTGTCGCACCCGACCCTTTCGCGCTGTTCCAGACCTGGCTGGAGGAGGCTTCCCGCACCGAACCCAACGACCCCAACGCCATGTCGCTGGCGACCATCGGCGCCGATGGCATCCCGGCGGCCCGCATCGTGCTGCTGAAGGGGGTGGATGAGGGCGGCTTCGTCTTCTACACCAACACCCTCAGCCGCAAGGGCCGCGAATTGGCGGCCAACCCGGTGGCCGGCCTGTGCTTCCATTGGAAGACCCTGCGCCGCCAGGTGCGAGTGGACGGCCATGTGGCGCCCGTGACGGCGCGGGAGGCGGACGAGTATTACGCCGTGCGCCCCCGGGGCAGCCAGATCGGCGCCTGGGCGTCGGCGCAGTCACAGCCGCTGGACAGCCGCGCCACCCTGGAGCGCCGGGTGGCGGAAGAGACGGCGCGCTTCGGCGACGGCGACATCCCCCGCCCGCCGCATTGGTCGGGCTACCGCGTCACGCCGTTGCGGATGGAGTTCTGGCAGGATCGGGAGTTCCGTTTGCACGACCGCCTGGCGTATAGTCGCGCCGCTGATGACACGGGCTGGACGACGGAACGCCTTTATCCATGATGATGTCGGTCAAGCTGGAACGCGAGCCGGAACCCGGCGCGTCGCAGGCGCAAACGCCTGACGGCGACTCCGCCCGGGATCCGGACGGCCGTTTGCGCCGGGCCGCGACCTACGCCAGCGTGACCGTTGCCGCCCTGCTGATCGCCGGCAAGTTCGGCGCCTACCTCTCCACCAACTCCGTCAGCATCCTGTCGTCCCTGATCGACAGCAGCGTCGACGCCCTGGCCTCCGTCGTCACCCTGATCAGCGTGGCCCGGGCCCTGAAGCCGCCGGACTTCGCCTTCCGCTTCGGCCATGGCAAGGCGGAGCCGCTGGCGGCCCTGATCCAGTCCGCGTTCATCGTCGGTTCGGCCCTGTTCCTGGGCTACGAATCGCTGGGCCGCCTGTTCGAGCCGCGGCCCGTGGGCGACATCAGCGTGGGCCTGTGGGTCATGGCGGTGGCCATCGCGCTCACCCTGGTGCTGGTCCTGTTCCAGCGCTGGGTCGTCCGCCGCACGGCCTCCCTGGCCATCGGTGCCGACAGCCTGCACTACAGCGGCGACATGCTGTTGAACGCCGCGGTCATGGTGTCGCTGCTGCTGGGTCACTGGACGGGCCAGGCTTTCTGGGACCCCTTGTTCGGCCTGGGCATCGCCGCCTTCCTGGTGTGGGGGGCGGTGGGCATCTCGCGCACGGCGCTGGACGTGTTGATGGACCGCGAATTGCCGGATGGGGAGCGGACCCGGGTGGTCGACCTGGTGAATGCCCATCCCGCGTCCCGGGGCTTGCATGACCTGCGCACCCGCTCAACCGGGCTTGGCCAGCACATCGAATTCCATCTGGAATTGGACAGCCATCTCAGCCTGTTGGAGGCGCACGCCATCACCGATGAGATCGAATCATCCGTGCGCGCCGCCTTCCCCAACGCCGATGTCACCATCCACCAGGAGCCGGCGGGGCTGGACGATGAGCGGCTGGACCATCGTCTGCGGCCGCGTCGGGGCTGAAATCCGCCCATTTCAAGACCCCGCCCTCGCGGGGATGGGTACCCCTTAAAGTGTGGTTGCGCGTTCGCGGGGCGAACATCACTTGACATTCCCTGTGCACTTGTGCGCAGGCGCCGCCCCTCCTGTGCGACCCGTCACAGACCTGTACGCCAGGGGGAGCGTAGCCTGTCCGCGATGGAATTCGGGGCTGTGGTTTATGGGTTTCACCGTTACCTTCTGGGGCGTCCGCGGGACTGTCCCCTGTCCGATGGCCAGTCATCTTGAGTATGGTGGCAACACCAGCTGCATCGAGGTGACGGCGGGCGCCCGCACGCTCGTACTGGACGCGGGCACCGGTTTGCGGTCGCTGGGCAAGAGCCTGCGGGCGCGGGGCATCAATGATGTCACCTTGCTGCTGACCCACACCCACATCGACCATATCAACGGCTTCCCGTTTTTCGAGCCGTGCTACTGCCCCGACTTTTCCATGCGGGTGATGGCGGGCCACTGCCAAGGCGCGCACTGCATCCAGTCCGTCATGGAAAAGCCCATGGATTCCTGCCTGTTCCCCGTGCCGTTGCAGAAGCTGCGCGCAGCGCTGGTGTTCGAGGATTTCCGCCCCGGCGCCGTGCTGGATTTGGGCGACGGCATCACCGTGCGCACCGCCCCGCTGAACCACCCCGGGGGCGGGACCGGTTACCGCATCGACTATGACGGGCGCAGCTTCTGCTACGTCACCGATACCGAGCATGATCCCGATCGCATGGACGCCAACGTCCTGGGCCTGATCCAGGGGGCGGATCTGGTGGCCTACGACTGCTCCTACACTGATGATGAATTCGCCGGCCGCCGGGGCTGGGGCCATTCCACCTGGCGGGAAGGCGTGCGCCTGGCCCGCGCCGCCGATGTGGGGCGCCTGTGCCTGTTCCACCACGACCCCGATCATGACGATGTGCGCATGCAGGCGATCGAGGCGGAGGCGCGGCTGGAGTGGCAAGAGTGTTTCGCCGCGCGCGAAGGCATGCAGGTGGACATGCTGGTCGAGGCCCGGCCCAAGACGGACGCGGAAGCGGCGGCTTAGGTTTCCGCCCCCTCGTGGGGCCCCCAGGGTCGTCGCCAGGCGCCGGCGGTTCCGGCCTAATCCCCCTCAGCCTGGTTTCCTAGACCCATTTGCCGCTTGCCGGCGGGGGTGGGGGCGCTGTAGCGCTGGGCGCCATGACCCCGCTGATCCTGATCACCTTCGTCGTCGTCTATCTGGGCATGGCCATCGGCTATCTGCCGCGCCTGAAGGTGGATCGCACCGGCATCGCCATGCTGGGCGCCATCGTCCTGCTGGTGGCGGGCGCGGTATCCGAAGGCGCGGCCATCAAGGCCATCGACTTTCCCACCCTGTTCATCCTGCTGGGCCTGATGATTCTGTCGGCGCAGTTCGCGCTGTCGGGCTTCTACGACTGGTGCGCCTGGCGCCTGGCCAATGTGCCCTGGAAGCCGGAGGCCCTGCTGGCCGCGGTGGTTGGCGTGGCCGGCGGTCTGTCGGCCTTGCTGGCCAATGACGTCGTCGTCTTCGCCATGACGCCCTTGCTGTGCGCGGGTTTGCGGGCGCGGGGGCTGGACGCCCGGCCTTATCTCATTGCGCTGGCCTGTGCCGCCAATGCCGGTTCCGCCGCCACCGTCATCGGCAACCCGCAGAACATCCTGATCGGCCAGCTGGGCCATCTGGGGTTCTGGCGCTTCCTGCTGGCCTGCGGCGTGCCGGCCTTGCTGTCCCTGGTCGTCGTCTATCTGGTGGTGGCACGGGTGTGGCGCGGGCGGCTGACGGACGGCCAGCCCCAGGGGGCGCCCACCCCGCCACCGGGCGCGCCCGGCGCCTGGCAGTTGGCCAAGGGCCTGATCGGCGTGGGCGTGCTGCTGGTGGTGTTCACCACGCCCTTTCCCCGCGACGTGGCGGTGCTGGGTATCGCCGGCTGCATGCTGATCAGCCGCCGTTTCGCCAGCCGCGACATGCTGGGGCTGGTCGATTGGCACCTGCTGGCCCTGTTCGCCGGCCTGTTCATCCTGACGGGCGCCCTGGCCGACACCGGCTTGCCCACGCGCCTGGTGGATCAGCTGACGGCCATGGGCCTGCCGCTGGACCGGCTGCCCTTCGTGGCGGGGTTCTCCGTCCTGGCCAGCAACACCATCGGCAATGTGCCGGCCGTGGTGCTGTTGATGAAGGTGTGGGCCCATCCGCCGGAGGGGGCGCTCTACGCGCTCGCCCTGTTTTCCACCCTGGCCGGCAACCTGCTGCTGCCGGGCAGCCTGGCCAACATCATCACGGTGGAGCGGGCGGCGATCTCCGGCATCGCCCTGGGCTTCCGCGACCATGCCCGCTGCGGTGTGCCGGTGACGCTGATATCCCTGCTGCTGGCCGCCGTATGGCTGGTGGCCCTGGGTTATGTCGCGGTGGTTTGAAAAGGATGAAACAGCGAATGCGGCGGATTGTGGTGTTGGCGACTTGCCTCGCGCTTGGCGCCTGCGCCGGCGGGCGGCGCTGGAACGTGGACATGGCGCTGTTGACCCGGGACCAGCCGTCGCTGGCGGCCCAGCAAGCCCTGGTGCGCGAGAAGCAGCGGCACTTTCCGGAAACCTTGCGCGCGTGCGTGGCCGCCAACGACCCCGACCGTCTGGCCGACCTGGATGCCGGGCGGGACTATCCCATTTCCGACTGGCATGCCGGTGGGGCGGCGCATGAGGCCGTGCTGGACTGCATGCGGGCCCAGGGCTGGGTTACGACCTCCACCAGCCGGCTGCTTCCGTAAGGGCGATCAGGCGTCCGGCCCCAGCGCTAGGTTGTCGATCAGGCGGGTGCGGCCCAGGAAGGCGGCGACCAGGGCGCGGGCGGGGCGGTCCACACGCTCCAGCGGCGCCAGGGTCTCGGCGTCGACCACGGCGACGTAGTCGATGCGGGTGAAGCCGGCGGCGGTCAGCGTCTCGGCGGCGGCGGTGATGGCCGGCGCCACCGGTTGGCTGCCGTCGCCCAAGGTGTCGCGCAGGTGGCGCAGCACGCGGCTGATGGTGACGGCCTGTCGCCGCTCCTCCGCCGACAGATAGCGGTTGCGCGACGACAGGGCCAGGCCATCGACCTCGCGCACCGTGGCCACGCCCTCGATACGCACCGGGATGTCCAGGTCGGCCACCAGACGGCGGATGACCGCCAGCTGCTGGTAATCCTTCTGGCCGAAGCAGGCGACGTCGGGCAGGGCCTGCAGCAGCAGCTTGGTCACCACCGTGGCCACCCCCTGGAAATGCCCGGGGCGGAAATGACCCTCCAGCGGCACCGCCACCGGACCCACATCCACCGTCGTGGTGAAGCCCGGCGGGTAGATCGCCTCCACCCCTGGGGCGTATAGTAGGTCGCAGCCGGCGCCGGCCAGCAGCCGGGCATCGCCCGCCTCGTCACGGGGATAGCGGCTGAAGTCCTCATTGGGGCCGAACTGCGTGGGGTTCACGAAGACGCTGGCCACCACCCTGTCGGCCAGCTCCCGCGCCCGGGTCACCAAGGTGAGGTGCCCCTCATGCAGCGCGCCCATGGTCGGCACCAGGCCCACGCCCAAGCCCTCCTTGCGCCAGGCGCCGACGCGGGCGCGCAACTCGGCCGGGCTGCGGACGATGGCCAGTGGTGGGGCCAGGGGTGGGGCGGGGGGCGGGGCCATGGCGGCGGTCTCCGTACTCATGGCCCCGCATTTAGCGGCGGCGGCCGATGTCGGGCAAGGCCTAATCCCGCTGGCCCCTGTCGTCCCCTATCTCTCCGGCGCCGGCATGGTGGTGGTGCCGGCCGGGGCCGCCACCAAGGCGCTGCCCGGCGGTGTGCCCTGCAGCGCATAGGCGACGTCGTGGCCCCGGGCATGGAAGGCCAGCTTCAGCCAGTGGCCGGAATCGTCGTACCAGAAGTCCACCCGGCTGGTCGCCGGTGGCGGGTTGGTGACGAAGCCCAGGGAATAGTGGGTGGCGGTGACGGTGCCGTTGCCCGCCTGGATGGTCTCCGTCCCCTTGCGGTCCACCTTCACGTCCATGACCACGCCCCGGATGGTGTCCAGCAAGCGTGTGGCCTGCGGCGTCGACGGGTTCCAGTAGCTGGTGGGGAGGATGTCGGCCGGCGCCATTACCGTCCCGCGGGAGCTTTCCACCGCGAAACCGTCGGCGACCGCGTGTCCTTTCACCCAGTCGGTGTCCCCATTGTCGTGGGTGCTGCTTTCCAGCGATTTCAGCCGGCCATCATGCCAGACCTCATGGCTGGTGTGGTGATAGCGGTAGGCGGTGATCATCAACAGCTTGGCTTCGAAGCTGATGTCAACATCAACCACGGTGTCGCCGTTGGCGGCCTTGGCCACCGTCACGCGGTGATGGCCCAGCGGCGTGTCCCGACCGTAATGGGCGGTGAAGTCCAGCGATTGTTCCACCGTTGTATCGGGCGTGTAGGGCATGGTGGCCGTGTCTGGCGCGGCACCGGGGCCCAGGTCGGGCGGCGTGGTCGGTGCCGGACTGGCACCCACCGCCGTCGATCCCCATATCAGGGCCGTGCCCACGATCAGCGCCCGGCCCATCCGCAGGGCGGGGCCCATGCGCGAGGCAATCCGGTCCTGCCAACCGGCGCCCCGCCATGGGAGAGGCCGCCGCGGGCGACCCTGTCGCGGGACAGGGGTATGGAAGTCGTGTGGCATCGCGCGTCCCTTCGATGCGGTGGTGCCCCCCGGCCCCGACCATGCCGATGGGGTGTGTTCCCCGGCATGGATACGAGAGGGTAACATAGATTAGATCACGGCGCTGAGCGGGACACCCGTTCCTTCCGTGCTATAATTCGCCCGAATGGCAGTTCGAGAAAGGCTGGAAACAATGTCGGTGGCCATCCAAAGCCCTAGCCCGCATGTCCACGCGGACGCCCCCGGCGCCGCTGCCCCTGGCGGCGGCGGCGCCCATGGGGGGCACGACCACAAGGCCTGCGTGGGTGATGCCTTGACCCGGGCGCACAGCCTGTGCGAGGCGCGGGGGGCCCGCCTGACCACACTCCGCGAACGGGTGCTGGAACTGGTGTGGTCCAGCCACCGGCCACGCGGCGCCTACGCCATCCTTGAGGAAATGGCGGTGGATGGTAAGCGCGTGGCGCCGTTGACCGTCTATCGCGCCCTGGATTTCCTGGTGGAACAGGGCCTGGTCCACCGCATCGAATCGCTGAACGCCTATGTCGGCTGCCCCGAACCGGGGCAGGTCCATTCGGGCCAGTTCCTGGTGTGCGAACGCTGTGGCGACGCCACGGAGCTGAACGACCCCGCCGTGACCGCCGCCATCACCAATGGTGCCGCCGCCCGCGGATTCCGTGCCGTGCGCCAGACGGTCGAGGTCCTTGGCCTCTGCCCGGCCTGCCAGGCGGCGGCCTGAGCGCCGCCCCGCTTCCCCCCTTTTCCCAGACATCAAGGATCGTAGCCCGTGACCGCCGCCTCATCCTCCCGCCTGCCCATCTCCGTCCTGACCGGTTTCCTGGGCAGCGGCAAGACCACGCTGCTGTCCCGCATCATCCGCGACCCGCGCATGGCCCGCACCGCCGTCATCATCAATGAGTTCGGTGAGGTTGGGCTGGACCATCTGCTGGTGGCCAAGGCGGACGAGAACACGGTGCTGATGGATTCGGGCTGCATCTGCTGCACCATCCGCAGCGATTTGGCCGACACCCTGCGCGATCTCTACCTGCGTCGCCTGCGCGACGAGGTGCCGGAATTCGACCGGGTGGTGATCGAAACCACGGGCCTGGCGGACCCGGCACCCATCCTGCACACGCTGATGACCGACCCGCTGGTGGCCGCCCGCTTCCGCCTGGATGGGGTGGTCACCACCGTTGACGCCGTTCACGGCATGGGCCAGCTGGACGCGCAGGAGGAAAGCCTGAAGCAGGCGGCCGTGGCCGACCGGCTGGTGCTGACCAAGACCGACATCGCCACGCCGGCGGCGGTGGATTACCTGAGGCACCGCCTGAAGGAATTGAACCCCGCGGCCCTGGTGGTGGACGCCCAGACGGAAGACGCGCTGCCCGTGCTGCTGTTCGATGCCGGCCTCTACAATCCCGAGACCAAGAGCCTGGATGTGCAGCGCTGGCTGCGGGCGGAGGCCTATGACGACCATGGCCACGACGATCACGATCACCATGATGGGCATGGGCACGACCATGACGATCATGACCATGCCGATTGCGACCATGACCATGGCCATTGCGCGCATGACGACCATGATCACGACCATGACCCCAACCGCCATGACGAGGCCATCGGCGCCTTCTGCCTGACCTTTACCGAGCCGTTGGTGTGGGATGAGCTGGTGGGTTTCCTGGAGACGCTGGCCCGCCTGCGCGGCCCGGACGTGCTGCGGGTCAAGGGGGTGCTGAACGTGGTGGAAAGCGACCAGCCGGTCGTCATCCATGGTGTCCAGCACCTGTTCCACCCGCCGGTGCAGCTGGACGCCTGGCCCACCGATGACCACCGCAGCCGCATCGTCTTCATCACCCGTAACGTCAGCCGCCAGATGGTGGAGACGCTGTACGCCAGCTGCACCGGCAAGAGTGTCGCCTGACGGGCCGATCGAAAATGACGGCGGCGGGAGCCTGGCTCCCGCCGCCGTTGGGGCGCGTGTTCAGGCCGCCAATGCCACGTCCGGCGCGCGGCGGTAGCTCTGGATGAAGCCCCAGGACCAGCCGGCGAAGTAGCCGACGCTGAGGCCCGATACGCCAATGTCCAGGGCGATGGCGATGTCGTGCAGGTCGGGGCGCACAGCCGCCAGGACGTTCAAGATATAGTGGGCGCTGATCAGGAACAGGTTGCGGACCAGCGGGACCCAGCTGCCGGGCTGGCGCACCAGGCCGCGCTCCCGATCCACCTCCACCGTGATGGTCAGCAGGCTGGCCAGGCCCAGGCCCACCACCGCGCCGGCCGCCCATTCCGCCAGCACCGGGCCCAGGGGGCCGGGACGGGTGACCAGGCCGTAGAGACCCCAGATGATGAAGACGCCGGGGATCAGCCAGACGCGGCCCGTCTGCTGCACATTGGTCCGCAGGCGCCGCGCGCCCATGACGATCAGGAAGGCGAACAGCACGAAGATCCAGGTGGGGGTGTGGCTGACGATGGGGGCGATGATTTCCATTATGGGGCTGGCTCCGGAAGTGTGGTCTGGCGGTGTGCGCCAAGTGATTGACGGGCCTAGCCTTCGCTGGTGAGGCGGGGGGGCCGCAACGCCGCCTTCGCGGCCCGCTTGACGGATTTCGTGAGTGGCTGGTAAAGGCCGTTCACGAAGCGCGAACGGATGAGGCCGGACTTGGCGACGGAACGCGGGGTGGAGCAGGGGGCCGACAGGGGGGACGCCAACCGGCGACCGCCGGGCAGTCTTGCCGGTATCGTCACCGTCGACGTGCCCGACTGGGTGCGTAATTGGGGGGGCGTCGTGGCGCTGTCCGTGGTGTTGGCCATGTTCGGCCCCTACGGCACCTTCTTTTCCCTGGACGCTGCCTCGCGCCTGGCCTTCTGGTGCGCGGCCGCGGTGGGGGTGGCGGCCATGACGCGGCTGGCCCATGCCGGGCTGCGCCGCTGGCCCATCGCCGCCGCCTGGCCCGCCTGGCAGCGGCGCGGGCTATCGGCCCTGATCGCCTCCTTCCCCGCCACGCTATGGATCGCGCTGCTGTTCGGTTGGTTCAGCCAGGCGCCCCCGGGGGCCCTGCACTTCTGGCACACTTGGCCGCAAGTGATGGTGACCAGCCTGGTCTTCGCCGTGATCCTGGGACGCAAGGACCCGGTTCCGCCGCAAGCCGTCGTCGCGCCGCCCGCCGTTCCCCACCCCCAGGTGGCGCCCGCGCCCGACCTGGCGGCGGCCTTTGTGACCCGCGCCGTGCCGCGTCTTTCCGGCGCCCGGCTTCTGGCGCTGGAGGCGGAGGATCACTATCTGCGGATCCACACCGACCAGGGGTCGGATCTGGTGCTGATGCGCCTGCGCGATGCCATCGCCGACTTGGGAGGGGAGGACGGCATGCAGGTGCACCGTTCCTTCTGGGTGGCGCGCGAGGCCGTGGCCGAGGCGACGGTGCGTGGCCAGGCGGCGCAGCTGCGGTTGACGGACGGCACGCTGGTGCCCGTCAGCCGCACCGCCCTGCCACGAATCAAAGCGGCCGGCTGGCTGGACGCGGACAAGGATTGAACGGGCCGTGTTGGCCCGCGACCGAGACGGGAAGAGGAAACGAGCGATGACCATGCGTGTCCTGGTGCTGGGCGCCGGCGCCACCGGTGGCTTCTACGGTGGTCACCTGATGATGGCGGGCGAGAACGTCACCTTCCTGGTGCGGCCCAAGCGCCATGCCCAGCTGATGGAAAACGGCCTCTCGGTAATCAGCCCCGTGGGCAACATCACCCTGCCGGCGCAGGCCGTGACCCGCGTCAGCAAGCCCTTCGACCTGATCTTGCTGTCGTGCAAGGCCTACGACCTGGACGCGGCCATCGAGACCATACGTCCGGCGGTTGGCCCGGACACCCGCATCCTGCCGGTGCTGAACGGCCTGAACCACCTGGAGCGGCTGGACGCCGCCTTTGGGGTGGAGCGGGTGATGGGCGGCCTCTGCCATCTGACCATCACCATGGATCCGGACGGCACCATCCGCCATCTGAACGCCTTCAACCGCCTGACCTTCGGTGCCCGCCACCCGGTCCAGGCGCCGGTGGCCGACACGCTGGCCCAGGGCTATGCGAAGACCCCCCTCACCGTCGTCAACAGCGCGGACATCGTCCACGACATGTGGGAGAAGTTTTATTTCCTGGCCACCCTGGCGGGGGCGACCACCCTGATGCGGGCCCCCATCGGCGCCATCCTGAAGGCGCCGGACGGGCTCGCCTTCATCAACGGCCTGCTGGACGAATGCACGCGCGTCGCCACGGCCGCCGGCCACCCGCCCAGCGCCGAGCGTGACGCCGAATCCCGCTATCATCTGAACAAGGAAGACTCGGCCCTGTCCGCCTCCATGATGCGCGACATCGAGAAGGCGGGCCCGACGGAGGGCGAACATATCGTCGGCGACCTGTTGCGCCGGGGCCGTGAATTCGGCCTGGACCTGCCGCTGCTGACCCTGGCCGCCACCCATCTGCGGGCCTATGAGGCGCGGCGGGGGGCCTCATAGGCCAGCCGCCCCTTCGGCACCTGAGGGACAAGAAAAAGCCCCGGAAGACATCCGGGGCCTTTTTCAACTACTGCAGCATCGGCGTGCCGGTCTCGATCTCCACCAGGGCCGCCAGCATGGGCACGGCGATGTCCTTGCGCTGGGTGTCGCCGCTGTTGCTGCGCTCCGCCGCCGACAGTCCCGCCAGGTAGGTGTTGCGCCAGCGCTGGTCCTTGAACAGCATACGGTCGGCGCGGGCGCGCTGGGCCAGCACCAGGGGCTTGGCGTCGGTGCCGGCGGCCAGCAGGCGGTCGATGCGGCCGGACAGCGCCTCCGCCTGCTTGCGGTCGCCGGACTTCAGGGCGTCGGCCAGCAGTTGGACGAAGGTTTCCGCCTTGATGTCGGTGTCCTGCACCTGCTCCGCATAGGTCGTGGCCAGCTGCATCTCCCCCCGGGCACCCAGCCGGCCCAGCACGGCGGGAATGGTCCAGGGGCTTTCCTGCTGCACGGTGCGCAGCAGGCCCAGGGCCAGGTTCGGGTCGCCCAGGTCGCCGGCGGCCACCGCCAGCTCGGGCGCGCAGCAATTGCCCTTGCGGTCCTTGAAGCGGGAGAACTGCTCCTCCACCGTGTTCAGGAACATGGTGTGGGCGCGGGCCTCGTTGCCGGCGCGGTAGAAACCTTCGGCCACCAGGCCCAGCTCCCAGGCGCAGTTGTTGGCCTGGGCGTACTCCGCCGCCTCTTCCACCAGCTTGCCGGCCTGGCCTTTGTCGCCCTTCCACACCAGGGCCTGGCTGATGTCGGTCAGATTGTAGATGCGGGTGGAGCAGTCGTTGATGTGCCGGGTGATGTCCAGCGCCATGTCCACCTCGCCCGTCAGCGACAGGGCGCGGCCCAGGAACAGGTCGCGTCCCGTTTCCGTCACCGGCGGGGCACGGCGGAAGGCGGCGATGAAGGGGGCGATGATCTGCTTGGTGCGGTCCTTGTCGCCCAGGTGATAGTGGGCGACGGCCAGGGACAGCCAATCCCAACGCGGGGCCGTGATGGGATAGTCCACCGGCTGGATCAGCCCCTCGATACGATAGAGGAAGCAGCCCGTCGACTGGGCGTCGTTGCAGGCCAGGCTGCGGATGCGCGACTTGAAGTCGTTGTAGTCGAAATCACCCACGAACTGGTTGGTGGACAGCTGCACCGCCAGCGGGCTTTCCGGACTTTGCACCAGGATGTTGGACAACAGCTTGTCCGCCTGCAGCAGCAGTTTGGTCTGCTCTTGCAGGTCATAGCTCTGGTCGGCTTTCTTGATCGCCTCCATCGCCTGGACGAACTGGCGGTTGGCCATGGCCTGCGCGTCCGGCAGCGTCTGGGTGCCCGCCAAGCCGGGGATGGGCTGCGCCCCCGCCGGTGCGACCGGCGCCAGGACCAGGGTCAGCGCCAGGACAGACGCGGCCAGGAAAGATCCAGCCAGACCAGAGCCCAAAACAGCGAAGGAACGCACGGCGGCAACACGCTCAATGACGGACATAATTCACAACCTGGCGGACGCGGGGCAGTTCACGGGCGTGCTGCAGCACGGCTTCCAGTTCCACCCCGCTACGGGCGACGCCCATGATGTAGACCACCTGGTTGACGGTTTCGATGCTGTAGTTGTTCGAACGGACGCTGCCGTCCAGCAGCAGGGCCGCCCACAGCTTGGTGCTGATCCAGGCGTCCGTGGCGCTGTCGGACAGGCTGCTTTCGTCCGCGATCTTGATTTCATTCATAACTTTGCGCACACCATCGGCCTGCCAAGCCAGGCGCACCGCGTCCACCCGCATATCAGGGTCGCGGGCGTTGCCGGTCAGCAGCACCTCGCCCCGGTTCACGGTGACGTAGACGCGGCTGTTCAGGTCGGGGCTTTTTTCTTTCCAAAGCCGATGAATCTGCTCGTCAATCTGGCCATCGGGCACGGCCGGCGCCTCGGCCGCCGCTTCCGCCCGCTGGCGTGCCAGCTCCGGCGATTCGCGCCCCGGGGACTGGCAGCCGGCCAGAAGCGCGCCCATGCCCGCCAACAGCAGCAGGGTGGCGCGCGTGAAGGGGCGGTACCGGCGGATCGCGGGATTGGTCGCGGAGGTCATGGGCTTCAGCCTTGGTCCCTGTTTTTCAGAAATTCGTGTTTGGAGAAATCGCGGCGCCAGAGGATGTGGGCGAAGTATGGGCGCCAAATCAGGCGAAAGTGGGGGAGGCAAGCAGGGTCGCCAGTTCCCGCGCCAGGATGCCCGCGATGCGGCGGCGCTGGGCCGGGTCGCGCAGCACGGCCTCATCCTGGCGGTTGGACAGGAAGCCCGTTTCAACCAGGACGGACGGGATGTCCGGCGCCTTCAGCACCACGAAATTGGCGGAGCGCATCGGGTTCTCCAGCAGGCGCAGGTCACGCCCGGCCCCCCGCACGATGCCCTGGCGCGCCGCCAGCGAGGCCGCCTGCGTGTGGCGGGTGGCCAGGTCCATCAGGATGTCGGCGACGACCGGCTTGGTGTGCTTCAGATCCAGGCCCAGGCGGTCGGCGTAATTCTCCTTGTCGGCCAGTGCCTGGGAGAAGGCGTCGGAGGCCTTTTCCGACAGGGTGTAGGCGGAGAGGCCACGGGCGTTGGCGTTGGGGGCGCTGTCGGCGTGGAGGGAGAGGAACAGGTCGGCCTTGGCCTCGCGCGCCACGTCGACACGCTCGCCCAATTCCAGGAAGTGGTCGTCCTCCCGCGTCAGGCCGGCGCTCAAGCCCTGGGTCTTGCGCAGTTGCAGCGCCAGTTCCTTCGCCAGGTCCAGCGTCACATCCTTCTCATAGGTGCCGCCGGCGCCGATGGCGCCCGGGTCCTTGCCACCATGGCCGGGGTCTATCATCACCAGGCGGGGGCTGCGCAGGGCGGGGGGGCGTACGGCGCCACCGGCCGCGACCGGCTTCACCAGATGCTCGGCCTGCCCCGGGCGGACGAGGCCGCCGACGCCCAGGAAGGGTATGCCGACGGCAAGCCGGAGTATGGCCCTGCGATCCATGAGACTAAATCCGCCCGAAATAACCGCTGAAATGATGTCCGTGACACGCGGCCCCGTTCCGCGGCGCGACCGGTCCGGAACGGGCGACGGCGCCAGGAAGGAAAAGACCTTTCCGCATCCGATATGTTTGACCCGCTACACCCCGTATCGCAACAAAATCTTGGGTGCCCGCATCAGAAACAGGGCAGGTGTTGCGGGCCGATGACGCTTGCCGCGCAGCCCTTCCCGCGCATGGCGCCTGCCAGCCCGGCCGGGGGTGTGCCCCGCCCCGGGGGCATGCTAGAACCGGCGCGTAGGGCGCCTTGCCGCGGCGCCGTCCGACCATCGCTTATCCAGGGAGCCTCACTGCCATGCCGTCCTTCGACATCGTTTCCAAGACCGACAAAGCCGAGGTGGATAACGCCGTGGCCGGGGTGGTGCGGGAACTGGGCCAGCGCTTCGACTTCAAGGGCGCCAAGTGCACCATCGAGCATAAGGACAACGTCATCACCATCCAGGCCGACGACGCCCCCAAGCTGGCCCAGATGCAGGAAATGCTGAAGGTGCACCTGACCCGGCGCAAGCTGGATGTGGGCTGCCTGGACTGGGGCACGGACGAGCGGGCCGCCGGCGACACCCGCCGCCAGACGGTCACGGTAAGGCAGGGCATCGACAAGGAACTGGCCAAGACCATCGTGAAGGCCATCAAGGACAGCAAGATGAAGGTCCAGGCCGCCATCCAGGGGGATGAACTGCGGGTCACCGGCAAGAAGATCGATGATCTTCAGGATGCCATCCGCATGGTGAAGGGTCTTAAGATCGAGCAGCCGCTGCAATACGAGAACTTCCGGGACTGATCCCGGCCGGGGGCGGGATGGGGCCGCGGCCACCCCCGCCCTCGCCGCCCTGGCGGGGCGTGTCCGGCTGCCCCGTGCCGTTCCGAAGGGCATCCAGGACCAGGCGCTGCAGACGGGGCGGGGCGATGGGCTTGTGCACCACGACCACGCCGACGGCGGTGGCCTGCTCCATCAATTGCGGATCGGTGTCGCCCGTCACCAGCATGCCGCCGACATCGGCGCCATAGCGCGCGCGTATCTCGGCGATGATGTCCATGCCGCGCCGGTTGCCCGGCAAGCGGTTGTCGGAAATGACCAGGCGCGGGGCCGCGCCGGACTTCTCTAGACCCTCGAACAGCACCTCGGGCGTATGGGCGGCCAGGGGCACGCAGCCCCAATCCTCGACCATCGCCTCCAGCGCCGCCAGTTGCAGCGGGTCGTCCTCCAGTAAGGCGACCAGCACGCTGTCGGGCCCGTCCTCGGCGGGCTCTTCCGTCGCCGCCCGGGGTGATGCCGCCGGCCGGGTCCCCGCCGTCACCAGGACCGGGCCCTGAAGGGAGCGGGGGGCGGCAATCCGCGCCGGTTCGGCCAGGGGCAAGGTGAGGGTGAAGCCGGAGCCCCGGTTGGGGGTGGAGACGACGCTGACCGTGAGCCCCAACAGGGTGGCCGTCTTCTTGACGATGGCCAAGCCCAGGCCCAGGCCGTGCGAGGCCTCCCGCTTGGTCTGGCCGCCCTTGTGCTGCGCCACCGACGCGCCGGTGGCGGCGTCGCCCCGGTAGAACTCATCGAAGATGAAGGGCAATTGATCGGCGGGGATGCCGCAGCCGGTGTCCCACACCTGCAGCTGCACCGTGTCGCCGCGGCGGCGGCAGCCGATGAGGATGCCGCCCTTGTCGGTATGGCGCACCGCGTTGACGATCAGGTTGCGCACCACCCGGTCGATCAGCACGGGGTCGCTGTTGACCTGGGCGGTCGTGGGGACGCAGCGCAGATCCACGCCGTTGGCGGCGGCCAGGGGACGGAATTCCCCCGCCAGCCGTTCCAGCACGGTCGACAGGGGGAAGCGGGTGGGCGTTGGCGTGACGGTCGCCGCCTCCAGGGCCGATATCTGCACCAGCGCGTTCAGCAGGTCCTCGGTGGCGTCCAGCGACTCCGTCAGTTTGGCGGCCAGGTCGCGCTGGGCGTCGTCGGTCAGGCGGGTTTCCAGCAGATGCAGGAACAGGCGCATGGCCTGGAAAGGCTGGCGCAGATCGTGGCTGGCGGCGGCCAGGAAACGGGACTTGGCGCGGTTGGCGCGTTCCGCCTCGGCCTTCACCGCCTGAGCTTCGGCCAGGGCCACGGCGCCGCGGCGCGCGGCCTCCGCTGTGATGTCCAGGCCCAGACCGATGACACCGACGATGGCCCCGTCGTCGTCGCGGCACGGCTCCAGCACCAGATCATAGAGCCGGCTTTCGATTTCCCCTGGGATTTCCAGGCGGAACATATGCCGTTCGCCCCGCCCGGTTTCCAGGATGCGGCCTTTGATCGCGTGCAGGGTGGTGAAGCCCTCCGCGCTTTTGCCGCGGCCGTTGCGGATGTCCAGGTCGGTCAGGCCCAGGACGCCGGGGCCGAAGGCGGCGACCGGCCCCTTGGCCCAGACGTAGCGCAATTCCGCGTCCTGCACGGAGGCCAGCAGCGGGGCCGGTGCCGAAAGCTGGTTCAGCAAGGCGTTTTCAGCCTTCAGGGCGGCGATTTCCGCGCGCAGACGGGCTAATTCTTCCCGTTGCGGTCCTTGGTCCCGGCCCAGAATGCGATTTAACATAGCCCCAACCAGACGTTTTACTTGGCAGGGCCTGAGTTAATCCTGTTTTAGACCAAAAGCGAAGTGCGCCCTTGGGCGTAGGCCCCCAGGGGGATGTCGTTCGACAGAGGCTCTAAAGGGGAAGGTCAGCGACCTTAAGGGATTGGTATCCATCCATTCCCTCATCCCCATAAGGCGGAAGGCGGCGGGTTGGCCGTGGTGCCGTCATAGGTGATGCCGGGGTCGCGGTCGCGGGCCAGCAGCAAGGGTCCGTCCAAATCGACGAAGGCCGCACCCTGGGCCAGCAGGTGCGCCGGCGCCATGGACAGCGATGTGGCCACCATGCAGCCGACCATGACCTTCAGCCCGGCGGCCTCGCAGGCGGACTTCAGGGCCAGGGCCTCCGTCAGGCCGCCGGTCTTGTCCAGTTTGATATTGGCCACCTGATAGCGGCCGACCAGGGTGTCCAGGCTGTCCATGCCATGCACCGACTCGTCCGCCCCCAGCGGGATCGGGCAATCCTGTCCCGCCAGGTCCGCGTCCTGTCCCGCCGGCAGGGGCTGTTCCAGCAGTTCCACGCCCAGGGCCGCCAAGGCGGGGCCATAACGCGCCAGCTGATCCAGGGTCCAGCCCTCGTTGGCATCCACCATCAGGCGCGACCGGGGCGCGTTCTCCCGCACCGCCGCCACCCGCTCCAGGTCGCCCTCGCCGGTCAACTTCAGCTTCAGCAGGGGACAACGCTGGGCCGCCCGGGCGGCGCGGCCCATGTTCTCCGCCGTGTCCACCGACAGGGTGAAGGCGGTCGTCAGCGGTGCCGGTGGCCGGGCCAGGCCGGCCAGGCGCCAGACGGGCATGCCGGTTTGTTTCGCCTCCAGGTCCCACAACGCGCAGTCCAGCGCGTTGCGGGCGGCCCCCGGCGGCATCAGGGTTTGCAGGGCGGCGCGGTCCAGGCCGGCGGCCACGGCACCGGCCAGCACTTCCAGGTCCGCCACCACGCCCGCCACCGTCTCGCCATAGCGGGCATAGGGCACGCATTCGCCCCGGCCGGCGACGGGGCCGTCCGGGCCATCGGCGGTCACCAGCGCGGTCACCACGTGCGCCTCGGTCTTGGCCCCGCGGGAAATGCGGAAGGTGCCGCGGATGGGAAAGGTCTCGGCACGGATGGTGAGGGTGGGCGGGGGCATCGACACCTTCGGCAGGGTTGCGGCCAGGGGGGATGGGGCGCGGCAACATAACGCTTCGCCACGGCTTGCGCGATCCGGCATTGTTGATGGTGGCGGGGCGGCGGTTTCAAGGATTGGTCGGTTATGGAGGATGTGCGGCGCAAGCCGATGGTCTGGCACGAGGCGGTGGCCGCCTTCCGTGAAGTATTGTCCGACCCGGGGCGCACCCTGCGTTTCGCCGGGATGCCGGCCATGGTGATGCTCATCCTCTATGTCATCATCGCCCTGACCCACCCCCGGCCGGCGGAGCCCGCGCTGGAGCAGGCGTGGGAGGAGGAGGTGCTGCCCTTCTATCTCCTGCCCACGATCTTCCATTATTGGTTCTATGCCCGCATGCAGATCTGGTGGGCGCGCTGGGTGCTTTTGGCCGACGACGGTGTCGCCTTCTTGAGTCCCAGCCTGGGACGGCGGGAACTGGCCTATCTCGGCTGGTCCCTGGCGGCGGCGGTGGCGACGCTGCCGGTCCTGGCCTTGCTGTTCCCCTCGCTCGCCGTCCTGAACGGTGTGATGGTCGCCTTGGGCATGGAAATGCCCGAAGCGGTGGTCAACGCGCTGGCGGTGGCCGCCGCCCTGCCGCTGCTGCTGATCATGGCCGGCGTTTACGGCCGCCTGATGGTGGGGGTGGTGCCGGTGGCGGTGGGCGAGGCCGGGTCCTTCCGCCAGGGCTGGACCGCCACCCGGGGCCTGGCCCTGCGCCTGACGGCGCTCAATCTGCTGACGGTGCTGCCGCTGCTGATCACCCTGGTGTTCAGCCGCCTGACCGACCCCGTCGAGATCGCCGCCAGCTATGCCGTCAGCGTCGGCCTGTACGGCGTGGGCTGGGGCGCCAACGCCGTCATGCTGGCCCGTTTCTATGGCCTGACCCTGGGGCGCACCCGCCGCCAGGCGTTGACCGCAGGCTGAGTCGACCGCGACTGCCCACGCTCCGAGAAAAGCCTAGCAGGCCGATTGGGGACCCAGGCTGGGGTGGTGCACCACCATCAGGCGGCAGAGGTCGGGCATTTCCACCTTCAGGGTGGCGCCGTCGGGCCAGGTGATGTCCAGTTGGTCGACCTGGGTCAGGTCCCCTAGGCCGAAATGGGCCACCGGCTCGCGCTGGCAGGGGCCGCCGGCACCGCTGGTGATGCTGCGCAGCTGTCGCCGCCCGCCCGCGGTCAGGCAGACGGTGGCGCCCCGGGCGGGCGCGCCGCCGGCGGTCAGCGGCAGGACCCGCAGCCAGTTGTTGCCGGTGGGTGACGCCAGATACAGGGACAGGGGCTGGCCCTCGCCATCGCCATGGCCGATCAGCAGCTCCAGCTGGCCATCGCCATCGATGTCGGCGACCACGGCGGCGGTGCCCAGGCCCTCGGGCTCGGCGGCGTCGCCCACGTCGATGGACACCCAGCGGTCCTCCCGCCAGGCGAACAGGCGGTTGGGCTGGCCGTGCATGTTGAAGAACAGCTCTTCATAGCCGTCGTTGTCGAAATCGGCGGCGATGACGGCGCGCACGTCGCCGGGCTGGGTCATTTCCGCGGGGGCCACGTCGACGAAGCCGCCGCCGGCGCGATGCTGGAACAGGCGGTGGGGGCCTTGGCTGTTGCCCAGCAGCAGGTCCACCAGCCCGTCGCCATCGGCGTCCAGGATGGTGGCGGCGCCGGCGCTGGCAAAGGGATCGTCCAGCCCCACCTCGTCCGCGATCTCCTCATACTGGCCGCCTCCCAGGTTGCGGAACAGCAGGTTGGGCCCGTTGGCGCAGCCGACGAACAGGTCCGGCAGGCTGCCGGTGAGGCAGGAGCCCAGCAGCAGGCGGGCGTCGGCCTCCACATCCAGGCCCGCCTCCTCCGCCACCTCGTGCAGGCGGCCGCGGCGGTCCAGCTCGAACAGTTGCAGGGGCACGCCCTGGCCGCCGACCACGATGCTGTAGCGGCCGGTGCCGTGGCGGTCCAGGCAGGCCAGCGCCGTGCCGGCGGCGCGGTTGACGGCGGCGAAGTTCTCCGGCAGGGCCGCCAGGTCGACCCAGCGGTTGCCGAAGCAGGCGAACAGCCGGTCGGGCGTCGGCACGGCGCCCGCCGCCGCGGGTGAATTCAATATGTAGAGTTCCTCGCGGCCGTCGCCGTCCATGTCGGCGAACAGCGCGGCCCGCGCGCAGGCCTGGGCGTCGGCCAGGGGGCCGGCCGGATGCTCCACCAGGGCGCCGCCGTCCCAACTCAGCACCCGGTTGGGCGCGTCGGCGCAGGTGACGACGAAATCAAAGCGCCCATCACCATCTATGTCCCCCACGGCGATGCCGGCACAAGATATGGGGGGGTTCGGGACGATGAGGTTGGAGCACGCGATGAACATCAGGCTGCCTCCAGGGTAGCGGGCGGCACCCATTCGGACAGGTGCCGCACCGTCGTTAACCATGGTCGGAACGCAGGATAACCCATGCCGCCCGCAGGATGCCTGGGCTTTTCGGACGCAATGGGAAAATAGCCTTCCGAGATTAAAAAATCCGTTGGCGGACTGTCACGATTTGGTAGGATCAGCGCTCGTTGCCGCTAGATGTGGTGTCCGGTCCTCGGTTATCCACAGCGCAATTCATACACAGCCTGGGGATAAGTCATGCGGGACGGAGACGTTTTCGGCAGGATTCAAGTTGCTAACCGTCCGGCGGTCGTTGTGGATCATTCCCGTGACGATCTTTTGACGGCGTTCGGCAAGGCCACCTTGACCGATCGCTACCTGCTGCCGGGCGAAAGCTTCCAGGATCTGTTCGCCCGCGTGGCCAGCTACTACGCCGACGACCAGGCCCACGCCCAGCGCCTCTACGACTATATCTCCAAGCTGTGGTTCATGCCGGCCACGCCGGTGCTGTCCAACGGCGGCACCTCGCGCGGCCTGCCCATCAGCTGCTTCCTGAACGAGTGCAACGACAGCCTGAAGGGCATCGTCGACCTCTGGAACGAGAACGTCTGGCTGGCCTCGCGCGGCGGCGGCATCGGCAGCTACTGGGGCAACCTGCGCTCCATCGGCGAGAAGGTCGGCGGCAATGGCAAGACCTCCGGCGTCGTGCCCTTCATCCGGGTGATGGACAGCCTGACGTTGGCCATCAGCCAGGGCTCCCTGCGCCGCGGCTCGGCCGCGACCTACCTGCCGGTCTCGCACCCCGAGATCGAGGAATTCATCGAGATGCGCCGCCCGACCGGCGGCGACCCCAACCGCAAGGCGCTGAACCTGCACCACGGCGTGGTCATTCCCGACGCCTTCATGCGCGCGGTCGAGGCCGACGGCGAATGGGCGCTGACCAGCCCCAAGGACGGCGCCGTCATCCGCCGCATCTCGGCCCGGTCCCTATGGATCCGCATCCTGACCGCCCGGGTCGAGACGGGCGAGCCCTACCTGCTGTTCATCGACCACGTGAACCGCGCCATGCCGGAACATCACAAGCTGGCCGGCCTGTCGGTGAAGATGTCCAACCTGTGCAGCGAGATCACGCTGCCCACGGGCCTGGACCAGCTGGGCAACGAGCGCACAGCCGTCTGTTGCCTGTCGTCGCTGAACCTGGAATATTTCCTGGAGTGGCAGGACCACCCCACCTTCATCGAGGACGCGCTGCGCTTCCTCGACAACGTCATGAGCGACTTCATCGAGAAGGCGCCGGACGATATGGAGCGCGCCCGCTATTCCGCCATGCGCGAACGCTCGGTGGGCCTGGGCGTCATGGGCTATCACAGCTTCCTGCAAAGCCAGGGCCTGCCCTTCGAGGGCGTGATGGCCAAGGTGTGGAACAAGCGCATGTTCGCCCACATCAAGCGCCAGGCCGACGAGGCCTCGCTGAAGCTGGGCCGCGAGCGGGGCGCCTGCCCGGACGCCGCCGATTATGGCTCGGAGGAGCGCTTCTCCAACAAGATCGCCATCGCCCCCACCGCCAGCATCTCCATTATCTGCGGCGGTGCGTCGCCGGGCATCGAGCCGTCGGCGGCCAACGCCTTCAATCACAAGACCTTGTCTGGCTCGTTCTCGGTGCGTAACAAATACCTGGAGCAGACCTTGGCCACCTATGGCCGCAATGACGAGGAGATTTGGTCGTCCATCACCCTGAACGGCGGATCAGTTCAGCACCTGGACTTCCTGAGCGATCTGGAGCGTGATGTCTTCAAGACCGCGTTCGAGCTGGACCAGCGCTGGCTGATCGAGCATGCGGCCGACCGCACCCCCTTCATCTGCCAGTCGCAGAGCCTGAACATCTTCCTGCCGGCCGACGTTCATAAGCGGGATCTGCACCAGATCCACTTCCAGGCCTGGAAGAAGGGGGTCAAGAGCCTCTATTATCTCCGCTCCATGTCCATCCAGCGGGCGGAGGCCGACATCGGCGCCGTGGTGGCCAAGAAGGTGGAGGCGAAAGCCGACGCCGCGCCACGCGTGGAAGTGAACAACTACGAGGAATGCCTGGCCTGCCAGTGACCGATCGATCGAAAGATCGGTTGAGCCTGGAATGGGCCGGTCGTCCGATCGGTCCATCGATGCTGCCGGGGAAGTCGTATGCGGGTTATGAGGGCACTGGCCAGGCTGGCCTTGGCTGGCGCTATGGGTTGCGGCCTGGCGGGATGCGGGCATGACCAGCCCGTCAATCCCTACCTGCTGCTGGTTCCGGTCAGCCCGTCCGGGCAGATCCTGGGGCCGCCGTCCGGAAGCCAACTGCAGTACAAGGCGGTGCTGCTGCTATGGTTCCACCAGGCGGACGCGAACCACGACGGGGTGCTGACCCGCGACGAGGTGCTTGCCGACGCGGACCGCAGCTTCGATCTGTTCGACCTGGACCACGACGGCAGCATCACCTCGGCCGAGCTGGAGAAGTACCGCCTGAACCAACCCTTCCAGGCGCGGCGTCACACGGTGACGCCCCTGCTGGGGGCCCAGGCCCGGACAGTGCAGCCGGATTCGGTGGAAGCCGCGCCGGAGGGCGAGCGCTACCAGGGGTCGCGGGTGCGGCTGCAGGTGGGACTGGATCCGGTGATGTCGGCCGATACCGACAGCGATTTCCGGGTGACCCGCGAGGAACTGCGGGCCCAGTCATCGCGCAAGTTCGACAAGTGGGACGCCGACCATGACGGCAAGGTGACCGCCGACGAGTTCCTGACGGCGATGATGGCGCCCTTCGAGGCGCTGACGAAGCCGTCTTCCGGCCTTTTTTGACAACGATTTCAGACGAACGGATTTTCGCCCGTGCCCAGCCAGCTTCTGACCCCCAACCCCGTCTACAAGCCCTTCCGCTATCCCTGGGCCTATGAGGCCTGGCTGACGCAGCAGCGCCTGCACTGGATGCCGGAAGAGGTGCCGCTGGCCGACGACGTGAAGGATTGGCGCCAGAAGCTGTCGGACGGCGAGCGCAACCTGCTGACCCAGATTTTCCGGTTCTTCACCCAGGCCGACGTCGAGGTGAACAACTGCTACATGAAGAAGTATGCGCAGGTGTTCCAGCCGACCGAGGTGCAGATGATGCTCTCGGCCTTCTCCAACATCGAGACCATCCACATCGCGGCCTACAGCCACCTGCTGGACACCATCGGCATGCCCGAGGTCGAATACTCCGCCTTCCTCCACTACAAGGAGATGAAGGACAAGTACGACTACATGCAGGAATTCACGGTCGACAGCCCGGCCAACATCGCCAAGACGCTGGCGGTGTTCGGCGCCTTCACCGAGGGGCTGCAGCTGTTCGCCTCCTTCGCCATCCTCATGAACTTCCCGCGCTTCAACAAGATGAAGGGCATGGGGCAGATCGTGACCTGGTCGGTGCGCGACGAGACGTTGCACACCCAGTCCGCCATCCGCCTGTTCCGCACCTTCGTCGCCGAGAACCAGGAGATTTGGACGGAGCAGTTCCAGAACGATCTGTACGTCGCCTGCTCCACCATCGTGGCGCATGAGGACGCCTTCATCGACCTGGCGTTCGAAATGGGCGGCGTGCAGGGACTGACGGCGGAGGATGTGAAGCAGTACATCCGCTGGATCGCCGACCGCCGCCTGACCCAGCTGGAATTGCAGCCCATCTATCGCGTGGAGAAGAATCCGCTGCCGTGGATGGACGTGATGCTGAACGGCGTCGAACACGCCAACTTCTTCGAGAATCGCGCGACCGAGTACAGCAAGGCCGCCACCGGTGGCAGCTGGGATGAGGCGTTCGACTGAGCCCTCCGGGGCCAGCGGGGGAACCAGCGGGGGAAAAGGACAAGGCGCCGGTGATGAACATCGGCGCCTTTTCGTTTTAGGTTAAGGGGATGCCGCCGGGACCGGCGGAGTGCGGAGAGCGGGGCGGGTGTGAACGACGGCCAGAAGTTGATGCTGGATGGCCAGTGGGCGGCGGCGGCGGCCCACTATCAGCAGGTCACGGCGGTGGCGCCCGGTGAGCTGTCCGCCTGGGCTGATCTGGGTGTCGCCCTGTTGCAGCTGGGGCGCACCGACAACGCCGTCGCCGCTTTCAATCAGGCCCTCGCCCTGGATGACGGCTATGCCCCGGCGCTGATCAACCTGGGCGTGGCGTTGCGCCGCCTGGGCCGGCTGGACGAGGCGGCCGACACCTATCGCCGCGCCGGGGTGGCCTTGCCCGGCAACGCCGAGCTGCAGGTCAACCTGGGCAACGTCCTGGCCGACCTGGATCGCCTGCCGGAAGCGGCGGCGGCCTATCGCCAGGCGCTGGCCTCGCAGCCCGGCCTGGCGGCCGCCCAGCGGGAACTTGAACGCCTGATGGATGTGGCCCGGGCGCGCGACGCGGCCATGGCGTTGAACGGGACCGGCAACGCCCACTTCGGCGCGCAGCGATGGCAGGCGGCGGCGGACGACTATGGCCAGGCGCTGGCCCTGTGGCCGGGCTATGCCGACGCCCAGGGCAATCTGGGCAACGCCCTGCGCGCCCTGGGGCGGGTGGACGATGCCATCGCCGCCTACCGCCGGGCGGCGGACCTCCAGCCCGACGAGGTCGGGCACTGGTGCAACCTCAGCATGATACTGCAGGCTGATGGCCAGGCGGAGAGCGCGGCGGCGGCGGCGCGGCGGGCCGTGGCCATGGCGCCGGTCCTGCCGCTGGCCCATGCCTGCCTGGGGATGTCCCTGCGTGACCTGGGACAGGCTGACGCCGCGGTCGAGGCCTGCCGCCAGGCCCTTGCCCTTGATCCCGACTTGATCGAGGCCCGTGTCACCCTGGTTGGCGTTTTGCTGGATGAGAAGCGATGGGTGGAGGCGGAGGAGGTGGCGCGGGAGGCGGTCGCCCGCAACCCGTCCTCCGTCGAAGGCCTGGTGAGCCTGGCGGGCGCCCTTCACGCCCAGGACCGGGCGGAGGAGGCGATGGAGCTGTGCCACCGGGCCCTGGCGCTGCGACCGGACCATGAGACCGCCGCCTTGCAGCTGGCCGGCGCCCTGCATCGCCTGAATCGGGAGGAGGAGGCGAAGGCGGTCTGCATCCGCAGCTTAGGCGACAGTCCCCGCAACGCCGAGACCCACAACATGCTGGGTGTGGTGCTGCTGGGCCAGGGCCGCACGGCAGAGGCGGCGGCGGCGTTCCAGGAGGCGCTGGTCCATAAGCCGGCGTTCATCGCCGCCCACGTCAACCTGGGCATGACCCATCTGCTGGAAGGTCGTTGGCGGCAAGGGTGGGCGGAGTATGAGTGGCGCTTGAAGGACGGTCACCAGCTGAAGCCGTGGGAGGTGTTGCCAGACCGTGCCTGGCGGGGGCAGGACATCACCGGCCGCACCCTGATGGTGCACGGCGAGCAGGGCATGGGCGACCTGATCCAGTTTTGCCGCTTCGCCGATCGCCGTTGGTGGGACGGGGTGGGGCGGTCCGGTCCGCCGGCCTACATCCTGATGCGGGTGCCGACGCCCCTGGCGCGGGTGATCAGCAGCGTCCCTGGGGTGGACGGCATGCTGGTGGGGGACGCGGCACCGGACGGGTTCGATTTCCATGCCCCGCTGCTCAGCCTGCCCCACCTGCTGGCGATGGATACGGTGCCGGCGGTCTGCCCCTATATGGAACCGCCGTCCGACGCCTTGGCCGGCTGGCGGAACCTGTTCGCGGCCGAACAGGGGGGGGCGCCCTTCACCGGGCTGCGGGTGGGCCTGGTCTGGGCCGGCAATCCCGAGCATAAGGGCGACCGTCAGCGCTCCGTGCATGACCTGGCCGCGCTGGGGCCGTTGTGGTCGGTGCCGGGTGTGCGCTGGTACAGCCTGCAGGTGGGCGGGCGGGCGGGCGACGTTCACCGCTTTCCCCCGGGCAAGGTGACGGACCTGTCCGGCCGCCTGGGCGACTATGCCGAGACCGCCGCCGCCATCATGCAGCTGGACCTGGTGGTGGCCGTCGACACCTCGGTCGCCCATCTGGCGGGGGCGCTGGGCAAGCCGGTCTGGATTCTGCTGCCCACGGCGCCGGATTGGCGGTGGCTGCGGCACCGGCAGGATAGCCCCTGGTATCCCAGCGCCCGGCTGTTCCGCCAGACGCGGGCCGGTGACTGGGGCGACCCGGTGGCCGCCATCGCGGCGGACCTGGCGCGGGGCATAGTTTAGCCCGCCACCGTCTGCGCGATCAGCACGCCGTTCAGCGCCACGATGATGCCGGCGACCGCCCAGGCGGGCATCAGCAACCAGCGCGGCGCCACCAGGCGGCCCATGACCCGGTGGTCGCCGCAGAACCGCACCAGGGGAATGACGGCGAAGGGCAATTGCAGGCTCAACACCACCTGGGTGAAGATCAACAGCGCGGTCGCGGCGCTGTCGCCGGCGATGGCCAGCACCAGCAGGGTGGGCACCAGGGCCAACAGGCGGGTGACCAGCCGGCGCCATACCGGCTTCAGCCGCAGGGCCACGAAACCCTCCATCACCACCTGTCCCGCCAGCGTGGCGGTGACGGTGGAGTTCTGGCCCGCCGCCAGCAGGGCGATGGCGAACAGCAGGCTGGCCAACGGCGCCCCCAGCATGGGCGACAGCAGGCGGTAGGCCTCCTCGATGTCATCCACCAGCGCTTGCCCATGGAAGGCGGCCGCCGCCAGGATCAGGATGCCGGCGTTGATGAAGAAGGCGATGGAGAGCGCCAGCGTGCTGTCCAGCGTGGCGAAGCGGATGGCCTCGCGCTGGCCCACCTCGTCCCGGACGAAGGCGCGGGTGCGCACCACCGCCGAATGAAGGTAAAGATTGTGCGGCATGACGGTGGCGCCGAGGATGCCCACCGCCACATAAAGCTTGCCGGGGTCGGTCAGAAGATCGCTGGTCGGGATGAAGCCCGCCAGCACGGCGCCCATGCCCGGCCGGCTCATCGCCACCTCCGCCAGGAAGCACAGGCCGATCAGGGCGATCAGGCCCAGGATGAAGGCTTCCAGCCGGCGCACGCCCCGATTCTGCAGGGCCAGGATCAGCAGGCTGTCGAAGGCGGTGATGATGGCGCCCAGCATCAGCGGCAGGCCGAACAGCAGCTTCAAGGCGATGGCCGAACCGATGACTTCCGCCACGTCGCAGGCGATGATGGCGATCTCGCACAGCAGCCAGAGGACGACGGCGGTGCGTGGGCCATAGCGCTCCCGGCACAGCTGGGCCAGATCCCGACCGCTGGCGATGCCGAGGCGTACCGACAGCGCCTGCAGTAGCATGGCCATCAGGCTGGACAGCAGCACGACGGACAGCAGCGCATAGCCGAAGCGGGAGCCGCCGGCGATGTCCGTCGCCCAGTTGCCGGGGTCCATATACCCCACGGCCACCAGATATCCCGGGCCGGAGAACGCCAGCAGCTTGCGCCAGAAGCCCCCGGAAATGGGAACGCCGGCCAGATGTTCCCCCGCGGGGCCCGGCCATTTCCCTTTGCGCGCTTCCATCACCGACTGCATACGTCGCCCTTCACGCCAACCATGGCAGGTCAAAAGATTAACATAGCGAACTTCTGATGCCGGAACGAGGGCGCCTATGGTGCGCCGGGTGCGACCTGTCGCCATTCATTGGCGCGGCGCGGCGCTTTGGTGTAGGGATGCCCGCAAAATCCTTGGAAGGATCGGTACCGGGATGAGCGCCACCACTGCCGTCAAACGCCTCAGCGTGCCCGACATCGCCGCCCGCAAGGGGGCCGTGCCCGTGGTCTGCCTGACGGCCTATACCGCCCCCATGGCCCGCCTGCTGGACCCCCATTGCGATGTGCTGCTGGTGGGCGACAGCCTGGGCATGGTGCTGTATGGCCTGCCCAGCACGCTGGGCGTCACCGTCGACATGATGGTGGCCCATGGCGCCGCCGTGGTGCGCGGGTCCAGTCACGCCGCCGTGGTGGTGGACCTGCCCTTCGGCAGCTATCAGGAAAGCCCTGAACAGGCGTTCCGCGTCGCCGCCCGCATCCTGGCCGAGACGGGCGCCTCCGCCGTGAAGCTGGAAGGCGGGGAGGAGATGGCGCCCACCATCGACTTCCTGGTGCGCCGGGGCATTCCCGTCATGGGCCATGTCGGCCTGACGCCGCAGGCGGTGAACGTGCTGGGCGGCTATCGCGCCCGCGGCCGGGGTGAGGCGGAACAGGCCAAGATCCTGGGTGACGCCCGCGCCGTCGCCGACGCCGGCGCCTTCTCCCTGGTGATCGAGGGGGTGGTGGAGCCGCTGGCCCGCCAGGTGACGGAATGCGTGCCCGTGGTCACCATCGGCATCGGCGCCAGTGCCGCCTGTGACGGCCAGGTGCTGGTGTCAGACGACATGCTGGGCCTGTTCGCCGATTTCACGCCCAAGTTCGTGAAGCGCTACGCCGACTTGGCGAGCCAGGTGGGCACCGCCGCCCAAGCCTATGCCGAGGACGTGCGCGCCCGCCGCTTCCCCGGCCCGGAACACACGTTCGCAGAGAAGAGGCCAACGAACTGACCTTACTTCAGCGGCCTGTAGCCATCCGGCACGGCATAGAGGAAGGGCCGTTCGCCGAAATTCACGCTGATCAGCCCATCCTTCACCAGATCGCCCATGGCGACGCTGGAGGTCAGGCCGATTCGGGTGGGCAGCCGGGGTGGGGTCTGAATCCCGCCGGTCTGCCCAGGCGCGCCGCCGCGCCATTGGCCGTCGGGCCGCAGGTATACCCAGCCCGCGTCCAGATCCACCGCCAGGCCGACAACGTGCTTGGGCTCGTTGGCGCGGTTGTGGCGCAGCTGCATCAGGGTGCCGTAGCTGCCCTCCCGGCTTTCCACGCCCAAGAACAGGGCCGTTTCCGCGCGGTGGGCGATGGCGCCCATGTCGATGGTGGCCTCGATATACCATTTCCCGGTGCTGACGGGCTGCTTGCCCCAGATCTCGTACAGGTCGCCGGATGAGGCGGAGCCCTCCTGCGCCTCGGGCGCCGGGGCCTTGCCCGCCTGTTCGGCGGCCAGTTGGGCCGCCCGCTCATTGGTGAAGCGGATGACGCAGACCGTCTTGGCCCGGTTGGCCAGGATGGCCTGGAACCACTTCTCCCGGTCGCTTTCCTTGCTGTCCAGGCCGCAGGTCGTGTCCCGGCGCTTCAGCCAGGCGCGTTGTTCGTTACGCAGGGCCAGCTTCCCGGCGTCGTCCAGCGTGCCCCGCACTTCGCCATAGACCCGGTTGATCTCCCCATCCGTGTGGCGCAGGTCGGCGCCCAGGCACTGCGCCTGCTCGTCATCCGAAGCCGGCTGGTCGCAATTGGCGGCATGGCCGGCGGCCGGGTGCAGCGCCATGCCCAGCGCCAACAAGGCCGCGCTCATCGGCAGACGGGTCCAGGAAAGGACGGTCACGGGTCAACTCCCCCATACATTGCAGGTCGGCCCTCTTATCACGACCATGGCGAGGGGGTAAGTCTGGCAAGAGGCGTCTATCCAAAGGCCAAGGTCGCAAGCCATTTCCTGCGGGTGCATTGACGTCCCGGGCCGATTGCGCTTAGGGTGTTCCCGAATTGTTCTTTAGTGGGGCAGGATCATGGCAGGCAGGGCACGCAAACCCAAGGCGGAGATGGTGGATCCCCGGAACCAGATGGATCTGTTCGGCGCACCAGCCCCGGCCGCCACCAACGCTCCCACCCCCCTGCGCCCCCGACCGCCGGCCGAACCCGCGCCGGCCGACCTGGATGATTCCGCGCTGCTGGCCCGCCTGCCTGATGCCGGTCTCAGCAAGGCATTGCCCCTGATCGCGGAGGTCGGCCGCCGCCGGCTGGCGGGCGCCGTGCCTTTGCTGGGGGTGCGGTTGAAGCGACTGGCCGGCTACGGTCTCACCGGACGGGAACCGGTGGCGGTGCTGGAGGCGCTGGCCGCCATCGGCGGCCCTCAGGCCACGGCCATCGTCGCCGGGCTGCTGGGCGGTGGCGTCTTGGCCGGCCCGGTGCAGGTGGCGGCGCTGGCCGCCGCCGTGCGGCTGGAGGTGGCGCTGGACCGCAAGGTGCTGCTGCGTCTCTTGGGTACTGACGACGCGGCGGCGCGGGCGGCGGCCTGCCGCTGCGTGCGGCAGGCGGAATTCCCGGTCATCGATGCGCTGGAAAAGTTGCGGGCCGATCCCGACCGCACCGTCGCCGCCGGTGCCGTCTGCGCGCTCGGCCGTCTGGGCCGCCCCACCGTGCGGGCGGATCTGGCGCAATTGGTGACCGCGGCGCCGACGCGGGAGACGGTGGCGGCGCTCGCCTCGGTCATGGATCATGTGGGCGTGGATGGCGACGGCCTGGTGGCGCTGCGTCGCGCCGCCCGCCATGCCGACCTGCGCGACGCGGTGCTGGAGGCGCTGGACGGTTTCGATGACGCCCAGGCCACGGCCATGGCCGCCAAGCTGCGCCAGCAGGCGGCGGATCACGTCGCTGCCGCCTGAAACAAGCCGCCGTCTGAAACGACAGGGGCCGAAACGACAGGGGCCGGCCCCGAGGGACCGGCCCTTGCCGGAAAGCAGACGTTGAAGGGCGTGCGAAACTCAGGCCTTGCCCGCCGCGGCGACCTTGCCGGCCCCGCCCGACCGGGCGGCACCCTTGGCCGGGGCGGGCAGTTCCACGTTGACCTCCAGCGTGGAATAGCCGCTGGCGCGGTCCAGCTTCACCGCCACCTTGTCGTCGTCGATGGAGACGTACTTCTTGATGACGTCCAGCAGCTCTTTCTGCAGTTGGGGCAGGAAGTCGGGGCTGTCGCGGCCGGCCCGCTCATGCGCCAGCACGATCTGCAGGCGTTCCTTGGCCTGGTCGGCCGCGGACGCCTTCTTGGGCGTGCGGAAGAAATCGAAGATGCTCATGCCGTCCTCCGCAGCAGCCGGTCGAAGAAGCCCTTCTTCTCCACCTTGACGAAGCGGTGCTCGATCTTCTCGCCCAGGAAGCGGCCGACGGCGTCGGAATAGGCCTGGCCGGCATTGGACTTGTCGTCCAGCACCACCGGCATGCCGACGTTGCTGGCGCGCAGCACGGCGGGGCTTTCCGGAATGATGCCCAGCAGCGGGATGGCCAGGATCTCCAGCACGTCCTCGACCTTCAGCATCTCACCCTTTTCCACCCGCTCCGGATCGTAGCGGGTGACCAGCAGGTGCTCCTGCACCGGCTCCTCGCCCTTCTCGGCGCGGCGCGACTTGGCCTGGATGACGCCCAGGATGCGGTCGCTGTCGCGCACCGAGGAGACCTCGGGATTGGTGACGATGATGGCATGGTCGGCGAAGTACAGCGCCATCAGTGCGCCGCGCTCGATGCCGGCCGGGCTGTCGCAGATGATGTAATCGAACTCTTTCTTGAGTTCGTTCAGGATCTTCTCGACGCCCGCCTCGGTCAGCGCGTCCTTGTCGCGGGTCTGCGAGGTGGGCAGGATGAACAGGTTCTCCACCCGCTTGTCCTTGATCAACGCCTGGCTGAGGCGCGCCTCGCCGTTGATGACGTTGATGAAGTCGAACACCACGCGGCGTTCGCACCCCATGATCAGGTCCAGGTTGCGCAGGCCCACATCGAAATCGATGATGCAGGTCTTGAACCCCCGCAAGGCCAGGCCGGTGCCGAAGGCGGCGGATGAGGTGGTCTTGCCGACGCCGCCCTTGCCCGATGTCATGACGATGATCTTGGCCAAGAACGTCTCCCTTGGAAAAGAAGGTTACTGGGAAAACCGGCCGTGCGTCAGACGGTGACCGGATCGATATGCAGGAAGCCCTGGTCCAGGTAGATCTGGACCTGGCGGCGGAGGACGGACTTCTCCAAATCCTCGCTCACCCGGTACAGCCCGGCGATGGAGACCATCTCCGCCTCCAGGCTTTGGCAGAAGATGCGGGCGGTGCGATCACCCGCCATGCCCGCCAGCGCGCGGCCGCGCAACGCGCCGTAGACGTGGATGTTGCCGTCGGCGACCAGCTCGGCCCCCGGCGACACCGACCCGATGACCACCAGATCGCCACCCTGGGCGTACAGCTGCCGGCCGGACCGCACATTCTCCCGCACCAGCAGGGTGGCCTTCTGGTAGGGCAGGTCATGGGCCGGGGCCGGCGCGACCACGGCGGGGGCGGGCACGTCGGCCACGGCGGCGGGGCGGGGCGCCGGCGCGGCGTCGGGCGTGGCGCGTCCCTGCGGAAACACGGCCAGGCCAACGGCCAGCGCCGCCTCCTGCTGTTCGCGGGTGCCGCCCTGCAGGCCCACCGCGATCAGGCCCAAGGTGCGCAACAGGTCACAGAAATTCTCAAAATCAAAGCTCTGTCCCGGGGGAAGGTCATCCAGGTCCAGCACTACCGGCGCATTGCGGAAAAAATTGGGCGCCTGACGCACCTTGTCCGACAGGGCGAAAAAGAAATTCTGGGCATGCGGGTCCGAAACCTTCAGCACCATCATGGTGAAGTTGCTGCCGCGCAGTTGGAACGGCGCGTCCCGAAATGCCACCTGGTTGCTCATCTCGCCCTTGACCCCTTAAGTCCCTAGTTCGCCTGACCGCGTCCACCTGACCGTCGCCCCGGTCCCGCGCGCAATGGAAACCACCCTGTCCCGGACCGGGGGCCGGGGGCAGCATGGTGACCGCCCGCGGGGGGCAGAGGGTCCTTGAGATGCGGCGGCGCCGCCTTGCCCGAAGCGGGAAGGATGGCACCACGGGCCGAACCCATCGAAGGCGCGTTTCAAGACCAGATGGGAACAGGCGTCAAGGGAATCCTCAGATCCATATTTTGAGCGGAAAGCGCCGACCCACACAATATTTATTGAGTCCGGATGCACCTTCGGGGTGGTTGGGCGCGGCCCCCGGTTGGGCGCGTATCCCGGCAGCCTCTTGAATCACGGGGGCGTTTGCGCCGCCGCGGCGCCGGCCGGTGGGTCGCAAGCCACGGGCCGCCTTATGCCGAATGGGCATGGGGATGGCGACTCGGGAGGGCCGCGCCTACCGCGCTGCGGCGACTCGGGTGGCGCCCCGGCCACTAGATATGGGTATGAATCTTTGATGTAAGCCCCATGGCTTGCTGACAGACGCTCGCACCTGCGGTAGGATGCATACCAGGGTCGTCACTCAAGAATGACGGGTCGGGGTATTGCCAAACTGTGCGCCGCTGCCTTTGCTGCCGTGTGCCCGCCGGGGGGAGAACCTCCCCCCGATGTCCCCGCCGCCGTTGGCCCTCGCAAGGCCGCCATCGCCCCGCACCGACCATCGCTGCGTTTCCGCATCGGCCCCCGGAGGGGGATGTGGACGATCCGTGGCGCTGCCCTGTCGGCCCCCGACGATGGCTCCCACCAAACCGCATGCCCCCCGCACGGGGATGCGGTTTTTTCGTGCCCGGTCTCCGGCGCCTGGGGTCCCAACCCCCGCCGCCGCCCGGCGCGCGGTTCCTGCCTGCCTGGTAACCAGGCCGCGGGCATGCGCCCGCGGCGCAATCCGGTGTGACTGAGGAGACAGATATGGCCAAGCGTCCAGTGAAGGTGACTTCCGGCGGCTCCAGCGCCGACAAGGTGCGCCCGCTTTTCCCCGATGCGGCTCCCGCCCGCCCCGCTCCCGCCAGCGGCACCTGGGATCCCATCGAGGAACGGCGGGACCAGAGCTACATACGCAAGGTCAAGCCTCAAAGCCCCAATCAGAAGGTGCTGATGGAGGCGATCCAGGCGCACAACCTGGCGCTGGCCCTGGGGCCGGCGGGCACGGGCAAGACCTACCTGGCCATTTCCAGCGCGGTGGAAGCGCTGGAGGCCGGCAGCGTCGACCGCATCATCCTGTCGCGCCCCGCCATCGAGGCGGGGGAGAGCATCGGCTATCTGCCGGGCGACATGGGGGAAAAGATGGCCCCCTTCCTGCGCCCGCTCTACGACGCGCTGAACGACCGCCTGGGCGGCAAGCGCCTGCGCACCATGATGGCCGAAGGCACGATCGAGATCGCGCCGGTGGGCTTCATGCGCGGCCGCACGCTGAACAACGCCTTCATCGTCATTGATGAGGCGCAGAACTGCACCTACGGCCAGATCAAGATGCTGCTGACCCGCCTGGGCTGGCATTCCACCATGGTGCTGACCGGCGACCCCGACCAGTCCGACCTGCTGAACGGCCTGTCGGGCCTGGCCGACATCGCCAACCGGCTGGAACCGGTGGAGGGTATCGCCGTCGTCCGCCTGAACGAGCGCGACATCGTGCGCCACCCCCTGGTGGCCAGCATGCTGACCGTGCTGTAAGGCGTTTCCTGAACTGACAAGCGGGGGCGGGCGGTGCCGGTGGCGCCGCCCGCCTTTGTTTTCGGGCGCGGCGCGAGTTACGTTACAGGCGACCTACTATCACGCCGAGCAGGCAGTCCATGCCCAGATATCTAATCCACGCTCTGATTGCTCTTGTCGTGGGAGTGGTCGTTTTTCTTATTGCAGCGCTTTTCTCACCTCGAGTTGTTGGTGGGGCCGTTGTTAGGAAACGTCTGATCCGCCTGCTGCTTACCCTGGTGCCGGCGCTTGGCCTGGCCGCCCTCGTGGCCTGGTGGCTGGGCGCGCCACCGTCCTCACGCCCGGCGTCCAGCGCCAGCAGCACCGGGGCGGCGCCAACCGCCGGCGGCGGCCAGATCGTGCCCGGCGTCGCCGTGGGTGGGCCCTTCACCCTGGTGGACCAGTCGGGCAAGGCCGTCACGGAGAAAAGCTATGCCGGGTCCTGGCGGCTGATGTTCTTCGGCTACACCTTCTGCCCCGACATTTGCCCCACCGAGTTGCAGGTCATGGCCCAGGCCATGGACCAGCTGGGGCCGGAGGGCGAAAAGGTCCAGCCCATCTTCGTCACCGTTGATCCCGGTCGCGACACGCCGCAACAGCTGTCGGACTACGTGGCCCAGTTCCATCCCCGGCTGGTGGGCCTGACCGGCACGGCGGCCCAGGTGGGGGCGGCCACGCGGGCCTGGCGGGTCTACGCCGCCAAGGTCAACGGCGACGACCCGGAAAACTATCTCATGGACCACTCGACCTATGTCTACCTGATGGACCCGGACAACCGCCTGGCCACCATCTTCGCCCGGGGCACCACGGCGGAAGACATGGTAAAGGGCATCCGCGAGGCCATGGCCAAGGGGCCAGCGGGGAAGTGATTCCAGCGGGGAAATGACAAGGCCGTGTTCGACAGGAATGAAACCATGATCCGCGTCCGCTCCATCCTCGCGCCGCTCCTCATGGCGGCGGCGCTGGCGGCTGTCACACCCGGCCCCGCCGATGCCCAGGATGCCGCGTCCACCGTCGAGGCCTCCGCCGCCTGGTCCCGGCCCACCATCCGGGGGGCCAGGGCCGGCGTGGCTTTCGTCACCCTGCGCAACAAGGGGCCGGCCGACCGGCTGGTGGCGGTGGAGGCCGACGTGGCCAAGATGGCGCAAATCCACCTGGCGGAGGTGGTGGACGGCATCGCCCGCATGCGGCCGCTGGCGGACGGGGTGGCCCTGCCGGCGGGCGGCACGGTGACGCTGAAGCCCGAGGGCGCGCACATCATGCTGATGGGCCTGACCCAGCCGCTGCGGGTGGGTGAGCGCGTCCATTTGACCCTGCGATTCAAGGTCGCGGCGCCTCTCACGGTCGAGGCGACGGTGCTGGCGCCGGGGGCGGAGCCGGGCATGGGCGGCGGTGCTACGCAGGGTGGCGGACACGGGCCGGGCTGAGCTTGTGGCATCGCCCCTGTGCGCGCCACGCAGGGGGTCAAAATAGTTCTTTAGAATCAGATACTTGGCACTGTACTTTTGCGACTTGACAGGGGGTGGGCCGCCCCGTATGGTGCCGCCGCTTTCGCATGGCGACGACTCCACTGCGGCGGAAGGGGCATACCTCCAGGGGTTCAGACCTTGACGGACCAGACACCCCCGCCTTCCTTGGATGAGCTTGAAGCCCGGCTGCGGGAAGCGCGACGCGGCGCCGACGCCTCCTCCTCCTCTCCGTCACGGCGGAAGGATGAGGCTGGGAATGGTTTGCTTGGCGTCGCGTTTCGCATAGGGGCGGAGCTGGTCGCGGCGATGGTGGTTGGCGTCGGTGGCGGTTTGGTCATCGATCGCTGGCTGGGCACGTCGCCCTGGGGACTGATCGGCATGTTCGTCCTGGGGTCGGCGGCCGCGATGTTGAACGTATACCGGGCCGTCAACGGCATGGGATACGCGGTAGGATACCGGCGGCCGGATGCGGACGCCAACTCAGGGGGCGGAACCAACTCCACCCCCGCCAAGGATGAAGGTGAGGGGAATCGTGGCCACTGATCCGCTGCATCAGTTTCGCATTGAGCAGATCGTTCCTCTGCATCTCGCCGGGCACGACGTCTCCTTCACCAATTCCTCCTTTTACATGGTGGTCGCGGCCGTGCTTGTCACCGCCCTGCTGACCGTCGGCACCGCCGCCCGCGCGCTGGTCCCCGGCCGGCTGCAGTCGGTGGCGGAGCTGTTGTACGAATTCGTGGCGGGTATCGTGCGGGACAATGCCGGCGCCGAGGCGCGGCCCTATTTCCCCTTGGTGTTCTCGGTTTTCGCCTTCGTGCTGTTCGGAAACATGATCGGCATGATCCCGGGCACCTTCACCTTCACCAGCCATATCATCGTCACCTTCGCGCTGGCCGCCATGGTGTTCGTGTTCGTGACCATCGTCGCGGTGATCCGTCACGGCTTCCACTTCTTCAGCTTCTTCCTGCCGCCGGGCGCGCCGTTGGCCCTAGCGCCGCTGCTGGTCCTCATCGAGGTCATCTCCTACCTGATGCGTCCGGTCAGCCTGTCCATTCGTCTGTTCGCCAACATGATGGCGGGCCATACCATGTTGAAGGTTTTCGCCGGCTTCACCATCACCATGATCGGCGCGCTGGGCGCGGTCGGGTGGCTGGCCGGCGCCGTTCCGGTGGCCATCAACGTGGCCCTGATCGGCTTTGAGATCATGGTGGCCTTCCTGCAGGCCTACGTTTTCACCGTCCTGACCTGCCTCTACATCCGCGACGCGATCGAGCTGCACTGATACCGGTCGTCTATCGGTAGAGCCCGTCTTCACCTTTCAACCGTTCCATCACAGAGGAAGTCTATAATGGATCCGCAAGCCGCTAAGTTCATCGGCGCCGGTCTGGCCATGTTCGCCCTGGCTGGTGTCGGCATCGGCATCGGCAACATTTTCGCCAACCTGATCGCCGCCGTTGGCCGTAACCCGGCCGCCCGCGCCTCCGTGTTCCCGATCGGCATTCTGGGCTTCGCGCTGACCGAAGCCGTCGCGCTGTTCGCGCTGCTGATCGCCTTCCTGATCCTGTTCGCCTAAGCCTGCCCCTGGGCTTGATGGAACGGTCGCGGCGGTCCGCCCCATCCGGGGAAGGCCGCCCGCGTTTGAAGTGGGCATAGGGGGCGCTTCCGGTATACCCGGTGGCGCCCCTGTACCCATGTTCACGGCCGCCAGGCCCGCCGTTTCGCCGATCCCGTTCCCAGGTTTCGATCCGATTTCCGGCGATGGCCCGGTGCTGGGTGTCCCAGGGTTTATGCTCTTGGATGATTTTGGCGCCAGACTCCAGATCCGGGCGATCTCGCAATCAAGGTGATCTTCATGGTGAATCCAAGGCTCATGGTGTGGCTGAAGGGCCTTGCCGCCGCCGCCGTCCTGACGGTGGCCCTGGGCGGCACGCCGTCGTTCGCGCGGTCGGGTGAAGAAGCCACCCATGCCGAGCCCGGTGTGGAGCAGGAAACCGGCGTGCATGATGAGAAGGGCCTGCCCCAGCTCAACGCCAAGACCTTCCCCTCACAGATTTTCTGGCTGGCCCTCACCTTCGGCACGCTGTACCTGCTGGTGGCCAAGGTCGGCCTGCCGCGCGTCGGCGCCGTTCTTGAGGCCCGTGAGGCCAAGATTTCCGGCGATCTGGACAAGGCGACGCAGCTGAAGGCGGAAACCGACGCCATCGTCGCCGCCTATGAGAAGGCCGTCGCCGAAGCCCGCGCCAGCGCGCACAAGCTGCTGAACGAGACCGCCGTCGCCGCCGATGCCGCCGCCGCCCAGCGCACGGCCGATGTCGCTGCCGGCCTGGCCGCCAAGCAGAAGGACGCCGAGGCCCGCATCGAGGGCCAGAAGCAGACCGCGCTGGCCAATGTCCGCGCCGTGGCCGCCGAGGCCGCCGCCGCCGCCGTCATCAAGCTGGCGGGTGTCGAGCCTGACCAGGCCGGTGTCGATGGCGCCGTGGATGCCGCCCTGAAGGAGCGTGCGTGATGTTCGATCTGCAGAATCCCACTTTCTGGGTTGGCGTCGCCTTCGTCGTCTTCGTGGCGCTGGTCGTCTGGAAGGGCGGCCTGGGCGCCCTGGGCAAGAGCCTGGATGCCCGGGCGGAGAAGATCCGCCTGGAAATCGAGACCGCGAACAAGCTGCGCCAGGACGCCGAGGCGGCCCTGACCGCCTATCAGAAGAAGCAGCGGGACGCCCTGAAGGAAGCCGACGCCATCATCGCGTCGGCCCGTGAAGAGGCCGACCGCATCCGCCAGCACGCGGAAGCGGACCTGGAAGCCACGCTGAAGCGCCGCGAGGCCCAGGCCCTGGAGAAGATCGCCCAGGCCGAGGCCGCCGCCTTGCAGCAGGTGCGCAGCCTGGCCGTGGACGTGGCGCTGGCCGCCACCGAGAGTCTGTTGGCCCAGAGCATCGACCAGTCGCGCAGCGACGCCATGGTCGCCGCCGCGATCGACGAATTGCCGGCCAAGCTGCACTGATCCCCGCCGGGGTCCGGTCAGTCGACATGAAAAAGGGCGGTCCCATCGGGGCCGCCCTTTTTGATTCCGGAGCCGCCGGCATCACCTACTTCGGCTGATACTCCACCACTGGCGCCACCTTGCGCGCGGCCTTGCCGATGCCCCGGCGCAGGGTGACCTTGGTGTGGCCGGCCTTCCACTCGGCGCTGGCCGAGTCGGCGTCCTTCTGCCGGCCGGCGGGGGCGCCCAGCTGCTTCACCAGTTGCGCGTCGACCCCGTCGCCGCAGTCCTTGGACGCCTCCTGGCCATAGAGGGTGACGCGGCGCAGGGCGTTCTTCTTCATCTCGAAATCCACGGCATAGGCGCAGCCGCCCAGGCGCACGCTTTCCAGGCCGAACAGGTAGCGGACGTGCGCGCCGCCCTTGTCGTCCTTGGGGGTCATCTCGAACTCCCGCGCCTTGGGGTAGGCGGCCATGATCTGCTTGTGGGTCATGCCCCAGGTCACCTGGCCCCAGCCGTTGAGGTCCTTCGCCTTCGCCGGCGGCTTGGCCGATTCGTGTTTCGGTTTGGCGGCCGCCAGCGCCGTGCCCGGGGCGGCGCTGAAAGCCAGGACCGCCAGCAGGCAGAGGAGGCGGGAAATGCGGTGGTTCATGGTTGTTGTTCTTCGTATGAAAAGAATGCCCGAATCGGAACCATAACAGCTGAAAAGGCGCTCAGCCCAGCGCCTCCAACTCATCGATGAAGCCCTTCAGCATGCCCAGCCCCTTGTGCCAGAAGGCGGGGTCGGTGGCGTCCAGGCCGAAGGGCACCAGCAGTTCCTTATGCCGCTTGGTGCCGCCGGCCGCCAGCATCTCCAGATAGCGCCGGGCGAAGGCGTCGGACCCATTGTGGGTAGTCGCTTCCTCGAAGGCCGCATAGAGGCTGTTCACCAGGCAGTCGCCGAAGGCGTAGGCGTAGACGTAGAAGGGTGAATGAATGAAGTGGGGGATGTAGGACCAGTAGGTCGCGTATCCCTCATCGAATCGCAGGGCCGGCCCCAGGCTCTCCGTCTGTACCGCCTGCCAGAGTTGGCCCAGACGGTCCTCCGACAGTTCGCCCTGGCGGCGTTCGGCATGGACCCGGCGCTCGAAATCGTAGAACGCCGTCTGGCGCACGACGGTGTTCAGCATGTCTTCCACCTTGCCGGCCAGCAGGGCGCGGCGGCGGGCGGGGTGGGTCTCGGCCGCCAGCAGGCCGCGGAAGGTCAGCATCTCCCCGAACACGCTGGCCGTCTCCGCCAGGGTCAGGGGCGTGTCGGACTGCAGGTGGCCCTGGGCGCCCGCCAGCACCTGGTGCACGCCGTGGCCCAGTTCATGGGCCAGCGTCATGACGTCCCGCGTCTTGCCCATGTAGTTGACCAGCAGATAGGGGTGGGCGCTGGGCACGGTGGGGTGGGCGAAGGCGCCGGGGTTCTTGCCTGGCCGCACGGGCGCGTCGATCCAGGCATTGTCGAAGAAGCGCCGGCCCACGGCGGCCAGATCCGGGCTGAAACGGGCGTAGGAGGACAGCACGATCTCCCGCGCCTCCTCCCAGGGGATGGTGGGCTCCGTCCCGTCGGGCAGGGGGGCGTTGCGGTCCCAATAGTCCAGGGTGTCGCCGCCGAACCATTTGGCCTTCAGGGTGTAATAGCGGTGCGACAGCTGGGGGTAGCTGTCCTTGACGGCGCCGACCAGCGCCTCCACCACCCCGTCCTCCACCCGGTTGGACAGGTTGCGCGCCGACCAGGGCTGGTCATAGCGGCGCCACTTGTCCTCGATCTCCTTGTCCTTGGCCAGGGTGTTGGTGATCAGGGTGAACAGCTTGATGTTGCGGCCCAGCACCGCGCCGATTTCCAACGCCGCCGCCTGGCGTGTGGCGGTCTCCGGCGCGGATAGCAGGTTCAGCGCCTCCGCCGAGGTCAGGTCCCGGCCATCGATTCGGAAGCGTAACGATGCCATCGTCTCATCGAACAGGCGGGTCCAGGCGGTACGGCCCACCACCGCCTTCTCGTGCAGGAAACGCTCCACCTCGTCCGACAGCTGGTGGGGGCGGAAAATGCGCACGTCGCGCAGCCAGGCGGCATAGCGCCGCAACTCCGGCGCCTTCAGCTTGGCGGCGATGTCCTTGTCCTCCAGCTGGTTCAGTTCCAGGGTGAAGAACAGCAGGTGGACGGAGATGGCGGTCACCCTCTCCTGCATGGACTGGTGGAAACGGGCGATGGCGCCGTTGCTCTGGTCGCCGGCATAGAGCAGGCCGGCGTAGCTCATGATCCGCGTCAGCGTCTCATCCAGCGCCTCGTATGTCTCGACGGCCTGGCCCAGCTCCCGTCCCGACAGCTTGGGCAGCTTGGCGGCATAGCGCTGGTGGAAGGCCTGCGCCTCCCTGGCCACCCGGTCCAAATCGGCGTTCAGGGCCGGGCTGTCCGGCCCGGCGTACAGGTCGGACAGGTCCCAGGTGGGCAGAGGCCCCAGGGAAACGGTGTCGGTGGTCGCGGTCATGGGGTCCGGCGTCTCATCCAGCGAAATGTCGGATGAGACTATAGCCGGCTGCGCTTAATCGGAACCATAGCCGGCTATAGCGGAGTCTTTCCGTGAGCAGCTTCACGCCCAAAGGCGATGCCGCCTTTGGGTGATCTCTATACCGGATCGTCCCCTTAGCTGCGCCAGCGCAGGACGGTATCGCGCACGGGATTTTCGAAGGGGCGCTTTTCTTCGCGCGCGCGGCGGAACTCATTCTTCAGCTGATAGTACCAACGTGCCTGGGTGTCGGCGTCCTTGATCAGCATCAGTGTCGGGTTGTGGCGCAGGCCCTGCTGCTGCATGACCACCGCGTCCCGGTCCTGGCCCAGGAAACGCCGGGCGATGGGCCGGAACACCGGCTTCAGCAGATTGGCCCACGGCATGGTCCAGTAGAACATATTGGTGATGCGGGTGTTCTGCTCATCCAACGGGGTCACCGCCGTCAGGTTCCACACCCGGTTCTGGCCAGCCTCGATGGTTTCGGTCCGGATACCCGGCAGGCGGAAGGAAATCTCCGTCTCAGGCACCCCGCCGAGGATGGCGTAGGCGCGGGAGTTGCTGGAGGGCCGGTGCTTCTTCATGACGAAGCCGAAGGGGCCGGGGCCGAAGGCCTTTTCCTTGGCGTGAATGGACTTGGGCGTGCGCCAGAACCAGGACTGGTGGACGAAGGGGCCGTGCGCCGGGTCCATCAGGCCCACCACCGCATGGTCCAGGTGGCAGGGGAAATCCATGGTCATGACCATGTCGGGCTGCTTGTCGGCGGGCAGGCCTGGCGGCTGCGGCGGTTCCTGGTCGGGCTCACCCGTGCCCATCCAGACCCAGACGTTGCCGCTGATCTCCCGCACCGGGTACCTGCGCACGCGGATGCGGGCCAGATCGAAATCCTGCCCCTCCACCAGCGAGGGGATGTCGGTGCACTGGCCTTCCCGGTCGAAGCGCCAGCCGTGATAGCAGCATTCCACCTCCGTCCCGTCGAATCGACCGCAGGACAGCGGGATGCCACGGTGAGGGCAGATGTCGCGCAGGGCGAAGACGGCACCATCCGTCGTGCGGCCGAACAGCATGGGCTGGCCCAGCAGGGTCACGGCCTGCATGGCGCCGGGCGCCAGGCTGCCGCCGTTCAGGGCGAAGTACCAGATGTCGTCCAGGAAAAAGTTGGGCTCGGCCAAGGCGTCGTCACCGGATAGCAGGGAAGAATCGAGGGCCGCACTTTACATCGGGGATGGGGTACGGCCAATGAGACAGGTCAAGCGGCCACCGCCTCGGCCATTCCGGGGATGGGCGGCAGGCCCCGCGCCACCTCCGCCACCCGGCGGCGCAGCCAGGCGTGGGCCGGGTGGCTGTCCAGCCGGCGGTGCCAGACCATGGACAGGCGCATGCCGGGCGTCCCCTCCAGGGGCAGCGGCCGCGCCGCCAGGCCGAAGGCCGACGCCAGGGGGTGCGCCACCCGGGCCGGCATGGTGCAGAACAAGTCGCTGTCGCGCAGCATCGGGGCCGCCGCCAGCAGGTGGGAGGCCACGACCGCCAAGCTGCGCTGCCGGCCCAGCGTCTCCAGCATCCGGTCCACAGCCCCCACGCGCGACGCCGTGGCCGACACCAGCAGGTGCGGATAGGCCAGATAGGTCTCCAGGGTCCATGGGGTGTCCAGCGCCGGATGGCCTGGGCGCATCAGGACGGACAGGCTGTCACGCACCAGCATCTGCCGCGTCATATGGGTCGGCGGATCGGGCAGGATGCCCAGCGCCAGGTCCAACAGGCCCGATTCCAGCCCCGGCAGGGCGTTGTCCTTGTCGGCATGGCGCAACACCAGCGACAGGCCGGGCGCCTCCGCCCGCAAGGCCGCCACCAGGGGCGGGCCCAGCACGAACTCGGCATGGTCGGACAGGCCCACAGTCACCGCGTCCTGCGCCTCGCAGGGTTGGAAGGGGCGCCGCGCCGCCAGCGCCGTCCGCACCTGCTCCAAGGCGCCCTGCAGGGGGCCGGCCATGGCGTCGGCGACGGTGGTGGGCACCATGCCGGCGGGCGTGCGGATGAACAGTTCATCGCCGGTATGCTGGCGCAGGCGGGCCAGGGCGTTGCTGACGGCGGACTGCGACAGGCCCAGCGCCCGTCCGGCGCGCGTCACCTGCCGCTCGCGGTACAGCGCGTCGAAGACGTGCAGCAGGTTCAGGTCGATCTGGCTGATATCCATGGGGCGCGTCCTGGGCGGGGGATGACATCATTATCATGAATGGTGATGTTCAAGACCAGTGATTTGGCAAATGGCGTGATCAGGGCCATGTTGGCAGGGTCACGTCCTCCCGAACCAAGGTCCCCGCCCATGTCGCCCGCCTCCGCGATCGCCCCGTCCGTCCCCGCGTCCGGCGCGGCGGTGCGCCAGCCGGTCTATTTCATCTCCCACGGGTCGCCCATGCTGGCGCTGCAGGACAGCGCGGCGCGGCGCTTCCTGCAGGATCTGGGACGCGACGTCCGGGCGGCGGGGGCCCCTCGCGCCATCCTGGTGCTGTCCGCCCATTGGGAGACGGCGGCCCCCACCGCCTCCGTGGCGGACCAGCCCGAAACCATTCACGACTTCGGCGGCTTCCCCCGCGCCTTGTTCGAGATGCGGTATCCGGCGCCCGGGGCGCCGGAGGTGGCGCGGACGGCGTTGGCGGCGTTGGCCACGGCCGGCATCACCGTCACCGCCGGGCAGGCGCGGGGCCTGGACCACGGCGCCTGGGTTCCGCTGATCCTGATGTTCCCGGAAGCCGACATCCCCGTGGCCCAACTGTCCATCCAGCCGCACCTGGGGGCCGGCTACCATCGCCGCCTGGGGGCGGCGCTGCGCCCCTTGCGCGACCAGGGGGTGCTGATCGTCGCCTCCGGCTCGCTGACCCACAATCTGGGGGCGTTGACCTGGGAGGGGACGGACGAGGTGGCGCCCTGGGCCGCCGCCTTCCAGTCCTGGATTCATGACAAGGTCAGCGGCGCCGACGTGGCGGCGCTGGACGATTACCGCGCCCGGGCGCCCTTCGCCCGCCAGAACCACCCGCGCGACGAGCATCTGCTGCCGCTGTTCGCCGCCGTGGGCGCCGCGTCCCCCGGCCAACCCGGCCACCGCCTGCACGCCAGCGTGCAACTGGGGGCCCTGGCCATGGACGCCTACCGTTTCGATTGAAGCCGGTGGCGGCGAAGTGAAGCACCTCCCCTAGCCAGGGTCGCCGCCTTCTGTCCCAATGGCGCCGCACGAGCACGGTGGATTGGGAACGGCGGGATGGGAATGCTGCATCGCGTGGGCATGGCGGCCCTTCTGGCTTTCGCGTCGGGGCCAGCCCTGGCGGACGACGCCCCGGACGCCCGGGCAGAAGTTCCCATCACCTTGACCCGGTTGCCGGATGGCACCCCCCGCTATTCCATCCCGGTGACGGTGGATGGGCGCGTGGTCGAGGCCATGCTGGACAGCGGGTCGTTCGGCCTGCGCCTGCTGGCCGGACCGGAAGGGGCGGGTGAGGGCACGCCGATGCACTATCCCTACGGCAGCGGGGTGGACTTGCAGGGCCCGGCGCGCGGCGCCTCGGTTGCCATCGGGGGCTTGGCCGCCTCCCTGCCGGTGCAGTGGGTCGGCCATGTCGGCTGCATCACGGCCAAGCCGGATTGTCCCGCGCGCGCCTTGTCCCCGGCCGACTACCGCATCGGCGGCGACGGCATTCCCCGCGCCGGTTTCCTGGCCATCATCGGTGTGTCGCTGCCCCACCCTGGCGGGCGACCGCCGCTGCCCAACCCCCTGACCTTCCTGGCGCGCCGCTGGATCATCGACGTGCCGCGTGCCGGCGGGGCGCACGGTCGCCTGGTCCTGAACCCGTCGGCGGATGAGGTGGCGGGCTATACTCGATTCCCCCTGGATCCCGCCCTACGTGGCCGGGGCATGGGGATGAACGACGCCTTGCCCGGTTGCGTCACCGTCGGTGACGACGCGCCCGTCTGCGCCCCGGTGGTGATCGACAGCGGCGCTGCGGGCGTGGTGCCGCTGGGCGCTGCCGGGCCGTCACGTCGTGGCGCGTCGGGCCCGGCGGTGCTGACCATCGGCGCCGGCGCGGATGCCGTTCGCCTGTCCTACACCGCTGGGGCCGACGTCGCCTCGCGCACTGATCTTTCCGGCGTGGCGGGGGACCCGCCGGGCATCCTCACCGGTGTGCTGGCCTATCAGCATGCGGCCGTGCTGTATGACGCGGTCAGTGCCGAGATTGGCTTCAAGCCGGACGCGGCGGCGCCCTGAGGGCATGGAAAAGGCCGGGCGCCCGTGGGGGCGTCCCGGCCTTTGTTCCACTGGTCACAGGGCTCGACGCCCGGTGCCTCACTCCATGCCGAGAGCGGCCTTGTAGAGTTCCAGCAGGGCGTCCTGCTCCTGCCGGTCGTTCTTTTCCATCTTCCGCAGGCGGATGATCTGGCGGAGGATCTTGGTCTCGAACCCGGTGCCCTTGGCTTCCGCGTAGATGTCCTTGATATCGTCCGCGATGCCCTTCTTGTCCTCTTCCAGGCGCTCGATGCGCTCGATGATGGAGCGCAGGCGTTCGCCGGCGATGCCGCCAACATCCGTTACCGGGGCGTCCGACATGGGGAATGCCTCTTCATTTAAGTGGGTGGTCTGAATGGTGAGGGCGCGACCTTACCCGCGCCCGTGCACGCGGGCAAGTCTCAGTCCGTCGGCTTGTTCCGTTCGAACGCCGCTTGCTGCGCCGGCGTGGCCTCGCGCTGGTGCAGGCGCTTGAAGTCGTCATACGGCATGCCATAGACGATTTCCCGCGCGGCCTCGTAATCCAGGGCGACGCCCTTCTCCTCCGCCGCGGCCCGGTACCATTTGGACAGGCAGTTGCGGCAGAATCCCGCCAGGTTCATCAGGTCGATGTTCTGGACGTCGGTGCGCTCACGCAAATGCGCGACCAGCCGACGGAAGGCGGCGGCCTCAAGCTGCACCCGGGTGGCGTCGTCGATTTCGGGAACCATGGATCATCCTCAAAGCGGAAGGGCGGCCGGTTCAGGTGCCGGCCAGCACGTGGTGTATATCGGGACGGCCGAGCAGCCGTCCAAGGGCGCGGGCCAGCAGGCCGGCCCACTGGTCCGCCCCGGCCGGATTGCTGATCAGGTCCTGGCGCACCTCGATCAGCACGCCGGGCAATCCCGGCCGGGTGGAATGCGTATCCAGGGTATAGCCTTCGCCATCCCGTGCCGAATAGGGGGCGTTGTCGCCCACCACCACACCCGGCTCGGCCCGCAACAGGTCCAGGAGGGGCAGGGCCAGGCGGCCATCCTGGTCCCACAGCACGCCCAGGTGCCAGGGACGCCGGAAGCCATCCATGATCGGCGTGAAGCTGTGGATGGAGATGACGGCCGGCACCAGTCCCGCCGCGCGCTTGGCGGCCAGGCTGGCCTGCACCGAGTCGTGAAAGGGATGGAACAGGGCCTCCAGCCGCGCCTGGCGGCACGGTTCGGTCAGCCCCTGGTTGGCCAGGATGGGGGTGCCGTCGCTGACGGCCGGCATCAGGGTGGCGCTGTGCAACGGCCGGTTCAAATCCACCACCAGGCGGGAATAGCCGGCGATGATGGCCGGCGCGTCCAACAGCCGGGCCAGCGCGCGCGTCACCGCCTCCGCCCCGATGTCGCAGGCGATGTGCCGTTCCATGTCGGCCGCGGGCACGCCCAGGGTGCCCAGGCGGGCGGGGACGCGGCGCGACGCGTGTTCGCACACCAACACCGCCGGGGCGCCGCCCCGGGGGTTGATCACGGTGGCGGCCGGCGGCTCGGCCGCGTCAAGGAAGGCGCCTGGGGCGGAAGTCAGCGGGGTGTCCAAAGAGGGCGGCCCATGGCAGGGAAGGATGTCTTCAAGATAGCGGCCCTGGCGCCGGATGGAAGGCCCCGGGCATCACGCCTCACCGTTAATGCCCAGGGCCGCGTCGGTGCGACGGCTTGCGGGCTGTTACAATAATCGTGAAAATGGCAGGGAAAAAGGATGGGGCGTTCGCTTTCCCTCTCCGTCCCGTGCATACTCGGGTAACGTGCAGGCGTCCCCGTTGGGGGCGGGAGGGCCTGCGCGCCCCGTTTGAATGGACCGCGGCTAGATCGCCCCAGGGCCCGGTTGGCGCCAGCGCGCTGGCGGGTGGGGCCAGGGCGCCTGTGGGTGAGGATTGGAATTGGGCGGCATGTACCGGTCGAGCATACGCACACCCCCCGTCGACGCGCCCACGCCGGCGATCCGTCCCGCGGCGACCGCGGATGCCGAGGCCATCCGCCAGGTCCACATCCGGTCCGTCCACGCCTTCTGCGCCGGGCACTACTCCCCCGAGCAACTCATCGCCCTGCTGGGCGGGCGCGAGGCGGCGGACTACCGCGCCGCCATGACGGAGTGGGGGGAGCATGTGATGGTGGCCGACCAGGCCGGCCGGGTGGTGGGTTTCTCCGCCCTGTACAGCGCGGAGGTCCGGGCCGTCTATGTCGATCCGGTGGCGGCCAAGGGCACCGGCCGGCGCCTGCTGGCGGAGATCGAGGACCTGGCCCGCGGCCGCGGTGCCGGCGCCCTCTCCCTCACCTCCTCCATGAACGCGGTCGGGTTCTATGAGGCCATGGGCTATCAGCGCCAGGGGCCGAAGCTGATGACCATGGCGTGCGGCACCCAGCTGGCCGCCTGGGGCATGCGCAAGGCGCTCAGCCGTTAAGCTGCCGAAATCTTTTCCAATCCGCAGGTTGGGCGCTACCCTCGGCGGCGTCAGTTTCCCCAACGCCGGATTGATCACCGTGGCCAACGCCGTCGACATCGCCCCCCAGTATTTCCATGGCCGGGACGGCCAGCGCCTGGCCTTTCGGGAACTGGGGCAGGGGCGGCCGCTGGTGCTGATCCATGGCTATTTCTCCACCGCCACGATCAACTGGCTGAAGTACGGCCATGCCGCCAGGATCGCGGAGCGCGGCTTCCGCGTCATCATGCCGGATTTGCGTGCCCACGGTGACAGCGCCAAGCCGCACGAGGTCTCCGCCTACCCGGCCGACGTGCTGGCCGAGGACGGCTTGGCGCTGGTGGACCATCTGGGCCTCACCGACTATGACCTGGGCGGCTATTCGCTGGGTGGGCGCACCACCATGCGCATGCTGGCCCGGGGCGCCACCCCCGGCCGCGCCATCTGCGCCGGCATGGGCCTGGCCGGCCTGGTGCACACCGCCGGCCGGGGGGAGCATTTCCGCCGCATCCTGACCAACCTTGGCACCTTCCAGCGCGGCACGCCGGAATGGATGGCGGAGGCTTTCCTGAAGACGGTGGGCGGCGACCCCGTGGCCTTGCTGAACGTGCTGGAGACCTTTGTCGATACGCCGCTGGAGGTCCTGCGCGGGCTGACGCTTCCGGTCCTGGTCACTTCCGGCGCGCAGGATCGGGACAACGGCTCCGCCCAGGAACTGGCCGACGCCTTGCCCCAGGCGCGCCACGTGGAAATCCCCGGTGACCATATGAGCGCCGTGACCAAGCCCGAGCTGGGCTTGGCCATTGCCGACTTCCTGGCGGGCTGATCCTCTCAAGCGTTGACTTGCCAGCCGCGTTCTTGCCGCACGCCACATGCCCGGCCTGACGGTCAGGCCGGGGTGGTAATTCGCACTTCGCGCGGGAAGCTGCTCTATAGCCGGCTGCGTTTAATCGGAACCGCAGCTGGCTATAGCTGAGTCTGTCCGCGAGCAGCTTCACGCCCAAAGGCGATTCCACCTTTGGGCGATCTGCTCTAGCCGGCGGCGGCCAGATGCGCGCTGCCGCGCGGGCGGGCGTTGCGGCCGGCGGGCGACGCGTCGGTCACCTGCCAGGGGCGCTGGGCGCCCAGGGATTCCGCCACCGCCAGACCGGCCGACAGCCCATCCTCATGGAAGCCGAAGCCGCAATAGGCGCCGCAGAACCAGGTACGGCGTGTGCCCTGGATCAGGCCCAGCTCCTGCTGGGCGGTGGCGGCGGCCAGGTCGAACAGCGGGTGGTCGTAGATGAACTCACGCACCTTCAGCGAGGCGCGCGGTTCGACGATGGGGTTCAGGGTGACGAACAGGGGCACGCGCTTGTCCAGCCCCTGCAGCAGGTTCATCCAGTAGGTGACCGAGACCTTGGCATCGCGGTCGCGGGTGGAGATGGCGCTGTAGTTCCAGCTGGACCAGGCCTTGGCGCGCCGGGGCATCAGCAAGGGATCGCGGTGCAGCACCGCCCGGTTCATCTGATAGCGGAAGGCGCCCAGGACGCGGCGCTCTTCCTCTGACGGGTCGGTCAGCAGGGCCAGCGCCTGGTCGGCATGGGTGGCCACCACCACCTGGTCGAAGCTGCCGCTCCAGCCTTGCGCGTCCTGGATGTGCACGGCGCCAGCGGTGCGGCGCACGGCCGAGATGGCGCGGCCGGTATGCACATGGCCTTCCAGCGACCGGGTCAGGCGGGTGACGTAGCTGCGGCTGCCGCCCGTCACCGTGCGCCACTGCGGCCGCTCCTTCAGTTTCAGGAGGCCGTGGTTGCAGAAGAAGCGCACGAAGCTCTGCACCGGGAAGGACAGCATCTCGCCGATGGTGGATGACCAGATGGCGGCGCCCATGGGCAGCAGATGGTCATAGATGAAGCGGTGGCCGTAGCGCTGCGCCACCAGATACTCACCCAGCGTCATGGCCGCGGCCGAGGGCTGGTCCAGCAGCGCTGGTGCCGTCTTGTAGAAGCGCAGGATGTCGCGCAGCATCAGATGGTAGGTGGGCGACAGCAGGTTGCGCTTTTGCGCGAACATGCCGGCCAGGTTGGTGCCGGAATATTCCAGCTTGCCCCGATCCAGCGTCACGGCGAAGGACATGTCCGACGCCTGCGTCGGCACCTCCAGATGCTCGAACATCGCCACCAGGTTGGGATATGTGGCGGCGTTGTAGACGATGAAGCCCGTGTCCACCGGCAGGGGGTGGGCGCCGCGTCCGGGCACGTCCACGGTGTTGGAGTGGCCGCCCAGATAGCCGTTCTGTTCGAACAGGGTCACGTCGTGGCCCTGGCGCGTCAGCAGCCAGGCGCAGCTCATGCCCGTGATGCCGGCGCCGATGACGGCGATCTTCATGCGTGTGCTCCCGCTGCCGGTCCTTCCGGGGACCTGGTTTTCCATCTGATTTGCCATCGACATTTAACCTCAGAGGTCAATCGTTGTCGCCCTTGATCGCCCCGAAGGTGTCCAGGGCCCGCTGCCGCGCCGCCTTATGGTCCACCACCGGATGGGGATAGTCGGTACCCAAGCGTACGCCGGCGGCCCGCAGGGTAAGCGGGTCGGCGGTCCAGGGCTGGTGCAGCACGCTGTCGGGCAGGCCCGCCAGCTCCGGAACCCAGCGGCGCACATAGTCGCCCCCGCTGTCGAACTTCTGTCCCTGAAGCACCGGGTTGAACACCCGGAAATAGGGTGCGGCATCGGCACCGCAGCCCGCGATCCACTGCCAGCCGCCGGCGTTGTTGGCCAGGTCCGCGTCGACCAGCGTGTCCCAGAACCAGGCCTGGCCGGCGGTCCAGGGCAGCAGCAGATGCTTCACCAGGAAGGAACCCACCACCATGCGTACCCGGTTGTGCATCCAGCCCGTGGCCCACAGCTCACGCATGCCGGCATCGACGATGGGATAGCCGGTGCGGCCCCGCTGCCACGCGGCCAGCGCGGCCGGGTCATCGCCCCAGGCGAAGGCTTCGAACCGGGGGTTCAGCGGGCGCTGGGGCAGATCGGGGAAATGGTAGAGCAGGTGGTGGCAGAACTCGCGCCAGCCCAGCTCGCGCAGGAATTCCGCGACACCATCGCCGTCATGATCCACCGCCGCCCAGATCTGGCGGGGTGAGATCTCGCCGAAATGCAGGTGGGGCGACAGGCGGGAGGTCAGCGGCCGGGCGGGATAGTCGCGCCCCTCCGGGTAACGCCGCACCGCCTGGGCGAGGAAATCGGCGAGGCGACGCTGGGCGGCGGCTTCGCCCGGCGTCCAGGCGTCACGCAGGCCGCCGGCCCAGTCGGGCCGGGAGGGCAGCAGGCCCCAATCGGCCAGCCGGTCGCCGTCGGGCGGGGTGGGCAACGCGAACAGCTTCCTGGGCGCCGGTAGCGGCGGGCCGGGGTCCAGCCCCTCCCGCACCGCCCGCCAGAAGGGGGTGAAGACCTTGTACGGTCCGCCGCTGCCGGTTTTCACGGTCCAGGGTTCCGCCAGCAGGGCGGCGTTGAAGCTGTCGACACTGATGCCCTCGTCCTTCAGGTCGGCCTTGAGCGCGCTGTCCCGGGCGATGGCGTGGGGCTCATAGCAGCGGTTCCACACCACGGCGGTGGCCCCCGTTTCCCGCGCCAGGGCGCGCAGCGCCACGTCGGCCCGCCCCCGGCGCAGCACCAGGGGGCAGCCCAGCGCGGCCAGCGCGTCGCCCAGCGCCGACAGGCTGTGGTGCAGCCACCAGCGGGACGCCCCGCCTAACGCCCAGGGACCGGGCGTCTGGTCGTCCAGGATGTACAGCGCCACGACCGGCCGTCCGGATTGGGCCGCGTGGGTCAGGGCGGGGTTGTCGGCAAGACGCAGGTCCTGGCGCAACCAGACGATGACGGGGGCGGCGGACGGGACGGTGGACATCAGGCGAACCCTAGAATTTTTCACATGGACCGGTATCCCCCGGCGGGGTGGGGGCCCGGAGGGCACTACAATAGCGGGCAAGAAGAAATGTCGGACACCCTGCCGATCATGGGCTTCCGCGCCAATTTCAGCAGGATGATGGGCGATATGCCGCAGGACGAACCGCGTATGACAAAAGATACGTACCCGTCCTTCCGGTGGATCACCCCCGGCGAAATCTATTCCCCACCCTATACTGATGTATTGGCGTGCTTGTTTTCGCCGGCGGCCACCCTATCTGAAACTATGTCCGCTCGATGATCCAGTCTACCGGTTCCCCCATCCCGGCCTGGTTGCGCACCCCCCAAAGCGCGTTCGGCGGACGACCTAAGGGCGGCCCGGGTCCCCCCATCCCCGGGCCGCCCGTTTCCTTTTTGGGGCCCCTAAAATGTGCCGGTGCTTGCCATGTCCGCCCCCAGGGTATGGGCCCCCAGGATATGGGATGAGTGGAAGGCGTAGCCGCGGTCCCGGTGCAACAGCACGATGCTGAAGGCGCCGGGGAACAGGCGGCGCAGCGCCGGCTCGCGCACGTCCAGCCCGCCGGTATAGGCGCCGAAAGCCGGCAGCACCAGGCGCCGCCCGTCGGTGATGAAGCAGCGGCCGCCCACCCGCCGTGCCCGTGTCGGCACGGTGGCCTTGGGGTGGTAATGGCCGGAGACTTCGCCCACCGCCATGCCGTCCTCCGCCTCATGCCGGAAGACCAGCGGCCCCTCCATCCAATCGGCCACCACCCGGCCGCCCCACGCCGGTGGCGGGGCGGGGTCATGATTGCCGGCCACCCACAGCCAGTCATGGGCCTGGATCAGGGCCGCCAGCCGCCGGCCGTCCTCGTCCGATACCCGGTCGCCCGCGTGGCCGTCATGGAAACTATCCCCCAGGCACAGGACCCGAGTGGGCGCCAGGCGGCGGCAGGTGGCCTCCAGCCGGGCCAAGGTCGCGGCGGTGTCATAAGGCGGCAGCAAGGTGCCGCGCCGGGCGAAGGCGGTGCCCTTTTCCAGATGCAGGTCGGCCACCACCAGCAGGCCGCGCTCCGGCCAGAACAGGGCGCCACTGGCATCCGCCTGCAGCACGGCCCCGTTGAGGGTCAAGGCGGTCTGGTCCCCGGCGGTGCCGGTGCCGAAACGGGCGTTCATGCGAAGCGAAATCCCCCAATCTTCAGGTGCGGGCCGCATCCCGGTAGTCCCCGGGGGCGGCATGGTAATGCCGTTTGAAGGCGCGGCTGAACGCGCTTTCCGATTCATAGCCGATGCGGGCCGCCGTTTCGGCCAGCGACAGCCCCTCGGTCACCAGATGGCGCACGGCCAGGGCCATGCGCACCTGCGCCAGAAAAGCCAGCGGCGCTGGCGCATCGGCGGCGCGGAAGGCGCGCACCAGGCTGGCGCGGGAAAGATGGGCGGTCGCCGCCAGGTCGTCCAGGATCCAGGCCCGCGCCGGATCGCGCACCAGGGCCGCCACCACGCGCGCCGTCGCCGGCCGGGCCAGCAGCCCGGCGGCTTCCGTCCCCGCGCCATGGTCCTCCAGATGGCCGCGCAGGATCAGGGTGAACAGGGCGCGGGCCAGGTCCGTGGTGACCGCGCGGCCGCCGGGGCGCGGTTCCGCCACCTCCTCCCGCATCACCTCCACCAGCCGGGCCAGGCGCTGGGCGCCCCCCTTCAGGTGCACCGCGTCGGGCAGCAGCGCGAGCAGCGGGTTGTCCGCGACCCGTTCGAAGGCGAATCGCCCGCAGATCAGCTCCAGCGCCGGCGCGTCCTCAAGGTTGCTGGTACGGCGTACCGTCACCACGCCGTTGTCGTGGCTGTGCAGCGTTGTTGCCGCCGGCGCATGGGCGCCGGGACCAGGCCCGGGACTGTGCACGGTGTGGGCGGCGCCGTGGGGCAGCAGCAACACGTCACCGGCCGTCAGCGTCAGCGTCCGCCCGGTGTCGGGCAGGTGGACCCGCGCGCCGCCCGCCATGACGATGTGGAACGGCGCCCAGCCAGGGGCTTCCCGCCGATGCGGCGCTGACCAACCGGGCCCGAACAGGCAGTGCTGCTCCACCTGCGGGCGCACCTGGATCAGGGGGGCCAGTTGGCTCAGCACGTCGTCGTCACTGGCGTTCATGGCGTTCGTTTCACCCGGTCGACTTGATCCGCGCGGTCACAATCTCGATCCGCTCGGGCATTCAGCGTTCGCGGATCCGGCGGTACCTTCTGTCCATCGGTTCACACCGGGACGCGCCGCCAAGCGGCCTTCCCCCAGCGGTCAAAGGACAGACACCATGATGCTCGATTGGAACCAGTATCGTCAGCAGATTAAGGCCGGCGTCGGCGAGTATGCGAAGATCACCCCGGAAACGGTGAAGGGGTATGCGGCCCTGAGCAACGCGGCCAACGCCACCAACCATCTGGACGCCAAGACGCGCGAGCTGATCGCGCTGGCCGTGGCGGTGACCGCCAAGTGCGACGGCTGTATCACCGTCCACACCGACGCCGCCATCCGCCACGGCGCCACCAAGGATGAGATCGCGGAGGCGCTGAGCGTGGCCATCGCCATCGGGGCCGGCGCGGCCCTAGTCTACACCACCCGGGTCATGGACGCGTACAACCAGCATCCGTCCACACAGGGCTGATAGGATCATTTTCCCAAAGCGGCGCGGGAGCGATCCCGCGCCGCTTTGGCATCTGGGGCTTTCTCACTGCGATGCCGGGAACTGATCGGGGCGATTGCGCCGTCTGTTCGTGGACATCATAGTGTTGGGGGCCTTCAGGGATCATCGCCATGACCTTCGCCGCGCTGGGAATGACGCCGTTGATCAGCGTCTTCGACATGCCGAGTGCCGTGAGTTTCTACCGGGAGATTCTCGGATTCGACCTCGTATCCGCTTCGCCGGAAGTGGAGACGCGCGAAGGCACCTTTTCACATTGGGTTTGGCTGCGGCGCGGACCTGTCGAACTCATGCTGAACACCCAGTTCGACTCGAACGAACGACCAGAAGAAAATGATCAGGCGCGGGTGGCCGCCCATGGAGACACGGTCCTGTACATCGGTTGCTCCGATGTCGATGAAGCCTTTGATGAACTTACGCGGCGCGGCCTCCAGGCCGATGCCCCGACCATGGCGCCTTACGGGTTGAAACAGTTCAGCACGAAGGACCCCGACGGCTACACCGTCGTTTTTCAAGAGGTCCGATAGCGCGGGCGCCCATCCGTGTCGGCCGGAATTTGAGGACCTCAGAAAGGCAGCAGACCCTGGCCCTGCCGCATGGTGTTGGGCAGGGCCTCCGCCGCCATTTCCTCCGCCGCCTCCTGCAACAGCACCTCATCCGCCCGGCCGCCGACCATGACGCGGCCGATCTCCAGCAGCACGGGCACGGCGAGGGGCGAGATGCGGTCCAGCGCCATGTGGCGGATGTGGCCCTTCACCCGCGCCAGCATGTCGGCCAGGCGGCGCACGTCGGTCAGGCCGGCGGCGGCCTCGGCCCGGGTCGCCTGCAGCAACAGGTGGCCGGGGTCGTGGCGGCGCAGCACGTCGTAGATCAGGTCGGCGCTGACCGTCATCTGGCGCTTGGTCTTCTCCTCGCCCGGGTGGCGGCGCTCCAGGGTGCCGGCGATGGTGGCCACGGTCTGGAAGGTCCGGCGCAGCATGCTGGACTCGTCCATCCATTCCTCCAGGTCGTCGCCCAGCATGTCCTGCGCGAACAGGGCGTCCATGTCCTGGGGCGTATTCAGCGACCAGATGGCCAACACATAGTCGGTGGCGACGAAACCCAGCGGGTGCAGGCCCATGCGCTCCATGCGGCGGGTCAGCAACATGCCCAGGGTCTGGTGGGCGTTGCGGCCCTCGAAGGTGTAGGCCACCAGGAACTCCTTGCCACCGCGCGGGAAGGTCTCCACCAGCAGGCCGGTGCGGTCGGGCAGGGCTGAGACATGGCGCTGGATGCGCAGCCACTCCGCCACCTCCGCCGGCAGCTCGCGCCACTGCCCGGGGTCGGCCAGCATGGCGCGCACCCGGTCGGCCAGGTGGGTGGTCAGCGGCAGGCGGCCGCCGGCGAACACCGGCACCTTGGGTTGCCCCTGGCCGCCCTTGGCGACGATGGCGGCGTTGTCGCGCATGCCGACATAGCGCAGCAGCTGGCCGGCGAAGACGAAGGTGTCACCCGGCACCAGACCCTGGATGAAGTATTCCTCGACATCGCCCAGCGCGCCGCCGTTGGCCATGCGCACCTTGACCGTCGGTTCCTCGACGATGGTGCCGACGTTCAGGCGGTACTGCCGCGCCACCTGGTAATTGGCCAGCTGCCACAGCCCATCCTCGCGTCGGCGCAGGCGCTGGAAGCGGTCATAGGCGCGCAGCGCGTAGCCGCCGGTGGCGACGAAATCCATCACCTGGTCGAAGCGTTCCCGTGTCAGCCCGGCGTAGGGTGCGCAGCTGCGCGCCTCGGCATAGAGATGGTCCGCATCGAAGGGGCCGGCGCAGGCCGTGCCCACCACGTGCTGGGCCAGAACCTCCAGCCCGCCGGGCCGGGGCGGGTCGCCGTCCAGCGTGCCGGCGCGCACGGCGTCGATGGCGGCCTTGCACTCCAGCACCTCGAACCGGTTGGCCGGCACCAGCAGGGCGCGCGATGTCAAATCGATGCGATGGTTGGCGCGGCCGATGCGCTGTAACAGGCGGCTCACCCCCTTGGGGGCGCCGATCTGCACCACCAGGTCCACCGCCGCCCAGTCGATGCCCAGGTCCAGCGAGCTGGTGGCGACCACGGCGCGCAGGCTTCCGCGCGCCATCGCCGCCTCCACCTTGCGGCGCTGCTCGGTCGACAGGCTGCCGTGATGCAAGGCGATGGGCAGGGCGTCGGCGTTGACCCGCCACAGTTCCTGGAACACCAACTCCGCCTGGGCACGGGTGTTGACGAAGATCAGGGTGGTGCCGCAGGCCTTCACCTGTTCGTAGACGTCGGGCATGGTTTGCAGCGCCATGTGCCCGCCCCAGGGGATTTCCCTGGTCAGTAGGATGCCGACCTCCGCCGGGGCGCCGGGGGCGCCGCGCACGATGCCCACGGGCGTGGCGGGGGCGACGGGGTGGCCGCTTAGCGCCAAATAGTCGGCCAGGGCCTGGGGATGGGCCACGGTGGCCGACAGGCCCACCCGGCGGGCATCGGGCGCCAAGCTGGCCAGCCGCGCCAGGTGCAGGGCCAGCAGATCCCCGCGCTTGGACCCGGCCAGCGCGTGCAGCTCATCCACGATGATGGTGCGCACCGTGCCGAACAGCGTCGCCGCCTCGGGGTAGGACAGCAGCAAGGCCAGGCTCTCCACCGTGGTCATCAAGATCTGCGGCGGGTGGGCGCGCTGGCGGCGGCGCTTGGCCTCCGGCGTGTCGCCGGTGCGGGTCTCCACGCGGATGGGCAGGCGCAGCTCCGCCACCGGCTGTTCCAGGTTGCGGGCGATGTCCACCGCCAGGGCCTTGAGCGGCGAGATATAAAGGGTGTGCAGCCCCTCGCGCGGTCGTTCCGACAGGTCGATCAGGCTGGGCAGGAAGCCCGCCAGGGTCTTGCCGCCGCCGGTGGGGGCGATCAGCAGCGTATGCTCCCCCCGCCGGGCCGCGCCCAGCATCGCCACCTGGTGGGGGTGGGGCGTCCAGCCGCGATGGGCGAACCAGCCGGCGATGTTGGCGGGCAGAAGGTCGGGATCAGGGAAGAGCGCGACAGGCGGCATGCCCTCAGGATATATGAGGTTCGGGCCCGGTGCCCATCACATGCTGCCGGGCGCACGCGACTGACGGGAAAATTCAGGCATGACCGAGACCAAGGGCGGCCCGCTGGGCCTGATCTGCGCCATCCCGGAAGAGATCGCCCATTTCGGGGCGCATTTCCGGGCGGACTCCGAACGCCAGATCGCCGGCTTCACCTTCCAGCAGGGCGACATGGACGGCCGCGCCGTGGTGCTGGTGGAGGCTGGTATCGGCAAGGTCAACGCCGCCATCGTCGCCACCCTGTTGTTGCAGGTGTTCGGCGTCCGGGCGCTGCTGTTCTCCGGTGTGGCCGGTGGTGTCGATCCGGCCCTGGCCATCGGTGACGTGGTGGTGGCGACCCGCCTGGTGCAGCATGATTACGGCGCCCTGGCGGGCGGCGAGATGAAGGTTTACCAGCCGGGCGTGCCACCCTTGCCGGGCTTTGATGACGCTCATGGCTATGACCTGGACAGCGGGCTTGAGGCCAAGGCCCGGGCGGCGTTGGATGGCCTGGTGCTGCCGGCCCTGTCGGCGGCGGCCACGGGCGGTGAGGCGCGGGTGCCCGGCATCCACTTCGGAACCGTGCTGACGGGCGACCAGTTCCTGAACTGCGAGACCTCGCGCGACCGCCTGTTCCGCACCTTCGCGGCGCAGGCGGTGGAGATGGAGGGCGCGTCGGTCGCCCAGGTGGCGACGCGCTGGGGCGTGCCCTATCTGGTGGTGCGCAGTCTCAGCGACCTGGCCGGCGCCGACAGCCACATGGACTTCCCCGCCTTCTGCCGGGCGGCGGCGGCCGGGGCGGCTGAGCTGATCCGCCGGCTGGCGGCGGTACTGTAACGCCCCTCGGTAGCGGCATGGGATTTCCTTGGTGCTGCTGTAGGATGCGACTGCATCCGCCGGAGGTTTCCGGGGAGCGTAGCGGACTGGAAACCGAGGAAGCCAAGCCAGCGGATGCTGGCGCCCGGCGATTGAGGGCATCAAGACAATGGGGGCGGGTATGCTGGACTACTGCGTGATCAAGGGTGAGGTCGGGGCCGCCATCAAGGCCGGCCGGCCCGTCGTGGCCCTGGAGTCCACGGTGATCAGCCACGGGCTGCCCTATCCCGCCAATATCGAGGCGGCCAAGGCCATGGAGGCGACGGTGCGGGCCAATGGCGCGGTGCCCGCCACCATCGCCATCCTGGACGGCCGCATCCGCGTGGGCCTGGAGGCGGAGGATTTCGAGCGCTTGGCCGCCGGCGGCATCCGCAAGGTCAGCCGGCGCGACCTGCCCCTGGTGCTGGCGGCTGGTGGCGATGGCGCCACCACCGTGGCCGCCACCATGATCGGCGCGCGCCTGGCCGGCATCGCCGTCTTCGCCACCGGCGGCATCGGCGGCGTGCACCGGGGGGCGGAGACCACCCTGGACATTTCCGCCGACCTGGAGGAACTGGCCCGCACCGACGTGGCCGTGGTCTGCGCCGGGGCCAAGGCCATCCTGGACCTGCCTAAGACCTTGGAATATCTGGAGACGCGGGGCGTGCCGGTGGTGGGCTACGGCACCGACAACTTCCCGGCCTTCTACACCGCCCAGTGCAACCTGCCGGTCGACAGCCGCTGCGATTCGGCCGACGACGTGGCCCGCGTCCTGCGCGCCAAATGGCAGCTGGGCCTGACCGGCGGCGTCCTCATCGCCGTGCCCATCCCGGAGGAGGCGGCGCTGGACGCCGAGGCCACCGAACAGGCCATCCGCCTGGCGGTGGCCGAGGCCGAGGGCCAGGGCGTGCGCGGCAAGGAACTGACGCCCTTCCTGCTGGCTCGCCTGGAACAGTTGACCGAGGGCGCCAGCCTGGTGGCCAACCGCGCCCTGCTGCTGAACAACGCCGGTGTGGCGGCCCAGATCGCCGTCGCCTACGCCACCCTGCGCCAGGAAACCGCCCTGCCGCGCCGCCCGCCGGGCAAGCGGCCTTTATACTGACCACCGCAGGGCATCCGCCCCGCCGCTCGGGGAAAAGCCGATCGCCGTATCATGCCGTGAAGATCAGCGAGCGATGGGCGGCGACGCCAGCCATGGCGCCGCTGGCCACGGCCAGGGGAACCGAACCCGCCAGGCGGGCCACGTCGCCGCAGGCGAAGACGCCGGCGACGCTGGTCTGTTGCATGGCATCCACCTGGATGCACTGGCCCAGGGGGCCGTCCTCGATGTCGACGCCCAGCTCGGCGGCCAGCGGGCCGGTGATGCGGGTTTGAGCCAGGGTGAAGACGCCAGCCAGGGGCACGGTGCGGCCGTCGGCCAGGCGGATGTCGGCGCCCTCACTGAAGAAGCCGGCCACGGGCGTGCGCTCGACCACCACGCCGCGCCGGTCCAGCTCCGCCAATTGGGCGGCGTCGGGTTCGAAGGCGCCGTTCAGGAACAGGGTGGTGGCGCCCCAGTCGGGCAGCATCTGGGCGTGGTGCAATGACATCGGCCCGGTGGCCAACACGCCGATGGGACCCTGGTTCAACTCATAGCCGTGGCAGTAGGGGCAGTGGAACACGTGCCGGCCCCAGCGCTCCGCCAGGCCCGGCACCTCGGGCAGGTTGTCGGTCACGCCGCTGGCCAGGATCAGGCGGGCGCCGGCCACGGGGCCGCCCGTGGTTTGCACCACGAATCCCTGTTCATCCCCGGCCACAGCGATGGCCGCGCCCTGCAGCATCTCCACCGTGGCGTAGCGCGCCAACTGGTCGCGCGCGGTGGCCACGATCTGGCCGGGTGCAGCGCCATCCTGGCCCAGGAAGCCGTGGGAGGCGGCGGCGAAGCGGTTGCGGCGCTGGCCGGCGTCGACCACCAGCACGCGGCGGCGGGCGCGGCCCAACGGTAATGCGGCCGAGAGGCCGGCGTAGCTGCCGCCGATGATGATCACGTCATAAGGCATGATGGCTCTCCGGATTTGTTCGTAACTTTCACTGTTACGATTCAATCCGGGGCGTCAAGAGACATGCCACTGTGACAGTTGCGAATAAGGATGCGGCCCGTTAGTCTGGGTCGTCACCGGGAAAGGATCGGGTTTTGAGCAGGGATTCGCGGCTGGCGCGCATGGCGCATGTCCTGGTCCACATGGCCTGCAACCATGGCGCGGCCACGTCGGACGTCATCGCCCGCATGTTGAGCACCAACCCGGTGGTGGTGCGCCGGACCATGGCGGGTCTGCGCGACCGGGGCATCGTCACCTCGGAAAAGGGGCCCCGCGGCGGCTGGCGCCTGACGCGGCCCTTGGAAGAGCTGACCCTGCTGGATGTGCACCGGGCGCTGGAGACGGTCTCCGTCTTCACCATCGGTCCCACCGCCGATCATCCGGAATGCCCGGTGGAGCATCTGGCCAACCAGGCCATCGTGGGTGCCTTGGCCCAGGCCGGCACGGCGTTGGAAGCGGCACTGGCGCAGGTCCGGCTGTCGGACATCCTGGCGGAAGGGCAGGCGCTGCGGGCGGCCCGGGATGCCGACGGTCCGCATGTATGCCCCAATACTGCCAGGGGCGCTTGGTCTTGATCGATCAAACGCCCCCCTGGGCGCCGGGCGGCCCCATCCGGGGCCTTGGCGTCCTCGCGTTTTAGAGCAGATCGCCCAAAGGCGGAATCGCCTCTGGGCGTGACGCTGCTCGCGGACAGACTCAGCTATAGCCGGCTATAGCGTGTTTCCGACTTGCATGGAAATCGTCGGAAGCAGCCGCGGGTTACAGCCGCATGGGCACTCGCTCATACGGGTGGGTCTATACCGCCGTCAGTAGGCCGGCACCGGCCCCCGGCGGCGCAGATGGCTGACCAGGCCGCCGACACCCATCAGCACCAGGGCGAACTTGACCAGGCCGCCGATGAGGGGGATCAGCTGCAGCACGGCCAGGATCAGCACCACCAGGGCATAGCGGCGGATGCGGTCGCCCGGGCTGACCGGCGGCCCGCGACGCTGGGTCACCATGTCGGCCACCGCGAACCCGGCCAGCGGCATGGCCACCATCAGCATCAGCACGTAGGCGAAGCCCAGGACCAGGGCGACCGGGATGCCGATGATGGTGATGAGGCAGATCAGGCACAGCAGGGGCACCAGGATCAGCACCACCAGGCCCTTCACCGCCGCCGGCCCGGGATCGCTGGCGATCCCGGTCGCCACGTTGGTCACGGCACCGGGGAACAGGATGTAGAGCACGGCGCCCACCAGCAGCATGCCGACGGCGAAGCTGATCATGCCGATGCCGCCGAACCACGGCATCCAGATGTGCCAGCCGTTGTGGCGGTGGCTGCGGGTGTCGGTGTTGTCGCCGCTTTCGTCCGCGTCCGCGTCACGGTGGCGGTGGTGGGCCATGCCGTCGCCCTTGTATTCCACCTTGCCCTCGATGCGGGCGCCTGCCGGCAGTTCCAGGGCGCGGTTGCCGCTGAAGGTCACGTCGCCCATGATGTGGGCGCCGGGCAGCAGGGTCAGCTTGCCGGAGGTGGCGTCCACGTCGCCCATGACCGTGCCGGCCAGGTTCAGTTCCCCGCCCTTGACCGCCACGTCGCCGGCCACCATGCCGCTCATGGTCACTTCGCCACCCAGCAGCGTGGCGTCGCCGGACACGACCGAGCTTTTCTGCATGTCGATGCTGCCCGCCACCAGCACGACGTCGCCACCGACCTGGCCCGACAGGGTGGTGCTGCCCGACAGCACGATCAGGCTGTCGGCCACCGTGCCGCTGACCGTGGCGGAGGAGCCCACCAGGATGGCGCTGCCCGCCACGGTGCTGTCCAACTGGATGGTGCGGCCCAGGGCGATAACCGTGTCATCCGCCGGCTGGTTGACCGTGACGTTGCGCCCCGTGTGCCAGCCGGTGGCCCCGGCCGCGCCCGGCAGGACCGTCAGCAGCCCAGCCAGCATGACGGCCGTCAAGGCCGCCCGAATTTCCCGCACCATGATATCGCAATCCCCGCGCTCCAGGCGCCGTCCCCCCGCGGGGCGGCGGACCTGTCAGGCGCACTGTCCACTGTAAGCGAGGTCCGGGGCAAGGGCCGCCCGCATGACGGGGCGGGGGGCCAATATGACGGGGGGATGTCGGCGCCCGGCACCTGAGGGCCCCCTAAACACCTACCGCGCCGTCAGCAGCCCGCTGCCTTCCTCGGCCAGGGGCTTTTCACCGGCGATGCTGGTGATGATGGCGCCGGCGGCGGTGTAGCGCTGCTCCGCCCGAGCCCAGACGATGCCGGGGGTGCGGGCGCGGGCCGGATGGCGGACGCCGGTGACGGGATCCACGATCTCCGCCACCGTCTGGCCCACGGCCACCGTGTCGCCCAGGGCGACGGCGTAGAGGACAACGCCGGCCACGGGGGCCCGCACGCGGTCGACCCCGGCCAAGGGCGTCGCCTGGCCGGCGGGGGCGCCCAGCGGACCCACCTCTCCGGCCAGCAGGCCGCGACGGGTCAGGACGCGCATCAGCGCCTCGGCGTCGGCGGTCGCCTGGGCATCATCAACGTCGCGGCGGCCCCGCAGCTCGATGGTGGTGGCCAGGCAGGCGGCGGGCAGGGGCGGGGCTGCCCCCGACAGGCCGGCCGTCAGGCGGTTGCGCAGACGCCACCACAGGCTGGAACAGGCCTCGTCGAAGGGATTGCCACCGGATTCCAGCGCCAGGAACACGGCGCGGCACCCCAACTCCGTCATCACGTCGGCGGCGTCGGGCCAGGATTCGGTGCCGGTATAGGCATGGAGCAGCGCCTCGCTGTCGCAATGCAGATCCAGCACCAGGTCGGCGTCGATGGCCAGGCCCAGCAGGATTTTCCGCAGGCTGTCGGCTTCGGTCGCCGTTTCCCATGCCGCGATGGCGGCCAAGGCGGCGGCGCGCACCAAGGCCACGTTGGCGGTCGGGTCGGGGCCCAAGCGGCCCAGCACGCGATCGGCCACGGGGGCGGCCAGGTCGGGGAAGTCGCGGTTGAAATTGACGCCGCTGCTCAGCGCGAAGCGGCCGATGGCCGTCCCCAGCACGGCCTGCGACAGGCCGATGGGGTTGGCGTAGGGCACCAGGACGATGTCGCCCCGGATTCGGCCCTCGGCGTCGGCGGCCCTGAGGCGGGCCAACAGGTGCTGGGCCACCAGCAATCCAGGGATCTCGTCGGCGTGCAACGCCGCCTGGATGTAGGCCTTGGGGCGGGCGCCCGCCGTGTCGACCGGACCGAAGCGATGAACCGTCACCCCCCGGCGGGTACCGGGAAAGCCATGGTCCAACAGGATGTCTTCGGTGGTGTGCGGCATGCGGGTATTAACACTTCAGCCGGGGCATAAGGCAACCGCCGGATGATGAACATCCGGCGGCAGGCCCTTCAATGCGATCCGGGGATCAGGCGTCCTCGGCTTCCCGAACGTCGCCACCCAGAGCCTTCAGCAGGTCGAAGGCGCGGCGGCGCACGGCGCCGTCCGGCACGCGGTAGTAGGCGCGCACCAGTTCCAGCGTTTCCCGGCGGGCCATGGTCTCGCCTTCCTCGCTGCCCAGCGCGATGCGCGTGGCCTGCTCGGTCGCCGGCAGGTCTTCGAAGAAGAACCCGACGGGCACGCCCAGCACCTGGGAAAGGTTGAACAGCCGGCTGGCGCTGATGCGGTTCATGCCCCTTTCATACTTCTGAAGCTGCTGAAAGGTGATGCCCACGGCCTCGCCCAGGATCTCCTGGCTCAGGCCCAGCAAAGTACGGCGCAAGCGCAAGCGATTGCCGACGTGGATATCGATAGGATTGGGACCTTCGCCGCGCTTCGAAAGCGAGTACGCGGACGCAAGGGCACCGGTCACAGAGCTCTTTTGAGCACCCATTTGTATTGACCTCGATTTAACAACTGCCGCCCCTCCTTTATCGCAGAATCGCCCCAGGCAAAAGGATTTATCGGTGAAAGCAGCCGCCAAGGCCAATGCATGACAAAATTGTCATGTCTATTTGTTGGTTAATGCGTCATTTGCTCAAAGAATTGGCGGTCAACCCCTGCGTGTGCGTCCATCCAGGGTCAACAGCGACGCATAGAGCTCCGGCCGGCGGTCGCGGAACACCCCCCAGGACGAACGCATGGCCGCGATCGCGTCCAGATCGAAGGTGGCGGTCAGCACCGTTTCCTCCGCGCGATTCGCTTCCGTGACCTTTTCACCCTTAGGGCCGGCGATGAAGGAGGAGCCATAGAAGGTGATGGACCGGTCGTCATCCGTCTCCGTCCCCACCCGGTTGCTGGCCACCAGCGGCATGAGATTGGCGCCGGCATGGCCCTGCATCACCCGCTGCCAATGGTCGCGGCTGTCCAGCGTGGGGTCCTGCGGCTCCGACCCGATGGCGGTGGGATAGAACAGGATCTCCGCGCCGGCCAGGGCCATGGCGCGCGCCGTCTCGGGGAACCACTGGTCCCAGCAGATGGCGGTGCCGATGGCGGCATAGCGGGTCCGGTAGACCTGGAAGCCGGTGTCGCCCGGGCTGAAGTAGAACTTCTCCTGATACCCGGGGCCGTCGGGGATGTGGCTCTTGCGGTAGATGCCGAGGATGGCGCCGTCGGCGTCGATCATGGCCAGGGAGTTGAAGTAGACGTTGCCCGCGCGCTCGAAAAAGCTGGTGGGCAGCACGACCTGAAGCTCGCGGGCAAGGGCCGACATGCGCGCCAGCACGGGATGGTCCTCCGCCGGTGCGGCATGGGAGAAATGGGCCGCCTTCTGGTTGATGCAGAAGTAGGGCGTCTCGAACAGTTCCTGCGGCAGGATGATCTGGGCGCCCGCCGCCGCGGCGTGGCGCACCAGCGCCTCCACCCGGTCGATGTTGCCGCCCTTGTTCCAGTCGCACCACGTCTGCGTGGCCGCCACCGTCACCTGTCGCATCGCTCGCCCTCCTCCATGAAAACGCCAAAGCCGCCCATGATAGCGACCTTCGTGACAGTCGCTATCGTTTGGGCACGAAAACCGGCTGGCCGTCCACCATGCCCCGGGCGATGCCCACGCCATAGATGGTGCGCAGCAGATCGGGTTCCAGCACGGCGTGCGGTGGGCCGTCCGCCACCACCCGGCCGGCATGCAGCATGACCACGCGGTCGCACCAGGCCGCCGCCGCGTTCAGGTCGTGCAGGACGGTCAGCACCGCGCGTCCGTCACTCCCGCCCTTTCTCCCGTCATGGGCCAGGCGGCGCAGCAGGGCCATGACCTGAACCTGATGCAGGGGGTCCAGGCTGGCCGCCGGCTCGTCCGCCAGCAGGATGTCCGGCTCCCCGGCCAGCACGCGGGCCAGCAGCACCCGCGCCCGCTCGCCACCCGACAGGGTGGTGGCGACCCGGTCGCGCAGGTGCGCGCAGTCGGCGGCGGTCAGCGCCCGTTCCACCGCGGCGCTGTCGCGGGCGCCATTGTCGCGGAAGGGGCCCCGGTGGGGCAGGCGACCCAGCGCCACCACGGCCGCCACCGTCAGGGGCCAGTGGATGTCACGGTCCTGGGCCAAGTAGGCCAGGCGGCGGGCGGTGGCGCCGTCGGGCGGGGTGGGCAGGGGCCGCCCGTCCAGGGTGACCGTGCCGCCATCCGGCCGCCGCAGGCCGGCCAGGATGCGCATCAGGCTGGATTTGCCGGCGCCGTTGGGGCCGATCAGCCCGCACACCTCGCCGGCGCGCAAGCTCAGCGACACGCCGTCCAGCACCGGGCGGCCGTCCAGGACCAGGCGGATGTCATGGGCTTCCAGCAGGGTCATGCGAGATTCCGTCGGGTGGACAGCACCAGGCCGAGGAAGAAGGGCGCGCCCAGCAGGGCGGTGACCACGCCCAGCTTCAGCTCGGGCCGTGGTCCGCCCAGGCGCAAGGCGGTGTCGGCCGCCAGCACCAGGCAGGCGCCGCCGGCGAAGGAGGGCAGCAGCAGGCGGCGCGGCTGATGGCCGACCAGGGGGCGCAGCAGGTGGGGCACCACCAGGCCGACAAAGCCGATGGCGCCGGTGACGGCCACCGCCGCCCCCACCGCCAGGGCCGTGCCCAGCACCACCCGGGCGCCCACCCGACCCACCGGAAAGCCCAATGATTGGGCCGTGTCCTCGCCCAGGGACAGGGCGTCCAGGGCCGGGCCCACGCTCAGCAGCAGGGCGGCGCCCGCAGTGACGAAGGGGGCGGCCAGATAGACCTGGTCCATCGTGCGGTCGGCCAGCGACCCCATCATCCAGAACACGATCTCCGCCAGGGCGTAGGGATTGGGCGACAGGGACAGGGCCAGCGAGGTGGCGGCACCGGCGAAGCTGCTGAGCGCGATGCCGGCCAGGATCAGGGTCAGGACACCGACGGAGCGGCCGGCCAGCGCGAACAGCAGGGCCACCGCGACCAGGGCGCCGGCGATGCCGCCCAGGGGCAGCGCCAGGGCGAAACGGTTGGCGAACCCGCTGTAGAAGGCGATCACCGCGCCCAGGGCCGCGCAGGGCGACACGCCGATCACGGCGGGTTCCGCCAGCGGGTTGCGCAGCATGCCCTGCAAGGCCGCCCCCGCCATGCCCAGCGCCCCGCCCACCAGCAGGCCCAGCAGGGCGCGGGGCAGGCGGATCTCGGTGAAGATCACCCAGGCCGTGCCGCCCCCGCCGCCAGTCCCCCCATTGGCCCGCCAGTCGGCCAGCACGCCCGCCAGCGACACGCCGCTGGCCCCCAGCGAGAGGGAGGCGACGAAGAGGGCCGCCATCAGGGGCAGCAACAGGGCCAGGGGATGGCGCCGCGTCAGGACGGTCACGACCGGCCCCCATCCTGGCGGGCCAGCCAGTCGGCCCGGGCGTGGGCCAGGGCCTCCACCGCGGCGGCCGTGTAGGGACCGCCGCAGCCCAGCAGGTTCTCGTCCAGGGCCGGGCGGCGGTCGGGCGGTATCGCCCGCGCCAGGGCGGGATGGCTGATCAAGGCGCCGGCGAGCGAGGGGCGGTCCTTCACGCCCCTTCCCGGCGAAGGGGCGCCGGTGATCAGCAGGTCGGGCGGATCGGCCACGATGCCCTCCACCGTCAGGTAGCCATAGCCGGTCATGCCCTTGGCCTCGGGATAGTTGGCCAGGCCCGCCGCCCGCATCACGGCGGCGGTCAGCGTGCCGGCGCCGGAGGTGAAGGCGCCCGGCGCCAGGGACAGGGCGGTGGGCCGCCGGCCGTCGCCAGGGGCCGCCGCCGCCAGCCGCCGGTCCATGTCGGCCAGCAGGTCCTCCCCCTTGGCCGATTCGCCCAAGGCGGCGGCCACCGTGCGCACCTGGGCCCGGATTCCGTCGAAATCCGCGATCAGGCCCACCTGTACGACTGGGATATGATGGGCCTTGGCCATGCGCACGGCGGGTTGGGCGGTGTAGGTGCCGGCCAGCACCAGATCCGGCTTCAGCGCCAACAGTTCCTCCGCCCCGCCCTCGGTGACGGCTATGCCCTCGATGCGGGTCGCGACATAGGACAGTTCCGGGTCCCGGGCCAGGCGCGACAAGGCGGCGATGCGTCCCGGCGGCAGCAGCAGGGCCGCCAGCTGGTCGGTGCAGAGATTGAGGGAGACGACGCGACGGGGCGGTTCCCCCGCCCGCGCCAGCGACGCCGCCGCCGCCGCCGGAGCCATGGCCAGCACCAGGGTCATGGCCGCCGCCAGCCGCCCCATCCTGTTCGCGATCACCCTGCCCCCGCTGCGACAAAAGCCGGCCACATGCCACCGGCCGCGCTAATGGTTAGCGGCGGGGCGATGTTCTGGGAAGGGCGTTGGGCCTATCACTCGTCGTCGTCGTCGATTTGGGCGGGCATCGTCGCGCCGTCCAGGATGGCACCCTCCAACACGGCGCCGCGCAGGTTGGCGTCGATCAGGTTGCCGCCGCTCAAATCCGCGCCGCGCAGGTCGGCGCCCGACAGGTTGGCGCTGCGCAGGTTGGCCCGTTGCAGGCTGGCCCTGATCAGCAGGGCGTCGGCCAGGTTGGCGGGCCACATGCGGCCGATGGGGCGCCCATCCGGGCCCTTGATATCGACGGAGCCGATTTCCGCCCCGTCGAGCTTGGCGCCCGTGAGGTCGGCGCCGCGCAGGCTGACACCATCCAAGGTGGCCCCGGTGAGGTCGGCGCCGCGCAGGTCGGCGCCCGCCAGATCGGACATGATGAACAGGGCGTCGCGCAGCTTGGCGCCCACCAGCTTGGCGCTCTTCAGGTCGGCACCGCTGAGGTTCACGCCCTTCAGGTCGATATGGCTCAGATCCTCGCCCACCAGTTCGGCCCGCACGCCCTTGGCGCCGTTGCTGAGGATCCAGGCGCGGTGGCGGTCCAGCGCCGACTGGATCTTCTGCGAGAAGTTTTCCGAGCCGCGGGCCAGATTGGCGCCCGTGGTGTCCACGCCCGTCAGGTCGACGCCTTCCAGGTTGGCGCCCGTCAGGTCGGCGTTGGTCAGGATCGCGCCGCTGAGCGAGGCGCCGGCCAGGCGGCAGTCGCGCAGCACGGCACCCGTGAGATTGCTGCCCGACAGGTTCACGCCGCGCATGTCGCAGTTGGTGAAGTTGGCGGACTTCAGCACCGACTTGGACATGTTGCAGCCCGACAGTTGCGCGCCGGAGCAGTCGGCCCCCACCATGCTGGTCTCGCTGAGGTCCGCGCCGGCCAGATTGGCGCTGGACAGCAGAGCGTCGTCCATGTCGGCGCCGCGCAGGTCGGATTGCTGCACGCTGACCTGGCCGGGGCCCCGGCGGTCCAGCAGGGCGCCGCCGCGCAGGTCGGCCTCACGCAGGATGGCGCCCTTCAGCCGGGCGCCGCGCATGTGGGCGCCGCGCAGGTCGGCGCGGTAGAGGTTGGCGTTGATCAGCACGGCGCGGGTCAGCCGGGCGGCGAACAGGTCGGCCATGCTGAGGTTGGCGGCGGTGAAATCACAGCCCGTGAGGTTGGCGCCGGACAGCTTGGCCGATTGCAGGTTCATGCCGACGAAGCTGGCGCCCTGCAAGTCCATCAGGGGCAGCATGGCCCGCGCCCCGCCGGTCTTGCGCTTGAGCCAGCGGTCGTGCTTTTCCAGGACGGCGATTAATTCGTGCGGTGTCATGCCCAGGCCGGGCCTTTCAACTGAATTCCGAGAATTTGTGAGGCAGTTTGTATTTCTTTTGGACTGGTTACAACTCAGCATCCTACTCCTTTGCTAAGAAAACATTGACGGTGGCGGCGCATTGGCCAAGCTAGGGCTATTGGGGTAGGCGGGCCCCCTGCCGAGAATTGGGCTTGGACGCCGCCCTTCATCAGTTAAGGAACGTGAGCTTATGTCGACCGGTCATATCGTGGCGTCCTATGACGATGAACTGGCGCAGTTGCACAGTGCCATCACGGAAATGGGCAGGCTGGCCTCCACCCAGCTGACCCGGGCGCTGAAGGCGACGCTGGACCGGGACGGCGACCTCGCGGCTTCGGTGATGGCGGATGACGCGCGTGTCGACGCTTTGGAGCAACGGATCGAGAACCAGACGCTGAAGCTGCTGGCGCTGCGGGCCCCGGTGGGGCGTGACCTGCGCGAGGTGGTGGCGGCGCTGAAAATCTCCAACAACCTGGAGCGCATCGGTGACTTCGCCGCCAACGTCGCCAAGCGCTCCCTGGCCTTGAACCAGATGCCGGAGGTGGAGCTGACCCGGTCGCTGCGCCGCATCGGTGACGCGGCGAACGACATGCTGACCCGGGTGGTGACCGCCTACGCCGATGGCGATGCCGCCGCCGCGCTGGCCGTGCGCGACGCCGACAGCGAGGTCGATCTGGCCTACACCGCGTTGTTCCGCGAGTTGCTGACCTACATGATGGAATCGCCCCAGCGCATCACCGCCTGCACCCATCTGATGTTCGCGGCCAAGAATCTTGAGCGCATCGGTGACCATGCCACCAACATCGCCGAGACGCTGTGCTTCCAAATCCTGGGTCAGGCCCCGGGTGAGGAACGGACCAAAGGTGATGACAGCGCCCTGACCATCGTCACCCCCGGCGCCTGAGCGAGGCGGGCGGGGCCGCCTGGCGCGGGCCTGGCGCGGGCCCGGCGCGGAATGGAAACGGCACGCGGTTTGCTTCTCTCATTGTCGGGGCCGCCCGGTGGTGGCCTTCGGGTTAGAATCGAGCCGCCAATGATGAACCGCCCCCAGCTCCGCACCCCTGTCTTCTCCCGCCCGCCTTTCCTCCTCAGGGCCCTGCGCGCGGCGGCGCTCTGGGGCCCGATGGCGGCGGCGGGCCTGCTGTCCGGCTGCGCGGAACGCCCGGTGGCGACCAGCTTCCTGACGGCGCCCCAGTACAAGATGGAGACGGCGGCCCACTGGGTGCTGGTGGCCAAGGACGTGTCCTCGGCAGTTTCCGCCTACTTGCAGGAACAGACGGGGCAAAAACCGCCGGTGCAGGTCTACCTCACCCGGCATGGCGACACACTGTTCGCCGACGCCTTCCAGCAGGCCGTGACCACCGCCTTCGTCCAGAACGGCCATGCCGTCGCCATGGAACCCAAGCCCGATGTCGTCATGGTGGCCATCGACGTGCTGCCCATGGCCCATCCGCGAATCTACGGCGCCAACCACAGCGTGCCCGGCCCGCTGACGGCGCTGGGGGCCGGGGTGGCGGTGGGCCGGCTCATGTGGGACGCCGTGCCCTGGGGCATCACCGCCGCGGCCGCCGGCCTGGCGCTGGATACCGCCCGGGCCACGGTGGACGAGACCAACACGGAATTGATGCTGACCGTGTCCATCAGCCGGGACGGCTATTTCATCTACCGTTCGCAAGCGGTCTACTACGTTGACGACGACGCCCTGGCCGAATATCTCGGCGGGCCCGGGCCCGGGCCCGGGGCCAGCGGCCGCTACCGCAGCTTCAACGATGTGCCGGAGGGCAATATCGGCCTGGACCTTGCCCACAAGCCCTATGTGATTCGCTGACGCCCGCCGCCTCGCGGCTGGCGGGCTCTCCGGGAACTATCGCTTGGGACGCGCCAAGGAACTGGTGCCGGCTGCGAGACTTGAACTCGCGACCTACCGCTTACAAGGCGGTTGCTCTACCAACTGAGCTAAGCCGGCGACCGGTCGGCCCCGGTCATCCGGGGCGCGGCGCGGGCAGACCTTAGCGTCGCCGCGCCACCTCGTAAAGTGCTACGGCGGCCGCGTTGGACACATTCAGGCTGCCGATGGGCGGCCGGGTCGGCAGATGGGCCAGGGCGTCGCAACGCTCCATGGTCAGGCGGCGCAGGCCGTCGCCTTCCGAGCCCATGACCACCGCGACGCGACCGGGGAAGTCCAGCGCGTGCAGGGCCTTGGGCCCCGATTCGGCCAGGCCGACGCACCAGAAACCTCCGTCCTGCAGTTCCGTCAGCGCCCGGGACAGGTTGGTGACCCGTACCAGGGGCACCACCTCCAGCGCACCCGACGCCGTCTTGGCCAGCACGCCCGTCACCTCCGGCGCGTGCCGGTCCTGGACGATGACGGCCTTGGCCCCGAAGGCGGCGGCGGAGCGCAGGATGGCGCCGACATTGTGCGGATCGGTGACCTGGTCCAGCACCACCACCATGTCCGTCTCCCCGCAGGCGCGCACCACGTCGGGCACGTCCAACTCGGGCAGGGGGCTGGCGTCCAGCACCAGGCCTTGATGCACGGCGCCGGCGGGCAGCAGGCGGTCCAGCGCCTCGCGATCCACCATGGTGGGGGCGGGGCGGGTGAGGCCGGCCCGGGCGGCGTGGGCCAGGGCTTCGGCCATCAACTCCAACCCGGCGGGCGTCGCCAGCAGGGCCTTGCACCGCCGCTCGGGATTGGTCCAGGCCGCCACCACCGGATGCTGGCCATATAACAGTCCGGGCTTGGGCGCTGGCTTCTTGCCCGCGCCGCGCGCGTCGGCGCGGTCCTGTGGCGGGCGTTCGGCCGGCGGGCGTTGGGCTTGCGCGCGCGGGCGCTCGCCGCCGCCATGAGGGGCCGCCTTGGGTGCGGCGGCACCCGGTCGGCCGCCATCGCGGGGCTGGCGGGATGAGGGGGTGGGGCCGTTGCCGCCGGTGCGGGAACCGCCCTGGTTTGAGAATCCAGATCGCTTCATGATGCCATCCTTAGCGCCAAGCGGTGCAGGCTTGCCACTGCTTTCGGCGGAGCATGGCACGGTTGCTTCCACGTCTTTTCACCGGACCAACATTTCCCCGTTGACAGGAGGGGGTCGAAACGCCTACCCACCTGTCCACCGTTTTCGACCCCGGTCGGACACGCGGCGCACGGAAGGGTGGCCGAGTGGTTAAAGGCAGCAGACTGTAAATCTGCCCGCGTTAGCGTACGTAGGTTCGAATCCTACCCCTTCCACCATTTTGCCGGTAAAGCCGCCCCCCAGACAATGAGGGGTGGGTTTACTGGCTCCCCGCGTGCGCGAAGCAGTTCGGGGCGAGAGCGGCCAGACTTAGGCGCCAGACTTAGGCGGGTGTAGCTCAATGGTAGAGCAGAAGCCTTCCAAGCTTACGACGAGGGTTCGATTCCCTTCACCCGCTCCAGTTCGTTGCTTCTCGCGGAACCTAAAAGCTTAAACTTCAGACTGTCACGCAAAGGCGGATAAGACCATGGCCAAGGCGAAATTCGAGCGCACCAAGCCGCACTGCAACATCGGCACGATCGGTCACGTTGACCATGGCAAGACGTCGCTGACGGCTGCGATCACCAAGGTGTTGGCGGAAAGCGGTGGTGCCACGTTCACCGCGTACGACCAGATTGACAAGGCGCCGGAAGAGAAGGCGCGCGGCATCACGATCTCGACGGCGCACGTCGAGTACGAGACGGCCAACCGTCACTACGCCCACGTGGATTGCCCCGGCCACGCCGACTACGTGAAGAACATGATCACCGGTGCGGCGCAGATGGACGGCGCGATCCTGGTGGTGTCGGCCGCCGACGGCCCGATGCCGCAGACCCGCGAGCACATCCTGCTGGCCCGCCAGGTCGGCGTGCCCGCCCTGGTGGTGTTCATGAACAAGGTCGACATGGTCGACGACCCCGAGCTGCTGGAACTGGTGGAGCTGGAAGTGCGCGAGCTGCTGAGCAGCTACGACTTCCCTGGCGACGACATTCCGATCGTGAAGGGCTCGGCGCTGTGCGCGCTGGAGAACCGGAGCCCGGAGATCGGCCATGACGCCATCCTGGAGCTGATGAAGGCGGTCGACGCCTACATTCCGCAGCCGGAGCGTCCGGTTGACAAGCCCTTCCTGATGCCGATCGAAGACGTGTTCTCGATCTCTGGCCGTGGCACCGTGGTGACCGGCCGTGTCGAGCGCGGCATCGTGAAGGTGGGTGAGGAAATCGAGATCGTCGGCCTGAAGGCCACGGTGAAGACGACCGTCACCGGCGTCGAGATGTTCCGCAAGCTGCTGGACCAGGGCCAGGCTGGCGACAACATCGGCGCGCTGCTGCGCGGCACCAAGCGTGAAGACGTCGAGCGCGGCCAGGTTCTGGCCAAGCCCGGCTCGATCACCCCGCACACCAAGTTCGTGGCCGAAGCCTACATCCTGACGAAGGAAGAAGGCGGCCGTCACACCCCGTTCTTCACCAACTACCGTCCCCAGTTCTACTTCCGCACCACGGACGTGACGGGCATGGTCTCGCTGCCGGAAGGCACCGAGATGGTGATGCCGGGCGACAACGTGCAGGTGACCGTGGAGCTGATCGCCCCGATCGCCATGGACGAAGGCCTGCGCTTCGCCATCCGTGAAGGCGGCCGTACCGTCGGCGCCGGCGTGGTCGCCAAGATCATCGCCTAAGCCTTCAAACGGGCTTTGAGTACCGTCAGGCGGCGTCCCCCGGGGCGCCGCCTGTTCGGCTTTTGGGAAAGGCGGCCGTTTCGGCCGCCTTTTTCGTCATGGTGCTTGGCGCCAAGCTTTCCCGGCATGTCTCCCGGGTCTCCTTGTCGCACCCCCTTATTCCCGGTCCTATTCGCGACGGCTCGCGGCCCACTGTTCCGTGAGAACTCCAAATCGACTTAGGTCTTTGGGATTATGACGAATGACAGAGTGGAAGAGTTTGTCGACTCACGGCCGGCGGCGGGGCCCGGCCCGGACCGTGGTTGTCCAGCCGTTGCCCGGTTTGGGCGACATGATCCAGCTGATCCCCGCGCTCAAAGGACTGGCGCGGGGTGATGAGAACGGCGGCGTCGATCTCATCACCCTTGAAAACTTTCCGACCGAGGCGGTGTTCGCCGGCACCGACTACGTGTTCCGCCATGCCGGTGCCATTCTGCGCCACGGCTACGCCAGCGCCGCCCTGACCAAGGGGGACCAAGGCGGCGGCCGCACGGGGGGCGACGGCGGAGGCGGCGGTTCCGGCAAGGCCCGCCGGAACGTCGTCCGTGAGAACGTCCGGCGGGCCCTGGTGCTGTTCGACATGGCGCGCCTGATGCGGTCGGGCCGGTATAAGCGCGCCGTCATCCTGGGCGCCTCCTGGCGCTACGCCGCCGCGGCCCGTCTGGCGGGCATCGAGGACGTGGCCGGCTACGGCTCCCGCCTGCAAACCCTTTTCCTGAATGACGGCCTCATTCCTGATGGCCGCAGCATCCGCCATCTCCATGCCCAGCGGCTGGGGTGCGCCGCCATCCTGCTCGACCGCCTGGGCCTGGCCCTGGAGGGGGCGCCGGAGCTGGTGCTGCCGCCCGAGGCCGCGGCCCTGGCCGCCGCGCCTTACGCCCACCTGCCGCGCCCCTGGACGGCCGTGGCGGTGGGGTCCGCCGATCCCAACCGGGTCTGGCCGGCCGACCGCATGGCGGCGGTGCTGGATCGGCTGCATGGGGCGGGACGGACCACGCAGTTCATCGTCGCCACCCAGGCCGAGGCGCCCTTGGTGCAGGGGGTGATCCGGGCGTGCCGGACCGCCCGGCCGCTGCCCCTGATCGGTCAGCCGCTGCGGGAGGTCATGGGGCTGCTCGCCGCGTGCGACATGGCGTTCTGCACCGATTCGGGAATCATGAACGTCGCCGCGTCGCTGGGCGTGCCCACCCACGCGCTGTTCGGCACAGTCCAGCCCTATGCCTATTGGTCATGCCTGCACCCCATCGTGTCGCGGGCTGGGGTGAGGCCCGACGTCGGGGTGTCCGTCATCGACCTGGACGAGGTGCTGGGACATTTCGTGACTCAGGGCATCCTGCCGGGCTAATAGTATGCCCGGCGGCGGACGGCCCGGGGAAATCGGGGCCTTCCGTTGCGGCTGGGCGCCGCCGGCCCGGGAGCGCGCCGGGCGTCATGCCACGACCAGCCGCTTCCCGCGCCGGGAGCGCCTTCCCCCGCCTGATTTATTTTTCTGGACAAGAGGTCGGGATTAGTGAATAAACCGGCGCTCCGTGACGCGGCAAGCCGCCGACGGCGACGTAGGAGTGTAGCTCAATTGGTAGAGCACCGGTCTCCAAAACCGGGGGTTGGGGGTTCGATCCCCTCCACTCCTGCCACGTCGCCGCGCTGAATATCGCGTACGGACGGCCTCGCGGGCCGGGTGACGGCAGGAATGCCGAAGCAGTGTGACGAGTAGCTCTGAACGTGGTGGCGTAGCCCTTATGGCGAAGACCAGTCCTGCCCAGTTTGTGCGCGAAGTAAGGCGTGAGATCACCAAGGTGACATGGCCGTCCCGCAAGGAGACGGTTATTTCCACCTGGATGGTGTTCCTCATGGTCATCGTCGCGTCCCTGTTCTTCCTGGCGGTCGATCAGATCATCGCGTTCGCTGTCCGCCTCGTTTTCGGTATCGGAGGCTAAAAGTCATGGCCGCGCGTTGGTACGTCGTCCACGTTTATTCCGGCTTCGAAAAGAAGGTCTCTCAGTCTATCCGTGAGAAGGCCGCTCAGAAGGGCTTGGAAGATCAGTTCGAGGAAATCCTCGTCCCGACCGAAGAGGTCGTCGAGGTGCGCCGCGGCGCCAAGATCAACTCCGAACGCAAGTTCTTCCCGGGCTACGTGCTGGTGAAGATGGAGCTGACGGACGAGAGCTGGCACCTGGTGAAGAACGCGCCGAAGGTGACGGGTTTCCTGGGCGGTGGCGGCAAGCCGCAGCCCATCAGCGAGGCGGAAGCCTTGCGTATCATGAGCCAGGTCCAGGAGGGGATTGAGCGGCCGAAGCCCTCCATCCACTTCGAGGTGGGCGAGCAGGTCCGGGTCACGGACGGCCCCTTCACCTCGTTCACCGGCCTTATCGAAGAGGTCGACGAGGACAAGGCGCGGGTCAAGGTGGCGGTGTCCATCTTCGGCCGGGCGACCCCCGTCGAACTCGAGTATGCGCAGGTCGAAAAGATTTAAGCGGGACGGCGCCTTCCTCTCCTTATTGAGGGGGGCGCCATCCCATTCCCCGCGCGGGAGGCAAGCCCGGCCCAAAGTCCATGGGGCAAGCCGTACCGCGCATCCCGCAGATCCGGGTGGCGCCCTCTGAAAAAGGGTTCCGTCCGGATTGTTGTTGAGGACGTATCATGGCGAAGAAGATCGTCGGTTATATCAAGTTGCAGGTGCCGGCCGGCAAGGCCAACCCGTCGCCGCCCATCGGGCCGGCGCTGGGTCAGCGCGGCCTGAACATCATGGAATTCGTGAAGGCCTTCAACGCGAAGACGGCCGACCTGGAGCAGGGCATGCCCATCCCGGTCGTGATCACCGCCTATGGTGACCGCACCTTCACGTTCGTCACCAAGACCCCGCCGAACACCTACTTCCTGAAGAAGGCCGCCGGCATCACCAAGGGCGCCGTCCAGGTGGGCAAGGGCGCTGCGGTGGGCAAGGTGAAGATGTCGCAGATCCGCGAAATCGCCAAGACAAAGATGCCGGACCTGAATGCGAACGACATCGAGGCGGCTGCCAGCATGCTGGTCGGCTCGGCCCGTTCCATGGGCCTGGAAGTGGTGGAGGATTGATCATGGCCGGCAAGCGTCTCAAGAAGGCTAACGCCACCGTCGACCGGAACAAGTTCTACGCCCTGGACGAGGCTGTCCAGACGGTGAAGGGCAACGCCACCGCCAAGTTCGACGAGACCGTCGAAATCGCCATGAACCTGGGCATCGACCCGCGTCATGCCGACCAGATGGTCCGCGGCATGGTCCAGCTGCCCAACGGCACCGGCAAGACCGTGCGCGTCGCCGTGTTCGCCCGTGGCCCCAAGGCCGCCGAGGCCGAGGCCGCCGGTGCCGAGCTGGTGGGTGCGGAAGACCTGGCCGAGAAGATCCAGGCGGGCGAGATGAACTTCGACCGCTGCATCGCCACCCCGGACATGATGGCCCTGGTCGGCCGTCTGGGTAAGGTGCTGGGCCCGCGCGGCCTGATGCCGAACCCGAAGCTGGGCACCGTGACGATGAACGTGGGCGAGGCCGTGAAGGCCGCCAAGGGCGGCTCGGTCGAGTTCCGCGCCGAGAAGACCGGCATCGTGCACGCCGGCGTGGGCAAGGCCAGCTTCAGCCAGGAAGCCCTGGCCGAGAACGTCCGCGCCTTCGTCTCCGCGATCAACCGCGCCAAGCCGACGGGTGCCAAGGGCACCTACATCGAGAAGGTCAGCCTGAGCTCCTCCATGGGCCCGGGCCTGAAGCTCGACGTTTCGGCGCTGGTCGCGACGCTGGCCGGCTGAGGCTTTTGAGTTTCCGTCCGATCCGCCCGGTCCTTGTGGCCGGGCGGTGACGGCGGCGGAGAGGCGGAGCGATCCGACTTTCCAACCCTGTCCGAGACTGCGGGCGCCAAGCCGGGACCGATCCCAGGAATGGGTGACGACCGGGGAGGCTTAATGCAACGCCGGCATAGACGGGAGTAGCAAGCATAACATCCAGGCTGGACGGTTTCCGCCCGCGCTTGGTCAGGCTTGTCGCTTCTGGGGCAGGTTCACCGGTCTCGATCAATGCCCGTTCGCGGGCGGCGGCGAGGCCACTTTTGGACCGGGAGGGTGGGCGCTCGCGCCGATCCGTCCCAGTTGTGTAGGAGGCGAACCGTGGATCGCACAGAAAAGCAAGCGACGATCGCGGCCCTGCATCAGGCGCTCTCCGCCACTTCCCTCGTCGTTGTGACCCGCCAGTCGGGCATGACGGTCGCGGAAGTGACGGACCTGCGCCGCAAGATGCGGGCCGCTGGCGCAAGCTTCAAAGTGACCAAGAACCGGCTCGCCCGCATCGCCCTGAAGGGCACCCAGTTCGAAAAGCTGGACGACCTCTTCGTCGGCGTCACCGCCATCGCTTACTCAAGCGATCCGGTGGCGGCTGCGAAGGTGGCCATTGCGTATGCCAAGACCAATGACAAGTTCAAGATCATTGGTGGCGGTATGGGCAGTGTCGTCCTGGACGACAAGGGCATCGAGGCTCTCTCGAAGCTCCCGTCGATCGACGAACTGCGTGGTCGCCTGCTTGGCATGATCCAGACGCCCGCCACCCGCATCGCCGGTGTGCTGCAGGCGCCCGGTGGCCAGGTTGCGCGCGTGCTGTCGGCTTACGCCAAGAAGGGCGAGGCGGCCTGAGCCTCGCGTACTTTCGTTTTATCAAGACAAGACCTGATTTAGGAGACCATCCATGTCCAAGCTGGAAAAGCTGGTTGAAGAGCTGTCCGCTCTGACCGTCATCGAAGCCGCCGAACTGTCGAAGCTGCTGGAAGAGAAGTGGGGCGTTTCCGCCGCTGCTCCGGTCGCCGTTGCCGCCGTTGCCGGCCCGGCCGCCGAAGCCGCCGCCCCCGCTGAAGAGCAGACCGAATTCACCGTGATCCTCGTCGACGCCGGCGACAAGAAGATCAACGTGATTAAGGAAATCCGCGCCATCACCAGCCTGGGCCTGAAGGAAGCCAAGGACCTGGTCGAGGGTGCGCCGAAGACCGTCAAGGAAGCCGCCACGAAGGACGAAGCTGCTAAGATTAAGAAGCAGCTTGAAGACGCCGGCGCGAAGGTTGAGGTGAAGTAAGAAACGATCCCCTGTGGGCGTTTCTGAAAAAAGATGGCGCTGGACGGTGGCATTCCCCATATGGGGGACCGCCGCCCGGCGCTGTCGCCTTTTTTTGGAGGATGGCGTATGGTGATCCTCCAGTTTCTTCCCGAAGAAGGTTCCATGCAGGGGATTGGTGTCGGGAAGGGCAGATTGAGTAGTGTGGCGCCGGACGGCCGCCGCCCGTGAGGGGTGGTGCCGGACGCGCCTATTTGTGTTTGTGTCGCTTGCCGTCGCATCCTACATCGGCCGGCGCAGTTGACCCGGGCCTAGTTCACGAGAGGCGCATTTCATGGCCAAGTCGTTCACGGGACGTAAGCGTATTCGTAAGAGCTTCGGACGCATCCCCGAAGTGACCCGCATGCCGAACCTCATCGAGGTTCAACGGAGTTCCTACGACCACTTCCTTCAGATGGACACGGCGCCCGAGAAGCGCGCCAATCTGGGCCTTCAGGAAGTGTTCAAGTCGGTCTTCCCGATCAAGGACTTTTCCGACCGTGCCGTGCTCGACTTCGTTAAGTACGAGCTTGAACAACCCAAGTACGACGTCGAGGAATGCCAGCAGCGCGGCATGACCTTCGCGGCGCCCTTGAAGGTGACCCTGCGCCTGACGGTCTTCGACATGGACGAAGACACGGGCCTGAAGTCCATCCGCGACATCAAGGAGCAGGACGTCTACATGGGCGACATGCCCCTGATGACGGCCAACGGCACCTTCGTCATCAACGGCACCGAGCGCGTCATCGTCAGCCAGATGCACCGGTCGCCGGGCGTGTTCTTCGACCACGACAAGGGCAAGACCCATTCGTCGGGCAAGTACCTGTTCGCCGCCCGCGTCATCCCCTATCGCGGCTCCTGGCTGGACTTCGAGTTCGACGCCAAGGATCTCGTCTACGTCCGCATCGACCGCCGCCGCAAGCTGCCCGCCACCACCCTGCTGTTCGCGCTGGACGGCGCTGAGACGCAGAAGCTGCGAGCGGAGCGCGCCAAGGAAGGTCGCGGCCTGGCCCCGTACGAGGCCCAGGGCATGTCCAAGGAGGAGATGCTCGCCGCCTTCTACGACACCATCACCTATTCCCGCGCCGGCGAGGGCTGGAAGACCCCCTTCGTCGCCGAGCGCATGAAGGGTGTGAAGCTCGTCTCCGACCTCATCGACGCCCGTACGGGCGAGGTGCTGTTGCAGCGCGAGACCAAGATGACCCCCCGCGTGCTGAAGAAGCTGCAGGAACAGGGTCTGGAAGAGGTCAAGGTGCCGACGGAGGAGTTGGCCGGCCGCTACCTCGCCATCGACATCATCAACGAGCTGACCGGCGAAGTGATCTTCGAGGCGGGTGACGAGATCACCACCGCCGCCCTGGAGAAGCTGGAGAAGTTCGGCGTGGACGAGGTGCCGGTCCTGGCCATCGACCATCTGAACGTCGGCGCCTACATCCGCAACACCATGTCGGCGGACCGTAACGCCAGCCGTGAAGACGCGCTGATCGACATCTACCGCGTCATGCGCCCCGGCGAGCCGCCGACGCTGGAAAGCGCCGAGGCCCTGTTCAGCGGCCTGTTCTTCGACAGCGAGCGCTACGACCTGTCGGCCGTCGGTCGCGTGAAGATGAACGCCCGCCTGGGCTTCCAGACCGACGACCAGATGCGCGTCCTGCGCAAGGATGACATCCTCGCCATCCTGAAGCTCCTGGTCGAGCTGAAGGACGGTCGCGGCGAAATCGACGACATCGATCACCTGGGCAACCGTCGCGTCCGCTCCGTGGGCGAGTTGATGGAGAACCAGTACCGCGTCGGCCTGCTGCGCATGGAGCGCGCGATCCGCGAGCGCATGAGCTCGGTCGAGATCGACACGGTCATGCCGCATGACCTGATCAACGCCAAGCCGGCGGCGGCCGCGGTGCGTGAATTCTTCGGCTCCTCGCAGCTGTCGCAGTTCATGGACCAGACCAACCCGCTGTCGGAAATCACCCACAAGCGGCGTCTCTCGGCCCTCGGGCCGGGCGGTCTGACCCGTGAGCGCGCGGGCTTCGAAGTCCGCGACGTGCATCCCACCCACTACGGCCGCATCTGCCCGATTGAGACCCCCGAAGGTCCGAATATCGGTCTGATCAACTCGCTGGCGACCTACGCCCGCGTGAACCAGTACGGCTTCATCGAGAGCCCCTACCGCAAGGTGGTGGACAAGCGCGTCACCAACGAGGTGGTCTATCTCTCCGCCATGGAGGAAGGCCGCTACATGGTGGCGCAGGCCAACGCCACGCTGGACGCCGACAACCGCTTCATGGACGAGCTCATCAGCTGCCGTAAGGGTGGCGAGTACATGATGACGCGCTCGGACATGATCGACCTGATCGACGTGTCGCCGAAGCAGCTGGTGTCCGTCGCCGCGGCGCTGATCCCGTTCCTGGAGAACGACGACGCCAACCGCGCGTTGATGGGCTCCAACATGCAGCGTCAGGCCGTGCCGCTGATCAAGGCGGACTCGCCCCTGGTCGGCACCGGCATGGAAGCGACGGTCGCCCGTGACTCGGGCGTGGCCATCGCCGCCCGCCGCGCCGGCGTGATCGACCAGATCGACGCCACCCGCATCGTCGTGCGCGCCACCGGCGACACCGACGCGGCGGCCCCCGGCGTCGACATCTACAACCTGCTGAAGTTCCAGCGCTCCAACCAGAACACCTGCATCAACCAGCGTCCGCTGGTGAAGGTGGGCGACCGGGTGGAGAAGGGCGACATCATCGCCGACGGTCCCTCCACGGACCTGGGTGAGTTGGCCCTGGGCCGGAACGTGCTGGTCGCGTTCATGCCCTGGAACGGCTACAACTTCGAAGACTCGATCCTGATCTCCGAGCGCATCGTGCGCGATGACGTCTTCACCTCGATCCACATCGAGGAGTTCGAGGTCATGGCCCGCGATACCAAGCTGGGCCAGGAAGAAATCACCCGCGACATCCCCAACGTCGGCGAAGAGGCTCTGAAGAACCTCGACGAGGCGGGCATCGTCTACATCGGTGCCGAGGTGAAGCCGGGCGACATCCTGGTCGGCAAGGTGACGCCGAAGGGCGAAAGCCCGATGACGCCGGAAGAAAAGCTGCTGCGCGCCATCTTCGGTGAAAAGGCCTCCGACGTGCGCGACACGTCCATGCGCCTGCCGCCGGGCGTCACCGGCACGGTGGTCGAGGTCCGCGTCTTCTCCCGCCGCGGCGTCGACAAGGACGAGCGCGCGCTGGCGATCGAGCGGGCCGAGATCGAAAAGTTGGCCAAGGACCGCGACGACGAGAAGGGGATCCTGGAGCGCAGCTTCTACACCCGCCTGCGGGAAACCCTGGTCGGCCAGACCGTCCTGTCCGCCCCGCGCGGCATCAAGTCGGGCGAGCTGATCACCGAGGAGCTGCTGTCCGGCCTGTCGCGCGGCCAGTGGCGCCAGATCGCGGTCGGCAACGACCAGATCATGGAGAACGTGGAGGCCTACGGCCGGGTGTTCGACGAGAGCATCCAGAAGCTGCAGGAGCGGTTCGAGAACAAGGTCGAGAAGCTGCAGCGCGGCGACGAGCTGCCGCCCGGCGTCATGAAGATGGTCAAGGTCTTCGTGGCGGTGAAGCGCAAGCTGCAGCCCGGCGACAAGATGGCCGGCCGTCACGGCAACAAGGGTGTGATCAGCCGCATCCTGCCCATCGAGGACATGCCCTACCTGGCCGACGGCCAGGCCGTGGACATCGTTCTGAACCCGCTGGGCGTGCCCTCGCGCATGAACGTCGGTCAGATCCTTGAGACCCACCTGGGCTGGGCGTCCGCCGGCCTCGGCAAGCAGATCGGCGCCATGCTGGACCGCATGCGCCATGCCGAGCCGGAGGCCAAGGCCCCCGTCCTTGACGAGATCAAGGATCGCATGAAGCACATCTACGGCGAGGCCGCCTACACCGAGGAGGTGAGCGACCTGACCGATGGTGAGGTGCTGGAACTGGCGGGCAACCTGCGCCGCGGCATCCCGTTCGCGACCCCCGTCTTCGACGGCGCGCGGGAGGACGACATCGTCCACATGCTGACGGAAGCCGGCATCGACAGCTCCGGCCAGATGGTCCTGACCGATGGCCGCACGGGTGAGGCGTTCGACCGCAAGGTCACCGTCGGCTACATCTACATGCTGAAGCTGCACCACCTGGTGGACGACAAGATCCACGCGCGCTCCATCGGCCCGTACAGCCTGGTCACCCAGCAGCCGCTGGGCGGCAAGGCCCAGTTCGGTGGCCAGCGCTTCGGTGAAATGGAGGTCTGGGCGCTGGAAGCTTACGGCGCCGCCTACACGCTGCAGGAAATGCTGACGGTGAAGTCGGACGACGTGTCCGGCCGTACCAAGGTCTACGAAGCCATCGTCCGCGGCGACGACAACTTCGAGGCCGGCATTCCCGAAAGCTTCAACGTGCTGGTCAAGGAACTGCGGTCCCTGGGCCTGAACGTCGAGCTGAACGAGCGGACCTACTGATCGCCGGTTGATCGTCGGTGGCGCCCCTGGGGGATATCCCTGGGGGCGCCTGCCCATTCCGGTTTGCAGCCCACAGAATTCCCAGCCCTTCCCAGGGGAGACGGCTTATGAATGAGTTGATGAACATTATCGGCCAGGTGCAAGGGCCGCAGAGCTTCGATCAGATCCGCATCTCGATCGCGAGCCCGGAACGCATCCGTTCCTGGTCGTTCGGTGAGATCAAGAAGCCCGAGACCATCAACTATCGTACCTTCAAGCCGGAGCGCGACGGCCTGTTCTGCGCCCGCATCTTCGGCCCGATCAAGGACTACGAGTGCTTGTGCGGCAAGTACAAGCGCATGAAGTACCGCGGCATCATCTGCGAGAAGTGCGGCGTCGAAGTGACGCTGGCCAAGGTCCGGCGTGAGCGCATGGGCCATATCGAGCTGGCCTCCCCCGTCGCGCACATCTGGTTCCTGAAGAGCCTGCCGAGCCGTATCGGCCTGCTCATGGACATGACGCTGAAGGATCTGGAACGGGTCCTGTACTTCGAAAACTACGTCGTCACCGAGCCTGGCCTGACCCCGCTGAAGCTGCACCAGCTGCTGTCGGAGGAAGAGTACATCCAGGCCCAGGACGAATACGGCGAGGACGCCTTCACCGCGTCCATCGGCGCCGAGGCCATCAAGGTCCTTCTCTCCGCCATCGACATGGAAGAGGAGATGAAGACCGTCCGCGAGGAGCTGAAGGAAACCGCCAGCGAGGCCAAGCGCAAGAAGCTGGTCAAGCGCCTGAAGCTGATCGAGGCCTTCCTTGAGTCCGGCTCCCGCCCGGAGTGGATGATCCTGGACGTCGTCCCGGTCATTCCGCCGGAACTGCGCCCGCTGGTCCCGCTGGACGGCGGCCGTTTCGCCACGTCGGACCTGAACGACCTGTACCGCCGCGTCATCAACCGCAACAACCGCCTGAAGCGGCTGATCGAGCTGCGCGCGCCCGACATCATCGTGCGCAACGAAAAGCGCATGCTGCAGGAGGCGGTTGACGCCCTGTTCGACAACGGCCGCCGTGGCCGAGTCATCACCGGCGCCAACAAGCGTCCGCTGAAGTCCATCAGCGACATGCTGAAGGGCAAGCAGGGCCGCTTCCGTCAGAACCTGCTGGGCAAGCGCGTCGACTACTCCGGCCGTTCGGTCATCGTGGTGGGCCCTGAGCTGAAGCTGCACCAGTGCGGCCTGCCGAAGAAGATGGCGCTTGAGCTGTTCAAGCCCTTCATCTACGCCAAGCTGGAACTGTACGGCATGGCCTCCACCATCAAGGCGGCCAAGCGCATGGTGGAGAAGGAGCGTCCCGAGGTCTGGGACATCCTGGAAGAGGTCATCCGCGAGCATCCGGTGATGCTGAACCGCGCGCCGACGCTGCACCGTCTGGGCATCCAGGCCTTCGAGCCGACCCTGATCGAAGGCAAGGCCATCCAGCTGCACCCGCTGGTCTGCACCGCCTTCAACGCCGACTTCGACGGCGACCAGATGGCCGTGCACGTCCCGCTGAGCCTTGAGGCCCAGCTGGAAGCGCGCGTGCTGATGATGTCGACCAACAACATCCTGTCGCCCGCCAACGGCAAGCCCATCATCGTTCCCAGCCAGGACATCGTCCTGGGCCTGTACTACATCACGATGGAACTGCCGGGCTCGGTGGGCGAGGGCATGGCCTTCACCGACATCGGCGAGATCGAGCAGGCCCTGGCCGCCAAGGTCGTCACCCTGCACTCCAAGGTGAAGGCCCGCTACCACACGGTCGACCAGGATGGTAACCCCATCATCACCCGTGTGGAGAGTACGCCCGGCCGCATGCTGCTGTCCGAGATCCTGCCGCGCCATCCGGCGATCGGTTTCTCGATGATCAACCGGCTGCTGACCAAGAAGGACGTGGGCAACATCATCGACGCCGTCTACCGCCATTGCGGTCAGAAGGAGACGGTGATTTTCGCCGACCGCCTGATGAAGCTGGGCTTCAGCCACGCCTGCCGCGCCGGCATCTCCTTCGGCAAGGACGACATGGTCATCCCGGCCGAGAAGGAAGTGCTGATCCGCGAGGCGCAGGAGCGCGTCAAGGAATACGAGCAGCAGTACCTGGACGGCCTGATCACCCAGGGCGAAAAGTACAACAAGGTGGTCGACGTCTGGTCGGAAACGACCGAAAAGGTCGCGACCGCGATGATGAAGGTCATCGAGCAGCCGAAGCCCGGCTTCGGCGTCAACTCGGTGTACATGATGGCGCACTCCGGTGCCCGTGGCTCCGCCGCCCAGATCAAGCAGCTGGCCGGCATGCGCGGCCTGATGGCCAAGCCCTCGGGCGAGATCATCGAGACGCCCATCATCTCGAACTTCAAGGAAGGCCTGACCGTGTTGGAGTACTTCAACTCCACCCACGGTGCCCGTAAGGGTCTGGCCGACACCGCCTTGAAGACGGCGAACTCCGGTTACCTGACGCGCCGTCTGGTCGACGTCGCCCAGGACGCCATCGTCGTCGAGAACGATTGCGGCACCACCAAGGGCCTGACCATGCGCGCCGTCATCGACGGCGGCGAGGTGATCTCGCCCCTGTCCGAGCGCATCCTGGGCCGTTGCGCCGCCGTTGACGTGGTCGACCCGCTGAGCGGCAAGGTCCTCGTCCCGGCCGCTGGCCTGATTGACGAGCAGGCGGTCGAGGTGATCGAGCGCGCCGGCATCGACACGGTCTCCATCCGTTCGGTGCTGACCTGCGAGACCCGCGAGGGTGTGTGCGGTTGCTGCTACGGCCGCGACCTGGCCCGTGGCACCACCGTGAATATCGGTGAGGCCGTCGGCGTCATCGCCGCCCAGTCGATCGGTGAGCCCGGCACGCAGCTGACGATGCGTACCTTCCACATCGGCGGTGCCGCCCAGCGCGGTGCCGAGCAGTCGTCCGTGGACAGCAGCATCGACGCCAAGGTCGTGGTGAAGAACCGCAACATGGTGCTGAACGGCGAGGGCGTGCCCGTCATCATGGGCCGCAACTGCGAACTGGCGCTGTTCGACCCGCAGGGCCGTGAGCGCGCCCGCCACCGCATCCCCTACGGCGCCAAGCTGAACAAGGCGCTGGTCGAGGATGGCGTGCTGGTGAAGAAGGGCGATCGTCTGGCGGATTGGGACCCCTACACCCTGCCGATCATCACCGAGCGCGAGGGTATCGCCAACTACGTCGACCTGGTCGAGGGCGTGTCCATTCGTGAGGTGGTCGACGAGGCCACCGGCATCTCTTCCAAGGTGGTGGTGGACTGGCGTCAGCAGCCGCGCGGCGCGGATCTCCGTCCGCGCATCACGCTGCGCGACGCCAACGGCGACATCATCAAGCTGCCGAACGGCGTGGAGGCCCGCTACTACCTCAGCGTGGACGCCATCCTGTCGGTGGAAAATGGTGGGCGGGTCAAGGCCGGCGACGTGCTGGCCCGTATCCCGCGCGAAAGCTCCAAGACGCGCGACATCACCGGCGGTCTGCCGCGCGTGGCCGAGTTGTTCGAAGCCCGTCGTCCCAAGGACTTCGCCATCATCTCGGACATCGATGGCCGGGTCGAGTTCGGCAAGGACTACAAGACGAAGCGTCGTATCGTCGTCGTCCCCAACGACGAGGCCGAGAATCAGCGCGAGTACCTGATCCCGAAGGGCAAGCACATCTCCGTGCAGGAGGGTGACTATGTCCAGAAGGGCGACCTGCTGATGGACGGCAACCCCGTCCCGCACGACATCCTGGCCGTCATGGGCGTGGAGGCTCTGGCCTCCTACCTCACCAACGAGATCCAGGACGTCTATCGTCTGCAGGGCGTGAAGATCAACGACAAGCACATCGAGGTGATCGTTCGCCAGATGCTGCAGAAGGTCGAGATCGACGATCCGGGCGACACCACTCTGCTGATCGCCGAGCAGGTCGACCGAGAGGAGTTCGAGGCCGAAAACCGCAAGGTTCAGGCCCGGATGGACGAAGGCGAAGGTGGTCTGCGGTTCGCCCGTGGCCGTCCGGTGCTGCAGGGCATCACCAAGGCCAGCCTGCAGACGCGGTCCTTCATCTCGGCCGCCTCGTTCCAGGAAACGACCCGCGTCCTGACGGAAGCAGCCGTCCAGGGCAAGTCGGACAACCTGGAAGGCCTGAAGGAAAACGTCATCGTCGGCCGCCTGATCCCGGCGGGTACCGGCAGTGTCGTGAACCGCCTGAAGCTGATCGCCGCCGAGCGTGACAAGGTCATGGCCGCGCTGCAGGCCGGCGAAGCCCCGGCCCTGCCGGCGGACGCCTCGACGGAGCAGCCGGCCGCCTGAGGCGACCGAGTGCTTGAGTAAAGCGAAGGGCCGCATCCCTGCCGGGGTGCGGCCCTTTTCCTATGATGCGCATCGGGGCGTTCGCCGCCGATCGGCGGAAGCGCAATGCGCGATCTCAATCCCCTGCCGGGTGCAACAATCCTTGGGCGTGAAGGGGGAGGGGCAGGGGCGTGCCAGCATGCCAGTCAGCCACCTTGGCCCAGGCCGAGTCACGCTGTTCCGCTGACAGTTGCCGCTCCAGTCGGGCCTTCAAAATGGCGGCGTCCGATGTCTTCACATGGCTCAGCCCCAATAGGATGTAGGCGGCCAGAGGATCATGGGGCGCCCCCTCGCCCGCGTCATAGAGCACGCTCAGATTGTACATGGCGTCTTCATCCCCCTGTTCGGCGGCCCTGACGGCCCACTTGAATCCCTCTTGAGGCTCCTTCAATACGCCGAAGCCGTAAGAATAGATGGCGGCCAGGTTCTTTTGCGCCTGAAGGTCGCCCTTGGCGGCGGCCCGCTTGAACAGGGCGAGGCCCTTGGCTGGGTCCTGGGGGACGCCCCGTCCCAGGAAATAAAGTGATCCCAAATTGTTCAGGGCATGCGCTTGGCCCTGGGCGGCCGCCTTCTCGTACCACGCACGGGCCTTGGTGTTGTCGTGGATGAACCTGGGCCGAGAGCCCTGTCCCGCGATGGTCACCGACGGCTCTTCGTAGATCCAGCCCAGATAGGTCTGCGCCTCGGCGTCACCCCGCTCCGCCAGCGGCGTCAACAGCGCCACGGCATCGGCTTCACGTCCCGCCTCAAAGGCCGCGATGCCCTGGTCCAAGGGGGATTGGGCGGTGGACTGGGCGACGAGTGTGCTGGAGGAGGGCGGTGTGCCCGTCCCGGTCGTCGTGGCGCCGGCTGTTCCCGCCGACGCGGTCAGCCCGGCGGCGGCCCACACCGCCATGATCAAAGCGCGCGACGTGCGAGACCATCCCGCCAAGCCGTTTCCCATCTTATGTCCCTATCCTTTGGTCTGTTGCCAGGCGTGTCAGGGGACGATGTTAAACAACTAAGGCGGGATAATGGCGGCCCGTCACGTCCGCGTCGCCGTCGGCAGGGGCTGGCCCGGTCTCCAAGTCTGGGCCAGGGTTCGCGCCTCCGTCTTCTGGGCGCTGGTCAACTCACCGTCGAGGCGGACGCGCAGGGCCTGGGCGTCGGGGTTGTCGCCGGACAGCACGGCCAGGGTGTAGGCCAGCACGGGGTTGCGCGGCACGCCGGCGCCGGTGTCGTACAGGCGGGCCAGCAGATTCTGGGCGTGGGGGTCGCCGTGGCGTCCGGCTTGGCGGGCCCAGTGCGCGGCTTCGGCGTCATCCTTGGGGGCGTCCTGGCCGATGTAGTAGATCATGGCCAAATTCATCTGAGCCTGCGCGTCGCCCCTCTTGGCTGCCTTGCGGAACAGGCCGATGCCCTTGGGCGCATCCTTGGGCACGCCGTTGCCCAGGTAGTAGAGGGAGCCCAAATTGTTCAGGGCGTGGGCATGGCCCTTGCCGGCCGCCTGGGCGTACCAGGTTCGGGCGCGGGCGTAGTCGAGGGGCACACCCAGGCCCTTCTCATACATCCAGCCCAGATAGGTCTGCGCCTCCGCGTCGCCTTTGTCCGCCGCTGGCGCCAGTTCGGCCAGGGCGGCGGCATAGTCCTTGCGCTCGAACGCGCTGATGCCGGTCTGCGTGTTGGCGCGGGCGGTAGCCCACAGGGCGGGATGGAGCAGGGAACCCAACACCATCGCCAGCACGGCGGCTCTGCGCCAGGAACCAGAGTGCATGCCTTACCCCTTCCCGCTGTGGCCGGCAGGCCCGGCCATGGGCTGGACCGTCCCCCTTTTATCCACCCGCAGCGTGCGGTCCCATTGGGGCGGGAAAGGGGCGGGGGCGCGGGCGGCCTGTGATCAGCCTGTGACCATATCGCCCGGCATCGCGGGACGGTGACGGCCGAACTGGGGATTGTCTTGGCAAAAATGCACCCACAAACGTTATGCTGTTTGCAAAGAGCGCCTGGCCTGGGGGAATTCCAATGTCGATCGCGTCGAAGTGCGGAGGGCTGACCCCTTCCTCGTCAAAGGGGGGGCTGTGATGAGCGAGGAGCTGTCCAATCGGTATTCCGAAGCCTTTGAGGACGACGACACGGTGATCCCGCAGGCGGCGACGAGCGGCGGCACCAGCGGGACCGAGGCTGCCGCCTCGCTCTATGCTGACGACGATCCCAAGCTGGCGCTCATCGGCTATGGCGTGAACGGGGTCTACGGCAATCGCGCCAACGCCGTGGCCCCTTTGGGCCATCCCGCGTTCATCACCTACAGTTTCGCGGACACTCTGCCGGCCGGTGCCAGCACGTCGGATTATCCCGGTTTCCGGGCGCTGACCAGCGACGAAAAGGCGGCCATCCGGCAGGCCCTGGACACCTGGCAGAAGGTTTCCGGGGTGGTTTTCCTGGAAGCGCCCGACGGCCAGGGCGAAGTCCAGTTCGACACCTACAACTTCACCGGCACGTCCGAGAGCGCCGCCGCCGCCTATACCGCCAAGACCTTTTCATCCAGCGTGGCCCCGGTGGTCGCGGAAATCGCCTTCAACACCGGGGGCAAGGCCTCTCAAGACCTACGGCTTGGCGACGGCGTCCTGACCGCCGTGCATGAGATCGGCCACGCCCTGGGCTTCAAGCATTCGGGCAATTACAACGCGTCGGGCGGCGGGGCCAGCCCGCCTTACCTGTCGTCCAGCATGGACAACACCACCAACACGGTGATGTCCTACTACTTCTCTTCCGGGGTCACCGGCCTGGGGCCGGTGGATATCGCCGCCGTCCAGTACTTCTATGGCGATTCCCAATCCCTGGCGCAGTCCGGCATCACCTATAGCTGGGATTCCAGCAAGCTGGTCCTGACCCAGACCGGGACCAGCGGCGACGACGTGTTGATCGGGACCAATCTGCAGGACGTGTTCAAGCCCTTGGGGGGAAACGATTCCGTCTACGGATACGGGAGTATGGACACGGTGGTCTATGGGGTCGCCAGCAGTCAGGCGACCATCACAAGAAGCGGCACCACGGTGACCGTGACCGCCGCGCAAGGTGGCACCGACACGCTGCATTCCATCGAAAGCCTACAGTTCACCGACGGCACGGTGAGCCTGGTGGTGACGTCGACAGCCTTGGCTGGTGGCGGCAAGCAGATCACCGGAACGCTGTTCGACGATACAATCTATGGCAGCTCCTCCGCCGACAACATCAACGGGGGCGCGGGCAATGATTTCATCTATGGCAACGGTGGCGCCGACACCCTCACCGGTGGCGCCGGCAATGACACGATCAACGCGTTCGGCGGCGCTTATATCGATGGTGGCGATGGCAACGACAACATTGCCGAAATATCTTCCGGCGCTTTTGCGCCAGTGACCGTCTTTGGCGGTGCCGGTGACGATATCATCACTGCTCTGGCGGATGGCAGCCGCGCGGATGGTGGGGATGGCAACGACACTCTTCAGAGCAATGGCAACGCCTTGCTCATCGGTGGCGCTGGTAACGACACCATTCATGGCGTCTTGAATCACGTCACCACGGCCGTTTATGACACGAACAGTGATCAGGCGGTGTATGGCAAGGCCGGCAATGGCGCTATCACCATCACGACACCCAACGACGGCACGGATACCGTGGGCGATGTCCAGTATGCGGCGTTCAACGATCGTTTGGTGCAACTCGCGGACATCGCCACCGGCGGGGCCGTCTCACTGCCCGTTTCAGGGAGCGTTTCCGTCGCGTCGCTGTTTTCAATCAAGCTGCTTGGCGGCGGCACCCTTTCTTCGCTGAGGGTTTACGATATCGGCTCGGGCAGTTTGCGGTTGGATGGGGTGACCCAGACGTACGGCACCCTTTACACCTGGGATCAATTCCAACGCCTGCAATTCGTCGCGGGCGCGAGCCCTGCAAGCGACATCCTAAGCGTCAGCGCTTTCGACGGCACCACCAGCATCTCTCCCCAGGCCCAGGTCACCACCGTCGCCAACGGCCCCTATATCATGAGCGGGCGGGTCGACGGCGGCGTGGTGGATGGCAGCGCCGCCGCTGTCCGTTACACCGTCACGTTCAATGAGAACGTCACCGGCGTCAGCGCCGACGACTTTCACACCCTGACCACCGGTACCGCTGGCGGCGTCGTCACGGCCGTGCAGGGGCAGGGCGCCACCTACACGGTCACGGTCGGCGGTCTGACTGGCATGGGGACGTTGCGGTTGGGCCTCAACGATACCAGGACGGGGATCGTCGATGCCGCTGGCGCGGCGCTTTCCGCCAACGCGATGAATGCGGACAGCGTCACGGTGAACCGGCCCGCCTTTGTCTGGACCGATACCGTGACAGGCCAGGCCCAGGCGTCCAGCGGCCTCATGGCCTACACCGGGCCGGTGACCTATTTGAAGAGCCAGAAGATCTGGTCCGGCAGCGACGGTGTCGCGTTGGCCGCCAACGGTCCCAGCGCTTTCCTCAAGGGCGGCGACGGTGATGACGCGCTGGCCGTGTCAGCAGGCAGCAACGTGCTGGACGGCGGCCGGGGCTCCAATTTCCTGGTGGGCTCCACGGCGCAGGACGGCGGCGCTGACACCTTCTTCATTGACGGCCGGGGCGGGCAGACCACCTGGGGCACGGTGGTCAATTTCCGCGCCGGTGATGCCGTCACCATCTGGGGCTATACCGACGCTTCGGTGGCGAACTGGGCCGCCAGCGAAGGGGCCACCGGCTTCCAGGGGGCGACGCTGCACGCGGCCCTGGCCGGTGCCGGCACGGCCGTCAACGCGTCGGTCACCTTCTCCGGCCTCAGCCTGGACGACATCAAGAACCACGTGACCCAAAGCGTGGGGCAGGTAGGCGACGCCAGCTATCTCTATCTCAGCTATCACGGCTGAGCGGTTCGCTATTTCCCCGTCTTCTTGATGGCCTGGATGGCGGTGTCCAGGGCCTGCAGGAACTGCGACTTGTCGCGCTTGGCCATGGGGGCGTTGCCGCCCTGGACCACGCCCATGGCGCGCAGGTCGCTCATCAGGGCCCGCGTGGCGATGGCGGTGCCGATGGATTGCGGCGTGAAGGGGCGGCCCTGGTGGCCGATGACCCGGCTGCCGGCCTTCAGGCAGCGGTCGGCCAGGGGGATGTCGGCGGTGATGACGATGTCGCCCACCCCGGTATGGGTGGCGATCCAGTCATCGGCGGCGTCAAACCCGTCGCTGACCACCACCAGCTGGACCAGCCCGCCCGGCGGCACCCGCAAGGGCCCGTTGGCCACCAGATAGGTCTTCAGCTGATAGCGTTCCGCCACCTTGAACACTTCTTCCTTCACCGGGCAGGCGTCGGCGTCGATATAGAGATCGAGCATGGGACTTAAGGCTTTCGCGTGAGTGCCACCCGCGTTGCGCGGGGGTGGGATGGTGGGGTAAAAGGCGTCGCCGGCTGGGTGATGACCCTGCCTTTGTTGCCACCCTTTGTGAAGAGACAGCCCATGGCGTCGTACCAATACGTATACGTGATGAAGGGTGTGACCAAGGTCTACCCCGGCGGCCGTAAGGTGTTCGAGAATATTTGGCTGAGTTTCTACCCGGGCGCCAAGATCGGCGTGCTGGGCGTGAACGGCTCGGGTAAGTCCACCCTGCTGAAGATCATGGCCGGCATGGACAAGGATTACAGTGGCGAGGCGTGGGCCGCCGACGGCGTGTCCGTGGGCTACCTGCCCCAGGAGCCGCAGCTGGACCCGGCCAAGAACGTCCAGGAGAACGTCATGGACGCCCTGGCCTCCACCAAGGGCTTGCTGGACCGGTTCAACGAGGTCAGCAACGCCATGGCGGACCCGGACGCCGACTTCGACGCGCTGATCGCCGAGCAGGCAGAGCTGCAGGAGAAGATCGACGCCGCCGACGCCTGGGACATCGAGCGCACCGTGGACATCGCCATGGACGCCCTGCGCTGCCCCCCGGGCGACGCCGACGTGACCAAGCTGTCGGGTGGTGAGAAGCGCCGCGTGGCGCTGTGCAAGCTGCTGCTGGCCAAGCCCGACATGCTGCTGCTGGACGAACCGACCAACCATCTGGACGCCGAAAGCGTCGCCTGGCTGCAGCGCTTCCTGGCCGACTACAAGGGCACGGTGGTGATGGTCACCCATGACCGTTACTTCCTGGACAACGTCACCGGCTGGATCCTGGAACTGGACCGTGGCTCCGGCATCCCCTACGAGGGCAACTACTCCAGCTGGCTGGAGCAGAAGGAAAAGCGCCTGGCCCAGGAAGGCCGGACCGAGGACGCCCGCCAGAAGCAGCTGTCCCAGGAACTGGAATGGGTGCGGCAGAGCCCGCGCGCGCGCCAGGCCAAGTCCAAGGCCCGTATCCAGGCGTACGAGGAATTGCTGGCCCAGAGCACGAAGGAGGCGATCACCGACACGCAGATCGTCATCCCCGTGCCGCCGCGGCTGGGCAACGTGGTCATCGAGGCCGACCACGTGAAGAAGGCCTTTGGCGATCGCCTGCTGATCGACGATCTGTCCTTCCGCCTGCCGCCGGGCGGCATCGTCGGCATCATCGGCCCCAACGGCGCCGGCAAGACCACCCTGTTCCGCATGATCACCGAGCAGGAGACGCCGGACGCCGGCACTTTCAAGGTGGGCGAGACGGTGAAGCTGGGCTATGTCGACCAGAGCCGCGACGCGCTCAATCCCAACAAGACGGTGTGGGAGGAAATCTCCGGCGGCCTTGACATCATCGAGCTGGGCAAGAGGTCCATGCCCAGCCGCGCCTACGTTTCCGCCTTCAACTTCCGCGGCTCCGACCAGCAGAAGAAGGTGGGGCAGTTGTCGGGCGGTGAGCGCAACCGCGTGCACCTGGCCATGATGCTGAAGTCCGGCGCCAACGTCCTGCTGCTGGACGAACCGACCAACGATTTGGACGTGGAAACCCTGCGCGCCCTGGAAGAGGCGTTGACCGGCTTCGCCGGCTGCGCGGTCGTCATCAGCCATGATCGCTGGTTCCTGGACCGCATCGCCACCCATATCCTGGCCTTCGAAGGCGAAAGCCAGGTGGTCTGGTTCGAGGGCAACTACCAGGACTATGAAGCCGACCGCAAGCGCCGCCTGGGTGCTGCGGCCGACCAGCCGCACCGCATCAAGTACCGCCCGCTGGTGCGCAACTGAGCGGTTGGGGTCAGAGGAACGGGAAACGGGGAGCGGTTATGCCGCTCCCCGTTTTCATTTTCATCGACTTAAGCGCAGGCCCATCCGTCCGCGTCAGTGGAGGGACGCCGGGGCGGTAGGCGCGTCCGGTGCCGTCGCGGCCGGCGGGATGAGGCCATTCGACCGATCAAGGCGCGGGGCAGCGCGCGCCAAGCGTTGCGAACCTTGGCCATAACGGCGTCGCGGGCGATCCGCAAACGCAGGGTGGCGCCCAGCATCACCCCCAGGATCGTCAGATCCAGGACGCTGGCCAGGTCCAGCATGCCCAGCCAGGCGATGCCCTCCGGCAGGCCGCTGGCCACCATAACGACTCCTTCGCCTTTGGCCATATACCAGGCCATTCCGCAGATGGCGGCCATCGCGAGCACCACCAGCATCTGCTGTGGTGATATCCAGGGCAAGGCCTGGGCCGGTATCTCCACCAGCAGTCGCCGTATGGCCTGGCCGACGGGCAGGTTGGGGAAAGTCACGGCGATCACCAAGGCCAAACCCAATAGGCCATAGCAGACGACGATGGATGACATCGGAGACCTCTGGGCGGTGAACGATCCCTGTTGAGGTGGGATCTTCAAAACCCTTTATCAACCATCCCGCGTAGCGCCCTCCACGACATGGCGGAACCGATCCACGGGGCAATCCATCGCCGGTCCCGCCTGGCTGCAGCCGGGAATGAAGACCGGCGCCGACAGGGGGGGCTGGGCTTCCGTCAGCGGGGTCAGGGCGCGCAGCTGGTCCAGGCTTTGCGCCGTGAAACGGGTCCGGATGACGACTTGGCCGTCCGCCCGGCGCCAGCGTTCCAGCACCAGCGCCGATCCCGGGGGCACCTGGTCGGGCTGGTAACCCGGCAGCACCCAGTCCAGGCGCAGCAGGCCGGCCAACAGCAGGATGGTGCCGTCGTGGCCCACCAGCACGGTGACGGCGGGGCCATCGCCGGCCAGTAGGTCCACCAGATGCTGGGCCAACGGCCCGGCGCCCACGCGGGCGATGTAGGGCGTGCGCAGCCGCGCGTCCAGATCAGCGGTGTGCGCGGCCCCGGCGCGATTCAGCGCGTCCGCGTTCACCCGCCCACCCAGCAGGTTGGCCAGGGGCGCCCCATCGGCATAAGCCATGATCAGGCTTTCCGTCAGGCCTGACGCCGTGGCCAGCGGGCTTTGCAGGTTCAGCCCCTCATCATCCTGGCCCCGGTCCAGCGCCGAGGGCACGTCGGTCAGCAGCCGGCGACCCGCCAGCCTGCCGCCCGGCTGGACCTGGGTCCGGCAGTCCGCCGGAGCGCAGTTCAGCAGCAGGCGCTGCAGGGCTTCCACCGTGTCGGCATGCGCCGCCGTCCAGGCCGTCGCGTCGCCGATGCGGCCGCGTACGGCGGCCAGGGCCAGGTCGGGGTCCAGGCGGGTGGCGCCGGCCGGTACGGGGTCGAACAGCGGGTCGGCCTTGGTGGTCACCGTGTCAACGTGGGCTGGGCAGCCGGGCAACAGCTCCTGGACCAGCGCGCGGCCCGTCTCCACCGTGCGCTGGGGCAGGTTGGCGTGCACCTGGGCGGCGGCGCAGTCGCCCGCTGGCAGCAGGCCCAGGGCGCGATAATGGTCCCGGTAATAGCGGCCGAACAGGGTGATGGCCTGGAAGCCGTGGGCTGTCAGGTGGCCGGCCGGGACGGCGAAGGCTGGCCAGGGTTCCGCCGACCACTGGCCCAACTGGTCGGGCGTGGACATGGCCGCGCGGATGCCGTGCCGCGTCAGGATGACCACGCGTTCCAGCCGCTCGGCCGGCGCCGCGTCGGCGCGAACCGGCGGCGCCAGGGCCAGCAGCAACGTCGCCGCCGCCAGCCCCCGCAGGATGCGCTTCCGCATCAGTACTTGGCCCGGATGCCGACGCGGAACGTCCGGCCGAAGTCCGTGTAGGTGGCGAACAGGCCGTTGTTCACATATTGGCTTTGCGCCGTGCCGGTGACGTTCATGGCCTCCGCCGTCAAGGTCAGGTGATCGTCCACCGCGTAGGTGGCGTTCAGGTCCAGGGTGCCGAAGGCGCGGTCGTTGACCGAGGAGAGGCCGTTGGTGCCCACCTGGTTCAGGATGTTGCCGGTCCAACTGTAGGCGGCGCGCAGGCCGATCGGGCCCTTCTCGTAGAAGGCCGTCAGGTTGTAGCTGTGACGGGCCACGCCGGCCAGATCGGCCTCGAAGAAGCGGCCACTGGTGATGTCGTGGTAGGTCGCGGCCGAATTGGTGATGGTCATGTTGGCCAGGAAGCCCAGGCCGTCGAAGGGCGAGGGCAGGAAGGTGAACAGCTGCTGGTAGGCGATCTCCCCGCCGATGACGTGGGCGCCGCCGCCGTTGACCGGCGCCGTCAACAGGTAGCTCTGCCCGTCCACCACCAGGGGCGTCACCTGGTTGAAGGTGAAGGTGCCGATGTCCTTGTAGAAGAAGTCCGCGATCAGCGCGCTGCTGCGGGTGAAGTACCATTCGGCCGAGGCGTCGTACTGCCAGGCCTCATAGGGGCGCAGCTGCGGGTTGCCGCCGGTGGCGGTGAAGATGGTGTTGGATGAATTCAAGGTGATCTGCGGCCCAAGGCTGGACAGGGATGGCCGGGTGATGACCTTGGACGCCGCCACGCGCAGTTGCAGGTCGGGCCGCACCTCCAGCACCAGGTTGGCCGAGGGCAGGGCGTTGGTGTAGACGCGCTCATACCGCACCGGGATGGCTTTGGTGCCGCTGGCGGCGCTGCCGCTGGACACCTGATCGGTGTTGGTGACGCGCACGCCGGCGTCGCCCCGCAGCGGCAGGCCGAACAGGGTGGTGGCGATGTCGGCCATGACATAGCCAGCACCGATGGTCTCCGTCACCTTGTAGGAGTTGCGCTGGTCGGCGGCGGTCAGCGCCTGGTTCAGCAGGCTCTGATCCATGCGGCTGAAGAACGCGTTGGTGTCGGGCACCAACCAGGTGCGGGGCAGGGTGCCGGACGCGCTGGACAGGAAGCCGCTGACCGGGAAGGTGTCATAATAGCTGGACGGGAAATATTGCCCGGCGATGTTCTGGGTGATGATCAGGTCGCGGCGGTCATAATCGCGACCCCGGTCGCGATACTTCGCGCCGATCCGGATCTTGGAAAGGGGTCCCCAGTCCAGGTCATGCTCGGCGTCCACCTGCACGGCGCCTTCCGTATCCTTGGCGTTCTCCGTCCGCCATTCCAGCCGGCGACCGGGCAGCAGGGTGATCGAATTCAGGTCGGCCGTCAGATAGTTCAGGCTGGGAACCCCGTCGTCGGAGGACGGCATGCTGAAGCTGACCTGTCCGGCGGATCCCAGGATGCGCGACCGGCGGATGGGCGTGGGCGTGCCGCTGTCGGCGCGGTTGTAGGCGCCATCGGCCGACAGCGTCCAACCGTCGATGCGATACTTGCCGTTCAGCCCCACCTGGTAATTGGTGTGCAGCAGGTCGGACTCCTCGCGTCCGATCTGTACGCTGACCGGGGCGGTGGCGGCCACGACCGCTCCGTCCTTGATGACCACGCTGCCGGGCACGGCCTTGGAAATGGTCCAGTCGGCGGAGTAGGTCTTTTCGTCGTAGTGCATGTTCAGCCGGGTGAACAGGACGTCCAGGCCGATTTCCAGGTTGTCATTGGGCGCCCATTGGGCGGCCGCGTTCATGCCCACCCGGCGGCTGTGCTGCAGCTCCAGCGTGGGGCGGACACCGCTGGCGTCGATGACGGGGCCGCTGTCGGCCTTGCCGTCGCCATTGGTGTCGATGCCGTTGGGATACAGGGTCCAGTTGGTGCTCAGCACGCGGTCCTGCCGCACCGTGCGCTCGTCATAGACGGCCGAAAGCAGCGCGCCGAAGGTCTTGGTGTCATTGGTCCAGCTGGTCAGGGCGGAGACGTGGGGGTCGGCCGCGTCGGCCAGCTGGGCGTAGCTGCCGCTGGCGGAGCCGGCGAAGGTGACATCGCCCAGTTCCAGGGGGCGGAAGGTGCGGATGTTGACCAGTCCGCCGATGGCGCCCTCATCCTGGCTGGCCAGAGGGCTTTTCACCACCTCGATGCCCGAGACCAATTCGGACGGCAGGGTGTCGAAGCGGAAGTTGCGCCCCGACTGGCCACTGTCGCGCACATTCTCGTTCACCGCCATGCTGCGACCGTTCAGGGTCGTGACCTCGAAGTCCGGGCCCAGGCCCCGGATGCGGACGAACAGACCCTCACCCCGGTCGCGCGAGATGCTGACGCCGGGGATGTGCTGCATCGCCTCGGCCACGTTCTGGCTGGGGAATTTGCCTATATCCTCGGCGGAAATGGCGTCCAGCACATTGTTGGCCATGCGCTTGGTGTCCAGCGCGCGGGTGACGCTGCCGGCGAAGCCGGTGACGACGATCTCCTCCAGCGGGCTGGTGTCACTGGTCGCCAGGGGGGAGGCCGCCAGCGCCTTGCTGGGCGTTGGCGCGGCGGTCTTGGTCACCCCGACCTTCAGAACGATGCTGTCACCGTCCTGGGTGTAGTCCAGGCCCGTGCCAGCCAGCAGGCGGAGCAACGCCTCCTGGGCGCTGAACCCACCGGTGACGCCATCGGTGCGCTTGCCGTCCAGTAGCGCCGGATCGGCCAGGACCTGCAGGCCCGTGGCGCGGGAGTAGGCGTTCAGCGCCGCGCGCAGGTCGCCGGCGGCGATGGCGAATTGCGTCACGCTCTGCGCCGCGCGTGCCGTGGGGGCGGTGACCGTCAGGGCCGCCGCCGCCAGCGCCAGGGCGGAGGCCGAGGCGCGCAGGCCCCTGAGGGTATGCCGCAATGCCGTGTCCAGGTTCTTCATTCTTGTCCCCAATCCCGTGAGCGCGTCCCCCCGTGGGCGCGTCCTCGGGCCGGAAGACGACCCGGGGGCGGGGAACCGGACAGTGAATTTTGTGAAGCTTATGAGACGCGGCCATGGGACGCGCTCTTCGGGGGTGGGGCCGTCAGGCGGCCGGAACCAGCACAAGACGGTCGGCCTGGTGGTCCACGGTGAAGCCGTGCACCCGGCCCAGCGTGGCCAACAGCCGTGCCGGATCGTCGAGGCGGAAGCGGCCGGAGACCTGGCGGGTGGCCAGCCGGCTGTCGGTCAGGACGATGGGCAGGGCGGAGCGGCGGCTCAACCTCTCCGCCAATCGGCCCAAGGTGATCCCCTCGGTTTCCAGCCAGCCTTGGCGCCAGTCCTCCGCCGCGGGGTTGAAGTCCGCCAGGGGCTGGACCTGGCCGTTGTGCACGCCGGCCCGCTGGCCAGCGGTCAGTTCGCGGCCTGGGTCCGCACCGGCGGCGGTGAAGCGCACCCGGCCGCGATAGACCGACAGTTCCACCACGTCGCGCGTCAGGTCGACATCGAAGGCCGTGCCCAAAACGGTGATGGCGGCGCGGCCGCCGGCCTCTATTTCGAAGGGCCGGTCCGTGTCGTGCGCAACGTCGAAATAGGCCTCCCCCCGGCTCAGGGTCAGCCAGCGATGGCCGTGTCCCAGGCGCGCCTCCACCGCCGTGTCGCCGTTGAGGTTCAGGGCCGTGCCATCGGGCAAGGTGACGGTGCGGCCTTGGCCGCCCGCGGTTTCATAGCGCAGCGGCGTGGCCAGGGTGCGGTCTATGTTGGGCCAGGCGATGACCAGCACCATTGCGGCGCTGGCCGCCAGGGTCAGGCCGCCGACCAGCAGGCGCCGCGCACGGGGAATTGCACGGGGCATGGGCCGGGTGGGCAAGCGCGCGGCGGAGTCCAGGCCGGCCAGCGCCTCGGTCAGGGCGGGGTCCTCCAGCGTTGCGTTCAGCGCTTGATATCTGTCGCCATGGCCGGGGTCGGCCGCCAGCCAGGCCTGGAAGGCGGCTTCCTCCTCTGGTGTCAGGGGCGCGGTGGCACGACGCAGCGCCCAGCGGGCCGCCTCTTCCATCGGGTTGGGGCTCCAGACATCGCTACGGTCGGCCATCACGGCACTTCCTCCTGCCGCGCGGTGTGGGGGCGGGCGCGTTCACTGCGGGACATTTCCTGGTGCAGCCACTCCAAGGCGCGCACCACGTGTTTTTCGGCCGCCGCCTCGCTGATGTCCAGGGCCCGCGCGATGTCCCGCAGGCTTTCCCCTTTGAGGCGGCGGCGGACGAAGACGTCGCGGCGCAAGGGGGGCATGGCCTTCAAGGCCCGCTGGAAGGCGACGACGCGCTGACGGTGCATGATCACTTCCTCCGCCCGGGGCGCGTCGCATGCCAGATCGTCGCCCAGTTCCTCGGTCGCGGCCCGGTGGCTGGCGCGGAAATGATCGCGCACCAGGTTCTGCGCGATGCGGAAGCACAGGGCGGCACTGTCGCCCACGCTGCATTTCAGGCGATAGGTGAACAGCCGGATGAAGGTTTCCTGCACCAGGTCCTCGCTGACCCAGGGGTCGCCGACCCGGCGCATGATGAACCGGTAGAGGCTGGTGCGTTCAGGCAGTGAATCCTCGGTCATGGCGTGCGCCCCTGGCCTTCGATGGCGCGGCGTCTATCATCAACGACTGCCGGTTGCGACCCCGGGCGTATGACATTCTCATGACCGGCCCGCCTCAGCCCTGCTCCGGCGGCAGCATCAGGTGGGCGGCTACGGTGGTTTCAAAGGCGATGTCGCGCCTGATTTCGCCAGGCGGCGCCACCGTCCAGGGCCACGTGGCCAGCCGTTGTCCCGGCAGCGTTTGGCCGAACAAGGGATCCTCCCGCTTGGGCAAGCCGCCATCGCTCCGTATCCAGCGGCGCTCCACATCCACCAGCATCAGGCAGGGGGCGGCCAGGCGGGCCAGGTGGTCCAGATGCGCCCGGACGACGCTGGCGGCCAAGGCGTCCGCCACCTCGCTTCCCGCCTGTGTCGCCGCCCGGTCGCGGGCCGTCAGCGGCAATTGCGACAGCACGTTCAGGGATAGCACCAAGTCCGGCGCGGCGTGGCCCACATAGGCGTCGCAGTGGGGGATGAGGGGGCGGCCGGCGACGATGTCCGCCGTCAGGCCGGTCAGGTCAACCAGGTCCAGGGCCAGCTTGGGGTGGCGCCAGGCCTGCCAGCGCACGCCGGGGTCATGGGCGATGTCGGCCAGGACGATACGGCCGAAGCGCGGCAGCAGGGCGCGCAGCGGCAGGTCCAGCAGGGGGCCGGAGCCCAGCACCAGCAGGGTGCCGCCCCGGCCGAACCGTTCCGCCATATCCATCACCAGGCGCCGGCTATTGGCCAGGTGCGGCGCCCAGGCGGCGCGCTGACGCCGGGCTCGCGCCCGGATGGCCGCCGGCTCCCGGTGATGGCCCAGCCGCCGGGCGGCGGGCGGGCAGGCGGTGAGGGCGCTGGTGATCCATTCCCAAAGCATGGCGCCAGCTTAGGATTCCCGGCGCCCAAAAGAAATGCCGCCCCGGGGGCGTTACCCCCGGAGCGGCATTCCAACTGCCAATTCTCTCGTCGTTTGCCGGGCTTGTTACTGGGCCACGCCGGCATTGGCCTTCTGGATACGGTCGCGCAGGGCTTCCAGCAGGGCGTTGAAGTCGCCGCCATGGCTTTCAATCACCGAGGCGAATTCCGACCGCTGGGTCAGGCTCATGCTGACGTTTTCCACCACCACGTCGATGATGCGGAAACCGCCGTCCTTGGAGCGGATGCGCCAGTCGACGTTGACGGCGGGGCCGTTGGCCCGCACCACCTGGCTGTTGACGATGGCGTCCTTCTCGCCGTCCGGCTGGGCGTTGCCGACCTTGAAGGTCTCACCGGCGTACTGGCTGAAGCGCTCCGAATAGACCGAAACGATCATGGTCTGGAACAGCTTCATGTATTCCTGGCGCTGGGCGTCGTTGGCGACGTTCCAGTAGCGGCCCAGGACGAAGCGGCCGATGGTCTGCAGGTCGAAATTCTGTTCCAGCAGCTGGGTGAAGGTGGACTGGACTTCCGCTTTGGATGCGCCGTTCTTGGACAGGACGCCGATGGCCTTGTCGCCCAGTCCCTGAACGAACTTCACCGCGGCGCCCGCGTCGGCGGCGGCCAGGGCGGGTGATGCGAAGGGCAGCCCCAGAGACAGGGCAAGGCCCAGGGTGGCGGTGCCGAGCAAAAGGGTGCGGCGGGTCAGCATGTTGGTCATGACCTTGTTGATCTCGTCGTGTGTCAGGACTGTCCTTTGTGGACAGGGGCGGGTGCAGTGACGGGGGTCACGGCGGGTCAGTACAGTTTCAGCCGGCCCGTGTGGCCTGGCCGGTCCCGGCGGCACCAAGCCGCCCGACGCCTTTCTATTACGGGTCAGGGTTCTGGGAGTAGTCGGGAATAGTGGGGTACTGGCGCGGATCTGCCTTGCCGTTCAGGACGTAGCCATCACGCTGCTGCCGGTAGAGGGCGCGCATGGCGGCGTAATAGTCCACGCTGTTCTTGCGGATATCGTCCAGCGCCTCGAAATAGGTCGACCGGGCATCCAGCACGGTCAGGCCCACACGGGTATAGGTGGCCCAGTCGTTGTCGGTGTTGGCGGAGACCCGCGTGACGGGATCGCCCCAGGACTCGATGCCGAAACCGATGGCGTCGCGCACCGAGGATGAGCCCAGCAAGGGCAGGACGAGATAGGGCCCCTCGTCGATGCCCCAGACGGCGAAGGTCTGGTCCAGGCTCTCATACTCATAAGGCAGGCCGTTGGCGGCGGCCACGTCCACCAGGCCGCCGATGCCCACCGTGGAATTGATGACGAAGCGTTCCACCGCCACGCCCGCGCCGTTCCAGTCACCCTGCAACAGCTTGTTGGTCAGGGTCAGGGGGGAGCGCACGTTGTTCAGCACGTTGGACACGGCGTCGCGCAGGGCGGGCGGCAGGGCCCAGCGATAGGCTTGGGCGACGGGGCGCAGGACGTTCTGGTCGACCTTGTCGTTGAACCAGAAGACGCCGCGGTTCATTCCTTCCAACGGGTCGTTGGGCTCCGTTCCCGCCAGGGCGGGCCGCATGGGCGTGCCGTCTGGCCGTGTGGCGCAGGCCGAAGTGCCCAGCAACGCGGCCACGACAAGTATAGTGGAGGCCAGCCGCCCGCCCAGACGCGTGGGCGGGAAAGAAACCAAGGGACCGCCCGGCAAGGTCAGCGTCATGAGGCGCATGCGTCAACCCACGGTTAGATTGGTTACTGGAGGATGATTGACATACTTTGTGGCCAAATCCAGGCACCACTAAGAGGTGGGCCAGCAGGGTGCCATTTTCTATCTGACCTTCGATATAGGGTGCGGCCATCGGACGAGTGGGTGACCCGTTTCCCGGGCCGCCGGCTCGGCGCAGCGTCTTAGGCCATTATTCGCTCGCATAAAGACATCTTTATATGTACAAACGATCTGATCGTGATGGCGTAGGGATTTTGGGACCATGGAATTTCTGCTGGGGGCACTGAAGGCGGCGGCTGAACCGACGCGCCTGCGCTTGCTGGCCCTCTGTGCCCATGGCGAGCTGACGGTCAGTGAGTTGACCCAGATCCTGGGGCAAAGCCAGCCGCGCGTGTCCCGCCATCTCAAGCTTCTATGTGACGCCGGGCTGCTGGATCGCTTCCGGGAGGGCATCTGGGCGTACTACCGTTTGGCCGAGCGCGGCGGCGTCGCCGAATTGGCCCGGACCCTGGTGGATGCCATCCCAGCCGACGATCCCGGCCTGGCGCTGGACCTGGAGAGGCTGGACCAGATCAAGCGCGCGCGGCAGGAGACGGCGGCCCAGTATTTCCGCGACAACGCCGCGCGCTGGCACGAGGTGCGCAGTCTGCACGTGCCGGAACGCGAGGTGGAGGAGGCGCTGCTGGGCCTGGTGCCCTCCGGCGGCATCGGTGACCTGCTGGACATCGGCACGGGCACCGGCCGCATGCTGGAGCTGTTCGGTCCCCATGTGAATCGGGCGCTGGGCATCGACGCCTCGCGCGAGATGCTGGCGGTGGCGCGGGTGAACCTGGAAAAGGCGGGTCTGCGTCAGTGCCAGGTGCGCCTGGCCGACATGTACCAGGTGCCGCTGCCCACCAGCAGCCAGGACATGGTGCTGGTCCACCAGGTGCTGCATTACGCCGAGGTCCCGCAAGAGGTGGTGGCGGAGGCCGCGCGCGTGCTGCGCCCCGGTGGCCGGCTGGTGGTCGTCGATTTCGCCAGCCATGACCTGGAAAACCTGCGCATAGACCATGCCCACCGCCGGCTGGGCTTCACCGACACCGAAATGGCGCAGTGGTTCGCGCTGGCCGGCCTGGAGATGGCGGCGCCCGTACACCTGCCGGGCAACCCCTTGACCGTGACCCTGTGGACGGGCCGCCGGCCATCCGGCGCCGATACCGACGCCCTGCAGACCAGCGATTTTCAGAAACGAGCATGACGACGATGACCGAGATGACCGAAGGGTTGGAAAAGGGCCTGGGCGGTGGGGAGCCGCTGGTGACCGTGCCGCGGGGGCTGCGCATCAGCTTCGAATTCTTCCCGCCCAAGACGGAGAAGATGGAACAGACGCTGTGGCAGGCCATCCGCCGCCTGGCCCCCCTGTCGCCCTCCTTCGTCTCGGTCACCTATGGCGCCGGTGGCACCACGCGCGAACGCACGCATGCCACCGTCACCGCCATCCAGCAGCAGACCGGCATTCCCGCCGCCGCCCACCTGACCTGCGTGGCCGCCACGCGGGAGGAGATCGACACCATCGCCCGGGCCTATTGGGAGGCCGGCATCCGCCACATCGTGGCGCTGCGCGGTGATCCGCCCCAGGCGGCGGACGGCAGCGGCGGCCTGGGCGGCAGCGGTTATGTTCCCCATCCGGGCGGCTATGCCTACGCGACCGACCTGGTGGCGGGGCTGAAGCGGGTGGCGGACTTCGAGATTTCGGTGGCCTGCTTCCCGGAAACCCATCCGGAGGCGGCCAGCCCGGCGGCCGACATCGACAATTTGCGGCGCAAGGTGGATGCCGGCGCCACCCGGGCCATCAGCCAGTTCTTCTTCGACACCGACGCGTTCCTGCGCTTCCGCGACAAGGTGGCGGCCGCCGGCATCGGCATCCCCATCGTGCCCGGCATCCTGCCCATCACCAATTTCGGCCGCGCGGTGGATCTGGGCGCCAAGTGCAACTGTGCCGTGCCTGATTGGATGAACGACCTGTTCGGCGGCCTGGACGCGGAACCCGAGACCCGGCAGCTGGTGGCGGCGACCGTCGCCGTGCAGCAATGCCTGCGGCTGGAGCGGGAAGGGGTGCGCGACTTCCACTTCTACACCCTCAACCGCGCCGACCTGACGGTCGCCATCTGCCATATGCTGGGGGTGCGGGCGCCCCAGCCGGTGTGAGCGGGCATCCCCGCGAAATCCGAATGCGGTCACCCGTCCGCCATGGGCTCGCCATTCTCCGCTGTTTAGGTTAAATCCGCCGGGGAACGTGTTTCCTTGCGGGAATGTACCAACGGGAATGGCGGGCGGCCCCGAGCCGCCGGCCGGATGACAGGGTGGACCGTCATGACTGGATCATTGCACCGATTGATGGGCGCCGCCGTGCTGGCCGGCACCCTGCTGACCGCTGGCGGCGCGCTGGCGGGTGAGATCACCCTGTTCTCCGAGGCCTACTTCCGGGGGGATGCCCTGACCATCCGGGATGGGGTGGAGAATTTGGCCGACATGGGGCGTTGGAACGACCGCGCCAAGTCCATGATCGTGCGTTCCGGCGAATGGGAAGTGTGCAGGAATTCCGGCTTCCGGGACTGCAAGCGCGTGGGGCGCGGCACCCGTATCGGCGATCTGGGTGAGATCGGGCTGTTCGCCAGCATTTCCTCCGCCCGCCAGATCGACGGCCGCTATTACCAGCCGGAGCCACCACCCCCGCCGCCGCCGGTTTACGCCCCTCCGCCGGTCTACGCGCCGCCGCCCAGCTATGGCGGGGGCGGGGATATCACCTGGAATAACGGCCCCTCGGGTCCGCCGCCGGGCTATCAGCCGGCGCCGCAGGGCGGCATCGATTGGAACGACGACCGCCGCGACGGGCCGCCGCCCATGGGGGAATGCCGCCACCGGATCTTCGATGCCTTCGTTCAGCGCTTTGGCCGGCCAAGCGACTTCGACTTCCGGGGCGATGAATGGGAAGGCCGCATCCACTGGAATGGCGAGCGGTGGCACTACCGCTGCACCAATGAGCAGATCAACATCTGGCAGTAACCAAGGTTGACCGGGTGGCGACGGAGCCGCCCGGTCCCTGTCGCAGCACGGGTGGAGGCGCGCATGGGGAAGCGGTGGCCGGTCCTGGTTTGCGTTCTCCTGGCCATGCCGGTTCCAGCGCCCGCCCTGGCCGGTGACGGGCATGTGGTGCTCTACTCCGACCGTGACCGTAAGGGCGGTGCCTTCGATATCACGGAGGACACCGAGAATTTGGGGTTCACGACCTGGAATGACCGGGCGCGGTCGCTGGTCGTCATGTCCGGCAGGTGGGAGGTGTGCCGCCATGCGGGCTATCGCGATTGCGTGACCCTCAGCGCGTGGGAGGATGTCGACGACCTCTCCCGCATTGGCCTGGACCAGGCGATTTCCTCCCTGCGCCAGATCGACCGCCCCCAGGCGCCGCGCCAGACGTCCTCCGTCGGCATCCCCATCGTCTGGAACGACGACAAGCCACGGTCGATGTGGTCGATGACCAGCGCGATCGACTGCCGGCCGGATATCCGCGCCGCTTTCGTCGAGCGCTTTGGTTCTGCCGGTGAGGGTGACTTGGCCGGCGATGAGGTCGAAGGAACCCTCACCTGGGGCGGCAAACCCTGGGGCTATCACTGCGCCTACCGCCAGATCGACATCTGGCCGGAACGCTGAGGCCCGAACGTCTGGCTTACGCCGCCGCCCCCTCCGCCGGGCTGGGGTCGTAGTTCAGGTTGGGGGCCAGCCAGCGCTCCATGGTGGCCAGGTCCATGCCCTTGCGCACGGCGTAGTCCGCCACCTGGTCGCGCTCCACCTTGCCCAGGCCGAAATACTTGGCGTCGGGGTGGGCGAAGTAGAAGCCGCTGACGGCGGCGGTGGGCGTCATGGCGAAGCTTTCCGTCAGCGTGACGCCGGCGTTGGCCTCCGCGTCCAGCAGCCGCCACAGGATGGCCTTCTCCGTGTGATCCGGGCAGGCGGGATAGCCCGGGGCGGGGCGGATACCGCGGTACTTTTCGCCGATCAGCTCATCATTGCTCAGGGCCTCGCCGGCGGCGTAGCCCCAGATCTCCGTGCGGACGCGTTCATGCAGGCGTTCCGACAGGGCCTCGGCCAGGCGGTCGCCCAGGGCCTTCAGCAGGATGGCGCTGTAGTCGTCGTGGGCCGCCTCGAAGGCCTTGGCGCGCTCCTCCAGCCCGATGCCGGCGGTGACGGCGAAGCCGCCGATCCAGTCGGCCACGCCCGTCTCCTTCGGCGCCACGAAGTCGGCCAGCGCCAGGTGCGCCCGGTCGCGGCTGGCCTCACGCGCCATCTGCTGGCGCAGGGTGTGCAGCGTGGCCAGCACCGCCGTGCGGCCGCTGTCGGTGTAAACCTCGATGTCGTCGCCGACGCTGTTGGCCGGCCACAGGCCGACGACGGCGCGGGCGGTCAGCCACTTCTCGCCGATGATCCGTTGCAGCATGGCCTGGGCGTCGGCGTAAAGGTTGCGCGCCGCCTCACCCACCACGGCGTCCTCCAGGATGGCGGGGAAGGTGCCGGCCAGTTCCCAGGCCTGGAAGAAGGGGCGCCAGTCGATGCGCGACACCAGCTCCGCCAGGTCGTAATCCTCGAACACCGTCAGACCGGGCGTCAGCGGCCGCGGCGGTTGGTATGTCGCCCAATCCAGTTTGGCCCGGTTGGCGCGGGCATCGGCGATGGGCAGGCGGGCGCGGTTGAGTTGGGTCCGGGCGTGGGCCTCGCGCATGCGGGCGTACTCGGCCTTGACGCCCTCCGCGTAGGCCGCGCGCCCGCTTTCGCTCAGCAGGTTGCCGGCCACGCCCACGGCGCGGCTGGCGTCGATGACATGGACGATGGGGCCGGCGTACGACGGGTCGATCTTCACCGCCGTATGCACCTTGCTGGTGGTGGCGCCGCCGATCAGCAGCGGCACTTGGAAGCCCTCCCGCTGCATCTCCTTGGCGACGAAGACCATCTCATCCAGCGACGGGGTGATCAGGCCGGACAGGCCGATGATGTCTGCCTTCTCCGCCCGAGCCACCTCCAGGATCTTGGCGCAGGGCACCATGACGCCCAGATCCACCACCTCGTAGTTGTTGCACTGCAGGACGACGCCGACGATGTTCTTGCCGATGTCGTGCACGTCGCCCTTCACGGTGGCCATCAGCACCTTGCCGTTGTTCTTGGCGGCCGCCCCGTCCTTCTCCGCCTCGATGTAGGGCAGCAGATAGGCCACCGCCTTCTTCATGACGCGGGCCGATTTCACCACCTGGGGCAGGAACATCTTGCCGGCGCCGAACAGGTCGCCCACCACGTTCATGCCGTCCATCAGCGGGCCTTCGATGACCGACAGCGGGCGGTCGGCGGCGGCGCGGGCCTCCTCCACATCCTGGTCGATCCAGTCGGTCAGGCCATGCACCAGGGCGTGGGTCAGGCGCTGGTTCACCGGCGCCTCGCGCCAGCCGAGGTCCGCCTCCTTGCGGGCGCTGCCGCCCTTGTACTTCTCCGCCACTTCCAGCAGGCGGTCGGTGGCGTCCTCGCGGCGGTTCAGGATGACATCCTCGACCCGCTCGCGCAGTTCCGCCGGGATGTTCTCATACACCGGCAGGTCGCCGGCGTTGACGATGCCCATGTCCATGCCGGCGGCGATGGCGTGGTACAGGAACACGGCATGCATGGCCTGGCGCACGGTCTCGTTGCCGCGGAAGCTGAACGAGACGTTGGACAGGCCGCCGGAGACATGGGCGCCCGGCAACTCGGCACGGATGCGTCGCGTCGCGTTGATGAAGTCGACGGCGTAGTTGTTGTGTTCCTCGATGCCCGTCGCGACCGCGAAGATGTTGGGGTCGAAAATGATGTCTTCCGGCGGGAAGCCCACCTTGTTGACCAGCACGTCGTAGCTGCGGCGGCAGATCTCCACCTTGCGGGCCTCGGTGTCGGCCTGGCCCTTCTCGTCGAAGGCCATGACCACCACGGCGGCGCCATAGCGGCGCACCTTCTTCGCCTGCGCGATGAAGGCGGCCTCGCCCTCCTTCAGGCTGATGGAATTGACGATGGCCTTGCCCTGGACGTTCTTCAGGCCGGCCTCGATGATGCTCCATTTGGAGCTGTCGATCATCACCGGCACGCGGGCGATGTCCGGCTCCGAGGCGATCAGGCGCAGGAAGCGGACCATGGCCGCCTCGCTGTCCAGCATGGCCTCGTCCATGTTGACGTCGATGATCTGGGCGCCGCCGTCCACCTGCTGGCGGGCGACGGCCAGGGCCGCCTCATAGTCGCCGTTCAGGATCAGCTTCTTGAACTTGGCCGATCCGGTGACGTTGGTGCGCTCACCCACATTGATGAAGACGGCGGTGCGGGGCTCGGTCATGGCGGCTGGTTCCGGAAGCGAAACGATGAAGGGAAGGCGCTGAAAAGACGGATGATGGGGTTGGTCAGAAGGCCGGCATCTCGAACGGCTCCAGCCCCGCCAGGCGCATGCGGGCGGGGCGCTCGGCCGGGCGGCGCGGGGTGATGCCCTTCACCGCCGCCGCGATGGCGCGGATGTGGGCGGGGGAGGTGCCGCAGCAGCCACCCAGGATGTTGACCAGGCCGTCGCCGGCCCAGTGGCGCAACTGCTCGGCCATTTGGTCCGGTGACTCGTCATAGCCGCCGAATTCATTGGGCAGGCCGGCATTGGGATGGGCGCTGACGAAGGTGTCGGCCACCCGGCTCAACTCCTGCGCATAGGGGCGCATCAGGTCGGCGCCCAGGGCGCAGTTCAGGCCGATGGTCAGCGGCTTCACATGGCGCAGGCTGTTCCAGAAGGCTTCCGTCGTCTGGCCGGACAGGGTGCGGCCGGAGCGGTCGGTGATGGTGCCGGAGATCATGACCGGCAGTTCCAGGCCCTTTTCCTCCAGCACCTCTTCCACGGCGAACAGGGCGGCCTTGGCGTTCAGGGTGTCGAAGATGGTCTCGACCAGCAGCATGTCCACCCCGCCGTCGATCAGGCCTTCCGTCTGGGTGCGGTAGGCCAGGCGCAATTCATCGAAGTCGACATTGCGGAAGCCGGGGTCGGTGACCACCGGGCTGATGGAGGCGGTGCGGTTGGTGGGGCCGATGGCGCCGGCGACGTAGCGCGGCTTGGACGGATCGGCATCTTCCGCCGCGTCGCCCGCCTGGCGGGCCAGGGCGGCGCCGGCCTTGTTGAACTCATAGGCCAGATCCTCCATGCCGTAGTCGGCCAGGCTGATGCTGGTGGAGTTGAAGGTGTTGGTCTCGACGATGTCGGCGCCGGCGTCGAAATACTGCTGGTGGATTTCCCGCACGATCTGCGGCTGCGTCAGATTCAGCAGGTCGTTGTTGCCGCGCACGTCGCGGTGCCAATCCTTGAACCGGTCGCCGCGATAGCCCGCCTCGTCCAGCTTGTAGCCCTGGATCATGGTGCCCATGGCGCCGTCCAGCACCAGGATGCGCTGTTTCAGCAGCTCGGGCAGAAGGGCCAAGCGTTCGGAACGGGTCAGGGCCATGATCGCGTGCTCCGCCGGCCACCGCGCCGGCACTTTGGAAGGAAACGTGCGTCACCCTAGTCATGTGGGGATACAGATGCAAACATAAAGATGTCTTTATGTGATGCGCTGGGCGCGCCCGCCGCCCGCCTTTCCGAGTGGCGCGGATTGACGCCACCGCCGCCCCATGCCTAGAAGCGGCGACGGATTGTGTCGAGGGGGACAGATGGTGCCGCAGGCGGCGGAGCAGGAGGGGCGGCAGGGCCCGACGGGGGCCGTCATCGGGCAGTGCCCGACGGTAGCCATCATTGGCGCGGGGCCCGCCGGCCTGATGGCGGCCGAGGCGCTAGCCGCCCGGGGCATCGCCGTCACGGTCTACGACGCCATGCCGTCACCGGCGCGCAAGTTCTTGATGGCCGGGCGCGGTGGCCTCAACATCACCCATTCCGAACCGCTGGACCGCTTCATCACCCGCTATGGCGGGGCCGCCCCGGTGGTGAAGCCCTGGCTCGACCGCTTCACCCCCGCCGATTTGCGCGCCTGGGTCCATGGTCTGGGCATCGAGACCTTCGTGGGCAGCAGCGGCCGGGTCTTCCCCGTGGGGCTCAAGGCCTCCCCCCTGCTGCGCGCCTGGCTGCGCCGCCTGGACGGCCTGGGCGTGACGCTAAAGGCCCGCCATCGCTGGACCGGGTGGGACGCCAACGGCGCCCTGACCTTCGAGACGCCGGCCTTTGGAAGGTCAGGGGTCCCGCTGGCGGTGGCGGCCGACGCCACCCTGCTGGCCCTGGGCGGCGCCAGCTGGCCGCGCCTGGGCTCCGACGGCGGCTGGGCGCCCCTGCTGGCGGCGAAGGGCGTGGACCTGGCGCCGTTCCGCGCCGCCAACGCTGGCTTCGACGTCGCCTGGTCCCCCACCTTCGTTGAGCGGGCGGAGGGCCAGCCGCTGAAGCGCATCGCCCTGTCCTTCGCCGGCCAGACCAGCCGGGGGGAGGCGGTGGTGACCCGCACCGGCCTGGAGGGCGGCGCCCTCTACGCCCTGGGTGCCGCCGTGCGCGAGGCCATCGCCCGCGACGGCCAGGCGGTCCTGCATATCGATCTGAAGCCCGACCTGGACCTGGGCGCCCTTATGGCGCGTCTGGCCAAGGCGCCGCCGTCCGAGAGCCTGAAGAACCGCCTGCGCAAGGCCCTGGGCCTGGAGGGTGTCATTCCCGCCCTGCTGCGCGAAGGTGCCACGCCCGCCGACTTGGCAACGCCTGCGGCGCTGGCCGCCCGCCTCAAGGCCCTGCCCATCACCCTGTCCGCCATCCGTCCCCTGGACCGCGCCATCTCCACCGCCGGCGGCATCACGCTCACCGAACTGGATGAGCACCTGATGCTGCGCCGCCTGCCGGGCGTCTTCGCCGTGGGCGAGATGCTGGATTGGGAGGCGCCCACCGGCGGCTATCTGCTGCAGGCCTGCTTCAGCGGGGCGCTGGCGGCGGCGGAGGGCGTCGCCACTTTCTTGGGATAGGCGTCAGGCCGGCCCCGACATGCGGGCCGGCCTGACGGGGGGACTCAGAACTTGGCGCGCACCCCGGCGGTGTAGCGCCGGCCGTAGTAGTAGATTTCGCGCGCCTGGGTGGGGGTGTTGCCGTAGTTGTACAGGGCGGCACCCAGCAGGTTGGTGCCTTCCAGGGTCAACGTGATGTTGTCCGTCACGGCGTAGCTGAGGCTGGCGTCCAGCGTGCCGTAGGCGTCAACATTGGTGTCCGAGCTGACCTCGTTGCCGAACCCGCTCATATAGGCGCTACGCCACGAATAGCTGAGCCGGGCGCCGAACGGGCCGTAGTCGTAGAAGCCCACCAGATTGTAGCTGTTGTTGGACAGGCCGGGCAGCTGGTCCCGGACGGTGCGGGTGCCGGTGACGAACAGGGTGGTGACGTCGGCGTGGGTGAAATTCGCCTGCAGCCCCAGCCCGTCGAAGGGGGCGGGCAGGAAGGTCATGACCTGCTGGTAGGCGAGCTCGAACCCCCGGACCTCCGCGTTGCCGCCGTTGGCCAGGGTGGTGATGCGGATATCGCCGCGCCCGGGAATGTTGATCTGGGTGTTCTTGGCGGTGATGTAGCTGTCCAGCTGCTTATAGAACACGCCGCCGGTCAGCGACGCGTCCTTGCGGAAGTACCATTCCAGCGTGGCGTCATACTGGGTCGCCATATAGGGGGACAGGTTGGGGTTGCCGCCGCTGCCTGTCGGCGCGTCGTTGGAAATGCTGAGACGGGGCGCGATGTCGCCCAGGTTCGGCCGGGTCAGCACCCGGGCCACGCTGAAGCGCGAGACCAGATCGTCGGTCAGGTCGGCCTTCAGGTTCATGCTGGGCAGCAGGTCGGTGTAGTTCTTCTCGTAGCGCACGGGCGTCGCGGTGACGCCGTTGGTGGCGTAGCCGCTGGAAACCTGCTTGGTGTCCACCACCCGCAGGCCGGCGTTGCCGCTGAGCGGAATGCCGGCCAAGTCGGCTTTCATGTTCAGGCGGCCGTAGCCCGCCGTCGTCTCCTCCGTCACCTTGAAGCCGTTGGCGAGGTCGGCGGCGGTCAACGGCGCGTTCAGCAGCGAATTGTCGAAGTAGTTGGCGAAGAAGGCGCGACCGTTCGGCACCAGCCAGGTGCGCGGGAAATTGCCGCTGAAGCCGCTCATGAAGTCGGAATAGGGGAAGGACTGGAACAGCGAGGAGGGGAAGGCCCCGCCGGCCACACCCTTGACCCCCGCTTCGCTCACCAGGTCGCGGCGGAAATAGTCGCGCTCCCGCTCCCGGTATTCACCGCCCAGCACCAGGCTGGACAGGGGGCCGATGTTCAGGTCCCGGGTGATGTCCAGCCGTCCGCCCCAATCGTAGTCCTTGCTGTCCTCATCCCGGTATTCCAGGCGGCGGCCGACATAGCTGCCGGGGCTGTTGAGGTTGACCGGGGTGATCAGGTCATAGGCGGCCTCATACCCCCGGGTGAAATCCATCGTCAGCGGCAGGTAGGTCTGCAGACGGGTGCGGTGGATGGGGTCGTCGGTGACGCTGTGGGCGGAGGAATAGGAGAAGTCGCCGTCCACGGTCCAGGGGCCGTCGGTCCACTTCTGGTTCAGGCCGGCGACGAACAGGTCGTGGCGCTGGCCGGAGGTCTCGCGGGAGGCCATGGTGAAGACGTTGTTCAAGGTGCCGCGCACCATGGTGCCGTCACTGACGGTGAAGGTGCCGGCCGCCGGCTTCACTGCGCTGTCGCCCGGATAAAAGTCGATGCCGTATTCGTCGTAATTGTCCTTCAGGCGGGAAAACAGCAGGTCGACATTGGTTTCCCAATGCTCGTTGGGCTGCCACTGCACGGCGCCGTCCACCGTGTAGCGGCGGCGATCCTCCTGCTCGATGGTGGGGCGGATGCGGGTGGGGGTCCAGGTGTCGCCGCCGAAATAGGGATCCCAGGCCTTGGTGATCTGCCAGCCCGTGCTGTATTCGCGGTCCTGTCGCACCGACCGCTCCATGTAGGAGGCGGCCAGCAACACGCCCAGATCCCGGTTGGCGTTCACCCACGAGGCGATGCCGGACACGGACGGGTCGACCCGGTCACGCAGGTCGGAATAGCTGCCCTGGGCGTTGACGCTGGCGGTGGTTCCCAGGTCGAAGGGATGGAAGGTCAGGACGTTGATGTTGCCGCCGATGGCGCCCTCGTTCATGTCGGCGGTGGGCGACTTTTGGACGTCGATGCGCGATACCAGCTCGGACGGCAGGACGTCATAGCGGAACTGCCGGCCGTTCACGCCGCCGTTTTCCACGTTCTCGTTCACCGCGATGCTGCGGCCGTTCAGCTGCGTGGTCTGGAAGTTGGACGCGAAGCCCCGGACGGCGATGTCCAGGCCCTCGCTGCGGCTGCGGGTCATGGTGATGCCGGTGACCAGTTGCAGCGCCTCCGCCACGTTCTGGTTGGGGAACTTGCCGATGTCCTCGGCCGAGACCGAATCGACCACCTGTTCGGCCTGGCGCTTCACCTCACTGGCCGTTTGCAGGCTATGGCCATAGCCGGTGACGATCACTTCCTGGATCGGCTCCGATGACGGAGCCTCATTCGCGCGGCCAATAAGCGGCACGAGGCAAAGGACCAGTGGCACGGCAGTGCGGCGCAGCAAAATGCTCCGGAACATCGTCAATTTATCCTGTGGCGAGGAGGGGGTGCGATGCGGTGAGCTGATAGCAATCCCCGGCACAGTTATTATTTAAAAATGATTAAATAATTGCGACCTTCGCAGTTATGTGCCGATCCGGCAATGCCGCCCTGGCGCCGGTCACCTGGGGCGGCGGTGCGGCTCCCTGGTGCGTCCCGGGTCTAAAAGGGCCAAAATGGACCTACCGCACCGGCACCGGTATGGCCGCCGTCGATTTCACCTCCTCCATCACCATATAGGTGTGGGTCTGGGCCACGCCCTGGATGCTGGACAGCTTGTCGCCCAGGAAGGCGCGGTAGGCCGCCATGTCGGCCACCCGTACTTTGATCAGGTAGTCGAAGCCCCCGGCCACCATGTGGCATTCCTGGATCTCGTCCATGCGCGCCACGGCGTCGGCGAACAGTTGGAAGACGTCGGGGCTGGTGCGGTCCAGCCGCACCTCGATGAAGGCCATGAGGCTGCGGCCCAGCCGTTCCGGGTCCAGCCGCGCCGCGTAGCCCTGGATATAGCCGTCGCGTTCCAGGCGCCGCACCCGCTCCAGGCAGGGCGTGGGGGACAGGTTCACGCGGCGTGACAGCTCCACGTTCGACAGGCGCCCATCCTCTTGCAGGATGCGCAGGATGTTCAGGTCGATGCGGTCCAACTGGTCGGCGGTTTGGCGGGTCATATTTTCATCGTCCGAAGGGCGTCAACACCAGATGATATACTGAAAAAAGGCGCAAATCGGCGGGAAATATGCCGGTGATGTCGCCATAATCCGCGACATCAACCGCCCACCCCAGCGCTAGGCAGCATCATGTCCCAGGCGACCGCCCCGTCTCCCGCGTTCCCCGATCTCGACGGCCCGCGCGCCGCCCTGCGCCGGGCCAAGCACCTGGATGAGGATATGGCGGTGCGGGGCCTGCTGGCCGCCCACGGCCTGACGGCGGAGGAGCGCCGGGCCATCGACGCCCGGGCGGTCGGGGTGGTGGAGGCGGCCCGCGCCCGCCGGTCCGAGCTGGGTCCCCTGGACGCCTTCATGCAGGAATTCGGCCTGTCCAACCAGGAGGGCATCGCCCTCATGTGCATCGCCGAATGCCTGCTGCGCATCGCCGATCCGGCCACGGCCGACCGGCTGATCGCGGAAAAGATCACCAAGGGCCAGTGGGACCAGCATCTGGGCCAGTCCGACAGCGCCTTCGTCAACGCCGCCGCCTGGGGCCTGATGCTGACCGGCCGGGTCGTGGAGGTCGACACGAGCAAGCAGGGCGACGCCCCCGGCCTGTTGCGCCGCCTCATTCAGCGCTCTGGCGAGCCCGTCATCCGCGCCGCCATGATGAAGGCCATGCGCGTCATGGGCGAACATTTCGTCATGGGCCGCACCATCGCCGAGGCGGTGGGCGAGGCGCGGAAGGCGAAGCCCGAGGGCACCGTCCATTCCTATGACATGCTGGGCGAGGGTGCCCGCACCTGGGAACAGGCGGATCGCTACCAGGCCTCCTACCTCAACGCCATCGACACGGTGGGCAAGGCCGCCGGCGGCCGTGGGCCTTATGCCGCGCCCGGCGTGTCCATCAAGCTGTCGGCCCTGCACCCGCGCTATGTTTTCGCCAAGCGCGCCGACGTCATGGCCCAGCTGCTGCCCCGGGTGAAGGACCTGTCCCTGGCCGCCAAGCGCTGGGACATCAACCTGACCATCGATGCCGAGGAGGCCGACCGCCTGGACATCTCGCTGGACCTGCTGGAAGGCCTGGCGCGGGACCCGGACCTGGCCGGCTGGAACGGCCTGGGCCTGGCCATCCAGGCTTATCAGAAGCGCACCGTGCATCTGGTCGACTGGCTGGCGGCGCTGGCCCGCTCCGCCGGGCGCCGGCTGATGGTGCGCCTGGTCAAGGGCGCCTACTGGGATACGGAGATCAAGTTCTCCCAGACCCAGGGCCACGCCGACTATCCCGTCTACACCAAGAAGGCGGCGACGGACCTCAGCTACCTGGTGTGCGCGCGGCGGATGCTGGCGGCCAAGGACGCCATCTATCCGCAGTTCGCCACCCACAACGCCTACACCATTGCCGCCATCCTGCACCTGGCGGGCGACAACCGCGATTTGGAGTTCCAGCGCTTGCACGGCATGGGCGACCTGCTCTACGCCGCCGCCCGTGACCGTCTGAAGAACGTGCCGCGCGTGCGCATCTATGCGCCGGTCGGCACGCATGAGGACCTGCTGCCCTATCTCGTCCGCCGTCTGCTGGAGAACGGCGCCAACAGCAACTTCGTCAACGCCTACATGGACCCGGACATCCCCGTGGGCCAGGTGGTTGCCGACCCGATCGCCCTTCTGGAGGCTTTGCCTGTGCTGCGCCATGCCGGTATCCCCACCCCCGACAAGCTCTATGGTGACGACCGCACCAACTCCCGCGGTGTCGACCTGACGGACGAGGCCACGGTGCGCAGCTTGCGCGCTGGCATCGACGCCGCCCTGGCCCAGAGCTGGATATCCTGCCCCATCGTCGGCGGTGCCGATCAGGCCGGGCAGAAGGTCCGCCCGGTGCTGGACCCCTCCGACCGCACCCGCCAGGTGGGCACCACCGCCGATGCCACGCCGGCCCATATCGACCGCGCCCTGGCGCTGGCCGCCAAGGCGCAGCCCGCCTGGGACGCCCTGGGTGGCGAGGGCCGCGCCCGCATCCTGGACGCGATGGGCGACGCGCTGGAGGCCGACACCCCGGCCCTGATGGGCCTGCTGATCCGCGAGGCGGGCAAGACCTGGGGCGATGCCGTGGCCGAGGTGCGTGAGGCGGTGGACTTCTGCCGCTATTACGCCGGCCTGGCCCGCGCCCAGTTCGGTGCGCCTACCCGCCTGCCGGGCCCGACGGGCGAAAGCAACGAGCTGTCGCTGCACGGCCGCGGCACCTTCGTCTGCATCAGCCCGTGGAACTTCCCCCTGGCCATCTTCACCGGCCAGGTGGCCGCGGCGCTGGCCGCCGGCAATGCCGTGGTGGCCAAGCCGGCCGAGCAGACCACCCTGGTCGGCGCCCGCGCCGTGCGCCTGTTCCATCGCGCTGGCGTACCGGGCGACATCCTGCACCTGCTGCCCGGCGATGGAGAGACGGTGGGGGCGGCCCTGGTGGCCGACGCCCGCATCGGCGGCGTGGCCTTCACCGGATCCACCGAGACCGCGCGTCTGATCAACCGGGCGCTGGCCGCCCGCGACGGCGCCATCGTCCCGCTGATCGCCGAGACCGGCGGCCAGAACGCCATGATCGTCGACAGCACCGCCCTGCTGGAGCAGGTGGTGGACGATTGCGTCACCTCCGCTTTCCAGTCGGCGGGCCAGCGCTGCTCCGCCATGCGGGTGCTGTTCGCGCAGGATGACGTGGCCGACCAGCTGGCTCACCTGCTGAAGGGCGCCATGCAGCTGATCACCCTGGGCGATCCGCTGGATCTGGCGACCGATGTCGGCCCCATCATCGACGAGGACGCGCGGAAGATCCTGGTCGCCCATGCCGAGCGCATGGACCGCGAGGCCAAGCTGGTCCACGCCTGCCCCACGGACGGGACCCACGCCAACGGCACCTTCTTCGGCCCCCGCCTCTATGAGATCGACAGCCTGAAGCGCCTGCCGCGCGAGGTGTTCGGCCCCATCCTGCACATCGTGCGCTGGAAGGCCGACAGCCTGGACCAAGTGCTGGCCGACATCGACGCCACCGGCTATGGCCTGACCTTGGGCGTCCACAGCCGCCTTGAGGGCAGGGCGCAGGAGATCTTCCAGCGTCTGAACTGCGGCAACACCTACATCAACCGCAACATGGTGGGGGCGGTTGTGGGCGTGCAGCCCTTCGGCGGCCACGGCCTGTCCGGCACGGGCCCCAAGGCCGGTGGTCCGCACTACCTGCTGCGCTTCGCCACCGAGAAGACGCTGACCGTCAACATCACCGCCTTCGGCGGCAACGCCGATCTGTTGGGCCTGGGGGGCTAAGCCCGAGGCGACTATCGATCCACCCCGGGCGGCTCCAAGACTCGGGGGGAGTATGACCCTCAGGCAGTTGGGTTCGGAAAGGGGCGGGACCTTGTGGCGACGGGCCACGGGGGCCCGCCCCTCTTCTTTTGGGGGAAGTCACCCCGAGTCCATCCTGGCCTTTCCCCCTATGGGTGGGGTGTGTTGGCCCTGGTCCGTCAGGGACTTGCGTTGTCGGGCCGTGAAGGACATTCTGTCGCCAACGTCCGGCGGTGCATTTGGGGCAATGGCCGGCAGGGGGGTTGGAAGAGTCATGACGGAGAGTGTGGAAGCGCCGCTGGTCCTGATCGTTGAGGACGAGCCGGCGACCAGGGCCTTGCTGGCGGGGTATTTTCATCAGGCCGGCTTCATGATCGCGGAGGCGTCCAACGGCAAGCAGACGCGGGAAGCCATCGTCCGGCAGCCGCCCGATCTGGTGCTGCTCGATATCGAGCTGCCGGATGAGGATGGCTTTTCCATCGCCCGCGATATCCGCGAGATCTCCAATGTCGGCATCATCATCGTCACCCGCCGGGCCAATGAGGACGACCGCGTCTTCGGTTTGGAAACCGGTGGCGATGACTATGTGACCAAGCCGCCGAACCCGCGCGAATTGCTGGCCCGGGCGCGCAACCTGCTGCGCCGGACCCATCCCAGCAAGATGCGCCGGGCGGAAGGCACGGTGCGGCGCTTCGGGGGTTGGACCATCGATCTGGCGCGCCGCCGCCTGATCGACACGCAGGGCGTGGAGGTGCGGGTGACGCGCGGTGAGTTCGAGCTGCTGGCTCTGCTGGTCCGCTCCGGCGGGCGGGTGGTCACCCGCGACCAGCTGATCGACGCGGTCAGCGGCACCGACCGCAACCCCAGTGACCGCACCATCGACGTGCTGGTCAGCCGTCTGCGCCGCAAGATGAATGACGGTGGTGTCCAGCCGCGCCTGATCCTGACGGAAAAGGGCCTGGGCTATCGCCTGGGGGCCGACGTCACCGGACCCTCGTAAAGGTCCCACGCCCCACCCGGGCGACGCCATGAACCCCACGGGCCCGATCCAGCCGGATCGGGCCCGTGCGCGTTTGGGCCGGCCTGGGTAGGGCGTATTTTCAGCCCTTGAGGCTGGCGCGGAATTCCTCCAGGGCGGCTAGGTCGCCATCGACCCGGGCCAGCAGCCGCGCCGCTTCCAGCTTGCCCTCGTCATCCCGGCCCGCGCGCAAGGCGTGTTCCGCCTTCCGGGCCTGTTGGGACAGCGCCTCCAGTCCCACGGTCTGGGCGCCGCCGCCCAGGCGGTGGATAAGCCGCTGCAGCAGGGGCAGGTCCTGCGCGTCCAGCGCGGCGCGCACCGCCGCCACGCTGGACGGGGCGTCATCCAGATACTTCTCCGCGATCTGGCGTACCAGCTCCACGCCCAGGTCGTTGATGTGGCTGGTCAGCGCGCCGCGGTCCAGGACGGGCGTCGTGTCGGGTTGCCAGCTGTCGGCCTCAGGGTGGGCGGTCATGGGCGTGCTTCCGTTGTCATCTGGTGTGCCGTGTTCTTGGTCGTGCCGTCGGATGGCGAAATCCACCCGGCGCCCTTATTTTTCCACAATGCCGGGCGATTTTGGGACGGTTGTGCGTATGGTCCCCTGACGTCGCCCGAAGAGATACCCCCTTTTTGTGTCGCAATGCAGCATGCACGGGGGCCGGCGGCTAAATTGCGCATGGCAAAGCGGCGTGATTTGTACCACGCTGACCCTGGACCGCCCTCGCGGAAACGGTCGCCATGCGCGCCTTCCCCGGGGCCTTGTCCGGTTGGGTATGATCTGGAAAAAGGATAGCTTTGTGATGTTCAACGTCCGTCGGCCCCTCTTCGCCTGCGCCGTCGCGGCGGTGATGCTGACCGCGGCGGGCGCCGCCCCGGTGCACGCCGCCGATGGCGAGCCCAACAGCGCGACCATCCAGTGGGCGCAGAACATCTTGAAGGAAAAGGAACTCTATGAGGGGCGCGCCAGCTCCCGCATGGACCCTCCCACCGTCGCGGCGCTGCGGCAATACCAGAAGGCGGAGGGCCTGAAGGTTACCGGCAAGCTGGACCAGGACACCATCGCCCACATGATGGAAGGCCGCCCCGTGGACAAGACGGTGGGCAACCTCGCCGATCCCGGCAGCCGCGCCCGGGCCTCGCAACCGCGCCTGCGGGAGGAGGATGTGCAGCCCAAGGCCGCCCGCGCCGCCGTCGGGGTGGAGAAGGGTGCCCAAGGGGAGGAGAGCACCGTGCTGTCCGTATCGCGCACCCCCGGCGCGGCATCCGCGCCGGTCGCGCCCACGGGTGGATCGGCCGACCTGCCGCCGCCCTCGGTGACGCAGCGTCCCGGCGGTGCCGCCGCCCCGGCGGCCCCCCGCCAGGATTCCGGCGAGGGCACCACCGGTGCCGGCCGCATCGCGGTTGAAACCCAATCCACCGGCGACACGCCCGCCGCGCCGATGGAAATCACCGCGCCCGACTGGGCGCGCAACGCCCTGATGGGCTTCATCGCCGCCCTGCTGCTGATGATGGGCGGCATCTGGTGGTGGAGTGGCCGCCGGCCCAGCCGCAAGGCGCCCAAGCGGGGCCGTCCGGCGGACGCCCGCCGCGAACCGTCCCTGGGGGGGGAGGACGCGCGCCTGCCCGATGGCCGGGTCATGCCCCGCCTGGGGGAGCCCGCCCGTTCCACCCGTTCGCCGGGACTGCGCGTGGGCCGCTGAAACAGGGGCCCCCCAACGGCGCGGCGCCCCGCCGTCGCCGCCCTTCGGTACGCGGCCCCGCGTGCGACGGGACATCGTGCGACAGGACATTACGCGTCGGGGTGTCCTGGGTTCGCCAAAGCTGCGCCGCGCAATAAAACAACGAAATCGACCGGGCCGGGACGCGCCCCTAAGCTGCGTCCCGCAGACAGTTCCGCCCCCATCGCTTGTGGAGAAGGGCTGGATCGCTGGCCCGGCGCGTCTTTGGAAGGCGCGGGGGCCCCAGGCAGGAGAGTGCCCCCATGCTGTTCGACGCTCCGGATTTCGACAATCACGAGCTGGTCCTGTTCGGCCGTGACCCGGAGAGTGGCCTGAAGGCCATCATCGCCGTCCACGACACCACGATGGGGCCCGCCTGCGGCGGCTGCCGCATGTGGCCGTATGCCACCGAGGCGGACGCGGTCAAGGATGTGCTGCGCCTGTCGCGGGGCATGAGCTACAAGAACGTCATGGCGGGCTTGCCGCTGGGCGGGGGCAAGTCGGTGCTGATCGGCGATCCCAAGACCGCCAAGTCGGAGGGGCTGTTCCGCGCCTTCGGCCGCATGGTGGAAAGCCTGGGTGGGCGCTACATCGCCGCCGAGGACGTCGGCATCACCGTGGCCGATGTCCAGGTCATGGGGCGGGAGACCAAGCATGTCGCCGGCTTGAACCATGGTGCCGCCGCCAGCGGCGACCCGTCGCCCTTCACCGCCTATGGTGTCTATCTGGGCATCAAGGCGGCGGTGCGGCATCGCCTGGGCACCGACAGCCTGAAGGGCGTGCGCGTCGCCGTCCAGGGCCTGGGCAACGTCGGCAGCCACCTGTGCCAGCGTCTGGCCGACGATGGCGCCATCCTGACCGTCAGCGATATCTTCGCCGACCAGGTGGCCCGCATGGTCGACCGGTTCGGCGCCACCGCTGTGGACCCGGCCCTGATCCATGCCCAGGATGTGGACGTCTTCGCCCCCTGCGCCCTGGGCGGCGTCCTGAACGACCAGTCCCTGGCCCAACTGAAGGCCAAGGTGGTGGCCGGCGGCGCCAACAACCAGCTGGCGGTGGACGCCGTGGGCCGGCAACTGCGCGCCCTGGGTGTGCTGTACGCTCCCGACTATGTCATCAACGGGGGCGGCATCATCAACGTCGCGGGCGAGGTCGGCGGCGCCTACAGCAAGGACGCCATCCTGGCGAAGGTGGAGGCCATAGGCGGCACCTTGACGGATATCTTCCGTCGCGCCGACGCTGAGGACCGCCCCACCAACGAGGTGGCCGACCAGATGGCGCGGGAGCGTCTGGCGGGCGGACGGGCCGTCGGCATGGCCAGGGTGGCCTGAGGCTTCGCTTGCGGTCCTGGCTACGGTCCTGATTGACCCGTGTGACGGGCAAGGCCGGCGTGCCCTTTGGGGCGGCGCTGGCCTTATACCATCGGCATTTGATCGTGGCCGGTCAAATGCCCCCTCAAACGCCGGGCGCCGCCATCCGGCGGCTTGGCTGATCCTCGATTTCCAGTCCGCCTTCAGCTCCCCGCAAATCTCCGGCGCCCGCAGTCGCGGGCTACAGCGGCATGAGTCAAAACCTCATGCCGCTGGCCCTATTCGTTGTGAATGCGTGCGGCATGATCCTTACGGTGGGGTGACTTGGCCTTGGCCCGGCCTATATGATGCGCCCGACCGCCAGGCGGGCGGCGTAGTCGAGGGGACGGGGCATGCAGGAGCTGCGCGCGATCAGCTTCACCGAGCGGGAGCTGATGACGGCGATCGTGGAGTTCACGGGCCGGCTCAACCGCCCGCTGCCCGTGGGCACGGTCAAGGATCCGATCATCGTCGAGGGGCCGCCCATCATCGTCCAACTGCCGATCGAGGACGACTACGGCAAGATGCACGAGGCCAGCTTCGCCGAGATGGAAGTGGCGGCGGCCCTGGTCAACTACTGCATGGCGCGGAAGATCCGTCTGCCGGCCAAGGCGGAGAAGGTGCTGCAGGTCATTTCCGGCGCCGCCACCCTGGTCATTTGGCTGGGGGAGCAGGAGGTGGTTGTGGCCAAGCGCAAATCCACCGTCCGCACCCGATGACCGGGCGTGACGCCCCGGCGTCACAATCTGTCACGCGCCCTGATCATGGCTGGGTCGCGGCGCTGTTGACTTGCGCATACAATTCCGGCACTCCCTAGCCCATCCTGTCGGGGGAGAGGGCGCGCGCTTCAGGGTCCAATTCCCGACCAGTGGTAATTTAACCGGTAACACCAGGACCTTTTGCCATGACCGACGCCGCCGCCGCCAAAGATGCCGGCCAGATGCCCCCCTTCTACCGGGAGCCCGTTCCCGTTGATCTCAGCCGTCACCGGGATTGGAAGCTGAAGCAGCAGCGTACGTTCTCCTATGCCGCCAATGCCAACGCCATTCCGATTGTCGGTGAAGAGTTCATCTCGCTGAACGGCCACTATCCGATCGTCTTCACCATTGGCAACAACCCGGCCGCCGTGGTGCTGACGGGCGTGCGCCCGGATGAGAACCTGTTCGTGGACGCCGAAGGCAACTGGCGCAAGAACACGCCGATTCCGGCCTATGTCCGCCGCTATCCCTTCCTGATGATGGAAACCCCGGACCGCGAGCGGTTGGTGCTGTGCCTGGAAGAGGACACCAACCTGGTGGGTCCCGATGGCGACGTCCCGCTGTTCGAGGGTGAGAAGGCCGGCCCCGCCGGCAACGACGCCCTGAACTTCTGCGCGACCTTCAACCAGTCCGCCGTCGCGACCAGCGCCTTCTGCAAGGAGCTGTTCGACCGCGGGATGCTGACCGAGCAGCGCCTGGACCTGACGCTGTCGCACGACAACAGCCGCATGACCTTGACCGGCTTCACCATCATCGATGAGAAGAAGTTCAACGAGCTGCCCGACGACGTGTTCCTGGATTGGCGCAAGCGCGGCTATCTGGGCCTGGTCTACGCCCACTTCATCTCGCTGTCCCGCTGGAACATCCTGGCGGAACTGGCGTCTGAGCGGGTGCTGGCCACCAAGGCCTGAGCCGGCATCAGCCAGCAGATAGTGGAAGGGCGCCGACGGGGAACCGCCGGCGCCTTTTTCGTTGCCCCATTTGGCCCCACTGGGCCCCCAAAGGGGGGCACTGCCCTCCCCGGGGGGACGGCGGATGCTCAAGCGGCGCCGGGATGTTCAGCGGCGGGGCAGCAGGGTCACGCGCAGGCCATCCAGGTCCGCCTTGAAGTCCACCTGGCAGGACAGGCGGGACCGGCCCGGCTGATAGGTGGGCTCCTCCTCCAGCAGCGCCAGTTCATCCAGGCCGGGCTGGGGCAGGCGGGCGGCCCAGTCGGGATCCAGCCAGACGTGGCATGTGGCGCAGGCGCAGGAACCGCCGCAGTCGGCGTCCAGCGGCAGGTCGTGATCGCACAGGTTTTCCATCAGGGACGCTTTCACATCCCCGTCGATGATGTGCTCCGCGCCATCGGCATCGATAACGTGGATGGTGGGCATGGGTCGATTTCCTTTTGGCGGCGAAAGGGTGGGCGAAGGAACCTGTTCCCCGGCAGATGCCGGATGGAATGGCACCTCGCGTCGGTTGGGAAACCATCGGCAGGTGATAGTGAAATCCGGGGACCCGCGCGAGGCGAAAATCGGCAGGCCCATCCCGAAAAACCGTCGTGACTAGGGTCGTGCCCCCCTGTCAAGCGCTCCGGGCTCGGTTATATTGGGGCTTATCCACGGACGAGGATCTGCCGCGCTCGCCGCCGGCCGGACCATCCGGGCATCTCTGACCGGGATTGCGCATGAACTTGGAAATCCGCACTTTCTCCATCCGCGACGCCTCGCATGAGGAGGATGAGACCCGCCTGGCCTCATTCCTGCGCACGGTGGAGGTCTCACGCATCGACACCGCCTATGCCGAAGGGGCCTGGCGTGTGCTGGTGCAGTACCGCGACCTGCGCCGCAAGGAAGAAACCGCCCAGATCGAATCGGCCATCATATCCGCCATCAACGGCTGGCGGACTGAGGTCGCCAAGTCCCTGGGCGTGGATAAGGAGGAGATCCTGTCCAACGTGGTGGTGGCGGAAATCGCCCGCTATGCCCCCACGACGGAGATCGAGTTGTCGGTCATCAGCGGCGCCGCGGGTTTCGACGTGTCCGGCCGCGGCGGACAGATCGTTCAGATCGTGCGCCAGACCATGGAAGACCTGACCAATTGAGGGGGCTGCTGCTCGCCGCCTGTCTCATCGCGGCCGGACTGGCGTCCGGTGCGGCCCGTGCCGATGAGGTGGGGTCGTTCAGCAATGACTGGACGGGCAATGAGCTGTCGGTGGAGGCCGTGCCCGATCCCGACATCCAGGGCGTGACCTGCCACATCGTCAGCTTTTCGCGCAGCGTCATCGACCGGCTGCGCAAGGGCAACTGGTTCGAGGATCCATCCAACACCTCGATCGCCTGCCGTCAGACCGGCCCCATCGTCATCGGCAAGATCGACACCTCCCGCCATGGGGAGGAGGTCTTCTCCGAACGTAAAAGCCTGATCTTCAAATCCATCGCCGTGCGGCGAATCTATGATCGCGCCAACGACACGCTGATCTACGTAGTCTACAGCCGGCAGGTGAAGGACGCGTCCGCCAAGATGGCCATTTCCACGGTGCCGCTGTTCTCCGCAAACCCTACCTGGACCAAGGGGCGCCCAGACCGTTAACTTCCTGTTCAAATGGATGAAAAAGCGAAAGTCTCATCCAGGCGATATACATCATTCGGTTGACTAGCTGATTGCGTGGCGTCACCCTTTGGTCAGCATCCATACATCGGTGGTGCGTTCGGCTTAGCGGCGGGGCTGCCGGCAGGCCGGGTTATTGGCCTTCGCGGGCGGGGATGGGCTTCCCCGCCCAGCGGGTGCTATTGCCGGTTGGGGCGGATGATGGTCTTGGGATTGCTAAAGGACAGGGCTGGCAAAGAGCCGCCGCCGCGATTGAGCGAGCCGCGCGGCCTTTCCTTTGAGGTGCAGTACCTTAAGGACGATCACTGGCTGACCGAACAGGTCTGCCGCAAGGAGGAGGACGCCCGCGCCCTGGCGGCGCGCATCCTGCCCACCCGCCCCGGTGTGCGTATCATCCGGGAATTCGCTCGGCCCGGCCGTGGGGGCGAGACCGTCGACACCATCATTTACACCGAATACCGGCAGGAGCCGAAGCGGGCCATCGCGCCCGTCCCGGTGGAAGAGGCGCACTATTGCCGGGTGCAGCGGGAATTCCTGTCGTTTGACAGCCGGGTGCTGATCTCCCGCGTGCTGCGCCAGTATCTGGATGAAAAGGGCGTCACCGCGTCCGAACTGCTGCACAACGCCAACGAGGCCAAGCGCGTCCTGAATTTCGAGGCGCTGGTCCCCAACGCCGTCACCCGCATCGCCTCCCTGCAAAGCAAGGAGACGGGGGAGGACAGCCGCGCCCGGCGCGATGTCATCCTGGCGGTGCTGGAGGAATTGCGCCAACGCGCCGAACGGGCGGTGGCCAACCGCGTGCTGCCCTATCCCAAGGAAATCGGCTTCGCCGCCACCATGCGCCAGGTGGATGAGATCACGGCCGCCACCGCCCAAGCCAGTCCGGAGACGGCGGCGGAAGAGGCGGCCTACCTGGGCAAGGTCATCGTCTGCCGTGATCTGGTGAACATCCGGGGCTTGCTGGGCAAGGCCGAATGGTTGATGGATCTGGCGTCTGATGACACCCTGCCGGCGGACGATGCGGCTTTGCTCGATCAACTGCTGGCCGATGTGCTGGGCGCGCCGGACATGGTGCGCGACATGCTGGGCCGCCAGCCGGATCTGGTCACGGCGCTGAACCGCATGATCGACCTGGTGGGCGGAGCCTTCGAGCCGCAGCCGGCCGAGATGTCGCCCCCCTGCACGGCGGCCATCAGCCGTTGGGTGGCGGGCCCCCATGGGAATGAGACGCGCGCCGTGTTGCTGGACTTTCTGCGCCGCCAGGTACGGGGCACCCAGCGCCTGTCACATGGCGAGGTGCCGCAGCAAATCGGCAAATACCGCGCCTTGGTGAACCGGCTGATGCGGCCCGATGGCCTGTTGGGCGGCCCCGGCATGGCCGAGGCCGTGCTGATGGGCTACCACCGCTTTGTCGAGCAGGGCGGGGCGGAGGGGCGTCGTCTGGCGCTGGACGCGGTGCTGCAACTGCTGCCCACCGGGGCGGAACGGCTGGTCTATCTTGCCAGCCTGGCCCGCTCGGATGTGGGCGCCAAGGACGCCGCCGCCATCGCCGCCCAGTCCATGGAAATCGCCAACCGCGCCGACAACCTGAACGACCTGGTGGACCGCGCCCTGCCGCTGAAGCCGAAGATGGAGGCCAGCGCCGCCCTCTACCGCTTGCTGACGGAAGGCCCGGCGTTGCCGGACGACCTGGGCGACCGGCTGGGCAGCCGGCTGGATGATCTGGTCGCCGCCTATATCGTGGACGGCCGGGTGATCGAGCGGTTGGACGATCCCGTCGCCACGCTGCGGGTGCGCGCCACCCGCCTGGTCCAGTTCGCGGCGGCCGAGGTGCTGGCCAGTCCGAAGGCGCGGCGCATCGTGCGCGACCAGATCATCAGCCATCTGCGCCAGCCCAATTTCGACATCAAGTTTGTCGAGGGGCTGACCACCGAGGCGGAGAAGGCGGCGGTCCTGCGCAATTTCTATGACCTGCTGAACCGCGCGCAGTTCATGAGCTGAGGCTGTCCGTGGCCGCGCGATGCGGCCGGCAGCGCCATCACCCGATGCGTCCCAGCCGTACGGTGGTCTGTCCCCGTCGTGGCGCGCGCGTGGGCATCACCAGCACGCAATCGTCGTAGGGCGTCTCGATGGCGCGCTTGCCGTCCAGCGCCAGCAGGGTGCCGGCGCTGGCGACCCTCTCCAGTCCCTGGAACGGCCGCACGAAGGTGAACTCATCCGTTTCCGCCTGGATGAGATGGGTCACGTCCACCACCACCGGCGCGGCCGGGGGCGTGACGGGGGCGTTGATCTCCGCCAGCAGGGTGCGGGCGGTGGCGGCATCCAGGGTCTCCGAGAGCGCCAGGAAGCGGATCAGCCCGCGCCAGGCTTGGGTGCCGGCGGTCTGGACCGTGTGCTGGCCGCATTCCATCAGGATGGCGGTGCCGGTGCCGTTGATGGCGGAGAAGCGGGGATGGTCGATCAGACGCATGCCGTCGGCATGGCCGTCGTCCGCCACCACCCAGCCGGGATCGGCCAGGCGCACCGCCAGGTCCCGCGCCCGGGGGGACCGTCCGCACAGGGTCAGGGCCGGGGAGGGGACCTGCATGGAATGCAGATCCAGCAGCAGGTCGGCCGTCAGGACCAGGGGGGCCAAGGCCGCGACGCGGGCCTGTTCGCGCCCCTGGGGAAAGATCGCGGATGAGGTGCCGGGCGCCCCATCAGCCCGAGCCCCCGCCCAGAGACGGTTCATGTCCCGGTCCAGATAGCGGACCGGCGGACCGGCGGGGCCGAACAGGCGGCCGCCCAGGGCGGCGTCGGGATTGGCGAACGCCAGCGTCCAGGTGCCCCGGGCCGGCCGTAGCCCCCGGCGCAGCAGCCGGTCCAGGGCGACGGCGCCGCAGGGCTCATTGCCGTGCATCAGCGCGACCACGGCCACATGGGGGCCTTCGATCTTGGCCTCGAACCGCCAGACATGGGGGACGCCCATGTTGCCGGCCCGGTGCGCGCGCAGGTCGGGCATGGCGAGAGGCGTCCCGGACCCGGACAGGCCAGGCCGGTCCCACATCAGCGGCCATCCCCGCGGCGGTCGGCGGGGACCGGCCGACCCCTTGCGTTTGTTGGAACCATGACTGCCGTGTCCTATCGGGCTGCGCATTGCGCCATATTGATAATAGTGCCGGGTCCGAAGCGTCATGGAAAGGGACGCGATGCCTCGGCCTACGCTATGGTAAACTCCCATGGCCGGCTGCGGCTAATCGGACGCGCAGCCGGCTCTTGCTGAGTCTGTCCGGGAGCGGTTCCATACGCGAAGGCGATTTCGCTTGCGCCTGATCCGCTCCAGGGCGCCTGGGTTTCGCCCGGGCGCCGCTGGTGGTTGTGAGGGTTGTATGAAATTCACCATAGATGACGTTCTGGTGCGCCACGACCCCGAAGGCACGCCCGTCCCGGTCGTCTATGACTCGCCCCACAGTGGCTCAGCCTATCCCCTGGGCTTCACGCCCCGCTGCCCGCTGATGCTGTTGCGCCAGTCCGAAGACGCGCATGTCGATGAACTGTTCGCCGGCGCGCCGGCCCTGGGCGCCACGCTGCTGCAGGCCCTGTTCCCGCGCAGCTATATCGACGTCAACCGGGCGGAGGACGATATCGACCCCGCCTGCCTGGCCGACGCCTGGCCGGGCCCCCTGAACCCGTCGGAGAAAAGCCGTCACGGCATGGGCCTGGTGCGCACGGTCAGCCGTCCGGGCGAGGCGCTGTACGCGGCCAAGCTGACGGCGCGTGAGGTGCAGGGGCGGATCGAGCGTTATTGGCGCCCCTACCACGCCCAGCTCAAGGCGGCGCTGGACGGCTTGCATGCCCGCTTCGGCCAGGTCTGGCATATCAATTGCCACTCGATGCCCACCTTGGGCACGGGCGATGCCGGGGCCGACTTCGTGCTGGGCGACCGCGATGGCGTCTGCTGCGACCCGTCCTTCAGCCGCTTCGTGGCGGCGACGCTGCGGGCCATGGGCTATCGCGTCCGCCACAATGATCCCTACAAGGGGGTGGAGTTGGTGCGCCGCTACGGCGCCCCCACCCGCGGCCGCCACAGCCTGCAGCTGGAAATCGACCGCCGCCTGTACATGGATGAGGAAACCCTGGAACGCCACGACGGCTACTGGCGCCTGTCCCACGACCTGGACAGCCTGATGCGCGCCATCCACGCCTTCGCGCTGGCGCGCGTGGGCGATCGGCGCCTGGCGGCGGAGTAGCCATTTTCAGCGGGGCCGGGCCTGCAGGCGTCTGAGGCGCCCGTTTAAGGCGTGAACTGCTCCTTCAGGATCCGCTCCTCCAGGTTCATCTCCGGATCGAACAGCAGGATGCTGGCGATGGTGCGGTCCTCACTGACTTCCACCCGCGCCACGTCGCGGATTTCAGTGAAGTCGGCGACAGCACTGACCGGGCGCTTGGCGCCTTCCAGGATGTCGAACTGCAGCTTGGCGGTATGGGGCAGCAGGGCGCCGCGCCAGCGCCGGGGACGGAAGGCGCTGATGGGGGTCAGCGCCAGGATGCCGGCGCCCAGGGGCACGATGGGGCCATGGGCCGACAGGTTGTAGGCGGTGCTGCCGGCGGGGGTGGACACCAGCGCCCCGTCGCAGGCCAGTTCCGACAGGCGCTCCACCCCGTCCACGCTGATGCGCAGCTTGGCGGCCTGGCGGGTCTCACGCAGCAGCGACACCTCGTTGAAGGCCAGCGCCTCGTGCCGGCCCTGGGCGTTGACGGCCACCATGCGCAGCGGGTTCAGCGCCACCCGCTGTGCCCGCCGCACGCGGTCGGTCAGGCCACGCGGGCTGAAGGTGTTCAGCAGAAAGCCGACGGAGCCGCGATTCATGCCGTAGACCGGTTTGCACAGCGGCAGATAGCGGTGCAGCGTTTCCAGCAGGAAGCCATCGCCGCCCAGCGCGACGATGACGTCCGCGTCTTCCGCCTGGACGGCGCGGTAGCGGTCCGACAGGGTTTGGCGCGCGGTCTCCGCCTCCGGTGTCTCGGCGGCGACGATACAGAAGGCCGGCTTGGCGGGCAGGGGTGGCGTGTCACACCGGGGTGCCGCATCCCCCACGGCAGAAGCCGGGCTCGCCGTTTCCGCCGGGATCCGGGGGGGGGGCCGCTTGGATTGATCGAGCATGGCGCTTTCATCTTGGGCCAGGGCGCGGGTGGCCGGCTGGCCAGTCCCGTTAACCGGAATGGATGGCCACCTTAACGGATTGGTCCAGGCAAAGGAATGCCGGGCAGGGGAAACCGGTGTCGGAATGGTCGCCGGAATCAGCCGCCGGTGACGCTCATGTGCCGGGCGACGGCCGGAGCCTTGCGCCGGCGGTCGATGATGAAGTCGTGGCCCTTGGGCTTGCGCGCGATCGCCTCCTTGATCGCGGCCAACAGGGCCGCGTCATCGTCCGGCGCGCCGCGCAGGACGGCGCGCAGGTCGGCGGCGTCGTCCTGGCCCAGGCACATGTACAGCATGCCGGTGCAGGTCAGGCGGACCCGGTTGCAGCTCTCGCAGAAATTATGGGTCATGGGGGTGATGAAGCCGACGCGGCCCCCCGTTTCCCCCACCCGGGCATAGCGGGCCGGGCCGCCCGTGCTGATGGGCAGGTCGGTCAGCGTCCAGCGCTTGGCCAGTTCCGCCCGCAGCATGGACAGGGGCCAGTACTGGTCGGCGCGGACGGAACCGCCCTGGCCGCCCTCGTCCATGTCGCCCAGGGGCATGACCTCGATGAAGGTCAGGTCGTGCCCGTCGCGTCCGCACCAGGCGACCAGGTCGTGCACCTCGCCGTCGTTGACGCCGCGCAGGGCAACGCAGTTGATCTTGACCTGCAGGCCCGCCGCCTTGGCCGCCGCGATGCCATCCAGCACCGACGCCAGTTCGCCCCGGCGGGTGATGGCCTGGAAACGGTCGGGGTCGAGGGTGTCCAGGCTGACGTTCACCCGGCGCACGCCGGCGGCGTGCAACTCGGCGGCGTACTTGGTCAGCTGGCTGCCGTTGGTGGTCAGCGTCAGCTCATCCAGCGCGCCCGTGTCCAGGTGGCGGCCCAGGCGGCGGATCAAATCCATGATGCCCCGACGGACCAGCGGCTCGCCCCCGGTCAGGCGCAGCTTGCGCACGCCCGTCTGGATGAAGGCGCCGCACAACCGCTCCAACTCTTCCAGCGTCAGCACCTGCGCCTTCGGCAGGAAGGTCATGTCCTCCGCCATGCAGTAGACGCAGCGGAAGTCGCAACGGTCGGTGACCGAGACGCGCAGATAGCGGATGGAGCGGCCATAGGGGTCGACCAGCGGCAGGGGGGCGCTGTTCGCCAGGGAAGTCAGGGCGCCGTCCGCCATCTCTCAACCGTCCTCATCGATAGGCCGGGGCGACTGGCCGATCGGGCCGGCCAACCATCCCCCTCTTCATGTAGGGCAAATATGGTGTGGGGACCATCGCAATAAAGCCCCCAGGGAGGGGCGCGCCTTCCTGGTCGGCTGGCGGGTGGGGCGGCTGATGGGCTCAGGGTTCCCGCCGTCCGCCGGTCAGGGCATCCAGTCTTCCGGCTCCACCGCGCGCAGGGGCACGACGCTGGCGTCGATCAGCTGCTTGCCGGCATGGGGGAAGTTGACGGTGACGCGCGCGCCCACGGCGGATTGCACCTGGCCCAGGCCCCAATCGGGCTGGCCCGGATGGATCACGTAGGTGCCGGGGGTCAGCAGGGCGGCGACGCCCCCTGATTCGGGGGTGGGGCAGGCCATGGGGTGTATATCCTTGGGCTAGGGGTGGAATCGGGCTGCCGGACGCGGAAAAAAACCTCACCTATCCTTTTGCCCTTATCCGTTTGTTCTGGGCCGCCTGCTTCGCTAAACCCCTGTCATCGGGGCGGACGTCCACTATGCTGTCCCCCCCCCACTATGAACCGCCGCGCCGGCAAGACAAGGCCCCAACAATGACGGTCTCCCTGGAACTGCACGTTGTGGAGCTGCTGTGCTCCCGTCTCTGCCACGATCTGATCAGTCCGGTGGGTGCGATCGCCAACGGCGTTGAACTTATTGAGGAAATGGGGAAGTCCATGGCCGATGAGGCCATGTCGCTGATCGCCGACAGCGCGGACCAGGCCGCCCGCCGCCTGCGCCTGTTCCGCCTGGCCTATGGCTCCGCCGGCAACAGCGGCGCCTTCACCGCGCCCGAGGCGCGGACGGTGCTGGGCGCCTGGTTCCGGGGGGGGCGCGTGCGCCTCGACTGGCCGGCCGACGTCATGCCCAAGCCTGACAACGGCGTGCTGAAACTGGCGCTGAATCTGGGGCTTTTGGCGGAGGAGGCCCTGCCCCACGGCGGCGTCGTCGCCATCGCGGCGGGGGCGGGTGTGGCCTTGGCGGTCACGGCGGAAGGGCCCACGATCAACCTGCGGAACGAGGTCCGGGGGGCGCTGGACGGGGCGGTGGCGCAGGCCGATCTGACGCCGCGCAGCGTGCAGGCCTACGTCACCGGCAGGTTCGCCGAACAGTGCGGCTGGCGTATCGCCACCGAGGCCAAGGGTGCGGAAGCATTGCGTTTCTGGCTGGAGCGCCGGGGGGCCTGACGGGCCTTTCGGCATCTTTCGCGGGGAACGCCGGGCTTAACGCGTTTATCGCTTGTCATGTCGTCCAGGGCACGCCATCAATCTCGCAGGAGTAACGTGTTCTTAATCGTCTTTCTGGCAAAGAGGGGTGCAGGGAGTGGCTCCTCCTGTCACCATCAGGAGGCCATCGTGACCGGACGGGGTTCGGTCGGGTGGCCTTGATGAGAGGCGGGGGCAGGGGCTTACGCCTTATTCCTACGGGGCTGCCCGCCGGGACGGCTTCGATACGCGCATGGCAACGGGACGTGGACCATGGATGATCTGCTTAGCGAATTTTTGACCGAGACCAATGAAAACATCGCGGTCTTGGACGTCGAGTTGGTGCGGCTTGAGCAGAACCCGAATGACCCCAGCCTGCTGAGCAACATCTTTCGGCTGGTTCATACCATTAAGGGCACCTGCGGCTTCCTGGGCCTGCCCCGGCTTGAGGCCGTGGCCCATGCGTCGGAGAACGTGCTGGGCCGCTTCCGCGACGGCGAGCTGAACGTCAGCCCCTACGCGGTCACGCTGATTCTGGAATCCCTGGACGCCATCAAGTCCATCCTGCTGGTCCTGGAAAAGACCGAGGCGGAGCCCGCCGGCAACGATGAGGACCTGATCAACCGTCTGAACGCGCTGGCTGAAGGCCGGGAGGCGCCCGTTGCGGCTGCCCCGGTCGCCGCCGCTCCGCCGCCGCCTCCCCCGCCGCCGGAACCCGTGGCCCCGCCGCCGCCCGCGCCCGTCGCCTCGGCGTCGTCGGTGCCGGCCGCCAGCACCACCCGTGAGGTGGCTCCCGTGGCGGAGGCCGCTCCGCCGGCCCCGGCGCCCGCGCCCGCCGCTGCCCAGGCCCCTCCGCCGCCCCCGCCTTCCGCTGGCGATGGCGAGTCGTCGCTGGCCAACCAGACCATTCGCGTGAACGTCGACCTGCTCGAAAACCTGATGACCATGGTTTCCGAGCTGGTGCTGACCCGCAACCAGCTGCTGCAGATCCTGCGCAGCCAGAAGGAAAGCGAGTTCGCGGTTCCGTTGCAGCGCCTGAACCACGTGACGTCGGAGTTGCAGGAAGGCGTCATGAAGACGCGCATGCAGCCCATCGGCAACGCTTGGGCCAAGCTGCCGCGCCTGGTGCGCGACCTGGCGCACGAACTGCACAAGAAGATCGACCTGCAGATGCTGGGCGCCGAGACGGAACTGGACCGTCAGGTGCTGGAGCTGATCAAGGACCCGCTGACCCACATGGTCCGCAACTCCGCCGACCATGGGCTGGAGATGCCGGCGGACCGCGCCGCCAAGGGCAAGTCCGAAACCGGCCGCATCACCCTGAACGCCTTCCATGAAGGCGGCCACATCATCATCGAGATCGCCGACGACGGCAAAGGCCTGGCGATCGAGGCCATCAAGCGCAAGATCCTGCAGAACGGCCTGGCCACCGAGGCCGAACTGGCCAGCATGTCGGATCAGCAGATCCAGCAGTTCATCTTCAAGGCCGGCTTCTCCACCGCCGCCAAGGTCACCAGCGTTTCGGGCCGTGGCGTCGGCATGGACGTGGTCAAGACCAACATCGAGAAGATCGGCGGCACGATCGAGCTGAAGTCCATCGAAGGCCGCGGCACCACCTTCACCATCAAGATCCCGCTGACCCTGGCCATCGTTTCGGCCCTGGTGGTGGAATGCGGCGGCGAGCGCTTCGCCATCCCGCAGATCAGCGTGATCGAGCTGGTGCGCGCCGCCCAGGACAGCGAGCACAAGATCGAGCGGATCAACGGCACCCCGGTGCTGCGTCTGCGCAACCGCCTGCTGCCGCTGGTCAGCCTGGAACGGCTGCTGAAGCTGGGCGACGGCGACCAGTACAACCGCGAGACCTTCATCGTGGTGGCCCAGGTCGGCAACTACACCTTCGGCATCATCGTCGACCGCGTCTTCGACACCGAGGAAATCGTGGTGAAGCCGGTGGCGCCCATCCTGCGCCATATCGAGCTGTTCTCGGGCAACACCATCCTGGGTGACGGCTCGGTCATCATGATCCTGGATCCCAACGGGATCGCGTCCTTCTCCGGCGAAATGGCGGTCCACGACACCGCCGCCGCGGCGGCGGAGACCAAACAGGCCACCCGCCAGGACGACCGCATGGCCCTGCTGCTGTTCCGCGCCGGCGAAGGCGCCCCCAAGGCCGTGCCGCTGTCGCTGGTGGCCCGCCTGGAGGACGTCGACCTCAACCAGGTCGAGGCGTCCAACGGCCAGCCCGTGGTTCAGTACCGCGGCAAGCTGATGCCGCTGGTGCCGATCGACCCCAACTGGAAGGTCCAGCGCGACAAGCGCCAGCCGGTCCTGGTGTTCGCCGACGGCGACCGCTCCATGGGCCTGGTGGTGGACGAGATCATCGACATCGTCGAGGATCGCCTGCAGGTGGAGCTGGGCACGGAACGCGCCGGCTTCATGGGCAGCGCCATCATCGCCGACAAGGCGACCGACGTCATCGACGCGGGCTTCTACCTGACCCAGGCCTTCCGCGACTGGTTCGGCAACGCCACCGACCGTTTCGAGGACGAGCGCCTGCACAAGGTGTTGCTGGTCGACGACAGCCCCTTCTTCCGCAACCTGCTGACCCCGCTGCTGACCGTGTCGGGTTATGACGTCACGGCGGTGCAGAGCGCGGACGAGGCCCTGGGCCTCTGCGAATCCGGCGAGAACTTCGATGTCATCGTCAGCGACATCGAGATGCCCGGCATGAGCGGGCTGGAGTTCGCGCAGGCCGTTCGCGGCAACAGCCGGTGGCAGAATGTGCCGCTGGTGGCCCTGTCCAGCCATGCCACGCCGCGTGATCTTGACCGCGGCCGCCAGGCCGGCTTCACCGACTATGTGGCGAAGTTCGACCGTGACGCGCTGCTCTTCACCCTTCAGCAGACCATCTCCGAGACCAAAGGTGCCGCATGAGTACGAACCTGCCTGCCAAGCGCACCGCTGGCACTGAAGTCGCGGTCGTCAAGAACGAAGACTTCGTCACCATGACCATCGCCGAGCAGGTGTTCGGCATCCCCGTCCTGCAGGTCCAGGACGTGCTGGGGCCGCAGCGCATCACCCGCATTCCGCTGGCCCCGCCAGAGGTCGCCGGCTCGCTGAACCTGCGCGGCCGCATCGTCACCGCCATCGACGTGCGCCTGCGTCTGGGCTTGCCCCTTCGCGACAAGGATAAGCCCGGCATGAGCATCGTCGTGGACCATAAGGGTGAGCTATACTCCCTGATGGTCGACAGCGTCGGTGAGGTGCTGAGCCTCACGTCCGACGACTTCGAGCGTCAGCCGGCGACCATGGATGCGCGTTGGCGCGAGGTGTCCACGGGTATTTATCGTCTTCGGGAAAATCTTCTCGTTGTGCTTGACGTGTCGCGGTTGTTGAATTTCGCTAATACCGAAGCCGCCTGAGCCTGGGCTCAACCACTGGTGCTTTCGAGCGCTTAGCAACCGAGGTTCTTTGCATGAAGTCCTGCCTGGTCGTCGATGACAGCCGCGTCGTGCGCAAGGTCGCTCGCAAAATCCTGGAAGAGCTGAACTTCGTCTGTTCAGAAGCCGAGGATGGCAAGCAGGCGATGGACCTGTGCGCGGTGTCCATGCCGGACGCCATCCTGCTGGATTGGAACATGCCGGTCATGACCGGCATCGAATTCCTGCGTCGTCTGCGCAAGATGTCGGGGGGCCAGTCGCCCAAGGTGGTGTTCTGCACCACCGAAAACGATCTGGCCCACATTCAGGAGGCGCTGTCGGCGGGGGCCAATGAGTACATCATGAAGCCCTTCGACAGCGAGATCATCCAAACCAAGTTCCAGCAGGTCGGGCTTCTCTGACGCCCGGGAACCATAAGATCATGAATGACATCCCCGGACGATCCCAGGCCGCGCCCCCGGCGGCCGCAACGACAGAGCCGTACCGGGTTATGGTGGTGGACGATTCGGCTGTCATCCGTGGCCTGTTGACCCGCACCCTGGAAAGTGACAACGACATCCGTGTCGTGGCGTCGGTCGCCAACGGTCAGATGGCGGTCAACACGCTGCGGCGCCAGACCCTGGATGTCATCGTCCTGGACATCGAGATGCCGGTGATGGACGGGTTGACGGCGCTGCCCCAGCTGATCGCCGCCGACCCCAACGTCAAGATCATCATGGCCTCGACGTTGACGGCCAAAAACGCCGACATCTCGCTGCGGGCGTTGCGCGCCGGCGCCTCCGACTATGTGACCAAGCCGTCCTCGACACGGGAGCTCACGGGCGCCGACAGCTTCAAGGCCGAACTGGTGGGCAAGGTCCGCGCCTTTGGCGAGGCCGCGCGCCGGGCGGACCCGTCCAAGGGAACGCCGGCCCGGCCGGTGGCCCCGCGCCCAGCTGCGGCCCCGACACCGGCCGCCGCTGCGGGGGCGGTGGCGCCCGCACGGGTCCGTTTGTATGAGACGGGTCCGGTCACCCTGCGTCCGGCGCCCGATATCCGACCGGATATCATCGCCATCGGCAGCTCCACCGGTGGGCCCCAGGCGCTGTTCGAGGTGATGTCCAATTTCCGCGGCGGGTTGCAGCAGCCCATCGTCATCACCCAGCACATGCCGGCGACATTCACCACCATCCTGGCCGAGCATATTTCCCGCCAATGCGGGATCGAGTGCGCTGAGGCGAAGGACGGGGAGCCCATCGTCGGCGGCCGTGCCTACGTGGCACCCGGCGACAACCACTTCCTGTTGGTGCCGCGCAACGGCGTGCCCACCGTGCAACTGACCAAGGACCCGCCGGAAAATTTCTGTCGGCCGGCGGTCGATCCCATGTTGCGCAGTATTGTTAAGATTTATGGGCGTAAGGTGTTGGCGGTCATCCTCACCGGCATGGGGCATGACGGTCGCGGTGGCTGCGACCACGTGGTCCAGGCCGGGGGGATGGTTGTTGGTCAGGACGAGGCTAGCAGCGTGGTTTGGGGCATGCCGGGTGCCGTCGCGACGGCGGGCTTGTGCAGTTCCATCCTACCCTTGAAGGAGATCGGTCCGTTTATCCGCAAGATCGCATTGAGGACAGCGGCATGAAGGTCGAAGACTTCGACATGTTCTGCACGATGCTGAGGCAGCGTTCGGGCCTGGTCCTGACCAAGGACAAGGCCTACCTGCTGGAATCGCGCCTCATGCCGGTGGCCCGCAAATGGAACCTGAAGACGCTGGATGAGCTGGCGACCACGGTCCGCACCCGCAAGGACGAAAACCTGCTGAAGGACATCACGGAGGCGATGACGACCAACGAGTCGTCCTTCTTCCGTGACCAGAAGCCGTTCGACCAGTTCAAGCAGGTGGTCCTGCCCGCCTTGCTGGAAAGCCGCGCGGCCAAGAAGTCCATCCGCATCTGGTCGGCCGCCTGTTCCAGCGGGCAGGAGGCCTATTCGTTGGCCATGATGCTGGCGGAAGAGAGCAGCCGGCTGGCCGGCTGGCGCATCGAGATCGTCGGCACCGACCTGTCTTCGGAAATGGTGGAGAAGTCGCGCGCCGGCATCTACACCCAGTTCGAGGTGCAGCGCGGCCTGCCCATCACCTTGCTGGTCAAGTATTTCAAGCAGACGGGCGACAAGTGGCAATTGTCGTCGCAGATCCGGCAGATGGCCAGTTTCCGCGAATACAACCTGCTGACCGACCTGTCGCCGCTGGGCCAGTTCGATGTGGTGTTCTGCCGTAACGTCCTGATCTATTTCGACCAGCCGACCAAGACCAAGGTGCTGGAAGCCATCGCCAAGCAGATGCCGTCCGATGGCGTGCTGTACCTGGGCGGCGCTGAAACGGTCCTCGGCATCACCGACCGGTTCAAGCCGATGGAGGGCCAGCGCGGCCTGTACGTCCTGCCCTGAGGCGCCATCGCGCGGCTACACGATGAAAATGGGAAAGGGCCGGCCCGGCGACGGGACCGGCCCTTGCCATTTGGCCGTTGGGGCGGCCGGGCCATATACATCCTGTGGGTAGTGATCCTGCCGCGTCCGAGCCTGCATACTGTGCCGACCAAGCCATGAAGCGCCCCGGTCAATCGGGGCGCGCCGAAAAAGGGGTCTGAGCGCATGTGGGAAGAATTCAAGTCGTTCATCAGCCGGGGCAGCGTCGTTGACCTGGCGGTGGGTATCATCGTCGGCGCCGCCTTCACCGGCATCGTCAATTCCTTGGTCAATGACCTGATCATGCCCCCCATCGGCTATGTCATGGGGGGCATCGACTTCTCCAGCTATTTCGTCGCCCTGAATGGCGAGCACTACGCCAACCTGAAGGCGGCGCAGGATGCCGGCGTCGCCACCATCAATTACGGCGTCTTCATCAACGTCGTCATCCGCTTCTTCATCGTCGCCGGCGCCGTGTTCCTGCTGGTCAAGCAGGTGAACCGCTTCCGCACCAAGGCCGTGACGGCCCCGCCCCGGCAGGAGGTGCTGTTGGAGGAAATCCGCGATCTGCTGAAGGCCAAGGGCTGACGCGGCTCAAGCAGATCGCGCGACGGGAGAAGCACTCTAACGGGCGCAGGTCTGCGGCATGGTGGCGGGGGCCTCGAACACGCCGTCCCAGGCGTCGCGCAAGGCCGCGTCGACCTCATGCAGGCTGGCCAGGTGACCCAGCGCATGCATGGAGGTGACGCCGTATTGCGTGATGCCGCAGGGGACGATGCCGGTGAAATGGCTGAGGTCCGGGTCGACGTTCAGGGAGATGCCGTGGAAGGTGACGCCCCGGCGCACCCGCACGCCGATGGCGCCGATCTTGTCCTCCTGGCCGGGCAGGCCGCCATAGGGCTGCTTGTCGACCCAGATGCCCACCCGCCCGCAGCGCCGCTCCCCCTTGATGTTGAACAGGGCCAGCGTGCGGATGATCCACTCCTCCAGGTTGGTGACATAGGCGTGGACGTCGGGGCCCCGCTTCATCAGATCCAGCATGACGTAGGCCACGCGCTGGCCGGGGCCGTGATAGGTGAACTGGCCGCCGCGCCCGGTCTGGAACACGGGGAAGCGGCCGTGGTCCAGCAGGTCCTCGTCCTTGGCGCTGGTGCCGGCGGTGTAGAGCGGCGGATGCTCCAGCAGCCACACCAGTTCCGGGGCTTGGCCGGCGCGGATGGCGGCCACCCGCTCCTCCATGGCGGCCACGGCCTCGGGATAGGGCACGGGCTGGTCGCTGAACCGCCACTCGGGGCCGCCGGCAGCGGGCTTAGCGGGGGCGGGGTCAGCGGGCGCGCGGGCGAAGACGGCGGACGAATCCGGTGGGTTCTGGGACATGGGCGGCGGCTTACCTGTCGTGCGAAGGCGGTTCGGGTCTCAACAAACTCATGACCCGACCGTTATATGGTGCTCTGATCCCAAAGGGGCCACACGGGGGCTTGCTATGGGATCGGCGATTTGCTATTCCCCCGGTCACCCGTTGGCAAGCCTTTGCCGATGATTTCCAGACATGATGCGGTCATGGCGGAATTGGTAGACGCGCAGCGTTGAGGTCGCTGTGGGGCAACCCGTGGAAGTTCGAGTCTTCTTGACCGCACCATTCACCTGAAAGGCCGGACCGTTTGGTTCGGCCTTTCGCGTTTCCGGGCGGGGGTTTTGCCCGGCCAAACGCATGGCTGCCTGGCGCGCCGGCGCCGAATGGCACCTGATTGCCCATCGCCTCTGGACAACGCCGGGGGCTGGGGCCTAAGCAGGAAGAGACCTGAACGGTTGTGGCGGCGGTCTGAACGCTGGCGCCTTTAAGCCGTTCGCCGTTCCAGTCCCCCGCAGAAGAGACCGGCCCCATGTCCGACGAGTTCCGCGAAGCCGCCCTTGATTATCACCGGCTGCCGACGCCGGGTAAGATCGCCGTCCAGGCGACCAAGCCATTGGCGACCCAGCGCGATCTGGCCTTGGCCTATTCCCCCGGCGTGGCTTTCGCCTGCGAGGCGATCGTGGCCGACCCGGCGGAGGCCAGCCAGATGACCTCGCGCGGCAACCTGGTCGCCGTCATCACCAATGGCACCGCCGTGCTGGGCCTGGGCGACATCGGCCCCCTGGCGGCCAAGCCGGTGATGGAGGGCAAGGGCGTCCTGTTCAAGAAGTTCGCCGGCATCGACGTCTTCGACATCGAGATCGATGAGAAGGACCCCGACAAGCTGGTCGACATCATCGCGGCGCTGGAGCCCACTTTCGGCGGTATCAACCTTGAGGACATCAAGGCGCCGGAATGCTTCTACGTGGAAAGCAAGCTGCGCGAGCGCATGAAGATCCCGGTCTTCCATGACGATCAGCACGGCACCGCCATCATCGTCGCCGCCGCCATCACCAATGCCCTGAAGCTGCGCAACCGCAAGATCGACGAGGTCAAGCTGGTGGCCAGCGGCGCCGGTGCCGCGGCGCTGGCCTGCCTGGACCTGCTGGTCGACATGGGCATGCCGGTCGACAACATCTGGGTCAGCGACATCAAGGGTGTGGTCTATGACGGCCGCACCGAGCTGATGGATCCGCGCAAGGCCCGCTACGCCAAGAAGACCAACGCCCGCACGCTGGACGACATCATCGAGGGGGCCGACATCTTCCTGGGCCTTTCCGCCCCGCGCGTGCTGACCAAGCCCATGGTGTCGAAGATGGCGGGCCAACCCGTCATCCTGGCGCTGGCCAACCCGACGCCGGAGATCATGCCGGAGGAGGCGCGGGCGGCGCAGCCCGACGCCATCATCGCCACCGGCCGCTCCGACTATCCCAACCAGGTCAACAACGTCCTCTGCTTCCCCTTCATCTTCCGCGGCGCCCTGGATGTGGGCGCCACCCAGATCAACGAGGCGATGAAGATCGCCGCGGTGAAGGCCATCGCCAACCTGGCCATGGCGGAACAGCATGACGTGGTGGCCGCGGCCTATGGCGACCAGTCGGCGGGCTTCGGCCCCGACAACATCATTCCCAAGCCGTTCGATCCCCGCCTGATCCTGGAGATCGCGCCGGCCGTCGCCAAGGCCGCCATGGACAGCGGCGTGGCCACGCGGCCCATCACCGATTTCGACGCCTATCGCGAGCGGCTGTCGCAGTTCGTGTTCCGCTCCGGCCTGCTGATGAAGCCGGTGTTCTCCCGCGCCAAGCAGGCGCCCAAGCGCCTGGTCTATTGCGAGGGCGAGGAGGAGCGGGTGCTGCGCGCCGTGCAGTTCGTCGTGGATGATGGCCTGGCCCGGCCCATCCTCATCGGCCGGCGTGACGTGGTGGCACGGCGCATCGAGAAGCTGGGCCTGCGCCTTCAGTTGGACCGCGACGTCGAACTGGTCGATCCGCAGAACGATCCCCGCTACGCCGACTATTGGCAAAGCTATCACGCGGTCATGGAGCGCCGGGGCGTCAGCCCCGACCGCGCCCGCCAGGTGGTGCGCAACAACACCACCGTCATCGGCTCGATGATGGTCAGCAAGGGCGACGCCGACGCCATGATCGCCGGCACCGTCGGCCTCTATGACTGGCATCTGAAGCATGTCCTGGATGTCATCGGCCTGAAGCCGGGGACGACGATCCCGGCGGCGCTGTCGGTGCTGATCCTGCCCAAGGGCACCTTCTTCCTGGCCGACGCCTATGTCACGCCGGAGCCGACGGCGGACCAGATCGCCGCCATGACGGCGCTGGCGGCGGAAGAGGTGCGGCGGTTCGGCGTCGTGCCCAAGGTGGCGCTGTTGTCCCACTCCAACTTCGGCAGCCATGGCGATGCCTCGGCCCTGACCATGCGCGCGGCGCTGGCCAAGATCGAGGCGCAGTGCCCGACGCTGGAGGTGGAGGGCGAGATGCACGCCGACAGCGCCATCTCCGAGGACATCCGCCAGCGGGTGTTCCCCAACAGCCGCCTGAAGGGCACGGCCAACCTGCTGATCATGCCCAGCCGCGACGCGGCCAACATCGCCTTCAACCTGCTGAAGACCTTGGGTGAAGGGCAGCCGGTGGGGCCGGTGCTGCTGGGTGCCGCCCAGCCGGCCCACATCCTCACCCCCTCGGTCACCGTGCGCGGCATCGTCAACATGTCGGCCTTGGCCGTGGTCGATGCCCAGATGCATGAGGCGGGGGAAGGGGTATAGGGCAGGTCTCCTGTCGTCCCCGTAAGGTTTTAAGAAAGGCCCGTGCCGGAGCGATCCGGGGCGGGCCTTTCGCTTTGCGCCCTCTGCCGCCGTCTTGACAATAGCACGATCGTTCGTTTATTTTCTGCCGCCATGAGCAAGGGTGTACGCACACGCGCCGCCATCCTGGATGAGGCCTTGAGCCTCATGAGCACGGATGGCCTGTCGGGCCTGACCATCGGCCTGTTGGCGGAGCGTACCGGCCTGTCGAAAAGCGGGCTGTTCGCCCATTTCGGCTCCAAGGAACAGTTGCAGGTCGCGGCGCTGCAGGAGGCCCAGGCCTCCTTTACCGCCCACGTCATCCGGCCGGTGCTGGACCTGCCGCGTGGCCTGCCGCGGCTGGAGGCCTTCGCCGAGGGCTGGTGGGCGTGGAACCGGTCGCCGCCCTTTCCCGGTGGCTGTCCCATCCAGGCGGCCAGCCTGGAATTGGACGACCGGCCGGGGCCTTTGCGGGATGAGATCGCGGCGGCCCAGCGCCGCCTGCGCGCCTTCATCCAGCAGGGTGCCGGCATGGCGGTGGCGGCGGGGCATTTCCGCCCGGACCTGGATTGCACCCTGTTCGCCTTTCAGATGGTGGGCATCGCCTTCGCCCAGACCATGACCTGCCGGCTGCTGGGCGAGCCGGAGGGGCTGGATTTCGTCCGTCGCGCTTGGCGCGCCCAGGTGACGGATGCCCAAGGCACACACAATCAAACGGGAGAGACAAGCCATGAGCACTGATCCGATTGTCATCGTCAGCGCCGCCCGCACCGCCATGGGCGGCATGATGGGCGACCTGTCCAGCCTGCCCGCGGCCCAGCTGGGCGCCGCCGCCGTGAAGGCGGCGGTGGAGCGCGCCGGTCTGGCGCCCGACGCCGTGGATGAGGTGGTGATGGGCTGCGTGCTGCAGGCCGGCCAGGGCCAGGCGCCGGGTCGCCAGGCGGCGTTGGCCGCCGGCCTGCCCCAGTCGGTGCCCTGCAGCACGCTGAACAAGATGTGCGGTAGCGGCATGAAGGCCGTCATGGTGGCGCACGACCTGCTGGTGGCGGGCAGCGTCGACGTGGCGCTGGCCGGCGGCATGGAGAGCATGTCCAACGCCCCCTACCTGCTGGACCGGGCGCGGGGCGGCTATCGCTACGGCCACGCCACCATCTACGACCATATGGCGCTGGACGGGCTGGAGGACGCCTATGACCGGGGCCGCGCCATGGGCACCTTCGCCGAGGACACGGCCAGCCATTACCAGTTCACCCGCGAGATGCAGGACGCCTACGCCATCGAAAGCCTGCGCCGGGCCAAGGCCGCGGTGGAAGGCGGCTGGTTTGATGGCGAGACGGTGGGCGTGTCGGTCAAGGGCAAGGGCGGCGATGTCGTCATCGCCCGCGATGAACAGCCGCTGAAGGGCAAGCCGGAGAAGATCCCGACCCTGAAGACGCCGTTCCGCAAGGACGGCACGGTCACGGCGGCCAGCAGCGCCTCCATCAGCGACGGGGCCGCCGCCCTGGTGCTGACCCGCGCCAGCGTGGCGGAGCGACGGGGGTTGACGCCCTTGGCCCGCATCGTCGGCCATGCCAGCCACGCCCGCGCGCCCAACTGGTTCACCACCGCCCCCATCGGCGCCATCGAGACCCTGTTCGCCAAGACCGGCTGGTCCGCCCGCGATGTCGACCTGTTCGAGATCAACGAGGCCTTCGCCGTGGTGCCCATGGCGGCGATGCGGGACTTCGACATTCCCCATGACAAGGTCAACGTCCATGGCGGCGCCTGCGCCCTGGGTCATCCCATCGGCGCCTCGGGCGCCCGCATCCTGGTGACCCTGCTGGCGGCCCTGCGGCGCTATGACCTGAGCCGCGGCGTGGCCAGCTTGTGCATCGGTGGCGGCGAAGCCACGGCCATGGCCGTTGAACGTTTGAACTGATACCAGCAGCACGAGAGTCTGACTCGTGCCGCTGTAGCCCGCGACTGCGGGCGCCGGAGATTTCCGGGGAGCCGAAGGCGGACTGGAAATCGAGGATCAGCCCAGCCGCCGGATGGCGGCGCCCGGCGATTGAGGGGGCGTTTGAGCGGTCACGATCAAATGCCGTTTTTATCACGCGCATCCGCTGGACCTGGTCCGGCGAGTGGGCATACTGGCGGGCGGCCGTGCCAGCGGGTGCGGCCGCCCGAATGACAAGAGGGGAGGGCCCCCGTGATGGCAGCGCAGCCCTTGGATTTCTATTTCGATTTCGCCTCGCCCTACGGCTATTTCGCCGCCATGGCGATTGATGAGCTGGCGGCCCGCCACGGCCGCGCCGTGGTTTGGCACCCCATCCTGCTGGGGGCGGTGTTCAAGAACACGGGCGTCACGGCCAACGTGCTGCGGCCGTTGCAAGGCGACTATCTGCGCCATGACGTCCTCCGTTCCGCCCGCTATTACCAGCTGCCGTTGACTTGGCCGGCGGTGATGCCGATCAATGCCGTCGCGCCGTCTCGCGCCTACTACTGGGCGGCGACTGAGGACGCCGATAGGGCGCGGGCCTTGGCGAAGGCGCTTTACCGCGCCCACTGGCAGGAGGGTCGGGACATTTCGGGGATCGCGACAGTCGCGGATGTGGCCGCCGGCATCGGCCTGGATGCCGAGGCGCTGATGGCCGGTGTCCAGGAGCCGGCGGTGAAGGACGCGCTGCGGGCGGCGACCGACGCCGCCATGGCCCGTGGCGTCTTTGGCTCGCCCTTCGTTTTCGTGGACGGGGAGGGGTTCTGGGGGGCCGACCGGCTGGTGCAGGTGGAGCGTTGGCTGGCCCAGGGTGCTTGGTGATGACGGGACCCGCCGCTTCGCGCCGCCGCCGGAAGCGGTCGGTGCTCACGTCCATCGTCCTGACGGTGGGGCTGCTCAGCCTGATCGCGCTCACCATCCAGGGGGTCGATCCCGGGCTCTTCCTGGTGCTGCTGGGGGCGGTGGTCGTGGTGGTGGGCAGCTGCCACCTGCTGTTTCCCGGCAGCCGCTTTTTCACCATCGGCCTCGCCAACTTCGTTGGCATCTACGCCATCATCTTCCAGTTCTTTGTCGAGGCGCACTTCTCGCACTTGCCTCCCCCCTTGCTGGGGTTCGGCTTCATTTTGCCGCTGGCGGCCTTCCTTGGCGGCGTGGTGATGCGCCGGGCGGGTATCCGCGCCATCGTCCAAGCCCAGCCGGAGCGGGATCGCCGCCGGCGCGATCTGCGCCGGTTCGGCCGGGCCTTCGGCTGGGTGGTGCCGCTGGGGCTGGTCGCGGCCGCCACCTTCCTGCTGACGCCGCAGACGCCGTTGCCGGTGGTGCGCGACGCTTTCGTGGCGGCCATGGGCTTCATCGCCTTCGTCGTGCTGCTGGTCAGCTACGATGTGGTGCTGCTCCTGCTGGAGACGGGCCTGCTGTTTGAGGAGTTCTTCGAACAGGTGGCGGGTTTGGCGGAGCCGGCCTTCGCCTTCTTCACCTTCTATTCCCTGCTGGTGATCATCTTCGCCGCCCTCTACACGGTGGTCGATCGCTTCTCCCCCGTCAGCCAGTTCATGATTGGCGGCGTGCCGCAGAAGATCGGATTCGCCGAAAGCCTCTATTTTTCGGTCGTCACCCTGTCGACCGTGGGCTATGGCGACATCGTGCCGGTGGGCAGCTTCATCCGCGTCGTGGTGGCGGCGGAGGTGGTGGTGGGCATGCTGCTGCTGCTGTTCGGCTTCAACGCCATCTTCAGCTACTCCAGCACCCGCCGGCCCCCGGAACATTGAAGCGCCAAGACCTCGGGCGCCTTCCGCCGGTGTTCGGGCGCATGGCCATTCAAACAGGACTGGTGCCGGCGTCAAAAAAGTCTTAACGCTTCTCTGGTAGGGGTGGGTGCTGAAAGCCGTGTGGGGTGGGCGTACCCCCTGACGCGGGGCCTGAAACTTGAGGGGCTGGATGCCGTGAGCCGGTCGATCGAAGGCGTCACCAACTGGATGCATTTGTTCCGTTGGATCGTGAAGCTTATCCGCGACGACTATGGCGTCGATGAGAAGATCCTCACCCGCACCGCCGTGCTGGAGACGGATTGCGGGCTGAACATCGAACAGGTGGAAGAGGTGCTCGAGATCGTCGCCGACAGCTTCGCCATCCGTTTCCCCCCGGGCACCCTGGATGAGGTGCTGAAGCTGGAGGAACTCTGCCTGCTGGCCGCTTGGCTGAAGGGCATGTTCAAACGGCCAGAATTCATCTCTGAGGGGTTCGAGGCCCGCTGCCGCGCCCTGAACGCCACCGCCACCGCCTGATTCAACCAGACCCGTCAGGCTCCCGGCGGTGCTTATCCCCACCGCTGTGATCGGGCGCCTTGACCCCCGGGCTTAAGTTCGTAGTCTCACACACCCTGATTGATCCGGTTTGTGAGACCCATGCCCCTACATATGCTGCGCCTCGCCGTGGGTGCCCCCGATCTTGCCGACATGCGCGACTGGCGCAATCGCAACCAGATGGATTGGCACGGCCACCGGGTGGTGCCCACCTATACCCGCCGCATGCCCACGCGCACGGCGGAACTGCTGGACGGCGGTTCCCTCTATTGGGTGGTGAAGGGCGTGCTGTGCTGCCGCGCCCGGTTCGTCGGGTTCGACCTGATGCGCTCGGCGGAAGGGGACGAGGTTTGCCGCATGCTGCTGGATACGGAGCTGGTGGAGACGGTGCCCGAGCCCAAACGTCCCTTCCAGGGCTGGCGCTATCTGAAGCCGGAGGATGCGCCGCCCGATCTGGACCAGGCGGGCGGTGGTGGACAGGACCTCCCTCCCCATATCCTGGCGGAGCTGCGGCAATTGGGGCTGGCCTAATCCCCGGTTTCCCCGCGCTTTTCCAGGCTTTCCGACGGGCGGGCGATTGGGGCTACGCCGCGTTTCGAAAAAAGTGAGGGCGGGGTGAAAAAAGCTGTAGACAGCCCCGGCTGGTCTCTCTATAACCCCGTTCACCGACGCGGCGGGCGACAACGAACGGCGCGACGGCGAAGCGATCCCTGAGTTCTG
>NZ_JACIIZ010000013.1 GCF_014205765.1 Nitrospirillum iridis | reverse complement strand
GTGCCGGTGATGGTGCCGTAGCTGACCAGGGTGCCGATCACCCCGGCGTTGGCCACACCCACGCCGCCGGCCATCACCCCCAGGGTGCCCAGCGTGCCGTTGCTGATCGAGCCGATGGTGCCCAGGTTGTTCAGCGCCGCGCTGGCGCCCGTCAGCACGCCGGTGTTGCTGAAGGACCCCAGGGAGCCCGTCGCCGCCACGTAGACCGCGTTGCTGGCGCTAATCGTCCCGCTGTTCGACAGCGTGCCCAGCGTGCCGCCGACATAGTCGTTGACGGCGTTCAGATAGAAACTGTTGCCACCGACGGAGCCCGTAACCTCCAGCCCCGTGAGGCCCGAGCCGTAGCTGAGGTTGGTGAAGGTGGAACCGGCACCGCCAGCCACCAGCGCGGCGCCCCGGCCTTGCCCCACCGTCAGGTTGATGGTGCCTGGCGTCCCGGTCAGGACGATGGTGCCGCCCGTCAGGCTGGCCGCCCCGCTGACCGCCAGCTGGCCGCCGCCGTAGGCGACCGACAGGGTGCCGGCCGACTGGCTATAGATGCCGGTGACGGCGATGGTGTTGTTCAGCTGAACCGAGGCGCCGCTGTTCACCAGGGTATGTCCGGTGACGTCGACCTGATCATTCAGCAGCAGGTTGCCGGACGCCAAGGTCACATTGGCGCCGGTGCCGCTGAGGGTGCCAATGCTGCCGGAGAAGCCGGTCAGGGTGCCGACGGTGGTGCCGGTGCCGCCCAGGAAGATCAGGGCGTTGGCGCTGGCGTTGGTGATGTTGCCGGCGATGGTGCCGCTGTTGACCACCGTGCCCAGGCTGCCGGCCGTGCCGACGTAGACCGCCAGTTCGCTGGCGGCGCCGGCGATCAGCCGACCGCTGTTCGCCAGGGTGCCCAGGCTGCCGTCAAGGTACAGCACCGCGAAGCCGGAGGGACCGGCGGTCAGCAGGCCACCGTTGGAGAGATTGCCCATCCCCCCCGCCAGCGACACACCCATCATGCTGCCGAAGATGGTTCCGGTGTTGACCAGGGCGCCATAGGTGCCGCCGCCCGCGACGCCCGTGCTGCCGCTGATGATCGTGCCATCGTTCAGGACAGTGCCGATGATGCCCTGGTTGAAGATGCCCAACTTGGCACCCAGCGTGCCGGTGTTGCTGAGCGTGCCCAGACTGCCGGAGGACGCGACGTAAACGGCCGTGTTGAAGCCGATGCTGCCCGTATTGCTAAGGCTGGCCAGCGTGCCGCCGATATAGTCATTGGCGTTGTAGGCCACATAGGCGAAGTACTCGCCCGAACCGGAGAGCGTGCTGGCCCAGCCCACAAGGGTGGTCGCGAACGCGGCCCCCCGGCTCATCGTGTCATGCGCGCCCACCCAATCCACCGGCGCGGTGAAGGTGGAGCGCGAATCCTCGGTTTGCACCAGCGTGAAGGTGTCGCCGACCAAGTAGTTGGCGTTGTTGCTCAGAGTGACGCGAACCTTGCCGCCGACAATGCTGGCCGAACCGGGAACGAAAAGCTGCCCGGAACCCGCGACGATATTCAGCGTCCCCGCCGTCTGGAGGAAATTGCCCCCCTGCAAGGTCGCCATCGAGCCGGAGAAGACGTAATGGCCCGCGATGCTGATGGTGCTGTCGAGCGTCAGGTTGGCGTTATTGATGACGGTATTGGTGCCGACGTTGAGGGTGTCGTTCAGCCACAGGTTGCCGCCGCTGAACACCAGGTTGCTGCTGGTGTTGCTGATCAGGCCCTGGCCACTGACACCTGTGAGCGTGCCCATCACCGTGCCGCTGCCGCCGCTGATGGTCAGGGTGTTGGCCGAGGCGTTGGTGATGTCTCCCCGGATCAGGCCGGCGTCCGCCAGGCCGCCCAGGCTGCCGCCAGCGGCGATGTACAGGGCGGCCGTGGTGCCGCTGATCGTACCGCTGTTCAGCAGGGTGCCCAGCGTGGCGTCGACATAAAACGCCTTGTTGGCGCCACTGATGGTGCCGCTGTTGCTGACCGTGCCGATGCCGCCGGTCATGAACACGGCGGTGGCGCCAGCGATGGAGCCACTGTTGGCCAGCGTGGCGATGCTGCCGCTGTTATGGAAGCCCCAGCTGGCGCCGCTGATGACGCCGGCGTTGGTCAGCAGGCCGATGCGCCCGCTGTTGCTGACGCCGCCGGTGCCGCCGGTGATCAGCCCGCCGCCGACGTTGGATAGGGTGGCGATGGTGCCGGCGTTGCTGAGGCCGGCCTGGACGCCGCTCAGCGTGCCGCTGTTGGACAGGCTGCCGACACTGCCCGACCCGCTGACATAGGCGGCGTAGCTGACGCCGCTGATGGTGCCAGTGTTGTCCAGCGTGGACAGCAGGGTGCCGACATAGTCGTTGCCCACCGCCATCAGCAGGTTGGTGCCGCTGGTGGTGCCGACCAGGGCCAGGCCGGTGACGCCCGAGCTGTAGGTCAGGCTGGTGTAGGACGAGCCGACGCCGCCCTGGATCACCGTGCCGCTGCCTTGGCCCACCAGGTAGTTGGCGGTGGCGGGGGCGCCGCTGAGGGCGATGGTGCCGCCGCTCACCACGGCGCCGTCGCTGACGACCAGCTTGCCCGTGCCGACGGCCACGACCAGCGTGCCCGCCGCCTGGCTATAGGCGCCATCGACGCTGATGATGCTGGCCAGGCCGATGGTGCCACCGGCGTTCACCAGGGTGTGGCCGGTCACGCTGACCATGTCGTTCAGCAGCAGGCCACCCGACAGGGTGACGTTGCCCAGCGTGTTGCGGATCACGCCGATGCCCGACTGCCCGGTCAGCGTACCCACCGTGCCGGCCGTGCCGCCGGCGATGGCCAGGTCATGGGCCGACAGGTTGTCGATGTTGCCCAGGATGGTGCCGGTGTTGACCAGCGTGCCCAGGGTGCCGGTGCTGTCGATCTTGATGGCGGTGGAGCCGGTCGCGGCGATGACACCGGCGTTGGACAGCAGACCCAAGGTGCCGCTGACATCGACCGCCATGCCGCCGACGATGGTACCGCTGTTGACCAGGCTCACGATCGTGCCGGCATCGCTGATACCGACCGACAATGCGTCGATGCGGCCGGTGTTGGTCAGGGTGGCGATGCGGCCGGTGGACGCGTTGCTGATCGCGACGATGCTGGTGGTGCTGATGGTGCCGGCATTGTTCAGCGCACCGATGGTGCCGCTGTTGTTCACGGCGATGAAGTTACCGAAGATCCGGCCGGTCGCCGCGTTGGTCAGGGTGTCGACCATGCCGGCGTTGCTAAGGCCGGTGCCGCTGCTGAGGGTGCCATTGTTCAGCAGCGTGCCGACGCTGCCGCTGCTGGCGATGTTGATCGGGGTGCCGGCGGTAAGGGTGCCATTGTTGGTCAACGTGGCCAGGGTGCCGCCGACATAGTCACTGATTGCCGTCGCCAGCAGGCTGATGCTGCCCGCGACCGTGCCGGTCCCGGCCTGCAAGGCCACGATGCCGTTGGCGTCGTTGACGGAGACCCCGCTGTAGGAGGAGCCGGCGCCGCCGGTGACCAGGGTCGCGACGACACTGCCCACCAGATAGTTGGCGGTGGCCGACAGGCTGCCGACGACGCTGCCACCGCTGAGGTTGGCGTCCCCGCTGACCACCAGGGCGCTGCCACCGACGGTCAGGAACAGGCCACCGGACGCCTGGCTGTAATTGCCGGTCACGGTGACGGTGTTGCTGAGCGTGATCGCCCCGCCGTTATTGACCAGGGTGTGGCCGGTGACGTTGACGGCGTCGTTCAGCAGCAAATTGCCGGACAGCACCAGGTCGCTGTGGGTATTGGTGATCGTGCCCTGGGTGCTGACGGTGTAGCCGGTCAGCGTGCCGACCGTGGTGCCACCGCCGCCAGTAATGCTCAGGGCATTGGCCAAGCGGTTGACGATATTGCCGGCGACGGTGCCGGTGTTGCCGAAGGACCCCAGCGTGCCGGCGTTCTCGATATCCAGGGCGACGGGGCCGGAGATGATGCCGCTGTTCAGCAGCGTGCCCAGGCTGGTGAAGACCTCCACCACCCCGAAATGGCCGGAACCGGTCGACAGGCCGTTGTTGGAGATGGTGCCGCTGTTGAACAGCGTGCCGACGCCGGCGCCATCGATGGCGATGGCGTACGTCCCGCCGGAGGTGATGGTGCCGCTGTTGCTCAGCAGGCCGATGGTGCCGACGTTGCTGATGGCGGTGGCGTTGGGCGTGCTGATCAGGCTGGCATTGGACAGCGTGCCGATGGTGCCAAAATTCTGAACGCCCCACTGGGTGGACTGCACCGTACCGGTGTTGGCAAGCGTGCCGATACTGCCGGTGGCCGCGATGTAGATCGCCGTGGCGCTGGTGGTCAAGGTGCCGGTGTTGCTGAGCGTCGCCAGCGTGCCACCGATATAGTCGTTGCCGACCAACGCGATCAGGTTGTTGCCGCTGGTCGTGCCGCTGGCCCCCGACAGGCCGGTCACGGTGCCGAAGCTGATGGTGGCGCCCGCATAGCTGGAGCCGACCCCGCCGGCGATCAGCGTGGCGGCGGCGGCACCCACGAGGTAGTTGCCGGTGCTGGACAGGGTGGCCAGCACCGTGCCGCCGGTGACGCTGGCGGCATCGGTCACCACCAAGCCGCCGGTGCCCAGGTCCAGGGTGCCCGCCGACTGGCTGTAGGCGCCGGTGATGCTGATGATGGTGGACAGCGCCAAGGAGGCGCCGCTGTTGCTGACCGTGTGGCCGGTGGCGACGATATGGTCGTTCAGCAGCAGGTTGCCGCCGGCGAACACCAGGTCGCTGCCGCTGGTGAGAAGGCCCTGGCTGGTCAGGTCATGTCCCGTCAGCGTGCCGACCGTGGCGCCGGTGCCGCCGACGATGGTCAGGACGCTGACGGGACTGTTGATGTTGATGGTACCGGCGATCGTGCCGCTGTTGGTCAGGCCCGCCAGCGTGCCGTAGTCGCTCAGCGCCTTGTCCGCCTGGATCAGGCCGCTGTTGATCAGCGTGCCGACACTGCCGGTGAGGTAGAGGGCGGAACTGCCGCTGCCGGACGTGCCGAGCATGACGCCGCTGTTGATCAGCGTGCCGACGGCGCCGGTGTTATCCAGCAGGAAGGCGACGTTTCGGCCCTGGATGGTGCCGCTGTTGTTCAGCAGGCCGATGGTGCCGGCGTTGCGCACGGCGAAGAAGGTGCTGCCGATGACGCCACTGTTGCTGAGCGTGCCGATGGTGCCGCCGCTGGCGTTCTGCACGGCGCTGCCACCGGTGATGACGCCACTGGTGTCGTTGATCAGTTGGCCGATGGTGCCCAGGTTGGCGACGGCGCCGCCAAAGCCGGCGCCGAGGCTGCCGCTGTTGGAGAGCGTGCCGATGAACCCGGTGGCCTCGACATGGACGCCGTTGGAGGAACCGGTGATGACGCCGCCGTCGTTGACCAGCGTGCCAAGGGCGCCCACCACATAGACACCCCCGCCTGAATTGCCGCCGGTCACGACGTCACTGTTGGTGAACGTGCCCAGGCTGCCCGTGCCGGCGATGTACAGGCCATATTTCGCGGACAGCGCGCTGCTGTTGCCGATGGACGCAAGCGTGCCGCCGACATAGTCGTTGCTGGCGGTCAGCACCAGCTGGTTGCCGGTTTGACCACTGGTGCTGGACAGGCCGGTGATGCTGTTGCTCATCACCGTGCCGGTACCGCCGAGCAGCAGACTGCCGGCGCTGACCAGGGTGTAGTCACCCGCCAGGTAGTTGCCGGTGCCGGACAGGCTGGCAACGATGCTGCCACCGGTGATGCTGGCGGCACCGCTGACCACCAGGCCGCCAGTGCCAATCGTTCCCAGGTTCAGCGTGCCGGCGCTCTGGCTGTAGGCGCCGGTTATGCTGACGATGGTGTTGAGGGCGATCGAGGCGCCGCTGTTCAGCACAGTGTGCCCGGTGGCGTCGATGGCGTCGTTCAGCAACAGGTTGCCACCGGCGAAGACGACATTGGCGGACGACGCCACCAGCATGCCCTGGCTGATCAGATCATATCCGGTCAACGTGCCGACGGTGGTGCCGCTGCCGCCGAAGATGGTCAGGACGTTGGCGGTGCCGTTGGTCAGGGTGCCGGCGATGGTGCCGCTGTTGACCAGCGACCCGATCGTGCCGCCCGCGTAGTTGATGGCCTGCCCGCTGCCGGAGATCAGGCCGCTATTGATGATCTGGCCGATGGTGCCGCTGGCGCCGATGGCCCAGTTGCCGCTGATCGTGCCGCTGTTATTCAACGTGCCGATCGAGCCGGAGGCGTTGATGGCCTCGTTGGTGGCCAGAATGACGCCACTGTTGCTGAACAGGCCGATCGTGCCCGTGTTGAAGACGGCGAAGAAGCCGGTGATGCTGCCGCTGTTGTTGAGCGTGCCGATGGTGCCGCTGTTGCCGAGGCCGCTGCTGCTGGATAGCAGACCGCCGCTGTTGGTCAGCAGGCCGATGGCGCCGGCGTTGCGCAGGTTGATGAAACCGCTGATCGTGCCGCTGTTGTCCAGCGTGCCGATGGTGGCGCCGGTATCGTTCTGGAAGGAATAGGACGCCCCGGTCACGAACCCGCTGTTGCTCACCGTCCCGATGCTGCCGCCATTGTACAGGCCATAGCCGGGAATAAGGCTGCCGTTGAGCGTGCCGCTATTGGTGAAAGTGCCCAGCGACCCGGTGCTGGCCACGTACAGGCCGTAACTGACGCCGGAGATGGTGCCGCCGTTGCCGAGCGACGCCAACGTGCCGCCGACATAGTCGTTGCCGACCAGCATGACCAGGTTGTCGCCGCTGGTCGTGCCGCCAGCCCCCAACAGGCCGGTCATGCTGCCCAGGGCGACGGTGACGCCCGCATAGCTGGAACCAGTACCCGCCGCGATCAGCGTGGCGGCCGGCGTGCCCACAAGGTAGTTGCCCGTGCTGGACAGGGTGGCCAACACCGTGCCGCCGGTGATGCTGGCTGCACCGCTGACCACCAGTTCAGCGCCGCCGCTAAGGGACAGGGTGCCGGCGCTCTGGCTGTAGGCGCCGGTGATGCTGATGATGGTGTTGAGCGCCAGCGCGGCGCCGGTGTTCAGCACCGTGTGGCCGGTGGCGTCGATGACATCGTTCAGCAGCAGGTTGCCCGAGGCGAACACCAGGTTGCTGCCGGTGTTGCTGATCGTGCCCAGCGCCGTGACGGTCTCACCCGTCAGCGTGCCGATGGTGCCACTGGTGCCGCCGCTGATGGTCAGGTCGCCGGCGCCGCTGTTGACGATGGCGCCGGCGATCAGGCCGCTGTTGACCAGCGACCCCAGCGAGCCGATGACGTGGAGGGCGCCGGAATGCGCGGTGATGGTGCCGCGGTTGATGAGCCGGTCGACAAAGCCGCCGCTGTCCAGCACCACGCCCTGCGCGCCGCCGCTGCTGGGCGAGTGGACGGCGTTGACCACGCCATCATTGACCACGGTGCCCACCGTGCCGCCGACATAGATGCCGGTGGAATCGTTGCCGCCGCTCAAGGTGCCGGTGTTGGACAGCGTGCCCAAGGATCCGGTGGCGGCGACGTAGAAGGCGGTGGCGGCACTGGCGATGGTGCCGCTGTTGGCGACGGTCGCCAGCGTGCCGCCGATGTAGTCGTTGGTGGCGGCGAACAGCAGGTTGCTGCCGCTGATGCTGAGGCCGCTGCTCAGGCCCGTGACGGCACTGGTCACCAGGGCGGCACCGCCCTGGATGGCGGAGCCGGCGCTGACCAGGGTGGTGGTGGTGGCGGCCAGGTAGTTGCCGGTGCTGGACAGGCTGGCGACGACGCTGCCGCCGGTGAGGCTGGCCGTGCCGCTGACGATCAGGCTGCTGCTGCCCGGGGTCAGGTTCAGCGTGCCGGCGCTCTGGGCGTAGTGGCCGGTGATGCGGACGATGGTGTTCAGCGACAGGCTGGCGCCAAGGTTGCTGACGGTATGGTTGGGCGCGAAGATGCGGTCGTTGAGCAGCAGGTTGCCACCGGCGAACACCAGGTTGCCCAGGGTGCTCATGATGGTGCCCATGCCCGACTGGCCGGTCAGCGTGCCGATGGTGCCGGCGGCACCGCCGCTGATGGTCAGGGTGGCGGCGGTCTCATTGTCGATGGTGCCCCGGACCACGCCGCTGTTGCTGAAGCCGTTGACCAGCGTCCCGGTCAGGTACAGCGCGTTGTTGCCGCTGATGGTGCCGCCCGCCAGGTTGATCAGCGTGCCCAGCGTGCCGGCGATGTTCAGGGCGTTGGTGGCGTTGGCGATGATGCCGCTGTTGACCAGCGCATCCAGCGTGCCGGACACCTGGATGGCGCTCTGCGCGGCGGTGATGGTGCCGCTGTTGTTCAGCGTGCCGACCGTGCCGCTGCCGTCGATGTAGATGCCCTGCGGGCCGCCATGGATGCTGCCGCTGTTGGTCAACAGCCCCATGGTGCCGTAGTCGGCAAAGCCGGCGGAGCCGGAACTGATCAGGCCGGCGTTGGACAGGGTGCCCAGGTAGCGGTCGTTCTGCGCACCGGCGGCGGTGCCGCCCAGGATGGTGCCGCCGATGGTGTTGATCAGCAGCCCGATGGTCGACTGGTTGCCCAGCGCCTTGACCGCGCTGGAGATCAGCCCGCTGTTGATCAGGGTGCCGACGCTGCCGTTGTTGCTCAGCCCGGTGTTGGATCCGGTCAGCGTGCCGCTGTTGGACAGGGTGCCGACGGTGCCGCCACCAGCCACGTACAGGGCGTAGCTGACGCCGCCGATGCTGCCGCTGTTGCCGATGCTGGTCTGGCTGTCGCCGATATAGTCGTTGCCGGCCACCGCCACCAGGTTGGTGCCGATGGTGCCGGCTGTCAGGGCCAGGCCGGTGATGCCGCCGCTGATGCTGGTCGTGATGCCGGTGTAGCTGGAGCCCGTGCCGCCCGCCACCAGGGTGTCGCCCGCGGCGGCACCGGCCAGATAGGTGGCCCCCGTCGCGATGCCGCTGGCGTTGGCCAGCACCGTGCCGCCGGTCAAGCTGGCCGTGCCGCTGACCACCAGGCCGCCGGTGCCCACGTCCAGGGTGCCGGCCGCTTGGCTGTAGGCGCCGGTGATGCTGACGATGGTGTTCAGCGAGAGGCTGGCGCCGGTGTTGCTGACGGTGTGGCCGGTGGCGTTGATGACGTCATTCAGCAGCAGGCCGCCCGAGGCGAACACCACGTTGCTGCCGGTGTTGCGGATCGTGCCCACGCCGCTCTGGCCGGTCAGCGTGCCGATGGTGCCGGGCGCCCCGCCGATGATGGTCAGGTCGTTGGATGAGGCATTGGTGATCGGCCCCATCAGGGTGCCGCTGTTGGCCAACGTCCCCAGCGTCCCTGTGCTGGCGATATACAGGGCGGTGCCGCCATTGGCGGTGATCAGGCCGCTGTTGGCCAAGAGGCCCAGCGTGCCGACCACATAGACGGCGCTGGCGTTGCTGATGGTGCCGCCCACCAGGTTGGCCAGGGTCCCCAGCGAACCGGTGATGTCGACACCGATGAGCGCGGTGTCGATGGTGCCGCTGTTGGTCAGCGTGCCGACACGGCCCGCCAGGTTGATGGCGCTCTGGCTGCCCGCCAGGGTGCCGGTATTGCTGATCGTGCCGACCGTGCCGGTCGATGCCACATAGATGGCGTAGCTGGCCCCGCCGATGCCGCCGCTGTTGGCGAGGGTCGCCAGCGTGCCGCCGACATAGTCGTTGGCGGCGAAGAACAGCAGGTTGCTGCCGCTGATGCTGAGGCCGCTGCTCAGGCCGGTGAGGGCGGTGGTCACCAGGGCGGCACCGCCCTGGATGGCGGAGCCGGCGCTGATCAGGGTGGTGGTGGTGTCGGCCAGGTAGTTAGCGGTGCTGGACAGGCTGGCGACCACGCTGCCGCCGGTGAGGCTGGCCGTGCCGCTGACGATCAGGCTGCTGCTGCCCGGGGTCAGGGCCAGGGTGCCGGCGCTTTGGGCGTAGTGGCCGGTGACGCGGACGATGGTGTTCAGCGACAGGCTGGCGCCAAGGTTGCTGACGGTATGGTTGGGCGCGAAGATACGGTCGTTGAGCAGCAGGTTGCCCGACGCGAACACCAGGTTGCCCAGGGTGCTCATGATGGTGCCCATGCCGGACTGGCCGGTCAGGGTGCCGATGGTGCCGGCGGCGCCACCGCTGATGGTCAGGGTGGCGGCGGTCTCATTGTCGATGGTGCCCCTGACCACGCCGCTGTTGCTGAAGCCGTTGACCAGCGTCCCGGTCAGGTACAGCGCGTTGTTGCCGCTGATGGTGCCGCCCGCCAGGTTGATCAGCGTGCCCAGCGTGCCGGCGATGTTCAAGGCGTTGGTGGCGTTGGCGATGACGCCGCTGTTGACCAGCGCATCCAGCGTGCCGGACACCTGGATGGCGCTCTGCGCGGCGGTGATGGTGCCGCTGTTGTTCAGCGTGCCGACCGTGCCGCTGCCGTCGATGTAGATGCCCTGCGGGCCGCCATGGATGCTGCCGCTGTTGGTCAACAGCCCCATGGTGCCGTAGTCGGCAAAGCCGGCGGAGCCGGAGCTGATCAGGCCGGCGTTGGACAGGGTGCCCAGGTAGCTGTCGTTCTGGGCCCCGGCGGCGGTGCCGCCCAGGATGGTGCCACCGGCGCTATTGATCAGCAGCCCGATGGTCGACTGGTTGCCCAGCGCCTTTACCGCGCTGGAGATCAGCCCGCTGTTGGACAGGGTGCCGACGCTGCCGTTGTTGCTCAGCCCGGCGTTGGTCCCCGTCAGCGTGCCGCTGTTGGACAGAGTGCCGACGGTGCCGCCGCCGGCCACGTACAGGGCGTAGCTGACGCCGCCGATGCTGGCGGTGTTGCCGATGCTGGTCTGGCTGTCGCCGATGTAGTCGTTGGTGGCGACGAACCCCAGGTTGGTGCCGACGGTGCCGGCCGTCACGGCCAAGCCGTTGATGCCGCCGCTGATGCTGACGGTGATGCCGGTGTAGCTGGAGCCCGTGCCGCCGGCCACCAGGGTATTGACCAACCCGGAGCCGGCCAGGTAGGTGGCCCCCGTCGCGATGCCGCTGGCGTTGGCCAGCACCGGGGCGCCGGTGATGCTGACCGCGCCGGTAACCACCAGTCCAGCGCCGCTGCCCAGGCTGAGGGTACCGTTGTTGGACTGGCTGTAAGCGCCGGTGATGCTGACGATGGTGTCCAGCGCCAGAAAGGCGCCGGTGTTCAGCACCGTGTGGCCGCTGACGTTGACATTGTCATTCAGCAGCAGGCCGCCCGAGGCGAACACCACGTTGCTGCCGGTGTTGCGGATCGTGCCCACGCCGCTCTGGCCGGTCAGCGTGCCGATGGTGCCGGGCGCCCCGCCGATGATGGTCAGGTCGTTGGATGAGGCATTGGTGATCGGCCCCATCAGGGTACCGCTGTTGGCCAACGTCCCCAGCGTCCCTGTGCTGGCGATATACAGGGCGGTGCCGCCGTTGGCGGTGATCAGGCCGCTGTTGGCCAAGAGGCCCAGCGTGCCGACCACATAGACGGCGCTGGCGTTGCTGATGGTGCCGCCCACCAGGTTGGCCAGGGTACCCAGCGAGCCGGTGATGTCGACACCGATGAGCGCGGTGTCGATGGTGCCGCTGTTGGTCAGCGTGCCGACACGGCCCGCCAAGTTGATGGCGCTCTGGCTGCCCGCCAGGGTGCCGGTATTGCTGATCGTGCCGACCGTGCCGGTCGATGCCACATAGATGGCGTAGCTGGCCCCGCCGATGCCGCCGCTGTTGGCGACGGTCGCCAGCGTGCCGCCGACATAGTCGTTGGCGGCGAAGAACAGCAGGTTGCTGCCACTGATGCTGAGGCCGCTGCTCAGGCCGGTGATGGCGGTGGTCACCAGGGCGGCGCCGCCCTGGATGGCGGAGCCGGCGCTGACCAGGGTGGTGGTGGCGTCGGCCAGGTAGTTGCCGGTGCTGGACAGGCTGGCGACGACGCTGCCGCCAGTGAGGCTGGCCGTGCCGCTGACGATCAGGCTGCTGCTGCCCGGGGTCAGGTTCAGCGTGCCGGCGCTCTGGGCGTAATGGCCGGTGATGCGGACGATGGTGTTCAGCGACAGGTTGGCGCCGAGATTGCTGACGGTATGGTTGGGCGCGAAGATACGGTCGTTGAGCAGCAGGTTGCCACCGGCGAACACCAAGTTGCCCAGGGTGCTGATGATGGTGCCCATGCCGGACTGGCCGGTCAGGGTGCCGATGGTGCCGGCGGCGCCACCGCTGATGGTCAGGGTGGCGGCGGTCTCATTGTCGATGGTGCCCCGGACCACGCCGCTGTTGCTGAAGCCGTTGAGCAGCGTCCCGGTCAGGTACAGCGCGTTGTTGCCGCTGATGGTGCCGCCGGCCAGGTTGATCAGCGTGCCCAGCGTGCCGGCGATGTTCAAGGCGTTGGTGGCGTTGGCGATGACGCCGCTGTTGACCAGCGTATCCAGCGTGCCGGACACCTGGATGGCGCTCTGCGCGGCGGTGATGGTGCCGCTGTTGTTCAGCGTGCCGACCGTGCCGCTGCCGTCGATGTAGATGCCCTGCGGGCCGCCGTGGATGCTGCCGCTGTTGGTCAGCAGCCCCATGGTGCCGTAGTCGGCAAAGCCGGCGGAGCCGGAACTGATCAGGCCGGCGTTGGACAGGGTGCCCAGGTAGGCGTCGTTCTGCGCCCCGGCGGCGGTGCCGCCCAGGATGGTGCCGCTGGCGCTGTTGACCAGCAGCCCAATGGTCGACTGGTTGCCCAGCGCCTTGACCGCGCTGGAGATCAGCCCGCTGTTGGACAGGGTCCCGACGCTGCCGTTGTTGCTCAGCCCGGTGTTGGACCCGGTCAGCGTGCCGCTGTTGGACAGGGTGCCGACGGTGCCGCCACCAGCCACGTACAGGGCGTAGCTGACGCCGCCGATGCTGCCGCTGTTGCCGATGCTGGTCTGGCTGTCGCCGATATAGTCGTTGCCGGCCACCGCCACCAGGTTGGTGCCGATGGTGCCGGCGGTCAGGGCCAGGCCGGTGATGCCGCCGCTGATGCTGGTCGTGATGCCGGTGTAGCTGGAGCCCGTGCCGCCGGCGACCAAGGTTTTGCCGGCCGAGGATCCGACCAGATAGGTGGCCCCCGTCGCGATGCCGCTGGCGTCGGCCAGCACCGTGCCGCCGGTCAGGTTGGCCGTGCCGGTGACCACCAATTCGCCGGCGCTGCCCAGGTTCAGGGTGCCGCCGGTCTGGCGGAAGGTGGCGTTGTCGATGGTGACGATGGTCGACAGCGTGATGTTGGCGCCGACATTGCTGACGGTGACGCCGCTGGCCTTGCCTATAATGGTATCGTTCAGCAGCAGGTCGCCGCTGGCGAACACCAGGGTGCCCAGGGCGCCGATGGTGGCCTGGTCGGTGATGGTGTAGCCGGTGAAGGTACCGACCGTCCCACCGCTGCCGCCGATGATGGTGCCGATGTTGGCGCCCAAATCCTTGGCGAGATTACCCTGGATCACCCCACTGTTGATGATGGTGGCGACAGCGCTGTCCAGGACATTGCCGGGGGAGGCCAAGGTGCCGCTGTTGGACAGGACGCCGATCTGGACGCTGCTGAAGGCGTTGCTGCCCCCTTCGATCCGACCCGTGTTCACCAGGGTCTGGATCACCCCGCCGGTGATCGCCCACCAACTGGCGCTGATCAGGCCGCTGTTGGTCAGGGTGGCGATGGAGCCGGCGTTTTTTATGCCGTTGCCACTCCCGGCCGTTATGATGGTGCCACTGTTGGTCAGTACCTGGATGACGCCCTGATTATTTAGGGCAGCATCGGTGGTCGCGCCGCTGATCCGCCCGCTGTTGGAAATGGTGGCGATGGTGCCGTAATTCTGCAGCCCATGGCCGCTACCGTCGCCCAGGGTGCCGGTATTGGTCAGGGTGCCGATGCTGCCGGTGGCGGCGACGTAGAGCCCGGTGCCAACGCTGGTGAGGGTGGCCGCGTTGGTCAGCGTCGCCAGCGTGCCGCCGACATAGTCGTTGCTGGCGACGAACAGCAGGTTGCTGCCGCTGATGCTGAGGGCGCTGCCCAGGCCGGTGATGGTGTTGGTCACCAGGGTGGCGCCGCCCTGGATGGCGGAACCGGCGCCGATCAGGGTGGAAGCACCGGCCAGGTAGTTGCCGGTGGCGGACACGCTGGCGACGACGCTGCCGCCGGTGAGGCTGGCCGTGCCGCTGACGATCAGGCCGCCGGTGCCGGCAGCGCCCAGGTTCAGGGTGCCGGCGCTCTGGCTGTAGGCGCCGGTGATGCTGACGATGGTGTTCAGCGCCAAGCTGGCGCCGTTGTTCACCACCGCCTGGCCGGTGACGTCGATGTTGTCGTTCAGCAGCAGGTTGCCACTGGCGAACACCAGATTGGACAGCGTGCTGACGATTCTGCCCATGTTGGTGACGGTGTAGCCGGTCAGCGTGCCGATGGTGGCGCCGGTGCCGCCGCTAATGGTCAGCGCATTGGCGCTGTGGTTGAGGATGTTGCCGGCGACCAGCCCGCTGTTGCTGAACCCGTTGACGATCGCGCCGGTCAGGGTCAGCGCGTTGGGACCACTGATGGTGCCGCCGGCCAGGTTGATAAGGGTCCCCAGGGTGCCGTAATTCGCGATGGCGTTGACATCGTCGCTGATGATGCCGCTGTTGCTTAAGGTTCCCAGCGACCCGGCGGTGTCGATGTAGACGCCCGCGCCCGTGCCGCTGCCGACGGTGCCGCCGTGGCTGATGATGGTCCCGGCATTGCTGATCTGACCTGCGGAACCCTGCGCGACGACGCCGTAGGACTTCCCGCTGATCAGTCCATTATTGGTGAGCAGGGTGAACTGGGTGTTCGCGCCGAACCACACCGCCATGCTGTTACTGCTGACGATGGTGCCGGTGACGTTGTTGACCAGGGTGCCAACGGAACTGAACAGGCCCATGCCGGCCGACGTCGTACCACGGATCACGCCGCTGTTGACGATGCGGTCAATGCGGCTGCCGTCCGCCATGTAGACGCCCATGGCGCCGCCAGAGAGCGTCCCGGCGTTGCTGAGCGTGCCCACGGACCCGCCTACGGTCCCGGTGTCGTCCATGGCGAAACCGCGGACGCTGCCGCTGATCGTTCCGCTATTGGTCAGGGTGCCGACCGTGCCGGTTGGGGCGATGTACACGCCGGTCGCGACACCGCTGATGGTGCCGGTGTTGCCGATGCTGGTCTGGGTGTCGCCGATATAGTCGTTGGCGGCGACAACCAGCAGGTTGGTGCCGATGGTGCCCGCCTTCAGGGCCAAGCCGGTGATGCCACCGCTGATGCTGCTGGTCAGGCTGGTGTAGCTGGATCCCGTGCCGCCGGCGACCAAGGTTTTGCCGGTGGAGGTCCCCACCAGATAGGTGGCCCCTGTCGCGATGCCGCTGGCGCTGGCCGACACCGTGCCGCCGGTCAGGCTGGCCGTGCCGGTGACCATCAATTCGCCGGCGCTGCCCAGGTTCAGGGTGCCGCCGGTCTGGCGGAAGGTGGCGTTGTCGATGGTGACGATGGTCGACAGTGTGATGTTGGCGCCGACATTGCTGACGGTGACGCCGCTGGCCTTGCCTATAATGGTATCGTTCAGCAGCAGGTCGCCGCTGGCGAACACCAGGGTGCCCGTGGCGCCGATGGTCGCCTGGTCGGTGATGGTGTAGCCGGTGAAGGTACCGACCGTCCCACCGCTGCCGCCGATGATGGTGCCGATGTTGGCGCCCAGATCCTTGGCGAGATTACCCTGGATCACCCCGCTGTTGATGATGGTGGCGACAGCGCTGTCCAGGACATTGCCGGGGGAGGCCAAGGTGCCGCTGTTGGACAGGACGCCGATCTGGACGCTGCTGAAGGCGTTGCTGCCCCCTTCGATCCGGCCCGTGTTCACCAGGGTCTGGACCACCCCGCCGGTGATGGCCCACCAACTGGCGCTGATCAGGCCGCTGTTGGTCAGTGTGGCGATCGTGCCGCCGTTTTGGATGCCATTGCCGCTGCCAGTGGCGATGATGGTGCCACTGTTGGTCAGCACCTGGATCACGCCCTGATTGCTCATGGCGGCCGTGGAACCGGTGCCGTCGATCCGCCCGCTGTTGGAAATGGTGGCGATGGTGCCGTAATTCTGCAGGCCATGGCCGCTACCGTCGCCCAGGGTGCCGGTATTGATCAGGGTGCCGATGCTGCCGGTGGCGGCGACGTAGAGCCCGGTGCCAACACTGGTGAGGGTGGCCGCGTTGGTCAGCGTCGCCAGCGTGCCGCCGACATAGTCGTTGCTGACGGCCAGCAGCAGGCGGCTGCCGACGGTGCTGCCGGAACTGGTCAGGCCGGTGATGGTGTTGATGGTGACCGTGGCACCGGCCAGCGACAGGCTGGACCCGCTGACCAGGGTGTAGCTGCCGGCCAGATAATTGCCGGTCGCGGAGAAGGTGGACAGCACCGTGCCGCCGGACAGGTTGGCGGCGCCGCTGACGAGCAGCCCACCCCGGGTGGGGTCGATGACCAGGGCGCCGGCCGTCTGGCTGTAGGCGCCGGTGATGCTGACGATGGTGGAGAGATTGATCGACGCGCCGTTGTTCGCCACCGTCTGGCCGGTGGCGTTGATGTTGTCGTTCAGCAGCAGGTTGCCGCCAGCGAACACCAGGTTGGACAGCGTGTTGACGATGCTGCCCATGTTGGTGACGGTGTAGCCGGTCAGCGTGCCGACGGTGGCCCCGGTGCCGCCGCTGATGCTGAGGACGTTGGTGCTGAGATTGACGATATCGCCGGCGATCACACCACCGTTGACCAGCGTGCCGATGCTGCCCGAGCTGGCATTGTAGATCGCCCGGTTTGCGCCGCTGATGGTGCCGGCGTTGCGGATCGCGCCGATGGTGCCAGCGTTGCTGATGGCGGTGTTTCCGCCATTGATGGTGCCGGCATTGCTGACCTGGCCCACGGATGTCAGTACGGCGATGCCGCCAACAGCGCCGCTGATCAGCCCGTTGTTGGTCAGTTGGCTGAGCCCCTGGCCACCGACGCCCAGCGCGGTGCTGTTGGTGCTGACGATGGTGCCGGTGACGCTGTTGATGATGGTGCCGACGGAACCGAACAGGCCCATGCCGGCCGACGTCGTGCCACGGATCACGCCGCTGTTGACGATGCGGTCAATGCGGCTGCCGTCCGTCATGTAAACGCCCATGGAGCCGCCGGAAAGCGTCCCGGCGTTGCTGAGCGTTCCCACGGACCCGCCGACCTGGGACCCGATGACGGTGTCGTCCATGGCGAAACCGCGCACGCTACCGCTGATCGTTCCGCTGTTGGTCAGGGTGCCGACCGTGCCGGTTGGGGCGATGTACACGCCGGTCGCGACACCGCTGATCGTGCCGGTATTGACGACGGACGCCAGCGTCCCGCCGATGTAGTCGTTGGATGCCTTCAGCACCAGGTTGTTGCCGACCATGGTGCCGCTGGCGGCCAGCGAGGGCGCCAGGGTGGTGGCGATGCTGACGCCGGTGTAATTGGACGCGCCGCTGGCCTGCACCAGGGTGGAGATCGCCGTGCCGGCGAGATAGTTGCCGGTGCTGGACAGGCTGGCCAGGATGGTGCCGCCGGTGATGCTGGCGACGCCGGTGATGGACAGCTTGCCCGCCGTGCCCAGCACGAGCTGGCCGGCCGCCTGGCTGTAGGTGCCGGTGACGCCGACCACCGTCGTCAGGGTCAGGTTGGCGCCGGCGTTGCTGATGGTGTGGCCGGTGGCGATGATCCGGTCGTTCAGCAGCAGGTTGCCCGAGGAGAACACCAGGTTGCCGGCGGTGACGGTGATGGTGCCCTGGTTGGTGAACGTGTTGCCGGTCAGCGTGCCCACCGTGGTGAGCGTTCCGCCGGAAATCGTCAGCGTGTTGCCGCCGCTGTACAGGATGTTGCCGGCGATGGTGCCGCCGTTCTGGATGGAATCGATGGTGCCGGCAAGGGTGTCGAACAGGGCGTAGCTGCTGCCCTGGATCAGGCGGGAATTGACGAGGGTGCCGATCGAGCCGCTGTTGAGGATGCCGTAAACGCCGCTGATCGTGCCGCTGTTGACCAGCCGGCCGATGGTGCTGCTGTCGCCGTTGGTGACGGCGCCAATCCCCGTACCGGCGATGAGGCCACTATTGGTCATCGTGCCGACGGTGCCGTAGTTGGCGAACCCGGAGTACGACGACAGGGTACCGGAGTTGGTCAGGGTGCTGATGAGGCCGTAATTTTTCAGGGCCGTGAGGCCGCCGGTCAGGGTGCCGCTGTTGGTGAGGGTGGTGATGGTCGAGTTGTTGGTGAGCACCGCGGTGCCACCGGTCAAACTCACCCGCACGCCGGAGACGATGGAAAAGACGGTGGCGACGGTGTTGTTGGATTGGGCAACGGTGGACGATGCCGAAATGGTGGTATTGGCGTGCGCCGTCTGGGCGGTCGCCAGAGCGATACCCACGGCCAAAAGGGAAGACCCCGCTAGCAGCGTCTTACCGTAATTCGCACGCTTCATCATCGCCCCGCTTGTCACGCCACATCACCAGGCACCAAGCGGCTTTACTCCGTCAGTCCACGCTCTTGTGACGCCCTGCGGATCGGCCACCCAGCCCACCCCACGCCCCAAACCGCCCCCAACGAACCAATCCAACCGGCCTGTCCCCTTGGGGCTTTCCGCCCAAAGACAGACGCCTGCCCAAAAGTGGAATACCCTCCTTCATCTTTTGATGGAGCCTAAGCAAGTATGTCAATCGCCTGATGACGGGATTGCGATTACGCATCCGAAAGGAATTAAAATTGCTTTCAATGGGTTCTTTAATTCATAGCCGCAGTCCGTAAACTTTCCGCGAATCCGGATTCTTTGGCATTATTAATGCCCCCTGCCAAAAATTCCGGCGCTCATTTCCCCTTCTCGGATAGGGATGGTCGGGGAACCTCGGCGTTTACGGGTATTGACTGCGGATGCCGCAGTCCGGTCCGCCTGCGATATCATTTGCAGGTCCGGCGACACCGTCCCCGGCGGTCGCGCGCACCCGCCACGGACCGGCCGCCGGTCACGGCCGACCGGTTCTTGCGCAACGGCATTGGCGGCGGCTGGCAAGCTATTCGGTCCGCCGCGCGATCACACGGCAGGGAACGGATGGGTGCCAAAAAGAGGATGCGCTTCGGCCAGGAAGGGTTCAAGCGGGCGGCGTGTCGGCCGCCTCGCTGGCCGCCGGCTTCACCTTGGCCTTCTTCGGCATGGGCGCCGGCGGCGTGTCGCTGCCCTCCCCCAGGGGCCGGATCACCAGGACGGAATCCGTCCAGCGGCCGAACTTGTAGCCGATGGACGGCAGGTAGCCGGCCCGGGTGAAGCCGAAGCTTTCATGCAGGCGCAGGGAGCGGTCGTTGGCGGCGTCGATATAACCGATCATCTGTCGGTATCCGGCCGCGGTGCAGGCCTCGATCAGGAACCGCATCAGCCGCCGGCCGATACCGCCGGACAAATGGTCGTGGTGCACATAGATCGAATGCTTCACCACATAGCGATAGGCCGGGCGCTTGCGGAACGGAACGGCATAGGCGTAGCCGACCACCACGCCATCCAGTTCGGCCGCGACGTGGGGCAACCGCTTGTTCAGCATGTTCTTGCGCCGGCGCTTGATGTCATCCTCATCCGGGGATTCGGGCTCATAATCGCCCAGTCCCCGGTTGATGTAATGGCTGTAGATCGCCAGCATCGCCTCCACATCCGCCTCCGTCGAGGGGCGGATGACGAGGGTGGGGGCGGTTGCCGGGCCAGGGTCGGAGACGGGATCAGGCGCAAGGGTCATGGGTGCCGATGGTCCTATTCGCGGACGACATACGTGTAGAAGCGGATGCGGCCGTCAGGATCCAGCTTGCGATAGACGCCCTGGATCTCGTTGTCGAAGCCGGGGAACAGGTTGGCGCCCTGCTCGAAGACCTTCAGATAGTCGATCATGGGCGCGGCCCGCTCCGTCAGCCGTTCACCTGGAAGGATCGTGGCGATGCCGGGCGGATAGACCAGCATCAGGGTGGTGGCGATGCGGCCCGGCAGCTGGTCCAAGGTCACGAAATCCACCTTGTTGCGCACCAGCTGCTTGGCGGCCACATGCGGCAGCATGGCCATTTCCGGCAGATGCTCGGGGCGGAACTGCCGGCGCTGCAAGGCGCTGATGTTGTGGGAGCGATAGAAGCTGTGGATGTCACGGCACAGGTCGCCCAGGCGCACGCCGTTGTAGCGCGGCGCCCGGCGGCGGACGAAATCGGGCATGATGTCGTCCAGCAGGGCGTTGTCGTCATGCAGCCGCTTGAAGAAGATCAGCGCGCTCATGAGGCCGCCGGCCTTGCTGCTTTCCACCCCCGGTGTCAGCAGGAACAGCAGCGAGTTCAGGTCGTTCTTCTCCGGCACGATCTGGTTTTCGCGCAGATATTCCGCCACCACCGGCGCCGGCACGCCCTGATCCAGATAGGCGCCCGTGCGACGGTCGAACCCCGGGGTCAGGATGGTCAGCTTGTTGGGGTCGGTCATGGCATAACCCGGCCCCAGATGCTTGAACCCGTGCCACGCCCGCCCCGGCTCCAGCATCCAATGGCTGGGGTCGCGGGCCAGATCGTCGGTCGGCACGTCCTCCCAGCGCACATCGCCGCCGTCAAGGCGGGTCAGGTCGGGCACGAAGGGGTCGAAGAACCATTGCCGGGAGGTGTCGGTCTCCTTCTCGATGAACTCGCGGGCGATGGCGCGCAACTTCTTGCGGATCTCGATGCCCAGCCGGATGGTGTCGTCCCACAGCACCTCCCCGGACTTGCCCTTCATCATCTGTGCCCCGACGTCCAGCGAGGCGAAGATGGGGTAGAACGGGCTGGTCGAGGCATGCTGGAGGAAGGATTCGTTGAAGCGGCGATGCTCCACCCGCCGCTCGTGATCGCCGATATGCTTGTCCTTGACGTGGATCTGCGAGGCCTGGCTGAAACTCGCCAACTGCTTGTGGGTGGATTGGGTGGTGATGATGCCGGGGCTGTCCGGCCCCAGGTTCTTCACCCCCATGCCATAGCGCCCCTGGTACAGCGGGTGGAACTTCATGAAGCCGGCCCAGGCCTCATCGAACAGGATGTAATCGCAAAGCGGCCCCAGCTTCTCCACCAGCAGGTCGGCGTTGTTGATGGTGCCGTCGTAGGAGCACTGCTGGATCACCGCCACGCGGAAGGGCCGCGGCTTCTTCCAGGCGTCGGGATCCTTGACCATGGGGTGGGTGCGGATCTTCTCGCGGATCGCCGCCTCATCCAGCGCCTCATAATCGATGGGGCCGATCAGGCCATGGGCGTTGCGGTCGGTCTCCAGGAAGATGGGCGTGCCCTGGCCCAGCAGCAGGGCGCCGTGATGGGCGGCCTTGTGGTTGTTGCGGTCGAACAGCACCAGGTCGTCCTCCGCCACCAGGGCGCCCAGCACCACCTTGTTGGAGGCGGACGTGCCGTTGAGGACGAAATAGGTGCGCTCCGCCCCGAAGATCTTGGCCGCCTCCTTCTGCGCCTTGAGCGCCGGTCCCTCATGCACCAGCAGGTCGCCCAGGTCGACGACCGAATTGTCCAGGTCGTCGCGGAAGATGGCCTCGCCCAGATGCTCGACGAAGATACGGCCGATGGGGCTGCGGCTATAGAAGATGCCGCCGTTATGGCCCGGGCAGGTCCACAGCTGGTTGCCCTCCTCGGCATAATCGACCAGCGCGCCGAAGAACGGGGTCTTCAGGGTCTCGGCATATTGGCGCAGGCGGCTGATCAGGTTCTTGGCGATGAACTGCGGCGTCTCCTCGGCCAGGAAGACATAGCCGTCGATCTCCCGCATCACGTCCACCGGGATATCCTCCAGCCGCTTGCGCCGGACCAGAAGGACGATGGGCATTTCCAGGCCACGGGCGCGGACCAGCGAGATCAGGGCAGCCGCCTTGCCCTCCGGCCCGCGCTTGCCCCAGTCCAGCACCATGCAGCCGATGGCGGCGTCGGTGCGGATGGCCAGCTCGGCGTCCTCGATCCGCCGGGCCTTGGTGACTTCGAAGCCCAGGCGCTCCACCTCGACGATGATGTCCTGCAGCCGTGTGCCCTCCAACTCGTCGGCCTCGAAGGCGGGGGCGCAGACAAGGAAATTGAAGCGGCGGAAGAAATCCATCTGGGCGGGCTCCGTGGGAACTGGTCAGGGAAAATAGCAGGCGGGGCTGCAGAAAGAACCATGTCCTGCCGGCCGATCACAAAAGAAGTTTCAAAGAAATTTCACATCGGGGCGCCCAACGCCAAGCCCCGACGCCAAGCGGCGCTTGACAGCCCCCCGATGCTCGCCAATCATCAGATGTCAGACCAATTCTGGGCGGCGTCGGGACAGCGTCAGCCCAGCGGCATCCCAGCCCAGTGGCATCGTTGAGGTGACGTGCACCCGCCCACTCCCCCCTCCCTCCCGGGTGCTGCCCTGCGGCCCTTGCCCAGCCTCGACCGCATCGGCGCGGTCAGCCGGGCGCTGGCGGCATTCATAGCCGAGGCGGCCTTGCGGCCGGGGGATCAGCTGCCAACGGAACGGGAACTGATGGAGCGGTTGGCCGTCGGCCGGTCCACGGTGCGGGAGGTCATCCGCCAGTTCCAGGCGAGGGGCCTGGTGGAGACGCGCAAGGGCAGCGGCACCTATCTGCTGCGGGCGCTGTCGCCGGACGCGGTCCATGTCTCACTGACCATAGATGCGGGTGCCCTGCGCGACCGGCTGCTGCAGACCCTGGAGATCCGCCGGGGGCTGGAGGTGGCGGCCAGCGAGGCGGCCGCCCGGCGGGCGACGCCGGCCGACCTCGCCACCCTGGAGGACAAGCTGGTGGCGATGGAACGCGTGCACCTGGACAAGGGCACGGCGGGGCCGGAGGACCTGGAATTCCACCTGGCGATCTATGACGCGACCCACAACCCCCTGTTCCGCCAGTTGCTGGAGCAGATCCGCGAGACGTTCGAGCATTTCTTCGACAAGCCGTTCGACCGCCCCGACTTCGCCCGCCGGTCCTTCGCCCTGCACCGCGAGCTGTTCGACGCCATCCGCGCCGGCGATACGGAGGCAGCACGGATGAAGACCCTGGGCATCCTCGCCATCGTCGAAGAAGACATCAAGGCCATGTCCCCCCAATGACTGAAACCCCCATGACCGATTTCCCGGAAGATCCCGTCGCCCGCGCCCAACGGCTGGTGGCCCATGACGACGGCGCGCACGCCTATCAGGCGGTGGTGCCGGCCATCGTCCAGACCTCGCTGTTCACCTTCCCCAGCTTCCAGGAGATGGCGGACACCTATGCCGGCAGGCAGACGCGCAACGTCTATTCCCGCACCACCAACCCCACGGTGACGGAGTTCGAGCGCAAGATGGCGGCGCTGGAACAGACGGATGACGCCATCGGCTTCCCCAGCGGCATGGCCGCCATTTCAGGATCCGTGCTGGCCCTCATCCAGCCGGGCGACCGTATCGTCTGTGTCCGCCATGTCTATCCCGACGCCTACCGCCTGTTCGAGACGCTGCTGAAGAAGTGGGGAATCACCACCACTTATGTCGACGGCGCCGATTTGGCGGCGGTGGACGCGGCCTTGCCCGGCGCCCGGATCCTGTATCTGGAAAGCCCCACCAGCTGGATGATGGAGGCGCACGACGTCGGTGCCCTGGCGGCCTTGGCCAGGAAGCACGGCGCCGTCAGCCTGATCGACAATTCCTGGGCCACGCCCGTCTTCCAGCGGCCGGCGACCCTGGGCGTGGATCTGGTGCTGCACTCCGCCTCCAAATACATCGGCGGGCACAGCGACACGGTGGCGGGCGTGGTGGCGGGGCGGGCGGACCTGGTGGCCACCATCCGTCGCACCATCTGCCCCTATATCGGCGCCAAGTTGGGCCCGTTCGAGGCCTGGCTGCTGCTGCGCGGCCTGCGCACCCTGCCCGTCCGCATGCAGGCGCATGAGGCCTCCGCCCTCACCCTGGCGCGGCGGCTGGCGGAGCATGCGCATGTCACCAGGGTGCATCATCCGGCCCTGATGGGGACCCTGCCCCCCGGCCTTACCGGGACATCGGGCCTGTTCTCCTTCACCGTCGACGATGGCATCGACATCCCTGCCTTCTGCGATGCCTTGGACCTGTTCCACCTGGGGGTCAGCTGGGGCGGGCACGAAAGCCTGGTGGTGCCGGCGCTGGTCACGCACGTGCAGGCGGCCGGCCCCAACTCCGCCCTCGACTTCGGCGTGCCGGCCAGCATGATCCGCCTGCATGTCGGGCTGGAGGGGACGGAGGCGCTGTGGGCCGACCTCGCCCGCGCCTTCCAGGTGGCGCGGAAAGACCGCTGATGCTGAAGCCCCTGGCCCTGATCCTGACATTGACGCTGCTGGCGCTGCCGGCCTGGGCCGGCACTCAGCTGCGGCTGGTGGAAGTGCTGAGCAGCCCGGAACGGACGGAGACGCTGAAGGAGTTGGTGGCGGGATTCGAGGCCGCACACCCCGGCACCCAGGTGGAGGTGACGTCGCTGGCCTGGGGGTCGGCGTTCGAGAAACTGGCCACCATGGTGGCGGCCGGCGACATCCCCGACGTTGTGGAGATGCCGGACCGCTGGCTGTCGCTCTATGCCGGCAATGGCCAGCTGGAAAGCCTGGAGCCCTATCTCGCCCGCTGGCCGGAGACCAGGGGCTTGAACGAACGCGCCCTGGCCGTGGCGCGCTCGGTGGACGACACCGCCTACATGCTGCCCTATGGCTTTTACTTAAGGGCTCTCTATTACAACAAGGCGGTGTTCCGCCAGGCCGGCCTCAGCGAACCGCCCCGCACCCTGGACGAGTTGCGCGCCGCCGCGTCCAAGATCGCCCAGCTGCCGGGCAAGTCCGGCTACTGCCTGCGCGGCGGCCCGGGTGGCCTGAACGGCTGGGTCATGTTCGGGGCCAGCATCGCCGGCGGCAACGCCTTCTTCCATGAGGACGGCACCAGCGCGCTGAACGATCCCGGCTGGGTGGCCGGCACCAGCTGGCTGATCGACCTGTACCAGCAGGGCCTGGCGCCCAAGGACAGCGTCAACTGGGGCTTCAACGAGGTGGTGGCGGGATTCTACACCGGCGCCTGCGCCATGGTGGACCAGGACCCCGACGCCCTGATCGCGCTGAAGGCCCGCATGAAGCCGGAGGATTTCGGCGTGGCGCCCTGGCCCAAGGGGCCCAACGGCAAGGCCTATCCCACCCTGGGATTCGCCGGCTGGTCCATCTTCAAACGGTCGGCGCACAAGGATCTGGCCTGGGATCTGGTGGTGGCGCTGAACGGCCCGGCCGGCAACATCGCCTGGAACAAGCGGACCGGCGCCCTGCCCGTCTATACCGCCGCCGCCCATGATCCGCTCTATGCCGGCCCCGTCTATCAGGGCTGGTTCGCGGAACTGGCCGACCCCGACGTGGTGCCGACCTTGATGCCCACATACCTGCCGGGCTTCGCCTATTTCGCCGACAGCCTGGTGGTGCGCAGCAGCCAGCAGGCGCTGCTGGGCCTGATCACCCCGGCCACCATGAACAAGCAGTGGGCCGCCTATCTGACCAAGGCCCGGCGCAAACAGGCCGAGGGCGTGCAGGCGGGAGGCGCCAAATGAGCCGCCGCGCCCTGGCCCTGAGGCTGGAACCCTATTTCTACACCGCACCGGCGCTGCTGCTGATCGGCGCGGTCATGCTGGTGCCGCTGGTCACCGGTCTGTCCTACGCCTTCCACGATTTGATCCTGCTGGATCCCCTGAGCGGCGATTTCATCGGCCTGGACCATTTCCGGGAGATGCTGGACGACGACGGCTTCTGGACGGCCCTGCGCAATACCGTGGTGTGGACGGGCGTGTCGGTGGCCCTGCAATTCGCCTTCGGCCTGATCCTGGCCCTGCTGCTGGAGCGGCCCTTCCCCGGCCGGGGCGCGGTGCAGGCCCTGGTGTTCCTGCCCTGGGCGGTGCCGGGCTTCCTGTCCGGCCTCACCTGGGCCTGGCTGTTCAACCCGGTCATCGGGCCCCTGCCCCAGTGGCTGCATGGGCTGGGCCTGCTGGCCACGCCGGAGAATATACTGTCCGACCCGCATCTGGCCTTGTGGGGGCCGATCGCCGCCAATGTCTGGTGGGGCATCCCGTTCTTCGCCATCACCCTCCTGGCGGCCCTGCAATCCATCCCGCAGGATATCCATGAGGCGGCGCGAATGGATGGTGCCGGCGCCTGGACGCGATTCCGCCGCATCACCCTGCCGCTGCTGGCGCCCACCATCGCCATCACCCTCATGCTGCGCACCGTGTGGGTGGCCAATTTCGCCGAACTGATCGTGGTGATGACCAAGGGCGGGCCGGCCGACGCCACCCAGATCCTGTCCAGCTACATCTTCAGCCTGGCCTTCCAGCGGCTGGATTTCGGCTACGCCTCCGCCGTGGCGGCGGTGCTGCTGCTGCTGTTGCTGGCCTACGCCGCGGCGGTGATGGTGCTGCGCCAGACTTTCGCGGATCGGGGGTGAAGCCATGAACCGAGCCCTGGCCCGCACCACAGGCCACGTCGCCCGCGCCCTGGCGCTGGCCCTCTACGTCGCCCGCGCCCTGGCGCTGGCCCTCTACGTCGCCTTCGCCCTCTTTCCCCTGTACTGGCTGGTCAAGGTCTCGGTCACGCCGGATGACCTGATGTATGGCGAGGGCGTGCGGCTGTGGCCCTCGCGGGTGACGCTGGACCATTACGCCGCGGTGCTGCGCCACAGCCAATTCCCCCTGTTCTTCCGCAACAGCCTGATCGTGTCGGTCGCCACGGCCCTGTTCGCCACCGCGGTGGCGTCGGCCGCCGGCTACGCCTTCTCCCGCTTCCGCTTTCGCGCCAAGGCCGGCGTGATGGCGGTGATGCTGGTCAGCCAGATGTTCCCCCTGGTCATCATCGTGGCGCCCATCTTCCGCCTGCTGTCGCCGCTGGGCCTGACCAACAGCCTGTCGGGCCTGGTGCTGGTCTACACCGCCTTCAACGCGCCCTTCGCCACCTTCCTCATGCAGTCCTTCTTCGAGGCCGTGCCCAAGGATCTGGAGGAGGCGGCGATGATGGACGGCGCCACCCGCTTCGGCGCGGTGCTGCGGGTGGTGGTGCCCCTGACCCTGCCCGGGCTGGCGGCCACCGGTGGCTTCGTCTTCATCGCGGCGTGGAGCGAGCTGCTGTTCAGCCTGATGCTGAACTCATCGGCCGCCGTCAGCACCTTCCCCGCCGGGCTGTTGGGCTTCGTCTCCAAGTTCTCGGTCGATTTCGGGCAGATGATGGCGGCGGGCGTGCTGGCGCTGCTGCCGGTCGGCGCCTTCTTCTTTTTCATCCAACGCTATCTGGTGCAGGGCCTGACGGCCGGCGCCGTGAAGGGCTGACAGGACCCCGACACCCATGGCCACCATCACCCTCAGCAATGTCGGCAAGGACTATGGCAGTGGCCCCGTGCTGCGGGGCATAAACCTGGAGATCCGGGATGGGGAGTTCGTGGCCCTGATGGGACCGTCGGGCTGCGGCAAGTCCACCCTGCTGCGCCTCATCGCCGGGCTGGAGGAAGCGACGGAAGGCGAGATCCGCATCGATGGCCGCCTGGTGAACGATTTGGCCCCCAAGGACCGGGATCTGGCCATGGTATTCCAGTCCTACGCCCTCTACCCGCACATGACGGTGCGGGAGAACATGAGCTTCCCCCTGAAGCAGCGCCGCTTGCCCGCCGCCGAGATCAAAGCCGCCGTGGACGCCGCCGCCGCCAAGCTGGGCTTGACCACCCTGCTGGACCGCAGGCCCAAGGCCCTGTCCGGCGGACAGCGCCAGCGGGTGGCCATGGGCCGCGCCATCGTGCGCGCGCCCAAGGCCTTCCTGTTCGACGAGCCCCTGTCCAACCTGGACGCCCGCCTGCGCGAGCAGATGCGTGTGGAGATTCGCACCTTGCACCAGGACTTGGGCGCCACCAGCGTCTACGTCACCCACGACCAGGTGGAGGCCATGACCATGGCCGACCGCATCGTGGCCCTGAACGACGGCATTATCCAGCAGGTGGGCACGCCGCAGGACCTGCGCGAGCGGCCGGCCAACCCCTTTGTGGCGGACTTCCTGGGCTGTCGTTCATCGGAGTCCTTTGAAAAAACGCCCAATTAGATTGCATCGCGCCAGGGTTAAATGGCATCAGATTTGCCAATGGGGCCCGGTGCCCTTTGACGATGCGGTGGGCGATCAGCCCGGTTCGAACAGATGGCTTTGCGGTGACCAAACGAATTCTGGTTTGCGGGGCTGGCGGCTTTATCGGTAGCCACCTGGTCAAAAGGCTGAAGGCGGAGGGCGCCTGGGTCCGGGGGGCTGATCTGAAGCTCCCGCGCTATGAGGCAAGCGACGCGGACGACTTCATCGTTGGCGATCTGCGGGAACAGGACGTGGTCCGGCGCGTCATCGACCAGCGTTTCGACGAGGTCTATCAACTGGCTGCGGACATGGGCGGCGCCGGGTTCGTGTTCACCGGCGCCCACGACGCCGACATCATGCACAACTCGGCCATGATCAATCTGAACGTGCTTGATACCGCGCGACATCAAGGTTGTGGCCGGATTTTCTACTCATCGTCCGCCTGCATCTACCCCCAGGAAAATCAGCAGGACCCGGACAACCCGAATTGCGTCGAAGCCAGCGCGTACCCCGCCCATCCCGATAGCGAATATGGATGGGAGAAGCTGTTTTCAGAGCGCCTGTACCTGACCTACGGTCGCAACCATGGCATGCAGGTGCGCGTCGCGCGCTATCACAACATTTTCGGTGAGCTGGGCTCCTGGAGCGATGGCCGGGAAAAAGCCCCGGCGGCCATGTGCCGCAAGATCGCGCAATGCCCCGACGGCGGGACGATCGATGTCTGGGGAGATGGCCAGCAAACCCGCTCCTTCCTGCATGTGAGCGAATGCCTGGAGGGGACGTTGCGCCTGATGCGGTCGGATTTCACGGGCCCGGTCAACATCGGCTCGGAGGAAATGGTGACCATCGACGGCCTGATCGACCGGGTGGCCGCCATCGCCGGCAAACGCATCAACAAGAACCACATCCCCGGCCCCACAGGCGTGCGCGGCCGGAATTCGGACAACCGCCTCATCAAGGAAAAGCTGGGATGGGCCCCCACCGCCGCTCTTAACGACGGTTTGGAACGGACATACGCCTGGATCAGGTCACAGGTGGAAAAGGGACGCGCCGACGCTTCCTAAGCTCCTTATCCCGGTGTCATCCAAGCTGGCAGCAGCCCAATGCCAACGAGGTCCGCGATCGCCGCCCACAGGCGGAGATCGTCTACGACCTCTTCCATGTCGTCGCCAAGTACGGCCATGGCGTCATCGACCGTGTCCGTGTCGATGACGCCAACCGGGTGCGCGACGACAAGAAGGCCCGCCGCGTGGTCAAGACCGCCCGCTGGCTGCTGTTGCGCAACCGCGATAACCTGAAGCGGCCCGAGGACCAAGTCCGCCTGGACGGGCTCCTGGCCGCCAATCGGACGCTGATGACCGGTCTATGTCCTCAAGGATGAACTCAATCAGCTGTGGCCACCGCCGTCGCCGGACGGCGCAAGGGCGGCTTGGCAGGAATGGTGGAGCAAGGCAATCGCCAGCAACATCAAACCCTTGGTCCGCTTCGGCCTATCGGTGCCGAGGCTATTGATGCTCCAGGAGCATATCTGCGATCGAGGGGGAAGTCGGTACTGGGCGCTCTCGAAAGTTCCAAAATGCCCTTTCGTCCGGGGCGCGGTGCGTTGGGGTGTATGCCTTCTGGGAATTTATTTTCGTGCCCTATATAAAATTATATAAAATTTTGCAAACTCCCCAAACAGAAGCCGGTATTTACGAGTTGCAACTCATAGCGGAATCCGCCCGCTTAAGATCGGCTGCGGGCAAAATCTCAATAGACCCGCCTTTTGGTGGGCTGCTATACTGTTGGACTGTTAGTGCCTACTCATTAACCACCCGCTAGGAGCAGCACCTCGACATGGTTTACGATATCGTGTATGGAACCGCTAAAGTTTGTTAGGTGCCATTCAGTAAGGGGTAGGGCCTGTGGATGCTCTCTCGATCTTCGAGAATTGATGCGTTTTCCGTTGGACCGCCATGGGCGTTAACCATCTGAGTGGCGTGGCGATATGTGCCCGTTCTTCCGCGCACTTTCCTGAACTTGGAATTTTGCTGATGCCAGCAGCAAAGGGATGATAACTCATGATCGTCAATTGTGTCGGCCTTCCCGGAAGCGCCTCGACGTGGGTCTATAACGTTGTTCGTGCTTTTCTGGCCGCTTCAGGCCAACCCGTGGCTGCTCTTTATGCGTCGAACTTCACCGAAGTGGAACGGAGCATAAAAGGCCCGCGCAGCCATTATGTGACCAAGTGCCATACCATTGATGACCAGTCGCTATATCTGAATTCCAGTGCTGGTGTGCCCTTTGTTCTGTCGTCACGCGATCCGAGAGACTCGGTGGCGTCCATCATGACCCGCTTCGATGAGCGCACCGAGGCATCCTGCAGCAAGGACATCATGCGCTCGGTGGCGTCGCTTTTTTCGGCGCGGCAGGTGACCCGCAACATCCTCTTGTCCTATGAAGATCTATTTTCGGACAAGATTGATACCTTGTACGACATAGCCGCGTTTCTCGATATCCGGATGACCTCGGAGTCCATGCAGCAAATTTTTGAGAAATTCAGTAAGGAAAGCGTCCGGTCGTTCATTGGTAGTCTGGAAGATTTGCCGTCGTCGCGGCTCAAGCGGGACGATACCGGGAAGCTGATTGGCGATACCGAGACGCAGTTCTGGTCAACCCACATGGGCGATGCGCAGCCGGGTAAATGGCGCGCGCTTCGTGAGCCGTTCCAAACGCAGGTTGCGCGCAGTTTTGAGGGAATTGCGAACGTTCGCTCGCTGTTGCCAGGCTCGATGCTCCGCTATCCGGAGATGTTGTTCACCCCTATCAGGATCCTCGAAGCTGAACCATATGAACCATTAAAGGACGGCCCGGGAATAGCCCTGTTAAACTATTGCTATCTTCCTCTCGGAAAGTGGCAGATCAAGCTCCACGGTAGCCTTCCGCAACCGCCCAAAGATCAGAATCTGGAGATTATTGCCACTCAGAGCGGGAATATAATTTTCAGCGAGCCTTTCAACCAGAATGAGGAAGGCTATGCTTCCGTCGATATAACAATAAACCAGGTTGCTCATGAGGATCCCATAGCCGTCTTTGTTTCCAATTATGACATCGGCGTACTGGATCCCTGCCGTGAAAAGCCTTTTGAGATGGAGGCGCGGTTCCTCGGCTAAACCGCTTCCTTTTCTGAAGCGCAGCAAGGTAGAGACCATGCCGTCTTCGCCTCCGGCAACCTCAATTGCCGCCATTCCAGAGCAGCTTCACGCCCAAAGTCGGAATCGCCTTTCGGCGTGAAGCTGCTCGCGGGCATACTCCGCCCTATCCGGCTGTGGTTTCGATTAAACGCAGCCGGATAGGGCCAGGGCAGATTCTTGACGCATCTTGATCCGGGTACATTCAGTTGGAATGCGAAATGGCCCTGCCCTGCTTCAATCGGGTGGATCAGGGCCATTCTTCACGGGCGGCGCGATGGCACCTTCTTACCCTCAAACATAAGGATCGGGGGTGCCCAAATATCTTTGCACGTACTGGCGAATGCCTTCCTCAAGCGTGGTGAAGGGGGCTGAATAGCCGGCCGCGCGCAGCCGCCCCATCGACGCCTGCGTATAGTATTGATACTTGCCTTTGAGATGGGCGGGCATGGGTATGTAGTCGATACGGGGGGGCAGCCCGGCCGCGGTGAAGAGCGAAGTCACCAGATCGTTCCAGCTGCGGGCTTGGCCGGTGCCGAGATTGAACACGCCGCTGACATCCGGAGTGTTGTACAGCCAAAGCATGACGTTGACCACGTCGCCCACCCAGATGAAGTCGCGCACCTGGCCACCATCGCGATAATCCGGATGGTCGGACGCGAACAGACGGGCGGTTTCGCCGGCCATGATCTGGGGATAGAGCTTGGCCGGAACCGAACGCATGTCCCCCTTATGATACTCGTTGGGGCCATAAACGTTGAAGAACTTCAGTCCGGCGAATTGTGGTGGCGTCGCCTCCCCCCGGTCCAGCGCCGCCCGCGCCCGGCGATCGAACAGATGCTTGGACCAGCCATAAGGATTCAGCGGCCGCAGGGCCGCCAGGCCCTCGGCTGTGAAGTCATCCTCGAAACCCCGCGTGCCGTCCCCGTAGGTCGCCGCCGAAGACGCGTAAATCAGCCGGACGCCGCGACCGGCGCACCATGACCACAGGTCCAGAGTCAGGCGGAAGTTGTTCTCGAGAATGCGGTCCGCGTCCGTTTCCGTCGTCGCGGAAATCGCGCCCATATGGAAGATGGCGCTGATGTCGCCCTCATGACTGTCCAGGAATTCCGGAAGCTGCTCTGGGGTGATCACGTCGTGCAGGCCGCGCTTGGCCACGTTGAGCCACTTTCCCCCTTGGCGGAGCCGATCGACCACGACAATCGGGCCGATGCCCCTGGCTTCCAGGCCGGCGACCAAATTGGAACCGATGAATCCGGCTCCACCCGTAACAACGATCATGGCTTTCAACTTCCCGTGAATTAAGGAATTAAGTGGGGGCACCAATGGCGCGGGCCATTATCATTCCCCTATTAATATAGACTTGGTCCAGGGGCGCCAAGCCTCGGCACAGGGCTATCGCATTTTGACCGATGATGGATCTTGCGAACCCGTTCGGACCATCCGGAGCGTTTACGCTTTCTCCAGATGGAGATTTCCGGCTTCGCGGCCTTGAGGACGTTGAGGGGGGCTTTCTGATGATGGCGAGTTTGCGGAGCCGTGGTCTTTGCGGGCGCGCCCGGCGTCTTCCTGGAAGATTGTGTCGATAACCCAGCGAAGACCGTTTTCGATGATGGCGCAGTAGCCGGGAACCGCCTTGGCGGCGAAGGCTGCGGAGCGGTGGGCTGATGAGAGATAGTGGAGGATGGAGACGGAGGACTTTCCATTCCGTTCTAAGGTAGACACGACGCGACCCGGGGTGGAAAGGCCCGGCGTAGCAGGTCGATCCGGGTCTTTCTCGTCGGGGAACAGCCGGCCGACGTCGTGGACCCCGTCGCGCAAAAATGGTGGTCCATGACGGGATCCCCCCCAAGGCCACCGTTACAGAATCCATCACGGGCGCCAAGGCCAATCCAATTATCCAAATGGGATTCCCCCGAACCTCCGCAAGGGGGCGTGGCCCACCGTTTGGGGGGCGGCGCGCGCAATGTGCAAAACCGTTGATGAGGCTGCCAGATCGCGATATTCCTTGCCCCCCTTTAGTTCCTGAATCGGCTCATCATGCAACGTCACGTCGGACTGACATCCTCGGTGGAATGCCTTGGCGGTGCTCGCGTCATGGTCGTGGGCGATGTCATGCTTGACCGGTTCGTCCGCGGCAAGGTGGCGCGCATCTCCCCGGAGGCGCCGGTCCCCGTGCTGCGCAACGCGCATCAAGAGGTCATGCTCGGCGGCGCCGGGAACGTCGTCCGCAACATCACCGCCTTGGGTGGTCATGTCGTCCTGGCTGGGGTATTGGGTGACGACGATGCCGGCCGCCACGTCGGGCAACTGGTGGCTCAGGATGGGCAGATAACCTCCATCCTTCAGGTGGATCCGGGGCGCGTCACCTCGGAGAAAATCCGCTTCGTGGCGGATGGCCACCATCTGTTGCGCTCGGACTGGGACAGCGAGGCACCGGTGGCCTGGGAGGTCCATGAGCGGCTGCTGGCCGCCGCCGCCGACCACATCGATACGGTTTCCGCCGTCATCCTGTCCGACTATGCCAAGGGTGTCCTGACGCCGCCGGTGCTGCGCCGCCTGATCGACATGGCGCGCAATGCCGGCAAGCCGGTGATCGTCGACCCCAAGAGCGCCGACTACGCCCTCTATCGCGGGGCGACCCTGGTCACCCCGAACCGCGCGGAGCTGGCGATTGCCGTCGGGTACCGGCCCGCGACGACGGAGGATATCGTCGCGGCCGCCGAAGGGCTGATGCGCGACCACGATATCCAGTCCTTGCTGGTCACCCGCAGCGAGGAGGGCATGACCCTGATTTGCGGCGGCGGCCTGTCCGTCAACGTCCGGGCCGAGGCCAAAGAGGTCTTCGACGTGTCGGGTGCTGGCGACACGGTCGTCGCGGTCATGGCGGCCTGCCTGGCCACAGGCACCGATCTGTCGGACGCCGTGCAACTGGCCAACGTTGCGGCCAGCCTGGTGGTGGCGAAGCTGGGCACGGCCGTCGTCACGCCCACGGAAATCCTGCACGCCCTGGCCGAGCAGGACGACCGGGCCAATTCCGACAAGGTACTGACGCTTTCGGAATTGCAGGAGCGCATCGCCTTGTGGAGGCGGTTGGGCCTCAAGGTCGGCTTCACCAACGGCTGCTTCGATCTGGTCCATCCTGGCCATGTGCAGCTGCTGGCGGCCGCCCGTCGCGAATGCGACCGGCTGATTGTGGGCCTGAATTCAGACGCGTCCGTACGGCGGTTGAAGGGCCCGGAGCGTCCCATTCAGGAAGAGCGGTCCCGGGCCATCGTTCTGGCGGCGCTGGCTTCCGTCGATGCCGTGGCGCTGTTCGAGGAGGACACCCCGCTGGACCTGATTCAGCAGATCCAGCCCCAGGTCTTGATCAAAGGGGCGGACTACACGATCGACCAAGTCGTGGGTGGTGATTTCGTCCAACGGAACGGCGGCCGCGTCGCTTTGGTGCAACTGGTGCCCGACCAGTCCACCACGCGTATCGCCAAGCGTATCCAGGAGCGCGGCTAGACCGAGAGGGCGCCACCCGCGATGAATGTTCCCGGCGCCCTTTGACCAAGCCCGACAACCGAACCGCTCAGGATGGCCGGGAGCTTCTGCTCGCGGTTTACCAAGAAGGGCGAAACGCGCAGCTGCCCTGCCCCTCCAATGGCCGGCTGCGTTCAATCGGAACCACAGCCGGCTATAGCTGAATCTGTCCGTGAGCGGCTTCACGCCCAAAGGCGCTTCCGCCTTCGGGCGATCCGCTCTAGAGGGGCTTTGGGTAACAGGACGTGTCGCAGCTCCGCTCCAGCCGTATCTATACCAACGACGGGAGTATCGGCCCGCGTAAACGCGGACTCCATCCAGGTCTCCGTAAATCGAACGAATCGCAAGCGATTGACATAAATTAGCTTATTTATGAAGGTAGGATTGAAGATCGGGCACAGATCAATTGCCATGTAGGCTGGCCAAATTGTCCGTCTCCGCCCGGCCAAGCCCCAGGCGCTTGACAAAAGCTAGAAATTTCCATATTTTGAAGTAATTTTGTGTGTTGGTGAGCAAGCATTATGAGATCTTCTGTTTTTTCTCGCGACCTGACTCGCTTAGACTCCGAATTCCATCGCCTAATGGAATTTGTCGACCTGCATGAGGAGCCACAGGCCACGATACATACGTATGACAACGTAATATTTGATCCTATATCTCGTTGTCTTTTCTCGATGGATGGCTCCAGGATTGAAGCCAGTGTTTTTCTTCGTGATCAGTATTTCAGGGCCGGCAGAGTATGGCCGTCAAACTGTTCGAGTACTTTTAAATTTTCAGGGGCCCTGCCCAGGCGATCTGGTGTGTTTTTGTATCTGTCGGTCCTTTTTCCGCATTGGGGGCATTTTTGCACAGAGTCAATAGCTAGACTCTGGGCATATCATGTCATCAAATCCGAAAATCCGACGCTTGTATTTGCAGAATCTCATATCGGGAATTTGGGGGAGGACTCTTATGTAAAAGAGATCCTTGAGCTCAATGGAATTGATATGAGCAACGTAATCGCCCCTCGAGAACCAGTAATTCTCGAGAAAGTCTATGTGCCAGAACCGACAATGCGGCACATTGCGGAATATTACCCAAATCATATGGATGTATTTCATTACGCCACAAAGTCTTCGGGAGTTAAAATTCCCTCTCGGTTGGACGACACGCCCATTTATCTTTCAAGAAGAAAGTTAGCTAGCCATTATAACATGGCGAATTTTAATAGAACTTACGCCAATGAATCCAATTTAGAAGAGGTTCTGAAGGATAACGGCTTCGTCATCGTGTATCCTGATGAGCTTTCGGTTCTCGATAAAATCGAATTATTCAACAAGCATAAATATATCACGGGCCCCCTTGCATCTAGTTTTTATGGACTTTCATTTTCGCTTCACACCGACCGACAGGAAACTCATATATTTTATAATGGCCCGTGGGTTCCATGGGATTTGAGAGGTTTCTTCGCTGCAGATGAGGTTATGGCCATAAAGGCAAATTATATCGGATCTGGACATTACTACTGTGGAAATATTATTGAGCAGCCAGATGATGGTATTGGCCCCGATTTTGCGCTCGATATAAAATCGACTACGCAATGGTTAGATCAGTGCGGATTATTGAAAAAGTCCTCCACTGGCTATCTAGCTCCCAAATTCAATGAAGCGGAGTCTACCTCTCAGGGAAACTTGATTGTTTCATTGGTGGGTGGGGGGAGCCTTCGAAATGAAGGGCGCCTTTCAGGCGGGAGGAGAAAAGGGAAATGGCGCATTTCTGGCTTCTCCCTTGAGGGCGTAGAGGAAGGGTTCGTTGAGTACAAGGTGGAGTTTGCAGATCGTAGCATGACTGGCTGGTTAAAAGCTGGCGCCGCTATCGACAGTAAAGACGTTGCAATTTCCGGTGTTGCGTTTAGGTCAAATAAGGAAGGGGTTTTTCTAGCGTATGTTTGTTTTTTCTCCAATTACAAAGACCCAGTTTGGAATTCCGAGGGCGCAATGTGCCGCTCGCCCATCCCAGGAGAGTTGGAAGCCATGCAGCTTTATGTAATAGACCGCAATGATGACTCTCTGGAGAAATCCACGATGGCAGATATGGAACACAATCTAAAGTTACAAGTTCTGGAATCTAAGATTAATGAAATTCAGCAACGTACGATTCATATAGAGAATAAAATTGACCGCGTTCTCGCTGTCTTGCGTGAGCGGTTCGAACTCGACGCCGTCGGCGTTGGTGGCAATGTTAAACCCTAGGAGATTGGCTGACTGTTGGTTTGTGTTGAATGAGTGATTATTTTATAATGACGGAGTTCCAGCGGGTGTGTGTTAGGTGCTGGATGAGCACTCCGCGCAACCTGTGTCCGCATTTTACTTGTTTCACTGGCTGGCGAGGTTTCAGGGGGCATGTTCCCTGAAGCCTCGCGGCGGCTGGTCGCCCAACCAATCAATCCGCCGGCCAAACCGTCTGGGGGTTTTCCGCCGCAGCTTCTGCGGAAAATCACTTCACCGTTTACAAACTGAGTCGTCAACCGTTTCGTTGATTCCAATGGGCGGGTGGGAGCGCCCCGAAAGAGGGGTGGCGTGTCTTCGCCGCGATCGACATAAGCGCCACTGGATCGCGACGAGTGATCCTTTTCATGATCCAGAACCAATCGAACCGCGCGAGCCTGGACCCATGGCGAGAATTTGTCCGTCGTCGTGCGCATCATGGCTTCCCTCTTTCTCGCGTGGAGGCCTTCGACAATCCCGATGTGGTTCACCTTTGTCGCTAGCTGTTCGCAGCGACTGGCATTATTATGGACGGCCTGTCGCATTTTAGATAGTTTGCGGGCATTCGAGGCTTAAACTTATAAGGGAAATATTGTGGGCAATATAGCGGACGATATCAATGAATTGTTGGGCGCTTCGTCGGTGGATGATCAGGCGTTTCCCTATAAAAGCATACACGGCTGTATCGATCGCTGTTCCAGCGACGGCACAATATTAGGCTGGGTTTACATGCCTGGAGACCCTACGGTCCGCCTCAGAGTTGGGGCATACGAGGGTACTAAATTGCTCGCATCCAGCACCGCCGATGAGTCGCGGCGGGATGTCGAGGACGCGGGTTTCGGTGATGGCAATTATGGTTTCACCCTGAATCTTTCCCGAGATGTAAACGACGGTCTCAATCATGAGCTGGAGATCACCGTCGAGCTTCCTGGCGGTATGCTTGAGGTGTTGACTAAGGTTCAGTGCGTTTTCGCCGACATCGTCGCGCCCCCGTCACAGCCGGTGGAGTCGCCCCTTCCCAGAAGCAATTCCGAGGCGGTCACCAAGCTTCAGAACGCCTCACAGGTGGATCGCGCCCGCAGCCGGTATCTGGAGCAGGCGCTCCTCTCAGCCTTGGCGCGCGTGGATGAACTTGAACAGCGGGAAAGACAGATTTCGGCGCACCGTGACCGGCTGTCTGATGAACTGACGATGTTCAAGCGGGACACCGAGCGTCAGGTCCAGATTCAGAGTCAGGCTCCGTTCGTCTACCAAAACAAGGACCACCTGGAAATCTGGACGGATACGCTGAGCGCGACGGCGCGGCGTGACCGTTGGCTGACGGTCCTGTCCAGCCTGGGTATTGAGGGCGGCTTGTTCGGCCTGTTCCCCCATGACGGCGTGGGTGACGGGCTGACGATCATGATCGTTGGGTCGGGTGGGATCGGTGACGCGCTATATCTCAGCGCCGTCGTCCGGGCGTTGGGAGTGATGTTCCCTCAGGCGAACCTGTTCCTGGGGCATGCCAACTCCAAGATAAAGGAAATCTTCAAGAACAATCCGTTCGTCACCGACGCGATCAGCCTTGATTACAAGGCCATGACGACGTTGCTGGCGACCGTCCACTCCCTTGATATTTTCGACTTGGTGGTGGATGTGCGGTATGTCGTTAACTACACCATGCCGCCCAAGTCACGGGCGCCGCTCGATTTCGTTCGCCAGGCCAGTTATCGCGCTGCGGAATGGCAGCGTTATATACGGTATCGTTGGCCCCACCTGAACAACGCATTCAGTAATGAAGTGACAGCCCGCGGGATGAGCAAATATGACATCATGGGCTATACCGGAAATATCGAGGTCGATCGTTATTCCGAACTCGACTTTTTTGTCAATCAATGCGATGAGCCGCTAATTCAGGATCTTCTTGGTAAAAGATATATCACGATCCACCACGGCGCTGACAAGAAGATGTCTGACGGGAACGGTATTCAGACCAAAAACCTCCCGAACTCAACCTGGGGCTTGATTTGCGGTCTGCTGCGACAGGCGAACTACACCGTCGTGCAGCTTGGAGAGGAGCACGAGCATCTCGTTAGCGGTGTTGACGTTGACCTTCGTGGCAAGCTCGACCTGAATGGCGCGGCCTATGTGCTGAAGCACGCGGATGTCCATATCGACACAGAGGGTGGCCTGGTCCATATGGCGCGCGCCATGCACACAGTGAGCGTTGTGGCCTTCGGCCCCACACCCGCGCCGTTTTTCGGTTACCCCCAGAATGAGAACATCGAAGCCACTATCTGCAATAACTGCTGGTGGTTGGCGAACGATTGGTCTTCCCGATGCGTGCGTGGTAACGAGACCAACGAATGCATGACTTCCCATTCGGCCGAACGGATTGTTGATACGGCGCTGCGCCTCATCCAACCCCTACGATCGCTGTCGCTTGTGCAGTCGGATGCCAAGCTGGATTCTCTGCGGGACACTTGGCGGCGGTCTTCCGGAAACGGGGGGGTGGTGATCGCGTCATTGCAATCAGTAGACGACATCCGTAAACATTTGCCGCTGCCGCCACGCACATCGCTTTATGTTCCTGTTGAGATTTTCAACGACGTTCGCGGTAATCTGGCCGATGAATGTGATATCCGCCCCCATGGTGGGCTGTATATACCACGCAATTCGGACAGCCTCGATTGGGTCGCCATCCATGCGGACAGCCTTGCCGATGATCTGTGGCCGACCATAGAGGAGGCGCTACGATGCGTGAAGGATCCTGGCCAAGTTCATATTGTCCTGCCTCCGGACACGAATTGGCGTGAGCAGGCGGTGGGCGCGCTCGAGGCGGCCCAAGATCGCGCCATTGGCTTGCGTTATTATTTTACCGTCTCTGAGGACACGATGGGAAAAAAGAACAGTAAAAAAGGGGATAACTCTGTCATTCTGACTTTCCGCCCGCAGCAATGACATTGCAATAATGGTTAAATATTTCAAAACTAGCAGAATGTCCCTCCACTATAATTTGTGAGAGTTATACTGTCATGGCGGACGGCAAGAACAGATCTTCGGAAAATTGCCCGGTCAACATCGCTCGCCTCCTTGAGGACCTCTCGGCCACAATGCCATTGTTGCACTCGCACAATCGCGCGGGGCGACCATTCAATGCGTCACTGGCGATCGCCAGCAAGTTGGGGGCCTTTTACGGGGATCTCCTTCAGGAGCTGGGACAGACCGACAATATCACACTGCCGGGATTCAGGGACGTGGCAAGCTCTTATGTCGTCATGGTCCCCGGGGCGGAACTCAAATTAAGTTATTTATTGGCCGGCATCATGGTGTCCAACTTCGTTGCACGCCATGACCGCCAGATTAGGTGCGCTGCGGACTGGGAAGACGGCCTTTTTTGGCTGGTCATGGATGGCATCAGGGACTTTCAGCTCTGGCCCTTCCTCAGTGTCACCTTCATACAAGACATCGCCGAGCCCAAAAGGACGTTTGGCTCATCCAGGTTCAGCGTGCTGGAGATGGCGGCGGTCCGGTACTATCCAGAACTCGCCGAACCTTTGGCCAAGGGTAAGGTTGACCTTTTCCGCCGGCGTTTCGCCAAGTGGCTGCAGACCGAGGGCATCAAGAAGCACCATCTCTTCTGGGCCCTTCCAGCTGAAGAGGCCGCGCAACTCCACCCGGTACATCGTCAGGCGCCGCTCACTTTCAGTACTTCCGGGGTAAGCAAAGCTTTTGAAAACCGATGGGAAGGGTTCCGTCCATCTAACACCGCTTCCGACCCCAGGTTCCAACGGGGGCGACAGTTCGTTTTCGACGACTATGGTCCAAGCTACCCGGCGACGAAGGTGTTGTTCGGATCCGAAGGCTTGCGGATCGATGGTGTGGATATGGCGGCGGGAGGACAGGATAAAGGCCGTCTGGCTGATATCGGACTGCCCATATCCTCGTGCGACACATTCTTCGTCTTCCTTCGAATTCGTTTCGAAGGAGCACCGGCCGACTTCTCGGTGTCTCTGACGAACCGCGACCAGGTGATCTTTGAGGAGCGATTGGAGGGGGGACAGGAAAAGACCGTTCTGTTCCCGGTGAGAGTTCACCGACCCGGCTTGAGGTTGCGTATACGTGTGTCTCCCGCCAATGACTCAAATCGCGCCCAATTTCTCTGCACCATCCGGGAACTGCAATTCTGGCAATACCCATGTTGAGACGCTGTTATTTCCAAATGAGGCGATCAGGTTTTGGGCGGGGTACCGGCCTGGGGCTTAACCGTTGACGCAACCGACCAGCCTCGTGCCGGCCTATCTAAGTCGCCTCGCGGTCGGCGATGACAGACGGAACGCGGATGATTGCCGAGATTTGGCCAGCACGTCTTCCACAACGAAGATCAGAGCCGTTTCGTGGCACTTTCAGGTGATTGGAAACCCTTGCACATGGATCCAATCGCCGCCCGGCGCACCCAGGCGGGGCCCCAAACGGCTCACGGCGGACACGGCGCCCGTGTAGGCGTGGAAAACGCTAGAGCGGAGCGCCCAAAGGTGGAATCGCCTTTGGGCGTTAAGCTGCTCGCGGATAGACTGAGCTATAGCCGGCTGTGGTTCCAATTAAACGCAGCAGGCTACAGCCCGGGTTCGGGCATTCGCGACTTCAATATCTTAACCGTCAAGTTCGAGCGCTTCATCGGGCTGGGCAAGTCCAATGTCACAATGGCTCGCGTGAGGTGCCACAATCCCCCACACGTGCTCGATCAAGCCTTTCCCGCCGGGGAAGTGATGGCCGGAAGGAGCAGCGAAGGTTGGGGTGTTAGTAAGCCTGAAGCCGCGTCGGAGCTTTGCTATTTGCTGGTGCGGATCCTTTCCGGCATTTATGATGTATTTGATGATCCTCTTGCGAAAAGCACTTTTTCGTCTCCACCTTTCTGACGTGGCGATAACAAGGCTGCTTCAGTGCAGGAACGATGGAAACAAGCTGTCGGGATTAAAGCTCATCATTTTTGGCAGTGCCGGTGGAGTTATAGTTAAAAGTGGCTGACATTAATGGCAATCCGCTGGAGCGGTCCGGGAAATTTTCACTGGAGCACCGTCCGGATCAGCAGGGCCGCGCTGCCTATTATGGCGAGGTGGCGACCTTCAACGGCTGGGTCGTCCTGCCGGACGATACGCATTCATTCGATGTCTTCTATGATGGCAATCTCCTGACGTCCATCCGGCCGAGCGAAGAGCGCAAGGACGTACAAGCCGCTTTCCCGAATTGGCCCAACGCCCTCATCTCGGGCTTTAAGGTCCAGGTCAATCTGGCTGGCATACCACCCGAAGCCCGGGAAGGAGCGGTGCTTTCGTTCCGTATGCAGCGCTCCGGGCGCGTGGTGCAGGAAACCGCGGTCACCTTGGCCAAGGGTTTGCCCAACGGGGAACTGCACCTGGATAACGCCCGCTTTGATGGGGGGCGATTGCTGACCGATACCGTCAACCTCCATTTCTTGGGCTGGGCCGTAGCCCAGGAAGCCATCCGTGCCATTTCAGCCCGGTTAGGTGACGGCACCGTGCTGCCGGTGCAATTCGGTATTCCCCGTGCCGACGTGCTGACCTTGAGGCGCGCCAACCCCAACGGTCTGAATACCGGATTTTCCCTATTCATTCCCCAACTGCCCGAAGGCGACATGGATCTGAAGTTCCTGGTGGAATTGCAGACCGGGCATACTCTCGAATATAATTATAAAATAAGAGCCCAACCTGCTCCGGGGAACAGCGATGCCTCACGGTCTCATAGTTACCCCCAGCGCCGGTTCTGGGACTTGGCCGCGGCCAATCTTTGCGGTGACCACGACCAGAAGACGGCCGAGGTTCTCTGGGTCGTAGTCATCTGTGAGGAGACGGGGGAGCCTAGCTCCGACACGGCAGGCGGCATTGCGCCCCTGGCAGCCACCCTGACCTCGCTACGCCAGGCATCCCGGGAAGGTTGGCGCATACACATCCTGGTGCCGGCCGGGAACACCACGAGCGGGCCGGCGCCCGCCCATCACGAACTGGTTGATCACGAAACGGCTTACGAGGGCACCTCTCATTTGCGGTCCCTGCTCGCGAAGCTCACGGCAGATCGACACGGCGCGCGTTTCGTCACCTTCCTCAAGCCTGGAGACACGCTGGACAGCATCGCACCCGCGGTTCTCGCGACCCACGCCACCGCTGAGACAACGCTGCTTTATTGGGACGAGCGAGCGGTGATCTTGGGGGAATCCAGCGTGCTGCGCAAAACGCCTGGCGCACCTTTCATCACCCTTTTCCATTTGAACTTCGCGGGCCGGGGCTGGGCCGCGCGATTGACCGATGCCACCTTAGCCGCCCTCAGCGCCGTCGACGTGGACCTGTTTGTCGCCAGCCACGTGCTGAGCGCGTTCTACCACCAGCCTCAATCTTGCCGCCATGTGGCCGAGACACTCTCCGCGGCGCGCTATGCATGCCCACTGAACCAACTGTCGCCCCTCGAGGCGGAGGCTAGGGCCTCTATCCTGGCTCATATCTCCCCCCGTTTTGGAGCGTTCCTGCCGCCCACCGACCCGCGCGACGCCACGCAGTGGCGCCTGGAAGCCGACCTGTCCACATCACCGCCCTTGGTATCCATCATCATACCGACCAAGGGCACCCGGGACCGGGTGTTCAAATGCCTCGAGGATCTGCGGCACCGTACAAGCTATAAAACCATTCAAATCATAGTGCTGGACCATATTGATCTTGCTCCCGAGACCTTGGCCGCCAAAGGCCGGCTGCGGCGGTTGGCAGACATCGTCATCCCCGTCATCGGGCCGTTCAACTGGTCGCGTTTCAACAACATGGCGGCAGCCTTGGCGAGCGGTCGTGTCTTTCTGTTTCTGAACGATGATGTCGAAGTCGTCGATGAAAATTGGATCGAGCAGCTGCTCGGCTATCTCAATTTGCCCACGGTGGGTGCTGTGGGGCCCCGCCTTCTGCTGCCGGGCGGAGAGATGGTGCAATCGGCCGGCGTATCCCTGATAGGTCGCGCAGGTTGGGCCTGCAACGATTTCGCGTTCAGCGACGCGGATCGCCCCTTGGCGGGAGGGCTCAACCAGGTGCCCCATAACTGCACCTCGCTATTGGGCGCCGCCATCGCCGTTCCCCGCGAGCTATTCCTCGCCTTGGAGGGATTTGAGGAAGGCCTGGCCCTGACCTTCAATGACCTTGATTTCCATACGCGCCTACGCGAGATCGGCTACCAGGTCGCGGTGGTGCCGCAAGCCAATCTCATCCACCATGAGAAGACCTCGCGGGCGGAACTCGCGGAAAAGGAGATGGAGCCCTTGTACTGGGCCCGTTGGCAGACACGCCATGCCGCCGGTGACACATACAGGCACCCCGATCTGGACCAAGAGAGCGGGGTTTATCGGATGAATCCAGAGCCGGTCGAGCCAATCTGGCGTGCGGGCATTGTCGGGCAACGGAGCGAAGTGCGGCGCGTGTTGCTATTGCGCCTGGATCACGTGGGTGACTTCGTTCTAACTTTACCGGCTTTCCGTCACCTGCGCGCCGTCTTCCCGAAAGCCATCATCGAGGTGGTGGTAGGAAGCTGGAACCAAGAACTTGCGTCTCAGACCGGTCTTTTCGACATCGTGCACGTTTTTAACCTTTACGCGGCCCGGTCCGGGGACGGGCGGGCCGTTAGCTCCGAAGATGCGCCGGGACAGTTGCAGGCCGTGCTGCAGCACCGGTCGTACGATCTTGCCGTGGACTTCCGGGCCGATGGCGACACACGCTTTCTTCTAAAGCACGTTACAACGTCCATCCGTGCCGGCTTTTCCCAAGGGGTGAACTTTCCGTGGCTGGATGTGTCGCTGGAGTGGGAGGGAAATATTCCGCAATGGCGCAAAAGCGCCAATGGCGCCACTCAAATGCAACGGTTGGTCGCGGCGCTGGAGCTGGCTTTTCCTACGGAGGATACCGCGCCGCTCTCTTTCTGGCAGGCGACTTCCCCCGCGTCAGCCACCCGCCGCGTCGTCCCCTTGATCGTTTTGCATCCCTTCGCCGGCAACGACATCAAAATGTGGCCGCCTCTTCACTGGGCCGGTTTGGTCCAGTTGATGATGGATGCGGGAATGACCGTGGAAATGATTGGTACGCCGGCGGAACGGCTGGCCTATCCCTCGCTGGTACAGGATCTAGTGGCAGCCGGAGTGAAAGACCGCATCGGGGAATTTACGCTACCTGACTTGGTATCTTACATTGGTGGCGCCGACTGCTTCGTGGGCTCGGATAGTGGCCCCAAGCATATCGCGGCTTCCACCGGCATTCCCACAGTGGCTGTGCAATCGGGATTCGTCGATCCTGTTACCTGGTCGCCGTTCAATGCCATGGGTGTCAGCATCGTCAAGCGTGTCGCGTGTGCTCCCTGCTATCTCGACGACGTCCACTTATGCGGTCGCAACCACGACTGCATGCGCGGAATATATCCGGCCCAGGTCTACCGCTACATTGCGGCGCTGACCAACCCCCGCCGCCTTACAGGCGCGGGCTCCGTCATCATGACCCCATCGCTCGACCACGATCGAACACATCATATAGGGAACCCGTCGTGAAAACCGCCGGCACCAATCAGGCGAAGGAAGGGCCTTCGAAAAGCGCCGCCGCAGATGCAGCCGGCGCACCATTCCCGAAAGCCACGCACGCAAAAGCCGTGGCTCATGTCCTGCCTACAGGCTCACAGCCATCACCCCCAGGCCGTCCGCCCTTGGACAAGCCCATGGATGCGGTAACGGGCAGCACAGGAAATGCCCCCCCCATCCCTTCTTCGGAAGCAGGATTCCAGGACCAGCAAATCCGCAACCTACTGGATAATTTCCGCAGGGTTGACGAAGTCGCCAACAACTTGACATTGGAGGTAGCCGAACTCAATCAACGGCTCGAGGCCGCTAAGCGGAAGCACGAGGCCGAAGCCCGACGAGCGGAAGAACTGCAAACCGCGCTAGCCGCACTTGGGGCCGGCACCCTGATGGCGACATTGAATGACGCCCGCACCGAAGCCGACAGCTGGCGACAGCAGTATGCTATAATAGCGGCCGAGAACGGCGAATTGAAGCAGCACGTCGCCAGCCTGAAACGACGGGTCGCCCAAATGCAACCGCGTCAGTCCGGCGATGTCGACAAGGGCACGGAAGCGACGGCGGCACTAATGGTCCTTCTGGGCCTGCCGGTTGATTTCCGTCCAGTGAATACGGCCGCACGCTTGGAACAAATGGCCCAGACATTCTATCGGGCCTCCGCGGCGGTAATGTCCTGCCCTAAGACATTGGAAGTCGAGCTGAAAGCCGAACAGGCCGTTTCCTTTTATGGCACGTCGGGATTGACGGGCCTGGTTGAAAAGGTTTCCCAGACCGGGGATGTCCATCAGTGCGTTGGCTGGGCAGCTGTTCGTGCTGTGCCGAACGTTGCCTTGTTGGTAATGGTGTTCGATGATTCTGGTTGCATCGGATTTAGCCAGCCCTCCCTACCCCGCCAAGATGTCGCGGAAGTATTGATTGGCTGCGATCCGGACTGTGGCTTCCAAATCAACCTGATTCGGGGCCCCGGCAGCGCTCTCCGGGCATATCTGGCCCTTCTGCCGGCCGGTAAGACGCCCATCGCGCTGCGTCTGCCCTTCGCCTCGTGACGATGCGTCCCGCAGCCGGCTCAATGGAGGGCTGCAGCGGCCAAGCCCCAGATCGCCGCGTTGGCACTGACTTCGATTTGCCGTGGGCAGGTAGGATGCGGGCTGATGCACCACGGGTCCTGGCCATCCGCGGGGCCGGTCCACGATCCGGAATAGGTACCATCCGAAAGACGGTCCTTAGCGTGAATCGACTCTGCCAGCATCCTAATGGCATTGGCATCAAACGACATGTGATCCCTTAGCAGCGGCACCACTTCCTTGGCATAAAGAAACGCGAACATACCATCCACCCGGGTATCCCGGTTTGATACAACCACGGCGTTTTCCGCCCTATGATACGTTTGGATTCCGCGGGCGGTCTTCTGAAGCCTGGCAAGATAAATCGGATCATGAGTTTCAGTATACAGTCGGGCATCCAAGACCGCCTGAGCCATATCACCAGCGAGGAGAACAACGCTCGAAAGTGGCTTTATTTGATAGGGGCGCTCCACTCCATTGATTTCTCCGTTATTTTTCATATCAGCCCAATACAAACCATCGTCTGGAAATCTCTTCCCCTGGACAATCTGGCCATTGCGCAAAAGATTTTCGGAGACCCAATCGTCTAATTTAATAGATCTGGTTCGATACAGTGAGTCATGAGAAATTTGATAATACCAGTAGGCGCCAAGCGTGTAGGCATTCTGATAACTGGACTTCACGTCACATTTATCCGAATACCAAATGCCCGAACCGACCGCAGCACCCGTACCGATACAGCCCGCATCTCCGTGATCAGACCACCGATTCCAGGCACAATCCAGTAATCCCTTCGCCGTTTTTAACGCTTTCGGATCTTTTGTAACTTCATAGACCTCAAGAAAGAACAGGATATCCCACGCCGAATCATCACTGGCAGTGTTGACCGTTCCAACGCCGCATTTACCCAAATCTTCCAACGTGATTTCAGATTGAACCTTGGTCCACCATGCCTTCATCCTGTCGGCGGCGTCGACGGAACCCGTTTCTTTCCAATAGCTGTATATCACATTCGCTGCCATTGAGTACTGCCATAAGCTCCCCGGCATGAACTTCAGTCCTTCTTCATCAGAATTTGCCTTTACTCTTTCTTGTTGCAAATTAACAAAACGTCCGCCAGTCGCAGACCCTCGCCAGAAGGCCTTGACAAGATCATTATATGAATCGTTGGCATAAGATTTATTTTGTGCGTGTCCTTGCATTGGATATATTAAAAGGGAAATTAACATAATATATCCGATCACATCACGCGCCATCAATAAAGATGATATAGTGCGGATTTTAGAAAAAATACTACCAGTCTTCTCGGATATCATTTCGAAATAAGACATAACTCACGATCTCCAGCAGCAATCAGCCAAACGAATTTGTTTTCTCAAAAAGGGGAAATATTCCCCAGGGTTGATGGCCGATAAAGGCATACTTTAAAGCCCCCGCCCATCGGACGCACATCTTTTCACAACACCCGTGGCGCGCCAATCCACCCTTATTTCATAGAAACGCTATGCTGTTGGGTCGTCGGAGGCATCACCTCCAGACTGAGCGTATTCCAATTGTCCAGCGGTCCACGAAATCCCCGCTACGCCACCAGCGCAAAAATCCCCCGCCATCCGTCCGACAAAACCATTGATCGCCACTTCCACACAGCGCACTGTCGCCGGGCGACGGTGCCCTGGTCGCTCATCGGCGGCCGGGGATAATAGGGAATCCGGTTCAAGGCCGGAGCTGCCCCCGCAACTGTGCGCGGTGAGTTTGGATCCGCCGACAGTCCCCGCATCAGGACTGTTGGTGAACGCCACTGGCGTTGGACCCCGGGGTCCGGCCGGGAAGGCTGGTCAGAACCAAAAGCCGCAAGCCAGGAGACCTGCCGTCGCGAGGTCCACGTCTGGTCCGCCGGGGATGGCGGAGAGAGGGAAATTTCGCCATGGCCTGCCCGCCCCCGCGCGCATGCGCTCCAAACGTCTTCGGCCCAGACCGGCCCCGCCCCGCACCTGCGGCGGCGGCGGCCAACGCGCCTGCCGGGCGCGACGCCCTGTCCTGCCCCCTACAGTCCTGAAAGCGATCCCATGCCCACCCCCACCGCCAAAATCCCGGCCACGGTCATCACCGGCTTCCTGGGCGCCGGCAAGACCACCCTGATCCGCGGCCTGCTGCGCAACCCCGGCGGTCGCCGCCTGGCCCTGATCATCAACGAGTTCGGTGATGTCGGCGTGGACGGCGCCGTGCTCAAGGGCTGTGGCGATGAGACCTGCCCGGAGGACCGGGTGATCGAGCTGGCCAACGGCTGCCTGTGCTGCACCGTCGCCGATGATTTCGTGCCAGCCCTGGAATCGTTGCTGAACCGCGCCGACCCGCCGGACCACATCGTCATCGAGACCAGCGGGCTGGCCCTGCCCAAGCCCCTGGTGCGCGCCTTCACCTGGCCGGCCGTGCGGTCGCGGGTAACGGTGGACGGCGTGGTGGCCGTGGTGGCCGCCGACGCGGTGGCCGACGGCCGCTTCGCCCCGGACGCCGAGGCCCTGGCCCGCCAGAAGGCCGCCATGGACGCCGGCGACGGCACGGTGGAGCATGAGACCCCGGTGCAGGAGGTGTTCGAGGATCAGGTGCTGTGCGCCGACCTGATCCTGGTCAGCAAGACCGACCTGGTGGATGAGGCCGGCATGGCGGCCGTGGCCGCGACCGTGCGCGCCTTGCGCCCCACGGCCCCGCCCCTGGTGCGCGTGGCCCACGGCGATGTCGACCCGAACGTGCTGCTGGGCCTGTCGGCCGCGGCCGAGGCCGACCTGGACGCCCGCGTCAGTCACCATGATGGCGAGGAGGATCACGACCATGACGACTTCACCAGCTTCGTCGCCGACGTCGCCGCCCAGCCCGACCCCGAGGCCCTGGCCCGCCGCCTGGGCGACCTGGCGCAGCGCTTCGGCATCCTGCGCCTGAAGGGTTTCATCGACGTGCCGGGCAAGCCCATGCGCCTGCTGGTCCAGGGCGTGGGCGGCCGCATACAGACCAGCTATGACCGGCTGTGGGCCCCGGGCGAGGCGCGTCGCGGCCGCCTGGTGGTCATCGGCGAAACCGGCCTGGACCGGGCGGCCATCGAGGCGGCGTTGGCGGGCTGACGCCCCATGCACCTGCTGCCCACCCAGGCCGAGGATCTGTTGGCGTCACCCCAGGCGGAGGATCTGGGGCAGACGCCGGCGGAGGTCGTGCTGCTGTCCTTTTCCGACAGCGACCTGTCGGCGGTGGCCGCCGCGTATCACGCGGTGGGTGAGGTCGCCTGGCGGCCCACCCTGCGCCTGGCCAACCTGTCGCGCCTGGGCCATCCCCTGTCCGTCGACCTTTATGTCGAGGCGGTGGTGGCGAAAGCCAGGCTGGTGGTGATGCGCCTGAACGGCGGCACCGCCTACTGGCGCTATGGCCTGGAACAGGTGGCGGAGACCTGCCGGGCCCGGGGTATCGCCCTGGCGGTCCTGCCGGGCGAGGCCAAGGCCGATCCCGGGCTGGATGCCGCCTGCACGCTGGAAATGCCCGTCGCCCACCGCCTGTGGCGCTGTTTCGTGGAGGGCGGGCCGGAGAACATGGCCCGCCTGCTGGCCCAAGCCGCCCGGTTGCTGGGCCGCCAGCCACCGGCCGATTTGGCGGCGGGGGAGCCGGCGCCCCTGCCCCGCCATGGCCGACATGACGGCTGGCGTCCCGCCCTGCCGGCGGCGGGGCCGCCAGCCGCCCTGGTCTTCTACCGCTCCCACCTGCAGGCGGGGAACCTGGCGGCGTTGCACGCGCTGGCCGACGCCCTGGCCCGACGCGGCCTGGTGCCCCACCTCTTTTACGCGGCCAGCCTGAAGGAGGCGGCGGCGGCATCCTGGTTGGCGGAGGAATTGGCCGCCCTGCGGCCGGCCGTCGTGCTGAACGCCACCGCCTTTTCCGCCCGCCAGGGGGCCACCGACGCCTCCCCCCTGGATGCTGCCGACGTGCCCGTGCTGCAAGCCGTGCTGTCCACCAGCACGGAGGCCCTGTGGGAGAAGGCCCGCGCCGGCCTGGGCCCCGCCGATCTCGCCATGAACATCGTGCTGCCGGAAATGGACGGCCGCCTGGCCGGCCCGGCCATCGCCTTCAAGGCGGCGGCCGACTGGGACCCGGCCCTGGAATATGCCCCCATGATCAGCCGCCCCCGCGCCGACCGGGTGGATGCCCTGGCCGACAAGGCCGCCGCCTGGGCACGCCTGGCAGCCACGCCCAGGGGGGAACGGCGCGTGGCCCTGGTGCTGTCCGACTACCCCGCCCGTGGCGGCACAGGCCTGGCCCTGGGCCTGGACACGCCGGCCAGCACGCTGGCCATGCTGCGCGCCCTGGCCGGCACCGGGTATCACGCGCCCGGCCTGCCCGCCGATGGCGCCGCGCTGATGGCCACACTGCGCCATCCCGCCCACGACGCGCCGAGCCTGAGCCTGGCCGACTACACTCTGCTGATGGGGCCGGCGGCGCTGGCCGCCATCAGTGATCGCTGGGGCCCGCCCGCCGCCGACCCGCTGGCCCATGGCGATGTCCTGCGGTTCCGCGTGCTGGCCTGCGGCAACCTGCTGGTGGCGGTGCAGCCCAGCCGGGGGCATGGCGCCCTCGACAGCGCCGCGCACCACGACCCCGACACCCCGCCCAGCCATGGCTACGCCGCCTTCCACCTGTGGCTGCGCCATGTCGTGGATGTCCATGCCCTGGTGCAGGTGGGCGCCCACGGCACCTTGGAATGGTTGCCGGGCAAGGCCGTGGCCCTGTCCGCCGACTGCTGGCCGGAGCGGCTGGCCGGCCCCCTGCCGGTGCTGTACCCCTATATCGCCACCAATCCGGGCGAAGGCGTGCAGGCCCGCCGCCGCCTGGGGGCCGTGCTGGTCGGCCACCTGCCGCCGCCGCCGGCGCCGGCCGGTCTGCATGGCGACCTGGCGGCCCTGGAGCAGGCGCTGGACGAATACGCCCAGGCGCAGAGCCTGGACCCGCGCCGCCTGCCCACCCTGCGCGACCGCATCCGCGACTTGGCCTGGCAGGCCGGCGTGACCCGCGACCTGAACCTACCGGAGGACCTGGAGGGCGAGGAGTCGCTGGCCCGGCTGGACGCCCATCTCTGCGATATCAAGGAAATGCAGATCCGCGACGGCCTGCATGTCTTCGGGGCGGCGCCAGACCCCGCCGCCCAGGCCGCCTTCCTGGCCGCCATCGGCCGTTTCCCCCGCCGGGCCCAACCATCGCAGCCCGAGGCCCTGGCCCGCGATTTGGGCCTGACCGGCACACTGGAAGAGCTGTTCGGCGGTGACGCCGCCGCCCCCTGGTCCCACCCCCTGCCGCCCCTGCTGGCGGCGCAGGTGGGGGTGCCCCCCACCTGCGGCCGGGTGCGGGCGGCGCTGGACGGGCTGGCGCGCGATCTGGTGGCGGGCCATATTGTTCCGGATCCGGAATGGACTAAAACGACGTTGGGCCTTGCCGCCCTGCATGCCGAGGTGGCGCCGCCCCTCGCCGCCAGCGGCCCGGCGGAAATGGCAGCCCTGCTGGCCGGGCTGGACGGCCGCTTCGTCGCCCCCGGCCCCGGCGGATCGCCAGCGCGCGGCCGGGCCGACGTGCTGCCCACCGGCCGCAACCTCTATGCCATCGACCCCCGCGCCGTCCCCACGCCCAGCGCCTGGGCCCTGGGCTGGAAGGGGGCGGACGCCGTGCTGACCCGCCATCTGCAGGACCAGGGCGACTGGCCACGCCAGTTGGTCGTCGATTGCTGGGGCAGCCCGACCTTGCGCACCGGTGGCGAGGAATTGGCCCAGGCCCTGGCCCTGATGGGCGTGCGCCCGCTTTGGGAGGCGGGCAGCGGCCGGGTCACGGGCATGGAGGTGCTGCCGGCCACAGTGCTGGGCCGGCCGCGCGTCGACGTGACCTTGCGCATCTCCGGCCTGTTCCGCGACATGTTCCCCACCCAGTTGGCCTTGTTCGACCAGGCGGCGCGCAAAGTGGCCGGGCTGGACGAGGCGGACGACGTCAACCCACTGGCCGCAGCCGCGCGGGCCGACCGCACCGCCCTGGTGGCCAGCGGCCTGGCGGCGGAAACCGCCACGCGCCAGGCCACCGCCCGCATCTTCGGCGCCGCCCCCGGCGGCTATGGCACCGGCCTGACACAACGGTTGACCACCGGCGACTGGCAGGTCCGCGACCAGCTGGGGGCGGCCTATCTCGACAGCGGCTGCCACGCCTATGGCCCGGACCTGGACGGCGTCGCCCTGCCCGCCCTGTTCCGCCGCCGCGTGGGCCTGGCCGACGCCCTGGTCCACATTCAGGACCAGCGCGAGACCGACGTGCTGGATAATGACGGCATGACCCAGTTCGAGGGTGGGTTCGCCGCCGCCGCCGGCCTGCTGGGCGGCACGCCCATCCTCTATCATGTCGACAGTGCCGAGCCGGAGCGCATCGTCCCCCGCACCCTGGCGGAGGAGGCGGCCCGCGTCGTGCGGGGCCGCGCCGTCAACCCGCGCTGGATCGCGGGGCAACGCCGCCACGGCCACAGCGGGGCCGCCAACCTGGCGAGGACGGTGGACGGCGCGGTGGATCTGGCCGCCCTGGCTGGCGCGGTGCGGTCGCACCAGGTGGACAGCCTGTACGACGCCTATGTCGCCGATGCGGAAACCTGGGCCTGGCTGGCCGACAGCAACCCGGACGCCGCCCGCCAGATCCTGGACCGGCTGGCGGAGGCCTTGCGGCGCGGCCTATGGCACCCCCGACGCAACTCCACGCCCGACGACCTGACCCGCCTGCGGGAGGAACTGGCATGATGACCACGGTGCCCAATCCGCCGCGCGTCAGGGGCGCCTGCCCCGGAGCCCTGGTGCCCATGGCCGTGGCCGACGGCCTGCTGGTGCGCCTGCGCCTGCCCGGCCATACCCTGCCGGCCGCCCAGGCCCTGGCCGTCGCCGAGCTGGCGCGGCGGCATGGCAACGGCCTGGTGGATTTGAGCCAGCGGGCCAACCTGCAAATCCGGGGCGTGACCGAAGCGGCGCTGCCCGCCCTGACCGACGCCCTGCGCGACCTGGGCCTGGTCAACGGCGACCCGGAGGCGGAGCGGGTGCGCAACGTGCTGTGCAGCCCCACCTGCGGCCTGGACCCGGCATGCGCCCCCGTACGCCCCTTGGCCCTCGCGCTGGATGCCGCCCTGGCTTCCAGTCCCGACCTGTGGACCTTGCCGGCCAAGTTCGGCTTCGTCCTGAACGGCGGCGGCCAGGCGCCCTTGGCCGATGCCGTGGGCGACATCCGCTTCGACGCCCTGCCCGAAACCGGTCTGTTCCGTGTGGCGGTGGGCGGCGATCAGGGGGACGCGGAGGGACTGGGCAGCTGCGCGCCGGGTGCCGTGGTCGATACCGCCCTGGCGCTGGCCCGCGCCTTCCGGGTTCTCTCCGCCGGGCGTCACAAGCGCATGGCGGCCCTGGTGGCGGCGGGCGGAACGGCGGCGCTTTCCGCAAGGGTGCCCCTACCCCCCCTACCCACCGACATCTCCTTCCCCGGCCCGGCACCCCATCGCCTGTTGGGCCGGCGGGACGGCTGGCTGGGCGTGGCCTTTCCTTTCGGCGGGCTGCACGCCGACACCCTCACCGCCTTGGGCGCGCTGGCCCCCGCCCTGCGCCTGACCCCCTGGCGCGCCCTGCTGTTGGAAGGGCATGCGGTGGATGCGGCGGCGGTGCGTTCCCTGGGTGGCGTTCTGGCGCCCGAAGACCCCCGCCTGGCCCTCTCCGCCTGCAGTGGACGCGGCGCTTGTGATTCGGGGCTGTGCGACGCGCGCGGCGACGCCCTGGCGCTGGCCGCCGTCGCCCCCCGCCTGCTGGCGCAGGGGCACCTCCATGTCTCGGCCTGCGCCAAGGGCTGCGCCCATCCCGCCCCCACGCCCGTCACCCTGACGGCGCAGGGCGATGGTTATGACCTGGGCCTGCTGGCACCAGCTGGTGGCGACGCGCAGTGGCGCGAGGTGACGCCCGTCCATGCAACATCCCTGGTGGCGGCGCTGGAAGCTGTCTATACCGGGCAGCGGCGGCCGGGAGAGGATCTGGCGGCTTTCATCACCCGGCTGGGCGGTCCGGCGTCCCTGGTCCCCCTGGTCGAAGCATCGCGTCGTAGCACAGAGGAAAGTTCCCGTGCCCAGTCCTGAGTCCCGTCCCGAGGAAACACCCCACCGCTACGACTATATCCGCGACGGGGCGGCCATCTATGCCCGGTCCTTCGCCATCATCCGGGCGGAGGCGCGGCTGGATCACCTGCCGGAGGATCTGCGCGCCGTGGCCGTGCGCATCATCCATGCGGCGGGATTGGTGGAAACATCCGACCATCTGCTGTTCTCCGCCGATGTGGGGGCATCGGCCCGCGCCGCCCTGCGCGCCGGCGCGCCCATCCTGTGCGACGCCCAGATGGTGGCGCATGGCGTCACCCGCGCCCGCCTGCCGGCCAACAACGCCGTGATCTGCACCCTGACCGACCCGGGCGTCCCCGCCCTGGCGCAGGAGCTGGGCACCACCCGCTCCGCCGCCGCGCTGGAACTGTGGCGGCCGCACTTGGGCGGCGCCGTGGTGGCCATCGGCAACGCGCCCACGGCCCTGTTCCAGTTGCTGGAGATGATCGCGGCCGGCGCCCCTCGGCCCGCCGCCATCCTGGGCTTCCCCGTGGGTTTCGTCGGTGCGGCCGAAAGCAAGGACGCCCTGGCCGCCAATCCCTGGGGCCTCCCCTATCTGGCCGTGGCCGGGCGGCGGGGCGGCAGCGCCATGGCGGCGGCGGCGGTCAACGCCCTGGCCTCGGACCGGGAGTGAGCGCCATGACGAACGTGACCCCTGGTACCCTCCCCCCCGGCACCCTGCCCCCTGGCACGCTGTACGGCATCGGCACCGGTCCCGGCGACCCGGAACTGATGACCCTGAAGGCCGTGCGGCTGCTGCGCGCCTGCCCGGTGGTGGCCTATTTCGCCAAGCGCGGCGGCCCGGGCCAGGCCCGGCGCATCGCGGCGGCCCACCTGGACGGCACCCATGAGGAGGTGCCGATGGTCTATCCCGTCACCACCGAGCTGCCGCCGGACAGCGCCGCCTACGCCGCCGCCATCGAGGGCTTTTTCGATGATTCGGCCGCACGGCTGGCGGCCCTGCTGACGGCCGGCAAGTCCGTGGCGGTGCTGAACGAGGGGGATCCGTTCTTCTACGGCTCTTACATGCACCTGCATCTGCGCCTGGCCCCCCGCTTCCGGGTGGAGGTGGTGCCGGGTGTGCCCTCACTGCTGGGATGTGCCGCCCAACTGCCCCTGCCGCTGACCATCCGCGATGACGTGCTGTCGGTCATCCCCGGCACGCTGGACGAGGCGTCGCTGGCCGCCGCCCTGTCGCGGGCCGACGCGGCGGCGGTGATGAAGCTGGGCGGCAATCTGCCCAAGGTGCGTCGCGTGATCGAATCCCTGGGCCTGACCGGCCGCGCCTGGTACGTGGAGCGCGGCACGACGGAGGCGCAGCGGGTGCATCCCCTGGCCGAGGCGCCGGACGTCGCCCCCTACTTCGCCATGATCCTCATCCCCGGCCAGGGCAAGCGCGGCGACGTGCTGACCGCCGCCCAGGGTGTCGGCGCGCCGGGGGCCGCCGAATGACCGGCAGCCTGACCGTGGTGGGCCTGGGGCCCGGCCCCGACCGCTGGCTGACGCCGGAGGTGGCGGAGGTGTTGGCCCAAGCCACCGACCTGGTGGGCTACGGCCCCTATCTCGACCGCATTCCCCAAGGCACCCATCGCCGCCACGGCTCCGACAACCGGGTGGAGCTGTCGCGCGCCCGTCTGGCGCTGGATCTGGCGGCGGCGGGGTGCCGGGTGGCGCTGGTGTCGGGCGGCGACCCCGGTGTCTTCGCCATGGCGTCCGCCCTGTTCGAGGCGCTGGAAAGCGGCGACAACCCCGCCTGGACGGACGTGCCGGTGCGGGTCTGCCCCGGCGTCTCCGCCATGCTGGCCGCCGCCGCCCGCGTCGGCGCGCCGCTGGGCCATGATTTCTGCGTCCTGTCGCTGTCGGACAATCTGAAGCCCTGGGAACTGGTGTTGAAGCGCCTGCGCCTGGCGGCGGAGGCCGACTTCGTCATCGCCCTGTACAACCCCATCTCCAAGGCCCGGCCCTGGCAGCTGGGGGCGGCGCTGGACAGCCTGCGCACCCTGAAGGCGCCAACGACGCCGGTGGTGCTGGCCCGCGCCGTGGGCCGCGTGGATGAGGACGTGACGATCACCACCCTGGCGGATTGCGACCCGGCCGCGGCCGACATGCGCACCCTGGTGCTGATCGGGTCCAGCCAGACCCGGCTTTTGCCCAAGGGCACCCAGGGCGACGTCTGGGTCTACACGCCGCGCGGCTACGCCCCTTTGGCAGCGGAGGCGGACGCGCCGTGAGTGGCCAGCCAGGCGATAGCCTCAGGAGCGGTGTAAAGGCGGGGCGCCGATCCGGCGGGCGGACGGTCGACCATAACCACCGGCAGCTTGAGCGCCCTCGCGGCCGCCAGCTTGGCCGCCGTGGCGTCGCCGCCGCTGTTCTTGGTGACCAGGGTGCAGATGCCATGGGCGCGCATCAGCTCCATCTCCCCCGCCAGGGTGTAGGGGCCCCGGTCCAGCACCAGGACCGCCCCGGCGGGCAAGGCGTCCGGCGGGTCCACCGCCCGCACCAGGAAGCGACGGTCAAGGTCCAGGAAAGGCTCAAGTTCCTGCCGCCCCACCGTCAGGAAAACGGTGTCGGGCAGGCCGGCGAGCGCGGTCGCGGCGGTGTCCATGTCCGCCACCAGGCGCCAGTTATCGCCCGCGCCCGCCGTCCACGGCCGGCGGGTCAGCACGGCCAGGGGTATGCCGGTGGCAGCACAGGCGGCCTCCGCATGGGCGCTGATCTGGCTGGCGAAGGGATGGGTGGCGTCGATGACGGCCTGGATGCCCTCCGCGTGCAGATGGTCCACCAGGCCAGGAACGCCGCCGAAGCCGCCCACACGGGTGGGCAGGGGCTGGGCCGCCGGGTCGCGCGTGCGGCCGGCCAGCGACAGGGTGGCCTGGAAACGGCCGTCCGCCGCCAGCAGGCCGGCCAGTTCCCGCGCCTCCGTCGTGCCGCCCAGGACCAGTACGCGCATCGCCCCATCTCCGCCATCGAGTGCCGGCCATGACTAGCACCGCGACACCCTGGCTGACCATCGTCGGCATTGGCGAGGATGGCTGGGACGGCCTCGCGGCGCCCGCCCGGGCGGCGGTGACCGGGGCCTCCCTGCTGGTCGGCGGCGCCCGCCACCTGGCCCTGGCGCCGGTGACCGAGGGTCAGGAGCGCCTGGCGTGGCCCAGCCCGCTCGGCGACGCCTTCCCCGCCCTGCTGGCCCGGCGCGGCCAGGCGGTGACGGTGCTGGCCAGCGGTGATCCGCAGTGGTTCGGCATCGGCGCCACGCTCGGCCGCCTGGTGCCGGCGGCGGAAACGCGGGCGTTTCCGGCCCCTGGGGCCTTCAGCCTGGCGGCATCCCGCCTGGGCTGGGCCCTGCAGGAGGTCGCCTGCCTGTCGCTGCACGGCCGCCCCCTGGAAGCGATCATCCCCCATCTGTGGCCGGGCGCCCGCGTGCTGCTGCTGAGTTGGGACGGCACCACGCCGGCCAAGCTGGCGACCCTGCTCAAGGAACGGGGCTTCGGGCACAGCACCCTCACGGTGCTGGAGGCCATGGGCGGCCCCCGGGAACGCGTCCGCACGGCCACGGCCGATACCTGGCCCGGGGACGACGTTCAGGATTTGAACACCATCGCGCTGGCCTGCGCGGCGGAGCCTGGCGCGCGCGCGCTGCCGCGCAGCCCAGGTTTGCCCGACGACTGGTTCCAGCACGACGGCAAGATCACCAAGCGCGAGGTGCGGGCCGTGGCGCTGTCGCACCTGGCCCCCGGCCGGGGGGAAATGCTGTGGGACGTGGGCGCCGGGTCGGGCTCCATCGCCATCGAATGGCTGCTGGCCGATCCCGCCAACCGGGCGGTGGCGGTGGAGGACAGGGCGGACCGCATGGCCGCCGTCCGCGCCAATGCCGCCAGCTTCGGCGTCCCCGGCCTGGCCTTCCGCGAGGGCAAGGCGCCCGGGGCCCTGGCCGACCTGCCCACGCCGGACGCCGTTTTCATCGGCGGCGGCCTTACCGTAGAGGGCGTGCTGGACACCTGCTGGCGGGCCTTGCGTCCCGGCGGGCGGCTGGTGGCCACCGCGGTGACCCTGGAAACCGAGGCGGAGATCATCCGCCGACACGCCACGCTGGGCGGATCGCTGACCCGTCTGTCGGTGGAGCGCGCCGCCCCGCTGGGCGGCTTTCGCGGCTGGCGCCCCTTGATGCCCGTCACCCTGTGGCGGGTGGAGAAGCCGTCATGACCAAGCCCGTGTGGGCCATCGGCATCGGCTGCCGCCAGGCGGTGTCGGCCGACGAAATCCGGGATCTGTTGGCCCGCGCTTTCGCCCGGCTGGGCTGGGACGCCCTGCCCCCCGGCCTGACGCTGTGCACCGTGGACAGCAAGGTGAGGGAGCCGGGCCTGGTGCGGGCCGCCATGGCCCTGGGCCTGCCCCTGGTTGGGCTGGACGCGGCGACCTTGAGCACCATCGACACCCCCACCCCCAGCGCCGGCCCCGACCGTGGCCTGCCGCCGGTGGCGGAGGCTGCGGCGCTGGCCGGTTGCGGCGCCCCGCAAAACCGAAGCGCCCATCTTGTCCTGCCCCGTATCCAGGGACCGGCCAGCACCTGCGCCGTGGCCTGTTCCCAAGGCGTTACCCCATGACCGTGCATTTCATCGGCGCCGGCCCCGGCGCGCCCGACCTGCTGACCCTGCGCGGCCGCGACCTGATCGCCCGCTGCCCCGTCTGCCTTTATGCCGGGTCCTTGGTGCCGGCCGCCGTGCTGGCCCATGCGCCGGCGGACGCCCGCATCGTCGACACGGCCCCCCTGTCGTTGGAAGAGATCGTCGCCGAGTTCCGGGCGGCCCACGCGGCGGGCCAGGACGTCGCCCGCCTGCATTCCGGCGACCTGTCGGTCTACAGCGCCTTGGGCGAGCAGGTGCGCGCCCTGAAGGACCTGGCCATCCCCTACACCATCACCCCCGGCGTGCCGGCCTTCGCCGCCGCCGCCGCCGCCCTGGGGCGGGAGCTGACCTTGCCGGAGGTCAGCCAGACCCTGGTCATCACCCGTACCAGCGGCCGCGCCTCCGCCATGCCGGCCGGCGAGACGCTGGAGGTGTTGGGGGCGTCGGGCGCCACCCTGGCCATCCACCTGTCCATCCATGTCATTGACGAGGTGGTGGCGCGCCTGACCCCACTGTACGGCGCCGATTGCCCGGCGGCGGTGGTCTATCGCGCCTCCTGGCCCGATGAACGCGTGCTGCGCGGCACATTGGCCGACATCGCGCAGCAGGTGGCAGTCAACCCCATCGAGCGCACGGCCCTGATCCTGGTGGGCAAGACGCTGGGCACGGAGGACTTCCGCGCCAGCGCGCTTTACGATGCCGGGTATCAGCGCCGCTACCGCGGGAGGAAGATGTGAGCCTAGGCCTGGCCGACAGCGCCAGCGTGTCCGATCAGGCCGCCCTGCCGGTCGATGACCAGCACATCCACGGTGATGGGCGCGTCCTCCAGCACACCCAGCGCCACCCGGCGGGCCAGGGCCGCGACCCTGTCCGCCACGGGCAGGCCGGCGGCATCGGCCATCTGCAGCACCTGAAGCGCCGTGTTGGCGCCGCGCGCGGCCGACACCAGGTCGGGCGCCGCCCCCAGATCGGCCAGCACCCCGGCCAGCCAGTCCAGGTCCACCGCGTGGCGCTTGGAATGCAGGTCCATCAGGCCTTGCGCCAGCTTGCCCAGCTTGGCGAAACCACCGGCGATGGTCAGGTGCGGCACGGGATGGCGGCGCAGATATTTCAGCGTGCCGCCGGCGAAGTCGCCCATGTCCAGCAGGGCCTGTTCCGGCAGGCCATAATGACGGGCCACTGTCGCCTCAGACGTCCGGCCGGTACAGGCGGCGACATGGGTCAGACCGGCGGCCCGGGCCACGTCCACCCCGCGATGGATGCTGGCGATCCAGGCGGCGCAGGAATAGGGCACGACGATGCCGGTGGTGCCCAGCACCGACAGGCCACCGATGATGCCCAGGCGGCCGTTCAGGGTGCGCCGGGCCAGGACCTCGCCCTTGTCGATGCCGATTTCCACCACCAGGTCAGCCGCCCGGCCAGCGGCCTGCGCCACGGTGGTCACCGCAGCAATGATCATGGCCCGGGGCACGGGATTGATGGCGGGCTCGCCCACCGCCAGGGGCAGTCCCGGCAGGGTCACGGTGCCGACGCCGGGGCCGGCGCGGAAGGTGACGCCGCCGCCGGCAGGGCCGGGCGCGACCCGCGCCCGCACCAGGGCGCCATGGGTCACATCGGGATCATCGCCCGCGTCCTTGATCACACCGGCCATCGCCCATCCGTCCCCCCGGTCGGTCACCGCCAGGGCGAAGGCCGGGCGCTGGCCGCCGGGCAGGGTGATGGTCACCGGGTCCGGGAAGTCCCCGCCAAAGAGGGCCGTCGCGGCCGCCGCAGCCGCCGCCGTGGCGCAGGCGCCGGTGGTCCAGCCCGGACGCAAGGCGCGCCCGTCCGTTCCTTCCGCCTCATTCACGCCGTCGCCATCCATGACTGACCCGACCCTATCCGCTCTCGACCTTCCCGCCTTCAATCCCGGCTGCGTCTGGCTGGTGGGGGCGGGACCTGGCGACCCCGGCCTGCTGACGCTGCTGGCCTTGCATGCTCTACGCCAGGCCGATCATATCGTCTACGACGCGCTGGTGGACGACCGTATCCTGGGCCTGGCCAACCCGGCCGCCGTAAAGGAATTCGCCGGCAAGCGCGGCGGCCGCCCCTCACCGGCGCAGGAGGATATCAGCCTGCGCCTGGTGGAACTGGGACGCCAGGGATTGAGGGTGCTGCGCCTGAAAGCGGGCGACCCCTTCGTCTTCGGACGGGGGGGTGAGGAAGCCTTGGCCCTGGTGGCGGCCGGCCTGCCCTTCCGCGTGGTGCCAGGCATCACCGCCGGCCTGGCGGGTCCCGCCTATGCCGGCATTCCCGCCACCCACCGCACCGCCAACCAGGCGGTCATCCTGGTGACCGGGCAGTCGGCGGGAGATGGACCGGACTGGGCGGCCCTGGCCGCGACCAGGGCGCCGCTGATCCTCTACATGGCCTGGCGGGGCCTGGGTGGCATCGCCCAAGCCTTGCAGGACGGCGGCCTGCCCCCGGATACCGCCGTGGCCGTCATCTGCGACGCCACCACCCCGCGTCAGCGGGTGCTGACCAGCACGCTGGGCGCCTGCGCGCGCGATTTGGGCGCCAGCGATCTGGCGCCACCGGCCATCATCGTCATCGGCGCCATCGCCGAACTGCGCGGCACGCTGAACTGGCTGGGGGTGGCCGATGCCTAACGCCGTGGCGCCGGGCCTGATCATCGCCTCCCCGGCATCGGGATCCGGCAAGACCACCTTGACCCTGGGCCTGCTGGCGGCCTTCCGCGCCCGGGGGCTGGACGTGCGCGCCGCCAAGTCCGGCCCCGACTATATCGACCCCGCCTTCCACGCCGCCGCCTGCGGCCACCCCAGCCTGAACCTGGATAGCTGGGCCATGGCGCCCGCCCTGTTCGACGCCCTGGCCAACCACGCCGCCGCCGGTGGCCAGTTGCTGATCTGCGAGGCCCTGATGGGCCTGTTCGACGGCGTGGCCCGGGCGGGCGCCTGGGGTAATGGCGCCACATCCGACATCGCCGCCCGTACCGGCTGGCCCGTGGTGCTGGTGGTGGACGGACGCGGGGCGTCGCAGTCGGTGGCGGCCCTGGTGAAGGGCTTCGCCACCTATCGCGACGACGTGCGCCTGGCCGGCGTGGTGCTGAACAACATCGCCAGCCCCCGTCACCGCGGCCTGATCGAGGGCGCGATCGATGCCCTGGGCATCCCCGTGCTGGGCGCCCTGCCCCGCACCCCCGGCCTGGCCCTGCCAGAGCGTCACCTGGGCCTGGTGCAGGCGTCGGAGACGGATGCCCTGGCTGAGCGGCTGGCGGCCCTGGGCACCTGGGTGGCCGACCATGTCGACCTGGACCGGCTGGCGGCCCTGGCCGCCCCCTACGTGCCGGGCTTGAGCGGCGCCGCCCCGGCCTTGCCGCCGCCGGGACAGCGCATCGCGCTGGCCAGCGACGCCGCCTTCAGCTTCGTCTATCCGCACGTTGTGGCCGGCTGGCGCGCGGCGGGGGCCGAGATCCTGCCCTTCTCCCCCCTGGCGGACCAGGCGCCGGACGCGGGGGCCGATGCCGTGGTACTCCCCGGCGGCTATCCAGAACTGCATGCCGGCCGCCTGGCGGCGGCCCGCACCTTCAAGGCCGGCATGGCGGCCCGGGCGATCCAGGGTGCCGCCGTCTTTGGCGAATGCGGCGGCTATATGACCTTGGGGGAGATGCTGGTGGACGCCGAGGGCCAGGCGCATGAGATGCTGGGCCTGCTGTCGGTCCGGACCAGCTTCGCCAAGCGCAAGCTGCACCTGGGCTACCGCCGGATCACCACCCTGGCCGACATGGCCCTGGGCCCGGCGGGCAGCCGCTTCCGGGGCCATGAGTTTCACTACGCCAGCGTCACCACCGCCGGATCCGACGTGCCGTTGCTGACAGCCGAGGCCGCTGACGGCACCGACCTGGGGCCCTTGGGCAGCCGGCGGGGCACGGTGGCCGGGTCCTTCCTGCATCTCATCGCGCGGGAAACATAAATGGGCCAAGCCCCCACCCAGTCCACACCCAGCGGCCTATCGCCATATCTCGATGGATGCCGGTGCTCAGAACGCTTTCAACATCCTCGGGCTCAGATGGCACCACCTGAGCCGATCACACGGCAAACCAGAAGCTTAGTGTGTTTCCGAGGATTCTATTCAAGCCCGAAACACACTAATATCTCTATCCCTCAATCGCCCAGGAATCCTGTTCCCTGCCGCGCCCCGCAGGTCTATATTGCCGACAATTGAGATATACATGGATTAAAGGCTTTTAATTATGAATGTTGTGGTGACTGGCTCGCAGAATGCTATTCAATCTGGGGATGAGAGCAAGCCCACGGTACTGATCCAGCCCGTCCTTCTGTCCGGCGGGGTGGGGTCCCGGCTGTGGCCGGTATCGCGCGAGCGCTATCCGAAGCAACTGCAAATCATCCATGGCGACCGGTCGTTGATTCAGGACACCGCGTTGCGGGTGGCGGAGGCGGCGCGTTACGCCCAGCCCCTGATCATCTGCAATGAAGATCATCGCTTCATCATCGCGGAGCAGTTCCGCGACATCAACATCCCGCCTGCGGGCATCATCCTGGAACCGGTCGGCCGCAACACGACACCGGCCGCCGCGATCGCGGCCCTGGTGGCCAGCGACGCGGATCCGGACGCCATCCTGCTGTTGCTACCCGCCGACCATGCGATCCTGGACCAGCCCGCCTTCCAGGCCGCGGTGGCCAACGCCCACCATCTGGCGGCCCAGGGTTACCTGGTGACCTTCGGCATCAAGCCGCAATATCCCGAGACCGGCTATGGCTACATCCGGCGGGGGGCCCCCATCCCTGGCACCGATAACGCCTTCCACGTGGCGGCCTTCACCGAAAAGCCGGATCTGCCCCGGGCCGAGGCATTCATCGCCGGGGGCGATCATTACTGGAACAGCGGCATGTTCATGATGCCGGCCCGCGTGTTGATCGAGGAACTGCGGCGCTACAGCCCGGAGACCCTGACCGCTGTCCGGGAAGCCCTGGACCTGGCCAAACGGGATTCGGATTTCCTGCGTCTGGACGCCACGGCCTTCGCCAAGGCGCCCAATCTTTCCATCGACTACGCCGTCATGGAAAAGACGGACAAGGCCGCCATGGTGTCCGCGGACATCGGCTGGACAGACGTCGGCACCTGGTCGGCGCTGTGGGACATCAGCGCCAAGGATGACAACGGCAACGCCTCCGTCGGCACCGTGCTGCATGTGGATGCCAAGAACACCTATGTGCGGTGCGAGGATGGCCGGGTGGCGGCCATCGTCGGTGTCGACGATGTGATCCTGGTGACCACCGACGACGCCGTCCTGCTGGTGCATCGCGACCGGGCCCAGGACGTGAAGCACGTGGTGGACGCGCTGAAACGCGACAAGCGGACCGAATATCTGGAGCATCGCAAGGTCCACCGTCCCTGGGGATCCGCCCAAGGCCTGCTATCCGGCCACCGGTACGAGGTTAAGCGCCTGTCGGTGAAGCCGGGCGGCAAGCTATCGCTGCAAAAGCACTTTCACCGGGCGGAGCATTGGGTGGTGGTCAGCGGCACCGCCTTGGTGACCCGCGGCGAGGAGCAGCTGCTGGTGCGGGAGAACGAGTCGATCTACCTGCCGTTGGGCTGCATCCACCGGCTGGAAAATCCCGGCAAGGTGTCGCTGGAACTGATTGAGGTCCAGTCCGGCGCCTATCTGGGGGAGGATGACATCGTCCGCCTGGACGACAGCTACGGCCGTTCCTGAACCCGGGGCCGGCCAACCGGCCCGTCACGCCAGCCGCAGCACCATGGCACCCACGGCGATCAGGCAGGCGGCGGCCAGCCGCCGAGGCCCCACCCGTTCCTTCAGCACCACCCCGGCAATGACGGTGCCGAAAAGGATGGAGCTCTCGCGGAGCGCGGCGATGACGGCAACGGGCGCCACGGTCATGGCCCATAACGCCAAGCCGTAGGAGACCAGGGTGCCGGCGCCCCCCACAAGCCCCCGCGGCCACTGGCGGGCGACATGGCCGAGAAAGGACCGGCGCCGGGCCAGCAGGGCCCAGGCGACCAGGGGCACGCCGTTCAGCAGCATGCCCCACAGCGTATAGGCGGCGGGCGCGTCCGACAGCCTCACGCCGTGGCCGTCCACCAGGGTGTAGCCAGCGATGACGAGGGCGTTCAGCAGAGCCAGGCGCGGGCCGGCGCCGCCCGCCGCTGGATCATGCCCGCCCCCTCGCCCCATCCAGGCCATGCTCAGGATGCCGGCACAGATGGTGACCACCCCCACCCAGGCGACAGCGGACAGCCCCTCCCGCAGCAATACGGCCCCGGTAGCAGCCACCACCAACGGCGCCGTGCCGCGCATCAAGGGATAGGTCTGGCTCATGTCCGCCACATGGTAAGCGCGGGCCAGGAGGGACATGTAGACCACCTGCAGCACGCTGGAGGCCACGATGTAGGGCCAGCTGGCCGGCGCGGGCTGCGGCAGGAAGGGAAGAACCACCGCCGCGATGCCGGCCGCCCCCCCCGCCACCAGGACCGCCGCCATCAGCTTGTCCCCCGCCCCCTTCACCAGGGCGTTCCAGGTGGCGTGCAACAGGGCGGCGAACAGGACGATGGCGAAGACGGTGGGGGACATGGCGGCCAACGGTCCTGACAGGGGGCGGCTCCATTATAGGAACGGCGCCCCTGTCATCATCCGAGAAAAGCGGATCAGAACAGTGCAGGCCTGTCGCCCCGGCGCAGCGCCTGGGCGTCCCTCTCCTGCGCCGCCTGGCACAGCCCACCGAACCCCAGGCCCAATGCCGCCCACAGGGCCGCCTGGATGCCCCAGGACGCCAGGCGGAACTGCCACAGCAGTTGGGCTGGGAAAGTTACTGGCACCTCGTCCACGGTGGGCAGAACGAAGCCGGCCGCAACCATGACCGCCAGGAACAGCGCACCGCCGGCCAGGCCGGCATTCCAGCCGCCCCAGCGGCCCGCCAGGCGCCGGGCGCAGACCACGGCGCCCCCCATGGCGGCGACGGACAGGATCAGCAGGATGAAGAACAGGGCGGTGCGCTGTCGGATGGTATCAGGGTCGCCCACCGCCGGCGGATTGGCCGGGTACTTGAAGCCGGGCACCAGCACAATGGCGAGGAAGCCCAGCACCGCCAGGGTGGCGGCGAGGCCACGCGGCCCCAACGCCCCCATGCGCCCCTGGGCATAGGCGTAGGTCAGCGCGAATAGCCCGCCCACGGCGGCGCCATAGACCACCAGGCCGGTCAGCAGGCCCCAGCCGCCCTGGGTGGCGCGGCTGAACAGTTCCTCCTCCTCATCCCCCGCTTCGGCGGCGTGGTGATGATGGTGGCCGACGTCGGGGCCGGCATGTTCAGGGGCGGCGTGTTCATGCGGGACTGTCTCGTCCTGTCGCCCCCCCTCAGGGTGGTCATGGCCATGGGCCGATTCAAAGGCGATGGCGCGGTCGACCGACGGCTCACCGATCAAGGTGGCCACGCCGAAGGCGAACACGCCCGCCAGGATGCCGATGAGCATCCCGCGGGCCAGCAGAATTCCGATCATGAGGAGGGTGCCGCCCGCCTTAGTGGCAGGGGAAACCCAGCAGGTGGCGGGCGTCGTGCACGAACTCATGCACCTCGCGACCCTGGATCAGCGAGGTCGCCCCCTGTTCGGCGCCAACGAAATAAACCATGAGCACCAGCAGCAGCCCGCCGAACACGGCCCAAGGCAGGAGCTGGGCGCCAGAGATCACGGGCAAGGCGACGGAGGTACCGGAGTGGGTGGCGGCTATGGCCATGAAAACGCTCCCTGGGAATACGCGTCCCGTTGCGGTCTGGTGGGCGACGAGGGGTCTGGCTTCCAAACGCTAGGTCCTGGAAAGGGCGAGGCGTTCGGTTACAGTGGCGCGACCGTGCCGGATTTGCACCGGCTTCCCCCATGCGCGGGTTGTCCGGAGATGGTAGGGAGGCGGGATGGCGCATTCAAGGGATATCTCGTGACCGCCCCAATCGTGACCGCGCGCCTGACCCTGATCGCCCACGCCCCCACCCGCGCCCAGCGGGACGCCACCTTCCCGCGGGTCGATGAGGCGGCGGAGGAAGCGGGCCTGGCCCAAGCTGCGCGCATGAGCGCGGGGCGCACACCGCGCAAGGTCGACCGCCTGTGGACGGCCCCGGAGCGACGCACGCGGCAGACCGCCGACAGGCTGGCCGCACCCCTGGGCCTGGAGATCGCGGCGGAACCGGCGCCATGCGACCTGGACGTGGGCGCCTGGCAGGGCCGCAGCCTGGCCGATCTCTCCGCCACGGAGGCGGACGGCGTGGCCGCCTGGTTGAGTGATCCGGAGGCCCGGCCCCATGGCGGGGAGTCGCTGGCGCAACTGCGCGCCCGGGTGGCCGCCTGGCTGGAAACCGTCCCCCGGGATGGCCATACGCTGGCCATCACCCACCCCGCGGTCATCCGCATGGCGGTTGCCCAGGTGCTGGAGGCGCCCCCGCCCGCCTTTTGGCGGCTGGACATCACGCCGCTGTCGCTGACCGACCTGCGCTGGAACCGGCGCTGGACCGTACGCACCACCGGGGTCGACCTCCGCGACCTCCAACCCTGATCAGGCACCCGCCAGCCGGGCGAAGTAGGGCAGGACATGGGCGTTGTCCAGGTCCAGCAGGGTGTCGCCCACATACAGCTCCGTCACGCTCCAGCCCGGGACGTCGGCGGCGCGGATTTCCCCCGCCACCCAGCAGCGCTGGGTGTGGGCGATGGCGTCGCGCGCCTCCGCCACCGCCTCGGCCGGGCGGTCGAAGAAGATGTGCAGCATGTTGGTCTGCGGCACGGCGGGATTCAGGCGGATGCCGGGGAGCCCGGCCAGGCCCGCCGCCAGGTCCAGCGCCCGGCGATAGCAGGCGTCCATCTGGCTGAGGCGTGTCTCGAACCGCATGGCGGCGGTGGCGGCCATGGGGCTCTGCCGCACCAGGGTGCCGCCCAGGCGCCGCTGCCATAGCCGGGCGTTGGCGATGAAATCAGCGTCGCCGGCCAACATGGCGCCGGCGATGCCGCCAATGCCCTTGTAGAGCGAGACGTAGACGGAGGCGAATCCCGCGGCGATCTCGGCATAGCCGCGGCCATAATAGGCCCGGCTTTCCCAAAGGCGGGCGCCGTCCATATGCAGCGGCAGCTGGCGTGACCGCGCCAGATCCTTCAGCGCCTGCAACTCATCCCAGTCCGGCAACTGGCCACCGATCTCCCGCAGCGGCAGTTCCACCAGCAGGCAGGCCAGCGGCTGGGCCACGGCCGCGAGATCACGTGCCAGCAGCGGCCGCCGGCGGTCCCCCACCGGCACGCCATGGAAATTGAACAGCGCCTGGTAGGCCTCTTCCTCATGCAGGGCCACGTGCGCGGTGTGGGGCATGCCAAACCGGGGCGCGCCGCTGACCTCCGCCCACAGGCGCAGGGCGATCAGTTGGGCCATCACGCCGCTGGGCATGAAGGCCGCCGCCTGCTTGCCCAGCAATCCGGCCACCGTGCCCTCGAATGCCGCCAGCAGGTCGCCCTGTCCGTACTGGTCATGATCGATGCCGTTGGCGTCGCACCAATCCGCCACCGCCCGGAACTCCTCCGCCGGGGTCAAGGTGCGGAAGCCGGGGAACGCCACCGAACACCCCAGGCGCAGACGGTGCCGGACGGCGGCAAGATTCCCGGTCGGGTCAGGCATGGGCAATGGATCCGGTCGTGGCCCCGGGGGGCATAGGCGGAAGGTGCGGCGGCCACCCTGCCGCCCTCACCCCGGCGGCGCAACCGTCAAATCAGCCGTCCGCGTTTTGCCACAGCCGGCCCCAGGCATGCGGGTAAGCCGGGGCGTGACAGCGGCCCCGGGAACAGGCAGCCTGTGCCCGGCTGGCCCCGACAGGCCGGCAAAAGCAGGAAGGCCCCCCATGACCGACCATATCCTGGTCCACCGCATCGCCATATACGCCCACCACGGCCTGACGGCCGAGGAAGCGACTCTGGGTCAGCGCTTCTTCATCTCGCTGGACTGCACGCTGGACCTGTCGGTGGCCGGCCGGGCGGACGACTGGGACGTGAGCGTCTGCTACGCCAAGCTGACGGCGGCCACGACGCGGGTGGCCACGGCCCGCCGATTCAGGACCATCGAGGCGGTGGCGGAGGCGGTGGCCGGCACCCTGCTGGACGAATTTCCCCGCATCGACACCATCACGGTGCAGGTGGACAAGCCCTCGGCCCCCGTCCCCGCCATCATCGACGGCGTATCCGTCCGCATCCATCGCGTCCGCGCCGGGCACCGGGTTTAAGCGCCACAGAGGTGCCCCTTACTTCAGCGGCAGGAAGATGTCGGTGATAGCCTCATGCTCCGGCACGTCGGGAAAGAAGGCCACGCGCTGGCAATACAGGGGGAAATCCCGCAGGTCCTGCCCGCTGGAAGGCAGCCAATCGGCATAGAGGTGACGGATGGCGGCGCCGAAGCCCTCATCCGTGCCCACATGGCGCAGCACGGCGCAGCGGCCACCCGGGATGATCCCGGCCCTGACACCAAGGTCGTTGGCGGGCACGCGGGCCGCGGCGGCGCAGATATCCAGGCGGAAGTCGGCGGGATCCGTCTGGTCCGGGTCATCATGGAAAATATTGTAGGTCGCGCTCAGCCGTGGCGCCAGGCCGGCGGCACGGCGCCACTGGATGAAACTCCGGACGCTGTCGCCAAGTGTCGCCGGGTCGCCCCGGTGTTCCAGGACGGCGACGGGAATGTCGGGCGCATCGATGACGCGTACGGGGGCGAAGGCATCGGTCATGAAATTCCTCCTGATGTCGCTGACGGGGCGGTAGCCGGCCTGCCACGCCGCCCAGTCGGGCTGGCGGCGGAAGGCGCTGGGCGATTGCCCGGTCTGTTGCCTGAAAGCGCGGGTGAAGGCCTCCGGCCCCTGATAGCCGCTGTCCAACGCCACCTCGAGGACGGGGGCGTCACGAAAGGCCAGGCGCCAAGTGGCCCGCTTCAGCCGAACCAGTTGGACATAACGGCCGGGGGGAACGCCCAGCAGGGCGGTGAACTGGCGGTGGAAATGGTGCGGGGAGAAAGCGGCGACACCAGCCAGCACATCCAGGCCCAGCCCCTCCCCCAGATGTTCGTCGATATGGCGCAGCACCCGCTGGAAGCGCTGAAGGTAGGAAGGGAATGGGGTCTTCACCGGCGGCTCCTTGGTCCGCGCCGATGATATCAAGCCAGCCGGGCGCCTGGCCTGCCGGAAATTGCTCTCCTGCGCCCCAAACGGCATGGCCGCCCATGGCCCCGCCCGCCACAACCGTGGAATCGCCGCCAGACGATCAGGCCACCGCCTCGACCATCAGGCTGGGACCGACGCGGCGGTCAGGCCGGCCATGCGCCGCCGCCCCGTGCCCCCCCATTTGCCCACCGCCCTGGCCCCAGCGGTGCACCTGCTGTTCCAGCAGGGACAGCGCCAGCGTGGCGGCGTGGGGAAGCTGGCGGCCCAACCGGGTCACCAGGTCCACGGTGGTGGTGTCGGCCTCGACATCGCACAGCGGCGTCGCGACCAGGCTACCATCCTCAAGATCGGCCAGCACCCCGGCGCGTGGCAGGATGGTGGCGGCGCGGCCGCAGAGCGCCAGCTCGCGCATGGTGTGGATGGAATTGGTGGTCACGGTGGCGCGCAGCCACGCCTGGTGGCGCATTTCCGCCGCCGACAGCAGCTGGCGGATACGGGTGTCGCGGGGCGGCAGACACAGGTCGTGGCCCGTGAGGTCCTGCAGGGTCACAGCACCACGCTTGGCCAGGGTATGGTCAGGGCGGCTGATCACCATCAACGGCTGGCGGGCCGAGGTGCGCACCCGCACCTTGGGGTCGCAGGGCACCTGGGCGCCGATGGCGATGTGCACCTCATCATCCACCACCATGCGCACCAGTTCGGTGGTGGAGACGGTGTGCAACGCCAGTTCCACACCGGGGTAGCGGGCCTGGAAGGCATCCAGCACACCCTGCACCGCCCCCACGGTGCAACCCTCGCCCACCGCCAGTTCCACCGTGCCCATGCGCATGCCGCGCAGCGCCTCCAGCCGGGCGGCGAAGGCCTCCCTGTCCGCCATCTGCGCCTGGTAATAGTCGAACACCATCTGCCCGGCGGTGGTCAACTTGACCGAGCGTCGGCCGGTTTCCAGCAGGGGCATGCCCATCGTGGCCTCCAGCTGGGCGATTTGCCGACTGACCGAGGACACGGCCACATTCATCTTCTGGCTGGCGGCCCGCATCGACCCGTGGATGGCGGTGGCGTAGAAGTACTTCATCGCGACGTCTGACATCTCGCATCCCTCATCTGTTCCGAGCCGGCGGCCGAGAACCGCGAGCCTCAGGTCTTACGATCGAGGGAGGACGCCAACGGGCCCGGAATGGACCCCGAACAGGCGGCGATCCGGCCCCCACCCGCTGAGCAGTGTACGTGCGTCAGTGACAACACTATTGTCCGGAGCGATGCTGTTTTGGCGTTAAACCTTGTTAAATGGTGCAGGCGTGAATTTTGGTCAGCCGCCGATAAACGGCCTCCCGCCAAGCGCTTAGGGGGAATGGGGCGAGTACCGTCCCTTTTTTTCTGGATGGATCGGTCTGGAATGAGTATGTGACGGGCATGGCCCGCCCCAAGGAATTCGACGGCGAGACGGCGCTGGCCGCCGCCATGGCGCTGTTCGCCCAGCACGGCTTCGAAGGCACGTCCACCGAAGCGCTGCTGCGCGCCATGGGGATCAGCCGGCAAAGCCTGTACGACACCTTCGGCGACAAGCGGCAGCTATATCTCGCGGCCCTGCGGCGGTATGGCGAGGACGGCGTGGCGCGTTTCATCAGGACCCTGAACGCCGGCCCCACGCCGCTGACCGGGCTTGAATACGCGATCATGGCGTTCATCGCCGAAACCGTCGGTCCCTCCCCGGCAGGGCAGCCCAGTTGCCTGGGCGTCAGCGCCATCTGTGAGTTCGGGCGTTCGGATGGGGACGTGGCGGCCCTGGGCGATGCCGCCGCCCGCAGGCGGGGTGATGCCCTGATGCGCCAGCTGTCGCGGGCCAAGGCCGCCCGTGAGATCGCGGCCGATATCGATGTGCCCACCGCCGCCGTCTTCCTGGCCACCACCCTGTCCGGCCTGACGGTGGCGGCCAGGGCCGGCACCGACGCGGATACCCTGCGGGGCGTGGCCCGCCTGGCGCTGAATGCCTTGAAGCACCCCCCTCCCCTGTGATGCGCCGTCCGGCCTTTCAGGCGTTTTTCATCCGGATTTTAGACTGTTACATCTGTAACGAATTACAGCCTATGCTCCTTCCGCCCCAGCACACGGCTCAAGCACCCGGTGCGCAGGGCCGGTGAAGTTGGGGCGGCGAAAAGCCGCTTCCCCCGGGGAACGGGAGAATGCAAGGATATCGGCCCCTTCCATGCACGCGGGACAATTCATGCGCGCCCTGCTCGTCGCCCTGGTCACGGGCAGCCTTCTTCTGTCCCCGGTTGCCCTGGCTGCCGATACCGGCACCCTCGCCCCCGACCTGGCGGCCAAGGTGGACGCGGCGGTGACCCAGGTGTTGGCGGACACGGGCACGCCTGGCGCCTCCATCGCCGTGGTGCGTGACGGCAAGCTGGCCTACGTCCACGCCTACGGCCAGGCGCGGCGCGATCCGGCGGTCGCCGCCACGCCGGCGCAACGCTTCGCCATCGGCTCCGTTTCCAAGCAGTTCACGGCCGCCGCCATCCTGCTGCTGGCCGAGGACGGCGCGCTGTCGCTGGACGATCCGGTGGGCAAATTCATCCCCAATCTGACCGATGGCGACCGCATCACCATCCGCCAGGTGTTGAGCCACACGGCCGGCTATCGCGATTTCTGGCCGCAGGACTATGTGCCGGCCTTCATGGAAAAGCCCACGACGGCCGACGGCATCTTCGACCGCTGGGCCCGTGTGCCGCTGGACTTCCAGCCCGGCGCGGCCTGGCAATATTCCAACACCGGCTTCACCATCGCCGCCCGCATCGTGGAGAAGGCGTCCGGCCAGCCCTTCTTCACCTTTCTCAACGCCCGGGTGCTGAAGCCCCTGGGCCTGGACGCCGCCGACATCGACCACGGCCCGCTGGGCGCCAAGGACGCCGCGGGCTACACCCGCTATGCCCTGGGTCAGCCGCGACCGGCGCCGAAGGAGGCGCCCGGCTGGCTGATGGGGGCGGCGCAACTGGCGCTCACGCCCCAGGACCTGGCGCGCTGGGACCTCGCCCTGATGGAGCAGCGGCTGCTGAAGCCGGACAGCTGGCGGGCGATGGAGACCAGTGTGCGCCTGAGCAATGGCCAGGACGCCCGCTACGGCCTGGGCCTGACGGTCACGGCCGATGGCGGCGCCCGCCTGCTGCGCCACGGCGGTGAGGTCTCGGGCTTCCTGGCGGAGAACCGGGTATGGCCGGACCTGGGTGCCGCCATCGTCGTGCTGGTCAACAGCGACTATGGCGACCCGGGCGGCATCGCCCAGAAGATCGGCGCCGTCCTGCCGCTGTCGACCCAGCCCAGCGCGGAAGAGACGGCCGCCGCCCGCGCCTTCCTGGAGGGGCTGGCCCAGGGGCACGCCGACACCCGCCAGCTGACGGCTGATGGCGCCGCCTATTTCAGCCCGGCCGCCCTGGCCGACCATGCCGCCACGCTGGCCCCCCTGGGGCCCCTGACCGGCTTCAAGGGCGTCGCCCGCCATCTGCGGGGAGGCTTGACCGAAGAGATCTACCAGGCGGCGTTCGCCAGCCGGACCGTGCGCGTCGTCGCCCGGGCGGACGCGGGGCGATATGAGCAGTTCATGATCTATGTGGACTGAAACGGAAGCCGGGAGCCAGTATAAGCCCGGCCGGCCTCAGCCCCCCAAGTGGTTCAGCTTGGCGTACTGCAGCAGCATGATGGTCTTGGCGTCCACGATCCGGCCGTCGGCCACCATGGCCAACGCCTCGTCCAGGGTGGGCTCCAGCACCTCGATATCCTCGCCCTCCTCCACCAGACCACCACCGGCACCGATACGGTCGGCGGCGCTGTAGGGGGCGACGAAGAAGGTCAGGCGTTCGGTCACCGATCCGGGGCTCATATAGGATTCGAACACCTTGCGGGCGGCGCCGATGCGGCAGCCCGCCTCCTCCTCCGCCTCGCGGCGGATGGTTTCCTCCGGTGAGGTATGGTCCAGCAGGCCCGCCACCGCCTCGATCATCGGCGCGGTGTGGCCGGCCGCGTAGGCGGCATAGCGGAACTGGCTGACCAGCAGCACGGTGCCGCGCGCGGGATCGTAGGGCAGGATGACGGCGCCGTGCCCGCGATCATAGACCTCCCGCGTCAGGGTCTGCCAGTCGCCGTCCCGGCGATGATAGTCGAAGGTGACCGTGCTCAGGGTGGACCAGCCTTTGGAGAGGATACGCTCCTCCCGCACGCGGATGCGGTCTTTCATAGGCACGAGGCAAACCCTTTCGTCACCGGAACCATGGGGCGGGCATTCTGTCCCAAAGCGGGTTCCCGGCGCATCCCCCACAGGATGGGCGGCACCTGCGCCTTCGGTGCAGGGCTACCCCCCGCACACGCCGGCCAGCGCACGGTCCAGGGCGATCGCGTCCAAGGTGCCGGCCGGCAATTGGCGGCGATAGAGGTAATCACCGACGGCCGCCGCCACCTCGCCCCGGCAGGTCTTGCGCGTCCGCAAGGGGGCGACACCGGGCAGCGCCGCCATCATGGCCTTCTGGGCCACGTCAAGCTGGGGCCGCACGTCACGCACCAGATCCACCGGCGCATGGTCCGGCGCCCCGCCCCGGGACCAATCGGCCAGCAACGCGTACTGCACCAGTTTGTTGGCCTCGATCTGCGCCCGGAAAAGGCCGGCGACCCACATGCGCTCCAGGCCCAGTCCCTCCCCCTGGGACACGGCGTTCATGATCACCACGGCCTCGCGCCCGCCATCCTCGACCGCCGCGCCACTATCCCATTTCGACAAGGCCACCTGATGGCCCAGCGCCAGACGGTCGGCCGACGCCTCCACCAGGGTGCGCAGACTGTCCGCCGTGTCCGCCGGCGCAGCGGCGAAGGCGGGGGCAAGGGCGCCGAACGCCATGCCGAAAACGGCAACACTGGCCAAAAGGTGGTGGCGAAGCATCAGCGACTATCCATTCCGGTATAGAAATGATCTGCCTGGGCCAAGGCCTTACGCCGGTATACGCCCGCCCCTGCCGCCAACGGCGGAAAGCGGCGATGGCGAAGCGCGACGGGCATGGCCCCCTTTGTACGGCATGGGTTGGCTGTCCGTCAGCACACTGGCGCGGGCAGCGCATCGGAGACAAGCGGAATCCCGGTGGGGCCCCCCACCCCTGGTCCATTTTGTCGCAGGGGAATCCGGAAAGACCGCCTGTTAGCGCCCCCACCGCCGTTCAAAGCAGATGAGCGATCACGTGTCGTGGCCGCGAAGAGGTGCCGCCCTGCCCATGGTTTCATCCGTTTCCACAATGACGGTGACGCAAATCGCGTCCCTGTCCACCTCCGCCATCCAGGCGTTGACGGCGACGGACATCGCGGCCCTGAGCCTGACCCAGATCAGCGCGCTGACGACCACCGAGATCGAGGCGCTGACCGGCACCCAGCTGGCGGACCTGTCCACCAAGCAGATGGGCGGCCTGACCACCACCCAGATCGCCGTCCTCACCACCGGGCAGATCACGTTCAACGCCGCGCAGTTCCATGTGCTGCTGGCAGCGCAGATCGCCGCTTTCGGCACCGAAGAGATCGCGGCGCTGACCACCACGCAGTTGCAGGGCATCACCACCACCGGCATCGCCGCCTTGACGCTGACCCAGGTGGGGGCCCTGACCACCACCGAGATCCAGGGCCTGACCACCACCCAGATCAAGGCCCTGGAGGTGACGGATCTCGCGTCGCTGAACGCCACCCAGTTCGCGGCGTTGACAACCCAGCAAGTGGCCGCCCTGACCACGACGCAGATCAAAAGCCTGACCAGCACCCAACTGCAGTCGCTGTCCGACACCCAATTGGCCGCCCTGAGCTCGGGACAGCTGGCGGCATTGACCACCACCCAGGTCGGCACCCTGACGGCGACCGAGATCGCGGCCCTGTCGGCCACCCAGGTCAAGGGCCTCACCAAGGTGGAGATGGCGGCCCTCAGCCTGGCCCAGCTGGACGCCCTGACGGTTACCCAAATGGCCGCGCTGACCACCTCGGCCCTGGCGGGGTTGTCGTCCACGGAACTGGCCAGCCTGGAGGCGACGCAGCTGGCGGCATTGACCGCCACCCAGGTGGCGGCCCTGACCGGCACCGCCCTGACCGGGCTGACGGCGACCGAGATCACGGGCCTGACCACCACCCAGGTGAAGGCGCTGACCAGCACCCAGATCAACTATCTGGCGGATACCCAACTCGCGGCGCTGACCACTGAACAGATCGCGGCGCTGAGCGCCGCGCAGATGAAGGGCTTGAGCGCCACGGACATCGGCGCCCTCAGCCTGGATCAGCTGGCGGTACTCAGCACCACCCAGATCGCCGGCCTGACCGCCACCCAGGCCAAGGGCCTGACGACGACGGAGATCGCGGCACTCTCGGTCACCCAAGCGGCCAGCCTGAGCGCGGCGGCCCTCGCCGCCCTGTCCACCACCCAGCTGGCGGCGCTGAGCGCGGACCAGATGGCGGGGCTCAGCACCACCCAGGTCAAGGGCCTGACCGCCACCGAGATCGCGGCCCTGTCGACCACGCAGCTGGCCGCCTTGTCGGCCACCCAGATGGCCGCCTTGACCACCACCCAGGCCAAAGCCCTGACGGCGACGGAGGTGGCGACCCTCAGCACCACCCAGGTGGCGGCCTTGTCGGCGGCGCAACTGGCGGCCTTCAGCCTGGCCAGCGCCGCGGCGCTGACGACCGATCAGCTGGCCGTCCTGACCACCACCCAGGTCCGGGGCCTGACCGCCACCGAGATCGCCAAGCTCAGCACCACCCAGATCGCGGCGCTCAGCGCCACCCAGGTGGCCGCGCTGACCGTCACCCAGGTTAAGGGCCTGACGACGACGGAACTGGCCGCCTTCAACGACACGCAGGTCGACGCCCTGTCGGCCACGCAGCTGGCGGCCCTGACCACCTCGCAGATCAAGGGCCTGACCGCCACCGAGCTGTCGGATCTGTCGGCCACCCAGTTGGCGGGGTGGTCGGCGACCCAATTGGGTGCCCTGACCACCACCCAGATCGGCGCCCTGTCGGCCACGCAACTCGCCGGCCTGACGGCGACGCAGGTCAAGGGCATTTCCGCCGCCGATATCGCCGCCCTGACCACCACCCAGCTGGCGGCACTCTCCACCACCCAGGTGGCGGCACTGACCACCACGCAAATCAAGGGCCTGACGGCGACGGAGGTGGGCGAACTGTCAACCGACCAGCTGGCGGCACTGACCGCGACCCAGATGAGCGCCTTGTCCGTGTCGGGCATCGGCGGGCTGACCACAGCGGAGATCGCCGCGCTGAGCACCACCCAGGTGCGGGGCATCAGCACCACCGACCTGGCGGCCCTGTCCCTGGACCAGCTGGCCGCCCTGTCATCGGACCAGATGGCGGCGCTGACGGTGACCCAGGTGCGCGGCCTGACAACCACGGAAGTGGCGGCCCTGTCGTCCAACCAGCTGGCGGCGCTGACCACCACCCAGATCGCCGGCCTGACCACCACCGGCGCCAGCACGCTGACCGCCACGGCGGTGGACCAGCTGACCACCAGCCAGGTGGCCGCCCTGACCGCCACCGCCATCGCCGCCCTGACCACCACCCAGATCGCCGTGCTGGACACCGACCAGATCGCCGCGATCTCCACCAAGGCCATCAGCGGCCTGACCAAGACGGAACTGGCCGCCCTGTCGACCGACCAGCTGGCCGCCCTGTCGGCGACGCAGTTGGCGGCATTGACCACCACCCAGATCAAGAACCTGACGACGACAGCCCTTGCGGCGCTGAGCAGCGACCAGGTGGCCGGCCTGACCACCACCCAGATCGCGGCCTTCACCACCACCGGCATCGGCGCCCTGACGACCACGGAGATCGCGGGCCTCAGCACCGCCCAGATCCAGGCTCTGACCACCACGGCCGTCACCGTCCTGGCGGACACGCAGCTGGCCGCCCTGACCGTCACCCAGATCGGGGCGATGACCACCACCCAGGTGAAGGCGCTGACCGCCACGGAGGTGAGCGACCTGTCCGATGTCCAGCTGGACGCCCTGACCTCCACCCAGATCGGCGTGCTGACCACAACGGCGCTGTCCGGCCTGACCGAGACGGACATCGCCACGCTCAGCACCACCCAGCTGGCGGGCCTGACGGCGACGGAAATCGCGGCCCTGGCCGATACCCAGCTGGCCTCCCTGGCCGCCGACCAGTTGGCGGCGCTGACCACCACCCAGGTCAAGGGCCTGACGGCGACGGAGGTGGGGAATCTCAGCGTCGACCAACTGGCCGGGCTCAGCGCCACCCAGATCGCGGCCCTGACCACCAGCGCCATCGGCGGCCTGAACGAAACGGACATCGACAGCCTGTCCGACGACCAGCTGGCGGCCCTGACCGCCACCCAGATGGGGGCGCTGACCACCACCGCCATCGGACAGCTGACCCCGACCATGATCGCGGACTTCAGCACCACCCAGGTGGCGGGCTTGAGCGTTTCCGGCCTGGCCGCCCTGACCCTTACCCAGCTGGCCGCCTTGAGCGCCACCCAGGTGGCGGCGCTGACCACCACCCAGATGAAGGCCCTGACCGATACCGAGGTGGCGGCCCTGTCGGATGATCAGCTGGCGGCGCTGAGCACCAGCCAGATCGCGGCGCTCAGCACCACGGGGATCAGCGGCCTGACGGAAACGCAGCTGGACGGCTTGACGGCCACGCAACTGGCGGCCCTGACCAGCACGGAAATCGGGGCGCTGAGCACCACGCTGTTCGCCGCCCTGTCGGCGGACCAGATCGCGGCGCTGACCACCACCCAGGTGAAGGGGCTGACGGCGGATGAGATCTCCGCCCTCTCGACCGACCAGCTGGCCGCCCTCAGCGCCACGCAGGTGGCGGCGCTGTCCAGTTCCGGCGTGGGCGGCTTCACCGCGACCGAGGTCGTGCGCCTGACCACCACCCAGTTCGCGGCCTTGACCAGCACGGAGCTGGCGGCGCTGAGCAGCACCGCCATCGCCGCCCTGACCACGGACCAGATCGCGGCGCTGACCACCATCCAGATCAGCGGCCTGATCGCGACCAAGGCGGCGGCCCTGACCACCACCCAGGTGGCGGCCCTCAGCACCACGCAGCTGGCCGCCTTCACCACCACGGCCATCAGCGGCCTGACGGCGACGGAAGTCGCCGCCCTGTCCACCACCCAATTGCAGCGGCTGACCACCACGCAGATGGCGGCCCTGTCCACCACCGCCATCACCGGGCTGACCGCGACGCAGGTGGACACCCTGACCACCACGCAACTGCGCGCCCTCACCTCCACCCAGATCAGCGCGCTGACCAGCACCGCCGTGGGAGAGCTTTCCACCAGCGACATCGCCGCCTTGACCACGACCCAGGTGAAGGGATTGACCGCCACGGAAGTGGCGGAACTGACGACCGTCCAGCTGGCCGCCCTGACCTCCGCCCAGATGGCGGTGCTGACCACCTCGGCCCTGGCCGGACTGACGGCGACGGAGGTCGCGGCATTGAGCACGGTGCAACTGGGCGCCTTGTCTTCCACCCAGATCGCCGCATTCAGCAGCACCGGCATCGGCGGACTGACCGTGACGGAAATGGCGGCGCTGACCACCACCCAGATGAAGGGCCTGACGGCGACCGAGGTCGGCGCCCTGTCCGCGACCCAGATCTCCGCCCTGACGACGACGCAGATGGCGGTGATGTCGGCCACCCAGTTCAAGGGGTTGACGAGCGCGGAGGTCGCGGCCTTGACCACCAACCAGCTGGCCAGCCTGACGACCACCCAGATGGCGTCGTTCAGCACCACCGGCATCGGTGGACTGACCGCCAGCCAGATGGCGCTGCTGAGCACCACCCAGGTGGGGGCGTTGAGCGCGACGGAGATCGGCGCCTTGTCCAGCGACGCCGTCGCCGCGCTGGGCGCGGACGCCCTGGACGCGCTGACCACCACCCAGATCGCGGGTTTGACCGAAACCGGGATCGAGGCCCTGACCGCCACCCAATGGAGCGAACTGACGACCACCCAGATCGCGGCCCTGTCCACCACCGCCATCGCCGACATGACGGAAACGGCTGTGGCCGCCATGACGACCACCCAGCTGGCGGCGCTGACCGCCACCCAGCTCGGGGCGTTGTCCACCACCGGGGTGGGCGCCCTGACGGCGACGGAGGTGGCCTTGCTGACCACCACGCAGCTGGCGGCGCTGACGGCCACGCAGATCGCCGTGCTGTCGACCAGCGCCATCGGCGGGCTCACGGCGACGGAGCTGAAGGCCCTGTCCACCACCCAGATCGACGCGCTGACCCGCATCCAGCTGCGGACCCTGAGCACGACACAGTTGGCGGCGTTGACGGGCACGCAGTTGGCGTCGCTGACCACCAGCCAGATCACCAATCTGACGGTGACGGAGGTGCAGTCGCTGAGCGACACCCAGTTCGCGGCCCTGACCTCCACCCTTTTGGGGGCGATGACCACGACCCAGATCAGCTACCTGACGACGACGGAGGTGGCGGCGCTGTCCGCCACCCAGCTGGCTGGGCTGACCACCAGCCAGATCGGCGCCCTGGCCGATACCGAGATCGCCCAGCTGACGGCCGACCAGATCGACAGCCTGACCGCCACCCAGATCGACGCCTTCACCACCACCCAGATGGCCGGCATGTCCGATACGCAGCTGGCCGCCCTGCAAGCCGCCGTGACCTGATCCCCCATGCCCGACGACCTGACCTCCCCCGCCGCGCCGGCGACGCCGGCACCGTCGCTGGACCTGTCCCGCCTGATCCAGACGGCGGACGCCCTGCGCCGCGCCGGCCTGCTGCCCCAGGCGCGCCTGTTGTACGACCGGTGGATCGCCGAGAATCCCGACCACCCCCTGCTGTACGCCACGCTGTTCAACCACGGCGTCATGCTGACCGAGGCGGGCGACCTCGCGGCGGCACGTGATTGCCTACAGCGGGCCGTGGATCTCAATCCCGACTTCCTGCCCGCCGCCATCAATCTGGGCCGGGTGCTGGAACGCGTGGCGGGGCCGGGCCCGGCGCTGGTCCAATGGCAGGCGGCGGTGGCCCGCCTGGCGCCCGTGACCGGCAACGCCATCCACCACAAGACCGTGGCCCTGAACCAGTCGGCGCGCGTGCTGGAGGCCACCGGCCAGGATGCGGCGGCCGAAGCGCAGCTGCGCCAAAGCCTGGACATCGATCCCCGCCAGGCGGAAGCGATCCAGCACCTGCTGGCCCTACGCCAGCGCCAGTGCGCCTGGCCGGTGGTGCAGCCGTGGGAGCGGATGGACGCCGCCACCCTGCTGGGCGGCATGTCGCCCCTGTCCATCGCGGCCCACACCGACGACCCGCTGCTGCACCTGGCCATGGCCTGGCACTACAACAAGACGGAGGTCGGGATACCGGCGACACCGCCCATCACCGACCATTGGGCCGCCCGCGCCGCCGGGCAGGGCGGGCCGCTGCGCATCGGCTATCTGTCGTCCGACCTGCGCGAACACGCGATCGGCCATCTGATGGCGGAGGTTTTCGCCCTGCATGACCCGGCCGAGGTCGAGGTGCACGCCTATTATTGCGGCCCCGCCACCGACGACGCCATGCACGCCCGCTATCGCGCCAGCGCCCACCGCTGGACCGACCTGGCCAGCCTGGACGACACCGCCGCCGCCCGCCGCATGGCCGACGACGGCATCCAAATCCTGGTGGACGTGAACGGCTACACCCGGGAAGGCAGGCCCAAGCTGCTGGCGCATCGGCCGGCGCCGGTCATCGTCAACTGGCTGGGCTTCCCCGGCACGACGGGCAGCCCCTACCATCACTACATCATCGCCGACGACTGGATCATCCCGCCGGAGTCGGAGCGGTATTACAGCGAGCGGGTGCTGCGCCTGCCCTGCTACCAGCCCAACGACCGGCAGCGGAAGGTCGCGGCCGACCGCCCCACGCGCGAACAGGCCGGCCTGCCGGCGGAAGGTGCCGTGTTCTGCTGCTTCAATGGCGCCCACAAGATCACGCCCCACACCTTCGATCGCTGGCTGACCATCCTGGCCCGCGTGCCGGACAGCGTGCTGTGGCTGCTGTCCAGCACCGACGGCGCCCATGCCCGCCTGCGCGCCGTGGCGGCGGCGAAGGGCATCGCGCCGGAACGGCTGGTGTTCGCGCCCAAGCTGGCCAATCCCCAGCACCTGGCGCGCTATCCTCTGGCCGACCTGTTCCTGGACACTTGCCCCTATGGCGCCCACACCACGGCCAGCGACGCCCTGTGGATGGGGGTGCCGGTGCTGACCCTGGACGGTCGGGGTTTCGCCGCCCGCGTCTGCGGCAGCCTGGTCCGGGCCGCAGGCCTGCCCAACCTGGTCTGCGCCACCCCGCAGGACTATGTCGACCGCGCCGTGGCCCTGGGCCGCGACGCGGGCCTGCGGCGGCACTACCGCGACCGCCTGGCCGCCAGCCGCGACAGCTGCACCCTGTTCGACATGCCCGGCCTGGTCCGCGCGCTGGAAGGGCTGTACCGCGATATGTGGGCCGCCTGCCGGGACGGCCGCCTGCCCCGCCCGGACCTGCGCAATCTGGAGGTCTATTGGGAGGTGGGCACGGCCCAGGACCATGAGGGGGTGGAGGTGCAGGCCCTGCCGGACTATGCCGGGTGGTGGCGGGGCGCCCTGGCCCGCCACCACGCCCACCGGCCCATCCCGCCGGACGGACGGATGTGGATGGAAGGGAGGGAAAGCGCGGCGGTTACTTGAGCATGGCTGAAAAATTTTCCACGCTGGGAATGGTCCGCTGTCGATTCCGACGCCCCTCGCCCGTCTCTTGGGGCACCGGGTGCCGGGACGGCGCCCCAAACCGCGATGGAAAGGCTTTCCCATGCATTACGCCCTGCTGATTTACGAGGATGAGGCCGTCTACGGTGATGAACCGGACAGCCCGGCCCTGCAGGCCATCATCGGCCAGCACATGGCCTTCGCCGGAAGCCTGGGCGCCGCCCGCGTGGGTGGCGCCGGCCTGGCGGGGACCACCAGCGCCACCACGGTGCGGACCACCGGCGGGGTGAAGACGGTGCACGACGGCCCCTACGCCGAAACCAAGGAGCAGCTGGGCGGCTTCTACCTGATCGAGGCGCCGGACCTGGACTCGGCATTGGCCATCGCGCGCCGCGTGCCCCTGGCCGCCAACGGCGCGGTGGAGGTGCGGCCCCTGCTGGAGGTGCCGACCTGAGCGCCCCACCCGATACGGGTACGGCACTGGCGCGGGCGCTGCTGGACCAGCAGGCCCGCGACCGGGGGCGGCTGATCGCGGCCCTGGTGGCGAAGTTCCGCGACCTGGACATCGCGGAGGAGGCCGCGGCCGAAGCCTACGCCCGGGCGGCGCGAAGTTGGCGGGACGGCACCTTGCCGGCCCGGCCCGACGCCTGGCTGTACCGGGTGGCGGAACGCGTCGCCCTCGACATGCTGGGGCGTCGGCGGACGGCCGCCCGCCTGGCGCCGGAACCGCCGCCGCCCGTGCCCAGCGCGGAGGATTTGGCCCTGGACGACGATCGGCTGATCCCCGATGAACGACTGCGCCTGATCTTCGTCTGCTGCCATCCCGCGGTGGCGGTGGAGGCGCGGGCGGCCTTGACGCTGCGCCTGGTCTGCGGCCTGACCACGGCGGAGATCGCCAGCGCCTTCCTGTTGCCGGAGCCGACGCTGGCCCAGCGTCTGGTGCGCGCCAAGCGCAAGATCGCCCAGGCCGGCGTCCCTTTCGAGATTCCCGGCCCCGCCGCCTGGCCTGAACGGCTGGATGCCGTGCTGTCGACGCTGGAGGTCGCCTACGCCAAGGCGCACGAGGACGCGGCCGGCGCCAGCCCGCACGCCGGCTACGCCACCGAGATCCTGGGTCTGACCCGGGTGCTGGCGGAGCTGCTGCCGGCGGAAGCCGAAGTGCTGTCACTGGCGGCGCTGGTGCGCTATGCCGAAGCCCGGCGGCCAGCGCGCCTGGACGCGGACGGCGCCTCTGTCCCCCTGGCGGAGCAGGACCCCGCTCTGTGGCGCCGGGACCTGATCACCGCCGCCGAGGGCCTGCTGATCCGCGCGGCGGCCCTGGCGCCCAGCGGCCCGCGCGCCCTGCAGGCCGCCATCCAGGCGGCGTGGTGCGCGCGGGCAAGCCTGGCCCAGCCGGCACCCTGGCGCCGGGTGCTGCGCCTGTACGACGCGCTGCTGTCCCTGCGCGACGACCCGGTGGTACGGCTGAACCGCGCCGTGGCCCTGGCGGAAGTGGCGGGGCCCGAAGCCGCCTGGGCGGAGCTGGCCTTGCTCGACGCGGCGGCACTGGCCCGCTTCATCCCCTATCATGCCGTGCGCGCCGAGCTGCTGCGGCGCCTGGATCGGCGGACAGAGGCGGGCGACGCCTACCAGGCCGCTCTGGACCTCGCCCCCCCGCTGGCGGAGCGCCGTTGGCTGGCCAGGCAAATGGCGGCGCTCTGACGAAGGGAACCAATCCCGCGCCCAACCGTTTCCGAAAAGGCGCCGTTCCGACTCAGGGGCTTCACGGGTCAGGGCGGCACGAACTTACCGGGAAGGAGCAAGGCGATGGACGGCGTGGTGATTGCCCGGCACAGCTGGGTGGTGACGTGTGACGGGGCCAAAATGCTGGTCCTGCGCAACGATGGCGACGCGCACGACCTCTACCTCACGGTGCAATACAGCGAAAGCCGCCCCACCACCCCCTCGCGGGAACTGGGGACGGGCCAGCCCGGCCGGGTGCAATTCGGCACCCTGCGCAGCGCCACGGACGAAACGGACGGGCAGGCGCAGGCGGAAGCGGATTTCCTGGCCCATGTCGCCCGGCGACTGGACACCATGGTGCAAAATGGCACCGTCGGCCGCATGGTGCTGGCCGCCCCGCCCAAGGCCCTGGGCATCCTGCGCCACCACCTGACACCCGCCACGCGCGATATCATCGTGGCGGAGGTCGCGAAGGACCTGACCCACCTGCCGGTGCGCGACATCCAGATGGTGCTGGCCGCTTGATCCAAGCCCTTCAACGCGATGGATGACAGAGGGGCCTCCGCCCTTGGGTTGTCAGGCGGGTTCGCGCTTGGCAGGATGCCCGCCTGACACGCGGGAGGGTTCGGCATGAAGCGCATCGGGGCGGTTGAACTGGGCGGCACCAAGGCCGTCGTGGGGGCGGCGGTGATGGACGGCGCGACGCGGCCACGGCCCATCGACACCCTCCGCATCCCCACGACCACGCCGGCGGAGACGCTGGCCCGCTGCGCCGAGGCCTTGCAGGGCCTGGCCACGCGCATGGGCGGGCTGGACGCCGTGGGTGTCGCCAGCTTCGGCCCGCTGCAGCTGGACCCGCAGCACCCCGGTTATGGCGGCATCACCCGTACCCCCAAGCCCGGCTGGGCCGGCGCGCCCGTGCGCGACCACCTGGCCGACGCGCTGGGTGTCCCCGTCGCCATCGATACCGACGTCAACGGCGCCGCCCTGGGCGAAGGGCGATGGGGCGCCGCCCAGGGGCTGGACAGCCATGTCTACGTCACCGTGGGCACCGGCATCGGTGTCGGCGTGGTCGTCGGCGGCCGGCCGCAGCATGGCCTGGTCCATCCCGAAGGCGGCCACCTGCTGGTGCGCCGCGACCCGGTGCTGGACCCCTACGGCGGCCATTGCCCCTATCACGCCGATTGCCTGGAGGGCCTGGCCTGCGGCCCCGCCATCGAGGCGCGCATCGGCCGGCCGGCCACCGACCTGCCCGACGACCACCCCGTCTGGGACCTGGTGGGCGGCTATCTGGGCCAGATGGTCGCCAACCTGCTGTTCGTCCTGTCGCCCCAGCGCATCGTCATCGGCGGCGGCGTGGGCGGCCGGCCCGGCCTGCTGACTCGCGTGCGCCACCACGCCCACCGCCACATCGGCGGCTACATCGACCATCCCGCTTTGGCCGACGGTTTAAGCGGCTTCATCGTGCCCCCGGGACTGGACACGGGGTCCGGATTGGCGGGCGCCCTGGCGCTGGGCTGGGACGCCGCGTGAGTCGCGGGCGGCCCGTCAGGGGCCGGCCCCTTTCAGGACTGCGGCGCGTGCCCCGGCTACTGTTGTATGGTCGTGCGGTTGAATTGTCAGGATCAGGACATGGCTGAGAAGCCGGCCGCGACGGCCGCCCCGCACTCCCCACCCGCCGCCTCCACCGCCCAGGAAGGGCAGGCGAAAGTGAAGGCGGGCGTGGTCAAGATGGATGACATCGCCCGCATGGCGGGGGTTTCCAAATCGACCGTGTCACGCGCCCTGTCGGGTAGCCCGCTGGTGAATGAAGAGACGCGGGTTCGCATCCAGGCCCTGGTGGAGTCCCATTCCTACCGGGTCGACACCCGGGCGCAAGGCCTGCGCAAGGGACAGACGCGCACCATCGCGGTGGTCATCCCCTTGCTGCACGAACACGACCAGCCCATTTCCGACCCCTTCTTCCTGGAACTGCTGGGCCATATCGCCGACGCCGTCGCCGATCATGGATACGACCTGCTGCTGTCCAAGATCGGGCCGGGCCGCGCGTCGGGCATGACGGATCTGGTGGACACCGGCCGGGTGGACGGGCTGATCGCCATCGGCCAGAGCACCGCCCACCTCGGGCTGGAACAGCTGGCGGCCCGCAATCTGCCGCTGGTGGTCTGGGGCGCCCAGCTGGCGGATCAGCACTATGTGACGGTGGGATCGGACAATCGCGCCGGCGCTGAACGCGCCGTGAGCCATCTGATCGCCCAGGGACGGCGGCGCATCGTCTTCCTCGGGCAGCGGTCGGTGCCGGAAATGCGCCTGCGCCACGACGGGTACGTCGCGGCGCTGGAGGCCGCCGGCATCACGCCCGATCCGGCGCTGGACGTTCCCACGCGCTTCGCCAGCGCGGCGGCACTGACGGCGATGCGCAGCCTTCTCTGCGGGGGTGCCTCCTTCGACGCGGTCTTCGCCTGTTCCGACGTCATCGCCATCAGCGCCATCCGCGCCCTGCAGGACCAGGGACTCACGGTGCCCGAGGATGTGGCCGTGGTTGGCTACGACGACATCCAGATGGCGGCCTTCTACAATCCCGCCCTGACCACCGTGCGTCAGGACACCGCCACGGGCGGCCGCCTGCTGGTGGACCTCCTGTTCGCCCAGATCGCCGGCCGCTCCGCCCGCTCGGTCATGCTGCCGACCGAGCTGGTGGTGCGGGCCAGCAGCGGCACCGTCAGCGGAACCACACCACCAGCACCGCGGTGAGGCCCAGGAGGGCAAGGGACAGGACGCGGTAGTTCATCCAAAACGGCTGGCCCGCCAAGGTCGCCGTCTCCGCCCGGAAAACCGTGGGTGTCCAGACCAGGGCGGCCCCGTCGCTGGGTTTGCCGTCGCCGGTGACCAGGCTGACCACCACCAGGATGACCGCGGAGGCCAGGACCAGCAGCGGCGCCATCAGCAGGAAGTGGGGCCCGCCGTGCCCCAGGACCACGCAATAGACGAACAAGCCCAGCCCCAGGACCAGCCCGCCGGAAAAGGCGGCGAAAGCCCCGGTGGCATTGGCCCGCGCCCAGAACAGCCCCACCAGGAACAGGGCGACGACCGGCGGCACGGCATAGGCCAGGATCGCCTGCAGATATTGCCACAGCGAGCCGAACCGGGCGATCTGCGGCGCCCACAGCACGGCCAGCCCCATGAAGGCCAGGGTCGCCAGACGCCCGGTGGTAACCAGCCGCCTTTCCCCCAAATGGGGCCAGCGCAAGCGCACGAAATCCATCGTGACCAGGGTGGAGGCCGAATTGAAGGTGGAGGCGGTGGCCGACATGATGGCCGACAGGAAGCCCGCCACCACCAGGCCGACGACGCCGGCCGGCAGCAGCTTGAACACCAGCGACGGATAGACCAGGTCGCCCCGGGGCAGCCCGGGGAACAGCAGCAGGGCGGCGGTGCCCGGCAGCACCATCAGGAACAACACCGGCAGCTTCAGCAGGCCGGCGAACAGGCACCCCCAGCGGCCGTGATCGATGCTCTTGGCGGACAAAACGCGCTGCACCATGAACTGGTTGGTGCACCAGAAGTAAAAGCCGATAAGGGGCACACCCGTCACCAGGCCGGTCCACGGCAGGACCGGATCGTCCGCCGGCCGGATCAGGCTCAGCATTTCCGGTTTGGTGGCGGCCATGACGGCATCCCAGCCACCGGCCTGCGCGAACGCCATGACGGCGATGACGGCGGCGGCGGTCAGCAGCAGCACGGCCTGGATGGTCTCGGTCACCATGACGGCGGCCAAGCCCCCCGCCGTGGTGTAGATGCCGGCCCCCAGCGCCAGCAGCAGGACGATGACGCCCATGGGCACGCCCGGGAAAGCCAGCTGGAACATCAGCGCCCCGCCGTACAGCGTGCCGGCGGTGTCGACCGCGATGTTCAGGAACAGGGTGAGGGCCGAGAACAGCAGGCGCGACCGCCGATCATAGCGCCGTTCCAGGAATTCGGGCGTGGTGTACACCCCCGTCTTCAACAGGAAGGGCAGCAGGAAAATGCAGAAGAAGACCAGGACCACCCCCGCCATCCACTCATAGTCGAAGACGGCGATACCGTGATCATAGGCGGCGCCCGCCAGGCCGATCAGCGTGGTGCTGGAAATGTTGGAGGCCAGCAGGGCCAGGCCGATGACGGGCCAGGTCTTGGACTTGTGGGCCAGGAAATAGTCCGAGGCCGTGCGTTGGCGGCGGCTGACCGCCAACCCGATGGCGATGATCGCCACGACATACACCAGGATGATCGCCACATCCCAGGACCCCAGCGGACTGCCGCCGTTCATCCCATCCTCCCTTGATCTTTTTTCCGCCGTTTGGTCCGGGCTCCGGTCCCGGCGAGACGCACCTTGACCGCGCCGACGGCGAATTGCAATCGGTTGTATAAAAATTTGCATCGTCCAGGCGCTGCATCTGGCCGGCACCCCCATCGGGGCTGTGGAAATCGTCAATATTCGCAAGATATTGGCGCCGATCCTGGCCAGTTCGGGCAGGCGACCACCCAAGGAAGACCGATTGAAAGGGGGATTGCAATCGATTGTAGGATGTGTTTGGGTGATGGCGTTCAGGCGGCCGGGGAGGTCGCCGCGCGACAACGATCAATAAAAAAGAACACGACCTAGGGAGAACCATCATGAAGCGCCATCTGGCCTGCGCCCTGTTGCTGGGCGTCGCCGCCACCGTCACGCCCGCCCTCGCCGCTGAAGAGCAGGCCGCCAAGGAACAGCCGCAAACCGGGCTGGACCTGGATGAGATCGTCATCACCGCCACCGCCCTGCCCCAGACCAAGTTCAGCACCAGTGTTTCCGTCAGCACGCTGAACCCCGATCAGATCGCCCAGTCGGCCCCCAGCAGTGCCGCCGACATCCTGCGCAACATCCCCGGCTTCCGGGCGGAGGCGTCGGGCGGCGAGGGCAACGCCAACATCGCCGTGCGCGGCCTGCCGGTCGCGTCCGGCGGCGCCAAGTTCCTGCAATTGCAGGAGGACGGCCTGCCGATCATGCAGTTCGGCGACATCGCCTTCGGCACCGCCGACACCTATCTGCGCGCCGACTACAACGTCGCGCGGGTGGAAGCCATCCGCGGCGGTTCCGCCTCCACCTTCGCCAGCAACGCGCCGGGCGGCATCATCAACTTCGTCAGCGACACGGGCGAGAAAGAGGGCGGCGCCATCGGCCTGACACGCGGCCTGGACTATAACGAGACACGGGCCGACTTCGCCTATGGCGGCGCCATCGCGCCCGGCTGGCGCTTCCATGTCGGCGGCTATTACCACACCGGTGAAGGCCCCCGCTCCGTCGGCTACGACGACGCCATGAACGGCGGCCAGGTGAAGGCCAACGTGACGCGGGAACTGGACAAGGGCTTCATCCGCCTGGACTTCAAGTACCTGAACGACCGCTCGCCCGTTTACCTGCCGGTTCCGCTGGCCATTTCCGGTAGCGGCAGCAACCCGCACATCTCCTCCCTGGCCGGGTTCGACGCGCTCAGTGGCGCCTTCCAGTCGCCCTACTTCCGCAAGGATTTGACGCTGGACGCCAACGGCAACCGCCTGACCACCAACATCGGTGACGGCTATCATCCCGTCAGCACCGCGTTCGGTGGCGAAGCCTCGTTCGAGGTGGCGCCCGGCTGGACGCTGGATGACAAGTTCCGCGTGGCCGACAACACCGGCGACTTCGTCGGCCCCTACCCGCAGGAGGTGGACAAGGCTTCCGTCCTGGCGACGGAAATCGGCGGTGCCGGCGCCACCCTGCAATACGCCAGCGGCCCCAACGCCGGCCAGACGGTCAGCGCCGCGAGCGTGGGCGGCAACGGACTGGCGTCCCGCATCGCCCTGTTCAACGTCAAGCTCAATGACCTGGGCACCTACACCAACGACCTGAAGGTCACCAAGACGCTGGACACCCTGCCGCTCGGCAAGGGGGCCGTCTCCTTCGGTTATTACAAGGCCCGCCAGAACATCGACATGGACTGGCACTGGAACACCTATCTGGAAACGGTCAACGGCAAGGACGCCGTGCTGCTGAACGTGCTGAACGCCAGCGGCAAGACCGTCACCTCCAACGGCCTGGTCGCCTACGGCGCGCCCTACTGGGGCAATTGCTGCTCACGCAGCTATGACATGCACTATGATATCGACGCGCCCTACGCCGCCCTGAACTGGGCGTGGGACAAGCTGACGGTGGACGCCAGCCTGCGCTACGATTACGGCCATGCCTCGGGCAGCTACGCCGGCCCCACCGGCACCACGGCCGTGGACGTGAACCAGGACGGCGTGTTGCAGGTGCCGGAGCTGACGGTGCCGGTGGTCAACCAATCGGTGGTCAACCCGGTCAACTACGACTGGCACTACATCTCCTATTCCATCGGCGCCAACTACGCCATCGACCCCGACTTGGCCCTGTTCGTGCGCTACAGCGAGGGGGGGCGCGCCAACGCCGACCGCCTGGCCTTCGGCTCGATCAACGCCGACGGCTCCACCGCCTACCAGAACGCGGTGAACAAGGTGAAGCAGGCCGAAGGCGGCGTGAAATGGCGGTCGGACATCGGCGTGACGGTGTTCCTGACCGGCTTCTACGCCAATACGGAGGAGGCCAACCAGGACGTGACCTCCCTGACCCAGCGCTTCATCTCCCGCGTCTATGACGCGGAGGGCGCTGAACTGGAGGCCAGCTACCGCTACGGCGCCTTCCAGCTGGACGCGGGCGTCACCTACACCCATTCCCGCATCACCAAGGATGAGATCACGCCCAGCGACGTGGGCAACGTGCCCCAGCGCCAGGCGGACTTCGTCTACCAGATCACGCCGTCCTACGTCGGCAATGACTACAGCGTGGGCGTGAACATCATCGGCACGACCGACAGCTACGCCGACACCACCAACAAGCTGGTGATGCCGGGCTATGCCCAGGTCAACCTGTTCGCCACATACAACCTGACCAACGACATCGTCTGGTCCTTCTCCGCCAACAACCTGTTCAACACCCTGGGCCTGACGGAGGTGGACGGCACCACCGACGCGGTGCCCAGCAACGGCATCCTGCTGGCGCGGTCCATCAACGGCCGCACCTTCAAGACCGGCGTCAAATACAGCTTCTGATCTTGGCACCGGCTGGCGGGGCCCGCCTTCCCTCCCCGGGCGGCACCCCCCCGGGTGGGCGCCCACTCTTGGGCTCCCTCCCGTGGAAACACACCCGCCAGCCGGTTCTTTTTACCGATCATCCTGGGATTTCATGGCATGACCACTTCCCCCCCCAGCCGGGCCCCAAGCCGGGCCGAATCCCTGCGCGAGCGCCTGGACCGCCATTGGCCAACGGCCGAGGCGCTGCTGCGCCGCCTTTATGCCGGGGTTCCGGATGTGGAGGATTGGCTGGTCCGGGTGCGCGATGTCGTCTCCACGGCGGCGCTGAACCGGCCGGCCCCCGTGGCGGAGCGGGATGCCCGCCGGCTGGCGGAGCCCGATTGGTTCCAGCGCCCCGACCAGCTGGGCTATTGCTTCTATGTCGACCGTTTCGCCGGCACCCTGACCGGGGTTCAGGCGCGGCTGGGCTATCTGGCGGATCTGGGCGTCACCTATCTGCACGCCCTGCCCTTGCTGGCCATGCAATCGGGCGATAATGACGGCGGTTTCGCCGTGGCCGATTACCGTACGGTCGAACCCAGGTTGGGCCGGACGGAGGATCTGGCGGCGCTGGCCCAGGCGGCGCACGGCGCCGGCATGGTGCTGTGCCTGGACGTGGTGTGCAACCACACCGCCCGCGACCATGCCTGGGCCCGGGCGGCGCGGGCGGGCGACCCCCGCTACCGCGCCTATTACCATGTGCTGGAGAGCGCCGAAGCCGTGGCCGCTTATGAGGCCACGCTGGGCCAGGTGTTCCCCAAGACGGCGCCAGGCAACTTCACGCCGGAGCCCGCCCTGGTGGCGCGCGATGGCGGCCAAGCCTGGGTGTGGACCACCTTCTACCCCTATCAGTGGGACCTGAACTACGCCAACCCCGCCGTTTTCCAGGAAATGCTGGAGGTGCTGCTGCACCTGGCCAACCAGGGCGTGGACGTCTTCCGCCTGGACAGCACCCCCTTCCTGTGGAAGGCGCCGGGCACGGCCTGCCGGGGACTGCCGCAAACCCATTGGGTGGTGCGAGCCTGGCGGGCGCTGCTGGCCATCGCGGCCCCCGCCGTGCTGCTGAAGGGCGAGGCCATCGTCGATCCCGACGACGTCGTGTCCTTTTTCGGCCGGGACGACGCCACCGGGCTGCCGGCCGCCAATGAATGCCACCTGGCGTACAACAACGGCATGATGACCGCCCTGTGGCTGGCGCAGGCGACCGGCGACGCGGCCCCCGCCCACGCCCTGCTGGACCGGCTGGCGGTGCGCCCCCGGCAGGCCGCCTGGATCACCTATGTGCGCTGCCATGACGACATCATCTGGGATGCCTTGGCCGCCCTGATCCCACAGGAGACGCTGCACCGGGTTTCCGACTTCTACGCCGGCGCCACGCCCGGCAGCTACGCCCTGGGCGCCGCCTTCCAAGCGGACGGCGGTGGCGCCCCCAGCACCAATGGCATGGCCGCGTCGCTGGCGGGTCTGCGGCCCGACGGGCGCCCCGGCGAGCCGGACACGGACGCGGCGCTGGCCCGCCTGCTGCAGCTGTACCAGGTGACGTTGGCGCTGGATGGCCTGCCGGTCCTGTACATGGGCGATGAAATCGCGCTGACCAACGCCCCGCTCGACGGCTTGCCGGCGGGCGAGGGCCGCTGGCTGCATCGGCCGGACATGGACTGGAACCGGGCGGCCGGTCGCGATGACGGCACGACCGCCGCCGGCGCGTTCCACACCGCCCTGCGCCAGCTGATCCGGGCGCGCGCCACCCTGCCCGCCTTGCACGGTGCCGAACCGGCCCGCCCCTTGGCCGGTCTGCCTGCCGGGGTCCTGGGATTTGAGCGGATCGGTCCGCAACCGTTTCTGTGCCTCGCCAACCTGACCGGCCAGGCGGTCACGGTCTCGCTGCCTGCCTGGTCCGGCGGGCGGGACGCGGTGGAGGGAAGAGGCGTCGACCCGACGGCTTTGCCCTTTGGGCCATGGCAAACACGGTGGATTGAGGTCACACCATGAAACGTATCGGCGCAATAGAACTGGGTGGCACCAAAGCCGTCGTGGGGGCGGCGGTGATGGACGGCGCGATGCGGCCACGGCCCATCGACACCCTCCGCATCCCCACGACCACGCCGGCGGAGACGCTGGCCCGCTGCGCCGAGGCCTTGCGGGGCCTGGCCACACGCATGGGCGGGCTGGACGCCGTGGGCGTCGCCAGCTTCGGCCCGCTGCAACTGGACCCGCGACGCCCCGGTTACGGCGGCATCACCCGCACCCCCAAACCCGGCTGGGCCGGCGCGCCCGTGCGCGATCACCTGGCAGACGCGCTGGGTGTCCCCGTCGCCATCGACACCGACGTCAACGGCGCCGCCCTGGGCGAAGGGCGATGGGGCGCCGCCCAGGGGCTGAACAGCCATGTCTACGTCACCGTGGGCACCGGCATCGGTGTCGGCGTGGTCGTCGGCGGCCGGCCGCAGCATGGCCTGGTCCACCCCGAAGGCGGCCACCTGCTGGTGCGCCGCGACACGGCGCTGGACCCCTACGGCGGCCATTGCCCCTATCATGGCGATTGCCTGGAGGGCCTGGCCTGCGGCCCCGCCATCGAGGCGCGCGTGGGCCGGCCGGCCACCGACCTGCCCGACGACCACCCCGTCTGGGACTTGGTGGGCGATTATCTGGGCCAGATGGTCGCCAACCTGCTGTTCGTCCTGTCGCCCCAGCGCATCGTCATCGGCGGCGGCGTGGGCGGCCGGCCCGGCCTGCTGACGCGCGTGCGCCACCACGCCCACCGCCACATCGGCGGCTACATCGACCATCCCGCTTTGGCCGACGGTTTGAGCGGCTTCGTCGTGCCCCCGGGGCTGGACACGGGGTCCGGACTGGCCGGCGCCCTGGCGCTGGGCTGGGACGCCGCGTGAGTCGCGGGTAACCTGTCCCGCAACAGCCCCGGCGCACGCATGATTCACTACAGCGGTAAGCCCCCTTCCCAGAAGGATGGATGCAACCCGCCAGGTTCGTTTTAACCAAAAAGAGGAGATTGCGGCGGGTTGCCGCAGACTAAGGTAATAGTGTTAGCGTCATTGTGTTGCTTAATTGCGACATTCGCTGTTGTTTGTGACGTTCCAGCAAACATGACCAGTTGACCCTGACCTTTTGGTCAAACTCCCATAGGTGCCCAACGGGCATTCAGAACAAGGGGGCAGACCATGGATCAATCCGTCGAAATTGCGCGTGTTTCTCAGGGAAACCGCCGTTTGCGCGTCTCATTGCTGATCGGCGCGGCCGTCGCGGTGGTGGGGGCGGCGCCGGGCGCCCAGGCCCAGGAGACGACCCAGCCACCCACCAGCCAAGCGGCGGCCACGCAGACCGCACAGGTTTCCGATGACGCCAGCGCGACCACGGGGACGCAGCAGACGACATCGTTGAACGAAATCGTCATCACCGGGTCGCGCATCCGCCGCGCCAACTTTGACACCATCCAACCGGCCGAGGTGCTGGGCTCCGATCAGATCACCAAGCGCGGCTTCACCAACCTGGGTACCGCCCTACAGGAACTGCCGGCCTTCAGCACGCCGGGCAATAGCCCGGTTGGCACCCAGGGGTCTTTCGGGGCCGGCCAGACCTTTGTCAACATGTACAATTTGGGGTCCCAGCGCACGCTGACCCTGGTGAACGGCCGGCGCTTCGTCTCCTCCGCCAGCTCGTCCATCTTTGGCGCCGTCGCCGGCAGCCCGGTGGATCTGTCGGCCATCCCCACCGCCCTGGTGGACCGTACCGAGGTGGTGGCCGTGGGTGGTGCCCCCACCTATGGCTCCGACGCCATCGCCGGCACCGTCAACGTCATCCTGAAGAAGGATTTCCAGGGCGTCGACGTCAATGTGCAGAGCGGCCTTTCCGACTATGGCGACGCCGCGGACTACAATGCGTCGGCGGTGATCGGCCAGAACTTCAACAATGGCCGCGGCAACGTCACCGTCGCCGTCCAGTACGACAAGCAGAACGGCCTGACGACCGAGGACCGCAAGGGCACCATCGGCGGCGCGGATAATTTCTTCGGTAGCGCCACCAAGGGCCACACCTATACCCAGCAGCTATATACCGGCGGCCAGCACTACAACGTCTTCACCAACACCGGCATGCCGATGGTGGACGACGGGATCCCCATCTCCCGGGGTGTCGCCTCTTCCGCCATCACCAACAGCGCCGGGCAGGCCCTGTTCTTCGGCACCAATGGCCAGCTGACACCCTTCGTCAACGGGCAGCTGACCGGCAATTCGATCTATCAGGCGGGTGGCAGCGGTTTCCCCATCGCCGACTTCGGCAATTTGCAGGTGGAAAGCAACCGGGTGCAGGTCGCGGCGCTGGGCCACTACGACCTTACCGACCATGTGAAATTGAACACCGAGCTGTGGTACGGCCATCTGCGGGCGGCCAACCTGCGTGACCAGCCCTATTACAACACCGCCCTATTCGGCAATGCCGGCGACCCCAACGGCAACCTGACCCTCAGCACCGACAACCCCTATCTGAGCACCGCCGACCGCCAGACCATCATCAACAACCTGACGGCGGCCGGCGCCGACCCCAGCACCTTCTACATGGCCCGCGCCAACACCGACCTGGCGACCGGCGCCTTCCGCACCACCACCAACCTCTACCGCGTGGTGACGGGGCTGGAGGGTGATTTCTCCGCCATCAACCGCACCTTCAACTGGGAAGTGACGGGCACCTACGGCAAGTCGGAGACCTCGAACGAGGACCGCCAGCTGGTGACCCAGAACTTCTTCAACGCCCTCAACGCGGTGCGGGACAGCAGCGGCAACATCGTCTGCGCCCCCGGCTACACCAACGCCGCCATCGCCACGCTCAGCAGCACCTGCGCCCCCCTCAACGTCTTCGGGATCAACCAGGCGAGCAAGGCGGCGACTGACTACATCACCGCCATCGCCCGTCCCAAGCAGGACAACGCCCAGTACGACGTCCTGGCCGACATCACCGGCAGCATCGTCACCCTGCCGGCGGGCGATGCCAAGTTCTCGCTGGGCTACGAATACCGGCGGGAGACGACGGCCTTCGACCCCGGCGCCTTCTATTACGGCCAGCCCAATGGCGACGGCACCCGCACCCAGTTCGGCAACAGCATCCCCATCGACCCGGTGGCCGGCGAATACCATACCAACGAAGGCTTCGGTGAGGTGAACATCCCGGTGGTGGCGCCGGACATGAAGGTGCCACTGGTCTATAATCTGGAACTGCAGGGGGCCGCGCGCTTCGTCGACAACAACCTGACGGGCACCTTCTGGTCCTACACCGGGGGCGGCACCTATCAGCCCATCCGCGACATCACCCTGCGCGGCAACTACACCCGGTCCTTCCGCGCGCCGGCCATCACCGAGGCGTACAGCCCCAAGGGGCAGATTTTCGATACCGCCAGCGACCCCTGCGATTCCCGCTACATCACCGGCGGCCCCAATCCGTCCCAGCGCGCCGCGAACTGCGCCGCCGCCGGCATCACCCAGCCCTTCACCTCCAACATCGTCGACTTCACCGTTCCCGGCACCAGTTCCGGCAACCCGCACCTGCAGAACGAAATCGCCGACAGCTGGACCGCCGGCACGGTGCTGCGGCCCAGCTTCGCGCCTGGGCTGACGGTTTCCGCCGACTACATCAGCATCGACATCACCAATGAGATCGCGCAGTTGGGCGCCACCGACCTGCTGGACGCCTGCTATGACGGCGCCCCCGGCAATTCGTTCTGCGGCACCTTCACCCGCGACAGCAGCGGCCAGGTGACCTCAGTATCCGAGGGCTATTACAACGCCGCGATCGAAAGCTTCAAGGCGTTGCAGGCGGAACTGGACTACGCCTTCAATCTCAACCAAGTGGGCCTGCCGGACAATGCCGGCGCCATCGACCTCAGCGTCAACTACCTGCACACCTTCAGCCATTATTACAAGGTCGGCACCGGCGACAAGCAGTACACCGCCGGCAGCGTGCAGGAGCCGAAAAACAACTTCACCGCCAACATCAACTATCAGAATGGTGGCTTCGACTTCCTGTGGCAGACCCAGTACTATAGTGAAACCCGCATCAGCATCAATACGCCGCTGGCCAATTATCAGTATCCGACAATGGACGCCTATGTGATGTACAACGCGTCCGCCGGCTATGAGTTCGAAGGCGGCTACCGCGTTCGCTTCATCGTGGACAATGTGCTGAACAGCCACGTGCCCTTCCCCTCAGCCGGCTATGCCGGCACCGCCCTTGACCGGTACTACGGCGCCGTCCTCGGCCGGTACTTCCGCCTCAGCGCCGGCTACAAGTTCTGATCCGATGAAAACCCCGCCCCCGATCACCCGGGGGCGGGCCGATTTGCCATCACGGGCGGGAAGGGACCTGGGCCTGATCCATCTCAGGGTGGACAAACGGGCTGCGGAATAGGATGCTGTTGCCACACATCTTCTTGGTTGCCAAAGCATCCGCACTGACCGCATAAAAGTAGCACCATGTCCCCCCACTTCCCTTCCCCCCTGTCGGCCGCGATGGCCGCCGCGCTGAGGTTCCTGGACCTCGGCCGGGCGCGGCGCGCGCCGCGCGGATGGGCGTGGGTGCTGGTGGCGGCGGTGCTGCTGCGCGGGCTGATCCCCGTTGGCTATATGGCGAACACCAGCGGCGGGGCGGCCCCCTTCATGCTCTGCCCCGGCGTGCATGACCTGTTGGACCGGGTGATGGCCGCGGCACCGATGGCGGAAAGCGGCATGGCAGCAACGCCCGGGGCCCATACCCACCATCACCACCCGGCGGTGGGCGCGGATGGCTTGACGTCCCCCGATCCTGCCAGCCCCCATGACCACCGCCCGGGCGGTGACCAGGACCACATGGGTCCTTGCGCCTTCGCGGCATTGGCGGCGCTGGCCATCCCAGTGCTGCTGCTGATCCTGGCCTTGCCCCCGCGCCGGGTGCGCCAGACCTGGCGTCCCGGCCCCCGGCTCCCGCACCCCGTCTCGCGCCTGCCCGGCACACCCGGCGCCCGCGCGCCCCCGCTGGCGGCCTGAACGCCCCGGGGTATCGCCCTTCCCATTCGCGTGACACCGCCCCTCGCGGCGGCCCCTTGGGGCATCCCTGAATCCTGCCCGCCGCCCGGCACTATTCCCCGTGCCGGCGCCGGTACCCCTGTCTCGAACGGCCGCCGCTCGCCCCGCTTGCCAGCCGGGCCGCCGCCGTCCCCCGAAGGGATCGTCTTTCATGCTTCGCCCATCCCGGCGCCTGTCGCGCCGTCTATACATCCCATTCCTGGACATCCCCCTCCTGGACATCCCAATCCCGGCCCTCCCCCTTCTGGCCACCGCCGCCATCGCCCTGGGCGTCGGCCTGGCGTCAAGTCCGGCGCTGGCCGCCCCCGATGGCGCCGCCGACCTGGATGCCGCCGACCTGGACGGCGTCGACGGCAGCACCGTCCTGGTCACCGCCAACCGCCCCGCCCTGGAAAAGTACGCGGCCCCCCAGACCACGGCCGGCGTCACCGGCGCTAAGGTCATGGAGACGCAGAACATCCTGGACAGCGAAGACGCGCTGAAATACCTGCCCAGCCTGTTCCTGCGCAAACGCAACAACGGCGACACCCAGGCCGTGCTGGCGACCCGCACCTGGGGCGTGAATTCCAGCGCGCGGACCCTGGTCTACGCCGACGACGTGCTGATCTCGGCCCTGATCGCCAACAACAACACCGCCGGCGCCCCACGCTGGGGCCTGGTGGCGCCGGAGGAGATCCAGCGGGTCGACGTGCTGTACGGCCCCTACTCCGCCGCCTATGCCGGCAATTCCATGGGTGGGGTGGTGCAGATCACCACCCGCACGCCCGACCATCTGGAAGCCTCCGCCCGGCAGTCGGAATCGGTGCAGAGCTTCGGCCTGTACGGCACGCACAAGGACTTGGTGACGTCGCAGACCAGCGCCCATGTGGGCGACCGCGCCGGGCCCTTCACCTGGTCGCTCAGCGCCAATTACCAGGACAGCGACAGCCAGCCCTTGAGCTTCGTCACCAACGGCAAGGTGCCCACGGGCACCACCGGCACCTTCCTGGCGCAGAACAAGACGGGCGCCGTGGCCGACGTGGTGGGGGCCAGCGGCCTGCTGCACACGCAGATGACCAACGCCAAGCTGAAGCTGGGCTATGACCTGTCACCGATCTGGCGCCTGAGCTACACGGCGGGGTACTGGCAGAACGACGCCACCTCCGATGTGCAGACCTATCTACGCGACAGCACAGGGGCCGCCACATTCGCCGGCCTGTCGGGCTTCGCCAGCGGCAAATACAGTCTGTGGCAAAGCCACCTGGCGCAAAGCGTGACCCTGCGTAGCGACAGCAAGGGCCCCTGGGACGCCGAGGTGACGGCCAGCCATTATGAGATGCTGGACGACATCCAGCGCACGCCCACCGGCGTCAGCGCCAGCGGCACAGGCTTCTCCACCGCCGGCCGCATCGCCCGCATGGACGGCACGAACTGGAGCAACGTCGACGCCAAGGCCCTGTGGCGCACGGCCCCCACCAACACCGTCAGCGCCGGCCTGCACGCCGACCAGTACGAGCTGGTCAACCCCACCTACAGCACCGCCACCTGGCAAGGCAGCGGCGACACCGGGCAGGGCCTGTACAGCAGCGGCCGGGGCAAAACCCAGACCCTGGCGCTGTGGGCGCAGGACGCATGGACCTTCCTGCCCGATTGGACAGCCACCCTGGGCGGCCGGCTGGAGCGTTGGCAGGCCTTCGACGGCTACAACTACAGCGGCGGCAAGGGCGTGGACCAGCCGGACGTGGAGACCGGCGCCTTCTCGCCCAAGGCGACGCTGACCTGGGCGGCGGCGGCCGATTGGCAGGTCACCGCGTCCTTCGGTGAGGCCTACCGCTTCCCCACCGTCAGCGAGCTGTACCAGCTGGTCTCCACCGGCACGACCTACACCGCCCCCAACGCCAACCTGAAGCCCGAACGGGTGCTGAGCGGCGAACTGGCGGTGGAGCACACCTTCGACAAGGGCCATGTGCGCCTGTCGCTGTTCCAGGAGAACACCCACGACGCCCTGATCGCCCAGACCGCCTTCCTGACCGGCGCGACGCCGGTCAGCTACACCGTCAACGTCGATGAGGTGCGCAACCGCGGCGTCGAACTGGCGGCCAGCCGGGAGGACGTGCTGGTGACCGGCCTGGAGCTGTCGGGCAGCGTCACCTATGTCGACAGCACCATCCTGTCCGACCCCAATTTCGCCAGCACCACCGGCACCACGGCCACGGGCAAGCATGTGCCCTACGTTCCCGACTGGCGCGTCACCCTGGCGGCCACCTACCGGCCGGATGAGCAATGGGCCTTCACCATCGCCGGCCGTTATAGTGGAAAGCAATATTCGACCCTGGACAACACTGACAGCGTCGCGAAGGTATTCGGCGCGTTCGATAGCTTCCTGGTCGCCGATATCCACGTCAACTACAAGGTGCTGGACAATTTGACGCTGGACCTGGGCATCGACAATATCAATGATGAGAAGTACTTCCTGTACCACCCCTTTCCGGGACGGACCTTCTTCGGTGGCCTGAAGGTGTCCCTGTGACTCGCATCGTTGTGACACGTCTCTCCCTGATGCCCGTTGACATCACCCGTCTCACCCCATTGCCAAGGAAACGCATCATGACCTCCCGTACCCTGGCCGCGTCCGCCGCCGCGTTCGTCCTCGCCCTGGGCCTGGCCGGCACCGCCGCCGCCCATGCCCACCTGAAGCGCTCCACCCCCACCGCCAGCGGCACGGTGGGCGCCACCACGCAGGTGGAGGGTTGGTTCACCGAGGCGCTGGAGCCCAAGTTCAGCACCATCACCGTCACCGGCCCCGGCCCGGACGGAAAACCAGAGGGCGGAAAAAAGGTGGACAAGGGCGACACCCACACCGATCCGACCGACGCCAAGCATCTGATCGTCAGCATCGATGGCGCCGCCCCAGGCACCTACACCGTGGACTGGGCGGTGACCTCGGTCGACACCCACAAGTCCCAGGGCAGCTTCACCTTCGAAGTACGCAAGTAAGCCGAAGTACGCAAATAAGCGCCAAAGCGCGTATCCTCACGGCGCCGGCGGCACCGCCGGCGCCGTTTCACATCCGCAGCCTGTTGACGCCCCCCATGAACACCCTGGAAACCGGCCTGGCCATCGCGCGCGGCCTGCACCTCGCCTCGGCCCTCGCCGCCTGGGGACTGCCGGCCTTCGCCATCCTGGTGCTCAAGGAACCCGACGGGCCCAGCCGTGCCGCGTTGATCGGCACCCTGCGCCGCTGGACGCGGGGTGCCGCACTGGCGGCCCTGGCCGCAGGGCTCCTTTGGTTCGCCACGCAAGCGGCGGTGTTCGTGGGCGACGGCTCGGCCGCCGCCATCCTGGGGGCGGCCGGTCCCACCGTGGCCACCCGCTACGGCCATGTCCTGGTGCCCCGGCTGGCGCTGCTGGCCGGCGCCGTGGCGTTCAGCGGCCGCCTGCCCATCCGGGCTTTGGCCGCCGTGCTGGGCCTATCGCTGGCCCTGCATGCCGGCGTCGGCCATGTCGCCGTCAGCTTTGACGCCGCCAGCCTGCCCGGCCTGGTGGCGGAGGTGCTGCACCTGCTGGCCGCCGGAGCCTGGCTGGGCGGGATGGTGGGACTGTTGCTGGCCACGCGGCACCCCACCCTGGCGGCCACCCTCGCCGTCCGCTTTTCCCCCCTGGGCGTCACCTGCGTCACCCTGCTGGCCGCCACCGCCCTGCTGAACGGCGTGGGGCTGATCGGCAGCCTGGCCGGCCTGCTCGGCACCACCTATGGCCACCTCGCCATCGCCAAGGCCGTACTGTTCGCCCTGATGCTGGCCTGCGCCGCGCTGAACCGCTGGCGCGTCGCCCCCGGCCTGGCACGGGGCGCGGTGTCGCTGGGCGCCTTGCGGTTCAGCGTGCTGGTGGAACTGACCCTGGGCGCAATGGTGGTGGCGCTGGCCGCCTGGCTGGCCTCCATCGTGCCGGGGGCGCACGACCAACCGCTCTGGCCCTTCGCCCGCAAGCTGAGCGGCGAAATCCTGTCCGATCCCGACTATGGCGGTATGGCGTGGCGGGCGCTGGGCTTCACGACCCTGGGGATCATGTCCCTCATCGGCGTCGCCTTCCCACCGGGCAAAGGGGCTTGGCGGCGCCTGTCGTGGAAGCGTCGCGCCTTGGAGGCTGTGTTCGCCGCCGGCTTCCTGTGGTGGGGCGTTCCCGACCTGGATCTGCTGACGGTGCAGGCCTTCCCTACCAGCTTCTGGTCCTCGCCCACCGGCTTCACCGCCGCCTCGGTGGCGCAGGGCGCCGCCCTGTTCCCCGGCCACTGCGCCCGCTGTCACGGCTCCGGCGGCGCGGGTGACGGTCCGGACGCGGCCAAGCTCAGCATCCCACCCGCTGACCTGACGGCGCACCATTTGTTGGACCACAGCGAGGGCGACATCTTCTGGTGGCTGACCCACGGCATGCCTGACCCCGACGGCAAACCCGTCATGCCCGCCTTCGCCAGCCAACTGACGGAAGACGACCGCTGGGCCCTGATCGACTATATCCACACCCTCAACAGCGGCACCACGGTGGCCGAGGCGAAGGGGGTATGGACCTGGGGCATGCCGGCGCCGGAACTGGATCTCAACTGCCCGGTCGGACCGCTGGCCAGGGCCGGCAGCCTGGCCGACCTGGCGGGCCATCCCCTGCTGCTGGCCATCGGCTATGGGGAGATGCCGACGGGCGCGCTCGCGGCCATTCAGGCGACGCCGGTGGTTCCGGTCATGGTCAGTACCAACCCCGACCAAGCCCCGCCCGCCACCGCCTGCGGCAGCAGCACCCCGGAGGCCGCCGTGGCTTACCACACCATTGGCGGCGCGGCGGACGGCCCCCTGCTGGTACTGGTCGACAGCCGCGGCGCCTTGCGCCGGGTGTGGCAGGGCCCCTTCCCCGCCACGCCCGAGGCGGTGGCCGACCTGGCGGCCCAAGCGGCGGATGCCGAACGCCACCCCTTCGCCAGCGGCGGCGGCGGGCATCACCACCATTGACCGTATGGGGACTCAGACGCCGGTATCGGGCTTGAGGCCCAGGGGCCCGCCGATCGCGGCCAGTGCCGCCACGGCGCAGATCTCGTCATTGTCCGAGGTGTCGCCGGTGACGCCGATGGCGCCGACGATGTGGCCCTGGCTATCGCGGATCAGCACACCACCCGGCACCGGCACCAGCTTGCCATCCGCCAGTTCGATGGCGGCGGTGAAGAAGGCCGGCATCTTGGCGGCGCGCTGCGCCAGTTCCCGCCCGCCGAAGCCCATGCCCAGCACGCCCCAGGCCTTGCCCGTGGCGATCTGCGGCCGCAGCAGGCTGGAGCCGTCGTCGCGGGCCAGCGCCACCACATGGCCGCCGGCGTCCAGAACGGCGGCGGTCAGCGGCGCGAAGCCGCGCGCCCGGCCCTCGGCCAGGATGGCCTCCACCAGCTTCAGCGCCACGGCACAGGTCAAAACGGTCATCGCGATCTTCCTCGGAACGATTTACGGGGCGCCAGTCTGCCACAGGCCAAGTTCGATCGCGCGGTCGCGGGTGTAGACATCGGTCCATTTCAGGCTGCTGAGATGGGTGACCTTGTAGGGGTCGTAGCGCCGCGCCTCCACCGCCACCGGCACGCCGCCAATATGGACGGCGGTGACACTGCCCGGTCGTTGCAGCACACCGACATCGGCCAGCGGATCGCCCGCCACGAAGATGAAATCCGCCCGGCGGCCGGGATCGATGGCGCCCAGGGTTCCGCCCCGGGGCATGGCGCGGGCGGAAACGGAGGTCGCGGCGCGCAGGGCCTGGGCGGGGGTGAAGCCCAGCCAGTCCACCAGGATCTCGATCTCCCGCGCGTGCCATTCGCCATAAGGCGTGACGGCGAAGCCGCTGTCGCTGCCGGTCATGAAGGGCACGCCGGCCTGGCGCATGCGGGTCAACGTGCGCTTGGCCACCTCGATCACCCGGCGCTGCATGGCCTGATAGCCGGAGCCGGCGGTGGGCTCATGCCCCTGGCCGAATTCCACATTGTTGCGCAGGAAGGTCAGGGTGGGGCTGACATGGCTGCCGGACTTCAGCATCGCGTCGATGCATTCATCATCGGCGAAGAAGGCGTGGTTGATGACATCCACGCCGGCGCGGGCGGCGTACAGCACCGCTTCCTTGCCATAGGCGTGCGTCACCACCTTCTTGCCCAGGCGGTGCGCCTCCGCCACCATGGCGCCGATCTCCTCCTGCGTGAAGGCGGCGATGTGGGTGCCGTCCTCGCGGAAGTGGGCGCCGTCCATGGCGATCTTGATGACGTCCACCCCGGCCTTGGCCTGGCGCCGCACCTCCTCGATCTGGGCGGTGGGCGTGGTGCAGAGGCGGCCGGTCACATAGTCGGGCGTCCCGACATGCTCGGGAAACCAGTCGTTCAGGCTATGGCGGTTGGCGATGACATTGCTGCTGGCGGCGATGCGCGGCCCGGTGAACAGGCCGGCGTTGATGGCGTCGCGGACGGAAATGCTACAGTTGCCGGCGTCGCCCGGTACGACGATGGAGGTGTAGCCCGCCGCCAGCACCCGCTGGGCGAAGAACAGGCCGCGCAACGCCCGAAACTCCGGCGTGCCCCAGAAATCGATGTCCTCTTCGCCGCGGGCGTTGCCGAAGACGATGTGGGTATGGGCATCCACCAGCCCCGGCAGGACGAGGTTGTCGCCAGCGTCAAGCATGCGATCGCCCTCGACCGGGGTCGGGGCCGCCGCCGTGGGGCCGACATGGGTGAACAGGCCATCCTCCACCACCAGGGTCTGGTCGGCGCGAGCCGCATCCTCCAGCCCAGTGAACAGGCGGCGGCAGCGGACGAAGGTGCGGTGCATGGCGGACTCCATCCCGGGGGCCTCAGGGAAAGCCCGCCGGGTCTTTCCCTGGCGTATTGTTGCGCGCGAGCCTAGGGAGGCCACCACCGCTTGGGAAATGGAAATTTCCGCTGCGGACCTATTGGCGGCACCTATAGGTATCCCCCGAGCCCGGAAGGAGGCATCGGTTTCGTCCATACATGCAATGGATAGGAACGGTTTTTATCCCGGCCGCCGGCCCCCTAGATTTCAGGCTGGATCGCCCCGCGGGAGAGGGCGGCGCCATTTTCTCGGGAGACGAACGCCTCATGAATATCATCGGACCGGACGCCCTGGTGTTCGGTGTCGACGATGTCGACGCCTGCAGCCAATACCTGACGGACTATGGCCTGAAGCCCACCGGCGACGGTCGGTTCGAGGCGCTGGACGGCACGTGCGTCATCATCCGCGCCGCTGACGACCCCACCCTGCCGCCCGCCATCGGCCCCGCCCCCTCGATCCGGGAGATCGTCTATGGCGTGGGGGACGCCGAAACGCTGGAGGCCATCGCGGCGGAGCTGTCCAAGGACCGCGAGGTGCGCCGTGGGGAAGGCGGCAGCGTGCACGCCGATGACGATTCCGGCTTCCATCTGAGCTTCGCCCTGACCATCCGCCGGCCGTACACCGCCCCGGCCGATCTGACCAACGCCCCTGGCCATCCGCCCCAGCGCGGCCCCAACCTGCTGGGTGTCGAGGTGGGCATGAGCGTGGCACCGCGCACCCTCTCGCATGTCGTGCTGTTCGTGCCGAACATGGAGGAGGCGGAAGCGTTCTACGTGAACCGGCTGGCTTTCCGCGTCACCGACAAGTTCACCGGCACCGGCCCCTTCCTGCGCCCGGCCGGCACGGACGACCACCACACCCTGTTCCTGATCCAGACGCCCCCCTTCATGAAGGGGGTGGAGCACTTCACCTTCCATCTGGGCAGCGGGACGGAAGTGCTCTACGCCGGCAGCCAGTTCCAGGCCAAGGGCTACACCAGCTTCTGGGGTCCCGGCCGCCATCTCTTCGGGTCCAACTGGTTCTGGTACTTCAACAGCCCCCTCGGGTGCCACGTCGAATACGACGCCGACATGGACCTGCACGACGACGAATGGATAGCCCGGCATCAGCCGGTCGGCGCCGACACGTCGCAGCTGTTCCTGTTCAAGGCGACGGACAAGTGGTTCCCCAGCGGCCCGCCGCCCAAGGGCGGTGCCCATTAAGTGGCGCCGCTTTCCCCAACCCCCGGGGCCCAGCCCCCGGGGGAGATATCCGCCCCGGGGGATGCCCGTATCCGCCTGTGCCGGGCGGACACCTTGTCGCCTGGCCAGGCGCGGGGCTTCGATCCGGCCGGCAGCGGCCGCGACACCATCTTCGCCCTGCGCCGGGGCGACACGGTGCTGATTTACCACAACCACTGCCCACACCAGGGCGTGCCGCTGGAATACCGGAAGGACCGCTTCCTGTCCGGCGATGGTCAGCGCATCCTCTGCTATGCCCACGGCGCCCATTTCGACGCCGACACCGGCGTGTGCATCGAAGGACCCTGCCGCGGCCAGTCCCTGCTGGCCTTGCCGTGCGGGGTCGAGGACGGCTGGCTCTGGCTGAATCTACCCCTGTCCAGCCCGGTCCTGCGCTGAACGACACCAGGGCCCGGGACGTCAGCGCCCGCCCTGGACCGTCACGACCGGACGCCCCAGATAAGCCGGCGCGTCCGGCCCGGTGTTCAGCAGCAGATCGATCACGGACACGGCGGGCTCAAACGCGCCCCACAGTTGGGGATAGTCCGGATAGCCTTCATAGGACATCCATTCCACCTCGATACCCCGCCGGGTGAAGGCGGAAACGTCGAGATAGCCCTGGGCGGCTGAACCGCTGAGGTACCGTGTCGCGCCCACGGCGGTGGCAAGATCAACCAGCCGGCCCGTGGCATCGGTCCGTATCAGGGCCTCCCGCTCCAGCACATCGGTGCACCGTCGGATGGGCGTGGCGATGCGCAGGCGGGCGCAGAGCGCGCGCAGCAAGGCCTCATTGATACGGGAGAGGAGGGGTTCCTCGGCCAGCCCCGCCAGCAAGCCCTCCAGCCAGGGGTACCCCTCCGCGAAATGTGGCGCCCGCCCGTACGCCAGTTCGATGGCACGGCGGTGGGCCGCCGACCACCGACGATCAGCCACCCGCGTTTCGTCGATCGCCTGGTGGTAGTTCCCCTTCACCTCAACCGGCACGGTCAACCAAACCGGCCCGGCGGCCGTCTTGATCTTGTTGCGGTTGCGCCAATCGCGACGCGTGTACTGGACGCTGTCCAGCAGGATCACCTCGTCGGCCCGGCGGATAAGGTCGAAATAGCCGCGCCAGGGCAAGTAATTGGATTGGGTGATGACGACCGTGCGGGAGGGGCGCCGCCCGTCGTCCGCAGGGCTAGCCATCCAGCACCTCGCCCAAGGCGGACACCACCCGGGCTTGCGCCCCGGCATCCAGGCGCGGGTGCAAGGGCAGCCGGAGCAGGCGTGCGGACAGATCGTCGGTCCAGCGCATCGACCCGCACGCCCGACCGAAACGCCGGCCGGCCGGCGAGGAATGCAGCGGCACATAATGGGAAACGGCGTCGATGCCGCGGGCGGCCAGATCGCGCAGGATGGTGGGCCGGCGCCCCGCCTCCGGGACCAGGACGTGATAGATATGGGCGTTGTGGGTACAATCGTCGGGAATGACGGGCCGCCGCAGCCGGCCCGCCGCCTCCAAATCCGCCAGGGCCATGTGATAGCGCCCCCACGCCTCCAGCCGATGGGCGGTGATGGCCTCGGCGGCCCGCAACTGGGCAAGGAGGAAAGCCGCTGTGATCTCACTGGGCAGGTAGGAGGAGCCAATATCCATCCAGGTGTATTTGGCGACCTCGCCACGCTGGAAACGAACCCGGTCGGTACCCTTCTCCCAAATGATCTCCGCCCGCTCCACCGCCGCAGGGTCGTTGACGATCAGCGCCCCGCCCTCGCCGGCGATGATGTTCTTGGTTTCATGGAAGCTGAAGGCGGCGAAGCTGCCGAACGATCCCAGCGGACGGCCGCGCCAGTGGGATCCCAAGGCCTGGGCCGCATCCTCGATCAGGGTCAGACCATGACGTTCGGCGATGAGGGCGATGGTGTCCATCTGCGCCGCCACACCCGCGTAATGCACGACACAGATCGCCCGGGTGCGGGGGGTGACCGCCGCTTCCAACAGGGATTCGTCGATGTTCAGGGTGTCGGGGCGAATATCCACGAAAACCGGCACCCCCCCGCGCAACGCCACGGCGTTCGCCGTGCTGGTGAAGGTGAAGGATGGCATGATGACCTCGTCACCCGGCCCCACCCCCGCCAGGATGACCGCCATCTCCAGTGCGGCCGTGCCGGAATGAGTGAGCAGGGCGCGTCCGCCCCCCACCCGCCCTTCCAGCACAGCCTGCGCCTGCCGGGTGAAATGGCCGTTGCCGGAAAGATGGGCCATGTCAAGCGCCTGACGGATCAGCGCGAACTCCTCCCCCGCCAAGGTCGGACAATTGAACCCCACCCTTTCGGGGACTGTGGACTGTTCGGTCATAAAAACCCTCGCGGTACCCCCCAATCCATCGGATGTCATTTCCGTTTAAAGATACGGGAGGCGCTTCTTGACCGCCGTTCGGTCAAGAATATCAGTTTTGGTAAGAAAGATTGATCGCGCCAGAAAGATTGAATCTTTACAAATAACTGCATTATGTATAGGCGGATATAACAGGATGGGTCAAGCAATGGCGCGATCTATATCGACCAGCGACTTCACCTTATCGATCGTGACGACGTTGTACCGGTCATCAGCCACCATCGCCGCGTTCCATGCCCGGTGCAGCGCGGTGGCGGCCACCCTCACCTCCAGGGTCGAGTTCATCCTGGTCGATGACGGTTCCCCCGACGACAGCCTAGCGGTGGCGCGCAGCCTGATGGCCCAGGATTCCAGGGTCGTCGTGCTGGAACTGGCGCGCAATTTCGGCCATCACAAGGCCATGATGACGGGGCTGGCCCATGCCCGGGGCGATCTGGTTTTCCTCATCGACTGCGATCTGGAGGAACCGCCCGAGGTCTTGACCCGTTTCCATGCGGAAATGACGGCAGGCGCCTGGGACGTGGTGTACGGGGTGCAAAACCGTCGCCGGGGCGGCCTGTTCGAGCGACTGTCCGGGGCGGTCTTTTTCACGCTGGTCGAAGCCTTGAGCGACCTGCCCCTGCCCCGCAATCTGATCACCGCCCGCCTCATGTCGCGCCCCTATGTCCAAGCGCTGGTTGCGCATCGCGACCGGGAAATGCAGATTTCCCACCTGTGGGCCATCACCGGATTCCGTCAAACGGCACTGCCGGTCGAGAAACTGTCGCTGTCGCCCACCTCTTATTCCCTGGGACGAAAGATCGATATGGCGGTGAAACACATCACCACCACGTCCACCAAGATTCTTTACTTTATCCTTTATTCTGGATTCGCCATCAGCGCCGCCTCCGTTGCTTATATATGCTATTCTCTATTCAAGTATTTTGTATATGGCGCAGTCGTCAGCGGCTACTATTCATTGATCGTATCCCTGTGGTTCTTTGGCGGCGTCACGATCTTCATCCTCGGAATCCTGGGGATTTACATCGCCAACATCCTGTCGGAGGTGAAGCGCCGACCCTACACGCATTTGCGCGCCATCCACCGCGCGGACGACGGGGAACCATTCGCCGACGACCCCACCCATTCACCCATGGACCCGTTCCGCCCATGACCCAGCCCTCGCCCCAAATCCTGACCGCCGTCAGTTCATACTACAGCGCGAAGTTGGCGGAACATGGCGCCCATCCCCAGGGCGTCGACTGGAAGGACGGTGAAAGCCAACGCCTGCGCCACCAGCAATTCCTGCGGCTGTTGTCGGTCGATCCCCAGGCCAGCGTCGCGGACCTGGGCTGCGGCTATGGCGATTTCCTTTCTTTCCTTAGAGCGACCGGCCATCAGGGGACCTATGCCGGCTATGATGTCGCGCCCGCCATGGTCGATGCCGCCCGCCAATTGCATGGACCGGCCGCCGGCCATGACTTCCATACCGGCGCCATGCCCTCGGCACCGGCCGACTACGCCGTCGCCAGCGGCATATTCAACGTCATGCGGGGCGCGACGCCCGCCGAATGGACGGACCATGTGTGGCGAACCGTGGAGGTTCTGGCGCGAACCGGCCAACGGGGCTTCGGTTTCAACCTGCTAAGCCTGTCGTCGGACCCGGACAAGCGGCGGGAAGACCTGTTCTATGCCGACCCGGCCGCAACGCTGCGGACATGCCTGGACCGTTTCGGCCGCCATGTCGCACTGCTGCAGGACTATGGCCTCTGGGAGTTCACGGTGCTGGTCCGTCATCCCTGAAGTGCGCCACGGACGGTCACTCCTCCCAAACCGCCAGGCCGAAGCCGGTACCGCCGTAGTTCGCACCGTTGTAAAGCAGCCAGCGCCGCCCACCCTGTTCGAACACACACGGATAGGTGGTGGCGCCCCCTTCCCACCCCTCCTGATCCGGGGCGAGGCCGCCGCTGGCCCTGACCCACCGGTGGCCATCGGCGCTGACCGCCCTGCCGATGCGATAGGGGGTGTCGGCGCCCCGGGCTGCATAGTGCATCTCATAGCCGCCACCCGCCATCAGCCGCACCGTCGGCCGCACGGTGGCGACCTCATCCCCCTCTGGCGGAAGCGCCAGGCCGGTGGCGGGGTGCCACGACAGCCCGTCCACCGACGAGGCGTGGCGGACGGCGTGGCTCATATCGACGATGGCGGCCCCCCACGTCAGATGGGTGCCGTACCACATGCGCCAGTCACCGGGCCCAAGACGCAAGACCCACGGATAGGATAGGCTGTAAGGGTCGATCACGTTGCGGTCCAGCACCGGGCCGGCGAAGGCGCGCTCGAACCGGCCTGACCGCGCGTCGCCAAAGGCGACGCCGATGGCGTTGCGCCAGGGCACGGAGCCCCCGACATTCCAGCCCATGTAATATAGTCGATCGGTATCGCCACCGGGCACGACGCAGCCGACACCGACGCCCGCGTCGTCAAAGGTGCCGACGCCGCCGGGCAGCAGGACGGGCGCCGCCGGCTGATCTTCCACCCGGGGGACCTCACCCAAACGGATGAGCACCGTGCCGACGGCGGAACGGTTGGCCGCGTCCCGGCCGCTGAAAAACACGCGAACGATATCCCCTTCCAAGGGGACGGCGACAGGCAGGGCGGCGTGGGTGAGCAAGGATGGGTTGGCGCCGGCCGGGCCGGCGAACACCTGGCCCAGTTTGCGCCAGCGCCCGGTTGGAATGCGGTCCATCAGATGCGCCGCAGACGATGGCTGGGAACGGGCGAGACCTCGGTGCCGCGGGGTGCCACCACGCTCTCCGCCGGCAGGTCCGCCAGGACCAGGGCGCCAGCGCCCAAGACGCATCGCGGCCCGAGGGTGACATGGTCGCGCACGGTGGTGTTGACCCCCAGGAAGCCGGCTTGGCCGACACGAACCCCACCCGACACCACGCAATGGGACGCGATGAACACGTCATCCTCGATCACCGAATGGTGCCCAATGTGGTTGCCACTCCACAATGTCACATTGTTTCCCAGGCGGGCGAAGGGCTGGATGACGTTGTTTTCCAGGATGAAACAATTATGGCCATGGGAAAGGTCCGGGAAAACGGTCGCCCGGCTGCTGACGTAACTGACCAGTTCATAGCCCTTGGCCCGGGCCTCGGCGACCTTGCCGGCGCGCACCGCATTCAACCGCGCGTAACTGACGGCCACGAAGAAATCAAACCGGTCGGGCGGGTAATGATCCGCGACGGTTTCAAACGGCACGACGGGCCGGCCCAGGAAGGCGTCACCAGAGAGAAAGGCGGCATCGACGGTGAAAGCCGCCACCCGCCGGGGCGAGTCATGGGTGAAGTAAAAGTCGGCCAAGGCGGCGATATCGCCGGCACCGAAGATGACAATATCCCTCATGGTGGCCCCCCAACCGCGCAATCGCCGCGACCCTGCTATGGCACATGCCACATCCTTTGTCATATGGTCCGGTGCGTTAACGAATCAAACAGCCCTTCGTAACACCACCCGCCTCGCCCATCGGCCCCCGGGACGACCATGACCACCCATGCCAACCCGCACCGCCTGACCGGATCGCCCGCAGCCAGGCTGCTTTTCATCGTCACCGTCAGCGGCCTGATCGATACCCTGTTGCTGTTGGCGGGCACACCGATCACCCCGATCTGGCCTATCGCGACCCTGGCTGGGGCCGCCATCGTCACGACCAGCGGCGAACTGCTTTTGAGCCAGTTCAAGGTCGACGGACTGGCGGCCCGGCTGCCGGTGGCCCTGGTCGTCGGCATCAGCGTCAGCAGTGTCGCCATGTTGATTCCCACCCTGGTTTTCGATTGGACCGCCCAATCGGCCTTCGTGGCATGGTCGGCCGTGATCATCGCCTGGGCCCTTGTGCGGCGCGAAAGCCGGACGGCTTTTCCCCCCATCCCCTGGTCCGACGTCTTCACGACGCTGGTCTGGGCCATCGTGGTCGCCTTCTTTTGCCGACATGTCGCCGCGGCCCTGCCCACGCTGACGGCGACCCTGGTGCTCCCTAGCTGGGTAGATTATTTCGCTCATGGAACGGTTGTCGCCTCCTTCGGCGCCCCCTTGGCGGCTGGCGGTGGTGACCTGATCCTGCCGGGCGCCCCGCGTTATTTTTATCATTACGCACCCTTCATGCTGCCCGCCGCCCTGGGTCAGGTGACCGACTTGCCCGCCTTGGGCCTGGCGACCGCGGTCCTTTTGCCGTTGGGGCTTTTCGTCGGTCTCTGCGGGCTGTTCGGGCTGGCGGTGGAAATGGGGGGAATGGGTGTCGCCTTCATCGCTTTGGGGCTCATGCTCCTCGTGCCCGATGCGTCGCACTACGGCCTGGGCAACGGCTTTCTTGGCTTCCATTGGTTGTTGTTCACGGCGCCCGGGTCCGCCTATGCCATCGGAACCGCCGCCGTCGCCTACCTCTGCCTTCTGAAATGGTGCAGGGGCGGGGGGGCCGGGCCGCTGGCGCTGGCCGTCCTGCTGACGTTCATGCTGATCGCCATCCGCGCCCACATGTTCCTCTTGTGGGCGCCGGCCATGGCCGGCACGGTCGCCTGGCGCCTCTTACCCGCGCCTTGGCGTTGGAGGCTGGCCGGATTGGGGCTGGCCCTAGCCTCCCTTCTCACCGTGGCGCTGGTGTTTGGCTGGCTGGGGCAGGGCCTTTTGACCTGGACGGCGGCCACCCAATATGCGGACAGCCTGTACAACAACGGCCCCGAGGCTATCGCCGCCTGGGTGCATGCGCTTGGTGACGGCTGGCGAACACTCGCCGGCGGATTGATGGCGCTGCCGGCGGCCCTGGGGGCGTGGCTGGTGGCCGCGTTGTTGGCCCTGGCCCTGGTGACCCGGGGTAAACGCTTCCAGGCGGAGGACATGCCCCCTTTGCTGTTGTGCGCCACCTACGTCCTTCTGGTCTTCTGGGCCCCCATGCCCATGAACAATGACGTGTCGGAATACAAACACCGGCATTTCGTGCTGCTCTATGCCATCGTTGCCCTTTGGACCACGGTCAGGCTGGCCGGGGCCGGCGGCTGGGGCACCAGGATCAACCGGTTGGGGCCTGGCCGGGGCGCCGCGTCGGTCGCGGCCGCCGTCGCCCTGGTTCTGGCGCTTTACCACGGAACGGACCCCGCGCGCCCCTCGGCCGCGTTGGGTTGGTCCTCTGCCTTCTTCCACACCCGGGTACAGCCCGGCATACCGGAGGCGGCGCGCTATCTGCGGGACCATGCGACGCCAGGGGATCGCATGCTGATCGGTGGGCATGGCGCCAACGGGGCCCTTGATGGACCCGCGATGCAACTGGTCGCCCTGACGGGCATTCCCTGTCATGTGGCGCGCATCGACCAGATGCTGACGACGCGAACGCCGGAGGTGGTGGCGGTGGTGCGGCAACGCATGGCGGATCAGGCCGCCGTGGACCATGCCGGTGACCGCCAATCCGCCGCGGCCCTGCTGCGGCAGCGCGGCATCCGGTGGTACGTCGTGGCGGCGCCGGACATGCCCGCGTGGGATGGTTCCGGCGCCGCCGCCACCTTCCACCAGGGCGAGGTCTTCGTTTACGAGGCGACCGCCCTGGCCGGGGCATAGACCCATCAGCCGAAGGCGAAATGTCGCATCCCCAACCCTAAGTCGTGTCCCGTAGGCTTTGTCAAAAGCGTCTTGAAGGCGTTACGGGCATCAGGGGAAAAATCACCACGAAGCGACCCAGAAGCGTATCGAAACGATAAACTGGGAGACTTCATAATGGGTTTTCGGGGCTATGCGCGGAATTCCGCGCGTGATGGGCGTCGTCTGCGCACCGTTACCGTCCTTTCACTTCTGGCCTCCACCTCCCTCAGCGCCGTGGCCCTGGCCGCGACCGCGCCGGCGGATTCCGATGGCTTGAATGAAATCGTCGTCACCGGCAGCCGCCGCGTCGACCGCTCGGTCGCCGACAGCCCCTCGCCGGTGGACGTGTTCACGCCGGAGGATTTGGAACGCCAGGCCGGCAGCGACACGCAGGATCTGATCCGCACCCTGGTCCCGTCGTTCAACGTCGGCCATTTCTCCAGCGACGACGGCTCGGGCATCGTCCGCCCGCCGACGCTGCGCGGCTTGCCGCCGGATGAGACCCTGGTGTTGATCAACGGCAAGCGCTTCCACCGCTCCGCCCTGGTGCAGATCGCGGGCGACGCCCAGACCTCGGGCTCGCAGGGCGCCGACCTGAACCAGATCCCTGCCATCGCCATCAAGCAGCTGGAGGTGCTGCGCGACGGCGCCTCGGCCCAGTACGGCTCCGACGCCATCGCCGGCGTCATGAACTTCACCCTGAAGGATGCCGACCACGGCGGCAGCGTCATCGCCCAGTGGGGCCAGGACTACGCCGGTGACGGCGCCACCGGCCACATCCAGGTGAATTCAGGCCTGCCCCTGGGCGACAAGGGCTTCGTCAACATCAGCGCCGAATATCAGAAGAACGATCCCACCGACCGGGGGGTGGAGCGCACCGATGTCACCGCCCTGAAGGCATCGGGCTACGACCCGGGCCCCAAGGGCTATCCCACGCCCAACCAGCGCTGGGGCGACAACGCGGTGGAGGCGGAGCGGCTGTTCATCAACAGCGGCATCGACCTGACCGACAATTCCAAGGTCTACCTGTTCGGCAATTTCGGCCACAGCAATACCAAGGAAAGCTTCTATTACCGCGACCCGCTGAGCAGTTGGCTGGGCACCAGCTTCACGCTGGCCGACGGGTCCACCTTCGCCTGGAACAAGGTTTATCCCGGCGGCTACCATCCCTGGTTCTATGGCGACATACTGGATAGCAGCATCACCGGCGGCTACAAGACGACGCTGAAATCCGGCCTGATCATCGACGCCAGCGCCAGCTACGGCCGGGATGAGGTGCGCTACAACCTGACCAACACGGTCAATCCCTCCCTGGGGCCCAGCAGCCCGACGCAGTTCTATGTCGGCACGCAGACGCAGGAGGAGACGGACCTCAACCTGGACCTCACCTATCCGGTTCACATCGACTGGCTGGCCAGCCCGCTGACCCTCGCGGGCGGTGCCGAATACCGGCGCGAGACCTACACCATCACCGCGGGCGACGCCGCCTCCTACACCTCCGGCGCCTATGCGGCCTATGTGCCGGTGGGATCCAACGGCATGCCGGGCTTCACGTCCACGGATGCCGGCCAGTTCCCGCGCAGCAACTACGCCTTCTACGCCGACGCCGAAGCCGACGTGATCAAGGATTTGAGCCTGGGCTTCGCCCTGCGCTATGAGGATTTCAGCGATTTCGGCAGCACCACCAACTGGAAGGTCACCGGCCGCTATCAGCTGACCGACTGGGTGGCCATCCGCTCCTCCGTCAATACCGGCTTCCGCGCCCCCACGCCAGGCCAGGAGAACGTCTCGAAGGTGACCACCATCTTCCAGAACGGCAACCCGGTGGAACAGGGCACCTATCCGGTGGGCAGCGCCATCGCCCGCTACTACGGCTCGCAGGCGCTGAAGCCCGAGACCTCGTTCAACATCGCCGGCGGCCTGGTGTTCGACCTGCCCTACAAGGTCAACCTGACGGTCGACTACTACAACATCAAGGTCGAGGACCGCATCGGCATCACCAGTTCCTACACGGTGACGGCGGCCGACATCGTGGCCCAGCCGGCCCTGGCGGCGGTGGGCGTGGGCGGTCAGGTAAACTACTTCGCCAACGGCTTCGACACCCGCACCCAAGGCGTCGACATCGTGGCCAGCAAGACCTTCGACCTGGCCGACGCGGGTGAGTTGCACGCCACGGCGGCCATGAACATCAACCACACCGTCGTCACCAAGTACGACTCCAGCGTCATCGGCCTGGGCCAGATCCAGGACCTGCAGAACGAAAACCCGCACTATCGCGCCACCCTGACCGGCGTCTGGGACGTGGGCAAGTTCAGCATCCTGGGCCGCGCCAGCTACTACGGCGCGTGGGAGGACAATGTCAGCATTTGCGGCACCACCTGCCTGGGCCAGAACTTCGACCCCGCCTGGATCTTCGACGCCGAGGTTTCCTACAAGGTCTTCGACGACCTGACGGCCAGCATCGGCGGCCAGAACGTGGGCGACAAGTACCCCGCCAAAATCCGGTCGGAGTTCGGCACCTATGGCGTGGGCCAGCAATATTCCTTCAGCAGCCCCTACGGCTACGACGGTGGCTACTACTATGTGCGTGTGAAGTACGACTTCTGACCGCCCGGCGCCAGTCGCGCCCGCGCGTACGATTCCCTTCCTCGGGTTGGCCCCCTGGAAGGTTCCTTGGGGCCGCCGGACTTCCCGCCGGCGGCCCTTTTTTATCCGGCGACCGCCGCCACCACCTCATCCTCGATGGCCTGTTCACGTCGCGGAAGGAAAGGGCCTCATGGCAGCACCCATCGCCCAAACCGTTAGCGTTCCATCGTATCTCTCGATTTCCCAAATGCCCGCCCCCGGGCCAGGGTAGCCTCGTTGCGTACACGCTGGCGCCCTTAAGCGCGGCCGGCGGGCGGTGGGAGGAATGAGAGCGGGGGCCGAACGGGCCCGGCCGGCGGCCAGCGCCACGGCACCTTACCCTTCGGCATGACCCGCCGTCCCTGTCCCGGCGCCCATCGAGACCAGAGGCCGCGAGACCCCATGTTCGAATACTTCCCCAAGAATTACGTCTGGAACCTGTCGGTGGACATCGCCATCGAGTCCGGCGCCCAGATCGGTGAGATCGATGAGATGTGCCGGCCGTTGCGCGACGCGGCGGCGCGGGGCGAGGATGCGGGCACGGGCGAGTTCCTGAAGCACTGGGTGGCCATGGCCGACAAGCTGGTCGATCTCGCCGCCGAGGACGAGGCCCGGGGCCGCAATTTCTCCGCCGGGACCAAGCTGCAGCGCGCAGCGCTCTATTACACCACGGCGGAGCGCATGCAGGGCCACGGCCATCCCGGCCGCGCCGCGACCTACGCCAAGGCGCAGGACAGCTTCCGCCGCGCCATGGCCCTGGGCAATGAGAACGCGGAGCGTATCGAGATCCCCTACCAGGGCGGCATCATCCCCGCCCTCTATACCCGCGCGCCGGGCCCCGGCCCCAAGCCGGTGGTCGTCTACGTCAACGGCCTGGATAGCTGCAAGGAGCTGCTGTACTGGTCCCGCCTGCCCGAGGCGCTGCTGCGCCGGGGCGTCTCCACCCTGTGCATCGACCAGCCGGGATCGGGCGAGGCCCTGCGCCTGCACAAGCTGCCCGCCACCCACAAGGCGGAGGAATGGGCATCCAAGGTGGTGGACTGGCTGGAGACGCAAGACGACGTGGATGCCAAGCGCATCGGCATCACCGGCATCTCCCTCGGTGGCTATTTCACCCCCCGCGCCGTGGCGTTCGAGCCACGCTTCGCCCTGGGCGTCGTCTGGGGCGCCAACCACAACTGGGCCGAGGTGCAGCAGAAGCGCCTGGCGCGCGAGGGCGAGAACCCCGTGCCGCACTATTGGGAGCATGTCAGCTGGGTGTTCGGCGCCAAGGACATGGACGACTTCTTCGCCAAGGCGGCGGGCATGACCCTGAACGGCGTCGTCGAGAAGATCAAGGTGCCCTTCCTGGTCACCCATGGCCAGAACGACCGGCAGATCAGCCTGGACTACGCCCACCAGACCTATGACCAGCTGGTCAACAGCCCCAAGCGCGAGCTGAAGATCTTCACCCCGCGCGAGGGCGGCATCGAGCATGTGGGCGTGGACAACATGTCCTTCGGCCGTGACTACATCGCCGACTGGATCGCCGAGACGTTCGGCGAGACCGTGGGCTGAGGCGCGATCCATGAAACTCGCCACCCTGCCCAACGGCACCCGAGACGGCCGCTTGGCCGTCGTCTCCCGCGATCTGCGCCGTGCCGCGTACGCCGATGGCATCGCCGCCACCCTGCAGGAGGCCATCGAGCGCTGGGACGCGGTCGCCCCGGCGCTGCAGGCGCTGTATGACGCCGTGAATATCGGCCGCGACACCGTCCCCTTCGACGCCGCCCAGGCGCTGGCCCCCCTGCCCCGCGCCTGGCAGTGGCTGGACGGGTCCGCTTACCTCAGCCATGGCGAGCTGATGGCCAAGGTGTTCAAGATCGACAACGTCCAGGGCGCGGAGCCCTTGATGTACCAGGGCATCTCCGACCGCTTCCTGGCACCGACCGAAGACGTGGCCCTGCCCTCGGAAGAGGACGGCATCGATTTCGAGGGGGAGTTCGGCGTCATCACCGGCGCGGTGCCGTTGGGTGTCACGCCGGAGGAGGCCCTGGCCCATGTGCGCCTGGTGGTGCAGATCAACGACTGGTCCTTGCGCGTGCTGGCGCCGCGCGAGATGAAGACCGGCTTCGGCTGGGTGCAGGCCAAGCCACCGTGCAGCGTCGCACCGGTGGCGGTGACGCCGGACGAGCTGGGCCTGTCCTGGCGGGACGGCCGCGTGCATCGCCCGCTGAACGTGTGGTTCAACGGTGCGCGCTTCGGTGCCGCCGAGGGCGGCGCCATGGCCTTCGGTTTCCACGAGCTGATCGCCCACGCCGCCCGCACCCGGAACCTGTGCGCGGGATCCATCATCGGCTCCGGCACCGTGTCCAACGACAGCTACCGCACCGTGGGGTCCAGCTGCATCGCCGAGCGGCGGGGCATCGAGATCCTGGATGAAGGCGCGCCCAGGACCCCCTTCATGCGCTATGGCGACCGGGTGCGCATGGAGGTGACGCTGGCCGACGGCGGCAGCGTCTTCGGCGCCATCGACCAGCGGGTGGTTCCCGTCCCGCGTTGATTGGGGCGCGCTGATCGGGGGCGCTGATCAGCGCGCGCCCTCGCCCTGGCGCGGGTTCTGGTCCTGCGCCCAGGGCCAACGATAGGCGTCCTGCCCCTTGACCGGGGCGGGCGTCTTCTCGCGCACCAGGGGATGGTATCCCCCGCCCTCCTGCGTTCCCAGCGCCGCCAGGCGGGCGGCCGTCTCCGCGCTGGGACTGAAGGCCTGGTCGGCCAGGGCGTCCACCACCGGGTAAACCGCCAGGCGTTTCAGCAGCACGCCGTCACCCCGCCCCGGCGTGCGATGGTCAGCCGTCAGGGCGCAGCCGCCGGCCGGTCCTTGCGGCCAGATGAGGGTCCCGGACTTGGCCTGGAAAAAATAGCGCGCCCCTTCAGCCGGGGCGTGGGCATACAAATCCACCGCCATGCGCGGATCGTTCACCGTGTCGCCGTCATAGACCTGCCAGCCCCGGATCACATGGGCGGGCCAACGCGCCATGTCGGCGTCACTGGTGGCGTGGCTGTACCAGGGCGCCAGCATGAGGACGAAGGCGCCCTGGCGTCCCCAGCCCTGGTCCACGAAGGCATGGCTGGCCAGGAAGGGCACGGCCCCGCCACCGTAGGAATGGCCGACGATGCCGACGCGGCTGAGATCCATGGCCTGGCCCTCCGCCGCCACCGCCGCCTGGAAGCCCGCCCACAGCGTGCCGTACCGCTGGTCATGCGTGGCCCCCAACGCCGGATACGGGGCGTAAACGACCACGGCGCCCCGGCTGACCATGTGCCGGATCAGATCCTGGTAGGCGGGCCAGTAATTGGGGCCGAAGCCGTGGGCCAGCAGGATCACCGGACTGGGACCGGGCGCCCGGTCCGGCAGGAAGACCAGGACGTCCTGCCCCGCCATGGCGGGATCGGGCACCGCGTGCCGGACCATGCCATAGGGCCCGTCCACCCCGGTCGGCATGCCCGGCGGCAGAACCGAGCCGTCGCAGCCCGGGGATTCCACGGCGGACACCGATTTGTCCTGGTCCTGGCCCAGGGCCTTCGCCCCCCGCCGGACCGCCGCCATGCACCCACCACAGGTCGCCAGGACCAAGCCGGCGACCAGAATCCAACGCACCGCGACACCCAGCCCCGCCATCATCCCCTCCGTCCTTCCCGCAGGGCGCCGCGAGCGCCCCCATGGTGATACGGAGGGGACCACCGGAACTTTCCGGGGCCATGAGGGCCAGACGCCCGACAGGGCTCAGGGCTCGCGGTCGATGGTGTAGAGGTCGGCCATCGGCCCCTGGTGGACCAGGACCAGACCGGGCGCGGGGGCCGGTGCCGGACCATCGGGGTGCAGGAAAAGGACGTGATCGAAGCGCTGGCGCCAACCATCCCACCACTTCCCCTGGGACGCGGGCAGTTCGCTGGTCCCAACCGGCCAGGACACCAGGTCGCTGAAGGCGTATTCGGGACGGAATTGCAGGCTCATGGAAATGAAGGTCAGTGGATCAAGCGTCGAGTGGGTGACCACCGTCAGCCCGGTCCAGTGCCAGACCGCCGTCGCCCGATGGCAGGAGGCGCCGACCCCGCGTCCCTGATGATCCGCCTGGAGGATGGGCAGCACACGGCTGCCCCGCCAGTCGTCGGGAATGGCCGCCAAAAGATCATCGACGGCGCGCCCGCAGCCACGCCATTCCGTCGTCACCACCGCGAACAGGCCCAACACCGCCAGGGCGGCCGCGCCCAGCACGGGCAGTCGCTCACGTGGGGCCAGCCGGACCCGGCATCCCGCCAGCAAGACCAAAGCGATCATGACGGGCAGGCGGATGTGCATCTGCGCCACCGCCTGAATGACCGGCGGCACCAGCAAGGACAGGGGCCCCAGGACCAGGACCGGCAAGCGGATGGCGGGCGCCACGCTGACCCGCCGGGCGAGGATCAGGCCCACGACCACCACCAGCAACACCCCCGCCGCCCAAGGGGAAGCGACCAGCAAAGCCAGCGGCGCCTTCACCACATCGATCATGGAGTGCGGGCTGGGCCACTCGGTATAGGGATTGGGCAGGATTTCGCGCCCGCCGGCGAGCAATGCCAAGGCGAGGGGACCGAGCGCCAGGACCGCCAGTTCCCCCCAGTCACGGCCCCCCCGCGATGGATAGGCCGGATCGCGCCCCCAGCGCAGCCGCAAGCCAACCTCCAGCCAGAACACCATGGCGAACAGCACGGCGAACGCCACCGCGTGCGCCAGCATGACCGCCAGCCCCCCCAGCGCCAGCACGGGCAGGCGCCAAAGCAATGGCCACGTCCGAGCCCCCAGCCAAAACACCAGCATCCACAGGGCCAACGCCATGCCAAAGGCCAGGTTGATGATGCCGTCCAGGAAAACCGTGTTGTACAGCATCGGGTACAGCAACAGCCCGGCATACCAGGGGGAACCGGCCCAGGGGGAACCGGCCTGGCCCATGTTCAGGCGACGGGACAGTTGCCAGGTGCCGCCGGCCATCAACAACAGTGTCGCGACCAGGAACAGGCGCCCCGCCACCCAGGGCGACAGCGGCCCGATCAGCGGCGCCACCAGCAGGTCGACGGCCAGGTTCACATTGGGCCGCAGGCCCCAGTCCACAGTGTAATACCGCTGCAGGTCGGCATCGTGGGCATAGCGCGCCTCGGCCGCCAGGCGGGCGAGATGTTGCGGATAGTCGTTCAATGCGGGCGCCACGGAAACGAACAGCGGCGACAGCGCGGCGGCCATCAGCAGCACATGCACGGCGGGCCACGCGAAACGGCGCCAGGGAAAGGAACCAGCCCACCCGCCGCGCCGGCCCACGGGTGCGTCGTCCACCAGGCCACCTTCAACTTTCATCCATTCCCTCCCCCGCCTCAGACGCATGGCGCCCTCAGAACCGCACAATAAGGGTCGCCCACACGGCCGACAAGCGACGAGCGGGAGCTACCTCCACCAAAAGTGGTGATCTTCACAAGTTTACCAGCCATCGCGCCATCTTCACGTCCTGTCGGCAGGTCGCAGCAGCACCGCCCCGGTGGCATCCGTCCCCAGGCGGTCCTGCGGGTTGCGCAAGGGGCAGTCGGCCATGGACAGGCAGCCGCAACCAATACAGGTTTCCAATTGGTCGCGCAGTTGCGTCAGGCTGTCGATGCGCTGTTGCAGCGTGTCCTTCCAGTGGGTGGACAGGCGGCGCCAGTCCGCCTGGGTGGGTGTGCGCCCCTCCGGCACCGTGCCCAGGGCGGCATGGATGTCGGCCAAGGAGATGCCGGCGCGCTGCGCCACGCGGATGATGGCGATGCGCCGCAGGATCTCGCGGGGATAGCGCCGTTGGTTGCCGGCGGTGCGATATCCCGTGATCAGGCCCTTGGCCTCGTAAAAATGCAGGGTGGAGACGGCGACACCGGCGCGCCTCGCCACCTCCCCCACGGAAAGTTCGCGCTTCAGCTTGGCCGCACCAGGCATGGGGGCACCCCAACCTCAACAATAGATGAGGTTTTATAGGCCTGGGCGCCAAGAGGTGGCAAGTCCCAACGCCGCCCGCAGCCGCGCATCGGCACATACGGCCGCATCCCACAGACATCAGACGTGGAAGGCGAAATGCCCTATTCTGATTGCTTGGCAACTTCCGGTACCCTCGACGGCCGGGCGAAGGTCACGCTTAGCGGCAACCCCACGTGAATGAGAATCAACCACCAAAGGCTGTCCGTCAGCGCATAGGCCGTCGTGAAGATGACCGCCGACAATAAGCTGCCCAGGAAGGGCTTCCATCCCTTGAAGCCATGCGCCATGCCATACGCCGCCGCCGCCACCGCGACGGCACCGACCGTGCCAACCAGCGGTATCAGCATCCACAAAAGATAGCCGCGATACAGAATCTCCCAGGCTGTCCCAATCACAAGGCTGAGTGCGATAAAGACCCGCTTTTCGTCTGGCGTGCTGGGTAATAGGGCCTCCGCTGAAGCGTTTCCCCGGGGTGGCTTTATCCTGACAAGCGCCAGCAGGCTCGCAAACAGGGCCACGGCGATTCCAATCCCGATAATACCCGCCTTAGGCACAGGAATCGCCAACCCGAGATCAGCCATGGGTCGCCCCAGCAGGACCCATTCCGCCATCAGCGCCATACATAAGCTGCCCGCAAGGGCCATGGAACGCCAATAACGGCCGATCTTTGGCTCATCGATATTGCGCCGCGTCAGGCTTCGACAAATCTGATAGGCCGGAAGAACCAAAACCAACAGCGCCGTTAAGGCGTAATCAAACATAATTCTCTCCCGAACCGCCGCCGACGCTCAGCAATAATGCAATGTAATTATGATTTTAGTAGGGTGCCTCAGCGAGAATAATCTTACCTTTGGCCGGAGCTTCTGGGAACGTGTGAAGAGATAATACTGGCGAAGTCGAAAATTCAAACCCCCTCGGAACGATCTTCGTTTCCTCTTTCAGCGCATATGGTGGCGGTCCGCCGTGCACAATCCCAAGCAATACACCGCGCCATCAAGACAGTTCCATGATATCGAGCATCGTTGGAAGCCCCGGCTGATAGTCAGTAAAAGAAAGCCGATTTCCACAAAACACGACCTCGGGCTATGCATATATTGAGCATCACAAATGCGGCTGAGGCAGAATACGGCCCCCTTCGTAATAAAACTCACACATTTTGGCGCAAACTGAAATAAAATCTTAATTTGCCGCACTGCAGCAACGTGGCTATCACCCGAGAAAATTCGCAGCCTCGGGGAAACAAATGAAAATCCGTCATCTTCTGGCATCGGTCGCGGCGTTTGCGCTGTTGGCCGGGGGGGCGCTTTCCGCATCAGCGCAGCAGGCGCCCGCAGCGGCCGATACCGATCAGGTGGAAGAGGTGATCGTCACCTCCTCCCGCCGGTCGGCGTCGGAGATCGAGCTGCCGACCCGCGAGATCCAGGCCATCATGCCCGGCGTGAACGCGGTGAAAGCCATCAACATGCTGCCGGGCGTCATCTTCCAGAACGCCGATCCGTGGGGCAACAACGAGCAGAACTCCTCCCTCTACATCCACGGCTTCAACGCGCAGCAGCTGGGCTACACCCTGGACGGCGTGCCGCTGGGTGACCAGTCCTATGGCAACTACAACGGCCTGTCGCCGCAACGCGCCATCATCAGCGAGAACATCGGCCGCATCAGCCTGGCCTCCGGCGCCGGTGACTTGGGCACCGCGTCGACCAGCAACCTGGGCGGCACGCTGGCCGTGTTCTCCGACGACCCCAAGGCGGACGCCGGCGCCCAGGTGGAGCAGGTGTTCGGCAGTTACGACACCTTCCGCACTTACGCCCGCATCGACACCGGCCTGTTGGACGGCGGCAACAGCGGCTATGTCTCCTTCGTGCGCCAGGACTCCAAGGCCTGGGATTTCAACGGCCAGCAGGGCGGCTACCAGGTCAACGCCAAGTTCGTGCACGCCGGCGACAAGGGCACCTTCAAGGCCTTCTTCGACTGGTCGGACAAGACCGAACCCAACGAGGACGCGACCTCGGTCAGCGCCACGCAGGCCTACCAGCCCTATACCCGGCCCTTCCTCTACCCCGACCTGGCCAAGGCCCTGACCTACGTGGACAGCAAGGGCAACACGCCGACGGCCCTGGGCGCCAACTATTCCAACTATTTCAGCGCGGCGCAGCGTACCGATTATCTCGGCTACATGAGCTACGACTACCAGCTCAGCGACAATCTGACCTGGAAGAACCAGGTCTACTACCACCACGACGACGGTCGCGGCATCGTCGCCCTGCCGATCAGCGGCGCCAGCTCGGTGTTCAAGGTCTACTACCCGACCTCGGACCTGAAGACCGTCCTGGGCAACAGCGGCTATGGCGTGCGCACCACGGAATACATGATCGACCGCGAGGGTGCCCGGTCCAGCCTGAACTACGACCTGGGTGACCACCAGATCGAGGGCGGCGTGTGGTATGAACACAACGCCACCACCACCTCGCGCCGCTGGTACCAGCTGTCGGTCACCAACCCGCTGACCCCGTACGACGTCCCCACCGATCCGCTGTTCACCCAGGTGCAGAGCCACATCAGCAATGACGTGGTCCAGACCTACCTGCAGGACCAGTGGCAGGTGCTACCGACCGTGAAGGTGCAGGCGGGCTTCAAGTCCAGCCTGCAGTTCGCCAACGGCACCATGCCGGTGCAGCCCCTGTCCGGGTCCTACAGCGGCACGACCGTCAACCTGCCGGAAGGCGAGATCGACACCAAGGAAGGCTTCCTGCCGCAGGTCGGCGCCCTGTGGGACGTGACGCCGGACGACCAGCTGTTCGTCAACGTGCAGAAGAACGTGCGCCAGTACATCACCTACGGCCTGGGCGGCGCCTCGCCGTGGAGCCTGGGCAGCCAGGCCGCCTTCGACCTGTTCAAGCGCACCGGCAACCCGGAAACCTCGTGGACCTATGAGGCGGGCTGGCGCGGCGACCATGCGGTGGATCTGGGCCTCATCACCGGCATCGGCGGGCAGATCAACTACTACCACGTCGACTTCAGCAACCGTCAGCTGCTGATCAGCCCTAACGCCACCCTGACCAGCTTCGTCGGCGGCGTCGGCATCCTGCAGAACGTGGGCAGCGTCACCACCAACGGCGTGGACCTGGCGGCCACCATCCACCTGGGCGACCACTTCTCGATCTACGACGCCCTGTCCTACAACCACTCCGAATACGACCAGAACTACGTCAGCGGCACCAGCACGGTGCTGACCGCCGGCAAGCTGATCCCCGGCGATCCGGAATGGATGAACCGCGTCATCGTCAGCAGCAACTATGGCGCCTTTGGCGCCAAGGTCAGCGGCGAGTACTACGGCAAGCGCTATGCCACGTACACCAACGACCTGTGGGTCCCCTCCTACTGGCAGTTCAACCTGGAGGCCAGCTACGACCTGGGCGCCATCGCCCCGGGCGTGAAGTCCTCCTCCATCGGGTTGAACGTCACCAACCTGATGGACAAGAAGGCCGCCAGCACCATCACCGTGGGCTCGGCCAGCGGCACCTACGCCATCTACCCGCTGGCCCCGCGCCAGTTCTTCGTCACCCTGAAGGCCGGCTTCTAGAGCAGATCGCCCGAAGGCGGAATCGCCTTTGGGCGTGAAGCTGCGTTAACGCAGCCGGCTATAACCCGGCTCATCCCACGGAAGGTTCCAGGGCTGCGCGCCGCGGCCCTGGAACCGGACGGCCGTGCCGCCTACATTGCTCCGGACCACGCTCGCTCCGGGGACACCCATGGACAAGTTGCAGGCGATGCAGGTGTTCACCCGCATCGTGGAAGTGAACAGTTTCTCCAAGGCGGCGGACACGCTGGGCCTGCCCCGCGCGTCCGTCACCACCATCATCCAGAACCTGGAAGGGTTCCTGGGTGTGCGCCTGTTGCAACGGACGACGCGGCGCCTGAGCCTGACGCCCGATGGCGCCGCCTATTACGAGCGCGCCATCCGCATCCTGTCCGACATCGACGAGGCGGAATCCTCCTTCGCCAACATGAAGAAGAACCCGCGCGGCAAGTTGCGGGTGGACATGCCGGGCGCCATCGGCCGGCTGCTGGTCATCCCGCGCGTCCATGAGTTCCGCCGCCAGTATCCGGATATCGAGTTGATGATCGGCATGGGCGACCGGCCGGTGGACCTGGTACAGGACGGCGTGGACTGCGTCGTCCGCGTCGGCCACCTGCAGGACAGCAGCTTGATCGCCCGACGCGTGGGCGTGTTCCAGGGGGTGACCTGCGCCAGCCCAGCCTATATCTCGGCCTACGGCCTGCCGGAAACGTTGGAGGATCTGGAACGGCACCAGGCGGTGAACTATTTCCACAGCCGCACCGGCAAGACCATCGACCTGTCCTTCATCGTGGAGGGCGAGGTGCAGGAGGTGAAGACTTCCGGCCCCGTGGCCGTCAACGATTCCGACGCCTACCTGACCTGCGGTCTGGAAGGCCTGGGCATAATCCAGCCGCCCTACTTCATGGCCAAGCCCCACCTGCTGTCCGGACAGTTGGTGGAACTGCTGCCGCGGTGGAAGCCCGAGCCCATGCCCATCTCCGCCGTCTATCCCCACAACCGCCACCTGTCACCCAAGGTGCGGGTGTTCGTGGATTGGGTGGCGGATCTGTTCGACAGCTGCCCCCTGTTCAACGGCCAATCCACCATCACCTGCCCCGATAAACCCGCCACGCCCGCGCCAGCCGACGTGGATGAGGAGGAGAAGTGCCTGATCTGCGCGTGAGGCCGCGCCCGCCACGGGACGTCGACCAAACCTTAAGGCGCGCTGTGACCTACAGGTCGTTGCCGTTGTACGGATTCTTCACATTGGCACCCTGCGGCGGCTGAGCCTCCGTCACATAGACGAAGAAGGTGGTCCCGCGGATGTTGGTGATCCTGTCGACGCGGAACGGCGTATCGTTGCGGAACAGCACCTCGTGCTGTCCTTCCTCCTGCTGGGCGGCCTTGGAAATGTACCGGCCGGTGCGCCCCTGGATGATGAAATAGGCCTTGGGCTGCTGGACCGTGCCCGGCGCGCCCCAATCCCCGGCGGAGCCATTCATGCGCAGCGCGCTGGTCGACACGAAGGATGGGTCGCGGATATAGTCACCGACATGGATGGCGCCGCCGTACACGGTACTGTTGGCCACACCGCTCTGGCGATAGCTGGGCCCCTCATGGGCCGGCAATTGCGCCAGGGCCAAATTGATGCGCTGCGACGCGGCGGCCATGGCGTCCCGCCCCCGCTCCTCGTTCGTCTGCAGGGGATTCAACGGCGTCAACGTTTCAGGGGCGGTGGCCCCGACCCCCTCGTAGTCCTGGTTCGGCAAGAGACCGCGCAGGTGTTGGCCGATCATCCGCCAGTTGACGACCGTCCCCGGCACGCCGGAAACCCAGGTCCGTACACCGGCGCGGACATCGTCATTGACCTGGTCGGCACCCGTATATCGCCAAGCGAGAGCCATCTTTTCGCCCAACCCCGACGTGGCGCTTTCCGCCACATCGCCAACCCCCAGCGTCAGCAGGCGGTTCAATTCAGCGATCAGGGTCTTGTTGTTGGCCGTATTTTCAGCCTGATCGGCCAGCCGGATACGCTGTTCCAGCAGCTGAAGCGAGGTCCGCCTGCCCCCCGCCTGCAACTGTTCGACAACCTGCGTGGCCGGGCCCAACTGGGTCGTGTCGAAATCGGCAGCCAGCCCCGGTATATCCGCTTGCGGGATGACCACCCGCTGAACGGGGGCGGAAGAGTTCAAGACGGCGGACAGACCGGCAAGTCGCGCTGGTCCCGATCCAGCCGCGAGGCCCGCCGCCATCTGCAACAGGCGCTCGGGCTGGGCCTTGGCGGACATGCCGCCCTGTCCCGACCGCTCCCTCCCGATCCCCGAGACGGGGGCGCGTCGCGCCGCCATCGCTCGCTGTTCCATGGCCACCACCCCCACCGTCGCACCAAAAAAATATACAGCAACCAAAAGGAATGGTACATCAAGTCAATGCAACCATAGCCCGGCGGACCCTATACCCATCCGGTGGATGGACGCACCCGCAGCGCGCGGGGCGCTCTGACGCCCTCGATTATGCGGTCTTTCCTAAACAGACTATTCGGATTATCGCGTATTCCGCCTAGGGCGGCGTTCGCTATGATGTGACTGTTGCTGCACCGCAGGTCAGGGGACCGGCGGTGAGGCCTGGGCCCCCAGCCCGCTTTCGTGAAACCGCCCCATTCGGGGCACCAACCCTTAGCCCTTGGCCTGACCGTCCTTTCCCCGGTGTGGAAATGGGCGCGGCCTCGTCATTCCGGCGCGTCGTCCGACGCGCCACCCCACGCCTGTTGCCCGGCAACCGCCGTTGGCCCCGCGGCTGATACCGCCGCCCGTTCTTCCGCCGCTTTGACGACCGGAAACGGGACGCGACCGCCGCCCGCGCCACGGTATGCCGGGTGCCACCCAAGCCGATCAGGAGCCGAAGACCATGGCCGCACCGACCCCCTTGGCCGTCCCCTATGACGCCCATCACCGCCGGTTGTCCCCGGATACGCGTATCATCCTGATGGTGTTGGCCGCCTTGAGTGGCGCGCTCTCCCTGTTCGCCGGCGTCGTGCTGCGGGACCTGTTCCCCTTTATCGGCGTCATGCTGCAGGGTTTCTGACCCCCGCCTTCTGTCGACAATTCGAGCCCGCGCACGCTGCGACGCACAACGTCGCGGCCGGCGGCAGCGTCACCAACGACGCCATTATTCATCAAATCCGAATTGTGTTGCGGCTGAATGCTTATTTATTCGCCACAACACCTTCCATACAGTCCACCCTGTCATAACCAGGAGGGGTGCTGCGGCACCCATGTGAAATGTCCAGGCCATTGAGCCAAAACATCAGTGAAATTGCCGGCGGCGTGGCCGGTGGCGCGGACGGCATCACCATCTGCGAAACGCGCATCCCGGGCTATGCCCAGGATGTGACGCTGCGCCTGTACCGGCCCGCGGCGGCGGCCAAAACCCTGCGGCCGTCGTTGCCGGTGGTCCTGGTATTCCACGGCGGCGGCTTCACCAAGGGCGGGTTGGATGATGCCGATCCGGCCGCCCGGTTCATCGCCCATCACACGCCCGCCTTCGTCGTCTCCGTGGGCTATTCCCTGGCCCCCGCCCACCCCTTCCCCGCCGCCCCGGGCGACGCCTACCGCGCCGCCCTGTGGGTCGCCCAGCATGCCCGCGACTTTGGTGGTGCGGCCAACCGCCTGGGTGTGGCCGGCTATGACGCCGGCGGCCACATCGTCGCCTCGCTCACCTTCATCGCCCGCGACCAGGGCGACGTGCCGCTGAAGGCCCAGGTGCTGGTCGGTCCCATGCTGGACCCCAGCCTGACCCGGGTGGGCGATGAGCGGCTGCTGAGTTCGGACATCACCGTGTCCGACTGCGCCAAATGCTACCGCGCCTACCTGCCGGAAGCCGCACAGCGCCTGCACCCCTATGCGGCGCCGCTGGAATCCCGGCGTCTGGCCGGCCTGCCGCCGGCGCTGGTCATCACCGCCCAGAACGACGTGCTGCATGTCGAGGCTGAGAAGTATGCGGGCCAGTTGATCGGGTCCGGCGTGCCCACCGAAGTGACCCGCTTCCCCCGCGTTTCCCATGCCGACCTGGCCACCAATCCCGCGGTCCTGGCGGCCATCGCCAACTTCCTCGGGCGTCGCCTGTAACGCCCCGCCAACGCCAGTCAAGGAGTACCCCCATGTCCAACACATCCACCAAGCCAACGAAGGCCAAACTGGCGCTGGCGCTGGCTTCCGGCGTCGCCCTGGCCGCCCTCGGCGGCTTCTACCTGCGCGGTCCCGGCGGGGCCCAGGCCTCGGCTCCGCCCCCCGCCGCCCCGGTGGCGGAGGTGGACGTCGCCCCCGTCATTACCCGCACCGTCGTCGACTGGCAGAGCTATTCCGGCCGACTGGAGGCGGTGGAGCATGTGGACATCCGTCCTCAGATCTCCGGCCCCATCGTCGCCGTGAATTTCAAGAACGGCGCCCTGGTGAAGAAGGGCGACCCGTTGTTCACTATCGACCCCCGCCCCTTCCAGGCGGAAGTGGACCGGGCGGAGGCCAACCTGGCCTCCGCCCAGTCGCGCCAGCGCTATGCCAGCACGGATCTGGAGCGCGCCCGCAAGCTGATCACCAGCAGCGCCATCCCCCAGCGCGATCTGGATGACCGGGAGAACAGCTTCCGCACGGCCACGGCCGATGTGAAGGCCGCCGAAGCGGCCCTGCAGGTGGCGAGGCTGAACCTGGGCTACACCCGTGTGGTGGCGCCAGTGGACGGCCGTGTCAGCCGGGCGGAGATCACGGTGGGCAACATCGTGGCCGCCGGCGCCAGTGGCGTGCCCCTGACGACGCTGGTGTCCGTCTCGCCTATCTACGCCTCCTTCGACGTGGATGAGCAGACCTACCTGCGCTACATCGCCAGCGTGAAGGACGGCCATGCCCCGGTGCAACTGGGCCTCGCCACCGAGGACGGCTATTCCCGCGCCGGCGTGGTGGAGCATGTGGACAATCACCTGGACACCGTTTCCGGCACCATCCGCGTGCGCGCCAAGTTCGACAATCCGGATGGCCTGCTGGTTCCCGGCCTCTATGCCCGCCTCAAGGTGGGCGGCAGCACCCCGCACGACGCCCTGCTGGTGGATGACCGCGCCATCGGCACCGACCAGGACAAGAAGTACGTCCTGGTGGTGGGTGACGACAACAAGGTGGCCTATCGCGAGGTCGCCGTCGGCCCGCTGCAGGACGGGTTGCGCGTCATCACCAAGGGCGTGAAGGCCGGCGAGCGCATCGTCGTCAACGGCGTGCAGTTCGCCCGCCCCGGCGATGCCGTGAAGCCCAAGAACGTCGCCATGGCGGGTGAGACCGCCGCCCCCGACACACGGCACGCCGCGTCGGGTTCGGCCCTGTAAGGGCCGTATCCGACCAGCCCCGTTCCATCGAGAACAGCCATGAACATCTCACGTTTTTTCATCGACCGGCCGATCTTCGCCGGCGTGCTGTCGGTGGCCATCTTCATGGCCGGCCTGATATCACTGTTCCAACTGCCCATCTCGGAATATCCCGAGGTGGTCCCCGCCACCGTGGTGGTCCACGCCCAGTACCCGGGCGCCAACCCCAAGGTCATCGCCGAGACCGTCGCCGCGCCGTTGGAAGAGCAGATCAACGGCGTGGAAAACATGCTGTACATGCAGTCGCAGGCCAACAGCGACGGCAACCTGGCGGTGACGGTCACCTTCAAGCTGGGCACCAATCCCGACCTGGCCCAACAGATGGTGCAGAACCGCGTCTCGCAGGCGCTGACACGCCTGCCGGAGGACGTGCAGCGCCTGGGGGTCACGACGATCAAGAGTTCACCCACCCTGACCATGGTGGTGCACCTGATCTCGCCCAGCAACCAGTACGACATGACCTATCTGCGCAACTACGCCGTCCTGAACGTCAAGGACCGGCTGGCGCGCATCCAGGGCGTGGGCGAGGTGCTGGTCTGGGGCTCGGGCGACTATTCCATGCGCGTCTGGCTGGATCCGCAGAAGGTGGCCCAGCACAACCTGACCGCCGAGGACGTGGTGGCCGCCATCCGCGACCAGAACGTCCAGGTGGCGGCGGGTGTCATCGGCTCCTCCCCCTCGGTGAAGGGCGTGCCCCTGCAGCTGTCGGTCAACGCCCGCGGCCGTCTGAGGACGGAAGCCGAGTTCGGCGACATCATCCTGCAGACCACGGCCGACGGCGGCGTCACCTATCTGCGTGACGTGGCCCGTATCGAGCTGGGGGCGTCCGAATACGGCCTGCGCGCGCTGCTGGACAACAGCCCGGCCGTGGCCCTGGCCATCAACCAGTCGCCCGGCGCCAACTCGCTGGCCATTTCCGACCAGGTCCGCGAGGCGATGAAGGAACTGTCCGCCGACATGCCGCCGGGCGTGGAATACCGCATCGTCTATGACCCGACGCAGTTCGTCCGCGCCAGCATCGACGCCGTCATCCACACCCTGCTGGAAGCCATCACCCTGGTGGTGATCGTGGTCATCGTCTTCCTGCAGACCTGGCGCGCCTCCATCATCCCGCTGCTGGCCGTGCCCATCTCCATCGTCGGCACCTTCGCCCTGCTGCTGGCCTTCGGCTATTCCATCAACGCGCTGTCGCTGTTCGGCATGGTGCTGGCCATCGGCATCGTGGTCGACGACGCCATCGTCGTGGTGGAGAATGTGGAGCGCAACATCGAGGCCGGGCTGTCGCCCAAGGAAGCGACCTACCAGGCCATGCGGGAGGTGAGCGGACCCATCATCGCCATCGCCCTGACCCTGGTGGCCGTGTTCGTGCCGCTGGCCGCCATGACCGGCCTGACCGGCCAGTTCTACCGGCAGTTCGCGATGACCATCGCGATCTCCACCGTCATCTCCGCCTTCAACTCCCTGACCCTGTCCCCCGCCCTGGCCGCCTTGCTGCTGAAAGGGCACCATGACGGCCAGGATTGGCTGACCCGGGGCATGAACGCGGTGTTCGGCCCCTTCTTCCGGCTGTTCAACAAGGTCTTCCACCGCGGCTCGGTCGCTTACGGCACCGGTGTGGGCGGGGTCATCCGGCGCAAGGGCGTGATGCTGGGCATCTATGCCCTGCTGCTGGGCGTCACCTTCTATCTGGGCAATGCCGTCCCCGGCGGCTTCGTGCCCGCCCAGGACAAGGAATACCTGGTCACCTTCGCCCAGTTGCCCAACGGCGCCTCGCTGGACCGGACGGAGGAGGTCATCCGCAAGATGTCCGAGATCGCCCTGAAGCAGCCCGGCGTGACCCACGCCGTGTCCTTCCCCGGCCTGTCGGTGAACGGCTTCACCAACAGCTCCAGCGCCGGCATCGTCTTCGTCCCGCTGGACCATTACGACAACCGGCCGGGCCACGTGTCCGCCGCCCAGATCGCCGCCAACCTGCGCAAGGAATATGCGGGCATCAAGGAAGCCTACATCGCCGTCTTCCCCCCGCCGCCGGTGATGGGGCTGGGCACGCTGGGCGGCTTCAAGCTGCAACTGGAGGATACCGGCGCCCTGGGGTACGAGGCCATGGCCAAGGCGTCCAACGACTTCATCGCCAAGGCCATGAAGACGCCGGAGTTGGGGCCGACATTCTCCAGCTACCAGATCAACGTGCCGCAGTTGAACGTCGACCTGGACCGGGTGAAGGCCAAGCAGCTGGGCGTGTCGGTCACCGACGTCTTCGACACCATGCAGATCTATCTGGGGTCGCTGTACGTCAACGACTTCAACACCTTCGGCCGCGTCTACCAGGTGCGGGTGCAGGCTGACGCCCCGTTCCGCGCCCATGCGGATGACATCGGCCTGCTGAAGACCCGCAACGCCCAGGGCACCATGGTGCCGCTGTCGTCGCTGGTCAGCGTCTCGCAGACCTACGGGCCGGAGATGGTGGTGCGTTACAACGGCTACACCGCCGCCGACATCAACAGCGGCCCGGCGCCCGGGTTCTCCTCGAACCAGGCCCAGGCGGCGGCGGAGCGGATCGCGCATGAGGTCCTGCCCCGGGGCATCAAGCTGGAATGGACCGACCTGACCTACCAGCAGATCCTGGCCGGCAACTCCGCCCTGTGGGTGTTCCCCATCAGCGTGCTGCTGGTCTTCCTGGTGTTGGCCGCCCAGTACGAGAGCCTGACCCTGCCGCTGGCCATCCTGCTGATCGTGCCCATGAGCCTGATGTCGGCGCTCGCCGGCCTGTGGCTGACGGGCGGTGACAACAACATCTTCACCCAGATCGGCTTCATGGTGCTGGTGGGGCTGTCGGCCAAGAACGCCATCCTGATCGTGGAGTTCGCCCGGGAACTGGAAATCCACGGGAAGACCCCCGTCCAGGCGGCGATCGAGGCCAGCCGCCTGCGGCTGCGCCCCATCCTGATGACCTCCATCGCCTTCATCATGGGTGTCGTGCCCCTGGTGTTGTCGACGGGACCAGGTTCCGAAATGCGCCACGCCATGGGTGTCGCCGTGTTCTTCGGCATGCTGGGCGTGACCTTCTTCGGCCTGGGCCTGACGCCGGTGTTCTACGTCCTGCTGCGGACGCTGGTGGGCGGCAAGCTGATCAGCCACGAGAAGGACGTGCCCGAACCCGGGCATGAAACGGAACGGGCGCACGCCGCCTGATCCCCATCGCACCCGCCACCTTCCTCTCCCCCCTGGAGGTGGCGGACGCGACGCGGCCCAGGTTCCTTGACGGGACCTGGGCCGTTTTTATTTGGGCGCCCGCCGATTTCGGCTCGCCCATTTCAGGAGAATCCCTGACGCGATCAAAAACGTAAAAACAAACAGCGCGCCGGCGACGACGCCGGACAATATTCTAAAAACCGGCTCCGTCGTCCTCATCATCACGAATAGCGTGTTGGCGCCTGTCATCAGGCAGATCACCATGCCGTGGACAAGGTTCACCGGCTTCTTCGGGGTCATTCCGAATCTCCTCGCCGCGATGGGCCCTCTCAGGAATTCAATTCCATATCCCGATACGCCACCGCGCGCGGATACAGGCCTACCAAGGCCCCCGGGCCATTTCATCGCTGGACGTGTCACCTTCCGCAGGAGGGCGACCTCAGGAGGTCACCTTGCCCCTTCGCATCCCGACGAGCGTCAGAATGATCGAGACAAGAAAAAGCACCAGGGCACACAGCAGCGCGCCCGATATGACCAGATGGATCGGATCATTTCTTTTGACGGAATAGATCAGGGCGATGGCCGCCGAGTGCCCACCGACCACAGCACCAGACAAGGCGCCCCCCAATTTCCCACGCATCATGACGAACCCATTCACGGAAGTGTTTGTCCTGCGGGGCGATGGAGATGGCGGCCCGCTACTGTCTCCGTCAAGATGGCACCCGCTGAGAAGGGTGTCGAGTGAGGGTGGTGGTCCGGGGCGATCCCCTGGAGGTAGCGGACGCGACGCGGCGATGGGATTCTCCGCCTGAATATGCCCAATGATTTTGCTGAGGTCGGCGAAAGCGGCTGGATGCCAACTGACCACTTCCGCCATGCCCGTCAGCGCGGGCTGTGAAGCGGGGCATCAAAATTGCCGTTGGCGACTTCCAGCAACCAAGCACGGACCTCGGAATGCGGAATGCGCCGCATGTCCGTCCGGGTTTCCGCAACGGCCGCCGTCAAGGCCGCCAATTCGGCAGCGTCCTCGTCGGTCAGCTGAGGGGGCGGCCCTGGTTTGCTCATGCGCTTAAAAATGGCATTGGCCTCACTGAATGTCGAGGCTGGCCTCCGCTTACCCGTGTTTGTCCGCCACCTTCCCCCGGTCACCGAAATATTACCGCCTTGCCCCTGGCCGGCGACCGGTCCGCCTTCTATCGTCTGAGCCGACATTTCCCCTGTGAGACCGAGCGGAAGGCACCCCATGATGCACGCGGCTGTCCTGTCCTCAACCACCCCCAATTCCACCCCCACCGGCGCGCTGGCCGACGCCGCGGCGGTGCGCGGGCAGCTGAAAGCCTGGCTGGTGGAACACGCCTACCCGCTGTGGTGGGAGGCGGGGGCGGACCGGCTGCACGGCGGCTTCCATGAAAAGCTGGGCCTGGATGGCAAGCCCACCAACGATCCCCGCCGGGCGCGCGTGCAGGCCCGCCAGGTCTATGCCTATTCCGTCGCCGCCAAGTCCGGCTGGAACGGCCCGGTGCGCGAGGCGGCGGAGCATGGCCTGACCTTCTTCCTCAACCACTACCGCCGCCCCGACGGCCTGTTTCGCACCAAGGTGGCGCCGGACGGCCGCTGTCTGGACGACACCGTGGTGCTGTACGATCAGGCCTTCGCCCTGTTCGCCCTGGCCGCCGCGCAGGGTGCCACACCGGAAAACCGGGTGCCGGAGGAGATGGCCGTGAACCTGCGCCAGCGCCTGCTGGACACCCTGCATCATGCCCAAGGCGGGTTCGAGGAGAGCCATCCCCGCACCCTGCCCCTGCTCTCCAACCCGCACATGCACATGCTGGAAGCGTCCCTCGCCTGGATGGACCAGGGCGGCGACGGCGGCTGGCGCGACCTGGCGGAGGAGATCGTGAGCCTGGCGCTGACCCGCTTCATCGACGATGACATGGGCGGGCTGAAGGAATTCTTCGACGGCGACTGGCGGCCCCAGGCCGGCACCCCCGGCCGCATCGTCGAGCCCGGCCACCAATTCGAATGGTCGTGGCTGATGCTGCGCTGGGCGGCCTTGACCGGCAGCAAGGCGGCGTCGGATGCCGCCTGGCGCATGATCGCCATCGGCGAGGGGCCTGGCGTCGATCCCGCGCGCGGCGTCGCCATGAACGCCCTGCTGGACGACCTGACGCCCCACGATCCGGTGGCCCGCCTGTGGCCGCAGACGGAGCGCGTCAAGGCCGCCGTGCTGGCGGCCTTGGCCACCCGCGACGATGCCGACCGCTGCGACGGCTATTGGACCATGGCGGCGGCCGGTGGGCGCGGCCTGATGAAATATCTTGATACGCCGGTTCAAGGCCTGTGGCGCGACCGCCTGAACCCCGACGGCAGCTTCGTGGAGGAGGCGGCACCGGCCAGCAGCTTCTACCACATCGTTTGCGCCATCCAGGAACTGGACCGGGCCCTGGCCCAGGTCGGGCATCCCGGCTGAGCGACACCCGTTCTGACGTCAGAACGCTCCCCCGCGCACGCGGGGTAAAGCTACGGCAGCCAACCGGGGATGGCTTTCAGCTCCGCCCGGCGGGACAGTTCCGGCCAGGCGGCGGCCCAGCAGCAGCCATGGTCCTGGCCCGGCACGGTGACGATGCTGGCGGACCCGCCCGGGGGCTGGCGGCCGACGAAGGAACGGGCGATGGCGCCGTCCACCACCTTGTCGTTGGCGCCGACAAAATGCACCTGGGGCACCGCCCCCAACCGGGCGGCGTCGGTGACGGGGTCCAACGACTGCGACAGCGGCGTCAGATCCAGCGTCTTGACCCACAGGCCAAGATCCAGGTTGCCGGACACGGTGACCAAACCGGCCACGTCCTGGCGTCGTTCCGCCAGCAGGGCGGCCAGGCCGCCGCCGCCGGAGTAGCCCACCAGCACCAGGCGCTGGGCGTGCGCCTCGGCCTTCAGCCGGTCCAGCGCCGCGCCGGCGCTGTCCACCACCTCCGGCGCCAGGCGGGCCTTGGTCCAGTAAGCCACCTGGCAGTTGCGGCCCGGCATGACGTACTGGCAGGGCCGGGCGAGATAGGCCACGGGGCCGGCCCCCGGATGGGCCAGGGCCAGGCGCAAGGCCAAGGGATCGGTGGGGGTGGGGTCCTGTGCCGGCTCGGTCGACGTCAGGTAGGCCAGGCCGTCGCCCTCGATGTAAACGGTCAACAGCGGCCCACCCGGGCCCGGCTTCACCGCCGTGGCGAGGTCGAGGCCGCCGGCCGGCATCACGGACCAGCGCCAGCCCCCGCCCTGGGCCACGGCAGGGCCCCGATCCTGCCGGCCATGGATGCCGGAGCAGGCGGCCAGGGCGCCCGCCACCAGCAGGCAGAGGAGGGCCCGCGCCCTCACCCCTGCCCTTTCGCCTTCTTGAACTCCGCCAGCGCACCGGCGACGCGATCGATCACCGGTCCCCACTGGCCCCATTCCGTCTGCCGGAACAGGCGGACCGTGGGGTACCACGGCGTGTCGTCACGCTTCTGCAGCCAGCGCCAGTCCGGCAGCAGGGGCAGCATCACCCAGGCCGGCCGGCCCAAGGCGCCCGCCAGGTGAACGGGCGAACTGTCGATGGAAATCAGCAGGTCGACCTCCATCAGGATGGCGGCCGTATCCTCGAAATCCTTGATCTCGGGGCTGAGGCTGACGACGTGCTTGCCCATGGCCGCCGGCGGGTTCAGCGCCTGCTCCTCCTTCGGGCCCTTCTGCACGGAGAACAGGGTGACGCCTTCCTGCGCCAACGGCGCCAGCATCTCCAAGCTCATGGAGCGGTTGGCGTCATTGAAATGCGTGGGCCGGCCGGCCCAGAGGAAAGCCACCTTCAGGCCCTGGTAAGGCGCCAGCCGCTTGCGCCACTGCTCCCGCCGCTCGGGCAGGGCGCTGAGGTAGGGCATGGGCTCGCCCGGCAGGTCGCTGAGCTTCAGCCCCATGATCATGGGCAGGCTCATCATTTCGGCGTGCACGTCGAAATAGGGCGGCAGCTCGCCCCGCACCGTCATGGCGTCGAAACCCTTCATGCGGCGGGCCAGGCTGGCCGTCTCATGGTTGATTTCCAGGATGACGTTGGCCTGGCTCTTCTCCTTGGCCCAGGCGACCATGCGCATGAACTGGAAAGTGTCGCCGTAGCCCTGCTCGTCATGGATCAGCAGGGTCTTGCCCGGGATGGGCCGACCGTCCCAGCGCGGGCGCTGCACCTTGCGCTCGATACGCGTGGTGTGGGCCAGGCTGTAGCGGTAGGCGTATTCGCGCCAACCGCGTTCGAATTCCCCCAGCAGCAGCAGGGTTTCCGCCAGGTCGAAGCGGGTGGACAGGTGCCCCGGCAGGGCGTCCACCAGCATCTCCTGGATGGGCCGGGCCTCCAACACCCGGCCCTGCACACGCAGGGCCTGGGCCAGCAGGGCCCACAAGGTGACCGGGCCGGTGCCGCTGGCCAGCAGGGGCCGGACCATGGCCTCGACTTCCGCACCCCGCCCCGCGATCAGCATGGGGCGGACCTGTAGCTCAAGATCCTTCATGTCCATGACGACAGCCCCCGTCAGCTGGCGGCCGGCTTGCGGCGGCTGCGCGCCGGTTTGGCCCCCTCCTCCGCCACGGGGGCGGCGGGGGCGACCTCAGCCGCCGGCGCTTCGGCCTTCTTCGCCGCCGCGGCCTTCTTAGGCGCCGCCTTCTTGGCAGGCGCCGCCACGACTTCCGCCACGGCTTCGGGCGGTGCTTCCGGCGCGTTCGGGTCGATCCCCAGCGCGGTCAGCAGGGGCGTCAGCTGTGCGGCGAACGGCTTCCAACGACCAATGCTGCTGCGGAACAGGGGCTGGCGCACCTGGTTCAGGCTGGCGGTGCGGATGGTGCGCTGGGTGGTGTGGAAGTCCAGGCAAACGGGATCCCAGGCCAGGCCGCAGAACTCCACCATCCGGCGGGACTGGCCTTCCAGGTCGTCCACCACCGCCTCGTACTGCACCTCCAGGAAGCGGTCGGCGGGCAGCACGGCGCGCCAATGGTCCATCAGCCGCTCATAGGCGCGGTGGAACTGGCCCAGCTCCGCCAGGTCATAGGTGAACAGCTGTTCCCGCGTGAACAGCTTGGTGTAGCACGACAGGCAGGTATCCACCGGGTCACGCCGCACATGGATGATGCGGGCGTCCGGCAGCGCCAGGTTGATGAGGCCGGAGAACAGGAAGTTGGACGGCATCTTGTCCACCACCCGGCGGTGGCTGCCGGCCAGCGGACGGATGACGTCCAGATAGCGCTGGCCCAGCCCACCCAGGATCTCCGGCGTCAGGTGACCGGCGATCTGGGGATAGGGGCCCAGCTGGTTCACGAGGTTGTTCAGCGCCGACAGTTCGCCGGCGGCGGTCACCGCCGGGTGGCTCGCCAGGATCTGTTCGATCAGCGTGGTGCCGGACCGGGGCATGCCCAGCACGAACACGGCCAAGTCGCTGCCCGCCACCGCGGACTTGGGCCCCTGGAAAGCGGCGGCCGGAAAGGATGTCGCGATATCGGCCATCCAGCGGCTGGTGGCGGCCGCGTCATAGGCGAAGGTGGCCCGCTTCTGGCGGTTGCCCTCGTTCAGGTGGGCGAAGGCGCGTTCGCCGTCGCCCAAATCCATCCACGCCTTGCCCAACGCGAAGTTCAACGCCGTGCGGTCGGTCTGCGACTGCACGGAGTCGGGACCGTACAGCAGGGACTCCATCTTCGCGATGGCCGGGTCCCCGGCCTGGAAGCGGTGCAAATCCGACAGGTTGAACCAGGCGGAAGCGGAGCGCGGGAACTGCGCCACAACCTGGTCGAAGGCCGCCTTGGCCTGGACCTTGTCGCCGCGTTCCATGAACAGCACGCCACGGTTGATCAGCGCCTTTTCCGGGGCGAAGCCCAGGGTCTTGGCGGCCTTGTCGAACGCGACCAACGCCTCTTCGGGATGCCCCAGCGCCTGCAGCACCTCCCCCAGCACGTTCTGCGCCTCGCCATTGTCAGCCTGGGCGGCGACGGCCCGGCGGGCGTCGGCCAAAGCCTCCTCCAGCCGCTCCAGATGGCGCAGCGCGGTGGCGCGGACGGTGAGGGCGCCGGCGTGCAACGGGGCGTAGCTCAGCAGCGCGTCGATCCAGCGCAACGCCTCCTCATTGCGGTTGCGGCCCAGTTCAACCGCCGCCGCGTTGATGTAGGCGTCCGAGAGGCGGGGGTTCAGGTCGATGGCCTTGCGGGCGGCGGCCAGCGCTTCGTCGGGACGGCCCAGATCGTTCAGCAGATTGGCCAGGTTGCTCTGCGCCTCGGCATAGGCGGGCGTCAGGCTGAGCGCGTATTCGTAGCGCTGGCGGGCCTGGTCCAGGCGCCCCATGCGCTTCAGCGTGTTGCCAAGGTTGTTGTGCGCCTCGGCGTAGGTGGGCTGCAGGGCCACCACCCGCTCCAGGCAGGACAGGCTGTCCTCCAGCTTGCCGGCTTCCTGCAGGATGATGCCCAAATTGTTCCAGCCGGCGACCAGGGCGTTGTCCATGGTGACGGCGCGGCGGGCGGCCACCTCGGCCTCCGCCAGCAGGCCGCGCTGGCGGCACATCTCACCCAGGTTGCTGAGATAGACCGCGGGCACCCGCGGTGCCTGGCAGGCGCGGCGCAGGTGATCGATCGCCAGATCCAGGTTGCCGTAGGCATGAGCCATCAGGCCCATCAGGTGCAGGGCGTCCGACTGCCCGGGCCATAGCGCCAGCACATGCTGGCACAGGCGTTCCGCTTGGTCGGCCTGACCGGCGTTCCAATGGGCGTGGGCCTGTCCCAGCGCCTGCTCAACGGTCATGGTGGTCTGCGGTTGGGTGTTCATGGCTTCGCGCGCTTTGTCAGGAGGGGGCGGGGCTTACGGATTGCGCTTGGGCGCGGGCACGGCCTTCAACGCCGCCGCCAGACCGCTCAGCTGGACCGGGATGTCGACAGCCGACCTGTCGCCGTTGATATAGCGGACGGCTAGGACCTTGCCGCTGGTGAAATGGTCCAGCACCTTGCCGTCTTCAAGGTCGGCCAAGGCCACGCATCCACCCGCCTGACAGGCGTCGAAGGGCAGGCTCATCGGCTTGTCCTGGTCCAGCACCAGGGTGATGCCCGGCTGCAGCAGCACACCCAAGGGCGTCGCGACGATCAATCGGGCCTTACCGTCCGGCCCCAGATAACCCACGCGGACATTCAACACCGTGACGTTCTGCGGCTGGGCGACGGCGAACTGCTCCACGTAGCATATCTCCGCCCCAGTCTCCGTCTTGGCACAATTCTTGGACCACAGCGGACCCGGCCCCTGCTTGACCTCGGGACCCTTGGCCGCCGCCGGGGCGGTGGCAGGCGCGGGCGCCTTCACCGGTTCCCCGGCCACGGTGGCATTAGCCGCCCCGGCCAGCGCCAACAAGGCGCCAGCCATCATCGCGGCCAACGCCACCTCCCCCCCTTTACTCATATCGGCACTCCAAATAGGCCCGTTCAAGTATGCGGTACACCCGCTTATAGAATGAAACGGCGGGCCGCCGCCACGCCCTAACTATCGCCACCATACTATACCGATGCACCATAAGGGACTAATCAGCTGGGGTATAACACCGTCAAGCTGTTAAGCGCGCTTTCCCTGGACATTTGGCCAGCCACCGGCGAAAGACGCACGGGCACGCTGGCCAAAACCAGGCGTCCTTCTGATCAATTCTGATTAGAAAGCGCCGACCATCTCAAGCTGGGCGGAACTTTTTCATAGGGTCGCCGAATCTGTGCCGGGAGACCCGCCACGTGATTCGATAGCCATCCGGTGAATTCCCCTGATGGCCCACCCGCCCCGATGGCGGAGGGGCTCACCGCGGCATCGCGGCCAGTTCCCGCAGGGCCGACACCGTCCGCGCCGCCAGCGCGGCATCGGTCCGTGCCCCGTCCGGCACCGGATGGTCGAAAAGCAGGCGGGCGGGGCCCGGGGACAGCACCAACACCCGGTGGGCCAGCGCCACCGCCTCCGCCAGGTCGTGGGTCACCAGCAGGGTGGGCACCGGCCGGCGCAACCAATATTCCCGTAGGATGACCCGGGCCAGGCGCTGATTACCCTCATCCAGGGAGGCGAGGGGCTCGTCCAGCAACAACGCCTGGGCATCCACCGCCAGGGCGCGGGCCAGGGCCAGGCGCCGCGCCATGCCCAGCGACAGCTGCGACGCCCAGACATCCGCCTTGTCCGCCAATCCCATCCGGTCCAGCAAGCGGTCGCCCTCCTCCAGCCCAGCGCCGGCGATCGTCAGGTTCTGCCGCACTGTGCGCCAGGGCAGCAGGCGGGGCTGCTGGAACACCATGCCCAGGCGGGGGGCGGCACCCGACCACCGCACGGTTCCCGTCAGATCCCGGTCCAGCCCCGCCACCAGACGCAGCAGGGTGCTCTTGCCGCAACCGGACGGGCCCACCAGGGCGACCACCTCATGCGCCTCCACGGTGAAGGCGACCGCCCCCAACACCAGGCGGCCGGCCAGACGCTTTTCCCGGATGTCGACCGTCAGCCGGCTCACTGGCGCCTCCTGGCGTGGTCAGGCCCCACGCGCCACCGCACGAACCGCCGCTCCAGCGGCTGCAGGATCGCCCATTCCAGCACCTGGACGATCAGGATGAACGCCAGGGCGTAGGCCAGGATATGGGTCACGTCGAACAGCTGGAAATAGACCTGGATCTGAAAGCCCACGCCGTCGCTGCGGCCCAGCAGTTCCACCACCAGCACGATCTTCCAGATAAGCGACAGGCCCGACCGGGTGGCGGCGAAAAGATAGGGGTGCAGCTGCGGCAGGATCACGTGGCGCAAGGTGGCCCAGCGGCCGAGACGGTAGGCCCGTCCCATCTCCAGCAGCTCATCGTCCAGGGCCCGGACCCCTTCGCGCACGGTGACGGCGGTGGTGGGCAACTTGTTCAGCGCCACCGCCGTGATGGCGGCCGCCTCCGTCAAGCCGAACCAGACATAAAGCAGCACGATCAGCACCAGGGCCGGCAAATTCAGCAGCAGCAGCAGCGCGCTGTCCAGCCACAGGTCCACCGTGCGCCACCAGCCCATGGCGAGCCCCAGGGCCGTGCCCAGCGCCATGGCCAAGGTGAAGGACGCCGCCACGCGCGCCAACGTGATGCCGACATGGTGGGGCAGCGCGCCCGACGCCACCTCCCGCGCCATGGCGGCCAGCACGACGGACGCCGGGGGCGCCAGGGGATTGGCGGCCAGGCGGCCCGCCCCCTCCCACAACAGCAGCAGGACCAGGATGGACAGCGCGCGCACAATCCAGGGCCGCTGGTCCCCCAAAGCCCGGCTCACCAAGGCTGCGCCACCGGCCAGAAGGTACCGGCCGGCACCGTGTCGCCGCCGCCGCCCAGCAGCGCCGGCCCGCCCACCGCGGCCAACACCTGGTACAGCCGCCCGGCCGCCTGGCGTTCCGCCTCTCCCCAATGCTGGGGGATGCCCCGGCGGTACCAGTCGCGCAACTGTTGGAATTCGCCATCGCCGGCGGCGTCGGTCAGGGGGCGCAGTTGCCCCCATTCCGCGTCCGACGTCGCCAGCAGGTCCCGCGCCTGCCGGGTGGCGGCGACGAAGCCGTCAAGCGTGACCCGGTTGGCCTGGGCCCAACGTTCGGAAAACGCGTAGCCCACCATGGGCGGCGTGCCCTGGATGCCCAGGCCCCGCACCGCCTGCTCCGTCGTCAGCAGACAGACCTGGCCGGCGGCCTGGCCCTTGGCGGCGAAGGGCCAATAGGTCAGCAACGCGTCCAGCCGCCCGGCCGCCAGCGCGTTGGCCAGGAGAGGCGGGGCGCCAAAGGTCTTGTCCACCACCGCGTCCAGGTCCAGGCCATGCCGCTGGCGGGCATAGGCCCGCAGGATCAGCCAGTTCTTGTCCAGCGGGCCGCCGGCGATGCCCAGCCGTCGGCCCGGCAGGTCCTCGACCGTCCGCACCGGACCGCCCGCCGTCGCCACCATCAGGGCGCCGGCGGCGTTGGAAAAAGGCAGGAAGGTCCAGTCGGCCCCCGCCGCCCGCTGGCGCGCCACCCACAGCCAGTCCAGCGCCACGGTGTCGACCTGGCCCGCCTGAAGGGCCACCTGGGTCGCCTGCGGTGTCGCGAATTCCTGGGGGACGACGGCCAGCCCTTGGGCCGTGTCCAGCCCGTGACGGCGCACCACGTCCAGCTCCCACGAGACGGTGCCATAGCGCAGGACGCCGACGCGGACGGTGGCCGCCGCACGGCCACGGACGGGCACGGAGGCCAACCCCGCGGCCAGCCCGCCCGCCAGCAGTCGCCCCAGCACCCGGCGGCGTGTCATCGTCATGGGGCTTTTCCTCCCGCGCGCCCCAGCACCATCCTGGGCCAGGATGTTTCCCGGTCGCGCGGCATTATCGGGCCGCCGCCTTCGGACCTGTCAACCCGCACGCCTCTACGACTATAGAACGAGACAGGCCCCTGATTTCCGGTCCTGATTTCCTATGGCGGCGCCCGTGGGCACGGGCCATTATCGGTCGGGCGGTTCCTGGGTCTGGTCACAAGGAGACGGCGGACATGTCCAACCGCCGCCATGGTCTCATCGGCGTGCTTCTCTCCGGCCTGCTGGCGGCCGGGCCTTTGGCCCGTGCGGCCCCACCCGCCGCCCCATCGCCCAGCGCCAAGCCTGACACCAAGCCCGATCCCGTGGCCAACATCGCCTATCTGGCGCTGGTGCAGAAGCGGGTGCTGCCACAGAGCTTCCTGGACCAGCCGCCGGACGACGAGGGTGTGCAGGGCGCCCGGCTGGCCCTGGCCGACAACGCCACCACCGGCCGTTTCATCCACCAGGCCTATCATCTGGAGGAAGCGCTGGCGCCCGACGCCGACGCCGTGGTCGCCGCGTTCAAGAAGCTGGCGGGCCAGGGCTACCGCGCCTTCGTCACCGACGTGCCGGCCAACCTGCTGTTGCGCCTGGCCGACCTGCCGGAGGCGAAGGACGCGACCCTGCTGGACGCCACCAGCACCGACGACGCCCTGCGCGGGGAGCGGTGCCGGCGCAATGTCCTGCACCTGCTGCCCAGCCGCGCCATGCTAGCCGACACGCTGATGCAATACCTGGCGGTGAAGAACTGGCGCGACATCCTGCTGGTGGCGGGCCCCAACCCCGAGGACAAGCTGTACGCCGACGCGCTGCGCAAGTCCGCGCGCAAGTTCCGCCTGAAAATCGTGGCCGACAAGCCCTGGACCTACGATCCCGGCGCCCGGCGCACGGATACCGGCCACTACGCCATCGGGGCGGAGGTGGCGCGGTTCACCCAAGGGCTCAAGTACGACGTGCTGGTGGTGGCGGACGAGGGCGACAATTTCGGCGACGAGCTGGGCTACCGCGCCACCGACCCCCGCCCGGTGGTGGGCACCCAGGGCCTGGTCCCCACCGCCTGGGCGCGCCCGTTCGAGCAATGGGGCGCCACCCAGTTGCAGGCCCGCTTCCTGAAGCAGACCGGCCGCTGGATGACGGAGCGCGACTACGGCGCCTGGATGGCGGTGCGGGCCCTGGGCGAGGCCGCCACCCGGGGCGGCAGCGTGGACAGTGCCGCCATGACCGCCTTCCTGCGCAAGCCGGAGTTCGAGCTGGCGGCCTTCAAGGGCGCGCGCCTCAGCTTCCGCGCCTGGGACGGGCAGCTGCGCCAGCCGGTGCTGCTGGCCGATGCGCGGTCGCTGGTGTCCGTCTCACCCCAGCCGGGCTTCCTGCACGAGACATCGGAACTGGACACGCTGGGTCCCGACCAACCGGAGACGACATGTCATCCTTGAAGATGCCCTCAAACGCCGGGCGCCGCCATCCGGCGGCTTGGCTTCCTCGCGTTTCAGTCCGCTCCGCTCCCCAAAACGCTGCGGGGCCGGCCGTCGCCGGCCTGTTTCTGGTACTGGTAGTTCTGATGTTCGGTTCACCGGCGATGGCGGAGCGGCTGCTGGTGTCGAATGAGAAAGACAACACCATCACCGTGGTCGACGCCGGCACGCTGGCCGTCATCAAGACGGTGAAGGTGGGCGCCCGGCCGCGCGGCATCACCCTGGCCAAGGATGGCAAGTCCCTCTACATCTGCACCAGCGACGCCGACCATATCGAGGTGCTGGACTTGGGATCGCTGACCGTGACCCGCACCCTGCCCAGCGGCCCGGATCCGGAGCTGTTCACCCTGAGCCCCGATGGCAAGACCCTGTACGTCTCCAACGAGAACGATAACATGGTGTCGGTGCTGGACATCGCCGCCGGCCGCGTGGTCACGGAGATACCGGTGGGGGTGGAGCCGGAGGGCATGGGCATCAGCCCGGACGGCAAGGTTCTGGTGAACACGTCGGAGACCACCAGCATGGCCCATTTCATCGACACCCAGAGCCATGAGGTGCTGGCCAACGTGCTGGTGGGCAGCCGGCCCCGGGTGGCGCAATGGACGAAGGATGGGTCCCTGGTGTGGGTGTCGGCCGAGGTGGGGGGCACCGTCTCCGTCATCGACGCCGCCCAGCACAAGGTCACCCAGACCATCCATTTCGACATTCCGGGCGTGCCGAAGGAATCCATCCAGCCGGTGGGCATCGCCCTGTCGGCGGACGGCGCCACCGCCTTTGTCGCCCTGGGCCCGGCCAACCGCGTGGCGGTCATCGACACCCACAGCTATCAGGTCAAGAAATACCTGTTGGTGGGCCAGCGGGTGTGGAACCTGGCGTTCTCCGGCGACGGCAAGCGGCTCTACACCACCAACGGTGTCAGCAACGACCTGTCGGTCATCGACGTCGACGCCCTGAAGGTGGTGAAATCGGTGCCGGTGGGCCGCCTGCCCTGGGGTGTGGTGGTGGCGCCGTGACGGCGGCATCCGCAGTCGCCTTGGATGTTGAGGGCCTCAGCCACGCCTTCGGCCCCCGTGCCGTGCTGCGCGATGTGGGCTTCACCTTGACGCCCGGTGATTTCACCGTGCTGCTGGGCCTGAACGGCGCCGGCAAGACCACCCTGTTCGCCCTGGTCACCCGCCTGTACCACAGCCGGGACGGGCGCATCGCCGTCTTCGGCCACGACCTGCGCCAGCAGCCATCGGCGGCCCTGGCCGCCATGGGGGTGGTGTTCCAGCAGCCGACGCTGGACCTGGACCTGACGGTGCAGCAGAACCTGGCCTATCACGCCAGCCTGCACGGCATGGCGGGCTCCCGCGCCCGCCTGCGCATCGGGGAGGAGCTGGAGCGCGTGGGCCTGGCCGACCGGCGGCACAGCCGGGTGCGCCAGCTGTCCGGCGGCCAGCGGCGGCGGGTGGAACTGGCCCGCGCCCTGGTGCACGACCCGGCGCTGTTGCTGCTGGACGAGCCCACGGTGGGCCTGGACATTGAAAGCCGCCGCTTCCTCATCGACCATGTCCGCCATCTGTGCCGGGAGCGCGGCCTGGCCGTGCTGTGGGCCACCCACCTGATCGATGAGGCGGACGACACCGCCAAGGTCATCGTGCTGCACCACGGCCAGGTGCTGGACCAGGGGCCCGTCCCCCAAGTGGCGGAGCGCGCCGGCGCTGGGACCCTGCGCGCCGCCTTCGACCGGCTGACGGGGGGTGGGCGATGACCCCGGTGCAGTATGCACGCTGCCTGGGCGGCATCGTGACGCGCGAGGCCCTGCGCTGGACGCAGCAGCGCGGCCGCTTCTTCTCCGCCCTGGTGCGGCCGCTGGTGTGGCTGGCCATCTTCGCAGCGGGATTCCACTTCGTGCTGGGCGTGTCCATCATCCCGCCCTACGACACCTACATCCCCTATGAGGTCTATATCGCCCCGGGATTGCTGGCCATGATCCAGCTGTTCAACGGCATGCAAAGCTCCCTCTCCATGGTCTATGACCGGGAGATGGGCAGCATGAAGACCCTGTTGATCAGCCCCTTCCCCCGCTGGTTCCTGCTGACCGCCAAGTTGCTGGCCAGCGTGGTGGTGTCGGTGGTGCAGGCTTACATTTTCCTAGGCATCGCCTGGTTCTGGGAGATCGATCCGCCGCCGCTGGGTTATCTGACGGTGCTGCCGGCCCTCATCCTGTCGGGGCTGATGCTGGGGGCCCTGGGCCTGGTGCTGTCATCCTTCATCCGCCAGTTGGAGAACTTCGCCGGCGTCATGAATTTCGTCATCTTCCCCATGTTCTTCGCCTCCTCCGCCCTCTATCCGCTGTGGCGGGTGAAGGAGAGCAGCCTGACGCTCTATTGGATTTGCCAGGTGAACCCCTTCACCCACGCGACCGAGCTGATCCGCTTCGCCCTTTACGGCCAGGCGGAACCCCTGTCGGCCGGGGTGGTGGCGGGCGCCACCCTGCTGTTCATGATCCTGGCGGTGTGGGGCTATGACCCCGGCCGCGGCCTGCTGGCCCGCCGGGGTGGCGGCGAGTGAGAAAGGGTTTGCCCATGCGCATCCTGATACCGATGACCGCCGTCCTGCTGCTGGCGACGGCCGCGCACGCCGCCCCACTGGCGGGGCCGGACCAGGCCAACCCCGACTGGCCCTGCAAGCAGCGCCTGGTGCCGCGACTGACCGGCGCCACCTATTGGAGCGGCCCGCCCCTGCCCGAGCATGCGGACTGGCGCGCCGACAAGCGGGTGGCCGCCGTGGTGCAGGCCGTCGCCCCGCGCGAGGTGCCGGCGGATGAGGGGGAGAAACAGCTGACCCGCTTCGCCGACACGGTGCCCAAGGGCCAGCGCGCGGCCCTCTACCCCAAGGCTTTCGCCGGCATCGTGGAGGAGGTCAACCGCCAGCGCGGCGTGGTCATCACCCACATCCAGGATCTCGCCCGCCGCCAGCGCGACATCGGCGACCTGGTGTCCAAGGCCACCAACGAACTGCAGGCCATCCCCCCCGACACCGCCGCCCCGGACAAGCAGCAGCAGCGGGCGGAGATCGTGGAGCGCCGCGGCTATCTCATCCGTAACTTCGAGGAGGTGGAGCGCACGCTACGCTACGCCTGCGAGGTGCCAGTGGATCTGGAGGCCCGCCTGGGCGGCTATGCCCGCGTGCTGGGGGACCGGCTGGGTTCGTGACGCTTCATTCCACCCGCCGTCCGGCCTCAAGCCGGATGATCTGGTCGGCTCCGCCCAAGGCCTCCTCCCTATGGGTGACGATGACGATGGTCAGGCCGCCGCGCAAGTTGGCCAAGGTCTCCAGCACCAGCGCCTGGTTGGCGCCATCGAGCGCGCTGGTCGGCTCATCCAGCACCAGCAGGGCCGGGCGGCCCAGCAAGGCGCGGGCGAGCGCCAAGCGCTGGCGTTCGCCGCCCGACAGGCGGCCCCCCCGGTCACCCACCACATGATCCAACCCCTGGGGCAGGGCCCGCACCACATTGGCCACCGCCGCCTGCTCCAACACGTGCCATAGCGCCGCCTCGTCGGCGTCCGGCCTGGCCATGAGCAAATTGGCGCGGATGGTGTCATGGAACAGGAAGGCGTCCTGGGGCACATAGCCCACGGACGCCCGCCACGCCACCCTGTCCGCCGCGGTCAAGGGCGCGCCATCGACGCGCACCACGCCGGCGGTGGGGACCAGCAGCCCCAGCAGGATGTCGGCCAAGGTGGACTTGCCGGCACCGGAAGGCCCCACCACCGCCGTGGTGGTGCCGGCCGGCAGACGGGCATCGACCCCGTCCAACGCCGGCCGCGCCGCGCCCGGATGATGGAACGACAGCCCCTCCAGCACCAGGTCGCGGCCCAGGCGGGGCGCCGGGGTGGCGGACACGGCCAACGCTTCCGCTGGTTCGGCGTGGGCGGCGCACCATCGCCGCAACCGGTCGACGCTATCGAAGGCGGGCAGCATGTTGACCAGGGTGCGCCACGACTGGTCGCTGCGCAGGCCCGTCTGCAGCAGGCGGGCGAAGGCCAGCAGGAAGACCACGGCCGCGGACGGCGCCAGACCGAAGCCGCGCACCGCCACCCCCAGACCAAGGGCGATGCCGGCGGCGGCCAAGCCGCGATGCACCACCATGCGGGTGGCGACATCGCGCTGGAAGGCCAGGGCCAGCCGCGCCTGTTCGGCCAACAATTCCTCGAACCGATCGGCCCGCGCGGCCTCCGCCCGCAGGCCCTTGACCAGACGCAGGCCGGCCAGGGTATCGGCCAGGGCGCCCTGCGTCTCCCTCCCCGTCCGCACCTGGGCCTGCCCCAGGCTGGCGGAGCGCCGCGACAGGGTCCGCGACAGCAGGCCAGCCGCCAGTCCCAACGCCAGGGCCGCCGCCACCAGCCAGGGCGACAGGCTGGCGGCCACCACCAGCGCCGCCGCCATGGTGACGGCCGTGGTCACCAGGGTCGCCACCATATCGATGGCCAAGCCGGTGCGGCCGGTGTCGGCGGTCAGCGCCTGGGTCAGGTCGCTGGCCCGTAAACACTGGAAGGCGGCCCAGTCCAGGCCCAGGACGGCGCGGTGCAGACCGACGCGCTGATCATCGATGAAAGCTTGCCGGAGCCGGGCGCCCACGACCATGCGCTGGCGCACCACCACCGCACCGCCAACCACCAGCAGGACATAGAGCACCAGCACGGCGGCCAGCCCCAGGCCATCCGTCCCATCCGCCTGCCCCGCCAACCCGAAGGCGCGCAGCAGGGGCAGCAGCAGCACGAGGCCCGCCCCTTCCGCCACGGCGCCCGCCGCCGCCAGGACGGCGAAGGCCAGTAGGCGCCAGCGGCCGAAGGCGTAGAGGCGCCACAGCAGGGCCGCGAGCATTTCGCGGGGGGCAGGGACGGACGGCGCGGGGGACCATGGCGCGCCATCCCGTCCGTCGGTCATCGTCACACCCGGCGCCGTCATCCCGTCCCCCAATTCCTCCGGCAATCCCATGGACAGCCCGATCCACCCGCGATATCAGGTGCCTATCCTGAGCTCAAGGCCATCGTCGCAATGGTGGCGCGCACGACGGGCGTGTCGTGGCTCGCTGAAAGAGGCTTCATGCTGCTGAACACCGCCCTGAAGGTGGAGACGGTCGCCGCGTTGTTCCTGGCGTGGATGATGGTGTTCGTCTTCCCGCTCGGCTGGATACAGCGCCTATTCGCTCCGACCCGACCGCCGGTTGAGCCGGACGCGATGGACCGGGGGGGCGCCACCTGCCACGTCAGCCCCCGCGCCAGCGCGGTCGCCCGGCGCGTGGCGCGCCTGTCCAGCACCATGCCCTTTCCCACGACCTGCCTGGTACAGGCCATCGCCGGGGCCCTGTTACTGCGCCGACGCGGCATGCGCGATGGCACCATCCGCCTCGGCGTGCGCAAGAGCGGCTCCACGCTGGAGGCTCACGCCTGGTTGCTTTACCAGGGTTCGGTGGTGCTGGGCGGTGATGCGATGGAAGGATTCACGCCGTTGGCCGACATTCCAGCCGCTTCCTCCCACCGGTGATTGGCACCGGTAACACGATCACCAAACCGATGAGCGGCCCGCGTCACGGGGGCAGTGAGCTTGCTTTTGTGGGCGGGTGACGGTTTTATGGCCGCAGTCCAACACCCAGCACCCACCACCCGAGAATTCGCATGCCCCCCATCACCCCGCAATCCTGCATCCAGCGGAAGCCCGATGTCCTGACCACCGACGTCAACGGCGAGGTGGTCATGATGAATGCCGCGCTGGGGGAGTATTACGGGCTGAACCCGGTGGCGTCAGACATATGGCTTCGCCTGGCCCAACCCCGGGTGGTGGCGGACCTGGTGCGGGACCTGGCGGACAGTTACGAAGGGGACCCGGCCGTCATCGAGGCCGACCTGTTGGCCCTGTTTGAAGGGCTGATGGCGAAAGACATGATTGTCGTGGACACTCCCGCCACGGGCACGCCCTGACCCTGCGCCAATGAATACCCTGTGTCGTCGCCACACCGGATACCACCACCATGACCGATTCCGGATCATCCGGCGGTTTTGACCCAGCCCTGGCCCGCTGGGTCCAAGCCCACCATCTCCTGCCCGACGCCGTTGCCGATTTGCGCCAGCGCTTCCTGGCCAGTCCCGAACGCTATCTGGTCATTGATGACTTCCTGGTGCCGGAACACCCGCGCCAGATGCGCCGGGTCCTGCTTGAGGACGGCATCATAGAAACCGTCTACAAGATTTATGAGACCCGCGAGTGGGTGACCAAGGAGCAGTTCGACAATACGGAGGACGCCCAGCGCTTCATCCATGAGGGGATCTACGTCAGACCCCATGCCGACAAGCGGATGTCGCCGGCGGTCCTGACGGACTTGCTGTTCCGTAAGGCGATCCAAGGGCCCGCCTTCCATCACTGGCTGCGGGCGGTCACGGGACGACCGGTCGAGAGCACCGGCCGGATCAATCTGAAAAGGCTGCATAAGGAACATATGCTGCGCTGGCACTCCGACGGCGTGAAGGGCCGTGTGTTATGCGCGGTGCTCTACCTGCACGACGATTGGCAGGCGGAGTATGGCGGCCGGCTGTTGATGCAGCGACGGGACGGCGGCATCGACCCTATCGCCCCCCTGTTCAACCGCCTGGTGCTGTTCGACCCCCAGAGCAAGATCGACCACGCCGTAGAGCCCATGACGGCGGCGGCGGGCGATTGGGCCCGCCTCAACTATACGGCATGGTTCTATCAGCAGGACGTTCAGACAGGCTAAGCAGATGGCCTCGGCATCACATGTTGCTGCCTTCCGCCCAACGGATGAAGGAGCCGACGGCCACCCCGCGCCCCAGGACGTTCATCACCTGTATGTAACGGGGCTCGGCCACGTCAGCGTTCGCCGGCCAATCATCCAGGATGGCCCGCAGCCGGGGCACATCAATCACGTCGCGGCCCAAGGCGCTGGCATCGATGCCATCCAGTTCCGCCGCCAGCCAGGCCCGGTGGCGGCTGACCCAATCGAACCACTCCGCCACCTGGCGCCCGGTGCGGCGCTCCTGAAGGACTTCGGGCGGCAAGCGGTCGGCCAGCACGCGGCGGGCGAGGAAACGATCCTGGCCAAAACGGGTGAACTGGTCAGGGGGGATGGCGAGGCAGAACTCCGCCAGCCGCACGTCGCCCAAAGGGTCCCGGCGCTCCACACCATCACGAAAATGCTGACAGGCCGACAGCGTGCGCGCCGTCCAGGTGCGCTCCATTAGGCGCAGACGCGCGCGCCGGCCCCAGGCGGCGCGGCGGTCGCCGGAAAAGTGGGAACACCAGACCCCATCCATGTCGATACGCTCGGCCGCCTCCCGCCGCAACGCCGTGCGCCGCTGCCAGACCGCTCCCGTCCCCCGCAGGCTGGCATGCCAGTCGCGCAGCCAGTCCGGGGCGAAGGCGCGCAAGTACGGCATGGCGTTCATACCGTTGCTGGCGGCCAGCGCCGCCGTGTACAGGGCCTGGGGCACATCCATGAGCCGCGGCCTCAAGGCCGTCGGCAGGATGGACGCCGACAACGTGGCATTGCCGGCGCGCCCGACAAAAACCGTGGTCGCCCCCAGGCGGCGCGCCTGCCGCCAACCGGCCGACATCCAGGCGGCGGCCATGAGGTGGACGGGCGGTCGGCCGCCCCAGTGGAACCCGCTACGGAGCAAGTCCTCCAGGGAGTCCAGCGTGGCGGGCACACCATGCGCCATGATGGAGGGATGAAGCCGGGCTGTCGCCTGGGCGTGGTCCCATTCATCCTGGAATTGGCGCGGCTTGCCCGCAGGCAGGGGACTAGCGGGGTCGGGACGGACCGTGACGGTATGCAAGGCGGTGGGCGCCATCAGTCGGGCCAGGGTGGTCGCGACGGCGCCGGAATCCAGCCCGCCGGACAACATGGACACCGCTATGCCCTCACGCGGCAGCGCCTCTTTCACCACTTTGTCCAATAATTCCCGCGCCGCCTCGACGTAATCGCCGTCCCGGCGCAGGCGCAGGCGCCGCGTCGGATCCAGCCGCCAATAGCGCGACACGCGAGGCTCCGCCCCCACCGTCCAGTCCAGCATATGCCCCGGCAGCAGCTGCTTTACACCGCGGAAGCAGGTTTCTTGCAGATCCAGGGACGGAGTGAATGTCGCGCGCGCCACCATGGCGGGGTCAAGAACGCGAGGCACCAAGGGGTGCATGAACAGGGGACCGGGAATATTGGCGAAAACAATTCCGCCACCCGTGTCGAGGCCACCCACATCGTGATAAAAAAGGGCGCGACCGCCGGTGCGGTCAGCCGCCAACAGCAACCGACGCTCCACCGCATCCCACCAGGCCAACACGAAATCACCATGCAGCCGGGTCAGCGCCTCACGGCCCCAGCGCAGCAGCGCGGTTGCCACCATCACACTGTCGGCCGGCAGCTCTCCCACCAAGTCAAGAGACCGCGCCAAATCCTCGCGATTGGCCAGCCAACCTTCCAAGGCCAGGACATGGCGACCGCCCGCGCAAACATGCGGCGCACCACCACCCGTTTCCAGGCCCTGAGCCACAAAATAGACATCGTCGTGGTACGTGCCAACGCGACGGACACCGGGATAGCGACCCAAAGCCGAGGAATAGCGATCGGCGCTGGTCGGCGCGGCACAGCCAGACGCCCCGAAAACAACGGACATGCTGGCGTTCCTAGACCGAACAGATGTCCACGATCAGCTATGCGAGTCCGACGTACTGTCGCTGACGACCGTGGAGGTGTTCAAGGTCCGTTCCAGCTGAAGGGTCTCAAAAGCGGGGCGTGACCATACGCGTTTGCACGTGGGCGACTCCGCCGAAGACACTGTCGGTTCCGGGCTGATTTGGTCCATGAGTTACATCCACAGTCACAAATTGTCACAAACAATTGAGTGGTATTACCAGAAGGGCCAGCGATCAAGCCCTCAAGCCCCATTAATTTATACACGTTGCAGACGCTATGCAACGCGGCAAGGGCGGACTTAAGGCGGCCGAAGACAATGCTATTCTTTGGTGCACATCCGCCAAAAGTCCACCCAAAAATCAATGGAAGCCTTCAAATTTGCACTTTACCCGGGCGACGCCTGGGTTCTTTATCTGCGTCGGAGCGTAGTCCCCATCCGCAACAGGGAGGAGAAAGCATGGGCGATCATTATATAGGCGAAATACGGCTGTTCCCTTACGGTAACGGCAAGCCCCCCTCCGGATGGCAGGAATGCAACGGACAACTCCTTCAGATCACCGGTAACCAGGCGTTGTACGCCCTGCTGGGCACGGCCTACGGCGGTGATGGCAAGACCACCTTCGGCCTGCCCGACCTGCGTGGACGGGCCATAACGGGGTACGGCGCCATGACCGACGTCATGCGGATCCAGCCGCAAGGCAAGAACATCCCAATCGGCGAAAAAGGCGGAACCGAAACCGTGGCGCTGACCACGACCCAAGTTCCAGTGCACACGCATTCCGTCGTCGCCGACACCGAGAACGCATCGGCGCTGATCGCGGAGGCGGGCGCCGTTCCCGGCAAATCGACGAAGCCGCCCACCGTTACCATCCCAGACCCCGCCCCCGACCTGTACGGCCCGCTGGTGAATGGCAAAACACAAGCCTTGATCGCGGCCTCCATCGGAAGCGCCGGGGGCGGCGCTGGCCATGAGAACAGACAGCCATTCCTGCCGCTGATGTACTGCATCGCGGTGGACCAGGCCCTCTTCCCGCCCCGCAACTGACGCCCTTCGCGGGGCCCGTCACGGGAAAACACCAAAACCAGGAGGCTGTTCATGGAACCCTATGTCGGCGAAATCCGTGTGTTCGCTGGAACGTTCGCGCCCGTCAACTGGCTGCTCTGCCAGGGGCAGACCGTTTCAATCAACCAATACCAGATGCTGTACTCCCTGTTGGGCACGCTCTATGGCGGCGACGGCCGCACCACCTTCGGCATTCCCAACCTGTCCGCCCGCGTTCCCGTCGGCCGCTCCAACAGCGTGCCGCCCGGCTTGACCCAGACCTACGTCATGGGCGCCGCCGGGGGTCAGGTCCAGGTCACCTTGACGCAAGCCAACCTGCCAAGTCATACGCACACGCTGTACGCCAGCACCAACCCGGCGACCACGACGGTCCCCAACCCCACCGTGGGTTTCGCGACCGCTTCCACTGGCTTCAACTACTATTCCACCGACACCTCCACCACGGCGACGCCTGCCAAGGAAATGATCTCGACCTCGGGCTATCCCTCTCCGCAGGCGCACATGAATGTCATGCCCAGCATGGGGCTGATCTACATTATCGCGACCAACGGCATATACCCCGATTTCAACTGACCCGCCCGGCACTGAGGAGCGACCATCATGGCTGATGCCTTTTTCGGCGAAATCCGCGCCTTCGCCTTTACTTACGCGCCACGCGATTGGGCCTTCTGCTGGGGTCAGCAGTATCTGGTTGGGCAATTCCAGGCCTTATACACCATCATCGGCACCATGTACGGCGGTTCGCCCAACGTCAATTTCAACGTTCCGGATCTGCGTGGACGTGTCACAGCGGGCACCGGCACCGTCCCCGTCAGTCCCCCACCCAACGGCGCCTTGAGCTATAATATATCCGAAGTGCAAGGTGTAAGCTCGGTCGCGCTGACCCAGTACAACATGCCGGCCCACAACCATCAGGCTGTGGGCGGACCGTCGAAGTTGGGCGTCAGCGGCGGGCCGGTCCCCAACTCCTACGTCGGCGTGCCTCGCAAGGGGAACGTCGGTTATGACGGCTGGTCCCTGTACTCAAGTGTCACCAACCCAACCACCCTATCCCCGTCGTCACTGACGTACGCCTACGGCAACGCGGGTGGCGGGGCGGACCCCCATACCAACGTGTCCCCCTATCTCGCCCTGAACTTCTGCATCTGCCTGAACGGCGACATCTATCCCACAAAGAACTGATGACCTCATGAGCGCGACCACCGTCAGCGATGTCCGCGCGACGGTCCTGCCCCCCGTGCCGCCGGATCTGGCGGCACGGGGACTGGGCCTGCGCCCGGAAACCGCGCAGGATCAGGACTTCCTGCGCACCCTTTACGTCTCCGTCCGGTGGGAGGAGCTGGCCGCCGCCGAGTGGTCGGACGATGCCAAAGTGGGATTTCTGAGCCAGCAGTTCATTTTCCAGACGCGCCATTACAAGACACACTACGCCGGGGCCGCGTGGGGCATCATCACCGATGGGGGCGATCCGGTCGGCAGGCTTTACCTGCACCAGGGGCCATCGGATTTGCGCATCATCGACATATCCCTGCTGCCCAGCCATCGGGGCCAGGGCATCGGGGCCGGGTTCATCCGCGCCGTGTTCGCCCAGGGGGCGGTGGCAGGCACTGGTGTCTCCATCCATGTGGAGATGTTCAACCATGCCGCCCGGCGCTTGTATGAGCGGCTGGGTTTCGTTCAGACTGGGGACGACAAGGGCGTGCACCGCCGGATGGACTGGTTCCCGCCATCCACCTGAGCACTCTTCCTGATCACCCTTGAGGAGCGCTGACGGCGGGCCGTTCCCCCTGTCAGGGGCCGCGGCCCGGCGGCGTCCAGTTCAGTTGAAGATGACCTGATACAGGAACTCCCCGGTCTCGGGATCGTCGCCCACCGGCACCACGAACACCTCCAGCCGGCCCAGCGTCCCATTCTCCAGCACATAGGTGCCCTGGGGGCACATCACCCGCGGCGTTCCCTTGAGATAGAGGGAGAAAGGCTGGGGCAGGCCGGGGGGGGGCGTACGGCACCGGCCAAGCTGCACCTCGACCAAGGTCAGGGGCAGGGTTGGCCCGGCGCCCGCCTGGATGGTGAAGGCGCTGCCCTCGACGGCCTTGGCGGCTTCATAGGTCAACATCGAATCCTCCCTTTGCGATGGACGGATCGGGCCCGTCCCGTCCTCAGATATAGCCCAGACGCGCCATCATCGGCCCATGGTCCTGAACGATGCGGTCGGCCTGGGCGGCGCTCAAGGTGTCGCGCCAGCCACCGGCCCGGCCACGACGAAAGAAGGCCCGGCCCCGCCGCTGGCCCAAGTCGAACCCATGGGTTTCCTCCTCCCGCCGGAGGCGGTCGAATTGCGTGGCGGCAACGGCGCCGGCAACGGCGGCGTCAGAGGCGGCGATGCCGCAATGGGCGGCCACGTTCGCCAGAACGCCTGCCGGGTCCGCCGAAAGACGCTCATACGCCACCAGCAGGGGGGTGGGATCAGCCTCCAGCCAGCTGGCGACATGGCAACTCCAGCTGTCCAGACGTTGCTCGAACTGGTCTTTCCACCGGCCGGATTTCGCGACGACCGCGCCGGATTGACCCAGAAAAGCGATGGAGGCGTCCAGGCTCAAACCGCTGTGATGCGCCCAGGACACGGCCACGTCCCGAGGGTCGCGCACCAGGTAGACGCTGCCCAGCGTGACCTTTGGTGGGAACAGGGGACGGCCCGTGGGCGTGTGCCCCCACCGGTCATGCACCTTGCGGAACTGTGGCTTCGCCGCCGCCGCCGCCGTCACCAAGGCCAGATCGTGGCGCAGTTCGGCCTGCTCGACCGGCGTCAGGTCGCTGGATTCCACATCCAGATATAGGTCCATATCCGTGACGGAGCCAACGGCACCGGCGAAACCTATCGCCTTGCTGAAATCCGGCGGCGCGCCATCGATGAGGCTGGCCAACATCAGCCGCATCCAGGTGTTGCCCGATTTTGGGTAGGAGGCGATCCAGTAGAATCCGCCCATGACCCTATCCCGCCAACGCCGGAAGAAGGGCCTCGACCTCATCCCATTCGGCCGGCGTTTCAGGCCGCCGCAACGCGCGCAGCCCCCCGACGCTTCCCAAAAGGCGCAGGAACTGCGCCATCTGCTGCGCCTGTGTTCCCAGCCGAAGCATCAGCCTAGGGCGGTACAGGACCATGTTGAGCCGCCCCAAACCCTGCGTCACCGGCAAAAGCCGGATTCCGGGCGGCACCTTCCGATTCTTTTCCAACTGGACCACGCCAGCGAGGGGCAAGGATGTGGCGCAGAAGCCCTCCTCCACCGGCAGATGATACTTGTCAAGGGACGCCCGCACCGCTCCCAGCCCGTCGACCGAACGCCCCAGACGCTCCAAACTATCGCGCCACAACTTCACCCTGGGGAAGGCGGGCAGCACCCTGGGGCCATCGGGGGCATTCATGTCCACCACGGTGACGTCATCGGCCAACAAGGGATATCCCCGCGTCCAAAGCGTGGCCGCCAAGGTGGATTTTCCCACGCCACTGTCCCCGGCGAAGGCCACGGCTTTGTCGCCCACCTGCACGCAGCACGCGTGCAACGGCAGTAAACCGCGCCGATGACACACCACGGCGAAAACGGTCCCAAACAGGAAGGTCCGGATTTCATCGCCCGTGGCATTGGGCGCCGGAGCGATGATGACCTCCCGCCCATCGCTGGAAATGAGATAGGCGCCCACGGCAGCCAAGGCGAAACGGCAGCGCCCATCCGGCGCTACTTGCACGAGGGGATGAATGACCACCCCGTCCTCAAGATGGTCGGGCACGTCGCCCAGGCGAATGCTCAGATCGGCTGGGCGGCCCCCCCCCGTCCACGGCCGCAATTCCGGTAGGGGTAATTCGCTCAGCACCCGCAAACCGCACAGCGTACGATCAGCCGGACCGTCAGCGGCGGCGCAGCAATCGACGGTTGGTGTCATGAAAGGCCGACCTGGAAACCATGGAGTGGAACACAGCCCACTTGTCGCGTCTCGGGCAATCCATTTCAAGGCAAATCATGGTGATCGGCAAATGGGCCGTCGCACCGTTAAACGATGCATAGATCAAACACGCCTGATAGACTGCGGCATCACCGTCGTTCGCGGCTACCCGCCAAGTGACAAATTCTGATAATAAAAGGTCCTCGTCCCGTTATGAAAAGACTACGTAAGCGATGCCTTGTTACCGGCGGCGCAGGCTTTCTGGGGTCACACTTGTGCAAGCGCCTGCTGGACGATGGATACGACGTCTTATGCGTGGACAATTTCTATACGGGCAACAAGGAAAACGTGCTACCCCTGCTGGGCAACCCGAATTTCGAGTTGATGCGGCACGACGTCACCTTCCCCCTCTATGTCGAGGTGGATGAGATCTACAATCTGGCCTGCCCCGCCTCGCCCATCCACTATCAGCACGACCCGGTGCAGACGACCAAGACCTCCGTCCACGGCGCCATCAACATGCTGGGGTTGGCCAAGCGGCTGCGGGCCCGCATCTTCCAGGCCTCCACCTCCGAGGTGTATGGCGACCCGACGGTGCACCCCCAGACGGAGGACTATCACGGCAACGTGAACCCCATCGGTCCCCGCGCCTGCTATGACGAGGGCAAGCGCTGCGCCGAAACGCTGTTCTTCGACTATCACCGCCAGCACGGGCTGGAAATCCGGGTGGGCCGCATTTTCAACACCTACGGCCCGCACATGTACCCCGATGATGGCCGGGTGGTGTCCAACTTCATCGTCCAGGCCCTGCGGGGCGAGCCCATCACCCTCTATGGCGATGGGCGGCAGACGCGGAGCTTCTGCTATGTGGACGACCTGATCGACGGCATCGTGCGGATGATGCGGGCGGGGGCGGAGGCTACCGGCCCCATGAACCTGGGCAATCCCGCGGAAATCACCGTGGGGGAACTGGCGCACCGGGTGGTGGCGCTGACCGGCTCCACCTCCCCCATCGTGCACCGCCCCCTGCCGGCCGACGATCCCTTGCAGCGCCAGCCCAACATCGAGAAGGCGCGCAAACTGCTGGCCTGGGAACCCACCGTGGCCCTGGACGACGGCCTGCGCGCCACCATTGATTATTTCCGCGCGGTGCTGGCAACCAAGTGAGCGGGCCGCCGCCGCCGCGTCACGCGGCACGGCGGCGCAGTTCCTCCATCAGGACCAGGGCGGCGAAACGGGGAATGGTGGCGGCATAACGCCCCCCCAGCCGGCGGGGTTCAGTCATCAGGCGGAACAGCCATTCAAAACCAGCCCGGCGTATGGCCGGCGGCGCCTGGGGCGTCGTCCCCGCGAGAAAGGCGAAGGCGGCCCCCACACCCGCCAGCAACGGCGCCCGCAGATGGGGGCGGTTCTCGTGCATCCACAGATCCTGGCGCGGGGCGCCCAAGGCCACCCACACCACATCAGCGCCGCTGTCGTTGATGATGCGCCGGTGCTCCGCCACCTCGGCCTCGGTCCATTCCCCGAACCTGGGGGATAAGGTTCCCGCGATCTGGGCCCCCGGCGCCCGGCGCCGCAGCGCCGCCACCAGGTCCTCAAGGATTTGGGGGGTGGAGCCGAACAGGAAATGACGGCAGGGCCGGTCGGTCCAGGCGCCCGTGCGCTCGAACAACAGTTCCATGAAATCGGGCCCATACGTCCGCGCGACCTGATGGCCGCGGCGGCGGCCCAGCCAGACCATGGGCATACCATCGGGGCAGACCAGGGTGGCGCCGCTCATCGCCGCATGCACTCCCGGCTCATCATGGGCGGCCAGGACAGACCGGGCGTCGACATGGCAGAAATAGCCGCGCCGTCCCGTGCGGATCATGGCTTCGGCCACGTCCGCGGCCTGCCGCAGGTTGGTCATGTGCACCGGCAAGCCCAGGATGGGCGTCGCCTTCGGCAGCAGGGCGGCGAACTGGTCCGTGGTCATCGCGGTTCCGTCAGGGCATGGTCGAAAACGGCGGCGGAGGGTCGGTTGGCCAGCGCCTGGCGCACGATCGCGGCGGCATCCAACCGGCGGACCTGGTCCAGCATCTCCTGCCGCTGGGTTTGCAGGAAGGTTTCCGCCAACCAAGCGAACCGCGCCCGCTCATCCAGGTCCATATAGCGCCAGAGTGCCAAGCCGGAACGGAACTTGACCCCCATCAGGGAGGGCTCGAACGGGCCCGTGCGCATGGCCATTCCCCAGGCGTGGGCCGCCGCGATCCAGTCGTTATGCATGCTCAGCGTATAGGCAAGGCGTTGCCAGCCATATTGGTCGGCGGGCGCCCGGGCCAGCCCCTCGGCCTGAATCGATTGCGCCTGGGCCAACGCGTCCGCCGCATCCGTCCGCCCCGGGCTCTTGACCACGGCGATCCAGGCGCGGGCGGCCAGGGCGTAGGCCTGCGGCGAGCCGCTACCGCGCGCCACGGACGACACGTTCCGGGCGAAGGCCGCGGCCTCGTCACCGGGCACCGGGTCACCCGCTTCCAGCGCCTCCAAGCCCGGGCGCGCCGTCAGCAGGTATCCCTCGAGCGACACGCGCGGAACGGCCAACGCCAGCAGCGCGAGGCCGAAAGCCCCGGACACCACCACGGCCCCCCACCACCCCTTGGGCGTGGGCTGGGCGCGGGCCGCCGCCGCCTCACTCGGAATAATAGTTGCGGTAGCGCGCATAGTAATAGCCGACGTCGTGATAGCCGTAGCGGGAGTGCTTGCTGATATCGACCCGGGTCAGCAGCAGGCCCGCCATCTTGGCCTTGGCGTCGCGCAGGACGCGCAAGGCGGACAACACGGTTTCCCGGGGGGTCTGGTCCCAGCGGACGCAGAACACGGTCTTGTCCGCCATCCGCGACAGGACCTGCACGTCGGCCATGGCCAGCGCCGGCGGGCTGTCCACCACCACCAGGTCATAGCGCGACCGCAGGCCGTTCAGGATCTCCGCGACGCGATCGGAAGAGGCCAGGAGGTTCACATCCTTGTGGCCGCCCGGCCGGCTGATCATGATATCGGCCGGCGACAAGGGATCGTTGATGATGGCCTCGTCAACCGTCACCCGCCCGGCGATGACGTCGGGGAAGGTGTACTGCGACTGGACGCCGGCCTTGGCCGCCAGCGAGGCGCGACGCAGGTCGGCGTCGATGACGATGACCCGCAGCCCCAGGGTGGAGACCACCCGCGCCAGCGACAGCGAGGTCAGGCTCTTGCCCTCCTCGGGCACCGAGGAGGTCACGACCACGACACTGCCCTGGTCGCCGAGCCCCTGCTGCAACCCCACCCAGGCCATGCGGAACGCCTCGGCGTAGGAGGAGCTGGGGTGGTCCATGATATAGCTTTGCACGGCGGTTTCGCCGGTGCCGCTCTTGATTTGCGGGATCAGGGCGAAGGTGGGCAGTCCCACCAGTTCCTCCAGCTGATCGCGGGTGCGGACGGTTCGATCCAGTTGTTCCAGCAACAGGACAAGGGCCACACCGCCCAGCAGGCCCAGTACCGTGGCGGCCGTTAGGACCATGGGCCGGCGCGGATACGAGGGGGACCGCGGCACTTCCGCTTGGGCGATGACACGGGTGTCCGCCTGTTGGAACTGCTCCTGCTCCCCCGATTCCTTGAACTTGGACAGGAAGGATTCATAGAGGACGCGGTTGGCCTGGGCGTCACGTTCCAGTTCGTGCAGCCGGATTTCCGCCTTGCTCTGGGTGAGCACCGACCCCTCCGCCGAGCGGATCTGGGCGGACAGGCTGGCCTCACGCTGCTTCTGGACCGCGAAGTCGTTGCGCAGGGTCTTCACCAGGCTCTGGATCTCGGCGGTCAGCTGGCGGTCGATCTGGGCCAATTCCGACTTGGCCTTCACCATGTCGGGATGCCGCTCGCCATAGCGCGCTTTCAGCTCCGTCACCGTGCGCGCCAGGGTCGCCTGCTCTTCCTTGAGGTGCTGCACCAGCGGCGAATCAAGCATGTCATCCAGCGCGCCCTCGGTATGGCCGGACATCAGGGCGCCCTCCACCCGCGACAGTCGCGCCTCCGTCTCCGCCCGCTTGGACTGGGCCATCACCAGCTGAGAGCTCAACTCCGAAAGCTGCTGCTGGTTCATGGACTGGCCGCGCTGGCTGGTGTCGACCAGGCCGTTCGCGCTACGGTAGGCGGCGACCGCCCGCTCTGATTCCACGACCGCGGTCCGCAGGCTGTCGAGGCGCCCGTTCAGCCAGGTGGAAATGTGGCGCACCGTGTCGAACTTGGATTCCAGCTGCTCTTCCACGCACGCGTCGGCATAGGCGTTGGCCAACCGGGCCGCCATCACCGGATCGGGGGACTGCATGGAAACGCGGATGACCAGCGACAGCTGCACCGGCTCCACCGACAGGCTGCCCAACACCTTGTCCACCACCGCGTCGCGCTGCCGTTGCAGGCGCGTCGCCTCGTCGATCTGGGGGCCGGGCGTCGCGAACAGCTGACTGACCTCGCCGATCAGGGCCGACAGGGTGCCAAGAACCCGCGATCCTTCATTCGGCATGAGCGCCGGGTTGAATTGCTTGTCGTTGTAAAGGTCCAACTTGTCGGCGACGCGTTTGGCGATGTTGCGCGAACGGATGACCTCCACCTCGCTCATCACCGCCATGTTGAACGGCTCCATGCCGCTGATGAGTTCGCGACCGTCCAGCACCCGGCTGCGCCGGCTTTCGATCATCACCCGAGTGGTGGCGGTGTAGATCGGCGTGACCTGCGACAGGATGAAGTAGGCCGCCACCAAGGATAGGCCGGTGATGGACAGGATAACCCAGCGCCGGCGCCATAGCGTGCGCAACAGCTGGCCGATGTCGACCTCGGACGCCGGGCCACCCGACCGGGCCACCGCCGCGCCAAGATCTTCAAGGCGGGTCACCGAATTCATACCCAAACTCCATCCCCAACGCCGCACGCGGCGAAATCAACACATAGGCGGCTCATCGTGCCCCCGTCCCCCGCAACACCGCCAGCACAGTGCGGCCCAAAATGTGGATGTCAAGCCACAGCGACCAGTTGCGGACATAATACACGTCGAACCGCTGCTGATCCGTCACGCTCAGTTCACTGCGTCCCGACACCTGCCACAGCCCGGTGACCCCGGGCCGCACCTGGGAGCGCAGCTTGGCGACCATGGGCGCCAGCACCTCCAGGTGATAATCCGGCAGGGGGCGGGGACCGACCAGGCTCATGTCCCCACGCAACACGTTCCAAAGCTGCGGCAGTTCATCGACGCTGAACCGGCGCATGAAATGGCCGACCCAGGGAATGACCCGCGGGTCCTGGCGCAGCTTCATCGAGGTCGACCATTCGGCCCGGGCGGCGGGATCGGTGGCGAGCAGGGCCTGCAGGCGGGCTTCGGCGTCCGGCACCATGGTCCGTAGTTTGGCCATGCGGAACGTCCGCCCCCCCCGGCCGCCACGTTCCTGGAAATAGAACGCCGGCCCTGGCGAGATCACCTGCACCGCGACGACGAACGCGACCACCACCGCCCCCACGGGCAGGGCCAGCAGCGCCACGGCGGCCAAGTCCAAGGCGCGCTTTATCGCCTGGCTGGAACGGTTGAGCAGGTTGCGCCGCATTTCCAGGCCGATGAGCCCACCCAGATCACGGACGCTGACCCAGAGCGTTTGCGCGTCCTCAAGATTGGGCACGATCACCACGGTGCGGAAGGGCAAGGTTTCCAGGTCCTGGTAGGGGATGGCCTGGGAGCCGATGGTGATGATGGCGGTATTGGCCACGCCGCCGACGGCGAACCTGCCGTCCGGCCCGTCGGCCTCCGCCACGGGAATCCACCCCAGCTCGGGCTGGCGGACCAGCGCCGACACCAAGATGCGCCGCTGGGCCTCGGGCCCGAAGACCACCACCGGACTTCCCCAGAGCTTGCGCCGTAGCAGCAGCTGGATGAACAGGGCGTCCCAAATCGGCATGACCACCGTGACCAGCACCGCGGCGATGACCAGGATGCCGCGCGACCATTGCCCGCCTTGGGCCAGATAGTCGAACAAGATCATGGCGCTGAAGCACAGGATGGTCAGCGACGTCCGGGCTTGGAGACGTTGCACGCCCGTGACGCCATAACCAGGATAGAGACCGGCGGCCACGTAGGCCATGGGCAGCGCGATGGCCCCGACCTGCACACCCACGAAGGCGGACGGATGCACCTCGATGGGCAGAAGGGGCGCGAACAGGATGCGCAAAGCGATCGACGCCAGCACCAGCGCCTGGATGATCGCCAAGTCCCCCAGCGCGAGCAGAAGCGGCACAATTGGCAAATACGCCGCCCGCCTGCGCGTGGTCATCGCCCCCGTGATCGCCAATTCACCTGAGTCTTCCACGATGCCCTTGCCACATGAATGCGCAATCCACAATCCCTGCCGAAAAATTGGATAACAAGCAGTAAACGCCCGCGACGTCCTCTCGGACCCCAACGGGTTACCCCTTTCACTGTTATCCTAAGGACCCCAAAGTGGCAGGATTCGTAAAATTATTACCCAGAGAAGCTAAAAATCATACACGCGCAATCGTTCGTATCACATTTAATCACACTTCGCGAAAACGGTGGGCGGTTAGTCTTTACTGGGGAGGCCCGGTTTGATCCAGCTTATCACATCGACTGGCGTGACTGCCTAAGGTAAACTTCGACGCGGGTGTGCGGATTGGTGCACCCTTGGCTCCAGGGGTGCGGAAAGTTTGAGGATGCGGGAGGCTCTAGCCGTCGCCGGCGATGGCGCCAACGGGACCGCGACAGCGCGGCTGGTGTTCGCCCTGGCCTCTCCCCTTGCCCAGGTCCCTCCGCCGGCCAATGGCGACGCGGCCATTGATTGGGGGCGGCTGGTGGCCATGGTCCGGTCCCATGGAATCCCGGGACTGGCGGGACGTCCGGCCGCCCGTCGCCTCCTGACCGGCCTGGCGGCTCCCGATGCCGTCCTGCGGGACCTGAGCGGCGGTGCGCGGGCAAGCGCCTTGGGCGGACTGAAGCTCACCCAACATACGGTGCGGGCATACCAGACGTTGGAAGCGGCGGGCGTCGCGGCCCGGGTGGTGAAGGGCGCGATGGAGAGCCTGATCTCCTACGGTGATGCCGCCCTGCGCACCTACAGCGATATCGATATTCTGGTGGCGCCGGACCAGGCGCCCGCCGCCGCCGCCGCGCTGGCGGACGCCGGCTACACGCCGGAAGCGCCCAAGGCGCTGCGGTTCGCCGGTCGGCCCGACGTCGCGCTGTCGCAACTGCGCTTCAGCGCCGCGCCGGAAGCGGACGGCAAGAGGGGGGTGCTGGTGGAACTGCACTGGCGGCCGACCGACCGGGCGGTGTTGTTCCCTCTGCCGATGGACCATGTGATGGCGCGTCCGGCGCAAATCTCCCTCGGCGGCGCGGCCGTCGCCACCTTGTCGCCGGCGCTGCGCATCCTGCACCTTTCAAGTCATGCCGCTTCCCACGGCTGGACAAAACTCAAATGGGTCGCGGACATCGCGCACGCCTTGCATGCCGATCCCGCGGCGGCCGAGGAGGCGCTGGACCTCGCCCGGCGATGGCGCGTGGTTGGCGTCTATGGCGCATCGTGCCATCTGGCCACGGCTCTGCTGGGGGTGCCCGCGCCCCGCGGGTTGCCTGCGCCGGGGCGGCGGGAAGCGGCGGTGCTGGCCCATACCCTGCCCCGCCTGGTGCGTCCGCTGGTGGGCGCGGAGCGGCGGGGATGGCGGCCGCCCTTGCGGCAGCTGCGCGAAGAGATGGGGCTGCTGGACCATCTGCCCGCCAAACTTCAGCTGCTGCGCTATTACCTCCGCCCCCGGACGGAGGACATCGAGGCTGGCGCAGGTGACGCGTCCCTTTTGCGGATCACCCTGGCGCGGTTGGGGCGGCTTGCGCTGCGGGGCCCACGACGGCCGGAGGCTGGCAACCTCCCTCCCCCCGCCATCACCCCGCCGGGATGATTCATACAACCCCGCACGCCCGTGATCCGGTCGACAACCGGCTACGTTTAATCGAGGCCACCGCCAGCAAGATTGAGTCTGTCCGCAAACAGCTTCCCGCCCAAAGGCGATTCCGCCCTCGCGCGATCTGCTCTAGGGTACATCTCGCGTCACCATTCCAACCGCGTCCCACGGATTCTGTCCCATGCCGCAAGGCCCCGCCCGTTCCCTCACGCTCTCATCCCGGGAGACGGAGTGGCTTTCCCTGATCCTCATCGGTGGTCTTCTGGCCGGCTATGCGCTGTTCAGCAAAGGCTTCGCCTATCTGGGGCGCCCGCCGCTTTTCATTGGCGAAATCGTGCTGGGCCTTTGTCTCGTCCTGTTCATGCTCCGCCCGGATTTCAAGCTGCTGCGCATGCCGGGCACCCCTTGGCTGATTGTCGCGTTCTGTCTGTTCTGCCTGACGCGAACCATTCCCTACTTTGAAGATTATGGCCTGATGAGCTTGCGGGATTCGGTTCTGTACGGCTATGCCATCTTCGCCTTCCTCGTTGGCACGCTGATGGCCCGGCAAAGCCGCCTGCAGGCGCTGCTCCCGGCTTACGACATCACCTCCCTGTTGATCATCCTGGCGTCTCCGCTGGTGATTTTCCTGTCCCGGCACCAGGCCGTGTCTCAAATCACCGACACGCCGCCACTGATCTTCCAGAAGGCCGGGGATATCTCAGTGCATTTGGCAGGGGCCGCCTGTTTCCGTCTGGTGGGGTTGAACGGCTGGCAACCCAAGGGACCGGCAACGCTGAAGCGCATGCTGAACATCTGTTTCTGGGCCGCCTGGGTCGTCTCCGCCGCGTGGGCCGCGGCGACCAGCCGCGCAGCCATGCTGACGATCATCGTCAGCATGGCGCTGGTTTTCTGCGCAGGCTTCGGGCGCCGGATAATCCTGATGGGTGCCAGCCTGATCGTAGCGCTGAGCGCCCTGTTCACCGCCTTCAACCTGGGTATCCACCAGAGCGGCCGGGACGTTTCCGGTTCCCAGATCTGGGCCAACGCTCTCAGCGTCATCGGCTATGACAGCGGCTCGGACGGGGACGCCGACGTCAGCAATCTGAAAGGAACCATGAAGTGGCGCACCGACTGGTGGCAGAAAATCATCGAGACAACGCTGGATGAGGATTACGCGCTTACAGGCCGGGGTTTCGGCGTCAATCTGGCGGCCGAGGATGGCTTCCAGGTTGACATCAATGATCGTCTGCGGAGTCCCCATAACATCCATATGAATGTGCTGGCGAGAACCGGTTTCGCCGGGCTTTTCCTTTGGATCTTGCTGTTGGGGTGGTTCTTCCGGTCGCTCTGGCTATCCGCCCGCCGCATGCGCGCGCGCGGCCTTGCAGGTTGGCACGCAGTCGGCATCTGGATATTGACCTATTGGCTGGCCACCATGGTCAACGGCAGCTTCGACGTCTACATAGAAGGCCCGCAGGGCGGCATCTGGGCTTGGTCACTGATGGGGGTCGGGATGGCGGTGATTTGGCTGGAACGTCATGCTCGGCCGTCCGAGCCGGGTCAATCCGCCGCCGGCCTGGCTCCCGACGTCGCCTAGTGGGAAACGCGGGATGCGCCCCCCGATGAATCCGGCGACAGTCCGATCCATAGCGGTATTCAAGCTCAACCACCTGGGGGACGCCGTCACCTTCCTTCCAACCGTGGCTGGCCTGAGGGCGGCGCTACCCGACGCAGCCATCCTGGTGGTCAGCAGCGCCGCGACAGCCGTTCTCTATAGCCGTTCCATTCCCGGCATATCGGTGTTGCCCGTCAACATGGGTACGGCGAGGAATGGATTGAGTGCCGGCAACCTCGCCCGCCTGGCATGGCACCTCAGGACCAAAGGCGTCGACGAAGCCTTGCTGTCCTTCGACGAGCCGGCGCTCGCCTATTGCGCCGCCTGGCTGGGCGGGGCCCGCCACCGCATTGGCTTCGACCTGTGTGGTCACCGCCTGCAACCCTCGTTGACAGAGCTGATCCAAGGCGGCGTGGGCCGCAACGTGGTGGACATCAATTTCGACTTGGTCCGCCGCATCAGCGGCCAGGGCGACTTGGCGCCTCGGCGTGTGCCGGTGGGCTATGACTCGGCGGACCAGGACGCGGTCGCCCAGCGGCTGGCGACGGCGGGGATTGGGCGCGGCACCCGATTTGTCCTGCTTCATGCCCACAGCAAACACGCCTACCAGCGGTGGCCCCTGGCCAATTACCGGGCCTTGAGCGCGCGATTGGCCACGGCCGGCCTTCCAACCGTGGCCCTCACCCAGGGCTTCGGCCAGCCCGTGGGAGAGGCCGTCTGCCTCGATGGGCTGACGCTGCCCCAGTTGGCGGCCCTAAGCGCGCAAGCGCGGCTTTTCATCGGCAACAATTCCGGTCCCATGCATGTCGCCGCCAGCGTTGGCACGCCGACGCTGGCCATCCAGGGACCCACCTCGCCCGAGTGGAACATTCCCTGGAAGGACGTGCCGCATGAGCATTTGACCGCCCAGAACGTCGCTTGCGTGCCTTGCGACCGCCTTGGCAGGGCCTCGGACGGTCAATGCGCGAACCACCAGGCACCGTTGGCCTGCATGAATGCGGTTGATGTTGATCGGGTGTTTGAGCGCGCCCATGCGCTCATGGCGGGCGCCTGAGGGCGGCCACATGCCCCCGGATGGCGCCGCCACCAAACCACACGGCCATCGCGGCAACCACCGCGACCGCGCCGACCAACCGCACCATCAAGCCTGGCACCGTCAGATGAACCGCCAGGAATAGGATCAAGACTAGCGTCAGTCCCGGCACCAACCGCAGCAGCGCGGCCTGCAGGTCCGCGCCGTGGAACAGCAGAAGGTTGTGCGCCGCCAGACGGGCCGTCCATGTCCAAGCAGCGCCGATAAGTCCGAAGTGCCCGATGATGAACCATTGCAGCGGCAGATACACGACTGCCTGTAGCAGGCAGGCCCTGGCGACCAGATCGGGCCGCCCCCGCCCCTGTAGGAACGCGAAGGGGATGAAGCTGTTGAAACTGAACCACAGGCCGATCAGCAGAGCCTCGCCCAAGGGAGCCGACTGCTCACCGAACGACTTCCCAATCCACAGGTCCAGAAAGGGGCGCAGCAGCAGAAGGCCCAGCATGACGATCAGGGTCGCGATGGCGGCCAAGCGGTAGACGTTGGCGCTCAGCAGAGCCCGGGCCTCCTGTTCCTCAAGCGCGGCGAACTTCGGGAAGAGCACGTTGAACAGGGCGCCGGGGATGATGATGGCGCGTTCCATCAGGGTGCTGGGAATAATGTAGACCGTCACTGCGGCGGCGGTCAGCCGCATGCCGATGAACAAGCGGTCAACAGACCAGAGCAGGGTGCCGAGCATGGACCCGGCGGTGATCCAACTGCCAAACTTCAGCAGGCCGCGGGCCTCGCCCGGGTCGAAGCGCAAGCCCGACCGCAGGGCGGGCACCGCCCGCCGGCAGAACCAGGCCAACGCGATCAGAGAGAGGAAACGCCCAAGCAAGGCCGCGGCCACCAGCCCCGAGAGCCCGCGCGAGCAGCCGACCGCCACAAGCAGCGGAAAGAGCTGATAAAGGACCGAGCCTATCGATTGCCCCAGGTTCAAATCCAGGAAGCGCTGACACCCCTGCAGCGCCCCGGACAGCACGGACAGCAGCGTCAGCATGGGCATGGCCAAGCCAAGCAGGAGGGGAATCCAGGTCAGTTCACCCAAGATATCGGCCGGTACGTTCAGCGTATGATTGAGGATGATCCAGGAAGCGGGCGCCAGCGCCAGTCCACCAACGCCCCCGGCCACCAGGCTGAGAACGATCCCGGTCCCCACGAGCCGCCCGGGTCCGTCGCCGTGACCACCGCCCTGAGCCGCCAGGCGGCTGGTGACCGCCCGCCCGAATCCCAAATCGAAGAAGCCGAAATTTCCCAGCAGCAACCATGTCAGGGAAAGAACAGCGTAGCGCTCCGGCCCGATGATTTTCAAATAGATCGGTACGGTGATCAGCTGCAAAAGAATGGGAAGGGCAAGACCGATAAAGTTAATGACGGATGATTCAAAGACACCGCCGCCAAAATAGCGGCGCCGCACGCCTGTAATAAAATTCCGGTTTGCGGTCGACATACGGTCACGTCATGGGGATATAGGGATTCACGTTAATTTTATGCATGATTTAATTATGCCTGACCGATCTCGTGGGCACGGCGGCCCGTCAAAAGTCCCTCATACAGGCTGATCTGGTATTGAACCACCCGCTCGGGACGGTGGACGGCATCATAGGCGGCCCGGGCCCGGCCCCCCATCGCCGCCCGCTCATCCCGGGACAGCGCCCTCCAGCGGGTCAACGCCGCCCGCCAAGCTTCGGCGTCGCCCGGCGGCACCAGAAAGCCGTCCCATCCCGGCGTGATCCAGTCACGGCAGGCCCCCAGATCCGAGGCCATGACCGGCACCCCATGCGCCTGCGCTTCCACCGCCACGAGGGCGAAAGTCTCCTGAAACAGTGACGGAACCAGCAGCAATTCCGCCGAGGCCAACGCGTTGGAGACTTCATCCGATGTCCTGGCGCCGGCGAAGCGTATGCGCGGGTTGTCGGATTCCTCCAGCACCTGCCGCAGGGGACCATCCCCGATGATCGTCAGATCCATGTCCACGCCGCGCCAGAGGTCCACCAGGAATCGCAGCCCCTTTTCCTTGTCCAGGCGCGCGACCGCCACGGCCCCGGACCGCGGACCTCCCCAGGACGCGGCCCCAGCCCCCGGATCAGGAACGAAGTTGGGCTTCACCATGGTGCGGCTTGCCGGAAGCCCCACCCGCAGCAGCACATCGCGAGCGGCTGGGCTGGGCGCGAGGAACAAGTCGACATCACGATTCCAGGTCCCGCGCGCCTCATGAAAGGCCAACATCGCCATCACTACCGCTGTGGCGGACTTGCTGTCACGATAGCAGCCGTGGACGAGCGCCGGCCATTTCGCCTGTCGCCCCACACAATCCTCGCACGCCGCCCCATTCCGGGTCAGCAGGCCGCCAGGACATGCCAGTCGATAGTTGTGCAGTGTCTGCACCACCGGCGTGCCGGTCGCGTGGGCGGCGGCCAGCACCGAGGGGGACAGATAGGCGAAGGTATTGTGGACGTGCACCACGTCCGGGCGATGAACGGCGATGGCACGCTGCACGTCGCGATAAGCGTCAGTGGACCAGATGGCCCGGGCGGCGGTCCTCAGCGAACCTGCCCCTTCGATGGCCGCATTGTCGGCGATATGGCGCAGAACGGTGGCGCCATGCCGCTCCAGCGCGTCCATCTCCCGGTCCACGGCGACATCCTCACCGCCCCGGCGTTGATAGCGGCAATGAACGACAAGGATGCGCATGAACGTCCTAGGGCGTTTAGAAGCGCCGCTCCAGCACCTTGATGATGTCGCCAGGCGCGATCGGGGTCCGTTCGGTGGCCTGGTATTCCATCTGCTTGCCGTTGACGATGCGGACCAGCACCACGTCCCCCGTCACCGCGCGATAATCATAGCCGCCGGCGCGGGCGATGGCGCTCAGCACCGTCATGCCGCTTGAATATTGGAATTCCCCGCCCTGGCGCACTTCGCCCAGCACATAGAAGGGCCGGAAGGTCAGCACTTCGACGGCGACGTTGGGTTCCTGCAGGAAATTCTCGCGCTTCAGGTTGTCTTCGATCCGGCGCGCCAGAATCTTGCCGGTAACGCCACTGGCAGGAACATTGCCAATCAACGGGAAAGAGATGTTGCCCACCGGATCGACACCGAACTCACCGGTCAGGTTGGGTTCGTTGAACACGGTGACGCGGACGCGATTCCCGGGCTCCAGCAGATAGCCGTCCGCAGGGTTGTCAATCACCATCGGCGCCTTCTCCGATGGGAAGGAACCAATGGAACCGCTGCAGGCGGCGAGCGCGAGGGCCGAAATCAGAAGAACGGTCGGGCAAAGGGTCGAAAGGCGGAAGCGCATGGGATCGATGGTCTTTTTCATGGGGCAACCGGGGCCATGCTCATATCACGGCCGATGGCAATTCGTCTGCCGTCTTCGCACCACCCACCGCCCGCCGGGCGGTCAGGACGCGCACATCGCCCCCTTGGAGGGCGATGGCCGACAGCAGGCCGGAAGTATAGGCGCCCGTATCGATGGCGATCCGGTTCGGGCGCCGATCGACCGCCGGCACGATGGTGTGGCCGTGGACGACCGTTTTCTCATGCCGGCGGGGACTTTCAAGGAAGGGGGCACGAATCCACAGCATGTCTTCCAGGGCCTGGTCGGCCAGGGCGCGCCCCGGCCGCACACCGGCGTGGACGAAGGCGTAATCGCCGTACACCACCATGCGTTCCAGGCTGCCCAGGAAGGCCAGATGCTCCGGCGGCAGGCGGGCGGCGAGGTCGTCGCGCAGCGCCCGCGCCCGTTCCGCCGCGGACCCGCTGAAAAGCGGCCGCACGCCGTAGCTGAGCAGGGTCGCCAAGCCACCGAAATCCAGCCAAGCCGCGCCACCGACCGGGTCCTGCAGGAAATCCAGCAACGCGGCCTCATGATTGCCCAGAAGCCAGTGGCTTCTGAATTCCGGCAGCGGATTGGACAGCAGCAGATCGATCACCCCCCGGCTATCAGGCCCGCGGTCGATATAGTCGCCGATATAGACCAGGATGGGGGTCACACCGGCGGCACGTCCGTGCAGTGCCCAGTCGGTCACGATTTCCGACAGAAGGCTGCGGAGCAGGCCCACCTCACCATGGATGTCGCCGATGGCGTACAGGATCTGGCCTTCCGGCGCCCGCGACGTCCCGCCGGTCGGTGCAGGGGCCCGCGAATCGACTGCGGCGCGGCGCGCCACCCAAGCCGCTTGGAAACGACGCCACATAGGTTAGCCTCATGACGGCCGGGGCGGCGCCTGGCCCCCCGGCGACCAGCCTCTCAGTTGGGGCTGACCGTGAACGACGGTTGAGCGGCGACCGATTCGACCGACGCCGTCTGCGTGGTGGTGGTCGTCTGCTGGGTCGTCTCCACGGCGACGGACGAGTTGTTGAGGATGGCCGTCACCTGCGCGGTGTTGGACGCGTTGGCGCTGGACAACGCGGTGTTCTGGCTGGCGGTCGTCAACACCTGGGCGACGGTGGAGGTGACGGTGGGCGCGGCCGCCGTGACGGCGGGTGTCGTCGCGGCCGAATAGGCGTTGGCCATGGCCTGCACGGCCGCCGCCGGCGAGACCTGATAAACCGCGGGGATGGACGCCACCTGGGCAACGCTGGTCGCCACCGACGCCACCAGCGCCGGGGCCACCTGGATCACCGCCGGGTTGATGATGATACGCGACGCCGTGGTGATGACCTGGGACGTCTGGGTGGGGGAGTTGGTGGAGACGCCGCTGGCCTGCACCGCCTGAACCGCCGCAGCCGCGGCGCTGATGGCGGCTTGCGGGTTGGTGGCCAGCAGCTTTTCAGCCGCGCTCACCACCTGCAGGGCCAGGGCGGCGGCCTGGGTCGGATTGCCGGCGGACAACGTGTTCAAGGCCGCCGTGATCGCGTTGCTGTTCCCCGAAAGGACGGCAGCCCGCAAGGCGGGGGGCAGGTTATTCACCGTGATTCCAGACGTGGCGGTCTGCGCGACCGCCACGGCCGGCACGACACCGATAACCGCAACGCATGTGGCGGCAGCCAAGAACAATCCCCGGAACGTCGCCATGGCAGCCTCTCCCTCGCAGCGATCAAACAAAGTTGAATATCCCACGCCGCCTTCCCTGCGGCATCCCGGGAAGGTGTATTCCATTTCAGTTCATTTGAACAGTGGACATGCGGACAACGTCCGCCCAAATGGTCACGCGGGAACACTTTCAATGGCGCCCGCGGCGGGCGCACCGGTGGACGTCCGGCCCACCCGGGTTTGCGCCACACCACTGCCCAGCAAGGTCAGCCAGAACATGGTGACGGCCGGCATCTGAGCGCTGAAATCCACCAGGGAATGGGTCGCCATCAGCACCGTGCCGGCCAGCGCCAGCGCCACCAGGCCGCCGTTGGCGCCCGGGCGCAACACGGCCCTGACCAGATGGGCCGCCGCCCAGACCACGGCCGCCAGCAGGGCCGCGACGGCGGGAATGCCAAGCTCGAACATCAGTTCAAGATAGGTGTCGTGCGCCTCCCGCCACGGCAGCACCAGGACCGGCGTCCGCAAGGCCTCGAAAGCCGCCGAGAAGGTGCCCAGCCCCATTCCCTGCCACGGCCGTTCCATCACCGCCGACCAGGTCAGCCGATACACCAACGCGCGGTCGAATCCGTTGGCGGCGAAGGTGTCCGACATCATCAGCAGCCATGCGGCCGACACGCCGATCAACCCGCCCCAGCCCAGCAGGACGACCGCCGCCCGGCGCGGGGCCAGCCGGCCCGTGAGCATCCAGAGGAACAGGCCCTGCGACGCCAGCGCCAATAGCGAGGCGATGATGCCCGCCCGCGAGCCGGTGCAAAACAGCGCCATCAACACCATGATGGCACCCACGGCCTTCAACGCCGTGCGCCGGCGCAGATGGAGAAGCAGCGGCGCCAAACCTGGCCGCCTATCCTCCAGCCGGTGGGCGACCGCCGCCACGCAGCACAGCACGCCCAGGCCGGCGAAAGTGGCGTAGCTGTTGCGGTTCACGAAGGTGCTGGTGAGTTCGCCAATATAAGCCCATTTGGGCATGCTGAGGATGGTTTCGGTGCCGGACGCATATTCCAGCAGGCCGTAGCCGGCATAAACGATGGCGATGACGGACAACGCCTCCACCACCCTGAAGGGCCGGCGGGACAGCCGCCCATGCTGGACGGCGAGCCAGAAAACGCCGCCATACGTCAGCAGCCGCATGACGCCGACCTTGGTGGCATAGGGATCCACGGACAAGCTAGGGGATACGGGGGTGGACAAGCCGGCCTGGTCCAGAACCTGCCCGGCCGCGGCCCAGACCGCAGGCGCCGCCGGCCCGACACCCGGAATAGTCTGCGCCAGTGCCCAGGCCACAGCCGCCCCGAAGGCGGCCAAAGGAATGGCCAGCGCGCGGACCGTCAGCGCCAGATGCCGGCGTTCGCGCCGAATCACCAGCGGCCAGGTCGCGCAGAGCAGACCGACCGCCAGCGCCAGAATGGTCCACGCCAGGGGACGATTCGATCCCAAGGGCGCAGGCGCGAGCCCAACAACGGCCATAAGACACCAGAAATGAAAACGCCGTGCCATAACCCCCAAATATCCTCAAGCATAGATCGCCCGCATCGGACCACCGACCGAATGTGGGGCGATGCTACCATTTTTCGGCCGGATGACAGCCCCGAACCTGGGCCGGAGCGCCACAAGCTCCGGCGGCATTTAGGTCACAGCCGCCACCGTTGCGCCACATTTTGCGAACTGCGCCTGGACAACAGCATCAATCCTGATAGGTTCAGTTCATTCTGGGACTGGATAATATAGGTTGCTGCAATGCCTGAGCTGGATACCGGCAATCGGCTTACATTGTTTGTCACTTCTCGTCACATGAGGGCGTCTTGTCTGGCCGCCAGCTGCTTGACAACTTTGTTGTTGCCCCTGACGGCAAGCGCCCAGTCGGCCACGAACGACCTGCGCCGGGGTGCTGAAAGCTCGAACGTCGTCACCGAGCAGGGGGCGCTGACGGACGACGCCGGGGTGAACGATCCGCAGCGCGTGAACGCCGCCTATCAGCCGAAGGGCATCGCCGTCGGCAATTACATCCTTTTTCCGCTGGTGGACGTCTCCGAGACCTACAACAGCAACGTCTACGCCACCCAGCAGAACACCAAGAGCGATTTCATCACCCGCATCTCGCCCGAAATCTGGGCGCGCTCCCAGTTCGCGGATGATCAGTTGAACTTCCTGGGCCGGCTGGAACAGTCGTACTACAAGACCTTCACGCACGACAGCCATCTGGACGGCACGCTGCATTCCGATGGCCTGTACCACTTCAGCCGCGACACCCAGGTGAGCGGCAGCGTGGACGTTAACCAGGCCTATGAGGACCGCGGCAGCCCGGATGACCAGAGCGGCCTGGAGCCGACCCGGACCCGCAACGTGGGCGCCCAGGCGGCGCTGCAGCAGCAGATGGGCCGTTTCACCCTGACGGGCAGCCTGGCGGGCGGGCGCCACGACTTCCGCGACGTGCCGCGCGGCGATGGCACCTATATCCAGGAAGGCGACCGCGACCGCTATGACTTCGCCGCCACCGGGCGCGCAGCCTATGAGCTCTACCCCGGCTATGCCGCCGTGGGGCAGGCCTCGTTCAACAAGGTGATGTACGACGACAAGGTCGACAGCGACGGGTTCCAACGCTCCAGCCAGGGATACCGGGTTGAAACCGGTGTGGGCGTGGACCTGACCCAACTGATTCGCGGCGACTTCCTGATCGGCTATCTGCACCAGAACGTGGACGATCCCCGCTACCGCGACCCCAGCGGTCTGGCTGTCAAGGTCGCGTTCAACTGGACGCCCGACCGCATGACCGTGGTGGTCCCCTCCCTCGAGCGGGGCCTGCAGGAGACGACGCTCAGCCGCTCGTCCCAGATCGTCCATTCGGGCGGTGGCATCCTCATCCGCCGTGAGCTGCAGCGCAACGTCGTGCTGACGTTCAGCTCCTACGTCTATAATGACAACTTCGAGGGCTCGGGGCGCCAGGACTGGTCGTACGACAATCGTCTGCGCGCCATCTGGTCGCTGGCTCCCGAATACTACATCGGCGCGGAAATCGGCTATCGCCGCCGCTACTCCTCAACGGAGAACAACGCCTTCAGCCAGCAGGTCGGCCTGCTGCGCTTCGGCCTGCGGGTCTAAGCACGCGCCGAAATCCGGCGATGGAAAACGGGGGCCCGTCGCGGCCCCCGTTTTCCATTCCTACTACCAATCGGTCATGGTGGCCGCCCGATGCCTGCGTTACCTTGGGAACGCAGAACAAGAAAGGGAGGATTCCATGGCGCGCATCCCCATGCGGGGCTTGCTGCCGGTATTGGCCTGGGCCGGTCTGGCGCTTTCGGCCCACGCGGCGCCGAAGGCGGGTGTGGATCACCACCCCCGCTACGACTACCCCACCGCCGTGCGGGCGGATTACGTCATCGGCTGCCTGGCATCGAACGGCTTCAAGCATGAACTGTTGGGCAAATGCGCCTGCGGCATCGACACCATCGCCGACATGATGCCCTATGACGACTATGAAAAGGCCGACACCATCCTGCGCATGCAGCAGGGCGGCCTGGGCGACCGTGGCGCCATGTTCCGCGACACCCCCATCGCCAAGGACGAGGTGGAAAAACTGCGCCGCGCCCAGGCGGAGGTGAACCTGCGCTGCACCTGACCCGCGCGACGGGGCCGCGTCGCACCACCCGTCCAGCTTGCATGACGCCCCTCGCTTGCGCGACACTGGTGGCGTTTCGCATTAGGGCGTGAGAAGTCGATGTATCATCCCGAGGCGCTGGCGCCCATTGTCGCCTTCCTGCGTGAGATCGGCCTCGACGTGGTGTTCGGCCCCGGGGCGGAGGGCGGCTTCCTGCCGGGCATTAACATCCATGCCGGCACCATCCATGTCGACCCCGAGACGCTGGTGGGATCGGGCGACCTGCTGCATGAGGCGGGGCATGTCGCCATCGTGCCCCGGCGCCTTTGGCCCCACTTGGGAACCGACCTACACGCCGACACCCACGCCGCCATCACGGCGGATGCCGGGTCCGACGCCCCCGAGGACCCTGTCCTAGCCATGCCTCTGAAGCAGGGGGAGTTCATGGCCCAAGCCTGGTCCTTCGCCGCTGCCTTGCATTTGGGGGTGCCGCTGGGGTGCGTCTTCTTCCCCGGCTCCTACCACGTCGCCGCGTATGAGGGTATCCACCCCATGCAGCGCTGGCTTGAGGCCGGAACCCACCATGGCCCCGCGGCCCTGGCCAGGGTGGGGATGACCGGCTTCGCCGGCCTTTTCTCGTTCATGGGCGACAACGGCCTGCCCCCCTTCCCACGGATGACCCGCTGGATCCAGGACTGAAGCCCCCAGGCGGTCAGCCTTCTATCGACCGTCTGGGCCATCCCCCTGGAAGGTATGGCTGAAGGTGGCGTCGGTACTATCCCGCACGGTGACAGCCAAAGGACCTTGGGGATGGTATGTGAAGGTTAGCGCCGGATCCTCGCTCAATGAAATGTCGGCCTCAAGCTGGAGGACCAAGGCGCCGCCGCTGCTGATCGTGACATCGCGGATGAAACGGGCGGGCGTGTAGGTGCGCGTTACCTGGTCCATCTGCATGCCATTATAGTTCGGATGGCTGATCAACAGCTGGGCGGTGATGGCACCGGAAGGCGCCCCGGCCGGCCCTTCCGCCACCGTCTTCAGCCGCATCTGGCCCAACCGCTCCAAGGCCAGCTGGGCGTCCTTGGTGGCGGGGGCGGAGCAGCCGCCGGCGGCCTTGATATAGCGCTCCACCACGAACCAACGACCGTCGGCCGTCTCCGCCACGGCATGCATATGGGTATAGGCGTCCACCCGGATGCGGGTCTTCAGCTGCACCGGCACGGCGGCCGGCCCGAAGCGGAACGTGCCGACCAGGGGCGATGGGTTGTTGTCCACCACCAGATAGACGGCCTTCAGCGGCAGCGTGGCGTCCAGCGTCAGGGTCACCGGCACCAAGGCGGCATCCATGGCCCTGTCCGGCGCCTCCAGCGCGATCTGGCCCTTGGCCGGTGTCAGACTGTGGCCGGCGAACAGCATCTGGCGCAAATCCTGCCAGCGGGCGGCATCCGCCGCCGGGTCTTCGGCCCACGCCGATCGCGGCAAGTCCAATGAGGCGACGACCAGGGCGGCCAGCACGGCCAGGGCACGCAGGCGGCACCTCATGGCGTATCCTCCCATTCCAGCTGTTTGAAGGCGGTGATGGCGTTGCGGCCGTTGTAGGCGTCGAACAGCCGCCAACGGCCCTTTTCCGACTGTCCAATGATGGCGGCCGCACCGTCGATGTCTCCGCCCCGGGCCAGCAGGGCGTGCGCGTCCCGCGCCAGGGTGGTGAGATAGCGTTCCTCATCCGCCACCCCGGCCGGCCAGGGCACCTGGACCGGCCCATGGCCGGGCACCGCCCGCACCGCCGGCAGGGCCTTCAGCTGGGCCAGCGTCTTCAGCCAGCCCGAGAGGCTGCCGTCCAAAACGGGGACATGATCCTGGAACAGCAGGTCACCGGCCCACAGGGTGCGCGTCTGGTCGTCATAGATGGCCAGGTCGCTGTCGGTATGGGCGGCGCCACAGGCCAGAAGGTGCAGGACGCGACCACCCAGGTCGACATCCGTCGCGTCGCCGACCGCCTGGGTGGGGGGTAGCGCATCCCCGGCCCGGGCGGCATCGCCCCCTAGGATGCGGGCCAGCCCCTGCCGGTAAAAGGCGCCCCGTTCGCCCCAGGCGGCGGCGAAGCGGGCATGGGCCACGACAACCGGGTGGTCCTGGGCGAAGGCGACGGCCCCCAGGACATGGTCGGGATGGACATGGGTGTAGATGAGATAGCGGATGGGCAGCGGGCTGTAGGACCGGATGACCGCGCGCAGCTGGGCCCCATCGGCCGCACTGCCGCCGGGATCGATGACCGCCACGGCGTCCCGGCCGACAATGAAGCCGATGTTGGCAATGGCGTCCCGGTTTGCCGCCGTCGCATCCTGGACCAGGCCCGGGCGCACATACACACCCGGCGCCACCATCCGCACATAGTCGCCGCCGTCAGCACCCGTGCCCGGCGCGGCGCGTGAACGGGCCGCCGGCCCCAGGCACGCCAGCATCAACGCCAGGCACAGGCCCCGGATCAGGGTTCGGCGGGCCATGCCTCCCCCACCGGCGCCTTGGCCGCCGATTGCTTGATCCCGGGCGGCGGCCCGTATTGGCGATAGATGAAGTCTGGCGGGGCCTCGCCGCGCGCCTCGATCGCCGCCAGCATGATCCCGTGGTCGGGTGACAGGGCACAGGCCGGATCGGTGCGGCCGGCATCGCCGGTCAGGGCGAAGGCCTGGCAGCGGCAACCGCCCCAATCGATCTCCTTGCGCTCACAGCCCTGGCAGGGTTCCGGCATCCAGGCGGTGCCGCGATAGCGGTTGAAGGCCTCGCTGTCATACCAGGCGGCCGCCAGCGAGCCCGTGGCGACCGACGGCCAGTCGAAGCCGGGCAGCGTCTCCGCCGCGTGACAGGGCAGGGCCAAGCCGCCGGGCGAGATGTTCATGAAGCGCCGGGCCCAACCGCCCATGCAGGCCTTGGGCCGGGCGGCGTAGTAGTCGGGCGGCACGTAGTCGATGACCATGCGGCCCTTCAGCCGCAGCCGGGCGGCGTCGACCTCGGCCGTCGCCCGCTCCAGCTGCTGCCGGCTGGGCAGCAGGGCGTCGCGGTTCATCAGGCTCCAGCCATAGTACTGGACATGGGCGACCTCGATGCGGGCGGCGCTCAGCTCCAACCCCAGCGCGATCATCCGCGGCAGGCGGTCCAGGTTCTGGCGGTGGACGACGAAGTTGAGGGTCAGCGGCAAGCCGGCATCCGTCACCAGCCGGGCCAGCGCCAGCTTGCGCGCCTGGGCCCCCGGCATGCCGCCGATCCGCTCCGCGCTTTCCACCTCCACATCCTGGAAGCTCAGCTGCACATGGTCCAGGCCCGCATCGGCCAGCAGGGCCAACGACGGCCCATCCAGCAGTACGCCGGAGGTGATGAGATTGGTGTAGAGGCCGAGGGACGCCGCGTGGCGCACCAGCTCCGGCAGGTCCTTGCGGGCGGTGGGCTCCCCGCCGGAGAAATGGACCTGCAGGACACCCAGCGCCGCCGCCTCGCCCAGCAGGCGCTTCCAGGTGGCGGTGTCCATCTCCTCCCCCGCCCGCTGCAATTCCACCGGGTTGGAGCAATAGGGGCAGCGCAAGGGGCAGCGGTGGGTCAGTTCCGCCAGCAGCCCCATGGGGGCTTCCACCGCATGGGCGTGGGAGGAGGGGCCGGTCATAGCAGGACTACGCCTTTTTCCGCCAAGTCCCGCAGCATGCCGCGCACATCGCCCGCCATCTCGCCCCGGGGGACGTCGAAGCGCGTGGCCAGATCATCGACGATGGCACCCAGTGTGCGTTGGCCGTCCACCAGCTTCAGGATCTCGGTCGCCGCCTCATCGGGCAGGAAAAGCCGCTCCGGTGCCAGGACCATCCAGCTTTTCCGGGTTTCATCGAAGCGGAACTTCACCCCGCGGGCAAAGCGCGGCACCGCCGCCTCCCCCGCCTGGTCCACTGTGCGGGGGTCCGCCGTCATCGGGACCGTCCTTCCGGGACAAAAGCGCCGGGCGGAATGTAGCCGGGCTCGACATAGGCGAAGTGCAGGGCGTCCAGCTGCGCCCACAGGATGTTGCACTTCTCCGTCAGCGCCGCGATGGCGGCCCGCTGCTGCTCCGCCGTGCGGGCGTGTTCCTTGACATAAGCCAGGGCGAAGTCCACGTCCCGCGGCGCCTGGGTCAGGCGTGGGGTGAAATAGGCCAGTGTCTCCTGGGTGATGAAATCGTAGTTGGCCAACATGCCGGACACACGTTCGGCGATGATGGTGGGCGAGAACATCTCAGTCAGGGAGGACGCCACCCCCTCCAGCACGCTGCGGTCGCGCACCAGGGAAACGTAGGCGTCGACGGCAAAGCGGGTGGCCGGCAGGATGCCGGTGGTGGATTGGACATAATCGCGGTCCAGGCCTACGCCGGTGGCCAGCCGCAGCCAGCGCTCGATACCGCCATTCGTGGGGCCTTCAGCACCGGGGAAGCCGTCGTGGTCCTCCAGCCGGCTGCGCCATAGGCGACGCAGGTCGGGCGTGGGCAGGCGGGACAGCAGCACCGCGTCCTTGGCCGGGATACGGCTCTGATAATAATACCGGTTCAGCGCCCAGGCCTGGACCTGGCCACGATCCAGCGCGCCGCTGTGCAGCAGCTTATGGAAGGGATGCAGGTTGTGGTAGCGCTCCGCCCCCACGGCCCGCAAGGCGGCCTCCAGTTCTTCCGGCGATAGGACGCGATCCTGCGGCAGTGCGGTCATAAGACGATTTCCATTCCGTCGAAGGCCACCTCCCATCCCGCCTGGTCCACCACCCGGCGCTGCGGGCTGTCGTCCATGAGGATGGGGTTGGAATTGTTGATATGGATGAAGACCCGGCGGCGCACGTCCAGGTCGGCGAAGGCGGCCAGCGTGGCGTCCACGCTCATGTGCCCCATTCGTAACCCAGTCTTTGTCCCAAGGCCCGCCTGGATCATTTCGCTATCGGTATAAAGTGTGCCGTCGAAGAACACCAGGTCCGCGCCGCGCAGGCGCTGAGCCAGGCCGGGGGTCATGGCGGCACAGCCGGGGATGAAGAAGAAGCGACGCTCGCCATCATCCACGGCCACGCCCACCGTATCCTCCCCCTCGACGATCGGTGGCGGCCCATCCTTCCCTTCCAGGTACAGGGGCACCTTGCCGGGAACGGGAAACAGTTCGATCCAGAGGCCGCTGTCGCCACCGGCGAAGCCGCCACCGGTCAGCGGCACACGCTGCCCCAACGGCAAGGTGTTGCGGAGCACCACGTCGCGGGCCAGAACCTCGAAAATCGGGTTGGCGTCCAGGATGCCCAGGGTACGCGCCGTGCCGTGCAGGGTGAAGGGCTGGCGTTCGCGCAGGTTCAGCAGGCCCGCGATGACGTCAACGTCGCCGCCGCTCAGCACGACGCCGGCGATGGGGGTGGAGCGCGGACCATGGTCGGGGTGCAGGGCCGGGGTGGCAGCGATCTGCTGGCGCAGGTCGGGCGACGCGTTCAGCAGAAACCAGCGTCGACCGTCGTGGCTGACCGCCAGCGAAGCCTGGGTGCGGGACCGCGCCGCCGGATCACCGGCCCGCGCCCGCCGGCAAGCCTCAGCGTACGAGTTCCACTGGGGGAACCCGCCACCGGCCGCCGCGCCGAGAACAAGGATATGCATGGGTCCTTAGGCGAAGCCAAAGCACGAAAGGGCCGCCGCGGGCTGGCGGGAATGACCGGACGACCCGCGACGGCCCCAAGTCGTTGATGGATTTATTTGACGTCAGCGCAGGCGTAGCAATTGATTTCCATGCCCAGCGCGATTTCAACGATCTTCGGAGTCTTCCAGGTCATCGCATTTCCTCCGGATTTGAGGAACGGACCTATGTCCGTTCCTATATTTAAAATAATTCTAATTTGCCTTTACGTCAAGCAATCCCACTTTTCGGCGGCGTTTTCTTGAACGCCGGGCACCGAACGGACCCGCGCGGGATCCCCTTCAGCCCCGCAAGGGGCCTCCGGGGACACATGGCGAAGCCCTCAGAAGAAGGCAATGGCGCCAGCCGCGATGGTATCCTCTTGCGCCTTGTTGCCGCCGTGGGCGGTCGCCGTCGTGTGCGCGTACTCACAGATCAGGTTAACCCAACTGGTGAGCTTGTACTTGCAGCCGGCGGCCCAGGACTCGTTGGTCTTCACCAACAGGGGGTTCACCTCACCCGACGCCAGGCCCAGGCGGCTCAAACCGTAGCTGCCCGACAGGGTGAAGCGCTTGAAGAAGGTGTAGCTGCCCTGGAAATAGTAGCCGTCGGAACTACGGGCCTTGCCCGCGGTGCTGACGCTGTCGAAGAACAGGCCGGTGGTGCCCAGCCCGTCGCCGGTGTAGCCATAGGCCACCAACTGGGCATCGGCGATATCGACCTTGGCGCCGAAGTCCCAGCCGGTCCCCCGCACGCTGTGCCCCTGGGCCAGGGCCTCGCTCGCCGAGACGCTTTTCAGGCTCTGGGTGACGACGTTGGTCCACAGCTGGGCCTTGACCAGGCTGCTGGCGTCAGCCGGCAGTTCGTAGTTCAGGCCCGCCTGGATTTGCGGCTCGTCATGGGCGGACAGGGTACCGGACAGGCCCGAGAAGTTGAAGGCGTCCAACGGCTGGAAGATGCCGACGGAGCCCGTCAGGCCGCCGAACTTGGGCGTGGTGTAGGTGATCTGGGGCATGAAGTCGGTATAGACATAGCCCAGACCGATGCGCCCCAACGACGTGTTGGAGGGGGCGACGTTGCCACCGGTGGATCCCACGCCGAATAGCGTGAAGTCGTCCAGGATGGCCTGTTGGCCGAACAGGCCGATGTCACGACCGACCTTGACCGTACCCATGGCGGGTGTCCCCACCGTCAGGTATTGCTGGCGGAAATCGAGGCCGGACGTGGCCAGCGCCCGGGAAGCACCGGCGGAATTGGCGCCGCCCGACCCCGAGACGCTGTTCAGGCCGGGATACATGCCAAAGTGGGCGACGATATCGAAGCCCTCCTGCTGGGTCTTGAACTCAATGGCGAAGTTGCCCGGCAGCAGGCCGTTGCGAATGGAGGAGTTGTCGCTGCTGCCCACCGCCGCCAGACCGCCGGCGACCACATGGTTGGGCGCCACGCTGTCAGGACTGTCGTGGACGTAGAAGCCATTGATCTCCCCCGACAGGGTGACGTCGACGGGGCCGACCTTCATGCCGATGCCCTTTTCCGTCATGCGCACGGCGAAGGGGTCGGGCGCCGGGGTCGCTGCCACGGCGGCGGCGCTGGCGGCGGCCGTGGCCGCTGGCGAAGGTGGCGGCGGCGTTTCCACCGCCTTGCGCTGCTTTAATTGGTCGTATTCCTGCTGGGACAAGATGCCCTTGGCCAGTAGTTTGGCCAACAAGTCATCCGTTGTATCCGCTTTCGCGATCGACCCTGGCAAGCAGGCCAGCCCGCTGATCGCTGTCACGCCCAGAAACAATGCCATCCGCATGGATTTCATTCTTGTTTCCTCCCGGCTTATATCTGCAGGGCGTAAGCGCTGAATTTACATAAATAAAGCGCCTGTCGGCGGAAGTTCCCGCGCGCCGATCATTTCCCTGCTGGTTGGCGGGGTCTTTCTGGGCCCCGCCTTAATGTCACACTTGAAGTCGTTTGCCTTGGTCGCGCAATAGAACTAAAGAACCGTTGCGGGCTTCCTGCCCCTTGCGCAGGCTATGCAAGCCTATGCAATCATGGGCGCGGTTCGCGCGCGGTTCGATGACACGGCCGCCGGACGGCACCCGGATGGACCCATGAAGACCAAGCCTGGCGACAGCGGCCCCTCCCGAAACCGCGGGCCCAACCGTGTTCCCACCCGCCCCCCCGATGGCATTGGCGTCATGTCCGATCCGGCCTTCTTCCCGGAAACCGTCCCACCAACCAACGGATCCGCGATGACCGCGACCGTTACCACATCCCTTCCGCCACACCCCTTCCCCCCTGTGTCTCCGGCCGCCCCGCGCCCGCAGCCGACCACGCGGGGTGGGGGGGGCGCCGGCGTGCCACTGCGCCGGGGCGGATCGGACAAGACCGACGCCCGGGCGGCGGTGGCGGAGTTGCGCCAGCAGATCGGTGGCGGTGACGCCGCCTTCGTCCTGGTGTTCCTTTCCCCCGCCTATGACCGGGCGGAAATGCTGGCGGCCCTGGCCGAGGCCTTCGGATCCACGCCGGTGTTCGGCTGCACCACCGCCGGCGAGATCACGCCCTTCGGCTACATCAGCGGCGGCCTGAGCGGCATCAGCTTCCCGGCGGAAGACTTCACGGTGCATTCGGCCCTATTCGAAGGTCTGAGCCAATTCCAGATCGCCGACACCATCGAGCGCACCCACCAGTTGGTGGCCCACCGCCATGCCCAGGCCCAGGGCCGCGCGGGATTCGGCCTGCTGCTGGTGGACGGTCTGTCGACGCGGGAGGAGCGGTTGGTCAGCGCCATCGGCAACGCGCTGGCGGGCCTGCCGCTGATCGGCGGTTCGGCCGGCGATGGGCTGGACTTCAAGGCCACCTTCGTCCTTCATGAAGGCCGCTTCGTCCGGGATGCCGCCATCCTGCTGCTGGTGACCACCCGCCGGCGCTTCTCCGTCTTCAAGACGGAGCATTTCGTGCCCACGGCGCACAAGATGGTGGTGACCGGCGCCGACCTGGAGTCGCGCCGGGTGTTCGAGATCAACGCGGAACCCGCGGCCCTGGAATACGCCCGCCTGGTGGGCCTGTCGAACGAGCCGCTGAGCCCCAAGATCTTCGCCGCCCATCCGGTGGTGGTGCGGGTGGGCGGACAATACCATGTGCGCGCCATCCAGAAGGTCAACCCGGACAACAGCCTGACCTTTCATTGCGCCATTGACGAGGGGCTGGTGCTGACGGTGGCGCGCGGCATCGATATCGTGGAAAATCTGCATGAACTGTTCCGCCGCCTGGAGCGGGAGGTCGGCGGACGTCCGGAAGCCATCGTGGGATTCGACTGCGTGCTGCGGGATCTGGAAACCGAACAACGCAACCTTAAGGCCGCCGTGTCGGACCTGTTCATGGCGCATCGCGTCACCGGCTTTTGCACCTATGGCGAACAGTACATGTCCATGCACGTCAACCAGACATTCACAGGCGTCGCCATCGGTGCGGCATGATCGCGCCCAAGGCGATTGCCCCGTCCCTTCCCCCAGAGAGCCCCCTGGCGGGTGAACCCGCGAACGGGGAAGACCCCGCCCAGCGCATCGCGGAGCTGGAGCAGCGGGTCGCCAAGCTGACCCGTATCAACCAGTCGCTGATGGACAGGGTGGAGCGGCACATCGACGGCCAGGGCTCCGCCTTTTCCCTGTTCCAGACGGCCATCTCGCTGGAGGCGCAGGTGCGCTCGCGCACCCAGTCGCTGGAAGAGGCGCTGGTCGACCTTGAGCGGTCCTACCACGAGGCCGCCAAGGCGCGGGAGCAGGCGGAAACCGCCCGCCTGCGGCTGTTCACGGCCATCGAGGCGGTCAGCGGCGGCTTCGCCCTGTTCGACGCCGCCGACCGGCTGGTGCTGTTCAACCAGGATTACCTGAGCTTCTGGCCCGGCATGGCGGGCGACGTCCACCCCGGCATGTCCTTCAGCGACATGGTCCACCTGGCCGTCCAACGCAAGAGCGTCATTGACGCCTACCGCGATCCGGACGGCTGGGTGCGCCGCCGCCTGCGCCAGCACGCCGAGTGCCAGGGCCCCACCGCCCACGCGCTGAGCGACGGTCGCTGGATGCAGATCAACGAGAAGCGCACCAACGACGGCGGCGTGGTGGCGATCTACACCGACATCACCGCCTTGAAGCGGCGGGAAACGCAGCAGTGGAAGGCGGCCCTGGCCAAGAAGACCACGCTGCTGCAGGCGACGCTGGACAACATCTTCCAGGGGGTCGCGGTGTATGACGCGCAGTTGGCGCTGGTGGCCTGGAACAACGAGTTCGTGCGCCTGCTGGATCTGTCGACACGCTGCGTGCGCCGGGGCGCGGTGTTCGCGGACTTCCAGCGCTTCAACGACGGGCTGCAGCCCCATGGCATCAGCGAGCCCCGCTTCCTCGACCCGCAGATCAATCCCCTGCCGCTGAGGCTGGAGCAGACCTGGTTCAACGGCCGGGTGCTGGACATCGAACGCAACCCCATGCCGGACGGTGGCTTCGTCCTGACCTTCACCGACATCACGGAGCGCAAGCGCAATGAGGAGGCGCTGCGCGACAGCGAACGGCGCATCCGCCTGGTGACGGACGCCATGCCCGCCCTGATCGCCTATGCCGACGCGGAAGAGCGCTACCAGTTCGTCAACGCCCCCTACCGTCAATGGCTGGGACGGGCGGAAACGGCCATCCTGGGGCGACGCATGCGTGCCGTGCTGGCGCCCGCGTTCTATGACCGCTGCCGGGCCTATATCCGCCAGGCCCTGGCCGGCCAGACCGTGGCCTTCGAGGTGGAGCTGCCCCCCACCGGCGCCAGCGACCCGGACGAGCAGCCCCGCTACGCCCAAGTGACGTTCGTGCCGCATATCGGGCTGCCCCAGGGCGACCAGAACCGGGTCATCCTCGGGTTGTTCACCCTGATGCAGGACGTGACGGAACGGCGCCGGGCCGACGCCGCCATCAAGGAGGCGAACGAGACCCTGGAACGCAGGGTGACCGAGCGTACCGCCGCCTTGACCGCCCTGAACGGCCAATTGCAGCAGGAGATCGCCGAGCGGCGGGAGGTGGAGCGCGCCCTGCAATCCGCCAAGGTAGAGGCCGAGCAGGCCAACCTGTCCAAGACCAAGTTCCTGGCGGCCGCCAGCCATGACCTGCTGCAGCCCCTGAATTCGGCCCGCCTGTTCGTCTCGGCGCTGGCGGAGCTGGAACACACGCGCAAGAACCGCTCGCTGATCGACAACATCGACGTGTCGCTGGGCGCGGTGGAGGGGCTGTTGGACGCCCTGCTGGATATTTCGAAGCTGGATGCCGGCGCCGTCTCGCCCGAGATCGTGGACTTCCCCATCGGCAGCCTGCTGGGTCCTTTGTCCACCGAGCATCAGGTGCTGGCCCATGAACAGGGGCTGGCCATGCGCTACGCCCCGTCACGCGCGGTGGTGCGCAGCGATATCCGCCTGCTGCGCAGCATCGTGCAGAATTTCCTGTCCAACGCCATCCGCTACACCCAACACGGCGGCGTGCTGCTGGGCTGCCGCCGGCGGGGTGATTTCCTGCGCATCGAGGTGTGGGACAGCGGCCCCGGCATCCCAACCGACCAGCTGGAGGAAATCTTCAAGGAATTCCATCAGCTGCACCGCGGCCCCATGTTGGGCAACCCCCTGGGCGGTGGACGCGAGGGCCGCACACGGGCCGCCGGCCGCGGCATGGGCCTGGGCCTGGCCATCGTGCGCCGCGTGGCCAAGGTGCTGGACGTCACGGTGGAAACCCGCTCGGTGGTGGGGCGGGGCTCCGTCTTCTCGGTGGCGGTGCCCCTGGGCGCCATGACGGCCTCGGCCGCCCCCCGGCGGCTGGTGGGTGACGGCGGCAGCCGCCCCCTGGACGACGCCCTGGTGCTGGTGCTGGATGACGAGCCCAGCGCCCTGATGGGCATGCAGGCCCTGCTGTCCGCCTGGGGCTGTGAAGCGGTGGTGGCCTCCACGGGCGAAGAGGCGCTGGAGGTGCTGGCCCGTCTGCCCCGCCCACCGGACGCCCTGATCGCCGATTTCCACCTCAGTGAGGGCCACACGGGCCCCGAGGAGGTCAGCCGCCTGCGCCAAGCGATCGCCACCAGCGGCGGCGACGCCCCGCCGGGCATCATCGTCACCGCCGACCACACACCCGAGGTCGAGGCGCTGGTGAAGCAGCATCATTACTGGATGCTGAAGAAACCTCTGAACCCGGCCCAGCTGCGGGCCCTGCTGTCCAGCATGCTGGGGTGAGTCGGGCCTGCGGCCGCTGTCGCCTGTCCATGATCGGGCGCGTTGACACCCCGCCACAACCGGCGATATCCCCGTGGACTGAAACAAGCCTCCCATCAAGGTCTCCGCATGCGCACTCTCCTGGCCGGCCTGACCGCTGCGGACATCCGCACCGATCCCTTCCCCCACATCGTGGCCGACCTGCCCGTGGAGCCGGAGCTGTATGAGGCCTTGAGCGCCAGCTTCCCCAGTTTCCAGCGCCTGGCGTGGGACTGCCCGCCGGAACGCGTGCCCAACAACCGTCGCTTCGCCCTGCCGGCCCAGCTGCTGATGGAGGCCCCGGATCTGCCGGAGTGCTGGAAGGAGTTCCTGGCCCTGCACAGCGGACCGACGTTCCTGGCCGAAGTGGCGGCCCTGTTCGCGGGCCATTGGGACCCGGCGATGCTGGCGGTCCTGGACGGCAGCCTGACCAACCACAGCACCGGCCGGCTGAGCCTCAGCAACCCCGGGCCCTACCGCATCCACCAGGACGCGCGGCTGGAGATCAACAGCGCCGTGCGCGATCGACCCTCCTCCTCCCGTGGGGCCCACCTGGACACGCCGAACCGCCTGTTCTCCTGCCTGTTCTACCTGCGGGCACCGGACGACGACGCCGTGGGCGGCGATCTGGAACTGTTCCGCTGGCGAAGCGGGCCGGCGGGCCCCGTCTCGTCATATGAAGTGCCGCCGGACACGGTGGACCGTGTGGCCACCATCCCCTACGCCGCCAACCGGATGGTGATCTTCCCGCAGAACGTGAACGCCCTGCACGGGGTGAGCCCGCGCCATCCGACGCCGCACACCCGCCGCTATGTCTTCATCACCGCCGAGCTGACGGAGGATTGGATGACGTTTCCCGAGTCCGACCCGACCAGCGCCCCGGCGGGCCCCGGCGCGGCGCCCAAGGAGGCGGCACCATGCGCCTGCTGATCCACGGTATGCAGTCGGCCGGCGCCACGGCCTTCGCCCGGGCGCTGGCGGAGCGGCCGGGATGCTTGGCGCTGGTCGACATCCCCAATAACTTTGCCGCCCCCCGCGTCACCACCAGCGCCGATTTCGTGGCCAAGGTGGTGGTGACCACAGCCTATCCCCTGGCCGTGCATGTCGAGCGGTTCCGCCCTGACAAGGTGCTGCTGCTGCTGCGCGACCCCCGCGATAACTACGAAAGCCTGAAGACCAAGGATTATCGCCATCATTCGGGCCTGATGGATGAGAAGTTCCTGATCCTGGACCAGCTGTTCGCCGAACGGCACCAGCGGTTCGACGCCGTGGTGCATTACGAGGACTTCCTGGCCCGCGACCCGTCGGTGTTCACCGCGATGGCGGGCCTGGGGTGGCCGCTGACCGACGAGCATTACATCTATCGGCGGGGCTATAACGAGCTGCTGGGCACCTTATGGGCGGCGGAACCGGCCCTGCAGGAAACCATGGGGGTGGTGTTCGGCAACGCCCGCGGCGGCGGTGTCACTGACGTGCACCGCGACAAACCGCGGAGCGCCGAGACCGACACCCGGCTGGAAGCGCTGTGCCCCCGCCTGCTGGCCCACTATCGTGCCCGCGACGGGGCTTCCCCGGACGTGCGCGGGGTGTCGCACCCACCCGGCTGATCATGGCCTCGCGGGGTCCGATCAGCCTTCGGCCACGTCGGCGAAGCTGTCCAGATGCAGGCGGCCCGCCATGACCACGGCCTGGGTGCGGCTGTAGACGCGCAGCTTGTGCAGGATGCTGGAGACGTGGGCCTTCACCGTGGTTTCGGCGATGTCCAGGTCATAGGCGATTTCCTTGTTCAGCTTGCCGGTGCCCAGCAGCTGCAGTACGCGGCGCTGCTGCGGCGTCAGGGTCAGGATCCGTTGCAGGAAATCGTCGTCCGTCGCCTGGCCCTTGGCATCGGGCGGCGGGGCCGCCGAGACCAGGTCGTCGGGGCGATAGGTGCCGCCGCCGGCCACCAGGGCCAAGGCCGCCACGATCTCCGCCCGGGGGGTGGATTTGGGGATGAAGCCCATGGCGCCCAAGGCCAGTGCCTCCCGCACCAGGCGCGGATCCTCCAAGGCGGAGATCACCACCACCGGGGTGGCGGGGAACTGGCTGCGGATGCGCACCAGACCTTCAAAACCGTCCACGCCGGGCATGCGCAGGTCCAGCAGCAGGAGATCGGCGGCGCCGATGGACTCCAGCAACTGCGTCACGGCCCCGAGATGGGCGCATTCCAGGATTTCAGGCTGATCAAAAGCGGATTCCACGGCGAGCGCCAGGGCGCCCCGCACCATGGGGTGGTCGTCGGCAATGATTATTTGCGGCATGCGTCGCCTCGTTTGCGGGCGATTATCAGTCGGCGTTTCCTCGACCTTGACGATAGTCGATCCTGGCGCCGACGGCTAGTGCCTGAGAGGCTTAGGCCGACAATGGCCGGATGCGCCCCTTCCGTTCCCGGCCGGAGTATGACAATGAATTGTTTTGGAAGAAATTTATGAGACCGCAGGGTGATCGGCGGCGGGCCGTCGCGCCCGACACGCCGGGCCGGCTGCATCCTTGTACCAAAGTACAATTGGCACCCGGGACAGGCTTCTTGAAGATGGGCACCAAGCCGAAGGGCGGACCATATCTTTGAAAAGACAAAGAACTGCCACAGTCGGAATTCCCGCGTGACGCCTGGCCCGCGACGCGTGCGGTCACCAGCACCCCGTCCGCCACTATCCGAATGAACGTCCGGTCTCAACGGTGTCTGTGGATACCCTAGCGATGCCAGGCGGGTTGGCCATTCAGCGGCTCGGCCCATGTGCTGGGGGACCTGGACCTCACCGTGATGTCCAACCGGGAAAGCGTACGGCGGCCTGAGGCGGAAGAGAGATTGGTACCCGATACATCCTTAAACCTTTGAGGAGAGTCCCCATGCGTTGGAAGAAGCCCACCATCACCGAGATCGCCCTGGGCATGGAAATCAACTGCTACGCCTGCGCGGACGTCTGACGCCCGCACAAATCCACGGGGCTGGGCCGGCGGGTCCTCCCCGATTGTCGCGCATCCGTTTCCCTAGTGCGTCCGTTTGCCTTTCTTAAGCGTCGCCCATCCGCCGGCCAGGCGGACACCAAATCGGCCGGACCTACCGGCCAATCCCCAGGGAGGGAATGATGAATCAGCGGAAGAAGGTCCTGTTATCCTGGACCGCCCTGGTGGCGGCCAGCCTATTGGTCAGCCATCCGTCGCTGGCCAACGACGAACTGTCCAAGATGAGCAAGGACTCCAAGCAGTGGGTCATGCAATCAGGCGATTACGCCAACCAGCGCTACAGCAGCCTGAAACAGATCACCACCACCAACGTGAAGGAGCTGCGTCCGGTCTGGACCTTCTCCACCGGCGTTTTGCGCGGGCATGAGGGCGGGCCGCTGGTCGTGGGCGACGTCATGTACGTCCACACCCCCTTCCCCAACATCGTCTACGCCCTGGACCTGACCAACCAGGGCCGCATCCTGTGGAAGTATGAGCCCAAGCAGGATCCGAACGTCATCCCCGTCATGTGCTGCGACACAGTCAACCGCGGCGTGGCCTACGGCGACGGCAAGATCATCCTGAACCAGGCCGATGCCAATGTCGTGGCGCTGGACGCCAAGACCGGCAAGGAGCTGTGGAAGGTCGCCAACGGCGACGCCAAGAAGGGCGAGACCATGACGGGCGCGCCCGTCATCGTGAAGGACAAGGTGCTGGTCGGCATCAGCGGCGGCGAGTTCGGCGTACAGGGCCGCATGACCGCCTATAACCTGAAGGACGGTTCCGTCGCCTGGAAGGCCTACTCGGTCGGCCCCGACGACCAGATGCTGATCGATCCCCAGAAGACCATGAACCTGGGCAAGCCCGTCGGCGCCAACTCCTCGCTGTCGACCTGGCAGGGCGACCAGTGGAAGACCGGTGGCGGCGCCACCTGGGGCTGGACCAGCTATGACCCGCAGCTGAACCTGATCTACTACGGCTCGGGCAACCCGTCGACCTGGAACCCCAAGCAGCGCCCCGGCGACAACAAATGGTCCATGACCATCTTCGCCCGCGACGCCGACACGGGCATGGCCAAGTGGGTCTATCAGATGACGCCCCATGACGAATGGGATTATGACGGCGTCAACGAGATGATCCTGGCCGACATCAAGGTGAAGGGCACGCCCGTCAAGGCGCTGGTCCACTTCGACCGCAACGGCTTCGCCTACACCATGAACCGCGAGACCGGCGAACTGCTGGTGGCGGAGAAGTATGATCCGGCCGTCAATTGGGCCACGCACGTGGACATGAAGACCGGCCGGCCCGAGGTGGTGGCCCAGTACAGCACCGACAAGAACGGCGAAGACAAGAACACCAAGGGCGTCTGCCCGGCGGCCCTGGGCAGCAAGGACCAGCAGCCGGCCTCGTACTCGCCGGACACCGGCCTGTTCTACGTGCCGACCAACCATGTCTGCATGGATTACGAGCCGTTCAAGGTGTCCTACACCGCCGGCCAGCCCTATGTCGGCGCCACCCTGTCGATGTTCCCGCCCAAGGGTGAGACCCACCTGGGCAACTTCATCGCCTGGGACGCCAGCGCCGGCAAGATCGTCTGGTCCAACAAGGAGACCTTCTCCGTCTGGTCGGGCGCCCTGACCACGGCGGGCGGCGTCGCCTTCTACGGCACGCTGGAAGGCTACCTGAAGGCGGTCGACATGAAGACGGGCAAGGAACTGTACAAGTTCAAGACGCCCTCGGGAATCATCGGCAACGTCACAACCTATGAGCATGGCGGCAAGCAATATATCGCCGTGCTGTCCGGTGTCGGCGGCTGGGCCGGCATCGGCATGGCGGCCGGCTTGGGCGGCGACACAGATGGCCTGGGCGCCGTCGGCGCCTACAAGCAGCTGTCCAACTACACCCAGCTGGGCGGTGTCCTCACCGTCTTCGCCCTGCCGTAACCCTCTCTTTCCTAAAGCTCCGCCTGGGAGACCCCCAGGCGGAGCTTCTTTGCCCCTACGCCCATGCACTGGACATTCACTTTGCGAAAAGAGGTCCGACTGATGCCGAAACGCGTGGCACTGGCCGTTGCCGTCACCGTCCTGTCCCTGCCCCTCTGCGTCACCGCCGGCCTTGCCGCGGCCGCGAACGGCAGCGCCCCCGCCGCCAAGACGGCCGAGGTCAAGCCCTACAAGGTCGAGGATGGCAAGGTCGATCCCGGCACCTATAACGGTTACCGCCGTTATGGCGAGTCCTGCCTGCGCTGCCATGGGCCGGATGGCGCCGGCAGCTCCTACGCCCCGGCCCTGACGGACAGCCTGAAACAGATGGATTATGACACCTTCGCCGAAACCGTGATCAACGGCCGCAAGAACGTGAACACCGCCAACAGCAACGTCATGCCCTCCTTCGGCACGACGGAGGACGTGGCGAATTACCTGGAGGACATCTACGGCTATCTGAAGGCCCGGTCCGATGGGGCCATCGGTCGTGGCCGGCCACAGCGCATCGGCGATTGACGGCGGCCGCCCCCATGAAAAGAATGGCCCTGAAAACGGCCTTCAGGCTGGCGCTGGCGGCCCTGGCGCCGCTGGCCCTGATCACCACCCAGGCCGCCGCGCAGACGGCGGAGCTGGTGTCCCGCACCGAATTGCGCATCTGCGCCGACCCCAACGACCTGCCCTATTCCAACCAGAAGGGGGAGGGCTTCGAGAACAAGATCGCCACCCTGATCGGCCAGGACCTGAAGCTGCCCGTCAGCTTCGTCTGGTTTCCCCAGGTCATGGGCTTCGTGCGCAACACCCTGCGCGCCCGGCAATGCGACCTGGTGATGGGCACGGTCGCGGGCGACCCGCTGATGGACAACACCAGCGCCTACTATCACAGCGGCTATATGATCGTGACGCGCGCCGATTCGGGTATCGGCGCCACCTCACTGGCCGACCCCGCCCTGGCCGACAAGCGCTTCGGCATCGTGGCCGCCACCCCCCCAACCGACCTGCTGCTGCGCCATAACCTGATGGCACACGCCACCTCCTACGCGTTGGCGGTGGACACGCGGTATGAATCGCCGGCGCGGGCCATGCTGCAGGACCTGGCGGACCGCAAGATCGACGTGGCATTGCTGTGGGGCCCCATCGCGGGGTTTTACATCAAGCATGAAAAGCTGCCGCTGAAGGCCGCCTTCCTGGATCCGGAGGGCGATAGCGACCGGCTGGACTTCCGCATCGCCATGGGTGTGCGCGCCAATGAACCGGAATGGCGGCGCACCGTGGACCAGGCCCTGCGACGTCACCGCGCCGAGGTCGACGCGCTGCTGGCGGATTACGGCATCCCCCTGCTGGATGAGCAGAACAAGCCCATCCCCGGCACCCTGCCCGGCGCCGGCGCCAAACCGTGAGGCTGGGCGCGGCGGCGCGTGCCGCCAGCCTGGCGGCGGGCCTGGTGGCGACGCGGGCCCTGGCGCAGCCCCCCACCCCGGTGCCCGAGCCGCCGACCTATCGCCTTGACGATTACCGCGCGCCCGTGCCGGCGACGGTGGCGGGGGGCCGGGTCCTGACCACCGACGCCCTGCGCGGGCTGCTGGCGCGCGAAGGCGACCGCGTGGTCCTGGTGGATGTGGTGCCCGCCCCCCGCCGCCCGGCGGGGATGGCGCCGGGATCGCCCTGGATGCCCCTGCCCCACGCCAACCTGCCCGGCAGCGTCTGGCTGCCCGACGTGGGCCGGGGAGCGTTAAGTCCAATCCTGGAAAACTGGTTCCAGCAACAACTTGCGACTTTAAGCGGGGGCGACAAGAGCCGCCCGCTGGTGTTCTATTGTCTGCCCGAGTGCTGGATGAGCTGGAATGCGACCAAGCGTGCCGTCAGTTATGGTTACAGCAACGTCTCCTGGTATCCGGACGGTGTTGATGGCTGGCGCGCCGCCGGATTGCCCCTGGCCACGGCCACGGCGCTGACCCCCCCGGAGGCCCCGGGGGTTCCCTGAGTTCACGACGACCAGAGAACAGGCAAAGGAGAGTTGAAGTGCGACGTATCGGATTTTGGGCGGCGGTGGCCGCCACGATCATCGCGGGCGGAACGGCTGGAACGGCCCTGGCGGAGGGTGATCCCGCCGCCGGCCAGGTGGTGTTCAAGAAGTGCGCCGTCTGCCATTCCATCGATGCTGGCGTGAACAAGGTGGGCCCCAGCCTGCACGGTATCGTCGGCCGCAAGTCGGCCACCGCCCCCGGCTTCGACTATTCCGCCGCCATGAAGGGTGCGAACAAGGAATGGACGGCCAAGGAGCTGGACACCTACCTGACCGACCCGCGCGCCCTGGTGCCCGGCACCAAGATGGTGTTCGTCGGTCTCAAGGCCCAGGCCGACCGCGACAACGTCATCGCGTATCTGGCGACGCTGAAATAATACCCCCGGAAGGCCGGCGCTTGAGGGGCCGTTGAGCGGTCTCGCTCACAGGCCATTGACATAAGCGCCCCCGATCAAACACCCCCGCCCGGATCGCCGGACGGGGGTGTTTCTGTTTGGGGCCGCCGGCCCTCCATCTGATGGGCAGGCAATACGCGCGCCCTCCGACTCCCATGGGGATCCATGCGGCTTTCACAGGCCTGGAACCCAGAACCTAACCCGATGCATAGTCTGCGATATTAACGGGCTTTTAATTCAAATTCCTGGCTTATGCTGCCCTCGCGGGCCGAAAACCCCGTGATATCAACTCACTAAATAGCACAATTGCTAACATCGCATCCGACCGCAATCGCTGGTGGATCACAAATCCCCGGATTGCGACGGCCGATGGAAGTCGAGACCGCAGCATGCCCTTGGATCACACCGCCGGCACCGGCCAGCATGGGAATCACGTCACCAGCAAGGGCCGGCAGCGCCGTGACACGGCCACGGAGACAGGGCTGGCCCCCACCCTGGGCCTCAGTCGTCCCATCTTTGAGATCCTATGGTCGCTGCTGGAGGGGGGGGCCGTGTTCTCGGTCGGCAGCATCCTGCTGTCGCTGGCCGCGCTGCTGCGGGGCGAGGCGAGGGCCGCCGACGAGATGCGCGCCAGCCTGTGCCTGGCCGCCGGCCCGGCCTATGTCGTGCTGGCCTGGCTGCTGGGCCGCTTCGCACGCGCCCCCCACCTGACCGACACCGCCACCGCCGTACCACGCGTGACGGCGGCCCTGTTCGCCTGCCTGCTGGCCCAGGTCATCGTCCGAAGCGGCCAACCGGGTGACACCGTTTGGGCCGACGTCGCCTGGCTGCTGTCCTGGTTCGCCCTGTCGACCGGCACCCTGATCCTGACCCGACGGTTGGAAGGGGCGGTGGCCACCGTGGCCGTGGCCCGTCGCTGGCGGGTGCGCCCGGCCATCATCGTCGGGGCCGGCCCCGCCGCCCAGAAGCTGGTGGAGGACATGGCCAGCCGTGCGGGCCGCGAGATCGACATCCTGGGCTTCTTCGACGACCGGCAGACCCGCGTCGGCACGCTGACGCGCCACCTTCCCTATCTGGGACGGCTGGACGCCCTGATCGATTTCGTCGCCGACCATGAGGAGATCGACGTGTTCATGGCCCTGCCGTGGACCGCCGGCCCCCGCATCTCCGCCCTGTTGCAACGCCTGCGCTTCCTGCCCATCACGGTATGGCTGGTGCCGGATCCGGAATTGTCCGTCCTGGCGTTGCCCCAGCTGGGTGGCCAGGCGGGGGCCGCCACCGGCGTCATCATGCCGACGCTGATGACCCCGCCCTTCTCCCATTGGGACCGCCTCGCCAAATCCACCTTCGACCATGTCGCGGGCCTGGCCATCCTGCTGCTGATCCTGCCGGTGCTGCTGGCCACCGCCCTGGCCATCAAGCTGGACAGCCCCGGCCCCATCCTCTTCCGCCAGCAGCGCAGCGGCCAGTTCGGCCGCAAGTTCGCCATCTACAAGTTCCGCTCGCTGTATGTGGACGACGCCGACGCCGAGGCCAACACCCTGGTCAGCAGGGGCGACAGCCGCGTCACCCGCGTGGGCCACTACATCCGCAAATATTCCATCGATGAGCTGCCGCAGATCCTGAATGTCCTGCAGGGCCGCATGTCGCTGGTGGGCCCGCGCCCGCACGCGCCGAAGGCCAAGGCCGACGGCCGCCTCTATGCCGAGGTCATGCCGGATTACGCCCTGCGCTATCGGGTGAAGCCGGGCATGACCGGCTGGGCCCAGATCAACGGCTGGCGGGGGGAGACCGATACCGAGGAGAAGCTGCGCAAGCGGGTCGAATTCGATTTCGACTACATCCGGAACTGGTCGTTCATGCTGGATATGGCGATCCTGCTCCGCACCATTCCCGCCATGCTGTTCCCCAAGAACAATGTCTGAGGCCGCCCGATACGGCGGGGGCCGTCATACCTACAGGCCCCGCGGCCCGCGCGGCTCCGGGTTCTGAGGCACGACCGCCCCCATGCCCCCTTCCCTCTTCATCAACGGTCGCTTCCTGGGCCAGCGGCAAACGGGCGTGCAGCGCTTCGCCCGTGAGGCGGTGCGCGCCATGGATGACCTGCTGGGCCAGCCCGCCCATCAGGCCCTGGCCGGTCGCGTCACCCTGCTGGTGCCACCGGGCACGGATCCGGCGGCGCTGGCCCCCGTGCGCCTGCGCGCCATCCAGGTGCGGATGGCCGGCCGGTTTGGCGGCGGCTATGCCTGGGAGCAACTGGATCTGCCGCGGCTGTCAGCCGGCGGCGTGCTGCTGAACCTGTGCAACCTGGGGCCGGTGGCCAAGCGGCGACAGGTGGTGGTGGTGCATGACGCCACCCCGCGCGTCAGCCCGGAAAGCTTCTCCCTGCCCTTCCGTCTGGCCTACCGCGTTCTGGTGCCCATGCTGGGCCGCGCCGCCGCCGCCATCGTCACCATCAGCACCTTCTCGCGCGCCGAAATCAGCCGCTGGTACGGCATTCCCGCCGACCGCATCACCGTGTGCGGCGAGGGCGGCGACCACATCCTGGCCCAGGCGGCCGACATGGGCGTGCTGGAGCGTCACGGCCTGCATCCCGGCACGCCGGGCGCCGCCCCCTATTTCCTGGCGGTGGGGGTCGGCAGCGCCAACAAGAACGTGGCCCTGGTGGTCGACGCCTTCGGGCGCGCCGGCCTGGACGGCATCCGCCTGGTCATGACCGGCAAGCGCGACCCCCGCGTGCACCCCGCCGGCGACGGACCAGCGGCGCGGCGCGTCACTGGTCCCCTGTGCCCCGTGGGCCATGTCAGCGATGGGGAGCTGCGCGCGCTGTACGAGAACGCGCTGGCCCTGGTCTACCCCTCCCGCTACGAAGGTTTCGGCCTGCCGCCGGTGGAGGCCATGGCCTGCGGCTGCCCCGTCATCATCAGCGACCAGCCGGCCCTGGTGGAGGTGGCGGCGCCGGAAACCACGGGAGCGGCCCTTGTCTGTGGCGTGGACGACGCCGACGGGCTGGCCCGGCTGCTGCGCCGCCTGGCGGAGGATGAGCTGTTGCGCCACCGCCTGGCCGCCAACGGCCGCGCCCGCGCCGCCCGGTTCCGTTGGTCCGCCACCGCCGAAGCCCTGCTGGACGCCTGCCTAGGGGTGGCCCGGGGGGCGGAAACGTGAGCGCGCCGCAAGCCCGCCCGGGCCGGATCCTGGCAGGCCCCTTCTCGCGCTATCTCCTGCTCCGAGGTGGCACGGCGGCGGCCACCCTGCTAGCCGGCGTCTGCCAGACCTACACCTTCGCCCGGGTGCTGGATCCCCACCTGTTCTCGCTGTTCATCGTTGTCGGCAATCTGGGCCTCTCGCTTTGGCTGTTCGATCTGGGCATCGCCAAGGTGCTGTACGTGTCGCTGCGCCAGCGTTTCCTGGCGGGGAAGCTGGCGGGTGATCCGGTCGCCGCCCAGGCGACGGGCGTGGTGGCGCTGTACAGCGGGCTGGTGGCCACCGGTTCCTTGGCCTGCCTGATCCTCATGCCGCTGGCCGCGTCCGCCACCCCCAGGGCGGGGGCGGAGTTCGCGCTGTTCTTCTGTTATTCCGCCCTGAACCTGGTGTGGTTCACCCTGCGCAACGTCAGTTCGGCCATCGACCAGTTCCTGTATTTCGAAACGCTGGAGGCCGCCCGCCGCTTCGGCCATCTGGGCCTGATGTTCTGCCTGCTGGTGGCCATGCCCTTCCCCGTGTTCCTGGTCCTCAGCAACCTAGTGTGGGCCGTGTTGCTGGTCCTCGCCTGTCACCGCCTGGCCCGGCGGGGCGCGCTGGACGCCGACCTGTCCCGGGCGCCCCGGGCCCTGACCGCCTTTTTCCGCGGCCATCGCCGCACGCTGTTGGCCAGCGGCGGGTACGCGGCGGGGGAGATGTACGTCTACAACTTCCCCAGCGTCCTGGTGCCGGCCGTCCACGGCCTGGGCGCCCCCACCATCATCTTCGACACCGCCTTCAAGATCTTCCGCGGCGCCACGGTGCTGTTCTCCGCCGTGTGCGACGTGCTGGTGCCGCGCCAGACCCGGGCGCACGCGGCGGGCGAGGTGGCGGCCCTGCGCCGGGCGACCGGCCTGGCGCTGGCGCTGGCCGCCGTGCCGGCGCTGGGCCTGTGCGGCCTGCTGCCGCTGGCGGGCGACCAGGTCTACCGCCTGCTGCTGGGCCCGGCCGCGACCATGCCGCCGGCCATCACCCCCATCCTGGTGGTGCTGATCCTGGCCAACCTGGTGCAGACGGTGTCCAACTTCCTGCTGGTGCACACCGGTTGCTTCGCCCTGATCGCGCGCGCCGCCGGCGTGGTGGCGGCGCTGATGACGGTGGTGGTGGTGGCCGACGCCCTGCTGGCGCCGGGCATCCTCGGCTTCGCCACCCTGTACATGCTGGCCTATGGCGTCAGCGCCCTGATCTATGCCGGGCTGGCGCTGGCCCGCCCCTTGCGCGCCATGGCGCCAAGGGTGGCGGAGGGCCCCCGGCCATGATCCATATCGACATCTGGCGGATCCTGGGCCGTATCCCCACGGTGAACTGGCTGATCCTGGCCGTCTGCGCCGTGGCCTTCCTGGGCTTCTACGTCCTGGACTACCGCAAGTGGGGCTGCCTGTCCTTCGCCAGTTATTTCTTTGGCTTCAACTACTTCCTGAAGGTGGTGGTGATGTACCCCTTCGCCTGGTCGGCCAACAACGTCCTGGCGACCGACCGGCATTTCGAGTCCATTCTCGTCCATTTGGACAAGGCGCTGTACATCACCATCGGCGGCTTCATCTGCATGCTGTCCGGCATCATGGCCGCGCGCGTGCTAACCCGCCGCCCGCCCGCCGCGTGCGCCCTCGTCTATGATGTCCTGTCGCGTGGCTGGCAGAGCGGCGGCGGCGTGGTGGTGGGCGCCCTGATCGTGACCGTGCTGACCGTGGCCCTGGCGCTGATGGGCTTCCAGGCCTTCATCGCCCGCAGCCTGGTGTTCGAACACAACGAACTGCGCCCCTTCTATAATTTGTGGAGCCAGATCGTCCCCTTCTTCGCCATCAACGCCATCGTCTACGGCGTCACGCGGCGGCAATGGACGGCGCTGGCGCTGGGCGTGGCGCTGGCCAGCCTGGGCATCATCGGCGGCAACCGCACGGTCGCCATCCTGACCCTGATGCAGGCCGGCGTGATGCTGGCCATGCCCAAACGCTTCCGCAACCTGCCGGTCATGCTGCTGGCGGCCCTGGGCCTGGCGTCCGTGGCCGTCACCATCGCCTCCCTGCGCGAAGCGTCGCTGCATGACCAGCGGGGCTTCCTGTTCCGCCTGCTGTACGGCAACGACCTGTCGGACCTGCGCGACTTCGCCTGGATCCTGACCGGCATGGACGACAGCCCCCTCTTTTGGGGCAAGACCTACATGGCGGGCTATCTCAGCTTCATCCCGGCCTATCTCTTCCCCTTTCGCGTGGAGTTCGGTTTCGGCCGCGTCAGCCCGGCGCTGGCCGGCCTGGACCCCATGTTCCACAGCGGCCTGCGCCCCCCCATCTTCGGCGAGATGTACGTGAACTTCGGCCTGCCCGGCGTGGCCCTGGGCGGCTTTCTCTACGGCCTGCTGGTGGGCAGGGTCATGGTGTGGATCACCCGCATGCTGGACCTGCCGGAGGGGGCGGACAAGCCGGTGTCCCAGGTGGTGGTCTGGACCGGCTTCATCCTGCTGCAGATCATCGACAGCGTCGTCTTCACCCCCGCCTTTTTCGGCGTCTACGTCCTGGCCGCCTTGCTGATCCTGGGGCAGGTGCTGGCCCGCATCGGCGCCCGGCGGTACGCATGAGGACGATGAGGATGGACAGCGTCTTCAGCCCCGCTCCCAGCCAGGCGCCGGCGGACGGCCACGCGGCGCTGGACCGCCCCCCCGTGGCGCCGCCACGGGCGCGACCGCTGCGCATCCTGCACATCGTGGAATCGGCGGCCACCGGCGTGGGCCGGCATCTGCTGGACCTGCTGGAGGGCACGCTGGCCCGGGGACACGGCGCCGACGTCCTGTTCTCCCCCACCCGTGAGGACGACATCTTCCGTCAGGGCCGCGCCCGTCTGGGCACCGTGCGTTTCCGCGCCATCGCCATGCGGCGCGCGCCCAATCCGATGGACCTGAAGGCGCTGTGGGCCGTCCGCCGCCACATGGCCAGCTTCGGTCCCTATGACATCATCCACGGCCACTCCTCCAAGGGCGGCATGCTGGCCCGCCTGGCCGGCATCGGCACGACCGCCAAGGTGGTCTACACCCCGCACGCCATCTCCACGCTCGACCCGACCCTGGGCCGCCTCAAGCGCGCCGTGTACACGGCGGGCGAGGTGGCGCTGGCCCATCTGACCGACGGCGTCATCGCCGTGTCGACAGGGGAACGCGCGCATATCGTGAGCCTGGGAATCCCCGCCGTCCGGGTCACCACCATCCCCAACGCCATCGAGCCGCCGGTGCCGGCCCCCCGCGCCGATACGCGGCGGGAGCTGGGCCTGGCGCCCGGACACCTGGCCATCGGCTTCGTCGGCCGGCTGACGGCGCACAAGGGCATCGACATCCTGATCAGCGCCTTCGCCCGCGCCCATGCCGCCGCCCCGCACGCCCGACTGATCATCATCGGCGACGGGCCCTGGGGCGATGAGGCCCGCGGCCAAGCCGAGACGCTGGGCTGCGCCACCGCCATCACCTGGCTGGGCGCCCGCGACGCCGTACGCTTTTACAGCGCCTTCGACCTGCTGGCCCAGCCCAGCCGGTATGAGGGCCTGAGCTACACCCTGCTGGAGGCGGCGGCGGTGGGCCTGCCCATCCTGGCCACCGACGTGGGCGGCACCCGCGACGTCATCGACGACGACGTCACCGGCGTGGTCGCCCCGGCCCCGGGCCGCAGGGCCGAAACCGATGGCGGGGCTTTCGGGACCCTGCTGACCAGGCTGGTGACCGATCCCGGCCGCCTCGCCCGCCATGCCGCCGCCGCCTCGGCCCGCGTGGCGCCGGGCGGCCAGGCCCGCATGGTGACGCGTACACTGTCCCTCTACCAATCCTTGATATCCAAAGCCGGTTAAGATGATGGCATTCCTCACCTCCAAGGCCTGGCCCATGAGCTGGTGGTCGCGCAAGCAAGAGCCGGTGGACATGACGGTGGACAGGGCGGCGATCGCCGGACAGCCGCTGTTCAGCCTGTTCAACAAGCTGGCGATGATGCCCCATGGCCCGGAAGGCTACGCCATCCAGATCATCGGCGCCCGGCCGGGGGCTGGCGCCTCCACCATCGCCAGGGCCCTGGCGGAGTTCGCGGCCGTGAACGTGGACGGCCCCGTGCTTCTGGTCGACGCCGACCCCTTCGACCGGGAACAGGTCCGGCTATCGGAAATTCCCCTGCCCAACAGCCTGCACGATGCGCAGCAGGGACTGGTGTCCCTGGATGACGCCTTGCGGCCACTGGGCACCGCCGACCTGATGCTGGCCGCCCTGACCCAGCCCATCGCCCGGCGGGCGGACGGCAACGTCACCTGGTCATTGTCCATCAGCGCCATGGGGGAGATCGTCGGCCAGCTGCGCCAGCGCTTCCGTTGGATCATTTTCGACAGCGCGCCGCCCCAGAACCTGGCCTTCGCGCATGTGCTGTCGCGCTTCGTGAATGGCACGGTCATCGTGGTGGAGGCGGAAAGGACGCGCCTGCCGGTGGTCCAACAGCTCATCCACCAGATTCGCGCCAACGGGGGTAAGCCAGTGGGTCTGGTCATCAACAAGCGCCGCCTGCTAATCTCCGAATTCATTTACAGGTTCCTGTGATGGGTGGATATGCAGCTTCTCAGCACCCTGGCCACGATCGGCTTCGTCCTGCCCCTGTTCGTCGCCTTGATGGGCATGCTGCTGGCGCGGCGCGACTATCTGGTGGCGGCAGCCTGGGGCGGCGGCGTGATGGTCTCGCTGCTGATCGCGCTGCTGATCCGCGGGATGCTGCGCGAGACTCCGGAACTGTCCCATTTTCCCAGCGGGCACGTCACCCTGGCCGTGGCCTTTTATGGCGGGTTGCTGGTGATCTACCTGCGCGGCGGCCTGAACCACGGGCGGTTGGCCCTGCCGGTCGTGGCCCTGGTCCTGGCGGGCGTCGCCCTGCTGGAGGGGTGGTCGCGCGTGCTGTTGACGGAACACACCTGGGTGGATGTCGTGGGGGGCTTCATCGTCGGCACCCTGGGCCTGCTGGCCACCGGCTGCCCCTGGGCGGTACGCCGCATCCAGTCCGGCTCCCGCCTCTGGCTGGCCGCCACCCTGGCCGTCGCCATCCCCCTGGCCTTCTTCAGCGTCACCTGGCTGGACGGCATGATCCGGCATTTCGTGTCCATTTAACTCACCATGACCGCGGTGGGGCAAAGGGCGCCCGTCGTGCGCGCGCCTTGCGGCCCGTTGTCGTTTCGGGAAAGAAATGATGCGGCGTCTGCTGGCCGTGGGATTCTGCCTGGCCGTCCTGGCGCCCATGGCCCGTCCGGCCCTGGGGGAGGAGGCGCTGTCCAATCGGCTGGAGCGGCGCAAGGCGATAGAGACAGGGCGGGACAAGCGGTCGCGCCTGGATGCCGACCCGCCGGAGGTGACGGCGAAGGCGGCACCCACGCAAATCCGCGCCTATGACGCCGGCACCCTGATCGTGGGGCCGGTGATGTACCGGCTATGGGGCATCGCCACGCCATCCATGGACGCGTTCGGCGGCTACAGCGCCATGCAGGGCCTGGTGAAACTGGTCCGCGACGCCCAGGTGGCTTGCACCCCCACGGGGCAAACGATCAACAACGTGCAAGTCGCCCGCTGCAAGGTGGAGGGTCGCGACCTGTCGGCGGAAATGGTGGCCGGCGGCTATGCCCGCGACTGTCCCCGCCAGTCGGCCGGCACCTATGCCGAGCTTGAGCGCGGCAGCATCGTCAACGTGGCCGGCGGCTTCGACCTGCCGCCGGAATGCCTGGCGGATTGGTAGGGGGCGATGCGCGTCGCTATCCACCTGTCCACCGCATTTCACCACCGGCATGAGACACATGCCGGTGTAGGACGCGACCGCGCCCGGCGCCTGAGGGGGCCTTTGATCGGTCACGATCAAAGGCCATGCGTGTCATTGGAAGTTCTGCTGCCGACCCACGGTGTAGTTGAAGCTGCGCTGGAAGGGGACGACCCGGGTGATGAACTGGTCCACCCACTGGTCAACCTCGGCGATGGAGGTTTTGGGCACGAAAACGATGTCGAAGGGGTGCAGCCGCACGTCATCGGCCGTGCCGCCGACGAAACCGCCGATATCGATGATCTTCATCATCGGATGGCCGTTGGGCGCCCGACGGATCAGGACCACCTTGTGACTTTGCGCCGTTTCCATGAAGCCGTTGGCCATGGCGATGGCCTCCAGCACACCGATACGGCCCGGCATGCTGAACAGACCGGCGTTGTTGACCTCACCGCCGACGAACACCCGTTGCGACGCATAGGCGCGGATGGCCACCTGCGCCCGCGGGTCACGCAGGTCACGTCCAAAACGCTGGTTCAACTCGGTGGTGATGTCGGCCACGGTGCGGCCCTCGGCATGGACGCTGCCAACCAGGGGCAGGGTGAACTGGCCGTCCGGCCCCACTGTCACCCGGTCATTGAATTCGCCGTTGAAGGGCAGCTTGACCTCGACCTCATCCCCCTGGCCGATACGATAGTCGCCCTCATCCTCCGCCCACGGCGTGAACGCCGCGGCCTGGCTGCCTGTCCGCGGCGTGCCAACTTGGGAGACCGACGTCTTGTCGTCCGGCGGCTGGATGGAATTGGGTACGCAGGCCGTGAGCGGCGTCAACGCGCCAGCGGCAAGCAACACCAGGCCAAAAGAGGCGTTTCGTTTCATGACAGGCAACTACGATTAAAGGGGGGATCGCGCAAAGGAAAGCGCGAATACCATAGTGCCTTTCATCGAATTTGTAACCCGCTGTTAATGCTTTACAGTGATGAGGACGTCGCCTCCCTGGGCGGGGGTGCCCATCCACCCCCTTGTTCTTGGCGTTCGCCCTTCTTTCAATAGTTGCACCTCTGTCATTTCCTGTCTTGTCCGCCCCCCGCCCCATAAGAGCCTCCGCCATGCCACCCACCACCCAGATGCCGATCGCCTTCACCGTCCGCGACCTGGTGCTGATCCTGTTCCGCTACCGCCAGCGGGCGCTGGCCGCGTTTGGGCTCTGCTTGGGGGCTGCCATCCTGGCCAGTGTCTTCATGCCGGCGGTGCATGAATCCGACGCCTCGGTCCTGATCAACAAGTTCAGCCGGGAATTCACCTACCGGCCGGATGCCGGCGGCGCGGCGGCGGCCCTGATGCCCATGACCAGCGACCCGGAAGAGCTGCTGAACACCCAGGTGCAGTTGATCCGCAGCCGGGACGTCATCATCACCACCATCAAGAAGGTGGGGCTGGAGCGACTGTATCCGACGCTGGCCAACAAGGACCCCGACAAGGTGAACTGGGACAAGGTGGTGGAGCGCTTCTCCGACGCGCTGAGCACTGTTCCCCAGCGCACGTCCAACATCCTGCACCTGTCATTCCACCATCACCAGGCGACGACGGCCACAGCGACCCTGGACACGCTGATCCAGGTGTTCCGCGACAAGTCCATCAATGTCTATCTGAACTCGCAGACCCAGTTTTATGAAACCCAGGTGGCCGATGGACACGCCCGGGTGGACGCCGCCTATAAGAAGCTGGCCGATTTCCGCCGCGCCCACGGGGTGCAAGCCTATGATGGTCAGATGGCCCTGCTGCTGCAGCAACGCCTGAACCTGGACAGCGAGGCCAAGCGCGTGGACGCCGACCTGGCCGGCACCCGCCAGCGGGTGACAGAACTGAAGCGCCAGATCAAGGCGACGCCGCCGGACGTCACCGCCTACACCGACAAGGAACAGAGCCGGGTGGTGGACGAGGCCCGGACCAAGCTGCTGAACCTGCATCTGCGGGAGAAGGAGCTGAGCGCCCAGTTCACCGACGAAAGCCGGCAGATGCAGCAGGTGCGTCAGGAAATCGCGGTGGCGGAACAGTTCCTGGCCCAGGAGGAAGGCAAATTCGCCGGCACGGTGCGCCGGGCGCGCAACGACGTGCTGACGGGGGCGGAGCAGGACCTGAACCGCACCCTGGCCGACGCCGCCACGCTGGAGGGGCGCCAGCGCGACATTGGGACCCAGATCGCCAGCGTTGACGCCAAGATCAACGGCATGACCGGCAGCGAGGCCCAGCGCTGGACCCTGGAACGGGACCTGACGGCCGCCCAGGAAAGCCTGAAGGCGCAAATGGCCCGCCTGGAAGAGGCACGGGAGTCCGACAACCTGAACCGCGGCCGGGTTGGCAACATCGCCATCGTCCAGGCGCCGTCGATGTCGCGGGAGCCGGTGCAGCCCAAGCCGCTGCTGAACCTGGCGCTGGGCATCCTGGCCGGCCTGTTCCTGGCCGTGGTGGCCGCTTTGCTGTCGGAATTCGCGTCGGACACCATCTACGATCCGGCCCGCGCCGAACGCCTGCTGGGCGTCCCGGCGCTGGCCGTGTTCAATTTGCAGGAAAAGCCGGCGGAGATGTAAGCCACGGCATCATCAAGAAGGGAGGGGCTCATTGGGGCGACCTTGTGGGCCCCTCGGACATGACGGTCACGACGGACATTCGAAGGAAATTCCCGCACACCCTGTTAAGTATTTGAAAACAAACATATATTTTCTTGGCGCAAAAAATGCTGAACACCCTCCGGGCTCCGCGTGGATGCTGGCAACGCATCTGCAAAGGGGCCCTCCATTCAAGTATTTTCCAGGAGGGCATTATGACCGAATTTAATATCGTGCAGCGCAGCGGCCTGATCGTCGTCGGACCGGCCAACCCGGCCATCGGCCCGGCCGGGAACATCCGCCTGGCCATCTGGCTGACGTTAACAGAAGATCAGCCGGACTTCTCCGCAACCCTCAGGATCGCGGGCGGGGATCCCTATTTCGACAGTAGGCCAATCCGCCTCGACGGACAGGTGTCCGATGACGGCAAGACTTTTTTCTTCATCCAGAAGGATACGGGCAACCAGCGGCCGCCGCAGCCGAACCGCAACCCGACCTCGGCGACGATCTGGGTGACCTTGGATCAACCCTGGACCCAGGCCAACAGCAACCAAGGCAATTTCAGCTATATGTTGACAGGAACGTTCAATACCAGCGTAGAGGTTGTCAACGCCAACGGCACTCTCGTATCCGCACGTTGGCAGGACGTGCCTTCCATCTGAACCACACGCAGGTGACCGCCGTTTCCGCGCACCCTGGCGTGGAAATGGCAGCCCTGACCCACCGTCCGGGCGCTTTTTTTCGTCGCCGGGACGCGCACCAACGAGCCACCGCTGGCGGATCATCGTGGCCGCACAGCGATGGAGCCCCACCAAACCCGTCGGTGACTGAACCGTCTCGCCCTTCAAATCAGCGACCCATTCGACAAGACCCCGAAGGCCCCACGGCGGCACTGTTGCCTCGCGCCGGCAATCCTGCACGGCAGCCATTTTTCAAACCCCGCCAGCCTTCGCGAGGAAATCACCATGTCCATCACGGCCACGCCCACCCCCGGCGCCAAGCTGCTGAACGCCGATGACCACACCCTGATCATGATCGACTTCCAGTCGCAGATGTCCTTCGCGACCAAGTCCATCGACGCCATCACGTTGCGCAACAACGCGGCATTGGTGGCCAACGCCGCCGCTGGCTTCAAGGTGTCCACCATCCTGACCACGGTGGCGGAGAAGAGCTTCTCCGGCCCCATGTTCAGTGAAATCACCGAGGCCTTCCCCGGCCAGGACCTGCTGGACCGCACGTCCATGAACACCTGGGAAGACGCCGCGGTGATCAAGCAGATCAACGCCATCGGCAAGAAGCGCATCGTCCTGTCCGGCCTGTGGACCGGCGTGTGCATCGTCGGCCCGGCCCTGTCGGCCATCGACCAGGGCTTTGAGGTCTACGTCATCGCCGACGCCTGTGGCGACGTCTCGACCGAGGCGCACGACCGCGCCATGGACCGCATGGTCCAGGCGGGCGCCCAGCCCATCACCTCCCTGCAGTACCTGCTGGAACTGCAGCGCGACTGGGCCCGCACGGGTACCTACGACATGACCACCGGCATCGCCAAGAAGTGGGGCGGCGCCTACGGCCTGGGCATCATCTACGCCAAGACCATGTTCGGCGCCCACGAGGGCTGAGCCCTTCACCGCAACGCGCGGCCGGGAATACGCCCGGCCGCGCCCTTCTTGGCGTCGGGGAGGCCCCCAATGAAAATCTATCTCATGTCGCTAGGTGCCGGCCTGCTGGTCGGGGTCATCTACGCCCTGATCAACGTCCGGTCCCCCGCACCGCCCGTGGTGGCCTTGGTGGGCCTGCTGGGCATCCTGGTGGGAGAGCAGATCCCACCCCTGGTGAAGAGCCTGTTGGCCAAGGAGCCGGCGGCCCTGTCCTGGCTGCAGGAACAGGTGGGGCCGCACATGTTCGGGCACCTGCCGCAGGGCACCGCCAAAGCCGCCGCGGACACCACCGCCGACACCGCCAAAGGGACCTAAGAAATGACCACCCCCGCCGATGTCCAGACGGCCGACCTGATCCTGCATCACGGCCTGTTCACCACGCTCGACCGCGCCAACCCCACCGCCACCGCCGTGGCGGTGAAGGATGGCCGTTTCCTGAAGGTGGGTGGCGAGCATGAGGTGATGGCCCATGCCGGCCCCGCCACCCGGCTGATCGACCTGAAGGGCCGCCGCGTCCTGCCCGGCCTGATCGACAACCACCTGCACATCATCCGTGGCGGCCTGAACTTCAATATGGAGCTGCGCTGGGACGGGGTGCGGTCGCTGGCCGACGCCATGGCCATGCTGAAGCGCCAGGTGGCCATCACCCCGGCGCCGCAATGGGTGCGCGTGGTGGGCGGCTTCACCGAGCACCAGTTCGCCGAAAAGCGCCTGCCCACCATCGATGAGTTAAACGCCGTCGCCCCGGACACGCCGGTGTTCATCCTGCACCTCTATGACCGCGCCCTGCTGAACGGTGCCGCCTTGCGCGCCGTGGGTTACACCAAGGACACGCCGGAACCGCCGGGCGGCCAGATCCTGCGCGACGCCAACGGCAACCCCACCGGCCTGCTGCTGGCCAAGCCCAACGCCGCCATCCTCTACGCCACCCTGGCCAAGGGGCCCAAGCTGCCCCTGGAATACCAGCTGAACTCCACCCGCCATTTCATGCGGGAACTGAACCGGCTGGGCGTCACCGGCGCCATCGACGCCGGCGGCGGCTTCCAGAACTACCCCGATGACTACGAGGTCATCCAGAAGCTGGCGGCGGAGAACCAGCTGACCATCCGCCTGGCCTACAACCTGTTCACCCAGAAGCCCAAGGGTGAGAAGGACGACTTCCTGAACTGGACACGGACCTCGACCTACAAGCAGGGCGACGACTATTTCCGTCACAACGGCGCTGGTGAGATGCTGGTGTTCTCCGCCGCCGACTTCGAGGATTTCCGCCAGCCCCGTCCCGACATGGCGCCGGAGATGGAAGGCGAGCTGGAGGAGGTGGTGCGCATCCTGGCGCAGAACCGCTGGCCCTGGCGCATGCACGCCACATACGACGAAACCATCAGCCGCGCGCTGGACGTGTTCGAGCGGGTGAACCAGGACGTGCCGCTGGAGGGCCTGAACTGGTTCTTCGACCATGCCGAGACCATCTCGGACGAATCCATCGACCGCATCGCCGCCTTGGGCGGCGGCATCGCCGTGCAGCACCGCATGGCCTATCAGGGCGAATATTTCGTCGAGCGCTATGGCCTGGGTGCGGCCGAGGCCACGCCGCCCGTAGCCAAGATCCTGGAAAAAGGCGTGAAGGTGTCCGCCGGCACCGACGCCACCCGTGTGGCCTCCTACAACCCCTGGGTTTCGCTGGCCTGGCTGATCACCGGCCGGACGGTGGGGGGCTTGCGCCTTTATCCCCAGCGCAACTGCCTGGACCGGGAAACCGCCCTGCGTATGTGGACGGAGAACACCACCTGGTTCAGCAATGAGGAAGGCAAGAAGGGCCGCATCCAGGAAGGCCAGCTGGCCGACCTGATCGTGCCCGACCGCGACTTCTTCGCCTGTGCTGAAAGCGAGATCGCGGACACCACGGCACTGCTGACCGTGGTGGGCGGCAAGGTGGTCTATGGCGCCGGCGACTTCGCCCCACACGACGAGGCCCCGGTACCGCCGGCCATGCCCGACTGGTCGCCGGTGCGCACCTTCGGCGGCTATGGCGCCTGGAACCTGCTGAATCCCGAGGACACCAAGCTGCAACGCCAGGCGGCCCAGTCCTGCGGCTGTGACAGCGCCTGCGGCGTCCATGGCCACGCGCATGCCACCGCCTGGTCGTCCAAGCTGCCCATCCGCGACCTGAAGTCCTTCTGGGGCGCCTTGGGCTGCGCCTGCTGGGCGGTCTGATCATGTTGGACGCCGTGGCCGCCCGCATTCCCACGCCAGCCGCCGCGCGCTGGGTCGCCCTGCTGGGCCTCTGCGCCGCCTACATCCAGGGCGGCATCAACAAGGCCCTGGATTTCGGCGGGGCGGTGGCGGAGCTGGCGCATTTCGGCATGCCGCCCGCACCCCCGCTGGCGGCGGCGGTCATCATCCTGGAACTGGGCGCCTCTCTGCTGATCCTCAGCGGCCGCCTGCGCTGGCTGGGGGCCTTTGCCCTGGCGGGCTTCACCCTGTTCGCCACCTTCGTCGCCAACCGCTACTGGGAAATGGCCGGGCCGGAGCGCTTCATGACGGCCAACGCCTTCTACGAACATCTGGGCCTGGTCGGCGGCTTCGTCCTGGTGGCCTGGCACGACCTCAAGTCCCGCACATCTTCCCCTTCCGCATCCTGATGGGAGCCTTTCCGATGCGTATCCGTTCTTACGCCGCCGCCCTGCTGACGGGCGCCTGCCTGGCCCTGCCGCTGGCGGTGCCCCTGGACGCCCAGGCGGCACCCAAGGCCGCAACCCCCGCGGTGGCCGTGGCCCCGCAATACGACACCACCCACGTCTATGTGGCCGTGGAGGATGTGGACAAGTTCGTCGCCAGCTTCCTCGCCACCTTCGGTGGGCAGAGCACCAAGCAGGTGGTGGCGACCGTCACCCCCACGCCCAGCAGCACCACCTCGCAGCTGCTGCAGACGCCGGTGGGCACCGTGTCGCTGTTCGGCTTCAAGACGCCCATCCCCCACCCCTTCGGGGCGGAGCGCACGGGCTATCTGGTCACCGACATGGACGCGGCGACCAAGGCCGCCATCGCCGCCGGGGCCGATGTGCTGGTGGAACCCTTCCCCGACCCCATCGGCCGCGACGCCGTCATCCAGTGGCCGGGCGGGGTGAACATGCAGCTGTACTGGCACACCACCACGCCCAACTATGCCGCCTTCCAGACGGTGCCGGAGAACCGCGTCTATGTCTCCGCCCACAAGGTGGCGGAGTTCGTGAAGGACTTCGTGGCCTTCAGCCACGGCAAGGTGGTGTCGGACGACGCCAAGGCGCCGGGCGTGGAAATCGGCCGGCCCAGCGACACCTATCGCCGCGTCCGCATCGAAAGCGCCTTCGGCAAGATGACGGTGCTGGTCACCGACGGCCACCTGCCCTGGCCCTACGGCCGGGAGATGACGGGCTATGAGGTTGGCGACCTGGATGCGACCCTGGCCAAGGCCAAGGCCGCCGGCGTCGCCGTGGTGGTGGAACCCTATGCCGCCGACCACCGCAAGGCGGCCGTGGTGCAGTTCCCCGGCGGCTATGTCGCCGAAATCCACGCGCCCGCGTCCTGACACCCATGGCACGCCGCCGACATGACACGGCCCTGGGCAGGGCCTTCGCCTGCGCCCTGACAGTCGTCCTGCCGGCGGCGGCCCTGGCGCAAGAGGCCGGACGGGAGGAGACGCCGGAGGTGACCGCCGCTACGGTCACCCCTGGGGCCGCCTCTGGGGTCACCCCGGCGGCCACCCGTCCCGCCATCAAGTCCAACCGCTGGCAGGAGGACTGGTCGGCCCTGGCCAATCCCGCCCTGCGCACCGAGCCGCTGGACGGTCTGAAGTACATTCCGCTGGATGCCACCAATCCGCTGACCTACCTGTCCCTGGGCCTGACCCTGCGGGAACGGTTCGAGGATAACGAGGCCCCCACCTTCGGCATCGGCGGCCGCAAGGGCGACAGCTATGTCATCCAGCGCCTGCAGGTGCACATGGACGCCCGCATCGACGGCCATTGGCAGCTGTTCGGCCAGTTCGAGGATGCGCGCGCCTTCGACAAGGCCAACCTCACCCCGGCGGACCAGAACCAGGCCGACCTGCGCCAGGCCTTCGTCGCCTACAGCGGTAACATCGACGACGACATCACCCTGAAGGTGCGCGCCGGCCGGCAGGAGATGGGCTTCGACCGCCAGCGCTTCGTCTCCACCCGCGATGGCCCCAACGTCCGCCAGGCCTTCGACGCCCTGTGGGTCAACGTGGAAACCGGCCCCTGGCGCGTCATCAGTTTCTGGAGCCACCCGGTGCAGTACCGCACGGGGGAGCCGTTCGACGACTATTCCAACCCGCACCTGCAATATGGCGGCATCCGCGTGGAACATTCCGGCGTGGGGCCGGGGGAGCTGTCGGCCTATTACTCGCGCTATCAGAACGACACCGCCCGGTACCTGGACGCCAGCGGACTGGAGCGGCGCGACATTTTCGACGTTCGCTACGCCGGGGCGGCGGCGGGCTTCGACTGGGACGTGGAGGGCATGGCCCAATGGGGCTCGGTCGGGCCCAAATCCGTCGGATCCTGGGCCGTGGGCGCCCTGACCGGCTATACGCTAAGCGACGTCGCCTGGACGCCGCGCCTGGGCTTGCAGGCCGACGCCGCGTCGGGCGACGACCGGCCCGGCGACGGGCGGCTGGGCACCTTCAACCCGCTGTTCCCCAACGGCTATTATTTCGCGCTGGCGGGATACACCGGCTATGCCAACCTGATCCACCTGAAGCCGTCGCTGACGGTGAAGCCGATATCGAAAGTGAGCCTGATGGGGGCGACGGGCCTGTTGTGGCGGCAGACGACGGCGGACGCCATCTATGTCCAGCCCAGCAACGCCGTGGCCGGCACCGCCGGCCGGGGCAGCCCCTGGACCGGGCTCTATGGCCAGCTGCGGGCCGACTATGCCGTGACCGCCAACCTGACCACGGCGGTGGAGGCGGTGCACTACGTCATCGGCGACACCCTGCGGCGGGCCGGCGGGCATGACAGCGACTATCTGGGCATCGAAGTCAAACTGGGATGGTAGGGCCATGAAACAGGGATTACCCGCGCTGTTGAGCTTCAACGGCGGCTATGTCGACACGGCGGGCTTTCTGGCCTTGCAGGGCCTGTTCACCGCCCATGTCACCGGCAACTTCGTCACCTTCGGCGCGTCCCTGGTGCTGGGCACCTCCGGCGCGTCGGCCAAGCTGCTGGCCCTTCCGGTGTTCTGCGTCGTCGTCGTCCTGTCGCGCTTCCTCTGCGCGGCGCTGGAACGGCGGGGCGCGCCCATCCTGCGGGTGCTGCTGGCGCTGAAGACGTTGCTGCTGGCCGCCGGCGGGGCCCTGGCCATCCGCCTCGGCCCCTTCCACGACGGCGACGCCTGGCCGGCCATCCTCACCGGCATGGTGCTGGTGACCGCCATGGCCCTGCAGAACGGCATGCACCGCGCCCATATGAGCACCACGCCGCCCACCACCCTGATGACCGGTACCACCACCCAGATCATGATCGACCTGGCCGACCTGATGCGCGGCGTGCCGGCGGAGGCGAAGGCCGCCGCCAAGGGCCGCCTGGGCAAGATGTCCGCCAGCGTCGCCGCCTTCGCCCTGGGGTGCGCCGCCGCCGCCGGCCTGTTCCTGGTGGTGCGCGAATGGGCCTTCGTCGTGCCGCCGGCCGTCGCGTTCATCGGCTTCCTGATCGTGGGGAATGAGCCGGCGAAAGTGTGAGGCACCCCTCGCCCCCCGCGCGTGCCGCCGCTATAGTTACCGGTAACAGGCCGCGCGGCCATAAAGGGGGGAACCATGAACGGGACCAAGCGGGCGCTCGTCCGGCACGCCATCGCGATCACCTGTCTGGCCGTGCTGGCCGGAACGCCGGCGGGGGCCGCCACCCTCGACCGGGCGCCCTGGGGCCAGGGGCCGGGCGGCGAACAGGTGGAGACTCTGACCCTGTCCACCGACATCGCCCGCCTGCGGCTGTCCACCTATGGTGCCCGCATGGTGTCCTTGCAGGTGCCGGACCGCGACGGCCATTGGTCCGACGTCCTCATCTCCCCAGACAATCCGGCGCATCTGACGGACTTCTGGGTGATGGCCGGGGCGTCCATCGGGCGCTTCGCCAACCGCATCGCCAACGGCGCCTTCGCCCTGGACGGCAAAACCTATCAGGTGGACCGCAACCTGGGGCCCCACACCCTGCACGGCGGGTCCAACGGCTTCGACAGCCGGCTGTGGGAGGCCAGAGCCGTGCGCGACGGGGTGGAGTTCCACTACGTCTCGGCGGATGGGGAAATGGGCTTCCCCGGCACCGTGGACGTGCGCGTGACCTATCGCCTGGAACAGCGCGGCGGGCAGGCCATCGTCGCCATCGACTACGCCGCCACGACGGACAAGCCGACCGTCATCAACCTGACCAACCACGCCTTCTTCAATCTGGCGGGCGCCGGCCAGCCGCTGGACGGCCAGGCCGTCACCATCGCCGCCGACCGCTACACCCCCACCAGCCCCGACGCCATTCCGGACGGCAGCGTCCGCCCGGTGGCCGACACCCGCTTCGACCTGCGCCAGCACACCCGCTTCAACACCATCCTGGCAGCCGGTGGCATGGATCAGAACTTCGTCCTGTCCGCCCATAAGCCTTCCCAGCCGGTGGCGGTGGTGACCGACACGGCGTCGGGCCGGATGCTGGAGGTCTATACCACCGAGCCTGGCCTGCAATTCTATCTGCCGGCGAAGCCGCCGGCCCTGGCGGGCAAGCCCATCGCCGGCTTCTCCCTGGAAAGCCAGCACTATCCCGACAGCCCCAACCACCCGGCTTTCCCCAGCACCGTGCTGCGCCCGGGCCAGGAATTCCACTCCACCACCCGCTACGTCTTCACCGTGGCGCGGTGAGGGCCGCGACACGGACGGCAGGCCTCGATAGCATTAATTGCGCAATTTATGGCATCGCCCTACAATGCCCGGCAGAGGAGGGCACCGCCATGAACGTTTCCATTGGTGAACGCTGGGAAGGTTTCGTCGACGACGTCGTCAAGAGCGGCCGTTATGGATCGGCCAGCGAAGTGGTGCGCGAGGGCCTGCGCCTGGTGGAGGAACGTGAGGCTAAGCTGCAGGCGTTGCGCGCCACGCTCAACGCCTCGATCGAGGCTGGCGGATCAAACACCGAGGACGACCTGACCCGGGTGTTGGACGCCGCCGCCGCCGAATTGGCCAAGGCCGGCTACTGAGTGCGGCGGCTCGTCCTTCTCGATTCCGCGCTGGCGGACTTCACCGGCATCCTCACCTTCATCACCCGGGAAAGCGGCAGCCTCGCCATCGGGCGCGGCTTTGTCGGCGTGCTGCAGGGGCAGTGCCGGAAGCTGGCGGCCCTGCCCGGCACCCTGGGGCGCGCGCGTCCCGAACTGCACCCGGATATCCGCAGCTTCGCCTTCAAAGGCTACGTGATCTTCTTTCGCTATCGCCCCGACACCCTTGAGGTGGTGAACGTGCTGGAAGGGCATCGTGACGTGACCGCCCATTTCAGGGACGACACACCGTAAGCCGGGACGCCCCCGTCCGGAATCCGGCGGCCCCGAAGTTCCGGATCTTCACATCTGCCGTCGCCGCCAGGCGGCCGGGGGCAGGCCGGTGGCGGCGGCGAAGACACGGGTCAGATGGCTCTGGTCGGCGAAGCCGCAGGCCAGGGCCACCTCGGCGATGGGCAGGGGGCCGCGCAGCAGGTCGCGGGCGCGGTCCACGCGGCGGTCCATCAGCCAGCGATAGGGCGTCTGGCCGGTGGTTTCGCGGAAGGCCTTGATGAAGTGGCTGCGCGACAGGCCGCATTGGGCGGCGACCTCGGCCATGGCGACATCGCCCGTCAGGTTGGCCACCAGGAAGTCCTTGGCCCGCGCCTCCTGCCATTGCGACAGGCCGCCCATCCGCCGTCCCCCGGGTGGCGCCAGCGACACCATGCCGCCATAGGTCTGGGCCATGTGCAGCATCAGCGACAGCGCCACCTGGTCGACGAACAGGCGGTTGCCCTGCCCTTGGCCATCCAGGGCGGGCGCCTCCAACGCCGGCAACAGGGCGGAGGCCAGATGATAGGCCACCGGGTCCACCGTGCCCCGGGCGCAGGCGAACCCGCTGATAGCCGGCAGCTCCAACTCCTCCGTCACGGCGTCCAGCGCGGCGCGGGGGATGTGGAAGCGGACATTGTCGAAGGCCGACAGATGGCGGCAGGCCCAGCCCTCGCCCAGATGGGTAACCGCCAGCGCCATGCGGGCATGGCCGCCGCCGAAAACCAGGCGCCCACCGCGCCACAGCTCATGCCGGGCGAAGTCACGCAACTGGACGATGGCGGAGAACGAGTCCTGGCAAGCGATGTCCTGCCGCTCCCGGCTGGTAGGCAGGTCCTGCCGCAACCGCACAACCACCATGTCGCTGGCCTGCAAGACGGCGGCCTGTGGCGTCGGTAACCGGACATCCGGCATGGTGGCATCCCTGGTTGGTGTCGGATCACGCTTCCCCCCGGGCGGGGGCACCCCCTAAACTACCCCCCTCGGGGGCTGATTGTCGAAAGGCAAGGGCCGCCGCCGGAGCATCCCTCCCCGGCGAGAAGGCAGGATGATCCTGCAAATCCGCGCGGATCCAGACTAGAACGGGCGTCGATCGGCCCCTACGGTGGGCTTTGTTCCTATATAAAACCTTTTTCCCGCCCAACGAATCCGAGGGACCATGAGCAGCGGAACCATGAGCAGCGTCGGGCAGTTCGAATTCATCCTGCTGCTCCTGGTGGCCATCCTGGGCCTGAGGCTGGTGGCCGGACGGCTGGGCCTGCCGCCGGCGGCGGCACTGATCATCGGCGGCATGGGCCTGGCCTTCGTGCCCGGCGTGCCGGCCTTCGACCTTGACCCCGACCTGGTGCTGGTGCTGTTCCTGCCGCCCCTGCTGATGGACGGCGCCTACTACACCGTCTGGCGGGAGTTCCGGCGCAACCTAGGCGCCATCCTGCAACTGGCCATTGGCGCGGTGCTGTTCACCACCCTGGCCGTGGGCGTGGTGGCCCATCTGGTGGTGCCGGACCTGCCCTGGGCGGTGTGCTTCGCCCTGGGCGCCGTGGTCTCGCCCCCCGACGCCGTGGCGGCCAAGGCGGTGCTGGAGCGTGTGACCCTGCCCCGCCGCCTGACCGTGCTGCTGGAGGGGGAAAGCCTGCTGAACGACGCGGCGGGGCTGGTGCTGTTCCGCTTCGCCATCGCGGCGGCGCTGACCGGCACCTTCAGCCTGGGCCAGGCCACCCTGGCCTTCGCCGGCCTGTCGGTGGGCGGCGCCATCGTCGGCGGCGCCCTGGCCTATCCCTGGGTCAAGGGCCTGCGCCTGCTGAAGAATGAGCATCTGAGCATCACCGCCATCTTCCTGCTGCCCTGGGCCGCCTATATCTGCGGCGAGGCGGCGGGCGTGTCCGGCGTCATCGCCACCGTCACCGCCGGCCTGGTGCTGGGCTGGCACCAGCATGAGGTGTTCACCGCCGGCGTGCGCCTGATGGCGACGGCCGCCTGGCAGGTGATGGTGTTCGTGCTGGAGGCGCTGGTCTTCATCCTGATCGGCCTGTCGCTGCGCGGCGTGATGGCCCGCCTGGGGGGCGTGGAACATGCCCTGGAAACCTTGGCGGTGCCGGTGCTGGCCGTGGTGGCCGCCGTGGTGGTCGCCCGCTTCGTCTGGGTGTTCGCCGCCGAGGGTGTGACGCAGCTGCTGTGCCTGGTGACCCGCCGCCGCGCGCCCTGGTCGCCGGGCAGCGCCCTGCTGCTCGGTTGGGCCGGCATGCGCGGCGTGGTGACCTTGGCCGTGGCCCTGTCCATCCCCATCGAGGTGCCGGGCCGCGACCTGATCCTGGCCGCCGCCTTCGCCGTCATCCTGGGCACCGTGCTGATCCAGGGCGGCAGCCTGGGCCCCCTGATCCGCTGGCTGGACCTGGACCGGTCGGTGGCGCACCACGGCCAGGTGCTGACCGCCCCGCAAGCCATGGCCGCCGTCAGCGCCGCCCAGCTGGAGGCGGTGCGCGCCCGCGCCTACAACCCCGACGGCAGCACCCGCCACCCCCGCCTGCTGGAGCAGTACACCCACCGCGCCCGGGTGGCCGAACGCTATTCCAAGGAACGCGAGACCCTGACCGCCGACCGTACCGCGCATTACGACGTGGTGCTGGCCACCATCGCCGCCGGCCGCGCCGAGATCCTGCGCCTGCACCGCACCGGCCGCATCCACGACGACGTGCTGCACGTGCTGGAATATGAGCTGGATTTGCAGGAGATGGCGGCCACCACCTCGCGCGGGCGGTTGGGTTAGGGTTTGCCCTTGGCGGCATCATCCGCCACCAGCACCCCAATCGCCTTGCGGCAGAAGTCCACCCACAGGGTTTCCGCCATGATGCCGGCCTGCAGCACCAGATGGTGCAATTCCCGCTGGCGGGTGGGGACGCCCTCGGCGAAGTCGCGCCCCTCGATCTCGCGATAGAGGGCCAGCTTGTCCTGGTGCAGGGCCAGGCGGCTTTCGATGTCGCGCACCAGGTCGGTGGGGCCGATCACCGCCTCCGCCCGCAGGCGCACCATCAGCTCATCGCGCAGCGGCTTGGGCTCGTGCACCTCGCCGGTCCAGCGGCGCAGTTCCTCCCGCCCCGCCGGCCGCACCTCATAAGCGCGCTTGCGGCCCCGGCCGGCCTCCGGCGCCAGGGCCGTGATCCAGCCCAATTCCTCCAGCCGCTTCAGCTCCCGGTAAATCTGCTGGTGCGTCGCCTGCCAGAAAAAGCCGATGGAGCGGTCGAAGCGGCCAGCCAGTTCGGAGCCGGAGCAGGGCCGTTCCAGCAGGGCGGTCAGCAGGGCGTGGGGCAGCGACATGGAACCTCATCCGGCGGATCGTCCCCCGACCCTACCCGCCCCGTCCGGGTTTATGCAACCAGTTGCAGAAAGGCCGCCGCTGGCCCATCATGCAACAAGTTGCATAATAAGAACCGGGCGCCCCACCATGACCACCCCCTATCCCCATCTGCTGCGGCCACTGGACCTGGGTTTCACCCAATTGCGCAACCGCGTGCTGATGGGCTCCATGCACACCGGGCTGGAGGACAGCCGCCGGAACCTGCATCGGCTGGCCACCTATCTGGGCGAACGGGCGCGGGGCGGGGTGGGCCTGATCGTCACCGGCGGCTTCGCCCCCAACATCGCCGGCTGGACCAAGCCGCTGGGCGGCACGCTGGCGCTGACCTCCACCGCGCGCCGCCACCGCCCCATCCCGGAGGCCGTGCATGCGGAGGGGGGCAAGATCGCGCTGCAGATCCTGCACACCGGCCGCTACGGCTATCACCCCTTCGCCGTCGCCCCCTCGCGCGTCAAGTCACCCATCAGCCCCTTCACCCCGCATGCGTTGAGCGCCCGGGGGATAGAACGGCAAATCCGCGCCTTCGTCCGCTGCGCCCTGCTGGCGCGGGAGGCCGGGTACGACGGCGTGGAGATCATGGGGTCCGAAGGCTATTTCATTAATCAGTTCCTGGTGACCCACACCAACAAGCGCACCGACGCCTGGGGCGGGTCTTACGAGAACCGCATGCGCCTGCCGGTGGAGATCGTCCGCCGCACGCGTGAGGCGCTGGGGCCCGACTTCATCATCATCTACCGCCTGTCCATGCTGGACCTGATCCCCGACGGCAGCATTTGGGAGGAGGTGGTGCGGCTGGCCAAGGCGGTGGAGGCGGCGGGCGCCACGATCATCAACACCGGCATCGGCTGGCATGAGGCGCGCATCCCCACCATCGCCACCTCCGTCCCCCGGGGGGCCTTCGCCTGGGTGACGAAGAAGATGATGGGCACTGTCGGCATCCCCCTGGTCACCACCAACCGCATCAACACACCGGAGGTGGCGGAGCGAATATTGGCGGACGGCTGCGCCGACATGGTGTCCATGGCCCGGCCGCTGCTGGCCGACGCCGATTTCGTTGCCAAGGCGGCCGCCGGCCGGGCGGATGAGATCAACACCTGCATCGGCTGCAACCAGGCCTGCCTGGACCACACCTTCAAGGCCCAGATCTCCACCTGCCTGGTGAACCCCCGCGCCTGCCATGAGACGGAGCTGAATTACCGCCCGGCGGTGGCGACAAGACGCATAGCGGTGGTGGGCGCCGGGCCGGCCGGCCTGGCCGCCGCCACCGTGGCGGCCCAGCGCGGCCACGCCGTGGAGCTGTTCGAGGCGGCGGGGGAGATCGGCGGCCAGTTCAACATGGCCAAGCGCATCCCGGGCAAGGAGGAATTCCACGAGACCCTGCGCTATTTCCGCCGGCGGATCGACCTGACGGGCGTCACCCTGCACCTGAACCGGACCGCCACCGCCCCGGACCTGATCGCCGCCGGATTTGATGAGGTCATCCTGGCCACGGGCGTCACCCCCCGGGATCCCCACATCCCGGGCCAGGAGGCGGGCATCGCCAGCGGCCGGGTGCTGACCTACCTGGACGTATTGCGCCACGGCAAGCCGGTGGGCCGCCGCGTGGCGGTCATCGGCGCCGGCGGCATCGGCTTCGACATCAGCGAATATCTGGTGCAGGACGCCCCCTCCCCCACCCTGGACCTGGCCGCCTGGCAGGCGGAATGGGGCGTGACCGACCCGGCCACGGTGCGCGGCGGCGTCACCCGGCCGGAGATCACGGCGCCGGCGCGCGAGGTCACCCTGTTGCAACGCAAGCCCGGCGGCCTGGGCAAGGGCCTGGGCAAGACCACCGGCTGGATCCACCGCCGCCTGTTGAAGATGAAGAACGTGCGCATGCTGGCCGGGGTGAATTACGAGCGCATCGACGCGGGCGGCCTGTTCATCACCTTCGGCGAGAAGCGCGAGAACCCGACGCTGATCGAGGCCGACACCATCGTGCTGTGCACCGGCCAGGAACCGCTGCGCGACCTGCTTGAACCGCTGAAGGCCGCCGGCATCGCCGTGCACCTGATTGGCGGCGCCGACGTGGCGGCGGAGCTGGACGCCAAGCGCGCCATCAACCAGGGCAGCCGCCTGGCGGCGGCGATCTGACGGGGGGAAGAAACCATGGCCAACAATGATGCGGCGGCACCCCAAAGGGTCGCCCTGGACATTCAGGGCGCCATCGCCCATGTCCGCCTGACCCGGCCGGAAAAGCTGAATGCCCTGGACCTGACAACCTTGCGCCAGTTGGTGGACACCGCCGCCGCCATCCGGCACCAGCCCCAGATCCGCGCCGTCATCCTAAGTGGTGACGGGGCCGCCTTCAGCGCCGGGCTGGATTTCGGCGCCGTGACCAAGCGGCCGTGGGCGGTGGTGCGGGCCTTCCTGACCTTCGGCCGGGCCACCAACCTGTTCCAGCGCGCCTGCTGGTGCTGGCGCGACCTGCCGGTGCCGGTCGTCGCCGCGCTGCACGGCCGCTGTTACGGCGGCGCCCTGCAACTGGCCCTGGCCGCCGACTTCCGTATCACCACGCCCGACTGCGAGCTGTCGGTGATGGAAAGCAAATGGGGCCTGATCCCGGACATGAGCGGCAGCGTGTCCTTGCGCGAACTGGTGCCCATCGACGTGGCCAAGCGCCTGGCCATGACCGCGCAGATCATCAACGGGACGGAGGCCAAGACCCTGAACCTGGTCACCGAGGTGGCGGACGACCCGATGGTCGCGGCGCGAGCGCTGGCGGCTGATCTGGCAACCCGGTCACCGGACGTGACGGCGGGGGTGAAGGCCCTGTTCCAGCGGGCCTGGACCGCCAGCGCCCGGGGCGCCTTCGCGGCGGAGCGTGGCATCCAGCTTCGCCTGCTGCTTGGGCCCAACTGGCGCATCGCCTTGCGCGCCGGGCTGGAAAAGCGGCCACCGCACTATCGCGACCGTCGTTTCCGGCGGTAAAGCGGCCCTCACCAGCCGTTGAAGCGGTCCCAACGCTGGATCGCGCCACCATCCTTGGGCAGGACAGTGTAGGCGTCGAACTGGGCACCGGTGGCGCACGCGTGGTTGGGCAGGATGCGCAGCTGGGTCCCGATGGGAAAGCGCCGGGCCAGATCCACCCCGGCCCCGCCCGTCCAATGCAGCACGCCATGTTCCTGGTTGGCGTCGCGGAAGGCCAGGTCCGGGATGGGCGAGCCATCGATGGCGGCGACCAGGCCATAGCCGTGGTCCTTGGCCTGACGCTGGGTGCCCCGATCACGGCTCATGGCCATCCAGCCGCCGTCGGTGATGATCCAGCCCGTATCGGCGCGGTGGCCGATCACGGTGCACAGCACGGACAAGGCGATATCGTCCAGGGCGCAGACCCCGACCCCGGCCATGACCAGATCGAAGAAGACATAAACGCCGGCCCGCACCTCCGTCACCCCCTCCAGGTGGCGGGCGCTGAGCGCCGTGGGCGTGGACCCGACGCTGACCACCGGGCAGGCATGGCCGCCCGCCCGCAACCGCTCCGCCGCGTGCACACAGCCCGCGCGCTCCTGCTCCGCCATCGCCGCCAGGGCGTCGGGCGTGTTCAGGCCATAGGAACTGCCGGCATGGGTCATGACGCCGCCAAGGCGGGCGCCGCCTTGGCCATCCACGACCAGCACCGCCGCCACCTCCAGCAGCAGCGGGTCGTCCGGCCGGATGCCGGAGCGATGGCCGTCGGTGTCGACCTCGATCAGCACCTGGTGCGTGTGCCGGTTATCCCGCCCATGGCGCGACAACCGTTCGGCCGTCGCCACCGATTCCACCACCAGGGTCAGGCGCATGCCGGCCTTGGCCAGGCGCAGGGCGTGGTCGAACTTGGGCGGCGCGATGGCCACCGCGTAGAGGATGTCGCCGTAGCCGGCGGCGAAGAAGCGCTCCGCCTCCTTCAAGGTGGAGACGGTCAGCCCCCGGGCGCCGGCCGCCACCTGGCGCCGCACCACCTCCAGGCACTTGGCGGTCTTCACATGGGGGCGGAAGCGGACACCCAGCGCCCCCATGCGCGCCTGCATGCGGGCGATGTTGGCATCCATCCGCCCTTCATCCAGCAGCAACAGCGGGGTCTCCAGATCGGGAGGCAACGGGGAATGGGTCACCTGGGCGCTCCAGCCAGCATCAGCAAGGGGACCGAAGATAGCGCGCGGCTGGCATGACCCGCATCCAAAAGAAAGCCCGGTTCGATCAGGGGAGCGAACCGGGCGCGCAAGGCGGGTAGGAAGGAGGATGAAACCCGCGCCTGCCAGAACAGACGCGGGGGCTCCCAGAAACCCACCGACGGCGACCGGGTTCCTGGGTTTTTGATAGCGCCTTTTAGGCACCCGCCTTGGACGGCAGGACGACGCTGGCCATGCCTTCCTCGAAGACGTGGCCGTCGATGGTTTCGATCCACCACACCAGATCGGCCATGTGCTTGGTATCGCGCACATACTTGGCGGTGACGTAGGACTTCACGATGGCCACGTCCTGGGTCAGCCCATGGGTGTTGACGTACTTGCCCTTCAGGAAAGGCACCCGGTCCAGCCAATGCTCGGCGTCGGGATTATGCGGCACGGGGTAGCCATGGTCGGCCATGGTGCGCGCATCCATGATGGACCAGCGGAGGGTTTCCAGCCAACCGCGGTCGCCCATCCAGTTGGTGATCTGGCGGATGGCGAAATCACGCCCCATGAAGTTCACCAGGGGGGAGCGCTTGGCCCCGTCCTTGTGGATGTCGGTGGTGTCGATCGCCCCGGCTGGCGCTGGCCCTTCCCCCGCCGCCATTTCGGGCAGGGCCGGGATCTCGTCCTTCGGGTTGGGCAGGCGATAGATGCCGTCCTTGGCGCCGCGCACCAGGGTCTTGGCCACTGCCGGGTCCAGCATCTCCGCCTTCAGGGTGCGGGAGCCACCAGCCCCCATGCCCCAGGGTTTGATCGGCATGACGGAGGCCTCGATGGGCCCGTCCAGGGTCCAGGCCGGCTGGTCGCCCACCTTGACGTCTTCCCAATACAGCGGTTCCGCCCCCCGGCGCTTCTCCTTGGACCAGATGTCCTTGATCTTCACCCAGTCCTGGTCACTGTAGACATGGGCCGGGCGCGACAGCCAATCGGGCGCCACCCAGATGTCGCCGAAGCCGGGGTTGGCCGGCGCCTTGGACGGGTCCTTGTAGACGCGGATGTTTTCCGTCACCCGGAAGATGACGTCGTTCACCTTCTCGCCGCGCTGGTTATAGACGCTGCCCTTGGTCTGGATGGCGATGCTGCGGTAGGTCGACCCGGTCGGCGGGGTCAGATCCGTCACTGTGCGTTCGTTCGCCACCAGGTACAGGTCGTCACCCGGGTAGATCGGCTTGTAGGTGGTGACGCTGTGGCTGAGTTCGCTGACCAGCAGCTTGTCCCGCCCCTGCACCGGCCACGGCACCATGTAGATGTCATCGTTGGTGGCGAAGGTGGGATAGGCCAGGATGTCCTGGAAGCCGATCTTGCGCGCGTACTGCGCATCACTGCGGATGGGATCCTTGGGGTCGTACTTGTCGTTGTCGTAGCGCACCCAGGCCTCGGTCGCGTGCACCACCGGGCCCACGCCGGGCGTGTCTTTGGGCAGGGTGCCGTGGACCAGGGCCTGCACGTCGATGGGACCGCGATCCTTGAGCGCCTGGTTGTCCGCCAGGTACTTGGCCACCACCTCCTTTTCCTTGGCGCTGTAGATGCCGGGGTAGAGTACCTGGAAATCCGCGTCATCCCGGTGCATCAAGCTCGCGGCCGGCGCTGTCTTTTGCGCCGCGAACGCCATTGGTTCGGACGTCAGAACCAGGGGCAAGCCGATGGCGGCGGCCAGCAGGCCGGCCTTCAGGGTCCTGGAGATAAGGCTGTGTCTCATCATCGCGTGCGTTTTCCGTTTCCCTAGCGTGCGCCCGCCTTCGGTCCCCATGGTACCGGCGGGCATTGTCGTTGAGGTGGGGGCATGGCACCCCCTTTGCCGCCCGCGTCATGGGCAGCCTGATGATCGGGCGGGGACCAGGCCGCCACCGTCAAAATCACCGTGCGAGAAGGAGGATCGCGGGCTTTGGAAGAACCCGTGACCTCAGCGCCCGTCGTTCCGACTTCTTCTGTCCGAAGTCGCGGGTGCATGGGACCATAGGGGCCGGCGCCCTGTCAAAATCATGTACCGGATAGGTCCAATTGCGCCGCCGAATGGTTTTTTCTTTGCAAGAGTGCGCCATCATGGACGGCCACGTTCCGCACGTGAGGGCTTGGGTCAACGCGACATTGAGAGTACCTTATAAGGTAAGGTGCTGAGAAGGAGCCTGCCTGTGGACATCACAAAAGACATTCAGCCGATGACAACATTCCGTAATCACTCGGCTGAGTTCATGCAGCACATTAAAGAAACCAAGCGGCCCATGATCCTGACGGTGAATGGGCGCGCGGCGGCCGTAATACAGGATGCCGAAGCCTATCAGCACCTGCTGGATCTTGCCGCGCAGGCCAGTGCCGAAGAGGGAATCAGGCAAGGCCTCGCTGAATTGTCGAATGGTCAAGCGCGCCCGGCCCGTGACATATTCAGCGAGCTGCGCGAAGAATATGGAATACCGGGTTGATATCGCCCCCCGCGCACAGCGGGATCTTCGGCGCCTCTATAAAACCATAAACGCCGCCAATTCAACGCTGGCGCAGCTATGGTTCAGTGGTCTTGAAAGCGCGATCCTGAGCCTTGAAGAATTGCCGACGCGCTGCCCAGCCATTCCGGAGAATCCCGACTTGCGCCATCTTCTCTATGGCCGCAGGCCTGACGTTTACCGGATCATCTACGCAGCCGATCATCATTCCCGTGTGGTCACGGTGCTGCACATCCGCCATGGCGCACAGGAACCGTTGGTCTGATCGCGCCCTTCAGCGATACGACGCGAAGCTGGGCTCGATGGGCAACAGCAGCAGCTGGTGGCGGTGCTCATAGGTCAAGGGGTGGAAGATTTCCCCCAACAGTTCGGCCCAGCGCAGGGGATAGGGCGAAGGCGTGCCGTCGGGCAGCAGGATGCCGGTCTGGTCCAGGGGATGGATGGCCGGGTGATGCTGCAATTCCGGCAGCTTGGCATCCAACAGCGCCTCGGTCCGCGCCAGCCAGGCCGCGGTCAGGGGGGTGCCCCGCTTGAAGATGAAGGCGCACAGGCCGATCAGCTCGTGATGGGAGCGGCGCAACAGGTCACCGAAATCACCGGTGATGTGCGGGATGCCGTGGGCCAGTTCCTGATAGCCCAGGGCCAGCTTGTCGGAACCGGCGATTTGGTCGAAGAAGGGCCCCCACTTTTTCGACGTGCTTTTGATGTCGGTATAGCCGCCGCCGTAATGGTGCATCAGATAGCAGCGCAGATAGTCCGCCTTGTGGGTGGAACTGAGATACGGCCAGGCGGGATGCAGGGGAAAGCCCGGCTTCACCCAGTCGGCCACGGTGTCCCGGGTGATGAAGGCGACGGCGCAGCCGGTATTGCGGAATATGGTCCACAGCGCCCGCATACGGGCATCCGACATGATCTCCGGCCCGGTCCACAGGCAGAAGACGATGCGGCCGGCCACGGCGTCGAACTCGGGTGTCTGCGGCGTCATCGGCTCACACCATGCCCTGGGTGGCCGGAACGCCCAGACGGCTCATCAGCGCCACCCGCTTCGCCGCGGTGTCCGGCGTGGGCGCCGGTTGGCGGCGGTAAACATATAGATAATCAAGCACGACGTTATAGTCGTTGGCCTGGCGGCTGTCGCCCCGGCGGTCCGTCGTCGCGTCCTTCACCTCGAAGATACGGGAGCCCAGGACCGGCACATGCACAGGCCGTTGCCGGCCAATGACGGCCAACATGAAATCCCAATCCTCATAGGCGCGCATGAACTCATCGAACACCAGGCCAGTCAGCAGCGTGCGCGGGAAGGCGCAGCACGACATGTGCACCTGGTTCTTGACGAAGATGTCGTCCGTCAGCACGCCCGCCAGATCCAGCATGCCTTCTTCCAAGATCTGCGGCCCTTCCGGGCCCCGACGCTCCGTCACCACGGAGGCATTGGCATAGACCGGCAGGCCCTGCTGCACCGCCGGCTGGGCCAGCAGGCCCGGGATGAAACCGGCATGCCAGGCGTCGTCATCATCCAGGAACAGGACATAGCGCCCGCGGGCCAGGCCCAGGCCCAGATTGCGGCTGGCCGACGGGCCGGGCGGGCCGTTGCGGCGAATGTAGATGTCATCGGCGGACAGCAACTCGGCACAGGCGCGGTCCGTATCGCCATCCGTGGCGTCGGAGACGACGATGACCTCCACCGCCGCCTGCTGCTGTTTGACGGACACCAGGGCGCGACGCAGCAAATGGGCGCGCTTGTGCGTGGGAATGATGACGGTGACGGCGGGCTGACGGGACATGGCGGCCTGCGATCCTTCGTCAGCGCTTGGCCGAACGCCGGCCGGGGGCCGGCTTCCCGCCCCCCTGCCCCTGCACCATCCGCGCCAGCTCGGCCGAGGCGGCCGCCACCACCGGCGCCCAATCGCCCGCCGTCGGCTGGCGGAACTGCGTCAGGGTCGGGTACCAGGGGCTGGTCGTCCTTCCCGCCTCCAGCCAGCGCCAGCAGCTGTCGAAACGGTTGAGCAGCCATACCGGCCGGCCCAGCGCGCCGGCGAGATGCGCCACGGCGGAATCGACGCTGATCACCAGATCCAAGCCCTGCACCAGGGCCGCCGTGGTGCCCATGTCCGCGAACTCGGCCGTCCAGTCCACCAGGCCCAGGGCCGCCCCATCCCCCCCCTTCTGCAGGGAAAAGAAGGTCGCCCCGGCCTGAGCCAACAGCGGCGCCAGCTGGTCCGGCGCCACGGAGCGGCTACCATTTCGGGGATGGGTGGGATTGCCGGCCCAGCACAGGCCCACCCGCAGGCCGCCATGGGACGCCAGGCGCCGGGCATACTCCGCCGCCTCGTCCGCCGGGGCGGCAAGGTAGGGCACCTCGGCCGGGATGGTCTCCAGCGTGGTGCGGAAGGCGCCCATCAGGTTGTGCAGGGGCAAGCGCACATCGAAGCCGCTGGCCAGCTCACCGACGGCGACCGCCTCGTCCACCTCCGGCATGCCGGCGATGAGACGCCGCAGTTCCGGCTGGCATTCGACGATGACACGGGCGCCCAGCGCCTTCAGCGGCCGGGCGTAGCGCACGAACTGCACCGTGTCACCCAGGCCGCTGTCGGCCGACAGGACGATGGTCCGCCCGGTTTGCGGCACACCCTGGCCCGCCTCGTCCACGAACAAGCCGATCTGGCTGTCCGGGATGCGGCCGTGCCAAATCCAGGCGATACCCTCGGCCCCGCGCTTGAAATCGCCCTTCCTCAGATGCTGGCGACCGGAATAGATGTGCGCCTCGACGTGGGACGGGTTGATCGCAAGCGCCTTTTCCAGGTGGCGCAAGGCGTCGTCGGTGCGGCCCAGATGCTCATAGTATTTGCCGATGCGACAGTAGACATCGTCCAGGTTGTTGAGCATCGCGCCATTTTCCAGCAGCAGCGCCACGGCGTCCTCATACGCCTCTAGCGCGTCATAGGCCTGCAGCAGGGCGCTGATCACCCGGGGGTCGGTGGGCGCGGCCGCCAGGGCACGGCGCAACACCTGCCCCCCTTCCTCCGCCCGTTGGTTGGCGACCAGCTGGTTGCCCAGGTTTATCAGCGCGTCGACATAATTGGGGTTGACCTCCAACGCCCGGCGCAGCAAAGGCTCGGCCTCATCGAACGGGGCGATCAGGGCCAAATTGTTCATGACCGCCAGGTTTTCCGGCTCGGCCACCAGGATGGTCTTGTAGGCGGCATAGGCCTCCGCCATCCGGCCCTGCTGGTGCAGCCCGATGGCCTCGGCGAACTTGGCGTCGATGTCATGGCGGCGGGCCACCTGGGCGAAGCGGGCGGCGCCATTGTCCGTGGCGGCGGCCAGGCCCCAGCCCTTGTCGCGCTTGCGCAACACGAACTCGATGGCGGATTCCGACGTGCCCTTCAGGGTCTGGTCGCGCAGCGGCTGATCATACTGAAAACCGGAATCCAGTTTTTCCAGCTTCAGGATCTCGACCTCATCCTTGAACAAATCCACCAGTTGCACGACGCTGATCGACTTGGGCGACCAGCTCTGCGGCTTCAGGATGGTGAACGTCCATTTGTGGTCCTGGTTGAACAGGGACGGCCACACGCCCTGTTCATAGAGATCCTCATCCGGGATGGTGATGATCAGGTGCCCACCCGGCTTGCAGATACGGATCCAATTGGCCAGCGCCCGCACGGGATCGACCAGATGCTCCAGGCAATGGCTTGAATGGACGAAGTCGTAACTGTTGTCCGCCACCCCCTCCATCAGCATGGCGTCGCCATCCGGCAGGTCCCAAGGCCTGGTGGATGTCATCAGGGGGAAGTAGTCCTTGAGCTTGCCCAGGGGGTCCGGGCCACAACCGATGTCTATCCCCTCCCCCACGATCCAGCGGCGCGCGAAGCGCCCGTCCGAGGCGCGGCGCAGCATCTGCTTGGTCGTTTCATCCGCCATCACACTACTCCGCCTGCGGGGCGTCCCTGGGACGCGTGGAGGTTAAAAGACAGGTTGGGGGGCCTTACCGGCCCCGTGCGTCGATAGGGCCCGGCCCACCCGATGCGGATCACCGGGGCTTGAGGACCAGATAGCCTTCGTCGCCGTAGTCACGGGCGATGGTGTGCGTATGCCGGAACAGACGGAAGGCGAAATCGACGTTGCGATCATAGAACGCCAGGGTTTGGGCATGGTCGGGCATGGGACCGCCAGCGAAGGGCCCATCCTCGTAAATCCGCAAATCGTCCACCAGGATGACGTCGCGGCTGCGGGAACGCAGGTCGCGGATCAGCCGCATTTCACGCGCCAGCGGGATGCGCATGTTGAGGTCGGCCGGGTCAGCATTGCCCCCCGGTTGAGGCTCACCCCCGGAAAAATGCGCATCCAGCCAGTAGAGCACCGGCACCTCCGCCGGGATCAGCGGCAGGACTGTCTTCAGCACGTCCTCGCTGGTCGCGGTCAGGATCTGGGCCTGGGGCACATCCGCCAGGCGCTGACGCGCACGGTCGGCGATCTCCGGTGAGACTTCGGATGAGAACAGCCGTTCGAACCCCAGTGACGCGGCGTGCAGCAGGTTGTCACCAGCCCCGGTGCCGGTCTCGATGTAGACCCGGCAGTGGTGGCTGTCCAACAAACTTCTCAGGTCGAAATGATGCAGTTTTCCCATGCGCCCCACCGATATTGGCGGCAAGGACCGGCACCGCCGGACACCCACCTGTTCATGCGCCCCACGACACGCGAGGCCATGCCAGCCCTCAACCCGCCTGGGCGGGCCTGACCCGGATGGACAGCAGCCGTTCCTCCAGGTCGTGGACGAAGCGGTCCGTGTCGCCCAGGGTCCGACGCCACGCTTCGCCCGCCGCCAACGTGTCACGGAAGGCCTTGTACGCTTCCGCGTCACGGCCCAGCTTCACCGCCAGGGCGACATAGTCGTCGATGCTTTCGGTGATGCCCCCAGCCAGACCCACGGTGCGCAGCAGGCTGCCCGCCATGCGCGACGCGAAGGTCTTGCCGGACAGGGTGACCAGCGGCAGCCCCATGCGCAGGGCGTCGCTGGCCGTGGTGCCGGAATTGTAGGGGTAGGTGTCCAGGAACAGGTCGGCCAACGGCAGGCGGGCCAGGTATTGCGCCGGACTGGCGGGACCGGCGAAAATCAGCCGGTCAGGCGTGATGCCCCGCGCCGCCGCCCTGGCCAGCATGTTCTGCCGGGCCCAGGGCGTGCGCGCCAGCAGCCACAGCACCGAATTCTCCGTCTCCCCCAGGATGCGCATCCATGCCTCGAAGATCTCTTCGGTGATCTTGTAGGTGTTGGAGAAGCAGGTGTAGACGAACTTGTCCCCGGGCAGGCCGACGCTTTCCCGCGATGGCGACGGGTCAACCGGCGCCTTGCTGTCGTTCGACTGATAGCAGACCGGCATGTACAGCGGTTTGGGATGGAAATCGCCGGCCAGTTCGGGGGGCACGACGAAATCATCGACGATGGCGTAGTCCAGTTCCGGAATGGGCAGGGAGCCGACAAAGCCCAGATAGGTGATCTGAACCGGCGCCGGCTTGCGTCGAATGATGCCCGGGCGCGACCCATCGGTCAGGCCGTTCAGGTCTACCAGGATATCCAGTTCGTGCTGCCGCATCAGCTCGGCCGCCTGGTCGTCGTTCAATTCGGCGATGCGGAACCGTTGGTCGAAGGCCCCCAGGATGCGATGACGCAGATAGCTGTTGTCGTCCAGGCCCATGTCGTAGCCGTAGACCTCGAACCGCGCGCGGTCATGCTTCTCGATCAGTTCCACCATCAGCATGCTGACGGGGTGCAGGTTGTAGTCCGACGAAAGATAGCCTATGCGCACCTTCTGACGGTCATAGCCCTCCGCCGGCGCCAGGTGCTGGGGCGCGCCGAAACGGCCGGACCAGCGCTCGACCCAGCGGTTCACCACGCCATTCTCATCGAACAGGGACATGAGCGAAAGGCCGCCGGCGCTGGCCACCACCTCGTCCTTGGTCAGGCCGGGGATGGGCTCGAACACGGGCCAGGCGCACATCTTCAGGCGCAGGTGCAGCCAGTGGCTCAGGGCGTCGGACTGGTTGGGCACGGTCAACAGGCTGCGGAACAGTTCCCGCTCCGCCTCGTCGAAGCGGCCCAGCCGCTCCAACAGGCGGCCACGCTGGTTCAGCAGGGTGGTGCGCATGTCATCGGGCTGCACGACCCGGCGCCACGTCTCGAGGGCGTCGTCATTGCGACCCTGATGTTCCGCCATCAGGCCCAGGTTGATGGCGGCGATCAGGAAATCCGACTTCAGCGTCAACGCCGTGTTGTAGGCGGCCTCCGCCTCCGCCACATCGCCGAGATTGGCCAGTTCGACGCCGAGATTGAAGTAGGCCGCATGGCGCAGGGGGACATCGCTCGGCGTCTCATCAAGCCATAGGCGATAGAGGGACGCGGGTGTCATCCAGGGCGCCGGCGCGCGGGCGGCATCGACCAATCCAAGCAGGCCGCCGAAATCCATCTGGCCAATCAGGTATCGGAAAGCCTTTTCCTCCACCCCCGCAGGAATTTTCCAGTCTCTGGCCGCAAGATATTTGACGATGTCGGCGGTCGGGAGCGGTGCCTGATTTGTAGCGGAAGCGGCAGAGGGCACGGTTGATGATCCAGAAGTAAAATATCGTCAGGTATTCTTAATTCCTGAAGATAAAGCCAATATCGCAAGGAATCATAACACGATGTTTATGGAGGAGCGATCCGCAACTTTTTCCTGTTCAGCGGGCGACGACGCCTCGGCCGCCACCGCCGGCGCGGTGCTGGTCACCGGCGTCGCAGGGGTGTCGCCGGACTGGGTATTCGCGGTCTGGGAAACGGCCGTTTGGGTCTGCAGGGCTTTGGCATACGCGGTGCGCCCTTGCAGCTCCCTTGACGGCGACAGCCGAAAGGCCCCTTTCTCAGACTTGTCGTTCTTCGTCGTCACGTTGTCTCCAACCCTGACCGCCGGCCGCTGATACCCCGGCACCGCGGGGGATGCCTGTGCCGCCATACTATACGCGGCGAGACCGGAAAGCATGGTCTGCTGCGTGATCCGGACGGTATCCGTCACCGGACTGCTGGCTTGGCCGCCCCTCGCCGGGTCGACCGCCGCGCCAACACCCGTCTTGCTCAGAGCTCTTTGGAAATCGGAGTCCGTCCGGGTCGCGGGCGTGGCCTTGGAGTAGGTGGGCGTACTTGCCCCCCCTCCTATCGGCCGCGTCGAAACCGGATCGTTACCCATACTCCCAACCCCGCGCTGGCTGGAACGCCGTCCGAACGAGGATGACGCGCACCACCAACCTGTGAATAAGGACCAGAAAAGTACCGGCAATCAAGGAACACTGCGTCCAGCGTCCCTCAATCCCCGATACTTGGTCCATGACGGTACCGGGAAGCCTCTGGCTCCCGGTACCGTATCGTCAGTCCCTATTACCCCGACAGGCCGACCAGCCAGGCGTTGACCTGATCGGTCGAGAACGCGTGGACCTGGGCGGAGGTGAACACGCTGGCCTGTGCCGTCGTCAGGTTCGACAGCTGATCGGTCGTGAACCCGGAGATCTGGGACGTATTCAGCGCCGCCACCTGGCTGGTGGTGAACTCCCGAACATCGTCCGTCGTCAGCGAGCTGATCTGATCCGTCGTCAGTGACTGCACCTGGCTGCTGCTCAGAACCGCGACCTGCCTGCTACTCAGGGCCGACAGGTTGCTCGTCGTCAGGCCAGCCAACTGGCTGGTCGTCAGTGCGGCCACCTGCACGGTGCTGAGCGACTGGACGTCCGTCGTGGTCAACGCCCCCAGCTGGCTGGTGCTGAGCGCCTTCACCTGACTGGTCGACAGGCCAGATACTTGCGTGGTGCCCAGCGAGGAGATCTGGTCCGTCGTCAGCGCCTGCACTTGCGACGTCGTCAGCTTGGAAACCTGCGCGCTGCTGAGAGCGGTCAGATTATCCGTACTGAGGGTGGAGACCTGACTGGTCGTCAGTGCCGACACCTGCGCCGTCGTCAGCGCCCGTACATCCGCCGTGCTCAGAGAGTTGATCTGGTCGGATGTCAGTGCCTGGACCAAGGCACTGGTCAGGCTGGACACTTGGCTGGTGCTGAGAGCGGAGACGGTGCTGGTGCTGAGCGTGGACACCTGCGCCGTCGTCAGCTGACTGATCTGCGCCGCCGTGAACTCACGGATGTCGGAGGAGGTCAGGGCGTTCAACTGGCTGGATGTCAACGCTTGAACCAAGGCGCTGGTCAGGCTGGACACCTGGGCGCTGTTCAGGGCCGACAGGTTGTCGGTGCTGATCCCGGACACCTGGCTCGTCGTCAGCGCCGACACCTGCGCCGTGCCCAACGTCTGAACCGTGGCCGTGGCCAAGGCGTTCAGTTGGTCTGTGGTCAGCGCCTTCACCTGGCTGGTCGTCAGGGTGGTCACCTGCGCCGTCGTCAACGCCGACACCTGATCGGTCGTCAACGCCGACACCTGCGCCGTCGTCAGACCCGCCTCCTGCGCCGTGCTCAGCGCGTTCAGGTTGGTGGTGCTGAGCGCCGACACCTGTGCCGTCGTCAGCTGCGCCACCTGCGTCGCGCTCAGTTCCCGCACATCCGACGTCGTCAGCGCGTTCAGCTGCGTCGTCGTCAGCGCCTGGACCTGCGCGCTCGACAGCTTGGTCACCTGCGCGCTCGACAGCGCGTTCAGGTTGTCCGTGCTCAGACCCGCCACCTGGCTGGTCGTCAGCGCCGACACCTGCGCCGTCGTCAGCGCCCGCACGTC
>NZ_JACIIZ010000012.1 GCF_014205765.1 Nitrospirillum iridis | reverse complement strand
AAACTGTCCCAGCCGTCACATTCTCACCCAAAGCCGCCTGACCAACGGCCACCTCAAACGCGCGCCGCTTTTACACCAGCTTGACGGACGCTATCGAGGGCGGAATCGCCTTTGGGCGTGAAGCTGCTCGCGCAGAGACACAGCTATCGTTTCCAGGATGGGCCCGGGGGTGATCTCCCGGGCCCACTCTTCATCTAACGCGTCGAGTATGTCGCCCAAGTGCGTACGGGCCCCGTATCCACATGGGTATGACCGCTGCCGTCGTAGAAGGCGGCGCCGCCGCGCTGCATGGTCTTGGCGATCTCGGTGATGGCGTCGCCCTTCAGGGCCGGGATGCGGATGTCCGCGGCACGGCCCTGCATGTGGAAGCTCTCGCGGGCCGCGTTGCGGTTGACCTTGACCAGGGCGGCGTTGGTCTCCGGTGAGCGGTAGCCTGAGAGGATGTCCACCTGGGTGCTGGCGGGCAGGCTGGCGCGCAGGATGACACCGCTGATGAAGTCCATCAGCGCCGGGTCGATCTCATGGATCTCGCCCGTACGGCGATCGCGCATGATGCGGGCGACCTCGGCCATGGCGTGGGCGTCATAGGCGCCGTCATGCCAGTACGTGACGTCCACCTTCTCCTTGCTGGGCGGATGCACCAGCACGACGCGGCGGATGGCGGCGGTGTTGGCCGGGGGCAGGTCAGCCTCCGACGGGGCGGTGGGAAAGGGCTTGGGCGTACCACCGCAGGCGGCCAGCGCCAGCAGCAGGCAGGCGAAGGCCGCCCGCGCCAGCCGAACAGGGATCATTTTCATAAGACCAGCCGATATCCGCCGGGTTCGGTCACCAGCAGGACGGCGTTGGCCGGGTCCCGCTCCATCTTCTGCCGCAGGCGGTAGATGTGGGTTTCCAGGGTATGGCTGGCGACACCCTCATTGTAATTCCATACCTGGTCCAGCAGCCGTTCCCGGCTGACGACGGTGCCCTCGGCGCGATGGAGATAGGCCAGGATCTGGGCTTCCTTGTCGGTCAGCCGCGTCTCCACCCCATCGTCGGTGGATCGCAGGGTGCGGGTGAGGGCGCGGAACTCATAGGGTCCAATGCGCAGGATGGTGGCGTCGTCCCCGCCGGTTGGCCGCGCATGCTGGCGCAGCTTGGCGAGCAGGGCGCCGATGCGGAAGGGCTTGACCAGACGGTCGCTGCACCCGGCCACGTCCGCTTCCCCCTCGGCCGCCATCAGCAGGATGGGGCAGTCGGTTCCCGCCTCGCGCAAGGCGGCGCAGACGGCGCTTCCTTCCATGTCCGGCAGGCGGCTGGCCAGCAGGATGGCGTCGAACCAGTGCGACCGCGCGGCGGCCAGGGCCGCGGCGCCGTCGCCGGCGAGGTGCACGTCGAACTCTTCCAGGGCCGTCAGCTGCTCAGCCAGAAGGTGGCGCAGCGTTTCGTCATCCTCAATCAGCAAGAGCTTTTTGGCGCCTGGGGTCGTCATCGGCCTGGACTAAACGGGGGGAGGCGGAAGGGGCTTTCAGCCGCCTTCTTACCATGGGGGCGGATTGTTCGCACGGCTGTCGGTGCCCGGCCGGTCGGTATACGGCTGTCGGACGGCGTCGTCGAAGGGCCTCACCGCCGCGCCAGGATGTCGGCATGACCGACGGTCAGCTCCGCCCTGGTGACGGCGTCCCGGCGCCGTTCCCGCCAGGCGGCGATGTGGTCGCTCATGGCGGGATCGTGGGCTTCAGCCTGGGACGCCAGAAGGTCCACCAGGTCCAGGTGGGCCTGGCGCGACCGTACCCCTGACAACCGCCAGTCCGACCGGGCGCCATCCAGGCGATAGCCCGCGGCTTCCAGCTTGGCCACCAGCGCGGTGGCGGCCTGATCGCCCAGTGGGGGGCCGAAGCCGAAGTCGCGCCGGGCGGCCGCAGCGGCCAGTTCCAGCACCATGCCGTCGTCCGGATCCTCGGGACGCCACAGCATGCGCCCGTCCTGCACACAGGTGGCCAGCACTGGTGGCAGGCCGCTGGCCGTCAGTTCGATAACGAAATGATCAAGCCATTCCGCCGAGATGCGGTCGAAAAACGCGTTGCCCGCCACACCGTCATGGCGCTGGATGCCCAGATCGTGCAGGTCGGTCGACATGTCCTGCTGAACCAAGGTCAGGCGGCTGCGCATGTCGTCGCCGAACAGGACCAGTTCCCCCACCGTGCCATCCGCCGTGGTGCGGCTCATGCCCCAACCCAGTTCATGGGCCCAACGCTGCATGCGCTCCGCCACGCCGCCCAGGATGGCGGCGTCGGTGTCCATCAGCGTCCAATCCTGGATCATGCGCCCCAGGCGGGGCAGCAGATGGCGGACATTGGCGCCCAGCCCGGCGCCCAGGTCCAGGATGTGGGGCCGGGATGGCACCATGCGGGCGAATTCCCAGGCCAGTTCGATGGCCCGCGCCCGGTCGTCCAGCGGTTCGCGCAGGGCGTGCCAGTCACGGCTCATGACCTGCGGCTGGATCATGCGCGCCCCTCCCCGGCAACGCCGCACAGGGGCGGCGGACTGGCGGGCCGGGACGGGGTGACGGGGCGGGCCGGGGTTGGGGCACGGAACATCCGTGTTGGGTCCTGAAGTAACGGGGCCAGCGCGCCGGCCGGAAACGGATGAAAAGAGCGAATGGAGCAGTATTTCGTCCGGTGGTTGCCTGGTGCCGACCGCTGCGGCCCGGTCACCCATCGTCAAGAAATACAACTGGTACTGTGGTATCTTTGGTCGGCAAAAGCCATGGTGCTATGGGTCATATCCCCGGTGTGATTTGCGCGGGACGGGACGATCCCCTCCCTCCCGGGCCACCCCCGGTGGTCTAGGTCCCATGCAACGCTTGCGCTTTCCCCTCCACCCCGGGGACCGATACCGTGGCCGCCACGCGGGACGGGCCTTCAGGGCCGGCTTGCGCCGAGCGGGGGAAATGACCATCTGCTGCCCTACGCCCTTTTTTCCGCATTGCTCTCTTTCTTTTCGCGCCGCCTTGGATGTCCCCGCATGTCGCTCGCCGCTGAACCGATTTCGCCCTTGCTGCGGACCGCCAGCCGGTCCGTCCAGCGCGCGCTGTCCGAACTGCGGCGCGGCGATCTGGTGCTGCTGCGCGGGTCGGATGGGCGCGCCCTGTTGCTGCGCGCCGCCGAAATGGCGGACGCCCCCTCCCTTGCCCTGGTGCGCCAGGCCGCGGCCCAGGCGGGCGGCGCCGAACCCGCCCTGGTGGTGACGGACAAGCGCGCGCTGGCCGCCGGTGTGCTGGCCGCCGCCGTCGACCCCGCCCAGGCCGATCCCATGGGCGCCGTCGCGGTGGTCATCGCCCCGGCCCAGGGGCTGACGCCCGATCTGGTGCGCCTGCTGGCCGATCCCACCCGGCCCGGCCCGGCGGCGCTGGCGCCGGCGGCCACGGTACGGCCCTGGCCGTCGGCGGAGGGCGAGGCCTTGCAGCTGGTCAAATTGGCGCGTCTGCTGCCCGCGATCGTCGCGGCGGAGGTGCCGGCTGCCCGCGCCGCCGAGGTGGCGGAACGCCATGACGTGCTGACCGTGAAGGGCGCCGACGTCCAGGCCTACCAGGCGGCGGGCGAGGCCAGCCTGCGCCAAGTGGTGGAGGCGGCGGTGCCGCTGCTGGATGCGGAGGATACGCGGCTCATCGCCTTCCGCGCCCCCGATGGCGGGGTTGAGCATCTGGCCATCCTGATCGGCAACCCGGACCCGGCGCGGCCGGTGCTGGCCCGCCTGCATTCCGAATGCTTCACCGGCGACCTGCTGGGATCGTTGCGGTGCGATTGCGGCGCCCAACTGCGTGGCGCCATCCGGGAGATCGCCGCGCAGGGCAGCGGCGTGGTGCTGTACCTGGCCCAGGAAGGCCGCAACATCGGCCTTATGAACAAGCTGCGCGCCTACCGCCTGCAGGATGCCGGCGCCGACACGGTCGATGCCAACCTGATGGTGGGCTTCGAGGCGGACGAGCGTACCTACCTGCCGGCCGCCACCATGCTGAAGGCCCTGGGCTTCACCAGCGTCCGCCTGATGACCAACAACCCGGACAAGCTGGCGCAGCTGGCCCGGTGGGGTGTGCAGGTGGTGGACCGCGTTCCCCACATCTTCCCCGCCAACGGCCATAACATCGCCTATTTGCGCACCAAGGCGGAAAAGGCCGGTCATCTGCTGTGAGGGCAGGGGCGTGCCGCCCCCGCGAAATCCGGCAGATGCCGCCCGGTTGAATCTGCCGATGGGATGGGGGCGTTGGGTGGGGGGCACTCTAACCCTATGGAATATATAGGACCTTAGACTGGCATATCGCTTGCTTTAGGGGGTGGGTGCAGGAGAAAGCCCCATGACCCCCAGCGTCCAGTCTGCCCTGTCGTCGCCCTACCCCGATCCCGCCCTCACGGCGGGCAACGCCACGGCCGCGTCCGCCGGCCAGGGGACGGCGTCGGGCGACTTCCAGGACCAGTTGGGCCAACAGGTCGCCCAGCAGGCGACGGCGCAGGCCGGCACGCTGCCGGGGCAGGCCGGGGCGGCGTTGACCGCCGCCAAGGCGACCAAGGACAACCACATGTCCTTCTGGGACGTCGTGGATATCATCAACCCCCTGCAGCACATCCCCGTCGTCAGCACCCTCTACCGGGAGATCACGGGCGACACCATCAAGGCGCCGGCCAAGATCCTGGGCGGGCTGCTCTATGGCGGCCCCATCGGCATGGCGCTCGCCACCGGCGACGCCATCGTCGAGGAGGAGACGGGCGAGGATGTCGGCGGCCATGTCATGGACGCCCTGGGCCTGGGCCATCATCACAAGGTCGGCCAGGTCACGGCCGAGCCGGAGGACGATGACGGCGGCAAGGGCCGGTCCGGTGGCCGGCCGCAGCCGGAACCCGACAAGGCCCCCACGGCCGACCGTGCCCCGGTGCCGACCGTCGAATCCATGGTTCTGGAACCGCAGGTGCCCGGGGCCGCGCCGGTCCTGGCCGCCACCTCGGCGCCCAACCCAGGCCAATCCGCGACCGGCCAGCCAGCACCCGGGCAGATGGTGCGGACCGGTTCCGTCCCCGCCGGCTCGGTGCCGGGCTTGGCCACGCCGGCCGGCGCGCTGAGGGCCCAGGGTCAGGCCTTCCCCAACCTGGCGGCCGTCCCGGCCATGGCGGTGAACGCCCCATCGCCGGGCAACCCCACCCAGGCGCTGGCCCAGCAGGCCAGCCAGGTGACCAATGCCGCCCAGGCGATGGCGCAGGCCGCCAATGCCGCCGCCAACATCGGCGTGGGCACCCAATCCATGCCCACCGGCGCCGCGCCGCAGTTGATGCCGGCGCAGGCCGCCGCCATGGCGGCGGCGGCCAACCCCGCCTCCAGCAACTCCAACGGCGCCGGGACGCATCTGGGCCAGAAGCAGGCGGCCCACGGCCTGACGCTGTCCAACTATCGCGCCATGGCGGGGGCCGGTGCCGGCGCACCCACCAGCCGCACGCTGGTCGCGCCCAGTTATATCCAGAACATCAAGTCCACCGCTGGTGCCTCGCCGGCCCAGGCGGCCGTTCCGACCCAGTCTGTCGCGACGGCGGCCCGTCCCGTCGCATCCGCCCAGCCGTTCCAGGCCGTGGTGCCGCCGGCGACCGCCGCCACCTCCCACCCGGCCATGATCCAGCTGATGGACGGCGGCGGCGTGGCGGCCGACCAGCGCACGACCACGGTGCCCCAGGCCATCCAGGCCTACAACAACGCCATGGGCCAGGACACCGCCACCCTGCTGGCCCAGGCCACCGCCGCCTCGGCCAGCATCAACGGTTCCCCGGCCCCCATGGGGGCCAGTGCCCAGCCGCCGTCACCGCAGTGGAGCCCGTCCCAGCCCGCCGCCGGCGGCACCCTGTCGGCCAGCGCCGTGCCGCCCGCCGGCTCGCCCGGGGCCACCACCCCGCAGAACGGTGCCACCGTCATCAGCAACGCCAGTGGCGGCCCGCCGCCGTTGCCCAAGCAGTTCATCGCCGACATCATGATGGCCAACCTCGCCAAGTATCAGGCGATGAAGGACGCCCAGGCGGCGGCCCACTGATTGATCGGGGGCCTCTCGAACAGGGATCCCAGCGGGGTGCCGTCCGGGCTATAGAAGGGGGATGGACATCCATCTGATCCCCGATCCCGCTTTCCCAAGGCCCGTCCCGCCCGGTTCCGGCGTCGGCCACCGCCTGCGCTGGCGGGATGGGGACGGCCGGGTTCACGAGGCGCCCTGCGTCATCGGCCGCGGTGGCGTCATCCAGGACAAGCGGGAAGGGGACGGGGGCACGCCCGTGGGCCGCTTCGCCCTGCGCCGGGTGCTCTACCGTCCCGACCGCGAGCCGCCCCCGGCGACCGCCTTGCCGGTGGCCGTCCTCACGCCTGGGGACGGTTGGTGCGACGATCCCGCCCATGGCGACTACAATCGGCCGGTGGCCCTGCCTTTCCCCGCCGGCCATGAGGTGATGTGGCGGGACGATACCGTCTACGACATCGTCGTGGTGCTGGGACACAACGACGATCCGCCGGTGCCGGGCTGGGGCAGCGCCATCTTCATGCACCTGGTGCGCCCCGACCGCGCCGCCACCGCCGGCTGCGTCGCCCTGGACCGGGGCGATCTGCGGCTGCTGCTGTCCCACTGCCAGCCGGGGGACCGGCTGTGCGTGCCCGTTTCCGACTAAGGACCGACCCATGAGCGATTTCACGGCGGACATCCTTCCCCTGGGGCCCTTGCCCCGCCTCATCGGCCACCGGGGTGCCGCCCGTCACGCGCCGGAGAACACGTTGGCCGGCATCCGCATGGCCGCGGCGCAGGGCGCCAAATGGGTGGAGGTGGATGTCAAGCTGACGGCCGATCTGGTGCCGGTGCTGCTGCATGACGACACGCTGGACCGCACCACCGACGGCAAGGGCCCGGCCAAGGACCTGGAGCTAGGGGCGATGCGCCGCCTGGACGCCGGTTCCTGGTTCTCCCCCGCCTTCCGGGGGGAAAGGGTGCCGACGCTGGTGGAGGTCATCCAGCTGGTACTGGCCCTTGACCTCGGCATCAACCTGGAGATCAAGCCCTGCCCGGGGCGGGAGGAGGAAACGGCCGGCGTGGCGTTGACGCTGGCTTATTCCCTTTGGCCGGATGACCGGCCACCGCCCCTGGTCTCTTCCTTCGCCGACGCGTCGCTGGACATGGCGCGCCAGGTGGTGCCGCGCTGGCCGCTGGGCTATCTCATCGATCGCCGCCCGGCCAACTGGCGCCAGCGGGTGGAGCAACTGAATGTGTCCACCATCAACGTCAACGCCCGCCGGGAGGACGCCGCCAGCATTCGGGAGTATAAGACCACTGGGCGGCCCGTTCTGGCCTATACGGTCAACACGGTGCCCGTGGCGCGGGAGGTGCTGGGCTGGGGGGTGTCGTCGGTATTCACCGACACGCCCAGCGGGCTGGCGGAAATCGCGGGCTGAGCGACAGGAAAAACATCAGGTGCAGCCCGCGTTACGCGGATGAGGGCTCTTTCGCCCGGCCCGGTTTTCCTATATCCAGCCTGCGGCATGTTAGCGGCCGCCCGCCGCGACCCTATATGTATTGGGGGCCCGACCATCTCGATTGAACCCCCTCCCCGTTCGGAGGCTGGGGGTTCAGCTGTTGGCGAAGGCCCGGTTTGCAGGAGAAGCGAGTTGAAGGCGCTGCGGCCCTTGGTGATGTCCGGTAAGGAAGTGTTGCCCGTCGTCGAGGGCGGCAAAGGCATTTCCGTATCCAACGGCGAAAGCTCCGGCGCGTGGGCGTCGGCCGGCGGCGTGGGCACCTTCTCCGGCGTCAACGCCGATGCCTATGACGAGAATGGCCAGCTGATTCCCCAGCTCTATCACGGCAGGACCCGCCGCGAGCGGCATGAGGAGCTGATCGCCCATTCCATCCGGGGCGGCATCTACCAGGCCCGCGTCGCGCATGAGACGGCCGGCGGCGAAGGCCGCATCCACATGAACGTGCTGTGGGAAATGGCGGCGGCCGAGCAGATCCTGCACGGTGTGCTGGAAGGGTCCAAGGGCCTGATCCACGGCATCACCTGCGGCGCCGGCATGCCCTACCGCGTCGCCGAGATCGCGGTGAAGCACGGCGTCTATTACTACCCCATCGTCTCGTCCGCCCGCGCCTTCCGTGCCCTGTGGCTGCGCGCCTACAACAAGTTCCGGGATTTCCTGGGCGGCGTGGTCTACGAGGACCCGTGGCTGGCCGGCGGCCACAACGGCCTGTCCAACAGCGAGGACCCCTTGAAGCCGGAGGATCCCTATCCCCGCGTCAAGGCCCTGCGCGAGATGATGAACAGCTTCGGCCTGCACGACACCCCCATCCTCATGGCGGGCGGCGTGTGGTGGCTGTCGGAATGGGAGCACTGGCTGGACAACCCCGAGATCGGGCCCATCGGCTTCCAGTTCGGCACCCGCCCGCTGCTGACCCGGGAGAGCCCCATCTCGGACGCGTGGAAGCAGCGCCTGCTGACGCTGAAGCCGGGTGACGTCTACCTCAACCACTTCTCCCCCACCGGCTTCTATTCCTCGGCCGTCAGCAATCCCTTCCTGGAAGAGCTGAAGGGCCGGGCGGAACGCCAGGTGGCCTATTCGGTGGAGCCGGTGGGCGACCTGACGGCGGAATTCCAGGTGGGGCCGCGCGGCCGCCCGGTCTACCTGACCGAGCATGACCGCGAGCGCGCCCAAGGCTGGGTGGCCGCCGGCCACACCAACGCGCTGAAGACCCCCGACACCACCCTGATCTTCGTCGACCAGGCCACGTCCGACGTCATCCGCAAGGATCAGGTCGATTGCATGGGCTGCCTGTCGGCCTGCAACTTCTCCAACTGGGCGCAGAACGAGGAAGGCACGACCGGCCGCAAGGCCGACCCGCGCTCCTTCTGCATTCAGAAGACCCTGCAGAACATCAGCCATTCCGAGGATGTCGAGCATCAACTGATGTTCGCCGGCCACAACGCCTACCGCTTCGGCCAGGACCCCTGGTACCAGAACGGCTTCGTGCCGACGGTGAAGCAGTTGGTGGAGCGGATCGCCACCGGATACTGAGCGCGAAGCGCGGCCGGGGTACGGCCCGGAACGGGATGGGAAAGGGGGCCGGCGTCGGCCCCCTTTTCATGTGTGCGCAGGTCCGCCCATCGGCTGGAACGTGAACGATGCCGCGTTCCAACCTTTTCCCCAGGCGCAGTCCAGGCCAGCGCCTTTAAATCTGGATTCATTCCAACTTTCATGGCTCAATAGCGGAAATCCTGGAGGTTCGGGTCTTCCGATCCCCTGTTTCTTGCCCATATGCAGATCATGACCGTGCACCCGACCACCGCCCCCATCCCCGTTGAGGACTCCGGCGTCCAGGCGACCGATCGTCTGGCCCGCGCGGGTCTGCGCCCCACCCGTCAGCGCGTGGCCCTGGCCAAGCTGCTGTTCGACGGGCAGGACCGCCACGTGACGGCGGAACAGCTGCATGGCGAGGCGTCGACCGCCGACATGCGGGTGTCGCTGGCCACCGTCTACAACACCCTGCACCAGTTCACCGAGGCCGGTCTGCTGCGCGAGGTGGTGGTGGAGGCCGGGCGCTCCTATTTCGACACCAACATGTCGGACCATCACCACTTCTTCTTCGAAGGCAACGGCCATCTGATCGACATCCCGGGCGATTCCCTGGCCGTCAGCGGCCTGCCCGATGCGCCGCTCGGTACCCGCGTGGCCCGGGTGGATGTCATCATCCGCCTCAGCAGCGGCGCTTGATCAGACGCCTTGCGGGACACCGGGCGTCACCGTCCGGCGCTTGGGCGGGTCCCCCCCTTTCGCGCCGCAACAGTTTAGAATTTCTCTAGGCGATTTGCCCTGACGCGCCCGCCGTGGCATGATCAGGCGGGTGACAAGGCCGCCCCAGACGGCCGCCGCCGGCCGCGCACACCCTGTCATGGAGGACTTTTCCCATGTCGCTCAAGGGCACCAAGACCGAAAGCAATCTCAAGGAAGCGTTTTCGGGCGAAAGCCAGGCCAATCGCCGCTATCTCTACTTCGCCCAGAAGGCCGACGTCGAAGGGTACAATGATGTCGCCGCCGTGTTCCGCTCCACCGCCGAAGGCGAAACCGGCCATGCCCACGGCCATCTGGAATTCCTGGAAGAGGTGGGCGACCCCGCCACGGGCGAACCGATCGGGTCCACCGACCTGAACCTGAAGGCCGCCATCGCCGGTGAGACGCACGAGTACACCGACATGTACCCCGGCATGGCCCGCACCGCCCGGGAAGAGGGTTTCGACGAAATCGCCGACTGGTTCGAGACGCTGGCCAAGGCGGAGAAAAGCCACGCCGGCCGCTTCCAGAAGGCGCTGGATCAGCTGGACGCCTGACCGACGCGTTGGGCTGGTGGCCGGCCCCGGCCACCGCCCATCGACGCCGTATCATCCCCTTGCCCTATCCCGACGCGGGCCCTCAGGGCGGGCGTCGGCGGAGGTGCGTCGATGCGCGAAGGCAGCCTGGAGGCGCCGGTCCGCCATCCGGTGGACTGGCGGAATCCCGATTTCCATGACGAGGATCTGCTGGATGCGGAGATGCGGCGCGTCTTCGACGTCTGTCATGGCTGCCGCCGCTGCTTCAACCTGTGTGACAGCTTCCCCCGCCTGTTCGACCTGGTGGATCACGCCCCGTCGGAGGGGCTGGACACGGTCGACAGCAAGGATTTCGCCCGGGTGGTGGAGGCCTGCACGCTGTGCGACATGTGCTTCCTGACCAAATGCCCCTATGTGCCGCCGCATCCCTTCAACCTGGATTTCCCCCACCTGATGCTGCGCTATCGTGCGGTGCGGGCGCGGAAGGTCGGCGTGCCGCTCGCCGTCGACCAGATGACCCGCACCGACCGCAATGGCCGGCTGGCGGGCAAGGTGGCGTCGCTGGTCAACTGGGCGACCTCCACCAGCAACAAGGCGACGCGGGGCGTGATGGAGACGGTGGCCGGCATCGACGCCGCCGCCCGCCTGCCCAAGTTCCATGGCCGAACCTTCGTCATGCGGGCCCGGGACGACCCGCCGGCCCTTAACCCGGCCGGCCCCGCCGCGGGTCGCAAGGCCGTGTTCTACGCCACCTGCTTCGTCAACTATAACAACCCGGCCATCGGCCTGGCGGCGCAATCCATCCTGGCCCACAACGGGGTTGAGACGGCGGTGGCCTATCCCGGCTGCTGCGGCATGCCCCAGCTGGAGCAGGGCCGCATCGCCCAGGTGGTGGAAAAGGCCGGCCTGGTCGCCCGCCACCTGGGCGGCTGGATCGACCGCGGCTATGACGTGGTGGCCCTGGTGCCGTCCTGCGCCCTGATGCTGAAGGCGGAATGGCCGCACCTGGTGCCCGCCGACCATCCGGACCGTGCGGCCGTGGAACGCCTGTCCAGGGCGACCTTCGACATCGCCGAATATATCGTCGACATCGCCCAGAAGGAGGGGCTGGCCCCCGGCCTGCGCCCCTTGCCGGGGGGTGTCACCCTGCATGTCGCCTGCCATGCGCGGGCGCAGAACATGGGTCGGAAGGCGGCGGAGATGCTGCGTCTGATCCCCAAGGACGCCGAGGGCGGGAAGATGGGCCCCGCCGACCTGAAGGTGGTGGAACGCTGTTCCGGACACGGCGGCAGTTGGGGCATCATGAAGGGCAACTTCGATACCGCGCTGAAGATCGGTAAGCCGGTCGCGGCCCAGGCGGTCAAGAACGCCACGCATTTCGTGGCGTCGGAATGCCCGCTGGCGGGCGACCACATCCGTCAGGGGATGGAGCGGCTGGATCCGGCGCGGGCGGCGGCGGTGGAACAGCTGCATCCCGTTGAAATCTTCGCCCGGGCCTATGGGCTGTAGGGAGTCTGGACACAGATGTCACAAGAGAATGTCGCCCTGACCCCGGACACCCAGACCAGGCCGCGACGGCACGCCATCGGCCGGGATGACATCATGCCGATGGCGGAGTACGGCCGCGTGCGCGTCGATCGCCGGCGGGCCCTGGTGGCGGTGAAGCGCAATCGCCGCCTGTCGGTCGGACCTTACGCCACCTTCCACTTCGAGAATTACGAGACCATGTGGTCCCAGGTGCATGAGATGCTGTTCATCGAACGTGGCGGCGAGGCCCAGATCGACGATGAACTCCGCGCCTACAACCCGTTGATCCCCAAGGGGCGGGAACTGGTGGCCACCGTCATGTTCGAGATCGACGATCCCCTGCGGCGCAAGGCGTTGCTGGGGCGGTTGGGTGGGGTGGAGAACACCCTGTGGCTGGAGTTCGAGGGGCAACGGGTGCAAGGCGTGCCCGAGGCCGATCTCGACCGCACGACGGCGGCGGGCAAGGCATCCAGCGTCCAGTTCGTCCACTTTCCCTTCACCGACGCCCAGGCGGCAGTGTTCGCCCGGCCGGGTGTCCGGGTGGTGGTGGGCATCGATCATGAGCAGTATCCGCATATGACGGTGATGCCCGATGTCGTGCGCGCGGCGTTGGTGGGGGATTTCGATTAGGGCGGATCGCCCAAAGGCGGGATCCGGATGGTCATCTGGGCGGCTTTCAGCCGGGATGACGGGCGGGCTGGCCTGACGGCGCCTGGAAGGCCGGGGGAGGGGGAACCGATGCCGCCCGCGCCGGGACTGGACCGGTCTTGGGACCGTTGGCGTGGGGGGGCATTCCACCTGGGGCCGTCGTCAACGGCACCGCCGTCCGCGGGGCGATCGCGGAAACCGTTTCCGCCCCCTGCGGCGCCAGCCGCAGACGCAGCACGATGTAGAGCGCCAGCAAGCCCAGCAACGGGCCCATCAGGACCAGGCTGACCCCCCAGGCCAGCAGGAAAGCCCCAGCCTTCAGGTCCAGTAGGGGCATCGCCAGGGTGGTGGCGCCGTAGACCGCCAGTTCCGATCCGCAAAAGACCATCACCAGACTGACCCAGCCGAAGACCGGCACATCGTCCGCCCCCTGCTCCGCCCCCTGATCCGCCGACGATCCGGCGGGCGGAGCGCCCCGGGGGGAGATGCCCATGGGGGAACCCGCCGGGGCATCCACCGGGGCCATACCCGCCGCCATCCGCACGCTATCGTTCATCGGCACCTCCACATTGGATAATTAATACAGTGGATCGCGCTAAAAAACGACTATTAAGGAGTCTCCTTGCAACCAGTTGGCGTGTCAAAAGGGTGGTGACGGCTCCCAAATGGGAGAAGGCGGAATCAAAAAGGCCAGCCCCACCAGGGGCCGGCCTTATACTGTCCCAGTTTCCCGGTGTCAGACGGTTTCCAACGGCCTGCCGGTTCCCGGCCTGGCCGTCCGGACCTTCTCCCGCTGGGGTTTCGCTGGGGCGTCCACCCGGGGGTAGGGGCTTTCCGTATCGAACATCCCGATGCTGCCGGGATCGTAGGGGAACCAGTTGAAGGGGGACCCGTCCGGCTTGTCGTTCGATCCCGGACTGCCCGGGGGCACCGGTGCCAGGCCGAACCCGGAGGGCTTGCCCGGCCGACCTTTGGCCACCGCCTGGTGCAGACCGTAGATCGCCACCAAGCCCAAGGTGGGCCCCAGCACCATCAGGCTGGCCCCCCATGCCAGGATGGCGATATCCATTTTAAGGCCAAGGCCAGGCAGCAAGACCTGGGCGCCGGCGTATACGGCCAGTTCGGACATGCCGAAAACCAGGCCAAGGCCGATCGCGTTGAAAGCAGGCACATCCTGAAGGATCTGAGCGTCCTTTTTCATCGTCGCCTCCCTACTTTATTACAGGAATGATGCGCTCACTTTTCCAATTCCGCCACTACCCATTTGGACGTCTGGAATAGACTCTTGAAGTCTTTCGCAGGTGCGAAATAAACCCTGGGCAGGGCGCCGCCTCTTTCCTTAACGCCCGCATCCCGTGCGAAAGGCGGCCGCGATAAATCGGAACCACAGCCGGCTCTCGCTGAGTCCGTCCGCGAGTAGCTTCACGTGCGAAGGCGATTCCGCCTTCGCGTGATCTCCTCTAAGGTCCCCGCGAATGTGCGTTTCCGGAGATGGCAGGGTTATGGATCAGGCGGCGGGTTTGCGGGTTTTGCTGGCGGGCGGAACGGGTCTGGTGGGCGCGCACGCCCTGACGATGCTGCTGGCGTCGCCCAAGGTTGCGCAGGTGGTCAGCCTGGTGCGCCGACCGACCGGGCAACAGCATCCCAAGCTGCTGGAACTGGTGGTGGACTTCGCCACCTTGGTCGCCCTGCCGCCGGATGTGCGCGTGGACGCCGTGCTATGCGCCCTGGGCACCACCCGCAAGGACGCCGGCAGCGACACCGCCTTCCAGGACGTGGACCTGAAATACGTGGTGGCGGTGGCCAAGGCGGCCCGCAAGGCCGGGGCGACCTTTTTCGGCGGCGTCTCCTCCGTCGGCGCCGACTCGACCTCCCGTCGCCTGTATCTGAAGACCAAGGGCATGATGGAGGATTACGTGACCACGCTGGACTTCACCTCCCGCCACTTCCTGCGCCCTTCGCTGCTGCTGGGCGCGCGCACCCAGGACCGGCCGCTGGAACGCTTCTTCCAGGCGCTGGCCCCCGTGATCGGCCCCTTCCTGGGTGGCCGGTTGGAAAAGTACCGCCCCATCCCGGCCAAGGTGGTGGCCGCCGCCTTGGTCACGACGGCCAGCCAGCCCGCCATCGGCGGCGTGCGCACGCATGAGTACAGCGCCATCCGCTCGCTGGCGGGGTTGTAAAGGCCTACGGAGCCAAGTCACCGCTCGCCAGCCAGTGGATGCGGCCGAAGCCCGCCACCAGATGGGCCTGGGCGACGTCCAGCCGCCAGAAGCGGAAGTCGGGGAAGTCGGCATAGAGCGCGGCGGAGGGATGGCGTTCCAGATACAGGGCGCGCGCCGCTTCCGCCTCGGCGCCCGCCAGGGGCGATGCCTGGCCCATGACCGACAGGCGGGGGCCGGTCAGCGGGTTTTCCAGGTTGGCCGTATCCTCGAACAGCAGGGCGGCCCGCCCGTCCTGGCGCAGGTTGCGGGTGTGCAAGGCCAGTTCCGACAGCAGCAGCAGGGGCCGCCCGGCCCCATCCAGCGCCACCAGCACCAGGGACGGATAGGGCCAGCCGGTCGTCGCCGCCGCGTTGTCGTCGGCGGGCGCCACCAGGGTCGCCAGGGTCGCCTGGGCCCGGCCCGTCAGCAGGGCCAGGGCGGCTTGCCGCACCTCCGCCGGGAGGCGGGTGCTGGCGTCTTCGGGCGCCGTCTTGGCGGCGGGGGGTTCGGGGGGCATTGTCACCGGCGTCACTCCACCCATTTCTTTAGGACCCGCTTCTTTGGTACAGGGCCGGCCCCTTGCGGACTATTCCCCAGGGGGCAGGCACGGCTGCATACTTCGCCGTAATCATGCCATAGTGCGGGCCATTCTGGTGAACTGGGGCTGTCCTCCGGCGTTTGGCCGGATGGTGGCCGGGGCAAGTGGGAAGAGGGGAAAACTCCGTGGTTCAGACCATCGCGCTGGTTGACGACGACCGTAACATCCTGACCTCCGTCTCCATCGCGTTGGAGGCGGAAGGGTACGAGGTGCGCACCTATACCGATGGGGACGAGGCCCACCGCGCCTTGAGTTCGCGCCCGGTGGATCTGGCGGTGCTGGACATCAAGATGCCGCGCATGGACGGGATGGAACTGCTGCAGCGCATCCGCCAGAACTCCGCCATGCCGGTGATCTTCCTGACATCCAAGGATGACGAGATCGATGAGTTGCAGGGCCTGCGCATGGGCGCCGACGACTACATCAAGAAGCCCTTCTCCCAGCGGCTGCTGATCGAACGCATCAAGGCCTTGCTGCGGCGTGAGGTGCTGAACGCCGGCGGCGGCAAGGGCACGGCGGAGCCGGGCTCCGTCATGGTGCGGGGCGAACTGGTGCTGGACAACGCCCGCCATTCCTGCACGTGGAAGGGGCAGGAGATCGACCTGACGGTGACGGAATTCCTGCTGGTGAAGGCGCTGGCCCAGCGCCCCGGGCACGTCAAGAGCCGCGACCAGCTGATGGACGCCGCCTATGGCGAGCACATCTATGTGGACGACCGCACCATCGACAGCCATGTGAAGCGCCTGCGCAAGAAGTTCAAGGTGGCCGACGAGGACTTCGCCCAGATCGAAACCCTCTACGGCGTCGGCTACAAATACCGCGACGCCTGAGACCGGCGGACTTCCGCGCCCTGAACCGCCCGGCGGCCGCCGGCGGAAGGGCTGGGCGACAAGGCGGACGGGGAACCGGGGACAAGCCGGGGGGCGGACGCCCCCCGGCGCCTGAGGGAACACTAAGGGTAACCGATGCTGAAGGACATGCTGGCACGGCGCGCGGCCCCCGCCGGGGGGGCCGCGGTGGCGCAAGATGCCGCCGCGGTGGCCCCCGCCGACGCGCGGCGCCCGACCAAGGCCGATGCGGATGCCAATGGCAAGCCCGTGGTGCGCGCCCGCCGCCGCCGCTCCTACGGCGTCATCTCGCCCCTGACGCGGCACATCCTAACGGTCAACCTGCTGGCGTTGGCCCTGCTGCTGTCCGGCCTGCTGTATCTGGAGCGCTATCAGGACTGGCTGGTCCAGCGCCAGCTGGACATCCTGACGACCGAGGCGCGCATCGTCGCCGGCACCTTGGGCGAAAACGCCATGGAGCCCAGCACCGACGAGTTCAACGAGCCCGCCAGCACCTTGTCCTGGACGCTGGCGGCGCAGACCGTGCGTCGTCTGGGCGACACCATCGACACCCGTTTCCGTCTGTACGACACCAAGGGCAAGCTGCAGGCCGACAGCCGGGTGCTGAGCCTGGCCAAGGGCACCCGCGTGCAGATCGAGGAGCTGCCGCCGCTGCCCGACGGCAACCAGCTGACCCAGCTGGGTATCGACCTCTACAACGCCATCGTCCGCGCCCTGCCCACCCGCGACCATCTGCCCGTCTACCAGGAGGGCCGGGCGGCTGACGGCAGCCATTTCCCTGATGTGCAGAAGGCCCTGAACGGCGAGACCGCCAACCATGTCTGGCGCGTCGCCGGCGACGCCGGGAAGCAGGACATGGTGCTGACCGTGGCGGTGCCCATCCAGCGCTACAAGCAGGTGCTGGGCGCGGTGCTGATCAGCCGCAGCGGCTCGGAGATCGACACCGAGGTGCGCGAGTTCCGGGTCAACATCCTGAAGATCTTCGGCGGCGTCTTCATCCTGACCATCCTGATGTCGATCTACCTGGCCAGCACCATCGTGCGCCCCATCCGCCGGCTGGCGGCGGCGGCCGATGACGTGCGCTATGGCCACGGGCGCCAGGCGGTACTGCCCGACTTCTCTAGCCGGCATGACGAGATCGGCGACCTGTCCCAGTCGCTGCGTGCCATGACGTCGGCCCTGTGGGACCGCATGGACGCCATCGAGCGCTTCGCCGCCGACGTGGCGCATGAGATCAAGAACCCGCTGACCTCCATGCGCAGCGCCGTGGAGACGGTGCAGCTGGTGAAGGATGAGACGCGGCTGCGCAAGCTGCTGGGCATCATCGCCGACGATGTCGGCCGTCTGGACCGCCTGATCAGCGACATCTCCAACGCCAGCCGCCTGGACGCGGAGCTGAGCCGGGCGGAGGCCAACTCCGTCGACCTGCGGCGCATGCTGACCATGTTCCAGGACATCCACGAGAACACGCTGGGCGCCAATCCGGAAAAAGGGGAGGAGGATGGGGCGCCGCCGCCGGTGGCGGTGGAGGTGCAGCTGCCCCCCGCCAACCGCAGCCTGGTGGTGCCCGGCATCGAGGGCCGCCTGACCCAGGTGTTCCAGAACCTGCTCTCCAACGCCCTGTCCTTCTCCCCGCCGGGGGGTAAGGTGGTGCTGGCGGCCAAGGTGGCGGGCGACAGGGTGGAGATCACCTGCACCGATGACGGCCCCGGCATTCCCGCCGGCAAGACCGAGGCCATCTTCGACCGCTTCTATACCGAGCGGCCGGCGGGCGAGAAGTTCGGCACCCATTCGGGCCTGGGCCTCTCCATCTCCAAGCAGATCGTCGAGGCCCACAGCGGCCGCATCTTCGCCACCAACCGCACCGACGCGTCAGGCCGGGTGCTGGGTGCCGTGTTCACGGTGCAGTTGCCGCGGGGCTGAGGTCGCTACGCGCAATTAAATTGCCGGATCACGGGCCGCCGCGCATGGCGGGCATTTAGGCATGGGGGCGCCGGCACCCTTGAATTCGCCGCCAGCGCCGGTATCGTCGGCGGCCTGCCTGTACCGCTTGAGACTAACCGGGGGTCCAACCGGTATGGGCCCAGCTGACATGAGAGCGCCGCCCCATGAGCTTGAACACCTACCGCGCCGGTCCAGACGAGCACGGCCATTTCGGCATCTTTGGGGGGCGCTACGTCGCCGAAACCCTGATGCCCCTGATCCTGGATCTGGAAAAGGCATACACGGCCGCCAAGGACGACCCGGCCTTCAAGGCGGAGATGTCCTATTATCTCAGCCAGTATGTCGGCCGGCCCAGCAAGCTGTACTTCGCTGAGCGCCTGACCAAGGAGTTGGGCGGCGCCAAGATCTACCTGAAGCGCGAAGAGCTGAACCACACCGGCGCGCACAAGATCAACAATTGCGTCGGCCAGATCCTGCTGGCCAAGCGCATGGGCAAGACCCGCATCATCGCCGAGACCGGCGCCGGCCAGCACGGTGTCGCCACCGCCACCGTCTGCGCCCTGTTCGGCCTGCCCTGCACCATCTACATGGGCGAGGTCGACATCGCCCGCCAGCAGCCCAACGTCTTCCGCATGAAGCTGCTGGGGGCGGAGGTGAAGCCCGTCACCTCCGGCTCGCGCACGCTGAAGGACGCGATGAACGAGGCGCTGCGCGACTGGGTGACCAACGTCGGCGACACCTTCTACATCATCGGCACGGCGGCGGGCCCGCATCCCTATCCGGCGCTGGTGCGCGACTTCCAGTCCATCATCGGCGAGGAGACGCGCGAGCAGATGCTGGCGGCGGAGGGCCGGCTGCCCGACACGCTGGTCGCCTGCATCGGCGGCGGCTCCAACGCGCTGGGCCTGTTCCACCCCTTCCTGGACGACCCGTCGGTCGCCATGGTGGCGGTGGAGGCGGCGGGCCACGGCATCGCGACGGGCGCGCACGCCGCCTCGCTGACCGGCGGCCGCCCTGGCGTGCTGCACGGCAACCGCACCTACCTGCTGCAGGACGAGGACGGTCAGATCGTCGAGGGCCATTCCATCTCCGCCGGCCTGGACTATCCCGGCATCGGGCCGGAGCATTCCTGGCTGCACGATGTCGGCCGTGTCACCTATGTCAGCGCCACCGATCAGGAGGCGCTGGAGGCGTTCAAGTTCCTGTCGCGGACCGAGGGCATCCTGCCGGCGCTGGAGCCGTCGCACGCCATCGCCGACGTCATCCGCCGCGCGCCCACCCTGCCCAAGGATCACCTGATGGTCGTCAATCTCAGCGGCCGGGGCGACAAGGACATCTTCACCGTCGCCCGCGAACTGGGGGTCAGCCTGTGAGCACCGTCAGCACCACCGAAACCGGTCGCATCCATCGTCGTTTCGCCGCCCTGAAGGCCGAGGGCCGGGCCGGCCTGGTCACCTTCATCACCGCCGGCGATCCCGACCATGACACCTGCCTGGACCTGTTGAAGGGCCTGCCCGGCGCCGGCGCCGACCTGATCGAATTGGGCATGCCCTTCACCGATCCCATGGCCGACGGCCCGGCCATCCAGGCCTCCACCCTGCGGGCGCTGGCCACCGGCGCCCGCATGACGCGGACCCTGGAGCTGGTGCGCGCCTTCCGGGAGGGCGATGCCGACACGCCCATCATCCTCATGGGGTATTACAACCCCATCTACGCCTATGGCGTTGACCGCTTCCTGGCCGACGCCAAGGCGGCCGGCGTCGATGGCCTGATCGTCGTCGACCTGCCGCCGGAAGAGGATGGCGAGCTGTGCCTGCCGGCCCGGGCCGCGGGCGTCAACTTCATCCGCCTGGCGACGCCGACGACGGACAAGGCGCGCCTGCCGGCGGTGTTGGCCAACACCTCGGGCTTCATCTACTACGTCTCCATCGCCGGCATCACCGGCGCGGGGTCGGCCACCAGCGACGCCATCGCCGCCGCCGTGGCCCATCTGCGCACCGGCACCGACCTGCCGGTGGCGGTGGGTTTCGGCATCACCACGCCCGAGGGGGCGGCCGATGTGGCCCGGGTGGCGGACGCCGCGGTGGTGGGCAGCGCCATCGTCCGCCGGCTGGAGGCCAACCTGGACGCGGAAGGCAAGGCCAAGCCCGGCCTGGTGCCCGACGTGCTGGGTTTCGTGGCCGAGTTGGCGGCCGGGGTGCGCGAGGCGCGGAAATAGGCTACAAGATCGGCTTTCGCCTGTGCGGGGGGGCGCCTAGAGGGTGCCGCCCCCGTTGGTGTTTGTCAGCGCCGGCCCTGGTCCGGCCGGTGTTCTTCCAAGGTTAAGCTCATGAACTGGCTAACTAATTTCGTTCGCCCCAAGATCCGCGCCCTGGTGTCCAAGAAAGAGGTGCCGGACAATCTGTGGCACAAGTGCCCGTCCTGCGGCGCCATGATCTTCCACCGCGACCTGGAAGATAACCTGCACGTCTGCCAGCACTGCGGTTTCCACATGCGCCTGGACCCGCTGCAGCGCCTGAAGATGACGCTGGATCCGGGCTTCCAGACCATCGAGCTGCCCAAGCCGGTGGTGGACCCGCTGAAGTTCCGCGACCAGAAGCGCTACACCGACCGTCTGAAGGACGCGCAATCCAAGACCGGCCGGCCCGACGCCATCGTCGTCGCCCACGGCCGCATCGACGGCCGCGCCGCCGTGGTCGCCGCCTTCGACTTCACCTTCATGGGCGGTTCCATGGGCATGGCGGTGGGCGAGGGCCTGCTGGCCGCGGCCAAGCTGGCCGTGCTGCAGCAGGCGCCGCTGATCGTCGTCCCGGCCTCGGGCGGGGCGCGCATGCAGGAAGGTATTCTGTCGCTGATGCAGATGCCGCGCACCATCATCGCGGCGGAGATGGTGAAGGAGGCGGGCCTGCCCTACCTGGTGGTCCTGACCGATCCCACCACCGGCGGCGTCACCGCCAGTTTCGCCATGCTGGGTGACATCCACATCGCCGAGCCCGGCGCGCAGATCGGCTTCGCCGGCGCCCGCGTCATCGAAAGCACCATCCGCGAGACCCTGCCGGAAGGCTTCCAGCGCTCCGAATACCTGCTGGAACATGGCATGGTCGACATGGTGGTGCACCGTCGTGAGCTGCGGAGCATGCTGTCCCGCCTGATCGACCTGCTGCGCACCCCCGGCCCCGGCGCCGAGGTGGTGCGCATCCCGACGGAGCCGCGGCCGCGCCCCGTGCCGGTGGCCGGTCGCTAAGCCTGCGGCAACGCTGACTGAAACGAGGGGGCGCCCGTGGCGGATCTGAACCCGGTGCTGGACCGGTTGGGCCAGCTGCATCCCAAGGTCATCGACCTGTCGCTGGACCGGGTGAAGCGGCTTCTGGACCGGCTGGGCCGGCCCCAGGATCGCTTGCCCCCCGTGGTCCATGTCGCCGGCACCAATGGCAAGGGCAGCACCATCGCCTTCCTGCGCGCCATGCTGGAGGCGGCGGGGCATAAGGTCCATGTCTACACCAGCCCCCATCTGGTGCGCTTCAACGAGCGCATCCGCCTGGCGGGCAGCCTGGTGGATGATGCCGGCCTGGTGACCCTGCTGGAACGGTGCGAGGCCGCCAACCAGGGCGACCCCATCACCATTTTCGAGATCATCACCTGCGCCGCCTTCCTGGCCTATTCCGAGGTCGCGGCCGACGTGCTGCTGCTGGAAACCGGCCTGGGCGGGCGGCTGGACGCCACCAACGTGGTGGATCGGCCCGCGGTCTCCGTCGTCACCCGCATTTCCTTCGACCACACCCAGTTCCTGGGCGACACCCTGGCGGCCATCGCCGGCGAGAAGGCCGGCATCTTCAAGGCCGGCCGGCCCGCAATCGTGGGCCCGCAGGCGGCCGACGTGCCCCTGTCCGTCTTCCGAGAGCGGGCGGCGGCGCTGCACGCCCCGCTGGCCATCGCCGGGGCCGACTGGTCCGCCCTGCCGACGGACATCGGTTTTCGGTTTGAGGGGTATGGCCGCACGCTGGACCTGCCCATGCCGGGGCTGCTGGGCGCCCACCAGATCGGCAATGCCGGCACCGCCATCGCCGCCTTGCAGCACCTGCCCCTGACGGTGCGGGACGCCGATATCGTGAAAGGCCTGGCCACGGTGGAATGGCCGGGCCGGCTGCAGCGCCTGAGCTGGGGTCCGCTGGCCGACTTGCTGCCGGACACCCAGCTGTGGCTGGACGGTGGCCACAACGACTCGGCCGGCGAGGTGCTGGGCATCCAGGCCCGGGGCTGGACCGCCGACGGCAGCGCCCTGGACCTGGTGGTGGGCATGATCACCAGCAAGGAACCGGCGGACTTCCTGCGGCCCATCGCCCCCCATGTCCGCCGCCTGGTGGCCATCTCCATCCCAGGGGAGGAGGCGACCCGGCCCGCCGCCGATATCGCCGATGCCGCCCGCCGCGTTGGCATCGCCCAGGTGGTGGAAGCCGACAGCCCGGCCGACGCCGTGGCCTGGCTGGACCATCAGGGCCCCGCCCCCCGTACCCTGATCTGTGGCTCCCTCTACCTCGCCGGCGCGATCCTGGCGGAAAATGGTTAGCCAGCGGGGCTAGCCGGCGGGGGTGGCGAGGGGGCAGGGGGGGGGCTCCCTACCAGTGCACCTCCACCGTGCCGCCGATGGTGCGCGGCGCGCCCAGGATGGCGCGGTTCTGCGCCGCGTAGACGTACTGCCGGTACTTCTCGTCCAGCAGGTTGCTCACGAACAGATAGGCGCCCCAGGACCCGGCGCCGGCCATGTCCGCCTCATACCCCACCCGGGTGTTTACCAGGGTGCGGTCGCCCACCCGGTACTGCGCCTGGTTGCTGCCGACGGAGGTGTAGACGGCGTCGCGCCAGTTGGCGTTCAGGTTGGCGCTGTAGCCGCCGCCGAAATGGAGGTTCACGCCGGCCGCCGCCGTCCAGCGCGGGGCGTAGGGGAATTCCTCTCCCGCCAGGTTGAAGGCGGTGGAGGTGCCGGTGGGCAGGGTCAACTCATCGAACTTGGTGCGCTCGTACCCGACGGAGGCGTACCAGTCCACCACCGGGCTGATCTTGTGGGTCGCCTCCAGCTCAAAACCGTAAAGGTGGGACTTGCCGGCGTTGATGGTGTTGTAGTCGTAGGTGTTGTCGCTGAGGAACACGGTGACCTGCTGGTCGCTCCAGTCGGTGTAGAAGGCGTTGGCGTTGACGCCCAGCGTGCCGTTCAGCCACGTGGACCGCACCGATCCCTCATAGTTCCAGCTGTACTCCGGATCATAGGGCACCAGGGTGGCGTGCGCCGGGTTCTGGCTGGATCCGCCGGAGCGGTAGCCGCGCTGCACCGTGACGGCGGTGATCAGGTCCGGCGTCCAATCCATGGAGACGCCCACCTTGGGCAGGAAGGCGTCGAAGGTCCGCCCGGTGGATGAGGCGGCGGAGGCCGCCTGCGCCACGATACCGGCCACGCCCTTGTTGATGGCGGTGATGGCGCTGTACAGCGGCGTGCCCACCGCGCCGAAGGACGCGGGGTCGGGGTAGGTCCCGGTGAAGCGGGTGGTGGTGCCGGCGCCATAGCGGTTCTGCTCATGGTCATAGCGGAAGCCCCCCAGCAGCCACAGCCGGTCGGTGAGGCGATAGCGGCCGTCGCCGAACAGGGCGGCCGTCTCCACATGCTCCGGCTGCTGGGACTGGTAGGCCACGGGGATGACCGGCAGCGCCCGGCCGTAGGCGGCGCTGATGGCGCTGGCCGTGGCGGTGGGGAATCCGGCAGACCGCAACAGGTTGGTGATGGTGGTCAGCGGCGTGGTGACGTTCACCTGGCTGTTGGCGTCCAGCGTCAGGTCACGGTTGTAGTACCAGCCGCCGATCAATCCGCTCAGCCGCTCCCCCTGGTAGTTCAGGCGCAGTTCCTCGGTGTAGGTGTCGGCCTTGGTCCGGTTGTCGACGACCTGCGAATCGACGGCGGTGCCGTCGCCGTCCTGGCTGGCGTGCTGCTTCAGCCGGTTCCAGGAGGCGACGTTGGTCAGGGTCAGCGTGTCGCTCAGCCGGTAGGACAGGTTCAGCGTGGCGATGTCGCTGTCCACCTCACCGATGTTGGGGCGGTTGGAGAAGGAGGTGCGGTTGTCGTAATAGTCCGGCACGTCGGTGCGGACATACTGGTAGAGATAGCCGCCGTCGCGCCGGGTGCGGTCATAGCTCAGCACCGCGGTCAGGTCGGGGATGGCCTTGGGCGTCCATTTCAGCTTGCCGCGCAGGTTGGTGGAGCGCAGCGCGTCCTCATGGTCGTCCAGCGTGACGTTCTTGATGATGCCGTCGTTCACCCGCCGTTCGGCCGCCAGGCGGAAGCCCAGTTCATCCTGGATCAACGGGCCGCCGACGGCGGCGGAGAAGGTGCGCTCCTGCTGGTCGGTCCACATCACCCGGGCGTCGCCGGTCCAGTGGTCGGTGGGGTCGCGGGTGGTGATGACCACCGATCCCGCCAGCGCGTTCAACCCCTGGATGGTGGACTGCGGCCCGCGCAGGATTTCCACCTGGGCGACATCCCACATGTCGGTGGGGCCGCCGAACAGGGCGGCGCTGGGGATGGGGGCGCCATCGACATAGACGGTGGCGGCGTCGGCCTTGCCGCTGCCCGACACGCCGGTGTTGGCGATGCTGCGGATGGTGAAGCCGGCGGCGCCGTAGGTCTGCGAGACGTTGGCCGTGCGGTCGTAGATGTCCTGGATGCTCAGGATGTTCTCCTGCTCGATCCGGGCGGGCGTGGTGACGGCGACGCTGGTCGTCGTCTCCTTCAGGGTGCGGCCGGCCTTTTCACCGGTGATGACGATGTCTTCCAGCGTGTCGGACGGCCCGCTGGTAGCACCGGCCACCTCCGCCGCCCCCGCGACGCCTGGCGCCAGTTCCAGGGTGGGCCAGGACAGCGCGGTCATGGCCAGAAACAGGCAGGACGGTTTTGTTTTGGTTCGCATTTTGACCCCCTCTTTTGAGGGGGACCGTAGCCATGATGAAATTAAGAATCAATATCATTCCTAACGGTCGTTTACACTCCGGCGGGGATCGCTCCTCTCGTGTGTCCCGGACGGTGGCGGGGCCGGGGAGCGGAAAAGAGAAAGGCGGGCGCCAGGGGGCGTCCGCCTTTTTCCTACCCGATAAGGATAAGCCCTGAAGGGCCCGGCAGATCCTGCCGGTTACCGATCCGCCGGTCGATGTCTTACAGGTTGGCCTTGATCCAATCGGCCAGCGCGCTCTTGGGCAGGGCGCCGACCTTGGTGGCCGCCACCTGGCCGTCCTTGAACAGCATCAGGGTCGGCACGCCGCGCACGCCATAGCGGCCGGGGGTGTTGGGGTTGTCGTCGATGTCCAGCTTGGCGACGGTCAGCTGCCCGTTCAGTTCGCTGGCGATGTCCTCCAGCGACGGGGCGATCATCTTGCAGGGGCCGCACCACGTCGCCCAGAAATCCACCAGCACGGGACCCGGGGCCTTCAGCACGTCGGCCTCGAAGCTGCTGTCCGTCACCTTCACCGTATTCTCGCTCATAACGCTATCCTTGGCTGCTAGGGTCCCAGGGCTTGGGGGTTCCTATGGTGGACCTACCTATTACGGGTAGGTGGCGCGAATCCCGCGTCCAAATGTCACCGCTAAATGTAGGTGCCGGGGACCGTGATGGTCAAGGCGGCCCCACACGAGGGGCAGGGCGGTGGTGGGGCCCCCTTGAAATCCGTCGGAACGCCTCCCGCAACCGGCGCAACGCACCCCCTCCCTCCCGGCGTGCGGCAGGGGCCTTGGACTACTGGCCCAGGAATTGCTTATATGTTTAGGGTGTTTACGGCCTGCGGCCGCGTCACATCTCATCATTTGTCTGGCATATTTCCTATGGATAGGAGAGGCTAAGCCATCTTCCTGGATTTGGGAGTGGGGCAGCCTTAGGGACAGCGGGGGCGGCGGTTTCGGGGATGAGCCAAGCGAAAACTCTGGATACGTCGCCGGGGACCTTTGGCGAACGGGGGATTTCCGTCCCTTTCACCACCCCCATGCTCAGTCAGGCCCGCATGCGGCCCACCCGCCAGGGGGAACTGGAATTCCTGCTGCCCAGCTTCAATGGCGGCAAGGGCGTCTACATCATGCCCTGGCGCTCCCTGCCCACGATGATGACCGTCACCCTGCATGACCGTCTGCTGCATGAAGCCCTGCTGGACCTGAAAGACTATACGCCCGACACGGTGCGCCAGGCCGCGCTGACCATCCAGGCCACGGGCGTGGCGGGGGGCGACGCGTCGCTGGCGGCGGAAAAGACCCTGGCGTTGGACGTGGGCTATCGGGCGCTCACCCATTTCACCCTGGTGACGGAACTGATGAGGCTGGCGCGCCTGGACGCGGGCGAGCTGCTGGCCACCGGCATGACGGGGTCGGAAAGCCGCCGCCTGATCCGCGCCTCCCTGGCCCAGCTGGCGCAACGCGCCAACCTGCCGGCGGAGGAGATGGTGACGCGGGTGGAGACGCTGGCCAACCTGATGGCGCCGGTCGGCCTGCCGCAATGCCAGCAGCTGGGCCGCCTGCGCATCCTGGTGGGGGAGATGGAGCGGATGCGCGCCAGCGTGCAGCGCTGGTCCGCCACCGACTTCTCCGAAGTGTCGCAGTTGGCGACCTTCGTGGCCGACACGGCCAAGGCGGCGTTGGACATGGCGCGCGACCGCCTGGCGCGGCTGGACGCCCGCTGCCGCGACCTGGGCGCCATGGTCGGGGATTTCCGCGCCTTTCGCGCCGTCCTGGCGGAGGACGCGACGCGGCTGGCTTGGTTGCTGGATGGCTGGCCCTTCCTCATCCGTCTCTGGGACAGCGTGGCCGATCGCCCGCTGGAGTCGCAGCAGTCCACCATGGGTGAGCTGTTCCGCCTGGCCCCCTTGATCCCGACCGGTGAAGGGGGCAAGGAACCGTCGGCCTTCGAGCTTGAGAACCTGGGCAAGATACAGACGCGCTGGCTGCGCATGGGCGAGGATTGGCGCACGGGCGCGCTCGATATGCCGGCGGTGATGCGGATCGAAGCGCTCAAGGCGACGTCATCATGACCGATCCGGCCATCGCCCAGTGGCAGGCTTTGGCGCGTGACGCCACCCGGCTCAGCGACGCCAAGTTCCTGCAAATCTACACCCTGCTGGAACAGTTGGGGGACAAGCCCGGCATCGCCGGCGCCTTTGATGCCATGCGGCCGCGCCTGGCCCAATTGCGCCCGCCCCGCCGTCCGACAGTGTCGCGCCTGTTCTTCCGCCCGGCGGAGGATCTGTTCGATGACCCCAGCGTCTACACCCGCCGTCTGCAGCGGGTGTCCCGCGGGACACTGCCCACCTGCTGGAAGCTGGTGCGCGCCCGGCTGGACAGCGGCCTGGTGGACGGCGTCGCCCAAGGCATCCTGAAGGCTGACCCCCGCGATCCCCGGGCGTTGGTCAAGATCGCGGCCCCCTTGTGGGAGGAGGGCGCCCAAGTCTTGGTGAAGATCGCCGACGAGGCGGAGAACAACCTGCGCTTCATGGTCGACAATTTCGGCCGCGACGATGACGTGTTGCGCCAGATCCAGACGCTGCGCGACGTGTTGCTGCTGGGCGGCATCATCGAGGACCTGAAGCAGCGCCTGCCGGAACGGCCCATCGGTGACCTGGCGGAAAGCCATGCCGATGCGATCAAGACCGTCATGGCCCAGCTGGGTGGGGCCGAAAACCCCCAGGCCGCCGGCCCGCTATTACTGGTGCTGACCGCCCGGATGCTCCGCCCCGGCGTGGTCTTGAAGATGCTGACCGACATGCGGGTGGTCGGCAGCAGCCAGGGGGAACGCGACGCGCTCACCCGTGACCTGTCGGGCGTGGTGGTGGGCAACCTGCTGCGCCAGACCGCCAGCATGGCCAAGGCGGCGGTGGCGGGGCCGGGAACCACCGGCGCGCCGGTGGACCCCGTGCAAAAGCTGGCCTCCCTGGCCGCCGTGGCTGAGCGCCTGACGGATGGCCTCACCTCCGTCAACGACAGCGTGGCCTCCCTGCGGGACAAGAAGATCGTTGATCGGGTGACCACCGCCCGCGGCGAGATCGGCGAGTTCGTGCTGACCACGGTGCTGGGCGATGTGGAAAGAACGCTGGCCAGCCTGATGTTCGCCGACAACGGCGGCATCGCCACCCCGCCCGATGAGATGAAGCGGGCGGAGGCCACGGCCCTGGCGCTGAAGCGGTCGGCTAAGCTGGCCAGCCATCTGGGCATCCAGCGCGAGGTGAACGCCAAGATCCTGGAGATCCGGCGGGAGATCGATCGCCAGACCGACCGCATGATCGCCGCCCCGGGCGCCCGGGGTAACCCCGAGGTCCGCCGCCAGATGTTCAACAACCTGCGCCTGGTCGAAATCCTGGCGGGGTCGGACGAGGCGGAACGCGCCTACCGGGAGTGGAGCCGGAGGCTGGGTTAGCCCCCCCCCCGTGCCCCGTCCGTCAGCTCAGGACCACGGCATCCATGCGGGCGGGGTCGACCTCGGTGATGAAGGGGCCGTCGGTCCATAGCAGCAGGCAGCGGATCGTCCGGTCCGGATAGATTTGGCGCAACGCCGACCGGTACGCGGCCATTTGCGCCACATACAGGTGGGGGATGTCCTCCGCCGTCTGGGGCGGCGGCCGGTTGGTCTTGAAATCCACGATCTGCACGTCCGTGTCCGTCACCACCAGCCGGTCGATCTGGGCGGCCAGGGGGCGGGTCCCCACCGTGCCCACCAGGGGCACTTCCGGCCGGCTGCCGGGTCCGAACAGGGGCGCGAACTCCGGATGGGTCAGCACGCGCAGGGTTTCGGCCCAGATCTCCTCCCGCGCCGCCTCATCCAGGCCATGGGCCGGGCGGTCCAGCCAGCGGCGGGCGGCGGCGGCGCGGCCGGGCGGCGGCATCTCGGGCAGCAGCTGCAATAATTTATGGATCAGGGTGCCGCGCTTGAAGCGCCGGGCCTCCAGGCTCTTTCCGTCACCAAGGGGCCCCTGGCCCAGCGGCGAGCGTACCGCCGGCTCCTCCCCATCGGGGCGGGAGGGCGCCAGGGGGCGGGACGGGGCGGGCTCGGCCGGCGGCGGGGACAGCAGCCAGGCGGGCGCGGGGGGGAGGGTCTCGGCGCGATCCCGCGTGGCCCGCTGGCCCGGCGGTTCGCGAGTCTGCGGTTCGGCCAGCACCCGGCCCTCGCCGCTCCACCCCTGGCGCGACACGGTCGTCAGGTCGAAGGCGCGGGTCGGCGCCACGGTGGCCAGCGCCCGCTCCGTCAGGCGGAACCAGGTGTCGTCGCTGGTGGCGGTCTTGCCCTCGTAGCCGCAGACGTGCAGGCGGTCCTCCGCCCGGGTCAGGGCCACGTACAGCAGGCGGCGGTATTCCTGGTCGCGCCGCCGGTCGGCCGCGGCGCGGGCCGCACGGGCCTTCACGTCCTCCTGCTCCCGCCGCGGGGCGTACAGGGGCACGGCCGGTCCAACGCCGCTGTCGTCGTCGACATGCGGCCACAGGATGCGCGGGCTGGTGACCGGCTTGCGCGTGGTGTCGGGCAGGATGACCACCGGCGCCTGCAAGCCCTTGGAGCCGTGGACCGTCATGATGCGCACCTGGCCGCCCGCCGGCCCCCGGTCCTTGGAGCCCGTGTCCAGTTCGCGCTTCACCTCCGTCCGCCCGGCCGCCAGCCAGTGCAGGAAGGTCTGCAGGGACGGCGGGTGGGCGCGGTCGAAGCCCAGGCACAGGCTCAGGAACTCATCCACCGGGTCGATGGCCTCCGCCCCCAGCCGGCCCAGCAGGGCGCGCCGGCCGCTGATGGGATCGGCGGGGCAGGGGCGGGTCAACAGGCCGGCGAACAGTTCATAGGGGGCGGTGTAGTCGACCTCGCCCAGCAGACGCCGCAGCCAGGCATGGGCCGGCTGGAAGCGGGGGTCGGTTTCCGCCCGTTTCACCAATGCCGGCCAGAGAAAGCCGCCCCGGCGGTGGGCCAGGGTGAACAGCGCGTCCTCATCCAGGCCGACGAAGGGACTTTTCAGCACGGTTGCCAGGGTCAAATCATCTTCGGGCATCAGCAGGAACTGGCCCACCGCCATCAGGTCCATGACCGCCAGCTGTTCGGTCAGCACCATGCGGTCCACGCCGGCCACCGGCACCCGCCGTTCCTTCAAGGCCCGCACCAGCTGCTGGACGAAGGCGTTGCGGCGGCGGACCAGCACCAGGATGTCGCCGGCGGTCAGGGGCCGGCCGCGCGCCTCCAGCACCTCCCCCTTTGCGATCCAATGCGCGATCTGGTCGGCGATGACGGTGGCCAGGCGCGCCTGCGGCCTGTCCTCCGCCTCATGGTGCAGGGGCGGGGACCAGGCCGGCGCTTCCACGCTGTCGCTGGGCCGCACCAGTGGCCACAGTTCCACCCGGCCCGCCATGCCCTGGCGGAAGGGGCGATGGCGGATGGCCGCGCTGGAGACGCCGTCGCGCGCGTCCGCTTGGCCGAACACGGTGTCCACCGCCTGCAGCACGGCACCAACGGAACGGAAGCTGGTCTCCAGGTCGACGATGGCCCAGGGCCGCTCCGCCGCCTCCACCCGCCCCTGGAAGGTGCGGCGCATGCGGGCGAATTCCGCCGGGTCCGCACCCTGGAAGCTGAAGATGGATTGCTTCTCGTCACCCACCACGAACAGGGTGCGGCGCGCCTCCGACTGGCCCTCGCCGGCGAAGAACTCCTCCGCCAGCGCGCTGACCACCCGCCATTGCTCCGGGTTGGTGTCCTGCGCCTCGTCGATCAGGATGTGATCCAGGCCGCCGTCCAGCTTGTACAGCACCCAGGCGCAGGCCTGGGCGTCGCCGGTCAGCAGGGCGCTGGCGGCCAGGATCAGATCGTCGAAATCCAGCAGCGCCCGGCCGTCCTTCCAGCGCTGATACCCCTCCAGCATGCTGCCGGCCAGGGTCAGCAGGCTGGCCGTGGAGTGGGCCACGGTCACGGCGCGCAGCCGTTCCTGCAGGGCGACCAGGCGTTCGCCTTCCCGGGCCAGGATCTCGGGCGCCCGCGGGTTGGCGGCCGTCGCGTCCTTGCCGGCCAGCTTGGCGCGCACCGTGCCCTCCGCCGTCAGGAACTGGCGGCGCCAGGTGTCGAACTCCGCCAGGCGCCGGTCCGCCTGGTCCAGCCAGAGCTGGACGGCCAGGCCGCGTTCCACGTCCGTCTTGGTGCCCACGGCCAGCGCCACGCAGGCGGCGCGCAGGCCGGAAACGTCCAACGCCTCGTCCCGGCAGCCGGCGGCCAGCACGCCGATCTCGGTTTCGTCGGCCCCCACGCCCAGGTGGCGGAACAGGGCGGACACCGTCCCGTCCAGTCCGCCGTGCGCCTCCAGGATGCGGCGGATGCGGCCGCGCTGGGCCACCAGGTCGCCCAGCAGCTCCGCGAAGCTTTCCTCGTTCAAGGCGCCGGCCAGGCGTTTCAGCGCCCGGCCCAGGGGCGTGTCGGGATGCTCCTGCGCCGACGCCAGCATATGGGCCTGCGCCTCCGCCAAGGCCTCAGCCGCCGTGCGGTCGTCCATGACCTCGAAGTTGGGCGGCAGCCGCGCCTCCAGCGGGAAGCGGCGCAGCAGCGACTGGCAAAACGCATGAATGGTCTGGATCTTCATGCCGCCGGCCGTGTCCAGCACCCGGGCGAACAGGCGGCGGGCGGTCAGCACCTCGTCACGCGTCGGCGGGCGGCCATTCAGATCGGCCAGCGCCTGGGTCAGGTCGCCGTCCGCCATGACCGCCCACCCGGCCAGGCGTTCCGCAATGCGGTTCGCCATTTCGGCCGCCGCCGCCTTGGTGAAGGTCAGGCACAGGATGCGGCCGGGCGCGGTGCCGGCCAGCATCAGCCGCACCACCCGGTCGGTCAGCACCTTGGTCTTGCCCGTCCCGGCCGACGCCCCCACCCAGACGGAGGTTTCGGGGTCCGACGCCTGGCGCTGCTTCACCGTGGGGTCGATGGGGCGCATCTCGGGCTTGGGGGTGTCGGTCATACCTCACCCCCGTCGCCCACCGACCATTCCGCCACCCGCGCCAGATGCAGATAGTCGGAATAGCGGGGCGCCATGCCCGGCCGGGGCTGGGACCGGTAGGGCGTCGACTCGGTGTCGAACAGGTCGATCAGCTGGCGCAGACCCTCCACCGCCTCGGCGGCCAGGCGGGCGGGGTCCAGCTTCAGCGCCACCACCTGGCCGGCGGGCTCCCCGCCCGTCAGGCGCCAGAAGGCCAGCTGCTCCACCACCGGCGCCCGCACGCCGAAGCCGCCCGCCAGCGCGATGGCGGCCTCCAGCGGCAGCTGCGGGGCGAAGCCCAACTCCACCTCGCGCGCCCGGGGCGGGGTGCCGGTCTTGTAGTCGATCAGGGCGATGGAGCCGTCGGCGTGGCGGTCGATACGGTCGGCCTTGGCCACGATCTCGAACGGCTTGTAAGCCGTCTCCAGCGTCAGGCTGCCCCGCGCCTCGGTCAGCAGGGGCTGGATGCCGCCGGCCCGGCGGTCGCGTTCCAGCGCCACGAACCAGTGGGCGATGCGCTCGAACCGGGGCCACCAGAAGGTTTCCAGGCTGGGCTGGCCGCGATAGGGGGCGAAGGCCTGACGGCCGAAGCGCAGCAGCTGGTCCACCGCGTCCACGGGTAGCAGGGTGCCGGGATTGGCCTTGATGAAGGCGTCCAACGCGTCGTGGATCATGGTGCCCCGGTCGGCGGCGCCGGGGTCGGCATCCAGGGGATCCAACGCCTCCAGGCGCAGCACATGGCGGGCGTAGAGCGCGTAGGGGTCGCGCATCCAGGTTTCGACCTGGGTGACCGACAGGCGGCGGGGTCGGGCGGCGACGGGCGGCTGGGGTTCCGGCGGGGGGCAGGGCCGCACGGCGGTTGGCGCGTCCATCGCCTCCCCCCACACGGCCCAGCGGCCCATGCCGGTGCTGAAGGCGTGGGGCCGGCCCAGCGCCTTCAGCACCGTGTCCAGCCGCAACAGCCAGCGTGACGGCACGGTGGGCGTGCCTTCCACCCGTTCCGACCGGGTCAGCACCACGGTGGCGGCCCCACAGGCCTGGGCGAAGTCGTGCGCCGTCTGGCCCAGATGGCGTTCCGGTGTCGGCAGGCCGAAGCGCTGGCGCATGGGACGCGACAGCCAGGGGTCGGCCTTGGGCTGCGGCGGCCAGGTGCCCTCGTTCAGGCCGCCCAGGATCATGACGTCGAACTGCTGCAGCCGGGCCTCCAGCAGGCCCAGGATGTAGAGGCGCGGGTGCAGGCCATAGCGCGGGCGCACCGCGCGGCCCACCATCAGGGCGCTGATGACGGCGGCATAGTCGGGGCCGCCCAACTCAGGAAAATCGTGGCCGGCGTCCTGCAAGTCGTCGACGAACTTGGCCGCGGCCTCGCCGTCGTCCAGCCGCCACAGGCGCTCCGCCCCCGGCTGCCCGTCGCTGGTGGCCAGGGCCTCGGCCGTGCGGGCGTGCAGGTCCAGCCAGGCGGCCAGCGTCTTGCCCGTGCCGCCCATCGCCGCCAGCAGGGCGCGCAGGATTTCCTCCAGCCCGTCAACGAAGGCGATCAAGCGGGCGCGGTGGGCGTCCGGGTCGCCGTGGGCGTCGAAACGGCGGGGCTCGGCCCCCATCAGCGCCAGGCGCAGCCCGTCGAAGCCGTCGGCCGGCCGGGGCCCGCGCAGCACCGCCCGCTCCAGGTCGCGCACGTGGGCGCGGAAAAACGCCGGGCTCTGCCCACCGGCCGCCAGCGGGTGCTTCAGCAGGGCCAGCAGGGCCAGGGGCGATGGCTCCGCCGCCCAGTCGGCCAGCAGGCGCAGATAGCTGCCCACGGCGCTCTGCGTCAGCGGCTGCCCGGCGCTGTCGTTGACGGCGATGTCCCAGCGCTTCAGTGCCAGGGCCACGCGCCGGGCCAGGTCGCGGTCGGGCGTCACCAGGGCGGCGGTGCGGCCCGGCGTCTCCAGCACCTCGCGCATCATCAGGGCGATGGCGCCCGCCTCCTCCTGCGGGGTGGCGGCGTCCAGGCGGGACAGGCCGGCCAGGCCCGCGTCGGCCTCGGCCGCCAGGGGGCTGGCGTGCAAATCCTGCCAGGCCTCCGTCGTGCCGGCGGGGCGCAGGGCCTCCGCGATCAGGCGGGCGCGGGCGGGTGGGCTGCGCCGGGTCGCCAGGCTGTCGGGCAACGCGGCGGGCAGGGGCCAGGGATGTACGTCCGCCCGCGCGACCGCCAGCCGTTCCAGTAGGCGCTTCAGGCCGTATTGCGGGTGGGCCTCGTCCAGGTCCTGCCAGGTGGCCTCGTCGCAGCCGAGGTCCAGGCCGGGCAGGACGACGGCGCCCTGGGGCAGGGCCGCCACCACGGCCAGCAGGTCGGCGGTGGCCGGGATGCTGCCGGTGGAGCCGGCGGCGATGACGGGGCCGGGCGGTGGATTGGCCCGCCAGGTGTCGGCCAGGGCCTTCAGGCGCAGCTCCCGCTCCCGCGCCGGGTCGACGCCGCCTTCGTCTTCCAGCAAGGCCGGCCAGTGCTGGGTGATGATCTCCAGGAAGCGCAGCGTCACCTGCCAGTGCCGGGCGTAGTCGTCCGGCACCAGGCGGGCCAGATCCTCGAACCGGCAGCCCTCCGTCTGCACCTCGTCCAGCAGGCCGGCCAGTTCGCCGCCCAGGCGCACGGCCTGGGCCGGGGTGGCGGCCAGGTCCGGCGCCCGCATGACCAGGCGGGCCAGCAGCAGTTGGCGGCGCAGGGCCGGCACGGCCTCGGGCAGGTCGGTGCCCCCTTGGGTGAACACCACCTCGTCCGTGTCGACGTCGCCCAGGGGGGACAGCCGGGGCAGCAGGATGGGCTTGCCGTTCGACAGGCGCAGGAACGCCTCGCGCAGGGACCGCACGGCGCGCACCGTCGGCAGCAGCACCGTCACCTGCGACAGGGCCAGGGGGTCGCTGCCCACCCGGTCCAGGATGCCGGCCGCCAGCGCGTCCACGAAGGGCAGGCCGGGGGCGATGGTGAACAGGCGCGCGCCGGCCCCCTCCGAAGGTGCGGGACCCCAGATCATGGCCTCAGGGCTCGGCCTTGCGCGGCTGGCTCAGCCTGGCGACATGCGGGATGGGGTGGCCCAGCAGCGTGTTGACCTCGTCCACCGCCTCCGGCGTGCCGACATGGAACCACACGCCGTCATGGCGCATGCCGTAGAGGCGGCCCGCCTCTTCCGCCCGATGCCAGAGCGCCAGGTTGGAAAACCGGGTCTCGGTGATGGCCTGGTACAGTTCCGGCTTCACGATGTGCACGCCGGCGAAGACGAAGGGCGCCAGCTCATCCTCCGCGCGGTGGCGCAGCAGGCCATCGGAGTCCATGTGGTAATCGCCGGGGCCGTCATAGCCGACGGCGGCGACCGTGGGCATCAGCAGCAGCAGCGCGTCCATGATCGCGGGATCCCAGGTGGCGGCCAGGCGCTTCAGGGCCGGTATCGGCCCGTCCAGCCACAGGATGTCGGCGTTGACGACGAAGATGGGGTCGGTGCCCAGGTGGGGCAGGGCATGGCGCACACCACCGCCCGTTTCCAGCAGGTCCGCTTCCGGCGACAGGGTGATGGCGGGGCTCTGGCGGCCGGCCAGGTGGCTCTCGATCATGCCGCCCAGATGGTGGGTGTTGACCACGGCGCGGGCGACACCGCTTTCCGCCAGCCGGTCCAGCGCATGGTCCAGCAGGGGGGCGCCCCCCACCTCCACCAGCGGCTTGGGCCGCGTCAGGGTCAGCGGGCGCATGCGCAGGCCCAGGCCGGCGGCCAGCACCATGGCGGTATGGGGAACGGGGGTGGTGGGGGTGAAGGAAAGCGGTCGGGCAACGGCGGGCATCGCGTCAGAAACTCCGGACGATGGTATCGGCATCGAGATTAGCGGGCAGATGGCGTTCCACCCAATGGGCAATGGGGGACAGGGCGGGGTGGCGGATGGCGCCGGTGAACTGGCCCCACACCCGGGGCAGGAAGGACAGCTGCGGCGCGCCGGTTGTGGCCTCCGCCAGCTGCGCCACCCGGCCCAGGATACGGGCGTGGCGCACGGCGCCCAGGATGGCGGTGGACGCCGCGAAGGCGGTCTCGTCGATGCCGGGGAAGGCCGCCAGATAGCGACGCGTCATGGCCTGGCGCAGATCCGCCGGCACGTCGCGGCGCGCGTCCTCCAGCAGGGACACCAGATCATAGGCGCGTGGGCCGATGCCGCCGTCCTGGAAATCCAGCAGGCCGCAGGCGGCCACGCCGGACCGGCCCGCCAGGCGCATCAGGTTGCCGGGGTGGTAGTCGCGCAGCAGCAGGCTGGGGGGCAGCGTCAAGGCGGCGGGCAACACCCCTTCCCACGCCTCGGCCAGCGCGTCCCAGGCGCCGGCGGGCAGGGTGCCGCCGCGCACAGCCGGGGCGAAGGCGTCGGCGAACAGCATGACCTGGTCGCGGAACAGGCCCATGTCGTAGCGCGGCAGGTCCGGCGCCGTCGCCGGGATGAAGCGCTGGTGCAGGGCGACCAGCACGTCGGTCGCCACCTCGTACAGCGGGCCCCACGGCACGTCCCCGCCATCCAGCAAGCGGGCGTAGTCGTCGTCGCCGAAATCCTCGATCAGCAGCAGGCCCTGCGGTTCGTCGCCCGCCAGGATGACCGGGGATGACAGGGCGCAGTCGCGCAAGAGACCGGCGATCTGGACGAAGGGCGGCACCTGGCTGGCGGCCACCATGTCGCGGCAGTCCATCAGGATGGCGGTGGCGCCGCCGCCGCCGTTGCCATCGCCTTTTCCGGGCAGGGCCAGGCGTTCATACCGCCGGGCCGACCAGTCGGCGCCCATGGGCCGCCGCCGGGCGGTGCCCCAGCCGGATCGCTCCAGGAACTGGCGGATGACGGTCTCGCGCGGGGGCGTGTCGCGTCTCATGGCTTAAAACCTTCCCAAGCGGTGGCCAGGCGGGCGGTCCAGGCGCCGTGGCCCGTCAGGGTGGCGCGGCGGCTTTCGGGTCCGGTGATGGCGAGGTCGAGGTCAAGCCGGTCGGCGGGCAGCAGCGCCCCCAGGCGGGCGGGCCATTCCACCAGGGCCACGCCCTCATGCCGCACCTCCTCCCACCCCAGTTCCAGCACCTCGTCCGGCGCCGTCAGGCGGTACAGGTCGAAGTGCCAAAGGGGGAAACCCGGCAGGTCATAGGTCTGCACCAGGGTGAAGGTGGGGCTGGGCACCTCTTCGTCGGCATCGCCCAGGCTGCGGATCAGATGGCGGGCGAAGGCGGACTTGCCGGCGCCCAGGTCGCCCGACAGGGCGACCACGTCGCCGGTGGTCAGCAGCCGGCCCAGCGTGGCGGCCAGCCGTGCCGTCGCCGCCTCATCGGCCAGGTCTAGGGTCAGGACGTGGGGCATGGGCTTTCTGGGCGGTGGCCGGGATGGGAAGCGGAGTCTGCGGCGGCGCATGTTACCGGAGCAAGCGCCGTCAAGCCGCCTGCGCGAATTGGTCCCGCAAACTGGACAGTTGATTAGCGCATCAAATCGCGTGATGAAAGGCACCCGAACCGCCGACCGGCCCTGCGCGCCCGCAGCACCTGGCGCCGCCGGTCACCGCGTGCCGTGCCAGGAGCCCGTCCAGACCATGTCCAGCCATCCGCAGTCCCTCATCCCCGGCGACACCCACCGCACCGACGTCTGCATCATCGGCGCCGGCCCGGTGGGTCTGTTCGCCATCTTCGAATGCGGCATGCTGAAGCTGGACTGCCACGTGGTGGACGCCCTGGACATGGTGGGCGGTCAATGCACAGCGCTGTACCCGGAAAAGCCCATCTACGACATTCCGGGTTATCCCCAGGTGGAAGCGGCCACCCTGATCGACCGCCTGGCCGAACAGGCCGCCCCCTTCAAGCCCACCTATCATCTGGGCCAGCAGGTCACCACCCTGACCCCGGGTGAGGGTGGCCGTTGGCTGGTGGGCACCGACAAGGGCACCATCATCGACGCCCGCGCCGTGGTGGTCGCCGCTGGCTGCGGCGCCTTCGGCCCCAACAAGCCGCCGCTGGATGGCCTGGCCGACTATGAGGGCAAGTCGGTGCATTATCTGGTGCGCCGCCGCCAGGATTTCGCCGGCAAGCGCGTGGTCATCGCCGGCGGTGGCGACAGCGCCGTGGACTGGGCCCTGTCGCTGTCGGAGGTGGCGGAGCGCGTGATGGTGGTGCACCGCCGCGCCAAGTTCCGCGCGGCCCCCGAAAGTGCCGCCCGCCTGGACCAGCTGGCCAAGGACGGCGTCATCGACATGGTGGTGCCCTACCAGCTGGCCGGGCTGGAAGGCGCCTCGGGCCAGCTGACCGGCGTGCGGGTGGCGACGCTGGACGGCGTGGAAAAGACCTTGCCCGCCGACGCGCTGCTGGCCTTCTTCGGCCTGGCCATGGATTTGGGGCCCATCGCCAGCTGGGGCCTGAACGTGGAACACCACCACGTGGCCGTGAACCCGGCCACCATGGCCACCAACGTGCCCGGCATCTTCGCCATCGGCGACATCGCCACATACCCCGGTAAGGTGAAGCTGATCCTCTGCGGCTTCGCCGAGGCCGCCATGGCCGTGCATGCGATCCACCCCCTGGTCCACCCGGGCGAGGCGCTGCACTTCGAATACTCCACCAGCCGTGGCGTGCCAGGGGCGTGAGGTTCCGTCCGCCGCGATGATGCCAGTGGTGTGATTTTTAATTAGAATAATTCCAATTTTAGTCGTTTGCGTATAGGATGGCGCGTTCCCGGCCCCACCCAAGACGCCAGCGATGACCCTGCCTAGCCTCAAGCAACTGCGTTACCTGGTGCATCTCCACGAGCACCGGAATTTCAGCCGGGCGGCGGAGTCGTGCAACGTCACCCAGGCCGCGCTGTCCTCCAGCATCCAGGAACTGGAGACAGTGCTGCGGCTGCGGCTGGTGGAGCGGACGCGTCGCATGGTGGCCTTCACCGCCGTCGGCGAACAGGTGGTGGAGAAGGCCAGGGAACTGCTGCGGGTGGCGCAGGACCTGGGCAACATCGGCCATGGCGACGGGGCCCTGGCCGGCGTCCTCCGCCTGGGCATCATTCCCACCGTGGGGCCCTTCCTGCTGCCTTGCCTGTTGCCCAAATTCGCCAGCAGCTATCCCCTGCTGGAGCTTCATGTCCGGGAAGAGTTCAGCGCCTCGCTGTGCACCGCGCTGGGGCGGGGCGAACTGGATTGCGCCATCCTGGCGCTGCCCTATCCGTGTGCCGCCCTGGACTACGATGTCCTGTTCGACGATCCGCTGATGCTGGCCTTCCATGTGGAGGACCCGGTGGGCGGCCTGGCCACGCCGACGGAGGCCGACTGGACGGAGCGCCTGCTGCTGCTGCCCGATGGCCATTGCCTGCGCGACCACGCCCTGTCGCTGTGCGGCCGCGCCGACCTGCAACGCCAGGCCATGTCGGCCTCGACCTTGCAGACCCTGGTCCATCTGGTCGACAACCGCCTGGGCGTCACCCTGCTGCCGGAAATGGCGGTGCAGGCCGGTTTGCTGAACGGCCTGCATGTGACCACCCGGATCTTGTCGGACCCGAATGCCAAGCGCCAGATCGTCCTGGCCTGGCGCAGCGGCGCCGCGCTCAGCGCCACGTATCGCCATCTGGCCCAGGCGATGCGAGAGGCGCGACGATAAATCCACAGCCCACGCCATTTCGCGCCGCACAAATTATTGTCGCCGCGATGTGAGCGTATGTTAATTGTTGCGTCGCAATTCTATTGCGATCCGCACCAAATTTACTTCTGTTATAGATTTTCCCTATGAGAATTATAGAGTTAATTAGTTTGTTGCACGTTTTTTAATATGATAGCTGCTGTCGCATCCCCGTTGTGACTTTCCCCATTAGGGAGACCTTCGATGCGCACGCGCGCCCTATCCTTCGTCATGCTGCTCTCAGCGACCCTTTCGCCGGTGGCCCTGTCCGTCGCCGCCCGTGCGGAGGACAAGCCGATGTCCAACCAGGATTGGTGGCCGGAGCGGCTGGACCTCAGCCCCTTGCGGCAGAACGCCGTCGAGTCCAATCCTTACGGCGGGTTCAACTACGCCGAGGAATTCAAGACCCTGGACCTTCAGGCGGTGAAGAAGGACATCGACAAGGTCCTGACCACGCCCCAGGCCTGGTGGCCGGCCGACTACGGCAATTACGGCCCCTTTTTCATCCGCATGGCCTGGCACAGCGCCGGCAGCTATCGCGTGGCGGATGGGCGTGGCGGCGCCAACGGCGGCGACCTGCGGTTCGAGCCGCGCAACAGCTGGCCGGACAATGTGAACCTGGACAAGGCCCGGCGCCTGCTGTGGCCCATCAAGCAGAAGTATGGGCGCAAGCTGTCCTGGGGCGACCTGATGGTGCTGACCGGCAACGTCGCCTTGGAAAACATGGGCTTCAAGACCCTGGGCTTCGCCGGCGGCCGTGTCGACACGTGGGAGCCCGACCTGGTGTTCTGGGGCATCGAAAAGAAGTGGCTGGGGTCCGAGCGCTTCGATGACAAGCACCAGCTCAAGGGGCCCCTGGCCGCCACCCAGATGGGCCTGATCTACGTGAATCCGGAAGGACCCAACGGCAACCCCGATCCGCTGGCCGCCGCCAAGGACATCCGCCAGGCCTTCGGCCGCATGGCCATGGATGACGAGGAGACGGTGGCCTTGATCGCCGGCGGCCACACCTTCGGCAAGGCCCATGGCGCGCACGACGCCAAATGCCTGGGCGCCGCCCCCGCCGGCTCGGGCGTGGAGAAGCAGGGCCTGGGCTGGGAGAACAAGTGCGGCACCGGCAACGGCGCCGACACGGTCACCAGCGGGCTGGAGGGCGCCTGGTCCGCCAACCCCATCGCCTTCACCACCCAGTACCTGGACAACCTGTTCGGCTTCGATTGGGTGCAGACCAAGAGCCCGGCGGGCGCCATCCAGTGGGAGCCCAAGGACAAGAGCGCGGGCGACCTGGTGCCCGACGCGCACGATCCGAACAAGCATCATCCGCCGATGATGTTCACGACGGACCTGTCGCTGAAGATGGACCCCGCCTTCCGCGCCATCGCCCTGCGCTTCCAGAAGGATCCGGACGCGTTCGCCGCCGCCTTCGCCCGCGCCTGGTTCAAGCTGACGCATCGCGACATGGGACCGCGCGCCCGCTACCTCGGCAATGAGGTCCCGAAGGAGGTCTTCTCCTGGCAGGATCCCATCCCGGCGGCGGATTACGCCCCCATCGACGCCCAGGACGTGGTGGCGCTGAAGGCCAAGATCCAGGCGTCTGGCCTCAGTGTTCCCGAACTGGTGCGCACCGCCTGGGCATCGGCCGCCAGCTTCCGTGGCACCGATATGCGCGGCGGCGCCAACGGCGCCCGCATCCGGCTGGCGCCGGAGAAGGACTGGGCCGTCAACGACCCGGCGGAGCTGAAGAAGGTCCTGGCGAAGCTGGAAGGCATCCAGGCCGACTTCAACCGTGCCCAGAAAGGGGGCAAGAAGGTGTCGCTGGCCGACCTGATCGTTTTGGGCGGCGGCGTGGGCGTCGAACAGGCGGCCAAGCAGGCGGGCTACAGCATCGAGGTGCCGTTCCGGCCGGGCCGCACCGACGCCACCCAGGCGCAGACGGACGTCGCCTCCTTCGCCTATCTGGAACCGGCGGCCGACGGCTTCCGCAACTACTATGGCAAGGACAACCGCCTGTCGCCGGCCGAGGCGCTGGTCGACAAGGCCAACCTGCTGACCCTGACCGTGCCGGAGATGACGGTGCTGGTCGGCGGCTTGCGGGCGCTGAACGCCAATGAGGGCCAGTCGGCCACCGGCGTGCTGACCAGCCATCCCGGCACGCTGACCAACGAGTTCTTCGTGAACCTGCTGGACATGGGCACGAAATGGTCACCGTCGACCAAGACCCCGGGCCTGTATGAGGGGGTTGACCGGGCCAGCGGCGGCCTGAAATGGACCGCCTCCCCCGTCGATCTGGTCTTCGGGTCGAATTCGGAACTGCGGGCGGTGGCGGAGGTCTATGCCGCCGAGGACGCGCGCGAGAAGTTCGTGCGCGACTTCGTGGCGGCCTGGACCAAGACCATGAACCTGGACCGGTTCTGACCCAGTGCGGGCTGGGCTGTCGGGGCGAAACGGCCCATGCCGCTGGTATCGTCGGCTATAGCTGAGTCTGTCCGCGAGCAGCTTCACGCCCAAAGGCGATTCCACCTTTGGGCGATCTGCTCTAGGCGCCGCGCACGGCGTTCAGGAAAGCGTGGATGAGGGCCGGGTCCTTGTGGCCCGGCCTGTCCTCCACGCCGGACGACACATCCACCGAGGCGGCGCCGCTGATGCGGATGGCGTCGGCCACCGTCTCCGGTGTCAGGCCGCCGGACAGCATCCAGGGCTTGGACCAGTGACGGCCGGTCAGCAGGGTCCAGTCAAAGGCGACGCCGTTGCCGCCAGGCAGGGCGGAACCCTTCGGCGGCTTGGCATCGAACAACAGCATGTCCGCCACCGGTTCATAGGCCGAGGCGGCATCCAGGTCGGCCGCCGTTTCCACCTTCAGCGCCTTCATGACGGGCACACGGTGGGCGGCGCGAATCCCGGCGACCCGTTCCGGCGTCTCGTCGCCGTGCAACTGGATCAGGTCCAGCGGCACCTGGGCCAGCGCCCGGTCCAGGAAGGCGTCGGTGGGATCGACGAACAGGCCCACGGTGCGCACGCCCGTGGGCACCGTGCGCGCCAGTTCCGCCGCCAGGGGCAGCGAGACGTTGCGCGGTGACTTCGCGAAGAACACCAGCCCGATATAGCGGGCACCGCCGGATGCCGCCGCCGTCAGCGCCTCGGGATGATTGATCCCACATATCTTCGCCTTGACGGGCATTTTCGTGTTCCTCAAGCGTCGGCGGCGCATCCGCGCCTTGGCTATCCTCAGTTTCCAGTCCGCTGTGCTCCCCAGAAACTTCCGGCGCCCGCGGTCGGGGGCTAAGGGGGCGGCCTGGTATTCCTTACGCCGCCAACTCGGTGACGATGCGCTGGGCGGCCTGCACGGGGTCGGGGGCGTCGGTGATGGGGCGGCCGATGACCAGGTAGGTGGCGCCGGCCGTCACGGCGGCCGCCGGGGTCATGATGCGCTTCTGGTCGTTGGCCGACGCCCAGACGGGGCGGATGCCCGGCACCATCAGGGTGAAGTTGGGGCCTAGTTGCCGGCGCAGCACGGCGCATTCGTTGGGGGAGCAGACGACGCCGTCCAGCCCGGCGACATGGGCGAGGTCGGCCAGCAACGCCACCTGGTCCGCCACCGGCCGGTCCACACCCACCGATGCCAGGTCCAGCACGCTCATGCTGGTCAGCACGGTGACGCCCAGCAGTTTGGGCCGCGGTAGCCCCAGTTGGGTTGCGGTTTCGTCGGCGGCGTCCGCCGCCGCCCGCATCATCGCCGCCCCGCCCAGGGTGTGCAGGGTGATGAAGGCGGGGGCCAGCGGCATGACGGCCCGGATGGCGCCCGCCACGGTGTTGGGGATGTCGTGCAGCTTCAGGTCCAGGAACAGGGGCAGGTCCAGCCCCTCGGTCACGGCGCGGACGCCGTCAGGCCCCGCCGCGCAGAAGAACTCCAGCCCTAGTTTGATGCCGCCGACATGGCCGGCCAGCCGCTGGGCCAGGGCGCGGGCGGCATTCGGCTCGGGCGTGTCCAGGGCGACGAAGGTGCGGCGGGCGGGCGGGATCATGGCGGGGCGCATCTCCGGCTGGGGCGAGTCGATGGGACTTTAGAGGAAATACGGGATCCGCCACCGTCGCGCATGCGCAATTATCCGCGCGTTCCTATGCGCCGTCCTCGCCCCCATCATCATCCCCATTGGCCGCCCGCTCTGGCCGCCAACCGCCCAGCGGGTAGGAGCGCAGGGCGTGATAGGTGCTGCCCTGGCGACCCAGCACGCTTTCATAAAGGATGAACTGGTCCACCGGGAACGGGCCCGCCTGGAACAGGCCGTATTCCTCCAGGAAACGGCCAAGGCGCGCCGGGGGGGTATCCCGGCCCAGGGTCGCCAGGGTGACATGGGGGCTGAACTTGCGCGTCTCCGCCGGCAGTCCCGTCCGCACCACGGCACTCTCCACCTTGGCCTGCAGGTGGTCCAGGGCCGGCTCGGGGCCCACCCCGGCCCACAGGGTGCGGGCCCGCACGCCCTGGCCGAAATGGCCCAGCCCGTCCAGCGTCAGGGCGAAGGGGGGCGCCGTCACCAGGTCCAGCGCCTCATCCACATCCTGCGCCACGCCCTCATCCACCTCGCCGATGAAACGCAAGGTCAGATGATGGTTTTCCGGCCGCACCCAACGGGCCCCGGGCAGGCCGCCGGCCAAGCGGGACAGGGTGTTGCGCACCGCTTCCGGCATCGCCAGACCCACGAACAGGCGGATCATCTTCTCCCTCCCCACCGAATCCCCGTCCGCACCGGGGCCCGGTCCCCGGGGGCGGACCCTTCAAGCCAGCGTGGCCTTCCGCACCTTCCGCGCCGTCAATGTAGTACGCCGGCATGGAGTTTCAGGCGCTCCGCCGTCTGTGCCAGCCGCTTGTCGCGTGTCCACAGGGCCGTGCCGCTGGTGAGCCGCGTCGCCGCCAGCAAGTGCGCGTCCACATAGCCGATACCGGAGCCTGACAGGGCATGCTCACGGATGAAATGCAGGACTTCACCCTCGCGGGCGACCACCGCTTGCGGCAGATCGGCAAGGAGTCCAAGGATTTCGTCCCGCTGGCGCAAATTGCCAAGCGCCAGCTCACCCAGGATGAACGGATGGGCAAGCACGCGCCCTTCATTCAGCAATCGGCTCAAGACCGGATCACCCTGCCGCAGGTGGTCGACCCAGATGGAACTGTCCACCAGGATCATTCAGGACGCCGCCGGGATGCCGTCTCCAGCTCCGGCTCGCTGCCGCCCAGGAGCGCAAGCCTTCGGGCGGTTTCGCGCTCGATCAGGGCCTTCAGGGCCTCACGCACCAATTCGGCCTTTTCCTTCAGGCCAGTGAAGGATTGCGCCTTGGCCACCAGGTCATCATCAAGCGCGAGTGTCGTACGCATGGAAGCCTCCAATTCAAGGCACGAATTTGGCACCGATCCGTGGCAGGTTCAATGCCTAGAAGGCCATGTAACCGAAGGCGCCTCCCTGTTCTTCGTCGCCCGGCCGGTATCCGATACCGCGCCCTTGCGCAGGATCAGGTCCCGGCCAGGCGGAACATCTTCTCCCTCCGCACCGGGGCCCGGTCCCCGGGGGCGGGCCTTTCAAGCAGGGGGCCGTCAGGGACAAGGTGACGGGTTGGCGCGGTGCACGGCCTCGATCTCCGCCAGCACCGCCTCATCCAGTTTAAGGTCGAACGCGGCGATATTGCTTTCAAGGGTGGCCATGCTGGTGGCGCCGATGATGGTGGCGGTCACGAAGGGCTGCCGGTGCACGAACGCGATGGCCATCTGCGTCGGGTCCAGGCCATGGCGGCGGGCAATGTCCAGATAGGCCTGGGTGGCGGCGTCCGCGCCCGGCCGGTCATAGCGTGAGCCGCGGCCATCGATGGACCGGCGGGTGCCTTCCGGCACGGCGCCGTTCAGGTACTTGCCGCTCAAGGTGCCGGCGCCCAGGGGCGAATAGGCCAGCAGGCCCACCTGCTCGCGCACCGCCACTTCCGCCAGGTCACCGTCGAAGGCGCGGGACAGCAGGTTGTAGACGTTCTGGATGCTGGCGATGCGCGGCAAGCCCTGGCGCTCCGCCGCCCGCAGATAGGCCATGACGCCCCAGGCCGTCTCATTCGACACGCCGACATGCCGGACCTTGCCGGCCGTGACCAGTTCCCCCAACGCCTCCAGCGTCTCCTCGATGGGCACGCCACCATCGATGGCCTCGCCCTCCGGGGCCGGGCGGCCGAACAGGGCCAGCGGCCGTTGCGGCCAATGCACCTGATAGAGGTCGATGTGGTCGGTGCGCAGGCGGCGCAGGCTGGCCTCCACCGCGGCGGTGATGTTGGCGCGGTCCAGCCGGTGGCGGCCGTCCCGCACCCAGGGCGCCGGCGTCGGGCCGATGACCTTGCTGGCCAGGAAGATCTGGTCGCGCCGGCCGGTCTTGGCGAACCAGGTGCCGATGATCTCCTCCGTCCGGCCATAGGTCTCCGCCGTCGGGGGGATGGCGTACATCTCGGCGGTGTCGAAGAAGGTGATGCCCCGGTCGACGGCATAGTCCATCTGCGCGTGGCCCTCGGCCTCCGTGTTCTGGCGGCCCCAGGTCATGGTGCCCAGGCAGATGGCGCTGACGCTGATGTCGGTGCGACCGAGACGACGGTATTCCATGGCGGACTTCCTTCGATGCGGGAAAAGGTTAACGTCCGTCATACGCGACGGTGGGGGCCGGGGAATAGCCCCGGCGGAGCTGTAAAACCGCTATTTGCCGGAGGGCGCGGCGTCCTTGAGGGTGGTCAGCGCCTTGGCCACCACGGGTTTCAGCCCCCGGACCATGACCGCCACGCCATCGCCGTTGGGATGCATGCGGTCGGCGATGGTCAGCTTCGGGTCCAGGGCCACGCCGTCCAGGATGAAGGGGTAGAAGGGCACGGCGTACCGTTTGGCCAGGTCGGGATAGATCGTGTCGAAGGCCGCGACATAGTCCGCACCCAGGTTGGGCTGGGCCTTCATGCCAGCCAGGATGGTGGAAACGTGCCGGTCCTTCAGGGTGGCGAGGATCTTGTCCAGGTTGGCGCGGGTGGATTTGGGGTCCACGCCGCGCAGCATGTCGTTGGCGCCCAGTTCCACCACCACCAGGTCCGGCGCGTCGCCAAGCATCCAGTCCAGCCCGGCCAGGCCGCCGGCCGAGGTCTGGCCGGACACGGCGGTGTCGCCCACCGTGACGTCGAAGCCATCATGACGCAGCGCCGCCTCCAACTGGCGGGTCAGGCCCTGGCCCGGTGGCAGGTTGTAACCGGCCGACAGGCTGTCGCCCAGCACCACCACCTTCAAGGGGCGCGCCTGCGCCGCGCCGGCCGCCAGGCCCGCCAGCAGCAAGAGGGGAAGGAGGGAGAGTCGCATGCCGGAACCTGCTCGCTGTTGAAAACGCCCCTGGCCGAAGCCGGTTGAAGACACCCACGGGCTTGGCCCGTCAGAACACCCACGGACTTGGCCCGTTGAAAACCATCCGGGCCGGGCCATATCGGCTGGAGATCCCCGAAATCCCCTGAAAGCCCCGCGCCCATGCCCGTTTCCGAACCCGCCCTGCGCCTGGATGGCCTGACCCTGACGTTGGAAAGCGCCGCCGGCCGCGTCAACATCCTGAAAGGCATCGACCTTTCGATCCAGGCGGGGGAACGGATCAGTATCGTCGGGCCCAGCGGGTCGGGTAAATCCTCCTTGATGATGGTCATCGGCGGGCTGGAACGGCCCACCGGCGGCACGGTCGCCGTCGCTGGCCACACCCTGAACAGCCTGTCAGAGGATGGTCTCGCCCGCTTCCGCCGCGATCATGTGGGGATCGTCTTCCAATCCTTCCACCTCATGGGCGCGATGACGGCGCTGGAAAACGTGGCGTTGCCCATGGAACTGGCCGGCGACCTTGACGCCTTCGACCGTGCCCGCGATGGCTTGGCGGCCGTGGGCCTGGCCCACCGACTGGACCACTATCCCGGCCAACTGTCGGGTGGGGAGCAGCAGCGCGTGGCGCTGGCCCGCGCCTTCGCCCCCCGCCCCCGCCTGATCCTGGCGGATGAGCCCACCGGCAACCTGGACCAGGAAACGGGGGAGCAGATCATCCGCCTGATGTTCGACCAGGCGCGGCGCCATGGCACCACCCTGATCCTGGTGACCCACGATCCGGGCTTGGCCGCGCGCTGCGATCGCACCATCCGCCTGGCCGATGGCCGGGTGGTGGAGGACAGCGTGGCCCGCATCGCCTTGGCCGACTGAGGCGCCACCATGATCAACCTTGGTGAAGTGAAGCTGGCGGCCCGCCTGGCGCGGCGCGAACTGCGCGGCGGCATCCGGGGCTTCCGCATCTTCCTGCTGTGTCTGGCCTTGGGCGTGGGGGCGATCGCCGCCGTGCAGTCGGTGGCCGGTGGCATCCAGCGGTCCCTGACCCAGGACGGCCGCGCCATCCTGGGCGGCGACGCCTCCGTCCGCGTGCTGTACCGCGAGGCCACGGCGGAGCAGCGCCAGTGGCTGGAGGGGCAGGGCACGGTCGCCGTCACCGCCGACATGCGGGCCATGGCGCGCAAGGCGGTGGACGATCCTGGTGCCGACGCCGACCTGGGCGCCTCTGGCCTGGTGGAATTGAAGGCGGTGGACGGGCGCTATCCGCTCTATGGCCGGCTGACCCTGACGGACGGCGGCGCGGACGCGCAAGCCCGCCTGGCCGCGCGCGACGGCGTCTACGGCGCCTTCGTCGACGACACGCTGGCCGCCCGCCTGGACCTCAAGCCTGGCGACACCCTCATCGTCGGCGACGCCACGGTGCAGGTGCGCGGCATCATCGACCATGAGCCGGACAAGGCGGGGTCGGGCAGCATCGCCCTGGGCCCCCGCCTGATGATATCCGCCGACGCCCTGCCCAGCACCGGGCTGGTGCGGCCCGGCAGCCTGGTCAACTGGTCCTACCAGCTGCGTCTGCCCGATGGCACCGACGCCGCCGCCTGGGCCAAGATGGTCGACAAGACCTTTCCCGACGCCGGCTGGCGGGTGCGGGATTACCAGAACGCCGCCCCGCAGCTGACCCGGTTCATCGACCGGCTGGCCCAGTTCCTCACCCTGGTGGGCTTGACCGCCCTGCTGGTGGGCGGTGTGGGTGTGGGCAACGCCGTGCGCAGCCACATGGACGCCAGCGTCCATTCCATCGCCACGCTGAAATGCCTGGGAAGCCCCGCCCGCCTGATTTTTCAGATCTATCTGATGCAGATCCTGGCGCTGGCCGGCCTGGGCATCGCCGGCGGTTTGGTGCTGGGCGCCGTGCTGCCGCTGGCGGCGGGCCGGGCGTTGGCGGGCTTGCTGCCCATAACGGCGGAGATTGGCGTCTATCCCGGCCGCCTGGCGGTGGCCGCCCTGTTCGGCCTGGTGACGGCGCTGGTCTTTTCCCTGTGGCCCCTGGGCCAGGCGCAGGGCGTGCCGGCGGCGCGGCTGTTCCGCGAGGGTTTCGCCGGGCGGCGGGGCCGGCCGCCGCTGGTGGTGCTGGCCGCCTTGGCTTGGTTGGCGACCGCCTTGGGGGTGCTGGCCGTGCTGACCTCCGTCGATCAGAAGCTGGCGGCCTTCTTCGTCATCGGTGCCGCCGCCACCCTGCTGCTGTTCCTGGGGGCGGGCACCGGCATCACCCGCCTGGCCCGCCTGCTGCCCCGCCCCCGGCGCCCGTCCCTGCGTCTCGCGCTGGCCAACCTGCACCGGCCGGGCAATTTGTCGGGCATGGTGGTGCTGTCCCTGGGCTTGGGCCTGACGGTGCTGGTAGCCGTGGCCCTGATCGAAGGCAACTTCCGCCGCGAGGTGGGGGAGAGCCTGCCGGCCAACGCCCCCAGCTTCTTTTTCGTCGACATCCAGCCCGACCAACTGGACCCGTTCCGTCAGACGGTGCTGGCGGTGCCGGGCGCGCACGATCTGGAGACCACGCCCAGCTTGCGCGGCACCATCGTGCGGGTGGAGGGCAAGCCGGCGCAGGAGCAGGTGCACGACCCCGACAAGAAATGGGTGGTGAACGGCGACCGGGGTGTCACCTATCAGGCCGCGGCACCGGCGGGCGACAAGATCCTGGCTGGCGCCTGGTGGCCGGCGGACTACAGCGGCCCGCCCAAGCTGGCCATTTCCAAGGATATCGCCCAGGCCTTCGGCATCGGCCCCGGCGCCCACATGACCCTGTCCGTCCTGGGCCGCGAGATCGAGGCGGAGGTGGCGGTGGTGCGCGACCTGGACTTCACCACGCTGGGCATCAACTTCACCCTGGTGATGAGCCCCGGCGTGCTGGAGCATGCGCCCCAGACCTACCTCGCCACCGTGCGGGCGCCCGCGGCGGACGAGGCCGCCCTCCAACGCGCCGTCATCCGGGCCTTCCCCAACATCACCGCCATCCGGGTGAAGGAGGCGCTGGCCACCGTCTCCACCATCATTGTCAACATCGGCATGGCGGTGCGGGTGGTGGCCGCCGTCACCCTGGTGGCCGGCACCCTTGTGCTGGCTGGTGCCATCGCCGCCGGCCACCGCCGCCGCGTCTATGACGCCGTGGTGCTGAAGGTGCTGGGGGCGGCACGGGCCACCATCCTGCGCACCTTCCTGATCGAGTACGGTGCGCTTGGCCTGGTGACGGCGCTCATCTCCGGCGCCTTGGGCACGCTGACCGCCTGGGCGGTGCTGACCAAGGTCATGAGCATGAAATGGGTGTTCCTGCCCCAGACCTTGGTGCTGACCGCCGTGCTCAGCACCGCCATCACCCTGGCCCTGGGCCTGGTCGCGACCTGGCGGGCGCTCAGCCAGCCGGCGGCCCCGCTATTGCGGGAGGAGTGATAGGGCTTTTGTTACTACGGGTTTGTAGTAACATCCTCGTATGGACAGGCTGTTCGAATGGGATCCGATAAAGGCGGCGAGCAATCACCGCAAGCACGGGATCACCTTTGAAATCGCCATGCGCGCCTTCGATGATCCCTTCGCCCAAACCCGGCAGGATCGCATCGAAGGTGGTGAGATTCGTTGGCAGACCCTGGGTATGGTCAAAAGCAGTCTGGTGCTGTTGGTCGCCCATACTCTGTGGGAAGAGGACGACGAGGGCCAAACTGTCGAGGTCGTCCGCATCATCTCAGCCTGAAAGGCCACACGGACGGAAAGGCGCCGGTATGAGCACGAAGATGGTTAGGATGAAAATGTCCGATCTTCCTCCCTTGACCGAGGCGGAGGAGGCTCAATTGAAAGCCCTGGCCGAACGGCCGGACAGCGAAATCGACACCAGTGACATCCCCGAATTGACGGAGGAGTTCTGGAAGAACGCCGTGCGCGGTCGTTTCCACAAGCCGACCAAGACGTCAACCACCGTGCGGATCGACTCCGACGTGCTGGCTTGGCTGCGGTCACAGGGCAAGGGCTACCAATCCCGTATCAATGCCATCCTGAGGCGGGAAATGTTAGCCTCCCTCAAGAACGGCTGAGGAGGCGGCGATGAATCCGGAACAGGCGGTCAGCAAGCTGCGCGCCCATGAGGCCGAGTTGCACCGGGCCGGCGTGGCGCATCTGTTCCTGGTGGGGGACTCTGTTCCGGCGGAGCGGGGCGGCGGGGTGGAGCTGTTCCTGGACACCCATGACCCGCGCTTCAGCCTGATCGAGTTGGCCGACATCCAGGACAGGGTGCGGGCCATCCTGGGCCGCCAATCGGACGTGGTCACCCGTGACAGCCTGCACCCCCGGCTGCGCAACCGCATCGAGGCGGAAGCCCTGTGCGTGTTTTGAGCGGCCCTGGGCGTCTTTCGAAAGGCGGGGGTTGAGATGCGGCGCAGCGTCATCCTGCGGCTGGGCGATCTGAGGGAGATCCTGGACGGTATCAGCGGCATCACCGCCGGCATCGCCTATCCGGACTTCGCCGCCAACTGGGGCCTGCAGCGCGCCGTGGAGCGGGCGTTGGAAATGGTGTCCGCCTCCGTCCAGCACATCCCCGCCGACCTGAAGGCGGCGGAGCCCGATATTCCCTGGCGGCAGATCGCGGCCATGGGGCAACTGCTGCATCCCCCTGACCGGCGGGTGGCGACCCGCGTGCTGTGGAACAGCGTGCTGGAACACTTGCCGGCCCTGTCCGGCGCGGTGGAGCGTCTGATCGTGCTGACGGAAGGCCGCTGATGGGAAACTTAAGAGCAGCGGCACGAGATTCTGACTTGTGCCGCTGTAGCCCGCGACTGCGGGCGCTGGAGCTTTGCGGGGAGCGTAGCGGACTGGAAAGCGAGGAAGCCAAGCGACCGGATGGTCGCGCCCGGCGATTGAGGGCCGGCATTTGACCGGTCACGATCAAATGCCGTGGGTATTAGAGCAACACGTCCAGGAACATGCCGCGGCGGTAGCGCGCGGGCAGGGTCAGTATGCCGTTGACCATCAGACTGGCCAGTTCACGGGCGGTGGGCCAGCGGCTGCCCGGCTTGGCCTTTTGCACGGCGCGGGTGGGTGCGGGCGGCGGAACCAGCATGGAGTTCCGCCCCGAACCATCGGGGATCAGCCCGCCCAGGCGGGAAGAGGTGGGGCGCGTCTCGACCATGGGCGGATCATATAGCGATGAGGCCCCGCCGGCCAAGGCCCCTTAAGGCGCAATCCGGCGGAAGGGTCGTGCGGACGGCATCACAGATAATCGTGGACGATATCGACGCTGGTCTCCACGCCGACCTTGTCGAAATTGGCGGCCAGCCAGCACTCCGCCGTTTCCCGTCCCTTGGTGAACAGATATTGCAGGAACTCCGGCTCGGCGTTCAGCTTGCTGGAGGCGTGCATGTCGGCCAGGGCCTCGTCATTCTCGATGACGTGCATGCGCAGGGCCTTGTACTGGTCGGACTGCAGGTCGCCCGAGTCGATCAGGCGCGAGACGAAGCGGATGGAGCGCATTTCGCGCATCAGTGAGGCGTTGAAGGTGATCTCGTTCACCCGGTCGGCGATCTCGAACGGGGTCTTGGGCACGCCCTTGCGCATCAGCGGGTTGATTTGCACGACGATGATGTCGTGGCTCTCATTCTCATACGCGATGGGCCATAGCGACGGGTTGCCCATGAAACCGCCGTCCCAGAAATACTCCCCCTTGATCTCCACCGCCTGGAACATCTGGGGCAGGCAGGCCGAGGCCAGGACGGCATCCACCGTGATGTCGCGGTTGCGGAAGATCTTGACCTTGCCTGTCTCCACATTGGTGGCGGACAGGTAGAGATCGATGCCGGCGGCGTAGCGCACCACATCGAAATCCACCAGATCCTCCAGGATGCGGCGCAACGGGTTGATGCCCAGCGGATTGCTCTGATAGGGCGAGACCACCATGTTCATCAGGTTGATGAAGGCATAGCCCGGGCTGTCGTCCACCCGCCAGCTGCCGCGCAGCCGCGACAGCCAGCTGCGCTGCAGGGGGGAGGCGCGCCCGGCTTCGCCCACCTTGGTCCAGAAGGCGCGCAGCGCCTGGCGGGCGCCGTCGCGGCCGTCCTTGCCATAGCCATGGGCCATGACCACGGCGTTCATGGCGCCGGCGCTGGTGCCGGAAATGGCCTCCACCTCCAACCGGCCATCCTCCAGCAGGCGGTCCAGCACGCCCCAGGTGAAGGCCCCGTGCGACCCGCCCCCTTGCAGGGCCAGGTTGACCCGCTTGTGGGGCCGGCTGGCACGCCCCTGGTCGGGCGGGCGGGGCGTGTCCTGGGGGGAGGAATTGTCGGGCATGGGGAGACCTGTCGTTTGTTGGCCGATGGTGCGACGCAACCGGATGGTGGCGGCGGCAGAGGGGAAGGCGGCCGGCGTCCCGTGGGGCGGAAAAAAGATATGGGGCGGCTTCGCGAAGGGCCAAGGGCGGCATTTCGCCCCGTTCGGCAGGGCGACCCCCGAGGCGCAGTTTAGCCCCGCCGGTCGCTGGCCGTCTTTGGCAAATGTTCAACCGGCATGTTGCGCCGCCAAAAACGCAGGCGCCCGGCTTTGCGCGTTCCCGGGTCTTCTGGTAAAACCGGCGGCGAGCGGGGGGTATCCCATATCCATTCGCGCATGGGGGCGCGATGCCGTGGGGAATCCTGGGTGGTAAACGACAGGCTGTCGGGGGGACGATGAGCAGGGGGGGCGGGTCCGGGGGGGCCGCGCATACGCGTCATGCCATTGACAGGGGGGGCCATCGGTCGCACCTTCCCTCGACCATGATCCGCGTCCATGCCACTTGCGTCAGTGTTGGCGGCGCCGGCGTCCTCCTCCGGGGGGCGTCGGGGTCGGGAAAGTCCGACTTGGCCTTGCGTCTGGTGGATGCGGGCGCCCTGCTGGTCGCCGACGATCAGGTGCTCCTCACCGCCGATACCCCATCCGCGCCGACCGCCGTCCTGATCGCCACCGCGCCCGAACGCCTGGCCGGCCTGCTGGAAGTGCGCGGTGTCGGCATCCTGCCCGTTCCCTTCGCCCCGTCCGCCCCCCTTCGCCTGGTGGTGGATTTGATGGACCGCGACGCCGTCGCCCGTCTGCCGGACCCGGCCGCCGTGTCGCTGGCGGACGTCATGGTGCCCCGCGTCGCCCTTTGGCCCTTCGCCGCCTCGGCCCCCGCCACGGTGCGCCTGGTGTTGGCCACGCTGGCGGCGGGCCTGCCCCTGGTGCCCCCCACCTGGGAGGAGGTCGCGGCATGAGCCTGCAGCAGACGCCCGCCCCTGCGGTGGCGCCCCAGGACAAGGCCCCCCTGCCGCCGGTGGTGGTGATCACCGGCCTGTCCGGTGGCGGCCTCTCCACCGCGCTGAAGGCGCTGGAGGATCTGGGGTATGAGGCGGTGGACAATCTGCGCCTGTCGCTGCTGACCCATTTGGTGGAACAGGCCAGCGACCGGCCGCTGGCCATCGGCATCGACAGCCGCACCCGCGATTTCTCCGCCGACGCCGTGCTGGCGGAACTGGACCGGCTGCGCCACGCCACCGGCCGGCCGGTCAGCCTGCTGTTCATGGAGGCCTCGGACGAGGCGCTGCAGCGGCGCTATACCGAAACCCGCCGGCCCCATCCCCTGGCCACCGACCGCCCCGTGCCCGACGGCATCGCCCGGGAACGCACCTTGCTGTGGTCCTTGCGTGACAATGCCGATGTGGTCGTCGACACGACCCAGCTTTCCATCCACGATGTCCGCCGTCTGCTGGGCGGGCATTTCCGGTTGGACACGGCGCCGTCGTTGCATGTCTTCGTGACCAGCTTTTCGTTCCGCCACGGCGTCCCGCGTGAGGCTGACCTGGTGTTCGACGTCCGTTTCCTGGACAATCCCCACTGGGATCCCGATCTCCGTCCCCTGACCGGGAACGATCCGCCCGTGGGCGCCTTCATCGAGAAGGATGGGGATTTTCCCGCCTTCTTCGACAACCTCACCCGCTTGCTGGCCCCCCTGCTGCCCCGCTACATGAGCGAGGGCAAACGCTACCTCACCATCGCCGTGGGGTGCACCGGGGGTCGTCACCGCTCCGTCTTTGTCGCCAACCGGCTGGCGGCATGGTTGCAAACCCAGGGCTCCAGGGTGGGCGTCGCCCACCGGGAATTGGACCGGTCCGGCGTAGTCCCGGAGCCCGCGCTTGTCGTCAATAGGGAGACCCGATGATCGGTATGGTCCTCGTGACCCACGGCCGCCTGGCCGAGGAGTTCATACTGGCCCTCCAGCATGTGGTGGGGGAACAGCCGCAGGTGCGCGCGGTCTGCATTGGGCCGGAAGACGACATGGAAAAGCGGCGGGAAGACATCCTGGCCAAGGTCGCGGAGTGCGACAGCGGCGCCGGGGTGGTGGTCCTGACCGACATGTTCGGCGGCACGCCCTCCAACCTGGCCATCAGCATCATGGACCGCGCCAAGGTCGAGGTGATCGCCGGCGTGAACCTGCCCATGCTGATCAAGCTGGCGTCGGTGCGGAAGACGGAGACGCTGGAAAGCGCCGTCCAGGCCGCGCGCGAGGCGGGCCGCAAATACATCAACGTCGCCTCGTCCCTGTTGGCGGACAGCTGAGCCATGACGGGCGAAGGGGAGGGGGCGGATGGGCGTGACATGGGCGCCTTCGGGCCGCCGCGCACGGCGCTGATCCAGAATCGCCGGGGCCTGCACGCCCGCGCGGCCGCCAAATTCGTGAAGCTGGCGGCGGAATTCGACGCCGAGGTCGAGGTGGAGCGGGGCGATACCCAGGTCAACGGCCAGTCCATCATGGGGCTGATGATGCTGGCGGCCGCGATCGGCACCTCCATCACCCTGCGGGCCAAGGGCCCCCAGGGGGAACAGGCCCTGGACGCGCTGGTCGCCCTGGTCGATCGCAAGTTCGATGAGGACTGAACGGCAAATGGCCGATCGTTCATCTGGGCGTGAGGGTGGCCGGGGCCGCGCGGCGAAGGTCGTGGTGGACCGCGTGCTGCGGGGCGTGGGCGTGTCGTCCGGCATCGCCATCGGGCCGGCCCACGTGGTCGACGCCGGCGCGCTGCTGGCCCCGGAATACGCCGTCGTCGAGGCCGAGCTGGAGGCGGAAGTCCAACGCTTCGCCGCCGCCGCCGACAAGGCGCGCCGCCAGGTGCGCAAGCTGAAGAGCAAGGCGTCCACCCTGCCCGGCAGTGCCGCGGAGGAGATCGGCTTCCTGCTGGACGCCCATTTCGCCATGCTCTCGGGCTCCCGCCTCATGCGCGGGGTGGAACGGCGCATCCGCGAGGACAAGGTGAACGCCGAGGCGGCGGTGCAGGCGGAGATCACCAGCATCGCGCAAAGCTTCGCCGACATGGAGGACGCCTACCTGGCGGCCCGTGTCGCCGACGTGCGCGAGGTGGGGCAGCGCCTGCTGCGCAACCTGATGCAGCACAAATACCAGGCCTTCTCCTTCCTGCCGGAGGGCTGCATCGTCCTGGCGGAGGATCTGAGCCCCGCCGACACCGCGCTGATGGATCCGCGCCGCATCGCCGGCTTCGCCACCATGCTGGGCGGTGCCGAGGGGCACACCGCCATCATGGCGCGATCGCTCGGCCTGCCGGCGGTGCTGGGCACGCTGGGCCTGATGCAAGGCGTGCAGAACGGCGACACCGTGGTGGTGGACGGCATCACCGGCCAGGTCTGCGTCAACCCCAGCCCGGACGTGCTGGACGGATACCGCCGCCGGCGGGCGGAACTGCTGGCCGAGCGGGCGCAGCTGAAAAGCCTGCGCAAGCTGCCGGCCATCACCCGCGACGGCACCGCCGTCACGCTCAACGCCAACCTGGAGCTGCCGCGCGAGCTGGACGGCGCCATCGAGGTCGGCGCCTCGGGCGTGGGCCTGCTGCGTACCGAATTCCTGTTCATGAACCGCGAGGACCTGCCCGACGAGGATGAGCAGACGGAGATCCTGACCCGCATCGTCGCCAACATGGACGGCAAGCCGGTGACGGCCCGTACGCTGGACATCGGCGGGGAGAAGATCGCCACGGCGCTGCGGGGCTATTTCGCGGAGCCGACCAACCCCGCCCTGGGCCTGCGCGCCATCCGCCTGTCGCTGAAGGAACCCAAGCTGCTGGAAACCCAGCTGGCCGCCATGCTGCGCGCCGGCGCCCACGGCAATCTGCGCATCCTGCTGCCCATGATCAGCTCCATCGCCGAGGTGCGGCGGGTGCGCGAGATCATGGCGACGGTGGTGCGCCGCCTGCGCCGCCGGGGGGTGAAGATCGCCAGCCCCTTGCCCAAGCTGGGCATCATGATCGAGATTCCGGGGGCCGCCCTGTCGGCCGACGGGCTGGCGCCCTTCTGCGACTTTTTCGCCATCGGCACCAACGACCTGATCCAATACACCCTGGCCATCGACCGGGGCGACGAGCAGGTGGCCGACCTGTACGACCCGCTGCATCCGGCGGTGCTGCGCCTGGTGCAGTTCACCACCGAGGCGGCGCTAAGGGCCCGCATCCCCGTGTCCATTTGCGGCGAAATGGCCGGCGATCCCCGCTATACCGCCCTGCTGCTGGGCCTGGGCATCCGTGAGCTGTCCATGGCGCCCAACAACCTGCCGGTGGTGAAGCGCCGCCTGCGTGGCCTGGACCTGGTGGAGGCCACGCGCCGGGCCCGCACCATCATGGACCAGACCGACCAGGGCCGCATCGCGGCGTTGCTGGACGATTTCAACGACGCGGCGGCCTAACCGGGCTTGACCGGATTCCAACGTTGGCCGCACCTTCGGCACTGCCAGCATTGCTGGCAGTCGCTGGAGACCCCGCATGCCCACAGCATTGACCGTTCGTGGCCTGGATGAGGAATTGGTGCGCCGCCTGAAGCTGCGCGCCGCCCGCCATGGCCGTTCCATGGAAGCCGAGTGCCGTGACATTCTGCGCCAGGCCTTGGCCAACGAGCCGCAGGATTTCCGCGCGCTGGCGTCCTCGCTGCGCCAGTCCCTGGCCGACCGCCCCCACCGGCCGGCTGGCGACGTCATGGCCGGCGTGCGGACGGAGACCTGGGCCGCCGTGCCGGAAACGCGGGAGGTGGCGCCGGACCTCGGCGCGGGAGAGGAGGCATGAGCCTGCAATTCGTCATCGACGCCTCCGTGGCATTGCAATGGGTGGTGCCGGAGGCGACCAGCTCCGTGGCCGACCGCCTGCTGGGCCACCGCCTGCTGGCGCCCGACGTGCTGATGGGCGACCTGGCCCAGGTGCTGGGGGCCAAGGTGGTCCTGGGCGATCTGACGGCGGTGGAGGCCGCCACCGCCGCCATGGCCCTTCAGGGGGCGGAGGTGGAGCTGATGCCGTCGCGGCCCCTGCTGGCCGACGCGGTTCGCCTGGCGGCCCAGCTGACCCACCCGGCGCAAGACTGTCTGTACCTGGCCTTGGCGCAGGGACTGCAACTGGTCTACGTCACCGCGAACCCCGTCCTGGTGCGGGCGGTGCGCGGCCCCTTGGGTGGTCGCCTGGCCGGCCGGGTGGTGCTGGTGCACGAGGTCGAGCGGTTCTTGCGGTGACGCCCGGCCCCGGCGGGCTCGCGAACGGATAGCTTGCCAACAAATGCACACATAAAGATGTCTTTATGCTTGCTGGTCGGCCATCGCGCTGTTACACCCAGGCCCATCATCCAGCCTGGAAAGGCCGTGGCGTCGGCACCTCTTGCCCGCCCTGACGGCACCCACGGCACCAGAGGAGCATCGCCCCCATGACCGCCTTCACCGACTACAAAGTCCAGGACATCGGCCTCGCCGGCTGGGGTCGCAAGGAAATCACCATCGCCGAGACCGAGATGCCGGGCCTGATGGCCCTGCGCACGGAATACGCCGGCAAGAAGCCGCTGGACGGCGCCCGCATCGTCGGCTGCCTGCACATGACCATCCAGACCGCCGTGCTGATCGAGACGCTGGTGGATCTGGGCGCCTCCGTGCGCTGGTCCTCGTGCAACATCTTCTCGACCCAGGATCACGCCGCCGCCGCCATCGCCGCCGCCAACATCCCGGTCTTCGCCTGGAAGGGCGAGACGGAGGAGGAGTTCTGGTGGTGCATCGAGCAGACGCTGCGCGGCCCGGCCGAGGGTCCCTATGCTGGCTGGACCCCCAACATGATCCTGGACGATGGCGGCGACGTCACCCAGATCCTGCACGACAAGTACCCCGAGATCCTGGCCGGGATCCGCGGCCTGTCGGAAGAGACCACCACGGGCGTGCATCGCCTGTATGAGATGATGAAGAAGGGCACGCTGAAGGTTCCGGCCATCAACGTGAACGACAGCGTCACCAAGTCCAAGTTCGACAACCTGTATGGCTGCCGCGAGAGCCTGGTGGATGGCATCAAGCGCGCCACCGACGTGATGATGGCCGGCAAGGTCGCCGTGGTCTGCGGTTATGGCGACGTGGGCAAGGGCTCCGCCGCCTCGCTGCGCAGCCAGGGCGCCCGCGTCATGGTGACCGAGATCGACCCCATCAACGCCCTGCAGGCCGCCATGGAAGGCTACCAGGTCGTGACGATGGAAACGGCCGCCCCCCTGGGCGACATCTTCGTCACCGCCACCGGCAACGTCGACGTCATCACGCTGGACCATATGCGTGAGATGAAGGACCGCGCCATCGTCTGCAACATCGGTCACTTCGACAGCGAAATCCAGATCGCCGCCCTGCAGAACTACGTCTGGGAAGAAGTGAAGCCGCAGGTGGACGAGGTGGTGTTCCCCGATGGCAAGCGCCTGATCGTCCTGGCCAAGGGCCGCCTGGTGAACCTGGGCTGCGCCACCGGCCATCCCAGCTTCGTCATGTCCGCCAGCTTCACCAACCAGGTGCTGGCCCAGATCGAGCTGTGGAACAACCACGAGAAGTACGAGAACAAGGTCTACGTCCTGCCCAAGCACCTGGACGAGAAGGTCGCCCGCCTGCATCTGGCGAAGATCGGCGCCGCCCTGACCACGCTGACCCAGGCGCAGGCCGATTACATCGCCGTCAGCCCGCAGGGCCCGTTCAAGCCGGACCACTACCGGTACTAAGCGTCGAGACTGTCGCCCGGGCCGCAAGGCCCGGGACCTTTGGGGAAGGCCGGGTCGCAACGCCCGGCCTTTTCTTTTGCCCCCGTCATCGCCGCCGGAACATCGGGTCGCCAGGCTTTGTTCGGCGAGGCAAGGGTTTGCCACGAAAACGTAGCCTTCCGTTGGCTTGGCACCCACCCCGTCATTAACTAAGATTCAGGCGTCATGCCCAAGAACGCCGCGTCCCCGCCCATCGCGCTGCCCATCGCGCTTGCTGTCGCCGCCCTGGCCGCCTCCGGGATCCCGTGCTTGCGCCTGGTGTTCCCCGACCTGCCGCTCCCGCTGGTGCTGGCGGGGTCGGCCGCCAGCCTGGCGGCGGCGGGTGTCTGCCTGACGCGCCTGACCGGCCAGCGCGCCCGGGTGGCGGCGCGGGCGGGTCGGGCGGATGCCCTGCTGGCGGGCTGCCCTGATGAGTGGCTGGCCTGGCGGACCGGCCGCGTGGTGGCGGCCTCCTCCGGAATCGGCGGCTGGCTGGGGCTGCCGGCGCCCCAGCCGGGCGACCGGCCGCAGGACATCGTCCAGGCCTTCGCCCCGTCCGATGCCGACGCCCTGCGCCTGTCCATGCGCGAGTTGGAGGACGACGCCAAGCCCTTCGTCCGCCAGCTCTACTGTCCCCAGGGGCGGCGTACCCTGATGCTGATCGGCCGGCCGGCGGCGCCACCGGTCACGCCGGGGGATGGCGGCGACCAGCCGGCCGCCCTCAGCGTCCTGTGGCTGCGCGACGTGACCGGTGCGGCGGCCGATGTCCAGGCGCTGGCCGGGCGTTGCCAGGGGATGGAGGAAAGCCTCGCCCGCTTTCGCGGCGCCCTCGACCTGCTGCCCTTTCCTCTGTGGATGCGGCGGGCCGACGGCGCGCTGCTCTGGTGCAACCAGGCTTACGGCGCCGCGGTGGGGCTGGCCCCTGAGGAGGCCGTGGCCCAAGGGGTGGAATTGCTCACCGGCCCCGGCGCCGCGCGGTCGCTGGCCGCCCGCGCCTTGGCGGCCAAGGCGCCTGCCTCGGAAAGCCGCCATGTCATCGTCGCCGGCCAGCGGCGGTTGTTGCGCCTGACGGAAACGCCGCTGGCCGCTCCCGTGGGGGTGACCGGCGCCGGACCCGCCCTGCTGGGTCATGCGCTGGACTGCACCCGTGAGCAGGAACTGGCGTCGGAACTGGACCGTCACATCGCCGCCCACGCCGACGTGCTGGAACATTTGGGTTCCGCCATCGCCATCTACGGCGCCGATACCAAGCTGAAGTTCCACAACCGCTCCTACGCCCGCCTGTGGGGGCTGGACGAAGCCTGGCTGGCGACCGAGCCCGGCTATGGCGAGGTGCTGGAGGACCTGCGCAGTCGCCGCCGCCTGCAGGAGGAGGTGGACTTCCCCCGGTGGAAGCGCGCGCTGCTGGCCCAGTTCACCAATCTGACGGAACCGCGCGAGGACATGACCCACCTGCCGGACGGCACCACGCTGCGCAACATCACCGTGCCCCATCCCTTCGGCGGCCTGATGTTCGTGCTGGAGGACGTGACCAACGCCCTGGCGCTCGAGTCCTCCTACAACACCCTCATGGCCGTGCAGCAGGAGACGCTGGACAATCTGGCGGAGGGCGTGGCCGTGTTCGGCGGCGACGGCCGGCTGAAGCTGTGGAACCCGTCCTTCGCCCGCATCTGGCGCCTGAAGCCGATGGATTTGAACGGTGAGCCGCACATCACCCAGGTGATCGACAAGCTGCAGCCCCTGCTGGACCATGACGGCGACTGGCCGGCCCGGCGGCGCGCCATGATCGCCGATTTGCTGGAACGGTCCAGCTATGCCGGCCGGCTGGAACGCACGGACCGCAGCATCGTCGACGTTTCCAACGTGCCGCTGCCCGATGGCGCCGTGCTGATCAGCGTGCTGGACATCACCGACAGCGTGCGGGTGGAGGAGGCCTTGCGCGCCAGCAACGAGGCGCTGGCGACAGCCGACCGGCTGAAATCCGAATTCATCGCCAACGTCTCTTATCAGCTGCGCACGCCGCTGAACGCCATCATGGGCTTCGCCGAGATCCTGAATAACCAGTATTTCGGCGCCCTGAACGAACGCCAGGCGGACTATACCAAGGGCGTGCTGGAGGCCAGCCGCCGCCTGCTGGCCCTGATCAACGACATCCTGGACCTGGCCACCATCGAGGCCGGGTTCATGACCCTGGACCGCTCGCCCGTCGATGTCGCGCAGTTGCTGGAGGCGGTGTCGGGCCTGACCCTGGACTGGGCGCGCAAGCAGGATGTCACCCTGCGGGTGGAACATCCCTGCGACATCGGCATGCTGGATGCCGACGAGCGCCGATTGAAACAGGCGCTGTACAACCTGGTCAGCAATGCCGTGAAGTTCACGCCGCCGGGCGGCCAGGTGGTGCTGGCGGCCACGCGCCAGATGGGTGAGCAGGGACCTGAGATGGTGTTGTCGGTCAGCGACACCGGCATCGGCATTCCCGCCGCCGATCGTCAGCGGGTGTTCAACAAGTTCGAACGGGGCGAGGTGCAGAACCATCCCGCCGGCGCCGGCCTGGGCCTATCGCTGGTGAAAAGCTTCGTCGAACTGCATGGCGGCTGGGTGGAAATCAGCGATAGCGAGCATGGCACGCTGATCCAGTGCCACCTGCCCCTACGCCAGCCCGCCGCGATGGCGGTTTAGTTCCAAGAGGGGCGCCCTCAAACGGCGGGGGTTTCCGCCCGCCGTTTGAGGGAAACGGCGCGTGTCACGCGCTGGTGTCGACCTTGCCGGCGTTGGTGCCGGCCTTGGCGACGCAGACCATGGCCTCGCGCAGCAGGCGGCCCTGGATGGTGTAGCCGGGCTGCAGGATGGTGACGACGGTGCCGGCGGGCTTGCCGCTGGCGTCGACCTCGGCCACCACCTGGTGGAAGTTGGGGTCGAAAGGCTGGTTCAGCGGATCCAACTTCACGATGCCGGCGCGGTCGAAGGCGGCGATCAGCTGGCGCTCGGTCGCTTCCACGCCGGTCAGCAGGTTGTTCACCTGGTCGTTGCCGGTGCGCACATCGGCCGGCACGGCCTCGATGGCGCGGCGCAAATTGTCGGCCACGGCCAGCAGCTCCTTGGCGAAGCCGGACACGGCGTACTTGGCGGTGTCCTCACGTTCCTTCTGGGCGCGGCGGCGGGTGTTCTCCGCCTCGGCGATGCTGCGCAGCAGCTGGTCCTTCAGGGACGCGACCTCGGCCTCCAGCGTGGCGACGGCATCCTTGGCGGCCGGCGCTTCCTGCTGCGGGGCGGCGTCGGTTTCGGGGGCGGCGGTCGTCTCGGTGTGATCGGTCATCTTGCGTGCGGTCTCTACGGGTGTGCGGAAGAAGGCGGCTTGCCACCGCCGGGACGGGTGGAAGATAGGTATACTACAGCCGTCGCGCCAGAGGCCATGCGGCGGCGGTGGGGTCAATAATGGGGCGGCCCTAGCCGATCATCCGGCTGATGACCTTCGCGGTATAGTCAACCATGGGAATGATGCGGGCGTAATTGATCCGTGTCGGTCCGATCACCCCGATGGCGCCGACGATCTGGTCCTTGCCGTTGGTGTAGGGCGAGACGATCAGGGAACAGCCGGCGTGGCTGAACAGGTTATTCTCCGCCCCGATGAAGATTTGCACGCCCTCCGCACTACCCGTCGCCTCCAGCAGGCGCATCATGGCGTCGCGGGTCTCCAGCGCCTCGAACAGGCTGCGGATGCGTTCCAGGTCCGACAGGGCGCTGACATCGTCCAACAGCTTGGCCTGGCCGCGCACGATCAGCACGCCGTTGTTACGGCTGCCGGCCCAGGTGGCCATGCCCGTGTCCACCACCCGGCGGGTCAGCTCGTCCAGCTGGGTGCGCTGTTCCTCCGCTTCCGCCAGCAGGCGGGTGCGGGCCTCGGCCAGGGTGCGGCCGACCACGCGGGCGTTCAGGTAATTGCTGGCCATCTGCAGGACGGAGGAGGGGATGCCCATCGGCACCTCCACCACCCGGTTCTCCACCAGGCCGTCCTCCGTCACCAGCACCACCAGGGCGCGGCCGGGCTGCAGGTTCACGAATTCGATATGCTTCAGCGGCCGGTCGGTCTTGGGCGCCATCACCAGCCCGGCGCAGGACGACAGGCCCGACAGCATGGTCGTCGCCTCTTCCAGCGCCTCGGGCAGGGAGCGGCCGGAGGCGGCGCACTGGGCGTCGATGCTGACCCGCTCATCCTCCGACAGGTCCCCCACTTCCAGCAGGCCGTTGACGAACAGGCGCAGGCCCACCTCCGTCGGCACGCGGCCGGCCGAGGTGTGCGGGGCCTTCAGCAGGCCCAGCTCCTCCAAATCCGCCATGACGTTGCGGATGGTGGCCGGCGACAGGCTGATGCCCAGGCGCCGCGACAGGGTGCGGCTGCCGACTGGCTCGCCCGTTTCGACATAAGCTTCCACGATCTGCCGGAAGATGTCGCGGGAACGCTGGTTCATCTCGGTGATCATGGGGGCGCGGGTCGGGTCCACGGGGTGGCGGCGGGCCTCAAGGCACGCCCATCCCTAAATCTAATGGGCGCGGCGGGTGTTATCAATCACCCCGGATCAATCCCGCCGGGCCCCCTGGGCTCCCTGTGCCCCTTGGGCCGCCCCGGCGGCGGGCGTGCCATGCGTGGGCACATCCAGGGTGGACAGGGCGGCCCATCCGTCGCTACGTAGGGTCTTCTCTTTTCATAGACAGCCACGGGACCGCCCCGCCATGACCCGCCCTTCCGGCCGCGCCGCCGACCAGCTTCGTGCCGTTTCGCTTGAGACCGGCTTCGCCAAGTACGCCGAAGGCTCCTGCCTCGTGCGCTTTGGCGACACCCACGTGCTGTGCACGGCCAGCGTCGAGGAAAAGGTGCCGCCCTTCCTGCGCGGCCAGGGCCTGGGCTGGGTGACGGCGGAATACGGCATGCTGCCCCGCGCCACCCACAGCCGCACCGACCGTGAGGCCGCCAAGGGCAAGCAGTCCGGCCGCACCCAGGAAATCCAGCGCCTGATCGGCCGCGCGCTCCGCGCCGTCACCGACCGCAAGGCCATGGGCGAGGTCCAGGTGAAGATCGACTGCGATGTGCTGCAGGCCGACGGCGGCACCCGCACCGCCGCCATCACCGGCAGCTATGTCGCCCTGCACCAGGCCTTCAGCCACCTGTTGCGCATCGGCGTGGTGAAGCAGATCCCCCTGATCGACAGCGTGGCCGCCATCTCCTGCGGCATCTACAACGGCCAGGCCGTGCTGGACCTGGATTATGCCGAGGACAGCAACGCCCAGGCCGACGCCAACTTCGTGCTGACGGGATCCGGCGGCATCGTGGAAATCCAGGGCACGGCCGAGGAACGCCCCTTCGACGAATCCCAGTTCAACGAGCTGCTGCGCCATGCCCGCCACGGCATCGGCCAGTTGACCGCCCTGCAGAAGACCGCCCTGGGCCTGTGATCACGGCGGCCCCATATTGACCGCGATGGGGCTTGGCATCAAAAGCCAAGCCCCTAGCCCGCGCCTCCTATTTACGAAAACGGGCGGGCGCCGGAGATTTCCGGGGAACGCAGTGGACTGGAAATCGAGGACAAGCCAAGGGGCGGATGCCCCGCCGGCGCTTGAGGAAAACAAATGACTCCACGGAAATTCACCGGTGACACCCTGATCATCGCCACCCACAACAAGGGCAAGGTGAAGGAGATCGCCGCGCTGCTGGGCGACCACGTCGCCAACTTTCCCACGGCGGGGGATCTGGGCCTGCCGGAGCCGGAGGAAACCGGCCTGACCTTCCGCGCCAACGCGGAGCTGAAGGCCCTTGCGGCGGCCCAGGCGTCGGGTAAGCCGGCGCTGGCTGACGACAGCGGCATGGCGGTGAAGGCGCTGGACGGCGACCCCGGCATCTATTCCGCCCGCTGGGCCGGGCCGGAGAAGGACTTCCGTGCCGCCATGGCGCGGGTGGAGCGTGAACTGCCGCCCGGCGCCCCGCGCGACGCCAGCTTCATCTGTGCCCTGACCATCGCCTGGCCGGACGGCCATGTGGAGACGGTGCAGGGCGAGGTGCACGGCCAGCTGGTCAACCCGCCCCGGGGCGACCGCGGCTTCGGCTACGACCCCATGTTCGTCCAGGACGGTTACACCGTGACCTATGGCGAGATGGAACCGCACGAGAAGCACGCCATCAGCCACCGGGCCGACGCCTTCCGCCAGCTGGTGGAGCGATGCTTCCGCTGACCGCCCCCACCCCGGACGCCGCCGCCATCCCGGGCGGCTTCGGCCTCTATGTGCACTGGCCGTTCTGCGCCAGCAAATGCCCCTATTGCGACTTCAACAGCCATGTCCGCGAGGGCGTGGACCAGGCCCGCTGGCGTGCCGCGATGCTGCGGGAACTGGACACCATGGCCGATCGCCTGGCGCGCGACGGCGGCCCCCGCCGGCGCCTGGACAGCGTCTTCTTCGGCGGCGGCACACCCTCCCTCATGCCGCCGGAAACCGTGGCCGCCCTGCTGGCGCGCGCCGACCAGCATTGGGGCATATCCTCCGGCGTGGAAGTGACGTTGGAGGCCAACCCGACCTCGTCGGAGGCGGCGCGCTTCGCCGGATTCCGCGCCGCCGGCGTCAACCGCCTGTCCATGGGCATCCAGGCGCTGAACGACACCGATCTGAAGGTGCTGGGCCGCAAGCACTCGGCGGCCGAGGCGCAGGAGGCCATCGCCCTCGCCAAGCGCAGCTTCGATCGTTTCAGTTTCGATCTGATCTATGCCCGCCCCGGCCAGACCGTGGCCGTCTGGCAGGATGAACTGTCCCGCGCCCTGGACCTGGCCGTCGGCCATTTGTCGCTCTATCAGCTGACCATCGAGGAAGGCACCCAGTTCCATACCCTGCATCAACGTGGCGCCCTGGTGGTGCCGGATGAGGAGGTGGCGGGCGACCTGTATGAGGCGACGCAAGCGCTGCTGAACCAGGCGGGCATGCCGGCCTATGAGGTGTCCAACCACGCCCGTCCTGGCCAGGAAAGCCGGCATAATCTGGTCTACTGGCGCTATGGCGACTATGTCGGCGTCGGCCCCGGCGCCCATGGCCGCCTGACACTTGATGGCCAGAAGATCGCCACCCGCACCCACCGCGCGCCAGAGGTCTGGCTGCAACGGGTGGAGGAGGGCGGCACCGGCGCTCACGCGGATGAGGGGGTGACACCGGAGTTGCGCGCCCGTGAGGCCCTGATGATGGGCCTGCGCCTGGCCGAGGGCGTCAGCCTGTCGCGCCTGGCGGCCGAGGGCGCCGGCCTGTCGCCCGTCAACCCGGCGGCGGTGGAGCGCCTGACCCGCCACGGCTTCCTGACGCGGGACAACGATCGTTTGGTCGCCACGCCGGAGGGGCGCCAACGGCTGAACGGCGTGCTGGCGGCGTTGCTGGGGTAGAGGCGGCAAGGGCTTGAGGACCAGGCATGGCAATGCCATCCTGATCCGGCCCTCCCCGTGCTTTCCAGGTCCCTTCCATGACCGTAACGCTCCGCTTGTTCGCCGGCGCCATGCGTCGGACCGTGTGCGGTATCCTGGTGATCGGTTTTGCCCTGCTGACGCACCAGGGGGCCGCCGGTGGCATTCCGTTTGTCGGTTGTCCGCTGGATGGGCAAACAGGACCGATACCGGCGCCGAAGAAGGATTCCGTTCCTCCGTTACCGGCGAGTGTTTCCGCGAAGATGGTAGCGCGGTTGGCATATTATCGCGCCGATTTCGGAGAGTTGGGGGTATTTGCCCCCAAAGGTTGGCACTGCTTCGGCCTGTATGGATCCAGCGGGTCGCAACTGGTGGTGATGGCCAAGCCGCCGGCCAGCCGGAACCTGTTCAAGGCCATCGAACACATCGACGGCCCGGCCATCCATCTGTCATTGATCGAGGGTGGCACATCCGGCCGGTTCGAAGTCGCTCGTATCGTTGCCCGCGTTTTTCCCATCGCCCAAGACTTCGTTGAGCAAGTGGTTGCCGAGGGGATAGAGGAGAAATCGGCCTTTCCGCAGGGACCTTATCCCACCGACATCATCGTCCGCCATGGCCCTACCTCGGTGGATTTCGTAACCCCCGCGGGGCAAGAGGGGATGGGCACCCACCATAGCTGGCTGCCCAAAGGCGATCAGCCCATCACCGGCAGCATCCTGCTCTTCCCTGATGATGACATGGACGCCCGCGTTCTGGCCTTTCGCCTGCCCCCGGAGTCGCGGGATTTGGGGACTGTCATCCAGGCGACGTTCCGGCCGGATTAAGCACTGCCTCCGTCGTCATCACCCGGGCATACTCACCCGCCATATTGGCCAGTGACAGGGCGTGCACGTCCTCCGCACTCCACACCCGGCCCCGCAGGTCGCGCTTGGCGAAGGTGTAGGTCGCGTCGCTGACCACGGTGGTGGCGTAGCCCAGATTGCCGGCCATGCGCGCCGTGGCCTCCACCGAATTGTTGGTGATGACGCCCGCGATCACCAGGGCGGTGACGCCCCGCCCGCGCAACAGATCGTCCAACCCCGTGCCGATGAAGGCGCTGTTGGTGCGCTTGGCCACGATGGTCTCCCCGGGCAGGGGCATCGCCTCATCCTTGAAGGCGTTGCCCGGTTGGCCGGGACGGTAGCTGGAGTTGGGTTCCACCGAATCGTGGCGCACATGGATGAGGGGCCAGCCCCGCGCCCGCCACGCCGCCAGCAGCCGGGCCACATTGGCCTCGGCCTCCGGATTATTGCGCGGCCCCTCCGCCGCCCAGCGCGGGTCGTCGATGGCGCGTTGTAGGTCGATGAGCAGCAATGCGGGCGGGATCATGGAATACGGGTCCGGCGATAGGCCGCGTATTCGCGGGTCAGCTTCATGAGGCTCACCGCGATGATACCGGCAAAGCAAAAATAGGTCGTGGTGTTGTAGAGCTGGATGGGGTGATAGCTATCGGGAAGGCCGCGCTGGACGCAGACAAGAAAGGCCAGCCCCTGGCTGACGGCCAGCAGGATCAGCCCGAAGATGGGCAGGGCGAGGACGCAGAGCGCGGATAGCGCGATCCCCACGAAGACCAGTTCCAGCACCAATTCCTTGTCGGGCACCTGCGGCTCCCGTCCACCCAGAAAAAAGGCGATGCCCGCTTCCGTAACCAGGCCATAAGCGGCCACGACGATCATGCCCACGATGGCCAGGACGGAGAAGGCGCGCCAGGCGAGGGCCGTCGCCCTCACCGCACCACCACCCGGCGGTAGCTCAACGCCTCGGCTATGTGCAGGCGGCGCACCGTCTCGGCGCCTTCCATGTCGGCCAGGGTGCGGGCGACGCGCAGGACGCGGTGATAGCCCCGGGCGGACAGGCGCAGGCGGTCGGCGGCCTCGGTCAGCAGGGCGCGGCCGGCGGCCTCCGGCGCCGCCACCTTTTCCAGCAGTTCGCCGTCGGCCTCGGCGTTGGTGCGGATGGTCGGGTGGCCCGGCTTCGTCAGGGCGGCGTAGCGCTCGGCCTGGATGCCCCGGGCGCGGGCCACGCGGGCGGCGACGATGGCGCTGGTCTCGCGCGGCGGTGGCAGGGACAGGTCGGACGCCTTCACCGCCGGCACGTCGACATGCAGGTCGATGCGGTCGAACAGCGGGCCGGAAATCTTGGACTGGTAATCGGCGGCGCATTTGGGTGCCCGGCCGCAGGCCTGGGCCGGGTCGTCCAGATGGCCGCAGCGGCAGGGGTTCATCGCGGCCACCAGTTGCACCCGCGCCGGATAGGTGACATGGCCGTTGGCCCGCGCCACCGTCGCCCGGCCCGTCTCCAGCGGCTGGCGCAGGGCCTCCAGCGTCGGCCGGGCGAACTCCGGCAACTCATCCAGGAACAAGACACCCTGGTGCGCCAGGCTGATCTCCCCCGGCTTGGCGCGCACCCCGCCGCCCACCAGGGCCGGCAGGCTGGCGCTGTGGTGCGGGTCGCGGAAGGGGCGGCGGCGCATCAGCCGGCCGCCGTCCAGCTTGCCGGCCACGGAATGGATCATGGACAGGTCCAGCGCCTCCGCCGGCGCCAGCGGCGGCAGCAATCCCGGCAGTCGGGCGGCCAGCATGGACTTGCCGGACCCTGGCGGACCGACCATCAGCAGGTTGTGGGCGCCGCTGGCCGCGACCTCCAGCGCGCGCTTGGCCGTCTCCTGCCCCTTGATGTCGGCCAGGTCCGGCAGGGTGGTGCCGTCCTCCTCCTCCATCTTGGGCTGGGGGCGGGACAGCACCTGGGTGCCCTTGAAGTGGTTGATCAGCTCCAGCAGGGTGCGGGGGGCCAGCACCTCCAACTCCCCGGCCCAGGCGGCCTCGCCGCCGCAGGCCGCCGGGCAGATCAGGCCCCGGTCGGTGGCCACAGCGTGGATGGCGGCGGGCAGGGTGCCGGCCACGGCGGTCAGCGCCCCGTCCAGCGCCAGTTCGCCCAGGGCGCAGAAGCCCCGGATGTCCTCATCGGGCAGGATGCCCATGACGGTCAGCAGGGCGATGGCGATGGGCAGATCGTAGTGCGACCCCTCCTTCTGCACGTCGGCCGGGGCCAGGTTGACGGTGATGCGCTTGGGCGGCAGGGCCAGGCCCAGCGCGTGCAATGCCGCCCGCACCCGCTCCCGGCTTTCCGCCACCGCCTTGTCCGGCAGGCCGACGACGGTGAAGGCCACCTGCCCGCCCGACATCTGCACCTGGACATCGATGTCCAGGACATCCACCCCCTGGAAGGCCACCGTCGAAACCCGCGCTACCACCGGCCCCACCCCGTCCCGCCTCTACACGCCCGGGTAGTGTAGGCGGGCGCGGTCCCGCGCGCCAGCGATGGTGGGAACCGGGGTGCGACATTCGGGCGCCCGGGGTGCGACACCACGGTGACTGCAACTCTGTGACGGGAAACCATAACGCTTGCGTCTCTGTTGGTTAAACAAGGAAACTTTTATGCGCAAGCTGGGTGTGATGGGGTGGGCCGCCGCGGTGGCGATGGTGGTCGCGTCGGGGGCCGCGTCGGCGCAGGAGGGGGCGTCATGGGGCGGCCTGTACGTACAGGGCTTCATCGGCGACGCCGCTGGCCAGGCGCGACAGGACCTGACCAATGGCCGCACGACCGGCGACCATTCGGGAAACCAGGTTTCCGGCGGTGCCGGTCTGGGCTATGGCCTGCAGGTCGGCCGCCTGCTGGTGGGGGTGGAGGGCGACATCGCCAGCGGCAGCGGCGACATCACGGCGCACAACCCCTCGCCCGATTACAATTACACCACCCACAACGGCTGGCTGGCCACGGGTGTGGTCCGCGCTGGTTATGACCTGGGATTGGGTTTCCTGCCCTACGCCCTGGGCGGGGTGGCGGCGGGTGACGTGCGGTTGCACACCTACCGCACCGATGGGCCGGGATCGTCGATCGACTTCAGCCACACCCAGGCGGGTTGGACCTTGGGCGCTGGGGCGGAGGTGCCGCTGCCCCTGGATGCGTTCCGCCTGAAGGTGGAATACCGCTATGTCGACCTGGGGAAGACCGACGGGACCGGCAGCCTGGGCAACGCCGTCAGCGGCACCATGCGGCAGAACCAGGTGCGGCTGGCCCTGGCCTTCCGCATCTGATGGGCGACGGCGCTGGTCTTACGCGATCAGCGCCGCCTCGCGCCGGGCGATGGGCGGGCGCGAGGGGTGCAGGACGATGCCATCGTCGGCGATCTCCACCTTCGCTTCGGGATAGACGGCGGTGGCCAGCGCCAGGGCGTCCAGGAACACCGGTTTGAAGTGGCTGAGCTTGGCGTAATGCTCGCCGAACTGGCGGCGGAGCGCCGCCCAGCGCACCGGCGTCGCCTGGTTCAGCACGTGCAGGCGATAGGCCAGCCAGATGTAGACGTCGATGGCGGTGCTGCTGGCGCTGATGTGGCGCAGGGCCGCTTCAGACACCGGCACGGCGTGCTGCTTCAGGCTGTCGTAGAAGCTTTCGTTCAGCTCGATCACATCCTGGAACAGGGCCACCTGGCGCTGGTCGGGGTTGGACTTGAACAGGATGGAGTTGTTGACGAAGCCGGCGTTCTGCCGGGTGACGGAGGCGTCCGTCTCCCACAGGAATTGCAGGCTGCAGGCGGTGATGCGCTGCGCCTGTTCCATCACCAGGCGATAGGTCTTGCCGCCGGGGCTCTCCCCCATGGCCTTCAGCCAGGAGTGCCAGCTCTTGCCCAGTTCCACCTGGCGGGAATTGGTCTTCAGCGCCTCCGTCTGCAGATACAGCAGGATCATGCGCGCCTTGGCGCCATAGGGCACGCCCACCAGGCTGCCGTCGCCATGCCGGCCGCTCTGTACGATCAGGGTGCAGCGCCCCGTTTCCTTGCGGTGGTACTCGGGCTCCGGTCCCTTGTCGATGGAGCGGTGGGGCAGGCTGGTCAAAGCGAAGCCGGCATGGGTGATGCCCATGCTGTCCTCTTCCTGGGCCAGCATGGCGGCGGCCACGTCCACCAGGGTCCGGCCGGTCTTGCTGGTCGCCATTTCCCGCGCCCGGTCCACCCCATGTTCCAGGATGAGACGGTGTATGTCGGCCATGGCTGCAGCCCCCTGCCAGTCGGATGGTTACGGTCGGTTCGTGTCGGTTGATGGCTGGAGTGTTCCAAAGCGAAATCACTAAATCTAGGTCGGACTTTACCGGCCCCCGCTATTTGTGGGGTATTTGGAGTCTGTTATTTGATGTGCCGGTTAAGTCCGGGAAATAATCCCGAGTCGGGCCGGTAGAGTCCGGAGACCGGCCGGCAAAGTCCGGGGGAAAAGACTTCTTTCCATGCGCGCCACCGCCGCCGACACATCTTGTGGCCGGTAAAGTCCGGGGGGAGGCACGTCGATTCTGTGGATAACTTCCACTGGGCCGGTAAAGTCCGAGCCGAATCGTGACGAATCACCCGGAATGGGATCCTGCGGACGACTCCAGGGGACTCGAAGGCGGGGGCGACTCCGGCCCCGGCACGGACTTTACCGGCCCTGTCGACGGAAAACCGGGCGTTTTCGGCCGGGGGTGGTCGCGCCGAAGGGGCGGCGGGCGGCGGGCGCGCCGGCGCAAATCCGCGCCCGCCGGATCCACACGGACTTTACCGGCCCTGCCGGGAGGGCGGGGCTGTCCCGCCCCGGCATTTTTTCCTGGACTCGGACTTTACCGGCCTTGGGTTGGGTGGGGGATGGGGATTCGGACTTTACCGGCCCCTGCCGAGGGCGGCTCAGAAAGACGAAAGGCGGGGCGGCTCCGCAGTACCGCCCCGCCCATCCCTCACGGGCGGCGGATGATGGGGTCGCCGCCCGTCAGTTCTGTCCTGCCCCTACCGCCAGCAGGCCGGCGGTACCGCCTTGCGCACCAGCGCGGCGAAATCCTCCACCGTGCAGCGGTCACCGCCGCAGGCGGGCAGGGGCAGATCGACCTTACCCGCCGGATGCGCCGCCGTCAGGGCGGCGGCTTGCCGCAGGTCCTCCAGCGTTTGGTAGTACAGCGCGACATGGACATAGCGCTTGCCCGTCGCCGGATCGCGGCTGACCTCGAACGCCAGGGTGGTGTCCGGCGCCGTCTTGTCCGGCTGGCCGGGCAGGGTCCAGTCCAGCCCCAGCAGGCCCGCCACGTTGGACAGGTTGGTGTCGTGCCCCAGGATGGAGATCAGCCGGGCCCCCGCCGGCACGGGCGCGAGCGGGCCGCCGGCGGCCGGAACCTCACCCGTCACCGCCGCCACGATCTGACGGGCCAGCAGCGCGCCGTTGTGGCTGGCGATATAGGGCGTGCGGCGGGTCAGGTCGGCCTGGTAATCATGCACCGGCAGGATGGCGGCCAGGGCCTCCGGCGTGCCGGCCCGGCCCCAGCCCACCTGGGCGGTGGGCATGCCCTGCACGTATTCCAGGAAGATGCTTTCCGCCAGCATGGCACCCCGGGCCAGAGGGCCGTCCAGCTTCACCTCACCGCCCTTGTCCACCAGCTTGACCGGGCCGGTGGCGAAGCAGGCCTGCCCGCCGGTCGGGGAACCGGCCGCGCAGGCCTTGGGCGCCACCACCCGCACCAACGCCGCCAGCGCCGGGGCGATGGCGGCCGGCACGGCGGCGATGTCACCGCCGTTGGCCGCCGCCAGCGCCTTCTCCGCCTCCGCCGGGTCCAGGGGGCAGATGCCGCCCGACGCCGCGTCGAACAGCACGTCCTGGCTGTCCGGCGCCCGCCCGTGGTTTTTCAACCCGCAGCCGGGGGCGATGCCGTCGGCCAGGGCCTGGGCGCTGGCGCGGGTGCGCTGGTCACCGCTGTCGCCCCAGACGAAGACGGTGTCGCCGGCGGGACACCGGTCCGCGCCCAGCAGGCCCCGCTGGCGGTACAGATCGCCCAGATAGACGCCCAGCTGGCGGATGGCGTCGGCGCCGTGGGGGGTCAGGATGCCCTGGCCCACGGGCCATGCCGGCCAGTCCTGGTCGGAATGGCGGCGCAATTCCGCCGGCCCCTTGGTGGGGCTGCGCACGCCGTGGCGGGACAGCATCACCACCCGCTCCAGCACCAGGCCGGGGGCAGCCGGGGGCGTCGCGGGGGTGTCGGCCGAGGCGGGGCCAGCCAGGACGAGGCCAGCCGCCAGGGCCAGGGATGACACCAGCGGCATGAGCTTCCGCCTCATGCCGCCGCAGGACGCGACGGCGTCCGCCGGAGCGAGCACCGCAGGGCGCAGCGAGGATAGCCAAGGCCACGGATGTGGCCGCCGGCGTTTGAGGGGCGTTTGAGAGGTCACGATCAAATGCCGCTGGTATAAGGCCGTGCCGCGCATCACCACCCCGTGACCGACAGGTTGAAGAACACGCTGCGGCCCGGCGTCGTCCAGTACAGCGCCTGGCCGGTGGCGGACTGCGTGCCGGCGAAGCCGTTGATGCGGTGGGTGTCGAACAGGTTGCCGATCTTCAGGCTGGGGGTGACGTCCAGCAGGTGATAGCCCAGGTCCTTGAGGCGCCAGCCCACCGACACGTCGGCGACGAAGCCGGCGTGGATGCGGTAGGCGTTGGCGAAATCGGGCTGGCCGGTGGCGGCGTCGGTGGTGTTGTCCTGGCCATAGAACGGCCCCACCACCTTGCCGATGGCGGAGAAGTACAGGCCGTCGCGGCTGTCGTACATGACGCCGGTGGTGGCCATCCATTGCGGCGTGTCCGCCACCCAGACGTTGGTGTTCTTGTACTGCGCGCGGTTCAGGCTGGCGTTGGCGTAGAGCGACAGGGCGTCGGTCAGGGCGTACTGCGCCTCCCCCTCCAGGCCCTTGTAGATGACACCGGCGCCGTTGACGAAGGTGGTCTCCGTCGTGCCCGGCACCTGGCTGGTGGAGATGTAGTTGGAGAAATCGATGTAGTAGGCGTCGACGCCGACCATCCAGCGGCCGCGCTGCACGGCGGTGCCGATCTGGTAGTTCCAGGTCTCCTCCGGCTTGATCGAGGCGATCTTGGTCACCTGGAAGACGTCAATGGGCGGCGCCAGGAAGCCCTTGGCCACCTGGGCGTAGGCGGTCCAGCCCTCCTGGAGGGTGTAGTGGGCGGCGATGGAGGGCTGGGCCTCGGTGTAGGTCTCGCTGTAGTTCAGCGGCGCCGGCGGCTTGGTCTTGTTGTACAGCGCCTCGACGTCGCGGGTGAAGCTGGTCACCTTCACCCCCGGCACCAGGGTCAGGTCCGGCGTGACCTTCCAGTCGAGTTCGGCATAGGGCTGCCAGGTGGTGTTCACGTCGCGGTATTTATAGCTGTAGGCCGTGCCGTATTTCGTCGGGGCCCAAATGGCGCCCTGGGTCCAGTCGATGGTTTCGGAATGGCGGTGGTCCAGCTGGCGGTCGTACCAGACGCCCGCCTTGATGTCGCCGAAGGACAGGCTGTCGGTCAGGCGGAAGGTGTCGCCGAAGGTGCGGTAGTTGGCGTTGGCTTCCTTGCCCGGGATGTCGTTGGCATATGTGGCCACCTTCTTGCCAGCGGCGTTGTAGAAGGTGACGCCGTTGTCGGCGGCGTTGTTGTCACTGGCGTCCTTGGATTCCTGATAGTGGTGGCCGAAGCCGTTGGTGTAGGTCGTGTTGTCCAGCTTGAAGCTGTCCGTCAGTTCCGACTGGACCCGGATGTATTCGAAGTCGGAGCTGTAGCGGCTGGGCTGGTATTTGTAATAGGACTGCAGCTTCGGATTGTCGCCCAGGCCGTAATTGTCGCCGTATTTGGCGATGTCGGCCAGGGTGGCGCCTTGCGTCGTGTATTCGAAGGAGTGGTTCTTGCTGGCCGCCAGCGTCACCACCGTCTTCTCGCCGATGTCCAGCTGGTCCTTGAAGAAGTAGTTGGTGCGCTCTTCCGCCGCGTGGGTCAGATAGCCGTCGGAGGTGGTGTGCTGCACGTCGAAGAACATGCGGCCGACCACGGTGCGGCCGGTGTCGATCTCACCGCCGATGCCCTTGGTGTTCCAGCTGCCGTAGGTGGCATAGGCGGTGACGGACGGGTCTTCCGACGGGGTCTTGGAACGGAAGCCCAGGGTGCCGCCGAAGGTGGCCTTGCCGATGGTGGACGCTGTGCCGGGGCCACGATCCACCTCCGCCTCGCCCATGTCGTGGGCGACGAACAGGGCGGAGCTGGTGTGGTGCAGGTCGGTGGCGTCGCCGAAGGGGATGCCGTCGAAGGTGATGTTGAACTGGCTGTCCTGGAAGCCGCGCAGGCTCAACGTTTCCGCCTTGCCCAGGCCGGGGCCGTTGGGGCTCTGCGCATAGACGCTGGGCTGGAACTTCACCATGTCGTCGAAGCTGGACAGCGGCACGATGTTGTCGCGCAGGAAGCCTTCCGGAACGATGGAGGTGGGCTCCAGGGAGTCCAGCGGCACGTTGGACGGCGACACGTGCATGACCGTGGCGACGACGTTGATTTCCTCGATGGGGCCATCGGCCTCCGGCGTCTCGGCGGCGCGGGCCGCGCCGGCACCCAGGGTCACGGAGCTCAGGGCCACGGCGGCGGCGGCCCCCATCATCAGCTGCGCCCGCATCGGGCGCCTCGCCAGCTTCGTCCTCATCATCGTCCCCCTTCGTTGATCGCGGCGCCTTGGACGGCGCTTTGCCAAATCGCGTGCCGGGCTGGTACAGTCGGGGTGGAAGGCGGGTCTTGACGGCAGCCTGACGGAAATTTCAGGTATCCTTGATCATGGCGGGATCATAAGGGCTTAGGGGTCACCGCTTTTCTTGTGAATTTCATTTGACCCTTACATGACGGGATGATGACAGGCCGCCTCGCCTTGACCGCGCTGAACGCCGATGCCGGCGAACTGATCCAGGAGTTGGCGGTCCTGGGCTGGGATGTCAGCGCCGGCTCCGCGCCCGACGCGCGGCTGTTGATCGCCCCCAACCCTCACGCCCTGCTTCCGCTGCTGGGCGGTGACGTCCCCAGCCTCTGCCTCGCCGATGCGGATGCCGACGGCGAACGCGCCCTGCTGCGGGCCGGCGCGCACATGGTGCTGCCCCGGGGCTTGGGTGGGGAGGCCGTGGCGGCGGCCCTGTCGGCGCTGACGCGGCTGGCGGCGCCGGCGGACCGGGCCTTGCGCGTGGGCGATCTGGCCCTGCATGTCGACCGGCGGGTGGCGCTGTGCCGGGGCCGTCCGCTGGCCTTGGCGCCCTTGGACTTCGACCTGCTGCTGGTGCTGGCCGGCCGGGCGGGGCAGGTGGTGCCGGCGGCGGACCTGCGCGCCCAGCTGTGGCCGGACGCCGGGGACTCGGCGGATCGTCTGGCCGCCCACATCCACAGCTTGCGCCGGGCCCTGGGCGCCGCCGTGCCGCTGCACACCCGGGGCCACCGGGGCTATATGCTGGGCGGCGTTAGGTAATATACCGGATATCGTGGCTGGCGGCCGTGGGCCTAAGGTTCCCCCACTGGTACCACCATGCGGGTGATCCCCATGCGCGCCCTTCTGATCGGCAAGGCCACGCCCCCCGTCGCGCGTCTCTCGCGGTTGCTGCGGGAACGCGGCTGGCAGGTCGATGCCTTGGCCGCCCTGCCCGGGGTGCCCCGCATGGCCGATGTGGTGGTGCTGACCGGGGATGGCCGCCAGGGGCGTGAGCGCCTCGCCCAGGCGCGCCAGCGGTTTCCCGGCGCCCTTGTCGTCACCTTGGCCGGCGATCAGGCGGACCGCGCCGGCGCCTTGGCGCTGGGGGCGGACGACCAGGTGGATGCCGGGCTGCCCGGCGATCTGGTGGTGGACCGCCTGCTGGCGCTGCTGCGGCTGAAACGCCTGGGGCCGCGCCTGGCCTACGCCCTGGACGACCTGACGGTGGACGTGCGCCAGCGCCGGGTGCGCCGCGCCGGCCGCGACATCCTGCTGTCGTCGCGCGAATTCCAGCTGCTGGTCCTGCTGTTGCAGGCGGAGGGTGCCGTGGTGCCGCGCAGCGCCATCCTGGACCGGCTGTGGGCCGGGGACCTGGATGTGGCCGACAACGCCGTCGACGCCCTGGCCTCGCGCCTGCGCCGCCGGCTGGAGGGGCCGGGCCAGTCCCGTCTGCTGCACACCCTGCGCGGCGTGGGCTATCGCCTGCACGCCGCCCTGCCGGAAACGCTGGCGGCGTAAGCTCCGGTCAGCATTGGCGCTTGCCTCACCCGGCGGCCAGCGCCAGGTGGATCAGGGCGGAGACATTGTCGCAGCCGGTCTTCTCCATGACCCGGGCGCGGTGGTTTTCCACCGTGCGGGCGCTGATACCCAGTTTCCAGGCGATGACCTTGTTGGGGTGGCCGGCCACCAGCAGGTCCATCACCTCGCGTTCCCGGATGCTCAAGGTGTCCAGCCGGCTTTGCGCCGCCTGGGACTCGGCCAGGTGGCGCAGGGTGTCGCCGCTGCGGTCCATGGCGGTTTCGACGGCGCGCACCAGGGCGTCGATGGCGAAGGGCTTCTCGATGAAATCCACCGCCCCGGCTTTCAGCGCCGTCACCGCCTTGGGCACGTCGCCCTGGCCGGTCAGGATGATGATGGGCAGGGCGCAGCCGCGGCGGGCCAGTTCCGCCTGCAGTTCCAGCCCGCTCATGCGCGGCATGTTGATGTCGGCGATGATGCAGCCGGGCACGGCGTCCCCACCCGCGTCCAGGAAATCGACGGCCGATGGGTAGGCCGCCACCGGATAGCCTTCCGCCTGGAACAGGGCGCTCAGCCCGTCGCGCACCGCCTCGTCGTCATCGATGATGGCCAGGGTCAGTTCAGGCCGCGGCATGGGGCGCCTCCGCTGCTTCAGACGCGCCCGCCGGGGTGGCCAAGGGCAGCGTGAACGAGAACGCCGCCCCGCCCAGCGCGCCGCCGCCGGCCTGCAACCGGCCGCCATGGGCTTCGACGATGCCGCGGCTGATGCTGAGGCCCAGGCCCATGCCGGTGCGGCGGGTGGTGGTGAAGGGGGCGAACAGGCGGGGTGCCACCTCCGCCGCGATGCCGGGGCCGGTGTCGGCCACGCGGACATCCGCGCGGCCCCCTTCCGCCGCCGCCCGCACCTCGATCAGGATGCGGCGTTCGCCGTTGGCGCCGGCCAGTGCGTCCAGGGCGTTGCGCACCAGGTTGATCAGCACCTGCTCCACCTGCACCCGGTCGATGGACAGCACCAGGGACTCGTCCACCGCCAGGTCCAGGCGCGCGCCGGCGTTGGCCACCTCGTCCGCCAGCAGGCGGGTGACACCGGCCACCAGATCGCCGGCCGCCACCGGCCCGCTGGCCACTAGGCCGGTGCGGTAGAACTCCCGCAGGTGGCGGATGATGGCGCCCGCCCGTTCGGCTTGCGCGGCGGCCTTGCCCATCAGGTCCAGGGCCTTGGGGGCCCCGCCCGCCTCTCCCTGGGATTCCAGGATGCGGCGGCAGGCGCCGGTATAGCTGACGATGGCGGACAGCGGCTGGTTCAACTCATGCGCCAGGGCCGCCGCCAGCTCCTCGGTCAGATGGCTGCGGCTGGCCTGTTCCACGGCGGCGCGGTGCTGCCCCAGCGCGGCGGCCGCGCGCTTGCGGGCGGAGATGTCGCGGATGGTCAGCACGCCGACAGGGCCGTCCGGGCCGCCCGGTTCATCCGCGCCCGTCTCCGCCACCATGGATAGGGAGGATTCCACCGGCAGCCGCATCCCGTCCGCGCCCACCAGCCATTCCTCCCCCTCCTCGCGGTGCAGCAGGTCGGTCAGCGGGCGGCCACGCAAGGCCTCGGCCGGGCGGCCCGTCAGGTCGGCCACCAGGCGGTTCACCTGGTCCACCCGGCCGCCGGCGCCCAGGATGATGATGCCGTCGGGCGCCAGCTCGATCAGGGTTTTCAGCCGCGCTTCGCCCCGGGCCGCCGCCGCCCGCACCCGCTCGCGTTCCGAGATGACGGCCCCCAGCAGCAGGCCGGTCATGGCCAGCGACAGCATCAGGATCTGCAGCTTCAGCGCCTGATACGGCAGGATGTCGCAGGCGGCGATGCCCAGGCTTAGGCCGATCTCCAGGGCGGCCAGGGCCAGGACGGCGCCGGGCAGGCCGCTGCCCGCCGCCACCCACACCAGGGGGATGAACACGGGGTAGAAGCGTGACCCCACCACCCGGGGAAAGATCACCGCCACCGACAGGCAGATGCCGGCCACCTGGCCCAGGGTCTGCGCCCGCAGCAGCCGGCGCGGGTTCAGATGGCGGGACAGGCGCGGCGCCATCAGGGCCAGCGCCGCCGCCACGGCCACGCCTGCCATGTCGCTGATCCAGTGCTGCAAGGCCACCGTCAACGGGTCGGCCAGCATGGCCCGTCCGTCCCAGCCGGTCAGCGTCCACCCCGCCAGCGGCCAGGCTGGCAGGCACCAGGCCAGCGCCAGCAGCAGCAGGCTCTGCCCCAGGGCGCCGCCCATGGCCAGCACCAGCAGGCGGGTGACGCCGTCCGCGTCCTCCAGCACGAAACCCTCGCCATCCCGGCGCAGATGGCGGGTCAGCAGGATGGCGGGCACGGCGAAGGCCAGCGGCTCCACCAGCGTGGGGATGGCCGCAAGGGGGGCGAAGGGGTGGCTGGCCGGCACCAGGCCGGCGCGCAGGGCCAGGCCGGTCAGGGCCGCCAGCATCACCAACGGCAGGCGCCGCGCACCCCATAGCATGACCAGCGCCAGGCCGATGCCGGCGCGCACGTTCCACGGCGCCCAACCGGGCACCGCCGACACCAGCAAGGGGTCCAGCAGACCGGCCAGCGGATACAGTGCCAGCAGGGCCCACGGCCAGCGGTGGTCAGGGGACGGGGGAACGGCGGTGGACAACAAAAGGCCCCATCACGGTGGGAGACGAAGGCGCTTCCTTCGTTCCCCTGTGATAGGGCCCTTGCGTTACGGTCTTGTGACGGTGCGCGCGCCGTGCGCGCAACGCCCTCTTTACCGGGACGCCGTCTTCGCCGTCATCTTTACCGAGACGCCGTCTTCGCCGGCTTGGCCCACTTGGCCAGCCAGTCGACCACGGCCTGCGGCTCCATGTGGCGGGCGTCGGTCAGGTCGAAGGAGGCGTCGCCGTTCACCAGGGTGCCGTCGCCCTCCACCACCAGCACGGTGGGCACGCCCTTGAACTTGGGCACGCCAAAACGGGCGGGCACGTCCATGTTCTTGGTGTAGCGGCCCACATCCACCGACACCATGACGAAGTTCTTGTCCAGGAAGCTGTGGACCTCCGGCAGTTCCACCAGGCCGGCCAGCACGCGGCAGTCGCCGCACCAGTTGCCGCCGAAATCCAGCAGCACACGCTTGTGCTCCTTCTTCGCCTTGGCCAGGGCCGCGTCCACCTGGGCGTTCACGGCGGCGTTGTCGATCTGCTCGTCATAGGGGTAGGGCAGGGGCTGCTTCAGTTCCACATTGCCCACCTGCGGGGCGGCGACCTGGGCCGACGCAAGGGTGGGGACGGCCAGCAGGGCGGCGACGCCCAGGGCGGAAAAGGTGGCGCGGAGGGTCATCGCAGGCTCCTGGGCTAAAGACGGTCGCGTTTTTCCAAGCATGGGCTGGACGCGGGCGGCGATCATTATGCCTGATATGGGGCCGAGCGGAAGCCCCGCCAGGGCCTTGTCCCCGCCACCCACGGCATAACGGTCCGGCATTTACAGAATAGGCGCCTGTGATCCGGGAGGAATTACCACAATGAGCGATGTGGATAATAATCAGGTCATGACGCGCGCGGCCCTCAACCGTGCCCTGCTGGCCCGCCAGATGCTGCTGTCGCGCCACGCCGCCGGCGTGGTGGCGGCGGTGGAGGCGCTGGCCGGTCTGCAGGCGCAGGAAGCGCGACCGCCCTTCATCGGCCTTTGGTCCCGGCTGCTGGGCTTCCAACGCGACGATCTGCTGACGGCCCTGCGCGACCGCCATGTTGTTCGCGCCACCCTGCTGCGTGGCACCCAGCACTTGGTCAGCGCCCGGGACTATCTGGCCTGGCGCGGCCTGGTCCAGCCCATGCTGGGTGCCGCTTTTTTCGCGCTGGGTGACCGCACGCGGCACATCGACCCGCTGCCCATCGCGGCCGTGGCCCGGCCCTTCATGTCCCTGCCGCACACCTTCACCGGTCTGCGCGCCCACCTGGCGCACGCCTTTCCGGAGGAGCCGGACGACCGTGCCATGGGCCACGCCGTCCGCTGCCACCTGCCCCTGGTGACGGTGCCGGACGACACCAGCCCCTGGGGCGTGGCCCGTGATCCGCTCTATGTCGCCGCGGAGGAGTGGCTGGAGGGTGCGGTGGATTTGCAGGGCGACCTGCAGGATCTGGTGCGCCGCTACCTGGGCGCCTTCGGTCCCGCCACCGCCGCCGACATGCAGTCCTGGTGCGGGCTGAAAGGCTTGAAGCCGGTGCTGGAATCCATGGCGCCGGAGCTGGTGGCGCTGCGCGATGAGCGGGGCAGGGTGCTGTGGGACCTGCCCGACGCCCCCCGCCCGCCGCCGGAAACGCCGGCGCCGGTGCGCTACGTCCCCGCCTTCGACAACCTCATCCTGGCCCATGCGGACCGCGGCCGCATCGTGGATGAGGCCTGGCGCCCCCGCATCGTCGCCAAGAATCTTCAGGTGGCCGCCACCTTCCTGGTGGATGGCTTCGTCGCCGGCATCTGGAAGGCGGCGCGCAAGGCCAAGCTGGCGACCCTGACCCTGGAGCCTTTCGCCGCCTTGGCCCCGTCGGATGAGGCGGCGCTGCGCGAGGAGGGGGAGGCGCTGCTGCGCTTCCTGGAACCGGACGCGCCGGGGGCGGAGATCAAGATCACCCGACCGTCGTAAGCCTGTGTCCATCTTGTGCCGGGCGTCATCTTCCGGCCCGCCTTCGGGAACATGGGTTGCCGCCTTGCCTGCGCGGAAGCCAAAAAACTCCAGAGACGACATCCAATATATATAAATAGAACAAGGGGATGAGCGCATTTTGCGGCGCAATAAAACCTATCGGATATTTGTATTTTTCCAATCCCCTTCCGTGACAATTGGCCGCGATAGGTGTGCGCTATTGATTAGTTCGGGAAAGCATGCCTTTTTGCATATATATGTAGAACGGGGGTATCCGCCGGCGGGCGATGGCCAGCGGTATCGCCGTCCATGCCCATCCCCAAGATCTCGCTCGCTTGGGTTTTCAGGAACGTCATTCGGGCCGTCTTTCCCGGCCCTTCCGTTTAACGTGGCGCCCGGTTTTTCCTCTGGCCGCCTTGGAGAAACGACCATGGTGGCTTTTCCCGACACCGCTGGCGGTGCCGTGTCCGAGGTTGAACTGCCGTCCGCCGACGCCCAGCCCCTGGATCGCGGGCTGCGGGCCCGCTGGCGCCGCGCCCGCTTCATGGCGCCCGCCGACATCGGCCTGTTCCTGCGCAGCGCCAAGACCGATGGCGCCATCGGCCGCTGGCGGGGGGAGGTTGGGCAGCGCGCGGCGTTTGAGAACGCCTATGGCCGCTTTGACGATCCCTGGGCCTCGGGCAGCGACCGCTATCGCTACCAGGGATGGAAGTACGACCGTATCGTCGATTGCCTGCCGGCTGGCCGCCGCTTCTCAAGGGCGCTGGACCTGGGGTGTGGACTGGGGCTGCTCAGCACCCGGCTGGCCGCCCGTGCGGACGCCGTGGTGGGGATGGACATCGCCCAGGCGGCCGTGGACCGTGCCGCCATACGGTCGGCCGCCCATGGCAATGTCAGCTTCCGCCAGGGCGACGTGCTGGATTTGCCACGCGAGCTGGATGGTCAGTTCGACCTGGTGGTCATCGCGGACACGCTCTACTACCTGCCGCCGCCCCTCACCCCGGCCACGCTGAAGGGGGTGGCGGCGCGGGTGGCCGATCTGCTGGCCCCTGGGGGCGTCTGCCTGCTGGCCAACCACTATTTCTTCGCGGCCGATCCCGACTCGCGGCTATCGCGGCGCATCCACGACGCCTTCACCTGGTCGCCGCGCTTCCATCAGGTGCGGGAAAGCCGCCGGCCCTTCTATCTGGTCAGCCTGCTGGATCGATTGCCCTGATCGCTGCGGCGGCCCTTTCGGCCCGCCGTAGCCGGATATGCGCTTCCAGCCCATGCAGCCAGCGGCTGCGCAGGGTCGCCGGTCGTTCGGGATAGCGCTCGTCCAGGAAGGTCGCCTCGACCACCCGGTCGGTGCGGAAATGGCGGAAGTCCTGGCGCAGTTCGCACCACGCCACCAGCAGCCGCACCGTTTGCAGATAGGCCACCGCCACCGGCCAGACGGTGCGCCGGCTTTCCCGCCCGCCCTCGTCGGCGTAGCGCAGCGTCATCTTGCGCCCGGCATGGATCCAGGCCCGGGTCCGGGCGACATCCAAGCGGTCGGTGGGCGCGTCGTTGTGCGGCGGCGTGCGGGCCGCCGGTTCCAGCACGTAGGGGCGCAGGCGTTCCGGCACGGCCGCCGCGATCTTGGCGATCAGATCCTGCGCCGCGCGGGCCAGCGTCGCCTCCCCCTGTGCCGCCACCCATTGCGCGCCCAGCACCGCGGCCTCGATCTCATCGGGTGTCAGCATCAGCGGCGGCAGGTCGTAACCATCCTCCAGCACATAGCCGATGCCGGCCTCTCCCCGGATGGGGACGCGCTGGGCCATCAGGTCGGCGATGTCGCGATAGACCGTGCGCCTGGATGTCTCCAACTCGGCGGCGATGGCGTCGGCCGTCAGGGGGCCCCGGCTGCGGCGCAGGATCTGGATGATCTGGAAAAGGCGGTCGGCGCGTCTCATGCGGAGGACCCTGGCTCAACGCTGCTGACAGCATGTTGGCAGCAGGATGGCAGTAGAACGGGGGCATCGACAAGCCCGCCCCCGCTGGCCCGCCCCCGCTGGCCCGCCGGAAGATGCCCGCCGGAAGATAAAGGAACCCCGCCATGACCGTCGCCCAGCCCGCCCCCGTGCCCGCCCAGCCCATCACCCTGTATGGTGGTGGCGCCCTGTTCGGTCTGCCCGATGCCAGCCCCTTCGTCATCAAGGCGGAGGTGCAGCTGAAGATGGCGGGCCTGCCCTATGTGAAGACGCAGGCCATGCCCGACCAGGGACCCAAGGGCCAGATCCCCTTCATTGAGGACGACGGCCTGCGGGTGGGGGACAGCACCTTCATCCGCGCCCATATCGAAAAAACCTATGGGGTGGACCTCGACGCCGGCCTTACCCCGCGCCAGCGGGCGGAGGCCTGGGCGATCGAGCGCCTGCTGGAAAACCAGCTGTACTGGACCCTGGTCTACGGTCGCTGGTTGATCCCGGAGAATTTTGAGAAGGGGCCCGCCCAGTTCTTCAACCGCGTGCCCGAGGCGATGCGGGAAGAGCTGCGCCGGACGGTGCTGGAGCGGGTGACGCAGAACGTCCGCGCCGCCGGCCCCGCCCGTCACACGGCCGATGAGGTGACCGGCCTGTGCGACCGCTCACTATCCGCCCTGTCGGTCCTGCTGGGGGATCAGCCCTATTTCATGGGCGACCGGCCCAGTGCCGTGGACGCCACGGCGCTGGGCATGCTGGCCGGCCTGCTGACGCCCTATTTTGACACGGACCTGCGCCGCCGTGTGCTGTGCTACCTCAACCTGCTGGCCTACACCGACCGGCTGATGGCGGCGTTCTATCCGGACTTCGCCTGGGCACCGGTGGCGGTCGCGGCGGCGGCCTGACCCGCGTTTCGACGGGAGGGCGCCGCCGACGCCCGCCCGCTCCCCGTGCGTCGGAAAATGATCGTTCATAAAATCGGAACGATATCACCAGGTCATGGCCATTTTTCACGCAAGGAGTGAAGCGTATTCCTAAGGGTGTCGGGCCGGCGATGACGCGAAGGCCCCTTCAAGGACAAGGATACGCATCATGGCCCGTTTAGCGAACAAGACCGCCCTGATCACCGGCGGCACCAGTGGCATCGGCCTGGAGACGGCCCGCCAGTTCATTGCCGAGGGCGCCCGGGTGGCCGTCACCGGCAGCAGTGCCGCCAGCGTGGCCCAGGCGCGTGAGGCGTTGGGGCCGAACGCCCTGGTCATCCAGGCCGACGCCGGCGACGTGGCCGGTCAGAGGGCCATCGCGGAGCAGGTGGCACAGGCCTTCGGTGCGCTGGACGCCGTCTTCATCAACGCCGGCGTGGCTGATTTCCGCCCGGTGGAGGCATGGGACGAGGCCGGCTTCGACCGCTCCTTCGCCGTGAACGTGAAGGGACCCTACTTCCTGGTCCAGGCCCTGCTGCCGCTCCTGGCCAATCCGGCGTCCATCATCCTGAACACCTCGATCAACGCCCACATCGGCATGCCCAATTCCAGCGTCTACGCCGCCACCAAGGCCGCGCTGATCTCCATGGCACGCACGCTGTCGGGTGAACTGATTGGCCGAGGCGTGCGGGTGAACGCCGTCAGCCCGGGCCCCATCGCCACCCCGCTCTACGGCAAGCTGGGCCTGGCCCCGGCCGACATGGACGCCATGGCCGCCGGCATCCTGGCGCAAATCCCGGCCGGCCGCTTCGGCGAGCCGGTGGAGGTCGCCAAGTATGTGGTGTTCCTGGCCTCGGACGAGTCGCGCTACACGGTGGGCAGCGAACTGATCATCGACGGCGGCATGAGCACGCTGTGAGGCCAGACTGACATGAAGGATGTATAGGAGAGTATTTTTAGAAAGGAGAGCGCCGGATCAATTCAACGGCCTAACCTATCTATTCGCCTGTCACTTGAAGCGAATGGCGCGCCCGGAAGGACTCGAACCTCCAACCCCCAGATTCGTAGTCTGGTGCTCTATCCAATTGAGCTACGGGCGCTTTTTCGTCTCGCCGGTGTCGGCCGGTGAGGTGGGTGCTTGTAGAGGATGATCGGGGGGGATGCAACAGCTTTTTTCATCCCCCCACGATTTCTTTTCGCCCCCCGATCCGGCCCCGATCCGGCCCCGCACGGCGGGCGAAGCGGCGGTGCGTCGCGATGCATTGTCCAGGGGGCGGGGATGGGCTATCTACCAAATCCTGCCGTTGTGTGAATTTTTTGACTGTTTTGCGGAGCGCCGCCCCCATGACCAAGCACGCCGATACCGCCAAGAACTTCCCCGTCACCTGGGAAGAGCTGCACCGTCATGCCAAGGCGCTCGCCTGGCGCATCAGCGACAAGGGGCCGTGGAAGGGCATCGTCGCCATCACCCGCGGCGGCCTGGTGCCGGCCGCGATCCTGGCGCGTGAACTGAACATCCGCCTGATCGACACCATCTGCATCAGCAGCTATGACCACCAGAACCAGCGCACCGCCCAGAACCTGAAGCCGCCGGGGGCGGTGGAAGGTGATGGCGAAGGCTGGCTGATCGTCGACGACCTGGTGGACACCGGCAAGACCGCCGCCATCGTGCGCAACATGATGCCCAAGGCGCATTTCGCCACCATCTATGCCAAGCCGGCCGGTCGGCCGCTGGTGGACACCTTCATCACCGAGGTGTCGCAGGACACCTGGATTCATTTCCCGTGGGACCTCAACCCCATCGCCTACATGCAGATCCGCAACGACTGATCCGCATCGGCCCTCCGCCACGACGAACGGCCCCGCCCGGCATCCCGGCGGGGCCGTTCGCGTTTCCGCCGGACCTCAAGCGCCCGCTGGGCACCTACTTGGATTCAGGTGACACCACCTGGCTCAGGTGCGGGGTGTCGGGGTCGGCGATGATGGCGCGCAGGGCGGAACGATCCTGCGGCAGCTTGCCCAGGGGAACATCCATCAGGGTGTCGGCGCGGGTGTTCAGGGGCACCGGCCTGCCGTAGATGGCGTTCAGCCGCTCGTACTCCGCCCGGTGGAAGGCGTCGTCCTCCTCGGGGTTGGGGTAGATGCGGGGGGTGATGATGATGTCTTCCTGCTGGGTGGCGCCATTGGCGCGGCGGGGTCCCGGCGCGGGGACGGACACCGATTGGGTGGTGGCCGTGGGCTGGGCCGTGGTGGTCTGCTGCGCGCCGGCGGGCATAGCGAACAAGGCCGCCCCCAGCAGGGCGGCGGATGCGGTCAGCGGTGGGGAAAGGCGGGTCGGCATGGCGTCGGTCTCCTCTGATGCCGGCCCAGGGAGGGCCGAACGGGGAAGGAATCCGCGACCGCGAACGAAAGCCCCCCGGAACCCGCGACCGGGGTTGCGGGGAGGCGGCGGCGGGTAAGCCACTTGAGACCGATAATATAGGCGAGACCGGCTCTTATTCCCAGACGGCCAGGGCGCTTATTCCCAACCGCCTAGCAGGGGGCGCATGCGCTTGCTGTCCACGTTGCGCACCTTCTGGCGGCCGTGGACATGGGCCGGGGCGGGCGCGATGGGGCCGCCGGCCCGCACCGGGCGCTCGGCGAAGCGGCCCAGCGAGATCATGCGGTCGTACATGACGATGGCGGCGGCCACGGCCACGTTGACGCAGAACTTGATGGGGATCTTGATGATGTGCTCGCAGCGCGCCTGCATGGCCGGCGACAAACTGCCGCGCTCCGGCCCCAGGACATAGGCCGCCCGCAGCGGGTGGCGGAAGCTGGGCAGGTCCACCGCGTCATCCGTCAGTTCCACGCCCACCAGGGTGCAGCCCTCGGGCAGGGCCATGGCCGACACGCTGGGATAGGTGTAGAGCGGGACGTGGTCCTGGCCGCCGGATGTGTCCACCCGGTTGACCTCTTCCAGGTCCAGGGCCGCGTTCACGGTGAACACAAAACTCGCCCCGAACGCATGGCCGGAGCGCATGATGGTCCCGATGTTGCCCGACTTGCTGATCCCCTCGGCGCCCAGGGCGAAATATCCGCGCATGTCGCGCACCTTGCACAAGGCAAGCCCCTTGGGCAAGGTTCCAGCCCCCCGGGATTCAGGATTGCAGTCATGCCCCGGCCGGGGGAGAACCCGCGCGACGGACCAACCCCAAGGCAGAGCGGCCGGCCATGCACGACCACGACCATGATGACACCCACGGCCATGACCATGAGGGGGGCTGCTGCGGCGGCCACGCGCCGGCGGCAGCGGCCACCGTGCGCCAGATCGACATCCCCGACCGCTCCGACGCGCCCATCCTGGTGGAGGTGACGCGGGGGGCCATGGTGGAATCGCGCCATCGCGGCCGGGTCGTGGTGGTCGACGCCGCCGCCCGCGTGGTGGCCCATTGGGGTGACATGGACGGGCTGGTCTATCCCCGCTCCTCCAACAAGGCCTTGCAGGCCATTCCCCTGATCGAAAGCGGGGCGGCCGACGCCTACGCCGTCACGGATGAGGAACTGGCGCTGGCCTGCGCCTCCCACCAGGGGGAGGCCATGCACACCGAGCGTGTCGCTGCCTGGCTGGGCCGGCTGGGCCTGTCGGCGGGCGATCTGGAATGCGGCGCCCATCTGCCGACGCATGAGCCGACGGCCGCAAGCCTGCTGGCGGCGGGACGGACGCCCACCGCCCTGCACAACAACTGCTCCGGCAAGCACACCGGCTTCCTGGCGGTGGCCAAGCACAAGGGGGAGAAGCTGGCCGGCTACGTCCGCTACCAGCATCCGGTGCAACAGCGCATCCTGGGCGTCATCGAACAGGTGACGGGCCAGGATCTCAGCCGCGCGCCCTGGGGCGTGGACGGCTGCTCCATCCCCACCATCGGCCTGCCCCTGGGCGCCCTGGCGCTGGGCATGGCCCGCTTGGCCGACCCCGACGGCCTGCCCGACCGGCGGGCGGAGGCGGTGATGCGCCTGCGCCGCGCCTGGGCGGCGCATCCGGAACTGGTGGGCGGCACCGGCAACTTCGATACCGAGGTCATGCGCGCCGCCAACTCCGCCGTGCTGCTGAAGTCGGGGGCGGAGGGGGTGTGCTGCGCCGTGCTGCCGGAACACGGGCTGGGCATCGCGCTGAAGATCGAGGACGGAGCCCCCCGCGCCGCCGGTCCCGCCATGGCGGCGGTGCTGAAGCGCCTGGGCGTGCTGCCCGACACGGTATGGGACGGCGTCGCCCACCTGGCGGTGGCGCCCGTCACCAGCCGCAGGGGCGACACCGTCGGCGAAATCCGCCCCACCGCCGTGGCGGCGGGGTGAGCGACGGCGGCTGAAGCGCAGACCGTTCGTAGCGTACAAATGAAAACCGCCGCCGGGGGTGACCCCGGCGGCGGTTTCCGTTCAGGGCTGCCCCGCCCCGGTGTTTCAGTGGATGGACTCGCCGTGCAGGGCGATGTCCAGGCCGTCGCGCTCGATATCCTCATCCACGCGCAGGCCGATCACCAGGTCGATGATCTTCAGCAGCACGAAGGTGATGACGGCGCACCACACGACGGTGAAGGCGACACCTTCCAACTGGATCAGCACCTGGCCGGCATTGCCTTCGATCAGGCCCAGCTTGGTGTCCGGCGCGTCCTTCAGGGCCGCGGCGAAGGCACCCTCGCTGTTGCCGATGGCCATCTTGGCGAAGACGCCGGTCAGCAGGGCGCCGACGATGCCGCCGATGCCATGCACGCCGAAGGCGTCCAGGCTGTCGTCATAGCCCAGGGCGCGCTTCATGTAGACGGCGGTGAAGAAGCAGATGACGCCGGCGGCGATGCCGATGGCGAAGGCGCCCACGGTGTCGACGAAGCCGGCGGCCGGGGTGATGGCCACCAGGCCGGCGACGGCGCCGGAGATGATGCCCAGGACGGAGGGCTTGCCCTTCAAGGCCCACTCGACGAACAGCCAGGCCAGGGCGGCGGCGGCGGTGGCCACCTGGGTCACCGTCATCGCCATGCCGGCGCGCGGGCCGGCGGTCAGGGCCGAGCCGGCGTTGAAGCCGAACCAGCCCACCCACAGGAGCGAGGCGCCGATGAGGCTCAGCACCAGGTTGTGCGGGCTGAAGTCGGCGTTAGGGTAGCCCTTGCGCTTGCCGATGACCAGGCAGGCCACCAGGCCGGCGATGCCGGCGTTGATGTGCACCACCGTGCCGCCGGCGAAGTCCAGCACACCCAGCTTGGCCATGAAGCCGTTGGGATGCCACACGGTGTGCGCCACCGGGGCGTAGACCAGCAGTGACCACAGCGTGATGAAGACCAGCATAGCCGAGAACTTCATGCGATCGGCAAAGGCGCCGGTGATCAGCGCCGGCGTGATGATCGCGAAGGTCATCTGGTACATCATGAACACCGGCTCCGGAATCGTCGGGGCCAGGGCGTGGGTGCCGGTCGGGTCCATGCCCGCCAGCAGCACGCGGCTGAAGCCGCCGATGAATTCCTTGGCATCCGCCGCGTCACTGGCGGCGGTGAAGGACAGGCTATAGCCGACCAGCGCCCAGAGGACGGTCACCAGGCAGGTGATGGCGAAGCTCTGCATCACCATGGCCAGCACGTTGAACTTCCGCACCATGCCGCCGTAGAACAGCGCCAGGCCGGGGATGGTCATCATCAGCACCAGGGCGGTGGACGTCAGCATCCACGCCGTGTCGCCCCCGCTGATGGTGGGGGCCGCCGGTGCCGCCGCCGCCGCCGCCGCCGCGGCTTCGGCGACGGGGGCCGCCGCGTCCTGCGCGAAGGCCAAGGCGGGCGTGAGCGCCGCCAGCGCCATCGCGCCCATTCCAACTAAACGCTTTCCCAGCAAACGGCTCATCCCGCTCCCCATTCCCAGTCGTTCCCAGCAGCCCCAGGCCACACCCCCCGGGGGGACAAGCCATCAGCGAACCCGTGCCCTCACCAAAAGAGCGCGCGTCCTCTTTCAAACTCCGTGCCGCAGCGCACCTAGACGGTGTTGGGGCTTCGTTCGGGGATGGCGTGGCTAAATTATGGGCGGAAAGGAGGGCCGATCCGGCTTCCCTGCGGGCATATGCCCAAGATATGGGCGGCGTCGCGGTTAAGTTTGAGCGCTTACCGTAGGCCTATCAGGCACTTATCAACCGGGCGCGTCAAATATCGGCGCCTTTGTCGGCAGACCCGAAGAAAATTGCCTAAATATTAGGCGTCCAAAAGGGCGAGCCCGAGGGGAAGCCTGAAAACAGAAGCGCCGGCACCCGTCCCTTCCATCGATGAAGGGGCCGATGCCGGCGGCCTCAAAAACGCGAGATCGGGACGGATCGCGAAGTCGCGATTATTCCTCTTCCTCGTCGGCGTCCTGCTCGATCTGGTTGGCCAGGTCATGCAGCATGTCGACCACGTCCTGGTGGGTGGTTTCTTCGACGGCCTGGTTCACGGCCACTTCGATCATGGCGACGGCGACATAGGCGGCCAGGGGGCCGGCTTCCTTGAGCGCCGCCTCAAGATGCTTTTCCGCGACGCTCAGCGCCTTCTCGAACAGGGCTTCCGCGGTGGAGTTGTTGGTGTCGCTCATGGCAGACCTTCACTGTGATAATAGGGTGTGTGGGGCAGATAATGGGCAGCTATAGCACCCTTCCCCGGGGCCGTCACGCCGCCCCGCTTGCCAAATGCCGTCTTAGGCCCCTAATCCCAGGGGCGGATCCCGCCCCGTCACAGGAACTTAACGCCCGTGTCCATCCCGACTTCGCCTCCGCCGCCGCTCTCCGGCGCGGCCGACCTGCCTTTCGACCTGGCCGATGCCGCCAGCTATCGATTCTGGACGGATGAGCACGTGCGCTTCAATGACCTGGACCCGGTGGGGCACGTCAACAACAACGCCTTTGGCGTCTATTTCGAATCGGGACGCGTGGCGCTGCACCAGTCCCTGCGCCAGGCGGCGGATTTCCGCCGTCATGCCATCGTGATGCGCAAGATCACCATCGACTATCTGGCGGAGATCACCTACCCGAGCGCGGTGCGCGTGGGCACCCGCCTGGTACGCCTGGGCCGCACCTCCTGGACCACGGGCAGCGCGCTGTTTGTGACCACCAAGGGGGAAAGCCGCTGCCACGCCACGGCCCTGTCCGTTTCCGTTCTCGTGGACGGGGCCAGCCATCGGCCGATCCCCATCACCGACGATCTGCGTCCCGCTTTGGAGGGTTTCCTGTGAACCGCCGTCCCACCCCCGGCCGCGGCGGCAAGCCGCCGGCCAGCCGTCCATCCGCCGGCCGCCACCAGACCCGTCGTCCCGCCGCCCGCCCGGTGGTGGAGCCACCCACCACCGGACCCGTCGAGATCGTGGTGGAAAGCGTCGGCGCCCTGGGTGACGGGGTCGCCCATTGGCAGGGCCATCGCCTGTTCGTGCCCCAGACCCTGGTGGGCGACCGGCTGATGGTGCGCCTGACCCAGCAGCGCGGCGAAGGTTGGCTGGTGGAACCGGTGTCCCTGCTGGCCGAGGGGCCGGGCCGGGCCGACCCCGCCTGCCGCCATTTCGGCATCTGCGGCGGCTGCACCCTGCAGCACCTGGACGCCGACACCTATGGCGCCTGGAAGGTGGACCAGTTGCGCCATGCCCTGGCGCGCGCCGGCATCACCGATCTGTCTTTCGCGCCGCTGGTGCGAACGCCGCCCCATGCCCGACGCCGCGCCGTGCTGGCCGGCGCCCGCCGGGGCCGCCGCATGTGGCTGGGCTTCAATGAACGCGCCAGCCACCGCCTGGTGGATATCGAGGAATGCACGGTGCTGGCCCCCCGGCTGATGGCGCTGGTGGCCCCCCTGCGCGCCCTGCTGCTGGACCTGCTGCCGGATGAGCACACGCTGGACGTGGCGCTGACCCTGCTGGACGACGGCCCCGACGTGGTGCTGCTGGGGCTGCCGCAGCCGGACCTGGACGCCCTGGAAAAGCTGGGCGCCTTCGCCGAGGCGCAGGACGTGGCGCGGTTGTCCTGGGCCAAGCGTACGGGCGCGCCGCTGGAGCCCATAGCGCTCCGCCGCACCGGCGTGGTGCGTTTCGGGCCGGTGACGGTGTCGCCGGCACCGGGCGCCTTCCTGCAGGCCAGTGCCGAGGGCGAGGCCGCCCTGGTGGCGGAGGCGCTGGCGGGTGCCCAGGATGCCCTGTCGCGCGGCGGCGCCCACGGCGCCCTTTCGCATGGGGGCGGCCGCATCGCCGACCTGTTCGCCGGCAGCGGCACGCTGACCTTCCCCCTGTCCACCCTGGCGCCGGTGCACGCGGTGGAGGGCGACGGCGCCTCCATCCAGGCGCTGGAGGCGGTGGCGCGGCAGGGCGCGGGCGGCCATCCCGTGACCGTGGAACGCCGCGACCTGTTCAAGGAACCGCTGTCGCCGGCGGAGCTGGCCGCCTACCAGGCGGTGGTGTTCGACCCGCCGCGCGCCGGGGCCCCGTCCCAGGCGGCGGCGCTGGCGGCGTCGACCGTGCCGGTGGTGGTCGCCATCTCCTGCAACCCGGTCAGCTTCGCCCGCGACGCCGCCCTGCTGCTGGGCGGTGGTTACGTCCTGGAACGGCTGGTGCCGGTGGACCAGTTCCTGTGGTCCCCCCACCTGGAAGTGGCCGCCCGGTTCCGCCGGCCCTGAGGCGCGTGCGCCACGGTGGCGCTAAAGGTGATGGCGGGGGACGGTGTGGCAGTGCGGGGGACGGCGGGGCGTGCTATAACCCGCACCCCGTTTGCACAATCCAGAAGCGAGTCCGGCAGTCCCATGAGCAAGGCGCTTGAGATCCTGAAGTCCTACGCCCCGGCGACGGTGGCCGAGGAAAACGTGCTGAACGATATCCTGGACCGGCTGGGCCGCCGCACCCTGGACGCGGACACCGCCGTGGAACAGATCATCGACCGGCTGGACTGGCCGCTGGATCGCGCGGCGGCCGAAGTGGATGCTTATCTGGAGTGACCTTGTGCGCCGGCGGCCGCCGGATGGCGGCGCCCGGCGCTTGAGGGCCGAAAAAACCATCACTCCGTGATGCGTATGGTGGGCAAGCCGACGCCGGCGGCGGCGCGTTCGCGCAGGATTTCGCGGCGGAAGCGGTAGAGTTCGGCGGGACGGCCGCCGGTGCGCACTTCCAGGGCGCCCGTCGCCTCCACCAGGCCACCAGCGATCAGCAGGCGGCGGAAGTTCTGCTTGTGCAGGCGCACGCCCGACAGCGCCTCCACCAGGCGCTGCAGCTGGAACAGCGTGAACTGCGGCGGCAGCAGGTCGAACACCACTGGCCGGTATTTCAGCTTGCCCCGTACCCGGCCCAGCGCCGCCGCCAGGATGCGGCGGTTGTCCTGCGCCATGGGAATGCCGGTGGCGCCCAGGGCGTCGGGCTGCACCGGGCCCGACCACAATCCCGCCACGTCGGCCGGCAGCTTGCCATTCTGGGCCAGGCGGGCCAGCACGGCGCGGTCGCGCGGCGCCTCGGCCACCAGGCCGGCCTCGTACAGCAGCTCATACCGCTCCAGCACCCGTTCATAGTCCCAGGCGTCGTCGTCGGGGCTGAAGGTGGTGTGCACGCGGTCGCGGCGCAGGGCGGCCAGGTCGGGGTCGTGCGCCGCCCAGCGCTCCAGCGCTGGCAGCAGGGTGCGGGCGATGACGGCCGGCCGGCCGTCGCGCCAATCCTCCCACGGGAAATAGCTGTACCAGTCGTGCCACTCGGCGGCGCCGGAACCCGACAGCGGTGCCTCGCGCGTCAGGGCGATGTAGCCGACGGACACCACGCGGGTGTCGCCGTCCACCTCGCGCAGATCGCGGTAGCGGTCGCCGAAGGTGTACAGCTGCTCAACATAGCCCAATGGCAGGCCCGTCAGTTCCGTCACCCAGCGGCGCAGGCCCTGCTCCAGGGTGCGGTGCCGTTCGGGCGCGAAGGGGCCGAAGGGCAGCGCGTCCCAGTCACCGCTGGCCTGCTGCTGCGGTGTGGCCAAGTCATGGGTCAGGCGCCGCACCACCAGCACGCGCGGCACCTCCCGCGTCACCGCCACGATCACGGCGGTGAGGCCGATGGACGCCCGCTCGGGCGAGGGTGCCGCCGCCGGGGGCGACACGGTGGGGGCGGCTTGGGGCTGCCGGTCGCTGGTCACGAGTCTCCCGCCAAATCTGTTTTCTGGGCACCTTTTCCGGGCCCGGGGCGGAGGCCCGTCCCGGGGCGCGACAGAATGTGTTGTCCGAGACGCTTTTGACGGCAAGAGAAAGTTCACCGGCCCCTGTTAAAAGACGACAATCTTCTTATTGTCCTAGGGGGCGGGATGCCCCTTCGTTTCCCCACCGCGGTTTGCCTATGGTAGGCCCCGCGAATTAACGGGCCGCCGGCATGTGAGAGCCACATGTTGAGAGACGGCCCGACTTCGGGAGAGAGACCCATGGCGCTCAAAGCAGAGCAGCGCAAATCCGAGCTGACCGACCAGATCGCCGCCAAGGTGCGGGACCGCCTGTCGCGGGAGAAGTCCGGTCCGGCCGAACGCTTCGTTCGGCAGTTCTACGCCAACGTGCCCCCGGACGATATCCTGCGCAGCAGCAGCGATGAGCTGTACGGCGCCGCCATCGCCATGTGGCAGTTCGGCGCGGTCCGCAAGGCCGGCGTCGCCCAGGTGCGCGTCTGCAATCCCAAGGTGGAGCAGGACGGCTGGCACGCCCCCCACACCGTGGTGCAGATCGTCAACGACGACATGCCCTTCCTGGTGGACAGCGTTTCGGCGGAACTGAACCGCCACGGCCTGACCGTCCACCTGGTCATCCATCCGGTGGTGAAGGTGCGGCGCGACGCCGAGGGACGCCTGGTTGAGCTGTATGAGCCGCAGGCCGCCCCCGCCGACGCCAAGGCCGAGAGCTTCATGCATGTGGAGGTCGACCAGCAGACCTCGCCTGAGTTGCTGGAAGAGGTTCGTGCCGGCCTGGCGCATGTCCTGGCCGACGTGCGGGCATCCGTGGACGACTTCACCGCCATGCGCCAGCGGGTGGCCGATACCATCGCCGAGTCGAAGAAGGCCAACCAGCCGCTGGACGCCGCCGAGGTGGCGGAAGGCGTGGATTTCCTGGAGTGGATCGACGACGACCACTTCATTTTCCTCGGCGTGCGGGAATACCGCTTCGGGCAGGAAGATGGCCAGGACACGCTGGACATCCTGAGCGGGGCCGGCCTGGGCATCCTGCGCGACGACGATGTCTCGGTCTTCGACGGCCTGCGCTACTTCGCCCAGCTGCCGCCGGACGTGCGCGCCTTCGTGCGCCAGCCACGCGCCATCATGGTGACCAAGGCCAACAAGGATTCGACCGTCCACCGCCCGGCGCCCCTGGACGCCGTGATGGTGAAGCTGTTCGACGACAAGGGCGTGGAGATCGGGGAGCGGCTGTTCGTCGGCCTCTTCACCTCCGTCGCCTATAACCGGACGGCGCGTGAGATTCCCTATCTGCGCCAGAAGGTGAACCGGGCGCTGGAGCGGGCGGGCTTCGACAAGTCCAGCCACGACGGCAAGGCCCTGCTGCACATCCTGGAAAGCTATCCCCGCGATGAGCTGTTCCAGATCAGCGATGATGAGCTGTTCGACATCGCCATGGGCGTCCTGCACCTGCAGGACCGCCAGCGCGTGGCCCTGTTCGTGCGCAAGGACCCGTTCGAACGCTTCGTCAGCGCCCTGATCTACGTCCCCCGCGACCGCTACGACACCGACCTGCGGCTGCGCCTTCAGGGCATCCTGGAGCAGGCGTTCGAGGGCAAGACGACGCAAAGCCACGTCATGCTGTCGGAAAGCGTGCTGGCCCGCGCCCACCTGATCATCCAGACCACGCCCGGCAAGGTCCCGGACTTCGACGTCCGCGACATCGAGGAGACGCTGATCGAGGCGGCGCGCGGCTGGGGCGAGCGGCTGCAACAGGCCCTGGTCGATGCCAAGGGGGAGGAGGTCGGCCTGCGCCTGGCCCGCCGCTACCGCCGCGGCACCCTGGCTGACGGCTATCGCGAGACCTACACCCCCGAAGCCGCCGTGATGGATATCGAGCGGCTGGAAACGGTGGCCGAGACGGGCCGCATCGCGCTGAACCTGCACCGCCCAGTGGAGGCCGAGCCGCACGAGCTGTTCTTCAAGGTCTATCATGACGGCACGCCGGTGCAGCTGTCCCAGGCCCTGCCCATGCTGGAGGATCTGGGCCTGAGGATCCTGGCGGAGGGCGGCCCGCACGAGGTGCGCCTGCCCGGCCGCGACCGGTCCATCTGGATCCAGGATTTCGAGATGAAGATGGCCAATGGTCAGGCCGTCGAGCTGGATGCCGTGAAGGACGCGTTCGAGGACGCGTTCATGCGTGTCTGGACCGGCGAGGCCCAGACCGACGGCTTCAACAAGCTGGTGCTGGGCGCGGGCCTCGCCTGGCGCGACGTCACCATGGTGCGCGCCTATGCCAAGTACCTGCGCCAGGCCCGCTTCGACTTCTCCCAATCCTATATCGAGGATACGCTGGCGGCCCATGTGCGCATCACCAAGCTGCTGGTGCGCCTGTTCCACCTGGCCCATGACCCGGCCATCCTGACCAAGCTGGGGCGGGACGAGGTGGACAGCCAGCGCATGGGCCTGGTGGTGGAGATCGACCACGCCCTGGACCAGGTCACCAACCTGGACGAGGACCGCATCCTGCGCCGGATGCTGAACCTCATCCGCGCCACGTTGCGCACCAACTTCTTCCAGAAGGGGCCGGACGGCCAGCCCAAGACCTATCTGTCGTTCAAGCTGGACAGCCGCTCCATCGACGACCTGCCGCTGCCCCGGCCCATGGTGGAAATCTGGGTCTACAGCCCCCGGGTCGAGGCCGTGCATCTGCGCGGCGGCAAGGTGGCGCGCGGCGGCATCCGCTGGTCCGACCGCAAGGAGGATTTCCGCACGGAAATCCTGGGCCTGATCAAGGCGCAGATGGTGAAGAACGCCGTCATCGTGCCCATGGGGTCCAAGGGCGGCTTCGTGGTCAAGAACCCGCCGCCGGCCTCGGCCGGCCGCGAGGCGGCGCTGGCCGAGGGCATCGAGTGCTACAAGACCATGATGCGCGGCCTGCTGGACATCACCGACAACCTGGTGAAGGGCCAGGTGGTCCATCCCAAGGACGTGGTGCGTCTGGACGGTGACGACCCCTACCTGGTGGTGGCGGCGGACAAGGGCACGGCCACCTTCTCCGACATCGCCAATGGCGTCAGCCGTGACTATGGCTTCTGGCTGGACGACGCCTTCGCCTCGGGCGGCTCCGCCGGCTACGACCATAAGAAGATGGGCATCACCGCCCGCGGCGCGTGGGAGGCGGTGAAGCGCCATTTCCGCGAACTGGGCCGCGACTGCCAGACCCAGGATTTCACCGTCGTGGGCGTGGGTGACATGTCAGGCGACGTGTTCGGCAACGGCATGCTGCTGTCCCGGCACATCCGCCTTGTGGCCGCCTTCGACCACCGTCACATCTTCCTGGATCCCAACCCGGACGCGGCCAGCAGCTGGGAGGAGCGTCAGCGCATCTTCGACCTGCCGCGCTCGTCCTGGGCGGACTACGACGTCTCCAAGCTGTCCAAGGGCGGCGGGATCTTCGAGCGCGGGGCCAAGTCCGTGGCCCTCAGCGCGGAGGTGCGCCAGGCCCTGGGCATCACGGTGGAGCGCATGACCCCGGCCGAGTTGATGCAGGCCATCCTGAAGGCGGATGTGGACCTGCTGTGGCTGGGCGGCATCGGCACCTATGTGAAGGCCGGCACCGAGTCCAACGCCGAGGTGGGCGACAAGGCCAACGACGCGCTGCGCATCGACGGCCGCCAAGTCCGCGCCAAGGTGGTGGGCGAGGGCGCCAATCTGGGCTTCACCCAGCGCGGCCGTATCGAGGCGGCGCAGGCCGGCGTGCATCTCAACACCGACGCCATCGACAATTCCGCCGGTGTCGACACCTCCGACCATGAGGTCAACATCAAGATCCTGCTGCGCGACGTGATGGACACGGGCAGCATGACCCTGCCCCAGCGCGACGCGTTGCTGGCCACCATGACGGATGACGTGGCGGCGCTGGTGCTGGCCGACAACTACCAGCAGACCCAGGCGCTTTCGATCGATGAGGCGGTGGCCCCGGACACGCTGGACGATCTGGCGCGCTTCATCCGCCTGATGGAAAAGGCCGGCAAACTGAACCGCGCCATCGAGTTCCTGCCGACCGATGAGGAGGTGGCCTTGCGCGCCCAGGCCCGGCGTGGCCTGACCCGGCCGGAAACGGCGGTGCTGCTGGCCTATGCCAAGATCGACCTGTACGACAAGCTGCTGGGCTCCGACCTGCCGGACGACGCCAAGATGGCGGCCGATCTGGTGGACTACTTCCCGGAAACGCTGCAGCGCCACTACCCGCAGGCGGTGGCGGGACACCAGCTGCGCCGGGAAATCATCGCCACCGTGGCCACGAACAGCATGGTGAACCGCGTCGGCCCCAGTTTCGTGGCCGAGATGGTGGAGCAGACCGGCCTGGGTGAGGCGGACGTGGCCCGGGCCTACCACATCGTGCGCGACGCCTTTGGTCTGCCGGGGGTGTGGAAGGCCATCGACGCCCTGGACAACCAGGTGCCGGCGGCCACACAGACGACCATGGGGCTGGCCACGCGCCTGCTCCTGCGTCGGGCGGTGCCGTGGATCCTGCTGAACAGCAGCCACCCGCTGGACATGGCGGCCGGCATCGCCCGCCTGGGCCCGGCGGTGAAGGTGCTGTCCAAGGCGCTGGCCGACATCCTGTCGCCCGACGCCGCCGCCGATCTGGCCGCCAAGAAGGATGAACTGACCCGGGCCGGGGTGCCGGAGGAGTTGGCCCACCACGTGGCGGCCTTGCCGGCGCTGGCCGCCGCCACGGATATCAGCCAGATCGCGGTGGAGACCAACCGGGGTGTGGAAAAGGTGGCCGCGGTGCACTTCACGCTGGGTGAGCGGCTGGGCTTCGATTGGCTGCGCGGCCGGGCGGGGGCGGTGAAAACCACCACCCACTGGCAGCGCCAGGCCCTGGGGGCCATCGTCGACGACCTCTACAGCCTGCAGGGCCGCCTGGCGGCCCGCGTGCTGGCGGGGGAGGGCGATGACGTCGCGGCGCTGATCGACGCTTGGCTGGCCGCCAAGGCCGGCCCGGTGGACCGCATCCAGTCGCTGCTGTCGGAACTGCGCGGCGTGGCGCACATGGACGTGGCCATGCTGGCCGTGGCCACACGCCAGCTGCGGGGCCTGACGGCGGGTTGATCGCAGACCATTCCCCGGCGGCTGTCCTATCCGGACCGCCGTCGGGGAACGTTTCCCGTAAATTTCAACCCCGATTTTCCCCGGCCGGCGCTGTGGCTGGTGGGGGTGAACTGTCGCTTGCGCAAACTTCGGCGACTCCATATTTATTGATTTCACATCGCCTTGTCCGTGCATTCCTGAACTGGGTGGACCGATCTGATCCGCTAAATCGGGAATTGTCCGGCGGGCGCTGCGATTCCCCGATATTCTGCGGGGTATCGGTCCCGTGTGACAGGTGTTCCCTTGGCTGACGTCAGCGCCCCGGATTTCAGCGTTCTTGATGGCAAGCGCGTTCTGCTGGTCATTTCCGGCGGCATCGCCGCCTATAAATGCCTGGAACTGATCCGCCGGCTGAAGGAACGGGGCGTGCGCGTCCGTGCGGTGCTGACCGACTCCGCCCAGCAGTTCGTGACGCCGCTGTCGGTCGCCGCCCTGTCGGAGGAAAAGGTCTACACCGACCTGTTCTCCCTGACCGACGAATCGGAAATGGGGCACATCCGCCTGTCGCGTGAGGCGGATCTGGTGGTGGTGGCCCCGGCCAGCGCCGACATCCTGGCGCGCATGGCCGCCGGCATGGCCAACGATTTGGCCACGACGGCCCTGTTGGCGACCGACAAGCCGGTGATGGTGGTGCCGGCCATGAATGTGATGATGTGGGGCAATCCCGCGACCCAGGCCAATGTCCGCACCCTGGAACAGCGCGGCGTCCGCCGCCTGGGGCCGGCCGCCGGCGACATGGCCTGCGGCGAGGTGGGTTCCGGCCGCATGGTGGAACCGGCGGAGATCCTGGCCGCCATAGCCGGTTTTTTCGCGGAGGGGGCGGCGCCGAAGCCTTTAGCGGGGCGGCGCGCCGTGGTGACCAGCGGCCCCACCCATGAACCCATCGATCCCGTCCGCTACATCGCCAACCGCTCCTCCGGCAAGCAGGGCCATGCCGTGGCGGCCGCCCTGGCCGCCCTGGGCGCCGATGTGACGTTGATCAGCGGCCCCGTCACCTTGGCCGACCCGCCCGGTGTCCGCGTGGTGCGGGTGGAGACGGCGGCGGAGATGCTGGCCGCCAGTCTGGCGGCCGTCCAAACGCCTGCCGGGCCGGCCGATATCGCCGTCTGCGCCGCCGCCGTGGCCGACTGGCGCGTGGCCACGGCCGCCGGCGACAAGGTCAAGAAGGGCCCGGACGGCCCACCGACCCTGGCCTTGGCCGAAAACCCGGACATCCTGGCCACCCTGTCCCAGCCCGGCCCCCGGCGGCCCCGCCTGGTGGTGGGCTTCGCCGCCGAGACGCGCGACGTGCTGACCTATGCCGCCGCCAAGCTGGCGAAGAAGGGCTGTGACTGGATCGTCGCCAACGACGTGGCGACGGGCACCGGCACCTTCGGTGGCGACGACAACCAGGTGCACCTGCTGCGCCGCGACGCCGCCCCTGAGGCATGGCCGCGCCTGTCCAAGACGGCGGTGGCCCAGCGCCTGGCCCAGGCCATCGCCGATACGTTTGACCCCTCCGCCACCGCCACATCGGAAGCTGTTTGATGACTTCACCCGTCACCGTCGCCGTCACCCGTCTGCCCCATGGCAAGGATCTGGACCTGCCCGCCTACGCCACCGCCCAGGCCGCCGGCCTGGACCTGCTGGCCGCCGTGTCGGCCCCGGTCGTGATCGCGCCCCAGGGTCGCGCGCTGGTGCCCACGGGCTTGGCCATTTCCCTGCCGGTGGGCTTCGAGGCGCAGGTGCGCCCACGGTCAGGCTTGGCGCTGAAGAATGGCGTGACGGTGCTGAACGCGCCGGGTACGGTCGATGCCGACTATCGCGGTGAGGTGGGCGTCATCCTGGTGAATTTGGGCGAGCAGCCCTTCACCGTCGAACGCGGCATGCGCATCGCCCAGATGGTGATCGCCCGACACGAACGCGTCCAATGGAACGAGGTTGATAACCTGGATGAGACGGCCCGGGGCGCTGGTGGTTTCGGGTCCACCGGTGTGGCCGCTCACAAGGCGGGCTGAAAAAAATGGGGGAAGGGATGCTGCGGATTTCCAAGAAGCTGATGTTCGCCATCGAGGTGGTGCTGGACATCGCCTACAACGCCGGGTCGGAACCGGTGCAGTCCGGTGAGATCACGGCGCGCCAAGGCATTCCTAAACGGTACCTGGAACAGGTGCTGCAAGCCCTGGTGCGGGCGGGTATCCTGGCGGGCGTGCGCGGCCCCCGCGGCGGCTACCGCCTGGCGCGGGAGCGGCGCCGCATCACGGTGGGCGAGATCGTGCGCATCGTCCGCGCCCTGGAACAGGCGACCGACCCCATCGAAGAAGCGGTGGGGGCGGAGCTGGGCCGCCAGGTGGTGCGCCCCCTGTGGGCCGAATTGCAGGAGGACTGCATGCGCCGCCTGGATCAGACCACCATCGAGGATTTGTGCCTGCGCGCCCATCGCGCCGGCATCGAAAGCGAAGCGACCCACAAGCTGGACTTCAGCATCTAACTGAAAACGGAGCCCACCATGGCTGACCTTACCGCCACCTTCCGCGGCCGTGTTTACGACAGCATCCTGGAAACCGTGGGCGCCACCCCGCTGGTGCGCCTGAAGCGCCTGGGGGCGGCCCACGGCGTGAAGGCCGACATCATCGGCAAGTGCGAGTTCTTCAATCCGCTGTCCAGCGTGAAGGACCGCATCGGCCTGGCCATGGTGGAAGCGGCGGAAGCCGATGGCCGCATCTCACCTGGCCGCACCCTGCTGATCGAGCCGACGTCGGGCAATACCGGCATCGCGCTGGCCTTCGTGGCGGCGGCCAAGGGCTACCGCCTGATCCTGACCATGCCGGAGAGCATGTCGGTGGAACGCCGCCGCATGCTGAAGCTGCTGGGCGCGGAGATCGTGCTGACCCCGCCGGCCCAGGGCATGAAGGGCGCCATCGCCAAGGCGGAGGAGTTGGCGGCCGAGGCCAGCGACGCCTACATCCTGCAGCAGTTCAAGAACCCGGCGAACCCGGAAATCCACCGCCGCACCACGGCGGAGGAAATCTGGAACGACACCGCCGGCACCGTGGATTTCCTGATTTCCGGCGTGGGCACCGGCGGCACGTTGACCGGTGTCGCCAGCGTTATCAAGGAACGCAAGCCCAGCTTCAAGGCGGTGGCGGTGGAGCCGGAAGACAGCCCCGTCCTGTCCGGCGGCCTGCCTGGCCCCCATAAGATCCAGGGGATCGGCGCCGGCTTCGTGCCCGACATCCTGGACACCCATCTGATCGATGAGGTGCTGCGCATCTCCAACCAGCGCGCGTTCGAAACGGCGCGCGAGGTGGCCAAGCTGGAAGGCGTCGCCGTCGGCATCAGCTCCGGCGCCGCCCTGGCCGCCGCCATCGAACTGGGCCAGCGCCCGGAGAACGAGGGCAAGCAGATCGTCGTGATCCTGCCCAGCTTCGCCGAACGCTATCTGTCCACCGGCCTGTTCGACGGCCTGGATTGAGGATCAAGGGGGCCGGTCACAGCGCCGGCCCCCTACTGTCATTTGTCATTTCACCTAGGCCGCGACTGCGGCCGCCGGAGCTTTCCGGGGAGCGTCAGCGGACCGGAAAGCGAGGACGAGCCAAGGGGCGGATGCCCCGCCGGCGTTTGAGGCAACTCAAGACACCGCCATGGACTTCAACGATTCCCAGATCGAGCGCTATTCCCGCCACATCATCCTGAAGGAGGTTGGGGGCGAGGGGCAGGCGCGCCTGCTGGCCGGGTCCGTGCTGGTGGTGGGCGCCGGCGGCCTGGGGGCGCCCTTGCTGCTGTACCTGGCCGCGGCCGGGGTGGGGCGCATCGGCATCGTCGACGACGACACGGTGGACCTGTCCAACCTGCAGCGGCAGGTGGTGCACGACATGGCCTCAGTGGGCCAAGCCAAGGTGGACAGCGCCGCCGCCCGCCTGCGCGCCATCAACCCCGATGTGGTGGTGGAGGTGCACCGCACCCGCCTGGGCCCCGGCAATGTCCGCGACCTGATCGCCGCCTATGACATCGTCGCCGACGGGTCGGATAATTTCGCCACCCGCTTCCTGCTGAACGACGCCTGCTATCTGGTCGGGCGCACGCTGGTGTCGGCGGCCATGCTGCGCTTCGACGGCCAGATTTCGACCTTCAAGGCCCATTTGGGCGCCCCCCACCCGTGCTATCGCTGTGTTTTTCCCGAGCCGCCGCCGCCAGGCCTGGTGCCGTCATGCTCGGAGGCCGGCGTGCTGGGCGCGCTGGCCGGCACCGTAGGCTCGCTGCAGGCGCTGGAGGTGCTGAAGGAACTGCTGGGCATCGGCGACAGCCTGTCGGGCCGCCTCATGCTCTATGACGCCCTGGCGGCCAGCTTCCGCACCGTGCGGGTGAAGCCGGACCCTGATTGCCCCCTGTGCGGCGCGCATCCGACGATCACGGCCCTGCCGGGCGAGGCGGCACCGCCGGCGGGGGCACCGACGTGAGCGCCCCTGACCACTCCCCGGTGGCCCTGTCCATCGTGCTGCAGTCTGGTGGCTTCGACCGGGTGCACTACGCCCTGGTCCTGGCCACGGCGGCGGCGGCCATCGGCCGCCCGACCCTGCTGTTCGTCACCGGCCGGGCGCTGCGCTTCCTGCTGGCGGATGACGGTTGGACGGGCCTGGAGGCGGCCGACGACGGCGCGGCGCCGGTGGAGCGGGAACGCCAGTACGCCGCCACCAACGTCGCCACCCTGGCCGAGCTGGTCGAGTCGCTGACGCCGCTGGGGGTGCGCGTCATCGCCTGCGAGATGGGCTGGCGCGTCCTGGGCCTGGACAGGCCGGCCTTGCGGTCCGATGTGACGGTGGAGACGGCGGGCGTGGTCACGCTGTTGCAGGCGACCCCTGCGGGCGCCCATCTTATCCACCTCTGATCCCCGTCATTCCGCCCGTCAGCCTGAAAGCGCCGCCATGCCTGAATTGCCCGAGGTCGAAACCGTGGCCCGGGGCCTGGCCCTGAAGATGGAGGGCCGCACCCTGGTGCGCGTGGCCCAGCATCGCCCCAACCTGCGCCAGCCCTTCCCCGCCGGCTTCGTCCAGCGCCTGACGGGCCGGCGCGTGGCCAGCATCGGCCGCCGGGCCAAGTACGTGCTGGTGCGCCTGGACGGGGTGTCCGGTGGGGGGGAGGACACGCTGCTCATCCATCTGGGCATGTCCGGCAGCATGGTGGTCAGCCGGGGGCCGGCGGGCACGCCGGGCGCCCATGACCACGTGGTCATGGAAACGGACGACGGCGCCGTCGTCACCTTCAACGATCCCCGGCGCTTCGGCCTCATGGATCTTGTCGCCGACGGCGCCCTGGACAGCCATCCCCTGCTGGCCAAGCTGGGGCCGGAGCCGTTGGGCAACGCGTTCGACGCGGACACGCTGTCCGCCCGCTTGGCCGGCAAGATGACGCCCATCAAGGCGGCGCTGCTGGACCAGCGGGTGGTAGCCGGCCTGGGCAACATCTATGTCTGCGAGGCGCTGTTCCGGTCCGGCATCAGCCCGGAACGCTCCGCCGCCAGCGTGGCGGGCAAGGACGCCCAGCGCCTGGTGCCGGCCATCCGCGACGTTTTGACCGAAGCCATCGCCGCCGGTGGCAGCTCCCTGCGCGACTATGTCCAGTCGGATGGCGAGCTGGGCTACTTCCAGCACTCCTTCGCCGTCTATGGCCGGGAGGGGGAGGCCTGCCCCGGTTGCGATTGCGATATCGCGCGCACGGGGGGCGTGCGTCGGCTGGTGCAGTCCGGCCGGTCCAGCTTCTATTGCGCGCGGCGCCAGCGTTGACGCATGCGGCCTTGGGCGTTGCCCGCCACCGGGCCCTGGGGCACCCTAAGGCCTGCTGATCCGCGTGTGATCCCGGGAAACCCGATGCGCCTTGTCCTTGCCGCCGTCCTTTCCGCCGCCCTGCTGCTCATGGCCGCCACTCCCGGCCTGGCGGGGCCGGCGGAACCAGGGTTCGTGCCGGGCGTGGAGGATCTGCCCCTCATGCCGGGGCTGACGGCGCCAGCCAATGACGCCATCGTTTTCGACCAGCCCGAGGGTCGTATCGTCGAGTCGGCGGCCCGGGGCGATGTCAGCGCCGACGCCATCACCGCCTTCTACACCCAGACCCTGCCCCAGCTGGGATGGCGGCCGGCCGGACCGGGCCGCTGGGCCCGCGAAGGGGAGCGGCTGGAGATCACGGCGACTCGGGATGGGGCCGGCCGGCAGGCCGAAACCATGGTGCGCTTCGTCCTGCGCCCGCAATGACAGGGCGTGAAAGACGGCTCCGCCGAAGGCCCAAGGGACGGTAGGTATATCAAGTAAAACACGCATCATCTTGGGGTGTTGCGACAGAATCGGGGACGCCTGGCTTTAGATTCGTTGAATCCGGGGGGCGGGGATGCCCAAAGCAGGGGCGTGCGCGGCTGATTTTGGTCTAGTGTGGTCTCGTTTTTAGGGCCGTGCCGCTTGACGGTTCCGTGGGGAGGGGGTATAAGCCCGGCCTTCCACGGCAAGGGTCGTGTTCGAAAAGGGTTTGTCATGGCTAATCATAAGTCCGCTGAAAAGCGCATCCGTCAGACGGAAGTTCGTACCGAAGTCAACCGGGCCCGCGTGTCCCGTATCCGCACCTTCGTGAAGAAGGTCGAGCTGGCGCTGGAAGCCGGCGACAAGTCCGCCGCCGCCGAGGCCTACAAGCAGGCCCAGCCGGAACTGATGCGCGGCGTCTCCAAGGGCGTGCTGCACCGGAACACCGTGTCGCGCAAGCTCTCCCGTCTGTCCATCCGCATCAACGCTCTGGGCTGATAAGCCGGCCGCCACCGCGACCGTTTCAGGCGCCCCTTAAAGAGCGCTTGTCGGCCGAGGTGGAGGTCCCAGCTCTTGCCCCGTGGAAGTTTGCGAGGGCCGCGTCCTGCCGGGTAACGGCGGGACTGCGGCCCTTTCATTTCCTGCGATCTGTTACTACGTTTACGCTCCCCTTATTCTTAAAGAATAGTCCAAAGGGTTGGTTTGGGGCGGGGCTCGCGAGCATCATTCGGTCTTTTTTGTTTGTTCCCTTTTCGAGCCTATTGCGAGTCCCCGACGGCCCGACTAGCATCTGCGGATGTGCGGGATCGTTCTCCACGATGAAGTAATCAAAGCGGCGGTAACGCCCGCGCAGACCGATGGCAGATGTATATTGATGGCGACGCTTGGCGTTCGACGTCACTCTGGCGACGGTAGATTTCTGAATCTTTGAAGAAGATCATGTGTCTGCGGGAGATTCTTTAAAATGAATCCCGTAAGACGCGCGGTTTTGTTTGCGTGTCTGGGTTTGGGTCTGCCTGTTATTTCAGCGGAATGGTGCCGGACGGGGCAGGGGCGATGCCCCGTAAGCCCGGGATGAGCCAGTCCGGTGGGAGGAAAGGCGGTCACGGAACCGGCCGGGACAGGGCTGGCGGCGGGGGCTGACGAAGCGAGGTTTGGGCGGAGTTGGTGAGGGTGGGCCCGATAGGGTTCCAGCCCACACTATCCGTCATGCCGGCTGTGTCCGGCCGACCCCCGCTTTATGATCGGCCCTCATGCCGTCACCCGGACTCCGGCCCCCGGGCTTTTGGTCCCTGGGGGTGAATGGGGCGTCCCGCCATAAGGTTCTGGTCCGATTTGATCCGGCGTCGGGCCGGCTGTCGTTGGCCGGTTGTGTCGTGAAATTGATTGTCCGGGTCCGGAAGGCGTTGGGGCAGGAGCGAAGCGGGAATGTCGGTTCAGGCATCTCTGGATCAGCAATGGGCGCGTGTCAGCGGGCGCCTTAAGGACGAGGTGGGTGAAACCGCGTATCGCAGCTGGCTGAAGCCGTTGACCGTCGAGGATTTCATCGGCGGCCAGGTGCGCATCGTCGTGCCCACGCGCTTCATGCGCGACTGGATCCGCACCCATTACGCCGACCGCATCCGGGCCTTGTGGACGGGGGAGAATCCCGGCGTCCAGTCGGTGGAGATCGTCGTCGCGCCGCCGCGCACCGATGCCGCCGCCCTTGGCTCCCCCACGGGGGGCAGCCGCCTGAACGCGGCGCCGCGCGGTGCGGCCAACGCCTCCGTCGATTTCGGGTCCGCTGCCGAGGGGGGCGCCGACCGGTTCCCGTCCCATGAGGCGCCCGGGGCCGCCGCCGCGTATTCCGGGGCGCCCGAAGCGCCGCCCCTGCCGGTCTTCATTGGTGGCAATGGCCTGGGCGAGGAGCGCGACGACGTATCGGCGTTGCTGGATCCCCGCTTCACCTTCGAGAATTTCGTGGTGGGCAAGCCCAACGAGCTGGCCTTCGCCGCCGCCCGCCGCGTGGCCGACGCCAACGCCGTGACCTTCAATCCGCTGTTCCTTTACGGTGGCGTGGGCCTGGGCAAGACCCATCTGATGCACGCCATCGCCTGGCACATCCGCAAGAAGGACCCCGCCCGCCGGGTGATCTATCTGTCGGCGGAAAAGTTCATGTACCAGTTCATCCGGGCGCTTCGGTACAAGGACACGATGGCGTTCAAGGAGCAGTTCCGCTCCGTCGACGTGCTGATGATCGACGACGTTCAGTTCATCAGCGGCAAGGACAGCACCCAGGAAGAGTTCTTCCACACCTTCAACGCCCTGGTGGACCAGAACCGCCAGGTCATCATCTCCGCCGACAAGAGCCCGTCCGACCTGGAAGGCATGGAGGAGCGTCTGCGCTCCCGCCTCGGCTGGGGGCTGGTGGCCGACATCCACCCGACGACGTATGAGCTGCGCCTGGGCATCCTGCAGTCCAAGGGCGAGCAGATGCGGGTGCAGATTCCGCTGAAGGTGCTGGAATTCCTGGCCCACAAGATCACGTCCAATGTGCGTGAGCTGGAAGGGGCCCTGAACCGCATCGTGGCGCATGCCGAGCTGGTGGGCCGCGCCATCACCCTGGAAAGCAGCCAGGAAGTGCTGCACGACCTGCTGCGCGCCAGCAACCGCCGGGTGACCATCGAGGAAATCCAGAAGAAGGTGGCGGAGCACTACAACATCCGTCTGGCGGACATGAGTTCCGCCCGCCGCGCCCGCGCCGTGGCCCGCCCCCGCCAGGTGGCCATGTACCTCTCCAAGCAGCTGACCTCCCGCTCCCTGCCCGAGATCGGGCGCAAGTTCGGCGACCGCGACCACACCACCGTGATGCACGCCGTGCGCAAGGTGGAAGAGCTGTGCGCCACCGACCCCACCTTCTCCGAAGACGTGGAGCTGCTGCGCCGGATGCTCGAAGGCTGAGGCTTTTTATCCGGGGCGTCCGGCCCCGGCGCACCCCTTTCGGCCAGGTCGCGACTCGGCCTTCCGAAACCCCCTGGAATCGGTCGAAAACGCTGTCCAGGTGCTGGGCTTGTGCTATGGTGAGCACCCCTTTTTCCGGGCCCTGTGGGGGGGCTTTGGGGGAATTAAGGCAAACAATCAGCCGCGCCCCAGGGGGCCGCGGGTCAGCACAAGCGGAACGGCATGAAGATCACCATCGAACGCGCGGCGTTGCTCCGGTCTCTCGGTCATGTTCAGAGCGTGGTGGAGCGTCGGAACACCATTCCGATCCTGTCCAACGTCCTGCTGAAGGCGGAAAACGGTGAGCTGGCGCTGACCGCCACCGACATGGATCTGGAGATCGTGGAATCCGTGCCGGCCGACATCGCGCGCCCCGGTTCCGCCACCGCCCCCGCCCACACCCTGTACGACATCGCCCGCAAGTTGCCGGACGGCAGCCAGGTGGAACTGGACTTCACCGCCGACACGCTGACCCTGCGGTCCGGCCGGTCGCAGTTCCGCCTGGGCGCCCTGCCGGTGGAGGACTTCCCGGTGATGGCCGGCGGCGACAGCGGTCACCGCTTCACCCTGTCGGCCAGCGACCTGAAGATGCTGGTGGACCGCACCAAGTTCGCCATCTCCACCGAGGAGACGCGCTACTACCTGAACGGCATCTACCTGCACGCCTCCAAGGCCAAGAACGGTGCCGCCGAGATCCCCGTGCTGCGCGCCGTGGCCACCGACGGCCATCGCCTGGCCCGGGTGGAGATGGCGCTGCCGGACGGCGCCAGCGGCATCCCCGGCGTCATCATCCCGCGCAAGACGGTGATCGAGGTGCGCAAGCTGCTGGACGAGGCGGCGGACCGCATTGAGGTGCAGCTGTCCGACACCAAGGTGCGCTTCGCCTTCGACAGCATCGTGCTGACCAGCAAGCTGATCGACGGCACCTTCCCCGACTATGAGCGCGTCATCCCCACGGGCAACGACAAGGTGATGGAGGTCAACGCCGGCCAGTTCGCCGCCGCTGTCGACCGTGTCGCCACCATCTCCACGGAAAAGAGTCGCGCGGTGAAGCTCAGCCTGGACCGGGGCATCCTGACCCTGTCGGCCTCCAGCCCCGAGGCGGGGTCCGCGACCGAGGAGATCGAGGTCAGCTACGACAACACCGCGCTGGAGATCGGCTTCAACAGCCGCTACCTGCTGGACATCACCCAGCAGATCGAGGGCGACGGCGTGCGCTTCACCCTGGCCGACGCCGGGTCGCCCACCGTGGTGCGCGACGTGGCCGACGGCTCGGCCCTCTATGTCCTGATGCCGATGCGTGTCTGAGGCCTGGGGTGATCCCGGGACGGCGGTAGCGCTTGCTGGTCGCGATGGGCGCCATGTCCACAGATGAGCCGCCCCTGACGGGGGAACCGGTGGCCGCCTTGGTGATGGCGCCACCGGCGGCGCTGGCCGTCACGCGGCTGACCGTCACCCGCTTCCGCTCCTACGCCCAGGCGCGCCTGGTGCTGGATCGCCGTCCGGTGGCGCTGACCGGTCCCAATGGGGCCGGCAAGACCAACCTGCTGGAGGCCGTCAGCTTCCTCGCCCCCGGCCGTGGCCTGCGCCGCGCCAAGCTGGGCGATGTGGAGCGGCTGCAGGCCCCGGGCGAGGCGTGGGAGACGCCGGGCTGGGCGGTGGCGGCGGGGGTGGAAACGCCCCTGGGTGCGGTGGAGATCGGCACCGGCCGCGACCCCGCCGGCGCGCCGGGCAGCGAGCGCCGGGTGGTGCATATCGACGGCCGCCCGGCCAAGAGCCAGATGGCGTTGGCGCAGTACGTCTCCTGCGTCTGGCTGACGCCACAGATGGACCGCCTGTTCGTGGAGGGGGCGGCCGGCCGCCGCCGCTTCCTGGACCGGCTGGTGTTCGGCTTCGATCCGGAGCATGCCGGACGGCTCAGTCGCTTCGAGCAGGCCATGCGGGAACGCATCCGGCTGCTGCGCGAGGGGGGCGATCCCTCCTGGCTGACGGTGCTGGAGGACCAGATGGCGACCAGCGGCGTCGCCGTGGCCGCCGCCCGCCGCGACGTGACCGCCCGCCTGGCCGCCGCCTGCCGGCGGGGCGTGGGGCCCTTCCCCGCCCCGGGCCTGGCGCTGTCCGGCACGGTGGAGGGCTGGCTGGCCGACCGGCCGGCGCTGGAGGCGGAGGACGCGCTGCGCCGGGCGCTGGCGGAGGCGCGGCGCATTGACGCGCATGCCGGCACCACCACGGTGGGCCCCCACCGCACCGACCTGGCCGTGACCTATCTGGCCAAGGACATGCCGGCGGAAATGGGCTCCACCGGGGAGCAGAAGGCGCTGCTGATCGCCATCGTGCTGGCCAACGCCCGGCTGATGGCGGCGGACGGCGGGGCGCCGCCCCTGCTGCTGCTGGACGAGGTGGCGGCGCACCTGGACGCGGCGCGGCGCAGCGCCCTGTTCCAGGAGGTGCTGGCCACCGGTTCGCAGGCGTGGATGACGGGCACCGACGCCGCCACCTTCGCCGAGCTGGGCGCCCTCGCCAACCACGTGCGGGTGGGGGAGGGCGGGGCCGGCGGCGGCACGCTGGAAACGGCGGATTCGGCCCCTTAGCACCAATGGAATGGGGATCAGCGATCCCCCATCGTAATGACGGTTTTGCCCCAGGGCGACGCGATATCTGGTAGAGTGTATCCATGGCACAAGAAGCTCTGACGACCCCCGACTCCGCCGCCGAGGAATATGGCGCCAGCTCCATCAAAGTGCTGAAAGGCCTTGATGCGGTTCGCAAGCGTCCCGGCATGTACATCGGTGACACCGACGACGGTTCCGGCCTGCACCACATGGTGTACGAGGTGGTGGACAACGCCATTGATGAGGCGTTGGCCGGCTACTGCACGCGCGTGGACGTCATCCTGAACCCGGACGGCTCGTGCACCGTGCGCGACGATGGGCGCGGCATTCCCGTGGATCTCCACGTGGAAGAGGGCGTGTCGGCGGCGGAGGTCATCATGACCCAGCTGCATGCCGGCGGTAAGTTCGACCAGAACAGCTACAAGGTGTCGGGCGGCCTGCACGGCGTGGGCGTGTCGGTGGTGAACGCCCTGTCGGAGATTCTGGACCTGCGCATCTGGCGCCAGGGCCGGGTGTGGGAAATGCGCTTCGCCCATGGTGATGCGCAGGCGCCGCTGGCCAACATCGGCCCCGCGCCGCTGAAGGCCGATGGCCGCCCCTTCTCGGGGACGGAGGTCACCTTCCTACCGTCCAAGGGCACCTTCACCAAGACCGAGTTCGACTACCAGACGCTGGAACACCGCCTGCGCGAACTGGCCTTCCTCAATTCCGGCGTCACCCTGTACCTGACGGACGCCCGCGGTGTGGAGCCCAAATCCTGCGAACTGCATTACGAGGGCGGGCTTGAGGCCTTCGTGCAGTGGCTGGACCGGTCCAAGACCCCCCTGCACAAGCCCACCATCGCCCTGAAGGCGGAACGGGCCAGCGACCTGGGCGGCACCATCGGGGTGGAAGTGGCGCTGCAGTGGAACGACAGCTACCACGAAACCACGCTGTGCTTTACCAACAACATCCCGCAGCGCGACGGCGGCACCCATCTGGCCGGCTTCCGCGGGGCGCTGACCCGCACGCTGAACAATTACGCCAACGAGTCCGGCATCGCCAAGAAGGAGAAGGTCGCCCTCTCCGGTGACGATATGCGCGAAGGCCTGACCTGCGTGCTGTCGGTGAAGGTTCCGGATCCGAAATTCTCCAGCCAGACGAAGGATAAGCTGGTCTCCTCCGAGGTCCGCCCGGTGGTGGAGGCGGTGGTGGCCGAGGCGCTGGCGACCTGGCTGGAGGAACATCCGGCCGATGCCAAGCGCATCATCGGCAAGGTGGTCGAGGCCGCCGCCGCCCGTGAGGCGGCGCGCAAGGCCCGCGAACTGACCCGGCGCAAGGGCGCCCTGGACATGGCCTCGCTGCCCGGCAAGCTGGCGGACTGCCAGGAACGGGACCCGGCCTTGAGCGAGCTGTTCCTGGTGGAGGGTGACTCGGCCGGCGGTTCCGCCAAGCAGGGCCGCTCCCGCCAGTTCCAGGCCATCCTGCCGCTGCGCGGCAAGATCCTGAACGTGGAGCGCGCGCGCTTCGACAAGATGCTGTCCTCGGCCGAGATCGGCACCCTGATCGCCGCCCTGGGCACCGGCATCGGGCGGGAGGAGTTCAACGCGGACAAGGCGCGCTACCACAAGGTCATCATCATGACCGACGCCGACGTCGACGGCGCGCACATCCGCACCCTGCTGCTGACCTTCTTCTACCGGCAGATGCCCGAGCTGATCGACCGCGGCTATCTCTACATCGCCCAGCCGCCGCTCTACCGGGTGAAGCGCGGCACGGCGAAGGAGCGTTACCTGAAGGACGACCGGGCGCTGGACGACTACCTGATCGGCCAGGGGCTGGAGGACGTGGCCCTGGCGGGGGCTGACGGGACCCAGCGCGCTGGCGAGGAGTTGCGCGGCGTGGTGGAGCAGGCGCGCGCGGCCCGCCACCAGCTGCAGGCCCTGACCCGCAAGGTCGGCAACGCCGCCGTGGTGGAACAGGCGGCCGTGGCCGGCGGCCTGTCCATGACCCTGCTGGCCGACGAGGCCCGGGCCGATGAGCTGGCGCGCACGGTGGCGGAACGCCTGAACCGCATCGAGACCCAGGCCCAGGGACCCGACGGCGCCGCCGTGGGCGTGGGCGCCTGGCAAGGTGAACGGGCGCGCGAGGGCGGGCTGATGCTGTTCCGCACCAGCCGCGGCGTCACCCATCGCCACCTGCTGGACGCCGACGTGCTGAAAAGCGTGGAGGCCCGGCGCCTGGACGCCATGGCCGAGTTCCTGAAGGCGGTGTTCACCGACACCAGCACCCTGACCTATCGCGGCCGCGTCACCCGCCCCATCGTCGGCCCCACCGGCCTGATGGACGCGGTGCTGGAACAGGGCCGCCAGGGCCTGTCCATCCAGCGCTACAAGGGCCTGGGCGAGATGAACCCGGACCAGCTGTGGGAAACCACCCTGGACCCCAAGATCCGCTCCCTGCTGCAGGTCAAGGTCAACCACGCGGACGAGGCGGAGGAGGTGTTCTCCACCCTCATGGGCGACATCGTCGAACCCCGCCGCGACTTCATCCAGGAAAACGCCCTGAAGGTCGCCAACCTGGACGTCTGATCCGGGTGGGTTTGTGAGCTGACCCATAAAATAAGAGAGTTTGACCGATAGCGTGAGAAAAGGAGGCTTTTCTCACGCTATCGGGGCAAGTCTTTTACGGCTGGCCCCGCGCCCTACCGCGACGGTGCAATGGGCCGGGGTGGGGGCGTATGCTATTGATGCGCCTTCGTTTCCGTCCGTTGAGGGGCCCTGGCTGCCGTGACCGCGCTAATCCTGTTCGTCGTTCTCGCCTTCATCTACCGCTTCGCCCTGCTGGCGGTGTCCATCCGGCATGAGAAGGCCCTGCGTGGCGCCGGGGCGGTGGAGCATGGCGCGCGCAACACCCTCGCGCTGACCATCGCCCATATCGCCTTCTACCTGTCGGCGACGGGGGAGGGGCTGGCGCGCGGCGCGCCCATCGATGCGGTCAGCGGCTTTGGCTTCGCCATCTACCTTTTCGGCGCCGTCATGCTGCTGGTGGTGGTGCGGCTGCTGGGGCGGCTGTGGACGGTGAAGCTGCTGATCGCCCGCGACCACCAACTGGTGGCCCACCCGCTCTTCCGCCTGGTGCGGCACCCGAATTACTTCCTGAACATCCTGCCGGAACTGGTGGGCTTCGCCCTGACGCTGCACGCCTACTACACCCTGGCCATCGGCCTGGCCGTCTACCTCGTGCCCCTGACCATCCGCATCCGGCAGGAGGAGCGGGCCATGCGCGAGACCTTCGCCGCCTATTGACCGGACCCGTTCGGGAGACCTCCGGGAAAAATCGCTGGACCTGGGGCGGCACCGACCCCACCTCCATGGGCGAGAAGCGATTGGGGACAAGCGCTTGGTTTGGGGACGGATCAGAGGAACAGCATGACCGCGGGCGACGCCCCCCACATCCGGAGCCCCCATGGGGACGCGTCCGGACACCACGCCGCCGACGCCTCCCCCGGCCATGATGGGGCCCGGCCCGCCAAGGTGTCCGACATCCTCCAGGCGCTCGCGGCGGACGAGGGGCGGGAGCGTGTCGCCATCGCCGACCTGTTGACCGCGCTCAGCGACCGGGCGGTGGGGGCGTTGATCTTCGTTTTCGCCGTGCCCAACGTCCTGCCCACGCCGCCTGGCACGTCGGCCGTGCTGGGCCTGCCGCTGGTGTTCCTGACGGCGCAGCTGGCGCTGGGCCGCCGGCCCTGGTTGCCGCGCTTCATCGCCGGCCGCTCGCTGGCGCGCAAGGATTTCGCCGCCCTGATGGCCAAGGTGGCACCCTGGCTGGCCAAGGCGGAACGCATGCTGAAGCCGCGCCTGGGCGCGCTGACCCGCCCCCCGGCCGAGAACGCGGTGGGCGCGCTGTGCTTCCTGCTGGCGCTGATCCTGTTCCTGCCCATCCCCCTGGGCAACATGCTGCCGGCCCTGGCCATCTGCCTGGTGGCCCTGGGGGTGTTGGAACGGGACGGTGTCTGGGTGCTGCTGGGCCTGGGCACGGCGGTGGCGGCCGTGACCGTGGTCTGGGGCGTGCTGCTGGCCCTGCTGAAAAGCGGGCTGTTCCTGCTGGAGCACGCGCTGGGGGTTTGACCGGGGGGGGGGCGTTTGATCAGACGCTCCCTCCCATTGGCCCTACCGGGTGCCGGCGGCGGACTTCTCGATGCGGTTGATGTGGTCCAGGCCGGGCAGGATCTCCGACCGCACGAATTCCACCCGCTTCATCGGGCCGCCGCCGCCGTGGGGGAAGCGGGCCTTCCACAGCGCCATCTTGACCGCCAGCCCGCACAGCACGCCGCCGATGGTGACATGGTGGGCGCTGATCTGGGCGCGGACCGACCGGAAGCTGTCGGCGTTGATATCGTGCCAGAAATCCTTGCTGCGCCGGTCGAAGGCCTCGAACCGCCCGGTGATGGAGGTGGTGATGCCCGTCAGCATGCGCATGACATCGCCGATCATCTTCATCATCAGGCGGTCGCGGGTGACCATCTCGCTCTTGGTGGCCTCGCTCACCCAGCCCATGAAGCGCTGCACCTCCGGCACCAACCCGTCCAGGCAGCTGCGGAAATAGGCCAGCGACAGGAAGACGTCGCCATATTCCTCCAGGAAGCTGGGGATGTCCTGCAACTGCACGTTCAGCTTCTGTGACAGCAGGGTCAGGTTGCGCAGCGCCTCTTCCCGGTCGGGGTTGGCCAACAGGGCGAACAGCTCGGCGATGTCGTTGATGGGGCGCTGTTCCGAGCCATAGACCTGCTGGATCAGGGGCAGGGTGAAGTCCCGCATATAGGTCGTCAGCTCCAGCCGCTTGCTGGCCGACAGGCGCAGGTAATTGACATCCTCCACCGGGATGCCCAGGCGGCGCAGCTCGATGCGCAGGCTGTAGACGTCATAGCTGTTCAGTTGGGTCAGGCGGTGGATCTGCGCCATGTCGGTGCGCATTTCCTTGCCGTGCGACGGGTACATGCTGGCCAGATGTTCCGGGTTGACCTGGCCGCTGCCGGCCGCGCGGTCCTTGAACACCTCCACCACCGTTTCCAGCCGGGCGTTCTTGATCAGCCGCGCCCGCTTCAGCCCGGGCGTCTGGACGGGAATCATGCCCAGCGGCAGGATGTGCAGCGCGTCGCGGTCGGAATCGTCGAATTGCCCATCGTCGCCCGCCCTCGCCGCGACGCCGGCCTCGGGTGGGGGGGCCTCGGCCGCTGCGGCCTCGCTGTCGGAAGGGGCGGGGGAAGCTGTCAAAGGGAAACTCGAGCGGCAAAAGAACAACTGTGCCGGCGCCCGTTTGGCGTCCGCGTCAGCCTTGCGTCAGGTATAGACGATGGGGGGCATGGTCAAGGGCGGCACCTTGGGGATTCACCTATTCCGCCATCGCGCCGGCGCTTTCGAAATTTCGCCGCGTCAAGGGCGCACCCCACCCCCCTGGACATTTGCACCCGGCCTTTGCCGTCGCATACTGTGTCCCACTGCAAGCTGTGCGCCGCGGGATCATTTCGCCAATGAGCTGCTTTGGGCTAAGACGGGTTGGATGGGGGCCATGCGCCAATCGGTGATCGGCGCCCTTTTGTGCCTGGCGTTGCTGCAGCTGGGCATGGCGGTCGCGGACATGCGCGCGGCCTGGACCCATACCCAGGGCGCCCAGGCGGCACGGGCCCAGGTGGTGGCCGCCCGGGCGCTGATCGCGGCCGAGGATGCCCAGACGGCGCAATGGACCGTCTCTCTCCTGGCTCTGGAGGGCCTCCCCCTCGCCGCGCCGGCCACGGAGGCGCTGGCGCAGAAGCGGCAACAGGCGGACCGGTCTCTGGACGTGGCGCTGGCCGCCCTATCGCCTGTGTCCGCTTCAACGCCTGGCCTGGCCATCGGCATCCAGACCTTGGCAGGGCTGCGCCAGCACCTGGCGGGGCTGCGCCGGGCCGTGGATCAGGCTTCGCACCAGGCCCAGGACGGCCGTGACCCAGCTTTGCAGCGCAACTGGCTGGCGGCGGAGCGGGCGCTGGCCACGGCGGAAAGCCGCGTTGCCCTGGCGGTCGTGCTGTCCGCCGCGGCGGTCCTGCCCAGCGGTGACGCCGCCCTGGCGGTGGAGGCGCTGACCGCGCGTCGCGACGCCGACATCGCCTGGGCGGACGTGCTGGTCGGGGCACCCGCCGGCCCGCCACCGTCCCTCCTGGACTGGTCCGCCGGCGTCCCGCGCCCTGATGACGGCCTGGCCGAGGCGGTGGCGGGCGTCGTCACCGTCCTGTCGGCGTCCCGTCCCCCGGCCGCGCCGGACCAGGTGGAGACCGCGCTGGGGGCTTTGAGCGCCATCGGTGCCGTGGCCGACCGGGCGCTGGCCCGCTGGGCGGCGGCGCCGGTTGCCAATCCGGGCTGGGCCGCGGCCAAGGCCGGGGTGCCCCTGGTGGCCGCCGCCCTGGTCACCCTCGCCGTCCTGGTCGGTCTGCGCCAGGGCCTTTTCCGGGCGGTGTCGCGCACCGCCCGGCTGATGCGCGACCTGGCGGAGGGCCAGACGACGCAGGCGCCGACGCTGACGCCCGGCCTGGGTGGTGACCGGGCGGTGGCGGAACTGCATGCGGCCCTGGCGCTCTATTGGTCTCACGCCCGGCGTATCGAGCGTGAGACCCAGCGGCGCGAGCGGGCGGAACGGCTGCTGACGGTGGAGCGGCAGGTGCTGGGCATGACCGCCGGTCGGGCCCCCTTGTCCGCCGTGTTGTCAGCCCTCTGCTCAGGCATGGAGGCCGAGCTTGAGGGGGGGCTGTGCTCCATCGTGCTGGCCGATGCCGAGGGGCGCACCATCCGCACCGGGGCGGCCCCCAGCCTCCCGGCCGCCTATGTCCGCGCCATCGACGGATTGGCGGTGGGGCCGGCCGCCGGCTCCTGCGGCACGGCCATCCTGCGGCGGGAGCCGGTGATCGTCACCGACATCGCCAATGACCCGCTGTGGCATGACTATCGCGAGGTGGCTGCCGCCGCCGGCCTCGCCGCCTGCTGGTCCCTGCCCATCATGGCCGGCGATGGCAATCCGCTGGGCGCTTTCGCCGTCTATTTCCGCACGCCCCGCTCGCCCGAGGGCTGGATGCTGGACCTGGCCCGCCGGGCCAGCCGCCTGGCCACCGTTGCCATCTCCGCCGAACGCGCGGCGGAGGATGTGGAACGGGCCAAGGCGGCGGCCGAACTGGGCAACCGCACCAAGACGGAGTTCCTGGCCAACATGAGCCATGAACTGCGCACGCCCCTGAACGCCATCATCGGTTTCGCCGAGGTGCTGGAGAATGATCTGCGCCGCGTGCCGGAGCAGGCGACCAACACCGGCTACGCCGCGGACATCGTGGCCAGCGGTCGCCACCTGCTGGCCATCATCAACGACATCCTCGACGTCTCGAAGATGGAGGCGGGCAAGGTCGACCTGCGGGAACGGGTGTGCGACGTGGCGACCCTGGTGGCGGGGTGTGAGCGTATCGCCCGCGCGCGCGCCATGGAGAAGCGTATCGACCTGGTGATCGCCATGGCGCCGGGCCTGCCGCCCCTGCTGGCCGACGATGTGAAGATCAAGCAGATCCTGCTGAACCTGCTGTCCAACGCCGTGAAGTTCACCGATGCCGGCGGCACCGTGACGCTGACCGCCACCATCAACCCCGAGGCGCAGTTGGTCATCGCCGTCGCCGACACCGGCATCGGCATCGCGGCGGAGGATCTGGCCAAGGTCTTTGTGCCCTTCCAGCAGATCGACAATGTCTATGCCCGTACCACCCAGGGCACCGGGCTGGGCCTGTCCCTGTCCAAGGGGCTGGCGGAGCTGCACGGCGGCCGGCTCGATATCGTTTCCCAACTGGGGGAGGGAACCACCGTCTCGCTGGTTCTGCCCAGCCAGCGCCTGCTGACCGGCGGCATGGGGGACGACGCCCGCGCCACCCCGACCGCTGGCGTCCGGGCCGCCGCGTCGGGCGACACGGCCGGCGATTGAAGGAAGACAAAAATGAAAAGGCCCGGAAGCGCTGGGCTTCCGGGCCTTTCCCCCGCCGCTTGGCGCGACGGACCGGGTCTCCCGACCCTCAGATGTAGTAAGAGGCCAACGGTGAGAAGCCGTTGAAGTTCACCGCCGAGTAGGTGGTGGTGTAGGCGCCGGTCGCCAGGATGTCGATCTTGTCGCCGATGCGCAGGTCCACCGGCAGACGGTAGTCCGTCTTCTCGTACAGCACGTCGGCGCTGTCGCAGGTGGGGCCGGCCAGGATGACGGGTTCGGCCGGGCTGTCGTCGTGGGGCGTCTGGATCTTGTACTTGATGGCCTCGTCCATGGTCTCGGCCAGGCCGCCGAACTTGCCGATGTCCAGGTAGACCCAGCGGCGGTCGTCCCGGTGGGACTTGCGCGAGATCAGCACCACTTCCGAGCGGATGATTCCAGCGTTGCCCACCATGCTGCGGCCGGGCTCGATGATGGTTTCGGGCAGGCGGTTGCCGAAGTGCTTGCGCAGCGACGCCTCGATGGCGTTGCCATACTCACCCTCGCTGGGGATGTCCTTCAGGTACCGGGTGGCGAAGCCGCCGCCCAGGTTCACCATGCGCAGCATCACGCCCTTTTCTTCCAGGTTGTGGAAGATCTCGGCGGTTTGCGCCAGGGCCTTGTCCCACTGGGTCAGGTCGCGTTGCTGCGACCCGACATGGAAGGAGACGCCGTAGGGCACGACGTTCATGGTGGAGGCGGCCAGCAGCAGTTCCGTCGCCATTTCCGGCTCACAGCCGAACTTGCGCGACAGGGGCCAATCGGCGCCCTCGCCGGAGGTCAGGATGCGGCAGAAGACGCGGGCGCCGGGGGCATGCTCCGCGATCTTCTCCAGCTCTTCCAGGCTGTCGAAGGCGAACAGGCTGATGCCCAGGGCGTGGGCCCGGGCGATGTCCGACGCCTTCTTGATGGTGTTGCCGAAGCTGATGCGGTCGGCGGTGGCGCCGGCGTCCAGGCAGTACTGGATTTCGGGCACGCTGGCGGTGTCGAAGCAGGACCCCTGCCCGACCAGCAGCTTCAGAATCTCCGGCGCCGGATTGGCCTTCACGGCGTAGAAGATGCGGGCCTCGGGCAGGGCGTCGTGCAGGTTGGCGTAATTGTTGGCCACAACGTCCAGGTCGACCACCAGGCAGGGGGTGGCGGGCGTGTTTTCAGCGAAAAAACGAGCGATCTTCTCGGTCATCGATGACTCCGAGGCCAAAAGGCATATCAGGGGATGGATCGGGAATGGGGGATCAGCCGGGCGATGGCCCGGGTCCGTTCAAGCGTGCCAGTGGAGCGGCCGGCCCAAACGGTTCAGATACTGGAGATATGCCCAGGTGGCGCCAGCAGCGCGCAAACCACCGGCCCGGTCTGGCTACAGACCGCCTGATCATGGCCCATCTGTTCCCCATTCAGGGCGCGGGCGGCGGATCGGGGAAAGGCGGGCGCGTGCCCACCGACAACAACATCAACCATCGTAGCCTCCAATCGCCGCCTTGCTTAAGGGACGGACGAGGATACGCGTTACGTCGTTGCATAACCCATGGGGGGAACCATTCCGCCCCGGGGCCATAGGCACGTGCGCTGCGACTGAGGGCTATATAAGATGGAAATCCGGGGTTGCCCAGCGTTTTTTTCAGGGGGAAAACGCCCCTGCGGCGCCATGGCGCAAACACGCCACGGCGGGCCCAGCCGGGCCGTTTTTCACGTGGCGCCCCGAGGGTTTCAGCCGGGTGCGGGGACAAGGCCACAAATCTCAATTTCGCCACTTTTGCGGCCCAAATTGGCCATGTCGCGATGGCCTTATGCGCATAGAGGACGACGCGACGTGACCCCCTGCCGGGGTCGGAAGCACTCCCGCCCGGTCTCCCCCGACCGGCCTACCGGAGGTGTCCTCTCCAGCCTGCCCCGGCTGGTCTACCAAACGGCCACCGCACCTGCCCCCCGCGGTGGCCGTTTTCTTTTTTTGCGCTTTCCGCTTTTGATCCAGCGCTTTGTCGTCATGGCGCCGCCAGCCTATAGTTGGCTCCCCGACCGATCCCGGCATCCCATCGCGGCCCCTTGTCCCATGACGTCTCCCCCCCATTTCACCGGCCGTGACCTGCTGTGCCTGCGCGGCGGGCGCCTGGTGTTCCAGGACCTGGACTTCACCCTCGCCCCCGGCGGCTGCCTGACCCTGGTGGGCCCCAACGGCAGCGGCAAGTCCACGTTGCTGCGCCTGATGGCGGCTTTGCTGAAGCCCTTGCGCGGCACCATCGCCTGGGACGGTGTCGCCCTGGCCCAGGACCCGGAGGCGCATCGCGCCCGCCTGCACTATGTCGGTCATCTGGACGCGGTCAAGGCCAGCTTCACCTGCCGGGAGATCCTGTCCTTCTGGGCGGGGGTGCGTGGAGTCGCCGACCGGGCGGCGGTCGACCGGGCGCTGGCCGCCTTCGCCATTGATACCATCGCCGACGTGCCCGGCCGCTTCCTGTCGGCGGGCCAGCGTCGGCGCCTGTCACTGGCCCGGCTGGTGGCGGCCCCGGCGCCGCTGTGGTTGCTGGACGAACCCACCGTGGGCCTGGACCGGGCGTCCGTCGCCCTGCTGGAGGGGGCCATCGCCCACCACCGGGCGGGGGGCGGGCGGGTGGTCCTGTCCACCCATATCGATCTCGCGACCCCGGATGGCGCCGTGCTGGACCTGGCCGCCTTCGCGCCACGGGGGGATGAGGACGATGGCGACGTCGCGGAGGACGCCGCCTGATGCTGCGCCTGATCCTGCGCGACCTGCGCTTGGTGTTCCGCCAGGGCAGCGACGCCACCGCCGCGCTGATGTTCTTCGTGCTGTGCGTGGTCCTGTTCCCCTTCGGCGTGGGGCCGGAGCCCAACGTGCTGACCCGCATCGCCCCCGGCGTGATCCTGATCGCGGCCTTGCTGGCGGCGCTGCTGTCCATGGAGCGGCTGTTCCAGGGGGATTTCGAGGACGGCAGCCTGGAACTGCTGCTGCTGTCGCCCCTGCCGGCGGAGGGGGTGGCCGTGGCCAAGGTGGCGGCGCATTGGCTGGTGACGGGCGTGCCCCTGCTGCTGGTGGCGCCCCTGCTGGCCCTGCTGCTGCGCATGCCCGTGGAGCAACTGGGCTTGCTGGTCGGCACGCTGGCCCTGGCCACGCCGCTGCTGAGTCTGATCGGCGCCGTGGGCGCGGCCCTGACCTTGGGGGCGCGGCGTAGCGGGGTGTTGTTGCCCCTGCTGGTGCTGCCCCTCTACATCCCCGTGCTGATCTTCGCCGCCGCTGGGCTGGACGCCGGCCTGTCCGGCCTGTCGCCCCGGCCCCATCTGCTGCTGCTGGGCGGCCTGCTGTGCGGCGCCCTGGTCCTGGCCCCGCTGGCCATCGCAGCGGCGCTGCGGGCGGCGCATGAATAGTCGGCCCGTCCTGTCGGCTGTGCTGATCGCGGGTTTCCTGCAGGCGGCACCCGCGACCGCCGTGCCCAATGCCGTCATGTCGACCACCGGATGGAAGACCTACCTCAACGCCGCCGGATTCCAGGCGCGCTATCCGGGTGATTGGGTACGCTGGAACGAGGAAGGCAAAGACCTGTTCCTGACCAGCACGCATGAACGGTTGGAAGCGGTGGTGATCGCCCATGGCGAGGCCGAGATCACACTGGGGGAACTGCATCCCCCAGTGCCGGGGAATCCACGATCTGACTATAAGGACGGAGTCAGCTGGGATGAGATGATGGGAGATACCGTCATCCCCCGAGAGGCGGGCGCCCCCGATGCCTGCGGCGACATAGAGCGACTCGCGGTGCGGGTGGAGATCGGTCCCCGGACTTTCCAGGACAGCATCATTCTCCTCTGCGCCATCAGGGGGTGGTCATTCCAGACCGTCCTGACCTATTGGCGCGACGAGGGCATCAAGCCCGGGTGGGAAGCCACGGCCCTGGAAATGATGCGGTCATTGCGCCTGCCTTGATGTGGGTGTGGGCACGATTTGCCCGGTGCATCATTGGGCCTGATCCATATCAATTTACAGTGTATGCCGATGGCAAAGGCTAGGTGGCGTGATACATAACGGGTGCCATGCATCGTTTCGCCAACCCCGCCCGCTTCCTCAAGATCGCCAACGCCGTGCTGCCGTGGGCTGCCGGTCTGTCGGCGGTGTGTTTCGCCGCCGGGCTCTATCTGGGCCTGATCGCGTCGCCGCCGGACTACCAGCAGGGCGACACCGTGCGGATCATGTACATCCACGTGCCCGCCGCGTGGATGAGCATGTTCACCTACAGCACCATGGCCCTGGCGGCGGCGGCGGCCCTGGTGTGGAAGCACCCGCTGGCCGAGGTCTACGCCAAGGCCGCCGCCCCGCTGGGCGCCGGCTTCACCGCCCTGTGCCTGCTGACCGGTTCCCTCTGGGGGGCGCCGATGTGGGGCACATGGTGGGTGTGGGACGCGCGGCTGACCAGCGTGCTGGTGCTGTTCTTCCTGTACCTGGGCTACATGGCCCTGGTGGACGCCTTCGACGACCCGGCGCGCGGCGCCAAGGCCGGCAACATCCTGCTGCTGGTCGGGGCGGTGAACGTGCCCATCATCAAGTTCTCGGTGGAGTGGTGGAACACCCTGCACCAGCCGGCCAGCGTCTTCCGCCTGGGCGGGCCCACCATCGCCGCCAGCATGCTGTGGCCCCTGTTGCTGCTGGCCCTGGCCTTCCAGAGCTATTTCGTCGCCGTCGTCATCCTGCGCATCCGCGCCGGCCTGGCGGCCCGCCGGGTGCAGACCCTGCGCCTGGGCCAGACGGGATAAGGGGCCGGATCTGGGGTTGGGACAAGAAGACCGGCTTCGGTCATGCCCGTGGCGTGATAGCGTGGCGATCACGCCGCTTCCCGCGCCTTCAGGGGCGCAGACTGCGGTTGAGGCAGATTTCGGTTGAGAGTGTGATGGACGGGTTCCTGTCGATGGGCGGATACGCCGCCTATGTCTGGTCATCCTACGGGGCGGCGGCGCTGATCCTGGTGGGCCTGCTGGTGCTGAGCCTCAGCGGTCTGCGCCGGGTGGAACGCACGCTGGCGACGCTGGAGGCGGCCAAGCCCCGGCGCAAGCGGGAACCCAAGGCGACCGCCCCCACGGGAACCCCGGCGGCGGAGACGGCGCCATGACTCGCAAACGCCGCCGTATGATGATCCTGGCGCTGGCCCTGCTGGGCCTGGGCACCGCCACCGCGCTGACCCTGTCGGCGTTCCGCGACAACATCGTCTTCTTCTACAGCCCCTCCGACCTGGCGGCCAAGCCACCGGGTGGACGCACGGTGCGCATCGGCGGCCTGGTGGAAACCGGCAGCCTGAAGCGCGACGCCGGCGGACTGACCGTCACCTTCCAGGTGACCGACACCGCCAAGTCCTTGCCCGTGACCTACACCGGCATCCTGCCGGACCTGTTCCGCGAGGGGCAGGGCGTGGTGGCGGAGGGCAAGCTGGGCCCCGATGGCGTGTTCACGGCGACCGAATTGCTGGCCAAGCATGACGAGAAGTACATGCCGCCTGACGTCGCCGACGCCCTGAAGCGCGCCGGCCATCCGGGAAAGCCGGGTGACGCGGCGCCGACCGGCGCCCCTGTCGCGGCGGGGGAGGAGCATCAGACCTCCACCTTGCGCACCAATCCCTGACCCCCTGCGGATAGAACGCCCATGATTCCCGAGCTTGGACACTACGCGCTGGTGCTGGCGCTGGTCGTGGCCCTGGTGCAGTCGGTGGTGCCGCTATGGGGGGCCGCGCGGGGTGACCGCGCGTTGATGGAGGTGGGGCGCACGGCGGCCTACTGCCAGTTCGCCGCCCTGGCGCTGGCCTTCGGCGCCCTGACCTATGCCCATGTGGTGTCGGACTTCAGCGTCCTGAACGTGGTGGAGAACAGCCACACCGACAAGCCCATGCTCTACAAGGTGGCCGGCGTCTGGGGCAACCATGAGGGCTCGCTGGTCCTGTGGGTGCTGATCCTGGCCCTGTTCGGCGCCCTGGTCGCCGCCTTGGGCACCAACCTGCCGGCCAGCCTGCGGGCCCGGGTGCTGGCGGTGCAGGGCATGATCGGCGTGGGCTTCCTGTGGTTCATGGTGGCCACCAGCAACCCCTTCACGCGAGTGAGTCCGGCGCCGCTGAACGGCCACGACCTGAATCCGCTGCTGCAGGACCCCGGCCTGGCCTTCCATCCGCCTTTCCTCTACCTGGGTTATGTCGGCTTCTCCCTCTGCTTCTCCTTCGCCGCCGGCGCCTTGCTGGAGGGCAGGGTGGACGCCGCCTGGGCCCGCTGGGTGCGGCCCTGGACGCTGATCGCCTGGTCGTCGCTGACGCTGGGCATCGCCATGGGATCCTGGTGGTCCTACTACACCCTGGGCTGGGGTGGCTGGTGGTTCTGGGACCCGGTGGAAAACGCCAGCCTCATGCCCTGGCTGGCCGGCACGGCGCTGCTGCACTCCGCCATCGTGGTGGAAAAGCGCGACACGCTGAAAAGCTGGACCATCCTGCTGGCCATCGTCACCTTCACCTTGTCCCTGATGGGCACCTTCCTGGTGCGCTCGGGCGTTCTCACCTCCGTCCACGCCTTCGCGTCGGACCCGGCGCGCGGCGTCTTCATCCTGGCGCTGCTGGTGGTGGCCACCGGCGGCGGCCTGCTGCTCTATGCCCTGCGGGCGCCCATCCTGAAGGCTGGCGGCCTGTTCGCGCCCATCAGCCGCGAGGGCGGGCTGGTGCTGAACAACCTGCTGTTGTCCACCGCCTGCGCCACCGTCTTCCTGGGCACGCTCTACCCGCTGTTCCTGGACGCCGTCGGCGGCGGCAAGATCTCCATCGGCCCGCCCTTCTTCAACGCCACCTTCGTGCCCCTGATGGTGCCGGTGGTGGCGGTGATGGCCTTGGGGCCGATGCTGTCGTGGAAGCGGGCGGACCTGGCCGGCGTGCTGGGGCGGCTGAAGGTCGCGGCCCTGGTGGGCGTCGTCGCCGCGCTGGCCGGGCTGTGGCTGGCGGGCACCAAGCCCGTCCTGGCCATCCTGGCCCTGGGCCTGGCCGGCTGGGCCATCGCCGGCGCCGTCAGCGACGTGGCGGAGCGTGTGCGCCTGTTCCGCATCCCCCTGGGCGACAGCCTCAGCCGCGCCCGCCATCTGCCGCGTGGCGCCTGGGGCACGGCCCTGGCCCATGCCGGCCTGGGTGTCGCCGTGGCCGGCATGGTCGGCACGTCGGCCTGGACGGCGGAGGCCATCCAGGTGCTGCATGTCGGCCAGTCGGTCGAGATGGCGGGCTACAGCTTCCGCCTGGATAGCGTGACGGAGGCGCCGGGCCCCAACTACACCGCCCGCCGTGCCCTGCTCACTGTCACCCGCCACGGCGACTTCGTGGCCACGCTGGCGCCGGAACAGCGCTTCTACCCCGTCACCCGCATGACGACGACGGGGGCCGCCATCCACACCAATTTCTTCAGCGACCTCTACGCCGTGGTGGGCGAGCCGGCGCCGGACGGCACCGGCTACAACACCCGCTTCTATCGCCACCCGCTGGTGCCGTGGATCTGGGTGGGCTCCCTCCTGATGATGGCCGGCGGGCTGGTCAGCCTGTCCGACCGCCGCCTGCGCGTGGGCGTGCCGCTGAAGCGCGCGGCACCCCGCGCCGTCGCCGTCTCCGCCGAATAGGTCCTCCCGCATGCGCCGCCTGATGTTCCTGATCCCCCTGGTGCTGTTCCTGGGCCTGGCCGGCTGGTTCGCCGTCCGCCTGAAGCAGATCGACCGGGGCGATACGCCCGACCGCCTGCCCTCCGTGATGATCGACAAGCCGGTGCCGGCCTTCGACCTGCCGCCCTTGGTGGAGGGGCAGCCGGGGGTGGCGTCCACGGGGTTGGCGGACGGCAAGGTCCGCCTGGTGAACTTCTGGGCCAGCTGGTGCGCGCCCTGCCGCGCCGAGCATCCCATCCTGATGCGCTTGGCGGGGCAGGGGGTGGACATCCGCGGCATCGACTACAAGGACAAGGCGGCCGACGGCCAGGCCATCCTGGCGCGCGACGGTAACCCCTATGCCGCCGTCGCCATGGACCAGTCGGGCCGCACCGCCATCGATTTCGGCGTCTACGGCGTGCCGGAGACCTATGTCATCGACCGGCAGGGCCGCATCCGCTACCGCCAGGTGGGGCCCATCACACCGCAGGATTTGCAAACCCGCATCCTGCCCCTGATCAACGAGTTGTCGAAATGAGGCGGGTGCTTTCCGGGGTGGCTTTGGCGGTCCTGCTGCTGTCGGGCCCGATGGCCCATGCGGTGCAGCCGGACGAGATGCTGCCCGACCCAGCGCTGGAGGCGCGGGCGCGCGGCCTCTCCAAAGACCTGCGCTGCCTGGTCTGCCAGAACCAGTCCATCGACGACAGCGACGCGCCGCTGGCCCGCGACCTGCGGCTGCTGCTGCGCGAGCGGCTGGTGAAGGGCGACAGCGACGCCCAGGCCGTGGCCTTCCTGACCGACCGCTATGGCGACTATGTCCTGCTGCGCCCCCCGGTGCGGCCGGCCACATATCTGTTGTGGTTCGGGCCCTTCGCCCTGCTGCTGGCGGGGGGCGCCATCCTGCTGTGGCGCGGGCGCCGGGGCGGGGCGGACGCGGCGGCGCCCCTGACGGCGCCCTTGACGGCGGAGGAGAAGGCCCAGTTGGCCGTGCTGATGCGTGACGGGGATGAAGGGAAGGGGCGGCCATGATGGCGTTCTGGATCGCCGCCGCCCTGCTGACGGCGGGCGTGCTGCTGCTGCTGCTGCGCCCGCTGATGGTGTCGCGCGCCGGGGGCGTGGAGGCCGAGGGCACGCCCGAGGTCGATATCTACAAGGACCAACTGGCGGAGATCGAGCGCGACGTCGCCCGCGGCCTGCTGACCGACGACCAGGCAGCCGCCGCGCGGACGGAGGTCAGCCGGCGCCTGCTGGCGGCCCACGGGCGTGTCGAGGCGGCCCGGACCCACGCGGCCGGGACGGAGCCGGCCCCGACGGTGAAGCCGTCGCGCAAGCTGGCGACCGCCCTGATGGCCCTGGTGCCCCTGCTGGCCATGGGCATCTACCTGCGCTTGGGCAGTCCCGACCTGCCCGGCCAGCCGGCCGCCGGCCGCACCGACCAGGGCGGCGGCGCCCAGGCCCAGGCGGTGTTGCGCACCCTGCAGGCCCGGGTGACGGCCAACCCGAAAGACCTGGAGGCATGGAAGGCGCTGGCCACCGCCCAGGGCATGATGAACCGGAACGACCAAGCGGCGGCCTCCTGGGCCCAGGCGGTGGCGTTGTCGCCGGATGACGCCAATATCCAGGCTTCCCGCGCCGAGGCGCTGGTGCTGGCAGCCGACGGCGTGGTGGGGGTGGAGGCCAAGGCGGCGCTGGCCAAGGCGCTGGCCCTGAACCCCAAGGAACCCCGCGCCCGCTACTATGACGGCCTGGCCACGCGCCAGGCGGGCGACTTGAAGGGCGCCGTCAGCCGCTGGTCGGCCTTGCTGGCGGAAAGCCCGGCGGATGCGCCCTGGGTGCCCTTCCTGCGCGGGCAGTTGGGCGAGACGGCGACGGAGGCCGGGCTGGACCCGGCGGCCGTGACGCCGCAGCCGCTTCCACCCTCGGCCCCGCCTGCAACCCCATCCTCGGCCAGCGCGGCGCCCGGACCCACCGCCGATGACATGGCGGCGGCCGCCACCATGTCCGGCGGCGACCGCGCCGCCATGATCCGGAGCATGGTCGATCGCCTGGCCACCCGCCTGAAGGACCAGCCCAACGACGCGGAAGGCTGGACGCGGCTGGCCCGCGCCTATCGCGTGCTGGGCGAAAACGACAAGGCGGCGGAGGCCGAGGCCAACGTCCAGCGCCTTGGCGGCAAAGCCACCGCCCCGGTTGTCCCGGGCGCGGGGGCCGTACCCTCCGGCCTGCCCGATCCCGCCAGCCTGACGCCGGAGCAGAGGGCGGCCACGGTGAAGTCGCTGCTGGGCCAACTGCGGGCGGCGGCGGAAAAGGAACCGGGGAGCCCGGAAGGCTGGCGCCGCCTGGCCCAGGCCTATGAGGTGACGGGCGACGTGGCCTTGGCGCGCGAGGCCTGGGCCAAGGCCGTGGCCGCGGCCCCGGACGATGCCCAGACCAACCTGGCCTATGCCCGCGCGCTGCTGCCGGCCGATGGCGGCCACCCGCCCCCGGCCTTCTTCACGGCGCTGCGGGTGGTGCTGAAGGACAATCCCGGCAACCCCCAGGCCCTGTGGTATCTGGGCCTGGACGCGGCGGAAGGCGGCCGCAAGGCGGAAGCTCGGGAGCTGTGGGGGCGTCTGCTGCCGCTGCTGCCGGAAGGGGAGGATCGCAAGGAACTGGAAGGCCGGCTGACGGCGCTGGGGCAATGAAACGCCGATCCGGGGGGGTATCACCGGCTGGGCTAATCCGAAGGTGGGGCGATGGGCCGCACCCTATCCCTCGGAATTGTGCCAAGGGCGGTGCAAACCGCAGGTGAATGACCTAAAGTACATGAATAGCCCTTGTCCGGCCGGGACCCCGCCCGCCTTCCGCGCGGTACCTGGCCTCGTCATCAGGATCGTCTTCCCGCGATGAATGTGTCCCCTTTGCCTTCCGCCGCCGGTTTGGCCGGCGTGGTGGACGAGCATCTTCGGTGGATCGGCCAGTGGCATCGCGCGGCGTTCTTCAACCACGGCGACGGGGTCGTCCTGCCGATACCCACCGCGTTTCCCGCCTGGGTGCGGGGGGCGTCCGGCAGCGAGTTGGCGGACCAGCCGGCCATCGACCGCCTGATTGCCCTGCACGACCAGATGCACCGCATGGCCCGGCTGGTGCACATGCGGGCGAACGATGGGCAGCCGCCCACCCTGCCGGCCTACGAGGCGGTGATCGAGAAGTTCGATGAGTTCATGGTGCTGTTGCGCCGCATCGAGCGGGCGTTCAGCGTGGCCGGCAGCGGCATCGATCCGCTGACGGGCTTGCGCAACCGCACCGGCCTGCGCGAGGAGATGGAGCGCGAGGTCAACCGCTACCGCCGCACCGGCCGGCCCTTCTGCATCGCGTTGTGCGATTTGGACAAGTTCAAGTCGGTCAATGACAGCTATGGCCATGAGGCCGGCGACCGCGTGCTGATGGCCGCGTCCGGGGCGGTCAACCAGGGCATCCGCTCGTTCGACGAAGCCTTCCGTCTGGGCGGTGAGGAAATCCTGATCCTGCTGAAGGACGCCACCCTCTCGGACGGCTATGCCGTGGTGGAACGCCTGCGCCAGGATATGGAGGCGATGTCTGTCGCCATCGGCGGCGGGCGCAGCATACGGTTCACCGCCAGCTTCGGCCTGGCCGAGGCCCGGCCGGACAGCGACCCCGAGGACCTGGTGGCGGAGGCCGACGCCGCCCTCTATACGGCCAAGCGTCAAGGGCGCAACCAGGTGGTTCGCGCCGCCCCGCCACCGGCGCCCGGCGCCTGACCGCCCGGTCAGGATCGCCCAGGCACGGTAACCGGTCGCCTATTTGGCCGGCGGGCCGGTTTGCCCGTGTCGCGACGGTGGCGCTTGGCTGCCGGGTCCGCTAGCTTGGAACCAATTCCACCGCTTTCGATCCTGGTTCAGCCGCCATGCGCACCGTCGCCGATTTCCCCAACCTGTTCGTCACCGACCATCCGCTGATCCAGCACAAGCTGTCGCATATGCGTGACAAGCGGCGATCCACCATGGGGTTCCGCCAGCTGCTGCGCGAGATCGCCCTGCTGATGGGGTATGAGATCACCCGCGACCTGCCGCTGACGACGGAACGGATCGAGACGCCGCTGGTGGAGATGGATGCCCCGGTGATCGAGGGCAAGAAGGTCGCCGTCGTCCCCATTCTGCGGGCGGGGCTGGTGATGGCCGAGGGGCTGCTGGAACTGATGCCGGGCGCGCGCGAGGGCCATATCGGCCTCTACCGCGACCATGACACCAAGCAGCCGGTGGAATATCTGGTGAAGCTGCCGGCTGCCCAGGGCCGCACCTTCATCCTGGTCGACCCCATGCTGGCCACCGGCAATTCCGCCGTCCACGCGGTGGACGTGCTGAACCGCCACGGCGTGGCGGATGACCAGATCCGCTTCATGGCCCTGGTGTCGGCGCCGGAGGGCGTGCGCGTCTTCCACGCCGCCCATCCGGACGTGAAGGTCTACACCGCGGCGCTGGACAGCCACCTGACCGACGACGCCTACATCGTTCCCGGTCTGGGCGACGCGGGCGATCGGCTCTTCGGGACGAAGTGAGGCCTTCCTCAGGCGCGGGCGCCTGAGGAAGGCTATTCCGCCGGCGGGATCACCAGGATCTTGTCGATTCGGCGGCCGTCCATGTCCACCACCTCGAATCGGTACCCCGCGTGGCTGATGCCCTCGCCCACGCGGGGCAGGTGGCCCAGCTTGAACAGCAGGAAGCCCGCCAGGGTCAGATAGTCGCCGCCATTGCGCAGGCCCGGCAGGTCCAGCACGCTGGAGGCCTCGTCGATGGCCATGCGGCCGTCGATCAGCATGGACCCGTCCTCGCGGCGCACGAACTCGTCCTCGTCGGCATCGTGGGCCTCGGGCATGTCGCCGGCGATGGATTCCAGAATGTCGGTCAGGGTGACGATGCCCTCCGCGCTGCCGTACTCATCCACCACCAGGGCCATCTGCTGGCTCGACGCGCGGAACAGTTCCAGCAGGCGCATGACCTGGGTGCCGTCATGGACGATCAGCGCGGGGTTGGCCAGCTTGGCCAGGTCCGGCGTCTCGCCGGCCAGCACGGCGTCCAGCACGGCCTTGGCGTGAAGAATGCCCACCACCTCGTCCAGGCTGCCCCGGCAGACGGGGAAGCGGCTGTGGGGGCTTTGCTGGATCTCGGCCGTCAGCGTGGCGACGTCGTCATCCAGATCCAGCCACATGACGTCCAGGCGCGGGGTCATGATGGCGCGCGCCGGCCGGTCGGACAGGCCCAGCACGCCCTCGATCATGCGCTTTTCCTCGGGCTCGAACACGCCGGCGGCCGTGCCCTCGGCGATCAGGCTCTTCACCTCCTCCTCGGTGACGGCGTTCTCCGGCTTGCCGGCGGCGCCCAGCATGCGGAGCAGCAGTTCCGTCACCGTACCCAGCAGCCAGGCGATGGGGGCGGCGGCGCGGGAGAGGAACAGCAGGAAGGGGGCGGTCACCAGGGCGATGCGTTCCCCCGCGTGCAGGGCCAGACGCTTGGGCACCAGTTCCCCGACGATCAGGGACAAGAGTGTGATGCACACCACCACCAAGGTGACGGCGATGCTTTCCGCGTGGGGGGCGAGGGCCGGGATGGCGGCCAATTCCTCCGCCAGGGGGCCGGACAGCGTGGCGCTGCCGAAGGCGCCTTCCACGATGGCGATCATGGTGATGCCGATCTGCACCGTGGATAGGAAGTGCGACGGGTTTTCCTGCAACGCCAGCGCCGTCCGGGCGCCGCGGTGGCCTTTTTCCGCCAGGGTGGCCAGGCGGCTGCGCCGGGCGGATAGCACGGCCAGTTCGGACATGGCGAAAAAGCCGTTCAGCAGGATCAGCAGAACCAGGATGGCGACTTGCAGGTAAAGCATCAGGGCGGCGTCGTAGCCTGTCGAGGGATGGGGAACACGCGGCACGATAGCATGGACGGACACTCTGTCGCGTCTTTGCCGTCGTCGCGGGCCAACATTTACGGCATATGCCGGCAAGCGGCCCCCGGCGACAACAGCGGGGAGATGACGTTTTCGCGACCATGCGCGTGGTATCGCGCCTGGGTGCTTGATTCCCGTCCGGACTCGTATTATCTCCGCTAGCACTCACTGGGGCTGAGTGCTAACAGCAGGCTCAGCCCCCTTTCGCTCTGTATAGAGCCTTTTGCCTTTTCAGGGAGAGAATCCATGAAGTTCCGTCCGCTGCACGACCGGGTGGTGGTGCGCCGCGTTGAGAGTGAGCAGAAGACCGCTGGCGGCATCATCATCCCCGACACCGTCAAGGAAAAGCCCCAGGAGGGCGAGGTCGTCGCCGTGGGCCCCGGCGCCCGTGACGAGCAGGGCAAGCTGATCGCCCTGGACGTGAAGGCTGGTGATCGCGTGCTGTTCGGCAAGTGGTCCGGCACCGAGGTGAAGATCGATGGGGCCGAATACCTCATCATGAAGGAATCCGACATCCTCGGCATCGTGGCCTGATCTGGGCCTGATTTGGATGACGGGCCGGCTGACTGTTCCTAGTCGCCGCCCCCCGGATTTCCCCTCTTAGCCATCATGGGCCGCCCCAACGGGGCCAGGCCCCCGGAAAGTCAAGGAAGAGAAATTATGGCTGCCAAGGAAGTGAAGTTTGGCGTCGATGCCCGTAACCGCATGCTGCGCGGCGTGGACATCCTGGCCGATGCCGTGAAGGTGACCCTGGGCCCGAAGGGCCGCAACGTCGTCATCGAGAAGAGCTTCGGCGCTCCGCGCATCACCAAGGACGGCGTCTCCGTCGCCAAGGAGATCGAGCTGTCGGACAAGTTCGAGAACATGGGCGCCCAGATGGTGCGCGAAGTGGCCTCGAAGACCAACGACGTCGCCGGTGACGGCACCACCACCGCCACCGTGCTGGCCCAGGCCATCGTCCGTGAGGGCGCCAAGGCCGTGGCCGCCGGCCTGAACCCGATGGACGTGAAGCGCGGCATCGACGTCGCCGTCGCCGCCGTCATCAACGACATCAAGGGCCGTTCCAAGAAGATCTCCACCAACGCCGAGATCGCCCAGGTCGGCACCATCTCCGCCAACGGCGAGTCCGAGATCGGCGAGATGATCGCCAAGGCGATGGAGAAGGTCGGCAACGAGGGCGTCATCACGGTGGAAGAGGCCAAGGGCTTCGAAACCGAGCTGGAAGTCGTCGAGGGCATGCAGTTCGACCGCGGCTACCTGTCGCCGTACTTCGTGACCAACGCCGACAAGATGACGGTCGAGCTGGAAAACCCCTTCATCCTGCTGCACGAGAAGAAGCTGTCGGGCCTGCAGGCCCTGCTGCCGGTGCTGGAGTCGGTGGTGCAGAGCTCGCGTCCGCTGCTGATCGTGTCGGAAGACGTGGAAGGCGAGGCGCTGGCCACGCTGGTGGTCAACAAGCTGCGCGGCGGCCTGAAGATCGCCGCCGTGAAGGCTCCGGGCTTCGGCGACCGCCGCAAGGCGATGCTGGAGGACATGGCCATCCTGACCGGCGGCCAGGTCATCTCCGAAGACCTGGGCATCAAGCTTGAGAACGTGACCCTGGACATGCTGGGCACCGCCAAGAAGGTGGTGATCACCAAGGACGCGACCACGATCGTGGACGGCGTCGGCGCCAAGGCCGACATCGAGGCCCGCATCGGCCAGATCAAGGCGCAGATCGAGGAGACCACCTCGGACTACGACCGTGAGAAGCTGCAGGAGCGTCTGGCGAAGCTGGCGGGCGGCGTTGCCGTCATCCGCGTCGGCGGCGCCACCGAGGTCGAGGTGAAGGAACGCAAGGACCGCGTTGACGACGCCATGCACGCCACCCGCGCCGCGGTGGAAGAGGGCGTGGTCGCCGGCGGCGGCACCGCCCTGCTGTACGCCACCAAGGCCCTGGCCGACCTGAAGCCGGTCAACGACGAGCAGCGCGTGGGCATCGACATCGTCCGCAAGGCGCTGCAGTCGCCCGTGCGCCAGATCGCCTTCAACGCCGGCACCGATGGTTCCATCGTCGTCGGCAAGCTGCTGGACCAGTCCAGCGCCGACTTTGGCTACAACGCCCAGACCGGTGAGTTCGGCGACATGTTCGCCTTCGGCGTGATCGACCCGACGAAGGTCGTGCGCACCGCCCTGCAGGACGCCGCCTCCGTGGCCGGCCTGCTGATCACCACCGAGGCGATGGTCGCCGAGAAGCCCGAGAAGAAGGCCGCTCCGGCCGGCGCCCCGGGCATGGGTGACATGGACTTCTAAGTCGTCCCCGGACGAATTAGGTCTTTCAAGGACAGGGCCGGTTCCCAGCGATGGGGGCCGGCCCTTTTCCTTGGGATCAGGTTGGACCGTCTAGAGCAGATCGCCCAAAGGCGGCACCGCCTTTGGGCGTGAAGCTGCTCGCGGACAGACTCAGCTATAGCCGGCTGTGGTTCCGATTAAACGCAGCCGGCTATAGGACCGTTTTAAGCTGGCAATCCCAGGGGGGATGATCAGGGGCTGGTCTGGCGCGCCAGGTTGGCCTGAAGCACGCTCCGGTCGCGCGGGTCGGCGAAGGTGGCGCCCAGGTGGTCATTGTCGCCGGGCGTCGCCTCCAGCCGCCCCCCTATGAGGCGATCGCAAAAGCCACCGTTGGACTCGTCGATGCCGAATACGGTCGTGGCGGGGCCGCTGGCGTTCTCCCTCGTTCCGGCATAGCGCTGCGTCAGGCGGCAGTTCAACGGCGCGCCCAGCCATGCCGTGCCGGTCTGCCGTCCATCGCCGGACTGAATGGTGAGGGTTAGGGGGACGGGCCGTCCCGAAACCTCGGCTTGGCCGATCCAGGTGCCGGTCGTCGGTGGAACGGGCTGCGCCTTGGACGCGCCCGCGATCAGCGACGGGCAACCGGCCGCCGCCAGCGCCAGCGCGGTCACCGCGCGCCTCAAACCACGCCTCAAGCCATGCATGGGTGTCTCTCTCGTTGAAGACGGGGAAGGTCTTCCCACCATACAGGCAAGAGCCGGCGGCCGCTAACGCTCCGGATCACGGCGTGCTTGCATGCAAAAGCGCCCGCGGGATGTCCCACAGGCGCTTCTGGTTAAGGGCGCAGCTGAAATGGGGGGGACGGGGGCCAACCGGCGCCCCGCGCCGGGTTCAATGCACCCGCTGAGGTTCCATGTCGTGCTGGCGGACGGAGGCCAGGGCCACTTCCGGCGAGGCGGCCACGGCCAGCGGCGTGCCATCGGCGGCGTGGATGGCGTAGCCCAGGATGCCCTGGGTCACCACCGGCTTCACATAAGCCAGCACGTTGACGCCGAAGGCGGCGAAATCCTGGGAGGAGAGGTGGCGCAGGGCGTCGGCGCTCAGCGCTTCGGTGACATCGGTATCAAGGCTGTCGGTCATGATGATCACTCGCTTTTCGCAACGTGAAGGAAGACAGGCTTCGGGAGCCCTGCCAGGGTGAACGCGGAAAATGGCCCGAACGCGGACCCACCAGGTCTTTTATGGGGCGGCGTTCTTATCGGGCGAAACGTCGATGGTCTGCGGCTCGGCCGTCCCGTCGCCCACGCCGCTGATCTTGATGGTCCGCACCTTGGGCTCGGGAATGGGCCGGCGCAGATCGATGTGCAGCAGTCCGTTGTCCAGGCTGGCGCCCAACACCTCTATGCCGTCGGCCAGGACGAAGCTGCGCTGGAACTGCCGGGCGGCGATGCCACGGTGCAGATAGATGCGCGACTTGTCGTCATGCTGGCGGCCGCGGATGATCAGCTGGTTGTCTTCGGTCTGCACTTGCAGGTCATCGAAGGTGAAGCCGGCCACGGCCAGGGAGATGCGAAGGCCGTCTTCGCCGACCTGTTCGATGTTGTAAGGGGGGTAGCCCTCGGCGGCGGATTTGGATATCCGGTCCAACGTGCGCTCGAACTGGTCGAAACCCAACAGGAACGGGCTGTTCAGGAACGAGACTCGGGTGTTCATGATGTCGGCAACCTCCTCCAACGAGCGAGTGTGCGGGGGCGGCCTATGGCGTCCATCCCATCCGGGGACGGGGCCATCGGCCCGCTACTCGGCGGCCCGGAACGGCACCGCCTGTGAGATACATGGGTACCTCCTCCCACGGTTCAAGACAAGCGCCGGCACAGGATCGACGCGATTGCCCGGCGCCCTCGTGGGGGAACCGTTCCATCCTGTGATGACCATCATGGCAGGGTCCCACATACCTTTCGGCCAGGGGAAACGGTGCTGGCCAGCTGTCCCCAGAAACTGTGGATAAGTCTGTGAACGGGCGGTGCCGGGGCCAGGAGTCCCGTGGCTCTGCCCTGTTTGCCCAAAAAATGAGCTATAAATTCAACCCATTGAAAGTAAAAGATATTAATGGGTGAGGGTGGCTGCGGATGGCGATATTTCCGTATCGCGAAGGATCACGACGCGGCGTGATTCGGCCTTGACAGGCTTGTGGACCGCCATTCCCGCCCAGGCGGGCGGGCCATCCTCCGGAATCCTTGGGGCTAAGCCCTCCGTCGGCGGCACCGAGTCGCGGCGGTGGTCGCCGGCCCCGCCGTTGGTGGAGGGATATTACCGGCGTCGCGCTTGAACAGTCGCCGGGGGCATGACACAAGCAATGCCATCTGCCAATCCGGCTTCTTGCCGTGTCTTGAGGTGATCCATGCGCCGTTTGTTCTTGGCCCTTGTTCTCGGTCTTCTGGTGGTGGCGCCGGTTGGTGTGTGTGGGCGGGCCGCCTGGGCCCAGTCGGGCGGCTTCGGCTTCGCCGATGAGACACCCATCACCCTGAACGTGGCGGAGATCGAGGTGGTGAACGACTACGTCTCGCCCATGAAGCCGCCCAACATCGAACACCAGCTGCAGCTGACCCCGGCGGAGGTGGTGCGCCTGTGGGTGCAGGACCGGCTGAAGGCGGCGGGCTCCAGCGGCAAGGCCCGGGTCGTCATCAAGAACGCCAGCATCGTCGAGGTGAACCTGCCGCGCACCACCGGCGTCAAGGGTTGGTTCACCACCGACCAGTCGCAGCGTTATGATGGTCGGGTGGAGGTGGAAATCCAGGTGGACATGCCGGCCAAGGGCTACGCCGGCAGCACGTCGGTCATCATCACCTCCAGCCAATCGGTGTCCGAGGACGTGACCCTGAACCAGCGGGAAAAGACCTGGGCGCAGCTGGTGCGCGACATGGCGCGCGACATGGACGCGCAGCTGGCCAAGGGCATTCGGGACAATCTGTTCGTCGCCATGGTCTTGTGAATTTCCCAAGCGCCGGCAGGCCCATCCGGGCCTGGGGCCGTCCACGCGGCTCAGGATAAAAATTGGGTCCTGGGCACGGGGCGCGGGATTGGGCGTGAAAAGAAAAAGGCCGGTGGCGCGGATGTGGCGCCACCGGCCTTTTTCATTGGCTTCAGGCCGCTCAGAACATGGCGCCGGCGGGACTGGAATTGCCGATCATGGCCAGGAACTCGCGGCGGGTGCTGGCGTCGTTGCGGAAGGCGCCCAGCATGCGGCTGGTCACCATCGAGACGCCCGGCTTGTGCACGCCGCGGGTGGTCATGCACTGGTGCGCCGCCTCGATCACCACCGCCACGCCCAGGGGCTGCAGCACCTCGTCAATGGTGTTGGCGATCTGCGAGGTCATCTTCTCCTGGATCTGCAGACGCTTGGCGTAAACCTCCACCACCCGCGCCAGCTTGGAGATGCCGACCACGCGGGAGCGCGGCAGGTAGGCGACGTGGGCCACACCGATGATGGGCACCATGTGGTGCTCGCAATAGCTTTCGAAGCGGATGTCGCGCAGCACGACCATCTCGTCGTAGCCGTCGGTTTCCTCGAAGGTGCGGGCCAGCAACTCCATGGGGTCCGAGGCGTAGCCGGCGAAGAACTCCTCATAGCTGCGCACCACGCGGTCGGGCGTGCCCAGCAGGCCCTCGCGGCTGGGGTCGTCGCCGGCCCAGCGCAACAGGGTGCGTACCGCCTCCTCCGCTTCCGCGCGGCTGGGGCGGCCTTGGGGCGACACGGTGCGGCGCCCGTGGACCGGACCGACCACGATGGTCTCGGCGGGGGTCTTGTCGGCTTGGGTCACGGTCTATTCTTCCTCGGATGCTGGGGCCGCCGGTGGCCGGGAAGGTCGGCTTCCCGGGTGGTGGCGGCGGGCCCGGTCAAGGGCCTTGGGGTTCGTGCGTTCTTAACGCGATGGGGCGGCGTTGACTGTGACGGGCGAACATCGGTGACACCGCCCATCGAACCTTCTACGGATGGGGGCCGCCGTCAGTTCAGCACCCCGCGTTCATGGGGGCTGTCCAGGGAGAAGGCGGGGATGCGCACGTCGAAGCGGCTGCCGTCGGCGCGTTCCATCTGGTAGCTGCCGACCATGATGCCGGACGGCGTGCTGAGCGGCGTGCCGCTGGTGTATTCGAAGGACTGGCCGGGGGGCAGCACCGGCTGCTCGCCCACCACGCCGGCGCCCCGCACCTCTTGCACCTGGCCGCGCGCGTCGGTGATGTGCCAGTGGCGGCTGCGCAATTGCACCGTCTCGCCGCCGGTATTCTCGATTCGCACGGTGTAGGCCCAGACATAATGGGCCTCATTGGGGGACGACTGGTCCTCCAGGAACTGCGGGCGCACGCTGACCCGGATGGCATGGGTGGTTTCACTGTACATCGGCTGTCTTTCCCGGGCCGCCCCTTCCCTGCCTGGACTCTCCCTATGCCTGGCGAGGGGGCGATACCGATATCCTGTTTCCGTCTTTCTTAGGCCTGTTCGCGACCAATCTCCAGGCCCATGGCCCCGCTCGGCGCCCCCGCCCGGCGCCATGGGCGGAGTCACCAAAGGTTCATCCAGCATATCACAGGCGGATGGCTGCCCAGCGTTGCCGGGGGTGGGATGCCGATCCCAGCCGGACGATGGTCGGCACCGTAAAAACACGCTTGCGCCCGGGGGGGCTTGGCCTCATATAGGCCCTCAGGTGCAACTGCCGACGGCACGTTTCATGTACGCCAGCCTCCTCCTTCGACGACGATCCTCCGGTCGCCTGCCATGCGGGCGACAGGGTCGTATCACGGCCGGATGCTGACGCGGCGCCCTCTCAACGGCGACGCCCCTCGGTTCCGGTCTCTAGGCGCCTCAGGTGCCAATGATTTAGAGAACCGGGACACCCCAATCGTATGATCCTGACGACTGAGCTGCCGGCGCACGCCGGCGCCATCGAACGCCTGCTCGATACCGCCTTCGGACCGAAGCGCAAAGCCAAGACCGTTTACCGCCTGCGCCGGGGCATCGCCCCCGTGGCCGACCTGTGCATGGTGGCCCTGGATGATGAGGCGCCGGGCTATTCCGCCGCCCAGCCGCGGCTGGTGGCCTCCATCCGCTACTGGCCGGTGATGGCCGCCGACGGTACCATGACCCTGATGCTGGGCCCGATCGCCGTGGCCGAGGATTACCGGTCCGCCGGCCTGGGGGGCCAGCTGATCCGCGCCAGCCTGGCCCGGGCCAAGGCCCTGGGGTACGAGAGCGTGCTGCTGGTCGGTGACGCGCCCTACTACAACCGCTTCGGCTTCACCCGCCAGCCGGTGCTGGGCCTCAAGCTGCCGGGCCCGGTGGAACTGGACCGCTTCCTCGGCCTGGAATTCGTGCCCGGCTCGCTGGCCAAGGCGCAGGGCATGCTGGGCCGGGCCGCCACCCGGACGACAGTTCCGGCCGCCGCGTCGGCCGTGGGTGGACCGGCCACCGAGCCCGCCGTGGCCAAGGTCGCCCGTCCGCGCCGGAGGGCGGTTCGCTGAACCGTCCGGTCCGCCGGCCAACCGCAATGACCCGGAGGACTGAGGGTATTTTGACCGCGTTCACCAGCGGCGGCTCCACTGCCGCTTGAACGCCGCTCCGGAAAGCCCTATAAGCTCTTTCCCGGCGCGGGTGTAGCTCAATGGTAGAGCAGAAGCTTCCCAAGCTTACGACGAGGGTTCGATTCCCTTCACCCGCTCCAGTTCCGGTTGACCGGAACCCGCCGCCGTCGCCCTTGCGCGCTCCCCATTTTCGGTGAAACGCTTCCTCCCGCCTTTGAACGCCCGGCGCCTTTTGGCAGCTGTCCTGGCGCCGTCGCCCAATCCCGCCCACATTACAAGTGTGTAACCCGTTCGGGCATCGGTCGCTTTACCGTTGAATCACGGGGCCAGTGGGACAATATGGAAGTCGCGGCCCATGGGGGTCGTCTGGGTTTAACCTGGGACCATTCGAGGAACGTCATGGCTATCGGACCCTACAATCGTTATGCGTCGAGCACCGGCGCTTACGACCGGGCCCTATTTGATGAGGGCCTGCGCCAGCACATGCTGCGCGTCTTCAACTATATGACTGTCGGCCTGATCGTCACCGGCCTTGTGGCCTTCTTCGGGGCCCAGTCCCCGGCCCTGGTGGCGGCCATCTTCGGCACGCCGCTGAAGTGGGTGGTCATGCTGGCCCCGATCGGTTTCGTCTTCGCGCTGTCGGCCGGCGTCAACCGCATGTCGTCGGGCACGCTGCGCACCGTCTTCTTCGCCTACTGCGCGGCCATGGGCCTGTCGCTCATGAGCATCTTCCTGGTGTTCACCGGCGCCAGCATCGCCCGCGTCTTCTTCATCTCGGCCGCCACCTTCGCCGGCGCCTCGCTGTACGGCTACACCGCCAAGCGTGACCTGACGCAGTTCGGCTCCTTCCTGATCATGGGCGTCATCGGCCTGGTCATCGCCAGTGTGGTCAACATCTTCCTGGCCTCCAGCGCGCTGCAATTCGCGGTGTCGGCCCTGGGCGTGCTGATCTTCACCGGCCTGACCGCCTACGACAGCCAGCGCATCAAGGAGATGTACGCCGAGTCCTGGGGCACCGAGGCCAACACCAAGCTGGCCGTCATGGGCGCGCTGAGCCTGTACCTCGACTTCATCAACATCTTCATCTCCCTGATGCAACTGATGGGCGACCGCCGCAACTAAGCGGGGGCCTGTCCCTGCGAGCAGGGGCCTCACCAATAGGGTTAGGCGTGGGGGGCCGTCCGGGAAACCGGGCGGCCCTTTCCATTGGGCGCCCCCGCTGGCCATGATGGACCCATGCGCCCCTTCCTTCCCCGCGCGAGGCTGCCGCCATGATTTTCCTCTACACCGATTTCGGTTGGTCCGGCCCTTATGTCGGCCAGATGCGGGCGGTGCTGGCGGCTCGCGCGCCGGCCGGAACCCCCGTCATCGACCTGATGCATGACGCCCCCGCCTTCGACGCCCAGGCCGCCGGCCGCCTGCTGGCGGCGCTGCTGCCGTCCACCTTGGTGGCCTTGCCGCCCCGTGCCGCGCCGGCCGTCTTCCTCGCGGTGGTCGATCCCGGCGTGGGAACGGAGCGCCGCCCCCTGGCGGTGCGCCTGGGCGGCGGGCATCCCCACCTGGACGGGCCGGTTTGGCTGGTGGGGCCGGACAATGGCTTGTTCCAGCCTCTGATCGCCGACACTGCCGCCAGCGGCGGCCAGGCCGACGCGTGGGAGATCACCTGGCGGCCCCCGGCGCTGTCCGTCTCCTTCCATGGCCGCGACCTGTTCGCGCCGGTGGCGGCCCTGCTGGCGGAGGGGCGTGGTCTGGGGGATTGGGGGCGCCCCTTGGCCATTACCGATCTTGTAGGGACCGATCTTGTGGGGACCGACCCGGCAGGGGTAACGGCCGATGCCGCGCGCATCCTCTATATCGATGGCTATGGCAATGGCTGGACCGGGCTGCGTCCTGTCGGTCCGCTGGGCGGCGGCGTGGCGCCGGATGCCCGCCTATGGGTCCGGGGCACTGGTGGCGGCCAGGCGGTGGGGCCCGCGCCCACCTTCGGCGCCGTGCCCAAGGGCACCGCCTTCTGGTACGTCAACTCCAGCGGCCTGGTGGAGATCGCGGTCAACCAGGGCCGGGCCGACGAGGCGCTGGGCTTCACCCTGGGCACGCCCGTCGGCGTGCGCGCGCCTTACATCAAACTCTGAGGGGCCGCCGGCCCCGCGGCGGTAGGGCGGTAGCGGCGCGCCTCAATGCGCCGTCGGCACCACCGTCGCCTCATCCATCAACGCCAGGAAGGGCAGGTCGCTGGGCTGGTTGCCATAGCCCCAGCGCCGGCCATAGGGGCCCGTCTCCTGCATCCACAACGCCAGGCGCCGGGCCTTTTCCGCCCGCACGCAGTTGCCGGCCACCATCTCCCCCGTCAGGCGGCCGTCCTCATCCACCGCCATTTCCGTGCCCAACAGGTCGTGCACCGGCAGGTCGGCCAGCAGGGTCGGCATGTAGAGGGTCAACGCGCCGGTGGCCACCAGCACCCGGTGCCCCTGGTCGGCATGGCGCAGCAGGGTGTCGCGCAGCGGCTTGTGCCAGCGCACCCAGGCGGCCATCGCCGCCGCCGCCTCCCGCGCCTGATCCAGTGGCACCCCCGCCAGGCAGCGGCGTAGCAGCCGGCGCTTGAACGCTGTCTTGAAGTCATCGTCCGCGTCCGCGGCATCGCCCGCCTTCACCAAGGCGTTCGCCAGGCCTCTGGGGCGGGGCAACCGGCGGGAGGCGGCGCCGGCCATGCTCCCGGCCAGATGGCGGCGCAACGTCTCCCGTCCCACGACCCGCGCCAGGAAGGGCAGCAGGCTGTCGCCCAACACCAGGGTGCCGTCGAAGTCGAACACCGCCAAGCCCGGCAGGGGGGCACCTGGCGGATGGTCGCCCGGCAATGCGGCGGCGGGGAGGGGTGTGGACTGGGGCATGGAGGCTCTGGGCAGGCGAAGGGCGGGGGGCGCATGGCCCCCCGATTGACAGCGCCATAAAACGGGGTGGGCGGCTTCCTCTCAAGTGGTTTTCGCGCTAAGTGTCGGCCTTTCCGCACGCCGCTTCAGACAGACGGTCCCGCCATGATCACCACCCCCGCAGCGCCGACGGCGTCCACCCCCGCCGCCAAGCCTTACAAGATCATCATCGACACCGATCCCGGCCAGGATGACGCCGTCGCCATCCTGCTGGCGCTGGCCAGCCCGGAGGATGTCGAGGTGCTGGGCATCACCGCCGTGGCCGGCAACGCGCCCCTGCCCTGGACCGAGAAGAACGCCAGGCGGGTGTGCGAGCTGGCCGGCCGGCCCGACGTGAAGGTCTATGCCGGCTGCGACCGGCCCCTGGTGCGGCTGCTGCACACCGCCCCCGAGGTGCATGGCGACACCGGCCTGGATGGCCCCGTGCTGCCGGAGCCCACCATGCCCCTGCAGGACCAGCACGCCGTCGACTTCATCATCGACACGGTGATGCGCGAGGAAGCGGGCGCCGTCACCCTCTGCCCCCTGGGGCCGCTGACCAACGTGGCCCGCGCGTTGGTGAAGGAACCGGCGATAGCCTCCCGCCTGCGGCAGATCGTGCTGATGGGCGGCGCGCAGATGGAGGGGGGCAATTCCACCCCCTGCGCCGAGTTCAACATCTATGTCGACCCGCACGCCGCCGACATCGTCTTCAAGTCGGGCGTGCCCATCGTCATGTTCCCCCTGGACGTCACCCACCAGGTGCTCACATCCCGCCGGCACATGGACCGCATCCAGGCTGTGGGCAACCGGGTGGCCCAGGCGACCCATGAGATGCTGGATTTCTACCAGCGCTATGACGAGCACAAGTACGGCACCGATGGTGGCCCGCTGCACGATCCCTGCGTCATCGCCTGGCTGATCCGGCCGGAGATTTTCCAGGGCAAGACGGTCAATGTCGAGATCGAGACGGGCAGCCCGCTGACCACCGGCCAGACGGTCATCGACCGCTGGAACACCACCGGCCGGGTGCGCAACGCCACCGTCATGCTGCGGGCCGACAGCGACGCCTTCTTCGACCTGCTGGTGGAACGGCTGAAGCGCTTCGGCTGACGCTTTCCCGCCCCCCGGTTGCACTGCCCGGGCTGCGATCGGGGGCTGCATGATATTTGCATGATTGTCGTCCCGGGTGGGGCAGTCCCACCCCTTTGGCCAGCCAGGGGGACGACCATGACCGCGATTTCCACCAGCGACGGCGGCACGGCCGCCGCCAGCCAGAAAGCGGCCGCCAACAAGGCTGCGAACCAGAAGACGGACGGTGAGTTCGCCGACCTCCTGAAAGGCGGCGACGACCCCAAGGACATGCTGGCGGAGATCACCAGCGGGGGCTTCAAGGGCTATTGGGCCTGGCGGGTGAAGGAGATGAAGGCGCGGATCGCCCAGCAGGTCATGGGCGCCATGGGTGTGACCCGTGAAGGACTGGCCCAGATGTCGGAAGACGACCGCGCGGAGGTGGAGGGCCTGATCATGCGGGAGGTGGCGCGGCAGGTCCGGGAAATGACCTCCGGCCAAGCGGCCAAGGGGGGCAAACTGGAAGACCGGGGCCCTGACGGCCAGATCGACGACAGTGCCGATCCATCGCGGCCGGCGCCGACGGCGACCGGCGGGGCGGCGGTCGTGTCGCGCGGCGCCTTGGGGGACGCCACCCTGCAAAGCATGCTGATGGAACAAGAGGCGGGGTGAGGCGATGGTGGCAGATCGGCAATAATTGCCGATATGTCGGAATCTTCTGCCGCACGGCAGATGTTCCTTGCCGCTCTAAACCGACGCGCCAGGGGCGCGGCAGTAAGCAATTCTTGGCATTTTTGCCGCTGACCAGCGCGGCCCGGCCCTTGCTTGGCAACGGCTCGTTGACCCTGGCGCGCGTCGGCCGGCCTTGGGCCATTCCCGTTCCACTCCATGGGGCCCCGCGTCACGGGGCGGGGGACCGAAGACCATGTCGTTCCTGAACACCAGCAACCAGACCCAGTCCGCCGCCAACGCCTATGGCGGCTTCGGCGCGGCGGGCAGCGGCGGCACCGGTGCGACCAGCAGCCTGGGCGGCGGCGGCAGTCTGTCCAACGCCCAAACCGACAGCGCCTTCGCCGACATGCTGAAGGGGGACGACGATCCCCAAACCATGCTGAAGGATATGACCACCGGCGGGTTACAGGGGTACTGGTCCTATCAGATCAAGCAGATGAAGCAGAAGATCGCCGAGGATACGCTGCAGTCCAAGGGCCTGACGACCGGCGACGTGGCCAACATGCCGGCTGACCAGAGGGCGGATCTGGAGCGCGCCATCATGCGCGAGGTGGAACAGAAGGTCCGCCAGATGACCTCCAGCGGCAAGGACGGCAAGAACGGCCTGCAGGACGCCACGCAAGGCGGAGGCGGCGGCACCGGGCAGGCAGCCGGCTATGGCAGCCAGGTCGCCGCCAACAGCAACCAGACCGGTGCGCGCAGCGGCGTTCCCATCGCCGGCGGCGACACCTTGCAGGGCATCCTGTCGGCGCAGGAAACGCAGGGTTAGGGCAGGGGAGGCGGGGCTTACGGCCCGCCCCAGCGCAAGGTGGTGACCAGGCGGCCCGCCGTGCCATCCTCCAGCAGGATGCGTTCCCAGCGCATGCGGCTACGGCGGATCAGCAAATCCGGGCGGTGGTTGGTTTCGGTTTCCAGATCCAGCACGCCATCCGGCCGGTCATACCAGCCGGCATCCGCCAGGCCGGATTCCGCCGCCAGGATCTGTGGCGTCGCGTAGGACAGCAGGGGCCGGCCCAGCACCGTGCTGGCCGATACCGTCCATTCCGCCTCTCGCGCGGGCGATGCCGCCAGCAGCCGGTGGCTGCGGTCGCAAATCAGGTGCACGGGATCGCGGGAACGCCGCACCAGGTGCTTCAGCGCGCTGTCCTGGCCCGGGGTGGCCTGGGTCGGCCCCTGGCTCAGCAGCCGGGCGATGAGGGCCGTATGCGCCTCATCCGGCCAGGCCAGACCCCGTTCCCAGCGCGACACGGTCGCCTGGGTCACACCCAGCAGGTCCGCCACATGCCCCTGTTTCAGCCCGCGCACCCGGCGCAGGCGCCGCAAATCCCGCCCGATGGTGTGGCTATCATTCATATCGGCGGTTCCTCACGGGCCCTTCCTTGGGGGCCAAGAGAAAGGGAGGACAAAGCGAAAGGGCGGCCCGAAGGCCGCCCTTGAACCGTACCTGTTTTCCCACCCGGCAGGGCCGTCGGTCAGGCCGTCAGTGCGATGGGCCGCTCTGGATGGTGCCGGAGATGGAGCCGCCGTCGGCGATGCTGATGCGGCCATAGCGGATGGTGCCCTCCACCTGGCCGGTCTCACCGATGGACAGGGTGCCCGTCACCTCGATGGTGCCGGTGGCGCGGCCGGAAACCTTCATGCTTTCCACCACGGCGGTGCCCTCGAAATGGCCCCCCTCGGCCACCTCCAGCACCTTGACCTCGCTCAGCGTCACATCGACCAGACGGCCGGCGACATGCAGCGTGTGGCAGTGGGAAATCTTGGCGCCCTCGATGCGCGCCTCGGGCGAGATGGTGGTGACCCCGCCACCCAAATCGGGCGCCGGTTCCGCCTGCGGTCCGCCGTTCAGGCCCGGCCGCAGAAAGCTGCGCGGATCGAGGATGTCACTGGCCATCGGTCCCCCTCATCGTCCGGCGCAGGCCGGAACTGGAAAATAGTCCGGCGCAGGCCGGAACTGAAAAATAGCCCGGCGCAGGCCGGAACCAAAGATTACCCGGCTTGGCCGGCATTCAAAAAGGCGCCGGGCATGGCCGGCAGCCGAATTCCCCATACGGCGTCTTCGCCCCCGCCGAAACGGGCCGGACGCTTTGAAACTCTTAAGCGTTTCTGGGGCTTTTCGCAACATCTCCCGGGCTGCCCCGACGGGCCTTTCGCCAGGGGCCGCCGGGAAGGTCACGGGGGGGCGGGCGTTCCCCCCGTACCGCATGCGCATGGCAGGGCGCGCGCGGGATAGCGCTGGTTGAGATTGACGGAGGCCTTACCGCGCACAATAGTCGGCGGTTCCAAACCCTGGTTCGGGCGCCGAGGGCGGCCCGGGCTTTGTTATAATTTCGTGTACGCACCCCAAGAAATATAAGGAGTGTCTGGCCGTGATTCCTGTCGTGATGCCGACCTATTCCCGTATCGACATCGTGTTCGATCGGGGTGAGGGCTGCTTCCTCTACGACACCACCGGCCGACGATTCCTGGATTTCACCAGCGGCATCGCGGTGAACGCCCTGGGCCACGCCCATCCCTACCTGGTGGAGCGGTTGACCGAGCAGGCGCACAAACTGTGGCACACCTCCAACCTGTTCCGGGTGGGACAGGCGGAGAAGCTGGCCGCCCGCCTGACGGAGGTCACCTTCGCCGACACCGTCTTCTTCACCAATTCCGGTGTCGAGGCCTGGGAATGCGGCGTGAAGGTGGTGCGCAAGTACCATTATGAGACCGGCCATCCGGAGAAGAGCCGCTTCATCGTCGCCGGCGGCAACTTCCACGGCCGCACCATGACGGCCATCGCCGCCAGCGGCCAGGACAAGATGGTGAAGGGCTTCGGCCCCCTGCTGGACAGCTTCGACCGGGTCGCCTACGACAACCTGAATGAGCTGCGCGCCGCCATCACGCCGGAGACGGGCGCCATCCTGGTGGAACCCATCCTGGGCGAGGGCGGTATGCGCCCGGCCAGCCTGGACTATCTGCGGGCATTGCGCGCCATCTGCGACGAATACGGCCTGCTGCTGTATTTCGACGAGATCCAGTCCGGCATGGGCCGCAGCGGCAAGCTGTTCGCCCATGAGTGGGCCGGCATCACCCCGGACGTGATGTGCATCGCCAAGGGCATCGGTGGCGGTTTCCCGCTGGGCGCCTGCCTGGCCACCGAAAAGGCGGCCCAGGGCATGGTGGCCGGCACCCACGGCAGCACCTTCGGCGGCAACCCCTTGGCCACCGCCGTGGGCAACGCCGTGCTGGACGTGATGCTGCAGCCGGGTTTCCTGGACGGTGTCGTCACCAAGGGCGCGCTGTTGCAGGGCAAGCTGGAGGCCCTGGTGCGGCGCCATCCCAAGGTGCTGGACAGCGTGCGCGGCAGGGGCCTGATCCTGGGCGTGAAGTGCGTGCTGCCGGCCGGCACGCTGGTCGACGCGCTGCGCGATAACGGCATGCTGGTGGTGTCCGCCGCCGAAAACGTCATCCGCATCCTGCCGCCGCTGATCGTGGGCGAGGGCGAGATCGATGAGGCCGTGGCCATCCTGGACCGCACCTGTGCGGCCCTGGCGGCCTGAGGGGAGCCTGATTTATGACCGAGACGACCAAGACGGTCCGGCATTTCCTGGATATCAGCGATTTCGACACGGCCACGCTGCGTCAAATCCTGAACCGGGGCCATGACCTGAAGAAGACCAGCGGCACGGCCGCCCATCCCCGGCCCTTCCAGGGGCTGACGCTGGCCACCATTTTCGAGAAGCCGTCCACCCGCACCCGCGTCTCGTTCGAGGTGGGGATGCGCCAGCTGGGCGGTGAGGTCATCACCCTGACGGGACGCGAGATCCAGCTGGGCCATGGCGAGACCATCGCCGACACGGCCCGCGTGCTATCGCGCTTCGTCAACGTCATCATGATCCGCACCGATCATGAGACCAAGGTGCACGAGATGGCGGGGGCGGCCAGCATTCCCGTCATCAATGGCCTGACCGACACCTCCCACCCCTGCCAGATCATGGCGGACATCATGACGTTCGAGGAGAAGCGCGGGCCCATCGAGGGCCGCGTCGTCTGCTGGAGCGGCGATGCCAACAATGTCTGCCAGAGCTGGATCCACGCGGCCGCCCGCTTCGGTTTCGAGATGCGGGTGGCGGCGCCTAAGAGCCTGCAGCCCACGGCCGATACCGTGGCCTGGGCGGCGGCCGAAGGCGCGCGCCTGGTGGTGACCGAGGATCCGCGCGCGGCGGCGGAGGGCGCGGACATCGTGGTGACGGACACCTGGGTGTCCATGCATCACAAGGATGCGCCCGCGCGCATGGCATTGCTGACCCCCTTCCAGGTCAACGACGGCTTGATGAAACTGGCCTCCCCCGACGCCATATTCATGCATTGCCTGCCGGCCCATCGGGAGGAGGAGGTGACCACCTCCGTCATCGACGGGCCGCAGTCCGTCGTCTGGGACGAGGCGGAGAACCGCCTGCACGCCCAGAAGGGCATCCTGGCCTGGTGTCTGAACGCCTGATCGTTCCGGTACCGGTTGCAAGGGCGCCTTGCCTGAGGTCTACAAGCTCCCGATCGGCGCGCAGCCGGTCGGGCGCCTTTGTTTTTGGGGTACGCGATCATGACCACCGTCACAGCTTCCGCTCTGTCCTTCCGTGACCTCGACGTGGTGCAGCCCTTCCAGCTGGACCGGTCCAACCTGCGCGGCCGCATGGTGCGCCTGGGGCCGGTGCTGGACGAGATCCTGGGCCGCCACGCCTATCCCGGCCCCGTCGCCCAGATGCTGGCGGAGACCATCACCCTGGCGGTGACGCTGGCGGCGGCGCTGAAATATGAGGGCGTGTTCACCCTGCAGACCAAGGGCGACGGCCCCATCCGCCTGATGGTGGCCGATGTCACCAGCGCCGGTGCCGTGCGCGGCTACGCCCAGTATGATGAGCAGGCGCTGACGACCGCCCTGGCGGCATCCGGCGACGCGCCCGCGTCGTGGGCGCCCGTGCCCACCCTGCTGGGCAAGGGCTATCTGGCCTTCACCGTCGACCAGGGCGAGCACACCCAGCGCTACCAGGGCATCGTCGGCCTGGAGGGCGGGCGCATGGATGATTGCGTGCGCCATTACTTCACCCAGTCGGAACAGCTGGCGACGGGCATCATCGTCCATGCCGGCCGCAGCGACGGGGAAGACGGCACCTGGGCGGGCGGCGCCATCATGCTGCAGGCCCTGCCGGACGAGGATGCCGGCACCGTGGCGTCGGACGCCAAGCCCAGCGACCTGGAAGACGACTGGCGCCGGGCCATGGCCCTGCTGTCCACCGTCACCCCGGCCGAGGTGCTGGACCCCGGCCTGCCGGTGACCGACGTGCTGTTCCGCCTGTTCCATGAGGAAGAGGTGCGGGCCTACGCCCCCCACGGCCTGGCGGCCCAGTGCCGCTGCTCGCGCGAGCGGGTGGTGACGGTGCTGAAGTCCCTGCCGCGGGAGGAAGTGGCGGACATGAAGGTCGACGGCGCGGTGGAGGTGAGCTGCGAGTTCTGCAGCACCAGCTACCGCTTCGATGACGCCGCCTTGGCGGACGTCTACGGCTCGGCCTTCTGAGGCGGCGGCCGCGCTGGCGCCCACATCGCTGTTGAAGCGGGGGGCGCCAGCGCTTACTTGCAGTGCCTGACCGGTACACTTCCCGAGAGAGGACGACGACGATGACGACCGAAACCGCGACCCTGGCCGGCGGTTGCTTCTGGGGCATGGAAGACCTGATCCGCAAGGTGCCGGGCGTGGTCGACACCCGCGTGGGCTACACCGGCGGCGCCCTGGAAAACCCGACCTACAAGGACGTGAAGACCGGCACCACCGGCCATGCCGAAGCCATCGAGATCACGTTCGACCCGGCCAAGCTGACCTACCGCCGCCTGATCGAGTTCTTCTTCCAGATCCACGATCCGACGACCGCCAACCGCCAGGGCAACGACATCGGCAGCCAGTACCGCAGCGCCATCTTCTACGCCTCGCCGGAACAGAAGGCGGTGGCCGAGGAGGTGACGGCCCAGGTTGACGCCTCCGGCCGCTGGCCGGGCAAGGCCGTCACCCAGATCGTGCCCGTGGGCGCCTTCTGGGAGGGTGAGGCGTATCACCAGGACTATCTGGAAAAGAACGTCGGCGGCTACACCTGCCACTGGGTCCGCCCCACCTGGGTGCTGGACGGCAAGTAAGCCGATCAATCGTCCAAGAAAAAAGGGCCGTCCCTGTCACCGGGGGCGGCCCTTTTTGCTGTCTCATCGCGCGACTTCGCGGCCCACGGGATAGCGCAGATAGGCGGCATCGCTGTAGGGCGTGCGGTCATAGAGCCAAGCCAGGCGCTGGTCGGGGCTGGCGGCGAAGGCGGGATCGGCCGCCAGCTTGGCCTCGAACGCCGCCTTCAGGGCCGGGTCGGCGGCCAGCATGCGCTCCGCCAGCGGGGCGATGGCGTAGGGCTCGATATATTCCGTGCGTTGCAGGATTTCCGGGAAATAGCCCCAGGCCAGGAACGACTCGGTGCTTTCCGCTTCCAGCAACTGACCGGCCAGGTCGCCTAGCGGCTGGTCGGTGGGCACGCGGACGGAGCCCTTGGGGTAGCGGACCGTCCGGGTCTCATGCGCATAGCCGGCGCTGTCCAGCATGACATGGCCCTCATTGGTCTCGGTGGCCAGCTTCGGATCGGTCAGGCGCACGGTGTCCAGGGTGATGTCGCGCGGCTGGTCCAGCGTCTCCATCGCCAGGCCGTGCAGGCGCAACCGTTCGATGATCTCCGGCTTGGTGGCGGGGACCCAATAGGCCGCCGGGCGGGCGACGCTGACGCTGGGGTGGTCGAGATAGACGGGCATGCGCACGGTGGGGCCCGGCCGGCCCAGCCAGCGCACCTCCGTCCCGCCCGACGCGGGGGAGGTGTAGGCCTCATGCGCCATGGTCTTGAAGTCGACGCCGCCGGTGGGCGTCTTCTCCGCCTCGAAGGCCACGGCCAGGCTGGCGGGGCGGCGGGCGCGGTCGGCGGCGATGGCTTGGCGCAGGGCGCCCCCCTGGTCCGCCAGCAGGGTCAGCGCGCGCTCCACCAGGATGTAGGTGCCCAGCACCCGCTGGCGGTAGGGCTTCAGCGAATGGTTCTCCACCAGCACGGTCGGGATATGGACCAGGTTGCCATAACCAATGGAAAAGCGCAGGGGCGTGGTGCCGCCGGTGATGCCGCCCTCCGGCTTGCGGCCGTCGGCCTCCGTCACCAGGGGGCCGGGGATGTGCCCGGCCTTGGTCAGCGCCTGGGCGACGGCGGCCTTGAAGGGGCCGGCCAGCCAGCGGTCGATGGCGGGGGAGTACAGGTCGCCGCTGGCCCCCTCGTCATTGCCGAAGGTGATGTCATAGGCGTAGTCCATGCCGTCGGTGACATGGATGTCCAGATAGAGGTCGGGCTGATAGCGGCGGATCAGGGCGATCATGGCCCGCATCTCCGGCGTGTCCAGCTTGCCGTAGTCGCGGTTGAGGTTCAGGTTCTGCGCCGTGGTGCGCCAGCCCTGGTTCACGGGGCCCCGCTGGTTGGGCCGGTTGTAGGGGCCGGCGCGTTCGTGGCCGTCGACATTGAAGATGGGTACGAACAGCAGGTTCACACGGTCCAGCAGGTTGTCCTTTCCCCGCTGGGTGATGTCACGCAGCAGCATCAGCCCGGCATCCTTGCCGTCGATCTCCCCGGCATGGATGCCCGCCTGCACCAGCAGCAGCGGCTTGGCCAAGTCCGGCTTGCCGCCCCCGGGTCCATCGACAAGCCCCTTGGCCGCCAGCACCGCCACCAGCTCCCGCCCCTCCGGCGACACGCCGAACACCTCTTGCCGCAGCAGGGTGGGGGCCGCCGCGACCAGGCGGTCGAGATAGGCGCGGGTCTCGGCGTAGCTGGGCGTGGCGGTCAGGCCGGTGGCCTCCGCCGGCGTGATCCAGGGATCATCCGCCTTCGCCACCAGCCTCTCCGACGCGCCATGCCAGGCGGGCAGGGGCGGCAGGAAGTCCGTGTCCCACGGCGCGGCGGCCTTGGCGCGTTCCGCCAAGGTGGCTGGAACGACGGACAGCAGGAGGGCGGCGCAGAGCGCCGGCAGGCGGGCGGGGCGGATCGGCATGGGGACTCGGGGGAAGGAGGGACAGTGCGGCACTCAACGGCCGATCCTAACGATCCCCCGGTGATATCCCCGTTTCAAGGACAGTTTGCCTGACCTTCCCCCGTTTCAGCGGACACCTGGTTATGCGGCCTTTCGCTCGGCCTGTGCTAGGCGCGACAAGCACTAAATTCATATAATTCACTTATTGCACTTACCGGCGTTATGATATCGAACCGACGAGAAGAAGGGGATGATCATGACCGTCCTTGCCCACCGCCAACCACCGCCGACCGAACAAGAGGCGGCGCTTGCCCGTCGATCGGGCCAGAACCTCTCGCGCTTCGTTGCCAAGGGCCGGCCCCTGACGCTGCGGGTGAAGGACGCTGAGCAAGAACAGCCCATCGAATTACCCGCCGGCGCCGTGCGCATGCTGATGGACATCCTGGAGGCGATGGCGGCCGGGCGCGGGGTGACCATCATCCCCGAGAATGCCGAACTGACCACGGTGCAGGCGGCCGACATCCTCAACGTCTCCCGCCCCTTCCTCATCGGCTTGCTGGAGGGCAAGGCCATTCCCCACCGGATGGTGGGGAAGCATCGCCGCATCCGCATGGAGGATGTCATGGCCTATAAGGCCCGCATCGATGCGGATCGGGAGCGGGTGCTGGACCAGCTCGTCGCGGACGCCCAGGAGAACGACATGGGCTATGGCGCGCCGTGACGGTGTACACGGCGCTGCTTGACGCCAATGTCCTGTATCCCGCGCCCATGCGAGACCTGCTGATGCAGCTCGCGGTGATGGACGTCTTCCATGCCAAATGGAGCGCGGACATCCACCGCGAATGGATCGAAGCGCTGATGCGCACCCAACCCTACCGCGACCGCGCCAAGCTGGAGCAGACGCGCGACCAGATGGACCGGGCCACCCGGGACTGTGTGGTGACCGGCTATCAGGGCCTGATCGCGTCGCTGACCCTTCCCGACCCCAATGACCGGCATGTGCTGGCCGCCGCCATCAAGGGGCGCTGCGACGCCATCGTGACGCAGAACCTGGCTGACTTCCCCGAGGCGGCCCTGGCTCCCTACGGCATAGAGGCGCTGCATCCCGATGATTTCCTTCTCAACCAGATGAGTCTGGACCCTGCCGCCTTCTGCACGGCCGTCGCCAAGGTCCGCGCCCGCCTCAAGAACCCGCCCTACAGCGTTGAGGACTATCTGGCCACCTTGACCCGCCAGGGGCTGGTGGCCACCGCAGGCGAGCTACGGCAGTATGCCGCCTTGCTGTAGGGGCAGGGGCGCCGTTCATTTCCGTGGGTGTGACGTGCCCATACCAAGCGGCCCCGCTGGGCGGGGCGAGAGGCGAAGGGCCCCAGACGCACGAAAGCCCGGCTGGATGAACCAACCGGGCTTTCGGATTTGGTGGAGCTAAGCGGGATCGAACCGCTGACCTCTACAATGCCATTGTAGCGCTCTCCCAGCTGAGCTATAGCCCCGAACCTTTTAAGTCGGTCCCCGCCATCTGGGCCCCTGCTGTGCAGGGCGGCGGTGAGGCCGGGAATATGCGCAGATGCGGCCCTGAGATCAAGGGCGCAGTTTCACCTGCGACCCTGCCATGTAAGCAGGGCATGTGGACCCTTGAAGCGCACCTTGCCCAAGTCGGCCAGTCGCCCTTGCCGCCGCCGCGCAAGAAAAAGCGGCATGAACCAACAATCAACTGGGCCAAAAACACGAAAGGCCGGCTGAGTCGTCAGCCGGCCTTTCAGATTTGGTGGAGCTAAGCGGGATCGAACCGCTGACCTCTACAATGCCATTGTAGCGCTCTCCCAGCTGAGCTATAGCCCCAAACCATTTTAACTCGTCCCGCGCCGCCTGGGGGCTGGCGTGGTGTGGGCGGGAATATGCTCAGATGCGTCGGCCGGATCAAGAGAAAAATTCGGGGTTCCGAACTTTTTTTGCGAAACGGCCAACGACCTGATTTTAAAAGGGTTTTAGCGGTCCTCGTCGCCACCTTCGACGTCGACCACTTCGCCCATGTCATCCTCGTCGCCCAATTCCTCGGCGTCCTCCAGCAGGACGTCCTCGTCGTCCTCGCCCGGCACGGCGTCGGCGGTCTCGGCCCCTTCCAGGTCGTCGACCTCCAGATCCACCTCGGCCTCTTCCAAGGCCTCTTCCTTCTCCTCGTCCTCGACCTCGTCGCTGGCGCCGACGTCCAGCACCGGCTTCTTGGTGTCGTCAGCCAGGATGGGGCGGGCGCGGCGGGACTTCAGCAAGGCCTCCGGATCGAACACGGTCGAGCAAGAGGGGCAGGTCGGCGGGTTCTTCCGCATGTCGTAATAGCGGGTGCCGCAGTTCGGGCAGATCCGCTTCGTGCCCCATTCCGGTTTCGCCACGGCAATCCTCCATCAAAAAACATGGCGCGGCGACGGCCCGGGCCGACCATTTCCGCGCTCACCATAAAAAGGTACAGGAGCGGGCGTTTGCCATGAAGCCCGCCCCCTGTCAAACGTGAATCAATAAAGACACCCACAAGGGGGCGCTTTCGCCGCGAATGAGGGCGCTCGGCTGGGGCTGGCGCCTTGCGCTGCCCCCGGGGCGGGGCCATGCTTGGCCCCGTCACGCCCGTTTTCCGGCGCCGGAGTCAGGCGCCGGTTTCAGGACCCAGGTTTCAGGACCAAGAACGCCCATGCCCATGCCTGTCCCTCCCGCCGCATCCTGGATCTCGGCGCCGGTCCCGTCCCTGGCCGGAACCGCCACCGTTCCGGGGGACGCCGGCATCGCCGTCCGGGCCTTGGTGCTGGCGGCCCTGGCCGTGGGGGCCAGCGACGTGGAGGGGGTGCCCACGGGCACGGACCCCGTGATCCAGGCGTTGCGCACCTTGGGTGCGCGCCTGGAGGGCGGGGGCGAGGGCGCCTGGCGCGTCCACGGCGTGGGCGTGGGCGGGCTGCGCCAGGCCCCGGGCTTGCTCGACCTGGGGAATGACCGCCTGGCCTTCGCCCTGCTGGCGGGCGTCCTGTCCACCCAGTCCGGCGACACCTTCTTGACGACCACCGGCCCGGCCAGCCTGTTCCTGAAGGCCGCCATGCCACCGCTGGCACGCATGGGGGCCGCCTTGACCGCGGGCCACGATGGCGTGGGTAACGCCTGCCCCCCCTTGCTGGTGCGGGGGACCGGGCACGCCGTGCCCATCGACCACCGGCCCCTGGCGGCGGTGACCGGCGCGGTGAAGTCGGCCCTGTTGCTGGCGGCGCTCAACACCGCCGGCACCACCACGGTGGTGGAGGAGGCGGCCACCGCCGACCATACCGAGCGCCTGCTGCGCCAGTTCGGCGCGGATATCGTGGCCCGTCACCAGCCGGACGGTGCCTGGGCGGTCAGCGTCACCGGCCACCGGGAACTGCGGCCGGCGCGGGTGGCCGTTCCCGGCGACGCCGCCCTGGCGGGGGCCGCCCTGGTGGCCGCGGCCCTGCGCCCCGGTCCCGGCATCGCGCTGGCCCGGGTCGGCACGAATGAGCACCGGGCCGGCATCCTGCATCTGCTGCGCGACATGGGGGCCGACCTGGCGATCGAGCCGCTTCCGGCCCCGGGTGCGGCCGTGGGTCCGGCGGGCGGGCTGGGGGTCGGGTCGGGGGGCGGAGCCGAACCCATGGCGGACATCCGTCTGCACCCGCTGGCCCAGCCCCTGCACGGGATCGAGGTTTCCGCCGGCCGCCTGGCCGATGCGCGCGACCTGGCGCTGGCGGCCGTGGCGGGGGCGGGGGCCCGGGGCGCCACGGTGTTGCGCGGCCTGCCGTCGGCGCTGGCCCGGCACGTCCCCGCCCTGGCGGCGGCGTTGACGCGATGCGGCGTGTCGGTGGAGACGGGGGCCGACCATCTGACCGTCCATGGCGATGGCCAGCCGCCGCGCGGCGGTGCCGCCGTGACGGTGGAGGCCGACCTGGCGCCGGCCTTCCTGGCGCTGGGCACCGCCACGGCCCAGCCCATCACCGTTCATTGCCCCGCGCCCGGCGGCGGCCCCGGGGGTGTCGCGGATGCCGCCGGCCTGCTGAACGCCCTGGGCGGGGCTGTCACGGCGGGGTAAGGGGGCCGCTTGCCAGGCCGGGCGGGCGGTGTTAGGCCAGCGGCGATGTCTCGCACCCCATCCATCAGCCCATCCATTAGGCGGCATTCCCCATGACCATTTCCTTCATCGTCGCCATCGACGGCCCGGCCGCCAGCGGCAAGGGCACGCTGGCCCGCCGCCTGGCGTCGACCCTGGGCTACGCCCACCTGGACACGGGCGCGCTCTACCGCGCGGTGGGGTTGACGTTGTTGCGGGCCGGCCATGCGCCGGACGATGCGCGGGCCGCCATCGCCGCCGCCAGCGCCCTGGATGCCGCCACCGTCCTGCCCCTGATGAACGATCCGGCCCTGCGCCAGGACGCGGTGGCGGTGGCCGCGTCCAAGGTTTCCGTGGTGCCCGAGGTGCGGGCCGCCCTGTTGGATTTCCAGCGGGATTTCGCCCATCGCCCGCCGCACGGCGCGAAGGGGGCGGTGCTGGACGGCCGCGACGTGGGCACCGTGGTCTGCCCGGACGCGCCGGCCAAGCTCTATGTGACCGCCGACGTTGAGGTGCGCGCCCGTCGCCGTTTGTCGGAGTTGCGCAACACTGGCGCTGAGGCTATATACGAGGCCGTCCTGGAGGACATGAAAGTCCGTGATGCGCGTGACAGTCAACGGGCGGTGGCACCGCTGAAGCCCGCTGTCGACGCGTTTTTGCTTGATACGTCCATGATGGATGCCGACCAGGCATTCGTCGCCGCCATGGACTTCATCCGCTCCAGACCCGCGTTTCCCGACTTCCATTAAAACGGACGGTTTGGCCGCGCGGCCCCCAACTCAACCAAGTCGCCGGGCATGGTGTCCGACGCCATGGGCCAAGTAAACCTGCCGTCGGCCGGGCGTCCGCCGGAAGGTTAGAACGGGTTCATGCTGGATCCACTCAAGGAGTTTAAATGGCCCAGGTTTCCGCCGCCAAGTCCCCCGACCGTGGGATGAAGGAAAGTTTCGCCGCCCTTCTGGAAGAGTCGCTCGGCACCGCCGACAGCCTCGAAGGTACGGTAGTCAAGGGTACCGTTCTCAGCATCGAGAACGACATGGTGCTCATCGACGTTGGCCTGAAGTCCGAAGGCCGGGTCGCGCTGAAGGAATTCGCCGTCCCCGGTCAGCCGGTTGAGCTGAAGGTTGGCGACACGGTCGAGGTCTACCTCGAGCGCATGGAAGACAAGCACGGCGAAGCCATGCTGTCGCGCGAGAAGGCCAAGCGCGAAGAGGCCTGGACCCAGCTGGAGCGCGCGTTCACCGAACAGCAGCGCGTCACCGGTATCATCTTCGGCCGCGTCAAGGGCGGTTTCACGGTCGACCTGTCGGGCGCCGTGGCCTTCCTGCCGGGCAGCCAGGTGGACATCCGCCCGGTGCGCGACATCTCCCCGCTGATGGGCACCCCGCAGCCCTTCCAGATCCTGAAGATGGACCGCTCGCGCGGCAACATCGTCGTGTCGCGTCGCGCCGTTCTGGAAGAGAGCCGCGCCGAGGCCCGTTCGGAGCTGGTGGCCAACCTCAAGGAAGGCCAGGTTCTGCAGGGTGTGGTCAAGAACATCACCGACTACGGCGCGTTCGTGGATCTGGGTGGCGTCGATGGCCTGCTGCACGTCACCGACATCGCCTGGCGCCGCATCAACCACCCGTCGGAAGCCCTGCAGATCGGCCAGACCGTCACGGTCCAGGTCGTCCGCTTCAACTCCGAAACCCAGCGCATCAGCCTGGGCATGAAGCAGCTTGAGGCTGATCCGTGGGAAGGCGTGGAAGCCAAGTACCCGGTCGGCGCCAAGTTCAAGGGCCGCGTCACCAACATCACCGACTACGGCGCCTTCGTGGAGCTGGAGCCCGGCATTGAAGGTCTGGTGCACGTCTCCGAGATGTCCTGGACCAAGAAGAACGTCCACCCCGGCAAGATCGTCTCCACCTCTCAGGAGGTCGAGGTCATGGTGCTGGACGTGGATCCGCAGAAGCGCCGCATCTCCCTGGGCCTCAAGCAGTGCCTGGACAACCCGTGGGAGACGTTCGTCGACAAGTACCCGGCCGGCACCGAGCTGGAAGGCGAGGTCAAGAACATCACCGAATTCGGTCTGTTCGTTGGTCTGCCGGGCGACATCGACGGCATGGTCCACATGTCCGACCTCGACTGGAACAAGTCGGGTGAAGAAGCCATCCAGGACTACAAGAAGGCCGACCACGTCCGCGTGAAGGTCCTCGACGTCGACGTGGAAAAGGAACGCATCAGCCTGGGCATCAAGCAGCTGGCCAGCGATCCGTTCGAAGCCACTGTCGCCGGCGTGAAGAAGAACGACGTCGTCACCTGCACCGTCACCGCCATCACCGAGGGCGGCATCGAGGTGTCGGTGGTCGACGGCTTCACCGGCTTCATCCGCAAGTCCGACCTGTCGCGTGAGCGTTCGGAGCAGCGCCCGGACCGTTTCGCCGTCGGCGAGAAGGTCGACGCCAAGGTCACGCAGATCGATCGCGCCAGCCGCAAGATCGGTCTGTCGATCAAGGCGAAGGAAGTCGAGGAAGAGAAGCAGGCGATGGCCGAGTTCGGTTCGTCCGACTCGGGCGCTTCGCTGGGCGACATCCTGGGCGCCGCGCTGAAGCGCGCCCAGAAGGACAAGGACGAGGTCTGAGACGAGGCTCTTTGGAGCTGAACTTTCGGGAACCATCCGGTTCTGAGTAAGAATGGGCCGTCCCCGGGCAACCGGGGGCGGCCTTTTTCTTGAGGGCGCCTCCTCCTGGGACATCCGGCCCAGAGCCCCACCCCCGACCCGGCGATCCGATCGCGGGGATCGCCCGAAAGGCCGAGCCCGATTGGCCGGGGGCGACAGCTGTCCAGCCAGCGATAATGCAAGAGTATGAAGACCTTACCCTTGCCAGGACGGGCCCGCTCCGGCACAGTTGGGGATGGGACGGGTGGTGTCGGGGCCGGACTCTGTCGACCCTGGTACCGCCGGTTGTGACCGGGCACCAAGGGAAGCGGTGGCCGGTACCAGGAGCCGCAAGGCATTGGGCTGGATGTACGCCTCGTGCCCTGTCCTGCCGGGAGGCCCAACGACACGATAAAGAGAGCGGTCCCGCATACCGGACCCTATTGCCCAAGGGGGAATTGCCGATGACCAAATCGGAACTCATCATGCGGCTGGCGGAGCTCAATCCGCACCTCTACCAGCGCGACGTGGAAAAGATCGTCACCACCATTTTCGACGAGATCACAGAGGCCCTGGCCCGGGGCGACCGGGTCGAGTTGCGGGGTTTTGGTGCCTTCTCCGTCAAGCGGCGTGACGCCCGCACCGGCCGCAACCCGCGCACGGGCCAGGCGGTGGACGTCGAGGAGAAGTTCATTCCCTTCTTCAAGACCGGCAAGCAACTGCGGGAGCAGTTGAACACGGATTGATCGGCCCCATCTCTGGGACCCGGCCCCGGCGTTCCGTCGGGGCTTGTTCGCGCCGCGCCCAAGACGCCATCCTGATCACGGGATGGCTGGGCGTGGCCGTTGGCAGTGGAGCGGCAGGTGTTGCGTTACCTTTCCTGGATCGTGTCCATCCCGCTGGCGCTGGTCGCCATCTCCTTCGCGGTGACCAACCGGGAACCGGTGATCCTAGGCCTGTGGCCGCTGGACGCCGTGCTGACCGTGCCGTCCTTCGCCCTGGTGCTGGTCTCGCTGGTGGTGGGTTTCGCCGTGGGCGGCCTGGTGTCCTGGCTGTCGGCGGGGCGGCACCGCCGGGCCGTGCGCAAGGAGCGGGCCCGTGCCGACCAGTTGCAGCGTGACCTGGACGCCGCCCGCCTGCACGCCGCCGACCTGGAAAAGCGCATCGCCGCCGCTGATCGCGTGGCCACCCCGCCGGCGGACGTCAAGGTCATGTCCCTGCGCTGATCCCTCGAACGCGCGGGTTGCGGGCGGTCCTCTACCGGGCCGCCTTTTCCTTTTCCGCCTGCTCCGTGGCGAGCCGCTTGTCCAGCCGGACAGACACCGCCTCCGCATGGCGGCGGCAGGCGGTGTCGTCCACCAGCGGCTCGGTGGCGTTGGGGCCCAGCCGTCGCCACATCGCCGATGCGTCGGGGTGGGGCGTCAGCAGGATGTCGCAGGGCAGGGCGGCCACGGTGGCGATGGCCTGGCGGAAGCGCGCCACCATGCCCGGATGCGCCGCCTCGTCGGAATAGCGGTAGGCGTCGTCGGTGTAGGCGCTGAGGCTGTCGGCATAGACGACATGCCGGCATTGCCCGCCATTGGGGCCGCCGTCCGAGCAACTATCCCAGGTCCAGGTGGTCGCGCCCGGGGTATGGCCGGGCGTGGCATGGGCCGTCAGTGCCAGGGGACCCAGCGTCACCACCTCACCGTCCTTGATGCGACGCACGGGGGTGACCGCGGGGAAGGGGTCGATGCTGAGGAATTGCGGATCGCCCCGGTCGCCCTTGCCCCGCTCCAGCGCGTCGGCCGCGGCGGGCAGCGCCAGGACGTCGGCGCCGCTGTCGCGCTGCAGCTGCTTCAGCCCGCCGGCATGGTCCAGATGCTCATGGCTGTTCAGGAGGATGCGCACATCCTCCACCCGGAAGCCCAGGGCCCGGATGTTGGCCTCGATCAGGGGGGCGGCCTTCTCCGTGGCCCCGTCGATCAGGATGTGGCCCTGGGGCGAGGTCACCAGGATGGAGGACAGGCCGCAGGTGCCCACATACCAGACATTGCCGTGGATGTGCACCGGCGGCGCCGGCGTGTTCCAGTCCGCGCCCTCCTTGCAGGCGGCGGGGGCCGTCTTGGCCGTGGGCGTGCCGGCATAGGCATGCGCGGCCAAGGCGCACGACAGGATGGCGGGGGCGAGGCGCGTCAGGGAGGGCATGGGCGGTCCGGCGTGCAGATAAACGTAAGCGTGTGTGGTCGCCAATTCTGGCTAAAAGAGGGCCGGCCCGCCGCCGCCAGCATCGTGCCCCGCTATTGCCGGGCGGGGCGCCGCCGGCCGCCACGCCAGTCGGGCTTGCCACCGGGCCGACCCGAGGAGGGGCGATTGGCGGCGAGCTTGGGTGGCCGGTTGCCGCGCACGGCGCGATAGCGTTCCACCAGGGCGATGAAGGGTGCCCGCAAGCGCGCCACCAAGGTGTCGTCGCCTTCCAGCTTGGCCAGCGCGAAGGCCGCGGCCTCCAGCGTCGCGACGCTTTCCCGCCGGGGCTCCCGCCGCAAATCGCCGTAGGCGGAGACGAAGTCGGGATGGACGATCAGGCGTCGCAGCTTCAGCAGCCAGGCGTTGCGCCACCACAGGGCCTTGGCCTGCGACCAGGACCCGTCCAGCAGGATGATGCCTTCCAGGTCGGCCAGCAGGGTCGGATCCTCCACCGTCTGGCCCTTCTTGTCCACCAGGCGCAGCGTGCCGGGGGGCGTGGCGACGGCATCGTCGCCGGACCCCATGTACAGCACGGCCCAGCGGCGCGGATCAGCCTCGCGGCCCAATGCCTTCGCCAAGTTGGCCCAGGACAGCCCCACCTTCAGCCGGCCGCGCGCCAGGCCCAGGGTCAGCAGGCGGGCGGTGCCCAGCTCCACGTCCTGTTCCTGGGGATGCTGCAGCACCAGCACCTCCAGCCGCGTCTGGATGGGCTCGATGCCGGCGCAGACGCACAGGTCCATCGGCTTGGCGCAGCGGGGGCAGGTGGCCGGGCCCTCGGCGGCGGCTTCCTCAACGGGTGGAACGGTGTCGTCGCTCATTTAACCTGCGATCTCTTCCATGAAACGGGCCATGCGCGCGTCGCGCTGGGAGACATGCGCGCGTCGCGCTGGGAATCGCCGTCGGCGTCTTGGGGAACCAGGGTGGGGACCAGGGTCCCCGGCGGATTCGGGGCGGATGATGGGGTTAAGTCACCTGCGACGGTATGGGACAGCGCGCGGGACTTGACGGCGGGGGCCGACAGGCGTTGACCTGGACCCGGCGGGGCCGTCCCGTCAAGACGTTAGTGCAGCCTATCACGGTATCGATCCATGGCCACCGTCACCGTCCTGCCCCGCCGCTTCACCTCCCCGCCGACGCTGGAGGAGATTGAACGCCTGGCGACCGACGCCATATCCTCCATCCCGCCGGAACTGCGGGTCCACATCGGCAACGTCGTGGTCCGGGTGGACGAGTTCCCCGATGAGGAGACGGAACGGGAGATGGGGCTGGAAACCCCGTTCGACATCCTGGGCCTCTACCGCGGCGTCTCCCTGCCTCAGCGCGGCGTCAACGACGCCTCCCACGGGCCCGACATGATCTTCCTCTACCGCCGGCCCTTGCTGGACTATTGGTGTGAAACCGGGGAGGATTTGGGCGAGCTGGTGCTGCATGTCATGATCCATGAGATCGGGCACCATTTCGGCTTTTCCGACGACGACATGTTCGGGATCGAGGCCAACGACCCGTAAGGGCGGGGCGTGCCAGGCGGGCCTGGCTGAAATAGGGGGATGGGGTTCATGGCCGCTTTTGTGTGGACCGGGCTGGTCACGGTGTTGGCGCTGTTGGTCTATTTCTGGACCATCGGCCAGGTGGCCCGGGCGCGCCATGTCCTTGGCGTGGAAGCGCCATCCATGGATGGGCCGCCAGCCTTCCAGCGGATGCTGCGGGTGCAAACCAACACGCTGGAACAGATCGTGCTTTTTCTGCCGGCCCTGTGGCTGTCCGCCACCATCTGGGGGGATCATCTGACCGCCCTGATCGGCCTGGCCTGGCTCGTCGGCCGGGTGCTGTACGCCGTCGGCTACTACGCCGAGGCCAAGAAGCGCACCGCCGGCTTCAGCCTCTCGGTCTTCGCCACCCTGGTGCTGCTGATCGGCAGCCTGATCGGCCTGGTGCGCACCCTGCTGGGAATTTGAGGCGGACGGCCGGGACCGACGTCACGAGGCGGGCTGCAGGGTGGCGTCGGCCATGCGGTAGTAGAGCCCGTTGTCATCGTCGCCCACCATGTGCAGCGTGCCCGTCAGGGTGATGGGCTCATTGGTCATGGCGATGGGGGCGCTGGTCTTCACCTCCATCAGGTCGGCGGGGCCCGGCGGCGGGCAGAAGGGGCAGCTGGGCGCCATGGCGCTCAGCAGGAAGTGGCCGGACTTCTCCTTCTGCTCCAGCGGGATGATGAAGCCGGCGATGGTCAGGGGCTTGCCCTCCAACGCCTGCACCCCCGGGCCGAAGGCCGCGCGCACCCGCAGCAGGCCGTTGTCCATGCTGTGCACCTCCTTGACGTCGGCCAACTTGTCCCAGCCCAGCGTCGCCTTGGGGATGTTGGCCTGCACGGCAGCCGCCGTGCCCGGCGCAGGCGTCGCCTTCTTGTCCGCCGCCAGCGCGGGCGCGCCAATGATGAGGGCCGTCAGCATCAGGGCGCCGGCGAAGCGGCGCGTGTCCCGTGTCGTCATGGCCTTTGATCCTTTCTCTCAACCGCCTCATTGCGCGGGCCGCCCATAGGTCGCCCACAATCGTGGCCAATCCGGGGCCACGGGCGGGGGCCTCACCCCCGCGACAACACCGCCGACACATCCGCCCGATAGGCATGGATGGCCGGCACCAGGGCCGCCAGCACCGACAGGGCGGCGGCCAGGATCAGAAGATAGGGTTCCGTGGCGGGAAACTGGAGTCCCGTGATGCCCATGTCGCGGGCCTGGGGCACCAGCCGCCCCGCCATCTCCACCGCGCCATGGCCCAGGGCCAGCCCCAAGGCGGTGCCGGTGGCCCCCATGGCCAGCGCCTCGGTCAGCAACAGGCAGGCGATGCGGGTCCGGGTGGCGCCCAGCGCCCGCATCACCGCCAGGTCATAGCGCCGCGCCTGGGTGGCGTTGTAGAGCGCCACGAAGATGCTGAGGGCGGAGGACGCGACCAGCAGCAGGCCGAAGCCCCGCACCGTGTCCGTGCCCACCCCCACCAGCGACAGCAGCCGCGTCATCTCCACCGCCGGTGCCGCCGCCTGCATGCCGCTTTCGGCGTTGATGCGGCGGGGCAGGCGGGCGGCGGCGATGGGGGAGCGGTAGCGCAGCAGGACGGACGTCACCTCCCGGTCCGGCGGTTGGGCGGCTTCCGTCTCGTGCGCATGCTCGTCATGGTCATCGCCGTCATGGTGGTGATGGTGGGCGTCATGCACGGCCCAGACGCTGTCGATGGGGGTCAGCACCAGGCGGTCGATCACGCCGCCGGTGGGGGCCAGGATGCCCACCACGGTGTAGGGCATGCCCTCATGTTCCGCGCCGCCGGCCGACAGGCCGTGGTTGCCGTTGAAGCGGTCGCCCACCTTCAGGCCGGCGCGCTGCGCCACCTGCCAGCCCACCGTCGCCTCCATCGGCGCCTGCCACAGCCGCCCGGCTGCCACGCTGGCCTGGCGCAGGGCCACGAAGGCGGGGTCGGTGCCGACGATGCGGAAGCCGCGGAAGCTGTCGCCCAGGGCCAGGGGTATGGCCTGGGCCACCAGCGGGTCGGCGGCCAGCGCCTGGGCCTGGGCCAGCGGGATGTTCCCCGTGGGAATGTCGATCTGGTAGAGGGCGGACAGGATCAGCTGCAGCGGGCTGCCCTTGGCGCCCACCACCAGGTCCACACCGGCCGCGTCCTTGGCCAGGCGGTCCTGCAGTTGCGTGCCCACCAGGATCAGCACGACGATGGTGCCGGTGCCCAGCGCCAGCAGCGCCACGTTCAGGCAGGTGGTGAGGGCGGAGCGCCTGAGATAGGCCCAGGCCAGGCTGGGAATGTTCATGCGGCGTGGCCTTCCCCCAGGGTGGTTCGGGCCGGGGCGCCCAGCTTGGGCAGTTCCAGCCGGTCGGCGATACGGTCGCGGGTGCGCCCGTCGTGGGTGGCCACCAGCAGGGTGGCGCCGCACACCTCCGCCTGTTCCAGCAGCAGGTCCAGCACGCGGGCGCAGTTCTCGTCATCCAGGGCCGAGGTCGGCTCATCCGCCAGGATCAGCTTGGGTGCCGTGACGACGGCGCGGGCGATGGCCACCCGCTGCTTCTCCCCCTGGCTCAGCTGCTCCGGCCGGGCGCCCAGGCGGTTGCCCAGGCCCACCCGGTCCAGGGCGCCGGCCACCGCCCGGGTGTCGCGCGGCAGACCCGCCAGCCAGCGGGCCAGGTGCAGGTTCTGCGCCACGTCCAGCGCCGGCACCAGGTGCAGGGTCTGGAAGACGATGCCGATCAACCGGCCCCGCAGGGCGTCCCGGCCCGCCGCCGCCAGGTCCCAGACCGCCTGCCCGTCCAGCAGGATGCGGCCCTGGTCCGGCCGTTTCAGCCCGGCCAGCGCGTGGATCAGGGTGGTCTTGCCGCTGCCGCTGGGGCCCAGCAGCAGGCAGTGCCGTCCGCTCTCAACCGACCAATGGGGGATGTCCAGCACGGGTCGGCCGGCGATGGCGTGGCGCAGGCCGGTGACGTCGATAAGGGGCATGGGGGGACCTGTCTTGCCGTGGCCTGGCTATCCGTGTCTGGCCCCGGCGGCTGCCACCGACGGGGACGGGCGCATCTTGGGCGGTGGGACGGCGGCCCGCAAGAAGGAAGGGCTGGCCGCATCGTCGCAGCCGCTGATGCCGACACCCCCTCCTTACGGTAGGGGTATGGGGTGACCATTTGATTCCAGTGTTCAAGGTTGCTACAGTCGGCCTAGATGTCTTGGCACTCCCGGAATAAGGGTAAGGCATTGGAAAATCATCAGAAAATCTCGATTCTTTTCGTCTGCACCGGCAACATCTGCCGCTCCCCCACGGCGGAGGGCGTGATGCGCCGCCGCTTGACCATGGATGGGCTGGGTGACCGCGTCGTCGTCGCCAGCGCCGGCACCCACGGCTATCATGTGGGGGAGGCGCCGGACATCCGGGCGGTGGAGGCCGCGCGCTATCGTGGGGTGGACCTGTCGGCCCTGCGCGCCCGCCGGGTGGATGCCGACGATTTCGAACGGTACGACATGGTGCTGGCCATGGACCGTGACCATCTGGACTTCCTGCGCCGGTTGGCCCCGCCCGCCCTGCGGGACCGGGTGCAGCTGTTCCTGGACTACGCCCCGGACCATAAGGGGCATGACGTGCCCGATCCCTACTACGGCGCGGAAGACCAGTTCGATCTGGTGCTGGACCTGATCGAGGCGGCGGCGGACGGCCTGCTGGACGAGGTGCACCGCCGCCTGGGCCTGCGGGCGGCGTGACCCGGCCCGGGCCGGTAGACGGAACGGACTCGGCTTGGCGGGCTGACGGCGCTATACCTAAGGGCCTTTCCGCCCCGTCCTACCGGATATAGTGCCCGTGCCCGACACCAACGACCTCCCGTCCCCGGTCCCCCCCTCTCCGGCGGCCCCTCAGGGCGTCACGCCCATGATGGTCCAATACCTGGAGATCAAGGCCCAGCATCCGGGCGCCCTGCTGTTCTACCGCATGGGCGATTTCTACGAGATGTTCTTCGACGACGCGGTGGCGGCGGCCCGGGCGCTGGACATCACGCTGACCAAGCGCGGCCTGCATCTGGGGGAGGAAATCCCCATGTGCGGCGTCCCCGTGCATTCCCACGAGAACTATCTCTCCCGCCTCATCCGGTTGGGCTTCCGCGTCGCCATCTGTGAACAGACGGAAGACCCGGCGGAGGCGCGCAAGCGCGGCGGCAAGGCCGTGGTGCGGCGCGAGGTGGTGCGGGTGGTCACCCCCGGCACCATCACCGAGGACGGGCTGCTGGACGCCCGCTCCAATAACTACCTGGCCGCCTTGGCCGAGGTGGGCGGCGCCCTGGGCCTTTCCTGGCTGGACCTGTCCACCGGTGAGCTGACCCTGCAACCGGTGGAGCGCCCGGCCCTGCCGGCGGCCCTGGCCCGCCTGGCGCCCGGCGAACTGCTGCTGTCCGAACGCCTGACCCAGCAGCCGGAGCTGTTCGAGCTGTGGGCCGAGTGGCGCGACCAGCTGACGGTGCAGCCCAACGCCCGTTTCGACAGCGAGAACGGCCGCCAGCGCCTGCTGGACCTGTACGGCGTCGGCACGCTGGACGCCTTCGGCAGCTTCAGCCGGGCGGAGGTGGCGGCCGCTGGCTCCCTGGTCGACTATGTGGAACTGACCCAGAAGGGCCGGGTGCCGCGCCTGGACCGGCCGCGTCGCCTGGCGCTGGGCGCGGTCATGGAGATCGACCCGGCGTCCCGCCGCAACCTGGAACTCTCCCGCACCCTGACGGGGGAGAAGCGCGGCAGCCTGCTGGGCGCCATCGACCGCACCGTCACCGGTGCGGGCGCGCGTTTGCTGGCGGCCCACCTGTCCTCCCCCCTCACCGACCCCGTGGCCATCGGCCGGCGGCTGGACACGGTGGCTTATTTCGTGGAGCAGGGGGGCTTGCGCGCCGACATCCGCGCCCATTTGGGCCGGGCGCCGGATATCGAGCGCGCGCTGTCCCGCATCAGCCTGGGCCGGGGTAGCCCGCGCGACCTGGCCGGCATCCGCGACGGCCTGGGCCGGGCGCGCGACATCCGCGACACCTTCCCGGCGGAGGCCCTGCGCGGCGCGCTGGAGCCGCCGCTGCCCCCGGGCCTGCTGGACGCCCTGCGCGGCGTGCGGGTGCCGGGCGACCTGGTGGCCACCCTGACGGCGGCCCTGGACGCCGACCTGCCGCTGAACGCCCGCGACGGCGGCTTCATCGCCCGGGGCTATTCCGCCCCCCTGGATGAGCTGAAGGAACTGCGCGACGACTCGCGCCGCCTGATCGCCAACCTTCAGGCCCGCTATGCCGAGGCCACGGGCATCAACACCCTCAAGATCCGGCACAACAACGTGCTGGGCTATTACATCGAGGTCACGGCCCAGCACGGCGACAAGCTGATGGCGGCGGAGCAGCGGGGCACCTACATCCACCGCCAGACCCTGGCCAACGCCATGCGCTTCACCACGGTGGAGCTGTCGGACCTGGAACGCCGGGTGGCGGAGGCGGGCGACAAGGCGCTGGCCCTGGAACTGTCGCTGTTCGAGGATCTGACCCAGGCCGTTCTGGCCAAGGCGGAGGAGGTGGCCAGCACCGCCCAGGCGCTGGCGCTGCTGGACGTGGCGACCGCGCTGGCCGACATCGCGGTGGAATGCCGCTGGTGCCGCCCGGTGGTGGACGACAGCCGCGAATTCCGCCTGGTGCGCGGCCGCCATCCGGTGGTGGAGGCGGCGTTGGTGGCGACCGCCAGCGGGCCCTTCGTCGCCAATGACTGCGACTTGTCGGACGCCAACCGCCTGTGGCTGCTGACCGGCCCCAACATGGCGGGTAAATCGACCTTCCTGCGCCAGAACGCCCTGGTGGCGGTGCTGGCGCAGATGGGCAGCTTCGTGCCGGCGGACGCCGCCCACATCGGCGCCGTCGACCGGCTGTTCAGCCGCGTGGGTGCCGCCGACGACCTGGCCCGTGGCCGCTCCACCTTCATGGTGGAGATGGTGGAGACGGCGGCCATCCTGAACCAGGCCACGCCGCGCAGCCTGGTCATCCTGGATGAGATCGGGCGTGGCACCGCCACCTTCGATGGCCTGTCCATCGCCTGGGCGGCGGTGGAGCATCTGCATGAGGTCACCCGCTGCCGCGCCCTGTTCGCCACGCATTACCATGAGCTGACCACCCTGGCGGCCAAGCTGCCGTCGCTGGCCTGCCACACCATGCGCATCAAGGAATGGCAGGGCGACGTCGTCTTCCTGCATGAGGTGGCGGCGGGGGCCGCCGACCGCAGCTATGGCATCCATGTCGCCCGCCTGGCGGGCCTGCCGTCCACGGTGATCAGCCGTGCTGAAGAGGTGCTGGCCATCCTGGAGGCGGGCGACCAGGGCAGCGCCGTCACCCGCCTGGCCGACGACCTGCCCCTGTTCAGCGCGCCCGTGCGCCGGGCGCCGCAGCCCGCCCCGGCGTTACCGGAACCGCCGGCGCTGGCGGCATTGAAGTCGGTCAGCCCTGACGAGCTGACGCCGCGCCAGGCGCTGGAGGAACTGTACCGGCTGAAGGGTTTGCTCTGACGCGCGGGGCTGGCGCCTGAGCCTTCACTCCTTGGGCAGGGTCGGCCCTGGTTCGGGCCGGGTCACATCCACGAAGTCGCCGTCGATGACGGTGGTGGGCCGGGTGGGGGCGGCGTAGCCCCCGCTGGTACGCCCCCCGCTGGTGGCGCGCACGGTGAAGCGCGCGCCCGACAGGCGCTGGGCCTGGGCCAGCAGCACGCGGCGCACCGGCGGGATCAGCAGGGCCACGCCCGCCAGGTCGCTGACGAAGCCGGGCACGGCGAACAGCACGCCGGCCGTGGCCAGGCACAGGCCGTCCCACGCCACCACCGGAGCCTCGCCAGGGGTCGACCTTGCCACCTTGCGCAGGGCGTCCAGGCCCTGCCGCTGCACCAGCGACAAGCCCACCACGGTGGAGAGCACGACCAGGGCCACGGTGCCCAGGACGCCCACCTTCTCCCCGACCCAGGCGAAGGCGGCGATTTCCACCAGAAGATAGGCTATGAGGAAAAGGGGAAGGCGCATTGGCTTGCTCTTTCTGCGGGTGCCGCCTATCTACAGCAGTAGGCCGGCCCGTATTGTACGGGTGTTCGGTCTTAACATGGTGGGGCGAAGCCCCCGTATCCAGGTTCGGATTGGGCCTGGGACGCGGGACGATTTCAAGCGCCGGAGGTTCGAAGTCTGCAATGGGCGACAATACCTATTTCTTCGAAATCATCATCTTCGCGATGATCGCCGTGTTCCTGGGCTATCAGCTGCACAAGGCGCTGGGCCGCAAGACGGGGGAGGAGCGTGAGCGCCCCAACCCCTTCACCGTGGTGCCTCCCCCGCCGCCCGGCGCGCAGGGGGCCGTTCCGCCCCGCTTCCAGCCCCAGGTCGTGGGCGGCAAGGTGATCGAGGGCACGGCCCGCGATGTCACCCCGCCCGACTATGACGGGCCCCTGTCGCTGGATGCCGGCTTGGCCCGCATCCATCAGGCCGACCCCAGCTTTGATGAGCGTTCCTTCCTGAAGGGCGCGGAAAGCGCCTTCGGCATCATCGTCGATGCCTTCGCCCGCGGCGACACCGGCGCGCTGCGCCCGCTGCTGGCCGATGCCGTCTACACCGATTTCGCCAAGGCCATCGAGGCGCGCCGCCAGGCCGGTGAGACGCTGGAGGCGCACATCCAGGCCTTCGACACGGTGGACATGGTGCAGGCCCGCCTGTTGGAAGGCCAGGCGCTGTGCACGGTGAAGTTCATCACCCACCAGACCAACGTGACCCGCGACAGTCAGGGCGCGGTGGTGGACGGCGACGCCGACCATTCGGTGGAAGTGGTCGACATCTGGACATTCGCCCGCGACACCAAATCGTCCGATCCCAACTGGCGCTTGGTGGAAACCCGCGTTCCCCACTGATCGGGTCCCAAAACGCGTCGCGGTTCCCTCATCCGGTGTTTCCATCCGGCGGCGATCCGTTTTAAGGTCGGGCGCACGTCCGTCCCAGTTGCCTTGCGAGGAACCATTGCCCATGCCGTGCCGGCCTGTTTTCGCCCGTGCGGCGCGCGGCGTCATGGGCGCCCTGCTGCTGTTGACCACCGCCTGCTCCCTTCTGGGTCTGGAAGAGCCGGCGCCGGCCCCGCCGGCACCCGCCCCGGGCGCGAAGCTGGTGCTGCAGCCGGCCAGCTTCGCCGATCTGCCCGGCTGGCAGGCCGACAAGGTGACGGAGGCGCTGCCCGCGCTTTTGCGCTCCTGTGACAAGCTGCTGCGGCAGACGACGGGGGTGGCCGGTAAGCCGCAGGACTGGAACGCGCCCTGTTCCGCGCTGAAGAATCTGCCGCCGGGCAACGAAACCATGGCGCGCGCGGCCCTGGAACGCTGGTTCCAGCCCTGGCGGGCCACCGACAACGGCAACGCCGACGGCCTGTTCACCGGATATTACGAGGCCGATCTGCGCGGCAGCCGCACCCGCCACGGCCGCTACACCGTGCCCCTCTACCGCCGCCCCGCCGATCTGGTGATGGTGGACCTGGGCGATTTCCGCGACAGCCTGAAAGGCCAGCGCATCGCCGGCCGGGTGACGGACGGCAAGCTGAAGCCCTATGAGGATCGCCGCCGCATCGATGCCGGGTCGCTGGCCGGCAAGGGGCTGGAACTGGTTTGGCTGGACGACGCCGTTGACGCCTTCTTCCTGCACATCCAGGGCTCGGGCCGCGTGGTGCTGGAGGAGGGCGGCGAGATGCGGGTGGCCTATGACGGCCAGAATGGCTGGCCCTATGTCGCCATCGGGCGCCAGATGGCGGCGGACGGCAAGCTGGATCGCGACGGCATCACCATGCAGTCCATCCGCGCCTGGCTGGTGGCCAATCCGGGCCAGGCCCAGGCCACCATGCAAGGCAACCCGTCCTATGTCTTCTTCAAGCCGCTGGAGGGCGATGGCCCCCTGGGGGCCCAGGGCGTGGCGCTGACGCCGGGCCGGTCGTTGGCGGTGGATCACAGCCACATCCCTTACGGCCTGCCCGTGTGGCTGGACGTCACCGATCCCGAGGATGGCGACAAGCGCCTGTCCCGCCTGATGGTGGCGCAGGACACCGGCGGCGCCATCCAGGGCCCCGTGCGTGGCGACGTGTTCTGGGGCCACGGCCCCCAGGCGGAGAACCGCGCCGGCCTGATGAAAAGCCGGGGCGGCTATTGGCTGTTGCTGCCGCGCACGGTGACGCCGCCGGGCGCCGCCGCGGGCCAGACCAGCGCCCCTGGTGGTCCAGCGTCATGAGCCGGCAGCGTCGCGCGCCCACGTCGGATGAGATCCGTCTGTGGCGTGAGGTGATGCGCGACGCCGCCCCGCTGCGGCGCGGTCCGCCCCTTCCACCCCCGCCCCTTCAGCCCCCGCCGCCTGCCCCGGTCGTGGCGGCGCCCACCCCGCCCCCGTCCGTCATGCCGCCGCTGCTGCCGAAGGCCGCGCCGGCCCCGGCCCTGGCCCATCCGCCCCTGGTGTTCGGTGCCCGCGCCGGCCTGGACCGCCGCACGGACGACCGCTTGCGCCGGGGGCAGATGGTCATAGACGGTCGCCTGGATCTGCACGGCATGACCCAGGCGGAGGCGCACGGCGCGCTGAACGCCTTCGTCGCCCGCGCCCACCGCGAGGGCCGGCGCACCCTGCTGATCATCACCGGCAAGGGGTCCGGCGGCGCCCACCTGGGCACTGATCGCGAAAAGGGCATCCTGCGGGTCGCCGTGCCCCGCTGGCTGGGGGAGGCGCCCTTGCGCCCCCTGGTGCTGGCCATCCGCCAGGCCCAGCCGCAGCACGGCGGCGGCGGCGCGGTCTACGTCCTCCTGAAGCGCCAGCGGCCATGACGCCCTTCGGCCAGCGGATGCGGGAACTGCGGGAACGGCACGGGTTGGCCCTGAAGGACATGGCGACGGCCTTGCACATCTCCTCCGCCTACCTGTCCGCCCTGGAACATGGCCGCAAGGGCACGCCCTCGCCCATGCTGGTGCGCCAGATCTGCGGCTATTTCGGCATCATCTGGGATGAAGCGGAGGAGATGGAGCGCCTGGCCCGGATGTCCGATCCCCGGGTGGTGGTGGACACCAGCGGCCTGACGCCTAAGGCCACGCTGGTCGCCAACCGCCTGGCCGGCCGGATCGCGACGCTGGACGAGGCCGCGCTGGACCGCCTGCTGGAGATCATCGGCCCCGGATGAGTCCCCTGGTGGGATTGTCCCCTTGGCCGCGGCGCCGTTTCATGCGACGAAACAGCCGCAGCCCTGCGGTCGATTCCACTCGAACCGGGCGGGGTGGTCGGTTTAGAATGCTTATAGTTTCCCGTCTGCACTGGCGGGTGGTTCACCCTATCCGTCTTTGGGAGCGTCCCCATGCCATCGCGTCTTGAACAGCTTTGCATCCAGAAGGGCCTCAAGATGACCGAGCAGCGGCGGGTGATCAGCCGCGTGCTGTCCGAAGCCATGGACCACCCTGATGTGGAGCAGGTTTACCGCCGCGCGGTGGAGATCGATCCCAACATCTCCATCGCCACCGTCTACCGCACCATGCGCCTGTTCGAGGAGGCCAACGTCATCGAACGGCTGGACTTCGGTGACGGCCGCGCCCGGTATGAGGAAATCCGCGACGAGCATCACCATCACCTGATCGACCTGCAGTCGGGCGAGGTGATCGAGTTCCGCAGCGAGGAGTTGGAGCGCCTGAAGGAAAAGGTGGCGGCCGAATTGGGCTATGAGCTGATCGGCCACCGGCTGGAGCTTTACGGCGTGCCGCTGAACCGCGCCAAGCGGTCGTGAGGCCTTACGGCGCCCCGTCAGGAAAGGCCCACCCCATGGGTTGCCGAGACAGCGATACCGCCGACTGTTGCCGACCCGCCGTGGTGCGGGCGTATCAGGAGATGCGCGGCCGTGGCCAGCCCGAGAAATTCTGTCTGGAGGCTGCCATCGCCGTCTACCGCTGGCATCATCCCAGCGCCTGCGACCTGCCGCCGGAGGTGATGGCCATGGTGACCGGCTGGGTGCATGAGGGGCCGCGGCACTGACGCCCGGCGGCTGGGCCTGATGGATGGGGGGAGGACCATGACGTCTTTCGACTGGCATGCCGATCCCGTCGGCCGCGACACGCCCATCACCCCCAGCTATCGTGCCACCCAGAACGTCCGCCGCTTCTTCCGCCGGGAATGCGGTGACGATTTCCGTTTCGACCGATCGTTCATGGCCTGGATGAAGGCGGCGGCCCTTGGGCAGGGGAACGCCCGCACCATGGGGGAGGCCGCCGACGAATGGCGGCGGCGCCAGGGTCGGTGACGGGCGGCCGGCCCATGGCCGGCCTCAGCACCCTGCCCTTGCGCCCCTTGCACTGGTCAAGGCTGCCCGCCCCCCGTATGGTCCGGCGCCATCAGCACCCCCTTTACCGAGGCGCCGCCCCATGATTCCGCGCTATAGCCGCCCCCAGATGGTCAAGATTTGGGAACCGGAGAACCGGTTCCGGATCTGGTTCGAGATCGAGGCCCACGCCTGCGACGCGCAGGCCGAGTTGGGCGTGATCCCCAAGGAGGCCGCCGCCGCCGTCTGGGAGCGCGCCAAGTGGGACGTGGCCCGCATCGATGAGATCGAGCGCGAGACCAAGCACGATGTCATCGCCTTCCTGACCAACCTCGCCGAGCATGTCGGCCCCGAGGCCCGCTTCGTCCATCAGGGCATGACCTCCAGCGACGTGCTGGACACCTGCCTGGCGGTGCAGCTGAAGGAGGCGACCGACCTGCTGCTGGCGGACATGGACGCCCTGCTGGCGGCCCTGAAGCGCCGGGCGCTGGAACACAAGTACACCGCCACCATCGGTCGCAGCCACGGCATCCATGCCGAGCCGGTGACCTTCGGCCTGAAGCTGGCCGGCCACTACGCCGCCTTCAAGCGGGGGCGCGACCGCCTGGCCGCCGCCCGGGATGAGGTCGCCACCTGCGCCATCTCCGGCGCCGTCGGCACCTTCGCCAATATCGATCCCCGGGTCGAGGAGCATGTGGCGGCCAAGCTGGGCCTGTCGGTGGAGCCCATGTCCACCCAGGTCATCCCCCGCGACCGCCACGCCATGTACTTCGCCGTGCTGGCGGTCATCGCCGCCAGCATCGACAACCTGGCCACGGAAGTCCGCCACCTGCAGCGCAGCGAAGTGCGCGAGGCCGAGGAATATTTCAGCCCGGGCCAGAAGGGCTCGTCGGCCATGCCGCACAAGCGCAACCCGGTGCTGTCGGAAAACCTGTCGGGCCTGTCCCGCCTGATCCGCAGCCATGTGGTGCCGGCGCTGGAGAACGTGACCCTGTGGCATGAGCGCGACATCAGCCATTCCTCGGTGGAGCGCGTCATCGCCCCTGACGCCACCATCGCCCTGGACTTCGCGCTGTCCCGCCTGACCGGCATGATCGACAAGCTGGTGGTCTATCCCGAGGGCATGCAGCGCAACCTCGACATGCTGGGCGGCCTGCACAACAGCCAGCGCATCCTGCTGGCCCTGACCCAGGCCGGCATGAGCCGCGAGGACGCCTACCGCGCCGTGCAGCGCAACGCCATGCCGGTGTGGCTGGAGGGCAAGGACTTCCGCACCCTGCTGAAGGCCGATGCTGACGTGGGGCAGCACATGACGGCCGAGCAGATCGACGGCGTCTTCGACCTGGAATACCACACCAAGCATGTGGACACGGTGTTCAAGCGGGTGTTCGGGGAATAGGCTCCCCGGCCGAAGCGCAAAGACAAAAGGGGCGGCCCCGCGAGGAGCCGCCCCTTTTTATGCCGGTGCCCCCGTGTGGGGATCAGGCGGTCATCACCTGCTGGCGGGCGACTTCCAGCGTGTGCTCCATCTCCTTCTCCACGCGGTGGGCGGAGATGTCGACGCCCTTGGCGGTGAAGTCGGCCACGATGCGGGCCAGGATGTCCTGGTGGCCAGGCTCCTTCAGGTCTTCCGACACCATTTCCTTGGCGTAGGCCGCAGCCTCGTCGCCCGTCAGGCCCAGCTGTTGGGCGGCCCACTCGCCCACCAAGCGGGCGCGGCGGACATAGATGCGGAACAGCAGTTCCTCGTCATGCTTGAACTTGGCCTCGAAAGCCTGTTCGCGGTCGTCAAAGGTCGTCATCGCTATTCCTCGAAGCGCACCACTGGGTGGTTTTGATTTCCCCCGGCGTTCTTATATATCGGGCGGTCGCTTCCGGTCTACATCCCCCGGGGCATTCCGTCGCTGGGGCCCGGCCCTGAGACCACTGGCCGGGAGACCCACAGCACTCCTCTCAAGATGGCTTCCCCTTCCCATGTGCAGCGTCATCCTTCTCCGCCGTTCCGGCCATGCCTGGCCCCTGATCGTGGCCGCCAACCGGGACGAGATGAACGACCGGCCCTGGCTGCCGCCCGCCCGCCATTGGCCCGACCGGCCCGAGGTGGTGGCGGGCAAGGACGAACTGGCGGACGGCAGCTGGTGCGGCCTCAACGACACGGGCGTGCTGGCCGCCGTGCTGAACCGCGAGGGCACGCTGGGCCCGGCGGCGGGCAAGCGCTCCCGCGGGGAACTGGTGCTGGAAGCGCTGGACCATGCGGACGCGCCGGTCGCTGCCCTGTCCGACCTGGACACCCGCGCCTACCGCCCCTTCAACCTGCTGCTGGCCGACAACCGCGACGCCTGGCTGCTGGAGCATACGGGGGAACCCGGGCGCGACCGGGTCCGCGTGACGCCCATCCCGGAGGGTGTCTCCATGATCACCGCCCGGGGCCTGAACGCCACCGATTGCCCGCGCACCCGGCGCTACCGGCCTCTGTTCGCCGCCGCGCCGGCCCCCGACCCGGAGACGAACCATTGGGCGGAATGGGAAATGCTGCTGGCCAGCCGGGTCAGCGGCGCCGGCGACGATCCGCGTGAGGCCTTGTGCATTGTCACCCCGCCCCTTGAAGGGAAAGGGTGCTTCGAGACCACCAGCGGCTCGCTCATCGCCCTGCCGGCCATGGATCGACCCGGCGTGCCGCCGCGCTGGCGTTTCGCCGCCGGCCGCCCGGACCGGGTGCCTTTCCAGGACGTCGATCTGGGGTAATTCCGTCACCGGATGGGCGCCCGGCGTGGGGCGAGGGGGCACCGTCGTTGTACAGGGGCCCATTGCTTGCTATATCCTCGCCATCAGGGCCGTCCCTCGGGGGCGGGCGTGCGGCTATGCGCACGTCTTCCCGATGCTGCCCGCATCCGTTCGTTCGAAAGAAGTGATCCCATGTCTCGACGCCGGCGGATCTACGAAGGCAAGGCCAAAGACCTGTTTGAGGGGCCTGAGCCCGGCACGCTGGTTCAGTACTTCAAGGATGATACGACCCATGAGCAGAAAAAGGGCGTAATCACCGGCAAGGGCGTGCTGAACAACCGCATCTCCGAATACCTGATGACCCGCCTGGGCGAGATGGGTGTGCCCACCCACTTCGTCCGCCGCCTCAACATGCGCGAGCAGTTGGTGCGTGAGGTGGAGATCATCCCGGTCGAGGTGGTGGTGCGCAACGTGGCGGCGGGCTCGCTCAGCAAGCGCTTCGGCATCCCCGAAGGCACGCAGCTGCCTCGGTCCATCATCGAGTTCTATTACAAGTCCGACGAACTGGGCTGCCCCATGGTGTCGGAGGAGCACATCACCGCCTTCGGCTGGGCGGGCCCCCAGGACCTGGACGACATGCTGTCGCTCAGCCTGCGCATCAACGACTACCTGTCCGGCCTGTTCCTGGGCACGGGCCTGAGGCTGGTGGACTTCAAGGTGGAGTTCGGCCGGCTGTGGGAAAACGATGAGATGCGCATCATCCTGGCCGATGAGATCAGCCCGGACAATTGCCGCCTGTGGGACATCAAGACCAACGAGAAACTGGACAAGGACCGCTTCCGCCAGGATCTGGGCAAGGTCGAGGAAGCCTATCAGGAAGTGGCGCGCCGCCTGGGCATCCTGCCCGAGGGCGGGCCGGCCGATATCAAGGCGCCCAAGCTGATGCAGTGAGTTGCGGTCCCGGGGGCGGTTTCGCCCCCGGGCCTTTTCATATCCCCGTTTGCGTAAAACCAACCAGGAAGAGCACCGATCATGAAGGCCAAGGTTACCGTCACGCTGAAGCACGGCGTCCTCGATCCCCAGGGCAAGGCCATCGGCACCGCCCTGCAGACCCTGGGCTTCGAGGGCGTGGGCGAAGTCCGTCAGGGCAAGCTGATCGAGCTGGACCTGGAAGAGACCGATCCGGCCAAGGCCAAGGTGGCGGTGGAGGCCATGTGCCAGCGCCTGCTGGCCAACATGGTCATCGAGAACTACGCCATCGAACTGGTGTGAGTCCCGGCCCGGGGCGGCATCGCGCCGCCCCGGGGTGCGATTATCGCTTTGCCTGTGCCGCCGGGGTCAGCCCGGCGATGAAATGGCCCAGCGCCCGGTCGAACGCCGCGTCAGGGCTGTCCCCCAGGATGTCGGCCATGGCCGCCGTCATCAGCGGCGCCTCGGCCCCCACCTCGGCCCCCATGGGCGGCATGGCCTCGCCCGCGCGCTCCGGCGCGTCCGTCGCCCGCGCCTGTTCCTCCAGCACCCATCCCACGACGAAGCGTGACAGCGCGATCAGGATGCACAGCGCGTCCGCCGGCGCGAAGCCGTGCCCGCACAGCAGACGCAGCTGCGCCTCCGCCAGCGGCACCTGTTCCTGTGAAGGGCCGGTGCCGGCATGCACGCGGGCGCCATCGCGATAGGCCAGCAGGGCCCGGCGGAGACTGCGGACGTTGGCGGTCAACCAGCCCCGCCAGTCCGTCTCATCCTGGGGGGGCGTCACGTGTTCGTGCTTCGCCAGCATGGCCACGGCCATGGCGTCCAGCAGCGCCCGCTTGTTGCGGAAATGCCAGTACAGCGTGGGCGACTGCACGCCCAGCCGCGCCGCCAGCAGGCGGGTGCTGAGCCCGTCCATCCCCACCTCGTTCAGCAAATCCAAGGCCGCGTGCACCACCGTGTCGCGGGTCAGCTTTCCTTCTGGCCGCATGCCGTCCTCCTTTACGGCTTGACGCTCTATCATTGATAGGGAGAATGCAACCCTATCGGTGATAGGGAACAATCATGCGCAACGCGCTCTACGTCATTTTCGCCGCCACCACGCTGGACGCCGTGGGCATCGGCATCGTCATGCCCATCCTGCCGGGGCTGCTGCGCGAACTGGCGGGCGCGGAGGATGTCGCCTTCCTCTACGGCCTGCTGCTGGCGGCCTATGCGCTGATGCAGTTCTTCTGCGCCCCCGTCCTGGGGGCGCTCAGCGACCGCTACGGCCGCCGGCCCATCCTGCTGCTGTCGCTGGCCGGCGGGGCGGTGGACTATCTGGCCATGTCCTGGTCGCCCAGCCTGTGGGTGGTGGTGGTCGGGCGCATCCTGGCCGGGGTCACCGGCGCCAACATGGCCGTCATCACCGCCTACATCTCCGACACGACGGACGAGGAGGGACGCGCCAAGCAGTATGGGCGGATGAGCGCCTGCTTCGGCATCGGCTTCATCGCCGGCCCCGCGCTGGGCGGGCTGCTGGGCATGATCTCGCTGCGGACGCCCTTTCTGCTGGCGGCCGGCCTGAACGCCCTGAATTTCCTGCTGGCGCTAATGGTGCTGCCCGAGTCGCGGCCTGCCTCGGCGGGGCGCAAGCCCATCACGCTGGGCGCCTTGAACGCTTTCTCCTCCCTGCGCTGGGCGGCCGCCGTGCCCCTGTTGGCCCGGCTGATGGTGGTCTATGTCCTGGCGGAGGCGGCCGGTGAGCTGGCGGCCTCGCTCTGGGTGTTGAACGGCGAGGACCGTTTCGCCTGGGACGCCGCCCTGGTGGGTTGGTCGCTCGCGGGCTTCGGTTTCCTGCACGCGCTGGCCCAGTCCCTGGTGACGGCGCCGCTGATCCGCCGCGTGGGCGAGCGGGGCGCCTTCATCATCGCGGCTTTGGCCGATGGCGTGGCTTATATCGCCATGGCTTTCGCCACCCAGGGGCTCACCGTTTTCCTCCTCACGCCGCTGTTGGCCCTGGGTGGCATCGCGGGACCGGCGCTGCAGGCGCTGATGTCCTTCCGCGTCGGCCAGGACCGGCAGGGGGAGCTGCAGGGTACGCTGGCGGCGCTGACCAGCCTGGTGGGCATCTGCGGCCCGCTGGCCTTCACCGCGGTGTACGGCGCCACGCGCGCCAGCTGGCCGGGTGCTGTCTGGCTCCTGGGCGTGCTGGCCTATTTCATCGCCGTGCCCCTGCTGCCCAGCCGGCGGGCGTTGGCGGCTCCGACCGCGCCTAGTGCCTGAGGGCGGCGGGGCAAGCTCATTTCCCGCTTTCGGCGTGAGCCAGCAGGCTGTCACGCAGGCGGCTGACCGTCTTCTGGATCATCCGGAACTCCTCCGGCGCCAGGCCGCTGGCCTTGACCAGGGTGCGTTGCGCGCCCTTCTCCCGCAGCCGCCGGCCGGCTTCGGTCAGGCTTACCCGCACCTGCCGTTCGTCGGCGGTGTCGCGCCGGCGTTGCAGATAGCCCAACGTTTCCAGCTTTTTCAGGATGGGGGTCAGGGTGTTCGATTCCAGGAAAAGCTTTTCGCCCAGGCCGCTGACCGTCTGGTCGTCCTGTTCCCACAGGGCGACGATGGCGATCCATTGAGTATAGGTGACGCCCAGCTCATCCAGGATGGATTTATAGGCCCTGCCATAGGCCAGGTTGGCGGAATAGATGGCGAAGCAGAGGAAATCCGCCAGCTTGGGCAAAGGTGCCGCAGGTTCTGTGGGCGGGGCGGTGGGGGCGGTGGGCGGGGTCATGGGCGGCCTTTCCGGACGGGGCGTCGATGGCTTCCGCTCATATACCACGGATGCGATTAAATCGTGGATTGACGTTTTGGAGGGGTGGATCTATATGAATCGTGTTCGATTAAAGCGTATACGATCTTAATAACATCCCGTGGCCCCACCAACCCGGACGGTTATCGTGGCATCCTTGATCCTGGCGTATCTGGCGGGCGTGCTGACCATCGCCGCCCCCTGCATCCTGCCCCTGCTGCCCATCGTGATCGCGCCCATGGTGGCCGGCCGGCCGGGGCAATCCTTCCGCCATCGGGCCCTGCCCCTGCTGCTGGGCCTGGTGGCGGCCTTCGCTGCCACCGCCAGCTTGGCGGCCGCTGGTGGCTGGGCGGTGGCCGCCAACCGGTACGGCCGCGGGGTTGGCCTGACCCTGCTGGCGCTGTTCGGGCTGGCGACGATCTGGCCGGCGCTGGCCAACCGTCTGACGGCCCCCCTGGTGGCGGCCGGCGGCCATTTCGCCACCCGCCTCCAGGGCGGAGCGGAGGGGGGATCGGAGCGGACGGTGGCGGCCTCGCTGTTGCTGGGGCTGGCCACGGGCCTGGTGTGGGCACCCTGCGCCGGCCCGGTGCTGGGCCTGATCCTGACCGGGGCCGCCCTGCGCGGGCCGGGGCTGGACACCACGCTGCTGCTGTTCGTCTATGCCTTGGGTGCCGCCACGCCGCTGGCGGTCGTCATGGCTGGCGGCACCCGCCTGGCGGCCACCCTTCCGCGGGGTGCCCGCTGGGTGGACGCCGCCCGCCAGGTGCTGGGTGGAGCAGTGTTGGCGACCGCGTTGGCCAGCGCTGTCGGGCTGGACACCCGTTTGTTCCTGGGCGCGCCGTTGCTGTCGACCGAGTCGGTGGAGCGCGCCCTGATCAGGGCGCTGGGCGCCCTTCCGTCGGGCGTTGCCCACGCCGCCACACCGCCAGCCACCCAGCCGTCCTTGACTGGCCCGCTGGCCGGGGTGTTGAGGGCCGGCTCCTGGATCAACACGACCGGGCTGACGCCGGACGATGTGCGCGGCCGGGTGGTCCTGGTCAACTTCTGGACCTATTCCTGCATCAACTGCCTGCGCACGCTGCCCCATATCCGCAACTGGGCGGCGCAATACCGGGACCAGGGCCTGGTGGTGGTGGGCGTCCACACCCCGGAATTCGCCTTCGAGCGGGATCCCGCCAACGTGGCCAAGGCCGTGACCGCCCTGGGCGTCGGCTATCCCGTGGCGGTGGACAGCGACTTTCGTGTCTGGCGCGCCTTTGACAACCAGGGCTGGCCCGCAGTCTACCTCATCGGTGCCGATGGTCGTGTCCGCTATCAGTCGTTGGGCGAGGGCGACTTCGACCAGACGGAGCGCGCCATCCGGTCGGCTCTCGCCGACGCCAAGGCCGTCGGTGTTCCGCCATCCCAAGCCGCGGCCGGCCCTGTGCCGCCCCTGACGGCGGAGGGCACGCAGACGGCGCCCGACGTCGCCCATCTGGCCTCGCCCGAGACCTATGTCGGCTATGCCCAGGGGCAGCGGTACGCCGGCCCCGACAGCCTCGTCCCCGACGCTGCCGCGCGCTATCGGCCGGTCGCCAGCCTGGGGCTGAACCGCTGGACCCTGGCCGGCGACTGGATGGTCGGGGCGGAATACGCGACGGCCAGCCGGGCGCAGGCCCGCCTCGTCTATCGCTTCCACGCCCGCGACCTGCACCTGGTGCTGGCACCCGGCGCAGATGGCCAGCCCGTCCGCTTCCGGGTGCGCATCGACGGCGCCGCTCCCGGGGCCGACCACGGCACCGACACCGATGCCGATGGTGCCGGCACCGTGCACGCCGCCCGCCTTTACCAACTGGTGCGCCAGGGCGGCCCGGTGGCCGACCGGACCTTCGAGATCGAGTTCCTGGACCCCGGCGCCCGCGTCTACGCCTTCACCTTCGGCTGAGCCGTCCCCCGCCTTTCCCCCCGTTTGCGCAGGAGATTTCCTATGTCTGCCCCCTCCTTGTCCGTGAACCTGGCCCGCCGCCACCTGTTCGGGGCCGCCGCAGCCACGGCCGCCGCCGCCCGGTTCGGCTTCATCGGATCCGCCAAGGCGGACGTGTCCGATCCGCCCGCCTCGCGTCCAGGCGGTGCCGTGCCCGTCTTCACCGGGCTGAAGCAGACCGTCGCCGGGCCGCTGTCCATCGGCCATGTCGATGCCGGCCCCGCCAACGGCCCCGCGATCATCCTGCTGCACGGCTGGCCTTACGACATCCACGCCTTTGTCGATGTCGTGCCCGTCCTGACGGCGGCGGGCTATCGCGTCATCGTCCCGCATCTGCGCGGCCACGGCACCACCCGCTTCCTGTCGGATCAGACGCCGCGCAATGGCCAGCAGGCGGCGGTGGCCGCTGACGTCATCGCCCTGATGGACGCATTGAAGATCGAAAAGGCGGTGGTCGCCGGCTTCGACTGGGGCGCCCGCTCCGCCGACATCGTCGCCGCCCTTTGGCCGGAGCGGTGCCGCGCCCTGGTGTCGGTCAGCGGCTATCTGATCGGCAGTCAGGAGGTGGGCAGAAAGCCCCTGCCGCCCAAGGCGGAGCTGTCCTGGTGGTATCAGTTCTATTTCGCGACCGAGCGCGGCCGGCAGGGCTATGAGGCCAACCGTGTGGACTTCAACCGCCTGATCTGGCAGTTGGCCTCACCGCGATGGCGCTTCGACGACGCCACCTTCCTGCGCTCGGCCGCCGCCTTCGACAACCCCGACCACGTCGACATCGTCGTCCACAACTACCGCTGGCGGCTGGGCCTGGCGGAGGGGGAGGCGCAGTATGACGCGGTCGAGCGGCGGCTGGCCGCCGCCCCCGTCATTACCGTGCCAACCATAACGCTGGAGGGCGACGCCAACGGCGCCCCGCATCCCGAACCAGCCGCCTACGCCGCCAAATTCACCGGCCCTTACACCCACCGCCTGGTGACCGGCGGCATCGGTCACAACCTGCCGCAGGAGGCGCCACAGGCTTTCGCCCAGGCCGTGCTGGATGTCACCCGGCTCTGAGGTCGGCGGCGACTATGGCCCTATGGGCCACCATTAGAGAAGCCCCTGCGCGCGGAAGCTGAAGTGCCGGCCGCGGCCGATGACCAGATGGTCGTGCAGGGCGATTTCCAGGGCCTTGGCGGCCTCGGCGATAGCCTTGGTCATCTGGATGTCGGCCCGGCTGGGGCTGGGGTCGCCGCTGGGGTGATTGTGGACCAGGATGAGGCCGCTGGCCCCCAGCTCCAACGCGCGTTTCAGCACTTCGCGCGGATAGGCCGCCGTCTGGTTGACCGTGCCGCGCTGCTGCACCTCGTCGCGCAGCAGGGCGTGGCGGCCATCCAGGAACAGCACGCGGAACTGCTCCACCGGCTCATGCGCCAGGGCGCCCTGGCAATAATCCAGCAGCATCTGCCACGACGACAGCACCGGCCGGTCCAGCAATTCGCGTCTTGCCATGCGTAATGCAGCGGCGGCCACCACCTTGATGGCGCCAATGGCGGCGTCGCTCAGCTTGAACTCGTCGCGCAGCACCGCCACCGGCGCCGACACCAGGCCCCAGAAGGAGCCGAAGCGGGCCAGCAACTCCTTGGCCAGGGGCTTCACGTCGCGCCGGGGGATGGCCTGGAACAGCAGCAGTTCCACCAGCTCGTAATCCTGCAGGGCCTCCGGCCCCTGGCTGAGGAAGCGCTCGCGCAGGCGGTCGCGATGGCCGTGGTAATGGGGCGGCGGTTCCCTGGCGGGGGCCGTGGGGCCCGGCAGATCCAGCTCCAGCGCGGCGTTCTCGTCTTCCCGTCGGCCCATGCCCATCCCCCGTTACCCGCCCCGGCAGTATAGGGCCTGGGGCTTGCACCTGCCAGGGGTGGCGCTGACGGCGGGCGGGGCCGAATCGCCCCGGCAAAATCTGCTTGCCGGCAAGGGCGCGGCGTCGGCCGCCCGGGATACCCCGGGCGCGCGGCAGGGGCGACTCGCGGGAATCACTGCCGGCGGCGGGTTGGTGATCGCCTGGCATATCTATTGCTTTGAGGTTACCTCGCTCGATCAGAGGAGATCCGCCGACATGCCCAGTCCCATTCCGCTGTCCGCCGCCAAGGCGTCCCGTGCCGACAAGGCTCCCGGCATGGTGGAGGAGCGTGGGCTGGAGCCGTTGCCGGGTATCCCGCTGGTGGAGGAGGAACGGCTGCGCCGCTATGCCGGGTCGCTGGGCGACCGGGCGTTGTCGGAGATCCTGGCGCTCTACGCCGAATGCCTGGTCGACGCCGGTGTGGGACTGGATCTGGCGCTGCAACTGGGGGCCGTGGACGGCGTCCGTCACTACGCCTATCTGCTGACCGGCACGGCCGCGGAAATGGGGACGCCGCGCCTGGCCCATATCAGCCGCTTCCTGGCGCGCCGCGCCACCCAAGGGGTGGCGGAGGCGGACGCCCTGGGCACGCTCCGCCAGGTGCTGACCCATACCCAGGCGGCGGTCAGCGATCTGATGGATCGCCACCTTCAGGTGGCCCGTGGGCCGCAGGTGGCCCGGGCGTGACATGAAAAGCCCCACCCGAGGGAATCGGGTGGGGCTTTCGTGGAACGCCGGAGGGGGGCGGGTCAGGCCCGCGTCACATACGGCGGCTGGTGGAAGCCGGCCGGCGACAGCGTGAAGATCTCGCAGCCGTCCTTGGTCACGCCCACCGTGTGCTCGAACTGCGCCGACAGGCTCTTGTCCTTGGTCACGGCGGTCCAGCCATCGGACAGGATCTTCACGTCATAGCGGCCGATGTTGATCATCGGCTCGATGGTGAAGATCATGCCTTCCTTCAACTCCGTGCCCTGGCCGGGCTTGCCGAAATGCAGGACGGACGGGGCGGTGTGGAACACCTTGCCCACGCCGTGGCCGCAGAAATCGCGCACGACGGAGAAGCGGTTGGCCTCGGCGAAGGTCTGGATGGCGTGGCCGATGTCGCCCAGGGTGGCGCCGGGGCGCACCGCCTGGATGCCACGCATCATCGCCTCATAGGTCACGTCCACCAGCTTGCGCGCCTTCAGCGGCACATCGTCGCCCACCAGGAACATGCGGCTGGTGTCGCCGAACCAGCCATCGACGATGACGGTGACGTCGATGTTGGCGATGTCGCCCTTCTGCAGGCGCTTGTCGCTGGGAATGCCGTGGCAGACCACATGGTTGATGGAGATGCAGCAGGACTTGGGATATCCGCGATAGCCCAGGGTGGCGGACTTGGCGCCATGGCCTTGCGTCCACTCCTCGCACAGCCGGTCGATCTCTTCCGTCGCCACGCCGGGCACGACGAAGGGGGTCAGGTAGTCCAGCAGGGCGGCGGCCGTCTGGCCGGCCTTGCGCATGGCGGCGAACCCCTCGGCCCCGTGGATGACGATGCCGCGGTCGTCCAGTTCGTATTCTTCATCCGCGGCGGCGGCCGCTTCGCCTCTGTTCATGCTCGTCAATCCAATCGTCGGGGCAGCACCCAGTCCAGCGCTGGAATACCGCCCGGCCAAACACCAGCGTCCGGCACCTATGGCCGGACACACCCCCCGAACTTAGGCGCGCCACGGGCCTACGGCAAGGCAAACCCGGGCAGGGCAGGGGCCCGAATCGGCGCGGCCCGGCAACGGCGTGAATGGGGGCCAGGGCGGCGGTCGCGGCGGTTGGCGGCGGGGCGTTTCCCCCTATAATCCCCTGTCCGTTCCGTCCCCGGCCCGTCCCGGCCTTTCAGGAAGCCCGCCCCCATGACCGTTGCGCCCGCGACCGCCGCCCCCACCGCCTGTCTTCTGATCATCGGCAACGAAATCCTGTCCGGTCGCACCCAGGACGTGAACCTGAATCACCTGGCCAAGGTGCTGGGGGGGATGGGCGTGCGGTTGAAGGAGGCGCGGGTGGTGGCCGATGACGAGGCGGCGATCGTCGAGGCGGTGAACCAGACCCGCGCCCGCTACACCTATGTCTTCACCACCGGCGGCATCGGCCCCACGCATGACGACATCACGGCGGCCTGCGTCGCCAAGGCTTTCGGGGTGCCCCTGCTGCGCGATCCGGAGGCGGTGCGCCGGCTGGAGGCGCATTACGCCGCCAGCGGGCGGGAGTTGAATGAGGCGCGGCTGCGCATGGCCAACGTGCCGGAAGGCGGCATCCTGATCGACAACCCGGTCTCGGCCGCGCCCGGCTTCCAGGTCGGCAACGTCTTCGTCATGGCCGGGGTGCCATCCATCATGCAGGCCATGCTGGCCGGGCTGACCAACCGGCTGGTGGGCGGGCCCGTCGTGTTGGCCCGCACCGTGCGTTGCCTGGTGGGCGAGGGGGACCTGGCGGCGGGCCTGGGCGCCATCCAGGATCGCTATCCCGACGTGGACATCGGCAGCTACCCCACCTACCGCGAGGGGCGCTTCGCCACCAGCCTGGTGCTGCGCAGCCCGGACGCCGTCCGCCTGTCGGCGGCGACGGACGAGGTGGCGGCCCTGGTGCGCGGCAAGGGGGCGGAGGCCGAGGTGGTGGAGGGGGCCGCGTGAGCGGGCAAGGGCCTCAACCGGCCTTGCCCTGCACGCCCCACCTCCGCTAGTTTCCCAGCGACCGCGACCCTGGATGCCCGCTTGGCGGAATAGGTAGACGCAAGGGACTTAAAATCCCTCGCCCTCACGGGCGTGCCGGTTCGATCCCGGCAGCGGGCACCATGGGTGGGGCCTTTCCCTGTTACTGGTCCCGGTCTTCGGCCATGTCCTCGGCCAGTTCGCTGGCCAGGTCAACGAACAGGCCGGGGTCGACGGTCAGGCCCTGGGCCTCGTTGATGCGCACGAAGATGCGCCAGGCGTGCAGGATGGCGACGTCCAGGATGGTGTCGTCGGCCTCATCCGAATGCTTGTCGGTGATGCCCTGTTCCTCCAGGGCCGCCTTGATGTCCAGGTCGGCGGCTTCCAGCACGGCTTCCATGGCGCGCTTATGGGGGGTGGACATGGTGGCAACTCCTTGAATAACAATCATATGCTTATGGCGTGATGCCCGGCGCCGCGTCCGCGCGACAGCCGGGTCCGAAACCATCATAGCGGATGGTGCGGGGGCGAAGCCATGCGCGGGTTTAAGCGCCGTTTCAAGGCGTATTTCAAGCGGACGGGAAGGAGGATGGGGTGGCGCGTGCCTTGCGTTTCCTGGCTGGGCCGGAGGCCATGGCCCGTCTGCGCCGCGATGGTGTGTCCGATGCCTTGTTCGGAACCATGGCGGGGGCCTCGGGCGGACCCAAATGGCTGGCGCTGACCCGGCTGGACCGCGCCATCCTGTCCCGCTGGTTCAAGGGCCGTACCCGGCCGTTGGCCATGGTGGGCAGTTCCATCGGCAGCTGGCGCTTCGCCGCCATGGCGCGCCACGACCCGGGCGAGGTGCTGCGGCGGTTCGAGGACGCCTATCTGGCGTATGTGCCGTCCGACGCGACCATGCCCACCCTGACGCGGGAAAGCCGGGCCTTCCTGGACATCATCCTGGGGTCGCCGTCAACGGGCGACAGGAGCGGCGGCGGCGAGGGGGACCGCAAGGGCGCGCGGGAAATCCTGGCCCATCCCTGCATGCGTCTTTTCGTGCTGGCGGTGCGGGGCCGGGGGATGCTCAGCGCCCGCCACCCGGCGGCGTTGGCCGCCGGTATCGGCGCGGCGGGTCTGGCCAACCTGGTCAGCCGCCGTAGCTTGCCCCTGTTCTTTCAGCGCACCCTGTTCGCCGACCCGCGCGGCGCCGATCCCTTCGACCTCACCGCCGGCTTCCCCACCCATCGCGTGGCCCTGACCACCGCCAACATGGGCGACGCCCTGATGGCCTCCGGCGCCATCCCCTTCATGCTGGATCTGGTGCGCGATATCGGCGGCGCCGGCCCCGGCGCCTACATGGATGGCGGCATCATGGACTATCACCTGGACATCCCGTTCACACCGGGTCCGGACCTGTCCGACGCGGCCGACACGCCGGATAGGCCCGACCTGGGGGGCGGCGACCTGGTGCTGTTCCCCCATTTCGGGCCCAAGGTGGTGCCGGGCTGGTTCGACAAAAGTCTGTCCTGGCGGCGGCCGGCCGCCGCCTCCCTTGCCCGCACCCTGCTGCTGTGCCCGTCGGCGGAGTTCCTGGCGGCCCTGCCCCATGGCAAGATTCCGGACCGCCGGGACTTCACGGCCTTGGCCCCGGTCCAGCGCCAACGCTATTGGCGCCAGGCGGTGGCCGAGACCGACCGCCTGGCCGATGAGTTCCTGGACGCTGTGGACCGCGACCGCGTTCCGGATTTGCTGGAGCCCTTGCGGGGGTGACGCCCCTCCGGTGCCGCGCGGCACTTCAGTACCGGGGCATCCCCAAGCTCTCCACCGGCACGATGGCCTTGCCGATGGGGGCCAGCGCCAGGCCGGCGAACTTGAAGTGCTGGAAGCCGAAGGGAATGCCGATGATGGTCACGCACCACAGCAGGCCCGCGACCAAATGGTACAGCGCCAGCCACCAGCCGGCGAACAGGAACCACAGGACGTTGCCCAGGAAGCCCAGCGGGCTGGTGCCCATATCCTCCTGGCCCGTCAGCAGGCGGCGGTCCACCGCCACCTGTCCGAAGGGCCACAGCACGAACAGCCCCATGTTGAAGGCGGCCCGGGCCCAGGGGATGCCGACGATGCTGATCACCATGAGGATCGCGGCCAGGAACCAGGCCAGCGCCCCGGTGAAGCCGAACAGCACCACCCATAGAATGTTCATCAGCAGGCTGATCATGTCGCGTGAGCCCTGGTTCGTTGCGTCAGGGGGATCATTCCCCAAGCCGGCCCTCCCGTCCAGGACCACAGGGGGCGGGCGCCATGGGGCCACCCCCGCGCCCCTGGTGGAGGGCGGTTTCGGCAGTCCGGCATAGGCCCACTTGCGATCTTGCGAACATGGTTGAAGTCCCCGAGAGTGACAACGCTATTACTTCCCCGCATCCCCGAGCGACACATGCGCCGCAACAGCCTTGCCGTCCTGTCCGTCCTCAGTCTTGGGCTGGGCGCCCTGGCGCCGGCCTGGGCGGCATCCCCAACCGACAACCCTGAGCAGAAGGTGGGGCAGCGCATCCAGATCCGCGCCGCCGATCTGCCGGCGCCCTATGCCACCGAGGGGGTGGGCAATTCGTCGGAGGAGGTGGCGCGGCCGGCCGACGCCACCCTGAACGTGCCCAAGGGTTTCACCGTCTCCGTCTTCGCCACGGGGCTCAGCCACGCCCGCAACCTGACCGTCGCCCCCAACGGGGACGTCTTCCTGGCCCGCCAGGCCAATCCGGGGGAGATCACCTTGCTGCGCGACGCCAAGGGCACGGGCAAGGCCGATGAGGTCATCACCTTCGCGGCCGGTTTTGACCGCCCCTACGGCATCGAATTCCACGATGGCTATCTGTGGGTGGGCGACATCAGGGCGGTGTGGAAGATCCCCTACAAGGACGGCGACACCAAGCCGGCGGGCGACCGCGTCCAGGTGACGCCGGACGGCGCCTTGGGCCAGCCCAAGGGCCACCCCACCCGCACCCTGGAATTCGCGCCCGACGGCAAAAGCTTCTTCGTCGGCATCGGTTCCCTGAGCAACATCGCCGAGGATCCGCGGCCCCACGCCACCGTGACCGAGTTCAACATGGATGGCTCGGTCAAGCGCGTCTTCGCCTCGGGCACCCGCAACCCGGTGGGCCTGCAATTCTACCCCGGCACCGACGACCTCTACGCCGTGGTGAATGAGCGTGACGGCCTGGGTGACGGCCTTGTGCCCGATTACATGACCCGGTTGCAGCCCGAGGGCTTCTACGGCTGGCCCTATTCCTACATCGGCAACCATCCGCAGCCGGACTTCGCCGACAAGCGGCCTGACCTGGTGGCCAAGGCCATCGTGCCCGACTTGCTGTTCGACGCCCACTCCGCCCCGCTGGGCCTGTTGTTCTACACCGGCCACCAGTTCCCGGCCGACTACCAGGGGGGCGCCTTCGTCACCCTTCATGGCTCCTGGAACAAGGCGAAGCCCACCGGCTACAAGATCGTCTATGTGCCCTTCACCCATGGCCGCCCCGCCGGCCACTATGTGAACTTCGCCACCGGCTTCTGGCTGCCCGGCACCAACCCGGCGCAGGTCTGGGGCCGCCCCGTGGGTCTGGCCCTGGCCCATGACGGCAGCCTGCTGGTGGCCGACGATGTCGGCGGCACCGTCTGGCGCATCAGCTATCACGCGAAGGGCAAGTCGTAAGCCGTTCTATTGGCAAGAGTCGCCGGGTGTTCAGAGTCCAGATGCCAAGGGAAGGGGGCCGGTGGTGGGCAAAAACTGCCCGCCGCGCCCTTGTCCAGCTTGCGAAATGAGCGTATATGAGGGCTGTGGTCAAAGGAGGCCATTCCCATGTCTATTGGCGGAATCAACTTTTACAGCTCGGGTTACGGCGCGACCTTCCTGACGCCAGGCGTCGGGTCGACCAACGCCACCGGCAACACGCCGCAGGTTCAGCCCGTCACCCCGGTCAAGACGCAGGGGACGACGGACCAGTCGACCGACCAGGCCAATACCGACAACACCGCGTCCAACAGCAGCAGCGCCAGCTTCAACCTGAGCCCCACGCAGGATCAGATCAAGGCGGCGTCGGACACGGGGCGCACCCGCGGCGCGTTCGTCAACCTGACGGTCTGACGGAACGCCGCTTCTCAGGGCGCTCTGCGCCCCACCCCGGACAGGGGCTTCGCCAAGGGTCGACAGCAATCGCTGCCGGCCCTTTTATTTTTGGCGTTTCCGGATGGGGGGGACGGTCAGGCCGCCACCCAGCGCCGGACCTCATGCAGGTCGGCCGCCACGCGGCACAGGGCCTCGATCTCCGCCGTCGGTGCCAGCAGGTCGGGCACCATCACCGCCATCATGCCGGCGGCGTGGGCGGCGCGGATGCCGTTGTGGCTGTCCTCCAGCGCGATGCAGTGCCGGGGATCGACGTCCAGGGCCGCCGCCGCCTTCAGATAGGGCTCCGGGTGCGGCTTGCCCTGGCTGACATCGTCGCCGCCGACGAAGGCGCGGAAGCGGTGGGCGATGCCGGCCTGGGTCAGGTGGTGCAGGGCGCGTTCCCGCTGGGTGCTGGTCGCCACCGCCATGGGAATGCCCGCCGCGTCCAGGTGGTCCAGCAACTCCCGCACCCCGGCCATCAGCGCGATGCCGGCGTCGAAATGCGCCTGGATGGCCCCACGGTACAATTCGGTGAAGCGGTCGAATACCGTTTCACCCCCGAAATGATCCACCAGCATCTGCCGCACCGCCGGATAGGGCCGGCCGATCAGCGTGCCGTAGAAGGTTTCGGTCAGGGGACGCTCAACCGTCACCGCGGCGGCCATCATGGCGCCCCGCAGGGGACGTTCGCTGTCGATCAACAATCCGTCCATATCGAAGACGGCGGCCTGGATGGCGCGGGGAAACGACATGTCGGGGCCTTGGGTGTGGGGAAAGCGGGGTGCGGGGAGAGCTGGATGGATGCCGCCTGGGATACCGTGGCCCCGCCGCCGCCGCCAGTGCCGGGGCGGCATGGCAGGTCCTTGGCTGAATAACTAAACTTATGCGTGTTGTTTTTGGCTGCAATGTCTCAACCATAGGAAAGCCTTGTGGGCATGGCACCCACCCGCTTGGCCCGTCTTGCCGCATGCACCGCCCTAACCATATCGTTGCGATCCAGTTTCACCGCCCGCAATGGCGTAGCCCAGGTGCCTTCATCCATGTCCGTCTCCGACGCCCCGTTTCGTCAATCCGCCTTTCCCCAGCCGCCTGTGGCCCGGGCCTGGCCGGTGGAAAAGACCGCGCACGGGGAGGTTCGGGTCGACCCCTATGACTGGCTGCGCGACCCCGCCTTTCCCGAGGTGAAGGACCCGGACATCCTGGCCTACCTCAATGCGGAGAACGACTACATCGACCGCGTGCTGGGTGGGGAGGGGGATTTGCGCCCCGCCCTGGTGGCTGAGCTGCGCGCCCGCATCAAGGAGGATGATACCGGCGTGCCCTACCGCCGCGACGGCTATTTCTATCAGTCGCGCTTCGCCAGCGGTCAGAACTACCCCGTGTTCGTCCGTTGGCCCGCCGGCTCGTCGCCCAGCGACAGTTCCGGGGAAGAGGTGGTGCTGGACGTCAACATTCTGGCGACCAAGCATGAATTCATGCGCGTGGCCGATTTGGAGACGACGCGCGACGGCCGCTATCTGGCCTACACCGCCGATACGGACGGATCCGAACGCTATGGCGTGCGGGTGAAGGACCTCACCACCGGCGAGGTCGTGCTGGAGGGGGCGGCGGACGCCACCCCGGGCGTGGCCTGGGCCGCCGATGGCCGGCACCTGTTCTATGTTCGCCAGGATGAGTTCCAGCGGCCGAAAACCGTGTGGCGCCATCGCCTGGGCACGGCCGTCACCGATGACGTCCTGGTCTATGAGGAGGCCGATCCGGCCTGGATGGTCAGCCTGGACGCCACCCTGTCCGGCCGCCATCTGCGCATCGTCGCCCACAACAACGTGTCGACCGAGGTGCGGCTGCTGGACGCCACCCAGCCGGAGGCTGAGCCGCGCCTGGTCCTGCCCCGCCGCCAGGGGCATGAGTACAATGTGGAGGATCAGGGCGACATCGCCTGGATCATCACCAACGATACCCACCGCAATTTCCGCCTGGTGAAGGCGCCGCTGGCCGATACCGCCGAGGCCAACTGGGTGGAGGTCATCGCCCCCGCCGACCGCACCTATCTGACCGGCCACATGGCCTTCCGCGACTGGCTGGTGGTCTACGCCCGGGTGGACGGCGCCCAGGTGGTGCGGGTGCTGGACAAGAACGGCGATGCCCACGACATCGCCTTCCCCGACGCGGCGTTCGAGGTCGGGCCCGGTGCCAATTTCGACTATGATGGCGGCCTGCTGCGCCTGCGCTATCAGTCGCTGGTGACGCCGCCCACGGTGTATGACTACGACCTGAAGGACCGGACGCTGGCCATCCGCAAGGTCCAGGAAATCCCCAGCGGCTACGATGCTGATCAATATGTCAGCGCCCGGCTGCTGGCGACGGCGCGGGACGGCACGCTGGTGCCGGTATCCATCGTCCACCGCCGTGACTTTCCCCGCGACGGGTCGGGTGCCCTGCACCTCTACGCCTACGGCGCCTACGGCCACGGCATCGACCCCTATTTCTCCGCCAGCCGCCTGGGCTTGCTGGACCGGGGCTTCGCCTTCGCCATCGCCCATATCCGCGGCGGGGACGAGCTGGGCCGCGGCTGGTACGAGGACGGCAAGCTGGAGAACAAGGTCAACAGCTTCACCGACTTCATCGACGTGGCGCAATTCCTCGCGGCCCAAGGTTACGCCAAGGCCGGCAACATCTCGGCCGAGGGCGGCAGCGCCGGCGGCCTGCTGATGGGTGCCGTGGCCAACATGGCGCCGGACGGCCTGTTCCGCGCCGTCGTCGCCCAGGTGCCCTTCGTCGACGTGGTCAACACCATGCTGGACGACAGCCTGCCCCTGACGGTCATCGAGTATGACGAGTGGGGAAACCCCAACGAGCCGGACGTCTATCAGCGGCTGAAATCCTACAGCCCGTATGACAACGTTGTGGCCAAGCCGTATCCCCACCTGCTGATCACCGCTGGCCTCAGCGACCCGCGTGTCACCTATTGGGAACCGGCCAAGTGGGCGGCCAAACTGCGCACCCTCAAGACCGACGATCACGTCCTGCTGTCGCGCACCGAGATGGGCGCCGGCCATGCCGGGGCCGCCGGCCGCTTCGACAAGCTGAAGGAAATCGCCCTGACCCAGGCCTTCCTGCTGCGCGCGTTCGGCAAGGGGCTGTAAGGGGGATTTGTCGGGGGGCGGGGTTCGGCCTATAGTTCGGGCCAACCCCGCACCTTCGTCAAAAGGCCGTAGTCCCTTGACCGTCACGCCTTTTCCCATCGCCCACGCCCGCTCCCCCGCTCGTGTGGCACCCCACCGCGCCATCGGCATCTGGTTGCTGGTCTGCGCCGGCCTGGTCTTCGCCATGGCCGTCATTGGCGCCATCACCCGCCTGACCGAAAGCGGCCTGTCCATCACGGAATGGAAGCCGGTGACGGGCGCCCTGCCGCCCCTGTCGGAGGCGGCCTGGGCGGAGGAGTTCGCCAAGTACCAGGCCACGCCTGAATTCGCGCTGAAGCACAGCGGCATGGATGTGGCCCAGTTCAAGGGCATCTTCTTCTGGGAATGGTTCCATCGGCTGCTGGGGCGCGTGATCGGTCTCGCCTTCCTGCTGCCCTTCCTGTTCTTCGCCGCCACCCGCCGCGTGCCGCGCGCCCTGGCGCCGCGCCTCGTCGGCCTGTTCGTGCTGGGGGGGCTGCAGGGGGCGTTGGGCTGGTACATGGTGAAAAGCGGCCTGGTGAACCGGCCGGACGTCAGCCACTACCGCCTGGCGGCCCATCTGTCGCTGGCGGTGCTGATCTATGTCGCCATGCTGGCCACGGCGGTGCCGCTGCTGTTCCCGGCCGCCAGCGGTGCGGCGCATTCCGCCCGCGCCGCGCTTCGCCGCCATGCCGGCGTCGCCATGGCGCTGGTCGCCACCACCATGGTGTGGGGCGCCTTCACCGCCGGCCTGGATGCCGGCCAGGCCTACAACACCTGGCCGCTGATGAACGGGACCCTGGCGCCGGAAGAGATGTGGAACCTCAGCCCCGCCTGGCTGAATTTCCTGGAGAACACGGCCGCCGTGCAGTTCACCCACCGCTGGCTGGCCATCCTGACCGGGCTGGTGGTGTGGTCCTACACCGTCCGCGCGCTGGGCGCCGGGGTGCAGGGCCGGGTGCGCAGCCTCGCCATCGCCGTGGCCGCGATGGTGCTGGTGCAGATCAGCCTGGGCATCAGCACCCTGCTGATGTTCGTGCCGGTGCACGTCGCCGCCACCCACCAGGCGGGTGCGCTGGTCCTGCTGGGCCTGTTCACCTGGACGGTCATGGAATATCGGCGCGCTTAAGCCCTGGGCCCTTGCCTGAAACGGCCGCGACGGCGGCCGCCGCAGGGTTCCGGGGAACGAATTGGACTGGAACCCGAGGAAGCCCAAGGCGCGGATGCGCCTGCCCGGCGATTGAGGGAGTTTCAAGAAAGCGCAAACAAAAAGGGCGCGAAGCCGGATGCCTCGCGCCCTTTTTCAATCCGATGCCGGGGCCTGATCAGGCGGCGGCGGCCTTTTCGGCCTGCAGCTGGCGGCGGTACTCGATGGCGTCGGCGAAGACGCGCAGCATGGTCTCGATGAACTCCGGCACCACTTCCTCCGGACCGCGGGCGGTCAGCAGGTGGCGGTCGATGTTCATGTTCTGGCCTTCCTCGGCCACCCAGGTGGCGCCGGCGGCCTCGGCGGCCTCGCGCACGGCGTCGTTGCCGGTCACGGTGCGGCCCTTCAGGCGCTGGGCCACGGCCAGCAGCTGGACGCCATGGTTGATGGCGGCGACGCCCTTGCCGGCGTCCATGAAGCTGCCGACGATGCGGCGGGTGTGCGGGTTGTTGGCCAGCTTGGTCACGCTGCGCTCACCGCCCGGCAGGACCAGCAGGTCGAAGTCGGCGGCGAGCACTTCGCCCATCTGCTTGTCCGTGGGGAAGTAGTGGCCCCAGGAGGTGCCGTGCCAGCCGTTCACCAGACCCTGCTCGGGCGAGATGATCTTGGGGGCGGCGCCGGCGCGCAGCAGGGCGCGTTGCGCCTCGGTCATTTCCACTTCTTCGAAGCCATTGGCGATGAGAATGGCAACGGCTTTTCCAGCGAGCGGCTGATCGGTCAAATTACGTCTCCTGTGTTGTTTCGGCGGCCCGATACCCGCCCGTCGCCGTTCCCCAGGGGACGGCGCCGTTGGCAAGGCACGGAGGGTGCTGCCTCGTGAAAATGGCCACCCAGGAACGGGTGGCCATGGCAAAGCGTCAGGCGCGGGCGGCTGTCGTGATGCATGCCGGGCCGATGGGATGACGCTCTATTCGCATGACATGCTAGTTGGCCTCTCAGGCGCCCGAGGTCAATCGCATTACGCCCGAATCGGCGTTGCGGTGCGGCATGGCTGGGTTGCGGACGCACCGCCGCCGTCTGGCACGGCGGCGGGCCGAGCGTCCCAATTCCTGAGATTGGCTTCCAGCCGGCGCCGTGCCGGCTACAGCTGAAGCGGCCCTAACTGATGGCGGAGAGCGCCTCTTCCAACTCATTGAAGTCGGGCATGTACTCCGTCGGCACCTTTTTTCGGGCCGCCTCGATGGAAACCTGGGGGGCGTAGCCCGCCAGGTGGGAGGTGATGGCCGCGCGGATGACGTGATAAAACTGGTTCTCCTCCTCCGCCAGGCCCTTCAACCGCGAGGCGATGGGCGCCAGGATGCAGTAGGAGAGGAAAATACCCATGAAGGTGCCGACCAGGGCGCCGCCGATCAGCTTGCCCAGGATCTCCGGCGGCTCGGTGATGGAGGCCATGGTCTTGATGACGCCCAGCACGGCGGCCACGATGCCCAGCGCCGGCATGGCGTCGGCCATGGTCTGGAAGGCGTGGCTGGAATGCAAATCCTCGTGCTTGGTCTTCTCGATCTCCTGTTCCATCAGCGCCTCCAGTTCATGCGGGTTGTCCACGCCGATGGAGAACATGCGCAGATAGTCCGCGATGAACTTGACCGTGAACGGGTCCTTCATGATCGAGGGGTAGGCGTTGAAGATGTTGCTTTCCAGGGGCTTTTCGATGTGCTGCTCGATGGCCAGCACACCCTTGGTCTTCATCGTCTTCAGGATCTGATAGAGCAGCGACAGCAGCTCCATGTATTCCTTTTTGTGAAACCGGGCGCCGGGGAAGATGCGCTTCACGGCGCCTAAGGATTGTTTGATGACGTGGGTGCTGTTGGCGACCATGAAGCCGCAGATGGCCGCCCCGCCGATGGTCATGAATTCGCCCGGCAGGGCCTCGATGATGATGCCGATCTTGCCGCCGAAAATAACAAACGACCCGAACACGCAGATGAACACGCCGAGCAGGCCGATGGCGGCAAACATGTGCGAACCTTGGTTGCTGTACCCCAATCCTCGCAGAGTCCAGACAATCGGCCTGCTTGTCAAACGCCTGATGGGATATGGATCGACCAAGCGGAACGCCCGGGGACGGTGAGGGGGCCGTGGGGGGGCCAGGCATGACGGCAAGACGCTTGAATTAGGCGACCGTGTCCGCCATCGTTCCCGCCATCGACTGGGGTGCCGTCCGCCTGCCCGTCAGGCCCCGCGGCTGAGATCACACCCATGGAACCTGCACCGGATCATGCCGGCGAAGGGAGATCGCGCAGATCGTGACCCATTTTCCGTTTGTTTCAGCCGCCCGGCCGCGCGTGGCCATCATCGGCGCCGGCTGTATCGGCCTGTCCATCGCCTGGCGGCTGGCCGCCGCCGGCGGCACCGTCGACATCTATGACCAGGGGAGCAGCGGCCGGGGCGCCACCCATGCGGCCGCCGGCATGCTGGCCGCCGCCGTGGAGACGGAACCGGGCGAACAGCCCCTGCTGCCCCTGACGCTGGACAGCCAGCGCCGCTGGCCCGCCTTCGCCGCCGAGCTTGAGGCCTATACCGGCCTGCCCGTGGATCTGCGCACCGAAGGCACCCTGCAGGTGGCGCTGACCCGGGACGATGTCGAGGTGCTGCGCGCCGGCTACGAATTCCAACGGGGCTTGGGCCTGAATGTCGCCTGGCTGACCGGCGCCCAGGTGAAGGAGCGGGAGCCGTGGCTGAACCCCCGGGCGGCCGCCGGCGTGCTGGGCGCCGACGATGGCCAGGTGGATAATCGCAAGCTGGCGGTGGCGCTGAAGGCCGCCGCGCTGAAGGCCGGCGCCCGCTTGCATGAGGATCGCGCCGTGGAGGCCCTGTCCGTCACCGGCGGCCGGGCCGATGGCGTGGTGGTGGGTGGCGAGGTACGGCACGCCGATGTGGTGGTGCTGGCCGCCGGCGCCTGGTCGCGCCAGCTGGCGGGCCTGCCCGACGGGGCGGTGCCGCCAGTGCGGCCGGTGAAGGGCCAGATGCTGTCCCTGCGCATGGACGCCGCCCAGCCCCTGCTGCACCACGTGGTGTGGCCGCCCAAATGCTATCTGGTGCCCCGCTTGGATGGCCGGCTGATCGTGGGGGCCACGACGGAGGAGAAGGGCTGGGACGACCGCCTCACCGCCGGTGGTGTGCTGGCCCTGCTGGAAGCCGCCTGGCGCGCCCTGCCGGGGGTGGAGGAACTGCCGATCGAGGAGATGTGGGTGGGCTTCCGCCCCGGCAGCCGTGACGACGCCCCCATCCTGGGGCCCGTGCCCGGTGTCGATGGTCTCATCATGGCCACCGGCCACCACCGCAACGGTATCCTGCTGACCCCGGGCACGGCCGATCTGCTGGCCCACCACATCCTGACGGGCCAGCTGGACCCGCTGCTGGCGCCCTTCGGCATCGACCGGTTCCAGGAACGAAAGACCAACGGCATGAGACTTTGACTTATGCCGTTGTAGGACGCGACTGCGTCCGCCGCAGGTTTCCGGGGAACGATAGTGGACAGGAAACCGAGGAAGCCCAAGGCCGCCTTCGCGGCCATAGTAAACTGGGGGCCGGCGGATGCCGGCGCCCGGCGATTGAGGGACAAGGAAATGCGCGCATGATCACCGTGAACGGCAAGGCCCGCGACCACGCGGACGGCCTGGACTTGGCCGCCCTGCTGGGGGAGGCGGGGGTGCAGGTGGGCGGGCGCGGCATCGCCGTCGCCATCAACGGCACCGTCGTGCCCAGGGCCCGCTGGGCTGAGCGCGCCGTGGCCGACGGCGACGCCATCGAAATCGTGAAGGTGCTGCAAGGTGGCTGACGATCTGTTCCATATCGCCGGCAAGGCGTTCTCCTCCCGCCTGTTCCTGGGCACCGCCGGCTATCCCAACCAGCAGGTGTTCCTGGACAGCCTGACGGCCTCGGGGGCGGAGGTCGTCACCGTTTCCATCCGCCGGGTGGACATGGCCGGGGGGGCCGAGGGCCTGCTGGACCTGCTGCAGGGCCGCGCCTGGCTGCTGCCCAATACGGCCGGCTGCGCCACGGTGAAGGACGCGGTGCTGACCGCCCAACTGGCGCGCGAGGCGCTGGACACCAGCTGGATCAAGCTGGAGCTGATCGGCGATCGCGAGACGCTGTATCCCGACGTGGAACAGCTGGTGACCGCCGCCGCCCAGTTGGTGGACGATGGCTTCACCGTCCTGCCCTATTGCACCGATGACCCCATCGTCTGCCGCCGCCTGGCCGATGTGGGCTGCGCCGCCGTCATGCCGCTGGGGGCGCCCATCGGTACCGGCCTGGGTATCCTGAATCCTTACAACATCGAAACGATCTGCGCGCGCAGCACCGTGCCGGTGATCCTGGATGCCGGTATCGGCACGGCGTCCGACGCGGCGCTGGCCATGGAACTGGGCTGCGACGCCGTGCTGCTGAACACGGCGGTGTCCAAAAGCACCGACCCGGTGCGCATGGCCGGCGCCATGGGGCACGCCGTGGCCGGCGGACGCCTGGCCCGCCTGGCTGGCCGCATCCCCAAGCGCCTGCGGGCGGAAGCGTCCAGCCCTGAGTTGGGGCTGATCGGCGGATGAGTGTGGGACTGCCTGTCCCGCCCCTGCTGGTGATCACCGACCGCCGCCAGGCGATCCTGCCGCTGCCTCAACTCCTGGACCGGGTGTTCGCCGCCGGCTGTCGCTGGGTCAGCGTGCGGGAAAAGGATTTGGCGTCCGGCGATCGTCTGGATCTGGTGCGTGAGCTTCGGCCCATCGCCCGGCACCATGGCGCCCTGCTGACGGTGCACGGCGACCTGACGGCGGCGGTTCTCTGCGATGGCGTGCACCTGGGGGCCGGTGGTGATGTGGCGGCCGCCCGCGCCCGCCTGGGCCCCCAAGCCCTCATCGGCATTTCCCGCCACCATCCGGAGGAAGGCCTCGGCGGCGCCGACTACGCCACCCTCAGCCCCATCTATGAGACGTCGTCCAAGCCGGGCTACGGCCCCGCCTTGGGGCCCCAGGCGCTGTCCCGCTTGCCCGGCGCGCTGGCCTTGGGCGGCATCACCCCCGCCAACGCCCTTGAGGTTCGCGTCGCCGGGGCCGCCGGCCTGGCGGTGATGGGCACTGTCATGCGCGCCGCCGATCCCGGTGCCGTCGTTCGCGACCTGCTGGCGGCCTGGGGCGGTTAAGCCGAACCAATGCGGGTCCGGAACTCTGCTTTCAGCGAGTCTCGGGTTTCCACTGTGCCCAAACCGGCCCGAAGCTGGTCAACAGCTGCTTGACAGCACTGTCGCAAGCGCTCCCTCTGCTCGGCCTCGCGCGGATCGATCCGCCGCCTTTCGTGATCGCTTACCGTCATTCGCTTTCTCCCAGGCTGCGGAAGGCGGGGGGGCGCCTAATGCGCCTCGCCCCAGCTGTGCCCCGTGCCGGCCTCGGCCACCAGGGGCACGCTCAAGCTGGCCGCCCCTTCCATCACCTGGCGCACCACGGGGATGGTGGCGTCCACCTCCGCCACCGGCACCTCGAACAGCAGTTCGTCGTGCACCTGCAGCAGCATGCGGCCCGTCAGGCCGGCGGTCGCCAGGGCGCCTGGCACGCGGGCCATGGCGCGGCGGATGATGTCGGCGGCCGTCCCTTGGATGGGGGCGTTGATGGCCTGGCGTTCGGCGAAGGCGCGGCGGGCGGCGTTGCTTTCCTTGATGCCCTGGATCCAGCACTGGCGGCCGAACAGGGTGGTGACGTAGCCCTTTTCCTTGGCCTCGGCCTTGGTGCGCTCGAAATAGCCCGCCAGTTCGGGGAAGCGCTCGAAATACTGCTTGATGAAGGCCCCGGCCTCGCCGGCGCCGATGCCCAGCTGGCGCCCCAGGCCGAAGCCGGAGATGCCGTAGATGATGCCGAAGTTGATGGCCTTGGCCTTGCGCCGGATTTCCGACGTCATCTGGTCCAGCGGCACGCCGAATACCTGGGATGCCGTCATGGCGTGAATGTCGATGCCGTCGGTGAAGGCCTGCTTCAGGGCCGGCACGCCGGCGATCTCCGCCACCAGGCGCAATTCGATCTGGCTGTAGTCGACCGACAGCAGCACATGGCCCTCCGGCGCCACGAAGGCGCGGCGGATCTTGCGCCCCTCCTCGGTGCGGATGGGGATGTTCTGCAGGTTGGGGTCGGTGGAGCTGAGGCGGCCGGTGGCCGTCGCCGCCAGCGCGAAGCTGGTGTGGACGCGGCCGGTGCTCTCCTCGATCTGCTGCTGCAGGGCGTCGGTGTAGGTGGATTTCAGCTTGGCCAGCTGGCGGTGGTCCAGCACGCGCTGCGCCACCTCCACGCCCTGCTCGGCCAGGGGTTCCAGCACGCTGCTGTCGGTGGAATAGGCGCCGGTCTTGCCCTTCTTGCCGCCGGGCAGGCCCATCTCATCGAACAGCACCTCGCCCAGCTGCTTGGGGCTGGCGACGTTGAAGGGGTGGCCCACCAGCAGGTGGATGTCCTCCTCCAGCTTGGCCAGGCGGCCGGCGAAGTCGCGCGACAGTTCGGCCAGCATGGCCCGATCCACCAGGATGCCGGCGTTCTCCATGGTCGCCACCACCGGCGTCAGCGGCCGGTCCAGCGTCTCGTACACCGTCACCAGATGGCGGCGCAGCACGTCGGCCTTCAGCACCTGATGCAGGCGCAGGGTGATGTCCGCATCCTCCGCCGCGTAGGCGCAGGCGCGGTCCAGGGGCACGCGGTCGAAGGTGATGCGGTTCTTGCCCGTGCCCGTCACCTCATCAAAGCTGATGCAGGTGTGGCCCAGATGGCGTTGCGCCAGCTCATCCATGCCGTGGCCATGCGCGCCGGCGCCCAGGGCGTAGGACAGCAGCATGGTGTCGTCGACGGGGGCGATGGCGGCCGGGCCGGGCGCGAAGCCGTGCCGGGCCAGGACGCGCAGGTCGAACTTCAGGTTATGGCCCACCTTCAGCACCGCCGGGTCGGCCAGCAGCGGCGCCAGCAGGTCGCGCGCCGCCGCCATCGCCATCTGTTCCGGCGGGGGCGGCGCCTCGCCGAAGTCGAAGCCGCCGGCTTGCTCCTTAGGCGCGTTTGGGTTGACGTGGCCCAGCGGCACATAGCAGGCGCGGCCGGGGGTGTGGGAGAGGGAGAAGCCCACCAGCTTGGCGCTGATCGGCGACAGGCTGTCGGTCTCGGTGTCGATGGCCACCGTGCCGGCCAGCGTCGCCTCATCCACCCAGCGCTTCAGCGTCGCCGCGTCCCGCACCAGTTCATAGGCGATCTCGGTCGGGGCGGGGATGGTGGGCTCACCAATGGGCGCCACCTCGGTGCTGTAGAAACGGCTGTTGTAGGCGGCGCGCACGGAATCGGCGCGCTGCTCCGCCCCGCCGACGGGCGTCGGGCTCAAGGTCAGGGCCGGCGCGGTGCCGCCGCCAGCCCCGGCGCCGGTGCCGCCGTTGGCCTTCAGGATCTCGGTCTCGACCTTCTGGATGGCGGAGCGGAAACCCTGCTCCCGCAGCCAGCCGATCAGCCGCTCGGGGTCGGGCTTGCGCGCCGTCAGGTTCTCCAGCGGCTCGGGCACCGGGACGTTGACCTCCAGGCGCACCAGCTGGCGGGAGATGCGCGCTATCTCTGCATGCACGGTCAGGGCCTCGCGGCGCTTGGGCTGCTTGATCTCGTGCGCCCGTTCCAACAGGGCGTCCAGGTCGCCGTACTCGGTGATCAACTGGGCGGCGGTCTTGATGCCGATGCCGGGGACGCCGGGCACATTGTCCACGCTGTCGCCGGCCAGCGATTGCACGTCCACCACCTTGTCCGGCGTCACGCCGAACTTCTCCAGCACCTCGTCGGGCCCGATGGTCTTGTTCTTCATCGGGTCCAGCAGGCCGACGCCGTCGGTGATCAGCTGCATCAGGTCCTTGTCGGAGGAGACGATGACGCAGTCGCGGCCCGCCTCGCGCGCCAGGCGGGCGTAGGTCGCGATCAGGTCGTCGGCCTCATACCCCTCCAGATGCAGGCAGGGCAGGTTGAAGGCGTCCACCGCCTGGCGGATCAGCTCGAACTGCGGGATCAGGTCTTCCGGCGGCGGCGGCCGGTGGGCCTTGTACTCCGGGTAGATGGCGTTGCGGAAATTCTCCCGCTTGCTGTCGAAGATGACGGCGACGGAGTGCACCTTCACATCGGCCAGCAGCTTCATCAGCATGTTGGTGAAGCCCAGCACGGCGTTCACCGGCGTGCCGTCCGGCCGGTTCAGGGGCGGCAGGGCGTGATAGGCCCGGAAGATGAAGCCGGAGCCGTCCACCAGGTACAGCGTGTCCTGCGTCTGTCCCACCACGGCCGGCAGGCCAGTGACGGGGGCGGGGGCGTCCGGGGCAGGGGGAATGGCGGTCGCGGCGGTGGGCGCGTCGGGGGTGTCGGCCATGGCGGGCATCTTCAAACGGTGCGTGCGGAGGGGCAGGGCGCGCGCAAGGGGCGCCACATCCCGGGACCGCACCATGGCCGATTGGCGCGGGGCTGTCGAGGGCGGCGGCCCGCTTCGCCCAACGATACGCGCCACGCGGGGCGTGCGACGGGGGCCGGTGGGAGGGAACAAGCCCTTTTCAAGGGCGGAACGCGAAGGGAGAAGGTGGCGGACCCGATACGATTCGAACGTACGACCTCTGCCTTCGGAGGGCAGCGCTCTATCCAGCTGAGCTACGGGTCCATGCCGGGCGACACGCCGGGTTTCCGGCGGCGCGGCGCGCACCATACAGCCAAGTTCCGGGCAATGCAAACCCTATGGTGGGGCTCAATGCCGGCCCCACCCTGCCGTCAGGGTTCCCGCTCCAGCCGGACATAGCGGCGTTCCATCCGGGCGGCGTTGAAATAGACGGCCACGGTGGCGCCGGTGGCGGGGTCGGTGAAGCGTTCGCCGGTGTCCTGCCAGCCGGGGCCGGGGGCGCCCCGGGTCAAGGGCTTGTAGCTCACCCGTTCCACGCAGGCGGCCAGGCATAGGAAGCCGGTGCCGATCAGCAGGCCGATGGGAAAGACGCTGACCATGTCCATCAGCCAGACCGCCAGGATGGCGGCGAAGGCCGCGGCGCTGCCGACCAACAGCCAGGTGCAGGCGGGCTGGCGGCTGTGACCGGATCGGGACTGGCCGGATCGGGATTGATCAGCTCCGAAATGGACATGCAGGACGGACATGGCGCTGCGTCTCCTTTCCCTGTTCGGGGGCGGGCGCCGGCTGGCGGGGCCCCCTGTGTGTGATGGGTGGTCCCAGGCGTGGCTAAAGGCGATCCTCCTGAAGTCCCGGGGGCGATCCCTGCGGGACGGGGTCCAGCACCACGGCGGTGCCGTAGGCGACGATCTCGCTCATGGTCTGGCCGATTTCCGAGCTGTCGAAGCGCATCATGACGATGGCGTTGGCGCCCATGGCGCCGGCATTGGCCACCATGCGGTCGATGGCCTGGCGGCGGCCCTCCTCCAGCATCTGGGTGTATTCGCGGATCTCGCCGCCGATCAGGGTGCGCAGGGCGGCGACGATGTTGCCGGCCAGGCCGCGGCTGCGCACGACCACGCCGAACACCTGGCCCTTCACCGCCACCACCTGGTGGCCGCACACACGTTCCGTCGTCACGACCAGCATCGCGCCACCGCCGTCATGGCGTCTCCTCCCCGCAGGGCGCGGGGGCGACCATCATTGGGCCGATCCCCATGGGGTCGACCGTCGTGGGCGCCTCCCGTCCCGTTAGGGGAAGCTTACGCCCACGACGGCGCCCGCGCCATGTATGCGATTGGACATGTGCGCGATCCGGTCAGCGCGCGGCCGGCTGTGCCGCCAACCAAGCGTCCACCTGCGGCAGGCGGTCCTGAACCACCTTGGCGCGGAAGGCAATCTCGCCACTGGCCTTGGCGATGCCCTGGCGGCCGCTGGCCGGCACGTGCGCCTCGGCATAGGCGGCGAGATCGGCGGCGCGGGCAGGGTCGGATGATTTCCGCGCGATGTCGGCGAAGAACTCATAGCGCTGCATCTGGTCCAGCGTGCCTTCCACCGCGTCGACATGGGCGGTGATGAAGCGCCACGCCAGGTCCGGGTTGGAGTCCGCCACGGCGCGGATGATTGAGGGCGCGGTGGTGGTCTCCACCTCCGGCGTCAGCGTCATATCCAGCACCCTCTGTGCCAGGGCTGGGTCGCGCACGGCCCCCAGGGCGACATAGAGCTGGCGGCGGGCCAAGGCGTCCGTGGTCGCCGAGGCCAGGGCGTGCAGGCGGGCGAAGGTGGCGGTGTCGGCATGTTGCGCCACCACGGTGATCACCGGCAGGCGGATGCCCGGCGGCAGGGCGGTGGGGTCGGTGGTGTCGGCCGCCAGCCGCCGCTCCGCCTCCGTCAGCGTTTCCGGGGCATCGACGGTACCCAGCGCGCGGATCAGCGCCGTGCGCGCCAGCCCCACCTTGTCCCCCTGGCCTGGCTGCGGGTCCCAGCCGATATGGGCCAGCACGGGGGCCAGCACGCCCCGGGCATAGGCGCGGAAGGCCGTCTGGCCCCCTCCCTGGTCCTGGCCCTGGCTCCGGCTTTCATAGTAGGCGTCCACATCCACCAGATAGTCGGCCACCTGCTGCCACACCGTGGGGTCGGCGTCGGGGCGCAGGGCGCGGATCAGGGCCAGGCTGTCGCTCATGGCCATCTGCCCCGCCTCGCCCAAGGCGGCGCTGTCATAGAGCAGGCCCAGCTGGTCGATGGCGGCCAGTTGGTCGACATGGTCGACCAGGGCCTTGAAGGCGGGCTCGCCATAGGCGACGCGGAAATAGCCGGTCTGGCCGGCATTGGCCAGCAGCGGCCCGCAGCCGGGCACGGTGGCCTTGCCGGTAAGGGCGGTCAGCAGCGCGTGCGTGGTGCCGCCGCCCACCGTGGCCAGCGGCACGGGAATGGCCCACAGCCGGTCGCTCAGATGGTATTGGTCGGGGATGGTCACGGGCTCGGTGGCGAAGCGGGCCTGGCGCAGGCTCACCTCCGTGCCGCCACCGGCGGCGTGCGCGGTCGCCGGGGCCGCCCCCTTCCGGCCCTTGGCTTTCGCCTTGGGCGCCCCGCCCGGCGCCCCGCAGGTGGCGTTGACCGTCACTAGGGGGATGCCGGGCTTGGTGACGAAGTCCGTGGCGATGCGCAGCACGTCCTTGGCCCCCGCCTCCTCAACCGCCTTCCACAGGTCGCGGGTGGTGGCGTTGCCGTAGGCGTTGCGCTTCATGTAGCGGCGTACGCCGTCGCGGAAGACGGTCTCGCCCACCGTCGCCTCCACCATGCGGATGACGGCCTGGCCCTTGTCATAGGTGATCTCGTCGAAGGCCTCGTCGGCCTCCGCCACCGAATTGATGGGCTGCACCACCGGGTGGGTCGAGGCGCGGGCGTCCTGGCGCTTGGCCCCCTCCATCGCCGGCATGGCCACCAGCCAGGGCGACCAATCGGGGTGCAGGGCCGCCATGGCCTTGGCCTCCATCCACGAGGCGAAGCCCTCGTTCAGCCACAGGTCGTCCCACCAGGCCATGGTGACCAGGTCGCCGAACCACTGGTGCGCCATCTCATGCGCCACCACCTGGAACACCCGCTGGCGGGCGGCCTCATCGGCCAGGGCGGGGTCCAGCAGCAAATCCTTCTCGAACGCCATGATGGCGCCCCAGTTCTCCATGGCGCCGAAGCCGCCGGCCCCCGGCGCGGCGATGAAGTCCAGCTTGGGCAGGGGATAGGGCGTGCCGAAATAGTCATTGTAGCGGGCCAGGATGGCCGTCGCCGTCTCCAGCGCGAAGCGCGCCTTGTCCACCGACCCGCGCCGCACCACCACGCCGATCTCCACATCGCCGGCCTGGGCGGTCACGCGTTCCACATCACCCACCCCCAGGAACAGCAGATAGCTGGACATGCGCGGCGTGGGCTGGAAATGAACCAGATGGCGGCCGTCGGCCTTGGCCTCGTCCGCCTTCACCGGCATGTTGGAGACGGCGGTCTGGCCGGCGGGCGCCATGACCGACAGGGTGAAGGTCGCCTTGGCCGAAGGCTCGTCCCAGCAGGGCAGGAAGCGGCGGGCGTCGCCCGCCTCGAACTGGGTCACCAGCATGCGGGCGGGGGCCGCGGCACCCGCCTTGGAGCCCCCATTGGCGCCGCCTTGCGCGTCCACGCCGGTATAGGTCAGCTGGAACAGGCCGCGCGCCGTCTTCTCGATCACCCCGCGATACGCGATGTCCACCGTGTGGTGGCCGGGCGCCAGGGGGGCCGCGGCGCCCAGCGTGGCGGTCTGGCTGTCCTTGTCCTGGGTGACGCTGGCGGCGGGATCGCCATCGATGGTGACACGGTCCAGCGTCAGGCTTTCGCTGTTCAGCACCACCGTGGGCGTCTGGGTGGCCACGTCGATGTCGATGTGGACCTCACCGGCGAAGGTCCCGGCCTCGACATTGGGGATGACCGTCAGGTCATAATGCAGGGGCGAGATGTTGCCGGGTAACCGGCCGTTGCCTGCCAGACAAATCGTCGTGCTGAGACATAAAGTCGCGGTCGCCGCCACAATAGTTTGGAGGGCGCCTTTAAAACCAGTCAAAGCCGTGGGCATCCAGCCACTCCTACACATGTATCGCGGGCGCCACTGCCGAGCGCTTCTCGCTTTTGGGGCGCAGTGTGCCCGCCTCCTGATGGCAGTTCAATTGCCCTCTTTGATGAGGAAAGGCCCGTATCCCGCCAGATTTCCTTATTGAACTGGCGATATGCGGCGCCGATGGGGCGATGTGCGCCTCAAACATTTCAGGCGGGGGGACTTGCCCCCGCCATCGGGCTGCGCGGGGGACGGGGCAGGGGTGCGGCCTGGCCCAGGCCACCCTGGATTTTCTGGACGATTTCTTGCGCTTCCGCCGCGTGCTTCTTCCGCCCGCGTTTCTTTTCCATCGATTGGTGGGTGAGATGGGCTTTTGATTATGAAGACGAACTAATTTTCTGAAAAACTACTTGAATAAAATTTTGAACCGTTTCAGGGAATTCAGTCGAACCTCATATAAAAATGCTAAAAAATTAATCATGTTCAGCGTATAGGGCTGGTGCGTGCAAGGAAATGCCGGCCATACCCCCAGATCCTGTCGGCCATTCCGATGATCTAGTCTTCGCAAATCGCATGCTTCCTTCCCTGGACTAAGTCAGGGAAGGGATATATTGACCAGCATATCCCAAAGATAGCGTCGTTGTTCGTGCCCCGACGGGAAGCCGTCCGCCGGCGCGTTTCCAATTTCAGAGCCACATCATCCCTGCGGGACGCCTGTCACGCCCCCGCGTGGGAGGCCCTATTTTCCGAAAGTGAAGCCCCATGTCGTATGCCCAGACGATAACCGCGCCAATGCCCAGGATGGCCGCCCGCGCCGCCGCCGGCCGCCACCGTCGGTTCGACTTGTCGGTGGCGGCTCGCATCGCCCTGTTGATCGTCGGCGCGGTGACCATGCTGACGGTTGTCAGCATGGGGATCAGCCAGGTGTTGCTGGCGGGCTTCACCACGCAGTTGGCCAAGGACCGGCAGGACGCCAACATGCGCGTCGCCTGGCATGTGCTGGAGGGCTATGGCCAGGGCCATGTGCTGAAGGATGGCCATTTGTACGCCGGCGATACGGCGCTGGACGATAACAACGACGCCGTTGACACGGTGAAACGCCTGGTGGGGGGCACAGCCACGATTTTCGCCGCCCGGAATGGCGAAATGGTGCGCATCGCCACCAACGTGACGAAGCCGGACGGCAGCCGGGCGGTGGGCACGGCCCTGGCCCGCAACGCCGTCTATGACACGGTGGTGGTGCGGGGCGAGGCGTTCCGGGGCGAGGCCGAGATTCTGGGCGTGCCCTTCTACACCGCCTATGATCCCATCAAGGATGCCGCCGGACGGACCGTCGGCGTGCTTTACACCGGCATCCAAAAGCGCGTCTTCGCCGAGACCGTCGACCGGCTAAAGAGCAGCATCCTTGTCGCCAGCGTGACCTTGGCCGCGCTGCTGGGGGCGGGCGCCTGGTGGCTGGCCAGCCGCTGGGTTGGCCGGCCCGCCGTGCTGGTGGCGCGGCTGCTGGAACGGTTGGCCGCCAACGACACGACGGTGGAAATCCGCCCGACGCAACGCCGGGACGAGATCGGGCGCATGCTGCGCGCCGCTGGTGCGCTGCGGGGTGTGGTGGCTGATGTCTTCCGCCTGAAGCAGATGGTGGAGGACATGCCGCTCAATGTCCTTCTGGCCGACGCCGCCCAGGACTTCCGGATCACCCACGCCAACAAGGCCAGTCTGCGGACCTTGGCATCACTGGGCGCGCCGCTGCCGCGGCCGCTGCCGGACGGCACGCCGGTGGGTGCTGGAATCGGCCTGTTCCACGCGGAGCCGGAGGCCTTGCTGGAGGTGGTGAGGAATCCCGCCCGTCTGCCTTGGCAAACCCGTCTCAGCCTAAGCGGCCCGGCCGGTGACACGGAGGAGCTGGAGTTGCGCGTGGCGGCGGTGCGCGATACCGATGGCCGCTATGTCGGGCCAATGATGACCTGGTCGGTGGTGACCCGCCAGGCCCGGCTGGCCGCCGCGTTTGAAACGGATGTGCAGGGGGTCGCCGCCGCCGTCACCAGCGCCGCCCACACCCTGGAAAACGACGCCCGCGTCCTGGCCGACAACACCGGCACCGCCTGCATGCAGGCGCAGGACGTGCAGGCCGCCGCTAGCCAGACATCCGCCAACGTTCAGACGGTGGCCGCCGCCGCCCAGGAACTGGCCGCGTCGGTGGACGAGGTGGGGCGGCAGGTGGAACGGTCCAAGGCCATCGCCGCCCGCGCGGTGGCGGAAGCGACGGCCACCGGCGACACCATCGGCGGTCTGGCGGCGGCGTCCGAGCGGATTGGCGCCGTGGTCCGGATGATCAACGACATCGCCGGGCAGACCAACCTGTTGGCGCTGAACGCCACCATCGAAGCGGCGCGGGCGGGCGAGGCGGGCAAGGGCTTCGCCGTCGTCGCCGGCGAGGTTAAGGCCCTGGCCAGCCAGACATCCAAGGCGACGGAGGAGATCGCCCGCTATGTCCAGGACATCGCCGAGCGCACCGGCCTCAGCGTGTCGGGCATGGACCGCATCGGCGCCACCATCCATGAGGTGAACGAGGTGGCGGCCGCCATCGCCGCCGCGGTGGAGGAGCAAGGGGCCGCGACGCGGGAAATCGCCCGCAACGTGGCCGAGGCCGCCGGCGGCACCGACCATGTCTCCCGCACCTTGTCCTCCCTGACCGAGGCCACCGAACTGGCCGGTGGCACGGCGGGAGAGGTGCTGGGCACCGCTGGCGCTCTGACCCGCGAGGCCGGCCGCCTGCACCGCGCGGTCGAAGGCTTCATGAAGGCATTGCGGGAGATGGAGGGCTGAGGTAGAGGGGCGGATCCGATTCAGCGATGTGCCCCATGACCGCCATGTCCAACCCGTTCCCCGACGACGACGATGATGAGGACGACCTGCCGCCCCTGCCGGCGGGCGCCAAGAACTATATGACCCCGGAAGGTTTCGCCCGCATGCGGGATGAACGCCAGCAGCTGTTGCGGGTGGAGCGGCCCAAGGTGGTTGAGGTCGTATCCTGGGCCGCCGGCAACGGCGACCGGTCGGAGAATGGCGATTACCTCTACGGCAAGAAGCGGCTGCGCGAGATTGATCGCCGCATCCGCTTCCTGACCAAGCGTGTCGAAAGCGCCGAGGTGGTGGACCCGCAGTTGCAGAAGAACCGGTCCCAGGTGTTCTTCGGCGCCACCGTCACCTATGCCGATGAGGATGATGGGCGCATGACCGTGACCATCGTGGGCCGGGATGAGGTCGATATGGACCGCAACCGCATCAGCTGGGTGTCGCCCGTCGCGCGGGCGCTGATGAAGGCGCGGGTGGGCGACGTGGTCATCGTGCGCACGCCCAAGGGGCCGGCGGAGTTGGAGATTCTGGAAATCCGCTATCCGGACTGATCGGGCCCGACTGACGGTGCCGCTCAGGGCCGCTTTGGCGCGCCGCCGTACGCGCCTTCCAGGGTGGCCTTGAGCGACCAGGGATGGTCCGGGGCCACGACCTCGTTTCGCTGGATGACGACATCGTCGATCACCCATCTGCCGTCCGACAGCACGAAGGGATAGACGACCACGCAGGGGGTGCCCGCGTTGACGAAACGCGCCGTGACGGTGGCGGTGCGGCCGGCGGGTTGGGCCAGCAGGTGGAAATCCGACAGCTGCCAATCCTGGCCGGCGATGATGACGTCAAAATCCAGCGTGCAGATTTCCCGGCCGTGCGCGCGGCACGCCCGCTCGGCGTCCAGCAGACCGGCCAGGGCTGGGCTGGCCCTGGGGCGGATCAAATCCAGCGCATCGAGGGAGCGGGGCTTTTCCGCATGCGGATCCGCCAGGTAGGGCTGGTAGATCTCTTCGATGTAGGACAGGGGCGGGCGCGGCGAACTGGCCATGGTACCCTCCGCGCAAAACAGCCCGCCGGCCAGGAAAAACGCCAGAAGGGCCGCAACGCGCATGGCGATCCTTACAATTCGGGCCGCATGGCCGCCAGCGACCGCCGGGCGATGTCCTTCAGGCCCGCGCGCAGGCGCTCGATCTCCTGCGCCGCGGCCTCGTAATCCTCGATCAGGCCGCCGACCAGGGTACCCGGATCCTCGGCGTGATCGGGGTAGCGGTCGCGGGCCCGCTCCGCCCGGCGGCGCAGCCGCTCCACGATGTCCTCATTGGCGGGCGGGGCCGGACGGGCGGACTCGTCCCCCGGCGTCGTATCCTCGGCAACCGGCATGGGTACCAAGCCTCCCTTCCTTACTCGAAAAGCGTCGTCAGGGCCGGCGCTCAGGGCGCGCGGCCGTGACAATGCTTGTACTTCAGGCCGCTGCCGCAGGGGCAGGGGGAATTGCGCGGCGTGTTCATCCAGGTATCCGGATCCTGGCCGCCCACCTGGGTCGACTGGGGCAGGGTGACGGCGCCGTAGGCTAGGCCGGCGCTGGCCCGCGCCAGGCCGGAGGGCAGGGCCTCCTCAGCCGGGGGCAGCGCCGGGGCGACGCCAGCCTCCTGCGATCCGCCCGCCGAAAAATCCTGGCCGGGATAATCGGGCATCGGCTGGGGCTCGGCCACCTGCAGCTGCACGCGCATCAGCACCTGGGTCACCTGTTCGCGCAGGCTGTCCAGCAGCTCCTCGAACAGGTTGAAGGCTTCGCGCTTGTATTCGTTCAGCGGGTCGCGCTGGCCATAGGCGCGCAGGTTGATGCCCTGGCGTAGATGGTCCAGCGACAGCAGGTGGTCCTTCCACGATTGGTCCAGCAACTGCAGCAGCAGGCTGCGCTCGATGGAGCGCATGATCTCAGGACCGTAGGCGGCTTCCTTGGCGGCGTAGGATTCGTTGGCGGCGGCCATCAGGCGCTGCTCGATCTCCAGCTCCGCGATGCCTTCCTCCTTGCCCCACTCATGCACCGGCAGATCCAGCGCCAGGACGCGCATCACGTCCTCATGCAACTGGTCCATGTTCCACTGCTCGGCATAGGAATTGGGCGGAATGGCCTTGGCCACCAGGGTGTTGACCGTGTCCAGGCGCATCGCCTCCACGGTGTCCTTGATGTCGTCGACGGCCATGATCTCACGACGCTGCTCATAGACGACCTTGCGCTGGTCGTTCATGACGTTGTCGTACTTCAGCAGGTTCTTGCGGATTTCGAAGTTGTGGGCCTCAACCCGGCTCTGGGCCTTTTCCAGCGCCTTGTTGATCCAGCTGTGGATGATGGCCTCACCCTCCTGCAGGCCCAGGCGCTGCAGCATGGTGTCCATGCGCTGCGACCCGAAGATGCGCATCAAATCGTCTTCCAGCGACAGGAAGAACTTCGACGCTCCGGGGTCACCCTGGCGGCCGGAGCGGCCGCGCAGCTGGTTGTCGATGCGCCGGCTCTCATGCCGCTCGGTGCCCACGACGTACAGCCCGCCGGCCGCCAGCGCCACGTCCTTGGCTGTGACCACCTCGGCCTCGATCTGCTTGATGCGCTGGGCGCGTTCGGCCGGGTCGGTCACGTCACCCAGCTCATGCTCGATGCGCATCTCGACGTTGCCGCCCAGTTTGATGTCGGTGCCGCGGCCCGCCATGTTGGTGGCGATGGTCACCGCGCCCGGCCGGCCGGCCTGGGCCACGATGTAGGCTTCCTGCTCGTGGTAGCGGGCGTTCAGCACGTGGTGCGGGATGCCCTGCTTCTTCAGCAGTTCGGACAGCAGTTCCGACTTCTCGATGGAGATGGTGCCGACCAGGATGGGCTGCTGCCGCTCCCGGCATTCCTGCACCAGCTTGACGATGGCGTCGTACTTCTCCCGCGCGGTGCGGTAGACCTCGTCATCATAGTCGATGCGCTGGACCGGCACGTTGGTCGGCATGTCGACCACGTCCAGGTTATAGATCTCGGCGAATTCCGCCGCCTCTGTCATGGCCGTGCCGGTCATGCCGGCCAGCTTGGGGTACAGGCGGAAGTAATTCTGGAAGGTGATGGACGCCAGCGTCTGGTTCTCACGCTGGATGGTCACATGCTCCTTCGCCTCCAGGGCCTGGTGCAGGCCCTCCGAATAGCGACGGCCATCCATCATGCGGCCGGTGAACTCATCGATGATGACGACCTTGTCGTCCTTGACGATGTAGTCGACATCGCGGGTGAACAGATGGTGGGCGCGCAACGCCTGGTTCACGTGATGGACCAGGGTGATGTTGTGGATGTCGTACAGGTCGCCCTGCTTCAGCAGATCCATCTCGGTCAGGATCTGCGACACCTTCTCGGTGCCCTCTTCCGTCAGGTTGACGGACTTCGCCTTCTCATCCTTCTCAAAGTCGCTGGCGTCGAGGCGCAGGATGACCAGATCGGCGGCGGCATAGAGTTCGGAACCGTCGGTCGACGGGCCGGAGATGATCAGCGGCGTGCGCGCCTCATCGACCAGCACGCTGTCGACCTCGTCGACCACGGCGAAGTTGAAGGGCCGCTGGACCATGTCGTCCAGGCGGAACTTCATGTTGTCGCGCAGATAGTCGAAGCCGAATTCGTTGTTGGTGCCATAGGTGATGTCGGCGGCATAGGCGCGGCGGCGCTCGTCATCATCCAGGCCATGGACGATGCAGTCGGTGGTCAGGCCCAGGAAACCGTAAATCTGGCTCATCCAGCTGCTGTCGCGCTTAGCCAGGTAGTCGTTCACGGTGACGACGTGCACGCCCTTGCCTTCCAGGGCGTTCAGGTACACCGCCAGGGTCGCCACCAGGGTCTTGCCTTCGCCGGTGCGCATCTCGGCGATGCGGCCGCGGTGCAGGACCATGCCGCCCATCAGCTGCACGTCGAAGTGGCGCTGGCCGATGGCGCGCTTGGCCGCCTCACGCACGGTGGCGAAGGCGTCGGGCAGGATGTCGTCCAGGGTCTCGCCCTTGGCCAGCCGGTCGCGCAGCCAGTCGGTGCGCATCTTCAGCTCGTCATCGGACAGCGAGACCAGCTTCGGCTCCAGCGCGTTGATGGCCTCGACGTCCTTCCGCAAGCTTTTGACAACGCGCTCGTTTGCGCTGCCGAACAGTTTGCGGGCGATGGAACCGAACATGAAAACCTCGAAGGACAGCGAATTAGGGAAACACGACCGGACGGAAGAGGACCGACCGTTGGGGTACTCGGGATGACAGCTCACACCCCGCGCGCTTTCTGAGATAAGGTGGCAGGGCCCGGCGGTCAATGAAGCCCCGCCGTTTCCGGTACCGCGATACCGGTCCCACCTGCCGCGACAGATCCCCCACGCGCGGGCAGGGACCATAGCATGATCCGCCTGCTTTCCAACCGCTTTGATGCCGCCGCCGCCGGGGCGTCCCGGGACTGTCACGAAAGGGCGCGGCGCGCCTCGCTTTGGGGTGGGGGCGGGGACGTCGGGTGCGGCATCAGGACACGTTTGGGGCCGCTTTCCGGCATTGTCCCACCTTGCGATGGGGGGCCGGCCCGTGTTTTATGGCGCGACAGCCGAAGAAGGGCCCGGCAGTGCTACGGCGTGGCCGTCCCTGGTGCCCCACCGTCGCGCCGTTTTTGATGCAGCCCATGTTCGAGGAATTCTGCTCCATGTATGTCAAGATGTTGCGTGCCGCGCTGCTGACCGCGGCTTTCGGGTCTCTGGCGGGCACCGCGATGGCCGCCGACGCGCCCGCCAAGGCCGCCGCCCCCGCTGCCGCTCCGGCCGCCGGCGCGCCGGCCCAGGCCGTGGACGATCCGGTGGTCGCCCGCGTGAACGGCAAGGAAATTCGCCGCTCCGAAGTGCTGATCGCCTATCAGTCGCTGCCCGCCCAGACCCAGCAGCAGGTCCACCTGAACGAAGCCTATCCGCGCGTGCTGGAAAACCTGATCACCGCCAAGCTGCTGTCCGACGCCGGCTATAAGGAAAAGCTGCAGGACGGCAAGGACGTGAAGGCCGAGCTGAAGCGCGCTGAAGAGGGCTTCGTGCGCCAGGCCTACATCCGCAAGCAGGTCGATGCCCGCATGAACGAGGCGCTGCTGAAGAAGAAGTATGACGAGATGGTCAAGGCCATGCCGGCGGAGGACGAGGTCCGCGCCCGGCACATCCTGGTGAAGACCAAGGAAGAGGCCGACGCGCTGATCAAGCAGATCAACGGCGGCGCCGACTTCGCCAAGCTGGCTTCCGAGCAGCAGATCGACAAGAACTCGGCGGCTTCCGCCGGCGACCTGGGCTACTTCGTGAAGGGCGACATGGTCGGCCCCTTCGCCGACGCCGCCTTCGCCATGAAGCCGGGTGAGGTCAGCAAGACCCCTGTGAAGACCGACTTCGGCTGGCACGTGATCAAGGTCGAGGACCGCCGCAAGCGTCAGGCCCCGCCGTTCGAGCAGGTCAAGGAACAGGTCGCCCAGGCCGAGGCCCAGGATCTGGCGGCCCAGGTGGTCGACGACCTGCGCAAGGGTGCGAAGGTCGAGGCCTTCGACATCACCGGCAAGCAGTCCATCTCCCTGACCCCGCCGCCGGCCGCCGCCAAGCCGGCCGCCGCGCCGGCCAAGCAGTAAGGTCTGGGGCATGCGTGGGGGCGCGTTGTCCCCACGGGTTTGGTAGCGAAGGGCGCAAGCATCGCGGTGGCGGTCTTGCGCCCTTTTGCCATCCGCGCCCGCGTGGGCGTTCCGCATCCTTTTAGATTTTATTCGTCACGATTTTCGGCCTATTTTCGGCGCCGTTTGCCTGGCCCCGCCAGGCGGCCCGTCCCTGCCCCCGTTCGCCTTTCACGGAGCGATCACCCATGGCCATCAAGGTCTCCCCCCTGGCGCCCGACGCTTTCCCCACCCTCTCCCCCGTGGCCGGCGTCCGCCTGGCGGCCTACAATTGCGGCATCCGCTACAAGGGACGGGACGACCTGATGGTGGCGGAACTGGCGCCCGGCACGACGGTGGCCGGCGTGCTGACCCGCTCATTGACGGCCAGCGCGCCCGTGCACTGGTGCCGCAAGGGGCTCGTCGGCGGCAGCGCCCGCGCCCTGGTGGTGAACTCCGGCAACTCCAACGCCTTCACCGGTGCCGCCGGCGAATCGCTGGTGTCGCAGACCGTGGCCACGGCCGCCCAACTGGTGGGTTGCGCGCCGGAGGAGGTGTTCGTCGCCTCCACTGGTGTCATCGGCCAGCCCCTGCCGGCCGACAAGATCGCCCAGAATCTCGGCGCCGCCTGGGAGAAGCTGGATGAGGCCAGCTGGGACGCCGCCGCCCGCGCCATCATGACCACCGACACCTTCCCCAAGGGGGCGGTGGCCACCTGCGTCATCGATGGCAAGACCGTGACCCTGAACGGCTTCGCCAAGGGCAGCGGCATGATCGCCCCCGACATGGCGACGATGCTGGGCTTCCTGTTCACCGACGCCGCCATCGCGGCCCCGGTGCTGCAGAAGCTGCTGTCGCGCGCGACCGACCGCAGCTTCAACTGCGTCACGGTGGACGGCGACACCTCCACCAGCGACACGGTCATCCTGGTGGCCACGGGCCAGGCCGGCAACGCGCCGATCACCGAATTGACCGACCCCCGCCTGCGCCCCTTCGCCAAGGCCCTGGACGCCGTCTGCCTGGACCTGGCCCAGCAGATCGTGCGCGACGGTGAAGGCGCCACCAAGTTCGTCACCCTGACCGTGACCGGCGCCACCAGCAACCAGGCGGCCAAGCGCATCGCGCTGACCGTCGCCAATTCGCCCTTGGTGAAGACGGCGGTGGCGGGCGAGGACGCCAACTGGGGCCGGATCGTCGCCGCCGTGGGCCGCGCCGGCGAGAAGGCCGACCGCGACCGGCTGGTCATCAGCATCGGCGGCGTGCAGATCTGCGCCAACGGGATGGAGGTCCCGGGCTATGACGAGGCGCCGGTGGCCGCCCACATGAAGGGCCAGGAGATCGACATCCAGGTCGATTTGGGCCTGGGCCGGGGCAAGGCCACGGTCTGGACCTGCGACCTGACCCACGGCTACATCGACATCAATGGAAGCTATCGGAGTTAAGTGTTCCCTCAGGCGGCGGGCGCTGGCATCCGCCCGCTTGCCTGTCCTCAGTTTCCAGTCCGCTACGCTCCCCGGAAACTTCCGGCGGACGCGGTCGCGTCCTACAGTGGCATGACGAAAGATCACGCCGCTGATTTATCTGAAGGAAGTGCCATGGCTGATGACACGACCCCTTGCTGGGACGGCCAGCCGGAGCAGACGGAACCCGTCCGTACCGTCCTGGTCGCCGCCGTGGCGCTGATCGATGCGGACGGGCGGGTGCTGCTGGCCCAGCGCCCGCCGGGTAAGTCGCTGGCGGGCCTCTGGGAATTTCCCGGCGGCAAGGTCGACCCCGGCGAGACGCCGGAGGTGGCGCTGGTGCGGGAATTGCGGGAAGAGCTGGGCATCGACACGCGCACCAGCTGCCTGGCGCCCTACACCTTCGCCAGCCACCGGTATGAGACCTTCCACCTGCTGATGCCGCTCTATGTCTGCCGGGTCTGGCAGGGCCAGCCCCAGCCGATGGAGGGGCAGGCCCTGGCTTGGGTCCGGCCGGAACGGCTGGGTGATTACCCCATGCCGCCGGCCGATGTGCCTTTGGTGGCGATGTTGCGGGACCTCCTCCTCTAGCCCCAGACCCCGGGGCCGATGAGCCCAGGGGCGGGGGGCTTAGGCGGCGCGGATGCGGCGCAGGAACACCTCGACCTCATGGCGCAGGGCCTCGCTCTGGCTGCTGAGCGCCTCGGACGACTCCAGCACCCGTCCCGCCGCGTCGCCCGTCTGATGGGCCACCTCGCTCACATGGACGATGTTGTCGCTCACGCGCTGGGTGCCGTTGGCGGCCTCCTGCACGCTGCGGGTGATCTCGCCGGTGGTGGCGCTCTGTTCCTCGACCGCGGCGGCGATGGCGGACGAGATCTCGTTGATGGTCGAGATCGTCTTGCCGATATCGTCGATGGCGGTGACCGTGTCGTTCGTCGCCTCCTGGACCGTGGCGATCTGCCGGGAGATGTCCTCGGTCGCCTTGGCCGTCTGGTTGGCCAGGGCCTTCACCTCCCCGGCGACGATGGCGAACCCCTTGCCGGCTTCGCCCGCCCGTGCGGCCTCGATGGTGGCGTTCAGGGCCAGCAGATTGGTCTGGCTGGCGATGTCCTGGATCATCGCCACGACTTCGCCGATGCGCTGCACCGCGTCCGACAGGCCGGCGACGGTCGCGCCGGTTTCCGATGCCTGTGACACGGCGGCGGCGGCCACGTCGGCGGAGCGGTTCACCTGGCGGCTGATTTCCTGGATGGAGGCCACCATTTCCTCCGTCGCCGCCGCCACGGTCTGCACATTGGCGGAGGTGTGGCCCGCCGCCGTGGCGGTCGCCGTGGCCTGGCCGTTCGTCTCTTCCACCAGCCCCGCCATCTGTTGGGCGGTCGCCCCCAGCCCCCGCGCCGCCGTGGAGACGGTGCCCAGAACGGCGGTGGCGGCGTGGTCGAACTCGCGCAGCAGCGCCTCGATGGCCGCCGCCCGGCTGGCCTTTTCCGCCTGCTCCCGGCGCTGCTCCGCCGCCGCCTCGTCGGCGACGATCAGGCTGCGGCGGAAGCCGTCGATGGCGCGTGCCATCTCGCCGATCTCATCCTCCTTGGCCTGGTGCGGAATTTCCAGGGTCCGTTCCCCGCCGGCCATGCGGCCCGTGGCCCTCACCAGGGCCAGCAGCGGCCGGCTGATCTGGGCACCCCCGATCCACTGGCTGGCCAGAACGGCCACCACCATGCCCGCCAGGGCCACCGCGCCGATCATGATCAGGCTGGATCGGTAGGTGGCGTCCAGCGCCAGGGCGCCATCCGTCACCTCTTTCGCCGTGCTGGCGGTCAGCTTCTCGATGGCGGCGTTCAGCTGCTGGCGTGTCTTGCGGTTGGTGTCATTGTCGCCGTAGTCGCGCGCGGCGCCGGGCGAGACCTCCTGCCCCAGGCGTATGGTCTCTGTCCGCACCTGCTGGAAGATGGCCAACTGCGCGTCAGCGTCGTCCAACTCCTGCCGGCGGGCGGCAGGCAGCGCCTGGCGCCAGTCGGCGGCCAGCTGGGCCAGCCGGTCAAGGTTGGCGCGCATGGGCTTGGAGAACTTGTCCGCCTCTTGCGGCGTGCGCGCCATATAGATGCCCCGCGAGTCCATGACGACGGCCAGGATGGTGGCGTTGATCCGCTCCGCCACCAGGGCACGGGCGGACGCGTTGTCCATGGCGGTCATCCGGTCGTGGAAATGGGACAGCGACCAAGCGCCGATGCCGCCCACGACCAGCGAGATGCCGATCAGCATCGCCACCAGGATGAGGATTTTCTGCTTGATGCCTAATCTGTCCATGACGCACGTCCTCTCGCGATTCGCCCAGCGCCGGGGCGATGGGCCTTGCGAGAAGCGTGGCGGGGTCTGGTTAACAATGGGTTATCGCAGTGGCGATCAAAAGTATGGGCCCTTCGCATGCATGGAAGGGCGTCTCCCTTCCCGTGAACGGCGGGTGGGGGAGGATGCGGTCGATCAAATGCCGGTCCTCAATCGCCGGGCGCGATCATCCGGTCGCCTGGCTTCCTCGCCTTCCAGTCCGCTACGGTCCCCGGAAAGCTCCGGCGGCCCCGGTCGGGGCCTACATATGCTGAAGGCCGTCGGAACCGGCCCAGGATCAGGCGTCGCCGTCCGGGGCGTCGCGCAGCGGGCGGATTTCGGGAACCCCCAGCGCGTCGGCCAGGCGCAACTTGGCGCTGCCCCGGCGCAGGGGCTTTTGCTGGCTGTCATCCGGGGCCCAGCCGGCCAGGTACAGCACCTGGAAGCTGGCGGAGATGCCGCCATCGCCATCGGGGTAGAGGTCCTGGTAACGCCCGGCCGCGGTGGTGAAGAGCGCGCTGGGGCTCATGGCCTTGCGTCCGTCCAGCACGGCGTTGGTCTCGCCCATGCCGCGTAGGTCCTGGATCAGGCGGAAGGCGTGGGGATAGCTGACGGTCAGCATGTCGCTGTCCACCACCGGCAGGGCGAAGCCGGCGCGCTGCAGCAGGCCACCGGCGTCGCGCACCTCGGCCATGGGGCTGATGCGGGGCGACAGCCCGCCCATCAGGCTCATCTCCGCCTCCATCAGGCTGCGGCGCAGCTCGAACAGGGTCTCGCCGCCCAGGATGGCGCCCAGGAACAGGCCGTCGGGCTTCAGCGCCCGGCGGATCTGGATCAGCGCCCCCGGCAGGTCGTTGACCCAATGCAGGCTGAGCGCGCTGACCACCAGGTCGAAGCTGCCGTCGGCGAAGGGCAGGAACTCCTCATCCGCCGCCGCCGTGGGCAGGCCCGGCATACGCTTGGCGGCTTGGGCGGCGAAGCGCGGCGACAGGTCGGTCGCCACCACATGGGCGATGCTGGGCACCGCCGCCAGGGCCTGCGCGACCTCGCCCCCGTGGCAGCCCAGGTCCAAGGCCACCCGGAAATCCCGCTTGATGTCCCCCAGGCGGTCCACCAGACGGCCGACCACCTCGGTCTTGAGGAAATCGAATCCGCTCCACCCGGCGGCGGCCCGATCGCGATGGGCGCGCACGCGGCGGCGGTCGAAAACGGTCATGCTGTCGGCGTCGCTCATGGCGCCGGTATAGGCCCTTCGTCGCGCAGAGCAACAGGAATTTGCGGGGTGGCGGCGGCTTTGCGCTATCATGGCGGGTGATCGGCGGGGGATATGCGCGCGTGGGCGGCTGGGGGCGTCAGGTGGGGTTCAAGGTGCGGGATGCCGGCGTATGGCTGCTCGACCTGGTGCTGCCACCGCGGTGCCTGGGCTGTGGCGAGGCGGTGGCCGCGGCGGGCACGCTATGCGGCGCCTGCTGGCGTGGCATCAGCTTCATCACCGCGCCGCAGTGTGCCGGCTGTGGCCGGCCCTTTCCCCACGACATGGGCGCCGACGCGCTGTGCGCCGTCTGCGTCGCCGCCCCCTTGCCCTTCGCGCGCCTGCGCGCCGCCGTCCTCTATGATGATGCCAGCCGGCCCCTGATCCTGGGGTTCAAGCACGGCGATCGGACGGAGGCGGCGCCCCTGCTGGCCGGCTGGATGGCCCGGGCGGGGGCGGAGCTGCTGGCCGACGCCGACATCATCGCGCCGGTACCCCTGCATCGCTGGCGCCTGTTCGCCCGGCGCTACAACCAGGCTGCCCTGTTGGCCCTGCGGCTGGGCCGGCTGACCGGGGTGACCGCCGTGCCCGACCTGCTGGCGCGTCGCCGCCGCACGCCCAGCCAGGGCACCCTGTCGCGGGAGGGGCGGGCGCGCAACGTGGCCGGCGCCTTCGCCCTGCGGCCCGGCCGCGATGTGCGGGGCCTGCGGGTGGTGCTGGTGGACGACGTCTACACCACCGGATCCACGGCGGCGGAGTGCGCGCGGGTGCTGTCGCGGGCGGGGGCCGCGCGGGTGGACGTGCTGGCCCTGGCCCGGGTGCTGAGGGGGGAGGTCATTTAGAAACACTCTAAAATCAGGGCAGGGTTGCGCACCCATCCTTGGCGCTGGCGACCGATTGCGCCAATATCTTCTGCAGTCCTTTGCATCAGGAGTTCGGGCCCATGCCCCGCGTTGAGATCTATACCAGCCCCTATTGCCCCTACTGCCACCGCGCCAAGCGGCTGCTGGATGCCAAGGGGGTGGCGTATGAGGAGATCGACGTCATCGCCAATCCAAAACGCAAGCCGGAGATGATCCAGCGTGCCGACGGCCGCACCACGGTGCCGCAGATCTTCGTGGATGATGAGGGACTGGGCGGCTGCGATGACATCCACGCCCTGGATCGCGCCGGCAAGCTGAACGTGAAGCTGGGCCTCGACTCCCCGGCCGGCGCGGCCTGACCGGGGATGACGGCGGCTCCCTTCACCGGCACCTTGCGCGCGGCGGTCCTGCAGATGACCGCCGGGCCGGAGATCGCGGCCAACATGGACGCGGCCGCCGGCCTGCTGCGCCAGGCCAAGGACCGGGGGGCCGAGCTTGCCACCCTGCCGGAGAACGTGGCCCGCATGGTCCAGGGGCGGGAGCGGGTGCTGGCCGGCGCCTTTGCCGAGGAGGCGCACCCGGCGCTGTCCCGCTTCCGCGACCTGGCGGCGGAGACGGGCCTGTGGCTGATGACCGGCACCCTGGCCTGCCTGACGGAAGACGGCCGCGCGGCCAACCGCTGCTTCGTCGTCGATCCCGCCGGCGATGTGCTGGCCCGGTACGACAAGCTGCACATGTTCGACGTGGAACTGGCGAATGGGGAGCGCTATCGCGAAAGCGCCACCTTCCGTCCGGGGGACACGGCCCGCGTGGTGGACACCCCCTGGGGTGGCCTGGGCCTGACTGTCTGCTATGACGTGCGTTTCCCCCAGCTGTACCGGGCCCTGGCCAAGGCGGGTGCCCGGGTCATCACCGTGCCGTCCGCCTTCACCGTGCCCACCGGCCGTGCCCACTGGCACGTGCTGCTGCGCGCCCGCGCCATCGAGACCGGCTGCTGGATCCTGGCGCCCGCCCAGGTCGGCACCCATGACGGCGGCCGCCAGACCTACGGCCATGCCCTGATCGTCAGCCCCTGGGGTGAGGTGCTGGCCGATGCCGGCGGCGAGGCGCCGGGCGTGCTGGTGGCCGACCTGGACCTGTCCAAGGTGGACGAGGCGCGGGCCATGGTGCCCAGCCTGCTGCACGACCGGGCGTTCGAGGGGCCGTAACCAAGCTTCTCGGCCATCAAACAAAAGGGCGGCACCCGCAGGATGCCGCCCTTGTTCCGCTACCGTAACGAACCTTACTCGGCGACCTTCAGCACGCCGCGGCGGATCTGGTCGCGTTCCATGCTGACGAACAGGGCGCGGAAGTTGCCTTCGCCGAAGCCCTCGTCACCCTTGCGCTGGATGATCTCGAAGAAGATCGGGCCGATGGCCGTCTCGGTGAAGATCTGCAGCAGATAGCGGTTGTCCTTGCCGTCCAGCAGGATGCCGCGCTTCTTCAGTTCGTCCACCGGCTGGCCGTGGCCGGGCAGGCGCTCTTCCAGCATCTCATAATAGGTGTCGGGCGGCGGGGTCATGAACTTCACGCCCGCCTCCTTCAGCGTGTCCCAGGTGGCGATGATGTCATTGGTCAGCAGGGCGATGTGCTGGATGCCCTCGCCCTTGTAGGCCTCGATGAATTCCTGGATCTGGTCCAGCTTGTCGGCGCCCTGCTCGGACTTGGACTCGTTGATGGGGATGCGGATCTTGCCGCAGGGGGCGGTCAGCGCCCGGCTGGTCAGGCCGGTGTACTCGCCCGTGATGTCGAAGTAGCGGATCTGGCGGAAGCCGAAGATCTTGCCGTAGAACTCCGAGATCGGGTCCATGCGGCCCTTGCGGACGTTGTGGGTCAAGTGATCGATGACGGTCAGGCCGGCGCCCACCGGATGCTGGTCGGCACCCTCGATGGGCAGGAAGTCGATGTCATAGATGCTTGGGCTGTTATAGCGGTCCACCAGGTACAGCAGGCTGCCGCCGATGCCCTCGATGGCCGGGATGTTCAACTCCATCGGGCCGATGGTGCCCTTCACTTCCTTGGCGCCCTGCGCCACGGCGTGCTTCAGGGCCTCGGCCGCGTTCGCCACGCGGAAAGCCATGGCGCAGGCGCTGGGGCCGTGTTCACGGGCGAAGCGCTGGGCCAGGCTGTCGGGTTCCGCGTTGACGATGAAGTTGATGCCGCCCTGGCGGTACAGCACCACGTTCTTGGAGCGGTGGCGGGCCACCTTGGTGAAGCCCATCGCCTCGAACAGCCGGCCCAGGGCCTCCGTGTCTTCCGCCGTATACTCGACGAACTCGAAGCCATCGGTGCCCAGCGTGTTCTCCCACAGCGCGCCGCCGGCGACGGCTTCGGCGACAGGAGACGAGGTGGGGGTATCGGTCGGGGTGGACATGCGCGTCGCTCTCCCTGTTTGAAGCGGCATTCCCACGGATGATACGCCGGAAGGCCCGGCATTTCCTTGCGAAGTCTGCCGTGGTTAGCCAAGATTGGGCAATCTTGTGCTCAAGAAACACTTAGGGCGGCATCACTATGGGTAAATCGACGCTGGATGCGGCAGATCTGCGCATCTTGGATACGCTGCAGCGCAACGGGCGCCTGTCCAACGTCGATCTGGCGGAGGCGGTGGGCCTGTCGCCGTCCCCGTGCTTGCGCCGGGTGAAGGACCTGGAGGACCAGGGCTACATCCAGGGCTATGCCGCCATCCTGGACCGGCGCCGGCTGGGCCTGGGCGTCGTCGCCTTCGTCGAGGTCAAGATCGACCAGAACGCGGAAGGCGACGCCGTGTTCCGCCGCCTGGTCAGCCAGATCCCCGAGGTGGTGTCCTGCTTCGTCATGACCGGCACCATGGATTATCTGGTGCAGGTGGTGGTCAGCGACCTGGAGGCGTTCGCCGAGGTGTCGATGAAAAGGCTACTGCAGATCCCGGGCGTGAAAGACGTGCGCTCCAGCTTCGTGCTGGACGTGGTCAAGCACTCCACCGCCGTGCCCCTACCGTCCGCCGCGGATCTGGCGCGGGACTGAAAACGCGCCAAAGCACATCGTTGCTACATGGAACTTCTGAACGGCAGGAAGTTGCTACCAGATATGGATGATGGGGCATGATCGCAAGAAAATGGTGTTGATCCGGCGATAAAATGGTTTCCAGACAATCAGTCAGGGAGCAGGGCCATGAACAGCAGCGCGCCGGTCGACACCGCAGGCAAGTCCGACACGCCCCTGCGCGGTGACTACAGCGCCATGGCCGCCGATTACACCGTGCCCCAGGGCTGGGAAAAGATCACGGCGGAAGAGCATGCCCGTTGGCGCACGCTGTATGATCGTCAATCGGCCCTGCTGCCCCGCTATGCGGCGCCGGAGTTCCTGCGAAGCCTGGAGCGGCTGGACGCCCGCGACGGCGTTCCCCATTTTGACCGCGCCAGCGAGCTGCTGCACCAGGCCACGGGCTGGGCCCTGGTGGCGGTGCCGGGGCTGCTGCCCAACGATGTGTTCTTCCGCCATCTGGCGGCCAAGCGCTTCCCGGTGACCAACTGGCTCCGCGATGCCGATGAAATGGACTATCTGGTGGAACCGGATGTGTTCCACGACTTCTTCGGCCACGTGCCCCTGCTGATGCATCCCGTCTTCGCCGACTATTTGCAGGCTTACGGGGCCAAGGGGGCGGAGGCCGCCGCCCACGGCGGGCTGGAACGCCTGGCGCGGCTGTACTGGTACATGGTGGAATTCGGCCTGATCAACACGGGTTCAGGGTTGCGCGCCTATGGGGCCGGCATGCTGTCGTCCCGTGGCGAGACGCAGTACTGCATCGAAAGCCCCGAGCCCAACCGGGTGGGTTTTGATCTGGAACGGGTGATGCGCACCCGCTATCGCATCGACGATTACCAGGAGACCTACTTCGTCCTGGACAGCTTCGATCAGCTGTTCCAGGCCACCGCCCAGGATTTCCTCCCCCTCTATGCCAAGCTGGAGGGGCTTCCCGACCTGCCGGCCAATCAGGTGCAGGCGGGTGACCGGCTGTTCACCGCCGGGCGCAGGGCAGCTTAGAGCAAATCGCCCAAAGGCGGAAGCGGCTTTGGGCGTGAAGCCGCTCGCGGACAGACGGAACAAAGACTCTAATTCCCATCGCTCCCATCCGCGATCCCTTGCCGTCCTTACGGGCTGGGCCGCAGGCACTGGGCGATCATGCCATAGGCGCCGTCGCTGGCCAGGAAGACATAGGCCGGGGTGACCCCTTCCCAGTCCTCCTCCTCCTCCGCTCCCGCCGGCATGTGGCCGGGGCAGACGCAGTTGGCGGCGATGTCGTGCTCGCCGAACTCATGCACCAGGCTGCGGGTGAAACCCAGCAGGGCGGACGCGGCCGCGCCATAGGCGGTCATGCCTCGCGCACCTTCCATCGCGGTGCTGTCCACGGTGGAGACGATGCGGCCGTAGCCGCGCGCGCGCATCAGGGGCAACAGGTGGCGCACCATCAGGAAGGTGCTGCCCATGTTGGCGGCCATTGTCGCCTCGAACAGCTCCAGCGTCATGCCGTCAAAGGGCTGCCGCAGGCGGAAGCCGGCGTTGTTGATCAGGATGTCGACATGGTCGAAGGCGGCGATGGCCGCCTCCGCCACCGTATAGGCGCCGGCCGGTTGGGTGATGTCGGCCTGAACGACGATGGCGGTGCGGCCCAGGGCCTGGACCTGACGGGCCGTTTCCGTGGCCGCCGGGGCCTCCTCCGGCAACAAATGGTGCAGGACGACGTTGGCGCCTTCCTGCGCCAGGGCCACGGCGATCGCCCGCCCCAGCCCCGCAGCCGCCCCCGTCACCACCGCCGTCCGGTTCGCCAAACGCCCCGTCCGTTGCATCGTCACCCCCCAAACCCAGGTTTCAGGCCCTGCGGATCAGGGCCGCGGGCGTTGACAGAATGAGATCACGGGGTGTCCGCTTTTCCAGGAAGGCCGCGAAGCCCCCGTCGCCCTGGCCATCCACCCCATCCCCCTGTCCGGCCTCATGGTAGGCGTCGAACAAGTCTTCATACAGGCGCAGATCTTTCAATATTGCAATCTTCTGCTGCAGGGACGCCTGGCTGACCAGGGCTAGGTGCAATAGCAGCAGGCCGTCCGGTGCCCAGTTGGGCTCCCGCATCAGGGGCACCAGCACCAAGGTTTCGGCCCCGTTGGGCCCCGCCGACAGCAGGCCCCGGCCCAGGCGCAGGGCGCGGCGCTTGCCGCCGGTGGCGGGGGCTGGGTTGTCATGGCGCGAGGGTAGGCCCTTGGACCGGCCACTGCGTTCCACCGCCCGCAGCAGCGGGGTACCGTCGCCGCTATCGCCGGCGGGATGATAACGCACGCCCCCTTCCACACCGATGACCAGGGTGGACAAGGAAATCAGCAGCTGGCGCTCTGGCTCCGCCAGGTCGGCGGGGGCGGCGCCCAGGTCGGCCAGGGCGCCCAGCAACAGGGGGCTGATCTCGCGGCCGGGGCGGGAAATGCCCACCGTCACCGTCTTGGCCTGGTGGCGGATGGTGTCGATGGGGCGCGATGTCTCCTCGAACACCAGGCGCAGCAGATCCTGGCCACGGGTGATCAGGGCAGTCCGTTCCGGTTTGCCGCCGGGCGTGTCCAGCATGGGCAGGGCGGAGGTCAGCTTGGCTAGGCGGGCCGCGTAGGAGGCGGGCAGGGCGGCGTCCAGCTGGCCATCGGCGATGCGGTCGATGATGGCGGCCAGGCTGGTCGCCACCGGCGTCACCGGCCGGTCGGCGTTGGTCAGCGCCTGGTCCAGCATCGCCGAAATCTCGCGGAAGGGGCGGGACTCGGCGTCGATGGCCAGGGCGGCGTGGAAGCCCCACAGATGGCCCGCCACCGTCGCCATGATGAAGTCCAGGCCGGCCCCGGCCGACGGCAGGGCGATCACCGCCTCGGCATAGGGGGCGAAGCAGGTTTCGCCCTTGGCGGCGAAGACGATGGGCTTGCCGTTGTGCGCCTTGAAGATCGCCACTTCCTTGGCCGTGTCCTGGGCCAGCAGGGGGGCCAGGTCGTTGGCCACCACCAAGGTCAGGGGCTCGGTCGACAGGTCGATGTGCTTCTTGTCCTCGGTGAAGTCGACCGGGATGGACTTGTAGCAAAGCTCCGACAGCTTGATGCGGATCTCTTCCGCCGCCACCTTGTTGGCGCCGTTGCCCACCACCGCCCAGTAGCGGTTGCGCGGGGCGTAGGCCCGGGCGCAGGCGGCGATGGCGCCCTCGTCGTCCAGCACTTCCTGGATGCGCTGGGGCAGGGATTCCAGCGCCACCATCTCGTCATGGATTTGCTGGGGGGCCAAGGTGCCCAGCGCGTCGGCCAGGCACAGCGCCGTCAGCTTGCCCGCCGCCACCTGGCTGTAGAACGCCTTGGTGGACGCCACCGCCATCTCGATGTCGCGGCCGTCGCTGGTGAACAGGTGGCTGTCCGACTTGCGCACCAGGGGGCTGTTGCGGCGGTTGACGATGGCGTGGATCCAGGCGCCCGCCGCCCGCGCCAAATCCACCGTGCGGTTGGTGTCGGTGGTGGTGCCGCTCTGGCTGATGGCGATGACCAGGGCGTCGTCCAGGCTTCTGCCGTCCAGGTTGGTCGACAATTCCGACGCCTTGGCGCTGCTGACCGTCACCGCCGCCTTGTCCAGGGCCAGGCGGATCAGGTGCTCGATGCCCATGGCGGCGATGGCCGCCGTGCCCTGGCCCGTCACCAGGATGCGGCGGATGGGGGGCTTGGACGGATCGGCCAGGCGGGCGCGCAGGCCCGCCCAGGGGCCGGTGTCGGCACCACCGGCGGCGGCCAGCTCAAAGCTGACGCGCCGATCCTGGCGTCGGTAGCGTCCGGCCAGGGTCTTGCGCACGCTGGCGGGCGCCTCGTGCACTTCCTTCTCAAAGAAATGGTCGTGCCGGCCGCGGAAGATGTCGCGCGAGAATATCTCGATGGGGTCGGCCTTTAGCCGGGCCGTGGCACCGTCGTCCACCGTGCGGGCGGACACCGCCGGTTCGCCCGCCGCCGTCGACAGGACGACGGCCAGGCCGCCCCGCTCCACCTGCGCCAGTGGAATGGAGCGGCGCGCGCGTGGCGCCAGGCCGTAATTCTCCGACGCGACGATCAGGCCGTCCTCGACCTCCGCCACGAACAGGCTCTGCCCACTGCCCTTCTGGCCCAGCTGCAGCCGCTCCGGATCGGTGGGGTGCTGCAGGATGATCGCCATGGATCCATCCAGCCGCCGGATGGTGGTCAGGAAGCGGTCGGCGTTGTCGCCCCCACTTGTGGTCACGGGCCCGTTGCCACCGGCCGCCTCCAGGCGGAACAGCACCGGGATGACCTTGGTGTCGGTGGTCACCTCGGTGGGCAGGCTGTGGCCCGTGCCCTCGATCGCGCTTTCGGTCAGGGACCGGTAATTGTCGATGTCGCCGTTCAGCGCCACCATGGCGTCGGCATCGGGGCTCAGCGCCGTGCGCCCCGGGCCGGCCGCGTTCTCATGGGCCAAACGGGCGTTCATGGGGTGGCAGTTGGCCAGGCTGATGGCCCCGTGCGAAGCCCAGCGGGTATGGGCGATGGCGCTGAAGCTGGTGGCGAGGCGGGCCACCTCCCACAGCACGGCGTCGGCGCGCAGGCGGCTACGCAGGAAGGCGCCGTTGTCGCCCAGGCGGCCGATCAGGGTCGCCACCTTGTAGGTGAAGCGCACGGTGGTGCGTCCGTCGGGCAGGGCATGCAGGGCCAGCCCCTCATGCCGGTCGCCCACCACCAGCCGCTCGGCGGCGGCAGCGCGTAGGCCCGCCGGCAGGTCGTCCAGGGTGTAGCGGTGATCGATGGTGATCTGCAGGGCGATGCCGGCGCTGTCGCGGCCGCGCACCTCCAGCCGGTCCAGATTCTCCAGCACCTGCTCCGCCGCCCACGCCACCGCATGCTGTGGCTTGGTTGACTGGGCGCCATCCGGCAGCAAGGCCAGCGTGCGGCCGATGTTGCCCAGCACCTCGGTGCGCAGCTGCCAGGAATAGTCGCGCAGGCGTTCGGCCACCCGCTCCACCGCCACGTCGCGGGCGGCATCGCCGCCGCGCAGCGCCGCCTCCAGCGCGTCGATGCGGTCGGCCGCGGCTGTCAGCAGGGCGGCCGGTGCCGCTTCCGCCACGGCGGCCATATGGGTGGGGAAGGACATGAGGTCGGTGAAACGCGCCGCCAGCCCATCCAGGACGTGATCAATGATGCCGGGCTCGCTGGCTGAGGCCTTGGCCAGGCCGTCCGCCACGGCGGTCAGCCAGGACAGATCCGCCGGGCGGGTCCAGTTGCGATTACCCAGGAAACCGGCAATGCCGCACATCATTCACCTCTTGATCCCAAGACCGCAGTCATAGTCCAGGCCGGGCGTATCGTGAAAGTCCGAAAGCGTAACGTTACACGTCTTGAACCGGCTCCCCCCGCGTGTCGCCGACCGGGTGGGATGGTCGGATCGGGGCGGGGGCGGTATGGTGCCCGCTTCATGCCCAACCATCCTGGACGACTCCCATGACCGTCACGCTCTGGCACAACCCCAAATGCTCCACCTCGCGCCGGGTGCTGGCCGATCTCCAGGCCGCGGGCCATGCCGTCCAGGTGGTGGAATATCTGAAGACGCCACCCGACCGCGCCGCCCTGGCCGACATGCTGGCGGCCCTGAAGGCCCGGCCGGCCGATATCCTGCGCCGACGCGGCAACGACGATCTGCTGGCGGGTGAACCCGCTGGCGGCTACGGCGACGATGCCCTGCTGGACCTCATGGTTGAACACCCTATCCTGATCGAACGCCCCATCGCCCGCACTTCCAAGGGGGCGGTGCTCTGCCGGCCGGTGGAACGGCTGGCGCAGGTGCTCTGACCGTTCAGGACTGCCAAGCGATTGCGGCGGAAGCGCGGCGCTGCCGCTCTATTTCAGCGCGGCGCCGCCGCTAGGGGCACGGTGAAGCTGACGGTGGTGCCGACGCCCGGCTGGCTGTCGATGGCCAGCACCCCGCCGTGGCGGGCCGCCAGGTCGCGTACCAGCGTCAGGCCCAGCCCGGTGCCCACCTCGCCCAGGGTTCCGGGGCGGCTGTCCTGCGCCTCGCGGCGGTACAACTGGTCCAGCTGGGCCGGATCCATGCCGACGCCCCGGTCACTGACCGCGATCTCCAGCCTGTCGCCCAGGGCCCGCGATGTCACCTGGACGCCTTGGTTGGGGTGGCTGAACTTGATGGCGTTGGCCAGCAGGTTGCGCAGGATGGCCAGCACCATGGTGCGGTCGGCCAGGATGTGCCGGTCGCCCGAGGCGTCCAGGATGCGGATGCCCTTGGCCTCCGCCGTGGGGCCCAGGTCATGGATGGCGGCGGCCACCACCTCGCCCAACGGCATCACCGAAGGGCTGAAGGGCGTGCCCGACATCTGCACCCGGGACCAATTCAGCAGATTGTCCAGCAGGGTGTGGGCGGCTACAGCGCTCTGATGCACCGAGGTGGCGAAATCGGCGACGTCGGCCGGCGCCATGCGGGTGCCGTGGTCCGCCAGTTCCTTGGTCATGCCCAGCAGCACGTTGAACGGGCCGCGCAGGTCATGGGAGATGAGTGAGAAGAAGCGCGTCTTCTCCCGGTTCAGGAAATCCAGCTCGTCATGGGCGGCACGCAGTTCGGTCAGGGCGTGCTCGGTCGCGGCGCGGGCCTCGCGTTCCGCCGCCGCCGAACGTTCCTGCGAGCGCACCATGCGCCGCACCACGATGTTGAACAGCAGGACCACGGCCAGCAGCACGCTGGAGAAGCCGGCCATCGACCCGGCGGTATGCTTGATCATCGACCAGGTCAGGGCCGACCGCGGCGCCACATGCACCAGACGCCAGGGCGCGTTGGCCAGCGGGCGCGTGGTGACGATGTAACCGGCATGCACCGTCGTGGCGGCGTCCTTGCCCGCCACCGCCGCCAAGCCCAGGGGGGTGGGGCGGTCCTGCTGGAACAGGGCGGCGGGCGGTGTTCCAAGGGCCAACAGCAGCCGGTCGTCGGGACCGAGCAGCAGCACCGCCCCGTTGAAGGCGTCGGCCGGCTCGAAGTCCGCCACGGGCATCGCCGCCAATGCCAGGTCAAAGGCGATGACCCCCACGAAACGCCCCGCGTGTTCAACAGGCGCTGCGACAGTGGTCCTCGGCGGATCATCGATCCATATCGCCCTGCCGGTCGGGTTGGCCGCTTGGGCGGACAGGCGATAGCTGCGCCGGTCATAGATGCTGGCCATCAGCTCACTGGCGTTGTCGGTGGGGGACCAGGGCGCCACCGCCGCCAGGCCTGAGGCGCCGATGAAATAGCCCCGTGCCAGCCCAGCCTGCGTGTGCACGTCCAACGCCAGTTGCTGTGCCAGGCCCAAGGCCAAAGCCACCTCGGTTCGCCAACCGGCGCGATCCGGGCGCGACAGGTCATCGTGGCGGAACAGGGCCCGGTCCGGCAACGCCAACACCGCTGCTGCCGGCGGGCCATCCAACAGGCCGCCGGCGGCTGGACTGGCGTTGTCCAGAACCACGACATCCCTGTCTTTCGCGGCCGCCACCATGTCGAGGAAACCGCCCTCCCCCATGAGCCCGGTGGCGGGAAGGGCCTGTCCCTGCAGGGATCGTCGCGTCCATTCCCGTAGACGATAGACCCGGTCGGCTATGGCCGACAAAGCGTCGTCCAAGGCCATGGCCTGGGCGTCCACGTGATGGCGAATCTCCGTCTGACGCGTCGCCAGGCCGCGGGTGAATTCGGCGTGCACGAACACCAGGGACAGGGCGATGCCGGCACCCAGGGAGATGTTGATCAGGCGGCCGGGGCCGATGGATTTCATCCATTCCGCCAGCCGCCTCATGACCCGCCACCCCGATATGCTGTGCCCAAGGGCGCTCCGCCGTCTCCGTCATCGCCCGGAAGAGGGAGGGCCCGTCCTTTCGCGACGCTTACCATGCGGGCGCGGACGTGGCAATTGATGCCCGGGGAAGGTCGGGCGCCCAGCGTGTGTGGGCCCATCGTGCGGGGGAAGGACGGGCGGGTTGACGGTTCGCGGGTGACCGTGGCGGTCAGGACACGCAAGGCGTGCCTTTCCCGCTGGGATAGGGCATGGTTGGCGCCACTCACAGTGTATCGGACGGACCATGGGTTTGCGGGGTAACGGCGGGCGAGGGAAGGACGGAACGCGGGGGCTCCCCGGTTCCGGCCGCGCCGCGCCGCCGTGGCCCGGCCGCTGGCGGCTGGGGCTGCTGGTGGTCCTGTTCTTCCTCGCCCTGGCGGTGGCGTTCGGTGGCGGCGCCCTCGCGGGCGAGGTGGTGATCACCGGCCCGGATTTGTCGCTGGGCGGTCACCTCGACCTGCTGGAGGATCCGGGGGGGACGCTCGGTCTGGCCGATGTCCTGTCCGGGCCGGCCGCCGCCCGCTTCACCCCCGCCACCCGCGACACCCCCGGCTTCGCCCGGACCCGGTCGGCGTACTGGGCCCGCCTCACCCTGGACAACCCGACCGACGCCACCGTCAACCGGCTGCTGGTGTTCACCTACCCCTATTACCACGCGCTGGATCTCTACATCTTTTCCGGTGCCGGGGCTGAACCCACCGAACAGCGCCATGTGGCGGAGGGGGCGGAGGTGCGGGGCACCGACATCCCGCACCGCTACCCCGTCTTCACCCTGGCCTTGGCCCCCGGCCGGACGGTGGTCTACATGCGGGTGGAGCATTACTTCGCCTCATTCGCGCTGTACCTGCGCACCAGCGACGCCCAGGCCCAGGTGGATCGGCGCGACATCCTGCTGCACGGCCTGACCTTCGGCGTGCTGATCATCGCCGCCGCTTACCAGTTCGCCCTGGTGGTGATGGCGGGGGTCGAGGTCGGGGTGACGCTGCTGTTTTACGCCCTGATCACGCTGGCCTACATCTACGGCCAGTTGGGCTATCCGTGGGAACATCTGCCGGCGGAACTGGCCAGCCATTATTACCGCGAGGTCGTGGGGACGCTGCCCGTGGCGGTGGGCCAGATCTTCGCGGTGCAGTTCCTCGACCTCCGGCGGCGTCAGCCGTGGATCGCCCGGCTGCTCCTGCTGTCCACCGGTCTGTTGGTCCTGGACACGCCCCTGCATTACCTGGACCCGGCCCGCGGCTCCGGCATCGCCCAGGTGCTGGCGCTGGTGGGGTCCGTGTTGGCGCTGACGGCCGCGATCCGCGACCTGCGGCGGTCGGTCAACGCCCGCTTCTTCCTGCTGGGCTTCCTGCCCATCCTGGGGGTGGCGGTGGTATGGTCGTTGCGCGCCGGCGGCGTGCTGCCGGCCGCCATCTGGACCGAGGCCGCGCTTTACGCGCCCAACGCCATCGGCCTGGTGCTGTTCACCTTCGGCGTCGCCTATCGCATCGGCAAGGAGCGGGAGGAGCGTGAGCGCGCGCTGCAGGCCAGCGAGGCGGCCCTGCGCCGCGCCAATGACGAGTTGGAGGACAGGGTCCGCACCCGCACGGCGGAACTGAGCGATAGCCTGGAAAAGTTGAAGCGGTCGCAGGACGCCCTGGTGCAGTCGGAAAAGCTGGCCTCCCTGGGCCAGCTGGTGGCGGGGGTGGCGCATGAGATCAACACCCCCATCGGCGTGACGCTGACCACGGCGTCCCATGTTTCCGAACGGGTGTCGGCCATTGAAAACCTGGTGCGCGACGGGCGCCTGCGCCGCAGCGACCTGACGGACTTCATGGGGGAGTTGACGGAGTCCGCCCGTCTGATGCTGGCCAATATCGGCCGCGCCGCCAGCCTGATCCAAAGCTTCAAGCAGGTGTCTGCCGACCAGAGCTCCGAAGAGCGACGGCGGGTGGAATTGTGCGCCTACATGGAAGAGGTGCTGTCCAGCCTGGGGCCCAGCCTGCGGCGCGGCGGCCATGTGGCGGAGGTGGTTTCCCAAGGCCCGGTGGAGCTGGAGACCTATCCCGGCTTGCTGGCGCAAGTGCTCACCAACTTCGTGTCCAACTCCATCCTGCACGGCTATGACGCCGGCGTGCGGGGCCGCATCACCGTCTCCGCCCGCCGGCTGGCGGCGGAGGAAGGCGGCGGCGGGGCGGAGATCATCTATCAGGACGACGGCCGGGGTATCCCGCCGGCCATCCTGCCCCGCATCTTCGACCCCTTTTTCACGACCCGGCGCGGGGCCGGGGGTACGGGCTTGGGCCTCAACATCGTCTACAACCTGGTGACCCATCGGCTGAAGGGCACCGTGCGGGTGACCAGCGAGACCGGGGCCGGCACGCGCTTCATCCTGGTGCTGCCCGATCTTTGCGCCCGGGACATGAGCCTGAGCGACGAGGGCGCCCGGGAGGGGGCCCAGGAGGAGGCCGCGGGCGGGGCCGTCGCCGGTGACGCCCCCCATACGCCTGATACCCTGGTGGCGACGGGTAGGGCGCGGTAAGCTGGGCCATATGATGCCGCTGCCAGGACACGCCCGATGCGTATGAAGAAGGAGGTCAATCACGGCGCCCTGCTGCGTGAGCTGGCGGGGTCGCTGTCGTCGACGGTGACGTCCTTCGAACAAATGTCCGGCCGCCCGGCCCAGTCCTTCCCGGACTACAAGAAGGCGCGCGCCGTCTATCACGAAATCCAGGCGATGATCTTCACCATCGGCGACAAGGCCGACAGCCGGCCCAAGGATGCGCCGCGTGAGCTGAAGTCGTGGCTGATCCGCATGCGCCTGCGCTCCATCGCCGCCTTCACGCGCGTCAGCCTGGCCTTCTTCCGCAATCCGCCGCAGCTGCTGGTCCACGCGCTCGGCGCCTATGAAATTCTGCAGCATGAACGGGAGGCCTTCACCAAGGTGCTGGCCGACTACGACATGATGCTGTTTGAGGCCGGCATCGACGACAAGACGGCGGACGAGTTGGACCGGGTGCGCGTCAACATGGAAGAGGTGGTGCAGCGGCTGGAAAACCTGCTGAAGACGGCACCGCCACAACTGACGGTGTTTTAATCAGGGCGCGGCGGGGGGGGGATGCTACCCCTGTACGCGTGTGCCACCCATTGGGCCGCGCAAGCGGCGCGCCGGTCTGTTGTCCTGGCTGCATCGGTCAAAATATTTCATGTCCAGGGCCGGCAAAACACCGCCTTACGCCTTGATCTCCCGCGCTATTTGATTTCTTGTCGCACCTAATGGCCGCGCATCGGCCGCGGGTCCCCGGGGCATCGGGGATGGGGGCCCGGCAACACGCCTCGCCACAAGGGGCTAAGGGAGAAGTGCCCATGGAACATGTGAAAAAAAAGCCCTGGTACTCGGTTCTGTATTTCCAAGTCCTGATCGCCATCGTCCTGGGCATCATCGTCGGCTATGTCTGGCCCAGCTTCGGCGCCTCGCTAAAGCCGTTGGGTGACGGGTTCATCAAGCTGGTGAAGATGATGATCGCGCCGGTCATCTTCTGCACGGTGGTCAGCGGCATCTCCGCCATGACCGACATGAAGAAGGTTGGCCGTGTCGGTGGCAAGGCGCTGATCTATTTCGAGGTCATCTCCACCTTCGCCCTCGTCATCGGCCTGCTGGTGGGAGAGGTCGTGCGGCCCGGCGAGGGCATGAACGTCGACCCCCACACCCTGGATGCGAAGTCCGTCGCCACCTATGTCGACAAGGCTGCCAAGGACTCCGTGGCCGACCATATCCTGGGCATCATCCCCGACACTTATCTGAGCGCCCTGGGCGGCGGCGACCTGCTCCAGGTCCTGCTGATCGCCATCCTCACCGGTTTCGCCATCGCCCATCTGGGCGACTATGGCCGGCCGGCGACGGTGGTCATCGAGCGCATGTCCAAGATTTTCTTCCGCGTCATCCACATGGTGGTGCGCCTGGCCCCCATCGGCGCCTTCGGCGCCATGGCCTTCACCATCGGCAAGTACGGCGTCGCCGCCCTGATCAACCTGGGATTCCTGATCGGCAGCTTCTACCTGACCAGCCTGCTGTTCGTGCTGGTGGTCCTGGGCATCGTCGGTTGGCTGTGCGGCTTCTCCATCCTGCGCTTCCTCAACTACATCAAGGCTGAGCTGCTGATCGTCCTGGGCACGTCATCGTCCGAGACGGTGCTGCCCCAGATGATGGAGAAGATGGAACGCCTGGGCTGCGCGCGGCCCGTCGTGGGCCTGGTCATCCCGTCGGGCTACAGCTTCAACCTGGACGGCACCAACATCTACATGACCCTGGCCACGTTGTTCCTGGCCCAGGCGACCAACACCCACCTGACCTTCGGCCATCTGGTCACCATCCTGCTGGTGGCCATGCTGACCTCCAAGGGGGCCAGCGGCGTCACCGGTGCCGGATTCATCACCCTGGCGGCCACGCTGGCGGTGGTGCCGGACATTCCCATCGCCTCGCTGACCCTGCTGGTGGGCATCGACCGCTTCATGAGCGAATGCCGCGCCCTGACCAATCTGGTGGGCAACGGTGTCGCCACCATCGCCGTCAGCAAGTGGGAAAAGGAACTGGACGTCAACGTTCTGCGGAGCGAACTGGCCAAAGGCCCCACGGCTGCCTGACATCGGCACGGCATGCCGTGAAGATGACGGGCCCCGGATCGCGATGATCCGGGGCCCGTTTTTTTTGGTCAGTTCCGCACGCAGCTTTCCGTGCCGGTGTTCCCGCCCTTATAGGCCTCCTCGTAATAGAACTTGTCGAAACGCGCCTTGCCGTCCTTGGTCGTGGTGACCTTGGCGATGCCGGTGCCGTAGTCCTGGGTGGCCGGGTCCTCGTGCGCGAAGGTGATGGCCAGTCTGTCGCCATCGGCCGCGGCCACGCCGCGATAGGTGCCGTAGTTCGGCACCTCCATCCGGAAGCGATAGCCGGCGCGCCGTCCGTGGGCCTGCGCCTTGTCGATCTCCAGCGTCACGGTGGAGGTGTAGGCGCCCTCATGCCCATCCACGCCGGTGCAGGCGTAGGTACCGCTCAGGTCGCGGCCGGTGAAGGGCGCCGGCGCGCCGGCCTGTTGAGCCAGGGCTGACGGCACGATGAAAAGGAACGCGGCGGCCGACGCCGCCCAATGAAACCGCATGACCAAGTCCCCTCGCTGTCCGGAGGGGCCGTTGTCTCATGGCGGAAATTTAAGGAGCAAGCCCGCCCTTAGAACGAGGGGGGCGATGTCAGCCCGCCCGTCACGCCCACTGGCGGACGCGGCCGGTGTCGACATGGACGAAGTTGGACTTGGGGTAATAGCCGACGCCGCCCTGCTTCAGCTCGATGGCGACCTGACGGATGCGGGAGAGGGGCTTGCTGGCCAGGTCCAGATCGATGGCCTTGCCTTCCATGTGCATGCTGTGGCTGGCGACGCCTTCGCTATTCGCGGCCAACATGGCGTTGGTCTTGGGGCAGCGGTAGCCGCAGATGACCTGGATGGTGTCGTTGCTGCGCAGGCGGTGCTGCATCTGGAACATCAGGTCCAGCAGCTTGGGGTCCATGGCGATGGTCTGGTTGGTCCGCCAGTCGCGCAGGATGGCGTTCACATCGTGCAGCGCGGTCGGCAGGTACTTGCCGTCGGCCCAATAGGTGACCTTCAGCTTCTCGCCGGTGTGCAGATGGTTGAAGGCCAGGACGCGGCGGTTGTCGGACAGGGCGCGGGTGGCGGCGCGGGCGTTGGACCAGTCGCCATGCATCAGGTTGCCGTGGGCGGCGCTGTGGCCGTGGCTGGCGCCAGGGGCGTGGTGGCCCTTGGACACGGCCTTGGCGAGGGCCGGCAGCGGATCGACCACGCCACCCACCAGTGCCGCGCCGGCGGCCAGCTTGGCGAAACCAGCCAGCAGGCCGCGCCGGCTCGGAACCGAAACGGACGGCGCGTCAGACGCGGTGGTGGTCTCGCAGGCAATGGTAGGCAAACGCGCCGCGTCGTGCCGGTCGTGCATTCCGTGATGTCCCCATCTCACTGGCCGGAGCCCCGCGTCACCAGCAGAGCAGGGCTGCAGCATGTGACAACGGGGTGTGAATAAGCAAGCCTGAAATGAGGCAAAAATTTGATGAACGTGTGACCGCTACCGGGGCGAAGCGTGTCCTTCCGCCTTTGCAACCGCTACCGAAACGGTCACAGGTTGGTGGCGGGCCCGGATTCCGTCACCGTGCCGGGTTGGCGTTGGCCGGGGCGGGGGCTTGCGCGGGGGCGGCCCCCGTGCGGGGCGCCGGCACCGAAGGTGTTGGAACCGCTGGCGCTTTCGGCGTGTCGCCCGATGCCGCCGCCGGCGCCGCGTTGGGCGCGCTGCCGGGGGTGGGGGCCGCCGGCTGGGTCGGGGCCGGCACCACGGGCTTGCGCGGGCGGGGGCCGTTCAGGGCGGCCAGCACACGGGCGTCGCGTCCGTAAATGTCGGTGCGGAAATCGACGCTGCCGTCGGGGTCGGTGACGGTGGTGAGGTAGGTGATGTGCACCGGCAGCCGATTCTTGAGGTGAATCGTCTGGTGCTTCAGGCTGTCGCCGCCGATTTCCGCCCGCAGCCTTTCCTCGGGCCAGCCCGGGGTGTTGGTCAGCGCCAGGACGGCCAGGGCCAGGGCCGGGGGATCCTGCACCCGGATACAGCCATGGCTGAACGAACGCACCGCCCGGTCGAACAGCCGTTTGGACGGCGTGTCGTGCAGGTAGACGTCGAACTTGTTGGGGAACATGAACTTGATGCGGCCCAGCGAGTTGTCATTGCCCGCGTCCTGGCGCACGCGCCAATGGAAGTTGCGTTCGGTCACCGTGGCCCAGTTGATGCTGCTGGGGTCCACCGGCACCGCGTCCGCCGTCCACCCCGACAGCAGGGTGTAGTGGTTCTTGACCACGTAGCTGTGGTCCTTCTTCTGCTTGGGCAGAATCTCTTCGCGGGCGATCTTGGTCGGCACGTACCAGTAGGGGTTCAGTTCCATATAGCTCATATTGCCGGTGAAGACCGGCGTGCGGGCGAAGGGCGCCCCCACCACCACGCGCATGGTGGTCAGCACGTCCATGCCCCGCATCAGCGACAGGGTGTAGTCGGCCAGGTTGACCACCAGATAGGGCTGGTCCGCCGCTTCCCGCTCCCACCGCCAGCGTTCCATGTTGACGATGATCTGGTTGATGCGCTGGTCCACCGTCGCGTTCAGTTCCCACAGGGTGCGGCGGCCGATGGCGCCGTCCGGTTCCTGTCCCTGGCGGCGTTGGAACTCCTTCACCGCCGACGCCAGCGCGTCGTCATAAAGGTCCGGGTTCACGCCCTTGGGCAGCGGGCTGGGCAGGGGCTTGGCCTCGCCCGTGGCGACCAGGCGGGCGCGCAGTGCCGTGACGCGGGGGTCGGTCATGCCCGGCTTCAGCGTGTCGCTGGTCTTTTCGGCTTTGGGCGCCGGTTCGCCGTTGGTGGCGTCGGCTGGGCCAGGCGGTGGAAGGGGGGGCGCCTTGGGTGCCGGCGGAATGGTGGGCCAGCCGCCGGCGGCCTTCATCTGGCGATAGTGGGCCAGCGCCGCCTTCAGCGCCTTGTACTCCGGCCGCTGGGGGGGCAGGCCGGCCAGCAGGGCCGTCAGGTCAGGGGCCGCCGCCACGCCCGACAGCAGCTGGGCGCGGTCGAAAGGCGGCCGTTCGATGACCAGTTCCGGATCGGCCAGGGTGGGGATGATTCGGCCCACGGACACGTCGCTGGCGTAGTGGATCAGCGCCAGGCTGAGCCCGGATTCGAAGGCGGCCTGGGCCTCCGCCGTGTCCAGACGCTCTTCCTGGGCCGTCAGGGACGCCGCGGCGTAATCGTTGGGGTTCAGCCCGTCCTCATCGGCGTGGGACAGCACGGTCAGCACCGCGCGGGCGCCGGCGTTGGCGGCGCCCTGCCCGATCCACAGGGGTTTCAGCCCCCGGGCGCGATAAAAGCGGGCCAGCACCGTCTGGTCGCTGTCGTCCGGTGTCGCCTGGGCCTGCTCCGGCACCGGAAAGCGGTCCTTCATCACGTCGGCCAGGTCGCGCGCCTGTCCGGGCAGGGGCGATAGCAGCAGGGCCGCGGCGATCCACAGGGCGGGGGCGGCTCCCCTCATGCGCATACCCGGATGCCGCGTTCCCGCGTTCCGGTCATTCAGGGCGACTGCCCCCCTCGACGACCCCATACAAACCCCGCCTTGGCTCACGAACCCGGGGCTCACAAACCCGGGCCCCGGGAGATGTCCCGGGATCACCCACGTCAACGACGGCAAGGGTGCCCCCCGTGCAGCCGCACTGGCCTGACAGCGATGCCAGGATCGCCATCCAACCGGCTGCGGACTATGCCAGCAGTTAGCGGCAATAAAAGGGCGAAACTGTTCCGTGCGACGCGCGGGGACCTTGACAGCCCCCAGCCGTTGCAAAAACGCCATGCCCCGCGACGGAGTTCCGCGCGGGGCATGGATGAAGGGTGAATTAACTGAAGGCGCCGACCTTTTAGGCCAGGCCCTTCTCCACGAACAGGGCCAGGCGCCGGGCGAAGGCCACCGGATCCGGCAGGGCCTCGCCCTCCAGGATTCGCGCCTGGTCCAGCAACAGCCAGGCGGCGTCGGCCAGGGCCTCGCCCTTTTCCCCGCCGGCGCCGTTGGCCTTGGCCAGGTCGGCCAGGCGGCGGATCAGCGGGTGGCCGGGGTTGACCTCCAGGATGCGCTTTGAGGCCTCGTCCAGCCGCTTGTGGGCCTTCAGCATGCGCTCCAGGTGGATATCCATGTCGCCCTCGTCCGCCACCAGGCAGACAGCGCTTTCGCGCAGGCGCTCGGACGTGCGCACGTCCTTGACCGCGTCGCCCAGGGTCAGCTTGGCCAGCGCCACCAGGTCGGCCACGCTGTCCTCCGGCGCCTTGGGCGTCTCATCGGCCTTGTCCTCGGCCGTGACGTTGGCGAGGTCGGCGCCGCCACGGGTAACGGACTTGAAGGCGTGGTCCTTGTACTGGGTGACGGACTGCAGCCAGAACTCATCCACCGCGTCGGTCAGGAACAGGACCTCGACGCCCTTGGCGCGGAAGCCTTCCAGGTGCGGGCTGCGGGCCAGCGCCGCCTTGTCCTCGCCGGTGATGTAGTAGATGGCGTCCTGGCCCGGCTTCATGCGGCCGACATAGTCTTCCAGGCTGACCAGGTCGTCCCCATGGGTGGAATGGGCCCGCAGCAGTTTCAGCAGGCTGTCGCGCTGCTCCCGCTCCTCATACAGGCCTTCCTTCAGCACGGCGCCGAAGTTCTCCCAGAAGCGGGCGTAGTCGGCCTTCGCCTCCGGATCGTCCGCCTTGCGGGCCAGGTCGCCCAGCACGCGCTTGGCGATGCCGGTGCGCATCTTGGCCAGCATGGGATTGTGCTGCAGCATCTCGCGGCTGACGTTCAGCGGCAGGTCTTCCGAATCGACCACGCCGCGCAGGAAGCGCAGATAGGCCGGGATCAGGCCCTCCGGTCCCTCGGTGATGAACACGCGGCGGACATACAGCTTCACCCGGTGCTTGCGCTCCGGCTCGAACAGGTCGAAGGGCTTGGCCTCGGGGATGAACAGCAGGTTGGTGTATTCCAGCACGCCTTCCGCGCGCCAGTGCAGGGTCAGCCACGGATCGTCGAAGCCGTGGCCGACATGGTGGTAGAATTCCTTGTACTGCTCGGCCGTGATCTCGCTCTTGGACCGGGTCCACAGGGCGGAGGCGGCGTTGGCCGGCTTCTCCTCGTCACCGATCAGCACGGGGATGCTGATGTGGTCGCTGTACTTCTTGACGATGGTCTGCAGGCGGTAGGTCTGCAGGTAATCATCCTCGCCGTCGCGCAGATGCAGGACGATGCGGCTGCCGCGCGCCGGCGCGTCATCCGACGGGCCCACGGTGAAGGCGCCCTTGCCGTCCGACGCCCAGCGCCAGCCCTGCTCCTCACCCGCCTTGCGGGAATAGACCTCGACCTCGCTGGCGACCATGAAGGCGGAATAGAAGCCCACGCCGAACTGGCCGATCAGCGACATGTCCTTGTCGCCGTCCTTCTTGGCCTCGGCCTTCTGGGCCAGGGCGGCCATGAAGTTGGCGGTGCCTGAACGGGCGATGGTGCCCAGGTTCTCCACCAGGTCGTCCCGGTTCATGCCGACGCCGTTGTCGGCGACGGTCAGGGTGCGGGCGGCGCTGTCGGGCGTCAGGGTGATGCGGAAATTGGCGTCCCCGGCCGTCAGGTCCGGCTGGGTCAGGGAGGCGTAGCGCAGCTTGTCGCAGGCATCAGAGGCGTTGGAGATCAATTCCCGCAGGAAGACCTCCTTTTCCGAATACAGCGAATGCGCGACGATATCCAGCAGCCGGGAGACTTCGGCCTGGAAGCTGAGTTTCTCCTCACTCATGGGCGTGTTCCGTCCTCTTTTCTGGGCGGCCCGGTCGCGGCGCCGCCGACGTGGTGAACCTGGTTCCGCCGGCCGCCCATGGATGGGCCGGCCGACGCGCCCCGATATGAGGGGCCGGCACGCTGGACGCAAGCCCCTCCGTTGGGGTGGACGCGAAAACCGGGTGTCCCAGGGGCGCCCTGCTACCGGGGGCGAGTCATGGCGTGGTTTGGACGCGGCGTACGGAAGGTCCCGCCGGTGGACATGGCGGCGCGGCGGGCGGAGCGTGAGGCCCTGGTGGCCACCATCGAGAGGCGCATGGCGGCGGAACGTCCCCTGGGCCTGCCCGCCTTGGGCCCCCGGGTCGCCGAAGCGCTGACAGCCGTCCCCCGGGAACTGTTCACCCCGCCCGAATGGGCGGCTGACGCCTACCGTGACCAGGTGCTGCCGCTGGCGGCGGGCCAGACGCTCTCCCAACCCTCGCTGGTGGCGCTGATGACCGAATTGCTGGACATCCGGGTGGGTGACCGGGTGTTGGAGGTCGGTGTCGGCTCCGGCTACCAGACGGCGGTGTTGGCGCGCCTGGGCGCCCGGGTCTTTGGGCTGGAGGTGATCGCGGACCTGGCGCGGGCGGCGGAGCGGCGGCTGCGGGCCTTGGGCCTCACCGGCGTGACCATCCGGGTGGCCGATGGCCATGACGGCTGGCCCGAGGCCGCCCCCTTCGACGCCATCCTCGCGGCCTGCGCCGCCCCGTCCGTGCCGCCGGCCCTGGTGGACCAGCTGGGGCCCGGCGGCCGGCTGCTGCTGCCCGTGGGGCCGGTGGACGGGCCGCAACAGTTGTGCCTGGTGGAAAAGGGGCGCGACGGCCGCGTGCGTGAACGCCCGCTGCTGGCCGTCGCGTTTGTGCCCATGGTGGATAAGCGCTAAGCCGACACACGGTACCGCCGCAGGCCGCCGAAGCCCGATACGGCCTTGCCGAACTTGCCGGCCAGGGCCAGCGTCAGGATGAAGGGCCACAGGTTCAGGCGGATGAAACGCGACAGCCGTTGCGGCAAGGTGGCTGTGGCCAGTTGTTCCGCCTCGCGGATGGCCTGTTGCACCTCCGGCGGTGTTTCATGCCGGGCTTCCTTCACGGATTGCAGCAGGTCGATATGGTGCTGCTTGGCGGTGGCGTCGGCCGGGCGCGCGGCGCAGAAGGACAGCAGGGTGAACAGTTCCTCCGCGAACGTCCCTTCCGAGCCCAGCAGCTTTTCCACGGCGGCGTATTTCTCCGTGGGGGCGGCGGCCAGGATGCGGTCATGGCTGGCGCCGATGGCTTCCGCCAGCGCGGCGGTTTCCAGGGCCGAGGCCTCATAGCGCTCCGCCGCCAGCAGCCACTGCTTCACCAGGGCGTAGCCGTCGGTGCCCACGCCGCCGTTCAGGGCCAGATGGTCCACCAACTGATAGGCCCTCTGGCAGAAATCCTCCTCCTTGCGCGCCCGGTCGGCCGGTACGGTGGCCAGGGCGGCGTCGAAGCGCTGGAAGTCACGGTTGATGAAGGTGGCGTGGCTGGTGTGGGGCGCGCAGTCCAGGCTGGGCGCCTGGCGGCACAACTCCCCCAGATCCTGTTCGGCTTTCAGCGCCTCGTAACTGGCGCGCCAATGGTCGGGGGAGGATGGGGTCAACAGCGGCGATGTCGGCAGGCCACCGCCGGAAAGGGCGGCCCAGTGCCGGTCGATGTCCCGCTCCTTCTCCTGGATTTTCAGCATGGCGCGGTTCAGGTCTTCCGACACGAACAGCAGGATCACGCCGAATACGCTCAGGGAATAATAGACGATGTCGATCCACTTCCAGATCGGATGATCATGGAACAGGAGCCCGCAGCCCAGTGCGCACAGGAATGACGCCACGGCCACGATGACGATGGAGATATCAATTTCCGCCACGTTGGCCGCTCTCTCTTCTTACCGGGTATTTTCCTGAACAAAAACAGCGATCTATCGCCGTTCGTCAGAGCCGGGAAGAGTTATGCCCCAAGGGGATGGAATGTAAGTGTATTTTTTATTTCAGCCGGGGGTGGCGCCCGCAGGGTGTACCGGGGGCGGAGCGGCGGGGCGGGGGCCAGCCGGCTTGATCTGCACGGGCTGGGACATGTCCCGCCCGTTCATCAGCATGTGGCCGGCCTTGTCCAGTTCCAGGAGATAGCGGTGGATGGCCTGGCCTTTCTCATCCTTACCCGGCGCGCCCAGGGCCTGAAGCATGGCGGCCATGGCCAGGGGGGTGCGCTCTGTCCCCTCTCCAGGTGACAACTGGCGCAGCACCAGGCTCAACGTGCCGATGATGCCCCAGGGCGAGGCCTCATCGAACAGGAAGGCGCCGGTGCCGGCCAACGCCAGGGTGGACGACTGCAGGTCCAGGCCGTCGATGGCCAACCGGGTATGCGCCTGGCCCAAGGCCTTCAGGCTACGCTGCATCACGGCCAAGCTGCGCGCCTGCTGCTCGGCCATGGTGGCCGGCGGGGTGGCGTTCAACTCCACCGACGTGTTCAGGAGGGTGCGGAAGGGAACATCGGTCACGGTCAGGTGCACCCTGGCGCTGGTGGGGATCAGGGGGGCCATGCCCGCTTGCGGGTGGGGGGCGGTCTCGGCCGACGGGGCGGACGCCCCAGGACCCACGCTTTGCGGGGGCGCGGGAACGGGCGTGCCGGGTGGGGGCAGCGTCAGGCCCTCGTGGTGCACGCCAAGGACGATGGTTGCCCGATCGCCGGTCATTCCCTTTTCATCCAATTCAAGCGAGGCGGCCTTCATGAGGAAGGTCGTGCGTGGTGGGGTGCCGGGTGTGGCTTGGGACATGACGGTCAGTCCCTGCAGGTCGGCGCGCGCCGTGGCGTTGGCCGGCATGGGGAGTCGCAGGAGGTTGGCCGGGTCGGGCGTGGCCACAGCCGCGCGGGTGCTCAGCAGGGTCTGGTGATCCAAGTGCAACCAAGGGTGCGGTGCGTCGGCCGAGATGGCGCTGGCATAGAATGTAAGGTCGTTGATCTCCAGCCGGTTCGGATCCGTGTTATTCACGGCCCGCGTGTTGTCCATGACCCAATGGGCGGCAAGGGACCCCAGGCTCAGAATCAGGATGTCGTGGCCATCGTGGAAACGCACGTCGCTGGCCGACAGGTCGGCGGTGTCGATCGCGCGGGAATCCCGGCGCAAGGTGAGGTGCAGGTAGGGGTGTCCCAGGAAGATCCGGCCGTCGGAATCGCCGGCCCAGCTGCTCATGGTTATGGTTGATGGCAGGATGCCGTCCCCGACCAGGTTGCCATGGGCGCCCGGCCGCAGCGTCACGGTGATGGTGCCGGCACGCACCGTGGTGCCCACCTGTGTGGGATGGGGGGCAGCGGCGCCGTCCTTCGTTTTTCCTGTTTCTGCGGGCGAACCGGCGGGCGCCCCCGCCATGGTGCCCATTCCGAAGGGGATGCCGAACTCCATGCCAGTCAGGGTCAGGACGTAGTGATCCCCTTCCGCCGTGACGCTGGCGGTACCAGCCGTCAGCCCCATTCGGCTTCCGGGCGCGGGCGGATTGCCGCGCAGCTGGTCGTTGATGCGCTGTGCCAAGGCGTCAGCCGCCGTCTGCGTGGCCGGGGCGGCGGCCCGCGCCGGCATGGTGAAGGCGGGCGCCATGATGACCGCCGTCAGCAAGGCCGGGACCACGCGGGCGAAGAAAGGACGATGGCGTGCCATGATGCTCCGCACGAGACAGACAGAAATGCATCTGTCTTGCCCGCATGCGTGCATTCAGGGAAGGATTTTCGTCCGGGCGAAGGATGCGGCGGCCTGCCGCATCCCCCGGCGGCTTGGCCGATCCTCGCTCTCCGTCCGCCTTCGGCTCTCCGGAAATCTCGCACCGCCACCTTGTTCAAGCGGGGGCGTCCACACAACGTATCAGGGAAGCTTGGCCAGGCCGGTCATCAGCAGGGTGACATCGCTGCCGTTCAGCTTCACATGGCCGTCGGGGCGGAAATCCAGGCTGAAGCGGCGGCCCTTGTCATCCGGCGCGCCCAGCGATTGCAGGGCGAAGAAGCCCAGCATGGGGCCGTTGCCGACACTGTTGGCCGGCAGATGGTCCAGGCCGCGCATCAGCAGGGTCAGGGTTCCCGTCAGGCCGCGCGGGTTGGCGGCGTCGAAGGCCAGGGCGGCGTTGCCCACCAGGGCGGCGTCCGGCGCCTGGAAGTCCAGCTTGTCGATGGTCAAATGGCTGCCGGCCTGGCCCAGGGCCGCCAGCGTGCGTTCCTTGATGGCCCGGTTGCGGTGCTTGTCGTCGGCCGGCAAGGTGGTCCAGTCGGCCTCCGCCAGGGTGCGGGCGGGCAGGTCGGTGATCTTCAGGTGCAGGTCGCCCCGGTCGGGGATGGGGTCGGCCTGGCCGGATGCGGCGGGCTTGCTCAGGCCCCGATGGGTGTAATCCAGCGCCAGGACGCCGTGGTCGCCGTCCATGCTGTCGGCGGTAAGGGTGGCGTTCAGGCTTTTCAGGGAATAAGGCCGGCCTTCCTCATCATGGCTGGCATAGCCGTCCAGGCTGAAGGTGCCCTTCATGCGCGACAGCACGGCGCCGGCCGGTCCCGTGTCCGTGCCGCCGCCCACGCGCAGCAGGGCGCCCTGCGCCATGTTGAAGTCGGTCACGTCGATGGCCAGCAGGCCGCGCAGCAGGCGGGTCTCTTCAGCCCCGTCCGGCGTCTTCGTCACCAGCTTGTTCACCTCCATCCGCACCGGGCCGCTCCACCGCCCGCGCGCCTCTGCCTCGGGCATGAAGCGCACGGTCAGATTGTCCATCTGCACGGCGCCATGGCCGGGCCGGGGGACGAAGCGGATGTCGGTGGCCTTGGCGTCCAGCAGGTCCACCGTCTGGAAATCGGGGGTCCAGCGGGCATGCAGCGCTTGGCTGCCCAGGCGCACTTCACCGATGCGCATGCCCTGGGCGTCGAACACGCCCATGGGGCTGGGCAGGGCGCCGGTGGCGTCCCAATGGCCGTCGGCCGTGGGGGTGACGGCCAGCACCAGGGTTTCCAGGTCCAGCACGGTGTCGTCACCCAGGTGCAACTGCGCCCCCGGCAGGCTCAGCCGGTAATGGTCGCCGTCGCGCACGGCGCTGGCATGGCCATTCAACGTCAGGCGCAGGCTGTCGCCCTTGTGCGGGTTGGCGGGCTTGGTCAACTGCTGTTCCGCCAGCCGGGCCAGTGTCGCCGCCCCCTCCTGCGTCACCGGCGCACCCCAAGCGGGGCCTGCCAGCACGAGGGACAACAGGGCCGAGGATAGAAGGCGGGTTGCGGCAAGGCGGTCGCGGACGGGCATGAATGGGTTCCCAACGGGGCGGTGTGATGCGGGGTGATACGCCTGGTCGACGCGGAATCAAGCGGTATGGCGGTTCGGCCGGTGCACTGTGTGAGGGTGCCTTATATAAGGATGATTCCGCTTCATGTCCGCATTGCGGCCGGATTTTTTCCAGGTCCAGTTTGAGAGGGCCAATCGCGGGTGTTCCGGAACAGGCGCCAGCCGTCCGGGTTGATGGCACGGCGCCCGTGCCCCTTTCGCCATACGCCCCGTCTTGTATTCGGGGGCCGTTGCCCCAACACTGAGAGCCATGAGCGACCATTCCCGCCCGCCGCCTTCGCCCTTGCCCCCCCTGCCGCACAAGCGGGGCGCCGACAGCGTGGGCGCGTTGCCCGGCGGGCGGGTGGTGGCGGTGCTGGGCCCCACCAATACCGGCAAGACCTATCTGGCCATGGAACGCATGCTGGCCCATGCCAGTGGCATGATGGGTTTCCCCCTGCGCCTGCTGGCGCGGGAGAACTATGACAAGGTGGTGCGGGCCAAGGGTGCCGCACAGGTGGCCCTGGTGACGGGGGAGGAGAAGATCATCCCTCCCGGCGCCCGCTATTGGATCTGCACCGTGGAATCCATGCCGCTGGACCATGTGGTTCAGTTCCTGGCGGTGGACGAAATCCAACTGGCCGCCGATCCTGAGCGGGGCCACATCTTCACCGACCGGCTGCTGCACGCCCGCGGCACGGACGAGACCATGTTCCTGGGCTCCGACACCATCCGGCCGCTGCTTCAGAAGCTGATCCCCCGGGCGGAGTTCGTGTCGCGCCCCCGCTTCTCCAGCCTGACCTACAGCGGGCACAAGAAGCTGACCAAACTGCCGCCCCGGGCGGCGGTGGTGGCCTTTTCCGCCGCCGATGTCTATGGCTTGGCGGAGCTGTTGCGGCGCACGCGCGGCGGCACGGCGGTGGTGCTGGGCGCGCTCAGCCCCCGCACCCGCAATGCCCAGGTGCAGCTCTACCAGGAAGGGGCGGTGGATTACCTGGTGGCCACTGACGCCATCGGCATGGGCTTGAACATGGACGTGGACCATGTGGCCTTCGCCCGCCTGTCCAAGTTTGATGGCCAGCAGCCCCGGCGCCTGCGGGCGCCGGAGGTGGCGCAGATCGCCGGTCGCGCCGGCCGCCACCTGACCGATGGCACCTTCGGCACCACGGACGAGGCGCCGGCGCTGGATCCCGAACTGATCGACGCGGTGGAAAACCATAAGTTCGAGACGTTGAAGACGCTGATGTGGCGCAACGTCGACCTGGACTTCCGCAGCCCCCAGGCCCTGCTGCGCGCGCTGGAGGCAGGGGCGCCGTCGCCCGTGCTGATCCGCGCGCGCGAGGCGGACGACCATCTGGCCCTGCAGGCGCTGGCACAGGATGCCGACCTGATGCGGCTGGCCAACAACCCCTTGGCGGTGCGGCTGCTGTGGGAGGTCTGCCAGATCCCGGACTTCCGCAAGGTGCTGTCCGACGCCCACACCCGCCTGCTGTCGCAGATTTTCCGCCATCTGCGGGATGGGCCCGCCGGCACCCTGCCGCAGGATTGGGTGGCGGCCCAGGTCAGCCGCCTGGACCGGGGGGAGGGGGACATCGACACCCTGGTATCGCGCATCGCCCATATCCGCACCTGGACCTACATCTCCCACCGGCCGGGTTGGCTGGAGGATGCCGCCCATTGGCAGGAACGCACCCGCGCCATTGAGGACCGGCTGTCCGACGCCCTGCACGAACGCCTGACCCAGCGCTTTGTCGACAAGCGCTCCGCCGGGCTGGTGAAGCGCCTGGCCGATGGCCGCGATCTGATGGGCGCCGTCGACCGGGAGGGCCGCGTGATGGTGGAGGGCCACCCGGTGGGCCGGCTGCGGGGGGTGACGTTCGAACTGGACGCCGATGTGCCGGCGGCGGACGCCAAGGCCATCACCACCGCCGCCCGTCGCGCCCTGGCCGACGTCATCGCCCAGCGCGTGCGCGCGTTCGAGGGGGCGCCGGACTCCGCCATCATCCTGGACGCGGCGGGCGCCTTCCACTGGGATGGCGCCGTCGTCGGCCAATTGGTGCCCGGGCCCACGCCCCTGGCGCCGCTGGTGCGCCTGCTGGGGGACGATTTCCTGCAGACCGGCCAGCGGGAGCCGGTGCGGGCGCGCCTCACCCGTTGGATGGAGGCGCATGTCGCCCGGGTGCTGGCGCCGCTGGTGGCGTTGGCGGCGGCGGCGCGGGGTGGTGTCGTTCACGGTGGGGAGTTGTCCGGCGCCGGGCGGGGCATCGCCTTCCAGGTGGCGGAGGCCCTGGGTGGCCTGCCGCGCGCGCCGCTGGAACCGCTGATCGCCGGCCTGACCAGGGAGGATAGGCGCCGCCTGGCGGCCCTGGGCCTGCGCTTGGGCTTCAGCCAGGTGTTCCTGGCGGCGCTGACACGGCCGGCGGCCGTGTCGCTGCGGGGCCAGTTGTGGTCGGTGGCGCGCGGCAGGGTGCTCGACGTGCCGGCGCCCGGCCGCGTATCGCTGCCGGCCGGTGACCTGCCGGCGGACTTCCTGGCGGCCATCGGCTACATCCCCCTGGGGGCCCGCGCCATCCGCGTCGACATGGTGGACCGGCTGGAGAAATCATTGGCTGGTCGGGCCAAGGCCGGGCCGCTGACGACGGTGGATGATCTGGTGCTCAGCCTGGGTGTGCCCCGGGCGGAGGTGACGCCGCTGATGTCCGCCCTGGGCTGGCGCCCGGGCCGCCCGGCGGGGGAGGGGGAGGCGGCACCCTGGGTGCGCCGCCGGCCCAAGGCGGCCAGGGCGATGCCGCCGATATCCGCCCCACCACCCTTGGCGGCGGGCAAGAGGCCCCTGCCGGTCCTGCCGGCCAGCGACAACCCGTTCAGCATTCTTCGAACCTTGGTGGAGGCGCCTTGATGATGGCGATGATCGCGGCGATGGCGGGGCATGTCTAAGGGCGGCGGCGTCAAGGGTGGCGTCGGCGATGATGAGGACGCGGCCGACCTGGCCCAAGGGCGGCTGCGCCTGGACAAATGGCTATGGTACGCCCGCTTCCTGAAGTCGCGCAGCCTGGCGGCCAAGTTGTGCGGGTCGGGCGTCATCCGCTGCGCCGGCACACCCATCACCAAGGCGCACCATACCGTGCGGCCGGGCGACGTGCTGACCTTCCCCCTGGGCAACCATATCCGCGTCATCAAGGTCCGGGCCTTGGGCACCCGCCGGGGGCCGGCGCCGGAGGCCCAGGGCCTGTATGAGGATTTGGCCCCGCCGACGCCGGAGTCGCGCCTGCCCAAAGCCCCTTGATTTTGGACCAAACTGGTCCTGTCCAACCGCCGCTCCGGGTCGTAGGCTGTAGGTCAATGGGCTCCGGCCGTGGGCTGGGGGCATGGGAGCGGGGTGGGGCATGATAGACGGGGGCGTGAGGGCCGCGCGTGTCGGCATGGTCATGGGGGTGGTGGCGCTGGGCGTCTTCCTCATATCGGGAACGGCGCACGCGGCCGACTTCGACCCGCTGGCGGCGACACAGGCCTATATCGACAGCGTGCCGGCCGAGGCGCGGGCCAAATCCAACGCCTATTTCGAGGGCGGCTACTGGCTGCAGCTCTGGCGTTTCCTGGTGTCGCTGGCGATCGCGGCCCTGTTCCTGGCGGGCGGCCTGGCCTGGCGCCTGCGCGACGGGCTGGGGCGGTTCGGTCGCTTCGCCACGCCCCTGTTCTTCGTCGCCTACACCGTCATCGACTATGTCCTGAGCCTGCCCTTCGTCGCCTATGCGGACTATTTCCGCGAACGGCGGTACGGCCTGATGAACCAGACCTTTCTGGACTGGTTCGGCGACCAGCTGATCCAGCTGGCGATATCCTGCGTGTTCGGCGCCTTGATCGTCTGGGGGCTCTACGCCATCGTCCGGCGGCTGGGCCAGCGGTGGTGGATATGGGCCACCGCCGGCACCGTGGTGGCCTTGACCGTGATCGTGGTGGTGACGCCCGTGTTCCTGGCGCCCTTGTTCAACAAATATGAGCCGATGAAGGCCGGCCCGGTGCGCGAGGCCTTGTTGTCCATGGCCCGGTCCAACGAGGTGCCGGCCACGGACATCTATGAATTCAACGCCTCGCGCCAATCCGACAAGATCAGCGCCAATGTCAGCGGCCTGTTCGGCACCACCCGCATCTCGCTGACCGACACCTTGCTGCGGCGCTGTTCGCTGGCGGAGATCAAGGCGGTGATGGGGCATGAGATGGGGCATTACGTCCTGCACCATGTCTTTGTCCTGGTGGCCTATCTCGGCATCCTGATGTTCGTGGGATTCCTGGTGGTGGACTGGGCCTACGCCCGGCTGACGCGGGGTGGGCGCTGGGGCGTCGGCGGCCTGGGCGACGTGGCGGGCCTGCCCTTGGTCCTCGCCCTGTTCACGGCTTATTTCTTTGTGCTGACGCCGGTGCTCAACACCCTCATCCGCACGCAGGAGGTGGAGGCTGACGCCTTCGGCCTGAACCTGGCGCGGGAGCCCGACGGCTTCGCCACCACGGCGCTGAAGCTGGCGGAATACCGCAAGCTGGCGCCGGGCACGTGGGAGGAGATCGTGTTCTATGACCATCCCTCCGGCTACAACCGCATCCTGCGCGCCATGCGCTGGAAGGCGGAGAACCTGCCGGTGGCCCCGCCCGCGCCTGCGCCGGCGGAGGAGCCCAAGCCGTGAGTGCCCTCGACACCTTGCTGGCCCACGCCCTTACCTACCCCGAGGCGTGGGAGGATCACCCCTGGGGAGAGACGGTGGTGAAGGTGCGCCAGAAGATCTTCGTCTTCCTGGGGCGGGAGGCGGGTGAGGGCTGCCATGTGACGGTGAAGCTGCCCCGCTCCGGCCCCTTCGCGCTGGATATGCCCAACGTGGCGGCCACCGGCTATGGCCTGGGCCGCGCCGGCTGGGTCACCGCCAAATTCGCGGCGGGAGAGGACGTGCCGTTGGACCTGCTGCGGGGCTGGGTGAAAGAGAGCTATCAGGCCGTGGCACCAAAGAAACTGGCCACCCTGCTTGGTGCGTAGCGCCCAGCCAGCGGATGCGACCGCATCCGCCGGAGTGAGCACCGAAGGAGCGGAACGAGGAGAGCCAAGCCAGCGGATGCTGGCGCCCGGCGATTGAGGGGAAACGGCAAGACTGGCGCTGAGGAAGTTGGCGGCGCTTCTTCAGCTTTCGACCAATTCCAACGCGTCGCCCGGCTTCACCGTGCCGCCCTCGATCACGCGGGCGTAGACGCCGCAATCGACATGGCCATAGCCGTTCATCAACGCCTTCAACAGGGCCATGTCGCGTTCCCCCGTCACCGGGTTCACCTCGGTGGCGGCGCAGCGGCGGATGTCCTTGAAGACTTCCAGCAGGGTTGCGCCCACGCGCAGGCGCTTGCCGACCCACTGCTTCTCCGCCCAGGGCGCCAGGCCGGAGAGCAGCAGGTTGCCGCGGAAGCGCCGGGGGTCCACGGGGGCCTGCACCACCCGCTCCAGATCCTTGACGCTGGCCAGGTTGATCAGCGACACGGCCTTTTCCGCGATGTCACTGAACATGTGTCCCGGCGCCTCGATGATCTTGTAGGGCGGCGGAACGGCCGCGTCTTTCATATAGGCGGCCAGGAACTGTTCGATCAGCAGCCGGCCGGTGGGTGTGTCGATGCGGCCACGGGCCACCGGCTTGCCGCCGCGCAGCAGCACCAGCGTGCAGCTGGTGGCGTCATAGCGGGCGTCCAGGGTGGCCAACCGTTCATCCCGCATCAGGGCAAGGAAGTTGCTCTTGGGCCGCCAGGCGGGTGCCAGGGCGTCGAAGGTGGTGGCGCCATGGCTGATGGCGAAGCGCCGGTCCTGGGGCACGCCCTCGCCCGGGGTGAGAGTCACGGACTCCAACGTCTGGGGCGACAACCCTTTGACGGGGAAATAATGCAGAATGGAAACGGTGGTCGTCATGCCCTCACTGTAAGGGATCAGCCCCGCCGCTTGTCAACGCAAGGCGGTGGACGGACAGGGGGTAATTAGATGTAGGGATGGGGGGCGGATGGGCTTGCGGGGCGTATTCCAAGGCCCCATATCGCTGGTGCATCCTTCGGATCGCACAATTGTCGTGGATCAAGGCTGGATCGGGCTGCCTGGCGGACGATCTGGCGGACACTAGGAGCTTTGACGATGGACTTCGAGAAGTTCACAGAGCGCAGCCGTGGCTTCGTGCAGGCGGCGCAGACGCTGGCGCTACGCGGCGGCCACCAGACCCTGAACCCTGAACACCTGCTGAAGGTGCTGCTGGACGACAGCGAAGGCCTGGCGGCCAACCTGCTGCGCTCCTCCGGCGCCGATCCGGCCCGCGCGCTGTCCGGTGTCGAGGCGGCGCTGGCCAAGGTGCCCGTCGTCTCCGGCCCCGGTGCCGGGCAGATCAGCCTGCACCGCGACCTGGCCAAGGTGTTCGACAGCGCCCTGCAACTGGCCCAGAAGGCGGGCGACAGCTTCGTGACGGCCGAGCGCCTGCTGCTGGCGCTGGCCATGGCGGAAGGCACCGCCGCCGCCAAGGTGCTGGCCGAGGCCGGGGCGAAGCCGCAGGCCCTGAACCAGGCCATCAACGCCCTGCGCAAGGGTCGCACGGCCGACAGCGCCTCGGCCGAGCAGAGCTACGACGCCCTGAAGAAATACGCCCGCGACCTGACCCAGGCCGCGCGCGACGGCAAGCTGGATCCCGTCATCGGCCGGGATGAGGAAATCCGCCGCACCATCCAGGTGCTGGCCCGCCGCACCAAGAACAATCCCGTCCTGATTGGTGAGCCCGGCGTGGGCAAGACCGCCATCGTGGAGGGCTTGGCCCAGCGCATCATCAACGGCGACGTGCCGGAAGGCCTGAAGAACAAGCGCCTGCTGGCCCTGGACCTGGCGGGCCTGGTGGCGGGCGCCAAGTTCCGCGGCGAGTTTGAGGAGCGGCTGAAGGCCGTGCTGCAGGAAATCCAGTCCGCCGCCGGCGAGATCATCGTCTTCGTCGACGAACTGCACACCCTGGTGGGGGCGGGCAAGGCGGACGGGGCCATGGACGCGTCCAACATGCTGAAGCCCGCGCTGGCGCGTGGCGAGCTGCACTGCGTCGGTGCCACCACGCTGGATGAGTACCGCAAGTACATCGAGAAGGACGCGGCCCTGGCCCGCCGCTTCCAGCCCGTCTTCGTGTCGGAGCCGACGGTGGAGGACACCATCTCCATCCTGCGCGGCCTGAAGGAGAAGTACGAGCTGCACCACGGCGTGCGTATCACCGACAGCGCCATCGTCGCGGCGGCCACTCTGTCCAACCGCTACATCACCGACCGCTTCCTGCCCGACAAGGCCATCGACTTGGTGGATGAGGCGGCCAGCCGTCTGCGCATGGTGGTGGACAGCAAGCCCGAAGCCATCGATGAGCTGGACCGCCAGATCATCCGCCTGAAGATCGAGCGCGAGGCGCTGAAGCGCGAAACCGACCAGGGCTCCAAGGACCGGTTGGCCAGGCTTGAGGCGGAATTGGCGGAGCTGGAGGAGAAATCCGGGGAGCTGACCGCCCAGTGGCAGGCGGAGAAGGACACCCTGACCGGCTCGCAAAAGCTGAAGGAAAGCTTGGAGCAGGCCCGGGCCGAGTTGGAGCAGGCGCAGCGCACCGGCAATTGGGCGCGGGCGGGCGAGCTGACCTACGGCGTCATTCCGGAGACGGAGCGCAAGCTGAAGGCGGCCGAGGAGGCCGGCGGTGGCCGCATGCTGAACGAGGAGGTCCGCGACGGCGACATCGCCGCCGTGGTCAGCCGCTGGACCGGCATCCCCGTCGACAAGATGCTGACGGGGGAGCGCGAGAAGCTGCTGGGCATGGAAGCCAAGCTGCATAGCCGGGTGGTGGGCCAGGAGGAGGCGGTGGTCGCCGTGTCCAACGCCGTGCGCCGCGCCCGGGCCGGCCTGCAGGACCCCAACCGCCCCATTGGCAGCTTCCTGTTCCTCGGGCCCACCGGCGTGGGCAAGACGGAACTGACCAAGGCGCTGGCCGAATTCCTGTTCGATGACGAGACGGCCATGGTGCGCCTCGACATGTCGGAATACATGGAGAAGCATTCCGTCGCCCGCATGATCGGCGCCCCTCCGGGCTATGTCGGTTATGAGGAGGGCGGGGCCCTGACGGAGGCGGTGCGCCGCCGGCCTTATCAGGTCGTGCTGTTCGACGAGGTGGAGAAGGCCCATCCCGACGTCTTCAACGTGCTGCTGCAGGTTTTGGATGATGGTCGCTTGACCGATGGCCAGGGCCGCACGGTGGATTTCCGCAACACGCTGATCATCATGACCTCCAATCTGGGGTCGGAGGCGCTGGCCGGCTTGCCCGACGGGGCCGACGTGGCGGCGGTGGCCACGGCGCATGCCCATGTGATGGAGGTGGTGCGGGGCTCCTTCCGGCCGGAATTCCTGAACCGACTGGACGAGATCCTCATCTTCAACCGGCTGTCGCGGCCGCACATGGCGGGCATCGTCAACATTCAGCTGGGCCGTCTGCGGCGCATGCTGGCGGAACGGAACATGACCCTGGACCTGGACGACGCGGCGTTGCGCTGGCTGGCCGATGCCGGCTACGACCCGGCCTATGGTGCCCGGCCCCTGAAGCGGGTCGTCCAGCGGGAACTGCAGAACCCGCTGGCCACCCGTATCCTTGAAGGCCGTATCCAGGACGGGCAGGCCATCACCGTTTCCGCCGGGCCCGAAGGCCTGGTGTTGGACGGTGAAGCCCTGCAACCTCCCCCCGCTGGCGGCAGCCTTTGGGGGCAAGTCCCGACGGTGCATTGAGGGGGCTTCCCCGGCTCATGCCGTTGGTGGGACCACCCAAACAACGAAGGCCGGCCTCTTGCGAGGCCGGCCTTTTTTATGAGCCAGCTGGAGGGTAGGGATAGGAAGGCCCGGAGGGGCCCGCCCGCCACCTGCGCTTAATGCCGCTTCACCGCGGCCTGGACCACGTGGCCGGCGCCCAGCTTGGCGGCGACCATGGTGGTGCCCTCCTGCATGTCGCGGAAGGCCTCCTGGTCCTGGGCGACGATGGTCTGGAATTGCCGCATATCCTTGCCGTCCAGCTTGCGGCCGGCCTCGATCTTGGCCTCCTTGCTGTCCGGGTTGATCTGCTGGTTGCCGCGCAGCACCTCGAAGTGCAGGTGCGGGCCGGTGGCGCGGCCGGTGGCGCCGACATAGCCGATCACCTCACCCTGCGCCACCCGCATGCCGGCGCGCAGGCCCTTGGCGATGCGGCTCATGTGGCCGTAGGCGGTTTCCATCTGGTTGCCATGACGCAGGCGGACATAGTTGCCATAGCTGCTGAACGGGCCGGCCTGTTCCACCACGCCGTCGCCCGCGGCGTAGATGGGGGTGCCCACCGGGGCGCCGAAATCCTTGCCCTTGTGCATCTTGCTGTAGCCCAGCACCGGATGCATGCGCATCCCATAGCCGGACGTGACGCGGGCGCCGTCGATGGGCGTGCGCAGGATGGCGCGGCGGATGCTTTCACCCAAGGCGTTGTAATAGTCGGCCGTGCCGCCAGCGGCCTGGTAGCGGTATATGGCCTTTTCCTTGCCCGACAAGGTCAGCGAGGCGAACTGGATGTCGCCGTCGCGCGCGGCTTCCCCCTCGGGGGTGTAATAGCGCTCGAACAGGATTTCGAAGGTGTCGCCCGGCTGCAGGTCGCGCTGGAAGTCGACATCGTAGGCATAGCGTTTGATGAAGGCGTCAAGCACCGGATAGGGCACGCCGGCGGCGCTGGCCGCTTCCGACAGGCTGCTGGTGATGCGGCCACGGGCGGCCACCAGCTTCTTCTCCAGGGGCTTGTCGATCTGGCGGGCCTGGTAGCGCGAGCCGTTGAAGGCCACGGACACGGCGCGCTCGGCGGCCGGCTGGAACTCCAGGCCGATGAACTTGTCACCTTCGCTGTGGTCGAACAGGACGGTGATGCCCTGGCCGGCTTTCATGCGGCGCACGTCATAGACGGCGCTGAGGGCGCTCACGGCGTTCTGCGCGTTGTCGGCGGGGACGCCGCCATCCATCAGCACCTGCATCAGGGTGTCGCCACGCCCGACGCTCACATGGCGGCGTTCCACCGGGTCGACGGAGAGGGGGGCCTTGGTCGGCGCGGGCGGAAGCGCGGCGGTGGCCACCTGTTGAGGAACTTGCTGATCCTTGGGGGCCTCGGCGGCGGCGGCGGCCAACTCCGGGTCCACGTCCGACGGCGGGGCCGGCGGCAGCGCCTGCGGCGCCAGGGCGACGGAGCCCGTGTCGTCCAACGACGCGAGGGAAACGACGCCACCCAGGGCGAGGGCGACAGCCGACGTCACGGCGATCCGCTTCAGCAATGCCCCCACTCCCCCAATCCAACACGCATCGTCACAACCTCAACCTCAAGCCTTTACGGGGCCCCATCGGGCGCTGTTTCCCGCGGCCTGAACCCAGGCCACAGGCACGGTGTCGACGGGCCGCCCTGCCGAACGGCCTTCCCATGGCGGACAAGCGCCATGAAAGTCCTCATCATCGCCTTGGTCCCAAAGGGGAAGGCCCATGATGGGGGAGAGGAACTGACGACTGGAAATGCCGAGATCCGGTCCGGTGCCCCGGGGATCGGCAGGTCGTAACGCCCCAGCTTCTTCTCGTCCGATGGAACTGGTGCGCGCCGCCAAACGGCGCTGGAACACCCAGCCATCGGTTAGGCCAATCCTCGCGTGACCCGATTGCCACTGTCAACGGGAACATCCTACGTACGGGGTGTTAATAGGACTTGAAAGGTTGCGGCATTTGAGTCCGTGGACCGGCAGGGCAGGATGGGTACCGCCGATGGGGCGGCTCATATCCGGCGGTGATGGCGAAATTGGGGCAAGACGGTCGCTTCCGGCCCCTTATCCACGCGCCCGCGCGAGCATATATAGGGATTGCATAGGGATTGTGGTGTCTGCCGAAAAACGTCATGAGGCTGCAAGATTTCTGTAGACAGCCCCGGCTGGTCTCTCTATAACCCCGTTCACCGACGCGGCGGGCGACAACGAACGGCGCGACGGCGAAGCGATCCCTGAGTTCTGGCGGTTTCCGCCGGTGAGTTCAGGAGTTGCGGACCTGGGGCTCCGGCCCTGGTCGACACGGAATTTGCCCTTCCCGTCCGGGTATGGGTTGGTCCTTCAGGGGATCAGCCGAGGATGGGGTTGTGGTGTCTGCGCGTTTTCGCGTTTGGCCCACGGGTTCTTGAACAAGTGAACGTCTTGAGAAGGGATGCGCAGACGGCGGTTCCGATGCTGGGTCCAGTACGGGCACAACATGGAAACGATCGAAGCGCATCTTAAGAACATGCTCTGAATATGTTCCTCCGGCGACGGGGGAAACAGGAACGGACTTGGGTCTGAGGTGCCGACTAAGGTTGGTTTCCGTCGAGGTTCTCGTTGGCCGGCAACGGCTGATGGGATACCGCACAGAACCTGAGAGTTTGATCCTGGCTCAGAACGAACGCTGGCGGCATGCCTAACACATGCAAGTCGAACGAAGGCTTCGGCCTTAGTGGCGCACGGGTGAGTAACGCGTGGGAACCTGCCCTTTGGTTCGGAATAACTCCGGGAAACTGGAGCTAATACCGGATGAGCCCAACCGCTGTGGAGGCGATTGGGGAAAGATTTATCGCCGAAGGAGGGGCCCGCGTCCGATTAGGTAGTTGGTGGGGTAATGGCCTACCAAGCCGACGATCGGTAGCTGGTCTGAGAGGATGATCAGCCACACTGGGACTGAGACACGGCCCAGACTCCTACGGGAGGCAGCAGTG
>NZ_JACIIZ010000011.1 GCF_014205765.1 Nitrospirillum iridis | reverse complement strand
AAGTGGCTGATTCCGTGCTATAAATGCTCTTGCCATGCGGATCGATCCCGACACCCTTCCGGCCGATGTCGAGGCCTTGCGCGCCCAGGTTCTGGCGCTGGTGGAGACATTGGAGGCCGAGCGGACGGAGCGCCGGCGGGTCGAGGACCTGAACGACCGGTTACGCCACCTCATCCACCAACTGCAGCGCATGCAGTTCGGCCCGCGGTCGGAACGTCTTGATGCCGACCAGCTCAACCTGGCGCTGGAGGATGTCGAGCAGGCCCGGGCTGAGACCGAGGCCGTGGCGGAGAAGGATGCCCCCGCGCTGAAGCGGCGGCGAACCGGTGAGCGCCGCAAGGCACGCGGGGCGCTGCCGCCGCACCTGCCGCGCATCGAGGTGGTGGTGGCGCCGGAGAGCACGGCCTGTCCCTGCTGCGCCGGCGCCCTGCATGTGATCGGTGAGGATCGATCGGAGCGGCTGGACGTGGTGCCGGCCCGCTACCAGGTGATCGTGACCCGCCGTCCCCGCTATGGCTGTCGCGCCTGTTCGGGCGCCGTGGTCCAGGCCCCGGCGCCGGCCCGGTTGATCGAGGGCGGCGTGCCGACCGAGCGGCTGGTGGCGGCCGTTCTGGTCGCCAAATACGCCGATCACGTTCCCCTGTACCGGCAGGCCCAGGGCTTCGCCCGGCAGGGGATCATGATCGATCGCTCGACGCTGGCCTTCTGGGTGGGCTACGCCGCCGCCGAGTTGACGCCAGTCTGGCGGCTGATGCGCGCCGACCTGTTGCGCTCCGGCAAGCTGTTCGTTGACGAGACCAGGGCGCCGGTGCTCGATCCGGGCCGGGGCCGGACCAAGAGCGGCTACTTCTGGGCGCTGGCGCGGGATGACCGGCCCTGGCGGGGCGGCGATCCGCCGGCGGTGGTCTATCACTACGCCCCCGGCCGGAGCGCCAAGCATGCCGCCGGCGTGCTCGATGGGTTCACCGGCGTCATCCAGACCGACGGCTATACCGTCTACAAGACGGTGGCGGGCCGCGCGGGCATCGGGATCGCGCATTGCTGGGCGCATCTGCGGCGGGAGTTCGTCGACGTCACCAAGACGGGGCCGGCGCCCATCGCCGAAGAGGCCTTGCGGCGGATCGCCCAGCTTTATGCCATCGAGGCGGAGATACGGGGCCGCACGGCGGCGGACCGGCGATCCGTCCGACAAACCCGGAGCCGACCGCTGGTCGACGAGTTCAAGCGATGGCTGGAGCAGCAGCTTGGACGCCTGTCCGCCAAATCGACCACGGCGGAGGCGATCCGCTATGCGCTTAACCAGTGGACCGGCCTCGTCCGCTTCCTCGACGACGGGCGGATAGAGATTGATTCCAACACGGTGGAACGGAGCATCCGGCCCTTGGTCCTCAATCGCAAGAACGCGCTCTTCGCCGGTCACGACCGGGGGGCGGAGAACTGGGCGGTCATCGCCTCGCTGATCGAAACCTGCAAGCTGCAGGGCGTGAACCCGGAAGCTTATCTGGCCGACGTGCTGACCCGGCTGGTCGACGGCTGGCCTAACGCGCGGCTGGTCGAGCTCACGCCGTGGGCCTGGGCCGAGGCGCAGGTCGTTGCGATGGGGCCCGCCGTGACGGAGCACGCGGCATGACCATCACCTCCTCATCCACCGCCTGGCTGAGCCTCCTCGCCTCGCCGGCGGCACCGAAAAGCGCGCTGTCGCCGCTGGCGCTGGAGGGGTATCTGACCGGTGTCGTGGTGGCGCCCGACCTGATCCCGCCCAGCCGCTGGATCGCCGCCCTCTGGGGCGACGAGGAACCGGTCTTCGACAACGATGCCGACCTCCACGCGGTGCTCGGCACGTTGATGACCCGTTACAACAGCCTCCTGGGCGACATCGACGCTGGCCTTGAACGGCTGGAAACGGAGCGGGTCTGCGACTACCGCCCGGCCTTCCTGGACGCCGGCGAAAAGCCCACCCACCAGGCCGTCCGGGAATGGGTCTCTGGCTTCTGGCGGGCCATGACCCTGGCGCCCGAGGGCTGGACCGCCTTTGCCGGGGATGAACGGCTGGAGGCGGTCATCACCCCCTTCGTCGGCTTTATCGACCTCGACGACGGCGCCTTCGTCCCCGCCGAGGACATCGATGAACGCCTCAATGAGGCCGCCGGACAAATCCCCCGCGCCATCCTCGTCCTGCACAAGATCGCCAAGATCAGGGCCGCACGCCCACCCGCAAAGCCAGCGCCCATCCGTCAAGCCAAGGTCGGACGCAACGACCCATGCCCCTGCGGATCAGGCAAGAAATACAAGCGCTGCTGCGGTGCCAACTGAACCGTCAACCGCCAAACCGGTGGGGGACGCGCACCGCTTACGCTCCGCAGCGTCAAAAATGACAGGATTTAGGATTACACCTGTGCATCGTCTATGCACGAAGGTTCAACGATGGGCGGTTAGGGTCTTGATTCGGAAGGGGGATTTTGCCTTTAAGCCCAAACCATCACCGGATAGTCTCATCAGGGTGGGCAGCTGTCAGGGGATAACCATCTCTGTGCAGCCGGCGAATAAACGTCGCGGCAAAGTGATCTACCTTGGCTCAATCTCAATCGCATTAATCAGAATATTATTGGTGCGGTCTTTATCACCAATATATTCCTTAACCTTTTCCCAGCATGTGGCCTGAATCTCCCCCAGAGCCCTCTTCCCGCCATTTGCGTATACAAATGATAACTTCCCCGAAGTGTGGGATTCCCCATTATAACTAATCGCAACGCTCTTAATAGAACTCCAGTCTAGCGCATAGAACTGTGGCCAAAACCGAATTAAAGGACCGTCATTCTGAAATTCTATATTTTGAGACCTTCCGTTGTCTTCCTTATCAGACAGATCGCGCATCCATATTGTTAATCGTTTATCATCAAGCGCACAATCCGTTTGCACATACTCATGCCGTCCTGACGACCACCCAACCGTCGCTCCAATAGCAACTACGAGAAAGGTCGACAACATCAACAATTTTACCATTATTTTTCTGCCTTCATAACATTGTAAATGTCGGTCGGCGAGAGTCCTGGCATATAGAACATACCTGGTATCGCGCCAGAATTACTGAGTGCCGTCATAGCTGCCGCAGCACAGTTCTGTGTATCAATACTATAGTGTAGACCATTAAAGGATTTCATGATCCCAACCGCCTTATAAAATACATCTGGACTAACAACAGTTTGCCTAACGGCAAAGTTATTATTTCCGCCTAATGCCTCCTTAAGAAGGGAAGTGTCGTCTCTTATCGCACCAGGGCCACCAAGGGCATTCACTAAACGTTCGGTAGGTGACGCTGTCGCCTCATTCGATTGTGGATAAAATCCCAAGGCAAACGGTTCTTCCCCAGGGGCCTCAAATCCCAAAAACGCATGCCCAACTATACTATGGGGGTTTTTCCGCTCGGCAACAAAGTCAATCACAAACCGACTTTGCGAACCTGAACCACTGCGGCCCGCTTGACTAGAATCTTGCGCCATAACCGCTGCCGCCTGGGCCTGTTGACGCCTCTCCAGCTGGCGATTATCACCACCCGTTCCATCTTTAAACGGCGTGATGCCATCCCCTGCGTAACTCCCGGAGCAGCTTACGCCCCCTGTCCGGCCGCAAGTATTTCCCTCGTTGGCCAATCCCAGCGGATCAAAACCCGACAGCGGGTTGTTCCCCACATAAGCATACCGGTTCAGCCCATCGACCAGCCCCGCCGGGTCCATCTGCAGCCACCTGCCGATGCCTGGCACGTAGGTGCGGTTGGGGGTGACGTAGAGCCCGATCTCGTCATACCGCATGCCGGCGTAGCGATAGGGCGACCCCGTCTGCCCGTCCTGCGCACTCTGGCCAAACTCGTTATAGGAATAGGTGCTCGTCGACTGGCCAGAGCCGTTCAACACCGCGACCACACTTCCCTGCCGGTCGTGCACCGTCAAGAAGCGGTTGCCGCCGCCGTCCACCCAGCCCACGACACCGCCCCCCCCGGGGCCTCCTGTCGCCGTAGAACGCACGTAGCGCCGAAGCAGCCCGCCGTTGCCGTCGTAGTCACCCCATTCCACCCCCAGCGCCTCGAACGTTAGGGTCGTCACCCCGTTCACCTGCTTCCACGCCCGGCCCCCCTCGGGATAGTAACCCATGGTCTGCACCGTGGCCCCCTGCGTGAACCGAGTCAGCATATTGCGACTATCGTAGGTCATCGCCGTGCTGTCGCCCGCGGAGGTCAGATTGCCACGGCCATCATAACCGTAGCTGTTGCCGTTGACCGAGGTGTAGCCGTTGATGGCATTGGCCGCGCCATAAGTCTGGGGCGCCCCCGCTGTCGGCAGAAAGCTATCGCTGTCCACGCCGCGCGAGATCACCTGCCCCGCAGTGTCATAGCTATAACTGTAATTCACCGCCCCGCCGTTCCAGCCACGGCCCAGGCCGGTCAGCCGGCTGGCCGCATCATAACCATAGGAACTGGTGGCCACGGCGGTGCCGTTATTGCCCTGCCAGGCACCGGTATGGCGGCTCAGCGTGTCGTAATTGTAATGTGCCCAGGTGAACGACCCCTCCGTCACGTCCGTCACCCGCGCCAAGCCATCGTAGACCCACGACACCGTTGAGCCGTCCGGGTATCTGGCCGACGTACGGTTACCCGCAGCATCATAGCCGAAGTTCATGGTCACCCCGAGGGAGCTTGCCCCCGGTCGCGGTATATAGGTGGTCGCCGCCGCCAGACGGCCAGCGCTATCATAGGACAGGGATCGCGACACCTCGCTGCCTCCGATCACCTGCCAGTACAAGCGCCCCATATGGTCATAGCCCAACGTCACCGTTTGCAGGCCCGGGCGCGCCACCGTCACCAAGCGGTTGGCCGCATCGTACGTCATCTGCGAGGTCGAGCCATCCCGCTGCGTCGCACTGGTCTGGTTGTCATTGGCGTCGTAGCCATAACTGTCAGACGCCCCGTCCGGGTAGCGCAGCGAGGACACCCGCCCAAACCCGTCATAGACATAGCTCAGCACATTGCCGCGCGGGTCCGTGATCGTTGAGACCAGGCCGTCGGCGTCATAGGCGTAGGAGGCTGACACCTGCTCCACCGCCGTACCCACGGCGCGACGCTCCCGCAGCTTCTGGCCAGCCGCGTCATAATCCGTCACGCTGACCCGGTTCAGCGGATCCGTCGTGCTGATTTGGCGATCCGCCGCGTCATAGCCATAGGTCGTCACCTGGCCCGCCGGGTCCGTCACCGTCGCCTTTTGCCCCGTGGCCGTGTAGGTCGTGGTCACCGTCGACCAGGCGGTATGGCCACTGTCCGCCGCCTGACGCTCCGTCAGCACCCATCCGACGGCGTTGTACGTCCATTCCGTCCGGGCGCCTTCTGGTAGATCCACCGAAATGGGCCGGCCGTTGCCGTCGTACGTGGTAGTTGCCGTCTTGCCCCGGGGGTCCGTCACCGTCGTCGCCTGCCCCTGGGCATCATAGCCGAACGTGGACGTGATCTTCTGGCCGCCGGCGTCCACGATCTCCTGCGTCGGGCTGCCGTTGGCACTGTCGTAAGCAAAGTCCGTCAGCATGTTCCCAGCGTCGCGCACCTCCAACAGCCGGCCCAGGGTGTCATAACCGAAGTTCGTACGTGGGCGAGTCGTCGTTGTCGTCAGGCCGCTGCTCGAATTCGCAATAGCCGCACCAAGCATGTAGGACAATTGGCAATTGCCATCATAATAGAGATCCGACGTATTCCCATTGGCGTCCGCCACATGCGTCGGCTTGTTGCAAGTCCCGTCCCAATCCACATGCGCATGCGAGGTCGACAGCGACGAGCCCGGCCGCGCAACGCGCCACATGTCGGTAGTGTTGTTGCGCGCGTCATAGCCGAACAACTGCTTGCCCCCGGCCGGATAGTCATACTCCGTCATCCGGCCGCGGCCGTCATATTGCGCCGTCGTCGTCCGCCCCACTTCATCTACATAGCGGAACGGCATGCCGTAAGTGTCATACATCACCTCATAACGCCCGCCGGCCGGGTCCGTCCGGAACCCCCGGATACCGTTGGCGATGCGGAAGCCCCAGGCGCCGCGCGCGCCCACTTGGACATGGTTCGCCGTGTCCTGCAGGCTCTGCGCGTCGAAGGCCCACACCACCCGGTTCAGGGTATCGTAGTTGTATTGCAGGAAGGGCGTATTCGGCGTGTGAGGATAATAGATCTGGTCCAGCAAATAGCGCCCACCCACCAGCCGCGCGTTGAATTTGTAGGTGTCCCAGTTCGTGCCGGTGTGCGTCGCCGTGCCTGTTCCGTCCATCGTGACGGTGACTTGGCGGAAGTCGCCCCCGGTGAGGGCATTATCGAAGCCACCATCGCCACTGTTGATAAAATGGATCTTGCGTCCCAGGTTGTTCGAGACGGAAACTAATTCTGGAATATTGCGACTTCCCGTTCCGTCATCATATTTCAACGTGATGGTCACCCCCTGGGGAAAGCTCCAGGACTCCAGGCGAAAACCGCGTAGACTGGAACAAGTGGACTCCGATATATTGTTAGTATAGACGAAACTCCACTGGTTGAAGGTCTGCACATCACCATTGGGGTTGCGAACTTTTATCGACATGCCCGCGTTGTTCCACCCCCGAGTCTGGGGCATGGTCGCCTGGGCTGACGTGTTGGTGCAATCGGTGTTGCGATAGGCCACGCGGCTACCGCTAACCGTCAGGCTAGCCGCCACCGCGGCGCCAGGGCTGATCCAGCTGCCATCGATAAGGCGTACGAACTGTGATGTCCCCACACCCACATTGGTGGTGATGACGTTGCCGATCATCTGATTGATCCACCAGGACCCCACCAGGACGCCCACCACCTCACGCTGAACGCTGGGGCTGGCGGTGTAAACATCCTGCATCGCAGCGAAGGCTGCGACCGAGGTTGCGGCCGCCCTCAGGTCCCCATCCTGCATCATCTCCAAAGCGCTGGAGGAGATAGATGCCATACTGTTCCAATTGGTGGTCCAGGGAGTCTGCGGCTGGGTGTGGATGATAGGGCCGAATCCGCTGGAAACTTGCTCGCCACCCCGCCAGATCAACTGCGCGCTCAACTGATAGGGAAACTTGCCACTGCCCACCTTGAGACTGGCCGGGCTGGTATAGGACAACGCGCCGGACTTGAGGTCCACGCCCAACATCTTTGAGCGGTCGACGAAGCGGGCCTTCAGCACGTCGGCCGCCGTCGACGGGTCATACTGCGACTGATGCTGCGCCTGGACACCGCCGCCACCGCCCTTGGAATTGGCGGTAGGCCCCACCATGATATGGGCGATCTCCAAAGGATCCCCATTGGCATTATAACGGGTCGCCACCAGGGCGCCGCCCCGCTGCTCGCTCTGGCGATGGGTGTAAGTTGTGGTGCTCCCGCTCACCTGCGGGACAAACGCGCCTGCCCGGCCCCCCGGCCCCAGGAACGCCTCTTCCGAGCTTACAACGTCAAAGCCGGCGTTGGTGTAGTTGGTGATGACGGTGGCGAGCGCTCCAGCCCGGCCATTCGCCTCTCCACTGCCGATGGTGACGTTATCGGCACCATGCTGACCGGTGGCGCTGGCATAAGCCGATGGCGCTTGTCCCTCCACCTTGGCCAAGCCCTGAGCCTGACCGGCATTGCCACTGTTAAACCTATAGAAGCGGCGTGCTCCGGCGTTGGAGGGATCCTCGCCATCCGTAGGCGGGGTGTTACCCCAGGCGAAGCGGGTGGCGGTCGAGTTGGTATCCGGTAAATCCGACACCTCGGCGGCCACAGCACCCTCTAACGCCTCCATGGTGGCGGCAATGGCGTGCAGAGCGGCGCGCCGGCGAGTGCCATCCGCCGATTTGCTGGTTAGGCTAATACCCGACTCCACATCGATGCGATCGAAATTGTCGGAGATGGAATAATAGAGTTGGTTGGTCGTCGACGACTTGTCGTTGTCCACAACGTTGATCTGGTTGTCCGCAGTGACAACGCCGATGGAATGGTGATGCCCGTAGGTGGACTTGGCGATGGCGGCGTGCAGCGAGGCCGCCTTGGCCGACTGCACGATCCAACTGGCCGCCAGCTGTTCACGGATGCCGTCGCCGGCGCTGCTGAAGAAATCGCTGCCGCACATGTCACAGCCTTGCCGCGGCAGAGTCGGCACGCTCTTGTCAATGCGCGAGCCCCACTTCTCCACCACCCCCTTGCTGCTGACATCGCCCCAGGCATGGACGATGGTAAATGGCGTGAGAACTTTGACCTTCCGGGTGACAACCGCATCCATATAGGTGCCCGTAACGTTGGCGCTACCGTCCGCAGCCGCAGCGTAGGGATGATTGACCGTCAGATTAATAGTGGCGTCTTGACGGTAGGCAATTTTGTCACCGATCGTCGTGCTTGTTACTAGTGCCTGCGCATTGCCGAACTCATCAACCAACTTCAGCGTGCCCACGAAGTTGTTGAGACTATCGACGTTCCTCCCAGGCCCGGTGAAATTGGTATCGTAGATCAGCTTACGACCGTAAATCTCATCCGCGAACAGGGTCACATCGGCCATCGTGACCGTGTCCAGCGAACCGGTCGTCAAATTGGCGACAGGTCTTGAAATCTGCACCCGCAGCGTGGTGCGGTATTGATCAGGGACACCACCGCTCCAACTGCGGGTGGCCTGCGCGGGATAAGGCAACGACGTCTGCCGTACAGGCCCTTCCTGGCGAACGATGGTGCCACCGCCGACCACATCCTGAATGTGAGCGCCGGAGATGTTGGCGTTGATGGCGTTCAGCAGGTTCTGGGCATACGCTCCGAGGTATAGGTTAAGGGCGTAGCTGTACAAGTTGCGAACGTAGGAGACGCCAGACGCGGTGCCGAATTCAACACTGTTTCCACCACCGGCGACGGCTTGGTTCAGAGGTTGGCCAACCTGCAGTCCCGCATTACCCGGCACGTCGATTCCCGATCTCCAAGAATAGGCCTTATAGCTGGGATCGAATAAAAAGGTGCCGCCGGCGACATTCGCGGAGACCCATATATGCGCCATCTGCACCGAGCTGACGGTACCGCTGACATTGCCGCAGTCCGTGCTTGTGGCGCCGTTGACGTTGCCCGGGATCCCGCCACTGGATAGAAGCTGACACGCGGCCGTGGCGTTGGTGATACCCGTCCAGTCATAGAACTGCTGGCCATTGAGGGTGATGGTGCCCGCCTGATAGCTGGCCGTATAACCGGACTGGCGCAGCAGCTCCACCATCAGCATCGCCTGGTCGAAGGGCGTGCCGGCCCTGTCGACCAAGGCGCCCAAGGCACCCTTTTGCAAGCCATAAAGGAACGTGGTGTCGACGTTGTTGCGGACGTAGTCGTAGATCAGATCCGGATCGTTGCGCAGGGCCAGCGCCAGCTCGATGATCTCGTTGGGTCGCGATACGCTGCCCAGCCCGTTGGTGGAATTGGTAGCAGAGCCGTAATAGCCGTCCGCCGAGGAGGGTGCCAGCAATGCCGCCGTACCGATCTTGACGGACGGCAGTGTATCTGCGCCAGAAGAAGTGGGAATGATGGCGAGAATTAAAAGGAAATAGCCTAAAAATTTAGATGCCAGCGCCCACATCTTCGTCATTAATTCTTTCTTTCGTCTTAGGTAATTTTATCTACCTGCGAGAATAAGCTCGATACATCATTCGCATGAGTGTCGGTGGATGGTGCATCCCGTGCAAGAACTGGCGCCATCGGAATAACCTGATCAAACCCGGGCGATGATTTATCCGAGTTAGTTTAAGCCTATTGGGACACGATGAAGGGCAGTGCCCCGCATCAGGGCCCATAAATCAAATTCAATTAAACAAATAGAGAGACTGCAACCGCGACCCCCAGCCATTGCAACCTGTAACATTTGACACCTCAAGCACCACCTGCTTCTGAGCCGACAATGCCGTGATAGCAGCGCTAAGCATCCCAACCCCACCGGGGCTGTCAAGCGGTATTACAAAATGATCTGTGTTGCATAACGTCGTGTTATTTACTTCTATTATAGCATATGAATACTGTCCAGAATCATAAGACCGAACACTTATGACGCTGGCTTTTGCCCCAGATGGCTCCGCGAGAGATTTTTGCGCCAGAAAAAACTGAGAAATTGCAAGCAAAAATACAAATGCCGTGATGCGTTTCATTTTTACACCCCGCTAAACGGTATATTTTCGCATTGAGAGTGGCTTGTTGATCGACGTTTTCAAATCACACTACCATCCTATTACTGACTTATCCGCAGAAAAATGTACCTCCCGAGACTACCGGCGGCACAAATTGCTTTCCCTGGCAATACCCCATCATGAACCTAGTGGATACAGAATTGGCAACCCATTCAACAGCGGCACAATAAATACCGACTTGCCATAAACGATACTTCTCAGTTGGTTACCACCAGCATCAAACGTAACGTGAGTGAGAAGTTTGCCGCCGGCATCATATGTGTACTGATCTTTCGCCCCGATGGAATTCAAGGTGATGCCGTTCACGGTGTTGAGGCCCGCGTTCAATACAGTCAAGGTCGCGTTCGCGAAACCGGCGACGGCGTTGTTGGCCCCCGACAGCGTAAGGCTTTCTCCGGCTGTCGCCATGGTGATAGTGCTGCCGTTACCATTGACCGTCGCATAGTTACCGGAATTACCCACCAACTTGAGCACGACGGTACTGGCGGAGATCATAGGGCCGTTACCGTTAATCGTGACCGTCGCGCCACCTGCAATCGCCACCGAATTGAAATCACCGTTGATCGTGGCAGTACCACTCACCGCGATTGAATTGCCGGCAGATGTGGTTAGCGTATTGCCAGCCCCAGAGAGGTTGATGGTGTTGCCCCCCGTTGTCACGAAGACGGTGGCGCCGGCAGCGTTGACCGTTTCAGTATATTTATCAGGAGTTGAAATCGTCAGTGTGGCCCTGTCGACGGTAACGTTACTTTGATTGCCGGTAATCGTCGCCGTAGCACCCGCCCAGAGATTCACTGTATTCTGATGGCCGTTAATGGTGGTGTTGCCATTTGCGATGACCAGCGTGCCACCCGCATTGGTGGTGACGACGTTACCGGTCCCTCCCATCCAAATGGCATCCCCACCGCCCGTCGCCAGAACGATGTTATTGTTGCCATAAACACCGATCTGATCGTTCGTGCCGATGGTGACGTGGTTGGAGTTGCTGCCCGGGACAAGATCCGCCCGGGCGTTGTCATCCAGAATAAGCGTGCCATTTGACATGGTGACGTAATTAATGGGGCCGCTCATTCCGTTGCCAGAAATTCGAAGCGTAACGCCCCCATTAGCAACCGTTATTGTATTTCCGCCACCGCTTCCCTTTATATATTCGGTAGAGCCTGAGGCAGCGTTAACGGTTATCGCCGTTCCAGAGACATTAAGTACGTCGCCATTCCCAACAACGATATATTTCTTTGACGAATCTGCAACGGTGTAATTATCGGCATTTATGGTCGTCGTCGAAGTTCCATCCGAATTACTCTGCGTGGTGGTATCCGGATAGGTCACCTTCACATTGATACGGTTACCTGCGGCATCATACTCATATTTTATGGCCGTTCCATCAGGGTATTTTGCTGAGGTCAGCCGCCCTAACGAGTCATAGCCATAGCTTACGCTTCCAGCCCATGCGGGAAACGCGCACAAGCCAATAGAAATGGATAGGAAATAAAGAACATCCGAATAAAATAACTTGGACCTTTTTCTCACATCCCCCCCCGAAAAAAATGATTAACATCGAAAAGCACGGCGGCACCGCGCCCACTTAACAGGATCTCACCCTTATATCTTCTGCCACTCACAAGAAATGAGCCTACAAAACAATACAGGCCGGTCCAGAAGCCTCAATCTAATATCGAATTTTACTGCGGCTTTCGGACATAAACGCCAATCACCTGGGGTCGATCGTTAACGCAACTATTAATGATTAAGGCAACCTCATGGTTGAGGGAGTAGGCAGCAATAATGGTTGATAGAAAGTGGTCGTTGCCAGGCAATGAGTCAGGCACCACATAGCCATCGGTAGAGGCACAATTTTCCGGATTCGCGACAGGTGCCTCGGTATAAAAGCGGAAAGTTTTGTCAACCCAGCCGGTTGCGATAAACGTGACCTTGGTCCAAGGGGTCTGAGTTGCGGCTTGCGCGGTTTTTGCTCCCGCAACCAGCGCAAGGACAACCGCAGCCAAGGCGGCCTTGTATGATCTCATTGCCTTCATGCCCCCAAGAAAAACCACGCGCAGGCGAGAACTTTGCCGTCGCGTATCTTATTTCTGAGTACCCCACAGGTATATCATAGCGGGTAAAAATGCCGCGTTCCAATGCAATCTTGCGATCGGCTTGAGGCGCACAGGGTGCCACTGTCGACCAAATCAAGCATTCACGGGCAATTCACCCCGCCGGTCGGTGCCGGCTTCAACCATTCCAGGATCATCCATGGCGGAGGAACGGGCCGCCCGTTTTCCCCGGGCAACCTCCGGGATACCCCCCGGAACAACGCTATGGTCCGAAACCGCTTGCCCGTCAGGACGTCGGTCGCGACGACCCGCACCATCGTGCCGACGATCAGGCCTCCGTTGGAGCCGAACCCGGTCGTGGCGAAGTCCTGCCTGGTCAGCGCCTCCTTGCCGCCGAACGGCCCGCGCGCATGGACCGTGCCCCATAGGAATAGACAGGCGCGAACCTCTGGTTCCAGGCCGGCGATGGCGTCCAGATCCTCTAGCGACCACAGCGCCGTCCGGCCGTTCATCGCCAGATTCGTGCCATCGGCGCCTGGCGGGTCCATGCCGCGCCATTGGGCGATCTGGTCGGCCGCCTGGGCGGCCCGCCGCTCCGGAAAGCCCAGGGATTGGATAGCTTCCGCCAATGCTCGGCGGGACAGACCATTCAAATCGATGCGCCCCGTTTCCGACATGGCTATCAGGCTCACCGTCTGACCATCCACGGTAAGCTGTCCGGATTTCGCCACCGGCGCCTTGCCCGACGCCGCCGTGCCGTCCAGAACCTGCCACGTGGCCAGGGCCGCCCGCTGACTGGCGCCCGCCGCCTGCGAGGCGGCACGGGTTAGCTTGCGCGCCGATAGACCGTTGCCCACCACCAAGTATCCAACCGCTGTGCCCACCGCCAACAGGAACAGGGTCAACAGCAGCGCGTATCCCCCCTGCCCCCGCCGATGGTCGGCACGGTTCTGGGCGGGCGCGCCATCAGGGTTTGGGCGCATTCGAGCCCGCCAACGCCTCCAGCCGGCCCATGCGGGCTTTAAGCGCCTCCGTCACCTCCCGGGCCTGGACCACGGTCCGCACGATGACCGGGCGCAGGAAGACCAGCAGTTCGGTGCGGCTATGGTCCGTCTTGTTGGTACCGAAGAGCTTGCCCAGTACCGGGATGTCGCTCAGATAGGGAATCCCGCTCCCAGATTTGCTTGAGCTATCACTGATCAGCCCACCCAGCGCCACGGTTTCTCCGTCCTGTACGTTCACGATACTGCTGATCTTGCGCTGTTGGATGGTGGGGCTGTCGATGCCCGAGGTCGTCGTCGTGGCCACGCTGCTGACCTCCTGATTCACGTCCAGGACCACCGCCCCGCTGTGGTTGATGCGGGGGGTCACCTCCAGGATCACGCCGGTGCTTTGGTACTGGACGGAATTCACCACGGCGCTGTCGCTGGTCAGCGTGCTGGTCGCCTGCTGCACCACGATCGGTACCTCATCACCCACCTGCAGGCGTGCTGTCTCATTGTTCAGAACCATCAGCCTCGGCGCCGACAGCACCTGCACGTCGGTGACACTGGACAGGGCGTTCAGCACCACGCGGGTATTGGGTGTGATGAAGGTGTAGTTGAAATTGGGGTAGCTGGCCCCAATGGTGGCGGCGCTACCGTATCCGGCGGTGCTGCTGCCCCGATCCAGGAACCACTGGACCCCAAAGTTGAGGTCGTTGTTCAAGGTGACTTCGGCGATGGTGGCCTCGATCAGCACCTGCTCACGGGGCGCGTCCAAGCGGCTCAGCGCCTGCTCCAGCATGGCGTACTGGCTTGCGGTGCCATAGATCAGCAAGGCGTTGCGCCGTTCATCCGCCACCACCTTGACGCCTTTCAACTCGGGAATGCCTTCGCCATCCCCCGCCGTATCCCCACTGGAGTTGGCGGCGCTGCTGGGCGTGATCGGGCTGGTCGGGCTGGTACTGAGCGCGCCCCCGTTTGACGAGGTCAGGCTGTTGCTTCCCAGGCTGCTGGATGTCTGCCCGAGGGAAGATGAGCCGAAGGTGGAATTGGTCGACCCGGTGCTGCGGGTCGTGGAGCGGCTGCTATCGCTGCCCTGCGTCCGGTCCGTGGACGATGCGCCACCGCCCTTTCCCATCAGTCGGTTCAAAGCGCCAGCCAACTCGGAAGCGGAACCGTTCTGCACATCGTAATAATGGACCATGCGGCCGCCGTCCGTGGAAGTGTGGTCCAGCCGCTCCACCCAGGTGCCGATCGTCGCCAGGAACTCCGGTCGCTTGGCCGCCACCAGCAAGGCGTTGAGCCGTGGCAGGGGCACGAACTCGACCATGCCCTGCAGCGGGCCGGAATTGAGCTGCAAGGCCTGGCGCAATTCCGCCTCAAGCTTGGCTGGCTCCACAGCCTGCAACGTGAACATGGAGAAGGAGAGGCCCGCCAGCCAGTCGACGTCGAAACTGGAGATCAACTGGGTGAATGACTCGATCTCATGCGCCGTGCCGCTGACGATGAAGATATTGCGGTTGGCGTCGGCCAACTGGATCAGACCGGGGCGGGTAAGCGGACGCACGATCTTGTCCAGGTCGCCAGCGGCGACGAAACGCACCGGCACGATGGCGGTGCTGAAGCCCGCCGCCTGCTCCGCGGCCGACAGCCGCTGGATGGGCGCCTGGGCGGGCGCCTCGGCAACGGGCACCACTTGATAGAAACCATCGCCGGAGATGATGGCGTAGCCTTGCGCCCGCAGGACCGCGTCGATCGCCGCCAACGCCTGGGCACGCGGCAAGGGCCGGGTCGTACGGATGGTCACCTGCCCCTGGACCTTCGGATCGACCGTGTAGTTGAGGTTGAGCATGCCGCCAAGGACGGCATCCAGCACGGATCGAACGTCGGCGTTGACAAAATTGACGTCGATCGGCTCGCCATCGCCAGCCGCCAGGCCACGCATCACCCCTGTCGGCCGCACGAACTCGCCACTGCCCCGCACGGTTTCAGGCGGCTGCCGTGGGACCGGCGCCTGCTGAGCGAACAAGGTACTGGTGGGGGCTGACGCCGGGGATGCGGGCGCCGTTGGCAAAGGGACGCTGGGGCCCGTGCCACCAGGCGTAACGGCGCAAGCGGTCAGCGCGGCGCCCGCCAGCACTGAAAAGGGAATGAAAGAACGGATCATGGCGTTGGTATTACCTTGGGGGCGGCGCCGGAGTGATGGGCGGAGGGGTGATAAGGGGATAGTCTTGGATCTGGTCGTCATGGCGTAGACGCAGGCTGGTCCTGGTGATGGCGTCCACCCGCCAATCCCCAAGAGTCTCACCCGTGCGCAGACGAAAGGGCTTCTGCACCTTCTTGTCGGTTCCCGTGGCGATACCGCCGGTGGCGCCGGCGATGATTCCAGTCACCGCCAATTCCGGTGCCGGAACAAGGACGGGCGGCGGCGGGGGAATGGGTTTGGGCGGCGGCGGACGGCGGCTTTGGGCGAAAAGCGGCCGGCGCAGCGCCTCACCCATTTGAGCTGATGGCTGAGCCGATGGTGGTCCTGGCGCCGCCGCCGGGGGGGGCGGCAATGGGGAAAGAACCGGCGGCGGCGCCTTCGACGCCGACAGCACCGCCGCCAGCGCCAAGACAACCCCGGCCACCAGGCCGATAGCGGCCAGGATCAGGGTTGGGCGATCAGGGTGTGACAAGATCGGCATAGGCATCGATGTCCAAATCCACGCTCAGTACCGGTGGCCCATCGCTTGGACCGGTCGTGGCGGCCTTTATGCGCACGTCGCGCGGCAACAACAGCGGACGGGCCGCTTCCAATTGAGCCAATGCGGCGTTGATGGCCTCGAACCCGCCGCTGGCGCTGACGTGCGTCGTCAGCCGGTAATGGGTGCCCCCAATCGTTTCCGTCCTGCTGTCCAAAGCGCGAATGGCCAGGCCCCCGCTTTGCGCGGCGGCGCGGATCGTGCCCTGCACGCTCCCCTGCACCATGTCCGCTGACGCACCGTGATTGAAGAGCGCCCCTTCATCCACGCGGTGTTGCAGGAAGCTGACCCGGCGCTCCAGTTCCTCGCGCTGGGCCGCCGCCGCCCGGGCCATGGCCAGTTGCGCCGCCCGGGCCTGCCGGCGCTCCATCGCGACGGTGGCCCGCTCGAACAACGGGACGGCGGCGGTGTAGACCAGGGCCGACACCACCCCCACGATCAGGAGAATCGCCACCCCCGGCCGCAAGTCTGGACGGGCCATCACCGCATCCCCTTGACTGGGGATGTATCGCTCGGGGTGCCGCTCCCACGCGCTTCCGGGGCCCCATCCAGGCCGCCGGTCCTGGCGATGGAGAAGGTCAGGCTGAAAGCACCAGCCCCATCCACGCCGGCAGGCGTTGAGAGATGGACATCGGTGAACAAGGGCTCATCGCGGAACCGCGCCAACACATCCTCAGCGTTGGCGCTCCGCCCCTGCAGAACCAGGCCATCGGCACTCATGGACAGTTCCTGCAGCCAGGCGTCATCAGGCAGGACGCGCGCAACTTCGTCCAACAGCCGACCGCGGGAAGGCTGCACCAGCAGGCCACCGCTATGGTCCAGCACGTTGCCCAGGACTTCAGCGCGTTCCCGCAACATGCGCACCGCCTTGACGTCTTCCGACAGGGCCTTCAGCTTCTGCTCCATGTGTCTTGTCTGCTGATCCAGGATCCAGGTGGCCAGCAGCAAGGGCACCGGGACAGTCAGCACGGGCACGGCCAACAGGATCAGGATGCGCAGGGCCCGTAGCCGCAGCCGCCGCGGTTCCAGACGCAGAAACTGCGGTTGGGGGCGAACCCCATCCGTGGTGACCTCGATCACCCCGGTGTTGCTCCGCAGGGCGGCATCCAGCACGGCGCGCCGGACCATGGAAACGCGGGCGAACCGTTGGCCTGCCTCCCGCAGTGTCACCAGGTCCCACGCCAAGAGGGCCGGCTTCAAGGGCATGAACCGATGGGCCTGCATTCGCGCCTGCGCCCAAGGATCAACCGAGACGCCGCGCGGCAGTGGCAGATCAATCGTATAGACGTCCTGGGCATCCAGGACCAGCCGGGCCGGCCCCCGCCCGACGGAACCTACCGCCCCCTCCCCGCCCGGCGGCAATCGCACGACACGGGGCAGCAGGCCCAAATAGCGGCTGAACCGTGTCGGCAGGGCCCAGGCGAAACCATCGGCGACGCCATCGACCGTCGATGCCAGCAGGGCCAGAAGGCGGGCGCGTTTCATGTGCCCCCCTGGCGGCAAACGTTGGCGATCGTGTCGAAGGCGCAAAAGACGCCGCCCGCCAGCATGGGGGCGGCGATCAAGGGGGGCCACCAGCCGGTGCCCGGCATCTTCACATCCAGACGGACGAGGTCAGGCAGCGCGTCGGGCGTCGACCATCGCCCCGACCACGTGTTGGTCTTGCGGTCAAAATAGGACCAGGCCAGAGAGGTCGCCCCCTCAATCAACAGTCCTTCGCTGGCGGGGGGGCCATCGGGGCGCAACGGCGTCACCCGCAGCCGTAAAGCTTGGTGGTCCAAGCCACCCTCCGTGCTCATGACAATGCGGTACATCCCCCCCGTGCCCAGGCCCGACGGCAGCGGGGCGAACAGCTCCAACTGACGGGCATCGGCGGTCAGCGGCGGCAGTTCGCCGCCGACGCGGCCCAGGTCGCCCTGTCGAACGGCGTTTTCCACCACGAAGCGGATGAAATCATGGGATCGCCCCATGGCGGCCGCGCCCCGTTGCAACGTGCCGCTGCGGTCGGCCATCCGGCTCATTTGCGGCAGGAGTTCCACCCCGGCCAGTGCCAGCAAGCCCAGCAACATAAGAGCCACCAACGCCTCGATCAGCGTCATGCCATACTGCGCCGGCGTGCGGAAAACCAAGGCCGTCATGGCTGGCTCTCACTGACCGAGCGCGTGATGACCGTGGCCAAGGTCTGGTCGGCCTTTGTGCGCACCTCCACCCGGTACGCCACCCCGCCCGCCTCGACCAAGCGGTCACGCCGGATGCGATAGGGCAAACTGTCAATGGCCGGATCGGAGGCCAGGGCACTCGTCCCCCCTTGAGATGGTAGGGCGCCGCCGGCAGCCGCCACGGACTGCGCCAACCTCAGGGCGGACGTCTCGGCCCAGCCCTGCTGGGCCGCCCAGACGCCGGACCAGGTGGATTGCAACAGCAACGCCGTGCCGAGCCCAAAAATGGTCAAGGCGATCAACATTTCCAGCAGGGTGAAACCGCGGGCCCCCTTCATGGTCGCCGCTCCACCTCAACGGTACCCAAGGGCCAATCGACCCGCACCACCTCTTCGCGGCCACCGTCCTTCAGCGATACCCCCCCCCCCAGGGACCAGCCCCCCGGCAGGAAGCGAACGACGTCCGGCATGCGCGGGTCGGCGCCAATGATCCGCACATCCACAGCCGCGATGCGGCGCAAACGGCGCCCTTGAGTCGTAGTGGCGATGTGCTCCAGGTCAGCCATTGAGAACGTCATTTCACGTCCCGACACCAAGGCCTCCACCTGACGGTTGCGCAGTTCCTCTTCCATGGCGGAAACAGCCGCGTCAAGGCGCAACCCCGGTAGCCGGTTTTGCACCCCCAAGGCCAGAACGCCCCCCGCCAGGCCGATGATCATCAGCACGACCAGCATTTCCACCAGGGTGAAGCCGGCAGACCGCATGGGTCACCAACTCGTCACGTCACGCGCGTCGCCTTCGCCGCCTTCGGCGTTGTCGCTGCCGTAGGAGTACAAGTCATAGGCGCCATGCTGCCCGGGCGCTTTGTAACGGTAGGCGTTGCCCCACGGATCGATCAACGCCTGGCGCTTGCGCAGATAGGGGCCGCGCCAGTTGGGATCGCCGGAGGGGGCGGTCATCAGCGCCTCCAGCCCCTCACTTGCCGAGGGGTATCGCCCCATATCGACGTAAAACAGGTCGACGGCGGACACCAGCGTGTTGATCTGCGCTTGCGCGGCCTCACCCTTGGCCTTGCCCAAGCGGGCGACAAGGTTGGGGGCGACCAGCAGGCCCAGTAGACCGATGATGACCAGCACGACCAACACCTCCACCAGCGTGAACCCGGCTTCGGTATCACGCGGGGCGTAAACGCGCTGGCGGCGGTCAGCGACCCGGAAGCCCCGGGGCAGATCAAATAGCGATGTCATTCAGACTCATTATTCCCGAAATTAGGGCCGCGAATATGGCACCAACCATTCCACCGAGTATGAGGGTTAGCACAGGCGTCAAAAGGGACAAAGCGCGGTCCAACGCCATGCCGCGTTCTCGTTCCAAGACCTGGGAAAGGTCCAGCAAGGCCCGTGGCAGGCTGGCGGTCTGTTCCGCCATGGCCAGCAGTCTCACCAGGCGCCTGGGGAACAGCGGTTCCGCTCCTGTGGCGTGGCTCAAGCTCTCCCCCCCGCGTACCCGCAGCCGCACGCGATCCGACGCGGCCGCCAGGGCGTGGTTGCCCAGGCAGGCCGATGCCGTGGCCAGCGCCGGCGCCAACGGCACCCCACCGCTGAGCAGGCTGGCCAGCGTGCGGGTGTACAGCGCCAACTGCGCGTCGCGCACCAAGCGCCCCAGCGGACCCAGCGATAGGACCAGCCGGTCCACCCGGGCGCGCACCTCACGGTATTTAAGCGCCCGCAGGAAAATCAGGATGCCGCCAGTGGCCGCCGCCAGGAAAAGGGGGCCGTATCGCCCCAGGAAGTCGCCCACCGCCAGGACGGCCAGGGTGGCCGTGGGCAGCTTGGCCTTGCTGCCGGCGAACAGGTCCTGGAACTGCGGCAGGACATACCCCGCCATCACGCCCAAGGCCGCCAGGGTCAACAACGCGATCAGCGCCGGATAGATCATGGCGCTGACCAGGCGCTGACGGAAATGCGACCGCGCCTCCTCCAGCGCCGACAGGTGACCCAAGGCCTCCGCCAGCGACCCGCCCTGCTCGCCCGCCGTCACCAGGCCCAAGAATTCTGGTGGGAACACTGTGGAATAGGCGGCCATGGCCCGGCCCAGCGTTTCCCCCGCCCGCACCCGCTGCCGCAGGCCGGCCACCAGTTCCATCGCGGCCGCCCGGGGCATCTGGTCGCCGACCAGACCCAGGGCCGGCTCCAGGGCGAAGCCGGCCGCCGCCAGGTTGGCCAAGTCGCGGATGAAGGACAGCCGCTCCCCCCGCGTCAGGTCAGCCGAACGGCGCCACCGGCGCCCCGTCGCCTCCGCCTTGAGGGTCAGCGGCGTCAGCCCCCGTTGCAGCAACTGGTCCACCGCCCCGGCGTCGTCGACCGCGTCCAGCCCCCCTTGGCTGCGGCGTCCCTCCGCCGATACCGCTTTGAAGACATATCGGACCATGTCTTAGACCGCCTTCGTCACGCGCAGGATTTCCCCTTACCTGGCTTTACGATGGCCGAACAGCAACACCAATAATACTCGGCCTATCATTAAAGCAGCCTGCGATGGTCAATTGAACCTGATGACCAAGAGAATAAGCAGTAATTAGCGCGGAACTAAAAATGTTAGCCCCACCAAGAGAAGGGTCAATTACATATAAATCTGACAGTTTGCACCCGTCAGGATTGTACACACTGCCCGTAGCAGGTGTTATACTAAATTGTGCACTATACCAACCAGCCCCGAAGGTTCCTATTTTCACCCAAGGAACAACTTGTATTGAAGCATAGGAGACATTTGGCAATGCCAACATCATTACAGACACGAGAAGAGAAATAATATTTTTCATTGACCCGCTCCTTTTGTTAACTCTCAATTGAAAATATACTAATCGGCCTTCGTCACGCGCAGGATTTCCTCCGGCGTGGTGATGCCCTCCAGCACCCGCCGCAGCCCGTCCTGGTACAGCGGCACCATGCCGCCCATTTCCACCGCCGCCGCTTCGATCTCCGCAGACGACGCCCCCTGGCGCACCAGCGCGCGCACCTGGTCGTTGACCGGCAGCCACTCGGCGATAGCCTGGCGGCCGCGATATCCCGTGCCGTTGCAGGCGGCACAACCCACGGCCCGATAAACGGTGGTGGGATGGGCCGGCAGGCCCAGGGCCGCCGCCGCGTCCGCCGCCAACTCGTAGGGCTGGCGGCAGCGGGGGCACAGCGTGCGCACCAGGCGCTGCGCCAGCACGCCGTTGAGGGTGGAGGCCAACAGATAGGGGTCCACCCCCATGTCCATCAGGCGCGGCACGGCACCGGCGGCATCGTTGGTGTGCAGGGTGGACAGCACCAGATGACCGGTCAGGGCCGCCTGTACCGCCACCCTGGTGGTCTCGCCATCCCGCATCTCACCCACCAGGATGACGTCCGGGTCCTGCCGCAGGAAGCTGCGCAGCGCATGGGCGAAGGTCAGGCCGATGCCCGGCTTCACCTGCGTCTGGTTGACGCCGTCCAGCAAATATTCCACCGGATCCTCCACCGTGAGGATCTTGCGGCGGGCGGCGTCCATGCCGCGCAAGCCGGCGTAAAGGGTCGTGGTCTTACCGCTGCCGGTGGGGCCGGTGACCAGCACGATGCCGTGCGGCCGCTCCAACTCGGCGGCCAAGGGCTCCGCCACCCAGGCGGGCAGGCCCAGGCTGTCCAGCGTGCCGCCCGCCGTTTCCTGGTCCAGGATGCGCATCACCACATCCTCACCATGCACCGTGGGCGTGGTGGAAACACGGAAGTCGATCTCCCGGCCCTGCAGGGTCTGGCGGATGCGCCCGTCCTGGGGCAGGCGGCGCTCACCGATGTCCAGCCCGGCCATGACCTTGACGCGGGTGACGAAGCCGGCCGTCATGCGGCGGGGCAGAACCTCCGCCTCGCGCAGGATGCCGTCGACGCGGTGGCGGACGACCAGGCGGTCGGCCATGGGCTCGACATGGATGTCGGTGGCGCCGGCCGCCAGCGCCGACTGGATGGCGTTGCCCACCAGGCGCACCACCGGCCCCTCGCTGGCGAGGTCGCGCAAGCGCTCGGCATCACCTTCCAGCAGGTCGGGCATCTCCTCAACGGTGGTGGTGGCCGGGACCGCCTCATACAAACGCTCCAGCGCCACGGTGATGGCCGTGCCGGTCATGACCACGGGGCGCACCGGCCGGCCGGCCAGGAAGGCGGCCGCCACCAGCGCCTGGCGATCCAGGGGATCGGCCATGGCGAACACTGCCTCCGCCCCATCAGCGGATAGCGGCAGCAGCAGCTTGGCCTTGAGGAAGGCCAGGTTGGCGGTTTCCATCATCACCGGCACTTCGGGCACCTGATCGGCCGGCCACAGCGCCAAGCTCAAAGCTTGGGCGTAGGCCGCCGCCATGCCCTCATCCGACACCAGGCCCAGGTCCATCAGCCGCCGGTCCACCCGTCCGCCCGCCGCCTGCGCCCGGGCCAGGGCCCCCGGCGTCAACTGCCCGTGCGATGAGAGCACCGCCAACACCCGCTCAAGCGCACCCCCCGACATACCCCCGGGCGACGGAGGCTCGACGGGGCTGGAAAGACGGCTCGAAAGAGGCATGCGCTATATCGAACGATAGGGAGGACCATCCCCCCAAAGAGGTGGAACCTTACCTTATTTCGCCTATCGCCCGCTAGACGGTTGAGCGTGAACCGGCGCAGACGGACATGCGTGCTTACGGTCACGTGCAGAGATTTTAACCCGATTGGGTGCTGCCATGAAAAAGTAGGCAATTGCCCCAAGGGGATGGCTACGCCGCGTGCCCTGCGCCGGCAACGTTTGCAAATCTGCGGTCGGCTTGAACACCGATCGGCATAGGGACTGTTTGATTTCCTTAAATTCGACGGCGTAGTTTGATCACACCGATTTACACTGGCTCATCTATAAGAGTCCGTCCGCGAAGTTCCCTATGACTTTCTGTGTCTTGCGATCCTGCGCAGCATGAGCCGGATCAGGGCAAGTCCAGATCGATTTTTTGTCTCGCGCGCTCGGCAAATGAGCCGGGCGGAGAAGCGGGCGATGATCCGTCCCGGGCACCCCGCCCTGTCAATGGCGCGGCAATGCGCGCTGACCGCTCTCAGCCGGTCCAGCTTTTATTACCGGCCGGTCAACGACAATGCGTCGGATCTGGCGCTGATGGAACTGATCGACTGGCAGTTCCTGGAGACCCCCTGCTATGGTTCGCGGCGAATGACGGCGGTGCTGCGCCGGGCCGGTCATGCCGTCAATGGAAGCGGGTGCGGCGGCTGATGGGGGTGATGGGCTTGCAGGTGATCTGGCCCGCGCGTCCGCCGGGTTGAACGCGCGGCATCATGTCCGACATCATAGGCCGTAGCCCGGCCCATGAAACCACGCCTTCCACGCGGCCCCCAGGGAACAAGGTACGGCACCACCGTATTAGCGCGGCGATGCGATCGGCCAGGATATCGCGGTTCTCCCCATTGTATTCCGCGGTGCCGGCGATACGGAACCGTCCAACGCCCAAGCGGCTTGTCACAATTTTTGTGGCATCGTCCGGCAAGCTGACCCCAGGTGGTGTAAACCGGCGCCGAAAGGGAGCCCCGAGCTTGCTCGCGGCCAACAGCCTGCCAAATCAGCAGAAATTGTATTGAGTGCAGAGTCCCCGACCCTGCTGCCGATCTCTGTCAAAGAAATAGGTCCTCCAGATCTGCCGATTCAGCCCCGGGCCCAGGCCCCCTCACTGGCGCCAGGTTCCTTCCAGGAGCAAACCGCTCCAACACCTGACGCTCCCGAGCCATGGTGTAGCTGCTTCCCATCAGGGCGATCAGCGGCTCCGCCTGTTCCGGAACGGCGCCGGATTGAAGCCCTGGAGCCAGGGACGCGAGATCAGTCGCGGCCTGCCGCAACACGGCGCCGATTTTACCATGCGTGGCTGCCCGATCCACCGTGTCCCGCAGCAGGCCCACTACCATCTCGCCATCACGCTTGAGGGTTTGCAGCGCGGTGGCCAAATTATGCCCCGCAGCCCCCAGCCGGTCGATGGACCGCGCCATGATGTCGGCCATGGTCACGGTATCCGCGGCGTTGGTGTCGCGCGCCTGTCCTGACAGGCAGGCGGCGATGGCTGCAATCTGCTCCAGTTCATCCATGACGCCGCTGGCCTCCACGGCAATCTCGTTGGCGTAAACGCGCAATTCCTGCGCAATGATCGACAGTGGTCGGCCAATGGCTCCCAGACGGCCACAGCGAAGGCTGGTGTTCAACCCCATGATGCGAATGTCGGCCTCAAGCGCACGCATGATGCCGATCTGACTGACCAGCCGCGCAGTCGCCTCCGACACCGATGCGGAAACCTCGTCGGCTTGGCGCCGCGCCGCGCCATAGCCATGCAATAGTGCGTCGACCTCCCCGACCTCCCCTTCCAATTCCCCCACGAAGGTACCCTGCTGGCTGCCGGAGGCACCGAAGGCGTCGTGGCCCAAGTCCAAGATGTCCCGCGCGTCGCCCGCCAGCGCGCGCAGCGAAGTCAATATCTCACCAATCTCCAGAGCCAGTTCGTCCGCTGTATCGTCCAACTGCGCCGCCTGCAGGCGACAGCAGAACCGGGCGGCTGCCGCCACGCCGTCGGAGGCGAGGTCGTCGGCATCGTCCGACCAGGGATGGCTGGACTGGCGCACCATTTCCGCCACTAGGCCCAGGGCGTAATCGACATGTTCCATGCGCTGGCGCGTGATGTCGCCCACCTGCAGCGCCATGACCGCCGAACCAATGCGCTTGGCGATATCTTGTGATCGCTGGCCAACGGTTGCGGCAACGGCCGCCGCCCGCCGGCCGCGGTCGATGACCGTGCCGATGCTGTGGGCCAATCGCTGGGGAACGGTGCGGACGGCCGTCGCCTGTCGCACATCCAATGCGGACTGGTCGGCCGCCGCCGCCTGCAACCGGTGGCCGACACCCGCGAGGTCCGCGGCGAATTGGTCCAAGCTGCTCTGCGCCAACCCGAGGGTGCGCCGGATCTCAGTAGCGAAGTTCATGAATTCGGCACTGGTGTCGCCAATGACCGCCGCGGCGATCTTGGCGTTGGTGGCCAGCATGCCAACGCCCTTGATCGATTTGTCCATGCGCACAAGCCTGCTGCCAATGGCAGTGACCAGCCCCGCCAAGGCGCGCAGGGATCCGGCCTCGTCGCCCTGGGTCAAGGTCGAAACGAAGTGTGCCACCTGCGACAGATCCTGGGTGGCCAGGCGCAGGGCCTCCCCCCTCATCTCGTCGGAGAGCGTGTCGAAGGTGTGGGTCAGCGCCGTCAGGATGTCGACCGAGGTTTCCAGGCGATGGCCGATATCCAGGAAACGCGTGTCGGTTGATGTGGATGCGGCCCTGATAGCCTCGGCCACGGTATCCAGATCCCTACCCATGCGTATCCCCAATCAATTTTTCGGCGTGCTGGAGGCCACTTTTCATTAAACAGGTAAATTGGTGGTTAACCCTGAGGCAACCAGTCACCCTCACGGCGATGCAGCGCCATGATGCACCCGCAGACGTTGGATGGCGGCACATCCGCCCCCGTCCGATGAGAGACATAGGCTTGAATATCAACAATGTAAAACGATCGCCTTAAATCGGTAGACATCGATCAGGCACGCGCCATTAATTCCGTATTTACATTGTATTTTATCAAAAATTTCTTTCCTCTGAATTGATGTATGTCAGTTGATTAGCCGCATGGCATTTACACTTTATAAACCAACTACCCATAAGGTGCACCTGTTCGCCGGATTTTGGCGTCAATTTATTGGGGAAATATTCCAGATGGGGAATTTTTCTCACTTTCCAATAAGTTGATGCCTGCCGAATACAGACCGCTACAGGCGGATGCATGTTTTACAAAGTCAACTCGAGCGGGGGTTCATGATGCCGAATGCGTCGGACGACGATGTCGGAAAAATCACTCTTGCGGGCTGCCACACACTCCGCAACGCCGAAGAGACACGCGGCGCCCTCCTGAACGCGATGAAGTCTCATAACGTTCTGGAAATTGATTGCAGCGCGGTAGCTGAAACCGACCTCAGCTTTGTCCAACTGCTGCTCGCCGCACGGAAAGGTGCCAGGGACACCCAACGGATACTCAGGCTGGCTCAGCCGGTTTCCGGGACCCTACGGGAAACACTTCAACGGGGCGGTTTCCTCATGACTGCAGAGCTGGCGGCCGGCATTCCGGCCCCCGCCGATTGCGATTTCTGGCTTCACACGGAGGCACGATGATGGCCAAGACCGTCCTGAGCGTTGATGATTCCCCCAGCGTGCGCCAGATGGTGAAGCTGACCCTGGCGGGCGCCGGATATAACGTGCTCCAGGCCGGTGACGGCGCCGAAGGGCTGGCCAAGGCCAAGGACACGGCCGTCGATCTGGTGGTCACCGATCTCAACATGCCGGTGATGGATGGGCTGGATCTCATCAGGGCGCTCCGTCAGTTGCCCGATTACCGTGGCGTGCCCATCCTGTTCCTGACCACGGAGTCCGATACCGGCCTGAAGCAGGCGGCCAAGGCGGCGGGCGCCACCGGCTGGATCACCAAGCCCTTCCAGCAGGAGCAGTTGGTCGCCGTCGTGCGCAAGGTCCTAGGCGCATGAGCGCGCTGGACCCGTCCGAGATCTTCCGCCAGGAAGCCCAGGAACTGCTGGAGCAGTTGGAGCAGGCTCTGCTGGACCTGGAGCACACGCCTGATGATGCGGACCTGATCAACAGCGCCTTCCGCGCCCTTCATACCGTGAAGGGGTCGGGGGCGATGTTCGGCTACGACGCGGTGGCGGCCTTCACCCATCACGTGGAGACGGCGTTCGATCTGGTGCGCAAGGGCAGTGTGGAGCCGAGCCGGGCGTTGATCGCCGTGGCGCTGGCGGCCAAGGACCATATGCGCCTGCTGATCGAAACACCCGATCTGGCCGAGGCGGCGGACGGGGTCGCCATCCTGCAGACGCTGAAACAGATCGTGGGCGATCCATCGGCGCCGACGGCGCCGGATGACGCGGCCCTACAGGATACGGCCGATGCGGACGCGGCGGCGGAGATCCCAACCACGTGGCGAATTCGCTTCCGGCTGGGCCGTGAGGCCATGGCGATGGGGACCAACCCCCTGCTGTTGCTGGATGAATTGCGCGGCCTGGGTATGGCCACGGTGGTGGCACGGGCCGAGAGCGTACCCCCGTTGGAGGAATTGGCCCCCACGGATTGTCACCTGGCCTGGGATGTCGTGCTCACCACCAGTCGCCCGCGCACGGCAATCGAGGAAGTCTTCATGTGCGTGATTGACGACATGGAGTTGTCCATCGACGCCATCACCATGACCGGTGAAGGCAACCGTATCGGTGAAATCCTGGTGGACCGGGGGGACGTGGCGCAGCATGCTGTGGACGCTGCGGTGGCCGCGCAGATGCCGCTGGGCACCTTGCTGGTCAAATCGGGCGACGTCTCCCCCGATACCCTGGCGTCGGCCTTGGCCGAACAACAGCATGTGCGCGCCGGCGCTGGCCTTGGCGCCGGCGCGGCCTCCGGGGCCAAGGCCCCCGCCAAGGGTGCGGACAGCATCCGGGTCCCGGCTGAGCGGCTGGACGAGTTGATGGACCGGGTTGGCGAACTGGTGATCGTGCAGTCACGCCTGTCGCAGGTCGCCGCGTCCAGCAATGACGTCGAGGTGAAGGCGATCGCCGAAGAGATCGAACGGCTGGCGCATGAACTGCGGGATACCACCATGGGGGTCCGCACCGTGCCCATCGGTTCGCTTTTCGGGCGTTTCCGCCGGCTGGTCCATGACCTGGCCCACGAACTGGGCAAGCGGATCGAACTGGTCACGGTGGGTGAGGAAACGGAACTCGACAAGACGGTCATCGAACGCCTCAACGACCCGCTCATCCACCTGATCCGCAATGCCATCGACCATGGCCTGGAGACGCCGGAGGGGCGCAAGTCCGCCGGCAAGCCGGCGGCGGGATGCATCACGCTGACCGCCTGCCATGCCGGGGCCGAGGTCATGGTGTCCATCAGCGATGATGGCCGCGGGCTGGACCGGGCGCGCATCCAAGCCCGCGCCGAAGACCAGGACCTGATCCCGGCCGGCGCCAAGCTTTCCGATGCCGAGCTGTTCCAGCTGATCTTCCAGCCGGGCTTCTCGACCGCGAAGGAGGTGACCAGCCTGTCCGGTCGCGGGGTGGGCATGGACGTGGTGAAGCGCGCCATCGAGGGACTGCGCGGCAAGATCGACATCGCCAGCACACCCGGGGAAGGCACCCGGCTGACGCTGCGGCTGCCGCTGACGCTGGCCATCATTGACGGCTTGCTGGTCCGCGTCGGCACGGGGCGCTACGCCCTGCCACTGTCGGCGGTGGAGGAGTGCGTGGAACTGTCGCCCGAAGAGGACGCGCGTTCCCGTGGGCGCAGTTTCCTGAACATACGGGGCGACCTGGTGCCGTTCCTGCGCCTGCGGGAACTGTTCCAGGTGTCCGAGCCCCCGGACCGCTATCAGAAGGCCGTGATCGTTTCCTTCGGTGGCCGCCGGGTTGGGTTGGTGGTGGACCAGGTGATCGGCAATCACCAGACGGTGATCAAGTCGCTGTCCAAGTTGCATGCCGACGTCGAGACATTCGCCGGCGCCACGATCCTGGGCGACGGGGCCGTCGCCCTGATCCTGGACATCGCCAATCTGGTCAAGTTGGGAATGGCCTACGAGGGCCGTTTCAAAGCGGCCAGCTAACGGCAAGGGAAACATCATGACCGCGTGGAAAACCGATACGCCGATGGAAGTCCTGACCCTGGGCCTGCAAGGCGAAGTCTTTGCCCTGGAGGCCACGCATGTGCGCGAAATCCTCGACCTTGTCCCCATTACCGGGGTCCCCAACAGCCAGCCCTTCATCGGCGGCCTGATCAACGTGCGCGGCAAGGTGGTGCCGCTGGCTGACCTCTGCCTGAAGTTCGGGATGGAGCTGCAGCCGCCGACCATCGACACGCGCATCGTCGTCACCGAGGTGATGATCGACGGTGACCCCGTGATCGTCGGGATCCGCGCCGACAAGGTATACGAAATCACCCAGGTGGCGGCATCCGCCCTGGAGGAAACGCCGCGCATCGGCATGCGCTGGCGGCCGGAATACATCCGCTGCATCGCCAAGAGAGGACCCGAATTCATCGTGGTCCTGGATCTGGAACGCATCTTCTCTCGCGGGGACGCGCGGGACGACGCGGCCGGCTCATCCCAACGCACCGCAGCCTGACGGGAGAAACTGACATGCGTGCCACCATCAAGCTGAAGCTGGCGTTGACCTTCGCCCTTATCATCGCGCTCAGCACCGCAACGGTGGGGCTGGGCATCAACAGCCTGGCCGCCGTCAACGCCGACATGCGGCACATGGTCAGCGGCCCCGTGCAGAAGCTGCAGTGGGCGGAAGAGGTGCTGGTCGACATGGTCCAGTTGGTGCGGGCCGAGAAGAACATGATCCTCTCGACCAATCCTGAACAGATCGAGAAGTATGACCGCGAGATCATAGGCTTCCGCCAAAATTTCGCCGACCTGGCCGGAAAGGTGATCGCCGTCAGCAGTGTGGAGGCCAAACCGAAATGGCAGGCCCTGGATGGGACCTGGCAACAGTTCCTGGCGGTCGATGACCGGATAAGGGAATTGGCCAAGCGTGGCGAGCAGGCCAAGGCCCAGGAGCTGTCAGTGGGGGCGGCCCGGCCGCTGGTGGAGGAGGCGCAGCGGCAGCTGGCTGATATTATCGAACTCTATCGCACGCAGATGGCCCGCGACGAAGCCGACGCCGTGGCCCAATACGAAAACGCGCGCCTGACACTGGTGATCGCCACGCTGGCGTCGCTGCTGGTCGCTGTGGCGGCCGGGTTCTGGATCGCGCTGGGCATCAGCCGCGGCCTGAACCAGGCGGGCGCCCTGGCCCAGGCCGTCGCCGGGGGCGACCTGACCCGTACGGTCGAGGCGACGGCGCACGACGAGGTGGGGGACCTGATGCGCCATATAAACACCATGGTGGAGAAGCTTCGCGAGGTCGTCGGGGAGTCGACGATGGCGTCGGAGAACGTGTCGTCGGGCAGCCAGGAACTTTCGGCGACGGCGGAAGAGCTGTCGCAAGGAGCGACGGAACAGGCGTCGGCGGCGGAGCAGGCGTCGGCGTCGATGGAGCAGATGGCGGCGAACATCAAGCAGAACGCGGACAACGCCAGCCAGACGGAGAAGATCGCGCGCCAGTCGGCGGCGGATGCGCAGATGAGCGGCGAAGCGGTGACGCGGGCCGTGCAGGCGATGCGGACGATCGCGGACAAGATCACGATCGTGCAGGAAATTGCGCGGCAGACGGACCTGCTGGCGTTGAACGCGGCGGTCGAGGCGGCGCGGGCGGGTGAGCACGGGCGGGGCTTCGCGGTGGTGGCGTCGGAGGTGCGCAAGCTGGCGGAACGCAGCCAGACGGCGGCGGCGGAGATCGGCACGATGTCGTCGCAGACGGTGCAGGCGGCGCAGGAGGCGGGCGAGATGCTGACGCGGCTGGTGCCGGACATCAAGAAGACGGCGGAACTGGTGGCGGAGATCAGCGCCGCGTGCCGGGAGCAGGACATCGGCAGCGAGCAGATCAACCAGGCGATCCAGCAGCTGGACCAGGTGACGCAGCAGAACGCCAGCGCGTCGGACCAGATGTCGGCGACGTCGGAGGAGCTGGCGGCGCAGTCAGAACAGTTGCAGGCCAGCATCGCCTACTTCCGGGTGGATGGGGCGTCGCCCGCACCGGTCGCGGCCGCCCGCCGGCCGTCGCGGCCCGTGGCCAGCGCCGCCAAGCCAGCGCCTTCCCCCACGCGCCCGGCGAGACTGCGGGCGGCGAATGGGCACGGGCCCGGACACAATGGCCGCGTGGTCCCGGCAGCCGGGCGCGTCGGGGCCGGCCGCAAGGCCGCCGCCGCCGGCTTCGCCCTGGACCTGACCAACGGCGCCGGCGATGCCCGCGACGCCGAATTCGAGAAGTACTGAGGTCCCGCGCCTATCATGAACAGCGTGAGCAAAACCACCCGGGAAGCCCAGTTCGTCACGCTCGGCATCGAGCGCGAGATCTACGCCGTCCCGGTCGAAGCCGTGGTGGAAATCCTGGACATGCGCCCGGTGTTCCGTATTCCGGAAACGCCGACCTACCTTGTCGGCTTGATCGACGTGCGGGGCCGGGGCGTGCCGGTGATCGATCTGCGGCTGAAGCTGGGCCTTCCGCCCAACGCCACCTCCGAACATAGCCGCATCCTGGTTCTCCATGTCACCATCAATGGCCGGGAGACGGCCCTGGGCCTGATGGCCGATCGCGTGTTCGAGGTCATGCCCCTGGACCTGCGCCAGTTGGAGGCTCCGCCGGACATCGGGGTGCCGTGGCGGTCCGACTACATCCGGGGCGTGGGCCGCCGCGGCGATGGCTTCGTCATCGTCTTCGACTTGGCGACCCTGTTCACCGCCGACGAGGCGTCGGTCATCAGCCGCAAAGCCCTGTCCGACCTGGCGGCTGGCGCAAGCATTCCGGCCGGTGTCCCGGCACACCCCCTGCCGACAGCCGGCGCTCTCTAAACAATTCGACGATCAAGGATTCTTCGCGATGCGCCTGACCATCAAGTTGAAACTGGGACTGACCTTCGCCGTCATCGTCGCGTTGTCGACCGCCAGCGCCGTTCTGGGCATACAGAAACTGGCGGCCCTGGATGAAAGCCTGCACGGCATGGTCCAAGGGCCGATGCAGCAGATCAAGGTTGCCCAGGACCTCTACACCGACCTCATGACCGTGACGCGGTCCGAGAAAAGCCTGCTACTGTCGGACAGCAAGGACATGGTGAATCAGTATGAGGCGCGGATCGGCAAGGAGCAGCAGGCCCTGGAGGCGGATCGTGCCAAGCTGGACTCCCTGACCACCGGCGAAAGCAACAAGAAGGTGGCGGCCTTCACCGCGGTGTGGAAGCAATTCCTGCCCCTTCAGAATCGGGTTATCGCCCTGGCGAAGGGTGACCAGCGGGACGAGGCCATCCGCCTGTCCCGCGTCGAGGGGCGGCAGGTGCTGGACAGTGCCGACGCCGCGCTGGACGAGGTGGTCGCCCTGGCCCAGGCGAACCTGACCCAGACGGAGGCCGCCGCCACGGCGCAGTATGAAACCGCGCGACAGATTCTGTTCGCCACGGTGGCCATCTCGCTGCTGGTTGCTCTGGCCGCTGCCACATGGATCCTGATCAACATCAGCCGGGGGCTGCAGGGGGCCATCCGCCTGGCCAATGGTGTCGCCCGAGGCGACCTGGAGCAGTCGTTGACTGTCAAGTCGGATGACGAGATCCGGGATATGGTGAGCGCGCTCAACAGAATGATGGACAATCTGCGGGCGACGGCGGGCATCGCCGACACCGTGGCCAATGGCGACCTGACGGTGGAGGCTCAACCCCTGTCCGACAAGGACACACTGGGCATCGCGCTCAAGCGCATGATCGGCAACCTGCGGGCGACGGCAGGGGTGGCCGACACGGTGGCGGACGGCGACCTGACGGTGGAAGCCAAGCCGTTGTCGGACAAGGACGTGCTGGGCCTGGCGCTGAAACGCATGGTTGAGAGGCTTCGGGAAGTGGTCGGGGAGTCGACGATGGCGTCGGAGAACGTGTCGTCGGGCAGCCAGGAGCTTTCGGCAACGGCGGAGGAGCTGTCGCAGGGGGCGACGGAGCAGGCGTCGGCGGCGGAGCAGGCGTCGGCGTCGATGGAGCAGATGGCGGCGAACATCAAGCAGAACGCGGACAACGCCAGCCAGACGGAGAGGATCGCGCGCCAGTCGGCGGCGGATGCGCAGACGAGCGGCGAAGCGGTGACGCGGGCCGTACAGGCGATGCGGACAATCGCGGACAAGATCACCATCGTGCAGGAAATCGCGCGGCAGACGGACCTGCTGGCGCTGAACGCGGCGGTCGAGGCGGCACGGGCGGGTGAGCACGGGCGGGGCTTCGCGGTGGTGGCGTCGGAGGTGCGCAAGCTGGCGGAACGCAGCCAGACGGCGGCGGCGGAGATCGGCACGATGTCGTCGCAGACGGTGCAGGCGGCGCAGGAGGCGGGCGAGATGCTGACGCGGCTGGTGCCGGACATCAAGAAGACGGCGGAACTGGTGGCGGAGATCAGCGCCGCGTGCCGGGAGCAGGACATCGGCGGCGAGCAGATCAACCAGGCGATCCAGCAGCTGGACAAGGTGACGCAACAGAACGCCAGCGCGTCGGAGCAGATGTCGGCGACGTCGGAGGAGCTGGCGGCGCAATCGGAACAGTTGCAGACCAGCATCGCCTACTTCCGCGTGGAGGCATCGTCGCCGGCCGCCGCGCGCCGGCCGTCCCGGCCGGCGACGGCCAGCGCGGCGAAGCCGACGCCATCGTCGGCGGGCGCCGGGCGCCAGGGGGGCGCGCGGGCTGGGAACGGGCATGGCCACAACGGCCGGGCGGTTCCGGCCGCCGTACGTGCCGTGGGCGGCCGCAAGGCTGCCACCGGCGGCTTCGCCCTGGATCTGGCCAACGGTGCCGGCGATGCCCGCGACGCCGAGTTCGAGAAGTACTGAGTGTTGGCCGACCAAGCGGAGGGGGCCTCCTGGACGGCAGCGGTCGCTGCCGTCGACGGCCTCAGCGCGCGGGATTTTCGCCGGCTGGCCGCGTTCATCCAGGACTACAGCGGCATCAAGATGCCGGAGTCCAAAAGGACCATGGTCGAGGGGCGCCTGCGCAAACGCGTGGCGGCGACGGGCGCGGCCGACCTGGCGGACTACTGCGCGCGCCTTTTCGACGACGGCGGTCTGGCGGACGAGGCCGTCCATCTGATCGACGTCGTCACCACCAACAAGACTGAATTCTTTCGCGAGCAGGAGCATTTCCGTATCCTGGAGACGGTGGCGCTGCCACGGTTGCTCGCCGAACGGCGTGCCAGTCCCTATACGACCCTGAAGGTCTGGAGCACCGCCAGCTCGATCGGAGCCGAGCCCTACACCCTGGCCATGGTCCTGGCCGACGCCAGCCAGCGCCACGGCGGCTTCCGGATCGACATCATCGCGACCGACATCTCAACCCGGGTGCTGGAGACGGCGGCGGCCGCCATCTATCCGGAGGAGATGATCGCCCCGGTGCCCCTGGAGATGCGCCAGCGATATCTGCTGCGGTCCAGGGACAGGGCCCAGCGCCTGGTCCGTGTCGTACCCGAGCTGCGCCGCCTGGTCCGCTTCGGCCGGCTGAACCTGATGGATGCGACCTATCCCGTAGACCGCGACCTGGACGTGATCTTCTGCCGCAACATCCTGATCTACTTTGACAAGCCGACACAGCAGGCGGTGCTGGCGCACCTGTGCGATCACCTGCGCCCTGGAGGTTACCTGTTCCTTGGGCATTCGGAATCGGCGGCGGGGTTTGGTTTGCCCATGAAGCCGATGGGCGCCAGCGTTTTCCGGCGGGAGTGATCCATCATGCCGCGCAAGATCCGCGTCCTGGTCATCGATGATTCCGCATCCGTGCGCCAGGTCATGACCGACATCCTGCAGTCCGATCCGGAGATCGAGGTTATGGCGACGGCGTCGGACCCCTTCGTCGCGGCGCGTCGCATCCAGCAGGAGGTGCCGGACGTCATCACCCTGGACGTGGAAATGCCGCGCATGGACGGCATCACCTTCCTGCGGCGGCTGATGGCGCAGCGGCCGGTTCCGGTGGTCATCTGCTCCTCGCTGGCCGAGGCCGGATCGGAAACGGCCAGCCAAGCTTGGGACGCCGGAGCCGTCGACATCATCCTGAAGCCCCGCGTGGGCACGGCCGAGTTCCTGCAAGAAGCGAAGATCCACATCTGTGATGTCGTGAAGGCGGCGGCCCGGGCCCGGCTGAAGCACGTCCCCGCCGCCCTGCGGGTGCGTGAGCCGGAGCGGAAGCTGACGGCCGATGTCGTCCTGCCACCCCCGGTAGCCCGCCACCATGCCATGGCCCGGACCACGGAAACCGTGGTCTGCATCGGCGCATCGACGGGGGGCACGGAATCCCTGAGGGTGGTGCTGGAGAGGCTGCCGGCGGCCAGCCCCGGCATCGTGGTGGTTCAACACATGCCAGAAAAGTTCACCGAGGCGTTCGCCCGGCGGCTCAACGGCCTATGCGAGATGGAGGTGAAGGAAGCGGAGGACGGGGACACGGTGATGCGTGGGCGCGTGCTGATCGCGCCCGGGAACCGCCACATGCTGCTACAGCGCAGTGGCGCGCGGTATTACGTCGCGGTCAGGGACGGTCCCCTGGTATCGCGCCACCGTCCATCCGTCGACGTGCTGTTCCGGTCCGCAGCGACCCATGTCGGCCCGAACGCCGTCGGCATCCTCATGACCGGTATGGGCGACGACGGCGCACGCGGGTTGTTGGAAATGAAGGGGGCCGGTGCCCAGACCATCGCCCAGGACGAGGCCACCTCCGTCGTCTTCGGCATGCCGAGGGAAGCCATCGCACTGGGCGCGGCCGACAAGATCCTTCCCCTCGATCAGTTGGCCATGGAAATCATCCGGACGGGTAATCGGTGATCGGTGCACCGCTCGTAGCGGTCCACTTCCGCCAGGGAACCCGCCGGCACCAGGTGCATGAAACGCAGCCCAGTCCGACAGGCTGCGCCGCACGTTCTCCGCCCCCTCCCCATCGCCATGCACGATGACGGAATAGAGGCGCCCCGCCAGATGGCGGGAATAGGCGTTCCCGTCGTGATAACGTAAAAGTGCCTCACTTACGTCCCGTAAATTCGCTATAGAAAATATCTTCTCGAATATTACCTCGATCTTATCATAAATATTACTTACCGCGCCGAGGCCACTGCGGAAAGGCGCACGGCGAATTATCCAGTCTAGATGACTTATACCAAAGAGCGCTGACTATGACCCATGTGCCACTGCCGCAGTCCAATGGACATGATGCGGTAAGGCTGTTCGACGAGTTTGTTCCATGCGTGGCAGCAGTGGTCGACGATGTCGTCATAGTTCTGGAAGATGCGATTTGAGAGCCAGTTGTCGCGCATGAACTGCCAGAGGTTTTCGACGGGGTTAAGTTCCGGGCAACGGGGCGGCAAAGGCATGAGCGTGATGTTGTCCGGGACGATGAGTTCGGCCGAGTGATGCCACCCCGCCTGATCAAGGATGAGGACGGCCTGCGCGCCGGGCGCGACGTGGACGGCGATTTCCTGGAGATGGCGGTTCATCGCGGCGCTGTTGCAGCGGGGCATGACGATACCAGCCCCTTTGCCCTCGGCGGGGCAGATCGCACCGAAGATCCAAGCCGAGGCCCGGCGCTGATCCTTCGGGGCTGATGGCCTGGTGCCAATCCTGGCCCAGCGCCGGGTGAGTTCGGTCTGCTGGCCGATCCGGGCCTCGTTCTGCCACCACACTTCTATCGGCGTTCCCGGCGGGAAGTGGCGCCGGATGCCCGCCAGTCGGGTTGCGAAGGCTTTTTAAAATCCGTGATGTCTTCGGGCTTCTGACCGCGATGGCGCGGCCGGGCCGAGAGCTTGCGATAGCCCAACGCGCGCAATTCGCGGCCAAGGGTGAAGCGCGTCACCGACACGCCGAACTCGTCCCACAACAACTGGGCCAGGTCGACAAGCCGCCAGCGAACGACGCCGTGTACGGCCGGAATGGGCCCGGCCTCGACGGCTGCGGCCAAGCGCGCGCGGTGCGTATCGTTCAGCAGCGATGCCTTGCCGGGCGCCTTGCGCGTTGCTAAGCCATCCGGGCCACCCGCATTGAAACGAAGGACCCGGTCCCGCACGATCTGCAGCGTCACACCAGCCGTCCTGGCCGCTTCACACCGGCTCCGACCGTCGAGGATCTGCGCCAAGGCCAACAACCGCCGAACCTGATCGGCATCGCCGCACCGGCGGGCCAATTGGCGCAGAGCCGCTGCTGAATAATCCGAACGAACCGCGACTGCCGAACCCATCGCAAGCCTCCTCTGTGCTTGCCCTGGTGAATCAGAAAATCAGCCCGATGGTTGGTATAAATCGGCAAGATCAAATGATCCTGCCGACCTCAATAAAATCAACTGGATACCGCGCTGATCAGCATCCAAACTGGGCTTTGACGCAAACTTGGTGATGGTCAGATCGTCCAACGCTGACGACGCAGGCCTGGAGCAGGTCAATTTTCCCACGGCCATACATCTGGCGTTTGACGAGTTTGAGCTTGTTGAGCTGGCGCTTGGTTTGCCGATTTGACCAAGGACTCGGGGCGGTTCACTTGATGCCCTTCGCCATCCAGCCCACACATTTTACATCTTGCAGACCAACCCGAGGTGGCACAGTGTCGTGTGCATACGCTGATCCACAAAATCCAGCGCCCAATAGCCGTCATTTGCTGTCGCTCAAGTCATCACGCAACTTGATAGCCGGCTAATCGGCCACCGATGATCGCCTCCGCGTCCGCAATTATCCGGTCCATGAGTTCCTTCACCGTGGGGATGTCGTGGATCAGGCCTTGCACCATGCCAGCCCAGAAGATTCCCCGGGAGAGGTCGCCGCTTTCCAGCAGCTCGCGCCCCTTGGCGCCGCTGACCAGGTCGGCGACAACCTCGAACGTCGCGTCCGGCTCGGCCAAGCGGCGGACGACCTCGTCCGAAACGGCGCTCTTGCCCACACGGGCGGTGTTACGGAGCTTCCGGAAAATCAGGTTGGTTCCACGCTCGTCATTGTCCAGGTAGGCCTGTTTGACATTGGGGTGGATCGGCGCCTCAACCGTGGCGCAGAAGCGGGTCCCCATGTTGATCCCTTCCGCCCCCAGTGCCAGGGCCGCGACCAGGCCGCGTCCATCGCCAAAGCCACCGGAGGCGACAAGAGGGACCTTCACCTGGTCCGCCGCGGCGGGGATCAGGATCAGGCCCGGAATGTCATCCTCCCCCGGGTGGCCGGCACATTCGAAACCGTCGATGGACACGGCGTCCACCCCCTTGCGTTCCGCCGACAGGGCATGGCGAACGGAGGTGCACTTGTGGATGATCCTGATGCCATGGGCCCTGAACATCTCCCATATCTCCGCCACCGCGGGCGTGCCAGCGGTCTCGACGATGGCGATGCCGCTGTCGATGATGGCCTGGGCGTAGGCCTTGTAGTCCGGCGACCTGGTGGTGGGAAACACCGTAATGTTCACACCAAAGGGCTTGTCGGTCATTGTCCGGCAACGGGCGATCTCGGCCGCCAGGGCCTGCGGTGACGGTTGCGTCAGCGCCGTCAGAATGCCGAAGCCACCGGCGTTGGAGACGGCGGAGGCCAGTTCGGCCACACCGACGCCCTGCATGCCGCCCTGAACGATGGGGCGTTCCACGCCCAGAAGTTCCGTCAGACGCGTCTTGATCACCTGTCCCTCCCCCTGTTCGCCGGTGTGCGGCCTTGGCCCATTCCTAGGGGAGGGGTGCCGCGATGCCAAGGCCGTCCCAGCATGCGCGGTCGCGCTATCGCGCGTGCGATGGACCACCCCGCATCCACCGGACATCGCCGTCGATCAACGTCGCCGTCACCGCCATCCGGTCTGGACTTTCCGCACCCGCCAGCAGGCAGATGTCAGCGGGGTCGCCCGGCATCAACCGCCAGCGCGGCGTTGAGGGATCATCGGCGCGCCCAAGGTACAGGCCCAGCGCCCGCCGCAGGTCCACACGCTCCGCGCCGCCGAGAACCATGCCGCCGCTCGTGCATCGGGTCATAGCCGCCCGAATGGCGACCAAGGGATCGAAAGCCCCATAAGGCGCATCGGATCCTCCCGCCATCCGCACGCCATGGCGAAAGAGGCTGGCCAACCGGTAGAGATCGCCCCGTTCATCGGCCTCGACCTCGCGAAGATAGCGGTCGCCCCGATCATGGATGAACGCCGGTTGCGTGACGATGGTCAGGCCCCGGTCGGCGATGTCCGGCAGCAGCCCCTCGGGGATGAGGGCGCCATGTTCGATGCGGTCGCCCCGTCGGGCTCCGCCGGCGGCATCAAGGGCAGCAAGATAAATGGCCAATTCGGCCACCGTGACACAGTGGGCCGCGACGGAACGGCCCAGTTGCCTGGCCGTCCCGATAACGCCCGCCACCTCCTCGACCGGCGGCAGGTTCCGGTCATCATAGAGTATCTTCACCGGGCCGACCTCATAGCCGGCGCCCGGCGGCAAATCCGGGCGGCCCATCAGCACCAGGCGTTGCGGCATTTCCCCCCGCGCCCGCGCCGCGGCCAGCACGGCGGCCTCGGCCCAGCCATTGCCGGCGCCGGCATCGGTGACGCCGGTGATGCCACATCGGAGCATCGCGGCCCCCAAAGGCGTCAGGTTCGGCAGTTGGGCACCCAACCTGTCGCGCAGCCAAGCATCCTCGCGCCAGATACGGCCCGACAGGCCGCCGTCCGGCAACCGTTCAACCCCAGACGGAAAAGGCGCCGGCCCCAGCCGGTCAAGCGCCAGCTGGTTCAGAACCCACAAGGCACCCGTCCTGTCCTGCACGCGAACCGCATGATGCGGCACCCAGACCGACAGGCGGGCGGCGTCGGGCAAGCCCGCCGACCGCTCATCATAGCCAATGGCGCGAATCCAGCCTCCCGGCGCCGTAAACGCCGCCGCCTGTCGCAGCGACGACACCACGGATGCTTCGTCCACGCAAGCCGACAGGTCGACGGAGGCCAGTCGCGCGGCCGTCGCCAGCAGGTGCAGATGATGATCGTGGAAGCCCGGCAGCACAATGCCGCCACCGCCGTCCAGCTCAGGTCCCGTCCAGCCCCGTTCACCGCCCCAGGCCAGGACGCGACCGTCATGGATCGCGACCGTGATGCCTTGGCCGTCAATATCAACGACGTTGCGGATGACCAGATCGACCCGGGTCACGGCTCCCGCTCCGCCAGCCGACCAGCGATCCAGGCGGCGGATCCGCCCAGAGACACATCCAGCAGCCCGCCCTGCCCCGCCCGCCGTGCCTCCAGCGCTACGACCGCCGCGATCAGACCGGTGCAGGGATCGGCCAATGCATCCCCCAGGAAGCGGGGCGCCCCGTCGTCCCATCCCAGCAACCCGCCGGCGGCGGCGCAATCGTCCCCGAAGCCGACACGCAAACCCGCGTCACCCATCCAGCCATGGGCCGTGATGGCGATCCACAGCAGGCCGGGATTGGCGGAGAACAGCCGTTCGGGCGTCAGGCCCGCGCGGGCCAAGGCGTGGGGGCGTCCGGCGGTGATCAGGACGTCGGCCTCGTCGATCAGGCCCTGCACCGCCCGGCTGGCCAGGGCGAGGTGCACCCGCCGCTTGCCGCCATTGAGCCAGCGGTCCAGCACCGGGGTTCGCTGGGATGTCGGATCCGGTCGGGCGGAGCTCTCCACCTTCACGACATCGGCCCCTGCCGCCGCCAGCAAGCCGCCGGCAAGCGGCCCGGCCCAGAGCGCGGACAGGTCGACAACCTTAAAAGTGCCCGCTGCCCTTGGCCGCGCGTGGCGCAACACTGGCCAATCGGCCATCGCCTCCCCCACCCGCGTGACCGGCAGGTGCAGCAGGATGGCCCGCGCCAACAGGTCCGTCGTCGCCCGGGTGGGCAGTACGCTGTCAACGGCGGTCCAGGGGTCCATATCCGGCACCGTCTCAAGCCAGGCCGGCACCGTGTCAACGTCCGCCGCTCGGGCGAGGTTGACCGCCAGCCAACCGTCCCGGGTCGCGACCAGCCGGCAGCGGCGGTTGGGCGACCAGCGCCCCGGCAGGCCCAAGCCCAGGCACACGTCCCGGCGCAGCAGCTGGTCCGGCTCTATCGTAGGTCCGCCCGCCTGCGCCAGCTGGCCCGTCAGTTCCGCCAAAACGGAGCGCAGGATCGGCATCATGAGGGCAAAACCCGATGGACCAGGCCCCAGGACAGGGCCCGTCCCACGGTAAGGCGCGCGCCTGACAGGAACATCCAGACGGCGCGATGTCGGCCGATAGCCCGGCTGACGGTGACGGTGCCGCCAGCGCCAGGGATGAGGCCCATGGACAATTCGGGCAACTGAAAGAAGGCACCGCACCGGGCCGACCGGCGTGCGGCGGCGGCGGGCACTTCAAGCCCTGATCCGACGCAGGCGCCATGGAACACCACTTCCAGCCGGCCGCCTAAGGCATGGCAAAGCCGGGCGTTGGCGTGCAGCGACCGGATGATGTGGGCGGCGGCCAGATCCCGGGTGGTGCCGAACTCGGCCAGGCTGCCGCCCGTGGAAAAACAGCGGCCGTCCGCCCGTAGGACCACGTTCGGCAAGCCGGGGTCCTCCAGCGCGTTGGCCAGCGCGGTATAGAGCGCGTCCCGCATCACGGCGGTCATGGCGTTGCGGCGCGGCGTATCGGCCAGGGTCAGGATCAGCGTCTCGCCATCCCTCTCGACCCGGATGGGATCATCCACAGGGGTCAGGGGGGCCTGCGGGGGGCGCCGGGCCAACCAGTCCGCGAACTCACGGCCGCCCAGCAAGGTCGAGTACGCCAGGGATTCCACCAGGAGCGCGTCGTTGAAGGGCAACCGTTCCACCGTCCGCAACACCTGGCACCCGATGGTCGCGGCGAAGGGCCACCTCCCGACCCGATCGGCCAGGTTCTGGGCGGCGGTGACGGAGGCCACACCCACCCACGGCGCGGGCGGCTCCGGCGCCGTGGTCAGCAGCACATCGAAATCGGCGGGATTGACGGCGGGAAGGGCGCCCGCCCCGTCCACCCCGATGACCACGGATTGAAGAGGAACAGGGCCACGCCGATAGTCCGCCGCCGGCACCACCCGGCACGGCGCCGCACCGAGCGCGGAGAATTCGGCAACGTCCAGCAGGTTGGGTTCCCTCATCCGCACGAGCCTATTCCCGCCCCAGCCCTGTTGGAAGTCCGGCCTGGCCTCCTGGCGCGGAACGACGCCCGGGCGATATGAGCGGGCAGGCGCCGTCTTCGCCCTGCTTCCCAATTGCGCCAGCGGAACGATCCCGAAAACATGGCCCGCGTCGACCGTGGGGGAAGGGATCTTCATGACTACCGAATTCGATGAAATCGTGGATTTCCTCATCATCGGCAGCGGCGGAGGCTCGATGTGCGCGGCACTGGTCATGCGCGACGCCGGCAAGTCGGTGCTGATCATCGAAAAATCCAGCCTCGTGGGCGGCACGACCGCCAAGTCGGGCGGGGTCATGTGGATTCCCAACAATGTCTTCCTGAAACGGGACGGCATCGAGGACAGCGCCGAGAAGGCGATGACCTACCTCGATCACGTCGTCGGCGATGCGGCCGATGCGCCCGGGGCGTCGCGCGCGCGCCGGGAAACTTATGTGCGGCAAGCCCCCCGCATGGTGGATTTCCTGCTGCGGCAGGGTGTTCGCCTGAACCGGGCCAAGTACTGGCCGGACTATTATGACGAGCGTCCAGGCGGCCTGAAACCGGGCCGGACCGTGATCGCCGACCTGTTCGACATCAACGAACTGGGCCCTTGGAAGGCCAAGATGAGGCCAGGCTTCATGCCGGTGCCGGCGACGCTGGAAGAAGCCTTCCTGATCCCTTACATGCGCCGCAGCTGGGCATCCCGCCGGATCCTGGGACGGATCGCCCTGCGCGCGCTCAAGGCCAAGCTGACCGGCAAAAGCTATGTTTCCGCCGGCGCCGCGCTGCAGGGCCGGATGCTGCAGGCGGCGCTTCGGGCCGGCGTGGCGATCCGCACGGAATCCCCCGCCCTCTCCCTGCTCACGCAGGACGGCAGGGTGACTGGGGCCGTCACCAGGAAGGACGGTATGGAGTGGCGCATTGGCGCGCGGCTGGGTGTCCTGGTCAACGCTGGCGGCTTCGCCCGCAACCAGGACATGCGGGACCGATACCAGCCCGGCACGCGGGCGGAGTGGAGCAACGTCATCGAAAGCGACACGGGCGAGATGATCCAGGAGATGATGCGTATGGGCGCCGCGGTGGCGCAGATGGAGGAAATGGTGGGTTATCAGAGCACCATCCCCCCGGGGCAGGAACGGGCCGATATCAAGCCCCCGGCCCAGAGCCTGACCGGCAAGCCCCATGCCATCCTGGTGGACCAGTCGGGCCAGCGTTACCAGAACGAGGGCGGATCCTACATGGCCTATTGCAAGGCCATGCTGGAACGCCACCGGCAGGTGCCGGCCGTGCCCAGCTGGGCCATCTTCGACAGCCAATATATCGCGAACTACATGCTGGCCGGCACCATGCCCGGCCGCAAGAAGCCCGACGCCTGGATCGAGAAGGGATATCTGCGCCGCGCCGACAGCGTCGAGGCGCTGGCCATCCAGATCGGAGTGGCACCCGCCGCGCTGGCCGCCACCATCCGCCGCTTCAACGGCTTCGTCGACCAAGGGCGGGATGAGGATTTCCATCGGGGCGAGCGTGCCTACGACGACTGGCTGGGGGATCCCTTCCACAAGCCATCCAAATCACTGGGCCGCATCGACGTCGCCCCGTTCTATGCCGTGCCCGTCGTGCCCGGCGATGTTGGCACCTATGGCGGCGTCGTCACCGACAGCAACGCGCGCGTCCTGCGGCCGGACGGCACCATCATTCCGGGTCTGTACGCGACGGGGGTGTCCACGGCTTCGGTCATGGGCCGGGCCTATCCAGGCGCCGGGTCCAGCATCGGCCCGTCCTTCACCTGGGGCTATGTCGCGGCCCTGCACGCCACGGGCCTGCGCCAGACGGAATGAGGGCCATGGGGGGGCGTCCCGGGCGGGTCAAACAATGGGAGGCGCGCCCGCCGCCACGTCCGAGGGCGCGCGCGGACGGACAGAGCCGAAGGGCTGCTCAAGCCGGCGGCGAACGCGGGACCGTTCCATGGGCAGGTTGAAGGCGTCCGCCTCCCGCTGTGTGGCCAGGTCGGCCTGAGTGAACCGCGCCCGCATGCGCAGATAATCCCCCCATGTCGGACAGTGATATCGTTCGGTCCACAGTTCAGCGTTGCCGATGTCGCGCGCCAGGGACCAGCCGAAGCCACCGTTGCGCAGCCGCGTCCCCTCCACCTTCAGCATGGCCGCGTAAAAATCCACCGCCCGGTCTGGGCTGACGCGATAGTCGATTTCCACTACCAGGGGCCCGGACCGCAGCGCCAACTCCAACGCCAGTTCCGGCTCGTTCCGTATCGCCGCCGGCGACAGGTCGGCATAAGCGTTACGGACCAGGGGGAACACCAGGCCGACCAGCGGCGTCGCCAGCATGACGGCGGCGGAGGCGAACAGGGCGATGTCGACACCCGCTCGGGATGCCACAGCACCCCAGATCCCTGCACCCAGAGTGATGCCACCGGTCAGCGCGCATTGGAACAGGGACAGGGCCCGCGCCGCCACCCAGCGCGGCGACGCGAACTGTGCCGTGACGTTCAGAAGCGCGATGGTCAGGATACTGGCGGCGCCTATGATGAAAAGCCCGAGGCAGGAAAGGGCCAAGCCCCGACTGAGCCCGATCTCCACCAACGCGCCAGTCGTCAGCAAAGCGCAGATGCGCACCGTCGTTTCGATCTCATGCCGGGCCGCCACCCGGCCGACCAGCAAGGCGCCGACGACGGCGCCGCAGCCACTGGCGCCCAGCAACAGGCCGAACGATGCCGCGTCGCCGCCCAGCAGGTCGCGCGCGATCAGGGGCGCCAGCGCCGCCGACGACGCGCTGGAAAACCCGAAAAGGAAGGCGCGGCCATAGACCAGGCGCAGCGCATGGGAATGCACGGTGTAGCGAAAGCCCGAGATGATGGCACGGTCGATACGTTCCGGTGGCAACGGCGACGCTATGGCCGGCCGTCGCCAAAAATAGAAGGCGAGGAACAGCGGCACATAGCAGACCATGTTGAGTCCGAAGGCGGCCTTCGCGCCCAGGGCCAGGACGACAATGCCGCCGATGGCCGGACCGATGCTGCGGGCGATGTTGTAGCTGATGGTGCCCAGCGCGATCGCCGCCGGCAGCCGTGCGGCATCCACCAGTTCCGGTAGCGTCGCCTGCCAAGCCGGAACATAAAAGGCCACCCCGGCGCCGATCAGGCCGCAGAAAAGCAGCAGGATCATGGGGCTCGTCAGCCCCAGCGTCGCCAGAAGGGTCAGGGTTCCGGAAGCGCAGACGGCGAAACCCAAGCCCGTCAGGGCCACGCGCCGGCGATTGAACATGTCGGCGATGGCGCCGGCGGGCACCGCGATCAGCATCATCGGCAGCATCAGGGCGGATTGGACCAGGGCCACCATTCCGGCCGAGGTGCTGAGCCGCGTCATCTCCCACGCCGCGCCGACACCGAGGATAAGTTGTCCGAAGTTGGAGAGCAGGCTGGCCAACCATACCCGGCGGAACAAAGGCGCCCGTAAAGGCGCCAGGATCCCACCACCATCCCCCGTCCCCCCAGTCCCCGCCGCCACGCCATCCCCCGTCCATTCCGCATGTCCCGCGACCCAATCTAGCGCGGGGGTCGCGCCCCGCCATGACGTCCAGGAAAGCGCCAGGAATCAATCGCCTGGGCGATACGGGTCCGTGTGGCGAATCCCAGGCCGCCGTGCCATATCCGGACCCTGGAAACACAAAAATCGGGGAGATCGCATCATGGCCGACGCATTCATCATCGACGCCGTGCGCACACCGCGGGGTATCGGCAAGATGGGCAAGGGCGCGCTGTCCCACCTGCATCCCCAGCACCTGGCCGCCACCGTCCTGAGCGCGCTGCGGGTGCGCAACGACCTGGATCCCGCGGGCGTGGACGACGTGATCTGGGGCACCAGCGCCCAGTTGGGCCTACAAGGCGGCGACATGGGGCGCATGGCGGCCTTGGATGCCGGCTTCGACCCGCGTGTCAGCGGCGTGACCCTGGATCGTTTCTGCGGCAGCGGCCTGACGGCGACCAATTTCGCCGCCGGCCAGATCATGTCGGGGATGGAGGATCTGCTGATCGCCGGTGGTACGGAGATGATGTCCTACATCAACCAATACGGACAGGAACTGCGCACGGCGGGCGTCAAGTCGCCCGGCGGCCTGGGCAGCGGCAATGCGCGCCTCGCCGCGAAGCACCCCCAATCGAACCAGGGGGTCTGCGCGGACGCCATCGCCGCCTTGGCCGGCATCGGCCGGGAAGCGCTGGACGCCTACGGCGCCGAAAGCCAGCGCCGGGCCGGCGTCGCCATGGCGGAAGGGCGCTTCGCCAAGTCGACCGTCGCCGTCATCGGTGACGAGGGCCAGGTGATCCTGGAACGTGAGGAATATCCGCGCCCAGGCACGACGGTGGAGCAGCTGGCAACGCTGGCCCCAGCCTTCGCGGCGGTGGCCGACATGCCGGGACGGGCGGACGGCACCACCTTCCGCCAGCTGATCAACCTGAAATACCCCGATGTCGCCATCGCGCCGCTGCATCACGCCGGCACCTCGTCCGGCGTGGTCGACGGCGCCGCCGCCCTGTTGCTGGCGTCAGAGGCCCAGGTGCGCAAATCCGGCTTGAAGCCCCGTGCCCGCGTCGTGGCCATGGCCAATGTCGGCGACTGCCCCACCCTGATGCTGACAGCACCGGTCCCCGCCGCGCGCAAGGTACTGGCCAAGGCCGGCCTCGCGATCGAAGACATCGATCATTGGGAGGTGAATGAGGCCTTCGCCGTGGTGGTGGAGAAATTCATCCGCGACCTGGACCTTGACCGCGCCAAGGTCAACCCCAATGGCGGCGCCATCGCCCTGGGCCATCCCGTGGGCGCCACCGGGGCCATCCTCATCGGCACGGCACTGGACGAGCTGGAGCGCATGCGCGGCCGCTATGGCCTGATCACCATGTGCGCGGCCGGCGGCATGGCCCCGGCCATCATCATCGAGCGGCTTTAATCCCTGTCCCGTCGGCATTCCCTTCCTTTTGCGCCCCCGAACGCTATGGTGGCCCGAGGAGGGACAGGCATGAGCAATGAACCGTTTCCGGGACGCGGCTTCGGCATTCGGCGCGATCTCTCGATCAAAATCATCGTGATGGCGCGGACGTTGAAAAAGCGCTTCGACCAGCGGGTGGCCGACCTGGGCGTGACCCGGTCGCAATGGACGTTGATCGCCGCCGTCGCCCGCTTTCCCGGGATGACCCAGCGGACCATCGCGGAGGCGCTGGAGATCACCGAGGCATCGGCCGGCCGCCTCATCGACAAGCTATGCCAGGAAGGCATGCTGAGGCGCACCCCCCGCAACGATGACCGCCGAGCCTACAATGTGGAGATCACGGAAGGAACCCGGCCCCTGCTCGACCATTTGGGCACGGTGGCCGAACGCCTGGAATACGAGACCTTCGCCGGCCTGAGCGATGCGGAACTGGCGCAGTTGAGCGTACTGTTGGGCAAGATCGCCCACAATGTCGCGGACACCTGGCCGACAGGACCGCTGCACCCCGACGACCTGTCCGAGACATGAGCGCATCCATCAGCGTGACAGTCAGCGGGGCTGCATCCGGATCGCGCCATCCAGGCGGATGGTGGTGCCGTTGAGATAGCCGTTGCGGACGATCTCCAGCGCCAAGCCGGCATATTCCTCCGCCGCCCCCAGCCGGGGGGGAAAGGGCACCATGGCTCCCAGGGCCTGCTTCATCTCGGCGGGGACCCGCGCCATGGCCGGGGTGTCGAAAATACCCGGCTGTATGGTGCAGACGCGGATAGCCTCGCGCGCCAGGTCGCGGGCGATGGTCAGGGTCATGCCGACGATGCCGGCCTTGGCGGCGGAGTAGGCGGCCTGCCCCATCTGCCCTTCCGTCGCCGCGGCGGAGGCCGTGTTGATCAGCACCCCCCGTTCCCCGTCCACCGGATCCAGGGTCATCATGCCCGCCGCCGCGCGGGTGACACAGCGGAAGGTACCCACCGTGTTGAGCTTCAGGACCCGTTCGAACTGATCCGACGGGAACATCCTGATCTCTCCCGTCGCCTTGTCCCGGCGCACGGTGGGAATGGCATTGCCGCCCCCGGCGCAGCAGACCAGAACACGCTCCTGTCCGTTGACGGCACGTGCCGTGGCGAAGGCGGCGTCGACCGAGTCATCCGTCGACACGTCGCATTTCACGAAGGCGGCGCCCGTCGCTTCCGCCGCCTGCCGGCCCGTCTCCTCGTTCATGTCGAAGATGGCGACGCGGGCGCCCGCGTCACGCAACGCCCTGACAGTCGCGAGGCCCAGGCCGGACGCGCCGCCGGTGACGATCGCCGAAACGGAAGGATCTATTTTCATTCTGGCCTCGCGCGGGAAAGCGGGAAAAGGCGCACAGCCATAATCAGCCCTGGGCGCCATCGTGTCGTATGCAGCATTCCCTTGTTCGATCCACGCACTCAACATGCCAACGCCAATAGAAGCCGAATATCGCCGTGGCGTTAGGTCAGGCGATACCGCCCCCTTGGACGCCATTGCGCTTGCCAAGCAACAAGCGGCACGACCATTTTTCAACAGTTTGGCGACGGCAAGCGGCGAAAGTCCGCGATGTTCAACGGAATACGGGAAGTAAACACCGATGACACAGGTGATGAAGGGGATCAGGGTGCTGGAGGTGGCGCAGTACACCTTCGTTCCGGCCGCCGGCGCCATTCTGGCCGACTGGGGTGCCGACGTGATCAAGATCGAGCATCCATCGCGCGGCGACGCCCAGCGCGGCTTCATCAACCTGGGCGGCATCAAGATCGACCCGAAGCGCAACGCGCTGATGGAACATCCCAACCGGGGCAAGCGCAGCGTCGGGGTCGACATCGCCACGCCCGAAGGGCAGCGGGTGATCTATGAGCTGGCGAAGTCGGCCGATGTCTTCCTCACCAACTACCTGCCCGGCGCGCGCGCGAAACTGAAGATCGACGTCGCGCATATCCGCGCCGTGAACCCGAACATCATCTACGCCCGGGGCAGCGCCTTCGGCGACAAGGGTCCCGAACGCGAGGTCGGCGGCTTTGACGGCACGGCCTTCTGGTCGCGCAGCGGCATCGCCCACAACATGTCCCCGGCCGAGCTTGAGGGGCCCCTGGCGCAGGGCATTCCGGCGTTCGGCGACAGCATCGGCGGCATGAACATCGCGGGCGGCATCGCCGCCGCCCTGTTCCACCGCGTCCGCACGGGCGAGGCGATCGAAATCGACGTCTCGCTGCTCAGCACCGCCTGGTGGGCGTCCGGTTCCGCCATCGACAATTACCTGGAAACAGGCACCGTCATGCGCAACCGCATGCCCCGGTCCGGTGGCAATGCCGGCAACCCCTTCATGGGCAACTTCCGTACGGCCGACGGCGGCACCATCAATCTTTGCACCCTGCAGCCGGGCCCGCACATCCGCAGCCTGTTCACCCACATCGGCCGGCCGGAACTGGCCGAGGACCCCCGCTTTTCCGAAGCCCGCGCCCTGATGCAGAACTGGGAACCGGCCAGCGCCATCCTGGTGGAGGCATTCGCCTCCCGGCCTTTCGACTATTGGCGCCAGCATCTGAGGACCTTCTCCGGCCAATGGGCTCCGATCCAAAGCCTGCTGGACCTCACGACCGACGAACAGGCGCTAGCCAACGATATGCTGTTCGAGGTGGAGGCGGCCGACGGCGGCAAACCCCTAAGGCTGGTGCGCGGCCCCGTGCAGTTCAACGGCGCGCCGGTGACCAGCACCCGCGCCCCCGAGGCGTCGGAACACACCGAGACCGTGCTGATGGAGATCGGCATGGAGTGGGATGAGATCGAAACACTGAAGGCGTCGGGCGCCATCGCCTGACCGCCCCCAACCGAAACGAGCCGACGGCTACGAACCGACGGAACGAGGCGACATGAAACCTGGCATGAAACTGAAAAGCGCCACCTGCGATACCGAGGTGATGGTCATCAAATGCGGCCAAGGCACGGTCGAATGCGGTGGCCTGCCCATGGCGGTGGACAGGCCGCCCGAGCCCGACCCCATCGATCCGGCGCATGCCGCCGGTACAGTGATGGGGAAGCGGTACGTGGATGCCGGCGCCACATTCGAACTTCTCTGCGTGAAGCCGGGCAAAGGCTCACTCAGCATCGACGGGGCACCCCTGACCTTGAAGGACGCCAAGCCCCTGCCCGCGTCCGACTGAAGGGACGTGGCCCATGAACATCTCAATCATCCTGCAGATGGCCGCGGACGCGGCGGAAGATCGCGTCGGCCTGGTCTGCGGCGGGCGGCGCTGGACATACGGCGCCCTGCTGGCCGCCGCCCGGGGGGCGGCCAGCCTGATCCGGGACAGCGGCGCCCGTCATGTCGCGCTGCTGGATGAAAGCAGCGAGGCCGCCGCCATAGCCCTGTTTGGCGCGGCCATCGCCGGAGTTCCCTACGTGCCGCTGAACTATCGCCTGGCGGATGCCGGCCTCGGTCCCCTGATCGACCGCATCGCCCCAGCGCTGCTGATCGGCGATGTGGCGCGGGCGGCCGGGGCCTGGACCCAGGAAGGCCTCCTGCCGCAAAGCCGCGACGCGTTCGTCCGGGAGGCGGAGGGACGGGGAGCCCCGGCGAAAGATCACAAGGAATCCGACGGCGAAACGATCGCCATCCAGCTGTTCACCAGCGGAACCACAGCGGCCCCCAAGGCCGCGATCCTGCGCCATTCCAATCTGCTGTCCTATATCCTGGGAACGGTGGAGTTCGCGTCCGCCGATGAGGCGGAGGCGGCGCTGGTCAGCGTGCCGCCCTATCACATCGCCGGCATCGCCGCCCTGCTCAGTTCCATCTACGCCCAGCGGCGCATCCTGCTGCTGCCCACCTTCGAACCGGCGGCCTGGCTGGCGCTGGCGGCCAAGGAGGGGGCGACCAACGCCTTCGTGGTGCCAACCATGCTGGCCCGCATCATCGAGCATCTGGACAAGACGCCGGACGCCCCGATCCCGGCCCTGAAAGCCATCGCCTACGGTGGTGGACGCATGCCGCTGGAACTCATTCATCGGGCACTGGACCTGTTCCCGGGAACCGGGTTCACCAATGCCTACGGGCTGACGGAAACCAGCTCCACCATCGCCATCCTGGGGCCGGAGGAGCATCGCGCGGCGCATGCGTCCACCGACCCGGCGACACGTGCCCGGCTGGGGTCGGTCGGTCGCCCCCTACCGACGGTCGAGATCGAAATCCGGGATGAGGATGGCCGCGTCCTGCCCACCGGCGAGCGGGGCGAAATCTATGTCCGCGGCGACCAGGTCTCCGGTGAATATCGCGAGCGGTCCGCCCTGGACGCCCAAGGCTGGTTCCCCACACGGGACGCCGGCTGGCTGGACAGTGACGGCTATCTCTTCCTATCCGGCCGGGCCGACGACGTCATCGTCCGGGGTGGGGAGAACATGTCGCCAGGCGAGATTGAGGATGTGCTGCTGACCCATCCCGCCCTAGCCGACGCCTGCGCCGTGGCCATCCCATCGGTCGAGTGGGGAGAAGCCGTGGGTCTGGCGGTGATCGTTCGGGGTGACAAGGCGGCGCCCAGCGACACCGAACTGCGCGACCTGATCCGCAGTCGCCTGCGATCCTCCCGTGTGCCGGAGCGCATCCTGTTCGTCGACGCCCTCCCCTATAACGAACTCGGCAAGCTGTTACGGCGCGAAGTGAAAACCTGGTTCAAGGATTGAGACGATGACGACCCTGGGGGAAAGGGTCGCCGACGCCCTGCGCCGCCATACCGGCCCGGCCATCGAATTCGGTGATGCCTGGACCAGCTGGAGCGAGATTAGCACCTTCGCCGATCAGCTGGACGCGTTGACGGTTGCGGGCGGCGCCGACGCCACCGTCGCCTTCGTTCCCCGCAACCGGCCCTCTTCGCTGGCGGCGCTGCTGGCGCTGCTGCGCCAGGGCCGCACCATACGCATGAGCTACGCCTTCCAATCGCCGGCCGGCATTGTCCGGGATGTCCTGCGCGGGGCGTCTGCCTTCGCCGTGCTGGACAGCATGGATGTCACGGAGGAGGTCACGGCCCCTCTACGCGCCGCCGGTATCGGCCTGATCGCCATCGACACGCTCGCGGCGCCAGTCCTGGTTCTGCCGGCGGCTTTGGGGGCCGCCACCGGGCCCGCGCCGGACGAAGCGGAGATCGAGATCCTGACCAGCGGCACGACTGGACCACCGAAGCCGTTCGCCGCAACCCATGCCATGATCGCCGACCATATCGTGGGCCGCAGCGCGCTCGCGGCGGTGGCGCCGGCGGCGGTATCCGCTCTGCCCCCGGCCCTGCTGTTCTTTCCGATCGGCAACATCTCCGGCATCTACTCGACCTTGCCCCCGTTGCTTCATGGGCAGCGCGTCGTACTTTTGGAGCGGTTCTCGGTCCAGGCGTGGCGCGACTATGTCGTGACCTATCGCCCTCCCCAGGCCGGGATGCCGGCTGCTTGTGTGCGTATGGTTCTGGATGCCGACATCCCCAAGGAAGACCTGGCCAGCCTGAAGGGATTGGGAACGGGCGCCGCGCCGCTGGACCCCGCCGTTCACCACGCGTTCGAGGACAAGTACGGCATCCCCATCCTGTTGTCCTACGGCGCCACGGAGTTCGGCGGCCCGGTGGCGGCGATGACGCCGGCCCTGCACGGCCGCTGGGGCCGGGAAAAATTCGGCAGCGTCGGCCAAGCCATCGGTGGCGCGCGCCTGCGGGTGGTGGAGCCCGGGACCGGCGCCCCCCTTCCGCCCGGAGCGGAGGGCCTGCTGCAAGTGGTATCGCCCCGCATGGGCCCCGACTGGATCACGACCTCCGACCTGGCGGTCATCGACGCCGATGGCTTTCTGTTCCATCGGGGGCGGGCGGACGGCGCCATCATGCGCGGCGGCTTCAAGCTCTTGCCGGAAACGATAGAGCAGGCGCTGCGCCTTCATCCCGCCATCGCGGACGCGGCTGTGGCCGCCCTTCCCGACCGGCGTCTGGGAGAGGTTCCCGGCGCGCTGGTGCAGGTGCGAACAGGGTATGAGGCGCCCGGCGGCGCTTCCTTGGCGACCCATCTGCGGGGGCACCTGCCCGCCACCCACATCCCTGTTTTCTGGGGCTTTTGTGCCGACCTGCCCCGCACGGCATCGCACAAGACAGACAGGGTGGCGGTCAAACGCCTGCTTCAGGGAATCGCTGGATAGCGTCAGAGATTTTCAGCCGGAACAGGGAAACGTTTTTGCGACGCACCAAAAAATGAGACACTATCATTTTTTGTTGACTCGACCCAAAAATGAGCAGACTATCCCAGTAAAACATGGGAGGACTGCGGCATGACCCTTACTCAGGTCGGCAACAAGGCGAAGATCGCCAAGCGAGTCGTCGACATATTTGAATTCATCGATGATGAAGGTCGTGAGGTCACGGTAATGGATATCGTGCGCCGTTATGATTGGCCGCAGTCAAGCACATCTGAATTGCTTGCCAGCTTGGTTGATCTCGGTCTTCTCTACAAAAATCCACTATCAAGGACCTATTCATTGTCCCAGCGGGCGGCGATGCTGGGTTCCGGATTCCAGCCCGCGATCGTGCGCGACGGCCGGCTGACGCACCTGATCGACCAGCTGGTCGTGCAAACCGGCCTGACGGTGGCGACCTTCGGCATCGTCGGCATCCGCTCTCAAATCTTTTCCTGGCGCAGCCGCACCGGCAATCCCTCGTCCGGCGCGCTTTCCAATCTCTACGGGGGTGTGCAGGAGCGCCTGACCGGTTCCGCCGCCGGATGGTTGCTGCTGTCGACCATCGCGCAACCGCGACGGGACGGCCTGATCCGCCGACTGCTGGCCGACCAGGAGGGGGAGAACAAGCCGACCTTCGCGGACATGGCCAGCCGCGTCAGCGCCTGCCAGGCACGCGGCTATGCCCATGGCCCCGTCGGCTGCGGTTCCACGGCCGAGGTCATGGCCCTGCTGCTGCCCGGGCAGCCAGAACGGCATCCACTGGCCATCGGCTTCGTCTATGAGCCGTCCCTGCAAATCGACCAAGCCGCCTTGCTGCAGTGCCTGCAGGAGGCTGTGGAGCCCTATATCCAGGCCGGCGACAGCCGTCCGATCCCGTTCCCCCATCCCACCCGCCCGACCTATTCCGAGCCGGAACTGAAGGCCGTCTGACCCTCCATCTTCTTTTCACGCAGGCACGAGAACTTAAGGGCGCCCGTTGAGGGCGCCCTTTTTTGTCAATGTTCCTTGTCTCCAATGTTCCTTATCCGCCCCCAGGAAAAAGGGGGCGCCAAGGCCCCCTTCCCCGTCATGACGCTGGCTGAGCCGTATCAGGCCGCCGTCTTCTTCGAGTGATGCGCGAACATCTTCATCAGGTCACCGGAGGTGATGGGGCGGGAAACGCCATCCTCCACCGGCTTGGCGCCGCCCGACGATTTCGTGGAGACATCAACCCCGGCAGCCGCGGCGGCGGCCCGCAACGCGCCCACCGTGAGCTCCTCACGTTTGTGATGCTTGAACAGGTCGAAACGGAAGAAGCGCATGGCGTTCTGATGCGTGATCTTGTCGATCTGGGTTTGCGTCAGGTGCTGAACCGAATCCCAGAGATGTTCCGGCACCTCGGGCCACAGGGAGTCTGAATGCGGATAATCGCATTCATAAGCGATGTTGTCCTCACCGATGGCATCCACGTTCTTGAGGCCGAAGCGGTCGTCGATGAAGCAATTCAGGAAATGCTTCTTGAAGATGTCGCTGGGCTTCACCTCCCCCTGGAACACGGAGTTGGTCCAGGCCCGATGCCGCCAGTTGGAAAAATCGGCCCGTTCCATGAAATAGGGAACCCAGCCGATGCCGCCCTCGGAAAGGGCGATGCGCAGCTCAGGATAATCGTGAAGGGCCTTCAGCTGCAGCCAGTCGGCCGCCCCCGTCGAGATCGACATGGGCATGGTGGTGATCCAAGCCTCGATCGGGGTTTCCATTGAAGCGTGCGGCGCCGGGTTGCCCGCCCCGATGTGGGTGCAGATGGTGATGTCATGCTCAACGATGGCCTTCCAGAACGGCTGCCAATAATCATTGTGAATGCTGGGCAGGCCCTGGGAGGTCGGGTTGTCGCTGACCGACACCGCCGTGCAGCCCATGCCGGCAATGCGTTTGATCTCCTCAACCGTGGCGTCCATGTTCCAGGTGGGCAGCAACCCGCAGGGGATGAAGCGCCCCGGATAGGCGCCGCACCAGTCCAGGATGTGCCAGTCGTTGTAGGCGCGCAGGTGGACCAGGGCCGCGTCCTTGTCGGCGGCCTTGTGAAAGCGATTACCGTCGAAGCCGACGCAGCTGCCGAAGTTCAGCGAGGCGGCGATGCCGTTGACATTCATATCCTCGATGCGGGCATGCACGTCGAAGCAGCCAGGCCGCAGCTGCTCCAGCGAGGTCGGCTCCATGCCATATTCCTCCAGGGGGCGGCCGACGACGGCGTTCAGGCCCACGGACGGCAGGTACATGCCCTGGTAGGACCAGTAGCTGGTGCCGTTTTCCGCGACGCAGAACTTGGGCGCGGACGCCAGGGCGTCACCCGTCAAATGGCGTTCGAACATATCGGGCGGCTCGCTGATATGGTCGTCCACGCTGATCAGAATCATGTCATCCATGTGCATCGTCTATCTCCCTGATGTTTTGATTCTCAATCTCTGGCCAAAAGCAGGGCGGCCGCCATGGGACCGCCGCCGGACGTGGCGATCGCCACCCGCGGTGCCCCCGCCACCTGCCGCGCGCCGGCATGACCCCGCAATTGCGTCACCGCCTCATGCGCCATGCCGAAGCCATGCAGCCGCCCGGCGCCCAATTGCCCGCCGCCTGTGTTCATGGGCAACGCGCCGTCCAGGGCGATGCGCGCGCCCCCCTCGATAAAGCGCCCTCCCTCACCGACCTCGCAGAAGCCCAGGCCCTCCAACCAGGTGATAGGCTGGAAGGCGAAGCCATCGTAGAACTGGACGAGGTCGACGTCCGCCGCAGTGTAGTCGGTCTGACGCCACAGGTCCCGGCCAGTCGCATAGGCGCCGGCCCATTCGGCCTGGTCCCAACTGTAGCGGTCGACGGACCCGGCTGTGGCCGCGACGCGGACCGGCACGCCCGTGACCTCGTCCAAGGCGTCGCCGGCCGAAACGATGATCACCGTGGAGGCGTCGGTGAAACGGTCGCAATCATAGAGGCAGAATGGCGTGGAGATCATCCGGGCGGACATGTAGTCGTCCAGGCTCAGCGGCTTCTTCACGATCGCCCGGGGGTTGCGGGCGGCGTTGGCGTGGGCGTTCAGCGCCACCTGCGCCAGTTGTTCGCGCGTCAGGCCATAGCGCTTCATGTGCCGGGTGGCGAACTGAGCCGTCCAGTTGGCCGCCGACAGGGCGAAATAGGGCGCCGTCCATTGCGAGGCGCCATCCACCTCCTTGCGCCGCAACGGGGGATACTCCTCCGGGCGGGCCAAGGCCGCGGCCTCGTACACCGTGCGGAAACAGATGACGTGGCGGGCATGGCCGGCCCGCACGGCCGCCGCCGCCAGGGCGATGGCGCCCAACTGCGCCGTCATCTCTCCGCCCCCCGCATGCCACCGCGTGCGCAAGCCCAGCGTTTCGATCAGATCTTCCGTACCGACAGGGGAGAAGCCCAGGAAAGCCGGCATGCGGCCGGGATATGTGGCGACGCCGTCGATCTGGTCGAAACCCAGCCCGGCGTCGGCCAGGGCCTCGCGCACGGCATCGACCGTCAGCCCCAGGGGCGAACGAGACAGCCGCACCCCAACCTCGGAAAGGCCGATGCCGGTGATATAGGCTTCGTGGCGCATCATGGTCAGACGGCCTTCCCGAACAACGGATACCAGATGTCGTCCTGCTGCTCGAACCTCACCTGGACAGCGTCGCCGATATCGACGGCGTCCACCGGGCAGCCAACGATGTTGCTGGTAAGGTACACGCCGGGCGCGTCGTCCAACGCGACGCGCGCGATGACGAAGGGCGTGTCCAGCCCTGGCATCCAGGGCTGGTGGTTGACGGTGTAGCTGTCGACGCGGCCTGTGCCGGCAACGGACTTGGGGGCCACGTTCTCGGACCGGCAGTGCCGGCAGACCGGCCGCGGCGGGTGGGTGAATTCACCACAGTCCGCGCAATGGGTAATATTCAGCTTGCCCTCCGCCCCCCCGGTCCAGAAGGCGCGGTTATCGGCATCCAGCTTCGGCCTCGGCCGCGGCACGCTCATGCACCCATCCTCCACTTCCGGCCGCCGGCGAACGGCACCGTTCCTGGAATTCATGGTGGGGGCCCGCCCCGGGGGAGACAATGCGGGGATGCGCCGGTTTCCTAGATATCGCGCGAGCGATTGAACCCCGCGTCCGCCCATCGCCCCCACGATTTAGGCACCGCCAGGTTGATCGCCCGCCCGGCCCAATGTTTATTGGTCGCGGACGGGGCCATGAGAGAACCCCGGGGACACAGGGACAAGCCCCAACAGGGATACGCCCCACGAGGGACACGCCGATGAAAATCCGCATTCAGAAATCCGCCTGCGTCGGCAACGCGCGCTGCGCCGCCGTATCGGAGGCGCTGTTCCAGCTGGACGGGGATGGCTACATCGCCACCGACAGCATCGACGTGCCGCCCGGGATGGAACAGTTGGCCAAACGCGGCGCCCGCGCCTGCCCCGAACGCGTCATCACCATTGTCGAAGACAATCCGGAATAAGAGCCGCCTACGGCCCAACCGCCAACAGGAAGAAAGCAAGATGTCAGACCTCCTTGGCTACAAAAATAAGCGCGTCATCGTCAGCGGCTGCTTCTCCGGCATGGGCGAGGCGACGGCCCGGCTTCTGCTGGACCAGGGCGCCGAAGTCCATGGGTTGGACTTCAAGGACTGCGCTCTGGACTTGGCCTCTTTCCACAATGTCGATCTGAGGGACCCCGCTTCCATCGAGGCGGGTGTGGCGGCCATCGGCGGCAAGGTGGACGCGCTTTTCAACTGCGCCGGCCTGCCGCAGACCTGCCCGCCCATGGATGTCATGAAGGTGAACTTCATCGGCACCCGCCACCTGACCGAACAGGTGCTGCCCCTGATGGGGCCGGGGTCCGCCGTCGCCAGCATTTCCTCCACCGGCGGCATGGGGTGGAGCCGGCGCGTGCCGGTGATCATGGGCATCCTTCAGACCCGGGGCTACCAGCAGGCGCTGGACTGGTGCGAGGCGAACAAGGACACCGTGGCGGAGGGCTATTCCTTCTCCAAGGAGGCCGTCAACGTCTGGACCATGCTGTCCGGCGCCCATCTGATCAAGAAGGGCATCCGCATTAACTGCACCATGCCCAGCCCGACGCAGACCCCGATGATGTCCGCCTTCGAGGCGGCCACGCCAGCTGAGGTGCTGCAGGCGGCGACCCAGCCCATCGGGCGGCGTTCCACGCCCGAAGAACAGGCGTCGGCCCTGGTCGTGCTGAACAGCGCGGCAGCAGGTTTCATCAACGGCGTGGTGCTGCCGGTCGACGGCGGCTTCATGGGCGGTGTCGCCACGGGCCAGGTCGACCTCAGCGCCATCATGCGCCGCGCGGCCGGCTGACGCCGCGCGGCGGCGTCCATTCCATCCCGTCATACCCGCCGGCGCGCCAACCCGCGCCGGCGCTGGGTTCGTGCACCCTTCGTGAACGCCGCGACGCGTCGGGGCGTTCATCCCACCCACGCTCACCCCGACAGCCGACAGGGTCTCCGCCCATGAATTTCGCTCTACCCGAGGATCAGGAGATGATGCGCGAAAATTTCGCGCGCTTCCTGAACAAGAACAGCGGGATGGATCGCGTCCGCGCCGCCCGGGAAACCGGTTTCGATGCAGCACTGTGGCGAGGCCTCGCCGACCTCGGCGCTTTCGCCATCCGGGTACCCGAGGAAAAGGACGGCCTGGGGCTGGGCCTGATCGTCGCCACCACCCTGATGGAAGAAGCCGGCCGTACCCTGGTATCCGGCCCGCTGGCAGAATGCCTGGTGGCCGCACGGGTGTTGGCGGCCAGCGAGCATGCCGCCGCCGCCGCCATGCTAGCGGCCGTCCTGGCCGGTGACGCGGTGGTGACGGTGGCCTTGCGCGACGTGGACCGGGAGCCAACGCAGTGGGTCGCCGGAGGCGCAGTCGCGCGGGCTATCGTCGCGCGCCGGGATGAGGAGATCGAGCTTTACGATCTTTCCGAAGCGGCCGCGCAGGGCGAGGCCAACCTGGATGCCAGCACTTTGGCCGAGATCGCTTTCGCCGATCTGCCCGCCACGGTCATCGCCAGCGGCAGCGGCCCCTTGGCCACCTTCGACAGCGCGATCGAGGAGTGGAAGCTGCTCATCGCCGCCGGGCTCTCCGGCGTCGCGCGTGAATCCCTAAGGCTGGCCGCCGCCTACGCCTGCGAGCGCAAACAGTTCGACCAACTGATTGGCGCCTACCAAGCCATTTCCCATCCCTTGGCCGACCTGCTCTGCGATGTCGACGGGGGCAAGTTCCTGGTCTGGAAGGCCCTGCGCGACATCGCCGATGGCGCGCCGGACGCCGCCGCCACCGTGTCCCTGGCCGCCTGGTGGAACATCGACGCCGCGGCCCGCGCGGTGGCCCAGTCCCTGCACACCTTCGGCGGCTATGGCCTGACCACGGAATACGACATCCACCTGTACAACCTGCGCGCCAAGGGCTGGCCGCTGGTCTGGGGCGATCCCCGCGGCCTGCTGGAGGAAGCGGGACGACGGCTCTATGCCGGGGAGGCGGCGGCCCTGCCCGATGTAGGCGATGTGCCCATCGACTTCGATCCCGGCGAAGAGGCCCGCGCGTTGGTGGCGGAGATCGACGCGTTCTTCGAACAAAACATGACGGACGAGATTCGCGCCCAGGCCCATTACTCCTGGGAAGGGCACAACCCGGCCTTCCACAAGAAACTGGCCCAAGCCGGCCTGCTGTTCCTGGGCTGGTCGAAAGACATGGGCGGCCGCGGTTCTTCCCCCTATGCCCGCAACGCGGCCATGGAAGCGTTCGAGCGTCACGGCTGGAGCAACCCTGTCGCCAACGTCGCGGGTATGGTGGGTGCCATCATCCACCGCTTCGGCAGCGAAGAGGTGAAGCGCGAGGTTCTGGACCGCATCCTGTCCGGCGACGCGATCTGCAGTCTGGGTTATTCCGAGCCCGGCTCCGGGTCCGACGTCTTCGCCGCGCAATGCAAGGCCACCCCGGATGGCAACGGCTGGCGCATCGATGGCACCAAGATGTTCACCAGCGGCGCCAACCTGACCGATTACGTGCTGATGCTGACCCGCACCAACCCCAACGTGCCCAAGCACAAGGGGCTGACCATGTTCATCGTACCGCTGAAGGCCGCCGGCGTGACCGTGCAGCCCGTCCACACCTTCCAGGACGAACGCACCAACATCACGTTCTACGACGGCGTGAAAATACCGGACAGCTATCGCCTGGGCGAGGTGGACGGCGGTGTCAAAACCATGAGCGCGGGACTGGAGTTGGAGCATGGCGGGGGCTTCGCCAAGGTGCAGCGGGGGATGCTGCACGCGGCTGAAACGCTGTGCCGGGAGATCCCGTCGGCCGGCCGACCGCTGATCGACCAGCCGCAGGCCCAGATGCGTCTGGCCCGCACGGCGGCCAACGTGATGGTTTCCGATCTGCTGGCGTGGCGCGCCATCTGGGCCGGGGTGAACAAGGTTCCCAACCTGGCCTACGGCCCCATGGCCAAGATGTTCTCCTCAGAGAAATTCCTGAGCGACGCCCGCGACCTGCTGGACCTGACCGCGCCCCTTTCCCTGTCGAAGCGCGAGGGTGCCGCGGCGTTGATCAACCAGTGCTATCGCCATGCCCAGGGCACGACCATCTACGGCGGCACCAGCGAGATCCATCGCAGCATGATCGCGGAGCGGGCGCTGGGCCTGCCGCGCACGCGCGCTTGAGGAGAGGTCCCATGTCCCAGGAAACCCACCATCTTCTGACCACCGTCAGCGAAGGCGTCCTGATCGCCACGCTGAACCGTCCGGAAAAACTGAACGCCCTGTCCGGACAAACCATGCGGCTGTTCGAGGGGGCGCTGCACCGCTTCCGCGACGATCCCGCGCTGAGGGTCATGCTGATCCGGGCGACGGGCCGCTATTTCTGCTCGGGTGCCGACCTGCGCGACCGCAGCGACGGCCCCCCCACCCTCCTGCGTTCGGCCACCGCGATCCGGGAGAACCATCGTCTGCGCCTGCACGGCATGCAGCGTATTTATGACGAGATGGAGCATGTGGAAAAGCCCATCGTGGCCGCCATCCACGCCCCCTGCGTCGGCGGTGGGCTGGAGATGGCCCTGTCCTGCGACTTCCGCCTGGCGGCTGCCGGCGCCTCCTTCGCCTTTCCGGAAGGCCTCATGGGCGTGCTGCCGGCCTCCAACGGGGTCAGCCGCCTGACCAGGATTTGCGGTCCGCACTGGGCCCGCTATCTCATCATGGCCAACAAGCCGGCAACGGCGGAGCGCGCACTGGCGATGGGCCTGGTCCACGAGGTTTATGCCGACGACGGCTTTGAGGAGGAAAGCCTGGCCTTCTGCCGCCACCTGGCCGGGCAGAGCGCCGAGCAGATGGGCGCCGCCAAGATCGCCATCGAACTGGCGTATGAACTGGGCCGCGACCAAGCCCGCCAGGTCGAGCGCATGGCCAACAGCGCGCTCATGCTGAACCCCGCCTACCTGGCACAACTGGAAGGCTATATCTCCAAGATCGGCAAGAAGGCGGACTGAACGGCCCTCATCCCCCGGCGGCGCCGTTCGCCGCATGCCGGCGCAACTCACGGATGCCCAGTTCCATCAATTTCGCCTCCGCCTCGATACGGCGCAGGGCGAGCTGTTCAGTCATCGAGCCGTCGAAGAAACTGACCAGGGTGGTATCGGTCACGATGGTGACGACGCGTTCCACCCCGGTCAGCAATACGGTGGCCATACTGAGGGCGGGTGAATCGATGATCGTCGGATCACCGTCCATCTGACGCACCAACATCGTGATCAGGGGTCGAGCCGCGTCGACGCGTTGCCGCATCATGCGTTCGTCGTATTGGTCCGCCATGCTGTTGCGCAAATGCAGAAGGAAAGAATGCTCCCGCCAGAAGGCGAGATAGGCGTTCAGGAAACGCAGGCAGCAGGCGTTCAAGGCTTCATCCGGCCAGCGTTCCCGTACCAACGACAGGTATGCGGCCTCCGCCGTCTCCATGACCGGTTCCAGGGTGGCCAGCAGCAGTTCCGTCAGATCTTTGAAATAGACGTAGAGCGAGGTCATTTTGAGCTCGGCCTCACGGGCCACGGCGCTCAACGTGATCTGGGTGGAACGCGGACCGGAAAGCAGACTCTGGGCCGCCGCGATGATGCGCTCACGCGTGTTGCGACCCTTCCGACCCAGACGCTGGCCGTTCAGGTTGAAGTTGTCGATCTGCTTGGCCACCGTCGCTGACGCGGCCTTGCGGCCACGTCGCTTCGGCTCGCTGTCGCCACCGGCTTGGCCATCCGGCTCCCGTCCCATGCCCTTTACCTTGTCCCTGCTATCATACCCTGAGCGCGATGACTTTGGATTCGAGGAATTCCTCGATGCCCTCGACACCCCATTCCCGACCTATGCCGCTACGCTTGTAGCCGCCGAACGGCAGATCGCCGGCTATGCACAGGCCGCCGTTCACGCTGACCGAACCGGTACGGACACGCCGCGCCACGCTGATCGCACGCGCCTCTGAACCGGCGACGCCCCCTGATAAGCCATAGTCGCTGTCATTGGCAATGCGGATGGCGTCCTCATCATCCTCATAGGGGATGACGACCAGGACGGGCCCGAAGATCTCCTCACGCGCGATCCGCATGGAGTTCGTCACGTTCACGAAGCAGGTCGGTTCAATGAAGAAGCCCCCGCCCTTGTCGGGGCGGGCGCTGCCGCCGGCCAACAGCGTCGCCCCTTCCTGCTTGCCCAATTCGATATAGGACAACACGCGATCGAGCTGCTTTTGCGAGACGACCGGCCCCATGACCTGGCCGGGATCCTCAGGATCGCCCCATTTGGCCGCGAAGCCGCCGTAGGCCATCTTGAGGGCGCCCAGCGCCTCCTCATACCGGCTGCGCGGCACCAGCAGACGCGACTGCACGGCGCAACCCTGGCCGGCGTGGAAGACCAGCAAGGACTGCATCACCTCCATCGCGAAGTTGGGCGCGTCGTCCAGGACGATCTTGGCCGACTTGCCGCCCAGTTCCAGGAACAACCGCTTCAGCGTGGGCGCACCCTTTTCCATGATGCGCTTGCCGACGGCCGTGGACCCGGTGAAGCTGATGACGTCGACGCGCGGATCGGTCACCAGAATCTCGCCCGCCATCACCGGATCGGCGCTGGTCACCACGTTCAGGACGCCCGCCGGGAAGCCGGCCTCGGCCGCCAGCACACCGAAGATGGCGCCCATGCCCGGCGTGTCGGGCGCCGGCTTCAGCACCACGGTGCAACCGGCCAACAGGGCGGAAACCACCTTGCCCACGTTGACGTACAGCGGCACGTTCCACGGTGTGATGGCCCCAACCACGCCGGCCGCCTCATGGACGACCGTGCGCTTGGAGGTGAAGCCGTAACCCTGGGCCTGGCCGTAGTCCTTCTCCCACGCCAGGCGCGGGAAGACCCGCAGCAGGTCATCCCAGCCGGACAGCGCCGTGCCCACCTGCGCCTTGTCGACGGCGCCCAGGGCGGACCCAGCCTCAAACCGCGCCAAGGCCACCAGCCGGGGCCGATTGGCCTCGAACAGGGCGCGCAGCTTGGTCACCAGCTCAAGCCGCAGCGCGTGGTTGGTCGACCAGTCGGTCTGGTCGAAGGCGCGGCGGGCGGCGGCGATGGCAGCCTCGACGTCGGCGGACGTAGCGTCCGCCGCCCGGCCGGCCACGTCGCCGGTCCAAGGATTGATCACATCGAAACCTCGATCCCCTTCGGCCGGACGCACGATACCGTCGATATAGAGCTTCGCTTCGGGCAGGATGGTCACGGGGGTGGTCCTCACGGCTTGAATTGGGGATGGTCAGGGGACCCGCGATCAGCGGTGCCGCGCCTGCAGATGGACGAATTCAAGGTTCAGGTCGGGCGGCAGGTCGATCAGCTGGCGGAAAATCTTTGCCGGCGACGAGAAATGGGAGATCGGCCGCGACCGCAGGTCCAGACCGGCCCGCGCGCAGGCCGCGCCAAAACGGGCGGCCACCTCGGGCGTGATGTTCCAGGTCATGTCCTCGCCCATCATCTGCCCCGCCCGCACGGTGGTGACGCGGATGCCATCCACCGCCAGCTCGGCCGACAGCGCTTCGGAAAAGCGCTCCAGCCCGGCCTTGCTGGACTGGTAGAGGGAGAACATGGGGAAAGGCAGGCCAACGGACTCGCTGGACACGTTGATGACGTGGCCGCCCTTGCCCATCATCGGGATCGCCGCCCGGACGCAGTAGATCGGGCCGACATAGTTGGTCATGACGGCCGACAGGATCTGCTCGTCCGACGCGTCCTTAACCAGGAAAGGCTGGTAAACCGCCGCATTGTTGATCAGAACGTCGATAGCCGCGCTGCGCCCGGCGATCACGGCGAAGGCGTCGCGGACAGAGTCGGCGGAACTGACATCGCATGCGACGGCATAGGCCCCGCCGCCGATCTCGGCCGCCACCTTTTCCAGTTTTGACAGGGTCCGGCCCAGCAAAACCAGGATATGGCCGTCGGCCGCCAGCTCACGCGCGACCTCACGCCCGAGACCGGTGCCGGCACCCGTGATCACGATGGTCTTCGCCATGTCCCCCCCGCTGTTATCTTGTTTGATTACGCCCAGGCTGCACAGGAAGCACAGGAACCGCAACGGCATCGCGTCGGCGATCCTTCGCTCCCCCCTGAACCGCCAGCCCCCCTAATCCAACGCTTGCGGCGCACCAGTGCCCATATATTCCGCCAGGACACGATGGAAGTTCGTCACGCCCCGTTCCTGCTGCGGGTTGGGGCGGGCCCCCGGGAAACCGCGAGATTTCATGCCCCGCTGCACCTCACCCATATTGGCGAAGTCCTGGCACAGCACCTTGCGCCAGGTCGCCTCGTCCCGGCTAGGCTTGAACAGGTTCTCCGGCTTCGGCTCCTGCCCCTCGGGGTAGCGCTCGATGACGTAGACCTCGAAGACACAGCTGTTGGGATCGAAACCATTGGGGCGCGCACGGTAGCACAGCGCGAAGGTCGGCCCCTGGATCACCACCGTGTTGGGGAACAGATGCCAAACGGTTCCCGCCTTCGCGAAATGCGCGGGATCGATCCGGGGCCACACCACTCCACGGGCGGCATCGTCCTTGGCCGCCTGCGTCATCAGGTGTGCCTGCACCTGCATGGGTGGCGTGCCCGCCGGCAATTCATCCACCAGCCGCTTGGCGGCGTTGACGATGGTCTGCGTCGTCGTCGCGTTCACCTCTTCCCACAACTGGCCGATGACATCGGCCAGGGCGACACGCATGTCGATGTCGCCGGAAACACCACCCGAAGCCCCGCCGAAGCCCTTCTGGGCGGCTGGGCCGAAAACGCTGTGGCGGCCATGGGCCTGGCTCCACGTCGCCTTGGCGCCATACTTCGTCAGCTGGGGGTGGGTGCCGGGAACGTGGTACCCCTCCACGAACGCTTCAATCGCCACCTTCCAATTGCAGGGGAAGGTCAGCCATTGCCGCCAGCGATAGCGCATCCGGTGCAACTCGAACGGGTCGAGCATATCGGCCGCCGTATCGAGATAGGCGCGCAGCGGCGCGCAGTCAGGGTCCATGTTGATAAAGACCCACCCGCCCCAGATGTCCGCCCTCACCTGCCTCAAGGTCAGGTTCTCGTCGGTCAGGGCCCCTTCCCAATCCTCGCGCGCCAGGCAGTCCACGTTCTTGCCCGCCAGATCCCATTTCCATCCGTGGAACCTGCAGGAAAAGCGCTTCGTGTGGCCGCAACCATCTATCAGCCGCCGCCCCCGGTGCAGGCAGACATTGTAATAGGCGGCAACGCGGTCCTCCGCCACGCGGACGACGATGATGGACTCGTCCAGGATGTCGTAAGTGACGTAGTCGCCGACCTTGGCGATCTCCTCCTCCCGGCAGGCGACTTGCCACACCTTGCCCCAGAGCTTCTCGTCCTCCGCGCGGGCATACTCTTCGGAGACATAGGCCTCGATGCCGATGACGACCGGCCGGTCGGTGATCGCCCGCTCGGCCATGCTCATTTCATTCATTGTTGCGGTCTCCCTTCCCGCGCCTCCAGCATTTGGCGAAACCGTAGGCTGCGGCCGGACGGATGAAAAGCGGACGGCGGCCCTGAACGGACGATATCGCCAGGGCGGGTTTTTCGTCGCCCCGCTTTACGCGAACGCGCCGCCTCCCCTATTCCTGGCTTCGACGCCAGCAACGAACGCGGGGGAGGGCCGGCCGATGGGGGGAAGCGAACGAAGCACTTTCCGTGGCCTGGGCGTGGACCTGGCCGCCGACGTGGCCGGACCGACCAGCGGCACGCCCGTGCTGTTCCTGCACGGCAGCGGCCAAACCCGGCGGAGCTGGGGCAAGGCGCTCAACGAGGGCGCGCGCCGGGGCTTCCGCGCCGTCGCCCTGGATCTGCGCGGCCACGGTGACAGTCAATGGTCCCCGGATGGGCGGTATGATCTCGGCCTGTTCGCCGATGACCTGGCGGCCGTGCTGGAACAGTTCCCGGCACCCCCTATCGTCGTCGGGGCGTCACTCGGTGGGCTGGCCGGCATGCTGACGGCCGCCGCCACGCCGCGGCTGGTGCGCGCGCTGGTACTGGTCGACATAACGGCCCGGATCGAGTTCGACGGCACCAAGGAAGTGATGGACTTCATGGGCAGCGGACTCAACGGCTTCGCCACGCTGGACGAGGCGGCCGACGCCGTCGCCGCGTATCTACCGCACCGTGAACGGCCCAAGGACACCCGCGGGATCGCCCGCAACCTGGGCCTGCGCGACGGCCGCTACTACTGGCACTGGGACCCCGCCTTCATGCAGATGGGGAAGGACGCGGCCCAGCGGCGGGGCGCCCCTGACCGGCTGGTGGCGGCGGCCCGCGCGCTGACCGTCCCCACCTTGCTGCTGCGCGGCGGGCGCAGCCGCATCGTTTCCGACGCCGGCGCGCGGGAATTCCTGGAGCATGTCCCCCATGCGGAACATGTCGACATCGCCGACGCCCATCACATGATCGCCGGCGACGCCAACGACGCGTTCAACCAGGCCGTCTTTGATTTCGTCAGCCGCCACTGAGCGATTCACACCCGCCCAGTGACCGGCACCAGCGCCCCGGTCACGGCGGCGGCGGCCGGCGACAGCAGGAAGGCGATCACCGCCGCCAACTGGCCCGGCGCAACCCAGCGTGAGAAATCGGCGTCCGGCATGTCGGCGCGGTTCGCGGGCGTGTCGATGATGCTGGGCAGCACGGCGTTGACGCGGATGCCGGCGTCCTTCTGCTCCTCGGCCATGGCCTCCGTCAGCCGGGCGACGCCGCTCTTGGCCGCCGCGTAGGCGCCCATGCCCTTGCCGGCCTTTATCGACGCGGCGGCACCGACGTTGACGATGGCGCCACCGCCCTGCAACAGCGGCAGCAGCGCCCGGGACGCGACCAGCGTGGTCTTCACATTCATGGTGTAGAGCCGGTCCCAGGTCGCCCCCTCGCCCTCCGCCACCGTTTCCCAGCTGAAGCCGCCGGCGATGTTCACCAGCCCGTCCAAACGGCGGTGGACTTTCCGGATGTGGTCAGCCGCCCCGGCCATCTGCGCTTCATCCGTCAGGTCGACGCCGCCAAGCGCGGGGAGCATCCCGGCGCCCTGCCGCAAGTCGGCACGGTCGATGCCCACGACAACCCACCCGGCCCCGCGCAGCACGTCTACGGTCGCACGCCCCAACACGCCAGCGGCCCCCGTCACCGCGACAATCCCAGCCATGTCCGCGTTCCCCCGTTTGATGTGTCAGCAAATCTCATCGAGCGGAATCCACCAACCCTCGATGGATGATAGGCGCGCGGCCTCCAGAATCCGCTCCACCGCCCAAGCCTGGCCGAAATCCGGCCCGGCGCCGCCCGCGCCCCGGCCGCCGCCAAGGATGGTGTCCCGCATGTGCCGCATGGCGATGCTCATGCCATGGACCGCCTGGGGCTGAGCCTCAGGATCGACATGGATCCCATCGGGCCACATCAGCCGGGCCGGAATTTCCACCGGCTCCAGCACGCGGCTGCCCAGCACGCCGGCATGCAGCGTCGTATCGGAACTGTTGGGAAAGGTCGGCGCGGCCATGACAAGACGGCCGCCGCTGCCGAACGCCTCCAGATGCCAGCCACGCCCAACGGTAGCGCTCCACGACACCTGCAGCTGCATGACCATCCCGGTCCGGAAGCGCAAGGTCAGGTTGGCGAAGTCATTCGTCTGTGGTTGAACGACCGAACCATCGGGGAAGCGCCACTCGGACAGCAGGCGCCGGTCATCAGCCATGACCTCGGCCACCTCGCCAAACAAATGGACCAGCATGTGCAACGCGTGGCTGCCCAGGTTGCGCAGCGCCGACACGCCGTGCCCGGCCTCCGCGAACCAGTTGTAGGGGAACCGGGGATGGGGTTGGTTGAAAAGCCCGAGGTTGAAGATGCAGGTCCCACCGAATGGCTTTCCCAGAAAGCCACTGTCCAGCATTTCCTTCGCCAGGCGGTGCGCCGGCAACCACTGGGAATATGCGTCGACCGTCGCCACGGCCGAACCGACTTTCCAGGCGTCATGCAGTTCCCGCGCCCGGTCGAGATCCGCGGCGAACGGGATGCCGTTGTAGACGTGCTTGCCCGCAGCCAGCGCGGACAGGACCATGGGATGGCGGGTGCTGGGCCGGGTGCCGCAATCGACGATGTCGATGTCCGGGTCGGCGATCATCTCGTCGGCCCGCCAGAAGGCGCGCGGCACCCCCAACCGGGCGGCGGCGGCCTCCGCTGTTTCCCGCCGGGAGGTGCAAATCCCCGCCACCTCGATCCCGGAAACGGCGCGCCAAGCCGGCAAATGCGCGACGGCCCCCCAATTCGCACTGATGATTCCGACACGAAGCACCGCTCCCTCCCGTCGCTGGCCGTTCGCCCATCCCCAGAACTATCAGCCCTGTCCCCATCCACGGCCCCTGACGTTAAGGAGGGCGGTCATTTATCGGTGGGGCGATGGGACTTAAAGAAAGAGAAACGCCCGGCCCAGGTCGATGCCGGGGCCGGGCGCTCATTCCGTCCTTTCAGGCAGGCATATCATCAGTGTCTGCCCAGGACCTCCTTCTTCTTCAGGCTGGTGACGACCTTGCCATCCGCCACCGACAGCGTCGCCGCCGGCACGTTATAAAGCTTGCCGTCGACGATCACCTGAACGGAGCCGTCGTCGCCCACGCGATAGACAGGACCGATGCGGTCACCGTTCGCGTCGACCAGCGGCTTGCCCGCCCCCACCAGGGCGGTGTCGGACGGTGCCTGGGCGAAAGCCGGGACGGCAAGGCCCAAAGCGATCGTGAGCAGGGGCAGAATCTTTTTCAACGTCGTTACTCCTGAACCACGGCAGCCCTCCGGGGCACGGACCGTGTCGTTAATTACTAACCTAGGTTAGTATATGCCGTTGGACTTGTCAAACCCCTTTGCCGTGGTGCAGCAAAGCGGCCCAAGCCCGCTGGCGGCGGCGGGCTGGTGAACAGACTTTTCCACAGATCGGATCAGGTGGGCCGCCGCGGGTCGCAGCCGGGATTCAGGCGCGGCGCCTCAAGCCCTGTCGCAGGCGATGCGGGCGTCACGCAGTTCGTAACTCATCAACGCCGGATTCCAACTCATGTCCGGCACGCGTAGCAGGCGCAAGCCCGGCGTGCGGAATAGACGATCCAGGAAGACACGGGTCTCATGCAGGGCGACCTGGCGGCCGGGACAGGTATGGGGACCGTCACCAAAGCTGAGAGACGCGCCGCCCTGTCGGCGCTGACGCGCCCGCGCGGGATCGATGCGGTAGGGACAGGCGCCTACCGCGGCCTCATCCGTGTTGACGGCGCGGATGTCGATGGCGACCCGCTCTCCCGCCGCGACGGCGGCACCGCAAGACGACGGCGGGTCCGCTTCCATCCGTCGCTGGATCATGGCAGCGACGGGTTCGAGGCGCAGGATCTCCTCCAGAATCTCGAACTGGCCAGCCTCATCCGCGTTCACGAACTGAGCCCTGAGGTCCGGCCGATCAAAAAGATGCCAGGCCGCCATCACAATGAATTCCCGGGTCGTCACCATGCCGGCGGTCGCGTAGGTCATGCATTCGATCAAGATCGCGCGGCCGGAGTAGCCCTTGTCCAAGGTCTGGGAGATGATGTCATCCCCCCGCGCCATCCGCCGTGCCCGAACGGCCGGCCGCACGTCCATCAGATAAAAGCGCAAGGCGTGGAAGGCGCTTTTCGCTTTCAGGACCAGGCCAGGCTTCCCCGACACGCTGCCCAGTGTGCTATCCAGCAGGACGGCGATGCGCGGCGCCATGCGATGGGCCGGCTTCTCCGTCAGACCGACGATTTCGGCGGCCACGGCGACCGCCAGTTCAAAGCTGATCTCATCCAGCCGGGCCTCACCCCGGGCGCGGAAGCGGGCCAGCAGGCCTTCCGTCGTCTGTTCCATGATCCGGCGATAGCGGTTGGCCACCGCCTTGGGCGTGAACAGGCCGGCGATGGCGGAACGCCGTTTGCGATGCGCCTCGCCATCCAGATAGAAGACGGGCACATGCTCCGGATCGCCGACATCCACATACGCCGCCCCTGCCCCATCCTGCCGCGCGGCCGGGCTGCGCAAGATATCGCGGGCGGCGGTGAAACTGTCGACACGGCGCATTCCAGGGTCAACGGCCAAGTGCCGCGCCGCCAGGCCCGCGGATTTGCGTTCGTCTTGATTCCCGTCGATGATCGGGACCATGACATCCTCCCTTGGGCTCGCTTGGCAAGAGTTATGATATACAGTGGATCATAAATTGCCCCGTCAATCACGGTCAATCCAAAAGGACGCCCGGGTCCGGCGCACGCGTGACTCGTTGCGCGCGGCGCTGCTGGCCCTGGTCGAAACCAAGCCGTTCGAAAAGATCACCATCCGCGACATCTGCGCCCAGGCCGGCACCGGCTACGCGACATATTTCCGACACTACCCGGATACCGACACGCTGCTGGATGATCTGGCGGCCGAAGAAATCGCGCAGTTGTTGGCGCACGCCATGCCCATCACCATGTCCGTGGACAGTCGCGCGGGCTGTCGCGCGCTATGCCAATATGTGGCGGGACATCGCCAGCTTTGGTCGACGTTGCTGACTGGCGGCGCCGCCAGCCGCCTGCGAGAGGAGTTCATCCGCCAGGCCCGGTTGGCCGTCCCCGACGCCACGCCATCCCCAGATTGGCTGCCCCTGGATCTGGCCATCGTTGTCGGCACCTCGAGCGCGATCGACGTGCTGGCTTGGTGGCTGGCGCACGGCCACGATCTGTCGATCGAGCAGATCGCGGAAATCCTCGACCGGCTGGTCGTCGCCCCCATGACGAAAGGATGATTGGCTTGCCCACAAGTGCGTTCCGATGAGCGCCTCTGGGGAAACCACTTTAAAATCAATTGATTGCAATAAGCCCCCAATAAACAACAGGCCCTCATTTTTATTGACGCCGACGCAAGCATCGGCAAGCCTCTCGCAAAAATCCGAGGGGGACGGCGATCGCCCCCTCCCCACCCTTGCGACCCAAAGGGGCTTTAATGTTCTCCGCCATCCTGATCACCAAGGACGACGACGGCCAACGGGTCGGCGTCACCCAGCTCGACGAGTCCGCGCTGCCCGAGGGCGATGTGACCGTGGAGGTCGCGTATTCGACCCTCAACTACAAGGATGGCCTAGCCATCACCGGCAAATCGCCTGTCGTCCGGAAGTTCCCCATGGTGCCGGGGATTGATTGCGCCGGTACGGTGGTGGAAAGCACGCATCGCGATTGGAAGGTCGGAGACCAGGTCGTCCTGAACGGCTGGGGGGTCGGCGAAAGCCGCTGGGGTGGCCTGGCACAGAAAATACGGTTGAACGGCGACTGGCTGGTGCCGCTCCCCAGCGCCTTCACCACGCGACAGGCCATGGCCATCGGCACGGCCGGTTACACGGCGGCCCTGTGCGTCGATGCGCTGCTGGCCCAGGGCGTGACCCCGGAACAGGGGGAGGTGCTGGTGACCGGCGCCACCGGCGGCGTCGGCAGCGTCGCGGTGGCAATCCTGGCCAAGAACGGCTTCACCGTCGCCGCCGCGACCGGAAAAGCGTCGGAAGATGATTATCTGAAAGCACTGGGCGCCGCCTCGGTCATCGACCGCGCGGCTCTGTCAGCCCCTGGCAAGCCCCTGCAGAAGGAGCGCTTCGCCGCCGTCGTCGACAGCGTCGGCAGCCACACCCTGGCCAACGCCTGCGCCCAGGTGCGCTACGGCGGCCTCGTCGCCGCCTGCGGCCTGGCGCAGGGCATGGACTTCCCGGCGTCGGTGGCGCCCTTCATCCTGCGGGGCGTCGGCCTGCTAGGCATCGACAGTGTCATGGCGCCGAAGCACAAGCGCCTGGCCGCCTGGTCGCGACTGGCTAAGGACCTGGATCCCGGCTTGCTCGACACCATCGCGACCGAACTCAGCCTCGACCAGGCCATCGCCGCCAGCGCCGACCTTCTCGACGGCAAGATCCGGGGCCGCCTCGTCATCGACGTCAACCGCTGACCGCCTGGAACCAAGACATGATCGACGAAACCACGAAACCCGCCCTGGACACTAGCGACGTCGACCAGTGGATCGGCAAGCCCATCGTCTTCGCCGAGATGTGGGACCCCTGCAACGCCACGGACGTCCGCCGCTGGGTGCAGGCCATGGACTATCCCAACCCCATTCATTGGGACGAGGAGTTCGCTCGCCGGTCCAAGTTTGGCGGGATCATCGCGCCACAGTCCTTCACCGTCGCGATGGACTACGGCCACGGCTGCCACCCGTCCTGCATCGGCAAGGTGCCGGGCACGCACTTGATCTTCGCGGGCGAGGAATGGTGGTTCCATGGCGTCCCCGTCCGCCCCGGCGACAAGCTGTTCCAGGAACGGCAGTTCGCCGGCTACAAGGTGGTGGAGACGGGCTTCGCCGGCCCGACCATGTTCGCGGACGGCGACACGGTCCACCGTAACCAGAATGGCGAACTGGTCGCCAAGGAGCGCGCCACCTCCATCCGCTATCTGGTCGACGAGGCCAAGAAGCGCGGCGTCTACGGCAAAGAGAAGCGCGCGCCCAAGGAATGGACGGATGAGGAACTGGCGGAGATCCACCGGCTGCGCCATGAGTGGATCCTGTCGAACCGTGAGGGCATCTCGCCCCGCCACGCCGTCGTGATGGTTGGCGACAAGCTGCCGCGCCGGGTCGTCGGCCCCCATTCCATCATCAGTTTCGCCAATGAATGCCGGGCGCACCGCCAGAACATCTGGGGCACCTGGCGCTGGAATGCACCCGAAGGGGTTCGCGACCCCGCCACCGATGACGCGGGCTTCGGCCAGGACATGACCTATGATTTCGAGGCCCGCAAGATCGACCCGCGCAGGGGCGACGGCCTCTATTACGGGCCGTCCAGCGGCCACATCAACAAGAAGAAGGGCGAGAACGTCGGCTTGGGCGGGGCCTATGGCTACGGCTCATCCATGAACGCCTGGCACCTGGACACTATCGCCTACTGGGCTGGTCACGACGGCTATATCTGGCATTCCAAGACCCAGTTCCGCAGCCCCGCCTTCGAGGGCGACGTGACTTATGTGGATGGCGAAGTCATCGAGAAGCGGGACACGTCGGACTATGGCTGTCCCATCGTCGTCGTCCAGATCCGCATGACGACCCAGAACGGCGACACCATCCTGACCGGCAAGGCCGACGTCCAGTTGCCCGCGTGAGTGGAAGGGTAAAGGCATGACCAGCGTAAGCGGCCCTGTGGATGATAGCCGCCCATCCATCGTACACGGCGCCCCCCTGGGGGAGGAACCCGGACTGGGTCCCTTGACCATCCCACGCTATGTGCGGGAAGTGACCCACCGCCATGCCGGTCGGGAAGCGGTGGTAATGCATTCCCCCGCCGGTCGGCTTTCCTGGCGTTACGACGATCTGTGGGACCAGTCCGTGGCGGTCGCCAAGGCCCTGATCGCCGCTGGCGTCGGCAAGGACGACCGGATTGGCATCCTGATGACCAACCGGCCGGAATATCTGGCGTCGGTCTTCGGGATCGCCCTCGCCGGCGCGGTGACCGTCTCCTTGAGCACCTTCTCCACGCTGGCGGAACTGGAATACCTCCTGCAGGCGGGCGCCGTCTCGATCCTGCTGTACGACCGGCAGGTGCTGAAGAAGGATTTCGGCGCCATGCTGGCGGAGTTGGAGCCAGCGATCGCCACGGCGGCTCCCGGCACCTTTCGTTCCACCCGCCTGCCCTTCCTGCGCCGTCTGGTCGCCCTGGACAATGTGACGGGCGAAAACACCGGCACCGATGGCACCGCAGTGGAACGGTGGGCCGACTTCCTGGGACTGGGGCGTTCCATCCCCGAAGACTTGGTCGAAGCCCGCGCCGCCGCCGCGAAGCCCGGCGACATTGGCGCGATCTTCTTTTCGTCGGGCACCACCAGCCTGCCCAAGGGCATCATCCACACCCATCGCGCCTTCGCCCTGCAATGGTGGCGATGGCCCCGCATCATGGACATCGACGCCGAGCGCTTCCCCGTGCGCTGCTGGACCGGGAACGGGTTCTTCTGGTCCGGCAACATTTCCATGGTGGTGGGCAACGCCTTTTCCAGCGGAGGTGCCGCCATCCTGCAGCCCATCTTCCAGGCGGACGAAGCCCTGGACCTGATCAAGACCGAGCGGATCAGCTTCCCCATCGGCCGGCCGCACCAGTGGGCCCGCCTGGAAGCGTCGGAGAAGTGGGCAACGGCCGATCTCAGCAGCCTGCGCTACGTCACTTACGGATCGAAGCTGCTGGACCACCCCACCGCCTCCACCACCTGGACGCAGGGCCCCGCCTTCGGTACCACCGAAACCCTGACCATCATGACCGCAGTCCCCGCCAACACGCCCAAGGAGGCCTATCGCGGCAGCTTCGGCCGGCCCCTGCCCGGCAACACGCTGAAGATCGTCGATCCGCTGACCGGCGATGTGGTCCCGCTGGGACAGCGGGGCGAAATCGCCATCAAGGGGCCCACTCTTATGACCGGCTATGTCGGCAAGACGCTGGACCAGTGCTTCGACGCGGAGGGCTATTACCGCACGGGCGATGGCGGCCATGTCGATGACCAGGGCTATCTGTTCTGGGACGGCCGGCTGACCGACATGATCAAGACCGGCGGCGCCAACGTGGCACCGCAGGAGGTTGACGACGCGCTGGCCAACTATCCCGGTATCAAGCGCGCCCAGACGGTGGGGGTGCCGCACGACACCCTGGGAGAGATGGTGGTGGCCTGCATTATCCCGCAGGAAGGCGCCGGCCTCGACGAGGCCGCGCTGACGGCCTTCCTCAAAGGGCAGCTGGCCAGCTTCAAAGTGCCCCGGGCCATCCTGTTCTTCCGGGAGGAGGAGTTCGCCGTCACCGGCAATGAAAAGGTGAAGACCGGAATCCTGCGCGACCTGGCCACCCAGCGTCTGGCCGGCACCGACCTGATGAAGGTGGCATGAAACCTAGGGTCTTTCCGGCTTTCGTTGAATCGCCGGAAAGCCTCCAAGCTTTTGGTCCGTCGGGCGATCCACGGTTCAGATGCTTTCATCTGAACCGATCGCACCTTAGGGCTGCTCGGCCGATGGCGCGGAGCCGTCCAAGCCGGCCAACGGTCCGGGCCCGCTATTGAAGTCGCGCGTGGTCCCGGTGACGTACCGGGCCTCGGGCACAGTCTCCGGCTGGAAGGTATAGCATTGGCCGAGAGGCAGCCGGCTTTTGTCCGTGCGCTTTTCAAACGCCACCACCCGCCCATGGGCCAGCATGGTACCCCAGCGCAGCAGCCGCGCCCATTCCCGCTCCGCCGGGCCAAGTCCGGAAATCCAGGGCCCGATCTGGTCGAGACGCATCCCGGCAAGGGCGTCCGGTGCGGTGAAGGCGCCACGGGACAGGGTCCAGGCCATGACAGCCCTTCCCCCCAACCGCAGTTCCGCCTGAACCACATCGTCGACGGGATCTGAGACCAGGATATCGTACACGGTCGGCGCGTCATCATAGGCGTGCGCCGCCGCCAGCAGCGCCAGGTCGAAAAGATGAGTGCAGTTGCTCAGCTTTTCCCCCCGCTGGACGAAGCCTGCCAGCGCCACGCCGGTGAAGGTGCGCTGGATGACAGCCGCCGCCCCGGGACACGTGGTCCAGGGCACGCGGCGCATCGTCGCCTCCACCCGGGTCGCCACGCCATGGGCATGGTGGAGGATGATGCCCATGCAATGATAATCGTCCTCCACATCGCTCTCGACCCTACCCGGCAGCGGCCGGACGATGAAACGCCGGCGGAAGCCGGGCAGGATGTTGGCGGCGGACATCATGTCCTCCCTTTGCCCCCTTAGGCGTCCCAGAGCAGCCAGAGGGCGTCCGGCCCGACGACATGGCCGCCGTGGTAACGCACCGGCTTCGCGGGATCGAGGCGGAACTCCGGCAGTCGGGCCAGCAATTCCTCGTACAGGACCTGCAACTCGATGCGCGCCAAGTGCGATCCCAGGCACCGGTGCGGCCCGGTGCCGAAGGCGATATGCACCTTGTTCTCACGGTCCAGGTCATACCGTTCCGGCCCTTCGAACTCCTTGGGGTCCAGGTCGGCGGCGGGCAGGAACAGCATGACGCGCTCGTTCGCCTTCAACGTCACGCCATGGAACTCATGGTCCTTGGTGACGCGGCGGGGTGGCACGGTGAAGGTGTAACGCCGCAGCAGTTCCTCGGCCGCTTCCGCGATCAGCTTGGGGCTCTCGCGCAGCTTGCGTTGAAGATCCAGATCCACCGCGAGATGGCGCACGCCGTGGCCCATGCCATTCATCACGGTGTCCAGTCCGGCGAGGAACAGAAGGACGCAATAGTTCTCCATGTCCTCAATCGTCGTCGGCTCGCCACCGATATTGGCCTGCCACAGCAGGCTGATGAGATCGTCCCGGGGGTTGAGTTTGCGCTCCAGGACGGTATCACGCATCACCGCCGTCACCTTGACCAACCGGCGTGCCATTTCACGCGGATCGTTCTGACCAGCCGACAGATGATCCTTCACGAGCGCGCGGTATTCGGCCTGCCGTTCGAGGGGAAGGCCAAATATCTTCAGGAAGACCTGGACCGGCAGGGGCTCGGCGACTTCCGCCATGAATTCAGCGCTCCCCTGCGGCTTGATCTTTTCGATCAGCTCCGCCGCGAGCGCGCGGATACCGTCCTTTAACGCCAACATCGATTTGGGTGAAAAAGCGCCCTGTAAAGGAACACGGTATTGGCCGTGCTCCGGCGGGTCCACGTTGATGGGCACGGGTTGCGGGATGCGGGGGGCACCGGGTGGCAACGCCGCCATCATGGCCTTGATCTGCGCGCGCGGCACGATCTCACTGGAAAAGGTCTCGGGGTCGCGCGACGCTTCGAAATTGGCCGCGTGACTCATCAGCATCCAGTGCCCGCCATTACGCGGCGTCCAGAAAACGGCAGGAACCTTGCCCGCCATCTCCAGGATGCGACGGTGCGGATCCGCCAGATACTCCGGATCATGGAACATGTCGAAATCGAAAACAGCCCAATCCGGCACGTGGTCCGGCTTCGGGACCGCCTGGCTTATCGCCGCTACATCCGTCATCGTGGCCTCCCAGCTGTCAACGTGCCACGGCATTCTCCGCGCCGCGGTCATCGTTCCCACTCCATATACTAACATAGTTTAGTATTTCTAAGCCGAAGTCCCGCCCGGCGCCGCCCCAAACTGGGCCGGAGTCCCGTCGGCCACGGCCATCAGACCATTGATCCCCGGGGCGATGTTTCTTGGAACCGTTCGTCGACCAGTTCCTCGCTGAGGCGCCACAGCGCCCGGGCCCGGGCGGGGTCGACGGCATAAGCGGCGACACCCGGCCCCATGGGTCCGGTGACGGTGCCGGGTGGCAGCACCGGCGCCACTTGGCAGTCCTCGCAATACTGGCCACCCACCTCCGCCGCTGGCGCCACGGCGGCGGCCCAGACCGTCGTCGCCGCCCCCTGCGCCACGGACTTGCGCTGGAACGTCCAGCCACCTGCGCCAGCCGCCGCCGTCAGCTTCTGCCGTTGCGCATCCCGCGTGGCCGGATCCATGTGGCGGCCCAGCCCGGTTTCGACGCCGCCGGGGTGGACCGCCACCGCACGCAGGCCATGATTCCGATGGCGTCGGTCGAATTCGACGGCGAAAAGGATGTTGGCGGTCTTCGAGCCGCCATATCCGGCATAGGGCGTGTAGTCCCGTCGCTGGAAATTCGGATCGTCCAGGTCGATGTCGGCGATGTGATGCGCCGACGACGCCAGGACGATGACCCGCCCCCCGTTGCGCATACGGGGCGCCAGCCGATTCGCCAGCAGGAAGTGGCCCAGATGGTTGGTGGCGAATTGGGTCTCGAAGCCCTCACGTGTCCGGCCCAGGGGCGGCCCCATTATACCCGCGTTGGCGATGATCAGGTCGAAAGGCGCCTGTGCCGCGAGGCGGGCGGCGCAATCCCGCACGCTGGTCAGGGAGGCGAGGTCCAGTTCCTCAAGGTGAAGGGGAACGGTGTTGGCGATCCGGGCCTTGGCCACGTCGCGGGCCGTCCCCACGACCGTGGCGCCATGGTCGACCAGCGCCCGCGCCGTCTCTATTCCCAGGCCGGAGGAAACGCCGGTGACAAGCGCGCGGCGGCCCGTGAGGTCGATACCGGCGAGCACATCCGCTGTGGTCGAGGTGGCGCCGAAGGCCGTCGTCATGCGCCGTTCCCCCGCACCGTCCCCATGAAGCGGGGTGGCCGCTTTTCGGCGAAGGCCCGCGCGCCCTCTCGGAAATCCGCCGTCATCAGACCCGCGACCTGGATGCGGTTTTCCAGCTCCATGGCGGCCTCGCATCCCGTGGCTTCCAGATTGGCCCACATCACCCGCTTGGTTTCGCGAATGGAATAGGATGCGTGGGCGGCGATGCCGTGCGCGATGGCCAGCGCCTGCCCGAAGACCGCACCATCGATCACCACACGGCTGACCAGACCCATCTCGCGCGCCTCGGCCGCGCTGACCGGCCGGCCGGTTAGCATGATCTCGAAAGCGCGGCCGGCGCCCACCAAACGGGGTAAGTGATAACTGATTCCGCATTCACCGGCGGAAAGCCCGATTTTCACGGCCCCGACGTGGAAGGCGGCGGATGCGGCGGCGACGCGCACGTCCGCCGCCAAGGCCAGACCGAAGCCGGCGCCCACCGCCGCCCCCTGCACAGCCGCGATCACCGGTTGGGGCAGGCGGTGCAGTTTAAGGATGGTGCCGGCGAACAGTTCCTGCAGCGCGACGCTGTCCGCCACCCCTTCCGGCGCCTCATCGCCAAAGAAGGCGATCTTCAGGTCCAGGCCAGCGCAAAACGCCGTTCCATCCGCCGCCAAGACCACGACGTGGCAGCCGTCGTCGGCCGCGATGTCGTCGAGGATGCTGTCCAACTGCCGCATCATGCCCAAGGTCAGGGCGTTGCGCGCCTCTGGCCGCGCCAGGCGGATGACGCGGATCCCGGCCTCCACCGTCCCGCACGTGATGAGCGGCGTCATTCGGCGGCTTCCGATCCCGCACCCTGCTTATGATCCCGGGCGCAGGCGGCGATGTCGTTAGCGGCGATGAAGCCGAACACCATGGCCGGCCCGATGGTGCCGCCCGCCCCTGGATAGTTCAGGCCGAAGGGGCTGCCGGCGGCGTTGCCGGCGGCATAAAGGCCGGGGATGGGCCGGCCCTGGCCGTCGAGTACCCGCGCCTTGTGGTCGGCCTTCAGCCCACCCTTGGTGCCCAAGTCGCCCAGATGGATGGGAATGGCGTAGAAGGGTGCTTGGGAGATGGCGCCCAGCGCAGGATTGGGCGTGCAGGTCGGGTCGCCGAAGGCCTTGTCATAGATGCTGCCGCCACGCCCGAATTCGTCATCCCGGCCCACCCTGGCCGCCTCGTTCATGCGGGCGACCACGACCTCGACCTTATGCGGGTCCAGCTTCAACTGCTTGGCCAGGTCCGCGATGCTGCCGGCCTTGAAGATGTAGTGCCCCCACCAATCCACCGGGATCGACCGGTCGGGCATGACGGCGGCCGGCAGGAAACCGCCGGCGGTGAACTTGGCGCGGAAGACGGAATCGAAGATCAGCCAGCAGGGCAGGTTGGCCCCCGTCCTCTTCTGATCCTCGACCATGCCGGCGCCGAAACGATCGTAGGAGCAGCTCTCATTGACGAAGCGGTCGGCCCGGCGGTTGACGCAGACGCTGTGCGGCCGCCCGACATCGAAGATGGCCTGATGCACCTCCTCGAAATTCGACGCACTGGCGCTGGGCATGATCATGGTGGGCGCCCACCACCCCTCTTCCGTGTGCTCGGTCGCGGCACCCACCGCCTCGGCCGCGAGCAGCGCCTCACCCGCGTTGGCGCCCTGGGGCGTGGACGACCACCAGATCGACGTCTTCACCGGGTAGAAGCGGTCCCGCAACTGCTGGCTCCATTCAAAGCCACCGGCACAGATGACCACACCGTGGCGGGCGGTGATGTCATAGGACCTGCCGAACCGGCTGACCCTGACGCCCGTCACCCTGTCGCCGGCCAGCAGCAGCTCATCAAGACGGGTCTCCAGACGGATTTCGACGCCCAGGGTGTCGAGCTGCTTCAGCATGGGGCCGATCAAGGCGTTGCCGGAGGTGAACAGGCGATCGCGCTTCGTCAGACCACGGGTGGAGAAATCGACCCAGTAGCGCCAAATCACCCGCGCGAGCATCAACTTCCACCCCTTCGCCCGGGCGGCAATGGTGAAGGTCTCCTCCAGGTTCATGGAATAGCGGTTGAACAACTTGAAGCGGGGAAACTGCTCGCGCACCAGAGGGAACTTGCCACCCAGCTGGCGCCCATCCCACATGGGCAGAACCAGCGACCGGTCGGTGCGCGAGCCCGGCCGTTCGGCGAAATAATCGGGCCAAGGCATGGGGATGAAATTGATGCCCAGCTCGCTCATGTACCGCAACAAGTCGGCACCGGAATCGACGAAGGCCTCAAGCCGCTGCCGGTTCACCGGCTGCCGGATCACGGCGTCCAGGTAGGTCAGCGTCTGCTCACGCGTGTCGGTCGTCCCGCCCAGGCCATGGTTGGGAATCCAGGCCACGCCACCGGACGTGGCCGAGGTGCCGCCGTATTTGTGCGCCTTCTCCACGACCAGCACCTCCAGGCCCAGGCTACGCGCCCGCAAGGCCGCGGTCATACCGGCGGCGCCGGATCCCACCACGATGACGTCATAGGTCTCGACCATCTCTCCCTGCCCTTTTCTTGTTGGCGGACCCGAGAGTAGCGGCGCGGCCGGGAGACTTCGACGCCATACGGGCCGACTGCGAAATCCGGCTTGCCGTTGTTCTGTCAGGGACAAGCGCTGGAAACGGAGTGGGAGTATGTCTCTTCCATCGCCAAGAACGGGGGCCCACCTTGACCGCGTTGCGTACGATCAGGATCATCGAGCTGGCCGAAGGCGTGGCCGGCGAATACTGCGGCAAGCTGCTGGCCGACTTCGGGGCGTCGGTCATCAAGATTGAGCGGCCCGGGACCGGCAGCCCCACGCGGCATATGGGACCGTTCAAGGACGACGTGCCGGGGACCGACACCAGCGGCCTGTTCGCCTATCTCAACACCAACAAGAAGTCCGTGACGCTGGACCTGGCGATCGAGGCCGGCGTAACCGCCCTGCGGACGCTGCTGGACCACGCCGACGTGGTGATCGACGACCATGACCCGGAATGGCTGGCGGCTATGGGCCTCGACCCCCGCCATCTTGCCGATGCCCGCCCCGGCCTGATCCTCTGCGCGATCACGCCCTTCGGCTTTACCGCCCGGGACAGCCGGCACCGGAATGCGACCGACCTCACGGTTATGCACGCCAGCGGCTGGGCCTATCATACACCCAGCGGCGAGACGGACCGCCCCCCCTTGAAAGGTGCCGGACGGTTCCTGGCCAGCTATGAAGCCGGGCTGGAGGCCGCGATGTGCGTGGCCGCCGCCCTGCATGACGGGCTGGGCCGGTTCATCGACGTATCGGCGCAGGAGGTGATGGCGTCCCGCGTGGACTATGTCCTGGGTCAGATGGTGGCTGGCGACATGGACGTGGACGCCCGCCGCACCCGCTTCGATCTGGGCGGGCCCGCCGGCATCTTCCCGTGCCGCCAGGGCCACGCCTACGTCTGGATGTCAGCGCCATCGCACTGGCAGGCCATCCGCCAGCTTCTGGGCGACCCGGACTGGGTCCGGGCCTTCCCCGACGACTGGCTGGAGCGAGGCCTGACGCCGGAGCGCATCGCCGAATGCCGGACCCGCCTTGGCGACTGGCTGCGGAGCCAGGACAAGGACGAGGTGTCGGCGCGCGCGCAGCAGCGGGGCCTGACCATGGTGCCGGTGAACGATCCGGACGACCTTCTGCGCTCCCCCCAATTCACACACCGCGGCTTCTTCAGGGAACTGGATCATCCTGCCCTGGGCCACGCGGTCTATCCGACCGTGCCTTACAAACTGAGCGCGACCCCTGCCCACCTGGCGGCGGCGGCCCCGCTTCTCGGCCAACACACCGCTGAAACCATAGGGTGAATCATGAGCCATCATCGGCGAGGCGGCCCCCTGCAGGGCGTCCGGGTGCTGGAGCTGACCAAGGTCTGGGCGGGTCCCTATGCCGGCAAGCAGCTGGCTTTCCTGGGGGCGGAAGTCATTCGGGTGGAAAGCCGTGGCTCGCTGGACGTCACGCGTAGCTACGGCGTCCAAGATATCGACAAGGCGCCCGGTTTCATGGCGGTCAACCCGCAGAAGCTGAGTGTGCAGATCGACATGAAGTCCAAGGAGGGCCTGGCGCTGTTGAAGGATCTCGCGGGGAAGTGCGACATCCTGATCGAGAACCTGCGGCCGGGCGCCATCGAGCGGCTGGGCATCGGTTATGCCGAGCTGAAGCGGGAACGGCCGGACATCATCTTCGTGTCCATGGGGATGTACGGGAACACCGGTCCGCTGGCCTACCAGACGGGCTATGCCCCCTGCTTCGTGGCGCTGGGTGGCCTTAGCTCCCTGGTCGGCTACGAGGGGGAAGCCCCACGAGGCATGAACATCCGCTACGCCGATTCAACCTTCGGCACGGCCGCGGCCTTCGCGACCCTCGCCGCCTTGAATCACCGCAAGCGCACGGGCGAGGGCCAGTTCATCGACGTCTCGGCGGTTGAGACCATGACCAGCATGATCGGCGACAGCATCATGGACCACAGCCTCAACCGCCGGGTCGTCGCCTGCGACGGCAACCGCCACGCGGAGATGGCGCCGCACGGCGCCTATCCGTGCGCCGACGGCGACTGGATCGCCATCTCCATCCCCACGGACACCGCCTGGGCGGCACTGGCGGGGCGGATGGGCGTGGCGGACGGCCGTTTCGCCACCCTGGCCGGCCGCAAGGCGCATGAGGCGGAACTCGACCGGATCATCGCCGCCTGGACCGCCGGCCAAACGGCGGCCACCCTGGCGGAGACACTGCAATTCGCGGGCATCGCCGCCACGAAAAGCGCCAACTCCGTCGACCTCGTCTCCGACGCCCACCTGTGGGAGCGGGAGTTCTTCCGCACCGTGACCGACGCGGACGGGGAAAACCGGGTGATCGTCGGCCCTGGGCACCGCATGACCCACGGGGCCGCCATCACCGATGGCGCGCCGAAACTGGGTCAGCACAACGCCTATGTGTTCGGCGACATCCTTGGCCTGTCCGTGGAGGAACAGCGCCGCCTGGCAGACGCCGGCGCGATCCGGTGATGCGCGCCGCCTTCGCCCGGGGTGGCGCCGGCATCGGGTCGGTCGAGATGCGGCACGTGCCCGTCCCAGACCCGGGACCGGGAGAGGCCTTGGTGCGGATCACCGCCGCCACCCTGAATTACCGCGACCTGATCATGCTGAAGGGGCTGCTGCCCGGCCTGACGAAGGCGCCGGACTACGTGCCCCTGTCCTGCGCCGCCGGGGTGGTGGCCGCCACCGGCGACGGGGTCACCCGGGTCAAGGTCGGCGACCGGGTCAGCCCACTGCTGGCCCAAGGCTGGATAGACGGACCGCCCGATCCACGGCGCATGCTGGGCGCCTCACTGGACGGTGTCGCCCGGCCGCTGGCGGTGTTCGATGCCGAAAGCCTGCTGCCCATCCCCGACACCTTGACCGACCAGGAAGCGGCCACCCTGCCCTGCGCCGGCCTGACCGCCTACAACGCCCTGTTCGATGACCAGGCCCTATCGTCCGGCCCCCTGCGACCCGGGCACTGGGTGCTGGTCCAGGGCACGGGCGGCGTGGCCATCGCCGCCCTGCAATGGGCCAAAGCGGTCGGCGCGCGGGTGGCCATCCTCTCAGGCTCCGACGAGAAGCTGGCCCGGACCGCCGCCCTGGGTGCCGATCTCACCATCAACCGCCACGCCACACCCGACTGGGCCCCCGCCGTGCGGCGCAGGCTGGGCCATGGCATTGACATTGTCGTGGATGTCCTCGGCGCTGGCAGCCTGGATGCCGCCGCCCGCGTGCTGACGGAGAACGGTACCATCGCCGCCATCGGCATGCTGGACGGCCCCTTCAACTGGGGGCGCCAGAGCCACGAGGGCCGACGTATCCGCGCCGTCACCCTGGGCGACCGGGCCCGGCATGCGGCCATGCTGGCCTTCGCCGCCCGGCACGACGTCCATTCCATCGTGGATGCGGTTTATGACCTTGAACAGCTGCCCGACGCGCTTCGCCACCTGGAAAGCGGACGCTTCTTCGGCAAGATCGGCATTCAAATCAAGGAACAGGGAGAACGACCATGACCCAACAGGCGGACCGCCCGCCGGCGGAGGATATCATCCTTTATGAGAAGGTGCCGGAGACCAAGATCGCGACCATCACCTTCAACCGGCCGGACGCCCTGAACGCGCCCACCATCGCCGCCCGCCAGCGCTACGCGCAGCTGATCCATCGGGCCAACGTGGACGACGACGTGAAGGTACTGGTCGTCCGAGGCGTCGGCAGCAATTTCGGCGGCGGCGCGGATTTGGGCGAGCAGGCCGACATGCTGGGCGACAACCCGGACTTCTCGCTGCTGCATGAGTTCGGCATCGGCCCAGACGAGGGCGTCAAGTATCCGCCCAAGGGCTCCTACCGCTATCTGGCGCAACTGACCCAGCTGTACGCCAACGCCGCCTTCGGCTGCCGCAGCCTGCAGGACTTCAAAAAAATCAGCATCGTCGAGACCAAGGGCTATTGCTACGGCTGGCACTTCTACCAGGCGGCCGACGCCGACCTGGTGGTCGCCGCCGACGACACGCTGTTCGGCCATCCCGCCTTCCGCTATGTCGGCTGGGGTCCGCGCATGTGGCAGTGGGCCACGATGATGGGCATCCGCAAGTTCCAGGAAATGGTCTTCACCGGCCGCCCCTTCACCGCCCAGGAGATGTACGACTGCAACTTCGTCAACAAGGTGGTCGCCCGGGCCGAGCTGGAGGCGGAGGTGGCCAAGTACGCCCAGGCCTGCGCCAACACCCGGCCGACCGACGTGGTCTACATGCAGAAAACCCTGTTCGAGGTGATGAAACAGCAGCAGGGCGAATACATGGGCAGCATCATGACCGCCTGGCTGGAATCGATGCTGCCGCTGGTCAGGAACGACGGACAGGAAGTCACGCTGGGCGATGAGGCCTTTGACAAGGGCATCAATAACGTCGTCAAGGACAACGACACCCTGTACCCGCCCGACTGGCGCCTGAGCAAGGGGGGCCGCCGGCAGTCATAAGGCTGCGGCCGCACGGGACGGATGGTCACGGGCGCATCCCGTGCGCCATCCGTTCCCACCTCATACCAACGGCATTTGATCGTGACCTCAAACGCCCCCTCAATCGCCGGGCGCCGCCATCCGGCGGCTTGGCTGATCCTCGATTTCCAGTCCGCCTTCGGCTCCCCAGAAATCTCCGGCGCCCGCAGTCGCGGGCTACCGCGGCACGAGTCAGAAACTCGTGCCGCCAGTATCATGCGGCCAGAAGGGCCGCCACCCGCTGCCGCCAGGCGGCTACGCCCGCGTCCTTCACCGGCCCGAAGCCGGCGATCAGCCGGGCGGCGCCCGCGATCTCCGCGGCCCGGTCCACGGTCACGTCCGACAGAGATTCCGCCAGCGACCACGCCAGATCGCGGTATTCGTCGATCAGGCGGCGTTCCATGCGCCGCTCAGCCGTATAACCGAAAATATCGAATGGGGTGCCGCGGAGACCCTTCAGCGCCGCCAGCACCTTGAAGACCGGGAAGATCCAGGCGCCGAATTCGATCTTGCGTGGCCGGCCCGTCTTCGCGTCACGGCGAAAGGCCAACAGGGGCGGCGCCAGGTTGACGGCGACCTTGATCTTGCCATCGAAGTCCGCCGCCAGCGCCTCACGGAAGGCCGGCAAGGTGTACAGCCGCGCCACTTCATACTCGTCCTTGTAGGCCATAAGCCGCGCCAGCTGTTCCGCCACCTGCGTCAGGAAGGCGCCCGGGGCGGCGACGCCGACCACCTTGGCCTCCAGCCCAGCCATGAAGTCGCGGTAGCGCCTGGCGTAGGCATCGTCCTGATAGGCGGTGAGATGGCGGGCGCGGCTGTCGATCAACGCCAAAAGGTCAGCCGGGGCGCTGGTCCCGGCCAGATGCGCGAACGCCAGCAGTTCGTCCGGGTTCCAGGCGGCCAGGCGACCCAGGGCGAACGCCCGCAGGTTGGCCTCCACCGCGGCGCCGTTCAGGCGCACCGCCTGCTGGATGGCCCCAACACCGACCGGCAACAGGCCCCGCTGCGCCGCGTATCCGACCATCATCAGGTTGGTGAAGATGGTATCCCCCAGCAGCCGGACCGCCAGCTCGTTGGCCCGCAACAGTGCCACATTCCCAGGCCCGACCCGGCCCGTGAAGGCCTGCAGGAAGGTGGCGGGGCGCAGGTCCAGGTCCTTGCGCGTCTGGAACTCACCGGTCGGAACCACGTCCTCGTTGGCGATGACATGGCTATCGGCGCGCAGGGTACGCACCACCTCCGGCCCCGAGGCGACAATCAGGTCGCAGGCCACCAGCAGATCCGCCTGGCCGGCACCCAGGCGGGCGCTGGGGATGTCCCTGGCATCAGCGGCGAAGCGGACGTGGCTCATGACGCCACCACCCTTCTGGGCCATGCCCGTCATGTCCAACACCTTGGCCGCCGTGCCCTCGATGTGGGCGGCCGTGCCCAGGATGGCGCCCACGGTCAGCACGCCGGTGCCGCCGATGCCCGTCACCAACAGGGAATAGCTGTCCGACACGTCCACTACCGACGGCTCGGGTAGCTGGTCGATCAGGGCCTTCAGGCCCGTCATGTCGCGACCACGCTTCGCTGGCTTCGCCCCGCGCAGGGTGACGAAGGATGGGCAGAAGCCCTTGACGCAGCTGTAATCCTTGTTGCAGTTGGATTGGTCGATCACACGCTTGCGGCCAAACTCGGTTTCAAGCGGGGTCACGCTGACGCAGTTGGACTGCACCGAGCAGTCGCCGCAGCCCTCGCACACCGCCGGATTGATGTAGAGCCGCATGTCGGGGTCGGGATAGGTGCCCCGCTTGCGCCGGCGGCGCTTTTCATTGGCGCAGGTCTGCTCGTAAACGATGGCGGAAACGCCCTTCACATCGCGCAGCTCCCGCTGAACGGCGTCCAGCTCATCACGATGCAGGATGCGCAAATCCGCCGGCAGGTCAGCGCGGCGATGCTTGGCGGGATCGTCGCTGACCAGCACCACCGGGTCCACACCCTCGGCCCGCAGCTCTTTCACGATCATCTCGACGGAAACATCGGCCTCCAGCGGCTGGCCACCCGTCATTGCGACCGCGTCGTTATAAAGAATCTTGAAGGTGACGTTGGCCTTGGCCGACAGGGCGGCCCGAATGGCCAGACTGCCGGAATGGGTATAAGTGCCGTCACCCATGTTGGCGAACATGTGCGGCGTGTCCACGAAATGCTGGGCGCCGACCCAGGTCAGCCCCTCCGCCCCCATCCCCACCACGTTCATGGTCCGGCGCTCGGGCATGAAGGCAGCCAGGCCGTGGCACCCCGTGGCCCCCATGGCCATGCTGCCGTCCGGCACAACGGTGCTGGTGTTGTGCGGACAGCCGGAACAGAAATAGGCTGGCCGAATGGCCGCCGCCGGTGCCGCCGGTGCCGCCGCCATCGCCTCCATCGCCAGCAGGGCGGCGGCACGCGCCCGTGTCCCCGCGTCCAGCATGCCCAGCCGATCCAGTTGGCGGACCAGGGCACGGCGGATCGCCCCTGGTTCCAGCACGCCGTCCAAGGGGAAAAGCGGCCGGCCCGTCTCATCCCGCTTACCCAGGATCTCCGGCCGGTCACCCGGCAGACCGTAGAGCGCCACCGCCAACTGGTCCTCGAGCACCGGCCGCTTTTCCTCCACGACCAGCAACGCCCGCGCGCCGGCACAGGCCCCCCGCGCGAAGTCTTGATCCAGCGGCCAGGTCATGCCGAACTTCACGACGCCCAGCCCGATGTCCCGGCATTCCTTATCACCCAATCCCAGATCGCGCAGCGCCTGCCGGACGTCCAACCAGGATTTGCCGGCGGTGACAATGACAAGCCGGGGCACCGGCGGGGCGATGTCCACCCGGTTCAGGGCATTGGCGCGGGCGAAGGCGATGGCTGCCGGCAGCCGTTCATTCAAGACCAACGCCTCCTGCCGCAGGGCCGGCAGCCCGCGCTGCAGGTTTAGCGGGCCGCCGCCACTCAAATCAGGACGCACGAACCGTGGCTCCGGCAGCAACACGGATGAGGTAAGGTCCAATGTGTCCGTCACCGTCTTCAGCCCGACATAGAGCCCGCTGAAGCGCGACATCTCCCATCCCGCCAGGCCGAATTCCAGGATCTCGTCCGTCGTCGACGGCGCCAGCACGGGAATGAACCCAACAATCAGGGTGTGCTCGGATTGGTGCGCCGAGGCGGATGACTTGGCCGCATGGTCGTCGCCGGCCACCACCAGGACGCCGCCCTTCGCCGCGGTGCCTTCAAAGTTGGCCAGCTTCAACGCCTCGCAAGCGCGGTCGACGCCCAGCCCCTTGGCGTACCACAGGGCGAAAACGCCCTGATATTGCGAGGGGCCAAACCATAGGTGCTGCTGGGTTCCCCGCAGGCTGGTGGCCGCCAATTCCTCATTCAATCCGGGCTCGAAATGAATGTGATGTTCCTCCAGCAGCGTGCGGGAAGCCCAGAGCTGGGCGTCCAAGGTCGTGATCGGCGATCCGCGATAGCCGCTGACATATCCAGCGGTACGCAGACCCGCCGCCTGGTCCCGGCGCGCCTGGTCGATCGACAGGCGCACCAGGGCCTGCATCGAGGAAAGAAAGACCCGGCCCGACCGCTGATGATAGCGGTCGTCGAGCGTCACGACGGTCTTGGTCACGAAACCGGCTCCCTATGGCTTGGCTCGCAGGTTGAGGGCGGATGTCCCACCATCCCGCCCCCAACCCGTCAGTTGAACTTGACGGTCAGGCGGGTCCACAGCTCCCGCCCGCGATCGGCGAAGCACAGCAATTCGTCGGTCCCGGCGGGTCCGACGGCGTTGCTGCCCGTCAGCTGACCACCCAGGATCTGGCCATACGCGAAATTGCCGTTGGTGCAGTTGCCGGTGGTAATCTTGTCGGTCAGGTTGTTGCCGATCAGCGCCACTTCCCAACGGCCGCCCACGCCAGAGAGCGTGACGCTGGCGTCGGTTTTGAAAAAGGCAGCCTGATAGAAATCGTCACGGGCCAGCAGGTTGGTGAGGTAGCGTGATGAATACTGGCCCGAGGTGCTGAAGGTCAGGTTCTTCCCCTCCCAGACCGGCATCGTGTAGTCGAAGCCGACGCTCGCCTGCCAGTCGGGCGCCCGCACCAGGGGTTTGCCGTCCAGGTTCTGCGAGGTGTAGCGGCCCGTGGCCGGATCCATCACCTCGTTGCAGCCCTGCGCGATGGTCTGCCCGCCCCAGCAGGGCACCTTGTCCAGAGCCGTGAAGCGCGCGTGGTTCCAGTTCACAGAGCCGCGCAACGTCAGGCCGGCCACCGACGGCGGCTGGTAGTTGACATCGAAGTCGATGCCGTAGACTTCGGCCGCGCCGGCGTTGATGGTACGCAACACAATGGGGCCCGTGCCGCCCTGCGGCGGCTCGTTCGCCCCCACCTGCAAACCTTTGTAGGAGTAATAATAGCCGGCCAAGTTCAGGGACAGGCTGCGGTCCAGCCAGCGGGACTTCAGCCCGACCTCGCCGCCGTCAACCTTCTCGTCTCCGAAGGAATTGTCGCTGCCCGCCGCGGTGATGGTGGTGATGCTGAAGGACCCCGACTTGTAGCCACGTTTCAGCGAACCGAAGACCGTCAGGTCGTCGGTCGGCATGTAGGAAACGGTGAACTCCGGCGAGAAATTGTCCGATCCGATATTGGGCTTGGCCAGCGGCACGACCACGTCCGTTCCGGTGATGGCGTTGATTTCCCGGTCGCTACGCCGTTCGTCGGTGAAACGCACGCCGCCCGAGACTTCGACCTGGTCGATGGGCCGCCAGCGCAACTGGCCAAAGGCGGAAGCGGATTCAATGTCCACATGGTGCGACCCCAACTGCAGTGTCGCCGGCAGACCCAGCTTGGTATTGCCCATCACCCAGATGCGGTTGGACATTTGCCCGTTCTGGTAAAAGCCGCCGGCCGTGAAATTGATCGGGCCGGAGAAGTCGGAGCTTAGCCGGAGCTCTTCCGTGAAATCTTCGCGCGTGAAGTGGTTGTCGGCGTCAAGCGCCGCGCCAGCCGCACCGGTCGCCGTGCCGTTGATCAGGCTGTCCTGCCGCAGGTGGTAATAGCCGCTGACGGAGGTGAGCGCGAGCGCGTCCGTCAGGTTCACGTTCATCTCCAGCGTGCCGAACTTCTGGCCCTGATCGGAAAAGCTGACGCCGCTGTTGCGGATGCCGGGAAAGGCCGCCGGGTCGGAGTTCACGACCCACATGTCCCGGTTCAGGCGGCAGTCGTCCTTGGGGTTGATGAACGGGATGCCATTTGGGCCCGCCACGCCATCCGGGCAGGATGCCATCTGCTGGATGCCGCCGTCGGCAACCCGGTCGTGTGCGATGTTGACCTTCAGGCGCGCATCGAAAACCTCGGAGGGCTTCCATACGGCCGTGCCGCGCAGAATGTAGTTCCTGGCGGCGGCGAAGCGGCCATCGGTGGCGGCACCACCCAGACCGGGAACGGCCGCGCCGTGGTTGTCAAAGTAGCCATCCGTCGTGTCGTACATGCCGGCCAGCCGGATGCCCAGCGTGTCCGTCAGCGGGCCGGAGACGATCACCTCGTTGCGCCACTCCCGGGCCTCGGCCTCATAACCACTGCGCGCGATCAGCTCGACCCTGTCGCCAGGGTCCGCCGACCGCAAGGATATGACGCCACCCGGGCTGTTCTTGCCGAAAAACAGCGACTGCGGCCCCTTCAACACTTCGGCTTGGGCCAGGTCGAACAAGCCGACCTTATAGGCCAGGCCCTGGGTCAGTTGCAGCCCGTCGATATTGAGGGACACCGACTGGTCGACACCGGCGTCGAGGCTGGTGGTGCCGACACCGCGGATCGAGACCTGATTACCCACTGAAAGGGTGCCGGCCCCCATCACCAGGCCGGGCACGTGGGCGGCGATACTGCGCAGATCCACCGCCTGCGCCCGATCCAGGGTCGCTTCCGTCAGCGCCGTTTCCACCACCGGCACCTTGAGGATGGACTCCTGGCGCTTGCGCGCCGTCACGATGATCTCCTCCACATCGGGCGCCGTGGCCGGCGACGCGGCGTCCGGTTGGGGCACCCCTTCGGCGTGCGCCGGCGCCGATGCCGGCAAGACGGCCCAGAAGGCGGCGGCGGATAGCGCCCAGGCCACCAGCATTGGTTTGCATTTCGTCATCGTTTCCCCCAGCCCCATGATCGCGGCTCCCTGACCGCGGTGGCGCGTTCCCGCGTCGTTTGTTCTTGTCAAAGCACAACCGCACCGCCCCATCGCCGCCCCCCGGCACGGGGACGGCGGATGCTTCAGACCGGTGGATCGGTCACCGCTCAGCGGTGCAGGCAGGGCTTCTTCGGTGGCAGAGCCATGTATTTGTCGACCGCCCGCTCGAAATGGCGGACGCGGATTTCCTGGTAATTGCCCAGGGTCAGCCCGTGCTTGGCGCTGGCCTCCAGCCCTTCCTGCTGGGCGAAGAGATTGTCGGTGTCCTGGTCCAGGATACGGCCGAACCCAGGGTCCATGCCGTCGGCCTCGGTGAAGGACTGCTCATCCGTCAGCACCACCGGTTCCGCCGGCGACGGGCGGACGCCGTCCTTGGGCACCGGTCGCAGGAACATCACCTCATAGATGCAGCGCCGGTGGTCGCGCGGGTCGGGCCGGAAGCGGTAGACCATGGGCAGCGAGATGCCGGGAAACAGGAAGGTGTTGGGAAAAACGGTGTAGGAGAAGCAGTCGAGAATCTCGGAATCCGACACCGCGCTGAGGTCGCTGTTGGTCGCCTGCGAGAACCTGGCCCGGAACATGTCGGCCATCGCCTGCCGGGCCGTGCCGTCGCCCACCTTGGGCCGCCCCTCGCCCAGCATGGAACTGTCGCCCACGGTGAACTGGTCCAGGATGTCCTGCTCAGAATACTGGCCGCCCAGATGCGGGCTGCAGACGCCCAGGGGCGAGATGAAGCGATTCACATGGTCGCCGTAGACGTCGTACTGCGAATTCGCGTCAGCGTTGGACGGCGCCACCTGCGGATGGGTCTCCAGCACATGATAGGCCTCCATGAAGGCCTCCATGGTCAGCTTCCAGTTGGCGGGGAAGCTCTTGGTCACATGGACATGGATGTAGCGGTGCTCCAGCCGCCAGGCCTTGATATGGGCCAGCGCCTCCGGCCCCAGATAATCCTCCAGGCTGGGCGCATCGGGGTCCATGTTGACCCAGACGAAACCGCCCAGGACCTGCACCCGCGCCTCAGGCAGGCGGAACTTTTCCCGATCGGCGTGGGGGAAGTCCCAGGCACAAAGGATGTTCTTGTTGGAGCCGTCCAGGTTCCAGCTCCAGCCATGGAAGGGGCATTTGAACTCAGCGGCGCTGCCTTCCGTCCCCGACGGCCGCAGCTTGGTGCCCCGGTGCAGGCAGGCGTTGAAGTAAGCGCGAATGTCGTTCTCGCCCACCCGGGTCACGATGAAGCTGTAGGGGCCGACATCGTAGACCGAATAATCGCCCACGTTGGGGATGTGCTCTTCCCGGCAGGCGAACTGCCAGGTCCGGGTCCACAGCCGCTCGAACTCCCCCTTCGCATAATCGGGGTCGATGTAACGATCCGTCGACACGTCCCCGTCGCCCAGGAAGGCGTAGGATTCCGAGCGCACCCAGCCGGGCGCCGCCACCTTATCGCGAGCGATGATGTCCTGCGTGCTGTCCGCCGGGCAGCGTGCCGCGCCGGGCTGCGTTTTCTCAGCTGCCATGGTCATGTCGAGCATCTCTCCGATTTATATCAGGGTCGGCCAGGCGGCGTTGACGCGTGCCGGGGCCATGGTCGTGTTCTTGTGGACTTGGCCGTCCGTCATGATGAGAAGCAGGCGTGCGGAATCGGTCATGATCGAAACGTCCGCCAAGGGATCACCATCCACCAGCAGCAGGTCGGCCAACGAGCCCGGGGCGAGCGTTCCCAGGTCGCCGCCATCGCGCATGGCCAAGCCGCCGTTGCGGGTGGCACAGGCCAGCGCCCCCTCGGGGGTGTAGCCGTAGTAGTCGACGAAGAATTTCAGGTCGCGGGCGTTAGTCCCCTGCCGGCTCCAGGCGAAACCATAATCGCCGCCGATCAGGTGGCGGATGCCGCGCTTGCGCAATTCCGTATGGGTCTTCACCGACTCTTCCAGCAGACCGGGAATACCCATGTAGCCGCCCACCTCCGGTGTCAGGCCGTGGCCGGCAGCCTCGCCGCTGACGATGGTGTGGAACAGGCTGACGGTCGGCACGACGAAGAGACGGTCCTTTGCCGTCTCCAGCAAATCCAGCAGTTCGGGATCGGAGTATTCGACATGGAACAGCGCATCGACCCCGGCGCGGACACAGGCCTTGGAGCCCTCGGCCGACCGAGTGTGGGCGACGACCTTGCGCCCATAGGCGTGGGCGGTTTCCACGGCCACCCGAATCTCATCGAAGGTCATGGGCGTCGTGTGGCCCGGCGTGTTCGGATAAAAGGGGTCGCCGGACACGTCCAGCTTGATGTTGTCGCACCCTTCACGGCAGCAGAGGCGCACGGCCTTGCGCATCTCCTCCACCCCGTCGACGATGAGCGACGGCCCACCCGGGCGGGGGTCGTGGTTGCGACTTTCATCCCCCATGGCGCCGGTGACGGAGATCTCAAGGGAACCGGCGCGGATGCGGGGGCCGGGCAGGCGGCCTGCGTTCACCTCATTGCGCACGGCGACAGCAAGGCGCAGCTTCGCCTCCGACGCGCCGTAAGCACTGGTGAACCCGGCGTCCAGCAACGCCTTGGCGCCGCGTGCGGCCGCAAACACCTGCTCCTCCGGCGCGGGCTTGATCAAGTCCTCCGTGGCGGCCACCGCCTCGAACGACAGGTGCGCGTGGCCCTCCGTCATGCCGGGCATGAGAAACAGCCCGGTGGCGTTGACCACATCGCCGCCGTCGGCGCTCAACCGCCCCGGCTCCCAGCAAACGGCCTCGATGCGATTGCCGACGACCAGGGCGTCGCCCTTGCGGGCCGGCGCGCCGGTCCCATCCCAGATCGTCGCGCCGACGATAAGCGTCCTCCCCATCATCCATCCTTTCAGTCATCGACTTTGGCCCCAACCATACCCGTGTAAGTCCGGGGCCCGAATGACGGGGCGCGCAACCGCAATTGTCTGCGCCTGCCAGTAGCGCCATTGGCGTTGTCCGCCGGAGGCCGCCGGATCATGGTCGGTTTGAAAACATCGAACAGGACCGTCGAACAGACTGGGGAGGCAGTACGATGATCAGGGGCATCCACCATGTGGCCGTCCATTGCCGCGACCTTGACCGCATGATCCGTTTCTACCGCGACGCCTTCGGTTTCGAGGTGGTGGGCGAACCATTCGCCTGGCAAGACGCGGAGATGATCGACCAGTTGATCGACGTGCCCGGGTCGGCCGCGCGCGGCGCCATGCTGCGGGCAGGCGCCTGTTACATGGAGCTGTTCCAGTTCCGTGCGCCCATAGGCGAGACCCGCGCCCGCGATCCGCAGGACAAGGGCTACACCCACATGTGCATCGACGTGACCGACATCGAGGCGGAATACCAGAGGCTGACACGGCTGGGCATGACCTTCCGCCAACCGGGTCCCATCGACATGGGCCATGTGAAGTCGATCTACGGCCGCGATCCGGAAGGCAATGTCATCGAGATCCAGCAGACGGCGGACAGCTGCGACTTTCGGCTGGACCAACTGCAAGCGTCCGCCTGAAGGACAGCCAGGGGGGGCCGGCTTTGAAGCACCGGCCCCTTTCCAGGGCGGTCAGGCGTAAGGCGCCACAGCCACCCTGAGGCCGTTCAACCGGTCGGTCAGGCGGATCTGGCAGGCCAGGCGGCTGGTGTCCCGCCGCACGTCGGACACCATGTCCAACATCTCCGCCTCGACGTCGTCAGGCGCGCCGACGGCCTCCAGCCAATCAGCGTCCACATAGACATGGCAGGTGGCGCAGGCGCAGGAACCGCCGCAATCGGCCAGGATACCCACCACGCCATTACCCTTGCCGGCCTCCATGAGGGTTTGGCCGGCGTCGGCCGCGACGGTCCTGACCGTGCCGTCCTCTTCCACAAACGTGACTTCAAGCGCGCTCATCTTTGCTGTCCCCCTCAATTCCCCGCGACGACGGCCGCCTGCGTCGCCAGCAGTTCCTGCAGATGATTGACCGGGTCGCCAGCGGAGATGCCGCCGTCGATCGGAAGGATCGCCCCGGTGATCTGGGCGGCCCGGTCCCCGGCCAGGAAAAGCGCCGCCTGCGCGACATCCTCGGGCACACCGTCCCGTTTCAGGGGTTTGTTGGAATCCCACACCGGCTTCAGCGCCACCTCGATCCGTTCCTGCAATTCCATGGAAACGGCACTGCTCGTCATGGACCGGATCGGTGTGCGGATATGGCCGGGCACCAGGCAGTTGACCCGGATGCCGTACTGGGCCAGGTCGATGGCCAGGCATTTGGTCAGATGGATAACCGCCGCTTTGCTGGCGCGATAGCTCATCAGCGCCTGCCCCGCCATCACGCCCGCGATGGAGGCGTTGTTCAGGATCACCCCGCCCCCATTGCGCGCCATATGCCGGGCGGCGCGCTGGGTGCCGGCCATCACGCCAAACAGGTTGATGCCGATGACTTGGTTGAAATCCTCAAGGTCGTCGTCCAGGAAATGCGGATGCCGGCCCCCGGAAATGCCGGCATTGTTGAACATGATGTGGAGGCCGCCGAAACACTCCACCGCCGCGTCGACCAGTGCCTGGACATGGTCGGCGCGCGACACATCCGCGTGCTGGTAGCGCGCCGCGGCGCCCAGCCCGGCGGCCAGCGCCGCGCCAGCGCTGTCGTTGATGTCGGCGATCAGGACCTTCGCCCCTTCCGCGACAAACCGTTCCGCCGTGGCGCGGCCGATGCCGCTGGCGCCACCGGTAACGATGGCGACCTTGCCCTCCAGTTCCTGGGCCACCCGCCCCTCCCCGTTCAAACGCGCCGGGAGAAGCTGACGGGCAGCTTCTCGATCGAATGGGTCGCCACCGTCGGCAGGTAGCGGATTTCCTCGACAGGGATGTCCAGCTTGAAATGGTCCAGCCGGCGGATCACCTCGCGGGCCGCCACCCGGATCTCCATGCGGGCCAGCGACAGGCCGATGCAGCGGTGCGGCCCGCCGCCGAAGGCGACATGCCGGCCCAGGTTGGACCGTTCCATGTCGAATTCGCGCGGACAGGGGAAGACATCCTCCTGGTCGTTGGCCGAAGCGTACATCAGCAGCAGGTGCGCCCCCTTGGGCAGCAGCTTGCCGCCGACCTCGACCTCCTTCGTCGTCATGCGCGACAGGCCGCGCACGGGCGGTTCTATGCGTAGCAGTTCTTCCACGAAGCGGGAAAGCAGCCGATCGTCATCCGCCGATCGCTTCAGGATCTCGGCCACCTTGGGCTGCGTGGCCAGGATGTAGAACATGTTGGTCATGGCCGTGGCGGTCGTCTCGTTCCCCGCGATCATCAGGGCGCGGACCAGGGAGACGACCTCCTTGAACGTCAGGGTCGGTTCCGCCTGGTCGTCCGTGCGGGCATGCACCAGATCCGAGATCATATCCTCCTTGGGGTGATCCTGACGGTCCCTGATCTGCGCGATCAGGAAATGCTGCAGTTCGCATAGGCCCTTGGCGTTCTCGATCATCTGCTCGCGGTTCTGCATGCGGCCGATCTGGGCGGTGACGGCCAGCGACCAGCGCTGGATGTTGTCCGCGTTGTACTGGGCGATGCCCAGCTGTTCGCAGATCACGCGGATGGTGACAGGCACCGAGAACGCCTTGACCACATCCACCTGGCCTTTGTCGGCCATGCCTTCCAGCACGTCGACCACGATCTCGGAAATACGCGGCTCCAGCTCACGCACGCGATGGGCGGAGAAGGCGTTGTCCATCAGTTTGCGGATGCGCGTGTGGTAGGGCGGGTCCGACATGATCGCGTCGGGAAAATAGCCGCCGCCGTCACGTTCGAGGATCTGCTTGAACTCCTCGAAATAGCCCTTGGCGTATTGGGCGTTGTAGCCCTCATACACCGAAAAAGTGATGGGATCGCGCTGGATGCTCTGGATGTCATCAAAGCGCGAGACCAGGTACATGCCCAGCTTGGGATCCAGATGGATGGGATCATCGGCGCGCATGGCGTCGTAATACGCCTTCGGGCGGGCAGATATTTCCGGATCGATCAGCGAGCCCGTCTCAAGGATGGGGCCGCCCTTGCCGGTGAACGGGCAGCCAGCCGCCTCGGTTGTCGCAACCATGTTGGGGGTCCTTTCTGTCAAGCACGGGCGGGAGGGACACGTTCAGCCGTCAAGGCTTCGACGCTCAGGTACTTGGTCGTGGTCCATCCGCCATCCAGCGCGATGCTCTGGCCGTTGATGTAGCCGCCCTCAGGCGAGGCCAGGAAATAGACGGTGTTGGCCACGTCTTCCGGCGTGCCGTCGCGATCGAAGGGGGTCATTTCCTGGTTCAGCCGCTGGAAGGGGGCCGCATCCCAATAGTCCCGCGTCATATCGGTCTTGATGACACCGGGCGCCACCAGGTTGGCACGGATTCCCTGGGCACCATATTGCGCGGCCAAGGTTTGCGTGAGGCCGACCAAGCCGGCCTTCACCGCGCAGTAGGCCCCGCCGTTCAGGCCACCGACCAGACCGAAGGTCGAACCGACGTTGATGATCGAGGAACCGGGGGCCATGACGCCCAGGGCCGCCCGGCAGAAGCGGAATGGCGCCTTGAGACTGATCCCGATCACCTCATCCAGGGTGGCGTCGTCGGTCAAATGCACAGGCGCCCACTTGCCGGCCCCCGCGTTGTTGACCAGGCAGTCCAGCCGGCCGAACCGTGTCATCGCCAAGTCCACCGCTTGGTCGGGCACGCCCGGCGCCGACACGTCACCCGCCAGAGTCGCGACCTGGGTGAGGTCGGCCAACGCCGCCGCGAGGCCGGCCAATTTTTCCGGACGGCGCGCGACAGCGACAATGCGGAAGCCCCCGGCCGCGAAACGCCGCGCGATGGCCTCGCCGATGCCGGCGCTGGCGCCGGTAACGAGGACGACTGGCGCCCCCTCGGCCGCCATCCCCTGGGCCACAGTCCCTTTGGGCTCTCCCATAGCCACTCCCATAAACTTGGTGTGTTTTTGTGGAAGGGCTCTGCCGGGCCACCCCGGCGCACCGGTCCAGCCCACCTGTCGGCTTACCGGACAGGCCGCCCCACGAAATCCGTGATAGCGCCGCGCTCTTGCGCCACGCCAATGGAAACAGCCGGAATCCGCGGCCTTGGCGGTCCCGATCAAGTCGCGCATCAGTCCTGGGCAACTGGGGACCAGACGGGTGATCGCGAGGGACGGCGGACATCTCCTCCAGAGGTTCGTGACGCCGCCATCCCAGGCATTGACCGGGCGGGGCGCCCCCGTAGCCTTGTCGGGCAACAAGAAAGTCGCGGCGGACGGACGTCGCCGGCCAGGGTCCGCCGACTTCGCGCCCGCGCATAAAATCTTCACGGGGAGACCAGGGAATGACCAGGACGCTTGCGCTTCGCGCACGCCGCAACCGGCTTGCGCGCGTCACCACCCTACTTGTCGGGCTGCCCGTCGTGGCACCCGCCTGGGCGGATGAGAGACCCGCGGACGACACGAAAGCGGCGGCCATGGACGAAATCATCGTCACGGCCCGGCGCCATGCCGAAAGCCTGGAGCGGGTACCCATCGCCATCACCGCCATTGGTGGTGACCAGTTGGTCGATCGCCAGATCCGGACGGATTCGGATTTGCAGCTGTCGGCACCTGGCCTGACGATACGCCAGACCCAGGGCAACAACTCGCTGACCTATTCGATCCGTGGACAGAGCGCGGACACCTTCTCCGGCTCCCCCTCGGCGGTGGTGACCTATCTCAACGAGGTGCCCCTGTCCATCAGCGGCGCCTCCAGCTTCTATGATCTCGATTCCGTGCAGGTGCTGAAGGGACCGCAGGGGACACTGTTCGGCCGCAACGCCACGGGCGGCGCCGTGCTGTACACCAGCGCCAAGCCCACCGACGAGACTAACGCCTTCGTGCGCGTCCGGCTCGGCAACCTGAACCTGCGCGAGGTGGAAAGCTGGGTCAACGTGCCTCTGGTCGAGGACAAGGTGCTGTTGCGCATCGCGGGCGATCTCATCCGCCGCGCGGGCTACATCCATAACGTCTACAACGATGAATATCTGGGGGACATGCGGCGTGACGGCGTGCGCGGTTCGCTGACGGTGAAGCCGTCGGAGCGGATCAGCAACACCACCGTCTTCCAATTCGGCCATGCCAACGGCACCAACACAGGCGCCTCCTATACCTATAGCGTCTATGGCTGCGGCCAGACCAATAACGGCTTCCCCCTGACCTGTTCCGCCGGGCTGCTGTTCGGCCCCGGCCTGGACAGCGTCGCCGGATCCGGTGCCTGGGCGGCCTATCTGGCGGCCCATCCCAAGGCCTACGCCAGCGGGCTGCTGGCCTATGTGGCGGAACAGCGGAAGCTGGGCCCGTATGTCACCGACCATCCGGGCGGGGCCGGCCATACGGGTACGGACTACAACCTCAGCAACACGACCATTGTGGATTTATCGGACGACACCCAGGTCAAGAACATCTTCGGCTGGGCCAAGTCCGACGTGATTTCACAGCAGCCGCAGCTGGGCGCCCCCTTCGTCACCATCCTGACGGAAAACGTCAGCACCGGGGAGAACGGGAACGAGGTTCACCTGGATTCCTGGTCGGATGAACTGCAACTGCAGGGCAAGGCCCTGGGCCGGAACCTGACCTACATCGTCGGCGCCTATTTCCAGCGCCAGCGGACCGACACCATCTGGCCGCAGACCTATTTCGACGTCAGCCCGGTCATCGCCCCGTCCGCGGTGACGAACGCCTTCCGCCTGATGAACGACACCGACGCCGTCTATACCCAAGGCACCTATGACCTGACGTCCGCCGGGCTCAGGGACGTGCACTTCACCGCCGGCGTCCGCTACACTTGGGAGCATGTCGGCATCTCTCAGCTGCCTCGATCCACCTACACCTACGGTCAGCCAGACCAGCACCGGACATTCCAGGACCCCAGCTGGGAAGTCGGGCTGGACTACCAGGCGACGCCCGAACTGTTCACCTATGTGAAGACACGGGGCAGCTTCCGCAGCGGCGGCTTCAACGGCGCCGCACCAGCGGTGAACGCCGACGCGACCCAGGGCGGCAACGTCTTCGCCTCGGAACACACCCAGGACATCGAGGCCGGGGTGAAGTACCGGGGCGAGGTGGCCGGGCGCCCGGCCACCCTGAACATCGCCGTCTACAACCAGTGGATCCAGGACGTGCAACGGGTGGAATTCCCGGATCCGGACGGCGTCGGCGGCCTTTCCTCCATCGCCGTCACCGCGAACGTCCCGTCTGAGGAAGTGCGGGGCATGGAGCTGGAGGCATCGGTGCTGCCGACCGACTGGCTTAAGATCGGCGGCTCACTCGCCTATACCCAGGCGGAATTCACCGACGGCAGAATCCTGCTGTTCGGCCAAAACTATCTGTACGGCCCGGTCGGCGACACGCCGCGGTGGTCGGGCGTGGGTTATGCCGAGGTCACCCTGCCCACACCAGCGCGCCTGGGCGATATATTGGCCCGGGTTGAGGTCTACACCCAGGCCAGCCAATATTTCTCCAACGCCGCCGGATCGATCGCCCCGGGTACGCGCCTGCCGGGCTACGCATTGGTCAACGCCCGCGTAAGCTGGAGCAACATCCTGGGCAGCGATCTGAGCGGGGCGCTGTTCGCCAAGAACCTGCTGGATCGCGCCTATTTCGTCGGCGGCATGACGCTGGCCTCCGCACTGGGCCAAAACGCGGCGGCCGTGGGCGAGCCCCGCACCTATGGCATCGAGCTGTCGGCGAAGTTCTGAACGCGAGCGGGGCGGCGGTGGAACGCCGCCCCCCCTTTTCAGCCCCGCCCCGGATAGACGGCCATGTCGCCGGCATAGGCGACGCCGCCATCCCAGAAGGTGGTGCCGCTGATCTTACGGAAATAGTGCACGGTCCGGGCGAAGGACCCGGCGTCGGATCGCGGCGCCATGGCGATGCCGCTGGGGCTCTTGCCCTGAGCGCGATCGCTGAACTCCTTCACCGTGAAGGCCAGGTCATCCGTCTGCTGGGCGCAAAGCACCAGCTGGTCGCCCGGGCAAAAGTGGCGCGGCTCGATCTGCAGGGCGGAAAGCTCCCCCCGCTTCATGGCCACATGGCCAGGCACGTTCGTCACCTCGACGCTGTGAACCTCATCGTACCAGGTGTGGTATTCCGCCGCCCGCCCCGCCACGTAGTTGCCGAGAATGACACTGACACCTGAGAAGGGCTCGGCCGGGCGCCAATTGGGGCTGCCTTTCCAGTCCGAATACATGCGGTAGCTGTGGATGCGTTCCGTCCCGTCATCGGCGATCAGGCCGCCATCCCGCGCGTCGGCCAGCAAAGGCCCCAGCGCCGGCAGGTCGATCGCCGGGTTCGGCAGGTCGAAGTCATAGACGCTGAGGAAGCGCCAGGGCTGCGGGATCATGTACATGACCTGCTCCGGCGTCACCTCGAACCGGTCCGCCGACCGGAAGCCGCGCAAGCGCGCCAGGTCCGCCCGATGCGGCCTGTCAAACCAAGCGGCATACTCCCCGCCCCGGTCGGCGGGTACGTTGTGAAGATGGATCGTGGTGTAAAGCGTCATCGGTCCCGTCCCGTTCAGCCGTGAGGCGACAGGCCGGAATGATCATGGGCGCCACCGTCATCCGCAACGCCGCCCCCGCCGCCGCCCTCAATCATCGCTCCGCCGATACGCCGCATCGCGCCCGCGATGAGTGCGCGGGGCCGGTCCCTTCACACCCCCAACGCCGGCCCACGATGTTAAGGATCATGCGGGTTTCGCCACGCACAGCCGCGCCGATCCCCCAGCCATAACAGCCCCCAACGGAAAGGACGTCGTTCACCATGGCCATCGAAATTCTGCTTCCGAAGATCGGTTTCTCCATGTCCGAGGGGCAGATCACGGAATGGTTGGCCGACGACGGCGCGGCGGTGACGGAAGGCCAGGCGATCTTCCTGCTGGAGGCCGACAAGTCGACGAACGAGGTGGAGGCGCCGGCCACCGGAACGCTGCGCATCCTCAAGCCGGCCGGTGAAACCTACGAGGTCGGCACCGTCCTCGGGATGATCGACTGATCGATACCGTCCAAAGAAAGGGTGGGACACGCCATGCAGCAAACTCCCGTATCGAACCGGCCCCTTCCGGGACCGGAGGTGCAGCGCGATATCTATCGGCGCATGGTCCGCATCGAGCGCAACGATGAGGCCATACGCCGGGCCATCAAGCTGGGGCGGCTGCAGATGCCGTATTACTCGGCACGCGGGCAGGAAGTCATCCCCTCAGCGGTGTCGGTCAATCTGAATCAGGATGACACGATCTGCACCATTTACCGCGGCATCCACGACATGGTGGCCAAGGGCATGCCCCTGCGCCCCTTGTGGGCGGAGATCGCCGGCCGCATCGACGGCACCTGCAAGGGCAAGGGCGGGCCCATGCACCTGACACATCCCGAAAGCGGCGTGATGGTGACGACCGGCATCGTCGGCTCCTCCATGCCCATCGCCAACGGCCTGGCCTGGGCGGCGAAGCTGGATGGCAGCCAGCGGGTGGCCATCGCCTATTTCGGCGACGGCGCGTCCAACATCGGCGCCTTCCACGAAAGCCTGAACCTGGCATCCGTCTGGAAACTACCGGTCATCTTCGTCTGCCAGAACAACCGTTTCGCCGAACACACCCGGTATGAGGTCGGCACCTCGGTCGACCGCATCGCCAAACGGGCCATCGGCTATGGCATGCCTGGCGTCACCGTCGACGGCAACGATCCCGTCGACATGTACGCGGCCGCGTTCGAGGCCGTGGAACGGGCCCGCGCCGGCGAAGGCCCCACATTGATCGAAGCGCTGACCTTCCGCTTTTTCGGCCATGTCTTCGGCGACGACGACAAATACATGACGAAGGAAGAGAAGGCGGCGGCCATGGAACGGGATCCCCTGCCGCTCTTCCGCGCCCGCCTGATCGCCGATGGCATCGCCACGGAGGGGGCGCTGGCGGACATGGAAACGGCGATCGCCGCCGAGGTGGACGACGCCATGCAGTTCGGCCTGGCCAGCCCGCTACCGCCTATTGACGAACTGCGCCGCGACGTTTTCGCCACGGAGATCGCGTGATGACCGCAACGACAAAACTGAACGGCATCGCCGCCGTGAACGCCGCCATCGCCCGGGCCATGGCGCAGGATCCCAAGGTCATCGTGCTGGGCGAGGATGTGGCCGACCGCGAGGGCGGCGGTGTCGTCGGCACCACCCGGGGCCTGTCCACCCGCTTCGGTGACGAGCGTGTCAAGTCCACCCCCATTTCCGAGCAAGCCATCATCGGCGCCGCCATCGGTGCCGCCATCGGCGGTTACAAGCCGGTCGCTGAGATCATGCTGATGAATTTCACGACGGTGGCCATGGACATGATCTTCAACCACGCGGCCAAGCTGCGCTTCATGTCGGGTGGCCAGACCAGCGTGCCCCTCACCATCCACACCCTGACCGGCGCCGGCGTCTCGACAGCGGGCCAGCACGCCGATCACCTGGAGGCTTGGTTCGCCCACGCCGCCGGCATCAAGGTCGTGGCACCCTCGACGCCCAGCGATTATTTTGGGCTGATGCTGTCCTGCATCGACGATCCTGATCCCTGCCTGATGATCATGAGCGCCATGACGCTGCGGACGTTTGAAGAGGTGCCGAACGACCTGGCCCCCATCCCGCTGGGCAAGGCCAGGATCGTGGAAGAGGGCGGCGACGTCACCATCGTCGCCTATTCCGCCATGGTGCTGACAGCCCGCAAGGCCACCGAGGCGCTGAAGGCCGAGGGCGTGTCGGTCGAATTGATCGACCTGCGCACGGTAGCGCCCTGGGACCGGGAAACCGTGCTGGCGTCGGTCAGGAAGACCGGCCGCGCCGTGATCGTGCACGAGGCGTTGCGCAACCATGGCGTCGGCGCGGAGATCGCGGCGACCATCCAGGAAGAACTGTTCGGCGCGCTTAAGGCGCCCATCCGCCGCCTGGGTGCGCCCTATTCCCCTGTGCCCTTCTCCAAACCGCTGGAGGCCGCGTACCTCGTCCAACCGGACGACATCGTGGCCGCCGTCCGCTCGGTTCTGGGCTGACGGGCCTTGGACTGACGGTCATGCCACGCTGGCCGGGAAACCGGCCAGCAGGCGGCCGAAATCGTGCCGCTCCCATAGCGTCAGGAAATTGGTCAGCATGTGCAGCTGGGTGCGCGCCACCTCGTTTCCACTGAAACAGGCGGCGTAGCGATCCCACGCCGGATCCAGGGCGGGCAATTCACGCCGGATCAGCGCGGGCGCGTCCATCAGCCAGGCCAAGCCCATGGTGGCGACGTAAAGGAACAGCCGCTCCCTCAGCCGTTCCACGGCATGGGCGCCACCCCCGGCCGCCGCCAATTCCGCCAGGAAAAGGCCAAGCAGCGCATCCAGATGGTTGGCCAGCAGGTCCGGCTCCGCGGCGCTCAACGTACCCCAGAGGGCCAGGGCAACGTGCATCTGCCCCACCCGCCCCCAATCCATCAGGCCGCACCGCAGGTGCCCCGCGGCATCCCGCCAGAACCAGGCGTTGTCCACGTTGCCGTTCCAATGACAGAGCGAGACGAAGGCCGTATCCCCGGCCAGGAAGCGCTTGACCGCGCCCGCGCGCGCCACGGCCTCGGGCATATCATCCGCCAGGCGCGCCAGGAAGACTGGCGCGCGGAGCCGTTCGGGCAGCAGCCTGGGATAGTCCCGCACGAAATCGGCCAGCCGGCCGACGCGGCCCTGCAGGCGGGCGGCATCGTACCGGATGGGGTCGCGGGCGGCTGCCCCCTCCGCATCGTACGGGAACAGCGCCCGAACCTCATCGGCGAGGGCTCCGGCCTGGCCGGCTCCGGCCAGGCGGCCCAGCGCCGTGACGATCGCGGAATAGTGCGCCAGCGGATCGGGCATCAGATAGTCCAGGCACTTTTCGTGATGCCGTTCGATGCCGCCGACCCCGAACGCCACCCGTTCGGTGATCAACAATCCCGTGCCCGACGCCGCCTCATAATCCCCGAACAGGGTGCGAGGCACGGCGATGGGAAAGGCGGGATGCCGCGACAGCTCCGCGAACCGCACCTCCGGCGCCAGCTGGTCCTTGGCGCGATCGCGGATCGGGTCGTCGAAATCACGGGAGAATTTGACGAACAGATCCGTTGGCAGGCCGGCGGCCGGCTTTTCATAAGTCAGCCGCAGGAACAGCTTGCGCCCGGTGCTGCCGCCCGGACAATCCTCCACCGCCGCGATTTGCGTGACGCGATTGTCCGCCGCCAACGCGCCGGCGGCCTGGAAGGCCCCGGTGAGGAAGCCGTCACCCGCGACAAGCAGGGCCTCGGGGTGCGCCGGAATGGCCAGGCCGGTCCGGTCCCCCCTGACCCAATGCCGCTCCGCCTCGCAGCCCAGCGCCGTCGTCGCGGGTCCTTCAGACACGGTTCAATTCATAGTCGCCGGCATCGTCGACGACCGCCCGCCAGCCCGGATAGACCACAATGGTGGTGAAGGTCTCATCGATGATGGCGGGTCCGGCAATCTCATGCCCCGGTTTCAGGTCGCCGCCCTGGAAAACGTCCGTCACCTGGAATCCCCGGCCCAGATTGGCCCGCCGTGTCTTGGCCGGCGTGGGCCGCGCCCGCGGCGCGTCGAAGCCGGCGGCCACGGGGGGCGAGGCGGTGGCCACATGGGAGGCGAGGCGCACGCCGATGACCTCCGGCGTCTCGAACTCCCGGATATGGTTGTATTCGGCCATGTGGCGCTCATTGAAAAGGGCGACAGCCCTTTCCCCAAGCGTGGCGTCGATGAAATCGAGATCGTGCAGGCGCCCGTCGGCCCGCACATCGAAGGTCAACGCGAAATTCTGCCCGGCATAGCGCATGTTCATCTGGTAGTTCGCCACCACCTGGTCCGTCCGGAAGCCGGCGTCGGCGAAATACCGCTCGGCCCGGCCGGCCAGTTCAGCCCACAGCGCCTTCAGCTTAGACAGATCCAGCGCGTCGGCCTTGGCGATACAGGACCGTTCCTCATCAATGCTGGGGTTGGCCACCAAAGTGCCCAAGGCCGAGAAGGTGGGCGACGCCTTGGGCACCAGCACGCGGCCGATGCCCAGATCCTCGGCCTGGATGCCGGCAAAGGCCGGGCCGTTGCCGCCGTAGGCCAGCATGACGAGGTCCTGAGGGGCGATGCCCTTGCCGGCCGTGGTCCGCCGCACGCCCTGGCTCATGTTCGCGTTCACGACGCGCCAGCAGTCGAACGCCGCCGCCTCGGCCGAACAGCCCAGCGCGGCGCCGATCTCGGCGAAGGCCTCTTCCACGCCGGCGCGCGTCAGCCGGAAGCTGCCGCCGGCGAAGCCCTCATCCGTGGACAGGATGCCCAGCATGACCAGCGCGTCGGTGACGGTCGGGCGCGTGCCGCCCCGGCCGTAGCAGATCGGTCCTGGTTCCGATCCGGCCGAGGCCGGCCCCACCTGAAGCGCACCGCCGTTGACGTGGCAGATGGAACCGCCCCCCGCCCCCAGCGTCTCCACCTTCACCATCGGCACGCCGATCAGATAGCGGTGGTGCATGTTCCAGCCCGCCTCCGCCGGCGCGGCACCGTTGAGCACCAGGGACATGTCGTAGGACGTGCCACCCATGTCGACGCACAGCAGGTTGGGATGCCCCTTGGCGGCCCCGACGTGGGCCGACCCCACCACCCCGCCGGCCGGTCCGGAGGCCAGCACGCGGATGGGTGAGCCCGCGATATATTCCTTGGTCATGACGCCGCCGGACGCCTGCATGACCATCATCTGGCGGCGGTAGCCGGCCCCCTTCAGCCGCGTGACCAGGCTTTCCAGGTAAGAGGTCACGCGCGGCGCCACATAGGCGTTCACCACCGTCGTACTGGTCCGGTCATATTCCGGCGACCGCGGCAGCACCTGGTGGGACACGGACACCTGCACGCCCGGCATCTCCTCCGCCACGATTTCCGCCACGCGCTTTTCATGCGCCGGGTTGACGAAGGAGAACAGCAGCGAAACCGCCACGGATTGCACCCCCTGTTTCGCCAGGCGGCGGCAAGCCTCGCGCACCGCGGCGTCGTCCAGCGCCTTGTGGACGGTCCCGTCATGCAGCATGCGCTCGGGCACCGTGAGGCGGCGGCGGCGCGGGGTGATCTGCTTGGGCGGTTCCAGGCGAACGTCCCAGATGTCCTCCTTGAACCCGCGCCGGTACTCGATCTCGTCGCGGAAGCCTTCAGTGGTGATCAGGCCGGTGAGCGCGCCATTCATCTCGATCAGTGTGTTGTCGGCCACCGTCGTGCCGTGAACGATGGCATCGCATTGGCCCAGGAAGTCTGCCAGATCCAGCCCCTCCTTCCCGGCCAGGGCGGCCAAGCCGTTCATAACCCCGACCGAGCGGTCCTCGGGTGTGGAGAGGTTCTTGTGAAGGATGACCTGGCCGCCCTTCAACATCGCGAAGTCGGTGAACGTGCCACCAACGTCGATACCCACGCGATACGTCATGAAATCCCCCTTCACGCCGCAACCGCACGCAGCGCGCGCATCCGGGCCCGCAGCACTTCGGTTGCGACGGCATCAACCGTCAGGTCATAGTCGTCAAGGCGGCCGGTCAGCACGACGCCGTACCGGTCCCGCGCCGCCTCCACGCTGACGTATTCATCCAGCACATCCTCCTTGACCGCCTCCGGATCGCGATCCAGGGCAAGGCCAAAACCGGCGCCACCGCCGTGCTGGTAGGCGATGACGGCGCCGGCCGGCAGTTGCGCCTGGGCCGTCCGCTCGATCTTGTATTCGCGCTCCGTCCCCACCTCGAACCGGTTGCTGTAGGGAATGGCATCATCACCGCCGCACACGCCGCGCAGCGGATGGTCGGCGGAGACCATCCAGGCCATCGCCATGGTCGGCACCAGGACCTGTTTGACGTTCAGGCTGCCGGGCGCACCGCGCCATTGCCCCGCGCCACCGCCATCGGTGGTCATCTCGCGGCCGATGTTGAGGATGGGGAAGCGCACTTCCGCGTCCTCGGCTTCAGACAGGATCAGATTACCCAGGCTGACGGGGCAGGATCCCCAGCCGTCTATCCCCTGGACGGCGGAGACATCCATGGAGCGGCAGTCGACGCCCTGGTCCATCCACATGCCGCCCTTGGCGTCGAAGCCGATGACCGCGTTCGGCATGCCGATCTTGTAGAGCTGCGGAGCGGAGCGCTCCGGCACCACTCGGGATAGGGCCAGGCAGACGGCTTCGGTGATCTCGCACGCCGGATGGAAGGAACCCAGGGCCGCGGGCTTGTTGGCGGGCGGCTGGGCGATGCAACCTTCGGGGATGACGATGTCAATGGCGTCGAACATGCCCTCGTTCTTCACGATGGTGGGATCGACGGCCGCGCATACTTGGATCATGACGTAAGAGCGGCTGTTGGCATAAGTGTTCCAGACACCCACCAGGTTGGGCCGGTCGTCCGTGCCGGTCAGGTCGACCGTCAGCTGGTCGCCCTTCACGGTGCAGGTGACATGCACCTTGACGTCCTTGGTGCCCACGGTGTCGTGATCGATCAGGACGGTGGCCTCGTAACTGCCGTCGGGCCACCGCGCCACCTCTTCCCGCACTCGCCGCTCCGTCTGCTCGATCGACAGGTTGATGGCCGCCTTGACCGTGTCGGAACCGTAGCGGCGGATGAGGGCCTGCAGCGAGCCCGCCGCCTTCTGCACCCCGCCGATCATCGCCGCCAGATCCCCGGCGAAGGTGGCGAAACGGTTGTTGCGTTCCACCATGCGGATCACGTCCATGCGCTTTTCGCCCCGATGCGCCAGCTTCAGGCAAGGAAACGAAACGCCCTCGGTGAATATGTCCGTGGCTTCCAGGGTGAAGCCGCCGGGGTCCTTGCCGCCGGTGTCGCCCTGATGGGCCTGCAGGCTCTGGAACAGGATCAGTTCGCCGTTATCATCGAACACGGGGGCATAGACGCAGTAGTCCGGCAGGTGCCCGCCCCCATGGTCCGGATCGTTGGACAGCAGCACGTCGCCCGGGCCGATGTCGTACTCCTTCAGGTTCATCAGGGCCCAGCGCACCATCATCTGGTTGACGAAGGTGAGGTGCGGCGTGCCGATGGACCCCATCGCCAGCCGGCCGTGCGCATCGACGATCGCCGCGTTGCGCTCATTCGACTGGTTGATGATGGGCGAGGACGCGGCCCGGCCCAGGTAGGTGGCGGCCTCGAAACACACGGTCTCGAAGGCGCCACGGATGATGGCGGCCGTCACCGGATCGACCGTCGCCGTGGTCGGAAGCGGTGGGCGCCGGGCGGCAAGCCTGCGATTCAGTTCATAGGACATGGGGGCGGCCTCATTCTCGGAACGTCTTGTCAATGTTCGGTGACGGGGGGAGCGATGACATGGGGGAGGACTGGCGTGGACGCCTTGTCCCCTTCCCGTCGCGGGGGGCGGCGGCTGGCCCCGTAGACCGTGACGGCCATGCCCACATCCAGCTGCTGACCTTCCAGCATCCGGTCCTCTTGCACCTGGATGTCCGGCGTGTCGCCGGCGGTGCCGGGCACGATCACTCCCGAACCGGCGCGCCCTGGGCCCTGGGGCATCCGTTCCTCCCATAACCCGTGTTCGCGAATTCCGCCTATTTGGTTAGGCGCCGCCGAACCGGCCCGCAAGCGCCGGGGAGCCAAGATGCAGTCCACGGCAATCCTGGATTCACCCCAGGCACAGCTGAGCCCGCGTGGGGATCGCGGCAGCGATATCGCCCGCCTTGGCTGGTCAAACATCCACTGGCGTTGACCGGACGGCGTGAGGCACTTATGATCCACTGTATATCATAAATGTGCTCGCGTTCCATCGACGGCCTATGCCCGGTGGTCGCATCGCCGACAAGGTGGGGTCGGTCCGCAATAACCGGCCCACACGGCGGGGGAAGGAAACCATGACCCGGAGTGAGCGACGGTGACCGGCCGCGCCTTGTTTTCCACGGCGTGCGCCGTGCTGCTTCTAGTCACCAGCCCGTCCGCGCGGAGCGCAACGGCGGACCAGGCCGGAGCGGGGGAGAACTGGACCACCCATGGCGGCGGCGCGGACGAAAGCGGCTACAGCCGCCTCACCGCCCTGACGGCCAAGAACGCGGGTCGGCTCGGGTTGGCCTGGTCTTTCGATCTGCCGGACGAGGTGACGCTGGAGGCGACGCCGCTGGCAGTCGACGGTGTGCTCTATTTCACGGGCAGCCGCTCGGCCGTCTACGCCGTTGATGGGATCAGCGGCCGGTTGGTCTGGAAGTATGATCCCGAGATATGGCGGGTGAACCCGGCCAAGCTGGGCCAGGCCCTTAGCGTCAACCGCGGCGTCGCCTATGACAACGGCAAAGTGTTCGTCGGCGTCCTGGACGGCCGCCTGGTGGCCCTGGACGCGAAAAGCGGCCGGACACTGTGGACCGTCAACACGCTGCCACCCAACACGCTGCACACCATCACCGGGGCGCCGCGCACCTTCAACGGCAAGGTGATCATCGGCAACGGCGGCGCCGACGCCAACGCGCGCGGTTTCGTCTCCGCCTACGACCAGGTCACGGGCGCCTTGGCATGGCGGTTTTACGTGACGCCAGGAAAGCCGGAGGACAACGCCGGCGACCCGGTCATGGAAATGGCGGCGAAGTCCTGGGGGGGCGACTATTGGAAAGTAGGCGGCGGCGGGGGCACCGTGTGGAACGGCATCACCTTCGACCGTGAGCTGAACCGCATTTATCTCGGCACCGGCAACGGCGGCCCCTATGATCCCCGGCAGCGCAGCCCTGGCGGCGGGGACAACCTGTTCCTGGCCTCCATCGTGGCGCTGGACGCCGACACCGGGAAATACCTCTGGCACTATCAGGAGAACCCGGGCGAAAGCTGGGACTACAAGGCCACCGCCAACATGATCATGGCGACCCTGCCCATCGAGGGCAAGCCGCGCAAGGTCCTGATGCAGGCGCCCACCAATGGCTTCTTCTATGTGCTGGACCGGGAAACGGGAAAGCTGATCTCCGCCGACAAGATCGGCAAAGTCACCTGGGCCGACCATATCGATCTCGCCACCGGGCGGCCGGTGGAGGCGCCGAACATCCGGTATGAGACCGGCGAGAGCATCATGTACCCCAGCATGCTGGGGGCCCATAACTGGCAGGACATGGCCTACAGCCCGGCCGCCGGCCTGGTCTACATCCCCTACATGCAGATGGGGGCCCGCTATTCCACCCATCCTCAACCGTCGGACATTCCCATAAGCGGCGTCGCCATCACGCCCCATCTGGCCGACAAGGACGACGGCAAGGGCGCGCTGCTGGCCTGGGATCCTGTGGCGCGGACGGCCCGCTGGAAGGTGGCGCATCCCACCATCTGGAACGGCGGCACCTTGGCCACCGCAGGGGGCCTGGTCTTTCAGGGCACGGCCGACGGCTGGTTCAGCGCTTATGACGCCCGGACGGGCGACCGCTTGTGGAGCTTCGACGCCGGCCTGGGCATCGTCGGCGCCCCCATCAGTTATGCCGCCCGCGGTCGGCAATATGTATCGATCCTGGTGGGGTATGGCGGAACCACCGCCGCCGTCTCCAGCGTCCTCAACGTCGGCTGGAAATACGGCGCCCAGACCCGCCGGCTGTTGACCTTCGCGCTGGATGGGCGGAAGCGGCTGCCGCCGTCACTGGCGCCCGACATGGTGGTCCACGCCGTCGACGACCCCACCCTGGTCATCACCGACAAGGCGGTGGCCAAGGGCCATGCCCTGTCCATCATGTGCCTGGCCTGCCATGGCATGAACATGCAGGGCGCCGGCTCACCCGCACCTGACCTACGGGAATCCGCCATTGCCCTGTCGGAGGACGCGTTCTGGAACGTCGTGCACGATGGCGCGCTGCTGGAACGCGGCATGCCAGCCTTTCCCTCCCTGACCCGGGATCAGGTCCGTTCCCTGCGGGCCTATATCCGCGCCGCCGCGCGCGACGCGCTGAGTAGCCAAGCATCCACCCCACTCACCGGCACCCCCGCCCTTCCATGACCCACAGCCCCCGAAAGGAAGCATCATGAAGACGTCCCTATTCGCCGCGATGGTCGCCGCCGCCCTGCTGATGGCCGGTGCCGCCGGCGCCGCCCCGGCCACCACCACCACGGCTGCCGCCCCCGCCTACTCGACCTCGGAAACCGATATCGGCACCCTGCTGGACAACGCGCAGACCAAGGCCGTGCTGGTGAAGTTCATTCCCGACACCGTGGCCAATCCGCAGTTCGAGCAGGCCCGGGCCATGACCCTGAAGCAGGTCCAGGCCTATGCCCCGGACAAGTTCTCGGACGATCTGCTGGTCAAGATCGACGCTGAATTGGCAAAGGTGACGCCCAAACCCTGAACGCATGCACCCACCCTGATCGAGAAAGGGGCCGGAATGACCGTCATAAGGTTTCGCGTGAACGGCACGGCACGCACGCTGGATGCCCATCCATCGACGCCACTGCTCTGGGTTCTGCGCGATCATCTCGGCCTCACCGGCACCAAATACGGTTGCGGCATTGCCCAGTGCGGCGCCTGCACAGTGCACCTCAACGGGCAGGCGGTGCGGTCCTGCCAGGTGCCTCTGGAAACGCTGCGGGGCGCCGACGTGGTCACCATCGAGGGGCTTTCCCGCGATGGTGACCACGTCCTGCAGAAGCTGTGGGCCGAGATGAACGTGCCCCAGTGTGGCTATTGCCAAGCCGGAATGCTGATGACGGCGGCCGGCCTGCTGAAGACCTCGCCCCACCCGACGGACGCCGAGATCGACAATGCCCTGTCGAACATCTGCCGCTGCGGCACCTATCCCCGCGTGCGGGCGGCGCTGCGGCGGGCGGCCCAGCAGCCGCCGGGAACCGGCGGGAAGGTGAGCCATGGCTGATACCGCGCCTGACACGGCAATGGGGGCGGCGCTCAGCCTCAGCCGCCGCGCCTTTCTTCTGTCCGTGTCCGCCACGGCGGGCGGCATGGCGCTCGGCATCATGCCCCCCGCCGCCAGCGGCGCCGATGGCGCGGGGGCCGAGTTCTCCGCCTGGGTGGTGATCGGCCGCGACGATACCGTCATCATCCGTGTGCCGACACCGGAAATCGGCAACGGCGCCATGACCCAGGTCGCCATGAATGTGACCGAAGAACTGGCCTGCGCCTGGTCCCGGGTCAGGGTCGAGTTCGGCGCCATCCATCGGGACTATCTGGAAAAGGGGGTTTACAGTGCCGGCTTCCTGCCTTTCTTCGCCGGGCACGGGACGGACCGCCAGCGCATGAAGCGAGCGCTGCAACTGGGCGCCAGCGCGCGGGAACGGCTGAAGGTCGCCGCCGCCACCCGCTGGAAAGCCGCTGCGGCCGACATCGATGCCCAGGACGGCGTGCTGACCCATAAGCCGACCGGCCGCCGGCTGCGCTACGGCCAAGTGGCGGCGGAGGCCGCCAGGGTCGAACTGGCGGTCGAGCCGACCCTGAAACCCGAGAGCGACTGGACCTTCCTGGGCAAGGCGTCGCCGGCCAAGCTGAACACCCCTGACATCGTAACGGGCCGTCTGGTGTTCGGCATCGACGTCCGGCAGCCGGGCATGGTGCACGCCGCCCTGCGGCAACCACCGGTGCACGGCGGCAAAGTAAAAAGCGTCGACGCCGACGCCGTGCGCGGCATGCCGGGCGTGCGCGCCGTGGTGATCATCGATCCGGCCAACACCAAGGGGGCGCCGATCAGGCCGAAGGCCACCTTCACCCTGGGTGACACCACGGCGCAATGGGGCGTTGCCGTGATCGCCGATCATTACTGGCAGGCGAAGATGGCCCTGGACGCCCTGCCCGTAGACTGGGACGCCAATCCCGCCGCCGCCGCCTTCGCGACGGTGGAGCATATCCGTGCGGCGGTCGACGCCCGCCTGGACAAGGCGGAGGGCCGCGTCCTGCGCAAAGCCGGCGATGTGGCGGCCACCAGCGGCGCCCGCGTGGTCGACGGCGTCTACGCCACGCCCTATTGCGAAAACGCCGCGATGGAGCCACTGAACGCCACGGCGCTGGTGACGGCCGACGGCGCGGAAGTGTGGTGCCCGACGCAGGACCAGCAGCAGGCCTATTGGGTGGTGATCGATGAGACCGGCCTGCCGCCGGAAAGCGTCAAGCTGCATCAGACCTTCGTCGGCGGCGGCTTCGGCCGGCGGACCCAGGCCGACGACGTGCGCATGGCCGTGGCGGTGGCCAAGGCCTATCCGGGCGTGCCGGTGAAGACCATCTGGTCCCGTGAGGAATGCTTCCGCCAAGGCCGCTATCGCACGCCCATCACCAGCCGCTTCCGGGCGGTGCTGGATGACGGCACCGGCCTTCCGGCGGCGGTGGAAGCGGAGGCCTGCTTCACCGGAAGTCGCCCGACCTTCCACCTGACCATGGGCTTCGATGATGTGCCGTATTTCACCAGCGGCATCGTGCCCAACGTGCTGATCCGATCCAGCGCGCAGCCCGTTCACGTGCTGAACGGGGCTTGGCGTGGCCCCTGCTACAACTCACACGCCTTCATCGTGGAGACCTTCATCGACGAATGCGCCCACGCGGCGGGCGCCGATCCGCTGGACTATCGGCTGCGGCTGGTGAACACGTGGGACCAGTCCTGGAGCGACTGTCTGCGCACCGCCGCCCGGCACGCCGGCTGGGGGCGTCAGCTGCCGCGCGGCGAAGGCCTGGGCATCGCCATTTCCGGTTGGCCCCAGGCGGCGGTGCACGCCATGGGCACCATTGTCTGCACCGTCGCGCATGTCGCAGTCAGCCCGGCGGGCGAGATCCGGGTGAAGAAGATCGATGTCGCTTTCGACTGCGGCCGGGTGGCCAATCGCGACGCCGTCGCCGCGCAGCTGGAGGGGGGCACACTGTTCGGCCTGAACGCCGCCCTGCAGGAGGAACTGACGCTGGTGGACGGCGCCGTCGTGGAGGCCAACTTCGACCAGTACCCCATGCTCCGCCTGGCCGACACGCCGCCCATCGACATCCATTTCGACGCCTTGTCTGGCCATTCCCGGATGGACATCGTCGGAGAAGCGCCGGTGGGCCCGGTCAGCGCCGCGGTGGGCAACGCGATCTTCAGCGCCATCGGCAAGCGGGTACGCGGCACCCCGTTCAGCAGGCATGATCTGCGCTGGATCTGAGCCCTCTTGCTGAGAGTCCCCCAACCAAGCCAGACAAGATCGATCACGCGTACCGTCATTCGCGGGCCGGCGCCTGGATGCTATTCAAAATCACAGGCGCCCGTCCCGGGCGCCGGTGTGCCGGGAGGCAGAAAAAGACCGTCATGACTTCGGAAAGCTTTGTGCGCGCCTTGCCCGCGGACGAGGTGCCCCACGGCGCCAAGAAAGCGGTGGAGATCAACGGAAAATCCATCCTGATCTGTAACTGGAATGGCCAGTTGCATGCCGTTTCCAACATCTGCTCGCACGCGGACGAGAAACTGGAATGCGGACGCCTGGGGAACGGCTGGATCGCCTGCCCCGTCCATGGCGCCCGGTTCGACTTGGCCACCGGCAAGGCCAAGAACCCGCCAGCCAAACAACCCATCCAGGTCTACGCCGCCCGCATCGTCGACGCCTGGATCGAGGTCGATGCCTGATAGTGGGGACGGGTGGCTGTTGACACCCGGTACATATCGCTCAAGCGATTCCACGTTTCTGGACCTGCGATCCAGCTTGTCCGTGAAAGCCATCCTCCTATGATGGGGATCGCCGTAAAGGCTCCCGCAGAAGAAAGGGTAGGATGATGCCCGTCTTGGCTTTCGACATGAATACGGCCAACCATGAAATTCGTCGGCATGAGTTCAGAGGAAAGAACAACGCCGATTATTACGAAGGCGACCTCAAGCCTTTGTCGACACGGGAAGTCGACATGCGCATCGAAAAAAGCGTGGCGGGCGAATACGGCATCTACAAGCTGACCTCCCGCTCCGGCCTCGCTTTCCGCCGATCCTGGTCGCACATCCGCAGTGACAAGACCAACGTGACCGTCTTCTGGTTCGTGCGTCGCGGGCAGGTCATCATCTCCTACCCCGGCGCCAAGCACACCATCAATCCAGATGAATGCACCATCACCCGGTCCTGCCGCCCGTTCTACATGGAGCTGATGCCCGACCAAGGCGGCTGTCTGGAGGTGATGCATGTGGTGGTGCCCGCGCACCGCCTGTACGCCATCATCCCCGACGCGCTGGAGGCCGGAAAGCCCTTTCCCACCTTCAAAGGCGACCTTTTCCTGGCCGAACGGATATTCACCCTGCTGTTTGAGGGCGGCGACCAGATCGACACCGACATCGCCGAACAGCTGGTCCAGCCCCTGCTGACCGGCCTTGGCCGATCGATAGCGCGGGAGGCCGGCGACCTGGGCCACCGTAGCTCCATCGTGGAACGGCGGCTGTCCGACATCACCCTCTACATCAGCCAGCACTTCGCCAACCCGGATCTGAACGCCAAAATGGTCGCGGACCGTTGCGGCATCTCTCTGCGGTATTTCTGCCAGATCCTGAAGAAGAACGGGCTGTCCTTCTCCAACCTCGTCTGGGAGAGGCGGGTGGAAATGGCTCAGGCCTGGCTCCGGGATCCCGCGATGAAGCAGCACCTCGTCTGCGAGATCGCCTACCAGGTCGGCTTCAAGAGCAGCGCCCATTTCAGCCGCATGTTCAAGACCAAGTTCGGCGTGGCGCCGAAGGAATATCGCGAACGCGAACAGGAATTGGCCGCCAAGGTTGCCTGACGCCGTCAGCTCATCGTCACCCGGTCAACAGCCACCCACAATTTCCTTGTCTTCACCAACCTCATGAAAACTCGGGCGCGGCCATCAGCGTGTTGGCGACATGGCGGGTGAAGCGGGCCGCGTCCGCGCCATTGATCACGCGGTGGTCGTAACTGAGCGACAGCGGCAGCATCCGCCGCCAGATCACCGCCCCCCCCTCACCGGGCGCGGGGCGGTCGATGAGGCGGGTCAGGCCCAGGATCGCGACCTCGGGCGCGTTGATGATGGGCGTGAAGGTGGTGCCGCCGATATGCCCCAACGATGTGACGGTGAAACAGCCGCCAGACATGTCGGCCATCGGCAGGCCCTTGGTCCGGGCCCGCTCGGACAGGGTGGACAGTTCCGCCGCGATCTCGGTCACCGGCTTGCGATCACAATCCCGGATCACGGGGACGAAAAGACCGCCGGGGGTGTCGACGGCGACGCCGATGTGCACATATTTCTTGAAAATCAGCGCCTTGCCACCGTTCTCTATTGAGGCGTTGAACTGGGGGTGCGCGGCAAGCGCCGCCGCGACCGCCTTGATCAGCGGCACCAGCAAGGTCAACTTGCGATCGGGATGGTCCCGGTTCCAGGATGTGCGCGCCGCCTCCAGCGCCGTCACATCGGCCTCGTCATTGTGGGTGACGTGGGGTATCGCAACCCAATTCCGCGCCAGGAAGCCACCAGTCAGTTGCTGGACGCGGCTGAGCGGCCGGCGTTCCACAGGACCGAACGCGGCATGGTCCACCTCGGGCCATGGGGGCAGCCCGTCCAGCAAGCCGGTTCTGTTCTCGCCCATCACCCCTATCCTTTCCCAACGCGCCGCCCATCCTGGCGGTATTCCGAAAAAGGCCGGCCAACAGTGCTGGCCGGCCCCCTGTCGTGAAGCGTCCTTAAGCCGCCGGTCAGCGCGAACCGAACGAATACCGGAGGCTGAAGCCGAACACGCGAGGCACCGTCGTGGTGATGCCGGTATAGGACCCATTCGCCGCCGCCGCTGTGGAGGTTAAGTTGGAAACGTTGACCACCTGGTAGGCCGTCGACAGCTGGCCGTTGCTGCGGGTCAGCACCTTCTCCACCCCGGTCAGGTTCTTCGCGAACAAAGACAGCTCCCAGGCGCTGTCGGGCGCGCGGACGCCGAAATAAAGATCCAGCAGCGCATAGGAGCCCAGATCGTCATAACTGTTGGTCGGATCGTTCTGCGATTCACCTTTCCAGCTCAGCAGGCCGCGTACGAAGCCTTGGACGTTGTTGCCGAGCGACTGCGAATACTCCGACTGGAGCGTGCCGCTCCAGGGCGAGGAGGACGAGGAACGGTAGTTGACCTTGCACGAGGAGAGGTTGTTGGCCCCCACCACGGCCCGCAGCTGGGCCAACGTCGGCGCCGCTGTCAGGTTCGTGTCCGGGACTCCGTCACCGTTCAGGTCGTTACACGGCACGACGCCGTTCTGGATCCGGCCATCGGCGTAGTTCAGCGTGCCGGCCAGGAACCAGTTCGGGACGGGGCGATAGGCCAGTTCGGCCTCGACACCATAAACCCGAACCGGCACCGCGCCGGCGAAGTTGAACTGCGACACGTTCTGCACCAGCGCGTTCGAGACGTAGCTGGTATTGATGAAGTACACGCCGTTCCCACCCACCCGGTACGGGTAGTTGTCGAAGTCCTGCAGATAGGCGGCCAGGTTCAGCGTGACCTTCTTGTCGAACCATTCGGATTTCAAGCCGGCCTCATAGGAGGTCGACGTCTCGGGTTTCAGGCTGATGAAGCTCTGTTCCAGCGGCGAAGCGGCGAGATTGAAGTCGCCCACCACGAAGGCGCCGGGACGCCAGGAAGTGCCCACGCTGAGATAGCCCATCAGGTTCTCATCGAAGCGCTGTTTCAGGGAGGCGTTGAAGATGGCGTGGGTATAGTCGGCGTCACGCGTCGCGTAGGGGATTTGCGTGCCGTCCACGGCCAGGGACGAAACATCCTTGTACTGGATGAGGCGGGCGCCGCCGGCCAGTTCCGTGTTGTCCCATAAGTAGGCGGTGAGGTTGCCGTAGAATGAGGTTTCCTCGGTCCGGTCGCGGCTGGCCACTTCGGTGGTGTGCACCATCGAGCCGACGTTCGCGAAATACGGGCTGCCGGCGATAGGATAATAGCCCAGCACCAGCGGGGTATCGCGCGCGACGTCGTTGGGCGTCCGGCTTGTGCGTGTAAAGAAGCCGGCGACATAGTCGAACATGCCGAAGAGGCGTTCCTCGTTCTGTAGGCGCACCTCGTGGCTGGCGTTCTTCTGCTGGGCGTGAACACGTTGGCCGAAGGTCAAATCGGACACCGGCGCGCTATTGACCCCCAGGACGTTCTTGCCGTCGAAAAAGTTCGCGGAATCCCCATTCTCAAAATTATAGAGGTTCTGCTGCATCCAGGAACCGACGTACGTCAGCGTCTGGTCCAGCGCGTGCGCGGTCGCCTGCCAGGTGAAGATGTTGTTGTCCTGCGTCACATCGAAGGGCGCGTCGTAGATCGACTTACGATCGGCGGCGGTGATGAGCACCGGGCTGGCGGCCGCTGTCGACGAGCTTTGACTGAAGGACTCCACCTGCTGGAAGTCGATGGCATGGCTCCAGAGACGCTCATAGGTCGCGTCCAGTTCCAGGAAGTCCGTCGGCGCCGCGGCGATGCTGATGCGGCCGCTCTTGGTCCGGGACTTGGGCTTGGCGCTGTTGTCGAGGCTGGTGACGCTGTTGGCGTCGTTGTCGTCATAGGCGGCGGCGACACGCACGGCCAACTTGTCGGGAATGATGGGAACGTTCAGGGCGCCCTGCCGGTTGAAGCCACCTTCCGTGTTCACCGTCAGGTTCGCATAGCCACCGAATTCCGACAGGTCGGGCTTGTGGGTCGCGATGGTGATGGAGCCGGAGGGCGAGGCCCGGCCGCGTAAGGTCCCCTGGGGACCGCGCAGAACCTCCACCTGAGCCACGTCGTACAGGGAGGCGAAGATGATGGTCGATGAAATCGGCGCGTCGTTCAAATAGAACTCGACCGTCGCGTTGTTCGCGCTAGCCACCACGTCGAAGTCGACACCGCGCATCGTGGCCGCGGCGCCGTAGCCGTTGATGTTCTGCGACATCGTCAGGCCGGGGACGATCTTCTGGACGTCACTGAGATTGGTCACGTTGTACTTTTCAATGGTGTCGACCGTCAGGGCCTGAACGGACAGCGGCACATCCTCAAGGGATTCGAACTTGCGCCGGGCGGTCACCACGATCTCATCGATCTGGTAGGGCCCCTCGGCGGCTTGCGCCTGCGGTTGAGGCGCGGTCGCGGCCTGCGGCGACTGCGGATCATCCGCGGCCCGCGCACTGTTGGCGCAAAGAAGTGCCACCAAACTGACACCGATGCAGGTCCGCCCGAGTTGCCGTTTCATCCCACTTCCCTCCCTCACCGACGGTCATTCTTTGTGAAACCGTATGCGGCGCTCTTGTTGATTATGGAGGAAGACTTGGCCGGCCAATTGGTTTCGGTCAAACCCATTTGCCGTTCCGATTGTTACTTCCGGGCGATATCGCGGCCGCGATTTCGGCCCGATAATCGCCTCGCTCAAACAGGGTCAAGCCGACGTGCACACCCAATGATGGTGACGGTTCCGGCGACATATCGCCGGCCCGATATGTCGGTCCGGACCCGCCGCACCCACCGGACCATACCGTGCCGTGGGACCAGGACGATGCTAGAAGTTCCGTTAGGATGGCGCGACGGGGGGGCCTGTTGCCGACTATGGCTCGTCGCCGAAGATGGAGAGTGCAGATTGCCGACGCTGATCGTCACGACGCTGGATGGAACGGAGCATCGCGTGGAAGGCGTGACCGGCCGGCCGGTCATGGAAATCATTCGGGACAACGGGTTCACGGACATGCTGGCCCTGTGCGGCGGGGCACGGTCCTGCGCCACCTGTCATGTCTATGTCGGCCCCGACCAGTTGGCGCTTCTGCCCGACATGTCGGAGGATGAGAATGAGCTTCTGGACAGTTCCAGCCACCGGAAAATCAATTCGCGGCTGTCCTGCCAGATCGTCTTCAATGGCGCGTTGGATGGACTGCACGTGACGATCGCGCCGGAGGATTGAGGGATGCCCCGCGCCTATGACGTCGTGATCGTCGGTGGTGGGCACGGCGGCGCCCAGGCCGCCGCCCTGCTGCGCCAGTCGGGCTTCGAAGGGACGGTCGCCATCATCGGCGACGAACCGGAGCCGCCCTATGAGCGGCCCCCCCTGTCCAAGGAATACCTCGCGGGCGAGAAGCCGTTCGACCGCATCCTCCTCCGACCACGGGTTTTCTGGAGCGACCGGGGGATCGAGCTCTTGACCGGCACCCGGGTGACCGCGATCGACCCCCTCACGCGAACCGTGGCGGCGAACGGCGACACCATCGGCTATGGCCATCTGATCTGGGCCGCCGGGGGGCAACCACGCCGGCTCAGTTGCGAAGGTCACGCCCTTGCCGGTGTCCTCACCGTGCGCACCAAGGCGGACGCGGACGCCATGAAGGCGGCCATGGACAGGGTGGACGCCGCCGTGGTTGTGGGCGGCGGCTACATCGGCCTGGAGGCCGCCGCCGTCCTGTCCAAGTTCGGCAAGAAAGTCACCGTGCTGGAGGCGCAGTCCCGCGTCCTGGCCCGCGTCGCCGGCGAACCGCTGTCACGCTTCTATGAGGCGGAACACCGGGCCCATGGCGTGGACATCCGGTTGAACGCGCAGTTGCGACGCATCCTGGGTACCGACGGCTCGGTCAGCGGCGCCCAGCTGGCGGACGGCGAGGTCATCCCCTGCCAGCTGGTGGTGGTGGGCATCGGCATCCTGCCGTCGGTCGCCCCCCTGATCGCCGCCGGTGCCGCCGGCACGAACGGCGTGGATGTCGACGCCTATTGCCGGACGTCCCTCCCGGACGTCTACGCCATCGGCGACTGCGCCGCCCATGTGAACATGTACATGGACGGCCAGAGGATCCGGCTGGAGTCCGTCCAGAATGCCAACGACCAGGCGGCAACCGCCGTGAAAGCCATCCTCGGCACCCCCGCCCCCTACACCGCCACGCCCTGGTTCTGGTCCAACCAGTACGATCTGCGCCTGCAGACCCTGGGTCTGTCGACCGGCCACGATGATTTCGTCATCCGGGGAGATCCCGCCACGCGCAGCTTTTCCGTCATCTATTTCCGCGGCGGCCGCATCGTCGCCCTGGACTGCGTCAACGCCACTCGCGACTACGTCCAGGGCCGCAAACTGGTCGAGGCCGGGGCGACCGTGGACCGGGCCCGGATAGCCGACACGACCAACGCGCTGAAGGACCTGCTCACCGCGGCGTGACGGTTTCCATCAGCACGTCGCGTATCGTCTGCTTCAGCACCTTGCCGACCTCGTTCCTGGGCAGGGCGTCCCAGACCACGACCCGCTCGGGAATCTTGAACCGCGCCACGCCGCGCGCTTCAAGGAAGGCGCGCAGACTGGCGACGTCCGGGCCGGGCGCCCACGCCGGAACGACCACGGCGCAGGCGCGCTCCCCGGTCCGGGGATCGGGCAGGCCGACGATGGCGATTTCCCGGACCATCGGGTGGCCCGCCAGCAAATCCTCCACATCCTTGGCTGAAATGTTTTCGCCATTGCGGATGATGATGTCCTTGATCCGGCCGGTGATGACCAGATAGCCACCAGGAATGCGGCGGGCCAAGTCCCCCGTTCGGAAATAACCGTCATCGTCGAAGGCGCCGTCCTCATCGTCTGCGCGGTGATATCCCACCAGCATCTGCGGGCCACGAGCGCGAACCTCGCCCACCTCACCGGCGGACTGGCCGTCGTGGGCATACAAGCGCACGTCCGCGATACCGGCGCGGCCGTCCGTATCGGCGGCATGGGACAGGTCGCCGCGGGCCGTCGCACCCACCGTGGTCACCGGCACCTCGGTCGAGCCATAGACCCGCGTCACCATCGCGGAGCGGAACTGGTCGGCCGCGGCGCGGATCAGCGCGGGAGGAACAGCCGCGCCACCGCAGATGAAAACCTTGAGATGCGGCAACACCTCTCCCGCACGGCGGGCCGCAGCCACCAAATGGTCCAGGAAGGGCGTGGCGCCGGCCATGTGGGTGCAGCCTTCCGCCCGCATCAGGCCCAAGGCGGCGTCCCCGTCCCATTGGTCCATCAATACCGCCCGCGTCCCCAGCAGCAACGGGCACTCGAAGGCGTAGATGGAACCGCCGATATGGCTGATGGGCGAGGGAACCAGGAAAGTGTCCCCGGCCTCCACCCGCCAGTGCCGGCCGATCTGGCGGATCAGGGCGTGGATGGAGTTGTGGCTGTGCATCACGCCCTTGGGCCGGCCGGTCGTGCCCGAGGTGTACAGGATCATGCGCACGGCGTCGGGGTCGAGACGCGGAAACGACCGCTGGCCGACCGTGGTCAGCAGGGACTGATATGGCGTGTGTCCGCCGGCGTCGCCCCGCAGGACGACCACCTCCGGTGGCTTGGGTAGCGCGGACGCGACCCGGGCCAGCATGGCGCGGTAGTCGAAATCCCGAAGCCGCGCGGGAATGAAGACAAGGCGGCTTTCGGAATCCCGCAGCAGGAAGGAAAGATCGGCATCGCGCAGGGCGGGCGGCAGGGGATGGGCCACCATCCCGGCCAAGGTGATGCCCAGGTAGATGGCGGCGGCCTCGTGCCAGTTGGGCAGCATGAACGACACCACCTGGCCAGGCGGAAAGCGATCCATCAGGGCCGCCGCCACCCGCGCCGCGTGGTCGTGCAGCGTCCGGATGTCCAGGCGCGTCTGGCCATCAACGACCACGACGCGATCCGGCATCGCATCCAGGGCCCGCGCCAAGGCGTCGGCCAGGGTGTCGCGGCACCACCACCCCTGGGCATAGGCGTCGGCGGCCATGGCCGCGTTCCACCGGATGGAACGGCCGGCGATCTCCCGGCGCTGATGGCCCGTCGGCAGCGTCATGGCGGCCCCCTTTTGCTTCTCCGCTTCAGGGAATAGGGGCCGGACGCCCGCGCCACAAGCGCCGAGCCGGGCCCCGGACGCCGATATCGCCGGCAGGATGACGCCTGTCGCCCGGCGTCAACATTATGTCGTGGTTCCCGCCGCCCCGCCCTTCTACTGGTTCAGGAACACGGCTTCCCAGAGCACGGGAACCGGGCCGCGCAGGGCCAGTGGCGCGCCCGCCCAAGAAATGGAACCGCACGCATGGACTTCAGCTGGAACGAGGAACAACGGGTGTTCCGTCAAACGGTCCGTGATTTCCTGGCCCGGCATCTGCCGGCCGATTGGGAAAGCCTGGCCCATGGCCCCGGATCGGCCTCGCAAACCGCCTTTTCCCGGAAATTCTGCGCCCATCTGGCCAGCGCGGGCCTGTTGATCCCCCACTGGCCCGCGCGCTGGGGCGGCCGTGATGCCGACCCTTGGACCGCCTTCCTCTTGGCGGAGGAGATGTGGGCGGCCGGAGAACCACGCGGCGGCCAATACATGAACGTGAACTGGATCGGCCCCACCTTGATGCGCTTCGGCACGCCGGAACAGCAGGCGCGCCACATCCCCCCCATGGCGCGGGGCGAAACGCTGTGGTGCCAAGGCTTTTCCGAACCCGAAGCCGGATCGGACCTGGCGTCCCTGCGCACGCGGGCCGAGCCGGTTGACGGGGGCTATCGCATCAACGGCCAGAAAATCTGGACCTCCTACGCCGGGGAGGCCGAAACCTGCTTCCTGCTCGCGCGGACCGCCCCGGGCAAGGGCGGCATCTCCATCTTCCTCATCCCCATGGACACGCCCGGCATCACCGTGCGCCAAATCCCCAGCGTCATCGGCGAGGGCGATATCCATGAGGTCTTCCTGGATGACGTGTGGGTGCCCGCCGACGCCATGCTGGGAACGGAAGGACAGGGGTGGTCCATCGTTGGCGCCGCCCTGTCGCTGGAACGGGTCGGCATTCCCCGGTTCGCGCTGGCCGCCCGCATGCTGGACCGGGCTGTGGGCAAGCTGAAACGGTCGGGCGCCTTCGTCGGCGGCGTGCCTACCCAGGCGGCCAGGGCCAAGGCGGCATGCGACATGTCCAGGCTGTGCGCCTACGGCATCATCGATCGGCGCCGCCACGGCGTCCCCGCGGGCCCCGAAGCCAGCGCCGCCCGCTACGCCACCGTCCTGGCGGAACGGGCCGTCGCCGAGTTCGTCGTGGAACACTGCCCTGACGCGCTGGCCGGAGGCGACCCCATGTTGCTGGCCCATCACCAGCGCGCCATCGTCGCCGGCATCGCGTCGGGTGCTGCGGAAATCCAGCTGAACCTGATCGCCACCGATCTTTTACAGTTACCGAGGGAGCCGCGCTGATGGATTTCCGGCTCAACGATGACCAACTGACCCTTGCCACGGCGCTGGACCGCCTGGCGGATGGATATCGCGAAAAGCCCATCGAGTTCCACGGCTTCGCCCTGAGCGCCGAGGGGTTGGACCAGGATCTCAGCGACGCGGAGTTCTTCGATATCGCCACCTTCCCCGACCTGGGGCCCGTGGCCGCCGCCCTGGCGGTGGAAAGGCTGGCGCGCCTGCCCTACGCGGCGGAAACGGCGCTGTCGATGCTGGTGCGCCCGCATTTGCGCGGCGGCACCCTGCCCCGCCCCTTCGCCCTGGTGGAAAATGGCCAGGCGGGACGCTTCGTCGCGCAAGCCCGGACCCTGCTGATCCGCACGGGCGAAACGTGGGAGATCGCCCACCCGGGTTCCGGCGACGTGACGGCGGTGGAAACGATCTTCGCCTATCCGATGGGCCGGCTGACCGGTTCGGTGGGACGCTTGCCCCTAAGCCCGGCGGAAGCGGCGACAGTGCGGCGCTGGGTGCGTGTCGCCATCGCGGCGGAGGCGGCGGGCCTGATCCAGGCCGCCATTGACAGCACCGTCACCCACCTCAGCGACCGCAAGCAGTTTGGGCGGCCATTGGGCAGCTTCCAGGCATTGCGCCACCGTATGGCGGAATGCGCCGTCCTGGTTGGCGGCCTACACTGGCTGGCCCTGCGCGCCGCCGCCACCGCCGACGACGGCGACGCGGCCCTGGCGGCATTCCAGGCCCAGGATTGCGGGGCGCGCGTCGCCTATGAGCTCCACCAGATGCTGGGCGCCATGGGAATGACACTGGAACACCCGCTGCACCTCTGGACCTATCGCCTCAAGGGGCTGCTGTCGCTGATGGGTGGACGGGAAGCGCAAGCCGGCGCGGTCGGTATCCATTGCTTTCCCTCAGAAACTCAAAGGAACGGTCATGGCGCAGGATGATCCCGGGGCGCCGCTGTTGGTCACCGTGACGGACGGCGTGGCACTGCTGACCCTGAACCGCCCCGAACGGGGCAATTCCTTGAGCCCCGACCTGTTGCTGGCCTTGGAACAGGCATGGCGGCGGGTGGATTCCGACGCCGACATCCGCGTCGCGGTCATCACCGGCGCGGGCGACCGGCATTTCTGCACCGGCGCCGACGTGTCGGCCCTGAAGGTCGGCATGGGCGGCTTGCAGAACCAGCCCTATGCCGTGGCCAATCGCTTCTCCCCCCGCATGTGCCGGTTGGCCAAGCCGGTGGTCTGCGCCGTCAACGGCTTGGTCAATGGCGGCGGACTGCATTTCGTCGCCGACTGCGACATCGTCGTCGCCGGCGCCCACGCCCAATTCATGGACACCCATGTCTCGGTGGGCCAAGTGTCCGCCCTGGAATCGCTGGGCATCGCCCGCCGGGCGGGGCCGGGCGCGGCGCTGCTGATGGCGCTCAGCGGCCGGTCGTATCGCATGACGGCGGACCGGGCGTACGCCCTGGGCATGGTCGACCTGCTGGAACCCGACGCCCCCAGCGCCTTGAAACGGGCGTTGAGCCTTGCCATAGGCATCGCCGCCAATTCTCCACAAGCCACCGCGCTGACCAAACGCGCCATCTGGGCGGCCACCGAACTACCTGATCCGGCCGCGGCCGAGTTCGGCTGGGAATTGCTGAAGTCGCACTGGAGCCACCCCGACTTCACCGAAGGTCCCATCGCTTTTCAAGAAAAGCGCCAGCCCGACTGGAACCCTGATCCCAACGCCCGCCGTTGAACTTGCCTGTGGATGCACTGCCCCCCGGGCCCGATTGCCAGCCCCGCCCCCTGTCGCCATCATGGTCCGACAGCGGCCACGGAGCATGCTCAGGGAAGGGCCGGGAAGGGGAGATCGATGGAAACCCACGCGACGGGAGAAGAGCCCGCTGGCACGAGGGCGCGCGCGCCAGAAGCCCGGTTCGACGCCCTGAATTCCCAATCCTTGCGGTTCCTGCCCGACTTGGTGCGTGACCTGGGCGGCGATCCCACTGCCCTGTTCCGCAAGGCCCGCATCAGCCCGCAGGTAGTGGATCGCCGCGACTCCACCATCGCCTACCGGTCCTTCGTGCAGATGCTGGAACTAGCGGCGGCGGACCTGAAACGCCCTGATTTCGGGATGCTTCTGGCCCAGCGCCAGAGCGGGCACAAGGTCATGGGGCCCATCGGCATCGTCATGAAGAACTCCGCCACCGTGGGCCAGGCGCTGGGTTATTGCGCCAAGCACATCCACGCCTATTGCCTGGCGACACGCGTGCGCTTCGAACCAGACCGGCGCCAGCACATCCTGTTCGTGCGGCTGGAGGTCCTGCTGGATGGGTTGCCGCAACGAACGCAAGCGGTGGAGCACGCCCTGTTGCTGGCGCACCGGAACATCATCGAGATCTCCGGCGGCCGGGCCGCGGTACGGCAGGTCCGTTTCCAGCACGAACCGCACTCCAGCCCGGCCAGGTACCGGGAGCATTTCGGTTGCGACGTCCGCTTCGGCCAGCCATCGGATGGCATCCAGGTGACGGAGGACGATCTTCTCTGCCCCGTGCAGGAAGCGGATGAACAGATCTATGAGATGGCGACCTCCTACATCGACAGCCACTTCCCCCAAGGCGCGCCACCGACCCACGCCCTGGTACGCGAATTGATCCGCCGTCACCTGGCCGATGAGAATTGCCGCAACGAATTCATCGCCGCCGAACTCTGCATGCACGCCCGCACGCTGCAGCGTCGCCTGAAGGACGAGGGCACCACGTTCGAGGATCTGAAGGATGAGGTGCGCCGGGGAATGGCGCTGCATTACCTGCTGAACAGCGGCCTGCCCCTAGCCCATGTCGCGGAAAAGCTGGGATATGCCGACACGTCGGTGCTGACGCGCAGCTGCAACCGCTGGTTCGGCACATCCCCTCACCTGCTGCGCCAGCAGGACCGCACCGGTTCCGTGGCCCACTGAACAGCCGGTGTCGCCTGCTGTCGACCCTTCGTCACCTAAAGCGAAGGGGGCCGGGCGTATGATCCCACCAGCGAAATCAAGGAAGGCTGCATCGCATCATGGACGCGAGCGAGCGGTATCATCCCGCCCCGGACCAGCGCGCCCTGGTGGGTGCCCTGGGCGACACGCTGGCGGACCTACTGCCCCTGGCCCGCCTACACGGCACGCCGGAAGCGAACGGGGGGGAGGAAAGCGCCGCCGCCTGGTCCGCCCTCCAGGAGCTGGGCCTGTTCGGCATCGCCCTGGCCGAGGATCGAGGCGGCAGCGGATTGGGCGCCGTGGAAGAGGCGCTGATCGCCCGGGAACTGGGGACGCGCCTGGCAGCACCCACCATCTTTGCCACCCTCGGCGCCGCCCATGCGCGCGGGCTCGACGGCCTGCAGGAGAAGCGGATCACGACCGGATATCGGCGCGACGATCATCTTGTTTTCATCGCGGATCGGAACGCGTCCCTGGTGCTGCTGCGCGACGGCGACGCCAGCCGGATCGTTCCGGTTCCGGGTGAAGGCCAGCTGCTGGACGGACAGCATTGGCTGGCCGAGATACGCCAGGCCGCGATCCCGGAAGCGGCCGTCGCGATCTTCGACGATGCAGGCGTGCTGCGTCTGCGGCTGAACGATGCCGCCGCCTTGGCCGGCATGGCGCAACTGGCGACCGACATGGCAGTGGACTACGCCAAGCTGCGCACACAGTTCGGCCGCCCCATCGGCAGCTTCCAGGCCGTGAAGCACCATTGCGCCAACATGGCCATCGCCGCGCGCACCGCCGGCGACCTCATCGGCTTCGCCGCTGTGGCGCTGGATGACGGGCGACCCGACGCCGCCTTCCAGGTTGAAAGCGCCCTGCTGACCGCCGGGTCCGCCGCCATCGGCAACGCCGGCCTGAACATCCAGATCCATGGCGGCATGGGCTTCAGCGATGAGGCCGATCCGCATCTGGTGCTGAAACGGGCGCGGCTGCAACTGGCCCTCGCGGGCGGGCTGGAGGCGGCGAACCATCGCCTGGCGGCCTTGCCCCCAATGCCGGGCGCGCCCGGTCACATGTGACCCAAAAAAGCGGCCCAAGCCCTCCCCGCCTTATCGCCCCGGAGCCTTATCCCCAATGACTTGGAATTTGCGTGATCCCGACCTGCTGCGCGAGGCCTGCCTGATCGCGGGCCGCTGGGTCGGCCAGGGGGCCATCCCGGTGCGGGATCCGGCCACCGGCGGCGTTCTTGCCCATGTGCCGGATTGCGACGGTGAAAGGGTGGATGCCGCCATCGTGGCGGCGGCAGACGCCTTGCCCGCCTGGCGGGCCCGCACCGCCGCCGACCGGGCTCGCATCCTGCGGCACTGGTTCGATCTGGTGACGGCGGCACGGGAGGATCTGGCGCTGATCCTGACCAGCGAGCAAGGCAAGCCCTTGGCCGAAGCCCGGGGAGAGATCGGCTATGCCGCCGCCTACATCGAATGGTTCGCCGAAGAAGCGCGGCGCCTTTACGGTGAGGTCATACCCAGCCCCCGCGCCGATGCCCGCATCATCGTGCTGCGGCAACCGGTGGGCGTGGTTGCCGCCATCACTCCCTGGAATTTCCCGGCCGCGATGGTGACGCGCAAGGTGGCCCCGGCCCTGGCGGCCGGCTGCACCTTGGTCCTGAAGCCGGCGAGCCAGACACCCCTGACCGCCTTGGCCCTGGCGGTGCTGGCCGAAAGGGCCGGGCTGCCGGCCGGGGTCCTGAACGTCGTCACCGGCGCGGCGCGCGTCGTTGGGGCGACGCTGACGGCCAGCCCCCTGGTGCGCAAGTTGAGTTTCACTGGCTCCACCGCTGTCGGGAAGCACCTGATGGCCCAATGCGCCCCCACCATGAAGCGGCTGTCGATGGAACTGGGCGGCAACGCGCCCTTCATCGTCTTCGACGACGCGGACATCGACGCGGCCGTGTCAGGCGCCATCGCCTCCAAATACCGCAACAGCGGCCAAACCTGCGTCTGCGTGAACCGCTTCCTGGTCCAGCGGGGTATCGCCGATCGCTTCGCCGAGAAGCTGGCGGCGGCGGCCAGCGCACTGGCCGTCGGCGACGGGCGGCGGGACGGCACAGCCCAAGGGCCACTGATCGACCAGACCGCCGTGGCCAAGGTCGAGGAACATATCGCCGACGCGCTGGCCCGAGGGGCCACCCTGTTGACCGGCGGCCGGCGTCACGCGTTGGGCGGTGGCTTCTTCGAGCCGACGGTACTGTCGGGCTGCACACCGGACATGCTGGTGGCATCGGAAGAGACGTTCGGCCCCCTCGCCGCCCTATTCGCCTTTGACACCGAGGATGAGGCCATACGGCTGGCCAATGACACGGAGGTCGGCTTGGCCGGCTATTTCTACACCCGTGACCACGCGCGGATTTGGCGGGTGGCCGAGGCGCTGGAGGTCGGCATGGTCGGCATCAACAGCGGGATGATCTCAACCGAGGTCGCCCCCTTCGGCGGCATCAAGCAATCGGGAATGGGGCGAGAGGGCTCCCGTCATGGGATCGAGGATTACACCGAATTGAAATACCTGTGCGTGGCCGGGCTTTAGGGGAGGATTCCATGACACAACCGTTGCTGTTTGAACAAAAAGGCCCCGTCGCCCACCTGACTTTGAACCGGCCGGACGTGGGCAACGCCATCGACGTGCCTTTGGCGCGGGCGCTGATGGAAACCGCCATCCGATGTGACGAGGACGACACCATCCGTTGCGTGACCTTGCGCGGCGCGGGGCGCTGCTTCTGCGTCGGCGGCGATATCGCGGGTTTTTCCCAAGCCGGCAACGCGTTGCCCGGCCTGCTGAAGGAATTGACGGCCTATGTCCACATGGCCGTCAGCCGCTTCGCCCGCATGCCCAAGCCGCTGCTAACCATCGTCAATGGCGCCGCCGCCGGCGCGGGCATGAGCTTGTCGTTGCTGGGCGACATCGTGCTGATGGCGGCATCGGCCCGCTTGACCCCCGCCTATGGCGGGGTCGGCCTGTCCCCCGACGGCGGCCTCAGCTGGGTGCTGCCGCGCCTGGTCGGCCTGCGGCGGGCGCAGGAGATCATGCTGGGCAACCGCGCGATCGAAGCTCGCGAGGCCGAGGCCATCGGCCTGGTGACCCGGGCCGTGGCCGATGCGGACCTTGCGGACGAAAGCGCGGCGATGGTCGCCCGGCTGGCCGCAGCGGCGACGGGAGCAGCCGGGCGGACACGCGTCCTGCTGCGCGACAGCTTTGACACCAGCCTGGAGCGCCATCTGGAGGCGGAGTCTCGCGCCATGGCCGATACCGCCAAGTCGGCGGAGGCGCAGGAAGGTGTCGCTGCCTTCCTGGCCAAACGCAAACCCGTGTTTCACGCCCTTGAAGGAGAGCTTTGATGCCTGAGGCCTATATCGTGGCGGCCGTGCGCACCCCGGGTGGACGCCGTGGCGGGAAGCTGGCCAGCTGGCACCCGGCTGACCTGGGCGGCCTGGCCCTGTCCCAGGTGGTGCATCGCGCCGGCATCGATCCGGCGGCGGTGGACGACGTCGTTTTCGGCTGCGTCAGCCAAATCGGGGAACAGAGCTTCCACATCGGGCGCAATGCCGTCCTGGCGTCCAGCCTGCCCATCAGCGTGCCGGCCGTGTCCATCGACCGCCAATGCGGATCATCGCAGCAGGCCATTCATTTCGCGGCCCAGGCCGTACTGTCCGGCACCCAGGACGTGGTCATCGCCGCCGGCGTGGAAAGCATGACCCGCGTGCCCATGGGCACGCCCACGCGGCTGGCCGAGGAGGCGGGCCTGGGAGGGCCCTGGCCATCGACCATCCGCGACCGCTTCCGCGTGGACGGCTTCAGCCAGTTCACCGGCGCCCAGATGATCGCCGACAAATACGGCCTGAGCCGCGAGACGATGGACCGCTTCGCCCTGTCGAGCCACCAGAAGGCGGCGGCGGCCATCGCCGCGAACGCCTTCGCGGACGAATTGCTGCCCGTGCCCATCCCGAGCGGCGTGCACACCCAGGACGAGGGGGTCCGCCCCGACGCCTCTTACGAGGCCATCGCCGGCCTGAAGACCCTGGTTCCCGGCGGTACGCTGACGGCCGGTAACGCCAGCCAGATGTGCGACGGGGCGGCCGCCGTGCTGGTGGTGGGGGAGCGGGCGTTGAAGGACCATAGGCTGACCCCGCTGGCCCGCATCCACACGCTGACAGTTGTGGCGGGCGACCCGGTCACCATGCTGGAGGAACCGATACCCGGAACGGCAAAGGCCCTGGCCCGCGCCGGGCTTTCAATGGCGGACATCGACCTGTTTGAAGTCAACGAGGCCTTCGCCTCCGTCGTCCTGGCCTGGCAGCAGGCAACCGGCGCCGACCCGGCGCGGGTCAATGTCAACGGTGGGGCCATCGCCCTGGGCCATCCCCTGGGCGCCACGGGGGCCAAGCTGATGACGACGCTGGTCCACGCGTTGCGCGCGCGGCGCGGCCGCTATGGCCTGCAGGCCATGTGCGAGGGCGGTGGCATCGCCAACGTCACCATCGTGGAGGCCCTTTGACCGTCCCCTCCCATTTCCCGGCCCCGTAGAATTTGGAGCGTATCGACATGCAGATCACAGGACTGGCCGCCATCGTCTCCGGCGGCGCTTCCGGCCTTGGGGCCGCGACGGCGGCCATGCTGGCGCGCAACGGCGCCAAGGTCACTCTGTTCGACCTGAACATCGAGGCCGGCCGACAAACGGCGGCGGCCCTCGGCGGCCACTTCATCGCGGTGGACGTCACCGACGACGCCCAAGTGGCCGCGGCCGTGGCGGAGGCGGAAGAGCACAACGGCAAGGCCCGCATCCTGGTCAATTGCGCCGGCGTCGCCCCACCCGCCAAGACGGTGAACCGCGAGGGACAGCCCCATTCGCTGGATGTGTTCCGCAAAGTCATCGCCATCAACCTGATCGGCAGCTTCAACACCCTGTCCAAGGTCGCGGCACGCTTGGCCGACGCGGAACCGCTCGGCGAAGAACGTGGCGTGCTGATCAACACCGCCAGCGTCGCCGCCTATGACGGGCAGATCGGCCAGGCGGCCTACGCGGCGTCTAAGGGCGGCGTGGTCGGGATGACCTTGCCGATCGCCCGGGATCTGGCGCCCCTGGGCATCCGGGTCATGGCCATCGCCCCCGGCATCTTCATGACGCCCATGCTCGCCGGCCTGCCGGTCGCAGCCCAGGAATCACTGGGCAAGCAGACCCCCTTCCCCAGCCGCCTGGGCCATCCGGACGAATACGCCCAACTGGTGGAAAGCATCATCCGAAACCCGATGCTGAACGGGGAGGTCATACGCCTGGACGGCGCCATCCGGCTGGCACCGAAATAAGAGGTGGCGGACCGTTCGATGCCTGGCCGAACGGTCGCCTATTCAACGTGGTCCCTTGGGTAGGCCCAGCAGCCGTTCACCGATGATGTTGCGCTGGATCTCGGCCGTGCCGCCGGCAATGGTCTCGGAGAAGGCGTCCAGGTAGGCATGGGCCAAGCCATGGGCTCCCACGACCCCAGGCGCGTCCAGGCCATATAGATCCATAGCGGCGGCCGTCACCCGCTGGGCGAATTCGGCGAAACCCACGCGCACCATCGATCCGCCGGCGTCCGGCACGGAATCCGCGGACTCCAAGGCCAGACGGTAGGCCATGGCCCGTAACGCCGCACCCTCGGCCCGCAGTTGCGCCAAGCGGGCCCGCAGTGCCGCGCGATCCACGTCGCAATCCGTCAGCAGCCGCTCCACCGTCAACGTCAAGCCGATCAACAGGGCCAGGCTGGCCGTGCCGCGTTCAAACGCCAGGGTCGACATGGCCGTCGCCCAGCCGTTGCCGACACCGCCAACGACGTTGCTCAACGGAATGCGGACGTCGTCATAGAAAACCTCACAGTATTTGCGGGGACCCGCCATGGTGCGGATGGGCCGGACGGTGATACCAGGCGTGTCCATCGGGCAGATGACCCAGGTCAGGCCGGCCGATGGTTTGTCACCGGCGCCGGTGCGCACCAGCAGTTCCTGGAAATCCGCGATGTCGGCGAAACTGGTCCATATCTTCTGGCCGTTGACGATCAGGTGATCACCTTCGATCCGTGCCTTCGCCTTGATGCCTGCCAGGTCGGAACCGGCGCCGGGTTCAGAAAATCCCTGGCACCAGATGACCTGCCCTTTCAGGATGGGCGGCAAGTGGCGGGCTTTCTGGTCCGGCGTGCCACAAGCCATCAACGTCGGGCCCGCATGGTTCAGGCCCACGAAAGAGGCGTCCAGCGGGCTGGGCGCGCCGGCGCGGGCGTATTCCTCGTACCAGATGATCTGCTCCAGCACGGACGCCCCACGACCGCCGAAATCCCCTGGCCAGGATATGCCGGCCCATCCACCCTCGGCCTGGCGACGTTGCCAGGCCAGAACGAAGGCGCGCTGCTCCGGACCGTCCGCCGGCGGCGGTTCTGTCGGAACATTGCCAGCCAACCAGCGGCGCGCCGCCAGCCTGAATTCAGAAGCGGTTGCGTACAAGGGGGGGCCCTTTGCGGAAAATAATCTCACGCCAACAGGGTATTGGATGGCGTCGCCGTCGTCTGCGGCCCGGGGCGACAAGGTCTGTACAGTTGGTGACAAGGCCGCACCGGGGACAGCGGCCGGGGGAATCCCTCAGGAGCGGCGGCGGGGCCCACCGGGGCGGCGCAGGTTTAGGAAAAGCGCAGCCATGGCCGCCCCCGCGCCCACGAAAGGCGCGCCTATGAACCAGATCATGAAGAACGCGTACTGCGACATCCCAATGAGCAGCAGGAACAACGCCAGCGCGGCGATGGCCCCGAGGGCGGCCAAGGCCATGGACCAGCTGACGACGGACAGGGACACGATGGAAGGATCACCATCTTCCATCGGTTCCAGATCGCTATTTCCACCATCCCCATCGTCCGCCATGCCACCCCCTGCCGATACCCCCTGAACCGCCGGGCCTTCTAACGGCGCTCGCCGGATAGCCGCAGATCGGCGTAAGGGGAATGATCGATCCCGACCTGGAAGTTCGTGGCCACCACCAGCCCCGCGCGATGCGCCGCGTGCCGGGCCCACGAACCCGCGCCGGCCAGTCCGGCCCCGTCCAAGCCGGCACGATCCAGCAAGGGCGGCATGACCAGCGCGCTGATGGAAAATGAGGTCACAAGCGCCAACAGCCCCGGCAGGATGGAATTCGCCCTCATCATGCCTTTCACCCTCCCCGTTGGCGCATGAACGCGACACCCCCGCCGTCCACCCGAAGATCGCACCCGGTGATGAACGACGCCTCATCACTTGCCAGGAAGCGCGCGGCCATGGCGATGTCCGTCGCGCGTCCCGGCCGCCCGGCCGGTGTCGCCTCGGCGAATTGCCGTGTGCCCGGCGTTTCGGCCAGTTCCCTGCGACCCATGGGGGTGAGGATGACCCCGGGCGAAATTGAAACGATGCGCGCGCCCCGCCGCGCCCACGCCACCGAATGACGCTCGACCAGGCGGATCACCGCCCATTTGCTGAGCGTGTAGCTGAGGCCCGCGGCACCGGCGGCGCCACCGGTCCCCATGTCGTCGATGGCCGCCATCGTCCGATCGAGAAAGCCGGCAGCCAGCGGATCATCCAAAAGAGCCGAAATATCGCGCGGAGGCGCCGCCATATGGCCGGCCATGGACGCGACGACGATGGCAACCGAGCCCAGCGACAAGATCGGTTCCATCCCGCGTAACAGTCTCTCCGTCGCCACCAGGTTTACGGTCATGATGGTACGGGCGTCCGCCTGCGCGGGCGATAGACCCGCGGTGTGAATCAGCGTCACCGGCGAACCGGTGCCGAGCGCGCCCATCATATCCGCCAGCAGCGCCTCATCCCCCAGATCGCCGGCGTGGGTGGCCAGGACCGTATAGCCCTCCTCCCGCAGATCGCCCGCCAAGGCCTCGAGCCTCGTCGCGTCCACATCGGTCAGCACTAGGTCCTGGGTCGCACCGAACAGCCGGGCGCACGCTTGCCCCATGCCGCCGGCGGAACCGGTGATCAAGACCCTGCGTCGGCTCTGCATGACATCCCCTTCTTCCGCGCCCGGTACCCACACCATCCGCCATGATCCCCCGCCGCGCACACCAGGAAGGCTGCCGCGCACCTCCGAGAACCACGTCGGATTATACGGTACGGAAGGAAGGTCGTCCGGGGCTCCGCGCGACAAGCTTTCCACAATTGGCGACATGATGCCGTCGGTTGTCGGGCTGGTAGGTCTCCCGGCCGCCGCTGTCGGGGGCGGGACTGCCCGACCCCGGATGATCATCGACTTTCCACCGCGCTCTCGAACGCCAACTCAAAATGGGCACGACCCGACGATGACTACAATCCCGAGGACAAATGGTTGAACCTCGTCACGGTTACGGTTCGCCCCAGTCAAGATTGAGGGCGATGCGCAAGACCTCGAGGCGATCGCTGCCGATTATTGCCGACAGGCGCGCCTCCAGATGTTCCATGGCCTCAAGTACCAGATGAACGCTTCTATCATTTTCCGGGTTCAGACTGAGAAGCACACCGCGCTTGTCGTCGGGGTCTTCGCTTGAAATGATGGCACCTTGGCTTACAAGTTCGCTCACCATTTTACTCACGGCCTGCCGGCTGATCCCCAGATTCGCGGCCAACTGGTTGGGCTTCTTCACGCCCATGGCCACGTTGGCGATCAACATCGTTTGGGATCTAGGGTGCGCTTTCGTACCGTGCTCATCAAAATATTTTCTGATTCCTTCATCGAACCAGTAAAGAGCCTTCAGTATCTGAAGGATTATCGGTGGTCTCTTCGAGAAGACTTCCGGTCCGTCCGTCATTATCCACAATCTTTCAAGCGTCCATCGGATCGCAATCCACCACTTCTTTTGCGAGCCAGCGGATGCGACCGGCGGCGGACAAGCGCCATCGACAAGGACATCCGCTGGTGCGCAATCTATAGTCAGTTCAAAAAGCGAACCAGGGTCAATATTTGACGGTGGCGCGTAGACCGTAGGTGCGTGGCGCCCTGATGTTGGCATAGTTCAGGCCATTGCCGAACGCCTGGTTGGGCTGCAGGCTGCTGGCGACCACCGCCTGGTTTTCGATGTTGTTGATGTACGCGGTGACGGACCATCGATCATCGGCCGCGTTGTAGGTCAGCCTGGCGTTGGACATGTGGTAGCCGCCCTGCACCTGCTTGGACAGGTAATCGTAGGACGTGTCGTAAGAGGCGGACAGATAGACGTCGGCCGCCGCCGTCAGGCCGGAACCATCGGCGAAGGCGAACTCATGTTCATAGCCAAGGTTGGCCGTCCAGCGCGGGGCGTTGGTCGCGGGCTTGCCGCTGCAATTCACCGAGTAGATGGCTGACGGCGCCACGGGCGCGGGGGAGGCACCCGCCGAGGCGTTGGTGTACGCGCACCCCACGGAGGGAGGGGCGCCGAAGGTCGAGAAATAGCTGTAGGTGAAGCTGGTGTAACGGCTATCGGTGTATTGCACAGTGGCCGTCAGCAGATCCTGCGCCGTGGCCTTCCACCGGCCCTCAACTTCAAAACCCCGGATCCGTGACCGGCCGACATTTTGCGTCACGAAGATGGGCGCGTACGGATTGCTGGATGAGCCCGTGACCGTCGGCGCCAGATAGTTGATCTGTTGATCGCGGTATTCGTAGTCGAAGGCTTCGACGTTGATCTGCACCGTGTTGTCCAGGAAGCGGTTCTTCATGCCCACGCTGTAGGCGGTGAGATGCTCCGGGTTGTAGGTGTCCGGCCCGACACTGGCGTAGAAACCGCCCGCTTTGAAACCGGTGCCGATATTGGCGTATAGCAGGGACTGGGGCGCCAGATCGTAGTCAACCCCCACCTTCCAGGTCGCGGCGTTCCAGATGCGGTCGTCGGCGCGCGACACCAGGTCGGGCTTCAGGGGGGAAAAGACCGACGTGCCGAATTGGCTGTCCTGGCTTTTTTCCTCATGCGTGAAGCGACCGCCGCCGGTCAAGCGCAGACGATCGGTCACCGCGTAAGTCAACTGGCCGAAGGCCGCCATGGTCTCATCAGTCAACTTGCTGTCCACGATCGATTCCGTGACCCAGCTATTATAGTCTTGATTGGCCGCAACATCCTCCGTGAAATAATAGACGCCGGCCAGCCAAGTAAGGGGGGACGATTCACGGGAGGAGAGGCGCGCCTCGATGGATTTCTGCTTTCCGTCCGACGTGACCCGCGTGGAGCCGGGTGCGTAGGTCAGATAATCCTCCTCCACTTGACGGTAGGCGGGGATGATGGTCAGGGTCGCGAAGCTGAAATCGTGGGTGATCTCCGCGTGGGTTCCCCAGAACTGGTTATCGACAAAGCCGTCCGTCTTGGCGTTGCTGATCAAGGGGTTGTACGCGGAGACGGCGGGCAGGCCGGCGTAGTAGGCGGCCACCGACCGGCTGTCGGCCGGACCTATCCAGGGATTGTCGCTATCGACGAAGGGGTACTGCACGAATGCCGATCCCTTGCCCCCGCGATGGTAATAGTCACCGGAGAGGCGCACCCGCCAGTCCTCGGTCGGCTCCAGCAGCAGTTGCAGACGCCCGGCCTGGCCTTTGTCGTCATTATACCCATCGGAAAGGTAGCCCTTGCGGTCGATGACCATGCCGGAGGCACGTAAGGCGGCCTTGTCGCTGAGCGGCACGTTGACATAAGCGTCGCCCTTGCGCAGGTCGTAGTTGCCGATCTCCAGGGTGGCCGCCGCCGACAGTTTGTCCAGCTGCGGTGTTTCAGGCAGCACGTTGAGGGCGCCGCCCGACGCATTGCGCCCATAAAGCGTGCCTTGGGGGCCTTTCAGCACTTCCACCCGCTGGACGTCATAGAAGACACCGTTGGCGCCAGCCGGGCGCGAGATGTAGACTCCGTCGAGGTTGAACGCCACGGACTGTTCGGCGTAGGCGTTGGACGCGAAGGTGCCCACGCCGCGCAGGTAAATCTGGGGCACGCCGCCGACCGCGGGGGCGATCACCACGGACGGCACGCTGCGCGTCAAGTCGGACACGTCAGCCACACCGCTGTCCCTCAGCGCCGTTCCCGCCAAAGCGGACACCGCGATGGGCGCGTTCTGCAGGCTTTGCTCCCGCCGCTCCGCCGTGACCACGATCTCATCCAACTGGGTGGTGGGGCCGTTCGCCGGCGTTGCGGTGGATGGCACGCCAGCGGATTGGGCCACTGCGTCCAGATTTGAGCAGGCGAGTGCGATGGCGACGCCCGACGTCGCGAGGCGCGTAAGCTTGCGCATGTTTCCTCCCTGATGCGGCTTCTATTGGCCAGTCCCCGGGCATAGGACGTCCTGTGCCGGAAACGTCCGGCGCGCCACCATGTGGCGTGCTGGAGCGATCTCAGGCATACCAGATTGTCAACTAAGATGACAAGCTTCTGGTCCGCTTCCGCCAGTGGATCGTATCGATGGATATGTATTGAAATTTTCAATATAGGGCTGTGACTCAGCATACCGCGCTGTATATGGTGAAAAATCTTATCTTATTCGCGCTTGCCTTTGCATTAGAGAACTCCGCGACGCCGAACCATAAAGTAAACTAAGTTGACAAAAATGGCGACTGGGCCTTAAGATCCGCGCCATCGGATGGCCCCGCCGCCCCCGGAGGATGATGATGCAGGGCGGATGTGAGGCTCCGGCAAAACCGGGAGGATACGGGATTGAAGGCAGAATCGCCTGTGGCGCCGCCGCCAGCACCAGCCGCGCCGATCAGGAGAGTTTCCGCGCCAACCATGGCAGCGCCGATCGCCGCCTATGCGGGCGCGCACGCGACCGGTAGCGAAGCGGAACCGCTGGCGGTGCATAAGCCCCAAGACGTTGAACAAATTCAGGCGCTGATCAAGCGCTGCCGGGCCGCCAAAACCCCCATCACCACCTTCAGTTCATCAGGACCTGGACGCAGACGGGGGGCCACCTCTTCCAGGAAGTCAGTGTTCCTGGACCTGTCGGCGATGAAACGCGTCTTCCATATCGACGCCCAGGATGCGGTTGCCGTCATTGAACCAGGCGTCACCTTCGCGGAACTGGATGCGGCCCTGGCGCCGCATGGGCTCAGAACTTTCAAGCCCTTGGCCCCCCGCCCCGGTAAATCGGTGATCGCCAGTTATCTGGAACGCGAGCCCATCCTCAACGTCAAAGAGCAATGGGACGTCCTTGACCCGCTCGGCGCGGCTGAAGTCGTTTTCGGCACGGGAGAGACCTTCCACACGGGAAGTGCCGCCGCCCCCGGGACCATGGATGAGCATTGGCGGGCCGGCATGCGCTACCTGACAGCCATGGGGCCGGTCGGCACCGACTTCATGCGTGTACTGCAAGGCGCCCAAGGCACTTTGGGCGTGGTTACCTGGGCCGCCGTCTTTTGCGAACGGCGGCCGACCATTGAGAAAAGCTATTTCATCGGCGCGGAAGAAATCGAGCCGTTGATCCAGATCTGCTCCGAGTTGAATTATCGCCGCCTGGGCGGGGCGATGTTCATCATGGATAGGAGTGAAATGGCCTTGCTCATGGTGGATGCGGCCAATTCCTATCAAGACGTCGCCGATCAGCTTCCCGCCTGGGTCCTGTTTGTGAGCCTCGCCGCCGCCGCGGAGTTCCCCCAGGACCAGATTTCGTATGAGGCGGCAGACCTGGCGGCCATCGCGGCGAAACAGGACTTGATGCCCGTGACCAGCCTCCGCGGGGTCGCGGCGGACGATGTCAGAACCCGGCTGGAAACGTCGTCCTCGCACGATCACCGGGCGGCGGCGGGGCGGGCCTACCGCGAACTCTTCTTCCTGACCCAAATCGACCGGGCACCGGGCTTCATCGCCAGGGTCAAGGCGCGCGTCCAGTCTGGCGCCAGCACCCCGATGCGCCTGGGCGTCTACCTGCAGCCGCGGCTGCAAGGGCGCAATTGCCATCTGGAATTCACGCTGGGTTACGGTGCTGCGGCCCCCAGGGTCGCCCAAATGGCCGCGTTGACCGCGACCGCCTTGGCTGAAGAGTGCGCGAAAGCCGGCGGCCTTTTCAGTCGGCCCTATGCGCCGTGGACCAAGATGGCGTTCGAAAACCACCAAGCCCTGGTGCCCTTCCTTCGACATACCAAGCAGATGTTCGATCCCGACGGCATCCTCAATCCAGGCCGCCTCTGCTTCTGACGCGCCTCAGCCGAATTGAGACAGAAAATGCAGCATCTTCAAGAACGTGCCGGATATCTGGAGGCCTGCACCCGGTGCTCCGGTTGCAAATGGGTCCCCAATATCGAGAGCGACGAGTTCGCGCAGATTTGCCCCAGCGTCCACTATGGAAAGTTCCATCCCTATAGCGGGGGTGGAAAGATGATCAACGCGTATGCTTTGTTAAAGGGTCTCATCAACTACGATGATGCGCTCATCGACACCATCTATTCATGCTCGAATTGTGGTGGGTGCGATGTGGCGTGCAAGGCCAACTTTGGCGACGCGTACGAGCCGCTGGCCGCCCTTTATGCGCTGAGGCAGCAGGTCGTCGCCGATGGTCAGCTACCGGAACCGCTCAAGCGGTTGCTAGCCAACCTTCGGGCGACGGGCAACCGCTTTGGATATCCGCCCGCTTCGCGCGGGCGATGGTGCGCGACGGTGGACGTCAAGCGGTGGCCCGACCAAGCTGCCGACACGGTGCTGTATGTTGGCGACTTGGCGTTCGACGAGGGGGCCTGGCCGCAACTCCGCGACGTGATCCGGCGGCTGGGGGCGGCGGGTGTCGATGTGGCCATCGCCGGTGAGAACGAAGTCGATCTTGGCGGACTGGCGTTCGATATCGGTGACGGCGGGCAGGCCCGGGATTTGGCGGAGGCTTTCCTGCGCCAAGTGCAAGGGTGCCCGCCTCGGCGCCTCATCATCTGCGATGACCAGGCGTTCGCGGCTGTCAGGAACGTCTTTCCCCGGCTGGGCCTCGTCATGCCAAATGTCGAAACCCTGCATCTCACGGAATGGCTCAGCGGGAATTTCACCGGCGCCGCCCGGGAGAGGCAGCGGGTAACCTACCACGATTCCTGCCGCCTGGGGCGCCTTGGCGAGGCCGTCCAACCCTGGCGGGGGAACTGGGAGGTGCATGAGCATTACCTCAAGGTCAGGACCCCCCCGGTCCATACCAACTTCGGGGCCGGCGTCTATGACGCGCCCCGGCATCTACTGACCGCGGTGAACGCCGAAATCGTCGAGATGCCGCGCAACCGGGAGTCGGCGTTCTGCTGCGGCAATGGTGGCGGGGCCAAGGAGTTCAATCCTGATTTCGCCCGCAGCGCAGGCCGGGAGCGCCTGCGTGAGGCCTGCTCGACCGGGGCGGAGCTGCTGATCAGCAGCTGCGGCGGCTGCGTGGGTCATTTGAAGCAGATCGCGGAGGAAGACGGCCTCGGCATCGGCGTCATCAGCCTCATGGACTATCTGCGCCAGCGTAGCGGGGAACAGCAATGAGCACGATCAACGAAGCGCTGGGCGCCTTCCGCGCCATCGTCGGCCAGGAGTTCGCGCGGGCCGACGTGGCGACCCTGAGCAACTATTGCTGGAACGGCGGGGTTGGGGCTGTGCCCGGCCCGAAGTTCAAGGCGTGGCCGGCCGCCGTCGTCATGCCGCAGTCGACCGAGGAGGTGGCCGCCGTCGTCAAGGCCTGCGTCAGGTTCGGTCTAAACTATCGCGCGGTCAGCACCGGCAACGGCGCGATGTACGTGAACCAGAAGCCCGGCGGCATCGTCATTGATCTTGCCCGCATGAACCGCATCGTGAAAATCGATCCCCTGAACCAGATGGCGGTGATCGAGCCTTACGCGACGGCGGGCCGCCTGCAGGCGGCGGCCATGCGGCACGGCCTCACATGTCATATCATCGGGGCCGGACCGGGCCATTCACCGCTGGCCTCCGCCACATCCATGCTGGGCATCGGCATCACCGGCGCCAGCACGGGGCAAAACGCCCGCAATCTGCTTGCGCTGGAGTGGGTGACCCCAGAAGGCGAGATCGTCCGCATCGGTTCTGACGGCGCCGACAATTGGTTCAGTGAGGAAGGGCCCGGCATCGGCTTCCGCGGCATGGTGCGGGGATATGTGGGCGCTCATGGCGCTTTGGGCGTCTTCACCCGCATCGGGTACAAGCTCTATCCCTGGACGGGCGGACCCAAACTGCAGAAAACAGGGGTCTTCCCGCAGACGGGATGGCCCATCGGTGAAAACTTCCGCTTCTATGCCCCGGTTTGGGATACGGCGGAGCAACAGGCCGCCGCCACGTTTCGCCTGAACCAGGCGGGCGTCTGCTTCGCCATGCTGCGCATGCCGCCGGCGCACGTGGCCCTTTCCTTAAGCCGGGACACGATTGATCACGCCCAAGCCCACCGAACCGGCACCTTGCCGGAAATCGCCTGCGGCGAAACGCGGTTCTGCTGGCAAATCCTGACCATGGGCCATTCCACCGCACAGGTCGCGTTCCAGGAAAAGACCGTCCGCCATATCGTCTCGGCCACGGGAGGCAGGTTCCTGGAGGTGGCGCCCGAGCATGCCGAGATATTGGCGCGCGGCCTGGTGACATCCCAATACGTGGCCCGGGTGTCCCGCATCGCGGTCGCGGCGACCAGCTACGGCGTCGCCGAGTCCTGGAACCTATGGCCCGAGGCGGTGCGCGCCGCCGAGACGCTCGTGGCTGCCAGCCGCAAGGCTGGTGAGGCGTGCACCGAAGGGACGGAGGGGCATTGGGCCTGGCCCACGGAAAGCCGCCAGCTTTGGACGGAAAGCGTGCTTTCCAGCTCCCCCGACGAGAAGGGGTACGCGGCGACCCTATCGGCATTCATCCGCTCCATCCATGAGATGCAGAAGAACAAGATGGGCGTCGCGGCCTTCATCGCCGGCCCGGTGGTGGATCTGTTCGGGCAGAGATACAGCCGCGCCAATTCCTGGATGCGCCGCATCAAGGTCCGCTTCGATCCCGGAAACCACGCGGACGACACTTTCTATATCCCATCAAAGCAATCAATCGTTTCCAAGCTCTGGCCGGTCATTTCAAAAATCCTGTTCACGCGCTTTGGCGAAAAGCTGTTGGCCGGTGCGATGCGGGGCGCGGCAAAGGCGACATTCCAGGGCAAATCCGCACGGCCCGGGGGCGCCCCATGACCGCGCAGGGCACGATCGCCCCGCTGCTGGCGCGGGCGTCGGCGCGGTTCGGCGGGCGCGTGGCCCTCAGCTTCCTGGGCGGCGCCTCCCATACCTTCGACCAGACCGATGAACTGGCGGGCCGTGTCGCGTCCGGCTTGGCGGCGAAGGGGGTGGCGCGGGGCGACCGCGTCCTACTGCATTTGCCCAACAGCATCGAATGGGTCGCGGTCTATCACGCCATCGCGCGATTGGGGGCGGTCATCGTGCCGGCCAATGCCATGGCGACCGTCGTTGAATTGCGCTACATGGCGCAGGATGCCCAGGTGGCCGGTATCGTGACCTCCGCGGCCAACGCCGCGGCCTTAAGGGCTGAGGAAGCGCCCTTCGTGGTGGGTTGTGGCGCCGATGCCGATGGGGATGGCTTCCTCAGCCTGGCGCGGGCCGCGTATCGCCCGCCTGCCAAGGTCGCCCCCGATGACCTGTTCACGATCTGCTATACCTCGGGCACCACCGGACGGCCGAAAGGGGTGATGCTCAGCCACGGCAACGTCTTCCAAAGCATGGCGGGCACGGCGACGTTCCATGTCAGGCATGGCGGCGACGTGGCGTTCTCCGCCCTGCCATTCCCCCACGTCTACGGCAACATCGTGCTCAACGCCGTTTTCCTGACCGGGATGCGCCTGATCGCGGCCGCCCGTTTCGACGCCGGGGAAGCGTTGCGCACGATCAGCCGGGACGGGGTGACCCTCTTCGAGGGGGTGCCGACCATGTATTATCAACTGCTGGCGCACCCCGATCTCACCACCGCCAACCTCACCAGCCTCTCGCGGTGCACGGTCGGCGGTCAGACCATGCCCCTGGCGAAGCAGCAAGCGGTGATGGCCCGGCTTGGCTGCCCGCTTCTGGAATTGTGGGGCATGACCGAGCTTGCCGGCCCGGCAACGACCCATTCGCCTTGGTGGGTGCCGCGTCCCGGCACGGTTGGCCTGCCCTTGCCCGGTGTCCAGGTTCGGATCGCCAGCCTGTCGGCCCCGTCCATCGACCTGCCGCCCGGGGAGGATGGCGAGGTCTTCGTGCGCGGGCCGCTCACCACCCGGGGGTATTGGAAGCGTCCCGAGGCGACGGCGGAGGTGCTCGACCGGTCGGGGTGGCTGGCCACCGGTGACATCGGGCACCTGGACGCGGACGGCTACCTCACGGTGGTGGACCGGAAGAAGGACATGATCCTGACCGCCGGCTACAACGTGTATCCGGCCGAATTGGAACGGGTCATCGCCTTGCACCCCGGGGTCAAGATGGTGGCGGTCGTCGGCGTTCCCGATGAGGACAAGGGCGAGGTGGCGCATGCCTTCGTCGTCCCCATGGACGACAAGGCCCCGGACGCTGACGAACTGCTGGCCCACTGCCGGCTGCATCTGGCGGCCTACAAGGTGCCGCGCCGGGTCAGCTTCGTGGACGACCTTCCCAAGACGGGCACCGGAAAGATCATGCGCGGCGCGCTTCGAGCGCCGACCGCCTGAGCGGCCAACTGACAGACAAACCAACCAATAGGGAGAACGTCGATGAAGGTCGATTTCGATCGCGATTACGCCATGACCATTGCCGGTCAGCCTGTCCTCAGCCAGCGCGGCCTGGAATTGGTCAACCCAGCGACGGAGGAGGTGATCGCGCGGGTCCCCGACGCCGACCGCGAGCAGTTGGAGGCCGCGGTCGCGGCCGCCGCCCGCGCCTATCCCGCATGGTCGGCGCGCCCCTGGGAGGAACGGCAGGCCCTGGTGAAGACGATCGGTGACGTCATTGAGGCCCATGCCGAGGATTTCATGCGTCTGCTGACCCGGGAACAAGGAAAGGCACGCGCGGGGGCGGAGTGGGAGGTCGGCGGTTCCATCATCTGGTGCCATGAAATCGCCAAGCAGGCCTTGGCGCCCAAGGTGGTCGAGGAGGATGGGGGCCGTAAGGTGGAGACGCGAAGGGTACCGCTGGGGGTGGTGGGCGCGATCACCCCTTGGAACTTTCCGCTGCTGCTCGCCATCTGGAAGATCGCCCCCGCCCTGCTCGCGGGGAACACGATGGTTCTCAAACCGTCGCCCTATACCCCCCTATGCACACTCAAACTGGGGGAACTCTTGCGGTCGGTACTGCCTGAGGGCGTTCTGAATATCGTGTCCGGGGGCAATGAGTTGGGCGCGTGGATCACGGCCCACGAGGGCATCCGCAAGATCAGCTTCACCGGGTCGACATCGACCGGAAAGTTGATCATGAAGGCGGCGGCCGGCAACCTGAAACGACTGACCTTGGAATTGGGGGGCAACGACCCAGCCATGGTCCTGCCGGACGTCGATGTCAAGGCGACGGCCCAGAAGCTGTTCTGGGCGGCCTTCCAGAATAGCGCCCAATTCTGCGTGGCGGCGAAGCGCCTCTATATTCACGAGGCCATCTATGACGAGATGGCGGCAGCGCTGGTCGAAGTCGCCCGCACCATCAAGGTGGGCGACGGCGCACACCCGGAAACCGACCTGGGCCCTATCCAGAACAGGATGCAATACGAGAAGCTGAAGGTTCTGTTGGATGACGCCCACGCCACCGGCCTCCGTTTCCTTCTGGGCGGCGAGGTCCCAGAGGGAAAGGGCTACTTCGTTCCGATCACGATCATCGACAACCCGCCAGATACGGCGCGCGTCGTTACCGAGGAGGCGTTCGGGCCGATCCTGCCCTTGCTCAAGTTCAATGACCTCGACGAGGTGGTGGCTCGGGCCAATGATACGGAATACGGGCTGGCGGCGTCGATTTGGAGCAAGGACATCGGTATGGCTCAGAAGCTAGCCGCCCGCATCGAAGCGGGCACCGTGTGGATCAACGAGATTCACAGCTTCTCGCCCCATGTGGAATTCGGCGGGCACAAGCAGTCGGGCTTGGGCATCGAAAATTCACTCGATGGATTGGCCGAGTACACGAATGTCCAGACGATAGTGACCAATGGATTGTGAATTGATGATCTGGATATCCCTTTTTTTCGGCATTCGCCGATGCTGGGATATCGGGTCAAAGTGTACAGAGACGGTTATCCCCGGACAGTCACCCCTCGTGTGAGGTTCAGGCGGCCCTCGGTCGCACATGACGCATTGCATTCCTGGTCAACGCGGCCTACCTCTAGCCACATGTCACGCCGACGGCCTTCTTCTTCGCTGACCACAAGCAGCCTGCCGGGCCACCGGTCGGGGATGCTGGCGGCGTGCCTGCGCGGCATGGTGATGGTCTTCTGCTTGCTGGCCTTCCTGGGCGGCACCACGGTCCAAGCCATGCCCCTCGAGCTGTCGCTGGCCCCCCACACGGCCGTGACCATGCCCGATGATTGTCCCATGGCACAGTCGGCCGGTGTAGCGGCCAAGGACCGGCCCTGCCATGGCCTGAACGCCACCTGCCTCAAGCAGATGGGCTGCCTCGGTGTCTCAATGCTGCCCGACCGGTTCGGCCAGCCGGCGGGACCGGCAGTCTTCGGCGTGGTCCTGTTCTGGCCGTTAGCGGCGGTCCGGGCCGGCCTGTCCATCGCGCCCGAGCCCTTCCCTCCCATCAGCGCGTGACCGGGACGCCGTGAAGGCGTCTCCCCGCGGGCGTTTCGTGGCCTGGAGCCACCGCCGCCCAAGGTCCGTCCGCGCCGCCGGCATCGCATGCCGGCCCTGATACCCTTTCGGGAAGGGAATCCTCATGACCCGATACACCCATGCCCGCACGGCGACCGCCGTGACGGCGCTGTCCCTGCTGCTCGCCTTCACTCCACCCGCCCACGCCGCATCCGCCCCCGACACCCCCATGCTGGGCGCCGACCTGGACGGCCTGCTGGATGCCGGCCGCCATCTGAATCCATCCCTCCAGGCCGCGGCACTGGAAACCGCTGCGGCCGATGCCGACGCGTCGGCCGCCGGCGCGCTGGAGGACCCGACCTTCCGCATCAACTCCGATGAGGTCGACCGCACCAGCGGCCCCCGCATCAACAAGACCTATATCACGGTGGAGCAGGAGTTCCCCCTGTGGGGCAAGCGCGACCTGCGCCGCAGCGCCGCCCTAGCGGCGGTGGACGCGGCCCGGGGCCGGGAACGGGCGGTGGGCCTGGAGCTGGAGGAGCGCATCAAGGACGCCTACGCCCTCTACGCCGCCGCCTCGGCCGCCCTGGCGGTCAACGGCGACGTGCGGCACCTGGACCGCCAGATGGCTCGCAACGCGGCCGACCGCTACGCCCAGGGGCTGGGCAGCCAGGGCGACGCCCTGATGGCGGCGGCCGAAGCGGCCCGCACGGAGGTGGAGGCCGCCCGCCTTGCGGCTGACCGGACGGCCACCGCCGCCCGCCTGAACGCCCTGCTGGCCCGACCGGCCGACACACCGCTGGCCCCGGCCGGCAGCGCCCGTCCGCTGCCGGCGTCCACCCCACCGCTGACGATCCTGGCCGAACGGGCCCAGGCCGACAATCCCCGTCTGGCCGCCGGCCTGGCGGAGGTGCGCGGTGCCGAGGAGGAACGCCGCCTGGCCGCCAAGGCCTGGTATCCCGACCTGACCCTGGGCGTCGGCGCCATCCAACGCGACAATGGCCCCACCGGCTACACCGCCACCATCGGCTTCAAGATCCCCCTGCAGACGGAGCCGAAGCGGGCCAAGGAGCGGCAGGCCGCGGCCAAGGCCAACGCCAGCCGGCAGAGTCTGGCCGCCACGGCGGCGGACATCGAGGGCGATCTGGCCGACGCCCTGGCGACCCTGAACGCCGCCCGCCAGCAAGCCGGAATCTACCGCGCGCAACTGCTGCCGGACTTGGGCGGCGCCCATGAGGCAACGCTCGCCGCCTATGGCCGGGGACAAGGCAGCTTGGCCGCCGTGCTGGAGGCGGAACATCGCCTGCACCAAACCCGGCTGGAGCTGCTGCGCATCGAGGTGGAGGGGCAGAAGGCGCTCGCCGCCCTGGAACGCCTGGTGGGAGGACCGCTATGAACCGCATCCGCGTCGCCTTGGGCCTGAGCCTGGCCCTCCTCATCACTCCCGTGGCCTATGGCCAGCCCCAACCAGCGGCAACAGCCGGTAGCAAAGGGAAAATCCTCTACTACCGTAACCCCATGGGGCTGCCCGACACCTCGCCCGTGCCCAAAAAGGATGGCATGGGCATGGACTACTTGCCGGTCTATGCCGACGGGGCCGACCCCGCGGGCACAGTGCGGATCACATCCGGCAAGCTGCAGACCCTGGGCGTCAGGACCGCCCTGGTGGAGGAGGTGCCGGTCCTGGTGGGATCGGTGCGGGCTACCGGCACCGTCGCGCTGGATGAGCGGCGCCAGGTGGTTGTGACCACCCGGGCCGAAGGCTGGGTGGAGACGCTGGCCGTGGCGGCCACCGGTGAGACCGTGCGTCGGGGACAAGTGCTGGCGCAACTCTACGCCCCCGACCTGCTGACGGCGGAAAAGGAATATTTGTTGGCGCAGTCGCTGGCCGCTGATGGCCATGCCGACGTGGGCCATGGCCGGCCCGCCGACCTGGTGGCCGCCGCATTGTCACGCCTGAAGGCGCTGGACATCCCGGCGGAGGAGATCGCGCGGCTGCAGCGCAGTGGCGAAGCCGCCCGCCAGATCGCGATCAGGGCGCCGGCGGACGGTGTCGTCATCGACAAGCCGGTGGTGGCGGGCATGCGGGTGGCGCCGGGCGAGCCGCTTTACCGCCTGGCCGACCTGTCCACCGTCTGGCTGGTGGCCGAGGTACCGGAGCGCGAGGTGGGGCTGATCCGGCCCGGCCAGGCGGCCCGCGCCACCCTGACGGCCTATCCCGGCCGCCGCTTCGACGGGGTTGTGGACTTCATCTATCCCAGCTTGTCGCGGGAAACGCGGACGGCGCGGGTGCGCATCGTCCTGCCCAACCGCGACCGCGCCCTGCTGGCCGACATGTACGCCAGCGTGACCATCGACACACCCCACACCGGTGGCGACGGCGCCACGCTGCTGGTGGTGCCGGAGTCCGCCGTCCTGGACGGCGGCGCCCACCAGACGGTGCTGCTGGACCTGGGCGACGGGCGCTTCCAGCCGCGCGCCGTCCATCTGGGCGCCCGGGGCGATGGCAAGGTTGAGGTGCGCGAGGGTTTGCGGACGGGCGACCGGGTGGTGATCGGCGCCAATTTCCTGATCGACGCGGAAAGCAACCTGAAGGCGGCCCTGCAGGCCTTCATGACCAGCAAGGACGCCCAGCCATGATCGCCCGCCTGATCGACTGGTCGGCCGCCAACAAGGTGCTGGTGCTGGCCGCCACGCTGTTCATCGCCCTGCTGGGTGCCTGGTCCTTGCGGCACACGCCGCTGGACGCCCTGCCCGACCTGTCCGACACCCAGGTCATCGTCTATACCGACTACCCGGGCCAGGCGCCGCAAGTGGTGGAGGACCAGGTCACCTACCCCCTGTCAACCGCCCTGCTGGCCGTGCCCCGGTCCAAGGTGGTGCGTGGCTTTTCCAACTTCGGCGTCTCCTTCGTCTATGTCGTGTTCGAGGAAGGGACGGACCTCTACTGGGCCCGCTCCCGGGTGCTGGAATATCTGAACGTCGCGCAAAAGCGCCTGCCAGCCGGGGTGGCCCCCTCCCTGGGGCCGGACGCCAGCGGCGTGGGCTGGGTCTACCAATACGTGGTCCAGGGTGCCGGCCACACCTTGGCTGAGTTGCGCGGCATCCAGGATTGGCTGGTGCGCTATCAGCTGGCCAAGGCGGACGGCGTGGCCGAGGTGGCGGCCCTGGGCGGGTTCGAGCGCCAGTACCAGGTGGTGGTCGATCCCATCAGGCTGCGTGCCTACGGCATTCCCCTGTCGGCGGTGTCGGAGGCCGTGCGCGCCAGCAACCGCGATGTGGGCGGCCGCACGCTGGAAATGGCGGAGACGGAATACATGGTGCGGGGCCGCGGCTATCTGCGCGACGCCGGCGACCTGGAGCGGGTGGTGCTGAAGGCCGACCCGGCCGGGGCGGCGCCCGTGCTGCTACGCGACGTGGCCCGGGTGGAACTGGGGCCGGATGAGCGGCGCGGCATCGCCGAACTGGACGGCCAGGGAGAGGCTGTCGGCGGCATCGTGGTCAAGCGCGACGGCGCTGACGCCCTGACCACCATCGCCAGCACCAAGCGACGGCTGGCGGAACTGCTGCCCGCGTTGCCGGAAGGCGTCACCCTCAAGGCGGTGTATGACCGGTCGGACCTCATCGGCCGGGCCATCGAGACGCTGAAGCATACCTTGCTGGAGGAAAGCCTGATCGTGGCGGCGGTCTGCGTGCTGTTCCTGTTCCATGTGCGCAGCGCCCTGGTCGCCATCATCACCCTGCCCATCGGCATCCTGGCCGCCTTCGCCATCATGCGGCCGCTGGGCATCGGCGCCAACATCATGAGCCTGGGCGGCATCGCCATCGCCCTGGGCGCCATGGTGGACGCCGCCATCGTCATGATCGAGAACGCGCACAAGCATGTGGAGCGGCTGGCGCCGGGCGAACCCCGGGCCCCCGCCCTGCTGGCGGCGGCGCGGGAGGTGGGACCGTCGCTGTTCTTCAGCCTGCTGGTCATCGTCGCCTCCTTCCTGCCGGTGTTCACCCTGGAGGCGCAGGAGGGACGGCTGTTCAAGCCCTTGGCCTACACCAAAACCTTCGCCATGGCCGGCGGCGCCCTGCTGTCGGTCACCCTGGTCCCGGTGCTGATGCTGTTCTTCGTGCGCGGCCGCATTGTGCCGGAGGCGCGCAACCCCCTGAACCGGGCGCTGATCGCGGCCTACCGGCCCCTGATCCGGTTGGTGCTGCGCTGGCCCCAGGTAACGGTGGTGGCGGCCATCGTGGCCCTGGCGGCGACGGCTTGGCCAGTGTCGCGCCTGGGCTCGGAATTCATGCCCGACCTGAACGAGGGCACGCTGCTGTTCATGCCCGTGACCCTGCCCGGCATCTCCGTCACCAAGGCGGCGGAACTGCTGCAGACCCAGGATCGTATCCTGAAATCCTTCCCCGAGGTGGCGTCCGTCTACGGCAAAGCCGGCCGGGCGGCCACCGCGACCGATCCCGCCCCGCTGGAGATGAGCGAGACGGTGGTGACCCTGAAGCCGCGGGCCGAATGGCGGCCGGGCCTGACCCTGGACGATCTGGTTCAAGAGATGGACAAGGCGCTGCAACTGCCCGGCGTCAGCAACGCCTGGACCATGCCCATCAAGGCCCGCATCGACATGCTGTCCACGGGTATCCGTACACCGGTCGGCGTCAAGGTCTTCGGCCCCGACCTGGCGGTGCTGGAACGGCTGACGACCGCGGTGGAGACGGCCGTGCGCGGCGTGCCCGGCACCACCAGCGCCTATGCCGAGCGTCTGGGCGGCGGCCACTACCTGGAGATCACCCCCGACCGTGACCGCATCGCCCGCTACGGCCTCGGCATCGACGCCGTGCAGCAGGTGGTGGCCACGGCCCTCGGGGGCGAGACCGTCACCACCACGGTGGAGGGCCGGGAGCGCTATGGCGTCATCGTCCGCTATCCCCGCGACCTGCGGGACGATCCGCAGGCCATCGCCACCCAGGTGCTGGTCCCCACCCCCAACGGCGCCATGGTGCCCCTGGGCGACCTGGCCAGCGTGGCCATCACCCAAGGCCCACCCTCCATCCGGACGGAGAACGCCCAGTTGGTCGGCTATGTCTATGTCGACATGCATGGTCGCGACGTCGGCGGCTATGTGGCCGAGGCGGCCCGGGCCGTGGCGACCCAGGTGCCTCTGCCGCCCGGCTATCGCCTGGAGTGGAGCGGGCAGTTCGAGTACCTGCAGCGTGCCAAGGCGAAGCTTGCCCTGGTCATCCCCGCCACGCTGGGTGTCATTTTCATGCTGCTGTACCTGAACTTCGGCCGCCTGGCGGAAACCCTGATCGTCATGCTGTCGGTGCCCTTCGCCCTGGTGGGCGGGGCCTGGCTGGTGTGGGCGCTGGGCTACAATCTCAGCGTCGCGGTCGCCGTGGGATTCATAGCGCTGGCCGGCGTGGCGGCGGAGACGGGGGTCGTGATGCTGATCTACCTGGACCACGCCTGGTCGGCCGCCCTAGCCCAAAGGGCGCAGGAAGGCGCCCCAGCATCCCCGGCCGATCTGCGCGCCGCCATCCTGGAGGGGGCGGTGGAACGGGTGCGGCCCAAGATGATGACGGTGGTGGCCATCATGGCGGGCCTTCTGCCCATCCTGTGGAGCGGCGGCGCCGGGTCGGAGGTCATGCGCCGCATCGCCGTGCCCATGGTGGGCGGCATGGTTTCCTCAACCGTCCTGACCTTGCTGGTGATCCCGGCGCTGTACGCCCTGGTGAAACGACGCGTGGCCAGGTGATGGGCTCCCGGGCGCGTGGGCCATCCGCGCGCCCGGATTGCCACCCGGCGGGGTGGACTTGCCCCTTGAAAATTCGCCATACCTTTGAATGATCGCGCAATATTTACGGAAGCCCGCGCCCGCATGCGGAATGGAACGCGGCGGGGTTTTCCGGGTTACGGGGCGGGATTCCACATGATGGGCATCAGTCGATAGCCATCGTCCTCGCGCGTCAGATGCCCCAGCGAGGGGAAAGGAAAGTGGAAGCCATGCACCAGGAGCCGTTCCGCCACAATCCGATCATACAGTTTTCGCCGTGATTGTTCCGCCATCACCGGGTCCACGTCCGTGAACCCGTGCCAACCAGGATGGCGGATGAACAAGGCGGGATGCGTGGTCACGTCCCCCTGAATGATCACCTTGTCGCTCCCGGACGCGACGATGAAGGACGAATGGCCTGGCGTGTGCCCGTGAGTGGCCATCGATGTGACGCCGGGAGCGACCTCCATTTCAGGAGCGAACTTCTTCACGCTGTCACCGAGAATTCCGAATATGCGGCGGGCACGTTCGAAGTTCGCCACCATGGCTTCCGATGCATCCGGCGCCATATTCCCGCTATTCATCCAGAAAGCATATTCGGCGGCCGGTACCCAAATCTCGGATTTCGGGAAGGCTGGCTTGCCATCGGCGGTCACCAGGCCGCCGATGTGATCGGCATGGAAATGCGTGATGAGGACCCGATCCACAGAACCCGCATCGTAGCCGGCCACAGCCAGGTTGGTGTGAAACTGACCACCGACGCCGTTGCTCTGCTTGAAAGCCGCTTCCCCAAGTCCCGTATCGATCACGATCAGCTTTCCGCTGCTCTTAAGGACAACGGGTGTGAAGGTGAGTGTGATGGGGTCGGTCGGAAAAAAAGCCTGCTGCAAGGCCTGGGCGACATCCTCCGGGGATCTATTCATAACGAAATCCTGACGACGGGGGAAACTGGTCGCACCATCGGTGATCGACAGTAATTCGATCTCGCCAATATTCTGACGGTAGATGCCGGTCCGGGCTCTTCTTGCTCCGGAAGGCGATCCATCGCTTGCCGCCGCATAACTCGCCGTCCCCGATGCGACGGCTGCGGCAGTGGCGGTTCCAGCAAGGAACGTGCGGCGTGAAAAATCGCTCATTTGGTTGGGTCCGTCTGTTGTGCGCCTCGGCCCGCACGGGGCCGGAGTATCGCGCTTCGTTCGGCCTCTGCCGAGAGCGGGATTTTGCAGACTTACGTTCGTAAGAATTAGATATAAAAAGCATAAAACAATTATATCTGTAGATTATGAATATGGGGGTGCAGCCGGTGAATCGTGATGACCTGACCGATCTGAACGCCTTCGTCGCGGTTGCGGAGGAAAAAAGCTTCACGCGGGCCGCGACGCGGCTTGGCACGTCACAGCCGGCGTTGAGCAACACGTTGCGAAGACTTGAAGCGCGATTGGGCGTCCGTTTGCTGACCCGGACCACGCGAAGCGTCACCCTGACCCCGGCGGGTGAAGAGTTCCTGCAGGGATTGAAACCCGCCTTCGCCGCGATCAATCTCAGCCTTGAGGCCATCGGCTCTCTGCGGCAAAGCCCAAAAGGCAAGATCAGGATCACCGCCCCCCGGCACGCCGCCATCAGCCTGCTGTGGCCGATGCTTCGGAGTTTCGTGAAGGATTACCCGGACATCGAAGTGGACGTTAACATCGACGCGGCGGCACGCGATCTGACAGGCGACAGGTTCGATGCCGGCATCAGGTTGGGCGAGTTGGTCGCTCAAAACATGGTTGCGGTAAGAATCGGCCCGGATCTGCGCTTGGCGATCGTCGCCTCCCCTGGCTACTTTGCCCAACGGGGTATCCCCATCACGCCCCATGATCTGCTGCGGCAGACCTGCATCAACTTTCGTCTGCCTGCCTCTGGCGAATTGTACGCATGGCAATTTAAAAAGGCGGACCAAGAGGTAAAGGTTCGCGTCCCAGGACAATTGTCGTTCAACGATCCTGACATGATCCTTGCCGCGGCGTTGGATGGACGTGGCATTGCCTGCCTCATCGAAGATCATGCGCACGCGATGATACGCGATGGCCGCCTGGTCCGCGTGCTGGAGGATTGGTGCCCTTTATTCCCGGGCTACCACATTTACTACCCAACCCAGAAAAACAACTCAGCCGCTTTTCGGATTTTGATTGAGCGATTGCGTTTTCGGGGCCGATAAGTCGAAAGGCCGCCGCGCCAACGAGCCTCCCAATCGGTGATTCCGCGTCCAAAATCTTCGCTGCTCAGGCCGATGCCTGGGCGGGAACCCCGACCTCCGCCGTCCTGCCCGCCGACCAACGCCGGTAATCGGCTGGCGTCATCCCGGTGAGTTGGACGAAGGCCCGCCGGAAGACGCTCTCCTCGCCATAACCGCAGGCAAGGGCGATCTGCTTGACGCTGGCGCCGGGTGTTTCCAGCAGAACGCAGGCCGTCTCGATCCTCACCCGGGTGATGAATTCCTTGGGCGATTCGTCGGTCAACTCCTTCAGTCTCCGGTGCAGCGTTCGTCCACTCAGGCCCAGGGCGCGGGCCAGCCCCTCGGCCGTCAGTCCGGGGCTGGCATGGCGGACGATCTGCTCGGCGCGCAGAAGCAACGGATCGGTGTTGTTGATGAAGCCGCGAGGGGCATAGATCATTTGTGGCAACGGTAGGCTGTCGGCAACCGAGATGTCCGCGGCCAACTTGGCGATCTCGGCACCCGCCAGGCGCCGGATGACATGCAGGCCGAGATCGACCCAGGACAGCGGCCCGCCGGTGGTGACAACGCCGTCCTGCTCCTCCAACGCCGTGCCCCAAACCGGGCGGGCCTTGGGAAATCGACGCTTAAAGGCATGGTGCAACCACCAGGTGGTCGTACAGCGCCGGCCATCGAGCAAACCCGCCTCGCCCAGCACGAAGGTGCCAGCACAGGCCGCGCCGACCAAGGCGCCTTGCCGATGCAGCGCCCTCATCCACTCCGCGCCCTGTGCGATCGACTTGGATGCGGGCGGAAGCCCGTCCGGACCGAGAGCCATGCCGGTGGCCAGGACCGCGTCGTACCGGTCAAGGTCTTCGAATGCGCCATCGACCGGGATCAACCTGCCCTGCGGATCGCGCAGGGGCTTGCCGTCCGCGCTGACGATGGTGGTTTTGAACAAGGGATCGGCTCGGTCCGGCAATCCGGCCGCGACCCCTGCGGGTGGCGCGCGCAGTCCCTGGTTGGTGATCCAGAAAAGATCGGACAGGCCAGCGATCGCGGATAGAAGGCTGCCGTCAACGGCGAGGATCGCAATACGCATGACCGGTTCCTTGTCCCTCGGCAGGAGTGGCGAGTGGTTTGGCGAATTTTGCACGAACTCTGTCCAGTTTGCCATCTTATGGCATCGGCGGGACGGGGATAGGATTTTCCCATCCCCCGCCTCGACTGGCCCGATCATGAAGCCCTCCCGCGACAGACACCCTTCTCCCCCTTTTGGAACGAAACGAGCCGGCTCGCCGGCCGCATGGTTGCGGCGCCTCGCCACCGCGCTGGGACTGACATTGGCGCTGGCCGGAGGCGAGGCAGCGATGGCATCGACCACGCCCCCCCTGCGCAACATCGTGCTGGTGCATGGCGCGTTTACCGACGGGTCCAGCTGGTACCCGGTCATCTCCCGGCTGCAGGCCATGGGCTACCATGTCACCGCGGTTCAGAATCCGCTGACCTCGCTGGCAGACGATGTGTCCGCCACCGAGAAGGTCCTGCGCCGGCAGACCGGCGGCGTGCTGCTGGTCGGTCATTCCTGGGGCGGAGCCGTCATTACCCAGGCCGGGGGCGCCGCCAACGTCAAAGGCCTGGTCTATCTCTCCGCGCTGGCGCCCGACAGCGGTGAGTCAGTGTCCGATCTGCTGCAGACGCTGGGCGCTCCGATGGAAGGCTTCACGCCGGATGCGGATGGCCTGATCTGGTTGGATGACCCCGCGCGCTTCCACCAGGTTATGGCCGCGGACCTGCCGATGGAAAAAGCGCGCGCCCTGGCGGCGATCCAGCAGCCCATTGCGACTGTGGGCTTTGCAGCAAAAATCCGGAAGGCGGCTTGGCGCGAAAAGCCGAGCTGGTACCTGCGGACGACCCAGGATGAAGCGCTTCCCCCCGCCATACAGCAGGCTATCGCGCAACGCATCGGCGCGAAGACCGTGTCCATCGCCTCCAGCCATATGTCCCTGCTGTCCCACCCCGATCAGGTGGCCCGTCTAATCGACGGGGCCGCCAGGGAAGCCGCGCGATAGCGCCGGCAACCTCCACATCATTCCTGCAAAACGAGGCAAAAATGAAGATCCTGCATATCGATTCCAGCATTCTGGAGAGCGCTTCCCTGACCAGGGAGCTGTCGGCCGCCGTGGTCGACGAAATCCGCACCCGTAACCCGGGGGCCGAGGTGGCGCGTCGTGACGTGGTGGCGGACGAAATCCGTCATCTGGACGGTGCGATCGCCGCTGGCTTCCGGCCGACCGGCTTCGGCGATTTCGATGACGCCACCCTGAAGCAGCATGGCGTTTCCGAAACGCTGGTGACGGAATTCCTGGCCAGCGACGTGCTGGTGATTGGCGCTCCTATGTACAACTTCTCCGTACCCAGCCAGTTGAAGGCTTGGATGGACCGGATTGCCCAGGCGGGACGGACGTTCAAGTACACTGAGAAGGGCCCAGTCGGCTTGGCTGGTGGCAAGCAGGTCATCGTCGTTTCGGCCCGCGGCGGCTTCTACGCCGAGGGCCCGCTGGCTCGCATGGATTTCCAGGAAAGCTATCTGCGCGCCTATTTCGGGTTCCTTGGCATCACCGACGTCCATGTCATCAGGGCCGAGGGGGCGTCGAAGGGCGAAGCGCTCCGTTCCGAAGGGCTCCAGCGTGCCAAGGTGGCGATTGCTGGCGTGGTCGCCGGCCTGCACCCGGCCGCCGCATAACCAAACACGCCAACGGAGTTCAGATCATGTTGTTTTCAATCACAGTTTCCTACACCCGCCCCCTCGATGAGGTCAAAGAGCATCTCGATGCCCACAAGGAGTGGCTGGTTCGCCACATCAAGGCCGGCGCGATCCTCGTCGCCGGTCCGCTCCAGCAGGGACAGGGCGGGTTCATTCTCGCCCATGCGCAGGACGGGTCGGAAATCGCGACCATGATCGCAGACGATCCGCTTGATCGCCACGGGGTCGCAAGTTTCGACATTCAGGCCTGCGATCCCGTGTTGCGCGCCGCCGGCTTTTCCGAGCAGTGGGCACCCGGCGCCAAAGCCTTTCCATAATAGCCTGAACAAGCCCGCGAAGTGGAAGCTTCGCGGGGGAATTGGCGCCGGGTCAAATGTGCCGTTTTTTTCAGTCGCACGTAGACTGGACGCCGATCGGCGCAATATCCGTTTTATTCTGCTGAAGTCGGCGTTGGCACCACCCAGGAAGGTTGGCTGTACTTGGCCATCGTCATCGACCTGTTCAGTTGCCAGGTCGATGGTTGAGCGTTGTGGGCCGCTGCCGGCTTGGATGTATCCGGGATTGCGGTGTTTGAGCGCAATCCCGGATACCATCGCGCTTCGCACCGCCTCACATACGAGCCGGCGCCACCGCGACGACGATATCGCCTTCGTATCGGCCCGACTTGATGGGGGTTTCCTTGCCCCCCACACTCAGAACGACCCGCATGCCCTTCGGGGCGAGAAGGCGGGCGGCTTGTCCGATTGAAAGCCCGGTAAGATAGGACGTCTTACCCACGACCCAGGTCGCGTTTCGCTCCAGCGAGACATGCAGGGGCAGTGTCTCGGGCGTGGCGCCGAACACATTGCTCACGTCCCCGATGGTGCGGAATGAGGCCTGCGTCGGCGCGATGCCACTGGTCGGCGACGCGGTACCCGTGGTGATGGCGCCCTCCAGTTCAGCGTCCACAAGCGTCACCACCAGGGCACCCGTGTCGCGCATGGCATGGATGACATCCCCGACCAGCTTGGTCTTGCGGATCTCCACGACCACATCGCCACTGTACGTGGGCCGAGGGGGGGCATCGGCAGGCGGTGCCGCCCCGGGGGGCGGGCCGCCAGCCCCGCTCATCATCTCCTTCATGATCGGGTCGTCGTTCGGCATCGTCTGCAGCAGGACGCCGTTGCCGGGACGCAGGTCGGCGGCGTCGATGACGATGTGCGTGCCCCGGCCCTTCACCTCGATGGCGGTTGATCCGGTGTTGAAGACGCTGTGGTCCTCTATCGTCACGGTCCCACCGCCGGTGCCCTGGTGCATCATGACGCCGAAGCGCCTTGAATTGACCACGGTCCCCTTGGTGAACGTCGCCGATCCCGGGCCGCCGACGACCAATCCATAGTCGGGCACATTGAAGACGCAATGTTCGAAAAGGTCATGGGCCTCGCCATTGGCATAGGCGCCGTAACCACTCTCCGCCACCTCGATCAGGCTGTCACGGGCGATCAGCCGCGTGGGGCCGTCACCATCCGTGGCCAACGCGCCCCAGGCCTGCGCATGGATGTGGGTGCGGTTGTAAATGGCGGTGGCCTTCCCCTCGACATTGGTCGCCCGGACGTTGCCGCTGATGCCCAGGCCATAGGGCACCTCCATCATCTTTCCCGGCAGGATGGAGGGGACGTAGCCCGGCGGCAGGACGCCGTCCATGGTCTGGATGTCGGAGTCATTCACGGTCACCGTGGCGTTGCCGTCCGCCAATATGGCCGTCCGGATGACGCCCCGGGTGACGATGCGCGCGTTGTTGACGGTAAGCTTGGCGTCACCGTTGGCGAGGATGGCGGCACCATAGCCCACGGAATCATCGCCGCCATTCTCGCTCAGGTGGATGGTGGCGTTGTCCACGGTGTAGACCGATGCGCCGGTGACGATGATGCCGTTGAACGCCGGATCGCGCGAGATGAGCTTGATGTCGCGCGCGACGGTATCCGTCGTGACGCCGCCGCCCAGCGCCGCGGTGACCGACTTGTCGGGAACCGGCCGGCCCCCATCGACATAGAGGCCGGCGCGAAACCGGTACTGGGCATCCCCCAGCATCGAGGGCACCACAATTGCCGTGGTGGGCGTCAGGACGATCCGGCCGCTATAGGTCCCGGGCTGGATCGGCGTGCCGATGCCATCGACCGTCATCGTCAGGCTGCGCCCGGCGGACGCGACCGGAAGGGCGTCCGCCGTGATCACCAGGGTCGACATCACGGTCGTTTCCGAGACGACCAAGCCTTTGGCCCCATCGGCGGCCGTCGCCATACCGGTGGCCATGGCTATGATGAGAAGGGCCAACGCCGCGCCGGCGCCCGGGACCCGTGTTCCGCATCGCTTGCTTGCTGTCATTTCATTTTCCGCTTCAGGAGCATAACGGGAGACGGGCGTCAGAAATGCCCGTTCAGGACCAGACCAAAGGTTCGGGGGTCGTTCAGGACGCCGTAGCGGTTGACCGGCCCGGCGGTGTTCGCCTGTTCCAGCACCGCCCGGTTGGTGATGTTGTTGACATAGGCGCTGACGCTGACACCCCAGTCCGGCCGGCTATAGGTCAGCCGGGCATTGAACAGGGCATACGCGCCCTGCCGGGAATGGGTGAAGGAGATGAGATCGGCGTCGTAGGCGGACTTGTACTGGGTATCGACATGGGTCGTGATCGTGTCGCCACCGTCGATGTCGAACGTGTGCTCATACCCACCGTTCAGCGTCCACCTCGGGGTTCGGGGCAGGCTGCGGCCCCCCAGGTCGGTATAGCTGCAGACCCCCGCCGATGTGCACGAGGTGGCGAGCGTGACATCGCTGAACTCACTGCCTTCATAGCTGACGCTGGCGGTGATCAGATCGGCGTGGCTGGCGCGGAACTGGGTTTCCAGTTCCGTGCCCCAGACCTTGGTCGTTCCGGGCACGTTGGATGTGGTGATCTGGTCCGTCGACGCACCACCGACAGACACGATGTAGTCGAGCTGATAACCGCCATAGCGGTAGTAATAGGCGCTGGCGTTGAGTTGAAGGCGGTCATCAAAGAAGCGGTTCTTCGATCCGACCTCAAACGCCTTGATCGTCTCGGGGCCGAAGGTCGCGCCGTTCTCATCGACACCACCGGAGCGGAAACCGGTGGAATACTGGGCGTAAAGCATCGAGGCGCGGTCGAGCTGGTATTCCAAGGCCCCCTTGTAGGTGACCTTGGCATAGCCCTTCGAATGGAGCGTGCCGGTGGTCAGGCTTTCCAGAACGCCGGTGCTGCCGTCCACCGTGCCATCATCCAAGCGCTTGTCATAATGGTCTTGGGTGTAGCGAACGCCGCCGGTCAGGCTCAAATCGTCCGTCAAAGGAACGCTGGCTTGCCCGAACGCGGCCCGCGAAGAGTCTTTGTTGATCGCATAATATGTCGCTGAATCAATATGGTAGACGTATTTCGTCTCGCCTGAGTAATCCTGGTTCAACGCATAGGCGCCGGCCACCCATTTAATCGCCGCCCCCTCGTTGCTGGTAAGGCGCAGTTCATAGCTTTCCTGGTCCAGCGGCTGGTCGTCATATTCCAGCCCGCCAGCGAACGCCTGGAGATAATGGCGGCGATAACGCTGTATTCCGGTCAGCGCCGTCAGTGTCGCGAAGCCCAGGTCATAATTCGCCTCGGCCCTGTATTGCTTGTTTCGCACCCGGTAATAGGGCTGGCAATTCGGGGAGCAGAACACCGGATCACCGGTGAAGACGACGGCGAAGCTGTCATAGGGCGCGGAATACCACGGATTGTCGCGAACCGCGGAAATCAGGACGTTGCCCGGCCCCCGGCTGTCCGTGAAAAACTCCTCCGCGCTGACGAGCAAGCTGAAACGGTCGTTGGGCTTCCACAGCGCCTTTCCCCGCAGGACCTTGTCGTCGCGATCACTGAGACCGTTCGTCAGGTAGCCGCTATGCTGTTCAAGATCGCCGACGATGCGAATGGCGAGCGTCGGCCCCAACGGCGCGTTCAGCACCGCTTGGCTCTGCACGGTGTCGTAGTTGCCGAAGCCGACGGTGACGTCGCCCGAATACCCATCAAGGTCGGGATTCTTGGTGATCACGTTGACGGTGCCGCCATTGGCGTTGCGACCGTAAAGCGTGCCCTGCGGTCCCCGCAGCACTTCGATCCGGTCCAGATCGGCGAAGGCGCCGCTGATCAGGTCGGGCTGTTGCTGATAGATGCCGTCCTCATTGACGGAGACCGGCGAGCTTCCCCCCACCCCGCGGGAGCCGATGCCCCGGATGTAGAAGCTGGCGCCTGTGTTCGATTTCTGGACCTGCACCGCCGGAACGTCCTCAACCGCCTTGGCAAGGTCAACGGTCCCCGTCTGGGCCAGATCCGCGCCCGTCTTCACGGCGATGGAGATCGGCGTGCGTTGAATGTTGGAGACACGGCGTTCCGCCGTGACGATGATTTCCTCCAACGCGGAGGCTGAATTCGCCTCCTGACCGCCGCCAGCCATCGGCGGCGTCGCCTCTTGAGCCGTCGCGAAAGCCGGCACGAGGGCGGCACCCGACGTCGCGACCAAGAGGCCGATGGCCAACGGCAAATTCCTTTGCATGTCATTCCCCCCGTATGACGCCAGCTCTAATCGCGGCTGGCTTGAAAGGGCGGCCCGAATGACCGCCTGCCGGCTACGAATTGCACGCGCGTGCATGCGGGAACAAAACCATTTATCCGATATCAGATATCGGCCTCGCTGCCGCCGGATGGAGAGGAGGGGGGATATGACGCCCATACCAGGCGCCGGGGACACCCTCGCCCTCCGGGGGACGATTGGGGTAGCCTGAGAGACCCCAACCTGCCCACCCGTTGGAACCGGTCCCCAGTGTCGTCCACTCCACGCCCCCTCCCCCTTCCCGCAGCCCTTGCGAACGATGGTGGTCGCCAGCAGGCCGCAACGGCGATTGACGTCGCCCGCCTGGCCGGCGTCTCCCAATCCGCCGTGTCGCGCACCTTCACCAAGGGGGCCAGCGTCTCCAAGACCACGCGTGCGGCGGTCATGGCGGCGGCGGCGCAGCTAGGCTACCGGCCCAACCTGATCGCACGGTCACTGATCACCGGCCGATCCAACATCGTGGGCGTGGTCATGGCCCACTTCGACAACCAGTTCTTTCCGCCGCTTCTCCAGGCCCTGTCCTTCGAGTTGGGGAAACTTGGCTATCATCTGCTGCTGTTCCTGATCCCGGCGGGCGCCGATTTCGAGCCGGTGCTGGACGATATCCTGCGCCATCGCGTGGAGGCGCTCATCATGACCTCCGTCGCCCTGTCAGAATCGCGGGCGGAGCTTTGTCGGGCCGCCGGCCTGAAGGTGCTGCAGTTGAATAGCCGGACGGATAGCCCCGACATCGCCAGCATCACCGGCGACAACGCCGGTGGGGCAGCGACCATCGCCGCCTATCTGGCGGCAAGCCAGCACCGCCGCTATGCCATGATCACCGGAATGGACGACAATTCGGCCAGCCGTGACCGTGAGGCCGCCTATACCCGCTGGCTGGAGAGCCATGGCTTGGGGGCGCCCACGCGCATCCGGGGCGACTACAGCCTGGAAGGGGCGGCCGCGGCGGCGCGCACGCTGTTCAGCGGAACGACGCGGCCGGACGCCGTGTTCTGCGTCAACGACCACACCGCCCTGGCCGTACTGGGCGTGGCCCGCGCGGAGTTCGGACTGGAGCCCGGACGCGACGTGTCGATCATCGGCTTCGATGACGCGCCCATTGCGGCGTGGCCGGAATACCGACTGACCACCTATTCCCAGCCCCTGGCGGCTTTGGTCGACGCCACCACCCAGGCACTTGCCAGCCTGCTCGACGGCACGGGCGCCCCTGCGGAGCAGGTGGTGGTGACGGGGCAATTGGTGGTGCGGGCCAGCGCCCGCCGGCCGGCCACGGGCATCATCCGCGATGGCGACGGGCGGGAGATTTGGGTTCCGGGATCATGAAAGGGGCCCGGCGTCGACAGTGCCAACGGCGCCGGTGACATCGGAGGTTTCCGTCCAAAGCCACGCACGCCACCGCCTGGTTGGCGGTGGCGTGGTCCTCATCCGTAAGCCGGCCCTCACGGGGTCTTGTCCGCGAGCGACGTCACCCGCGAAGGCTGAACCCGCCTTCGCGGGATCTGCCCTATGGGTTTGACCGGGGTGGCGCCGGGGGTGGATTGGCGCCCTGTCGCGCAGACATCATCTTGTCGAATTGCTTGAATTCCTCGACCGTCAGCGTGCCGTCCCCGTTAAGGTCGATACCCGGCGGCGCCGGATTCTTCTGGTAGTCATCCAGGGTCACATAGCCGCGGCCCTTCTCGAACATGTTGAACGAGCTGATGGGCAGCCCCTTCGCCAGCCATTCCTCACGCGACATCTTGCCATCGCCGTTGGTATCGACCTCCTTGGCGAACGCGGTCATGTCCGGGTTCTTCGACGCGTCCCCGGCCAGCCCGCCCGGAGGCGCCCCGGCCGGAGATGTCGATGCGGCACCGTCCTGCCCGTCGTCGGCGCCAGCGTCCTGGATCCAGCTGCCGAGCAGCAGGAGTCCGCAGGCCGCCGCCATCACTTGCTTTTTCATCTTAACCTCCCATGTCTGCCGCTACCGAGCCGGTTCACCAATGCGGAAGTTCCTGCTCGCAGTTGCAGTTGTTGTAGGTCTCGCCGAAGGTGTAATAGGGGCGTGGCAGGTTCGGCCAAATCACCGCCGCGCGCTGCGGGCTATAGGCTGGATAGCTATAGAGCGGCTTGCGGAAGCCCGGCGGCAACTTGAAGTCGGAGCGTTCGCCCGCTTCGCCGCCCAAGGCCTTGAGAGGCTTACCCAGGGCGAGGTCACCCAACTGGGCGTTTAGCTGGGCGACCATCGTGTCCGGCAAACCGGGGACGAAGTCGTAGGCCATCTGAAGATGCCAAATTTTCCAGACGCCGTCCTCTTTGACGAAGTCGCCGCCATACTTTTCAAAGAACATCATCGACTGCAAATGGATCTTGCCGTCCTGGTACAAAGGCATCACGCCAATGCCGGGCGAATACCATGCCCCCTGGGCGGTTTTGCCATCGCCGGCGATTTCGATCACCGGCGTGGTGGAGGTGTGCATCACCCATTCGGCGCCGGCCCCGAAATTGGCGGGAACTTTTCCGACCTTGGGATCGATCGCCGACAGCTTGTCGAGGGCAGCCTCGGCATCGCCGCGGCTTTTCATGCCATAGGCGTTACGGATGACATCCAGGCCGTACATGACCCACGCCGGGCTACCGAAGGTCGCCGTGGCGGCGAACTTGCCGTCGGATCGCACCCAGTAATTATCAAGCTCCTCAAGGTTGCGCCCCGCCGCGTGCATGAATTCGTGCCGGCTCATCAAGCTCTGGATCGCGATCGTGTCGACCGCGCGCTCGCCGTCGGAGATCATCGATCGCCCCTCGGCCACCGCGGCGTCGGACTTCAGTGGCGCGAAGTCCATTCGCGGCTGTGTCTCCGCTGACATCGCGATGGTAGTGACGAACGCCGCGCAGGTCGCGGCGCAAATGGACAGACGGATTTTCATGAAGTCATTCCCTAGGTTTCGAATGGGGGAAGTATTTGTCGACCCATGGCTTATTTGCCGGCGGCCGCCTTGACCGGCGGGCCGTAGCTGAAGGTTTCGCTGAAAGTGCGATAGGGCACGGGGATCAGCGGCTTCTCGCCCCGCACCTCGGTCAGGGCATAGCCTTTGTACCGTTCCATGGGGATATCGAAGGGTGGAGCCTCCGGATCCTGCCACGGCAGCACCTCGCCGGGTTCAAGCGCGATCTTGGGTGCGGAGCCCGGCTTGGTCCAATCGCCTCCCGGCTGGGTGGCGATGTCGGTGAAGACGTTGAAGTGCCAGATCTTCCAGACGCCATCCTCCTTGATGAAGTCGATGGCGTAGCGTTCCCACATGTAGTTGGCGTCGGGTTGGCCCAGCGGCGTCTGTGACACTTGGCCAATGGTGTACCAGAGCCCCTTCGCGGTCCGGCCATCATCCGCCACGACCACCAGGGGCGTGGTCAAGGTGTGCATCATGGAGGTGCCGATGAGCAGGTTGTCCGGCGTGTCCTTGATTTCCGGGTGGCGGCGGCTAAGGGCCGCCAAATCCTTACCGGCCTGCTTCTTGAACCAGTCGACATAGGAACGCTTGATCGATGGCAAGCCGACCCAGAAGCCGACATTGGTGCCGAAGCTGACATCCGCCTGATGATGGGCGAACAACTCATCCAGTTCTCGCTGATGCTCGCCAGCTGAATAGTACCATTCGTGCCGGCTCATCAGGTCCTGGACTTGCTGGATGTCCCACAGGACCTGAACCTGGTGGGCGGTGGGGTCCGGCGTGGCGGCCCGCGTGGGTGCAGCGCCGAGCACGGCCCCGGCGAGGACGGACATGGAAAGGGCGATGGCGCGGGTGATGCGCATGAGATGTCCCTTTTTTATGAGATGGCGGGTCAGAACTTGGCGCTGGCGGTGAAGCCGAAGGTGCGCGGCGTGGTGACCAGCAGGCGGCTGTTGGGAAAGGCGGCCGTGACCTGGGCCCTGTCCTCAATGTTGTGGACGAAGGCGCCGATGGTGTAGCGGTCATCGGGAAAGACGTAGCTGACATAGGCGTCACTGCGGGAATAGCCGGGCTGCCAGTGATGGGGAAAGCTGAGGCTGGTGGTGGTGACATAGCCGGTGGACAGCTTGCTTTCCCCCCGCACGGTCAGTAGCCCGCCAGCCAGGTCCCAGCTGTGCTCATACCCGATCACGCCGCTCCACGTCGGCGCGCTGGCCACCTGGGTGCCGCTGATGTCCGACACGGCGGCGACGTTGCCGTAACGGGCGTGCATGTACGCGATGGACAGCGTGATCTCGTCATGCGGGGTCAGACGGTATTTGGCCTCCAGGTCGGCGCCGTAGCTGGTGCCGGTGTCGGCGTTGGCCACCGGCTGGGTGAACTGGCCGGGGGGCGAGGCCAGGGTGCAGGCGCTGGTGCCGCAAAGGCCGTGGGCGTTGGCGTAGGTCAGCGCCGTGCTTGCCCCATACTGGGACAGCAAAAGGCTGTAGAGGGTGTTGATGTCCTGGCCCGCGCCGAACAGCGGATACTGCAACTGATAGTTTTTGTAGTCGTAATAATAGGCTTCGGCGTTGACCTCCAGCCGGTTGTCCAGGAAGCGGTTCTTGGCGCCCACCTCATAAGCCGTCAGTTTTTCCGGCTCGTAGGTTTGCGGTGGCAGCTGGCTGGTGTTGTAGCCGCCGGCTTTGAAGCCCGTGGCCACCTGGGCATAGACCATGCTGTCAGCCGTCAGGTCGTATTCGACGCCCGCCTTGTAGGTGACGCCGCTATCCTTCTCGTCCGGCGTGGTCAGCAGGCCGCTGTCGTAATAGGTGGAGGTGCCCGGCAGGGTGTAGCTGGAGCGGATGCCGTAGGCGTAGCCCTTCTTGTCGTCGGTGTAGCGTAGGCCGGCCGTCAGCCGCAGACTGTCGGTCACGGGGTATGTCGCCTGCCCGAAGACGGAGTAGGAGGTCGTGGGCGGGTTGTGGTAGTAGGCGGTATAGCCGGTGGTGGAGGTGGTGCCGGCGGAGGGTGCCACCAGGTTCAGGTTGGTGGACCGCAGGCCATAGGCGCCCACCTGCCACTTGACGGCGCTGTCCGAAGGCGAGGCCAGACGGATTTCCCCGGTGTACTGCTTTTCCTGATAGTCGCCGACGGCGCGCGACCCGCTGATCAGGTCGGTGAAGATGTAGCGGTCACTGTAGGAATAGGCTGGGATGACAGTCAGCGTCGCCCAGTCGAAATCATAGTCCATCTGAACGGATGTGGTAAGGAAGCGGTAGTTCAGCCGATCCTCGAACCCCTCCTCCGCCGTCCAGGGGTGGCCTGCCTCGAAATTCGATACCGATACGGTGGTGGCGCCCAGACCGGTGATGTGCTGATAGTCGACAACGCCCAACAGCGACAGGGCGGGGGTGGGCTTCCACAGGCCCTTGAGACGTAGACCGGTGACATCGGTGGCGCCGCCGCCGTTGCTGTAGTAGCCGTCCTTGGTCTCACGCAGGGCGGCCAAACGGACGGCCAGCGTCTCATCCACCGGCACGTTCACGGCGGCGTCGACATGGCGCAGGCCATAGTCGCCCACCTGCAGGTTGACCGCGCCCCCATACTCCTGGACCGGGGAATTGCTGATGACGTTGATGGTGCCGCCCACGGCGTTGCGACCGTAGAGGGTGCCCTGGGGTCCCCGCAGCACCTCCACCCGGCTGATGTCGTACAGGCCGGCGCCCAGTTGTTCGTTACGGCCGGTGTAGACATTGTCGAAGAAGACGGCGATGTCGGTATCGATGGAATTGGGGTCGCCGTTGGTGCCGACGCCACGGATATAGACCTGGCTGCCCTGGGCACCCGCTTGGACCTGCACGGCCGGAATGTCCTGCAGGGCGCTGTCGACGGAGCTACGCGCCTTGCTGGCCAGTTCGTCGCCCGAAATGGCGGTGATGGCGATGGGGATTTTCTGCAGGTTTTCCGCCCGGCGCTGGGCGGTCACGACGATCTCCTCCAGCTCGCCCGTGCCGGTGGCCGGCGCCACGCCCAAGGGCGGTTCGCCGGGCGGTGGCGCCCCCTGCGGGCGGGCCGCCGGCTGGCCCTCATGCGTGGTCGCCGGGCGGGCCTGTTCCTGGGCGTGGACGCTGGGGCCGCAGATCAGCCACAGGGCGGACGCCCCCAGCAGCACATGGCGCCTATGGCCGGCGCTTCCACGTCGGACTGAAGTCCTGTTGTCAAGGTGACGCAACCCTACCTCCCCTGTTGTGTGGCGGTTTCGGGTGCGGGTTTTGTCCAAGGGCAGGCGTTAAGCGCGGCCGGGTGTTGGCGCCAGAGTTTCATCCCATGTCCCCTCCCGACGCGCGCAGACCGGCATCCTTGCCCGCAAGAACGGACCGCCGTTGTTGATGTCGCGCGTTGTTTTTTTCACCTTATCAGCATTGCACGCGCGTGCAACAGCAAAGTGCATCCGTATGCAAAATCGGCTTTGGACAAGACAAGGTTATTAAAGATAAGCACAATGTCGTGACGCGCCGGGCTTCCCCCCCGCCGGCCGTACCGGATTTTTGAAGGCGATCCTCTTATGGAATCAGTGGCCCCCCGCACCTCCTCCGCCCGGTCCCGCCCCGCCACGGCGGAAGATGTCGCCCGCCTGGCCGGCGTGTCACGCTCGGCCGTGTCGCGGACTTTCACCGAGGGCGCCAGCGTGTCAGAGGCCACGCGTCAGCGCGTGGTGGAGGCGGCGCGGGCCCTCAAATACCGGCCCAACCTGATGGCGCGATCGCTGATGACCAACCGGTCCTTCATGGTGGGCGTGGCGGTCAGCCACCTGGACAACCAGTTCTATCCCGAGGTGGTGGAACAGTTATCCGATCAGCTGGGTGCCATCGGCTATCGCGTGCTGTTGTTCATCACCCATGGCAACACTGAGTTGGATCCCATGCTGGACGAGTTGCTGCGCTATCGCGTGGACGCGTTGATCCTGGCGTCCAGCAGCCTGTCGTCCGCCCTGGCGGAGGAATGCCGTCAGGGTGGCGTGCCGGTCATCATGTTCAACAACACCGACCTCGCCAACCGGACGCCGGCGGTGGCTGGCGACAACACCCATGGCGCCGCCATGGCCGCCGACTTCCTGTGGGCGGCGGGTCACCGTCGCTTCGGCTTCATCGCCGGCATCGAGGAAAGCTCCACCAGCCGGGAGCGGGAGGCCGGGTTCAAGGATGCCCTGCGCCGGCATGGTGCCGACCGGCCAATGCGGGCCTGCGGGCACTTCACTTTCGATGGCGCCATGGCGGCGACACGGCAGCTGCTCTCGGCCCCCACCCCGCCGGAGGCCCTGTTCTGCACCAACGACCATATGGCGCTGGCCGCCATCGAGGTCGCCCGCTCGGAATTTGGCCTGACGCCCGGCCGCGAGCTGTCCATCGTCGGCTTCGACGATGTCGCCATCGCCGCCTGGCCGGGCTTCCAGCTGACGACATATTCCCAACCCGTGGCCCACATGGTGGCCCGCACGGTGGGCTTGGTGAAGGACGCTCTGGCCGGCACGAAGGACGGCCAATGCCACCATATCATCCAGGGGGACCTGATCGTGCGCGCCTCCGCCCGCCGCCCGGCGACCGGCATCGTGCGCACCCCGGAGGGGCAGGAGATTTGGCGACGGGCTTGAGCCTACTCCGCCGCCTGAACCACCCGACTGGCATTGTCGCGGGGGGCCAGCGCCTGGGCCTGGGCCTTGACGCGGTCCACCACCCAGCGCAGCGCAGCGTCCTGGGCGCCGGCCTTATGCCATTGCGCCACCAGGCGCAGGGATGGCAGGGCGACGGGCAACGGCAGGATGCGCAGGGGTAGATGGCGGGCCTGCTGTTCCGCCAGCCGCCGTTGCACCGTGGCGATACGGTCGGTACCCACCACCAGCGCCGGCACCGCGGCGAAGGACGGCGCCACCACTTCCACCCGCCGCTTGCGGGCGTCCTGACGCAGGACCCGTTCGTCGAACGCCGGCTGGCGGGTGGCGCCGATCTCCGTCACCACATGGCCCATGGCGTAATAGCGCTCGGCGTCGATAGGCCGACGCAGGCGGGGGTTGCCGGCGCAGCCCACCACCACATACTCATCTTCAAACAGCAGGGTGGCGGGATGGTTTTCGGAGGCCGCCGCTTCCTGCCCAATCAGGAGATCCACCCTCCCCCGCTCAAGCTGCGCCTGTGGCTTGTCATCGAGCGGCAACACGGTGAAGGTAAGCCCCGGCGCCGCCGCCGCGATGACCTGCAATGCCTCCGCCAACAGCACCGTCAGCACGTAATCGGACGCCATAATGGTCAGGTCGCGTTCGCAGGTGGCGGCATCGAAGTCCGGCGGGGTGGCAATGGTGGTCTTGATCTGATGCAGCACCTCGCGCACCGGCGCCACCAAGGCACGGGCGCGGGCGGTGGGAACCAGGTGCCGGCCGGCGCTGACCAGCAACTCGTCCCCGAAGTAGTCGCGCAGGCGGTTCAGGGTGCCGCTCATGGCGGATTGGCTGAGGCATAGCCGCTCACCGGCGGCGGAAACGTTGCATTCGGCCAACAGCGCATCCAGCGCCACCAGCAGGTTCAGGTCCAACCGTTCGAATCGCATCACCATCCTCCCAGGTTCCGGCCGTCGCCCGCCTTAAACCGGATCATTCCTCATTTTGCATACGTATGCAATAGGGGCGATTCCGCCGGATGGCGCCTCGATACTTGGTATTGAAAAAATGGCGAAGCGCGGGGCCGGGGCCATGATTACAGTCCCCCTGATCCATCACCCAGAACGACCATGGCCAAGATGCCCGCCTGGAAACGGCCGGGAAGTGGCACCTACCGACATGACCAGAATTTCCGGGGATGGGGGAGCCTCCGCCCACGCCGGTAGCGGCCGCGAAAACGACCAAGACGATCCAAGACGATAAGGACTCTTCGAAATGAAAATAACGACGGCCGCCATGGCGGCGCTGGGCGTGTTCATAGCCGTCCAAGCCGGTGCCCAGGATCAAGAGCCCGCAAGCTCGCGATCCAGAGACACCGCCTTGTCCGCACCTTACAACGGCCCCATGATGGGACCTCGGCCGGGCGAGCCTACCCCGCCGCCGCCGCCCGGGCCACGCCCCCCCGACGTCGTTGCCCGCGGCCCCTCCATCGAATTGGCGCTTGAGGCCGCCAAGGCGGTCGTCACCTCCTGCAAAGGCTACCAAGTGGGCATTGCCGTCCTTGATGCCGCAGGCCTGCCCAAACTCTATTATGTCCCCGACGGAACGGCCGGCAGTCACGCCTATACGGGCTTCCGCAAGGCGAACTCCGCACTGTTGATTGGCGCGCCCAGCGAACAAATCACCACCAGAATAGCCACCGACAAAGGTCTCGCCGACAAGGTCGCGGCCAGCACCAACTACGCCTCGTGGGCCGGTGGTTTACCGATCATGGTGAACGGCGAAGTGATTGGCGCGATCGGCGTATCCGGCGCCGAACCCAGTGAAAAGGACGAGGCCTGTGCGCGCGATGGCCTGAGGGAAATTCAAAGTCGTCTCAAATGAGAAGAGACGCCATAAAGCGAAGCGGGCCTCCCCTCAAACCTGGCCGGCGACGACGCCATCCCTGAACAGCGATGTCAGATAGTTGATCGCCTCGCCCCAACGCTCAGAGGTGCCCGCATTCGCCCGGTTCAAATGGGCTTCGAACCGGCGCGCCAAATCGGGTTCGCGCGCCATGAACAGTACCGGGTATTCCGGCGTCTCCCCCGCCGCGCGGACAGACTCCTGTTCCCGCCAAATCTCCCGGAGAACCCTTTCCTTATTGGCCTCATCGGCGTCAGACCACTCCGGATCCGGCACCAGTTCGCTCAGAATCCCCCAGCTGCGGAACATCTGGACCAATATGCTGGGGGAGTCGCGCAGCGGCCAGGCCGCCGCCTCCCAAACTGAATATTGCAATTTACGTCGATCCCCCGCCGGGAGCCCTTCTTCCGACAGGGCGACCAGTTCCTTGCGGATGTTCGCCCATTCGGGGCGCGGGACCGCCTCCCCGGCCAAAAGCCTTTGGTGCAGTTTGGACAAACGCCCGGTGATGTCCGACGGGTCGATATCCTCCCGCGGAGGTGACATCATCATCAGCAGGAAATCATGCAACGGCGGGGCGAGATCCGCCCCCGGCGTAATGGCCAAAACCAAGTCCCGCCAAGCCGCGACGGCGACCTCATTGAAGGCATAGGCTGGCATGATATCCAGCAACAATACCAGGGCCGGGGGCAGACCGTAGAACTCCGAAAATTCTTCCCATTCCATGGACAGCAAAGCCGTCAGGGATTTGGCATTCCGTCGGCCGCTGAAGTGGCCCTCCGCGACCAGCGCGTCGATAGCGTCGACCAGCCTCTGCTTCAAATCGGGGCGACCGTGGAACGCGGGATGGTTCACGATCATAATTTTTGCTCGATGATGGCCGTCAGCTGCGTGCGCGAGAGGGTGCCGACGCGGCGATGGATCTCTTCCCCGCCTTTGAACAGGATCAGCACGGGGATGGTCTGCACACCGAAGCGGGTGGCCACATCCGGCTCCGCCTCAATGTCCACCTTGTAGACATCCATCGTGCCGTCAAAATCGGCGGCGACCTCGTCAAGTATCGGCGCGAGGGCGCGACAGGGCCCACACCACGGCGCCCAGAAATCCACCAGGACGGGGCTTTCGGAGCCGAGAACCCTCGAGTCAAATTCCGCAGTATTCACGCTAGTCGCTTTTTTCATTTTGATTCCTCCAGGTCACACACTGCCGCTTACAACCATTTCATCAATGCGCAGGGTCGGCTGCCCCACGCTAACGCTCACTGTCTGGCCAGCTTTGCCGCAGGTCGCGATTCCCTCATCCAGCGCCCAGTCATGGCCAACGGCACGTATGTGGCGAAGCGCCTCATGCCCGACGCCGACGAGGGTCACCCCCTTCACCGGGGCGGTGATCTTGCCGTCCTCGATGAGGTAGGCCTCGACCGCCGTGAAATTGAAACGGCCGCTGGTGATGTCCACCTGCCCGCCCCCCATACGGGGGGCGTAGATGCCGCGTCCCACCGACGCGACAATGTCATTCGGGTCCTCCTGGCCGGCCAGCAGGAAGGTGTTGGTCATCCGCGGCATGGGGAGATGCGCGTAGGACTGGCGCCGCGCGTTTCCCGTCGGCGTCATGGTCATGAGGCGGGCGTTCAGGCGGTCCTGCATCAGCCCCGTCAGCACGCCGTTCTCGATGAGGGCGGTCTTTTGCCCAGGCGTTCCTTCATCATCGACGCCCATGCTGCCCAGCCGGCCAGGCAGCGACCCGTCATCCAGAACCGTCACCGTGTCCGGCGCGATACGCTCGCCCATGCGGCCAGCGAAGGCGGAAAGCCCCTTGCGGTGATGATCGCCCTCAAGGCCGTGGCCCACCGCTTCATGAAAAAGGACACCGGCATAGCCCGGCCCCAGCACCACCGGCATCACCCCCCCTGGCGCCGGCCGGGCATCCAGGTTGACGGTGGCGACACGGACGGCCTGGGACACGACCGACCCCACGGCCTCATCCGTCAGGCCTTCCAGCCCATACCGTCCACCGACGCCCGCGCTCCCCTGGGCGCGCGTCCCGGCGCGCTCCAGCACGACATGGATGAACAGCCGCGTCACGGGACGCGCGTCGGCCACCAGCTGCCCGTCGGTATTGGCGATCAGCACCACCCGGTGCGCCGACGATAGCGATGCGTTGACCTGGCGGACGGCGGGATGCGCCGCCCTGGCCAGCATATCCACCTTCTCCAGCAACTGGACCCAGGGCAACAGGTCGGCGGACGCCAAGGGGTCCTTCCGCGAGTAAAGCCCATGGTCCGTCAACTGCGGAACAAGCCGCACCTGGGGGGCCGCCGCAGTTCCGCCGCCCAATCGGGTCAGAGCCTGGACCGTCTGGTGGGCGGACCTGATGGCTTCCGGACGGAGATCACTGGTATGCGCGAAGGAAACCCGATCCCCCAGCACGGCACGGGAGCCGAGCCCCTGACCGATGGAAAAGCTGCCCGCCGAAACCTTGCCATTGTCCAGCCGCCACTCGCGCGACTTGGTGCTTTCGAAGAACATATCGGCGAAGTCGGCACCCGCCGCCAACTGCTCCAAGGCGCGCGACAGCTCAACTTCGTCCAACTGATTGGGCTGAAGGATTAGACGCCGGGCCCAATCCATGTGCGGCGGATTGATCATGCCCGTCCTCCGATGTGCATCGCGTCAACCAAAATGGAGCCCGTGCGAAAGGAGCCGAAACGTTCGACGTCATCGCCGACGTGGGTGATCCCCCGTAGCATCGTGCGCATATCTCCGCTCAGGGTGATGCCGGCGACGGGGAACCGCTGGACGCCGTCCTCGACCCAATATCCTTCAACCGCCCGGCTCCAATGCCCCGTTGTCGGGTCGGTGTGTCCGCCGGTGATCGCGGTAACCAGCAAGCCGGTGCCCAGATGGCGCCGCATCGCCGGGCCATCGCCGCCGGGACGGCGGCTGGAAAGCGTCAGGTTATACGGGCCGCTGGCGTTGCCCGTCGTCCGCATCCCCAAACGCCGGGCATTCAAGCTATTCAGGAAGTAACCGCCGACCACGCCGGCATCGAGGATCAGGCGGCGGCTGCCGGCGACGCCTTCCGCGTCGTAAGCACCGCTGGCCAGGCCCCATGGCTCAAACGGATCCTCGATCAGGTCAAGATGGTCAGCCGCGACCAAGTCCCCCAGCGCACCGGCCAGAAAGCTGGCGCGCCGGTACTGGGCGGTGCCCATCAGTGCGCCGACCAGATCCTCGATCAGCACCTGTGCGGTGCGGGGACTGAATAGAACCGGCCCGGTGGCGGAGGGCACCGTCCGCGCCCCCAGCTGCCCGGTGGCTCCCCGCAGGGCACGCTCCGCCAGCCAGTCCGCCCCGCGAAGATCGCTACGCCGGCGGGCCATGGACTGCGCATAGTCACGCGCCATGGCGCCGTCCCGCGCCGCCAACGCCGTACACCAGCGCACATGATGGGAGGTGAGGCTCGCGCGGGAGAATCCGGATGAGGTGACCATCACCGACAACATCTCGGAGCAATTGAGCCCCACTTCCGACGTCCGCAATTCCGTTCCCGCCGGCTTTTCGACGGCACGCAACGCGCGCTCTATGTCCGACGCCTCCTCGGCCATGGCCGCGGCATCGTCGCTGACCGGCTCGTACCGCAGCGGCTGGCCAACATCATGGGCAAGGTCGGCGGCATCCGCCAAGCCGTTGTCGGCATCCGGCTGCGCCCATTGCATGATGCTTGCCGCCTCCTGCACCAGGCGCTGGATGGCGTCGGCGTCAAAGGTGGTCGTGGACGCCGACCCGACCCGGCCCTCCCTGAATACCGTCAGGTTGAGGGAGCGATGGCCACTCCGCACGGCCGTTTCCAGCCGGCCGTCCCGTAAGCCGAGCTGAAGCCCGCCGCTGGAGGCGGCGCTGGCGCTGGCTTCCCGTCCGCCAGCGCGCAGGGCCAATTCCACGGCCTGCTGGCTGGCCGCGCGCAGGTCCGCCTCGCTGTCGCTGATATAGGCGCTTAACATACGGTTTCCTCTTCGGGATCCAGCGCGGACTGTGTCGCCCCCTCCGCCGCCAACCGCAGGCAGTGGGTATGGAACGGCTTCAGGCGCTCATCATGAACGACGCTGATCAGGGTGACGGACGGCAGGCGCTCAAGCAGGGTGGCGTAAAAATGCAGCGCGTTCGCGGGGTCCAAAGCGCTGGTGGCTTCGTCAAGGACGAGGCGGTCCGGCCGGTAAAGCAGGATGCGGACCAGGGCCAACCTCTGCTGCTCCCCCGGGGAGAGCTGGTCGGCCCAGGATCGGGATCCGTGAAGCCGCTGGGCATGCTTCTCCAGCCCGACGACACTGAGCAGGGAGATGACCTGATCATCGTCGTACTGCTCCGGCGAGGCGGGAAAACAGATGGCGTTCTTCAGGGTTCCCATAGGCAGATAGAGGCGCTGGGGGACGAACATCGTCAGGCCCTGGGATGGCACATGAACCACCCCGGCACCATCCGGCCACAAGCCGGCGATGGCCCTCATGGTGGAACTTTTACCTATTCCCGATGGGCCCACTATCACCCAGCGCTGACCTGGCAGGATCGTCCAATCCCCAATGGTCAGGGACGCGTTGTTATAGAAGTCCAGCCGGAGATCGCGGGCGGAGATAGTGCCACCACCGTTCCTTATTATTTGGATACCGGTGGCATCCTTCCGCTCCAACATCTGGTCGAAAGCCCAGATACGGTTGACGTTGGCGATTTGTTGGGCGAATGACTGGAAAGCTTGATAGAAGAATGAAAGGGAAGATGTCATTTGGCGGAATGCATCCTGGGCTGCCATAATCCCGCCAAAGGTCAACGTACCGGCAAAGTATTTTGGAATTGTCAGAAACACGGGAAGTAATTTCCCAATGCTATCGAATATGTGCCCCGTCGCGTTGATGCCCATCTGGGCCAGAATCAGTCGATGATAATTCTTCTTGATACGGTCGAATGCTTCGCGCAGGGACTGCACCTCTGTCGGCGCGGCATCCAGGAAGGCGATTTGTTCCGCATTGCGGCGAATGTAGATCAAGCCGAAGCGGAAATCGGCCTCCACCTGTTGCTGGCGCATGGTGCGGGAAATCAGGGGCCGGCCGACCCAGATGATGGCCCCGGTGGTCAGCACCGTGTACAGCAGGGAATACCATAGCATGTCGCCGGGTATGGAGATGTGGTACCCCGCAATCAGGAACCGTATCGGCGCCGCCACGCTCCAAAGCACAGAACCAAAACTGATGCCGGCTGTTATGGAACCAAAAAATCCTACTACTATGGCCATTACGCTATTTGTGAATTCCTTGATGTCCTCGGCTATTCTCTGGTCCGGGTTGTCAATCAATGCGGCCCTTTCCATGGAATAGAACCCATTGTTCTTCATCCAGCGCGCCACGTATTCCGTGGTCAGGAAGGTCCGCCATCTCATTGAGAACATGCCGTAGAAGTATACCTCAAGGACGAGGACCATGGCCGAGCAGCCGTTGATCAGAAAAAACTCGATGATCTGAGGCAGGAACAGATCCACCTGTTTATTTTGGACGACATCATAGAACGAGCGCTGCCAACTGTTTGCCTGTACTGACATATAAATGACGATGTACTTGCTTCCCAAAAGGAAAGCGGTGCCAAACCAGGCAAACATCCAGTCCGAGGATAACCAGTATGATGTCAGCAGCTTGAGAAAGTGACGTATCCGTACCTCGGTGCTGACGCTGGGAAGCCCGGCCTGTGGCCGGGCTTCCTTCACTGTATGGTTCGACGTGCTCATTCAGGCGTCACTCGATATCGGTGAGTTAGAAGAACTTGTAGGACAAGGTGGCATGCCAGGTGCATGATTCCAGAACAGGAATGTAGCTGTCGACAGTCGACACACCGTAGTTACGGCGGTCGAACAGGTTTTTGACACCCACATTGAGCTGCCAAGATTTATAGGCGCCAATGACATTAATATCGAACTGCTTGGCGTCCGGGACTTTTTCCGTCCCGCTGTTATTCAGATAGGAACCGGAGTTTCCATACAGCCCGCCCGACAGGGTCAGATTCAAGTCTTCGCCTACCGGCTGGGTATAGGACGTATAGAGGCTGTACTTGACGCGCGGCTGGCCCGCCACATAGGCACCAAGCTTGCGGGTCAACTGATCAAACTTGCTGTAGGTGAAAGTGGAAACGACCGTCCAGCCGGGCAGGATCGTGCCGCGCAAATCGAGATCGACGCCTTTGCTTTCCTGGCCTTGGGTGGAGATGTAATAGCCGGGATGGGCCGGATCGGAAATCACGACGTTGCTTTGCTGCAGGCGGAAGACCGACGCCACCAATTCCAACTTCTGATCCATCATGGACAGCTTCAAGCCGCCCTCAAGGTTCTTGGAAGTGATGTCGGGCAGCCGGTTCTTTGTATAATCCAGGGAAAAATTCGGGATGTAACCAAGCGCATAGTTACCGAACAACGACAAATCAGCGGTTATGTCGTACACCGCGCCAAAGCTTGGTACTGACGATGAGGCGGAGTACTCGCTGACTGGTTGCTTTGGAATGTGGCTGGTGCTATCGAACGAATTCTGACGCACCCCGCCTATCAGGTGTGCCGCCCCCCATGTCATGATATCCTGAAAGTAAAACGCCCGTTCATTATAGTCCAGGCTGTAGGACGTTTCGTCGATGGACGGTATGGGTTTGACCACACCGGTCGTCAAACTGAAGGGGAAGAAACTCGACTTCGAAGAATCCAGCGCATCGTCATGCGTCTGAACGAAACTATAACCAATGTTGATGTTGTGATTGATGACAAGCGTATCGAATTTCAGCCTGGCATAGTCATCCAGCGACCAGGTCCTGTTGCGTTGCTCGTCATGCCCATTGTTAATCAGCAGGGTCGTGGGCGCCAGTACGGCGAAGGGCGCGTACAGCCCGAAGCTGAGGTCCTGGTTCTGGTATTGCCCGCGGCTGACGATGGTGAGCCAGTCGGTCGCCTTGTGTTCAACCGAATAGGTGACTTCCTTGTCACTTGCGTTGAAGCCGGCGTCGGCGGGGCCTATGGGCTGCGTTCTCACCGGGGCGATCTGCCCCTTATACATGTAGGTATAGGGGTTCACGCCGGTATTTTGCTCGTAGATCTGGGCGCTCAGGATCGCGTCGGTCTTCCCGTCCTTGTAGCGCAAGCTGGGGGCCACCAGGTAATTCGTGTCCCCCCGGTAATGCTGCACGTTGCGGTCGGCGTCGGCGCCAGACAGGATGAGGCGGCCGCTTATCTTCTCGTCATCGCTCAGCGCGTCGGAGGCGTCGATCGTGCCCTTGCGTGTCTGATAGCTGCCATATTCCAGCGAAGCGTTCAGCAAGGGATCCGCCGTCGGCTTCTTGGTCACCAAGTTGACGGTGCCACCCAGGCTGTAGGAGCCATTCAGCAGCGCGTCCGGCCCCTTCAGAATTTCGACGCGCTCCAATCCCGCCACCGGTTGCGACGCCCCCGCGATGGAACTGTTGCCGACGGAGGAAGAGAGGCCGTTGGTCAAGCCGGTGCTGCCAAAGCCGCGGACGCTGTAGCTGGTGCCGCCTTGGACGGTGGCGAAGTTCGGGATGACGCCACCAGCGTCGCGAAGCGCGTCCGTCACGCTCTGCGCCTGCTGATCTTCCATCAGCTTGCTGGAAATGACCGTCGTGTTGCGGGCCTGCTCGCGCAGGGACGCGCCGCTGCGGCTGGAGGTGGAAGCGTCGCGGACCAGCAGGCTGGTTTCGGCCTCGTCGCGGTGCGCCATGACGACGATGAAGCTGATGATGGTGGGGCCGTCTTTGCCATCGATCAGAACCAGGCGGGTGCCCGCGATGGCCTTTTCAATGGCATCGTTCTCGTCCTTGGCGCCGACCACGGCCACGGACGCCAAACCGCGGACGGCATCCGGGTCATAGTCGATGTGACGTCCGGCTTGCCGCTCAATCTCCTTCAGCGCTTGTTCCATTGGCATCGACGGCACGCTGATGCTCACATTCTGCGCCACCGCCGGCAACGCCGTGACAAGGGTCGCAATGGCCGAAACACCGGCCAACAGGTCCCAGCTCTTCATTCCCCTGCTCCTGTTCTGTCAGCCGCCAGCGTTGCCGGAATCACAAGTGATTCCTGACTACAGTCTTATGCATGCTGAATATTATTGTTGTTATGACGTTCGATTCCTTAAGGAATCGTGCACGTCTGCCCGAATTCATTTTCTTGACGTCCCGCCAATCGCCTCTGTTTCAGGGGCCGTCAGCGGTGGCTTCGTGAGAAGCTGTAAATTAGGTTGGGGGAATGTGGGCACATTGACAAATCAGTTCTGGCAATGCCCGTATTACTTTAACTTATGAAGGGCGAAGTGCGACGCTTCGTCATGTATGACGGATACCAGCCACCGCATGAGCGGTTCCTGGTCCCGATGGGGATGCCATTGCATCGTGATGGAGGTGTATTCTTCCGGGAAAGGCGCTGGCAGGACCTTGAGCGGCATTATGCTGGCGAAGAATTGCGCGAACCTCGAGATGGTCGTGACGATCAAATCGGTGCCAATCACGATATTGGGCAGCATCGCATAACGGGCAGTGCGGACGGCCACGTCACGGCGATCCAGAAGGTCCAATGCCTCGGCATTCAAATGGCCCAATATTTCCATCGAATTGAACATCGCCGCGTGCCGGCCTGACAAGTAAGTCTCCCGGCCTATGTTATTGTCGATAGCGCGATTATCTTTCCAAACCATACAAGAGAGCCCTTCATAAAATAAATGGGCCTTCAACAGATTATTTGATTCAAGATTTTCAGGAACAATCACCAGGTCTATATCTTTCTCGAGCAAAATTTCGGCATTCACATACTGGAATGTGGCAAGGTGGATATCCACGCCCGGCGCTTCTTTCTGAAGGCGCCGAATAACCCGCGGTAGGAAGGTGATCTCCACCATGTCGGGCGCCGCTATGTGGACGGTCCTCCGGTCCGTCGCCGGATCAAAGCTTAGGGTCGTGCCGAACACGCCCTCCGCCTCCCTCAGCAGATGGCGCACACGAGGGCGCAGGGCCTCCGCCAGCGCCGTCATTTGCCTCAGGCCATTATTGTATACGACGAGCTCATCACTGAAATGTTCCCGCAGCTTCTTAAGGGCAAGACTCATCGCCGGTTGACTGATGTGCATACGGGTAGCGGCCTCCGTGATTGAGGCCGTGTTCAGAATAGCGTCAAGTGCATAGAACTGATTTAAGTTACTTCTTCTTAGAAAACTCACCTCTTCGTTAACCATACCCCCACCTCCCCCAACTAAATATTTTAGACAGACCGCGCCATCGTCCCGGGAAAGGGACAAATTCCGTCATCACTACACATATGCGGTTCACATTTAGCAAGGACCAAGTCGTCATTGACACACGTATGCGCCAATGCGCCATATGGTCCGAAAAGCGCACCCTTCCATTGGCAAACGGGCTGTTTGGTCTCAAGGGTTTATGGCGCAATGCCCCCAAGCCCGGCGCTCGCTGTCCAGGGCGTCGCGACTTGGCTTGGTCACGGACACGGCCCAGTGCGAAGCGCGATCATTGATCCGCCGCCGCCCCGTAAACCCAAAAGGGCTATGATTAATATACCCGGCGTCAATTCCGCCGTTCCCCATTATTCCGGAGGCGCCCTGGCAAAGCCGCATGACGGCACCGACCAGTTCTTTGACGTCTTGGGCATGGGCGACAGCCCCCTGTTCGGCCGGCCGCGACTGACCGCAGGCAACATCCAGGGCATCTTGGTCGAGAATGCTTTCATCGTCGTCAAGCCCGCGAAGCCGCCCTGCGGCAGGCGCGGGATAAGCTGAGGGCCGGTGAGGGCGTCCTCTGGCCACAGTCTGAGGGGGGGGCCGCCACGCGGTGGAGGGAGTCCCGGAACGCACCGGCACGGATGACGCCAGGCGCCTTCAACCTTTTCACCCAGTCGGCATCCGTCAGCGGCGCCTTGGACGTTTTGGGGGGCGACCACCGGCGGGGGGAAGGTCTGGCCCCCAGGTGGACTAACAGCGCCACGCCACGCTGGCCGCCGCCTCACCTCAGAGGCCCCCTTCAGGGACACGGGTGACCCTGCTCGCGGCCTTAGGCGGCGGTTGGTGGAACACGGGCGGCCGTCGGCCGTCAAAACGACGACCCCGGTGCCCTGGAGCCGGGCTCAACCAGGACCTGGAATTCATTGGATGGAGAGGTTTTATTTCCTACGGCAGCGGACCGGCCAAATAGCGGTTCCGATCTGGCACAAGCCTCCAAACGCAGTGGAAAAGATCACCATGATTTCCCGACCTTGACCACCCACGGGATCGCCATCGGGCTGCGTCATCGCCAGGAGCAAGGCGATGACGGCAGCGATCACCTCCGCACACAGCACCAGTGTCAGTAGCCCGCGGATCAGATTCTGTGATTGTGCCGGAACGCGCGCCCAGAAGATCAACCGAAAACCGAAGACGAGCAACCAGCTGAACAGGAACCCCACCAGCCCCACGCCGTCCATAGCCTCCATGGGATCGGCCTGCGCCCGGATCTTGAGCGCGCCATCCAGGCCGATGGCCAGGAAGGTGATGGCCACCGCCGCCAATGCCAGATGGAGCAGATAACCCGGCGACGGGCGGCGCCAAGCGGTGATGGATCGGGTGTACGTTGTCATCATTGCGGCATCGCTTTACCCACTATTCTTTGCGATAGCGAAGCAACCAGACAACGGTTCCGATCTGGCACAAGCCCCCAAATACGGTGAAAAAGATCACCATGATTTCCCGACCTTGGCCACCCACGGGATCGCCATCGGGCTGCGTCATCGCCAGGAGCAAGGCGATGACGGCAGCGATCACCTCCGCACACAGCACCAGTGTCAGTAGCGTGCGGATCAGATTCTGTGATTGTGCCGGAACGCGTCCCCAGAAGATCAGCCGGAACGCATACAGCAAAAACCAGACGAACAGCATGACCGGCAGGCCAACCGGATTGATGATACTGAACGCGTCGGCATGAGCCCGGATTTGCAGCGAGCCCGCCAAACTGGTCGCGACGAACACCATTCCAGCAAGCGCGAAGCCCAGCGACGCGTAATACCCTGGCGTCGGTTTACGCCAAGCCGGCACTCGGGACGTGTCCATAATCATCGATGCACCGAAACGCTGTGAACCTGAAGGCGGCGGGCAATTTCATGCAGTGCCGACTCATCGCCCAATATCTCTTCCCTTATCAACAAAAAGCCGGAGCCAACCCCAGCCGCACGGGGGGCAACCTCCAGTGACATGGCCGCATGGATTTGCTTGGCACGAATTTGTGTCCGTAAATTGGCGCGTTCGGCGATTTGCGCATATCGCTCCGCCCGCGAGCCGTTGGCGGTCCTGGCGGCCAGAGTCTCGGCAGTCCGGGCGGTCGTCATGTCCGCCTGCAATAGCTCCCGCGCCTCAGCCAGTTCTTTCAAGGCCTTCGGCCCACCGACAACGATATCCGGCAGGGTCATGACCGTGGCCACAATACGCCAGGCTTCTGTTTGCTTCTTGAAGTCCTCAGCGCTCTCATCGCTACCCGCCAGTTCCATGGCGTATGCGGTGCCGTCCATGCCAAGCAGCATGGCGCCACCGATGAGGCCGGCGATGCCCAAGGCCCCCAGCCCTGTGGGTATGAGGGCCAACGAGGCGACAACACACAGCACGTCCAGCGCCACGCCAACACCGTCATCGCGGTGCGAAGTGAACATGCGGTCGATGACGCGGCCCATCGCTTGGCCCATGGCCAAGTTGGCTTGGCTCTCGGCCAACGCCGCCTTGCCCTGCGCCTCCATGCAGCGCTCGATGAAGCCTTTCACCCGGTGCCAGAAATCAGGTGGTGGCAGATGCTTCGCCGGCGGGGTGGGAATGTGGCTCCACTGGAAGACAAAGACGTCGCCGAAGCCGCCGGCGTCCCGCGTCGGCCCGCGCAGGGGGTAGACATAGCCGTTGGTGGCCCAGGAAATTCCCACGCCCGGCCCGCAGACCTTGTCGACATAGGCGCACAGACAAGCTGCGGCCTCGGTTTCGTTGCGATAGGGACCCCAATCGCTGCTCAGGACGACCGCCATGGCGTTTCACCCATTCTTGTATTTTCGTAGGAGGCGGCATCTACCGCCGTCGACTGTCTTCCGGATGCAGATATTCGCCGAGACTGGGCGGCGATGGGCACTCCGCGCCCTCTCATGCCCAAATCTCCGCTTTCCCGTCCCTATCGCTCAGGGCCGTATTTCTCTTGAACGGAGTAACCATTCAGGAAATCGTCTCGGCTTGGCGCGGTCGGGCAGGATTTATCTTTAGGAACAAAAAAATAGTAAGGATGCCGGTCTTCAATTTTAAAACACTCCCGGTAACCATTCGCAGATGCCCAGATGCCACCAAGAAAGTAACCGCCAAATAACGTCAAAAAAAATAACGCCACCGATATTTTCACAATCCATAGCTCTATGGGGTTTGGTCGTTTGAATTTCCTAAAAATGGCCACGAACATTGCAATTCTGAGACCATATATGAATGGACCGGCGAAAAAAACAAACGCATGCTTATTAAATATTATGTATTTGTGCTCCTCGTGAAATTTTCCTATACCCGGCAAATCCCCAGAAATGGAAAAAACTGAAAATATCAGCCACAATTCAAATACATATAAATACCATGTTCTCATGGAGATATTATTTGGTGATCTATTTTGGGAAATGCTTGCGGCAATCATGTCATGAATTCCTAAACATTCCTGGCGAAGATATCAAATACGATTGTAAAATTATCGCGCCACTAAATTTAATCGCCGGACATCCTCCAGAGATTGCCATAGGCGGTAAATATTGATCGTCACTCCATACGCCTGAATAGCGGACTGATAAGCATCGGATACGGTCTTATCAACAGACCTGATGGCATGGTCGAATGCGGACACCGTACTGTACGCTTGTGCCTTCATCTTTTCTTCCCATGCCGTCGCAGCTTCGACGAGGCGTTCCGTGAGGCGGTACTCCCTGTCCCACTCCGACAATTTCATGGAAGCGTAGAATCCGACACCTACCGTGATGGCATAGACAATGACGACAGGCGCCGCAGCCGCGCCCAAGGCTACCACGACCGCGCCGGCAGCAACGCCTACCCCGATCCCGATGGCCGTTGATACGACCGCCTGGAGCACATCACTGGCAACGTGCACCAGCAGACGGGAAAGGCAGAAATGATCCGCCTGCACTTCCTTGACGATATCTATGGCGACAAAGGCGATGATGGCGACACGCGTCGCCTTAACGCCATCCTTGATCAACTCATGTCCGCCAACGACGAAACAGGATACCTTCGGGTTCTCCAACGCGTATCGCGTGCCGTTCAGAATGGGCCGCGCCCCGGCATATCCTTTGAAAATGATGTAGCGCTTTCCATCCAACGCCGTCTTGACGTACGCCATCCCCAGAACCCCTAGCAGCTTTATCTGCTGAGCGGCCTGCTTCCCCGATTGCGCAAGCTGTACCAATGAGACAGCGTCGGTGTCGTGGTGTTCCTTCAGCCCGTCATTGAACTCCGTGGCCCTTCTTAGATCCTCTTTCAGATCCAGCAGCTTTTCTAATTCAAAAACCCAAAGTTCATGATCGTCGTGTAGCACACGGCTGGCTTGGGTGTTGATCTTGGAATAGCGCTGAGGGTCCATGATGCTCATCTTCCCGGGTGCGGAGCGTCGGCTTCACCAATATTCGGATGCTGAATACCATCCTGGATGGGCGACTTCGCCCATCCAGGATGGCGCCGATCAAGCCGACTTGGTGGTGGCCAAGTCGTAAGAGGCGATGATCGGGGACTGCGGGTTGTGCTGGCTGTCGTAGGGGGTGTACTTCATCTCCACCTTGGTGAAGTTCAGCACGATCTGCTCTTCCGGCCGGTCGCTGGACGCGGAGATGTTGTAGGAGGAGATCAGGGTGTTGGTCAGGGTGAACTCGATATAGGTGTCGCCCGGGTTGCCGCTGGTGACGATGTGGATCTTGGCGGTCACGCCCGAACGGCCGCTGCATGCCTGGGAGAACAGCTTCACCGAGGAGCTGTCACTGGTCTTGGTCAGCACGACCTCACGCACCGACGGCTCTGACCCTTCGCGATTGGCGGTGGCACCGGCCAGCGTGTTCATGGACCGGGTGACACCCCACTGCAGGGTCTTGATGTCGGTCCACTGCTGGTGGTTCTGCTGGGTGGCGTCGCCGGCGATGCCGTCGATCTGCAGGTAAATGGGCATTCGTGGTTCTCCTCACTTCATGGACTTTGGTTGAACGCGGGTCTGCGTCTGTGCACCGGGCCTGCCTGCGGCAAGCGGCCGGTACGGGGGAATGGTGCGCCGGGGTGATCCCTGGCGGCTCTCGTCCGCGGCGCGACCTTGGCGGCTCTAGTCCGCCGCGGACTCCACCATCGGCCTCCCGGCCGACTCCACCATTGGCCTCTCGGCCAGTGGCACCGTTTGGATGTCGATCCGGAAATCACCGGCCTCGTCATCCCAATCGACGGTCGCGGCGGCGACGGCGCGCCGCGCGGCCAAGGTTTCCAGAAGGCGCTTCGACAGCGCCGGCATCAGGCTGCGCGACAGCACATGGTCGATGGCGCGGGCGCCCACGTCGCTTTCGCCGCAACGGGCCACCAGCCGCTCAATGACCGCGCTGGACACCGACAAGGCGGCGCCATAGGTCTGGTCGACCCGCTGGCGCAGGCGGTCCAGCTGCAGGCCCACGATGTCGCGCAGGCGCTCGGCCGTCAGCGGCAGGTAGGGCACCACCGTGACCCGGCCCAGGAAGGCCGCCTTGTAGTGCTTCAACAGTTCCGGGTGCAGCGCGGCGCTCAGGCCGGCCAGGTCCGGCAGGGTCTCGCGGTCGGCGGCCAGCGCCGTCAGCAGGTCGGCTCCGGCGTTGGACGCCATCAGGATGGTGGTGTTGCGGAAGTCGATGTCACGGCCTTCGCCGTCACGGAGCACGCCCTTGTCGAACACCTGGTAGAAGATGTCCTGCACGCCGGGGTGCGCCTTCTCCATCTCGTCCAGCAGCAGCACGCCGTAGGGCCGGCGGCGCACCGCCTCCGTCAGGATGCCGCCCTCGCCATAGCCGACATATCCCGGGGGCGAGCCCATGAGGAGGGAGACCTTATGCTCCTCCTTGAACTCCGACATGTTGATGACGGTCAGGCTCTGCTCCCCGCCATACATCATGTCGGCGAGCGCCAGCGCCGTCTCCGTCTTGCCGACACCGCTGGGGCCTGCCAGCAGGAAGATGGCGGGCGGTTTGCGCGGGTCGGCGATGCCGGCACGGGCGGTGTGCAGCACGTCCGCGATCAGGTGCAGGGCGTCATCCTGCCCCACCACCCGCTGACCCAGACGCCATTCCAGGCCCAGCACCGTCTCGATCTCGCTGGACAGCATGCGGCCCACGGGAATACCGGTCCAGCGCGCCACCACCTCCGCCACCGCCTGCGCCGTGACGTCGTGATGCATCAGCGGCCGCTCCCCCTGGAAATCCGCCAGGTCCTGGTGCAGGCGGGCGTGCCGGCCGCGCAGGGCCGCCACGTCGGTGTCACCGCCGGGCATACCCCCCATCTTGGTTTCAAGCGCGCCGCGCACGCCGACGATCTCATCGATCAGCCGCCGCTCCTCCGCCCAGCGCCAGTTCAGATCTTCCTGCCGCAGCCGGGCGTCGGCCAGGCGGTTGTCCAGCACGGTGACGGTCGCGTCGTGGTCGGCGCCCAGCGCCGTCTCGCGCAACAGCGAGGCCTTCTCCGCCTCCAACCCCTCGGCCTCGCGCATCACGGCGTCCAGCGCCTCCGGCCGCCCGGCCTGGCTCATGGCCACCATGGCGGATGCCGTATCCAGCACGCTGACGCACTTGTCGGGCAGCTGGCGGCCGGTGATGTAGCGGTGCGACAGATGCACGGCCGCCCGCACCGCCGCGTCCAGGATGCGGACGCCATGGTGCTTTTCCAGCGTGGGGACCAGGCCCCGCATCATGGCGATGGCCGTGGCCTCGTCCGGCTCATCCACCTTCACCGGCTGGAAACGACGGACCAGGGCCGCGTCCCGTTCGATATAGCGCTTGTATTCCGCCCAGGTGGTGGCGGCCACCATGCGCAAGGCGCCGCGCGCCAGATCGGGCTTCAGCAGGTTGGCGGCATCGCCCTGCCCCGCCTGGCCGCCAGCGCCGATCAGGGTGTGCGCCTCGTCCACGAACAGGATGATGGGCTTGAGGGCGGCCTTCACCTCATCGATCACACCCTTCAGGCGGTTCTCGAACTCCCCCTTCACCCCGGCGCCGGCCTGCAGCAAGCCCAGATCCAGGGTGCGGATCGTAACCTCGCGCAGGGCCGGCGGCACCTCGCCCGCGGCGATACGTAGCGCCAGGCTTTCCACCACCGCCGTCTTGCCCACGCCGGCCTCGCCCACCAGGATGGGGTTGTTCTGGCGCCGGCGGGTCAGGATGTCGATCACCTGCCGTACCTCGGCATCCCGGCCGGTGATGGGGTCGATGCGGCCCTGGGCCGCCTCCGCCGTCAGGTCGATGGTGTAGGCATCCAGGTTGGGCGTGCGTCCGCCGGGCTTGGCGGCCCGCGACGCATCGCCCGTGGCGCCGGCGGCCGGCATTTCCGCCTCGATCAGGGCGTCGAGCGCCTGGGGATCGATGGCCTCCAGCGCCGCCGCCAAGTCGCCGAAGGCCAGCGCGCCGTTCTTGTCCGCCACCAGGGCGGCCAGCAAATGCAAGGGCGACACGGTGCCATCCTTGAAACGCAGGGTGGCCAGGAACCAGGCCTCGCGCAACAGCGACACAACGCGGGGCGAGAAGGCGGGCGCCCGACTGCTGCCTGTGCGGCAGCGGGCCAGGCCACGGTCCAACGCGCGCTCCAGCGCCTCCGCCGCCAGGCCCACCTTGGGCAGGGCCGGACACAGGCCCGTGTCCGGCCGGTCCAGCAAGGCGTGCAGCCAGTGCTCGATCTCGATCTCATAGTGGGTTTTGGCCATGGCACCGCCAGCTGCGGCTTCAAGCGCCCGCCGGGCCACAGCGTCCAACCCATCGACCAACGTCCTTAGATCCATCGAATCCATATCAAGACCCGCGCTTTTGGTTGACGTATTCCTCGATCCCACCGCCCGCCCCAGGCCCGCCGATGGCACGACTGAAAAATAAAACTGGAAACCAAATTGGAACTTACCCAATAGTAATAATATCTAATGCGCCGACAGTTATTTTGCCGTTTACGTAACATTACATTAATACAAATCCCCTTTTCAGATTTTATATTATAACTTATCTCCAATCAATGTCTTTTGTACTGATAACCGCGTCATCCGGATCGGTCAACATGGGCAGCGAAGCCAGCCAGCTGTCGTAACCCAGGCGAGGCCCCGTCCCCTCCCGCCCGTCGAGGGCGCAGGGCGGTACCTCCTCCCGGTGCAGTACCAGTTTCACGTCGAATCCCAGCTCCGGCCCGGTATAGAGGCGCGCCAGTTCCACCAGGCGCCGCAAACCGGGGCGGCCGGGTAGATGGTCCATGAACTGGCGCCGCGTCAGCGGGCCCAGGATGATGCGGAACTGGCCCTGCACATCCCACATGCGGGCCCCGGCGACGGCGTCCACGCCCAACCGGTTGTAGGTCGGAGTCTTATCGCCGCCTTTCCCTGCACTGAGGCGAAGGCGGGTCTGTTCCTCCGCCGGGATGGCGACCCAGCGGCCGGCGAACTGTTCCACCTTCACCGGTAGGCCGCACGCGTCGGCCAACAGGCGTTCCAGCGAGATGGCCGCCCGCGGCTGCTGGCTGAACAGGCCGGCGTAGAACACGGCCACCTCGTCCCGCACCGACAGCCGCCCACGTAGGTGACCGGTCCCGAAGCCGGCGATGCCGAACAGGGCGGAGGTGGCGGCATCGCCACCCTCAAGCCCGCGATGTTCATAGAGCGCCGGCAGGCGGTAGCGTCGCCAGGCCCGGAACAGCAGGGTGGCAATGCGGTCGTTGAACAGGTCAAGAAAGGCGGCGAAGCCGGGTGTGCGGTCGCGCAGGCTGCGGATAGCCGTCTCGGTATAGGCCTGTGGCAGGGCCGAGACCGGCCCCGTTAGGGTCATGACGTTCAGGTCCAGCCGTGCCGGCTCCGCCCCCGCGTCCGCCAAACGCGGCAGGTGCAGGCGCTGGATCTCATGCGCCGGGAAACACAGCGACTGGTTGGCGGCGAAGCGGATGGGCAGCTCATCCTCCTCCGCCCCACCGAACTGCCGTTCCAGCAGCTGGATGGCGCGGAACAGATCAAAGCGGAAGGGCTCCTGCCGCAGCAGGTCGATCAGCGCCGGCGGTCCCATCAGGGGCGGGGTGGGCACGATGGCGTTCATGCCGTCACCTTCGCCCCGATGCGGGCGCCCCAGCGGGCCAGCGCCTCGCTGCGCCCCTTGGCCCGCACCGTCAGCCGGGTGAAGGAATTGATCGAGGTATAAAGGGCGAAGAAGCGCTCCAACACCGCCGCCGGCAGGTAGACGCCCATGGCGCCCGCCCGTTCCGGATCCATCACCAGGTCAATATCCACCCCCCGGCACAGGGCGGCGAAGTCGGCCTGCGGCGCCCGCGCCGTGGCCCGGCGATAACCAATGGCGGTGACGGCCTCGACGATGGCCCGCGTCTCCGGCGTGTCCTTGAGGTCATAGAGCTTCAGCAACTCCCGCAGGGCCGCTGCCCCACCCTGGCCGTCCATCAGTGACAGGTGGTTGAGGTTAAGGTGGGAGATCAGGCGCCAGCGGGCACCGTTGCCGGTGTCTGGCCGCACCACGGCCGTGGGCGGGGTCAGGCAGGTCACGGCGCCCACCGGCCCACCCTCGCTGAGGTGCAGGCGGGGATGGCCGCCGCCAAAGGGCAGTTGCGCCGGCAGGTCACGATTGAAGCACAGCGTTTCCACGCTGACCGTCCAGTCGGGCGGGGCATTGGGGTTGAGGCCCAGATCAACCAGGGAGATGTACATCTCGCTGCTGCGGTCGCGCCCGCCCCGGGGGCGGCGCATGGCATGCCAGAAATGCTGGCGCCGGGCGGGGTCGGCGCCGTGGTGGTTGCCGTACAGCGGCAGGAATTCGGCCTTCTCCCCCCGGGGCGAGGAAGCGCGCACCCGCTCGATGGCGTAGATCTCGCGCGCCTCCGGCCGGCGGGCGTCGGCCTGCACCAGATACTCCGTGGCATCATGGCCCAGGATGATGGGCTCCGCCGACTGGCGGAACAGGTTGACCACCGGCGCGCACCCCAGCGCGAACGCCTGGGGTCGCACCAGCCGCTCCCCTTCCGGCCAGACACGATCGAGATAGAGGTAGACCTCCATATGCTGGCCGACGCCCCGCAAGGACCGGGCGCTGAGGCCGCGCAGATCGACGAACAGGAACTTCTCTGGAAAGGCGAACAGCTCGCTCAGCAGGCGGTAGCCCAGAAAGGACTGCGCGCCATAGGGTACCATGCCGTCCTCGGGCTCGAATCCCACCGGCGTCAGATGGTCGGGGTCCAGCTCCACCGGGTTGGGGTCGTTCACATCCTCCACCACCGCCATGCCGACGACGTTGTTCAGCAGCAGTTCGTGCAGGGTGTAGGCCAGTTCCGGGGGGCCGGAGAGGAACAGGCGGAGGCGATCCACGCCCAGGTCGGTCAGGCTCTGGCCCGGGGCGGTGCAACTGATCTTAAGGCGCAGCACCGACTTGGCCTGGCGCGTGGCCGCCACCAGCGGGGCCGCCGCCGGCAGTGCCGCGAGGCTGGCCGCCGTCACCTCCACCGGCCAGATCTCGGCCGGCATGGTGGTCTGGAAGCGGCAGGGCTCCCCCCGCACCGCCTCCGTCTCCAGCGCGGCGCCGCGCGGGACGGTGAAGCTGCCCGTCAGTTCCGGCGCCGCCTTCATCTGCACGATGGCCATGGCGGGCAGCGGCGTCACGTAGTGGGGGTAGAGCGTGCCCAGCAGCGCGTCGGTCAGTTCCGGGAAGTCGTCGTCCAGCTTCTGCCGCACCCGCGCCGTCAGGTAGGCGAAGGATTCGATCAGGCGGGCGACGTGGGGGTCGTCCACCGTGGTGGGGCTGATGCGCAGGTTGCCCGCCACCTTGGGATGCTCACCCGCGAAGCGGGTCGCCGCCCGCCGGATGGCCGCAAGTTCCTGGTTGTAGAAGGACAGGAAGGTGTCAGGCATGGGGGTCGCCCTTGATCAGGAAGGTCTGGCTGACGGGGTCCAGCACGGATTCGAAGACGATGGGCTCCGGCGCCGGATCCAGGCGGATGACCGCCTCCACCCGGAAGCGCAAGGTGCGGTCCAGGGTGCGACCGCCGTTCAGCAGGGTGACGGCCACGCCGGACAGCCGCGGCTCAAACTCGCGGATGGCGACTTCCAGCGCGCGGCCGAAAGCGGTTTGGCGCTCGGTCGCCGCCATGTTCAACGCGGTGAAGTCAGGAATGCCGTACTGCAGGGCGGAGCGCGCGACCTCCCCCACCTCAGGCCCCAGCTTGCCAGGCCGGCGGCGGGTGTTCAGCATGGCCTCCAGATCCCGGCGGATGGAGTTCTTCAGCTGTGACAGGGCGGCGTTCCAGCCGGTACCACGCGCGGTCGGGCCTTCCACCGGCTGCAGCAACCGGTCGAGGACGGACGGCACGATGGTCATGGGCTGGGGCGCTGGCATGGCTTACGCGGCCTCCACATCCGTCCGCGCCGCGTCGAAGCGCACGGTCGTGAGGTCGGCGGCACCGACCGCCTCCTCCCCCACGAGGAAGCAGCGCTGGCCCCGGCCCAGGACGGCACCATCCCGCTCCACCCAGTCGGTCAGGCGGCCCAGGCGGTGCTGGTCGGTCAGGCCATCGCCACCGCCGCCGGCGTAGATCATGGGCAGGTGGAGGCTGCCGGCGGTGCCGTCGCGTAAACTCAGGCGCAGGGGCCGCCACACCAGGTCAGACAGGCGCTTGGCCGGGGCCAAGTCCAGGCCCAGCACATCGGCCAAATCCACCCAGAAGTATTTGCCGTCGGCGCTCAGCACCTCCAGCAGGCCGCCACAGGCATCGTCCAGGTCGCGGAAGTCGGCGAAGGCCGCGCCCTTGTGCTGGCCGGCGTGGGCCCGGCGCAGGGCTTCCGCCTCCGCCAGGACCTGGGCCGCCCCCTGCCCGTCCCCGGCGCGAGCCTTCACGCCCGCCTCCAGATGCAGGCGGGCGGCCGGCGACACCTCCGTCAGGAAGTCCGGCGGACGGCCGGCGCGGTACCAGTCCTGACGGGCCGTTTCCCCCCGGATCAGCTGACGCAGCAGCGACACCGGAACCATGGAGCCCGGGTCCTGGTTCAGGACCACCGACAGCTGGTTGTCCGCGCGTTCCAGCTGGCCCGCCACGCACAGCAGCTCGGCCAGCAGATAGCGGGCGCCTGTATCGGTCGGCGCCTTCTGCACGTGGGCGGTGGCGGCCGACAGGGCACCGGCCAGGTCGGCGGCCTCAAGGGCGATGGAGATAGCGTCTTGCTTCATGCCGGAACCCTCCGTCAGGCCTGGGGACCGACGAGTTCCGTGACCAGGCGGAAGCTGGTCTGGACATCGTCGAGCTGGAAATGCGGTTTCAGGTGGATGACGCAGCCGAAGGCGCCCGGCCGGCCGGCGATGTCACGGACCTGCACCTCGGCCTCGCGCAGGGGATAGCGGGCCTTGAAGGAGGTGCTGGCGTCGTCGTTGGCCAGGCAGTAGCCCCGCAGCCAGTCGCGCAGGTGGTTCTCGAAATCGTGCGCGGTGGCGAAGGATCCCAGCTTGTCCCGGCCGATCATCTTGATGTAGTGCGCGAAGCGGGAGGCGCAGAGCACGTACTGCAGCATGGCCGACAGCCGGGCGTTGGACGTGGCCGTGGCCCGGTCATAGACCTTGGGCGCATGCAGCGACTGACAGCTGTAGAAGACGCAGGCGTCGGCGTAGCTGACCCGCGACAGGGGCACGACGCCCAGGTCGCTCAGCTGCTTTTCCTGCCGGTCGGACAGATAGACATCCAGCGGCGCCGCCGGCGCGCTGGCGCCACCCAAGGTCGGGAAGGTGTGGCCAGGGAAACGGTCCACCAGGCCGCCGCCGGCCAGGTCATCCGGCGCGCCCCGGATGTCCGCGAACCAGCCGTACTGGTGAAAGGCGCGCATGACCACGGTGGCGAAGGCGAAGGCGGCGTTGCCCCACAGATAGTCACCCGCCCCGGGCCGACCGGCCCGTTCGGCGAAGCGGAAGCCATCGACCCGGTTGGGATCGTGGCGATAGGGCGGGCGCATCATCACCCGCGGCAGGGCGATGCCGATGAAGCGCGCGTCCTCCGCCTCGCGCAGGGCCCGCCAGCGGATGAACTCATGCCCCTCGAAGGAGCGGGAAAGGTCCACGTCGCTGGCCATGTCGCCGAAGCTGTCCAGCCCGAACAGGGCGGGCGAGCAACTGGTGACGAAGGGGCAGAAGGCCGCGGCCGCCACGGCGGCGATGGCCTTCAGCGTGCCGACGTCGTCCGTCGGGTGGTCGGCGTCGCGCTGGTGCTGAACCGCGTAGTCACCGATCAGCAGGCCGAACGGCTCCCCGCCCGGCGTGCCGAATTCGTCGCTGTACACCTTCGCGAACAGCTGGCTCTGGTCGAACTCGATGGCGCGCTCGAAGTCGCGGCACAGTTCGCGCCATGAGACGTCCAGCACCCGGATCTTGATGGCCCGGGTGGAAGCCGAGGCGTCCACGAGTTGAAGCAGCCCGCGCCATGACGCCTCCAACTGCTGGAAACGGGGATGGTGCAGGATGGCGTTGACCTGGGCCGTGAGCAGGGCGTCGATCGCCGCGATCAGCTGGTCGATGACCAGGCGCTTGTCGGGATGGCGGCTGAGGTCCAGCCGCCAAGCCGTGGGCGCGTCCGGCCGGACTGGCCGGCCTTCCGTCGCGTCGATCTGTCGCTCCACCCCCGGGGCTGCCGCCTCAAGGGTCTGTTGCATCAAAGCTTGCTCGGTATCCGTGCCACCATGCGGAGCGAAGTCGTCAGCTCCTCCATCTGCAGCCAGGGGCGGAGCCAGGCGATGGCGTTATAGGAGCCGGGCTTGCCCGGGATTTCCTTCACCGTGATCTTCGCCTCGCGCAGCGGATAGGCCGCCTTCATCTCCTGGCCGGCGCCCTCGTTGGCGTTGACATAGTTGTTGATCCAGCGGTTCAGCCAGGCCTCGCAATCCTCGACTTCCAGGAAGGAGCCGATCTTGTCGCGCGCCATCACCTTCAGGTAGTGGGCGAAGCGGGACGTGGCCATCATGTAAGGCAGGCGCGCGGAGATGGCGGCGTTGGCCGTGGCGTCCGGGCGGTCATACTTCTTGGGCTTCTGCACCGTCTGCGCGCCAAAGAACACGGCGTAGTCGGTGTTCTTGTAGTGGCACAGCGGCAGGAAACCCAGCTTGCCCAGCTCGGCGTCGCGGCGGTCGGTGATGCCGATTTCCGTGGGGCATTTCTGGTCTGGGTCGCCGTCGTCGCTGACGAAGACATGGGTGGGCAGGGTTTCCACCTTGCCGCCGCCCTCGGCCCCGCGGATGGCGGTGCACCAGCCGTACTTGGCGAAGGCCTCGGTGGCGCGCGAGCCCAGCACGTAGGCCGCGTTCATCCAGCAATATTCGTTGTGTTCCAGCGCCAGCGACTTGCCGGCGGGGTCCAACGGCGTCTCTTCGAAATTGAAGTCGTCGACGCTGAGCGTGGCGGCGCCATACGGCAGGCGGGCCAGCACCCGCGGCAGGGTCAGGGTGACGAAGCGGCTGTCCTCGCTGTCGCGGAAGCTGCGCCACTGGGCGTATTCCGCCGTTTCGAAGATCTTCTCCAGATCGCGCGGCTTGGCCAGATCCTGATAGTCCTGGAAGCCGAACAGCTTGGGGCTGGCGGCGGAGATGAAGGGGGCGAAGGCGGCGGCGGAGATGCTGGACAGGCTGGACAGCATCTGCACGTCTTCGGGATGGTTGGAGAATTCGAAATCCCCAATCAGCATGCCATAGGGCTCCCCGCCTGGCGTGCCGAACTCGTTCTCATAGAGCTTCTTGAACAGCTCGCTCTGGTCGAACTCCACCGCCTTGGACAGATCCTTCATGAGTTCGCGCTTGCGCACGTTCAACACGCGGATCTTAAGGTTGGCGCTGGTCTCGGTGTTCATCACCAGGTGATGCAGGCCGCGCCAGCTGCCCTCCAGTTTCAGGAAGTCCGGATGGTGCATGATGGCCGCCAGCTGCTTGGACAGCTTGGCATCGATGGCGTTCACCGCCGCGGTCAGCGTCTGGGTGAGGTTGCGGCTGTAGGTGACGGAGCCGCCCAGCGCCTCTTCCGTCAGCGTGCGCAGCAGTTCCTGCACGCGGGCGGGCTCGGTCTGCCGGGTGGCGCCGATGGCCTGGTCCAGCAGGGAAACGCCGTCGAGGGTGCCGGCGGCGGCGTCGCGGGATACGGTCAGGGTGTCGGTCATCACTTCACCTCCTCGGCGGCGACCCCCAGCTGCTGCGAAAGCCTCCGCAGCTGGGAGTCATCCTGAAGAATGGATTCCAGCAGGTCTTCCAGCTGGGTCGAGCGGTCGGCCTTGGTCAGCAGGTCGCGCAGCTGGTTGCGCGTCTCCAGCAGCTTGCGCAGCGCCGGCACCTGCATGACGATCTGCCCAGGCTCCATGTCCTCCAGCGAGGAGAACTTCAGTTCCACGGCCAGCTCGCTGTCGTCATCCTCCAGTTCATTGCGCACCCGCAACGATAGGGACGGCTTCATGCGCGCCAGGATTTCGTTGAAGTTGTCGCGGTCGATCTGGATGAACTTGCGGTCCTTCAGCGGCTTCAAATCCTCCGTCGGATCGCCGGAGAAATCGCCGAGCACGCCGACCACGAAGGGCAGCTCCTTCTCGACCATCGCCCCATCGGTTTCGACCTCGTATTTGATATGCACGCGCGGCTTGCGAACCCGCTCGAGCTTGTCATGAACGCTGGCCATCTACCTTCTCCTACCCATGGGTTGCTGTCTGTCGTCTAGGGTTCGCCCCGGATTTAAATCACTGCTTATCAACATTTTACTGACCGTTGTTCGGGTTAGGTCTTATGCCGGCCGTGGTCAGTAGGGTGTTGCGCGCGCCCGCGTCCGCCAGCAGTTCCGCCAGCAACTCGGGCAGCGGCATTCGGCCACGCCGCACCAGATCCTCGATGGTGTAGGACAGGGGCGAGTGCGGCTCCGTCCGGCGGAAGTACTGGCCGATCTCCGCCAGCAGGGTCAGCGCCTCCTCCCGGCTGCTGATGCCCTTGGCCGGGCGGTGGGGCCCGCCCTGCACGGGGGCCTCCGCCTCGACGACAGGCGCGCCGCTGGCGGACTGCAGGATGACGTCGGGCACGGCGGCCTCCTCCACCTCTTCCTTGGCCGACAGGCCGGTCAGGAACACCACCGCGTCCTCCACCTCCTCCAGGATGTGGGCGATGGTGGACGTCGGCGGCGCGTCGGCACCCACCCGCTCGGTCAACAGCCGATCGAGGTCGCGGAAGACACGGCGGCAGGCGCGGACATCGGCCAGCAGCGCCCGGTTGCGGGCGGCCGGCTGGCGGCTCATGCGCTGCGACAGGGCGTCCAGCGTGGGCGGCGGCGTCCGGCCCGAACGAGAGCGGGTGTCCGGCGTCTGGCTGGCGCGCTGGGCCAGGGCGTAGTGCCAATAGGCGAAGGGCTCGCCCCCGTCGTCGCGCAGCAGCGGCACCTTACGGATGGGCTGGATCAAGGTGCCCTCGGCCCCGTGGCCGTTCAGCCCACCGATGGGGGCCAGGCGGACGGCGAAGCCGTCCTCATCCGGCTGGGGGTGCACGCCGTCCCAGTGCCCGTCGAGCAGGCCCGCCAGCAGGCGGAAGCCATCGGCCAGGCCGGCGAAGCCGTCCAATCGCACGGCAGCCTCCGTCAGCCAGACGGCGATTTCCACGTCCTTGGTGCGCTGGGCCAGGACGGTGCGCGCCAGATCATGGATGCGCTGCCATTCCGCCAGCGAGGACTGGGCCTCATCCTCCGAATCCGCCCGCCGCTCGATGGCGCGGGCCGTGGCGCGCAGGTCCTTCAGCTGGAAATAGACGGCGTCGCCGCCGGCGTGTGTGCGCAGATCGGGGCCACAGGGCTGATCCCCCGGCAGGGGAGCCAGCAGGCCGGCGATATCCAGGACGGCGCCAGATACGGGAATCGGGGTGACGGTATCCATCATGCCCTCCCACGCGACGTCCACAGCCGTCCCCACAATCCCTTGCGGGCCGGGTTGGCGTTGGCATCCAGGGCACGCAGCAGGGCCGTCAAGTCGGCGGGCCGGCGCTTGGGATCGGGCTGCAGCATCGCCTGCACCAGGCCGCGCAGGCGGTCGGGCACGGCATCCAGCGGTGGTACTTGGCGGCGGGCAGCCGCGGCCTCCTCCACCGTCTGACCCATGGGCAGCTTTTCCCCCCGGGCGGCGGCCAGGATGACCAGGCCCAGGCTGTAGATGTCGGACGCGACCCCGATGCCGCCGCCGTGCATACCCAGCTGCTCAGGCGAGGCGAAGGAGAACTTGCCGGCGAAATCCAGCCCGTCGCGGGGGGTCACGCCGCCGCGCATCTCCCGGGCCACGCCGAAATCGATCAGCTTGGCCGCGGCCGGGTTGTCACCCGGCAGCAGGATGTTGTCGGGTGAGACGTCACGGTGCACCAGGCCCGCCGCATGGACCGCCGACAGCCCGGCCGCCAGGCGGCGCAGCAACGCCTCCAGCGCCGAGAGGCCCATGGGGCCCCGCCGCAGGAAGTGGGACAGCGACTGGCCGTCGATATACTCCAGCACCAGCATGGAGCGACCGTCGGTATCGCGGAACAGACCGGCGCAGTTCACCACCGCGTCGTGGCGAATGCGTTGCAGCAGCCGGCCTTCCTCATGGAACAGGCCCACGATCTTAGCGTCGTCCCGGTACTCCGGAATGATGACCTTGATGGCGTGGTCCGTCTTCAGGTCGCGGTGGCGCACCCGATAGATCTCACCCATGCCGCCCCGGGCCAGCAGGGTGCGGACGATGAAGGTGTTCAGCATGGTGCTGCCCGGCGCGACCGACCAGCCGGTGGGATCGGGCTTGGCCGGGGCGGCGGGTGCCGCCGGGCCATCCTCCCACGGGCGCTGCGCCGCCTGGATGTGGCGGTCCAGGGCGTTGCGGGCGCTGCCCAGCAGATCCAGCGACGCCACCTCGTCCAGGCCGGCGCGGTGCGCCTCGGCCCGAATGGCGGCGATGAAGCCGGTGACCCGGTTCTCCACCACCTCACGCGTGGGCACCACCGGGGTGGCGTCCGGGGTCACCATCACCTCGGTCAACTCCGCCGGGGCGAAGCGGGTCAGCTCGTCCGGCGTCTCGGGAGTGAGCAACAGCGAGGTCAGCTCGTCCGGCTGGTGCGGCGCGTCCGCCTCCGGGCTGGCAGGCACGGCGGACACCGTCGGGGTCAGGATGGCGGCTTGGGTCATTCGGCACCCCCTTGCCGCGCGTCCTGCGGCGCTAGCGCCTCCGCCGGGGCGGCGGTCCGCAGGGCGGCCTCGGCCACGGGATGGTCCGCCTCCGGCACGTCGACGATGACAGCCGTCAGGTTGTCGGGCGCGCCGCTGACCAGGATGTTCTCTATCAGGGCGTCCACCGTTTCGCGGGGCGGCAGGCCGCGCAGCAGGTTGGCGATCTCCGCGTCGTTCAGAACCTTGGTGATGCCGTCGCTGCACAGCAGGAAACGGTCGCCGGGCTGGACGGTGTCCTGCACCATGTCGATCTCCAGCGTGTCGGCGGCGCCCACGGCGCGGGTGACCAGCATGGTGGCGCGCTGCTGGTGGTTGACGCCGGCGGCGACATGGTCGGTCGTCAGCTGGTGCAACCGGCCATCGCGCAGCAGGTAGATACGGCTGTCGCCGACCCACAGGCAGTTGAAGCGGTTGGCGTAGATCAGCAGCACCACGGCGGTGGAGGCGATGAGCGCCTGGTCGCCCAGGGTGGCGGCCTGGGCCCGCAGCTTGTCATTGGCCTCCAGCAACGCCTCGCGCACCTCATCCACGAAGCCGCCATAGGACAGGGGCGGCAGCACCTCATCCAGGACCTTGACGGTCAGGGCGCTGGCCACCTCCCCCGCCGAGTGGCCGCCCAGACCGTCCGCCACGCACCACAGTCCCAGATCCGGCCGCAGCAGCAGGGCGTCCTGGTTGATGGTGCGGCGGGTGCCGGGGTGGGTGCGGCCGTGGCCAGGCAGGGCCACGACCGGCCGCAACAACAGGATGGGCAGTTCCTCATCCGCCAGGTGCAGCGACGTGTCCGCCGGCCGTTCCCAGCCCCAACGCTCCCACCGGCCATCCAGGAAGGCGGCGTAATTCTGCGGCGCCGGCAGGCCGGGGGAGATCAGCAGCGACGACGCCACCTTGTCAGACCCCGTCGTCCACCACAGGCTGAAGCGGTTGTTGAAGCCGATCAGCACCTGGTCCAGCAGTTCGGCATAGGCGCCGCCCAGCGCACCGCGGCCGTTGGCCGTCCCGTTGTTGGCGAGGCCGACACGGAAAGCGCTGCTTTCCGCCGGCCCCCGGGTGGTGTCATAGGGCGGCGCGCCCAGCACGCGGGCGGCGTTGTCAAAGGTGTCGAAGTTGAAATCGTCGTCCAGCGAGGTCAGCGCCAGATCCTCCACCCGGTCGAACCACGACCGGCCGCTTTCGATCAGGCGGATGGGGGCGACGCAGCCCGGCAGCGGCGCCGCCAGCACCAGGGGGAAGTAACGGCCCACGCGGTCGACGCTGGGCATCAGTACGCCGGCGATGGCCGTGTCGCCGCAAACCCCCGGCCCCAGGACGAAGCGCCAGACCGGCGTGTCCAGGTAGCTGGGCAGCCAGGCCTCGCCCATCTGCCGTTGGCTCGTGGCCAGCGACGCCTGCAACCATTCGTCCAGCGGACGCACGATCGCGGGATCCAGTCGCCGGGAGACGAAGTCGCCCCGGGCCGGGATCTTGCCGAAGAAGCCCGGCTCGCGAGCCGAGACGGCGCTATTCAGAAAGAGACTGGACAACGGAACGCCCTCAGTTCTTTGAGGATGAAGGGGTTGAGCGCGGTGCTGGACTTCATCTCGAAGCCCGCGTTATGGGCGCCGGCGGTGAAGTTGACCCGCAGGTTGTCGCTGCCCAGCGCCGTGACCGTGCCCTGGTCCACCAGATGGAACAGCGACCAGGGGCCGGTCTTCATCAGGCTCTGCGGCAAGCCGTCGGTCACCTCGAACACCACGCGGCTGACGGCGTTGGGGTCGTTGTCCGGCCATTGCAGGGAGGCCGGCCATTGCGGCCCGTGCTGGTATTCGATCTGCTGGCCGCCGCTGGCGAACAGCACGCCGGTGGCCTTCGGGTCCAGGGTCACCGGCGTCACCTGCAGGGCGACGCGGGGCTGCTGGCCGCCATCGGGAAAGAAGGCGTCGCGGATCTGGGCGGCGTTCTGGAAAGAGGCCAGGACGCTGTCGGGGATGCCCAGGCCGGTGTCGCCCACCTTGCTCCACCGCCACTTGGCGCCCGATGTATCGACCAGGGTGCGCAGATGAGCGTTGAAGAAGTTGTCGAGCATGCCGCCGGGGGCGAACAGCCGGGTGAAGTCCCCCACCGAGATTTCCTTGGCGCTGTCCTTGGCGAAGGGATAGCGGTCCTTGACGGCGCGGGTGCAGAAGCCACCGACCTCGCCGCCCCACATGTTGGTCAGCTGCGCGCGCGCGCCGCCCACCGACTGTTCGGACGCGCTGCCGGTGATGGTGCCGATCCAGCCGGACACCGGGCGCGGCATCTGTGGCGCCTGGCTGTTCAGCATCTGGATAGGCCCACCGGCCCCGCCGTGGGAGGTGCGGGTGTAGAGCGCCATCCGGCCGTTGCCCGGCCCGCTGGCGACGTTGCTCAGCTCCTGATAAGCCTCGCCCAGCAGACGGACCAGATCCTCAGCCCGCGCCGGCGCGCCGTTCTGGGGCGTGACGAAGTCGGCTATGGGCTGGAAGTGCTGCGCCACGGCCACGGCGCCGGCCGGTTCGTCCGGCACGGATGCCGCCACCGGCACCGGGGCGCCGCCGGGAAGGGTCACCGCCTTGGGGGCGGCCGGCAGCGGCACGATCTGGGTTTCCGCCGCCACGTCCTTCAGCAGCTTCAGCAGTGGCATGTCGGGGCTGGACACCAGGTTCAGCAGGGCGATGGTCTGCTGCATGTCCGCCAGGGGCACGATGCGCAGGTCGCCCAGCATGGTGTCCCACTGCTGGATATAGTCGGCGTAGTACAGCTGCGTAACCCGGTTGCGCAGATCCTCCGTCTGGGCGGCCTGGGCGGTGCCGGCGGCGGGCTTGTCACCCATGACCCAGCTTTGCCCCTGCACCTCGGTGATGACCGCCGACAGCGCCGGCAGGAAGGCCTTGTAGCCCTCAGGCGTGTACAGGCCGGGGATGCCCTCGGTCAGCGGCTTGCCGGAGATGCGGGTGAAGACATGGTCGGCCGTGGCGCCGGCATGGTCGACGGGGCGCCACTGCGGCAACTGGCTGACCCCCTCATGCTGGCGCACCAGGGCATAGACCCGCTCCGCCGGCGCCAGCTTCTCCAGGCTGCGGCGCGACTGGGCGATCAGGCTGGCATCCAGGGGGATGGGCGTCAGGCTGCCACCACCCAGCAGGGCGTCCAGATGGCGGGACAGGTCGTCGCGCAAGCCCTTGTTCGCCTCGCCCGGCCAGGTCGCCGCCCAGTCGGCCACCATCCACTGCCGCACGGCGGCGGCGTCCATGGGTCCGCGGCTGCCCAGCATCAGATAGATCTTCAGCGCGCCGGCCACGAAATCGTCATCGTCCCCGTGCGCCCGGATCTGGTTCTGCAGCCGCACCAGCAGGCGGGGCAGCATCAGGCCGTTCAGGGCCCGGTCATAGACGGCGGCGTGCACGGTCTTCAGCTTGTCGCCCTGGTAGAGGCCAAAGGTCAGCCAGTGACTGGCCACGCCCTCGTTGTTTTCCAGGCCGGTGGGCAGGTTGCGCAGGATGTTCAGCGGCTTGACGACCCGGGGCAGGTCCTCGTCCGTCACGTTCTGGCTGGGGATGCCGGCCGCCGCCTTGTCATAGGCGCGCAGGCCGTCGTCGATCAGGGCCACCTGGCGCTTGTTTTCCTGGTAGCCGGTGCTCCAGGCATAGGCCAGCACGGCCAGGATGACGGCCGCCGTGGCGTAGGTGGCGATACGCAGGCGCCGGCGGCGCTGTTCCACCCTGGGGTTCAGGCTGACGACCGCCGCCTCGGCGAAGATCACCTGATTGAACAGCCGGGTCAGGAAATAGCTGCGACCCTGGCGATTGTTGGCCGGCATGCGCACCGGATCCAGCCCGAAGGTGGCGGCGATGGTGGCCATGGTCCGGTCGATGGGCATGCCCACCTGGACGCTGCTGGTGAAATAGCTGCCGCGCAGCAGGGGCCGCGTCTCATAGGGGCTTGACCGGAAGATCTCCGTCAGGATCTCCAGCAGGGCGTCGCTGAGGCTGGCCACCTGGTTGGGGAAGTTGAACACGAGGCCACGGCGCTCGATGTCCGCCTCCTGCTGCACCCGTTCCAGCAGCCGCTCGTTCAGGCGAATGACCAGACCATCCAGTTCCTGCGGGAACAGGTCGACCACCCCGGCGCTGTCGGCGGCGCCATCGTCCAGGGGGAAGGTCATGCCCCAGACCTGCTCACGCTCCGACTTGCCCAGATTGTCGAAGTACTCGACGAAGCCGGGCACCAGATCGACCTTGGTGAACAGCATGTAGACGGGGATGCGCAGGCCGAAGCGGTCGTACAGCTCATTCAGGCGCAAGCGGATGGCGCGGGCATGATTCAGCCGCTCCGTCGGGTCCGGGGCCATCAGGTCGGCCAGGCTCATCACCACGATGGCGCCGTTCACCGGCTGGCGGGGACGATAGCTTTTCAGCAGGTCCAGGAAGCCCAGCCAGGCGGCCTGGTCCTGGTGCGGGTCGCTGTCCTGGGTGGTGTAGCGGCCGGCCGTGTCCAGCAGGATGGCCTCGTCCGTGAACCACCAGTCGCAGTTACGGGTGCCGCCGATGCCCTTCAACGGGTCGCGGCCGATGGTGGTGGACAGCGGGAAGTTCAGGCCGGAGGTCAGCAGGGCCGAGGTCTTGCCCGAGCCCGGCGGCCCGACCATGATGTACCAGGGCAGCTGGTAGAGATAGCCGCGTCCCATGCCCTTGCGGCCGGACTTCTTGCGCAGCTGGCTCAGCGCCTCCTGCAGGCGGTCGCGCAGCAGGCGCAGTTCCTCGGCCGAATTGACGTCGGCGCTGCGGCGGCGCTCATCGGCGCTGGCGTCGGTCAGGTCGTTGACCATGCGCCGGTCGGTCTGCCGGGCCCTCAGGTTGACCTGCAGGTTGAAGGCGGCCCAGGTGGCGAAGACGGCACAGCAGGCGATCAGGCGCACCAGGTCGCTTTCCAGCGGCCGGTGGGTGCCCACCGCCACCAGGGCGCCGAAGAACCAGATGACCAGGGCGAAGCCGATGGCCCACACCAGGGACCATACCCAGCGGGCACGGAACGGCTGCGCCAGGGCGGACAGCAGGGGCTGGGCGAAGGAGGCGCTGGCGGGCATGTTCAGGGGCGGGACGCTCATTGCGCGGTTCCCTCGTTAGGCGTCACGGCAGTGGCGGGAGGGGCGGACGATGCCGCCGCCGCTGGCGTGCTCAGGATCACGTCGATGCGGCGGTTGGCTTCGCGGCCGGCATCCTGATCGTTGGTGGCGATCGGCTGGGTGTCGGCCATGCCCTGGGCCTTGACGCGCGATTTGTCCGCCAAGTGGGGGATGATGACGGCGGCGACGGCGTCGGCCCGGGCCTGCGACAAATGCCAGTTCGACGGGAACCGGATGGTGCGGATGGGAATATTGTCGGTATGCCCCGTGATCAGCACATTGCCCGGCCGGGTGTTCAACGCCTCGCCGATGCGGTTCAGCAACGCCACGTAGCTGTCGTTCACCTCGCTGCTGCCCGAGGCGAACATGCCGGCGTTGCGGATGCGCACGACGGTGTCGGTGCCCTGCCCCACGACGGTCACCAGGCCCTGGGCGATCTCCGGCGCCAGGAAGGCGCGCAGCTGGTCGATGTCCTTGGCCTTAGGTTGCACCGGGGCCGTGGGCTGGGCGATGCTGACGCTGGGCTGCCCCACCGGCGGCAGGCCCGCCATCTTCTCCAGCGTCGCGTCGGAACTACCGTTCAGGGCGAAGCTGAAGCCGGTGGCCATCACCGTGATCAGGATCAGGGTGGCCGCCATGACGGTCCAGAACTCGATGCTGGGCAGCAGCGGGCGGAAAGGCGCCTCCACCCCGCGCCAATGCACCGACAGGTCACGCTCCACGTCGCCACGCCGCTGCATCAGGGTGCGGTAGAGGTTGTCGCGGATGCGGGCATGCTCCAGCGCGCCCTGGGGCAGGATGCGCAGCCGGCCCTCGAAGCCCAGCGACAGGCACAGGTACATCAGCTCCAGCACCTGCAGGTTGGCGCCCGGGTCCTTCAGCAGATGGTTCAGCAGATCGTAGAACCGTTCCCCACCCGTCACGTCGATGTGGAAGCTGATGACCATGCCGGCCCGGGCCCAGGTGCTGCTGGCGCCCCACGGGGTGTTCAGCACAATGTCGTCGATGGTGGCGCACAGGGCGTAATGGGCGGCGCGCGCCGCCTCGTTGCCGACGCCGGTGGCCTGGGCGCGCTTCTCAAAGGCCCTGATCTCGTCGGCGACGCGCTCGCGCAGTTCCTCGATGTTGGACTGGCCGCTGGATGTGCGCAGGCGCCGGGCCAGCGTCAGGATGGGGCCGGCGGCGGCCACCAGGGGGTTAAGGCCACCCAGCGTCAGATCGACCGTGTCTTCCGGCGCGTAGTCGGTGGGCGGCGCCACCACCTGCATCGGCGCCGGACGGCGGCCGCCGGGCGTAGGCTTGACGATGGTCGGCTCGTGCGCCGTCTGGCCGTAGCTGGGATAGGACATCACGCACCCCCCTTGATGGCCCAAAGCTCCATTTCGATCTGCGCGAAATCACCCGCTAGGTGCAGGGCGATGCCGCCGGATTTCTGAAGCTGCTTGAAATGTTGGCTGCTGCGGTCCAGCTCGAAGAACACCTGCCCGCTGCGATAGGGCAGCTGGCGGGGGGCCACCGGCAGGGGCCGGACGTTGATGCCGGGCAGGGCCACGTTCACCAGCTGGGCGATCTGCTCAACCGGCCCGATCTTCACCTGGTTGGGGAAGACGCGGCGCAGGTGTTCCACCGGCATATCGGCCGTCACCGCCAACACGAAGGTGGCGTTGAACAGCAGCGCGCGGTCGACGATGACGCCCACCTTGATGCCGTGGCGACGGGCCTGCAGCGGAATGGACACCGCCGACTGCTCTAGCACCGCGCTCAGGGAGGCGCGCAAGTCGGAAAAGACCGGGCGGAAGCTGTTCTGCAGATCCTCGTGCCGGTATTCCGGGAAGATCGCGGCGCGCTTGGCCTCGGTGGTGAAGGTCGCCAGCTCCCCCGCGATCTCCACACACAGGCGGTAGAACCGCTCAGGGTGCAGCATCGGGGCGGTGGCCGCGTAGTGGCGCAGCAGCGGCTCGTACCGGTTGACCGTCTGCAACAGCAGGAAGTCGGCGATCTCCGCCGCCCCTTTGGCCGACGGACCCGACAGGCGCCCGGCCAGAGCCTCCGCCCGATGCTGGATCAGGGCCTGCAGTTCCGTCAGGTATGCGGCCAGCGGCGCCTGCGAGGCGACGGCGGTGACGGGCGCGATGAACTGTTCGTCCAGGATGACGGCCCGGTCGGACCGCACCTCCACCACCCGGGCGATGGCGATCTTCTCATAGCCCGCCAGCGGCTGGGTTTCCGGCGCCAGGCGCAGGCGCAGGCGCGCCACGTCCATGGTGGCCGCCTGGTCGCTGCCCAGGTTCGCGTCCTCCGCCTCGTACCGCGCCGGCACGAAACGGGTGATGGCATCCTCGCTATTGGTCAGCCCGACCTCCGCCCCGCCGGGCTGGCGCACGGGCAGCGTCAGGTAGATGACGCAGTTCTTGGTGGTGTCGAACAGTTCCAGCGGCGGGGGGTGGTCCGCCTCATCCGGGATGGAGAAGGGCGTGCCGTCCGGCAGGATGCCCCGGGCCGAGACGATGGCGAACTTGCCGATGCCCAGCAGCTCCCGGTTGATGGTCAGCTCGCTCAGGCCCCAGGCGAAGGGGGCCAGCGGCTCGGTACGCGCATGCAGCAGACGTTCCACATGCCGGTCGGCCTGCTGGAAATGCTGGACCCGCAGGAACATGCCCTCGGTCCAGACCACGCGGTTGGCGGACATCATGACCGGGGCCTCACTTGGCCACGGCGCGCTGGGGCGTGTCGCCCTGGGCCACGCTGGGCCCCGGGCCGACGGCGGGATCGCGCTTCACCACCAGGCCGTTGGCGCCAACGGTGATGTTCAGCGTGACCGGACCCGTGTCGGGCAGGGCGACGATCTCCCGCCAGTTGGCCTGGTCGATGGCGCGGTAGGCGGCGACGATGCCAACATAGTGCACCTTGTCGTTCTGCGGCAGGGTCACCTGCCGCTTGTCGCCCGGCTGCAACACGAACTCGTCGCGGCCCAGCTGGTCCGGGCCCAGCGCCTGGGCATCGTGCTGGATCAGCTGGATGGGGGCGGCGATGGTGAACTTGTCCTTCGACGCCAGCTGGTAAAGGCGGGTGACGATGGGCGACGGCCGGCCCAGCGTATCGGGGTTGGCGTCGGGGCCAACGTTGATGGAAACCGGCACGGTGGTGCGCGCCGGCGGCGGCGGGGGCGGCTCATGGGAACATCCCGCCAGCAACAGGACGGTGGTGGCCGCAAGAGCGGCCAGGGGGGCGATGCGACGGTTGGTGGTCGTGGGGAAAAGCATCGTCTGGGATACCCTGTTGGTCTGGGCGGTCTCGGGGCTGGGGACGATCCCCAGGAGAGCTGGCACGGGGAAGGGTCAGATGTTCCTGAACTGCTGGGTGTAGGCGGCGGAGAACTTGCTGCCGAGCGGTGGGCCCGAAGACTGTTCACCGATCATCCGCTGGTGGATCTGCTCGTACCGTTCCCAGCAGCGGGCCTTGTGCACCTGTGGCAGCACGGAGGTGCTGACGTCGGACTTGATGGTGTCGGGCGACAGTTGCTCCAGCACGTCGCCCACCACCGTCTTCATGCCGGCGATCAGCGCCACCTCATGGGCCTTGATGTCGCGCAGGCTTTCGCGGATGGCCTCGGGCGCGTCCATGAAGCCCATGACCCGCCGGCCGATCAGCACGGCCAGCGTGCCCTCCAGGTTGGCGGAGAACTTCAGCGGGTTGTTCTCCTTGGCGCGCAACAGCGTGTGCTCGATGCGGAACTCGGACTTCAGGAAGGCCCGCAGCTCCAGCAGCTCGCGCAAGCCGCCGACGGCCTCACGCAACGCAACGCCCATCTTGTGCATCAGCGCCGGGGCGTCGGCCGTGTCCACCGCGTCCAGCGGCAGGCCCACGCCGGCCAGGAACGCCTCGAACACATCGGTGGGAATCTGGGCGGCCGCCGGAGTTGGGGCCGCCGCGGCCGGTGCCGGCGCGACGGGCTGGGGTGCAACGGCCTGCGCCGCCGGCGCGGGTTGGGGGATGACCGGGGCAGGCGCCGGCATGGCGACGGTGGCCGCATTGACCGCGCCCGCGACCGGAGCTGGGGCCGGCTGGGGCCGTGCCTGGACGGTGGGCGGATTGATGGGCAGGATGGTGGCGCCGCCGTTGACCGCTGCCGACGCGGCCCCCGTGAGGCGGGCCATGGCCCGGCCGTCGCGGGCCCCGGTGAACGCCTCGGTCATCAGTTGGGCGGCGGTGGAGACCGACCCCAGTTCATCCTGCGGGGAGACGGCGCCGTCCCCCGCTTCCGCCTGCCAATCGACGGGAATGACGGGATGCTTGACCTCCGGCGCCTCGAAATAGGCGCCGGTGCCGGTATGCGCCGCCGCCAGGGACGGGGCCAAGGCGAGGACGCCGCCAAAGGCGGGTTCCACCTCCCCTTCCCGCTCGCCCAACATGTCGGTCAGCTGCAATTCGCCGACGCTGTCGCCAGCCAGAACCTGCGTCAAGGAAGCGCCATAGCCGGTGCGGCCGTTCAGGCCCCCTCCGTTCGGACCATCCCCATTTAGACCAGCCAGAGTGTAATCAATCTCGGGATCGGACAGCGTGCCGCCGGTCAGCGGAGTAGCAATGGAGGCCACACCGTCCTGCCCACCCCCTAGCGTCGCGGGCACCTGCTCCTCGATTTCCAAGCGCAGGGTGCAGGGCCCAAGGTTGATCACATCCCCGTCATTGACGGGCTGGGCGTTGCCTCGGCCCAGCGGCGTGGCCGCCCCGCCGACATAGACGCCGTTGGTACTGGTATCGATGACGAAATAAGTCTGCCCACGCAGCTCTATCCGGCAATGCTGCTTGGAAAGGTGGCGTTGGGGGTCGATGACCACCCAGTCGTTTTCCACACCACGGCCTATGGTGAAACTGCTGCCGGCGCAGACACGGGTTTCACCTTCGGATATCGAACAGTCACCGGCCACAAGGACCCGCAAGACAAGGGCCATCTGATCCTCGCTGGGCAAGGGCACCCTCGAACCGACGTCATGCGAGAGGTCGGTCAGGCGTCCAATCTTTTAACGATAAAATTACCAAACAGCGCACGTTGATATAATTCGGACGATAGTTCCGTCGAGTCCTCAGAATCGATTCTCATCGTCTTATCCAATAAGAGGTAGACTGGCGGATTAAACACGACGAAAATCAGTCGTATGGCATATCTTTAAAGTGTGGTCCAAATAAAATTCCGACATTTCATGGCGCAAGCAACCCTCGGAATTCATTTAATAAACCAACCCTAGCCATCATAATGCCATATATCCTGGAACGGCCTAGCTGAAGGGGATATATGACTGCAGGGCCGAGGCCTTATACCCACAAGCAAAACAGGGCCCGGCGTCGCGAAAGCCAGCTTTGGCATGTTCGGCCCACCCCAATAACGTGTTAACACGTTCGGGATTATATGGATAAATGATTGTTTTTATTGGAATTTATCCATATTCACGCCAGGCGGCCTGACAAGCCCGGCTACCATCAGGACAGAAAGGCGTCTCCAGTTTATACCGTAAGAATGTACTCAATAGGTGATAGATATTTATACCTTAATTCTGAACAGAATATAATATAATTTCCATAATTATGTAATAGACGTGGAATTTTAAGGGCATATTAACATGAAAGATCCGACTGTTAATCCATCATTAAAAATAAATGCCGTCCAATTTATTGCCACATTTACCACACCAAAGATGGCGGGACGGCGGACACCCTTGACGCCCCACCCACGGCCCATAGTTCTCTGTCGCGGTGAGGTTACTAAAGAGCGGCGGCACCGTTTTGAAAGCATGCCAAGGAAGCAGAACATTCAGGTGGGGCCGCCATAGACGGTGTCGCCGAAACCCGCTGTGGCTGAGGACGTTCGGCGCGCACTTGTCCGCCGGGCATACGAGGAGCTGATGGACGGTTACACCCAAGCGGACCGGTTATTGGGGATGGACAGCCCCCTGGGGCCCGACCAGCTGCTGCTGGAGGCGCTGGAGGGGATGGAGGGTGTCTCGGTGCCCTTCGAGTTCCGGGCCACCGTGCGCGCCATGGACGACAACCTGGACCCCGCCGCGCTGATCGCGCAGAGCGTGGACCTCAAGCTGCGCCTGGAGGACGGCGTCTACCGCACCTTCAACGGCGTCGTCGCCTCCCTCACCGGCGGCCATGCCGCCTCGCGCGGGCAGCGCCACTACACCCTGCGCATCGTGCCCCGCCTGTGGTTCCTGACCCGCACCAGCGATTGCCGCATCTTCCAGAACAAGACCACCCTGGACATCCTGGAGACCATCTTCGCGGAACTGGGCGTCACCCAGTACGACTTCTCCGGTGTCTCCGCCCCGCCGGCGCGCGAATATTGCGTGCAGTATCGCGAGACCGACTTCAACTTCGTCTCCCGCCTGATGGAGGAGGACGGCCTCTATTACTTCTTCCGTCACGAGCCGGGGAAGCACACCTTCGTCCTCGGCTCCCAGACCTCCGCCTACCAGACGGGCGATGAGCCCCTGATCCCCTTCAGCGCCGCCTCCGCCCACAGCAACCACATCACCGAATGGCACCGCAGCCACGCCTACCAGGCCAGCGCCTGGGCCATGGGCGACTACAACTTCCAGACCAGCAAGCTGGACCTGAAGCAGACCGTCCCCACCGTCTCCACCTACAGCCAGGACCCCGAGCACGAGCATTTCGACTATCCCGGCCTGCACGACACCGCCGGCGACGGCCAGCGACGGGCCAAGCTCGCCATGCAGGCCGAGGAGGTCGGGCGTGAGACCGTGCAGGCCGCCGGCGATTGCCGATCCATGGCCCCTTGCGGACGCTTCCAGCTGACCGACCATCCCGTGGCGGCGGAGAACGGCGCCTATGTGGTGCTGAGCATCACCCACCGCGCCAGCGACCTCAGTTATGAAAGCGCGGGGGCCGGCCATTCCGGCTACACCAACCGCTTCAGCTGCCTGCCCGCCGCCACCCCCTACGTGCCCCAGCGCACCGCCACCCGCCCCGCCATCGCCGGCCTGCAGACGGCCGTCGTCGTGGGACCCAAGGGCCAGGAGATCTACACAGACAAGCACGGCCGGGTGAAGGTCCAGTTCTTCTGGGACCGCCGCGGCCAGTCCAACGAGGCCAGCTCATGCTGGGTCCGCGTCGCCCAGGGATGGGCCGGCCGCGGCTTCGGCGCCCAGACCATCCCCCGCATGGGCATGGAGGTCGTCGTCGCCTTCCTGGAAGGCAACCCGGACCGCCCCGTCATCCTGGGCTCCGTCCCCAATTCAGAGACCACCGCCCCCCTGGGCCTCCCCGCCCAGCAGACCCAGACAACCTTCCGCACCGCCAGCAGCCCCGGCGGCGGTGGCTTCAACCTCTTCACCCTGGAGGACAAGGCAGGCTCAGAGGAGATCGCCTTCCACTCCCAGAAAGACCTCTCCATGGTCGTCCAGAACAACGCGTTCGAGACGGTGACCAAGGCATCGGTGCGGCAGGCGCGGCAGCTGATCGCGCTCAAGGTGGGCAACAGCACCGTGCAGTTGACGCCGGAGCACGTCATCCTGTCCAGCAACGGCAGCGTCGCCGTGTTGGACAAGGACGGCATCCGCTACAACGGCGGCAAAATCTGGCTGAACATGAAGGAGCCGCAGGACGCGCAGTCCGAGGTGTCCAACCCCGCCACCGCCGCCCGCCTTGCCAACTGCGCCGCCCTGGCCAACGCCCGCGACAATGCCATACTGGCGAACCACACCTACGGCAGCGATCCGACCATGCCGCCCGGATACCGCATGCTCGACCCGGACACACCGCAGGGCAAGGCGGAGTTGGCGAAACTCGGCGTCGGAAAGGCCGACCTTTCACCCACCAACACCACATTCCGCGCCCAGATTTTCGCCAAAGACGGGGCCGATGGCACACATTACACCGTCGCCTACCGTGGTACGCAGACTTTGGAAGACTGGAAAAACAACTTCCAACAGGGCCTTGGGGAACAGTCAAAAGAATATGACCAAGCCACTTATCTGGCTAAGAAAGTTGATCGCACCTCAGGCGGTAAGGTCTCCTTTACTGGTCACTCCCTGGGCGGTGGTATGGCGTCCGCCGCATCCGTCATCACTGGCAAACCTGCAGTCACCTTCAATTCCGCTGGCTTGAGCGCACGCACGGTGGGCGGCTACCCATCACCGGCGGCCCCTGTGGATGCCTATTACAACGATGGTGATCCGTTGTCCGGCATTCAGGACCATCGTGAGGCGGCTTTGAGCGGAATCACGGCCGGCGCAATCGTGGCAGAGCCAATGGCGGGTGTCCCCTTGGCCAGTTACACCCTCAGCCGAGAGGCCAAGGGCGACCCGATCCTTCCCCGAGCCTACGGCACCCGGCATGAACTGCCCAATGTGCCGCCACCGGGTGCGGGTTTCTTCGCCCGGAACAATCCCAAGGCCGCCCATGGCATGGACTATGTCATCCGGGGCCTCGATGCGAAACGACAGGAATGTGGCTGTTTATGAAACGATCGTCTTGGCCAGTTCTGGTGGCATGCGTCCTTGGCGTTGCCCTCGCCGCCCGAGGCACTCTTTTTTTCTTGAACCCCTCTCACGGTGGGACGATGGCGACGAACCCCTTGGTCTTCTTTCCGGACCGTTTCAGCGACCCAGCGGCCCGGCGCTTCGCTGAAGCCATTGCCGCCGGCAAGGTCGATGCCGCTCTGGCGGCCGCTCGTGACGCACCGGGCGGTGTGAACACGGTCGGCAGGGATGGCGTCACCGGCCTGATGATGGCGGTCGAGCGACATGACCAAGCCATGGCGCAAGCTCTTCTGAAAGCCGGCGCTAATCCCAACGGCGCGCCGGGGTTAGCGCCACTGCACACAGCCGCTGGGATTCACGACCTTCCCATGGTCAAACTGTTGTTGGCCGCCGGCGCCGATCCCAATGCCACGCTGGATGACCAGACGCCGCTCTATGTCGCCGGCTTGATGGGCGATGTCCCCGTGGCACAGGCTTTACTGGACGCTGGAGCGGACATCAGTAAGGCCGATGAGCTGGGCAACACTCCTTTGCTAACTGCCGCAGGCACAGACCATTGGCGAACGGTGGCTTTCCTGTTGGACCATGGCGCGTCGTTTTGGGCGGACGCCGGCGGCATGACCGTGGCCGATTTTGCCACCGCCTCCCGTATCCTGCCCAACAACCCCGATGGCGAAGCCCTGCCCCAAGTGATCGGAAGACTTAAGGCCGCCGGCTATCCCTGGCCACCGCCCAACGTGGCCCAGGTGCGCGCCCTGAAGGCGGAGGGCAAATGGCCGCCGCCGGGCAAGCATTGAGGTGGGAGGAAAGAGCGATGGACGGTTACACCCAAGCGGACCGGTTATTGGGGCTGGACAGCCCCCTGGGCCCCGACCAGCTGCTGCTGGAGGCGCTGGAGGGGATGGAGGGTGTCTCGGTGCCCTTCGAGTTCCGGGCCACCGTGCGCGCCATGGACGACAACCTGGACCCCGCCGCGCTGATCGCGCAGAGCGTGGACCTCAAGCTGCGCCTGGAGGACGGCGTCTACCGCACCTTCAACGGCGTCGTCGCCTCCCTCACCGGCGGCCATGCCGCCTCGCGCGGACAGCGCCACTACACCCTACGCATCGTGCCCCGCCTGTGGTTCCTGACCCGCACCAGCGATTGCCGCATCTTCCAGAACAAGACCACCCTGGACATCCTGGAGACCATCTTCGCGGAACTGGGCGTCACCCAGTACGACTTCTCCGGTGTCTCCGCCCCGCCGGCGCGCGAATATTGCGTGCAGTATCGCGAGACCGACTTCAACTTCGTCTCCCGCCTGATGGAGGAGGACGGCCTCTATTACTTCTTCCGTCACGAGCCGGGGAAGCACACCTTCGTCCTCGGCTCCCAGACCTCCGCCTACCAGACGGGCGATGAGCCCCTGATCCCCTTCAGCGCCACCTCCGCCCACAGCAACCACATCACCGAATGGCACCGCAGCCACGCCTACCAGGCCAGCGCCTGGGCCATGGGCGACTACAACTTCCAGACCAGCAAGCTGGACCTGAAGCAGACCGTCCCCACCGTCTCCACCTACAGCCAGGACCCCGAGCACGAGCATTTCGACTATCCCGGCCTGCACGACACCGCCGGCGACGGCCAGCGACGGGCCAAGCTCGCCATGCAGGCCGAAGAGGTCGGGCGTGAGACCGTGCAGGCCGCCGGCGATTGCCGATCCATGGCCCCCTGCGGACGCTTCCAGCTGACCGACCATCCCGTGGCGGCGGAGAACGGCGCCTATGTGGTGCTGAGCATCACCCACCGCGCCAGCGACCTCAGTTATGAAAGCGCGGGGGCCGGCCATTCCGGCTACACCAACCGCTTCAGCTGCCTGCCCGCCGCCACCCCCTACGTGCCCCAGCGCGCCGCCACCCGCCCCGCCATCGCCGGCCTGCAGACGGCCGTCGTCGTGGGACCCAAGGGCCAGGAGATCTACACAGACAAGCACGGCCGGGTGAAGGTCCAGTTCTTCTGGGACCGCCGCGGCCAGTCCAACGAGGCCAGCTCATGCTGGGTCCGCGTCGCCCAGGGATGGGCCGGCCGCGGCTTCGGCGCCCAGACCATCCCCCGCATGGGCATGGAGGTCGTCGTCGCCTTCCTGGAAGGCAACCCGGACCGCCCCGTCATCCTGGGCTCCGTCCCCAATTCAGAGACCACCGCCCCCCTGGGCCTCCCCGCCCAGCAGACCCAGACCACCTTCCGCACCGCCAGCAGCCCCGGCGGCGGTGGCTTCAACCTCTTCACCCTGGAGGACAAGGCAGGCTCAGAGGAGATCGCCTTCCACTCCCAGAAAGACCTCTCCATGGTCGTCCAGAACAACATGTTCGAAAGCGTGGGCAAGAACCTGGTGATCACCGCCGGGGAACTGCTGGTGCTGCAGGTGGGCGGCAGCCACCTGCAACTGACCAAGGACAACATCATCCTGTCCACCAACGGCAGCACCGTGGTGCTGGACAAGGATGGCATCAGCCAGGATGGCCAGAAGATCTGGCTGAACTGTTCCGGCTGACCCCGCCCAGCACCCATCGCAACCGCCATCGTCCTTAATCACGGGAGGGTTCCCGATGACCGTTCTTTCCAGCCTGATCCAGCCCGGCGCCATCGGCAGCAGCCTCGGCATCCAGCCCTATACGCCCCTGTCGCTGTCGTCGGCCCCCGCCGGGCTCGGGTCCGCCGAATTGGGATCCGCCAGCATGGGATCCGCCGGCAATCTGGGCGCGTTAGCCAACGCCGCCGCACCCGCCCTGCCCTCCTCCATCGCCTCTCCCCTGGGCACGGCGGCGCAGGCGTCCCAGCTGCTGGGCGGCAATGGCGGTGGCACAACAAGCGGTGCGCTGGGTCAGTCTCTGGGCTCACCGTCCCTCGGGACATCCGCCTTGGGCAACCCGTCCTTGACGAGCCCCGCCCTTCCCGATGCGTCCAGCCTGCCCACGGCGGCCGGTCTGCAGGGCGCGTCTCTACAGGGCGCGTCCGGCGTGCCCGGCGTCTCAACCGCGCCGGGCCTGTCCAGCGTCGCTTCCGCCGCCGGGATGAACACAGGCCTGCCCTCCGCCGCGTCCATCAGCACACCGTCCGTCGGCGCGCCCTCCTTCTCGTCATCGGCCCTCTCGTCACAGTCCTTGAGCGCCCCTGCCGTAACCGCGCCCTCGGTCGGCACGGCCTCCTGGTCCACCCCGTCCTACTCCGGTGCGCCGCAAACCACCGCCTTGGCCCAGACCGCCGGGCTGGGCCAGACGTCCCCCCTGGGCCAGACCGGCCTGGGCCAACAAACCGCCGCCGGCCTGCCCAGCACCGGCGGCACGGACGCCGACAGCGCCGTGGCCGTCGCCCGCATCCTGGGCCAGATCTGAAGGAACCCGCCATGCCGCAAACCTGCCGCACCGCCGACTTCTCCATCCTGCTACCCGACAGCTGGATCGACCGCTCCATGATCGCCTGGTCGGCGCCGCCGAGCGGCAGCCCGGTGGTGCCCAACATCATGGTGGCCTATGACCGGCCGCAGGCGGAAGAGACGTTGGGCGGCTACGTCAACCGGCAGCTGAAGGACCTGATCGCCCGGGCGCGCAGCTTCCAGCTGATCACCCGGCAGGACGTCATGCTGGCCGGCCGGGCGGCGGTGGAACTGGTGTTCCAGTGGGACGCCGGCGCCGGCCCCATCAAACAGCGGCAGATCTACAGCCTGCTGCCCGATGGCCGCTGCATCACCATCGTCAACACCGCCCGACTGACGGAGTTCGCGGACGCCGACGCGCAGTTCATGCAGATCCTGAACAGCTTCGCCTGGCCGGCCCCCGCCGGCGCCGGCGCCGCCGGGGCCTGACGATGGACGGTGGCGCGCCGCAATACGGGGCTGCCCGGCTGGAGGACCCCATTCAGCACACCAGCGCCCTGGGCGGCTTCCTGGTGGGGGCGGCCATCGGCCTGGGGGCCGCCCTGGCGGTCATCGCCGTGGTGGGCACGGGCGGGGCCGCCCTCGGCGTCATCGCGGCGGTGGGCGGGGCCATGGCCGCCACCGGCGGCGGCGCCCTGCTGGGCGAGGCGCTGGGCAGCACCTTCGCCAGCAAGGCGGGGGAGATCGCGCCCGACTGCTCCGACAACGTGCTGATCAACGACAAGCCCGCCGCCCGCGCCATCCAGGACGCGGCCGCCTGCTCACGCGACGGGCCGCCGCCCCAGCACATCGCCCAGGGCAGCAAGACCGTCTTCATCAACGGCAAGCCCGCCGCCCGCATCGGCGACAAGCTGGAATGCGATGGATCCATCATGGACGGCTCGCACGATGTCTTCATCGGGCGGGACCCCGGCACCTACATGACCATCCATGGCGAGGTGCCGGACTGGGCCAACACCATGGCCGAATACCTGATGATCGGGGGAACGGTGCTGGCGCTGGGCGCCGGCGCCGCCGGCGCCTTCCTGGCGGAGGGCTTGTGCGGCCTGATGGCCTTCGGCGAAAGCACCGTCGCCAGCATGGCGCTGGGGGCCGCCGGCGCCAAGGTGGGCGGCGCCGTCGGGCAGGCCGTGGGCGGGGAGCGCGGCCGCATCATCGGCGAAGCCGTCGGCGGCGCGGTCGGCGGTTATGGTGGCGGAAAGCTGGCCGGCCGCTATACCGCTGGCCACCCGGTGGACGTGGCCACGGGCGAGCTGTTCACCGAGGCCCGGGATTTCGACGTGGCCGGCCCCCTGCCGTTCACCTGGTCGCGCATCTGGATGTCCAGTTCCACCCACAAGGGCGAACTGGGCTCGGGCTGGCATCATCCCCACGACATGGCGCTGTACCGCTGGATCGACGGCGGCGGCTGGGCCGCCCGCCTGGCCGACGGGCGCCTGGCCTTCTTCACCGACCCCGCCCCCGGCCGCCCCAGCCTGAACGTGGTGGAGCGGCTGATCCTGCACACCGACGGCCGGCGCTACTGGCTGGCGACATACACCGGCATCGCCTACGTCTTCGGCGACCGGGACGGTCAGACCGGCCTGCGCCATCTGGTCCAGGTCGTCGACCCCAACGACAACGCCATCGTCCTGCATCGCGGCCCCGGCGGCCGCCTGACCGGCATTCAGGACAGCGCCGGCCGCGCCTTCGCCGTCACCACGGATGAGGTGGGCCGCATCATCGCCGTGGACGGCCCCGACCCCGCCGGCGCCGACCGGCCCCTGCGCCTGGTCAGCTATGTCTATGACGCCGCCGGCGACCTGGTGGAGGCGCGCGACGCGCGCGGCAACGCCTGGCACTACCGCTACGATAACCACCTGCTGGTGGAGGAGACGCGGCGCGGTGGCCTGCGCTTCCAGTTCGTCTGGGACGACGTGGCCAGGGGGCGTGACGCCCGCTGCGTCGACACCTGGGGCGTGCATCTTTCCGGCGAGGCCGGCCTGTACCGCGCCCAGATGGTCTACGACATCCAGGCCCACACCACCGTGGTGACCAACGGCCTGGGCGCCGTTACCCGCTATCGCTGGAACAAGCTGGGCCTGGTGGAGGAGGAGGTGAACCCCCTGGGGGGCGTCACCCGCCATCGCTATGACCCCGCCGGCAACCTGCTGGCCCTGATCGGGCCGGACGGCGGCACCCTGCAACTGACCTATGACGATCTGGGCCGCCTGGTGGAACGGGTGGCGGCGGACGGCGCCATCACCCGCCTGGCCTACGGCGACGACGCCACCCGGCCCGACCTGACACGACCCGGCCTGGGACGTCCCCTCCAGGTGACGCGGCCCGACGGCACGGTGGAGCGCTTCGCCTATGACGCGCGCGGCAACCTGACCACCTATACCGACCCGCTGGGTTGCGCCACGCGATACACCCGTGACAGCCGGGGCATGCCGCTGGCCATCCAGGACCCCCTGGGCCTGGCGGCGCGGTACACCTGGTCGCCCCAGGGCGATTTGCTGGCGGAGGGAACCGCCAAGGCCGACCGTCGCCGCTATGTCCACGACGCGCTGGGCCGGGTGGTGGAGATGCGCCGGGGCGGGGACGCGCCCTTGCGGGTGGACCGCGACGCCAACGGCAACATCACCACCGTCCACCGGCCCGACGGCGGCACGGTCACGCTGGAGTTCGATGCCGAGGACCACGTCACCCTGCACCGTGACCCGCTGGGCCGAGTGACCCGCTGGCGCTATGACGGCCTGCCCTATCCCCTGGAGCGCATCGCCGCCGACGGTAGCGGCTTCCACTACCGTTACGATAGCGAACTGAACTTGGTGAGCCTGTTCAACCAGAAGGGGGAACAGTATCGGCTGGATTACGACCTGGCCGGACGCCTGGTGGGGGAGACGGGCTTCGACGGCCGGCGGCTGGACTATCACCGCGACCCCGGCGGCTTCGTGGCCGCCACGGTGGACCAGGGCCGCATGACGCGCTTCAGCCGCGACCCGGCCGGCCGGCCGTTGGAAACCCTCTATGCCGATGGGCGGAGCCATCGCTTCAGCTATGACATCGCGGGACGGTTGCTGTCGGCGGAGACGCCGGACACGCGGGTCGCCTTCGCCTATGACGCCGCCGGGCGGCCGACGCTGGAGCGGCAGGGCGACCGGGAAATCCGCTTCCAGCGCGACGCGCGCGGCCGGCGGGTGGCCACCGTCCTGCCCGATGGCCGGCGGCTGGAAATCGCCTGGGGCCCGGACAACCTGCCAGTAGCGGTGGGGCTGGACGGCAAGGCCCTGGCGCGCTTCGCCCACGACGCCTCGGGCCGTGAGGTGGAACGCCTGGCCGGCGGCGTCCACCAGATCCAGGCCTTCGATCCCCAGGGCCGCCTGGTGCGCCAGGAAGGCCGGCGGCGGGCCAATGGTGGGGCGGCAGGCGGCGAGGCGATCTACGCCCGCGGCTACGGCTACGACGGCGCCGACACCCTGACGGTCCTTGAGGACGCGCGGCGCGGCGTCAAGCGCTACCGCTACGACGCCTGTGACCGCCTGCTGGCGGTGGAGGGCACCACCCCTGAAAGCTTCGTCACCGACCCCGCCGGCAACATCCTCGCCTCCGGCCCCGACGCCGCCTTCTGGGGCGGCGAGGCGCGCGGCGACCGCCTGCTGGTGCACGGCGACGCCAAGTTCGAGTACGACGCCTGGGGCAACCGGGTGAAGGAATGGCGCGCCGCCGGCGGCGCCGTGACCGTGGATTACCGCTACGACGCCGGCAACCGCCTGCTGGCGGTGGAGGAGACCGGCCGCCGGGGAGCCACCCTCACCCGCTTCGGCTATGATGCTTTCGGCCGCCGGGTGTGGAAGGAAAGCGCCCATACGGCCCCCGTCCCGGCCAACGATGCCGGCACCCCCGCATCCGCTGCCACCCAGCGCACCGCCTTCCTGTGGGATGGCAACGTCCTGCTGGCCGAGAGCCTACCGGTCGAGGTCAAGGCGGATGAGGCCGCACCGGCGCCCGCCGATCCCCTGGCCACCGTCTATGTCTATGAGCCCGGCACCTTCCGCCCCCTGGCCCAGTTGCGCCGGGCGGAGCCGGAACAGCCCGCCCAAGCCTACCACTACCATCTGGACCATCTGGGCACCCCCCAGGAGCTGACCAACGATAATGGCCAGGTGGTGTGGGCCGCCGATTACAAGGCCTGGGGCGCCCTAGCCCGCCAGACCGTCGTCACCATCCCCAACCCCCTGCGTTTCCAGGGCCAGTACCACGACCCCGAAACCGGCCTCCACTACAACCGCCACCGCTACTATGCCCCGGCGGAAGGCTGCTTCATCTCCCAGGATCCCATCCGGCTGAGAGGCGGCAGCAACATCGCCGCCTATGCCCCCAACCCGGTGCAGTGGGTGGACCCGATGGGGTTGGCGTGCAACACCTGGAACGAATTCCAGAAGGCGCAGAGGGGAAATTTCGCCAATTCCACCGAGGCGGCGGCATCCTACAAGAACTTAGTCGCCAACCAGTCGCCATGGCCGGAAGGATACGTGCCGACGGATGCCACGCTGACGCCGGGCACGCGCTTCAACATGGCCATGAGTCCCGGCCAGACCAGCAGCCGGCCTGGCGCCTTCGGCACCTACGACGACATCCCAGACGTGAATTATGTACGCAATGATCTGGCGGTGAAACAGGCGTGGAAGCCGGATGTGGACCGCGTGGTGACGTACGAAGTAACCAAGCCCCTGCCCGTCAAGGTCGGCCCCGTCGGCCCTCAGATCGACGAGGCAACCAGCAGCTATCTACCGGGCGGTGGCTCACAGCTGCAAATGAATGTGCCGCCGGGGGATAGGATGGATTATCTGAGGGTCGTCGGCGAAAATCCAATATTTTGAGGAACACCGGTACTTTAAGGAATCCCTATGAGTGTGACAGCACAAAGCGGCAACGTATCAGTTGTGACCGGACAAGAGGTCACCTGGACGCCCGATGACGGCAAGACGCTTTCCCTCAAAGTGCCTGGCGTGGACAGCGCCATGGCCGCAAAAGGCGTCCTCTATGTTTTGGTGAAAGACGACGGCGCCAAGCTGCCAACGCGGTTGATGCTTATCGCCCGGAATGGATCAATACTGGGGGTTTTAAGCCCAGATCCGGGATTTTCCTTCTACTACCTGACCCCCCATCCAGACGCGGGCGTATCCATCGTCTGCGTTACCGATACCCCCATCAACGGCTGGCAGGACTGGCACTTCGCTTACAGCGGCGGAAAGAAGGCACTGGTCCGCCTGGGACCGGCGTATTGACAGCGACAATAAGAAAATGGGCTCAAGCAGATTGCGCAAAACGATTGCTCCCATTTTAACAAAAGGAAAGCCAATATAACATCGAAGGTGGTGTTGATTGGTGTCGCCATCCTGGCCGGCGGCGTGATCTGTTTTGGATACACCTTCATCAAAAGCAGTCATCCCGATGTCGCCACCTTGCGCAAGAACATGGCTGGCGGGATGACGGAACAGTGCGTCAAGGCGGCACGCGCCGCACCGGGGATCAGCGAGCCCCAGGTCCAGGCCTATTGCGGTTGCACAACCGCCAAGCTGGGCGCCGCCCTGAGCGATGACGAAGTCAAGCATCTGGTGGACCTGGAGGCTCAGGGCCAGACGGGAGTGCCGCCCGAACTCGCCCCCAAGCTCGACCTCATCTCCAACGCCTGTCGCAAAGAGGCGCAGCTCCCAGGCTGACGCCGATAAGCGGCCCCTCCCGGCCAAATGTCCCACCAGCGGCGGTGGGGCTGGACGGCAGGGCCATGGCGCGCTTCGCCCACGACGCCTCGGGCCGCAAGGTGGAACGTCTGGCCAGCGGCGTCCATCAGATCCAGGCCTTCGCCCCCCAGGGCCACCTGGTGCGCGGGAAGGCCGCGCCGGGGCGGCGGCGAAGCGATCTTCGCCCGCACTTATGGATATGACGGCGCTGAAACCCTAACCGTCTGTCCACAGCGTATTCCAAGGTTGACCATGAAATCACGTCATGGTAGTTTCCTAGTCAACAATATGGAGCGCCGATGTCCACCGTCTCTGATCTAACCGCCCATACAGGCTACCTTCTTCGAATGGTGTCGAACGCCGTGTCGCACGAGTTCGCGCGGAATGTGGCTGGGGAGGGCGTTACGGTGGCCGAATGGGTTATGCTGCGCTCGCTTTACGGCGGTGGCGCGATCGCGCCTTCGGCTCTGGCGCGGAAGATGGGCATGACCAAGGGGGCGATTAGCAAGCTCGCCGAGCGCTTGCTCGAAAAGGGTCTGGTCGAACGCACGGAAAATCACGATGACAGGCGTGGCCACAGCCTGTCGCTTTCGGCGGCGGGTTCGCAAAAGGTCCCGATCCTGGCGACCCTTGCTGACGGCAATGACATGGCGTTCTTTTCGGTCCTACCCCCTGAAAAGCATGCGCAACTGCGGGCGCTGCTACAGGCGCTTATCGAAAAGCACGGACTGACGGCCACGCCCGTCGATTGACCTCGACTCTCCCGAAGGTGATCGTTGAAGAAAGGAACTGCGCATGAACGCGGAACGGACCGCCATTGCCGAAAACTGTCTGAAGGCCGCGCATGATGGCAGCCTCAGTTTCCCCGAAATCATTGGACGGCTTCTCGAAGCAGGCTTCGAGGGCTATTCGGTCGATTATCGCCGCAACAGCCAAATCTACTATCATCCGGATGGCGACAATATCGAACTTGCCTTGCCCCATTCCGACGGGCCGGTCGCTGCGGCGTTCGATGGACCGGGAATGGAGACACTGGTTGGCTGGGCGCAAGCCAATGATTCCAGCTACAGTTATGCCGCCTTTTGTGAAAAGGCGAAGGCCGTGGGCTGTGCCGGCTATCTCGTTTCGTTCCCAGGGCGCCGAGTGGTCTATTATGGGCGTACCGCCGAAACCCATGTCGAGTGGTTCCCGCGGTGAACGGGGCGGGCGCCGCGGTGGACACGGATGGCCATGCTGCGAAAGCCATCGGAGCATAGCGGCGCCGGTTGGTACCTTCGGCGTTCAATCTTACGCCCACGCGATCATCGATCGACGGCCGCCTGGCCAGGCCGGCCGGGAACCAGAACTCGCCCCCGGCCGCGCCCATCATTAAAAATGGCCCCTCACGCAGGGTTCCTGCCCACGAAGAAGTCGCGCAGCGGATCCATGCTGGGCGTCAGCCCGGCATCGATCAGGCCCTTGCGCAGCGCGATCATCTGCGGATCGTGGATGCGCTGGGTCGGCATGCGGAGCGGCCCGCCGTTATAGCCCTGCAACCAGCCCTGGAACTTCCAGGCCTGGCGGTTGATGAAGTTGCCACCGTGCATCTGCGCCGCCAACGCGCTCTTGATCTTGCGGGCGGGGTGCATCTGCCAATAGATAGCCGTCGCCTCATCGAACTTGCCCTGCCGCAGCAGGTTGAACACGCGGGGGATCAAGGGGCCGTAGTATTCGTGATCGCTGGTGGCCGACAGCTGGATGGGCATGATCTGGCTGAGCGGGATCAGTTCGCCCTCGATGGGCATGGAAATCACCACCTCCTTGCCGAACAGGCGGTCGCACTCGATCACGCTCTGGATGGAGGGGAAGCCGCCCTCGGCCTTGATGGCGGCGATGTTGGGACAGTCGTCGATCAGGCGCCGGATCAGGCTGGCCGGAATGTCGGACGGGTGGATACGGCTGGAGAAGCCCCAGAGGAACATGGGAAACAGCATGACCGCCAGGTTGGTCGCGTCACACATCGCCTTGGTATAGTCGTAGATGTCCTGCTCGCTCTGCGGATAGAAGTTGGGCGGATAGGACAGCAGCACGAACTCGGCGCCCGCCGCCTCCGCCCCCCGGACGGCCTCGATGTTCTGTTCCAGGTTGTTCCAACTGGCGTGGTGGGTCACCACCAGGCGGTCGCCGGCCTCATCCTTGATGACGCGCAGGAACTCCAGGTACTCCGGCAGGGTGATCGACACCTCCGACACGCCCAGCGTGCCCATGAACCCATGCTCGATGGCCAGGCGGGTGTCGTGGCGGATGGCCGCCTCGTTGAGACGGGTCAGGTCCGAGGTGAAGGAGGGGATGGTGCAGTTGATCACGCCCACCAGGGCTTCACGCGCCCAGTCGCGCGCCTCGTCACGGCGATAGCCGGCCATAGCTTGATTCCTTCTTCTGCGTTGCTGCTCAGACGGCGCCGCGCGCGCCGTCCCAGGCGAGGTATTTCAGTTCAAGGTATTCATCGATGCCGTAGATGGAGCCCTCGCGGCCCAGGCCGGACTGCTTGACCCCGCCGAAGGGGGCGACTTCGTTGGAGATCAAGCCGGTGTTGATGCCGACCATGCCGCTCTCCAGCGCCGCCGCCACCCGCCAGATGCGCTCGGCATCCGAGGCGAACAGATAGGCGGCCAGGCCGAACTCCGTATCATTGGCCAGGTGGATGGCCTCCGCCTCGTCGGTGAAGCGGATCAGGGGGGCCACCGGCCCGAACGTCTCCTCCCGGCAGATGCGCATGTCGGCGGTGACACCGGTCAGCACGGTGGGCTGGAAGAAACGGCCGCCCCGCGCATGGCGCCCGCCGCCCTGCGCCACGGCGGCCCCCCGGGCCACCGCGTCGGCGATATGCGCCTCAACCTTGGCCACGGCGTCATCGTCGATCAGGGGGCCTTGCTGCACCCCCTCCTCAAAGCCGTCGCCCACGCGCAGGCCACCGACGGCTTGGGCCAGCTTGGCGGCGAAGGCGTCATGGATGCCGTCCTGCACGTAGACGCGATTGGCGCTGATGCAGGCCTGGCCGGTGTTGCGGTACTTGGTGGCGATCAATCCCGCCACCGCCTTGTCCTCATCGGCATCGTCGAACACCAGGAAAGGCGCGTTGCCGCCCAATTCCATGGACATCTTCTTGATGGTCGCCGCCGACTGGGCGATCAGGACGCGGCCGACTTCGGTGGAGCCGGTGAAGGTGATCTTGCGCACCAGGGGGTTGCCGGTCAGTTCCGCCCCCACGACACGCGCCGCACCGGTAACGATGTTCAGGACCCCCGCCGGAACCCCCGCCGAGGCGGCCAGCGCCGCCAGGGCGAAAGCGGTCAGCGGCGTCTGTTCCGCCGGTTTGACCACCATGGTGCAGCCGGCCGCCAACGCCGGCGCCGCCTTGCGGGTGATCATGGCCGCCGGGAAGTTCCATGGCGTGATGGCGGCGCAGACGCCCACCGGCTCCTTCAGGGTGACAATGCGGCGGCCTGCCTCGGGGGCGGCCATGACGTCACCCTTAACCCGCTTGGCCTCTTCCGCGAACCACTCGACAAAGGAGGCGGCATAGGCGACTTCACCCTTGGCTTCGGCGAATGGCTTGCCCTCCTCCAGCACGATCAGGCGGGCCAAATCGTCGGCGTGGGTGACCATCAGGTCGAACCAACGCCGCAGGATGACGGAGCGCGCCTTGCCCGACAGTGCCCGCCAGGCCGGCAGGGCGCGGTGGGCGGCATTGATGGCGCCCGCCACCTCCTCCCGGCTGAACTGCGGGATCAGGGCCAGTTGCTCACCGGTCGAGGGGTTGATCAGCGGCCGGACCTGGCCCGACTTGGCCATGACCCAGGCGCCATCGACATAGGCGGCGGATTTCAGAAGAGTGGGGTCATTCAAACGAGCCGAGGTCATTTCTTGCCTTTCCGCACCGGCGTGATGCTGACGGGCAGCACGGCGCCGATGCCCAATCGCCGTGCCCGGCCGGCGCACAAGGCCGCCACGGTCAGATCCTGGATGGCCGCGCCGACCGACTTGTAGAGTAGGATTTGATCGGGAGAGGTCCGCGCCGGATGCCGCCCGCCGACCACGTCGGACAAGGCCACCAACCGGCCGTCCCAGCGGACGCCGGCCTGGGCGGCGGCGATCAGGTCGCCGGTGTCGTGCGCCACCTCCTCCACCATGTCGGCGACGATCAGGTCGGCCCGGCGGATGGCCTCCGGATCCAGCTCACGCTGTTCCGGCAGGGTCGAGCCGATGGAGATGACGGTCATGCCGGGTTCCAGCCACTCGCCCAGGAGGGTCGGGCTTTCATCGCGGGAGCGGGCGGCGCAGATCACCACGTCGGCGCCGTCCAGCGTGACCCGCGCGCTGTCCGCATCGCGCATCGGGATACCCAGGTCGGCCAGTTCCGCGATGAAGCGGGCCCGGCTTTCCGGGTTGGGGCTATAGACCGTCACCTGCTCCAGGGGGCGCAGGGCCGCGAGGGCGCGGACATGGTTCTTGGCCTCGAAGCCCGAGCCGATCACCGCCACCCGCAGGGCCCCGGCCGGGGCCAGCGCGTCCGCCGCCACGGCGGAGGTGGCGGCGGTGCGAAAGCCGGTGATGGAATTGCCGTCCAGCAAGGCCACCAGTTCGGCCGTCTCCTGGTCCAGCAGGGGAATGAGGTAGGAGGCCACGCCCGAGCGGATATTGGCCGAGATGAGCTTGGCACCCATCAGCCCGCCATCCGGGGCGATGCCGGTCAGCGTGCGCAACCACAATCCCTGGCGCCGCGCCATGGTGCGCGGCGGGAACAGCTCGGGCGCCGCCGGCGCCGCGTAAGCCGTCTTCAGCGCGTCCGCCGCCGCCCGCCAATCAAACACCGACCGGACGTCCGCGTCGGTCAGGAAAAGCGGGGGTGCGTGCTGTTGGTCGTTTTGAGACATGAGGTCCCTTTGATCTGAAGGCCGGATGGCGTCCGGGCACCAGGCGGATTAATTCGCCATGTGGGTGACTGGTTAGCTACGCGGCAAAAATCATTCTGTCAATCGATTTGCATCAATGTCGAAATTGATCCGGTTGAGCCCAGCCGAAAAGTCGTTAAGATGCCGCCAGTGGACGAGCGATTGGTGGCGGCCGTGGACGATCTGACGCGCTTGCGGGAATTGATTGAGGCCACGGGCCGGGCGGGCGAACAGCGCCTCCCCCCCGAGCCCAAGCTCGGCGAAGTGCTGGGCGTGTCCCGCGGCAAGCTGCGCACGCTGCTGAAACGGGTTGAAGATGAAGGGCTTATCTGGCGCCACGTTGGCAAAGGCACCTTCATCGGCCCGCGCGACCTTTCGGCGGAGACCTCATCCCCCCTGCCCATCAGCCTGAACGACATCATGGACGCCCGGCTGGTCCTCGAACCCCAATTGGCCGCCCAGGCGGCCCTTCATTCCACCATCGCCGATATACAGGCGATGGAGTCCTGCCTGGCGGAGATGGCCGGCGCCTCATCGCTGGCGATGTGGCGCCGGCTGGACGAACGGCTGCACCGGACCATCGCCGAGTCCAGCCATAACACACTGTTATTGCTGCTCTATGATACGCTGCGCACCCAAAGTCAGGGGGGCCTGGGCATCCGGATAGAGGCGGTGTTCGGCGCGCCCACGGCCGCCCCCACGGAAGCGTCGAATGGCGAGCACCGCCAGTTGGTCGAGGCCATCCGGAACCACGATCCTGAACGCGCCGAACAGTGCATGCGCGACCATATCCGGTCCGTCAGGACCAAGCTGTTCGGCCTGCGCTAAAGCGCTGAAGAACCCAACAAAACTGTCTTTTTGACCGCGATCGCCACCGGGCGCCTATCGCGTGCCGGGGCGCGCGATAAGCGCCCGTCGATCGGTTCAACCGATTTCATCCCAGCCCCCGCGCCCCTCCCCCTCGCGGGCAGCCTCCGGGCCACCCGCACCGACATTATATCGATCAATATCCATTATTGACACGACTCAATGCCACGATTAGAACGGACAAAATTTCAAAACGGGAGGGAGTGATGCGGGCTTGGTTCTTGGTGGTGGCGTCCGCGCTGCCGTTCTTCGCACATGCCGCCAACGCGCAAACAACAGACGGGCAGCGCCCGCCCGCCCAGGAAGGCGGCACGCATACCGGCGCCGCGCCCCAAGGCGCCGTCGAGGCGCTGGACGAAATCATCGTCACGGCGACCAAGCGGTCGGAATCGCTGCAGCGCGTGCCCATGGCCATCAGCGCCCTCGGCGGCGCCGACCTCAGGACGGCTGGCGTCACCGAGGCGCGCGCCCTGCCCCAGATCGCGCCATCGCTGTTCATTTCCACTTCCACATCGGAAAGCACCGGCACCCAGGTGCGCCTGCGCGGCGTCGGCACCTCCAGCCAGAATGTCGGCTTCGAGCCGTCGGTCGGCATCTTCGAGGACGGCGTTTATCTGAACCGTCCGGGCGAGGCGCTGTCCGACCTGATGGATGTGAAGCGGGTGGAGGTGCTGCGCGGCCCTCAAGGCACGCTCTACGGCAAGAACACCACCACCGGCGTCATCAATGTCATCACCAACGAGCCGAGCTTCGAGTGGTCGGGCGATGGGTCCATCACCTACGGCAACTACAACACCGTGCGCCTGGGCAGCGACGTGTCGGGCCCTATCGTCGCCGACAAACTGGCCTTCCGCCTGTCGGGACTGTACAGCCGCCGGGACGGCTACATCCACGACGTCACCGATGGTCGCGACCTGAACGACCGCGACCGTTACCAGTTCCGGGCCCAACTGCTGCTGAAAGCCAGCGAGACCTTCAGCCTGCGGCTTATCGGGGAGATTCAGCACAAGGACGAGGCCTGCTGCGCGGCGCCCTACCTGTCGCTGGGCTCCGGTGCCGCCACCATGGCGGCGGCCGGCGGCACCGTCCTTAATCCCGCGGACGAGGACAACCGCTACAAGGTCGCCCTGAACGGGCCCATGGAATCCAAGGTCAACGCCCACGCGCTCACGGCCATCGCCAATTGGGATCTGGAGGACTTCCAGACCAAGGTGACCTATGGCCACCGCTATTTCGGATCCTCCGACAGCTACGACAGCGACAACAGCTCAGCCAATGTCCTGAACGTCTATGACCAGCAGCTGCGCGACCGCATGGACACGCTGGAGGCGCAGCTGACCACCACCCAAGGCCCGGCCGACCTGCTGTTCGGCGTGTTCGGCTATGACAACACCATAGGCGCCAGCCAAGGCAGCGTCTTCGGCACCGGCGCCGGCCGGTACTACAACCTGCTGTCCGGCGGCGTCGCCCCGGCGTCCTACTATCCGGCCGGGGGCGGCGACACGCTGCAGACCTTCTCCCAGTCCGGGCGCGGGCTGTCGCTGTTCACCCACGACGTGATCGAGATCGCCCCCAAGCTGAAGGCCACGGTGGGCCTGCGCTGGCTGACGGAGGAGAAGACCGGCAGCGGCGAGGTCTACACCGACGGCGTCGCCGACTATTACGGCATGCCCCTGCCGGCCCGCTGCAAGGCGCCGGTGCCCAGCGCCGCGCGCGCCTTCTGCCCCGACAATCCCATCGGCGGCAAGTATTCCGCCAGCCACTGGACCTATGCGCTGGGCCTGTCCTACGAGTTGAACCCGGACAGCCTGGTCTTCGCCAACTACAGCACCGGCTACAAGGGGGGCGGCATCAACGCGGCCAAGGACGCGCGCGGCCCCACCACCGTGAACCCGGCGACGGTCAGCGGCACCTTCGCGGCCGAAACGGTGAAGTCCTACGAACTCGGCCTGAAGACCCATGCCTTCGACCGCATGCTGACCTTCAACGCCACCGCCTTCCTGATGGACTTCGACAACTTCCAGTTCCAGACCCGCGACCAGACCACGCTGTCGACCCAGGTGCAAACGGCGGCCAGCGTGCGGTCCCAGGGCGTGGAGCTGGAGCTGTCGATCAATCCCACCAAGGGGCTGACCCTGGGGGGCAACGCGGCCTTCATCATCGCCCAGTACGGCAAGGACACGGCCGATGCCACCCTGGCCGGCAACCGCCTGGGCAATTCGCCCAAATGGACGCTGCAGCCCTTCGTCACCTATTCGGTGCCGCTGACGTCGGACTGGACGCTGAACAGCACCGTCAACGCGCGCTATGTGACCGAGTACATCGCCAACACCACGCTGCTGGCGGGGAGCCGCCAGCCCGGTTACGCCATCGTGAACACCTCCGTCACCGTCGAGAACGGCGACGATCTGTCGATCTCCGTCTACGCCAACAACCTGTTCGACCGCTATTACGCGACCTTGCGCACGCAGGCGCCGCTGCAGGCCAACACCTTCATCATCTTCCCTGGCGAGCCGCGCACCTTCGGCGTCACGGTGCGGAGGTCCTTCTGATGACCGCTGATCCGCGTTCGGAAAGCCGGTCCGTCCAGGCCGCGCCTGCCGGGGAGTATCCGGCCCCCGGCTACGCCTGGTATGTGGTGCTGGTCCTGTTGATCGTCGGGGTCACCTCATACCTCGACCGCTACCTGATCTCCTTGCTGGTGGAACCCATCAAGGCCGAACTGGCGATCACCGACACGCAGATCAGCCTTCTTCAGGGGACGGCCTTCGCCCTGTTCTATGTCGCGTTCGGCCTGCCCTTCGGCGCGGTGGTCGATCGCGCGAACAGACGCGCCATCCTGGCGGTGGGCATCGCGCTGTGGAGCGTGATGACCTTCGCCTGCGGGCTGGCGACCAGCTACTGGCAGCTGTTCGTCGCCCGCGCCGGCGTGGGCATCGGCGAAGCCTGCCTGGCCCCCGCCGCCTATTCCCTGATCGCCGACTATTTCCCGCCCCAGCGGCGCGGCCGGGCGATGAGCACCTACAACATGTCCAACTACCTGGGTGTCGGCGCCTCGCTGCTGCTGGGCGGTATGGTGCTGCGGTTCCTGGGGGACGCGCCACAGGTGGCCATGCCGGGGCTGGGGCCGACCAGCACCTGGAAGGCCGTCTTTTTCCTGGTCGGCCTGCCGGGCCTGCTGCTGGCCCTGCTGATGGCCACGGTGCGGGAGGAAAGCCGCAAGGGCGCGCAGGGCGAGGCCAAGCCGACCTTCCAGCAGTTCTTCACCCACCTGCGCTCATTCAAGGGCGCCTATACCGCCGTCTACTTCGTCTCCGCGCTGACCGCGTTCGTCGGGCTGACCTTCGCCGCCTGGGGGGCCAGCTTCTTCATCCGCACCTATGGCATGAAGCCGGCCCAGGTGGGGCTGACCCTGGGCCCGGTCAACGCGGTCGCCGGTGTGCTGGGCTGCCTGGCCAGCGGCTATCTCAGCGACCGGCTGGTGGCATCGGGGCGGCCTGGCGGCCGCTTCCTCATCCCGCTGATCTGGTGGCCCATCGCGCTGGTCGGCCTGTTGGCCTTGGCGGTGGCGCCCGGGAAGGAGGCGGCGCTGATGGCGGTGGCCCTCTTGACCTTCGGCAGTGGCCTGGGCCTGGCCAGCGTGCCACCGACCATCCAGGATATCACCCCCAACCGCCTGCGCGGGCGGGCCACCGCCCTGCACTTCATCTTCTCGGGCCTGTTGGGCATGGGCGTGGCCCCGACCCTGATCGCGCTGGTGACTGACCATGTCCTGCGCGACCCCCACGCCCTCAGTGGATCGCTGCTGATCGTCCTGTGTCCGGTGATCGTCGCCGGCTTCATCGCCTGCCTGGCCGGCCAGCGCGTCTATGAGCGCGCCCGTCACCCGCAATAATACCGGGCGGCGGAGGCCCTTGGGGGCCCCACCGCCCTGACACCCGTGGGGCCCCCATGCGCTTCCGCCGTCTGGACCTGAACCTGTTGGTCGCTCTCGATGTGCTGCTGGAGGAACGCAGCGTCTCCCGCGCCGCCCATCGCCTGCACTTGAGCCAATCGGCCACAAGCGGGGCATTGGCCCGCCTACGGGCGTATTTCAATGATGAGATCATGGTGATGGTCGGCCGCACCATGACGCCAACACCCCTGGCCCAGGGCATGATGGAACCCGTGCGGGAGATCCTTGTCCGGGTGCGGAACGCCATCGAGGCGCGGCCGGCTTTCGATCCCGCCACCGCCCAGCGCCCGTTCCGCATCGCCGCGTCCGATTATGTGACCGAGGTGGTGCTGTCCCACGCCATCCGACGCTTGCGACACGACGCGCCAGACATCCGGTTCGACATCAGCGCCACCAGCGACGACATGGGCAACCGGCTGAATTGCGGCGATCTTGATTTGATCATTTCCCCGGAGGCCTACCTCGCCCCGGAGCAGCCAAGGGAAATTCTGTTCAAGGAAACCCATAGCTGTGTCGTCTGGATGGGCAACGGCGACATTCCCGAGCCCCTGACCTTTGAGCGATACCTGGAAATGACCCATGTGACGGTGATGATGGGTGGCAGACGTTCCGGCGCGTTTGAGCAGTGGTTCCTGAACCGCTTCGGGGCGGTCCGGAAAATCGCCGCCGTCGCGCCCGACTTCTCATCCGTCGCCTCCATCATCGTCGGCACGGATCTCATCACCACCATGCACACCCGCCTGGCTCGCCTTTATGCGCAATACATGCCGCTCCGCATCCTCCCCGTCCCCATCGAATTTCCTCCCCTCGTTGAGACGATGCAGTGGCATTCACAGTTGGAGCACGATGCCGGCATCCTGTGGCTCAGGAACTTCCTGAAAGAATGTGTGTCGGCGGAGGAACTCTGAACGGCTGACCGATCCGCGTGATCACCGGCCCCCACGCGCCTGTTGTTGCCAGTCTTGGCGATCTCGCAGTCACGAACCTCTTATCGACGGTTCTTCTTGACGATGGCCGCCGTGGTCGTCTCGACGTTGCGGGGCTTGGGCGTCGGCATCTGCTGGATACGGCGGACGTTGCGGCCGTGGCCCTTGGCCTCCGTGACGAGGGCGCCATCCCGCATGACGAAGCGGCCGCGAACCAGGGTATGCACCGGCGCGCCCTTGGCCGCATGGCCGTGGAAGGGGGTGCTGGAGCCCTTGGACTTCAACTTGGCCGAATCCACCTGGGTTTCCCGCTCCATGTCGATGACCACCAGGTCGGCGTCCGATCCGGGCAGCAGCGCGCCCTTGCGCGGGTAGAGGCCAAAGGCCTTGGCCGGTGCCAGCGAGGTCATGCGCACATAGTCGGTCAGCGCCAGGCGGCCGGCACCCACCTGGGTCAGCATCAGCGGCATCTGCGTCTGCACCCCGGTGAAGCCGCAATCCGTCGTCCAGATGTCGTCCTTGTGCTTTTCCTCATGCGAATGCGGGGCGTGGTCGGTGGCGATCATGTCGATGGTGCCGTCCTGCACGGCGGCCCACAGCTGGTCCTGGTGCGTCTTCTCGCGTACCGGCGGGTTCACGCGGATCAGCGACTTCTTTTCCGTGTAGGCCCGCTCATCCAACAGCAGGTAATGCGGACAGGTCTCCGCCGTGATGTCCACGCCCCGCGCCTTAGCCTCCCGCAGGGGGCGCAGTTCGTCACCGGAGGAGACGTGCAGGATGTGGATGCGGGCCCCGGTCCACTCCGCCAGGATGGCGGCGCGGGACACCGCCTCCGTCGCCACCACCGGCGGACGGGCGTCCAGGTGGGCCAGCGGGTCGCAGCGGCCGGCCTCCTTCAGCTTCTTGGAGCGCCGCGCCATGATGGAGGCGTTCTCGGCATGCAGGGCGATGCGGTAGCCGTGCTTGGCGACGATCTCGAAGCCTTCCAGGATGGCGCCGGTGGGCGGCGACGGCAGGTTGCCGAAAGTGTTGCCCATGAAGCACTTGAACCCGGCGACGCCGCCTTCGATCAGGGCCTCCAGCTCGGTCAGGTTCTCCTCACCCAGCAGGCCGTAGATGCCGAAGTCGACATAGGCTTGCTCGGCGGATTTCAGCTTGAGGTTCAGTGCCTCCACCGTGCCGGTGGGCGGATTGGTGTTGGGCATCTCGAACACGGTGGTGACACCCCCCATGGCGGCGCTGGCCGTCCCCGTCTCCCACGTTTCCTTGTGGGTGTAGCCGGGGTCACGGAAATGCACATGGGCGTCAATGGCACCGGGCAGGATGTACTTGCCCGAGGCGTCCACCACCTCAGTCGCCTCCGGCATTGCGTCGGCCGCGCCGATGGATAGGATCATGCCATCCTTGATGGCGATAGAGGCCTGGAACTGCGCGCTGTCGGTGACCAGCGTGGCGCCGTTGATGACGATGTCTGCCTTCATGATGCTTTTCCCAGGAATGATGCCGTTTGCTCTTACCGCCCTAGGACGCGACCGCGTCCGCCGGATGCCGAGCACCGCAGGGCGGAGCGAGGAAGCCAAGCGGCCGGATGGCCGCGCCCGGCGATTGAGGGGATTTTTAAAAGCTAAAGCGCAGCCCAGCCGCCGTCGACCGGCAGGTCGACACCCGTGATCTGCTTGGAAACGTCTGAGGCCAGGAACAGGCAGGCGGCGGCCACGTCCCGGGCGGTGCTGATGCGGCGCAGCGCGTATTCGGCCGCGTGCTCCGCGATCACCTCCTCCTCCGTCAGGCCGCGCGCCTTGGCCATGGCCGGCATGACCTTGGTGCGGAAGCGCGGGCCGTCCACCATGCCGGGGGCGACGATGTTGACGTTGATGTTGTGGGGCCCGGCCTCGATCGCCGTGGACTTGGTGATGCCGCGCAGGCCCCACTTGGACGCGGAATAGGCCATGCGCCCGGCGCGGCCGCGCAGGCCAAAGGTGCCGCCGACATTGACGATCTTGCCATAGCGGCGCGCGATCATGCCTGGCAGCACGGCGCGCATGGTGTTGAAGCAGCCGGTCATGTTGAGGCGGATGATCTCATCGAAGGCCTCCGGCGTGGTCTCCCAGGCGGTGGTGCCCACCGGGCCGGTACCGCCGGCCACGTTGACCAGAACGTCCACCTGGCCGAACGCCGCCACCGTTGCCGAAACGGCGGCGTCGCATTGCGCGGCGTCCAGCACATCGCACGACAGCACCAGCGCGCGTACGCCCTGCCCTTCTATTTTCGCCGCCAATTCGGTCAGCGGCGCCATGTCCCTGCCCAAAATCGCAATATCCGCCCCCTCTTCCGCAAAAGAAAGACAGATTTCCGGCCCCATGCCTTTGCCGGCCCCCGTGACAAGAATCTTCTTTCCTTTAAGGAACAGATCCATTTCATTCCTCTATATTGCTTCAGGCGGCTATGGATATTTGATCAATTTTAGGTCAATCTGGGAACACAAGATCGGAAGGTCAGTGCCCCACCCCGTTGACATTAAAGATATGCCGTTGCCGCAGTTGTGCTAAAGCTGGGGTGCGGCGTAGCCCAAAAACGAACAGGGACCCGTCATGGCTCTGCGTAATCAGCGAATTTGGCTCTACATCAACGAAGTCGCCCGCATCGGATCGGTGCGCCAGGCGGCGGAACGCCTGAACGTCACGCCGTCCGCCCTGCTGCGGCGCATCCAGGACGTGGAACACGACCTGGGCGCCCCGATCTTCGAGCGGCATTCCTCCGGTGTCCGCCTGACGGCGGCGGGTGAGGTGCTGATCCGCTGGATCCGGTCGCAGTCGGCGGAGCTGCGCCGCGTCTATTCGGAAATCGAGGAGCTGGCCGGGCTGCAGCGCGGCGAAATCCGGCTGGCCTGCAGCCAGGCCGTCGCGCGCGGCTTCGTGCTGCGCCAGGTCGCCGCCTTCCGCAAGAAGCACCCCAACGTGCGCTTCAAGATCACGGTCACGGATCATTCCACGGCCATGCGCCAGCTGACCGCGTTCGAGATCGACCTGGTGCTGATCTTCCGGCCGCTGCGGCATCCGGAACTGCACCCGATCATGTCGATCGGCCAGGGCCTGGTCGCCATCATGAACGCCAACCACCCGCTGGCCGCCAAGGAGGTGGTCCGCCTGCGCGAATGCGCCGAATATGAAACCGCCATGCCGGAATCATCCTTCGGCGGGCGGGAGATCATTGAAAGCCGGCTGGCCGCCAGTTCCGCCAAGCTGTCGATCGGGGTGGAATCCAACAGCTTCGACCTGCTGGGCGACCTTGTCGCGGTGTCCGACCTGATCGCCTTCCAGATCGACATCGGCGCGGATCTGTGGCGCAACGATCCGCGCTACGCGGTGCGCCGGATCAGCGACCTGGACCGCACCTACGGGCCGATGGTGCTGGGCCAGTTGAAGGGGCGGCCCCTGCCCCTGGCCGCCGCGAAGTTCGCCGAGCAGATGGCCCGGGAACTCCACGACTGCCGCTCGCTGCCCACCCTGGGGGACTTTTATCCGGACGACGAGGATAAGGTGTCGTACGACGATCAGGTGGCGCCGCCCCCGTAATCACGGGCGGCGGCTTCGGCCGACACGAAGCCCTCTTCCACATCATGGGCCACCAGGGCGGCCGCGCGCCTGGCCGGCGCGCCCAGGCCGGCACCCCCGGGGATGTCCAGCACCAGCCGGTCCCCGGCGGGGATGGACTGCAGCCCCTTGGCCTGTATCGCCGTGCCGGAGCCCAGACGCACAACCCCGCGCGAGCCGTCGCCGCCGCCATCACGCCCCTGGGCGGGATGGTCCACACGCTCGAACATGGCCAGCACCTCGAAGGCGCTGTCGTCGCGCATGGCGACCTCCACCCGCTGACCCAGGCCGCCCCGCCGTTCACCGACGCCACCGCTGTCGGTCAGCAGTTCCTTGCGCCAGATGACGATGGGGGCGCTGTTCTCCGTGATCTCCACCGGCATGGCGCGCACGCCGCTGGGAAAGGCGGTGCCGGACAGGCCGTCCTGCCGGGGGCGGGCGCCGGAACCGCCGCTGTTGAAGAAGATGGCGTCGAAGCTCTCGCCGGCGCCCGGAGCATCAGCCGGCTGGCGCCCGCGCAGCTGCACGCTCCACAGGCAGGAGCTGCCCTCGGCCGGCACCCGCTCCGGGATGGCCTGGGACAGGCAGCCGAAGACCACGTCGGGCAGCATCTGGCCGATGACATGCCGCGCGGCGACGGGCCAGGGACGCTGGACGTTGAGGATGGACCCCTCCGGCGCCACCACCTCGAACGGCAGCAGCGCGCCATAGTTGTTCGGCACCTCCGGTGAAACCACACAGCGCAGGCCGAAGATGGTGTAGGCGCGGCAGTAGTTGAGCACGACGTTGATGCCGCGCGGCACGCAGGCGTCGGTCCCGTCATAGTCGACCAGGATGCGGTCGCCGGCGATGGTCAGGCGGGCGCGCAGGGTGATGGGGTGGTCATAGCCGTCGATGACCAGGCTGCTGCTCCAGCTGCCTTGCGGCAGCTTGGCGATCTCCGCCCGCGTGGCCGCCAGCGACCGGGCGACGATGTAGTCCGCCACGCCCGCCAAATCCTCCAGGCGGAACTCGGCCAGCATGGCGCTGAGCCGGCGGGAGGCAGCCTCGTTGCTGGAGATGTAGGACAGCACGTCGCCCCGCACCTGCAACGGCGTGCGCACGTTCAGGCAGAGGATGTCCAGCAAATCCTGGTTCAGCACACCCCGGCTGGCCAGTTTCAGCAGGGGGATCTGCAAGCCCTCCTCGAAGACCGAACGGCCGTCCGGCCCCTGCCCCAGACCGCCGATGTCGACCTGGTGGCAGCAGACGCCGAACAGGCCAACAATCCGCCCCCGGTGGAAGGCCGGGGACAGCACGGTCACGTCATGCAGATGGCCGGCGGTCAGCCAGGGATCGTTGGTGATGAAGTGGTCCCCCTCCGCCATCGTCGTCACGGGGAACTTGGCCAGGAAATGCCGCACACCGGCGGCCATGGAGTTGACGTGGCCCGGCGTGCCGGTCACGGCCTCCGCGATCAGCCGCCCGTCCAGATCGAACAAGGCGGCCGACAGGTCGCCGGCGTCGCGCACCGTGGTGGAAAAGGCGGTGCGCATCAGGGTCTGGGCCTGTTCCTCGACGATGGAGATCAGCCGGGTCCAGATCACCTGGGTGCGCAGTTCGTTCAGCGCTGCCGTCATAGCGATACACTTTCCTCACGCCGGGTCAGGACGAGGTAGCCGTTGGCGTCCATCCAGGCATCGAAACGGGGCGAAACCACCGTCGTGGTCTCGCGCTCAGTGATCAGGGCCGGGCCCTTGACCCGGTCGCCCGGCCGCATGGCCTCACGCCGCACCAGGGCGAACGGCAACGCCATCCCGCTATCGGGGTCGACGACGTTCCGCCGCTCCGTGACCTCCAGGTCACGGATGGCCATCACCGCCGGCGTGTCCTTGGGCTTCCACGCGGGCGAGCCGATGGTGACCCGCCAGGTCAGCATCTCGATGGGCAGGTCCAGGGTGACACCGCCGTACTGCGTGCGGTAGGCCGTCTCGAACGCGGCGCGTAGCAAGGTGGCATCATCAGCGCCCAGGCGCCGGGCCGGAATCTCGAACGGGATCTCATAGCCCTGGCCCTTGTAACGGGCGAGGCAGGTGCGCCGCTCCGCCTGGGGGGCGCCGGGCGCGCCGGCCTCCACCAACGCGCGGGCCTCCGCCGCCATGCCATCCAGCAGGGCATTCAGGCGGTCGAAATCCACCTGGTCCAGCAGCATGGTCAGGCTGCGCGCCATCTCATAGGACACAGGCGCCCGCAGGAAACCGATGGCGGAGCCCACGCCGGCGCCGGACGGGATGATGACCTCGCGGATGCCCAGCTTCTCGGCGAAGCGCGCGGCATGCAGGGGTGCTGCGCCACCAAAGGCGATCAGGCTGCGGTCGTCCAGGGTCATGCCCTGTTCCACCGCGTGGACGCGGGCCGCACTGGCCATGGTCTCATCCACGATCTCGCTGACGCCGATGGCCAGCGTCTCCGCCTTGCCGTCCCAGATGCTCAAGGACGCCAGAGCCGTGGCGGACGCGCCCGCGTCCAGCGTGACCTTGCCGCCGGCGAAGCGCGAGGGATCGATGCGTCCCAACGCGATGTCCGCGTCCGTCACCGTGGGCCGGATGCCGCCCCGGCCATAGGCCGCCGGCCCCGGTTCCGAACCGGCGCTGTGCGGGCCCACGGCCAGGCGGCCGGCATTGTCGACCGCGGCGATGGAGCCGCCGCCGGCCCCGATCTCCACCATCTCCACCACCGGGATGCGCAGGGGCAGGCCGCTGCCCTTGCGGAAGCGATGGGCGCGGCCGACCTCGAACACCTGCGACGTCTGCGGCGTGCCGTCATTGATCAGGCAGATCTTGGCGGTGGTGCCGCCCACGTCCAGGGCCACCACCTGGGCCACGCCCCGCTCCGCCGCCACCGAGGCTGCGAAGATGGCGCCGCCAGCGGGACCGCTTTCCACCAGCCGCACGGGATAGCGCGCGGCGGCGTCGACGGTGGTGAGGCCGCCGGACGACAGCATCAGGTACAGCGGGCAGGCGATGCCCATGGCCTTCAGCTTGTCGTCCAACCGGCGCAGATAGGCATCGACCAGGGGCTGGACATAGGCGTTCGCGACCGTGGTCGAGAACCGCTCATACTCCCGCATCTCGGGCGAGACCTCGGAGGACAGCGACAGGCTGACACCCGGCATTTCCGCCGCCAGGATCTCCGCCGCCCGCCGCTCGTGCGCGTCGTTCACATAGCTGTGCAGGAAGGCGACGGCGACGCTGCGGATGCCCTGCGACCGCCACTGGGCGGCGGCGGCGCGCACGGCCCCCTCGTCCAGCGGCACCAGCACCTCGCCCCGCGCGTCCACGCGTTCCGGCACGCCGACACGGCGAGCGCGGGCCACCAGCGGCGCCGGCCGTTCCATGCCGATGTCGTACTGGTCGAAGCGGCTTTCGCTGCCCAGCGCCAGAACGTCGCGGAAACCTTCGGTGGTCAGCAGGGCGGTGGGCACGCCGCGCCGCTCGATCAGGGCGTTGGTCGCCAGGGTGGTGCCGTGCACCACCAGCGACACGTCCTGTGGCGCCACGCCGGCCTCCTCCAGCAACAGCCGCACGCCGTCCAGCAGGGCGCGTTCCGGCGCGTCGTAGGTGGTCAGCAGCTTGGTGGAATGCCGGCGGTCCCCCACCTCCAGCACGATGTCGGTGAAGGTGCCGCCGATGTCGGCGCCAATGCGCGCCTCCTTGGGCACGGACAGGCTGCGCTCAGTTGTAGATGTCATGGGGATTCTTGGACAGCGTGGAATAGAAGCGGGCCAGATGGTCGGCGACACGCACAGGCTTGTACTTCGGCGCGTCGTCGGCCAGCAGCTCAGGCAGTGGCGCCACCACCACGTCGCGGTCGGGATTGGCGAAATACGGCACGGAGAAGCGCCGCGCGCCGCCCCGGTTGCGCACGCGGTGGTAGTTGGACAGGAAGCGTCCGTTGGACCACCACATCATCATGTCACCGACATTGATGGTGAAGGCGCCCGGCACCGGCGGGGCCTGGATCCACACGCCGTCGCGGCGCTTCACTTCCAGTCCGCCAACATCCTGCTGCGCCAGGACGGTGAAGGGCCCCTCATCCGTGTGGGCCACCATGTTGGACACCTCGTCCCGCGCGTCCATGGGCAGCTGGGGGTAATAGTTCAGGCTGAGCTGCGACGCCGGGTGCTGGAAGCAATCATCGAACCGATCCTCCGCCACCCCCAGGCCCAGCGCGAAGGCGCGCAGCAGTTCGCGGGAGAAGGACAGCATGGCGGCGAGATAGGCCTCGGCCGCGTCCTTGAAGGCCGGCAGGTGCTCGGGCCAGCGGTTCAGCTTGTCGAAGATGTCGGCATGCTGCATGTCGCGTGGGTCAGCCGGCCATTCGTGTTGCAGGCGGTACTGCTCGAACATGCGGGTGTTGCGCGACAGGGGCTGGGCCTCCGGGGCCGGGATCCAGCCCCGGTACCATTCCGGCGTGGCCATCGCGGTGCGGCGGCCCGCCTTGTCCAGGGAGAAGAAGGCATCGGCCTGGCTGAAGATGGCGTCAACGGTGGCCTGCGGCACGCCGTGGCCGGACAGGTAGAAGAAGCCGATCTCCTCGCAGGCGTGGGCGATGCGGGCGGCGACCTCGCGGCGCGCCTGGGCATCTCCCGTCAGGAAGGGCGCGAAATCGATCAAGGGTACTTCATCCAGGGAAATGGCGCTGGCGGCGGCGATGTCGTCCGCGCTGCGTTCGCTTCTGCTCATTCCAATCTCCGTGACTCTTATTCCATGTGGCATTTGATCGGGATCGATCAAATGCCCCCTCAATCGTCGGGCGCCCGCGTCCGCGGCCTTGGGCTTCCTCAGTTTCCAGTAGACTGCGTTCTTCCGGAAACTTCCGGTGGACGCGGTCGCGTCCCACAGCGGCAAAAGTCCCATGCCGCTGGTGCGGGCCGGTTCCCTATGATGATTACGGCAACGCCCAGGGCCTAAGCGGTGCTTTTTCCTGATGGCGCCGTGGCCGAATGTTCAGTGTCGCCACATAGGAGCCCGCATGGGTTGTCCTGGCCGGGGCAGCCTTCGCGCCGTTCAATCCTCTGGTGCGATCTCCACCCGCAAACCGTCATGATCGGCCGTCAGGGTGATCTGGCAGGACAGCCGGGAATTGTCCCGCCGGTGCGCGGTGCCCGACAATAAATCGTCCTCCTCCTCCGTGGGCGGGGAGGCCGGCTCGACATAGACATGGCAGGTGGCGCAGGAGCAACAGCCGCCACACATGGCCAGCAGTTCGTCGAAGCCCTGGTCGCGCAGCCCCTCCATCAGGGTCACGCCCGTTTCCATGTCGACGGCGCGGCCCGTGCCGTCCCGGGTGACTACGGTGATGATCGGCATGCTGTCCTTGATCCTTGACGTAGATTACGTGTTCCCTGGGCGCCGGGCGCCAGCATCCGCTGGCTTGGCCTCATCCGGCGGACAACAGCGCCGCGACCTCTTTTAACGGAATGTTGGCATCGGCGAGCAGGGTGGGCTCGCAGCGCACGGCCCCCTCCACCAGGGCGCGACCCTGGGTGTAGTCGCGGGCGGCGTTGACGCAGTCCAGCGCCACCACCCGGCCGGCACGGCAATAGACGACGGAGAAGGACCGCGCCGCCGGATCGCCCCGCAGCACCGCCGCGTCATGGCCGGCCGACAGGCCCACCGTCTGCAGCTTCAGATCATACTGGTTGGACCAGAACCATGGCACGGCCCGGTAGGGCTCCGCCGTGCCGGTCAACCCCTTGGCCACGATGATGGCCATGTCGGTGGCGTTCTGCACGGACTCCAGGCGGATATACCGGCCCTGGGCGTAGGTGCTGGGGTGCAGGGCGCAATCGCCGATGGCGTGGATGTCGGGTAGGGAGGTGTGGCCGTAGGCGTCGACCTTGACGCCGTCGCCCCCCTCCGCCCCCGCCGCCAGCAGCGGGCCGGCCGCCGGCACCAGGCCGATCCCCGCCACCACCATCTGCGCCGGGATCATTTCGCCATCGAAAAGACGTACCGCCGCCACCCGCCGGCCATCGCCGACAATGCCGTCCAGCCGCGCGCCCAGGCGCACGTCAACACCCTGTGCCCTGTGTTCGGCCTCATAGAAGCGGGACAGCGCCTCCCCCGCCACGCGGGCCAGCAGGCGGGTCTGCTGCTCCAGCAAGACGACGCGTTTGCCGGCGGCACGCAGCACGGCGGCGGCCTCCAACCCGACATAGCCGCCGCCGACCACCACGACCTGCTCCACCGCCGGCAGCTCCGCCCGCATGCGGTCGACGTCCGCCCTGGTGCGCACGGTGTGGACACCGGCGAGGTGGGCCCCGACGCAGTCCAGCCGGCGGGCATGGCCGCCCGCCGCCCAGATCAACTGGCCATAGCCGAAGATGGCACCGTCGTCCGTGGTCACGGTATGGGCCGCCGGGTCCACCGCCACCACCCGCCGCCTGGGCAGCAGGGTGATCCCCCGCGCCTCCCAGAAGGCCGGCGGGCGGATGAGCAGGCGCTCGAACGGCTTGGCACCGGACAAATAGTCCTTGGACAAGGGCGGGCGCTCATAGGGCAACTCCGGCTCCTCCCCCATCAGGGCGATGCTTCCGGTGTGGCCGCGCTGGCGCAGGGTGATGGCCGCCTGGGCGCCGCCATGGCCGGCGCCAACGATCAGGACGTCGTGGTGCCTTTCGCCCGCAGGCGGGCGAACGCCTGTGTCGCTCATTCCCAATCTCTCCCGTGATACCCTGTGCGCCGGTCTCAAGTCCCTCAGGCGCTGGGTCCCGTTGATGATTACGGCAACGCAAGAGGCCCAAGCGGTGCTTTTTTCTACCGCCGCCGTGGACAAATGATCACTTTCGGACGGGCCCCGCGCGCATTAGTCATCCAAGGGATAACTGAGCTTTCAGGTCAGGCGCATGGAACAGGCTTTATCAGGCAAGACAGCTTTGGTGACCGGCGGAACCCGGGGCCTGGGCCTGACCCTGGCCCGCACCCTGGCGCAGGCCGGCTGCGCCGTCGCCGTCATCGGGCGCGATGCCCAGGCGGGGGCCGCGGCCGTGGCCAGCCTGACGGCCGGTGGCGACACGGCCCTGGCCATCAGCGCCGATGTGACGGATGAGGCGGCCATGCGCGCCGCCGTGATAGAAGTGGAGATGGCGCTGGGTCCCCTGGACATCGCCGTCTGCGCCGCCGGCGTCAGTTCACCCAAGGCACCGATCTGGCAGATGGGTGCCGCCACGTATCGTCATTGCTTCGACACCAACGTGCTGGGCGTGCTGAACGGCATGACGGCCGCCCTGCCCGGCATGGTCGCGCGCGGCACCGGCCGGGTGGTGGTCATCGGCGGCACCTATGGCCACAAGGGGGTGGCGGGCTTTTCCGTCTACGCCTCGTCCAAATGGGCACTGCGCGGCCTGGTGCGATCCGCCGCCCTGGACGTCGCCCCGCATGGCGTCACCATCAACATGATCTCCCCCGGCGGGGTGGATGGCGAGCGCCTGCGCCGCCTGTTCCGCCAGTCGGCCGAGGCCAATGGCGAGGCGCCCGACGCGCCGCTGAAGCGCTTCACGGCCGGCACCGCCCTGCGCCGGTTGGTGAGCGAAGACGACATCGCCGCCGCCATGCTGCATTTGCTAGGGCCTGGCGGGCGGATGATGACCGGCCAGGACATCGTGGTCGATGCCGGCATGGTGGTTTAAGGAGACTTCTTACATGACCGATTTGACCGGCTTCCGGCGCGAGACGCAGATCCTGCACGCGGGGCGCGACCCCAAGGCCAACCACGGCGTGGTGAACCCGCCCGTCTATCATTGCTCCACCGTGCTGTTCGACAGCGTCGAGGCGTTGCTGGAAACCCGGCGGGACCGCGCGTCCGGCGCGTATGTCGGCTTCACCTACGGCCGTGAGGGGACGGAGACCACGCGCGCCTTCGAGGACGCGGTGACCCTGCTGGAAGGCGGCTACCGCGCCGTCACCACCTCCTGCGGCCTGGGCGCCATCTGCGCGGCGCTGACCGCCTTCCTCTCGGCCGGCGACCATCTGCTGATCGTCGACAGCCTGTACGGGCCGGCCCGCGCCTTCTGCGAGGATTTCCTGCGCAAGTTCGGGGTGGAGATCACCTACTACCGCCCCACCGTGAGTGCGGGCATCGAGGCGTTGTTCCAGCCCAACACCAAGGTGGTCTACCTGGAATCCCCCGGTTCCCTGACGTTCGAGATGACGGACGTGCCGGCCATCACCACGCTGTGCCGGGCGCGGGGCATCAAGACCATCATGGACAACACCTGGGCCTCGCCCGTGTGCTTCCGCCCACTGGAACATGGCGTGGACGTTTCCATCAACGCCGCCACCAAGTACATCTCCGGCCATTCCGACCTGATGCTGGGCATCGCCGTCTGCACGGAAGAAGCCTTCATCCCCGTGAAGAAGACGGCGTCGGGCTCCGGCTATTGCGGCGGGCCGGACGATGTCTACATGGCCTTGCGCGGCCTGCGTACCCTGGGCCTGCGCATGAAGCGGCACCAGGAGTCAGCGCTGCGCGTCGCCCAGTGGCTGCAACAGCGGCCCGAGGTGGCGCGGGTGATGTACCCGGCCTTGCCCGACGATCCCGGCCACGCCATCTGGAAGCGCGACTACGATGGCGCCTCCGGCCTGTTCGGCGTGGTGCTGAACGCCTGCACCGACACGCAGTTCGCCGCCATGCTGGACCATATGGACCTGTTCAAGCTGGGCTACAGCTGGGGCGGCTATGAAAGCCTGGTGGTGCCGACATATCCGTCGGACCTACGCTCCGCCGTGACGTGGGAGGCGCCGGGCCCCTCCCTGCGCCTGCATGTCGGACTGGAAGATCCCGACGACCTGATCGCCGACCTGGAACGCGGCTTCAATCGCCTGGCCGCCGCGACCTGATACGAGGAAGAATCCCATGAGCCTTATCGACATCAGCGCCGGCGAGTTCCGCTTCGTCGCCAAACTTGAGGAACAACTGGCGCCCGTCACCTGCGCCCGGTTCCGCACCATGCTGCCCTATGCGGAAAAGCTGATCCACGTGCGCTGGAGTGGCGAGGGCTGCTGGATTCCCATGGGCGACAACCCCTATGACCTGCCGTGGGAGAACGCGACCCGCCACCCCGCGCCCGGGCAGTTCATCTTCTATCCCGGCGGCTACAGCGAGACGGAAATCCTGCTAGCCTATGGCGGCGTCGCCTTCGCCAGCAAGCTGGGCCCCCTGGCCGGCAACCACTTCCTGACCGTTGTCGAGGGTACCGAGCAGCTGCCCCTGCTGGGCCGCAAGGTCCTGTGGGAGGGCGCCCAACCCATCACCTTCACGGCCCGCTGATGACGACCCATCCCTTCCTGGACGGTAAGTCCAAGGCCCTGTTCATCGGCGGCCGCTGGCAAGATGCCGTCGCTGGCGCCACGTTCGAGACGCGCAACCCCGCCAACGGCCAGTTGCTGACCACCATCGCACGCGGTGGTGCGACCGACGTGGACGCCGCCGTGACAGCGGCACGCGCGGCGTTCGAGACCGGGGCATGGCCGCGTTTCTCCCCATCCGAGCGGCAAGGCCTGCTGCTGCGCCTGGCCGGCCTGCTGGAACGGGACGCGGAGGATTTCGCCCGCATCGATACGCTGGAGATGGGATCGCCCATCCGCCACACCCGTGGCAGCGTGGCCCTGCTGGTCGACCTGTTGCGCTACTACGCCGGCATGGCGCGGGGGATAGAGGGGGTGACGGCCCAGACCGCCGACCCCGCCATGTTCGCCTGCACGCTGAGGGAACCGGTGGGCGTCTGCGGCGCCATCATCCCGTGGAACGGCCCGCTGTGGGCATCCGTCCTGAAGCTGGGCCCCGTACTGGCCACCGGCTGCACCCTGGTGCTGAAGCCGGCGGAGGACGCCTCCCTGGCGCCGCTGATGCTGGCGCGTCTGGCGGAGGAGGCCGGCGTGCCGCCGGGCGTGTTCAACGTCGTCACCGGCTTTGGAACGGAAGCGGGGGCTGCGCTGGCGGCCCATCCTGGCCTCGACAAGCTGGCCTTCACCGGGTCCGACGCCACCGGGCGGGCCATCGCCGCCATCGCGGGCGCCAACCTGACCCGGCTGTCGCTGGAGCTGGGCGGCAAGTCGCCCAACATCGTCTTCGCCGACGCCGACCTTGAGGCGGCCGCCCGCACCGCCGTCATCGCCGCCTTCGCCAATTCCGGCCAGGTGTGCAGCGCCGGCACCCGCCTGTTCGTGGAACAGTCCGTCCACCGCGAATTCGCGGAACAGGTGGCACGCGTCGCGGCCACCTTGCGCATCGGCGACGGCATGGACCCCGCGACCGACCTGGGCCCCCTGGTCAGCGCCCGGCAGTTGGATCGCGTCGACCGGCACATGGACGATGCCCGCGCGGCCGGCGCCACCGCCATCAGCGGCGGCGCCCGCCTGACCGGCGCGGGCTATGACCAGGGCTTCTTCTTCCCGCCCACCGTCCTGGTGGACGCCCAAGACGACATGCGCGCGGTGCGGGAGGAGATATTCGGCCCCATCCTGGCCACCCTGCCCTTCACCAGCGAGGACGAGGTGATCACCCGCGCCAACGCCACGCCCTTCGGCCTGGGTGCCGGCATCTGGACCCGCGACGTGGGCCGTGCCCACCGCCTGGGCCGGCGGCTGCGGGCAGGGTCCGTCTGGGTCAATTGCTACAACGCCATCGACCCGGCCATGCCCTCGGGCGGCATGAAGGCCAGCGGTTACGGCCGTGAATACGGCCGAGCGCATCTGGACGAGCATCTGGAGAATAAATCTCTTTGGATATCCACGCGCTGAGCGCGTGGATATCTCGGGTTCCCTCAAACGCCGGGCGCGACCATCCGGTCGCTTGGCTTGTCCTCGATTTCCAGTCCGCTTTCGGCTCCCCAGAAATCTCCGGCGCCCGCAGTCGCGGGCTACAGCGGCATGAGGTTTCTCATGCCGCTGGTTTGAGGTAACCGGCTTACAGCCACTTGGCGACGGTGGGCTTCTGGAAGACTAGCAGCTGGTCGATCAGGCCGTCGGCGTCGGGCGCCAAAGCAATACCGGCGCGGTGTTCGGCCGGCAGAAAGCGTTGGGCGATCATGGTGTCGACGAAGGCCATGAAGGCGTCGAAATAGCCGCCGACATTCAGCAGGCCCACCGGCTTGTCCACGTCGCCCAGCTGGTTCAGGGTCCAGGCCTCCATGAACTCCTCGGTCGTGCCGATGCCGCCCGGCAGGGCGATGCAGGCGTCGGCCAAGGTCAGCATCCGCTCCTTGCGCGCCCGCATGCCGTCCACAATCTCATGCAGGCTGAGCGTCGGGTGCAAATGGTCCTTTTCAAACAGGCGGCGGGTGATGACGCCATGCACATGCCCGCCCTTCGCCAGCGCGGCGTCGGCCAGGATGCCCATCAGCCCCTTGTGGGTGCCGCCATAGACGATGCCGATGCCCCGGCGCGCCAACGTGGCCCCCAAATGGGCGGCGGCATCCTTGAACGCGTCCCCCAGCCCAGTGTTCGAGCCGCAGAAAATCGCGATCTTCTTGACCATGCGCGGTGCCGCGGCTGAAGTGTCTGAAATCATGACAGAAAATGTCCCATTTAGGCCCAATCCGCTGAAGAATAGTCCATGGCCGCGGGGATGTACAACGTGGCGGCTTGTTTGTTTTGGCACCGCCGTGGCGCCGTTTAGGCAACGGCCCCGCCGGGGGCTGCGGTGCATACTTATAGAAAATCACGCGGGCGCTTGACGCCACGCGGTTATTGGCACGGGTCCCGCTAAGTCCACATTCCCCCAACAAGCCGCCGCGCGCGATGACGACCGCGCGGCGGTCAAGGCCGCCTTGCGCACAAGGAAGAACAGGAGCAACCGCATGACTCCCGAACAGAACGCGCTGATCACCCGGTCAGGCCCCGACACGCCGCTGGGCAAACTGCTGCGCCGTTATTGGCAGCCGGTGGCCCTGATCGAAGAGCTGCAAAGCCCCCGCCCCGCCAAGGCGGTGCGCGCGCTGGGGCAAGACCTGGTGCTGTTCCGGGATGAGGCCGGGCGCCTGGGCCTGCTGGACCGCGACTGCCCCCACCGCAACGCCGACCTGGCCTTCGGCCGGCTGGAGGGCGGCGGCCTGCGCTGCCTGTTCCATGGCTGGCTGTTCGACGTCAACGGCAACTGCCTTGAAACACCGGGGGAGCCCACGGGCAGCAAGCTGTGCACCCGCATCCATCAGCGGGCCTACCCGGTGGTGGAGAAGAGCGGCATGATCTTCGGCTATCTGGGCGAGGGCGAGGCGCCGGCCTTCCCGGACCTGGACTGCTTCATCGCCCCGGACAGCCATGTCTTCGCCTTCAAGGGCTTCCTGGACTGTAACTGGCTGCAGGCGCTGGAGGTGGGCATCGACCCCGCCCACGCCAGCTTCCTGCACCGCTTCTTTGAGGATGAGGACGCGGCCACCAGCTACGGCCGGCAATTCCGCGCCCAGTCCGCCGATAGCGACATGACCATGACGCAGGTCCTGCGGGAATATGAGAACCCGGACATCAGCGTGGAGAAGACCGACATCGGCCTGCGCCTGACCTCCTTGCGCACGCTGAACACCGGCGACACCCATGTCCGCGTCACCAACCTGATGTTCCCCCAGGCCTTCGTCATCCCCCTGTCCGAGACGATGACCATCACCCAGTGGCATGTGCCTATCGACGATGTCAGCTGCTATTGGTACGCCGCCTTCACCGGCTTCGCCGAGGCGGTGGACAAGGAGGAGATGCGCCGGCAGCGGCTGCAACTCTACACCTTGCCCGACTACAAGCCGCGTCTGGGCCGCCACAACGACTATGGCTATGACGTGGTGGAGCAGTGCCGCCGCACCTACACCGGCATGGGCGAGGACATCAACGTCCATGACCAGTGGGCGGTGGAAAGCCAAGGCCGCATCCAGGACCGCACGCGGGAACATCTGGGCACCACAGACAAGGCCATCGTCGCCTACCGCATGCTGCTGATGAGCCAAATCCGCAAGGTGGAACAGGGCGAGGCCCCGCTGCTGGCGCTGGATGCCGCCGCTGCGGCCGGTGTCACCGGGCCCGCCACCGTCGACGGTGTGGCCAAGGCGGGTGAGGACATCCAGGCCTATTGGCACCGCACAGACGCCCGCCGCCGGGCATCGGCGCCCTGGGCGGCGATGAAGGCGACGGCGTGATGCCCGCCTTCATCGAACGCCACGGCCTATGGAATGACGACCAGCGGCGACAGGCGGCGGAGGTGCTGGCGCGTATCACGGCCGAGAACGTGCACCAGCTGCGCCTGTCCTTCCCGGACCTGCACGGCCTGCTGCGCGGCAAGACGCTGCTGCCCGGCGCCGTGCCGGGCGCGATGCGCGACGGCTGCGCCATCACCTCCACCCTGCTGCTGAAGGACACGGCCCACCGCACGGTGGTGCCGGTGTTCACGGCTGGGGCCGGCATCGGCAACGCCGACCTGCAGGGCGGCGGCGACGTGGTCATGGTGCCCGACCCCGCCACCTTTCGCCACCTGCCCTGGGCGCCCGGCACCGCCTGGATGATGTGCGACCTCTACCACGCCGATGGCCGGCCGGTGGCCCTGTCCACCCGGCGGATCGCGCAGGCGGCGGCGGCGCGGCTGGCCGACCGCGGCTTCGACTATGTCAGCGGGCTGGAGGTGGAATTCCACCTGACCCGGCTGGTCGACCCCAAGCTGGCACCCGCCGATTCCGGCCAGCCTGGCACACCGCCGGAGGTCACCCTGCTGCACCAGGGCTACGCCTATCTGACCGAACAGCGCTTCGACCAGATCGAGCCGGTGCTGGACATCCTGCGGCGCGACTGCCTGGCCCTGGGCCTGCCCCTGCATTCGCTGGAGCTGGAGTTCGGGCCCAGCCAGTGCGAGTTCGTGTTCAGCCCCGGCAACGGCATCCAGCCGGCCGACGACATGATCCTGTTCCGCAACGCGGTGAAGCAGATCGCCCGGCGCCACGGCTACCACGCCAGCTTCATGTGCCGGCCGCAGCTGCCCAACGCCATGTCCAGCGGCTGGCATCTGCACCAGTCGCTGCGCGATCGGGCCACCGGCGCCAACGCCTTCGCTGATACCGAGGGTCGGCCCGCCCTGTCCCGGACCGGCCGCCAGTTCCTGGCCGGCCTGCTGCGGGGGGCCGCCGCCGCCACGCCCTTCAGCACCCCCACCATCAACGGCTACAAGCGGTATCGCGCCAACAGCCTGGCGCCTGACCGGGTGGCCTGGGGGGAGGACAACCGCGGCGCCCTGCTGCGCGTGCTGGCCCGGGGGGAGCCGGGGGCCACCCGCATCGAGAACCGCATCGGGGAGCCGGCGGCCAACCCCTACCTCTACCTGGCGTCCCAGATGCTGACCGGCCTCGCCGGCATCGAGGCCGGGGAAGAACCGCCGCCCGCCGTCGACAGCCCCTACATGGCCGAGGCCGAGGCCCTACCCACCAGCCTGGAAACCGCCCTGGGCCTCTTGGACGGCAGCGCCTTGCTGCGCCAAGGCTTCGGCGATGATTTCGTCGATCACTTCCTGATGATCAAACGCGCGGAGGTCGCCCGCTACAACAGCACGGTGACCGACTGGGAACACCGCGAATACTTCGATCTGTTCTGAAGTTCCCATCCATTCCGGAAGGAAGCGCCCCGGCCGGCTGGTCGGGGCGTTTTCTTTGCTGGCGCCGGCTGCCCGCGAGCGGACTCACGGCGGTCGGGACCGCTTGCGTTTCCTGTGAGCAGGCCATACACTGAACCAAATGGTTCAGTATTTAGATCTTCCCCTCGACCTCTCGTTCGCGGCGCTGTCCGATGCCACCCGCCGTGGGATCATCGAACGGCTTGGGCGCGGGGCCGCGTCGATCACCAGTCTGGCCGATCAGTTCCAGATGACACTGACCGGCATGAAGAAGCACATCCAGGTTCTCGAGCGGGCGGGGCTGGTGGTCACGTGGAAGGTCGGACGGGTGAGGACCTGCACGCTGGGCAACCGTGGCCTCTCGGCGGAGGCCGCGTGGATCGAGACGCATCGCAAGCTCTTCGAGGCCCGCTTCGACGCGTTGGACGACATCATCAGCGAAATGAAACAGGAGGGCGGCGATGACTCAGCACGTTGAGGGCGCCGGTGGCGCGCGGAACCCTACCTCGGTCGAGCGCAGGGGTGATCGCGAACTGGTCGTGACCCGGATATTCGATGCGCCGCCGAGCACGGTTTACAAGGCGTGGAGCCAACCGGCGCTGTTCCAGCGCTGGTGGGTGCCTAAATCGGTACCCGGCATCTCGCTGGTTGCGTGCGATATGGACGTCCGCACCGGGGGGAAGTATCGGCTGGAATTCGCCGCGGGCGGTACGGACACCATGGCCTTCTATGGCAAGTATCTTGAGGTGGTGCCGAACGAACGCATCGTCTGGACCAACGACGAAGGCGAAGAGGGCGCGATCACGACCGTGACCTTCGAGGATCTGGGCGGCAGGACGCTGCTGACTTTCCACGAAGCCTATCCGTCCAAGGAGGCGCTTGAGGAAGCGCTCCAGGGCTCGGCGGCGGCATTGCCGGAGCAACTGGAGCAGCTCGGCGACGTGCTTACCGGCATGGGCGGGTAAGATACACCCGTTGGACAAGCGCGATACCAGCGGCACGAGATTTGACCCGTGCCGCTGTGGCTCGCGACCGCAGGCGCCGGAGCATACCAGGGGGCATCAGCGGACTGGAATGCGAGGATAGCCAAGGGGCCGATGCCCCACCGGCGCCTGAGACCGTTATAAAGTCGCCCCGCCGTCGATGACCAGTTCCTGGCCGGTGATGTTGCGCCCGCCGGGCCCCACCAGGTACAGGACCATGGCGACGATGTCGGAGGGCTCGCTGGGCCGACCGAGCGGAATGCCCATGTTGGCGACGTAGCGGGTCAGCGCCTCATCCTCGCTGACGCCATCCTGCTCCGCCCGGGCCCGCCAGGCGGCCTTCATGCGGGGCACGGCGACGGGACCGGGGGCGATGTAGTTCACCGTGACGCCGTCGGGCCCAGCCTCCAGCGCGGCGCTGCGCGACAGGCCGCGCAGGCCCCATTTGGAGGCGCTGTAGCTGGACCGGCCGGCGCGGCCGCGCATGCCGTGGTTGCCGCCGATGTTGACGACGCGCCCGCCCTTGGCCGCCCGCATGATGGGAAGCAGGCGCGACAGCACGATAAAGGGTGCCCGCAGGTTGGTGGCGATGACGTTGTCGAAGTCCGCCACGCTGAATTCACCGATAGGTGGCGACAAGGGGCCGGTGGTGCCGGCGGCGTTCACCACCACGTCCACCCGGCCGCCCGACCATTCCAGGAACCGGGTCATCGCCTGGTCCAGCGCCGTCGCGTCGCGCACGTCCACGGTCAGGACCAATGCGTCAGCCCCCTGCCCCCGCAGTTGACCGGCCAGTTCCTCCAGCGCTTCCGTCCGGCGGCCGGTGATGGCCACGTCATGGCCGGCGGCACCCAGCGCCAGGGCGATCTCACTGCCGGTGCCCGCACTGGCGCCCGTGACCAGGGCGATGGGCCGTTCACGCATCGTCCCGTGGGCGCCCACTTACATCGCCTCCGCGAAATAGCGGCGGTTGGATTCCGCCTGGATCTTGTAGATCGAGCTGCCGGCGCGCGACGGGAACGGCAGCTTCACGTAATTCTGCTCGAACCGCACCTCGCTGGTCGAGGGGCCGGCGACGATGCGGCTCTCATACTCATCCCAGTCCAGCTTGTAGAACAGGGGGAAGGCGTCGCTGGCGGCGTATTCGTAGAAGAGAATGCGGCGCGACTGACCGGAGCGATTGACGCTGGAGCCGTGCAAGGTCATGGGGTGGTGGAAGCTGACGGTGCCCGGCGGGCCGGCCAGCAGGGCCGCCTTGTCCAGCGCGACCTGGCCGACATCGACGGCGCCGGCGAAATAGCCTTCCTCGTCATGGTGGTCCAGCAAGGGACCCTTGTGGCTGCCGGGAATGACCTGCATGGCGCCGTTCTCGGCCCAGGCGCCGTCCAGCATGATGGAGGCCACACAGGTGGACATGTTGGTGTGGGGCGCGAAGGCCCAGTCCTGATGCCATTCCAGCGCGGCGCCGCCGTTGGCCGCCTTCATGTTCATCTTGGTGTGGTTCAGGCGGATGTTGGGGCCGATCAGCCGGTTCAGGACGTCCACGATCTTGGGGTGGCCCGCCAGGCGCGCATAGAAGGGATCGATGCGGTTGGGCTTCTTGATGCGCTGGATGGTGCGCTTGCCGTTAGCGTCCTGGTCGAAGTCGAACCAGGAATCGTCGGCGACGCTGTCGGCGGCGCGCGCCTCGATCCGCGCGGTCAGCTCCAGCAACTCATCCAGGACCGGACCGGCCAGCAATCCCGGCATAACGGCATAGCCGTGGGTTTCATAGTGGGAGACGACTTCGTCGACGTTCATCCTCAATCTTCCTTTGGCAAAGGCAGGTCGGTGACGACCATGTGCGCCTTGTAGTGCGTGATGCAGAGCGGCAGGCGGGCGGCGCGGGCGGCGATCTGCCCGGTGGCGCCGCAGGCCCAGAAAACGGGAACCTCGTCAGGGTTGAGCCGGGTCAGCCCGTGGCCGCCGTAGCTTCGCCCCAAATCCTCAATGCCCAGGTCGCCGGGCAAGCCCAGCGACACCGGCGCGCCATGGAAGGCGGGATGACGGGCCGACAGGAGTGTGGCCTTGATGGCGTCCGCCGGGCGCAAAGCCCGCATCGACACCACCAGCTTGCCCCCGAAGGGCCCAACCGGCACCGTGTCGCGGTCGGTCACGTACATGGCCGACACATCGCCCTCGTCCAGGTGGCGCAGGCGCACGCCATGGCGCTGCAACAGCGCCTCGAAAGAAAAGGAACAGCCCAGGACGAAGGCCACCAAGTCGTCGCGCCAGGCGGCGCTGGCATCGGCCGGCGTGTCCACCAGCTCCCCGTCGCGGAAGACCATGTAGCCGCCGGTATCGCGGGCGATGTCCATGTCCTGGGCCAGCGCCGGTATGGTCCGTTCACCCGGCGCGCTGCGGCCCAGGATGGGCAGCGCCTGGGCGTTGGCGTGGCAGTAGGCCTCGAACGCGTCGGCATATTCCGCCGGGACGGCGACCAGGTTGCCCTGCACCACGGTACGCGCGACCAGGTTGGTGAAGCCGGTGAACCGGCCCTCCCGTATGGCCCGGCGCACGGACACCGGATCGTCGGGATCGAAAGGACCGGGCACACCGGCCGTCGCGTCAGGATGTGGCATCACGTTCATGGCGCGATCATATCCAGGGTGGGCGTTGCCGGGAGTTGCTATTTTTTGCCCCGGCCGTTGCCGAAGCGGCCCTGTGCCTGGCCCCGCGCGCGGGTGTGTGGTGGAGCCGGCATCGAACAACGGGGGAAAGCGGACCATGGCGCGCATCTTGATCATCGGCGGTTCGGCCGGCCTGGGACGGACGGTGGCGCAGGCCTGCAAGGCCGACGGCGACTGGGTCGCCATGGCGGATGGCGCGGCCGATACATCCGGCCCCTGGGACCTGTACATCCCCATCAACCCCGCCGATCCCGAGGCGGGCGCCCTGGCGGTCGATGCCGTGCGCGCCGACCGGCCGGCCCTGGACGCGGTGGTCGTGGCGGCATCCCTGGTGCAGGCGGCCCCGGTGGGCCAATGGACGGCGGCGATGTGGGATGAGGCGGCGGCGGTCAACCTGCGCCTGCCCTTCCTGGCGGCGCAGGCGGCGCTGGAGCCGCTGAGCGCCTCCCCCCAAGCCAGTATCGTCTTCGTCTCCTCCACCGCCACGCTGCGGGGGCAACCGCATACCCACGCCTATCAGGCCACCAAAGCCGGCCTGACCAGCCTGGTCCGCAGCCTGGCGGCGGAATTGGGCCCCCGGGGCATCCGGGTGAACGTGGCGCTGGTCGGATGGGTGGACACGCCGCAGACTCGGGCGTTCTGGTCGGCGCAAGACCATGCGGACACCATGCGCCGGGCCGTGGATGACCGCATCCCCCTGCGCCGCCATGGCCGGGCCGAGGAAGCGTCCGCCCTGATCCGCTACCTGCTCTCCCCCGCCGCGTCCTATATCACCGGCGCCATGATCCCGGTGGACGGTGGCGATACGGCGGTTTAAGCGCTCAAGGGGCGGGAACCGCCGGCACCACCCGGCGACGCGCCCCCACGATGCCGGGCAACGCGACCAAGGCCACGGCCAAGCCGGCGAGGGCTATGGCCACGTAGCCGCCCCAGGCCGATGACGCGAAGTAAATGGTGGGCGTGAGGAAAGAGGCCAGGGAGACGAACTGGTTGACCGTGCCCGCCACCGTGCCGCCGCCCAGCGCCGGCCCCGCGACCAGCGGCATGGCGGCCATACAGACGCCCGACAGGGCGCCGAAGGTGAACAGCCAGCCCATCAGCCCCGCCACCGCCAACGGCAACGGGCTGCCGGGGAAGAACAGCAGGAACTGCGCCACCATCCCCACCCCCACCATGAGGGTGAACAGGATTCGAGGCGGGAAGTCGCGGGCCAGCAGGGTGCCGGTGATGGTTCCCCCCAGCAGGACGGCCGCGATCTTGGCCACCGCCACGATGCTGGCGGACGCGGCCAGGGACACGCCATGCACCTTGGCCAGGTATGTCGCGGCCACCAGGCTGGTGCCGTAGGAGATCATGCTGGGCATGGCGGCGCTGACCGCCAGTTGCAGGACATCACGCCGGCGCAGGGCGCCGAACAACCGGGCGACCTGTTGCCGGACGGGCAGGCCATCGGCCTTGCGCGGCGGCACCTGCGGCAGGAACACGGTGCCCACACAGCACAGCAGCATGAAGGCGCCGTGCAGCGCCGGCGCCAGGCGCCAGTCGGCCGCCGTGGTGAACGGCGCCGCCACCAGCAGGCCCAGGGAGAAGCCGACCGGCGCATAGGTCGACCACAAGGCCATGGCCTTGGTGCGGGTGGCGCCGTCCAGACCGCCCATCAGCATCGCCGCCCCGCCGTTCAGCACGCCCACGTAGCCCATACCGGCCAGCAGCACGCCGACATCCAGCAGCCAGAGGTCGCGCGCCAGGAAGACGACGGTGTCGGCGACCGCCAGGACGGGGGCGGCCAGCCCCAGCGCCCGGCGCGGCCCGATGCGATCGACGATGCCGCCGCCCACCATGGCCATGATCGCGGCGGGCAGGGAAAACAGCGCGATGGTCAGGCCGATGGCGGCCGCCGGAGCCTGAAGGTCGGCGGTGATGCGCAAGGTCAAGGGCGAGAGGATACCCACCAGCGACATGCTGCCCAGGCCGATGCCGTACACCACCAGGACCGTCAGGCGCTTCCACCCGCCCTCTTTCACCGCTGTCCCCATGATCACGCCGCTCTCCCGCTTGGCTTCAAGGGCTTAAGACTGGGCCGCCGACGCCGTGTAGGCAAGACGGGTGCGGGATTAGCACCGGGCCGTTCACAAAAGTAAGCGGTCCCGGGCGTTGTCGATTGGGCAACGGCCCATTGTAAAAATCGACGCAGGTAAATGGAATCGACCGCCATAGGCTGTAGACTTTCCATGATGGCGACAAAAGATCGGACATCGCATGTTCAGAATTTCCAAGCGCGCGCTTCTGTACTTTTCCTTGGTCCTGATGTCCGGCACGGCCCTGGCATCGGGCGCGAAAGACGGCGGGCCGGATATCGACGGCGACGGTGGCGTCTCAGCCTTCTACCGCTGGGATTCCGCCATGGGGCAGCCAGGCCTGCCCCTGCGGGAAGAAGCACTTCCGCCGGCACTGTCACGGCCTAAATCGGCAACGGCGTCACGCTTCCTTTACACCGCGACCAGCGGCGTCGGGCGGGGTGTGGTGCCGGTCTCCGGCATCGTCTACATCCCCGCCGGGCCGCCGCCCCAGGGTGGCTGGCCCGTCCTCGCCTGGGCCCATGGCACGACCGGCTTCGCCGATGTCTGCGCCCCCTCCTGGCGGGGCCAGCCGGCGCGCGACGTGGCCTATCTGCAGCGATGGATGGAGGCGGGATTCGCCGTCGTGGCCACCGATTATGAAGGGCTGGGAACGAAGGGCGTTCATCCCTATCTGCTGTGGAAATCAGAGGGCTATTCCGTCCTGGACGCCGTGCGCGCGGCACTGAAGTCCAAGCCGGGCCTGTTGCGCAACCAGGTGGTCATCGCCGGCCAGTCCCAGGGCTCCGGCGCGGCGCTGGGGGCCACCTATCTGGCGCCCAGCTACGCGCCGGATCTGCACGTGCTGGGCACCGTCGCCACCGGGCTGGTCGTCACCTTCGCCGGTCCCCAGGGCGACGGCTTCGTCAAGAAGCCGGAGCAGTACACGGACCCGAGGCAGATGGACCCCGGCTTCGCCATGCTGCGCATCGGCGGCATCGACCGCGCCCTGCACCCCGAGTTAGATCCCGCCGATTTCGTGACGCCCAAGGGCCGCGCCCTGCTGGACGCCGCCCGGACATCCTGCCTGCACGACCTGTTCGCCTTGTCGAAAAAGCAGGGAGTGAGCGGCGCGGATGCCTTCGTCAGTGACCTGGCGCCGCTGGATGGCGACATGGAGGCCAACTTCGTCCTGCCGGTCGCCAGGATGACCGTGCCCATCTTCGCCGGCACCGGCCTGGCCGACGGCATGGCGGGCACCGCCGGGCAATACAACGCCGTGAAGGCCATGTGCGACGCCGGGACCAATGTGCAATGGCACACCTATCCGGGCCTCAGTCACAATGGCGCCGTCAACGGGTCGCTGAGCGACAGCCTGCCCTTCGTCCAGTCCCTGATGAAGGGGGAAACGCCCAAGGGCGATTGCGCCAGCATCACTGCCCCGGGTCCGGTGCAGACGGCGACACCGGGCGTGCCCTTCAACGACTGACGGCCAACAGCGCGGGGCCCCAAACACAAGGGGCGGTGGCACCCATGAGATGCCACCGCCCCTTTTTTCGCACTGTTGAGAGGCTTAGTATCGGTACTGCGCCGTCAGGCCGAAGGTGCGGGGCCGATAGCTCTGGTCGTAGTAAAGCGTGCCGCCGACACCGTCGTGGTTGCGCGACAGCACGTCGTTGGAATTGGTGACATTGTCGATGAACAGCGACAGATCCAGGCCGGAGAACCGGGCACCGGCCCGCAAGGACAGGTAGTTGGTGGCCCCCAGGGCATAGAGGCCGGAGTCATAACCGTACGTCCCCTGGGTGGCCTGCTGGATGTTCTTGCTGGCGAAGCTGTAATCGGCGCGCAGATAGCCGGTGATGGCCTCGGTCACGGGAATCTCCCCTTCCCCGTAGACATGGCCGGACCACAGCGGCCCACCGATGCGCTGACCTTCCGCGCGCAGCAGCAGGTTGTTGCCGCCATAGATGTTTTCATCATAGGTGATGTGGGTGTAGCCGATCTCGGTGCCGAAGGTCAGGCCGTGCAGCGGCCGGACGGCGGCGGACAATTCCAAGCCCTTGCCCGTGGCGGCACCCAGGTTGGAAATGTAGGAGAAGCTGCAGGTCGGCAGGCGGATGGATTGCTGGATGTTTTTCCATTTCAGCAGATAGCCGCTGGCATCCAGGCTCACCATGCCGCCGAACAGCTTGTTCTTGCTGCCGCCTTCATAGGACCAGAGGTGATCGGACTCATAGCCGGTGGGGCTGGAGGTCAGGCCCAGGGTCTTGAGGTCGCCGGCGCAGAACTCGCTGGCGACCGCAGCCTGGGCGCCGCCGGGCCGAAAGCCTTCGGTGGCCGAGGCGTACAGCATGTGATCCGGGTCCAGCTGATAGGAGACACCGACCTTCGGCGTCCAACTGCCCTCCGTTGCCCCCACGGTCTTGACGGTGCGGACGCCGGCGTTGGTCGGGCCGTCCTTCGTGTCGGTGAAGGTGAACTCATCCAGGGTATAGCGGGCCGCCAGGGTGATCTTCAGGTCCTCGATCGGCTTGATGTCGACGCTGCCATAGCCGGCGTACTGGTGGTCGTTCGCCGCGACCAGGTTCACGTAGCTGTAGCGGCTTTCATATTGCGGATAGCCGCTGACCAGCACGCCCGGTATCCGGCCCGAACCCGTGTAGTTGGTGAAATACTGGCGGGTGCGGGAATAGTAAGCACCCGCCGTCCAGTCGAGATACTTGTTGTCATACGACTGGGCGCGCAGCTCCTGCGTCAGGTTCCGCTGGTTCAGCGTCAGGTAGTCGTTGGTGTTGGAAATGTCCTTGTTGGAATAAGTGCCGAAGGGGTTGCCGGTCCGCAGGAAGGAGAAATACGTCGCGTAATTCAGCGTCTGATCCTGCTGACGCTGGAAGTATGAGGTGTTGGAGATGATCTCGATATTGTCTTCCAACTCATACTTCACGGCCAGGGCCGGCATGGTGAAGCGATCCTTGCTCGGCTCCAGCATGGCCACACCGCTCTTGTAGTCGCCATTGCTGGCATTGCCATAGCCTTCCCAGTAGTCGTTGCGCGCCCGGGACTTTTCCTCCTGGTAGTAAATGCTGGGCGTCACCGTCAAACCTTCGATCGGCTTCCAGGCGGCCGACAGGCGCGCCTCGCGCGTGTCGGAGGAATTGATGTCCTTGTTGATGACGGTGTTGGTTCCCGGCTTGACCTGATCGATGTAGCCGCCGCTGTGCTGGTACCAGGCGCTGGCGCGCACGGCCAGGGTGTTGGAAATCGGCCCGCCCACGGCGGACCCGACCTCATAGCTGGCGGCACCATTCTCGGTGGAGGCCACCTCGGCGCGGGAATAGATTTCCAGCTTGTCGAAGCTGGGCTGCGGCGTGATGAAGCGCACCGCACCGCCCTCCGCGCTGGCGCCGAACAGCGTGCCCTGGGGGCCGCGCAGTACCTCCACCCGTTCCAGGTCAAACACCTTGGGATAGGGGTTGCCGCCGTAATAGCCGACGTTGCGGATCTGGATGGGCGTGTCGTCGATGTAGATGGCGGTGGTGGCGGAGCCGACGTCGGACGACAGGCCACGGATGTAGATGTTGCTGCCGTTGTTCGACGTGACGCCGGATGCCGGCACGAAGCGCAGGGCCGGTGTCACCCGCGCGATGTCGTCGATCTTGCGGATGCCTTGCTGGTCCATCTGTTGCTGGCTGAGGGAGGCGACCGACAGCGGCACCTTGCTGATGCTTTCGCCGCGCCGCTGGGCGGTCACGATGATCTCCGTCAGGCCATCCGCATCCGCCGCCGGCTGGGACTGGGCCCAGGCCGTCGCGGAGCCAACGACGAGGGCGCCGGGGGCACACGACAGGATGAGAAAGGCGAGGCCGGCGCGCTGGACCAGCGACGGGTTGGTACGCGGATGACATTCAGACATGAAGAGTCCCCCTGACCTGAAACATTAATGCCCCCTTTATTTAAATTTTCTCGCCCTTGACCCATGCGCCTCACGGCACCGGGCCTTGGATGCGTTTGCGGTTATTCGAACCCGCGGTTATTCGAACCCTACGGCGGGACCACGGCTGTCACCGAACTCCACTGTCGGCGGACGGTGGTTGGCGTTGCACGTCCCGACGCCTTCATCGTCCGGGGAAAACGCGGCCAAGGCCATTGCAAGAACGGAACAGTCCTGTTGCTAAATCCGTGCGACCCCTCAACCGTTGCCAGGGGTGCACACCGGCGCTGCGCAACTGGCAACCGACCGGGCCGGCGTTTCCGATACGCTCGATCCCCCGCTGCCCTATCATGCGGGGAGGCCAGTCGCAAACCGCCGGAGCAAGCATGTCAGATGAGACCGCCCTGATCGTGCGGGCCGGGCACCTTATCCCATCCGCCGCCCAGGCCCCCGCCGGCCCCCATGAGGTCGTCATCGCCCACGGCAGGATCACTAGCGTGCGACCGGTGGACCCCACGTTATTGACGCCGGAGGAGTCCCGCCTGCTGCTGATGCCGGCCCTGGCAAACGCCCATGATCATGGGCGTGGGCTGGGCACCCTGGCGTTCGGCGCGGCCGACCAGCCCCTGGAAACATGGCTGCCCGACCTGGCCCGCCAACCGCCGCTGGACTTCCACCAGTGCGCCGCCATCGCCTTTTCGCGCATGGCGGCATCCGGCATCGGCGTCGTCAATCACTGCCACAACACCCAAAGCAGTCAGACCCTGCTGGCCGAGGCCGAGGCCGTGTCGCGGGCGGCGCGGGACGTTGGCGTCCGGGTGGCCTTCTGCTGGCCCTTCTTCGATGCCAACCCCGTGGTCTATGGGGATATGGCGCCGCTGGCGGCCCATGTGTCCCCGCAGGAATATGAGGAACTGCGGGGGCGTGAAGCCGGAATGCGCGACTGCGCCACCAACCTGGCCCTGATGGACCAGGCCCGGGCGTTCGAGCACGCGCTTTTCACGCTGCAATACCACCCCGTCGGGCCGCAGTGGGTTCAACCCGCCACGTTGGAGAAGATCGCCCGCGCCGCACGCGACGATGGCCGGCGCGTGCACATGCACCTGCTGGAGACGCGCCGCCAGCGGGCCTGGGCGGACCAACGCTATCCCGATGGCATCCTCCGCCATTTCGATACCATCGGCCTGCTTACCCCCCGTCTCACGGTGGCGCACGGCGTCTGGCTGCGGCCCGACGAATGCGCCCTGCTGGCGGACCGGGGCGTCACGGTGGTGGTCAACACCTCCTCCAACCTGCGCCTGCGGTCGGGCCTGCCGCCCATGCGGCGGTTGACGCAAGCCGGCACACCCCTGGCCTTCGGACTGGACGGAATGAGCCTGGACGATGACGAGGATATGCTGAGAGAACTGCGCCTCGTCTATCATCTCGGCAACGCGGCGTCCGACGACGGTGAAATACTATCGCCGGCGGACATTCTGAAGGGCGCCTGGGAGACGGGACGCAAAACCATCGTCGGCGACGATGGCGGCGGAAGAATTGTGGAGGGCGCCCCTGCCGATATCATGGGCGTCGACTTCGCCGCCCTTGCCCACGACGCCATGACATCCCGGTCCGACGTCCTTTCCCTGCTGATCGGCCGTGCGCAAAAGCACCACGTTCGGCTGCTTTTTGTCGGCGGCCATGCTGTTCTTAACCGGATGGACGTTTTGACGTCCTCTCAAGACGCATCCTTTCCCCGCCCCGGCATATCACTTTTCGCTGAGCAGGCGCTCCCAGAAGAAAAAATCAGGAAGATAAATGAGACCAAGAATCTCATGAAGTTCTATTACAGTATATAATGCAGCCATAGACACCATCCGAATCCATATCTTCGACGCCAAAATACTCTCATTCACTCCAGGGGAAAGCCCTGGGGCGCGGTCAGAAGGTTAAAATTTATAAATCAAATATACGGATCGCCAGATTGACGACTTCATCCGCCAATTCCGATGGCGTCGGCTCATGCCCGGGTGTGCGGATCATCGCGCGGTTTGACTGGAGCGCAAATCCGAAAATGGCACTCCACATGGTATTGCAAGCATGCCGGGTGGAAGCTGTCATTCCACCCGACGGTGGCCGGCACAGCGGCCCTTGTGACCGCACTCAGCCAGGCACTGGGCCGCGTGGCGGATCGCGTGGCCAATACCCTCTCCCCCACCTCTTCCTCCCCTCGGTCTCTGCGGAGAATTGAATGTCGGGGTTGACAATGGCCCAACGCGAAGACCATCGGCTGCGGCTTCACTACCAATCCCTCAGCCAAGGCCGGCGTTGAGAGGAGCTCCAAGGTGAGTTGGGGCCCATTGGCTGGACCTTCTTCCGGTCAGGATTAGCTTACCATCCTGTTCGATTTTCCGGGGCCACCTCTGCGGTCTGGCCGGGGGGCGCTGGATGCCGCAGCGGAATGGCCGCCGTTTCGACCTCGCTGTCCACCGTCACCGATCGCGTCCCCGCCAGGTATTCCTCCCGGTACTGGATGGTCAGTTCCTGCAATCGCATCCTGGTGCCGGATTCATAGTTGGTTTCTGGATGGGTGGTCAGTGAGCTGGCATGCGTGCGCCGCAGGTAGAGGAAATCCTCCAGGACCATCGTGCGGAAGCCGGCCGCCTCGGCGCGGATCACGAATTCCGTATCAGCGCCGCACGGCCAGGCGCGGAACCCGCCCAGCCGTTCCCAGATGTGCCGCTTGGCGACGAACTGCCCGTCCGTTCCCTTGCGCCGGCAGCCGTTCTCGGGCCGATAGTCCGGCAGGGCGGGCACGACGGATGTGGGCCGCAGGTTTTCGTCCGTGTACACGCTCCAGGACATGGTGAGGTCGGCCCCCCCCTCCAGCGCCCCGATGTGCGCCCGCAGATAGTCGGCCAACATCACGTCATCGGCGTCGAAGCGGGCGATCAGGTCGCCATCGGCGTACTGCATCAAGGTGTTGAAGGTGACGTAGGTGCCGCGGTTGCGCCCCAGGTACACGCCCTGCAGGGCGGGATAGGGCACCGTTCCGATGTAGTCCAGCGTATCGTCGCACCCGTCGACGCCCACCAGCACCTGAAGGCGCCAGCCGGCCGGCAAGGATTGCGCATAGACGGCGTCCAGGCAGTCGCCGAGCCAGCGGCGCGCGCGGAAGGCGGCGATCAGGACGGATATGGTCTTCATCAGACGGCCCCCACCAGGATCGGCGGCGCCAAAAGCTCCTGAAGGCCGCGCCGCAGGAACCCGAACCAGTCCGCCGTCGGCGGCTGAGCGGCATAGAAGGGTGTCAGGTTCAGATCGATGATGGTGTGCCGCGTGGCGTCATGGATGACGTCCAGGCAGAAATAATCGAATGGGTAGTGGGCGACGAAGCCGGCCAACTGCCGCCACATGTCCCTGGGAAAACCGCCATGATCATCGGCCACGGCGGCCAGGCGGCGGCGATCGATGCAGACCCAGCGGTCGCCCGCCCGCTCCATCTCCTTCTTGATCAGGTCGGGGCTATGGGCGCGGATGCAGACCATGGCGTCGCCGCAGCCATAAATGCGATAGATCGTGTCGTCATGGGCGATGAAGTTCTCAATGACCAGGTGGGGATTGTCCCACCAGGTGAAGTTGACTTCGTCGCGGCGCAGCAGCCGATAGTCGTCCCAACCGCGGATCGGGCAGTCGGCCGGTGCGGAGAACAATCCCTGCAGATCGGCGGGCAAGGCCCGTTCCGCCTCGCCGCCATAGTTCAGGTCCGTCTTCACGAACAGGAATTGATCGGCCGGCCCCTCGCGCGCGGCGCGGGCGCTTCGCAGGCCGGCATTCTCCAGCATGGCATGCAGGGTGCGCTTGCGCATGTCCGCCAGGCCGGCGTTGAGCACCTTGATCCCCCGTTGCGCCAGTTTCCGCTCGAACACCGGGCGTTGGCGCGGGAACAAGGCGGCGTTCGACAGTCGGTGATGGAACAGGACCGCCTGGATATCCGGGCCGCACGCCGCGTCCAGCACCTCCCATTCATCGTCCCATTGCGCCGGGCAATGGGCGCCGGCGAGGTGGCTGATCAGGTACCCGCGCCATGTGTCCCACTCATAGACCAGAAGATTGCTTAGTTTTTCCATGGGGCCCTCCCCGGGGCTTCAACGGCGCCGGTCGACAAGCGTCGCCGTCTTGCCGGTGGTGGGGTCGAGATGAAGGTCGGCGAAGGTCACGGCCCGCACATGGGTCGTGCCGCTGCCCTCATCCTGTTTCATGTGCCGGCGCAGGCGCTCGGCGACGGCGGGCAGGATCGCCGGATCGTCGCACACCACATGCAGGCCCAGCCGGTCGCAACCGTCGGCCTCGAGATCCAGCACCGCCTGCCAGGCGGTACAGCCCTCGGCCACCGCGGCGAAGCCGCCATCGTCATGGGTGATCTCGTAAAAGCGGAAGGTGCGCGGGCGTCGGCCCCGAACCTCCAGCATGCGTTCCCCCTCGCGACGCACGATGCGGCCGATATCGCCCTGGCTGTAGCGGAACAGGGGGAAGCGCTCCCGCCACGTGTTGGTCACCACGATCTCGCCGAAGCCTTCCTTGTCCGGCGCAGCGATTTCCACCACCATGCGCGGCAGGATGCTGAACAGCCCCGGGGTGGCGGTGGCGTCGCAGACCGCCCAGATGCCGGTTTCCGCCGCGCCGTACAGGGACCAGATCTGGCGGACGCCGAAGGTGCGGCACAGCCGCTCGCGCACACTGTCCCGCATCAGCTCGCCCGCATACAGCAGCTGCGGAATGCGAGGCAAAGCCTGGCCGGACTCCTCGCACCAGTTGGCGAACAACGTCAGGACGGATGGCGTGCCCGCCAGATGGGTCGGCTGGAACAGCGCCGCCGCCGCCCGCATGTCGGCATACGGGGACTGCGCGCTCATGGGCAAGGTGGTGGCGTAGCACCGCTCCAGCAGGTCATCCACGATGGCCGCCGTGCGGTAAAGGCCGGTGTAGGCGAAGAGGTTCAGCACCACCGAACGGGGCGCGAACACCCCGCAGGCCAGCATATGCTCGGCCAGCGCCTGCCGCTGGGCATGGTTCTCCGCGATATCCACAGGGAAGATCAGGGGGCCGCCGCCGGCGCTGCCGCCAGAACGGACAAGGTATACCCCCCGGTCCTCGCCAGCGGGGGAAAAGCCGTCCAACGCCGCCAGCAGGTCGCTTTTCTGGCACACGGGCGCGTCACGCCAATTGCCACAATCCCGGTAGAGGTGGCGCCAGAAAGGATGGCGGCGCGCCCTCTCGAAGGCATGGGCCATCATCTCGTCCCCGGCGCGGCTCTCGCCGCTCACCGTCCCGGTCCAACCTGAATCCGGGCTCATGCCGCCCTCCATAGCAATGGCAGGTCGATATCGAAATGCCTCAGCAAGACGCCGTGGGCATCGCAGAACGCGGCGCGCTGGGCATCGTCCGGCAGGCTGTCCAAGGCGAAGGTCAGCCAACGCCGCCCCAGGGTGCGGCACAGCCGGCGGTCCTCGCCGTCACCGCTGTCGCGGAAGCGCTCCAGGCTGGGCGGAACTTGCAGCCGGCGCCAATCATCACATCGCCGATGGGACAGGCTATCCGGCAGGATCCGATAGCGGATCACCGGTTCGGCCAGCAACCCCACCGGGGCCGGGGCGCCGCCGCGTTTGACGATGCCCTTGGCGACGCGGTACCAGAAATCGATGTTCTCATTCACATGACTGCCTTCCGCGAAGCGCTCATTCCCGATGACGCCGCGGCGCACGGCGACGTTGCTGGCCCGCCCCATGAAAAAGTCAGGATGGCTGGCGCTGGCCGTCACGCGGGGCAGACGAAACAGTGTCCCCTCCAGCGGCACGACTTCGCCCCGCAGCGCGGCCATGTCCGGGAAATAATCGCCTGGGTCCGAGGTATCGAACCCCAGTACCATCAGGTCCAGGGCGTGACCCTGCATGCAGCGCAGGATTTCGCTGCAACAGTCCTCGCGCCAACAATCGTCGGCATCCAGGAACGCCAGCACCGTCCCGCCAGCACGCTCCAGGCCGCGATTACGCGCCGCGCTGGGGCCACCATTGGCCGGCAGCCGCAGCAATTCGGTCCGGCTGACCCCCAGCGCGGCCAGGCGGTCCAGGCCCGCCTGGGCCAATCGCGCGCCATCGTCGGTCGAGGCGTCATCCACCACGATCACTTCGTCGGGCGGATGCGTCTGCGCCGCGAGGGACGTCAAGGTCTCCTCGACGTAGTCTTCCCCATTATAGAGCGGAATGACGACCGACAGGCTCACGGCGCCACCTCACACCGGTAGAGCTTGCCCCGCTGCTGATGCAGATTGATCACCGCGTCATTCGACCCGCGGAACATGCCATTGCCGTAGCAAACGGCATCGCGGCACAGCAGCATGCCGACCATATGGATGGGGCCGGGGAAATCCGGGTCAATGAATTCGAGCTGTTCCAGATAGGGCTGGAACATGAGGTGCGGCCAGTCGCGCCTCACCCGGTCGGCCCATTCCGCCTCGCCGCAGGCCGAACGAACCAGGGTGCCAATGCCGCGTCCCCCGCTGCTGGGCTTGGCGATCCAATCCCCGTCGTAACGCAGCAGCCGTTCGGCTTCCAGCGCCGAGCGGGCGCAGACGGAGGTGATAAGGTGCGGACGCAACTGCGCGTACAGCTCCGCCGGCATGGCGTCACGCATGATGGCGGCGTCGGAGAGGACCGCCAGTACGCGCTTGTCATGCACCAGGATCACGGTCCGGACATCGTTGAAATAGGCGCCGCGGGTAACAGTGTGGGCCAGGACCCCAGGCTCCAGGGCCGGCAACTCGTTGCGGTCCAACTGCAGGATCAGATGATCCAGCGGCAGCCCCTGGGCATAGGGGCGCCCGTCGCGCAGGCTGAGGTCGCCCGGCCGCGCCGCGATGAAGCCAACGCCCGTCCGCCGCAGGTGATCGGACAGATAGTCGACCTCGCCGCTGGGTTCCCGGCCATGGACCAACGCCACGGTTTGCCCCGGCTTGTAGGGCGCGCACAGATCATCCCAGAAATCCGCCTGACCGTGCGACCAGGCGCGGCTGACCATCCAGCCGTTCAACGGATAGCGCGCCCCAATCTCACAGATGCGCGCCGTGCCATCCCGGTCCAGGATGAAATCGGGCCTGTACCACCCCACGCGATAGGGTGTGGGCGCGGCCAACCGCAGGATGCTCTCCAGGTCCGGCGGCAGGGAATAGATGGCCCGGATACGGGCATCGAGGAAATACCGCCCCACCACCGCCCGCAGGGCCATGTCGAGCAAGCCGGCCAACGCGCGCATCTGGCCGCGATAGGCGGCCGGTAGGGCGACGGCACGGTCGGAACACACCTCGCCATGGCGCAATCCGCCGACCATGGGAAGCGGCACCCCCATCCCGGCGCCGCCCGTTTCGACCAGGATGGGGTACAGGCCGTCATTCATGTTCATAAGACATGCTCAAGGCGGGGAAACAGCGCCTGCAGGACGATGGCCTTCCTTTTCAAATACTGGCCCGCGATCCCCGCCAGATCATAGGCCTCCCAGTCGACATCGAACGCCTGCGCGTAATGGGTCAGGGTGTTCACCGCATGGAAGAAGTGGTTCCTCTCCGTACCGCCGCAATGCACGCTGATCCAGCGCAGCGGGCGGGCGGTGTCTTCGTCCGTGTAATGGAAGTGCTCGACGAGCCACTGCCGGAACAGCGGCAGGATGAACTCGACCTCCCCATGCGTGTAAATCTCATGCGCCAGCGTGGTCAGCAGGCCCAGCGCGATATCGGGCTCGCGCAAGGACATGTTGTCCTTCCACGTCTTGAAGTCGGCGGCGCTGCGGTCGATGTAGCGGGTCTGGAGCCAGGCGTCGTCACCGACGATGTCGGTGGCCATGGTGTGGAACATCTTCGAATGCAGGATCTTGTGCGTCACCGCCAAGTCTTCGTCGATGATGCGATGCAGGGAAACCAGGGCCTGCAGCAGGGCCTGAGGGTCCCGCACCGGCTCACCCCGGTGCAGCTTCAGGGTCAGCCGGTTGCTGATGCCGGCCACCGTCATGGCGCTGTTATTGGTCTGGCTCCAGCTTGCGAAGAAGCGGCGCAGGGTTTCGCCATCGTGCCGCCGTGACGTCAGGTCACGGAAGCCATTCTCGATGGTGAGGAATTCCGCTGCGTGATTGGCAAAGCCCCTCAGCAGAGGTGCGCGGAACGGCCCGTCAGGCATGGTCCGCAACACGGGCAGAATGTGGCTACTTAAGTTTTCCATGCCGAATCCCCCAGCTCATAGACATTCCGAAATAAGTCGAGCGAATATTATTATTCGCCCGTTCGCATTTGTTCCGCGAATTTATACCCGGAATAATAGGTGGGATCGGCGTTTTATAAATACTACTGAGTGCGTACTTACGCACCCTATGGTGTGTTGTGCTGTAACCAAGAGATGTATCATAGGGAAAGACCTGCATGGCGTTGATGTAGCCATCGCGGAAGGGCAAGACCCAGGCGTCCGCTTTTGTTAATCGGCGCGACCAAATGACCCTATCGATTTCAACAGAATCAAACGGATCCCGCGGCGGTCGGCGTCGAATCTGCGTGCCGATGAACAATCAGCGACCTTCCCCGACGCCTGTCCCGGGCAGGCGCGCCGGCGAGCGTGGCGGGCGACATCACCTATTGCGCGCCGTGGGGGAACTTGGCTCTTTTCTACCGGAAGGGCCCCCATGCCGCCGGGCTTGTCCGACTTGGCGCCATCACATCAGGGGTGGAACACCTGCAACGTCCGGGATCGCTCACGGTGACGCTCTCCATCGACCGGAACGAGGATGTCCGCATGCGGCCGACCGGGTCGTTCTTGAAGTCGGCGACCTCGGCCGGCACGAAGCTGAAGACCCGCCCTTCGGGTCCCACGATCCCGGAGAATAGTCGCGTCCAGTCGCCATCGCCCGGGTACACGTCGATGACAGTCGAGCCCAGCTCAACTTGGGCGAAGCGGATCAGTTCGGATAGCTTGGATTGGTCGTACATCGGGATCTCCTCGATGGTTGAACATTCGATGGGCGCGCGACGACGATCCACGGCGCGTTCGCCGTCGACCCTGGACCCGATCACCGCAGACGGCGAGCGCTACGCCGGCCCGGACGCGTCCACCTGCGCGGCCCGCGCCAGGGCTTGCGTGTCGACATATTCCCGGATGTTGGTCAGTCTGCCGTCCCGGACCGTGATGGCGAAGATCCAGTCGTCCTCGAACGTCTTGTTCGTCGCCTTGATCTTTCCCCTCGCGAAGCCGACGACGAGGACCCGGTCTCCCTGCGCCACGAATTCCCGGGGTTCCGTGGACGTTTCCATCGATTTGGATGCCGTCTCGAGCAGATCCGCCAGCCCGGCGTGTCCGTGGCGCGTTCCGGCCAGCGGCCAGTCCTCCCCCGGAATGATCCACTCGATGTCTTCGGCGACCAGCGCCAGCACGGCTTCCCTGTCGCCGCGGCCGATCGCGGCGAAGAAATCCTTCACGGTTTGGATGTTCGTCTCGAGGCTCATGGGAATTTCTCCATTTCGCACGGATCGGATCGCGCTCGATCCGATCCGTGCATCGTGTCCGTGCGGGCGAGGGACACCACGTTCATCAGTCGAACTTGACCAGGTCCTTGAAGACCAGCCGACCCCAGCTGTTCCCGCGTGCCAGGACCAGCAACCCACCTTCCGACAGCCCGCCGAGTTTGATCGGCGCGAAACCGAGATTTTCCGCAAGCGCGCCGATCTCGTCTGCGGCACCGTCGTCGTCGCTCGCCAGGAACACGACTCTCCTGCCACCGTTTACGGCCGGGTCTTGGTCGAGGACGGCAGCGACCAGATGGTTGAAGCCCTTGACCAGTCTTGCGCCGGTGAAGGCCTGCGCGACGACCTCGGAGGAAGGCCGGCCCCCCAGTTGCTCAGGGGGTACGCCATAGGCGTTGGTCACATCGACGATGATCTTCCCCTGCCAGCTGGGCAGCGCCTTCGCGACATCCGGGTGCGATTGGAAACGGACAGCCAGGAAGATGATGTCGGCCTTGACGGCTTCCGCGAGCGTTTTGGGCGTGACCCCGGGTCCGATCGCGGCCGCAGCGGATGCAAAGCTCTCCGGGTCGCGGGTGGTTGCGACGGATACGTCGATCCCGCTTCGGGCAAATGCCCTGGCCAGGGCCTGGCCGATCTTGCCGAAGCCGATGATTGCGTAGGTCATGATGTTTCTCCGATCGTGTGTGATGTCGGGGGTCAGACCTGCGCCAGCCCTCCGTCGACGGCGAGATCCACGCCGGTAACGTAAGAACTTTCATCAGAGGCGAGGAACGTGACGGCCGCGGCGACTTCCTCTGGCTGGCCCCTGCGACCCATGGGGACCTGCGAGGCAAATTGGGCGGCCGCCTGCTCGGCTTGCTCAGGGGTAAGGCCCGTCGTTGTCGCCAGAGCGGGGGTCTCGATCGGTCCCGGGCTCATCGTGTTCACCCGGATCTTGCGATCCTTCAGCTCCAGCGTCCACGCGCGCGCAAAACTGCGCACAGCCGCCTTGCTCGCGGCGTAAGCGCTGAACCCGGGCAGCCCCATCACGTTCGAGACCGAAGAGGTCAGGATAATCGAACCGCCGTCCCGGAAGAGGGGAAGGGCCTTCTGCACTGTAAAGAACAGCCCCTTCACGTTCACGTCGAAGGTCTGATCGAAATGAGCCTCCGTCGCCGCCGCGAGCGGGGCGATTGTCCCAGCGCCCGCGTTCGCGAAGAGTGGACTTGCCCTGGAAAAGTGGAGAGCCATCACCCTAAAATTTGGGTCTGATGGAGGTTAATGATGGTTCGTGTGAAGCAGGCGAAGATCACGGCGGCCTTCAAGCAGGAAGCGCTACGGATCTTATCGACAAGCGGTCGGACGGTCGCGGAAGTGGCCGGGGACCTGGGCATAGGGAAATCGACGTTGCAGCGTTGGAAGACGCAAGCGACGGAGAGTGAGCTTCTTTCGGGTCCACATCCGGATGTTGAGAAGGAACTGGCGCGGCTTCGGCAAGAGAACAAGATTCTGCGCCAAGAACGGGATCTGTTAAAAAACGCTGCAGCCTTCTTCGCCCGGGAGACAAGTCGATGATTTACCGGCTCATCGACGCGAAGAAGGCGGAAATACCGGTTAACCGTAGCTGCGGCTTATTGGGCGTGAGCGGCAGCGGTTATTATGCGTGGAAGCGGCGGAAGGCCAGTGTTCGGCAACAGGC
>NZ_JACIIZ010000010.1 GCF_014205765.1 Nitrospirillum iridis | reverse complement strand
CCCCGTGATCTGCGACCGCTTCGCCCGCGCCATCTTCACCTCCATCATTCCCAAATTTTAGGGTGATGGCTCTCCACTTTTCCAGGGCAAGTCCAATGGCAAGACCACCGGATTCGCAGGTGATGTCCGAGCAGGGCCGTTTGTGGTTCATTCGCTTATGAGAGCTGGCCTCAACTGCCGTTAGCGGATCAGTCCCCTGCTATAAATATCTAACGGCATCTCGGTCGTATCCATATCACCCTTGAGCAGGCTGATGCGGGCGGCCGATCAACACGCCACACCAACCTAATCTCCGACTGAACCTGGGGGCCATTCTGGCAGCCTCACCGGCGAAACTTCTTGCGTAGCGCAGTCGCGATCTCCCAAAGCGCTAGGGCAGCGCCCGCACCTGCCACGATTGCCAGCAGAGGAGGGTGTTCGGCGAGAAAGTCGCCAATGACCTCGCTGATCTTATCCATGCCGAAAATGCGAAAGTGTTCCATCAGGTGATCTATGACGATCTCGATGAATTTCTCGAATACTTCCATTTGCCTACAATTTCATCAAAGATTTTTGCGTAAAGTTGCCAGCACTCAAGATCAGGATGGAAGAGTAGCCCGCACGAAACACCAGTAATGATTACGCCAGAAGATTTCTGTTTTACCAACATGCTATTTGTGGCTAGATGCTTTATCGGCTTCTCAATGGTCACGAATTGCATACCCCGAATGTATATTTGGGAGGGGGCAGTATGTCGGCGACTAACTGGCAGTGTGCGCTGTGCGGAGCGGTCAATCCCGGAGAATCCGTGTTCTGCGGCAATTGCGGGACGGCTTCGGCGACGCAGAGCGGCCTGGCGCCTGGGAAGAGCCCCGCCGCGGGTGCCGTGGAAAACACGGCGAAGACCATCGGTGGCGCCGCGGCGCCTGAAATCCTGTCCTCGTCCGTTCACGGGCAGCGCTCGGCACCCGGCCGGCTGCTCGGCGGTCTCAAGGTCTATACCGGCGTGGTCACGGTCGCGGAGCGCAACATTGAAAAGCACACTGAGACCCAGAGCGTCTACGGCGAACCGGGGCATGTGGTGGCGACGCATACGATCGATACCTTCACGCACGACATCCGCTTCCGCCTCATCGTGCAAGACGCTGGCCGGTCGCTCCAAATCCCCGTTCAGGTCAATATCGACCGGACCTTTCTATTTGTTCAGGACGGCGATCTCGTCACCCTGATTGGTCGCCCCGCTCGGGAGGGATTGTTCGAGGATCCGGCTATTCTCAATCACGCCGGCCGTTTCACCATGATGCCGGCAGGCTGGCGCTGGCGCGCCATCATTTCCGCATGGCTCGCCGTGATCGGGGGCTACTATTCGTGGTCCTTCACCACCCCGCTCCTCGAACAGGATCTGCAGCAACAATACCGATATCTGTTCAACCTGCTGCACTGGGGCGGGGGCATCGCCTGCCTTGTGGCCGCTTTCCTTCTCGCCCGGCACTGGTGGCGTCGTGGCACCCTGAAGAGGGCGGTTAGGCAAATCACAGCTAACTTCGGCGAGAGTTGGACCAGGCGGCGCTACCAAAATCCGACAGGCACGGTGGAGGGCGTGTTCGCCTTTTCGCGTGGCACGTCGCAACCGACCGAGTGGATCAGTTTCCGCCTTGGCCTGGCGGGACAGGATGGGAAGGTGCAGGACTGGATCGCGGCGGCGGCACCGCAGCGCGAACTGGTCACTGATTTGCGTCGCGGTGATCAGGTCGAACTCCATGGAAGGTTCGCCACCGGCATCATCCATCAGCCCAGACGCATCACGCTTTCGGTGGGGACATGAACGCGTCGGCGGGGATCAGCGGCTTCCGGACAGTCGGCGCCGGCGACCTTGATGCTCTGCAGCGGATGGATCCGCCGCCTTCTTTCCGCCTTGATCGGCCGGTCTCGCCGATCCCGCTCGAGGCGCGCATCCTCTTTCGTCTCGACGAGGTGGGTACCACCTTCGGGACGGGTCCTCGCGAGCGGCCCCCCCCGTCGGGAGAGGCGGCCGCCCCCCCCCCCGGATGGGCGCCGCAATCGCTGGCCTGTACCAAGCGGCGACGCGCATCGCCTTCGGCATCGAGGAACGCGACCAGGCGCTGCGTGTCACCCTGGGAAGTTGGGGTGCGAACACCGCCCCCTCCGGCGGGGTGCTCCTCCGCTCGCTTCGCGGCGTGTTCGCGCCAGTGCGTGCGACGCGCCTCGCCGTTGAGCCGCCGCCGGCCACGCTGACCCGGTGGGGCCTGCTGCGGGGCGTGCCAGCGCCCGCCGACCCAGGCAGCAGCGATCCTGGCGGCAGCCGGATGGACCAGCTTGTCCGTGCCATGGCGGGGCAACCTTGGGCGTTTTCGGTTGTCGCCACGCCGGTACCAGCCGACGAAATCTCGCGGATCCGGCTTAGCCTGCTTGAGGAGATGCGGCAGGTGGAATCGGCCAGCGCCGCGATGGGGGCTGTCAACCGGCTGACCGCTCTGTACCTCGACTATCTCGATCGCCATCTCGCCGATGTCGCGCTTGGCCTTGGCACGGGGCTCTGGCGGACGGCGGTCTATGTCGGCGGTACCGACGATGGTTACCCGGCGTTGGCCGGCTTCGTGACCGGCGTCTTCTCGGGCGAGCGCGCCGTGCATGCGCCGCTGCGCGCCCTTGAGCACAGGGTTGTCGCCGGGTGGGCCGCCGACTGGGTCCTTCCCGATGAGCGCGGCGGCGACCTGGCCAACCCTTACCCCTACCAGACGCTGATGACCTCGGCTCGTCTCGCCGCCTTGGTCGACCTGCCGACGGTCGAGGCCAACGGCTTCGCAATTCGCCGTAACGCCCGGTTCGACGTGGCCCGCCAGCGTGTCGCGACGGGTTCAAACACGCTCCTGCTGGGCCGGATCAAGGACAATGGCATCCCAGCGGCCGATTACAGCGTGGGGCTCCCGGGCCTCAACCGTCATGCGTTCATCACCGGCGTCACCGGGTCCGGCAAGACCAATACGATGATGCAGCTGCTACGGCAGCTGGATGCCGCGAAACTACCTTTCCTGGTGATGGAGCCGAGCAAGAACGAATATCGCGCGCTCGCCATTGAGCCCCAATTCCGCGGGCGGATGCGCGTCTTCACCGTGGGCGACGAGCGCTATGTGCCCCTGCGGCTCAATCCCTTCGAGGTGGTGGGCTGGCCGGAGATGCCGCTCAGCGTGCATATCGATCTGCTCCGCTCCTGCTTTGTCGCCAGCTTTGGCACGTGGACGCCACTGCCCCAGATCCTTGAACGGGCGCTGCACGAAATTTACCGCGATCGTGGATGGGACCCGATCAGCAATACCAATGCGCGATTGCCCAAGGGCGCCGATCCCGCCGCCGCCTTCCCCACGCTCGCGGATCTGGCGCGCAAGGCGGACCTGATCGTCGCGACGCTTGGCTACGACGAGCGCGTGCGCAACGACATGCGCGCGGCACTGCTCACGCGCATCAACGGCCTGCGCGTCGGTGGCAAAGGCGCGATGTTCGACTGCGCGCGGTCGACGCCGATGGCCGAACTGCTGGACGGGCCGGTTCTCCTCGAACTTCAGAATATCGGCGACGATGACGACAAGGCCTTCTTCATGGCGCTGCTGTTTATGCGGCTGGTCGAGCATCGCCGCGCGTCCGGGACCCCGGATGGCGGCTTCGCCCACCTTCTTGTGATCGAGGAGGCGCATCGGCTGCTCGCCAACACCGGCCCGGCCGGTGGCTCCGGCGGCGACACCGTGGAATCCGATCCGCGCGGCAAGGCGGTTGAAACCTTCTCGAACCTCATTTCGGAGGTCCGCGCCTACGGACAGGGGCTGGCGGTCGTTGATCAGGTCCCGACCAAGCTCGCGCCCGACGTCATCAAAAATACCAACATCAAGATCGTCCATCGCGTCGTCGCCGCGGACGATCGGGCGGTGCTGGCCGGGGCGATGGCGATGACGGAGGAGCAGAAGGCGGCGATGGCCGTGCTGGCGGTCGGCGACGCGATCCTGTTCGAAGAGGGCGAGGACGCGCCCCTCCTGGTCGCCATTCCCCGCGCCAAGGACCTGCCGGGCCAGACACCCCTCGTCGACGCGGCGCTGCGGGACCTGATCGCGGCGGCCGAGGCCGAGAGCCTCGGCAGCTGCGGCGGCGTTTGCGCGGGCGGCGCGGCCGGGTGCCGCGAAGCGGCGGCGGCGGCCGACCAGCCACTGATCGCCCGGACCTTCTCGAAACTCGTCGTCTCCATGCTCGTCGATGCCGCAGCCCGCGGACGGCTGTGGCCGGACCTCATGGAGACTGTGCGTATCAAACGGCCGGAAGCGGCGGCGGCCGCTTGTCGGCCATGCCTGGTTCGGCACCTTGCGACCCGTCTGGCCGACCGTTGGGGTGCCCGGCGGCGCTGGACCTATCCCGAGACGGCCGCCTTCCGCGCGACATTGCTCGATCTGATGGGTGACGGTGACGTGCCTGGGCCTGCGCCGGCCCAGGCGATGGCCCAGGCACTGGCGAGGATCTCGGCCGGCGCACCCGTCTGTACCGCCTGCGTCGTCGTCGCGACCCGCTTCGGCGACATCTCGATCTGCCTGCCGCGGCTCGCGGTTGATGACCTGATTGATGAGGAACTGTTCGCCGCGACCTTCGCCAAGGCCGACGAGGATGATGTCGCTGACGATGCCGCCGCCGGGCGCGTCCACGGTATTTGCAACAGTGCCGCTTTCGAGCTCGTTGAATATCCGAATACCGCGCAGGATCCGGCCGCCCGCCCCGCGATCACCGTCAATGCCCGACGCGCCCTCGTTTGCTTCGGCTACCAGATGCTCGCGCGCAATTATTCCCGCGCGCCGTGGATCATCAACGGGCGCCTTGACCGCCTGCTGGCGGCGCAGGCCCCCTCCAACGAGCCGGATACGGAATCCGACACCACCGAAAGGACAGACGGCGATGAGAGGCAATGACGCCAGTGACCGGTCGATCGCGGCGGCCCGCCCGGACAAGCCCAACGGGGCGGGGGTGCCGGCGCCCGAGCTGTGCACGCCCCAGTTTCAGAGCGGAGATGCCACCGTCGCCAGCACCGAAAATCCGATGATCAAGCCGGGCCGGGATGCGAAGCTGAAGCGCCGCTCTTGAGTCCGTCGAATATCCGAATACCGCGCAGGATACAGCCGCACGCCCCGTGATCACGGTCAACGCCCAGCGCGCCCTTGTTTGCTTCGGCTGCCAGATGTTCACGCGCGGTTAGTCCCGCGCGCCGTGGATCATCAACGGGCGCCTTGATCGCCTGGTGGCGGCGCAGCCCCCCAACGAGCCGGATACTGAATCCGACACCACCGAAAGAGCGGACGGCGATGGGAAGCAATGACGCCAGCGACAGGTTGATCGTGGTGACCCACACGGACCAGCCCAATGGGGCGGGCGCGCGGGCGCCCGACCTGCCCAATCCCCCGTCTCCGAGTGGAGATGCCGCCGTCGCCAAGGGGGCGCAGGCGACGGCGGACAAATCGGCGGCGGGGACCGAAAATCCGATGGTCAAGGCGGGCCGGGATGCGAAGCTGAAGGAAATCGATCACCGCGATCCCGAAAAGACCAAGGGAAAGGGCATCGTTGACAGTCTCGAACGCGGCTTGATCCGGCGCGACCCCAAATGGGAAGCGATCGCGCAGACGATGAAGGGCCTGTTCTTCAAGAGCGATGGGACGCTGCGCAGCAAGGAGACCGTCCTCGACGCGCGCGTGACGCTCGACATGAATAAAGGCGACATGACCCGGCTGCTCGGGATGGTCGCTCCGCTACGTCCGCTTTCCAATGATACGACGATCTATTGGGCGCCCGACGGCGGCCCCAACGGTACCACGGCCGATATCGAAACGCGGATGCGCCAGGATGCCTTCAAGGCGACCCTCGGACACACCACGACCACGGGGCAGCTCGCCGCCATCGCCGCTTTCCTGCGTGGGGAGAGCCCACAGGACGTGCAGCGCAAGGGGCAGGCAGGGGATCAGGCGCAGAGCATGGCCGGCATCGTCTCCACCGTTGAAACAGGGAAGGCCGCCGGCGTCGAAACGGGCCGCCGGGCGACGGCCGACCAGGCCGCCACCCGCAACCAACCGCGGGTCGAAGCGCCTGCCAAGGCGGCGGGAGACACCGCCGCGACCAAGTCGCCCAAACCCGGTGGAACGCCCGGGGCGACGGCGGAGGGGCGTGAGGGATCGTCGCCCAAGGCATCCCCCGAGGCGAAGGCTGGTGGACGACCATCCGGGGGTGAGACGGCGGGGGCGACATCCGACAAGGGCGCGACGACCGCCGGCACGAAGGGCCGATCAAGGGCGGCGACCGCCGCCGGGGACGGTCGGAAACCCTCGGCCGCGCGGGCTGTCGATGGCGCGCGCGGCGACATCGGGGCCGGGGGCCCCGGCGGCGGCAAGAAGCTGCCCGAGACGGTTGAGGAATTCACCAAGGCATTCAATGAAAGCGACGGTAAATTTCTGAACGACCAAGCCAAACAAATTCTGTCGGACCTCTGGGCCGCCCGCAGCGGGAATTACAGTAGGACGATCGCGATCGGTTTCGGGCTAATCGACGGCAAGCTCTCCTATGTCGTGCACGTGAGCGACCTGAATGGCTGGCGGGTTCTCAATGGCCGGCCGGATTTGCTTCGCGGCGCGAGGCTTGGCCCGCCGCCGCCCCTGGTTAACCGCCTTTTGCCGGAAGACCGGCATACTGAGGTCACCGCGGCCCTCCAGCTTCGGGGCGAGGGCGCCCAGGGCGTTGTCGTCGCGACCTCTGGTGCGGCATGCAAGGGCAACTGCGAGGTCATGTGGACAACGCACGGTTCCCCCGATGACGTCTGGCATACCCATATCAACTGGGAACGCGTCAAAGCGAACCAAGCGAAGAACGCGCGGTGATAACCACCTCACGGTATAAACCACGGATATTCAGATGCTCTTGAGACTGATCGGATAGCGGACGATCCGGAGTGTCGTCGGCGGGACGGTGACGTTCGCGCTCCAGGCGAACGCGTCCACCCCGCGTCGCTGGTATCCGATCCTGCCTGCAGGCCTGTCGCTTGTGGGCAAACCGCGTTACGCCGCCGAACCACAGGTGCTCGACCAGCACTATGAGATTGACCGAAACGGGGCGTGGCGCCGTTGGTATGAGTCCGAAAGAGTCCACGCCATGGCCTTGAATGGTTGGCGCGCGTGGCTGTGGTGTCCGTGATGGCCGGTCCCCAATCGGGCCGGCCGCATTCAAGGGAACGACCGCGCTCTGGCCGTCATCAACGACAGGGTGGCCGCCGCCCCGTTGGTTACCGAAGACGGCGGCCCCGACCCCGGCTCACTCCAGCCGGGCCACGCCCAGTCCCAGCACACTGACGCCCGGCGTGGCGCTGGGCGCGCCGCTGGCGGTGCGAATTTGGCCACTGGTGTCGCGGATGCGGATCATCCGGGCCGTCACCGGCGTGCCCTGGTCGGCCAGGCTGAATGTCTGGGTGACGCCAAGTGACCGCCCCACCTCGAACCAATGGGTCCCACCGGTGTCCACGCTGGCCTCGACCACATAAGGCCGGGGCGGCTGATCGGCATGGATGAAGACCGTCAGATCATCATGTCCTTGTCCGACGATGCTGTGTCCGGCGAAGGCCAGGGTGATTTCCCCCAAGGCGCCCAGCGAGACGTAGCCGTGGTCCGGCGCCGTGGTGCAGTCGCCCAGGCAGGCGTCGGCGACCGTATGTTGGTTGGCCCCGGGCGCCGCCTCATACCCCAACTTGACGTTCGCCACCGTGTCCGCGTACCGGAGCTGGCCGGGGTCCACCAACAGGGTCTTCGGCACCACCGTATGTCGGTTCAAGGTGACGCCGACATGGGCGATGTGGCCGTCGGGGTAGGTCAGGACGCGGGTGTAGCTGCCGTCGTGGTTGTCGGTAATGGGCCCCGTGAACGTGGCGCCTGACGCCGGAAACGCCAGCGATGGGTCCAACTGGGGATCCAGCAAGGTCGCGTTGTTGAACCGGTCGCGGGGGTGCACGGTCACGGTCGCCTGGGTCAGCGGCTGCCCGTTTTGCACAATGCGCAGATAGTCGACCTGGAACGGCGTGTTGGCCGCCACGGGTCTGGCGACGATCTCCACCGTGCGGCTTTGCTCCCGGCGGTAGGGGGTGCCATCGGGCAAGGCGCCGACCGCGGTGATGAGGAAGCGGTAGGTGCCGGGGACGGTCGTGTCGTGCAGGGTCGCCCCATAGACGCCGTTGCCCTTGCCGTCGACCATGGGCACGGTGAAGGTATTTTCCACCGCGCTGAATTTCAAACCCGTGGAGATCAGCGCGATCTGTTTGACGCCGATGGAATCGATGTCGGGGTTGCCGCGGCCCTGTCTTTCACGTGCGGCGTTATAGTCCCGGGGCGAGACGGGGGTATTGGCCAACCAGTTGGTGTACGAGGTCGCTGGTGCCGTCACCGTCAGGGTGACGGCGGCGCCGGTCAGCGCCAGCCCCTGGAGCAGGATTTGCGCGGACAGGCCGACGGTGGCGCCGGCGACATAGTTGGGCCGGTTGAACTCCACCCGCAGGTTCAGCCGGGTGTCGGCGATGATCTGGTAATCGTAAGGCTCCTGGCCGCGACCTTCGTGGGTCTGGTCGCGGTCCTGGGCCTTGGGGTCCAGCCGGATGAGCAGGGTCCATGTGCCGTAGCGGGGATTGTCGGGGTCGGCCCTGTTGGCCAGATAGTCCCGATCGAAGGTCAGCATGCGGAAGCGCGGATTGGTATCGACGGTATAGTCAGGCCCCGCCTTTTCCAGCACTTCGCCCAACGGCGTGCGCACCTGGACGATCAGCCGGCCGGGGTTGTAGGTGCTCCACGCCACTATGAAGGACAGCTTGTCATCGTACTCGGTGACTGGGACCTTGTGCACGATCTGGGGGTGGGCTGGCGTCAGCACGCCGCTGGGGTCAGCCAGACTGTCGAGGGTCAGGCCGCTGAACAGCAAGCCCTTGATGAATTTCGCGGTCAGGTCTGGGCCGCTGTCCGCCTCGGCGTAGTGGTAGTTGGCGGCGCTGCCTTGGTAGGCGTTGGTTACGATCTGGTTCAGCAAACCGGTGTTCACGGGTTCCACCGCGGCGTTGGTATTGCCGTAGCCCAAGGCCGCCACCTTGATTTTCTTGGGCACGAACCCTTGGCCCGTCGTCCCGTTGCCGAAGAAATCGTTGGGGAAGGGCGGATGGCTGTTGTCATTGCCGTCCGTCATCAAGATCAGCCACCGCCGGTTCAAGCCCTGGGCGTCCGCTTCGAAATAGCCCCCGAAGGAGCCGGGGTTGGTGCCGATGGCGTGGGCGATGGCGGCCCCCATGGGGGTCGCCGCGGCGTTGAGGCGGGCGAAGTGCAGATCGATCTTGCCCTTGGCGTCGCCGACATTGGCGGGGCTGATCGGAAGCATCGCGGTGAAATCGGCGGCGCTGGGCGAGGCGACGGGCAGGGGGCCGGCATAAGGGCCGGTGGGATCGGCTGGGAAGCCCAGGATGTTGGGATACATGCCGACAGCGAAGTTGCCCTTGTCGGCGCCGAAATTCTGGAGCACGGCCAAGGCCGCCTGGACCCCGGTGACCAATCTGCCCCAGCGGGTGGATTTGTTGTCAATGCCGATGAGGGTAGTTTCCCCAGCCGGGCCGTAAGCCATGCTGCCCGACCCATCGAGCATAAAGGCGATTTCCAGCTTGCCGACGCTGGCGGTCAGCGCAACGCGGCTATTGTGGCCCGCCGCTTTCTGAGCGGTGCCGTCGTTGCTGGTGATGTCCAGCGTGGCCGCCAGGGTCTGGGGCGTGGCCACCGGCAGCAAGGTGACCAGGATGTCCAAATTGCCGTTCGGCGGGATGGAGGCGCCGCCCGGCACGGTGACCATGAAACTGGCGGCGCCGGGGCCGGCGGGGGCGCCGCCGATGCCGGTCAGGGGGCCTGTGCCATGATTGAACAGGCGCAGCGTCTGCGTCGCCGTCTCGCTGATCAGCGCGTTGAAGCCGATGGCGGTCGCCGCCTCGATCCATGGCTGCTTACTGTCGGCGTCGCTGTCCGCGGCGACGAAGGTGAAACCGCGCGCCACCGCGTCGTTGTTGATGATGGTCAGTTTCCAGGTCGACGCCGTCGCGACATACAGGAAGACGCTGATCAGGAAAACGCCGTTGGCCTCGACCGTCAGGAAGGCGTCCGCGACATAGGGGTTGGGCAAGGTGGACGGGTCGTTGATGGGTAGCGCCATGTTGACCATCAAGGCGACGGCGGCGCCAGTACCCGCCTGCAGCTTAAATGTTGGCGCGACCGCCCCGCCGACCAGGGCGACGCGGATATACATCGTCGGCTGGGCCTCGGCGCTGCGCCGTTCCTGCACCAGGTCCACCGTGATGCCGGCACCGCCGGGGGGAACGGTGAGTGGGGCGGTCTGTGGCTGGGGATAGACATCGAAGGCCATGATGCTGGCTCCTTACGTCTTGAGGACTCAGGGGGGGGATATTGGCGGGGATGCACCTCATTGAGCGCCCCCGGTTCGCTGACGCTCACCGGAAAGGCGCCAACTGTTCGCGCTAAGCAGACTTTCCGAACTCCGCCCCCCATGGGCGGGCTCGGAAACCTGCTTAGAGGGCGTTGAACGGTGTGGCGCTGGCGATGGCGCCGGCGCTGGTGTTCACGGTGATGGTGTAGGGGCCGGCCACCAGGGTCGGCACGGTGACGGTGATCTGCGTGGCGCTGGAATTGACGATGACGGCAGGTGTCACGCCGAAGGACACGGCCAGGCCAGGCTGATTGAAGTTCGTGCCGGTGATGACGACGTTCTGACCCTTGGGCCCCGACTTGGGCACGAAGGGGGTCGCCGGATCCAGGGTGGGGCCGTTGACGGGGCCGCCGCCCCCGCCGCCCAGGACGGTGAAATGATCGACGGAGGTCACCGGTCCGCCGCCGTCGGTGCTGATGGAAACAGTGTAGACGCCATTGGGCAGGTTGGGCACCACGACAGCGACCTCCCCGCTGGTCGGGGGTGCCGACAGCACGGCCGCGATGTTGCCGAAGGTGACGGTGGGGGTGCCAATGTTGAAATTGCGTCCTTCCAGCTTGACGACGTTGCCGACCAAGCCGGTTTTGGGTACCAACTGCCCCCCCGGTGCGGAGAAGGCCGGCAGCAGCAACAGGCTTTCCAGCTTGGCCAAGCGCTTTTCCAGGGCGGAAATCGACAACCCCTTGTGCCGGATGTCGGTGATGGCGGTCTGAAGGATGGCGACCGCGGTTGTGGGCGTGATCAACTGGCGGGCGATGACGGCCAGGCCGTAGTACACATGGCCGGCGATGAAATCGGTGTCGCCCGGCGCCGGGATGGTGGTTCCGACCCGCGTGCGGACGCACCATTCGCGGCGCATGCGGGCGCAGCTTTCCGTGCCCAGTCCGCTCAGCACCAGGCTCGGGTCCTCCTGCGCGGTCACCAGCCGCTCTGAAATATCCAGGTAGACCAGAACATTGCCGTTGAGGACCGGGATCGGCTGGATTTTTGGGGCGCCGTCGGGGCCAGGGGCGGTGAACAGGGCCTGACCCTTGTAGGAGATGTCGGCCTGGATCAGGACATCCAGCCCATCGGCGATACAGCGCCCGGTGTTGCGCAGGGCGATGGCGTAGTTGGTCGTGCCTGGGGCCGCCGGCGCCACGCCGGCGCGGATGATGAAGTCGTCGGTGGCGCCGGTGGCATCAATGCGGAAACCGTCGCTGCCATCGGGGATGCCGTCACCGACATACCATTTCAGGAAGGCCCGCAGTTCGAATTTGCGGATGTCGTCCAACTCATTCCAGTCGGCGTCGACGATGGGGACGCCCTGTTGGAGGCGGACATTGCAGCGGGCCTTCAGTGGGTCGAAGGTGCTGTTGGTGATTACCGCCATCTTCCTCTCCCGTGGTGGCACTCAAGCGCAAGGGCGCGGACTTAAAAGACCAGCCAGATCGTGCGGGTCAGCGTGCTGACCGGGTCTTTGACGATCACCGGATGGGTCACATAGTTGATCAGCGACTTGACCCCGCCGATTTGCCCGACCAGGCCGAATTCGCGCAGGTTGGCGGTGGCGTGGTTGCCATCCGGCCAAGGCGGCAGGCCGGGTCCCAGCGTCGCCTTGATCTGCAAGCGGTTGGTCGGCGTCGCCGTCACCGCCGCCCCGTCCAGGAAATCAATCTGCATCGCCGCGGGCGGAACCAGGAAGGGAAAGGGGTCGACCAGCGCCGATTGCGTCGGGGCGCCTGGCGGCGGGCCGGACACGTCCCAGCCGTCGCTGCCCCGGCCGACCCACAGGCCCTGTATGGCCAGGCTGATCCCGCCGCCATGAAGGAAACCGGCCAGCAATCGCCGGCAATCGCTGACGATGGTGTTGCGCTTCCAGCCCCGGTCCCATAACACCCGGCCGTCGGGCGTTGTCAGCGCGTCGTGGTAATGGCCTTGCAGCGCCATCGCCGGATATTCGGCGGGCGGCGGCTCGACCGGTGACGCTGTGGCCGAGGACGTTGTCGTGGCGATCATCCCTCACTCCGTTCGTATTGGCCTTATTGCAAGGGCGGGAAAAAGGTCCGGCGCGTCAGCGTGGTCAGATCGGCTGTATCGGCCGAAACATCGTCCGTCTTGTTGGATTCCAAAATCAGCAGGCCCGGCATGGCGGCGGCGGTGCTGTCGGTGATCGGCGGCATGAGTGAGACGAAGGGGAAGTCGTCGGCATAGCTCTCCGTCGGGCCGCCATCGGGGTAGAGGTATTCGACATCGGTCGCTTCGACGATGATCACCACGGCGCGCAGGTTGATGGGCAGGAAGCGCCTCACCATCTCGCTCAGCCGTTCCGTCTCCTGCCGGGTCAGCGCCGCGCCCTGGGACGCCCGGCGGACATAAAAGCCGACCGTCCCACGGGTGTAGAGTTCGTCGTCGCGCAATGTGCCCGCGCCGTCCGGACGGCTGGGCGTGTAACTCAGCATGTCACCGAAGCTGCGGCGGGTCCGCAGGCGGTTGAGATCGCCCAAGTCCGCAGCGACGGTACCGCCGTATCGCCGTTCCGTTCCATTGTCGGGCACGCGCTGGCTGCCGGGGCGCCCGGCGTCGCCTGTGCCGGCCTGGACCAGTGGGACATTGGCATCGCTGCGATGGAACAGCCAAAGGTCGGTGCCGACCGTGACCGGGGTGGGCGCCCCGTCGGACGATGCCCCGGCCGGAAGCGGCGTCAGCGGACCAATGACGCCGTTGAGGCCAACGTCGACCGACCAAAGGCTTAACCCGCCGCCCCGATCGGACGAGAAGAACACACGCATTCCAGCCGGCAAGGGCTGGATGCCGGGCGCGCGATCCGACGACCGGCCACCCAGGGGCGGCGTGGTGACCACCCTGTCGGGCCCCCAGGTGCTGGTGGGCGGATCGAAGATCCGATGGTGCAGGCCCCAGCTTTCCTGTTCGGTGCCGATGCCGACGCGCTGCGACCAGAACAGCCAGATCCGCTTGGTGGCGTCCACGGCCAACGCGGGTTCGCGGTTGCCGCCCCCGCCGTTGGCCAGTTCCAACGCCGCGGACCAGCCGGTATACGCGGCGCGACCCGCCGGATTGGGGACACCGCCGCCCAGCAGGTCGAGGTTGGTGACCGTGCCATCCGGTGTGATGGTGCTGGTGCCTACGGCCGTTCCGACCCAAGCCGTACCGTCCGGTCCCAGCGAGAGGGCGCGCGCGTCATCACTGTTCAGCCCCATCGTGGTGTCGAACACGCGCCAGGCCCCGGCCGGCGACCTGAGGCTGACGCCGGCCGGGGTGGCGACCCACAGCGTACCGTCCCCGCCGATGGCGACGGCGCGGGTATTGGTGGCCTTGGCCACCGTGACCGCGCCCTCTGGCGCCACGACGGCCAGCCCGGCGGTCGTTGCGATGTACACGGCGCCGTCAGCACCCAAAGCGACATCCTGGACATCGTTGCCGGGCAGCCCCGTGGCGACTGTATGGATCTGAAGCGCGCCGGACGCCCGCCGGCGCACGGCTCCGGCGGCGGTCGCCGCCCACAGCGTGCCGTCGCCGTTTAAAGCCAGGGCCCGGATGTCGTTGGATGGCAGGCCGCCGCCGATGTCCAGTGTGGTGATGGTCCCCTGGGGGGCCAGGAGGACGAGGCCGGCCGCCGTGGCGATCCAGGCGCTGCCGTCGCCGGCCAAGGCCAGGTCGCGGATGTCCGGGGAAGGTAGGCCGGCCACAGTGGTGACGGTGCCGTCGGGATGCCGGACGGCCACGCCGGCGGCGGTGGCGATCCAGGCCGATCCGGCGGCATCCACCATGATCGCCCGGATATCCGCGGCGGGCAGGCCGGGGACGGGCGTCCAGGCGCCGGCGCCATCGCGGCTGAAGGCGCCGTTGGCCGTGCCCGCCATCACCCGGTCATTCCAGTACGCCGTCAGGATTCGCCAGGCCCCCGCGCGATGCGACGCCCAGGCCAGACGCACGCCGCCGGCCGGATTGTTCACCGCCGTCACTTCGGCGTGGCGGCCCCGCCCACCGGCATCCCAAGGGGTGTTCCAATCGATCTGGTCGTCCCAGGACCCGGGTGTGCCGGTGGTGCCGCGGTTGTCGAACCCCAGCGCCCGCGCGGCCCCGCGCGAGTGGCTGAGGTCCACCCCGATGCGGGTCGTGGCGCCGCTGGCGATGGTGCTGAATCGCAGGGAACCGTCCCGCTCGCGTGCGGCGCGGACACGCGTCAACTGCCCGTTCATGGCGGTCACCAACTCGGCGGCGGTGGCTTTCGCAGGGTTGGCGAAATTGGCCGCGTGGACCGTGTACAGGTCCAGCCCCGGCCAATTCCCGGTGAATGCCAGTGTCGCGCCATCGACAAGGGCGAAAGGTTCACTGACACGGCCCGAAATATGGGCCGGTTGCGGCGGTCTGGCCGTGCCCAGCGTCCAGCGCAGCCGGCTGTTCATGGTCAGCGGATCATCAATCCAGGCCAGCCAGATTCGATCATCCGGCAGGACCGCCGCCGCCGGATCGGCCTGCGGTGTCACGCGGCTGGGGTAGACTGGCCGTGAGCCACGCCATGCGCCGTCGGTGAAGGTCTTGTAATGGACCCGACGCATCGCGGCGCCGCCGGCTTCCGCCGCCGCCTCATCCACCGCCACCGCGGATGCGGGCCGTGTGGGCGTTTCCCAGGTTCCGTAGAAGAAGCGCACCCGGCCTATGGAGTCGGTTCCGGCCGACAGCCGCCCCTCTGGCGCGTTTTCCAGGGAAACGAGACTGTTGTTCGCCGGAACCACTTGCAGCCGTGACACCGAGCCGGTGGTCTTCGAGGCGATGACCAGCGTGGCCGCCGCCGCCGTGGCCCTGACTTCGGGAAGGGCGGCGCTTAGGGCGGCGCCGACCTCTGCCGCCGTGGCTTGGCTCATGTCGATGAAGTCCCCGGGGCCGAAGCGGACCGAAACGGGCGGCAGTCCGTCCGCCGCAAGCGTCAGGGACATGCCGGGGCGCAGGGCATAGGGACCGGCCTGCAGGCTGGTCAAGGCGGCGGCGGTGCCCACCGATCCGCTGGCGGCCTGGTTGGCGGCGGGAAAGCCCAGCGCCTGGGCCGCATCATCGGTCCCGTGCCAGCCCAGGCCCCCGGCGTCCGGAGTGATGGCGTAGAGATTGCGCCGTGGCGGCTGGTTAGACTGCGCGATGTTCTGGGCGAATTCCGCCACCTGGGTGGACCAGCCGGTATATTGGGTGACCAGCGCGCGCAGGCCGGGCAGGGTTCCCACCAGGCGGTACAGCCGGCTGGCCGCCTTGATTTCGTTGCGTTGTTGGGGAATGTCGACATCGACGCTGAGATCCCAACCTATCCATTGCGCCAGCGTCGGAAGGTACTTCCCGTCGACCGCGTCGACATCGTGCAGGGTGCGTAGTCCCTCGGCTGTTCCTCGCAAGGAGTCCAGCGCGATGCCGAAGGGGTCGATGAAGCGGCGGAGCTGGCCGAAATTAGGCGACAGCTCCGGTACCGAGGTGCTGCCCGGGGTGTCCGGACGGACCTGGACGTCGTGGCGGCGATAGATTTCTGGCAGTGACAGATACAGGGCCCGGTTCTGGCCGTAGCTGTCCGTGACCTGGGCGGCGCTGCGATAAGGCGTGGCATCGGCACCGCCGTCAGGCAGGGACGCGCTGAAAAGCTGATAATAATAGACTTGGTTGGCCAACAGCGCGCCCGGCGACGCCCCCGCGTCCAGGATTTCCACCTCTTGGCGCCGAGCGACGCCGCCCAAGTCAAACACCGTGGCCGTGGTCCGGCGCAGGATTTCGATGTAGCGTCCACCGGTGAAGATGGCAACGGAGAGGGGTTCGAACACCCTGCGCTCGCCGTCGCCGATTTCCTCCCAGCCGTCCAGGTCGGTGACCGTGAGCACGCCCGCCACCGGTGGCGGCGGGAAGCCGGTGCTGTCATAGACCAGATAGGGATCCGGCGCGCCTGGCGCCGGGTAGGCGTAGTCGCGCCGCTTGCGCCGTAGCGTCACCGGCGGGATGTCGGCCAGTGTCTCGCCCATGCCGGGCACGAATTGCCAGGTGACGCGGATGCGTCTGCCCACTATGTCGGCACGTGCGGCGAAGCCGGTGACTTTCATTGCGCCGCTTCCAGCAAGTCGACGGTCAAGCCGCCCAGCACCGGGATTTCGAAGTCCTGCAAGATGATGCGGCCATCCTGGGCGACATCGATCTGGATCGCGCGGCGCAGCAGGGCGGCGACGTCGATCTGCCGGCCTTGCGGCTGGATGGGCAGGAAGGCCGCCGCCGCCGCGATCTCCTGGTCGGTGAACTGGGTGGTGGGGCTATCGCCACGACGAAACCGGGTCACCGTCATGGCGGTGACGCCCGCCACCGCCTCCACGGTGCCGTAAACGTCGCTGAGATAAAGCGGTCGGCCGAAATCGACGTTGGCGAAGGCCAGAAGCCCCTGCACGGCCGCTTCCGCCGCCTGCCGCACCGCCGCCATCTGATAGCGTTTGTCGTAGACAATCTCGATGCCGACATCGATGGGGATGTATGTGGCATCCAGGATCTCGACGAAGGTACCGGCCATCCGCTTGTCTTCGAAGTAGGCGATCAGGCGCCGGCGCAGTGCTTCTGGAACGGTGGTGGCGACATCGCCCGCCGGCGCCACGTAAAGCTCGATAGTGTTCCAGGTGGGGGCGGATGCACGCACCTTAGCGACACCGCCGGCCTGTTGGGCCAGCGCCACATAGTCGTTCAAGGTCACCGCCCGCTGGCCGGAGCGGAAGGCCAGCGGGCCGAAGGACTTGGCGTGGTTGATGTCCTCATGGTCGGTGCCGCCGGCGGCGGCGGCCGGATTGCTAACCGCCGCCAGCCGGGGGACAGCGGTTTTGAGGGTGGTGATGGTGTTGGCCGGCACATTGCCGGCGCTGCCGCCTCCTACGTGCCAAGTGGCCCGGATATTGTTGGTCGCGGTTGGCGGCACGCGGCCGTAGGTGCCGTCGCCGAAGCACACCCGGGCGATGTCGGCCTCGTCGAATTCCACATAATAGTCGCGATCTTCAGCCCGCGACAGCGTCAACCCACCATCGCTGGCGGTCTCGTAGAGCAGGCTGTCGACCCGGCGCCATGTCACCCAACCGGCGCCCTCGTTCACCTCCACCACCAGCGTGTCCAGGATGACGGGCGTGCTGGGCAGGGCGAAGGACTGGTTGGGCTCCCCGGTGGATGAACCGATGACCGCGGTGGGTTGGACGGCACTTTGCATCACCGGCAGGCCGATATAGGCCAGCTTGCCGTTGGCGGTGGGGACCACCTGGTCGGAGGCGAGATCGATGTCGAGGTCCGCGCCAAGGTATTCGAAGATTTGCGGACCGATTTCGGCCGTCGCGACCGATGTGAACTGCGCGCCCCCCGGCACCGTGACGATGGTCGCGCCGCCCAGCGTGGGGGGCTTGAAGAACAGTGTCAGTTCGGCCGATGCCGCGGTGGGCGGCGCCAGCCCGTATCCCACCAGCCGCAGGGCGTTCAGCACGCTGCGCCGCTCCACCGCGGTTTGCAGGAAGCTCTCATTGGCGATCCGGTCCTGGTAGTACAGGACGACATCGCCCATGTAGGCGAAGAGATCGACCAGGACCATGCCCAGGTCCGCGGGCGATTGGTCGGTCCATTCGGGCAGGCGGTGGTGGGCAAGCGCCAGCATGGCCTGCCGCAGCGACTGGTAATCCTTGTTCGTGTAATCGATGATAGGCGTGCTGGGCATGGCCATCCACTCGTGACAAAAGCGCCTGGAACAGGAGCTTTCAGAACAGGGGCAGGATCAACTGATCGGCTACGGGCTCGGTGGTGAAGGTGTAGTTGAGCACCATTCGCACCTCGCCATCGGATTGCGTGATGGCGGTTTGGGTCACCAGGACGCGCGGCTCGAACTGCAGCAAGGTCTGCTGAACCTGGCTTTGCAGCAGCGACGCCAGGACGTCGTCATTGGGGTCATGGACCAGCGAATGGACGCGCGTGCCGAAGTTGCGCAGCATCGGGCGCTCGCCCACGCGCGTGCCCAGGATCAGCTGTATGTTCTGGCGCAACTTGTCGGCGCCCGTGGCCCAGGCGACGCCGCCGGTGGTGGGGTCGATCTGAAAGGGATAGCCGGGTCCCGCGACATCGCTGATCATGGTGTCCTCACTGGAGTTTGACGCTGCCGGCCTGGCTGCCGGTGCCGATGGGCTGTTGCGCCTGGTTGACGACGGCGACCGTGATGCCAGCGATATCGGCGCTGAGCAGATAGGCGTGCACGGCTGCCGCCAAATCCTGGGACAACTGGTTCAGGATCTGCTCTTGCACCGCGTTGGACTGGGCGGGGTCCGCTGGGGCGGCCGTGTTCTTGGCGGCCTCGAAGGCGGCCTTGATCGCGGCTTGCAGGGTGATGGTGTTCAAGGGCATCGTGGCGGTTCCGGTCAATCGATGGGGCAGGCCGGCGCCGCCGGCAAGGTTGGCAGCGGCGGAAGCGCCGGCAGGGCAGGCAGGCCGGGTATCACCGGCGTCGGCAGTGATGGCGTGGGCAGGGCCGGGGTCGCAGGTAGGCCCAGGGCCGGTGCCGGTAGCGTGGGCAGGGGCGGCAGCGCTGGCAGGGTTGGCAGGCCGGGTATCACCGGCGTTGGCAGCGACGGCGTCGGCAGGGTCGGGATGGCCGGCAGGCCCAGGGCCGGAACAGGTAGTGAGGGCAGGGCCGGCAGCGCCGGCAGGACGGGCAACCCGGGGATCACCGGCGTTGGCAGCGCTATCGACGGCAGGGGTGGAAAGCTGCAGTTGCTCATTTCATCACCGTCCCCGAACTGAGGTAGGGTTGGCCGGGGAGGATCAGCGGACCCGGTGGCGTCGGCGGCCCGGACGGTCCCAGCGCCGTCGCATGGACGTGCAAGGCAAATGCGTTCCACAACGGTGCCAGGGAGGTGGTCAGGAAGGTCGGTTCGGCCGCGGGATCGCCCGTCAGCGATACCACCGGGGCCTGCAGGATGATCTTGCCGCCGGTGATCCGAACCGTATCGTCGGTCAGTTGCACCATCGTCTTGCCGCCCTTCTCGGTGATGACGATGCCGTCACCGCTCATGGTGACGATGTTGCCGTGCTGTTCCACGAAGCTGGCGGTTTGCTCGTCGGTGTCCAATTGAACGTAGGAACCGGTCTGGTTGGCGATCAGCACGCTGCCGTTCTTGTCGATGCTGATGAAGGCGTTGCCCTTGTGGCGGATGACGATCTTTTCCTCACCCGCCTTGTCCATGATCTCAATGGTGTGGCCGGACGCCGTTTGAATGATCCTGTTGTCGGGCGGCGACAGGTCGGCGGGCGCGGGCGTGGCGCCCTTCGGGTACCAAGTGCCGACCCAGATGGCGTAATCCTTGTCCCCGCCCTCGAACTCCACCCACACCATGGCGCCCACGGCCGGGATGAAGAAATGGCCGTAGGGCAGACAGGGACGGGCGGTGATCTGCGCGTCGGCGCCGAAGATCGAGGGCAGGGTGACCACGATGCTGCCCATGTTGTCCGGGTCCTGGTCGTTGGCGACGACCTGGCCGCTGTATTTGCCGTAAAACTTCCCGACGTGATGGCGTAGATCGTCCAGCATGGCATTCACCTCGTGGCCGAAAATTTGGTCTGGAATGTGCTGCCGTCGACGGGCTTGCCCTTCTTGTCGGTCATTGTCAGCCGCCGGTAGACATGGGTGACCTTGTGCACGTACCAGTCGCCCTCGACCCACAACGGCAGGCCCTTGATGGTGATCTTGCCCTTGGCGCGTAGCATGACCGTGCCCCGGCACAGGCCCTGACCCGAATAGCCCAGGATGCGCGTGGGGTCCTGCTGGATGGATTGCTGGGCGCGCGCGGGGTCCGAGGGCTGGGCGCCAACGGTTGTCTTGGGCCGGGAATCGGCCGGCTTGCCCGCCGCCTGCGCCATGGCGCCCGCCGCCTGCGCCAGGGAGGCGTCAGCCTTGGGGTCGACCTCCAGCGGCGGGTCCCCCGGCGGTGGCGTCACCGCCTGCGTCACCGGTTGGCCGGTCGCGGGGTCGACCACGGTGACCGTGCTTTGCGGCGCCGCGCCGCTGCCCACCCGTTGGTAGGTGAACTCGATCAGGGGGCCGATTCCGCCGGGGCAGTAGTGCAGCATGCCCATGGGATCACCCTTCAACAGGCTTTGCTCCGCGACGAAATAGAATTTCGACTTGTTGTTGTTGACCTCGACAAAGGTTCGGGCCTTCCATTTCAGGGCCGCGTCTTGGATGAAGTCCCAGTCGCTTTGCCCCATGGGCTTGCTCCACCGGTTGGTGGCGCTGAAGACGGGATCGGGGTTGGGCAGGATGTCCCCTGGGACCAGATCGCTGTAGTCGGCGACGATCGCTTTCAGCGCGTCGCTCAACTTGCCGGAGATGAAGGTGCGGTCCTTGGTTTTGTTCTGCTTCATCTTGTAGGACAGGTCATAGGCGGTCAGTGTCACCCGTGCTTGGCCCGTCCCGGCGGCCTCCGCCTTCACCGCCATGACGATGCCTTCGAATATCAGGGCGTTCTGATCGGACCAGCCGAGGCTGATCTGGACCTTACTTTGCTCTTGCGTGATCGCCGCGACGCTGTCGGCGCTGTCGAAGACCACCCGGGCGCGGTCGATGGCGCGGTCATGGTCTTCCACGTCGATGGATTCGACCTGCGACTTCATGTCGATGCCTTCGATCTTGACGGTCGCGTAGGGCGTGCTGTCAGCCATCAGCCAAAGCTCCGGTTGCGCACCACGGTGCCAAGGTCGTTGGCGCCGGGAATGTTGATGAGACTGCCGGGGGCCAGATCCAGCGGATAACGCAGGTCGTTGGCCTCCGCGATCCGCCACCACTGCGCGCTGTCGCTGTAATAGCGCCAGGCCAGGTACTCGATGGTCTCCAGGCCCGAAACCAGATGGCGATAGATCGTGGTCCCAGGCATCGGCGATGTCGGCGGCCGGATGGACACCGTTGGGTGGGCGATCCCGGCGGCGTCGGCGACCGGGTAGACCGCCGATTTGTAGTAGCGTGAGGTGATGGCGACCGGCATGGCGCGGCTCCGTTTGCTCAAAGGTCAGGAAAACAGGTTGATAATCGGCGTGGTGGCGAGGAAATCGCTGCCTATCCCCTTCCGGTTGTAGCTTTTGGCGATGTTGATCGTGCGCGTGAAGAACTCGACGATTGGCGTCAGCGAGAAGCTCTGTTCCTTCAGGGTGACGCTGACGTCGGCGCGCAAGGCGTTCCCGTCTTCCTGGAAGGCCGTGACCTTGATGTTCAGGTCGGTCATCACGCAGGTGACGGAAAGCCCGCCGTAGAACAGGTTGCAGGGCGGCGGCTTATTGAGGCAGGGGAAGTCGCCGCCGATCATCTTGATGACATCGACAACGTCGACGGTGGGCACCATGAAGGCGCGCAACACGGCCAGGTCCGGCTCGATACTGCCGCCATAGTGGTCGTCGCCGTCCAACGGGCCCGGTACCGAGGCGTCCAGTGAGAAATCGATGGAGAAGGTGCGCTGGTCGCCGCCCTCCGCCTCCAGCGGCTTGGTGGCGATGATCAGGGAACCGATCTCGTTCAGATCGTTGGATAGGCCGGTAAGGGTGCCGACGAAGCCGGTCGCGGCGCCGGTCTGATCGAATTTCCAACTGCCGAAGCCGTTCGCCTCCTTGTACCGATAGCTTTTCTTCTCCGACAGCAGATCGGGGTTGAACTGGAAGCGGAAGATCAGCGGAGGAAGCGTCGGGATCAGTGAGATGCTGGCGAGATAACCGGTTTTCCGTGTCATGGCGATGGCGTCCCCTTCATACCTGCAGCAGCGGTGAACCCGCGCCGAAGCGCATTCCCCGCTGGTCCATCTCGTGCATCAGCTCGACGATGGCTTGCAGGAACTCTTCCGGTGAGTGGTCCCCCAGCGCCTTCATCACGCCGGGGATGCCGCCCGGCAGCTGGCGATCGGGCGGGGGCATCAGCTCGATCACCAGATCGTCGATTTCCACGGTGGCGCGGGGCCGGTCGATGACGCTGGGTCCGATCGCCTTGGCAGCCAATGATGTCGCGCCCTCCGGCCCGCTGGTCGGTGTCTCCTTGATGAAGGCCGTGATATTGCCCAACAGCGACTTCAGTCCGCTGGGGCTGGACAGCCAGCCTTCGTAAGCGCTGGCGATCAGCGCCAACTCGCTGGATGGCTGGGCGCCCACCGCCGCTTTGGCCGCCGCCTGGGCCGGGTCCAGGGTGCCCGCCAGCGTTTTGGCGCTATCGCGCAGGGTCGCGATGTGTTTATCCAGCGCCGCGGTGAACACCCGGTCACTGGCGGCGCCGTCGAGCTTGTAGCCCACCTGCATCGCCGCCTTGCTGGTGTCGCCGAAAACCGTTCCCATAAGGTCGATGACGTTGGCTAAAGATTTGTCGATGGTATCGCGCAGGCCGCCGACCGCCTTGGGGTCCAGCAACGTGGCCGACACGTCGGGGAATTTCGGCAGTGCCGGGGGGCTGCCGCCGGGGAAGGTCGTCGGTGTGATAGACAACAGCTTGGCGCTGTCCAGGGCGTCGCTGTCCGTCTTACTCAAACTGGTGTTCCGCACCAGCAAGACCAGCGCCGGCAGGATGTAGGGCAGCGACTGGATGGCATAGACGGCGACCCGGAAGATCCGGGTGTCGGCGATGGTGGTCATCGCCGTGACCACGGTTTCAATCAGCCATTTCAGCAGCGCGTCGATGGTGTTGGCCAAGCCCTGGGACAGGAACTGGATGGCCGCCAGGGCGGCATCGAACACGCTGTTGAAGATTTTGAAGATGGAGGTGATGACATCCTGGATCGTGAGGCCAAGAATGCCCAGCACGTTGGCGGCCAGCTTGGCCGCGGCTGACAGCGTGTCGAACAGGATCAACAGGGCGACACCGCGCAGCAGAAGCGCCTCGCGCAGGATGAACTGAAGCAGTTCGATCACGGCCAGCTTGATGGTGTCCAAGCGCGATAGCAGCAGGGCCAGCGTGCCGATCACTTCCGGCAGCAGCAGGGTCAGGCCCTTGATCACCAGGGTGATGCCCCGGACCAGCGCGTCCGCGGTCTGCAAGACCATCAGCCAGCGGGTGGCGCCCGGCGTCAGCGGATTGCTGGTGTCCGCCGCCTTTTTGGGGTCTGATGCGGCCTGGAACAGGGCAGTGAAACTGTCGACCACGTCCTTGATCTCGCCCAGCTTGTCGAACAGGCTGCCGCTTTCGCCCGTCTTCGCGGCCGCGTTTTGGCCGTCTTTGGCTGGTGGCGTGGTGGGGGCGAGGTTCTTGACGATCCGTTCAACCGTGGCGGCGATGCGCTCCACCTGGGCGATCATCACCGGCAAGGCCACGCCGGCGATGGTGCCGCCGATCAGGCCGCCGAACAGGCCCCCGAAAAAGCGTCCGATGCCGCCCAGCAGGCCCTCCAGAAGGCCGCCGCTGGCCGGGGCCAGATCATTGATGTTCACCACCCAGACCTTCAGCGCGCCACCAAACAACGGGGGTTCACCCCAGCGCGGCCCCGCGGTCAGGGCGCTGGCGAAGGTGAAGGTGGTATAGCGCGCCGTGCTGCGCTCGATATCCTCCAGCGAGCGCCGGGTGTAGCGCAGTTGCGTCAGCAGCAGACCAATTTGTTGGATGAGTTCGTCCATCATTCACACATAACTGGAGACGGCATAAAGCTTCAGGCGGGTCTGCCCGTCGCTGTAGGCTTGCTGGACGGCGGCGCGGAACTGGGCCGCCACGGCTTGGGCCAGGGGGACGTCCACCTCACGGCCAGCCGCCTTGATCACCACCTGCTTGACGTGTGACCGGGCCAGGGTCGCGCGTTCCGCCAGGATCCGAGGCGAGGTCATATTCAGCCGCACCGTCGCCTCGTCGCCCCGCGCCGTCTTCTCCGCCCAGAAATCACGCATCTCGCGGAAGTAGGCGGGGATGGCTTCCCCCAGCAGGGCGAAGCCGCCATAAGCCAGCCACTGGCCGAAGGCGTCCGCCACCGGGTCGGCCGGTTGCGTGGCGATCTTGGCCCGCAGAGCGTCGGCATCGACGCCGAAGACGGATTGGGCTTGGCGCACGGCTGTTTCGGCCAGCCTTTGGAACCGGCCGTCGGCCGTCTGGGTGGCGATTTGGCCGGCCTGACTGGCGAACTCATCCCCCAGGATGTTCAGCGCCACCGACCCCACGCCCAGGATGTCCTTGGCGCTTTGCGGCAAGGTGCGCGCCAGCCCGTCGATGGCTTGGCGCAAGGCCGGAAGACCGGGTTTGAAGATGGTGTCGTAAAGATTGGGGGCGCCGTATCCGGCGGGCCATTTGATGGGGGCGGTTTCCGCCGGAAAGCTGGGCGGCTTGCGCAGCATGTTCCAGAACAGGGATGGCAGGGCGTCGACGCGGCCACTGACCGATGGAGGGATGAAAGGTGCATTTTCGATCAGGGTTTTGAGGGCCAGCGAGTAGGCGGTCAGGGCCACGCGGACAGCCGGGCGCGCGATATCGGTGCCAGCGGTGATCAGGTCGTCCAGCGTGATGGACGGCATCAGCGCGGTCACCGGTCCCGCCAGGGTGGACCCGAACGCGGTGCCCAGGACGCCCCCGATAATGGGGCCGAGGTCGAATTGCAGCACCGCGTTGACGGCGCTCAGCACGGTATTCACGTAACCGATATATTTATTCAGGTAGCTGGCGACGGCCTCGAACCAGGTTTTCAGCTCGCTAACCACCAGCTCCGCATAGTCCAGCGCGAACTCGCCGAAGAAACGGACGTGCGCGATGAGGACGATCTGTGCGCTGATGGTGTAGGACAGAACCTTGCGCAGGATCCGGCGAAAGTCGATGAACACGAAGTCCAGCACCAGTTTCCGATAGCCGTTGATCTTGGCTTCAATCCGGGCCAGGGCGCCGATGACGGCCTCTTTGACGCGGATGACCACACTATCCCAGAACGACGTGGCCAAAGCGGGCAGGGCCGGGATCACCAGCACGCCCGCCAGGATGAAGCGGCCGTAGCGGTCGAGCGTATCGGGCAAGGATAGGGCGCCGCCCGCCGCGGGGACGTCACCGGCGGGCGGCGGCGGGGGCAGGATCGCCCGCAGATGGCCGACGAATCCCCGCAGCTGGCTGGTGCTGCCGGCGATGGCGCGCCACGCCAGCGCCGCCTCGCCCCACAGATCTCCGGCGCGCCGCCGGCCGGGATCGGTGCCGTCGACGCCGGAATGGCCGAACAGCCGCTGGCCCATGGCCCCGTCCACCGGTCCGGCGAAGCGCTCCACCGATCGGCCGATGGCGTCAATGGCGTCAGCGAAGGTGGCGAAGGCCGCGGGCAGGATCAGGTCCTGGCTGATCTGCTGTCCGATGGTGCCGATGCCTGCCACGAACCGGCTGCCGGCGTCCCGGGCCCGCTGGGCAAAACCGGGGGCCGGCTCGCTGGGGCCCAAGCCGCGCGCCTGCTGCGCATCCAACCACAAGCTCACCGCGTCGCCCTCGAACCGGAGGACCGGGTAGCCCCGGCTACCAGCCTCCAGTAGGTCGGCGGCCTTCACCCGCTTCTGCAGCCATAGCGACAGCGCTTCAAAGCTATGGGCGATCTGCCGCACCGGCATGAGCAGGAATTGTCGGAAAGCGTCGGTGATCTCCGGGAAGTCCAGGCTGATCGGCATGGCTCATCCCCCCGCCACGGCCAGGCCCTGGGCCGGCCGTTGGGCCGGATAGGCCAGCGCGTTCATCGCTTCTTGCAGGCGTACCTGGAAGGTGTCGGCATCGGCGCGCGCCAGGTCGACACCCCGGATCACCAGGCGGTGGACGATGGGGCGCAGTTGGCCGTTGTCCGGCAGATCCAGGACGGGGAAGTCCTTCTTCTCGGCCTTCAGCTGATAAAGACTGATGTCCAGCTTACGAAAGACGTCCAGTAGGGTTCCCATCTCGACGCGCAGGTCGCCCGGCAACACCCGTCCGACCACGGCGCTCAGCAGGTCGCGCAACCGCAATTGATCGACGCGCAAGGCCGCCAGCGCCTTCCTGGGTTCCTGGCCCAGCCGGCGCGCCAGGACGCCCTGTTCGGCGTCGAAGACCTGGGTCGGCTTCTGCGCCGCCGCGACGCCCGCCTTGGCGGCGTCGCTGAACGGCAGATAATCCTGGAACAGGGCGCCGCCATATTTGATGTCGATCTCCGCCCACTTTTCGATGACGCCCAGGCCGCCGCGGGGCGGCCCGCCCCGCGCGCGCAGGAAGTCTTCCGGCTTGGTCAGTTTCAGGACCGGGAAGTCCTTGGGCAGGCTGGATCCGCCGCCGGAGGACGACGGACCGGGCGACAGCGCGTCGGCGGCGATGGCGAAGGAGATTTTCGCGGATTCGATGCGCACCGCCAGGGGCTGTGCCTGGATGATGGCGATTCCCATCTCCTTCGCGGCCACGGACCAGCCGATGATCGCCTTGCTTCCTTTGTCCACCGCCTCTCCCAATTGGTCGCCGAGATCGGTGAACAAGGAGGTGAAGACCAGATCAAAGACGGGGAAGACCAGCCCCAGTTGGACCACCACGAAATCCAGCCGGTCGGCGGCGAAGGGCAGGATGCGGTATACCGCGCCCCCGATGTCGTCAAAGATGTCGCCGACGGTATCCACGACGGCACCGATCAGGCCCTGGAAAGCCGCCATCTGCTCGGCCAGCGGCTCGATCAGCGGTCCCACCCGCACGATGATGAAGGCGAAAAACGCCAACACGAAGGGCACCAGGCCGGCCAGCTGGTCGAACAGGCCCAGGATGTCGCGCAGTAGCGGGTTGGCGATCTTGTCGCGGGGCCCCAGCAGCACCTTCAGGAAGGCGGTGGCGGCGATCAGGAACAGGGCGGCAGCGCTTAGCAGGGCATACACGTCGCGCAGTTGGCCGGGGTTGGTGATGGCCAGCACCAACCGCTCGAAAACGGCCAGCGGCAGCAGGATGGGGCCAATCACCGGACCCGCCAGCGGTTCCAGGATCAATAGCCAGGCTTTCCAGCCCAGGGCGCCCGATAGCGTCCGCAGCCAATAGGGTAGATCGCGCACCATCACGGCGACCGCCAGCAAGGCCGCCGTGGGGGAAAGGGCGATGCCCAGCACCTCTCCCGCCAGTCCGGACAGGGGTTCGGCCAGATTGGGTCCGCCGATATCCGGTGCCAGGGATGACCGGGCGCGAAAATACTGCGTGCGCAGGGCATCCAGGTTGTCGATCACGACGCTGACGCGTGATCCCCTCAGGGGCAGGGCGCGGCCGAACCAATGGATCAGGAAGGCACCGCGGGCGCGATCGATCAGCAACTCCTCCACCCGCACCAGGTGGTTCCACGGCTCAAGGTGGAACGCCCCCCAGCGCAGGGTGTAGACCGTTTCCTGAAGAAGAAGCGCCAGCGGCATGATGCTAACGCCTTCTCGTCGCGGCGATTTGCGCGTTTTCCCGTTCGATCTGCTCGATCAGCAGGTCGACGAACGCCTTACGTTCGGCAATCTCCAAATCCATTATTTCGCTCCACGGCCAATGCAGGTGGTAGGCCAGGAAAAAAACCTCTTTGCGCAGGTTTTCCTGGTCTACTCCTGGGACAAAAAATTGGTCATATCCAAGCTTGACTTGAACGCGTTGCCGCAATTGGGGCAGCTGATGTCGCGGATCAGGTCGACGCCGGGGGCGGCCTGGTTCAGGGCCCGATCAATCAGCCGGCGGTCGGTCAGCGTCAGTTCCGACAGGATCTTGGGCCCGATCGCCTCCAGCCGATGCCGGGGCAGGTCGCCGAGGGATTTCAGGCAACGCGACAACAGCGCGTTCTTGCCCAGGGACGCGTTCTGGCGCATCTGGGGGGCGACGGCCGCCTCGTCGGCGCCGGTAGGCAGACGCAAGCGCAGCGCGCGGTGCTCCGTGCCGTCCTTGTCGACGTAGCCGTCCTCCAATTCGACGACCACGTCCTCGATCGCCTCTTGGTCGCCCAGGGTGCGCACCGGCAGTTCGTCCAGGTCCTCGACCAATTGGAATGATTCGCTGCAGGACGGACAAGTGTAGTTGGCCTGAAGCTCCGATCCGAAGGTGATGGCCCGCAACTTCAGCAAGAGGAAGTTGCGATCGGCCGAATACATCCCCTCGACGGGCCCCGACCCGTTCTTGGGCATATCGCCCAAGCGGACCAGGCAGCTATGCAGCAACTCGGTCACCAGTTTGCCGCCGTTGCGCTGGTTGCGCCGGTCGGCCAGGATCGCTTCCTCCTTGCCGGTCATCTTGCGCAGTACGGCGTGGCGGTGGGTATGGCCCTCGTCGTCGGTATAGCCGATGGGCAAGGTGAATTCGGCTTCGCGCCGGCCGGAACCCGGGGTCGTGCTCATTCGCGTTTTCTCCGAAGTGTAAGGACGCTGGGGCCGGGCGGCTATTCGCGCGTCAGGCCTTCATGTTCCAGCACGATGGTTTGCTTCATCAGGCTGACCGAACCGGCTTCCAGGTCGGTGAACTTGGACGACTTGACCCAGGCGTTCTTGAACGCGAAGGTCAGGACGACCTGACCGTTGTGCAGCTTGTGGATCATGCCGTTCTTGCGCACGCCGGAGCCGCCGTTCTGCAGCGCGCTCAGGTTGAAGGTGGCGGCGAACCAATCGGCGAACCGCTTATCCTCCGGGCTGCCGTCGACATAGCGCTCCACTGTCAGCGGCTCGAATTTGATCTTTGTCGCCGCGATCTTGTAGACGTGGTTGGAACCGCCATCCGGTTGCTCGATGGTGTCGATCTCGCCTTCGCTCAATCCCGAAATCTTGGTGACGCCGGGGCTGGGTGTGCCGTCGACGTAGAAGATGAACTCGTTGGCGCGGTAGCTTTCGTAGAAGTCGCTGACCTTAGGCATGGGAAAGCCCCCCTCTGTTCTCAGGATTCGCCGGCGCTGGCGCCGCTGGGCTGTTGGCCGACCACGATGACGATCGTTTCCGCGGGCCGGGACGGGTAGAAGTAGATCTCGACGGTCAGGTTGCCCTGGTCGACTTGGTCCGGCGGATTGTTCGAGGCATCGCAGATCACGGTGAAGACCTGCGCCGCCGACCCTGTGCCGAAGGCGCCCTGGCGCCACAGCCCCAACAGGAAGGGTGTCACCGTCTGGATACGGATGGCGTCCCACAGCGTGTCGCGGTTGGGTTCTTGGCGAACCCAGCGCAAACCGGTCTTGAGGCTGCTCTTCACATAGTTGAACAGCAGCCGAACGTTGACATACAGCCAGCGGGTGTCGGTCGACAGTGTGCGCGACGCATCGATGATGACGCCTGAGCCGGGCACCGCGCGGACGCCATTGACGCTACCCTGCTTGACCAATGCTGTATGGTCGGTGTCGCTCAGGCGGTATTCCACGTCCAAGGCGCCCAGCAGGTTGGCCTCGTCGCCGGCCGGTGCCTTCCAGATGCCGCGCGCCGTCGCGACGCGGGCGAAGACGCCCATGACATGGCCGACAGGCGGCAAGGTCTTCAGTGGGCTGGCGCCGATTCCCACCGGGTCGGAGACAACGATCCAGGGGCCGTACAGCGCGCCATAGACTTTCTTGCCTTGGAAGGCTTGCCCGTAAGCGATGGCCTGGCCCGCGGCGACGAAGCCCTGCGGGACGGCGCCCACATACATGCAGTCGCCCCGCCCCGCGCAGTAGGCCAAACCGGCGATGGCGATGGCTGGGTCCGTCCGCTCGCACGTGACCAGTTGCACATCCGACGCGTCGAAGGCGTAAAAGCCCGTATGGGCGGCCTGGTCGCCAATGAAGTCATTCGACGTCGGCGTGCCATCGCGCCCTAGCGTCAGGGGCGTGAAGGCGGCGGTGACCATCGGCACGTTGGCGCCGACGGCGCTGGCGCTGTGCAGATCGGTGGCGTCGACATACCGCGATCCGCTGACGGGATCGTTTATAACCGCGACCGCGTAGTTGGCGGAATCGTGCTCCATCGACAGGGCGGTCCACGTTTCCACGACGTGGGCGTCGTCGTTGCCGCCATAGGCGATGGTGAGGTTGAAGGTCACCCGGGTGACCTTCAACTTCAGCGCATCGAAGGCGGCGATGTTGGCGACCGCAGGCCCCCAGCCGATGGTGTTGGTCTGGGGCGTGATCGTCAGTAGCTTGACCATGGCCGTGTTGGTGCCGTCGCTGATGCGCAGCGCGTCGCCCACCGCGAAGGGGTCCAGACTGGCCAATTGGGTGGCGGTGGTGGTGCGGGCGGCGGGGGTGCCGGAGGTCGGGCTGGCCATCGTCGCCAGGCCCAGCGCCGCGTTATTGGTCGTCACCTGAAGCTGGGTGAAGGTGCCGGACAGTTTGGCGGCGGCGGCGGTGGAGGTCAGGACCAACTGGCTGGTGCCACTGAGCGATGCGATCAGTTGCGTGGTTTGGCGGTTGATCGCGTCGCGTATCTGCGCCGGGGTCGCCAGGGCCGGGCCGCCGGGGAAGTCCGCCGCCTTGAATGTCAGGACGGTGGGGGCGACCTGCCCATCGATGGCGATCGACAAGGGGGGGAAGGCCGACATGTCCACGGCCGCCGCCAGCGCCGTGCCTGTCACGGTGGCGGGCGCCGTTTCCAGCAGCCGGACCGGCGTTTCGGCATGGGTCGCCACGCTGACATACAATTGGCTGCCCCAGGTGCCCGGGTCGTCATGACCACGGAACCCGGCATTCAGCTTCAAGGTGTTGTTGGCACCGCCATCTTGAAGCGACACCGTGGCTGGCAGGGCGCCGGTCAGCGCGTCTGAGGAGACGACGCGGTTGATGTAGGCGGTCTGGCCGCCATTGTCGAAGAACCCTTTAAGCAGGTAAGCCCCCAGGCCCCCGGGGAAATAGCCGCCATAGCGCGCCACGAATTGCGGAAAGCTGGTGACCGCTGCCGGTGCGTTGGGCGCGCCGCGCTGGGTGATGATGTTAAACGCCGCGACCGATGTCGACGCGCCCACGATCGCGGGCGATCCGGTGCCATCGACTTCGACAATGTTAAGCCCGACATTGTAGCCCATTTATGCCTCCACCTTTCGGGCGCCGCGTGACTTCTGCGCGACGGGGGGGGCGGCATCGCCTTCATCGGCGGGTTCCGCGGCCGCGGGGGGATCCGCCTCCTCATGCAGTCCGATCAACCGATCCGCCTGCAGAACCTGCAGTTGGCGCGCGGCCAGATCGCCAACCGACACCGCCAACCGCCCGCGCGGCGGTAGCATCACCAGCCCACTTGGCAGATGCAGTTCTAGAGGCTGGTTCTGGTGGTTTGTGATGATATGACGAACCGGCTGTGCATCGGTCACGGTGCGTTCCCCTCTTGATCGGGGGCACCGCCCAGGCGGTGCCCAGATTACAGCGTCGGGTTTAGGGTGATTTGAAATCCGTGTTGACGGCGATGATCTTGGTGGGTGTCACCCGCGTGCCCGGTCCACCCTGCAGCCGGGTCGAAACCTTGTAGAACAACGGGATCCGGTCATCGCGAAAGCCGCCCAGGCGGTTGATCGGCGGGACGCAAATGCTTTCGAACGGCAACGGATAGCCGTTGACCCGCAATTGCCCCCGCAGCGGCAAGGCTTTGAGGACGAATTCCAGCATGGCGACTTGCGCCGCCCGGTCATCCGCTACCGCGGTGATCTGGTAGTAGAGCTCGAAGGCGCTGCCCGGCGGATTCAGGGCATATCCCTGGTCCGTGAAGTCACCACGCGTCGGTGCCGAGTCCGTGCGGTCGCGGGAATAGGCGGCGTCGTACTGCAGAATTTGGATATAGGGCGGGTTGGTGGCCAGGGGCCCATTTGCCGGATGAAGCACAGCCGGGATGGCGGTCCCCCCGATCGACAATATGCCGTCCAGTTCGGCTTTCAGTGCCGTGTCGACATCGCCGATCATGGCCTCGCGCACGGCGATCAGAGCGTCCAGCCTGCAGTTGAACGGGCTGTCGGCGTTGGCGCACCTCAGTTGAATGGTCGTGACGGCGCTCCCCAAGGCCGCGGGGAGATCCGCCAAGGTGAGGCGGATCGCTTCCCACCGCCCCGCTTGCGACACCGGCAGATAGCGCTGCCAAGTATTGCCAGGATCGTTCAGGGGCACCGCCGCGCTGGCCAAGCGCATCTCCAGGTAGAAGCGCCGCTGCGCCGTGCCGTCCGCGGGCCGGTCGCCATTGAGCCAGAAGCGCAATTCGCTGAACGGGGTGAGGTCGATCGGTCCCAGGTCGCGTCTTAGCGTGTTGTTCAACGCGTTGATGTCGCCGCTCACCTTGGCGGCGGAAACGTTCAAGCTGGCTGGTGGCCCGGGGGGCGTCGACGTCGTGTCCAGCGCCATGGCCAACGCGGTGGATGGCGAGATGCCATCCGGGGCCAGCGCCTTCCATAGGCCCGTGTTGGTTATGGGATCGATGACCATCATAGGCATGGCGCCTCACCGCGCGGTTTGGCTGTTCTCAGCAGCGTTTCGGCCGCCTGACGCTTCTCGGCGTTGAAGCGATAGACGGGATCGATGCCAGTCATGGTGGTTTCTGTCAGGAACGCCTGGTCCACCAGCCAAGCCAAGGCGACGCGTGTCTCATCGACCTTGCGGTACACGGTCTCGTTCAATAGGCGCCACCGTGCGATCCCCTCCAGGCTGTCGGCAGCCATGGGGTTGCGCAGGAAGTAGCGCAGTATCTCCTCGGTGACCTGATCTGGACGGGTGCCGCTCGACATGGGGTGTTACCGCTCGGTGCGATGGGCTTGCTTTCCTTAGGAGCAAGGCGCGTGCCGGGCCGGCCGTGATGACGATTATCTATTTAAAACATTGCATTAAGGGAGTTCTCGGGTACCGTCCGCCATGGGCGGGGTGGGTCCGTATGATCCTGGATTGCGAACAGCCCATCCCCAAAAACGAGAGATATGCTGACGGCAACCTTCTTTGGTTGTAATTGACCCAGGTGGGTCAATTTTGACCCGGTCTCCCAGGCGCGACGGCGGACTTCCAGCGTTCACTCGGGCGGCCCAGCGAAGTCAGATTCCCGTGCGGGGTGTGGAAGCCAATGGAAAGCGGGCGCGGGTTTGCCGCCCGGCGCGTTGGGCGGGGCTGACCGGACTCCGACCGCCGCGAGATTGTCTCAATGTCCGGGGTAGTCGCGGTCGACGCCGTAACGCTTGACCAGCCGCCCAAAGGCGCGGCGGTCCTTCTCGGCGATGCGGGCCGCTTGAGACACGTTGCCGCCGCATTCCCGCATCAAATCTTCGACATACCGTTTTTCAAAGCGCTCGATGGCGTGGGTCCTGGCGATGCGGAAGCTGCCGAGAACCCCAACACCTTTCCCGTTGGGAGATTTTTCCGAGGGGCCGCATGTTTCGGCGATGTCGGTAGCCAGGATCATCGAACCTTCGGAAAAGAGGGCGGCCCGGCGCATGGCGTTGTGCAACTCGCGAACATTGCCGGGCCAATCGTATTCGGTAAGTTTACGCAAGGTGCAGGATGCCAGGATCTTGCGCGGGAGATCGGCTTCCGCGCAGAGGGACGCCAGGAAATGCCGGGCGAGCAGGGGAATGTCGCCTCGCCGTTCACGCAGCGGGACCAAATCCAGGCGCAGGACGTTCAGCCGAAAATAGAGATCTGCGCGGAATTGCCGAGCGTGCACCAATCCTTCGAGGTCGCAATTGCTAGCGGCGATGATCGCCACATTGGTCGACAGGAACCGGCTGGATCCCAAGGGGCGATAGGTTCGCTCCTGAAGCAGGCGCAACAGCTTGGATTGCGCGGTCAGCGAGAGCGAATCGATCTCATCCAGGAACAGCGTGCCGCCCTCCGCCAGCGCCACCAGACCTTTCTGGTCATGTCGCGCGTCTGTGAAGGCACCGGAGACATGTCCGAAGACTTCATTCTCGAAAAGGTGGTCGGGCAGGGTGGCGCAATCGACAGGAATGAACGGAAAAGCGCTGTGGGGGCCGATGCTATGGATGGCACGGGCGCAAAGTTCCTTGCCGGTGCCGGTTTCGCCAGTGACCAGCACCGGTCCCTTGCCACAACGGGCCGCCAGCGGAATTTTCGCGAGGGTTTTCAGAAACGCCGGGTCGCGTCCCACCAGGCCGGACAGGGCGACTTGCCGCGCCAGACGCTCCTTGATCTCGGAGGTTTCGTCGCCTGAACCGTCACTCCAACCGTGGCCGAGCAGCCGAAGGATGCGGTAATGCAATTCGCCGTCGTGCAAAGGCACCACGACGAAGTCGTCCGCGAATTCGGCGGCCAGCCGTATGAGGTCGGCGTCGGTATCATTCCGCAATATGGCGATCATAGGCGCCGTCGCCCGACCGATGGGGGCGGTGCGGAGAACTTTCTCTGCGCGCGCAGGGGCGTGGAGGGCGGATAGCAGAATGAGGTCCGTATCGCCGGTTCCCAGACGATCAACTTGCAATCCGTCCCAAGGGACCTGTTCGCATGTCATCTGCGGGGCCGCCTGTTCCAGGTCGTTCAGGCAGCACCTGATCGCGGCATCGGTCTCCCCGATAAGCAGCAATCGCGGTTTCATGTCTGCCGATCCTTTTGTTCCTGACGACGATGGTCTTAAATAACATCGGCACCATGATGCCCTCATGGGGCATCCGCTATAGCAGAATCGGATCAATGGCAAATTTGTGATGTCATATTAGAGAATAATGAGCATATAATAGTATTTAGAGTTCGCAACACCGTGGGCGTATACTTCATTAGTCGTGAATCTGTAAGATAGATGCTAAGTTTATATTAAAGGATTATGAAATTCGTGCTGCGCGTCAATTTAAAACATCACGGATTTAACCTTAAGATAGCACGTAGTTTGTTGGTTTCAACCAACTCAAAATAAATAGCAAAAATGTACACGCAGGGCTTTTGGAAGCGCATCCAGCTCCAGGGGCCTGTCCCTGAAACCGCTCTCCCCGTGCCGCCCCACGCGCCCGCGTCGACCGTATCTTCAAACGCGAAACCGGCTTCGTCACCCTCGACCGCCTGGACATCCCGGTGGAACCTGCGGGCGACACGGGGCCGGGGGTGCCTCGACGTCTTCCCCGGCCTTGCCAAGACATGCGAAAAGCTGGGCATCTCGTTCCGGGGCCATGTCTCTGGGATGGAGATAGACGAAGCCCATTCCCTGCAGGCGCGCGATCTCGGCCACGCCACTCGGCACCACATCCTCCTCCTTCACGCCATACAGGTCGGAAAGCGCCAGCTTCATTCCCTCCAATGTGTTGCGGCAGATGAGGAAGTGGACCCCTTTCCCCCGCAGCGTATCGATCTGTCGGGCGAGTTCCTGATCCTGATCACGTCCCCTCGCGTGGTGTAACAGGCGCCCGGCCATTTTGATCTCTCGAAGGCTTGGCCAAAATTAAGATTGATTAACGCCCAGAACCCGTAGAACCCCCGGGTCCCCGTTGGCCAGGTCATGCGTTAGAGGACAGAGGGTGCGGGAATAATTTATGCGCGCCGCCTGGCCTGCCAGGGCGACTGGGGCGTCTGCCGGTGACCGCTACCTCCTAATTGCTGGCCGTGACATGGGGGCGAGGCGCTAGAGCCCCCGTGGGCATACAATCAGGGCGTCAGCCCGAAGGCGATATCCCCTCGGCAACGGGGTCTTGCGCCGACCAGCAACCGCCCGTGCCGACCTTTTCTCCTCCCTTTGCGTATTCGTGATCGTCACCGGCGGCAACGCGGGGCCGTCCCCGCAAATCGCCAGCAGCCCGTCGCGATGTCGCCGCCATGAAGAAGGCCCGGGTCGCCCTCACGGGGCAGGGCGACGGCGGCCCCGCCGGCTCCGCGCGTTGCCGGCTGCCTAACGCCGTAGCGAAATCGCCCCCGCGCATCTGTTGGTTGATCTCATTTTTGGCGCACAAAAATGCAGAAAACCCGTTGCATGGAATTTCATAACGTGCCACTGATATTTCAAACAACGGGCACTGGCATCTCGATGTCATAAGCCCATCGATCAAGGGAGAGGACGTTCATAATGAAGCGTACGTTGATGGGGCTCGCCCAAGGTGTCGCGTGCTGCGCCCTGCTGCATGCCATGGTAGGCACGGCCTTCGCCCAGCAGGCGACGGCCCCGGCCACCGCCACCACAGCCACCGGCGACCAGGGCCTGGAAGAGATCGTGGTCACGGGCATCAAACGCTCGCTGCAGATCGCCACCGAGATCAAGCGCAATTCGGTCAACGTCGTCGACAGCATCGCCAGTGAAGACCTGGGCAAGATGCCGGACCAGAACGTGGCCGAATCCCTGCAGCGCATCACCGGTGTCGCCATCGACCGCAACCGCGGCGACGGCCAGTTCATCTCGGTCCGCGGCCTGGGCCCCCAGTTCAACACCGTCACCCTGAACGGCCGCATCCTGGCCACGGAAAACGTGGGGCGTGAGTTCAGCTTCGACGTCCTGCCTTCCGAATTGATTTCCGGCGCCGACGTCTACAAGAGCCCCAGCGCCAACATCAACGGCGCCTCCATTGGCGCCACCGTGAACATCCGCACGGTGCGCCCACTGGACCAGAAGCAGGACCTGGTGGTGGCCGGCAGCGCCCGCGCGCTGTATGGCGAGCTGGCGGACAGCACCAACCCGTCGCTGTCCGGCGTCGTCAGCTGGCACAACCCGGAATCGACCTTCGGCGTGGCGCTGGTGGCCTCCTACGAGAAGCGCGACAGCCGCGATGACGAGTTCGACATCGGCGCCGGCCATGTGAAGCGCGGCAATGTCGACCCCACCGACTACTGGTACGGCCGCACCGCGCCTGCCGTGGGCAGCTTCACCGGCGTGGACATGCCGTCCAACCTGTCGCCCTTCTTCTATGAGACGTCGCGCAAGCGCACCGGCCTGAACGGCACGGTCCAGTACGAGCCGAACGACAACCTGACGTTCACGCTGGACGGCTTCTATACCAAGATGGACCAGATCGACCAGTCGCAGGGCCTGGCCTACGACTTCTCCTCCGGCACGCTGGTCGACCAGGTGGTCAAGAATGGCTCCGCCGTCTATCAGAAGATCGTCGGCGGCACGGTGGATCAGATCGTCACCTACACCCCGCGCCTGACGGAAACGTACCTGGTGGGCCTGAACACCGCCTGGCACAAGGACGCCTTCAAGCTGGTGTTCGACGCCTCCACCTCGCAGGCGACGCGCAAGGGCAAGGAAGACAGCATCTTCTCCACCATCCGCCGCCGCGACATGACCATGACGTTCGACCGGCGCGGCGGCAACCCGATCTACGACTATAACTTCTCCTCGCCCACCATCTCCAACGTCGCGACCGACGTGAACAACGTCGGCGCCCACTACAACCTGTGGGGCGGCACCGACTATAAGGATGAGGTCAACGAGGCGAAGCTGGATGGCACCTGGGATCCGGGCGGCGGCGTTTCCATCTCCGCCGGCGCGTCGCACCAGGAACGCACCAAGACGGCGGACGCCATCAGCCAGCCCGGTTCCGTGGCCTGCGCCTATTGTGGCGGCTCGGTGCTGCTGCCGTCGTCGCTGTTCACGCCGACGACCATGGACTTCTTCTCCAAGTATAAGAGCGACAACATCATCCGCAACTGGATCACCTATGATCCCAAGGCGATGGTGAACTACCTGATGTCCCGGCCGGAGGGCATCTACACCCGGCCCGTGGCCGACCCGGCCGCCAGCTCCCGCGTGAAGGAGAAGGTGAACCTGGGCTATATCATGTTCGACCTGAAGACGGAGATCGGCGGCCTGCCCCTGTCCGTCAACACCGGCGTGCGCATCGAGGACACGACCTACACCAGCGCCGGTGCCGCGCAGACCGTGCTGAGCGCCAAGCCCAACGGCCTGGGCCAGAACATCATCGTCCTGTCGGATGTCCAGCCCATCAGCTTCAGCGGCCACTACACCGACGTGCTGCCCTCGCTGAACGTGAAGCTGGACCTCACGGACGACCTGGTGGCGCGCTTCGCCACCTCCCGCGTCATGACCCGCCCGACCCTGTCCGACCTGTCGCCGGCCCAGACCATCCTGTCCAACCCGGGCAACGAGCAGATCACCAAGGGCAACCCCGACCTCAACCCCTTCCGCGCCTCGCAGGCGGAATTCGGCCTGGAATGGTACTTCCAGCATCTGTCCATGCTGTCGGCCGCCGTGTTCTACAAGAATATCGACAGCTTCGTGGCCCAGGCCACGACGCCGCAGAAGGTGGACCAGGTGGTGTTCCAGGTGACCCAGCCCACCAACGGCAAGGGCGCCACGGTGAAGGGGCTGGAGGTCGGTTACCGCCAGGTGTTCGACATGTTGCCGGGGCCGTTCGACGGCCTGGGCGGGCAGGCCAGCTTCACCTACGTGGAAAGCGACGCCAAGTACGCCAACGCGGTCAGCGGCGCCAGCTACGGCCTGCAGGGCCTGTCCAAATACTCCTACAGCCTGGTCGCCTTCTATGAGAAGCACGGCATCCAGGCGCGCCTGGCGTACACTTGGCGCGACCGCTTCCTGCAGCTGGCCAGCGGCCGCAACGGCGATCCGGAATATTTCGACGCCTACGGCCAGCTGGACGCCAGCCTGTCCTACGACCTGACGGAGAACATCTCCGTCACCCTGGAAGGCCTGAACCTGACGGATGAGGACGAGTTCATCTACTCCACCACGCCCGACCGCACCAAAGAGTACCGCACCACCGGCCGCCGCTTCGCCGCCGGCGTGCGGGTGAAGTTCTAAGCTCATATGTATACGGCATCTGATCGCGGCCGCGATCAGATGCCATCCTCAATCGCCGGGCGCCCGCATCCGCGGGCTTGGCTTCCTCGCTCCGCCCTGCGGTGCTCGCTGCGGGGCCGGCAGTCGCCGGCCTGGGATCAGTTTTCCTGCCCGTCTTCCCAGTACCGTATCCCTTCCACCCGACTATGCCCCCATCCCGGAAACGGGATGGGGTTTCTTTTTGGACGACTGCCGGGGGGCTATTTATCAGCGGCACGAGGTTTGACTCGTGCCGCTGTAGGACGCGACTGCGTCCGCCGGAGCGAGTACCGGAGGAACGGAGCGAGGATCAGCCAAGGCGGACGGATGTCCGCCGCCCGGCGTCTGAGGGGCATTTGAACGGTCACGTTCAAATGCGACGGTATCAGCCCCTCAGCGCAGGCCGCCGCTGGCGGTCAGCCGTTCGCCGGTCAGCCAACGGGCGTCGTCGGAGGCGAGGAAGACGGCGACGGCCGCGATGTCGTCCGGCCGGCCTATGCGGCCCAATGGGGTCTGCGCCACAAAGCCTTGTTCGAGGTCGGAGCCGATGACCCCGGCGGTATGCGTGCCTTCGGTCTCGACAACGCCCGGGTTGATGGCGTTGACCCGGATCTTGCGCGGCCCCAATTCATTGGCCAGCACACCGGTGATGACGTCCACGGCACCCTTGGTCCCGGTATAGACGGCCGAGTTCGGCATGAGCACGCTGGTGGCGGCGGACGAGATGTTGATGATGCTGCCACCCTCGCCCAGGTGCTTCGCAGCCGCCTGGGTGGTCAGCAGGAGGCCCAGCACGTTGACGTCGAATATGCGGCGGTAATGCGCCTCGGTCACTTCCTCGATGGCGGCGAATTCATAAACGCCGGAGTTGTTGACCAGGATGTCCAAGCGGCCGAATTCCTTGACCGCCGCGTCGATCATGCCCTGCACCTGGTCCGCCTTGGTGACATCGCCCTGTACGGCGATGGCCTTGCCGCCGGCCGCCGTGATCGCCTGGACCACCGTGTCCGCGCCGGCCTTGCTGGAGGCGTAGTTGACCACCACGGCGGCCCCTTCCGCCGCCAGCGCTTTTGCGATTCCGGCGCCGATACCTTTGGAGGCGCCCGTCACCACGGCGACCTTTCCTGTGAGCTTGGCCATGTTTTCCATTCCTTTTGAGCGTGGCAGCCACCGACGGGCGGCTTTGTACCATAGTTCGGAATATCGGAACTATTGAAGCGGCCATCAACCCCCCTCATATTAAAAAAATCATGAGACCCCTATTCCACCCGTCCGTTGAAGATGTCCGGCCAGAGGCGATCCTCCACGCCCTGTCCGATCCGGAGCGGGCGGCGATCTTCGCCGAGATTTCCGGGGCCGGGTGCGTGCAGGCGTGCTCGGCGGTCGCGGTCGTCGGTGATCGGACCATCCCGAAGTCATCGCTGTCCCACCACATCAAGGTGCTGCGCGAGGCCGGCCTGATCCGCTGTGAACGCCACGGCGTGGAGATGCGCAACCATTCGCGCTGCGGCGAGATCGACGGGCGCTTCCCCGGCCTTCTGGCCTCGATCCTGAGCGCCTACGCCCTGGTCGCGCGCAAGGTTTGCGGGGGGTGAGCGGGGCCGCGTGCGCCTGTGAGGGCCATGGCGGCCTTCGCGTTCTTCGAGGGGCGCCAGTTGTTGGGTGATGCCAGCCTTGCCCACGTGTAGGGGGACTTGGGGCCCGGACCGGCAGAAATGGGCCGCTAGCAGAACGGCGCCTTTCAGAAGCGGGACAGGTAAAAAACGGAGACTGCCCACAGGTTCAAATCGTGGGCCTGCAACCACCGAAAGCTCATCCGGGCGATAGCCTCAGATCACTATGCTTTCCGTTCGGTCAACTGGCATATCGAGTTGCGCCAACAAGAACCGACCAGAGTGAAGGCGGAGCGTCCAGATACCTTCTGTGTCCAGCCTCACATTGAGAGAATGAAACCCGCGATAACAGCCTCCTGGACTAATCGCCATTGGGACAACCAATGCCTGACGCCTTACCTCGCTACCATCTGGGCGAATGAGAGATAGGAATAGCCCTCGCGGCTCGGACCACTGGCACGCAGACCATCGCAGCGCGTAGACCACGGGCAAAACAATGTCCAATGGAAGGCATGCAGCGCGGAAGTTGCCCCAATCCGCCCCCAGGAGGTACAACAGCCCGTCTCGCATCTCTACGGCATTGGCGATTAGGAACGTTGTAACCCTGAAATTCTCCCGAATATCTGCTATGGTAATTTCAGTGGCACCTTCAGGAAGAGTAGAGCCCCCAGCCTTACCTCCAGAAGCACCAATAGTCTTCAGTACCTTCCCATCCTCGGTCACAAAATTGAGGATGGAATCCTCCCCGTCACCACCATGTACTCCACCCTTACCTACAATGACTTCGACCCGATCCAGACCATCCTTCCGCATCTCAGCCAAATCTATCACGGCTGATACAGCCTCTCCCCCACCTCCGCCATCTCCTCCCGTCGCATCATTACCATTAGCACCACCGCCGCCGCCGCCAACGCCCGGGACAAAATCGACGCTCAGACCAGCTAACTCGTCCAACCCGAGCTGCGTCGGTCGATCTACCGGCCACGGCAAGGTGTAGTTGCCACTATCGATTCGGTGTCCACCACCATCTCCTCCCCTACCACCGCGAGCACCACGGCCAACGGCCCCACCTCCGCCACCGCCTGCCCCAGGTGCCTTACCACCTTCGCCCCCCAGGCTGACTGTCGAGCTACTGATAACGACACCTGTATCTGACTGTGAGGCGTCGATGGCCTCTCGAACCATATCCGCATCAAGTGCCCATCCTTGCTGGACGCGGTCGTACTGCTCTAACTGCCTCTGCTTCCATTCTCGTAGCCGCTCAGGAGGATGGGCTGAAAGCGTTTCAGGAATATCGATTTGAGCAGCGTGCTCTACGCACATCAGAATCAAATTTTGCTGAGCTCGATTATCCTCCGCCGACTGGCTGGGATCCCATCGAGGTCCGCCTTCCCGCCGGGCATGAATGTGGCAAACCCTGGAATTGAGTGTTCTCGTCCCGGTCTCATTGTCCAGCCTATATAGCGTCCGAGAGCAGCCTTCAAACGCACACCCGAACGCATGTGCGTATAATGACTTCACGGTTGCTTCGGTAGGTGGCGGATGCTCAATCGGCATGAGGCAACTCAGCTATATCAGCTGATTTCGCGATACGCCGATCTGCCCCTACAGTCCAGAATTTCCATTGCTAACCACCCCTTGGGAATTGGGGGACACGTTGCTAAACGCGCCCCCAGCGTATGATGCCATCCTGTCAAAGTTCGCTTTCGGGAGATCGCAAAGCCGCTCCCCGCACTCAAGCAGCGGCTTTGCCCTACCCCACCCCTCACGCCAGGATCGACCGGTCGATCTCCTGGATGGTGCGCACGCCGGTGAGGGCCATGGCGACCTTCATTTCCTTGGCGTAGATCTCCAGCAGCTGGGTCACCCCGGCCTCGCCGCGCGCCGCCATGGCGTAGAGCCAGGCGCGGCCCAGCAGCACGCCCTGGGCGCCCAGGGCCAGCATGCGCACCACGTCCAGGCCGGAGCGGACGCCGCCGTCGGCCAGCACGGTCAGGCGGTCGCCCACCGCGTCGGCGATGGCGGGCAGGGCTTGCGCCGAGGACAGCGCCCCGTCCAGCTGCCGGCCGCCGTGGTTGGAGACGACGATGCCGTCGGCGCCGATGTCGGCCGCGGCCCGGGCGTCGTCGGGATCCAGGATGCCCTTGATGATCAGCGGGCCGTCCCAACCCTGGCGGATCCACTCCAGGTCCGACCAGCAGATGGACGGGTCGAAGTTGGACCCCAGCCAGCCCATGTAGTCGTTCAGGCCGCTCTTGTCGCCCAGCACCGGTTCCAGGTTGCCCAGCCGGTGGGGGCGGCCCTGCAGGCCCACGTCCCAGCTCCACCCCGGCTTGCCCATGGATTGCAGCACCCGGCGCAGCGGGGCGTTGGGGCCGGACATGCCGGAATGGGCGTCGCGATAGCGCGTGCCGGGCACCGGCATGTCCACCGTGAAGACCAGGGCTTTGGCCTTCAGCGCCTTGGCCGTGGCCAGCAGGTCGCGCATGAAGGCGCGGTCGCGGATGACGTACAGCTGGAACCACAGCGGCCCATCCGTGCCGGCCTCGACCTCGGTCAGCGAACAGATGGAGACGGTGGACAGGCAGAAGGGCAGGCCCGCCTTGTGCGCCGCCCGTGCCGCCTGCACCTCCCCCCGGCGGCGGAACATGCCGGCGATGCCGACCGGCCCCAGCGCCACGGGCATGGCGACGTCCTGCCCGAACAGGCGGGTCCCCAGCGTGATGTCGGCCACATTCTTCAGCACGCGCTGGCGCAGGGCCAGGGCGCCGAGGTCGGAGACGTTGCGGCGCATCGTCTCCTCCGTCCCCGCACCACCGTCGGCGTAGTCGAACAGAAAGCGCGGGAGGCGGCGGCGGGCCGCCTCCCGGAAATCCCGTGGAGAAGAGATGATCATGCCAGTGGTTCCCATGCCTATTTTACCAACGGCATTTGATCGTGACCGCTCAAACGCCCCCTCAGACGCCGGGCGCCAGCATCCGCTGGCTTGGCTTCCTCGCTGCGCCCCCCCTTTACGCTAACTGGGGGTGCTCGCTCCGGCGGACGCGGTCGCGTCCTACAGCAGCACTGGCTTGAAGCCCGTGCTGCTGGTATCAGGCGTTCGACCAGCCGCCGTCGATGACGTTGATCGTGCCGGTAGTGTAGGAGGAAAGGTCGGAGGCGAGATAGAGGGCCAGTTCGGCGATCTCCTCCGGCCGGCCGATGCGGCCCATGGGCTGGCGGGCGACGAAGGCGGCGCGGGCGGCGTCGGCGTCCCCCGTGGCGGCCAGGCGTTCATCCAGCGACGGCGACTGCACCGTGCCGGGGCAGATGGCGTTGCAGCGCACGCCCTGGCCGACGAAATCCACAGCGACCGACTTGGTCAGGCCGATGATGGCGGCCTTGGTCACGCCATAGGCGAAGCGGTTGGGCACGCCCAGGACCGAGCCCGCCACCGACGACATGTTGACGATGGAGCCGCCGCCGCGCGCGATCATGCCGGGCAGGAAGGCCTGGATCATGCGGAAGGCCGCCTTGACGTTCAGGTCGTAGGAGAAGTCCAGGTCCTTCTCCGCCGTCGTGGCCAGCGTGCCGGCATGGACGTAACCGGCGCAGTTGAACAGCACGTCGATGGCGCCCACCTCCGCCGCCAGCGCCTGGATGGCGTCGCCGTCCAGCAGGTTCAGGGTGCGGGGCTCCACCCCCTTCAGCGTGGCCAGCGCTTCGGCATTGATGTCGAGGGCGATGACCCGCGCGCCCTCGCGGGCGAACAGCTCGGCACTGGACCGGCCGATGCCCTGGCCGGCGGCGGTGACGATGGCGATCTTGCCTTCTAGGCGTCCCATTACGTGTTTCCTTCAGGTTATCCCAGCGGCATGACTATGCCGCTGTAGGCCCCGACCGGGGCCGCCGGAGTTTTGCGGGGAGCGGTAGCGGACTGCAAAACGAGGAAGCCAAGCCGACGGATGTCGGTGCCCGGCGATTGAGGGCGGCATTTGAACGGTTACGTTCAAATGCCGTTGGCATGACTAGACCGGCGCGTCGGCGCGCAGCAGGCCCTGGTGTTTCAGCTCCGCCCACAGGGCGGCGGGGATGGGGTGGCGCATCAGGCTGACGGCCCGTTCCACCTGGCCGGGGCTGTTCATGCCCGGGATGACGGAGGCCACCTGGCCATGGGCCAGGGGGAATTGCAGGGCCGCCGCCGCGAGGGGCACGCCGTGGGCGTCGCACACCGCCTCGATGGCGGCGACGCGGGCCACGATGCCCGGCGGGGCCGGCTGGTACTGGTAGTTGACGGGGCCGGGGCCCTTCACGCCGGTGGCCAGGATGCCGGAATTGTAGGGGCCGCCGATGACGATGCCGACGCCGCGCCGCGCGCACAGCGGCAGGAACACGTCCAGCGGCGACTGGTCCAGCAGGGTGTAGCAGCCGGCCAGCAGCATCAGGTCGTAATCGCCGTGGGCCAGCGCCTCGACGCAGACTTCCCACTCGTTCACGCCCAGGCCGATGGCGCCCACCGCCCCGCCGTCGCGCAATTCCCGCAGGGCGCGATAGCCGCCCGCCATGAACTGCCGGAACGTCTCCGCATGGCGGTCGCCCTGGGCGTAGCGGCCGATGTCGTGGACATAGAGGATGTCGATGCGCTCCCGCCCCAACCGTTGCCGGCTGGCCTCATAGGAGCGCATGACCGCGTCATAGGAATAGTCGAAGCGGCTCTCGAACGGTTCCGGCGTCACGAAGCCCTGGCGGGCCCGGGTCAGGTCCGCCTCCGGCACCGGGTCCAGCCGCCGCCCCACCTTGGTGGAGATGATCAGCGCCTCGTCCGGATCCAGGGCCGGCAGGTAGCGGCCCAGGCGCTTTTCCGACAGGCCGAAGCCGTAGTGCGGGGCCGTGTCCAGGTAGCGGATGCCGGCGTCCAGGGCCGACCGGATGGTGGCCTCGGCATCCTCCTCCGGCATGGCGCGGTAGAGGTTGCCGATGGGCGCGGCGCCGAAGCCGAGGGCGCCTAGGCCAGCGGGGTCGAGGGGCGAAGGGCCGAGGGGGGAAGGGTCGAGGGGGGAAGGGTCGAGCGCCATGCTTATTCCACCGCGCCCCACGCCACCGTGCGCTGGCGCTGGGTGCCCAGGCCGTCGATACCCAGCTCGATCACGTCGCCGGGCTGGAGGTAGGTGGGTGGGGTCTGGCCCAGGCCGACGCCGGCGGGGGTGCCGGTGCTGATGACATCGCCCGGCATCAGGGTCATGTAGCGGCTGATGTAGCTGACCAGGTGGGCGACGCCGAACACCATCTCCGCCGAGGTGCCGTTCTGGTAGCGGTGGCCGTTGACCGTCAGCCACATCCCCAGGGCCTGGGGATCCGCGATCTCCTCCTTGGTCGCCAGGAAGGGGCCGATGGGGCCGAAGGTGTCGCAGCTCTTGCCCTTCACCCACTGGCCGCCATGCTCCAGCTGGAATTCGCGTTCCGACAGGTCGTTGATCAGGACATAGCCGGCGACATGGTCCAGCGCCTTTTCCAGCGGCACGTGGCGGGCGACGTCGCCGATGACCACGCCCAGCTCCACCTCCCAATCCGTCTTCACCGAGCCGTAGGGGATGACGACGTCGTCGTTGGGGCCGCAGATGGCCGTGGTGGCCTTCATGAAAAGGATGGGCTGGGTCGGCAGCGGCAGGTTGGACTCTGCCGCGTGGTCGCGGAAGTTCAGGCCGACGCAGATCATCTTGCCCACGCGTCCCACGGCCGGCCCGATGCGCTGCCCGGCGGGAAGGGCGGGCAGCGTGGCGGGGTCGATGGCCGCCAGCCGCGCCAGGCCGGCGCTGGTCAGCACGTCGCCGGCGATGTCGTCGACGATGCCGGACAGGTCGCGCGGGGTGCCCTGGGCATCCAGCAGGGCGGGGCGTTCGTGGCCGGGGGCGCCGTAACGGGCCAGTTTCATCACATATCCATTCGGTTGAGACGATTGAGTCGCAACTGATATATTAGATACGTATTGTTATATGTCAACGCCGCTGGGCGGCCGATTCAGAACATGCCCAGGATGCGCTGCAAAGCCGCCTGGAAGTGCACGGTCAGCGCCGCCTCCGCCCGGTCGCCGTCGCGGTCGGTGCAGGCGCGCAGCACCTCGATATGCTCATTCAAGGTACGCAGGGCCAGGGGCTGGGTGATCAGCCGTTCCAGGCGGATCAAGGTGACGTAGTTCTTCAGCCGGCGGGCCGTGGTCTCGATCAGCGGGTTGCGCAGGCAGGCGATCATGGCGCCATGGAAACGCTGCTCCAGCCCCTCCAGCGTCTGGATCAGGGCGGGGGTCAGGCCGTCCTTCTCTATGGTGGCGATCAGCGCCTGGTGGTCGGCCAGCAGGCCTGCGATCTCCGCCGCGTCGCCGGTTTCCGCGTAGGTGCGGGCGGCCGCGCGTTCTATGATGGAGCGGAACTGATAGGTGGAACGGGCGAACTCGAAATCCGGCTTCAGGAACTGGATGCCGGAGCGGGGATGGATGGTCAGCACCCCTTCCGCCTCCAGCACGCGCAGCGCGTCGCGCAACGGCTGCACCGGGATGCCCAGCAGCTGCACCAGATCATTTTGCGACACGAAGGCGCCGGCGGGGACCTTGCGGGCGAACAATCCCTCCAGGATGGCGCTGTAGGCGATCTCGCTCAGGCGCTTGCCCTCCGGGGCGCCGCCGGACTCCTCGACCGCCGCGTTTGCCGCTTGCTTTCTGCGTGCCGCTGCCATATCTATTCCATGTCCTGATATTTCAGATATCGATATCTGAATAGAGTGTAGCGGTGAAAATGCAGATCGTCGACTTCCGCATCACACGATTCCAGTTTGCCCGAGATCGGGTCATCGGGGATAGCCAAGTCCGTGCCGATGACGTTCATGTCGCAGCCCTGGAACTGGTGGGTTCCGATGGCTCGGTCGGCCTGGGATTCGTCCAGTCGCTGTTCTTCCCCCTGCCGGAGGAGGGGGAGATCATCCGCGTCTTCCGGTCGGAGGTGTGGCCCGGGCTGGAGGGGCAGCAGTCCGGCGCCCTGGCCCATCGGGTGACCCGGCCGCGCGGCGGCACCGCCCGGCGCCACACCCTGCCGTTCGAGGAGGCATTGCAGCAGGCGGTCTGGGATCTGTTCGCCAAATCCGTAGGCCTGCCGCTGTGGCGGCTGCTGGGGGCCCGCAAGCGGAAGGTGCGGGCCTACGCCTCCGGCCTGGATTTCCACCTGGATGACGGGGCGTTCCAGACTCTGTTCGCCCATGCCGCGTCCGAAGGCTTCACCGCCTTCAAGATCAAGGTCGGCCATCCGGAGATCGAGCGCGACATCCACCGCCTGGATCTGCTGAAGCAGGCCGTCGGTGCTGGCGCCACCGTGATGGTGGACGCCAACGAGGCCTGGTCGCCCAAGCAGACCATCCTGAACCTGGAACTGATGCGCAAGGCGGGGCACGAGATCTTCTGGCTGGAGGATCCCATCCAGCGCAATGATTTCGACGGCCTGCGCCTGCTGCGCCAGACGGCCGGCCGCACCCTGATCAACAGCGGCGAATATCTGGACGTGTCGGGCAAGCGCGCGCTGATCGAGGCGGGCGGGGCCGACATGCTGAACGTCCACGGCCATGTCACCGACGTCATGCGGATCGGCTGGCTGGCGGCGGAGAAGGCGGTGCCGGTGACGCTGGGAAACTCCTTCCTGGAGATCGGCGTCAACATGGCCTTGGCGCTGCCGGAGGTCGAGTGGCTGGAATATTCCTACCAGAACTTCGATCATCTGGTGGAGGAGGGCTACCGCATGGAAGACGGCTACATTCACGGCCGGGAGGCGCCGGGCCACGGCCTGGTGCTGAGCGAGGGCGCGCGGACCCTCTGGCGCCGGCCGGCCATCCTGGACCGCGCCGACCTGGGCGCGGCACCGCCCCAGGTCCGCTTGGCGCCGTGCCGGCTAAGCTGATGCTGATCGACGCCCACCTGCACCTCTGGGATCCGGCGCGCCTGCGCTACGACTGGCTGTCCCACGTCCCGTCCATCGGGGGGGCGCACACGCCGCTCGAATGGGCGGCGCTGGGATTGCCTGTCGAGCAGGCGGTGTTCGTGCAGGCGGACTGCGATCCGGCCCAGGCACTGGATGAGGTGGACTGGGTCGCCGGGTTGGCGGACCGCGTGCCGGTGGGCGGCATCGTGGCTTTCGCGCCGTTGGAACTGGGGGCGGGGGCGCAGGCGGCGATCGACGCCCTGGCGGCGCGGCCACTGGTGCGCGGTGTGCGCCGGTCGGTGCAAAACGAGCCGCTGGCCTTCGTCACCGACCCCGATCACCTGGATGGCATGGTGCGGGCGGCGAAGGCGGGGTTCAGCCTGGACATCTGCGCCCGCGCGCCGCAGCTGCGGGATGTGGCCCAGGCGCTGGACCATCTGTACGCGGCGGTGCCGGACGCCGTCACCGTGCTGGACCACCTGGGCAAGCCCGACATCGCCACCCACGGCGGCGACATCCGGGGCGACGGCTGGGCCGACGCCCTGGCCCGGCTGGCGCGCTTCCCCAACCTGGCCTGCAAAATCTCCGGCCTGACCACCCAGGCGCGGTGGGAGGGCTGGCGGGTGGAGGACTTGCGGCCTTACATCGACCACACCCTGGCCTGCTTTGGCGCCGGGCGCTGCCTGTTCGGCGGTGACTGGCCCGTGGTGGATCTGGCCGGCGGCTACCCGACGTGGCTGGCGGCGTTCCAGGACATCGCCGCCGGCTGGACCCAGGCGGATCGGGACGCGGTGTGCCACGGTGTGGCCCGGCGGGTTTACCGGCTGGGCGGCGGATGACGCGGCGATAAACAATCAATCGACAACGGCCCCACCCAAGAGGGCCCGTCAAGACGGCAGTCAGGGAGAGATCAACCGAAGATGAGCGACATTCCCATGGACGTCCCCCTTCCCTCCGCTGCGGCGGAAGACACCAGCCAGCATGTCGCGGGGCGGCGGCGTTGGGTCCTGCTCTGGTCGCTGCTGACCAATTTTTTCGTGCTGCTGGCCCTCTACAACGGGGTCATCTCCGTGCTGCTGCCCAACCAGGTGGCGGCGCTGGACCCGGCGGCGAAGGCGGCGAACTTCGCCATCGTCATGTCCATCACGTCCATTTTCTCGACGCTGACCACCCCCATCGCCGGCGCCTTGTCCGACCGCACCCGGTCGCGCTGGGGCCGGCGGTCGCCGTGGATCGCCTTGGCCTCGCTCATCGGGTCGATGTGCCTGTTCGGCGTGTCGCTGGTGACGTCCCTGTGGTCCATCACGGTGCTGTGGGTCATGGCGGCCATCGCCTACAACGCCATGCAGGGCCCGCTGTCCACCGTGGTGGCCGACCGCTTCGCGCCGGCCAACCGGGGGACCGCCTCCGGCTTCATCGGGGCGGGCATGACGGCCGGCGGCACGGTGGGCATCATCGTGGCGGGGCACCTGGCCGGCCAGCTGGCGCTGGGCTATCTGGTGTTCGCCCTGGCCGTCGCCGCCTGCTGTGTCGCTTTCGTTTTCTTGAACCGCGAGGCGTCGTCGGCGCATCTGAAGCCAGCGCCCTTCAGCCTGGTGGCCTTCCTGCGCAGCTTCTGGATCGATCCGCGCAAGTATCCCGATTTCGGCTGGGCCTTCCTCGGCCGCTTCACGATCTACATGGGATACCAGGGGGTGGTGACCTACCAGCTCTACATCCTGCGGGACTACATCCACCTGTCGGTGGACCAGGCCAACGTCGTCATCGGCAACATCTCCGCCATCACCTTCGTCATGCTGTTGTTCTCCGGCCTGGTTTCCGGCTTCCTGTCGGACAGGGTGGGGCGGCGCAAGCCCTTCGTCTTCTTCTCCTCCGTCATCATGGCGGCGGCCTGCGTGGTCCCGCTGATCTCCCCGACGGTGGAGGGGATGTACCTCTATGCCGGCATCGTCGGGTTGGGCTACGGCGCGTTCACTGCGGTGGACATGGCGTTGATGACCCAGGTGCTGCCCCGGGACACTGGGTCCACCGGCAAGGACCTGGGCATCCTGACCACCGCCATCAATATTCCGCAGGCCATCAGTCCCGTCATGTCCGCCTGGTTGCTGGGCCTGTCCGGTGGCGATTACAGCGTGCTGTTCATCGCGGCCATCGTCTTCGTCTTCCTGTCCTCGTTCTTCGTGTTGCCGATCCGGTCGGTACGCTGAGGCGGCGAGCGACCGGCGCGTTGGAAACAATGGCTTTAAAGGGGGTTGGGCGATGGGATCGTATGCGGCGCGTCTCGGCCTGTTGGCCTTGCTGTTGACATCGGCGCCGGGGTGGTCGCAGACACCGCCAGCCCCCAACTTGCCCACCCCCGACCTGCCCCCCGCCCATCAGCCGGAACGGCTGTACGGGGAAAAACTGCTGGCGACCATCAGGATACCGCAACGGCCCGTGTCGCCGCCCGTGGTCCTGTCGGTATCGCCCACCGGGTCTGACACGGGCGACGGGTCGCCGGCCCACCCCTTCGCCACGCTGGCCCGTGCCCAGGCCGCCGTGCGGGACCTGAACCGCGACCGGGATGTCGTCGTGCGGCTGGCCGCCGGGGTCTACCGTTTGGCGGAGCCGCTGCGCTTTTCCGCGGCGGATGGCGGGCAGGCGGGGCACCTGGTGCGCTGGGAGGCGGCGGACGGGGCCAAGCCGGTGATTTCCGGCGGCGACACGGTGACCGGCTGGCGGTTGGCCGATCCGGCCAAGGGGATATGGGCGGCCGACATCCCGCGCGGCGTCGATCCGCGCCAGATCTGGGTCAATGACCGGCTGGCCCGCCGGGCGACGCTGGAGGTGCCGCGCCAGGCCTTCCGCTTCCACGACTGGGGGATGGAGATCGTCGATCCGGCTTGGCGGGGCTTGGCCGACGTGCCGGACCAGAAGCGGATCGAGGTCGAGGGTACGGGCTGGTTCACCGACCGGCATGCGATGGTGGAACGGATCGAGGGCGACCGTATCGTCATGCAGCAGCCGGGGTGGCGGAACAACATCATCGGCTATGACACCATCGCCCGGCCGGTTTCCGAGGCTTCGGCCCGGCTTTTCCTGGTCAACGCCCTGGCATTCCTGCGCGAACCCGGCCAGTGGTATGCCGATCCGGCCGCCGGCCGCCTTTACTACAAGCCCCGCGCCGGGGAGGACTTGGGCACGGCTTCGGTGGTTCTGCCGCGCCTGTCGCTGCTGGTTTCCATCGCCGGCACCTATGACACGCCTGTCAAGGATCTGCAATTCAAGGGGCTGAGCTTCCAGCATACCAGCTGGCTGGAGCCATCCGGCCCGCAAGGCTATGCCAGCCAGCAGAGCGGCGCGTTCCTGGCCGGCCACCTTTCCGACTATCCCCCGGAGCCGATACGGGACTGCTCGTGGGGCTGCTGGGCGTTCGAGGCCGCCCGCAACCACTGGCGCCAGCAGCCGGCGGCGATCCAGGTGGCCGCCGCGACGCGCATCCTGTTCGAGGGGGACGAGTTCACGCATCTGGGACAGGTGGCCCTGGGCATAGGCAACAATGCCGATGCCAACGACAGCGGCATCGGCCTGGGCGCCGTCGCCATCGAGGTGTCGGGCAACCTGTTCACCGACCTGTCGGGCGGCGCCATCATGGCGGGCGGCGTCACGCCGGATGCCCACCATCCGCCGCGTCCCGACGTGGCTGTCCGCGACATCCTGATCCGCAACAACCGGATCAGGACCGTGTCACAGGACTATCGGGAGCAGGCGGCCATCCTGGTCACCTATGCGACGGCGCCGGTGATCCTGCATAACGACGTGTCGGACACGCCCTATGACGGGATCGATGTCGGCTGGGGCTGGGGCGTCAATGACCCGGGCGGAAGCTCCGCCTATCGGTCGCGGGAACGCGGCTATTACGACCAGCCGGGCAACCTGGCTTACGACACGCCCACCATCCTGCGCGACGCCGTCATCTTCGGGAACCGCGTGCATTCCGTTAAGCAATGGTATGGGGATGGCGGCGCCATCTACCATCTGTCGGCCGATCCCGGCGGCCTGATCGCCGAGAATTACATATACGACGTCCCCGGCGGCATCGGCATCTACCTGGACGAGGGGTCACGGTATCTGACGGTGCGCAACAACGTCGTCGACAGGGTCGATGTCTGGCTGAACGTCAACACCCTGGACTTCAACCTTCCCCGCCGCACGGCCATGGACGATCTGGCCTTAGGCAACTGGTACCGCGACGGGCGGGCGCGGGGAACGCTGACCGATTACCTCAACAACCGTCTGGTCGACACTGTCGAGGTCAAGGGCGACACATGGCCGGCCGGCGCGCGGGCGGTGATGGAACGCTCAGGCATCCAACGGGATGAGGCGCCGCGGCGCTGACGGTCGCCGCTTCTTGTAGTCACGCCTGTTCCCTCAGGGAATGGATGCGTTCCATGGCGACCCAGGTCTGGCCGGCCGGCGTGCCGGGCAGGGGCTGCTGGAACGTGCCCATCAGCCGCTCCCATTCCAGGACGTCGGGATTGGCTGTGTCGCTGGCCGCCTTGGCCACGGGGTCGAAGTCGGGGCCGACCTCCATGATTAGCACCATGCGCGTGCCGTGCAGCCAGATTTCCAGGTCGCGGATGCCGTCTTTCCGGATGGCGTCGACGACCGGCTTCGGCACGGCGCCCGGCCCATGCCAAGCCTTGTAGCGGGCCATCAACTCCGGGTCGTCCCGCAGGTCCACGGTGAAGCACAGGCGGCGTGTGTCACTCATTTCGCACCTTCTGAAGTTTTTATTTCGATATCTGAGATATCACATTGCGCTTCTGAATTGACAAGGCCGCATTTGGGGGCCTTAATCCCGCAAAACCCCAGCGCCAGAACCAGGCGCCAAAAGCAAGCCCCAAGACCAGACTGACGGAGGATACGGGGATGGTCAGCCTTTACGGACAGGTCCGGTCCCGCCGCGACGTGGCGGCCCACACGGGCTCCCTCTCCCAATTCGCCGGCGTCCGGCTGATGACGCTGGGTGATGGTGTGGAGCGCGGCGTGCGCCTGTTGGAATTCCGCACGGGCACGGGGCTGCGCTTCACCGTCCTGGTCGACCGGGCCATGGACATCGCGGATTGCGAGCATAATGGCCGCGCCGTCGGCTGGCATTCCCCGTCCGGCTTCCGCCATCCTGGCTTGCATGAATATGAGGGGGAGGGCGGCCTGGGCTGGTTCCGCTCCTTCTCCGGCCTGCTGGTCACCTGTGGGCTGGACCACATCCTGTTCATGGATGAGGACGCGGCCGACCATTATGTCTACGGGCCCCGCACGGGCGTCAAATCCTCCCTGCACGGCCGCATTGGCACCATCCCCGCGCGCCTGACCGGTTATGGCGAGCGTTGGGACGGCGATGACTGCTGGCTGTGGGCGGAGGGCGTGGTGCAGCAGTCCACCGTGTTCGGGGAGGACCTGCATCTGATCCGCCGCATCGAGGCCAAGGTGGGCACGGATGAGATCCGGCTGCACGACCGGGTGGTCAACCACGGCTTCTACCGCACGCCGCACATGTACTGTTACCACATCAACGTCGGGCACCCGGTGCTGGCGGAGGGGTCGCGCTACGTGGCGCCCATCCGTGACGTGGTCTGGGCCTCCCACGCTGGCGACGATTACCGCAAACAGGGGGTGGGCTACCGCACCCTGCCGGGGCCGCGCCGCGATTTCCATGAGCAGGTCTGGCAGCATGAAATGGGGGCCGACGCCGCGTCGCGCGTGCCCGTCGCCCTGGTGAACGAGGCCATCGGCTTCGGCCTGGAGGTGGAGACGGACAAGCGCCAGTTCCCCGCCATGTATGAGTGGCAGAACCTGCAGCAGGGCCACTACGCCTTGGGTATCGAGCCCTCCACCAACCACGTCTTCGGCAAGCCCTTCGCCAAGCGGCGCGATGAGCTGATCTGGCTGGAGCATGGGGAGGAGAAGCACTACGACAGCGTTTTCCGCATTCTGCCGGACGCCGCGTCCGTGGCCGCGTCCGTGGCGCGCATCCAGGCCATCGCTCGCCAGCCGGACGCGGACTACCCCGTTCCCTCGGGCGACTTCCGCCCCATCGTGCGCGGTTGAGGGGGAACGGAAGCCATGTCCATTCGGGGCAAAACCATCCTGTACACCGGTGCCGCCGGCGGCCTGGGCCTGCCCGCCACCCTGCACTTCCTGCGCGAAGGCGCCACGGTGCTGGCCGTCGACCATGACGCCGCCAAGCTGGCGGCCCTGGCGGATGCCGCCGCCGGCATCGACGTTGGGCGCCTGGTCCCGATGCGGGCCGACCTGTCGGACCTGGCGGGCTTCCGCGCCCTGCTGTCGGCCCAGGCCACGGCGCTGGGCGGGCTGGACGTGGTCATCAACAACGCCGCCATCTACCCGTCCAAGCCGTTCGAGGATTACAGCGTGGAGGACCACCAGGCCGTCCAGCGCGTGAACGTCGATGCCGGCATCGTGGCGGTGCAGGTGGCGCTGCCCCACATGCGGGCCCGGGGCTGGGGCCGCATCATCAACATCGCCAGCATCACCGTCTATGGCGGCTGGGCCAACCTGTCGCCCTACGTCGCCTCCAAGGGCGCCCTGGTCGGCCTGACGCGGGCCTGGGCGCGGGAGTTCGGCGCCTATGGCGTCACCGTCAACGCCCTGTCCCCCGGCGCCTTCCCTACGGACGCGGAGAAGATTCATCCGGATCCGGAGGGCTACACCCGCTTCGTGCTGGACCATCAGTCGGTGAAGCGGCGCGGCCACCCGGGCGACATCGCGGCGGCCCTGTCCTTCCTGGCGTCGGACGCCGCCGGTTTCATCAGCGGCCAGACCCTGAACGTCGATGGCGGCTGGGTCATGCACTGAGGCGCCGCTTTCCTTCCCTTTGTTTCACTTAGTCCCATTTTTCTTTAGCACCAGGACGACACCATCATGGGCATCCTCAGCGGATACCGCGTTCTTGATTGTTCCATCGCCATGGCCGGCCCCTTCGCGGCCCAGCGCCTGGGCGACCTCGGCGCCGATGTCATCAAGGTGGAACCGACCAGCGGTGAATGGCAGCGCCACGCCTCCGCCGGCGGTGCCCGTGGCAACAGGATCAACGTCTCCTTCCTATCGCTGAACCGCAACAAGCGCTCCCTGGCCGTGGACCTAAAGACGCCGGAGGGGCGGCAGATCCTGCTGGACCTGGTGAAGGACGCCGACGTCTTCCTGCAGAACTACCGTCCCGGCGTGGCCAAGCGCTTAGGCGTGGATTATGAGACGCTGTCGGCCATCAACCCGGGCCTGGTTTACGTCTCCATGTCCGGCTATGGCGAGGACGGCCCCTATGTGAACTATCCGGGGCAGGACCTGCTGTTGCAGGCGCTGTCCGGCGCCATGCTGTCGGCCGGCAGCGCCGACCAGCCGCCGCAGCCGGCCGGCCAATACCTGGTGGACGCCATCACCGCCTACACGGCGTTCGAGGGCGCCCTGGCCGCCCTGCTGCACCGGGAACGGACGGGGGAGGGGCAATTGGTCCAGGTCAACATGCTGGACGCCATCACCACCATCCAGATGCAGGAACTGTCCGTCTTCACCGTGGGCAACAAGCCGCAGACCCGCTCGGCCGAGGCGCACGCCCATTGCTACATCCGGGCCCCCTACGGCGTGTTCAAGACCACCGACGGCCATATCGTCGTCGCCATGGCCGGGCTGGACAAGCTGGGCCGGCTGATCGACGAGCCCTTCCTGCAAGGTCTGAACGACGAGGCCGACAGCTGGACGTTCCGGGACGAGATCTTCGCCTGCATCCGCATCCGGCTGCTGGGCCGCGGCTCGGCGGAGTGGCTGGAGCTGTTCCGCGCCCATGACATCTGGTGCGGCCCGGTCTACGGCTATGCCGACCTGGTGGCCGATCCGCAGATCGCCCATAACGGCACCTTCATCTCCTATGACCACCCGACCGAAGGCCGGGTGAAGACGCCGGGCTTCCCCATCCGCTTCTCCAAGACGCCGGCCACGCTGGAACGCGGCGCCCCGCTGGTGGGTGAGCACACGCGCGAGGTGTTGGAGGGCCTGTCCCTGTCGCAGGCGGATATCGAGCGGCTGCTGGCCGCCGGTGTCGTGGGCGCGCCGTGAGCCCCCTTATGTCGACTGATGCGCCGCATTACCAGGCGCTGACCTGGGACCACCCGCGCGGCTACAACGCCCTGGCGGCGGCCGCCGCCGCGCTGGACCCGGCGCGGGACGGGCTGACCCTGACCTGGGACCGGCATTCGCTGGAGGATTTCGAGAAACACCCCATCGCGGATCTGTGCCGGCGCTATGACCTGATCGTGCTGGACCATCCCCACGTGGGCGACGCCGTGGCCGGCCAGGGCCTGGTGCCGCTGGAGGAGTTGTTCGGGGCTGAGGAGATCGCGGCCTGGGGCCGGGACGTCATCGGTCCCTGCCTGTCCAGCTATCGCTACGCCGGCCGGCACTGGGCCCTGCCGCTGGACGCCGCCACCCAGGTCATGGCCTACCGGCCCGAACTCATCGACGGGCCGGTGCCAGTGACCTGGGACCAGGTGGCGGCGCTGGCCGGGCGGCGCCCGGTGGCGCTGTCGCTGGCCGGGCCGCACGCCGCCCTGTCCTTTCAGTCCATCTGCGTGGCCCTGGGCGAACCGCCGGCGGAGGCCGATCCTGAACGCTTCGTCGGGCGGGCGACGGGCACGGCGGCGCTGGACCTGATGGCACGGCTGGCGGCGACCAGCCCGGCGGCGGTGGCGGACCTGAACCCCATCGGCATCCTGGGCCGCATGGCGACCGGCGATGACGTGGCGCTGTGCCCGCTGATATACGGCTATGTGAACTACACCCGCGCGGGGGCGGGCGGGCACCCGCTGCGCTTCGCCGACGCCCCCCGGCAGGCGCTGGGCGGCCGGCCGGGATCGACCCTGGGCGGGACGGGCATCGGCATCACCGCCCGCGCCCAGGTTACCCCGGCGCTGCTGGACCATCTGCGCTGGCTGATGTCGGCGGCGACGCAGGCGGGCTTCATCCCCGACCATGACGGCCAGCCCAGCCTGCGTTCCGCCTGGGGCGACGTCTGCGTCAACGATCGCTGGGGCGGCTTCTACCGCGACACCGCCGCCACGCTGGAGGCCGCCTTCGTTCGCCCTCGCCATCCTGGCGCCATCCCCTTCCAGACGGCGGCCTCGGCCCTGATCCGGGCGGCCCTGGCTGATGGCCGGTCGCACGGCGCCGTCATCGATGACCTGCAAGACCTGTACGCCGCGTCCCGCCAGCCGGGCCCAGCCGGACATGGGGAGAGATGAATTGACCGATGAAGTGTTGTTCAGCGTGGACGGTCACGTCGCCACCCTGACGCTCAACCGCCCGCAGAAGCTGAACTCCGTCACGCCGGAGATGGCCAAGGCCCTGACCGACGCCGTGCACGCGTGCAACGGCAGCGACACCATCCGCGCCGTCGTCATCACCGGGGCGGGGGAGCGGTCGTTCTGCTGCGGGTCGGACATCAGGGAACTGGACAGCTACGCCACCCCTTGGGACTTCCGCAACCGCGCCGACTATTGCGACGCCATCCACCAGTGCCTGAAGCCCACCATCGCTGCCGTCAACGGTTACGCCTTCGGCGGCGGGCTGGAGACGGCGTTGTCCTGCGACATCCGTATCGCCGCCACCAACGCGCAGTTCGCGGCGCCGGAGATCAAGCTGGGCTGGATCGGCGGCGGCGGTATGGCGGCTTTCCTGGCCCATTCCATCGGCGCCTCCAACGCCGCCCTGATGATCATGACCGGCGATCCCGTCGATGCCGCCCGGGCCCTGGCCTGGGGCCTGGTCAGCGAGGTGGTGGAGCCGGTGGACCTGCTGCCCCGCGCCCAGGCGCTGGCCGCCACCATCGCCGCCCGCGCCCCCATCGCGGCGGAGACGGCCAAGCTGAACCTGCGGGCCGCATTCTCCATGCCGCTGGACCAGGCCATGGCGTATGAGCGCGACCTGCAGACCATCTGCTTCGCCACCGCCGACGCGGCGGAAGGCCGTGCCGCCTTCAAGGAGAAGCGGCCGCCCGTGTTCCGGCGGCGCTGAGGATCCCCGATGATGACCCAGTTGCTTCCCGCCGATCCCCAGGCCCTGCTGTTCGGCCGTGTCTTCCGTCCCGACCGGGGCGGCCCCTCCGTCGTGGCGGTGCGCGATGGGCGGCTGATCGACATCAGCGGCACCTTCGCCACGGCCCGCGACCTGTGTGAGAAGGCGGACCCGGCCCTGGCCCTGCGCGCGGCGGCGGGGGAGGATATCGGCACGCTGGCCGATGTCCATGCCAACACCGACCCCGCGACCCGAGATCCCACCCGCCCCTGGCTGTTGTCGCCCATCGATCTGCAAGCGGTGAAGGCGGCGGGCGTGACCTTCGCCACCTCCCTCCTGGAACGGGTGATCGAGGAGAAGGCGCGGGGCGACGCGGGGGCCGCTGCGGCCATCCGCGTGCAGGTAGAAAGCCTGGTGGGCACGGATCTGCGCTTCCTGCGCCCCGGCTCCCCCGAGGCGATGGCGCTGAAGCAGACGCTGATCGCCGCCGGGGCGTGGAGCCAGTATCTGGAGGTCGGCATCGGCCCGGACGCGGAGATCTTCACCAAGGGCCAGCCGCTGTCCACCGTCGGCACGGGCGTGGAGATCGGCGTACATCCAGCCTCCACCTGGAACAATCCGGAGCCGGAGCTGGTGCTGGTCATCGCCTCCACCGGGCGCATCGTCGGCGCCGCCCTGGGCAACGACGTGAACCTGCGGGATGTGGAGGGCCGATCCGCCCTGCTGCTGGGCAAGGCCAAGGACAACAACGGGGCCGCCGCCGTCGGGCCCTTCGTCCGCCTGTTCGACGACCACTACGGTCTGGAGCAGGTGCGCGGGGCGGAGATCACCTTGCGGGTGTGGGGCGCCGATGGCTACGTGCTGGACGGCCGCTCCTCCCTGTCCCAGATCAGCCGCGACCCGGCTGATCTGGTGGCACAGGCCATCAATGGCCATCACGCCTATCCCGACGGCCTGGTCCTCTACCTGGGCACCCTGTTCGCACCCATCCAGGACCGTGACGTGCCCGGCCGGGGCTTCACCCACAAGGCCGGCGACGTGGTCAGCATCGCATGTGCGGAGCTGGGCACCCTGACCAACCGGGTGGCGGCGACCGACAGGGTGGAGAAATGGACCCTGGGGGCGGCGGCCCTGATGCGGAACCTGGCGGGACGGGGGCTGATCTAGGGCTTATGATGCCCGCCCGTCCCGTCACCGCCTGAACAGGAAGCGCCATGCCCCCGAAAATCCTGCTGACCCGCCGTTGGCCCGACGCCGTGGAGGCGCACCTGCGCCAGCGCTACGACGTCACCGTGGACCCCGCCGACCGGCCGCTGAGCGCCGCCGAGCTGACCGAGGCCATGGGCCGGTACGACGCCATCTGCCCCACGGTCACTGACCGGGTTGGCGCCGCCATCCTGGCCGTCCCGGATGCCCGGGTGCGCATCCTGGGCAACTTCGGCGCCGGCTTCGAGCATATCGACCTGGAGGCGGCCAAGGCCGCCGGCATCGTCGTCACCAACACGCCCGACGTGTTGACCGACGCCACGGCGGATCTGGCCATCCTGTTGATGCTGATGGCCAGCCGCCGCGCGGGCGAGGGGGAGCGGGAGTTGCGCGCCGGCCAGTGGACCGGCTGGCGCCCCACCCACCTGCTGGGCCAGGGGCTGGCGGGCAAGCGGCTGGGCCTGGTGGGCTTCGGCCGCATCGCCCAGGCGACGGCGGCCCGCGCCCGGGCATTCGGCCTATCCATCGCCTATCACAGCCGCCGCCGGGCCGACGTGGGCGTGGAGGCGGCGCTGGACGCCACCCACGTCGACAGCCTGGAGGAATTGGCCGCCACCTCGGATGTCCTTTCCCTGCACTGCCCCGGCGGGCCGGCCACGCGCCACCTGGTGAACGCCACCCTGCTGGCGCGCATGAAACCCACCGCCATCCTGGTCAACACCGCGCGCGGCACCGTGGTGAATGAGGGGGACCTGATCGCGGCCCTGTCCAGCGGCGCCATCGCCGCCGCTGGCCTGGACGTGTTCGAGGGGGAGCCGGCGGTGAACCCCGGCCTGATCGCCCTGCCCAACGCCGTGCTGCTGCCCCACCTGGGCAGTGCCACGCTGGAGACGCGCACCGCCATGGGCATGCGGGTCGCCGCCAACCTGGACCGCTTCTTCGCCGGCGAGGTGCCGCATGACCGCGTCGCTTGACCTGGTGGAGGGCCTGCTGCGCCGGCGCCTGGATGAGGCGGCGCGCCGCCCCTTCATTCTGGGCATCTGCGGTGCCCAGGGCAGCGGCAAGTCCACCCTGGCCGACGGGCTGGCCGAACGGCTGGCGGCCTCCAACCTGCGGGTTGCCGTGCTGTCGCTGGACGACCTGTACCTGACCAAGGGGGAGCGGCAGCATCTGGCCCGCGATGTCCATCCCTTGCTGGCCACGCGCGGTGTGCCCGGCACCCACGACGTGGGCCTGGGCCTGGCGGTGCTGGACGGGCTGGGGACGCCGGGCCGCACGCTGCTGCCGCGCTTCGACAAGGCCGTGGACAGCCGTGCCGTTGAGGGCGCCTGGGTCGAGGGGCCGGTGGATGTGGTGTTGTTCGAGGGCTGGTGCGTGGGCGCCGTGCCGCAGGACGCCGCCGACCTGGACCCGCCGGTGAACGAGCTGGAACGGGACCGCGATGCCGGCGGGGAATGGCGCCGCCATGTCAACGCCGCCCTGGCCGGGGACTATCAGCGGCTGTTCGGCCGCCTGGACGCCCTGGTCCTGCTGGCCGCCCCCGACTTCGCCGTGGTGCGCGGCTGGCGCATCCAGCAGGAGGAGGGTCTGCGCGCCAAGCTGCGGGCGGCGGGCAAGCCCACGGACGGCACCATGACCGACGACCAGGTCAGCCGCTTCATCCAATTCTACGAACGCCTGACCCGACACATCCTGGTCGAGATGCCGGGCCGCGCCGATCTGACCCTGCGCCTGGACGCGGCACGGCAGGTGGTCTGACAACGGTCCGTGCTGGGGCGGGACGATAAACATTAGGGAGCGCCTTCTTATGATCACCCCGCTGCCCTGGACCCGCCTGCTGCTGGCAGGTGTGCTGCTGCTGTTGCCCGGCGTGGCCGCGGCGGCCGAGCCCGTGACCTTTCACGTGGGGCCTGGCGGGGATGATTCCGCACCCGGAACGATGGGAAGACCCTTCCGCACCCTGGTTCGCGCCCAGGCGGCGGTGCGCACCGCCAACCGCGACCATGACGTCACGGTGGAACTGGCGGCCGGCACCTACGCCCTGGACCAGCCGCTGGTCTTCGCCGCCGACGACGGCGGGCAGGGGGACCATCGCGTGGTGTGGAAGGCGGCGGCGGGGACCGAGGCCCTGATTTCGGGCGGCATGCGCGTCACCGGCTGGACGCTGACGGACGCGGAGAACGACATCTACGTCGCCGACGTGCCCAAGGGCCTGGATAGCCGCCAGCTGTGGATCGACGGCACGGCCGCCGACCGGCCAGCCATCGAGATCACCCACCATGATGTGGAGTTCACCGCCCACGGCTTTATCCTCAAAAACCCGGCGCTGGCCCCCATCGCCGCCATCAAGGCGCCGCAACGGCTGGAGGTGGAGGCTACGGGCATCTTCACCGATCGCTATTCCCCAGTGGAGCGGATCGACGGCATGCAGGTCACGCTGAAGCAGCCGGCCTGGGACAACAACAGCTGGGGCTATGACACGCTGAACAAGCCCTTCATGCCTGACCAGGCGCGGCTGTTCCTGGTCAACGCGCCGGAGTTCTTCGGCAAGCGCGGCGAATGGCACCTGAACCAGAACCAGTGGTACATCGACCCGGCCGCCGGCAAGCTGTACGTGAAACCGCGCCCGGATGCCGACATCGCCACCCTGACAATCATCCTGCCCCGGCTGGAGGCGCTGGTCGCCATCGGCGGCAGCTATGACCATCCCATCCGCAACCTGACCTTCCAGGGATTGCGCTTTTCCCATACCAGCTGGATGGGGCCGTCGCGGGCCACCGGCTACGCCAACCAGCAGAGCGGCGCCTATCTCAAGCAGGTCTCCCCCCTCCGCCCGGCGGACGCCTACGCCACCTGCGGCTGGGGCTGCCCGGAGTTCGAGGGCATGCGCCAGAAGTGGGACCAAATCCCCGGTGCCGTGCAGGTCTCGGCCGCGCGCGACATCACCTTCATCGGCAACACCTTCAGCCAACTGGGGCAGGTGGCGCTGGGCATAGGCAACGACGCCAACGCCCACCTGACCGGCGTGGGCCTGGGGACGGAGGGGGTCAAGGTGCTGGGCAACCGCTTCGCCGTCATCGCCGGCGGGGCCATCATGGCCGGCGGCGTGCGGGTGGAGGCGCACCATCCCGCCGACCCACGCCAGGTCAACCGCGACCTGACCATCGCCGACAACGTCATCACCGGCGTGGCCCGCGACTACAAGGACAACGCGGCGGTGCTGGCGACCTACATCGACAGGGCCGACATCCTGCACAACGACATCTCCGACGCCAATTACGATGGCATCGCCATCGGCTGGGGCTGGGGTTACAACGACGTGGGCGGCAACCGGAACTACCGGGAAAATCAAAAGGGCTATCTGCATAACCCGGCGTTTGACCAGCCGACCGTGCTGCGGAACATGACGGTGGCGGGCAACCGCATCCATGGTGTGAAGAAATGGTTCTTCGACGGCGGCGCCATTTATAACCTGTCAGCCAACCCCGGCACGGCGATCCGCGACAACCACGTCTTCGACATCGCTGACCGCATCGGCATCTACCTCGATGAGGGCAGCAAACACCTGCGGGTGCAGGGCAACGTGGTGGAGACCGACGGCTATTGGCTGAACGCCAACACCGTGGGTAAGAACTTCGCCTGGGGCATCACCGCCGACAACGCCGCCACCGGCAACTGGCACAATTCGTCCCGCGTCGGCGGCCGCTGGCGGGCGGAGATCGGCATGCGGGTGGAGGATGACCACCTGGTGCCCGATCGCGCTTGGCCGGCGGCGGCGCTGGCGGTGATCCGCCAGGCGGGCCCGCGTCCCGGGACGGATTGAGGCGCCGCCGGGTTCAGGTGTCCGGTTCTGAGCCGGGCGGAGCGAGGTTCCGGCTGCTGGGGGTGGACAGGGCCCAGGCTGAAGCGCTGCCGAAGCTTCGAACCTGCCGTTCCCAGGTGGTATCCCTTCCGCCGGACAGAGCGGAATAGACAGCCTTGCCAGGAACGCGACCAAGCGCGGGGCGTGACGCGCCACCCTTTTGTTCGAACCGCGTGGCCGCGTCAGCGAGTTTCCGCCTCGGCACCTGGTCCGCCCGCGCTGTCGGCCGTTCCACAACCATCGTCAGGTCGCACCGGTGGCGCGGGATGGTCCGGGCCGCATGACCGCTCCCGGACCAGTCCCCCCCATCCGGATTCTCTGGCGCGGACGCCCCTCAGTGGGAAACGCGGCGTTCCAGCGTCCAATCCCAGCGTTTGGTCGGCTGATCATCATCCAACGACTGTTGCAGGCTGTCCTGCCACTCGCCGTAGGCGGCGCCGATTTCCGCCGCCGCCATCTGCAGCGCCGGCAGGTACTTGCTGCGGAACATCACTTCGGGAACCGCCTTTTCCATGAAGCGCATGCCGACGCAGCCCAGCAAGGTGCCGTCATTGAACACGGGCACGGCCGCCGTGGATTCCCCGCGGTATTGGCGGATATTGATGGCGTAGCCCGCCTTGCGGATATTGGACAGCAGCTTGTCGATCAGGTCGCGCTGCCGCCCCGCCCCTTCCATCTCGCCATCCGAACCCAGCGCGATGTCCAGCAAGGCAGCGCGCTGGGGCGGCGGGCTGAACGCCAGATAGGTCCGTCCGGACGCGCTGTTCAACAGGGGCAGCCGGACGCCGGCGCCGTACCGCTCCAGCGCCAGCGGGCTGTGCTTGTCGGTGGTGTGGCGCACCAGCATCGCATTGCCCTGGTTCGTGCTGAACGACACCGGCCAAATCAAATTCTTGCCCAGTTGGGATATGATGGGCTGCGCCACATCCGCCACCCATGATTCATCGTCGTAGCCGTCGGACAGGCAGCGGACCAGCACGGTCAGGCGATAACGGTCGTCTGAGGTGTCGCGGACAGCGTATCCCGCCGAACAAAGGGTTTCCAGAACCCGGTAGGCTGTCGTTCTGGGCAGGTCGATCGCATTGGCGACGTCGGTGACGCTCACGCCATTACGGCTGTTCAGCACCTGCAAAACGTCAAGCACACGCAGCATGGCCCGTACAGGCTTAACCTTTTCCATTCCCAAACCCCCTGCTCTGCCAATTGTGCACTGGCAAATTATATATCCGAACATATAGCACGGGAGGGGCGGCCAAGTTAGCCTATAAATAGACCATTAGATCATTTTTGCCGCGACAGCCGGCGACGCCTCACGCGTTGGCGCGTCCGCGCTGTGCTGTGAAGTTCGCGCGTCCGCGCTGTGGACAGGTCGCGCGGGCGCCCTCGCCAGCCGCCCCGAATCCAAGCCCAATGCGAGAGAGAGGGGCAAGTTCCGCGCCGTGCCGGAATGCCTGGGCGGGAATCCCTGGCGCGCGTATCCGAATGACCGCTGGCGAAGGGCTTGCCCCGCCGGCGTTGTTTGTGTTGCGTGCCCGTGATGGCGTGGAAGAAAACGAGGGAGGAAGCCGGGATGACGCGACAGGCCGACCGCTACGCGGCGAGAACGATGACCGCCGAGGCAGCCGTGGGGTTGATCCCCTCCGGCGCCCGCATCGTCATGGGGTTGGCCGTCGCGGGGCCGCCGGCCTTGCTCCGCGCCTTGGCGGACCGCGCCGAGCGGGGGCTGGTGGAGGGCCTTTCGCTGTACTATCTCCTCGCGTCCGCCAACGCGGCGCCGGTCCTGCGGAACGAATTGCGGCACCGAATCCGGCCGGTCAGCCTTTTCCACAGCGCCATCGAGCGCAAGCTGGACCAGGAGGCGGCGCGGTTTGGCCTGCCACCGACGGACTTCTTGCCAACCGCGTTCAGCCAGGCGCCGGACGTGCTGAGCCGCCAGGTCGATGCCGACGTCCTGCTGACCACGGTGTCGCCGATGGATGAGGAGGGGTGCTTCAGCCTTGGCACCAACGCCGACTACGCCCTGGCGGTTTCGCGGACGGCGCGGCAGGTGATCCTCGAAGTGAACCCGGCGATGCCGCGAACCCCGGGCAATTGCCGCATCCCGCTTGAGCGGGTCACCGCCATCGTCGAGAATCCGACGCCGCTTCTTGAAATCCCGCCCGCGGCGATCCGCGAGAAGGACATCATGATCGGCCGGCTCATCGCCGATCTGGTGGACGATGGCGCGTGCCTGCAGATGGGTATCGGCGCCCTGCCGGACGCGGTTTGCGCCGCGCTTGAGGATCGGCGCCACTTGGGAATCCACACGGAGCTGATGACGCCCCGGCTGGCGTCGTTGATGCGGCAGGGGGTGGTCGACAACAGCCGCAAGACGATCCACCGGGGGCGCGCGGTGTTCACCTTCGCCGCCGGGGACAGGGCGCTCTATGATTTCCTGGACAACAACCCGGACTGCGAGGCGCATCCGGTCGACTATGTGAACAACCCCTCCGTCATCGCCCAGAACGACAACATGGTGTCGGTCAACGCCACGCTGGAGGTTGACCTGCAGGGCGCGTGCAATTCGGAATGCGTCGCCGGCCGTCAGTACAGCGGCGCCGGCGGACAGCTGGATTTCGTCCGCGGCGCCTCGGCGTCCAAGGGGGGCAAGTCGATCATCGCCTGCCACTCCACGGCGGCGAATGGCACCGCCTCGCGCATCGTTTCCCGATTGAGCGGCCCGGTGACCACGCCGCGCAACGACGTGCAGTACGTGGCGACCGAATTTGGCATCGTCAATCTTCGCGGTCTGTCGCTGGCCGAGCGCGCCAAGGCCCTGATCGGCATCGCCCACCCTGATTTTCGCGAGGCGCTGGAGCGCGAAGCCTTCGCCAGCGGCCCCCGGCCTTAAGCCAGCGGCGGGGGATTCCGACCCCTGGTGCCGTCCGCCGTGCGGACAACGCCCCCGGCCGTCCTGGCCGCCCGTCGCCGGTCACCGCCTAATCCCCCCTGAACCGGCGGGGGATGCCGGCGACCAGACTGAGGGCGGGCCATGAGCAAGGCGTGTGTGACGATCGTTGGCGGTGGTATTGGCGGCTTGACGGCGGCGATCGCGCTGCTGGACCAGGGGTTCCCGGTGACGCTTTTGGAATCGGCCCCCGCTTTCGCCGAGGTCGGGGCGGGTGTCACCCTGGCGCCCAACGCCATGCGCGGCTACATCCACCTGGGCTTGGCGGAAGCCATCGCGCAAGCGGGCGTGGAACCGTCCCGCCAGCGTATCCAGCATTGGGCGGATGGCCGGGTGCTGCGGACGGTCGAGCGCGGGGACGTGCGCGAACGCCACGGCGCCCCCTATGTCTATATCCATCGCGCCGACCTGCACGCCATCCTGGTGGAGGCGGCGCGCCAGCGGGGCGGTCGCCTGCTGACCGGCGCCGCCGTGGTCGCCGTCGAGGGGACGACGGCGGTGCTGTCCGACGGCCGGACCATTGAGGGCGATGTCCTGATCGGCGCCGACGGCGTCAAATCGGTGGTGCGGCGCGGGTTCGAGGAGAAGGCGCCGCATTTCACCGGCCACGTCGCCTGGCGTGCCCTGGTGCCGGTGGATGACACGCTGGCCGACCTGGCGGCCTGGCCGGGCGTGCACATCGGTCCGCAGCGCATGGTCGTGCGCTATCCCGTCCGGGGGTCGAAAATCCTGAACCTGGTCTTTTTCGCCCGGCAGGAAGGGTGGACCCAGGATGGCTGGACCATTCCCGCCAGCCGGTCGGACCTGGAGGGCACCTTCGCCGGGTGGGCGTCGGAGGTGCAGACCATGATCGCGGCCGTGCGCGAGGGCGAGTTCTACAAGTGGGCCATCAACGCCCGCCAGCCGCTTTCCACCTGGGTTCAGGGCCGCGTCGCGCTGCTGGGTGACGCCGCCCATGGCATGACGCCCTTCCTGGGCCAAGGTGCGGCCTGCGCCATCGAGGACGCGATCGTCCTGGCCCGCGCGCTGGCCGCCAGCGCCACCCCGGAGGAGGGGTTGCGGCGCTATCAGGGCGCCCGGCACGAGCGGGCCACCTTCATCCAATTGGAATCGAACGCCAACGCCGATCGCATGCAGGCGGAGGACACCGATCTGTTCGGGCTGCGCGCGGTGCGCAACGAGGATACGTTGGGCCTGTTCGACTATGACTGCGCCACCGTGCCGGTCTGATCCGCCGCCCCCGCTCGGCTCTCCCTTTCCCGCTCGCTGGAGGTTCCATGTCCACCCCCGCCCTGCCTTTCGACGGCCTTCCCGTGCTGGAGGGCGTGCGCGCCTTCCTTGGGGAGCGGCACGGCCTTTTCATTGGCGGCGCCTGGCGGTCGGGGCGGGAGCGGATCACCACCAGCGATCCGGCGACCGGCCTTCCCCTGGCCGAGGTTGATATCGGCGGCGTGGCGGACATCGACGACGCGGTGGCGGCGGCGGCCGGCGCCTTCCAGGGGGGCTGGGGCCGCACCCAGGGGCCCGAACGGGCGCGCCTGCTGACCCGGCTGGCCCGGCTGCTGGAAGGCCATGCGCGGATGTTCACCGAGCTGGAGATCCTCGACAACGGCATGCCGGCCTTCATCGCCGGCCTGACGGTCAGCAACAGCGTGGAGATGGTGGATTATTATGCCGGCTGGGCGTTGCGGATCGAGGGGGTGACCACCACGCCGCCGGCCCATGTCGCCGCCGTGGCCGAGGCCTTGACCTACACCGTGCGTGAACCGGTGGGCGTCGTCGGCCTCATCGTCCCGTGGAACGTCCCGCTGTCCACCCTGATCCTGAAGCTGGCGCCGGCCTTGGCCGCCGGTTGCACCGTGATCGTCAAGCCGGCGGAGGAGACGCCCCTGTCGGCCCTGCTGCTGGCGCGGCTGGTCGCCGAGGCCGGTTTCCCGCCGGGGGTGGTGAACGTGGTCAACGGCGTGGGCGAGGTGGTCGGCGCCGCCCTGGCCGCCCATCCCAAGGTGGACAAAATCAGTTTCACCGGATCGACGGAGGTCGGGCGCAAGATCGTCCACGCCGCCGCCGGCAATCTGAAGAAGGTGTCGCTGGAACTGGGGGGCAAGTCGCCGGTCGTCATCATGCCCGATGCGGATCTGGCATTGGCCGTGCCGGGCGTCGCCATGGCGACCTTTTTCCTGCAAGGCCAGAATTGCATGGCCGGGACACGGATTTTCGCCCATGCCGCCATCCACGACCAGCTGGTGGAGGGCATGGCGGCGTTCAGCAACGCGCTGACCCTGGGGCATGGCCTGGATCCGGCGGTGCAGTTCGGCCCCCTGATCAGCGCCGGCCATGCCAACCGCGTCATGGGATATGTCGAGCGTGGCTTGGCCCAGGGCGCGCGGCTGGTGGCGGGGGGCGCGCGTCCCGACCGTCCCGGCCATTTCGTCCCGCCCACCATCTTCACCGATGTGCAGCCCGACATGGACATCTTCCGGGAGGAGATTTTCGGTCCGGTCATGGCCATCCACCGGCTGGAAACCTCGGACATCGATGAGATCGCCGCCCTGGCCAACGACAGCGACTACGGGCTGTCGGGCAGTGTCTGGACGCGCGAGCTGTCCACCGCCCACCGCCTGGCGTCGCGCATCCGTTCCGGTCAGGTCTCGATCAACTGCCATGGCGCCATCGGCACCAACATTCCGTTCGGTGGCTACCGGCAATCGGGCTGGGGGCGTGAATTCGGGCGGGAGGGGCTGGACGCCTATCTTGAAACCAAGGCGGTCACCGCCCGCTTGTGAACCATGGACGTGTCGGTCGGGGCCGCCGGAGCTTGCCGGGGAGCGTAGCGGACTGGAAGGCGAGGAAGCCAAGCGACCGGATGGTCGCGCCCGGCGATTGAGGGGCGGTATTTGACCGGTCACGTTCAAATACCGTCGGTATAAGAACAGGGGGGACGAAATGAAACGTTTGGCGATGATCCTGTGCGCGGCGACGATGCTGGCGCCGCCGTTGGCGGTCGCCCGTGCCGATACGCCGGCCGCCGTTGCCGGCCAGGCCGTGCGGGTCCTGGCCCCTGAACGGCTGTGGCCCGGGCCCGCGCCCTTGGCCGCCGATTGGCCGGGCAAGGCCGCCCGGCCGGTGGTTGAGGCCACCAGCCCGGATGGCGAGCGGGTGACCAACGTCACCGATCCGATTTACCAGGCCTATCTGCCCGACCCGGCCCGCGCCACCGGCGCCGCCGTCATTATCGCCCCCGGTGGCGGCTTCCGTTTCCTGGCCATCCGTAACGAGGGAGTGGCGGTCGCCGAGTGGCTGGCGGAGCGTGGGGTGGCCGCCTTCATTCTGAAATACCGTCTGGTCCAGCAGGACGGGCCGGAGGACGATATCCGGCGCCGGTTCCAGGGCGTGCCGGTGGAGGTGCAGGGCGACCCGGGCGTGGCGGACGGGATCCAGGCGCTGAAGCGCATCCGTGACCGCGCCCGCGATTATGGCATCGACCCGCACCGGGTGGCGGCCATCGGCTTTTCCGCCGGGGCGCATGTCGTGTCGATGATGGGGTTGAATCCCGTTCCGGCCGACCGGCCGGATTACGTGGCACCCATTTATGGTGGGGCCTTCACCACCGGTGAGTACAATCTGCCGCCCGCCAACCTGCCGCCGGAACCGGGGACGCCGACGGAGCCCTGGCTGGCACCGCCAGCCAAGCCGGCACCCGGCCGCCTGCCGCCCTTCTTTCTGGCCATGGCCCAGGACGACGTGTTCGTCGGCCAGGGCGTGCGCCGCTTTTATGACGCGCTGTTCGCCGCCGGCTATCGGCCTGAGCTACACCTTTATTTTCGCGGCAACCACGGCTTTGGCATGAAGCCGCAGGGCAGCACGTCGGACCATTTCCTGCAGGAATTCCTGTGGTGGCTGGACGCCCAGGGGGCGACCACCGGGGCGACCACGCCGGCGGCCCCACGCTGATGGTATGCGGCTGACGGGCGGCCTGCCCGTCAGCCGGTCTTAAGGGATGGGCTGCGGCGCCAGCGGGGGCGGAGCGACCAGGCCGCGCAGCAGCAGATTGGGTAGCCGGGCATTGTCCCAGTCCAGGGACTTGGGGGGCGTCGGCCCCATGCGCAGCACGATCAGGCCGGTGGCGGGCGAGACATGGACGGTCTGGTTGCCGTTGCCATCGAACAGATAGAGATCGCGGTCCAGGTAAGGCTCGCCGTGGCGGACGCTGGGGCCGGGCGCGCCCGGGGCGCCGAATCCCCGCCGCTCCACATAAGGGCCGGCCACCCACACCCCCAGGCCATAGCGCGGGTTCTCAGCCGTTGGCGTCACCATCCCGCGCACGTAGAAGGGCGGCAGGATGCGCCGGCCATCCGCCACGCCATCCTCCAGCAGCAGGCGGGCCAGCCGTAGCCAGCTTTCCGCCGGCAACAGGATGCAGCAGCCGGAGTGGGCCAACCCGGCTGCCTGGCTTACCCAGATGACGCCGCCGGGCGATCCGATGGGCGACAGCACCTCATGCCCCAGGAATTCGGCGTAGCGCCGGCCAGTGGCGCGCTCCACCACCAGGGCGACCAGATCGGCCGTGGCGTTGGAATAGGCGAAGCGCGTCCCGGGCGCGTCGGTCATGGGGTAGTCGGCGACAATGTAACGCCCGTGGTCGGGGCTGAGGTAGGCGCGGTTCCACGGGCTGTCGGGATCCGCGCTGACGCCCTGGTCCAGCAGCCCGGACCGCATGTCCAGCAGGTGCCGGACCAGGATCGCCGCCTTGGGGGTTCCCCGCCATTCCGGGATGAAGTCGGCCACCGGCTGGTCCAGTGATCGGATGTAGCCCAGGAAGATGGCCCGGCCCACCGCCACCGCCGCCAGTGGCTTGGACAGCGATTTGGAGGGCAGCGGGGTGGTGGCCGTCACCCCATCGAAGTAGCGCTCGGCCACCAGCTCGCCCTGATGCCATACCAGGAAGGCGCTGGCTTTGCTGTCGGCGGCATACGCCTCGGCGGCGGCCAGCGCCCCGGCGCGGATGCCGCCGATGATGGAGGGGTGGGTGCCCGATCGGACGGACGGCGCGCGTGGCAAGGCGGTCGACGCGGGCACCCCCGGCACGTCCTCCAGCGGCTGGTAGATCGATTCCGGTGCCGCCCCCCCCATCAGCGCCGCCAGGCGCTGGCGGTAGAGCGCTTCCGCCGCGTCGGTCGCCTCCGCCGCGTGGGAGCAGACCGGCTGGGCGAACAGCAGCGGTGCCAGAAGCAGAAGGAAACGGATGCGGCGCATGCGGCGGCTCCTGCGGAGGACCGGAAAGGGGAGGGGGTTCACGGTGCCGCCGATCCCGTCTCACGCTTGAGGATGGTGATCAGCGCCTTCAGCCGTTCCGGATCGGTGATGTTGCCCGAAGACACGACCATGGCGGTTCCGGGCGCGAACTTGTCGGGGTCGGACAGGAAGGCGGCCAGGGCCTCATCCGTCCACACCTCGCCAGTCTTTCCCCGGGCGGCCAGGCTGGCGCCATAGGGGTAATTGGGCGCCGCCGCCATGCGTTGACCGAAGACGGCGTACAGGTTGGGGCCAGTGCCATGGGCGCCGCCCTTGTTCATGGTGTGGCAGAACACGCACCACTTGAACGTCTCCGCCCGCACCTGGCGTTCGAAGTCGGTTTCGGGCGGCAGGTCGACGACCACCGGCGGGTCCAGCCGCGACGTGGCGCCATTGTCGGCCTGGACCACATGGCCGGTCGCGAAGGGTGAAACGCGGAACAAGGCATGCGGGCCATAGAGGCCGACGCCGATCAGCGCCAGTGTCGCGACCGCCGCCGGTATCCGGCCCCGGTAGCCGGTGGGCGGCTGCCGCTCGGCGCGGCGGCGATGGATCAGGGCGCCCAAACCCCAGAGGATGGCGGCGAGCGCCAGGTACTCCCCGACCACGACGGGTCCCCGGTCATAGGATTTGAAGGTGCTGAGCGCGAACAGCGAGCATCCCATGCTGATCAGGGCGTAGAGGCCGAAGCCGCGGGGAAAGGCGGTGAACAGCCCTTTGCCATGCCGGAACAGGAAGTAGACCGCCGACAGCAGGATGGTGGCCTTCAGCACCAGCAGGCTGGTGCCGGTGGCCGAATGGAAATAGCCGGTGAACAGCCAAAGGTCGCGGTCCTCGGCTATGGGCGCGGGCAGGGCGGGCAAGGGGCCGAAATGCAGGCCCATGCCATGGCTCCACACCACGAAAACGCCCAGGATGGGGGTTAGGCACAGACAGCCGTAGGTCGCCAGCACCAGGCCCATGGCCCAGGCGCGGGCACGCGGCGGCAGGGCGGGCGTTGGCAGCGGCGGCAGCCCCCGCTGCCAACGCCACAGGCGGATGATGGCCAGGAGGAACAGCAGACCGCCGACCAGGTAATGCCACCCACGCAATTGCTCACGCAGGGGGGACATCTTGTCCATGCGCGGCATGAGTGTCGTCAGGACATCCTGCGCCAGCACCAGTGCCGGCAGCGCGTAATCCAACGCGATCTCGATCGGGCGCCGCGCCCGGTCTTCCTGATTGTTCATCGTGTCCCCCAGAGGTTCATGCCCGTTTTTCGCCGCCCCGGGCGGCGTTTCATTGGTGGGCCGGCGTCAATTGCCGGCGTTGAAGGCCTGGATGCGCTGCGCGACGTTCGCGCGGATATCGGCATAAAACAGGCCGTAGTCGTGGTAGTGCATCAGGCCGCCGGGCAGGGGCTTGAGCCCCAGGTCGGGTGCCGGGTCCACCACCAGGTAACCCCGGTCGCAGCGCGCGCCGACGGCATGTGGCCGCAAGGGCTGCAACGGGCCTTCGCCTGGGTCGCCGGGCACCGCCCCTTGCGACTGCTCAGCCGTGGCGGCGGGTTGGCCCGTGTCGAAGGTCAAGGGGTTGACGCACAGCAGCGTCTTGCCCGGGTTGTCGCCGTGACGCTGGACATAACGCGCCTCACCCGCCTTGGCGAACAGGGCGATGTCGGCCTCGGGCAACACGGAATTCCAGCCGATGACGCAATGGGTCTTGGTCGGCGTGTCGCAAATGCCCAGCGTCTTGTAGGTGCGGGGAAAATCCCCCTCCGACAGGTTGGTGCCGATGGTGTAGGCGGCCACCAGTCGCCGCGCCAGGGGCGTGCCGTCGATGCGGCGTTCCAGCAGGCGGGTCAGATGCACCGCACCCTGGCTGTGACCCGCCAGGATGAAGGGGCGCCCACCGTTCTCATGGGCGATGTAATGGTCGAAGGCCCGCTCCACATCGCTGTAGGCGAGGTCGAACGCCTTGCTGCCGTCGCCCGCCATGGTGCTGAACGCCAGGGAGGAGCCTTGGCGGTACCGGGGCGCGAAAATGCGGCAGCAGCCATTGAAAACGCTGGCCTGCCGGGCGATCACGCTGGCGTCGGTCCAGGCGTTGACCGTCGCGTCGGCCACATCCTGGTTCCAGCGGTCGCGGCTGCGATAGGTTGTTGGATGGACATAGAACACGTCGACGCCGGCGGTGACGCTGGCAACGGGACTGGCGCCCGCAGGCACGGCCGCGGCGGCGGCGGGGGCGCCGGGACGCGCGGCCCAGCTTTCCGGCCGGTCGTAATCGGGCGCCGGGGGCGGCGCTTGTTCATTGAAGGGCTGCGCCGCCATGTCGGCGGCAAGGGTCGGGCCAACGGGCCAGACCAGAGCCAGGGCCAGCAGGCAAGCGGAGGCGATCTTCATGGTGGACCTTCCACAGCTATGATCCATAACGATTAACATTTCGGCCCGTTCACCGGTTTCGGCCCATGACATCCTGACCGCTGGGTGGATAGCCTATGGCGTTGGCAAGAGGGTAGCCGCGCGGCCGCCCTGGTATCCGCCACGCGGACAGCCTGCCGATCGGGCTTTGGTTCCCGTTGTGATGGGCGGAGCATCAGGGCTTGCCGTTGGGGATGGTGCGCCCGCCGCCCATCCGCGCGGCCTTTTCCCCCAATCAAGGCCGGAAAGACCGATTCCATGTCCCAGGGTGTCCGCTCCTTTCTTCCCTCCCGTCGCGCCGTCGTCGGTGGTCTGCTCGCGTCCGCGCCGCTGTTGGGCTCCGCCCGCGCTTGGGCCAAGGGGCCGCAAAGCGTCGATGTCGTCATCATCGGCGCTGGTTTGGCCGGCCTGAACGCCGCCGCCATTCTGGAAGGGCAGGGGTTGTCGGTGCAGGTGGTCGAGGCGTCGGATCGCGTCGGTGGCCGGTTGCGCACCGGCCGGGCGGACGGCTACCAGGCGGAACTCGGCGCCAGTGAGGTTGGGGCGCTGTATGGTCGCGTGCGGGACGCCTGTTCCCGCCTGAACGTCGGCCTGACCAACAAGGGCGGCATCCCGACGGACTTCCTGCTGCATGTCAACGGCGCCTCCCTCCGGCCAGAGGATTGGGCCACCGCCCCCGTCAACATGACGCGCGGGGCGGAGCGGACCATCCTGCCCTACATCCTGCAAACCGGCCTGTTCCAGCGCTGGCTGCCCTTCAAGGACACCGCGGCCTGGCTGGACCCGTCCAACCTCGCCTATGACGTGTCGGCGGCGGAGTTCATGCGGGCCAAGGGCGTCTCCGAGGCGGCCATCCGCCTGGCCGACATCGACGTCAACGGCCCCAGCCTGGAAAGCATCTCGGCCCTCAGCATCTTCCGTGACCTGGCCCGCGCCCGGGCGGAGGGTTTCACCGACCCCAACAAGCCGCAGTACGGCGTCAACAACATGGAGCGCAGCTACATCGTCGGTGGTTCCGACGTGCTGCCCAAGGCGATGGCCGCTGCGCTGAAGACCCCGGTGCGCCTGCTCAGCCCGGCCGTCGCCGTGGACCAGGGCGATGACAAGGTCCGCGTGCAGCTGGCCAATGGCGACGTGCTGACCGGCAAGCACCTGGTGGTGGCCGCCCCCTATTCGGCGGTGCGCAACATCCGCTTCACCCCGGGCCTGCCGGACGCACAGGCGGACGCCATCGCCGGCGCCCTGTACTCCGCCACCACCCAATTCCATTTCCGTATCACCAAGCCGTACTGGGAAAAGGATGGCCTGCCGCCGTCATTGTGGACCGATCTGCCGTTCGAACGCGCCTTCGCCCTGAAAAGCCCGGAGACGGGCGCCATCGACACGCTGATCGTCTGGGTCAACGGCGACGGCGCCACGCGCTGGGACGACCGCGAGGTCGAGCTGCAGTCCGACCTCGTCAGGGCCGAACTGGCCAAGGTGCGGCCATCGATGGTCGGATCCCTGGAGTACATCCTGGGCTACAGCTGGGGTCGCAACCCCTATGTCAGGGGCAACAAGCACGTCTTCGGCCCCGGGCAGGTCAAGCGCTTCGCGACGGAAATGGGCAAGCCGGTGGGGCGCATCCACTTCGCGGGCGAACACCTTCGGCGGCTGGAACATGGCATGGAATCCGCCATGGAGACGGGTGAGGCCGCCGCTTTGGAAATCCTGGAAAAGGCGTGAGGACGCGGCGCGCGTCGGGGGATGGGGCGATGGGTGTGATGGGTTTCGGTTCCCGTGTGGGGCGTCGCGGCTTCCTCGCGGGCGTGGCCACGGCGGCGGTGGCGGGGCGGGTGCGTCCCGCCCGGGCGGAGGCGGGCCGGTTGACGCTGCGCACCGCCGCTGGCCGCGCCGTGGATGTGCGCACCTGGATCGTCGCGGGGGAACGGGGGCGCGTGCTGTTCTCCCACGGCGCCCTGTCGGCGCCGTGGAAGTATCAATCCGTCATCGAAGCGTGGGGGCGTGCCGGCTATAGCGTCTTCGCCCCCCTACATGTCGATTCGACAGACCATCCGGACCAGGCCTCTTTCCCTGGCCTGGCCAGTTGGCCAGCGCGTATCGAGGATGTCCGGGTGTTGTCGGCGCATCTGGGCGGGCCCTACATCGCGGCGGGTCATTCCTACGGCGCCTTGATCGCGCTGGTCCTGGGGGGCGCCTCTCCGGCTGTGCCGGAGGGGGTGTCCCTGCCCCTGCGCGACCCGCGCGCCCAGGTCGCGGTGGCGTTTTCACCACCGGGGGTGGATGGCGGATTTGTGCGGGCGGGCGACTACGCCACGCTGGCGGTGCCCGCCCTGATCCAGACAGGGGACCGCGACATGCCCCCGGGTATGACGGATTGGCGCGGTCACCTGGCGGCCTATGACGAGGCGGCGCCGGGTGGCGAGCGGTACGCGGCGGTGTTGGCGGGGGTTGACCACTATTTCGGTGGCGGCATTTGCCGGCCTGAACTACCGGGCCCCCGGCAGGAGGAGGCGCTGGCCGCCGCGGTATCCTTGTCCATCCTGTTCATGCGGGCCCATGCCGCCGGCGACGCGGCCGCCCTGCAGATCCTGCGCGGACGCTTGGCCGACACCGGACCGGTGCAACTCCACCGCAAGTAGGTAATCCACAAAGGGGCTTTTTGCATCAGTAGCGGGAAATTTTAGAGCTTCACGCCCGAAGGCGAAATCGCCTTTGGGCGTGAAGGCGCCCGTCTATGAGCCAGGGCCGGCTATAGCAGTGCTGTGGGTCCATAATTGGATATGTATGATAAATACCTGTATTTATCATATTGTTTTTGTTGTTGGGTTGACGCAGCCGCCGTAATGTCCCGGAAGGGGACATCGCTGTCATGGCGTGGAACGTTCCAAAACCTGTCACTCTGTTTCTTGCCGTGTGCGCCAGTTTCCACAAGCGCCCGCTGAAATAGAGCACCCAGAAAATCAATAAAAATCCAAAGGCAGCAAAATGCTACTTGAGAATTTGCGTATCTCCAACAAAATAAACGTGGTTGTTGGAATATTTTCAGTGGTCGTGATTGGATTGATCGTGGTCAGCGCTATGCGGATGACCGCAGTTGATAACGCCTATTCCGACCTTATCACGCGGGTAGACCGATCCGCGACGATGTCTGTTCGTGCCAATCGCTATGTCAACGTCTACCTCGCCGCCGCCTTCCAGCTGGCAACCGAAACCACCGACGATGGCAACGCCAAGCTGTTGGCTCAGGCTGATGACGCCAAGCGGCTGTACGCGGAGTTGATCGCCGGCGTGCGGAAAAACCTGCCGGAATGGGCCAGCCGGCTCGATCCGATCGACAAGGCGGTTAAACAGGGTTTCGCCGGCTGCGGCCCATCCATCACCGCCGCGCGCAAGGCGGTGACGGCGGATGAGAATATGAAAGTTGCGGCACAGCTCAAGGCTGAGTGTGGCGTCCCCTTGGACAAGGCCCTTGCCGACTTCATGACCTTCAATAATGATTTGTTGAAGGCGTCGGCCGATTCCGCCAATGCCCTCAATGCCGATACCAGAAATACCATCCGTCTTCAGGCGATCGGCGCCGGTGTCGCTGTCCTTTTCACGCTGCTGCTGGCTCTTTGGATCAGCCGTGCGGGCCTGACCGCACCCATCGCGGCCTTGCGCCTTGTCATGGATCGCCTGGCGGGCAACGAGCTCTCCGCCGAGGTGCCGGGCCAGGCTCGGCGGGATGAGATTGGCGCCATGGCGCGGAGTGTCCAGGTCTTCAAGAGCAACGCGCTGGAGGTTGAGCGGCTGCGCGCCGCCCAGCGGGAGCAGGAGGCCAGGGCGGTCGAGGAACAGCGTGCGGCCCTGCACCGCATGGCCGACGCGTTCGAGGCCAAGGTGATGGACGTCGTGCGTGCGGTTTCCAAGACGTCGGGAGAATTGCAGCAGACCGCCCGGGGCATGTCATCGACCGCCAGCGAGGCGACCGCGCAGGCGACCACCGTGGCCGCCGCCGCCGAGCAGGCGTCGTCGAACGTCCAGACCGTGGCCGCCGCGTCGGAACAACTGTCGTCCTCCATCAGTGAGATCGCGCGGCAGGTGGTCGAATCCACCCGCATCGCCAATGTCGCGTCGGATGGCGCCGTTCGCAGTACCGGCCTGGTCCAGGGTTTGGCGACGGCGGCGGACCGCATCGGCGAGGTCGTGCAGCTCATCGACGCCATCGCGGCGCAGACCAATCTTCTGGCGCTCAACGCGACCATCGAAGCCGCGCGCGCGGGGGAGGCCGGCAAGGGCTTCGCCGTGGTGGCCGGTGAGGTCAAGAGCTTGGCCGGCCAAACCGCCCGCGCGACCAGCGAGATAAGCCAGCAGATCGCGACGGTGCAGGAGGAGACCCGCCGCACCGTCACGGCGATTGACGACATCGCCCAAGTCATCAACCAGATACAGGGCATTTCGACCGGCATCTCATCGGCGGTGGAGGAGCAGGGGGCGGCGACACGGGAGATCGCCCGCAATGTGCAGGAAGCGGCCCAAGGCACCCAGGATGTCAGCGAGACCATCACCGGTGTTTCGGACGCCGCCGGCATGACCGGGGCGGCGGCGGAACAGGTCCTGGCCTCGGCCAACCAGCTTGCCGGCGATTCACAGCGCCTGAGAACGGAAGTCCAGGATTTCCTGGCGACCGTGCGGGCCGCCTGACGTCGGCTGTCGCCGCCTGGGGTCCAAGCGAGGGGGGTAATGCGAGGGGGCGCCGTCCAGACGGGCGGGGCCCCCTCGCACCGTCATGGGGTCGCGATCTCCTCGATCGTGCGATTGAAGCGCTCGGTGGTGTCGGCGTGCGCCGCCTCCGCCGCCTCCTTGCGCTGCAGATAGAACAGCCGGTCAAGGAAGTCCTGGCGCCAGGCTTCCCGGGCTTCCAGGGCGGGCTGCTCCAGGACCAGCGTCTCGATACCCGCGGCCAGGTCCAGGTCGTGGGCTTTCGCCACCCGTTCGGCACTGTCCAAGCGGTCGCGCAGCACGGAAATCTCGTTGGCCAGCACCAGGATCATGGACATCGCCTGGTCCAGGCCGGGGGCTTCGTAGAAGGTCGGGCGTTTGCCTTTGGCGTCCTTCACGACATGGGGACGGGGCGTGGTCATCAGGCGGCATCCTTGACTGCGGCGGTATCGGACTTGTGGGCGATCAGGACCTCCCAACCGCCGCCGGGGGCGTACTCGCCGGCGGCGAATTCGCGTTCGGCCACGGAGGAGGCCGCTTCCTCGCTGTACCCGGCGGCGGCTTGGGCCGCGAACTCCATCACCGCCATCGGGGCCGTGTCGAACCGCACTTCGGCGCGGTCGAAGCCGGCGCGTTCCGCCAGGTCGTACTGGTTCATCTCGCGCATCGCGCCCCAGAAGGGCTCGTTGTTGTACCAGGTCTCGTTGTCCAGGATGAACTGGGTGAACGGATCCATCAGGTCGAAGGGTGGAAGGTCGGCATGGATCATGTAGCCGCCCGGCGCCAGGAGGCGATGGCATTCCTGGAAGATCCGCGGCATGGCCTTGGCGCTGGTCTCATGCAGCAGGATATGGCTGACCACCAGGTCGAAATGCCCGTCGGGGAAGCGGGTCTCCTCGGCGTTCATCTGGGCGAAGTTGACCTCCAGCCCCAGGCCAGCCGCCCGGGCGTGGGCATAGCGCACCACCGGCGCGCCGACATCGATGCCCCAGACCTCGGCATCCGGGAACAACTCCTTGTACGGCAAGGTGGCGTGGCCGACGGTGCAGCCCATGTCCAGGATGCGCTTCGGTTTGAAGTCCGGCATCCGCCGCTTCAGGTAGTTGCAGACCGACCGGCCCATGTCGTCGTTCAGGGGCCCCATATAGCCCATGGCGTAGAGATAGACGCCGCGATCATACAGCGCGCCGACCGAAATATCGCCCGGGGCCACTTCCGAGGTGTAGCCGCCCGGCATGCAATGGATGTCCACGGCCGTGACATACCGGGGCGGCGTGAAGCCCTCGGGAATGTCCAGGATGGCCGTGGTCTTGGCGGACAGTTCTGCGGCCGTGGCGTTCAGGTCCGGCAACTGCCGGTCCACCGTCAGGTTGGTGGATTCCCACAGCAGTTCCTGTGCGATGCGGTTGGCGGCGGCGTAGTGCTGGAAATAGAGGTCGCGGACCATGCCCGCGCGGATGTCGCGCCGATCGGCCGGCGGGCGGCCGTGCGTGCGCTCGAAGGCCGGCGCCACGCGGTTCCGATAGACCGGCGTCAGGCCCGGCAGCAACTTCTGTTGGATGAAGTTCTTGAAGCTTTTGGTGAATTCCTGCCGTGCCGCCTCATCGTGCGTGGGCGTCGGCAGCGCCGGATGCGTGAGTTGTTGGAAGGTGTTGAGCATGGCCGCTCCCGGGTCGGTGGTGTGCGTCGCCGGAATTGGAGGCGTATAATGCGGCCAGGCCAAGCCGGGGCCCCGCCTTGTCCACCTGATGGTTGGCGCCGGGCCTGAACCTTCCAACGGTGAACCATTCCGGGTCACGCTCTTTATCAAGACCGGCAGGTGTCCTGGCCGGTAAGGCAGGCAGGAATGGGAGAGACTGGGGTCATGAGTGGTCCGGAACTGACCAGGCGGGAAAGCCTGGGTTTGGCGACGATGGCGGCGGCTGCCGGTGCGCTGGGGCTGGCGTCGCCAGCGCGGGCGGCGGCGCCCGCCTTCCTCACCCGCATTGACTTCAAGGATCCCAAGTGGAACCGGGACGCCTATGCGCGCCTGGACATGGACGTCGATCCGACCAAGCAGAAGGTTGGCTGGTTCCGTGGCGCCGTCTATGGGGTGCGCGACAATGAGGCCGTGCGGTCGCTTTTCTCGGTGGACGGTTTCAGCGTCGTCCGGTCGCAGCAGCTGCCCGATGGCAGCTGGCGGCGGATGCTGCGTGAGATCGGCTTCTACCGCGATCTCCAGACCGGTCAGTTGATGGACACCTGGCACAACCCCTACACCAACGAGGATGTGCGGGTCGTTCCCATCGCCAACGATCCTTTCAACTTCACCATCAGCGAGTTCCTGCCGGAGCCGCCGTCCTATGGCGGCCTGAACAAGGACAAGCCGCCCAAGCGGCCGTTCCTGATGAACTGGACCGATGGGCCGGACGGCACGGTGCATTTGTCGACCGACATCCACCTGTTCTATCCGTCGGCCCTTCAGCCCGACAAATGGCCGCGCGAATCCACCGGCGCGTTCAACCGGGTCTCGGAAATGTTCCATTACGTGGTCAAGCGCCAGGACCTGGAAAACCCGGCCATGACCCACGTGCCCGCCGTCGGCTCCTGGTCGCGCATCACGCCCTGGCTGCCCTGGATGCTGATGGGCCAGGCCGCCGGGTGCATCAGCTATTTCTGCAGTTTTGGCACCGTGTCGGGCATCGACCAGTTGCCGGCCGACTTGGTGGCCAAGGCCCGGGCGATGGACCCCAAATGGCTGAGCGCGCCGGACAGCGACTATGGCCCGTCGCTTTCCAGCCTGGAGAACTACGCCCGTCAGCAGACGCCGGCGGCTGTGCCTGCCGGTTGGGCGCCCCCCAGTCCGCCGCCGCCGCGCACGCTGCCCGGTCGCTGACCGTGCCGGGGCGCCGGTCATCCGGTCGCCGCTAGACGGGATTTTGCGAAGGGACGGTCGTGCGCGTCGCGGCCGTCCCTTCTTCTTTAAGCCGCGGGCCCCTTCCTCCTTCCGACCTCAAGGAACATCCAAGTCATGAGCATCGCGCTTTCCGAAGAAGGGTCCGTGTCGCCTGGCCGCCTGGGCCTGTTGGCCCAGGCCGGTTATGGGGTGGGGCAGATCGCCGGGCAGGTCTTCCGCGACGTGCCCTCGCTGTTGCTGATGTTCTTCATGACCAATGTCCTGGGCATTGAACCGGCGCTGGCCGGGGCGGCGATCTTCGTGCCCAAGCTGGTCTGGGGCGTGGGCTGCGATTTGCTGGTCGGCATCCTGTCGGATCGGTGGAAGCATCGCTTCGCCCGCCGGGGGTGGCTGCTGGTGGGGGCGTTGGGGGCGCCGGTGGCCCTGATCCTGCTGTTTCATGTGCCCGACCTGTCCGTGACCGGCCGCGTCGCCTATGTGGCGGTCGCCTTCAGCCTGTACATGGCCGTGTTCGCGTGCTTTTCCGTCCCCTATCTGGCCATCGCCGGAGAGCTGTCCGGTGATCCGCATCAGCGCACCGTGCTGATGGCCTGGCGCCTGGTTTTCACCGCCATCGGCGTGCTGGTCGGCGGGGCCCTGTCCCCTTACCTGGTGCAAAGCCTGGGCGGCGGGCAGGCGGCCTATGAAGGCATGTCCAAATTCCTGGCGGTCGTCTGTCCCACGGCGCTGGTCCTGGCCTATTTCGGGTCTGGGCGCGCCCGGCGCCAGGCCGCCGCCCTTCCGCCGCCGGCCGCCCATCGCCGCCTGGCCGTGCGCGAGGTGGTGGCGATCCTGACGGCACCCCGCTTCTCCGTCCTGCTGCTCGCCAACCTGCTGCAATTGGCGGGATCGGGCATGGCCTATGCCTCGATGCTGTATTTCCTCACCTACAACATGGCGCGTTCCGACGCCTTTCAGCTGATCGGTGGTCTGGTCATCATCGCCTGCGCCGGCATCGTCGCGGCCCAGCCGGCCTGGGTCGCGCTCGCCCGCCGCATTGGCAAGAAGCCCGTCTACATCCTCGCGGCGGCCGGCTACGGCGTGGCCTACCTGGGCTGGTCCATGAGCGCTGGTGCGGGAACGGTCGTGGCCTACGCCTTCTCCTTCGCCGCCGCGATCTTCAATTCCGGATGGACGCTGCTGGGCTTTTCCATGATGTCGGATGTCGCCGGGGATGATCAGGCCCACGCCGGGCTTTATTCCGCCGCCTGGATCGCGGTGGACAAGGTCGGCTTCGCGCTGGGGGGCACCCTGCTGGTCGGCATCGTCCTGTCCGGGTTCGGTTTCGACGCCGCGCGGGCGGTGTCTGGCCAGCCGCAGACCGATCTGGCGCTGACCGGGGTCATGCTGGCCTTCGGCGTGGTTCCGGCGCTGTTGAACCTGTCCTCGGCGGTGCTGTTCTGGCGTTTCGGCCGGGTTTGAGACACGGTCATCATCCCGCCCGGACGGGGTGGGCTTTCAGGCAAGGTAGGGGGCGATGGAGGAATTCCGCAAGGGCTGGCGTCTGGTGTTGGCGGCGGCGACCGGGGTCGGGCTGGGTATCACCGGCCTCACCTTTTACACCTTGGGCATCTTCATCGGCCCGCTGTCGCAGGAGTTTGGCTGGTCGCGCACGGCTATTTCCAGCGCCACGCTGCTGACCACCGCCACCACCATGCTGTTGGGGCCGGTCGTCGGCCGCCTGGTGGACCGTTTCGGCGGCCGCCGGGTCGGGATGCTGTCCCTGTTCCTGCTGGCCGTGGGCCTGGTCGGTCTCAGCCGCATCGGCCCGTCGCTCGCCAGCTTCTACCTGGCGTTCGGCGTCGCCATGGTGCTGGGGGCCGGCACCTTGCCCATCGTGTGGACACGCGCCGTCAATGCCAGCTTTGATCGCTCCCGGGGGTTGGCGCTGGGCCTGACGCTGACGGGTACCGGCGTGTGCGGCATCCTGGCGCCCCCCTTCACCCAATGGCTGATCGCGACCCAGGGCTGGCGCGTCGCCTATCTGGGCCAGGCGGCGCTGGTGGCTGGGCTGGGGCTGGCCGTTGTCGGGCTGTTCTTCCGCGACGCCGCGGGGACGGCCCGCGCCGGCCGTGCCCAGCTGTCATCCGGGCCGGCTGGCCTGCATCTGGCCGAGGCGCGCCGCACCCGCCAGTTCTGGGGCCTGGGTATCGGGCTGTTGTTCGCCTCCTTCGCCGTCGCCAGCCTGATCGTGCATCTCGTGCCCATGCTGTCCGGCGCGGGTATCGAGCGCTCCACGGCCGTCTGGTACGCCAGCGTGCTGGGCATCGCCATCATCATCGGCCGGTTGGGGGTGGGGGGGCTGGTGGATCGCCTGCATCCGCCGGCAGTCGCGGCGACTGTCATGGCCGCGGCCGCCCTGGGCTGCGTCCTGCTGGCGCTTCCCGGCGCCGGCACCCTGCTGGTCCTGCCGGCGGTCCTGCTCATCGGCTTCGCCGCCGGTGCCGAGGTCGATCTGGTCGCCTTCATGGTCAGCCGCTATTTCGGCCTGCGCAGCTATGGCGAGATTTATGGCTGGCAGTTGGGATTCTTCGCCCTGGGGGCGGGGTTGGGTCCCATGGGGATAGGCCGGCTCTACGATCTGACGGGGGGCTATGGCCCCGGCTTGGGCGCCTGCGCCGCCGGTTTCGTCGTCGGCGCCGTGGCCTTGGGCACGCTGGGCCCCGTTCCCAAGCACGATGGCGCCGAAGCGGTTTGTCCACAGGCCGGATAGTCGGGCGGGCGGGGCGAGGCGGGGCGGGGGACCGCTGGCATGGTGGGGCCGTTGATTTTCCGCTTCGCGTTGAAGGACGGCCCCCATGATCCAGACCGCCTCGCCCCTGGCCCAAACCGATGACCCCCTGGTCCGCGACCTTCAGGCGCGTTTGGGCGCGGAGGGCGTCCTGACCGACCCGGCATCCTTGGCGTTCCATGGCCAGGATGTCTATGCGGCGGGTGCGCCGCTGCGCGCCGTGGTGCGGCCCGCCACGCGCGACGCCTTGGCCCAGGCCATGGCCATTCTCGCCGCCGCCGGCGTGGCGATCGTGCCCCGGGGCGGCGGCATGTCCTATTCCGGTGGCTATCTGGCGCCCGCCGCCGGGGCGGTGCTGGTGGATACCGGCCGGCTGGACCGCATCATCGAGATCAACGCCCACGACATGTATGTCGTGGCCGAGGCGGGCGTGACCTGGGCGGCGCTGGACGCGGCGCTGGCGCCCCATGGCCTGCGCACCCCGTTCTGGGGGCCCTTCTCCGGCATCCGGGCCACCATCGGCGGGTCGCTGTCACAGAACGCCGTGACCTATGGCACCGGCATCCACGGCACCGCCGTTGATAGCATGGTGGGGCTGGAGGTGGCGCTGGGCGACGGTCGGCTGGTGCGCACCGGCAGCTGGGGCCATGGCTCGGCCGGGGCCTTCTTCCGCCATTTCGGTCCGGACCTCACCGGTCTCTTCGGGGGCGATGCCGGGGCGCTGGGGATCAAGACGGCGGCGGCCTTCCGCCTGGTCAAGCGCCGCCCGGTCAGCACCGGTCTGTCGTTTTGCTTCCAGGATTTCAACGGCCTGCTGGGCGCCATGGCGGCGGTGGCGCGCGAGGGTGTCACGTCCGAGGGATTCGGGCTGGATCCCTTCCTGCAGAAGCAGCGCCTGGGCATGGGGGATTTGAAATCCGACCTCAAGATGCTGCTGGCCGTGGGCAAGGCGGGCCGGGGCCCCGTCGAGGCCTTGTGGCAGATGGCGAAGATCGCCATCGCGGGCCGGGGCTTCCTCAAGGACGTGAACTATTCGGCCCACTACACCGTGGATGCCGCCGACCGGGATGAAGAGCGGTCGATGCTGCGCCGGGTGCGCGCCGCCGCCCAGCCTTTCGGGCGCGAGATCGAGAATTCGATGCCCACCCTGGTCAGGGCATATCCCTTCCCGCCCTTGAACCACATCATGGGCCCCAAGGGGGAACGGTGGGTGCCGGTGCATGGCATCCTGCCCTTCAGCCGGGTGGCCGACTTCCGCGAGGCGCTGGAGGGGCTGTACGCCGGCCAGGCCGAGGCGATGGCGCGGCACAAGGTGCAGGTGGCCGCCATGTTCAGCACCGTGTCCACCAACGCCTTCCTCTATGAGATCGCGATCTATTGGGAGGAGGCGCGGGCCGTCTTCCATGACCGGGTGCTGGAACCGTCGGCCGCCGCCAGCCTGGCTCGCTACCCCGCCAACCCCGAGGGCACCGAACTGGTGGAGGCGCTGAAGGCCGACATCGTCGCCTTGTTCCATCGTCATGGTGCCGCACACCTGCAGGTTGGCCGCCTGTACCCCCTGTCCCAGGACCGGGACCCCGCGGCCACCGAGTTGCTGGAGGCGGTGAAGCGCTGGGCCGATCCACGCGGCATCGTCAACCCCGGCGCCCTGGGGCTCTAAAGCGGTGGAAAGGATGGACGGCCATGGATAGGGGGGTGCCCATCCGGGCGATCAGTCGCGCCATCGCGGTCCTGAAGGCGATCAACCGCCACGGCTCCCTGAGCATGATGGACATCGCCCGCACCGCCGATCTGCCCTATCCCACCACCTGCCGTCTGGTGCAGACGCTGATCTTCGAGGGCCTGATCGAGCAGGAGCCGGACCGCAAGCGGTACCGTCCCACCGCCATGGTGCAAAGCCTGGCTTACGGCTTCCAGGATGACGACCGGCTGGTGGAGGTGGCGCGGCCGCACATCGCCGCCCTGACGCGCCGCATCGGCTGGCCCGTCTCCATCGCGGCGCGGGTGGGCGCCACGATGATGGTGCGGGACAGCACCCATGCCAAGACGGCCCTGACCTTTGAACGGTACTACCCGGGATTCACCCTGCCACTGCTGGAAAGCGCGTCGGGCAAATTGTCGATGGCCCACGCCCCCGATGAGGAGCGGGCGGCGCTGTTGGCCTGGATGGAGGCGGCCGGCACCGTGGCCCCGGACTATCTGCGCGCCGCCGCCGCGCTGCTGAACGTGGCGCGAATCCGGGAACAGGGCTACGCCGTCCAGGATCTCAACCACCATAACCTGACGCCGGGCAAGACCTCCTCGATCGCGGTGCCCATCTTCATGGGCGAACAGTTCAAGGCGGCCATGACCATGATCTTTTTCGCCGCGTCGATGGAGGTGGGCACGGCCCTGGACCGCTATCTGGGCGACCTGAAGATCACCGCCCAGGCCATCGGCGCCGACCTGCGCCATGTGATGGGGCCGAAGCGCGGCGCGGCGGGCGCCTGATCCGGGGCGCCCGGCCGTCATTTATCCACTGGGTGGCCAAACCGGGGGTCCTCTGTCGACCATAGGTGCCCGCCCTGGTCAGATTGGGCCAACGATCGCGATCACGAGGCGATCGGTTCCCGGCCATACGAAATCACGCTGACTTGTGGAGGCATCCTTGAATTCCGCTGGTGGTAAGAAAGCCGGTCATGTCTTTGGTCGGCGGCTTGTTCCCGCCATCCTGGCCCTGGGGATGGCCTTGCCGACCTCCGGCGCGCTGGCCCAGACGGCGACCGAGAAGGGCGAAAAGCTCTCCATCCGCTGCCGCACCTGTCATGAGTTCGCGGCCGGCAAACCCCATAAGGTCGGCCCCAACCTTCACGGCCTGTTCGGCCGCAAGGCGGGCCAGGAGCCTGGCTTCAATTATTCAAAGGCGCTGCGCGAGAGCGGCATCGTCTGGGATGAGAAGGCGCTGGACGCCTGGCTGACGCGGCCCAGCGGCCTGGTCACTGGCACGACGATGGCCTTCATGGGCCTTCCCGACAAGGCGGACCGCGACGCCCTGATCGCCTGGCTGCGTGACGCGACCCGCTGACGCATTTCCCTTTCCACAGGCCCGCCGTCCCGCGGGCCCGGTTTCAAAGGTTGATCCCCATGATCAGAACGCAGGTGGTGATCGCCGGCGCCGGCCCGGTTGGCACGGTGGCGGCCTATTTCCTGGCGCAACAGGGCATCGACGTCCTGGTGCTGGAGGCGGGCGCCGATTGCGCCCTGGATTTGCGCGCCTCCACCTTCCATCCCCCGACGCTGGAGATGCTCGACACCCTGGGCATCACCCCCTTCCTGCTGGAACGGGGCCTGAAGGCGCCGGTGTACCATTATCGTGACCGCGGCACCGGCGACGTCGTCGACTTCGACCTCGGCGAACTGCACGACGTCACCCGCTATCCGTTCCGCCTGCAGTGCGAGCAGTACCATCTGGCGCGCGCGTTGGCCGAACGGCTGGATCAGCACCCCAAGGCCACCGTCCGCTTCGGCCATCGGCTGGTCCAGGTGGCGCAGGATGAGACCGGTGTCGATCTGGCGGTCGAAACCTCGTTGGGCATCGAGCGGGTCCGGGCCGACTGGCTGATCGGCGCCGACGGCGCCGGGTCGACCGTGCGCAAGTGGCTGGGCGTGGGCTTCGAGGGCTTCACCTACCCCGAAAAGTTCCTCTGCCTGTCGACCACCGAACCCTTGGAGGACTACCTCCCCAACCTGGCCTACGTGAACTACGTGGCCGATCCCGCCGAGTGGCTGGTGCTGCTGCGCGTGCCGTCCGTCTGGCGCATCCTGCTGCCGGCCGACCCGGACTCCTCGGACAGCGAGCTGGTGTCCGACGCCAACCGCGACCGGGTGTTCAAGCACCTGATCGGCAAGACCGGCGTGCCCACCCAGCACCGCACCATCTACCGCATGCACCAGCGTGTGGCCGAGCGGTTCCGCGACGGCCGGGTCATGCTGGTGGGCGACAGCGCGCACCTGAACAACCCGCTGGGCGGCTTCGGCATGAACAGCGGCATCCATGACGCCTTCAACCTGTGCCAGCGCCTGGTGCGCATCACCAATGGCACCGAGGACGCGGCGTCCCTGGACCAGTTCGACCGGCAGCGCCGGGGCGCCGCGCGCAGCTTCATCCAGGCGCAGACCATCCAGACGATGGAGATGATGAAGCAAGGCCTGGCCACCGGCCAGGACCGCCGCCGCGAGGAGCTGTTGCGCACCCGCGCGGATCCGGCGCTGCGCCGTCAGTTCCTGTTGCGCCAGGCCATGTTCCAGAGCCTGCGCGACGCCGAAGCCATCGCTTGACCCGTCGCCCCGACGCGACGCGCTGATAAGGACTGAAAACCATGCAGACTGACGCCAAGGACAGCCGCGGCTGGCGCCGCCTTTTCGGTGTGCTGGGCCCCAGCACCAACACCAGCGTGCAGCCCGACTACGACGACATGCGGCCGGCGGGTGTCACCAACCACTACAGCCGCATCGTCGTGCCGGACGCCCAGGCCATCAGCGATGAGACCTTCCTGGCCGGCACCCAGCAGATCGCCGACAACACCATCGAGGCGGTCAAGTCGGTGATGACCTGCAAGCCGCATTACCTGGTCATGGGCATGTCGGCCATCACCTTCTACGGCGGGGCGGAGGGGGCGGCGAAGTTCCGCCACCAGATCCACGAAGTCGCCGGGGTCGATCTCTCCACCGGTTCGGAATCCCTGGCGGCGGCGATCGCGGCCTATGGCGGGGTGAAGCGCGTCGCCTTCGTGTCGCCCTACTACCCGGTGGCCAACGCCCAGGTGCGCAACTTCCTGTCCGACTACGGCTATGAGACCGTGCGCGACATTCCGTTGCGCTGCCCGTCCTGGACCTCCATCGCCAAGGTGGACACGCCCACCCTGCGCCAGGCCTTGCATCAGCTGGACGGCGACGACGTCGACGCCATCCTGCAGGTCGGCACCAACCTGTCCATGGTGCGCCTGGCGGCGGCGGCGGAGATGTGGCTGGGCAAGCCCGTCATCGCCATCAACACCGCGACCTACTGGCACGCGCTGCGCGCCAACGGCATCCAGGACAAGGTGTATGGCTTCGGCCGCCTGCTGGAGGAGTTCTGATCCATGCTGCGGTATGATTATGTGCCGATGACGGCACGGGGGCCTTTGCGCCTGCCGGAAGGCAAGCGCGTCGCGCTGATCCTGACCTTCAACCTGGAAACCTGGGACCTGACCAAGGACACGGACCGCCCCTACTATGCCGGCGGTCCCGCCATCCTGCCCGACGTGCTGCCCGGCGACACGCCCGACTTCCCCAACTTCACCTGGCGCGAATACGGACAGCGGGTCGGCATCTGGCGGCTGTATGACCTGTTCGACGAGATGGGCGTCAAGGCCAGCTGCACCACCAACGCCGTGACGTTCGAGCGGCGCGGCGCCATGACCGACGCCTGCCTGGAACGCGGCTGGGAGTTGCTGGCCCACAATTACGAGCAGGGTGAGCTGCTGACCAACTTCGCCAAGGATCCGGCGAAGGAGCGGGACGTGATCCTGCGCACCATCGAGACCTATGAGCGCCATGTCGGGCGGCGGCCCCTGGGCTGGCTGTCCTCGTCGCTGCGCGGGACCCTCAACACCGCCAGCATCCTGGCGGAACAGGGCTTCCTGTTTTATTGCGACATCATGAACGACGACCAGCCCTACCGGCTCGACACCGCCGCGGGCCCGCTGGTTTCCGTCCCCTATTCCAATGAGATCAACGACTTCACCTTGCTGACCCGGCGGGGCCTCAGCACGGACGCGTTCCGCGACGTCCTGATCGAGGAATTGTCGGTGCTGCATGCCGAAGGCGCCAAGAGCGCCCGCCTGATGAATGTGGGCCTGCATCCCCACGTCTCCGGCCGCGCCTATCGCATCCGCGCCCTGCGCGAGTTTCTGGAGTTCGCGAAGGGGCTGGATGGCGTCTGGTGGCCAACCCGTGAGGAGTTGGCCCGCTGGTACCTGGAGAACAGCGCCGGCCACATGCCGGGCTGACCGGGCCCGGCGCCCAAAAGAGAACAAGGAGGCATAAATGGTGGAGTTGCTGCAGGCGCCGGCGCCGGCGACCGAGGTGGCGCGGGCGGTGTTGGCCGCCCCGTTCGCAGGGGCCATGCTGATCGGCAGGCGTTGGGTGCAGGCGGCGAGCGGCCGCTCCATCCCATCGATCGACCCGGCCACCGGCCAGGTGCTGGCCCATATTCCCGACGCCGATGGCGTTGACGTCGACGCCGCGGTGCGGGCCGCCCGGGCCGCCTTCCCCGCCTGGGCCGACATGGTGCCGGCGCAACGCGCGGCCATCCTGTGGCGGGTGGCCGACGTGCTGGAGGCCCATATCGACGAATTGGCGGAGTTGGAGACCCTGGACCAGGGCAAGCCCCTGTATGTCGGACGCTGGGCCGAAATCCCCGGCGCCGTCGCCCAGTTCCGCTACTACGCCGGGCAGGCCTTGAGCATCGAGGGCCGGACCATCAGCCCGTCGGTGACCTACCAGCCGGCGGGCAAGCTGGTCCAGGCGTGGACCTTGCGTGAGCCGGTGGGCGTCGTGGCCGCCATCGTGCCCTGGAACTCCCCCCTGGTGCTGACGGCGATGAAGCTGGCCCCGGCCTTGGCCGCCGGCTGCACCGTGGTGCTGAAGCCGGCGGAGGACACCTCCCTGACCGCCCTGCGGCTGGGGGAATTGATGGTGGAGGCCGGGCTGCCGGATGGCGTCCTGAACATCGTCACCGGGCGCGGGGCCACGGCCGGCGCGGCCCTGGCCGCCCACCCGGACGTCGACAAGGTGGCCTTCACCGGTTCCACCGCCACCGGTCGCGCCATCCTGGACGCGTCGAAGGGCAATCTGAAGCGGGTGACCCTGGAACTGGGTGGCAAGTCCCCGGTCATCGTCCTGCCGGACGCCGATCTCGATCTGGCACTGCCGGGCGTGGCGAACGCCATCTTCTTCAATGGCGGCCAGGTGTGCGTGGCGGGGTCCCGCGCCTATGTCCATGCCGACATCTATGACCGGGTGCTGGAAGGGCTGGTGGCCCAGGCCCAGGCCTTGCGCCTGGGTCACGGCCTCAATCCCGAAACCCAGATGGGTCCCCTGGTGTCGGCCCGACAGGCCGAACGGGTGGCGGGCTTGATCGACGGCGCCCGTGCCGCCGGGGCGGCGGTGCTGTCCGGGGGCCAGCGCCTGGGGCCGGCCGGCACCTTCGTCGAGCCCACGGTCATCGCCAAGGTCGATCCCGCCATGGAGATCGTGCGCGAGGAGGTCTTCGGCCCCGTGCTGGTGGTCCAGCGCTACACCGACCTGGACGCCGTGGTGGCGGCCGCCAACGACAGCGTCTATGGCCTGGCGGCCAGCGTATGGACCCAGTCGCTGTCCCACGCCCACCGCCTGTCCCGCCGCCTGCAGGCCGGCACCGTCTGGATCAACACCCATTCCATGTATGACGCCAGCCTGCCCATCGGCGGCGTCAAGCACTCCGGCTATGGCCGCGACAGTGGCTTGGCGGCGCTGGACAATTACCTGGAATGGAAGACGGTTTGCGCCGTCGTCTGATCCGGTCCTGAAAGACATCGCCCCCAAAGGCATGGGGCCCCGGCCGTGGCGATCACCACGGCCGGGGCTTTTGTTTTTCAGAAGGTGTAGCGGATCGTGCCCAGCACCGTCCGGGGATCCAGGTTGAAGCGCGGCTGGATGACGGAGAAGCCGAACCCGGTGACATAGCCGCTTTGATTGAGCAGGTTCTTGCCGGTCAGGCGATAGGTCCACGCCCCTGTTTCATAACTGACATAGGCGTTCAGGAAACTTTGCCCCGGCACATGGCCGATGGCGCCATTGTCGATGGTGGAATAGACGTCGCTGCGGAACAGGGCATCGGCCCCGACGCTGACGGCGCCCCGATTGAGGCTGACCGTGTAGTCCGCGCCGATGTTGAACTGGGTGTCGGGCAGGTTCACCACCTTCTTGCCCTGCACGTTGACGGTGGCGGCCCCGCCGCCCCGCGTGTACGTGCCATCGTTGAACGAGGCGTTGCCCCACAGCGTCAGGCCGGCCGCCACGCGCCACGACAGCTCCGCCTCCAGGCCGCGGATGCGGGCGTCGAAGTTGTCTACCAGGAAGGTGCCGTCGGCCAGGTTGAACAGCTGCTGGATGTCGTGCACGTCGTTTTGGAACAGCGCCAGGTTCGCCTTAACCCGGTTGTCGAACAGTTCCATCTTCAGGCCCGCCTCCTTGGCCTCGGTCACCTCCGGGCGGAAGGGGGCGTTGATCTGGGCGACGCTGCCGGCCAGTCCGTTGTAGCCGCCGGCCTTGAAGCCCTCGCTATAGGTGAAATACGCCAGCGTGTCGGCGGTGATCTTGTAGGTCAGTCCCGTCTTGGGGGTGAAACGGACGAAGGTGTCGTCCCGCTGGATGGCGGCGGCGTTGTAATACGCGGAGAGATGCTTCTGATCCATGGTGTAGCGGCCGCCGGCGATCACGGCCAGCCTATCGGTCAGGTTGGCGGTGACCTGGCCGAAGGCGGCGTAACTGTCGGTGTCGACGGCGTATCCCTGGCTGGATGGCGCCAGGAAGATGGATTGCTGGATATCCTGGCTGGTGGATTCCGTGAAGTAGTAGATGCCGCCGACATAGTCGAGGAAGCCGCCGAAGGCTTTGCCAGCCGCCTGCAATTCCTGGCTGATCTGATGCTGGTTGGACTTGCTGTCACGGATGTAGAGGGCGAGGTAACCGCCGCCCGTCATGCCCAGGGCCGACGCGGGCACGCCGCCAGAGAAATCTTGCGCCCAATTGTTGACCAGGTGCGAGTAGCCGGTGATGGAGGTGACCGTGCCGCCGTCATAGTCCGCGCCGACGTTGACCGTCGTGCCGTACTGCCGGGTGTGGGTGTAGGACGGGTAGGGCGTCAGGGTGGTGTTGTAGGAACCGGACAGCGTGCTGATCTGGCTTTCCACGCCATTGGCGTAAGGGTTGGTGGAGATGGCGTACTGCCCATCGGAATCAAGGTTGGTGTAGAAAGCGCTGAACCGGCCGTGCACGGGGCTGTCGCCCTTATAGGCCACGTCGGCCTGCAGGCCTTGGAACTCCTCCGCGCCTACGTCCTTTTTCAAGGTCGCGTCGTACTGGCGGCCGCCGTCGCGGCCCCGCGCCATGCCATTCAGGGATGCCGTCCAATCACCGCTTTCGCTGATGGCGTCGGTGACATAGCCCTTCAGCCGCCGTTCGTTCCAGGTGCCGTAGCCACCTTCGACGAAACCGGCAAGGTCCGGCTCCGGCGCCCGTGTCACCAGCTTGACCGCCCCGGCGGAGGAATTGCGCCCGTAGAGGACGCCCTGCGGCCCGCGCAGCACCTCCACCCGGTCCAGATCCAGGAAATCCATGACCGCCGCCGACAGGCGGGCGCGGTACACGTCGTCCACATAGATGCCTACGGCTGATTCCGAGGTGACGTTGCCGCCATCGCTGACGCCGCCCCCTCGGATATAAGGGCGTAGCTGGGTGGAACCGCCGCTGCCGCTGGTGAAGTTGACGTTGGGCGCGATGCGGCCCAGATCATTGGCGGTGGTGATGGCCATCCGATCCAGCGACGCGCCGGTCAGCGCGGTGACGGCCACCGGCACGTCCTGCAAGCGCTGCCCCACCCGTTGGGCGGTGATGGTGATGTCCTCCAGCTGGTCCTCATTGGCTGCCGTGTCGGCGGCCAAAGCCGGCCCGTGCATGGCCAGCATGGCGAAAAGCACCAGCGTGGACGACTGGTGTTTGAAACCCGAATTCATGCCCTGCCTCCTGATTTTATTGGCTCGCCATAGAGCAGCACCATCTTTCCGCCACGGAAATGATCGTCCCTGTAATTATCCGCAGGTTGGCCACTTGCCATCTTCGCCCTGGCGCCGCGACGAAAACGGCCAATTGATTTATTGGTATATCTACATATCATATGTCGCGACGCATCGGGAAGGGGGCGGCATGGGTGTGCGGATTGCGAGAGGCTATGTCCGGACGCGGATGGGCGAGGTGCACTATCGCCGCGCGGGCGCTGGGCCGGCGGTCGTCCTGCTGCATGATTCCCCCCGATCCTCGCTGTTGCACCTGCCGCTGTTGCGGGCCCTGGGCGACCGCTTCACCGTGTTCGCGCTGGACACGCCGGGCTATGGTGCCTCCACGCCCCTCGATTTGGGCCGCGCGCCGGTCATCGCGGACTTCGCCGAGGCGCTGGAACTGACGCTGTCGGCGCTGGGGATCGGGCGCGCCGCCTTCTACGCCTGTCATACCGGATCAAAGATCCTGCTTGATTTCGCCGTCCGGTGGCCGGCCCGCGTGGGGGTGGCGGTGCTGGACGGTCTGTCCATTCCCGCCGGCGATCCCGCTGGGGGTTTCCCCAATGAGGGTTTCCCCAATGAGGGTTTCATCGAACGGTACATGCGGCCTTTTGAACTTGATGCGGAGGGTGCCTGGCTAGGGCGGGAATGGACCCGGGTCAAGGACACACTGCGGTGGTTCCCCTGGTTCACGGCCGACCAGGCCGGCCGCATGCCCATCGACCTGCCCCCGCTCGAGGACATCCAGGCCTACTGCCTGGATTACTTCATGGCTGGGCCCCATTACGCCGACGCCTATCGCGCGGCCATGCGGCACAACCCGCTGGACAACGTCGCGCGGGCCGTGGCGCCGGTGGTCTACACCGCCCGGGCGGATGATGTCCTTTTCTCCCATCTCGACCGTCTTCCGCCCCATCGCCGGATCGACCGCCTGCCGGCCGACAGGACGGTGTGGCTTGCGGCGATCGGCCGCCATCTGGCCGCGGCCGCCGGCACCGAACCATATCGGGAACCGGCGGGGGCGGAGGGGCCGGGCCCATCGCGCTTCCATGCCGGCCTGCCCCATGGGCAAATCCGCCTGCACCGCTTTGGCCGGGCGCGGGACCGGCGCCCGCTTCTGTGGTTGCACGATCCGCCCGGCGGGGCGGCGGCCGACGGCCCCCTGCTGTCCGCGTTGGGAAGGGGGCGTCTGGTCCTTGCCCCCGATCTGCCCGGATGTGGCCAATCCGATCCCCTGCCGGATCCGGGCCTGGCGGCTTACGTCGACGCCTTGGCCGGCCTCCTGGATGTTTTGGCCATCGGCATGGTCGACATCGCGGCGGAGGGCATGGCGACACCCATCGCCCTGGCCCTGATGGCGGCCCATCCGGGGCGGGTGGGGGCGGCCATCCTGGATGGTGCCGTCCTGGCCGACGACGCCGGGCGGGATGACATGGCGCGACGCTATTGCCCACCGCTGGTCCTCAGCGGCGGGGGCGCCCATTGGCATGAGGCCTGGCATCTGCTGCGCGATCGTGAGGCGCAGTTCCCCTGGTATGGGTCCGGCGCGGCGTCCATCCGGCACCGCACCCCGGATCTGGCGGCCGGCCGGCTGCGCGCCTTGTTGCTGGATGTGATGGCGCAGCCGGCCCGCTATGGCGACGCCGTCCATGCAGCGGTCAGCCGCGACGTTCGCCCTTTACTTCCCGGCCTTGGTCATCCGGTGCTGCTGTGCGCCGATTCAGGGGATCCCCGCCAGGGCTGGTCCCACCGTGCGGCGGCCGACCTTTCCCACGCCATCGTTCGCCAACGGCCGGCGACGCCGGAGGAAAGGGCCCGCCTTTACCTAGACTTTCTTGAAAGGGCCAGTGATGCGGATTCATGAGGTGGTGTTACGCAAGCCGGTGGGCGATCTGCCGGTCGCCACCGATTTCGAGATCAGGGAGCGGCCGCTTCCCGATCCCCGGCCGGGGCAAGAACTACTGGTGCGGGTGCTTTACCTGTCATTTGATCCCTATATCGGGTCGCGCCTGCGCGGTCGCCACATGGGTCTGCCGGCACCGCTGCCTGGGGAGTCCTTGCCGGGTGAGTGCGTGGCGGAAGTGCTGCGTTCCATCCATCCCGATTTCAAGGCCGGCGACCTGGTGGCGGGCGAAGTCGGCTGGGCCGATTTCGGCCTGTTGCCCGCCGCCGGCGCGCGCCGGCTGGTGACGGTCGCCAGGCCGTCGACGCATCTGGGTGTCCTGGGCATGCCGGGGCTGACGGCCTGGGCCGGCGTGACCCAGCTGGCCCGGGTGCGGGCTGGCGATGTCTTCAGCGTCAACGCCGCCGCCGGGCCCGTGGGCGGAACCGCCGGCCAGATCGCGCGCCTGCTGGGCGCCCGGACGGTTGGCATCGCCGGCGGGGCGGAGAAATGCGCGCTGGTGCGGGACATCTACGGCTTCGACGCCTGCGTCGACTACCATGCGGCGGATTGGACCACGGCTTACGCCGCTGCCCTGGGCGCCGGATCGACGGTTCATTTCGAGAATGTGGGCGCCACCCTGTTGGCGACCGCCCTTTCCCACATCCAGATCGGCGCCCGGCTGGTGCTTTGCGGTCTGGTGGAGCACTACCATGGCGGCCCCACGCCGCAGGTGCCGATAATCCCCATCATCGCCAAGCGGGCGCAGGTCCTGGGCTTGGTCGTTTATGACTTTTACGCGCGTTGGGGCGAATGGCTGGATGTCGCCATTCCTTGGGTGGAGGAGGGGCGTCTGCGCGTCGTCGAGGACGTGGCCGAAGGCCTGTCCAACGCGCCCCTTCATTTCGAGGCGCTGATGCTGGGGCGCAATCGCGGCAAGTCGCTGGTTAAGGTGGCACCCGACGCGCCCTGAGGGCGGCCGGGGGCGTGGCGGCGGCGCCACGCCGGCGGACGATCGTTGGGCAGGGCGCCGCGCCCCCAAAAAAGGGCTTTCCAAAAAGATCTAAACATATATCAATAGACTCACAAATGGCGCGGGATAAACCGCGTCCGCAGAACAGGAGGCATTGGGCATGCTGAAAAAGGAATGGGCGCTGGGCGCGTCCGCCGCTGTGATCGCTTTGTTCGCAACCGTGGCGCCGGTGTTGGCCGCTGATGATGATGGCTTGCAGGAGGTGGTGGTCACCGCCCGCCGCCGGGCCGAGACCCTGCAGTCCGTGCCCCAGGCCGTGTCCGCTTTCACCGCGGACGACATGGCCAACCGCCAGGTCAGTTCCACCCTGGATCTGGTGCGCATGGTCCCGAACCTGTTCGGCAGCAGCAACACCGGTATCCCGGGGGCCAACACCTACTACATCCGTGGCTTGGGCTCGACCGAGCAGATCGCCACCATCGACCCGGCGGTTTCCACCTATGTCGATGACGTGGTGGTCCCCCGGCAGAACGCGAACAACTACGGCCTGTTCGATATCGAGCAGATGGAGGTGCTGCGCGGGCCGCAGGGCACCACCTTCGGCCGCAATTCCACCGGCGGCGCCATCAGCGTGCGCCTGAAAAAGCCGTCCGAGGACTTCGGCGGCTATGCGGAGGCCACCTATGGCTCCTACGAACAACGCACGTTCCGGGGCGACATCAACGTCCCGGTGACGCCGAAGATCCTGACCAAGTTCACAGGCTATTACAGCCAGGACGACGGCTGGATGACGAACCAGGCGAATGGCGAGAACCTGAACGCCTTGAAGAGCTACGGCGGCCGGGGTGCGGTGCGCCTGCTGCCCAACGACGACATCACGGTAGACCTCAGTGTGGAGCACACCGGCGGTTCGGGCACATACATGCGGTCCTACTACGACGATCCCACGCAAACCCGCCTGGCCGCCACCACGTCCGGCGGCACCGGCAACGTGCTGGCCGACGCCCTGGCCAACCGGGGGCTGGGCTCCTCCGCCCAGTCGACGGCCGTGACCGCGAACCTGGAATGGCGTCTGCCGTCGGTGACGCTGAACGCCATCACCGGGTACCGCACGATCAATCAGAAGTTCATGATGGACTTCTCCTTGCCGTCGTCGCGCACCATCAACCCGACGCCCTATTACCTGACCAACGATGGCCGTTACGACATGGTCTCGCAGGAACTGAAGGCGGTCGGGTCCTTTTTCGATGACAAGCTGCGCTATGTCGCCGGGCTCTATTATTTCAACGAGGATAACCGCACCGCCGCCGGGCAGGTGTTCGGCACCTCCATCTCGTGCAGCGCCGGTCTCTATGGCGACGGCAACATGAGCTGCGGCGGCAAGCCCGGCTATTCCAGCGTGCGCGACATCCGCAACCAGACGGACTCCTACGCCGCCTATGCCCAGGCCGACCTGGACCTGACCGACACGATCACGGCCATCGCCGGCGCCCGCGTGACCCATGAGGTGAAGGCGTTGCAACTGCCCGCCACCTCGTACGGTGGCGCGACCACGGCGGATTTGAAGCGCTATGGCATCGCCACCGACCTGGAAACCAACGTCATCACGCCCAAGTTCGGCCTGAACTACAAGCCCATGGAAGACGTCCTGCTGTTCGTCAGTGCGACCAACGGCTACAAGGGCGGCGGCTGGAACTCCCGCACCGCCTATCTGCCGCAGCAGTTCACCGCGATGAAGCCGGAGACCACCTGGTCCTATGAGGCTGGCGTCAAGAGCACCTTCCTGGACCACAAGCTGCAGGTGAACGTGACCGGCTTCCTGGCCGACACCAAGAACCTTCAGCTTTCCTACACCACGCCGGGTCCCATCGCCGGCACCACCCTGTCGACCCAGGACAACGCCGGCAATATTGAGGTGAAGGGGCTGGAGTTCGAGGTTCGGGCGAGGCCCTTCCACGCCCTCGACCTGTTCGGCACGCTGGGCATCCAGCAGGGCGAGTACACTTATGTGAACCCGCGCGCGCAGTCCTTCGTCAGCGGCACCGGCGCCTACGTCAACGCCATCGATCTGTCCGACCAGCTGTCGCGCTTCCCCAAGCGCAGCGCCGCCGTGGGGGGGACCTACACCTTGCCGGTGCCGTCCTGGGACGCCAGCTTCGCGCTGACGGCGGAGCTGGATTACACCGGTGGCTTCTGGACCACGGCCGCCAACTCCGCGCCGTCGACCCTGACGCCGACGGCGCTCAACAGTTACGCCAGCAACTACACGCTGGTGAACCTGTCGCTCACGTTCACCACCGATGACGATCTATGGCGGGTCAAGCTGGACTGCAAGAACTGTGGGGACAAGACCTATCTGACCTCGGTCTTCAACGGCTACTACTACGGCGAGCCCCGCCGTGTCACCGCGACGTTGACCCGCCGCTTCTGAACGGCAAGAAAGGAATAGTCAGCCCTATGACGACTGCCCCGACCATCAAGCGCCGGTTCGTCGACACCAGCTTTGGCCAGGTCCACTATCGGACCGTGGGCGAGGACGGACCGGTGCTGGTGATGCACCACGCCTCCCCCGGCAGCGCGAAGCAGTTGGAGGCGCTGATGCGCCTCCTGGCGGCGCGCTACCGTGTCGTCGCCTTGGACACCCCCGGCAACGGCGACAGCAGCCCTCTGCCGCTGGAGACGCCGACCATCACCGACCTGGCGCTGGGCCTGCTTGAGGCCATCCGGGCGCTGGGCCTGCGGGATATCAGCGTCTACGGGTCCCACACCGGCGCCGACGTGGCGCTGGAGGTGGCGATCGCGGCGCCGGACCTGGTCCGCAAGGTCATCGTCGACGGCGTCGCCGTCTTCACGCCCGGACAGCGCGACGACTACCTGGAGAACTATGCGCTGCCGTTCACACCGGACCTGGACGGCGCCTATCTGATGCGCTGCTTCATGTTCTGCCGGGACCAGTACCTGTTCTTCCCCTGGTTCAAGCGCGACCGGGCCCATCGGCGTGACAACGGCCTGGGCACGCCCCAGGCGCTGCGCGACTGGGTGGTGGAGGTGTTGAAGACGGGCGAAACCTATTTCCGTCCGTATCGCGCCGCCTTCGCCTATGAGCCGCTGCAACGCATCGGCCTGGTGAGCCAGCCCATCCTGGCCCTGTCGTCGGTGGAGGATCCGTTGTTGGATACCACCCGCCAGGCGGCGGCCCAGGTGGACGCCCTGTTCCGTACCCTGCCCGGCTTCCGCGATCCGGAATTCGGGCCCGCCTTGCGCGACGAGGTTTTCAGCTTCGTCGGTTGACAGTCAGGAGACGCCTTCATGCAGCACCGCACCTTGCGCGGCCGCATCCTTTACACTTCCCGCAAGCCTGAACGCCTGGGGGAGGAGCGGGGGCGCGAAAGATTCACCATCACCCGTCATACCGACAACAAGGTCACCATCCGCGCGATGTGCGAGATCGAGGAGCCGGCACCCACGGTGCTGCGCGACGTGATCTATTCCCTGGATGAGAATGACCGCCCCATGGATTGCCACGTCCGCCTGACGGTGGGCGATCGTTACATGGGCAGCGGCTGGTTCCGCATGACGCCCGACCAGATCGAATGCGTCAGCCATGGCCCCACCATCGGCCGTGTCTCCCAGGTCATGCCGGTGAATGGCCACTATGACGGGTTCGGCACGCATCCCATCATCGGTGACGCCTACATGACCCGCTGCATGGATGTCTCCCAAGGGCCGCACAAGCGGCCCCTGCGCGCCTTCCTGCCGTCCCCCGACCATCGCGGCGCGACGCCGCCCCTGATCGCGGAAACCAATTTGTTCCTGGAATATGTCGGGGACGAAACGGTGACGGTGGCCGCGGGCACCTTTGACTGCCGGCATTTCCGCTTCACGGACGAGAATGCCAGCATGGTCAGCAAGGATGGCGCGCACCCGCCGTACGATGTCTGGGTCACCCGGGACGACGACTCCCTGTTCGTCCAGGGCGGGGTCGGGGGTTACATGCTGACCTGGTACGAGCTGGTGGAATTGGAGCGCTGATCCAGGTTCCCACCGCGAAAGCGAAGGGCCCGCGGAACCGGTCATTCGGTCCCGCGGGCCCTTTGTCATCACGTGGACCAGGGCCCCCGTGTCAGAGGCCCCCCGGATCAGAGACCAAGAACGCCGGGGTTCAGGCCGTTCGTCGGATCCAGGACCTGCTTCACCCCGCGCAGCAGATCGACGCTGACGGCATCGCGCGAGGACAGGTAGGGGTAGGTGCGGCCGACCTGGAAATGGCCCACGCCTTCCCGTTGGAACAACTCCAGCAGGCGCTGGCGCACCTTTTCCACCACGGCCGCCGCCGCCGCGTTGGGTGGATTGACCGGCAACTTGGCCAGGTGGCCCGGCTCGACCGAGGTGCGGTGCAGGTCCATCAGCGCGTCCGGCCAATAGAGGGTGGGTTCGATGATCAGGGCGTTGGTGGACATGGCCGCGAACAGATAGGCGTTCTCCACCCCATGCTCGCGGAACTCCGGCTCCATGGCGGCGAACACGGCCTCCATGGCTTCGAAGATCCGGTGGGCTTGGGACAAGGGCACCAGGCAGTGGATGGGGACCCAGCGTTCGCCATTGGGCCCCACCATCGAGTTGACGGCGACGAAGGGCTGGGCGCGCATCACCTTGGGGATGGTGTTCTCCACCTCCTGGCCCTTGTGCCGGGCGACGATGGCCCGCGCCTCCGCCAGATCGTCGGCCACGCCGGCGGCCGACCGGCCCTCGAACACCAGATGCAGGGCGAAGTCGCCCTCGTCGATGAAGCCACGGCCGGCCAGCGCGACCTTTGCCGCTTCCTTCAAGCCGCCCAGCAGGGACGACTGCTTGCCGACGACGCTTTTCAGGGCTCCGAGATCGGCCGCCAAGGAGGCGCGCTTCAGGCGGATGCGCGTCAGGCGGGGGTCGAAACCGCAAAGCTCACACGCGATGCCGGCGCGGGTGACGTCGGCCATGGCCCCGAACATCGCGGCGCTGTCCTTGAACGAGAACGACGCGTAGGCCTCATGCTTGGGCAGGGGGATCAGCCGCAAGGTGATCTCGGCCTTGATGGCGAAGGCGCCGCAGTCCCCCGTGAACAGGCCGGCCAGGTCGGGACCGTAGTGACGGTAGAAGGGGCTGTCGCCATCCGCCCCGCGCGCGCCGGTGCGCATCACGCGGCCGTCGGGCAGCACAAGGGTCATGGCCACGACGCTTTCCCCGCCGGTGCCATGGTGTCCGGCGCCGAAGAACGCGTTGCCCTGCGAGATTCCACCCCCCACGGTGGAGATCAGGCCGGACAGCGGGCCCCAGAAGGGCGTGCGCAAACCCAGGGGCGCCAGCGTCTCATAGAGCGTCTTCCAGGTGCAGCCCGCCTGAACCGTCACCACCATGTCGTCGGCGCGCACCGCCAGCACCTTGTCCATGCGCGACAGGTCCAGGGCCACGGTGAGGGGCGTGGCCGGCACGTACCCCTTGGTGTAGCTCATGCCACCACCCCGGGGGGCGCAATCGTAGCCGTGGCGCCGCGCGGCGGCCGCGACCGCCGCCAGTTGCGCGGTATCGGCCGGTGCCGCGACCAGGACGACGGTGTCGGCGGCCCGCGCGTATATATCCTGGGAGAAGAGGTTGCGCCCGCCGGCATCCTTGCGGACGTGCGCGGCGCCGACGATATCCGCGAGGTCGCGGACCAGTGGGGTTTCGTCGAGGGGGATTTCGTCGGCCGTGGCCGTCTGGGCGGTGTAGGTTGTCATCAATGCCGTCCCGTTGTTCCAGTTCCAGTGACGTTTATTATTGATCTAATCATATATCTATATACCATACGACTCAAGGCCTGCCGGAAAGCGGCGAGGGCGCCAAGATGGGGACGGGCATGGCGAACAGGGTAAGGCCGGCGGGTTGGCAGCCCAAGCCGGAAAGTCGGGGATGTCCACTGGTTGGAGCCGAAGGGGGGCGGGCATGACCGCCTCAAGCCGTGCCACGGGCTTCGATAGTCATGGCCGGATCAAGGCCGGCACCGTGGCGACCGCGACCTTCGACACCTCGCTGGCGGATTACCGTGACACGCTGGGCCTGACCGTGCTGGAGACGGGCGTCGTTCCCGACGACCTGGCGCAAGCCTGGGCTGCCCCCGCCGCCGCCGGTGCCCGCATGGCCTTGCTGGCCCCCGTCAGCGGCAACGGCTGCTTCCTGCGGCTGGTCGAGGCGCCGCCGGTCCCCGGCTATCGCCCCGCGCGCAGTTTCGGCTGGGCCGCCTTCGAGATCACGGTGGCCGATGTCTTCGCCCTGCACGAGCGGTTGGCGGGCAGCGGCTTCACCGTCATCGGTCCCCCGAAAAAGGTGTCGGGCTTCAACAATTTCATCCCCATGCAGGTGGTCGGGCGCGGGGGGGAGATCCTGTACCTCAACCAGGTGCTGGAGGATATGGCCGACCTGGATCTGCCGCTGGCGGGGTCTCCGGTCGATGTGATCTTCATCGCCGTGCTGGCCGCCTCCGACCACGCCCAGACGCTGGCCTTCCAGCGGGACAAGCTGGGGCTGGAGCAGGGGGGCACGTTCAGCATCCCTTATGGCGTCATCAACAACGCCTTTGGCCTGCCGGCCGATCATCGCAGCACGTTGACGATGACCAAGGTTGGCCGGCTGCCGGTGGCGGAGATCGACCAGTATCCCGAGGACGCGGTGGCCAGGCCCCGGCCGCCCGGGGGGCTGGCGCCGGGAAACGCCATCATCAGCCTGGGCGTCGACCGGCTGGACCGGGTGGCCGCCCCCCTGCTGGCGCCCGCCGCGGCTCGTCCCGGCCCCCTGTACGCCGGTCGCCGGTCCGCCTGTGTCGCGGGCCCGGACGGCGAGATTTACGAATTGATCGAAATGGGAGAGGTCGGCGATGCGTGAGACGCAAACGGGTGAGTTCCGGCAGGGATGGAGGGTGCTTCTGGCCGCCACCCTGGGAACCATGTGCGGCGCGTCGCCGCTGCCGTACAACACCATCGGTTCGCTGCTGCAGCCCCTGATGCGGGAGTTCGGCTGGAACGCGGGCGACATCATGACCGGCATCATGTGTTACGGCCTGACCGGTTGCGTCTTCGCGCCCATCGTCGGCGCGCTGGCGGACCGGTACGGCGCGCGCGTCGTCGCCCTCTGGTCCTTGTTCGCTTTCGCGCTGGTCTTCGCCGCCCTCAGCCTGACGCAGTCGCTGACCTGGTTTTATGCCTGCTACCTGCTGATCGGCGTCGTCGGCGTGGGGTCCACCCCGGTCACCTGGTCGCGCGCCATCAATTTATGGTTCAGCCGAAACCGGGGCTTGGCGTTGGGCATCATGCTCACCGGCACGGGCCTGGCCGCCTTCGTGCTGCCGGTCACCACCGTGTTGCTGATCAAGACCTGGGGCTGGCGCTGGACCTACGCCCTGCTGGCCCTGTTCCCGCTGGCCTTGGCCTTGCCGGTCGCCTGGGCGTTCATGCGTGAGCCTGCCGATGGCGCCGCCGGGCCGCGGGAGGCCGCCCCCGTCAAGACCGGTCTGACCCTGGCCCAGGCCATCCGCCTGCCCCGGTTCTGGATCATGATGGTGGCCTTCCTGCTGGTGTCGGTCGCCTATGGCGGCTTTCACACCAACCTGCAGAACATGATGCGGCTCAAGGGCCTCAGCAGCGAGGAAGGCGCCCTGATCGCCGGCGGCGTCGGCCTTGCCATCATCGTCGGCCGCCTGGGCACCGGGCTGCTGGTCGACCGGGTCTGGGCGCCGGCCGCGGCCGTGCCCCTGCTGTCCATGCCGGCCATCGCTTGCGCCATCTTCATGAGCGACACCACCTCCATCTGGCTGATCGGGCTGGCCGCGATCCTGCTGGGGGGCGCCGCTGGCGCCGAGACCGACTTCATCTCCTACCTGGCTGGCCGGCATTTCGGCATGGCCTATTACGGCCGCATCTACGGCATGCTCTACGCCGTCTTCGCCGGCGGCGCCGCGGCGTCGGCCCCCCTCTACGGCTACGTCTTCGCCGCGCACGGCAGCTACACGCCCATCCTGGCCATCGCGGCGGCCATGTTCGTGGGCGGTTCCCTGTTGCTGCTGCTGACGGGGCGCTACCCCACCACCTTCCCGGTCATCAAGGCCGCCTAATCGCCAGAAAGGGTTTCCCCATGTCCAGCCGCATCATCGCCCTGTTCAACCTGAAGCCGGGCGTCAGCGTCGCCGACTATGAGGCCTGGGCCAAGGCGCAGGATATCCCCACCGTCAACGGCCTGGCCTCGATCGACAGCTTCGAGGTGTTCCGCGTCACCGGCCTGTTCGGCGGCGGCCAGCCGCCCTACCAGTATGTGGAGGTGCTGGACGTCGGCGATATGGCCGCGTTCGGCCAGGACATCGCCACCAGCCGCATGCAGGAGATCGCGGCCAAGTTCCAATCCATGGCCGACGTCATCTTCATGACCACGGACAAGCTGGGCTGACACCCGGCCGACACGCCCGGCCGGCGCCTCACGACGCCGGCCGGGCGTCCCGTCAGCCCGCCAGGGCGGCCCACAGGGCGCCGCCGGCATCCTCGGCATTCGCCAGGGTCAGGCAGGTGTCGGCCAAGCGCTGGTGCGTCGACTCCATCCCGGCGAAGGCCAAGCAGCGGCGGGCCTTTTCCATATGCTCATCCCGCGTCAGCGGCCATTCCGGCGCCCCGAACTGCACGGTCACGTCCTTGGACAGGACCTGGCCATCGGCCAGCAGCGCTGCGGCCCGGGCCGGAACGAAGGCTGCGGGGTCCGGGTTGCCATCGCTTTCCACGCTGATCCGGGCCGCCAACTGGGCGATCGTCGGATCGCGCAGCCGTTCAGGCGTGAAATCGGCCAGGTCTATCGTTCCCCGCGTCAGGACCACGGCGCCCAGATAGGGGAAACACAGGCGGGCATAGGCCGGGGTCATGTCCGGGATGATCGGCCGTCCGACGAGGCGGGCGATCAAGGGCGGGGCGCGATAGACCAGCTTTTCCAGATTCAGGGCGTGCATCCCGTGCTGGTGCATCAGCTGCTGGGTCGCGACGATGGCGCCATGGGCGGCGCGGCCGGTGGGGAATGGCTTCCAGCTGACCTGTTCGATACGGTGTGGCCCGGCCAAGCCATCGATCAGGCGCCGGATGTCGTGCTTGTCCTCAAACAGGGTCAGATAGCCGAACGGCCCGTCGATGGACCCATCCGGTCCGGGCAGGCCGGCGACCGCCAGGTCGATCGCCTGGATCGCCGACCGCGCCGCGCCGGCGATCTGCAGGGGCAGGGTGGCCTTGCCCTCCACATGCGCCTGCATGGTGCCCGACGCGCAGGCCAGGGCCAGCCCCATGGCATCCAGCGCCGCGCGACGGGACATCCCCTTCAGCCGCGCCAAGGCGGCCACGCAACCGAAGATGCCAGCGGTGGCCGGGCGGAAGAACTTGACGGGGGAGGTGGCGGCGACGCCCAGACCGGCAGCGACGTCCACGCCGGCGACCAGCGCCGTCAGCAGATTTTCGCCGTCATAGGGGCCGCTGCGGTCGGTTTCGGCCAGCACCGCCGAAAGGATGGTCGCCATGGGGTGGACCACCGCCGGCTCATGCACGCAGTCGAATTCCTGGGAATGGATCTGGAACGCGTTCAGGAACGCGGCGCTGGGTGCGGGCAGGCGCAGATCGGGCCGTCCCAGCACATGGCCGCCCCGCCCGCCCTCCTGCCCCCCCGCTTGCCCCCAGGCCAGCGTGGCCGACAGCACCTCGTTGGCGAAGGGCGCCTTGCGGCCCGCGACGCCCACCACCACGCTGTCATGCAGGAAGGTCGCGGCGGCGGTGCGGGTGCTGGCCGGAAGCTGTTCCCAGCTCAGCGCCAAGGCGTGGTCGATCAGCAGCTCGGCGGCGTTCGGCACGGGACGGTCTCCAATCAAGGGCGGATGTTCATGATCCTTGAAAAGGAATAATAGTATGCCATTATACCAATAACAATATCGGTGGGCGGGCTTTAGCATGTCAATTATCTCGGGTCGCGACACACCTTTTGAGGTCACTGTCCCCCTGCTGGTCATCGGCGGCGGCGCCTGTGGGCTGGTGGCGGCCCTGGCGGCGCGGGATGCCGGTGTCGACGTGGTGGTGGTGGAGCGGGACGCCCTGCCCCAGGGTAGCACGTCGATGTCGCTGGGCGCCTTGTGCGCCTCAGGGTCGGCGGAACAGCGCCGCCATGGCGTCGACGACGGCGCCGACCGTTTTTTTGACGACGTCATGGCCAAGACGGGCGGCCACGCCGACCCGCTGTTGGCCCGGTTGGTGGGGGCCCGTTCCGGGCCCACGCTGGACTGGCTGTCGCAAAAGCACGGGGTGCCGCTGCTGTTGGAGACGGGGTGGAAGCCCGCCTTCGGCCATAGCGTGATGCGCATGCACGTCACGCCTGGCCGGACCGGGCAGGATCTCATGCAACGTCTGCTATCGGCCTGCCAGGCCGCCGGGGTCGACATCCTGACCAGCGCCCACGTGACCGACATCCATGCCGATGGCGAACGGGTGACGGGCGTGCGCCTGGGTCGGCCTGACGGCAGTGTCGAGGACATCGGTTGCCAGGCCTTGATTTTGGCGACCTGTGGTTTCGGCGGCAACGCCGCCATGGTGCGCCGGTTCATCCCCACCATGGCCGATGCCCCCTATTTCGGGTGGGAAGGCAACCAGGGTGAAGGCATCGCCTGGGGCCAGGCCCTGGGCGCGGCGCTGGCGGATATGGATGCCTATCAGGGGCTGGGCCTGCTCGCCTCCCCGGCCGCCATCGACGTCAACCCGCGTTTCCTGATCGAGGGTGGGATCCAGGTTAACCGTCTGGGCGCGCGCTTCGCGCACGAGCTTGAGGACGTGTCGGGCGCTGGCGCCCGCGTCATCGCCCAGCCCGACGGTTTGGCCTGGGTGATCTATGACCAGCGCATCCATGAAAGCTGCGCCAGCCTGCCGCAATATGTGGCGCTGCGCGAGGCGGGGGGCGTCCGCCAGGCGGATGGCGTCGCGGCCCTGGCGGCGTTGGCGGGCATAGAGCCGGCCGGCCTGTCCGCGACGTTGGCGCAGGTGGCGACCCATATCGCCGATGGCGGGGTGGACGCGTTCGGCCGGCGCTTCACCGGCCCCGTCCTGGCGCCGCCCTACTATGCCATCCGTGTGACCGGCGCCCTGTTCCATACCCAGGGCGGTTTGGTGGTTGACGCCGATGCCCGGGTGCAGCGGGCGTCGGGCGGGTCCCTGCCCAACCTGTTCGCGGGCGGCGGGGCGGCCCGCAGCATCGGCGGCCCCGGTCCCTCAGGCTATCTGCCGGGGGCCGGGCTTTGCATGGCCGTGACGCTGGGACGGGTGGCGGGGGACGCCGCCGCCCGGTTGCTTGCCGCCACTTGAGGGCATTGAGGAAAGGGAGAGCGAGGGAATGCAACACCAAGGGCAGGGCCGCTTCGCCGGCAAGGTCGCGGTCGTCACCGGCGCCGGGCGCCGCAAGGGACTGGGCGAGGCGATCGCCCGGCGGCTGGCCGCCGATGGCGCCGCCGTCATCCTGTCGGATATCGGCCGTGCGGCCGACGCGGCGACGCCGGACGGCATGATCGGTGCCGTTTCCGAACTTCAGGCCGTGGCGGCGGACATCGCCGCCGACACCGGCGCCCGCATCGAAACCTTCATCTGCGACGTGCGGGACATGGACCAGATGCGCGCCCTGGCCACCTTCGCGGTGGAGCGCCTGGGCGGCCTGGACTTCTGGATCAACAACGCCGGCATCGGCTATTTGATGAAGCCGCTGCTGGAGACCGACGTGTCGGAATGGCAGGCGGTCATCGATGTCAACCTGACGGGCTGTTTCAACGGCCTGAAGGCGGCGGCGGAAGTGATGGCGCCGGCCGGGCGGGGCGGGCGCGTGATCAACATCGCCAGCCAGGCGGCGAAGTCCGGCTTTCCGTTCGCGGCCGCCTATTGCTCATCCAAGCACGGTCTGGTCGGGCTGGTGCGGTCGGCCGCCATCGAGCTGGGACGGCACGGCATCACTGTCAACAATGTCTGCCCCAACCATGTGACCACCGGTTTGGGCGCCTGGCAGAACGAGTATTTCTCCAAGCAACTCGGCCTGACGATGGAGCAGTATCTGGAGGCGATGAAGGGCCGCATCCCGATGGGGCGGCCAGGCCTGCCCCAGGACACCGCCAACGCCGTCGCCTTCCTGTGCTCCGATGAAGCCGTCTACATCACCGCTGAAAGCATGAACGTTTCGGGCGGCGAGGAGCCGCACTGAGGTCGATGACGCCCCCGCCGGCAGTGGCGGGGGCGGTCACCCCTCTGACTTCCAGCCGCCGATGGCCTTGCGGCCCGACCGCATGTGGTATTTGAACCGGTCGGGGCGATAATTGGCGTGGATGATCTGCACGCCACGACCGCTTTTATCCCGCACCACCCGCTCCACGCGCAGCACCGGCGCGCCCGGCGCCATTTCCAGGGCCGTCGCCACCGGCGGCTCGGCGCCGACGGCCGTAATCCACTGTTCGGCCTCATGCGGCGCGAAGCCCGCGCGCTCCAGCGACACCAGCGTCGGCACCGTCTCCATGTCAGCCCGGCTGATGCGGGCGGCGACATCCAAGGGCATGTACTGGACGATGTGGGAAAACGGCTCGCCCGACAGTTTGCGCAGGCGCGCCACCCGCTGTACCGGGGTTCCCGCGTCGATGTCCAGCAGGCCGGCCACGGCGGGGGGCGCCGGCAGTTCCGCCACGTCCAGCACCTCGACCTCGGTTTCCAGGCCCAGGGTTTTCAGGCTCTCGATCAGGTTATCGAAACTGCCGTGCACCTGGGGCAGGGTGGCCGACGCCGTCACAACCGTGCCGCGTCCGCGATGCCGGGTGACCAGGTCATGGGCCGCAAGCTCATTCAGCGATCGCTTCACCGTGATGCGCGACACGTTGAACAGCTTGGCCAGCTCCTGTTCCCCCGGCATGACGGAGTTGGGCGGGAACTCGCCATTGCGGATCTTCTCGCGCAGGACGAGGTAGATCTGGTGATACAGCGGCGTGGGCGCCGTGTGATCCAGCTGGTCGGGGTTCAGTCCCGTGTCGTGTGCGGAATGGTCCATGAATCCTATCGGATGCGGTTCGGTGGCGAAGTTCTTATGGCTGTGGAAGGCTAGGGGGCAAACGGCGCGGGTGCAAGCACGACCCGCGCCGGTTTCAACCCTCAACCACTGGTTAGATCGCCGGGGCGCACGCCGCCGCAGCCGGGCCTCGTCAGCACACCCCTCAGGCTATCCTCCAGCGCCTTGACGCGATAGGGCAATCCGCAGACATAAGGCCGGACGGTCAGGGTCAGCAGGCGCGGGCTGGATTGGGCGCGCGCTTCGGCCAGCAGCCAATCCGCCGCGTCCGACACCTGCGCCACCAGTTCCTGCTCGGGCCGGGCATGGGCGATCAGAATCTGCCAGTCGTCCAACTCGTTGGAGAGGGGCAGGGCCGTGAGATCGCCCGCCTCGGTATGGAAAGCCGTCGGCAGATCGTCATGGGCCCAGTCGGCGAACCAGCGGATCCCGGCGGCGGCCAGGCGTGCCGGCGTCTGGAAGCCTTCCGCCCGCGCCGGGCTGATCCAGCCGTCAGGGCGCTGACCCGTCACCGCTGTCACCGCCTCCAGGGTACGCTGGATGTAGTGCTGCTCGCGTTCCGCCGTGAGGGCGGAATGGTGCAGGCTGTCGGTGTCCCAGCCGTGGGCGCAGATGTCATGGCCATCCGCCACCACGTCGCGCACCAGCGCGGGATAGCGCTCCGCCACAGCGCCTTGGACGGCGAAGGTGACCTTCAGGCCCAGCTTGCCGAACAGTTTCAGCAGCCGGTAGGCGCCGACGCGGTTGCCATAGTCGCGGGTGGTGTAATGCCGCAGGTCCGGATAGGGCGTCTGCATGGCCCCCGGCGCCTTGAAGGGCTGGCCCGAGGGATTGAGGGGGAAGAATTCCAGCGGCACGACGACCCAGAGTCCCAGGGACAGGTCGCCGGGCAGCCGGATGGGCGGGCGCCCGGGCAAGGGCGCCGCAGGGTAATGACCATGATCCGGCCCGGCATGACGGTGCGGATAGGTCAGGTAGCTGTCGGGAAGGATGCTCATCAGCGGGCCCCCTCGGCCGATTCGGCGGGCGCGGGGTTGAAACCGGTGCCGGCGCGGGCGCAGCCGCGCGCCTGGATGTCGGCCAGCGTCTGGTCGTAATGGTTGGCCAGGTAGAATTCGGCGATGTCCTTGGCCGTCGTGACCCACACGTCGTCCCGGTGGCCGGTGATATAACGCAGGGCGTCGCGGAAGGGTCCGATGCGGTGCGGGTGGCTCACCAGGTAGGCGTGCAACGGGATGCACATGACCGTGCCGGTCTCCGCCCCTTCTTCCAGCAACTGGTCGAAGTGGCGCATCAGGGTGTCCGCGTAGGCGCGCGGGCTCTGGTGATAGACGCCATAGGTGATGACGTCGTTGACCTCCAGGCTGTAGGGCATGGAGATCAGCCGCTTGTCGCCCTTGACCTTCAGCGGCTGTGGCTGGTCGTCCTGGAACAGGTCGCAGCTGTACCAGAAGTCGTATTCGGCCAGCAGATCCAGCGTCCGCTCGGTGTGCGTCAGGGCCGGGGCGAGGTAGCCGCGGATGCGCTGCCCGGTCGCGTCCCGCACCGATTTGATGCTGTCCTCGATCACCGCCCGTTCCTGCGCCTCGGTCATGCCGTAGGAATAGCGGGTGTTGTAGATGCCGTGGCTGAAGAACTCCCAATCCCGGTCGACGCAGGCGCGGATGATTTCGGGATGATGGTCCAGCATGGCGACCGACAGGCTGACGCTGCCGCGCACGCCGCATTCGTCCATCACGTCCATTATGCGCCAGTGGCCCACCCGGTTGCCCCAGTCGCGGGCGGAATAGGGCACGACATCCGGGTGGGGGCGACCCCAGGGCTTGCGGGATGGGTTGCCGGGTGGGTCCAGCTCGTAAAACTCGATGTTGGGCGCCACCCAGAAGGCCACCTTCTTGCCGCCCGGCCAGGTGATCTTGGGCCGGTCGCGGTAGGGCCAGAAATCGTAAAGGTTGGGATCGCCGTGCATGGATGGGCTCCCGGTTTCTTGGGATGGGGGAAAGGGCCTCAGCCCCGCAATGCCGCCAGGTGGGCGTCGACCTCGGCCGCCTTGACCACGTCGGCGTATTTCAGCAGCAGGTCGGTCAGGTTAGCGAAGTGATAGGATTCGTGCTTGTCGGCCACGCATTCCTCCGGAACGATGGTCCGGTAGCCATGGGACAGGCTGTCCACCGCCGTTGCGCGCACGCAGCCGGACGTGCTGCCGCCGGTCACCACCACGGTGTCGATCTTGTGCCAAACCAGATAGCTGGCGAGCGGGCTTTCAAAAAAGGCCGACGGCATACGCTTGTCATAGACCAGGTCCACCGCCGTATCGATTTCCACACGCGGATCGAAGGCATGCCGATCGCTGTCGCGGCGGATGTTCTGCAGGCTGTCCGGCGTGTTGGTCCGCGTGCCCCAGACCCCGGCGTCGCCGCCATCGGCCTTGTAGGCCACCCGTGTCCAGACGACGGGGAAGCCGGCGGCGCGCGCCGCGGCGCTGATGCGGTTCACGTGGGCGATCTGGTCGGGATCGGTGACATAGGCGGTCTTGGGGAACAGATCCGGGCGGGTATAGGCCTGCTGGAAGTCGACGTTGACGATGGCCAGCCGCTGGCCAAAGCCGAACTTGGCGCGCACGGGGTTGGCCCTGACCTCCTCGAAAATCTCGCGCGCGGTCTTCCGCTCGCGCACCATCGTTGGCTCAAAGCGCATGCTGCCGTCCCTTTCTGACCTGGTTCTTTATTGGTATATCTTTATGCCTTTCTAAGGCATGAGCGGCCCCGACTCAACCCTGAAACGACGATGCCGGTGTTATCGGTCGATGTCGGGCCGCTCGCGGGTGTAGCTTGTGACGTAGGCGAAACGATCTGCGGGATGGACGGTTTCCGTCGCCAGGTAAAGCCGCCCCGTCGCGTCGCGGTATTGGCGCTGGGTGTGCAGGGCGGCGCTGCCTTCCGGCGCGCCCAGCAACTGCGCCAGCAGGGACGACAATGTCAGCGCGCTGATGCGCTGGTCCACCCGGCTGGCCACCACGCCGAAGCGCGCCTCGATCGCCCCGGCGACCGAGCTGGCGCCGTCGATGTCGCTCCCCGTCGGGGCGCAATCCTTGCGGATCAGCATGCGGGTCAGGCCCACGGTTTGGGCGCCCTTTCCCCGGTAGCCGCGCAGCTCGCGCCAGTCATCGGGCAGCAGATCCAGGGTCTGGGCCAGGCCGTCGGCCGGCGCCGGACCGTAATAGATGATTCTCAGCCGCGCCTCGCCCGCGTACTGCAACAGGTCCTCGAATCCCCCCAAGGGCTGCACGAACGTGGCTGGGCCCGGCGGCGCGGTCACCATGGTGCCGGCCCGGCGTCGGCGCACCACCAGGCCTTCGTCCGTCAGCAGGCGCAGGGCGTCACGCGCGGTGTGGCGGGAGATGTCGTAGAGGGCGCACAGTTCGATCTCGCCGGGCAGCAGGTCACCCACCTTGTAGGTGCCGTTGCCGATGGCGGCGCGCAGAATCTGGGCGATCTGACGGTAGCGGGGGGCCGTTCCGACCGGCCTGCGCTTCAAGGTGTTCACCAGCGTCCGCTCATTCTATGTCGCCGCCGGCCCGCCGGGCTTCCTCCTGCAGGATGGCGATCAGATCGGTTGCCGCCGCCGAGGACACGGCCCGTCGGCGCCGCATGGCGATCAAGGGGGTGGTCCAGCCGCCTTGGGCCAGGTCGCGCCCCATCAGGCCGGGGGCCGCCACGACCATGGACCGGGGAAGGATGGCCAGCATGTCGGTCGCCTCCAACACCGATATGGCGAAGGGCAGCGATGTGGTGATGATACGGGGCTGGATGGGGGGGACGCCAGCGGCCAGGAAATGCTCGTCCACTGGTTGGCCAAGGCCTTCCGGCAACTTGCCGAAAATCCAATCGGCGCCACCCAGGTCGGCGATGGACCGGGCCCGCGTCAGCATCGGGTTGCCCCGCCGGCCCACCACCAGCCAGCGCTCATCGCCCAGGGCCGTGACCATGATTTGCGGATCGACATCACCGCCACCGGTGGTCACCGCCAGGTCGATTTCGCCCGCCAGCAACAGGCGGACGAACTGTGGCGCCAGTCCGCCCTCGATCCGCAGGTTCAGACGCGGATAGCGCTGTTGCAACCGGATCACGGCGTTGCGGCCGACGCCAGCGGACGCGACCGGGCTCAACGCCAAGGCCAGTTGGCTGGTGCTGCGCCCCAGCGCCACGTCGACGTCGCGGCGGAAGTGCGAGACTTCCGCCAGCACCGTCTGGGCCCGGATGCGCAGCGCCTCCCCCATCCCGGTCAGCAACACGCCCTTGGGCGTGCGCTCCAGCAAGGGAACCCCCAGTTCCCCCTCCAACCGCGCCAGCGATTTGGACAAAGCCTGCTGGCTGAGGCCGCGTTGCTGGGCGGCCAGGGTGAAGCTGCCGGATTCCGCCACAGCCAGGAAATACTCAAGGTCACGCAGTTCCATGGGCGCCCATGTCAGAACGGCTTCACCGTGCCCAGGAAGGCCATGGTGATGATGCCGGCCCAGTAGAAGTAAGCCAGCTTGCGGGAGAATGCCATGAGCGACGCCAGGCGGTCCTCCAGCTCAGGCGTGGAGCCCTCGGCCGCCAGCTTGCGGAAGGCGATGACCCAGTCGCGCATGACGTAACGCAGGATCAGGCCGATGACCAGCAGGCCGGAGAACAAGGTGGCTTTGGCCGCGTACCAGTGGGCGCTGAAGGGGCCGCCGGTGACCAGGCTGTAGACGCCCGTCAGGAACAGGGCCGGAATGACGACGTAGCGAATGGCCTCGTCCGCCTTGGTCAGGCGAATGCCGAGGTCGGTGCCCCGCTTGAAGAAGGCCGTCAGCGCCAGCCCCACCCAGACGGCGACGAAAATCCACATGCCCACCAGCCAGGGGCCGCCCAGCGGCTGGGTGCCCAGGTTGTGCCCCATGTGCAGGCCCAGGGGCAGCAGCAGGATGATGCCCGTGCGCGGCAGGATGTCGATGCGATAGGCCGTCTCCATGTGACGGCGCCGTTCCGCCAGCGTCAGGCTGGGGTTCGTGATGTTGCGCGCGGCGTTGAACACCCCCCACTCGCCACCCAGCCAATAGGCCATGGCGATGATGTGCAGCCATCGCAGCAGCAAATGCTCATCCAGATACATTCCAAGCAATTCCATGACGTGCCTATACCCTGTTATCGGGCACCCCCATCGTCGGGTGCCGGGTTTCCCGGCGGCGGCCGGTGGGGGCGACCCCCATATGTCCAGACATATTCGGAAGCGGGGCGGGCCTCGGTCCAATCACCGGCAGTAAAATCCGCACAAACGCGGATTGTGGGTACACCAACCCCCTTGCCCAACCACTTTGATTTGTGTCGAAGGACAACTGGATGTGGGGGCGGCGGCGGGCTGCGGGCCTACCTTTGGGCAGGCGGCTCCCGATCTCCCCGACCAATTTCGAAGGGCGGCAGGCCCGCCGTGAACGGGATGGCGACGACAGGGCGCCGACAGGGGCGCACCCCCGGGTGTCCGCAGGCTTCGTGGAGGCGATGAATGGACGGATCAGGCAAACCAGTTTCCGATGGCGCGGCCCAGGCGGCCTATGACGGCCCCCCGGATTACCGCGTGGTCGGCCGGCACGGCATTTTCCCCGAGCTGACGCATGACGAGGTCGAACGGTTCAATTTCCTGGCGCAGATGAACCGCCATCTGGCGGCGCGGGTGCTGCCCGGTGTGAAGAGCGCGTTCGACAGCCGCGTGGCGCCGGCCTTCAAGACCGAGCACGGGCGCGATTTCAAGGACCGGCACGAGGTGCGCCGCGCCCTGACCAAGGATCCCTATTGGCGGCTGTGGTCGGCGCTGCGGCGTTCCACCATGGAGATCCGGCAGCAGGCGGGCCGGTGGGCCACCCTGCGCCAGCGTGAGGCCCTGGCCGATCGCGCCAAGGCGCTGATCGGGGACGACCAGGACCGCCTGGTCCTGGATCCGGCCATGACGCTGCCGCGCTACATCGCCGCCATCGACCATCACTGCATGCCGGGCAGCTACCACACGGAATATGGCGCCGGCGACGTGGCCAACGCCGCGAACTACGACTCCGGCCTGTTCGCCACCACCGGCGGCATGCTGGGCCGTTACAACGATGGCGGCGGCCAGGCGGTGGTGCAGTGGGTCAAGACCAACCTGCCGGACTTCAAGCCCAAGCGCATCCTGGACATCGGCTGTGGCCTCGGCCACAACGCCGTTCCCATCGCCCAGGCCTTCCCGGATGCCGAGGTGGTGGCGGTTGACGTCGGCGCGCCCATGCTGCGCTACGGCCTCGCCCGCGCCAAGAGCCTGGGGGTGGACAACATCCGTTTCGTCCAGGCCAATGTGGAGAGCCTGCCGCAGTTCGCCGACGCCAGTTTCGACTGGGTGCAGTCGACGATGTTCTTGCACGAAACCAGTTACGCCTCCATGAAGCGGATCTTCGCCGAATCCTTCCGCTTGCTGGCGCCCGGCGGCTTCGTCCTGCATGTCGAGCAGCCGCAATACGCGCCCACCATGCCCTTGTTCGAGCAGGCGATGCGCGATTGGGACGCGTTCTATAACGCCGAGCCCTTCTGGACCAAGATGCACGAGATCGACCTCGACGCCTGGATGACGGAGGCGGGATTCCCTGCCGAAACCATCCTGCATGGCGGGGTCATGGCGGTGGTGGATACCACGCTGTTCCCCGCCGTGGCCGAGGAGAAGGGCGAGGATTACGGCCGCAAGGCGGCCTGGCATGTCGTTGGCGCCCGTAAGGAGGTGGTGTGATGTCCATTCAAGAAGCCCTGGCCCACGCGTCGGCCAAGCCGACGGGCAAGCGCCCCCGCTTCCTGGAAAGCCGGGAAAACGAGCGCCTGCTGTGCATCAGCATGGCGCTTGCCAGCGAGCTGTCGGTGGCGCGCCTGCGCCTCGACACGCTGGAGCGCCTGCTGGCCTCCAAGGGTGTGGTCACGCCGGACGAGATCGAGGCGTTCGCGCCCACCAAGCTGGCGGCGGCGGAACGCGGCCTGTGGCAACAGGAGTTCCTGGCCCGGGTGCTGCGCGTCGTTCAGCAGGAGGAGGAGGCGTTGACCGCCCAGGACAGCAGCAGCGAGGACATCGCCGACGAACTGGCGCGCTGACCAAGCTGCCCCGCGCGGATGAGGAAAGGGCGCCGCCCCATGCCGGGGCGGCGCCCTGCCGCTTACGGCGCCACCGGGCCCGACGCGCCATCGGTCCCGGCCTCGTGGGGGGACACGGTGCCGTAAGCGCACCCTGGGACATATCCCTTCGGCAGGCCGGCATCGGGCACGAAGCCATAAAGCTCCACATCCGGCAGGGCGGCCCGCACCACCTGGCGCACCGCCAGCAGACGCTCCAGGTCTATGCCGGTGTCGAAGCCCATGGCCGCCAGCATGAAGGCGAGGTCCTCGGTGACGATGTTGCCGGACGCGCCCGGGGCGAAGGGGCAGCCGCCGATCCCGCCCAGGGAACTGTCCAAGGTGGTGATTCCCTCCTCCAGCGCGGCCAGCGCGTTGGCCAGGCCCAGGCCGCGGGTGTTGTGCAGGTGCACGCCGGCGCACGCGGCATCGCCTACCACGCCGCGCACCGCCCGGATCAAGCGCCGCACCTGTGCCGGATTGGCATAGCCCGTCGTGTCGGACAGGCCGACCTCATCACAACCCGCGTCCATCAGGGCTTCGGCCAGGGCCAAGACCTTGGCCTCGGGCACGATGCCCTCCAGCGTGCAGCCGAAGGCCGTTGACAGGCCGCCCTCCAGCTTGGGCCGGCTTTCGGCGGGCAGGTCCCGGATCAGGGCGGCGATCGCCGCCGTTTCCTCCAGCATCTGCGCGTGCGTGCGCCGCACGTTGCGCAGGCTGTGGGTCTCACTGACCGACAGCGGGATGGTGATCTTGTGCGCGCCGGCGGCCACCGCCGCCTGCGCGCCTTTCAGGTTGGGAACCAGCACCGCGACCGTCAGCCCCGGGATGGTGCGGGCGTATGCCACGATCTCGGCGGTGTCGGCCAGTTGCGGCAGGATCTTGGCGGGGACGAACGACCCCACCTCGATCTCGCGCACGCCGGCCGCGGCTTCAGCGGCGATCCACGCCTTTTTCGCCTCGGTGGGCATGATGGCGCTGATGCTTTGCAAGCCGTCGCGGGGCCCCACCTCGGAAATCTCGATGGCCGTGCCGCTCATCGTCATCCTCCTTCGTTTCGGTTCGGGGTCAGCCCGCGGCCAGGCCGCGCGCCACCAGGTCGGCGATCTCGGCCTCGCCATAGCCCAGTTGGGCCAGGACTTCGCGCGTGTGTTGGCCTGGCTTGGCCAGGTCACGCACCAGGCCGGGGCGATGGCCGTCCAGTTCGACCGGCAGGGCCGGCAGGCGGATGGGCCGGTCATCGGGCAGGGTCAGGTCCAGCAGGCCGCCGGCGGCATTCAGGTGCGGATCGTCGAACAGGTCTTCCGGCCGGTTGATGGGGGCGAAGGGCAGGCCGATGGCCTCCAGCCGGCGCAGCAGCTCGGCCTTGTCGATGTCGGCGAACAGGGCCTGCACGCGGGGGATCAACTGCTCGCGCGCCTGGACCCGGCCAGTGTTGCGCGCCAGCGTCTCGTCGGCCAGCAGGTCCTCAAGGCCGAAGGATTTGCAGAAGGCCTGCCACTGGCCATCGGTCACGACGCCGACGAAGACCTGCTCCCCGTCGCGGGTGGTGAACAGGTCATAGATGGCCCAGGCGGAAATGCGCACCGGCATGGGGCGGGGGGCGACGCCCGTCACCACCTTCTGCGCCATGTGTTGGCCAACCATGAAGACGCAGTTCTCAAACAGGGCGCTTTTCACCGACTGGCCACGCCCCAGCGTGCCGCGCTGGATCAGCGCCGCCAGCACGCCGATGACCCCGAACAGCCCCCCCATGACGTCGATGACCGAGGAACCGGCGCGCAGGGGCCGGCCGGGCGGGCCCGTCATATAGGCCAGCCCCCCCATCATCTGCGCCACCTCGTCCAGGGCGGCGCGATGTTCATAGGGGCCGGACAGGAAGCCCTTGGCCGAGCAGTAGACCAGACCGGGGTTGCGGGCCGCCATGGCCGCCTCGCCAAAGCCCAGGGCATCCATCGCGCCCGGCCGGAAATTCTCAATCAGGACATCGGCCTCGTCGATCAGCCGCAACGCCGCCTCGCGGCCTTCCGGTGATTTCAGGTCCAGGCAGATGCTCCGCTTGTTGCGGTTGTACATGGGGAAATAGCCGGCACCCGACCCCATCAGGCGGCGGGTGTTGTCGCCGGCCAGCGGCTCGACCTTGACGACGTCCGCGCCCAGGTCGCCCAGCACCAGGCCGACGGCTGGCCCCATCACCATATGGGTGAATTCGACGACTTTCAGGCCCGCCAGCGGCGGGGCGGCATGTTCGTCCGCTTCATTGGACATGGAAGAACCTCGGCATGATCAAATCCAGGAATGGCGGCTCAAATGATCCGCCTCGAAGGCGATGATGGCGGGCAGCCGCTTCAGCGTGACGCCGATCGGGTCCAGGCCCTCCAGCAGCATTTGCCGGTCCGCCGGCGGTATGGTGAAGGTCAGCGCGTCGCCGGACGGCAAGGTCACGGTCAGCGCGTCAAGGTCGATGGTCAGCGGCCGATGGTCGGCGGCGGCGGCCAGGGCGGTGACATGTCCTTCGGCCAGCACCAGGGGCAGGATGCCGTTACGCACGCAGTTGCCCTGGAAGATCGCGCCGAACGACGGCGCGATGACGCAGCGGACGCCATAGTCCTTCAAGGCCCATACGGCATGTTCCCGCGAGGAACCACAGCCGAAATTGGCGCCGCCGATGAGGATGGGCGCGCGGTCGAACGGCGGGCGGTTCAGGACGAAATCCGGGTTGGGGACGCGGGCCGCCACGTCGCTGTAGCGCCAGTCGGCGAACAGGCCTTCGCCCAGCCCCTCCTTGGACACCCGCTTCATCTCCCGCGAGGGGATGATGGCGTCGGTGTCGATGTTGGGGCGGGGCAGGGGGGCGGCGACACCGGTCAGGCGGATGAATTTTTCCATGGCGTCACACCCCTCCCGTCGGTGCCGGCGTCGTGTGGCCGCGGGCGTCCGCCAGGCGTCCGGCGATGGCGGACGCCGCCACGGTCGCCGGACTGGCGAGGTGGGAGCGGGTGCCCGGTCCCTGCCGGTTCTCGAAATTGCGGTTGGTGGTGGTCACCACCCGTTCCGACTGGCCGAAATGTTCACCGCCGGCGAAGAAGCACATGGAGCAGCCGCTTTCTCGCCACTCGAATCCGGCGTCCAGAAAAATGGTGTGCAGGCCTTCAGCCTCCGCCGCCGCCTTGACCCGCATGGATCCGGGCACGCAGATGGCGCGCACGCCGGGGGCGACCTTGCGGCCGCGCAACACCTCGGCCGCCGCGCGCAGGTCGGAAAGGCGGCTGTTGGTGCAACTGCCGATGAAGGCGCCATCGATGGGCAGGCCGGCCAGCGGCTGGCCGGGGTTCAGGCCCATGTAGGACAAGGCCCGCTGCCAGGCCGCCGCCGCCGTGGCGTCGCGCGCCTCATCCAGCGCCGGCACCTGGCCGGTGATGGGGACGGCGTGTTGCGGGCTGGTGCCCCAGGTGACGTAGGGGGCGATGTCGGCGCAGTCGATGACGATCTCACGGTCGAACACCGCGTCGGCGTCGCTATGCAGGTCGGCCCAATCCGCGACCGCGGCCACCCAAGCGTCCTCTTTCGGGGCGTGCGGGCGGCCTTCGATCCAGGCGATGGTCTTGGCGTCCGGCGCGCACAGGCCGGTCCAGGCGGCGAACTCCACCGCCATGTTGCACAGGGTCATGCGCCCTTCGACCGGCAGGGCGGTGACGGCCGGGCCGCAGAATTCCACCGCATGGCCGGCGCCGCCATCGGCGCCGTGCGTGGCGATCAGATGCAGGATCATGTCCTTGGGGCTTACCCCGGGGCCTGGCGTGCCCTCGAACCGCACCCGCATCTGGCGCGGGCGCCGCACCACCAGGGTTTGGGTCGCCAGCGCGTGCGCGGCTTCGCTGGAGCCGATGCCCCAGGCCAACGCGCCCAGGCCGCCCTGGGTGCAGGTGTGGCTGTCGGGGCAGACCAGGGTCAGGCCCGGCAGGGCGATGCCCTGCTCCGGTGACACGACATGGACGATGCCCTGGTTGTCGTGACCGATATCGAAAACATGGATGCCGGCGGCGGTGGCGGCGGCCCGCGTCTCCCGGATGAAGGCGGTGCCGCCGGGCATGACCGTCTCATCGCCCCGGCCGGGGCGGGTGTCGACGATATGATCCATGCAAACGAAGGCGCGGCCGGGGTGGCGTACCGCCCGGCCCTTCTCCGCCAGTTCCTTCAGGGCGATGGAACCCGTGCGCTCGTGCAGCAGGACACGATCGACATAGAGCAGATCCGTGCCGTCCCCCAGGTCGGCGACGCGATGCCGCGACCACAGCTTCTCAACCAGTGTCGATCCCATGCGGGTGGTGTCCCTGCCCCTAGCTAATCTGTGTTCCATCAAATGGCATAATGATATACTCTTTATCAACCCCTTCCTAAGGGATATCGTCCGCTTGCGGGCGGACCGGTCGGGAAGGGGCTGGTGTCCATCGTCGGGGCGGCCGCGCCGCCCTGTCGCGAGGGCGCCGTTCACGCAGGGCACAGTTGACCGCAAAAGCCGTCCGCCCGGGATCATCGTTCCTTCTGAAAACCGCAGAGTGGACAGGGGGACGCTTGGTCCGCGCCGGGTGGCTGGGGCGGGGAATACGGTTGCCCGATCCGGCAGGGGTGCGGCGCGGTCGCGCCCCATCGCACTAACAACAGTTCGGGGACGACATGGCGTATCGATTGGGTGTAGACGTCGGAGGAACCTTTACCGACCTGCTTTTGCTGGATCAGGGCAGCGGGAATTTCTGGCGGCACAAGACGCCGTCAACGCCGCGCGACAGTTCCATCGGCATCCTGAGCGGTGTCGAGGCCGTTTGCGCCAAGGCCGGTATCACCCCCGCCGACGTGGAATTCTTCCTTCATGGCACGACCGTGGCCACCAACGCGGTGTTGGAGGGCAAGGGCGCGCGCGTCGGCCTGATCGTGACCGAGGGCTATCGGCAGATCATGCAGATCGCCCGCAGCTTCGTGCCGGGCGGCCTGGCGGGCTGGATCGTGTGGCCCAAGCCCACGCCGCTGGCGGCGCTGGAGGACACGGTCGAGATCAAGGGCCGCGTCGGCGCGCAAGGTGAGGAGGTGCGCCCGGTCGACGACGCGGACATCCGCGCCGCGCTGGAGACGCTGAAGGCGCAAGGGGTGGAAGCCCTGACCGTGTCGCTGATCAACGCCTATCTCAACGGCGCGCATGAGCGCCGGGTGGCGGAACTGGCGGCCGAGATCCTGCCGGATGTCCCCATCTCCCTCAGCCATGTCGTCCTGCCCGAGATGCAGGAATATGAGCGCACGTTGACGACGGTGGCCAACGCGTCGGTGCGGCCCATCGTCGGCAACTACGTCCGCAACCTGCGGTCCAAGCTGCGCGATGCCGGCATGGCGGGCTCGCTGTCGCTGCTGCGGTCGGACGGCGGCCTGATGTCGTCGGAAAAGTCCGAGGAGCATCCCGTTTCCCTGCTGATGTCGGGACCCGCCGGCGGCGTGACCGGCGCCCTTTGGGTGGCGAAGAACGCCGGCATCAAGAACATCCTGACCCTGGACGTCGGCGGCACCTCGACCGACGTGGCCCTGATCGAGAACCTGGAACCCCGGCGCGTGCGCACGACCGAGGTCGGCCACCTGTCGGTGCGCGCCTCCTCGCTGGACGTCAAGACGGTGGGTGCGGGCGGCGGCTCCATCGCTTATGTCCCGGAGCTGACCAAGGCGCTGCGCGTCGGCCCGCAGTCGGCCGGCGCCGTGCCGGGGCCGGTGGCCTATGGCAAGGGCGGCACCCTGCCGACCGTCACCGACGCCAACGTGGTGCTGGGCTACCTGCCCGAAGCCTTGCTGGGCGGCACCTTCAAGCTGGACCGTGAAGGCGCCACGCGCGCGGTGCAGACCATCGCCGACGCGCTGGGCATCGGACTGATGGAGGCGGCACGCGGCATCATCGACATCGTCAACGAGAACATGTTCGGCGCCCTGCGCATGATCTCGGTGCAGCAGGGCTATGACCCCCGCCACTTCGCCCTGATGGGCTTTGGCGGCGCCGGTCCGCTGCATGTCAACGCCGTCGCCCGCCTGATGGGCAGCTGGCCCGCCGTGTCGCCGGTCAGCCCCGGCGTGCTGTGCGCGCTGGGCGACGCCACCACCCGCATGCGCACCGAAACGGCCCGCAGCTTCTCCCGCCGCTTCATCGACACCAACCAGGAGGAGGTGTTGGCCCTGCTGGAGGAGATGGCGGCGCAGACCCGTTCCGAACTGGCGGCCGAAGGCATCGCCGATCAGGACATCACCACCCAGTTCGAGCTGGACGTCCGTTACGACGGCCAGGCCTTCGAGGTGCCGTTGTCGATCGACACCGAGACCCTGCGGCGTGACGGGCTGGCGGGCGTGACGGCCCGGTTCGACGAGGAACACCACCGGCTGTTCACCTTCAACATGGACAGCCCGCACGAGCTGGTGAACCTGCGCGCCGTGGCGCTGGGCCCGATCCTGGAACTGCAGGCCCATCGCCTGCCGGAAGGCGACGGTGATCCGTCGGCGGCCAAGATCCGCGATCATGAGCTGTGGGCCGATGGCGCCATGCGGCCGGCGGTGATCTACGATCGCGCCCGGCTGCGGGCCGGCGACATCGTTCCGGGCCCGGCGATCGTGATCGAGATGGACTCCACGACGCTCATCGAATTGGGCTGCGTCGGCACGGTCGACGCGGTCGGCAACATCCTCATCAATCCGGCCTGACAGGGGGAACGCATCCATGCCCGCAACCATTATCCAGGCCAACGCCACCCCGTTCAACCAGGTCACCGTCGATCCGGTGACGCTGGAAGTGATCGAGAACGCGCTGCGCAACGCCCGTATCGAGATGGACGCCACGTTGGTCCGCACGGCCATGTCGCCCGGCATCCGCGAACAGGGCGACGCGTTCCCGTTGATCGCCGACCATAAGGGCCGCATGATCGTCGGCCAGTTCGGCAGCTATATCGGGCCCTTCCTCGACGGCTTCGACGGCACGGTCGAGGAAGGCGACATGATCTTCCTGTCCGACCCCTATTCCGTCGGCGGCGCCATCAGCCATTGCAATGACTGGCTGGTGCTGTTGCCCGTGTTCAAGGACGGTCGCCTGCTGGCCTACACGTCGATGTTCGGCCACCAGTCCGACATCGGCGGCATGGTCCCGGGGTCGATGCCCATCGACGCCACCAGCATCTTCCAGGAAGGGGTGCGCATCCCTCCGGTGAAGATTTGGAAGAAGGGCGTCTATAACGAGGACCTGGTGAAGCTGGTGATGCACCAGGTGCGCACGCCCGCCTGGTGCAAGGCCGACCTGAACGCGCTGATCGCCTCCTGCCGCGTCGCCGCCCGCCGCGTGGTCGAGATGGCGGAACGTTTCGGCGACGATATCTATGTCTCCGCCACGGAAATGCTGCTGGACCGTAACTTCCGGGCCATGCAGCACCTGATCGAAACCTCGGTCAGCGAGGAACCGGTCAGCTTCCAGGATTATGTCTGCGACGACGGCCTGGGCTACGGCCCCTACAAGATCAAGTGCACCATGTGGCGTGAGAATGGCCGCGTGGTCCTGGATTTCGATGGAACCGACCCCCAGTCCTCTGCGTCCATCAATTTCTTCCTGAACGAAAACATGATGAAGATGTTCTTCGGCATCTACATGATCATGGTTTTCGATCCGCAGATCCTGTTCAACGATGGCTATTACGACCTGATCGAGGTGCGGATACCGGAAGGCTCGCTGCTGAAGCCACGCTTCCCGGCGGCGCTGTCGGGGCGTACCCACGCCTTGGGCCGCCTGTTCGACATCCTGGGCGGCCTGCTGGGGCAGAAGACGCCGCAGTTCCTGAACGCGGCGGGCTTTTCCTCCAGTCCGCACCTGTTCTACGCCGGCACGGACAAGCAGGGTAAGTGGTTCCAGCTGTTCCAGATCGGCTTTGGCGGCATCCCCGGCCGTCCCCTGGGCGATGGGCCGGACGGCCACTCGCTGTGGCCGGGCTTCACCAATGTGCCCAACGAGTTCCTGGAGCGGTACTTCCCCCTGCGTATCGAGCGCTATGAGACGGTGCCGGACAGTGGCGGGGCGGGCCTGCACCGCGGGGGCAACGGCATCAACATGGTCTACCGCTTCCTGGAGCCGGGCGTCATCGCCATCCATGACGACCGCTGGTTCGTTCCCCCTTGGGGCGTGAACGGTGGCGAGCCGGGTGCCCGGGCGCGCAAGGTGCTGGTGAAGGCCGATGGCACCGAGATCGTGCTGGGCAACAAGCTGGAGGAATACCAGGTCGAGGCCGGCGACCAGCTGCGCTTCATCACCTGGGGCGGCGGCGGTTGGGGTGACCCGTTGGAGCGTGACCCCGCCCTGCTGGTCAAGGAACTGCGCCAGGGCCTGGTGACGGTGGACGGCGCCCGCCGCTACGGCGTGGTGCTGGTCGACGGCGCGGTGGACGCGGCGGCGACGGAGGCTCTGCGCGCGCAGATGCGGGCCGCCCGTGGCGCCAGCCTGCCCACCTTCAACTTCGGCGCGGACATCGAGACGCTGCGCGCCAATTGCGAGGCGGAGACCGGCTTGCCGGCACCCCGCCAGCCCGTGTGGCATCCCACGGCCGTCGCCGCCGAGTGATCGCCCCATTCCCCGCCGCGCCCGGCGCGGCGGGGCTTACCCTAGATCAGAGTGCTGTGAAAAATGCCCAACCCCATCCTTCGCGAGAAGCTGGCCTCCGGTAAGTTCTTCGTTGTGCCCGGCGTCCAGGACATGATCGCCACCGTCATCGCCGACAAGGTCGGCTTCGACGTGATCTACGGCACCGGCTATTGGCTGACGGCGTCGGCCTATGGCCTGCCCGATGCCGGCATCGCCAGCTATACCCAGATGGTCGACCGCATGGCGACCGTCGCCCGGACCAGCAAGGCCGCCCTGATCGCCGATGCCGACACCGGCTATGGCGGGCTGCTGAACGTGCATCACACCGTGCGCGGCTATGAGCAGGCGGGCGTGACGGCCATCCAGCTGGAAGACCAGGAATTCCCCAAGAAGTGCGGCCACACGCCTTATAAGCGCCTGATCCCGCTCGAGGACATGGTCCAGAAGATCAAGGTCGCCTGCGATGCCCGCGACGACAAGCGGAACACCCTGATCATCGCCCGCACCGACGCGCGGCAGAGCGAGGGGCTGGATGGCACCTTGCGCCGCCTGGAGGCTTATTCCAAGGCGGGCGCTGACGTGCTGTTCCCCGAGGCGCTGACCAGCGAGGAGGAGATGCGGACCGCTTGCGCCGCCTTTGACAAGCCGGTCATGGCCAACATGGCCAATGGCGGCCTGACCCCGGTGCCCAACGCGACGGTGCTGGCGGAACTGGGCTACGCTTTCGCGATCTATCCGTCCTTGACCAGCCTGGTCGCGGCCGCCGCCATGGAAAAGGCCCTGGTTGATCTGAAGGAACGCGGAGAGGGCGATCCGCCGGGCATCGCCAACTTCAAGGAATTCTGTTCCTTGATCGGCTTTGAGGATGTCTGGGCCTTCGAGGCCAAGTGGGCCCCGCCCGCCTGAGCGGCGGGCGCATTCCCACAAGGACAGGGCCAACGGCAAGCAGTAGGGAGGGACGACCCATGGACATCACGGCGGCGGTATTGACCCGGTGCGGCGACAACCAGCGGCCTTATGGCGCCAGCACGCCGCTGGCGGTGAAGACGGTGCGGCTGGACGATCCCCGGCCCGGGGAATTGCTGGTGCGCATCGACGCGGCCGGCATCTGCCATTCCGACCTGTCGGTCATCAATGGCGATCGGCCACGCCCCATGCCCATGGCCTTGGGTCATGAGGCGGCGGGCACGGTCGTCGCCGTCGGGGATCCGGAAGACACCGGCTTCGCCGCCGGTGACCGGGTGGTCCTGGTGTTCCTCCCGTCCTGTGGGCAATGTCCGGCATGCGCCGCCGGCCAGGGCTATCTCTGCCCGCACGGCGCCGCCGCCAATGGCGAGGGGCGACTGATGCGGGGTGGCAGGCGGCTGTCCTTCCTGGGCGAGCCCATCAACCACCATCTGGGCGTGTCCGCCTTCGCCACCCATGCGGTGGTCGACCGGCGGTCGGCGGTCAAGATCGACGCCGACGTGCCGGTCGAGGTGGCGGCCTTGTTTGGTTGCGCCGTCCTGACCGGCGTGGGCGCCGTCATGAACACCGCTCAGGTGCGCCCGGGCGAAAGCCTGCGCGTCTATGGTCTGGGCGGGGTGGGGCTGGCGGCCCTGCTGGGTGCCCTGGCCGCCGGCGCGCAGCCGGTCACGGCCATCGACCCGTCACCGGAAAAGCGCGCCCTGGCGCTGGAGTTGGGCGCCGCCCAGGCCGTGGCGCCGGATGAGGCGGCGACGCTGCCGGCCGCCGACGTGGTGATCGAGACGGTGGGCAAGGCCGCCGTCCTGGCCCAGGCCTATGCCGCGGCCCGGCGCGGCGGGCGTATCGTCACCGTGGGCCTGCCCAATCCATCGGAGATGCTGACCATTCCGGCGGTGTCGCTGGTGGCCGACGGCAAGACGCTGATGGGCAGCTATATGGGCTCCTCCATCCCCGCCCGGGACATCCCGCGCTACATCGCCCTCTGGCGGGCGGGCCGCCTTCCGGTCGATCGACTGCTGACCTCGACCAGCCCCTTGTCCAAGATCAACGAGCTGATGGACGTCCTGGCCGAGGGCAAGGCCGTCCGCCAGATCGTTACCCCCTTCTGAACCCAACCGCCTGAACCCATCGCGGGGGCACACGCCCGCCGCCCCCTGACCGCGTGGCGGCCAGCGGCCCCGCCCGGCGTCGACCTGACGCCGGGGCGCGGGGCAGCGTGGCCCGATCCACCCTGCCGGATCCACCCTGATCGACGAATGCCGCAGCCCATGACCACCGAACCCGTCGCCTACGACCGTTTCCTGAAGCAGCAGGCCTACATCGCGGGGCGCTGGTGCGACGCCGACAGCGGACGCGTGCTGTCGGTGACCAATCCCGCCACCGGGGCGGTGCTGGGTGTCGTGCCCGACATGGGCGCGGCCGAGACCACGCGGGCGGTGGCGGCGGCGGAAGAGGCGCGCCATGCATGGGCGGCGCGCACCGCCAATGACCGCGCCCGGGTGCTGCGCCGCCTGTACGATCTGATGCTGGTCCACCAGGACGCCCTGGCGGAGCTGCTGACGCGGGAACAGGGCAAGCCCCTGGCGGAGGCCCGGGGCGAAATCGCCTATGCCGCCGCGTTCATCGAATGGTTCGCGGAGGAGGGCAAGCGCGCGTATGGCGACGTCATCCCATCGCACGCCGCCAACCGCCGCATCGTCTGCCTGAAGCAGCCCATCGGCGTGGTCGGGGCCATCACGCCCTGGAATTTCCCCTCCGCCATGATCACGCGCAAGCTGGGGCCCGCCCTGGCGGCGGGGTGCGCCATGGTGCTGAAGCCCGCGTCACAGACCCCGTTTTCCGCCCTGGCGCTGGCCATGCTGGCGGAGGAGGCCGGCGTGCCGCCGGGCGTGTTCAGCGTCGTCACCGGCAGCGCCCGCGCCATTGGTGGGGCCCTGACCGCCGATCCCCTGGTGCGCAAGATCAGCTTCACCGGTTCCACCGAGGTGGGCCGCGCGCTGATGCGCCAGTCGGCCGACACCATCAAGCGGATGTCGCTGGAGTTGGGCGGCAACGCGCCCTTCCTGGTGTTCGACGACGCCGATGTCGATGCGGCGGTGGAGGGGGCGGTGGTGTCCAAGTTCCGCAATGGTGGCCAGACTTGCGTCTGCACCAACCGCTTTTACGTGCAGGCCGGCATCCATGACCGGTTCGTCGAGAAGCTGGCCGCCCGGGTCGCCGGGCTGCGGGTGGGGGACGGGCTCATGCCCGACGTCGAGGTCGGGCCCCTGATCGATGGCGCGGCGGTCGACAAGGTGGCGGAGCATGTCGCTGACGCCGTGGCCAAGGGCGCCCGCGTTGTGGTGGGCGGCGAGCGGCATGGCCTGGGCGGCACCTACTTCGCCCCCACCGTGCTGTGCGGCGTCACCGCCGGCATGCGCCTGACGGAGGAGGAGACCTTCGGCCCGCTGGCCGGCGTCGTCCGCTTCGAGGAGGAGGCGGACGCCATCGCCCAGGCCAACGCCAGCGACTATGGCCTGGCCAGCTATGTCTACACCCGCGACATCGGCCGCGTGTGGCGCGTGGCCGAGGCGCTGGAGGCGGGCATGGTCGGCGTCAACACCGGCTTGATCTCGACAGAGGTGGCGCCCTTTGGCGGCGTCAAGCAGTCCGGGCTGGGGCGCGAGGGCTCGCGCTACGGCCTCGAGGACTATCTGGAGGTCAAATACCTGTGCATGGGGCTTTGAGGGTTCGCACTAGGGCACCTGGGACGCGAAATCCAACAATGGGGTGGACAGTGGGCATGGGCGGGAAAGCGGCTGGGTCTTGGCTGGCGCGGGGTGGCGTTTGCCTGTGGGTGCTATTGGCGGCGGGCGCTGGCCAGACGCGGGAGGTGCCGCCGTGGCTTGATCCCGCCCTGCCGACGCCGCGACGCGTCGATCTGGTGTTGGGCCAGATGACCCTGGACGAGAAGATCGGCATGGTCCACGGCAACTTCGGCTCCATCCTCAGGAAGAGCCGGCCGGACGACAAGCGCATCGGCGCCGGCCATGTGCCCGGGGTGCCCCGCCTGGGCATCCCGGACCTTTATGAGAGCGACGCCAGCCTGGGCGTGGCCAACGGCGGCACCATGCGCCCCGGGGATGTGGCCACGGCGCTGCCCGCCAGCCTGGCCACCGCCGCCAGCTTCGACCCCGATATCGCCTATGAGGGGGGCGCCATGATCGGGGCCGAGGCGCGGGCCAAGGGCTTCAACGTCCTGTTGGCCGGCGGCGCCAATCTGACCCGCGACCCCTGGAACGGCCGCAACTTCGAATACATGGGCGAGGACACGTGGCTGACCGGGGTGATGGCCGGGGCCGCGATCCGGGGCGTGCAGGACAATGGCATCATCTCCACCGTCAAGCATTTCGCCCTGAACGCGCAGGAGAGCGGCCGTTATGTGCTGGATGCGCGGATCGAGGAGCCGGCCTTGCGCGAAAGCGACCTGCTGGCCTTTCAGCTGGCCATGGAGCGGGGCCAGCCGGACTCCGTCATGTGCGCCTATAACAAGGTGAATGGCGACTGGTCGTGCGAGAACGACTGGCTGCTGAACCAGGTGCTGAAGCGCGACTGGGGTTTCAGCGGCTGGGTCATGTCCGACTGGGGCGGGGTGCATTCCACCGCCAAGGCCGCGCTGGCGGGGCTGGACCAGGAGTCCGGTCAGGAGTTGGACCAGGAGGTTTATTTCGGCGAGCCGCTGCGGGCGGCGGTGCAAAGCGGGGCCGTTCCGGCGGCCCGGCTGGACGACATGGTTCGCCGCATCCTGGGGCGGCTGTTCGACCGGGGGTTGGTCGACCGGCCGGCGCCCGAGACGCCGCAAGCCATAGACTATGCCGCCCATGGCCAGGTGGCCAGGCGCGCGGCGGAGGCCGGCGCCGTCCTGCTGCGCAATGAGGGCGGGCTGTTGCCGCTGTCGACCGCGCTGAAGCGGGTGGTGGTGATCGGTGGGCACGCCGATATCGGCGTCCTGTCGGGTGGCGGATCCTCGCAGGTCCAGGCCGTCAGCGGCACGCCGCTGCGCCTGCCCATCCCCAATGGACCCGCCAACCTGGGCTTCATCAAGGTCACCTATCACGGCTCATCCCCCCTGGCGGCCATCAAGGCCCGCTTGCCTGGAGCCCAGGTTTCATACCTGGACGGTCACGATCCGGCCGCCGCGGCGGTCGCGGCGAGGGATGCCGACGCCGTCCTGGTTTTCGCCGAGCAATGGCGGACCGAGGCGATCGACCTGGAAAGCCCGGCCCTGCCGGATGGCCAGGACGCCCTGATCGCCGCCGTCGCCGCGGCCAACCCCCGCACCACGGTGGTGCTGGAGACGGGTGGCGCGGTGCTGATGCCCTGGCTGGGCAAGGTTGGCGCGGTGCTGGAGGCCTGGTACCCCGGTGACCAGGGGGGCGAGGCCATCGCCCGTGTCCTGTTCGGCGAGGTCGATGCCGGTGGTCGCCTGCCGCTCACCTTCCCCGCGACCGAGGCGCAGGCGCCCCGGCCGCGCGTTCCCGGCCTGGCCAACGTCAAGGCGGCGGCGGCCCAGCAGGCGGCCAAGCCGCGCACGCCCGGCGCCACCACCGTGGACATCACCGGCGGGGTCCAGGGCTTCGACGTCCCCTATGTCGAGGGCGCCGACGTCGGCTACCGCTGGTATGAGCGCCAGGGGAGCAAGCCACTGTTCCCCTTCGGCCATGGGCTGTCCTACAGCCGCTTCCGCCATGGCGGCTTCACCGCGCAGGGGGGCGCGCGGCCCACGGTTCGCTTCACGGTCACCAACATTGGGTCCCGTCCGGGCGTCGATGTTCCCCAGGTCTACGCCGTGGCGGCGGGCGCCGATGGCAAGCCGCTGCGCCGGCTGGTGGCCTTCAAGCGGGTGGAATTGGCGCCCGGCCAGAGCGTCACGGTGACCTTGCCCATCGATCCCCGCCTCATCGCCCGGTATGACGCCGGCGCCTGGACGGTAAGGGGCGGCCCGGTGCCGGTCGTCCTGGCGCGTGACGCCGGGGATGCGGGGCAGACCGCCAGCCTGACCCTTCCCGCCTTGACCCTCAAACCCTGATCCTGGACCGGAGTCCGCCACCATGCCCGCCCACCTCGTCGCCACCATCCGCATCACCGATCCCGCGCGGTTCGGTCATTACCTGAAGGCCATCAACGGCCCGGCGGAGGCGCATGGCGGGGAATACGTGCTGCGCGGCAAGGTGGCCGAGGTGATGGAGGGGGCGGTGGACCCCGAGGAACGGGTGGTCGTCATCCGCTTCCCCACGATGGAAGCCGCCAAGGGCTATGTCGGTTCGGACGCCTATCGCGCGGCGACGGCGCACCGGGTGGGGGCCGGCAGGGTCGAGACCCGGCTGCTGGCCGATCCACCTTCTCAGCAGGAATGAGTTCCCATGCCCCAGACGCTGTATGAAAAGCTGTGGAACAGCCACGTGGTGGCCGACCTCCCCGGGGGGGAGGCGCTGCTCTACATCGATCGGCACCTGGTCCACGAGGTCAGCAGTCCACAGGCCTTCGCCTCGCTGCGCGACGGTGGCCGCCGGCTGCGCCGGTCCGGCACCCACCTGGCCGTGGCCGACCACGCCGTGCCGACGCGGACGCGGGGCGGGATCATCGACGATCCCCTGGCCCGGGCACAGGTCGCCGAGTTGGAGGACAACGCGCGGAGCTTCGATGTCCCCTACCGGCCGCTGGACGGCGAGCTGCAGGGCATCGTCCATGTCATCGGACCGGAGCAGGGCTACACCCTGCCGGGCATGACCCTGGTGTGCGGCGACAGCCATACCACCACCCACGGTGCCTTTGGCGCCCTGGCCTTCGGCATCGGCGCCAGCGAGTGCGGCACGGTGATGGCGGCGCAATGCCTGAAGCAGCGTCGCGCCCGGACCATGCGCGTGGAATTGCTGGGCCAGGCGGATCCCCTGGTGACGGCCAAGGACATCGCCCTGGCGGTCATCGCCCGCGTGGGCGCCCTGGGTGCCAGCGGCCACGCCGTGGAATATGCCGGCCCGGCGGTGGAAGCCATGTCCATGGCGGCCCGCATGACCCTGTGCAACATGACCATTGAGGCCGGTGGCCGCGTGGGCCTGGTCGCGCCTGACGACGTCACCTTCGCCTACCTCAAGGACAGACCCTTGGCGCCCAAGGGCGCCCTGTGGGATCAGGCCGTCGCCTATTGGCGCGGCTTACGCTCCGACCCGGGCGCGGTGTTCGACCAGGTCGTCACCCTGGACGTGTCCGGGCTGGCCCCCCATGTCAGCTGGGGGACAAGCCCGGACGAGGCCGCACCGATCACCGCCCGCATCCCCGACCCGGCCACCCTGGGCGCCGACAGCGCGCGGCGGCATGCGGAAAAGGCGCTGGCCTACATGGATCTCCAGCCCGGCACCGCGTTGACCGACATCCCGATCCAGCGGGTTTTCATCGGCTCCTGCACCAACGGCCGCATCGAGGATCTGCGCGCCGCCGCCGCCGTGGCGCGCGGGCGCCAGGTGGCCCCGGGCGTCCGGGCCATCGTCGTGCCCGGGTCGACGGCGACCAAACACCTGGCGGAGGCGGAGGGGCTGGATGCCGTGTTCATGGCGGCGGGGTTCGAGTGGCGCCACGCCGGCTGTTCCCTGTGCGTCGCCATGAACGACGACCGCCTTGCCGCCGGCGAGCGCTGCGCCAGCACGTCCAACCGCAATTTCGAGGGGCGCCAGGGCCCCGGCGGCCGCACCCACCTGATGAGCCCGGCCATGGCCGCCGCCGCCGCCGTGACCGGCCGCCTGACCGATGTGCGTGATTTGATGGCGCCAGGGGAGATGACGCGATGATACAGCCCTTCATCCGTGTGGACGGCCCGGCGGCGGCGCTGCCGGAAGAGAACGTCGACACCGACATCATCTATCCCGCGCGCTTCCTGCTGATCACCGCCCGCCTGGGCCTTGGGCCCTACGCCTTCCATGACCGCCGGTTTCGCGCCGACGGCACGGAGGTCGCGGAGTTCGTCCTGAACCGGCCCGAATGGCGCGAGGCGCCCATCCTGGTCGCCGGCGCCAACTTCGGGTCGGGATCCAGCCGTGAGCAGGCGGTTTGGGCCCTTCTGGGCCGGGGTATACGCTGCGTCATCGCCCCCAGCTTCGGCGAGATCTTCCAGGCCAACTGTTATCGCAACGGCGTCCTGCCCATCACTCTGCCGCCGGCCCAGGTCGCGGCATTGAGCGCCGCCGCCGCGGCCGCCCACCCGTTCGCGGTGGACCTGGAGGCGGGGACGGTGACGGTCGCGGGACGGCCCCCCATCCCGTTCAGCGTCGATCTGGAGCGCCGGCTGGCGCTGCTGAACGGCTGGGATGAGACGGCGACGCTGCTGAACGCCTACGGCGCCGACATCGGCACATTCGAGGAACGACACCGGCGGCACCAGCCCTGGCTGTTTGAAGGGGAGAACGACGCATGACTGACGATCTGACCGCCAATTACGCCCGCGCCTACGGCACGCGGGTTGGCTTCGGAAAGCGCCCGGCGCTGATCATGATCGATTTTTGCCAGGGCTATTTCGATCCGTCCTGCGACCTCTACGCGGGCGTGGAGGATGCGCTCGCCTCCGCTTTGCGGGTCCGCTCGGCGGCGCGGGCGGCCGGCGTGCCGGTCATCCTGACGAACGTCGTCTATCATCCCAAGGCCATCGACGGCGGCCGGTTCTACGAGAAGGCCGCGCCCCTGCGTTACTTCCTGAAGGGCAATCCCATGGGCGGCTGGCCCGCCGGCCTGGTGCCGGAGGAGGATGAACTGGTGGTCAGCAAGCAGTATCCCAGCGCCTTTTTCGGCACGTCGCTCGCCTCCACCCTGACGGCCCTGGGGGTCGACAGCGTGCTGCTGACCGGGTTGACCACCAGCGGCTGCGTCCGCGCCACCTGCGTCGACGCCATGTCCCACGGCTTCCGCACGTCGGTCATCGCCGATGCCTGCGGCGACCGCCACCAGGCCCCGCATGACGCCAACCTGTTCGACATGAACGCCAAGTACGCCGACGTGGTGGGCGAGGCTGATGTGATCACCTTCCTTCACACCCTATAGCCGGCTACAGCTGAGTCTGTCCGGGGGCAGCTTCACGCCCAAAGGCGATTCCACCTTTGGGCGATCTGCTCTGAAGCGCTGAAACGAACGCCGCCTGGCCAGCGACCCGGCCAGGCGGCGTTATTGATCCGAGGCCCGCCTCAGCGGAACAGGCGCGGGGCGAAATCTTCCAGGTAGGCCCGCCAGTTGATCCAGGTGTGGCCGCCGGTGCTTTCGTTGTAGACGTACTTGATGCCGTACTGGTCCAGCACCTTGCGCGTGGGCGCCACGCCGCTGAACACGGGGTCGCTTTTGCCCACGGCGTAGTAGACCAGGCCCGAGGTCTTGGCCCGCGCCTTCAGGTTGGCGTCGTTGGCGGCCGTATAGCGCGCCGCCTGCTCGTCGCCGAACAGGCCGATGCTGAAGACGCCGATGGAGCCGAAGATCTCCGGATGGGGAAGCCCGAACTGGATGGTGTGCGCACCCCCCATGGACAGGCCGGCCATGGCGCGCGTCTCGGGCTTGGCCATCGTACGGAAATGCGCATCGACGTAGGGCACCAGATCCTTGAGCAGGTCCGCGCCGAAATCGGTGTTCTCCATCCCCTGGACGCCTTCGCGCATGGGGGTATGGCCCTGGGGCATCACCACGATCATCGGCTTGACCTTACCGGCGGCGATCAGGTTGTCCAGGATGTGATTGGCGTTGCCCTTGGCGGTCCAGGCATCGTCGCTGTCGCTGTAGCCATGAACCAGGTACAGGACGGGATAACGTTCCTTGCCGCCGGCCTCATAGCCGGGCGGGGTGTAGACATGGGCGCGGCGGCGCATGCCCAGGCTGGACGATTGGTAATCCACCACCGACACCAGGCCATGGGCGACGTCAGCCTTGTACAGCTGGTTGGCCACGTCCGGCCCGGCGATCTCGAACACCGACTGCGGCCCGCCGAAGCCTTCGGCGAAGCGCGCGCCCTGCGGATCGGCGACCCGCATTCCATCGACCTTGAACGCGTAGGTGTAGACGCCCGGGGCCACCGGCGCGGCGGTCGTCGCCGACCAGTAGCCCTGCTCATCCAGGGCCATGGCCAGGCCGGGCGGCGTGCCGTCCAGGCCGGTGGGCACGCCGTTGACCTCGCCGGCGAAGACACGCGCCTCGCGCACGCCCTTGGCGCAAAGGCGGAAGGTGACGCGCCCGTCCGCCTGCGGTTCCACCGACGGGTAGAACAGCGGCGGCTGCATGAAGGAGCGTTCCTCGCACGCCGACGGCACGGCCGCAACCGCGCTGGCGGAAATGGAAAGCAATAGGGATGAAGTAATAAACGGAATAACTCGACGCATCATCGCTCCGCAGTTTTATCAGGGCCAGAGTAGGAAAATTGGAAAGGCAAACCGGCAATAAAAAAGGCGCACGCGGATCGTTCGCGTGCGCCCTTTGCGGTTGATTAGAACTTGTATTTCATCTGCAGGCCCAGGGTGCGATGCTCGCGCAGACCAACCCGGATCGTGGCGTTGTTGTAATAGGTCGAACTCGGGTTGAACAGGATGCCGTCGTTGGCGGAAACGTAGCTGGTGTTATCGAAGAGGTTGTTCACGAAGAAGTCGACCGACACCGGTCCCTTCGTGATACCCGTACGGAAGTTAAAGACATGGGCGTCCTGCGTCTTAACGACGTTGGCGACGTCCGTCCAGAAGCCGGATTTGTAGCTGTAGTCCAGGCGGCTGAACCAGGTGGCGTTCCCCCAGCTCTTGAAGTCTCCGTTGAAATTAATGCCCGCTGTTGCCGAGTATTTCGATACATTGGGCAGTTCTTTGCCCTTGAAATTGCTGATGCCGGAGTAGTTGGTCACTAGTGGGTCGTTGTATTTCTGCACGTCGCTGTTGGTGTAGGCGCCAGCGGCGTTCAGGGTGATCATGTGGTTCAGGCGATAACTGCCCTGAAGCTCCAGACCCGTCATATCGGTGCTGCCGGCATTGATGGTGCCGTAGACGCTTCCGAAGCCGCCGCCGGAGAGGACGAAGGTTTGGATGACCTGGTTCAGCTGGTCGCGCCACTGCGAGTAATAGGCGGCGGCGGTGAAGTTCATCTGACCCTCAAGGGCCTTGCCCTTGATACCGAATTCATAGGTCGTGACCTTTTCCGGCCTCACAAAGAGGTCAACGCCCAGGCTTTTGGCGACGGTCGCGGTCTGGCCGCTGTAATAGGCGACACCGGTATTCAGCGCGGCCGTGTTCACGCCCTTCGCCACGGAGATGTAGCTCATCAGATCGTCCGTCCAGTTATACTGGACGATGAAACGCGGCAGGAAATTCGTGTAGTCGCGACTGCCCAGCAACGACCCGGCCTTGTAAGTGCCCGCCGGAATGAAGGTGCTGTCGGTGACGGTCAGGTCGCCGGTCGACGCGATGTACGAATACAGCTTGTCCACCTGATAGCGGCCTTCGGCGCTGGCCGTCAGTTTGCTGGTGATATCGTAGGTTATGCCGAAAAAGCCGCTTAACGTCTCGGTCTCGGACTTGCCCGACGGGGTGACCTGCTTGTTGGCGACGATGTTGTCCAGCGAGTCGACGGTCCGGAGGTTGTCGCTGTTCAGATAGCTGAAACCGGCGACCCCGCGCAGGGGGCCCGCGTTGTCGTAGCTGAGGCGCAGCTCTTGCGACCAATCTTTGGTCACGCTCTCCACCAGGTACGCGGCGCTGTAGTAGCTGCGCTGGCCATTGGCCGCGGTGTAGGTCGGATTCGCGATCCCGGAACCATCATAGTTCACGATGTCGGACAGGGAGCTCCACTGTTCACGGTTGTAGCCGGTCAGTGAGCTGACGGTGAAGCTGGTATCGGGGATTTCGTAATCGACCGTCAGATGGCCGTGCTTGTAATCACGCACGAGGCCGTATTTCTGGACACCCTCTCCCGAATCGATGATGCGATTCTTGGTGACCGCCAGAGCCTTGCGCACATAGCTGTCGGCAACGGCGTCGGTGGCGGGGGAGCCAGACGGAAGGGAAGGCGTGGTACCGCAGAAGAAAGGATGGCCGTTGAGCGTGCAGTTGCTCTGGTTGGGAACCACGATGTTGCCGCTGGAATCCTTCACCTGGATCGCGCTCAGCAGGCCCATGGCGGCGGGGCCGTCATCGTCATGCGAGATCAGGCCGAACGCCTTGATCGACAGGTTTTCCGTCGGCTTCACGGTCAGCAGCGCGTTGCCGCTGGTCGACGACTGGTCGCCCAGGGTCTGGCTGGGATTGGCGGCGTTCTTGTAGGAACCGTCCTTGGAATAGTGGTCGGCGCCGATACGGAAGCCCACCTTGTCATCGACGATGGGGCCGTCCACCTCCGCCTGAAGGCGGCGGTTGTTGTGCGTGCCCACCATGGCGGTGACGCTGCCGCCGTAATCATTGCCCGGCAGTTTGTTGACCACGTTCAGGGCGCCAGCGAAGGCGTTGCGGCCGAAATAGGCCGACTGCGGTCCGCGCAGCAACTCGACACGCTCGGGGTTCGACACGCTCATCACCGCGGTCGGCGAGGAGACGGGCACGCCGTCGATGAAGGTGGCGACAGGCGTGGAATCCGTGGTGGCGGGTGTAAAGCCACGCAGGATGATTTGCTGGAACGAGCGGTCGGAGCGGCCCGAGCTGTTGTTGTTGATGTTCAGACCCGCCGTTTGATCCGCCAGGTTGTTGATCGAAACGATGCCCTTCTGGTCGATTTCGGCGCCGGTTATGGCGGCCACGGAAACGGGAGTCTTCAGGATGTCTTCCTCGCGCTTACGCGCGGTGACGACGATCTCCTGCAACTCCATCGACTCTTCATTTTTCTTTTTATCGCTGGGCTCATCGGCGGCGATGGCGGACGTGGCGGCCATCACCACCCCCATCGCGGCCAACAACGAAATCCGAGAGGTCCCACGCAGTCCGTCAGTCCGTATAATAGCCATCTTCTTCTCCCAGTTTTAGCCCACGTTTTTCGTGCGAAGGCTGGCTTCCCCTGACAATATTTTCCCATCTTTAATGATGGGATTCGGCTTACCCCCCCGAAACGCCCGCATCTTTTTAAAATGACTTGGATGGTTTTGGGTTGATTTCCCGAATGATTGGCTCTCAGGCCAAACGCCTCAAGCGGCGCCGTCGGGCTGTCCATTAGGTGGGCAATGGGGTTGGGGGAGATCGCGAGCGGGCATGCGCCGTCAGCGCCGGCGGGAAGTTCCCGCTAAGCGATTTTCCCCTGTCATGGGATGGGTATCAATGGTTGCGCGCCCACGGCGGGCGGACTGCTTTGTGTCCGCATGGCCGGGGCGGCGGATCGGTGGACCTGGCAGCGGCCTGGGTCGTCCGCGCTATCAAGAGGGATCAACGGTCGCTCTCCACCGGCACCGTGGGCGGCGGCGGTGGGGGGGCACCGAAACGCCCCCGCCCCGACCGGGACGGGGGCGTCATGGCAAGCGTCAGGGCACCGCCACAACGGCGGTGGCCGGCTGGGTGTTCCAGCCGCGCAAGGCCACCTTGGGCCGGCCCTGCGCCAGGGCCGCCGGATAGGCGATGGTGAGCTCGCGCCGGTCGCCCGGCAGCAGCGAGATGTAGTTGTCGCTGGCGTAAGCCGGCAGCAGGCGGCTGCCATCGGCGTTCTGCAGGGTCAGCTTGTTCATCAGGGCGGCGCCGGTGCCGGTGTTGGTCAGGGTCACGTGCACCTTGATCTCGTCGCCCGCGCGCTCCGCCGTGGTCGTCACGGTGACCGGCTGGGGCGCCAGGTCGTTCAGATGGCGGGTGCTGGCCTCATCTGCCACCCGCCAGTAGACGTTCTGCGACACCGTGCCCTTGGCGTCCGCCAGTTCCAGTTCCACCAGCACCAGGCCGTTGGCCTGAAGGGCGGCGGCCAGGTCCAGCGTCGTCACCACCGTGGCGGCGTCCACCGGGGCGTCCACCTTCTGGCTGCGGTCGCTGACGGTCTTGCCGTCCACCGTCAGGACACGGGCGCGCAAGCTCAGGCCCTTGGCCGCCGTGCGGGTGTTGTTGACCACGGCGACGGCATCGTCGGGCGCGTTCAGCTGCACGTGCAGGGGCTCCGCCGCCTTCTGCACGCCGTAGAAGGCGCCGTGGGTGTCGTAGTCGTGGCTCATGATCTGCCAGTTGGTGCTAGGCCAGGCCGGCTGCGTCATCCACAACAGGCGTCCGCTGTTCACCGTCCACAGGCCGGCGTTCATGCCCTCGAAAATGGCCCGGTGGCTTTCATAGTTCATCAGCTGGGCCTTGCGCTCGAAGTCGGCCAGGCTGGTGGCCGCCCCCAGCTTACGGTCCATGGCGGCCATAAAGCCGTGGGTGTCGCCGTTCCCGCTCTGGTGCCAGTCGTGATAGGCCCAATTGTCGCTGAGCGGCCAGCGATCCGCCTCGGGCACCGCCGCCTCGAACGCCTCCAGCGTGGGGAAGGAGGGCGTGCCCACCTCCACCGCGAAGCCGCGCGACAGCTTGGTGAAGTACAATGAGGGGTCGCGGTAGTCGTAGGGGCCGCTGTCCTGCAGGTTCACCCGGTTGGAACTGCCGCTGTAATAGCGGGTGCCGTCCAGGGTGGTGACCAGCTTTTCCAACCCCTCGTTCAGCACCGGCTGCGGCACGCCCTCGTTGCGGCCGAACCACAGCACGATGGACGGGTGGTTGCGATACCGGCGGATGACGTCGGCGGCGTTGTCGAGGAACAGGGGAACGTCCTGCGCCTCGATGTTGTAGTCCTGGGTGCTTTCCCAGAAATCGTTCAGCACCATCAGGCCGTACTCGTCGGCCAGGTCGAAGAACACATCCTCGGTGTTCTGGCCCACCCAGTTGCGGATGATGTTGACGTGGGCCTCGCGGTGCAGGCGGAAGAACGGCTCCAGCCGCTCACGCGACACGCGCTTGCGCCAGTCATCCGTGCCCCAGCTGCCGCCGCGCGCCGGCACGCGCACGCCGTTGACCTTCAGCACCATGTAAGGCGCCAGGCTGCTCTCCTCCAGCGGCTTCACCGCCGGCGACTTTTCGGCCCCCGGCACCAGGGAAGAGACCCAACCGCCGGCGATCTTGTGGATGCCGGTGTGGCTGCCGTCCACCACCTGCTGGCCCGGTGCCAGGGTGGGGTCGATCTCCACCCGGCGCACATGGCCGCCGCTGTCCATCAGGGACAGCTCATAGCTGACCTCGCGGATGCCGAAGCGGGTGTGCTTCTCATCCGACTTGGCGCCGCCCCCCTGGGCGTCTGTGACCACGGCCGTCAGGGTCAGGCCGTGCAGCGCCGGCTCGCCCAGGCCATTGGGCCACCACAGCTTGGGGTTCTTCACGCTCAGTTGGGGGAATTCAGCCGGGCTCAGGGTGACGCTGCCGGATCCGGGCGCCAGGGTCACGGTCTTGGCCACGGTCACATCGTCGAAGCCGGCGCGGATCTCGGCCTGCACCGGCTGGTTGGTCAGGTTCTCCACCGGCACGGTGATGGTGACGTCGGCCTTGGAGGTATCGGGCAGGGGCAGCTTGGTCACCACCTGGCTGTCACCAATGCGCACGGGGCCGGTGGCGGTCAGGGTCACCTCCTGCCACAGGCCGGTGTTGCGGTCGCGGACGGCCGGGATCCAGTCCCAGCCCTCGCTGGCGATGAAGGTGGGGCCGTCCAGGGCCTGCATGCCGCCGTTCTCGCCCACCCCGGCGGCGATGGACTGTTCATGCGGCAGGCCCGGATGGGGCGGCGGGGAGATCCTGACCGCCAGCACGTTCTTCTGCCCGGGGCGCAGCCGGCCGGTCACGTCGAACTGGCCGCGGATGAAGGCGCCCCTCACGCCACCCAGCCGTTCGCCGTTCAGCCAGACTTCAGCCGCGTAATTGATGCCCTTGAAGGTCAGCAGCGGATGGCGGCCGGCCAGGGTGGCCGGCGCGTCGAATTCCGTGCGGTACCAGTAGTCCTGCTTGTTCAGGCTCTCCGGGATGGCCAGGTTGTCCAGGCCATGGTCCGGGTCCGGGTAGACACCGCGGTCGACCAGCGTGGTCAGCACCGTGCCGGGTACCGTTGCCACATACCAGGATCCCGTGTCGAAGCCGGGCTGGGAGATGCGGGCGCCGTCGCCCCGCACCGTGGGCGCCTCCGCCAGCCGCCAGCCGCCCACGGTCCAATTATTATCGCTTCCGGGGGGGCCGTCGGCCTTCAGCGCCGGGCCGGTGGGCAAGGGCTTGGCCACGGGCTTGGAGAAGGCGGCGTTGCTTTTAGGCAGGGTCCAGGCGTCCTGCGGCGTCACCTGGCCCATCATCTGCTTCACCTGCACCGGCCAGGTGGGGCTGGCGGCCTCGAAATTGATCAGGCTGGCGTCGGGCTTGCCCTGGGCGGCGGACTTGGCCTCATCGGCGCTGAGCGCCTTGGCCGTCACGGTGAAGCCCGCGATGCGGCCTGCGAAGGCGCCGCCGGCTCGCGGCGCCAGGCCCACGACCGGGGCCACGGCGTTTTGCGCCGCCGGTCCGTGCGCGACTTCCGCCCCATCCAGGAACAGGCGCGCGGTTTTGCCGTCGATGCTGGCCAGGGCATGATGCCAGATGCCGGCCTTCACGGCCGTGCCGCCGGTGATGGCCTCGCCGGCGCCGGTGCGCAAGGCCAGCTTGCCGCCGCTCAGCGCCAAATAGCGGCCCTGGGCGGGATCGCCCACGCCGGCGATCAGCACGGTGCCGGGGGCGATCTCATCGGCCTGGAACCAAGTGGACAATGTCCAGGGCCCGCCAGCGGGCAGGGAGGCGCCGGCGAGGGGCTTGGCCAAGCCGTCACCGCCGGCCAGGATGGCGGCGTTGTAAGGGCCGTAACTGACAGCGCTGTCAGACGCGCTGGCGCTCAGCGGCGCGATCCATGCCGTGGACACCATGAGCGAGGCCCACAGCAGGCGCCGGACGGCATTTGTCTTATCGATCCCGTGCATCAAGGATACCCTCCCTCGTTGGCCCGGTGGGCCACCCATTATTCTTCAGGCCGGGGCGCGGGTGCCGGGAGCACCCTTTCCCGATCAGGCCGATTGCCGACACTAGTACAGTCTATCGACAAACCAGCATTGGCAATTTAATAAAACAACTTGGTTAAATAAAAAAGGGGGGAGGGTTCCGGTCATGGCATTTTTGTTCCTCAGCATCGCGACCGCCGCGCTGGCCGGCCTGCTGTTCGGGTTCGACACGGCGGTCATCGCCGGCGTCACCGGTGACCTGCGCGCCTTGATGGGCCTGTCGCCCGGCGCGGTGGGCATCACCGTTTCCAGCGCGCTGGTCGGCACTTGCGTCGGTGCCCTGGCGGCCGGCCGGCCGGGCGACCGCTATGGCAGCCGCGATTGCCTGCGTGTCATGGCCCTGCTGTACCTGATTTCGGGCGTGGGCTCCGCCTGCGCCTGGGATTGGCCCTCCCTGGTTTTCTTCCGCTTCATCGGCGGCCTCGGCATCGGCGGGTCCTCGGTGCTGGCACCCGTCTATATCGCGGAGATCGCCCCACCCCGGCGGCGGGGCGCCCTGGTGGGGCTGTTCCAGCTGAACATCGTGCTGGGCATCCTGGTGGCCTACCTCAGCAACTATGTCGTCGGCGGGCTGGATTTGGGCGCCGTCGAATGGCGATGGAAGCTGGCGGTGACGGTGTTGCCATCGGCCGTCTTCCTGGGCCTTTTGGCCTTCATTCCCAACAGTCCCCGCTGGCTGGCGGCGAAGGGCCGGGCGGATGAAGCGGCCGCCGTGCTGCGGCGCATGGGCGTGGCCCAGGTTCAGGCGGCGGTGGCCGCCCTGGCCGTGGCGGGCCACGCGGAAGGGGGGCGCCTGTCCTGGCGCCACCACCGCCGGCCCATCCTGTTGGCCATCGGCTTGGCGCTGTTCAACCAGTTCAGCGGCATCAACGCCATCCTTTATTACCTCAACGAGATGCAAGAGGCGTAAGGTTCTACACGGGGAACGCACCTGAAACCCGCAGCTTTACTGCGGTGTTCTCTATAGGGAACCATTCTCCATGGCGACACAAAGTAGCCTGAATAGTAATCGTTCCTGGCAGGAATTCGACATAGCGGCCCGGGATGCTCAGGCCCGCTGGGAAACCGAAATGGTCCGCCGGGGCGTCCAGCGGTACCGGGATGAACTGGACCGCGTTGACCTGGCCCAGCACGCCCTAGGCGAACAGTTCATGCGGTGCCTCATGGGCACCAAGGATCACCAAGGGCTGGTGAACGCTATACAAACGTACCAAGACGTGGTTCCCGAAAAGGCCTTGGGGGAAGCCTACTGGACCACCAAAGAAGAGGACATCCTCATATCGGCCCTGCCTGCCGATGTGGTCGCCTTTCTGACGCTTCGTTGCGTCCTCTCGTTCCGCGCGCCCGATGACGGGCTGTGGGGGGCGCCTCTAACCGCTGTCCAGCTTCAGCTTGCGAAAGCGCTAAGGGATGAAATGACCGTTCGGGCGGCCATTGATAGGGCAGGCACTGACGCGGGCTTGGCTGATGTAGCCGATAAGATCAAGAAAGCGGCCACCCGGGGTCAGTTGGGTTCATCCACGCTGGCGAAGCTCCGCAAGACTCAGCGCGCAGTGCTCGACCTTGACCAAGAATGGCCAATTGCCCTTGGGCTGAAGGCGGCGGCTATTCTCCTGGGGCTTGCCGAAGCAGCGACGCGGGGCGCCGTATGTGTCGCCACGGTCGCCGCAGGCGGACGGACTCAGAAGCGGGTCATCCTCTCCGACGAAGCGAAAGCCGCAATCCTGGCCAATCGGGACCGGGACGAACTGACGCGCCCCTATCTGCTGCCCATGATCGCCCCGCCGTTGGACTGGCGGATGGAAATGGACGCGTCCGGAAAGACGCGCGCGGCGGGCGGTTACGTGCTGTTGAAGAATGATCTTGTGCGGCACAGCGTGCACCGACACACGGCGGCACATCCCGAGGGGCTATCCCAAGCAGCCCTGAGGGCCATCAACAGTGTCCAGGCGACACCCTGGCGGATCAACGGGTTCATCCTGGAAACGGCGCAAGCGATGCTGGCGGCGGATCATCCGATGATCCCGCAATACGCCCCTAAGGCCCTGCCGCCGAAGATGCCAGACGCGGACTTTGAGGCCCTGGGCGACGATGGCCGCAGGGCATACCTGAAGACCCGTCAGGATATCCACAAGACAAACTCAAAGATGTTTTCCGATGCCTGCGAATTTATGCGTAAGATCGGCATCGCGGAAGACCTGAAGGAACGCGAAGCTATCTGGTTTCCTCACTTCTTTGATTTCCGACTAAGGATGTATCCATTACCTCAAGACTTATCGCCGCAGGGGGATGGCCTCAGCCAATCGCTATTACACTTTGCGGAAGGTAAGCGCCTGGGCACTCGGGGCCTATACTGGCTGGCCGTGCGGATCGCGGGCGACGCGGGGCAGGACAAGTTGCCCTTTGATGACCGGGTGCGGTGGGTGCTCGACCATGAGTCCCAAATCATCGCGGTCGCTGCGGACCCGCTCGCAAACACATGGTGGACCGAACAGGACAGCCCTTGGCGGTTTCTGGCCGGGTGCCACGAGTGGGCACAGGCGCACACCTACGGCGGGCGGGCGGCTGACTTTGTGTCCCACCTGTCGGTACCTATGGATGGCAGTGTCAACGGCTGTCAGCACCTCAGCATGATGGGGCGTGATCCTATCGGCGCCGCCGCGACCAACTGCCGGAACCTCCCCGACCGCCGGGACCTATATCAGGCGGTGGCCGACCGGGTGAAGGCGCGGGTGGACGCTGACGACGCTGGTGAAGGTGACGCGGCCACCCGGAAGATTGGGAAGGACGGTCCGACCGCTCAGGTCGTCGCGGCGCTGTGGGTGGGCCGTGTGTCCCGCAACACGGTCAAGCGGGCGGTGATGACCACCCCGTATGGCGTAACGACCCGAGGTATCACCGAATTCCAGCTGTCGGACGGTCATGTAAACCATATCGAAGATCGCGCCCTTAAGATTGCCGCCGCGCGATACATGCAACAGGCCATCAGCGCCGGGCTTGATGAGGCGATGGAAAACGGCCGGGCGATCATGGGGTATCTTCAGGATGTCGCTAAGGCCCTGGCGGACCATCAAATTCCCTTCCGCTGGCAGACGCCCAACGGGGCCGTATGCTGGCAAACCTATCGCAAACTGACCGTGCGGGAGGTTGATACTTCGCTGGGGCGGTTGAAGTTGTGGCGCGAGGATGACGAAGCCAGGCTGGACGCAAACAAGATGGCCCTGGCCGCCGCCCCCAATGTCATTCACTCGCTTGACGGCTGCATGCTTCAGAACACCGTCAATGCCCTGACGCCATCCGGCGTCCGCGATTTCCATATGATCCACGACAGTTATGGCACCCACGCTTGCGACGTGGACAGGTTGCGGGACGTGATCCGTCAGCAGGCGTATGCCATGTATCGGGGCGACTGGTTGGCGGAATTCCAGGCCTATGTCGCGGATTATGCCCCAGGCGTGGACCTGCCAGACCCGCCGCAACGTGGATCATGGGACGTGGCCGAAGTCCTACAATCCGAATTCTTTTTCTCGTGACCTGAAGCCCCCGCCCTCAAGCGGGGGTTTTTGCATTCGCGCGCGTGTTTCTAAACTATGCCGTATGGCGCCAAAACGTTCCCCGTGGCGATGCTAATTACAGTAATAAAAACAATAAGTTAGATATAGGCGTCCAAATTTCCCGCCTATTGCAGAAACCGCCGGTTCTCCCCTCGGTCTCCTGCCAGCCTCCCCTAAGCCCCCGCCACTCCCCCGGATTATCCAAACTCCGGCCCTGTGTGGCGGGGGTTCCCATTTCTGACCCCTGGGTTCCTGACGCGGCCTGAAGCGTGCCGGACGGACCCGCCTCTTAGGTACCCCGGGGCCTCCCTTCAGGACCCCATGGCCAAACGAGTTTATTTCAACGCCACCTCTCCGGTTGGTGTTGCCGCCTTCCCGCATCTGCACGCCCCGGACACCGAGGGCAAGTTTGCGGACAACAAATTCAAGATTCAGCTGCTTGTCGGTAAGGACGCCGACCTGTCGGCCATGCGCAAAGCCATCAACGACTGTGCGGTTGCCGAATTCGGCCCGGACTATGACCGTGACAACCTGATCACGCCCATCAAGGACGGCGCCGACAAAGCCGACAAGGAAGGCTTTGAGCATTGGGCTCAGAAGTTCGTCATCGTCGCCAAGACCAAGAGCGCGCCCAAGCTATTCGACAGCGCCGGAAAGCCCCTGCCGAAGTCGGTGAAGATCGGCTTCGGTGACGAAGTGCGCATCAAGGTCGCCGCCAGTCCCTTCACCAAGACGGAGAAGGTCCGCGAGAACGGCAAGATGGTTGATGTCACCGTTCAGGGCGTCACCCTCTACCTGAACATGGTCCAGCTGGTCGCCAAGAACAGCGGCGGCATGGACGGCTTTGACGCCTACGAAGGCGGCTATGTGGCCGACGACGCCGACGACAGCGCACCGTTTGACACGGACGGTGGCGACTTCTAATGACCGTCCTGGACCTGTGGGTGCCCGTCGCCCCGGTCCCTGCTGCCAGGCCCCGCGTTAGCAAGTGGGGCACCTACTACCCCGCGACCTATGAGCGCTTCCGCAAGGACTGCGCCGAATGGTTCGCGGGCCAGCAGGGGCCGGGGGTGGTCATGACCGGCCCCCTTTCTGTTTCCCTCGAATGCGTCTGTAAGCGCCCCGCCAACCCCGCCAACCCGTATCCAAACGGGGATGTGGACAATCTGGCAAAGGGGCCGCTGGACGCCATCACGAAGACTGAAAAGTTCTGGGGTGACGACAAGCAAATTGTCCACCTCGACGTGACGAAACGGTACGCGGCCAAAGACGAAGTGCCGGGTTACCAAATAACCATCAAGGAAATCTCAGCATGACCCAGCTTGACTTGCTGGCGCGGCATTTCCGCGTCCGTGGCACCCTGACGCCGTTGGAAGCCTCGCATCTTTATGGGGTGGCGTCGTTTCACCGCCGTATTGCCGATTTGGCGGCCCGTGGATGGGAATTCACCAAGACCCGCAAGCGTGACCTGAATGGCACCCCCTACGTCGAATACCGCGTCGTCACACACCCGCTGGTGGGCCTCAAGAAGGCCCCCGGGGTCCCGATGATCCGCCGCCCGGCCGACAGCCGCATCACCTACGCCTGACGGGGACACCCAACATGACCAGCAACAGCAGCCACGTTTCCGTTTCTCTCTCCGAGACCCTTGATAACGGGGACGTGAACACCACGCACATGTCTGCGTCCGCACCGGTCCTGACGCTCGACATGATCTTGGGGACCACTCTGCGTGCCCTTAAGGCCGCTGGCTTCTCCGCTGACAGCCTGACCGTTCGATCCGGCGGCAACGTGTTCGAGGCCTTCGAGTGACCGCCCCGACCCTTGACCTAGCCAAGTTGGGCCGGGACCTGGACCGTGATGAGGGGCGCCGCTTCACGGTGTATTACGACACCGCCCGCGTCCCCACCATAGGCGTAGGCCACAACCTGCTGACCGGCCCATTGGACACCGCGTTGCGGGACCACCTGGGTATCCCCGAGGACACCCCATTGCATGCCCTGGTCCTGACAGACGAACAGATAGACGAACTCCGGGACTACGACATTCACCGCACCCTGGACGCGATGGATCGCGGCTTGGGCCTGTGGTGGCGTCAGCTGTCCGAAGGGCGCCAACGGGCCTTGGCGAACATGGCGTTCAACCTGGGCGTCGCCAAGCTGAAGACCTTCAAGGGCACCCTGGCCGCCCTGCAATCCAACGACTTCAACACCGCCGCCGTGCACGCCATGGACAGCCTATGGGCGCGTCAGGTGGGCCAGCGCGCCAACCGCATCGCCGCCCTTTTCCGGTTCGGCTGAAAGACGAAGACATGACCACCGAAGTCAACACCATCACCCATTACGACCTGACCGAAGACGGCTACGGCGCTTGCATGCGCGTGTCGGCTGGCCCGCACGATGACATGATCACTATCATGACCGGCCACGGAGGCGCTGTGGTGGACCAGATGACCGACACCAAGGGCCTGCGCGACCTGGCCAGGGGCCTGGTGATCGTGGCGGATCGCATCGACGGCAAGGACGAACAGTCCGAAGCCAAACCGGTTCCCCGGGCGGCCGATGTGGAACGCGGCGGGTTCACGCTCACGGATGACGGCGATACCACGCTGATCCTGACCCGCACGTCCGGTGTGGGCATCGTCATCGAGAAGGACGGGGATGGCTTCTACCTGCACGCCGGGCGGCCGGGGCGTGGCCCCGGTTGTCAGGTCACCAGCAACGTTGAAGCCCTATTTCAGCTGGCGGATGGCATCCGCGCCTACGCGGAACAGCAGTCCGGCCGGACCTTGGCGACCCCCGAGGTGAAGGCGGAACCGAAGCTCTACAAATCCACCTTCCCCGACCGCGACACCACCATCATCAACGCACCCGGCCTGTGGGGCGGTGAACTGCGTATCGAAAAGGACGACAGCGACAGCACTTTCAAGCTGTCCTTCGACAACGGCACCGACCCCATTGATTACGAATGGGTCAAGAAGGATGCCTTCTACGCCTTCGCCCAGGCCCTGAAGGACTACGCGGACGCCCTGTGATCCATGTCTAAGTGGGCGGCCCTACATCTGCCCTGTAAAGCCTGCGGATCATCAGACGGCCTGTGTGTGGACCACGAAGGCGGGACTTTCTGTTTCGCCTGCAACAAGCCCGGACGCCCGTCCGGTGACCGCCCCTCAGGGGGTCGAAATATCAGCAAAGAAGTACAATTCGTCAGCGGAGAGGCCCAGGCGTTAGTAAAACGCGGCATCTCTGAAGACACCGCCAAGAAATGGCGATACGAAGTCGGGACCGATCACGGCAAGCCCGTCCAAATCGCGAACTACTACGACAAGAACGGTGCCCTAACCGGCCAGAAAATCCGCTACCCAGATAAGACGTTCCGCGTCGTGGGGAAGCTGTCAGGCCTCTATGGCCAGCACCTATGGGGCGGCGGTAAGCGCATCGTGATCACCGAGGGCGAGATTGACGCCCTGTCGGTCAGCCAGGCTCAGAATAACAGCTGGCCCGTCGTGTCCGTCCCCAACGGTGCGGCGGGGGCGAAGGCGAGTATTGAGAAGGCCTTAGACTACCTCGATAAATTCGAGGAAATCGTACTGGCCTTCGACAACGACGAACCGGGCCGCAAGGCATCGGCCGAGTGCGCCCCCCTCCTGCCGCCGGGGCGCGTCAAGATTGCCGCATGGCCCCTCAAGGACGCTTCGGACCTGTTGCAGGCGGGGCGGGTCAAAGACCTGACAACCGCCATTTGGAACGCCGCGCCGTGGCGGCCCGATGGCATCGTGAACGCGGCGGACCTATGGGATTCCATCGCGGATCGCACCGAGGCGTTCTCGGTCCCGTACCCATGGGAAGACCTGAATTCTGTCACCTACGGCCTGAGGGTCGGTGAACTGGTCACGGTCACCGCCGGGTCGGGCGTGGGTAAGTCGGCTATCGTCCGCGAAGTCGCCCACCACCTCTTAAAGCGGGGTGAGCGGGTCGGGATGCTGATGCTTGAGGAAAGCATTCGCCGCACTGCCCTGGGCATGCTGGGCCTTGAGCTAAACACCCGGCTGCACGTCAGCATGGCCGGGGTGAATGACAGCGACCTACGGGCAGCCTTCGACCGGACTTTCAGCAGCGGCAACCTGTTCCTGTATGACCACTTCGGTTCAACTGAAATCGACAACCTGCTGTCTCGGGTCCGCTACCTGGCCCACGCCTGCAAATGCCGGTGGATCATCCTTGACCATATCTCAATCGTGGTCTCGGGCATGGGGGACGGCGACGAACGCCGGTTGATCGATAACGCGATGACCGCGTTACGAACCCTGGTCCAGGAATTAGGCATTGGGCTGATCTTGGTGACGCACCTCAAGCGGCCTGAAGGCAAGGGCCATGAGGAAGGCGCCCTGACCAGCCTGTCGCAGCTGCGCGGTTCCGCCAGCATCGCCCAGCTGTCGGACATCGTGATTGGTGCCGAACGAAACCAGCAGGGCGACCGGCCGAACCTCACAACCCTCCGTGTCCTCAAAAACCGGTTCTCTGGTGACACGGGTATCGGCGGGTACCTTGAGTACCACAAGGACACCGGACGCCTGATAGAAGCAGACGCCCCGGACACTGGTGACGCACCTCCCGATGACTCGGAATTCTAAACCGAGGCCGGGTCACGTCTATGTCATCGCAAATACCGCTTGGCCCGGCTGGTACAAAGTGGGGCGTGCCTCACGTCTGCACCAGCGCCTTGAGTCTTATCAAACAGGCTCCCCGCACCGCGATTACTTCCTTGTCCAGTCCTTCAAGGTCCGGGACGCGGTGTTTGCGGAAGCCGCCGCCCATCAACTTTTAGCGTCGCGGCACGAGCGGCAACACGAGTGGTTCCGGATCAAGGAACTGCCGTCCGCCCTCGACGCCCTTTCCGAACTCGTGGAGAAATCGAATGCTTGAGAAATTTGGCACTTATCTGTGGTCACGCGCCAAGGAACCTAGCAGCTGGTCCGCCGTCGCCGCTGCGCTGGCCGCCATTGGCAGCATCGCCAACTATGACCCCGCCGGTCAGGTGGCCCGGATCATTGGCAACACCGCCGCCGCTGTGGCCGGTTCCCCGGATCAGGCGGGCGCCGTGGGCGCGGTCCTGACGGGGGGCGCCGCGGCCCTGGGCTTCTTCCTGAAGGAAACCCAGAAGACCCCAGCGGCCTGAGGGTAACCCGACAGGGACCCTGCACCGCCTCAATCACCATCACCAGTAAACCGAACGAAAAACATCAACATGACCAACACCCATACCGCCCTGATCACCATTTCCCTGCCCGTCGCCTCGACCGAAATCGAACGCGCCGCGACCGTGGCCGCCGCCGCCAATGCCGTCTATGCGCTGAAGGACCACGAAGCCCTGAAGGGCGCGGAATTCGGCATGACCGTCCAGGCCCCGAAGGTCACCCGCAAGCCCCGCGCGAAGAAGGCCGCTCCCGCCGCCTGAACCCGCGTCGTCTGACGCCATCACCCCGCCTGGTATCCACTGCGATGCCGGGCGGGTTCTCATGATCAGGAACATCGTTGACCACCGTCCTCTATGACATTGAGACGGATGGACTTTTGCATGAGTTGACCCGAATTTGGTGTCTCTCCATCGGGGACCTACACGGTAAAACGGAAGTCTATTCGGACCACGGGGACGGTCGTTATCGGCCCCTCCGTGAAGGACTGAAGCGCCTTAAAGGCGCCAGTCAAGTAATCGCCCACAATGGCAATGGCTTCGACTTTTGGGCCATTGAGCGCTTATTCCCGGGGACTATCGACCCCAGCAAACAAATCGACACCCTTATGTTGTCCCGGATGCGGGACCCCCGAGGCGCCCACGCCCTGGCGGATTGGGGTGAACGCCTAGGGTTCCCCAAAGGCGACCATAGCGACTGGACACAGTTCAGCTATGAGATGGCTGAATACTGCCGCCGGGACGTGGACGTTACCCGCAAGGTCTGGGAAGCCCTTGAGGCCTACCGGAACGCCTTCCCCGGCCCATGTGCCTGTGAGCATCGCGTGGGCCTGATCCTGGCCCAGCAGGAACAGCACGGCTTCAAGCTGGACCGTGAGCTTGCCCGGGGGATCGAAGGGGACCTTCGGCAGGAACTGACGGATATCGAGCGCGAACTACAGCAGATTTTCCCGCCGATCATTCATGAGCGCTACAGCGCGAAGACCGGGAAGCGCCTCAAGGACAAGATTGAGGTCTTCAACCCCGGAAGCCGCCCGCAAATCGCCAAGCGGCTGAAGGATAAATACGATTGGGAAAGCCCCGAGTTCACGCCCCAGGGCGCCCCGAAGATTGATGAAAGCACCTTGGCCCAAGCCCTCTTTCCTGAGGCTAAAGCCCTGCTGCGGTACTTCCGGTGCCTCAAGATGCTGGGCCAGGTCAGCGACGGCGATAACGCCTGGCTGAAGCTGGAACGGCAAGGCTACGTCCACGGCGCCGTCAACCAGTGCGGCGCGGGCACCCACCGCATGTCCCACTTCAAGCCCAACGTGGCCCAGGTGGACAAAGACAGCCTCATGCGGTCCTGCTGGGGTCCTGATCCCGGGCACGTCCAGGTTGGGTGTGACGCGGAAGGCTTGGAAGCCCGCATGTTGGGCCACTACCTGGCCCGCTACGACGGTGGCGCGTTTGCTGACCGTGTGCTGAACGGCGACAAGGCCAAAGGCACTGATATCCATTCGGTGAACCTCAAGGCCCTGTCGAACCTCATGGTTCACGCCTGGTCCGGCAAGAGCATCACCATCGGCCTGCGGACCCGAGACGGCGCCAAGACCTACCTCTATGCCCTCATGTACGGGGCCGGGCTGTGGAAGTTGGGATTCACCATCCTGTCGGACATGCGCGCCGCTGGTGTGGACTTCCCCGCCGCCTGGCTGAAGAAGGGTTCCAAGCAATGCACCGCCATCGGCAAGCTGAGTAGCAAGGCCATCACGGCGGGCATGACGGGTATCGACAAGCTGATAGCCGATGTCCAACAGGCCGCAAAGCGGGGCCATCTCCGTGCCCTGGACGGCCGACACCTGAACGTCCGCAGTGCCCATAGCGCCCTGAACACGCTGCTTCAGGGGGGTGGCGCCATTGTCATGAAGTACGCCCTGGTGATCCTCGCGGATCGCCTTGAGGCCGCAGGGCTCTATCAGCCTTACCGGCCGGTCCTGAAGGACGCCCTGCTACGGGGTGACTATCGGGATTGGGTGCACTTCCTGGCCAACGTCCACGACGAATGGCAGATGTCCTGCCCCCCGGAACACGCCCAGCGCGTCGGGGAAATCGCAAAGCAATCAATCACCGATGCCGGGGTCAGGCTGGGGGTCAAGTGCCGCCTGGACGGGTCTTTTGATGTCGGGAGCAATTGGAAGGAAACCCACTAAATGCAACTTCCCGTCATCTGGACGGAAACCCTTCACCGCCTGCACGACAAGGGAGTTGCGGCGGTGATCGCTGGGGGGTGCTTGCGGGACCTGGATAACGGGCGGCCCATCAAGGATATCGACGTGATGGTCACGGCCTTGCCGCCACCTGATGACATCCTTCGGCCGAATAGCCGGTCCTGTGTGGAAACCACGGTCGCGCGGCTGGACCAGCTTCTAGGGGTCTCAGGGTCCCCTGTGGTCAGCGTCGGGGGCTGCGAGTACGTCACCGGCCTGTCCCCCGAAGTCCTGGCCGTTTACGACTACAGCGGCGCTTTCGGGCCGGATCATCCGTACCCAGTCCAAGTCATCATCCTGGACCCTGCGGAAATGGGGGACATGCGGATGGTGGACCGGATGGACTTCGGTATTTGCCGCGTTGCCTACACGGGTGGCGCGGTGGTGAAGACCCCGGAATACGAGCGGGATAAGACGCTTCAGCGCTTTACCCTGTGTCGCGAACCGCGATCCGCTGAAGACGTGGACCGGGCTCGGCGGCGGTTCGACCGGCTGTCTGAGAAATACCCGGGGTGGATCTTCGTGAACCCCTACGCCTGATGACCACCCTTCTCATTGACGCGGATGTGCTGCTTTATCAAGCCGCCGTCCTTTCCGAAGACGAATTCGACCCCGGCCAGCGGGTCTATGACGTAGAGGCCGCGAAGCAGGAATTCGACAAGCGGCTAGAGACGTGGCGCAAGGCCGACCCCTGGGGCGACTTCGTGCTGTGCATTTCGTCGGCCGTGCCAAACTTCCGCCGGGAGATGTCCGACGACTACAAGGCAGGCCGCCGGGAAAAGCCCCTAGCCTATGCCGAACTGCTGGCGTGGGTGCTGGGCCGGTATCCGTGTGAACGGGTGGACCGTCTTGAGGCGGATGACGTGATGGGCCTGCTGTCCGGCCCTGGGAAGACCATCGTAAGCCCTGACAAGGACATGAAGACCATCCCGGGCCGCCTGTATAACCCCTTGGCGGAAAAGGTCGTGGTCATCTCGCCCCATGAGGCGGACTGGTGGTGGATGTACCAGGTCATCTGCGGGGACCCCGTGGACGGCTACAAGGGCATTCCCCGGGCCGGTGACAAGGCCGCCCGCCGCATCCTGGGCGACACCCCACGACCCGCCGCCGACCTGTGGCCCGCCGTCCTGGCCGCCTATAGGTCGAAGCAGCTGCCCGACGACTACGCAACCCTACAAGCCCGCCTGGCCCGAATTCTCAGGCCGGGCGATTTCGATTGGAAAGCCGGGGCGATTGCCCTGTGGGAACCTGAAGGAATGACCGAATGAAGACGGATTACACGCCCCTTGCGCACACCGCTTCGACCGCCGCCGACCTGAAGCCGGGTACCTTCTTCCGTGATGGTGACGGCGACCTGTGTTTGCGCGTTGACGGTGATCACATCGTCTGTTTCTGGACCCGGCGCGAGGACTACACACCCGCCCCCATGGCTGCGAGCGACGCTCAGGTAACCGAGGTGGTCCCCGCCGGCACCGCCGTGACCCTCTATGCGATGTGAGGTGACGCCATGGGCTACACCATCATGCGAGGGCCTGGGCCGATAGACTTCGGCACTGCCGAGGGCCTGACCAACGGTACGTGGTTTGTTGATACGGATGACGATCTATGCCTACGCACCAACCAAGGCGTGGTGTACTTCAAGTCGGACTGGGTGGGCACCGTTGACGATCCATGGGAAGTCCTGGTGAAGGAAATCCTTCCGGACGGCTCGCGCGTCACCTTTACTCAGGGGGACCGGGAATGAGTAAGCCCCTGACCGGCGGATCGTCGGACTACTACAAGGTTCCCATCGCCCACCCCGCGACCCCCGGCGTGGCCCCGTACACGGCCGAATGCCTGGACATCATCGAAGCGCTGGACATGACGTTTGCCGAAGGCAACGCCTTCAAGGCCATCTGGCGCCTGGCGGCGGCCCGCATGGGCAACGGCAAGCCCGGCAACACGGCCCTGTATGACGCCGAAAAGGTGGAATTCTTCGGGGCGCGTATGGTCGCCCAGGCGAAGCCCGCCAGCAGCCCGCCGGACGATGCCGATGAGGATGGCTGGCGGGTCCCTGCGGCCTGGCTGGTGACGCCGGATACCTTCATGGGTGGACCGGTGACCGTGCCCCCACCGCGACCCTAAAGCCACCTCCCCGACAACCTGACGGCCCCTTGAGGCCCAAGGCTAGACCCGCGCGCCGGGTCGAAAGGATTTCCCATGCTCGATTTCACGAAGCCTGTTCAGACCCGCGATGGCCGCGAGGTGGTCATACTGTCCACGGAAGCGCCCGGCATATGTCCCATCGTTGGCTACCTCAAGGGGGAAATGACCCTTCGGCGGTGGTGCCGGGGCGGATCATACGTGGTGGACGCCTACGCGGAACACCCCATGGACCTGATCCAGGTCCCGCAACCGTTCAAGGTGATCCGGTACATCAACGTGTACTCGGTAACGTCACCGTGTGTCTCCGTGGTTTCCTCTCACGCCACGCGGCAAATCGCGGACGACCGGGCGGGCGCGGATCGCATCGCCTGTGTCCGCGTCGAAGTGGACGCGGTCGAGGGCCGTTTCGATGCCTAAGCGGGTCCGCCCGTTCCTGCCTGAGCCCCTTCAGGACCACCCCACCGTCTTCGTCAACCTGTACGCGGACGGGACCGTAGGCCAGCCCTGGAACTACCGCATTTCCGCCCAGCTGGAACCCCTGCGCCTTCAGCGGCGCCGCGTGGCGGTCCTGCGGATCATCCCCAAGGACCCCTGACGCCTACCCGGCGGGGACCGGGTGACCAACCCCACCACTCAAGAGGAAAAGCCTGATGTTTGATCCTACCAAGCCGGTGCAGACCCGTGACGGTCGCGCCGTGGAAATCGTGTACCGCAACGTGTCCGGCGAATACCCCTTGGCGGGGATCGTCACGGAGCGCGACGGCACCAAGCGCGTTGAACTGTGGACCCGCGAGGGCAACGACTTCGTGGGCCAAGAGTGCGACAGCCCGGACGACTTGGTGAACGTCCCCGAGGCCTTCAAGGGCTCACGCCGCGTCCTCATCAACGTCTACGCCAACGGCGCCATGTCCGCCCACCGCGATAGCGGCGAAGCCCACCGCCGGGCCTACATGGGCGCCTGGCCGGTCGTGGCGCGCACCACAGCAATCATTGAGTGGACCGAAGGTGTCTTCGCGTCCTGAAGGAACCCCAATGTCTGACCTGATACCGTTCTCTTTCGAGGACCACCCCGTGCGCTTGCTTCAGCGCGAGGGGGAACCCTGGTTTGTCCTGGCGGATGTCTGCCGGGCGCTCAATCTGACCAACCCCAGCATGGCGGCGGGTCGCCTGGACGACGACGAAAAGATGACCATCAGCAATACTGAGGGTCATTCCGGACGGCGTGGCGGCGCCCAAGCATTCACCATCGTCAGCGAAAGCGGTCTGTACACCATCATCCTTCGCTGTCAGGGCGCGATGACGCCCGGATCAGTCCCCCACCGCTTTCGCAAGTGGGTGACCGGGGAAGTCCTCCCCGCTATCCGCAAGACCGGCGGGTACATGGTCGCGGCCCCCGAGGAAACCCCCGAGCAATTGGCTTTGAGGGCCATGGCGGTCCTTCAAGCCACCGTTGACCGCCAGAAAGCCCAACTTGCCGAGGCTCAGCCCAAGGTCGAGGTTCACGACCGCATCATTGAGGCGGATGGCAGCTTGACCGTGACGGAGGCCGCGAAGGCCCTTCAGGTGGCCCCCAAGACCCTGTTCACGTTCCTGTCGCGCAACGGGTGGATCTACAAGCGGCCCGGCGCGGTTCGCTGGCTGGGGTATCAGACCCGCACCACGAACGGCGACCTGGAACACAAGATCACGGCTGTCCGATGGAGCTACGGGGAACCCCGTGTCCATGAGCAAGTCCGGGTGACACCGCAAGGGTTGGCCAAGCTGGCCCGGCTGGTTCCTCAGGGGTCCCGATGATCGTCAACATCCTGTGCCTGCTGCTGTTTTTCGCGGCCCTGGGCGGGATCGCGGCCACCTTCACCTAGGCCGTCGAGCGGTTCACCGCCCGTTACTACCTCGCCCTACTGGTGGCCGAGATTGCCGACCGTCCTGACCGTCCCCGGCGTGGGCCCCGCTAATGCCTGAGGCCCCTCCCTTGCACCTAAGCAGGCTTGAGAGGGGCCTTATTTTCTTGTAATTACCTTGATTTACCAATGCAATGATATGCTTCCACTCTTTGATCCACGGTGTATGTTGTAGTAAGCGCCGCCGACTTCATACTCGTGGCCGTTTTGCAATTTAATGAGAACCGTCATTCCGACATTCCATTCGTCATCATTATCCATACTCCACTCATAAACTATCGAACTTACGTCACGGGCTAATATATTAAAGCCAGAAATATCAAATCTTTGACCCCAATCTGTGTTGTGATCTCGATAGCATAAATCCCGTCCCCATGATTGATTACTTCCAAGAACTTCACGTCCTCTTTTGTATGTTTCTGAAATACCATCATCTTTGTCCTTGTCGTTGTCATTTGTTTGAAAACGACAGACAATCGAAGCAATCACCGTCTCCGCATCGCCGCCCCGAGACTGAGCTGATGCAGCAGTTTCAAGCGTCATGATACCCTCCACATCGATAAAATGACTCGTGTAAGTGGCATTCTACAACACAATGCATCGCATTAGGAGTCGTTTGCGGGCGTTATTGACCGCATCTACGGACAAGAATATTCCTTGCGCATTCTAAAAGGATGCCTCGGGGGGGGGGGCTTATGAGCAAGCTGGTTGAACTTCTGGTCGGGTTAGCGGCTTTGGTATACCTGAAGGAACATCAGGAAGCCTGGGCAGGGCCTTGGATCGCATGTGGGTTGGCGGAGTAGTCGGCGCTGTCGCGTTACTGTGGATGATTGCAAAGGCGCGAGAATTCAACGACCGCCTGCGTCTTGCGCAACATCGGGCCAGAGTAGCTAAGGTAAAGGCGCAAAATAAGCCTTGAACTAGAAAGGCAACACACCACGAATTTGAGTTCGCGGTGTGTTGCCCTTATGAGTCATGCGTGGTATAAACTGCCCCAGCAGGGCCCGGTTTTGGAGACCGGCCCCTGCGGGAGCGGCGCCAGGCCCTTGGACCCTTGTGTAGGGGCCCAGGCCGTTGCCCACTGAACTGCCTCGCCCTGCCATGGTGAGTTTGTCCGTTGTGTGGCGCCGGAAGTTTCTTCCGGTGACCACATATACGCGATTCTGGCAGGCGGGTGAAGCGATTTTTCGGGCGATGATCGATTTTACGCAAGTTTTGGCGCCCGAATGCCAAGTTCTCGCCCCTGGCCGCGCGCTGAGAACGGATATGAGTTTTTCTCATTAAGGAAACGATTGCCTTGGAATTCCATAGATTGATGGGCACTCATTTCAACAGGTTATTGAATTACAGTGCGACAGGTTATGTTGGTTATAGCGCTCCTAAACTAAATTTAGACGTTGCTTAACGTAGCTTAATCTGAATTAGCTACCTCGGGTTATTCCAGCACCGTGAGGTAGCTAGTGCTATTCCAACACCGTGAGGTAGGCGGCTCTATTCCAGTAGCATGTCGAGCTGTAGTAGTAGAAAAAAGCCCCCTTCCCGATACCCGCAAGGGCGTCGTGGAAGGGGGCTTTTTTTCGCCTTACGGCATCAGGTGGTTTACTGCATAGGCCCCGAAGGACCCCGCCAGGGTGCTTATCGCTGCTGCGGCGCCCAGCTGACGGGCACGGGCATTCTCCAGCACCTTCAGGCGTTTCTCATGGTCAGCGGTCAGGCCCAGGGCCGTGTCCAGCTTGGCGTCCATCCGGCCGAGTAGCAGCAGGATGTCGTTGGGGATGTCAGGCATTCCTTCGTGGTTCCTTTACGCCTGCAACAGGCCGTGGGCATGGTTGGGATTATCATTCATTACGTCACCGCCGTACCGTCCGCGAAAATCCAGGCGGTACCGTTGGACCACACGGGGCGGTACGCGCGGTCACTGACCAGGATGTTCATACCGGCCGCGATGGAAGCCGCCGGGAGATTGGCCAGGGTTCGGATGGGGGTGACGGGGATGCCCACATGATTCACCAGGCCGTCCGATACGATGATCATGTCTGATCCTGCACCCGTCTGGATACGGACCTGACCACGGGTGGTGCCAGCGCCGCCACGGATATAGACGTTGCCGCCCACACCGCCCGACGCACCAGCGCCGCCAACGATGTTGACAGCACCACCGGCCCCCGTGGAACCACCGCCGGTACCGCCCGCCAGCAGGGCTTGCCCGCCGGGGCCATTCGTAGGACCGCCGGTACCGCCGACACCTTGAAACCAGCCGCCAGCCCAACCGCCATCAGCAGCACCGCCGATAGCTTTCACGGACCCCGCCGTTCCGCCGTTGCCACTCCCCGCGTTCTTGCCGCCAGTAATGACGACTTCGCCGGGGATGCCACCGTTGATCGTGCCGCCCGCCGTAATGCTGACGCCACTGCCGTTGTGGGTAGCGCCGGTGCTCGACGCTGCGTCCGAACAGGCAATCGCGATGTAACCGCCCGCGCCTTCAACAGACCCGCCAGTGGTCACCAGGACCGGGCCGGAGTATCCGGAAGTGTTGCACGCACCCGAACGGATGTTGACGCCCCCTGTCCCGCCCGTTGGGGCGTTCCCCGAGGCGAGCGTGATGACGCCACTTGAACCTGTCCCTGTAGTCGCGCCAGAAAAGATGTTTAAGGGGCCACCAGTGCCCGTAGCGCCACCGTTTCCCCCCGAAATGTTGACGGCCCCGCCGTTGCCCGAGCCGTCGCCGTTCCCACCATTGAGGTTAGCCGCCCCGCCCGCCCCATTGGATCCGGACGCGGCATAACCGCCCCAAAGATACGCCCCACCACCCCGGCCCGGCTGACCTACGTTGCGGCTACCATGGGCACCCTCAATGCGGATGTGCCCGGTCTTACTGACCAGCACGACGCCGTTGTCGGTCACGGTGTTGGGAGATGTGGTCGGATTGCCATCAGCCGTCAGCGCCCCGGCCTTGCTGATAGAGCCTGCCAGCAGCGTAGCGGCATCAAGGGTGGTCGTAAGGATGCCTGTGCCACCAGGGGCCAGTATGGGGGCCGTGACGGTGCCTGTGAATGTTGGGCTGACCAGTGGCGCCCGGCTGGTATCCGTGGGGTGGACGTGATCCCCCCGCGACCAGCGGGTGCTACCGCCTGCGGAAGCCGTACCGGCCATGTTGGGGGTCGCGGCACTAGCCTGCCCCAGCACATAGGCCGTCGTGGCCAACTGACCGGTATTGGTATCCTGGGCAGCCGTTGGCGCGCCCACGGCGCCCCCAAACGTGAAAGCCGAGGTCATGCTATTGTAGGCGACCTGATTGCCATTGAACTTGAAGCTAGTCAGGTCGGCAGACAGCACGTTGCCGCGAAAAGCGAAATGGTTCAGGTCCGCGTACAGCACCGAAGTCCAGGTGATGGCCGCACCCGCCGCCGAAGAATGGCCATCAAACGAACGAAATTCGAAGAGGCCGCCATCGCCAGTATTGGTCGTGCTTAGTCTTATATTGGCGGCATCCTCGCTAGACGTCACCAAGGTCGGGCTAGAGCCCCCAGCCGTATTCCAATACCAATTCTGACGGCCGGTGCCATCCGTCGTGAGCCAGAATGCCTGAACGCCGGTTTGAATGCCCGCCGCCGCGTTGATCTTGCCACTAACCGCCAGCGTGCCCGGTAGCGTAGGGTTATTAGCCAGCACCACGGCACCCGAACCCGTCACTCCATTGGAGATGTCAGAGGCGGCCAGGGGGCCCACCGTAACGGGGGCGCCAGCTGAGGCTTGTTTCAGGACCTGGCCAGCGCCACCAGTCGCGGAAAGGTCGGCGTTGGTTCCCCCATACGTCAGTCCGATCTTGGCGGCGGTCCATGCCGTGGTGCCAGAGACCGTCCCGCCGGTCACCGCCACCGCGTTGTACCCCTGGGTAGCCATAGAGCCAAGCCCAAGGTTCCCCCGGGCCGCTGCGGGGTCACCAAGGTCCGCGAGGTTCCGGACGGATGACAGCAGGGTGCCTGAGGTCGGTAGGGTGACGCTGCTGTTACCCGTCGCGGTTAGGCTGACCGAGTAGCCGCCAATTACGGTAGGCGTGCGCGCGGTGATCGCCTGCATGGCGGTCAGGGCGGCGGTGGCACCGCTGGCCGCCTGGTTTGCCGTTATGGCGGCTGTCTGCGCCGTCGTGGCGGAACCGGCGGCGGCTGTTGCTGAGGTGTCAGCGTCGCTGGCTTTCCGTGTCGCCGTGGTGGCGGCGTCTCGGGCGGTCGCAACAAACCCGGTAGCATCCGCTACCAAGGCCTGGGCCGCGACCGCACGCTGATCCGCCAGCATCGCGGATGTTGAAGATATCGCCGCCGCACTCTGGGCCTCACTAGCCTTCTGAGTTGCCGTCGCGGCTGCATCCTGCGCGGTCGTCGCGCTGGTCTGGGTGGTACTGATGGCCGCGCGCGCTTGGGCGCTGAGTTCGTCAATGGTGACCTGTTGGGGTGCAGAGACCCCATCAAGGCCGAAGAAGGAGGAATTACCCATGTTCAGCAGTTCGTTGGATCAATAGCCCGCGTATCCGTCGTTGGCGTCGTAGGCGGCAGGTACCGCCATCACCGCGCCGCTCATTTCCAGGCTCTCAGCCTGGGCCATGATGTCGGATAGGATGGACTGATAACGGGCCTCCCAAGATGCCTGCCGGTCATCCACAAAGTGGTCAGCGGCAACCGAGAGGGCGGCGTAAGTGATCAGGTCAGGGGATGCTTCGGTCAGGGCGTTCTTATCGCTGTCGGCGATCAACGCGCCGAAGGCGGCATAGTAGTTGAGATAGACGGAAACACCTGGACGGGGTGTCCCCCGAACTAGGAAGCGCGGCCCCATGCGCGTGAAGACACGCGGCGTATCGTGAGGATGCATCCGAAGAAACTCCGGAAGCGCGACACGGCGTAACTCCGTGTGGTCCAGAAAGACCGCGCGTAGGTCCAGGAAGTCATTAGGTATGTCAATACCAGTAAATCCATCACTTACCCCGACAGTGAACAGCTGTTCCATAGAGGGAATGCGAAGCACACGCCCGATGCGGGTCATGGCTTCGTCAACAAATTGGGCCGCTAGGTCGTCCGAAAGGTCTTTGCGGTTCACGCGCGACTTGATGCGGCCCTTAATGTCGCCGTAGTTCATCGCCCTAGATCCGTCGTTTCGTGGCGATGAATGCGTCAAGGCCTTCATCGCGCAGGCGCTTCAGGGTTCTGCGGATGGGCTCGCGGGTGCAGTCGTAGCCCTCGCGCAACCACTTCTCATGGACGGCGGCGGGGACGGAGGCGGTCAGGTGATGGTTGCCCATAGGGGCCTCAACGGAGGCGTCACGGAGGGCCTGAAGGTGGTCCGTGAATTCCCTGGGGATTTCCTGGGTACGGTGGATGGCATAGCCCGCAGCGTCGCCCACAAGGCGCGCATGGGCGGTGATGAAGTCGGTCATTTACTCAGGGGGTAAGAAGCCCCCGCCACGGATTGGCGTAGCGGGGGCGGATGGGCTTACAGCAGGCCAGTGATCAGGCCGGAGGCCTTGAAGTTGTCATGCTTCAGAGAGAATTCGCCCACGATCATGGTGCTGGACGCGTCGCCGGTCTTGGCCAGCGCGGTGCGGGTCCAGGGGCGCAGCACCTTCCGGCGCCAGTGGTCGGGATCGAACAGCAAGGCGTCGGTTGCCCGCAAGAAGCGGTTCATGACCACCTTCAACTCGCCGTAGGGCGAGACATACAGGTTGACCGCATTGGTCACCGTCTTTGCCCCGCCGTCGAACTGCCGATAGCGGCCAGCGGCACCGGTCCAACCGGCAATGACGCGGCTGTCATGAGGCTTCACCATCAACAGGCTGGCCTCGCCACCGCCCGTGTACAGGGTTTCCGACAGGTCCAGGACGGCGCCTTCGGTTAGCGCCGTCTTGTTCGCGGCGACACCGCCCGACAGGTCCGTCTTGACCGAGGCGTCAATCTGGGCCTGATAGCCCGCCATCTTGCGCTTCAGGCCGGTGACAGACTGAGCCTGGCCAGTGCCGACAAAGGCGCGCTCAAGGTCGCGCTTAAGTTCCTTCGACTTCTTCGCGATCTGATAGGCGGTTTCCTTGGCACGGCCATAGGCCGACACGGTGTCAGCCGTATCAGACACCTTCACCGTGGTGGACATGATTTGGGTGACGTTGGATCGCATGGTGGTGGGCGTCAGTGTGACGGCCGACGCCTCGAAACCTTCGTCCATCGCATTGTCATCGTTCGGGGCCGCCAGGCTGTCTTCCTGCCACTGAAACAGGGTATTGTCGACGGTCTCGCTCTTAACCGCCGTCTGAAACGGCGTGTCGGTGGGGCTCAGGTTGGTGATGACATCGGAAATGTCTTCCTTCTTGCCGACCTGATCAAAGCTGGTGTACGTAGCCATTAGATAATACTTTCCTGAAGGCGCGCGCGTATCTTTGCAGCGCGCCGAGATAATTTACGGATTCTTGAGAGTTCTTAGGGGTGACTGGTTAGTCAGCCCAGCGGCCCATGAGGGCGGCCACGGCGTCATCCGTGGAACCGGTGGAGCGCAGGCGCTTCAGGGCGTCGGTCGCGCGGGTGTCGGCGGTAGTCGTCGGCGCCGTGGCGGACGGACGCAAGGGCGCCGTGGGCACCTTCTTGGCGGTGGTCACGGCGGCGGCGGCCTTGGCCTGAGCCTGGTCATAGGCGCGGGCCTTGTGGACCAGCTGGATCAGCCGGGGGTCGGTCACATTGTGGAATTCGTCGGCGGTGAAGCCGCTGGTAACCGCGTAGTCCCGCAAGGTGCCGTAGTGATCCGAGGACCATTCCGGGATGAGCGTGGGCAGAACCTCAAGGGCCGCCTTCGCGCGTTCACGGTAGGCGTGCTGGGCCTGGGCCTGCTGTTCCGCCATGACCGCGGACGCCTCGCGCTCGACAAAGCGCAAGTTATCTTCCGCCTTCTGCATCGCCTGGCGCAGGGCCTGAAAGGACGTGGGGTCCATCTCCCGGGACGCCATGAACAGGTCAACCTTGGCGAAGGGCTCATATTCGGACCTGGCCCGCTGCACCAGGGCGTCCAGGCGTGTGGCCATTGCCGACGTAGCGTCTTCAGCAGCCTTACGGGCCGCAGCGGTTTCCTGCGCCTTCCGGGTAAGGGCCGCTTCCTGGCCCCAAAGACGCTTCAGGTCTTTGACGGCCACCCGGTGCTTCTGCCCGTCAACCTCAATCTCGGTTTCGAGGTCGTCGGGGACAGCCTCGGCCGGGGCCGGTTCGGGCGCCTCGGGGGTACCTTCAGGCTCGACGCCCGGGGTCGTGGCGTCTTCCGCCGGGGCGGTGTCCGTGGCGCCCTCGGTTGGCCGGTCTTCAAACTGCTGCAACAACGCCTCAACGGCGGCGTCGGTGCTGGTGTCAATCTCGTCCGGATGGATAGAGATGTCATTCATAGTGCTGGGATTCTCCGTAGGCCTCGGAAGCCGCTTGGGACTTCAAGAGTTCGTAATAGGCGGTGATTTTGGTGCGGATGGTGCCCACCAGGCCGCGAAGGGCCCGATGGGTCAGGTAAATTTCTTCCCGCCGTCCCTTGTCGAGTTCGTCGGTGGACAACCAGTCCTGAAACATCGTCAGTTCGGTTTCCGCGACGGCGCGGGAAAGGAAGCCGTTGAGGGCTTCGGCGGTGATGCCATCTTGGATCACCGCGAGTTCTTCGGGGGTCATACGCTCACAATAGTGCGGCGGTCGGGGGCCGGGGTCTGCTGGGCCATCGCCAGTTCTGCCGCGTCCAGGACCATCTTGTGTTCAAACTCGGCTTGCCTCAGGCTGATTTCTGAAGCGTGCTGTTGGGCGGTCGCCTGTGTCTTCGCAAAGCCAATCTCGATATCCTTTTGGATTTTCGCGATGTTGGCCTTCATCAACTCGATTTCGAGTTGCGCGCGGGGATCGGGCGGCGGCGGCGGGATGGTCGCGGGGTCCGTCAGGATCGCCTTGGCGTCCTTGATCCCCTGCTTTTCCAGGATGCGGATCAGCAGATTGTACCGGTTGGATTGCTGGTACATCGGACCAAGGCGAGGGTCGGCCGACAGGTACTGGTCCACCTGGATCAGCTTAGCGGCCTCCCGGTCGGCTTCGCCGTATCCCAAGGCCAGATTGATTTCAGCGTCCTTACGCTCGCCCCAGGCGGTCGGGTCAATCTCAACCCAATTTCCGGCAACCTGGATAATCGCCTGCCGGTCCTCGTTTTTGATCACCAAGTCATAGACCCGCAGGAACAGGCGTCGCATGAAGTCGGCCAGCGCGCGCGCAATCACCTTCTGCCGGACCTGTGACACGCTGATCAGCTGTTCAACCATCCCTTGGCTGTTCTGGCTGCTGATCGCGTCCTTGTTCAGACCCTGCGATAATCGGGACAGGCCTGTCACTTCCTCCTTGTCGTCGTCCAACAGGGAGATGGTTTGGAACACAAACGGGTTAAGGGACCCCTGCATCAGGGGCAGGATACCGTCTGGCCGCGACACATTGACGATGCCGCCTAGGCGGTTCTCAAGGAGTTCCTTAGGGTTCGTCAGGGTCCCCCGGACGACCTGATATCGGGGGTTCGTAGTCGTGACGGTGTGATCCACGATGGCGCGTGTCAGCGCTGTGCGGGCGTTCTGGGTTGGGATGACGTGGCCCGCGTACCAGCCGCCGTAAAAGGCATGCGGGATGCGGAGTGGTACAAATTCCTCAAACGGGAAGGCGTCCACCGGCTGCTTCTTGAACACGGTCTTTCCAGCGTACATGAATTGCCAGCGGCTGGTTTTACCGGTGCCCTCAAGGTCCAGCTGCATGTAGACTTCATAGACCATGACCTTGCGGTTCTGAGGCTGCATCTCGTCATCGTCGCCCGACATCAGCCGTTCGCTGCGGGCATTGTCTTCCAAGTCTTGGCTTAGGGCGCCCTCGCTGTTCAGCGCGTCAACACTGCCCCGGGGGAAGCCCATTTTGAGAAGATCGGATACCGTGAGCCGCTGGCGGTGATAGACGTATTCCGCGTCTTGGATGCAGCGCGCGCCGCTGGCGATGCCGAAGTCTTCGGGCGGCACCGCTTCAATGCGAACCTGTGGGGCACTGACAGGGGTCCGGAAAGTTCCGGACAGCAGGCCTGTGTCTTCGGCTAGGGTCAGGTCTTTCACGTCGGCGTCCGGCCGGTCAACCAACGCCGCGCCTAAACCGCCCATGTCGAGGTTGTCAAAGGTCTCGTCCTTGTAGTCCGACACATAGCGGTCGTCCCACCACACCTTAGCGACACCCGCACGGCACATCAGGCCGTCCGTGATCACGTCATAGATGACATCGGCGCCCTTGTTCTGCCGGTAGACAACGAAATTGGTGTACTCCGTGGCGATGCGTGCGGGCTCAACGTCGTCGGCCTGCTGGGGGCTGAAGTAGGCGGGGGAGCTATTGCCGCTGACCGCTTCGACCAGTTGGGAGCGCATCCCATCGACCGCGTCGTAAACGTCCATAGAGACGTAACGGCTGTTTCCCCTGTGCATGGGGGCAGGTAGTTCGCCACTATAGTATCGATAGGCGTCGCGGCGTTCTTTTGAAAGTCTGGTGGAGTAATACCGGCCACCGTCCGTAACAGCACGTTCGATAATCGCGGACAGTTCGTCGTCCGTGTACTTCTTGTACTCAGGCATTCGTATTGGGGGCTCAGTGCTACGGGGTTACTTTAGAGCCCAGGAATCGTTAGAGGGCTTCGTAATAGTAATGGTCATCAACAACCAAAGGCGGCTTGTAGCCTTCCCAAATGTGATTTGCTAAGGCGAGTGCCATAACGGTGTCATCGTGTTCACCCCGTTCCGCTTCCATGGAACCGTTTTCGGTGGTGATGAAGGTTTGCAGTTCCCGGAGCGTATCCCGGTCGTAAAGCGTGATGTCGCGATCACGGATCGTGGCGCGTAACTTGTTGATCACTAAGGGCTTGGTTTTCACGCTCGTCGTGAAACCTAGCTTGACCGTCTCGCGGTCGGTGATCTTGTCCACAACCATTTCGGTGTAGAAGTTCGGATACGCTAAATCTTTACCCAACCGGGTACAGGTCAGCAGGCCGTGATTGTTGTTCTCAACGATAATTCGGGCTTCATTGAAGAAGCGGCCGATGGCGTTGAGGACTTCCGCGAAGTGATCGGGATGGACCCGATCACGATACACCGCGACTTGGCGGTGTTGGCTGTCCAGAACCTGGGCAACGCTGTAGTCCTGGGAAAACACGCCCGTGGCGCCCCCGGGGTCCGCACCCACATAGTAGGTCTCGCCCTCATCAAAGGGCAGGTAACAGGTCAGTGGCCCCCTTGAATGCGGTATCAGCGTATCCCCCTCGACCATCATGCGGCCATGGGGTTCCTCAGGGGCATCGTCCTGCATGTCCCGGATCACTTCCGGTTCAAAGACCGGCCGACCGCTGGTGATAAAGGCGTCCTCGGCGCACGCGGGGTATTCCTGGTTGAACAGGTCGATACCGACAGCAGCCACCTTCCGGCGGCGCCAGAACAATTGGGCGTCGTCCAGTTTGAACCCTGAGACCTTCAGGACCCGTGCGGCTTCGTCGTCTTCGGCCGGGGTACGGCTAAAGCCTTCGGGCGGTTCCTCACGGTATTCACCCATGATGAACCAGGGGATAAACACAGGCAGAAGGCCGTTGGTCCCGGCCACGGCGCCTTGCCACAGTTCATAGAACAGGCCGCTTACGCCGTCCGCAGTGGACTCGATAAACAGGCTGGTGTCGGGGGCTTTGGGGATGGCCTGGTCAAGGCCGTTGTAGATTTCCCGGGCCTTGTTCTTCGGCCAAAAGGCCACCTCGGATAGGTGGGCCTGCTGGATCGTATCGCCGCGCGACACGCTGTCAGACCCGGCGGTGGCGATCTTGTAAGCGCTATCCAAGCGGTCGAAAACCAACTCTTTCTTGGACGAATAGCTTGTGCTGGGGCGTAGGATGTCCGGCACGTTCTCGTGATACCGCCGGGTCATAGTGAAGAGCGTCTGGGTGGCTTCCGCTTCGTGGGTTACCACCAACGCCTTTTGGCCGCGCTTCTGGGACGTTTTGAAATAGATATAGCCGCCCACCATCGTTGATAGACCCTGTTGACGGGCCTTCAGAATGATGATCCGGATCATGCCGGTTTCCCGCAGCTGCTTTTCAATCGCAGCCATCAGGATTTCTTGTGCGGCATTCAGGCGAAGGTTGACAATCTCGCCCGTCTTGGTGCGAATTTTCAGCGCCTTCGCGGCGTAAAACCTGAATTCGTCCCGAAGCCGTTGTCGGATTACTTCGGGTGGTGTCTTCATGTTAGGTGGGGCTGGTGTCTTCCTCGGCGGCCAGCTGGTCCAGCCAGTCTTCGGCGCGCTTCACCTCAACCTTGCTGTCCACGATGCTGGGCGCGCGGCTGTGGGTGTAAGCCGCCAGTTCCTTCAGGGCCTGAAGGCGCTCCCGTGCCCCCAGGGCGTCCGCCCGCACCATCAATTCCATCTCGTAAAGGGGATTGATGGTCAGGCCTGTGCGTTCCTGGATATCGGCAGGTAGCTGTTTGCTCGCCTGGACCAACGGGGCGGCGTCGAACATGGCTTGTTCCGTCTCGACGCGGGTTGAACCGTTGCGCACCCCCTTACGACTGCCGCCGCCGCACTGCGCGCTTCCTTCCGCCGTCTTCACCGCCCTCAGGGCCTTCGCCGTCGCTGTCGTGAACCGGCCCGCCGGGTTCTTGCTGCGCCACTTCTTTACGCGGGCCTTCGGCCGTTCCGCCGGTACTTCCATGGTCTTCCTTAAGTGCTTCTTCGAGGACCCCCAGGACGACACCGCGCAGGGACATGGCCGAAGCGTGGTCGTATCGGCTGGGGAGGTTGGTGCGTAGGTCCCGAAGGACCGCGCGGCGTTGCTCGGGGGTGAGGTTGGGGTTGTCCCGCACGCTCAAGGCCGCGTTCAGGTGGTCCAGTAGGATCAGGGTTGGGGTCATTTCTTCCGGGCTGCTTCAGCCTTCTCAGGGGTATCGTGTCGTATCTGCGCCACGAGGGGCGCAAGGTACTGCTGGGCGGCTTGCAAGGCCTCGGGGGTGACCTGGCCGCTTAAGCCGTCAAGCACGGCCTGGGCGTCCGCCTTGTTATTGCTGGCGCCGATGCGCAACGCCGCGACCTTCAGGGCCGCTAGGTCAGTGCTGGGCAGCTGTACGCCGTCCAGTGCGGCCGAGGCCTGGGTTACCCGCGCCTGGTTGGCATTGGCCTGGGCCATGGCGGGGCTGTAGGGGTCCCCTGCGGTCGCTTTCGGGGGCGGTGGGGCGAACTGCTGGCGTTCGTCCGGGCTGTAGCGGGGCTGGACACCGGCCTTCGTAGCGGCCAGCGGAATCAGGTTCTGCAAGGCATAGAAATCGCCTTGAGGCAGACTCTGCGCGGTGCTGAAGCGATCCATGAGGGACCCCAAGGCGGCCTGGTCCTCAGGGGTTCCGCCATGGGCCACGATGTGATCCCGCAAGTCCCGCACCTGGGCGGGGCTGAAGCCCAGCCGGTGGGCAATCTCGCGGTCCACACCATTAGCCGGGGTGTCGGCGTCAATGGTCGCCTTGCGGCCAATGGCGTACACGTCAACGGGTTTGGGCGGGCCTGTCGTAGCGGGCGCGGCTGGGCCGGGCATCTGGGGCGCCGTTCCGGCCGTGGGTGTCGCAACGGTTGGCATGGGGGGACCACCCACGGCCCACGGGGGGATTGACCCGCCAGGCCAACCACCGGATGCGGGTGCAGCGGCGCCCCCATAGAGGCCCTGAGAGAGGGCCGCAAGGTTGTCGTCCAGCGATCCGGGGTCAATGCCACGGCGCTCAAGGAACGCGGCATTACGGTCCTTGTTCCGAAGTGCGGGTGGCCCGCTTTGTCCGGTCATGCGATCGGTGATAGCGCCCAGGGCCGGGAGAATGGCCCCAGCGGTCCCGCCAACCACGTTTCCGGTGATACCACCGGCCCACCCACCCATCACGCTTCCGGCACCGGTACCTATGGCCCGGCCAAGAGCGGGGGCGAACTTCGCGGCGGCCCGTTCAACAGGCCCCACCGCGTTCTTCTGAAGCCCGGAATAAGTCATGGTGTTCAGGTCAACGACGGACGATTTTAGGGCCGCCACTTGATCCCCAGGGAGATTCAGACCGTCGATAAACGATAGGTCATCCTTGGTGATCGCGCGTTGCCCGGAACCCGCCCGGCGTACGATTTGAGACAGCTGACCGGCTTCCCCGTCGTCAACGACGCCCTGCGAGCGAAGCCCCTCAACCGCCGTGTTCAGCTGAGCCCGCGTGTTGTCCGCCATGGTCCGGAAAAGAACGGACGGGGCTGTGTCAGCACCAGGGGCGCCAGGAATGGCGGTGGGGTTGTAATCGCTGTATGCTTGACCAACGCGGTTGGCGCTTTCAAAGGCCTCGGGGGACGTGGCGTAATCCTTGGCGGCCCGGTGGTTCGCGGGGAAGGCCGCAGCGGCACGGACGGCGCCGACACCCGCAGCTGTAGCGCCTGAACCAACCGCGTCTGCCAGCATGTCGCCAGGATCAACGCTAAGGCCGTCCGCGGTCCCGGCCGTGGAACCGGCCTGGGTTACTGCCGAGGACGCCGCACCGCCGATGACACCGGCCGCGCTGGACTTCGCGATGCCTATGGCGCTGGACCCGGCGACATCGCCCAGGCCCGGAATGAACTTCAGGGCCGCCGCACTGATCAGCCCGGAGGCCGCAGCGGTGACGGCGGCTTGCTTCAGGTCGTCGCGGGACACCTGGTCCCGCCCGTCATGGGCCGCAATGCTCTTGGCGATAGGCCCCAGGGTTTCCATCACGTTGAGGGCGGCGGGGGCAACGATAGCCCCAGCAATGGCGCCACCAGAAGCCCCAGTGGCGGCACCTGCCGCGTTCCCGAGACCGGGCACAACGGAACCCACGACACCACCAGCAGCACCGCCAAGGGCGCCACCGGCCACGGCCCCCGCACCTCGCGCGGCCAGGTCACCAGCCATAGCACCCGCGTTCTCCGCAACCATGCGCGGCACCGCGCCGACACCATAGCCGAATAACGTGGCGTCCCCGTCCCGGGGATGAAGGAACTGTTCCTTGGCCGGTTCGTAGTTCGACGGCGCGGGAACCCCCTGCATCACCTTGCCCCACTCGGGGGCCAGGCCGGTGACTTCAAGGGTCGTGCCGATGCCCTTTACGGGTCCCGCGACCCCAGACATGAGCGCTGAACCCCAGGACCGGTCAGGTTCGGGGCCAGCGGGGGCATCGGTGCCGGTGGGTAGGCTCTTGATGTACTCAGCCAGACGGCGGGCGTCCTCAGTGTTGCCTGCCGCGTCTGCGGCCCGGAGTGCTTGATAGAGCCGCGTCAAATCGTCAGGCATATTGCTGCTACTTCGTGTACTTGTTTATGAGATTTGGGATGTCTGCGAAATCATCGGGCGTCTTACCAGGGGGGCTGGCACCAGGGGACTTTCCGCCGCCCAGAAGATCGCCGTACGTTTGCTGATAGTATTGCTGATCTTTGTCCGCAGCATCGCGATAGACCTTCGCTTGGTATTCCGCGAAGGACCCGCGCGTTGACGGATCAGCGCCTTGGTAACTTGCGGTGGCGTCAATCTCACGTTGGATACCTCTGCGGCGCACGTCCAAGAGGAACTGAAGGGCCTTGGGGTTGGTATCGATGGACGCCATGGCCTGGCTTGCCAACTTGCGCTCGTAGTCGCTGACGGCGCCTTGGCCCTTGAAGAAGGCCGCGCCGGAACTGAGGCCCAGCTGTTTGAACAAGGCGCTTGCGGTCCCCAACGAAGCCGGGTCCACGTCGCCCCATGGAATGCCGGTCATACCGACCAATCCGCGTGTCAGCCTTTCGTCCAGCCTGTTGCCGATGCCGGCGGCAGGATTTAACGCCAGTTGCTGAAGTGTCTCAGTCTGTTCCCGTTGAGCTAACAGGTTCCCGGTGTTCTTAAGGGCCGCGTTGTAGTCCTTGGCGCTCAGATTGTTCGTCGCGCCTGCGCCTGACTGGTAAGCCAGCGCGGCCCCCGCAGGTAGGTGATCAGTCGTGTCCCCGGTCGTCAGGTTCTGGAATGCCGTCTTCCCCTGAAGGGGCAAATAGGACGCCTGAAACATCGTGCCGTCTGGCGCGGTGTAGACCTGCCCGGCCTGGGCGGGGTGTGACAGTGACGCTGTAGACCCTGCCATGGCGCGCTTCATCGCTAAGGCCGCTTGGAACCCCGGGGACGACAGAATAGAGGCCATAGGGGACCCGGAGGCCGCCGGACTGACACCAGGGGCTGAGCCTGAGGTTGGCGCGGGGGTAGTAGCCTGAGGGCCGCCGGAGGCACCCACAGTGCCCCCAGACGCGCCCGCCTTGGTGAACTGCTGGGTAAAGCTGTTGTAGGTCCCTAGGGTCCCATCGCTCCCCATGATGAAAATGTTGCCGTAGTCGTCCTGACCAACGACCTTGCCTTGTTTGGCCTGATCCTGGGCAAGCTGAAGGCCACCCCGGGCCACTTCAGCCGCCGCGTCCTTGTTTCGGCCTTCTGCGGCCTTATAGTCGGCGTCCGCTTGGTTCTTCCCGACTTCCTGACCGTAGTTCAGGGCTGACAGGGTATTCGTGAAAGCCTGCTGTTGGTCCTGCTGCGCCTGCTGCTGCTGCTGTCGTTGCGTCTGCTGGAAAGCCTGATTAGCGCCCGCCGCCGCCTGCCCAAAGGACTGACGGGAACTTAGACCAGCCCCCAGCGCCGACAAGGCGGCACTAAGGGATTGGTACGGGTCCGGCGAGGCTTGCGCCTGGTTAAGCGCGTCGGGGTTCCCCGCGATGATTTGTGAGATCACCGAGGGGTCTAGGAACTGCGAGGCCACTACTTCTTTTCCTTGTCCGCGTCATTGAAGGCTTTACCGATGGACAGGCCCAGGCCCGCGCCCGAAGACGCACCGCCAAGCACACTCGCCAAGGTGCCAGCGCCCGGCGTGGTGCCCGTGGTGGTCGATTGGCTTTGCGTATTGCTGTTGCTGGTGCCGTTGTTGGTGGTGGTCGTGCTGCTGCCGTAGTTTCCGCCGATAAGGCCCTGGTACTGCGCCAGAATCCCAAGGTCGCGAAGGTCGTTGTTGTTGTATTTCGTAACGTTCGCGTCGAGGGTGTTCTGTTCCTGCTGATTTTGCAGTGCGCCAGCACTGTAGATACCACCAGCAGAACTAAGCGCATTGTTCGTGCCTGCCGTTGTGGCGTTTACGCCAGCACCATAAAGTCCTCCCATGCCCGCCGCTGCGGTCGCCTGGGCGGTCATGTTGGTAGAGCGTGCTTGCTCAGCCAGGCTCAAGCCCTGCTGATAGGCCTGCCCCCGAAGATTAGCGGACTGCTGTGCAAGCTGATCCTGGGCGCCCCGTTGGGCGATGCCCTGGGCGATGGCCGTACGGGTACTGTTGGTGTTGCCGGTAGCCGTGGCGCCGCGTTGGATGCCGGGTAAGGTGTTCTCGTTAAAGTTCCGGCTGATATCCGCGCCGATGGCGTCAATCTGCCCGTTCAGCACATCATTGTTGACGTACTGGCCCGCGTCCGCGACGTTCTGCGCCGTGGGGTTCGTCGTGGCGGCCCCATACAGTCCATTGTATTGGTTTGTCGCCGTCTGCCCGTTCGCCAGCAGGCCCGTTCCGCTGTTGATCGTGGACGTTGCCGCTGCGCCACCTTGCGTACCAGCGCTCACAAGGGCGTCAGCCCCGTTCTGCTGGTTGGTGTTCCAACTTGCCGTCATCTGGCCGGGGTCCCAAGTGGACCCTAGAGCGTCATTCGTCGCCGTCTGGGCTTTGCCAAACAGATCAGTCAAGTAGGGCGACTGAGCCGCCCATGGGTTGGTGACTGAACTGCCGTTGCTGCTGGTGCTGGCGTTGGTGCTGGAATTGCTGTTCGTGTTGGTGGTGCTGGTCTGGTCACCGCCACCGAACAGGCCAGCCAGCCCACCGATTGCGGAAGCACCGAGGGCCGCTGCGCCTGTAGAAATCATGTCAGGTACTCTTGATGTAATGAGTTTCCGCCGGGCGGTACCCCATCCGTCTAAAGAGCATCCCCACGGCTTCCGGGCGGATTTCCATGGTGTTGGCCATAATGACCGTCTGGGCGCCCTTCGTGATCAACTCGCGTTCAAGGTCACGAAACAGGGCGACACCCTGGCCGCGATAGGAGGGGTCCACCCAAACAAATGCCTCTTGGCCGATGCGGTGGGAGGCGTTGAAGATGCAGGGGAACAGGACACCCCCCGCCATGCCGACAGGTAAGCCACTGTCGGAAACGAGGACACGCAAGGCGCCGTCCGGGCTGGCGGATAGGTACGTCAGGGTGCGGGTGATGGTTTCTGGATCGGGATCGATCCCCCAGCGGGCGGCCTTAATGAACCGGTCGGCCATTGCGGACAGCTTGGGGAAATCGTCCGGGATGGCGTCACGGATCATGGGGAGAGGGGCCAGATTGGATTGAAGGGGTCAGTGCAGGTTTCGGGAAGGTCCCTGAGGGCTTGTCGGTAGGTTGCCCACGCTTCTTGCCGGGCGGGCGTCATCAGCTGCCAACGGTCGCCCGCCACCTCGATATCCGAGGACGCTAAGCGCCGGAAACGTTCAGCGCGTAGCGCGTGCCAAGCCGTGCTGAGCGCGTCCGCGTCCAGGTCGGCTTGCGGCCGGAGCACCCAGGCGCCATCAACGAGCCGGTGTTGTGGCCCGGGTTCATCCGTGCCGGTGAATTCGACACATGAGAGGCCAAGCGGGGTCACAGCCTCGCTTTGACATGCAAGGGCGCGCACCAGCCACCGGAAGTCACCGGAAGCGGTGTCATAGACAATGAAAGTCTTCATTTGTATTGAGCCCAGACGGCCAGAGATAAGCCGCTTGCTTGTACGCTGCCCTCGGTCTTCCAATACAAGACAGCTTGGTGACTTCCGGCGCCGAGATTCATAGCGTAACTGTAGGTTGGCGTATCGTTGACCGCGCCCATTGTCCTGCTGATCTTCGCGGCCGAATCAACATGAAGCTGTGCATCAACGTTTTTCTGACCGCTGGAATAACTCTGCTGCCAGTTCGCGATGATCAAGCAGTTTGCCGGATGATCCAAAGTGAATTGAAACACAGTCAGCGTCTGGTACTGGTTGTTTCCGGACCATGGCCCGGGGGCCGACACAAACTGAGGGGCTGAGGCGGAGTTTTGGGCAAGGGACTTCCATTTGACAACCTCGACACCCATTCCGTCCACGTCCATGATGGTATTTCCACCATGGTCTGAGAATCGAAATCTAAAGGTATCGTCGTTGCTGTTGAATGGGTCTTGTCCAAGGTAAGCAATCACGCTGCTTCCATCGTATAGGGCGATGTAACAGTGATTGTTTACGGAGGTATTATTGCCGTTGACACTGATCCAGCCGGTACCATTCTTTAGCTGAAGGTCGGCGTTGAACTGTCCGGTAGTCAGGGCGCTGGCGTTGATCGCGCCGTTGAAATAGTATCGGCCGTCAGAGAATGAGACGATCGGCGTCTTTTCAGCCTTTCCGGGCTTTACCATGTACAGATTATCCACGGTAAAGATCATGTTGCCCGTCTGACCATTGTTGTTGGTCTCCCAACCGGTCAGGTAACCGTCACCGTCCAGGCGTAGCGCAGCGCGGGCCAACAAGGTGCCGTCCATGTTAACGCGGGCCTGTGTCTCTGAATCCACCCGGGCGTTGACGGAACCGACATCCTGGTTTGTGCTGTCCACCCGGCCGTTGACGCCGCTGATGGCGTCGTTCGCAGAGTTCACCCGGCCGTCCAGGTTCTGCCAGTTGGACGCGACGGAGGCCTGAACGCTGTCTATGCGGGTCCCTACGGCGCCCGTGGCGTCCGATGCGGCCTGAATAGCACTATCCACCCGGGAGTTGACGGCGGTAATGGCCTTCTGGCGATCCGACGATTCCTGACCGATCTTCCCATCAAGGGTGCCATAGTTCAGCGTGACGGTGCTGTTAACGGAGTCGATACGGGTGCTTAGGGCGCTAACGGCATCCGTACGGGCCCTAATCTCAGAGTCCACGCGGGCGTTGGTGTTTACGCTGTCCAACTGGCGAGTGGAAATCTCACTGTCCAGCTTCGCGCCCACGGTGCCCACCTGGTCGAATACGTCAGATATGCGGCCGTTAGCGCCCGTGATCTGCGTGCCGATTTGCCCAAGCTGGCCACTGATGCCGCCAATCTGGGAATTGATGTCCCGAACCTGGCCGCCAACGCTGCTGAACTGCGCATCCGTCGAGGCTGTCACGGAGTCGATACGGGATGCTAAGGCGGTCTGGGCTGTCGTCAGCGCCTGGGACACACTGTCCACGCGGGCGTTGGTCGCTACGGTGTCCGCCTTGCGGTCCTTAATCTCCTGTGTCAGGTCCCCGCTCAAGTCCGACAACTGACCGCCCACGTTGGAAAACTGCGTGGTCATAGAGGCGGTCAGGGTTTCCGCCTGCTTGGCCATGGCCGAATTGGTGTCGGCCACCGCCTGGGATACGCTGTCCACACGGGCGTTGGTGTTAACGCTGTCTATCCGGCGGTCGCTGGTTTCCTGCCCAATCTTGCTGCCCAAGTCAGCATAATTCTTGCTGACGGTTGCGCTGAGGGCCTTGTGGTCTTCTGCCAGTGCCGTATCAGCGGCGGCATAGGCAATCGCGATTTCATCAATGCGGGCGTTGGTGGCGGTGTCGGCGGTGTTGAAAGATACCTGAAGGGCGTCAGTCCGTTCCGCAAGCGCATGATTGGTGTCCGCCAGGGCCTTCGACACGCTATCGATGCGCGCGTTGGTCGTTACGTCTTTCGCTGTCACGGTGGCGCTGAGAGCCTGGGTAGCCTCGGCAAGGGCGCTATCGGCTGTCGCGTAGGCTGTCTGAACGTCATCGATACGGGCGTTTGTCGCCGCATCTTTGGCCTTAACGGTGGCCTCAATAGTGTCCTGCCGCTTGGTCAGGGCCGTGTCGGCCGTCGCATAGGCTATCTCGACATCATCAATTCGGGCGTTCGTCGCCGCGTTCTTGGTCGTGACGGTCGCTGAAAGGGTCCGCGTTGCTTCAGCAAGCGCGCTATCGGCTGTCGCGTAAGCAATCGCGATTTCATCAATGCGGGCGTTGGTCGTCGCGTTCTTGGTCGTAACGGTAGCTTCCATGCTATCCATCCGTTCCGCCAAGGCTTCGTCAGCGTCCGCGTAGGCTAATTCTATGTGGCTGATCCGCGCGAGCGATTTGGTATCCGCCGTGTTGAAGGCGGCTTGCAGCACGTCAACACGTTCAGCCATGGAATACGTGTCCGTCGCTACCGCTGTCACGGTGTCCCGCACGGCGGCGAAGCCGGAATCCATGCGGTCCCCAAGGTCCACGATGGTCTGTGTCACCCCGTCCGTGATGCTGTTCACGGCGGCGGCCACGCGGCCAAACTCGGTGTCCGTGTAGCGCTTCAGGCTGTCCACCAGCTGTGGCGCCTGCTGACGCTGATAGCGGATCACCGGCAGTAGGTCGGCGGTCGCGTATGTGGTGAACGTATAAGCCCCTTCGGCGGTGGTCCCATCACTGGCGGTGACGTTCAGGCTAAGGCTGGTTGCGGTGTCGGGCTCCAAAGGCGTGAATAGCATCGTCCGCAACGCTATGCGGGTCATCGTCAGCGAGGCTTTGATGGTAACGTGGTCACTTCCCGTGCCGGTGACGCCAAGGCCCCCACATTCGATATGGCCGTTCGTGGCCGTAATGGTGGTCGTGTAAGTCAGCGCACCGCCACCGATGACGGGAAGCTGGCCATCACCACCCGGGACGCTCACGGGCTTATCGGCTGGATTGTCGAAGTCTATCCCGGGGAAGAAGATCGGGACACCGGCCCTGACCTTCGATTCCACTTCGGGAAGGGTCAGGGTCGGCCCCATCGTTACCTTCTTCCTAGTATTACAACGTCGGCGTCAAAGCCGGAGAAATGAAAATCGCTCGGTTCATCGCAGTAGAGGCGATAAGATAGGAACCTGCCTGATGAGCGAAGGTCTATCTGATAGTCCGTATCGACATCGTAGGGTATCGGTGGGTCCCATGTGACTGATCCATTCGGAATATCGGACGTTCCGAATCGGAAATAAACCCTAACGCCGGTCTTTATTGCCGTGATTTCAGGCCACAGCTTGCGGGCATACTTGTAGCCGGTGAGGGCTGGCCCCACGACGGCATCAAGGTCCACATAGGTTCGCTCAACGAAAGCCCTGGGCATCACTGCCAAGTCCGCCGGGGCCGTCACCACGCCATCGTCAACGCGGTCACTGGCATACATGATGCCGGTCAGGCCCGCGTCTGATGTGTCGCCGTTCTTGCACAGAAAGACGCTATGGGCCTGATAGCCGTCGTCTTGGGATGCCCAAGAACCGCCCAGGTTATCCCAGGTTAGGTTCGCAGCGCTTTCCCATGTGTGAATGGTGTTGGTGTCCATGAACGCGGCCCCGGTGGCGTCGGGGAGGTCCACGAAGGACCATTGACCGGTGTTATAAGCGAACACCGCAGCGCGGTTACATCGGTCGGGGTTCTTGTAGGCGGTCTGCCCGTCACTGCTGGGATAGCAGAACCAAAGGAGGTTCATGGCCTGGTCGTGGTGGACGAAACACCGGTCAGCCTTGGACATGTTCAGGCTACTGAAGATGTACCGCCGGACCTTGTTGTCACACACCGACAACTTGGAAATCCCGTCGTGGGTATAGATATCCGTGGGGCCGAATACGAAGTGCTTACGGTCCACCTCGACCGAACAATTGCTGTTGATTATCCCCTGATCCGTGAAGATCGCCCGAAACGTGAAGATGTCATTCCCACCCACATATTCGGCGGCCCACACTTCATTGCGGGCGTAAATCACAAAGGCGTCGCCCAGCTGGCAACCGTCTATGATCGGGGATGCCAGGTTTGACAGCAGGTTTTCACCAGCGCTGTTGGTGGTGGACGCGGGGTCCCATGATGGGTCCACGTTGTCGGCGGACACGATGTCCGACCATTTGACCATGGTCCCATTGACCGTACCGTTCGCGGTGACGTTCAGGGCCACCAGGAAATCCCGGAAGGTCCTGAGGGACCGCGCGCGGTAGCCCGTGGGCCAGTTCGACAAAACCCTGAAGGCGGCTGTCGTTGGGCCGCAGGTAGGTAGGTAGGTCTTCCGCCCGGTTCAGATAAAGGACGCTGTTCAGGAACCCAGCGGTCGGCGGGGTTACACCCGGGACCGCAGGATGCCCATTCGGGTTGATCGGAACTGAGGTTCCCGATTGCGTCTTGAACCATCGTCCATCGGTGCCAACGCTGATCAGTGAATCATAGTCGTTCGGCGGGGTGACGCTGGTGCACCAGTAGGTCGGCGCGGGGATCGTGGCAACACGGCGCAGCACGGGCGCGCGCTTGATCTTGCCGTTCTCAAAGATGACGTTCACGGCCATGGAGAGGCCGGGTGTAGGCATGTTGTGTGGGGCGAGGTCCGCCAGCACCCCGCCGGAACCGATGTCCCGAATGGGGAAGATGGGCATGCTCAGGTCTTCATGATGTAAACGAGGGTGTAGTAAGGCGGCAGCACGCTCACGGTATGCGTATGGGCGCCGTCCTCGGGAATCGTGTGGGTGTGGGCCTTGCCACCCCCTGCCGCATCGGTGGTCAGGTTCTGAAAGGCTGGGCCGTTCTGGGCGTTGGCGGCGAAACCAGACTGCAACGTCTGTTCCCCGGTGCCCGTGTGGAACCCATGGGAGTGCGAGGGGATTTGATCCACGGTCAGGGCGGTTCCACCCGTGCCGCCGCTATGTGAATGCTGTCCGGCTGAGCCGGTGGTGGCCGTCGAGGCGCCGCCGGTCTTCCCGATGTCCGCGGTCGAACCGCCCAGGATGAACCGGCCGCGAAGATCGGGTGTCCCGTTGCTGCCGTCGCACAGAACCCACCCGGTGGGGATGCTGGACCCGGCCCACATGAGGATTGACCCGCTGGGTATCCTTGCGGCCTTGAGGGTCGTCACATCGGTGCCCAGGCCCGCCACAGTGGTGCCTAGGGTGGCCAGCGTGGTCCCCAGGGTCGCCACCTGGGGGCTTAGGGCTGCCACAGTGGTGCCCAGGGTGGTTACCGTCGAGGTGACCGAAGACACCGAGGAATTGAGGGCGGTGATGCTGGCGGGCAGGCCGTTCAGGTCGTCTTGGGAGACATTGAGGGCACCCGACAGTTTCGGGAAGGTGGCCAGAAGGACCGCCTTCAGCATTCGGATATGGTCATCCCCCTGGGCCGTGGGGTCGGTCGGGTATGGGTTGGCCGCGTCCAGGCCGGTGACGTAGGACGCACTTTCGAGGGGCATATTGTCGCATTCTTGACGTCTGTTCCCGTTCTGTTCTACAACTGCCGAACCCAAGGGGGTGTTAGTGCCGGAACAATCGGGGTTGCATATGTTGGGTAAATGTGTGCCGGGGATGGTGGCCCTGGGGGGTGAGATTGAGAAAATCCGGCGGGGTCTTAACGGTACCCTGCGGCCGAACAACAACAACAACGACAAACCCCAAAGGAACCTCGAAAGGCTCTCTTTATAGACCCCCTGGGGGCCGGTTTCGGTGCTGCGGCGACGCGCTCGCGGCACGACACATCTTGTCTAGATATTAGAGTATGTGGGGGAACCCCAGGGAAACCAAGGGACTGACACCGAAGGCGCCCCGACTATGCCGTGAATGTGCCAAGTGATTAGTATGAACCACGGGCGTGGGACTGTCCTAAGCCGCTGTACTAAGCGGTACAGACTAGATATGGGGTCACACTTGGCAAGCATCACAACCTATCCCGATGGCGAAAATCAAGCCTAACAGAAAAAGGGCTATTGCATCGCCATAGGGAACCCCCTAAGTTCCCCAAGGAGAACGCCATATTAACGAAGCGATATGCCCTCAGGTTATGGGGGCCTAGCGTTCGGATAGGTCACTTCTACCGAAAGGACGGCGTCATGCCCTACGTAGGCTTAGTTATGGGACGGGATGGGGGATGCGTTGGGATAGCTTAGCGGTACGCCTAGCAAGACCTGCGCCCCTTGCGGGCGCCCCCGCGATGCCTGCAAACCGGCTGGTGTGGCGCTACACGAGTAGTGCTGTTGACCGTGGGTTAAACCTGAAGGCACAAAGGGCAAAAGGTCGCACCATTGCGTTAACGGATTGCAAACAAGGGACAACAGCACCGTGTCACAGGTTCAGGATACTAACGACGAACTAACAAAGGTCGTGGGCTGGCTTCAGCTTGCACTAATCGACCGCCTTTCCGACGCGCAGTTTGAGGACGTTATGGCCTACCTCGCAGCACGGGAGGGTTTAACCTTCGGTGATGATTGATCCGGTTCGCCACGGTGAACTTTTGGGGTACACAGTGCCAAAAAAGCATGTTAGAAGCGGCCCACGACAATTTAAGCCGCTTGGGACATCATGGCAATCATCATACGTGAACACCAAGAACAGCAGCGGAAGACATCCGGCGCCTATCTGGCGCAGTGCCGTCAGGATGCCGGATTGGTCACATCACAGGTCGCAGAAGCCCTAGGCTATCAACAGCGGTCAACCATCAGCCAGATTGAGAATGGTCAGGGGAAACTGCGGCCCGACCGCTGGGCACCCTTCGCTAAGCTGACAGGCGTCAACCCGGGAAGTCTTATGGCTCGCCTACTGTTCTGGGACTACCCAGAAATTTTCCAGGCGTTATTCCGGGATGCGTCCATTGAGGCGGCTGCCGAGGTGATCAATCAAGGTCAAGAGCGTGGGACGCTTCTGCCAATGATAGACGCGCGCCCTTGATCACCTCAGACTTCATGATGGAAAACTAAAAGGACCGAAGATCCTTCATCATGAATCGTAAAGTGTACCTAAATATTGTATATTAATATAATAATATATCATTTTATCTTAAGTTACATCATAGAAATATTTATAACTTTAGATAATATATGACGTATATTTAAGTAATACGTCGTGGCTTTCTTATAAGCCCGTTCCAAAATGGTCGGTGGTTTATGGTGACGGTGCCGTGTGGTATGCGTCAGCGCCCTTCGGGATGGCACAGGGGTGGCCCCGAGGGTGAGGCAGGCGGTTGCTGTCTTCTATAGGCGGGAAATTTGGACGTACTAGGGATTGTGTGTCGGCACACAACATGTTGTGTATCGTCTATGGTTCCCCATAGGGAACTTTCCCCTTGCGTCCCCATGGGGAACTTCTTACAATCCTCAAGAACATAAAGACGCCATAGGGGCAGGCTTCGGCGAAGGCCGGTTGCTGTCTTCTATAGGCGGGAAATTTGGACGTACTAGGGGTAGCGTCATGAAGCTCTATAAGCCACAAGAAAGCGTATTCTGGTGGGTTGATTTCTCTGTCAACGGCAAGCGCCTTCGCAAGTCCACCAAGCGGACGTCCAAGACCGAAGCCCGTGAAGTGGCCCAGGCCATGCTGAAAAAAGAGATGGATCGTGTTCAGCTAGGTGCCGCCGAGGAATTGACTATCAAGGATGCTCTTGAGCGCTACCTAAAGACTATCGAGGGACGGCCGTCGTACGGCCCCCGAAAGGTCCTTAAGGGGAAACTAATTGGCGAGACTAGGCCGAACCCTAAAAGCTGGTTTATTCCCCCAACGACATTGATGTCAGAAATCACCACCGCCACCGCGCTAACATTGTGGAAGGAGCGGGAAGGGGAGGGCTTCAAGGGGAACTATATCGGTAATGAGATTGGCTTACTAGGGCGTGTCTATAACTTATGCCGTGATGTTTGGGGCGTGGCGGTGGCCCCCAATGTTCGTTTTGCCGCGCCTAAGTATGAACCGAAGACACGATATCTGACCCTGGACGAAGAACGTCGCCTGTTAGAAGAACTGCACCCCGACAAACTGCCGCCGATGGCGCGGGGTGTCGTGGGGCCAGCCCGTCAGGACCTATGGGACTTTGCTGTGTTCCTGCTAGACACAGGATGTCGTCACACCGAGGGCGCAACTATGACGTGGCATGACGTGGATTTCGAGCGCGGTGTGTTGCACCTTTACCGCAGCAAGGTCAAGAATCGATCGGTGTTGGCAATGACCGCTCGCCTTCGGGCTGTCCTTGAGCGTCGCTATCGGACCCGCCGAGACGAAGCCAGCCCCTACATATTTCCCGGCCGGAAGGATTCCAAGACTCCACGGGGGTATTCGGCGGCGGCCTTCACGGCGGCAATGGAACGGGCGGGGATCAACGACCCCGTGGTAATCGCACGACGTGGAAAAGCTACCATCCACACCCTGCGCGACACCTTCGCCACCAAGCTGATCATGAACGGTGTGTCACTGTTTGAGGTGTCCAAACTGCTAGGTCACTCAACAATGAGCATGACTGTAAAATATGCGCACCTCGAACATGAAACGGTTAGCCGTAACGCGGTCTCTGTCTTAGACAAGCTCGCTTGACGAACAGCCCCGCCCTAACCCGGCGGGGTTTTTTTTTGAGGGCCATCGGGGGCGTAAAAAAGTTCCCCGTGGTGAACTTACCGCTTGCATCTCCATGGGGAACTATCTAAGGTCTACCTCAACGCCGCAACGCGAACCGAGGGAAACCAACCCATGACGCGCCGCTTTTACGAAGTCTTTGATGTCCGCACAGGCCCCACCCTGGGGTACGCCCTTGCCGAGACCCCTGAAGCCGCGTGCGCGGCCTTCGCGGAAGACAACGGGATCACTGACAGCTTCCTGGACGCTGAGCACCACGCGGCTTCCCCGGCCCTGAACGATGCCCCTGAAGCCGTGCGGGTGCAGCGTCTGGCGTGGGTGCTTGACCACGATTGGGGGAAGTACGCCCGCGTCACCAACGAAGGCTTGGAATGCATCAATTGGGATGGCCAGCCGGTCCCGCAGACCTGGACGGAACTGCGCGCCTGGGCGGGGTACTGATCATGGCGACCCATGCGACCAAGGCCCTAGAACTTCGCACGGCCCTACTAGACGTGCGCTATCGGCGCGGCGACGCGGCGGCCCTACTCGCGCGCTGCAAGGACTGGCAGGCGCAGGTTGAGGAAGAAGAGTGGCGCCTTCGGGACGCTCTCCGAAGCGGGCAGATGCTAGAGAGCGCCTTAGATCTATTGGACAACGCAGCACAGGCTATTCGTGGTGTCGCCCGGAACTGCGAGGAAATCCTGACCAAGCCGGGGTACCGGCCATGACCACTCGCCCAACCTTCACGGTCCGCTTCGACGCCGAATGGCACGAATTCCAGGTTCACTACCGCTATCGCGGACGCCCCACATCCTGCCCGGCGGCGGACTACGCGGACGCCATGGGGACAGCCCAGCAGATGGCCCAGCGGTTCAACGGGGAGGTGGTCGACAAGACCCCCAAGCGCCTGCGGAAGACGGAGGAATGACCATGATCACTCTGACTATCCCCGGGCAACCCCCACGGTCCTTCACGTCACGATGGGCCGCCCACGAAACCCTTGTACGGGAATTCCGTCTCAGCGAGATGCGCGCCGCGAACGCGCTGTGCGCTGCGGTGTCAGCGGAGATGCTGACCAAAGACGGCGATGTGCTGACCCTTATCCACGAAGGGGAGACCGAGCTATGACCGCCCCGACCATCAATCACTTTTACGTCACCGCCGTGAACGGTTCCCGCAAGCACTTCGTTGCCGGGCCGTACCCTGACCACGCCACCGCGTTGGACCGGGTGGAAGCCGTGCGCGCCCACGCGGATGAGAAAGACCCCCGTGCCTGGTTCATGGCGTGGGGCACGGCGGGGGCTTCAGCCATCATCAAGACGCCCTTAGGCGCATTCTGAGGGGGCCGCCGTGTTCCACCCCGGTCAAGCCATCAAGTCCACCCTGTACGCCACCCTCACCGGCATCGTCCTGTTCGCCTACGGCGCGCGCATCGTCGTCCGTTGGGACAGCAACGGCGCGGTGTCCACCGCAGGCCCACTGGACATCTTCGCGGCCTGAAACCGAAAGCCAATCACATGCTGAGCAAGTCCCGTGGCGCGGCCCTTGCCGCCGCCCTAGCCCTGTCCGCGTGCGCAACCGATGGAACCCCTGAACAGTACGCCTATGCCGCCCGGGTGACCCCCGGCATTTCCCAATGGATCGCGGGGCGCCTGGGCGTCCCCCAGCTGGACGACATCCGCGTTGTCATTGACGATCAACGCATGTACGGGGCGATGCGCGCAGCGGGGGAGCGGCCCCGCCCTGATCAGACGATCAATGGCGTCTATGTCTGGGCTGATCATACGATCTATCTAAACGCCTGGACGTTTACCCCGGGCACCCAAAGCCGCGCTGTGTTGGCCCATGAGATTGCCCACCACTACCAAGCTCGGTACCACGGCGGGGTGCTTGTGGGGCCGTGCAGGAACCTCTTGGAAGCCGAAGCGTATAACCTCGAAAACGCGGTGCGGGTAGCGGCGGGGGAGCGGCCTGTACCGGTGCCGGACCCGGGGTGTGAATAAAAGGGCGCGTACCGATTTTCGGTATTGCCTGTGTGCCGACTTTCGGTACATACTCCCCGCGTGGACAGGGACGGAAGGGCCGTCACCTGCCACACGGAGGAGAAAAAAGGATGTACAAGACCATCCGTAAAGTCCTCCGAAAGTTCCGTGTCCTGATCGAGATTTCCATCAAGATCAAGTACGGTAACTGACGGACCCCGGGGAGGGCTGCAACTCTCCCCGGGTGTCCCAATCATATAGAGGGCGGTATGGTCATGCAAGAAGACGACGCGCCGTTCGACTTTAAGGCCTGGCGGGAAGCTAAAGGACTGTCCTACCGCGCTACGGCCCGGGTATTCGGGGTGGCCTTAAGCACCATCCAGGAATGGGAAAAGCGGGGAGCGGACAAGCCGATTGAATGGGCGTGCTATTGGCTGAACCTGCACCCCGAAACGATATCCCAGCGCGCCCCTGCGAAACCCCCCTTGTTCACGCGAGGCGGAACACCCGGTGTTCTTGATGGCCTGACAGGGGCGCTTAAGAAGTCCTGACCGCTCACGTCCGATCCCTGGTTACGGCCGGGGATCGTGGTGAACCGTCAGAAACAACCTGATCCATTCCGGGGCCGCCGCCCTAGGCCTTGTGCTGCCCGGAATGGTTCTCCTTAGGGAACCCTTCGTATGTCCTCACATTTCACCTGTACTGACGACCGTTGTCCCCTGAAGTCCGCATGTCTGTGGCAAGCAGGTATCGCCGGGAGTGCGCCCGCGCCGATGCGGACAAACAGCGGGTGTTCAGAATACGTCCCTGCCAGCACGGCAGGCACCGCCCGCCGGAGCCGCGCCATAGCGGCGCTCGTCCAGTATGGCGACTGAGAGAGTCGCGGTAGGAATACGACATAGTTCCTTGTGGGGAACCTATATATCTCCTGTAACTTGTTGAAACAGCGTGAAAAAATACGGAGTAATCACGCTATCAGTTACCTCAACGACATCTTCGCCGCCGCCGGCTTCGGCAAGGTCTCGGCCGACCTGCAATCGGTGGCGGTGGGGGCGACCAACCTGTTGTTCACCGGCCTTGCCATGACGGTCATCGACCGGGCGGGGCGCCGGACCCTGCTGATGATCGGCGCGGTGGGCATGACCATCAGCTTGGGCGCCGCCGCCCTGATCCTTTCGGGCGTCGGCGGCGGCGCCTACCTGATCTGGGCGCTGCTGGGCTTCATCGCCTCATTCGCCTTCAGCCAGGGGGCCGTCATCTGGGTCTATATCGCGGAGATTTTCCCCACGGCGGTGCGGGCGCGGGGGCAGAGCCTGGGCAGCGCCACCCATTGGCTGGCCAACGCCTTCCTGTCCGGGGTGTTTCCCCTGGTGGCGACATATTCCAAGGGCGCGCCCTTCTATCTGTTCGCCGCCATGATGGCCGCCCAGTTCGTCGTGGTGCTGCTATTCTTCCCCGAGACCAAGCGCGTGTCGCTGGAGGAGATGGCGAGCCGGCTGGAGACGTGACGGCGGTCCGCCGCGCCCTTGCCCTCTGACGCTCAGGGCATGGGCGGGCGCAGGGCGCACAGGGGGCCGCGCAGGCCTGTCCTGGCCTCTGGCCCCGCATCCGTGAAGGCCAGATAGGCGCCCCCGGCGTCAAACGCGGGCCAGCGGGCCAGGCCGGCGCCGTTGGGGTCGCCGGTGCGGGCGAAGTTGACCCAGTAGCGTTGCAGGGTCGGGGTGTCGTCGCCCGGCGCCCCCGCCGGCCGGCCATCGAACAGGAAGGGCAGGTCGCTGCCGTGGCTGACCACCCCTTGCGCCGGGCTGCGATCAAAGTGATAGACCCAGGTGGGGTTGCCGGTGGCCGCATGCGCCGCCGCCACGTGCAGCGATGGGCAGCGGAAGGTGAGATCCGCGGCCAACTGTGTCGCCACATCGCCCAGGCGCGGATCGGGCGCGGGCAGGATGCCGTCCTTGATGCCGTAGAAGGCCAGCGCCTCCGCCGCATGGGCGCCGAAGGCCTGGCGGATGGTGGGGACCACCGCGTCCGCGCCGCCGTACAGGGTCAACTCACGCGCGTTGCTGCCGATCATCAGGGGGACGGGTGCCGCTTGCGCCAACAGCGCTTCCGGCGCCTGGGGCAGGATCCAGCCGTCGATGACCGCCTGCAGCCAGATGAAGCTGTCATCGGCGATGGTGGCGGGCTTCAGCCCATCCGTGGCCGCCAGGATGGCCGACCCGGACAGGACTCGCAGGTGCGCCAGGTCCGGCACCCCCGCCTTGTCCAGCAACTGCCGGCCCAGCGCCTCATTCTCCGCCAGGGTGCGGGGGATGACGCCAAAGCCGGCGGTGCCGCTTTGCCCGATGGCCTTCGCGAACAGCCCGCGCGCCTGTGGCGCCAGCATCAGCTGTCCCACATCCTGGCCACCGGCGGACTCCCCGAAAATGGTGATGTTGTTCGGATCGCCGCCGAACCGGCCGATGTTGGCGCGCACCCAGGCCAGTGCCGCCATCTGGTCCATCAGGCCATAATTGCCGGAGGCGTGGTGGGGCGACTCATCCGTCAGCTCCGGCAGCGACAGGAAGCCGAAGGTGCCCAGCCGATACTGGATGGCCACCAGCACCACGCCCCCGTTGGTGCCATGGGGGTTCGCCAGGCTGGACAGGACGGTGCCGTCGGCCGCCCCCGCCCGGTTGGCGCCACCATGGATCCAGACCATGACGGGCAGGCCGGCGCGGGGCAGCATCGCGGAGGTGCGGATGTCCAGGTACAAGCAGTCCTCCTGGCTGCGGGCGGCCAGGGCGTCGTTCCAGCCATAGCCGCGTTGCAGGCAGGGGGGCGAGGGATGGGTGGCCTCGCGGATTCCGGGCCAGGTGATGGGCTGGGGCGGCCGCCAGCGCAGCGGGCCGACGGGTGGCTGGGCGAAGGGGATGCCCTGGAACAGGGCGCCACCCTGGCCCGTGTCCTGGCCTTGCACGGCGCCGGTGGTGGTGTGGACCACCGGCCCTGCCGCGCGCGCCGCCGAAGGGCCGCCCAACAGCAGGGCGAGCGCCACCACCCAGCTCAATGCCAGGCGATGCATGGATCGTGTGCGAAACACCCGCCGGACCATGGGGGCCGCCCTCCCGCTTGTTGTTCTGACGGCCAAGTAAAGGAATTTGTTTTAATTAATCAAGAGGGACGGTTTGTCCTGGGGGGCGGCCCCCGTCAGTTATCCGCCGTTTTCATCAGGGCGGCGTGGCTGGGCAGCAGGCGGTCGGTGAAGGGCAGCATGCCGGCGCCGATGGCGGGGGCATCCGCGGCCATGGCGGCGCGCAGGACAGGCGCCACCTGGGGCACGGTGTCCTGATGACCACCCAGGCGCTGGTTCAGGGCGGCGGCCAGCCGGTCCACCAGGGGGGCGGGCAGACGACCGCCCAGGAAGATGGCATCGGGATTGATCAGGCAATTGGTGGCCACCAGCGGATCGGTCATCAGGTCCGCCGCCAGCTCGATCCATTCGTCCACCACGGCTACGCCCGGCGTGCCGCTCAGTTGGCACAGCTGTTCAGGCTGCGCCACGGCGCAACCGGCGGCGGCCAGGCGGTCATACAGGGCGGAGAGGGACACGGCCTCCTGCAGGGTCCGGGCGGTGGTGCGGTCGGATCGCACGGGCAGGAAGCCGATCTCCCCACTGCGGCCCCGGGCGCCGCGGAACTGGGTGCCGTCGACGACGATGCCGCCGCCCAGGCCGCCGCTGATCAGGATGTAGAAGAAGCTGCGGTGCCGCAGGCCGTGGCCGAATTGCAATTCACCCAGTGCGGCGGCGGTGGCGTCGTTTTCCACGAACACCGGCAGGGGCAGGATGTCGGCGAACAGGCCGGCCACATCCACGTCGCGCCAGGCGCCAGAGGCTTCTGGCCAGCGCGCCAGATTGATCCGGCCGATATCATCCGGCAGGGCGACGCCGACGCCGATGAAGCGCGATAGCGGCAGGCGCGTGCGCCCCAGGATGGCCGTGATCTCCGTTCGGAAGAAGTCGGCCACCGCCATCGGCGGGGCGAACTCGATCTCGCGCGAGGCCCGCGCCCGCACGGTGCCCAGCAGGTCCATCACCACCAGGGTGATATGGTCGCGGTCTATGTTGATCCCGATGGAGAAGCAGCCGTCGGGGTTCATCTCCAACAGGATGGCCGGCTGGCCCCGGCCACCGTGTTGGCGCCCGGCCTCGAGGATCAGTCCCTCGGACAGCAGGCGCTTGGTGATGTTGGCGATGGCGGGCAGGGTCAGCCCCGTCAGCTCCACCAGCTCGGCCCGGGTGGTCTGTCCGCTGACGCGGATGGCCTGCAGGGTCACGCGCTGGTTGTGGTCGCTGGCCCGTTCCAGGTTGGTGCCGGACAGGCTGGCGGCGATGGCGTGTAGGGCATCAACGTGTGTGTGGCCGTCGAGCATGGAGCTGCCGCCTGTCCCTGCCTGTCCTGGGGAATGACATCCGGGGTGGGATGACGCCGCAGTCTGGCCCGAGATGGGCGACAAGTCACAAGAAAAGTGGGGTTCTGTCCTGACAAGACAGAATCCGGACCACCGAAATCAGGCCCCCGACCCAGTGCCGGCGGCCGTCACCCTTCCGTCCGCGCCGATCAGGTCGTGGATGAAGCCCAGCTTGGCGATGACCGGCTCGGTGAGGATGAAGGGATAGACGTCGGTCTGGCCCATGCTGCGGTTGATGTTGTTGACGGCGAAGGCGATGGGCAGCCAGGCGTCCACCATGGCCGCGATGGTACAGGGGCGGTAGGGGTTGAAGTCGACCCGGGTGGACAGATCACCGGTGCGGTCCCCCGCCGGCCGGACATGCAGGCCATAGGCGTGCGCGGTCTCCAGCGTATCCACGATGTGCAGGTAATGCGCCCAGGTCTCGGCGAAATCCTCCCACGGGTGGCTGGCGGCATAGGCGCTGATGTAGGTCTGCTGCCAGTCGGCCGGGGCGCCCTGGTCGTAGTGGCGCTGCAGGGCGGCGCCATAGTCCTGGCGCTCATCGCCGAACAGGGCGCGGGCGGCGTCCAGCCGCCCCGCGTCGCGCACCAGCCGGTCCCAGTAATAGTGGCCGATCTCATGCCGGAAATGGCCCAGCAGGGTGCGGTAGGGCTCATGCAGCCGGGCGCGGCGCGTCTCCCGCTCGGCATCATCGGCCTCTTTCAGGGCCAGGGTGATCAGGCCATTGTCATGGCCGGTCATGACCGCCCCTTCGGGCGGATCGTCCAGGAAGTCGAAGGCCAGGCCGCCCTCGGGGTCGTCTGTCCGGTTGGCCAGCGGCAGGCCAAGCTTGAGGAGGGTGTAGAACAGCCGGTGCTTGGCCAGTTCGATCTTGCGCCACTGGGCCATCGCCTGGGGGCAGGAGACGTCGGGGATGGTGCGGTTGTGGCGGCAGGCGGCGCATAGCGTTTCCGCCGCTTCGGCCGGCAGCAGCCAGTTGCAGGCATCCGGTTCCGCGTTGTCGCAGAACTTGTAGAGCCGCTGGGGGGCGCCCAGGGCATGCCAGGCGTCGTCCTCCCTCTCCACGGCATGCATCGCGTCGTCATCGGGCAGATAGCCCAGACGATGGCCGCAGCGTTCGCACACACGGTTCTCGAAATACAGCATCTGGCCGCAGGCCTGGCAGTTGAACAGCTTCACACCCGATACTCCCGTGACGCGTTGCCCGCGCTTAACCGGTGACGGCCGGGGGCGGTTCCCGGAACTGGCGCGGCATGGACGGCGTTGTATCCTGGTTTCATCGCGAAAGAGGCGCGCGTGCCATGGCAGCCAAGGCAAATTGGAAGGGCTTTCTGAAGATCGGCGAGGTCAGCTGTCCCGTGGCACTCTACACCGCCGCGTCCGCCTCTGAACGCATCGCCTTCCACACGGTCAACCGCGCCACCGGCAACCGCGTCCAGCGTCAATTCGTGGACGGTGAGACTGGCCGCCCCGTCGACCGTGACGACCAGGTGAAGGGGTACGAGGTGGGGCGTGGCGATTATGTGATGCTGGAGGCGGACGAGGTGGCGGCGGCCTTGCCGGACAGCGACAAGACGCTTTCGGTGACGGCCTTCATCGCCTGCGGCGACATCGATGACGTCTATTTCGACAGGCCATATTACCTTGCGCCCGTCGACCGGCACGCCGACGAAGCCTTCGCCCTGATCCGCGAGGGTATGCGGGCCAAGAAGGTGGTCGCCCTGGCGCAGACGGTGCTGTTCCGCCGTGTCCGCACCGTGCTGATCCGCGCCCATGAGGCCGGCCTCATCGCCACCACGCTGAATTTCGATTACGAGGTACGGTCCGCCGTCCAAGCTTTCGAGGACATCGCCGCCGTGAAGATCGGGGATGAGATGCTGGATTTGGCCAAGCACATCATCGCTACCAAGCAAGGCGCCTTCAAACCGGAAGAGTTCGATGATCGGTATGAGGCCGCGCTGGCCGACCTGGTGAAGGCCAAGCTGGAGGGCAAGGCCCTGCCGGCGCGCCCGCGCGCGGCACCGCCCAAGACCACGGACCTGATGGCCGCCCTGCGCGAAAGCGCCGGATTTGGGGCGAAAGCGGCGGCAAAGAAGCCGATGGCTCCCGCCCGGCGCAAGGCCGGTTGAACCATGGCGCTGGAGACCTATCACAAGAAGCGGGACTTCGCCGCCACGCCGGAACCCCGGGGACGCAAGGCGGGCGGGGTCGGGCACGGCTTCGTCATCCACAAGCACGACGCCACGCGCCTGCACTATGATTTCCGGCTGGAGATGGACGGCGTGTTGAAAAGCTGGGCCGTCACCCGTGGGCCCAGCCTGGTGCCAGGGGAAAAGCGCCTGGCTGTGCACGTCGAAGACCATCCCCTGGATTACGGCGATTTCGAAGGCACCATCCCCAAAGGTGAGTATGGCGGCGGCACCGTCATCGTCTGGGACAGGGGAGAATGGGCCCCGGTTGGCGATCCGCACAAGGGCTACGCCAAGGGCCACCTGGAGTTTGAACTGCGCGGGGAAAAGCTGACCGGCCATTGGCACCTCGTGCGTATGCATGGCCGTCCAGGGGAGAAGCGTGAAAACTGGCTGCTGATCAAAAGCGAGGACGCGGCCGCCCGCGCGGAAGCCGATCCCGACATCCTGGAAGAGCGGCCCGACTCCGTGAAGACCGGCAGGGGCCTGGATGAGGTGGCGGGGGAGGCGCCCGGCTGGTCGTTCAAGACCGGCAGAATTGGGAAGTCCAAGGCGACGAAGACGGGGGCGGCACCTGACCCGCGACCGGCCAACCCCAAATCGGCGGCCACGCCCGAATTGACGGGGGCCAAGGCCGGCCCGTTGCCGGATTTCGTGGAACCGGCGCTGGCCACCTTGCAGGCAAAGCCGCCCACGGGCGAGCGCTGGATGCATGAAATCAAGTTCGATGGCTACCGCCTGCAGGCGCGTATCGAGGCCGGACGGGTCAAGCTGTTGACCCGCAGCGGTCTGGATTGGACCAGGAGGTTCGGCAAGGCGGTGCCCGAGGCGCTGGCGGCCCTGCCCGTGGGCAAGGCGCTGATCGACGGCGAACTGGTGGTGGAGAATGCGGCCGGCGCTTCCGATTTCTCCGCCTTGCAGGCGGATCTCAGCGAAGGGCGGAGTGACCGCTTCCACTTCTACGCCTTCGACCTTTTGCACCTGGAGGACCAGGATCTGCGGGGCGTGGCGTTGGAGGAACGGAAGAAGGCGCTGGAGGTGCTGCTGGCGGATGCCGGCGTCCCCCTGCGCTACAGCGCGCATTTTGATGAGAGTGGCGGCCTGGTGCTGAGCCACGCCTGCCGGCTCAGCCTGGAAGGCATCGTCTCCAAGGTGCGCGACGCGCCCTACACGTCCGGCCGGGGACGGGGCTGGGTCAAGTCCAAGTGCGGCAACCGCCAGGAATTCGTGGTGGCCGGCTATGTTCCCTCGACCACGGCGCGCAAGGCCATCGGCTCCCTGGTCCTGGGTGTCTATGACGGGGGCAAGCTGCGGCATGTCGGGCGCGTCGGCACTGGCTATACCGTTTCGATAGCGAAAGAACTGTTCCGCCGCCTGGAGCGGATGCGGGTGCAGGACAGTCCCTTCGACGATACCCTGACGGCGGAGGAGCGCCGCCTGGTGCGCTATGTCCGGCCGGACCTGGTGGCGGAGGTGGATTTCCGCACCTGGACCGGCGACGGGAACATTCGTCACGCGGCCTTCCGTGGCCTGCGTGAGGATAAGGAGGCGAAAGACGTGGCGCGGGAACCGGCCGCCAAGGCCCCGGCAGGTGCCGCCCGCGAGGTCGCCAAACCCGTGCTGAAGCTGACCCACCCGGACCGCGTCTATTGGCCGGATGAAGGCGTGACCAAGGCGGGCTTGGCCGACTACTACACGCAGCTGTGGCGCTCCATCGCCCCCTTCATCGTCGGCCGGCCGCTGGCCCTGCTGCGCTGCCCCAGTGGCATCAATGGCCAGACCTTTTTCCAGAAGCATGCCTGGAAGGGCCTGAGCAAGACCATCGTCCAGGTGCCCGATCCGGCGGAACCGGGTGGGGAGCCGCTGATCGCCGTCAACGATCTGGACGGCCTGCTGGGCCTGGTGCAGGCGGCGGTGCTGGAGATCCACCCCTGGGGATCGACCCTGAAGGAGTGGGAGCGGCCGGACACCATCACCATCGACCTGGACCCGGGTGATGGCGTGGCCTGGCAGGCCGTCATCGACGCCGCGCGCGAGGTCAAGGACAGGTTGGGCCAGTCGGGCTTGGCCGCCTTCGTCAAGACCACGGGCGGCAAGGGCCTGCACGTGGTGGCGCCCCTCAAGCCGGCGGCCGATTGGACGGCGGTGAAGGCCTTCTGTAAGGGGTTGGCGGAGGACATGGCCGCCGACAGCCCGGACCGCTTCGTGGCCACCATCACCAAGGCCAAGCGCGCCGGCAAAATCCTGGTCGACTACCTGCGCAACCAGCGGGGGGCCACGGCGGTGGCGCCCTATTCCACCCGCGCCCGACCGGGGGCCGCCGTGTCCATGCCGCTGGCTTGGGACGAATTGAGCCCCGCCATCGGATCCGCCTATTTCACGGTCATGACGGCCCCCACGCGGCTGGCCACGCTGGCGGCCGATCCCTGGGCTGATTTTCGCGCCGCCGCCAAACCGCTGGAGGGGGCGAGGACGCCACCGCGCAAGCGTGCGCGTTAGGGGCTGGCGGCGGCCGTGGTTTCAGGCAGAATGCGCCTCCCGAAGTGGAAGGAGACTGCGGTCATGCGCTTGATTGGAATGCCGGACTCCCCTTATGTCCGCCGTGTCGGCATCTCGCTGGTGGCGATGGGCGTGGCCTTCGAGCATGAGGCCGTGTCGGTTTTCCGCCATTACGATATCTTCGCAGCCATCAACCCGGTAGTGAAGGCGCCAACCCTGGTGTTGGACGACGGCACCGTGCTGATGGACAGCACCCTGATCCTGGACACCCTCGAACGTCTGGTGCCGGCGGACAAGCACCTGATGCCGGTGGACCCGGCGGCCTTCATACGTGCCCAGCGCATCATCGGTCTGGCCTTGGTGGCGTGCGAGAAGTCGGTTCAGGTGGCCTATGAGTTGAACCTGCGGCCGGCGGACAAGCAGCACCAGCCCTGGCTGGAGCGCGTCCGCGCCCAAGCCGTCACCGCCTTCGACCTGCTGGAGAAAGAGGTGGGCGATGGGGCCGCGTGGATGGGTGGCGACCGTCCCAACCAGGCCGACATCACCACCGCCGTCGCCTGGTATTTCACCCAAAACATGACGCCAGGCCTGGTCGATCCCGCCCTGCACTCCGGCCTGGTCCGCCTGTCCGACCGGGCGGAGGCACTGCCGGAATTCCAGGCGGTGCCGTATGCCTGACCCGTCCTAACGACGCTTGGGTGCGGCCTTGCCCTTGGCGGCGAGGCTTTTCTTCAGCGCGTCCATGATGTTGATGACATTGCCGGGCGTGTCGGCATCAGGTGTCGCCTTGGCTTTGGCCGGGCGTTTGCGGCCCTTCTTCTTGGCGGCGATGAGGTCCAGCAGGCGATCCTGCACCGGGTCGCCGACCAGGGAGGGATCCCAGCCCCGCGTACGCTCCTCGATCAGGGTCTTCACCAGGGACAGCAGCTTGGGTGCCGGCTTCTCCGCGCGGATGTCGTCGAAATAGGCCTGGGCGTCGCGCACCTCGTCGCCATAGCGCAGGGTCCAGACGATGATGCCCTTGCCGCGCGGTTCCAGCATCACCGCGCGTTCCCGCCGGTACATCACCAGGCGGGAGATACCGACCTTGCCCGTGGCAGCCATGGCCTCGCGGATGACGGAGAACGCCTCCTCGCCCACCGGATCGGCCGGCGTCAGGTAGTGGGGGGTGTCGTACCAGATCCAGCCAATGGTATCGCGGGGCACGAACATCTCGATATCGATGGTGCGCGTGCTTTCCAGGGCAACGGCGTCCAGCTCGTCATCCTCCAGGATCAGATGGTCGTCTTCCCCCCGGGGATAGGCCTTGGCCTCGTCCTCCTCTTCCACCGGGTCGCCGGTGACGGCGTCGACATAGCGGCTGACTACCCGGTTGCCGGTCTTGCGGTTCAAGGTGTGGAAGCGGACCTTCTCATTCTCCGACGTCGCCGGCACCATGGCCACCTGGCAGGTGACCAGCGACAGCTTGAGATAGCCTTTCCAGAACGAACGCGGCGCCATTCCGGCGATCTCCCGATGCGTGTGACATCAGGAAACCGCCGGAACGGGCACCGGGTTCCGCTATTCCGCCAACCGGGGCACCGCCACCCTTGCCGGCACCGATCCCGGTACGGCGAACCGGCGGTAGAGTGCCGGCAGGACGACCAGGGTCAGGGCGGTGGCGCTGATCAGGCCGCCGATGACGACGGTGGCCAGCGGCCGCTGCACCTCCGCCCCCGATCCGATGGCCAGCGCCATGGGCACGAAGCCCAGCGAGGCCACCAGCGCCGTCATCAGCACCGGCCGCAACCGCGTCAGCGCGCCTTCGCGGATGGCGGCCAGGGGGGCTTCACCGTCCGCGATGGCCTGGCGGATGAACGACACCATCACCAGGCCGTTCAGCACGGCGATGCCGGACAGCGCGATGAAGCCCACGGCGGCGGAGATGGAGAAGGGCATGCCCCGCAGCCACAAGGCGGTGATGCCGCCCGTCAGGGCCAGCGGCACGCCGCTGAACACCAGCACGGCGTCGCGGGCGGAACCCAGGGCGCCGTACAGCAGCAGGAAGATGGCGACGAAGCAGGCCGGGACCACCACCGCCAGCCGGTCGCGCGCGGCCGCCAGGTTTTCGAACTGCCCGCCCCATTTGGTCCAATAACCGGCGGGCAGGGGCACGGATGCCAGCCGCGCCTGCGCCTCCGCCACGAAGGAGCCGATGTCCCGGCCCCGGACGTTGGCCTGGATGACGATGCGCCGCTTGCCATCCTCCCGCCCGATCTGGTTGGGGCCCTCCGCCAGGGTGAAGGTGGCGACCGTGCCCAGGGGGACGAAGCGCGGTGCGCCGTCGTCTCCCTGCCGTGGCAACGGCACTGGCAGGGCGCGCAAGGTGTCCAGGTCGTTGCGCGCGGCGTCGGCCAGGCGGACGGTGACGTCGAAACGGCGGTCGCCCTCGAACAGCTGGCCGGCGGCACGCCCGCCGACGGCCATGCCCACCACGTCCTGGATGTCCTGGGCGGACAGGCCGAAGCGGGCGGCGGCCTGCCGGTCGACGCGGATGTCCAGGGTGGGTAGGCCCGCCGCCTGGTCCACCCGCACGTCGGCGGCGCCCGACACCCCTTGCAGGACGCCGGCGATGCGGGCCGCCGTGGCCTGCAAGGCGTCGAAATCGTCGCCATACAGCTTGACCGCGACGTCGCTGCGCACGCCGGAGATCAGCTCGTTGAACCGCATCTGGATGGGCTGGGTGAACTCATAGGCGTTGCCGGGCAGGCGGGCCAGCGCGGCTTCGATGCGGGCCACCAGTTCCGCCTTGGGCAACCCGGGATCCGGCCACTGGTCGCGGGGCTTCAGGATGATGAAGGTATCGGAGGCGTTGGGCGGCATGGGGTCGGCCGCCATTTCCGCCGTGCCCGTCTTGGAGAAGACCAGGGCCACCTCCGGCAAGGCGCCCACGGCCTCCTCCACCGCCCTCTGCATGGCGGTGGACTGGGTCAGTGACGTGCTGGGGATGCGTACCGCCTGCACGGCGATGTCCTGTTCGTCCAGCGTGGGAATGAACTCCTGCCCCAGCCGGGTGAACAGGCCCAGGGAGGCCAGGAACAGGCAGGTGGCGCCGAAGATCCAGGGTGTGGGCGCGGCCAGCGCCCGGTCCAGCATGGGGGCGTACCAGCCCTTGGCCTTGGCGACGATGCGGCTCTCCTTCTCCGTCACCGGGCCGGTGATGAACAGGGCGATCAGCGCCGGCACCAGGGTCAGCGATAGCACGAAGGCCGCTGCCAGGGCGGCGATGACGGTCAGCGCCATCGGCCGGAACATCTTGCCCTCCACCCCGGTGAAGGTCAGCAGCGGCACATAGACCAGGATGATGATGGCCTGGCCGTAGACCGACGGGCGTATCATCTCCTTCGATGCCGCCACCACTTCGGCCCGGCGCTCCGGCGCCGTCAGGGTGCGGCCCAGCGCCTGCTGGTGGTGGCCCAGGCGGCGTAGGCAGTTCTCGGCGATGATGACGGCGCCGTCGACGATCAGGCCGAAATCCAGCGCGCCTAGGCTCATCAGGTTGGCGCTGACGCCGGCCCGCACCATGCCCATCGCGGTCAGCAGCATGGTCACCGGGATGACGGCGGCGGTGATCAGGGCCGCCCGGATGTTGCCCAGCAGGGCGAACAGGACGGCCACGACCAGCAGGGCGCCCTCCGCCAGGTTGCGGCCCACCGTGCGGATGGTGGCGTCCACCAGCTTGGTGCGGTCCAGCACGGCATCGGCGCGGATGTCCGGCGGCAGGCTGCGGGCGATGTCCGCCAGCTTCGCCGTCACGGCCGCCGCCGCCGTGCGGCTGTTGCCGCCCAGCAGCATCAGGGCGGTGCCCACCACGCCCTCGCGCCCGTTCTCGCTGGCGCTGCCGCTGCGCAACTCATGGCCCAGGGCGACGGTGGCGACATCGCGCAGGAAGACGGCCGTCCCCCCCTGGACCGTGTCGGGCCGGGTGGCGACGGCGACGGACCCGATCTCCTCCAGGTCGCGCAGGCGGCCGTCGGCCCGCACCACATAGGCCTCTCCCCGCCGTTCCAGATATCCGGCCCCGGCGCTGGTGTTGTTGCGCTCCAGCGCCTGGACCACGTCGCCCAGGGTCAGGCCCCGGGCGGCCAGGCGCAGGGGATCGGGTTCCACCTGATATTGCTTCACATAGCCGCCGATGGCGTCCACCCCGGCGATGCCGGGCACGGACTTCACCTGCGGGCGGATGATCCAGTCCTGGACGGTGCGCAGGTAGGTGGCGCGCTGCGCCTCCGTCGTCAGCACGTCGCCCTCCGGCGTGCGATAGCTGCCGTCGGACTGCCAGCCGGCGGCGCCGGGCCGCACCTTGGTGGCGTCGAAGGGGGTGTACGCCACCGTCCACATGGCGACCTCGCCCAAACCGGTGGATAAGGCACCCATATGGGGCTCGGCGCCGTCGGGCAGGGCGGCCTTGGCCTCCGTCAGCCGCTCTATCACCTGCTGGCGGGCGAAATAGATGTCCACCCCCTCGGCGAACAGGGCGGTGACCTGGGAAAAGCCGTTGCGCGACAAGGAGCGGGTACCCTCCAACCCCGGGATGCCGGCCAGCGCCGTTTCGATGGGGAAGGTCACCTGCTTTTCCATTTCCACCGGCGACAGGGCCGGCGCGGTGGTGTTGATCTGCACCTGTTTGTTGGTGATGTCGGGCACGGCGTCGATGGGCAGCCGCAGGACGGCCCAGCCGCCCAGCGCCGCCGCCAGCAGGGCCAGGGCCACCACCATCCAGCGATGGCGGACGGACAGGGTGAGGATGCGCTCAAGCATGGATCAGCTCCTCACTCATCATGGCCGGCGTCGCCCTTGCCGGCCTCCGCCTTCAGGATGAAGGCGTTGCCGGCGGCGACACTGTCGCCAGGCTTCAAGCCGGCCAGCACCTCGGCATGGACGCCGTCGCTGCGCCCCACGGTGATCGGCCGTCGGGCATAGCCGCCGGGGACGGGCACGAAGATTTGGGATTGGCCGTCCAGGGTGACCACCGCCTCTTCCGGCACCAGCAGGGCCGCTTCCTGTGCGTCCGCCTCCAGTGTGCCGGTGGCGAAGTCGCCGGGGCGCCAGGTGCCGTCGGCATTGTCCAGGGTCGCGACCACCGGGGCCGATCCCGTGGCCGGATCCAGCACGGGACCGACATGGGTGATGCGGGCCGTCGCCGTGCGCCCGTCCGCTGTCGACAGGGGCAGGGTCCCGCCCACGGCGACATAGGGCAGGTCGCGGGCGTAGATGGGGAAGGTCAGGGACAGCCGCGCCAGGTCGGCCACGACATAGGCGTCGGTATCGGCCGCCAGGCGGTCACCCCGGGTGGCGCCGCGGTTGATGACCTGCCCGGCGATGGGGCTGCGCAGTTCCAGCCGCTGCAGGCCGGCGCCCGACTTCAGGGCCTTCACCTCCGCCTCGCTCAGGCCCAGGGCCTGCAGGCTGTGGCGGGCGCGGCCGGTGCGGATGCCGGCTTCCATCGCCGCCGCCTTGGCTTGCAGATAGTCCCGCTCCGGCGAGATGCGTTGGCGCCACAGCGCCTCTTCCCGCGCGGCGGTGGTGCGAGCCAGACCCTCGTTCTCCAGCGCCGCCAGATATTCCGCCCGGGCGTCGGCCACCTCCGTGCTGTCGATCAGGGCCAGGACCTCGCCGGCCGCCACCGGCTCGCCCAACTTCTTGCGGGCCTCCGCCACCACGCCGGGGGTGCGGGCGGCGATGTGCACGATATGGTCCTGGTCGGCGGTGACCGTGGCGGTGACGCGCACCCGGCGGACCAGCCGGCCGGGGCCGGCCGTCACCGGGACGATGCCGGCGGCCTGCGCCTGCTCCGGCGTCAGGTGAACTATGCCTTGGTCGTGGGCGGCTTCCGGTTCGGACGCTTCATGCCCCTTGGGTGGCTGGCCGGTCACGATCCAGATGGCCAGGCCGCCCAGGGCCAGGGCGCCGGCGCCCAGTCGCGCCAGGCTGCGGGTGTTCAGCGGCTTCATGGTTGATCCTCCCCGGCGCTGCCGGTCAGCCGGTCCAGTTCGGCCCGGCTCTGGTGATAGTCTTGATAGGCGGCGATCAGGGTCAGGCGGGCGGCCAGCAGGGTGCGCTGGGCGTCCAGCACGTCCAGGTAGGGGAACTTACCCTGCCGATAGCCTTCCCGCGTGGCGGATGCCGCCTGTTCGGCCATCGGTACCACGCTATGGGCCAGGGCTTCGGCTTCGCCCCGGGCGACGGCAACCCGTTCACGCGCCGTGGCCAGGGCCGAGTCCTGCTCCCGCGTGGCGCGGTCCAACTCCATCTCCGCTTCCACGCTCTCCTGATAGGCGCGGTGGATGTTGCCGCGGTTGGCGTCGAAGACGGGCAGGGGGATGGTGACCCCCACAACCAGGGCGGTGTCGCGGCTGTCGTTGAAGCGGCGCACGCCGGCGCCCACGGTAACGTCGGGCACGGCGCGGGCCCGTTCCACGGCGATGGCGGCACGGGTACGTCCCACCTCCACCCGCCAGCGGGCGATGTCGGGCGCGTTCGCGGCGGTGGTGGGTGCCGCGGGGGCCGGGCCCAGGTCCCGTAAGGCGGCCGGGTCCAGGGTCGGAACCGGCCCGCCCACCAGCAGTTCCAGCGCGCGCCGCGCCGACGCCTCATCCCGGGCGGCGCGGGCGGCCTCGATCTCCGCCTGCCGCAGGTCGGTGGCGGCGCGATCCTGCTGGATGGCGCTGTCGTGGCCGGCCTGCACGCGGGCGGCGACGGCGCGGGCGGTTTCCTCCGCCACGCCGCGCTGTTCCGCCACGATGGTCCGCCGGGCGGTGGCGGCCAGCAGCGTCGCGTAGGCGACGCGGACGTCGCGCGCCAGATCCAGCCGCACGATATCGGCGTCCAGGCGGGCGCGGCCTTGGGCGGCGGTGGCCACGGCCTGGCGGGCGTCGCGCTTGCCGCCCAGTTCCACCAGTTGGTTCAGGCCCAGGGTGGTTTCCATGGCCCGCGTGCCGCGATAGGGGCCGGACCCCGCCAGGTTCTCGGTTTGCAGGGACAGCTGCGGATTGGGCAGGACGCCCGCCTGCATGAGGTCGCCTTGGGCGGCGTCGGCCCTGGCCCGCGCCGCCTTCAGGCGGGGGGAGGTGGCCATGGCCTGGGCGACCAGGCTGTCGAGGACGGGCGGCGGCGTTTCAGCCGTCGCGAAGGCGGGCCAGGCGGCGACAAGCGCCGCGGCCAGCCCCAGGATGGGGATGCGCATGATGGCTCCGGACAAGATCGATCATGCCGCCTGTGGGGCAGGCGGCATCGGGGCGCGAAAAACGCGCGGCGGATCGATCAGGCGGCCGGGGGCCGGTCCGGCGGAGCGAGGAAGCGGGTGGTGTAGGGCTGGTGCAGGGGCGGGAAGTCCGCCGCCCGGGCATAGACGCTGGGCCCCGGCACAAAGGCCGGGCCGACGGCGTCGGCCACATGGAGATGACCGCAGGGGCCCTGGCCGGCGTGGAAATGCACGACGCTGTGCCGCAGGCCGTCAGTGGGGTCGGGGGCACCCTCCACGACCACATGCTCCTGGATGACGCCACACGTCGGCGCGCCGCCTGCCATCTCGGTCAGGGACGGGCCGTCGAACACCGCCGTGACCAGCAGCAGAAGGGCGAGCAACCAGCGCATGGCCGCCAATCTGGCGACGAACGCCCGCCGCTTCAAGCCCCGATGTTCGGCCTTGATATTCGGGCGCCCGAAAAAGTTGTGACGCGCCCCAGCCGCCGCGATAGAAAGGAGGGACAGGGAGACATCGCCGGGACAGCAACGCATGACCGCGCCGCACACCAAAAATGATACCGCTACCAACGCGCCCTTGCGCCGCATCGCCATTGTCGGCGGGGGCACCGCCGGATGGATGGCGGCGGCCAGCCTGGCCAAATTCCTGCACAACCTTAAGTGCGACATCCAGCTGGTGGAATCCGAACAGATCGGCACTGTCGGCGTGGGTGAGGCGACCATCCCGCCCATCATGAACTTCATCCGCGTGCTGGGGTTGGACGAGGATGATCTCATCCGCCAGACCAACGCCACCTTCAAGCTGGGCATCCGCTTCCAGGATTGGACCCGCGTCGGCCATTCCTACTTCCACCCCTTCGGCCACACCGGTTTCGAGATGGAGGGGATAGGTTTCTCCGCTTACTGGATGCGCATGGCGCTCGCCGGTAACGCCGCCCCGCTGGAGGAATATTCGCTGCAGGCCATGGCGGCGGCGCACAACCGCTTCATGCGGCCGGTGAAGGCGCCGGGCTCCCCCCTGGAGGGTATCACCTACGCCCTGCACTTCGACGCCGCCCTGTTCGCCCGCTACCTGCGCTCCTATTCCGAGGCGCGTGGCGTCACCCGGGTGGAGGGCATGGTGGCGCGGGCGGAGCTGCGGCCGGAGGACGGCTTCATTACCGCCTTGCAGTTGGAGGACGGGCGCCGCATCGAGGCGGACTTCTTCATCGATTGCAGCGGCTTTCGCGGTCTGCTGATCGAGGAGGCCTTGCAGGCGGGCTATGAGAACTGGCAGCGCTACCTGCCGTGCGACAGCGCCGTGGCCGTCCCCAGCGCGGTGGCCGGGCCGCCGCCCTCCTACACCCTGGCGACGGCGCGGGAGGCCGGCTGGCAATGGCGCATTCCCTTGCAGCACCGTGAGGGCAACGGCCTGGTCTATGCCCGCGATTTCCTGAGTGACGAGGTCGCGCGCGGCACGCTGCTGGCCAACCTGGCGGGCAAACCCCTGGCGGAACCGCGCGTGCTGCGTTTCACCACCGGTCGGCGGCGGGAAAGCTGGAAGCGCAATTGCCTGTCGCTGGGCCTCGCCAGTGGTTTTCTGGAGCCCCTGGAATCCACCAGCATCCATCTGATCCATCGGGGCCTGGCCCTGTTCATCCAGATGCTGCCCGACCGGCATTGCGAACCGGCGGACATCGCGCGCTATAACAGGATCCTGGCGTTCGAGTATGAGCGGGTGCGCGACTTCCTGGTGCTGCACTACGCCACCGGCCAGCGGCGGGACAGCGAATTCTGGCGCCACTGCGCGGCCATCGAGCGGCCTGACAGCCTGAAGGCCAAGATCGACCTGTTCCAGGGTTACGGTCGCATCCAGCGCGAGGATAGCGAGCTGTTCCCGGAGCAGAGCTGGCTGTATGTCTTCACCGGGCAAGACATCCGCCCCCGGCGCCACGACCCGCTGGCCGACCTGCTGGATGCCGACAAGGTGCGCGGCGCCCTGGCCAACATCCATGACGTGATCGCCAGGGCGGCGCACTCCATGCCAACCCACCAGGCTTTCATCGACCGCCACTGCTCCGCGCGGGATTGAAAACGCGGTTTGCTGCCATCGTCTTGATGATGGGCGTTCCGCTGGGGGCACATCCCCAAATGAATTGGGGGAAGGCAAGCCGCCAATGATTGACAGCTTGAGCCCAATAAGGCGATTGAAAGGACGGCCTGGACATTGCGCATTCGGTTTCTGGATCGGCTGCTGTGCACAGACCGTGAAGGACCCCGATGGGGGGTATGGCAACGAATGGAATCATATGCGCAGACCGATCTATGTTGGGCTAATTTCGGCTCGCTGCCAAAGATCAACCGAATCATACGTTGGAGACCCGATAGCCCGTATATGAGATCTTCCTTGGTTCTGGTGGGTCATGATTTACAATTCCATTAAGCCTTACATAAATTAAATTTGTATTAGGCTTTCGGTTTGGGGGATTTTTCAATTGAAGCAGAAGAAGAGTCAAGTTGATGCGGGCGCACGCAAGCGCGGTGGATTCCCTAATGTGTCAGAACGACTTCGCGCACTAAGAGACGCTGGTCCCCATCCCGCCCCAGAAAGCCGGGTGCAGTCGGCTGACTATGCGCTGCTGTCTTCTTCAGACCTGTTCAGCCGGGATTGGTACCTCCTTACCTACCCGGATGTTGCCACGGTGGGCATGGATCCGATTCATCACTATCTTGAATATGGTTGGCGCGAGGGGCGCCAACCGGGGCCGGATTTCGATGCTCAACAATATCTGGATGCAAATCCGGACGTGGCGGCCGCCGGCTTGCCCGCCTTGGTTCATTATCTCCGGCATGGCGAAGCTGAAGGACGGAGATTTTACGCTCCAAAGATTCAATACAACAGCCGCAAATTCTGGTTTCACATCGGCGACAGTGTCGAATGGCTGAAAGAGCGCCCGCAAATTACTGGCGTGGGGCGTGTTTCGACGGAATTGCTGTTCGCGATTCTTGAAAATTCAATTGGCAGGGAGGTTCGCCCCTGCGTTTTTGGAGATTCGCCTACCGGCATCGTAGCCGCGTCAATGGCCGACGATATCCAATATCTGTCTAAAAGAATGGGCCGCAAATTGTCGGGGCAGCGGCCGGCCGCTTCATCCGCCTCGGCGAGGGCGTTTCCCGTCCCTGGTGACCATATCCTGTTCACTGGCCTCGTCTGGACGCCGACTTACACTGAAAAATTCAAGTATTTTTCATCAGTTGGCATCGATTTCAGCGTACTGGTTCATGATATCATTCCCATCGAGCATCCAGAAATGGTGGGGCCTGATTATCATAAGGCGTTCACGGAATGGATGACCACGGTTCTTATGACCGCAAGCGTCATCTATGTTTCAAATGAACACGTGAAGCAGAAGATCCGACGTTTCGCGATGCTGCGGAAGATCCGGACCGAACCGACTATCGTTGACATCTCCTTCGGTCTCCGCGCTCCTGAAAGTAACGCCGCGACCGCGGCCACCGTTGTGGAAATGCCCGACCGCCAGGACTTCGTGCTGTGCGTCGGAACCATTGATGAACGCAAGAATCAGCGCTTCCTCTGTCAGCTTTGGGTCAAGTTGGCGAGCCAGTTGGGCGAAGGGGCTTTGCCTCGGTTGGTGTTGGCCGGTCGGGATGATCTGGGCGTGGTCCAAAGCGACAGCGCTGTCCGGGCGCTTGCCGCGCGCGGCAAGATCCAGGTGCTGGAAAACCTGACCGATGCGCAGATCAGTGACCTCTATCGCCGTTGCCTGTTCACCGCGTTCCCGTCGCTGAGTGAGGGTTATGGCCTGCCGGTCGCGGAAAGCCTGCTTTATGGCAAAGTCTGCCTGACGTCGAACCTGCCTGAAATTCGCGCCCATGCTGGCGATTTCGTCTGGTACTTCGCGCCCGGTGACATGAAGGGCGCCCTTGAGGTTTTCACTAAGGCCATTGGTGATCGTACCGCTCTGCGCAAGGCGGAAGCCCGAATTGCCGAGGGGTTCGATCCGCCCCAATGGCGCGACACCATCCTTGATATGCTCGAGGCCGCCTCCGCCGCCGATAGGAATAGGGCGCGGTCCGCTGACGGCAGGAATGAGGTCTGCTTTGCCGGCGCCCGGGAAATCGACCCTGTGGCGACCTTGATCAAGGCGACGCGGTACTGCACGGACCAAAAGCCGGACGTGTCCATTCTGATCATCAACTGGAACGCCGCCGAGTTGACACTGGAATGCCTGAGGCAGATCTGGTCCCAGACCGACGGTCATACCTACGAAATCATCATTGTCGATAATGGCAGCGCATTGGACGATGTGGCCAAGCTGCGCGATCTGGGACCTGGTGTCCGGCTGTTGGACCTGGGCATGAACAGGTATTTTGGCGAAGCCAACAATATCGCCGCCGAGGTTGCGACCGGCCGCTACCTGTGTCTGCTGAACAACGACGCGTTCGCCCAGCCGGACTGGCTGACCGCGCTCGTGGCCCCGCTTCGGACGGATCCGCGTGTCGGGGCCACCGGCCCGATGTTCCTCTATCCCGATGGCGTGATCCAAGAGGCCGGCGGTGTTATCGATCCCAACGGCTACCCAATCCGCTTTGGCCGGGGTGAGCGCCAGGCGTCCGATGAGGTGTTGAAGCCCAAGTTCGTCGACTACATTTCGGCGGCGGCCCTGGTGATCCCGCGCGATGTCTTCATGGAGGTGGGCGGCTTCGATCTCGCTTACGAGCCCGCTTATTATGAAGATACGGATCTTTGCATGAAAATCCAGGCAATGGGCAGGAATGTTCTTTACTGCCCGGACGCGCGGATCATTCACATCGAAGGCTCTTCCGCCAACGGCAACGCCGAGGCTGAAGCACGCCGCAAGGCCCTGGGGGACCTGAACCGGGACAAGTTTACGGCCCGGTGGGGCCAGTATCTGAAAACCCGTAGGGAAGCCCGCTTACTGGCCGTGCGCAAACAGTTCCTGCCTTCGGCCCCGCCGTTGCCGCCCATGACCGTGCCGGCGGCGGGAAAGGCGCGTCCGAAGGCTGTGGTCTGCACCCCCTATGAACTGACACCGGGCGGCGGCGAACGCTATCTTCTCACCCTCGCCATGGCTCTGAGCGAGGATTACGACGTTGCGGTCGTGAGCCCCTGGCGGTACAGCCGGCTGAGGCTGCGAAACCTGGGGTGTGAATTCAATCTTGATTTGTCTCGCCTGGACATCATGGCGGAGGCGGAATTCCTGCAAGCCGACCCGCCAGACCTCATGGTCTCGATGGGGAATCACATCATTCCGCCCATTGCCGCCCGAGGGAAGCACAACATTTATCACTGCCAGTTCCCATTTCCTATGGGGCGGTCCGCTATTGGTCTTGCTGATCGTGAGATATTCTCAGGCTATCAGCAAATAGTGGTTAATTCTCATTACACAAGCACTCATATTCTGGCCAACTTGAGTGCGTATCAGCTGCCGAACATACCAATCAAGGTAATCAATCCGCCGGTGCCGCTCATCGACTGCGGTACTCCGGTTAAAAAGCGTATCATTTTGTCGGTGGGGCGCTTCTTCGCCGGTGGCCACTCGAAACGCCATGACGCGCTGATTGATACGTACAAAAAGATTATGCCGATGTTTGGCGAACCGGTTGAACTTCATTTGGCGGGCTCGTCCATGCCGGGGTCCATCCATATGGATTACCTGGCCAAAGTACGTGCGGCGGCGGAGGGGTATCCGGTCCATCTGCATGTCAATATTTCAGCGGAAGACCTGCATAAGCTCTACTGCGAGGCGCCTGTGTACTGGCATGGAACCGGTATCGGTGCGGACCTAATCGAGAACCCGGCCAAGGCGGAGCATTTTGGCATCGCCATCGTGGAGGCGATGTCGGCGCGTGCCGTACCCTTCGCGCTGAATTCCGGCGGCCCGCGGGAGATCATCGCGGACGGCGAGACGGGCTTTCTCTATGACACACCCGAGAGCTTGGCGGAGAAAACCTTGTCCATTTTCTCCAAATCAAATGCCAGCCACCTGACGCAAATCGGGCTGGCGGCAGGTCGTCGGGCACAGGCCTTCTCCCAGCAGGCCTTTATCGACAATGTGAAGGCGTTGATCCGTTCCAGCGCGTCGGCCTGACGCACATTCATCCAACCCGGGCGGTTCCCGGCCGCCCGGGCTCCAATTCAATCCATCGCTGCGGAAAGATTGCCTATGTCTGCGCCCGTCAACGGGGGAACCATCCCCGCAGTAGCCAGCGCCACCCAGATTCGCCTTTTGGGCTGGCTGGTTTTGCTGATCGCTGGCTTTGCTGTTTTCGCCGCCACTTTGGGCACGGACGGCACGCCGGATTTCAAAATCTACCACCATTACAATGGGTTCGCGGCGTTGCATCAGCGCTCGGCGCTCGATGTCGTCCCAGCCCAGATGCAGACGAATTTTTTCCCCGGCCTGGATCGAATTTATTACCTGCTCTTCGACGCGCTGAATAATCAGCCTGTCTTGTTGAACATGCTCCTGTCGGTGCCATACGGTGTCGCCGCCTTTTTGGCGTTTCTTATCGCGCGCCTTTTTGCTGGTCGGCCCTCCGTCGCCACGGATCTCGTCTGCGCCGCCTGCGCCGTCCTTGGCCTGACGGGGGCGGGAGGACTGCCGACCTTGGCGACCACAATGTCGGATATCGTGCCCGGTGTGCCCTTCCTGGCCGCGCTGACCGTCTGGCTCTATCTGGAGGCGGATAACCGCCACACGGTCTGGTCCGCGTTGGCGATAGGCCTGTGCGCCGGGCTTTCCGTGGGTCTGAAGCTAACCCTGGCCCCGCTGTTTGTCGGTCTGTTCGTCGCCATCGTGCTTCGCCGTGGCGTATCACAGGTCCGGGCTGGTGCGCTTCAGGCTTTCGTTTTTGGCTTGGGCGGACTTGCGACCTTCGCCTTCGTGGATGCCGGTTGGCTATTGGGGAACTGGCACGCTTACGGGAACCCCATATTTCCCTTCATGAACCAGGTCTTCAAATCGGACTACGTCGACCACTCCCCCTGGTCTGACCTGCGTTTCATGCCCAAGACCGTGAAGATGGCACTGTTCTATCCGGCGTACTGGGCCTTTTTGACCACGCATCTCGCCATAGAACTTGATATGCGCGATGGGCGGATTCTGGTTGGTCTTCTGGGGGCCATCATCCTTCTCGCCGGTGCGCTTTTTCATATGGTACGCCGCCCGGCGGGGAACGATTTGAATGGCAAGGTCACCGCCGGCCTCGCCTTGGCCCTGACGTTCCTCATCAGCTATGTGCTGTGGGAGAAGCTTTGGTCGATCTATCGTTATCTGTCCGTGACGGAAACCATCAGCGGCGCCGTCCTGCTGGCCGGGTTGGTCCAATGGGGAGGGGCGCGCCCGAAATGGTTTTGGCCGTTGATTCTGACCACCGCGACCATCGTGACGGTGATGACCACCACCCGCTATCCGTGGTGGAGCCGGGCTCATCGCGCCGATCAGGCCATCGCCATCACGCTACCCCCCCTTGAACCCGACGCCATGGTCGTCTTCCTTGATTCCTATGCCTACTCCTATCTGGTGCCATCGTTCCCTGGCAGTGTCAAAGTGGTTGGCGCCAATAACAACTTCATCCGGCCAGGGAGTTGGGGGAAACTGCAAGCCCTGGCGGAGGCGACGATCAACGGCCACCAGGGCCCTTTCTGGGGCTTTGAATTCCCCAAGGCTTTCCCAGGCGACGCGGACAAGACGCTGGCCTTCTACCACCTTGAAAGGGACGGCGCGTGCGTGCCGTTGGTATCCAATATCGAGGACCAGACGGTCATTAACATTTGCCGTTTGAGGCGGACGCAAGAGTAGGGCTGATCGCTTCCGCAAAAGGGATCCGAAGATCAAGGGAACCCGCTCATGTCATGAAACGGGGGCCTGCGGCCCAGCCATCAGGTTGAACATCCAACCGCGTCCGGGAGTCTGGATGCGATTCAATGGCGACCCAGCGCACTCCGGCGCCGGGTCGCCAGGGCCCGTATATGCCGCACAGTCAGCCCCCCAGGGCGTCAACAAGGCTGTATATGTGCCAAAATGACAGACCGGGATTTCTACATACTTAAAAGTTGTTTGTGTTGGTTGGAGATGCCCGATCATCCCCCGCGCAGCAGTTGCATCACCCGGGCGCGGATGCGGCCGTAGTTGCCCGCCTTCAGCGGGCCCATCACGCCGTGTTTTTCCTCCGGCAAATGGGCCAGGGGGTGGCCTTGGTCGCGGAAGACGTAATGGTCGAAGAAGGCACGCCAGGCCTGCCGCTCGGCCTCCGGCCGTTCCGCCATCGTGATCATGGCCAGCAGCAGGCTGGTGAAGGGCGCGTCGGGGCCGGCGGCGAAGGCGTCCCACCAGTAGTTGACCAGGCCGTTGAAGGGGGCGGTCGCCTCCACCTGGTGCCACCACAGCTTGGGCAGGAACAGGGCGTCACCGGGCCCCAGATCCGCCGCCAGCGCCTGGGCGCGGACGGCCTGGAAACGGGGATAGGCGGGGTTGTCCGGATCCGATGCCGCCAGGCTGACCGGCTGGCCGGAAAGGGTGTTGTCGATGGGCCCGACATACAGGCCGGCCACCGCCGCCGGGGGATATAGTGTGAAGCGGCGGCGGCCGGCGACGACACAGGCCAGGTTCTCGAACGCGTCGTAGTGGGTGGCGACGGTGGACGCATGGCCCAGCCAAATGCGGCCATGGATGTCCGGCGCCAACAGGGGCATGGGGTTCTCATCCGCGAAGCCCGGCAGATGGGCGTCCAGGGTCAGCGATCCGGCGTAAAGCGTGGGGCCAGCGGCATCGTCCAGGCCCCGCACCATCAGGTCCAGCGCCTCACCCAAGCGCAGGGTGCGCCGCTCGAAGTTGAAGCCCTGTAGGTCGGCGCCGTAGAAATACCGCCCCCCGATCCCCGGCGGGCCGACAAAGGTTTCCATGGCGGCACCGGGGCCGAAACGGGCCAGATAGTCCCGTAACGCCGCTGGGCCGCCTGTCCGCGCCACCGGCCAGTGCGCCACCAGGCCGCGCAGCACCAATGGCCGGCAGGCATCAACCACCTCGCGCTGGAACTGCCCGCGGGAGATGATGTCGCGTCCGTCGCGTTCGTCCACCGGGCTCGCCATGGGGACGGTCCGTCAGCCCCAGGTGGGGGCGGAGGACAGGCCACCCGTCAGCCGGCGGTTCTTGCGCTCCGCCATCAGCGGGATGTGCTTCAGCGACGCGATCATCAGGTGGATCAGCTGCATATAGCCTCGGCGGAACAGGTCCAGCACGGCGGCGTCGGGCAGGGCGCGCAGCGCCTCGCGATCGATGGTGTAGAGGTCGGTCAGCTCCCGCTGGGTGCCATCGTCGAAGCCGAGGCTGATGTCGATGGGCTCGATCAGCTTCAGGGTCAACAGCGTGTCGATGAAGCGTTTCGTGCGCTCCAGCCCCGGGCGCAGTTCCTGCATCGCCGCGATGATGCTCTTCAGATAGGGCGTCATTTCCCCTTGCGGGGAGAATAGCGGCTCGCCGACATCCCGGCCCACCCGGGCGTCGTCCAGATCGATGGCCAGGTCGTCGCCCACCGTATAGAAGGGCCCGCGCTGCAGGTTCAGCGGGCGATAGCCCTGCCAGCCATCCGGCGTCAGGAACAGGTTCTCCCCCTGCTCAAAGCCCAGCACGGCGCCGCAGACGAAGGCGCCCGTTTCCGCGTCCTTGGACAGCAGGATGGGGCACTGCACCGCCAGCAGCGCGAATTCGCCGACGATGACGGTGACGAAATGGCGGGCGTCGAACGCCGGGTTGGCCTTGGCCTTTACCTGCAGGTCGCGATGGGCGTGGTTGTTGACGATGGCGATATTGGTCATGGGCGTCCCCCAGGCTCAGATCGATTGCATGCCGTGGTCGCGGATCTTGCGCACCAGGTCTCGGTTCTTGGGTAGGTTCGCCCGCATTTTCTGGGCCATGGCCGCGTTTTCCTCCAGCATTCGGCTGGCCAGCATGGCGCTGGCGCCATTTTCGAGGGGGTCGACCTCGGTGCGGAAACCCATGCCATACAGCACGTATTGATAGCTGGCGGCGGGGAACACCTCTTCCAGGCGATCGAACTCATCCAGGAACCAAGGCGCCCGGTACTTCCACAGCCGCAGCAGGTCAGCCAGGCGCTCGGGTACCGAGGCGGGATCGACATTGTCGCGCCAGAACGCCGTGTCGGTGCGCTGGGTCAGGACGTAATGCAGCTTCAGGAAATCGATGATGCGGCCCCAGCGGTAGTGCGTCACCTCGTTGAAGCGGCGGGCGACAATGTCCATGACGCCGCGCCGGGCCGGCAGCTGTTCGGCGATGATCTTGGCTGACAGTTCGATCAGCATGATGGCGGAGGCTTCCAGGGGCTCCAGGAACCCCGCCGCCAGGCCCACGGCGACGCAGTTGTTCTTCCAGAACTGCTCGCGGTGGCCGCCGCGGATGGGGATCTTGCGCGCTTCCGCCTTGGTGCCGGCGTAGCGCGCCAGTTCCGCCCGCGCCGCCTCCTCATCGATATGATCGCTGGAATAGACGTAGCCCAGGCCGCGGCGGGTGGGCAGGGCGATGTCCCAGATCCAGCCGGCAGACTGCGCCGTGGCGATGGTCTGCGACGCCATGGGCGTGTCCTCCGCCTCATGCGGCACCTGGATGGCCAGCGCCGTGTCGCAGAACAGCACGTCCCGGCATTCCTTGAAGCCCACGCCCAGGGTCTTGCCGATCAGCAGCGCGCGGAAGCCCGTGCAGTCCACGAACAGGTCGCCGGCGATTTCGCCCGCCTGCTCCGTCACCAGGCCGGTGATGTCGCCGGTCTCGTCCTGCTTCACCTGGGTGACATCGGCCAGAACGTGATGGACGCCCAGTTTCTCCGTGCAGTGCCTCTGCATGAACCCGGCGAACTTGCCCGCGTCCAGGTGATAGGCGTAGTTGGCCACGCCCCGGTATTCCGGGGTGGCGATGGTCTTGGGCGCCAGACCTTCCTCGCAGATGGTTTCCTGCGGGCAGACGGCGGCGGAGAAGGTGCGCCCGCGCGCGTCCTGCAACCAGTGGGGCACCAGGTTCACCTGGGACCAGCCCTGGGGCAGCATCAGCGGGTGATAATAGGCGTCATTGGCGGCGCCCGTGGTCCAGCCCACGAACTTGCCGCCCTGTTTGAAGGCGGTGTCGCAGTGGCGGAAGAACTCCGTCTCCGACACGCCCATCTTTTCCAGGGTGGTCCGCAGGGTGGGCCAGGTGCCTTCGCCCACGCCGATGATGGCGACATTGGGGGATTCCACCAGGGTGATCCTGAAGCCGGCGGGCATGCGCGCCTTGTGCCGGGCGGCGATGATGCCCGCGGTCAACCAGCCGGCGGTGCCGCCGCCGACGATGACGATGTGCTGGATGGGACGATCCATAGGGGCATCCTGGTTCTGGAACGGCGGTCGCTTCTCCCTGAAAGGCGCCTGTCCCGGTCTGATTTTTTTGCAGTGTAAGCCGTTTTCCCGATCCTCCCGCGGGAAAAAATGGGGCCGCCACGTGCCACGGCGGCCCCAGGAGTCAGGAGGAAGGTACGCTCACACACTCAGTGCCCGAACCGGGCTCAGTACTTGAAATGCGCGCCGATGGTGTAGCGCTGGCCATAGGCGACGGCATCCAGCAGCTGTTCCTTGTACCGACCATGGGTCGAGTAGGTCTCGTTGGTCAGGTTCAAGGCCTCGAAGTAGACGCTGACATACTCGTTCACGTCGTAGCTGGTGCTGAAGTCCACTTCCCAGGCCGGATCGACGAAGGTCGGCTCGGACCCGTAGATGGACCCGCCCTGCGCCTGGCCAAAATGATCCAGGTACTCATCGCGCCAGTTGACCGCGATACGCGCCTGGAAGCCGTACTTGTCGAAGAAGCCGACAAAGTTGGCGGAGTTGGCCAGACCGGTGACGGCGAAGTTGCTGACCGCCAGGTTCAAGGGATCGTAGGGCTTGTTGGTCCCGACGACGGTGGCGTTGGCCTGGAAGCCGAAACCGGTGTCGTCGAACACGTGCTGGATGGACATCTCCAGCCCGTAGACTTCGGCCGTTGGTCCGTTGACGTAGGTGCTGTAGCTGTACTGCACATCCTTGCCGGTGGTCGGGTCGATGACGCCGGCGAAGGTCTTTTGCGACGTGCCGCCGACCACGAAGTTGCTGACACTCTTCATGAAGCCATCAAGGGCGACATAGGAGTTGCGCTGGTAGTAGTACTCCGCCCCAATATCCAGGTTATCGGACAGGTACGGCATCAGGTTGGGGTTGCCGCCCGAGGCCGACACCGTGCCGACGCGCTGTGTGCTGATGCTGTAGACCGGCGTCATGTTGTTCAGCGGCGGCCGGGTCAGTGTGCGCGAGGCGTTGAAGCGCACCTGCAAATCGTCCGTGACGCCCAAGGTCAGGTCCAGGTTGGGCAACATGTACTGGTAGTTGTTGGTGCCCTCGACCGTGGTGACGGGACCGTAGGCCACCGTGAACGCGGTCTTGTCGCCCGGGGTTACGGTGAAGGCGGTCGGCGTCTGGCCCAGGCCGGACGATGTGACATGGGTGATTTCCTCACGGACACCCAGATTGACCTTCAGCGGCATGTTGGCCACCTGGGTCTTGAACGTGGTCGAAAGGTACGGCGCGAAGGTCTCTTCCTCGATGTTGCGCTTGGAACCGGGGGAGAGCATCAGGGTGTAGGTGCCGTTGAAGGGCGGGGTGCAGCAGCCGGTGTTGAAGCCGGGGATGGTCTTGGTCTGCGGATTGCCCAACGATTGCAGGTAGTTCAGGATCTGGCCCGGGTTGGCCATTAGGATCTGCGAGGGCAGGTTGCCATTGTTGGCGAAGCCCGGGATGAAGTTGGCGGTGCTGAAGGTCTGATTGAACCAGCTCTGCGGCAGCGCCACGCCGGTGGGCGAGCCCGACGCCGGGCCGTAGCCGCTGTAGGCCTGCCAGTCGCTGTTGGTGAATGTGTCGTAGCTGCTGAGATCTTCCTTGTTGTCGATGTACTGGGCACCGAAGCGGATGGTGGTGTCGCCGCTCTTCCACTCGCCCTCGACCTTGCCCTGGTCGATGACATTGTAGTTGCGGGTCGACGTCATGGGCAGCACGTGCGACCCGATATAGCCGTTGGTGAAGTGCGACGTGTCTCCACCCGGACCATAGACGGTGGGATAGGGCAGGGAACCGGCGGCGACGCCGACGATGCCCACGTTGTTGGTGTTGATGCAGGTGCCGCTGGCGCAGGAACCGTACCCCACGTCGGCGTCCAGGCTGGTCAACTGGTTGCCCGGGTTCTGCCAGGATTCCGAGCGGGCGGCGTCGACCGTAATCTTCCACTGGCTGGTCGGCGTCCACTTGACGTTCAGGCCGTACAGATTGTTCTGCAGCACCTGGCTGTTGTACTGAGCCTGGAAGTCGGTCGGCGTGTTGGGCTGGACGAAGCTGGTCACCGAGCCGTTGCTGTTCGTCTTGACGTTCTGCAGGCTGCCGGAATTGAACCAGATGCTATAGCCATACTGGTTCTGGTGGGCCTCCTCACGCTGGAAGTCGTCGTTCAGCGTGATTTCGATCTGGTCGGACGGCTGCCACTGCAGGGCCAGGCGGCCGGACTTGCGGACGGTGTCGCTGTGTTCCTGATAAATGCCGTAGTCCTGGATGAACCAGGCCGGGGCGTTCTTGGGCGTGGACGGATCCAGGCTGCCGAACTTGTCGGTGGTGGTGCCGATCCAGCCCTGGTTGTTCACATGGTTGCCCAGGGTCTGGGTCTCGTTGTAGCCCGCCGCCACCAGGATGCCGAAGGTGTCATGGGCGAAGGTGTCGCTGACCAGCAGGGCGCCGTTGGGTGAGGCGCCGTCGGCGTCGCTGGCGTAGGAGCCGGAAACCGAGCCCGCGGCCCGGAAGCCGGAATGCTCCAGCGGCTTGGGGAACTTGATGTTGACGGTTGCACCGATGGCGCCGGCCGACATCGAGGCATCCGGCGACTTCAGCACGTCGATCTGGCCGACGAAGTCGGAACTGACCGAGCTGAAATCGAAGCCACGGCCCGAACTGGCGGCGGAGGCGGAGACGCGGCCGTCGAACAACGTCTCATTGAAGCTGGGGCCGAAGCCGCGGACCGTGATGGCGGTGGCGTCACCGGTGGATGTGGGCACGCCGCCCATGCTGCTGGTGCCGCGGCTGATGGACACGCCGGGAATGCGCTGCATCGACGCGGCGACGTTGGAATCGGGGAACTTGCCGATGTCCTCGGCCGAGATGGCGTCAACCAGGCCGTCGGCCTCGCGCTTGATATCAAGGTTACGTTGCAGCGAGCCGATGATGCCGGTGACAATGATGTCTTCCATCGTGTCGGAATTGGCACCGCCCTGCGCCGGGCTCGTCGCTGATGTTTGCGAAAGTGCTGGTGTAGCCAGGCCCGCTATTGTGACCAGAGAGACGCTGGCCAGGATGGCTTTGCGGAAATCCGCGACCATAGACTTGGTCGCTCCCTTTTTTGTTTTGAATCTCACCATATTTTCCCTCCCTAGCTTTCAGATGCCGGTTTTGTTTGTGGTGTTTTTTGCGGGGCAAAGAAATACGGCAACGCTAACAAGGTCTGTTAGCGCTATCATATTTATATGAGAATACCCGCTTGATATAATCCCTGGCAGGCAGGCGGCATGATCTGCCTGCCAGCGTACTTCCTCCCGTTTGCTAGAGTAATTCTAAAGCCATCACTGTCGCGTCTGGCCCCCAACCCTATGCAATGGTAACGCTACCACAGGGTGCGGGAATGGGCGACAAAAATTTGAACATTGCGTTTATGAGACCGTAAGTGTGTCATTTGTACCAGCCGACAGGGCTGATACCGGTCTCAACCGGGGAGGGGCAAGGGGCGCCAACTCGCCGTTTCAGCCACTTTCGGCCGAATCCCATAGACTCCGGTTTGCTCTTGTGCGGTGCGTCAACCTTGGCGGGTGGGAAGGCGGCTTGACCCGGGACATCACGAGGCCGGTGACGTTCTAACCACGGGAGAAGCATGGGCCCGTCGCGGCTGCGACGACGGGCGTGGGCTACATCGCATCCAGGAAAAGCTGGATGGCGCGGGGCTGCGATCATGAAGCCGCCCGCCCCGGGGTAGGGCTGGCGGCCGGCCGGCGATCCCGCTACCCTGGCGCCCATTTCGCATATAAGTCCGATTATGGGAGTGCGGGCGGTGAAGTCCTTGTTCGTCTTGTCGATGATGGCCCTGCTGGTCACCGGTCCCGCGCTGGCGGGGACGGCAGCCCCCAAGGTGGAACCGGTGGCCGACCTGCCCGCCGGCGCCAAGGCACTGCCCAGCCATGTTGGCGGCCGCGTGTTGGCGGAGGGGGGCGACGGCGGCTTCCGCCGACAGTGGCCGGGCACTTACGTCGAGACCCGGTTCAAGGGCACGATGGCGCTGTTCCGCGTGGGGCCTGGCGATGTCAGCTTGCGCGTCAGTGTCGACGGCGGCGCGCCCGTGGCACTGGTCAAGCCCAAGGCCGGCGCCTATCGCATCGCCGGTCTGGCGGCGGGCCCGCATACCGTGCGCATCGACACCGCCAGCGAAACCCAAGCCGGGCCCAGCGGTTTCGGCGGCTTCTACGCCCCGGCCGGCACCAAGGCGTTGTCCTTGCCCGCCCGGACGCGGCAGATCGAATTCATCGGCGACAGCCACACTGTCGGCTACGGCAACACAGCGGACCAGGCGGCGTTCCCCGCCACCTGCACCACCGCCGAGGTGTGGGACACCACCGACACCTCCCAGGGCATCGCCCCGCGTCTGGCCCGCCGTTATGGCGCGGATTATCAGGTGAACGCCATTTCCGGCCGGGGCATCGTGCGCAACTATAACGGCTTCGCCGCCGATACCCTGCCGCAGGCCTATCCCTACACCCTGTTCGACCACGCCACCCGCTATGAGGACACGGCGTGGAAGCCCCAGGTGATCGTCATCGCGCTGGGCACCAACGATTTCACCACCGCCCTGAACCCGGGGGAGAAATGGGCGACGCGCGACGCCCTGCACGCCGACTATGAGGCGACGTACGTCAGCTTCGTCACCTCCCTGCGGGCCCGCAACCCCCAGGCCTACTTCCTACTGTGGGCGACCGACATGGCCGGTGGCGAAATCGCGGCGGAGGTGGCCAAGGTGGCGGAGCGGCTGCACGCGGCGGGCGAAAGCCGCGTCGCCTTCCTGCCCATGCATGATATCGCCTTCACCGGCTGTCACGCCCACCCCAGCCTGGCCGATGACGCCAAGATCGCCAAGGCGCTGGGCGACTACATGGGGACCCATCCCGAGGTGTGGGCCGGCCGATAAGGGAAACCCCGTGCCGCTCCAACCATTGTGATCCCGCCACCGCGATTGGATCTTTGGGCGGCTTTGCGTATGCTCCGCCCCAGGTGTCAGGTTCCCGCAAGGGATTTCAAAAGGGAACACGGGTTCAAGACCGTGGCTGCCCCCGCAACTGTAGCCGGCGAGCGATCGTCCGATATGCCACTGAGGCCCCCGGGCCTTGGGAAGGTGGACGAAAGCGTTGACCCGGAAGCCAGGAGACCTGCCTAACACCGTCGTCCTGTTTCCGGCCGGGGTGCGCCGGGGACTGCGGGGGTAACCGTCGCGACGACAGTGTTGGAGTCGTCGCGGGGGGCCCACGGGATGGGATGGATCGATTTACCGAGACCGTCGTGCTCGCCCGCCGACTCCTGGAGTCAACGCCAGGAGAACGCAACGCCATGCGCATGTCTTTTTTGCTCTCGACCATTCTGCCTACCAGCGCCGCCCTGATCGCCCTCTGCCTGCCCGTCGGGCGTGTCCGTGCGGCGGCGGCATCCGCCGACCCGGCCGGGGACCCGCTGGGCGATGTGGTCATCAGCGCCACCCGCCTGCCCACGCCGGAATCGCAGGTCGCCAATAGCGTCACCGTCGTCACCGCCGCCGACATCGCCGCCCGGCAGGCACAGACCCTGCCCGACGTGCTGAAGGACGTGCCGGGCCTGAACGTCGTGCAGACCGGCGGGGCCGGGGGGCAGGCCTACGTCTTCATGCGGGGCGCCAACTCCAACCATGTGAAGGTGCTGGTGGACGGCATCGACATGGCCGACCCGAGCAGCCCCACCGCCAGCTTCGATTTCGGCCAGTTCCTGACGCCGGACATCGATCGGGTGGAGGTGCTGCGCGGACCGCAGAGCGGCCTTTATGGGTCCGACGCCATCGGCGGCGTCATCAACATCATCACCAAGGGCGGGAACGGCCCGACGGCCTTCACCGCTGGCATCGAGGGCGGGTCCTTCGACACCCTGAACCAGAACGGTGGTATCAGCGGGTCGACCGGGCCGCTGCACTACCGCGCCACCATCGCCCATTTCCATGCCGGCGCCACACCGGTGACGCCGGAGAACCTGCTGGCCCCGGGGGAGGCGCGGAACGACGATAGCTACGACAACGTCACCGCCTCGGCGAAGCTGGGCTATGACGTCACCGATACCATCGATCTGGGGCTGGTTGGCCGCTACACCAGGACCGATCTGCGCTTCACCGGCGACGACTACTCGACATATCCCGCCACGCCGGCGGCCCAGCGGAGCGCTGGGGCCACGCTGCAATACTACACCCGCGGCACCGGCCACCTGTCGCTGCTGGACGGCCGGCTGAATCAGACGCTGGGCGTGGCCTACGGCAGCACCAAGTCCTCCTCCGCCACGCCGGGCAGCGCCAACAGTTATTATGCCGGCGACCGGGTCAAGGTGGATTGGCAGGCCGACTATGTCGTTACCAGCGGCCAAACGGTGGTTGTCGGGGCCGAGCATCAGCGCGACGCGATCCGCCAGCCCATCACCGCCGGCACCGATCTCAATTCAGGGTATGCCGAGCTGCAGTCCACCCTGTTCGAGAACTTCCACGACACTGTCAGCCTGCGCTATGACGACAGTGGACGCTTCGGGGGCAAGGCGACCTACCGGGTGGCGCCAACCTACTTCATCGCCGCCACCGGCACCAAGCTGAAGGCCAGCGTGGGGAGCGGCTTCAAGACGCCGACCTTGAGCGAGATGTACCAGGACTATCCGGCCTACGGCTTCTTCGGCAACCCGGACCTGAAGCCCGAGACCAGCGTGGGCTACGACGCCGGTTTCGAGCAGGCGCTGCCGGGCGGCCGGCTGCGCCTGGGCGTCACCTATTTCCACAACGACATCCGCAACCTGATCACCAACAACGCCAGCAACACCTCGTACGCCAATATCGGCCGGGCGCGGACCAAGGGGGTGGAAAGCTTCGTCGCCTACCAGCCTACGGACACGGTCACCCTGCGCCTGGATTACACCTATACCCAGGCCTATGATGCGATCCTGAACCAGGAACTGCTGCGCCGACCCCGGCACAAGGGCAATGCGGATGTCCGCTGGCAGGCGACGGACCGGCTGTCGCTGGATGTGAGCCTGCTGGCCGTCGGCTCCTTCATCGACGGCAACCGCGACTTCTCCATCCCCCGGCTGAAGGCGCCGGGTTATGTGACGATGGACATCGCCGCCAGCTATGACCTGAATGAGATGTTCACGGTCTATGGCCGCATCACCAACCTGATGGACCGGGACTATCAGAATCCCACCGGCTTCCTGCGGCCGGGGCGGGGCGTGTTCGGCGGCGTCAGGGCGCGGCTGTAGGGGGCCAGCGGTGTTGGCCCGCTTCCTGGCCCGTCAGCCTTGATGCACATATGAACCCGGCGCCGCCGCCAGTCCGGTTGACAGGGCGGGCGGTGCTGTCTTGGCGCGGGCCCCGGTGCCGCACAGCCACTCCTCCCACGCCGGCCACCAGGATCCGGCGTGATGGGGTGCCTGTGCCGCCCAGGTGTCTGGATCGACGTAGCGCTGGTCCGGATGCCGGGTCATGAGCTGATAGCTGCCGCGCTGGAGCGCCGGTGGATTGACGATGCCGACATTGTGCCCGCCGGACACCAGCGTGAAGGTGACGTCGGTGTCGCTGAACAGGCTGATCTTGTAGACGGAGCGCCAGGGCGCCACGTGGTCGCGCACGGTGCCCAGCGCGAAGATGGGCACCTTCAGGTCGCGCAGCGCGATCACCCGGCCATCCACCGCGAAGCGGCCCGCCGTCAGGCGGTTTTCCAGGAACAGGCTGCGCAGATACTCACCATGCATGCGCGCCGGCATGCGGGTGGAATCGGCGTTCCAGGCCATCAGATCGGTCATGGGCTCCCGGTCGCCCAGCAGATAGTCGCGGATGACACGGGACCAGATCAGGTCGTTGGGCCGCAGCAATTGGAAGGCGCCGGACATCTGGGCGCCGCTGAGATAGCCCTGCCGCCACATCAGGTCGTCCAGCAGGCTGATCTGCCGTTCGTCCAGGAACAGCATCAGTTCGCCCGCCTCGGCGAAGTCGGTCTGGGCCGCCAGCAGGCTCAGGCTCGCCAGGCGATCGTCGCCGTCGCGGGCCATGGTGGCGGCGGCGATGGACAGGATGGTGCCACCCAGGCAATAGCCGCAGGCGTGGATGCGCCGGCCCGGGACGGCGGCGCTCACCGCGTCCAGCGCCGCCATGACCCCCAGGCGGCGATAATCGTCCAGGCTGAGGTCACGGTCGTCGGCGACGGGGTTCTTCCATGAAACCATGAACACGGTATGGCCTTGGTCAACCAGCCAGCGGACCAGGGAATTCTCCGGCCGCAAGTCCAGGATGTAATACTTCATGATCCAGGCCGGCACGATCAGGATAGGCTCGGCGTGCACCGTGGGCGTGGTCGGCGCGTACTGGATCACTTCCATCAGACGATTGCGGTGAATGACGGTGCCGGGCGTCACCGCGACGTCCCGGCCGACCTGGAATTCCTCCGTGCCCACGGGGGGCGCGCCCCTCGCCAGCCGTCCGGCATCCTCCAGCCAGTTCAGGCCGCCCCGCACCAGGTTCATGCCGCCTTCCTGCAGCGTCCGGCCCATGATGACGGGGTTCACCCAGGGCAGGTTGGTGGGGGAAAGGATGTCCACCCATTGGGTGAAGAGGAAGGCCAGTTCGTTTTCATGCTGGCGGGCCACGCCGGGGACGCGACGCGCGATATCCACCAGCAGCTTCTCTCCCAGCAGATAGGCCTGCGCGACCGCCACGTGGGGCCATTGATGCCAGACCGGGTCGGTGAAGCGGTGATCCCCCGCGGATGGCTCGATCAGCGGGGCAGGCTTGCCGCCCGCCGCCGTGTCGGCCAGCCACACGGCGAGGCGTCCCGCCGCGTCCGCGACCGACAGCGTCCAGCCCAGACGCCGCCCCGGGCTGGCGGACAGGTGGACCACCCAATCCGTCCATGCCTCCATAATGACGGAGGGGGACAGCCCCTGGGTCAGCCGCGCGGCGGTGGCCCGCAAGGCGCGGTCAAGCGACCGGAAGTCGGGATCGGAGGGCGTGGTGGCCAGCGGCGGCGTCACGGCGGGCCCGGGATCGGGCCGCTTCGGCGTCGCGCGGTGCCGCTTGCGGGGCAGGGTGTCGGGCGGGGTGGCGAGGGTCATAGTTTGCCTCCAGTCGCCGGCCCCTTCGCGGGGCGGGCCACGATGATCATGGCGGCCCCAACCCGCCGCCGTTCCTTAGTCGATGGGCCGTCAAGCCGCCGAACCGGCCCATCGACTATTGCATGTACTTGCCACCGTTCACCGACAGGGTCTCGCCGGTGATGAAGCCGGCCTCGTCCGCCGCCAGGAACGTCACGGCGCGGGCGATCTCCTCGGGCTGCGCCAGGCGCTTGGCGGGAATGGCGCCGACGATGGTTTGCAGGATGTCGGCGGGCACGGCGCTAACCATGCTGGTGTTGGTGTAGCCGGGCGCCACCGCGTTGACCGTGATGTTGCGGGAGGCCCCTTCCAACGCCAGCGCCTTGGTGAAGCCGATCAGCCCCGCCTTGGCGGCGGCGTAGTTGGTCTGGCCCGCCTGGCCCGAAAGGCCGTTGACGGAAGTGATGTTGATGATGCGGCCGAAGCGGCGTTCCCGCATGCTTTCGATGACCGCGCGGCACATGTTGAAACAGCCGCCGAGATCCACGTCCAGGACCGCCCGCCACTGTTCCGGCGTCATCTTGTGCAGCATGGCGTCGCGCGTGATGCCCGCGTTGTTGACCAGGATGTCGATGGGGCCATGCGTGGCGGTGACGTCGGCGACGCCGGCGGCACAGGCGGCGAAGTCCGCGACGTCCCAGGCGGCCGTGGGCAGCCCGGTGGTCTGCCGGAAGGCCGCCGCGATCGTCTCGTCCGCCGGGGAATAGGTGGCCACCACCGTGTGGCCGGCGGCCTGCAGGGCCAGGCTGATCGCGGCCCCAATGCCGGTGACCCCGCCCGTGACCAAAGCGACGCGTGCCATCAGAACCTCCATATCGGTGAGTGCGAGGCGCACAGGGAACCATCGACGCGGCGTCGCGCGATTGTCGTGCGTCAAGACGACGGGGCGGTATCCGGTGCGGCCCCCGGAATTGCGATCGCTCAATGCCGAACGGCGGCGGATGTGATCTGCTGAAGGTTGGCCCGCCGGAATCGGGGCGGCCGAAATCCAGGTGGAGGTTCCATCATGCGCGCGATGGTGTTGGGGGTTTCGGGCATCCTGACGGAAATGGCGCTGCCCGATCCGGAGCCCGGGGCCGGCGAGGTGCGCATCGCCGTCCGGGCCTGCGGCGTCTGTCGCACCGACCTGCACATGATTGACGGGGAGTTGCCGCCCGGCGGCCTGCCCCGGATACCGGGTCATGAGATCGTGGGCGTTGTCGATCGTGTCGGGGAGGGGGTGTCCGATCTGGGCGTCGGCCAACGGGTGGGCGTCGGCTGGCTGGGGCACAGTTGCCAGCGCTGCCCCTACTGCGTGTCGGGGCATGAGAACCTGTGCGACGCCCCGGGCTTCACCGGCTACACCCGGGATGGTGGCTTCGCCACCCACATGGTGGCGGAGGCGCGCTACGTCTATCCCCTGGATGGCATCGATCTGGACGACGCCACGGTGGCCCCGCTGCTGTGCGCCGGGCTAATCGGCTGGCGGTCACTGGTGATGGCGGGGCCGCATCGCAAGCTGGGCATCTATGGCTTTGGCGCGGCGGGTCACATCATCCTGCAGGTGGCCTGCTGGCAGGGGGCCGAGGTGTTCGTGTTCACCCGGCCCGATGATCTGGCCGCGCAGGAGTTCGCCTTGTCCCTGGGGGCCGTCTGGGCCGGCTCCTCCGACGAGCCGGCACCCGAACCGCTGGACGCCGCCATCATCTACGCGCCGGTCGGGGCCCTGGTGCCGGCGGCGCTGGGCGCCGTGCGCAAGGGCGGCCGGGTGGTCTGCGCCGGTATCCACATGAGCGACATCCCGAGTTTCCCCTACGACCTGCTGTGGGGGGAACGGCAGCTGGTGTCCGTCGCCAACCTGACGCGGGCCGACGCCCTGGACTTCCTGGACATCGTGCCCGTGGCCGGCGTCCGGCCCCAGGTCACGACCTATCCCTTGACCCAGGCGAACCAGGCGGTGGCCGACTTGCGCGCGGGTCGCGTGCAAGGGGCCGCCGTGCTGGTTCCCTAAGGACGGGGCCGCCGCGAGGTGGCGGCCAACCGGGATCACGGGCTGATGATCACCTTCAGGGCCCGGGTGTCGGCGGCGTGGCCGAAGGTGTCGTACGCCGACAGGATGCCGTCCAGGGTGAACCGGTGGGTGATGAGCAGGGCCGGATCCAGCTTTTTCGCCTGTACCGTCTTCAGCAGCATGGGCGTGCTGACCGTATCCACCAGCCGTGTGGTGATGGCGATGTTCTGCGCCCACAGCCGTTCCAGGTGCAGGTCGGCCTTCTGGCCGTGAACACCAACGTTGGCGATGATGCCGCCCGGGGCCACCAGGTCCTGGCACAGCTCAAAGGTGGCGGGAATGCCGACCGCCTCGATGACGGTGTCGACGCCCAGGCCGCCGGTCCACTTCCTGACCGCGTCGGCCACGTCGGTGCTGGCGCTGTTCAGGGTGCGGGTGGCACCGAAGCGGCGGGCGACCTCCAGGCGGTTGTCGTCCACGTCGATCATGATGACCTCGGCCGGGGAATAGAACTGGGCCGTCAGCAGGGCCGCCAGACCGATGGGGCCGGATCCCACGATGGCGACGGTGGAGCCGGGCGCCACCTTGCCGTTCAGCACCCCGCACTCGAAGCCCGTGGGCAGGATATCGCTCAGCATGGCCAACGCCTCCTCATCCGCGTCCTCGGGGATGGGATACAGGCTGGTGGCGGCGTGGGGGATGCGGACATATTCGGCCTGGGTGCCGTCGATCACGTTGCCCAGGATCCAGCCGCCGGTGCGGCAATGGGAATACATGCCGCGGCGGCAGAAGTCGCACGTGCCGCAGGCGGTGATGCAGGAAATCAGCACGCGGTCGCCCGGCTTGAACACCGTGACGCCCGGTCCCACCGCGTCGATCACGCCGACGCCCTCATGACCCAGGATGCGTCCGGGGGCGCAGGTCGGCACGTCGCCCTTCAGGATGTGCAGGTCGGTGCCGCAAATGGTGGTCTTGGTGATCCGGACGATGGCGTCACCGGGGTCCTTGATCTCAGGTTTCGGGCGCTGTTCCAACGCCTTGCGTCCCGGGCCCTGATAGACAAGCGCTTTCATGATGGTCTTCCCATGTCTGAGGTCGGATGCTGGATCGTGCGCATGCGCGAGGATGGTCCCATGGACCAGGCGGGCCGCGGATGGGCGCGCTCCGTTGGCGGGCGAGGGGGGATCACCGTCCCGTTAAGCCGTGCGCAGTCTGCCGCCATTCCACCGCCGGCACATTGAGGTGGGTCAGTCGCGAACAGTCCCTGAAGGGGCATGCCTTATGGCTCACCCCCAGGGCCTACACGCGCAACAGGGGCTTGAGCGGCCTGCCGCCCGGCAGCAGGCGGCGGAAGAACAACCGCTTCACCGCTTCCACCAAGGCGAGATAGGCCAGGACGGCACCCGTGAGCAGCAAGTAGAAGACAGACGGCGGCGGGACCAGGCCGAACACCCCGCCCAAGGGCGTCAACGGGAGCAGTGCCGCAAGCGCCGCCGTCGCGAAGGCCAATCCGGCCAGCAGGGGGTGGGGCCGGCTGCGCCACGGGGCTCGGCGGGTGCGGATGACGAAGATCACCAGAACCTGGGTCGCCAGGCTTTCGATGAACCAGCCGGTCTGGAACAGGGCCTCACCCGCGTGCAGGACGTGCAGCAGGACATAAAAGGTCAAAAAGTCGAACAGGGAACTGACCGGTCCCAGCACCAGCATGAACCGGAGGATCAGCCGCATGTCCCAATGCACCGGCCGGGCCAACGCCTCCTCCTCGACATGATCGAAGGGGATGCCGGCTTCCGAGGCGTCGTACAGCAGGTTGTTCAGCAACACCTGAACCGGCAGCATGGGCAGGAAGGGCAGGAACAGGGCGGCGCCCGCCATGCTGAACATGTTGCCGAAATTGGAACTGCTGCCCATCAGCACATATTTGGTGACGTTCAGGACGGTCCGCCGCCCCTCCATCACCGCCTCGCGCACCACCGACAAATCCTGGTCCAGCAGGATCATCCCCGCCGCCTCCTTGGCGACGTCCGTGGCGCTGTCAACGGATATGCCCACGTCGGCGGAATGCAGGGCGGAGGCGTCGTTGACCCCGTCGCCCATGAAGCCCACCACATGCCCGGTACGACGGCAGGCCAGCAGAACGCGTTCCTTCTGCTGCGGCGTCACCCGGCAGAAGACGTTGACCTGGGACAGCCGTGCCCGCAGGGCATCCTCCCCCATGGCACGCAGTTCATCGCCGTTCAACAGGCCGGTGATGGGGATGTCCAGTTGCGCGCAGAGGTGCCGGGTCACCGGCTCGGTATCGCCGGTCAGGATCTTGATGGCGACGCCGGCGTCGGCCAGGGCGCGGATGGCGGCGGCGGCGCTGACCTTGGGGGGATCCAGGAAGGCCAGATGGCCCTCGAAGACCAGGTCGGTCTCATCGGCGCGCGTGATGGTCGTCCGGCCAGCCTCCAGCGTCTTGGACGCCACGGCCAGCGCCCGATAGCCGTCCTCGCCCAGCGATTGCAGGCGGGCCGCCAGCCGCCCCCGCGTGGCCGGGTCCAAGGGCACGATGGCGCCCAGACCGTTCCGCCAATGGCTGGCCAGGCGCAGCACCTCCTCCGGCGCGCCCTTGACCACCAGCAGCGGGGACCCGCCGGCCTCCGCCGGCCCCTCCGCCAGGATGGAGACACGGCGCCGCTCGAAGTCGAAGGGCACTTCGTCCAGCTTGCGCCAGGCCGAAAGGTCCACGGCCCCGTGGGCCAGGACGGCATCGTCCAGCGGGCTGCGCAGCCCGCTGCTGAACCGGCTGTTGAGATAGGCCAGCCGGAGGACGTGCGGGCTGTCTTCCGCGTCCGGTCCGTCGCGGCAGTCCAGCACCGTCACAAGCTGGATGACCGCTTCGGTCAGGGTGCCGGTCTTGTCGGTGCACAGCACGTCCATGGCGCCGACATTGTGCATGGATGCCAGACGCTTGACGATGACCCGCCGCCGGGCCAGGCGGATGGCGCCCCGCGCAAGCGTCACCGTGACGATCATGGGCAGCAGTTCCGGCGTCAGCCCGACCGCCAGGGCCAGGGCGAACATCAGCGAGTCCAGCCAGGGCCGGTGGAAAACCACGTTCACCGCCAGCACGAACAGCACCAGGAAAATCGTCAGGCGCAGGATCAGGAAGCCGAAGCGGCGGACGCCGGTCTCAAACGCGGTGGGGGGCGGGGGCGCCAAAAGGGAGCCGCTCAACCGGCCGAAGGTGGTGGCGGCCCCCGTCTGGCAGACGACGGCTGTGGCGCTGCCGCTGATGACGGAGGTTCCCATGAACAGGCTGGCGGTCGCCTCCCCCGGATCGCGCGGGTCGGGCGGCCCGCCCTCCACCCGCTTTTCCACGGGATAAGGCTCACCGGTCAGGGCCGCCTGGTTCACGAACAGGTCCCGGGCCGCCAGCAGGCGGCAATCCGCGGGCACCAGATCCCCCGCCGCCAGCAGGACGACATCGCCCGGCACCAGTCCCTCCAGGGGCAGTGCGGCGGCCTTGCCGTCGCGCAGGACCTGGGCGCGGACGGCGACGGTCCGGCGCAAGGCGTCCACCGCCGTCTCCGCCTGTCGCTCCTGGATATAGTCCAGCCCCACGCTCAACAGGACGACGACGCCCACGATGACGAAGCTGGAGACATTGCCGGTGGCCGCCGACAGTGCGCTGGCGAACAGCAGGATCAGGACCAGGGGATTGAGGAAGCGCGCCAGGAAGTCCAACCACAAAGGGCGACGCCGGTGCGCCGTGGCCTGGTTGGGACCGTGGCGGCGCAGTCTGGCCGCCGCCTCGGCCGATGTCAGGCCGTCCGCGGTGGCGTCCAGGGCCGATAGCAGGGCGTCCAGCGGCTGCGCCCATTCGACAGGCGGGCCGGCGGGGGCGCCAGGGGGCGGGCCTGGGGGCGGGTGAGCGACCGGATCCGGTTTCATGCCGCACCTCCTGTCCAAGACCAGGGCCGTCACGCGCCATCAACAGGGGCGCCATCGTCAGCCATGGTGACGAAGGATGCCGGCGCCGGCCATGAGGTGGATCAACGTCCTGATGAAGATGCGGGGTTGAGGTGGGTCAAGGCGCCCCGCCACCAAGCTGTCAGGATGAAGCCCTCTTCAAACTTGTCAGCCAAGGAGAAAAGGCCATGCCTGGGACCCCAATTGACATTCAGAAGACAGCGAACCCGCCGACCGATGCCTGGCATGCCCTGCGCCAGGAGGTGAACCGCTTGTTCGACCGCGTCGATGGCGGATTTCATTTCCCATCCCTGAGCCGTCTGTTCGGCGCCCCGGTCATCGCCGGACCGGATGTTTCCTTCGGCTTTGGCGTGCCAGCGGTCGACGTCAGCGAAGACGACGAGAGCTATAAGATCACCGCCGAGCTGCCGGGCCTGGATGAGAACGCGGTCGAGGTGACCCTGTCCGGCGGCAAGCTGATCCTGAAAGGGGAAAAGCGGCAGGAGAAGGAGGAGACACACAAGAACTTCTATGTCTCCGAACGCTCCTACGGTGCCTTCCAGCGCAGTTTCACGCTGCCGGACGGCGTGGACGAAGGCAAGATCACGGCGACCACGGCCAAAGGTGTGCTGACGGTCGTCCTGCCCAAGACCCATGAAGCGCAGAAGCAGACCAAGAAGATCGACGTGAAGGCGGTCTAGCGGAGCCTACCCGGCGGCGGCGACCCCGCCGCCGGCCCTGTCCGCCACTGGGTCGCCGTCAGGCGCTACCCGTGAAGGCGCAGGAATCGCTCGACCCGTGGCAAGACCTCGGTCCGCCAGGGCAGGCCATGGAACAGGCTGAAATGGCCGGTATCTGGAATGAGATGGTGGTCGTGGCCATCGGCCGGGATGTCGGGACACAAATCATGGACCACCCGGCTTTGTCCGGGTGACGCGATATCGTCCATGGCGCCCTCGATCGTCAGGATGGCCGTGTTGCGGATGGCTTCCGGCCGCACCGGCAGGCCGAACCATGCCATGTCGCCGCGGGGCAGGGCGTTGGCATGATAGACGCTGGCGATGGTGTCCATGAAAATCTCGGCGGGAACGTCCATCAAGGCGGACACGCCGGGCAGGAACGGATGCCCAATCGGGTCCAGGCCGTCGTCATGCAGCGCCTTGGCCACGATGTCCGCGCCGTCCATCAGATGCCGTCCCATATAGGACATCAGCACCCGCTTCTGGGCCGCCTCAGAATATACCGGACGTCCCGCACCCACCCGCCAGGGCGCCACGACGTCGATGGCATGGTCCCGGAACCAGGCAAGGCTGTGGTCCATGGCGAAGCGGTCCCCCTTGGTCGGATTGGCATGGGGATCGATCTTGCCGCCGATCAGCGTCAGGCTGCGGGGCTGGGGCAAGGTCCGGCTGGTCGCCAGCAGTGCTGTGGCCGCCAACGCCGGCAAGGCCGACTGGCATAAGCTCAGGAGGTGCGCGCCATCGCCCAGATCCTGCACCGTTTCCATGATGCGGGCGACGCAGTTGGACAGGCCGAAGCCGCCGCAGACCGCCGGCACCTCGCCCGCGTCCCGCCATTCCAGCACGTGAAGGTCACACAGGGGTGCCAGGCTGGCCAGCATGTCGAAAAGCAGGCCCGGCCGGATCCCGGACAGCGGCGCCACCACCAGGACAGGGCCCTGCAGGCGATCGGGCGCCGGTCGTGCCGCCGTCAGACGCAGCAGCCGGTCGAAGCACCCATCCACTAACACGTCCTCCGTGAACGGAGCCGTGGTCGGCCGGGGGGGAAGGGGTGAACCGAAGGCGGTCAATCCAGGCATGATGACATCCTCCCGAGCGTAAGCGTGCGTACTCAAGCTGGTTGGCGGCGCTGGATCACGTCGTCTTATTTGTAGCCGTCGAGACTTCGCCGCGACGGCGGGCGGGCGTTCAACCGTCAAAGCCGCCCGATTTCGAATTCCTCGCAGGAGTAGCCCAAGGTCGCTAATCCTTCCTCCAGATAGTCGCCCAAGGCCGGCATGCCCATGAGGTAGGAGGCTGAATGGCGGTGGTGACGTTCCCGGGCCAGCGCCCGGACGTTCCGCCACGTGTCATCACCCCGCCCCAGCCAGGCCAGGGCGATGAGGTCGATCACCTCGTCATCGTTCAGGGTGTTGATGGCCGTGCGCAGTTCGGCCGCCGTGGGATCACCGGCGTAGTCGCTGAGGATGGCGCCCTCGCCGTCATCGGCCGGGTTCGATCCCGGATCGGGCTCCACCGGCGCGACCTTCACATCGAATTCACGGGCCTTCATGATGATATAGAAGACTTTTTCGACGCTGATGTTCAGATCGACCTGCTCGGGCGCCATGTCCGTGGCCATTGTCACCTCCCTTGTCCGATCGACGCGCCGTCGACCGCGGGGCCATGCATCGCTTCGGAGCGGCCCTATCTGTTCCGAATTCTACGACAGGTGGGAGATCTGTCATTGAGGTGCCTCAAGGCCTGGCCCGTTGGTTTCCCCGAAAAACGGCACGACAGATATAATTTCCATAATTATCCATATCGGCTTTTGTTGTGTGGGCGGGTAAGTTCTAAACTGAAGTGCGACTTTCCTTGATTATCAGGGCCTCGCCAGGAGTGTCCCATGGGATTGCACCATGGTCACCTCACCCTTTCGGAGCGGCGTCTGATTGAAGCAGGACTAGCGGCGGCGTCTCATCAAGGCTCTCTTCCAGGAAAACCCTGAATCACGACACGCCATAAACTCCAAACGGATTTATGAGTTCACCGCCTGGGAATCGCTCCTGAACTTTTGGACGAGAATGTCCAGTCGGACCTCGGCGCCTGTTGCCGGGATGCGTTCAGATTGCATGAGAACGGCCATTCCATGCAACGCGCTCCACAGTACCTCGGCGAGAAACACTGGCTCCTTCCGATCTGGCCCAAGCGCGGCGACCAATGCGTCGAAGGCGGCGCGAAGGGCTGGCGGTGTCTCCTCGCTGGCGAATTTGATCTTCGTCGGCAAGACGAACATGGCCTCATAAACAACTGGCCGTGAACACGCGAAATCAAGATAGGCGGCACAAACGTTGCGCAAGATGTCGGGAGCGCCAGTGACGTTCGCCGCTTCTATTTTCAATCGGGTCGCAAGTTCCTCGAAACCTCTCGTGGCCACTGCGGCCATGATGTCGGCCTTACCTCTAAAGTGGCTGTAGAGCACCGGCTGGCTATAGCTGATTAGATCCGCGAGGCGACGCGTGGTGACGGCTTCCCAACCCTCGGTCTCGGCCAGTTCGCGGGCTGCGGCGAGGATAAGTTCATAGCGCTCCGCACGCTGGCGCTCTTTTCGTTCGGCGATAGACATTCAGAAACACTATCGCCGCGTGACTTTCTGTCAACGCTAGAATTCCATTGACGCCCAAATATAGCGCCGCTAGAATTCCTGCAGTCGATAGGAGGTCCACATGCCGCAAACTGGATATGTGCTTTCCGGCCTGATCACGGCCGCAATTATCTTTCTCGGCGCCCGCTTTTGGGCAGCGCCCGGCGCCGCGTCGGTCGGCTTCGGCATTGCCGGTTCGCCCCCGTCATCGACCGGATTTGCAGCGTGGCTGTCTGTTAAGGGCACGCGGGATATCGCGTCGGGCCTTTTTGTCATCCTGCTCATGACCAACGGATCGCCGCGGTTGCTCGGCGAATTCATGTTCGTGGCGAGCCTCATCGCATTTGCCGACATGGTGACAGTCCTCCGCTCACGCGGAAACCGGGCCCTCGCCTTCGGCATGCATGGCCTGACAGGCCTGGCCATCGTCGCAACGGGCGCCTGCCTTGTCCTCGGCGCCAAGTAAACACCAACGAAATACCTGAAACTGGAAAGGACGACCCCAATGTCAACTGATTTGATCAAGCTTGGCCATCTGTTCGCCGAGATCATGTCCAGCCACGATCTGTCGCGTCTCGACGAGATCAAGGCGCCCGATTATGTGAATCACAACCCCTTCGCCGAACCAGGCCTTGAGGGTTCAAGGAAGGTCCTTGGAGCCATCATCTCGGGTGTGCCCGATCTCAAGGTGACCGCCGAAGACGTTTTCGCCTCGGCGGATGGCTCCCGGGTGGTCGGCCGCTACCGCTATGAGGGCACGCACACCGGAACCCTTCTCGGCTATTCCGGTACGGGCAATACCTTCACCATGCGCTCGATTGACATCTGGCGGGTCGAGGACGGGAAGTTCGTGGAGCATTGGGACGAGCTCAACACCCTCGATGTCTTCATTCAGATGGGCGCGGTTTCGCCTCCTCGCCAGCCGTCGTGATGGCACGAACCCCACCGCTCACGATCCGGCGAATCATGGGTTGGAGCGCTGGGGTGCCTAACGAATTATTGTTCAACAGGAGGCCACAATGCGAACCTTTGAGATGCGAGAGTATTCGCTGCGCACCAAAGAGGCGCTCGATTTCTACGCTTCTACGGTTTATCCGCGCCACCTCAACAATTTTGGGCTATTCGGCGTCGAGGCTCACGGTTTATGGACCCGGAAGGGCGATGTGGCGCACCGGATCTTTGTGTTGGTTTCCTACGCGGAGGGCGACGATCCTGGTGAGGTCGCGCGGCGCTACATACAAAGCCCAGAGGCCGCCAATGATACCAGAGGCTTTGATAGGGCCGACATTCTAAGCGTGAGGTCAACCATCCTAATCCCCTCAACAAGTTCTCCGCTTAAGTAACGGGGTAAACTTGGGGCTTCGAAATCGGTTTGATTGCGCGCAAAGGCCTTCCAGCGGCAGGGGAAGCGGGCTATCTAACAGCGGGTCAACCCGGGGCTGGCGACATGGTCGCCCTGGGCTTATTCCCGTTTCGCGATGGCGGCGGCGGGACAGCTGAGGAAGTGGGATGATGGAACGGCATGTCGGGCTGGGCCGGACGATAGAAGGCTTCGCCAATGCCACGGTGATGGTGGTGGGCGATGTCATGCTGGACCGCTTCGTGCGCGGCAAGGTCGCCCGTATCTCGCCCGAGGCGCCCGTGCCCGTGCTGCGCAACGGCCATGAGGACGTGATGCTGGGCGGCGCCGGCAATGTCGTGCGCAATCTGACGGCGCTGGGCGGCCAGGTGGTCCTGGGCGGGGTGATCGGCGATGACATGGCGGGCGACCGCGTGCGGCGGCTGGTCGCCGAGGACGCGCGGATCACCGCCATCCTGGAAACCGATGGCACCCGCGTGACGTCCGAGAAGACACGCTTCGTCGCCGACGGCCAGCACCTGCTGCGCTCGGACTGGGACAGCGACGGGCCCGTGGCCGCCGATGTGCATCAGCGTCTGGTGGCGGCGGTCGCGGCGCATCTTGACCAGGTGTCCGTCCTGGTCCTGTCGGACTACGGCAAGGGTGTGCTGACGCCACCGGTTTTGGCGGAACTGATCCGCCTGGCGCGGGCCGCCGGCAAGCCCGTGGTGATCGACCCCAAGAGTGCTGACTATTCCATTTATCGCGGGGCGTCGCTGGTGACGCCCAACCGGTCCGAACTGGCCATGGCCGTGGGGCGCGACCCGCGCACGACCGAAGAGATCGTGGCGGCGGCCACCGCGCTGATCGGCGCGAACGGCATCGGCGCACTGCTGGTGACCCGCAGCGAGGAGGGCATGACGCTCGTCCACGACGACGGCGCCTTCCTCAACGTCAAGGCGGAGGCGAAGGAGGTGTTCGACGTCTCCGGCGCCGGCGACACGGTGGTGGCGGTGGTGGCAGCGGCGCTGTCGGTCGGGGCCGACATGGGCGACGCCGTGCACCTGGCCAACACGGCGGCCGGCCTGGTGGTGGCCAAGGTGGGCACGGCCGTGGTCCATCCCACGGAACTGCTGCACGCCCTGGCGGAACAGGACGACCGGCAGAGCGCGGCCAAGGTGCTCAGCCTGCCCGAATTGCAGGCCAAGATCGCGCTGTGGCGACGGCTGGGCCTCAAGGTCGGCTTCACCAACGGGTGCTTCGACCTGATCCACCCCGGCCATGTCCAGCTGTTGGCGGCGGCCCGCGCCACCTGCGACCGGCTGATCGTGGGCCTGAACGCCGACGCTTCGGTCAAGCGCCTCAAGGGGCCGGAGCGGCCCATCCAGGATGAGCGCTCCCGGTCCGTCGTCCTGGCGGCCCTGGCCTCGGTGGATGCCGTGACCCTGTTCGAGGAGGACACGCCCCTGGCGCTGATCGGCGCGCTGCTGCCCGACGTGCTGATCAAGGGGGCGGACTACACCGTCGACCAAGTCGTGGGCGCGGACGTGGTGCAGGCCAACGGCGGCCGCGTCGCCCTGGTGGACCTGGTCCCCGACCAGAGCACCACCCGCATCGCCAAGCGCATCCGCGGCTGACGCCGCCCGTCCTCTGGAACCCATTTTGGGAAGCGACAGCCATGATCATCATCACCGGGGGCGCCGGCTTCATCGGGTCCAATCTGGTCGCCGGGCTGGAGCGGCGCGGCTTGGGGCCGCTGGTGGTCGTCGACCGGCTGCACCAAGGCAACAAATGGCGCAACATCGCCAAGCGTGACCTGCATGACCTGATCACGCCGGAACAGCTGCCCGACTTCCTGGAGCGTCATGGGGAGGAGGTTCGCGTCATCTTCCATATGGGGGCCATCTCGGCCACCACGGAAACGGACGCCGACCGCATCGTGGAGAACAACTTCCGTCTGACATTGGACTTGTGGCAGTGGTGCGCGCAACAGGACGTACGGCTGATCTACGCCTCGTCCGCGGCGACCTATGGTGATGGCGCCCAGGGCTTCGACGACGATTTCTCGGCATCTGGCCTGGCCGCCTTGCGCCCCCTCAACCCGTACGGCTGGTCCAAGCACCTGCTGGACCGCCGGGTGCGCGCGGCCATCGACCACGGGGCGCCCACCCCGCCCCAATTCGCCGGGCTGAAGTTCTTCAACGTCTATGGCCCCAACGAATACCATAAGGGGGACATGCGCTCGGTGCCGGCCAAGCTGTACCCTCAGATCGTGGCGGGCCAGCCGGCGCGGCTGTTCGCCTCCGACCGTCCCGACTATGCCGATGGCGGTCAGGAGCGGGATTTCATCTGGGTGGGGGACACCGTTGACGTCATGTTATGGCTCCACGACAACCCCGGGGTGAACGGCCTGTTCAACCTCGGCACCGGCAAGGCCCGTACCTGGAACGACCTGACCAACGCCCTGTTCCGCGCCGCCGGCCTGGCGCCGCGCATCCACTATGTGCCCATGCCGGAGCACTTGAAGGGCAAGTACCAGTACCACACCCAGGCCGCCATGGGCCGCTTGCGCGCCGCCGGCTACACCGCGCCCTTCACCGAACTGGAGGAAGGCATCCGCCGTTACGTCCAGGACCATCTGGCCACGCCCGATCCCTACGTCTGATCCGTCGTCTGACCACTCCGAGTGAAGAGATGGAAATGCCCGCCCCCAAGACTTGGATGATCATCGCCCTTGTCGCCGCCTGCGGCGCGGGTGGCTTCGGGTTCGCCTTCATGAGGAAGGCCCATCCCGATGTGGCGGCCATACGCGTCACCCTGTCCGCCAACTTCTCCGCCCAGTGCTTCAAGTCGGCACGGGCCACCGCGCCGGCCGGTGTCGCGGACGACACGCTGCGGGGCTTCTGCGGCTGCACCGCCAGCCGCCTGAACACGGCGCTGACGGACGATGACGTGGAGTGGCTGGCGGAGCAGGAACGCCTGGGCGTGACCGCCCCGCCCGCGTTGCTGATGGACAAGGCCAGGCCCATCGCGGCCACATGCCGGGCGGAGGCGGGGCTGGCCGGTTGACCGGCCCCTCCCCGCCTCCGCTGGCCCTGGGCGCTTACCGCCGCGTGCCGTCCACCGGCAAGGTGGTGTCGGCCAGGTGCACGGTCACGGTGGCCGTGATGTCCTGGTAGGAGGAGCCGGTCATCACCTTGTAATCGCCACCCTTGATCTTCCAGGCGTGCGCCGCGGTGTCATACGTGGCCAGCAGGCGCGGGTCCACGGTCAGGCTGACGCCTTGGCTTTCCCCGGCTTTCAGCGCGACCTTGTGGAAAGCGCCCAGGCGCTTCGGCGCCTCCCACCCGGCATCGGCCGGGGCGGCCACATAGACCTGGGCCACGGCCTTGCCGTCACGGTCGCCGGTGTTGCGTAGGGTCAAGCTGGCCTTAAGGCCCTTGCCATCCGCCGCCGCCGCCAGGTCGGACGCGGCGAACGTGGTGTAGCTGAGGCCGAAGCCGAAGGGGAACAGCGGCTTCAGGTTCTTCTTCTCGAACCATTTATAGCCGATGGCCGCCCCCTCGATGGTGTAGTCGGCATGGGGATGCTCGGCCTTGTCCTTACGGTCGCCATCCACCACCGTGCGCGGCAGCTGGTCGACCGAAGCCGGGAAGCTGACCGGCAGGTGGCCGGAGGGGTTGACCTCACCAGCCAGCACGCGGGCGATGGCCTCACCGCCGCTGGTGCCGGGATACCAGGCGTTGACCACGGCCGCCACCTTGTCCAGCCAGGGCATCACCACCGGGCCGCCGTTTTCCAGCACCACCACCGTCTTCCTGTTGGCGCCGGCCACGGCCTTGATCAGCGCGTCCTGGTCGTTGGGCAGGTTCAGGTCGACGGCGTCCTGGCCCTCCCCCGTCCACTGGGTGGCGAAGACGATGGCGACATCGGCGCCGGCCGCCAGCTTGGCGGCGGCCTTGGGGTCCTTGCCATCGATATAGGTCACCGTCGCCTGGGTCAGGCCCTGCAGCGCCTTCAAGGGCGACGACGGGTCGAAGACCATGGGGCCGGGGAAGAACGCGGGGCCTTCATTCGGAATGATCAGGCCATTCGCGGGGGCGCCGTAGGGATAGACCTGGGCGGAGCCGCCGCCCGACAGCACGCCCACATCGGCATGGCCACCGATGATCGCGATGGTCTTCACCGTCTTGGCCAAAGGCAGGACGCCGCCCTGGTTCTTCAGCAGGACGATGGCCTCTTCCGCGTCGGCCTGGGTGACCTTGGCATGGGCGGCATAGTCGATGGTCGCGGCCTGGTCGCCGTTCAGCGGGTGCTCGAACAGGCCGTTGGCGAACATGGCGCGCAAGATCCGGCCGGCCATGTCGTCCAGGCGCTCGGCGCTGACATGGCCGTTGTTCACCGCTTCATCCAGCGCGTCCTTGAAGTAGGGCGACTTGTCGAAGGGGTAGCCCGACTGCTGGTCCAGGCCGGCATTGGCGGCCGGCGCGGTGGAGTGGGTGGCGCCCCAGTCGGACATGACGAAGCCCTGGAAGCCCCAGTCCTTCTTCAGGACCTGGTTCAGCAGCCAGTCGTTCTCGCAGGCATAGGCGCCGTTGACCCGGTTGTAGGAGCACATGACCGAACCGGGGTCGCCGGTCTCCAGCGCGAACTCGAAGGCCAGCAGGTCCGACTGGCGGCCCGCCGCCTCATCGACCTTCACCTCGATGAAGTTGCGGCTGGTCTCCTGGTCGTTGAAGGCATAGTGCTTCAGGGTGGAGATGATGTGGTTGGACTGGATGCCCTTGATGGCATGGCCGACGATGGTGCCAGCCAGCAAGGGATCCTCGCCGCCATATTCGAAGTTGCGGCCGTTGCGCGGCTCCCGCATCAGGTTGACGCCGCCGGCCAACTGCACGTTGAAGCCGGAGCGGCGGGCCTCGTCGCCGATCATGGCGCCGCCGGCGAAGGCCAGCTCCGGGTTCCAGGTGGCGGCCGTCGCCAGGCCGGACGGCAGGGCGGTGCGCAGGCGGGGGGTGGGGCTGGCCTGCGTGGCGACGCCAACGCCGGCGTCGGTCTGCGACTGCGCCGGAACGCCGAGGCGGGCGATGCCGGGGACGTAGCCGGCGGAATCGGCCATGCCGCCCTCGATGCGCTTGTACGCCTTGGGCTTGAAGTCGGTGGAGAAGTAGCCGAACACCATCTGCAGCTTCTCTTCCCGCGTCATCACCTTCAGCAAGGCGGCCGTGCGGGTGTCCGGCGACTGGCCGGCATCCTGCCAGGCACCCGTGACGGGGGCTGGCGTCGGCGCATCCGCCGCGAAAGCCGGGGCGGCTCCGACATAGGTAAGCGTTGTCATAAACAGCGCGCTGGAGAGCAGCAGGTGATGTCTAACCGACATGGACGTTTCCAATTTTCGTTTTAGCCGTAAGGGCGCAACCCCGGGGACGGAGGCCAGGGTCGAGCCTGGGCGCCGTTTCCTTCATACCAGCCCGACGGGGACGGGCGAAGGCGATATTTCGGGAATGTCGAAACCTCCCCCGAGGTGCGCCCTTTTTCCAGCCTCGGCCATTGCGCACGGATTGGCGACCGAGGCGTGGCTGGCTTTACCGTCAGGGGCCGGGGGGCAAATCCTTGCTTGCCGGATCCCAATGCTCATCCGCCTTGCCATCCTTGAAACGCCACATGTCGAACCAGGTGGTCGTATAGGTCTTCGACGGGTCCTTCGGATCCTTCAGGGTGCGCGGGAACACCACCGTCACCAGATCGCCCTCCGCCAGGACGGCGACAACCGGGGTTGCCATAGTCTGCGGCACGGGCTTGGGCGCCCGTTTGAGCACCTTGCTGAAGAAGTCCACGACGTGGTCGCGGCCCGAGGGAACGAGGGGATTGTGCTGGTGATACTCGGCCGTCATCCAGCGATCCGCCTCATCCCAATGATCGGCTTCAAGCAGATCTTTCACGATGTGATAGGCCGCTTGCTTGTTGCGGTTGAGGACAGGGTCGGGACTGGTGAACAGCGCATCGGGGTTGCGGGCGCCAACCACCGCCTCCTGCGCTTTCGCCCCCCCTGGGGCAGCGGTTCCGGCAAGAAAGATGCCGACAAGAAAAACGCTCAGTTTCAGCCACATGGCATTACCCCCCAATTCAGTTATTGCAGATTGACGAACGCCCCGCCGTCCACCAGCAGGGCGGCGCCGGTGACGTAGCGCGCCATGTCGGACGCCAGGAAGAGGATGGGGCCGGCCAGATCCTCCGGCACGCCCAGGCGGCCCAGCGGGATGCGGGCGGCCATGCGGGCGCGCTTTTCCGGGTCGGCCAGATCGTCCTTGTTGATGGCGGTCTGGATCGTGCCCGGCAGCACGGAGTTGCAGCGGATGCCGTGACGGCCCAGCGCGATGGCGCAGGATTGCATCAGCGAATGCACGCCCGCCTTGGTGGGGGTGTAATGGGTCTGGTACTCGCCGCCCACCAGGGCGCTGATGGAACTGACGGCGACGATGGATCCGCCCCGCCCCTGCGCCACCATCTGGTTGGCGGCCGCCTGAACCATATAGTAGGCGCCGTGCAGGTTGACCCGCATCGTGCGATCCAGCACAGCCACCGGCATGTCGAGGAAGGCATGGAAGGGGCATATGCCGGCGTTGCTGACGAAGACGTCGACGCCGCCGAAGGCCGTCACCGCAGCCGCCACGAAGGCCGGGGCCGAGGCCGGATCCGCCACGTCGGAGCGGATGGCGATGGCCTCGCGGCCCAGCGACCGGATCTCCGCCACCACCGACTCCGCCTCGGCCTCATCGCCCAGATAATTGATGGCGACGTTGGCGGCGGCCCGCGCGCATTCCACCGCGGCCGCCCGGCCTATGCCCTGCGACGCCCCGGTGATCAGGACCGTCTTACCTTCAAGCAGCATGTCTCGCCTTTCCCTCCCGATACGGCGGCCCCCTCCTTCTTCCGGGGGCGGCCGGTGGTTCATGCCTTCGGTTTGCGCGGCCGGCGGCGGCCGGCGCGCTCGCTCCACCCCAGTTCACGGCTGATGGCGATGGCGGTGTCCGTCACCTGGCCGGTCAGCGATTCCATGCGGGCGTCGCTCATGTACTGGGCGGCGCTGGATACGCTGAGCGCCGCCACGATCTCGCCACTGGCGCCCCGGATGGGGGCGGCGACGCAGCGGATCTGGTCCTCATTCTCCTCCAGGTCAAAGGCGTAGCCCTTGGCGGCATAGGCCCGCATGCGCTCCAGCCACACGGCCAGGCCGATGGCGGAGCCCTGGGCCTCATAGAATTCCCGCCACGCCGTCTCGTCATGGTCCAGGATCAGGGCCTTGCCCAGACCGGTGGACGCGATGGGATGGCGCTCCCCCACGCGGGAACCGATGACCACCCGTCGGCGCCCCGGCACCTTGTCCAGGTAGAGGGCCTGGAAGCCGTCGAGGATACCCAGGTGCACCGTGTCCTCCGTGGCCGCCGCCAGCTGTTCCAGATGGGGCCTGGCGACGCTGGGCATGTGCATCTGCTGATGCGCCACCCAGCCCAGTTCCAGAAGCTTCGGCCCCAGGCTGTAGCCTTCCCGGGCGACGAAGGTGAGATAGCCCCGGTCGACCAGGGCGGAGGCCAGACGGTGGGTGGTGGACTTGGTCAGGCCAAGGCGTTCGGACAGCGCCGGCAGGGCGATGATTCCTTCCGCCACGACGTCGATGACGTCCAGGCCCCGGAACAGGGTCTGGCTGCCCGAAGGCGCGCCCTTGCCCTCCTCTTCGGCATCGGATTTCTTCGGTAATTCCATATTGCAACATTCCATATCATTTAATGAAAATGACGGCAAGCCGATGCCTGCACGCTCATGAGAATGGTGTCGCCGTGATTTATTTGCCAGCAATTTCCCGATATCTGGAATTTAACCCCTATGGCGCATGCGGCCCGCTCGCCGCTGCGGTTGGTACAGAGAGGGTCCCGGCGCAGGGGAATGAGCCAGTTTTATCCCGAGCGTTTCTGCGGGCGATGCGCAGTCCGTCGCAAGATCGTCGCGTTGCCACAAGGGTGGCGGGCGCGCGAATGTTTCATATAATGACTGATACTTGCACATAATGGTTTGACACAGCCGTTGGCCGGCGATAGCATCCCGCCCATAAAGACGACAAGACAGGGAAGAAACCACCCGCAGGCTCCGTGCCGGAGCCTGGCGCCCGGTGCCTGACTCAGGCGGACCACCACACCCGTACCGATCGCACAGTCACACAACGGAAGAGCCTCAGGCCAACCGGCACTCGATCCATGAGTGCTGGCAAGGGAAAGTCCTTGCCCGGCCTGCGGTGTCAACGACAACGAAAATAAAGGGAGATGCTCATATGGGACATCGCTGTCACCTCATGCCTCGCCAGGCCCGCGCCGGGACGACGGTCGCCACCAAGACCTTGGCGGCGGCGCTGACCATGCTGCTCGGCACCGCCAGCGGCCACGCCTTGGCACAGACGGTCGCGCCAGCCTCCAACCAGGGCGCCACGGCATCGGAAACGGCCGAACCCCTGGAGGAAATCATTGTCACGGGCACCAGCATCCGCGGCATCCAGGTGCCCTCGTCCGCGGTCAGCACGGTCACGCGCGACGACATGGTGGCCACCGGCGCCACCAACGCCACGGAACTGCTCCGCTCCCTGCCCCAGGTGGGCAACTTCAATTCGACGGGCAGCAACACTGGTTTCGGCCAGGCCAACTTCGTTGACCAGCCCGCCATCCATGGCGTGGGCGTGGGCAACGGCGGCGGTGGCCTGACCCTGGTGCTGTTCGACGGCATGCGCCTGCCCGGTGCCGGCATCAACCAGACCGCCCCGGACCCTTCCGCCATCCCCGTCTCCGCCCTGGAACGGGTGGAGGTCATCGCCGACGGCGCCTCTTCCATCTATGGGTCCGACGCCGTGGCCGGCGTCATCAACTTCATTCCCCGCCGCAACTACGACGGGGCGGAAACCCACTTGCAGGCGGGCTTCGGCAATTCCTACGACAGCCAGAATTTCAGCCAGCTGTTCGGCAAGACCTGGACCGGTGGATCCATCCTGCTGGACTATGAGCACTCCGGCAATTCGGAGCTGAAGGCCGGCAGCCGCTCCTACATCTCGGACAACGGCACGTCCAAGGGCTGGGGCGACAACCGCGTGCAGAACTGCGGCGTCTCCAACATCACCGCCGGCGGCGTCACCTATGGCCTGACGGCCACCGGTGCCCTGAAGGCGGGTCAGCCCAACAAGTGCGAGGGCCGGCTGGATGACGACCTCTACCCCGATCAGCACCGCGACCAGGGCCTGATCTCCATCCGGCAGGAGATCGCCGATGGTGTCGAGGTCTTCGCCAATGAACTGTACAGCCGGCGCGTCATGACCACGCGGATGAGTTCGACATCCGCCCAGGCGTCACCCAACAACAGCGCCTTTTCTGTCACCGTCCCCAGCACCAGCCCGTTTTACATCGCCGTTCCCGGGCTGGGCGGCGTGGACGAAACGGTGACCTACAATCCCGGCGCTTCCTTCCAGAACCACACGACCACCAGCACCCAGGTGGCCAATGTGGGCGCCGACATCGATCTGAGCCACGGCTGGCAAGGCAAGGTCGCGGGCAATTTTGGCTTCGAACGCGACGACGTGCGCCAGAACGGCCTGAACCAGACCCTGGCCACGGACCTGGCCGCCGCCGGCACGCTGAACCCCTACGGCATTGGCGCCGCCAACAGCCCGGCCGTCCTGGCGGCGCTGCGCGACTACCAGACCCGTTACTCAGGTGAGCAGTTCCTGCAGGAGGGCCTGTTCAAGGCTGACGGCCCCCTGTTCGACCTGCCCGGTGGCACGGTCAAGGCGGCGGTCGGCGCCGACATCCGCCATGAACGCTTCGCCGCCAGCAACAGCGTCGGCCCCACCAACCCGGCCAGCTGGTTGAGCGCGTCGGAAGCGGCCGTGTCCTCCTTCTCGTCCGTCGGCGAGCGCGACGTGAAGTCCGTGTTCGGCGAATTGTCGGTGCCGCTGGTGGGCGACGGCAACGCCATGCCCGGCATCCGGTCCGTCAACCTGTCGCTGGCCACCCGCTATGACAGCTACAGCGACGTGGGCGACACCACCAACCCCAAGGTCGGCCTGACCTACAGCCCGATCGAGGGCCTGACCCTGCGCGGCAGCTTCGGCTCCAGCTTCCACGCGCCCAGCCTGGCGGACGCCGGCACGGCCATCGACACCCGCGCCATCCGCTTCACCGACTTCGTCGGCTTCGATCCCAACAAATATTCCATCATCCTGGCCGGCGGCAACAAGCTGAAGCCGGAGACGGCGGACACCTATTCCGCTGGCTTCGACTACAAACCCAAGGACGTGCCGGGCCTGAAGATCAGTTCCAGCTATTTCCGCATCGATTATTACAATGTCATCACCTTCCCGACCTTCAATCCGGTCACCCAACCGCAGAATTCGGTCTATGACGCCTATCGCGTCTACAATCCGACGCTGGCGCAGGCCCTGGCCCTGACCAACGGCTTCCGTCACGACGGCAATTTCAACGTGACGGCGCAGTTGCCGACCGCCATCTACGACCTGCGGCGCCAGAACTTCGCCGATGAGTTCATCCAGGGCATGGACTTCGATGTCAGCTACGGTTGGGACGCCGGCCGGGTGGGCGCCTTCACGGCGGGGCTGGCCGGCACCTGGCTGTGGCAGTTCGACCAGAAGGTCAAGGGCGCCTCGTCCATCAACACCTTGCTGAACACGGACTATGCCATCGATTTCAAGGCCCGCGCCAGCCTGATGTGGACCCTGGACGCCTACACCGCCGGGGTCTTCGTCAACTACACCAACGGCTACACCAACGCCAGCACCGGCGGCCTGGCGATCCAGAAGGTGGACAGCTTCACCACCGCCGATCTGCACCTGGCCTGGAACGTGCCGGGCCAGGGCATGATGGGGGGTATCCAGGCCACCCTGGACGTCAACAACGTCTTCGATACCGATCCGCCCTATTTCTACAACACCAACGGCGTCTCCGGCGTCGATCTCACCGCCGCGTCCCCCCTGGGCCGCGTCATCTCCATCGGCCTGACCAAGAAGTGGTGAGGCCGATACCCCAGTAGCTCACGTTTTTAGTCTTCTAGTTCTCCTCCTCCCCTGACGGGTGTCGCGGGTGCCGTTGGCCCCCCCGCGGCACCCGTTCTTTTCCCTTATGGCCAGACCGGCCCACCGGCCCCACTCTGGCCCCAACGAAACCGAGAGCCTAAAGGGAGCGCGTGCCCAGCCATGAATCGTCGGGAAATGCTGTTGGTTGTCGGGGGCGCCGCCGTGGCCGCCGCCGCGGTTTCCACCGGAACGCCGAAGCCCGCCGGGGCCCAGGACATGGTGATGGAGCCCGCCGTCGCCGGCCCGCCCAACGCGGATTGGGCCGCCAAGGCGGAGGCGTTGATGCCCACCGTGACCCAGACGGCGCAGCCGCCGCTGGCCCTGGTGCGCGCCGTGGCCGACCCTGCGGCCCCCCTGCGCTGGCGCATGGAAAAGGAAGCGGCGGCCGATAGCTTGGCCACGCGCGCCTTCAAGAAAGGCGACAGCTTCATCCTGGATTTCGGGGGTCACCGCACCGGCCACCTGGCTTTCCGCCTGGAAACCGTGGGGCGCGAGCCCGACGCCCCCGCCCGCCTGCGCCTGACCTTCGGCGAGGTGCCCAGCGATGTGGCGGAGCCGCTGTACCCCTACCAGGGTGTGCTCAGCAGCGCCTGGCTACCGGACGAGGTCATCAACGTCGACTACCTGCCCCAGGCGGTGCAACTGCCCCGCCGCTACGCCTTCCGCTATGTGAAGGTGGAGGTCATCGACACCTCGTCGGGCTTCAGTGTCCGGTTTGAGGATGTGCACGCCATCGCGCTGACGTCCGCCCAAGCCACGCCGTCCCCCCTGCCCGCCCCCTATTCCGACCTGGCCAGGCGCATCGATGCCGTGTCGCTCGCGACGCTGCGCGATTGCATGCAGACCACCTTCGAGGATGGCCCCCGCCGCGACCAGCGGCTGTGGGTGGGCGATCTGCGCCTGCAGGCGCTGGCCAACTACGCCACCTTCAAGCAGAACGATCTGGTGAAGCGCTGCCTCTATCTGTTCGCCGCCTACCGGCGGCAGGATGGGCTGGTGGCGGCCTGCGTCTATGAAAAGCCCAAGGCGCGCTACGGCGGCATCCACATCGTGGACTACGCCGCCCTCTATAACGTCGCCCTGGCCGATTACCTGGAGGCTACGGGCGACGTGGCGACGGCGCGGGAACTGTGGCCGGTGGCCAAGCGGCAGCTGGAGATCATCGGCCAGCGCGTCAACGCCGCTGGCCGCTATGTCGACCCCGGCAACGTCTGGATCTTCATCGACTGGTCGCGCGACCTGCACAAGGACGCCGCCATCCAGGGCCTGCTGGTCTTCGCGCACAAGCGCACCCTGGATCTGGCCCGCAAATTGGGGCTGGAGGGTGAGGTGGCGGGCTACCCCGCCTTGATCGAACGCATGACCGCCGCCGCCCGGACCTTCTGGGACCCCTCGGTCCAGGCCTTCGTCAGCGGCCCGGCCCGCCAGGTCTCCTGGGCCTCGCAAGCCTGGATGGCCATCGGTGGCGTCCTGCCCGCCAAGGACTGCGCCACGGCGCTGAAGACCGCGCTGGCCCGCGCCGACGCGGTGAAGCCGGTCACCCCGTATCTCTACCATTACATGGCGGAGGCGCTGCTGGACAGCGGGCTGGAGAAGGACGCCAAGGCCCTGGTGGAAGGGTACTGGGGCGGCATGGTCAAGGCCGGCGCCGATACCTTCTGGGAGGTTTATGACCCCGCCCAGCCGCTCAGCTCCCCCTACGGCGACATCCATATCAACAGCTACTGCCACGCCTGGAGTTGCACGCCCACATACTTCTACCGCTCTCGCGCCATGGTGGCCTGACCCTTTTTCCAAAGCCCCTGTTTCCTGCCAAGGAGCAAAATTCCATGACCTTCCCCACCATCAAACAGGTGCGCGCCCATGTGGTGCGCGGCGGCGGTGCGGATTATCACGACCAGGGCGACGGCCACTGGATCGACGACCATATCGCCACCCCCATGGCGAAGTACCCGGAATACCGCCAGAGCCGGCAGAGCTTTGGCATCAACGTGCTGGGCACGCTGGTGGTGGAGATCGAGGCGGCGGACGGCACGGTCGGCTTCGCCGTGACCACGGGCGGGGAGCCCGCGGCCTACATCGTGGAGAAGCACCTGGCGCGCTTCCTGGAAGGCCACAGCCCAACGGACTATGAGAAGATCTGGGACCAGATGTATTTCGGGACCCAGTATTACGGCCGCAAGGGCCTGGTGGTGAACGCCATTTCGGGCGTCGATCTCGCCCTATGGGACCTGCTGGGCAAGCTGCGGCGAGAGCCGGTGTACCACCTGCTGGGGGGTGCGGTGCGCGATGAGCTAAGCTTCTACGCCACGGGTGCCCGGCCGGATCTCGCCAAGCAGATGGGCTTCATCGGCGGCAAGATGCCCCTGCACCACGGCCCGGCCGAGGGTGAGGAGGGACTGAAGAAGAACATCGCGGAACTGGCCACCATGCGCGAGCGCTGCGGCGAGGATTTCTGGCTGATGTTCGATTGCTGGATGGCGCTGGACCTGAACTACGCCACCCGCCTGGCGCACAGGGCCAAGGACTACGGCCTGAAATGGATCGAGGAGGCGTTGAGCCCCGATGATTACTGGGGCTATGCCGCGCTGAAGAAGGCGGCGCCGGCCGGCATGCTGGTGACGACGGGCGAGCATGAGGCCACCCGCTGGGGCTTCCGCATGCTGATGGAGATGGAGTGTTGCGACATCATCCAGCCGGACGTGGGCTGGTGCGGCGGCGTCACCGAGCTGCTGAAAATCTCCGCCATGGCCGACAGCCGGGGGGTGATGGTCATCCCCCATGGCTCCAGCGTCTACAGCTATCACTTCGTCATCACCCGGCATAACAGCCCGTTCGCCGAGTTCCTGATGATGGCGCCCAAGGCCGACCAGGTCGTGCCCATGTTCCACCCCCAATTGCTGGGCGAGCCGGTTCCCGAGAACGGCCGCCTCAAGGCCACGGCCTTGGACAAGCCCGGCTTCGGCGTGGACCTCAACCCCGCCGTCACCCTGCACCGCCCCTATACGCACTGAACGCCTTTAAGGTCCTATACCCATGAAGCTATTGCGCTACGGCCCCAAGGGCCAGGAGCGGCCCGGCCTGCTGGACGCGGACGGCCGCCTCCGCGACCTGTCGGGCCAGATCACCGACATCACCCCCGATGTGCTGTCCCCCGCCGGCCTGGACCGGCTGCGGGCCATCGATCCCGCCACCCTGCCCGTGGTGGAGGGCACCCCCCGCCTGGGCGTGCCCGTGGCGGGCGTGCGGAAGTTCCTGGCCATCGGCCTCAATTATGCGGACCACGCCAGGGAAGCCAACCTGCCCATCCCGGTGGAGCCCATCCTGTTCACCAAGGCCACCAGCTGCCTGAACGGGCCGGACGACGACGTCATGCTGCCGCTGGACAGCGGGAAGTCCGACTGGGAGGTGGAGCTGGGCGTGGTCATCGGCCGTGTCGCCCGGTACGTGCCTCAGGACCAGGCGCTGGAATACGTCGCCGGCTATGTCCTGGTGAACGACGTCTCGGAACGCTTCAACCAGAAGGAACGGGGCAGCCAATGGGACAAGGGCAAGGGCCACGACACCTTCGGTCCCGTGGGCCCCTGGCTGGTGACGGCCGATGAGGTGGGCGACCCGCAGGAATTGGACATGTGGTTGGACCTGAACGGACAGCGCATGCAGACCGGCAACACCCGCACCATGATCTTCGGCGTCGCCGAACTGATCGCCTATGTCAGCCGCTTCGTCACCCTGGAGCCGGGCGACATCCTGACCACCGGCACGCCCCCCGGCGTGGGCGAGGGCCAGAAGCCCGACATGGTGTTCCTGAAGGCCGGTGATGTCATGACCCTGGGTATCGAAAAGCTGGGGACCCAGCGGCAAAAGGTGGTGGCGTGGTTCAACCAGGAGGAACGGGCGTGACGCGCATTTTCGAAGGCCGGTTCGCCGGCCGCACCGCCATCGTCACCGGTGGCGCCTCGGGCCTGGGCAAGGAAACGGCCCGCCGCCTGGTGGCCGAGGGCGCCAAGGTCGCCTTGTGGGACGTGCGGGAGGAGGCGCTGGCGGCCGCGGCGGTGGAGACGGGCGCCAGCCACACCGTGGCGCTGGATGTGACCGACGCGGCGGCGGTGCAGGCCGCGGCCACGTCCAGCCACCAGGCCCTGGGCGGGCGGGTCGATATCCTGGTGGCCTCCGCCGGCATCACCGGCGCCACCGTGCCGGTGCACGAGTTCCCGCTGGACAGTTGGCGCCGCACCATCGACATCAACCTGAACGGCCTGTTCTATTGCTGCCGCGCCGTGGTGCCGCTGATGCTGGCCAACGGCTATGGCCGCATCGTCAACATCGCCTCCGTCGCCGGCAAGGAAGGCAACCCCAACGCCAGCGCCTATTCCGCCAGCAAGGCCGGGGTCATCGGCCTGACCAAGTCGCTGGGCAAGGAACTGGCGGGCAAAGGCGTCATCGTCAACAGCCTGACGCCCGCCACCTTCGAAAGCCCCATCCTGGACCAGCTGCCGCAAAGCCAGGTGGACTACATGCGCTCAAAAATCCCCATGGGGCGCCTGGGTGAGGTGCATGAATCGGCCGCCATGGTCTGCTTCATGGCCAGCGAGGAATGCAGCTTCACCACGGCGTCGACCTTTGACACGTCAGGTGGCCGCACGACTTATTGATTTTCCCTCAGGCGCCGGGCGCCGCCATCCGGCGGCTTGGCTGTCCTCGCTTTCCAGTCCGCTCCGCTCCCCGGAAAGCTCCGGCGGACGCGGTCGCGTCCTCGTAAATATCAGGGTGGCGGCCGGGCCTTATGCCCGGCCGCATCAGAATAAATGAACAGGGGAGGGACCGCGCGGGCCATGGCCGACACGCTGATCCTGGTCGATCCGCACATGCATTTGTGGGATCTGGCCCATATCCGCTATCCCTGGCTGACGCCGCCGCTTGGTGATGGCGGGGTCAACGGCGACGTCACGCCCATCGCCCGGAACCAGGGGGTGGACGATTATCTGCTGGCCGCCCAGCAACTGCCCGAGGGCTGGACCCTGGGCGGAAGCGTGCACGTGGACGCGGGCGCCCATCCGGAAGACGCGGTGAAGGAATCCGCCTGGCTGCAGGGATTGGCCGACACCCGGGGCTTTCCCCACGGCATCGTCGGCTATGCGGCGCTGGAAGCCGCGGACGCGGAGCGGGTGCTGGCGGCGCACACGGAGTTCCGCGCCATGCGCGGCATCCGCCAGATCCTGAACTGGCATGCCGACCCGGCCAAGACCTACACGCCGCGCGACCTGCTGCGGGATGACGCCTGGCGGGCGGGCTTCGGCCTGCTGGCCCGGCACGACCTGTCCTTCGATCTGCAAATCTATCCTGGCCAGATGGCCGCCGCGGCCGATCTCGCCGCCCGGCACCCGGATACGCTGTTGATCCTGAACCATACCGGCATGCCGGTGGACAAGGATGCCGATGGCTTGGCGCTGTGGCGGCGGGGCATGGCGGCGCTGTCCCGCCAACCCAACGTCATGGTCAAGATCTCCGGACTGGGCATGCTGGACCGGGCATGGACGGTGGATGGCATCCGCCCCTTCGTCCTGCGCACCATCGAGCTGTTCGGCCCCGGCCGCTGCATGTTTGCCAGCAATTTCCCGGTCGATGGCCTGGGCGGGCGTCTGGGCGCCTATTTCCGGGCCTATGACCGGATCACCCGGGATTTCTCGGGCGATGAGCGCGCGGCCCTGTTCGGCGGCAACGCCGCCCGCGTCTACCGCCTGGACTGACACCAATAAGCGTTTGGGGAGGAGTTATCGATGGGCGCCAATCCCGTATTGGGCGTGTTCTTCCACTGGCTGGGCGGTCTCGCCTCCGCCAGTTTCTATGTGCCTTACCGGGGCGTGCGCAACTGGTCCTGGCCGGTGTTCTGGCTGGTGGGCGGGGTGTTCAGCTGGATCCTGGCGCCGTGGCTGTTCGCGCTGGTGAAGACGGAGAACCTGGGCGCGGTGCTGGCGGCCGCCCCCACCCGCACCCTGGTCCTCTGCTATCTCTTCGGCGCCCTGTGGGGTCTGGGCGGCCTGACTTTCGGTCTGACCTTGCGCTACCTCGGCATGTCGCTGGGTATGGCGGTGGCCCTGGGGCTGACGGCGGCCTTTGGCACCCTGATCCCGCCGCTGGTCAGCGGCGACCTGGTCGGCAGCCTGATGCGGACCCGGCACGGCCTGGTCATCCTGGGCGGTGTCGCCGTCTGCCTGGTGGGCATCGCCATCGTGGGATGGGCTGGCCGCCTGAAGGAGGGCGATGGCATCGAGCAGCAGGCGGTGGCGGAGTTCGATTTCAAGCGCGGCATCCTGATCGCCATCTTCTCCGGCATCATGAGCAGCTGCTTCGCCTACGGCTTGGCGGCGGGCGAACCCATCCGCCAACTGACCCTGGCCCACGGCACCGACCCGCTGTCACAGGGCCTGCCGGTGCTGGTGGTGGTGCTGTCCGGCGGCTTCACCACCAACTTCCTCTGGTGCCTGTACCTGATCATCCGCGATGGCTGCTTCGCCGAATTCACCGGCGGCCAGGGCCGCACCGCCACCGCCCCCCCGCCGCTGCTGCGCAATTACGCCCTCTGCGCCCTGGCCGGCATCGCCTGGTATCTGCAGTTCTTCTTCTACACCATGGGCGAAAGCCAGATGGGGCGCTTCGGCTTCTCCAGCTGGACCCTGCACATGGCCAGCATCATCATCTTCGCCACCCTGTGGGGTTTCATGCTGAAGGAATGGGCCGGATCCAGCCGCCGCACCCGGGCGATCCTGGGCCTGGGCATCGCCGTGCTGGTGCTGTCCACCGGCGTCATCGGCTTCGGCAACTATATGGGAACGTTGGCGCCCTGAGTCACCCCGGCAGTTATCCCACCCCCCAGAACGCCGCCGGGACCATGACCTTGCCCGCGTCGAAGATCCCCCGGTCGGCGCCGGGTTCGGCCAGGAACCAGGGCCCGTCCAGGTCGACCACGTCACACAGCTGCGCCAGGACGAAGCCCGGCGCTGCGGCCAGGACGGAGCCCGCCATGTTGCCCACCATGACGCCCAGGCCCAGGCGCCGGGCCTCCGCCGCCATGGCCAGCGCCTCGGTCAGGCCGCCGCATTTGTCGAGCTTGATGTTGACGACACTGAAGCGGCGATGCTGTTCCTGCAGTTCCGTCAGATCCAGGATGCTCTCATCGGCCGCCAGCGGCACGGGGCAATCCCAGCCATCCAGCAGATGCTCCGCCCCCCGTTTCACCGGCTGTTCCAGCAGGGACACGGCCTGGTCCACCAGCATGGCGGCCAAGGGGTCCAGATCGTCGCCTCCGAAGCCCTGGTTGGCATCGACCGACAGCCAGACATCCGGCCGGGCGCGGCGCACCGCCCGCACCCGTTCCGTGTCCGCCGCCAAATCGCCCTCCAACTTCAGCTTGATGGCGCGGGCGTGGCTGAAGGCCGTCAGGCGGCGCAGGATCTCGGCCGGGTCATCGGCCGGCAGGGTGAAGGTGGTGATCCGGGGCGTGGGCTCGGGCACCCCGGCCAGCTGCCAGACGGGCCGCCCTGCCTGAAAGGACTCCAGCTCCCACAGGGCGCAGTCCAGGGCGTTGCGGGCACCGCCGGGGGGCAGCAGGGCCTGCAGGCCGCGACGGTCGACACCGTCCTCCAGGGCCGCGCGCACACGCTCGATCTCCCGCTCCATATGCGGCGGGTCGTCGTTCATGTAATAGACCCCGGCGGCTTCGCCGTGGCCGAAGTAAGTGCCGTCGCTGACGGTGACGACGACGGCCGGCATGGCGTGCAGCAGGTAGCCGGAAATCCGGAACGGCTCGCGCATGCGCATCGCGTCCCGGCGATAGGTGATGGACAGGCTCACCGACGAACACTCCGTGCGGTTCGGGAGGCGTGGAGGAACAGCAGGATGGCGGCCCCGGCCAGGGGGGCGATGACCAGCGTCAGCGATTGGCCGATGGCCAGCGGATCGGCGAAGACGTGGTCGGTGACAAAGCCGGTCAGGGTGGCGCCGCCACCCAGCCCCAGCATGATGTTGCCAAACGCGACGAAGGAAACGCTGAGCCCCCGGGCACGGTTGGGCACGATCTCCTGCACCGCCGTGATGCCGATGGTGCCGGCGGCGCTGGAGAACAGGGTCCACAGGGTGACGGCGGCCAAGACCTGGTTGGCCGAGGTCGTCAGCGCCACCAGGGCGAAGGGGAAGGCCAGGGCGGCGCATAGCGTGGCGACCCAGATGCGCGCCGCCGGCCCATGGCGCTTCACCGCCCTGTCACTGATCACCCCACCCGCGACGGTCGCCACCACGCCCGCGACCACCACCAGCGACCCCAACGCCAGGCCGATCGCATCCGGCGCCATGGCGTAGCGACGGCTGAGCAGGGCGGGCGCCCAGGCGATCAGGGCGAAGTCGCCCACCGACATGAGGGCGCAGCAGACGATGACCGGGATCAGCACGGCGCGGACGGTCGCCAACTGGGCGAAGATGTCGCGCAGGGAGGTGGCCTCGACCCCGCCCGCCGCCGTCTCGCTGCGCCGCGCCGGCTCGCGGATGGGCAACAGGGCCAGCAGCAGCGGCAGGCCGCAGAGGCCCAGCAGGACCAGCACGGCGCGCCAGGCGGCCAAGCCATCCAGCAGGGGAATCCCGGCAAAACCACCGGATGCCGCCAGACCCAGCACGGCCCCGCCGATGGCGATGGCGACACCGCCGCCGATGGTCATGCCCATGACGAAGACGCCCGTGGCCAGTCCCCGGCGCTCCGCCGGGAACATGTCGGCGATCATGGACATGGCGGCGGGGGCGAGTGCCGCCTCCCCCACCCCGACGATCAGGCGGCCGGCGAACAGCACCCAGAAGGACGGGGCGTAGCCGCACATCAGCGTGCCGACGCTCCACAATCCGACGCCGGCGCAGATGACGGCGCGGCGCGGCAGCAGGTCGGCCAGCCGGCCCAGCGGCAAGCCCGCCAGGGAATAGATGATGGCGAAGGCGACCCCCTGCAGCACCCCCACCTGGGTGTCGCTGATGCCCAGGTCCGCCCGTATGGGGTCGACCAGCAGGCTCAGAATCTGCCGGTCCGTGTAGGACAGGATGGCCGCCACGCAGAACAGGGCCACGGCCGACCACGCCGCGACGGGGCGCGGCCATGGCGGGGTATCCCTGATCTCGATATCGTTGTCGGGGGGGTGGTTTTGCATGATGCGGGCAGCATCACACAGCCCGGACGATGTTTCAATATCTGAAACACTGTGTCGCGAATGCGCGGATCAGGGGGCTTCGTCGGTCCCCGGCGGCGACAGTTTCCAGGCCTTGGCCGCCGTCTGGGCCAGACGCTGGATGCCAGGGCCGGCGCAAACGGACAGAACCTTGCACGGCTCATCGCTCACCCGCACATAGACATGGCTCATGCCGCTGTCGAAATAGACCGAGTCGCCCGTGTCCAGACGCAGGGGGGCGTAGAGGTCGCTGTGCAGCTCCATGGCGCCGGACAGGACGTAGAGGTACTCCTCCCCCGAATGGCGGACCATGCCGCCCATTTCGGCCACGCTGCGGGCGCGGACCTCGATGATGATGGGAACCATCAGCTTTCCCAGCAGATCCGCCGCCGGATACTGGTGCGCGTGCAGGTCGGAAGTGGCGCCGGCGGACCGGCCCGCCCGCGACACGCTGCGACGGCCACCGGCCGGCGGCGCCTCCGTCTCCGGCGGTCCGGCCAGCAGCGCGGCGATATCCACACCCAGCCCCTGCGCCAGGCGCAGCAACTTGTCGTAGGTCATCTCCATCTTGCCGTTCTCCAGCTTCGACAGCGTCGAGAACGGCATGCCGCTGCGGGCCGCCAGCGCGCGCAGGGTCAGTCCCTGCTTCATGCGCACCGCCCGCAGCGCCATCGCGGGGTGGGACCGATCCAAGGCCGGACTGGCCATGCAGACTCTCCATGTTTCCAGGCATCGCTCTGTTTCAAAAATGCACCAGCGGCCTTCGGAAAACCAGCGTCGCGACGCTCCGGTATCCCTATTGCAGAAACACTGTTGCCAAATATGAAACACGTGCCATCATGGCGCCACATAACGATCAGGGAGATCGGGCATGAGGCGGGGAACCAGGGCATTCCTTTACGCGGGTATGGCGGCACTGGCCGTTGGCACGTCGGCATGGGGACAGCAGGCGGCATCGGGCGCGCCGGCGGATGCCGACACGCTGGATGAGATCATCGTCACGGCGCAGAAGCGGACACAGCGGCTGATCGACGTGCCGCAATCGGTGTCAGCGGTGTCGGCCGAGGCTTTGCAGCAAAGCCATGCCGAACGGCTGGACGACTTTTTCACCCGCGTGCCCAGCGCCGCCCTGGTGGAAACCCAGGCGGGCCAGGCGCGGCTGATCCTGCGCGGCATCAACACCGGCGGCGTCGGCGCCACGGTGGCCACCTATGTTGATGAAACCCCCTATGGCTCCGCCACCTCCCTGGCCAACGGCGCCATCCTGACGCCGGATTTGGACCCGGTGGATCTGGAACGGGTGGAGGTGCTGCGCGGCCCCCAGGGCACGCTGTACGGCGCCAACTCCCTGGGCGGCCTGGTGAAATACGTCACCGTGGCGCCCAGCACCGATGCCGTGCACGCCGCGGCCGAAATGAATGTGGAGGACGTGGCCCACGGCGACACCGGCTGGTCCGGCCGCGCCTCGGTCAACGTGCCGGTCACCGACACCCTGGCCGTGCGGGCCAGCGGCTTCTACCGGCGCGACCCGGGTTATATCGACGACCAGCGTGGCAAGGACATCAACGACGGCCGAACCTACGGCGGCCGCGTCTCCGCCCAGTTGCGCCCCAATGAAGCGTTCACCCTGCGGGCAACGGCCATGCTGCAGAACCTGGACAGCAACGGCACCAACCAGGAGGACGTGGATGCCGTCACCCTGAAGCCCGTGCTGGGCGAATACAAACAGGCCCGGGTGGTCGACCAACCCAGCGACATGCAGTATCGGGTCTATAACCTGACCGGTTCTTATGATTTCGGCCCGGCGCAACTGCTGTCGTCCACCAGCTATAGCAGCCTCTATCAAAACGCGCTGGAGGATGCGAGCGGCGTCTACGGCGACCTGCTGACCGGTGCCTTCGGCGTGCCGCTCGGCGCCTCCCAGGTGCAGCAGGTGCAACAGCGCCGCCTGACCGAAGAGGTGCGGCTGGCGTCCAGCGACCACGGCTGGCTGGAATGGACGGTCGGCGGCTTCTACACCCGGGAACGCAACGTCGTTAATCAGGTCATTGACGGCGTGGACGGCACCAGCGGCGCCCACATTGGCGATTTTGCCGGTCTCGCTTTCGCCAACCTCGCCTCCCGCTACGAGGAATATGCCGGGTTCGCCAACGGCACCGTCCACCTCTCCGACCAAGTCGACCTGACCTTCGGTGGCCGCTACAGCCATAATGAACAGGATGCGGTGCAGACGAGCAGTGGTCCCCTGGCGGGTGATTCCGACTACACCGCCCATTCCTCCGACGGGGTGTTCACCTATTCCGTGGCGCCATCGTTCAAGCCGGACGAGGACACCACCCTCTATGTCCGCGTGGCCAAGGGCTACCGGCCAGGCGGCCCCAACGTGCTGCCGCCGGGCGCGCCCGACGCCGTGCCCCACCAGTTCGGTGCCGACACCACGACCAACTATGAGATCGGGGTGAAATCGGACCTGTGGAACCGCACGCTGTCGCTGGAGCTGACAGGCTTCTACATCGACTGGGACAATATCCAGCTGTTCACCTCGGTCGACGATTTCGGCGTCAACATCAACGGTGGCACCGCCCGCAGCCAGGGCATCGAGGCCTCGGTCACGGTGAAGCCGCTGACCGGTCTGACGGTGGCGCTGAACGGCGCCTTCGTCGACGCCACGCTGACCAGCGACGCCCCGGCCCTGGTGGGTGGGCTGAAGGGTGACCGCCTGCCCTACACGGCCCGCTTCTCCTCCACCCTGGCGGTGGAATACCAGCGGCCGCTGACGGAGACGGTGAACGGCTTCGCCGGCTTCAGCTGGCGCTATACCGGCGACCGTGAGTCCGCCTTCGACACCAGCTATGGCCAGCGCCACCTCAGCGCCTTCAGCCAGGTGGACGCCCATGCCGGTGTCACCTTTGGCCCTTACCGGCTGGAAGCCTTCGTGCGCAACCTGACCGACAGCCGGGGCATCCTGGACGTCGGCGCCGCCGGCTCGGCCCTCAACGGCAACATCACCGCGGCCATCGTGCGGCCCCGTTCCTTTGGCGCCACCGTCGGCGTCCGCTACTGAAACAGGACAGACAGCATGTGGAAGCATCGCATATTCGCGCTTCTGATGACGGCGCTGGCGTGGCCGGCGGCGGCGCAGTCCCCGGCCGACCTGAAGCCCACGCCGCCGGCCCCGGCGCCTGCCGCCAGCGGCGCCGAGGTCCCGGCCGCCACACCCGCGGCCAGCCTGACCAAAACGGACGTTGATGCCTGGTTGGACGGCTACCTGCCCTACGCCCTGCAAACCGGGGACATCGCCGGTGCGGTGGTGGTCGTGGTGAAGGACGGCCAAGTCGTGACCCAGCGTGGCTTCGGCTATGCCGACGTCAAGGAGAAGAGGCCGGTGGATCCGGACGGCACCCTGTTCCGCCCGGGTTCGATCTCCAAGCTGTTCACCTGGACCGCCGTGATGCAGCAGGTGCAGGCTGGGAAGCTGGACCTGGACCGCGACGTCAACGACTACCTGGACTACAAAATCCCGCCGGCCTTCGGCAAGCCCATCACGCTGCGCACCATCATGACCCACACCACGGGTTTTGAAGAGACGGCGAAATACCTGCTGCTGACCGACCCCAAGCTGGCCAAGCCCCTGGGCGACGCCATGAAGCGCTGGGTTCCCACCCGCATCTACGCGCCCGGCCAGATCCCCGCCTATTCCAACTACGGTGCCTCGATGGCGGGTTACATCGTCGAGCGGGTGTCGGGAGAGCCCTTCGCCCAGTACATCCAGAACCACATCTTCACACCGTTGGGCATGGCGCATTCCACCTTCGTCCAGCCCCTGCCCGAGGGGCTGGCGGCGGGCATGTCCAAGGGCTACGAGGTCGGGTCCAAGGACCCGCAGCCCTTCGAGATCATTGACATGTCGCCGGCCGGCGCCCTGTCCGCCACCGGTGCCGACATGGCGCGCTTCATGATCGCCCACCTGTCCCAGGGTGGCCCCCTGCTGGACCCAGCGACGGCGAACCAGATGTACGCCAACGCCAACACCCCCTACCCCGGCCTGCCGTCCATGGGCCTGGGCTTCTATCATGAGGACCGCAACGGCCACCGCGTTGTGGGCCATGGTGGCGACACCGACCTGTTCCATTCCGACCTGCACCTGTACCTGGATGACGGCGTCGGTCTGTACATGTCCTTCAACAGCGGCGGGCGCGAAGCGGCGGCCCATGTGCTGCGTGAGCATCTCTTCGTCGATTTCACCGACCGCTATTTCCCGCAGGCCAAGCCTGATCTGCCGACGGCCGCCACGGCCAAGGAGCATGCGCAGGTCATGGCCGGGCACTACATCAGCAGCCGCGGGTCCGAAACCAACTTCATGCGCATGATCAGCCTGCTGGGGGAGGCCCGGATCGTGGCGAACGAGGACGACACCATCACTGTCTCCTCCCTGGTGAACGCCGCCAAGGTGCCCAAGCGCTGGCGCGAGGTCGGCCCCTGGCTGTGGCAGGACGGGGAGGGCAAGGAGCACCTGGCCGCGGTGGTCAAGGACGGCCGGGTGGTGATGTTCTCCATCGGCGCCTACGCCCCCATCATCGAGTTCGTGCCGGCGCCGGCCAACCTCAACGCCGGCTGGATCATGCCGGTGGCGGCGGTCACGATGGGCATCGTCGTCCTGACGGCCCTGTCCTGGCCTGTCGTGGCCTTGGTGCGCCGACGCTATCGCCACAACCCGGGCATCACCGGCCGGCCGCTGCTGCTGCACCGCGCCACCCGGGCCAGCACCTGGCTGGTCCTGATCTTCGTCCTGGGCTGGACGGTCCTGTTGTCCCTGATCAACAGCGACATCTCCGTGCTGGACGGCCGGTTGGACATTTGGATGCGCCTGATGCAGCTGGTGCTGCTGGCCACCATCGTCGGCGCGGGGGCGTCCTGCTGGAACGCCTACGACGTCGCCACCCGCCCCGGCGCCAGCCGTTGGGGCCGCGTGTGGGCCGTTCTGGTGGCCCTGTCACTGGTCTTCCTGGTGTGGCTGGCGCTCAACGTCAAGCTGCTGACGCCAACGCTGGACTTCTGATCGGCGATACCGCGCACCCGGGGGCATCGGGGGTGAACCGGGGCGGTCGGGCACGATGCCGGGCCGCCCCCTTATTTATCCACGATCCGGGCCATGTCGGCGAAGGCCGGCAGCCCCCCGTCGCGGGGGATGGTCACGGCGTGCGCCGTTTGCAGGCCTGACGGCTTGGCGTCGTTGATCAGGATGCGCTCCCCCGCCGGCAGGTCGAAGAGGATCAGGTCGAAGCGGATGCCCGCGGCCAGCAGGGCCGCCCGCGTGGCCGCCTCATGGGCCGACGACCGGGCGGTCATCAGCACGATGCGGTCGGTCGCGGGAATGGCCTGCATGAACGAGGCCGCCCCGGGCAGCGGGATGTCCGTCCCGGTGAGGTGACCGTTGTGGCGGAACAGCGTGCCGTCGATGTCCACCAGCCAGGTCTTCGGCAGAGGGCTCAGCTCCAGCATGGCTCAGCTTTCCAGCGCCTGGTGCAGGTGGTAGAGGCCGTTGCAATAGGCGGCGACGATGGAATCATAGTCATCGTCGACCCAGCCGGACAGGGCCAGCCAGATGAAGGCGTGCAGGATGCGCACCGCCGTGTACTGGGTGCCCAGCCGCTCGCGCAGAACCTCCCCCAGATGGGCCCAGCCGCTGTCGCGAATCTCCACGTCCGCGCTCTGGTCGTCCATCGTCAGGATGAAATGACGCCGGTTGAAGCTGTCATAGCTGCCGATGACGGAATAATACAGCTTGGCCCAATCGTAATTCGGGTCGCCATAGATGCCCGGCGCCGCGAAATAGCCGCGCGGATCGATGAACCACGGACGGCTGTTGGCATCGACCAGGATGTTGCTGAAGGTCGGGTCGCCGTGGATGACGGTGAAGGCCTTGCAGCGGACCAGGCGGAAGGCGCTGTCCAGCAGATGGCTTTCCTGATCGTGCAGGACGTTGGGGACCCAGACGCCGTTGACCTTGATGGCGCGCCATTCCCCCAATTGCGGCAGCAGGCGGCGCACCTTGGCGATACGGGCCACCGTCTTGTCCAGATAGACGGAGCGCACATCCTCCGCCACCGCCGGCGCCGTGCCCAGGCTGTGCAGGGTGTCCAGGGCATCCAGGATGTTTTCCAGGATCTGCCGCCGCCCCTTGGTGCCCCAGGGCAGCTGGAAGGGATGATGCCCGTCGATGCGCGTCAGCGTCATCGGATCGGTGTCCAGCAGGGTGGGCACGTTGGCGAAACCCAGCTCCCCCACCGCCCGGTACCAGGCGATCTCCCGGCCGATCAGCGGCTCATATTCCTTCACCACCGCCTGCTTGACGACCCGGTCACCCTGGTAGGTGATGCGGTTGAAGAAGCGGGTGCCCGCCGTGCTGTCCCAGTGGTGCAACAGGGCGTTCAGGGTGCCCAGTTCCAGCGCCTCGTCACAATATTCGGTGCGGAAGGCCGTCAAATTCTCCGATAGCCAGCGGACGAACTCCCCGCTTTCCGGCAGGTCGCGCAGCAGGCTTTTCCGGGGGAACCAGAACAGCCCCATGATGCCGGCCTCATTGCCGCTTTGCTCCACGATGGTGGGCGGACCGCCGGCCAGGGACGCCACCGACCAGCGGCAGGTGAAGGAGCGCGACAGGAAGATGACCGGCTCGTCCCCCTCCGGCGTGGGGGGGAATTCATGGAAGGTCAGGTCGCTCCACACGATCCACACCGGCTCATCGTCGCCAATGTCGGCGAGGGCTTCGGGGATGCCGCTGGTGGTGCCGTGACCCTTGGGCCGCTGCAACCGCACCGGCTGGCGCGGCGGAAAGACATCCAGATAGCGTTCCAGCGCCTCGGCCTTATGCTCGGCGATGACCCGCACGTTCAACGCCTGGCCGGCATGGGCTTGTTCGACGGCGTCCAGCAACTGATAGAGCATGGGCTTGCCGTTGATCGGCACCAGGCATTTCGGCTTGTTCCAGCAGTAATGCTCCAGCCGGCTGCCCCGTCCCCCCGCCTGGACGATCAGATTGACCCCGTCCGCCATGGTCCGCATCCTCCCCGTGTGGCCGTGCGCCCGGCCTTGTGACCCTGAGCGGGGTCAGGTGATCATCTGCCCGTAGAAATCCTGCCAGAACGTCCGGCTGTCCTCGCCCGTGGCCGTGAGGAAGTCGTGGTTCTGAAACTCCCCCTCCGTCGGGTCGGGCAGCAGTACCGTGTCGGCGTCGGCGGTGCACAAGCGGGTTATCGTGGCCGCGATGTCGGTACGGTCATCCGCCACCAGCATCTTCGGGCGGAAGGGCCGCAGCGCCTCAAATCCCGCAGGATAGGCCAGGCGCTCCAGCAGCGTGGGGATGCGCAACCAGCCCATGAGGTCGGCCCAACCGCTGTCCGGCGAGATCATCAGCCGGCATTGCTTCAGGAACACCAGCTCGGCATGCAACTGGGGCGTGCCGTCCGGCATATACTGACGGGTGGAGGGGTAGTCGGGCAGTGTCTGGTCCGTGGGCTTGCCATAGACCAAAACCGGCAGGTTCAGCAGCTGGGACGCCAGGGCGGCCAGCCGCCCCATGCGGGCGGGGTCGGAATTGCGGCTGGGATTGGCGGCCACGTTGCGCAGCTGGATGCCGATATGGGGATAGAAGTCGAAGGGGGGCCGCACGATCAGGGGCGGCAGGTAGGACGGAATGATGGCATGCCGGGCGGCGTAGTACAGGTCGTCCCTGGCCTGCATCTGGGAAGACAGTTGCCGGTGCCACTGGGTGGGCAACAACTGGTCATGCCCATAGCGGTCCAGGAAGGCGCGACGCACCTCCATCTGGGCGGTCACCATCGGTCCCAGCATGGTTTCCAGGTCCAGCCCCATGCTGAACTCATATTCGGACCCCTTGAGCCCCGATGCCACGTTCAATGTCAGGTGGCGGTCGCCATGGTCCAGGCGCCCGACCATTTCACGCAGGCTGAACCGCTTCTTGATCGCGTCGATGCGCTCAAAGAAGACAGGATCCTCGAAGGCCGAAAGTTCCGGGTAAAGACAGGACCGGCGCGCCGGGATGACCCAACCGGACCGCAGCCAGGGCTCCACCTGGCCCAGGAACCCCCGCACCTCCAATCCCAGTTCCCCCAGGAAGGGGTGCATGATCTGCCTGCCCGCCGCCGCCAGCGGATGCTGTTCGAGGCGCGGAAAGTGGGAAGCCCGGAAGGGAATTTCGTCATACGCGAGGTCAACCAGGGTCGCGACGACCTTATGATAAAGCCTCTTTCTCATATCCTCGGCGGCCTCGGCGACAGGAAGAGAACTATATCTTATGGCTTATATGCGGCATTTATGTAAATGTCTATCGGCAAAGTATATCGCCATTAATCCATTTAATGGAGTGGGGGTTTTGCCGGAATCGCCATTCCATGGCCATTGTTTGAAATAGTTTACCGTAAAATGATTAACAAAATATAAACAAGGCAATAATATATTGCCGCGCCGAAGCTAAAATTGCCGAATTTCCACCTGATTGCTGGCGATGCGATGCACACTCCGCCAGTTCTTTATAAAATATCCCTCCATCTTAGGCGTCGCGAAGATAGCCTAAACAGATATGCCTAGGTCATAAGCCCTAGTCGTGACGGTTGGCGTTCCTGATTGTTGGCCGGCCTAGGAGGCCCTCGGCGGGCCGCCCCCGCGCAGGTCAGGGGGCGGTCCAGACGTCCCCCGGCTCCATCGCCCGGAATAGATCAGGCGCCATGCCCTGTTGGGCCAGCGCCTGGGCCAACTCCTCCGGCGGCGCCAGGCGCTCCTCATCCGACAGGGGGAAGGTGCCCCAGTGCACGGCCAGGCCCTGGCGGGCGCCGCAGTCGGCCATGATGCGCACGGCTTCCGCCGGGTCGCAGTGCTGTTGCTTCATGAACCAGCGCGGGGCATAGGCGCCGATGGGCAGGACGGCGACGGTGGGGTCGCCGTGGCGATCCCGCACGGCCCGGAAAATGGCGCCGTCGCCATAGCCGGTATCGCCGGCCACGTAGATCGGTCCCGCCGGCGTTTCCAGCACGAAGCCGCACCATAGGGCCATGCGACGATCGCCCACCCGCCGGGCCGACCAGTGGTAGGCCGGGTGGAACCAGGCGGTGACCCCGGCGCCCAGGGGCACGGACTGCCCCCAGTCGCCGGTCTCCACCGGCATCGGCCCCACCTCCTTCGCCACCACCCGGTCATTGCCCAGGGGGGCCACGATGCGGGGACGGTGGGCCGCCCACAGCCGACGCAGGGTCCGGACGTCCAGGTGATCATAGTGGTTGTGGGTCAACAGCACGGCATGGATGGGCGGCAGGTCGTCAAACGCCACACCCGGGCGGTTGACGCGCCGTGGCCCCACCCACTGGAACGGGCTGGCGCGGTCCGACCATACCGGGTCCACCAGCAGGTTCAGCCCCGCCACCTGGATCAGCACCGTGGCGTGGCCGACCATGGTGACCGCCAATCCATCGACCCGCGCCGCCGGGCGGACCTGACGCCCCGGCACGGCACGGGGCCAAGCCGGCCGCGTCCCGCCCCAGCGCCAGCGCAACAGTTCACCCAGGCCGCGATCCGTGGTGAGCTGGCCAGGATTGAAAAAGCGGGTCCCGTCGAAATGGTGGCTCACCGGGCCGGTGTAATAGGGATTTGCAGGCATTTGGGAACCGCACCATGCATGGCTTGAACAGTTCCCTTGTATCGGCACGCCGACCTGGCGTTTCAAGGGATGGGCGGCCCCATTATTGTGCCATGTCAAAGACATCCCCCGCCGGCGGCGCCCACTGTCGCCCCAAAGCCACCCGCCGCGCGCCGCCATTTGGGGACTGTCCCTTGAGCCTTGATCCAACCGATCCACCCCCCCTGTCGCCCGTCCTGTTGGCGGGACTGGTCGCCCGCGCCCTGCCCCCCTTGCCGCTGCTGGGCCGCCCCCTGGCCGGCCCGGCCGCCGCGCGCCTGGCCCAATGGGCTTTCACCCGCCTGGCGCGGCGCCATGCGGCGGTGTTCGCGCGCCTGGCCGCCCTGGGAGAGAAGGCCTTCCTGATCGACCCGAGCGATCTGCCGGTGCGCTTCCTGCTGCGTCCGGCGGGCGCCGCCCCCGGGCTGACCCCGCTGGCCGAGGGCCAGGCCGCGCCCGCTGTCGCCGCCACGCTGCGCGCGCCCCTGACCGCCCTGCTGGCCCTGCTGGAGGGGCGCGTGGACGGGGACTCCCTGTTCTTCAGCCGGCAATTGATGATCGAGGGCGACATGGAGGCGGTGCTGATCCTGCGCAACGCCGTGGACGGCGCCGGTGTCCGGCTGGATACCGACCTGGGCGATGGCCGCCTGGCGCGTAAGGCCATGGCCCAGGGCCGCCGCTGGTATGCGGAGCTGGACGGCGTGCTGCACCTTCTGGCACGCGCGGCGGCCCAGCCCACGGCCCTTCCGGCGGTGGGGTTCCAGCCATGACCAGGCCCGCCTCGCCCCCGGCGCCGAAACCGCTGGCCCTGGTCTGCCCCGCCGGCACGCCGGCCGCGCTGGACGCGGCGGTGGAGGCGGGGGCGGACGCCGTCTATTGCGGCTACGCCGACGCCACCAACGCCCGCAATTTCCCCGGCCTGAATTTCAGCCCGGTGGAGATGCGGGCGGCCGTCGCCCGCACCCATCGGGCCGGCCGCGCCCTCTACATCGCCATCAACACCTTTCCCCGGGCGGGGGAAGAGGCGGTGTGGCACCGTGCCGTGGACAACGCGGCCGAAGCGGGCGCCGACGCCGTCATCCTGGCCGACCTGGGCCTGTTAGCCTACGCCCAGGCCCACCACCCCAACTTGCGCTTGCACTTGTCGGTCCAGGCCGCCGCCTCCACGCCCGAGGCCATCCGCTATCTGGCCCAGGCCTTCGGCGTGCAGCGGGTGGTGCTGCCCCGCGTGCTGACCCTGGCGGAGGTGACGGCCCTGACGGCGGCGGTGGCCCCGGTTGAGACGGAGGTGTTCGCCTTCGGCGGCATGTGCGTGATGGCGGAGGGGCGGTGCCAGCTGTCCAGCTATGTCACCGGCCAGTCGCCCAATACCCATGGTGTCTGCTCCCCGGCGGGGGCCGTGCAGTTCCGGCGCGAGGCGGGGGGCGACGTCACCGCCCGATTGAACGACATCACCATTGATCGGCACGCCGCCGGGTCGCCGGCCGGATATCCCACCTTGTGCAAGGGTCGGTTCCGCGCCAACGGCACCACCGGCTATCTGTTCGAGGAGCCGACCTCGCTGAACGCCGCCGACCACATCCCCGGCCTGATCGCCGGTGGCGTGCGCGCGCTGAAGATCGAGGGGCGCCAGCGGGGCCACGCCTACGTCGCCCGCGTGGTGGCGGAGTTCCGCCGCGCCATCGACGCCGCCGTGGCCGGCGGCTTCACCCTGCCGGATTTGGCAAGCGAGATGGAAGGCGGCCGCGCCACCGCGGGCGCCTATGACCGCCGGTGGCGCTGAGGGCCGGTGGCGTTGACGAAGGACGGACAGCCATGACCCTGGAACGCGCCAAACTGACGCTAGGCCCCCTGCACTTCCACTGGCCCACGGCCCAGCGGCGCGACTTCTACGCCCGCATCGCGGACGAGGCCCCGGTGGACACCGTCATCCTGGGTGAGGTGGTCTGTTCCAAGCGCGCCCCCTTCTTCGACAGCCACATCCCGGAAGTGGCGGAGCGACTGCACCGCGCGGGCAAGGAGGTGGTGCTGGCCAGCCTCGCGCTGGTGATGCAGGCGCGTGAGCGCCAGGCGGTGTTGGATCTGGCGGCCGGCGACGATTTCCTGGTGGAGGCCAATGACCTGACCGCCGTGGCCGCGTGCGCCGGCCGACCTCACACCGTCGGCCCCTTGGTCGCGGTCTACAACCCGGGCACCCTGGAACTGATGGCCCGCCAAGGGGCGACCCGCGTCTGCCTGCCGGGGGAACTGACGGGGGACGCCATCACCGCCCTGGCGCGGGCGGCCATGATCACTGGCACGGAGATCGAAGTGCAGGCCTTTGGTCGCCTGCCGTTGGCCATCTCCGCCCGTTGCTACCACGCCCGCGCCCACGGTCTGCACAAGGACGGCTGCCGTTATGTCTGTGAGAAACATCCGGACGGCATGGATCTGGACACCCTGGACGGCACGCCCTTCCTGGCGGTGAACGGGGTGCAAACCCTGTCGGGCAGCTATCTCGACCTGCTGGGCGACCTGGGCCGCTTGCGCGCCGCGGGGGTTTCCCGCTTCCGCCTGTCCCCGCAGGACTGCGACATGGTCGCGGTGGCCGAAAGCTTCCGCGCGGTGCTGGACGGCGCCGTGCCGGCGGCCCAGGCGCAGGACCGGCTGCGTGACCTGTGCCCCGGCCGGCGCTTCAGCAACGGCTTCCTGCATGGCGCGGAGGGGAAGAGCTATCGCCCGGCGGTGGGGGCGCCCTGACGCCAGCGAATGGTGGACCGGTCTGATCCATGGGGGCGCGCTCATGCCCAAGGCCCACGGGAACGCTCGATCCCGTGGGCCTTGGGCTGAAGGCGTGCCTAGTTCTTGGCGTAATGGAAGGCCGGCTGCTTCAGCAGGACATCCTTGTTGCCGCCCGGCAGTTCCACCTTGTCATCGGTCACCTGCAAGGCGCTGTAGGGAACAGCCACCAAACGGTCGCCCACGCCCAGGAAGCCACCGACCGACAGGATGGCGTAGGGAACGCTCTCCTTGGGGGAGATGATCAGATCGTCCACGGTGCCCACCGTGTCGTTCTGGTCATTCACCACCTTGGCACCCACGATCTTGGATGAGCGGTGGCCGGTGGACACGGTGGCGACATCGACCTTCGTGGTGGCGATGCGCTGCGTCGTGCCCTGCGCCAGGGACGGGGCGACAGGCAGGACGACGGCGGTGCCCAGCGCTGACACACCCAGTGCCGCGGCCAGATACAGATTGGCGCGTTTCATGGTAACTCCTCCAGTAGGGGCGGCCCCAGGCGCGGTTGAACGCGAAGCCTTCGGGCGGGCCGCCCGGGTTGTCCCCGGCGCGAGGCTCGGGTCGGTTTTGCTAACCAACTGAACAACCACCGGAAGCGGTTTTCGTTCCCTTAAATCACCCCTGTCCCGCAATGGCCTCAACCGTTAAGGGCGGCGGACGGGGGAATGACGCGGCGGCAGGCGCAGCGCCTCGTCCGGGAATTCCGAGACCTCCGATCGATCGATAGCCCAAGCGCCCGCTTGAAAGCGAAAAAGGAACCCCTCGGCAGGAAACTTTCCCGGGAGCCTGACGGTTGGAAACCAGAGTCAGAGTCACCCGTGTAACCACCCCAGGCCCTCCTGGCGCGCCCGGGATGCAGAGGCCTTATCAACAACGAGGAGCGACGCAGGCCATGCCGGCACATCCAACCGCCCGCGAAGCCTCCACCGACCTCATTTTCCGCCATCTGCCCTATCTGCGGCGCTACGGTCGCGCCCTGACCGGCAGGGCCGCCAGCGGCGACGCCTATGTGCGCATGGTGCTGGAGACGTTGGCGCAGGATGGGCTGGACGTGCTGGGCCCCACCGTCGAGCGGGTGGGCCTGTTCCGGTTGTTCCACCGCATCTATGCCGGCGGCCATCTGGAACTGGAGGATGAAAGCCAGGCGCCGGAACGGATGGACCCCGGCGCCTTGTTGCGCACCCTGCCCTGCGAACGACGGGAGGCTTTGCTGCTGACGACGGTCGAGGGCTTCTCGGCCGGGGAGACGGCTTGGATTCTGGGGTTACCCCTGGATGTGGTGGAAAGCCAGATCCAGCTGGCGCGACGGACCTTCCGCGACCGGCTCCGGTCCGGCGTGCTGATGCTGGAGGATGACATGAACATCCGGTTGCCGGCCACGGGGGGCGTTGACGCCATGGTATCGCCGGCCGCTCACGCCCAGTGCCATTGAGTGCCGCCATCAAGAAGGATGGTCGCGGATCGGCAGCTCGGTTAGGCTGGCCGCAGCCCCCGTGACCGCACCTGCCAGGGGCCTGGGGTGGCGCCACGGGTGCCGTGAACCCATCGGAGCCGCCTCAACGGGACCGCAGTTTTCCCGGGGGGCCCGTTTTCCGGGGGGACCGTGTCATGACCAAGCAGCGGAAGCCCGTGCGCCGCGTGCGCCCAACACTGACGGCGGCGAGCGCCGCGGGGGTGCCGCCCGGCCCGCACGATGCCCTGGACCAGCATCTGCGCGAGATGTTCGACGAGGACGCGGCCGACCCCGTGCCCCAGGACCTGCTGGATTTGGTGGACAGCCTGGATACCAAGCACAAGAAGCGCAGCCATTGAGCGGGCGCCTTGACGTCCGCGTCCCAACCCTGGTCGGCCGTCATGAGCCGGGTGTGCCCCCCACCGGTTCCGCCGCTTCAGGGACCGCCGGCAGCGCCGGACTGTCGCCGCGCAGGCCCAGGAAACGCCCCTGGCGCACCAGCCTGTCACCGGTGAAGCCGGCGAACGCCACCATCACCAGCAGCTCGGGCTTGACCCAGTGCGCCTGTCGGGCGATGGCGGGCGGGACAGTGTCCTCCGGCACCGGCGCCCCGGGCCGTTCCAAGTCGCGCAACCGTGTCTCCAATCCCGCCTGCATATGGGCGTCGAAGCCGCTGCCGACCTGACCCGCATAGCGCAGTTCGCCGCTGCCTCCGGGCTCCCCCGCCCCCTCCTCACGCGCACCCAGCAGCAGGGACGTGAAAGACGGCCCATGGGTGGAGGGCGACCAGCCGACGACGACGAATTCCCGGCGGTGGCCGCATCTGATCTCAAGCCAGTCATGGCCGTGCCCGGGACGATGAGGGGCCGCCACCCGCTTGGCGATGACGCCATCGAACCCTTGTTCGCACAGCGTCGCCCACAGGGCCGCGCCCCCGCCCACCACATGATCGGTGTAAAACACCGGGCCGGTCTTCCCCGCCTCCCCCAGCAATGAAGCCAGGCGCGCCTTACGCTCGATCAATGGGTGGGCGTGCCAGGCGCGCCCCGCCTCGGCCAGCAAGTCGAAAGCGTAGTAGCTGAGGGCCGCCTGATCGTCGTGCACGGCACGCCGCAGAATGGCAAGGCTGCTGACCCCGCCGGCATCCAGCGCCACGATTTCCCCATCCAGCAGGACGGGCGGCAGGTCCAGCGCCGCCAGTGCCCGCACCAGGGCGGGAAAGCGCCCCGTCCAATCCATGCCAGAGTGGTCGTGGATACGCACCATCGGCCCCGATGCCGCGACGATGGCACGATAGCCATCGAACTTGGCCTCGAACAACCAGTCCCGACCTTCCGGCGGCGCGTCCACCCGGGCGGCGAAGGCGGGTCGCATGAAGGGGGGCGGCGGCCCATGCGCCTGAACATGCGGCCGCAGATGTAAGGCGGTCGCCGTCTCACTGGGCGGGCGGCGGCAGCCCGGCGCGTCCGCGGCGCCGTGGTCGGAGATATGGCGGCCCATGCCTTTCAGCTTCCTTCTATCGCTTCAAAGATCCGGGGGCGCAAAGACCCGTGGTCACCACCACTTGCCCAGCCACCAGGCCAGCGCGAAGGCGACGATCGCGAGGACCAGGCTGACCAGCAAGACGGCCAACACGGGACGCCCAAGGGTGGCGCCGCGCGCCTCCCGAGCGGTCAGGACGACATGGTCTTTCCTACGTTCCATCTTGCGGTCCCTCACTCGGCTGCCAGGACATCGGCCAGGTTATGAGAGAGCAACCATCGCGCGGCGTGGACGGTTCCTTAAGGGCGGCGGAAGAGCCTCCAGCCCGGTTGGGGCTTGGCTCGACCATTGATTTCCCGCCCCCTCGACGTAAGTGTCTGGATACGATCGACCTTGATGAAAGAGACCGGCGTGACGTTGTTGAGATCATTTCTGCGCACCCGCACGGCGGCATGCCATGACGCCCTGGACCGGCGGCTTTCCGCCCTGGATGTGGGACGCATGCCGGACTACGCCCTGCTGCTCAGGGCCCAACACCCGGCGTTGCGCGCCATCGAACTAAGCCTGGAGGCGGCTGGTGTGGAAGACCATGTGCCCGATTGGCCGCAGCGCCGCCGCCGCCACGCGCTGGAGGCTGACTTGGCTGTGCTGGACGCCGGCCATCGGCACCCGACCGTCCTGGTGGAGACGCCGATCATCCGCGGGCGGGGCGACATGCTGGGCCATCTTTACGTTCTGGAAGGATCCCGCCTGGGGGCGGAGGTCCTGTTGCGCCGCGCGGAGCTGTCGGGTGACGTCCGCATCGCCGCCGCCACGCGTTTCCTGGCCCATGGCAGGGGGTGCCCTTTATGGCGGGACTTCGTGGCCGTGCTGAACCGGGAGCCGCCGGACGACGCGCTGTTCGATGCGGCGGTGCGGGCGGCGGTCTTTTCCTTCGGCCTGTTCCAGAAGGCGGCGGAACAGGTGATGGCGCATCATGTGACAGGCCATGATGACCGGCAGAGGTCCGGAAACGGGCCCTTGCCGTGAATTCGCCTTAAATCTTGGGCAATAAGCCCGTGAATCGGTCCTTCGGAAAGATGGGGTTCCCCCGTGGCCACTTCCCATAGCCCAGACGACCATTCCGAGGACGCGGCACCCCTGGGGGGTGGTTCGCTTCACCAGACCCTGCCGCAGGACCTGCTGGACCAGTGCGCGCGGGAACCCATCCGCATACCCGGTGGCATCCAGCCCCACGGTGCGCTGGCGCTGTTGCGCGATCAGGACCTGGTCCTGATCCAGGCCAGCGCCAACCTGGGCACGGTGCTGGGCCGCACCATCGCGCCCTACGACAACCCGACGCTGGCGGACGTGGTGGGCAACGACACCACCCTGGAAAGCGATGTGCGGCGCTGGGCCGCTGGCGGCGACGCGACCTTCCTGGAGCAGTATCAGATCGACGGCCGGATTTTTCATATCACGGGCCACCGGACGCCCCAGGGCCTGATCCTGGAGTTCGAGGAGTTCGACGAGTCCGAACGGGGGCGTAGCGCCAGCTTTTACCAGCTGTTGCGCGACTTCCTGGACACCTCCGACGGGCTGAAGACGATCGCGGACCTCAGCGCCGGCGTGGCCGCCGAGGTCCAGGCGCTGACCGGCTTCAACCGTGTCATGATCTATCGCTTCGATGAGGATTGGAACGGCACGGTCATTGCCGAAAAGGGTGATGGCACCCTGCCCTCCTATTTGGATTTGCGCTTCCCGGCGTCGGACATCCCGGCCCAGGCGCGCGACCTGTACCGCCTGAACCGCCTGCGCCTCATTCCCACCGCGACCTACACGCCGGTGCCCCTGGTGCCGACCCTGTGCCCGGTTGACGGTGCGCCACTGGACCTGAGCTTCGCCGCGTTGCGCAGCGTTTCCCCCGTCCATCTGGAATACATGCGCAACATGGGCACAACCGCGTCCCTGTCCATCTCCATCGTCATCGACGGACAATTGTGGGGCCTGATCTCCTGCCACCACGCGCAGCCGCGCTATGTCGGCCCCCAGATCCGGGCGGCCTGTGACTTCCTGGGACGCGTCGTGGCGCAACAGGTCGCTGCGCGGGAGCGGGCGGCGGAGGTTGACGAGCGGCTGCGGCTGAAAGGCATCGAGACGGAGCTGGTGGCCCATCTTGCCCGGGCGGCGGGCTTCCAGACCGGCCTGGTTGATTGCGCCAGCCAATGGCTGGCCCTCACCAACAGCGCGGGCGCCGCCGTGGTCACCGACGGCATCGTCCTGGCCGCCGGCAGGGCCCCCCCCATCGACAGTATCCTCGCCCTGTCGGAATGGGTGCGCGCCCGCAACGTGGAGCAGATCTACGCCACAGACAGCCTGAGCGCGGAGTGGCCGCCGGGCAAGGACATCACCACGATGGCGAGCGGCGTCATCGCCATCCCCATTTCCCGCCTCCATGCCAGCTTCATCTTCTGGTTCCGGCCGGAGGTGGTGGAGACCGTGCGCTGGGGCGGCGACCCCCGGGCAGCCAAGGCCACCGACGCCCTCGGCCGCCTGCAGCCGCGCCAGTCGTTCGAGTCCTGGAAACAGGTGGTGCGCGCCCGTGCCCAGCCCTGGCGCTCCGCCGAACTGCTGAGCGCCGTCGATTTCCGCGGCGCCATCATCAATTTCGTCCTGCAAAGGGCGGAGGAGCGGGCGCAGCTGACGGAAGAGCTGCAGCGGTCGAACAAGGAGCTGGAGGCTTTCTCCTACTCCATTTCCCACGACCTGCGGGCCCCCTTCCGCCACATCGCCGGCTACGCCGAACTCCTGGGTGAGGAAGAGCCGGAATTGAAAGCCCTGTCGCGCCATTACCTGCAAGGCATCATCGCCGCCGCCCTGTCGGCGGGTGAACTGGTCGACGACCTGCTGCATTTCTCGCAGCTGGGCCGCACCAGCCTGAAAATGACACGCATCGACATGGCCAAGGTCATGATCGAGATCCGGCGCAGCCTGGACGTCGATCAACGGCGCCAGGCCGTCGAGTGGGATATCGGCCCCCTGCCCGCCGCCTGGGGTGATGCCACGCTGGTGCGCCAAGCCCTGTTCAATCTGGTGGAGAACGCCGCCAAGTACAGCCGGGGCGCGAGCCCGCCCCGGATCAAGGTGCGGGGCCAGGACCGGGCCACCGACGTCCTTTATTCCGTCGAGGACAACGGCGTCGGCTTCGACATGAACTACGCCGGCAAGCTGTTCCAGGTGTTCCAGCGCCTGCACCGGCAGGAGGATTTCGAGGGCACCGGCATCGGCCTGGCGCTCACCAAACGCATCATCGACCGGCACGGCGGCACGCTGGAGGCCAAGGGTGCGGTCGGACAGGGGGCGACCTTCAGCTTCACGTTGCCCAAACGCCCGACAGGAGGAAACCGTGGCCTCACTTAGACCGATCCTGCTGGTGGAAGACAATCCTGCCGATGTGGAACTGACCCTGGCGGCCTTGAAAAAGACCCAGCTGGCCAATGAGATCATCGTCGCCCGCGACGGGGTGGACGCGCTGGAATACATCTTCAGCGAAGGGCAGTACGCGGACCGGGAACCCGGCGCGCCGGCGGTCGTGCTGTTGGACCTGAAGCTGCCCAAGGTGGACGGTCTGGAGGTGCTGGAGAAGGTGAAGTCCCACCCCAGGCATCGCGCCACGCCCATCGTGATGCTGACCTCCTCCCGCGAGGAAAGCGATGTCGTCCGCAGTTATCAGTACGGGGTCAACTCCTTCGTGGTGAAGCCGGTGGACTTCAAGGCCTTTTTCGAGGCCATCCGCGACCTAGGTATCTTCTGGGCGGTGTTGAACGAGCCCGTGCCTGGAGATTTCTAGTGTCGCGACCGGTATCAGCGCCTGGAGAGACGCCTGTCAGCTTGCTGTTGGTTGAGGACAGCGACATCGATGCCGAACTGATCTCCCACCAATTCTGCAAGATCGATCGGCCCGTGTCCCTGACGCGTGCCGCGGTGCGGGCCGACTATGAGGCGGCCCTGGCATCAGGCGCCTTCGACATCATCCTTTCCGACTATTCGCTGCCCGGTTTCAATGGACTGGCGGCCCTGGAACTGGCCCGGGCGCGGGATCCGGCGGTGCCCGTCATCTTCATCTCCGGTGTCATCGGTGAGGAATTCGCGACCGAGGCCCTACGGGCCGGCGCCACCGACTATGTGACCAAGCGCAACCTGGCCCGCATCCCCATGGTGGTCACCCGGGCCCTGCGCGAGGCGGAGGACCGGCGCCAGGCGCGCCGGGCGGCCCAGGCGCTGCGGGAAAGCGAGCAGCGTTTCCGCCTGATGGCGGACAGCGCCCCGGCCCTGATCTGGTCGGTCGACACCGAGGCGCGCATCGTCTTCGCCAACCGACGGTTCGAGACGGAATTCGGTGTGCCGGCGGCCCGCATGGAGACGGAAGGGTGGGCCGCGCTGATCCATGAGGACGACTGGCCCGCGTTCAGCGCCACCCGCAGCGGGACGTTCCAGCGGCAGGCCCCGTTCCTGGACGACATTCGCGTGCGCAAGGCGTCCGGGGAGATCCGCTGGCTGCGCTGTGAAAGCAGCCCGCGCTTTGACGACGGCGGCGCCTTCCTGGGCTATGCCGGCTGCGCCGTCGACATCACCGAAACCAAGCTGGCCCGCGAGGCGCTGGAGGCGGAGGTCGCCTCGCGCACCGAAGAGCTGAGGGTGAAGGAGGAAGCCCTGCGCCAGTCGCACAAGATGGAGGCGATCGGCCAGCTGACCGGCGGCATCGCCCACGATTTCAACAATATGCTGGCCGGCATCGTTGGCGCCGCCGACCTGATCCAGAAGCGCGTGCGTGACGCGCGTTTTGACAGCATCGGCCGCTATGTCGACAGCATCCTGTCCTCCGCCAATCGGGCGGCGGGGCTGACCCATCGCCTGCTGGCCTTCGCCCGGCGCCAGACGCTGGACCTCAAAAGCGCCGACATCAACCAGCTGGTGCGGTCGCTGGCCGACCTGCTGCGGCGGACCCTGGGCCATGACATCGAATTGAAGATCACCCTGGCGCCCGACCTGTGGCCCGCCATCACCGACGCCAACCAGTTTGAAAGCGCCATCCTGAACCTGGCCATCAACGCGCGCGACGCCATGGCCAACGGCGGCCGCCTGACCATCCATACCAGCAACGTGACCGTCACCGCCGGGGATGAGCGGGAGTCGGCCGACCTGCGACCGGGCGACTATGTCCTGTCCTGCGTGACGGATACCGGCACCGGCATGACGCAGGACGTGCTGGAGAAGGCCTTCGACCCCTTCTTTACCACCAAGCCCATCGGCCATGGCACCGGCCTGGGCCTGTCCATGATCTACGGTTTCGCCCGGCAGGTGGGCGGTCACGTCACCCTGCACTCCACCCCCGGCGAGGGCACGACCATCTGCCTGTACATGCCCCGTGACCCGGCCACCCCGGTGGCGGCGGAAGCGCCCGACACGGCCCCGCCGGAAGCGCCGCCCAAGGGCCGGGGCACCGTGCTGGTGGTGGAAGACGAGCTGGTGGTGCGGATGGTGGTGGTCGATATCCTGGAGGAGCACGGCTATCGCGTGATCGAGGTCGCCTCCGCCGCCGACGCCCTGCCCCACCTGGCCGGCGACGAGGCCATCGACCTGCTGCTGACCGACGTCGGCCTGCCCGGTATGAACGGCCGGGAGCTGGCGGCGGAAGCCCGGCGCCTGAGGCCCGGCCTCAAGGTCCTGTTCGCCACCGGCTATGCCGAGGGGGCCAGCCAACGCTCGACCTTCGTGGGTGACGGCATGGATTACATTGCCAAACCCTTCGACCTGGACGATCTTGGCCAAAAGGTGCGGGCGCTGACGCAGGGGTAGCACCGGGAACGGGGCCGGCAGCCCAGGGCTCGCGCCGTCCTCATGCCTCACGGCCTTCTTGCCCGCGGTCCCCATGCACAACTGCGCGATCGACTACTATCCCACCACCTTCTCCGCCGACGGCCCGCTGGTGATGGGGGTGAACGCCGCCAATGAGGGACTGATCAACGGGCTGATCCGGCACGCGACGGTGGACGCCCTCGTCTGCCACGTCCGCAATGAGGGGGAGGCCAAGGACTTCCAGGCGCGGGTGGAGCGTCTGGGCCAGGGGCACCGTCCTCACACCATGGTCCGCAACGGCGACACGGTGGCGCTCGGCCGGGTGGGCGCCCTGTTCCATCCGGCGCCGGGCTTCGGCCCCCTGGCCTGGGTGCGGCGCTTCGGTCCGCAGCATGCCTATAGCCTTTGCGGCATAAGCCACACCACGGCGACCGAGCGGGTGCTGGACTCCATCGGCAACCTGATGGTGGCCCCAGTCCAGCCCTGGGACGCCGTCATCTGCACCTCCACCGTCGTGCGCCGCACCTATGATCGCGTCCTGGCGGATTGGCGTGACTATCTGGCGGACCGGGTGGGCGGCCGGCCGTTCTGCCCGGTGCAACTGCCGATCATCCCCCTGGGCGTGGACGTCGCCGCTTTCGCCGCCGACGCGACCCGGGATGCGGCCGGCCAGGCGCTGCGCCGCCAGTTCGGCATGGGCGTGGATGATATCATCATCCTGTGGGTGGGCCGCTTCAACCATCGCGGCAAGGCCCACCCCATTCCGGCCTACCTGGCGGTGGAACGGATGGCCACCCAACTGAAGGCGCCGCCCGCCGGCGGCGGGGCGGGCCGCCGGGTCCTGTTCCTGCAATGCGGCTGGTTCCACGACGGCGACACCCGCGATGCCTTCATCCAGGCGGCGCTGGACCATGCCCCCACCGCCCTGCACGCCTTCATCGATGGCCGCGACCCGGTCGCGCGACGTGGCGCCTGGTCCGCCGCCGATATCTTCCTTTCCCTGCCGGACAACATCCAGGAGACCTTCGGCCTCACCCCCATCGAGGCCATGGCCGCCGGCTTGCCGGTGGTGGTCAGCGACTGGAACGGCTATCGTGACACGGTGCGGCATGGCGTCGACGGTTTCCGCATCCCCACTTGGATGCCGCCGGAGGGTGATGGCGGCGACCTGGCCAAGGCCTTCACCACCGGCGCCCTGTCTGGCGACGCCTACACGGGTGCGGCCTGCCAGGCCATTGGTGTCGATGTCGGCGCCTGCGCGAACGCCTTGTTGCGCCTGGCCGAGGATCCGGCGCTGCGCCGGCGGATGGGGGCGGCTGGACAGCGACGGGCGGCGGATGTCTACGACTGGCGCCATATCATCGCCGCCTACCAGGATCTTTGGGCCGAGTTGGCGCGCATCCGAGCCTCGGCTGCCGCTGTGGCCCCCCGGGCGGATGGCGCCCCAGCCCACCCCTTGCGCGCCGATCCCTTCGGCAGCTTCGCCAGCTACGCCACCCTGGCGCTGGATGACGACACGGCGTTGCGCCTGGGCGGGGTGGTGTCGGCTGACCGGCTGACCGCATTGCGCCAGTCCCCTCTGAACCAGAGCGCGTTCCCACCCCTGGGCGATGAGATGCTATGCCGCGCCGTGCTGGACCGCTTGGCGCGGGGATCCGTCAGACTGGGTGACCTGATGGGTGCCTATCAAGGGTCGGACGCGACGCTGCTGCGGCGCACCGTGTCCTGGTTGGCCAAGATGGGGCTTGTGGACTTGGCGCGGGGTTAGCCGCATGACGCCCGGCATATCTTTGCGATCCAGCAATGGTCCTTGCCTTTCAGGGTGGACAGCCTGCTTTCTTGCCCGTGACCACGACTGGAAAGACGCCTTCGATGTTGACCCTGTACCGGCTTGAGAACGGTGCCCTGACCCGGCAGGGGCCTGGTGCCGACTGCCTGGCCGACGATCTTTGGATCGACATGCTCGCCCCCACCAAGGAGGAGGAGACGGCGGTCGAGGCGACGCTGGGCGTGGAGATTCCCACGCGGGAGGAGATGCGGGAGATCGAGAGCAGCGCCCAGCTGTACAAGGAGGGCGACGCCCTGGTCATGACGGTGCGGGTGCTGACCCGCCAGGCGCCGCTGGGGCCGGCCCTGGCCGACGCCACCTTCATCCTGACCCCTCACCATCTGGTGACCGTGCGCTATGTCGATACCACGCCCTTCCGCACATTCACCGCCCGGGTGGACCAGGGCACGGCCCCGCCCACCGATCCCGAGGCCATCATGCTGGGCGTGCTGAGCGCCATCGTCGCCCGTGTCGCCGACGTGCTGGAGGAGGTGAAGGAGGGGCTGGACACGCTGTCCCGATCCGTCTTCAGCCAGGAAGATGGACAGCGGCCCAGCATCATCGACGCCGACCTGCAGACGGCCCTGAAGCGCATCGGCCGCAGCGGCGACCTCGCTTCGCGGGTGCGGGAAAGCCTGCATAGCTTGGCCCGCACCGTCTCCTTCCTGAAGGCGGCGGAGAAGGCGACACCCATCGCCCCCGAAACGAAACTGGCCCTGAATACCCTGAACGGCGATATCCAGTCGCTGCTGGACTACAATCTCTATCTAGCGCAGACGACGCAGTTCCTGCTGGATTCGACCTTGGGCCTGATCAATATCCAGCAGAACGCCATCATCAAGATTTTCAGCGTGGCGGCCGTCATCTTCCTGCCGCCGACGCTGATCGCCTCCATCTACGGCATGAACTTCAAGCACATGCCAGAACTGGATCTGGTCTTCGGCTATCCCGGCGCGCTGTGCCTGATGGTGTTCTCCGCCATCCTGCCCTACTGGTATTTCCGGCGCCGGGGTTGGCTCTAGGCCAGGGCTAGAGTGCCAACGGCGTCTCCGGCACGGGGGTCAGCACCGGGCGACCTTCCGCCCAGGCCGTCAGGTTATCCACCACCAGTTGGCCCATGGCGCGGCGGGTGTGGATGGTGGCGGAGCCGACATGGGGCAGCAGCACCGCATTGTCCAGCTCCAGCAGGGCCTGGGGCACCCGCGGTTCGTTGGCGAACACGTCCAGGCCGGCACCCAGGATGGCACCGGCCCGCAAGGCCGCGATCAGCGCCGCCTCATCCACCACGGAACCGCGCGCGATATTGATGAGGACGCCGTCGGGACCCAGCGCCCGCAGCACATCGCCATCGATGAGGTGGCGGGTGTCCGCGCCGCCGGGGGTCACCACCACCAGGATGTCCACGGCCTGGGCCAGGTCCTTGGGCGTTGCGTGGTAGGGGAACGCGACGTCGGCCTGCCGGTGGCGGCCGTGATAGTGCACGGACAGCCCACAGGCGGCCAGGCGCTGGGCGATGGCCTTGCCGATGCGGCCCAGGCCCAGGATGCCGGCGGTGCGACCGCGCAAGGTCGGCGTCAGGGGGAACGGCCTCTCCAGCCATCCACCGGCGCGCAGGTAGCGTTCCGCCTGTCCCAGGCGGCGGACGGTCATCAGCGTCAGCGCAAGGGCCGTGTCCGCAACCTCTTCCGTCAGCACGTCGGGGGTATTGGTGACGACGATGCCGTGGGCGCCCGCCCAGCGGGCGTCGATGCTGTCGTAGCCCACACCAAAGCCCGACACGCATTCCAGACGCGGCAACCGGCCCATGAGGGGGGCGCCGATGGAGACGCCCCCGGCGGCGGCGATGGCGCGCACGCTGGGCGCCACCTGGGTCAGCAGGGCGTCCCGGTCCGGGGCCAGCCACAGCTTGTGGACACGGAATGCCTGGTCCAGTCGCTCCACCACGAAGTCCATCATCGGGGCGGGCATCAATAGGTCGATATCGAAGCGGGGGGCCATTCTGCCAGGTCCTCTTGCCGTTCCAGGGGCGGGCCCCCACTTGCCTGGGGACCGGTTGGTCACAGGATAGGGCGCCGGTGCCGTCATGTCTGTCCGCCCCTCTCCCTTGCGACCAATTGGCCACCGTGACCTTTTGGCGCCCCCGGCGCTTGGGGGTGCCTGGCGTCCGGGATGGGTATAGGATGTTCGTTTGGATGGACCCGATGGTGATACGACCGCTTGGATGTGACGGCGGTCTTTGCCATCGCTCCTGACATGGACTATGATTTGAGAATAGTTTGCATCTACGGCGCCGCCCTTCCCCGATGACGGGGACGGGAGCCGCCGGGGGACATGATGATGTCGTTGATGGATGCCGTGACCGGAACGATGGACCACACGCCGGAATTCGGCCCCGGTGAGCATCTGCTCGTCTGGGCCTTGCGGCGTATGGTCAAGGGCAAGGACTACGGCCCCCTGGTGGGGCGGGAGTTCACCGACACCTGCGGCGAGGATGGGCGCGAAGTGTTGGCCACCCTGCATACCTTCCTGCTGGCCCTTATCCACATCTGCCGGCGAGAGCTGTCCATCGGCCACCCCGGCTGCCCCAGCCTGACGGGGGACGAACGCCAGGTGCTGATGTTGGTCGCCGCCGCCCAGAACGGTCGGGAAGCGCAGTTCGACGCCCAATTGCGCTGGCTGGCGGCGGAGGATGACCGCCCCACTCTGGCCATGACCGCCCGGGCCTTGGCCAGCGCGCTGAGCCACAACCGCCTGACGCTGACACCCCCCGCCTCACAGCTGCCCACCACCTGCGAACGTGAAGCGCTGAGCGCGTGAACGTTCCCCCCATGTCCCTCACATGTTCCTAGGATCAATGGTATAGCGCCGGCACCGGTGGCAGGATTGCCGCTGGCCGATGCCGGACCCGGGTTCCGGATCGGCAGCTATTGCTTGCCGGCCCGGGCGATGGGGAATGGGATGCGTATTGTGACCAAGGCGGCCTATGCCGCCCCCGCCGTGGGGCTGGCGGGCCTGGGGCTGCCGCTGCTGATCTATCTGCCGGAATATTATGGCACCGTGGTGGGCTTGCCCCTGGGGCTGGTGGGCATGGCCTTCCTGATGGCGCGCCTGGCCGACATCATCGTCGACCCCCTGGCCGGCGCCCTGATCGACCGCACCCGCTCACGCCACGGCCGTTTCCGCTTCTGGCTGGCGCTTGGCACGCCCTTGTTGATGCTGTCGGTCTACGGCCTGTTCATGCCGCCTCTGGGGCCACCACAGGCCGCCAGCCTCACCCGTCTGGTCCTGTGCCTGGCCGGCACCTATGCCGCCTGGTCGCTGTGCTTCGTCGCTCATGTGGGCTGGGGCAGCACGCTGTCAAACGACTATGATGAGCGCAACGCCATCTTCGCCTGGTGCCAGGCCCTGTTCCTGGTGGGCGGGTTGGCGATCACCGCCATCCCCCTGCTGCCCGCGTTGCGCGCCACGCCGGAGCAGGCGTTGCCCGCCATGGGCTGGTTCATTCTGTTGAGCCTGCCGGTGGGGGTAGCGCTCGCGCTGCTGCTGGTACGGGAGCATCCGGCCGGCCTGCGCCGTCCGCCGGACTGGAACGACTATCGTCGCCTGTTGGGCCAGGCCGGTATCGCCCGGCTGCTGGCGGCTGATTTCCTGTCCAGCACCGCCGTCTATGCCGCGGGTGGCGTGTTCTTCTTCTATTACGGCTTCATCCACGGCCTCGCTCCGGCGGAAACGGCCGCCCTGCTGTTCGCCGTCAAGCTGGGCGCCATTGCCGGCGCCTATCTCTGGGGACGGCTGGGCACCCTGCTGGAAAAGCACCGCGCCCTGGCGTTGGGCTTCGGCGGCCTGGCCCTCATGACCCTGGTGGTGCACCTGCTGCCCTGGTCCGGGCGGACGGCGGGGATGGTCATCCTCGGCGGGTTCGGCGTCCTGCTGTCGGCCGACCCGGTGCTGGTGCGGTCCATGATGGCCGACCTGGGGGATGAACGGCGGCTGGCCACGGGTGCCGACCAGATGGGAACGATGGTGGCTCTCCTGTCGGTGTCCGACAAGCTGTCGGCCGCCATCGGCCCCGCCCTGGCCCTGGCCGCGCTGGGCTGGGCTGGATTCGACCCTCAGGCGGCGCAGCAGACGTCCCTGGCGCTGAACACGCTGACGGCCGCCGCCATCTGGGTGCCCCTGGTCCTACAGGCCGCTGCTGTTCCCCTGGTCTGGCGGCACCCCCTGACCGCCAGCCGCCATCAGGCCATCCGGACTGAACTGGCGGTGCTGGAAGGCGGCGATTGACGAGGACCGCACGGGGATCAACCCCGGTCGACGTCGCCGGGTTTGTCCCCCCGGGGCGTCACGTGCGAAGGCGATTCCGCCTTCGCACGATCCGATCTGGAAATCCCGGCTGGCCGATCTAGAAATCCCAGCTGGCGCGCAGCACGCCGGAGTGGCCCTGATAGTCGCGACGCAGTTCGCCATTGTACTCCAAGCGCAGCTTGAAGCCGTCCGACTGTTCCACCGTCGCCCCCAAGGCCAGCCCCAAGCCGTCGGCATTGGGCCGGCCGGTGGTGCTGGCGAAGGCGACGCCCGCCAGGTTGCCGGTGGTGGCGATGGGGCCGTTCAGATAATCGTGCACCCAGAACACCCGCAGGTCCGGGAACAGGCGGCCCAGCACGGTGTCGATGCGGGTATCCACCTTCAACCCCAGTTCCTGGGTCAGGGCCTTGGTCGCCAGCGCGTCGACCGCCATGTTGGCCGCCCCGGCGTCCCGTTCCTGGTAGCCGTGGTTGGTCATACGCACGGCGCGCAGGCTGATCTGCGGCGTCAGGGTGAAGTCCGCTGTCGTCGGCAGGTCGTAGCCCACCGTCACCTTGCCCAGGTACTGCTCCCCGCCATAGTTGGCGTTGGCCCGCGCCCCCAGGAAGGCGATGGTCCGCCGCTGGTCGAAGTGGTTGTAGCCGAAGCCCAGCTGGCCTTCGATCGACAGCTTCTGATCCGCCCAATCCGGACGCCAGACGCTGTAGGCCGTCAGCTGGTAGCTGCCCACCCGCGTCGTGCTCCCCGCCATCACCCCCTGGCCCACCGACGCGCTGTTGATCCAACTGAACGCCAGGCCCGCCATGACCTCGTCGCTGGCGAACCAGTCCGCACCCAGCACCACCCCGGCGCTGCTGGCGCGGTAGCCCGCCGCCTCCGT
>NZ_JACIIZ010000009.1:171080-298583 GCF_014205765.1 Nitrospirillum iridis | reverse complement strand
TCTGCTGAACAAAATAGGCGCGCCGGATCTTCGCGATCGTCTCCACTATCAGCATCCCAATCAAGGCTCCCGCCATTGCCATGGGAGCCAGTATGGACCCGCACAAAAGGGGTCCCGATTGGACGCCGATCACCCCTCATACGGGGTCCTTATTCCACGCCGATTCACACTTCTCGTGGACAGACTCAATCTATAGCCGGCCGTGGTTCCAGATTAAACGCAGCCGGCCATAGAGTCAGCGCCCCATGCGCTTATATTCCACGAAGGCATTGCCCTCCGCCCACTCTGCGTCGTCCAGGTAAGGGAACTGGTCGTTCAGCGGCCGGCCCATTTCCACCTTGGGCTCAATCTGGGTACGACTGTCCAAGATGACGTCGAGGAAGCGTATGCCCTTGGGCGCCAACATTTCCGACGTGATCTGCTCCGGCCGCTCAATGCGGTGGTACTCGATGCCATAGGCCTGGGCGATCTTGCCGAAATCAGGCTGGCTGTAGCCTGTGCCGGTACCATAATATCGCCCGTTCATATAGGCGTCCTGGAATTGCTTGATGATACCGTAGCCGCCGTTGTTCATGACCACAATGGTCATATCCAAGCCATAGTGCACCACTGTCTGCAGTTCCTGCAGATTGAGCTGGAAGCCGCCATCGCCGGAGAAGCAGACCACCTGGCGATCTGGCGCCGTCAACTTGGCCCCAATGGCGGCGGGCAGCGAATAGCCCATGGGAGAATTGCCGCCGGCGGTGAAGATGGTCTGGCCCGTGCGATGGAAAATCTGGAAGAACCAGCAGAGGGCGGCCCCGGTGTCGTTGGGGATCACCGCATCGCGATCCACCAACTGATTGACCCGCCGAATGACGTCATAAGGTGACTGGCTGCCGATGGAGGCGGCGTAGGTGCTCTGACATTTGCCGACGTACCGTTCCTGCATCAGCGCCACGTGGTCCAGCCAGGCATTGCTCGGCCGCGGCATGCGCACCTGATCCAAGACCACCGGCAGATGCTTGAAATCCAGCGCCGCCGTTACATAACCGTTGTTCTTGTACTTCGCCAATTCCTCGGCATCGATGTCCAGAACGACGACCCGGGCAGTCGGCGCGAAGTTCTTTGTGTTGCCCGTGCGCTGGCGGTTATCCAAGCGACTGCCCAGCACCAGCATGACATCGCAATTCTGGATTAGGAAATTGCCGCCCCGGTTGCCGTAGACGCCGACCGTACCGCAGTAATTGGGCATGGTGTGGTCGAAATAGGTCGAACCATTCCAGCTGGACACCATGGGCACGCCCGACGCCCGCACCCACTTTTCCACCTCCGGCGCCACACCCGCCAAGCCAACACCGGCACCCCAGTAGATGAGGGGGCGGGAGGCCCCTTCAAGGGCTTGGTTGACCAACGCAGCGATGCTAGCCAGTTCGTCGTCCGCCGGCGCGGGATTCTGCATCGGTGGCGGCGACAGGAGATCACCCACCTCGGCCTGCTGCAAATCCATCGGCACATCGATCAACACGGGGCCCATGCGGCCGCTAATAGCCTCCTGATAGGCCTTTTCCAGTTCAACGCGCAAGTCTTCCGGGGTGTGCACCTGCACCGCATACTTGGTGATGGGCCGGGCCATCTCAACGATCTTTGTTTCTTGGAAGCCGATCTGCCGCGGCGACGCCCCACCAAGGATCTTGCTTTCCTTCATGTTCACCTGGCCGGTGATGTGAAGGGCCGGAATGGAATCGAAATAGGAACAGGCGATGCCGGTCAACAGGTTGGTCGCCCCTGGGCCAGAGGTGGCCATAGCGACGCCGACGGTGCCGTTGGTCCGCCATACAGCGTCGGCCGCCATGGCGGCCGCCTGCTCGTGCTGCACGCAGATATATTCGATATCATCCCGATTGCCGATGGCATCGATCATGAAGGTGGCCGCGCCGCCCGTCATCAGGAAGACGTGTTTGATCCCCTTGCTGGCAAGGAAGGCGGCGATGTATTCGGCTCCGGTCATGCCTTGTGCGCTCCTGCTCATACTGCTGGTCCTCCGGCGCGCCGCGTTTTCCAGGCACGCCGGAGGCACCGCGGCCCCATGAATGGCCTATTTAACACACTCGGGGCGGGCTCCCCACATCTTAAGGGCCGGTTAGCCCTCCAGCGCCTTATCAGGCGTGACCGGCTCGACCACCGTGGAGGTGCCGGTGAAGTTGATGCGCTCCCGCTCGAAAACCACCGGCTTTTCCCGGACGCGGCTGTATATCGCTAGCACGTATTCGCCGATCAGCCCGGTGAAGAACAACTGCACGCCGCCGAAGAAAAAAGATGCAACGATTAGGGTTAGGATCCCGGGCTCGGCCACCTTGTGATAGAAGATGATACCGATTAGGAAGTTGGCAATGGCATAGACTAGGCTAAAGGTAGCGGCGCAGAATCCCGCGACCAAGCCGAATCGCAAAGGAGCGGTGGTGAAGGAAATGATACCGTTCATGCCCTGGTCGAACAGTGCCGACAGGCGATTCTTCGAAAAGCCACGCTTGCGTGCCCGCCAGCGGTAGGGAATGCCCACCGCGCGGCCGCCGCATTCGAAGGTCATCATGCGCATGAAGGGATAGGTGTCGCGGATGCGGCGCATCGCTTCCACCACCCGGCGATCGACCAGTTGGAAGTCCCCAACCCCTGGCGGGATCTGGATTTCGGAAAAACGGGTCAGGATGTTGTAGTAGAAGCCCCGCACCGACCGCATCAGCCACCCCTCTTCCCGGGTGGCGCGGATGCCGTAGACGATCTCGTAGCCCTGTTCCCATAGCTTCACGAATTCAGGCAGCAGTTCCGGCGGATCCTGCAGGTCGGCCGGCAGGAACAGCAAGATCGCATCACCGGTAGCGGCCATCACCCCATTATAGTTGTTACGTAGGGGGCCGAAGTTGCGCGCGTTCACGATGATGCGGGCGCAAACGTCCTCGGCGACGATCCCCTTCAGGATCTCCAGTGTCCTGTCGGTGGAGGCGTTGTCACAAAAGACATGCTCGCGCTCATAACCGCCGAGATGTTTCTCAAAGATCTCCTTCACCACCGAATAGCATTCGGCGATGTTCTCTTCTTCATTATAGCAAGGAGTGACGACGGAGATTTTTTTCAACGGATGCCCCTAAAGACGATAAATTTATTTATACAGAAGGACAGGACAACCATCACCGGCAGCAAAATCAACTGCCCCCAGATCGCCGGCACACCGCCATGGTTCAGATAGTCCAATGCCCACAAATTGATAACAAAACAAACCGCATAACCAACAATGAAGAATGGGAGGCGGTGTATTTGCCGGCTACCGAAAACGATTCCGCCTGTCGTCAGGAAATTGAACAACACGCCGATGACGGTCGCAATCGCCAGGGCCATGCGATGGTCGCCCAGCGTCAAAAGCAGCAAGGCGAAAATGGCATAGCCGAACAAGGTATTGCCGATACCGACGACAACAAAACGGGCGAATTCAAACAATTGCCGACTCTTCGCCTCGTCGGCCAGCAGGTCGCGGAAGCGAGCGGGTAGGAAACGCGATACTGCCGGCGGAACCTTTCCGCCCATCCAGGGCATGGCCACATCCGTCCCTTGACAACCGGCTTGCTCCTCACCCATGCCGCGCCGCCTGCTGGAGATGCCAAGCGACAGTCGCCCTCAAGCCATCGCCCAAGGGAGTACGCGGCCGCCAGCCGGTAGCCGCCGTAAGGCGCGAAATGTCCGCTTCCAGATGCATCACCTGGTCGGGCCGATAGGGGATCTCCCCCACCCCCAATCGCGCAGCCGGATCGATGAGATCACGAATCCGGCTGATGGTCTCGATCAAAGGCGGAGCGTCGCCCGCTCCCAGATTGAAGATGCCATCCGCCACGGCGCTTTCCGCCACGGAGGCGATGGCCGCAGCGGCGTCATCGACGAATAGATAGTCCCAGCGCTGCTCGCAACCCGTCAGCGCCGGCGACTGACCCTGGCGGATACGCTCGATCAAAGTCGGGATCAAGTAGCCGGGATTGTCCCGCGGGCCGAACAGCGAGAACACCCGCAGCCAGGCCCAGCGCAGCCCCGCCTGTCGGCAGATGCGTTCCGTAGCCAGGGCGGAAGCCAACTTGGCGACGCCATAGAGCGTGGTGGGGCGTGGAGCCTGTTCCTCGTCCACCCGGCGGTCGGCCGGACCATACTCCGCCTGCGACCCGATGCCGATGAAACAATGGGCGCCGGCGCGGCCGGCCATGGCCGCCAGTTCGCCGGCGGCTGCAATATTATGCAACTGCGCGGGCCGGTCCCGGTCGGCACCGCCTACGCCCGCCCAGCCGCAGTGAACGACCACATCGGGTTGGAAGTCCGTGAGCGGTCCTTCCAGGTCCGATACGGCCTCCAGCGTCCCCTCAATGATGGAAAGCCGTCCCTCCAGCCCGGACAGCGGCCTGGCGCTTGACCGCACCACAGCCGCCACCGTGTGGCCCTGGTCCACAAGCAGGCGGGCGGTGGGCAGTCCAAGAAAACCGCTGGCCCCCGTGATGGCAATGCGCAACGAGGAAATCCTTTCGGAGAGATGCCCCTTACCGGCGCACAAAGGCCCGGATAGTATCGACGACGTAGTCGATGGCCGGTTCACCCAGGCCGGGATAGACGCCGATCCAGAAGGTCTGGTTCATCACCACGTCGCTGTTGGTCAGCGCTCCGACCACCCGGCGCGGCCGGCCGGCCATGTAGGGCTGGCGCAGCAGGTTACCGCCGAACAGTTGGCGCGTGCCGATGCGATGCGCATCAAGGTGCGTCACCAGGGCCCGGCGGTCGAACGTTGTGTTCTCGCGCACGGTGATGGGATAGCCGAACCAGGACGGATTGGAATGCGGCGTGGCCTCCGGCAGGATCAGCACGTCCTGGAGATCGGCCAAGCCCTGCGTCAGCAGGTCGAAGTTGCGCCGGCGGGCCGCGATGAAACCGTCCAGATGGTCCATCTGCGACAGGCCGATAGCGGCCTGCATGTCGGTGATCTTCAGATTGTAGCCGATATGGGAGTAGATATACTTGTGATCATAGCCCGTCGGCAGTTCACCCAACTGCCACTGGAAACGCTTGCCACAGGTGTTGTCCTTGCCCGGCGGGCAGTAACAGTCGCGGCCCCAGTCGCGCATGGACTCCATGGCGCGGCGCAATAGCGGCCGGTCGGTGAAGACCGCGCCCCCCTCACCCATGGTGATGTGGTGGGCCGGGTAGAAGCTGACGGTACCGATATCGCCGAACGTGCCGACGGGCTTGTCCCGATACGTTGCCCCCAGCGCGTCGCAGCAATCTTCGATAACCCAAAGGTTATGCTTGCGCGCAACCTCCATGACGACGTCCAGGTCAAAGGGATTGCCGAGCGTGTGGGCAACCATGATGGCCCGGGTGCGGTCGCTGACCGCCGCCTCAATCTGCTTAGGATCGATGTTGTAGGTCGGGATGTCGATGTCGACAAAGACGGGCGTCAGACCGTACTGCAGCGCCGGGTTGACCGTTGTGGGAAAGCCGGTGGCGCAGGTGATGACCTCGTCACCCGGCTTCAGGGCCCGGTCCTTAAGCAGGTGGGACGTCAGGGCCGAGAACGCCACGAGATTGGCGGACGAACCGGAGTTCACCGTCAGGACGTGCTTGCGCTGCACCACCTCACCCAGACGCGCTTCGAACGCGTCATTGAAGCGGCCCGTTGTCAGCCAGAAATCCAGGGCACTATCGACCAGGCTCTGCATGTCATGAGCATCGTATACCCGGCCGGAAACCGGAACAGGCGATGTGCCGGCTACGAACGGCGCAGGCTTGTGCATGAGGTCATAATATTCACTGACCAAGCCCATAATCTGCTCACGCAGCACCGCCGCCTTTTCTTTGGCCCCATCCACTGGCATCACTCGCACCTTTCGTACCGTAAGGGAAATAACATTAAAAAATCACGCGGCCTGATTCAGCTGGTCCATATACGCACTGATCTGCCGTGCCGTCAAAGCACGCATGTCTGAGGCCGCCCGGTAGGCCTTGAACCACTCCACCGTCAGCGCCACGGCTTGACGGTAGTCATAGATCGGTGTCCAGCCCAGCCGCACCTTGGCCTTGGTACAGTCCAGGTGCAGGAAATGGGCCTCGTGCAGCCCAGCCGGATCGCCCATCTGGCGCCAGGCGGCGCCGTCACCCCAGGATGCCACCGCGGCATCCACGATGGAGGAGACAGGCTGATTGCTGTCACTACCGGGGCCGAAGTTCCAACCCTCCGCGAAATCGACGCCGTTGTCGCCCAACAACAAACCGCCCAGCAGCAGATAGCCGTAGAGCGGTTCCAGCACATGCTGCCACGGCCGTACAGCACCTGGATTGCGGATTTCCAACGCACGGCCCTCCATGAAGGCGCGCATGGCGTCGGGCAGCAGGCGGTCCGTCGCCCAGTCGCCACCACCGATGACGTTGCCAGCCCGCACTGAGGCCAATGCCACGGAAGACCCGGCCTTCTTGAAATAGGAATCGCGGAAAGCCGACACCACCAGTTCAGAGCAGCCCTTGCTGTTGCTGTAGGGGTCGTAGCCCCCCATGGGGTCGTGTTCGCGATAACCCCAGATTTGCTCACGATTCTCGTAACACTTGTCGCTGGTGATGGCGATGGCCGCCTTCACCCCTTGGGTTCGGCGGACCACGTCCAGCACGTTGGCCGTACCCATGACGTTGGTGGAATAAGTACCCAGCGGATCACTGTATGAGGCACGCACCAGCGGCTGGGCCGCCATGTGGATGACGACTTCCGGCCGTGCCCGGTCGAATGCAGTCTCCAGCGCGGCCAGATCCCGGATATCGCCGATGACGCTGTCCATGCCATCCGCGACATTCGCCAAGTCGAAGAGGCTAGGCGTGGTCGGCGGGGCCAGGGAATAGCCCGTCACCTTTGCCCCCAGCGCCGACAGCCACAAGCTCATCCAGCTTCCCTTGAAGCCGGTGTGACCTGTCAGGAAGACCCGACGACCATTCCATACTGAGCGCAAGTTCACGACCAAACCTTCCATTCCGCATTGCCTGACGCCCAGCGCTCTTCCAGGTAGTTCCTGTCTCGCAGCGTGTCCATCGGCTGCCAGAAGCCATCATGATAGAAGGCGTTTAGTTGCCGTTGCGCGGCGAGGGTCTCCAGGGGTTCCCGTTCCCAGATGGTGTTGTCACCTTCGACCAGATCGACCACCTTGGGCGACAGCAGGAAAAAGCCGCCGTTGATCCAGCCGACTTCGTTCACCGGCTTCTCCCGGAAGGATAACACCTGTGACTGATCATCAATGTCCAGCACACCGAAGCGGTTGGGCGGACGCACCGCAGCCACAGTCGCCAACTTGCCGTGGTTTTCATGGAAGGCCTTCAGCGCGGTGATGTCGATGTCGGACACGCCATCGCCATAGGTCAGGGCGAAGTAAGGTTCATTGGCGACATAGGGCGCGACACGCTTCAGACGGCCGCCGGTGTTCGTGCTGGCCCCTGTTTCCACCAGGGTGACGCGCCAAGGCTCAGCCGCCTCGCGATGCACCTCCATTCGGTTGCCTTCCATATTGAAGGTAACGTCCGCCATGTGCAGAAAATAATTCGAAAAATATTCCTTAATCACATACCCTTTGTAACCAAGGCAAATAATAAATTCATTAAACCCATGAGCAGAATAAATCTTCATAATGTGCCAAAGAATCGGCCGGCCGCCAATTTCGATCATCGGCTTTGGACGCAGGGAAGATTCTTCGGAGATGCGCGTGCCTAGACCACCCGCCAGAATGACAACTTTCATAGAGCAATCTTTCCAATTTAGGGGGAATGATACTGCACCAAAGTATTATAGGAAGCTCACCGATCGTCGGCAGGCACCCGGCCCTCCAAAAGCGTCGCCCATTCCCAGTGCCTGGGCTTTCACCCCAGGCTTCAAATTAAGGCAAAACAGGCCCGGAACCTGAAACATGCAGACAGCGGGAGCCACCTTCCGATAAAGCCGCGCATGGCCGCAGTCAAGCCATCATGCCAAAGGCTCATCACTAATCGGCGCTCCCTCGATCGCCTCCACCAGTTGCCGGCGCATGGTCTCCCGGGAGAAATTGGCCTGCGCGAAGGCCGGCTGCGCCTTTGCCTGGCGCGCCCAAGCGGCCTGGTCGGAGGCGAGGGCAAGGATCGCCCGCGCGATGTCGGCGGCATCGTCAGCGACCGTGCAGACATCCCCCAGCCCATGCAGGCCTTGCGCACCCACCGAGGTGGTCACCAACGGCAGGCCATGTTGCAAGGCTTCCACCACCTTGGACTTGATGCCGGCCCCCACGCGCAGCGGCACCACCGCCACCCGCGCCTGAGCGTAATGCCTCAGAAGTTCCTCGGTGCTGACCCACCCGGTCACCGTCACACGATCCGAGGCCAAGGCCTGCACCGACGCGGTGGGATGCGACCCCACGAGCGACAGGGTCAGGTCCGGCGCGGACGCCCACACCTGAGGCATGATCTCATTCACCAGCCAAAGGGCCGCGTCCACGTTGGGCGTGTGGGCGAAGCCCGCCACGAACAGCAGGCCCGAGCGGTCGGCGAAACCGGGCCGCGCACCGCTATCGACCGCGTCGACAATATAGGGTGCCACCAGTCGAACCGTCGACGTGGGCAGTTGTTCGTTCGCCAGATGCACCTCGTCGATCGAGGGGTAGAGGGCGCAGTCGACCTGGGTCCAGATGGTCTTTTCCTGCAGTTCCAGTTGGATGGACGCGAGGTGGACCGCAACGTCGCCGGTACGCGCATATTCCAGGGAGAGGCGGCGATAATGGAGATCGTGACCATAATAGACGACACGGGCCGCTGTGTGGGCTTTGACGATGTGCAGGTACTTCAAGGTCGTCGGCGGCCGGCTGGTGAGGACGGCATGAAGCTGCGCGCCATTTTCGGCCATCCACCCTTCGAAGCCCTCGGCCGTGGATAGGCCCCCGTAAAGGATCTCGATCCCCATATCCTGCAGAGGGGGAGCGTATCGCGGGCTGAGGTAGCCGTTTTCCGGCAGGAACTTCACGCCGTACCCGGCTTCACGCAGAACTTCCAGGAAAGCGAACAATGTCCGCGACCCTGCATCGCGATCCGGCTCGGGCAGGTAGTGGTCGATCACCAGGACAATCTTACGGTCGAAACTGCGCTCACGGGCGCGGAAGACGTTTTCGCCGTTGGGAAGATTCTCCTTCTCCAGGGTGCTCCCCCAGGCCTTCAGCAGGCGCTTCTGGTTGGCGACCTGGTAGGCCTTGATGCCAGAGCCCGTGTCGGTACCGTGGGACACCCCTTCATAATGGATCACGGTGGAGCGGGGCTGGTAATAGACCTTAAGACCGGCGGCCCGCGCCTTGAACGCCAGGTCGGAATCCTCGCAATACGCAGGCGTGTAGGCGGGGTCGAAGCCGCCCATGGCCTGAAAGAAGTCCGCGTCCACCAGGATCGACGCGCCCGAACAATAGTCGACCTCACGGGTGTAGTTGTACTTGGGCAGGGAAGGGTCGTCATTGCGACCATAGTTCCAGCCGGAACCATCCTTCCAGATGATGCCCCCGGCTTCCTGAAGCCGGCCATCGGGATAGATCAGCTTCGACCCCACGATCGCCGCATCGGGATGCAGCTCGAACGTGCGCAACAGCGGATCCAGCCACCCATCCAACACTTCGGTGTCGTTGTTGAGGAAGTGCAGGAATTTGCCCCGCGCGCCCGCGGCCGCCTTGTTGCAATTGCCGATGAAACCAAGGTTCTCCGTATTCTCTATGAACCGCAGCCCTGGAATGCCGCGCAGATACGGCAGGGCTTCATCCTCCGAGGCGTCATCGATGACGATGACCTCTATCGGCGCCGCGGCCGGGAACCTCATGATCGATTCCAAGCACCGCAGCGTATAGTCGACCTTGCCATAGGTGGGAATGATGACGGAGACAAGCGGCTGGACGGCTTCCGGCAGGCGGATACCTGCGGCCACGCTCGACAAATGGACAAGAGTTTTCAGGGCGGCCAGGGATTGCTGCGCGGCCGCGTACATATCAGTTAGGCGTGCGACCTCAGCTTGTTGACGAGACACCTCATCAACCTTGGTGACCAGCTCATGTCGCAGGCCGGATGTTTCCACTTGTGTCGCGGCGATAGCGTTCCGCGCAGCGGCGTTCTCATCTTGCAAGCGGGCGATTTCAGCCTGCTGGCGCACCAACTCTTCAGCTTTGGTGACCACCTCATGTCTCAGAGTGGCTCTTTCTGCCTGCGTAACAGCGATGGTGTGCAGCGCGGCGGCATTCTCATCCTGCAAACGCGCGGCTTCAGCCTGCCGCAGTGCCAACGCGTCCCCGTTCTTATCCAACGCCTCGTGAAGGGCCGCATTGTCCATGCGCAAGCGATCCCGCTCAGCGAGAGCCAGGGCATGAGCCTCGACCAAATCGGCCAATTCATCATGCAGGAGGCTTATTTCGTGGCGCTGAGCGCTTCGCACCTCCAGGAAATCGGCCTCAAGCCGCTGAAGCGCCGCATCGGGCTGATACACCACCGCCGATGCCGTCTCGCCACCAAGCGGCGGACCGAGCCGCCCCCTCTTGATAGCGTACAAACGCCTCAACCCCTTGATGTCCCCCTTCGCCAGTCGACCGACCAGTCGCAGGGGCAAGGTCAGGCGCCATGAACTTGAACGATACATCTCATGGATTTGCCGCTGGGCCATAGCGACGGCTTGGCGCTCATGGGACATGGCGTCGATGAGCGCGCTTTCCAGCCGCGCCTCTTCAACCAGGCGATCCGCATAGTGTTGGTCGAGGCGCCGCGTTTCCGCGTCCCAAGCGGCGGCGAGCTGGGCGGCCATCGCCTGACGAGCCGCTCCAGCGTCCGCGAGTTGCGACTGTAGCCGGCGCACCTCCTCCTGGCTGTCACGTCGCGTGACCGCCAAGACCTGCTTGATATCGTCAACCTCCGCAGCACTGCGGCTCCGTTCCGCCCGAACTTCGGCGGCGGCCGCGTCGATCTCCCTTTCCAACTCCGCCACGCGGTGCTGATGGGCCTGCCGCAACTCCTCGTTTTCCGCGGTCAGGCGATCGATCTCCGCTTGGCTGCTCTGCTGGCTGGCCGCCAATTCAGCGCTGAGACGCCTGATATCGATCAGCCGGGATTCCAGTTCCGCCTGGTGGGACACCCGCTCATCATCCACGCGACCATTCAACAGGTCCACCTCCTGCCGGCTGGTCACCAGGTCAGCGTTGAGACGCGCGACTTCAGCACCGTAGGACGTATGGACATCACCGATATGAGTATTTAGCCGGTCAAATTCGGCCTGGCTGGCCTGCTGGACAGCCGTCAACTCGGCCTTCAGTGTCTGTATTTCATCGCTAGAGGATATCTGCAGCTTATCAATGTCGACCTCTAGCCGCTCAATCTCTTGCTGCTTTGCGGTGATTTCAGTGCCGAGGTAGGATACTCGAGCATGCGACTCGGCAAGTTCAGCGCGCAACCGCTCGACCTCCTCCTCGCCCCCCAAGAGGCGGGCATTTAGATCGGCGACTTCAGCCTGGGACGAGGCACGCGTTTCTGCAAGTTCAGCGTGCAGCCGCTCTACCTCCTGCTCGCCCCCCAAGAGGCGGGCTTTTAGATCGGCGACTTCAGCCTGGGACGAGGTACGCGTTTCGGCAAGTTCAGCGTGCAGCCGCTCTACCTCCTGCCTCAGCCCCGTCACCTCGGCGTTTAGCTTGCCAAGCTCCATCTGATACGAGGCGTGGAGATCACCAATATAGGTGTTCAGGCGGTCGATTTCCGCTTGGCCAGTCTGTTGAACAGCCGACAGCTCCGCATTCAGACGCTCAATCTCCTCACCTGAGGAGAGTTGGGTCTCGCTGATATGAGTGTTCAGGCGTTCAATCTCGGCCTGGTCAGTCCGCCGTATTTCGGCGTTTTCCGCGTCCAGCCGCGCAATCTCTTGGCGAGCAATGGCCAGTTGCTCCTCAGCGTCCATTCGCGCCCGGTCCAGCGCGAAGAAGTGGCTGGGCGAATGCATGACGCTGTGGGATAGCGGCGGCATGGCCCTCTGGGCGGCGACCGCGATGAAGTAAGGCGTGCTGGGGACACCGACTGTGCGGCGGAAAAGCGTCCCGTCCCGGGTTTCGAAGCCTTCGACCTGGGTGGGAGCCATCCCCTCTTCCGCCAGGATCACCGAACCCCAGAGCGAACGCTGTTCGAACAGCGCGACCTGAGGAAATACGGACCCAAGAAGATCGAGTAGTTCCTGCCGGTTAAGCTCGCGGAAGTGGAATGGATTGTGATGATCGTGCTGATCGGTGTAGACGTCGCGATTTGGCGATGAAATCACCAAAACCCCGTCCGGGCGCAACACACGGCTGACCTCCGCCAGGAACGCTTCCTGCGCCGTGAAGTGTTCCAGCGTCTCAAAACTAACGACGACGTCCACCGATTGGTCGCCGATAGGCAGCGCGGCGGCGTCACCCTGGCGGTAGGACACGCGTTCCGTCAGGTAATTGAGATTGGCGAAATCCACCGACTGCTGATCGATGTCAACCCCGATGACCGTCCGCGCCACCTGGCCCAGGACCGAACTGCCATAGCCCTCGCCACTGGCGACATCCAACACGTCCTTGCCCGCGCAAAAGGACAGGGCGAAAAGATATCGGTGATAGTGCTCGTGCTGGATATCACCCACAAGCCCGGACACGTAGCGCTCGCCCGTGAACTCCATGGCGGCTTTGGGCTCGGGGAATCTGAATGCCGATCTGTTGCCGATGGCGGACGACGGCGACCGGGCGGGATCAGACTTCGCTATTTTCGGCGACGAATCCTGCGCGGAGGAAATGTCATAACCAATAGAATCTTGTCCGATCGCCATCAGTACAGTCCAATCATTTTGACATTAATGAATTTGTTTCTTGACACCCGAGCGGCCAGCGCACCCGAATTACATCTCGTTGGCATAATGGGCGGCCAAACACCTACGCCATCCTTGGGCGTATTATCGTCCCCTTATCATGGGGTCAACCATACTGTCTATACCAGTCATTTTTGAGCGGCCGCCCGTCAGGAAAGATAAGATGATGCCCCCCACACCCAAGCGGTGCCCCATGCGTGACGAGAACGGATGCATCGAATTGTTTATTCTTCGGGTGCGTTTGCCATCGCGATGGGGTATGAGCGACGGGTCTGGTAAATTCTTTCCAAGGGGCGGCCGACACATAGCGTCGGCATAGTATTGCCTTTCCGTTATAGAGCCATAGAATCGAAATATTCATCTGTCGTGGATAAGGGGGCACCATGTTTACGACTCGCCATCAGCCTAGAATTGGCACCTTGGTGCGCGCGCGCGCACCCCTGCGTTTAGGCCTAGCCGGCGGTGGCACGGACGTATCACCGTATTGTGACCTGCACACCGGCGCGATCTTAAATGTCACCATTTCCAAGTTCTCTTATGCGACGCTGGAAATGACGGGTGACGGCAAGATCGTCTTCGAGGCGCTGGACCGGGATGAGACCACCACCTACGATGCCCTCCCTTACCTGGCACCGGACGGCAAGCTGGACCTGCACAAGGCGGTCTACAACCGCATCGTCGCCGATTACCTGGGGGGTGCTCCCGTCGCGCTGAGGCTGCGTACCAGTTCGGACGCGGTGGCTGGCTCCGGTTTGGGATCATCGTCAACCCTGGTGGTGACGATGGTGCAAGCCTTCGTCGAAGCCTTCGCCCTGCCACTGGGCGAATATGACGTCGCCCACTTGGCCTATATCATCGAGCGCAAGGATCTGGGCCTGAAGGGCGGCAAGCAGGATCAGTATGCCGCCACGTTCGGCGGATTCAATTTCATGGAATTCTACGCCGAGGACCGGGTCATCGTGAACCCGCTGCGGATCAAGGACTGGATCATCAGCGAACTCGAATCGTCGTTGGTGCTATACTTTACCGGTGTCTCCCGCGAATCGGCCAACATCATCGCCGAGCAGGTCAGCAACGTCGAAAGCGGCAAGCAATCGTCCATCGAGGCGATGCACGCACTGCGGCGGGAAGCCGTGGCCATGAAGGAGCACCTGTTGCGCGGCGACATTCCGGCGCTGGGTCGGGCCTTGCAGGCAGGCTGGGAGGCCAAGAAGCGCAGCGCCAAGTCCATCTCCAATTCCAACATCGATGCCGTCGACCAGGCGGCGCGGGAGGCGGGGGCTTTCGCGGGCAAGATGTCGGGCGCGGGCGGCGGGGGCTTCATGTTCTTCCTGGCGCCTCCTGAATGCCGGCAAAAGGTGATCCGGGCATTGGAAAGCTTCGGCGGCACGGCGGCGGCTTGTTATTTCACTTCCGAAGGGGCAAAGGCGTGGAGAGTGTGATGATCGAGGCGATCAAGGGGGAACTGGGGGCCACCATCCAGGTATTGCAGGCCATGCAGGCCGACAATGACCTGTGCCAGCGTGTCACCGACGTCGTGGAGCTGAGCGTCGCCGCCTTGCAGGCCGGCAACAAGATCCTGTTCGCCGGCAACGGCGGCAGCGCCGCCGACGCGCAGCACTGGGCGGGCGAGCTGGTCAGCCGCTTCAACTATGACCGGCCGGGTCTGGCCGCCATCGCGCTGACCACCGACACGTCCATCCTGACGGCGATCGGCAACGACTACGGCTACGATTACAGCTTCGCCCGGCAGATCGAGGCGCTGGGTCGCGAAGGCGATGTGTTTTTCGCCCTCTCCACCTCGGGCCGCTCCAAGAACATCCTCCGTGCGCTCACCGCCTGTAAGGAGCGGGGGGTCAAGACCGTGGGCTTCACCGGCGCCACCGGCGGCGACATGCTGGCGCTGTGCGACCAATGCCTGCGCATCCCCTCCACCCACACGCCGCGCATCCAAGAGGGGCACGAGGCCCTGGGCCATATGATCTGCGGCCTGATCGAGCAGCGCATCTTCCCCAAGACTGGCGCCCCCGCATGACGCGTGAAGCGGTGATCCTGGCGGGTGGCCTCGGCACCCGCCTGCGGGCCGTGGTCAGCGATCTTCCCAAGTCGCTGGCCGAGGTGGCCGGCCGGCCCTTCCTCACCTGGCAGCTGGAACAGCTGGCCGACCAAGGCTTCTCCCGGATCGTGCTGGCCGTGGGCTACATGCACGACAAGGTGACGGCCATGTACGGCGACAGCTTCGCCGGCATGGCCATCCGCTATGCCGTGGAGGAGACCGCCCTGGGCACCGGTGGGGCCATCTGGCAAGCCGCCCGGCTGGTCGAGGGCGACACCTTCTTCGCGCTGAATGGCGACACCTACTTCGACCTGCCGGCCGCCGCCATGGAGGACGCCCTGGCCGACCCGGCCACCGACATGGCCATGGCCGTCTGTCACGTCGCCGACTGTGGCCGCTACGGCTTGGTCGACATCGCGGGCGGCCGGCTGGCCGGTTTCCGGGAAAAGGCGCCCGGGCGCCCGGGTGCCGTCAACGCCGGCGCCTATCTGTTCCGGCGGGCCTTGCTGGACCGCTGGTCCCTGCCGGACCGATTCTCCATCGAGACCGACTTCCTGCAGCCGCGCCTGGCGGAGTTGGCGGTTGCCGCCGTCCCCGTGCGCGGTGATTTCATCGACATCGGCATCCCCGAAGACTATGCCTATTCCCAGACGCGGATCCCTGAATTGAGCGCCCTGCGCCAGCGATGAACGGCACCCGGCGGCACCTGGCGCGGTGCCGCCGGGACCCTGTCATTTGCCGCCACCCAGCATCTTGACGATGGCCGAGAAGTCCAGGTGGCCATTGCCGGCGGCGGAGAACAGCGCATACAGCGCGGCGGCGTTGGCGCCGAGCGGCGTGGCCGCACCGCTGGACGCAGCGGCGGCCTGGGCCAGCTTCAGGTCCTTCAGCATCATGTCGACGGCGAAGCCCGGCGCGTAATCGCGGTTGGCGGGGGAGGTCGGCACGGGGCCGGGGACGGGGCAGTAGGTGGTCAAGGACCAGCACTGGCCCGATGAGGTGGAGCTGACGTCGAACAGCTTCTGCCGGTCCAGCCCCAGCTTGTCGGCCAGGGTGAAGGCCTCCGACACGGCGATCATGGAGATGCCCAGGATCATGTTGTTGCAGATCTTGGCCGCCTGGCCGGTGCCGGGGCCACCGGTGTGCACCACGGTCTTGCCCATCTGCGCCAGGTAAGGGCGCGCCCGCTCCACCGCCTCATCCGTGCCGCCGACCATGAAGGTGAGCGTGCCGGCGGCGGCACCACCGGTGCCGCCGGAGACCGGGGCGTCCACCAGGACGAAGCCACGGCCGGCGGCGGCGGCGGCCACGGCGCGGGCGCTGTCGACATCGATGGTGGAACTGTCGATCAGCAGCGCACCCGGGACGGCATTGTCGAACACGTTGCCCGCATCCTCATAGACGCTCCGCACATGCCGGCCGGCGGGCAGCATGGTCACCACCACCTCCGCCCCCTGGGCGGCGTCGCCGACCGAACCAGCGATGGTGCCGCCGGCCTCGGCCAGGGCCGCCAGCGACTGCGGCGCCAGATCGAAGCCGACGACGGTGTGCCCTGCCTTCAGCAGGTTGCGGGCCATGGGCAGGCCCATGTTGCCCAAACCGATGAACGCGATACGGCTCATATCGTTTCTCTCCCGTAATGATTATTTCCAGACCTTGGCCAGCAGGCGGCGGGCGATGATCAGGCGCATGATCTCATTGGTGCCTTCCAGGATCTGGTGCACCCGGACGTCGCGGACGAAGCGTTCCAGCGGGTATTCGCGGATATAGCCGTAGCCGCCATGCAGTTGCAGCGCCTCGTTACAGACCTGGAATCCGACGTCGGTGGCGAAGCGCTTGGCCATGGCGCACCAGGTGGTGGCCTCCGCGTCGCCCGCATCCAGGGCGGCGGCGGCGCGATGCACCATCAGCCGCGCGGCCTCCAACTCCGTCGCCATGTCGGCCAGGCGGAATTGCAGGGCCTGGAAATCCGCCAGCTTGCGGCCGAAGGCCTCGCGCTCGCCCATATAGCGGGTGGCGAGCTCCAGGCAGGCGCGGGCGCCACCCAGCGAGCAGGAGGCGATGTTGATGCGGCCGCCGTCCAGGCCCTTCATGGCGATGCCGAAGCCCGCCCCCTCCTCCCCCAGCCGGTTGTCCACCGGGACGCGGGCGTCCTCGAAGATCACCTGGGCCGTGGGCTGGCAGTTCCAGCCCATCTTCTTTTCCTTCTTGCCGAAGCTGAGGCCCGGCGTCCCCTTCTCCACCACCAAGGCCGAGATGCCCTTGGGGCCGGGCCCGCCGGTGCGCACCATGACGACGTACAGGTCCGATATGCCGGCACCGGAGATGAAGGCCTTGGACCCGTTCAGCACATAGTGGTCGCCCTCGCGCACCGCCTTGGTGCGCAAGGCCGCAGCGTCGGAGCCGGAGCCCGGCTCCGTCAGGCAATAGCTGGCCACCAGATCCATGGTCATGAGGCCGGGCAGGTAGCGCGCCCTAACCGTATCGTTACCGAAACGATCGATCATCCAGGCCGCCATGTTGTGGATGGACAGGAAGGCGGCGGTGGCGACACAGCCGGCCGACAGTTCCTCGAACAGCAGTGCGGCGTCCAGGCGGGTCAGGCCGGAGCCGCCATGCTCCTCCCCGCAATAGAGGCCGCCCATGCCCAGGGCCGCCGCCGCGCGCAGGGCGTCGAGGGGGAAGATCTCCTTCTCATCCCACTCGGCGGCGTGGGGCGCCAGGTGCTCGGCGGCGAAGCCCCGCGCCATGTCGCGGAACGCCGCCTGCTCCTCCGTCAAGCCGAAGTCCATGGTCATTTCCTCCCGGTTCTTGTTCTTGGATCAGCCTGGGTCACGCCATGTTCAGCATGATGGTCTTCTTGTGGGTGAAGTGCTCCAGCATGGCCTCCAGGGTCGCCTCCTTACCCAGGCCGGAGGACTTGACGCCGCCGTAGGACAGGTTGGGCTGCACCACCAGATTCTGGTTCACCTGCACCAGGCCGGCCTGCAAGCGATGGGTGGCGTCCAGCGCCGTCTTGAGATCCCTGGTCCAGATGGTGGCGGCCAAGCCGAATTCGCTGTCGTTGGCCTGATTGATCACATCCTCATAGTCCGTGAAGCGGATGACGCAGGTGACGGGGCCGAAAATCTCCTCCCGCGCCAGCCGGCTGTCATTGGTCATGCCGGTGAAGATGACCGGGCGGACATAGAGGCCCTGGGCCAGGGCCGGATCGGTGGGCAGGGCCGAGCATTCGTGCGCCGTGGCGCCGGCCGTGCGCTTGCCCTCGGCGATGTAGCCCCGCACCCGGTCGAACTGCTGCGGTGAGACGATGGTGCCGATGTCCGTCTTCTCATCCAGCGGGTCGCCCATGACCATGGCGTCCACCTTGGCCTTCAGCGCGGCGACGAAGGCGTCATGCAGGCTGTCATGCACGAAGATGCGGCTGGCGGCGGTGCAGCTCTGCCCCTGGCGGGTGAAGCGCATGCCGGTGATGGCGCCCGCCACCGCGCGATCGAGGTCGGCATCGCCCATGACGATCATCGGGCTCTTGCCGCCCAGTTCCAAGGTCACGGGGATCAGCTTGTCGGCGGCGGCCCGGCTGACGATGCGGCCGGTCTCGACCGAGCCGGTGAAGGTGACCTTGGCCACCTTGGGATGTGCCACCAACGGCGCGCCGCACTCGGGACCGAAGCCGGATAGGATGTTCAGCACGCCGGCGGGCAGCACCCGGGCCATGATCTGGCAGGCGCGCAGCACGGCGAACGGCGCCTCCTCCGCCGACTTCACCACCACGGTGTTACCCGCCACCAGCGCCGGCGCGATCTTCAGCGCCATCAGCATCATGGGCACGTTCCAGGGGATGATGGCGCCGACCACGCCCAGCGGCTCGCGCACCGTCAGCGTCAGGATCTGGGGATTGAAGGGCACGGTCTCGCCCTTCAACTCGCCGCCCAGGCCGCCGAAGAAGGTGAAGGCGTCGGCCAGCACCCCGGCCTCGACCCGGCTTTCGGTGCGCAGGGCCTTGCCCGTCTCCAGCGCCACCAGGCGGGCCAACTCCTCGGTATGCGCCGTCAGCAGGCGACCGCATTCCGCGACCAGGCGCCCCCGTTCCCGCGCCGGCAGCGCCTTCCACGCCAGGCCGGCCTGCACGGCGGCGGCCACGGCGGCATCCACGTCCGCCGTCTCGCCATAGGCGGCACGCCCCATGACCTCACCCTTGGCCGGATTGACGACATCGAACGTCTTGCCCGAGGCGGCCGCCACCAGCCGACCGCCGATCAGGTGCCGGCCCGACAGCTCGGCCGCGAGGGCGTACGGATCCAGGCAGGGGGTCAGGGTCTGGGTATCGGTGCTCATGGGAACGATCGCTCCTGTTCAATCATGCTTCGCCTCCCCATCCTTCCCCTCCCCCGCCTGGGAAGCCAGCGGGAAAGGCGGCGCCCCCGGGGCACTGGCCCGGGGCGCTGGGGTGGGGGCGGCGAAGGGCGTCAGTATCCGGGGGGGCGGCCAGGTGATAAAGGCGCAAGTGCGCGCCCTGGCTGTGCGCGAATACCCATATCCGGGCGGGCCGGTTGGCGAAAATTGGCACAGGCGCCGCCATCGCCCGGCGGCCGTTGCCTACCCAAGTAGGCGTCCGCCACCTCATCCGGCCGGTGGACCCGGTTTCATGTAACGCCATTTAAATTTGTTACCGCTAACAAAAGTCGCTTGACGACCGAATGGGACATAAATATTATTTATCCCAAGCGAACGGTCCTACGGGATCGATCGACCACGATGGGACGGAACCCCCGAAGATGCCGCGATCCCTCCGGGGTTCGCCGGTCCGGCCAGCGCCGGTCCACCTCCGGTTTTCACCATCGCCCGAGTTTCGCCGGCCCTGCCGGCACATCGCATCTGGCAAGTCCTGCAGAGGCCCGCTCATGGTCCGGCAGGGGTTACCCGATGGCCCTGTGAGAACCCTCCCGTTCCCAGGGTCTTATCTCCCCAAGCCGGGGCGCGCGTCGCCCCGGCTTCTTTTTTGTCCGCGATTCGGAACCGAAGTTCCTGATTCCCCGCCGCCCCGCGATACGCCAGGATATGCGGAGGAAACATCGGGGGACTTCAACAACCATGCGTCGGCATCCCTTCGCCATCGCCGCCCTGGCGGCGGCCATCGCCCTGTGCCCGCCCGCTTGGGCGAAAGCGCCCGCCGGCACGGTGGATCTGACGACGCAGACCATCCCGGCGGCCATCGGCGCCGACCCCGCCCCCGACCCCCAGCATCCCGCCCGCATGGCGGTGCTGCATATTCCCACGGGCGCCCGCAGCGGCCACCCGGTGGAGATCAACGGCGTGGCCTATCTGGCGGCGGGCGCCGGCCCCCACCCCACCCTGCTGCTGCTGCACGGCCTGCCCGGCAACGAGAAGAACCTGGATCTGGCCCAGGCGGTGCGCCGCGCCGGCTGGAACGTGGTGACCATGAACTACCGGGGTTCCTGGGGCAGCCCGGGCAGCTTCCGCTTCGCCAACAATCCGGAGGACGCGATCGCCGCCCTGGCCTATTTGCGCGACCCCGCCCACGCGCAGGACCTGGGCATCGACACCCAGCACCTGGTCATCGCCGGGCACAGCATGGGCGCCTGGGCCGCCACCCAGGCCGCGGCCAAGGACGGCAAGCTGGCCGGCCTGATCCTGGTTTCCATGGGCGACATGGGTGTCGTCGCCCACCTGCCGCATGACAAGCTGGTGGCCCTGACGGATGACAACCGCGAGGCCCTGGCCGGTGTCACCGCCGAAAGCATGGCCAAGGACCTGGAGACCCATGCCGACGCCTTCGCCACCGGGCCGCTGGCCCCCAGCCTGACGGCCACGCCCCTGCTGGCCCTGACCTCCGACGATGGTCTGGCCAGCCACACCGACGCCCTGGTGGCCGGCATCCGCGCCCACGGCGGCGCCAAGATCACAACCGGCCACGCCGCCACCGACCACGGCTGGTCCGATCACCGCATCGCGCTGGAAGCGGCGGTGATCAACTGGCTGCAGGGGCTAAGGCCCTGACCGGCGCCCGCCCGGTCACCCCCGCCGCGTCAGGCTGACGCCGCCCAGCGCCAAGGCGAAGCCCGCCAGTTGCAGCGGCGTCAGCGTCTCCCCGAACATGGCGAAGGCCTCCACCGCCGCCAGGGGCGGGACCAGCAGGATCAGCGCCGTGGCCTTGGTCGCCCCGCCATGGCGCACCATCCATACCAGCAGCGACACACCAATGACCGACGGCCCCAGGGCGGACCAGGCCAGCGCCGTCCACAGCACCGGGTGCGGATCCCAATGCGGCGTGCCGACGGCCAGGAACAGGACGACCACCACGGCGGTGGCGCCCAGGTTCTGCAACACGCCGGCCGGGCGCAGATCGTCGCCCGCCAGGGACGATTTCTGCAGCAGGGTACCGACAGTGACGCCCAGCACGCTGAACAGGGCCAGGACCGCCCCCAGCGGGGGAAGGCCGCCGGCCCCGGGGCCAGCCCCAGGGTCGGTCGCGTGCAGGGCGAGCTTGGGCGCCAGCACGCAGGCCACACCAGCGAAGCCGATGCCCAGGCCCGCCCAGGCACGGGCGCTTTGCCGCTGACCGAACACGCAGGTGGTGATCAGGGCGGTGAACAGAGGCTGCAAGGCGCCCAGCAGCGCCATGATGCCGGCCGCCAGTCCCTGGGCGATGGCCCAGTAGGAAAAGCCCAGATAGACGCCCTGCATCAAGGCGCCGGCGAGCAGGTGCAACCCCACCCGCCGGCCCCGGGGCCAGGCGACCCCCATGGACAGCGCGGCACCGGTGAAGACCGCCGCCGTCAAGGCAAAGCGCGCCACCAGGAACAGCTGCACATCGGCGTAGGGCACCACCGCCCGCGCCACCAGGAAGCCCGTGGACCAGATGAGGATGAAGGCCCATGGCGCCGTGCCGCCCACCAGGCGGCGCCCGGCTGGGCCGGCCATCCCGCTCACCGCAGGGCGCCAGCCAGGGCGCGGATATGATCGGGGCCGATGCCGCAGCACCCGCCGACGATGGTGGCGCCCGCGTCCACCCAGCGTCGCGCCCAATCCAGATAGGTGGCGGGCGTCAGATCGGCCCGCAACTCGTCCAGGCCATCGTTGGCCGCCGCATTCTTGGGCTGCGGCGGGAAGGCGTTGGCGTAGACGCCCAGCGGCAGGGGCGCCACGCCGGCCGCCCCCTGGGCCGCGGCCAGCGCTGGCCCCATGACCTCGGGCTGGCTGCAGTTGAACAGCAGGCCGGCCGCCCCCAGCTCCAGCGCCGCCGTCGTGGCCGCCGCCACGGCCTCCCCCCCGCGCAGTCGCGGGGCGGTCGTGGCGTCGGCGGCCTCATCCTCCAGGGTGAAGGACAGCCACAGCGGCCGGGCGTCGGCGCCCAGGGCCGCGCGCACGGCGCGCACCTCGGCCACGGCGCTTTGCGTCTCCGCCAGCCACAGGTCGACATGGGGACCGAGACCCTGCACCAGCGGCGCCAACAGATCCTGGGCCCGCGCCGCGTCGAACAGGCGCGCCTGATAGGATCCGAACAGCGGTGGCAGGGAACCCGCGACGCGGGCGCCGGCCTTCGCATCGGCCGCCTGCCTCGCCAGCCGGCCGGCGAGGGACGCCAAGTCCCGCGCCTCACGGGCGAAACGCGCCTCCCCAATGTGGAAGGGCACCAGGGCGTAGCTGTTGGTGGTGACGATGTCGGCGCCCGCCTCCAGGAAGGCGGCGTGGGCGCGGCCCACATAATCCGGCGCCTCGATCAGCGCCAGGGCCGACCATTCCGGCTGGCGGAAGGGCGCCCCCATGCGCTGCAATTCGCGGCCCATGCCGCCGTCCAGCAAAATGATCCTGTCCGCCATGGTCCGCCCCCTCACACCCCGTCCACCGCCAGCACCGCGAAGCTGGCCAGCCAATGTTCGCCCATATAGTCCCCGCCCAGGTGCGGCAAGGCGTCGGCCAGATGCGTTTCAGCCGCAGCCAGCGCCTGCGCGGTGGCCGGATCGTCCGGATCCAGCTGGGCGGCGATGGCGCGCCAGCACCAGGCGCGGCTGAGGTTCAGGCCGTCCAGGTGGGCGATGGTGCCGTCGCTGCGATCGCTGACCGTGGCGGGGATGAACAGCGTCTCGGGCATTCCGGCCGCCACGCCGGGCAGCAGGCGGGCGAACCAGGCACGGAACTCGTCCCGGGGCAAAACGGCGGCCATGCAGGCGGCGGAGGTCAGCACCGGGGACAGGAAGTCGGTGCCCGACGGTTCCCACACCTGGGCATCGGCATCGTCACCATGCCAGGCGCGGGCGGTATGGGTGATCAGATCCGCCAGGCCCTCATCCCCCCGGCGTCGGGCATAGGCCATGGCCAGGGTCAGGGCGAAGGCGGTGTTGATATGCAGGCCGGTGCGCACGGGGTAGGTGGCCTTGGGCAAATAGTCCTTAAGCCGCCCCACGATCTCCGCCGTCAGGGGCGCCAGCGCGGCGGCCCAGGCCACACCCACCGCCCCCATGCCGGTGCGGCGCAGTTCAGCGGCCAACAGCAGATACCAGGCCCAGCCATAGGGCCGCTCGAACGTGCCGGTGTTGGGCCGCTGGAAATAGGCCAGCTCGCCAGCGACCTTTTCCGGCGTGTAGCTGTCGGCGAACAAGGCCCGGATGCGGCCCGCCACCGCGCTGTCCGGGTAAAGCCGCAGGATGCGGGCCAGCAGCCAATGGCCGTGCACGCAGGAATGCCAGTCCAGGCTGCCGAAGAAGATGGGGTGCATGTCCCGTGGCGTCCGCGCGTCCGCCGGCCCATTCAGGGTGTGGGTGATGACGTTGGGATATTCGCGGGTGACGTGGCCCAGGGCGATCTCGGCGAAGCGGACGGCATGGGACTCGTCAAGGCCGGGGAAGATTCCGGCGTGAAGGGACTCGGTCATTTGGGAAACCCCAGGACTTGGATCAGCAGGGTGTTGGCCGCCAGGACCAGCAGGGCGGTCGGCACCTGCACCCGGATGACGGCGTTGCGGTCGGGCAGTTCCAGCAGGGCCGCCGGCACAATGTTGAAGTTGGCGGCCATGGGTGTCATCAGCGTGCCGCAGAAGCCCGACAGCATGCCGATGGCGGAGATGACGGCCGGGTCGCCGCCGAAGCGCCCCACCAGCAGCGGCAGGGCGATGCCCGAGGTCATGACCGGGAAGGCCGCAAACGCGTTGCCCATCAGGGCGGTCAGCAGGGCCATGCCCCCGGTATAGGCGCAGACCAGGGGGAAGCGGTGGTCCAGGGTCAGGTATTGGCCCACCAGCACGGCCACGGCGTCACCCACCTTGGCCAGGGCGAAGAGCCCACCCAACGCCGCCAGCACCTGGGGCAGAATGACGGCCCACCCCACCAGCTCCAACAGGCGCCGGGCGTCGCGCAGGGGCGCGGCCGCACGCTGGCGGGTGAGGATGATGGCCACCACCAGCACGGCGACGATGCCGAGGGACAGCCAGATCAGCGTGCCCTGCCGGGGATCCACCAGCGGCCGGCCACCCCAGGTGAGATCCGGTCCCCAGAGGGTACCGGCAAGCGCCACCACCGGCGGCAGGAACAGCAGCGGGAACAGCCAGTAGCCCCAGCGCCGGGCCTGGGCTTCACGCTCCGCCCGCGGCGCCTCCGCCTCCGTCCCCCGGCCCATCAGCCCGAAGCCGCCCAGGGCCGCCAGCGCCAGCACCAGAACGCCGTTGCCCAGGTCCCCCAGATGGTCGCCGGCCAGGAAGCTGAGCGCCAGCAGGGCCCAGAACAGGCCAGCACCCAGGCGCCGGGGGTTGCCAGCATCCCGCGCCGCGCGCCAGGCGGCGGCGGCGAACATCAGGCCGGCCAGGTCGTAGGCCAGGGTGATGCCGATCATGACCGTCCCCCCTTGGCGGCCATCAGGCGGCGGTCCAGCAACAGCAGGCGGGCGCCATGGACGACGACGGCGACCAGGGCGGTGGGGATGGCCCAGACCGACACGTCCAGCGGGCTGACCTCGATGCCGTTGGCCGCCAGATAGCCCTTGATCAGGATGACGGAGCCGATGGCGACGAAGATATCCTCGCTGAAGAACAGGGCGATGTTCTCAGCCGCCGCCGCGTGGGCGCGGACCAAGGTCCGTTCCTCAGGCGCCAGGGGACGGCCCAGCGTCTCCGCCGCCACGGCCTCGCCCATCGGGGCCAGGACGGGGCGCACCATCTGGGCATGGCCGCTGAGATCCTTGGCGCCCAGGGCGGCCAATACCTGGCGCAGGACGAAGAACACCAGGTAGGTGCGGCCCACCGTGGCGGCTTTCAGCCCGCCGATCAGGCGCTGGGCCTGCACCTGGATGCCCAGCCGTTCCAGCAAGCCGATCAGGGGCAGGAAAAGATAGACCAGGCAGATATAGCGGTTGCCGTTGAACAGCCGGCCGAAGGCCGACACGATTTCAAGGACGCCCATGCCGGCCGCCAGACCAGTGCCGAAGGCCGCCGCCACCGCGACCAAGAGCGGGTTCAGGCGGGCGGCGAAACCGGCGGCGACAATGGCGATGCCGACCAGGCTGAGCATCAGGCGCCGCCCTCGCCCACCGGGCCGAAGCCCCCGCCACCCGGTGTCTTCACCAGGATGGCGTCGCCCGGGTTCATCTCCACCGTATCGGTGGCGGCCAGCACCTGGACGCCGCCGTCGGCGCGGTGCACCTCCGTCACGCCCTGCGCCCCGGGGTCACCACCGGCGAGGCCGAATGGCGGCACGCGGCGGCGGTTGGAGAGGATGGCGGCGGTCATGGGGGCGCGGAAGCGGATCAGGCGCTCCACCCCGTCCCCGCCCCGGTGGCGCCCCGCCCCGCCGGAGCCCCGGCGGATGGCGAAGCGTTCCACCAGCACGGGATAGCGCACCTCCATCACCTCGGGATCAGTGAGGCGGCTGTTGGTCATGTGGGTCTGCACCGCACTGGTGCCGTCGAAATCGGGTCCGGCACCGGACCCGCCGCAAATGGTCTCGTAATACTGGCGGGCATCATCGCCGAAGGTGAAGTTGTTCATGGTGCCCTGGGCGCCGGCCATGACGCCCAGGGCGCCGTACAGGGCATCCACCACCACCTGGCTGGTTTCCACATTGCCGGCCACCACCGCCGCCGGATAGGCCGGATTCAGCAGGCAACCGGCCGGCACCTTCAGCACGATGGGCTTGAGGCAGCCCTCGTTCATCGGGATCTCATCATCCACCAGGGTGCGGAAGACATAGAGCACGGCGGCGCGGCAGACGGACAGCGGCGCGTTGAAGTTGGTTTCCAATTGCGCGCTGGTACCGGTGAAGTCCACCACCGCCTGACGGGCGGCGCGATCGACGGTGACGGCCACCTGGATGACGGCGCCGTTGTCCATCTCATAGGTGAAGGCGCCGTCGCGCAAAACGTCGATGACCCGCCGCACCGCCTCCTCGGCGTTGTCCTGCATGTGGGCCATGTAGGCCTCGACCACGGCGCGGCCGAACTGTCGCACCATGGCCGCCATCTCGTCCGCCCCCTTGGCGCAGGCGGCCACCTGGGCGCGCAGGTCGCCGATGTTCTGGTCGGGATTGCGGGCGGGGTAACGGCCGCCGGCCAGCAGGGCCCGGGTCTCCGCCTCCCGGAACCGCCCGCCTTCCACCAGCAGGAAATTGTCGATCAGGACGCCCTCGTCTTCAACGGTGCGGCTGTTGGGCGGCATGGAACCGGGGGTGATGCCACCGATGTCACCTTGGTGGCCGCGCGCGGCGACGAAGACCAGCAGGCTGCCATCGGTGTCGAACACCGGCATGACCACGGTGACGTCGGGCAGGTGGGTGCCGCCATTGTAGGGCGCGTTCAGCATGTAGACGTCGCCGGGCCGCATGCCCCGGCCGTCGCGCGCCCGCGCCTCCACGATCGCGCGCACGCTGTCACCCATGGAGCCCAGGTGGACGGGCATGTGCGGGGCGTTGGCGATCAGGCCGCCGTTCCGGTCGAACAGGGCGCAGGAGAAATCCAGCCGCTCCTTGATGTTGACCGAGTAGGCGGTGTTCTGCAGGGCGTAGCCCATCTGCTCCGCCACCGCCATGAACAGGTTGTTGAAGACCTCCAGCATCACCGGATCCACCGTGGTGCCGATGGCGGTACGGGGCGCCAGCGCCACCACCCGTTCCAGGACCAAGTTGGCGTGGCCGTCCACCCGGGCGCGCCAGCCGGGCTCGATCACCGTGGTGGCCGTGGCCTCGCGGATCAGGGCCGGGCCATCGACCTCGTGCCCCGGCGCCAGGTGGGCGCGATCATAGACCGGGGTGTCGGCCACGGCGCCCGCCATATAGGTGGGCACGGTCGCCAGGGGCGGGAGGGCGCCGGCGGCGCCGGCGATGCCCGCCGAGAGGGCCGCCCCCCGGGCCGGGCGCCCGATGGCCTCGGCGGCCAGGGCCTCGACCACCACGGTCTTGCCCGGCGCGGTGAAGCCGAAGCGGCGCTGGTGCGCCTCGGCGAAGGCCTCGGCCAGCGCCAAGGCATCACCGAAGGGCACGGTCAGGCTGGTGTCGGTGCCAGCGTATTTCAAACGGGCGGTCAGTTCCACCGCCACGCCCGCCACCGGCACCTCCTGCGCGGCCAGGGCGGCGCGCGCCTCTTGCGCCAGCGTCTCGGCCGGACCCGCCAAGTCCAGGCTGGCCGACAGTGGCTGTTCCACCGTGCGGTCGCGGATGACGCGCAGGTCGGCCAGGCCCATGCCATAGGCCGACAGGACGCCGGCGAGGGGGTGGATCATCACCCGCCTCATGCCCAGCGCATCGGCCACCAGGCAGGCGTGCTGCCCCCCGGCACCACCGAAGCAGGCCAACGTGTATTGCGCCACGTCATAGCCGCGCTGGACGGAGATTTCCTTGATGGCCTTGGCCATCTTCTCCACCGCGATGGTGATGAAGCCTTCCGCCAGCTGGTGCGGCGTGCGCACCTCACCCGTCGCCGCCCTGACCTGGTCGGCCAGCGCGGCAAAGCGGGCCTCGACAGCGCCCAGGTCCAGCGGCTGGTCGGCGCCGGCGCCGAAGACATGGGGGAAGAAGGCCGGCTGGATCTTGCCCAGCATCAGGTTGCAGTCGGTGACGGCTAGCGGCCCGCCCCGGCGATAGCAGGCAGGCCCGGGCACGGCGCCGGCCGAGTCCGGACCGACGCGGAAGCGGGCGCCATCGAAGGAGCAGACGCTGCCGCCACCGGCAGCCACGGTGTGGATGTTCATCATGGGCGCGCACAGGCGCACGCCGGCCACCATGGTCTCGTACGTGCGCTCGTACGTGCCGGCGTAGTGCGAGACGTCGGTGGAGGTGCCGCCCATATCGAAGCCGATGACCCGGTCGAACCCGGCCTCCACCGCCGTGCTGACCATGCCGACGATGCCGCCGGCGGGGCCGGACAGCACGGCGTCCTTGCCCTGGAACACCCGGGCATCGACCAACCCGCCGTTGGACTGCATGAACAGCAGCCGGGCGTCCCCCTTGTTCTCATGCAACGCGCCGGACACCTGGCCGACATAGCGGCGCAGCACCGGCGACAGATAGGCGTCCACCACCGTGGTATCGCCCCGGCGCACCAGCTTGATCAGGCGGCCGGTCTCATGGCTGACCGACACCTGGGTGTAGCCGATGGCCCGGGCGATGGCCGCCACCCGCAGCTCATGCGCGTCGAAGCGGTAGCCGTGCATCAGCACGATGGCGACGGCGCGGAACCCGGCGTCATAGGCCGCCCGCAGGTCGCGGCGGGTGGCGTCCTCGTCCAGCGGGGTCAGGATGGCGCCTTCGGCGTCCACCCGCTCCACCACCTCCACCACGCGGCTGTAGAGGGCATCGGCCAGGCGGATGTGGCGGTCGAACAGGCGGGGGCGCGCCTGATAGCCAATACGCAACGCATCGGCATGGCCCCGGGTGATGGCCAGCACCAGCGGTTCGCCCTTACGCTCCAGCAGGGCGTTGGTGGCGACGGTGGTGCCGATCTTCACGGCATCGATGTCGGCGGGGAAATCGACGTTGTCGGCCAGCAGCCGGCCGATGCCGGCCACGGCGGCGTCGGCATAGTGTTCCGGGTTTTCGGACAGCAGCTTGGCGGTCAGCAACCGGCCATCCGGCCGGCGGGCCACCACGTCGGTGAAGGTGCCGCCGCGATCCACCCAGAATTCCCAGCCGGATCCATCGTCCTCCGGACGCGCTGCCACCATGTCCCGTCTTTCTTTGAAGCGCCGCGGGCGACATTGCCGCCCGCGGCCCACTGATGCTGACGGGCCTTACCCTACCCTGCCGGCATGCGCGGGACCAAGGCGGGATCGTTGGTGAAAATGACCGAAAGAACCCGCCGCCAGTTTCGAATATTCTGCGGTTCGCGTTGGAAGCGGAATTTCCTACTTCGCGCGCACAGCTTTCTTGAAAACGCTGGGCGTGCCCACGTACAGCAGCACGGCCTCTTCCTCGGTGCGATTTTCCACCGTGTGCTTCATGCGGGCGTCAAAATGCATGCTGTCGCCGGCCTTCAGCGTGGTGCGGGTGTTGCCGGCGGTGGCGTACAGTTCCCCGGACAGCACGTAGCGGAAATGCTCCCCGTTGCGGGTGTCCACGGGGAAGACGTGCCCCGGCGGAATCCGCATCAGGATGATGTCCAGCTTGCGGTCATCCAGGTCCGACGCCAGGTCGATGTACTGGACGGGGCTGTCGACCTCGATGACGTTGGGCTTGGCCGCGCGATGGACGATGGTGCCGGTGTTGGGCACCTGCATGAAGAAGGAGATGTCAACCTCCAGCGCCTCGGCCAGCGCCAGCAAGGACACCAGCGACGGAACGCTGAGGTTGCGTTCGGCCTGGCTGATGAACGGGGCCGACAGGCCGGAACGATCGGCCAGTTGCTGCAGCGTCAGGCCCATGTCCTTGCGACGCTTGCGGATTTGCTCCCCGATGGGCATTGACGGCTTCTTCGCCCGGGCACTCAAAATCTGCATCGGAAAACCTCGACCTTCCTCGATGGGCGGAGCCGGGTTTCCCGGCCGCCCCCAACCCCTCCTGATACGCTTAGGCCCCATCCCGAAACCGTTAAGCCCGGTTCCGGCCCTGTTTGTTCACGCCAACCGTCAGGAAGCGTTCCGCGTCAAAAAATTTGAACCAAAAAATTTGGCCCAGAAAAATTTAGCGTTGCCACCATAGGGTAATTTTGTTCCATGTCCACTACCGGAACCCGGGACCTGCATTGCGCATAAGTCCTTCATTCCGGACATTTTATTACTCACACCCCCGGCCCACGCGGGGCCGGGGGTGTCAGCCCCATCAGCTGCGCGGGGACAAAAGGTCATCCAGACGTGCCGGCGTGCCCTCAACCCGTTCCAGGTGCGGGTAGCGCAGACCATCGTGATAGTCGATGCCCAGGGTGCGATAGCGGTCGCCGTTCTTCACGATCAGCTCCACCGCCGGCCCGTCACCCTTGGCACCCGTCACCGCCGCCTTCATGCGGTCGGCGTCATAAGCCACACCGTTGACCGCCACCACCGTGGTGCCCACCGTCAACCCCGCCTTGAAGGCCGGGCCGTTCCACTGCACCGACGTCAGCGCGCCGGCCTTGTCGAGGGCGAACCCCAGCGAGTAGGTCAGGTTCAGCGAGCCGGGCGCCTCGTTGGCGCGGCTGGCCTCGGACAGCGGCTGGTCGGTGTAGACCAGCTTGTAGCCGCCACGGGCCAGGCCATCCAGGGGGGCGGACTGGTGGGTGTCCAGCCGCTGACGCAGGAAGGTCGCCCAGTCATAGGGCTCCACCTGGTTCAGGGTCTTGACCACGTCATCGAAGGTGTAGGTGGCCGGCACATAGCTGCCGTCCTGCATGCCGAAGAAGGCCTTGGCGAAATCGTCCAGGCTGCGCTTGCCGCCCGACCGCTCACGGATCAGGCTGTCGGCGTCCAGCCACACCAGCTGGCCCTCGGTGTAATAGTCCTCGGCCCGCTGCCAGCTGATCCATGGCGCCGGGCGGCGCATGGCGACGACGGGGCCGTTGGTGGTGTCGTCCAGGTCGCGCCAGGCGCGGCCCACCCGGGTGTCCAGCGTGGCGGCCACGCTGGCCAGGCCATCCAGGGCCTGCTGCCGGGTGGTCAGGCCCGAGCGTGCCGCCAGCACCCAGCCCCAGAACTGGGTCTGCCCCTCATAGACCCACAAGCCGCTGTCGCGCATGGGCACGTTGAAGTTCGGCGTCCACAGGTCGGCCGGGCGGCGGTACTTGCCGTTCCAGGAATGGGTGTATTCGTGCGATAGCAGCTCATGCCCCGCCGACTTGTTCCAGTCGGTGAAGTATGTCGGCGTGGTGCCGTTCTCGCTGGAGCGATGGTGTTCGAGGCCGATATGGCCCAGCTTGTCGCTGAGCGCCAACAGCATCTCGTAATGGTCGTAGTGGCGGGCGCCGAACAGCTTGTCCGCCTGGACCACCAGGTTGCGGTGCAGGGCGATCTGGTCGGGCGTCGCCTCCAGCAGGTCCGGCCGGTCGGCGACGATGTTCAGATGCATGGGCGAGCGTCCGCCCGGATCCAGGTCCAGCCGGCGGAAGTAGCGGCCGGCGAACATGGGGCTGTCCACCAGGGTTTCGAACGGCACCGGCTTGAAGGTGGTGACGCCGTCCTTGCCCGCCTCTTTCGCCACGTCCAGCGCCGTGCCGAAGCCCCAGCCATCGGGCAGCTTCACGCTGGCCTCCACCGGGATGCGGCGGGTGAAATATCCCGCCGGGTACAGGGCGACGGCGTTCCACTGCACGTTCGTCATGTCCGGGGTCATGACGACGCGGCCCTGGTTGTCCGCCGTGGGGGAGACGAACTGGAATTCCAGCTCCAGCGCGGTGGCACCCTTGGGCACGTCCACATGGAAGCCGTAGACCTCCACCGGGTCGCGCTGCCATTCCACCCGCTGGCCGTCGGCGGCCCCGCCCTTGGCATGGATGATCAGGCCCGCCAGCTTGTCGATCGCGCCGGTGGGGGAATGGTTGCCCGGCAGCCACTTCGGATACAGCAGGGTCAACGGCCCGGCACCCTTCACCGGCACCGTCTCCTTCACCCAGAAGATGCGGCGTTCGGTGTCGGTGGCGTCAACCTGCAGCCGGATGGTGCCGGGATAGGCCGTGTCCTGCGGTTCCGGGATGGGGGCGGCCGGCGGATAGGGCTGCGGCAGGGCCTCGTCAGCCCGGGCCGGCGGCGACGCCAACGGGCCCATCAGGGCGGTACCGGCCGCCAGCGCGGCGGCCAGGGACAGGACGGCAGACTTCACGGATCAAAACCCCATTGTTGGCCCGCCCCGCGCAGGCATGTTGTCATGGGCCAATTTTAGCTTAGCCCTTCAATTCATGTGCAAAAATCTTGTATTGTTTCTTTAATAATTTGAATAGCGAAATTTTTGACAAGACTGCGGCGGTCATGATCCTGGATCGGGCGGGCCGCCCCGCCTCTCAATCCAGGATGCCGTCCAGGCTGATGATCTCCGCGTGGTCCCGGCCGGCCAGGACCAGGGGCGACTCATCCGCCAGGCGCTGGTCGAACGTCGCCGCCACCGCCGCGTCCGACCAGCCCCGCCGGCGGTACTCGGTGATGAAGCGGGCGCGGCGCGCGGCCTCATCCGTGGCGATGAACAGGCGGTGTTTGGTCAATCTCCGCCATTCCGGCTGGGTCAAGGCGGGCACGCCCTCGACGATGACGATGTCGTCCGGCCCCAGGGTCACCGCTTCCCGGCCGGCATGGCTGGTCTGGGTCAGGGGATCGTACCGTGGCGGGGTCACCGCCGTGCCCCGGGACAGCAGGGCCGCCAAGGCGGCCTTGGCCGCGTCCAGATCATACCGGCCCAGGACACCGGGCTGCCGCCGGTCGCGGGATTTCGCCCAGTTGTCCAGGCCGATGACCACGGCGCGCCGGCCCTGCCGCTCCAGATGCAGGGCCAGGCACTGCGCCAGCAGGCTTTTGCCGGAGCGCGCCAGGCCGCCGATCAGGACCATGTCGCCGGCATCGACGCGGGCGGCCAAGGGGTCCAGGAAAGCCTCCAGCCGTGGCCAGACGTCCAGGATGAAATGGACGCCGCCGGCCATGTCATCGACCACGACGTGGGGCTGCGCCGGGCATTTGCCGTCGCGACCGCCATGCCCCTCGCGCACCAGGATGCCGCCCAGGCCGCAGGACCGGGCCAGCCCCATGTCGGTGGAGCTGTCGCCGATCATCCAGGACCGGGAGAGGTCGATGTTGAGGTCGGCCGCCGCCGCATGGGCCATGCCCGGCCCCGGCTTGCGGCAATCGCACTGGACCAGCAGCGCCGGCACCCCGCCCGCCAGCGTGGGGTCGGGATGATGGGGGCAGAAGTAGACACGGTCGACATAGGCGCCTTCGGCGCCCAGCCGCGTCTCCAGCCGGGCGTGGATGGCGTCCAGCCCCTCCAGCGTGAGCAGCCCCCGGGCCACCGCCGCCTGGTTGGTCACCACCGGGGTGCGGTAGGCGGCGCGGTTCAATCGCGCCAGGGCCCGGGCCGCGCTGGGGACCACCTCCAGCTCATCCGGCGTCTTGATGTGGCTGCGTTCCACGTTCAGCACGCCGTCCCGGTCCAGGAACACGGCCTGCAGGGGCCGCCGCAGGCTGAGGCGCTCGACCAGGCCGCTGGCCACGTCCGCCCGCGCGCGCGCCAGGCCCTCCGGCGTCCTGATGGAGCGGACATATTCGGGGCTGCGATAGCCCTGGACCGCGCGCCCCGCCGCCCGCAGGCGGTCGAGCAGCCCCCGCCCCGCCAGGGCCCCGGGGCCCATGGTCAAGACCGCCGGTTCCAACACACAGGGACCGGGCCAGGTGAGGTTATGGGCGTCCTGGTCGGCGGGCCAGGACCGGGGCAGCACGCCCCGCACACGGCCTTGCCCGTCCAGGTCAACCAAGTCGGCCTCGGCCGGCCGCTCGACCGGCTGAACCAACAGGGTGGCGTCGGCGCCATGGCGGCGGTGGTGGTCCAGCAGACGGTCCAGATCCACGTCCAGGACAAGGTCGCCGGGCAGGATCACGGCGGTATCGTTTGACAGGATGGCATCGCCCGCCGGCGCGGTGCGCACGCGCAGGCCCCACCGGCCGCCATCGCCGCAATAGCCCGCGATGGCCTGGACATCCGCCCCGGTCAGCACCAGCACCTCGCGCAGGGCGGAGCGGGCGATCATCTCCAATTGCCGGCCCAACAGCGGCGTGCCGCCGATATCGGTCAGGGACGGCGGCGGGACGGCATGGTCCGTATCGCCCGCAAGAATGACCACCTGGGCCAAAGTCCGCCCCCTCTCATCGCCAATGCCGCCAAGCCGGACACCATAGGGGGCAGGACCCCGGTGGCGCAATCACCAGCATCCCGCCCGGTACCGCCGCACCCTGCTGGACAGCTTGAGCGGCACCGATGTGTCCTGAGGTAGGACCATGAGGATAAGTGGGCGCGTGAGAGAGGCGAGAACGCGGCCCTGACGTTTTTCGCCTGGGACCTGGGTCCGCTTCCGCCAGCACAAAAAGGAATCCCCCCCACGATCACTCATGGAGGGTCAAGCACGTCACTTCGTGATCCTGCGATTGGAAAACCAACTTACCGTGGTTTCCCTACCGACTCCCAATCCCAGTTTACATACTCCGGAAGGGTGTTCAACAATAAAAGGACAACTTAAGAGGTGGCGGCCATGAACACCGGCTTGGTCTTTGGACTGGATTTGGGGATAGGCAGTTGCGGCTGGGCGGCCCTACGCCTGTCGGGGGAGGAAGAGGGCGCCGTGTTGGGCATGGGAACCCGCACCTTCGACGTGCCCGAAACAGCCAAGACGCGCACCCCGACCAACCAACTACGCCGACAGCACCGGGGAATGCGCCGCGTTCTGAATCGCCGCCGCCAGCGTATGAACGATGTCCGTGATCTCTTTCAAAGGGCTGGACTGCTACCGGAGGCTCATAAACACGCCTTGGCGGTCCCCGGCTCCGACCCCTGGACACTGCGGCATCAAGGATTGGATCGGCCCCTGGTGGGATGGGAACTGGCGGTGGCGTTGGGTCATATCGCCAAGCATCGCGGTTTCCAGTCCAACAGCAAACGGGACCGAGGGCGGAACACGCCGGACGACACGTCCAAAATGCTGGGCGCCATCGAGGAGACGCGGTCGCGTCTGGCGCGTTGGCGGTCTGTGGCCGAGATGGCCGCCCATGATCCCGAATTCTCATCCCGCAAACGCAATCGTGATGGCGACTATTCCCGCTCCCTGCTGCGCCGTGACCTGGTGGACGAAGTGCGCGTTCTATTCCAGGCCCAACGGCGGCTGGGCAACACCCTGGCCACGCCGGCGTTGGAGGAAGATTTCATCGGCACCGCCTTCTTCCAGCGCCCCCTTCAAGACAGCGAGGACAAGGTGGGGCCATGCCCATTTGAAGCGGGGGAACGCCGGACCGCCCGTCACGCCCCGTCCTTTGAGCTATTCCGCCTCCTATCCCGGTTGGCGGCCTTGCGTGTTCGCGAAGGCAAAGCCGAGCGCCCCCTGACGCCGGCGGAGGTCGGCATGGCCGTTGCCGATTTCGGTTCCAGCCGCAGCCTGTCCTTCAAACGATTACGGACGCTGCTGGAACTTCCCGCGTCAGCCGGGTTCGACGGTGTCCCCGTGGCCGAAGAGACCAAGCGCGACGTCGTCGCGCGAAGTGGTGAGGCGACGCCGGGCGCGTATGTTTGGCGAACCAAGGTATTGGGTGAAACCGGGTGGGCATCGCTATGGCACACACCATCAACCCTCGACCGGCTGAGCGAAATAATCACCTTCCGGGAAGATATGGATCGTATCGCGTCGGGAATCGCGGAGTTGGATTTGCCGCCGCTAATCCATGACACCATCCTGGACGCGGTGAAGGACGGACAGTTCGCCAGCTTCAAGGGCGCCGGCCACATCTCAGCCAAGGCATGCCGCGCGATGGCCCCCCATCTGGTCCAGGGAATGGTTTACTCCGCCGCGGCCGCCGCTGCCGGATACACCCACACCGACCGGGCGGAGGGAGATCTGGACGACATCGCCAACCCCATCGCCCGCAAGGCGGTGACAGAGGCGTTGAAGCAAGTACGCGCTCTGGTCGAGGAATACGGCCGACCTGAATACATCCATGTGGAGTTGGCGCGCGAGGTGGGCAAGAGCGCGGAGGAGCGCGACCAGATCAGCCGTGGCATCGAAAAGCGCAACAATGCCAAGGAAAAACTGAGGGAGCGCTTCCGCGAGGACACAGGACGGGAACCGCATGGTGACGACATGCTGCGCTATGAGTTGTGGCTGGAACAGGGCACCTTCTGCGTGTACAGCAACCAGCCCATCCCCCTGACGGCGCTGATCAGTGGCGACAACGCCATCCAAGTGGACCACATCCTTCCCTGGAGCCGGTTTGGCGATGATTCCTTCGTCAACAAGACTTTGTGCTACGCCAAAGCCAATCAGGATAAGAAGGGACGCACCCCACACGAATGGTTGGTCCGCGATCTGAGGGATGACGCGCGTTGGGAAACGCTGCGGCGGGCGGTGGAAGGCGCCAAGGGGATGAAAGGCGTCAAAAAGCGGAACTACCTGCTGAAGGATGCCGAAGCCGTCGAGCAGAAATTCAGGACCCGCAACCTGAGCGACACGCGTTACGCCAGCCGGGTCTTGCTCCATCTTCTGAAGCAGGCATACGGACAGCGGGGGCGCGACACCATCCTCGCACGCCCCGGGCCGTTGACGGACCGGCTGCGCCGGGCTTGGGGGGTGCAGGCGCTGAAAAAACGGCTTGATGACGGCACCCGGCTGGATGATGACCGCCATCACGCCCTGGACGCCCTGATCGTGGCGGCGACCAGCCAAAGCGCCTTGCAACGCCTGACCCGGGCGTTCCAGGACGCGGAGGTGAGGGGAGACCACCGTGACTTTTACGGCTTCCCGCCCCCCTGGCCCGGCTTCATCGAAGAGGCCAAGAATCACTATACCCGGATCGTCGTGTCCCGGGCCGAGCGCCACCGCGCACGCGGAGAGGCCCACGGCGCCACCATCCGCCAAGTGGTTGAGGAGGAGGAAGGCGCGGTCGTCTATGAACGCCGCGCCGTCGCGGATCTGACTCTGAAGGACTTGGAGCGGCTGAAAGACCCTGAACGGAATGGGGCCATCGTCGAGGCACTGCGCGCCTGGATAGATGCCGGCAAGCCAGTGGACGCACCGCCCCGTTCCCCCAAAGGCGACATGCTGGGCAAGGTCCGGTTACGCACCAAGAAGAATGTCGACGTGCCCGTGCGGGGCGGGGCGGCAGACCGGGGGGAAATCGCCCGGCTGGATGTCTTCCGCAAATTGAACCGGCGGGACGCGTGGGAATATTACCTGGTGCCGGTCTATCCCCACCAGATCTTCGGCCCGGAAGGCGATGCTGGGCCGCCGATGCGGGCCATCCTGGCCAACAAGGATGAGGGTGTCTGGCCAATCATGGACCCGGCCGCCGGCTACGAGTTCCTCTGGAGCCTGAACCCATTCTCATGGGTGGAGATCGAAAAGGCCGACGGCACCTTCATCGACGGCTACTACCGATCCGTGGATCGGTCCGTGGCGGCGATCGCCGTTTCACCGCACCAATCGAAACTCGCGATGACCAGAGGCATAGGGGTAAAGTCGCTCACGACTTTCCGAAAATTCGCCGTCGACCGCCTGGGCCGACGGTTCGAGGTGACGCGGGAGGTGCGGACATGGCGTGGCGGGGCGTGCACATAAGCCGGGCCGCGCGCCTGTCGCTGGCCGATGGACAAATGGTGGTCGCGCAGGAAGACGGCACGGTCCGCCTGCCGCTGGAGGATATCGCCTGGGTGGTATTGGACACGCCCCAGGCGACACTAAGCGCGGCGCTGCTGTCCGCCTGCATGGAGGCGGGTGTGGTGGTGATCGCCACCGACGACAGGCACATGCCCAACGGCCTTTGCCTGTCCTTCCATGGCCATTTCCGCCAGGCGGCCGTGGCGGAACGCCAGGTGGGGCTGAGCCAACCTCTAAAAAAGCGCCTATGGCAAGCCCTGGCCCAACGCAAAATCCTGAACCAAGCGGCGGTTTTGGCGGCAACGGGCCGCAGCAACGGGGTGGCATCCGACCCAGTGGCGGCGATGGCGGCACTGGTGCGGTCCGGCGATCCCGACAATGTCGAGGCGCGGGCGGCCCGTGCCTATTGGGGCCGCCTTTTCACCGATTTCCGACGTGAGGATGATGAGGACCGTCGTAACAAGCTACTGAACTACGGCTACGCCGTGGCGCGCGCGGCCATCGCCCGCGCCCTGGTCGCGGCGGGCCTGATCCCGGCATTCGGATTGCACCACGCCAGCATCGGCAACGCCTTCAACTTGGCCGACGACCTGATAGAGCCCTTCCGGCCCCTGGTCGATCGCTTGGTCTTCAACCATCAGGGTGACAGGGCCGGGGACGCCGCACCCTTGGGCGTGGACGACCGCCGGGCCATGACCGGCGTGTTGTTGGAGACGGCCGGCGTGGGCGGCGACAGCCTGACACTGTTGGCCGCCACCGACCGCGCGGTGTGGTCGCTGCTTCGGGCGATGGAAAGCGGCAGCGCCGCGCTGCTGGAGCTACCGGAGGTCATCGTCTGAAACCAGTTCCGCCCTTGCGTCGGGAACCATCATGAAAACCGGGGACGTGCGCATCTTGTGGTTATTCGTCTTCTTCGACCTGCCGGTGGGCACCCGCAAGGAACGGCGCGACGCGTCGCGATTTCGCCATTTCCTGAAGGACGACGGGTATATGATGCTACAGTTTTCCGTCTATGCCCGTGTGTGCCGGGGGGAGGAGGCGGTGGACAAGCATCTGGTCCGCGTCACCCGGAACCTACCCGCCCAAGGCAGTGTACGGGCCTTGCAAGTGACCGACCGGCAGTACGGCCGGATGAAATTGTTGCTGGGGGAGGCCGGAAAAAATGAGCGCGTGGCACCACGTCAGCTTGTCCTGCTCTGATTTCGGCCCCGGCAAAGGGCGGAAATCAGAGCAGTCACAAGCGCTTGTCGCAAAGGGAGCCTACCTGATGGGAGTCGGTAGGGAAACCACGGCCCTGCCACGCTGCCCCGATGATCCACTAGAAGCCTACCTGATGGGAGTCGGTAGGGAAACCACGGCCATGGCGGCGACCGTGGGCGGGTACTGGTGAGCCTACCTGATGGGAGTCGGTAGGGAAACCACGGCGGATCGCAGCCGTATCAGCCGCCGTGCTCAAGCCTACCTGATGGGAGTCGGTAGGGAAACCACGGCCAAGCTACAGACGCACACCCTGGTGGGTGAAGCCTACCTGATGGGAGTCGGTAGGGAAACCACGGCAGCTCGGAGAGTGGTACCGGCTCTGGCTAAAGCCTACCTGATGGGAGTCGGTAGGGAAACCACGGCGCGAATCTGGAACGCACCCCCATCCCACTGAGCCTACCTGATGGGAGTCGGTAGGGAAACCACGGCCTTTAGCGAAGAAGAAGCACAAGAGGTTCGAGCCTACCTGATGGGAGTCGGTAGGGAAACCACGGCGTACTGGAATGCGAGCCGCCTTGCTGGCGCAGCCTACCTGATGGGAGTCGGTAGGGAAACCACGGCGAGGCTTCGTCGTCGTCCTCATCGCGCTCCAGCCTACCTGATGGGAGTCGGTAGGGAAACCACGGCTTTGGGAACCACCGGCAGCAACGTGGCGGCAGCCTACCTGATGGGAGTCGGTAGGGAAACCACGGCCCGAGGCCGGAACGCCCACGGTGACCAAGCAGCCTACCTGATGGGAGTCGGTAGGGAAACCACGGCCCAAGGCCGCCAGCACTTCGAGGGTTACGTAGCCTACCTGATGGGAGTCGGTAGGGAAACCACGGCGGCCAGGGCCAGCTGTTTGTAAAACGTGTCAGCCTACCTGATGGGAGTCGGTAGGGAAACCACGGCATCGGCGATTAGGGCTGTGATTTCGTCGTCAGCCTACCTGATGGGAGTCGGTAGGGAAACCACGGCGGCGTGGCTGAGCGAGCTGGCGGGTCTGCTAGCCTACCTGATGGGAGTCGGTAGGGAAACCACGGCCCAACTGGCGACCGCTCAACAGCAACTGGTAGCCTACCTGATGGGAGTCGGTAGGGAAACCACGGCTCCGACATTCACCGGCACACCGGCGGCGCCAGCCTACCTGATGGGAGTCGGTAGGGAAACCACGGCCGACCTGCGGCGCCTCAACCGCATTGGCTTAGCCTACCTGATGGGAGTCGGTAGGGAAACCACGGCGGCGGGACTGTCCACCACTTTCGGATCTCGAGCCTACCTGATGGGAGTCGGTAGGGAAACCACGGCCGGGCCGTCCAGCTCGATCACTGCCATGACAGCCTACCTGATGGGAGTCGGTAGGGAAACCACGGCCAGGACCCGGAGGCCTTTGCACTCAGTGCCAGCCTACCTGATGGGAGTCGGCAGGGAAACCACGCGCCAGGGCGGAAATGGTGGCCCTTTCCCTGAACCCCTACCCCCGCGCCATCGCCGCCACCAGCAGGGTGGCCGTGGCCGGGTTGCAGGCGAAGGGCAGGTCGGCCAGGGTGGCCAGGCGGATCAGCGCCTTCACGTCCACGTCGTGCGGCAGGGTGCCCAGGGGATCGACGAAGAAGATCATGAGGTCCAGGCCGCCCTCGACGATCATGGCGCCGATCTGCTGGTCGCCGCCCAACGGGCCGCTGCGCAGGCGGGTCATGTCCAGGCCGTCGATCACCTCCGCCACGCGGGTGCCGGTGGAGGAGGTCGCGTAGATCTTGGCCTGCCGCAGGAAATCGGCATGGGCCAGGGCCCAGTCCACCATCGCCTGCTTCTTGCCGTCATGGGCGATCAGCCCGATGGCGCGGCGGCCGTCTTCCCGCATGGTTCAAACCCCTGATTTCAGGACGCCGCGACCTTGGCCTCGACCTCTTCGCCGCGTGACAGCAGATCCAGAGCCTCCTGGATCAGATAGCGCATGGCCGCCTCCGCCCCTGCGGGGTCGCCCGCCAGGATGGCGTCGGCCACGACCTTATGGTCGGCCACGCTGGCCAGGCGCACGCCCTTGTATTGGTTGGTGCGCCGAATGCTGAACCGCAGGGCCGTGTCGATCAGTTCCCGCAGCTGCAGGTAAAAGCGGTTGCCGCTGGCCTTGAGGATGGCGACATGGAAGTTGATGTCGGTGGTCAGCGGGTCATCGTCCCCCCGCTCGGCCGCGTACATGCGGTCGATGGCGACCTTGATGGCGGCCTTCTCATTCGGCGTGGCGCGGGCGGCGGCCAGCTGGGCGGCCAGCGGTTCCACCGCCAGGCGCATCTCGGTGAATTCGGCCAGTAGCGGCAGGGAGAACTTGCGTTCCAGGATCCAGCGCAGCACGTCGGGATCCAGCAGGCTCCAGCTTTCCTCCGGCTCCACCCAGGTGCCCTGGCGGGGCCGGGCGCGGAGCAGGCCCTTGGCGGTCAGCATCTTCACCGCCTCACGCAGCACGCTGCGGCTGGCGCCGTAGTGCTTGCAAAGCTCAGCCTCGATGGGAAAGGGCTTTTCCGCGCTGTAGGTACCGGTAACAATCGCGGCGCCCAGATCCTGGACGATGCCGAATGTCAGATTCTGGCCGCGAAACTTGGCAATCATCCCGTCCCCCACCCTGGTTCCACTTATCAGCTTATATCCCCGCCGTGGCCAATTTAAACCCACTATCCACCAGACCGCGCACGCCGGCGGCGCCCACATCAAAGACGAACAGGGTGCCGGCATGGGGATCGGCGGCGACTTCCGCGTCGGTCATGCCCTCCCGGGCGGTGGTGACGAACAGCAGGGTCAGGTCCGGCCCGCCGAAGGCGACGCAACTGACCCGCGCCGTGGGCACGGGCAGGACGCCGGCGACCGTCCCGTCCGGGGCGTACCGCACGACCTGGGACGCCCCCCACTGCGCGCTCCACAGATGGCCCGTCGCGTCGATGTTGGCGCCATCGGGGTAGGCCCCCTCCTCCGTCGTGACGAAGACGCGCTCATTGGAGGGCGTGCCGGTGGCGGTGTCATAGTCGAAGGCGCGAATCTGGCGGGTGGTGCTGTCGGTGTAGTACAGGATCGCGCCGTCCGGGCTCCAGCACAGGCTGTTGGAAATCAGGGCGCCGTGCACCAGGGGCGTGGCCCGCTCCCGCCCATCCAGGCGGTAGAGCGATCCCGCCAGCGACCGCGCCTCACGCGCCGCCTCATCCTCCACCATCGTGCCCGCCCAGAAGCGGCCCTGACGATCCACCCGGCCGTCGTTGAAGCGGACACCGGCGGGCAGATCCTGTCGCGCCAGCCAATCCACGGCGCCGGTGCGGGGGGTGAAGAAGGCGAAGCCGCTTTCGAACGCCACCACCAGCCGGTCCGCGTCGCCCTCGATCAGGCCGAAGGAGCAGACGCGTTCCGGGGCGGCGAACGTCTCAATCGTCCGGCTGGCCCAATCCAGGCGGTGGAGACGGCATTCATGGATGTCCGTCCACCACAGCGACTGGTCGCGTTCATCCCAGGTGACGCCTTCGCCCAGGGTGTTGCCCAGGGCGAAGGCGGCGATCAGGGGGGCGTCGAGGACGGGGGAACGGGTGTCGGTCATCTTACCACCAGGTGATGTAGAGGGCGGACAGGACCACCAGCACCACCAAGGCCGCGATGTTGAAGCCGGTGGTGGTGGAGTAGTCGATGCCCTTCAGCTTGACCTTGATCTGGCCGGGGATGGCGGCCGGGGCCGCGAGCGAGACCAGCACCGCGCCGGCCAGGCACACCAGGAAGACCACACCCACGCGATCCATGAAGGGCAGTTCGGGCAGCCAGACCTTGAAGGCCAACGACAGCACGGCGGAGCCGATGGCGGCCGTCAGCGCGCCGGCGGCGCTGGCGCGCGGCCAGAACATGCCGAGCAGGAAGATGACGCAGATACCCGGCGTGAAGAAGCCGGTGAATTCCTGGATGTACTGGAAGGCCTGGTCGAAGTTGCCCAGCAGCGGCTTGGCCACGATGATGCCGATCAGCACGGCGACCACACTGACGACGCGGCCCACCGCCACCAGATGGTGCTGGCTGGCGTCCGTCTTGATATGGGCATAGAGGTCGAGCGTGAAGATGGTCGCCACGCTGTTGATCTTGGACGCCAGCGACGCGACGATGGCCGCCACCAACGCGGCGAACACCAGGCCCTTCAGCCCCACGGGCAGCATCTTCATCAGTTCGGGATAGGCCTGGTCCGGCACCGGCAATCCTGGGATCAGCATGACGGCGGCCAGGCCCGGCAGGACGATGATGACGGGCATCAGCAGCTTCAGGAAGGCGGCGAAGACCACGCCGCGCTGCGCCTCGCGCACCGACTTGGCGGCCAGCGCGCGCTGGATGATGTACTGGTTGAAGCCCCAGTAGGACACGTTCATGACCCACAGGCCGCCCACCAGGACGGAGATGCCGGGCAGGTCCTTATAGAAGGGGCTGTCCTTGGTCAGGATCAGCTTGAACTTCTCCGGCACCGTCACAGACAGCTGGTGGAAGCCGGCCAGCACGCCCTGGCCATCGGCGATCTTATCCAGGGCCAGGTAGCTGATGATCAGGCCACCCATGACCAACAGGCCGACCTGGACGATATCGGTCAGCGCCACCGCCTTCAGCCCGCCGAACAGGGAGTAGGCGCAGGCGAACAGGCCCAGCGCGATCAGCGCATACATCTGATCGACACCCGCCACCGCGTGCACGGCGATGGAGCCCAGCCACAGGATGGAGGCGAGGTTGACGAAGACGTAGACGCCCAGCCAGAACACGGCCAGCGTCAGGCGCACGCTGGGCCCGTACCGCTGCTCCAGGAACTGGGGCATGGTGTAGATCTGGTTTTCCAGGAAGATGGGCAGGAAGTACTTGCCGACGATGATCAGGGTCAGCGCCGCCATCCATTCATAGCAGGAGATGGCGAGGCCGATGGCGTAGCCGGAACCGGCCATGCCGATGATCTGTTCGGCGGAGATATTGGCCGCGATCAGGGAGGCGCCGATGGCCCACCAGGGCAAGGAACGGCCGGCCAGGAAATAATCCTTGGCGTTCTTCTCATGCCCGACCTTTTCCCGCGACACCCACTGGGCCAGCAGGAAAATGAACACGGCGTAGACCGCCAGCACCGCGATATCGATCGTCGCCAAACCCATCGGCGTAACCCCCCATATGTTATACGTTCGGCCTCGGATCGTGACCGATCCAAGGCCCCCTCAGTCGCCGGGCGCCGGCGTCCGCCGTCCCCCAAGTTTGCCAGGGCCGCGAAGCGGCCCAAGGGCTTCCTCGTTTCGAGGGTCCGTTGCCGCTCCCCGCGAAACCCCGGCGGCGGGCACTTGTACCAGAGTCAGGCCAGCTTCAGCGCCCCACGCACGGCGGCCACTAGGCCGGCCGCGCGCTCGGCCATCTGCCCCAAATCCACCCCTGGCTTGTAAAGATCCCCGCCCGAGCCGAAGCCGGTGACGCCGGCATCCACCCAGGGCTGCAGGTTGGCGGCGGTGACGCCGCCCACGGCGTAGACGGCGACGTCCGGCGGCAGCACGGCCTTCAGCGCCTTCACATGGCCCGGCGCATGGCTGGAGGCCGGGAACAGCTTCAGGTACCGGGACCCGGCGCCGATGGCGGCGAAGGCCTCCGTCCCGGTGGAGAAGCCGGGCATGGACACCATGTCCAGCGCCACGGTGCGGGCGATGACGGAAACGTCCACGTTGGGCGACACGATCAGCTGGCCGCCAACGGCGTGCACCGCGTCCACCTTGTCCGGGGTCAGCACCGTGCCGGCGCCCACCAGGCAATCATCGCCAAAGGTCTGCACCAAACGCTCGATGCTCTGCAGCGGTTCCGGCGAGTTCAGCGGCACCTCGATGGCGCGGATCCCGGCGTCGTGCAGGGTGCGGCCCACGGCCACCACCTCATCAGGCGTCACCCCGCGCAGGATGGCCACCACGGGCATGTGCTTCAACCAGGCTTCAGTCATGACGTCATTCCTCAAAGGCGACGGAAATAGGCCAGCAGGCCGGCGGTCGACTGCTCGGCGCCATCCAGCGCCAGGGAAGCCACGCCGTGACTGGCCAATGCCAGGGTATAGAGGGTGTTCAGGGCCGGCGCGCCGACCAGCACGACCCGCGCCGGTGCGGCCCGGCCCAGCGCCTTGTGCCGGGCCAACGTGGCAGCCACATCGCCGCCGATGACCAGGCCGGACAGGAAGCCCAGGGCATCCTTGGCCGTCAGGACGCCAGCCATCTGCCGCGCGCGCGTTTCAAACAGCAGGTGCAGGATGTCGGCCCCAGCCGTCGCCACCCGGGCCAAGCCCTCGCGGAAGCCGGCATCGGGCGTACCGTCCCAGGGCTGGGCGCCACGCGCCAGCGTGCTGTGCTTGGACAACAGGGCGTAGATCTCGCCCGACAGGGCGGTGGTGAAGCCGGTGATGCGGCCATCGGACAGGTCCACCCACTTCGAATGGGTGCCGGGCAGGCACAGCAGATGGTCGCCCGTGGCGAGATCCGGATGGGTGATCAGGGCACCCAGCACCTGGGTTTCCTCCCCGCGCATGACGTCGGGCGCCCCCTGCAGGTTGGTGCCCTTCACGCCCGGCGCGATGTAGACAGCGCGCCCCCCCCCACTTTCAAAAGGCAAATCGATGGCGTGCAGATGCCCCGCGATCTCCGCCGCCCCCGCCGGCGCCGCGACGTAGGGCACCTCCGCCCAGCCCAGGGTGGAGCCCACCATGCCGCAGAGCAGCAGGGGCAAGCGGCCATGGGCGGCGTCCCAGTCGGCCAGCAGGCCGCGCACCGTGTCCGGGAAACCGCCCGCCGGCACGGCGGCGGCGCCGGGACCGCCGCGCGTGTCCAGCACGGCGCCATCCGCATCGACCAGCGACAGGCGCAGGTTGCTGGTGCCCCAATCGCCGGCGATGAAGACCGCGTTTGCCATCAATGCGATTCCCGTGTCACGCGGTCGCCGCTGGCGCCCACCAGGAAGTCCAGATCGCAGCCCTTGTCCGCCTGCATCACATGTTGCACGTGCAGGCGGTAGTAGCCGCGCGCCGGCAGGGGGGCGGCCGGCTGGGCGTCCAGTTCGGCACGGCGGCGGGCCAGTTCGGCATCATCCACCAGCAGGGCCAGGCGGCGGGCCGGGCCGTTCAGCTCGATCTCATCGCCCGAGCGCACCAGGGCCAGCGGGCCGCCGGCGGTGGATTCAGGGGCCACGTGCAGCACCACGGTGCCGAAGGCCGTGCCGCTCATGCGGGCGTCGGAAATGCGCACCATGTCCTTGACCCCCTTGGCCAGCAGCTTGGGCGGCAGGGGCATATTGCCCACTTCCGGCATGCCGGGATAGCCCTTGGGGCCGCAGCCGCGCAACACCAGAAGGGAGGTCTCGTCCACCTCCAGGTCCGGATCGTCGATACGGGCCTTGAAATCCTCGATGGTGTCGAACACCACGGCGCGGCCGCGATGGGTCAGCAGTTCGGGCGAGGCGGCGTTGGGCTTCATCACGGCACCATCGGGCGCCAGGTTGCCGCGCAGCACCCAGATGCCCGAGACGGGCTTCACCGGGTTGGTCCTGGGGCGGATGACATCGTCGTTGTAGACCTCGCCCTCGGCCACGATCTGGCCAATGGTCAGGCCGCCCACGGTCATGGCGTCCAGGTTCAGCTTGTCCTTGATCTTGGTCATCAGGCCCGGCAGCGCGCCGGCGTAGTGGAAGTCCTCCATCAGGTACTGGCCCGAGGGCTGCAGGTCCACCAGCAAGGGGATGTCGGCGCTCAAGCTGTCGAAATCCTCCAGCGACAGATCCACGCCCACGCGGCCGGCGAGCGCCAGCAGATGCACCACGGCGTTGGTGGACCCGCCGATGGCGGCGTGCACGCGGATGGCGTTCTCGAAGGCGGCGCGGGTCAGGATGTGCGACGGCTTCACATCGTCCTTGACCATGGCGACGATGCGGCGGCCCGTCTCATGCGCCATGGCGCGGCGGCGGGCGTCCATGGCCGGCAGCGTGCCGTTGAAGGGCAGCGACAGGCCCATGGCCTCGATCAGGCAGGCCATGGTGGACGCGGTACCCATGGTCATGCAGGTGCCGGGCGAGCGGGACATGCCGGCCTCCGCCCCCATGAAGTCCTTCAGCGTCATCTCACCGGCGCGCACCGCCTCGCTGAACTTCCACACGTCGGTACCGGAACCGATGTCCTTGCCCCGGTACTTGCCGTTCAGCATGGGGCCGGAGGAGATGACCATGGTCGGCAGGTCGACACTGGCGGCACCCATGATCTGGCCGGGGGTGGTCTTGTCGCAGCCGCCCAGCAGCACCACGCCGTCGATGGGGTTGCCACGGATCGATTCCTCGACCTCCATGGCCAGCAGGTTGCGGAACAGCATGGCGGTGGGGCGCATCTGCGTCTCGCCCAGCGACATGGCGGGGAATTCCACCGGCAGGCCGCCAGCCTCCCACACGCCGCGCTTCACATGGTCCGCCACCTCGCGCAGGTGGGAATTGCACGGCGTCAGTTCCGACCAGGTGTTGCAGATGCCGATGACGGGGCGGCCGTCGAACACGTCGCCGGGCAGGCCCTGATTCTTCATCCAGCTGCGGTGGATGAACCCGTCGCGGTCCAGCTTTCCATAGCTGTGCGCGCTGCGAAACTTCCGCTTACCGTCGTCGGCCATCGTCCTACCGTCCACCTCGGGGCCGGGCGGGCCCCTGATCGCCTGAGAGGGGGGATGGCCGGAAGCGCCGCCCCGGGCCAGAACCCAGGACAACGAGGATGCCCGGTCGCCCCCGGCGTTTTTCCAGTGTCGGGGTCCCGAAGAGACCACCCGCACCCGCCGTTTCCCCACCCCAACGCTGTTATATTAGGAGGGCGCGGCGCCGTGTTTGCGGTATCGTGGCCATCACGTCGTGACGGCACGACACCACGATGGGCGTCAGGCCTCCGGTTCGTGATATGATTTATCGGACAAAAAGACCCCCGTAAAGGGGATTTGCGGCCGTGGGGAATTGCCGCCCCACCCCCGGCGCCCTAACTATCCCTCCGGTCCCAGCGTTGATCGTCCCATCCGCGCTGGGCCTTTTGGCCCCTGAGGCCCAATCCGTGAGGTGAGGGAACATCCATGCCCGACAGCAACCCACCCGCCACCGGCCCCGTCGACGCGCCCGAGCCGCCGCCCCCCGGCGTGCCCGAAGGCGTCACCCAACACCTCTATCCCGTCTACGGCGACCTGGCGGGCAAGGCGGTGCTGATCAGCGGTGGCGGCTCGGGCATCGGCGCCTATCTCACCCATGCCTTCGCCGCCCAGGGCTGCCGCGTCGCCTTCATCGCGTTGCGCGAACAATCGGCCATGAGCCTGGTGCAGGCGGTGGAGGCCGCGACCGGCCAGCGCCCCTTGTTCCTGCGCTGCGACCTGCGCGACGTGGAGACGCTGCAGGCCAAGGTGCGGGAGGCGGAGGCGCAGATGGGCGCCTTCGACGTCCTGGTCAACAACGCCGCCCGCGACGACCGCCACGCCACCGCCGATGTCACGGTGGCGGACTGGGACGATAATTTGGCCATCAACCTGCGCCCGCAGTTCTTCCTGGCCCAGGCCCTGGCGCCGGGCATGAAGGCCGCCGGCGGCGGCGCCATCATCAATCTGGGCTCCACCGCCTACAATCTGGGCTTGGCGGGGTATCCGGCCTATGTCGCGGCCAAGGCGGCAGTCACCGGCCTGACCCGGGCCCTGGCCCGCGAATTTGGGCCCGACGGCATCCGCGTCAACACCGTGGTGCCCGGCTGGGTCATGACCGAGCGGCAGCAGCGCCTGTGGGTGACACCGGAAGCCCTGGCCGAAACCCTGGCCGCCCAATGCCTGAAGCGCCCCCTGACGGGGGAGGACATCGCCAGCGCCGTGCTGTTCCTGGCCTCCCGCGCCTCCAGCATGATGACCGGCCAGTCCATGGTGGTGGATGGTGGGAGAAGCATGATCTGAGATTTTAGAGTCTTTCCGGCTTTCGTTGAAACGCCGGAAAGACTCTAAGCTTTTGTTTCATCATGTGATTCACGGTTCAGATGCGTCCATCTGAACCGATCGCACTCTAGATCACCCCCACCGCGCCGCCCCCCTTCGGTCCCGCCAGCAATCCCGCCACGCGGATCAGCGCGCCCTTCAGCGCCGCCGTGTCAGGGGCCGCACCCAGGGCCAGGCGGACGGCGTTGGGCACCGGACTGTCGCTGGACAGGAAGGCGTCGCCCGCCACCAGGGTCAGTCCGGTGCGCGCGGCGCGCTGGACGAAAGCATGGGGTGTCCAATCCGCCGGCAAGCTCAGCCACAGGTGCAGGCTGTCGGGCTGGGCGGCGTAACCACCGGCGGGCAACACATCGGCCGCCAGCCGCTGGCGGGCCGCCGCCTCCGCCCGTACCGCGTCAGCCAGTGTGGCGGCGGTGCCGCCCAGAATCCATTCCGCCGCCAGCCCAACCGTGAAGGGGGACGGCATCTGCGTCACGATACGCAAGGTTTCCTGCAACCGTTCCGCCCGCACCGCGTCGGGCGCGGCGACAAAGGCCACGCGCAGGCCCGGCGTCAGACATTTGGACAGGGTGGACAGGTGCCAGACCTGACGCGGCGCAAGGGCCGCCAGGGGCGTGCCCGGCAGGGCGGCGAGGGCGCCATAGGCGTCATCCTCCACCACCTCCAGACCCTGGGTGCGGATCACCTCGGCGATGGCGCGGCGGCGGTCCTCCGACATCGTCGCCGTCGTCGGGTTATGGTGGGTGGGAACACAGTAGAGCAGGCGGGCGCCGTGGCGACGGCAGGCGGCGGCCAGGGCGTCGGGCAGCAGCCCTTCGCCGTCGCAGTCGACCCCCACCACCCGCAGGCCCAGGCGCGACGCGATGGCGGTAAAGCCGGGATAGGTCAGCGCCTCGGCCAGCACCACGTCGGCCCGTTGCGCTAAGGAGGCCAACAGCGCGTACAGCGCGCCATGGGACCCCGCCGCCGCCAGCACCCGATCGGCATGGGGGGCATCCGCCGTCGCCACGCCAGCGGCGGCATAGCGCCGGCGCAGCCACGCGGCCCCGGCCGTTCGTTCCTGCGCGCTACCGCCCGCGGGCCGATACCCCAGGCGACGCCCGAGGTCAGGCGCCCGCACGATCCTTTCCAGCCCTTGCGCCAAATGACTGCGCAGCAGCGCCAGCGGCTGCGGCGGCATGTTCATGGTCATGTCGATATCGGCCTGCGCCAGGGGCGCCATGTCGACCGCCGCGCGGTCGGAGACGAAGGTCCCCCGGCCCACCACGCCCGACAGCAGGCCGCGGTGCCGCGCCTCGGCATAGGCGCGGGTGACGGTGGTGAGGTCCACGCCCAGGACCTCCGCCAGCGCCCGCTGGGTGGGCAGGCGGTCGCCGGGCACCAGGCGGCCGGCGCCGATATCGGCCGCCATGGCGTCGGCGATGGCCAGATAGACCGGCCCGCCCCGGCCATCCAATCGTGGAACCCAGAGATCGTCGTCCATCATCCCCCGCCCGAATCCATGCAATACATACGTAAATCCATACATGCCATATTGCATGGCATCAATATGGATGCCGAGACCATGCAATCGATGGCCGCGTGGTGTGCTAAACAGTGCCGGTTGATCCTGTAGGGGAGCCGGCATAATGCGCGGCAGTGAGTTCGCGGACCTTCGCGCCTTCGCCACCATTGTGGCGCAGGGCAATTTCGCTCGGGCGGCGGCACAGCTGACAGTCTCCCCCTCCGCCCTCAGCCAGACCATCCGGGGGCTGGAGGCGCGGCTGGGCGTGCGTCTGCTAAACCGCACCACCCGCAGCGTCTCCGTCACCGATGCCGGATCGCGGCTGTATGCCCGCCTGAAGCCGGTGATGGAGGAACTGGAGGCCGCCGTCGCCGACGTGAACGACCTGCGCGAACGGCCGGCCGGCACCTTGCGCCTGACCTCCTCCCGCGTGGGGGCGGAACGGTTCCTGGCCCCCATCCTGGGCCAGTTCCACCAGGCCTATCCCGACATCATCCTGGACATCACGGTGGACGACGTGGTGCACGACATCGTGGCCGAGGGGTATGACGCCGGCATCCGTCTTGGCGAAATGATCTCCGACGACATGGTGGCCATCAAGCTGGGCGGAAGCCTGCGCCAGGTGGCCATCGCGTCACCCGACTATCTGGCCCGCCATGGCGTGCCCCAACACCCACGCGACTTGCTGGACCATGCCTGTGTCAACTGGCGCTGGGCGGAGACGGGCCGCATCTACCACTGGGAATTCCAGGAACCGGACGGGGACTGGTTCTCCGTCGCCGTGAAGGGCCCCATCATCGTCACCGACAAGAGCCTGGTGCTGGCGGCGGCCCTGCAGGGCCTGGGTGTCGCCCTGTGGCTGGAGGATCGCATCCAGCCCTATGTCCAGGAGGGCAGCCTGGTCACCATCCTGGAGGAATGGTCGGGCACCTTCCCCGGATTCTTCCTGTGTTATCCGAAACAGCGGCATACGCCCCTGCCGCTGCGCGTCTTCACCGACTTCATCCGCGCGACCTACGGCGGCTGATTATATAATTCCTGCTTCATTATCCGTTTCGATTATGGCGCATACCGCGTAGGGCCGCGGCTCGCCATCTTCAGGTGCATCCCCGGCCCAGCCTCCTTGGCGGGCCGGCTTTCAGGAAGGATGCGGATCATGGCAAACAATACCCCGACGGCCGGCGGCCCCAAGGTTTGGTTCATCACCGGCATCTCGCGCGGTTTCGGCAAGGAACTGGCACGCGCGGTGCTGGACCGGGGCCACGTGGTCATCGGCACGACCCGGGATGGCCAGAGCGACCTGCCGCCCCACGAGCGCCTGCATGTCCTGCCGCTGGACGTGACCAATGCCGGGCAGGTGGGGGAGACGGTGACCCGGGCGCACGCCCTGCATGGGCGGCTGGACGTGGCGGTGAACAATGCCGGTTATGGCCTGCTGGGCGCGGTGGAGGATGCCGACACCGCCGCCACCCGGCAGATGTTCGAGGTCAACTTCTTCGGCGCCGTGGCGGTGATGCAGGCGGTCCTGCCCCTGATGCGCGCCCGGCGGGCCGGCCACATCGTCAACATCACCTCCATCGCCGGGCTGGCACCGGGCGTGGGGTCGGGCCTTTACGCCGCGTCCAAGTTCGCGCTGGAGGGTGTGTCGCTCAGCCTGGCGCAGGAGGTCGCCCCCCTGGGCATCGGCGTCACGCTGGTGGAGCCGGGCGCCTTCCGCACCGACTTCCTGACGGAACAGTCGCTACGCGTCACCGGCGGCGGCATCGCGGATTACGCGGCGACCGCCGGGGCGGCGGTAGCCCGCCTGCAGGCGCAGAACGGCCAGCAGCCCGGGGATCCGGCGCGGGGGGCCCGCGCCATCGTGGCTGCCGTGCTGTCCCCCAACCCGCCCCGGCATTTAGTCCTGGGCACCGACGCCTGGAACCGGGTGCAGGCCCGGCAGCAGTCCTTCGCCGCCGAACTGGCCGAGTGGCGGGCCGTCACCCTGGGCACCGATTTTCCAGTATAAGGCTATAGCGCTTCCAGGCGGCGGCGGGTGTCCGCCGCCTGGGCCCGCAACGCCGACCGGTCGGCCGGGTCCATGCGCGCCAGCTGGCGGTAAGGCAGGGCCAGACGGGGATTGGTGGACAGCGCCGCCGCGTGGCGGTCGAGGAAATCCCAGTACAGGGCGTTGAAGGGGCAGGCGCGCGGTCCCACCCGCACCTTGCGGTCATACCGGCAGCCCCGGCAATAGTCGCCCATGCGGTCGATGTAGGCCGCCCCCGAGACGTAAGGTTTGGTGGCCATCAGTCCGCCGTCGGCGAACTGGCTCATACCCAGGGTGTTGGGCAGTTCCACCCATTCAAAGGCGTCGACATACACCCCCAGATACCAGCGGTGGACCGCCGCCGGGTCCAGGCCCGCCAGCAAGGCGAAATTGCCGATGACCATCAGGCGCTGGATATGGTGGGCATAGGCATGGCGCAGCGACTGCCCCACCGCCTGAGCTAGGCAGCGCATGCCCACGCGCCCTGTCCAGAACCAGGGCGGCAGGGCCAGCGCGTGCTCCAGGGCGTTGCGCTGATCGTAGCCGGGCATGTGGGCCCAGTAGACGCCGCGAACATACTCGCGCCAGCCCAGGATCTGGCGGATGAACCCCTCCACGGCGGGCAAAGGCGCAGCACCCCGCCGCCAGGCGTTTTCCGCCGCCGCGATCACCTCCCGGGGTGACAGCATCTTGACGTTGAGGGCGAAAGACAGAAGCGAATGGAAGAGGCGCCAGCCCCGCGTGCTCATGGCATCTTGATAATCGCCGAAGTGGGGCAATCCCCCATCGATGAACGCGTCCAGCTGGGTCAACGCCTCCGCCCGGTTCAGCGGCCAGCGCAGACGGTCCGCCATCGGCTCGCCGAAGCTGGCGACCCCGCTGGCGACGATCTCCCGCCACAGCGCGGTGTGGTCATGGCGGGGCCGGGTATCGTCGGGCTCGGCCGGTAGACCGGGCCAGGGCTTGCGGTTGTCGTGGTCGTAATTCCACTGGCCACCCGCCGGCCCCCCCTCAGGCTCCAGCAGCACGCCGTGGACACGGCGCATATGGCGATAGAAGTGCTCCATCAGCCACCGTCGCCGGTCGCGGAAAAGGTCGGCGGCCGTATCCCGGGCGCTCAGGAAATGATCGCTGTCGACCATGCCCGACGGCCCAGGCCACACGTTGGCATAATCCGCCAACTGGCGGTCCACCCGCCACTCGTCCGGGGCCTGGTATTCGAAGGTCGTGGCCCCGTGCCGGTCACGCAGCATGTCCAGGTTGGCCGGTATCGCCTGCCGGTTGGCGGGGTCGCCAATGGCCAGATAATCCACCACATGGCCGGCCGCGCGCAGGTGCCGGGCGAAATCGCGCATGGCGGCGAAGACCGCCAGTATCTTCTGCGCGTGGTGCAGGACGTAGTCCGTCTCCTGTCGCACCTCCATCATCGCGTAGACCACGCCGCTTTCCACGCGCGCGAACCAGCGATGCCCGGGGCTTAGTTGGTCTCCCAGGATCAGACGCAGCGTGGTCATGGCCGCCGCCCCGCCTGGCGGCGGCAGCGGTCGGAACAGTATTTCACCACCTCCCAGACCTGCTTCCACTTTCGGCGCCAGGCGAAGGGCCGACCGCAGCCGGCGCAGGGCTTGGTGGGTAGATCAGATTTCCGGCGCATGCGCATGGGGGCACTCCGTCCGCCTACAGGTCCAGGGTCAATTGACTGTGGGTGGTGCCGGGCCGCCGGACCCTGGGGGCCATGGGCCGGCGCGAACCGTGCTTATCAACCAGCGCTGCCACGGCGGCCTTCACCGATGGCTGCGCCCTCACGCCGTGCACGCGGGCCTTGGCGGCCCGGGTCGCCACGTCCAGGTCAACGACGGGCCACGGAATGTCCGTTCCAACCCGCACTCCGCAGCGGTTCTGCACATCCGCCGGCATGCGCCACGGCTCGAACAGCCAGCTGTCGGGCACCCGCCGCATCGCGGGCAGCCAGCGGCGCACGAAGCGCCCCTGGGGATCGTGGTCCCGCGCCTGCTTGATGGGGTTGTACACGCGGGTCGTGTTCATGCCGGTGGTGCCGGACTGCATCTGCATCTGGCTCCAATGGATGCCAGGTTCGTAATCCAGGAACTGGCGCGCCAGCCATAGGCCGACGGGCCGCCAGTGCAGCCAAAGCGGATACGCCGCCACCGAGACCAGCATGGCCCGCATGCGGAAGTTCACCCACCCCGTCTCCCGCAGCATGGCGACGCAAGCGTCGACCAACGGCCAACCGGTGCGGCCTGTCACCAGGGCCTGGAAATGATCCTCGTTCCACTCACCCTCCCGCAGCCCGTCATAGCCCGGGTGCAGGTTGCGCCATTCCAGCGCGGGCTCGCTCTCCAGCTTCTGAATGAAATGGCAATGCCAATGCAGCCGGCTGAGGAAGGCGGCGAGGCCCTGCCGTCGCGAATCCGGAGCGTCGCAAGGCGCCGCGAGTTGGCGCCGCGCCGCCTGCGCCACCTCGCGCAGGCTGAGCGCGCCGTAAGCCAGATAGGGTGACAGACGGGAACAGGCGGTGGGCGCGGACAGCGGTGACGACAGGCCACCGCGATACCGACCGCTACGGTCGCGCAGAAAGCTGTCCAACACGGCCAAACCCTGAGACCGGCCCCCCGGCTGGCGCATTGGCGGATCAATGGGAACGAGCCCCAGTTCACCCGGCTGGGGCGGCGCGTCACGCCGACCCAGGGTGGAGGCGAAGCAGGCCGATGGAATGGGCAGGCAGGGGGCCGCCATGTGCGCCTCCCACGCGTCTTGCCAGCCATCACGGGTGGCGAGACGCCGGACCACACCGAATTGCGGCACCTCATGCCAGGCCACGCCATGATCCCGGCACCATCGGGCCACGGCCCGATCCCGGTGGAAGGTCAGGCCGTTGCCTGTTTCCTCATGCGCGTGCAGCGCCCTGAACGGCGCACGGCGGTAAAGGTCATCCAACACCTCCACCACTTCTCCGGTCGCCAGGTGCAGGGCGCCGCCCCGGTGGCGCAGATCGGCCGCAAGATCACCCAGGCATTCCAGGATGAATTGATAGTGCTGGTTGGCGGCATCCGGCTGACGCCATAGGCTGGGTTCGATGACATAGAGGCACAAGACAGGGCCCTGCCGCGCGGCGTGATGCAACGCGGCGTGATCGGCCAGGCGAAGGTCGCGTTTGAACCAGACGACACTGTAGGTCATTGCACCCTATCCCCGGTGTGAGCGGCCGGCACGGGAGGCGGCCCTGTACCACCGATGGGTACGCGGCTGCAGGGCCGGCGGATCGGCGGATCGGTGGGAAAATCACCTGGCCCGCGCATCCACGGGGGACCCGGTTGGCCGGGATGGCCGACGTCAATCCACGCGACAGCCGTTTCGGTGGGGCGAAGGCGGCCACAGGGTCCGCCCTTGGTTCCTAGAGTCTTTCCGGCTTCCGTCGAATCGCCGGAAAGACTCTAAGCTTTTGTTCCGGCGTGCGATTCACGGCTCAGATGCCGCCATCTGAACCGATCGCACCCTAGCGCACGAGGACGCGGGCGGCTTCCTTGGTCTTGGTCACCGCCTGGTCCACTTCGCCCACGGCGACACCGATGCCGTCCAGGTTGCGGGTGACGCTGTCCACGGCGGCGGACGTCCGCCGCATCTTGTCGGACATGGCGCGGGTGACGGCGTGCTGCTCGTCCACCGCCTGGGCGCTGGCGGTCACCTGGTCGCGCACCGTGCCGATGGCCCGGCGGATGGCGTCCAGCGCCGTCACCACGTCACCCGACACCGCCTGCATGCCCTCGATCTCATCCGAGATGCGCTGGGTGGCCGCCGCCGCCTGGTTGGCCAGATTCTTCACCTCCGTCGCCACCACGGCGAAACCGCGACCGGCCTCGCCGGCGCGCGCCGCCTCGATGGTGGCATTGAGCGCCAGCATGTTGATCTGGCCGGCGATGGCCTGGATCATCTCGACCACGCCTTCCATCGAATGCGCCGCCCGGGACAGGCGCTGGGTGGAACCGTCGACCCTTGCAGCCAGGTCGGCGGCCGTGTCGGCGGCCGTGCGCGACCGCACCATGCCCTGCGCGATCTCCAGGCTCGACGCCGCCAGTTGCTCGGCACCGGACGCCATCATCTGCACGGCCTCGGACGTCTCGGACACCGCCTCCCGCGCCTCGCCCGACCGGCGGCTGGACTGCGCCACCGCCCGGTCGATCTCTCCAAAATTGCTGTCGATCAGGCTTTTCAGATCGCCCAGCATGCGCACTTGGCGGGTGATGTCGGTCGCGTACTTGACCACTTTGTAGGGCCGGCCCGCGGGATCCAGGATCGGGTTGTATGATGCCTCGATCCACACCTCGCGGCCGCCTTTGCCCAGGCGCCGGAACTGCGCGGCCTTGTATTCCCCCCGTCGCAGGCTTTCCCAGAACTGGCGATACTCGACGCTATCGCCGTGGGCTGGATCGACGAACAGGCGGTGGTGCCGCCCCTGGACCTCCGTCAGGGTGTAGCCCATCGCCGCCAGGAAATTGTCGTTGGCCGTCAAGATCGTGCCATCAAGATCGAATTCGATGACGGCGAGGGCTTTGCGGATGGCCATCATCTGGCCCGCCGAGTCAGCCTGTTCACGCATCCGCGCGGTGATGTCGGTGGCATATTTGACCACCTTGTAGGGGCGCCCGGATTTGTCCAAAAGCGGATTGTAGGACGCTTCGATCCAAACCTCACGACCACCTTTGCCAAAGCGACGGAACCGCGCGGCCTGGAATTCACCGCGGCGCAGCCGTTCCCAGAATTGCCGATACTCCGCGCCATCCCGCTCCGCCGGATCGACGAACAGGCTATGATGCCGCCCCTGGACCTCCGCCAACGTGTAGCCGACGACGTTCAGGAAGTTGGCGTTCGCCGTCTGGATGGTCCCATCCATCGCGAACTCAATGATGGCCTGGGATTTGTCCAATGCCGCCAGCCTGGCGGCCATTTCGGCGGTGATGCGGGAAGAGGTAAAGAAAGGCATATGGAAATCTCCTGCCCACGCAAAACCCTCAGCCATCGAGTCGTTTTGAACGGATTAGATCTAAAACAGATGGCGTGGAGCTAAGACTGCGCGCGCCGATACTTTGGATTGGCAAGATTAAAGGAGAGTTAACAGCAGACACCACCAAGATAAATACTATCCTGCCTTCCATTAAAATGGCTTGAAAAATAGTTTTGCCGCCAACATAATTGGCTTTGAACTTTGCCGTGATTCACCTCTTTTCGGCGATATCATCGCAGCTCTTCGGTACGTGCTGGTGTCGATCCTGGATCACCGCCAGGTTCCGATATCCGCCCACAGATGCCGTGCTGAACGCGGCAAGGCCCCCTCACGGCAGCGGTGGCCGCCCGATGGCCCAACGATGGCTGGTCGGGCCGGAAATACCCGCTCTTTCAATCGCTTGAAGCGGCAACCGGGGTTCCGTTCCCCGGGTAAATGGCGGATGATGCCCTTTCCCCGCGCTTCCCATCCCCCAATTGCGCCAAGGTTGCCACCCTGATGACGATATCCCGGTTTCGCCGCACCGCTTCCACCGCCCTGGCCTTGATCGCGGCATTGGCGCCGGCGGCAGGCCTGGCCCAGGCGCAAACGGCGACCCGATTCCTGGAAAAGCCGGTGGACATGGACCCGTCGTCGGCAACCGCCTACCGCCCGTTCGAGGCCTTCGCGCCCCTGACGCTGCCGCAGCCGGTAAATCAGTACCGCTCAGGCAACGGCCTGCCCGGCCCGGCCTATTGGCAGAACCGCGCGGACTATGAACTGCATGCCCGGCTGGACACCAGCAAGCCCGACACACCCACGCTGAGCGGGGACGTCGTCATCCGCTACACCAACAACAGCCCGGACGCGCTGGACCGGCTGTGGCTTCAGCTGGACCAGAACATCTACCGCAAGGATGCCCGGGCGGCGGTGGCCAGCGGCGGCCGCCCGCGCCCCGGCGCCACCGACGGCTTCGTCATCAGGACGGTGACGGTCGACACGGGTGATGGCAAGGGCGGTGATGGCAAGGGCGGTGATGGCAAGGCGGTGTCCCTGCCCTTCCATGTCGATGACACGCGGATGTGGGTGGACCTGCCCCGGCCGCTGGCGGCCAAGGGCGGCAAGCTGGCCCTGCGCATCGACTACGGCTACACCATCCCCGGCACCTGGGGCGGGCGCACGGCCCATACCCCCACCCGCAATGGCGAGATTTATGAGATCGCGCAATGGTACCCGCGCATGGCGGTCTATGACGACCTGCGGGGCTGGGACACCCTGCCCTATCTGGGGGCGGAGTTTTACCTGGAATATGGCGATTTCGACTACACGGTCACCGTGCCGTCCACCATGCTGGTCGCGGGCTCGGGCGAACTGGTGAACGGGGCGGAGGTGCTGACGCCCACCCAGCTGAAGCGCCTGGATCACGCGCGGGCCAGCGACGCCACGGTCATGATCCGCACCCCGGAAGAGGTGACGGACCCCAGGAGCCGGCCGCGCGACACCGGGGAGATGACCTGGCATTTCCGGATGAAGAACACCCGTGACGTGGTGTTCGCGGCGTCCGCCGCCTTCGTCTGGGACGCCGCGCGCGTGAACCTGCCGGAGGGCCGCCACGCCCTGGCCATGTCGGTCTACCCAGTGGAAGGCGTGGGCCCCGAGCGCTGGGACCGGTCGACGGAATACCTGAAGGCATCCATCGAGCATTTTTCTAGCCGGTGGTTCCCCTATCCCTGGCCGGTGGCGGTGAATTTGGGCGGGCACGGCGCCGGCATGGAATATCCCGGCATGGTGTTCGACGGGTACAAGGACCAGGGCAAGGGCCTGTACTGGATCACGGCGCATGAGATCGGCCACACGTGGTTCCCCATGATCGTGGGGTCGAACGAGCGGCGCGACGCCTGGATGGATGAGGGGACGAACACCTTCATCGACATCTATGCCCAGGACGCCTTCAACCATGGCGAATACGCGCCCAAGCGCGATGGCGAGTATGCGCCGGGCGGCGGCAACCCGGTGGACGAGATCCTGCCGCTGCTGACCGATGCGGCGGCGCCCAACATCATCAACGCGCCCGACGGCATGACGGAGAAGTACCGCCACCCCGTCAGCTATTTCAAACCGGCCCTGGGGCTGGTGCTGTTGCGCGAACAGGTGCTGGGGCCGCAGCGGTTCGACGACGCCCTGCGGCGCTACATCCGCGCCTGGGCATACAAGCACCCGTCACCGTCCGACTTCTTCCGCGCCATGGAATCAGGGGCGGGCGAGGATCTGTCCTGGTTCTGGCGCGGCTGGTACTTCAACAACTGGGCCGTAGACTTCGCCATCCGCAAGGTGGAGTACGCCGACGGCGGACCGGGCAAAGGCGCCCTGGTGACCCTGGCGGCGCTGGACCGCCTGGTCCTGCCCGCCACGCTGCAGGTGGAGTATGACGACGGCAGCCAGCGCAGCGTGCGCGTGCCCGTGGAAACCTGGCGGGGCCAGGCCGAGGCCACCATCCGTCTGGACGGCGGCCCCGCCATCCGCCGCGTCACCATCGACCCCGCCCACGCCCTGCCTGACACCAACCGGGGCAACGATGTGTGGAGCGCCCCCACGCCGTAAGGATGGGTACCAGGACCGCGAAAAGGGGGCCCGGCGCGTCACGCGGCGCGGATGCGGGCGATGAAGTCATTGACCTGGGTCCGCAGCACCTCGGAATTGCGGCCAAGGGCATTGGCCGCGTCCAACACCTGGGTGGCCGATTGCCCCGCCTCCTCCGACGCCACGGTGACACCCGCGATGCTGCGGGAAACGTCCTGCGTTCCGGCGGCGGCCTCATCAACATTGCGGGCGATCTCGCGCGTCGCCGCGCTCTGTTCCTCCACAGCGGAGGAGATGGAGGTGGCGATCTCGCTGATATCCTCGATCACGCCGGTGATGCCCTCGATCGCATCAACCGCCTGGCGGGTGGATGTCTGGACGGCGACGATCTGGGCCGCGATCTCATCGGTGGCGCGGGCCGTCTGGTTGGCCAGCGACTTCACCTCGCCCGCCACAACCGCGAAGCCCCGGCCAGCCTCACCCGCCCGCGCCGCCTCGATGGTGGCGTTCAGGGCGAGCAGGTTGGTCTGGCTGGCGATGTCGTTGATCAGGCCTATCACTTGGCCGATGCGGTCGGCGGCACCCGCCAGCCCCCGCACCTGCTCGTTCGCCTCCCGGGCGCGCGCCACCGCGGTGCCGGAGATGTGGGTGGAATGGCTCACCTGGCCACTGATCTCACTGACCGAGGCGGACAACTGCTCCGCCGCCGTCGACACCGTCTGCACGTTGGCGGTGGTCTGATCGGCGGCGGCGGCGACGGCGGTCGCCTGGCGGCTGGTCTCCTCGGCGATTGAGGACATGGCCTCCGCCGTGGCCGTCAGTTCGACCGCGGCGGAGGATACCGCCTCCACCACGCCACCGACGTTGGCGTTGAACAGATCGGCCAATTCGTTCATCGCCCGCTTCTTCTCCTCGGCCGCGCGCCGCTCCTGCGCCCTGGCTTCGGCCTCCATCTCGCGGTTGCGGATGATGTTGTCCTTGAATACCTGCATGGCGGCCGCCACCTCGCCCAACTCATCCCGCCGGCCCAGGCCGAAGATGGTCAGGGTGACGTCCCCTTCGGCCAGGCGGCGGAGACAGGCGACCATGCGGGCGACGGGGGCAGCGATACCCAGTTGGCCGATCAGCACGCCCAACGCCAGGCCGACAGCCACGCCCAGCAGCGACCCCCATACCATGGTGTGGCGCGCCAGCACGGCCGCCTCGGCACCGGCGCGGGCGGTGCGCGTACCCAGTTCGTCGAAATGGTCGGCGACCGCCTTGACGGCCTGCTGCAACTGGTCGGCGGTCGCGCGGTTGCTCTGCACCGCGCGGATGATGTCCTTCTGGCCGTCGCTCAGGGTGATGTCCGCGCCGCGCTCGCGCGCCTTGGCCAAGGTCTGTTCCAATCCCCGGATGTAGACACGATAGCTGGCCTCGATATCGGTCACCATCTGCTGTTCGGCCCCCCCGGCGCTGCCGGCGCGCAGATCGGCCAAACCTTGTTCAAAGGCGCGGCGGTTGATCTCCACCCGCTGGGCCACCACGGCCAGTTCAGCCGGACTGGCGTCCATGCCGATACGGTATTCCCCGCGGTTCAGGGCAAGCAGCGCCTGGTTGACACGCGCCGCCTTGAGGGCCAAGCCGTCGGCCGCGTCGATCTCCAAACCAGCCTGCGCGAGGCGCGTGACATAGCTGTAGCCGACATATCCAAGGGCCCCGACGACAAGCGACAACACGCCGACCAGAACCAGGATCTTGTGAACCAGGCGAAGATTGCTGAGCATGGTGATGGTACCTTCATGTAAGGCTTTGCCATGTAAGGCTTTATGGGCGTTTTTCCGCCCTGCCGGGCCAGGCCGCGCGCGCGCCGTGTTCCGGCCCCTGTAGGGCTGGGCTTGCGGGGCCGGCGGGAGCCGGCGATATAGTGTCGGCCGCTGCGGATCCGCCCCCATGACCAGGTGGCGGAGCAAAGAAGTGAAGGGAGCGCGAAATGAAGGGGGCCTACCGCTCCCCGCGGCACGGGATCGGATGAAGAAACGATTTAGAAGATACAGGCGGGATCGCCGGATTCGGAATCACCGCTCCGCAGGACCTTGGACAAACGCCGACGCCCCTGCCATGGCGGCCGGTTGAGAGGCCTTTATTATATTTTTACCCGCACCCTCTATAGTCGAATGGCATACCGGACAAAGCGAGCAAGGACTGGGGAAACAGCCCCCGGCCCCTCCTTCCATACCTTCGCGCCACCGGGGGCGGTAAGGTCATATGTCTTATCATGATCGGCTTTCCACAGAGCTGGCGACGGCGCACCAACGGATGGGAAAAGGGATTCTATGGACACCATATTTGCAGCTGTACGACTGCTTTTCAAGCCGATTTATAACCTAAAGATATACGAACGGCTTCAAATAGGCACGTCCCGGCCACAGCCCGCCCGATCAGCATCATCCACGTTTCCGCGTCTAGCCTGAGGCGGAGGCTGCTGCTATGGCGCGACCGCTGAAACCGCAGACGCCGCTGGCCGAACGGCTGATCCGTGCGCGTGGGGCGATGCGGCGCACAGAAGCCGCGAACCGACTGAAGACCCATCCTGTCACGTTGGGGTCCTATGAACGCGGCGCCGCCCTGCCGACGGCGGAAGTGCTGATCGCCATGCGGGAGGTTTACGACGTCTCGCTGGATTGGTTGCTGGCCGGCGTCGGTGAGATGCGCCAGCGGCCGGGGGCGCCCCCGGAGGTCACGCCCGACCGACGCCGGTTGCGTAGCGCGTTGCGGGCCTTCGTCGACGCGGTCGCCAGCCATCCAGCCATGCTGGACCGGACACCGGATGACTTGGCGGACTGGATCGTCCGGGGATACGACTGGCTGGGCAGCCTGACGAGCGAGGGGCACGACGGCGAGACACTCCACCCACCCCTAAAAGAAGCCTAACGACTTCATTAGGTGCCGATGCCTCCGCCTTAGGCACGGGTGGCTTGCGAGTCGCCGCGCCGGCGGCGGGGGCCCTGGGAAAGAGGGCCACCGTCGAAGAGCGGCGGCCTCGTTCGTCGCTCCCCAGGCCTTGAGAGTGCGATCGGTTCAGATGGAAGCATCTGAACCGATCGCACGACGGAACAAAAGCTTCTAAGCAGGTTCCTCCAGATCGGGCCACATATGGCCCGGCCTGGAGAAACCTGCCGACTCTATGGTTCAGCAGATTTCCGAGCCCGCCCATGGGGGGGCTCGGAAAGTCTGCTTAGTGCGGCACCGCCGGGGAGGGCGCCGGGTGGCCCGGGCCACGGCTGGTGTTGGCCGGGGCGGCGCCCGCCGCCTCGTGCATGTGGACATGGCGGGACGGTGTGGCCTGGTCGGCCGGCACCATTTCCACCAATTCCATCATGCCCGTGTCCTCATGGTTCGTGTTGTGGCAGTGCATGACCATCTGGCCGGTGTAATCCAGCGCCTGGCTCAGGAACTGCACCACCTCGCCGTAATTGTTCACCGAGCCGGCGACATTGGTGACGCCCTGCGGGAAGGCGCAGTTGCCGCCGCCCATGGCGGGGGCGCAGTTGATCAGCACCGTGTCGCGCCAGACCGGGAAGGCGTAGTCCACCGTCCCGCGCTTGATCACCTGGAACGAGTTGGTGTGGATGTGGAACATGTGGGTGTCGGCCGCGCTCTGCACGCCCCACAGATTCGTCTGGCCCAGGGCCAGGATCCGCTGCGGCCGTTCCGGGGTGAACGGGCGGCCGTTGACCACGGAGGCGCCGCCGGTGCTGTTGGCGTAGGTGCCGCTGGTGAAGCCGAACACCACGCCCTGGGTGGGTGAGGACGGCACGCCCGTCGTGCCCGCCAGAGTGGCGGGGGTGTACAGCGCGTTCAGCTGCGTCTGCGTCGGCAGCGCCGTGTTGTAGCTCCCCGAGCCCTGCACGACATTGACGGTCATGACCACCTGGCCGCCATTACTGAGCTGGGACGCCTGGCACAGGCTGGACATGGCGGGCAGCAGCACCGGCGGGTTGTAATTGCCCGTCTGGGTCGTCGCCGACAGCTGATAGGTGCCGGGCGTGGTGGGGGGCTGCATGGCCAAGCTGGCGGACGACGCCGGCTGGATCAGTTGATAGGTGCCGACAGCCGTGGGCGCCTGCATCATCAGGTCCAATCGCTGGCCGGGCGACAGCAGCAACAGTTCGTTGTTCACCACGCCGTTGCCGTCAGGCGTCAAAGCGGGCGGCTTGAGCGCCAGGGGCAGGTCGGGACTGGGCACTGGCCGCTGGAGGGGCACGCCGTCGGCGGCCAGGACGTAGGCGGTGGGCGTCGCGGTGGCGCCGCCCGTGGGCACCAGGCACATGGGCAGCACGTTGCCGACGGTGGCGTTGACCACCCGCCACAGCTGCACCTCGCCCGTCTGCATGGTGACGGTGGGCGACAGTTGGCCGTTCACCGACAGCTGGCCATTGACGTTGCTGATGGGCGTCGGCGCGGAGCCGCCGGGATAGGTGCAGGTGCTGCCGTTGGTGCCATAGACGCCCGCGCAGGTGATCTGCAACGGCGCGCCGGTGGCGGCGCCCTGGGGCGTGCCGGCCTGGATGGTCTGGAACACCATGACCTTTTCCGCGGCCTGCTGCACCGGCACCAGGCTGTCGATGCCGTGCACCGGGTCCTGGATGATCAGGGCGCCGGCCTCGCCGTTGGACAGCTGGAACGCCACGGAGCCGTGCTTGTGCGTGTGGTACCAGTAAGTGCCGGCGGCGTGCGCGGCCGGTATCTGGATGGAATAGCTGTAACCGACCTGCTGGCAGAGTTCGGGTTTGCCCATATCCTCGGCGCAGGACTTGATCACCGACTCCGGCGTGCCCACGGGATAGAGGCTGAGCAGGACATTGTCGGAATTGCCATTGGGGCTGACATGCAGGCCGTGGGTGTGCAGGTTCACCACGTCCAGCCCATGGGGCACGTCGTTGGACATGAAGCCGTCACCCTGGTTGACGTTATAGGACAGCAGGTTGCCCATCAGGATGTTGAGCGTGGTGCCCGGCTGCGCCCGGATGGTCGGCCCCACCAGCAACTCATTGGGCGCGGGCCCGGAAGCGGCAGTGGCCTTCTTGCCGGCCTTGTCCAGCTTCCCCACCTTTCCCGTCGTGCGCGCCGTCTCCAGCATCCGCTTGGCGGTGGCCGTGCTGGTCTGGTCGGGGAAATTGAGAAAGGCGTTGGCCTGCACCGTCAGGCTGGCGCCGTTGCCGTTGGGCACGGTGAAGGTCTGCGGCAGCAGCACCAGCAGACCCGTCCCATCCACCTGACCCACCGCCGGTGGCATCACCAGTTCGCTGGCGCTTTGCGCCCCCGCGGCGTCGGTGACCAGCACCCCCGCCGCCATCATGACCGCCGAACACGTCCGGCTTTTTGAGAAAAAGGACACGCGCGTTACCCCCAGTAGCGTTTTCCCTGGGGGAAGACTACCCGATAAACGCGCAGCCATCCATAACGCACTACCTATGCAGGCAGCCTTGCGACACCATGGCCAGGTCCAGGGTCCGTTGATCAGGCAGCCCGCCGAAATACTTGTCCAGCGCCCGCTGGAACAGCGTATCGCCATCCCCCGCCACCCGATGGAACAGGGTCATGCACGAGCGGAACTTCAGAGCGTCCACCGGACCGAACACCGCCGCCGCGTCCTGGCCCGGCAGGCCGTTCACCAAGGCCGTCAACTGGCGCAGTCGCCCGCCCAGGATGGTGTGGTCCAGGTAGGCCCCGGCCTCGTCCAACGATGCCAGCGCGTAATGTTGCGACGTCGCACTTTGGCCCAATCCCGCGATCTGGGGAAAGAAGTACCACATCCAGTGGCTGCGCTTGTGGCCGGTCACCAGTTCCTGGATCACCGTCTCCAGCTGCGGGCTCTGGGCGTCGACGAAGCGTTGCAGATCACCAGGGTGGCGCACGGTCCCCTCCTTCCTGTCCTATGGCCGATCGTAAGTAAAAGCAAAGCCGGCGCCCCTTTTTCAAGGGACGCCGGCTTCAAACGGCCAACAGGATGGAAACGGGTCAGGCGGCTTCGGCCAGGAACAGGGCGCCGATCTGGGTGGTGGCGGCCTCCAGCGCGCCGGCCTTGGACTCAGGCCCCATGGCCACACCCTCAGCCCGGACGATGGTGACGTCGGTCAGGCCGAGGAAGCCGAGGAAGGCCTTCAGATAGGCTTCCTGGTGGTCCAGGGCCGCCTCATAGGGCGTGCCGGCGTACTTGCCGCCACGGGAAGAGACGATCACCACCTTGCGACCGCCGGCCAGGCCCTGCGGACCGGACTCGGTATAGCGGAAGGTGCGGCCGGGTTGGGCCAGGCGGTCCAGGTAGGCCTTCAGCTGGCTGGGAACGGAGAAGTTGTACATGGGGGCGCCGATGACCACGACATCGGCGGCCAGCAACTCGCCCACCAGGCTGTCGACCAGGGCACGCTCCGCCTGCTGCGCCGGGCTCAAATCCTGGTTGGCGCCAAACTTGGCGACCTGCAGCAGTTCGCCATCCAGATGGGCGGGAGCGACGGCGGCGACGTCGCGATAGACCACCTCACCGGCGGGATTGGCCTGCTGCCAAGCCTGGACCACGGCGGCGGTCAGCTGGCGCGAGACGGAGGCCTGGCCCAAGGGGCTGGAATCGATGTGCAGGAGCTTCATGATCGGGACCTTCATTCTGGGGTGGGCGCTGACGCGCCCGGCCTGGGGTGGGCGCTGATACGCCCGGCCTGGGATGGGCGGCGGGGGACCCCGGCCGCTGAATACCCGCCCAGAATGCCACTGGAACGCTATTGCCATCAGAGGGCAGAATTCACACTCTATGTTCCAGATCTGGAACGATGACAGCGCCGAGCCCCCTGGGGCGGCCGAGGACACCGCATGCGCGACCTGAACGACCTCTATTACTTCGCCCAGGTGGTGGAGCACGGCGGCTTCGCCGCGGCGGAGCGGGCGCTGGGCGTGCCCAAATCCACCCTCAGCCGCCGGGTGTCCCTGCTGGAGGAGCAGTTGGGCGTGCGGCTGCTGCAACGCTCCACCCGTCGTTTCGCCGTGACGGACGTGGGCCGCACCTACCATGCCCATTGCCTGGCCATGATCGCCGAGGCCGCCGCCGCGCAGGAGGTGGTGGACCGCACCCGGTCGGAGCCGCAGGGCACGGTGCGTGTCAGCTGTCCCACCGCGCTGGTCTTGACCCGCGTGGGTCCGGTCGTCACCCGCTACATGGCCCAGTACCCCCGGGTGAACATCCGGCTGGAGGCCAGCAACCGCCGCGTCGACGTCATCGAGGAAGGCTATGACCTGGCGATCCGGGTGCGCATGCCGCCCCTGGACGATAGCGACCTGATCGTCAGGGTGCTGGAGAGCCATGGGTCCGCCCTGGTCGCCAGCCCCGAATTCCTGGACCGCCACGGCCGCCCCACCACGCCGGGCGACTTGGCGGCCCTGCCTAGCGCCGACATGCCCCGCACCGGGGGCGAGTATGTTTGGCGGCTGTACGGGCCGGACGGCATCCTGCGCACGGTGGCCCACCAGCCGCGCCTGATCACCGAGGATATGGGCCTGCTGCGCGACGCCGCGCTGACGGGGGTCGCCATGACCCAGCTGCCCCACTTCGTCATCGATAACTACCTGGCGCAGGGGGCGCTGGAGACGCTGCTGCCGGGTTGGACCCTACCGACGGGCGTGGTGCATGTCGTCTTCCCGTCCCGTCGCGGGCTGGTGCCAGCGGTGCGGGGGTTCATCGACGCCCTGGCGGCGGAGTTCGCCGACCGTCCCACCACCCCCTGCCCGGCCAACCCGGCGTTCATCGGCCGAGGCCCGGCACTGAGCCTGTGACATCCGGGCCCGTGGCTGGAAAGCCACCGACCTGGCACATCTGCAACCATCCCCCCGATTGCCCTTGACGCCCCCCCTGCCCGTAGCGCTATTGATGGTTGTGTCGAGGACCTAAGCATAAGAATTGCGGGGATATTTCGGTTTTGGGGGATCCATCCGCCATGCCTTGGCTGTCTGGTGTCCAGCACCGTGGTGCGCGGCTGCTCGCGCGCCTGCGCGATGCCTGGGCGCCACCGTCCCCCGTGGCTTGGCTGACCATCGCCGGCGCCATGCTCCTGATGCTGTGGCCGGCCTTGTTGAATGGCTTCCCCATCGTCTTCTTCGACACCGGCGGCTACATCGAGACAGCGGTCCTGCACAAGCCGGTCGAGGGGCGGTCGCTGGCCTACGGCCTGTTCCTGCAGGCGACATCGCTGAACTGGCGCACCCTGTGGGGCCCGGTGGTGGCGCAAGCGGCCCTGACCTTATGGCTGCTCCACCAGTTGCGGGCCGGCCTGACGCCGGGCGGTGATCCGGGCCGGATCGCGACCTTGGCCTTGGTCCTGCTGCTGTCACTGTGCACCGGCATGGCCTGGTACACCGCCCAGCTGATGCCCGACCTCACGGTCCCCTGGGTGGTGGCGACCCTATGGCTGCTGGCCTTCCGCTGGGATTCGCTGACCTGGACCTCCCGCCTGGGCATCGCCGCCGTGGGGCTGCTGAGCCTGCTGTCACATATGTCGGGAATGGCGCTGGGCATTGGGCTGGTGGGCGTGCTGGGGCTGATGAAGGCCATCGGCGGCGCCCTCCGCCCCCGGTCCTGGCGGGCCCTGCGCCTGCTGCCGCCAGCGGCCTTGGTCGCCGGCAGCGTGATGGCCCTCCCCTTGTTGAACGGCGTCGTCACCGGCCAGGCCACGCTGACCCCGGGCGGCCCCCTGTTCCTGTTCGGCAGCCTGCTGCAACAGGGGCACGTGCGGCGCCTGCTGGACGAACGGTGCGCGGACGACCCGCACGCCTATGCGCTGTGCCCCCTTCGCCACCGCCTGCCGACCACGGCGGACGAGTTCCTGTGGGGTGGGGATTCCCCCCTGGTCACGCTGGGCGGCTGGCAGGCCATGACGCCGGAGGCCGCCCGCCTGAACGCGGCGGTGATGAGGCGGTATCCCATCGCGCTGGCGCTGTCGTCCCTGCAGGCGGGGCTGGAGCAGTTCTTTCGCGTGCAGACCGGCGATGGCCTGGATGAATACCACGGCGGCACCCGGGAGGTGATGCACCTGTGGCTGGCGAGGCTGGAACCCGCCTACCTGAAGGCCGACCAGCAGAACGAGGGCCCGACGCCCGGCATGGCGGACCTGTCCAACTATCTGGCGGTTCCCCTGGCCTATGTGGCCCTGGCCATGCTGGCCGCGTTGATCCCCCAAGCGGTAAGGCGTCGCGACGGCGTCGCCCTGGGGGCCCTGTTGTTCCTGTGGGCAGCGCTGGCCGGCAACGCCCTGATCTGCGGGGCGCTGTCCAATCCTCACGACCGCTATCAGAACCGCCTGGTATGGCTGGTTCCTGTGTTCGCGCTGGCGCTCAACAGCCGGCTGCGTGCCCTGGCGGGCGTCGAGGCCGAGCCCGCCATCGTGGTGCCCAACGCCCCCCTCCTGCCCGGCCTGCTGCGTCGCCGCTGGCCGCGCATCGCCCTCCCCCGCCCGGCGGACGCCCCGGCCCTGGGGTTGCGGGTACCCGAAATCGCCGTCATCGACCTGACCGTGGCCGATTTGGCCGCTGTGAACCTGGCGGCGGAACAGGCGCCGGCGTCCCTACCCTGACCTTCTTGGTAAGGCGCAATTCCCCATTGATTGCGCTACGGTTTTATTGCCTTCGTGCCGAACGCGCCGCCGACCGGTCCTACCCCTGCCAGGTCTTCATCGCCGCCGCGGGGGTCGTGAACACCAATATGGGAACCGCGGATGATCCGCTTCACCCTCCCCATGCGCCTGCTGCTGGCCATCCTGCCGGCCGCGGGCCTCATGCTGGGAGGAATGATCCTGGTCACCGTCCACCTCAGCCAGCAGGTGGTGGAGCGGTTCATCAACGACTATGGCCGCGACACCGCGCAACGGGAGGCCCAGGCCATCAGCGCCGGCATCCGGGGGGAGATAACCATCGCCGAAGGTGCCGCGCGCATGGTTTCCGCCCTGGCCGCCACGCGGGAACGGGAGGGCCAGGCGCCCACGCTGGCCGACCGCCGGCAGATCACCGAATATTTGCGCCAAGCGGCAGCACTGCACCCGGAGGCCGTGGGCGTCTGGTTTTACGCCGAGCCGGACGCCCTGGGGCCCGACAACGCCGCGCGGGACACCAAGGATATGCAGGTCGGCATGGCCGGCACCGGCCGCTACGCCCTGTACGCCACCAGCCAGGAAGGCACGGTTCTGCTGCAGTCCCCACCCGATGACTTCACCACCCAGGACTATTATGCCCGGGCCGCCCGCAGCCACCGGCTGACCATTCTTCCGCCCTACATCTTTCCCATCCAGGGGTCGCCCACCGTCCTCGTCTCGCATGCCATGCCGGCCATGGTGGGCGACCGTCTCATCGGGGTCGCGGGCATAGATCTGGACCAGCGTGATCGCGCCCAGGTCTATGAAGGGCGCCACCCCTTCGGCGCGCCCATCGCCATCATCAACACCGCGGGGGTTTGGGGCTATCATCCCGATCCGTCCCGATTGGGCAGCGCCGCCACCTTTGGCGACGGGCCCGACTATCAGTTTTCCATCGGGGAGCGGGTGTTCATCGACCAGGCCCAACCCTACAGCCTGGAGCGCACACGGTCCGACGGTTCGCGGCTACGCCGCTTCACCTGGCCGGTGGACCTGATCCCAGGCGAAGGACGGCGCCTGCTGGTCATGGACGTGCCGATCGACCGGTTGGCCCGGCCCTTCGCCGGCATCCGCACGGCGATCCTGATGGCCGGGGTCTTGTGCGCCCTGCTGCTGACCGGCCTGATGATCCTGGCCGTGCGCCTGATCGTGGCCAAGCCGCTGCATCGCTTGCAAGGTGGGGTGGAGCGCCTGAACCAGGGCGACTATGGCCAATCGTTGCCCGACCAGGATTGCCCGGACGTCATTGGCGACTTGGCCCGGGGGTTGGAGGATTTCCGCCTGACGCTGGTGGAGCGCGACCGCCTGCGCCTGGACCTGCAACGGATGGCCGCCTGCATCGCCGTGGCCCATGACGCCATCTTCATGATGAACCGGGAATACAGCGTGCTGTACGCCAATGGCCAGGCGCTTGGCCTGCTGGGCGTCATGGAGGCGGACACGCTGCTGGGGCGGCGGATCTCGCAGTTCGTGACACCGGAGACGGCCGCCGCATTGGCGGGACTGCGCCATCAGATCAGCGACAGCTTAGCACGCCGGGGGATGTGGACCGGCGTCGTGGACAATTGGACCACCCTGTCAGGCCATCGGGTGGAAGCGGTCGAGTTCACCGCCAGCAACGACCCTGGCGGCGACATTCTAGTGGTGGCCCGGGATGTATCGGAACGTGACCGCGCGGAACGGGAGCGCCAGGTCCTGCAACGCCAGATCCTGCAGCAGGACAAGTTGGAAACGGTGGGCCGGCTGGCCGGCGGCGTCGCCCACGACTTCAACAACCTGCTCGGCGCCATGCTGGGTTATGCGGAGTTCCTGGTGGCCGACCTGCCCGCGGAGTCCCCGGCCCGCAGCTATGCCGAGCGCATCGTCGCCGTGGGTGCGCGCGCCAAGGATCTGGTGCGGCAGATCCTGGGCTTCGCCCGCACCGATGCCGGCGTGCAGGAGGTGGTGGCCGCCCGTGCCATCGTCGAGGACGCGCAGGTCGTCCTGCGCTCCACCGTGCCGGCCACCACCCGTCTTACCTGCATGACCGAGGAAGGGCTGCCGCCGCTGCGGGTCAATCAGACGCAGATGATGCAGGTGCTGATGAACCTCGTCATCAATGCCCACGACGCCCGGCGGGAGGATACCGGGGACATCAGCATCCGCCTGAACCGCGGCCCCCTGCCCTTCACCTTCCCGGCGGATTGGACGGTGCAGGAAATCCTGCCGACGGCGGACGGGCCCCATGTGGTGCTGGAGGTCACCGACCAGGGCACCGGCCTGTCGCCCGATCACCTGGCGCGTATGTTCGAGCCCTTCTTCACCACAAAGGGACAGGACAAGGGCACCGGCCTGGGCTTGGCCAACGTCAGCAGCATCATCAAGGCCCATGGTGGGGGCCTGGCCGTGGCCAGCCGCCTGGATACCGGCACGGTCATCCGCATCACCCTGCCCTGTCTGTCCGGATTGGGATCCAACGCGCGGGAGCCGACCGTAGGCGACGACGGGGCGCGTCACCCTGGGGAAGGCGCGCCGGCTACCGCGGCCGTCAAGCCACGCGGCCTAAAGGTGCTGGTGGTGGACGACACCGACGCCATGGGCGAACTGTTGCAGGAGGGGCTGTCCCGGCGCGGCCACAGCGTCACCGTCTGCAACAACCCCCAGGAGGCGCTGGCGCTGCTGGTCGACAAGTCACAGGGCTATCACGCGTTGGTCACCGACCAGACCATGCCGGGCATGACGGGGTTAAGCCTGATCCATGCCGCCAAAGGGCCCAACCCGGGCCTGATCTGCGTGTTATGCACCGGCCATAGCGCCGAGGTGGACGAGGCCACCGCCCGTGCGGGTGGGGCCGACGCCTTCTTCCTCAAGCCCCTGTCGGTGAAGACGCTGCTGGATCGGCTGGACGCGTTGCACAGCGCCCGGGTGTAAACGACGTCAGGGGCGGGTGCGGTTGGCGAACCAGCTGTCCATGCCGCCGCGGTCCGTCCAGCGACCGTAGCCATAGGGCGACCCATAGCTGTAAGGCGAGCCGTAACCGTAGGGGTATCCGTCGCCACCGTCGAACCCGCCGCCCCACACGCCGGTGCCCCAAGCCCCGTTGCGGGGATGGCCGCTGACATTGCTCTGTGACACCGACAGCGAAAAGCCGATGCCCGTGTCCGCGCAAGGACGGAAGGGGTTGCCATCCTGGCCATAATTCAAGGTGGCGCCGGCGCCCCGCTCCACCATGCCGCCGCCGAAGCCCACACCCATGGTGACACTGCCGCCGACACGGCAACTGGTATCCTTCGACCGCCAGCCGTCATCCTCGGGCGGACGCGCGGCCACGATGCCATCGTCCCGGTCATCGGCGGCGGCGGCGGCCCCCGGACCATCCAGCACGGGGGGGCGCACCGGCCCTTCATTCGCCACGCCACCTTTTTCCGGCGCCGTCGTCTGATCAGCGTCCCCCGCCCGTGCCGGGCCACTGGCGGCCAGAAGCGCCACCGTCAGCAGCAGGGAGGACAGCATTGGCTGGGCGGAACGGAGGATAGGCATGGATCTCAACTCCAAGAGCGGCGCGCGGGTGCCAGCGGCGCCCCACCTCAAATCCAAACAGGGCCCGTCCCAATATGGGACATGGGGACCCAGTTTCCACGCGTTTCCTGACAGAAGCCTGTCGGCGGCGGAGAAAAACCCGCTTCCTTACCCCTTGGGGGCCGCCCTGGGGGCCCCTCCGGGAGCCGGTACCCGGCGCGCGACCAGCCGACCAGCCGCCAGTTCCTCGATCAGACGCATCTGTTGGGGCAGGCAGACCGTCTCGAGATCATAGCGGTCAACGACGGTTTCCCGCGCGCGTCGACGCAGGCGCTCCATACGGCGCGGGTCCTCCAACGCCGCCGCGACCGTCGCGGCCAGCCCATCCGGGGCAAAGAAATCAACCAGCAGGCCGTTGCGCCCGTCGCGGATGACCTCCCGCACCGGCGCGGTATCCGACGCCACCACCAGGCATCCGGCCGCCATGGCCTCCATCAGCGACCAGGACAAGACAAAGGGATATGTGAGATAGACATGCACGGCCGACACCTGCAACACCGACAGGAAGGTCGCGTAGGGCACCCGTCCCAGGAAATGGACACGAGCCAAGTCCAACTGGCCGCCCACCTCCGCCAGATATTGGGCGCGATAGTTGGGATGATCCTTGGGGCGCACGCCATAGCTGACATCGTCGCCGCCCAGAATAACCACCTGGGCATTCGGCCGGCGGCGCAGTAGCTCCGGCAATGCCCGCATGAAGGTGTGGAAGCCGCGATACGGTTCCAGGTTGCGGTTGACGAAGGTCACGACCTCATCCCCCGAACGCAAAACCAGGGGTTCCGTCGCTCCTTGCGGCGTCACCGTGAGTTGGGCGGCGGGATCCGGGCGCACCAGGCGCGTGTCGACCCCGTCATGCACCGTGGTGATGCGCGAGCGGAAATCGGCGGGGGTCTGTTCCGCCTGCCAGCGGGTGGGCACGATCCCCCAGTCCATGGACTGCAAGCCATGCAGAAGCACGCTGTTCTTGATGCGGATGCGGAACAGGTCATCCAGAACGCCGGGAAACTCGGGATCGAAGCCGACGTCGCTGCCCTGGGCGTTGTAGTAGAATTCCAGATAGGCCAACAGTTTGGCCTTCGGGAACACATCCTTCAGGAACAAGGACTCGCCCCACCCTGGATGGGCGCAAATGACATCGGGGGAGAACCCGATCCGGTTCAGTTCCATGGTGGCGCGGAGCACCGACTGCCCCCGGCGCACCGCCGCTTCGAATCCGGCCACATAGTGATGGATGCCCGGGGTGGCGCCCGCTGGCGATGGATAGCCCACAAGCGACATTCCCGACGGCAATTCCTGCCGTTGAATATTCGCCTTGTCGCCCAGGCACATCACCTCATGCCCCGCCGCCGCCATGCGCGCCGCCAAGTGCCGGTATTGTCCAGGAAAGTTCTGATGAATGAACAGCAGCTTCATGAAGCGTCCACGGCCCCAACGGGGGCCGTGACGTACGCGATGGCCCAAAGGTTGAAAGCGTCGTCCTTGCTGACCTTCACATGACGAAAGCCTGCGCCCATCAGCGCCTTACCCAGGGTCTGTGCGCTGAAGCCGGTGCGGTGGGCCATATGCTCGTTGCCTCTGGCAACGGCGCTGCGCAGGCCGAAAATCATATCCAGCGGGGTGATGGGGCCAGCGGGCGACAAGTAAGCCGCCTCTTCGATCTTATCCTCCGCCACCAGGCGGGCGATCGCCTGCAAATCAGGCAAGGTGATCAGGGCGAACCCCTCCGGCTTCAGCACCCGGCGGAATTCAGCCAGGGCCACCGGAACCTGATGCGCATAGAGATGCTCGACATTGTGCGAGGACCAGACGGCATCCACACTGCCGTCCGCAACCATGGACAGGTCGGTGATGGAGGCGATGATATCGGGCGCCACCCCAGGATCGATGTCCAGCCGAACTTCCCGCCATTCGCCGCTGCGAAAAAGGCTGTGCAGCTTCTCCGGCTTGCGGACGCCACATCCGACATGCAGGACCGTGCGGGCCAACTGGGGATCAAAAACCATACTGAATGTCCAAACTCACACAGACGCCGGCCCGGTGGCGAAACCGGCCCCGGATATGGGCACTATCCCCTGACGGCGCGCCAATTCCAACAGGGCATCGTTGATCTGCGACACAGGCATCCCCAGCGGCAACAGCATACCGCTGCCACGGGCGCGCAGCCTTTCCGCCTGCGCGCCCAGATCGAAGGCAGCCACCAACAGTCCAGCCGCCAGCATTTCCGATAGGGTGTAGCACCATGTCTCCGGCCAAACCGAGGGTAGGAACCCCAGATGGCTGCCGCTGGCGCGGATGAGATCCACCCCCTCGCCGGCGCCATAGCGTCCGGTGAGAAGGACACGGCCCGTCGTCAGCAGGGGGCCGTCATCCCGGCTGTAGCCCACCAAGCAGAACTCAAGAGGCAGGTTCCGGGCGGCCGCGTCCAGCGCGCATTCCAACAGCACCTCGTACCCCTTGACGTCCCCGATGGCGCCGGCGACGGCCACGCGCACAAGCCCTGGGCTTGCCGCCACAGGAACGGCCGGTGGCATCGCCACGTCCGGGTGGGGCTGCACCACCATGCGGGCGTCGGGGGCATAGGCGGAAAGACGGCGAGCCGTATCATGGCTGGGGCAGATCACCCGGGCGGCGCCCGCCAGGAACTCGGCCATCGATCGCCGCCAAGACGTCGCGGACAAGCCGGGGCGCAGCATATGGCCGTTGGTCTGGATGCACTCCTCGCAAACAGCGGCCGCCGGCTCGCCGCAATAGCGGCCACTGCCATCCACCAGGTTTATGCGCGGACAAATCCAGACATAGTCGTGAGCATGGACCTCGTAGGGCCATCGGGCCACCAGCGCCGACAACAGGGCGTCGGTGGCATGGAGCACGTGATGAACGATCAGCCGCTCCCCACCTAACGACGCGAGGTCGCGCATCAGTTCGCGCAGTTCCGTGGCACCATCATAGACAAGGGACCGCAGTTGGGGAGCATCCGGCACCTCCAGCCGCACACGGGGTGCGTCCTTCGCGCCTTCGGCACGCAACAGCAAAACGCCCAACCCGGCTGCCCGCAGCGCAGCGACCTGTTCATCGACGAAGCGGTCGGTCCCCCCACCCAAGCGAGGACACAGCAGCAGGTAGGGGCGAGGGCCCATGGATTGCGCCCAGGCCAAGTCCAGGGCGCGCCGGGCCGCCGCCAGCGGATTGGCCGCGATGAACGCGTGGACTGCAGGCTGATAATCCGGATGACGACGATCAAGCGCCGCGAGGGCCGCCTGGATACGGTCCCGCTTTTCAGCCCCGAATGATGACCCGCCGACATGCCCAACCAGGGTATCCAGGGCGACGACGTGGCGCCACCCCTGGGCACGGGCGCGCCAGCAGAAGTCATTCTCCTCGCCATAACCCTGCCCGAATGTTTCGGCGTCGAAATAGCCGACGGTTTCAAGGCAATCCCGCCGGATATAGAAACAGAAGCCGACGCCTGTCGGGATATCGGCGACACGCTCCGGCAACGTGGCGGCGGCGAGGGTGTCCAAGAGGGGGACCGACACCTCGGACAAGGGCGTGCCTTCGCCCGGATAGCTCAGGATGGTGGCGTCATTGGACAAGGGAGTGACAGTGCCAATGCCATCGGCACTGTAAGCGGCCACGGCCAGACGCCGAAGCCAGTCGCCATGCACCACCGTATCGGCGTTGAGGAGAACCACATCACGGTCGACGTGCAAACCCATGCCCCGGTTGACCGTTCGTACGAAACCAAGGTTACCCGGGTTGCGTAACACGGTTGCCCAGCCTTGGGCGGCGACCTCATCCACGAGATCGGTTACCGCCGCATCCGGCGGCCCGTCCACAATAACGGTCACCTCCACCGGGATCCCTTGTCCGGGATAGTTCGCCCGTGTCTCCAGACTATGGCGCAAGGCGGCAAGGCAGGTGCGCGTGACATCAGCATCACCATAAACAGGCACGATGACATCGACAGTACGAGCCGGCAGGACCCTGCCAGACCGGGAGGGCGAGGGCCTATTTCGGCGATGCTCCCGATTGCCCGCTGGCAGCATGCCACCCTGCCAGAACGCGGGTTCCCCCGTCATGGCGAAGAACGGACGCACCCCTGACGCCGGGGTCCTTACCTCTTGGGGGAATGCCGCCTGCCCGCCTTCGCCACTGGCAGAAGCCTTGATTGCCGGCCGGAATACCAAGCGACGCGACCAGGCGGCGTCATCCCTGAGTTCGATGGCGACGGGCCTCTGAGGATAAGCCGCATCCCAGGCGTGGACCGTCCATTCCGCGGCGTCTTCCGCCTCCAGCGTTTTTGCCTGGAAGAAGCTGGCCACCAGACGGGGGACGCGGGTAGCCGGGGCGGCGATGGGGGAACCGAACGCCGCCACACCATTGACGAGAACATGGAAATCCACCCGGCCAGCCAGTGCCGTGGGGATGACAAAACGGAATGCCGGCACGGCCATATCGCCGTCAGACGCGTCAGAGCGAGCGCCACAGACCGCACGCCCGAGAATATGGCGGTTCCATATCAGCTCCGCCACCGCACCCGGAGTGGCGAACCCCTCAATATGGCCTGCGGTGGCGAAAACGACGGCGGGCAGCAGACCCCCGGCCACCAAACCACGCAACGCCCGCAGGCAATCCCCGCTTGTTTCGGCGTTCCAGCATAAGGCCGGCACGAGACAGGGAAGAACTGCGTGGACCGTGGACGGCGATGTCACCTGAGCCGCTTGCAACAAACCCAAGGCCGCCAACGGATGAACGACATCACGGTCCAGCGCCGCCTCAAAACAACCGGCGGCATCCTCCGGCTGTCGTCGCGCCAGGGCGACCACCCCCTGCAGGACCAGGTCATCGACCAGAGGCGGATCCGCGGCCCGTACCAGCTGACGGACGTACAATGATGCGTCCTGCAGGTGCCCCGCCCCCAAGGTAGCGTGCACCAGCTTGCGAAGGATCGAAAGCCTTTTATCGGTGTGGGGAAGAGCGGCCTGACATAGTGCAATAGCCCTTTCATGGTCCATACGGGCCAGGGCCGCATCGATCTCATCGAGCAGGCGCTCACCATGAGCAGGTGTCAGGCCGGACATCGCTTATTCGCGCCTTAGCGTGGCAGGATCGCGACCTTCAGGGCCATCACAGGATCCTGAGGCTGGTTGGATCGGCACAGTGCGCCGTCCTGCCCCACAACTTCGCCATGGCGAAGGAACCGTATCGCATATTCCACCCGGTGGGTGGAGGCCAACGGCCCGACCAAACGAAAGCCCGCCCCCAGCAAGGGCATACCGCGACCGCGTGAGCCTGCCGGAGTGCCAGCCTTCACCCACGTACCGCTCTGGTCAACCGGGTTGAGCGCGCAATACTCCAGGCCATCAGCCAGCTCGGGCGAGCCATTTACGGAGAAAGACTCAATCCAGAGGAGGTGGTCCCCGGCCGACGCCCATTCACCACCGGCGAATGTCCGATCTCCCAACCGCTGGATGTGCGCGGTCAGCTGCACATCCACATTGTGGACCACAGTCTCATCACCGAGCCGCTGCACCCCCACATTCATACAGGTCGACAACTGTCCGGTTAATGCCAGCGTGGTGATCAGCAAGGGGGCGGTTTGCGCCGTGACAACCACCGCCGCGCCAGTCGATCCCCCAGATAGCCACACGCAGGGGGACAATCCATCCGGGGTGAGGAACTGGAGCGGTTTACACCCCGCTTCCGGCAGGGACGACAGCTGGACGCAGGGAAAGTTGACGCCCTTTATCTGCTGACGTCCCTCACCCGCGAGACGCGCGGTGATGAAATAGGTGCCCGCCGGCAAGGCCATGACCTTTGGGGTTGCCCGCAAAGGATCGCCACCGGAAACCGCGTTCGCGACCGAAGATGCGCCGACCGGCGCCAGAGCATTGGGCTGCATGAAGCCTACCGAGAGGAAAAGGGGATCAGTGTCTAAACCTGCCCCGTAACAATGCTGGGCGCAAGAACGACTATGGCGGACCACAAGGCCCGCCATAGCTCATATCCGTTCTTTACCGAGGGTTCAGCCCTTGCTGGTGAACCAGTTCACGCTGATACCGGTCACGCCCTGAACAGTGATCGTGCTGCCGTCCGGCAGGGTCAGGATGGTGTTGCCACCCGAAACCGTCGCATTGGCGATGAGCGAACCCAGATCCAAGGACTTGCCGCTGTAGTTCGTGCTGGTGAAGCCCAGAACGTCCTTCGTCGGGTCAAAGCCGGAAACGGTGTCGTTACCATCGCCCGGCGAGAAGATGAAGGTGTCCTTGCCGGCACCACCGACCAGGCTGTCATTGCCAGCTTCACCGATGATGTAGGCGCCACCGGAGCCTGCGACGATCGTGTCGTTACCAGCACCACCACCCAGCGTATCGAAGCCGCTGCCGCCGACGATGCTGTCGTTACCAGCACCACCGTTGATGATGTCGTTACCGGCCGACGACGAGATGATGTCGTTGGTGGACGAACCGATGACACTGTCGTTACCGACACCGGCGACGACGGTGTTGGCCGTGCCGCTGGACGTGCCGCTACCGCTCAGCACCAGGAAATCGTTGCCGCCATCGCCGACCACGACCTTGCCGCCCGTGCTGGCGTCCAGGAACAGGGCGGTGGTGTTGCCAGAAGCGGTGCCCGTCAGCACCACCGATGTCAGGCTGCTGTCGGCGACGACGTTCGTCACCACGTTGGAACCGCTGGTCCCGGCCGAGGTCGACGACAAATTAACCGCCGACAAGACGCTGCCGCTGGTCGAGTTCGTCACGACCACGCTGGCGACGGAGGAAACCTGCGATGTGCCAAACGTGATCGCCGTCGACAAGGTCGCCGTCGGTGCGCTGGACGCGGCAACGCTGACAGAAGTCGCCGTAATCGACGTTATCGAAGACGCAGCCGCAACCGCCGCAAGGGCGGTCGTCAGCGCCGTCTGATCGGCATTGGTAATACCTTGGGTGGCAACCTGAGTTCCACCAGGAAGTGTCGGCATGACTTTATACCCCCGCTGTGAACGTCACTTTGATGAAAATGGCCGCCTGCCCAGCGGCGCTGACGTTAACCGGTTAAATTTTATGGCGAACATGATGACGCGTCCCGCCAGCACCGCGTGATGAATTGTATAATTCAGGCCGCTGGCGAAGCACAAGTCGGATTCAAGGAGATTACCGCCTTAATTTTAGATGTAACCGCGCACACCAGCGGTTGACGGGGGGGATTGGGGCCAAGAGAACCGCATAATATGCCCTTAGGCCTATAACCTCTGGTGATATTGGGGCCCGGCGTCGCATTTGGGCGACCAACAGTGCTGCAACAGGGGCCCGATCTAACTGTTCGCACATGCAGCGATTCGGTCGCCACCGGAGGGCCAGCGGCACGCCGGCGCGGACCATGACGCCACACAGATCAGCCTCGTCCTGCGCGCGAGTCTTTTTTGAGATTGACGCACGGACCAGCCCTATGGCTTGTCTGCGCACTAATCAGCACCGGCGGCATGATGCTTATAAGATCTCGTAAGATCTCGCGGAGATGCAGCATATCCACGGTCATTTCTAGGGACAACTTGTGCGATGAACGGTGCTGGACACGGACCCTCGGCGCCTCTTGCCGGCAACACCACCGAGGTCCCGCTGGTGGTCGACATTGATGGCACCCTAATCCGATCCGATCTGATCATTGAGAATTTTTTTACCATACTTGCAAATCGCCCAATCGCGGCGATCGGCGTCTGGCGCCTACCGCTTCGCAGCAAAGCCTGGCTGAAGGACTATCTCGCAGACAAAGCGGATTTGGACGTGGCAACTATACCGCTAAATCAGCCTATCGTGGATTTTATCCTTCAGGAGAGGGCCAAGGGTCGCGCAATTTACTTGGCATCAGCCTCCAATTACCGACTGGTTGAAGCGCTCGCCCGTCACCTTGGTTTCATTGATGGTGTCTTTGGCTCCGATGAGTCCGTTAACCTTTCCGGCGAAGCCAAAGCCGAACGGCTATGCCATCAGTTCGGTGAGCGCGGTTTTGACTATATCGGCAACGATTGGGTGGATTTCCCGGTTTGGCGCCGGTGCCGTATCGCGATCGCGACAAACGCGTCGCGGCGTTTGGTGCTGCGCCTGAAGGCGGAACGCCCGGATGCGGTGGAACTGCCGGGCGCCAGGACGGGATTCAAGATCTATCTCAAGGCGATGCGTATTCATCAGTGGCTGAAGAATCTGCTGCTGTTCGTCCCCCTGCTGGCCAGCCACGACCTGACCGTCCGCTCCATTTCCGACAGCCTGCTGGCCGCCTTGGCCTATGGCTTGGCGGCGTCCAGCGCTTATCTGCTGAATGATTTGCTGGATCTGCCCAACGACCGGGCCCACCCGACAAAGCGCAACCGTCCCCTGGCGAGCGGGCGGCTACCGCTGGCGCAGGGGGCGCTTCTGGTGCCACTTTTGCTCGGTGTGGCCACGGCGTGCGCGCTGGTGGTTTCAACGGGCTTCCTGGTGATTCTGGCCCTCTATTATCTCATCACACTAGCCTATTCGCTTCAGTTGAAACGTTACATGTTGATCGACGTGCTGACGCTGGCCGGCCTTTACACATTGCGCATCCTGGCGGGCAGCGCCGCCGCCGAGCGGCCCTCCTCCGCCTGGCTGTTGGGATTTTCCGTGTTCGTCTTCCTCTGCCTGGCCCTCATCAAGCGCTATGTCGAGCTGGTCGGCCAACTCAAGACCAACAAGGGTAATCCCAAGGGGCGCGGTTATCGACTGGAGGATTTGAGCATCCTGTCCGGCCTGGCCAGCGCCAGCGGCTATTGCTCGGTGCTGGTGCTGGCGCTGTATTTCAACAGCCCCGAGGTTCACGTCCTGTACCGTAACCCCACCCTGTTGTGGCTGGCCTGCCCGCCCTTGCTCTACTGGATCAGCCGGTTACTGCTTTTGGCCCATCGTGGCGAATTGCATGACGACCCCGTCGTATTCGCGGCAACGGACCGCAGCAGCCTGATCACCGGCGCCATCATGATGGCCGTCGTCCTGGCCGCGGTTTGACCCATGCGCCAGACGGTCACCTCGTGGGGCAATCTGGCCATGGTCGAGCACGATGTGGAGACCCCGCGGTTCCGGGAGGAGGCTGGGTCCCTGTTGACCACGCTGGTCGCGCGCACCGGTACGGTGTTGCCGCACGGCCTGGGGCGGTCTTATGGCGACAGCGCGTTCAACGGCGGGGGTGGCTTGCTGGTCACCCGGCATATGGACCGCTGCCACGCCTTTGACGCCAACACCGGGGTGCTGAGGGCGGATGCCGGGCTCAGCCTGGCCGACCTCCACACCATCACCGTGCCCCGCGGCTGGTTCGTGGCGGTGACCCCCGGCACGAAGTTCGTCACCCTGGGCGGCGCCGTCGCCAACGACGTCCATGGCAAGAACCACCATGCGGCCGGCACCTTCGGCCATCATGTGCGGGCCTTGGGCCTGCGCCGGTCCGACGGGTCCCTTCGGACCTGTGGCCCCGACAACGACCCGGACCTTTTCCGGGCCACCATCGGCGGCCTGGGTTTGACCGGTCTGATCGAATGGGTGGAAATCCAGCTGCAGCCCATCACCTCCTCCGATATGGAGGTGGAGAACATGCGTTTTGACCATGTCGACCGCTTCTTCGATCTGGCCGCGGAAAGCCTGGACTGGCCGTATAATGTCGCCTGGGTCGACTGTTTAAGCCAAGGGGCGGCCCTGGGCCGGGGCATCTTCTCGCGCGGGCGCCATGCGGTCAGCGGGCCGCTGACGGCCCACCCGGGTGGGCGCACGCTGGCGGTACCCTTGACACCGCCGATCAGCCTGATCAACCGCCCCACCCTGCGCGCCTTCAACACCGCCTATTATAATAGACCGGGCGCCAGCTTCGCCGGCCGCTGCCATTTCGACGGATTCTTCTATCCGCTGGATGGGGTGCTGCATTGGAACCGGGTTTATGGTCCCCGAGGTTTCTACCAGTACCAATGCGTGATCCCCCCCGGTACGGCGCGGGACGCCGTGCGCGAGTTGCTGGCCCGCATCGCCGCCGCCGGCACCGGATCGTGCCTCGTCGTCCTGAAGAACTTCGGCGACGGGGCGCCGGCCGGTCTGCTGTCCTTTCCCATGGCGGGCACCACCCTGGCCCTGGACTTTCCCAACCACGGTTCCCGCACCCTGGGTCTGTTGGCCGATCTGGACAGCGTCGTCGCCACGGCCGGCGGCCGGCTGTACCCGGCCAAGGACGCGCGGATGCCGGCCAGCCTGTTCACAGCGGGATATCCGGCCCTGGCGGATTTCAGACACCACATCGACCCGGCCTTCATGTCCGATTTCTGGCGACGGATGGGGCAGGTCCCGGAGAGGAGCGCGCGCGCATGAGCGAGATATCCCACGGCGGGCAACCCCAAACCGTGGTCGTCCTGGGCGCCACCTCCGCCGTGGCGGAGCGCTACGCCCGCCTGCAGGCGGCCCAGGGCGCGCGGCTGGTGCTGGCCGGCCGCGACCCCCGTCGATTGGACGCCATCGCCGCCGATCTGAGAGCCCGGGGGGCGGCTTACGTGCACCTGGCCGTCCATGACCTGGCATCGCCCTCGGCCGGCTTCGATGCCGCGTGGGCGGAGATGGCCTCCAAGCTGGGCGGCCGGGTTGATACCGCGCTGCTGGCCTACGGCATCCTGGGCGATCAGAAGGCCGCCGAGGGCGACATCGCGGAAATGACCCGCCAGCTCAACACCAATATGATCAGCGCCTGCGCCTGGCTAACCGTGGCCGCCAACCAAATGGAACGCCAGGGCCAGGGCACGCTGATCGCCATCGCCTCGGTGGCCGGGGACCGCGGCCGGAAGTCCAACTATGTCTATGGCGCCGCCAAAGGCGGCTTGGCCTTGTTCGCGCAAGGAATGGCCCACCGCTTCGCCGGTACCAACGTCAAGGTCCTGACGGTGAAGCCCGGCTTCATCGACACGCCCATGACCGATGGGCTGGCCAAGGGCGGCCCCTTGTGGGCCACGCCGGAGAAGGTGGCGGCCGATATCGACCGCGCGGCCCGCAGGGGCGCCACCACCCTGTATACCCCCTGGTTCTGGATGGGCATCATGATGATCATCCGCAACCTGCCCAGCTTTGTCTTCAACCGCATGAAAATCTGATCGGGTCCACCCTGCCCCCATGACTTGCGGGACCAGGCCACGCCTGGGATCGGGGTGATGCCATCCTTACCGTTCGGGGGTCCAGCCTTACCGGCTGGGGGAACGTTGATGCGCTGCCTGGCCGGTATCCTTACCCGATGGGGGCGAGTCGCGCTTTCCGGCCGGTACGCCCCGTGACCCGCGGCACAAGAAACACATCCTTACGTCCCGGGGGAACGCGACTCCGCGCATTTACTGGACTTGGTCGCCTATCCTTACGCCGTGGGGTCGATTCCTGGATACATCGCCTCGCCGAACCCGCATTGCCAGCCCGCCAACCCATTACCCACGCAGTTACAAAGCGTTAGTTGGCATTTCCACAGGGTGGGCGGGCCATCGCGTGCCCCCAGCGTGTAAGGATGATCCTTCAATCGACCCCAGACGGTAAGGATACAGCCGCGCCCATCCCCCACGCGGTAAGGCTTTCGCAAGCGGGGACGGTTCGGGAATGGATCATGACGTCCGGATGTCCCTGCCGCTGTTCGGATGGCGGCCGAGGTATCCATCCTTACCTCACGAGTCGCTGCAGATCGTGTGTTAGGGCTGTCCGGTTCAAGCTGGTTGAGCCTTTAACCTCCAAAAACAGCCTGCTTTTATAGGTGTTCCTTTTCAAAAAGGATTCTAGGACGCTCAAGTCCCGGCGGATCCTGGGTTTTTTCGCCATCATGCTTACCAGTTGGGGGATTTATCCCTACCGGTGGGGGCGAGTCGCCTGCCGCCCCAGGGCGTAAGGGCTGAACGCCAGTTCACCCCCAGGGAGTAAGGATATGGGAAATCAGGGCCTTAGACCCTTTCCTTACTTGCGGCCCGTGTAAGGAAGCCCATACAGTGCCGCCATTCGTTCACGGGATGATGGCATGGCGCGCAAAAGCGATAAACCGGTCTTGAGACCGTCCGGGCTGGCGGCTGATCGCCTTGTGTCATCAAAGGACGCGCTGATGCCCTATCGTCCCCAGGACGTGGCGGTGCCCGGCATCGTCATCGACATGGACGCTGATCGGGGGCTGGAGCCGGCGGTGCCGGTTCTGGTGGAGGAGAACACGCTGGGCCTGACGGCCAAGGTGGCGGCGACGACCTTTGAGCGCGACGGCTACAAGCATCTGATCAAGGCGGCGGAGGCGGTCTATTCCTACCCCGCCAACGGTTCGCGCTTGTCGCTGCCGGCGCAGAAGATGCTGAACTTCATGATCCACCTGGCCGGCAGCCAGAACTTCGCCAATAAGCTCTATCGCCTGCCGAAGAAGGTGGTGCGCGGCAACCACAAGGGCAACGAGCGCATCTTCGACGCGGTGAAGGAAATCTACGAGTCCAGCCTGGTGGTCATCGGACCCTTCCGTGGCCGCCGGTCGCGCGCCGAGTTGCGCATCCTCAGCAGCTATGTCCGCCCGGAGGAGGAGATCGAGAACGACAGCGCCGATATCCACTTCCAGTTCACCGACGCCTTCCTGGAACTGCAGCGCGCCTCCAAGCTGTGGGCGCGGCTCTCCGGTCCGGCCATGGTCAAGGTCACCAGCACCTATGCCCTGAAACTCTATGAGATCGGCATGCAGCGCTACCAGATGGACTTCCCGTCCCTGGCGCTGGACATCGACACTTTGCGCCGCCTGCTGAACGTGCCGGAGGGCGCGTACAAGGATTTCGGTATCCTGCGCACCCGCACCATCGACCGGGCTATCGCCGAGGTGAACCAGCTAGCGCCCTTCCGGGTGGAAATGCCGGAAGCGAAGATGGTGCGCCGCGGCCGCAAGGTGGAGGAGGTCACGCTGGACTTCTTCGCCAAGGACGAGGATGAGGTGGCCGACACCTTCCTGGAGCGGGAACGGCACAGCGTGGGCCGCCGGGCCCGCCGTATCGGCAAGGTGGAGAAGCTGGAGCCGGCGGTGGTCGAATCCACCCCCCTGCCCGACACGGACGACGCCAACGCCCTGTGGGCCGCGGCACGGCACGCCCTGTTGGCCAAGAACGTGCCGGCCCCCCTGCTGCGCGACCTGGAGGTTGAGCGCATCGAGGAGACGGCGCGGGGTGAGCGCCGCCTGGTCCTGCTGGCGGGTCATCCCGCCACGGCGCAGACGGCGCGCATGAACCATGAGGCCAGCATCCGGGGCGTTCTCGCGTCGCTGACATCGGGCTCGATCACGGGGGTGGAGATCATCGCCCCTACGCGCCGCAAGGAGTCCCCCGCCGGGTAAGGGTTAGGGGCGGGTATGAAGGTTGCGACGTCGCAACCGGCGTTGTGGACGTTGACGAAACACAACGACGCCAGTTGACCGTGTGGTGGGGCTTCTTCTATGCTGCTCCACATCTTGGGGCCAAGCACGGAAGGGATACGCCATGGATGGCGCCGCATTGCGGATTGCGCGCGAAGCGCGGGGCGAAACCCAACAGACCTTCGCCGACTGGCTGAACGCCAGCCTGGGCCGCAAGTACGATAAGGGGCGCATTTCGCGCTGGGAAACCGGGGGGGAAAAGATTCCCCAGGCGGTCATCGATCTGCTCACCCCCCGCCGCCGCGCCCGGCAGACGGCAACCATCATCGCCCTGTCCAACCAGAAGGGCGGCGTGGGCAAGACCAGCGCGTCCGTCAACATCTGCGCCGCCTTGGCCGCACTGGGCCAGCGCGTGCTGCTGGTGGATGCCGACCCCCAGGCCAGTGCCACCGTGCATCTGGGGATCAGCCAGGCGGACATGTCGGAGGCGGGCAAGACCACCTATCACGTCATGCTGAAGGACCAGGCCACGGGCCAGGCCGCCGTGCCGGTGTGCGACGGGCGCTTCCACCTGCTGCCCTCCACCATCCTGCTGTCGGCGGCGGAAACCGAACTGATCGCCGAGCCCATGGGCACTCTGGTGCTGCGCGAGCGGCTGGCCATGGTGCGCCGGGCTTATGACTACATCCTGATCGATTGTCCACCGCACCTGGGTATGCTGACCCTGAACGCGCTGGCGGCGGCCGACGGCGTGCTGATTCCGGTGCAGACGGAGATGCTGGCGCTGATGGGCGTGCCCTTGTTGCTGGACACCATCAGCAAGGTGCGCCGCCGCGGTAACCCGGACCTCAGCGTCATCGGCATCCTGCCCACCATGTACACCGCCCGCCATACCCAGGACCGGGCGACACTGGCGGATCTGGAGGCCCGCTTCGGCGGCGCGATCCGCATCTTCACGCCGGTGCCACGCGCCACCATCTTCCCCCAATCCGTGGCCGCCGGACAGCCCACCATCGATGTGGCATCCGACCCGGCAACCGTGGCACCTTTCCGCGAGGTTGCCCAAGCCCTGCTTGAGGCGGATGGAGAGGACGTTGCCCATGTCGCGTAAACTGGCCCGCACCAATCCCGCCCTGGCGGCGACAGCGGCCAGCCTGTTGCCCGCCACGGCCAAGCCGCTCAACAAGCTGTACGGCACGTCGGAGGATTTCCCGGAGCTGGTGGAGCTGGACCTGGACCAGGTGTCTCCCAATCCGGACCAGCCGCGCCGCCATTTCGATGAGACGGCCCTGAAGGAACTGGCGGACAGCATCGGGACCCAGGGGCTGATTCAACCCATCGTCGTGCGCAAGCGGGCGGAGGGTGGCTATATGATCGCCGCCGGCGAACGCCGCTGGCGCGCGCACCGCCTGCTGGGCAAACCCACCATCTTCGCCATCGTCACCCAGGGTGGGGTGGATGAGATCGCGCTGATCGAGAATCTCCAACGTCAGGACCTGGACACGCTGGAGGTGGCCTGGGGCTTGTCACGCTTGGGCGAGGCCCATCGCTATACTCAGGATCAATTGGCCGGCGCCGTGGGTCTCAGCAAGTCCGAGGTGTCGCGCCTGCTGGCCCTGGTGCGCCTGCCGGAGAGCATCCTGGCGGAATATCCCGAGTATCGCGGCCAGGTGAGCAAAAGCCACCTGTTCATTCTGGCGGACGCGGAGGATGACGCCGCCCGCCATCGCCTGTGGGGCCTGATCAAGGCCGGCGCCACCATCAAGGCGCTGCGTGCGGCCAGCAAGCCATCCGAAACGGCTGAGCCACCGACCACGCCCAAGCCGCCAATGCCTGCCTCACGTCTCATCACCCGTATTGAGCGGGACCTGGCTCAGGTCGAGATTGGTCCGTCCGGCCTCGCGGCCGGGGACCGGGAGCGGCTGGAGAAGCTGCGCCGGCGCCTGGACGAGATCCTGCGCTAATTGCGACGTCGCAATCTGCGCTTGAGGAGAACGCGGATCTGGCGATGCAGGGTCACGGGGGCCGGTGGCAGCTCCCGCGCCTGCCGCAAGGTGCCCCCAGGGGGTAAGGATGGACTCAGCGGGGCCTTGGGCACGCCGATGCGCTGCGACAAGTAAATGCCGGAGTGGCCGCTGAAGGCGTAGGCGACGAAGCAGGCGACGGCGATGTAAGGCGTGTGGGCGGCGCCAAACAGTTCAATCCCCATCAGGGTACAGGCCAACGGCGTGTTGGCCGCGGCCGCGAACAGCCCGATAAAGCCCAGACCGGCCAGCAGATCGGTCGGGGCGTCCAGGATGCCCGCCAGGGCATGGCCCAGGGCCGCGCCGATGAAGAACAGCGGTGTCACCTCGCCGCCCTTGAAGCCCGTGGCCAGCGTGGTGATGGTGAACAGCGCCTTCCACAACCAGCTCAAGGGATGATAGGATCCGGCGCTGAACAGGCCGGGCAGGGTGACGGCGCGGGGATCGGTCGACCACACACCCAGCCCCAGATAGTCACGCGTGCCCAGCAGCTGAACCAAGGCGATCAGAAGCAGGCCACCCAGCACGGGACGCAGCAGTGGTTGGGGGCAGAGGCGGCGGACAAGGCTGGCGGCACCGTGCGAGGCTTCGGAAAAGGCCAGCCCCCCCAAGCCGAACACCACCGCCGCCAGCGTCACCTTGGCCAGCAGCAGGCCCTGCAGGTGAAAGCCACCGTTGCCGGCGGCGATGCCATAGGCGGTATGCTCAATCCCCCAGGCATGGCAGCTCCAGTCGCCCACCAGGGCGGCGATCAGACACGGCAGCAGGGCTTCATACCGGATTTGACCCAAGCTCAGCACCTCCAGGGCGAAGATGGCGCCGGCGATGGGGGTGCCGAACACGGCGCCGAAACCAGCGGCCACCCCGGCCATCAGGACCAGGCGCGTATCGGCGGGGGGCAGCTTCACCAGCCGGGCGAAACCGCTGGCCAGGCTGCCGCCCAACTGCACCGCCGTGCCCTCCCGGCCAGCGGAGCCGCCGAACAGGTGGGTGGCGATGGTGGTGAGCAGGATCAGGGGCGCCATGCGCAGCGGCACGCCGGCACCCGGCTCATGGATCTGGTCCACGATCAGGTTGTTGCCGCCGTCTGCCCGTCCGCCGAAGCGGCCATATACCCAGACAATGACGATGCCAGCCAGGGGCAGGGCGTAAAGCAGACCCGGATGGTCGAAACGCGCTTGGGTCGCCCTGTCCAGCCCCCAGAGGAACAGGGCGCAGGCGCTGCCGATCACGGCGGCCAGAGGTGCCGTCAGCAAAAGCCATTTCAGGAGCGCGCGCGTCTGCGCGGCCCAGGACGCCATCAGGCGGCAGGGAATCATAAAGCGGGATCCGGAACTGAAGTAAGGATAGGGCATGGACAGACTCCGACCGTCAGGTGAAAGACACCGAGGGTAGGAATCATCAGCCCCGTGAAAGGGGCGGTTCGGTCGCCGGTGGCGGCCTGGCAGAAATCCATTGCCGGAGATAGCTATTACGGGCCCCGTCGCCGGCTGTCAACGCCCCCTGGTTCATCGGCGCGCATAGGGGGGGTGACGGCCCTTCACGGACCTGCAACCGGTTCGTTATCTATCCGGCGGGCCGGATTCGCTCGTGGTTGTCGCCCAGGGAGAAAGCTAAAGCCTGTTTAATTTGCGCGCTGGCCCGAATCGGGCGCGCCGCTTACAGCGTGCGGATTTTGTTCAGCAGGGCCAGCAGCTGGGTCTGTTCATCGGCGGTCAGCACGGCGGAGACCCTGGCCTCCTGCTCCTCCACCAGGCCCTCGGCACGGGCCAACATCTCCAGCCCCGCCTCCGACAGGCTCAGCATTTGTACCCGGCGGTCCTGCCGGCCGCGCACCCGTTTCAGCAGGCCGCGGTTGGCCAGCCGATCAACCAGATGGGCCATGTTGGGCGGGGCGATTTCCAGAACCTCCCCCGCTTGGCGCTGGTTCACGCCCTTGTTAACGCTCACCAGGCTCAGCAGCGAGAATTCGGCCAGGGTGAGCTGGCAAGGGGCCAGATGTTCCAGCACCAAGCGCCGCACCAAGGTTTCCGCCCGCGACAGGTTGAAGCCCACGAAACGCTCAAGCTTGGAGCAGTCCAGCGCCGTTTCAGCCTTGCCCGTGGCGGGCCCCGTCACGGGCCCCGCCACGGGCAAGGTGTCTTCCAAGACATCGTCGATATCGGAAGGATCGGTGGCGGGCGTCGTGTTCTTCAGGGCCGGCATGCGGGGGATCTCAAAAAAAACGGGCTTGGGCGCGGGTGGGCGGTTCACGCCCTTATAACAGCCCGGGAAAGGGCGCCAATAGCGATGGTGAGTATCCCGGGAATTGTTCTGGCCGTCCAGGGGAACCACCAGCCGGGGAATCGACACCGGTCGGTTGGATGGCTCCCCCGCGTCCGGCTCTCAGGATGGTGGACGGGGGCGGTAGACCCCCGGCGCACTGCCATCATACAGCGCCTCCACCACTGCGGCGCGCTGGGTCAACACCACCCGCTGGTTTATGGAGCGCTTGTCGGTGACCTCGCCCTTGTCCAGCGATGGCGGTTCGGCCAGGACCAGGGCGCGGGCGACGCGGGTGGCGCTGCCGGTGCCGCTGGCAGCCAGCCTATCCACCAGCGCTTGGAATTGCCGGCGCACGGGTTCTGTCGTCAGGATCTCCGCTGCCGCCGTGCCCGCGGGCAGCCCGGCCAGCGCGCCGCAGGCCTCCAGGTTGGGGAAGATCAGCAGGCCCAGGTCGTCACGCTCCGGCGCCGTTATCACCACGTCCTGCACATAGGGGGCGCCCTCGGTGATGACCTTGGCGCGCAAGGGACCGACATTGACGAAGGTGCCGGACGACAATTTGAAGTCTTCGGTCAGCCGGCCGTCGAAGACCAGGCCCAGGTCGGGGCGGGCGGGGTCCAGCCAGCGCAGGCCGTCACCCGTGCAGTAATAGCCATCGGCGTCGAAGGCGGCGGCTGTCTGCTTGGCCGCTCGCCAGTATCCGGGCATGACATGGGGGCCGGCGAAGCGGGCCTCCAGCTTGTCGCCCACCGGCACCAGTTTCACCCGGCAGCCCGGGGCGGGCAGGCCGACATAGCCCGCCTGCAGCAGGGCGCCGGCGCTTGTCCCCAGCGAGAAGCCGCCGGTGGTGAACAGGCAGGAGGGCGAGGTTTCCGTCATGCCCAGTCCGGCGAACACCGGAATGCGGGCGCCGCAGTGGGCCTCGGTCACCCGGTCCAGCCTATCCCAGGCCGCCTGCGACAGGCCGGCGCCGCCGAAAAAGAACATGCGCATGCGCGCGTAGAAGGACTGGCGCAGATCGGCGTCCGTTTCCAGCGCGGCCGTCAGATCCTCCCAGCCCTTGGGCACGTTGAAGTGCACGGTGGGTGAGATTTCCCTCAGGTTCCGCAAGGTCTCATCGAGGTGCTGCGGCGTGGGTTTGCCATCATCGATGTAGTAGCTGCCGCCATTGTAAAGGGCGATGCCGACATTGTGGCTGCCGCCGTAGGTATGGTTCCAGGGCAGCCAGTCCACGATCACCGGCGGCTCTTCCCCGAAAACGGGGAAGCTTTGCAGCAGCATCTGCTGGTTGGCGCACAGCATGCGCTGGGTGGTGGTGACGGCCTTGGGCGTGCTGGCGGAGCCGGAGGTGAAGAGGAACTTGGCGATCGTTTCGGGGGGCAGGCCGCGATAGACCGCATCCACGGTGGTGGGAACGGTGGACAGCAGATTGGCGAGCGGGGTGACGGTCCGATCGGCCAGGGTTCCGGTGGAGGCCACCACTTCCACGTCGTCAGGCACTGTTGCCGCTATGGCGGCGGCGAAGGCCGGCACGTCGGCGGCGAAGACCAAGCCCGGCGTCACCGTTTCCATGACCAGGCGCAGCTTCTGATGATCGCGGGACAGCAGGGAGTAGCCGACGGACACGGGGCAGTAAGGCACACCGGCGTACAGCGCCCCTGTGGCCAGGCGCAGGTGGTCCAGGCTGCTGCCCGAGAGGATGGCGACGGGTCGCTCCGGTGACAGGCCGCGGTCCAGCAGGGCCTGGCCGATGGCGCGGGCGTCCGCCAGCATCTGGGCGTAGCTGAGGCGCCGCCAGGCGCCGTCGGCGCCACGCTGGGCCACCAGGGTGCGGTCGGGATGCGCCGCCGCCACGGCTTCCAGCCGTTCCAGCAGGTGCCGGGGATAGGGGCCCAGTTCCTCGGCGCATCGAAGATGCCAGACGCCGTTGGCGTCCTGGCGCAGATCAACGGGCAGGGGATTGACCGTCACCGGCCGGTAGCGCACGGCGTCGGCGGAAGACGGGGAGTGGGAAGGGGAGGCCGCACGGGTCACTTTGCCTGATCTCCGGGGAGAGATGGGAGAGGAAGGACGCAAGCCATGGGGGGCTGGCCACCTTCCCCCAAACGGTAAGGATGGCCGGCTTCCGCTCAGATGGGATAGTGCCGGGGGCCGGTCTGGATGGTGACCCAGCGCAGCTCGGTGAACTCCGCCACGCCCCACTTGCCGCCGAAGCGCCCATAGCCGCTGCTCTTGACGCCGCCGAAGGGCATCTGCGCCTCGTCGTGTACGGTGGGGCCGTTGATGTGGCAGATGCCGGATTCGATACGCTGGGCCACCGTCAGGGCGCGGGCGACATCGCGGCTGAACACCGCGGCCGACAAGCCGTATTCGCTGTCATTGGCGACGCGGATCGCCTCCTCGTCACCATCGACGCGCATCACGGCGACCACGGGGCCGAAGGATTCCTCGGCATAGAGCGCCATCTCCGGCGTCACGCCATCCACCACCGTGGCCTGCATGATGGCCCCGTCGATGTCGCCGCCGGCCCTGAGGCGGGCGCCCTTGGCCACGGCGTCGTCCAGCAAGTGCTTGATGCGCCGTCCCGCCTGGACATTCACCAGCGCGCCCAGGACGGAGCCTTCGGCGGTTGGGTCGCCGGCCTTCAGCGTGCGGGCCTTGGCCGCCAGCTTGTCGACGAAGGCGTCGGCCACGCGGGCGTCCACCACCAGGCGCTCAGTCGACATGCAGATCTGACCCTGGTTGAAGAAGCCGCCAAAGGCGGCGGCCTCCACGGCCGCGTCCAGGTCGGCGTCGTGCAGCACCAGCAAGGGCGCCTTGCCCCCCAGTTCCAGCAGGGCTGGCTTCAGATGCTTGGCCGCGAGCTGGGCGACGATGCGCCCGACGCCGGTGGACCCGGTGAAGTTCACGCGCCGCACGGCGGGGTTGGCGATCAGCCGCTCGACGATGGCGGGGGCATCGGCCGGCGCGTTGGTGATGACGTTGACCACGCCGTCGCCCAGGCCCGCTTCGTTCAGGATGGCGCCGATCAGACGGTGGGTGGCGGGGCACTGCTCACTGGCCTTCAGCACCACGGTGTTGCCGCAGGCCAGCGGCGTGGCGATGGCGCGGGTGCCCAGGATGACAGGGGCGTTCCAGGGCGCGATGCCCAGCACCACGCCGCAGGGCTGGCGCAGCGCCAGGGCCATGTTGCCCGGGATGTTGGTGGGAATGACCTCGCCATTGATCTGGGTGGTCATGGCCGCGGCCTCGCGCAGCATGTTGGCCGCCAGCATGGCGTTGAAGCCGTACCAGTTGGGCATGCCGCCGATTTCCGCGGCGCCGACGGCGATGAAGTCCTTGGTGTGGGCGTCCATCAGGTCGGCGGCCTTCAGCAGGCGCTGGCGCCGTTCCCCGGGCCCCAAGCCCGCCCAGGCGGGGAAGGCGGCCTGGGCCGCCGCCACGGCGGCATCGGCGTCCGCCAGGGTGGCGGCGGCGGCCTCGGTGACGATCGCGCCGGAAATGGGATTGGCCCGCGTGAAGGTGGCGCCACCGGTGGCCGGCACGTCGCGGCCGCCGATCAGCAGGTCGATGGTGGTGGTCATAACGACCCTCCCTTGGATTTTATTGTCTGTCCCGGTCGGGCCCCCTTCGCCCCCAAGGGGTAAGGATCCCCTCTGGGGTAAGGGCCCCGCTTCCCCATCCTTACCGCGCGGGGGCGTGGTCCCGCACCCCGCGCGCGGTGTCAAGCACGAGGACTCAGGCGTCGCGCTTGTAGGTCTGCAGGCCCGGCTTGATCGACTTTTCGTCCAGGAACTGCTTCAGGCCCTGTTCCCGGCCCTTTTCCGGGTCCCGCAATTGGGCCTGGTCCAGCTTGGCGTACAGGTAGTCTTCGTTCTGCTCCCACGTCAGTTCGCGGCAGCGCTTGAAGCCGTGCTTGGCGGCGCGCAGCACCACCGGGTTTTTGGCCAGCAGCACCTGGGCCAGCTTGGTGACCTCGGCCCGCAGCTCCTCGCGCGGGACGCTCTTGTTCACCAGGCCCATCTGGGCCGCCTGCGTGCCGGTGAAGGTCTCGCCGGTCATGATCAGGTGCAGGGCGGCGCGATGGCCGATGGTGTCGGCCAGGGCCTTGCTCACCAAGTTGCCGGGCGGGATGCCCCAGTTGATTTCCGACAGGCCGAACACCGCCTCATCCGCGCAGATGGCCAGGTCGCAGGCGACCAGGGGGGAGAAGGCGCCGCCGAAGCACCAGCCGTTGACCATGGCGATGGTGGGCTTGGAATAGAAGCGCAGCAGGCGCCACTGCCAGGTCGACGCCTCGCGGCGCACCTTTTCCTGCAGGATTTCCGGACCGCTGTCGGTCTCACGGAAATATTCCTTCAGATCCATGCCGGCGGTCCAGGCGTCGCCGGCGCCGGTCAGCACCAGAACCTGCGCGTCCCCGTCCATTTCCAGGGTTTCCAGCACGTCGACCATGTCCCGGTTCAGGGTGGGGCTCATGGCGTTGCGCTTGTCCGGGCGGTTGAGGGTGACCCAGGCGATTCCGTCCACGACATCGACCAGGACGGTCTTCCAGCGATCCGCGTATTTGGACATGGGCCTCATGGCCTCCTTGGCTGTGTTTCCTCCGATGGCCGGGGGCCCGGACGCGACGCCCTGGGGGCGAGACATCCGTGATGGGCCGTTCTCCCGTGCCGACGGATTAACTTATACACAATAACTATTATGGGCGCAATAGATCGTCGATCAGGACGACGCGTACGGGTTTGCGACGTCGCAAACCCAGGTCGGGGCAAACCCAGGTCGGGGCAAACCCAGGTCGGGGCAAACCGGATCAGGCTGACGGGAAACCGGGGACTTGGGCGTCAGACGCGAAAGGCGCGCAGGCGATCGCCGGGGGCGGTGGTCTGGCTTGCGCCGATCAGCGAAGGGATGACCAGGGTGACCGTGGTGCCCTGGCCCAGCACGCTGTCCACCGTCAGGTTACCCTTCAGGCGCTGGGTGACGTGGTTGTAGGCGACATGCAGGCCCAAGCCCGGATGGCCGCGTCCCCGCGCGGTCGTGAAGAAGGGGTCCAGGATGTGGGGCAGGACGTCTGGCGGGATGCCCCGGCCGTTGTCGCTGATGGCGATCAGCACCACGCCCCCCTCCACCGTCGCCGTCACCGTGACATGGCCATGGGCCCCGGGGTCGAAGGCATGGTCGGCGGTGTTGGCCAGGATGTGGGTCAGGGCGTTGACCAGCGATTCCGGCACCGTCGGAATGACCAAGCCATAGGGCACGTCCACCGTCAGGTCGATGGCCCCCTGGGCCAGGGCGGTCTTGGCCACGTTGGCGACGTCGGGCAACAAGGTCGACAGGTCGACCTCCGTCACCTTGCTCTCCCCGTCCTCGGCGGCGATGGCGGTGAAGCTTTTCACCAGGGCCGCCGTGCGCTTGGTGTTGCGCTCCACCAGATCGGCCAGGTCCGACCATTCGGCCAGCCCGATCTCCAGCGCGTTGCGGGTCAACCTGCCCTGGGCGATGTTGCCGCGCACGTCCTCCAGGCTGCCGCGCAGGCTGCCGGCGGCGGTCAGCACCACGCCCAGGGGGGTGTTGACCTCATGCGCGACGCCGGCCACCAGACGGCCCAGCGACGCCATCTTTTCCTGTTGGATCAGCTTGGACTGGGTGGTGCGCAGGTCGGCCAGGGCCTGCGCCGTCTCCATCCACGCGGTCTCGGCGCGGCGGTAGGATTCGGCGTTTTCCAGGGCGATGGCGCTATAGGCGCACAGGGTGCGGAAGATCATCTGCTCCCGGTCGCCATAGGCATGGTTGGCGACCACCACCAACACACCCAGCACCCGGTTCTCCACCACCAGGGGCGATGCCAGCGCGATGCCGTCCTCCACCGCTTCCGTCAATTCCTGGCGGCCTTGCGCGGCGCGGGCGGGGAGGGATATGGGGTCATCCAGATAGACGGGTTCCACCACGCTGCCATCGGTGGTGGCCGGTTCCAGATAGGCGCCCTGCAGGCGGTACAGCACCAGGCGATGGCCGGTCAGCAATTCCCCGACATAGCGCTTCAGCGTGCTCAGCACCGCGTCCAGGATCAGGGTGGCGGTGATGTCCTGTCCGGCGTCGCCCAGGCGGCGCAGGATGGCGGCGGACTGGGTCAACGCGGCGTTGGCGCTCGTCAGTTCCTCGGTGCGCTGGGCCACCACGGCCTCAAGCTCGCGCTGGCGCCGGCGCAGATAGGCGGTGCGCACCCGCACCAGCAGGGCCACGGCCCCGGCCAGTCCGGCGAGGCCCAGGATTTGCGCCCACCAGGTTTGATACCAGGCAGGCAGCATGGCCAGCGGCACCGACAGCTCCGCGCTCGACCACTGGCCGCCGCGGTTGCTGCCCCTGACCCGCAGGGTGTAGGAGCCGGGGGGCAGGCCCGTATAGGCGATCTGCCGCCAGCCGCCGTCGATCTCCTGCCAGTCCCGGTCCAGGCCTTCCAGCTTGTAGGCGTAGCGGTTGCGTTCCGGAGCGGAGAAGTCCAGCGACGCGACCTCCAGGCGGAAACCGCGCTCATCCGGTTGCACCATCAGGGGCGTGGTGGCGTGCGCCACCTGCCAGCCCGGAATCTGGCGGCGTCCGATATAGGCCTGGGTCACCACCACCGGCGGCACGTAGGTCCAGTCCGCCAGCTGGCGGGGGTGGATCAGCGTCACGCCATCCTCCGCCCCGAACAGGATTTCGCCGGTGGGGCCGGTGGCGACGGAGGTGGACCAGTGCGTCGTCAACCACACGCCGTCGGACCGCTGGAAGGTGCGAATGGCCATGGTGATGGGGTCGATGCGCACCACGCCGGTATCCGTGGACACCCAGATGAACCCGTCCTCGTCCTGGGCCGCCGCGTTGGCGGTGGCCAGTTGGGGTTCGATATCGCTGGCCAGGAATTTCACCGGCCGCCGGCCGTTGGCGTCCGGCCGGCCCACCATGGCGACACCCTGGCCGTAGAGCGTGGCCCACAGCCGCCCCTGGCGGTCGGTCGCCAGCGAGGCGATGTTGTGGCTGGTCAGGGTGGTGGAATTGCCGCTGTCCAAGTCTATCTTCTGCACCCGGCCGGTATCGGTGCGGGCCAGATACAGGCCGCTGTAGGTGCCGATCCATAGACCGTGATCCTCCGCCGGGTGCAGCATGGTGATGCGTTGGTCACGCAGCCCGCCTTCGCCCTGGCCCAGGGGGTGGACGGCCCCGGTGGCCGGGTTGTAGGACCAGACGCCGATATTGGCATCGCCGATCCATAGCTGGCTGCCGTCCCATAGCAGGCTGGAGATGTTCAGGGCGGTATCCAGGCCCGGCACCCGCACCAGGCGCACGGCGCTGGCGTCCAGATCGGTGCGGTACAGGCCGTCGCGGGTGCCCACCCAGACGGTGCCGTTCTGCTGTAAGGCGAAGGATCGGGCCACCTTGGCCGGCAAGGCATGATCGGGGTTGCTGGGATCCGAGCCCAAATGGGCGACCAGCTGGCCGGTGGCATCCAGCACGTCGACCCCGCCCTGTCCACGGCCCAGCCACAACTTGCCATCCGGGGTGACCATCAACGAATGGGCGCTGCGATCCTCAGTCTGCGGATTGGCGGAAATCGGCGTCAGGAAGCGGAAGGCGCGCGCCGAGGGGTCGAAGCGGCACAGCCCCGGATAGGTGCCCACCCAGATCAGCCCCGCCTTGTCCTTGTATAACGACAGGACGTTGTCGTTCAGCAGGCTGTCGGGGACGGTGCGGTTGCGCTTGATGGCCTTGGCGGTGCCGTTCGCCAGATCGACTTCCAGGATGCCATTGCCCATGGTGCCGACCCAGAAAATGTCGGGCGTCACCTCCAGAATGGCCTTGACCCAATCCCCGGCCACGCCGGCGAAGGGCGCCGGCACGGGCTGGAATGCGGGTATGCCGTCCTTATCCAGGTGCACCAGCAGGACGCCGTGACGGCTGGTGCCCAGCCACAGGCGGCCGCGCCCATCCTCATACAGGGCGGTGACGCCATCCATGGCGACGGACTGGGGCATCGGGGCGTTGCGGAATTCCGTTTGCCCGGGCGGCAGGTAGGCCAAGCCATTCGCCGTGCCCACCCACAAATATCCCAGGTGGTCGCGCTTCATCACTTGGATCTTGCCGCCCACGATTCCATCGGCCTGGCCGCCGACGCCATGCAGGTGGTCGGGCGTCGCCTGGTTGGCGGGCAGATGGTCCAGGCCACTTTCCGTGCCCACCCACAGACCGCCAGCGCCGTCATCCTCTATGCTGTGAACGTCGATGTGGCCCAAGGTTTCCAGCGGTATCCGCACCAAGCGGTCTGTGGCCGGATCATACCGCGCCAGGCCGGCGGCGCTGGTGCCCACCCAAAGCCGTCCTTGGGTGTCGGTATGCAAGGTGCGGATGTTGCTATCGGGCAGGCCATAGGGCCCCGTCGCCCCGCCACCGTATGACTTGAAGTGATATCCGTCGAACCGTGCCAAGTCGTTGGCCGTGCCGATCCACAGAAAGCCGTCCCGGTCCTGCTGGATGGCGGTGATGTATTCGATGCTGTTGCCTTTGATTTCGTTGTACCGGGTGAACAGATCGATAACCGAATTATGCCACATCTCCGCAGAGTGGGCCGCAAACGGCGTGAAAATTGACAAGCAGACCGCGGCCAGGACGCCCATGCGCCTGATTTTGCGGAATGATTGTTCAATTATCCCAGAAAAACCCGGCATGAGGCTCACTTACACGTCGAACCACGGCGTTAAAGCGGATCGCGCAGAGGCGGAATTGCCTTGGAACGTGAATCCGCTAGCGGACAGACTCAACTATACCCGGCTGTGGGTCCGATTAAACGCAGCCGGCCATGGCGTGACCATCAATCCATTTATCGCGAGGTGCGCCTCCCGGTAAAGATGGGGCCTTGGCGGGCCTGACCGATACGATGCCGTATCCAGGCCGTTTGCCAAGACCCCACGGTGACTTCGCCCGCTTTTATTCAGCGGAGACGTTTTGGTCCTGGACATCCTCAACGGAGACGTTCTGGTCCTGGACATCCTCAACGGAGACGTTCTGGTCCTGGACGTCCTCGACGGAGACGTTCTGATCTTGGACGTCTTCGGTGCTGACGTTTTGGTCCTGGACATCTTCGACGGAGACGTTCTGATCCTGGACGTCCTCGGTGCTGACGTTTTGGTCCTGGACGTCTTCGGTGGAGACGTTCTGATCCTGGACGTCCTCTGTGCTGACATTCTGGTCCTGGACGTCTTCGGTGGAGACATTCTGGTCCTGAACGTCTTCGGTGCTGACGTTCTGATCCTGGACGTCCTCCACCGCCGCCACGATCTTGGCCGGGGCGGACGGCTTGGCGATTGCGGCCAGCCAGCGGTGCTCTTCCCCGGTCAGGGTGCCGAAGCCGGTGATGTAGCGCACCGGATCGTCGCGGAAGGCCCGGGCGGCGGCGGGGTCCAGGGCGATGGTCTTCATGGCCTGGAAATAGGCCGGGGACACGGTGGGCGGGGCGGAGGGAACCAGGGTGATGGGCGTGGCGTCGGGCGTGGGCGCCACGGCGGGCTTGCCCACCAGGGCGCCGATGCCCAGCCGCTCCGCCATGGCCATGTCGTTGTCCAGGCTGTCCTTGGGCGGAATGTACAGGGTGCTGGCCTTGCTCAGGCGCTTCAGGTTGGCCGGGTCGCGATAGGCCTTCAGCGGCAGGCGGCGCAGCACCGGCTTCTGGCCCGGGCGGGTGGCGCCGACATAGTCGACGCACCAATGGTCCTCGCCATAGATCTCGATCAGGCGCTCGAACAGGATGGCGCGGCGTTCCAGGTTGTCCGTCACCGGGCGGAACAGGTCGCCCACCGGGCCCACCTGCATCAGCACCACGTGCCCGCTGGTCACCAGCGGCCGGTTGCGCAGCAGGAAGTCGGTGGCCTCCAGCGCCTGGTAACCCGCCTGGCTGGGGTCCACCCGCAGGTCGGCGAACAGATAGTCCAGCGACGACACGCCGGGCAGCAGGCGGGTGTCATAGCCCTCAGCCTTGGCGGTGGTCAGCGCCAGGCGGGCGGGGGCGACGTAGAAGCCGGGATGGCCATAGAACACGCCCGTCACCCGCTTGCCGGCCCGCACCTCGGCCACCATGACCTCGGCCATCTGCACATAGGTCAGGCTGCGGCGCTTGTCCGCGCCATACAGCGTGGTCAGGTCGATGACGTTGGGGTTCAGGGCGTGCAGGTCGGCGATGGTCAACGGATCGCGGATGCAGTGGAACACGACGTCGGCATGGCGGATATGGCCCTCGGCCTCCCGCGTCAGGTGGCCGAAAGCCTGCATGCCCGTGCCCACGATGGCCAGGCTGCCGTCCAAGGCTTTCGTCTTGCTGTCCGTCAACAACGCGTGCGAGTCGGCTATTCTGGTGTCCGGCATCACTACCCCCATCGGTTGAGTTTGTGCTTGGGCAGATAAGCTAGCAGTCTATAGAGGGGCAGGGTAGATGGAATGTGGCGGGGGTGGCGGGACGAACTCTGACTGAGCCAGGGCGGCGAGGCCGGGAGGGTGGCTCCATGTCAATGGTAGGTTAATGGACCTTTGCAATTGACGCGGGAAATGGAGGATAGTGCCTGCCTGGAGTCCAAACCCTTTTGTCCGATACTTCCAAGAGCGGGGCTGGCGTTGAGCTGTGTGGGTTTGTTGGAGGCATGGTCGCGGCAGCGAAAGGCTGGCTGGCGATCTTTAAGGCTGTTTGTCCTGTCGTTGGTGTTGCCATTGCTCAGCCCAGCTTTGGCGGGAGCAAACTCTCAGCAACCGGTAGTGCAAGTATCCTCCCAGGTAGCAGCGCCTCTGGTGACTACCGCGGTTGTTGGCGCTTGGCCGGTCAATCTTCATCCGCTGGTCGGTGACCAGTTTGCGCATATTTGGGTGAAGAAATTCCTGAACCGTCTACCTTTAGCGGATGTCCAGGGGCGGCTTTCTTGCGTGTACTGCGTGTCACCCCCCTCGGAAGTGGACGGTACCTTGCGGGTGATGAAGGCGGTGGATGGCAATTGGTCCACCACTGCCATCTTCACGTTGAGGCCAGATGCGCGCTGGGCCGATGGTGTTGATATGACTGCGGATGATATGGCCTTTACATGGGACGTTCTGACTAAGACCGGACGGGGCTTGGTTGATTCGGATCTTGGTCTTACTCATATCCGTGCGGTCCGGGTGGTCGGCGTCCGGCAATTCGAAATTATATATGATGGTATTGTTTGCCAGAGCGATTTGAATATGCCGCCTCTGCTGCCTTCTCATCTGGAGCGGGCGATATGGCAGGCCGACGCGAGCCACTATTTCGAAAACTCGCTCTATATCCGGCATCCCGAGACGCTAGGCTTATACAGCGGTCCGTATGTAGTGTCGCGGATAGAAACAGGAGAGTTGCACTTCAGCCGGAATCCTTACTGGCCAGCCACCACGCCCTTTTTCAGCAGTGTAAACCTGCACGTAGTTCAAACACCGGCGGAGCTTGAGACCCTTGTCCGTGCCGGCAAAGTGGACGTGTTCAGTACTCTGGTGTTCGACATGGGCCAGAAATTGGCTCACGAATTGGGAAGCCGCTACCAAGCTTTCTATGCTCCCAGCGAATTTCTCGCTCACCTGCGGATCAATTTCGACAACCCCATTCTGAAGGACCTTCGTGTCCGGCAGGCATTGCTGCTGGGGCTAAATAGAGATGGTCTCGTCAAATCTGTCCTCGACAACAAGGGCACTGTGGCACAAAGCCTGCTCAGCCCTTTCATGCCAGGATATTCTGTTGTGACCCGCTATCCCTACAACCCACTGCGGGCGGGGCAACTGCTGGATGATGCGGGATGGCGTTTAGGCAAGGGCGCCATCCGCTACAACAGTTTGGGCGCTCCTCTGCAGTTTGAGTTGCGCTACCGCCCGAATTTCCCCTGGGCGGCCTTGGCTCCCCAGTTGGAGGCTGCCTGGAAGGCGCTTGGCGTCGGCGTGAAGCTTCAGGTCGATTCCCAACTCTCTGCCGACGTGGCCGATGCCCGTGACCGTTATTCTGGAATGGTCGGGTTCTCGCAATCGCTGGAAGGTGGACTTGAGACTGCACGCTTCTGGTTCCATTCGTCCATGATTCCCTCCGCCGCCAATAATTGGCGGGGCAACAATATTTTTGGCGTCAGCATCGGGGCGCTGGACATCGCTATGGACGGGCTGACGCTGGCGGGATGTTCGGTGGAGCCCCGACAGCAGGCCTTGGCTGCGGTGCAGAAGGCATATGCGGATAACCTGCCAGCCCTGCCCTTATGGTTTGGCACGGTCATCACTTTGGCGGACAAGCGGCTGGACGGTGCTGTCGATGCTCGAAATTTTTCGCCGGCCCCTGCGGAATACTGGCGGTTCCGCTTTTAAGAGGTAAGGCTGTGAAGGAGTAATTTACTCTGTGACGCAACCGAGGCGAGTGGTATCACAGTAACCCCTGTTGGGGCTCTGAACGCGCAACCACGATTTCCGGGATGGACCACTCGATTGGAAAAGTTGGCGCGGGGCGACGGGATGGATGTTTGGAGTAGGAGCACTGCCGTCGCACCATCGTTGCGTCTGGTGGAAAAAGTGCGGGTCGCATTGCGTATCCTTGCCCCGGTCTTCGGGGCCGGCCTTCTCATGGTCGCGCTATTCGGGACGGGGGAGCGCACGCTATACCGGCTGACTGGCGCCTTGGACCAGATTGTTGATCGCAATCTGGTCGGAAGTGTTAAGTTATCGGATATAAACACGCGGGTTCAACGCGCCAATGCTCATTTCAATCGCTTGCTGGCAGTAAAGTCCGCTGGCCGGCAGACTGTAGATGTTGACCAAGAAATATCTGAAATTTCTAGCCAGATCGATAATTTAATTCAGGATCTCTCCGCGTACCGGGATACCTATGCCACATCTGACCAGCGTCGACGGTTGGACGACATCATCCACAGTCTGGCCGACTATAAAAGTGCGGTGGCCTGGGTCGGTTCCATGCTCGGCATTGATTTCGCTAGCACCGTCAGTTTCATCGAGCCGTTCGGAGCGGTATTCGATCGCGTGCAATCCGAACTCACCAGCATCGTGGAGGAAACCGGGCGTGATGCGCAACTGCGCGCTGCAGAGGCTACGCGGCAGGCGCAGTATACGGTCCAAACGTTCCTATACTCGGCCGTGGCAGTCATGCTGGGTATTGCGCTACTGGCTTGGTTGATCGGTCGCTATCAACAGCGGCTGCGCATCAGTTCGGAGATGCTGCGCCAGCAGGTCGAAATGCGCACGGCGGAATTGCGCCAGGCCAATAGCGATCTGGTGGCCTCGGCGGAGACGCTGCGGCAATTGGGTGATGCTGGCTTGGCGTTGACCGCCACACTGGACTTGGCCGAAGTCCATGTGGCATTGCACAATCACCTCTCCGGCCTGGTACCTTTGGATGCCTTCGGCATTGCTCACTTGTCAGTAGACGGGCATCAGCTCGTGTTTGACCAATTCGTGGCCAACGGTCAGGCCTTGCCGGCGTTTACCCGCAAGGCTGAGGCGGCTGAGCCTGCGGTTCAGGCTTTGCGCCAGGGGGTAGAACTTGTAATCGTAGGCGACAGCGCTACTCGGTGGGCCGCCAGCGTCGCCGCGCTCGACTGGGATATCCAAGCCGCGGTCTGGTGGCCGCTGGTGGTTTCCGGCCGTGTTCTGGGCCTGATCACGGTACAGAGCCGTGACATTGGCGCCTATAACCCACAGGCGTTGGAAATCTTACGCTCTGCATGTGCCTATGCTGCAATCGCGATTGCGAATGCCCGGTCCTACTATGAGTTGGAGGCTACGCTAGTAGAACTGCGTACAACTCAAGGTCAGTTAGTACAGCAGGAAAAAATGGCCTCGCTGGGTCGCTTGGTGGCCGGTGTAGCACATGAAATAAATACCCCCCTGGGGGTGGTGTTGACCGCAGCTGGGAGTCTTCACGGTGGGGTTGTCGACTTGCGTGACGCTATAGCCCAAGGCAGGCTGACGCGCGCGGCTCTGGAAGCAGGTATTGGGGAATGGGCTGACTTGGCGACTGTCGTCGAACGGAATGCATTGCGGACCGCAGCGCTGGTTAAGAGTTTCTCCGCAGTAGCCGTGGACGAAAGCGGTGGCAGGGTTCTGGAAACGGACCTATCCATTCTGCTGGACGATTTGGTAACGCTGTTCCGTCCTGCGTTGGACCGGAGCGCCATCCGGTTGGTTGCGGCGGTGCCGGATGGCCTAGTGCTGCGCACGGTGCCGGAGTCACTGACCGACGCCCTGACCCGTATTCTGTCCAACACAATCGATCACGCCTTCATCGGGCGCTCGGATGGTCGGGTGGTCCTGTCTGCTGTCACGGCCCTGGACGGCGTTGTCATCACCGTCTCCGACGACGGCGTCGGCATTCCCGACGACCTCATTGGAAAGGTGTGTGACCCCTTCTTCACCACAGGGCGTGCAAGCGGCCATCCGGGGTTGGGTTTGCACGTGGCCTACAATCAGGTCACACAGCGGTTAAGGGGTAACCTCGAAATCAGGAGCGGGACTCTAGGGGGGACGATTGTCGCGCTTCGATTGCCCATGCTTAGGAGCTAGCTATTGTGCCGACGTGGCAACCAGTATTTGCTTTTCTCGTGGGTTTTAAGTATTAAAATGGTGCAATTCGCTGCTACCAATCGTGTTAGGAGGATCCAATGGCGCCATTGTTGCGTAGCCCGACCACCGAAGAAGTACAAAGTATTTTGGGCCGTGCCCTGCTTGACGCAGATTTCCGCAAGCAATTAATCGATAATCCGACCCATACACTGTCGATTCTAGGCTTTACCGCATCTCCCAACGCGTTAGCGTTTTTCAGCAAGCTGGGAGGGCAGTCCTTCACGACCGCAGCTGGCGATCTGGAAGCACATATCGCCGCCGCACCATTGCCGCATAGCTGGGACTGAGCTTGTAAATAGTAGGGCTCTGCGGGCGCGCTCCTGAAAACAGGCGCGCGCTCGTGATCTTAAGATAATTTTCTTGTGCAATTTATGGGGTGGGTAATTTTCAATAATTTCAGAACATTTTTTCTTCCAAAGTGTTAAGGTGGCGGCTGATTTTATTTGGGTTTTCCTCTCGGAGGAAAGAAGTATAATTTTGGCTGCTGCAACTTTTTGGACCGCGCTATCATTTCAATGCGCGCATCCATCGTGCCGCGCGATTGCAGCAGGTGCATCCGATTTTATTAATTTAATCAAGGAGATAGATATTGCAACACACTTCACCTCCTTCCACCGGTTCCATTGAACAAGCCCTGGCCGCCTTGGGCTTTCCCGAATCGGAAGCGGGCATTCAATTCTTGCGCGCCTGCATGACGCGCGACACCAAGTATGACGAATGCGCGGTGGTATCGGATGTGCCTCTGCCGTTCGAGTGGTTCTGAACCCAGGAATATTAACCAGAGCGAGGAGTAATGATTATGAATCAGACATCCTTCACCCCTCCCGAACACACCCTGGCTGCCCTTGGCTTCCCTGAATCCGAGGCCGGCATTCAGTTTTTGCGCGCGTTGACGGGGCGCGATACACAGCGTGACGAACCGGCGGCCACGTCAGACCTGCCCTTGCCGCTCGAATGGTATTAATCCTCTGATAGCTTGCACGCTCTTGCGCGCAGCGCGCTCCTCCGGCCCGCAGGCGGGCGTGCCCGCCTGCGGGCGTCATCCGGGGGCCAACCTGCTAGGGAACTTCTGATGCACTCGACGGACTGTCGTCACGGCCCCCTGACCACTTTGGAGAAGTACCTCTTGGTCTAAGCCTCTCAATTTTCGAGCCAGCCTGACAACCCATCCTGAGGAGATGAGCTATGACGATGGTGATAGATATTCTGCAAGTCGCCGCAAACCCGAGTCAGGTACTGGAATCCCTGGGCATGACGGTGTCTGACGCGGGCATCCAGTTCCTGCGCATGGTGGCGGAGCGGGGCATTCAGGACGATGACATGCAAGCGGCGTCGGCCGCGTTCCCGCTGCCATTCACATGGTACTGAACCCAGGAATATTAACCAGAGCGAGGAGTAATGATCATGAATCAGACATCCTTCACCCATCCCGAACAGACCCTGGCCGCCCTTGGCTTCCCCGAATCCGGGGCCGGCATTGAGTTTCTGCGCGCTTTGACAGAGCGCGATACACAGCGCGACGAAGCGGCGGCCACCTCGGATTTGCCGATTCCTATTAGCTGGTACTAATTCCTCTGACGGCTTACACGCTTTTGCGGATCGCGCGTCCCTCCGGCACATCCGGGCGGGGCGCGCTTGTCGCTGTGTGGTGATGATTTCCTTTGGGGGGGTGCGTATGGCGGACGGATCGGTGATCAACGGGACCGGGCCGGGCCGCACCCTGCTGGTGGCCATGCCTGTCGCCGCCCTGCATTATCCGGTCATCGGCCTGTCGCTGCTCAAGGGCGCGCTGGCGCGGCGGGGGATGGCGGCGGATATCCGCCATTTCTATCTGGATTTCGCCCAATACATCGGCTTCGACGCCTATGCCGCGGTGGAGGACAGCCGCTATTTCCTGGCCATGGTGGGCGATTGGGTGTTCGCCGGTGCCGCCCACGGCACGCCGGAGCAGGAGCCGTTCACCTTCCTCAACGGGCTGATGGCGGGGGAGTATGGCCGCTACTTCGGTGCCCAGCGCCTGATGGGCATCCTGGCGGCGCGGGGCAAGGCGGCGGGCTTCATCGAGCATTGCTTCGGCCTGGTCGATTGGAAGCGCTACGCCGTTGTCGGCTTCTCCACCTCCTTCCAGCAGACCATGGCCTCGCTGGCGCTGGCGCGGCGCATCAAGGCGGCGCATCCCCACATCCTCATTGTCTTCGGCGGCGCCAACTGCAGCGATGAGATGGGCGTGGAACTGCACCGGCAGTACCCCTTCATCGACGTGGTGGTGGGCGGGGAGGCGGAGGAGGTGCTGCCGGACCTGATCCGCCGCCACGGCGCCCGGCAGGAGCTGACCGGCCTGCCGGGCACCATCGTCCGGGCGCCCGACGGTGCCACCGTGCCCGCCACGGTGCCGGCCGGCATGATCACCGACATGGACGGCCTGCCGCCGCTGGACTACGCCGATTTCTATGCCGACCGCGCCCGCCTGCCCGAGGTGGCGGCGCGCTATCCCGCCTTCCCGCTGTTTGAAAGCGCGCGCGGCTGCTGGTGGGGGCAGAAGCACCACTGTACCTTCTGCGGCCTGAACGGCCTGGGCATGGCCTATCGCAGCAAAAGCCAGGACCGCGCCTATGCCGAGCTGACCGATGTGGCGGAGCGCTTCGGGCGCGAGATCATGGTGGTCGACAACATCCTGGACAGCCGCTATTTCGCCGACTTCCTGCCCCGCCTGGCGGCGCTGGACCGGCCGCTGCTGCTGCATTACGAGGTCAAGGCCAACCTGCGGGCGGGCCAGCTGGCCCTGCTGGGCCAGGCCGGCGTGCGCAAGATCCAGCCGGGCGTGGAATCGCTCAGCAGCCCCGTGCTGGCGCTGATGCGCAAGGGCACCACCATGCTGCGCAACGTCCAGACCCTGCGCCTGGCGGCGGAGGCCGGCGTGCTGGTGGACTGGTCCCATCTCTACGGCTTCCCCGGCGAGACGGCGGACCATTACCGGGCCGCCGCCGCCGTGGTGCCCAAGGTGACGCACCTGCACCCGCCGGGCGGTTTCAACCGCGTGCGCGCCGACCGCTTCAGTCCTTACTTCAACACCCCGGCGGCCTTCGGCGTCACCATCCGCCCGGTGCCGGGCTACAGCCAGATCTACCCGCACGCCGCCGACAGCGTGGCCCGCCTGGCCTATCACTTCGACATGATTCCGGACCGGCCGGACGCGGCGCTTGAGGCGGCGCACGCAGCACTGGCGGCACAGCTGGATATCTGGCGCGCGGCGGACGCGACCCTGACCCTGACGTCGGCCGCCGACGGCACGGCATTGGTGGAGGATGGCCGCGCGGTTGACGGAGCGCCCCGGCGCCATGCGCTGGACGCCTGCGCCGCCGCCGTGCTGGACGCCTGCATGGAAATCCAGGGGGCGGGGCCGCTGGTGAAGGCCCTGGCGCCCCGCTTCGGCGCCGACGCGGTCATGGCGGCGGTCACCGGGCTGGAGGCGTTGGACCTGCTGCTGCGCGAGGGGGAGGAGTTGCTGGCCCTGCCGCTGCGCCAGCCGGGCTTCGCCCGCGCCCCCCGGCATGACGAGATCCGCACCTCCTGGGGGCGGTCCTATTTCCACCATGCCCAGAAAGCCGAGGGCGCCCGGGTGCCGGAACCGGCGCTTTGAGCCCGGGACTGACGCCGACCGGCCGTCCAGCGGCGGTACATTCCCCCAAACGCCCCCAAGCGGTAAGGGTGCCGGCGCGGCGCCGTCAGCCCAGATAATCCCCGATGTGGAAGTCGGCGATGGCGGGCACGACATGATCGGCCCGGGTCAGGATGGTGGGGTCGCCGATGCCCACCGCCACCATGCCGGCCTCCTTGATGCTGGTGATGCCGGCCACCGCGTCTTCCACGCCCAGGCAGCGGCCGGGGGCCACGCCCACAAGGCGGGCGGCCTCCAGGAACAGGTCGGGCGCCGGCTTGGGCGCCTTCACCGCCGCCGGGTTGGCGATGGCGTCGATCAGCGGGCGGATGCCCAGCTGGTCCAGCAGGGGCGGGGCGTTGTGGCTGGCCGAGGCCAGGGCCGTTTTCAGGCCGGCGGCGCGCACCTCCTCCAGCACGCGGCGGGCGCCGGGCAACAGGTCGTCGGGTGATTGCTCCGCGATGGCGGCCTGGTAATAGCCGTTCTTGCGGTCGGCCAGCACGCGGCGTTCCTCCACCGTCCGCTCGACATTGCCGTGGGCCAGGATCAGGTCCAGCGAGGTCATGCGGTCCACGCCCTTCAGCCTGTCCTCGAACCGGGGCTCCAGAGGAATGCCCAGTTCCTCGGCCAGGCGGCGCCAGGCGGCGAAGTGGATGTGGGCGGTGTCGGCCAGCACGCCATCCAGGTCGAACAGCACGGCATCAAAGCGGGGCATGGGGGCCTCCCTCACTGGTGGCCAGCGGGCTGGTGGCCACTGGGGCGGTCTGTTCGGCGGCGGCCGGCGTCAGGTGCACCACCTGGCCGGCGTGGTTCAGCGCCAGGCCCGGCCCGGCCAGCAGGCGATAGGTTGCGGCGTCGCAACCAACGGCCACCTCCACCCGGTTGCCCTGGAACTCCAGTCGGAAGCGATAGCCCGTCCAGCCCGGCGGCAGGGTGGGGTTGAAGCGCAGGATGCCGCCCAGGGCGTGCAGGCCGGCGAAGCCCTGCGCCAGGGCCATCCAACTGCCGGCCATGGCCGCCATGTGCAGGCCATGGCCGGTGTTGCGGTGCAGATCGCGCAGGTCCACCAGCGCGGTTTCATTGAAATAGGCCAGGGCCTTGTCCATCTGGCCCAGTCGTGCCGCCAGCAGGGCGAACACGCCGGCCGACAGGGTGCTGTCGTGCACCGTCACCGACTCATAGAAGGCGAAGGACCGGCGCACCGCCTCTGGCTCGAAGCGGTGGGGCAGCAGGCAGAAGGCCAGCACGGCGTCCGCCTGCTTGCACACCTGGTGGCGGTACAGCACCAGCGGGTGATAGTGCATCAGCAGGGGATGGTGGTCGGCGGGCGTGCCGGCGAAATCCCAGGGCTTCTTGTCCAGGAAGCTGTCGTCCTGCGGATGGATGCCGCTGGCCGCGTCATAGGGCAGGTACATGGCCGCCGCCGCCTGGCGCCAGGCCTGGGGTTCGTCGGCGCCCAGGCCGATGGCGCCGGAGATGTGGGCCAGGGCCTCGGGCCTCTCGGCGCCCAGGCGCTCCGCCACCTCGGCCGCGTACTCCAGATGGGCCTGGGCCATGGCGTTGGTGTAGAGGTTGTTGTCCACCATGGCCGTGTATTCGTCCGGCCCGGTCACTTCATGGATGCAGAAGCGGCCACCCCGGCGGGGGTTGTAGTGCCCCATGTCCAGCCACAGGCGCGCCGTCTCGAACAGGATCTCGGCACCGAAGCGCACCAGGAAGTCGTCGTCGCGGGTGGCGTCCATGTATTGGCGCACGGCGTGGGCGATGTCGGCGTTGATATGGTACTGGGCGGAGCCGGCGGGGAAATAGGCGGAGCACTCCGCCCCGCCGATGGTGCGCCAGGGGTACAGCGCGCCCTTGCGGTGGCCCATCAGGCGGGCATGGGTGCGGGCGCCGTCCAGGGTGCGGTGGCGGTATTCCAGGATGGCGCGGGCCACGGCCGGCCGGGTATAGACCAGCACCGGCAGGGCGAAGATCTCGGCATCCCAGAAATAATGGCCCTCATAGCCCTCGCCGCTCTGCCCCTTGGCGCCGACGGAGGTGCGGCCGTCGCGGCCCGCCCCCTGCAACAGCTGGAACAGGTTGAAGCGGACCGCGCGCTCCAGGTCCGGCGCGCCGTCGATGGCGAGGTCAGACGACAGCCAGAAGTCCTGCAGCGCCTGGGTGCGGGCCTGGCGCAAGGCGGGCAGGCCGATGCCGGCGGCGGCCTTCAGGGCGGCGATGGCGGCCTGGGCCAGCGCCTCGTCATCCGCCGGTCCGCCCTCCACATCCTTGTCGGCGGCATAGGCGACGCTCTTCACCACGGTCACGACGGCGCCCGGCGACAGGGTGGCGCGGATGGTGTGGGTGGCGGCGCCCCCGCTGTCGGCATGGGCATCCTTGATGCGGGCGGTCTGGATGGGAACGGCGTGGGTGACGGCCACGGTATGGGCCATGGCGGAGGCCACGCCCTGCCGGCTGCGCCCGGCCCGCAGCACCATACCCTCGATGCCGCCCTCTTCGCCGCCGCTCTCGATCCAGCGGCGGAAGGCCAGGGCCGGTTCCGCCGGCTGGGGCCCCACGCGGGGGTCGTGCACGCCGCCCTCGGCCGCCGCAGGCGGCTGATGCGGCGCCAGGCAGGAATCGATCACCACCTCGTCGGTGAAATCCTCCGCCGTCACCTGGTACTGGATGATGACGGGGCCGGGGTGGTCTTCCACCACCAGCCGCTCGCTGGCCACCCGCACCGTGCGCCCGGCGGGGGAACGCCAGCGCAGGGCGCGGTGCAGCACGCCGGTGCGCAGATCCAGCCAGCGGTGATGGGCCAACACGGTGCCGGTGGCCAGGTCCAGGGCCTCGCCCGCCACGGTCAGGCCGATCAGGGTGCCGTCCGGCACGGGGATGCGGGTGTCGCTGGCCTCGGCGAAGCCCGGCGCCTTCTCATGATAGCGGATGGGGGTCACCTCGTAGACGCCGTTGAGGTGGACAACGGGCGCGCTGGACCGCGCGTCCTCCTCCACCCCGCCGCGCACGCCGATGAAGCCGTTGCCCAGCGTGAACAGGGATTCCGCGCATTTCAGGGCCGCCGGGCTGTCGCCCTGGGCGATGACGATCCACGGGTCGGTCTGGTCGGGGGCGGCGGGGAGGGGGGGGAGGGAGGCTGTCACGGGCGATCCACGCTTTTTTGATCTGCGAACGGAGAAGGGGTCGAAGGGATAACCGGGCGGCGGCGCTGCCGGTTCCCGGGAAGAAACAGCGGCTTAGTGCCGCGGGCTGGACGACAGGGGGGCGGCGATGTCCTCCAGCGACTTGCCTTCGGCCTTGACGCCTAGCACCAGCTCCGCCACCGCGGCGGCGATCATCAGGCCGGCGCCCAGGACGTAGCCCCACAGCACGTTGGTGCGTGAACCGGTGTCGATCAGGGCGCCGAACACCAGCGGGCCGCAGACGCCGCCCACGCCGGTGCCGAAGGCGAAGAACAGCGAGATGGCGACGGCCCGGATTTCCAGGGGGAAGCATTCGCTGACCGTCAGATAGGCGGAACTGGCGGCGGCCGAGGCGAAAAAGAAGATGACGCTCCAGGCCAGCGTGATGGTGGTGGCGGTCAGCAGGCCCTGCTGGAACAGGATGCCGGTGCCGATCAGCAACACGCCTGACAGGGCGTAGGTGCCGGCGATCATGGGCACACGGCCGATGGTGTCGAAGAAGCGGCCGATGATCAGGGGGCCCAGGAAGTTGCCGGCGGCGAAGGGCAGGATGTACCAGCCGACGGCGCTGGACGGCACGTCGAAGAACGAGGTCAGGACCAGCGCCTCGGTGAAGAAGATGGCGTTGTAGAAAAAGGCCTGGGCCGTCATCAGCGACAGGCCCAGCACCGTGCGCCGGCCATAGTCGCGCAGCAGGGACTTGGCCACGGCGGCGGTCGACACGCTTTTCAGCTCCCGCAGGCGCACCGGCGGGCCGGCGGGGGGCAGGGTCTGGCCTTCCGCCTCGATCCCGGCCTCGATGCGCGCCACGATGGCCTCCCCCTCCGGCACGCGGCCATGGGTCATCAGCCAGCGCGGGCTTTCCGGAATGGCCCGGCGCAGCAGCAGGATGAACAGGCCCAGCACGGCGCCGGTGAAAAAGCTGGCGCGCCAGCCCATGTCCGGCCCCAGCAGGTTGGGGTTCAGCAGCACGACGGAGCCCACGGCCCCCAGGGCGGCGCCCAGCCAGTAGCTGCCGTTGATCACCAGGGTGACCCAGCCGCGCGCGCGGGCCGGGATCAGTTCCTGGATGGTGGAGTTGATGGCCACGTATTCGCCGCCGATGCCGGCCCCGGTCAGGAAGCGGAACAGCAGCAGGCTGGTGAAATCCCAGCTGAAGGCGGTGGCGGCGGTTGCGGTCAGATAGACCAGCAGGGTGATGCTGAACAGCTTCTTGCGGCCCAGCTTGTCGGTCAGCCAGCCGAAGAACAGGCCGCCCAGCACGCAGCCGATGAGATAGGCGCTGCTGGCGGCGGAGACCTGGGCATTGCTCAGCCCCAGGACCGGGCTTTCCTTCATGGCCCCGGCCACGGCCCCGGCCAGCGTCACCTCCAGCCCGTCCAGCACCCAGGTGATGCCCAGGGCGCCTACCACCAGGCTGTGGAACCGGCCCCAGGGCAGGCGGTCCAGCCGGGCGGGGATGTCGGTTTCGGTCAAGCCGGCGGATGACGGTGACGACGGGCTGGTGATCGAGGTGGCGGTGGACACGGGTCGGGCACCTTGTGGGCGATTGAACAGGGAAAAGAGGGATGGGCGGCCAAGGATCGGGGCCGAGCCCGCCCATCCCCAGAGGCCGTCTTCGGGGCGACGGCCTCATGCGAGGGGAGTGCCGCCTTGCCATGACGGCCCTCCCTGTCTCCACGCGGTCAGAACTTGGCCGCGGCACTGAGGTGGACGGACCGGCCGAACAGGGGACGGCCCAGGAACACGCCGCTGTTGCTGGTGCCCGAGCCCACCACGCGGGCGTTGCCCTCAGTGATGCCCAGCTCGTCGGTGATGTTGGTGGCGGTCAGTTGCACGGTGTAGCGGTCGAAGTCGGCGGAGACGCCCAGGTCGAGGGTGTCGTAGGCCGGCAGCGGCTGCTGGTTGTTCGGGTCGCCATAGCGGTCGCCCACGTGGGTGTAGGTGCCGAACAGGCGGAGCATGGCCCAATCCAGCGGGATCTCGTAGGACGGGGCGATGGAGAACTGGAACTTGGGTTGGCGCAGCACCTCGTTGCCGTTGAAGCTGGGGTTGTCCTGGTACTTGGCGTCCAGATAGGTGCCGCGGAAGCTGACCGTCAGGTTGGTGACGGGCCGTACCGCCAGCTCGAACTCCGCACCCCAGGCTTCCGATCCATAGATCTCGTTGATCAGGCTGCCGCTGCCGTCGGGGTTCACCACCTCCGCCTGGTACAGCAGGCCGGAGAAGGTGTTGTGGAAGCCGGTGACATAGGCGCTGTAGTAGCGCGACGCCGTCTTCAGGCCCACTTCCTGCTGCTGGATGTTGACCATCTGATAGTCGCCGCCGCGCAGGGCGTCGAACTGCGGGAACTCATGGCCGCTGTTGACGCGGGCGTACACGCTGAGGTCGTCGGTCAGGTAGTAGTTGGCGCCCACCGTCCAGGACGGCTCCGTCCGGTGGGAACTGACGCCGTAATAGGTGCCGTTGGTGTAGCTGGCGGCGTTGTCGTACAGCGTCAGCGGGTTGCTATCCAAATCGCCCGTGCTGTCGTTACTGATGGTGCCGTTGATGCTCTGGTGTTCCATGCGGAAACCGGCGTCGATGCGCAGGTCCGGCGTGATCTTCCATTCGTCGGAGATGAAGCCGGCCACGGCGGTGCCGTCATAGCTGGCGTCCAGCGCGTAGAAGGAGCCGGAGGTCAGGCCGCCGCGCGACGCCTTGGCGCCGTTGTTCAGCACCACGTCCACCGCCTGCGGGTGGTTGGTCATGGTCAGCAGGTAGTTGTTGCCCAGGTACCACTGGTCCTTGGACGAATACTGGGCGAAATAGGCGCCCACCGTCAGGGTGTTGCCGGGGAACAGCTCATGGCTGAGGCGCGCGTCGTCGGTGAAGGACTGGATGCGCTTGTCCACCGACCACATGCCGACGGAAATGACCTGCTGGTTCATGTTGGTCAGCGCCGCACCCGAGCCCACGATCTTGGCCGATCCGCCGGTGGCAAGTCCGCCGGCCGCGGCCACCACGGCGGAATTGGCGTTGGCCGAGGCGACGGTGTCGCTGATGAACTGGCCCAGCGTCTCGGGGTTGGAGCCGGTGAATTCCGACTGGGTGAAGGCCCGGCCGGTGACGAAGTTCATCTTGTTGCTGAGCTGCCAGCCCTTCAGGTCCAAATCCAGGGTGTTGCCCAGGGTGGTCAGCTGGATGCCGCGGCCGTCGCCGATGTCCACGTTCTTGGACTGGCCGGGCGCGGTCTCGATGGTGACGTTGCGGACGTCGTTGCTGTACAGGCTGAAGGTGCCGGGATCGGTGCCGGGGAAGGCCGAGATGGTCTTGCCGCCGTTGCTGCTGACCAGCGGGATGGCGGTGTAGAAGGCGTTCTTGTCGTCCGTGCGGCGGCCGTAGAAGGTGAACTCGCCATTGTCGAACTTCTTGGTGAAGTTGGCCACCACCTGGCCGCCGTTGTCGGCCGGATACTGGGTGCTGCGGATGCCCTCGTTATAGCGGTAGAAGCCGCCGACCATGAAGTTCAGGTCCTTGGTGATCGGGCCGCCGTAATAGGTGTCGACCCGGTATAGCCCCTCGTCACCCACGGTCAGGCGGATGCTGCCTTCAGGATTGTCCGTGCCCTTGCGCTGGATGAAGTTGACGGTGGCGCCCGGCTGGGCGTTGGAGAAGACGGTGGCCGGCCCGCCGCGCAGCACCTCCACCCGCTCCACCGTGTCGTCCAGGCGGATGAGGGTGGAGTTGTCCATGAACGACAGGGTGGGTGCCGGATAGATGGGCGACCCGTCGATCTGCATGGTGATGAAGGGGGCGTCGCCGCCGCCGGGGAAACCGCGCACGTCGATGTTGGGGCCGGCGGTGCCGCCGGTCGATTCCACCCACAGGCCGGGCGTCAGCTTCAGCAGGTCGGCGGTGCCGTTGGGCTGCTGGGCGACGATATCCTCGGCCTTGATGGTGCTGATGGCGAAGCTGGCGTCCAGCTTCTTCATGCCGTCGCTGCGCGCCGTGCCGGTGACGATGATTTCCTGCAATTCGTCGGCGGCCCCGGCGGCCGCCTGCGGGGCCGCGGCCCCTTGTGCTACGGGTGCCGCCGTCTGGGCCTGGCCCCAGGCCGGCAACAGCAGTGCCGCCAGCGCCACACTGCCCAACAACGCACCTATCCTCTGCGGACGTGACATTCTTCCCTCCCCATTTGTCTTGGTGGTGATCGTGACTTGGACTGGCTCGCCCCGTCGCGCCCTGACCCAAGGCTTCTTTATCGGAATGGCACGCCCAGGTTGGGTCGGTTGCCACCCCTGCTTGAATGGATGCAGCGATATCATCGAATGACATCGATAACAAGACATCGATATCATTTTGTCTTCGTCGCGCTGGGGAGTGTGGAATCTATGCCACGATCCGGGCCACGATCCGGGGATCTATGCTGCGCCTGCACTTCGCGGATGCAGCAAAACAGCTGGAATTTGGCCCGGAGCGGTCCCAAGTCTCTGGTGTGAAAGGCCGTGCCACCCCCTCCAAGGGGCGGCGGCCGCCGCCACTGTTGTTATCGATGTCATTCGATGGTAGGCCAGAGCGGCGGGACCGTGTGCCGATCGCCCGTCACGCACTGTGCGGCGCGGTATCGCATGAACGGGGACAGGCCGGGGCGGCACCGTCGGTCGCAGCCCGGCTGGCGGCTCGACTCGGGGCGCCATCGGGCTCCGGATGGGTTCCATCATGCCGGGCGGCGAGGCCCCGCTTGGCAAGCGAGGGGGTGCTATGGAACAGTCTTCGCCCGGAATGTCCGCTTACCCGCGCATCTTCCCTTCCTGGCCCCCTTCCTGGTTTCGGAATCCCGCATGAGCACGCGCACCGCCAAGTCCCGCAGCCCGGCGGCCCCGCCTGAGACGGCGGCCGATGCGATCCCGGGGACGGACGCGGGCCGGCTGACCATGGCCGACCTGGCGGCACGGGCGCAGGTGTCCATCATCACCGTGTCGCGCGCGCTGCGCGACAGCCCCTCGGTGCGTGAGGATACCCGCCGCCGCATCCAGGACCTGGCCCGCGAGATGGGCTATCGCTTCAACGCCACGGCCCGCAACCTGCGCCTGCAGCGCAGCCACACCATCGCCGTGGTGGTGGACATGAAGCCCACGCCCGAACGTCCCATGTCCGGCCCCTTCCCCCTGGATCTGCTGGGCGGCATTTGCCAGGAACTGACGACCGCCGGATACAACGTGCTGCTGACCACCGGCCAGTCGCAGCCGGCGGCGGCGGTGCATGCGGCGGACGGCGCCATCCTGCTGGGCCAGGGCGCCGACGACACCGCCGTGCGCCAGCTGCTGCCCATCGGCGTGCCGCTGGTGGTGTGGGGGGCGCCGCAGCCGGGTGTCGACCCCGTCTTCGTCGGTAGCGACAACCACCAGGGCGGGGCGCTGGCCGCCGCCCGCCTGGTCGAGACCGGCCGGCGCCGTCTGGTCTTCCTGGGCGACACCCGCCATCGCGAGAACGCGGAACGCCTGCATGGCTTCACCGAAACGCTGGCCTCGGCCGGGGCGGTGCTGGCGGCCCTGGTGCCGTGCGACTTCACCTTCAACGCCGGCGTGGCGGCGGTTCAGGGCCTGCTGGCCGACGCGTCAGGCGGTTTCGACGGCATCTTCGCCTGCAGTGACGCCATCGCGCTCGGCGCCATGCGCGCGCTGACGGAGGCCAAGCTGACGGTGCCGGATGACGTGTCCGTCATCGGCTATGACGACACGCCCATGGCCGCCTTCCACACCCCCGCCTTGACCTCCGTCCACCAGAACTGGACGGAGGGCGGCGTGCGCCTGGCGCAAAGCGTGCTGGCGCTGATCAACGGCGAACATCCGGATTCGGTGATCCTGCCGACACGTTTGGTTGTGCGCGCGACTTAAGTCGCGCGCCCCTCAAATGCCGGGCGCGGCCATCCGGCCGCTTGGCTTCCTCGATTTCCAGTCCACTGCGTTCCCCAGAAATCTCCGGCGGCCGCGGTCGCGGCCTAACCAACAGACAACATGTATCGCCTGTTGGTGTGGGGTGGTGGATGGCTCAGTAAACGTCCCGCCGATAGCGCCCCTCGGCCGACAGCGCGTCCAGGCGCTCGCGGCCCAGGATGGCTTCCAGCGCCCGGTCCACGCCCGGGGCCATGCCATGCAGGCTACCGCAGACATAGATCACGGCGCCGCGCTCCACCCAGGCCCGCACGGTGTCACCCTGTGCTGCCAGACGGTCCTGGACATAGCCGCCGCCGTCGCGGGAATAGACCAGGTCCACGCGGGCTAGCGTGCCGTCGGCCTGCCAGGCGGCGATCTCCCCGGCATGGAAGGCGTCGGTGGCGGCACTCCGCTCCCCGAACAGCAGCCAGGCATCACCCAGGCCCCGGGCCTGGCGGTGCTTCAGGTGGCTGCGCAGGCCGGCCAGGCCGGTGCCGGCGCCGATCAGGATCATGGGAACGGGGGCTGTGGGGGCGTGGAAGCCGGGGTTGGGCCGCAGGCGCACCCGCACCTCGCCCCCCAGCGCCGCCCCGGCCGTCAGCCAGCCGGAGCCCAGGCCCAGGCTGCCGTCGGGCCGCGTCTGCTGGCGCACCAACAGGTCCAAACGGCCGTCCAACGGCAAACTGGCGATGGAATAGTCGCGATGGTGGGCGGTGGCGTCGTTGTCCGGCAGGATCTGGGCGATGTCGCCAGGGCCCCAAGCCGGCAGGGGCTGGTCCAACGGTTCCAGCGACAGGTGATAGGCGGGGCCGCCGGCGCTGCCTGGGTTCAGCAGGCGGCGCTCGACCAGGCGCCAGCGGCTATAGGCCTCCGGTGCCCAATCGGGGGCGGCGATGGCGCCGATCTGGCGCAGCTGTTCCTGCCATTGGTGCAGGGCTTGGGCATCCCCCCCCTCGGCATTGGCATCCACCAGCACGGCGTCGAACAGGCGGGTGGCGCCACTGTCGGCCAGCCAGCGGTCCAACGCCCGGCCGAAGCCGCAGAAGGTCTCGTACTGCCGGTCGCCCAGGGCCAGCACGGCATACTCCACGCCAGCCAGATCGGCGGGGGCGGCCATGCGCTTCCTGGCGAAGCCGTGGGCGTCGTCGGGCGGTTCGCCCTCGCCATAGGTGCTGGCCACCACTAGCAGGCGTCCCCGCAGGGTCTTCGGGTCCAGCTTGGCCAGTGGTACCACCTCCGGCGCCAGGCCGCCGCCCCGCAACACGCCCGCCGTGCGCCAGGCCAACTGCTCCGCCGTGCCGGTCTGGCTGGCGTAGGCGATGGTCAGGGTGGTATCGGACCCAGCGGCGACAGGCGCCATGGAAGCGGCGCCCCGCGCCAGGCGCGCCGCCTTCTTCTTGCGGCGGCGGTCCAGGTACAGCAGCAGGCCGGTGATGGTGAACAGGGGCATGGCGCCCGCCGCGACCATGAACACCACCGCCCCGCCGGTGCCGAAATAGCTGCCGCGATGCACGGCCAGCACGCTGGCGATCAGCTGGGCGCCCAGCGCCTTGTCCTGATAGCGGCTTTCGGATTTCGCGGCACCGCTGGCGGTGTCCAGCGCCATCTCGTCATAGGCCTGGTCCGCCGGCGCGCCCTCCAGGCGATAGCGGATGCGCGTGGGGCCACCTGGCTTGCCCGGCAGGCTCAGCAGGGCCACGGCGTAGCGGTCGCCGGCCTGACGCAGGAAGCCGGCCCAGGCGGCATCGACGGACACGGGTGCGGCCTCGCCGCCGCCCTTGCCGCCCTCCCGCCCGCCACCTTCGCGCCCACCCCGGGGCGGTCCTTCGCGCGCCGGCAGGGGCTGGCCGGTCAGCAGTTGGACCACCCCGTCGCGGTACCAATCGTATGACCACCACAGCCCGGTCAATGCGATGACCAGATAGACCAGCAGCACCCAGGTGCCGACGACCGCGTGCAGCGACCACAGGAAGGCGCGGCCCTGGGCCTGGGTGTCCAGTTTCAGCCAGGCGCGCCAGTCCAGCGGCCGGCGGGGCCAGCGCAGATACAGGCCCGAGGCGCAGAAGAACAGCAGGGCCAGCACGGCGGCACCGGTGATCTGCCGGCCCACCCCGTCGCCGTTGCCGGGCAGGGCCAGCCAGCGGTGCAGCCGGCGGACGAAGGCGAAGAACTCCTCCCCCGTGGCACGGCCCAGCACCGTGCCGTCATAGGGGTCGACATAGGCGCGCTCCCCCCGGTTGCCGCCCACGCCGCCGGCGAACAGCACCCGTGCTGCCTCATCCTTGTGGGCGGACAGGACCAGGGCTTCGATCCGGGTGTCCGGCCGCTGCTCCCGCACCCGGGCCACCAGCGCGTCGGGGGACAGCGCCGGCGCGTCGCGGGCCGCGACGGTGATCACGCCGGGGCTCAGCGCCCGCATGATCTGATCCTCGAAGCTCATGGTGGCGCCGGTCAGGCCCATCAGCGCCAGGACGAAACCCAGGGTGATGCCCAGCAGCCAGTGGAGTTGATAGATCACCCAGCGGCCGGTGACGCCCCCCGCCGGCCCGCGCCAGGAAAGGCGGCCGGCGTTCCGGCCCGCGACAACGTTCCGCCCCGGCGCGGCGTCGCCGGCCCGCTCTCTGGTCACACTGCTCACTGTCCCGTCCCCAGGCGCGCCGCGCCCCTTAGCAAATGCAAATCACTCTCAACTTGCTTATAGCCGGGGTCCGGGAGCTTGAAAAGGCTGTTGGTCCTTTCCGCCTTTTCTTTAAAGGGTGACGAGGAACGAAATTAGACGGGCCGCCCGGCATTCCGGACCGGTCGCAGACGAAAACCGGCCTGGCTGGCCCAATGGGGAACGCCCCACGGCACCTATCTCAGCGTCACTAGGGCGGCGAGAACATTGGCGTGGTCCTTCCGCTCTTAAGTTGATCCTCATGCCCGACACGACGGCGCGCAGGCCGGTCAGGCCCAAGCGACTGTCATGGTTGGATGGGTCGGCATGCAGGATATCCGCCCGCTTTCGGGCTTAGGCCTTTGGACGGTCGTTTCTTGCCTGCCACCGCGTCCAGTGGTTTACCGGGCGCGGTGGCAGCTACAGCGCGATGATGCGCAAAGGTGCAAAGGATGGGATGCCGTATGCCTATCGGCCTCCTGGCCATGGCGTGGAATGGCAACCCTTACCGAAGCTGGCCTTACCGACGCTGGAATTTCGCTGGTCAATTCCAGCGCATCCAGGTCGACCCTGGAGGGATATCAAAATGGGTTAGAGCCATTCACGGGAACACTGGTGTGGCTGCTTACACCGGCACTGGTGTAATTTATGTAGCGGATACCAAACGCCACCAAACCGACATTGTCGATATCGGTAGACTGGTTCGACCATTGGATACGGGCGATACCAGTGGTGAGCGTCGAGCAGGTCACGGAGATCTGCGCGGTGACGCCAGCGGCAATTTGGGTATTGCTATTGGTTAGGTTCGACACCGTTACTGGGCACGAGGTGACCGTGCCGTCGCCGGCATAGAAGGTCATACCAATGTTGAGCGTATGGCTCGTGATATTAGTGACGTACACATTGGTGCCTGCGGAGACCCCCGTCGATGTGTTCGCACTCCATAATGGCAATATGGCATTACCACTGCCGGCAAGAGCTGATGCTGAACTGAGCAAAGACACAGCCAGAGTCAGAGAAGCTAATTTTGTTTGCATGAGAGCCCCAATCTTCTCTCTAAGATAGGTGGAGTTTAATTTTTTTCGATTCTGAGCACATGCTATTACGGCATGCAAAGAAGCAACATGTTAGCGATCTATGCTCAGATTTCAGTATGATAGGTCACAATCACCGATATTGGAAGTATAAATTTCCGCTCTTGGTTGAAATCTCAGCTAAATGGCAAAATTTCACGCAAGTTCTCAAAAATAAACGCGCAAAAGTCGATTGTAATAGTGCTATAAAAGGCGGAATCTGTAATAATTTGCAATATTAAAATAGATATTTGCGTCTTTACCGCCAGAATTTTGCTTTAATGGCTTGGAAGTGGCAGAAAAACGATCGTCACAAGCGCTGGCATCGCCCCGCTGTGATCCCCGGCTTTGCGATTTCACGGCACCAGGTCAGCCCTCTCGTACAGCGGCCGGATTTCGATCTCGCTGGGTCCCGGCATGGGGTTGGGGCAGCGCCTGACCCAGGCGACCGCCTCATCCATGTCCTTGACCTCCCAGAGCCAGAAGCCGGCGACCAGCGTGCTGGCTTCGGCGAAGGGCCCGTCGATGACCGTCCGGCCGGCACCGTCAAAGGCGACGCGTTTGCCTTGGGAGGAGGGCTTGAGGCCATCGGCTTGGCGCAGGATGCCCGCCCGGGCCAGCTCCTCGTTGAATCGTCCCATCGCGTCCAGCATGTCCGCCGTGGGGAGCATGCCTTTTTCGCTGTCGTCGGTGGCCTTGACCAACACCATCACGCGCATCGCCCGTCTCCTTGATTGAGCGGCCTTGGCCGGCCCGCATCGGAACGACGAAGGCGGCCCGCCCACGCCGACACCGGTCGGTCGCTTTTCCGGCGGGTCGCCCCCAGCTTATGGCGGCGGGTGACGAAATCCAGGGTCTACATCACCCCCTACATCACCCCCAGCGTTCCCAGCCAGGCTTCCACCAGGCGGGGCCATTGCGATACCGGCAGCGTGCTCGGCCGCAGGCCGAAGGCGTGGCCGCCCTGGGCATAGGCGTGCAGTTCCACCGGCACGCCCGCCTGCTTCAGCCCCATGTAGTAGCTCAGCGAATCCTCGACCCTGTCGACATGGTCGTCCCCGTTTTGCAGAAGGAAGGTTGGCGGTGTCTGGCGGGTGATGTGGCTCTTGATGACGGGGTTGAGCGCGATGCCGCCTTTGGCCACGGACAGATGCCCGGGATAAATGGCGACCGCGAAATCCGGCCGGGCGCTTTCCTGGTCCGCCGCGTCCACCGGCGCATAGAGGCGATCATTGAAGTGCGTGCTGATTTCCGCCACCAGGAATCCGCCCGCTGAAAAGCCGAGCACGCCGATCTTGTGCGGATCGATGCGCCATTCCGCGGCATGGGCGCGGACCAGCCGCATGCCGCGCTGCGCGTCCTGCAACGATGGCACCGACAGATCCAGATTGTGCGGACGGCAATCGCATTGCCAGACATAGGGGATACTGGGCACGCGGTATTTCAGCACGACGCAGGTGACGCCCTTGGACGTCAGCCAGTCGCACACCTCCGTGCCCTCAAGATCGATGGCCAGAATCTGGAAGCCCCCGCCGGGAAACACGACGACGGCGGCGCCGGTGTTGGGCCCCTTGGCCGGATAGACGGTCATGGTGGGCTGCGAAACATTCTCCACCACCGTCATCGAGCCATCCGGTTTCGTGCGCACCGTCTCCGGCCCGGGGAGGGGCCGCGCGTCGGGGGCGGCGCCCGGCCAGAGCGGGGTTTGCGTCTGGCCGGCCGGGGGTTGCCAAACGGGGGTCTGCGCCAGGACGGGGGCGCTGGCCACCAGGGACAGGAGGGCGACAAGCAGGGGGATGCGACGGTTCATCGATGGGCCTTCTGGTTCACGGACGCGGGCGGGCGGGGCGCCAGGCAGGTGGCGAGAGCGCTGACGGCGGCGGCAGGATGCCGCCACTATCGTATTTTTCCTCGGGGGGATTTGTGGAGGTCTCCCACTAGCCCCTTATGATCATTGGATTTGATTGGCGGCACAACCGACGATACCTTGGCCGCATCCCAAGTTTTTCTCAGGATCGGCCATGACCCTCAGCGCCATTTCGCTGAACGCCCTGCGGGCCTTCGAGTCAGCCTCCCGCCATCTCAGCCTGACCCGGGCGGCGGAGGAACTCCACGTGACCCAATCGGCGGTCAGCCATCAGGTGCGGGCCTTGGAGGAACAGCTGGGCGTCAGCCTGTTCCGGCGCAGCACGAAGGGCCTGATCCTCACCGATGAGGGTCAGGCGCTGGCCCCCACCATCGTCTCCGCCTTCGCCACGATGGACCGCATGCTGACGGCCGTCAGCGCCACGGGGCCCATGGAGACCGTGAACCTGGGGGTCGTTGGGACCTTCGCCGTCGGCTTCCTGTTCGCGCGCCTGGCGGATTTCCGGACGCGGCATCCGCGCGTCGACCTGCGGATCATGACCAACAACAACAAGGTGGATCTGTGGACCGAAAGCCTGGACCTGGCCATCCGCTTCGGTGACGGTGCCTGGCACGGTGTCGAGGCCCGGCACCTGATGGACGCGCCGATGACGCCGCTTTGCTCACCGGCCATCGCCGCCACCCTGTCGGCGCCGCACGATCTGGCGCGGATTCCCCTGCTGCGGTCCTACCGCGCCCAGGATTGGCCGGCGTGGCTGACGGCCGCCGGCGTGCCGGAGGTCACGGCGCGGGGCCCCCTGTTCGACGCCTCCGCCGTGATGGTCCAGGCGGCGATCCACGGGGAGGGCGTGGCGCTGGCCCCGCCCGCCCTGTTCCGGCGCGAGCTGGACGAGGGTCGCCTCGTCCAGCCGTTCGCCCTGTGCGTCACGGTCGGGTCCTACTGGCTAACCCGGTTGATGTCCCGGCCGGCCACCCCGGGCATCGTGGCGTTTCAGGACTGGATCCTGGGCCTTGTCGCGGCCGAGGGCTGAGGACGGTATCGCGCCACCACCGCCCGGCTCTCATGGCTCAGGGGATACCACCTGAGCCGATGATACCCCCTAGTAACTCAGGGTCACCGAGACGTGGCTCAGCTCGCCCTTTTCCGCCGCACCCGGCAGCTTGCGCAGCTGCCAGCCGTAGGCGACCTTCACGGTCAGGTAGGTGCCGTAGGTGTAGCCCAGGCCCACGCCCGTGCTGGCCAGGTTGACGTTCTCGCTTTCGCCGGCGGGGATGTTGCGGTTCCACAGGCTGCCGTAGTCCAGGAAGGCCAGCAACTGCAGGGCGTCGCCGGGTCCGCTCTCGACCAGTTTGAAGGCGGGGCTGCGCAGTTCCGTGCTGATCAGCACGCCCTGATCGCCGTTGACCGCGCGCTCGTCATAGCCCCGCAGGATGTCGGCGCCGCCGGCGCCCAGCTGTTCCGTATCCAGCAATGGCCGGTTGCTGAGCTGACCCACCACCCTGGTGGCCCAGGCGGCGTCGGCCGGCAGCTTCACCAGGCCGTTCAGTTCGCTGCGGACATAGAGGTAGTTGGCCTTGGCTCCCAGGCGGCCGGATTGGCTGTCGCCCGGCTGGAAGGCGGCGTCGGTGTTGTCACCGGTCAGTCCCCCGGGGCTCCAGACCAGTGTCGCGCCCCAGCCCATGCTGCCCCATCTGTCCGCCAGCGTGGCGTCGTACTTGGCCGAGAACTGGCTGATCTCCGTAGCGGTCCGCGAGATCTGTACGCCACCGAAGGCCAGATTGTTGTTGGTGGTCTTGAAATCGTAGCCGAATTCCAGCTGGTGGGCGAAGCTGGACGTGCGCGCGAGGGGCATCTGGTACCGGAGGCTGGCCTGCCCGCTCTTGCCCACCAGGCCGAAATCGCCGCCCACCCGGGGCACGCTCTCTTCATAGCTGCCGAAGATCATCAGGCGGTCCTGCCAGGGCAGGGGGGCCAACCAGCTGACCGCGTGCCCGATGAAGGAGGCGCCGCGGTCCCCCGGTCGGTCGTGCCAGAAATCGTCGCTGGTGGTCAGCTGGTAGGACAGCTGGTGGTCTTGCCAAAAGGCGTTGCCCCAGTTGAAGCCCAGGTTCCAGCGGTCGCGGCCGGTGCTGGGCGCGCCGCTGTTGTCATATCCGGCATAGATCCGCACGGGAAAGCGGTCACGGGTGGACAGCACCAGGTCGGTGGTGCCCGGCGCCACCCCCGGGCGGTAGACCAGATCCACTTGGCGGAAGGGGTTTTCATTCAGGCTGTTGACCTCGTTCAATAGTTGACTGCCCCTCACACGGTCGCCGGGGCTGGCGCTCACATGGCGGGTCAGCAGGTCGCTGTCGAACCACTCATTGCCCTGGGCCACCACCTTGCCCACGGTGAATTCGCGCACCACCACCTGGACGGTGCCATTGTCGATGTCCTGTTCCGGCACCAGCACGTCGACCAGCGGGTGGTCGTTCTCGCGGTAGAAGGCGACGATGCGGCGCGCCAGGTCGTTCAGGTCGGCCAGCCGCAGGGGTTTGCCCAGATAGCTTTCCGCGATGGGGCGGAAAGCGGGTCGTGACAGCAGATCGATGCCGCCCGTGTCAACGCCGGTGACGGCGCTGCCCTGGGGGCGGACCGCCGCCGGGTCGGGCACGAAGGCCAGGCCCTTCAGCGCGGGCAGGATCACCTTGTCCGAATTGGCGGCTGGCGCGGGCGGTACGGGCGGTGCCGGTGCCTGGTCGGCGGGGGGCTTGGCCGGCAATTCCTTGGGCGCGATGCGGTCATAGCTCTGCGCCTGGGCCGGCTGCGCGGTTAACGACAGGCCGCCCAACAGGGCGGCGAGGAAAGGCGCCCTGGAAGCGCCGGCCGGGTGAACGCGTGCCTTGGGGTCGGACATGGATTTCCTGGACATGAAGGCGATGGCGGGGCGGAAAAGGAGGGGCATGGCGGCGGTCAGCGCCAACGCTTGGCGATTTCGAACTCCGTTTCCGTCGTGCCGTCCTGGCCGGCGGCGGAGAAGGTCGAGGTGTTGGTGATCACGGTGCCCGGGGACGGGATCGACGCGGCTGGCGCCAGGTAGATGACGCGATAGACGCCTTGCGAGACATCCGAGCCCACAAGCGGCTGGGTGGGGGCGAAGGGCACCTTGCCTGAGGGCGGGTCGACGAAATGGGTGGAGGACGGCACCTCCGGCAGGACGGTGGGCGTGGGATCGGCCTGAACCGTTAGCGTCCCGGCGATATAGGTGATGACGTAGTTCGGGGAGGTCAGGCCGCCGGGCGTGACACGATAGGTTCCGGCGGCTGTGCCGCCGCCGGTGAAGCTCAGGGTCCCGCCCAGGACGGCGGCGGTCTCCCCATTCACGAAGCCGGTGTAATTGGCGGTGTAGACTGGCGTACCACCGAAGGCGACGGTGACATCGTTGGCGGCGACGGTCAGGGCGGCCCTGTTCACGGTCAGCGTGCCGGTGGCGTAGCTGATGTCGTAGTTGGTGGCGGTGAGGCCGCCCGGGGTCAGGGTGTAGCTGCCGGCGTTGGTTCCGGCCCCACCGACGGTCAGGGTGCCGCCCAGGACGGCGGTCGTTTCGCTA
>NZ_JACIIZ010000009.1:0-170984 GCF_014205765.1 Nitrospirillum iridis | reverse complement strand
TCAGCGTGCCGGTGGCGTAGCTGATGTCGTAGTTGGCGGCGGTGAGGCCGCCCGGGGTCAGGGTGTAGCTGCCGGCGTTGGTTCCGGCCCCACCGACCGTCAGGGTGCCACCCAGGACGGTGGTCGTTTCGCCGTTGACGAACCCGCTGTAGCTGGCGCCGAGGCTGGGTGTCTGGCCATAGGTGACGGTGGCGGAGTTGGCGGTGACGGTGAGGGCGGCCTTGTCCACCGTCAGCGTGCCCGCGGTATAGCTGATGGCGGAGCCGTCTGTCGCCACCGCACCGCTCGCGGTGATGGTGTAGCTGCCGGCATTCGCGGCGCTGCCCGCCCCTGTCGAGGCCAGGGTGGGGGCGGTGCTGAGGCTGGTGTTGCCCAGATAGGCGTTGGTGACGCCGGTGGCCCCGCCGGACAGGGTGTAAGTCAGGATGCCGCTGGCGTCCTGGCCGTAGGTCTTGGTCAGGTTGTCGGCTGTGACGACCAGCGTCGGTTGTTCGGCGAAAACGTAGCGGTTGCCGCTGGCCGTCACCGTGCCGGTGGCCAGGGTGCGGTTCCATAGGGCGGTATTGCCGCTGTTCAGGGAGCCGAACGTGTCGCCGGCGGACGTGGCGGAATAGATCAGCCAGCGGCCGCTGCTCGCCACCACGGCGTTGGAACCGGCCGCGTTGACGAAGGCGCCGGTGGTGGACAGGGTGACGGCGTCGCCGGTGGCTTGGCTGGTCACGGCGTCGGCCAGGGTCAAGGTCCCGCCTGCGGTGATGGCGACGCTGCCGGTCGCCGAGATGCCGCTGAGGCCGCCGGCGGTGCCGATGGTCAGGGCGCCGCTGTTGGTGAAGGCCAGCGCCCCGCCGGCGCTGGCCGCCAGGGTGCCCACGCTATTGGCCTCCGTCAGGGTGATGGCGCCACCCGCGTCCAGGCGCAGGTTGGATACGGTGATGGTGGCGCCGGTGGCCTGGCTGATGCTTCCTGTCGCCTCCAGCAGCAGGGTGCTGACATGGGCTGGGGCGATGGCGCCGCTGATGACGATGCTGCCGGCCACCGGCGGGTCCACCACCAGGGTGCTGGCGGTGACCCGGTTCAGCTCGGCCGCCGACAGCTCCAGCGTACTGGCGGTGCCGTCGCTGGCGCTGCCCAGGTCGACGTTCCAGCCGCTGGTGACGGGGACCAGGGTGAGGGTGCCCGTGGCCGTCACGCTGCCGGCCAGGTTGATGCGATCGGCCGTCAGGGTGACGCCGGTGCCGGATATCCCCTGGGACACGGTCAGCAGGCTGCCCGCGCCGGTGGTCAGGGCGATGGTCGTGCCGCTGACCCCGCTGACCCCGCCCGCCGTGCCGATGGTCAAGGCGCCGCTGTTGGTGACCGTGACCCCGCCGCTGGTGGCCTGGGCGGCCAGGGTCCCGATGGTGTTCGCCTGGTCCAGGGTGATGGCGCCGCCGGCGACCATGCCGAGGGTGGCGATGGTCAGCGTGCCGCCGCTGGCCTGGCCGATGGTGCTGAGCGAGGTGAGTTTCAGGGTGTCGGCATGCGCGGGCGCGATGGCGGCGCTGATGGTGATGGCGTTGCCGACGATGGCCAAGGTGCCGGCGGTGATCTGGCTCAGCTCAGCCGCCGACAGTTCCAGGGTGCTGGCGGCGGCGTTGCCGGTGCTGCCCAGATCGACGTTCCAGCCGCTGCTGGTGGCGGTGGTCAGGGTGACCGTGCCGCCGCCGGTGGCGGTGACGGTATTGCCCAGGGCCACGCGGTCGGCCGTCAGGCCGACGCCGGTGCCCGAGATCGCTTGCGACACGGTCAGCAGGCTGCCCGTGCCGGCGGTCAGGGCGATGGTCGTGCCGCTGACCCCGCTGACCCCGCCCACCGTGCCAACGGTCAAGGCGCCGGTGGCCGTGACCGTGACGGCGCCGGTGGCGCTGGCGGCCAGGGTGGTGACGACGTTGGCCTGGTCCAGGGTGATGGCGCCGCCGGCGCTGATGCCCAGACTGCCCACCGTCAGGGTGCTGCCGCTGGTCTGGCCGATGGCCCCCGTGCTGGTCAGGGTCAGGTTGGTGACGTGGGTGGGGGCGATGGCGCCGCTGACGGTGATGCCGCCGCCAGAAATGGCCAGGCTGCTGGCATCAATCCGGTTGAGTTCGGCCGACGACAGCTCCAGCGTCGTTGCCGCGACGTCGGTGGCGGACCCCAGATTGACGGACCAGCCGCTGGTGACGGTGTTCACCTGCGCCGCGCCCGTGGCGGTGACGGTGCCGCCCAGGTTCATTCGGTCGGCCGTCAGGGTGACGGTGGTGGCTGAAACGGCCTGGGAGATGACCAACGTGCCGCCGGCCCCGGTGACCAGGCTGACGCTGGTGCCGGTGGCGCCGGCCAAGCTGTTCACGGTACCGAGGGTGAGATCACCCGTGGTGGTGAACTGCACGGCGCCACTGCCGCCCCGCGCGGCCAGGGTGGCGACGGTGTTGGCCTGGTTCAGCAGGACGCCGCTGCCGGCGTTGGCGGCCAGGCCGCTGATGCTCAGGGCGCTGCCGCTGGTCTGGCTGATGGTACCGGTGCCCGTCAGGGCCAGGCTGGTGACATGCGCCGGGGTCAGGGCGCTGGTCAGCGTGATGTTCCCGCCGGAGATGGCCAGGGTGGCGGCGGTGATCCGGTCCAACTCCGCCGCCGACAGTTCCAGGGTGCTGGCGGTGGCGTTGCCGGTACCGCCCAGGTCCACGGCCCAGCCGCTGCTGCTGGTCGTGGCCAGCGTGACGGTGGTGCCCCCCGTGGCGGAGACGGTGCTGGCCAGGTCCATACGGTCGGCGGTCAGGGTGACGCCGCCGCCGCTGACGGCCTGCGACACGGTCAGCAGGCCGTTGACGCCGGTCGTCAGCTGCACCTGGGTGGTGCCGCTGACGCCGCTGAGGCCATCCGCGGTGCCAATGGTGAGGTCGCCGACGGCCTTGAACGAGACGCCGCCGGAGGTGGTGGCGGCGGCCAGGGTGCCGACGCTGTTGGCGGCGGTGGCCAAGTCGATGGTGCCGGCGGCCCGGACGGCCAGATTGGTCGCGGTGATGGTCGCGGCGCTATTCTGGCTGATGGCGCCGCCGGTGGTCAGGACCAGGGTGGTGACCGTTGGCGCGATGGCGCCGGCGATGGTGAAGCCGGCGGTCTCGCTGATGTCGTTGCGGCCGATGACCAGGGTGCCGGCGGTGATGCCGTTGATGCCCGCGGCGCTCAGGTTGTCGGCGCCGGTGACGCTGCCCCCCACGGCCAGCGCCCGGTCGGCGGACTGCTGGCGCAGGGTCACCGTGCCGGTGGTGGTGATGGTGGGCGCGGCACCGCTGGACAAGGCGAAGTCGTCGCTGGTCAGCGTGATGGCGCCTGTCTGCGTGCCGCCGCCGATGCTGGCGGCGGTGCTGGTGCCGTCACCCAGCACCAGGCCGGCGCCGGTGGTGCCGCTGCCCGTCAGGACGATGGCGCCGCTGGTGGTGCCAAGCGTTTCGCCGTAAAGCCGCAGGCCGGTGCCGCCCGTGCCCGTGCCGGTCAGGGTGATGCCGCCGGTGGTGGCGGTGACGCTGCCGCCGTTGACCAGCAGGCCGGTATTGCCACCGGGCCCCGCCGCCGCCGTGCCGGTCAGGATGATGGCCCCGGCTGCCGTCTGCAGCGTGCTGCCCACCAGTTGAATGCCGGCATGCGCGCCGGCGGCGGTGCTGGTCGTGGCGCTGCCGGTCAGCGTCAGGGTGCCGGTGACGGTGGTGGTGAGGCTGCTGTTGGTCAGCACGATGCCGGAGGAGGTGCCGGTGACGTTGGCCTGCCCGTCGCCCTTCAGGATGGCGTTGCCCCCCTCCAGGCTGATGGTGCTGTTGGTGATGCCGATGGCGGCATCGTCGGTCGCGCTCGCGCCTGTGCTGTGGGCGTTGCCCGCGGTCGTGGGATCGCTGACGACGCTGCCGCCCACCAGGGCCAGGGTGCCACCCTTGGTCAGGATGTTGGTGCGGCTGAGCGTGATGCCGCCGGCGCCGCTGCTGTCGGTGTCGGCGTACAGTGACAAGGCCAGGCCGGCGGTGGCCGTGCCGGTGATGGTGATGGCGCTGGATGTGCCCTGCAGGGTGAGGTTGTTGGCGGCGGCCAGCGTCAGGGTGCTGGTGCCGCTGCCGCTGCCGACCGTCAGGCTGGTGTCGGTCAGGGCCAGGTCGCCGCCAGCCGTCAGGGTCAGGGTGCCCCCAGCCGCCAGGGTCGCGCTGTTGCTGGGTGTCGCCACCGTCAGGTTGGTGCCGGCCGTCAGGCTGTTGCTGGCCGTTCCGCTGAGGGTCAGGCCGCTATAGCTGGTGCCGCCGGCGGACACCGTGTCCACGGTGACGGCGCCGGTTGTGACGGCGGTGAAGCTGGCGCCGTTGGCGGTGAAGTGGCTGAAACTGTTGCCGGCGTTGGTCAGGGTGTAGCTGCCGCCCTCCAACGCCAGGCCGCCGGCGCTGATCGCCTGGGTCTGGGTGACACTGGTGGTGGCGCCGATGAAGCCCAGGCCGCCCGTCACCGTGACGCCGTTGGTGGACCCCACCGTGCCCACCGCCATGGCGGTATTGGAGCCGATCAGCACGGTGCCGGTGTCGGCCGCCAGGGTGCCGATGCTGTTGATGCCGTTACCGCTGGACAGGCTGCCCAGTTGCCAGATGCCGCCGGCGCCCGTCAGCAGCAGGCTGGGCGTGGTGATGGCGGCCGACTGCGTGCTGGTGCCGGTGCTGTTCAGCGTCAGGGTGCCCGTGCCGCTCAACACCAAGGCATCGTCGATGGTGATCGCGCGGCTGCCGGCCTCGATATCCAGGCTGGCGTTGGCGGACAGCGTGATGGTGCTGCCCGACACGGTATAGAGCAGGCTGGAATCGATGCCGGACGGCCGGGCGCTGGCCAACGCGCTGGTGCTGACGACCGGGCCGTCGCTGGTCATCTGCACCGCGTTGCCCAGCACGGTCAGGCCGGTGGTGGTACCGCCGCTGGTGGTCAGGTGGACGGCGTTGCCCAGCGTCGTGTTACTCAGCACCGGGTTCAGGTAGGCCACGAGGGTACCGCCGGTGATGGGGCTGCCATCGGCCAGGATGTAGTAATAACCGTTGGCACCGGCGAAGCCACTGCCCAGGCTGGTGCCGTTGGTCAGCGCGCTGACCCGGTTGGCGACGGCGAAGCCGCTGCCGGCGGCATCGCTGTAGGCGGTGCCGGTCACGATCTGGACGCCGCCCGAATGTTCCCAGGTGAAATAAGGCAGGGTGGTGCCGTCGATCATGCCCCAGACCGGGGTGGTGTAGTCCCAGCCGGCACCGGTCAAGGTGGACCGCGTCTGCAATTGGGCGGTGGTCTTGCCCGTGATGCCGGTGGCGGTGCCGCTGCCCACGCCGGCGGACAGGCCGGAGGTTTCGGTGTCATAGAAGCTGTTGCTGGCGCTGCCGGCGTTGCTGCCGATCAGACCACCCAGCGTGGTGGTGCCGGTGGTGACCACCGCGCCGATGCTGTAGGTGTTGGCCACGGTGCCGCTGTTGCTGCCCACCAAACCGCCCACGGCCGAGCCGCTGGCATTCACCGTGCCCAGCAGGGCCGTCTGCGCGTAGGCGTCCTGGACCGTTCCGCTGTTGCTGCCGACCAGACCGCCAACGGCCTGTCCGCTACCGCCGGCCGTCGTGCGGATGCCGCCCAGGGAATAGCTGTCCTGGATCGTTCCGCCGTTGCTGCCCGCCAGGCCCCCCACGTTGGTGCCGCTGGTGGTGATCAGGATATCCGACTTGGTCTGCAGCAGCAGGCCGCCGTTGCTACCCACCATCCCACCGACGGTGCTGTTGCCGGTGATGCTGCCGGTCACCGTGACCTTGGTGATATTGCCCCCGCTCGTGGCCCCCGCCAAGCCGCCGACATTGGTGTCGCCGGTGACGGAGACGTTGCTGAGCGTCAAATCATGGACATAGCCGGAGAGTTGGGTGAACAAACCGACATCGCTGGTGCCGGACCGGTTGATGGTCAGGCCGGTGATGGTATGGCCGGCGCCATTGAACGTGGTGGCGAAACTGCCACCGAAGTTGTCGATGGGGGAGAAGCCGCCACTGGTCCAGACCTCTCCGGTGGCGGACAGGGCGCTGCCCAGGTTGATGTCGTTCGCCAGGGTGTAGTTGAGCGTGGGGTTCAGGCTCATCAGCTGCAGTTGATGGGCCGAGCGTAAGGTGGTGGATGCCTCCGCCTGCAACAAGGGCCGCGTGCTGCCGTCCACCATGTACCAGGTGTTGGTGAAATCCCAGCCGGCGCCGGTGAAGGTGGCCTGGGTGAAGCCCTGGGTGCCGGTGAGGCCGGTGAAGCCGCTCACCGTCAGGCCGCTGCCGCCGCTGGCGGCGCCGTAGCTCCGCCCCGTGGTGGTGATGTCCCAGAACGAATTGCTGGCGGTGAACGCCACGCTGGAGATGCCCACCAGGCCGCTGGTGTAGACGCTGCCGCTGGTGCTGCTGACGGCGCCGCTGGCGTAGCTGTTGTTGATGCTGGCGCCCGCCACCTGGATGATGCCGACCAGGCCGCCCGTCTCCTGAAAGCCGGTGACGGCGCCGGTGGCGTAGGTGTTGGTCAGGCTGGTGCCATACAGGTTTCCCACCAGCCCACCGACCACGCTGCCCCCGCCGGTGACGGCGCCACTGGCGCTGGAGGTGGTGATGGCGCCGCTGGCAAGGCCCACCAGGCCACCGACATCGGTCCAGCCGCTGACGGAGCCGGAGGCCCAGGATCGGTCGATGGTGCCGGTGCTTTGCCCAGCCAGGCCGCCCACGTACAAGCCGTGGCTGCTGGTGCCCGAACTGCTGACCGTGGCGGTGGACCAGCTGTCCGCGATGGCGCCATTGGTGAAGCCCACCACGCCGCCGACACTGTCGGCGGTGGCGCTGACCGTGCCCGACATGCCGGCGAAGCTGATGGGGCCGGTGGCGCTGCCCACGACGCCGCCCACCTGGCTGGCGCCGCTGACCGTGCCGGAAACGGTGATGTTGCTGATGGTGGTGCCGGTGGCGGAGCCCACCAGGGCACCCACGTTGTTGCCGCCGGAGACGGAGACGTTGGTGAGCGCCAGGTTGGCCAGTCTGGCCGAGGCGGTGGTGGAGGCGAACAGGCCCCTATTGGCGGCGCTGCCGGTGATGGTCAGGCCGCTGATGGTGTGATCCTGGCCCGACAGCTCGCCGGAGAAGTTGGCGATGGGCACGAACCCGCCGCTCCATATGTCAGCGGCGTCCGTGAGGGGGGAGGCCAAGCTGATGTCATTGGCGATGGTGTAGCGGGCGGTGGGGTCCAGGGCCACCAATTGCAGTTCATGGGCGTCGCGGATGGTTGTGCTGGCCTCCGCACGTAGGATCGGGCGGGACAGGCCGGCGGGCAGATACCAGGTGTTGCTGAAATCCCAGCCACTGAAGTTGGATTGAACCGCCATCTCGGCGGTGGTGCGGCCGGTGATGCCGGTGGCGCTGCCGCTTCCGACGCCGCTGGATAGGCCGGTGGTCTGCTTATCCCAATAGGAATTGTTGACGGTGGCGTTGACGTTGTAGCCGATCAGGCCGCCAACCGTCGTGCCCGGCGCGCTGACGGCGCCGCTGGCGTAGCTGTTGCTGATGGTGCCGGTGGAGCTCTGGCCCACCAGGCCGCCGATATGATCGCCGCCGCCGCTGCCGCCGGTTTCTGTGACGGTGGCGGTGGAATAGCTGTTGGAGATGTTGGTGGATATCCCCGCCAGGCCACCCGCCAGTGCCTGGCCACTGACCCCGTTGCCACCGGTGACGGTGATGGTGCCGCCGGCGTAGGACGTGTTGATGGCCGTGGCGCTCAGGTCGGCGGTAACGCCCAGAACGCCGCCGGCATAACCCTGCCCGCCATTGACGAAGCTGAGATTGACGTCGGCCATCGAGGTGGAACCGGTGATGGTTCCGCCGTTGTACTGTATCCCCACGATGCCGCCGACGCCGTAGCCGCCACCGCCACGGAAAGTCAATGTGCCGGAGACATAGGCGTTCGTGATCTGGCCGCCACCGTTGGCGCCCACCAGGGCGCCGACATGGCTGTCGGCGTTGGTGACGGTGATGGCCACGTTGGTCAGGGCGATGTTGTTGAGGGTACCGGTGTTGCCGCCGAACAGGCCGATATAGGTGTTGCTCCCGCCACCGTAGGTGATGGTCAGCCCATCGATGGCATACCCCTGGCCGTTATAGGTGCCGCTGAACGGCGTCGAGGGGGTGCCCAGGGGGATGAAGCCAGCGGGCACGCTGCCGCTGGTGGACTTCCAGATGCCGCTGGCGGTCGGGGCCGGCATGCGGATGTCGTTGCTCTGGGTATAGCTGGCCGTCAGGTCGTGGGCGACCAACTGCAGCTGGTGGGCGTTGCTGACGGTTAGTGAATATTCCCACAGGCCCAGAGGCCGGGTGCCGCCGTCGCTCAGCCACCAATCGGTGGTGAAGTTGAAGGCACCGTAGGCGCTGGCCTTGTAGGCATAGGTGCTGGCGGCCGACTGCGCCGGGTCGCTGGTGACGGCGGTGGCGCTGCTGGTGCTGGCGCCCACGGTGGCGCCCACGGCGGAGAAGCCGGCGGCGGTGTAGCTGTCCCAATAGCTGGTGGCGATGCTGCCGGCGCTGACGCTGTCGCCGTTGCTGCCCACCAGGGCGCCCACGCTGGTGGCGCTGCCGCTGCTGCGGGTAATACCGCCGCTGGCCCAGCTGAGGGTGATGGGGTTGGCGTTGATGCCCACCAGACCGCCCAGGTTGGTGACGCCGGTGACGGACCCGGTGGCATAGGTCTTGGTGATGCTGCCGCCCTCGGCGATGCCGATCAGGCCGCCGACAGCATCGTTGCCGGTGACATTGCCGGTGGCGTAGGCGTTGGTGATAGTGGCACCCTGGCCAAAACCGATGAAGCCGTCCGTTCCCACCAGGCCGCCGACCCGGCTCGCGTCGGGGGCATAAACGGTGCCCAGGGCATAGACGTTGGTCAGCGAGCCGGAGCGCTGCCAACCGACCAGGCCGCCCACGCCGCTGCCGCTGTAGCCTTTGGGGACGGTGATGGTGACGTCGGTCCAGCTGTTGCTGATCGACTGCTGGTCGTCCAGGCCGACCAGGCCGCCGATGAAGTCGCCATAGCCGGTGATGGCGCCGGTGACATGGACGTTGGTGAGGGACCCGCCGCTGTTGGCGCGCCCAACCAGGCCGCCCACACGGTTGAATCCGGCGATGTTCACATCCACGAGCCCCAGATTGCGGATCTTGGGGCCGTTGCTTGTGGGTGTGTCGCCGAACAGGCCCACCGCGACGGTGGTGGGCCGGTTGATGGTCAGGCCGGTGATGGTGTGGCCCAGGCCGTCCAGGGTACCGGAGAAGCTGTCGATGGGGACGAAACCCGCGCCGCTGTTCCAGGCGGCGGTGCCGCTCGCGTCGATATCCCGGCCCAGGGCATAGGTTTCGGTCAGGTTGGTCGACAGGTTCTGCAGGTTGGTGGCGGTGTTCACCAGCATGTAGGTCGTCAGGGCGCCCGACCCCAAGGCGACATTGCCGGCATAGCTGGTGGGGGAGGCATAGCTGGCGGGGTTGTAGTAGAGGTTCACCGACCCGCTGCTGCCGACCATGTTGACACCACCGCTGGTGAACGTGACGGTGCCGCTGCCCGTCCCGGTGTTGTCGGCCCGCAGGGTGACGTCGCCAGACCCGGCGGTGTGGCTCAGTGTGCCGCCGTTGAAGATGATGCTGTGATAGGCCGACAGCGTCAGGCTGTGGCTGGCCGACCAGGTCACGTTGTTGGCGACGGTGATGTCGCCCGTCTGGCTGCCGATGGAGCCGGTCGTGATGGTGACGTCTGCCGTGGCCAGGACGTTCTGCAGCGTGGTCGTGTTGATGACGGAGCTGTTACCCGTGGGGGTGAAGGTGCCGCCGGATTGGCTGCTGTTGGAATTGCTGCCGGTGGAGATTGTGACGTTCTCCGGATCCAGCAGCAATTGGCCGACGCTGCCCAGCGGGGCGGTCAGGTCTACCGCGCCGGTGAAGTCCAGAAGCCTGTGGCTGGACACTTCGGCGAAGCCGCCGTTGCCGGCCCGGGGCCCGCCCTTGGCGCTGAGGGTGCCGGCGAACCCTGTCTGCTGATCCGACCAGACGATGACGCTGCCACCGTTGCCGGTGGCGCCCGCGTCGGCCTTCAGGGTTGCGCCCGCGCCGATGGTTGTCTGGGCGGCGGTGGCCACGGCCTGCTTCACCAGCTTGGTGGCCGCGTCGCCCCCGCCCTGGCGGTCGCCACCCAGCAGGATGGTACCGCCGGCGCCGGTGGTGCCGCTGGCGTCGACCACGGCACCGGCCTGCACCGCCACCGATTTGCCGGTGGCGATGACGGTGCCGCCCGAACCGTCGGCATTGGTGGCGGACACCGCGCCGGTGATGCTGACGGCGCCGCCGGCGTCGGTGGCGGTCTCGGTGGCGCCGCTGGCCGACAGCCAGACATGGCCATCCTTCAGGGTGGTGCCGGTGGCGCGGATGGCCCCGCCGCCATTGCCGGCCAGCGCATAGACGTTGCCGCCGGCGGCCTTCAGCTCCGCCTGCGCCGCCTCGATGGCGCCGGTATTGGTGACGTCCCCACTTCCCACCTCGACATAAACGCGCTCTCCCGCGTCGCCGTCCTTCAGCAGCACCTGCTGGCCGGCGGCCAGGCCCACGGTGCCGTTGGGGGCGGTGATCGTGCCCTCGTTCGTCACGCTGCGGGCGATCAGGAAAACGTCGCCGCCGGTGGCGGAGATCTTGCCCAGGTTTTTAACCTCGGCATCGCTGTCGCCCTTGAACAGCAAGGTGCCGCCCGCCATGAAGGCGTCGTTGGCGATGTCCAGTGTGCTGGCGGTGAAGCTGCCGCCCGTCACCACCACGCCCGTGGAGCCCACCACCACGCCGGCCGGGTTGATGACATACAGGGTGCCGGTGGCCTTCAACGTGCCCAGGATGGTCGACAGGTTGCCGCCGGTGACACGGTTAAGGGTGGCGCCAGCGCCATTGTTGAAACTGACGGTGCCGCCTTGGCCGATGGAGAAGGTTTTCCAGTCGATGATGGCACGGCGGCTGGTCTGATCGATCGTCAAGCCGTTGGCCGCGCCGCTGATGCTGCCCGTACCCGCCTGAAAGGCGCCGCCGGTGGGGAGCGCTGGGCCGTTGCCGGCCCAGGCCGCGCCGGGCAGGGCGACGGCCAGCAGGGTCAGGGCGGTGCCGGCCAGCAGGGTCGCGCGGGTGCCGCCGTGGCGAACGGCGCCGGCAGGGGGTACGCCAGGGGGTACGCAAAGATTTTGATGGCCAGCCCATGCGTCTCCGGCACGCATCGCCCGCGTGCGCACTACCATCCCCAAAGCCATGCTGGCCGCCCCCAAAGAAACCAATGCCCAAGCGGAGACGCATGGTTATGCTGAAAGGGCCCCAGGCCACCCCCGGCGGCTCTGCCTGGCCGTCGGCGGATGCGATGTTGGTCCGTTCCAGCCGTCCTCTATGCGCCATCAAACGGCCCGCCCGCTGGGTTGGGGGCCGAATGGTGCGGCACAATAGCGCAACTGTAGCGCGCATATTTATCAAAAATTGTGTAAGTGTACGGCAGTTATGCTCCGGTTGGTCGACTATTGCGAAAGAAGCGGCAACAATACACCCTTAAGTGATACGCGCCCCAACTCGCGCAGGGGGGCCTTTCGATCAGGCGGAGGGGCGGTGACGCCAATCCTGAAGGATCATCCGTCCCGCGCGCTCGGCGATCATCATGGTGGGTGCGGCGGTATTGCCGGACGTGATGCGGGGCATGACCGAGGCATCCGCCACCCGCAGCCCCTCGACGCCAATCACCCGCAGCCGGTCGTCGGTCACGGCCAGCGGATCGTCCGTCGTTCCCATGCGGGCGGTGCCCACGGGATGGAAGATGGTGGTGCCGACATCGCCGGCGGCGTGCGCAATCTCCTGGTCGCTTTGCAGGTGGATGCCGGGCTTGTATTCCTCCGGCTTGAAGGCGGCGAGGGCGGGGGCCTGGGCGACGCGGCGGGCCAGGCGCAGGCTGTCCACCGCCACCCGCCGGTCCTCCTCCGTCGCCAGATAGTTGGGCTGGATGAGGGGGGCGTCGGCGGGGTCGGGGCTGCGGGCATGGATGGCACCCCGGCTCGTGGGGCGCAGGTTGCAGACGCTGGCGGTGAAGGCGCCGAAGGGGTGCAGGGCGTCGCCGAACGTGTCCAGCGACAGGGGTTGGATGTGGAATTGCAGGTTGGGTGTCGCGTATTCCGGCCCGCTGCGGGTGAAGGCGCCCAGCTGCGACGGCGCCATGGTCAGCGGCCCCCGTCGGCGCAACGCGTAGTCCAGCCCCATCCACGCGCGGCGGGGCAGGGACTGGTAGAGGCCATTCATGGTGGGCACGCCCGTGACCTTGAAGATGGGGCGCAGTTGCAGGTGATCCTGCAAATTCTCCCCCACGCCCGGCCGGTCGGCCACCACCTCCACGCCCAGGTCGCGCAGCCGCGCGCCGGCGCCGATGCCGGACCGTTCCAGCAGGGCCGGCGTCGCCACGGCACCGGTGGCCACCACCACCTCCCGCCGCGCCGTCAGGGTGCGGGTGCCGCCCGGCATGCGCAGGCGCACGCCGGTGGCGCGCCGGTTCTCGATGACCAGGCGTTCGGCCAGGGCGCCGGTGATGACACTGAGGTTGGGGCGGTGGCGGACCGGGTCCAGGAAGGCGCGGGCCGCACTCCATCGCCGGCCGCCCTTCTGGTTCACCTGGAAATAACCGCAGCCCTCATTGTCGCCCCGGTTGAAATCGTCGGTGCGGGGGATGCCGCATTGCTCGGCGGCGGCGATGAAGGCATCCAGCAGGGCCCAGCGAATGCGGGGATGGTCGACATGCCATTCTCCACCCGCCCCGTGGAACAGGCTACCGCCCGCCACGTGGTCCTCCTGCGCCAGGAAGATGGGCAGCACATCCTCCCAGCCCCAGCCCGCCAGCCCCATCTGGCGCCAGCCATCATAGTCGGCGGCCTGGCCGCGCATGTAGATCATGGCGTTGATGGCGGAGCATCCGCCCAACACCTTGCCCCGGGGATAGGCCAGGCTGCGGCCGTTCAGACCCGGCACGGCCTCGGTCTTGAACATCCAGTCGGCGCGGGGATTGCCGATGGCGAACAGATAGCCCACCGGGATGTGGAACCAGATCCAGTCGTCCTTGCCGCCAGCCTCCACCAAAGCCACGCGCACGGCGGGATCGGCGGAGAGACGGTTGGCCAGCACGCACCCGGCCGATCCGGCGCCAACGACGATATAGTCGAAGATGTCGGCTTCGGTGGCGGTCATGAGGCGTCCTCCCAGGCGGCTGTTTTGCCGCCAGTGTCGCGCCCCGGGACGTGGCCTGGCAAGCGCCGGTGCTCGCCAGGCGCCTCACATCATGGCTTCAGGGTTTGGGCCTTCAGCGTCACCGTCCGCTTCTCGCCCAGGCTCAGGGCGTCGCTGCCCAGGGCCACGGTGTAGCTGCCGGCCGCAACCTTCCAGGCGTGGGCCTGGGTGTCGAAATCGGCCAGCAGGCGGGGGTCGACGCTGACGCTGACGGTCTTCTTCTCGCCCGGCTTCAGGTCGACGCGGCCAAAGCCCAGCAGGCGGGTGCGGTTCCCCTGGGGGCCGGACACCAGATAGACCTGTCCCACATCCTGGCCGGCGCGCGTGCCGGTGTTGGTGACGGTGAAGCTGATATTCATCGCCTCCCCCGCCTTGGACCCGGCCGCCGCCTTCAGCCCGCCTTGGGCGAAGGTGGTGTAGCTGAGGCCGTAGCCGAAGGGGAACAGGGGGGTGTGGCCCTTGGCCGCGTACCAGCGGTAGCCGACATCCGACCCCTCCGGATAATGGGCGTCGAATAGTTCCGTCCGGTCACGGTTGTACAGGCCCGCCAGCACCGGGCTGGGCAGCTGGCTCTCCTCCTTGGGGAAGGTGATGGGCAGATGGCCGGACGGGTTGACGTCGCCGAACAGGATGTTGGCGATGGCTTGGCCGCCCCGGGTGCCGGGGTACCACGCCTCCACCACGCCGGCCACAGTGTCCAGCCAGGGCATGGCGACGGGACCGCCGGTTTCCAGCACGACGATGGTGTTGGGGTTGGCGGCGGCCACGGCGGCGATGACGGCGTCCTGGCCCTGGGGCAGGGTCAGGTCCGGCACGTCCTGGCCTTCGATGTTCCATTGGGTGGCGAAGACGATGGCGATGTCCGCCTCCTTGGCGGCGGCCACGGACTCGCTGACGTAGCGGCCATCGGCGAAAATGACGTTGTCCTTCCCAACCTTGGCCTCGATGGCGGCCAGGGGCGCATCGGGCTGGTAGATGGCGTCGGAGATGTGGGCCAACTCGCCCGTGCCGCCGATGTGCAGGAAGGCGCCGTTCTTGTAGTCATGGTTGGGCCCGTCCGGCGCCATGACCTGGGATGATCCGCCGCCCGACAGCACGCCGGCGTCGGCCAGGCCGCCGATGACGGCGATGCGCTTGCCTTTGGGGGCTCCCCCTTGGGTGGATAACGGCAGGACGCCACCCTTGTTCTTCAGCAGCACGATGCCCTGCTCGGCCACCGTGCGCGTGATGTCGGCATGCGCCTTGAAATCGATGGGGCCGGTGGGGGCCTTCACGTCGAACACGCCGGCGGCGAACAGGGAGCGCAGGATGCGCCGCACCATGTCCGACACCCGCGCCGTCGGCACCTGACCGGACTCCACCGCCGCCTTCAGCGGCTTGTCGAAGAAGACGTCCTTGTCGATCTGCTCGCCCGACTGCTGGTCCAGGCCGTTCAGGGCGGCGCTCAAGGCCGGGGTGGCGCCCCAGTCGGACATGACCCAGCCGGGATAGGCCCAGTCGCCCTTCAGCACCTTATTGAGCAGGAAGTCATTGTCGCAGGCCCAGGGGCCGTTGACCCGGTTGTAGGAACACATGACGGAGCCGGGCTTGCCCGCCTCGATGGCGAACTGGAAGGCCAGCAGGTCGCTTTCGCGCAAAGGGGCTTCGGCGATCACCGCGTTCACGGCGCGGCGGCTGCTCTCCTGGCTGTTGATGGCGAAGTGCTTCACTGTCGCCACGATGTGCTGGTCCTGGGTGCCGCGGATGGCCTGGCCTGCCAGCGTGCCGGCCAGCAGCGGATCCTCGCCCAGATATTCGAAATTGCGGCCGTTGCGGGCCTCACGCGTCAGGTTGACGCCGCCGCCCAGCAGGACGTTGAAGCCCTTCCGCGTGGCCTCGTCACCCACCATGGCGCCGCCCTGGTAGGCCAACTCCGGGCTCCACGTCGCTGCGATGGCCAAACCGGCGGGCAGGCCGGTGGCGCCGTCGGGGCGCAGGCGGTGGGGGGTCGCCACGCCCAGGCTGGCGTCCGTCTCCCGCAACGCCGGGATGCCCAGGCGCGGCACGCCGGGGATGTAGCCGGCGGACCAGACCACGCCGTCCGGCAGTCCCTCGATCTTGAAGGGCAGGGCCATGATGCCGTGCAGCATGCCGATGCGCTCATCCAGCGTCAGCTGGCTTTCCAGCAGACGGGCGCGTTCATCGGGCGACAGCTTGGTGTCCATCCACGGGCCGGGCACCGTGGGGGTGGGCGGCACGGTGGCGGCCGTGGCCCGCGCCGACATCTCGGCCTCCAGCGGGATCTGGGCCTGGGCGGATGGGGCCAAGGCACCACCGATGAGCAGCGCGCAGAGGGCGGCGCCGGTGGTCAAGACGCGTGAGCGGGGCCCGAACGGCAGGCGGGGCATGGACGCGATACTCCCTGTTTTATTGCCGCCGGACGGGCCCGGCGGAGCATATGACAGCCTTGTCATATGGCGGGCACTCTAGGGTTTGGCCGGATTGGGTGCAACCCTGTTTATGGGGATCACGGCGGCGGGCGCGTGATGATGCCCTGGATGCGGGACGCGGTATGGTCGGTTTACCTGGGGTGGGTTACCCGCTACTCTGGTTGTCTTGTCGCCATAAGACGCAATCTGGGGTGTTTTTCATGGCTGAAATCAAGACCACCGCCGGTACGGTCGTCCACGTCGACGCCGGCGGCATCAGCGTTCTTACCCTGGGGACGGGTGGCACTGTCCTGGGCGGACTGGGTGAGCAGGTGACGACGGCGGAAGCGCCGGAAGCCCTACTGGCCCGGCTGTCACTGACCAAGGGGTTCGCCCGGCTGACCCGGCCGGATGGATCGGCCCTGTGGGTCAAGGGGGCGGCCGTCAGCCTGGTGCGGGAGCCGTTGGCCACCGAGGTGCCGCCGGATGGCACCGTGAAGGCCGTCGTCCTGGCCGGCGGCCATTATGCGGTGTCGGAGGATGTGCGCACCGCCATGGCCTGGATCAACGCAAACGGCGGGGCGCTTTAGGCACCTACTCGGCGGCGTCGGCGAAGCGGCCGCGATAGGCGGCCGGGCTGGTGCGCAGGCGGGCGCGGAAATGGTGGCGCAGGCTGTCGGCGCTGCCGAATCCGCACTCGGCCGCCACCTGCTCCAGCGGCAGGGACGTGGCTTCCAGCAGGGTGCGGGCGCGGCTCAGCCGCTCCGTCAGGATCCAGTCCTTCGGGCTGGTGCCGGCCGCTTCGCGGAAGCGGCGGACCAGGGTGCGCTCGCTCATGCGCGCCTGGGCGGCCAGCCGGGCCAGAGGCAACTCCTGGTCCAGGTTGCGGCGCATCCAGTCGAACAGGGCCGACAGGGGGGCGGCCTCTTCCGCCAGCGGCGCCTCGACGAACTGGGCCTGGCCGCCGTCGCGGTGGGGCGGGATGACCAGGCGGCGGGCCACCTGGTTGGCGATACGGGCGCCGTGGTCGCGACGCACGATGTGCAGGCATAGATCCAGGCCGGCGGCGCTGCCGGCGGAGGTGAGGACAGCCCCCTCGTCCACGTACAGCACGTCGGGTTCCACCCGGATGTCGGGGAAGCGCTCCGCCAGGGTCCGGGCATAGCGCCAATGGGTGGTGGCGCGCTTGCCCGCCAGCACGCCGGCCGCCGCCAGGACGAAGACGCCGGAACAGATGGACACCAGCCGGGCGCCGTTCGCGTGCGCCCGTTGCAGCGCGTCCAGCAGGTCCGCCGGCACCGGCGTGTCCATGCCGCGCCAGCCGGGGATGACGATGGTGCCGGCCGCCGCCAAATCCTCCAGCCCGCCCTCGGCCAGCACCTGGATGCCGCCGACGGCGCGCAGGGGGCCGGGGTCGGCGGCGCAGACGCGGAACTGGTACCAGTTGGCCATCTCTGGCCGGGGCAAGCCGAACACCTCCACCGCCACCCCGAACTCGAAGGTGCACAGCCCGTCATAGGCCAGGACGGCCACGATGCGGTTGCGCAAGGGCGGCGGGGTGGGTGGGGTGGGGCGGCGCAGGGTCATGCATGGGATGAAACACCGCCGGCCGCCGGCCGCCAAGGGGCGAGCGCCTCCTTGGCCGGAAATGCCCGGCTATTGGCGGGTGTGCCACGCTGTCAGGCGTGTCGTCCTCCTATTCCGACAGCGCATGGCCGCAGTGGGCGCAGAATTTGGGCGTGATCAGGCTGCGGGGCTGGACGGCGATGCCACATTTGCCGCAGACACGTGAGGTGGCCAGGACCACGGCGGCTATGCCGGCCATCAACAGCAAGCCAGGCCAGCCTTTGGCTAAACCCACGTTCAGCAGCAACGCGGCGCCCATCAGGATGACGGGGACCGCGCAGTAAAAGGGCAGGATGGCGCGCCGGACAGCGGGCTCCCCCGGCACATGAAACAGCACGAAGCCAAAGCCAAAGGCGAACAAGGCCCCCAGGATCAGCAACAGCAGGGCCAAGCTGGACAGGGGATGGGCGTGAACCATATGAACCTCCCAACGGGAGGACCAGCCGATGATCGGAAGGTCACCCGCGATGAGGGTATTTTAAGCCCGCTCATCCACCCGAAGACGCGGGGTGGTGCCCGTGCAGCCCTGCAAACAACGCGGGCGTCAGCCGTGGTCCGCGCTTGACTGCATCACCGCCAGCTCATTGCCCGAGGGGTCGGTGAACTGGAAACGGCGACCGCCGGGGAAGCTGAAGATGGGGCGGACGACGGTGCCGCCGGCCCGGGTGACGGCAGCCAGTGCCGTTTCAAGATCGTCCACCTGGATGACCGTCAGGGGCGCCTTGGTCGCCTCCGCCGCATCGGCCTGCAGGCCGATGTCGACGTCGCCCGTCATGGTGCAGGCGTAGGTGGGGCCGAAGGCGGTCAGCGACCAGCCGAAGGCCTGTTCGTAAAAGCTCCGCGCAGCGGCGATGTCGCGCGTGGGCAGTTCGATGTAGTTGGGGCGGGCCATGTCGGGTGTCCTTCCGCGATGTCGGCGATGGCGGCAGGATAGCGCGCCCTGGTGACAGTCGCTGTCAGTAGGTTTTGTTGGCCGGAATTACCCGCATATTGGCGGGCCCGCCACTGGCGGGAAAATCGGGCGCGGGCGACAAAGGGCCATCGCCCCGCCTGACAGGAGATCTCTCCATGACGTCTGTCCCCTTCACTGCCACCCGCTCCGTCGTTGCCAAGACCCCGGCGGCTGCGTCCCACGCGGCCGCCGCGCATTTCGAGGCCAAGCTGGCGTTCGAGACCGACTGCGCCGACGTCTGGTACGCCACCACCCAGGAAGCCAAGGACTTCGTGCTGGTGGACGTGCGCTCCCCGGCGATGTTCGCCGCCGGTCATGTGCCGGGCGCCATCAACATCCCCACCCGCCAATTGAGCGAGGTGCGGCTGGCGGAGTATCCGGCCGACACGCTGTTCGTCGTCTATTGCGCTGGCCCGCACTGCAACGGTTCCACCAAGGCGGCGCTGAAGCTGGCGCGCCTGGGCCGCCCGGTGAAGGAGATGATCGGCGGCCTGACCGGCTGGATCGACGAAGGGCTGGGCCTGGCCCGGGGCTGACGGATCAGGCCAGGGCCTTGGCCATTTCCGTGGTGGGGGCCCAACCGGCCTGTTCGTACAGCGGCCGGCCGGCGGCGGTGGCGTGCAGGATGGTGTAGGTGACGCCGCGCCCACGGAATTCCGTCTCGGCCAGGTCCATCAGCCGCCGGGCCAGCCCCTGGCGGCGATGGCTGGGTTCGACATAGACGTTCAGCACATAGCCGCGGCGCCCGTCCTGCGGATGGGCGGGGTGGGGGGGCCAATCGAGCTCCATCAGGCCGATGCCGGCCACCGGCATGCCGTCCGCCCCGTGCAACACGAAGCCAAAATAGCGCCCATCCGCCAGGCGGGGGGCCAGCCAGTGCCGGAAGGGTGCCGCCATGGCCGCGATGGCGTCTTCCCGCCGGCCCGCGTCGCGGAACATGGCGGCGCGATGCCGGCACACCAGGTCCAGGTCTTCCGGCGTCAGTGGGCGGTGCGTCAGCATCATGGCGCAAGGGTCCTTCCGTTACGGGGTTCCCTTGTAATCCCGAGGCCGGCGGGTTGGCCAGGCGGCCGTGGGCCGAATCAGGCGGTGCGCACGCCGCCCAGGAATCCCGCCACATCGCCTTTCAGCCGCTCCGCCCGGTCGGTCATCGAGGTGGACGCCTGCCGCAGGTCGCCGGCCACGGCGCTGGACTGGTCCACCGCCGCGCGCACGTCGTCAATGCTGGCGGTGATCTGGTGGGTGGCCATGGCCACCTCCTGCACGTTGCGGGCGATCTCGCTGGTGGCCGCCCCCTGTTCCTCCACCGCGGCCGCGATGCCGGCGGTGATGCCCCCCATCGTATGGATGACGTCTGAAATGCCGCGTACGCCGGCCACGGCCGCACGCGTCACCGTCTGAATTTCCCCGATCTGTCGGGTGATCTCGTCCGTCGCCTGCGCGGTCTGGCCCGCCAGGTGCTTTACTTCCGACGCCACGACGGCGAAGCCCTTGCCGGCCTCGCCCGCCCGGGCCGCCTCGATGGTGGCGTTCAGGGCTAGCAGGTTGGTCTGGCTGGCGATGGCGGTGATCAGGCCGACAATCTCGCCGATCTTGGCGCTGGCGGCGGCCAGCACGGCGATGGCCTGGTCGGTCTCTTTCGCCTTGGCGATGGCGTCGTTGGCGATGGTGGTGGACTGGGCCATCTGGCGGCTGATCTCGGAAATGGAGGCCGACAGTTCCTCGGCCGCCGCCGCCACGGTATTGATGCCGTTGGACGCGTTCTCCGCCGCGCTGGCCACGGTCGCCGTCTGGCGGCTGGAATGCTGTGCCGTCTCCGTCATGGTGACGGAGGTGGTGGCCAGGTGGCCGGCCGCTTCCTCCACGGCGTTCAGGCCGGCGGTGGCGCGACTGTCAAAGTCATGGCACAGGCGTTCCACCATCCGCGCGCGGTCCAGGGCCGCTTGACGGCCGGCCGCGGCCTCGCGCTCGGCCGCCCGCGCCTGGGCGGCGTTGTCGCGCAGCACCGTCAGGGCCGTGGCCATCGCCCCCACCTCGTCCTGCACGCGCGGTGCGGCGATGACCACCTCAAGGTCCCCCTCGGCCAGACGGGTGATGGCCTGGGTCAAATCCTTGATGGGCAGGGTGACGCGGCGGCGCAGCACCCAGGCCACCAGGGCGGTGATGGCGGCGACGAAGGCCAGGGTCAGGCCGCTGAGACCAAGGCGCCAGCGGGCCTGGGCCAGGGCGTCGCGGTTCAAGTCGCGCGCCGTTTCCAGGGCGCGGTCCCGTAGGATCAGCGCCTTGTCCAGCATGGGGCTGGTCCAGGCGCGCCAGGCCGCGTTGTCCATGGGGCTGGGGCCGCCGGTGCGCGCCGCTTCCAGAATGGCCTGGTAGCGCGGTTCCCCCTCCTTCATCAGGGTGCTGTCTTCCAAGGCCAGGGCTTCGGCCAGCTTGGCCGGGCTGCCCAGATTGGCCACGGCCTGGCTTTGCAGCCGCCACAGCGTCGCCACTTGGCCGGTCAGCTGGGTGGCGGTCTGCAGCCGCTTGGCGTCCAGGGCCTGGCCGGCCTGGAACAGGCTGAGGATGGCGGATCGCGTGCCGGCGGCTGTGCGCAAGTCCTGGGCCATGCCGGCGATCTGCATGGGGATGGTCAGGGCCACGGCCGAGGTGGCGGTGCGGCGGAAGGCCAGATCGGCGACATGGTCGATGGTGGCGGCGGCGTTGGCGATGCCGTCCTGCATGCGGCCGGCGCCGTCGGCCGGCCGGTCGGTCTTGGCCCTGCCGGTCGCGGCGCGCGCGGCCGCGCGCATATCCGCCAGCAGGGTTTCCGCCTTGCCCAACGGGGCGGGGTCCAGACCGGCCGTGGCGGCGCTGACGCGGGCCGTTACCAGGGCCGCGTCGGTCGCCGCCATGGCCTTGCCCTGGGGCGAGTCCGTCCCCAGCTCCGCGGCCGTCTCCGCGCTGAAGGCGGCGTTCCAGGCGCTGCGTTCCGACGCCAGCAGCGCGCCCAGCCGCAGCGCGTCACCATAGGCGGCCAAGCCATGGCTGGCGTCGGCCTGGCGTGCCAAGTCGCGCGCGGCGACAAAGGCGATTATTCCGGAAAGCGTGACGGCCAGGATGGCGATGCCGCCGATACCCGACAAAACGGTCTTGCTGATGTTCACGGGGACGGGCCTCCGAACAAGCAGGGTTTGCCATGGCGATGCCGCCGATCAGGCGTGCGATATATCGATAGAACGTCAAAGTTAAAGGAAGATGAACAACACCGCTTCGTCGCCACCTGCCTGGATTGGTGGCGCCCCCCACTATTTACTGCCAAAGATAGCATTGCCGCGCCCACTTGTCCGGTGTTCGCGGGGAATGGCGCACGTATAGTGGATTTCTGGGTATGGTTAGGTTCGATGGCTTGAGCGTGGATGAGGCAGGCGTGACCCGGTCGGAGCGCGAAACGGATCGCATTCGTGCGCTGGAGCATCAGGTGGAGCGCCTGGGCGAAGTGGTGCTCACCCAATCGCTGCTGGCGGATTCGGACCTGGATCTGGACGCTTTCATGCAGACGGTGGTGGACCGCCTGCAGCGTCTCATGCGGGCCAAGGGCGCCGTGGTGGAACTGGCGGAGGGCGAGGACATGGTCTACCGCGCCGCCAGCGGGGCCGTGTCGCAGTTCGTGGGCGTGCGCCTGAAGCGCAAGGGCAGCTTGTCCGGCTTTTGCGTTGAAACCGAAAAGGTCCTCATGTGTGAGGACAGCGAGACCGACGACCGGGTTGACCGCGACGCCTGCCGCCTGGTGGGCGTCCGCTCCATGATCTGCGCCCCGTTGTTCGAGGCGGGGCGGGCTGTCGGCGTGCTCAAAGTGATGGGCACCGCGCCGGGGGCCTTCACCACCGAGGATGTGGCGCTGCTGCAGATGATGGCCAAGGCCCTTGCCGGGGCGTTGGGCAAGCAGCTCAGCTTCCACGAGAAGCAGATGCTGCTGGAGGAGCGGACGGCCACCGTCGCCCGTCTGGAGGTGGAGGTGGGGGAGCGCCGCCGAGCCGAGATCGCCCTGCAGGCCCAAGCCCTGGAAATGGCGACGCTGGCTGAACAGCGCGACCATGCCCGCTTGGCCGCCGAGGCGGCCAGCCGGGCGAAATCCGAATTCCTGGCCAATATGAGCCATGAGATCCGCACCCCCATGAACGGGGTGCTGGGCATGGCCCAGCTGATCCTGGACACCAAGCTCGACAGCGAGCAGCGGGTGCTGGCCGCCGCCATCCACGACAGCGGCGAAATGCTTTTGTCCATCATCAACGACATCCTGGACGTCTCCAAGCTTGAGGCCGGCAAGGTCGAGCTGGAGGAGATCGACTTTTCCATGGATGAGATGGCGGACGGCGTCGCCATGCTGCTGTCACCCAAGGCGGCGGAAAAGGGCCTGGATCTGGTCTGTTACGTGGAGGATGCCGCGCGGGGCGCCTTTCGTGGCGACCCCACCCGCCTGCGTCAGATCCTGGCCAACCTGGTCTCCAACGCCATCAAGTTCACCGGCAGGGGCACGGTGGCCATCGAGATCGGGCTGGAGCCTCGGGCCGTCAAGGGGGCGGATGGCAAGGCCCTGCTGCGCATCGCCGTCAGCGATACCGGCATCGGCATTCCCGAGCAACAGCGCGTCCGGCTGTTCCAAAAGTTCAGCCAGGCCGACAGTTCCATCACCCGCCGCTTCGGCGGCACGGGCCTGGGTCTGTCCATCTGCCGGCAGTTGGTGGAACTGATGGGTGGGGCGATTGGCGTGGACAGCGCCATGGGCCAGGGCAGCACCTTCTGGTTCACCGTGCCCTTGCAGCCGGTGGCCGCCACCCTGGTCAGCCGCGACTCCCTAGTGGACGGCATCAGGGGGTTGCGGGTCATGGTGGTGGACGACATCCCCTTGCACCAGAAGATCCTGGCGCGCGCGCTGGGGGACCTGGGCCTGGTGGTCAGCGTCGCCGATGGCGCGGGCTCCGCATTCGCGGCGCTTGAGGAAAGCTGGGCGGCCGGCGCGCCGCCGGACATGGTGATGGTCGATTTCTCCCTGGCCGATGGCCGGGGCGACCAGCTGGGCCAGCGCATCCGCCAGGATGGACGCTTCGCGGAAACCAAACTGGTGCTCATCTCCTCCTTCGGGTTGATGGATCGGGGTAGCGCCGATGTCGACGTTTTCTCCGCCGTGCTGGCCAAGCCGGTTCGCCGCCAGACCTTGCTGGACGTGCTGAGCCGCCTGTTTCTAAGTCAGGTGGCTGCCGTTCCGGCCAAATCCGACCCCCAAAAGGCTGGTGTGGGCGCTGGCCGGCGCGTGCTGCTGGTGGAGGACAACCAGATCAACCAGCAGGTCGCCCTGCTGATGCTGCGCAAGGAGGGGTATGAGGTCACTCTGGCCGAGGATGGCGAGGAGGGGGTCAAGGCGGCGACCGCGGCAGGCGCCGTTTACGACCTGATCCTGATGGACGTCCAGATGCCGCGGATGGACGGGCTGGAGGCGACGCGTCTCATCCGGGCACGCCAGGACGGTCCGCGGGTCCCTATCATCGCCCTGACGGCCAACGCCATGGCCGGTATGCGCGAGGAATATCTGGAGGCCGGGATGGACGACGTGGTGGCCAAGCCTTTCGACCAGCGTAAATTCCTGGCGGCCGTCGCGCGGTGGGCTGATGCGTCGCCCTACGAGCCCGCCCCCTTGGCGCCGGCGGCGCCCGTGCCGACGGCACCCGTGCTGGACGACGCGGTACTGGAGCGGCTGGAGCTCATTGCCGGCCGGGAGCAGTTTCTCAGCCTGATCGGCAGCCTGGTCACCCATGGTGGGGAACGTCTGGAGCGCGTGGCCACCCTGCGCGCCCGGGGTGATGTGGACGGGCTGCGCGCCGAGGCCCATGATTTGATCGCCACCGCCGGCAATGCCGGCTTGAAGCAGTTGCAGGCGCTGGGCGAGGCCTTGCATGCCGCTTGCGCCGCCCCCAATCGGCAGCGCGACCGTATCCTCTCCCTCGCTGACGCCGCCGTCACAGCGGGGCGCTTGGGGTGGGCCGCCGTGGCCCGGCGCTTTGGGCCGTCAGCCCATGCGGCGCCGTCGCCGAAGGCTGGACAGGATTGAATGGCAAAGAAAAATGGCGGTTTGCGCCGCAATGCGAACGCCCGCCTCTGGTTGACATGAATGCCCAGGCTCTATAGGTTTATTGCCGAATTTCCTTAGTCGAACGATCAAGATTCCTTAAAGCCGTCTATTTATAAGTAAATGATCCAATGTGTCTGTGTATGTCTCCGCGGAATTGCCATCTATAAGGAATCGGAAGAAGGGATATTTGGTTGGATGAGCAGGAAAGCCGTATAGCGGAACTTGCCCGGGCGTTGGCGGATCGGGATCTCGACATCCAGCGTCTGAGCCGGCTGGCAGATGAACGTTTGGAGATTTTGCGCCAGCAGGCCGGGGAACGGGACGCCCTGCAGCAGGAGCTGGCGCTGATCCACGGGTCGCGCAGCTGGCAGCTAACCCGCCCATTGCGCTGGGCCCTCCGTCGGGCGGGGCAGTTCAAGACCGTCCTGCGGACGGTGAGCGGTACGATGCGCCGTCATGGCATGCTGGCGCCGGTGGTCGATGGCGTCCGTCTCTATCGGGACCATGGCCCGAGCGGTTTCAAATTCTGGCTTTTGAACGGTGTGGCCCCGGGCATGGCCCCTGGGCCCAACCCCTTATCTGGGGTGCCATTAGGCGATATTCGTGGGCCGGACGGTTATGTTTATCGCGCTTTGCGCCGACCGTTCGATCTGGACCTTCGCCTGAAGGACCTGTCGATCACTTTTTCCATCGTGGTCCCGGTCTATAACACGGCGCCGGCCCTGCTCGAGGCCGCCATTCGCTCGGTCGAAGCGCAATGGTATCCCCACTGGCAGTTGGTACTGGTGGACGACGCCAGCACCGATCTGGCCACCCGCGCCGCGCTGGATTTGCCGCGCGATCCACGCGTGACCGTCCTGCGATCCCCGAAAAATCAGGGTATTGCCGGGGCCACCAACGATGGATTGGCCAAGGCCACCGGGGATTTCATCGTCTTCCTGGACCATGATGACGAACTGACGGCCGACTGCCTTTATGAGCTGGCGCTGTGCATCGCGGCGCACGATCCCGATTTCGTCTACAGTGACGAGGACAAGATCACCGAGGACGGCCGCTACACCCAGCCCTTCTTCAAGCCGGACTGGTCGCCCGACACGATGATGAGCACGATGTACACGTGCCATGTCAGCTGTGTCCGGCGTAGCCTGGTCGAGGAGCTGGGTGGCCTCCGGTCTGAATACGATGGCTGCCAGGACTGGGACTTGGTTCTGCGGCTGTCGGAAAGGACCACCCGCATTCAGCATGTGGCCAAGGTCCTTTACCACTGGCGCATCATTCCGCAGTCGACGGCCGCCGACTTGCAGGCCAAGCCCTATGTCGTGGCCGTTTCCGAACGGCTGCGGGCCGATACCCTGGCCCGCCGTGGCCTGAAGGGCACGCTGGAGCCGCTGCCCCAATTGCCTGCATACCATCGCGTTCGTTATGAGATGCGTGGCACGCCCACCGTATCCGTCATCATTCCGTCGCGGGACAATCAGGCCGTGCTGGCCGCATGCCTTGAGAGCATCCGTGGCAAGTCCAGCTACGATCGTTATGAAATCGTGGTTGTGGACAACGGCAGCCGGGAACCCGCCACCCTGGGCTATCTGAACCGGATACGGTCCTGGCCGGGGGTGAAGGTCATTCGTCATGACGCGCCGTTCAATTATTCCGAGCTGAACAATCTGGGCGTGGCGGCGGCAGCCGGGGACATCCTGCTGTTCCTGAACGATGATACCGAAGTGCTGACCCCGGACTGGCTGGAACGTATGGCGGGCTTCGCGCAGCTGGACCATGTGGGGGCCGTGGGTGCCAAGCTGCTTTATCCCGGCGGTAGCGAGATCCAGCATGCGGGCGTCCTCAATATCGACGCCGGTCCCAGCCACGCCTTCCTGCGGCACAGCCCGGACCATTACGGCTATTTCCTGCGCAACCTGCTGGAATACAATTGGTTGGCGGTGACGGGGGCTTGCCTGATGGTGGAGCGTCGCAAGTTCGAGGCGATTGGCGGCTTCGACCTCAGGCTGCCCGTGGCCTATAACGACATCGATGTGTGCATGCGCCTCTATGAGGCCGGGTACTACAACGTGATGTGCCAGGCGGTGCAACTGATCCATCATGAATCCGTCAGCCGCGGCCTGGATTTCGTGTCCAGGGAAAAAATGGAAAGGTTGAAGCGGGATCGGGATTGCCTGTTCGACCTGCATCCCGATCTTTTCCAGCGCGACCCGTTCAACAATCCCAACCTGCATCCCAACGGCATCAATTTCGAGATCGTGTGATGACGGCCATGAATGAGAATTTCGCCCTGGAGACGGTGGCCCTCTCCATCGGCGTCGCGCGGGATGCCGGATCCGCAAGCGTGGGCGAGGGGATGCGCGATGCCATATTAACAGCGGCGGCGGTTTCCTTCGGCTTCTTCGGCACCCTTTTCCATCGGTCGATTGCAACGGCGGATGAGGTTTTCGCCATCCTGGGGCGCCGCTTCGACCTACCCGAATTCCCGGCCTTGCGCCGAGCGGCGCAGGCGGAGGCCGTAGAGCGTATGCGGCAAGCCGGCCGTCGCGAGATCACCCTCGCGAATATTTACGACCGCCTGCCGGTGGAACCGGCTTTGGCGGAGGCCTTGCAGGCGGCTGAGCTGGCCCTTGAACTCGATGTGCTCCGTCCTGACTTGGTGGCCCAAGCCGCCTTTCACCATGCCTTGGAGCTTGGCCGGCCATCGCTGATCATCGCCGACACGTATCTGGGCCGCGCATTCATTCGCGAGGCGCTGATCCGGCATGGTCTTGACCCGGTGGCCCTCTTCATTTCCAGTGACTGCAACGCGACCACGCGCGGCGGTGATCTTTTTGACTTGGCCGCCGATTACTTGGCGATGCCGCGCGATCGGTTGCTGCATATCGGCGGGGACTTACAGGCGGAAATCGCGCAGGCCGCCGCCAAGGGGTTCGCCACGTTCCACTATCGCTGTCCGGCGCCGCCATCTCCGCCAGCGACGGTTGAGACAAAAGCGACGGCTGAGCCGTTGGCACCGCGAGAGTTGGGATATCAGGTCAGCGGCCCTGCCGCTGTGGGCTTTCTGAACTGGCTGGAGCGCCAGGTCAAAGCCGACGGAATCAATCAGGTGCTGTTCCTGGCGCCCGGTGGCGGCCTCCTGGAGCGCATCGTCAGGGAAAACCCCGGGGCATGGGACCTGCCGCCATGCGCCTCATTCCAGGGGTCGCACCTCGCTTTCACCCTGGCGGCGATGAACGACCAGAATTTCCAGGGTCACTTGCCTTTCCTGGTCGCTGACAGCGATGGTTTGGCCCCCTATGAGGTGCTGGAACGTCTCGGCGTGCCGGCGCTGGCGCCCGAGGTGATGGCGGATTACAATTTGGGCGATGACGTCCAACTTTCGACGGCATCGCACGTCCGGCTGCTGCATTTCCTGTATGAGCTCCGGTTCGAGATACTGAAGGTTTGCCGCCGCAACCGCCGCGGCCTGTTTGCGCAGCTTAAGCAGCTGGAGGCGCGGCGCGGCGCCCGGGTAGCGCTCGTCGGTCTGGATTGGGACGGCGCAACACAGGACGCGCTGGAGGTTGCCCTGCAGGGGCTGTTCGAGCTGAATATCCACGGGTATTCCCTGTGCCGGGCGATCACCGGTACGCAAGCAGGCGCCTGGGCGCCGCCACGACGGGCGGACGCGCTGCTTTCCACCCGGACCGTTGCGCCATCCATCATTCACCGGCTTTATGAGAACCGGCTTTTGATCGACCTGCTTTTCGGTGCCCCTCAGGATGCCATCATCGGCCTGGATCCGGGTGTCGGCCGGGTGGAGGTCGTGAGGGATGAACGCTGGGAGGCGACGGGTCGGCGGGCCGCCGTCATTTCCGCCTTGACCGACGGGGCGATGGCATTCGCCCGGGACCACGCCGTGAAATTGAGGACATCCGTTCCGCCGCCAGCGGTGGAGATGGCCTGGCCTCTTGTCGAGTTTGTGAGGCCGGGCGCGTTGCCGCTGGACGCGGAAATAGGCTCGCTGACCAATGTCAATGCCTGGACCGGAACCCGTAACCGGCAACCGGCGCTGCCGCATCAGCATCCCTGGTCATCCGCCCATGGTTCCGGCCGATAGCCAAAAGCCCATGTCGAATCCCGTGCTCCGGGCAGGCTATAGCTGAGTCTGTTCACGAGCAACTTCACGCTCAAAGGCGATTTCACCTTTGGGCGATCTGCTCTATCGCGCTTGCGCGCCGATTAGCCGCGGTGGGCGGCCTCAGCCGCCGCCAGGAACAGGTGGTAGGGGGTGCTGCCAGGCAGGTCCCGCATGCTGGGCTTGCCCGCCTCGTCCTGGGTTTCGATCCAGTGCCCCGTGTCCATATCCAGGAAGGCCGTTTGAAGGTGGAGCGCCAGACGCTGGACCATGGCGTCGGCGGCGTCGCCCGCCGGCGTCCCCCGGTGGCGGCGAGCCTGGGACAGCGCGGCCTTGATCGCCTCGGCCACCGGCCAGATGCGGCGGGTGCGCTGGACAGGCGTGCCCATGGGATCCATCTGGTCCATGATGCCGCCGTCGGGTAGGAAGCCGTGAGCCACAGCCTTGGCGAACAAGGCGTCGGCCAGGGGCAGGACGGTGGCCTCACCCCCCTGTCTGACATAGCGATCCAGCAGCCAGGCCCATTCGAAATGGTGGCCCGGTTCCACGATGTGTCCCGTGGCCGGGGCGGGCTGCCAATCCTGGGTGAAGAATTCGCCCAAGGTTTGGGTTGTCGCGCTGTAGAAGCGGTTGCGGAACAGGTGCACGACCGCCGTGGCCTCTGACAGCCAAGTGGCGTCCCCGGTGAACTCATGCAGGGCCAGCAGCGCCTCCAGCAGGTGCATGTGGGGGTTCTGGCGGCGCGTGGCGCCATTCAGTGTCCACTCGGCGCTGGCACTCTCCGCCAGGCCGCCCCAGCCGCCATCGGCCAGCGCGGGCATCGCCAGCCGTTGGCGCATCACCGACCATGTTTCCTGGGCAAGCGTCACGGCGTTGGGCGCGGCGAAAGCCGCATGCGCATACGCCAGGCCAAACATCACGAAGGCGTGGCCGTAGAAGTCCTTGGACGGATCCAGCGGCTGCCCGTCCGATTGCGCCTTGAAGAACCAGCCGCCATGCCTGTCATCCCAGAAATGGCGTACCAGGAAATCATACCCCCGCTCCGCCGCCGCCAGTCCGGCGCTGTCGCCCAACAGCGCGGCGTGCGCCAGGACATACAGCTGACGAGCCTGCACCATGGAGCGCTTGTAGCCCAGCGGCAACGGCCGCCCCGCCGCGTCCAGACGCTCATAGAAGCCGCCATGCGTCGTATCCGCGAACCGTTGGTGGCAGAGGGGCAGTAGACGGTCGAAAGCGTAACGGGTGAAGGCGGTGGACGGTGGCATGGGATGCCTTTGATCTTAGGGGGGGCTTAGGTTAGGGCCGGGCGGGCAGGGCCATGGTGAAGGTCAGCGTCAACTGGTCCGCCGCCGGCGCGGTTATCGGTGGCGTGGTGGTCGGCGCCGCGGGCGCCGGGCGGTGCCCGTGGCGTGCAGTCACGGCTTTGGGGGCTGCGGGCGGGGTGATGGTGGTGCCGCGCACCGCCAGCATCGGCTGGCCCGCCCGGCCGTGCAGTTCATACAAGGTGGGCTGGGCGGAGGTCAGGGCGGCGCTGATCTCCAACGCCTGGATGCGTGCCATCGTTTCCGGCGCCATGCCCTGGCTGGGCGGCGTGGTGTTGGCGATCGCCGTGTCCACCTGGTCCACGGGGGCGGTTCTGGGGCAGGCGCCGGCGGGCAGGTCAGGCGTCTGCGGCGTGCACGTCAGATAGCGGGCCAACAGGGCGGCGGCGGCGGCCAGCTTCTCCCGCCCCTCAGGCTTCAGAGCGGCAGCACCGGATGCAAAGAACTGCGGGGCCGGCAGCCGCAGGATGCCGTTGGCGGCATCCGCCGTTGCCTCGATATGCCGGGCCGCGAGATCCTGGCGCAGCGCTTCCACCATGCGGGCGCGCTCCTCCATGATGGTATCGATGGTGTCCTGGTAGGTCTTTTCGGCGGGCTGATCTTGTGTCTTCGTCGCCTCTTCGATGTTGTACATCGACAGGGCCATCAACATGATCAGGAAGATGAAGACGATGCCGGCCATGAGGTCGGACATGGAGGCGAAATAGCTCTCCTGATCCTCCCCGTGCGCCCTGGTTCCGCGTCGCATGGCCGCACTCCGCCTTATGATGCCTGGTCGGCGGTATCCAGCGAGGCTGGGGGCGGCACGGGGCCATGCTCTGGCGGAGAGACCGCCATGGCATTACCGGGGGTGTCCTCCTGGGCCCAGTTGCCCATCAGGCGGTGGGCGGAGATCAGGGGGAAACACAGCTCGATCGCGCGGCATAGATCGTCCAGCGCCGCCTGCACCTTGCGCTGCCAGTGGCGCACGGCCATGGAGGTCACCAGCGAAGCGCCGATGCCCACAACCGAACTGACGAATTTCATGGTGGAGGCGGCCAGCAACTGGCCCAAGGCCTGGCGGGCCTCCGCGAGATCGCCCATCTGCAAGCCCTTGCTGGCGAAATACAGTCCCGCCACCAAGCCCAGAAAGGTGAACATCAGGCCCACGCCCACGAAATAATTGGGCAAGGCGACATAAAAGCGGAAATCCAGACCCCGGCTCTCCATCGCCTCCATGGAGAAATACTCCTGGGGCCGGATGGTGGAATAGACGCGCCGGCCATTCCCCCGACCGGCATCCAGCAGGGTGGCCTCGAACATCCGCCACTCATCCATCAGCAGGGGGCTGGATTCCATCAGCCGCTTCATGGAGGCGATCCGGCGGTCGTTCGGTTCCGACATGATCGGCAGGGCGGAGCCGGTGATGTGCTTCAGCGTGTCCAGGGTGCGTCGCACCTGTCCACCCCAGAATCCGCCCAGCAGGCCCAGGCAGGCCAGCATCATGCCCGCCGCCAGCACCAGCGCGAACTCCGGCTGGCCGAACAGCTTGAGATAGACGACGGCCAGCGGCTTGGCCACTTCACGGATCGTCAAGAAGAACGAGGACATGTCACCGCCGGCCTGGGCCAGCTTGAACACGATGACGGCAAGCATGACAGCGATGCCTGCCCAGACGTATTTTCTGACCATGATCGACGGTTTGTTCCGGGATGTCCCTGCGGGGAAGAACTGGTGGAGCGGCGGCTATCAGGTGTCAGCCAGCGACTGCTGGTAGATGTCCGCAACCTCGGCCAGGGGACCGTATGCGATGACGTTGCCGTTGCGCAAGTACAGCCCTTTGTTGCACCACTTGCCCAGCAGATCCAGCGAATGCGACGCCAGCACCATGAGGCTGGACCGTTGCACGAAATCTTCCATGCGCTTTTGCGCCTTCGCCAGGAAGTGGCTGTCGCCGGCCGCCAGCCATTCGTCCATCAGCAGGATTTCCGGCTCGACGCATGTGGACGCGGCGAAGGCCAGACGCAGCATCATGCCCGCTGAATAAGTCCGCACCGGCATGTCGATATAGGGGCCGAGTTCCGTGAACTCGACGACCTCCTCGACATGGCCCTGCATGTCCTTGGGGTGGATGCCCATGTACATCCCGCGCAGCATGATGTTCTCACGCCCCGTGGCTTCCGGGTTCAGGCCCAAGGACACGTCCAGCAGGGCGGAAATACGACCTTGGATGTGCAGCGCGCCGCCGGTCGGTTCATAAATCCCGGCCAGCGTTTTCAGCAGCGTTGTCTTTCCCGAGCCATTGGGGCCGATCAGGCCGACGCGGTCGCCCTTCTCGATCGACAAGGTCAGATGGTTCAAGGCGCGAACCTGGATGCGGTTTGACGCATCCCGGGCCAGGTTGCTGCCGACCAGGGGGGCTGAGAAGAGCGCCTTTTTCAGCGACCGTCCGCTGGCCTGGTAGATGGGAAACTCGACCGTCAGGTCTTGCAAATGCAACGAGGCCATAAGATCACACCCAATAAGCGATCCGGGACCGGAACCGGCTGAAGAAGCCGGCGGTCATGACCAAGCCTCCCGTGGTCATGATGCCCACGATCAGCCAGGAGTGCGGCGCGGTCGGTTCGCCGAGCAATGGTGCCCGGACGATGTCAATGGCGGCAAACAGCGGGTTCATTTCGCCAAGGTGGCGGAACCTGCCCAGATTTTCCACCGGCCAGAAGACCGGGGTGGCGAAAAACACGACCTGCAGCAGGGCGGCCACGATGGGCGGAATGTCGCGGAAGCGGGCGCTGACCATACCCAGCAATAGGCTGATCCAAATGCCGTTGAGACACAGCAGCAGCAGTCCGGGGATGGCCATCAGCGCCTCCCAACCGATGCCGTGACCCATCACCAGGAAGGCGATGGGGATCAGCACCGCGTTGTGGCCCAGGATCAGCAGGTTGCGGAACACACTGCGGAACACATGCACCGTATAGGGCAGCCGCACCTGCTGGATCGCGTGCTGCACCGACATGAACACCTCACAGCCATCGGTGATGACAGAGGAGATGAACTGCCAGGTTAGCAAGCCAACGGCCAGGAACGGCACATAGCGGATGGGGTCGATGTTGAAGAGCTGTGAATAGATCAAGCCCATCGCCGCGATCATGATGGCGGCGCTCAGGGTCAGCCATAAGGGCCCCAGGACGGAACCCCGATACCGCAACACGATGTCCTGCATGGCCATGGCGCGCCAAAGCCAGTGCTTGCTGAGTCCGCTACCCAGGTCTTGAAGGGCCAGCGATCCGCGATTGGGTCTCGCCGACTTGGCGGTTTCGATGGGGTCCGCCTGGGCGGAAAGCGGCTTACCGGCGACGGTCATGTGTAAGACGGCTCCAAAACAAATCTCGCCATGGTCCGGTCACCGGGTTCCGTTTAGTGTGGACGACGGGCGCTGACGCGCCGGAAGACGGGCATGGCGGTCGGCCTGAGGCGGTCCTTCACCGTCGTCCAGGACAGTCTCCCCCCGGGATAGTCCCAGGAGATCCATTTCCAAGACGGCGGTCAGGGGCGTTCTCAACCGCTCAGGGGTTACCATAACCCCCTCGTGCTGATCCATCCTAAAACCTCGAACTCTCCCCGGCGTGGATCGCAGGCCGGAATGCGCGTTGTGGGGGGCTTCCGGACTGAGGGCGGACACTCCACCGGCTCTGTGTGGCTATTCTAAGGCTCTGTCTGCCAACGCCCTTCAATTGAAGGGTTCCCATCGGAAAGGTCGCCGAGAGGGTAGGCAAATGCCTAATTACTGGGCGGTTTCCTCGGCGCGTGCGCCCAGTCTATGAGCATTTTTGCCAAAGTCCCGAGGCGTCAACCTGCTTGCGTCGCGCAAACCCTGGAGTGGCGCTGATTTTGCTAGGACCTCCGGCATGGGTGCCGCATTGCGGCAACACCCGCGCATCAAATTATGTGCGCCGCCGCAAAAATTCGGTCCGGCCCTCGCTTTCTTGTTGGATTTGAAAGACCTTCGGGAGTAGTGGGGCTGCCGCAAACAAAAGCTGCCATGTACCCTTCCCCAGCCGGACCTGGCCTAGGCTTCGAGGCGGGGATGGTGCTACGGGCAACGCAAAAGCAGGTCCGCCAAGGGCCTGGAAAAGTTGAAGGGATCGAGCATGATGAGGGTTGAGAAGAGCCGCGGGCTGAAGTCCGCGCTTATGGGTATGTCGGCTTTTGGCCTGGTCGGTCTGGCTGGCGTGGTCCACGCCGAAGAGGCGTCGGACAAGCTTCAAGAAATTATTGTGTCGGCGGAACGTCGACCGGCGCTGGAGCGTGAAGTGCCCATCGCCGTCACCTCCATCAGCGGCGAGAAGCTGGATGTCCTGAACTCCAGCGGCATGGACATCCGCTTCCTGGCGGCGCGCACGCCCAGCCTGCAGGCGGAGTCGTCATTCGGTCGCACCTATCCGCGCTTCTATATACGCGGCCTGGGCAACGCCGACTTCGATCCCAACGCTTCGCAGCCGGTATCTGTGGTGTTCGACGATGTCGCCATGGAAAACCCCATGCTGAAGGCCTTCCCGGTGTTCGACGTCGGCGCGGTGGAAGTGCTGCGCGGCCCCCAGGGCACGCTGTTCGGCAAGAACACCCCGGCCGGCGTGGTCAAGATCGACAGCGCCAAGCCGACCGACACCTTCAGCGGCTTCTCCGACCTGACCTACGGCAGCTATGACACGGTGAACTTCACCGGCGCCGTCAGCGGCCCCATCGTCAAGAACGTGCTGAAGTACCGCGCCTCGGTGAACATGCAGCGCCGGAACGACTGGGTCCAAAACCAGGACATCAGCACCAAGAACGACACGGACTTCGAGGGCTATCGCGATCTGGCCGGTCGCTTCCAGCTGGAATACACGCCGAATGAGAACCTGGACATCCTGCTGAATGTCCATGGCCGCGAATTGGACGGCTCCGCTCGCCTGTTCCGCGCCAACATCATCAAGAAGGGCACCAACGACCTGGTCGACGGCTTCGATATCGAGAAGGCCAACCAGGATGGCGCCAACCCGCAGAAGCTGAACTCCTTCGGTTCCAACCTGCACGTCGTCTACGACGCTGGCCCGGTGACCATCACCTCGGTCAGCGGGTATGAGCGCGCCAATGTCTTCAGCCGCGGCGACATCGACGGCGGCGTGCCGTCCACCGTGCCGTTCTCGGTGGAGACGGGCGGCTACAACTCCCCGCGTGAGCTGAGCCAGGAAGTGCGCCTGGCCACCAACGACCTGGGCCCCTGGTTGCTGCAGGGGGGCTTGTACTACTTCAACTCCTATATGACCGGTAAGGACTACGACTACGTCACCTCCACCGGCGCCATTGACGACCAGGTCCGCCACAAGGACCGCAGCGAGACCGATGGCATCTTCGGCTCGGTCAAGTACAAGGTCACCGACGCCCTGACCCTGGGCGGCGGCGTGCGCTACTCGCACGACAACAAGTCGGTCGAATCCATTCGCGACTTCGGCTACACCGGCCCCTTGTTCCTGCGCACCAGCGTCAACGGTGGCAACGCCTCCTGGGACGTGTCGGCCGATTACGCCATCACCAGCGACGTGAACGCCTTCGTCCGTGTGGCCACCGGCTATCTGGCGCCGTCCATCCAGGATCGCGTCACCTTCGCCAACGCCACGTCGACCGCCAAGGCCGAGACCACCATCTCCTATGAGGCGGGCATCAAGTCGTCGCTGTTCGACAAGCGCGCCAGCCTCAACCTGACCGGCTACTACTACGACACCAGCGACATGCAGCTGACCGCCGTGGGCGGCGCCAGCAACACCGCCCGTCTGCTGAACGCCGATCACGCCATCGGCTATGGCGTGGAGTTGGAGATCGAGGCGAAGCCGATCGAGCATCTGCTGGTCACCGCCGGCGGCAGCTACAACCACACCGAAATCCAGGATCCGACCGTGTCGGTCGCCACCTGCGGCGGCGGCTGCACTGTGACCAATGCGCTGAACGCGTCGGGCAACGCCCTGCTCAACGGCAACCCGCTGCCCGAGGCGCCGAAGTGGATCCTGAACGCCACCCTGCGCTATGGCGTGCCGGTTGGCGCGGACGGCGAGGTGTTCTTCTACACCGACTGGGCCTACCGCGGCGAAGACAACTTCTTCCTGTACACGGCGAAGGAGTTCACGGGTAAGCCCTTCCTGGATGGCGGCATCCGCATCGGCTACAAGAACGATGCCGGGTACGAGGTCGCGGGCTTCGTCCGCAACGTGCTGGACCAGATTCGCGTCATCGGCGCCATCGACTTCAACAACCTGACGGGCATGGTCAACGAACCCCGCATCTTCGGTGTTCAGGCCAAGTACTCGTTCTAATACCAGTCCAGCGGTCTTTCCCGGCGGCGCGAACCGCCGCCGGGATACCGTGACGGGACCTCATTCGCCGGAACCCCGCCGGCGTGGAGGGGCCCTGGCGCCCCTGAGGGGACTCATGATCCGAATCGCTTTCCTGTTCCGCGCGCTCGCCATGGGCGTGTTGGGCACCTTCGTGCTGGCGCCGCCCGTCGCGCTGGCGACGGAAAAGGTCATCATCGACACCGATATCGGCGATGATATCGACGACGCTTTCGCGCTGGCGCCTGCCCTGACCGATCCGCGCCTGGAGGTCCTGGGCGTCACCGCCGCGTGGGGTGACACGGCCTTGCGCGTGCGCCAGCTGCATCGTCTGCTGGCCATCGCCGGCCGCACCGATATTCCCGTGGCCCAAGGCCCGGCCACCGCCAATACCACGCCGTACACCCAGAAGCGCTGGGCGGAGGCGCAGCCGGCCCCGGTCGCCGCCGTGCCCTCGGCCGTTGACTTCATTCTGGAGCAGGCGCGCCGCTATCCGGGTCAGGTCACCCTGATCTCGCTGGCGCCGCCCAGCACCCTGGGCGCGGTGATCGACCGCGACCCCGCAGGCTTTGCCAAGCTCAAGCGGGTGGTGATGATGGGCGGATCGGTCCATGCCGGCTATGACGACACGGGTTATGGCCCGCTGAAGGGACCGACGCCGGAATACAACATCTATTCCGACATCCCGTCCGCCCGGAAGCTGTTCGCCAGCGGCGTTCCCCTGGTGGTCATGCCGCTGGACAGCACGCGGTTGAAACTGGACGAGGTGAAGCGCGACATCCTGTTTGCCGCCGGCACGCCCATGACTGACGCGCTGGCCCTGATGTACCACCAGTGGCGCCGGCTCAACGGCTGGGGCCAGATCACCCCCACGCTGTTTGACCTGGTGCCCGTGGCCTATGTGCTGGACCCCAAGCTGTGTCCCGCCACGCCCCTGCGCCTGACGGTGGGCCCGAAGGGGGAGACGGTGCCGGCGCCCGGCCCCACCAACATGCAGGTCTGCCTGAAAGAGGATAAGGAAGGCATCCTGGATTTGCTGATGAACAACCTGCTGACCCAGCCCTGAAGGGAACGCCATGCGCCGCTTCGTCCCCGCGCTACTCCTGGGCCTGCTGACGGCCGGCCCGGCGGGCGCGCAGGACACGCATGCGGTGCCTTATGGCAGCTGGAAGCAGCTGATGATCAACAGTCCGCCCTGCCTCACCCCGCGTGAGGCGTGGGAAGGGGGGAACCAGGAGTGCACGGCGGCCGATTATGACGCCTGGCTGGCGGACATCCGCCATTGGCGCCAGGAGCGGCGCATCCGCATCGGCTATGATGCCGCCCGCTATGACGATCCCCGCCTGGCCTGGACGCGGACCAGCTTCGTCCAGACCCAGATGATGGTGGAGGACCGCTATTTCTATGATCCGGTCGCCGGCCGCTACACCGTCGACCGCTATCTGGACGATTTGACGGCCCGTTTCGGCGGCATCGATGCCGTTCTGCTGTGGCCCGACTATCCCAACATGGGCATCGATGATCGCAACCAGCTGGACCAGGTGGCCAACCTGCCGGGTGGGTTGACGGCGGTGAAGGCCATGGTGGCGGACTTCCACCGACGGGGGGTGCGGGTGCTGCTGCCCATGATGATGTGGGACCAGGGAACCCGGGCGCCAGCCCGGCCCTGGCCGCAGGCCATCGCGGACCTCGCCCGGGAGATCGGCATCGACGGCATCAACGGTGACACCCAGGATGGCGTGCCGCTGGCCTTTTCCCTGGCGGCGGACAAGGCCGGCAATCCGCTGGCCTTCCAGCCGGAAGGGGTGATGGCGGATGAGGCGGTGGCCTGGGACCTCATGTCCTGGGGCCAGTACACTTTCACGCCCGTGCCCAAGGTCGACCGCTACAAGTGGCTGGAGACACGCCACATGGTCAACATCTCCGACCGCTGGGCCCGGGACAAGACCGATGACCTGCACTACGCCTTCTTCAATGGCGTGGGATGGGAGGCGTGGGAGAACGTCTGGGGCATCTGGAACGGCATCAGCGCCCGCGATGGCGAGGCCATGCGCCGGGTCGCGACGTTGGAACGGGGCCTTGCCCCCCTGCTGTCCAGCCCGGACTGGCAGCCCTTCTATCCCACGCTGGCCAACGGCGTCTTCGCCAGCCGCTGGCCGGGCGCCGACGGCCGTGTCGCCTGGACCCTCATCAACCGCAACGATCATGCCCTGGACCAGGCGGTGCTGGCCGTCCCCGCCCAGCCGGCGCTGCGCTACTTCGACCTGTACCACGGCGTGGAACTGACGCCGCGGCACCAGGGTGATCAGCTCCTGCTGGCCTTCCCGGTGGAGGCCCAGGGCTTCGGTGCCGTGTTGGCCCTGCCCGGCGCCCCTGATAGCGCCACGGCCGCGCTGATGGGGCGCATGAAGGCGATGACGGCCGTCAACTTGTCGAACCTGCCGCGCGCCTGGGCGCCCTTGCCCCAGCGTCTGGTCGACATCCCGGCCACGGCGCCGGCTGCCGAGGCGCCGCCGGGCATGGTGGAGATTCCGGCCGGTGACTTCACCTTCCGCGTCCAGGGGCTGGAGATCGAGGGGGGCACCGCCGCCGGCGTGGACGTGGCCTATCCCTGGGAGGAGAGCCCCCGCCGCCATCATGAGCATCGCCTGTCCCTCCCGCGCTTCTTCATCGACCGCTTCCCCGTGACGAACGCGGACTTCAAGCGCTTCCTGGATGCCAGCGGCTACCACCCCAAGGACGATCGCAACTTCCTGAAGGACTGGAAGGGGGGCACTTACCCCGCCGGCTGGGATGACCGCCCAGTCACCTGGGTGTCACAGGAGGATGCGCGGGCCTACGCCGCCTGGGCCGGCAAGCGCCTGCCCCATGAGTGGGAATGGCAATACGCCGCACAGGGGCCGGATGGTCGCCGCTATCCCTGGGGCGACGTCTGGCGCGATGACGCCGTGCCGGTACCGGAACGGGGCCGTCTGTCGCGGCCGCCTGACGTCGTGGGCGCGCATCCTGCGGGCGCCAGCCCCTTCGGCGTGCAGGATCTGGTGGGTGCCGTCTGGCAATGGACGGACGAATACCAGGACGAACACACCCGCGCCGCCATCCTGCGCGGTGGCAGCCCCTACCAGCCCCAGGGTTCCATCTGGTACTTCCCGCAGGCCTACCGCAACGACCAGCATGGCAAGCTGCTGCTGATGGCGCCGTCGCGCGACCGCTCCGCCCTGGTGGGTTTCCGTTGCGTCAAGGACGCGGGCTGAGTCCGCGCGAGCCGCTTGACGCGCAAAGACGATTCCGCCCAGCGCGATGCTTTACAGTCCTGGTGGACGCCCCCCATGGCGCTGAGCGATCTGGGCCAGTGTGCCATCCGCCGCCAGGCCCGCCAGCGCCGCCTCTAGCCGTTCCCGGAGGGCGGGATCCAGATGGCGGGAAAAGACCAGGAACTGTTCATCCATCGCCAGGGGGTGGGGCAGGACCCGCACACGCCCGTCCCAGCCATTGCTCTGGATGATTTCAGTCAGCCCGGGGTTGCGGAAGATGAAGAAGCGGCCCCTGCCGCGCATCAGCTTGCGCAGGTTGGTGTCGCTATGGCTGGCCCAGGCGTCGATGTTGCGGTCGCTGATGCCGGCCTGGTGCAGACGATCCAGGAAAGCGGAGCCGGCGTTGACCAGGACCATGTCGTGCCCGTCCGCCAACGCCGCCCGCAGGTCATCGAAGCTCTCGACGGTCGCCGGGTCGTCGACCCGTACGGCCAGCACCGTTTCCAGCCGGATGGCGGCCTGCCGGGAATACAGCAACTGGGCCTCACGCTCCGGCGTGCGATAGTAGCCGCAGTCGGCATCCAGGCGGCCGGCGGCCAGCTCCTGCACGGCCCGGCCATGGGTCAGCCACTGGGTGGACCAGACCAGCCGTACTCCCGCCACCTGGCGCACCAGCGCCAGCATGATTTCCTCGCACATGCTGGGGGACTTGGCGTCCGCCGGGCCATGATAGGGGATCCGGAGGTCCCGCGCCGGCTCATGCACGCCATCGGGCGTGGGGGCGGCTATCGTGTGTTGCCCGCAGGGCGCGCAGGACAAGGCAACCACCAGGGCGCCCGCCCGCCAGGACCACGTCCCGCGCCGCCCTTCTTCCCGTTTCCGTTCCGGATGTCCCCGTCCCATAGGCTACCCCGTCCGCCTGCCGTACACCCTACACCCGGATGCCCCACGACCTTAAGCGCGTCTTCGGTCACGTCATGCCCAGCCGTACCCGCTGCGCCAGGGCGTCCAGCTCGGCGCGGCGGGCGAGGATGGCCCCGTCCAGGGCGGCCACCACCGCGGCACACTCCGGCAGGCTGCGGCGGAGGGCCAGCGTGCGCACCACCGTGCCCAGGAAGGGGCGGACGGTGTAGGCCAACGCGGCGGTCAGCCCCGCGCCGCGGGCCAGATAACTCATTTGCAGCTCATCGTGGACGAAGGCGTCGATGCGGCCGGCGGCCAGCATCTTCAGCACGCTGACGGGGTCGGAGACCCAGGCCATGTTGGCCGCGCCGCGCATGTGTTCCGTCGCCCAGCCATTGCCGACATAGCTGCCCAGGCGGAACGTCGCCAGCTCATCCAGGCTGTCCACGGTCTGCAAGCGGGGATCGTCACGGCGGTGCCAGATGCCGATGTCGCAATTCATCACCGGTTGCTGGCAGAACAGGGCATAGGCGCCGCGCTCCACCGATGGCACTGTGCAGAACCCATCGGCCTGGCCCATGCGCACCATGGCCTGGGCGCGGGCCCAGGGCATCAGGGTGCTGACCTGGGTATAGCCCGCCGCCGCCAGCACCACGTCGACGTCGTCCTTCAACAGGCCGGTGGCGTTGTCGTCGGCATCGGCGAAGCTGAACGGCACCACATTCTCGGCGTAAACGAAGCGCAAGGTGGGGATCGCCGCCCGCGCGGCGGGCCAGCGGCTGAGGCCAAGGGCGCCAGCCCCCAGGAACAGGACCCGGCGATCCAGGGTGATGCCACTCATGACGGCCCCCCCGTGTGTTCGGTCCCGGGTGATCGAAGGCTGGGATGCGCGTCAAAGAAGGTCTGGAGCACGCCACCCTGGAACAGGATATTGGCGGGCGAATCCGTGCGCTCATCCGAACGACTTACCCGGACAGGCTACACGAAAAGGATAGGGGGCGCCACCACCGGTGGCTGTGCTTAGCGCACGGCGTCGGTCATCATGCGCACGAAGCCGTCGCGGTCGGCGCGCTTGATCACCCGCATGTTCGGGACCTGCGGCGCCAGGTCCGGGTCAGCGTCGGCGGCATCGGGCAGGATGGCGGACGACACGCTGGAATAGCCGCGGGTCAGGGTGCCCGCCGTCTCCACATCCACCACGCAGTCCTCCGCCTCCAGCACCAGGCTTTCATCCAGGGCGCAGGCGCAGGTCAGGGCGTCGGGATGGATGCTGCCGTCGATGCGCTGGCGATCGCGGGAGAAGGCGAGGCTGTCGCGGTTCACACGGGTGAAGAACCGCGAGACCGGCGTGTCCAGGGCGGCGATGGCGTCCAGTTCCGCGCTGGTGATCACGCCCTCCACCATGGATCGGGTCCAGGTCAGTAGGCTGGCCTTGAAGCCGGCGTTGACCACGATCTTGGCGGCTTCGGGATCGACATAGAAATTGAACTCGGCGGCACTGGTGACGTTGCCCACGGCGTTGTCGGTGCCGCCCATGATCCACAGGTGCTTGGCGGCCTGGGCGATGGCCGGCTCCTTCATCACCGCCAGCGCCAGGTTGGTCAGCGGCGCCTGGGCGATGATGGTGACCTCACCCGGGTGGGCCATGACGGTGTCGATGATGGCGTCGACGGCGTGGCGGGTTTCCGGCCGCTGCTTGGCCGGCGGATAGTTGGCGTCGCTCATGCCGTCCTTGCCGAAGACGTAGGCCGCGTCCAGTGGCTTGCGCATCATCGGCAGGCGGGCGCCCGGATAGACCGGCACTTCGCCCGAGCGGCCGGCTGCCTCCACCGTGTACAGCGCGTTCTCCACGCACTGGTCGAACGTCACGTTACCGTGGCAGATGGTGATGGCGTCCAACTGGACCTTGGGATTGCGCAGGGCCAGCAGCAGGGAGAAGGCGTCGTCGCCGGCGGTGTCGGTGTCGATCAGAAGGCGCATGGCCACGGACTCTCTCGTCATAACTCAGGTGGGGAGAACTCAGGCAGGGAGAACTCAGCTGGGAGATTGGGGCGTGGTTTTAGGGTGGTGGCCCTGGCCCCACAAGCCGCTTTCGGTTTCGGTGGCCACCGCCGCCTCGAAATCGTTGAAATCAGCCTCCAGGCGCCATTGCAGGGCGGCTTTGGGGCTCTGGTCCAGGAAGGCCCGGCAGGGGGCCGTCGGGGTGCCGCCGGGTGCCGCGCCGGCGCAGGCGGCCGCCAATTGGCCCGGTGTCGCCCATAGGCTGGCGCCGGGCAGGAAGGCGTGCTCCAGCCCATTGCGGGAGAAGGCCTTCAGCGTGGCGTAGTCCAGGGCGTAGGTCTCCGCCGCCCGACCATACTCGTGCGTCAGGTCGATGCGCGACACGCCCTCGTCATCGGTGGACAGCGCCAGCGGCACGCTGAAGGCGCGGTAGGTGGTGATGGGATGGTCGCGGCCAGACACACCCAGGATGACGTCGTTGCTGGTCAGGTTGATCTCCACCAGCACGCCCCGCTCCGCCATGGTGCGCAGAAGCTGCTGGGCGCCGGTCTCCTGGCCGATGTCCACGCCGTGGCCGATGCGCTTGGCGCCCGCCACCTCCACCGCCAGGCGGATGTGGTCGCGCAAATCCTCCGGTGGCACCAGGCCCAGCGTCAGCTCGCCGGCATGCAGCGACAGGTTGGCCGCGGGATAGCGGGCACCCAGGTATTGCAGCGCCCGCATGTGCAGGCCGTAGTCACGCAAGCTGACCGGGTTGTCCTCCGGTGCCACCAGGTTGATGCCGACGAAGCGGGGGTCGGCGGCGGTCAGGGCATAGCCGTAGAGGCTCTGCGCGAACACCTGCGGCGCCGGCAGCACCCGGATGACCTGGGCCAGATAGCGGATTTGCACGGCGCAGCCGGGCTGGGCCTCGGCCGTGCCGCAGCGCAGGATCTGGCGCATGCGCGCCTCGGCCGCGTCGGTGTCGGCCTTGGCGGCGGCGATCACGGCCGGCAGGCCGGGCTCCACCGCCGTGCGCCAGGCGTCGAACGTCGCGGTGTCCCCGGCGGTCGCCCCGGGCGCCGGGGTGCCCAGTTTGGCCGCCAGGCCGGCGGCTTGGGACATGCCGTTGGACCACATCAGTTCCAGGTACAGCACGTGGCTGGCGGCGGCGCGGTTGGCGGCTTCCGCCAGCATCTCGCCCACGTGGGTTTTCACCGCCGGTTCGAATTTGGCGAAGGTATCGAAGAAATGGTCGTGGCCGGACTCGGCGCCCGGCACGAAGCCGCGCATGGACAGGGTGTTGATCAGGCGGTTGTACAGGCCGACATCGCGCCGCGCGTCCGCCGCGGGCACCAGGCCGCCGGTGCAGGGGGCGGGTTTCAGCACCAGGGCCTTGGGCTCGACGCAGGCGCTTCCCGCCGCCGCCCAGTCCACCATGTTCTCGGCATAGATGCCGCCTGTCAGGTGGTTGTGCAGGTCCGCCCCCTTGGGCATGCGGCGCAGGAACATGGCCAGACGCACGGGATCCGACCGCAGATGGCTGAACAGGTCGGCGGTCTTGGCTTCCGCTGTCAGGGCCGGGGGCGCCACCACCATTGGCGCGGATGGGGGTACCACCGCCGGCCCGGCGCCTGGTCCACCTTCTGCCGCGCATGCGGTCACCAGCAGGCTGGCTGCCGCCAGCATCAGACGGCGCCCCGATATCCCGGTGCGTCCCCGTCGGGTGCGGAATCCCCCCATGCTCATACCCCATGCCCCTTATCGTTCTGACCACCCATGGCGCACCCCGCCGGATGGGACAGGGTCAGGCCGTCGGCACACCAGGGGCGGGGGCCGCGGGCGGTTATGCCGTTGCCACTCCAGGGCATTATGGCGGTGGACGGCCAGGCATGCCACCCGGCAAATCCGGGAAGACTTTCAAGCCGGCGACGGGGGCGGCGATAGCCGGGGGCTATGGAAACGCTGTGTTGAACCTTAACCGTTGGTCGCTAAACTTCCGGTCGTAGGGGGCGCCGTCCCCAGCCTTGAAGCCAGCCGTCAGGAGGTTACCGGTGCGTATCCTTTCCGCTTTCGCCCTTTGCGTCCCCGTCGCCCTTCCCCTGCTGCTGGCCTTGCCGGCGGTGGCGCAGACATCTCCTCAGCCCGATCCCGACAAGAAGGCGGTCATCCAGCAGCAGAAGGAGAATGAGGACGCGGAGACCCTGTGCCGGGTCATTAAAGAGAAGGCCGATTACGAGAAGTGCCTGGAGCTGTATTTCCTGGACCAGGATCAGTTCCGCGCCTTCCTCGACGCGCACAAGCCCAAGCCGTCGCCCAAGGGCTGAGCCAGGGGGCTCCATCATGAACAGGTTACGAGCGGGATGCGATCACAGGTGATCGCATCCCGCTAAAAGGATACGGCCGCCACGGGGATGGTCCTCGGGCGGCCGCCGTCATCGCGCGCCTATCAGAACTTGTAGCTGACGCGGCCGTAGTAGAAAGCCCCGTTGAAACCGAAGGGCGAGTAGTTGCTGTAGGGATAGATGCCGCTGGTGCTGTTGGCGGCGATGACCTTGTCGGGATAGACATCGAACACGTTGTCCGCCCCGACGGTGACGCCGATGGCGTCGGTCACCTGATAGCTGATGGCGATATCGGTGATCCACTTGGCGCCATAGGTCTGGTCCAGCGCCGGGTTGCTGCTGTCCAGCGACGTGGTGCTGCCATACCGGGTGGTGCGCACCGTGGTCGACAGCTTGTCCCAGTCATAGGTGGCCGCCAGGTTCAGCTTGTTCTTGGGCTGGCCCTTTTCGATGCGCCCCTTCTCCGACCGGCCGAAGCGGAAGACGGTGGTGCCCAGGCTGGCCAACTGCGACGGATTGCCCTCAACCCGCGTCACTTCCGTGTCGTTCAGGTTCAGGCCGGCGGTCAGCGACAGGCTGCCGACATCGCCCAGGTCGATGGCGTAGCGGCCGACGATATCCACACCCCGCGTGCGGGTGTCGACGGCGTTGGTGAAGAACCGGCCGCCGCCGACGCCGGTGACGCCGTTGGCCGCCAGCAACTTCACCACCGCCGCGCCGGTCAGGTTCTCGGACAGCACGATGCGGTCATCGATGTCGATCTGGTAGAAATCCACAGTGGCGTAAAAGTTGTCCGCCGGGCGAAACACCAGGCCGGCGCTGTAGTTGGTGGATTTCTCCGGCTTCAGCGGCTCGGCCCCCAGCGCCTTGGCCGCCGGATCGGTGACCGGGAAGGTGCGCACGTCATAGGGCACGCTGTTGATGAACACCGTGCTGGTGGCGGAGTAGTGCGATTGCGCCAAGGAGGGCGCGCGGAAGCCGGTGCTGACGGCGCCGCGCACCGACAGGAACGAGATCAGGTCGTACTTGGCCGACAGCTCGCCATTGGTGGTGTCGCCGAAGTCGCTGTAATGCTCGTATCGGCCAGCCAGGTTGACCAGGAAATCGGGCGTCAGCTTGGTTTCCAGCTCGGCATAGGTGCCGACGCTGCCCCGGCTGTTGGTGCCGGCGTCAGCGGGCTCGAACCCTGGGAAGACCTGGGCGCCGGGGGCGGCCGGCGTCCCCTTGGACGGGCCGTCCAGCACCGGCACCCCACCGTTGATGTAGCTGGCGGGTTCGCCGGCCTTGATGGTGTAGTCCTCGCGCCGCACCTCCGTGCCCAAGGCGATGGAGAGCGTGTCGGGCAGGAAGCCGACATGGGCCAGCTTGCGGACATCCAGGTTGCCGACCAGGTCGTCCGATACCAGCTCACCGGCGTAGAAGCTGCGCGGGCTGGCCGTGCCCAGGGACACGTTGACCGAATTCTCCACGCCATAGTCGAAGCGGTTGCGGCCATAGTCGACGCTCAGGTCATAGGTCCAGTCGTCGGGCAGGTCGCCGCGCACGCCCACCGTGGTGGACAGGTCCAACTGCTTGGAGGTGATGTAGGGCAGGTAGCCATCGGGCGTCAGGGCCCGCACCGTGCGCGCGTCCAGCGCCCGGCGGTAGAAGCCGGCGCTCTGCCCGTCACGTTGTCCCAGGCTGGCGAAGGCGTAGATCTCCGCCTTGTCGCTCACCGGCAGGCTGGCGTTCAGGAAAAGGTTGTATTCCTTGTCCAGCGGATCGCCGAAGCGGCTGTCATGGCGGTTGAACGTGGCTTCGCGCGGGTCGCCCGCCGTCAGATATTGCTGGCGCGGGTCATCGCCCGAACGGTCGGTGGGGCGCGACCGATGCGCCTCCGCTGACAGGGTGACGTAGCCGTTGCGCGGCAGGGGCAGGCCGACATTGGCCTCCACCCGGCCGGTCTGGCCGTCGCCGGCGCCGTATTCGCCATATTCCACGGCGGCGCTGCCGCCGCTGTCCTGGCCCCTCAGGCGGATGTTGATCACGCCGGCGATGGCGTCGGAGCCATACTGGGCGGCGGCGCCGTCGCGCAGCACCTCGATCTTTTCAATGGCGATGGACGGGATGGTGTTCAGATCCACGGCATCGGACCCGCGGCCCACGCTGCCGTTCAGGTTCAGCACGGCGCTGACATGACGGCGTTTGCCGTTGACCAGCACCAGGGTCTGGTCGGGGCTCAGGCCGCGCAGGGTGGCGGGGCGGACATGGTCGGTGCCGTCGGTGTTGGCCGGCTGCGGGAAGTTGAAGCTGGGCACCAGCGCCCGGAGCATCTGGGTGGTCTGCACCAGGCCCGTCTTCTCCAGTTCCTCCACCGGCAGCACGTCGATGGGCACGGGGGAGGATGCGACGGTGCGGTCGCTGCGCCGCGTGCCTGTCACCACCACCTCGTCCAGGTCGCTTAAGGTGCTATTGGCGCTGGTGGCCTGGGGGGAGGGCTCCGCCGCCTGGGCGGCGAGGGCAAGAAAGGGGGCGCCCAGGATCAGCGCCAGGGCGGTGGCCGCCGGACGGCGGCGGGGCAGGATGATGGACATGAATGAAGGCTCCCATGAGGTTATCACCGTCCGGTGCCGTTCTGGAAGGGCGTCCGGACGAGGCGTCGTCACCACGCGCCCACCCGGATCACGGGAAGGAGCAATAACAACACTTTTTTTCTGTGCATAATTTAATTCAACAACCACAAAAAGCATGGACCGATGTGCGATAGTCCTGCAAGTGTCGATCGCATCGTTTGGCGGGCGGGGGTGCCATGCCCGAATGGTATAGACGTCAGGCCTTTCGGCTGATCCCCGGGCTTTTTCATTTCACGTTATGGATAATGTGTTATGTAAGCCAAACGTCGCTTGACAGCGGGGTGGCGGCCATTGAGCATGGGGACCAACTTGGGCCGCCTCTCTGGCGCCGGGCAGGAACACCCTATGACGACACGGCCGACCATCGCCATCATCGGCGCGGGCTTCAGCGGCTCATTGCTGGCCTTGCACCTTCTTTCCCGTGGGGTCGACTGTCCCCGCGTGCTGCTGATCGAACGCGCCTCCGATTTCGGGCGCGGCCTCGCATACGCCACCGGCAATCCCGCCCATCTGCTGAATGTGCGCGCCGGCAACATGAGCGCGTTCCCGGACCAGCCGGAACATTTCCTGTCCTGGCTGCGCGCCCAGGGCGACGCCGTCCCCGGGGCCGAGGGGGCGGGGCCCGCCAGCTTCGTCGCCCGGCAGACCTACGGCCATTACCTGCAGAAGCTGGTGTCGGACGCGGCCAAGCAGTCGCGCTCGGCCGGTCGCCTCATCTTGGTGCCGGACACCGCCGTCGCCCTGCGGCGGGAGGGAGAGCGCATGGTGGTGCGCCTGGATGTGGGCCGTGAATACACCCTGGACGCCGCGGTCCTGGCCATCGGCAACTTCCCGCCCCAGCCGCCGCATCTGTTTGACGGTTCCTTCTTCCGCTCGCCCCGCTTCCATCCCGATCCCTGGGCGCCCAGCGTCGCCCGGGACATTGGCGTGCGTGACAGCGTGCTGGTCATCGGCACCGGGCTCACCATGGTGGATACCGTGCTGTCGTTGCGCGCGCGCGGCCACCAGGGGCAGATCGTGGCGCTGTCGCGGCGTGGTCTGCTGCCCCGTCGCCATACCGACGCCGCCCCCCATGTCGTGCCGCCGCCGCCGGACATGCCGGCCTCGCTGTCCCGCATCCTGGCCCATGTGCGGCGTACCGTCCGTCAGGAACAAGCCGCCGGGCGAGCCTGGCAACCGGTGATCGACAGCCTGCGGCCCCGAACCGTCGCCTACTGGCAGGCCCTGCCGCTGGTGGAGCGCAAGCGCTTCCTGCGCCATTTGCGGCCTTGGTGGGATGTGCACCGCCACCGCCTGGCGCCATCGGTGGCCACGCAGCTGACCGCCTTGCAGGCGACGGGCGCGCTGATCGTCACCGCGGGCCGCCTGCAGAGGATAGAGGAGGTCCCGGACGCCGTGCAGGGCCGGGTGCGGGTGACTTACCGCCCCCGTAATGAGGCATCGGACATCACCTTCCCAGTGGACCAGGTCATCAACTGTTCCGGACCCTGCTGCGACATCCTGCGGGTGACCGACCCGCTGGTCCGCGATCTGCTGGCCCAGGGCACCATCCGCCCCGATCCCCTGCATCTGGGGCTGGATGTGGATGTGGAGGCGCGGGTGCTGGACGCCGGCGGCCGGCCTGTCGCCGGGCTTTACGCCATCGGTCCGGTCACCCGCGGCACGTTCTGGGAAATGACGGCGGTGCCGGATATCCGGATGCAGGCGGCGACGTTGGCTCAGCACATCAGCGCCTATATCGATCGCCATGTCCGTGTCGCGGCGGATGCCTGAGCGGTTGCCCAATGCCTGCCCTGGCTGTGGACCGCGCATACCTGATCATGATGGTTCGACCGATTCGGTCATTGATCAATAGCCAACCGTTCCCAAGTACCATCATGGTTTTGGAGAGGACCCGGGCGGCCGTTTCCCGTGGCATGATATAGGGCGGTGGTGTGGCATGACGTGTGAGGCCTGTCTGGAGGGGACCGAACTTCCCTTCTCTTTTTCCATGGCCTTCCAACCCATCGTGGATTTGTCCAGCCGAAGCATCTTCGCGTATGAGGCCCTGGTCCGCGGGCCGGACGGGCAGTCTGCCGCCTCCGTGCTGGGCCAGGTCGATGCCGGCAACCGATACGCCTTCGACCAGGCCTGCCGTGTGAAGGCGATAGAACTGGCGGCCCGGTTGGGGCTGCCGGCCACCTCCGCGAAGCTGTCCATCAATTTCATGCCGGCCGCCGTCTACCGGCCCGAGAATTGCCTGCGGACCACCCTGCGCACCAGCCGCCGGGTGGGCATGCCGCTTGATCGGTTGATGTTCGAGGTAACGGAGAACGAGCCGGTACAGGATCCGGCCCATTTGCTGGGCATTTTCCAGGAATACCAGCGTCAGGGGTTCATTTCCGCCATTGACGACTTCGGCGCCGGCTATGCCGGCCTCAACCTGCTGGCCAAGTTCCAGCCCCAGGTCATCAAGCTGGACATGGAACTGACCCGGGACATCCATGAACGCTTCGTGGCGCGCACGATCGTCAGCGCCATCCTGCAAGTCTGCCGCACCTTGAACATCACCACCATCGCGGAAGGGGTGGAGACGGAGGCCGAGCTTCAGGCGCTGCGCGACATGGGCATGACCCTGTTCCAGGGCTATCTCTTCGCCCGGCCCGGGTTCGAGGCCCTGCCCATGCCCGTCGGGCTTTAAGCGGTCCGCCGCCCAGCTTTGATGGGGCGTGTCAGGCCGGTGGCGGCCAGCTTTCGCGGCGCAGCGCCGTCCGCAAGCTGAAGGCCAGCAGGCCGGCCGACAGCAGGAAGAAGAAGACGGCGTGCGGTTCCAGCCACGTGCCGGCGATCGCGGCGAAGGCGACGCAACTGGCCATCCACGCCACCAGCCCGCCGGCGCTGAGCCAGGCCAGCGCGCGATCGGCCGGCCTACCGCTGCGCAGCAGGTTCACCGCCCCCAGCAGAATGACGAGCACGCTGGCGCATAGCGACCACAGCAGCACGATGGGCTGGTCGCCATAGGCGCGGAAGGAGCCGGCGGTGTGCCCGCCTGCCCCCAGGATCAACAGCACCGCCAGAACGCGGTCCACCCTCTTGCCCATTGTCGCCCCCCGTTTGGGCCCCCCGTTTGGTCGGTGCCGTCCTTCAGCGGTTCGCCGCCACGCCATACAGGTCCAGGATGCCGGCCCAGCCGCCATCCACCTTGCCGCGCAGCCGCGCCCCATTCTCCAGGCCGAAGCGCTCCAGGTCGCGGTGTTCCAACGTCACCCGGGTCAGGGAGGCGTCAAGTTCGGTGAAGGTCACCTCCACCTCCGAATAGGTGTCGGTGCGATACTGGAAATCGCCGTCCAGATGCCAGCTCAGCACCAGGCGTGCTGGCGGCTCCCACGCCAGCACGCGGCCCCAGTCGCATTCCGACCCATCATCGCCCACCTCGTACCAGCGGCCGTCCACCTTCGGCTCGATGACTGCGTTCACCATGGGCGTTTTGCCGATGTGATGGGTGGACGGCCACCAGCTGCTGAAACGGGTGGTGAAGACCTGGAAGGCGTGGGCCTGGCTGGCCCTCACCTGGACCGTCTTCACGACGGGGGCGATGGCGATGGTGCGCGTCTCGGCAGGCGTCATGGCGGTGATTCCCTGATTAGGGGTTATCGGCGGTCCTTTCCGCCTCGGCCGCGAAAGCGTCGAGCGCGGTATCCCAGAACTGGTCCAGCCAGCGGCGCAATGCGCCCAGGCCGTGCGGGTCGATGTGATAGATGCGGCGGGTCCCCTCGGCATGGTCGGTCACCAGGCCGGCATCCTTCAGCACCTTCAGATGTTGCGACACCGCCGGCCGGCTGATGGGCAGGTGGCGGGCCAGCTCCCCCACCGGCTGCGGCCCCGCCCGCAACCGCTCGAACACCGCCCGCCGGGTGGGATCGGCCAGGGCGGTCAAGGCTTGTTCGTAAGACATGACTTACGGTAAGTCATGACGAACGGAAGAGTCAAGAGAGATGACCCACCCAGGTGCGCGGCTGCCATCAGGCGGCGGTCCAGGGATTCAGGATTGGCTGCTTCAGCAGACCGAAGTCGGCCACATTGCGCGTCACCAGGGTCAGGTCATGCACTTCTGCCGTCGCGGCGATGAAGGCGTCCATGACACTGATCGACCGGCCGGAGGCTTGCCCCCGCGCCACGATAACGCCCCAGGCATCGGCCACGGCGCTATCGATGGCCAGGATGCGCTGGTCGAAGCGCAGCGGCAGGTCATCCTTCAGCCAGATGTCCAGGCGATCCCGGCGTTGGCTGGGCACCAGTCGCTGCATGCCCTGGCGCAGTTCCGCCAGGGTTGCGACACTCAGATGGACGCGATCTTCATCCACCGTGGCCAGCCATTGCATGACGCCTGCGTCCGGACGGGGTTTCACCCACTCCGACACGACGTTGGTGTCCAGCAGATAGTTCAAAGATCGGTCTCACGAGGGCGCTCCGGCGTGCGCTCCACGGACAAGCCGGAATCCGGCAAGGGGGACGCGGCGAAAAACTCGGCCAGATTGCCCACCCGTTTCGTCTTGCGCTCCCACTCTTCGGCGGAAACGATGACGGCGGTGGTTCGGCCGTTACGGGAGATCACTTGCGGTGTGCCGGCGGCCGCACGGTCGATCACCTCGCTGAACTTGGCTTTCGCTTCCGCGACGGTCCAGGTCTTCATGGCGCGATCCCTTCGATGACCATATTGGTCAATATGGTCATTTTCGCCGATGGCCGCAAGTCGCCCGGGGCATGTCAAAAACCGATAGCCATCGCCGCCGGTCATCCCGTAAGACAGCCGGCATGATCCTCGATATCCTCGCCGCCGTGGGCCTGCTGGCCATCCTCGCCATCTGCGTCCATGGCCTGCGCACGGCCAGGGTCCGCAAGGGCTTCCTGCTGATGGGCGGCGTGACGGTGCTGGCGCTGGCGGCGCTGGTGGCCGATCCCCTGCTTGACAGCGGTCCCCTGCATGGCGCCCGGCTGGGCGCGCTCATCCTGGGCGCGCTGGGCCTGATCAACGGCGCCCTGGTCCTGGCGCAGATCGTCAGCGGCAAGCCCTGGAAGCCGCGCCGGCCCCGGCTGTGAGGGCAGCGCCTGCGCACATCGTCAGGCTGTCAGGAAATCCACCAAGGTCAGGGCCATGACCTCCGTCGCCTTGTATAGGTCGCTCAGCGGCAGGCGTTCGTCCGCGCGGTGGGCGTTGGCCTCCTCGATGGTGTGGGGGCCGGCGCCATAGAGCACGGTGGGGATGCCGGCGGCGGCGTAGTGCCGGGCGTCGGTGTAGATCGGCACGCCCTTGGCGGCCACCGGCTCGCCCAGGATGCGGCTGGCGTGGCGGCTGATCGTCTCGGTCAGGCGGTCGGTGCCGGCGATGGGCTTCAGCGGTTCGGCCAGCAGGATGCGGCGGACGGTGACCGTCGCCTCCGGCCGTTCGGCGGCCGCCGCGGCGATGACCTGGCGCAAGGTGGCCTCCACCGTGGCACCCTGCTCCTCCGGGATCAGGCGACGGTCCAGGCGGAAGGTGATGCGGTCGGGCACGACGTTGGTGTTGATGCCGCCGGAGATGAGGCCCACGGTCAACTGCGGGCTGCCGATGCCGGGCACGGCCGAGACGGTGGCGGCATAGCCGGCGCGATGCTGGTACAGCCAGCCGAGGATGACGGTCGCGGCCTCCAGCGCGTCGATGCCGGTGGCGGGCAAGGCCGCGTGGGCGGACTTGCCGCGCACCTCGACCTCCAGATGCAGGCAGCCGTTGTGGGCGGTGACGATGCCGTAGCTGAAGCCGGCGGACACGGCGTAGTCCGGCTTGCTCAGGCCCTGGTCCAGCAGCCAGCGGGGCCCGATCTCCCCGCCCACCTCCTCATCATAGGTCAGGTGGAGTTCCACCGTGCCGTTCAGGGCGGCACCCTGGCGGGCCAGTTCGTCCAGCGCCATCAGGGCGTAGGTGTAGGAGGCGAAGTCGGATTTGGAGACGGCGACGCCGCGCCCATACATCCAGCCATCCTTGATGGTGGCGGCATAGGGATCGACCGTCCAGCCCTCGCCCGGCGCCACCACATCGCCATGGGCGTTCAGCGCGATGGTGGGGCCGCCGGTCCCGAATGTCCGGCGCACGATCAGGTTGGTGGCGCTGATCATGCCGTTGGCCTTGACCAGGTCCTCCGGCACGGCATGCCGCTCCACCGCATAGCCCAGGCCCTCCAGCAACTGGGCGGCTCGGCCGGCATGGGGGGCGCAATCGCCCGGCGGGTTGTCGGACGGCACCTTGATCAGTTCCGCCAGGAAGCGGACCTGCTCCTCTCGCTTGGCCGTCAGGAAGGCGTGGACGGTGGCGCCGACATCGGTGGTCATGAAAGCGGTCCTTTGGCGGGGTAAGGAGCGATGGGGGAAACGGGCTCGAAACGGCGCAGAAAGTCCAGCAGCACGGCGACGGCCAGGTCGGCGTCGGGCCCCGTGATGCTTTCCGCCGGGTGGTGGCTGACGCCGCCCTTGCAGCGGACGAACAGCATGGCGATGGGGCAGAGGGCCGCCAGGGCCATGGCGTCGTGTCCGGCGCCGCTGGGCAGGCGGTGGATGGACAGGCCCGCCCTCGCCACCGCCTGGTCTAGCTGGCGCATCAGGCCCGGATGGCAGCGGGCGGCGGCGGCATCGTGGGTCTGCCGCAGTTCCAGGGTCACGCCGCGTCGCCCCGCGATGGCGGTCAGCGTCTCGGCCAAGTCGGCGGCGGCTTGGCGGCGGCTGTCGTCGCTGGGGCTGCGCAGGTCAATGGTGAAGGTGACCTGGCCGGGGATGACATTGATGGCGCCGGGCTTGGCCTCGATGCGGCCCACGGTGGCAACCAGGTCGGGCTCCGCCCCCCCGCGCGCTTCCACGGCCAGCACCATTTCCGCCGCCGCCGCCAGCGCGTCGCGGCGCAGGCCCATGGGCACGGTGCCGGCATGGCCCGCCTGGCCGGTGATGGTGACGGCGTAGCGGCTGGCGCCATTGATGGCGGTGACGATGCCCAGAGGCAGGTTCAGGCTTTCCAGCACCGGCCCCTGTTCGATATGCACCTCGACGAAGCCCAGCACCTTGGCCGGGTCCCGGGCCACGGCGTCCAGTCGGGCCGGATCACCGCCGAAGAGTTTCAGCGCCTCGCCCAAGGTAACGCCGTCGCGGTCGCGCGCGGCCATCGCGTCAGGCGCCAGGGTTCCCGCCACGGCGCGGCTGCCGGTCAGGGTGACGGGGAAACGCACGCCTTCCTCATCGCCAAATCCCAGCACCTCGATGGCGTAGGGCAGGCGCTCGCCCCGGCGGTTCAGCTCCGCCACGGCGGTGACGGCGGCCAGCACACCCAGGTTGCCGTCATACCGGCCGGCATTGCGCACCGTGTCGATGTGGGAACCCAGCAGCAGGGCGGGCTGGTTGGGTGCCAGGCCCTCATAGCGGCCGACAACGGTGCCGGCGGCGTCCACGTGCGCCTCCATCCCCGCCTCGCGCATCCAGATCAGCAACTGGTCGGCTGCCGCGCGGTGCTCCCGTGTCAGGTACAGGCGGGTCAGGGCCGGGGCATCGGCGCTGTGCCGGGCGAAGTTCTCCAGGCGCGCCATCAGGGCGGGGCCGAAGATACCGCTCATGGCAGCATCTCCCGCAGGCGCAGCAGCGCGATGCGCTCCACCTGGGCTGTCGCCGTGGCGAACTCCGTCTCCGTGTCGTTGTCCACGCGGCCCTCGAAGTTGGCCAGGATGGCGGCGCGGGTCAGGCCCCGCACCGCCAGGATGAAGGGAAAGCCGAAGCGCGCCTTGTAGGCGTTGTTCAGGGACTGGAAGCGGGCGAATTCCTCCGGCGTGCACTTGTCCAGCCCGGCGGAGGCCTGTTCCGCCGTGGAGTCCGCCGTCAGCTCGCCCCGGACGGCCAGGCGGCCGGCCAGGTCGGGATGGGCCAGCAGCACCCCCAGGCGCTCTTCCCGGCTGGCGGCGCGGAACGGGGCCACCAGGGCCGCGTGCAGGCCGTCCGCCGTCGCGGCGTCGGACGGCAGGCCGGCGTCCCAGGCCCGCGCCGCGATCCAGGGCGAATGCTCGAACACCCCGCCGAAGCGGGCGACGAAGGCCTCGCGGCTGTCGAAACCTTCGCTCATGCGACAGCGCCCTTGTACGGATGCCGGGCGTGCCAATGGCGGGCGATGTCGGCGCGGGTGGCGAACCACACGCCCTCGTGGCCCCGGGCATAATCCAGGAAGCGTTCCAGCGCCTGGATGCGGCCGGGCTTGCCCACCAGGCGGCAGTGCAGGCCCACCGACATCATGCGCGGCGTCTCCGCCCCCTCGGCATACAGGGCGTCGAAGCTGTCCTTGAGGTAGGTGAAGAACTGGTCGCCGGAGTGAAAGCCCTGGACCTGGACGAAGCGCATGTCGTTGCAGTCCAGGGTGTAGGGCACGATCAATTGCGGCCGGGTGCCGCCATCGCTGACCGCGACGTCCTGCCAATAGGGCAGGTCGTCGTCATAGGCGTCGGCGTCGTAGAGGAAGCCGCCATGCTCCGCCACCAGGCGGCGGGTGTTGGGGCTGGTGCGGCCGGTGTACCAGCCGACGGGCCGCGTGCCGCTGACCTGTTCCAGGATGGTCATGGCCTGGCGCATGTGCGCGGCCTCCTCCTCCGGGGACATGTACTGGTAGTTGATCCAGCGATAGCCGTGGCTGGCGATCTCATGGCCCTGGTCCACCATGGCGTGTATCACCGCCGGATGGCGTTCGGCGGCCATGGCGACGGCGAAGATGGTCAGGGGGATTTTCTGGCGCTCGAACAGCTTCAGCAGGCGCCAGACGCCGACGCGCGATCCGTATTCGTACAGCGATTCCATGGACATGTGGCGCACGCCCGGCAGGGCCTGGGCCGCCACCATCTCCGACAGGAAGGCCTCCGACGCGGCATCGCCGTGCAGCACGCAGTTCTCCCCGCCCTCCTCATAGTTCAGCACCAGCTGCACCGCGATGCGGGCCGCGTTCGGCCAGTCTGCCTGGGGCGGGGTGGCGCCGTAGCCGATCAGGTCGCGAGGATAATCCGCCGTCATGCCCGTGTGGTCTCCCGCCTGTATCACAGCCCTTAAGACGCATCATCGCCCGATAGGGTTGCCGCCGCGACCCTTAAAGGTCCAGCATAGGCCGCCAGCATATCGTGCGGGTTGCCGTGGGCGCCTTCCTGATTGTTTTGAAAGACTTTCCGGGGGTGGCTGGCTGACGGTGGGGTGGGACCCCATGTACCCTTTGTGCACAAGCGAGATCAGGGCGACGAACGGGCGGCGAATCATGAGTGCGGTCAAGGGCGCGGGCAAGGGCGACGGACGGCTGACAACCCATGTGTTGGACACCATGGCGGGCAGGCCAGGGGCCGGCATAACCGTGGTGCTGGACCGGCTGGGCGACGACGGCGGTCGCACCCGCGTGGCAGAGGCCCGCACCAACGCCGATGGCCGTTGCGACGCGCCCCTCTTGGCGGGGAACGACCTGGTGGCCGGCCGCTATGAGCTGACCTTCGCCGTCGGCGCCTATTTCCAGGCCGGGGGCGCCGCGCTGGCCGACCCGCCCTTCCTGGATGAGGTGCCCATCCGCTTCGCCATAGCGGATGCCGGCCAGCACTATCACGTGCCGCTGCTGATCTCGCCCTACGCCTACTCGACATACCGGGGCAGCTGATGATCATCGCCCCGGAATATCGCCGCACCGTCCGTTTCCTGCTGGGCGATGAACCGCGCGAACTGACGGACGTGGATCCGACGCTGACGGTGCTGGACTGGCTGCGCGGGACGGAGCGTCGCCTGGGCACCAAGGAAGGCTGTGCCGAGGGGGATTGCGGCGCCTGCACCGTGGTGGTGGGGCGCCTGGCGGACGGCACCGTGAGGTATGAGGCCATCAACGCCTGCATCCGCTTCCTGGCCACGCTGGACGGCTGCCAACTGCTGACGGTTGAACATCTGAAGCGGCCGGATGGCACCCTGCACCCGGTGCAGCAGGCCATGGTGGATTGCCACGGCTCGCAATGCGGCTTCTGCACCCCCGGCTTCGTCATGTCTCTGTACGCCCTGAACCGGGCGGAGGCCGCCCCCGATGAGCAGCGCATCGATGACGCCCTGGCCGGCAACCTCTGCCGCTGCACCGGCTACGCCCCCATCGTGGCGGCGGCCCGGCAGGTGCGCGACGGGGGGCGGGCGCCGGACCATATCGACGACGTCCTGCCAGCCGTTATCAAGGCCCTGACCGCTTTGGCCGACGACAAAATCGTGGAAACCGGCCGGGACGGCCGCCGCTTCCTGGCGCCGGCCACGGTGGATCAGCTGGCGGATCTGGTCCTGGCCCATCCGGACGCCACCATCGTTTCCGGCGCCACCGACGTGGGCCTGTGGGTGACCAAGCACCAGAAGGTGCTGCCGACGATCATCTACACCGGCCGCGTGGCGGAATTGGCGCGGATCCAGGACCGGGGCGGCGCCCTGGAATTGGGCGCCGGCGTCACCTTCACCGCCGCCAAGGTCGCGCTGGGCGCGCTGCACCCCGATCTCGATGAGCTGCTGCGCCGGGTGGGGGCGGAACAGGTGCGCAACGCCGGCACCATTGGCGGCAACATCGCCAACGGCTCCCCCATCGGGGACACCCCGCCGGCGCTGATCGCCCTGGGCGCCACTCTCACCCTGCGCCGGGGGCGGGAGCGGCGCACGCTGGCGCTGCAGGACTATTTCCTGGCCTATGGCAGGCAGGACCGGCGGCCGGGCGAATTCGTTGAAAGCGTGACGGTGCCCAAGCCGGGGCCCGGCGACCTGTTCGCCGCCTACAAAATCTCCAAGCGCTTCGACCAGGACATCTCAGCATTGTGCGCCTGCTTCCTGGTGACGGTGGATGGCGCCGGAATTGTCACCCGCGCCCGCCTGGCCTATGGCGGCATGGCGGGCACGCCGAAACGCGCCGACGCGGCGGAGGCGGCCTTGCTGGGGCGCCCGTGGGACGCGGCCGCCGCGCGCGATGCCAAGGCGGCCTTGGCCCGGGACTTCGCGCCGCTCAGCGATTGGCGCGCCAGTGCGGCCTATCGCCTGACGGTGGCTGGCAACCTGCTGCTGAAATTCCAGGCGGAGACGGCGCCTGACGCCCCGGCCACCCGCGTGCTGGCCCAGCGCGCCCACGGTTGCGACATCGCAAGGCTGGGGGTGGCCCATGCCTGATAGGAACCCCATCGACATCCCGGCCGCCGCCCGGCGCATCGACGGCGCCGTGCATGACAGCCGCCGGCACGAAAGCGCCCACAAGCATGTGAGCGGTGAGGCGCTGTATATCGACGACATCGCCGAGCCCGCCGGCCTGCTGCATGTACAGCTGGGCCTGGCATCCCGCGCCCATGCCCGCGTCCTGTCCATGGACCTGGCGGCGGTACGTGCCGCTCCGGGCGTGGTGGCGGTGCTGACTACTGTCGATATCCCCGGCGTCAACGATATCGGCGCCGGTCAGCGCCATGACGAGCCGCTGTTCGCCACCGATCTGGTGCAGTACCACGGCCATCCCCTGTTCGCCGTGGCGGCCGAAACCCGTGACCAGGCCCGCCGCGCTGCCCAGCTGGCCAGGGTGGAGTATGAGGCTCTGCCGGCCGTGCTGGACATCGCCGGTGCCCGCGATCCCGGCACCCTGGTGACCCCGCCCATGACCCTGCGCTTAGGGGATGCGGAAGCCGCGCTGAAGGCCGCCCCCCGCACCCTGTCCGGCCGCCTCACCATCGGCGGGCAGGAGCATTTCTACCTGGAAAGCCAGATCGCCTTGGCCATCCCCGGTGAGGATGAGGACGTGCTGGTCCACGTCTCCACCCAGCACCCCAGCGAGGTGCAGCACATCGTCGCCCATGTGCTGGACATCCCGGCCGGGGCGGTGACGGTGGAGGTCCGGCGCATGGGCGGCGGCTTCGGCGGCAAGGAGACGCAGGCCAACCTGTTCGCCGCCTGTGCCGCCCTGGTCGCCAAAAAGACCGGCCGCGCCGCCAAGCTGCGCCCCGACCGGGACGATGATTTCCGCATCACCGGCAAGCGGCATGATTTCGAGGTCGACTATCAGGTGGGCTTCGATGACCAGGGGCGCATCCTGGGCACCGACATGCTGTTCGCCGCCCGTTGCGGCTTCGCGGCCGACCTGTCGGGGCCGGTGACCGACCGCGCCCTGTTCCATGCCGACAACTGCTATTTCTACGGCAACGCCCGTATGGCGTCGCTACCGCTGAAGACCAACACGGTGTCCAACACCGCCTTCCGGGGATTCGGCGGGCCGCAGGGCATGGTGGCGGCCGAACGGGTGGTGGAGGAGGTGGCGTTCGCCACCGGCCAGGACCCCCTGGACGTGCGCAAGCTGAACTTCTACGGCACCACCGACCGCAACGTGACGCCCTACCACCAGACGGTGGAGGACAACATCATCGGCCCCCTGGTGGAGGAGCTGGAGGCATGGTCCGACTACCGGACCCGGCGCCAGGCCATCCGCGCCTTCAACGGTGCAAACCCCTACCTGAAAAAGGGCCTGGCCCTGACGCCGGTGAAGTTCGGCATCTCCTTCACCTTCACGCCCTACAACCAGGGCGGGGCGCTGATCCACATCTACACCGACGGCTCCATCCACCTGAACCATGGCGGGACGGAAATGGGCCAGGGCCTCAACACCAAGGTGGCCCAGGTGGTGGCGGATGAGTTCCAAGTGGATATCGGCCGCATCCGCATCACCGCCACCACCACGGGCAAGGTGCCCAACACCTCGGCCACGGCGGCCTCCTCCGGGTCCGACATCAATGGCAAGGCGGCGCAGAACGCGGCCCGCGCGCTGAAGGCCCGGCTGGTGGAATTCGCCGCCGGACATTGGGGCGTGGACGCGAGTGCGGTGGCGTTCACCGCCGATGGCGTGGCCGTGGGCGGCCAGCTGGTGGCATTCAAGGATGTGGTGAAGGCCGCCTATATGGGCCGCATCTCCCTGTCCGCCACCGGCTATTACAAGACGCCCAAGATCCACTGGGACCGGGCCAAGGGCCAGGGCCGCCCCTTCCTCTACTACGCCTATGGTGCCGCGGTGGCCGAGGTGACGGTGGATACGCTGACCGGCGAGTATGTCGTGGACCGCGTCGACATCCTGCACGACTGTGGCGACAGCCTGAACCCCGCCCTGGACAAGGGGCAGGTGGAGGGTGGATTCATCCAGGGCATGGGCTGGCTGACGACGGAGGAGCTGTGGTGGGACGCCCAGGGCCGCCTGCGCACCCATGCCCCCAGCACCTACAAGATCCCGGCCTGCGGTGACCGCCCGCGCCAGTTCAACGTCCGCCTGATGCGCAACAGCCCGAATGTGGAGGACACCATCCACCGCAGCAAGGCGGTGGGGGAGCCGCCGCTGATGCTGGGCATCGCCGTGCTGCACGCCCTGTCCGACGCCGTGGCCAGCGTGGCCGACCACAGGCTGTGCCCGCAACTGGACGCCCCGGCCACGCCGGAGCGGGTGCTGATGACCATAGACCGCCTGCGCGCCCGCGCCGCCGGATGTGAGGATGGCGCATGACCAGTTTGATTTCCCCCAGCAGCGCGCCCCTGTCCGCCACCCTGGCCGCCCGCGTCGCCCTGGGCGACCCCGTGGCCCTGGTCACGGTGGCGGAGGCGCGCGGCTCCACCCCGCGGGAGGCCGGCGCCAGCATGGCGGTGGGGGCGGATTGGCAAGTAGGCACGGTGGGCGGCGGCCGGCTGGAACATCTGGGCCTGGAAACCGCCCGCCGCCTGTTGGTGGAGGGTGGCGGCCCCGTGCGGCTGGATGTGCCCTTGGGCCCGGCGGTGGGCCAGTGCTGCGGCGGCCATGTCGTGCTGATGGTGGAGCGGGTGGATGAGGCGGTGCTGCACCATCTGCGCGCGGCGGAAACGACGGCGCTGGCCGGCCAGCCCTGGCTGATGCTGTTCGGCGCCGGCCATGTCGGCAAGGCCGTGGCCCGGGCGGTGGCGCCCCTGCCGCTGCGCCTGGTGTGGCTGGACAGCCGCGCGTCGGAATTCCCGCCCGACCCGCCGGCGGACGCGGACATCCGGATCGCGACCGATCTGCCGGCCCAGGTGGCGCTGGCCCCGCCCACCTCCGGCTATCTGGTCATGACCCATAACCATGACCTGGATTTCGCCATCACCGCCCAGGCCCTGCAGCGGACGGGGGCGGCCTATGTCGGCCTGATCGGTTCGCACACCAAGCGCCAGCGCTTCTCCCGCTGGTATCAGGCGCAGGGCTTGGATCCCGCCCACCTGAGGCGCCTGGTCTGCCCCATTGGCGCCGGCCTGTCCGGCGACAAGCGGCCGGAGGTCATCGCCGCCCTGACGACGGCCGAGGTGCTGGTGGCGCTGATGCGCCGCGCGCCGGAGACCACGGTGATGATGGGCGACACATCCGGGGTCACCGACCGGTGATCTACCTGGACCACCTGGCCAGCACGCCGCTGGATGCCCAGGTGCTGGCGGCCATGCTGCCCTGGTTCCAGGCCGACCATGCGGGCAACGCCCAATCCGCCCACCACCATCCCGGCCGCGCCGCCGCCCGCGCCATCACCCAGGCCGCCCGCGCCGTCGCCGCCCTGGTGGACGCGCCGCCGGACGCCGCCGTCACCTTCACCCCCAGTGCCAGCGAGGCCAACCGCCTGGCCTTGGCCGGCCTGGCGCCGGCGGACGCGCCCCTTCTGGTGTCATCCATCGAGCATGACAGCGTGCTGCGCCAGGTGGAAGGCCTGCGGGCCGCCGGGCGCCATGTCGCCTGGGTGCCGGTGGATGGCCAGGGCGTGATCCGGCTGGACGCGCTGGAGCGCGCCTTGGCGGAAGCCGGCCGCCCGGCCGTGCTGTTGCTCATGGCGGCGAACAACGAGGTCGGCAGCCTCCAGCCGCTGGCGGCGGTGGCCGACCTCTGCCGCCGCCATGGCGCGCTGTGGCACTGCGACGGGGTGCAGCGGGTGGCGACGGGGGCATTGCCCCTGGGTGGCAAGGATCGTTCCGGCCCCGATATGATCACGCTGTCGGCCCATAAGCTCTATGGGCCGCAGGGCGTGGGCGCCCTGGTGGCGCGGGCCGGGCTGGCGCCGGCCACGCCCTGGTCCTGGGGCACGCCGCCCACCGCCCTGATCGTCGGCTTCGCCGAGGCCGCCCAGCTGGTGCTGGAACGACGGGCGGCCGATGCCGCGCGCTTGGCGGCGCTGACCGCGCGGCTGTGGGCGGGGTTGGTCCAGGCCGTCCCCGGCATCGTGCGCAACGGCCCGGCGGAAGGCTTGCCCGGCTGCCTCAACGTCACCTTGCCGGGCGTGGACGCGGCCGACCTGCTGCTGGACCTGCCCGATCTCGCCCTGTCCACCGGGTCCGCCTGCCGCTCGGCCGCCGGCCAGCCGTCCCACGTGCTGACGGCCATGGGCCTAGACGCCACCGCCGCCTTCGGCGGCCTGCGCTTCGGTCTGGGCCGGGGCACGACGGATGCGGAAGTGGACCGGGCGGTGGCGTTGATCGCGGCGGCCGTGGCGGCGCGCTGAATCCGCTTTAAAGTGGTTTTTGAAGGTGTTGCCGATACGGGGACGCTGGCGCACAGGCCCCGTGGCCCGTAGCCTTGTGCGGTTGCGAAAACTTAATTGTTTGTCGTGTGATTCACGCCGCCGGCGATGCCGCCCGCGCCGATCACACTTTGGCCGGGAACAGCGGGGCGCCATGGAGTTCATTTTCTGGGAATGGGTCAACTTGGCGGCGCGCTGGCTGCACATCGTGGCGGCCGTGGCCTGGATCGGATCCTCCTTCTACTTCATGGCCTTGGACGCCAGCCTGCGCCAGCGGCCCCACCTGCCACAGGGGGTGCAGGGGGAGGCGTGGCAGGTCCACGGCGGCGGCTTCTACAACATGGTGAAATACCTGGTGGCCCCCGGCCAGATGCCGGCCGACCTCACCTGGTTCAAGTGGGAGGCCTACACCACCTGGCTCAGCGGCTTTTTCCTGCTGGTGGTGCTGTACTACCGGGGGGCCGACCTGCTGCTGATCGACCAGTCGGTCATGGCGCTCAGCCAGGGGCAGGCCATCGGTCTCAGCGTCGGCCTGCTGGCCGCCGGCTGGATCGTCTATGACCTGCTGTGCCGCTCGCCCCTGGGTCGGCACAACGGCGCCCTGGCGGGCGTCGGCTTCGTCTTCCTGGTGGCGGCCTGCTGGGGCACGACGCACGTCTTCAGCCCGCGCGGCGCCATGCTGCAGATGGGCGCGCTGATCGGCACCATGATGGTGGCCAACGTCTTCCTGCTGATCATCCCCAACCAGCGCAAGGCGGTGGCGACCTTGCTGGCCGGCGGCACGCCGGACCCGTCGCTGGGCAAGGCCGCCAAGCAGCGCTCCATGCACAACAACTATCTGACCCTGCCGGTGGTCTTCCTGATGGCCGGGAACCATTATCCGCTGACCTACGCCACCCGCTACAACTGGGTGATTTTCGCTGTGGTTCTGGTGGTGGGCGCCGTCATCCGCCATTTCTTCAATACCAAGCACGCTGGCAAGCCGGTGCCGTGGTGGGCCTGGGGGGTGGCCGCCGCCGGTGTCCTGCTGGCCGCATGGCTCAGCGCGCAAGGCTCCGCCGACGGTGGCCCCGCCGCCAGCGCCACCCCGCCCGCCGTCACTTTCGCCCAGGCGCAGGAGGTGGTGATGAACCGTTGCGGCATGTGCCACACGGCGGCCCCGGTGTGGGACGGCATCAACGCCCCGCCGCATGGCGTCATCCTTGACAATCCTGGCGATATCCTGCGCCATGCCGCCGATATCCGGCGCCAGGCCGCGCTCAGCAGCGCCATGCCGCCCGGCAACGTCACCCTGATCACGCCGGCGGAGCGGGCCATCCTGGCCGCCTGGTCCGCCAGCGCCGCCGACCCCCACATGGCGTCGGCGACCCTCCCATAGTTTGGGCCCGTAACCAGGATAATTCTCATGGCTTTCACCCCCGGCACCACCGCCCTGCGCGGCCGGATCCTGACCTTCCTGCGGGCACCCGAGGCCCCGGGCGACCGCGACAGCTACACCTACATCGCCGATGGCCTGGTGGTGGTGAGCGATGGCCGCATCACGGCGGTGGGGGAGGCGGCGGCGCTGCTGTCCACCCTGCCGGTGGGCATGAGCGTGGAGCATTACCCCGACAGCCTGATCCTGCCGGGCTTCATCGACACCCATATCCACTTTCCGCAAACCCAGGTCATTGCCTCCTACGGCGCGCAGCTGCTGGATTGGCTGGAGAAGTACACCTTCATCGCGGAACAGCGGTACGCCGACCACGCGCACGCCGCCCGCAACGCCCGTTTCTTCCTGGATGAACTGGCGCGCAACGGCACCACCAGCGCCGTGGTCTACGGCAGCGTCCACCCCGGTTCCGTCCAGGCCCTGTTCCATGAGGCGGAGGGGCGCGGCGTGGGCCTAGTGGCGGGCAAGGTGATGATGGATCGCAACGCGCCCACCGCCCTGACCGACACCGCGCAGACCAGCTACGACCATTCCAAGGCGCTGATCGGCGCCTGGCACGGCGTGGGCCGTCAGCGCTATGCCGTCACCCCCCGCTTCGCCATCACCTCCACGCCCGGGCAGTTGGAGGCGGCGGGCGCCCTGCTGCGCGAACACCCCGGCGTCTACATGCAGACCCACCTGTCGGAAAATCTTGAGGAGATCCGCGAGGTGGCCCGCCTCTACCCCAAGGCCCGGGACTATCTGGACGTCTATGACCGCTTCGGCCTGCTGGGCGACCGTTCCCTGTTCGGCCATTGCATCCATCTGAGCGAGCGGGAAATGGCGCGGATGCATGAGACGGCGTCCATCGCCGTGTTCTGCCCCACCAGCAACCTGTTCATCGGCAGCGGCCTGTTCGACCACGCCGCCCTGGAAAACCCTGCCCGGCCGGTGCGTATGGCCCTGGCGACGGACGTGGGCGGCGGCACCAGCTATTCCCTGCTGCAAACGGCGGGGGAGGGGTACAAGGTCCTGCAACTGCGCGGCCAAAGCTGGCCGGCGCTGGCCGCCTTCGACCTCATGACCCGGGGCAACGCGGCGGCCCTGGGGCTGTCCGACGACATCGGCCAGATCGCCCCCGGCCGCTACGCCGACCTTGTGGTGCTGGACCCCTCATCCACCCCCGCCATGGCCCACCGCCGCGAGGCCATCCAAGGCGATTTGGAGGAGGAGCTGTTCCTGCTGATGACCTTGGGCGACGACCGCGCCGTGCGCGCCACCTACATCCAGGGCCGGCGGGCGCATGATCGGGATTCTGTGGTGATCTAGGCGGGCTTGTGCGAGGATGTGTACATCCGAACACCGCAGTGTCTATATTTCTGAGGAGGGGCTTTGATGTCCAACAGCACGACGTTGACCGTCCGGCTGAAGCCCGAGGTCAAGGACCAGCTTGCGGCCCTTTCCGCGCAGACCAATCGCACCCGCTCCTACCTGGCGGCGGAGGCCATCGCCGACTATGTGGCGCGCGAAATCGCGCTGGTTGAGGGCATACAGCGCGGCTTGGCGGATATCGAGGCGGGGCGCTTGGTGCCGCACGACCAGGCGATGGATGAGTTGGACGCGGCGATTGAGGCCGTGGCACGGGGCCAGGGTTGAAGCGGCCGGTCGTCTGGTCCAGGGACGCCCTGGACGAGTTGATCGGAATCGTCCGCTATATCGCGCAGAACAACCCCCAGGCCGCGCGCAGGGTGGCGGCCGCGATCCGCACCACCGGCAACGCCCTCGGGCAACGGGCGTTGGGCCGCAAGGGACGGGTCACCGGCACCTATGAAAAGGTGGTGACGGACCTGCCCTATATCATCGCCTACAAATTTGTCGCCGACCCGGCGGGTGGCGAGGCTCTGGTGATTTTGCGCATCGTTCATACGGCCCGCGACTGGGCAGCGGAGACTTGGCCGGATGTCTGACGGACGTCAGGGCTGGCTGGTGTCGGCGGCCTCCGCTTTGCATAGAGGGCGGCGCCCCTCTGGATTTGGGGCGACCATTGGGGGGATGGGGTGATGGCCCTGCTGGAAAACATGCGGGTGTTCGTGCGGGTGGTGGACCTGGGCAGCCTGTCGGCGGCCGGGCGGAACCTGCGCATGTCGCCGGCCCTGGTCAGCCACCGCATCCAGCAGTTGGAGGCGCATTTGGGCGCCCGGCTGCTGAACCGCACCACCCGCCAGCTGCAGGCGACCGAGACCGGCCAGGTCTTCTACCAGCATTGCCTGGAGGTGCTGGAGGCGGTGGAACGGGCGCACAGCAGCATCGCGGCGGAGGGCGGCGCCCCCTCGGGCAGCGTGCGGGTGACGGCACCCCTGGGCTTTGGCCGGCGGGTGCTGGGGCCGCTGGTGCCGGAGTTCCGCGCCGCCAACCCCATGGTGGATGTGCGCCTGCGCCTGTCCGACCATCTGCTGGACCTGCTGCGCGAGTCCGTGGACATGGCCATCCGCATGGCCACGCTGAAGGACAGCAGCTTCGTCGTGCGCAAGATCGCCGACCTGCGCCGGGTGCTGGTGGCGGCCCCCCGCTATCTGGAAGCGCGCGGCCGGCCCAAGGCGCCGTCCGACCTGCTGGAGCATGACTGCCTGTTGCTGCGCTTCCCCGGCACCCAGCAATACCGGTGGACCCTGACCTCGCCCGCCAAAGGCGATGGCGGGACGGGCGAGGGCAAGGCCACCAAGCTGGCCATCGCCGGCCCCATGGACGCCGACGATGGCGACGTGCTGACCCGCTGGGCCCTGGATGGCCAGGGCATCGCCCTCAAGCCCTTGTGGGAGGTGGCGGATGAGGTCAAGTCCGGCGCGTTGGAGATCGTCCTGCCCGACCACCCGCCGGAGCCGGTGCAACTGGCCATCGTCTATCCCCATCGCACCATGCTGCCGGCCAAGGTGCAGTCATTGTCCGATTTCCTGGTGCCCCGGGTGCGCGGCCAGCTGGCCGCCAGCCATCCCGACGCGCTGCTGTGAGGGGGCCCGCGCCCTTAGGCCCCGACCGGGGCCGCCGGAACTTTCCGGGGAGCGTAGCGGACGGGAAAGTGAGGACAAGCCGAGCCGGCGGATGCCGGCGCCCGGCGTCTGAGGGGGCCGAAGGCCATACCGAGTACGTCAAATGACGTATGGGGCCTGCCTATCTTTTGAGCGCACATCGGCGGGCGCCCAAATTCTGGGCGATGGCCTTTGCCCAGAGGCACAGCCGTGCCATGCTGGCCCGAATGGTTAATATCTGGCATGGCGGTTGCGATCGCCGGGCCGGCGAAGCGGCAAGGGTGGCCTGGGGATGATGCGGCGGGACGACGGATGGACAGGGAACGGTGGGTGTCATGCCTGACGCCGCCGGCGCCCTGCCCGTGGACACCGCCCCACCGGCCACCCGGATGCAGCGCCTGCAGGGTCGCGTCATCCTGGGCGTGAAGGCGGATGAGCATGGCGTCACCCGCCTGGACCGGCTGTACCAGTCGGGATCCGCCCGCCTGCGCCTGCCCAAAGGGCCGGATCTGGAAGGCGTGCTGATCAACACCGGCGGCGGCTTGACCGGCGGCGACGTGCTGGAGACGGAGGTCTTGGTGGCCGCTGGCGCCCGCGCCACCGTCACCACGCAGGCCGCCGAGAAGGTCTACCGTGCCAGCGCCGGAGAGGCCCGGGTGCTGAACCGTCTCAGCGTCGCCGGCCGGCTGGACTGGCTGCCCCAGGAAACCATCCTGTTCGACGGCGCGCGGCTGTGCCGCCGGCTGGAGGTGGACATGGCGGACGGCGCCACCCTGCTGGCGGCGGAGGCCATGGTCTTCGGCCGTACCGCGCGGGGGGAGCGGGTGACGCACGGCCTGTTCCGGGATGAATGGCGCATCCGCCGGGGCGGGCGCCTGGTCTATGCCGATGCCGTGCGGCTGGCGGGCGATATCGACGCCCAGCTGGCCCGCGCCGCCGTGGCCGGCGGGGCCTGCGCCACCGCGTCCTGCCTCTACGTGGCGCCGGACGCGGAGGCGAGGGTTGAGGCGGTGCGCGCGGTGCTGCCCCGGACGGACGGTGTCAAGGCCGGGGCCAGCGCCTGGAACGGCCTGCTGGCCCTGCGCCTGGTGGCCCGCGACGGCCAGGCCCTGCTGCGGGCGCTGGCGCCCATGATCGAACATTTGCGCGGGCTGCCGGTGCCGCGCGTCTGGCGTTGTTGAGGGAGCATCCATGAACCTGACCCCGCGTGAGAAGGACAAGCTGCTGATCGCCATGGCCGCCATGGTGGCGCGCCGCCGCCTGGAACGGGGCGTGAAGCTGAACCATCCCGAGGCCATCGCCCTGATCACCGATTTCGTGGTCGAGGGTGCGCGCGACGGCCGCCCGGTGGCCGACCTGATGGACCAGGGCGCCCATGTGGTGGGCCGCCACCAGGTGATGGAGGGCATCGCCGAGATGATCCACGACGTGCAGGTGGAGGCCACTTTCCCCGACGGGGTGAAGCTGGTCACCGTCCATAACCCGATCCGCTGAGGCGCGCCCATGACCCTGATCCCGGGACAGATCTTCACGCCTGAGGGCGAGATCGAGCTGAACGCCGGCCTGCCCACGGTGACGCTGGACGTGGCCAACACCGGCGACCGCCCCATCCAGGTGGGCAGCCATTTCCATTTCTTCGAGACCAACGCGGGCTTGAGCTTCGACCGGGAACAGGCCTACGGCCGCCGGCTGGACATCCCCGCCGGCACGGCCGTGCGGTTCGAGCCGGGACAGACCCGCACCGTCACCCTGGTGCCCTATCGCGGCGCGCGGACGGTTTACGGCTTCAATGCGAAGGTGTCTGGTCCGTTGGCCGTTCAGACGACAAGGGGGGGCAACTGATGGCCGTGAAGATCAGCCGCGCCGCGTACGCGGACATGTTCGGCCCCACCGTGGGCGACCGGGTGCGCCTGGCCGACACCGACCTGATCGTTGAGGTGGAGAAGGACCTGACCACCTATGGCGAGGAGGTGAAGTTCGGCGGCGGCAAGGTCATCCGCGACGGCATGGGCCAGTCGCAGGCGACCCGTGCCCAAGGGGCGGTGGACACCGTCATCACCAACGCCCTGATCATCGACCACTGGGGCATCGTCAAGGCCGACGTGGGCCTGCGCGACGGCCGCGTCCACCATATCGGCAAGGCTGGCAACCCCGATGTCCAGCCCGGGGTGGACATCATCGTCGGCCCCGGTACGGAGGTCATCGCCGGCGAGGGCAAGATCCTCACGGCCGGCGCCATCGACACCCATATCCACTTCATCTGCCCGCAGCAGATCGAGGAGGCGCTGATGTCCGGCGTCACGACGATGCTGGGCGGCGGCACCGGCCCGGCCACCGGCACCAACGCCACCACCTGCACGCCCGGCCCCTGGCACCTGGCCCGCATGATCGAGGCGGCGGAAGCCTTCCCCATGAACCTGGCCTTCGCCGGCAAGGGCAACGCCGCCCTGCCCGCGGCACTGGAGGAACAGGTGCGGGCGGGGGCCGCCGCGCTGAAGTTGCACGAGGACTGGGGCACCACGCCGGCCACCATCGACACCTGCCTGGACGTGGGCGACCGTTTCGACGTGCAGGTGATGATCCATTCCGACACCCTGAACGAGTCCGGGTTCGTGGAGGACACCATCGCCGCCTTCAAGGGCCGCACCATCCACGCCTATCATACCGAGGGGGCGGGCGGCGGCCACGCGCCGGACATCATCAAGGTCTGCGGCCTGGCCAACGTCATCCCGTCCTCCACCAACCCCACGCGGCCTTACACGGTGAACACGGTGGATGAGCATCTGGACATGCTCATGGTCTGCCATCACCTGGACCCCAACATTCCGGAGGACGTGGCCTTCGCCGAAAGCCGCATCCGGCGCGAGACCATCGCGGCGGAGGATGTGCTGCACGATCTGGGCGCCCTCTCCATCATCTCCTCCGACAGCCAGGCCATGGGCAGGGTGGGCGAGGTGCTGATCCGCACCTGGCAGACGGCGCACAAGATGAAGGTGCAGCGCGGCCGGCTGCCCGAGGAGACGGGCGAGAACGACAACGCCCGGGTGAAACGCTACATCGCCAAGATCACCATCAACCCCGCCATCGCCCATGGCATGAGCGCGCATGTGGGATCCATCGCCAAGGGCAAGCTGGCCGACCTGGTACTGTGGTCGCCAGCCTTCTTTGGGGTGAAGCCCGACCTGGTGCTGAAGATGGGCACCATCGTGGCCGCCCCCATGGGCGACCCCAACGCCAGCATCCCCACGCCCCAGCCCGTGCACTACCGCCCCATGTTCGGCGCCTATGGCAAGGCGGTGCGGCGCTCCGCCGTCACCTTCGTCTCGCAGGCGGCCCTGGATGATGGCTTGGGCCAGCGCCTGGGCCTGGAAAAGACGTTGCTGGCCGTCACCAACACCCGGGGCGGCATCGGCAAGGCCGCCATGGTGCACAACCATGCCACCCCGGTGGTGGAGGTGGACCCGGAAACCTATGAGGTGCGGGTGGACGGCCAGATCGTCACCTGCGAGCCCGCCGACGTGCTGCCTATGGCGCAGCGCTATTTCCTGTTCTGAAGGATGCCCGACGTGAGTGACATGCCCCCCCCGGCTGGCGTGCCCAAGGCCCACATCGTCCTGCCCGCCGGCCACTGGGACACGGCCAAGCAAGCCGGCACGGTGACGCTGGACTTCGACCACCGCAGCCGCCGCCGGCTGCGGCTGGAGCGGGACGATGGGCAGGGGGCGGTGATGCTGGACCTGCCCACCCCCCGCCATATCCGCGACGGCGACGGCCTGGTGCTGACCGGTGGCGGCATCGTGGCGGTGAAGGCGGCGCCGGAAGATCTGATCGAAGTGCGGTGCGAGGCCATCGGCGACCTGTTGCGCATGGCCTGGCACATCGGTAACCGCCACATCCCGGCGGAGCTGCGCGGCGACCGGCTGCGCATCCGCGCCGACCACGTGCTGGCCGACATGCTGACCGGCCTGGGGGCCATCGTCACCCCCGTCTCCGCCCCCTTCGATCCCGAGGGTGGGGCCTATGGCGACAGCCCGGCCGGCGGCGGGCATGGTCATGGCCATACGCACGATCATGCCCATGGGCATGACCATGGGCATGATCATTCCCACGGGCACAGCCATGGCTGAGGATGCTCCGCTGGCCGACGCGGGCGGCGTCTACCGCCTCATGACCTGGCTGACCGCGTCCTTCCCGGTGGGCGCCTTCTCCTACAGCCATGGCCTGGAATGGGGGGTGGAGGACGGCACCATCCGGACGGTGGACGCCCTGGTCGGCTGGCTGGATGATCTGCTGAGCCTGGGGTCCGGCTGGAACGACGCCGTGCTGGCGGCGGCGGCCTGGCGGGCTTCGGCGGCCGGGGACTGGCCGGCGCTGGCGGCGGTCGCCGATCTTGCCGCTGCCCTGACGCCCACGGCGGAACGGCGGCTGGAAACCCTGTCCCAGGGGCGGGCCTTCGCCGTCGCCATCGCCGCCGCCTGGCCGTGCGCGGCGGTGGACCGCCTGCGCCAGGGGGGTGCGGACCTCGCCTATCCCGTGGCGGTGGGTGCGGTGGCCGCCGGCCATGGCCTCAGCCTGGGCGCCACGCTGCTGGGCTATCTGCATGGCTTCGTCGGCAACCTGGTGTCGGCGGCCCTGCGCCTGGTGCCGCTGGGCCAGACGGATGGGCAGCGGGCGCTGGCCCGCCTGGAGCCGCTGGTGCGGACCACGGCCGGGCACGCGGCGGCCACCACCCTGGATGATCTGGGCGGGGCGGCCTGGGTGGCCGACATCGCCTCCATGAACCACGAGACGCAATATACGAGGTTGTTCCGCTCATGACCGCTTCCCCTGTCGGCACGTCCCCCCACGGCCCCTTGCGCGTGGGGATCGGCGGCCCCGTCGGTTCCGGCAAGACGGCGCTGATGGAGGCGCTGTGCAAGCGTTTCCGCGACATCTACAACATCGTCGCCATCACCAACGACATCTACACCAAGGAGGACGCGCTGATCCTGACGCGCGTCGGCGCCCTCGATCCTGAGCGCATCCTGGGGGTGGAGACGGGCGGCTGCCCCCACACCGCCATCCGAGAGGACGCCTCCATCAACCTGGCGGCGGTCGATCAGATGAACGCCAAGTTCCCCGGATTGGACGTCATCCTCATCGAATCCGGCGGCGACAATTTGGCCGCCACCTTCAGCCCGGAACTGGCCGACATCACCATCTACGTCATCGACGTGGCAGCGGGGGAGAAGATCCCGCGCAAGGGCGGGCCGGGCATCACCCGCTCCGACCTGCTGGTGATCAACAAGATCGACCTGGCCCCCCTGGTGGGCGCCAGCCTGGAGGTGATGGACAGCGACACCAAGCGCATGCGGGGTGAACGCCCCTACGTCTTCACCAACCTGAAGACGGCGCAAGGGCTGGACACCGTCGTCCGCTTCATCGAGCGCGCCGGCGGCCTGGCCGCCTGAGTTTCACGAACCGAATACAACAGGGGACCCAACCATGACCCTTCGCCGCTTCGCCCTGCCCGCCCTGGCCACCGCCCTCGCGCTGGTGCCCGCCGCCGCCTTGGCCCACCCCGGCATGCCCGGCCACACCCACGGCTTCACCGACGGCCTGGCCCATCCCTTTGGCGGATTGGACCATCTGGCCGCCATGACGGCGGTGGGCCTGTGGGCGGGACAGCAAGCCAAGGGGGGACAGGGGGACCGTGCCGTCTGGCTGTGGCCCCTGGCCTTCCTGGCCCTGCTGGTGGCGGGGGCCGTCGCCGGCGCCAATGGATTGGCGGTGCCGGGTGTGGAGGGGGGCATCGTCCTGTCGGTGGTGGCCCTGGGTTGGCTGACCGCCTTCGGCGCCCGCCTGCCGCTGGCGGCCGGTGCCGCCCTGATCGCCACCTTCGCCTTCTGCCATGGCGCCGCCCATGGCGTGGAGATGCCGGCGGATGCCGACGGCCTGAGCTACGGCCTGGGCTTCGTCACCGCCTCCGCCGTCCTGCATCTGGCCGGTGTCGGCCTGTCGCGGCTGGCGGAGCGCAGCGGGCTGCGCCTGGCGCCGCGTTTGGCGGGCCTGGCCATGGGCGTGGCGGGACCGCTGCTGCTGTGGGCGTGAGGGTGGCCATGCGGGTGGGGCTGGTGGGCGGGGTGTTGGCTGTCGCCCTGATACCACCGGCCCAGGCGGCCGACGCTTGTCGCTGGTCGATGGGTCTGGCCAAGGCTGGCATCGTCTGTGGTGACAGCTTGGAGATGTCCATCATGGCCATTTCTTGCGAGGATCAGCCGTTGCGCCTCTGGCTGGAATCAGATTGCAGTGCCGCGACCTGTGCTGTGGCTTTGCGTTTGGACGGCCGGCTCGTGCCTGTGGGGCAGGCTCAGCGTATCGACGACGGCATGGGCGGTATGGATCTCCCGGTGCCACCCAATTCCACTCTGCTGGCTCGTCTGCAAAGGGCCCATCGCTTGGCCGTCCGTATAGGCCGACGCTGGACGCCGACACTCACCACTGCGGGCCTAGGGCCGGCGATGGCGGCGTTGAGAGCAGTGTGCGTGAGGCCATAAGCGGCGGCACGAGGCCTCTTAGCACGCGACTCCCACCGCGTAGAAATGGTTGTCCAGCGGGGTGCGGACCTCATAACCATACGGGCAGGCCAAGTCGGTGTGCTCAGCCCTCGCCTTCCAGGTGGCTGACCGTCGCTCCGGCGGTAGCGTCACCTCGTCGCTCTCGTCATAGACCAGGCTGGTGGAGGCGACGATGAAGCCGCCCCAGCCGACGACCATCAGCTTGGGTGCGCCGGTATCGGGCAGGGCGCGGATCTGGGCCAGATAGTCCCGGCGTTCCAAGGCGAAATGCAGGTGGTCCCCCAGGGTCCGGGCTTTCCCAAGGACCAGCCTGGGCTGGAACACCGTCACCATGAAAGCCAGGGGCAGCACCGCCAGCGACCAGGCGCGCCGGGGTTGGTTCCGGTGACCCGCCCGGATGGACAGGAAGACCGCGGCCAGGGTGACCCCGCACCACAGGATCATCAGCAGCAGAAGGCAAAGGGCGTCGACGGGCGCCTCCCCGATCAGCAGGGCGTGGATCAGCACCAGGCAGAGGAAGGCACCGGCCAGGAAGGCGGCAGGCCAGAGGGCGGGGCGGTCGGGGGCGTTGGTGGTGGTCATGCGGCGGCTCGGGCGGCGGATGGATGATCGCCACGCTACCCGCGCTCAGCCTGCCCCGGTCGCGCATTTCCCCAGCAGGATTTGTGCAAGGCCCCAGGCCCGCCGCCGCGCCTGCCGCCGCTTTTGGACCGATCACACCCTACGGGTTCGGCTTGCCGGGTTGGGGGGCGCCAGCCTGTTGGGGCGGCCGGTTTTTCTCCACGGAGTCGATGGCCAGGGCGAAGCCTTCGCGCAGTTCCGCCCGGCTCTTCCGGGCGACGGCGTCCCACTGGTCTTTGGGGATGGTTAGCGGCTGGGCCGGGCCGTTGTCACCGGCCTCCAGGCCATGGCGCATGGCGCCCAGCCCGTGCAGGGCGATCCACCGGTGATCATAGTCGTAGGGCGTGGTTTCATCCCATGTGATCACGCGTTCCATTATGGCGCGGAGCTTGCCCGTGTCATCGAATTGCGCCCGGCGCAGTTCCGGCGGCATCGTCGCCATCAAGGCGCCGACACCGGCCCCGGCGCTCCGATCCGTGCACAGCCGGGCATCGAAGGTGGCGCGCAGCCGGCCGGCGTTCAGCCAGAAGATGGCGCCGTCGAGATCGCCCTGCCGGTACAGGAGCTGCGCCAGGGGAAAGAAAACCACAGGCGGATACTTCTGCGGCTGCCGCTGGATGGTGGCGACCAGCGCGTCGTTCTCATGGCCCTGCGTCGCGGCCAGGGTTTTTACCAGGTCGACGGCCTCGCGCGTGTCGATCTCCGCATATTCGTTGGACGCGCCGGCGGCGGTGACCGGAAGCGGGGCCATCACGACGGCGGCCAGGGCCAGGAGCCCGCTTAGGCGGGAGCGCGCGACGTGGGACCAGATCGTCATCGGTTCAATATCCTGTGGATCCTGTGGCGGGGGTTGGTGGCTTCCGGGCCCAGACCGCCAACATAGCCGGGAATGTCTGCGGCGCGAAACATGGTTCCCCGCGAGGGGGGAGCCGCCTCGATCAAGAAAACACGCCCACCGTGTCGCACACTACGCCGTCCCTCACCACAGCCCCTCGCGTGTCGCCGGGTCCACCGCCGCCGCCTGCTGTTCCAGCGTGGCGCGCAGGGGGCGCCCATCCGTGCGTGTCTCTATCGGTTCACGATTTCCCTCAGGGCTGCTCGGTGGCGGGCACGTGTGCCAAGTCCAAGACCGGGCTGTCCTTGACCAGATAGGGGCGCAGTTCATTCCAAGGAATGGTGACCGTCGTCAGCTTGTCGAAGCCCGGCTGAAGGTCGTCGTAGTTGAACAGGAGGGTGAGGCCTTGGGCATCGAAGCGCCAGTTTTCAGGTTTCACAATGATCTTTTTCAGTTCCTTGGGGCTGTTGATGGTATCGAAATAAGGGGGAGAGGAAACACGGCCGCGTTTCTTCAATTCCGCGTAGGCCCGTTGGCTGAGGAAGGCTTGCCAATGGCTGCCGGCCAGGAAAACACGGCTGGCCGGCATTTCCCGCCCTTCCTTCATCAGATAGAAGTGGCTGTGGTTGCCGGTTCCGGCCGTTCCCGCGCCGTGGCCGTACTCGTAGGTGGCGGTATCGAGTACCAACAGGCTGTCGGTATAGGCGATCAGCTTCGTCCAATTGCCCTCATCCATCGACGCGCCCGGAGCGTCCGCAGGGATGTCAGGCGTGGCGATTTGCGCCTCGATGTCTTTCAGTCTGGCGTAGGAACGGATGTGCGTGTTCGCTTGAGCATCTTGGGGATCGGTCACCACCAATTGCGGCAGGCTGACTTCTTCGGTATCGGCCTCGCGGCACAATTCCGATCTATTTTCAGGTGGTGTCGATATGAAGTCTTTGTCCGGTCTGATATCTATCCGGCTTATGTAATAGAACATGTGACCATTCATATATTCAGTTATGGGGTCTTTTCTATCTATCTCACCCCTGTAATTATCTCGCAGGCATTTGACCTCATCGTCGATCGTATAATGCTGATCGTCGTTCATAGCCCGCGCGACCGGACCGCATTTACGCTCGATATAATTCAACCAATATTCATGATTGCGGGCCAATTGTTGCGCCGCATCGGGTGGTACCCCGGCGATGTTTTTCTGGAAAAGGGTTTCCACCGTTCTTGCCAGTGTCGATAGCGTGGCGTCGCTGCAAACGACCCTTTCCCGCTCGCTGTCCGCACTGGCGCAAGCGGTTTCGGTGGCGGAGACGGTGGGGCCGTGGAGCAGCATCCAGGCGACCAGGAGGGTTCGATAGCGACGAGGCACAATATAGCTCCGATCCATATGAATAGGCTTTAAATGAAATCGGCATGAATTCTCGCAGCCTCGCACGTTAAGCTGTAGGTTGCCACAACACCTCCCGCGTCGAGGGATCGAGAAAAGCCGCCTGCCGTTCCAGCGTGGCGCGCAGGCTTGGGCCCATGCGCGCTGTCGGCATGGGGGCATAGCCCTGGCGGCGGAACCAGGGGCCGTTCCAGGGCGGGGCCTTGAAGGTGGTCAGGGTCACGGCCCCGGCGCCCAGCGCGCGGGCGTCATCCAGGGCCTGGGCCAGCAAGGCGGCGCCGATGCCCTGGCCGGCGGCCTCCGGCGCCACGGAGATGTTGGCGATGTACAGCTGCCCGTCCTGGGGGTGCAGCAGGATGAAGCCGGCGGGCGCCCCGTCGCGGTCGGCCACCCAGACAGTGCCCGCCATCAGGCGTTCCAGCGCGATGGGCGGGCGATCGGCGATGAAGGCCAGGCCCGGCCAGGTGGCATAGCGCCGGCGGGCGGCGGTCTCCAGCGCTTGCAGGGTGGGCAGTTCATGCGGGTGGGCGGGACGCAGGGGAGCCGTCACCGCTTCCTCGCTCCGCTGTGGGCCGCCACCCAGTCGGTGATCAGCTCCAGAACCGGCGGGGCGATGGTCTGGGGGATGCGGGCGTATTCGGAGGGTGCGCCGGTGTCGGCCGGCTGGAACAAATGGTTGAGGCCCGGCACCTCACGCACCTCGGCCAAGGGGTCGTCGGCCAGGGCCGTGCGCAGGGCCGGCAGGTTTTCGCGCGCCGCCACCTGCAAATCCTTGGACCCCACCAGGGCCAGCACGGGCAGGCGCAGGGTGCGCAGCGCCGGAGCGGGGTCATAGGTCAGGAACCAGCGGTACCAGGGCTTGGTCACCGCCTCGATCAGGTCTTCGGAGGTGGCGATGCGGTTGTCGCCGCCGATGACGCCCCCTTGTAGCAGCAGGCGCAGGCGGGCACGGGCCCGTTCCGCATCCGGCTCCTCCTTCAGGATGGCGTATTCGCGGCGGTCCAGATCCACCAGGCGCTCGGCGCCAGCGGCGCCCACGCCCGTGGCCCCGGCGATCAGCCGCTTCTGGCTCAACAGGATGTCCTCCCCCGGCAATCCCGGGCCAGCCATCAGCACCAGCCAGGCGATAGCGGGATCGCGGTTGGCCACCATGGGGGCGATCAGGCCGCCCTCGCTGTGGCCGATCAGGCCGATGCGGGCAGGGTCGATCTCCGCCCGCGTGCGCAGGAAGGCAACGCCAGCGGCGGCGTCGGTGGCGAAATCGGGGGTGGTGGCCGCGTCGAAATCGCCGGTGGACTGGGCCACGCCGCGGTCGTCCACCCGCAACACGGCGATGCCCCGGCGGGTCAGCGCGTCGGCCAATACCAGGAAAGGCTTGTGCCCCTCCATCGTCTCGTCCCGGTCCTGCGGCCCGGAGCCGGTGATCAGCAAGGCGGCGGGGAAGGGGCCTTTTCCCGGTGGCAGGGTCAGGGTGCCGGCCAGCCGCACGCCCGGTGCCGCCGGATTGGGATAGGCGACCTCGACCGCCCGGTAGGAGAAGGGCGGGTGGGGCAGTTGCGGCCGCGCCCGCTCCGCCAGGATTTGCGCCGTGGTCAGCCGGGTCAGGGTCAGCGGCCTGATTTGGTGGCCTTGCGTCCAGGTGCCGATGAGGCTTTGTCCATCCGGCGCCAATGTGCCGCTGAAGCCGCCCAGCACGGCGGGAATGTCGAAGGTGACGGCATCACCATTCCGGGCGATGCCGGGTATGGGCACGCCCATGACCTGCTGGTCGACGCTGTCCAGCGTGCCGGCCAGGTCCGGCCCGATGCCGCCGCCGCCCGCGGCGCCCGTTGGGCCCGCCAGCGTGGCCGCCACGTGGAACACCAGGCGCAGGCGGGTCAGGCCCGTGTCCAGCGTGCCTTGCCAGTCGCCGGTCAGGATGGCGGCGGGGGTGTCATGCGGGCCGCCTTGGGTGGCCGCGTGCGCCGGCGGGCCGCCCAGGGCGGCCCCCATCAGCATGCCCAACCCTGCCCGTGCCCACCGCCGCACCGTCCGCCGCTCCTCCGCTGGTTCCCGCACGGATGCGATAAGCGTGGCGTCGGGCGGCGGCGCTGTCCAGAGGGCATCCGATAGGATTCAGGTGGTGATGGCGGTCGTCCGCAGGGTGGGGCGGAAACGGCGGGTGGCCAGGAACCCCGCCACCGCGAACAGCAGCAGCAGCACGCCCTCCGCCGCGCCAAAGGGTGGCTCGCTGCCCGTGGGCGCCAGCGCGTGCAGGGCGGGCACCTTCAGGAAGGACTGGGCGACGGCGACGAAGGCCAGGAGGAAGACGCTGGCCGTCAGGCTGGCGGCATAGATCCAGCGCCAAGGCCCGCGCAGGGCGAAGGCGTACAGCGCGGCGGTGGCCAGGGCCAGGATCAGCAGCGACAGCAGTCCTACCCCGTGCGACGGCAGGAAGCCGGTGAAGGGAAAGCCGAAGCCGGTGATGTCGGTCAACACTGCCGTCGCCAAGTACAGGGCCGTCAGCGCCGACGGCACCCGGCTGCGGAACAGGGCGGCGGTCAGGATAATGCCGACCACCAGCGCCAACAGGCTGAGGTCGGTATGGAAACCCACATAGCTGATCGGATCGAACATGGCGGGGCGCCCTTTCTGCGATGCTGTGGGGTTAATCTACCTTCTCTCTGTCGCGCGGTCTTGTATCGACGGACCCTCTTCACGGATCATGGGCGCCAATGCCGGGGCCGGAACGACGGCCCCGGCAACGGGAAGGCGGCAGGCGGCCTATGATCGACAAGTTGGAATTTTTCATCGCGCTCGCCCGCGAGCAGCATTTTGGCCGCGCGGCGGAGGCCTGCGGCGTGACGCAGCCCACCCTGTCGTCCGGTTTGAAGCAGCTGGAGGAGCAGCTGGGCGTGCTGCTGGTCAACCGCGGCGCCCGCTACATGGGCCTGACCCAGGAAGGGGAACGGGTGCTGGATTGGGCGCGGCGCATCGTCGGCGACGCCCGCGCGATGCGGCAGGAGGTGCGGACCCTGCGCCATGGCCTCAGCGGCCATCTGCGCATCGCCGTCATCCCCACCGCCCTGGCCATGGTGCCCATCCTGACCACGCCCTATCGCGAGCGGCACCCGGGCGTGCGCTTCACCGTCCTGTCGCGCACCTCCATCGAGATCCTGCACCTGCTGGAGGGGCTGGAGATCGATGCCGGCCTGACCTACCTGGACAACGAACCCTTGGGCCGGGTGCGCACCGTGCCGCTGTACCGCGAGCAATACCGCCTGCTGATCTCCCGCGACAGCCCGCTGGGCGACCGCGCCCAGGTCAGCTGGTCCGAGGTGGGGGAGGTTCCGCTGTGCCTGCTGACGCCCGACATGCAGAACCGCCGCATCATCGACCGGCTGCTGGCCATCGCCGGCGCCACGTCGGCCCCCACCCTGGAATCCAATTCCATGATCGTGCTGTTCTCCCACGTCCGCACCGGCAAATGGGCCAGCATTATGCCCGAGGTGCTGACCACCGCCTTTCATTTCCCGGAGGAGATCCGGGCCATCCCCATCGTCGACCCGGCGGCGGTGCATGACATCGGCCTGGTGGTGCCCTATCGCGACCCCATGACGCCCCTGACCGCCGCCCTGGTCGCCGAAGCCAAGAAGGTGGGGCGCACCTTCGGCGCCCCCATGGCGCCGTGACGGGTTGAAAAGCAAAAAGCCCCGGGGATCGATCCCGGGGCTTTCCAGCGACACCTCTTGTGGGGCGGCGGTTCAGCTCTGCGCCACCAGCTTCTGGCGCACGCTGGTCAGCAGTTCGCGGGCCTCTGCCCGGCGGCCGGCATCCCATACCGGCTGGGCCACCGACACCGGGGCCTCCAGCGCGTGGGTCAGCACCTTGGCCGAGCGCTCGTACTCGCCCTGCTGCGCCAGGAATTCACCATAGAAATAATTGGCCTCCAAGCCGTTGGGGCTCAGCGTCACACCACGCTCCAGATACTTGCGGGCCTTGCTGTCACTGCCGAAGCCGATGGGGAAGCCTGGCATCAGATAGTAGAGGGAGCCCAGATTGACGGCGGCGGCGGCGTCCAGGGCGGTGGGATCGATCTGGTCCGCCTGCTCGAACAGATCGCGGGCCTTGCGCACCAGCTCCAGCGAGCCGGCGTTCTGCTCATACCCGGCGATGCTGCCCAGGATCAGGCCGGTGGTGATCAACGGCTCCGCCCGGCCGGGAAAACGGCCCTGGATGTCGGCCGCGCGGGCCAGCAGGTCGCGCATCTTGGCGGCTTGGGCCTTGTCATCATGCATCTGATACTTGATGACCGACCAGTCGCGCAGCAACTGGGTCACGTCCTGCGTCATCGCCACATCGGCCGGCAGCGGGGCCGCCGGGGCCGCGCCCACCGGGGACGGACTGTCGACCGAGGCGGCGTGAACCGCGATCGGGGCGGTCAGCATCAGGCCCAGCAGGGTTGAGGTCAGAAAGAGCAAGCGCGTACGCATGATCCACGTCCCGATGACGGGCGTCCGGGCCTCGGGCGTCCTAGAGGGTTTCAAAAAACCTGGCGGGTCGGGCGGTTCCGGACCGGGCCAGATCGATAGACCTTTTCTATCGCAACACGGAACTGCTTCGTTGATTAAGCCCGGGCGATAGCCAACTTCTAATGACAGGGAGTTTGCCCAAGAAGTGAGGCTTCTGCTGTGACGTCTGCCACAACTCATACCGCCTGGGACCGCGAAAAGGCCGCGGAAGTCATTGCGGCGCATCGGAATCTTGAAGGGCCTGCATTGCCGATACTGCATGCCTTGCAGGAAGCATTCGGCCATGTGCCCCAGGACGCCGTGCCTCTGCTGGCCGACGCGCTGAACCTGTCGCGCGCGGATGTCCACGGTATCGTCAGCTTCTACCATGATTTCCGCGAGGCGCCGGCCGGCCGGCACGTGGTGAAGGTCTGCCGGGCGGAGGCCTGCCAGTCCATGGGCGGCCACGCCCTGGCGGAAGGCCTGCTGCGCCGCCTGGGCCTGGAGTGGGGCGGCACCACCGCGGATGGCCAAGTGACGATTGAGCCGGTCTATTGCCTTGGCCTGTGCGCCAGCGCCCCGGCGGCCCTGATCGACGGCCGACCCCTGGGGCGCCTGACCCGCGAGCGGCTGGACGCCGCCGTGAACGAGGCCCGTGCCGATTGGGCGACAGCATGACGGACCCCGGGATCATGACGCACCGCATCTTCATTCCGCGCGACGTGGCGGCCCTGGCCGTGGGCGCCGATGAGGTCGTGGCCGCCGTGCAGGCCCAGGCAGCGGCCCTGGGCGCCCCGGTCGCTATCGTGCGTACCGGCTCACGCGGCATGTTCTGGCTGGAACCGATGGTGGAGGTGGAGACGCCCCAGGGCCGTGTCGCCTACGGCCCGGTGCAGGCGCAGGACGTGCCCGGCCTGTTCGCCGCCGGCTGGCTGACGGGCGCCGTCCATCCCCTGCGCGTGGGCCGGCCGGAGGAGCATCCCTTCCTGGCACGGCAGACGCGCCTGACCTTCGCCCGCTGCGGCATCGTCGATCCATTGTCGGTGGCGGACTACAAGGCCAACGGCGGTTATCGCGGCCTGGCCAAGGCCATCGAAATCGGCGGGGCGGCGACGGTGGAGGCGGTGACCAAGTCCGGCCTGCGCGGTCGCGGCGGTGCGGGCTTCCCCACCGGCATCAAGTGGAAGACCGTCCGCGACGCTCAAGCGGACCAGAAGTACATCGTCTGCAACGCCGACGAGGGCGACAGCGGCACCTTCGCCGACCGCATGATCCTGGAAGGCGATCCCTTCTGCCTGATCGAAGGCATGACCATCGCCGGTTTGGCGGTGGGTGCCACCCGGGGCTACATCTACTCCCGCTCCGAATACCCGCACGCCAACGCCACCATGGGCAAGGCGCTGGAAATCGCGCGGGCGTCCGGCCTGCTGGGCCGCAACATCCTGGGCAGCGATGTGGAGTTCCATCTGGAACTGCGCGTCGGCGCCGGCGCCTATGTCTGCGGCGAGGAGACGGCCCTGCTGGAAAGCCTGGAGGGCAAGCGCGGCGTGGTGCGGGCCAAGCCGCCGTTGCCGGCGCTGAAGGGGTTGTTCGGCCGGCCCACCGTGGTCAACAACCTGCTGTCGCTGGCCACCATCCCCGTCATCTTGGATTTGGGCGCCCAGCACTACGCCGACTTCGGCATGGGCCGGTCGCGCGGCACCATGCCCATCCAGCTGGCGGGCAACGTCCTGCATGGCGGCCTGTTCGAGACGGCCTTCGGCCTGACCTTGGGCGAGATCGTCATGGAAATCGGCGGTGGCACGGCCAGCCGGCGCCCCGTGCGCGCTGTGCAGGCGGGCGGGCCCCTGGGCGCCTACCTGCCACCCAGCCAGTTCGACACGCTGTATGATTACGAGGCCTTCGCCGCCCGCGACGCCCTGATCGGTCATGGCGGCCTGGTGGTGTTCGACGACACGGTGGACATGGCGCACATGGCCCGCTTCGCCATGGAGTTCTGCGCCGAGGAATCCTGCGGCAAGTGCACGCCCTGCCGCATCGGCTCCACCCGGGGGGCGGAGGTGGTGGACCGCATCCTGGCGGGCCGCGACGTGGCCGCGAACATCGCGTTGCTGGAAGACCTCTGCAACACTATGAAATTCGGATCGCTCTGCGCGCTGGGGGGCTTCACGCCCTATCCGGTGCTGAGCGCCATCCGCCATTTCCCCGAAGATTTCCATACCCGTGATTCCCGGCGCCGGCACCTGCCGGCCGCCGCTGAGTAGAGGAGGGTCCGGCCATGGGCTTGGTTCCTGAGATCGACTACGGCACCCCGCATCCCCGCGGCCTGAAGGGCGATACCGACGCGAAGATGGTCACCCTGACCATCGATGGTGAGACGGTGACGGTGGCGGAGGGTACCTCCATCATGCGCGCCGCCATGGACAGCGGCGTGACCATCCCCAAGCTGTGCGCCACCGACATGCTGGACGCCTTCGGCTCCTGCCGGCTGTGCCTGGTGGAGATCCAGGGCCGGGCGGGCACGCCCGCCTCCTGCACCACGCCGGTGGCGCCTGGCATGGTGGTGTCCACCCAGACCGACCGGCTGAAGCGCCTGCGCAAGGGGGTGATGGAACTCTACATCTCCGACCACCCGCTGGACTGCCTGACCTGTGCCGCCAACGGCGATTGCGAGTTGCAGGACATGGCCGGCGCCGTTGGCCTGCGCGAGGTACGCTATGGCATGGAGGGGGCCAACCATCTGGGCCAGGCCAAGGACACCTCCAACCCCTATTTCACCTTCGACCCGTCGAAGTGCATCGTCTGTTCCCGCTGCGTGCGGGCCTGCCAGGAGGTGCAGGGCACCTTCGCCCTGACCATCCAGGACCGGGGGTTCGAGAGCAAGGTCTCGGCCGGCATGGATGAAGACTTCATGGACAGCGAGTGCGTCAGCTGCGGCGCCTGTGTCCAGGCGTGCCCCACCGCCACGCTGATGGAAAAGTCGGTCATCGAGATCGGCCAGCCGGAGCACTCGGTCGTCACCACCTGCGCCTATTGCGGCGTCGGCTGCAGCTTCAAGGCGGAGATGCGCGGGACCGAGCTGGTGCGCATGGTCCCCTACAAGGATGGTGCCGCCAACCGCGGCCATTCCTGCGTGAAGGGCCGCTTCGCCTGGGGTTACGCCACGCATCGTGAGCGCATCCTGAAGCCCATGATCCGTGCCAAGATCACCGATCCGTGGCGCGAGGTGTCGTGGGAGGAGGCGATCAGCCACACGGCGTCGGAATTCAAGCGCATCCAGGAGAAGTATGGCCGCATGTCGGTGGGCGGCATCACCTCCTCCCGCTGCACCAATGAGGAGACCTACCTGGTGCAGAAGCTGGTGCGCGCCGGCTTCAACAACAACAACGTCGACACCTGCGCCCGCGTCTGTCATTCCCCCACCGGCTATGGCCTGGGCACAGCCTACGGCACGTCGGCCGGCACGCAGGATTTCGACAGTGTGGAGGACACGGACGTGGTCATGGTGGTGGGGGCCAACCCCACCGATGGCCATCCGGTGTTCGGCTCCCGCCTGAAGAAGCGCTTGCGCCAGGGCGCCAAGCTGATCGTCGTCGATCCCCGCCGCATCGACCTGGTCAAGACCCCGCACGTCGAGGCCGCCTATCATCTGCCGCTGCTTCCCGGCACCAACGTCGCGGTGATGACCGCCATCGCCCATGTCATCGTCACCGAGGGCCTGGTGAACGAGGCTTTCGTACGCGAACGCTGCGACTGGGACGAGTTCCAGGACTGGGCCGCGTTCGTGGCCGAGGAACGGCACAGCCCGGAGGCGGTGGAGGTCTATACCGGTGTGCCGGCGGCCGACCTGCGCGCCGCCGCCCGCCTTTACGCCACCGGCGGCAACGCCGCGATCTATTACGGCCTGGGCGTGACGGAACACAGCCAGGGCTCCACCACCGTCATGGCCATCGCCAACCTCGCCATGGTCACGGGCAATCTGGGCCGGCGCGGCGTGGGCGTGAACCCCCTGCGTGGCCAGAACAATGTCCAGGGCAGCTGTGACATGGGCTCCTTCCCTCATGAACTGCCGGGCTACCGCCATGTCGGCGACGAGGCCACCCGCGCCATCTTCGAGGACATGTGGGGCGTGACCCTGGAGAAGGAGCCGGGCCTGCGCATCCCCAACATGCTGGACGCGGCGGTCGATGGCAGCTTCAAGGGCCTGTACGTGCAGGGTGAGGACATCGTGCAGTCCGACCCAGACACCCACCATGTCACCCACGGCCTGGAATCCATGGAATGCGTGGTGGTGCAGGACCTGTTCCTGAACGAGACGGCGAACTACGCCCATGTCTTCCTGCCGGGCTCCACCTTCCTGGAGAAGGATGGCACCTTCACCAACGCCGAACGCCGCATCAACCGCGTGCGCCGGGTCATGCCGCCGCGCAACGGCTATGCCGATTGGGAAATCACCCAGCTGCTGTCCAACGCCCTGGGCTACCCCATGAACTATGGCCATCCGTCCGAAATCATGGCGGAGATCGCGGCCACAACGCCGGGCTTCCGCAACGTCACCTACCAGCTGCTGGAGGAGAAGGGTTCCGTCCAGTGGCCCTGCAACGACCAGGCGCCGGACGGCACGCCCATCATGCACATCGGCGGCTTCGCCCGGGGCAAGGGTAAGCTGGTGCTGACGGAATACATCCCGACGGACGAGCGGACGGGCCCGCGCTTCCCCCTGCTGCTCACCACCGGCCGCATCCTCAGCCAGTACAATGTCGGCGCTCAGACCCGGCGCACGGCCAACAGCGAATGGCACAAGGAAGACCGGCTGGAAATGCACCCGCACGACGCGGAGAATCGTGGCGTGCGCGATGGCGACTGGGTAAAGCTGCAAAGCCGTGCCGGCGAGACCACCTTGCGCGCCCTGATCACCGACCGGGTGTCGCCGGGCGTGGTCTACACCACCTTCCACCATCCCATGACGCAGGCCAACGTGATCACCACCGACTATTCCGACTGGGCCACCAACTGCCCGGAATACAAGGTGACGGCCGTGCAGATCAGCCCCAGCAACGGCCCGTCCGACTGGCAGGAGAAGTACAAGAGCCACAGCGACCTCAGTCGCCGGATCATCAGCGTGGATGCGGCTGAATGACGGACCGCGTGCCGCCGGCGCCCCCGACACTGCCGGGCGCCAGTGTGCCCGCCGCCCGCGTCGCCTGGCGGGAGGGTGTTTCTTGTGACGGGACCCGGGTGGTGGCGGAGGAGACGGCGGTGGCCGTCAGCTATGATCAGGCCGCCTATGCGGTGCTGATGGCCACGCCCCGGGATCTGGAGGATTTCGCCCTGGGCTTCAGCGTGACCGAGGGCATCATCACCGGCCGTGAGGATATCGCCGAGCTGGATATGGTGGTGGTGCCGGAGGGGGTGAACGTCCGCCTGTGGCTGGCCACGGCGCCGGGGGAGGCGCTGGAACGCCGCCGCCGCCGTCTCGCCGGGCCCATGGGCTGTGGCCTCTGTGGCCTGGAGAGCCTGGCGGAGGCGACACGGGCGTTGCCCGTGGTACCCCAGGGCTTCGTCGTTGATGCCGATCAGGTGGCGGCCGCCCGCGACGATCTGGCCAACCACCAGCCGCTGTTCGAGGAGACGCGTGCGGTCCATGCCGCAGGCTTCTGGCTGGCTGGAACGGATGGTGGGCCTGGCCACATGGTGGCGGTGCGCGAGGATGTGGGCCGCCACAATGCATTGGACAAGCTGGCCGGCGCCCTCATCCGCAAGGGGGTTGACGCCGCCGCCGGCATGGTGGTGATGAGCAGCCGGGTATCGGTGGAACTGGTGCAGAAGGCCGCCGCCATGGGCGTGCCCATGCTGATCGCCGTCTCCGCCCCCTCGGCGCTGGCCATCCGCACGGCGGACGCCGCCGGCATCACCCTGGTGGCGGTGGCGCGGCGGGACGGGTTTGAGGTATTCACCCATCCCGGCCGCGTCAGGCCCGGGCAAGGCACTGGAACGCAGCAGGGGAACGTACGGCATGTCGCCTGACAAACTGGTCTACATGGCCAATCAAATCGGCAAGTTCTTCGTCACCCAGCCGGGCGACAAGGCCGCCGCCGGCATCGCCAACCACATCGCCAAATTCTGGGAGCCCCGGATGCGCCAGACGATCCAGGACTATGTGGCCCAGGGTGGGGGCGGCCTTGACCCGGAAGTCCTAAAGGCAGTGGAAAGTTTACCGAAAGTAAATTAAGCTATCTGTAGTACAAAAGAACAATACCCAGTTGGTTATGGTGGCGCTCCAGGTGGGCGACCATTTGATTTCCATCGCCTATATAAAATAAAACTGGAGGCGCCAATGAGCGTGGGAGCTGCGGATTCCACCAGTGCGGGCCCGGTGGGCTCCATCCTTGACCGCGAAAGAATAGTCGCGAAGGCGGGCTTTAATCGGTGGCTGGTGCCGCCGGCGGCGCTGGCCATCCATCTGTGCATCGGCATGGCCTATGGTTTCAGCGTGTTCTGGCTTCCGCTGTCCAAGGCGCTGACCGGCACGGATGAGGCGGCGTGCAAGACCATCTCCCTGATGGCGGCGCTGACCACCACCACCTGCAACTGGCGGGTGGCCGACATCCAGATCATGTACACCCTGTTCTTCGTCGTGCTGGGCTCCTCCGCGGCATTGTGGGGCGGCTGGCTGGAACGCGTGGGGCCCCGGCGTGCCGGTGTCGTCGCCGCCTTCTGCTGGTGCGGCGGCATGGTGGTGTCGGCGGGCGGCATCATGGCCCACCAGATGTGGCTGCTGTGGCTGGGTGGCATCATCGGGGGCGTGGGCCTGGGGTTGGGCTATATCTCGCCCGTCTCCACCCTGATCAAATGGTTCCCCGACCGGCGCGGCATGGCCACGGGTATGGCCATCATGGGCTTCGGCGGCGGCGCCATGATCGGCTCACCGCTGGCCAACCTCCTGATCAACCAGTTCAAGGGCCCCAACGAGGCGGGCGTGTGGCAGACCTTCCTGGTCATGGCCGCCCTCTACTTCGTCTTCATGCTGGCCGGCGCCTTCGGCTACCGCATTCCGCCCGCCGGCTGGCGTCCGGAAGGCTGGGTCGCGCCTGCCGCGGCTCAGCGGGCCATGATCACCCATGGCCACGTCCATCTGAAGAACGCGCATCGGACGCCGCAGTTCTGGCTGATCTGGGCCGTGCTCTGCCTGAACGTCAGCGCCGGCATCGGCGTCATCGGCATGGCCTCGCCCATGCTGCAGGAAATCTTCGCCGGCAAGCTGATCGGCCATCCCGAACTGGGTTTCGACCAGCTGGATCCGGGGCAGAAGACGGCCATCGCCACCATCGGCGCCGCCTTCGCCGGCCTGATCTCCTTGTTCAACATCGGCGGCCGTTTCTTCTGGGCCTCCATGTCGGATAAGCTGGGCCGCAAGGCGACCTATTTCATCTTCTTCGCCCTGGGCTTGGTGCTGTACGCGGCGGCCCCCAGCCTGGCGCGGTCCGGCAGCGTCGCCCTGTTCGTGCTGACCATCGGCGTCATCCTGTCCATGTACGGCGGCGGCTTCGCCACGGTGCCGGCCTATCTGGCCGATATCTTCGGCACCCAGTTCGTCGGCGCCATCCACGGCCGGCTGCTGACGGCCTGGTCGGTGGCGGGCATCGTCGGCCCGATCCTGGTGGGCTATATCCGCGAGGCCGAACTGGCGCTGAAGGTGCCGAAGGACCACGTCTATGACGTCACCTTCTACGTCCTGGCGGTGTTCCTGATCCTGGGCCTGCTCTGCAACTTCGCCATCAAGCAGCTCTCGGCCAAATGGTTCATGAGCGATGCCGAGGTGGCAAGCCTGCAGGCCAAGACGGCCAGCGCCGCGGCCGCTGGCGGTTCCTTCGGCATTGGCCGGGGGGGGCTGGACGGCCCGGCCATCCTGGCATGGCTGGCGGTCGGCCTGCCCATCCTGTGGGGGGTGTGGACCACGCTGCAGAAGGCGGCGCCGCTGTTCAATTGACGCGCAAGGGGCGGCCCAACATAGCCGCCCCTTTACTTCTAACCCCTTACTCTTTTTCCAGGCCTGCGACCGGATGGCCGCGCCCGCTGGCAAACTTAAAATTACTGCGCGGTCCAGCCGCCATCCATGGGCAGCGGCACGCCGGTCATCTGCGCCGCGGCGTCGGTGCAGAGGAAGGCCGCCAGTTCGCCCAGCTCTTCCGGGGTGGTGAACTTCTTGGACGGCTGCTTTTCCGACAGCAGCTTCAGTTCGGCGTCCTTCTCGCTGATGCCGTCCTTGGCCGCCATGTCCTTGATCTGCTTTTCCACCAGCGGGGTCAGCACCCAGCCGGGACAGATGGCGTTGGCGGTGATGTCCAGTTCCGCCGTTTCCAGGGCCGCCACCTTGGTCAGCCCCACCACGCCGTGCTTGGCCGCGACGTAGGCCGACTTGTTGGGGCTGGCCACCAGGCCGTGGGCGGAGGCGATGTTGATCAACCGGCCCCAGCCCTGTTTCTTCATGTAAGGCAGGGCATAGTGCATGCCCCAGAACACGCCGGACAGGTTGATGGCGATGATGGCGTTCCACTTGTCCTCGGGGAAGTCCTCGATGGCGGCCGTGAACTGGATGCCCGCATTGCTCACCAGCACGTCGATGGACCCGAAGGTCTCCACCGTCGTATCGATCATCTCCTTGATGGCGGAGGGCTTGGAGATGTCGGCGGCGTTGTAGGCGGCGCGCACGCCGAACTCGCTTTCCAGGCCGCTGCGGATCTTCTCGATCTCCGCGGCGTCGCCGAAGCCGTTCAGCATGATGTTGACCCCTTTGGATGCCAGGACGCGGGCGATGCCCAGGCCGATCCCGCTGGTGGATCCGGTAACGACGGCGGATTTACCCTTCAGCATGACTACCCCTTCGGTTGAGGATGTGCGGTGTGACACTCGTATCGGGCATATCAGATGGCATCGGGCGACCGCCGCAGGGACCATCGCCGCCCCTGATATAAGGCCATGTGTGCCCGGCCGAAAGCCCCGCCCACGGTCTAAGCCGTTGTCATAGGCCGATTGCCGCCGAAACCTACAAAACGCGAGAGGCTTTTCAGGGGCACGGGCGCCCCGCCATGCGGGTGCCGCGCACCGCCATCGACGGCGCCATCACATAACTGTCACCGTCTCAGGATATTACTGATGGACACACTCTTTATTGCGGCCTGAAGGTCCGATCCCTCCTTGATCTTGATGCCTGAAGAGCGAGAGACCGGCATCCCCCGGCAGGGACACCACGGAAGCCTGGGCGCCGGTGCCGCCCCGCCGTCCGTGCCCGGCGCGGCCACAGTGCAGGACCTGCCGATGGCACTGCCGCCCCGTTGGCGCGACGTTGTGGCGCACCTCTATCCCGTCTTCCAACCCATTGTCCAGATGCGCACCGCCCGGGTTCACGGGCATGAGGCCCTGCTGCGCGGGGTGGAGGCGGCGGGCTTCCCCAGCCTCGCCGCCCTGTTCGAGGCGGCGGTGGCTGACGGCGCGTTGCCGGGTCTGGAGGCCCACATCCAGGGTGCCGCGGTTGCCGCCTTCCTGGCCGCCGGCGGCACGGCCGACGTGCGCCTGTTCCTCAACGTCCATCCGCTGGCGCAGGGACAGGTGCCGCCGCCGCTTCAGGGCGAACAATTGCACCTGGTCTACGAGACATCGGGCGAGGCCCCCTTGGCCACCCGCGCCGGCCGTGACGGCGGCGACCGCCGGGGCCGCGTCGACATCGCCTTCGATCGTTTTGGCGTGGGCGTGGCGGACTTCCAGCGCCTGCTGTCCAACCCGCCCAGCTACGTGAAGATCGACCGCGCCTTCGTCGCCGGTGTCGATGGCGACCAGGCCAAGCGCGCGCTGCTGGGCCAGTTGGTGGGCAGCGCCCACGCCCTGGGCCTGGCCACCATCGCCGTGGGCGTGGAGACCTCGCGCGAGTTTTACGTTTGCCGCGATCTGGGGTGCGATCATGTCCAGGGCTTCCTCTTGGGCCGCCCGGGGACCGGTCTCCTGGCCGAGGTCAGCGAGATCGCCGAGTCCCTGGCGCGCAGCGACCGTCGCCGCCCGGCACCAGCGCGTCAGCGCCTGTTCGAGCTGATCGAGCGCATCGCCCCGCTGCCCCTGGAGGCGCCCAAGGCCAAGCTATTGGAGTATTTCGGGAATCTCGCGGCGCCGCCGGTGGTGCCGGTGGTGGATCGGGCCGGCGTGCCGCGCGGCCTGATTCGCGAACGTCACCTGAAGCCCTTTGTCTATTCACGCTACGGCACGGAATTGCTGCGCAACCGCTCCTTCGGCAACACACTGAAGGACTTCATCATTCCTTGCCCCGTCTGCGACATCGGCACGCCTTTGGAACGGGTGATCGAGTTGTTCGCCGAGGCGGCGGACAGCGATGGCGTCATCATCGTCGAGGGCGGGGAGTATGTCGGCTTCCTCAGCAGCCAGTCGCTGGTCCGGCTGCTGCACGAACACCGTTTGGCCACGGCCGTGGACCAGAACCCCCTGACGCGGTTGCCAGGCAACAACGCCATCACCAATCAGGTGGAAACCCTGGTGGCCGATATCGAGCGCGACCATGTCCTGGTCTACCTCGATTTCGATAACTTCAAGCCGTTCAACGACTATTTCGGCTTTCGCCAGGGTGACCGGGCGATCCTGATGTTCAGCGAACAGCTGAAGGTGCAGGCGGCGGCCCTGGGCGGTTTCGTCGGCCATATTGGTGGCGACGACTTTTTCCTGTCGTGCAGCGGCCTTGCCGCCGACCGGGTGCGCGAGCGCTTGGTGGCGTTCCTGACACGGTTCCGTTCGGACGCCGAGAGCCTGTACGACGTGGAAACGCGGGAGCGCGGCTGGTTCGAGGCCAAGGACCGTGAGGGCCGCATGCGGCGCTATCCCCTGCTGCGGGTCAGCGCTGTCATGGTGCCGCTTGTGGCCGGTAGCGCCCGGCCGGGACTGGAAACACTTGTGGAACTGATCGCCGTCCATAAAACTGCGGCCAAGGCGGCGCCCGACAACCTGTTCCTGGTGGCAGGATGACGGAGTTCGTCGTCAGCCGGGCGCCCTCGCCGGTCAAGGGGCGCCCATCGGAACATAAGACTTTCGGGGCGCTATTCTCCTTGGTCAGGTACTCTTTTCACCACGCGGCGGGCGATCCAGCCGGATCGGGTTCCGGTGCGGCCTCGGGCGGCATGTCTGCGGACAGCGCCTATGCCGACGGTTTGGCTGACGACACGCTGGCCGGCGTGCCCCCGGCACCCGGTATGGCCAGCGCCTCTGGGGGCGGGAAGGGGCCGGACGACGGTGTGGGGGTGGTCGGGTCCCGCTTCCACTGGTCGTTCTGGTCGTCGCTGTCCTTCAAGGAGGGCGTGCGCGGCGCCATCGCCGCCCTGCTCATCGGCTTCGCCTTTTCCGCGGTCGAGATCGGCTGGGCCGCCAGCCGCGAGCGGGAAAAGGTCCTGACCATCATCGATGACATCGCGGCCCAGGTCGAGGGCAGCGCCGCCATCGCCGCCTGGAACCTGGATGCGCAGTTGGCCAACCAGGTCATCATGGACAATCTGAAGCTCCATGCCGTGTCGGGCGTGGAGATCCTGCTGAAGGACAATGAGCGCCTGGCGGGCGTGCGGCGCCGGCCGGCGCAGGATGGCTGGCTGACCGGCCCGCTGTCACGCCTGGTGTTCGGCGACCTGTCGACCATCCGCCGCCCCTTGCGCCAGCCCAACAGCGCCAATGGCGAGATCATTGGTGAACTGCGCCTGGACCTGGATCCTGTGGTGCTGGCCCGCGACCTGCTGATCCTGGCCGGCACCGGCCTGGTCAGCGGCGTGCTGCGCAACCTGCTGCTGGGCTTGGCCCTTGTCGCGGTGCTGCACCGCTACGTCACCCGACCGCTGTTCGGCCTGGGCCGCGCCATCGCCCGTATCAATCCCGACCGGCCCTTGGAGACGGCCTTGCCCTTGCCGGCGGGCCACGAGCGCGATGAGCTGGGCTATATCGCCGCCCGCACCAATGAGCTGCTGGCGCGCTTGGCGTCCAGCCAGGAGGCGCAGCGGCGCATGGCGACGCGCGACCTGCTGACGGGCCTGCCCAACCGCGTGCTGCTGACCGAGGAATTGGGCCGCGCCCTGCCCAAGGCGGAACGGGCGGGCTATCACGTCGCCGTCTTCCACCTGGATATGGACCGGTTCAAGACCGTCAACGAAAGCTATGGCCTGGACGTCGGCGATCGGGTGCTGCGCGAGGTGGGGGCCCGGCTGACCGGCGTGCTGCGCGCCGGTGACAGCGTGGCGCGTCTGGGGGCCGACGAATTCGCCGTCGTGGCGGAAGACATCGCCCAGCCGGAAATGGCGGCCCGCCTGGCGGAGCGCATCCTGGACGCGCTGGCGGAGCCCTACAGCATCGATGGCCATGTCCTGACGCTGACCGCCAGCGTGGGCATGGCCTTGTTCCCGGGCGACGGCCGCGACGCCGAGCCGCTGCTGCGCGGTGCCGATGTCGCCATGTGCACGGCCAAAGCGGCCGGGGGCGGTCGCTACCGCTTCTTCGCCCGCGAGATGATGGACCGCGCCGTCGCCCGCCTGCACAACGAAACGGCCCTGCGCCGTGCCATCGACCAGGAACAGTTCGTCCTCTACTACCAGCCCAAGCTGGAGACGCTGACCCGCAAACTCAGCGGGGTGGAGGCGCTGCTGCGCTGGCAGAAGCCGGATCGCCTGGTCATGCCCGGCGATTTCATTCCGCTTGCGGAAGAAACGGGGCTTATCGTGCCGATTGGCGCCTGGGTGTTGCGCACGGCGTGTGAGCAGGGTGCCCGTTGGCTGGCCGCCGGGCATGCGGTGCCCGTGTCCGTCAACGTTTCCGCCCGGCAGTTGCAGGAGGCGGGGCTGGTGGATTTGGTGGCCGATTGCCTGGCGAAGTCCTACCTGCCGCCGGAATTGCTGAACATCGAGATCACCGAGACCAGCATGATGCGGGATCTGGACCATAGCGAGGCGCTGCTGGCGCGGCTGCGCGACCTGGGCGTTGGCATCAGCGTTGATGATTTCGGCACCGGCTATTCCTCCCTGGCCTATCTGCGCCGCCTGCCGGTGACGGCGCTGAAGCTCGACCGATCCTTCGTCAATGACATCCCGGCGGAGACGGCCATCGCCACGGCGGTGCTGGACCTGTCGCGCAGCTTCGGGCTGAAGACGGTGGCCGAAGGCGTTGAAACGGAAGAGCAGTGGCACTGGTTGGCCCAGCAGGGCTGTGCCGAGGTCCAGGGTTTCCTGTTCGCCCGGCCGATGCCGGTGGACCTGCTGGAGCGCGACTTCCTTACGGCGTGAGGGGCGCGCGCCATAGAACCATAGGACAATACGCGGCGGCCTGGGCCGAGGCGTACAACAAGTCGATCCCCTTGCCTGCCTTCGGCGGCATGGGCTTCCCGCATCCGCCAGACAGGACGACGCCATGATCAAAGTCAGCGTGCTCTACGCCAACGAACCCGGCGCCCGCTTCGACCACGATTATTACCGCGACCGCCATATGCCCCTGGTGCAGGAACGGCTGGGTGCCGCCTGTCTCTTCTACACGGTGGACAAGGGCCTGTCGGGTGGCAGTCCCAGCGACGCCCCGACCTATGTCGCCATGTGCCATATCTTCTCTGAATCCGCCGACGCCTTCTGGGCAGCGTTCGGGCCGCACGCGGGGGAAATCGTGGCGGATATCGCCAACTACACCACCCTGGCCCCGGTCATCCAGGTCAGTGAGGTGGTGGTGGGCGCCGCGCCCGGCCAAGGCTGACGCCGGCCGGTTTCGATCAAAGGCCGTGGGGGCGGGGCGCGGGCGCGTTGGCGACTTCCAGCACCAGGCAACAGCCGTCCAGCCGGGCCGGGTCGTAATAGGCCCGGCCATCATGAAGTTCGGCGATACGGCGCACCAGATACAGCCCGACGCCGATGCCGGGGACGCGCTCGGCGGAGGACAGGCGCACGAACTTGCCGAAGATGCGCTCCCGGTCCGCCGGGGCGACGCCGGCGCCCTGGTCGATCACCCGCACGGCGCTGCGCTCCGCCGTCTGGGCCAGTTCGACCCGGATCGGGCGGCCGTGCGGACCGTATTTGGCGGCGTTTTCCAGCAGGTTGAGCAGGGCTGTCTTCAGCAGCGCCGGGTCGCCCATGATTTCCGCCCGCACGGCGCCCGCGACCTGCACCTCCTGCTCGGGATGCGAGGCGCGCAGGGAGCGCACGGCCTCCGTCACCACGCTGTCCAGGCGCACGAGCTGTGTTTCCAGCTGCAGGCCGGGGGAGCGGTCGGTTTCCCGGCGCAGCCCCACCTCGATGATCTCCACCAGGCGTTCGACCGCGCGGCCCATGCGTTTCAGCAGGTCGTGCCCCTTCACGCCGTCCGCCCCCTTTCCTTCCTCGGACAGGCTGGCGGCGCCCTTGATTTGCAGGATGTCGATGCCGGTGCGGATGATGGACACGGGCGTGCGGTATTCGTGCGACACCATGTCGATGAACTGGATCTGTTCCCGCACCGCCTGACGCTCGGCGGCCAGGGCGTGCTCCAGGCTTTCCTTGGCGGCTGACAGCTCGCGCGTGCGCAGCGCCACCATGTCCAGCGCGCGCTGTTCGGCATGGATGGAGGCCTCCAGGGCGGCGGCCTGGGCCTCCTTGCGTTCCTTTTCCGACTGGCGCACCCGCGACGCGATGGCGATGTTCATCAGGATCATGTGCACCAGGGCCGACGCCTGGGATACGGCCTCGGTCAGGCTGATCTCTGGAATGACGCCCAGGGTGCGCATGAAGCCCATCAGGGCCGCGACGCAGGCGCTGCTGAAGGCCAGACAGTATATCAAGGCGCCGGGGTGGCCCCGCCGGGCCAGCCAGGCGCTGCTGCCGATGTAAATGAACATATAGGCCGAGGTGACGGAGGCCAGGGTGGCCCCGGCCAGGGTGTAGTGGTCGGCGACGGTGGCCACCATGCCCAGGATGCCCAGGACTATGGGGATGCGGTTCAGCAGGCTGACCAGAGGCAAGGTGCGGCGCAGGCTCAGGAACCGTTCAGTCAGCAGGGCGCCGCTGGTGATGCCGCCACAGACGCTGAGCCCGGTGATCAGGTTGGCCAAGCGGGGCGCCGGCCCGGGCAGGATCTGCGCCAGCGCGCCGAAGGACCCGAATGCGAGACCGATCAGGCTCATGACATAAAGGCCGTAAAGGAAGTAGACACGCTCCCGCAGCCAGTAGCTGTAGATCAGGTTGGAAATCAGCACGGCCATGGCCACGCCCAGGACGAAGCCCAGCCACATGGACTGCATGCTGACATGGTTCATCAACGGGACCAGGCGATAAACCTGCCCGCTCAGTATGGTGGCGCTGGTGGTGTGGATGTGGACATAGATCCAGGCCTGGGTGGCGCCGTCGAAGACCAGGGGTTGGGTGAAGCTGCGGAACCGCACCAGGCGGTTGGCCGTGGGCTCGCTATCACCCTGCACCGTCTTGGCATAGGCGTCGGCGGGTGGCGCGGCGGTGTCGGCCGGCGTCAGCGCCACGTAGGTCTCGACCGTATCCAGGAAGCTGGGCAGGAATTCCAGATACCAGGTGTCGTCCGCGTCCGGTGCCCTCACCAGGCGCAGACGCACCCAAGTGTCGGTCAGGGTGAAGCCGCGGTTCAGGTTGCTGTCGAGGGGGGCGAAGCGATGGCTCGCCTCCCCCGTCGCCACGTCGGCCAGCGTCAGTGTGGCGTCGGGATCGACCAGGAATTCCATATGCCCACCGACGGGCAGCGCCTGGGCGTCGGCGCGCAGCTGCAACGGCGGCTGCGTCCAGCCGCGCGACGCGGCCTCCGCCCAGGCCGGCTGGGGGAGGAGGGCCAGCGTCCACAGCGCCGCCAGGCAGAGCAAAAGGCGCCCCACCCAGGAGGGGCGCGCTGGCGTGGGACGGGCTGGGCCGGGCCATGTCTGGAAGGTGACCGTCATGGCCGGGCGGGGAACTTACAGCTGTTTGATGGGGGCGGAGAACAGATAACCCTTGGCATGGACGGTCTGGATAGGGAAGGCCTCACCCACCGCGGCCTCGATTTTCCGGCGCAGGCGACTGACCAGGGCGTCCAGGCCCCGGCTGCCTTGAACCGTGTTGGCGTAGTCCAGTGTTTCCAGAAGGACGGTGCGGTCGACGGCCCGGCCCGGCTCCTGGGTCAGGGCGACCACCAGGTCGAATTCCTTGGCCGTCAGGCGCACGGGCAGGCCGCGGGGGGAGTGCACGGACCAGCGGGCGCTGTCCAGGACCCAGGGCTCGCTGGACGGCGGGGCCGCGTGCCCTTGGGTGTCAGCCACCTCCGGCGCGGTGTTCAGGCGCCGCGCCAGGTTGGTGGCGGCGATTGCCAGTTCCCGGCAGTCCACCGGCTTCACGAAATAAAGATCCGCGCCGCTGGTGAAGCCCTTCAGGCGGTCATCCACCCGTGACCGCGCGGTCAGGATGATCAGGCCCATATTCGTGTTGGCGCGCAGGAAGGAGGCGATGGCGTAGCCGTCCTGGTCGGGCAGGCCGATGTCCAGGATGACGATGTCCGCCGGCTCTTTGGCGATCTGCCGGTAAAGCTCAAGGGCGGAACCGGCGGTGCTGACCGCCAGGCCCTGACTGCTCAGGCAGTGCGCCAGCAATTCGCGAAGGTCCACATCGTCTTCCACCAGAACGACACGCGGCATGCTGGTTTCAGGATTCGCGTCCAAGTCGGCCATGGAAAATCTTTTCTGCCAAAGGGTTCTAGCGATGGATCGGCGTTTGAATCGGCTCACCGCCCCCTCCAATCGATCCGGCGGCCGACCTGTTCTGAAGAGGTACACTAATTTTCTATTAATTTTATAGCAATACGATGCGTGCCGCTTCGATTTTCGTGCGCCTCGGTCGCCGGCGCGGTGTGATGGTATAAGGAGAAATTCAGCGTGCGGGCGCAATAAGGGCATTGCCGTAAGCGGTAGGGTTGTCTTACGATTTCGCCTTCACGAAAAATCGGTCAAGCCCGTGCGGGTTTGCCATGATAATGCCGGCGGGTCGGGCAGTCGCCGACCGAAACGGGCCGGGCCATCCGGGGTGGTCTTCATGGGTCTAGCGAAGCAATGGACACTGCTGCGCGCAGCGGAGCAATGCTACCGCGTTGCCGCCAGCGTGCCGTCGGGTCCGGAGCGCGACCTGTGGATACGCCGGGGGGGCATGCTGGAGGCTGACGGCGTTGCCGCCCTTTTGGCGGGGCCCGGCCCGGACCGCTGGCCGGGACAGCGGGCACCGCAAAATATCCACCGGAAGGATGGAATCGAGTCTCTGACGATTCCGTCTGTGTCGGCCGACACCGCCATCGCCGATTCCGTCGAATAATTTCACAGACAGTCGCCTGGGCGTTCGTTCCTGCCGAACCGTTTGTTACGGCTGGCGCAACGGCGCCCTGCGGTCGCCAGTAATTGACAGTGGCCATTGGCTGGCGGAGTGTGCGCAGCATCGTACGACGCGTCATCATCTTCGAGGTTTCTTCAAGTGACCGGCCTAGTTTCTTCCGCCGCACCCTCCTCCTCGGGCCGTTACCCCTCGGGTCGTGAATTGCTGGAGGCCATGGGCCTCGCATCGCGCCAGACCGAACAGCGCATGGAAGCGTTGCTGCCCGCCCCCGCCCGCTACATCGGCCGGGTGCAGGAAGCCGCCCGCTACGCCGTGTTTGCCGGCGGCAAGCGGCTGCGCCCCTTCCTGGTGAAGTCGTCCTCCGCCTTGTTTGGCGTGTCCGAGGACAACTGGCTGCAGGCCGCCGCGGCGGTGGAGATGGTGCACACCTATAGCTTGGTGCACGACGACCTGCCGTGCATGGATGACGACACCCTGCGCCGTGGCAAGCCCACCACCCACGTCCAGTTCGACGAGGCGACGGCGCTGCTGGCTGGTGATGCCCTGCTGACCCTGGCGTTCGAGGTTCTGTCCCAGCCGGCGGCCCACGCCGACCCTGCGGTGCGTTGCGCCCTGATCGCCAAGCTGGCCCAGGCCGGCGGCACCCTGGGCATGATCGGTGGCCAGATGATGGACATGGAAGCGCCCAATTCCGATTTCGGCTACGACGAGATTCTGACCCTGCAGAAGTTGAAGACGGGCGCGCTGTTCGAATTCTGCTGCGAGGCGGGTCCCATCCTGGGCGGCGCCAGCGAGGCCGAGCGCGCCCTCCTGCGTGACTACGCCGCGGATTTCGGCCTTGTCTTCCAAATCTCGGACGATCTTATTGATGCGATCGGTGATTCCGGCAAGGCGGGCAAGACCGTTGGCAAGGATGAGGCCCAGGGCAAGGCGACCCTGATCTCCCTGCTGGGCTTGGACGCCGCGCGGGCCAAGGTGGTGGAACTTGCGGAACAGGCGGCCGCGCGGCTGGACGGTTTCGGTTCGGCGGCTGATCCGTTGCGTGGCCTGCCCTTTATGCTTATCGACCGGGAGTCGTGATTTATCACGATCTGTGCAAAAGTGTTTTCTTGGCACCGGCCCGTCAGAGGCCGGTTAGAATTATTTGGGAGCCGATGAATGGCGACGAAGACCCCGTTGTTGGACCAGTGTCCGACGCCTGAGCGCTTGCGCGCGCTGCGTCCGGAACAGCTGCGCCAGCTGGCGGACGAGCTGCGTTCCGAGACCATCGACGCGGTGTCGGTGACGGGTGGGCATCTGGGTGCCGGCCTGGGCGTGGTGGAACTGACGGTGGCGCTGCACTACGTGTTCGACACGCCGTCGGACCGGATCATCTGGGACGTCGGCCACCAGGCCTATCCGCACAAGATCCTGACCGGACGTCGCGAGCGCATCCGGACGCTGCGCACGGGCGGCGGCCTGTCGGGCTTCACCCGGCGGTCGGAAAGCGTGTACGACCCCTTTGGCGCGGCGCACAGCTCCACCTCCATCTCGGCCGGCCTGGGCATGGCGGTGGCGCGCGACCTGGCGGGGGGGAACAACCACGTCATCGCCGTCATCGGCGACGGGTCGATCTCGGCCGGCATGGCGTACGAGGCGATGAACAACGCCGGCGCCCTGGGCTCGCGCCTGGTGGTGATCCTGAACGACAATGACATGTCGATCGCCCCGCCGGTGGGGGCCGTGTCGGGCTACCTGGCGCGGCTGGTCAGCAGCAGCCAGTACCGGCATCTGCGCAACCTGGGCCGCCAGGTGGCGGAGCATCTGCCGCGTCCGCTGCAGAACGCCGCCCGGCGGGTGGAGGAATACGCCCGCGGCATGGTGATGGGCGGGACGCTGTTCGAGGAGCTGGGCTTTTACTACGTCGGCCCGATCGACGGGCACGATCTGGACCAGTTGGTGCCCATCCTGGAGAACATCCGGGATGAGCCGAACGGTCGTCCGGTGCTGATCCACGCCGTGACGCAGAAGGGCAAGGGCTATGCCCCGGCGGAGGCGTCGGCCGACAAGCTGCACGCGGTGGGCCGGTTCGACGTGGTGACGGGTGCCCAGGCCAAGGCCAAGGCGAACGCGCCCACATACACGCGGGTCTTCGCCGACAGCCTGATCAAGGAGGCCAAGGCCGACGACAAGGTGGTGGCGATCACGGCGGCGATGCCGTCGGGCACCGGCCTGGACCTGTTCGGCCAGGCGTTCCCCACCCGCACCTTCGACGTGGGCATCGCCGAGCAGCACGCGGTGACCTTCGCGGCCGGCATGGCGACGGAGGGCTACAAGCCCTTCGTGGCGATCTATTCGACCTTCCTGCAGCGCGGCTATGACCAGCTGGTGCACGACGTCTCGATCCAGAACCTGCCCGTGCGCTTCGCCATGGACCGGGCGGGGCTGGTGGGTGCGGACGGCGCCACGCACGCCGGCGCCTTCGACCTGGCCTACCTGTGCTGCCTGCCCAACATGGTGGTGATGGCGGCGGCGGACGAGGCGGAGCTGGTGCACATGGTGGCGACCAGCGTGGCCTACGATGCCGGCCCCATCGCGCTGCGCTATCCGCGCGGCGAGGGCGTGGGCGTGGAGATGCCGGAGAAGGGCGAGGTGCTGCCCATCGGCAAGGGGCGTATCGTCCGCGAAGGTAACACGGTGGCCATCCTCAGCCTGGGCACCCGCCTGGGCGAGGCGTTGAAGGCGGCGGAGGATCTGGCGGCGCGGGGCCTGTCGACGACGGTGGCGGACGCGCGCTTCGCCAAGCCGATCGACAAGGAACTTGTGCGCCGGCTGGCGGTTGAGCATGAGGTGCTGGTGACCATCGAGGAAGGCTCGGTGGGCGGCTTCGGCGCGCAGGTGATGCAGTTCCTGGCGGAAGAGGGGCTGTTTGATCGCGGCCTGAAGGTCCGTCCCATGGTGCTGCCCGACCGCTACCAGGAACATGACAACCCGGCCAAGCAGTATGACGAGGCCGGCCTCAACGCCAACGGCATCGTTGATACCGTGCTCAAGGCGCTGGGGGCCAACGCGCAGGTGAGGACCGCATGACGATCTCAGTCACCGGGGTTAGGGGCCGCATCATCGCCGCGGCCGTCCTGGCCCTGGCCTTGGCAGGCCCGACCCTGCCGGCCAGTGCCCAGTCGGCGGCCGCGACCGCGGAAGCCGCTGATCCGGCGGTTGCCAAGGTCAAGACCTTCTACGACACGTTGCTGGCCGGTATGAAGCAAGCCAAGCAGCTGGGGGTGAAGGGCAGGGCGGAGAAGCTGGACCCGGTGATCAAGTCGACCTTCGACTTGGCCACCATGACCCGCCTGGCTGTGGGGCCGACCTGGGAGAAGTTCACGCCGGACCAGCAGAAGGGCGCCATCGACGCCTTCACCAAGGTGACGATCGCGACCTACGCCAACCAATTCGATGGTTTCAACGGCGAAGTGTTCGACGTCGATCCCACGCCCAAGGCGCGCGGGGCCGACAAGATCGTCGAGACCAAGTTGACACCCGGTGGAGACAATCCGCCGGTGCCGCTGAACTATCTCATCCGGGGCCAGGGCGACCAGGCCCGCATCGTTGACGTTTACCTGAACGGCACCATCAGCCAGCTGGCGACCCGGCGTTCGGAATTCTCCGCCGCCGTCCAGCAGGGGGGGGCCGATGCCCTGATCCAGGGCCTGCAGCAGCAGGCGGAAAAGTTGCTGTCCGGCGCGTGAGGGCCGGCTTTCCAGAATCAGGCCCGGCCATCTTTGCGGTGGCCGGGCCTTTTTTTATGCACGTTGATGGGCTGTGTCCGGGTTTAATAATTTCAAAATAAATAATATTGACCGGCTTCCTGGCCGTGGCCATAGTGCAATTAATAATATAACTGGGAAATGGGGGCGGCATACCCGCGACAGTGCCGGTTGCTTGATCAATCAACGCACCAATCATGACTTCATGCTCTGGCGATATTCGGCGCTTCTTATGAGGCGCCGACACGTTTCCTATATTCGTAGGTCGCACGTGGAGTAATCGCAGGCATAAATTTCATCATCAACCGGCTTTGCCCAAGGCGGCGCCCTTCTGGCAGCTGGCGGGCTTTCCTTGTATCGGCCAAGTCAGGCCCAAAAAGCGGAGCGATGGGGGGACGCATGTTGATAGACCACGTGGAGGATCCGGAACGCCGCCGCCTGCTGGTCCGCTTGGGGGATGTCGCTCTGGGGGCCGGGGGGCTGGCCGCCATGTCGGCCTTCACCGCCTGTTCCCAGGGGCACTGGTTGCCGGCGACCCCGGCGCGGTTGCCGCGCTGGCGGGGCTTCAACCTCTTGGAAAAATACACCCTGGCCAATGAGCAGCGCTTTCGGCAGTCCGACTTTGACCTGATCGCGGAATGGGGTTTCAATTTCGTGCGCCTGCCGCTGGACTACCGCATCTGGACGCGGCCCGACGGCACCTTCCGCGAGGAGCCCCTGCGGCAGATCGATGAGGCTATCGTCTGGGCACGACATCGCAATATCCACGTCGCCCTGTGCCTGCACCGCGCCCCGGGGTATTGCGTGAACCCGCCGCTGGAAGGCGGGGACCTATGGGCTGAGGGACCGGAGAATGATGCGGTCCGTCGCCGCTTCGCCGAGCAATGGGGCATGTTCGCCGCCCGCTACCGGGACGTCGATCCCCTGTGCCTGTCTTTCAACCTGATCAATGAGCCGCCGGATGTCACCGGGGCCGCCTACGTCCGGGCGGCGTCGGGCGCGGTGGCGGCCATCCGGGCGGCGGATCCCGACCGAATCATCATCGCCGACGGCACCCAAGGCGGCCGCCGCCCCGTGCCGGAGTTGCGGCCGCTGGGCCTGGCCCAGGGCACCAGGGGGTATGAGCCCTTCCACCTCAGCCATTACAAGGCGGGTTGGGTCAAAGGGTCGGACACGTGGGATCCGCCGACCTGGCCGATGCCATCGGCCCCGTCGCCCAACACCGATCAGGTGGTGGACCCTGCCAGCTTCACCCGGCTTTGCATCCAGCCGTGGAAGGATCTGGGCGCTAGCGGCGTCGGGATCATCGTTGGGGAGTGGGGGGCCTATCGCCACACCCCGCATGCCACCGTCCTGGCCTGGGCCCGCGACTGCCTGGCCGCCTGGCGGCAGGCGGACTGGGGCTGGTGTCTATGGAACTTCCGCGGCGACTTCGGTGTGCTGGACAGCCGGCGTGACGATGTGCGCTACGAAACCTTCCGGGGTCACCTGCTGGACCGCGCCTTCCTGGAATGCCTGCGGGAGGACGGGCCCCCGGACGCGGCGCGGGCGTGATCAGGGAATCGCCGGCATGTTGCTGGACGTGATCCCCACCGCCTCATCCAGCGTCGCCTGCCGGTTCTGCAGCCAGACGCTGCGCAGCAGGGCGTAGAAGTCGATGGTACCCTTCTTCAGCTCGTTCAGCGTTTCCAGGTTGCGGGCCTTGTCCAGGCCGCCGACGACGCCGATGGCGATGTTGGCGTCGCCGGCGTTGGCGTTGTTCAACACCCGGCCCGTGGGATCAGCCCACATCTCCACGCCCATGCCCATGCCGTCGCGCACGGTGGAGGGCCCGAACAGGGGCAGCACCAGGTAGGGGCTTTCGCGCATGCCCCAGGCGTACAGCGTCTGGCCGAAATCGCCGGTCTGCCGCGGCAGACCCAGGTCGGTCGCCACGTCGTACAGGCCGGCCAGGCCCACGGTGCTGTTGAAAACGAAACGCCAGAAGGTGGTGAAGGCCGACTTGACGCGCGCCTGGGCCATGTCGTTGCCGAAGACCAGCGGCTCGCCCAGGTTCGCGATGCCATGGCGCAGACGCAGTTGCACATAGTCCGGCACTGCCCAGCGATAGGCCTGGGCGGTGGGGCCAATGGCGTTGTCGTTCAGCCACATGTTGGCGTCGAAGGTGACGCGGTTGACGTTCTCCAGGGGATCCCAGGGTTCCACCACGCCCAGCTCGTCACGGCCGCCATTGGGGGGGGCGGCGCAACCCGCCAGCATGAAGCCCATCAGGAGACAGGCGGCCAGGGCCGCGCGGGACTGTCTGATCATGCTGGCCATACTTTCCTGACGAATGCTTGGGCGCGCGAGGGTGCGACAATTTGGATAACAAAGGATGGTGTCGATCGCCACCCTTGGGAACGCACCCCCGAAGTGTAATATCGGAGCGTGCGGCGCAATATGCGGGTCGACGGACGACGTGCCAAGGCAATAGCGCCTGCCGTGTGGCTTGCTATGTCCACCGTCACAGGAGGCGCTTTTGTCTTGGGTGTATCCGATTGTCGCGCCGTCCGCATCACGATGGCGTCCGCTGGCGCCTGCGCCGCGCTTACGTTAAGACGACACTTCAGACGACATCACCGGGCCGGGTCGACGGGCCGCGTCTATTTGAAAGTTCCGCACGGCATGCCGTTTTCCACCGCCATAGTGACCGATGCCCTGGGCTGGGGTCTGGGGGCGATGTCCGTCGTGGGCTCGCTCTACGCCCTGGTGGCGGCGGACAGCGCGCGGCGTTTCTTCGCGCCGCCGTCGGCGGCGGTGGCCGCCGGGGCGATGGCGGTGACGGTTCTGAAGCCCCTGCACGGGGCCGAACCCGGCCTGGCCGATCGCTTGCGGGCCCTCGCCACCCAGGATTATGACGGCCCGGTACAGATGGTGTGTGGGGTGCAGGCCGCCGATGATCCCGCCATCGCCGTGGTCCGGGCGCTGGCCGCGGAGCTGACGGCCGCGGGATCGTCCGTCCGTCTGGATTTGGTGATCGACCCCACCCGTCATGGCGCCAATGCGAAGATCTCCAACGTCATCAACATGATGACCGTCGCCCGGCATGAGGTGCTGGTGCTGGCCGACAGCGACATCGCCGTGGCACCCGACTATCTGGCGCGCGTCTGTGGCGCCTTGGCCGCGCCCGGTGTCGGTTTGGTCACCTGCCTGTACCGGGGCGAGCCGGTGGACGCCGCCTCCTTCTGGCAGGATCAGGCGGCCCGCGCCGTTGACCACCACTTCCTGCCCAACGTGCTGGTGGGCTTGCGGCTGGGCATGGCCAAGCCGTGCTTCGGCTCGACCATCGCGCTGACGGCCGACACGTTGGGGCGCATCGGCGGCTTCCCGGCATTCCGCGACATCCTGGCGGATGACCATGCCATCGGCATGGCGGTGCGGGGCCTGGGCCTGACGGTGGCGGTGCCGCCCTTCGTGGTGGGGCACCTGGCGCCCGAGTCCCGCCTGGGCGCCGTGCTGGACCATGAGCTGCGCTGGGCCCGGACCATCCGGGGCCTCGATCCCGGTGGCTATGCCGGGTCCGTGGTCACCCATCCGGTGCCTTTGGCCCTGCTCGGCGCAATTTTCGCGGGCTGGCATGCGTGGTCCCTGCTGCTGCTGGGGCTTGCGATCATCGCCCGTCTCGTGCTTCAGGTGACGATTGATGCACGGATCACACGGTCCCGGCCGCGATGGCCTGGATTGATCAGAGACGTCTTGTCATTCTTGGTGTTCGTTGCCAGCTTTGGCATTCGACGTGTGAGTTGGCGCGGTCAGCGCTTTTCGGTCAAATCCGACGGTACGATGGTGCCGGTCGGCGAAAATGGTGGGTCATGATGCGGACGCTTTTTCTCCAGGCGCCTTCCTTCGACGGTTTTGATGGCGGGGCCGGCTCGCGCTACCAGGCGCGCCGCGAAATCAAGTCTTTCTGGTACCCGACGTGGTTGGCCCAGCCGGCCGCCCTGATCGAGAACAGCAAGCTGATCGACGCGCCGCCGCACAAGACCAAGCTGTCCGACATCACGGCCCAGATCAAAGACTTCGACATGGTGGTGCTGCACACCTCCACCCCGTCGTTCAAGTCGGACGTGGCGACGATCGAGGCGCTGAAGGCCGTAAACCCCAACCTGAAGGCCGGCCTGATCGGTGCCAAGGTGGCGGTCGAGGCGGACAAGAGCCTGGCCCAGGCCCCCATCGTCGACTTCGTCGCCCGCAACGAATTCGACTTCACCATCAAGGACGTGGCCGACGGCAAGAAATGGTCGGACATCAAGGGCCTGTCCTTCCGCAATTCCGAGGGCGTGATCGTCCACAACGAGGATCGTGAGATCCTCGAGAACATGGACAGCCTGCCGTGGGTGACCCCGGTCTATAAGCGTGACCTGGAGATCGAGAAGTATTTCATCGGTTACCTGAAGGCGCCCTACCTCAGCATCTACACCGGCCGTGGCTGCAAGTCGCGCTGCACCTTCTGCCTGTGGCCCCAGACCGTGGGCGGCCACCGCTACCGCACCCGCAGCGTCGGCCACGTGGTGGAGGAGATGGCGTGGGCGCAGAAGAACTTCCCGCAGGTGAAGGAATTCTTCTTCGACGACGATACCTTCACCGACAACCTGCCGCGCGCCGAGGCCATCGCCAAGGAACTGGGCAAGCTGGGCATCACCTGGTCGTGCAACGCCAAGGCCAACGTGCCGCGGGAGACCCTGAAGGTCCTGCGCGACAACGGCTTGCGCCTGCTGCTGGTCGGCTACGAATCCGGCAACCAGCAGATCCTGCACAACATCAAGAAGGGCATGCGCGTCGAGGTGGCTGAGAAGTTCACCAAGGACTGCCATGAGCTGGGGATCCAGATCCACGGCACCTTCATCCTGGGCCTGCCGGGTGAGACGCAGGAAACCATCCAGGAAACCATCAAGTGGGCCGCCAAGATCAACCCGCACACCATCCAGGTGTCGCTGGCCGCCCCGTACCCCGGCACCGCGCTGTACCAGCAGGCCATCGAGAACGGCTGGCTGGATGACGCCAACGCCGAACTAGTGGACGAACATGGCGTGCAGATCGCCCCGCTGCACTATGACCACCTGAGCCACTCGGAGATCTTCAGCTCGGTCGAGACCTTCTACAAGAAGTTCTACTTCCGCAGCGGCAAGATCGCTTCCATCGTCGGTGAGATGGTCCGTGACCGCGACATGATGAAGCGCCGCCTGCGCGAGGGCGTGGAGTTCTGGCAGTTCCTGCGCGAACGCCGCACCGCCGCTTAACGCGGCCCCTCAGTCGCCGGGCGCCGGCATCCGTCGGCTTGGCTACGCCGCTGGGGCGGCGCGGCGGCAGTCGCCGCCGGCACCCGTTTTCGCGTGAAGAACGCGCAAACGGGTGTGGTGTCCTTCAATTCGGGTTCGGAACGCCTTCCCATGTCCGCAACCACGCCGGGCGCCGCCGCGACCTCCAGTACGGGAGGATCGGGGCGGCGCCTGATCGTTACGGCGGATGACTTCGGCCTGTCGGCCGCGGTCAACGCCGCCGTGATCGAGGCCCACACCCAGGGCATCCTCACCGCCGCCAGCTTGATGGTGGCGGGGGCCGCCGCCAACGCGGCGGTGGCGCTGGCCCATGCCCAGCCCAGCTTGGCGGTGGGCCTGCATGTCGTCCTGGTCGACGGCAAGCCCTTCCTGTCCCCGGAGCGCATCCCGGACCTGGTCGGGCCTGACGGCCTGTTCCGCAACGACCTGGCCAAGGTCGGGGCGGCCATCTTCTTCCGGCCCAAGGTCGCGGCCCAGGTGGCGGCAGAGGTGGAGGCCCAGTTCCAGGCCTTCCGCGCCACCGGCCTGAAGCTGGACCACGTGAACGCCCACAAGCACTATCATCTGCACCCCACCGTGGGCCGCATCCTGCTGGACGCCGCCCGTCGTCATGGTGCCCGCGCCATGCGTGTGCCGGTGGAACCGGCCCCTGTCGTCCGCGCCGTGACCCCGGACGCGGACCTTGGCCTGCACCGCGTCACCGGCCCCTGGGCCAAGCTGCTGCGGGCCAAGGTCCGCCGCGCCGGCCTGGCCGCTCCCGACCAGGTGCTGGGCCTGGCTTGGACGGGCGCCTTCACAGCGGCGCGCCTGCGCGGCGCCCTGGCCCACTTGCCGCCGGGCGTCACGGAGATCTATCTGCATCCGGCGGTCAGCGACGATGTGCCGGGGGGGGCTGTGGGCTATCGCTATCGGGATGAGCTGGCGGCCCTGCTGGACCCCGAGGTCAAGGCCCTGGCCGCCGCCTTCCCCCGCGGCGGCTTCCGCGACCTGCCCGTGGTCCTGGAATAGGCACACCCCGATGGAAAAGGCCGCCCGCCTGTTCGCCCTGCTGGGCCTGGCCCTTGCCGTGGTGCTGGTCGCCCGCGAGGACACCAGCGCCCTCTGGGCCCTGTTGAAGACCGCAGGCGTGGGCCTGGTGGCCGCCGGCCTGTTCCACGCCGTGCCCATGGTGGCCAACGCCCGCGCCTGGCAGGTGCTGTTGCCCGGGGCCAAGCGGCCCTCGCTGGGCGCCATGGCGCGCAACGTCTGGATCCGCGAGTCGGTCAACGGCCTGCTGCCCGTGGCCCGCATTGGCGGGGAGATCGTGTCCTTCCGCATCCTGCGCCTGGATGGGGTGCGTGTGGCGCCGGCGGCCGCCAGCCTGGTGGTGGACATGGCCCTGTCCATCCTGAGCCAGCTGGGCTTCTCCCTCCTGGCGGTGGGACTGCTGGTGGCGTTGAAGGGCCCGGTGGGCATCGCCGGCCAGGTGACCCTGGGCCTGCTGGCCATGGTGCCGCTGGTGGCGCTGTTCATCCTGGTGCAGCGGGCGGGCCTGTTCGCCAAGGTCACCGGCCTGCTGGACAAGGCGGCGTCGGGCCGCCTGGCCGCCATCCTGCCGCACAGCGCGCGCATCGACCGTGCGTCCAAGGCCATGTACCGCCGCACCGGCGCCATCACCGGCTGTTTCCTGTGGCAATTGCTGGGGTGGGCCCTGGGCGCGGGGGAGATTTGGCTGGCCCTGTGGGCGCTGGGCCATCCCCTGGGCCTGGTGGAGGCCCTGGTGATCGAGGGGCTGATCCAGGCGGTCAGCAGCGCCGCCTTCGTCGTGCCCGGCGCGCTGGGGGTGCAGGAGGGGGCGTTCCTGCTGCTGGGCGGCGCGCTGGGGCTGGACGCGCCCGCCGCCCTGGCCCTTGCCGCCGCGCGCCGCCTGCGGGACCTGGTGGTGTTCCTGCCCGGCCTGGTGGCTTGGGCCGCCCTTGGCAAGGCCAAGGCCACGCCATGATCCGGCTTGTCATCTTCGATCTGGACAATTGCCTGGCGCCGGCCGACGGCATCGGCGCATCCCGCATGCAGCCGGTGTTCGACGGCATCACCGCGGCCAACGCCGGGACCCTGGCGCCGGATGCCCTGGCGGCCGCCTTCGCCGACATCTGGCGCCATCCGCTGGATTGGGTCAGCGCGACCCATGGCTTCAGTCCGGCCATGCGCCAGGCCGCCTGGGCGGCGACCGCGGCGGTGGAGGTCCCGGGCGGCATGACCGATTACGGTGACCTGCCCGTGCTGGATGAATTGGGCCTGCCGCTCCACCTCGTCACCTCCGGCTTCCGGCGCCTTCAGAGCAGCAAGGTTGCCGCCCTGGGCATCGCCCGCCATTTCCAGGGCGTTCACATCGACGCCATCGATGAACCCGATTCCCCGGGCAAGGCCGCGTTGTTCCAGCGGATTCTGGCGGCGACAGGCGCGTCGGCATCCCAGGCCCTGGTGGTCGGTGACAATCCCGAATCGGAAATCGCCGCTGGCAACGTCCTGGGCATGCCAACGGCGCAGATACTGCGTCCAGGGGTTCCTTGGGACGGCAGGGCGCGCTATCACATTCGCGACCTGCGCGATTTGAAAACTCTATTGCGCTCTCAAAACGATTAAGCGGAAAGCTTAAGGAAGCCACCATGGCGCACATTGATGCCGTCAACCCCGTCGCGGCCATCCCCGCGCCCGGCCCCCTCGCCCGACCGCAAGGGCGACTGGCGACCCTGGCGCTGCTGGCGGTGCTGTCGGTGGGGATGGGCTATGTCGCCGTGAACCTGGTGGGCGACCTGCGCGGCGTCGACACCCATTCCGTCCTGCCCTTCGTGCTGCTGGGTGTGGCCCTGCTGATCGCGCTGGGTTTTGAATTCGTCAACGGCTTCCATGACACGGCCAACGCCGTGGCCACGGTCATCTACACCCATTCCCTGCCGGCGCATGCGGCGGTGGTGTGGTCCGGCCTCTGCAACTTCGCGGGTGTGCTGTTCTCCACCGGCGCCGTCGCCTTCGGCATCGTCTCGTTGCTGCCGGTGGAGTTGATCCTGCAGGTGGGCAACGACGTCGGTTTCGCCATGGTCTTCGCCCTGCTGATCTCGGCGGTGCTGTGGAACCTGGGCACCTGGTACCTGGGCTTGCCGTCCTCCAGTTCCCACACCCTCATCGGCTCCATCCTGGGGGTGGGGCTGATGAACCAGATGATGAGCGTCTCGGGGACGGGGGTGGACTGGGCCCAGGCCGGCAAGATCGGCTGGTCCCTCGTGCTGTCGCCCGTCATCGGTTTCGCCTGCGCCGCCCTGTTGCTGGTGCTGATGCGCACCCTGGTCAAGGACAAGACGCTGTTCACGGCGCCTGAGGGCAGGAAGGCCCCGCCCGCCTGGATTCGCGGCCTGCTGGTGCTGACCTGCTCCGGCGTCAGCTTCGCCCATGGGTCCAACGATGGGCAGAAGGGCATGGGCCTGATCATGCTGATCCTCATCGGCACCATGCCCACCGCCTACGGCCTCAATCGCGCGGTCACCGCCGCCGACACCCCGGCCTACCTCGCCACCATCGATCGGGCGGCCGACCGCCTTGGCCACTATGTCACCGGCATTCCGGCCGATCCCCGCGCGGTGGTGGAGACCTATGTGCGCACTGGGGTGGTGACGCCGGAGACCCTGGGCGGTCTCCTCGACCTGACCCTCAGTATTGGTGATCAGGTCCGCTTCTCCGGCGCGCTGTCCCGGGTGGCGCCGGCCCGCATGCGCAATGACATGTATTTGTCCTCCGAGGCCTTGCGCCGGCTGCAAAAGCCCGGCGGCCCCGCCTTCAGCGCCGATGACAAGGCCGCCCTGAAGGAGTTGCTGGGCCGCTATGATCACGCCACCCGCTTCATCCCCACCTGGGTGAAGGTGGGCGTGGCCATCGCGCTGGGCCTGGGCACGATGGTGGGCTGGAAGCGCATCGTGGTGACGGTGGGCGAGAAGATCGGCAAGGAACACCTGACCTATGGCCAGGGCGCCTCGGCCGAGCTGGTGGCCATGGCCACCATCGGCGCCGCCGACGCCTTCGGCCTGCCGGTCAGCACCACCCACGTGCTGTCCTCCGGCGTGGCCGGGACCATGGCGGCCAACGGCTCCGGCCTGCGATGGTCCACGGTGCGCAACATGGCCATGGCCTGGGTGCTGACCCTGCCGGCGTCCATCGCGCTGGCTGGCGGCCTGTTCTGGTTATTCCGCCAGATGTTCTGACCTGCGCGTCATAGTTAGGAATCGTGGTCGTTTATTAACCATACGATGGGTCTTGCGACATAAAGTTGTCATGACTCGTGCCTTAGGGTGCCGGACCTGATTTTTACAGAAGGACTGGTGCCATGGCCCATGCGGAAGCCGTGAATTCCCCCATCGCACCCTCCGGCGGCCCGGCCGCCCGGTATGGGACCCTACTGTTCCTGGCCCTGATGACCGTGGGCTTGGGCTATATGGGCGTCAGCCTGGTCAGCGACCTCAGCGGGGTCGACACCCGCTCCGTCCTGCCCTTCGTGCTGCTGGGCGTGGCCCTGCTGATCGCGCTGGGCTTTGAATTCGTCAACGGCTTCCACGACACGGCCAACGCCGTGGCCACCGTCATCTACACCCACTCCCTGCCGGCCAACATCGCGGTGGTCTGGTCCGGCCTGTGCAACTTCGCCGGTGTGCTGTTCTCCACCGGCGCCGTGGCTTTCGGCATCGTCTCCCTGCTGCCGGTGGAACTGATCCTGCAGGTGGGCAGCGATGCCGGCTTCGCCATGGTCTTCGCCCTGTTGATCGCCGCCATCCTGTGGAACCTGGGCACCTGGTACCTGGGCCTGCCGTCCTCCAGCTCCCACACCCTGATCGGCTCGATCATCGGCGTGGGCCTGATGAACCAGCTGATGGCCAGCGCCGGCACCGCCACCAGCGGCGTTGACTGGGGCCAGGCCACCAAGATCGGCTGGTCGCTGGTGCTGTCGCCCCTGGTGGGCTTCCTCTGCTCCGCCGCCCTGTTGGTCCTGATGCGCACCCTGATCAAGGACAAGACGCTGTTCACGGCGCCCGAGGGCAAGAAGGCCCCGCCGTCCTGGATTCGTGGCCTGCTGGTGCTGACCTGCTCCGGCGTCAGCTTCGCCCACGGGTCCAACGACGGGCAGAAGGGCATGGGCCTGATCATGCTGATCCTCATCGGCACGGTGCCCACCGCCTATGCCCTGAACCGCGCCGTGACCGTCACCGAGACCCCGGCCTACATGGCGACCTTCGACCGTGCCGGCGATGTGCTCAGCCACTACGTCAAGGACACCCCGGCCGATCCCCGCGCCGCGGTGGAGGAGTTCGTGCGCACCCGCACCCTGACCGACAGCACCATGGGCGGCGTCCATGACCTAACGGCCAGCATCGCCGACCAGATCCGCGCCTACGGCTCCGTGGCCCAGGTGCCGCAGGAAAGCGTGCGCAACGTCCGCAACGACATGTACCTGTCGGCGGAGGCCCTGCGCCTGATCCAGAAGAAGGGCAATCCGGCCATCGATGCCGCCGACCAACCGGCGTTGAAGGAGCTGCTGGGCCGCTATGACCACGCCACCCGCTTCATCCCCACCTGGGTGAAGGTGGGCGTGGCCATCGCGCTGGGCCTGGGCACGATGGTGGGCTGGAAGCGCATCGTGGTGACGGTGGGCGAGAAGATCGGCAAGGAACACCTGACCTATGGCCAGGGTGCCTCGGCCGAGCTGGTGGCCATGGCCACCATCGGCGCCGCCGACGCCTTCGGCCTGCCGGTCAGCACCACCCACGTGCTGTCCTCCGGCGTGGCCGGGACCATGGCGGCCAACGGCTCCGGCCTGCAATGGTCCACGGTGCGCAACATGGCCATGGCCTGGGTGCTTACCCTGCCGGCGTCCATCGCGCTGGCTGGCGGCCTGTTCTGGCTGTTCCGTCACGTGTTCTGAGAAAAGCGGGAAGTCACCAAGCGCGGGGGCGGTCCACCAGGGTCGCCCCCGTTTCTTTCGGGTCAGCCCTCGACCGCCCGGCGCAGGGCGTCGATGTCCAGCTTGATCATCTCCCGCATAGCCGCCATGGCGCGGGTGGCCGTCACCGGGTCCGGGCTGGTGACCAGCTCGATGAAGCCATCGGGCACCACCTGCCAGGTGACGCCGAACTTGTCCGTGAGCCAGCCGCAGGCGTGGGTCTTGCCGCCGTCGGCGGTCAGCAGGTCCCAATAGCGGTCAACCTCCGCTTGGGTCGCGCAGTCGATGACGAAGGAAATGGCGCCGTTGATCTGATAATGCGGCCCGCCGTTCAGCGCGACGAATGCCTTGCCATCCAACTCGAAGGCCACGGTCATGACCGTGCCGGCGGGGCCCGGTCCCGACTCGCCATAGTGGCTGATGGTGGTGATGCGGGAATTGGGGAAGACACCGAGGTAAAAGCGCGCCGCGTCCTCGGCCTCATGGTCGAACCACAGGAATGGGGTGAGCTTGGGCATGTCCTCGTCCTTCTTCGGGGGAAAGGCGCGGGCTGACTATGCGCCTCTCCCCCAAGGACGGCCAGGGCTGGTGATGTCCGACACCGCCCCCTGAAATTATTCCGCAGCCGTCTTGGGCGGCCCCAGCAGGGCCGGCAGGAACAGCAACGCGGTGATCAGGATGCTGGCCAGTGAGAACACCAGCAATTCGCCCATGCTGGCGGTGCCCGGGTGGTGGCTGGTCCACAGGCTGCCGAAGGCGGTGCCGGTGGTCAGGGCCGACAGGATGGTGGCGCGGGTCAGGCTGGACGTCAGCGGGTTGGCCTGCCCCTGCCGCCAGGCCATGACGTAGTAGATATTGAAGGCCGTGCCGATGCCGAACAGCAGGGGCAGGGCGATGATGTTGGCGAAGTTGATGGGCTTGCCGGCCAGGATGGCGGCGGCCAGGGTCAGCAGGGCCGCCAGCGCCAGGGGCGCCAAGGTCTTCAGCACGTCGCCCACATTGCGCAGGGTGATGGCCAGCAGGATGGTCACCAGGACCAGGGCCAGGATGCCCGCCTGCAGGAAGGCGTGGATGATGGTGGCGCTGCTTTCCTGGATGCTGATGGGGGTGCCGGTGGCGTCCGGGGCCACGGCCCGCACCGCCTTGACGAAGCGCTTCAGCACCTGGTTGTCGTTGCTGTCGCCCTTGGGAAAGACGGAAATGCGGGCGTGCCCGTCGGCGGCCACCCAGTCGCGGCGCAGATCCTCCGGCAGGTCCTTGATGGTCACGGGGGCCGCCTGCAGGCTGTCGTTCACCTGGGCCAGCATGGTCTGCAAGCCCGGTTCCGTCGCTCGCTGGAAGGCCGGCACCACCTTTTCCGCCGGTGCGGCCAGCGCGCCCTCCAGCGCTTTCCTGAAACGCAGGGCCGAGGCGCCGGCCGGGGTGGCGCCGTCGGGGGCCAGCTTGTCCAGGGCGGCGACGATGGCGGTCATGGACTGGCGCACATCCTCGATGCTGGGGGCGGGGCGCACGTCGGGCGGCGACAGGGTGGGACCCAGCAACAGGGCGGCGTCGGAAATGGCCGCCATCTTGGCGTCCTGGTCGGTGGGGATGTAGTCGCTGAGCGTGATGGCCTGCGCCACCTCCGGCAATTTGGACAGCTTCTCCGCCAGGGCGCGGGCCTCATCTTCCGAGTTGGCCAGCACGTCGATGGTGTTGGGGGTGAACAGCGGGTCCTTCATCAGCTCCAGCACCACCGACACCGCCTCCGTCTTGGGGCTGCGCAGGTTCAGCGGGTTGAAGTCGAAGGACAGGCGGGGCAGCAGGGTGGCGCACGCCACGGCGACCAAGGCGGCGCTGGCCAGCACCCAGCGGCGGCGGGTCAGGATCAGGCGGTCCAGGGGCGCCAGCGCCTGGTAACCGACCTCCACCTGCTCCCCCTTCGGGCGCAGCAGCATCAGCAGCGCCGGCAGGAAGGTGACGGACAGCAGGAAGGCCACACCCATGCCGACGCCGGCGATGATGCCCAGCTGGGACACGCCGCGGTAATCGGTGGGCAGGAAGGCCAGGAAGCCGGCGGCCGTGGCGGCGGCGGCGATGGTCAGCCCGCGGCCCACGCCCCGCCCGGCGGCGGTCAGGGCCTCGGCCAGGCCGTCATGGGCCAGCCGGTCAGCGCGATAGCGCACGGAGAACTGGATGCCGAAATCGACGCCCAGGCCGACGAACAGCACGATGAAGGCGATGGACAGCAGGTTGAACGGGCCGGTGGCGATCAGGCCGAAGGCGGCGGACACGGCCAGGCCGATGACCACGGTGCCCAGGATGGCGCCCACCATGCGGAAGGACTTCACCGCCAGCCACAGCAGCACCAGCACGGCGATAACCGTCAGGGCGCCGTTGAACGCCGCCCCTTCACCCAGCGTGCCGAACTCCTCATCCGCCATGGGCACCTCCCCCGTCAGGCGGACACGGATGCCGTTCTCGGGCGTCAGGCCCAGATCCTTGGCCGTGGCGCGGATGGCGTCGGACGCCATGGAGCCCGGCTGCAGGTCGTTGAAGTCCAACACCGGCTGCACCAGGATGAAGCGGCGCAGTTCCATGGGATTGGGCGGCTGACCCGTCACCAGGCCGCGCCAGTTCAACGGCACCACCTTGCCCTGGCTTGCCGCCTCCACCGTGCCCGACAGGGCGTCGAAGGGGCGTTGCAGATCCTCCAGCTTGGCCTGGCCATAGCTGACGCCCTGCAGATATGTCGCCAGCGTGTCCAGCAGCCCGCGCGCGGAGGGGTCGGCCGCCAGCGGGCCCAGCAGCGGCTGGGCCTGGATCAGCGACTGCATGGTCGACTGCACCTCTTCGGTGGGCAGCAGCATCAGGCCTTCGCGGTCGAAATAGGGGCCGCCATCCGGCCGGAAGACGTTACGCACCACGTCGGTGCGCTTCCGCAGCGCGTCGGCCAGCAGGCGGGCGCCGCGCTCCGCCAGTTCCGGCGTCACGCCGTCGACGACAATGGCCGTCTGCTGCACCTTCTGCGGATACAGCTTGTCGAAGGCGATCTCGCGCTGGCGCCAGGCCAACTGCGGTGACAGCAGTTTCACGGCGTCGGTATCGATGGTGAAGTGGGTCGCGACGTGGAAGGCGGCGGCGACGCCCAGCACCAGGCCGGCCAGCAGCGTCAGCTGCCATCGGCGGCAGCATGCGGCCACCAGCCGGGCCACCTGGTCATTCAGGCCCACTTTCCCGTCGACGTTCGCCATTGTCAGATTCCTCGAGATTCTTAACGACGACGGGCGCCGGTCTCCCGGCGCCCGCGGTCACGTCATCAACGCCAGACCCTTGATATCAGGCCTCGCGATAGGCCAGCAACAACAGGCCGACCAGGACGAAGCACGTGGGCCAGATCCAGCCGGCCCAGCGGGCGTCGCGCCCCGTGCCCCGGATCTGCAGCCAGCGGGCGGCCCCCGCCGCCACGCCCAGCACCGCCAGGAACAGATGGCTGAGTTCGATCAGCAGCTGTTCCTTGATGTTGCTGATGGCATGGTTGTGGGTCAGCAGCAGGTCGCCGCCCACGGTGGTCAGGATGGGGAAGACCAGGGCCAGGGCCTGGTTCTTCCACCGGCCGTTGCGCACGCCCCATTCGAAGATGGTGAAGGCGACGATCAGCACCACGAAGGTGCGGTGCTGCACCACCTCCGGATCGCGGAAGCTGTCCCAGAAGCCGACATTGCCCATGGGCCAGGTTTCCGGATCCGATCGCAGGAACAGGAACCCGGCCAGGACCAGGAACAGCAAGGGCCAGTGCCGGGCCCAGCGCAGGCCGGCGCGTTCCAGCAGGGCGAACACGCCCACCAGCAGCACGACCAGGCCCGCCCAGTGGTGGTTATATTCGGACCAGGCGATGTCGTCGGCGTTGCGGGGCGGCAGCTCGCCGGCGCCGGGCACGAAGGCTTGCGGCCGGTTGGAGGCCTGCTGCGCCTGCCATTCCCGGTCCAGCTTCTCCTGCAGGGCGGGGATGGCCAGGCTGTCATGGCTGGGGCTTTCCAGGCGCGGCGGGATGACCGGGGTCATCCGTTCCACCACCTCCGCCCAGCTGGCGCGGTCATCCGTCAGGTCGATGGCCGGCGGCTGCGAGGTGATGGAACCGGCGGCCAGCAGCACGGCGATGGCGAAGGCGATCTCCACCTCCACGAAGCGGCGCACACGGGTCAGGCTTTCGCCCTGGCCCGCGGCGAAGCGGCGGATGGTGCGGAAGTTGCCCAGGCCCAGCAGCAGGAGGATGCCCAGCATGACGCCCTTGGTGGCCGCCATGGCGCCGTAGGCGGTGCCGTAGAAGCCCTGCAGGCCGCCGATGAAGCCGATGCTGATGCCGATGGCGCCCAGCACGATCAGGATGACGCCGGTGATGGACATCAGGCTGTAGCGCTGGCCGATGGCCGCCCCCTCGTCGCGCGACTGGGCCTGGCCCAGCGACGACAGGAAGGCCGGCAGGCCGCCCAGCCACAGCCCCGCCCCCAGGATGTGGGAGAAGGTGGCCAGCAGCATCCACACCCGCTCGCCCGGCCGTGCCGCCGCGTGGCTGGTTGCCAGCGACACCACCAGCATGACCAGCGCCAGCACGGTCAAGACGGCGACGCGCGGACGGGTCATGTGGCCGCGCGCGGCGGCGACGATGGCGAGGGCGGCCAGGGTCTGGACGATGCCGGCCTCGATGAAGAAGGCGCCCGCCACCTGCGACACCGGCATGTCCAGCGTGCCGGACAGCACCAGGGCGTTCAGTGTCAGCGAGGCGGCGGTGGCGATGGCCGTGGCGATGCCGCCCCAGCGGGCATAGCGCGCCCCCGCCTCCGCCACCGCGTCGGCGGACAGCTTCAGCTGGGCCGCGAGGGGCAGGGCCAGGCAGGTCAGGAACAGCACGCTGCCGAAGGCCATGGTCATGGCCACCAGGTTGACGCCGTTCAGGACGACGGTCAGGTAACCGAAAATATCGACAAGGGTATCCACGAGCGGCAGGCCCCGATTATGGCTGGGTCACGGTGAAGGGAATGTCGCCGCGGGTGGTGTGCCCGTCCACGGCCAACACTTGCCAGCGCAGCTTGAAGGCGCCGGCGGAGGGCAGGTTGATCCGCCCGGTCAGCGTCTCGTCATCCGGGCTGTCGGCCATGGTCACCGGCACCTCGGTCTTGTCCGCGGCGATGACGGTCAGCTTGGACCGGGCCCGGTCGATTCGGCTGTTGAAATGGACCTTGAGCACGGTGCCCCCCACGCCCAGCGTGTCGTTCACCTTGGGGGTGCTGTCGATGACGATGGCGTGCGCCTCCGCCGCTGCCGGGACCAGCAGGGGCGCCAGGGCCACGCCGGCCAGCGCCGCCAGGCCCAGCGCCAGCCGGCGGGCGGTATCCCGGCGGGTGCTGCCAAGGTGGGGGTGGGCGGGGCGGGAAGCGGGGGGCCGGACGGTCAACACGGGCGTGCTCTCCTCTGGGAACCACAGGAACAGGTGAAAGGCCCGTCGATCGCCCGCAAACGCGGGTGCGAGGGCCGGGGTTTGGAACGGGACACTGCCGGGTCCGCTCCGGAACGGCCAGGGGCCAGCCGGGGGGGCCGCTATGGTCGACAGTTCTACGGGCTCGGTTTCGGGCGCGACAGGGCTTATGTCAATTCTTTCCGCCATGGTCCGGGCATGGTCCGGGCTGCGGCGGTGGAGATCAAGTGTTCTGCGCGGCTGTTCTGCGCGACGGCGCGCGCGGCATTTGCGTCCTGCGTGACGTTTTGTTGCATAGGCGATATCGCCCGCCCGCGCTATCCAGGTCCGGGGCAGCCTGCGCCGCCGCCAACGGATTCCGGGTCGCCCCGCAGGAAGATATTTGCGTTCCTGGTCTACTAAAGGGGAGGGTGCCAAGGTCTAGCCCCCCCGTTGCCGCGATGCCACACGTGAAGCGGACCGTGCACAAGCAATCGTAGCGCATTGGCACCCCTTAAATTTTATGCAAGTCTGGCGTGACCATAGGGCGGTAGCGGATTCGATTGGCGCGGGTATCAATCCCCCGGGTTCGGTCGAGGCGGGGGGTCGGTTTTACCATCCGTAGCCAATATGGACCTGGCGGACCCTGTCCGGCGGGGGACTGTTGGTATCGCTAACATGTTCAAGTTGGGCGCCCTTCGCCGTCTATTGAGGACCAATGGACCTGGGTTCCCTTCCAGGGGTTTCCGCAATGCAGGTAGTTCTCGCTCAGCCGCGGGGCTTCTGCGCCGGAGTGATCCGCGCCATCGACATCGTCGAACGCGCGCTGGAACGCTACGGCGCACCCGTTTATGTGCGGCATGAGATTGTTCATAATCAGCATGTCGTTGAAGGTTTGCGGGCCAAGGGCGCCCGGTTCGTCGAGGATCTGGCCGATGTGCCCGCCGGTGCCGTGACCATCTTCAGCGCCCACGGCGTGTCCCAGGCGGTGGAGAGCGAGGCGGAGGGGCGCGACCTGCGCGTCATCGACGCCACCTGTCCGTTGGTGGCCAAGGTGCATAGCGAAGGCAAGCGGTATGTGGCGCAAGGCCGCATCGTGGTGCTGATCGGCCATGCCGGCCATGCCGAGGTGGAAGGCACCCTTGGCCAGATACCGGGGCGTACCTATCTGGTGTCCAGTGTCGATGACGTCGAAGCCCTGGCCCTGGCGCCCGACACGCCCATGGCCTATGTGACGCAGACGACGCTCAGCGTCGATGACACACGGTCCATCATTTGCGCGCTGAAGCGCCGATTCGTCGATATCCTCGGCCCGGAAACCAAGGATATTTGCTACGCGACGCAGAATCGGCAGGCGGCGGTGCGGGATTTGGCCCGGGTGGCTGATCTTATCTTAGTGGTTGGGGCGGCAAACAGTTCCAATTCTAACCGGCTGCGGGAAATTGGTGAGGAACTGGGCGTGCCCAGCTACCTTGTCCCTGACGAACGCGCCATTGATCCGGCCTGGTTGGCCGGCTGCGGTGTGGTGGGCGTCACAGCCGGGGCCTCGGCACCGGAAGTACTGGTGGACGGTGTGATCGCGGCGCTGCGGCGCTTTGGTCCCATCGAGCTGTCGACATTGCCTGGCATTGTGGAAGACGTGCAGTTCCGCCTGCCTGAAACGCTGGCCTGACGCGCAAGCCGATTGATGGTCTTTTGGCCGCCAATTCGGTAGAGAAAATGTTTCAAACCTGCGCCGCCGCGGTTAAAGGCGCTGGGGTTCAAGGAGATTGAAGGCATGGGTATTCCGCTGCATCAGGTCGTCCGTATCGGCTCGTATCTTCTCAAGAAGCGGCTGACGGGCGTGAAGCGCTATCCCTTGGTCCTCATGCTGGAACCGCTGTTCCGGTGCAACCTGGCCTGCGCCGGCTGCGGCAAGATCGATTATCCGGACGAGATCCTGAACCAGCGCCTGCCGCTGGAGGATTGCCTGTCGGCGGTGGATGAGTGCGGCGCGCCCGTGGTGGTGATCGCCGGCGGTGAGCCGCTGCTGCACAAAGAAATCGACAAGATGGTCGAAGGGATCATCGCCAAGAAGAAATACGCCATCCTCTGCACCAACGCCCTGTTGATGGAAAAGAAGTTGGACTTGTTCAAGCCCAGCCCCTTTTTCACCTGGTCGGTGCACCTGGACGGCGATCGCGAGGCCCATGACAAGTCGGTCTGCCAGAAGGGTACCTACGACCGCGCCGTGGCGGCCATCAAGGCGGCGAAGGACCGGGGCTTCCGCGTCAGCATCAACTGCACATTCTTCAATGATGCCGACCCCGAGCGCGTGGCGCGCTTCTTCGACAGCGTCATGGAAATGGGCGTGGAGGGCATCACCGTCTCGCCCGGCTACGCCTATGAGCGCGCGCCCGACCAGCAGCATTTCCTGAACCGCACCGCCACCAAGAACCTGTTCCGCGAGATCTTCAAGCGCGGCAACGGTGGCAAGAACTGGCGGTTCAACCAGTCCGCCATGTTCCTGGACTTCCTGGCCGGCAACCAGGAATACCACTGCACGCCGTGGGGCAACCCCTGCCGCACCTATTTCGGCTGGCAGCGTCCCTGCTACCTCCTGGGCGAAGGCTATGCCAAGACCTTCAAGGAGCTGATGGAGGACACGGACTGGGACAAGTACGGCACCGGCAACTATGAGAAGTGCGCCGACTGCATGGTCCATTGCGGCTATGAGGCCTCTGCCGTGACCGACACCCTGGCCAATCCGTTCAAGGCCGCCTGGGTCGGCCTGCGCGGTGTGAAGACCACGGGCGACATGGCGCCGGAAATCAGCCTGGACAACCAGCGCCCGGCGGAGTTCGTCTTCTCACGCCATGTCGAGAAGGCGCTGGCTGACATCCGCGCGCGCGACCCCAGCAAAGCCGCGGAGTAAGGCGGCGAAGGCCGTTTCCGAATCCCGGGCCAGCCGCATCAGCTGCGGAATCTGGCCCGGCTGACGCCATAGGGACGCCAGGATCCTTAGGGGATCCGGCGTCCCATTGTGTTTCAGGGGGGCTGTGGCGGCTGGCGGCAGCGCCCTGTTGGCGGGGTCGCACACGACGCGCAGCACCGCCACCGGCACACCGAACCGGGCCCCCACCCGGGCCGCGATCTGGGATTCGGTGTCGACCACGGCGGCACCCGTGGCGGCGAACAGGGCGGCCTTGCCCCCCACGCCGTCGATGATGCGCCCCTGTCCCGCCACCGGCGCCACCATGGCCTGGGGCAGGGCATTGGCCAACCCGGCCGTCCAGTCGGCGTCGGGCAGGAAGTCGCCCTCATCGGTGACGATGCGGTTGGCCACCACCAAGGTGCCGGGATCCAGCCCCGGCTGCAGCCCACCCGCCAGCCCGAAGCTCAGGAAACCGCAGGCGCCGGGGGCGTGGGCCGTCAGTTCCCGCTCCGTCCGTTCCAGGTCACCCGCGCTGACCAGCGGCAGCCAGCCGCGCCCCTGGGCGATGGCGGCTTCCCGCTTCAGACCGGTGACGACGATGATGGGGCGCGCCAGCACGCGCCGCTGAGCCTGGACCATGGTCCTTATCCCAACCCAAAGCAAAACGCCTGGAAGGGTGTCCTTCCAGGCGTCCTTATTACCCGCTGTCGCGGCGATTTACATTTTAAAATCGGCCCCTTTACAGACCGACGCTGACCAGCTTGCTGTTGCTGTTGGACAGGTTGCGGTAGCGCGCCAGGGCCCACAGCGGGAAGTACTTCGAATAGCCGTGGTAGCGCAGGTAGAAGATGCGGGGGAAGCCGCCGCCGCTATAAAACTCTTCCTTCCACAGGCCATCGCCGCCCTGGTTCCGGGTCAGCCACTCGATGCCGCGCGCCACCGCCGGGTGGTCCACGGCGCCGGCGGCCATCAGGCCCAGCAGCGCCCAGGCGGTCTGCGACGCGGTGGAGGGGAAGGGCTGGTATCCGCGGTAGTCCAGGGCGTAGCTCTCGCAATCCTCGCCCCAGCCGCCGTCGGGGTTCTGGATCTGCACCAGCCATTCCACGGCCTTCTTCATGGCCGGGTGCTCGGGCGGCAGGCCGGCGGCGTTCAGCCCGTTCAGGGCCGACCACGTGCCATAGACGTAGTTCACGCCCCAGCGGCCGAACCAACTGCCATCCTTTTCCTGCTCATTCAGCAGATAGGCCACAGCCTCCTTCATCGCCGGGCTGTCCTTGTCGGCGCCCAGCTGGGCCATCATGCCCAGGCAGCGGCCGGTGACGTCGGACGTCGGCGGGTCCAAAAGGGCGCCGTGGTCGGAGAAGGGGATGTAATTCAGGTGGTAATGGGTGTTGTCGGCATCGAATGCCCCCCAGCCGCCGTTGCGGCTTTGCAGGCCTTCCACCCACTCGGCACCCCGGGCGACGGTGGTGTCGTAGTCCGCCGGCAACCCGGCCGCCGCCAGCTGCGGCTGGGCGCGGTTGAACGCCATGACCACCACGGCGGTGTCGTCCAGGTCGGGGTAATGGTCATTGCCGTACTGGAAGGCCCAGCCGCCCGGACGGACGTTGGGGCGCTGATCGGCCCAGTCGCCCTTCACGTCCAGGATCTGCTCGCCCTTCAGCCATTCCAGGGCCTTGCCCGTGCGCTCCAGCGCCTCGTCCGTGCCCACTTCCATCATGGCGTGGCACAGCAGGCTGGTGTCCCAGACGGGGCTGACACAGGGCTGGCAGAAGGCCTCGTCCGCCGCCTCGTCAATGATCAGCAGCTTCTCGATGGCATAGCGGGCGGTGGCGACCTCGGGATGCTTGGGCGACCAGCCCAGCAGGTCGAACATCATGACCGTGTTGGCCATGGCGGGATAGATGGCCCCCAGGCCGTCCTCGCCGTTCAGGCGCTCCCGGGTGAAGGCCACGGCCTTCTCAATGGCCTTCTCGCGCGACTTCTTGGGGAACAGGGGCTGCGCCAGGCGCAGGACCCGGTCGATGGCGCCGAAGATTTCGCCCCAGGGCTTCTTCACGTGCGGTGCCTTGGGCCAGGACTTCACCTGGTGGGCCGGCACCAGGAACAGTTCATCGATCCGCAGGTTGCGCGGGTTCTTGGCCTTCGACTGGCAGGCCATCAGCACCAGCAGCGGCACGATGACCGTGCGCGCCCAATAGCTGATCTTGGTCAGGTGGAAGGGAAACCAGCGCGGCAGCAGCATGATTTCCACCGGCATCACCGGCACCGCCGTCCACGGCACGGCGCCGAACTGCGCCAGCAGGATGCGGGTGAAGACATTGCTGGCGGCGGCACCGCCGTTGTCGTGGATGGCCTGGCGGGCGCGGGCCATGTGGGGGGCGTCGATATCGTCGCCGATGGCCTTCAGCGCGAAATAGGCCTTCACGCTGGCGCTGATGTTGAAGGCGCCCTTGAAGAACAGGGGCCAGCCGCCATGGTCACCCTGGATGCGGCGCAGATAGTTGCCGATGCGCCGGGCGATTTCCGGATCCGGCTCTTCCCCCAGATGGTGCTTCAGCAGGATGTATTCGGCCGGGATGGTGGCGTCCGCCTCCAGGTCGAAGACCCAGTGACCGTCCGCCGCCTGGCTATCCATCAGGACGCGGGCGGCGCGGTCGATAGCCTGCTGCAACACCCCTTCGCTGACCCGGGCCTTGCCGGCGCCGGTGCCGACCCGATCGGCTTCCATACGAACATCCATGACCAAGCGACCTCACCCTAAACGCGACTTACCCAAAAGGAGATGATTCAAGAAACGACCATGCGGGCTGTGCGCTAGCGCACACCCCTGGCTCATGCCTGAACTGCTTCGACGCCTTACCGTGCGGTCAGGACCGCATCTGCGGCAGTGAATCCTGAACGTATGGCGCCTTCAATGGTGGATGGCAATCCGGTAGCGGTCCAATCCCCTGCGAGTCCAAGGTTTTTTCCGGCGGCCGTTGCATTCGGGCGACGCTTCGCCTGCTCCGGCAGCGCGGCGAAGGTGGCGCGTTTCTCCTTGACCACCTGCCAGGGCGGCAGCGGCGTGGCGGGGGTGAGGCCGGCCAGGGCCGCGATCTCCCCCCAGATGGCGCGCGCCGTTTCTTCCCGGTCCGACTCCATCAGCCGGTCGGCGCCGCTGACGGTCACCGACAGGTGGTCGTCATAGGCGAAGGCCCATTCCCCCAGGGTGTTGATCATGCCGGTCATGCGGGGCATATCGCGGGGGCGGTCCAGACGGAAATGGACGTTCAGGATGGAGCGGTGTTCGGTTGGCATGGTCAGCCCTGGCAGCAGGTCCGCCGCCACCCAGGCGGGCACGGCCAGCACCACCCGGTCATCGGCGCCGACATCAATCGTTTCGGTACCGAAATCAAGCGCCGTGACCGTCTGGTCCACTCGGATCAAACCGCGCAGGCGGCGTCGCCAGACGATCTCCGCCCCACTGCGCGCCAGCCACTCCAGCGCCGGGTCGATGAAGACGGGCGACAGGCCGCCGCTGGCCAGCAGCGGCTGGTAGGCGGCGCCCCCTTGGGCCAGGGTCTCACGGATGATGGCGCCGGCCAGCCCGGCCGCCGATTGCTCCGGCTCCGTATTCAGGGCCGCGAGCAACACGGGGCGGAAGAAATTGTCCCAGGCGGGGCCGGAGCAGGCCAGAACCTCGCCGATGGGCGCCAGCGGGTCGGCCCGCATGAGCTTGAGGCCGGCCAAATAGTCGGTGGCCTTGGTGCCGGGCACGCGGCGCGACGGCACCAGCGCCCACCAGGGTAGCTTGCCCTCGTTGGGACGCACCTGCCAGCGCCGGCCGGTGGCGCCGTCCCAGAACCGGTAGTCCACCTTCTCCAGCGCCGGTTCGCGGCCCGGGCCGTGCGTGGCGCGCAGAAAGGACATGGCGGCGTGGTTGCCGCTGACGACCAGGTGGCTGCCGTTGTCGATCCGCACGCCCAGCGCCGGTTCGTCGTAGGAGCGGCAGCGGCCACCCGCCTGGGCGGCGGCCTCATACAGACGCACGCGGTGCCCGGCTTGGGTCAGGCGGACGGCCGCCGCCAGGCCGGCCAGGCCGGCACCGACGACATGAACGGTCGGCCCGGGGAATACAGGACGGGTGGTCATCAGAACAGGAAAGCCTTCAGAACGATCCACAGCAGATGCGGCTTGGCCAGGCGTACCTTGGGGCGGGGCCCCGCCCAGCCGCGCACCAGCAGGCGGTCGAGGTACAACTTGTAGACGTCGCGCATCAGGCGGGGGGCCCGGGCGGCGCGGCGGGGGCTTGCCGCCAGCAGGCGGTCGGCCTCCCTGAAATGCTCGGCGGCGCGCGCCGCCAGGTCGCGGGCCACGCCGTCGATGCGGGGGTCGGCCACCACGACGTTCGGGTCGGTGGCGGTGATGCCGTGGGCGCGCAACAGGTCCGACGGCAGGTACAGCCGGTTGATGGCCGCGTCCTCATCCACGTCGCGCAGCACGTTGGTCAGTTGCAGCGCGCGGCCCAGATGATGGGACAGCGTGATGCCGCTGTCCTCCGGCATGCCGAAGACGCGCACGGACAGCCGGCCCACGGCGCTGGCGACGCGGTCGCAGTACAGGTCCAGGGTCGCCAGGTCCGGCGCCTGGATGTCGGCATCCAGGTCCATCTGCATCCCGTCGATGACGGCGATGAAGTCATCGTGGCGCAGGCCGAAGCGCCGGGTGGCCGCCTGCAAGCCCGCCAGCCGGGCCGGGCCCGTACCCTGGCAAACGGCGGCGATGTCGCGCCGCCACATATCCAGCGCTTCGCGCCGGGCCGCCTTGGTCGACGCGACCGTGGGGTCGTCGCCATCGGCGATGTCGTCCACCGCCCGACAGAAGGCGTAGATGTGGAACATGGCGTCGCGTTCCGCCGGGGGCAGGACGCGCATGGCGGTATAGAAGGAGCTGCCGCTGGCGGACTTGGCCGCGGTCGCGTTCTGGGTGGTCGTCTCGGTCATCTCGGCGGCCACGCTCATGGCTTTCTTCCCGCCGGCACGCCGGCCCCGGCGCCGCCATTGGTGACGCGCCGCCACAGGGTGGACAGGGTGGCGCTGGCGGCGGTGGACAGGGTTTCCAGTTTGCTCAGATGCACCCGTTCGGACAATGGGTCGCGTACCAGAAGCAGGCGCACCAGGCGGCGGGCCAGGCGTTGGATGATCGCGACCTCGATGGCCAGGCGCAAATCCTTCACCTGGCGGGCCAGCGGTTCCGCCTGGTCCAGCAGGGCGTCGGTGCGCCGGGCCAAGTGGTGGATGATGTCCCGCAAGGCCGGGGGGGCGGCCGGCTCCAGCAGAACCTCGGGCGTCAGGTCGCCGGCGATCAGCAGGGGAAGGGGGATGTAGACCCGGTCCAGCGCCCGCTTGTCCTTGCCGCAATCCTGCAGGTGGTTGATGACCTGCAGGGCCGCGCACAGCGCGTCCGACGCCGGCCAGGTGTCGCGGCTTTCGCCATGCACGTCCAGGACGTAACGGCCCACCGGCATGGCGGAATAGCGGCAATAGTCCATCAGGTCGTCCCAGTCGCTGTAGCGCAACTGGGTGACGTCACGACGGAAGGCGGTCAGCAGATCCTGGGCGTGCTGGTCGGACAGGCCGCGCGCGCGCAGGGTCTCGCGCAGGGCCACGGCCTCCGGCTCGTTCTCCCGCTCGCCCCGCAGGCTGGCGCCCATGGCGTCCAGCAGCTTCAGCTTCATGTCCGGTGCCAGGATGGGGCTGTCCGACACGTCGTCGGCCACGCGGGCGAAGGCGTAGTAGGCCATCACCGGCGCCCGCGCATCCTTACGGATGATCATCGAGGCGACGGGGAAGTTCTCGTCCTGATGGCCCTTGCCGGTGCGGTGGTTGGCGGCCGTCATGGCGTGGTGGTTCCGTTTTGGCCTGTCGCCGGCTGAACAGGATGCAGCACATGCTGGGCCTGGGCGCGCCCCTTCCACATGCCGCCGCGGCCCATCCAATGCTGTACCGCGCTATCCACGGTCCACACGGTATAGACGATGCCGATCAGCGGCAAGCTGAGGGCCCGCAGCGGCGAGAGGCGATAGAAGCCCTGGATGGGGGCGAAGCTGGCCAGCATCAGGCCAACGGCAAGGGCGCCGAAGATTCCCGCCGCCTCCCGGCTGAACAGGGCCAGCAGCAGCGGCGCCACATAGGTCAACAGCATGCCCAGCACCGTGCCGGCCAGCAGGGCGGGGGAATAGTTCAGCTGCGCGTACGCGCTGCGGATCACCATGCGGCGGATGTCGTCCACCGTGTCGTAGGCGCGCAGGCTGACGGCGCGGTCGCTGAGGCCCAGCCAGATGGAGCCCTGGGTCTTCAGGCGGCGGCCCAGCGCGCAATCGTCGATCAGAGCGTCGCGGATGCTGTCGATGCCTCCAGCGCGCGCCAGCGCCTGGCGGTCCACCAGCATGCAGCCACCGGCGGCCGCGGCCACGGTGGACCCGCTGTCGTTCACCCGGCTGAAGGGATAGAGCATCTGGAAGAAGTAGATGAAGGCGGGGATGAACAGTTTCTCCGCCCAGCTTTGGCAGCGCAGCTTGGCCATCAGGCTGACCAGCACGCGGTTCTCCGTCTGGGCGCGGGTGACCAGGCGGGTCAGCGTGTCGGGGGCGTAGGCGATGTCGGCGTCGGTCAGCCACAGATAGTCGGGCGGGAAGTCGCCGGCCTGGGCATGCTGGACGCCCTGGCGCACGGCCCACAGCTTACCGGTCCAGCCCGGCGCCAGCTCGGCCCCCGTCAGCACGGTCAGCACGGCGGTGGAGCCGGTGCTTTCCGCCGCGTGGCGCGCCAGTTCGGCCGTGCCGTCGTCGCTGCCGTCATCGACCAGCACGACGTTCAACGTGCCGGGATAGTCCTGCGCGCCCAGCGAGGCGATCACCTGGGCGATGCCGTCGGCCTCGTTGCGGGCAGGAATGACGGCGGTGACGGACGGCCAGCCGCCCTCCAGCCCGCCATGGCTTGAGCTGGGGCCGCTGGGCAGCTGTCCCGGCTTGTTGGCCGGCACCAGGGCCATGTCGTCCCGTTCCAGCCCCAGCCAGAACAGGCCGCGGGCGAAGACCAGGACCACCCAAACCGCCAGGCTGATGGCACCGATAAGGAAGATCAGGCTCATGCAAGGTACCCCGCGGCTTTGAACCAGGTGAGGGCGTCGGCCAGGGCTTGGCCATAGGGGCGGGCGGCATAACCCAGTTCGGCCTCCGCCTTCGCCGAGGAGAAGAACATGCGGTACTTGGACATGCGCAGGCCGTCCACCGTCACGAAAGGTTCGCGCTTGGTCACGGCGGCGATGGCTTCCGCCACCACGGCGATGGGGTAGATCAGACCGCGCGGCACGGCCACCGTCGGGGCCTTGCGTCCCACCAGGCCGGCGATATCGGCCAGCATCCGTTGCAGCGACACGTCCTGCCCGCCCAGGATATAGCGTTCCCCCACCCGGCCCTTCTCGAACGCCAGCAGGTGGCCCTCGGCCACGTCGTCGACATGCACCAGGTTCAGGCCGGTGTCGACGAAGGCGGGCATCTTCCCGGTGGCGGCCTCGACGATGATGCGGCCGGTGGGGGTGGGCCGCAGGTCGCGCGGGCCGATGGGGGTCGACGGGTTGACGATCACGGCCGGCAGGCCGTCTTTCGCCACCATGTCCAGCACCGCCTGTTCGGCCAGGATTTTGCTTTTCTTATAGGCGCCGATGGCGGCGTCCGGGGCCATCACCGCGCGTTCGTCCACCGCCACGCCGTCGGTGCGGGGGGCGAGCACGGCCACGCTGCTGGTGTAGACGACACGGCGCAGGCGATGTTCCAGCGCCAGTTCCATGATGGCGCGGGTGCCGCGCAGGTTGTTCTGGACGATCTCTTCCGGGTTGGGCGCCCACAGACGGTAGTCGGCCGCCACATGCAACAGGGCGTCCGCCCCCGCCATGCCGCGCGCCAGGCTGTCACGGTCGCCCAGGTCGCCCTCCACCACCCGGACATCCAGACCGGCCAGGTTGGTGGGCGGCGTCGCCGGGCGTTTCAGCACGGTGACGTCGTGGCCGCGCGCCAGGGCCACACGGGCCACGGCCGCGCCTACAAACCCCGTCGCCCCGGTGATGAACAGTCGCTGCTTCTCGGCCATCGGCCTTCTGGTCCTTAGGGTCACCCATCAATCGGCGCGGACCATATCACTTCCCCGGTGCGGAGTGAAAAGGGTTGGGCACTGGTGCGGGACGGATGGCTGGCCTGCTGCGGCGGCGGTGCCACAGGCGGCGATCGATCCTGGAGGGGGCGCCCACCCGGCTTCGGGTCAAGTATTTAACCGTATGTTAACTACTTGCGCGCATGCTGAAATTGGCGACATTCCTGTAAATGTTGCGCCGCACTCATGGCGCGGCCCGAATTCGGAGCGGGACCCCGTTTGCCAGCGGGGCTGTCCATTGGGTTATGCGCATCCAATACTACTTGACCAGGTGGTCAGGGTGCCGTCTGCTCATGGGTGTCGGAGGGGCTGGTGGAAACGAACCGATACCGCCAGGCGGATTTCCAGCGAGTGAGGTGGGTTGTCCCGGGGCGTTCTTGCCGGCGGGACTTTGAAACGATCCGGGGGATTTGAGATATGCGCCTGAAGGTCCAGTTGTTGTTGCCTGTCATTTGTGTCGCCGCGCTGGGTGGCGTGCTTGTGGCCGCCGGCCAGACCGGCCAGGATCAAGCGGCGCGCGTCGCCCAGTCCTTGGACCAGGCGCGGCTTCTACTGGTGCAGGCGACGGACGTGCGGGCCCTCAGCCGCAGCCTGCAGCGCGACGCGATGAACACCTTGCTGGAACCGGCGGCCGACCGCGCCGCCTTCGCCGCTCGCGCCGCCGCTCGGCTGGATGAGATGCGCGCCCTGGTCGCCACGGTGCGCGACCGTGCCCCCGATGCCGCCTTTCTGGCGCCGCAAGCCCAGGCCGTGACCGAGATGGCGGCGGTGGTCGCCGCGGCGCGGGCGGGCGATGATTCCGGCGCGCTGCTACGCCTGCGGACCGAGGTCGGACCGCAGGACGCCCAGGCCGCGGGCTTGGCGCAGACCTTCATCGACGCCCGTAACCAGGACATGGACACCCTGTCGGCCGAGGCTGGCCGCCTGCGGTCGGAAACCGGCCGGTTGGCCGCCTGGACGGGCGTGCTGGGCATGGCCGGGGCCATGATGGCCCTTGCCACCCTGGCGCTGTTGTTGGCGCGCCGCCCCCTGGCGCGGCTGCTGGGCGCCGGCAGCGATGATCTTCGCGCCGTCATGGACGCGGCGGCACGCGGCGATGAACTGGGCGACTGGGCCCGCGCGCTGATGGCCCTGCGCACCCAGGCGCAGGAGCGGAATCGGCGTGCCACTGCCCGTATGGCGGCCCCGCAGAAGGACAGGGCGGCCTTAGCCGCCTGAGCCCCGCCCGGTCCGTCATGACGCCACAAGGGCATGGGATCCGCTGATTCCGTGCCCTTGCCTTTGCGCGGTCAGGCCCCCTGGCTGCACAGTGGCCGGGGTAGGGCGCCTTCCAGCAGCTGGTTGATGTGCCGGTCCATCCAGCCCGGCTCGTCCAGGGGGCTGAAGCGGATCAGCAAGCGGGTGTAGAGGGCGCCGTACATCGCCTCCACCAGCGTTTCCACATGCAGGTCGGCCCGGAACTCGCCGTTGCGCTTGCCCCGTTCGATGATGTCGCGCAGGCGCTGGCGCCGCGGTTCAACCACCTTTTCATGATAGACTTTCAACGTGGCGGGGTCGTTCTGCCCCGCCAGCACGATGCTGGCCACGACCCGGCCGGTCGCGCCGGCGAAGCTGCGGGCGATGCCATCCAGCACCGTGCGCAGGTCGGCGACGGCCGACGCGGTGTGGGGAATGGGCACTGTCAGCTCCGCATGGGCAAGCAGCGCCTCCATGGCCAATGCCCCCTTGCCGGGCCACCACCGATAGATGGTTGTTTTCGCGGTGCCGGACCGGGCGGCCACCCCCTCGATGGTGAACCGCTCCAGGCCGTTCTCCTCCAGCAGCTGGAAGGCCGCGTCCAGAATGGCGTCCCGTGCCTGGTCAGATCGGGGCCGCCCCGGCCCCCGCATGGCTGCTTTATCCGTCACCCTCTCTCCTCGCTCTCGCAATGAAGCCCCGATTATTAAGCCGGCCCTGTTGTTCAGGCCGGTCTGTGACGCGTGCCGCTGGTCCCGAACCGCTTGTCGAGGTGCTCCAGCCGCAGGTTCGACACTACCTTACACTTACGAAACGGACCATAGCGAAATGGTCCTTCCCGTCGACCTTCCGGTCTGTTCCCTGGTCCCCCCTTCCAGGGGGCGGCTGGGCTCCGGCCGTCCTTGCGGGGACCGGATATGGTGAGAGTAGCGGTGAGCGGCGTGGTAAAGAAGTCTTCCGTGAAAGTATTGGTCGGCGACGTCGCCGCCTTAGCGCTTTTTGGCGGGGTGGGCGTTGGCGCGAATTATTATTGGAAGACCGGTCGATTCCTCGAATCGACCGACGACGCGTAGATTCAGGCCGACTATACGAAGGTGGCGCTCAAGGTTCACGTGCGGCGCCGGTCCAGGCCAAGACTGACGTGGCCACGGCCGAGGCCGACAATATCCCCCATCAGGTTCCTGGTGAGAGCCCGCACAGGCCTGACGCCGTTGCCCCTTGCAAACGGGGGCGGCCCGGCGGTCTCATGGCAGGGGGCTGTTCCGGCCCCGCCGCACAGGTCTTGACCCCGTCCATGACCGATCCGTCGCCATTGCGCATCGTTCCCTTCCGGCCGGTCCAGGATGTGCCGGTGGTGCGGGCCCTGTTCATGGAATATTTGGCCTCCCTTGGCATCGACCTGTCCTTCCAGGATGTGGCGGCGGAGCTGGCTGGCCTGCCGGGCAAGTACGCGCCGCCGGCGGGGGCCTTGCTCCTCGCCTGGGGCGAAGGAGAGCGGGCATTGGGTTGCGTCGCCCTGCGCCCCCTGGGCGATTCCGGGGATGGCGAGATGAAGCGCCTGTACGTCCGCCCCGCCGCCCGGGGGCGGGACCTGGGCCGCCAACTGGCGGTGGCCGTCATCGACCAGGCGCGGGCCGCCGGATACCGCCGCCTGCTGCTGGATACCCTGGCGCCCATGCGGGCGGCGCAAAGGCTCTACGCCTCCCTGGGCTTCCAGCCCACCGCGCCCTATTACGACAACCCGCTGCCGGGCACCCGCTACATGGCGCTGGACTTGACGGCCGGTTTGTCGACCAGCCTATGAACGGATTCGGTGGTCCTGGCCACCACCTGCCCCCGGGGAAACGGGGTATGCCAGGTCACGGTGTCGCACCCTCCTGTTGCGGCCCGCCGTCGCGCTTCTCCGCCGCGACAGGATCGGGCTTGTGCATCAGTGATAGCGTCACATCCGCGTCCTTCACCGAAAGTCTAGGGTCGCCCATGACGAAAGGCATATCTGTGCGGCATCGGGGCCAACGTTGCCCGCTGGCTGCGTGCATCGCCCCCCATGGGCGCGACTGGAACTGCGGTGAAAGGTCATGAGCCCGGTCGTTCTAGGCGGGGCGGCCCCCTCGGACGTGACCGTGATCATCCCCGGCGGCCCCGGCCCGTTGCCGTGGCTGGCGGAGGCCTGGCGCACGCGCCGCATCGCCCTGATGCTGGCCCGGCGCAGCCTGAAGGCCCGTTATCGCCAAACCTGGCTGGGGGCGGGGTGGGCCATCCTGCAGCCGCTGCTGCTGATGGTGGTCTACTGGGGCATTTTCGGCCGGCTGCTGGGCGTGCCCACGGGCGGCGATATCCCCTATCCGGTTTTCGCCTTCACCGGGCTGGTGCTGTGGCAGTTCTTCTCGCGGGCGCTGACGGATGCCAGCGCCAGCATCCTGCACCAGGCCCATTTCGTCACCAAGGTCTACTTTCCCCGCGTGCACATGCCCTTGGCATCGCTGATGGTGGCCGCCGTCGATGCCGCGGCGGGCCTGGTCTGCCTGGTGGTGTTGCTGGCCGTTTTCCAGATCTGGCCCCAGGCGCGCTGGCTGTTGCTGCTGGGGCCCCTGGCGTTGCTGTTGGTCACCGGGGCGGGGGCCGCGCTGTTCCTGTCGGCCTTGGTGCTGCGCTTTCGGGACGTGGGTCATCTGCTGCCGCTGACGACGCAGGTGCTGATGGTCGCCGCACCGGTGATTTATCCCGCCCGGATGATTCCGGGGGCGCTGGGCACCCTCTACCGCCTGAACCCGATGGTGACGGTGATCGAGGGCGCGCGCGCCGCGCTGCTGGGCACGCCGGCGCCGGACGCCCTGCCCGCGGCCGTGTCGGTGGTGTTGGCGTTGGGGCTGCTGTTCCTGGGTTTGCGCCTGGTACGACGGACGGAGCCCGCCATGGCTGATTTGATCTGAATGGGGGGCTCGCGCCATGACTCTGCACATGTTTGATCGCCTGTCGGTGGCCGACCGGCCGGTCGCCCCGCTCCGTGTCGCCGCGTCCGTGCCGCCCCTGGCGGTGGAGGTGCGGCATCTGTCCAAGCGCTATGGCGGCGGCGGGCGTGGCGGCATGATTTATGACCTGCTGGCCGGCCGGCGGGCGTCGGCGCCGGAACCCGGCGGCTTCTGGGCGCTGGACGACGTCAGCTTCACCGTACCCCAGGGCGGGGTGATGGGTATCATCGGCCGCAATGGCTCGGGCAAGACGACGCTGATGCGCATCCTGTCGCGCATCACCGCCCCCACCAAGGGTGAGGCGCGGGTGCGCGGGCGGGTGGGCGCCCTGCTGGAAATCGGCTCCGGTTTTCATCCGGAACTGACCGGGCGGGAGAACATCGATTTCAGCGGCGCCATCCTGGGCATGACCCAGGCCGAGGCGCGCGAGGCGGTGGACGCCATCATCGACTTCGCGGAAATCACTGATTTCCTGAACACGCCGGTGAAGCACTATTCCATCGGCATGTACATGCGCCTGGCCTTCGCCGTCTCCGCCCACATCCGCAATGAGGTGCTGCTGTTGGATGAAATCCTGGCCGTGGGGGACGAGCGGTTCCAGGACAAGTGCCGCCACCGTATCAAGCAGCTGTGCGGCGAGGGCCGGACCGTTCTGATCATCAGCCATACCAGCGCCCTGCTGGAGGAAACGTGCGATAGCCTGCTGGTGCTGGACAAGGGCAAGGTCGCCTTCCACGGCGACCCTTACGCCGGCATCGACTTCTATCACCGCGACATCCTGCGCCTGGCCCCGGGCGGCCGCCTGGGGGCGGACGGACGGCCCTATCGCGCATCCATCAAGGTGGGGCGTGTCCGGGGCTGGCGGCGGGCGCGGCAGGGATAGGCGACAGGGGCCGGTCCCTCGGCCCCGCATCCGTCGCATGCCCGCCGGGCGCGGCCGGACGCGTTGGAAAGGTTGCCTCCTGGGCCAGATAGTTTTAGAAATTGGCCCCAGTCAGGTAACAATCTTTCAGGATCTGGTCCGTGCCCCAGCTTCGTTCCCGCACCACCACCCATGGCCGCAACATGGCCGGCGCCCGCGGCCTGTGGCGTGCCACCGGTATGACGGATGCCGATTTTGGCAAGCCCATCATCGCCATCGCCAATTCCTTCACCCAGTTCGTGCCCGGCCACGTGCACCTGAAGGATCTGGGCCAGCTGGTGGCGGGCGAGGTGGTGGCGGCCGGCGGCGTGGCCAAGGAATTCAACACCATCGCGGTCGACGACGGCATCGCCATGGGCCATGCCGGCATGCTGTACAGCCTGCCCTCGCGCGAGGTCATCGCCGACGCCGTGGAATACATGGTCAACGCCCACTGCGCCGACGCCCTGGTCTGCATCTCCAACTGCGACAAGATCACGCCCGGCATGCTGATGGCGGCGCTGCGCCTCAACATTCCCACCGTGTTCGTCTCCGGCGGCCCGATGGAGGCCGGCAAGGCCCCGGTGCATGGCGAGATCCGCTCTGTCGACCTGATCGACGCCATGGTGGCCGCGGCCGACGACCGTGTCAGCGATGCCGAGGTGGAGGCCCTGGAACAGAACGCCTGTCCCACCTGCGGCTCCTGCTCCGGCATGTTCACCGCCAATTCCATGAACTGCCTGGTGGAGGCGCTGGGCCTGGGTCTTCCCGGCAACGGCACCGTGCTGGCCACCCATGCCGACCGCAAGGCCCTGTTCCTGCGGGCCGGCCGCACGGCGGTGGAAATCGCCAAGCGCTGGTACGAACAGGACGACGCCAGCGTCCTGCCCCGCAACATCGCCACGTTCGAGGGGTTTGAGAACGCCATCGCGCTCGACATCGCCATGGGTGGTTCCACCAACACGGTGCTGCACCTGCTGGCGGCGGCGTATGAGGGCGGGCTGGACTTCACCATGGCCGACATCGACCGCATGTCGCGCCGCGTGCCCCACCTGTGCAAGGTGGCGCCCTCTTCCGCCACCGTGCATATCGAGGACGTGCACCGCGCCGGCGGCATCATGGGCATCCTGGGCGAACTGGATCGTGCCGGCCTGCTGCATCGCGACGTGCCCACCGTGCACGCCCCCACCATCGGGGCGGCGGTGGACCGCTGGGACATCACCCGCGCCAACGACGCCGACATCGCCGAGTTCTACGCCGCCGCCCCCGGCGGCGTGCGCACCACCCAGGCCTTCAGCCAGGCTTCGCGCTACACCAGCCTGGACCGTGACCGGGTCGGCGGCATCATCCGCAACAAGGAAAACGCCTTCAGCCAGGACGGCGGCTTGGCCGTGCTGTACGGCAACCTGGCGGTCGACGGCTGCATCGTGAAGACGGCGGGCGTGGACCCGGCGGCCCTGACCTTCACCGGTAAGGCCCGCGTGTTCGAAAGCCAGGACGACGCGGTTTCGGCCATCCTGGGCAACCGCGTGGCCGCGGGCGACGTCGTGCTGATCCGCTACGAAGGCCCGCGCGGCGGCCCCGGCATGCAGGAAATGCTGTATCCGACCAGCTATCTGAAGTCCAAGGGCCTGGGCAAGGTCTGCGCCCTGGTGACGGACGGCCGCTTCTCCGGCGGCAGTTCCGGCCTGTCCATCGGCCACATCTCGCCCGAGGCGGCCGAAGGCGGCACCATCGGCCTGGTGGAGGAGGGCGATCGCATCGTCATCGACATCCCCAACCGCAGCATCCACCTGGACGTGGAGACTGTGGAACTGGACCGTCGCCGCGACGCCATGAAGGCCAAGGGCGCCAAGGCGTGGAAGCCGGTGGCCCGCGACCGCAAGGTTTCCGGCGCGCTCAAGGCCTACGCCTACTTCGCCACCTCCGCCTCGCGCGGTGCCGTGCGCGACACGTCGGGGATTTGAGGGCGGTGATCAGCGGCATGAGCTGGACGCTCATGCCGCTGTGGACATTGGGGCCCCGGGCGGGGCCCCTTGGCGCGGGAGGGCTCAGCCCTCCCCATCGCCCCAGACCAGGAACAGGCCAACGTCGCCGGGGATGCCGTTGGGGAAATCCAGCACACGGGCGGTCAGGCTGAAGCCTTCGGGCTGAAGTTCGCGGTGCCAGCGCTGGTAGATCTCGGCCGCCTCGCCCCGCAGGGTGCGCGGCCAATCCGGTTCGGGCACGTTGATGGCGCGGGCGCCGTCACTGCACAGTTCCGCCGGGAAGCGCAGCAGCAGGAATTCCTTCTCGCCTCGCGCCGCCGCGTCGTGCGCCCCTTCCAGCAGCTTGTGCCAGCCATGGTCGGCCACGTGATGGTCGATCAGCTCCTTCACCTTTTCCTGCCGGCGGACCAGCGCCTCCTTGCGCTGGCTGGCCAGTTGGCGCGCCTTGTCGTCGTGGAAGCTGCCCACCAAATGGCGGAAGTCGGCGGCGCTGAACAGCGGCTCATGCGCGGGTTCGGCTGTCCGCTGCGCGGGGGGCGCCTTCTTCTCCGCGCGATGGAAGAAGCCGGTGTGGGTCGTTTCCTTGGCGGGCTCTTCGGCCGCCAGCACCTTCAGCAGGTCGGCCCGGGACACGATGCCCACCAGCGACCCTTCCAGCACCACCGGCACCCGCTTGATGCCGTGGGTGATCAGCAGGCGGGCGATCTCCCCCGTGTCGGTGTTGATGTCCACGGTGATGACCGGGGCGGCCATCACGTCACGGGCCGTGCGCTCCCGCTTCTGCGCGTCGGCAAGATAGCCGGGGGGCAAGGGCTCCCCTTCCGCGACCAGGGCTAGCCACCAGTCGCGCCGGGCCTCGTGGGCGGCGCGGGCCTCCTCACGGTCGATCAGGTCGCCTTCGCTGACCATGCCGATGACGCCGCCACGGCCGTCCACCACCGGTGCCGCGCTGATGCCCCGATCCAGCAACAGGGCGGCGATGCGGCTGACCGGCATGTCGGGCGTCAGGGTCAGCACATCGGCTGTCATCACGTCGTGGGCGCGCATGGGGCGGGCTTTCCTCTCACGATGGGTCTGTGTGGGAAGAGATAACCCGATGAAAGGGCGCACGTCTTTGCGCTGCATCACAGCGTCGGGCGGCTTTCCCCTACGTGCCGCCCGTCCTGTCCCAAGGGGAAGCTGGCGGTGGCCAGGGGCCTCAAGGCTGGGCTGTGGCCGTCAGGTCCACGGTCACCGCCACATCCAGCGCCACCGACCGTCCCTTGCTGAACAGGCCGTGACCGCCAACGTCATAGTCGGTGCGCACCAGGTCCAGGCGGCCCACGGCGTGGGCCGTGCCGCCGGTGACGTCCAGCGTGAACGGCAGGGTGACCTGCTTCCGGATGCCGCGGATGGTCAGCGTGCCCACCGCTTCGTAGCGGTTGCCCTCGACCGCGCGGAAGGTCGTGGCCTCGAACACCGCGTCGGGGAAGGCCTGGACGTTAAACCAGTCCTCGCCCGGCAGGGCCTCGTCCTTCTCGGCGTCGCCGATCACGGCGCTGCCCATGGCGATCGTCACCCGGGCATGGCCGGTGGCGGGCGTGGCCGGGTCGAAGTCGATGGTGGCGTCCCAATGACCGAAGTGGCCGGTGAATTCCTGGTCGCTCTGATGGCCGACGAAACCCAGGTGGCTCTGCGCCTTGTCGATCGTCCAGGATGCGGCGCTGGCGGAGGTGGACAGAAGGGTTGTGGCGAGGGCGGCGGCCAGAACGGTCAGGCGCGGGGTCATGGGTACGGTCTCCAGGGGAACGCTCGAATGGGGCTCCCGGAACAATAGTCGACCGGCCCTCCTCGGTATCTGCGACGTCGCGTAGCATACAGCGTAAACAAAAAGGCCCCGGTCGCATCGCGCCGGGGCCATCTTGTCTTTGCAACGGATGATATTTACAGCGTTACGGCCTACTTGGTGGTCGCCGTCAGGTCAAGGATGACGCTGACATTAAGCGCCACCATCTGGCCGGTGCTCCATGCGCCCTGGCCCACGCCGTAGTCGGTGCGCACCAGGTCCAGCTTGCCCACCGCGTGGGCCTTGCCGCCGGCCACGTCCAGCGTGAAGGGCAGGACCACGTCCTTTTTGATGCCCCGGATGGTCAGAGTGCCCACGGCTTGATACTGATTGCCGCCCCCGCTGGCGGGACCGACCGATTTGAAGCTGGTGGCCTCGAACACCGCCTTGGGGAAGGCCTTGGTGCTGAACCAGTCGGCTTCGGGCAAGGACTGGTCCTTCTGCACGTCGCCGGTCTTGGCGCTGGCCATGTCAATGGTCACGGTGGCGTGGCCGGCGGTGGGGTTGGCGGGGTCGAAGTCGATGGCGGCGTCCCAGCGGCTGAACTGGCCGCTGAAGGCGGCACCGCTCTGGCTGCCGGTGAAGCCCAGCTTGCTGTGGGCGGTGTCGACCGTCCAGCTGGCGGCGGACGCCGGGCCGGCGGCCAGAAGCGCGGCCAAGACGGCGGCCCCCAGGGAGGCCCCGAGGGCGGCGGCGGGGCGGGCGAGGAAATTCATGGGGAAGAAACCTCTATCTTGGGGCCGTCTTACGCCCGGCGCCCGAAACGGGGCACCATGCGCAGCAGCACATCGTCCTTGACCAGGAAGTGATGGCGCAGCGCCGCCAGGGCGTGGACGACGACCAGGGACACCAGGATCCAGGCGGCCAACTCGTGCGCTTCCGACACCACGTCGTTGAAGGGCGCCTTGTTTTCCAGGTCGGCCAGGATGGGCATGTGGGGGAAGGGGATCACGCCGTACAGCACGGTCGGGATGTTGAATTTCGAGGTGGAGACCACCGCCCAGCCGGTCAGCGGCATGCCCAGCAGCAGGGCGTACAGGCCGGCATGGCCCAGATGGGCGGCCGCCTTCTCCCACACCGGCATGTGCGCCGGCAGGGGCGGCGGCCGGTGGGCCAGGCGCCAGGCCACCCGGAACAGGGTCAGGGCCAGCACGGTGATGCCCACCGACTTGTGCAACTGGTACAATTTGAACTGGTCGGGGGAGCCGGGCGGCAGCGACGTCATCGTCCAGCCCATGATCAACAGGCCCAGGATGGCGATGACGGTCAGCCAGTGAACCAGAATGGCCACACCGTTATAGCGCGCCGATACGGTCATGTCCGGCTTCCCCCTTTAGTCTCGATGCGCGAAGGATACTATGATTACTGGGCGCGGTCGAACTCGGCGCTGATGACCAGCTCCACATCGTCGCTGATGGCCGGCACGTAGGTGCTGATGCCGAATTCCGAACGCTTCAGCGTGGTCTTGGCGTCGAAGCCGACGACGTAGGCCTTGGTCATCGGGTTGGTGCCGCCGCCATGCAGCGTGGCGTCCAGGGTCACCGGCTTGGTGACGCCGTGCAGGGTGAGGTCACCGGTGATCTTGCCCTTGCCGGCGCCGGTCACGTCGATCTTGGTGGCCTTGAAGGTGGCCTTGGGGAACTGGGCGGTGTCCAGGAAGTCCTTGGAGTTCAGGTGCTCGTCCAGCTTCGGGTTGGTGGTGGCCAGGCCCGCCACGTTGATGGTGACGTCCAGCTTGCTCTTGGCCGGGGCCTTGGCGTCGAAGTCCAGCGTGCCTTCCAGGTCCGGGAAAGCGCCGTAGTAGGTGGAGAAGCCGAAATGGTTGACGGAGAACACGACCTTGGCGTGGCTCTTGTCCAGGGTGAAGTGGCCGCCTTCGACCTTGCTGGCGTCGTTGGTCGCCTGGGCCAGCACGGTGGCGGGGGCGGCGGCCAGCAGGGCGGCCAGCATCAGGGCGGGAATGCGCTTCATGGGATGTTCCTCAAAGTGGAAGGCTGGCCGGACGGCCGGGCGGTGGGAAGGGGGCGCCAACCGCCACCCGTTATCGGGGTGGGGCGGGCGGTACGGGCTTAATCTAAGTCGCGACGCGGTTTCCCACAATCAAGGTCACTTGGAATTCATTGTTCCATTCAGCGCACCAATAATGCCTCGGCTGCAGCGATTTTACACATAGAGCGGGGGTTTTGCCTGGGCGGCAAAGGGCGTAGGGTCGGCGCCGTGCCCGCGCAGGCGGGCTCCACCGGGGCGCGCGCTGGCGCCCGTCCTGTCCCGAAGGAAGGCTTGATGACCGACAGAACCCCTGCCTTTAAAGCAGCCTTGGCCCTGGCGGGCGCGCTGGCCGCGCTGAGCACGGCCGCCCAGGCGCACAATGGTCCGGCGCCCAAGGGCATGGAAAAATGCTACGGTATCGCCAAGGCGGGTGAGAATTCCTGCGCGTCGGCGGCCGGCACCCATGATTGCGGCGCCCTGTCCAAGGTGGACTATGACGGGCAGGAGTTTGTCGACGTGGACAAGGGCAAATGCCACGCCTTGGGGGGCAAGTTGAAGCCTTTCAAGGGCGTGGGCAAGGCGCCCAAGGAGCTGCCACCCAAGACCTCGACGCACGATTAACCTGGCTGGCGCCCATGGATATCACTGCGTCCCCTGCCGCATCCCCAGCGGGTGCCGCCGCCGTGACCCTTCCCCGCCAGGCGGGGATCGGCCTGCGCCATCCCCATGTGCCCGCCTTCCTGGCCGATGACCGGCCGGACGTCGCCTGGCTGGAGGTGCACAGCGAAACCTATCTGGTGGACGGGGGGCCCCGCCTGGCGGCGCTGGAGGCCATACGGGAACAGTATCCCCTGTCGTGCCATGGGGTGGGGCTGTCGCTGGGCGGTGCCGGCGGGCTGGACGCCCGGCACCTGGCCAATCTGCGCCGTCTGTATGACCGCCTGCAGCCGCGGCAAATCTCTGACCATCTGGCCTGGACCGGCACGCCTGGCGTCTATCTGAACGACCTGCTGCCCCTGCCCCTGACGGCAGAGACGCTGGCGGTGGTGACGGCCAACGTGACCCGGGCGCAAGAGGCGCTGGGCCGCCGGCTGCTGGTGGAAAACCCCTCCCTCTACATGCCGCTGACCCTGCCACCCGGGGTGGAGGCGATACCGGAACCGCGATTCCTGGGGGAACTGGCGGCGCGCACCGGCTGCGGCCTGCTGCTGGACGTGAACAACGTGGTGGTCTGCGCCCATAATCTGGGCTTTGACCCTGCTGCCTACCTGGCGGATTTCCCCCTGTGGGCCGTGGGCGAAATCCATGTGGCCGGCCACCGGCGCGAAGCCTTCGCCCCCTGGGTCGGGCCGGACGCGGACGCCGGCGGCGTGGTGCTGATCGACGACCACGGCAGCCGGGTGTCGGACGGGGTGTGGGATCTGCTGGCCGGGGTGCTGGCCCGCACCGGCCCCCTGCCGGTGCTGGTGGAATGGGACATGGACCTGCCGCCGTTGGAGGTGCTGTTGGCCGAGGCGGCGCGGGCCCAGGGTCTGCTGGATAGGATGGCCCGTCATGCTTGAGGCCTTTCAGGCGCAGATGCGGCGGGCGTTGCTGGCCCCTGTCGGGGCGGACGTGGATCTCGCCGCCGGCCCCGTGGCGGCGGCCCGGTTGAAGATTTACCGCGCGAACGTCCAGCAATCGCTGGCGGAGGCGCTGGCCGCCGCCTTTCCCGTCACCCTGCGCCTGATGGGCTTACCGGCCTTTCGCGCGGCGGCGCTGGACTTCGCGCGCGGCCACCCGCCCGACCGGCCGCAGCTGGCGGCCTATGGCGGTGGCTTTCCCACGGCGCTGCTGCCCCTTGATGCTGGCGCCGCCGACATGGCGCGCCTGGAATGGGCGGTGATGGAGGCCTATTTCGCCGCTGACGCCCCCGCACTGACAGCGGAGCGGCTGGCGGCCTTCCCCCCGGGCGACTATGCCCAGCTGCGCTTCACCCCCCACCCCGCCGCGCGGATCGTGTGGCTGAGCCATGCCGTCTTATCCCTGTGGCGGCGGGCTCAGGAGGATGAGGTGGCGGCGCTGTCCCCGCCCGACGCGGAGGCGGAGGAGGTTCTGGTGCTGCGGCCGGCCGATGGCATCGCCTGTATCTCGCTGCCGCCCGGGGCCGCCGCCGCCATCCAATCCCTGCTGGATAGCGAACCCTTGGCCGCCGCCGCCGCCGCCGGCCTGGCGGTCGATCCCGGGCTGGACTTGCAGGACATGCTGCACATGCTGCTGGCCCAAGGGGCGCTGGCCGGCGCCGCGCTCTAGCGGCCCCGCCGCGCCAGCGCCAGCCACAGTCCCCCGCCCAGCGCGGACAGCAGCGATCCGGTGAACACGCCCAGCTTGGCCTCGCTCGCCAGCCCCGCGTTGGGGAAGGCCAGGCCGGCGATGAACAGGCTCATGGTGAAGCCGATGCCGCACAGCAGGCCGATGCCGTACAGCGTGCGCAAATCCACCTGGGCCGGCAGGCGGGCCAGCCCCAGGCGCAGGGCGGCCAGGGTGAAGGTGAAGACGCCCAGCTGCTTGCCCACGAACAGGCCCAATGCGATCCCCAAAGGCACGGGGTCCAGCAGATTGGTCCAGTCCAGGCCCTGGAAGCTGACGCCGGCGTTGGCGAAGCCGAACAGGGGCAGGACGCCGAAATAGACGACGGGGTGCAGCCCCCCCTCCAGCCGGTGCAGCGGGGAGCGGCCCGCCGCCTCATCCTCCTCCGATCCCAGGGGAATGGTCAGGGCCAGCAGCACGCCCGCCATGGTGGCGTGCACGCCGGAGCGGAGCACCGCCACCCACAGCGCCAGCCCCACCACCAGGTAGGGGGTCAGGCGGCGCACCCCCAGGCGGTTCATGCCCACCAGCACGGCCAGCGCCCCGGTGGCCAGCCCCAGATCCGGCCACGACAGGCCGCCGCTGTAGAACAGCGCGATGATCAGGATGGCGGCCAGGTCGTCGAAGATGGCCAGTGACGACAGGAACAGGAAGGCGGAGCGGGGCAGGCCGCGCCCGAAGGCCGACAATGCCGCCAGGGCGAAGGCGATATCGGTGGCGGCCGGCGTGGCCCATCCGGCCAGGGCATCGGCATGGCCCCGGTTGATCGCGACATAGATCAGTACCGGGAAGAGGACACCGCCCAGGGCGGCGATGCCCGGCAGGGCGATCTGCGCCGGTGACGACAGGTCACCGCCCACCATCTCCCGCTTGATCTCCAGCCCCACCAGCAGGAAGAACAGCGCCATCAGCAGATCGTTCACCCACTGCTCGACCGACAAGGCGACGGGGCCGACGCCCAGCGGCAGGTGCAGCAGGTGGAAATAGCCGGGACCCCATGCCGAATTGGCCACCGCCAGCCCCGCCACCGACAGGGTGAGCAACAGGATCTCACCCCAATTGTCCAGGGCCAGAAAACGCTCCACCCGATAGTGGACGTGGCGGACCAGGGATTTGATCATGACGGGGATTACCAGGGCTTGGGTGCGACCATCGGTTCCACTCTAAGGGTGGGACGCGTCGATTGCCACCCAAGTTGGCCGCCAAGGCGATCCAGGCTTGAGGACCCAGCTCAGTGGTGCCGGGCGCTCATCACCGCGAAGCGCCAGGATTTGAAGGCGCAATCCACGTCGGCCAGGCCGGCCTCCGCCATCCACATCAGCTGTTCGCCCAGGGTGGCGCAATGGTCCTGGCGCAGGCGGTCGCGCGCCCGGGACAGTTCCACCGCCGGCACGCCCAGGTCGCTGGCCTCCGCCTGCCACAGGCGGTCGTACTGGCTTTCCACCTCGGCGGTGGGGCCCAGCACATGCTCCGCGCTGATGAACAGGCCGCCCGGCGCCAGCACCTGGTTGATGCGGCCATACAGGTCGCGCTTGGCGCTGTGGTCGAGGTGATGGATGGCGAAGCTGGAGATGACCAGATCCCAGGGGCCGGCCAGATCGGCCTGCTCCAGTTCCGCCAGCGCGAAGCTGACGCGGGGGTCGCCGGCGAAGCGGCGGCGGCTTTGCTCCAGGGCGGCCGGCGTCTCCTCGATCAGGTGCAGATGGGCATGGGGCAGGCGGCCACGGACGAGCGAGGCGAACAGCCCGCCACCGGACCCAAGGTCCAGCACGCGGGGTCGGGTCGGCGCGCTCCAGTCGTCGATCAGGGTCAGGGCCGCGCCGTAGAAGGCGTCGAAACAGGGGACCAGGCTTCGCTGCAGCGCATCATTGCGCCCGGTTTCCAATAGGCTCGCACGGGCTGACACGGGTGCCGCCATCCTGCTGTCCTCCTGCTGTCACGGCGCCGATGCGGCGCGCAAAACCCAATCTGCGTCTGATGTTTTCCCGGCGTTTTAAGGGCCTGTCATCAAAGCGTAGCGCATTTGGTGACGCTTACCATAGGCCATGAGTGGTTAAGAATTCATTGGTTTGCGGCGCAACATTTCATTTCCATAAAAATGCCGCCAAACCAGGGACTTGATATATCGAGAAAACGCGATATACCGAAGTCTCCGTCATCCGCCAATCACCCAAGGCTACTCCATGGATACCGCGACACCCGCCCAGACCGCCTCCGCCGACGCGACTCCGGCCGCCTCTCCCGTCAACGCGGCGGTGGCCCCCTTGTTCCAGCCTTTCGCCTTTGGTCGGCACATCCTGGCCAACCGGGTGGTGATGGCCCCCATGACCCGGAGCAAGTCCCCGGGTGGTGTGCCCACGGATGAGGTCGTGGCCTATTACCGCCGCCGGGTGCAAGGCGGCGTGGGCCTGCTGATCACCGAGGGCACGTATGTCAACCATCCCGGCGCCAACGGCTATCCCCAGGTGCCGGCCTTCCATGGCGCGGCCGCCCTGGAGGGCTGGCGGCGGGTGGTGGAGGCGGTGCACGCGGAAGGCGGGCGCATCATCCCCCAGCTGTGGCATGTGGGTGTCGCCCGGCGCGCGGGCGTGGAGCCCGACGCCTCGGTGCCCGGCTATGGCCCCTCCGCCATCGTGGAGAACGGGGTTGAGGTGGTGCGGGCCATGAACCAGGCCGACATCGCCGCCGTCATCGCCGCCTTCGCCCAGGCGGCGGCGGACGCGGAGCGCCTCGGCTTCGACGGGGCGGAGCTGCACGGCGCCCACGGCTACCTCATCGACGACTTCTTCTGGGAAAAGACCAACCAGCGCACTGACGCCTATGGCGGCAGCCTGGAGAACCGCGTGCGCTTCGCGGTGGAGCTGGTGCGGGCCGTGCGCGCCGCCGTCAGCGCCGATTTCCCCATCGTCTTCCGCTTCTCGCAGTGGAAGGGCGGTGACTACGCCGCGAAGATCGCCCAGACGCCGGAGGAATTGGGCCGCATCCTGGTACCGTTGGCCGAGGCCGGGGTGGACGTCTTCCACGTCAGCACCCGCCGCTATTGGGAACCGGCCTTCGACGGCGGCGATGAGACGCTGGCGGCGCTGACCCGGCGCCTGACGGGCAAGCCGGTCATCGCCGTGGGCAGCGTGGGCCTGGCCGACGCCTTCAACGTCGGCATGTTCGCCAACCGCGATGCCTTCGAGGTGCGGCCCGCCGACGTGGACCAGGCGGCCCAGGCCCTGGCGCGCGGTGATTTCGACCTGCTGGCCGTGGGCCGGGTCTTGCTCAGCGATCCCGATTGGGCCATCAAGGTCCGTGACGACCGCGTGGGCGAGGTGATCCCCTTCGACCGCGCCTCGCTGGACCGGCTGGTGGTGTGATAGGGGGCCGGGGAGGGCATCGCGGTCCTCCCCGGCTTCGCATGGTATGGGTGGATGTCGACGTCATGGATGTGGAAGCGATCCTGAAGGCCCTGGCCAATCCGGTCCGGCGCGACATCCTGATGTGGCTGAAGGATCCCGCCACCCACTTCGCCCCCCAGCCGGACGGCTTTCCCCTGGACCGGGGCGTCTGCGTCAGCCGCATCCTGGAAAAGGCCGACCTGTCGCAATCCACCGTTTCCACCTACCTCGCCATGCTGCAGCGGGCGGGCCTGCTGACCTCCGACCGGGTGGGGCAGTGGACGCTCTACCGCCGCAACGAGGCGGTGATCAACGAGTTCATGAGCACCTTCGGCAAGCAGCTGTGCCAGATGCTGAAGCGGGGGGACTATCCGGGCGGCGGGGACTGACACCGCCTAGCCAGCGATCGCCGCCGGCCCTTGCCAGTCCGGGTGGGATCGGCGGTAGGCGGTCATCGCCGCGTCGAACTTCTTGTCGCAGCTGTCGATGGAAACCGTTTCGGACCAGGCGACACTGGACCGGCGTTTGTCCAAATCGGGGCGCAGTTCGATGTATTTGATGGCGCTGTTCGTGCGGCAGGCCATGTTGGCATACGCGTTAAGCCAGTAGTCGCTCTTGGGATAGCGCTTCAGCAGGGCGTCAAACCCGGCCATCAATCGGCTCCCCAATATGTCGTTTTTCTCGACGACGTCGTAGTCGTCGTCTTCCAGGGTGGCATAGGACCAGTAGAGCCGGGCGAGCAAGGCGTCGCGTTCGCCCTCCGGCGCCGCTGCCACCACCTCCTGGATGAAGTGGTCGACATCCGCGGCCGACCCGCCCCAGCGCGGCATGAGGGCGCGCAGCATCTGGCGGTGCAGCTCATAAAAGTGTGGAAACTTGGCGTTTCCTTCATTGAACAAGGTGCGTGTCTTTGCCGCTTCGCTACCGTCGCTCACTGACAGTTGCATGGACTGCGCGTACCAGGCGGGCAAGTCCTTGGCGCGGTCCCTGATGTCCTCCAGCGCCACGGCGGTCATGTACTGGCGGAACTCGAAGACGGCCATGGCCTGACCGCTGACCATGTTGGCGGTGCCATGGCCTCGGGCCCACCAGGCCCAGATGGACAGCAACTCCGCTTCCGCCAGATCCGGATAGATGGATTGGGGATAGGCCCGGCGCCAACCGGCGATGCGGGCGAACTGTGCGTCGATGTCCAGGCCTTCATAGTCGAAAAGATCATTCAGGCCACCCAATACCCCCTGCAGTCGTGATCCCCCATCCGGCAAGTCGCCGATGGTGCGCAGGCCATCGGCCATCATCGCCTCCAGCGCGGCGTAATCCCCTTTCCGCAGGGCTCGCTGGGCGGCGCAGCCGGCGGCGTCACGCAGGGCGGGGCCGTCGTCCCTGGCGTCCGTGGCTTTTGGCGTGCGGCCGAACACTTCCGGGCCATGGATGCAATCGGCGCCGCCGGACCGCACAAGATCGCGGATGTACGTCACCAGCGTGTTGTTGGACAGGGCCGCCGGGCGATGGGCCATCGCCGCTTGCATGCTCCGCCACTGCAGGCGTGCGGCCAGGCGCTGGTTCTTCTGGTTCAGGTCCTGGAACTCCAGGGCATGGCTGTTGTCGTTCGCCTTCAGGGCGACGACCAGCTTCCTGGCCCAGGTCAGCCGGTTTTCCGTGTATTCCAATGTCTCGGCGCCGGCGCGTGCCTGATCGGGTGGCAGCAGCAGCTTCTCCTGCCGCAGGCGGTCGGCCATCTTTTGCCAGGCGGGCACCACCTCGCTTTCAAAGGCGGCCGCCCCATCCGCCACGCTCAGGGTCCCGCCGCCCAGCCGGGATGCCAGTTCCGCCCACCGCCGTTCCGCCGCCGCGTTGTCCCGCGCCAGGTCCTGGTGGGACTGCCAATACTGTTCCAGCGGGCTCAGGCGCGCGCCGTCGTTGCGCGCCCGCAGGATGCCGGCCGTGGTGGTGACGATCAGCAGCGCCACCGCGAGGCCGGCTGCCACCGGTCGTAGCCGGGCTTGGCCGTTCTCCGCCAAGGGTTGGGCCAGGATCAGGCCCAGGGCCAGCCCGGCCAACAGTCCGCCAACGTGGGCGGCGTTGTCGATGCCGGTCTGCATCGCTCCGTTGGTCAGGCTGAACAGAACGAACACGCTGGTACTGAGCCAATGGGCACGGAACACGGCGCGTGGCAGGCGGGTGCGCCGCTGGGACAGATAGGCCACGAACAGGCCGAACAGACCGAAAATGGCGCCTGAGGCGCCGGCGCAGACGCGGGCGGGGTCCCAGATCACACTGGCCAAGCCGCCAAGCAGGCCCGTGGCCAGGTACAGGGCCAGGAACAGCCAGCGGCCGTATAGCCGTTCGGTCAGGCGGCCCACGTTCCACAGGGCCCACATGTTGACGATCAGGTGCAGGGGGTCCAGGTGCATGAACAGCGCCGTGAACAGGCGCCACCATTGTCCATTGGCGGTCATGACGCCAAAGTTGCCGCCCCAGCTGACCAGGGACTGAAGGTTGAAGCCGGAGAAGCCGCCGCTGGCCCAGGCCATCGCGGCGTAGGCCAGGATGTTGATCAGCACCAGGGCCACGGTGACCCAAGGGCCGCCGGCGGCCTCCATGGCCCGGTCGAACTGGCGCACCGCCGCCCAGCTGTCGTCGAAGCCCTCGGTTCGTGTGGCGGGCAGGGCCCGTGCGATGGCCTGGGCATCCGCCGCCGACCCGGCGCGGAAGGAATAACGTCCTGCGCCCAATCCTATGGCCGCCAGCAGGCTGGACCCGCGATCCTGGTCGAACTGCACCAGTGTGCCGTCGGTACCGACATTGCGAATGGCGCCACTGGGAATGGCGCGGGTGGCCTGCAAAGGCACGCCCAGCCAGGTGCGCCGCCGCCCGTGCAGGACGAGGCCCTCATCGTTGATCTCCACCGACCCGGCGCCGTACAGGGGTTGGTGCCGCCGCACGGCTTCCAGCCAGCCCGGAAGACCGTCTCGACGGGTCAGGCGCACCATCCAGCGACCAGCCTTGGCTCCCGGGGACGACTGGGCATTGTCCACCGTATCGGCCGATGCGCCGCGTCGCGCCATCTCCGCCAACAGGTTGGCGTGGTTCAATGGCGAGGCGTTGGGGTCGAGGAAGTGCTGCAGGTCGTGCAACTGGGCGTCGGAGTAGCCGGAAAAGTCGATCAGGCCATCTTGCGTGCCCGGCGCCCTTGGCGTGGACCCCACGTCTTCCCCCATCCCCGCCGCCAATCCGGTGCCACCCCCCTGGGGCGCCGTCCGGCAAGCCTTTAATTACAAAACAAATTATTTATGCGCGCCAGGCCATTGCAAGCCATTTTCATCAAGCTGCGGATCCGAAGGCGCCTACCCCCGTCAGCGGTGCAGCCAGAACCGCTCGAACAGGTACAGCGCCCCCGCCCAGGCCAGCACCATGGCCATGGCGTGATGCTTCATGAGGCGTGGGAACTTGTGCGCCGACAGCAGGATGAGCACCGGCACGCCGGCCACCGCCAGCGGCATCAACAGCCACACCAAGCCTGGCGCGGCATCGCCCTGGGCGCTGTCGTTGGCGGCCACCACCGTCAGGAACAGGGCGGGGAAGATCGCCAGACAGCCGCCGACGATCAGCAGCGGACCCAGGATCCAGAGGGCGGCTTTGCAGAGTTTATCGAGGCGGGTCATGGAAGGGCGGCGTGGTTGGTGGGGCGATGGGGTCCCTCTATGGCACCGAACGCCCTGGAAGGGGAAGGGGCGCCGCGCGTCACACCCGCTCCACCGTCCCCTCCCGCACACCCGGCGGCAGCGCCACGCGCACCCAGGCCGCTTCGCCGGTCACCGTGAACAGACCGCCGCCCGTCACCTGATAGCGCCCCTTGGGCAGGCCGCGCAGGCGCAGGGCGGGAGGGTGGCGCTGCGCCTCGCCGTCCAGGGTCAGGCGTAGGCGGGCGTCGGCGGGGTGCCAGGCGAGGCCGGCGTCGGCGGCAAGGCGGGCGCCTTGCACCTCCAGGTCCAGGCGCTGGCGGGCCAGGCGGGCGTGCAGGCGGCGGCGCACGCCGTCGCGCGGGCTGATCGTCAGCCAGCCGTCCCTCTCGTCCAGGGTGCCGCCGAAGCAGACGCGGCCGAAGATGGCATCGTCGCTGACCAGGGTGGCGGCCATGCGCAGGGCGCCGCAGAAGCCCAGGTCGCTTTCGCTGGAATAATACCAGCTGCCCCGGTGGTGGGGCTGGCCCAACCAGGTGGTGCCGACGGCCGAGGGCTCGAAGCCGCCGCCGGACGCGCCGTCATTGGCCTGGCCGGGGTACCAGTAGCCGTAGTCGCTGTCCGCCGTGCCGCTGTTGACCAGGGCCCAGGCGCTCAGGAACGAGGTCGCGGCCAGGCGCAGGCCCGGCCGCGCGTCGTCGGCGTCGTTCAGGGCGTGGTCCAGGATGGCCCAGCCGCCCATCTGCGCCATATAGGTCAGGGTGAAGGCGTCGCCGCCGGCGGCGCGGTAGTCGCTGCCCAGGTAATAATAGGCGGGCTCGATGACGCCGCGGCAGAACAGGTTGGCGGCGATCTGCGCGTCGGAAAAGCGCCGGGCGGCGGCATGGCCGACAGGGAAGCCCGGCTGGCCGGCATGGTCCAGGGCATAGCGCGCCAGGGCCTGGGTGGATTCGAAGCCGGTGGAATCGAAGGGGTATTCCGACCCGAACAGGTCGGGCCCGCCGTTGACGAAGAAATCGACCTTGCGCACCCAATGGCCGCGCAGCTCCGCCGCCTTGGCGGTCTCGCCCGCCGCCTCCAAGGCGTCGATCAGCTCGGGGATCACCACCTCGTTATAGAAGCCGGTCTCATACGCGCTCCATTCCGCGATCTTCAGCGGGATGGTGAACAGGGCGCGGGTGGTGCCGAACGCCCGCTCCAGGTATGTGGCGGCATCCAGCCGGGTGGTGATGCCGGGATGGCGGGTGGCGACGCGGTAGAGGCCCAGGTACATCGCGATGATGTGCGGGTAGTCGTAGGGGCGCCAGTAATGCTTGCGGCCCTTGGGGCCGGGGTCGTCGCTGTCGCGGTTCTTCTTCCAGTCGGGAATGCCGTAGAGGGCGTAGCTGTCCTCCTCCTCCGTCGTGCGCTGCAGTCCGCCCCAGACGAAATGCTCGACGTAGTAATCCAGGGCCGCCACCTCCGCCTGCACCGGATGCTCGGCGTTCTTGGTTGCCAGATAGGCCGGTTTGCTCAGGCCCGGGTCGTCGCAGGTGACCTCATAGATGCGCCAGCCGGTGATGCGGTCGTAATTGTCGGGACCCAGCAGGGCCCCGGTCTCCATGTTCCATTCCGCCAGCAGGCCGTTGTACCACTTGGCCGGGTCGCGGTGCTGGTGGCTGGCGATGAAGGCCGCGCGTTTCTTGACCAGGGTTTCCACGGGTTCGGTGGCGAAGAACTCCAGGCGCGTGGCGCGGCCGGCGCCGTGGCGGATGGTGATGAGGTTCTCGCCCAGGCGGCGGAAGCGCAGCTCGTAGATGTGGCGGCCGTTGCGGCTGCCCAGCGGGATGATGGTGGTCTGGTCCGGGAACTCCGCCTCCACCGCGTCGATGGGGTCCTGGCTGCGCAGGGCGATACGCCCGGCCAGGTCGGTGGGCAGGGTCATGCCCTGCGCCACCTCCACATCCACCCCGCCCTGGGCCACCAGGGTATCGCGCACGCCGGCATAATCGGCGGCCCAGCGGAAGCGGGCGCCGAAGCGGCGGGCCTCCCCCGGCGCCAATGTCAGGCTGGTCAGCGGCTGGCGCCAGCGTCCACCGGCCGCGCGCAGGGCGTCGCCGGCGGCGGCGGCATGGATGAAGACGCGATAGGGCCGGTAGGCGTGCTCGGGACTGTCGGAGTCCTGCTTGGCGCCCTGGCGGGGCTCCCAATACTCCAACTGCGTCTCCCGTTCCGGCGTCATCACCAGATAGGGGCCGACGCTGTTGGAGCGCATCCAGAACAGGAAGGAGCCGTGGCCGGAGATGAAGCTGTGTTTCAGCACCGACGACGTCGCCGGCTGCTTGGCCTTGAACTCGGTGTTCAAGGGCAGGGGCAGGGCCAGGTCGCCGATCTCCAGCGCGGCACCCGCGCGGTTGGTGAGGGCGATCTGCCAGGCGAGCGCGCCGTCCTCCAGCCCCATTCGCAGGGTCAGGCCCAGCGCCGGCCCGGCCTCATCGGTGATCTCATACGCGGCGACGCGGTCTTCGGTGTGATGGTGGGGCGGGCGGGCGGGCGTCAACCCGGCCGTGTCCACCGTGCGCCACGGCGCGCCGCCGTCGCGGCGATAGGCCAGGGTGACATGCCCCAACGCCTGGCCGGGCTCCAGATAGTCGGTGTCGAAGGCGTCGCCGGCCGCCCGCAGGCTGGTCAAGGCCGGTCCGTCGCCGGAGAAGCGCAGGGCGAAGGCGGCGTCAGAACCCGTGGGCGCCTTGTTCCGCGCCATGGCCTGGGCCGGTCCGGCCAGCAGGGCGCCGGCGCCCAGGCCACCGGCGGCCAGCATGATGTCGCGCCGCCGCGGGCCCGTGACGGACCCCTTGCTCGATTGCTTCATTACCCCGAGGACCCCTTACCGCCTGTATCCGCCAGCCCTCTTGGATGGGGCCGATAATTGGATACAATATACAGAACAGCGGTAAGGGGGAAGAGGGTAGGCCGGGAGGGTCTTAGCGGGCCGGGCCGCCCCACTCATACCGCCGCGCCAGCGCCATGAATTCCCGCAAGGCGGGGGAATGGCGGCGGCCGGCGACGCTGGCCAGGCTGACGGTGCGGGACAGCTCGGGCTCGATCAGGGGGCGGGTGGCGATGCCGGGCAGCATGGGCAGGAATTCCGGCATGACGGCGCAGCCCAGGCCGGCCAGGATCATGGCCTGGATCCAGTCCTCCCGCTCGCTCTCGTAACAGACGCGGACATCGGCCGGGTCGGGGATGCCCAGCGTGTCGAAATACTGCGAATATTCGCAGTTCACCCGGTTCAGGTAATCCTCCTGGTCCAGTTCCTTCAACGGCACCGCGTCCATGGCCTCGAAGCGGTGGCCGGGGGCGAAGGCCACGGTGTAGCGTTCGCGATACAGGGGCCGGGCCTCCACCCGGTCCGGCAGGTCGGGGATGCCCAGAAGGGCGCAATCCAGCTCCCCTTCCATCAGCAGGGTCAGCACCTCGCGCCCCGGCGCGTCGCGCAACCCCACCTCCACCGAGGGTAGGGCGGTGCGGAAGCGCTTCAGGAAGCCCACCAGGCGCGTGGCGCCGATGGTGCACATGACGCCCACCCGCACCCGGCCCTTTTCCAGCGTGCCGAAGCTGCGCGCCTCCAGCTTGGCGGACTCGCTGGCGTGGAACACCGCTTCCAGGTGCGGGCGCATCAGGCGGCCCAGGTCGGACAAATGGGTCAGGGTGCGTTCGCGCACGAACAGCGGCCCGCCCAGCTCCTCCTCCAGCTTCTGGATGGCCTTTGTCAGCGAGGGCTGGGCCACGCCACAGGCCTCCGCCGCCTTGGTGAAGTTCAAGGTTTCACACAGCGCCACGAAGTAGCGCACCTGGTTCATTTCCATGGGAAGGCTATTGTCTCTCGGGGCCCGGCGTCGCCAGTGTCACCCAAGGCGGGGCGAAAGGCTATCCGAACCGGCGGCGGATCAGATGATCCAGCGACAGGGCGCCGGGCCCGCGCAGCAGGATGGGTACCAGCACCGCCGACCATAGCAGATGGTCCGGCCAGCTTTCCGGATAGACGAAGATCTCGATCACCAGGGTCATGCCGAACAGGGCGCCAGCCGACAGGCGCGACGCCAGGCCGATAACCAGCAGCACCGCGCACAGGTTCTCTGTGATGCTGGCCAGCACGGCGGCCACCTCCGGCGGGACCAGGGGCACCTTGTACTCATCCCGGAACAGGTCGAAGGTGCTGTCGTTGATGTGGAAGCCGGTCACCTTGGTCTGGCCCGAGCGCCAGAAGACGGTGGCGGCCGCCAGGCGCCACAGCAGGGCGTCCAAGCCCCGGGGCACCCGCTCCAACCGATGGATAAGGGCAAAGGCCAGGGCCACCGGCGTTGGCTTGGGGTCGGTCGTCGTGCGCACCGTCATGGCAGTTCCACTCCGCTGAAAACCTGCGCCGCCAGCAGGCCGGTTAATTCGTGTTCCAGATCGAAGGCCGCGTCCAGGGCCAGCGCGTTGTCCCAGGCGGTCCCCAGGGGCAGGCCGGCGGCCAAGGCCATCAGCAGCGCGAAGGCGCCCGGCGACAGGCGGATCAGCAGCACCTCGGCCGCCGGGCGGACCAGCAGCACGTGGCTGTCGCCCGCGGCCCGCGCCGCGTCCAAATCCACCGCCGGGTCCCCGCTGTCCACCTGGTTGGCGCGCCAGATCAGGTCAACCGGCCAGGGGGAGGTGACGAAGCGATGGCTGGGGTGCAGGCGCCAGACGCTGTCCTCCACCGCATCGCCCAGGGCGGCCAGCGCGTTTGGGTCCACGGGCGACGCTTCGGCCGCGTGGTAGGCATGGGCCCACGCCGCCTCCAGCCGGGCGACATCGCCAAGATACGGCAACTGTCTCCCGACGGCGTGGCCGGCCAGCCAGGCGGGGAAACCGCCGCCATAGCGCAACAGGGGCGCCTCGCTGGGCGGCTGGTGGCGGATATAGGTCTGGGCCAGGCTGGCGAAGCAGGCATCCCCCACCAGGCGCTTCACCACCGGGAAGGTGTCGCCCAGGACGGCGGCCAGGCTGCCCAGGGTGTTGTCGCGGTGCAGGCTGGCGTTGGGCAGCGGCGGCAGCTCACCCGCCTCCGGTGGGGCCAGAACCCAATCGCGCAAGGCCCGCTGACGGTCAAGCAGCGCGGGCATGGGGCCCTCCGCGTGTCATGGTTTGGGCGATGGCATCGGCCTGCGCGGCCTCCGCCAGCAAATCGGCCAGCGGCGGGATATTGGCGTCGCGCTCCACCAGCGTGGGCTGCGGGCCGAACCGATCCAAGGCCAGGCGGTACAGGTCCCACACGGCGGCGCTGACCGGCGCGCCGTGGGTGTCCAGCAGGACGCGGCGGCCGTCGTGATCCACCGGCTCATGCCCGGCCACATGGATCTCGCCCACGATATCGGGCGGCAGGGCCTGCAGATAGCGGTCCGCGTCCAGGCCGACATTGTGGGCGCTGACATGAATGTTGTTGACGTCCAGCAGCACGCCGCAGCCGGTGCGCCGCGCCAGTTCCGCCAGGAAGGCGGCCTCGTCCCAGTCGCTTTCCGGGAAGGCCATATAGCTCGATGGGTTCTCCACCAGGATGCGGCGGCGCAAGGCGGCCTGCGTCTGGTCGACATGATCGGCCATCAGCGCCAGGCTGGCATCGGTATAGGGGATGGGCAGCAGGTCGTTCAGATAGGTGCCGTCGATGCGGCACCAGGCCAAATGTTCGGACACCAGCTCCGGCTGGTAGCGGTCGACCAGGGCCGCCAGGTCGGCCAGATGGGCCGTGTCCAGGGGTTCCGCCCCGCCCAGCGACAGGCCGACGCCATGGATGGACAGGGGATAGGCCTCCCGCAGGGCGGTCAGCCAGCGGTGGGCCGGCCCGCCGGCGCCCATGTAATTCTCGGCATGCACTTCCAGGAAGCGCAGGGGGGGACGCTGGGCCAGCAACTCGGCGGTGTGGCGGGCCTTCAGGCCGATACCGGCGATGGTCATGGTGGCGCCCCTCCCTGCTTCAGTGCTTACTTCTTGGCGGGTTCGGTGCTGCCGCCGGAGATCTTGGCGCAGGTGCCGGCCGGGACGGCGATGAAGGCGCCCGGGTCGCGGTCCTTGGTGGCGTGACCGGCGCAGGAGTTGCTGTCGGTCTTGCAGTCATTGTGGCCGGCCTTGACGACGCCGTAGCACTTTTCCATGTCCGCGGCCTTCGCCGGGGCGGCGGCCAGGGTGGCGCCGGCGACGGCGGTGGCGACGATCAGGCCCAGGCCCAGACGGCGGGTGATGGTGGTCTGCATGGTGTGTTTCCCTCGGTTGGTGGGGTGTTGCGATGGACCGAACCGTAGTCCCATCCACCCCATCCTGTGAAATGCAGGGGGGGTATGGATTCGATAGCGCCTGGATATGGCGGCTGGTTGTCGCAGCCGCCGGGGGGCTTGCGGTCTCGGCGGGGACCATGCCAGGGTTGCCGCGTCCCCACCTCAAGGCGCCGCCGCCATGGACCTCACCACCGCCCTCGCCGCCCTCGCCGAGCGCACCTTGACCGCCCGCGACCTGGCGGAGGCCTGCATCGCCGCCCGCGCCGACCGGCCGGAGGGGCGGGACAACCCCTATGTGGCCTTCAACGCCGGCTTGTTGCGGGCCCAGGCCGATGCCGCCGCCGCTCGCCGCCGGAATGGCGAGCCGCTGAGCGACTTCGACGGCATTCCCGTATCGTTGAAGGATAATTACGGAACCGGAACAGTCTGCGGCGGTACCTGGCCGGTGTTCGCCGGCTCCCCCCGCCGCCTCCCCGCCGCCTGGAACCGGCCGGGCGGGGTGGTGTCCGGCCTGCTGGCGCGGGGGGCGGTGGTCACCGGCAAGACCCGCATGGTGGAATTCGCCTTCGGGGGCTTGGGCGCCAACGGCCATTGGGGCACGCCGCGCAACCCGATCGATACCATCAATCATCGCGTGCCCGGCGGGTCCAGCACCGGCGCGCCGCTCAGCCTGGTCGAGGGCTCCGCCCTATTGGCGCTGGGCACGGACACGGCGGGCTCGGCGCGCATTCCGGCGTCGTGGAACGGCCTGTATGGCTATAAAAGCTCGCGCGGCCACCTGGCCACCGATGGCATCGTGCCGTTGTCCCCCCGTCTGGACACGGTGGGCCTGCTGGCGCTGACGGCGGCGGATTTGGGGGCAGGCTACCGCCTGTTGACCGGCGCGCCGGTCGCTCCCCTGGCCGACATCGGCGCCATCCGCATCGGCCGCGCGCCGGCCGTGCTGTGGCAGGATTGCAGCCCTGGCGTGGTCGCGGCGGTGGATGCGGCCCTGGACCGGCTGGGCCGCCTTTTCCAGCCGGTGGACACGGTGACCGTGCCCGGGTTGGAGGAGGCGTTGGCCCTGTTCCGGCGGGGCGGCCTGGCGGGGGCGGAGATCTTCGGCCTCCTCAGCCGCGACCTGCCGGCCTGGCTCTCCAGCCTGGACATCTATGTCGGCCCCCGCATCCGCGCCGCCGCCGATGTGTTGGACTATGCCGAACGCGTGGCCTTCCTGGACCGCTTCGCCGCCGGCGCGCGGGAGATGTTTCACGACGTGGATGTGGTGGCCCTGCCCACCGTGGCCATCACCCCGCCGCTGGTGGCGGATTTGGGCGATCCGCTGGCCTATGGCCGCGCCAACCTGCTGGCGCTGCGCAACTGCTGCGTCGCCAATCTGGGCGACATGGCGGCTGTCACCCTGCCGGTGGGCACGGATGCGGCGGGAATGCCGGTGGGCCTGCAACTGCTGGGCCCGCGCGGCGCCGACGCCCGCCTGCTGGCCATCGCGCAAGCGGCGGCGGGGCATCTGGCCGTTGAGGGTTAGGCGTCGGAGCGATCGGTCTTCAGTCGGCGGGCGATCGGCTTGAGGAAGTCGTCGACCAGGACATAGAGGCCGAAGGCCATGAGAAAGCCGCCCATGGCCAAGCCACGCCAGAAAATGGCGTGATGGGAGACGATCTGCCTGTCGATGATGTAGGCACCGCCACCGATCATCAGGGCCATGACAATGAACAGCATGACCTTGCGTATCCGCGCACCCACGACATCATCCTCGCGCCAGCGTTGCTCCGTGCCTTGGTAGCACAATCACCCTCCGTTTGACATGGCAGGGCTGTGCGCTCGCGGCGATGCGCCCCGTGCGCCGGCTCTTGCCTGGTGCGCGAGGCTAACGCATCGTGGCGGCACAAAATTCCGGCAGTTCAGTCCCCGAACCAAAGGGAAACCCCATGCGCCCTAGCCTCCGGCCCGTCCGCCTGCTGTCCGTTGCCCTGCTGGCGGGGGCGGCCTTCCATGGCGGCGGCGCCCAGGCGGCGGGCATGGGGGCCAAGCCGGCCAAGCCCGAGGCGCCGGCGCCCGAGGTCGCGGCCGTGGGTCCGGTGGACGATCATCCCGTGCTGCGGGAGATCGCCGCCCAGGTGGACCCGGCGCAGCTGCACGCCACCATTGAGACGCTGGTGTCCTTCGGCACCCGCCACACCCTGTCCGACGCCACATCCCCGGATCGGGGGATCGGTGCCGCCCGCGGCTGGGTCAAGGGCCGGTTCGAGGCTATCTCCAAGGACTGCGGTGGCTGCCTGACGGTGGTGACGCCGGCGCAAGTGGTGACGGGCAAGCGCGTCCCCAACCCGACGGAGGTCATGGACGTGGTGGCCGTGCTGAAGGGCACGGAGGAGCCGGAGCGGGTGATCGTTATCGCCGGCCACCTGGACAGCCGCGTCACCGACGTCATGAACGCCACGGCCGACGCGCCCGGCGCCAACGACGACGCCTCCGGTGTGGCGGCCGCCATTGAGGCGGCGAGGGTGCTGTCCCACCACAAGTTCCGCGCGACCCTGGTGTTCGCCGCCCTGTCGGGGGAGGAGCAGGGGCTGCTGGGCGGCAAGGTGCTGGCCGACTACGCCAAGGCCCAGGGCTGGCAGGTGGAGGCCGACCTCAACAACGACATCGTCGGCAACATCCAGGGTGAGGACGGGGTGGTGGACAACACCCATGTCCGCGTCTTCTCCGAAGGCACCAAGGCGGTGGAGACGGTGAAGCAGGCCAACCAGCGCCGCTATTCCGGCGGCGAGGTCGACAGCCCGTCGCGCAATCTGGCGCGGTATATGGATGGCATCGCCACCCGCTACCTGGATAACTTCAGTGTGCGCATGGTCTACCGCACCGACCGCTTCGGTCGTGGCGGCGACCAGGTGCCTTTCCTGGAGGCCGGTTCCCCCGCCGTGCGCGTGACCGAGGCGCATGAGAACTACACCCGCCAGCACCAGGACCTGCGGACCGAAGGCGGCATCCACTATGGCGACACCATCGACGGGGTGGATTTCCCCTACCTGGCCCAGGTGACGCGGCTGAACGCGCTGACCATGGCCAGCTTGGCCTGGGCGCCGGCCCCACCGTCGGATGTGAAGGCGGAAGGGGCGGTGAAGCACGACACCACCCTGTCCTGGGCCAAGGTGCCGGGGGCGGCGGGCTATCGCGTCTGGTGGCGCGATACGGTGGCGCCGACCTGGCAGCATGACCACTGGGCGGGCGACGGTGTCACGGTGACCTTGCCCAATGTCGTCATCGACGATTGGTTCTTCGGCGTCTCCGCCGTGTCCAGGGACGGGTTTGCCAGCCCTGTCGTCTATCCGGGCCCGGCCGGGTCCTTCGTCGCCGTGCCCGATCCCGCAGGACAATGATGAGCAGCACCTCTTCCAACACCGCGCCTGAGCCCGAAAGCCCTGGAACCACGGCCGGTGGCCGCCGCTGGGGCGGGGCGCTGCGCCATCCCGCCTTCCTGCGCTACTGGTTCGCCCGCATCCTGTCCATGGGCGCTTTGCAGATCCAGGCGGTCGCCGCCGGCTGGGCCATCTATGACCGCACCGGCAGCACCATGAACCTGGGCCTGATCGGCCTGGCGCAGTTCCTGCCGTCGGTGGGGCTGGTGCTGGTCACCGGCCATGTCGCCGACCGGCTGGACCGCCGGCTGATCATCACCGTCTGCGTGGCGGTGGAGGCGGTGGCCATGGCCATGACCGGGGTGGTGCTGGCCTCGCCCGGGCTGCCGGTGTGGCTGGTCTATGCCGCTGTCATGCTGTTCGGCGCCGCCCGCGCGTTCGAGGCGCCGGCGTCATCCGCCCTGCTGCCCAACCTGGTGCCCAAGGCGGATTTCCCCAACGCGGTCGCCATCAGTTCCTCCGCCATGCAGGTGGCGGGCGTGCTGGGGCCGGCGCTGGGCGGCGTGCTCTATGCCGGTCTGCACTATTGGGTGTTCGGCGTGGGCGCCGCCTTCCTGCTGCTGGCCGGCCTGATCGTGCTGGGCGTCAAGGCGCCGTCACGCTCCGTCGTCCGCGCGCCGGTCAGCTGGGACGGCATCCTGGGCGGGGTGCGTTATATCCGCCTGCATCCCATCGTGCTGGGCGCCATCTCGCTGGACCTGTTCGCCGTGCTGCTGGGGGGCGCCACCGCGCTGTTGCCGGCGCTGGCACGCGACCAGTTTTCCGCCGATGCCGGCCTGCTGGGCCTGACTGGTCCCATGTTGCTGGGCGTCATGCGCGGTGCGCCGGGGGCGGGGGCCATCCTGGTGGGCCTGACGCTGGCCACCTGGCCGTTGAAGCGCCGGGTGGGGCCGGTCATGCTGGCCTGCGTCGGCGTCTTCGGCCTTGCCACCATCGTCTTCGGCCTGACCCATTCCCCCGCCATCGCGGTGCTCAGCCTGCTGGTCATGGGGGCCGTCGACATGGTCAGCGTCTTCGTGCGTCAGACCCTGGTGCAACTGGGCACGCCCGATGACATGCGCGGCCGGGTCAGCGCCGTCAGCGGCCTGTTCATCGGCGCGTCCAACCAATTGGGCGAGTTCGAATCCGGCCTGACCGCCGCCTGGTTGGGCACGGAACTGGCGGTGGTGGTGGGGGGCATCGGCACGGTGGCCGTGGTGGCGCTGTGGTGCTGGTGGTTCCCCGCCCTGCGCCGCGCGGACCGGCTGGACGGGGCCGCCGCCGTTTGAGCATCGCCGGCTTTCGGCGGGCCTGCACGTGCGGCGGGGCGCCCTGTCACAGACCCCGTTCGTACCAGGGCCGGCTGGACTTCACCAGGTGGACCACGGATAGCATCACCGGCACCTCGACCAGCACGCCCACGACCGTGGCCAGGGCGGCGCCGGAATTCAGGCCGAACAGGCTGATGGCCGCGGCCACGGCCAGTTCGAAGAAGTTGCTGGCGCCGATCAGGGCGGCCGGTGCCGCCACGCGCCAGGCCACGCCGAACTGGCGGCTCAGCAGATAGGCCAGGCCGGCGTTCAGATAGACCTGGATGAGGATGGGTACCGCCAGCAAGGCGATGACCATGGGCTGGGCCAGGATTTGCCGCCCCTGGAAGCCGAACAGCAGAACCAGGGTGGTCAGCAGGGCCACCAGGGACAGGGGCTGTAGCACGGACAGGACGCGCTTCAGCCGCGCCTCGCCGCCCGCCAGCAGCGCCCGGCGCCAGGCCTGGGCCACCACCACGGGCACGACGATATAAAGGGCGACCGACAGCGCCAGCGTGGCCCAGGGCACGGTGATCGAGGCGACGCCCAGCAGCAGCCCCACCAGGGGGGCGAAGGCGAAAACCATGATGAGGTCGTTCAGCGCCACCTGGCTCAGCGTGTAATGGGGCTCGCCATCGCACAGATTGGACCAGACGAACACCATGGCCGTGCAGGGTGCGGCTGCCAGCAGGATCAGGCCGGCGATGTAGGACGGCCCCTGGTCGGCGGGCAACAGGCCGGCGAACAGGGTGCCGATGAACAGCGTGCCCAGCAGCGCCATGGAGAAGGGCTTCACCGCCCAGTTGATGAACAGGGTGACGGCGACACCCCGCCAATGTTCCTTCACTTGCGCCAATGCGCCGAAGTCTATCTTCAGCAGCATGGGGATGATCATGAGCCAGATCAGTCCGGCTACCGGCAGGTTGACCTTGGCCACCTCGGCGGCGGCGATGGCGCTGAACGCGTCCGGCAGCAGGTGCCCCAGCGCGACGCCGGCGATGATGCAAAGGGCCACCCAAAGACTGAGGTAGCGTTCGAAGCGGGACATGGGGGTGATCCTCAAACGCTGATGATCCGGGACATAAGGGTGGCGTTGGACGGGCACAGGCCCCGCGCCTGGGGCGTGGCCAGGACGGTGGCGGGGGCCTGGTCCCGGGACATGGGCTTGAAGCCGGCCTTCTCGAAGAAGCCGCTGGCCGAATTGGTCAACAGCCAGGCCCGTTGATGGCCTACCTCCCAGGCGCGGCGCAACAGCAGGGCGACCAGGTTGCGGCCGATACCCCTGCCCCGCGCGGCGGGGGGCACCGTCACCGAACGAACCAGGATATCCGGGCCCAGGGGCACATACCCACCATGGCCCACGGGCACGCCGCCCAAGGTGTGATAGGCGAAGAAACGGCTGGCGCCCTCGCCCAAAGCCCGTACGCCCAGGTCCTCCACCGGCAGGCCGGCCGCGGTTAGCGCCCCCGTCAAAACCGGGTCATCGGAAGTGATGGGCGCGTCCGTGAGGAAGGGCGATCCTTCCTCCTTGTCGATATCCCCCTGGGGAAGGCGCGGTAGCAGGTCCAGCACGACATCCGACGGCCGGCAGAGCGCGACCCCGCGGGCGGTGACGACGATGGGGCGGTTGATCAGGATGGGATGCGCCACCATGACGTCCAGCAGATCGGCGTCGGTCCATTTGGGGTCATCCAGGCCCAGTTCCGCATAGGGCGTCCCCTTGCGGCGCAGCACTTGGCGCACCGGCATGCCCATCCGCTGGATCAGGCCGGCCAGGACGTCGCGCGTGGGCGGCGTCTTCAGGTACTCCACCATTTCGGGCTCGGTGCCGGCGTGCCGGAGAAGGGCCAGGACGTTGCGCGATGTGCCGCAGGCGGGGTTGTGATAGATCGTGGCCCCGGTCATGCCGTCGGCTCCTGGTGGCCGGCCATGTCGTCCAGATGGCGCTTGAGCGCCAGGCGGTCGAGGGAGGCCAGGGGCAGGCTGGTGAAGGCGCGCAAGCGGCGGTCGATTTGCCCGTAGATGCCGGCGGTGAAGGCGGCTTTCTCCGCGTCCGAGCCTTGGAACGACGACGGGTCGGCAAAGCCCCAATGCGCCGTCACGGGATAGCCAGGCCACACCGGGCACACCTCCCCGGCGGCGTTGTCACAGACGGTGAAGATGAAATCCATCTCCGGGGCGCCGGAGACGGCGAACTCATCCCAGGTTTTGGAGCGCAGGCCGGAGACGTCATGCCCCAGCCGTTCCAGCAGCGCCCTCACGACCGGGTTGATGCGGCCGGTGGGTTGGCTGCCGGCGCTGTACGCCCGGAAGTGGCCTTCACCGATACGGTTCAGGATGCATTCCGCCATCACGCTGCGCGCGCTATTGTGGGTGCAGAGGAACAGGACGTTGAAGACGCGCTCGGTCATCAGGGGCCTCAGGGTGGTGAACGACGCCATCAGGCATCGACGGTGGGTTTCGGGCAGCAGGCGACCAGGTCGGACAGGGCGGTTCCGCACAATTCGGGCAGGCCCCGGCAGCAATCCTCCATGAGGAAGGCCAGCAGGCGGCGGGTGCCCTCATAATCGGTGGCATAGTAAATCTGTCGCTGGACCCGCCAGGAGCGGAGCAGGCCCGCCCGCTCCAGGATGCCCAGATGGTGCGACAGGGTGGACGCCGGCACACCGATATGGGCGGCGATGTCCCCGGCGGTCAGTCCGTCGGGCCCCGCCTGCACCAGCAAGCGGAAGACGCCGAGGCGCGTTTCCTGGGCCAGGGCGGCGAACGCCTCGATGGCGGTCTTCTGTTCCATGTCCGGTCCAACCTTTCGGAACCTCTTGGGGACATCCGCTCAGGCGGGCTTCTCATGGCTCATCGCCACGGCGCCCAGGTCGGGCCGGGGCTGGCGGGCCGCCGCTTCCTTGCGCTCGCTGTAGCGGTCGACCATGTAGTCGGCGCGATCGCGCACCAGCAGGGTGAACTTGACCAGTTCCTCCATCACGTCCACGACGCGGTCGTAATAGGGGGATGGTTTCATCCGGCCGGCCTCGTCAAACTCCTGGTAGGCCTTGGCCACCGAGGACTGGTTGGGGATGGTCACCATCCGCATCCAGCGCCCCAGCACGCGCATGGCGTTCACCGCGTTGAAGGATTGGCTGCCGCCCGAGACCTGCATCACCGCCAGGGTCCTGCCTTGCGTGGGCCGCACGCTGCCCGTTTCCAGGGGCAGCCAGTCGATCTGGCTCTTGAACACCCCGGTCAGTGTTCCGTGCCGCTCAGGCGAACACCAGACCTGGCCCTCCGACCAGACGGACAGGTTCCGCAATTCCGTGACCTTGGGATGGGTCGGCGGCACGCTATCGGGCAGCGGCAGGCCGCTGGGATCGAAGATGCGGGTCTCGCAGCCGAACCGCTCCAGCAGGCGCGCGGCTTCCTGGGTCAGGAAACGGCTAAAGGACCGCTCCCGCAGCGAGCCATAGAGCAGCAGGATGCGCGGCGGGTGCGTGGAAATATGCGGTGGGTTCAGCTTCTCAAGGTCGGGGATGTCGAACCGAAGGGCGTCGACGTTCGGCAGATCGTTCATGCGTGTCCGCGCCTGTTGAATGTGTCAAGGGCTGTGCATACGGACAGAATATTTCTATAATTGTGGAAATGTCAAATCATCGGGTGGTGGATGGGGTGAACGGGGGGCTTGGCTGGTCCGTGCGGTGTAAGGGTGGCCTGGGAAGTTTGCCTTGAACAAGGGCGTAACGTCATCACATGACCCGCTGCTTCAGCATCATCCTTAGGCGGGGAGGCCGGGTGGGGTGATGGCACCATCGGCGCCGCATGACATTTCGGGGGCCTGTCCAAGCCACTCTTCTGGCGCGGTCCCTTGCAGGCAGCCTGCAGGACTGATGCATTGTCAGAAGTATTATTGGGGATATGTATTACAAAAAACCCTCATGAAAATGTTATTTCGGGTAAATTTGAAGAAAAAAAGGTGTAAACAGAAATGATTTTGGGTTGTGACGGTTTCTGACGGCCGCTGTTCCCAAAGTTGTTTGATGTCACACTCTGTAAGAATTATTAATATATTAAATTCAATTAAGCTCATATCGCTCATAGCGTAGTTGACAGAACTGCTATACATAAGCGAATGGAGAGTGGGCGCTTATCTTTTTAGGTAAGAGTCCAGCCAAAGCAAGGGGCTTTGGGCCAGGCGCAATCGGGTTGGGGATCGCGGCTTGGGATAATGGCAAGGCGGGGCGCAATCCCCCAATGCCTATCCCTGCACGCTGTTCACGCATCCAGCCCGCGGCGGGTCTGAATTCATGGCGTGACAGGCGGGGCGATGATGAAGCGTACGAATTTTGGCAAGACGTTGCTGGCCGGTTCCTCCCTGGTGGTGGTCGGCATCGCGCTTGCCGGTGGGCGATCCGCCCAGGGCGCGGACATCACCATCAGCACCTCCATCAGCACCGGCACGGTGTGGAGCGGCACGGCATCCCCCAGCAGCAACCTGACCGTCACCAACAGCGGCACGATCAACACCGCCAACGCCTATGGCATCACCATCACGGGCACGGCCGGGTCGCAACTGGGGACGTTGCTCAACAACGGCCAGGTCATCGACACCGCGGCCAACGGCCGCGCCGTGTTCATCCAGGCCGGCAGTGTGGCGGCCTTCATCAACAATGGCACCGTCACCGCCAGCACCTACGCTTTGTGGAACGCCGGGTCCCTGGGCACCATGAGCAACACTGGCCTGATCAATGGCCGGCTGGTCAACCAGAGCACCATCGGCGCCTTCTCCAACGCCGGCACCCTGACCTACACCTCGTTCACCTGGGATAACGAATCCCAGATCCGCACCTTCACCAATAGTGGCCTGATTTATGGCGACCGCGCCGTTTACAGCCAGGGCACCATCGGCACCCTGATCAACACCAACACCGGCACGATCCAGGGCACCATCAACGCCATCACCATCACCGGCGTCGGCGGTATCAACTCGATATCGAACAGTGGCCAGATCATTGGCAACGTCCTCAACAGCGGCACCATCACGCCCACCATTTCCGGCGGCGCCGCCAGCACCATCGGCACTTTCACCGGTACGCTGGGCAGCATCGGCACCATCACCAGCGCCAATGCAGGCCTGCAGTTCTCCTCCGGCAAGCTGTACCTGAACGACTTCATCAACGTCGGCACCAACACGGTCACCAACGCCGGCGCCTCCCTGATCGTGGAGCACACGCTCAGCATCACCGGTACGCTGACGCAAACGGCCGGCACCCTGTCGGTGGTTGCTGGCGCGGGACAGTTGGTGGTCAACCGGCCGGTCAGCATCACCGGCGGCACCATCCTGTCCAGCGTGTCCAGCATCAGCAACTACCTCGCCGGCAACTACACCCTGATCGCCGCCGCCGCCGGGTCCAGCTACACCGGCGCCACCATCGTCACCAGCACACTCACCGGCCTGTCGGCGTCGACCAGCGTCAGCGGCAACAACCTGGTGTTGACGGCCGTGAACGACTATGTCGGCGGCACCCTGACCACTCTCACCAATAGCGGCACGCTCAGCGGCGCGAAGACCGCCCTCTATGTCGCCGCCACCGGGTCGGTGGGCACCCTGACCAACAGCGGCACGCTGTCCGGGACCACCAGGGGCATCTTTTTGAATTTCGGTGCCCAGGTCGGCACCATAACCAACACCGGCCGCATCGTCGCCGTGGCGGGGGCGGGTGCTGCCGGCGGCATCGCCGACGCCGGCACCATCGCCGCCATCGTCAACACCGGCACCATCATCAGCGGCGCCAGCAGCGGCATAGGCCTGAACCAAAATGTGTCCTCGATCGGCCAGATCACCAACAGCGGGCTCATCAGTGCCGCCACCGGTGGCATCTACAACCAGGGCACCATCGGCACCCTGAACAACAGCGGGCGGATCCTGGGGGCCCAGGGCCTGTCCATCAATGGCGGTACCGTCGGCCTCATCAACAACAGCGGCACCATCAGCGGCAGCAGCCGGGGTATCTATCTCAGCGGCATCCTGGGCAGCGTCAACAACAGTGGTACCCTGACCGGCCCCACCGCCCTGTACGCCGCGTCCGGTGCCACCGTGGGCACCATCACCAACAGTGGGCTGATCGCCGGCAAGATCGTCAATCTCAGCACCAACGCCCTGACCATCAGCGGCGGCACCGGCGCCACCATCGGCACACTGACCGGGCAAACCGTCACCAACATGGGCAGCATCGTCAACACGCTGTCCAACCTGGCGTTCACCAGCGGCAATCTGCTGCTGAACGACAATATCAATGTCACCGGCCACACGGTGGTGAACAGCGGCGCGTCGCTGGTACTCAACACCGTTGTCAACGTCACCGGCGCCTACAGCCAGACGGCCGGCACCCTGGTCGTTGACCCCACCCAGGGGGGCTTGATCGCCAGCGGTGCCGCCAACCTGTCCGGCGGCACGGTGCTCTCCACCTTCTCCGCGACCGGCAACTACCTGGCTGGCGCCTACACCCTGGTCAGCGGGTCCAGCCTGTCACTGGCTGGCGCCACGGTCACCATCAACACGATCACCGGTCTGTACCGGTCCAGCAGCACGGTGGGCAACCGCCTGCTGCTCAACGTGACCAACGACTACGTCGGCGGCACGCTGACGTCGCTGACCAACGCCGCCGCCCTTACCAGCGCGAACACCGGCCTCTATGTCGCCACCACCGGCCGTGTGGGCACCGTCACCAACAGCGGCACGCTGGGCGGCAGCCAGTTCGGTGTCAACAACCGCGGCACCATCGCCACCCTGTCCAACTCCGGCCTGATCACCAACAGCAACTTCACCGCGCTGTGGAACCAGGGCAGCATCGGCCAATTGGTCAACACCGGCACCATCACCAACAGCAGCTGGGCCATCCTGAACAGCGGCACGCTGGCCACCGTGACCAACAGTGGCGTCATCAGCGGTGCCGGCAACGCCATCCAGAACAATGGCGTCATCACCCTGGTCAGCAACAGCGGCACCCTGTCGGGTGGCAGCAACGCCATCGCCGGCACCTTCGCCACCATCGCCAACAGCGGACTGATCAAGGGCGACATCAATAAGTCCGGCGGCATCGTTGGTACCATCATCGGCGGCGGCGCCGGCACGATCGGCACCTTCACCGGCTTCAGCGGCGGCACCCAGGGCACCATCGGCGCCGGTGCCAACCTGGTGTTCGCCTCCGGCGCCCTGCTGCTGAACGACAGCATCGCCGCCGTCGGCATCTCCGCCAGCGCCCTGACCGTCAGCAACATCGGCGCCGACATCACGCTGTCGACCATCGTCAACGTGACGGGCAACTACAGCCAGACCGGCGGTACGCTCAGCCTCGGCGGCACCGGCAAGCTCGCGGTCAGCGGGGCGGCCAGCATCACCGGCGGCACCGTGGCGGCAAGCGCCAGCGGCCTGTCAGCCACCACCACATATCTGGTGGGGTCGGTTGGCAACACGCTGGTGACCGGCGGGGTCGGTTCCAACTACACCGGTGTCAGCCTCAATGTCAGCGGCGGTGTCACCGGCCTGAACTTCACCGGCACCACCAGCGGCACCAACCTGGTGCTGATGATCGGCAACGATTATATCGGCGACACCCAGGCCAGCATCGGCAACACCGCCAGCATCAGCGGCGTCAGCTACCCCCTGTACGTGGCCAGCAGTGGTACCGTCGGCACCCTGACCAACAGCGGCACGCTGACGGGGGCCAACAGCGGGCTGAGCAACAACGGCAGCGTCGGCACCCTGTCCAACAGCGGTTACATCTCTGGCTCGGCCAAGGGCCTGGGCAACCAGTCCACCATCGGGCTCCTGGTCAACACCAGTGGCGGCACCATCCTGGGCGGCACCGCCGCGGGTGCACAGAACGACCGCTACCTGGGCACCCTGTCCAACGCCGGGCTGATCAGCTCCGGCTCCGCCGGCGTCGCCGACTACGGCACCATGGGGCTGCTGACCAACAGCGGCAGCATCAACGGTGGTCCGCAGGGCGTCTACATCGACGGCAGCGGCACGGTTGGCACCCTGAACAACAGCGGCACCATCACCGCCGCGCAGAGCGCCATCCAGGTGTCCGGCACGCTGGATATGCTGGTCAACAGCGGCGTGATCGCCAACGCCACCAACGCCTTGAACATCGCCGGCACCCTTGGCACGCTGATCAACCTGGCGGGCGGCACCATCAGCGGCAGCAATGCCCTCTACCTGTCCGGCACCCTGGTCAACGGCTTCAGCAACAGCGGCGTGGTCCGGGGCACCATCGACAATGAGACCGCCGCCACCCTGACCATCAGCGGCGGTGCCGCCGGCACCATCGGCACCCTGACCGGCCAGTCCGGCATGGGCACCCTCGTCAGCACACTGGGCAACGTGGTGTTCGCGTCGGGCAACCTGGTGCTGAACGATCGCATCGTCGCCACCGGCCGTACCGTCAGCAACCTCGGCGCCAGCCTGTCGCTGACCAGTATCGTCAGCATCACCGGCGCCTACAGCCAGAGCGCGGGCACCCTGGCGGTGTCCCCAGGTGGCCGGCTGGCGGTCAGCGGTGCGGCCAGCATCACCGGCGGCACGGTGCTGTCCAGCCTGTCCAGCACCAGCAACTACTTGGCGGGCAGCCTCTCCACCTTGGTGAGCGGCGGGGTCGGGTCCAACTACACGGGCGCCACTGTGGTCAGCGGCGTCACCGGGCTGGCCAGCGGCGGCAGCGTCAGCGGCACCAGCCTACTGTTGGCGATCGGCAACGACTATATCGGCGGCACCTTGGCCACGCTGGCCAACACCGGCACGCTGAGCGCCGCCACGGCGGTGTACATCGCCTCGACCGGCACCCTGGGCACGCTGGCCAACACCGGCACCATCCTGGGCAACATCGTCAACCTGTCGGCCCAGGACCTGGCCATCGCCGGCGGCACGGCCGGCACGGTGGGCACGCTGACCGGGCAGTCGGGCGTCGGCACGATCCGCAACACGCTGGGCAACCTCACCCTGTCGGGTGGCCTGCTGCTGAACGACACGGTCAGCGTGACCGGCCACACCCTGGTCAACGCCGGCGGCACCATCGGCCTGGCCAGCATCATCAGCGTCGACGGCGCCTACAGCCAGGCGGCGGGCACGCTGGTCGTGGCTGTTGGCACGGGCAAGCTGGTCGTCAGCGACGGCGCCGTGGTGAGCGGCGGCACCATCGCCCTCAGCGGCGCCCCCGCCACCGCCAACTATCTGGTGGGCCAGGGCAGCGGCACGGTGATCCAGGGCGGCGTCGGCTCGTCCTACACCAGCCTGACCTACAGTTCTGGCGTCACCGGCCTGGCCCTGGCCGGTACCACCAGCGGCACCAATCTGCTGATGGCGGTGGGCAACGACTATGTCGGCACCGTGCTGGGCACCCTGGCCAACAGCGGCACCATCAGCGCCAGCACCGCGGTCTATGTGGCGGCGACGGGCTCCCTGGGGTCCTTCAGCAACACCGGCGTGTTGACGGGCGCCAGCGCGGCGCTGAACAACCTGGGCACCATCGGCTCGATCAGCAACGGCACGCTGGGCACCCTGGGGGTGATGGCCGGCGGCGTG
>NZ_JACIIZ010000008.1 GCF_014205765.1 Nitrospirillum iridis | reverse complement strand
ATTGCCATGGGAGCCAGTATGAACCCGCACAAAAGGGGTCCCGATTGGACGCCGATCACCCCTCATACGGGGTCCTTATTCCACGCCGATTCACAGACCGGCCCATCATCATCTTCGACGGTCATTGCGTGCTCTGTTCCGGCTTCGCACGGTTCGTGCTGCGTCATGATCGCGTGGGCGCCTTTCGCCTGATGGCCGCGCAGACGCCGCTGGGGGCGGCGCTGTACCGGCACTATGGTTTGGACCCGGTGGACTACCAGACCAACATCGTGCTGGAGGATGGACGGGCGCGGTTGAAGTCCGATAGCTCCATCCGTGTCTTTGAACTCCTGGGCTTCCCCTGGTCGTTGATGACCGTCGGCCGGCTGTTGCCCCGGCCCCTGCGCGACGCCCTCTACCGCGTCATCGCCCGCAACCGGCTGCGCTGGTTCGGCCGGCAGGACGTCTGCTACGTTCCCAGCCCGGAAGAGCGGGACAGGTTCATCACCTGACATCCGGCGGGGGACGGCGCATGCGGGTTCTGGTCATCGGGGCGTACGGCCTGATCGGCGGCTATGTGGTGGCGCGGCTACTGGGCGAGGGGCATGCCGTCACCGGCGCCGGGCGTGAGGTGGGGGCGGCGGCCCGGGCGGTGCCGCAGGTCCGCTGGGTCCGCATCGACATGGCCACCGCGGGCGTCGACGATTGGCTGCCCCTGCTGGCGGATGCACAGGCGGTGGTGAACTGCGCCGGCGCCTTGCAGGACGGCCCGCGCGACGACCTGATCGCCGTGCACCTCGATGGCGTGGCCCGCCTGGCGGCGGCCTGCGTACAGGCGGGCGTACGGCGCCTGGTCCACATCTCCGCCGCCGGTGTCGCCGCCGGCCGGGGGCTGGGCCGCCAAGGCGACCGCTTCAACGACACCAAGCTGGCGACCGAGGCCTTGCTGCGTGCCAGCGATTTGGACTGGATCATCCTGCGCCCCGGCCTGGTGCTGGCGCCGGCGGCCTATGGCGGCAGCGCCCTGTTGCGCGGCCTGGCCGCCTGTCCGCTAGTGCTGCCGGTGGTGCATGCCGAGGTGCCGGTGCAGGTGGTGGCGGCGACCGACGTGGCGTTGGCGGTGGCGCGCGCCCTGCGGCCGGAAACCGCGGCGCGGCGCGGCATCGATCTGGTGCACGCCGAGCCCGTCACGCTGGCCGACTTGGTCATCACCCTGCGGCGTTGGCTGGGCCTGGCCCCGGCCCCGGTGTGGCGCCTGCCGCCCGCCCTCGCCCGCCTGGCGGCCCGGGGCGCCGATGCCCTGGCCTGGGCCGGCTGGCGCAGCCCCCTGCGCAGCGCCACGCTGGACCAGTTGCGCGGCGGCATCGCCGGCGATGGCCAGGCCATGATGCGGGAGTTGGGTTTGGCGCCCCTGTCGCTGGCGGACATGCTGGCCGCGTATCCCGCCGGTGTGCAGGAACGCTGGTTCGCCAAAAGCTATTTCCTGAAGCCAGCGATGCTGGCAATGCTATCATTTTTCTGGATCGTTTCTGGCCTGATCGGCCTCCTGCGGGTGCCCCAGGCCGCCGCCGTGCTGACGGCGGCGGGGCTGGCGCCGGGATACGCCGCCGGGGCGGTGCTGCTGGGTTCCGCCGCCGACATGGCGCTGGGTGTCGGTGTCCTGTTCCGCCGCCGGACCAAGGCGGCACTGCTGGGCATGGTGCTGGTCTCCGTCGTGTACCTGGCGGGCGGCACCCTGTGGCGGCCGGATTTGTGGCTGGACCCGATGGGACCCTTCCTCAAGACCCTGCCGGCGGCGATGCTGGCGCTGGCGGCGCTGGCCGTGCTGGATGACCGCTGATGGATCTCTATACCCTGGTGAAGGTGGGCCACATCATCGGCGCCGCCGTGCTGTTCGGCACCGGCGCCGGCATCGCCTTCTTCATGGTCATGGCCCATCGCGGCAAGGATGCCGCCCTCATCGCCCACACCGCCCACATCGTGGTGGTGGCCGACACCCTCTTCACCGCCTCGGCCGTGGTGGCCCAGCCGCTGACCGGCGGCCTGCTGGCCCATATGGCGGGATACCCCCTGTTTGGCGGGTGGATCGGCCTCAGCCTGATCCTCTATCTTGTCACCGGCGCCTTCTGGTTGCCGGTGGTGTGGATGCAGATCCGTATGCGCGACCTGGCGCGGGTGGCGGTACGGACGGGCCAGCCACTGCCGCCGGCCTATTTCCGCCTGTTCCGGGTGTGGTTCGCCTTCGGCTTTCCCGCCTTCACCGCCGTGCTGGGCATCCTGTGGCTGATGGTGGCCAAGCCCGGATTCTGAAAGACGTCAACAAGGAACCCCGTCCATGATCGCCCAGATGGTTCGCCTGGAAGTCGTCCCCGAATTGCGGGACCAAGCGTTGGCCTTGCAGCGGGCCAATGTCCTGGGCACCCGCGCGGAGCCTGGCTGCCGCCGCTTCGATTTCGCGGCGGCGGTTGACGAGCCCGGCGTCTACTTCCTGTGGGAGGTGTTCGACAACCAGGCGGCCTTGGATGCCCACTACGCCGCCCCGCACTTCCAGGCGTGGAAGACCTGGATGATGGCCCAGCCGGAGGGTGCGGTGGTCCGCACCCGCGTTCCCATTGATGTGCCGTGGTTATGAGGGGTGGGCTACTCCCCCGCCCAGCCGCAGCGCTTCAGCGCCGCGCGCAGGTGGGCGGGCACGGGGGCCTCGGCGCCCACCGGGTCGCGGCTGGGATAGAGGGGCAGACTGATGCCGCGCGAATGCAGGTGCAGGGCGCCCGCCGGGCCGCCATAAGCCGGGTCGCCCAGCAGGGGACAGCCGACATGGGCCATGTGGACGCGGATTTGATGGGTGCGGCCGGTGCGGGGGTTCAGCTCGACCCAGGCGATGGGGCCGTCCGGTGTCTCGGCCCGGCCGCGCACCCTGTAGTCGGTGACGCTGGCCTGGCTGTCCGGCGTGCCCTCGGGCACTACCTCCATCTTCCAACCGTTCCGGTTGGTGCGCTTGAACAGGGCGGCTTCGATGCGCCCCTCCTCGGCCGGGGGGGATCCCGCCACCACCGCCCAATAGGTCTTGGACACCCGGCCTTCCTGGAACAGCTTGCCCAGCTTGCGCAGCGCCTTGGGATGCCGGCCCAGGATCAGGCAGCCGCTGGTGTCGCGATCCAGGCGGTGGGCCAGGGTCGGCGCCCGGGGCAGGCCGAAGCGCAGGGCGTCGAAATGGCGTTCCAGATTGTCGCCGCCGCCGGGGCCGGCATGCACGGGCAGGCCCGCCGGCTTGTCGATGATCAGCATCAGCGCGTCGCGGTACAGCACACGCGCCTGGATGTCCTCTGGCTTCATGGGGAACGGGTCCTTAGGGGTGGCGCCGCACCGGCGGCGCCACGCTGCCCCAGCCCTTACCCCGTCAGCCGCAGCTGATCAAGCCCATGGGATCAAGCCCATGGGGGGCCACCCCGTTACGGGTCGCGCGACGGCGCCGCCGCCACCTGCTGGGTGACCCGGCCGGCACCCAGGGCCGACACGAAGGCCGGCTGGGCCGCCAGGATGGGTGTGGGCGCCGGCTGGCGGTTCAGGCCGTGGTGTAGGGCGATGTCCAGCACCCAGGTGAGATAGGTGTCGATCATGCCGCCGACATGGAAGGCGGGGCAGCCGGTGAACAGCCGGTCATGGCCCGTGGTCACGGGACGGATGCCGTCCAGCCGCAGGTCCAGGCGGCGGTCCGTCCCCTCCCCCACCAGGCGGAAGGGCGACCCCTCATGTGTGGTGGGGTTCACGGCCGAGTCGCCGTGGGGGTGCAGATGGGCCGCCTCCAGGAAGGCGACGATCATGCCCAGGCTGCCCGAGGCCAGCGTGGCGATCTCCTTGCGCGACCGCCACAGCATGGCGCGCCATTCCGCCGGCGGCAGGTCCACGCCCAAATGATAGGCCGCCTCCACCAGGCTCCAGCACACATGCAGGGCGGTGTTGCTGCCGGTCTTGGCGATGCTCAGCACGGAATGGTCGGCGCGCTGGTACAGGGCGGAACCGGTGAAGAAGCGGCGGGCGGCGCGGGCCATGCGGCCGAAGGGGCAGGCGATGGGGGCCTGCGGGGCGCCGCGCGCCTCCAGATCCGCCATCCAGGCGTCCAGCTCGCGGTTCAGGCCCAGGCAACCGGCGGTGCGCAGCAGGCCGAAGCGGTGCTGCGCGCTCATCCATTGCGGCAGAGCGGCGAAGGGGCCTTGCCCCGTGTCCTTCATCCGCTCCATGGCGGTGCCCAAGCGGTGGCGGAAATCGCGGAACAGGAAAACCAGGTGCAGGTTGCCCTTCAGCCGGTCGATGTTGTCGCGGCTCAGCGTCAGGTCGGCATGGGCGCGGGCGAGATAGCTGTCCAGCGCGTGCGGGTCGCCGGTCAGGTCCATCATCTCCAACACCGGCGTCACGGCCAGGCGCTGGATGCCGGCGGCGGCATGCGCCTCCTGATAGGCCCGGGCGAAGGAACCGCTGGGGGCCTCCGTCTCCAGGGCGGGATCGGTCGTGTTCAGGCCGGAAACAACGCCACCATCCATGATGCAGGTACCCCGCAGATGAAACCGGGGAACACCAAGCACGGGGCGGGCCATGCATCGATCACAACGGAATCAATGCATTACTGCAGAGACGGCGAGTTGTTGCAGAAAGCAAGCGGGCAGATTCTGCCGGTTTCCTTGCGAAAAGCCCAGCAGGAATTGCCTAAAGCATGACTACGTTGATGGCAATGTCGCGAACGATCAGGGCGTGGCCGGGGCCTTGCCGGGTTCCAGCGTCATGCGCCACCGGGTGGGACCGGGCAGCAGGGGCGTGGGCCGGCCCTGCACCCAATCCTCATGCCCCTTGTTGTAATAGGGCGACAGCATGTGGCCGCTCTGGCCCGTGGGCATGTGGAACAGGCCGGTGTCCTCATGGCCCGGCGACACCACCAGCCGCTCCGACGCGCCGAAGCTGGGGGCGGCCACGCGCGGCTGGTACAGGTCGCCGGGCACTGGTTCCGATGGCGGATCGAGATAGGGGCTGAGGACGGGCGCCACGTTGGACAGGGGGTGGCGGATGGCCAGGCGGTTGCGCTCGCCCCAGGTGAAGTGGGCGATATCGCCGCCGTTCTGCCCGATGCGGTCACGCACATCCTTCAGCGCCGCGTCCAGCACGGCGTCCCAGCTCTTGTACCCGGGGGGGACCAGGCCCTGCGGCTTGGCGGTCAGCAGGCGGCGGGCGGGGCCTTCGGACTGATGGCTGATCAGGTCATCGGCATGGGCCCCCGCCGGGCCGGCCATGGGGGCGGTGTAGGCCTGGTACAGCCTGTCGACCACGGCGCTGCGGAAGGTGCGCACCAGACGATACCCGACGGAAGGGATGGCGGCGCGCCCGCCCCAGCTTTCCACCGGGGCCACCAAGGCCGCCAGCCCCGGGTCGCTGACCCGTTCGCCCAGGGCCTGCAGCATCAGGCGCTGCCAGAAATCCAGCAGGGTGGCGCGGTCGTCCAGCTGGATGGCCAGCAGGTCCTTTTCGGTGAAGCTGTCCTTGGCCAGCAAATCGTCCCGGATTTGGCCGGCGCGGGCCCCCAGGCCATAACCGCCGAAGCCCAGCTTGGCCAGGGCGTCCCCGCCCACCACGCGGGTGTTGGCCGTCCACAGCCGGCCGTTCTCCGGGTTGGTGATCACCGGCACCTCGGCCGGCGACAGATAGCCGTTCCAGCCGGCCTTGCCATCCCCCCAGGGGGTGGGCAGCGTGCCGTCATGGCCGAAGCGGCGGGGCACCAGGCCGACGATGGTCCAGGCGATGTTGCCCTTGGTGTCGGTCACCATCATGTTCTCGTTGGGAATCGGCAGGCGATGGGCGATGGCCACCGCCTCGTCCACCGAACCCGCCTGTTCCAGCGCGGCGCCGGCGGTCATCACCTCGGCCCCGACATCGTGGGCCACCCAACGGTAGGCCAGCTTATGGCCCTGGGGATCGGTGCCCACCACCGGGCCCCAGTCGCTGTCCTCCACCATCAGGCTGGGACAATTGGTGGCGCACAGCGGCTCCAGATGCTTCACCAGGGCCTTGGCACCCTCCGGCGTCTTGTAGTGGTCCGGGTCTCCGTCCACGGCCTCCAGCACGACGACATCCCCGGTGTCGACATAGGCGTCGGTGTAGCCCCAGGCGATGTGCTTGTTGCTGCCGACCACCATCAGCGGGTTGCCGGGCAGCGTGACGCCCACGATGTCCAGGGTGGGCGCGTCCGCCCCGGCGGGCTTGACCACCAGGCGGGCGCGATACCAGGTGTTGGGCGTGCGCAGGCCCAGATGCATGTCGTTGGCCACCATGCCGGCGCCGGTGCCGGTCAGGCCGCCGGCCACCGCCCAGTTGTTGCTGCCGCGGATCAGGGCCTCCTGCTGCTGCGGCGCCTGGCCCACCTTCACGGCAGGAACATAGCTTTCGGGCATGGGCGGGTCGGGCAGCTTGCTGCCGTCCAGCGGCGCGTCCAGTTCCGTCCCCTTGGGGTAAAGGAAATTGGCCATGACGGGGCCCAACTGGTCCATGGCCAGCGCCAGCCGCTGTTCTTCCCACCCGTCGGAGGATTGCAGGTCGAAATACATGGCGTCCACGACCAGCAGCGTGTCCTCCAACCCCCAGGGCTTGGGGGTCTGGCGCAGCAGGGTGTATTCAAAGGGCGCGCGGCGCAGGCCGCCCAGGCCGGCATTCACGCCCGCGGTGTAGGCGGCCAGCATGGCGCGCTGTTCCGGGCTGGACCGCTCCACCGCCGCCTTGGCCCGGGCGCGGAAGCGGTGCACGCGGTGCGGGGTGTCCATCTTCACCGTCGCCGGGCCGATCAGTTCGGACAATTCGCCGGCGGCGGTGCGGCGCAGCAGGTCCATCTGGAAGAAACGTTCCTGGGCATGCAGGAAGCCCAGGGCGTAGATCAGGCTGGCGCGGTCGGGACCGGTCAGGGTGGGCACGCCGTTTTCGTCCCGCTCCACCGTCACCGGGCCGGTCATGCCCGGGATGGCGGCGGTGCCCTCAAGCTGTGGCAGGCTGGCGTTCAAGCTCCAGGCCGACCAGGCGCCCAGGCCCACGAAACCCACCACCGCCACGCCGGCGATCCCGCCCAGCCAAGCCAGAACCCGGCGCCCGGTGCGGCGGTCGGTCGTCGTTCCCATTGCTGTCCCCATGCGTCAGGCCCGGTTGTCCGTGGCCGATCGGTTCTGGCGCCTAAGCCCGTATCCACCCGTTCCACGACGGCCGCGCATTCTCGTCCAATGTATTGGCCCAAGGCAACAAATCCCCTGCAGGAATTCCTGCAGGGGTCCATGGACGCTCAGACCGGTGGGGTGATCTACAGCCGCTCCCCCCGCACCAGGCGGGGCAGGTCGCCGACGATGCCCATGGCATGGCGCATGAACAGCTTCTTCAACGGCTTCAGCGGCGGGGCGTTCACGGCGGCCAGGCCCAGGCCGCGCGCCACCTTCAGCGGGCCGATGTCGTTGGAAAACAGGCGGGTCAGGCCGTCGGTCACGCCCAGCAGGCTGACATTGTCGAAGCGGCGCCAGCGCTGGTAGCGCTCCAGCGTCGCGGCCCCGCCCACGTCCAGGCCCAGGCGCCAGGCGTCGACGATGACCTCCGCCAGGGCCGCCAGGTCGCGCAGGCCCATGTTCAGGCCCTGGCCGGCGATGGGATGCATGGCGTGGATGGTCTCGCTCACCAGCGCCAGGCGGCGATCGATGTAGCGCTCAGCATGCCGCCAGGACAGGGGATAGCTGTGGCGCCCGCCGACAGGGCGCACGACGCCCAGCCAGTCACCGATGCGGGACTGCAACTCGGCGGTGAAGGCGGCGTCATCCAAGCCCATGTAATAGGGCACGGCCGCACTCTTGTCCGACCAGACGATGGAGGTGCGGTTGCCGGTCAGGGGCAGCATGGCGAAGGGCCCGCTGGGCAGGAACATCTCCACCGCCACGCCGTGGTGGGGGAATTCGTGTTCCACCGTCACGGCGATGGCGGTCTGGTCGTAATCGTCGCCCACCAGGCGGATGCCGGCGTCCTTGCGGCACAGGCTACCCCGGCCGTCGGCGCCCACCACCAGGCGGGCGCGCACCCGCCGGCCATCGGCGAGGGAGATGGTCGCCATGGTGGGGCCGCGTTCCAGCGCGGTCACCGCCACCGGCGCCAGATGGGTGACGGACGGCAGTTCCGCCAGCCGCGCGAACTGCGCCCGGCGCAACACCACGTTCTCGACGATATAGCCGAAGGGCTGGTCGCCCACCTCGCGGTGGTCGTAATGCAGGAAGGTCGGGCGGTTCTGGTCGGTGACGCGAATGTCCAGGATGGGGCCGGCGTCGCCGTTCAGGTGGGCCCACACCCCGGCACCGTCCAGGATCTTCATGCTGCCGTGGGAGATGGCGGTGGTCCGGCCGTCGAAGGTGGCGGTCAGCTGGTGGGCCGGGCTGTCACGGTCGATGCAGATGGTGCGAACCCCGGCGGTACCCAGGGCCGCCGCCAGCGACAGACCGGCCAAGCCACCGCCGACGATGGCGACGTCGGCGGTCAGGTCGGTGGTATCGGTGGGCGCGGAGACTTCGGTGGACGCATCGATCGACATGGGGCTACGCCTTTGGCGGAGGGAAACTCAAGATCGCAGCATCGCGACCGCGCCGGGGCTTGTCCAGTGCCGCGCATATGACCGTTCCTCAGGCCCCTTCTGCCCATAATTTATGCAATTGCCCCCGCTTTGTCGGCTATCGGCTCAAGCCAGGGCAATCCGTCGGCATCGTCTGCGCGGAAAAGCGGCGAAATGCCGGGGCATTCTCCGCGTGACCTGTCCTTTGGCGCCACTCTTTGGGATGGCGCGCGACAAAGATGTGAACGCGGCACGCTTCTTGAAGACCGGGGCGCCCAGAAACGCCCCGCCGCCGTCCGTTCCCCGACCGGGGCCGCGGGTGCCGGTCCAGGGGGCGCCCGGTCCCTGGCGTTTGAGGAATGCCGATGAAGCTCGTGGTGGCGGTGCTGAAACCGTTCAAGCTGGATGAAGTGCGTGAGGCGTTGGCGGACATGGGGCATCTGGGCGTCACGGTCAGCGAGGTGCGGGGCTGCGGCCGGCAGCAGGGCCGGACGGAGATCTACCGGGGGGCCGAATACGCCATGAACTTCCTGCCCAAGGTGAAGATCGAGGTGGCGGTGCCCGACGACCAGATGGAAAGCGTGGTGGAGGCCATCCAGGCCACCGCCAACACCGGCCGCATCGGTGACGGCAAGATCTTCGTCATGAACATCGCCGAGGCGGTGCGCATCCGCACCGGCGAACGCGGGCGGCCCGCCCTGTGATCAGGGACGGAAAGGGCGCCCGGCTTTTCATCGACTTTCTAAGCGTTTAAGAACAATCCTCGGATTCTAGGGCGCTTTCCAGCCAGGCGCGGCGGGCGGGCGGGTGCCGCGGCGCTTGTATGGGGGCAGGGCCGCCGCTAGTATCGGCCCACCTACCCGATATGACGCGGACACGATTTTTCCCATGGAACTGGCGGCCGACTCCCGGCTCTCTGTCTCGACGGCCCTTGGCTTCGCCGCCCCGGTCCTCAATGGCCGCCTGGGTGGCCTGTCGGAATATCCGTTTTCACGGCTGGCCGCTTTGCTGGCCGACGTGACGCCGCGCTGCAACACGGCCCCCCTGATGCTGTCCATCGGGGAACCGCAGCATGAGCCGCCGGCCCTATTGGCCCAGACACTGGCGGCGGCCCCGGCGGCTGATTGGGCCAAGTATCCGCCCACCATCGGCACCCTTCCGTTCCGCGCCGCCGTGCATGGCTGGCTCTGCCGCCGCTATGGCCTGCCCGCCGATTTCGTCGATGTGGACAAGGGCATCCTGCCGGCCACCGGCACGCGCGAGGCGCTGTTCCAGGTGGCCCTGCTGGCGACGCCGCAACAGAAGGACGGGCGCCAGCCGGCGGTGCTGATCCCCAACCCCTTCTATGCCGTCTATGAGGGGGCGGCCGCCCTGGCCGGGGCGGAACCGGTGTTCATGCCGGCGACCCGCGAAACCGGCTTCCTGCCTGATTTGGACGCCCTGTCGCCCGCCTTGCTGGCCCGCACCGCGCTGATGTACCTGTGCACGCCGTCCAACCCGCAAGGGGCGGTGGCGGACCTGGCTTACCTGAAGAAGGCCATCACGCTGGCCCGCGCCTACGGCTTCGTGCTGGCGCTGGACGAGTGCTACGCCGAGATTTGGGACAAGGCGCCGCCGCCCGGCGGCTTCGAGGCCGCGCTGGCCCTGGAGGCTGAAGGGCGCGGACAAGCCGGGGGCGATCAGGGGGTGGCCAACCTGCTGGTCTTCAATTCCCTGTCCAAGCGCTCCAACGCCGCGGGCCTGCGCTCCGGCTTCATCGCTGGGGACCCGGCGCTGATCAAGGCCTTCACCCACCTGCGCAACTATGGCCTGGCCGGCAACGGCCTGCCCGCCCAGGCCGCCGCCGCGGCGCTGTGGAACGATGATGCGCATGTCGAGGAAAACCGCCGCCTCTACCGGCTGAAGATTGACGCGGCGGAGGCGGCGCTGGGCGGCCGCTACGGCTTTTACCGCCCGGCGGGTGGTTTCTTCCTATGGCTGGACGTGGGCGATGGCGAGGCCGCGACCCGCGCCCTGTGGGGGGAGGCCGGCCTGCGCGTGCTGCCCGGCGCCTATTTCACCCGGTCCGAACCCGACGGCGGCAATGCCGGGCGGCCCTTTATCCGCGTGGCCCTGGTGCATGATACCGAAACGGTGGCGCGGGCGTGCGAGACCATCGCCCGGGTATTGGGCTGACCGGCCCCGCTACCCGTCCGTTTGGACCCGGCGTCCTGGTGATCGGCCTGACATAAAGTTGCCTGATACCGCGTTTAACTCCTGGGATCGGTTCCCCGCCCTGACCGGCACCGGCATCGATTCCCCATCCGTTCACCCAAGCCCGTAAGTTTTCAGGAACGAGCGACGGCCCATGACGACCCGCCTTGCCTCCACCCCCGGTTCCCGGGGCAGCCGCGATCCCCTGTCCTCGGGCCAGGGATCCGCCGGATCCAGGTCCGGCCCCACCGGTCCCGGCAAACGCCGGCGCGGCAGCCTGCTGCCCGACGGCGCCTCGCAATTCCTGCTGCGCCGCGCCGCGGAGGTGGGGGGCCTGTGCGTGGTGCTGCTGGCCCTGGCGCTGGCCGCCGTCCTGTTCAGCTACGACCCCAACGACCCCTCGCTGAACACCGCGGGTCCCCACGGCGCCGTGCACAATGTGGCGGGCGTCATCGGCTCCTACGCCGCCGACGTGCTGGTGCAATGCTTCGGCTTGGCCGCCTATCTGCTGGCCGTCATCATCGCCGGCTGGGGCGCGCGCATCCTGCGCCACGACCCGCCCAGCTTCTGGGCCGGCCGTCTCGCCGCCGGGCTGATCGCCGTCATCCTGGCCGGCGTCTCGCTGGGTGGCATCTCCGCCCCCTTCGACGGCGGGGCCGGCGGCAATGTCGGGCGCGTCCTCGTCACCTTGACCGACCATTTTTTCATCGCCCATCTGGGGTGGGGCAGTCCGCTGCTGCTGGGCCTGGTGACGGCGCTAGCGACCATGGCGCTGATCGTCGTGGCCTTGGGGGTGCCCTTCTACCAGGCCTTCGCCGCCGTGGGCGCCGCCTACGGCTTTGTCCGGCGTATCGGCCAGTGGCGGCCTGCGGCCAAGCCCGCCGCCCCGGCCTCCGTCCGTCGTCCGAACCAGCCGGTCTATGACGAACCCGAAGACCACGCCGATGACCCTGTCGGGGAGGAGGCGCCCGCCGGTTTGGCCGGCCGCCTGCGCTCCGCCGCCGGTTCGGCGCTGGCCGGTGTCGGCGGGCTCGGCGGCCTGGCCGGCAGCCTTACCGACCGGCTGACCGGCGGGCTGAAGGGCCTGTCGGCGCGGGAGCGCGCGGCCCCCGCCCCCCGGCGCGAGCCCGGCTTCGGCGACGGCCTCCGCCGCGAACCCAGCCTGTCCATCCCGCCACTGGACCGCCCCGGTGACCGCCCGGCCGAGCGGCCGGAGCCCCGCGCCGGCGAATTGGCCGTGGAGGGCGAGGCGGCGCCCCGCCGGCCGCTGGCCACGGTGGTGCCGCCCAAGGCCAAGCCGGTGGAAATCGCCCGCAAGGCGCCGGCGGCGTTGCAGTCCAGCCTGGACCTGGAACCCGACGGCCCCAGCGACTATGAACTGCCGCCGGTGGAACTGCTGCAACTGCCCGACCTGTCGGTGCGGAGCCCCGGCGTCAATGAGGAGGCGCTGCGCCAGAACGCCCAGTTGCTGGAAGGCGTGCTGGACGATTTCGGCGTGAAGGGGGAGATCGGCAAGGTCCATCCCGGCCCCGTCGTCACCCTCTATGAACTGGAACCGGCGCCAGGCACCAAATCGTCCCGCGTCATCGGTCTGGCCGATGACATCGCCCGGTCCATGAGCGCTGTTTCCGTGCGTGTGGCCGTTGTGCCCGGCCGCAACGTCATCGGCGTCGAACTGCCCAACGCAAAGCGCGAAACCGTCTACTTGCGCGAACTGCTGGAGGCAGAGAGCTATGACCGGGCGCAGCACAAGCTGGCCTTGGTGCTGGGCAAGGACATCGGTGGCCAGCCGGTGATCGCCGATCTGGCCCGCATGCCCCACCTGCTGGTGGCCGGCACCACCGGTTCGGGCAAGTCCGTGGCCATCAACACCATGATCCTGTCGCTGCTCTACCGGCTGCCGCCGGAAAAGTGCCGCTTCATCATGGTCGATCCCAAGATGCTGGAGCTGTCGATCTATGAGGGCATCCCCCACCTGTTGGCGCCGGTGGTGACCGATCCCAAGAAGGCGGTGGTGGCGCTGAAGTGGACAGTGCGGGAGATGGAGGACCGCTACCGCGCCATGTCCAAGCTGGGCGTGCGCAACATCGACGGCTACAACATCCGCCTGCGCGAGGCGCGTCAGAACGGTGAGACGCTGACCCGCCGCATCCAGACGGGCTTCGACCCCGACACCGGCAAGCCGGTGTTCGAGGACCAGCCCATCGACCTGACGGAACTGCCCTACATCGTCGTCATCGTCGACGAGATGGCCGACCTGATGCTGGTGGCCGGCAAGGATATCGAGGCCGCCATCCAGCGCCTGGCGCAGATGGCGCGCGCCGCCGGCATCCATATCATCATGGCGACGCAGCGCCCGTCGGTGGACGTCATCACCGGCACCATCAAGGCCAACTTCCCCACCCGCATCAGCTTCCAGGTCACCTCCAAGATCGACAGCCGCACCATCCTGGGCGAACAGGGCGCGGAGCAGCTGCTAGGCCAGGGCGATATGCTCTACATGGCCGGCGGTGGCCGCATCACCCGCGTCCATGGCCCCTTCGTCCGCGACCAGGAGGTCGAGGACGTGGTGAAATTCCTGAAGGCCCAGGGCGAGCCCAACTACGTCGACGCCGTGACGGAAGAGGACGAGGCCAGCCCGTTTGACGAGGACGGTGGATCGGGCGGTGGTTCCGGCGGCAACACCAGTTCCGGTGACGAGCTGTATGACCAGGCGGTGGCCGTGGTCTGCCGCGAGGGCAAGGCCAGCACCAGCTTCATCCAGCGCCACCTGCGCATCGGCTACAACAGCGCCGCCCGCCTGATCGAGCGGATGGAGCAGGAGGGCGTGGTCAGCCGCGCCAATCATGTCGGCAAGCGCGAGGTGCTGGCGCGCAACATCGACGACCGGGAAAGCTGAGGGTGTACGTTCCGCCGCCGCCGGGGTGCGGTGGCGCGTACGCCCCCTCCCCTCTTCCCGGCATTTCATCCAAGCAGTTGTATCGCCACCGCAATTCCGCCTTAAAGCGCGGTCTATCCTGAAGGCACCATGATCCGCCGCACCGCCCTCGCCGCCGCCCTCCTGGCTCTCGCCGCCGTCCCGTCCCTGCCCGGGGTGGCCGCCGCCAAGCCCCCCAGCCAGTTCACGGAGGAGGACAAGGCCAAGCTGCACCAGGTTGAGACCTACCTGAACGGCATCCAGACGCTGAAGTCCGCCTTCCAACAGGTGAACCCGGACGGCGACCTGGCGCGCGGCACCTTTCAGCTAAAGCGGCCGGGCAAGATGCGCATCGACTACGACCCGCCCAACAAGAACTTCATCGTCGCCGACGGCCACTTCGTCTATTTCTGGGATGCCGAGGCCAAGGAACAGTCCAACGCCCCCATCGGCAGCACCATGGCCGACTTCATCCTGCGGCCCGACCTGCACCTGTCCGGCGACGTCACCGTCACCTCCATGGACGACAGCGCCGGGGTGCTGGAGGTGACGCTGGTCCAGACCAAGGATCCCGGCCTGGGCCGGCTGACCCTGATGTTCCAGGAACAGCCCTTCGGCCTGAGGAAGTGGCGGGTGCTGGATGCCCAGGGCGCCACCACCGAGGTGGCGCTGCTGGATCCACAGACGGGCGTCAGCCTGGCCGACGACCAGTTCTATTTCCGCGACCCCAGCCGCCGCAAGGAACGGGACTGACCCCGCGCCGGGGGTCCCGTTCGCGGGCGGCCCGACCAAGGAGGGCCCGAGCGATGACCGGCCAATCCCATGCTGGACCGCCCCGCGCGGCTCTGCCCATCGTCGGCGTCTGCGCCGATCACCGCACCCTGGGCCGCCACCCTTTCCATGTGGTGGGCGACAAGTATGTCCGCGCGGTGTCGGAGGGGGCGGACGCGCTGGCCGTGCTGCTGCCGGCCTTGGGCGACCGCTACGACCCGGCCATGGTGGTGGCGCGTCTGGACGGGCTGCTGTTCACCGGCAGCCCCAGCAACGTCCATCCCGACCAGTACCAGGGCCCGGCGTCGGACGAAGGCACCCTGCACGATTTGGCGCGCGACGCCACCACCCTGCCCCTCTACCGGGCGGCGCTGGATGCCGGCGTGCCGATGTTCGCCATCTGCCGTGGCCTGCAGGAACTGAACGTGGCCCTGGGCGGCACCCTGCACCAGAAGGTGCAGGAGGTGCCGGGCCTGATGGACCACCGCGATGACGAGACCCAGCCGGTCGAGGTCCAGTACGGCGGCGCCCACGCAGTCGATCTCACGCCCGGTGGCCTGATGGCCCGCATCACCGGCCGGGAACGTCTGACCGTCAACTCCCTGCACCAGCAAGGTATCGACCGGCTGGCCCCCGGGCTGGTGGTGGAGGCGACGGCCCCCGACGGCCTGATCGAGGCCGTGCGGGTGGAGGGGCCCACCTTCGCCCTGGCGGTGCAATGGCACCCCGAATGGCGCTTCTGGGAAGACCCGGCCTCCACCGCCCTGTTCAAGGCCTTCGGCGACGCCGTGCGGGCGCGGGCGGCGTCGCGCGCCTCCTAGCCGCCCGCCGGCTTAGGCCAGGGCGCTCTCGATGGCGCCCACCAGGGCCGGGTCCTGCGGCTCCACGTCCGGGGCGAAGCGGGCGATGACCGTGCCGTCGCGACCCACCAGGAATTTCTCGAAATTCCAGGCGATGTCACTTTCGTCCTTGGGCGCCAGGCCGTGCTGGGCCAGCTTGGCCAGCAGTTGGCCGCCTTCCTTGGCCTGTGCCTTGGGCTGTGCCGCGATCAGCGCCAGGTACAGCGGGTGCCGCTCCGGCCCGTTGGCGTGCAGCTTGGAAAACACCGGGAAGCGGACGCCGTAATTGCGCTGGCAGAAATCCTGGATCTCCTCCGGGCTGCCCGGCTCCTGCCCCGCGAAGTCGTTGCAGGGGAAGGCCAGGACCTGGAAGCCCTTGCCCTCATACTGGTCATACAGCGCCGTCAGCCCCGCGTACTGGGGCGTCAGCCCACACTTGGATGCGACGTTCACCAGCAGCAGTACCTGGCCGCGATACTCGCCCAGGCTGGCGGGCTGGCCTTCCAGGCGGGTCAGGGGAATGTCATAGAGGCTCATGGCGCAGGCTCCGGGTTTCCTTGAGAACGGAGCGACAGGGTAGGCCGGTATCGTATTGTGCACAACCGATTGCGCTTCCCTATCCACCTGCTGGCGCCATATGCGCCGCTTGGTGTTTGACGCCGGGCGCCGCCGACCGTATGCAGCGGGGGTGATCCCTTTTGCCCACGGGAAGCCTGATGCGCATCGTCACCTGGAACATCAACTCGGTGCGGCTGCGCCTGGACATGGTCTTGCGCCTGGTCGACGACTACGGCCCCGATGTCCTCTGCCTGCAGGAAACCAAGGTCATCGACGACGCCTTCCCGCAGAAGGAACTGGCGGCGCGCGGCTACGTCCATGTCCATGTCCGGGGGATGAAAAGCTACAACGGCGTCGCCATCCTCTCCCGTCTGCCCTTGTCGGGCACGGGGGGCACACTGTGGTGTGAGCGGCAGGACTGCCGCCATGTCCAGGCGGAGCTGCCGGGCGGCATCGAACTGCACAATTTCTACATCCCGGCCGGTGGCGACATTCCCGACCCGGACCTCAATGACAAGTTCCGGCACAAGCTGCGCTTCCTGGATGAACTGGCCGCCTGGGGCGAGGCGCTGGAGGACCGGGCCAAACCCCGCATCCTGGTGGGCGACCTGAACATCGCGCCCTTGGAAAACGACGTCTGGTCCCACCGCCAGCTGCTGGGCGTCATCTCCCACACGCCGGTCGAGGTGGAGAAGATGGACGCGATGATGCGGGCCGGCGACTGGGTGGACGCCGTCCGCCATTTCCTGCCGCCTTCCGAGAAGCTCTACACTTGGTGGTCCTATCGCTCCGCCGACTGGGGCCTGTCGGACCGGGGGCGGCGGCTGGACCATATCTGGGTGACGCCGCCGCTGGTGCCGCGCCTGCTGGGCTACACCGTGCTGCGGGAGGCGCGCGGCTGGGGACCCAAGCCGTCCGACCATGTGCCGGTGATGGTGGATATCGATATATAGGCCGGTAGGTCAGGTGGGCAGATAGTGGTTTGGGATTACGCGGGGTCTTCTCCTTCGCGTCGACCGCCGGACCTCGTGGTCCAGGACGTGAAGCGCGAAAATGTGGTCGATCCAGGCCGCGTTCTTGAAAAGGCGTTTCGATCGCAGGAACGCCATTGGCGCGATCTTGCGCAAGGGCCGGCTTTTATTGAATTCAGCGATGGCCAGCAATTCTCCACCCCAGGGATGGTGGCTCCAGAGATGGATATCATCGACGTGAAGCACGACCGCCGGGAGGTAAAGGTCGGCCGGGCCGTCGAACACCTTCAGGGCTTCCACGGTGGATGAGTAATAGTCCACGTCCAGGGCGGCAAAGCCGATTGGAACGGATGCGGCCTTCAAATAGGACGGTATGGTTTCATTCAAGGCCCCCAGGTGCAGCGTGGCGTTGGCGGGCAGTCCGCGCCGCAACGCGCCGACATCCATAGGGAAGTCGCCCTCCGCATACAGCTCCGGATGGTCGCGGTGGTCCTGCGGGGCTGGCATACCATGACCACTATCGAACCCGTGAATCTGTATGCGAACACCTGTGGCTGCCGTCACCCGCGCCGCGATGTGCGCCATGTTCATCAGGCCCGCCCCGCTCGCCACACCGAACTCCAGACAGGCGATCTCTGGTATGCCTTGCTCCGCGGCCATATCGGCGGCGCGCAGGAGCCCGAAGGCGTATTGCGGCCTCAGTACGAGATCAAAGGCGACCTTGCTGCGGAAAGAACCAAAGAGGATCACGGCTAAAGAAGCGATATTGAGGTGGAGAGGCTCGGTAAGCCGCTCCAGCAAGATTTTGCGCCGCCGCTCTGGATCAAGAATTTTGCCCAGCAAATATCCCATGGGATGAAGCCCGTTTAAGCCGAATAGGTGGCAACCAATTGGCTTAAACGGTAACAGGAATGCAAGATTGGATTGGTCCCCTGGGGTTTAAACCGTAACATCCAGGTTCTGACCGCGCCAAGGCGTGCCGCTGCTACGGGCGCGCACGGCATTGGCGCCGGTGTCGTTGGCCTGACCGGTGTTGGTGCCGCTCTGGTTGTCCCGGCTGTTTTCCGACTTGCCGGAGGGTTGGGCGGCCACCGTCGTTTGGGTCGCCACCGGCTTGGCCGAGCTTTGCGCACCGGCCACGGCCGCCAGGAACGACGGGTTCTGCGTCGGCGTCTGCTGTTGCGGCGTCAGTACCGGGGTCGGTACGGCCTGGGCGATGTTGGGCGGCACAATCATGCAAACGACTCAACGCCCAGGCTGTGGATAAGTCAATACACACCAAGGGTGTAAGTAACGGGCGAGGTATGTGTCGGGGGCGGTGGAGTCGTCCCTGCCTTCCGGCAGGCGGAATGCATAGAATTTTATTCAATTGTCATTAAGTCTGCGGATTGTGAAGCCTTCACTTGGGGATAGCCCCTGTCTTCAGGTGGCCCCGTCTTCAGTTGAAGATGTAATGCACCTCGACCACGCCGGGATCGTCCGGATATTCGGTCTGTTTGAAGCCCAGGTCGCGGCACATCTGCAGCATGGTGACGTTCTCGCGCAGCACCTCGCCGAACACCTCGCGGATGCCGCGGGTGCGGGCGTAGTCCAGGATGCGGGTCATCAGCAGATAGCCCAGGCCCTTGCCCTTCATGTCGCTGCGCACCAGCACGGCGTATTCCGCCTTCTCGTTGTCCGGGTCGGCGGTGATGCGCACGGTGCCGAAGATGGCCTCGTCGCCCGGCTGCAGGTCAGACCCTTCGGCCGGGGGCGGCGCGGGGTCGGGGGCGATGGCCACCAGGGCCATCTCACGGTCGTAATCGATCTGGGTCAGCCGGGCGGCCATGGCGCGCGACAGGCGGCGCATGGGCGCGAAGAAACGCAGCCGGATATCCTCGATGGCGGTCCGGGCGATCATGTCGTGGATCAGGGGTTCATCTTCCGGCCGGATGGGCCGGATCAGGAAGTCCCGCCCGTCATGGATGGTGACGTGCTGTTCCAGCCGCTTCGGGTATGCCCGGATGGCCAGACGCACCGCGCCAGGCGCCGGCGGGGTGGCCACGCGGATGCGGGCGTCCAGGGCCATGACGCCATCGGAACCGGCATACAGCGGATTGATGTCCAGCTCCTGGATTTCCGGGAAGTCGATGATCAGCTGCGACACTTTGTTGAGCGTCAGGGCGATGGCGGTCAGGTCGGCCGGCGGGCGGTGGCGATATCCCTGCAGCAGCTTGTGGACGCGGGTGCGGGCCATCATGTCGCGCGCCAGGTTCATGTTCAGCGGCGGCAGGGCCAGGGCCTTGTCCTGCACCACCTCCACCTCCGTCCCGCCCTGGCCGAACAGCAGGATGGGGCCGAACAGGGGATCGTCGGTCATGCCCACGATCAGTTCCACCGCATCCGGCATGTGGGCCATCTGCTGCACGGTGAAGCCCTCGATCCGGGTGCCGGGCGCTGCCGCGCGGATGCGGGCCAGCATGGCTTCCGCCTCCAGCCGCACCTCGTTCGGCGCCAGGTTCAGGGCCACGCCGCCCAAGTCGGATTTGTGGGTGATGTCCGGTGACAGGATTTTCAGCGCCACCCGCCCGCCGCCGCCCAGGGCCCGTTCCAGCGTGGGGCCGGCCAGCCGTCGGGCGGCCGCCTCCGCCTCCTCCGGGTTGGCGGCGGTGACGGTCTGGATCACCGGGATGCCGTAGGCGTGCAGCACCCGCTTGGCCTCATACTCCGACAGCCAGGCGCGGCCCTCGGCCAGGGCCAGGTCGATGGGCCCCCGCGCCGCCACGCCGTCATAGACGAACTGGTCGGGCACGGTCGACGGCACCTCCATCAGCTCATCCTGGTTCCGGCGATAGCGCACCAGGTGCATGAAGGCGCGGATCGCCTCATCCGGCGTCTGGTAGCTGGGGATGCGGTTGGCGGCGAACAGGCGCCGGGCCTCGGCCGCCGCCCCCTCGCCCAGCCAGTTGGCCAGCACCGGGAAGCGCTTGCCGCGCAGGGTGTCGATGACGGCGCGGGCCGCCTCGCCGCTATCGGCCAGCGCGGTGGGGCAGTTCATCACCAGGACGGCGTCGCAGCCCTTCTCCTCCATCAGGATGGCGAGGGCGTCGGCGTAGCGCTTGCCGGTCGCGTCGCCCGTGATGTCGATGGGGTTGCCATGGCTCCAGGTCGGGGGCAGCACGGCGTCCAGCTTGGCGATGCCGTCCGGCGACAGCTGCGCCAAGCGCCCGCCCTGCTCGATCAGGCTGTCGGTGGCCAGCACGCCCATGCCGCCGCCGTTGGTCAGGATGGCCAGGCGGTCGCCCCTTATCTGCACCCCGGTGGCCAGCGTCTCCACCGCGTCGAACAGCTCGCTCAACTGTCCGACGCGCAGCATGCCGGCGCGGCGGAAGGCGGCGTCATAGATGGCGTCGGCCCCGGCCAGTGACCCGGTATGGGACGAGGCCGCGCGCGCCGCCTCGTCCGACCGGCCGGCCTTGATGACGATGACGGGCTTGGATCGGCTGGCGGCGCGGGCGGCCGACATGAACTTGCGGGCGTGGGCGATGGCCTCGACATAGAGGAGGATGGCGCGGGTGTGGCCGTCCTGGGCCATGAAGTCCATCAGGTCGCCGAAATCAACGTCCGCCATGCCGCCCAGCGACACCAGGTGGGAAAAGCCGATGCCGCGCGGCGTCGCCCAGTCGACGACCGAGGTGACGACGGCGCCGCTCTGCGCCAACAGCGCGATGTCGCCTTTCAGCGGGGGCACATGGACGAAGCTGGCGTTCAGGCCGTTGCCCGGGACCATGACGCCCAGGCTGTTGGGCCCGACGACGCGCAGCAGATGGGGCTTGGCCGCGTCCAGCACCTGCTGTTGCAGGGCCCGCCCCGCCTCGCCCAGTTCGGCGAAGCCGGCGGTGATGACAACGGCGGCCTTGGTGCCGCGTTCGCCCAGTTGGCGGATCAGGTCGGGCACGGTGGAGGGCGGCGTGCAGATGACCGCCATATCCGGCGCCACCGGCAATGAGGCGACGTCGGGGTAGGTCAGCACGCCTTCAATGGAGCGGTCATGCGGATTGACCGGCATGATGGGCCCATCGAAGCCGCCGCCGAACAGGTTGCGCGCGACCACGGCACCCACCGTGTGCGGCTTTCGGCTGGCGCCGATCAGGGCGATGGACGACGGCTTGAACAGGTGATGCAGGTTGCGGATGGTCATGCGGCCTTCCCCTCTGTTCTCTGCCATCGTGGCCCGGCGACAATAGCAGCGCCATGCGGCACCGCCATGACATGTCTCAAGCTTTCCTTGAAGGTAGCCGTATCGGGCCCCCGCACCAAGGCCGGCGCGGCATTCCTTGCGGGCAAATGAAAAGGGCGGCACCCGATGGCGCCGCCCCTTCCCGATCCACAGATGTCCGATCCACAGATGAAGGACTGGGATCAGTCCTTCTGGGCGTTGTAACGCTCCATGGCCTGGCTGATCATCTTGGCGGCCTCGTCGGCGTCGCCCCAGCGGACGATGCGCACCCACTTGCCCTTTTCCAGATCCTTGTAGTGCTCGAAGAAGTGGGCGATCTGCTCCACCAGGATCTCCGGCAGGTCCTTGTAGCTGCTGACGTTGGTGTAGAAGCTGTGCAGCTTGTCCACCGGCACGGCCAGGATCTTCTCATCCATGCCGGCCTCGTCCTCCATCAGCAGCACGCCGATGGGGCGGGACCGCAGCACCACGCCCGGCACGACCGGGGTGTTGCTGACCACCAGCACGTCGGCCGGGTCGCCGTCACCCGACAGGGTGTGGGGCACGAAGCCGTAGTTGGCCGGGTAGTACATGGCGGTGTGCAGGAAACGGTCGACGTAGATGGCGCCCGAGTCCTTGTCCACCTCGTACTTCACCGGCTGACCGCCCTGCGGGATCTCGATGACGACGTTGATGTCCCACGGGGCGTTCTTGCCGACCGGGATCTTGCTCATGTCCATGGAAGTTGCCTTTGCGTCACGACAGACGGTTGAAAGGGGGCGGGCGCTGGACGCGCCCGGCGCGGCGCAGTCTATGCGAGTGCACCTGCGAAAAAAAGCGGACAAAGAAGGGTGGCTCCCGGTGGGGACCCATGCGGGAATGCCCACCCGGAACCGTCCCACCCCGGCAACCGGGCGTTGCTCAGACGCCGGCGACCAGCTGGCGCAGGTCCGCCTGTGACCGCGCGCCGTAATGGCTGATGATTTCCGCCGCGCACAGGGCGCCCATCCGGCCGCAGGCCGCCATGTCGCGGCCGCGGGTGTAGCCGTGCAGGAAGCCTGAGGCGAACAGGTCGCCGGCGCCGGTGGTGTCCACCACCTTGGCCACCGGGGCGGCCGGAACGGTCACCACCTGATCGGGGGTGACGATGACGGCGCCCTTCTCGCTGCGGGTCAGCGCCGCCACGGCCACCTGGCCGCGCACGGCCTCGACCGCCTGGTCGAAATCGGTGCCGTACAGGGCGGTGATCTCCGCCTCGTTGGCGAACAGCACGTCGACATGGCCGGCCACCAGGTCGCGGAAGCTATCCAGGTGGCGGTTCACGCAGAAGGCGTCCGACAGGGACAGCGACACCTGACGCCCGGCGCCGTGGGCCACGCTGGCCGCCTTCAGGAAGGCCTCCTTGGCGGCGGGCGGGTCCCACAGGTACCCTTCCATGTAGGTGACCTGGGCGGAGGCGATCAGCGCCTCGTCGATGTCGGCCGGCGTCAGGCGGACGGCGGCGCCCAGATAGGTGTTCATGGTGCGTGCGGCGTCCGGCGTCACCAGGATCAGGCAGCGGCCGGTGGGCGTGCCATCGGCCAGGTCGGTGGTGACGAAGCGCGAGCCCACGGCCTCGATGTCGTGGCGGTAGACATGGCCCAGCTGGTCATTGGCGACCTTGCCGATGAAGGCGCCCTTGCCGCCCAGCATGGCGATGCCGGCCATGGTGTTGCCGGCCGATCCACCGGACATTTCCATGCCCTGGCCCATCTTGGCGTACAGCGCCTCGGCCTCGGTGGTGTCGATCAACCGCATGCTGTTCTTGTCCAGGCGGTTATCCGCCAGGAAGGCGTCGTTCGTCTGGGTAATCACGTCGACGATCGCGTTGCCGATCCCCACCACATCCAATTCAGCCGCCACTTAAATCCTCCGGATCGGCAAAAAAACTGGGCGCAGTATAGAGATGGGGGCGCTTGCGGCAAGCGCGGGGGCGTATTACCTAGGATATTGATGATCCGCGCCCTGTTCCGCACCCTGGCCCAGGCTTTCGACCCCGCGCTTCTGCGGGTGATGGCGCGTTCCTTCCTGTTGACCCTGATCTCGTTCGTGGCGCTGGGTATCGCGGTGTCCTGGGGGTTGGACCGTCTGCATCCCACCGGCAATGCCTGGATCGACCCCCTGATCACGGTGGCGGGCGGGCTCGGCGTCGTGGCGCTGGCCTGGTACTTCTTCCTGGTCGTCGTGGCGGCCGTGGCCGGACTGCTGCTGGAGCCGGTGGCCCGCACCGTTGAACGACGGTGGTACCCCAGCCTGCCGCCGCCGCGCGACGCGGGCGTGGTGGAGGAGACGGCGATCGCCCTGCGATTCCTTGTGCTGCTGGTCCTCGTCAACGTGGCCGTGCTGCCGTTGTGGCTTTTGCCGCCGGTGGGTGCCGTGGCGTATCCCCTGGCCAACGGGTTTCTCCTGGGGCGGCAGTATTTCGACCAGGTGGCGATGCGGCGGCTGCCCCCGGATCAGGCCCGCCTACTCCGTCTGCGATATAGGGGGCGAATTTTTTTCGCGGGCCTCATTATTGCCTTTATTTCCTTGCTGCCTGTTGTGAATCTGTTCGCGCCGGTTCTGGCGACGGCCTTCATGCTCCACCTGTTCGGCGGTTTTGTGCCGGCGGATGGGGCCGGAATGCCTCCGCCGGGTGCAGCCCGAGCGAACCCATAAAAACACGACCCTTCACGACCGGCCTTACCCCTGAACGGGACAAGGCGGGCCGCGCGACACAAAGATTTTGGGGACAACGCCGATGTTCCGACGCAACCGACCGAACCTGGGCCCCGTTGGCGGCGACCCGGCCAAGCCGGCCGACCTTCGCACGCCCGTTCCGGTGGCTGAGCCCACGCCCCCGGCAGCGGAACCCTCAGACGTGACCGTGGCCAGCAAAGGGCCATCAGACAAGGGGATCGACATGCAGTTCAAGACGCCGACGCCAGGGACCTCGCCGACGCCGGGTCAGCCTTCGCTGGGCCTGACGCCCGGCGGCGGCCTGGTCAGCGGCAGCGCCGGCCCGATGCCGGCCACGCCCGCGATCCCGGGGGCTCCCTCCCCCGGCGGCGGTTTTCGTAGTGACATTCCGCGCCGCGTCGTGGAAATTCCCGGCACGCCCCCGCGGCGCGTCGCTCCCACCGGTACTGAAGGAAATGCCCCCTTGCCTACCAACGACATGCGCAAACTGATCGTCGGCCGTGAGATTTCCCTGTCCGGTGAAATCGCCGCTTGCGACATCCTGGTGGTGGAAGGCACGGTCGAGGCCAAGCTGCGCGAGGGCCGCGCCATCGAGGTGACGGACAGCGGCCTGTTCAAGGGCTCGGTCGAGATCGATGAGGCCGACATCGGCGGTCGTTTCGAAGGCGATATCTCTGTTCGCGGCACGCTGCGCGTCCGCGCCACCGGTCGCATCCAGGGCAACATCCGCTATGGGGTGCTGGAGGTCGAACAGGGTGGTTTGCTGGTCGGCACCATCGAGACCCTGGGCGGCGACTCCCGCGCCCGTCCGCTCAAGGAAGTCGACGGCGTCGTGGCCGCCGGCACGCAAGAGTAACCTTAGGTCCAGAATATCGGTTTCAACGGGCCGGCCCCTAAAATGGCTGGCCCGTTTCGTTAGGGAAACGATCCGGGTCCCTCAGGCCGTCAGCACCGTCTTGGCCTCGTAGGCGCACAAATCGATGACGCCACAGACGGCGCAGTCGGGTTTGCGCGCCTTGCAGACGTAGCGGCCGTGCAGGATCAGCCAATGATGGGCGTGCAGGCGATAGGCCTTGGGCACCACCTTCAGCAGCTTCTCCTCCACCGCCTCCACCGTTTTGCCCGGCGCCAGGCCGGTGCGGTTGGACACGCGGAAGATATGGGTGTCCACGGCGATGGTCGGTTCCCCGAACGCCACGTTCAGCACCACATTGGCGGTCTTGCGCCCCACCCCCGGCAGCTCTTCAAGGTCTTCGCGTTTGCGCGGCACCTGGCCACCATGCTTCTGCAGCAGGATTTCCGACAGGCGGATGACGTTGGCTGCCTTGGTTTTATAGAGGCCGATGGTCTTCACATGGTCGCGCACCGTGGCCTCGCCCAAGGCCACCATGGCGGCCGGGTTGTCGGCGATCTTGAACAGGGCCTTGGTCGCCTTGTTCACCCCCACGTCCGTCGCCTGCGCCGACAGCACCACCGCCACCAGCAGGGTGTAGGGGTTGACGTACTCCAGTTCCGTCTTGGGCTCCGGATCCCGCTCCGCCAGCCGGCGGAAGAATTCCTCGATGGTCGCGCGTTTCATGGTTGCGGCCTCAAACGCCGGCGGGGCATCCGCCCCTTGGCTTGTCCTCACGTTTCAGTCCGCTGACGCTCCCCGAAACGCTCCGGCGGCCCCGGTCGGGGCCTAGGTTTATGGGTGCCCGGTTGCGGTGGGCCGGCAAATCTACGGGTGGTGGCGTCGTTTGATCAAGCGGGGCCTTCCCAGGCCGGTTGACCATGGAAGGCGGCGGCCAGGAAGTCGATCAGGGCGCGCACCTTGGCGCTGACGTGGCGGCGGCTGGGATAGACGGCCAGGATGTCGATGTCGGGGATGCGGTATTCCGGCAGCACCGGCACCAGGCGGCCGGCGCGCAGGTCCTGGCCGATCAGGAAGGTGGGCTGCCAGATGATGCCCTCCCCCGCCAGGGCCGCCGCGCGGGCGGTGTCGCCGTTGTTGGTCACCAGGCGGACGGGGATGCGCACGGTGATGGGCTTGCCTTCGGGATCCAGGAGCACCCAGTCCTCCGGCACGCCGGTGTAGCTGTAGGCGACGCGCGCATGGTCGGCCAGATCGTCGGGCGTCTGGGGCACGCCCCGGCGGGCCAGGTAGCCGGGGGCGGCGCACAGCACGTTGCGCGAGGTCGCCAGCTTGCGCGCGGCATAGGTGGGCGACCCGCCCCGGGAAATGCGGATGCCCAGGTCGAAGCCCTCCTCCACCAAATCCACCACCCGGTCCGTCAGGGCGACGTCCAGCATCACGTCCGGGTATTGGGCCATGAAGCGCGGCCACAGGGGGGCCAGATGCAGGATGCCGAAACTCAAGGGCGCGTTCACCCGCAGCCGTCCCCTGGGTTTCAGGGCGGTGGCCGACGCCACGGCCTCGGCCTCCGCCACCTCCTCCAGGATCGTCTGCGCCCGTTCGTACAGCGCTTCCCCCGCCTCGGTCAGCGACAGGCGGCGTGAGGTGCGGTTCAGCAGGCGGCTGCCAAGGTGGGATTCCAGCTCGCTGACATACCGGGTGACGTTGGCGGGGGAGGTGTTGAGCGCGTCCGCCGCCTTGGCGAAGCCGCCCTTCGCCACCACGGTGGCGAACACCTCGAACGCGCGCAGCCTGTCCATGGGTTGGTCTTTCAACATTCAGGAAAGATGAATGAATAAGCCATTTCCACCCCATCGATGCAAGGGCGCGTGAAAGGTAACGTCCTGCTTGTGACCGGCGCATCGGGCGCCGGACCCAGGCAAGGACAGGAGATCCACATGGCTCGTTTGCAGGACAAGGTCGCCCTCATCACCGGCGCCAGCGCGGGTATCGGCCGCGCCACCGCCACGCTGTTCGCGGCGGAGGGCGCCAAGGTGGTGGTGGGCGCGCGGCGCCAGGCGGAACTGGACAGCCTGGTGGCCGAGATCACCGCCGCCGGCGGCCAGGCGGTGGCGTTGGCCGGCGACGTCCGGCATGAGGACTACAACCAGGCCCTGGTGGCTTTGGCGGTGGAACGCTTCGGCCGGCTGGATGTCGCCTTCAACAACGCCGGCACGCTGGGCGAGGCGGGCCCCACCACGGGCGTGTCCGAGGCCGGGTGGGCCGACACCCTGGCCATCAACCTCACCGGTTCCTTCCTGGGCGCCAAGCACCAGATCGCGCAGATGCTGAAGAATGGCGGCGGCTCGGTCATCTTCACCTCCACCTTCGTCGGCCATACCTTCGCCTTCCCCGGCATGGCCGCCTATGCCGCCAGCAAGTCCGGGCTGATCGGCCTGACCCAGGCGCTGGCGGCGGAGTTCGGCCCGGCGGGGGTGCGGGTCAACGCCATCCTGCCTGGTGCCGTCGAGACCGATATGTACCGTGCCGCCAACGACACGGCGGAGAAGCGCGACTGGGTGAACAACGCCCACGCCCTGCGCCGTGCCGGCCAGCCGGATGAATTGGCCCGCTCCGTCCTCTACCTGGCTTCCGACGACAGCTCCTTCGTCACCGGTACGGCCCAGTTGGTGGATGGGGGCATTTCCATCACGCGCACCTAAGCCCGCAGGGCATGGCGCCAGCCCCAGTCCCTACAGAGGGCGGCCTTTACCCCAGGGATGGGCCGCCCTACTGTTTTGTCCATGATCGATGATCAGACCAAACTGGATCAGACCCTGCTCAGCGTCATCCTGCGGCCCCACCGCAGCCTGTCGCGGCGGGGTTTCCGCATCCTGATGGGCGTGATGGCGGTGGTCAGCAGTGTCGTGGGGCTGGTCTTCTTCCTGCGCGGCGCCTGGCCCGTCATCGGCTTTTGCGGTGTGGACGTGCTGGTGGTCTATCTGTTCTTCCGCGCCAGCTATCGCTCGGCCCGCCTCTATGAACGGGTGGAACTGACCGACCAGGCCCTGACGGTGGAGCGGGTGGAACCCCGCCATCCCCCGCGCACCTGGTCCTTCATGCCCTATTGGCTGCGGGTCCACATGGACGTTCCCGCCCGGCACGACAGCCAGGTCGTGCTGTCCAGTCATGGCAAGCGCCTGGTGGTGGGCGCCTTCCTGCCCATGGAGGAACGGGTCCAGGTGGCCCATGCGCTGAGCACGGCGCTGGCCCGGCATCGGGACAGGCGTTTCTAGCTGCCTTCCGCCAGCATGGTTTCCAGCCAGCGCAACGCCGGTGATCGTTCGCCCAGGCGCTGGCGCTCGGTACGGGCGATGGCCGCGAACAGGCGGCGCTTCAGGCCGGGGCCGTTCACGCCCGGTGGATGGCCGGCGGCGTCCAGCACCAAATCCACCAGCCGGTCGGCGGCGTGCAGGCGGCCCATCAGGTAATCGCTCTCGCGGTGGGCGCGGCTGAAGAAGGCGCCGAAATGGTTGATCTCCCGCCCCTTGAGCGGGATGGCGCCGCCCATGGCCTGGCAGAAGCGGGCGTCGTCCGGACTGATGCGGTCCACCCGCACCTCCTCCAGATCATCCAGCTCGCGCCAGCCGCTGATGGAAAAGGTCAACACGTCCCAAAAGGCGAAGCCGACATAGGCGACGAACAGTTCCCGCCGCGCCGCCACGCCCAGCATGTTCAACCCCATCAGGGCGAAGATCTCGTCCACCTGCTGGTTGATGGCGTTCAGGTCGATGCGCCGCGCCAGGTCCCACATCACCTGGTCAACGGCGCGTGTGTCGGGCATGCGGCCCATGGCCAGGGGCTCGACGAAGGGCACGGCCAGGGACTCGCGTTCCTCGGCGCTGAGGAACGCGCCGGTCTCATAGACGCGCAGCCGTTCCAGGCAGTCGTACAAATTGGCCTTTATGTCATCCAGGTCGCGGGCGGTGACGTCGGCGAACTCCGCCTCGTCCAGCCGGGCATAGAGCTCGTTCAGGGCGCGGATGACGAAGCGCAGGCGCCGCCCGCGGAAGCCCACGTCGAAGGCCAGCAGGAAGCGCACCCAGGCGGGCGCATCCCCGCCGGGTCCGTCATCGCCCTTGCGCTCCAGGCTCCAGGTCGTCACCTGGTCGGGTGTGATGCCGGTGGCGTGCGCCCAGGTGTGCAGGGCGTCGGTCGCCTGGCGGGCGGCCGCCGTGCCCGGTTGATAGCCGCAGCCCACCGCCACCAGCTGGCCCATGGCATCCAGGACGGAGGTCAGCTTCAGGCGCACATAGGCCTCATAGGCGAAGCCGGCCTCCTTCGCGGCCCGGCCGTTGGCGACCTCCCGCCAATCGTGGATCTGGGCGTAGGTCAGCTCTGGCGGCGGTTCGCCCCCCACCACCTCATGCACCAGCTGGGTGATGCCGGGGCGCGCCGCGTCGATGACGGAGCGCAGCTGGCGCACCCGCGCGTTGTTGCGGTCGATGGACACCAGTTCATCGCGCACCGGCTCATTGCGCGGGATGTCGGACAGGGCGCCTTTCAACGTGCGGAAAAAGCCCGGCGTTTCGGCCCTGGCCACCCGCTTCAGGTGGGCGGGGTCCGGATCGATGTAGATCAGCCGGCGGTCGACCTCGCGATAGGCCGGGCGGCCGGAAATGGCGCGCAGGGCCTCCGCGAAGGGCTTGTTGTTCAGCACGCTACCGTCGATGAAGTTGATGCGCGCGGGGTCCATGCCGGCGGCGACATAGCGGCGGAAATTGCGCTTCAGGAAGCGTTCCCGGTCCGGCCATGCCTCGCCCCGCCGGGCCAGCAGGCCGTCCAGCGCCCGCAGGTGCGCGGGCGCGAAGGCGCCGGGGAAGGAGGAGGTGGCGCGGGCGGCGAACACCAGGCCGGGCACCGACCCCTCGCCGAAGTCGCTGTCCACCCGGCCCCCCGGCCAGCGGCGATAGTGGAACTGCAGCACATGGCGATGCTCCCGCTCCTCCACCGCCGGTGGGTCGTGGGCGGGGATGCGCTGCAGGAAGCCGTGGAAGTCGGTGACGGTGACGAACAGCGACAGGGACTGTCCCGCCGGCAGCAGCGAGGCGTAGGGGCTGACCGGGCGGCCCATGCGGGCGCTGGCGTCCAGCAGCATCTCCATCAGGCGTCCGCCGTCGAACGGCGGCTTGAACCAGCGCGAGCGTACGAACATCGACAGCTTCCAGCGCATCTCGTCGTCCGGCGCCAGGCGCATCAGCCGCCCCAGGCCATAGGCCAGGAAGGGCTTCAGGAACCACTTGCTCCACTTCGTCGCCCGGCCATCCTCCACCATCAGGTTGGTGACGTCCGCCCCCTCCAGCCACAGCTCGGTCAGGGCGTCCAGGTCCAGGTCATGGGCCAGGGCGCGGCCCAGCAGCACGCCATTGATGCCACCGGCGGACGAACCGGCGATGACGTCGATGATGATGCGCAGGTCGATATGGGCGCCCACCTCCTGCAACAGGGCGACATAGACTTCCTCGGTATCCGTCGCCTGGACCTCGCCCTCCCCGTTCAGCTGGGCGCCGCTGCTGTAGCCGATGCGCCGGGCCAGGTCGTCCTGCAGGGCCTGATAGCTGCCGTGGTTGCGCAGGCCGGGGTCGTGGGTGCCGTGATAGACGCGCGACGCGCGGGCCAGCTTCAGCAGTTCCTTGGTGACGCCGTGCATGTAGACGGCCAGCGACACCCCGCCGTAGCAGACGAGCGCCATGCGCAGTTCTTTTTCTTTCACGGCATGGCACCCGTGGGCGGTGGTTGCTCCCGCCCCCGACTGTCGCGCCGGGGCGGGCGGGGGTCAATTAAGTCTTTGAAGGGTTTCCTTACAGCCCCAGCACGTCGCGCATGCTGTACAGGCCGGGCTCCTTGGCGCCCGCCCAGATCGCCGCGCGCACCGCGCCCCGGGCGAAGATGGCGCGGCTGCCGGCCTTGTGGGTCAGCTCGATCCGCTCCCCCTCGGCGGCGAAGATGACGGTGTGGTCGCCCACCACGTCGCCGCCGCGCAAGGTGGCGAAACCGATGTGCCCGGCCTCGCGCGCGCCGGTATGGCCGTCGCGCACCCGGTCCGACACCGCGGCCAGGTCGACGTCGCGGCCGGCGGCGGCGGCCCGGCCCAGGCCCAGCGCCGTGCCCGAGGGGGCGTCCACCTTGTGGCGGTGATGCATCTCCACGATCTCGATGTCCCAGACGTCGGGCCCCAGGGTGCGGGCCACGTCTTCCACCAGGGCCAGCAGCAGGTTCACGCCCAGGCTCATGTTGGGCGCCTGGACCAGCGCGGCGGTCTTGGCGGCGGTGTCGATGGCGCCCTGCTGGTCCACCGTCAGGCCGGTGGTGCCCACCACCAGGGCCGTGCCATGGCGGGCGGCGAGGTCGGCGTGCGCGGCCGTGCCGGCGGGGGTGGTGAAGTCGATGACGGCGTCGCTGGCGGCGAACAGCGCCTCGGCATCGCTGGTGGACAGGATGCCGGCGGGTTCCAGCCCGGCCAGGGTGCCCAGATCCTTGCCCAGGTCGGGATTGCCGGGGCGCATGGTGCCCCCCGACAGCGTGGCGCCGGCGGTGCCCAGCACTTCCCGCATCAGCATGCGGCCCATTCGGCCGCCGCAGCCCACGATCCCGATCCGCATGATTCGCCCTCACCAGTCATCTTGTGGGGGCGGTCTTAACACAGCTGATCGGCCGAGACAGCCTGTTACCCGCCCAGACAGGTGGCCAGCGCATGGGCGTTGGCGCGCATCAAGGTGGCGTAAAGCTCGGGGCCCGGGGGCAGCAGCGCCCCCTCGGGGTCCAGCACGCCGCGCTTGGCCCGGGTCCCCTCCACCAGGGTGCCGATCAGCGCCGTCTCGAACTGCGGTTCGGCGAAGACGCAGGTGGCACCGGATGCCTGGATGCGGGCGCGCAGCTGGCTGAGGCGGGCGGCACCCGGCCGCACCTCCGGGTTCAAGGTGATGGCGCCGACGCCATCCAGGCGATAGCGCGCCTCCAGGTAATGGAAGGCGTCGTGGAAGACGACGAAGGGCTTGGCCCCGACGGGGGCCAGGATGGCGCCGATTTCGGCGTCCAGGGCGTCCAGGGCGCGCAGCAGCCCCGCCAGGTTGTCGCGGTAGCGGCCGGCGTTGGCGGGATCCCGCTGGATCAGGGCATCGGCCATGGCGCGGGCCATGGCCTTGGCGTTGGTGGGGTCCAGCCAGGCATGGCCGTCGATCTGGTTGTCGGCGGCGGGTGAGCCCGTCACGGCCGGCACCAGGTGGGCGTGGTCGTCGCCTTCCATCCAGGCGCCGGCGGTGCGCAGGGCCAGCGGGTGCAGGCCGGGCGCCTCGATCAGGGTGACGATCTGGGCGCCCCGGGCCAGGCTGGCCAGCGGCTTCACCAGGAAGGGTTCCAGCGTCGGGCCCATCCAGAAGACGATGTCGGCCTGGGACAGGGCGGCGGCGTCCGACGGCTTCAGGCTGAAACTGTGCGGGCTGGCCGTGCCGTCGACCAGCAGGCGCGGCTGCCCGACTCCCTGCATCAAGGTTGCCGCCAACGAATGCACCGGCTTCACGCTGGCTACCACATGGGGCGCGTCCGCCCGCGACGGGACGGTGAACGCCAGCCACAGCAAGGCGATCAGGGACGGGAGGCGGAAGGGGGACATGGGGGTACCAGTCGGTCATGAGGCGCCGGGGGAACGGCGGTCCCGGCATGCAATGTTATACTATAACATTTGTCAAGTCGGTTGGGATGCCGTAAAGCCGGGGGGTACGCATACCCGCACCGCAGGCCGCGATGGGCCTCCGCGCGGGATCCCTTGCCAGGAATGGTCCATGCCGTCCGACCAACAGCACCCACAGATGTCGCCCGACGCCCTGCTTATCAAGACCGCCAGCCTGACGGTGCGGTTCGGACGGCGCGCCGTGCTGCAGGCGGTGGACCTGACGGTGTCCGCCGGCGAGGTGGTGACCCTGGTGGGGCCCAATGGCGCCGGCAAGTCCACCCTGCTGCGCAGCGTGCTGGGCCTGCAGCGCCCAACGGACGGCATGGTCTGGCGCAAACCAGGTTTGCGCATCGGCTACATGCCCCAACGCCTGGCGGTCGACGGCACCCTGCCCCTGACGGTGCGGCGCCTGCTGTCCCTGTGGGGGCCGGTGACGTCGGAGGCGGTGGCGGAGACCTTGGGCGAGGTGGGGGCGGCGGGCCTGGCCGACAGTCCGGTGCAATCCCTGTCGGGGGGCGAGTTGCAGCGGGTGATGCTGGCCCGGGCGTTGCTGCGCCGGCCGGACCTGCTGGTCCTGGACGAACCGGCGCAGGCCGTGGACGTGGCGGGCCAGGCCACCCTGTACGCGCTGATCGACGCCATCCGCCGCCGCCACGGCTGCGGCGTGCTCATGGTCAGCCATGATCTCAGCTACGCCATCAACGGCACCGACCGGCTGGTCTGCCTGAATGGCCATGTCTGTTGCGCCGGACGGCCGGAGGATGTGCGCGGCCATCCCGATTTCCAGGCCCTGTTCGGCATCGACCCGCTGGCCATGCCCGCCTGGCTGCTGGCCGCCGGACCGCACAGCCACGGCGACACGTCCGCCCCCGGCGGCCAGCACCTCCACGCGCAGGGTCACGCCGGCCCCGCCGTCAAGGACACCCCCACCCATGGATGACTTCCTGTTGCGCGCGCTGGCCGGCGGCATCGGCGTGGCCTTGGTGGCCGGCCCCCTGGGCTGCTTCGTCGTTTGGCGGCGCATGGCCTATTTCGGCGACACCTTGTCCCACGCGGCCTTGCTGGGCATCGCGCTGGGCTTCGTCGCCGGCATCAACCTGATGCTGGCGGTGGCGCTGGTGGGGTTGGCGCTGGCCGGCGTGCTGGTGCTGATGCAGCGCCAACGCAAGCTGGCGACCGACACCCTGCTGGGCCTGCTCAGCCATACCACCCTCAGCCTGGGGTTGATCGCCGTCGCCCTGCTGCAGACGGTGCGGGTTGACCTCATGTCCTATCTGTTCGGTGACATCCTGTCCGTCAGCGATGGCGACCTCGCCTGGATCTGGGGCGGGGGGGCCGTGGTGCTGGCGGCCTTGGCCTGGCTGTGGCGGCCCCTGCTGGCCATGACGGTGAACGAGGATCTGGCCCGGGTGGAGGGCGTGCCCGTGCTGGCGACCCAGCTGGCCTTCATGATGCTGATGGCCGCCACCATCGCGCTGGCGATGAAGGTGGTGGGCGTGCTGCTGATCACGGCCCTGCTGATCATCCCGGCGGCCTGCGCGCGCCGATTCGCCCGCACCCCTGAAATCATGGCCGTCATGGCGGCCGTTGTCGGGGCGCTATCGGTCTGTGGCGGCCTTGGCGCGTCCTTCCGCGCCGATTTGCCGGCGGGGCCGGCGGTGGTGGTTGCTGCGGCCGCGTTGTTCCTGCTGTCGCAGATTTTTCCCCGGCGCGAGGCGCGTTGACGCCCGTATCGACATTAATTCGGGGTGATGGCGAGCCCCATCGATTTCGCGTCCGCACACCGTTTTAGCTAATTTTTAATCATAATTTTCCTACCGCGACCGCGTCATTTCGGTCACTATCTGATTAACAGAGCGTGAACCGGCACCCACCCTGCGTGGGGCAGACATGACGATGGAGCATGGTTTGGATCGGTTCTCCCACGCCGGCATGAAGGCCGGCCCCGTGCAGGCTCCCGCCGGCTCTATGAGCCAAGGCTTCGTGGCCGGGGATCTGCGACGCGACACCGACAATTCGGCCGCCAGCCGGGTGGCGCGCCTGGCTTGGTTCGAGTTGGCAGCAGCCGCCACCCGACGATCGCTCGCCCAGGACCAGGCCGTCGCCCTCGGCTTGTCCGAAGCGGATGTGATCGATTTGGGTGCGAATCCGCCGCGGACCGCGTCCCGGTAAGGGACGCGGTGGGAAGGCGGTGGCGCCGGGTCAGGAGCCTGGGGCGCCCGGGGTGCCGGTGACGAAGCTGGTCGGGGCGGGGTCCACCACCGTGACGCCCATCTTGCCGACCTCCAGCACCGACAGGCCCCGCTCCACCTGGCCCGTGGGCAGCAGGCGGAAGACGCCGTCGATACCGGCGAAGCCATTGGCGTCGGTCAGGTTTTCCCGAACATAGCTTTTGTGCCCCTTGGCCAGCACGGCGGCCAGCGCGGTGGCGTCATAGGCCAGCGTCGCCAGGCGCGGCGGCCGCTGGCCGTACACGTCGTTGAACCGCTTCTCGAAACCCTGGCGCGCCTCTGGTGCCGCGCTGGCGTACCAGCCGCCCACCAGGGAAGGCTCGCGCCCGATGCCGGGCTCATCCCACTGGCCGGTGCCCAGGAAGCGCACCGGGCCGGGATCGATGTCGAAGAACGGCAGCAGGGGCGCCACCTCCTTCAAGCGCTGGCCGCCCTCGGCGATCAGGATGGCCTGGAAGGGCAGTTCCTCCACCGCCGGCGGGGTCCGGCCGTCCTTGGCCGCCGCCGCCGCTTCCCGCGCCGCCGCGGCCTGGGCGTGGCGCTGGTCGAAGTTGGACAAGCGCTTGATGGTGTCGCTGACATCCCTCTGCGTCGGCTGATACCGCGCAACGCGGGTGACGTCGGCGCCGGCCTTGCCGGCGGCGTCGCGCATGGCCTGTTCCACCATGTCACCGTTGCCGCCAACCGGGGCCAGCAGCGCCAGATGCGTCAGGCCCCGGCTGGCGGCATAGCTGACCACCCGGGCCACCTGGTCCTGCGGCTGGAAGCCCATGACCCAGGTGCCGCCGGTGGGGGCGTGCGTATCGGCCACGCTGGCGTCGTTGGAAAAGCTCAAAACCGGCACGGCGCCCGCCACCGGCGCCACCGCCTTGGCGTCCACGCCGTAGACCGGGCCGATCAGCAGGGTGGCGCCGGCGGCCAGCGCGTCCCGCGCCGCCGCCACCGACCCCTCGGGCGTGCTCTTGGTGTCGCGGATCAACAGCTGGAAATGGCTGTCGGCGGTGTCGAACAGGGCCATCTGGGCCGCCTGCTGCATGGCTTCACCCAGGCTGGCGGCCTTGCCGGTGAGGGGCAGCAGCAACGCCACCCGAACCGCCTCGCCCTCGGGCACCGGCGCCGGCGCGGCCGTCGGTGCCGGGGTCGTCTCCGGCTGGGCCTGGGCGGCCTGCTGGGCGGCCTGCGGGGGGGCCTTGTCGGGCGCGGCCTGTTGCGGCGCTTGCGCCTGCGGCCGCGGCACCGCTACCGTAGGCTGGCTGGCGCAACCCGCCAACAGCAGGGGCACCGCCAGTAGCGCCGCCGCGGACTTGGCCGCCGTGGTTCTGGCCACCCTGGTTTTGGCTGCCATCCCGGCATACTTCATCGCGAAACCCACCCGTTGATCCCATGAAACCGCAGCATCCGCCTGTCGACGATGTCGATGCCGGCGACGCCCTTGACGACACGCGAGACGGCGCCCCGTTCGAGGAGGACGCCGTGGAAGACGGGGCAGAGCCTAGCGGCAGCGTCGCCTTGCGTAAACCGCCGCCTGGATTGCATGTCGTCGCCACCCCCATCGGCAATGCCGGCGACATCACCCTGCGGGCGCTGGAAACCCTGAAGGGCGTGGACGCCATCGCCTGCGAGGACACGCGGGTGACGTCCAAGCTGATGGCCCGCTACCAGGTGCGCAAGCCGCTGCTGGCCTATCACGAGCACAACGCCGCCCGCATGCGGCCGCAGTTGCTGGCCCGCATGGCGGCGGGGGAGGCCATCGCCCTGGTGTCGGACGCCGGCACGCCCCTGATCTCCGACCCCGGCTACAAGCTGGTGCGCGAGGCGCGGGAGCAAGGGCTGCACGTCACCCACCTGCCGGGCGCCAGCGCCACCCTGACGGCCCTGGTGCTGGCGGGCCTGCCCTCCGACCGTTTCCTGTTCGCGGGCTTCCTGCCGTCCAGGACGGGTCCGCGCCGCGCGGCGCTGGAGGAACTGGCGCCGGTGCGCGCCACCCTGGTGCTGTTCGAGTCGGCCCAGCGCCTGGCCGACCTGCTGGCCGACGCCGCCCAGGTGCTGGGCGGGCGCGAGGTGGCGGTGGCGCGCGAGCTGACCAAGCTGTTCGAGGAGGTGCGGCGCGGCACCCTGGCCGACCTCGCCGCCCATTACGCGGAGGCTGGCCCGCCCCGGGGCGAGGTGGTGGTGGTCGTCGGCCCGCCGATGGAGGGGAACGAGGAGGCGGTGGACATCGACGGGCTGCTGCGCGCCGCCATGCGCACCCTCAGCGTCCGCGACGCCGCCGCGACCGTGGCGGAGGCCAGCGGCGCCCCGCGCAAGCAGATTTACCAGCGGGCCCTGGAACTATCGAAAGAGGGCGTGGGGGCGAAAGAGGGCGTGGGGGAGGATGACGCGGGCTGACCAGCTGGCGCGAAAGGCGCTGAAGGGCAGGTCGGGTGAACGCCTGGGCCGCTGGGCCGAGGCCTGGTGCCGCCTGGCCCTGCGCCTCAAGGGGTATCGCGTGCTGGCCAGCCGCTGCCGAACCCCGGCCGGGGAGATCGACATCGTGGCCGCCCGGGGCGATTTGCTGGCCATCGTCGAGGTCAAGGCCCGGCCGACGGAACTGGCCGGCCATCTGGCGGTCAGTCCTGGCCAATGGCGGCGACTGGAGCGGGCCGCCGGCCTCTACGTCGCCGCGCGTCCCCGCCTGGCCCGGCACGCCATCCGCTTCGACCTGATGATCGTCCGCCCGCGCCGCTGGCCCCAGCACCTGCCGGACGCCTGGCGCGCGCGATGAGCGCCCTGGCGTGCGCGGTCGAAAAGGTGACGGCTCCGCCGGCTTTGGTGGTCGACACCCGCCCCGGCGATGCGCTATCTCCCCAAAACCCGTTGCCGGAGGGAGCGTCCAGTCCGTGACCAGCCAGGCCCCCCAGAATCGTAGCCGCCCGGGCAGAAGCCAGGCCCAGGCCCGCGCGCTGCTGCGCGCCGTGGGCCAGATGCCGGACGACCATATAGACTTGGCGGAAGCGGCGCTGGCGCTGGCGGCCGTGTCCGGGGCGGAAGGGCGGCTGTCCCCGTATCGCCGGCACCTGGCCAGCATCGCCGCCGCCGTGGCCAAGCGGGTGGCCAAGGCGGAGGCCGATGGTGCTGAACCGGACGCGCTGACGCTGGAGGATTGCCTGGCCGCCCTGCGCACCACCCTGGTCGACAGCATGGGCTACGAGGGCGACAGCGCCACCTATGAGGATCCGCAGAACGCCAACCTGGCGCGGGTGATCGACCGGCGCCGGGGCCTGCCGGTGGCACTGGGCATCCTCTACATCCATGCCGCCCGCGCCCAGGGCTGGGACATGGTGGGCCTGAATTTCCCCGGCCATTTCCTCGTCCGCCTGGATCATCGCGGGGAGCGGGCCATCATCGACCCCTTCGGCGGCGGGCGGGCCCTAAGCGTGGTCGACCTGCGCGACCTGATCAAGCAGACCTCCGGTGCCGCCGCCGAACTGGAGCCCGACCACTACGCCCCGGTGGGCAACCGCGACGTCCTGCTGCGCCTGCACAACAATGTGAAGCTGCTGCACATGCGGGGCGACCGGCCCGATCTGGCGGCCGAGGCGGTGGAGGCCATGCTGTTGATGGCGCCGGGCCAGGTGTCGCTGTGGCGCGAGTGCGGCTTGTTGCAGGCCCAGCTCGGGCATATCTCTAGGGCCATCGCGGCGTTCGAGATCTTCATGGATTTGGGAAGCCGGGCCGGCACCTCGGCCCAGCTGTTGGACCAGGCGGCGACCCTGGTCCAACATTTGCGCAATCGCCTGAACTAGGCTTACAGCACCGCCGGCGCGGCCGGGGTGGGGGAGATGAGAATGAGCCTGTCCGTTGCCATTCAGATGGACCCGATGCACTCCATCAACATCGACACCGACAGCACCTTCATGATGGCGCTGGAGGCGCAACGGCGGGGGCACACCCTCTACCACTACCTGCCGCAGGACATGGCCTTCCGCCACAATCGGCTGGTGGCGACCGCCCGGCCGCTGGAGGTGCGGCGCGAACGGGGCAACCACCACACCTTCGGGGCGGCGGAGACGCTGGACCTGGCGGGCGTGGACGTGGTGCTGATGCGCCAGGACCCGCCCTTCGACATGGCCTACATCACCGCCACCCACCTGCTGGAACATGTCCATCCCAGGACGCTGGTGGTGAACGACCCGGCCTCCGTCCGCAACGCGCCGGAAAAGCTGTTCGTCACCCATTTCCCCGACCTGATGCCGCCGACGCTGATCACCAGCGCCAAGGACGAGGTGCTGGCCTTCCGCCGGGAATACAAGGACATCATCGTGAAGCCGCTGTTCGGCAACGGCGGGTCCGGCGTCTTCCACGTGAAGCCGGATGACGAGAATTTGGGCGCGCTGCTGGAGACCTTCACCCAGCTCTACCGCGAGCCCATCATCGTGCAAAAGTACCTGCCGGAAATCCGCCAGGGCGACAAGCGCATCCTGCTGGTGGATGGCGAGCCGGTGGGCGCCGTCAGCCGCCTGCCCCAGGAGGGCGAGGCCCGCGCCAACTTCCATGCCGGTGGCAGTGCGGCCAAGACCGACCTGACCCAGCGCGAGCGCGAGATCTGCGCCACCATCGGCGGGGTCCTGCGCGACAAGGGCCTGGTGTTCGTGGGCATCGACGTCATCGGCGACTACCTGACTGAAATCAACGTCACCAGCCCCACCGGCATCCAGGAGATCAACCGCCTGAACGGCTGCGCCATCGAATCCACCCTGTGGGACGCCATCGAGCGGCGGCACGCCGCGTCACGTCACGGCTAGCGGCGGTACGCCGCGTCACGGTGATGCCAGCGGCGGCACGCCGCGTCGCGTCAAGGCCAGCGGTGGTGCCGGGACCGGGACCGTTGGAAACAGGTCACACCGGTCCCCTTTTCTCACCCTGTCCAAATGATTTGGTGGGGTTTCCCGGATGCGGGGGCGCCTGGGCCATGATACGCTTCATGATACTTGCATGAACCAGAGGGCGCCGACGCAGGCGGCGCCTGGTCGATGAGGCGGTCGATGGCTGGCGCGGACGGTAATGGCAGGGAGGATGGCCCCAAGCGGGGACCCAGGGTCCCCGGCGGGTCGCCGGGCGGCAACGTTGCCAATGCTGAGCGGTTGCGCCGACAGGGCGATCGCATCCGTGAGATCGAACGCCTGATGTGGGGTGCCCGCGCCTTCGCCGGGGAACAGGATCCGGACGCTCCGCAAGACTGAGCGCCGCCCCGTTCCTGTTGCGTCTTCCTCCTACTTCCCGAAACGGACGGCGTGGCGCCAACGGCGGTTGGCGCGCGTGGCCTCGCGGCGTTCCGGCAGACAGGCCAGCACGGCGCGGCGCTGGTCCGCCGCCATGCCACCCCAATGGGTGATTTCTTCCAGCGTGCGCAGGCAGCCGGCGCACAGGCCTGTTCGCGCGTCCACGCGGCAGACCCGGGTACAGGGGCTGGCGACGTGGTCGTCGGGATCGGGACGGGGCGTATCGGTCACGGGGATGGCACGGGGTGCGGTTGGCGGGCACCCAGATATAACGCGCCTCCCCGCCCGCTGTCCCTATTGCCGCGTCCGGCCGCCCTCTGGCTCCTCCATCGGCACTCGCCGCGACAGGGCGTTAACGCGCCATTGTTTCTTTGGCGTTGGGAATGGGGTTATCCTGTGCCCCTGCACGCCGCAGGGGGCCCCTCGATCAAGGGGAAGCGGAGAGGTACTAACAGGATGTCGGTGTTGGAGACCGCGCGGCACCGTCGCCCGGCCATCTTTTTCCTGACCCGCGGTCCGATTCTGGCCGCGTTGTCCGGTATCGCGTTGACTGTCCTTGCCGCTTTCTACGTGCAATCCATGCTGTCGGGCGTGGCGCAGGCCAGGCTGGCGGATGAGGCCGACGCCCGCAGCCGTCATGTCCAGCAGCGCTTGGATCGAATCGCCGCCACCCTGGGCGCGGAAGGGGATTTCCTTACGGCCAACCCCGCCCCGGCGGAGTTCGACCGCCAGGTGGCGCTGCTGATCGACCTGCGGCCGGAGATCAAGGCCGTATCCTGGGTGGGGCCGGGCGGAAATGTCCTGCGCACCGGTCCCGCCGGCAGTGAGACGACCCCCGGCGACCTGGCTGATCTGCCCCCTCCCCCCGCCGGCGGGGGCGTCACCGTCCGCCTGGGCGGCGACGGCGCCAGCCTGCTGCTGGCCCGCTTCACCCCTGGGGCGCCTGCGGGCACGGAGACGGCGCTGGTGGCTCGCATCGACCTGCGCGACCTGCTGACCTTGCGTATGGAGGGGGGGCAGTCCAACGCGGCGCTGTGGACGCGCCTCAGCCTGCGCTCCCGCGGTGGTGACGCGGCCTTTGTCCAAACCGGCCACACCGCCGCCGCCGCCTATGAACTAAGCCGCGCCATTTCCGTGGGCGACAGCGTTTGGTGGCTGGACATGACGGGCGATCTGGTCGCCGGGCTGGCCCGCCAATCGTGGGAGGTCGAGGCCGTGCTGGTCTTCGGCCTGGCGCTCACCTTCGGTGTCAGCCTGGTGCTGATGGTCAGCCGCCGGCGCGCCCACGACCGTGTGGTGCTGATGGATAGCCTTGAACAGGCTAACGCGGTGCTGCACGCCAGCGAGCGCAAGTACCGCGACATCTATGAGAACGCGGTGGAGGGCATGTTCACCATCACCATCGGCGGCGCCTTCCTGTCGGCCAACCCCGCCCTGGTGCGCATGCTGGGCTATGCCTCGGAAGAGGATCTGGCCAATGCCATGCCCGATGCCTGGACAAGGCTGTTCGTCGATTCTCGTCCGCGCGCGGACTTTCCCCGCGGCGTGGCGGAGCGGGGCGCCATCCAGGATTTCGTCGCGGAAATCCGCCGCAAGGACGGCAGCACGTTGTGGGCCTCCCTCTCCGCCCGGGTGCTGCTGGATGAGGCTGGGCGCGCCTATGCCATTCAGGGCACGGCCGATGACATCACCGATCGCCGCCGGGCGGAGGTGGCGTTGCGCCTGGCCAAGGAGCAATCGGAGTTCGCCAGCCGCTCCAAGACCGAGTTCCTGGCCAATATGAGCCATGAGTTGCGCACGCCGTTGAACGCCATCATCGGCTTTTCCGAAATCATCGGCAGCCAGTCGCTGGGCGTCATCGACAACCCCGCCTATGCCGAATACGCGCGCGACATCCATGATAGCGGCCGCATGCTGCTGGACCTCATCAACGACATCCTGGACTTGTCCAAGATCGAGGCGGGCAAGCGCGAGCTGAACGAGCATATGGTGGATTTGCCCCGTGTCTTCGCCTCCTGCCTGCGGGTGGTGAAGGAACGGGCCATCCGCGGCGGCATCAACCTGCAGACCGACTACGCGGATTTCCTGCCCCGCCTGCGCGCGGACGAGGTGGCGCTGAAGCAGCTGTTGTCCAACCTGCTGGCCAACGCGGTGAAATTCACCCTGAAAGGCGGCAGCGTGACCCTCGGCGCCGGGGTTGATGGCGAGGGCCGCCTGGTCATCACCGTGACCGACACCGGCATCGGCATGCGGGCGGAGGACATCGGCCGCGCCCTGGAACCGTTCCGCCAGATCGAAAATCCGCTGACCCGCACCGCCGGCGGCGCCGGGTTGGGTTTGCCCTTGGTGCGGGCTTTGGTGGAACTGCACAACGGCAAACTGGAAATCGACAGCGAGCCTGGCGCCGGCACGACCGCCCGCGTCATCATGCCGGCCGACCGGGTGTGGCCTGATATCAATCTGGTGGCCGCCGCCAACTGATACTGACGACATTTTACCGTGGCCGGTCAAATGCCGCCCCTCAACCGCCGCTCAACGATTGGCCTTGTTCAGCAGGTCCAGGATGCGTTCCATCACCACGTCGGCCAGGGGACGCACGGGCGAGGGCCATATTTCGGCGAGGCGGCCATCCGGGGTGATCAGATATTTCTGGAAGTTCCAGCGCGGCCATCCGGCCTCGCCCACGCTGCTGACCGCCCACTGGAAGAAGGGGTGGGCGCCGGGACCGACGACGGTCTGCTTGGCCGCGATGGGGAAATCGACGCCGTAGCTGGTGGCGCAGAACCGCGCGATTTCCGCCGGGCTGCCCGGTTCCTGCCCCCCGAAATCGTTGGATGGAACCGCCAGCACCATCAGCCCGCGGCCACGCAGCAGGGACCACAGGGTCTGGAGCTCGGCATATTGCGGCGTGTGGCCGCAGGCGGACGCCGTGTTGACCACCAGCACCGGCTGGCCCTTGAAGGCCGACAGCTGGATGACGCCATTACCGCTCAGGCTGGGAAAGGCGAAGCTGTGGGCGTTCAGCCTTTCCCGCGTCTTCATCCGCTCCATGAATCCATCCTGGGGAATTGAATTCGAGGGGGTGGTCCCACGCCGATGGGGATCAGCCATAGCGTTGCTCGGTCCAGGGGTCGCCTTCGTTATGGTACCCCCGCACCTCCCAGAAGCCGGGCATGTCGTCATTGGTGAACTGGATGCGCCGGATCCACTTGGCGGACTTCCAGAAATAGACCTTGGGCACCACCAGCCGCACCGGGCCCCCATGCTCCCGCGCCAGGGGCTTGCCCTCCCAGGCGGTGGCCAGCAGGACGTCGGCATCGTCAAAGACCGACAGGCTTAGGTTGGTGATGTAGCCGTCATGGCTGTGCAGGATGACGTGGGCGGCATCCGCCTGGGGGCGTGCCGTTTCCACGATGTGGCGGGCGGAAACCCCTTGCCAGTGGTTGTCATAGCGCGACCATGACGTGACGCAGTGGATGTCGGAGACGTCGCTGAACGCCGGCTGGTCCTGGAAATCCGCCCAGCTCCAGGTGAAGGGGTGGTCGACCAGCCCGTCCACGGTCAACGCCCATTGCGCCAGGGGCACATCGGGTTGGATGCCCAGGTCCAGCACCGGCCAGTTGCTCACCAGGCGTTGGCCGGGAGGCAGGCGCGGGCGCTCCGGTGACGGGGCGGCGCCGGTCAACAGCCGGCCCTCCCGGGCCCAGGCCCGCTTGGTCGCCACCAGTTTGCTTTGCCTGTCGGCGGTGTCGTCAGGATTGTCGGTGACCATACGCCGGATAACTCATGCCATGATGAAACAAGATGCGATCCGGGGCCATTTCCCGGCCGGAACCACTGGGTCCAACAACGCCGGGCGGCTACCATCGCGCCGTTCCGCCGCCACATTCGCCAGGTCCATATGGTCAGGATAATGCGGCCTGTCCCCCCTGCCTACGCCGCAGCGGCGCTTTGGGGCGGGACTGTGCTTCGGGGTCTGTGCTTTAAGGCAACGATAGATACCCTGACCGTTGGCAGGCCTACCCGTTAAGGTTAACGTTCCGCCGCCACGACGCCCTTTGCTTTGCCACCCTAATGGTTGCGGATAATGCGGAAAGTCCTTCTTCCCCTTTTCTTTTTGCTGCTGACGGCCTTGCTTCAGCCCGCCTTGTCCCCGACGGCGGGGGCGCAGACGGTCGCGCCGGCGGCGTCCGATGCGCCAATGGCGACGGACCAGAAGGCGGATCCGGATAAGGCCGTGGACCAGGAAGGGCAGGCCGGCGCCGCGCCCGTTGGCGAAGCCCCGAAGGAAGCGGTGCCGGTTCCCGTCCCGGTGCCGGTTCCCACGGCACCGGCCAATGCTGTGCCGCCAGCCGCCTCATCCCAGGCGGCGGCCTTGCTGCAGACCCTGCAAGATCCCCAGCGCCGCGACCTCCTGATCGCCCAGCTGAAGCTGCTGGCCGACGCCAATCCCGCGGCCTCGTCCGCCGGCGCCGCGCCGCCAGCTCCCGCCGCCGCGGCGCCGGCCACCCTGGTCGACGCCGAGGAGTCGGAGGTGGCGACGCTGGGCGCCCGCACCCTGGAAGCCCTGTCCGACCGCATCGGGGAATTGAGCGAAGAAATCGCGGAGGGTGGCCAGGCGTTGCTGGACCTGCCCAAGGCCTATCGCTGGCTGGACCGCCAGGTCTCCGACCCCCGTCTGCGGGAGCAGTGGGGCATCCTGGCGGGCGAGGTGCTGCTGGTGATCATCGCCGGCTATGCGGCCCGGCTGGTCACCTTCTGGGCCCTGGCCCGCCCCCGCCGGGTGCTGGAACATCGCCCGACCAAGAACCTGTGGGTGCGGCTGGGCTTGCTGCTGCCCCGTACCCTGCTGGACGCCGTGCCCATCGTCGCTTTCGCGATGGCGGCCTACGGTGTGCAGACCCTGACCCATCCGCCTAAGCCCGCGTCCATGGCGGCGCTCGGCATCATCCTGTCCAGCCTGCTGGTCCAGGGCACCATGCTGGCCAGCCGTTTCCTGCTGTCCCCGGGCGCCCCCCTGCTGCGCCTGGCGCCGGTGGGGGACGAGACGGCGCATTACATCTATATCTGGGTGCGGCGCGTGGCGCTGACGGCCGTCTACGGCTACTTCGTGGCCCAGGTGGCGCTTCAGCTCGGCCTGCCCTACCGTCCCTACATGGCACTGCTGAAGGTGGTGGGGCTGATCGTCGGTATCATGCTGGTCATCCTGGTGTTGCAGAACCGCCAGGGCGTGGCAGACTGGATTCGGGGGCGCGCGCCGCTGAAGCCGGAGGACCTGTCGGATGACGGGGCGCTTGAGGCCCAGTTGGCGGCTGAAATTTCCGGCGACAGCCCGTTGGTGACGACCCCGGACCATCCCTCGGCATGGGGCCTGGTCCGTCGGCGCCTGGCCGAGGTCTGGCATGTCCTGGCCATCGTTTATCTGGTGGCCATCTACGGCATTTGGGCGCTGGAGGTGAAGGGCGGCTTCGGCTTCGTCTCCCGCGCCACCCTGGTCAGCATTGTCACCCTGATCGCGGCCCGACTGATCATGGAGGGGGCCGACCGCCTGATCCGGCGTGGCTTCGCCATCCCCGACGACCTGAAACGCCAGTACCCCCTGCTGGAATCCCGCGCCAACCGCTACCTGCCCATCCTGCACCGGGTGGCCAAGGTGGTGGTGTGGCTGGTGGGCCTGCTGACGGTGCTGCAGGCGTGGGGCATGGACAGCTTCGGGTGGCTCAGCACCCCCTTCGGACAGCGGATCAGCGCCTCGTTGCTGACCATCGTCCTCATGGTCGTCTTCGCCTTGATCGTATGGGAACTGGTGAGTGGCGGCATCGAACGCTATCTCGCCCCCACCGACCGTCACGGCCGCCCGGTGGAGCGCAGCCCCCGCATCCGCACCTTGCTGCCCCTGGTGCGCAACGTGGTGCTGGTGGTGCTGCTGGCCATGGTGGCGCTGACCGTGCTGGCGGAAATCGGGGTGAACATCGCCCCGCTGCTGGCCGGTGTCGGCTTCCTGGGCGTCGCCGTCGGCTTCGGTTCGCAGTCGCTGGTGAAGGACGTCATCACCGGCCTGTTCATCCTGTTCGAGGACACCATTTCCGTTGGCGATTCCGTGACTCTGGCGGGCTACACCGGCACGGTGGAGGGGCTGACCATCCGCACCATCCGCCTGCGCGATGACAGCGGTGCGGTGCACACCGTGCCGTTCAGCGCGGTCACCGGCATTTCCAACCTGACCAAGGACTACAGCTATTTCAGCGCCGATTTCGGCATCGCCTACGCCACCGACATGAACCGGGCGGTTCAGATCATGACGGAAATCGGCGAGGAGATGCAGGCCGACAGCCTGTTCGCGGCGTCCATCCTGGCGCCCCTGGAAATCCTGGGGGTCAGTGAGTTCGCGGAAAAGGCGGTGAAGATCAAGTTCCGCATCAAGACCCGGCCCCGCCGCCACATGGCCGTGGGCCGCGAGTTCAACCGCCGCCTGAAGCTGCGCTTCGACGCGGAGAACATCCCCTTCCCCATTTAGGGCCCTTCCCCGTTTAAGGCCCTTCCCGGTTTAATAGGCCAGGATTTCATCCGGGGTTTCGGCATCCACCACCCGCGCCGCCGTGTCGAAGTCGAAACCGGCGCGGGCCAGGGTGGCCAGGTCCTTGTCCCGTTTCGCCGCCCGCTCCATCTCCGGGCGGAAGGGGCCCAGGCGGCGGCGGCGGGCATAGGCGTGGGCGGCGCGCAGGTCGGTCGCCCCCTCTTCCGCACCCTCCTGCGCCAATTCATCCAGGGCCGCGGTCACCACCTCGGCGTCCACACCCTTGGCCGCCAGCTTCTGGCGGATGGTGCGGGTGGATCCGCCGCGGCGGTGCAGGCTGGCGACCTTGCCCTCGGCGTAGACGCGGTCGTTCAGCAGGCCGCTTTGCTGATAGCGGTCGATCAGCGCCTCCACCCACTCCGCCCCTTGCGCCCGGTCCGTGCCGTGGGCGGTGGCCGACATCTCCACCTTGCGCATCAGCACCCGGCGCAGGGCGGCGGTGGAGGCGGCGAAGCGCTCCAGATAATGCAGGGCCGCGCGCTCCAGGTACGCGGCGCTGACCCGCTTGGGCTCGCGGCGCTGGCCCGATGGACGGTGGCCGGACGGGCCACGGGGATGGGGCCGGCCGGGTGGCCTGGCGGGGGGATCGAAAAGGTCGTCGGTCATGGCGACTATGGTAGCCTTTGGCGGGCCCCCGGCGCCATCGTTCCGCACCTTCCTGTGACGCTGCTCATATTGCCGGACGGGCGGTGCGGCGTTAAGGTCGGCCCAGCCTTGCCGGGGTGTCTTCCCCGGACCAACCCGTTCGGGCACCTGATCCCATGACCTTGCTGCAGCAATCCCCCCTGGTCTCCGGTGCCATGCCGGCGACGCCCCCGGCCCCCCGGGCCCTGGGCGCCATCAACTGGGTCGGCTTCGCCACCCTGACCAAGCGGGAGATACGACGTTTCCTGAAGGTGTGGGTGCAGACCATCGCGGCGCCGGTGGTGACCACCCTGCTGTTCTACGCGGTGTTCGCCTTGGCCCTGGGTGGGGTGGTGCGCATGGTGGGGGACGTGCCCCTCCTGCGCTTCCTCGGTCCCGGCCTCATCATGATGGGCATGGCGCAGAACGCCTTCGCCAACACATCGTCGTCGGTGCTGGTGTCCAAGGTCCAGGGCAACATCGTCGATGTGCTGATGCCGCCGCTGTCGCCCTTTGAATTCGTCTCCGCCTTCGTCACTGGTGGGGTGGTGCGCGGGCTGATGGTGGGGGCCGTCACCTGGATGGTCATCCAGATGATCGTGCCGCTGGGCATGCACGCGCCCCTTTTCGTGCTGTTCCATGCCGTGATGGCGTCGATGCTGTTGTCCCTGCTGGGCCTCATCGGCGGCATCTGGGCGGACAAGTTCGACCACATGGCGGCGGTCACCAACTTCGTGATCACGCCCCTGTCCTTCCTGTCCGGCACCTTCTACACCCTCGACAGCGCGCCGCGCTTTTTCCACGCCGTGGCCCACGTGAACCCCTTCTTCTATTTCATCGACGGGTTCCGTTACGGTTTCATCGGCCATACCGACGGCACCTTGGGCACCGGCATCGCCGTGATGCTGGCCGCCAACCTGGCCCTTTGGCTGGTGGCGTTGCGCATGGTCGCCACCGGCTACAAACTGAAGGCCTGACGCGATGGACATGCCGGCCAATGGGGCGGGGGGTGGGTTGGGTGCCGAGATGCCGTTGCCGGCGGGCGCCTACCGTCCGGAGCGCCGGCGCCATCACGGCCGTTTCAACACCCTGGGTTTCCTGACGTTGCTGGGGCGCGAGGTGAAGCGCCTGCGCAAGCTGGCCATGCTGTTCCTGGTGGCGCCCGGGCTGTCGGCCGCCCTCTATTTCACCGTTTTCGCCTTCGGTCTGGGCGACAAGCGGGGCACGCCCGAGGGCGACGCCATCCTGGCCTTCCTGGTGCCGGGCCTGGTGACCCTGTCCCTGTTGACCCAGGCGGTGCAGATTCCCTCCTTCTCCATCCTCTACGCCAAGATGGAAGGCGCCATCCTGGACCAGCTGATGGCGCCGATAGGGGCCGCGGAAATGCTGGCGGCCTACGTCCTGTCCGCCATGGCCGCCGGCATCGCCAGCGGCGCCGCCGTCTGGGTGGGCTTCCTTGTCTTCTGGCAGGCACCGATGGCCGACCCGGCGCTGGTGCTGCTGTTCGTCGTCCTGGGGGCCACCATGATGGCCACCTTCGGGGTTCTGACCGGCCTGATCAGCGTGAAATGGGACCATCTGTCGGCGGCCATGACCTTCGTCTTCACCCCCCTGATCTTCCTGTCCGGCCTGTTCGCCCCGGTGGAGGGCATGCCGCCGGTCCTGCGCGCGATCGTCCAGGCCAACCCCATCTTCTACGCCATCGATGGCGTGCGCATGGGCTTCCTCGGCCAGGGCCAAGCCCACCCGGCCCTGGCCATCCTGGTGCTGACGGTGGTGGACGTGGCACTGCTGGCGGTGGCGGGGACGCTGCTGCACCGGGGCTATCGCCTGCGGAACTGAGCGGCTTGGACGACCATCCAAGCCGGCCAGCCATGTGCTGGGCGCGCGGTTGTACTGGCTGGCCTGCTGGCGGAGGGTTTGCAACCGATGGCCGGCTTGCCTAGAGTGCCGCGCCATGGGACAGCGGACTTTGGACATAGACCTTGCCGGCGGCGACTGGCAGTGGATGGCCGTGCATGGCGGGGCCGTGCGCATATGCCTGCCCGCGACCTGGGCGCGTGTTTACCGCGACGACGGTGGCCTGGCCCTGCAATCGCCGACCTTCTGGTCCTCCACAGAGGGACGCCCGGTGGGCGGCTACCCGCTGGATCTGCTGGTTTCGGCCACCACCTACGCCAACGACTATGGCGTGGAGCCTGAGGACGCGCTGCAGTATCTGGACCGCGACCACCTGCTGCCCCCGGGCGTGACCGCCATGGCCTCGGGCGATCGCCGTTGGATCGCCTACTGCGCCGCCATGCCGGCGGCGTCCCGGCCCGACCAGCCCACCGACCACCCGACCCCCGACGCGCAGATCTTCGTCTGGAAGATGGCGGACTTCCGTCCGCCCGACCGGGTGTGCGTGGCCACCCTGCAGCTCTATGTCCCGGGCGAGGAATTCTGGGTTCCGGGGCTGGGCGGCCTGCTGGACCGCCTGGGCGACGAAATCGGGCGCATGGAATTCGGCAATGCCGACCAAGGCCCCGTCAGCGCCGTGACCATGCGCAACATCGTGCATGCCGACGTCCTGCGCTTTCGCCTGCCCTGGGACTGGCGGAGCAGCGATGACGAGGCGGACGATCCGGCCGGCGGACCGGAGACCAGCCATTTTCGCCGCCGGGATGCGGACGAATCGGACGAGATCCTGCGGGTGGTGGTGCACGACTATCCCCCGCCCGATGACATGGAGCCCGAGTCGGCCCTGGAAGCGGCCTTGGCCGCGGGGCTGGATTGGGAGGCAATCACCGCCGAGGAAGGCGACGCCGTCCCCCCGGCCGTGCTGCTGCGCCGCATCGCCGCGCAGTTCGCCGACGGGCCCGACGGCCAGGTGGGCCTGGGCAGCGTCGACACCCTGGCGGATGACGAGGTGCTGGCCCGCTTCACCCACACCGCGGTGGAGGACGGCCGTCGCCGCCGCTGCCATCTGTGGCTGCGCGGCGCCGTCGTCGGCGGCCGGGCCACGCTGGCCGTGTTTTTCTATGGCTTGCCCGAGGTGTTGCACGGTTCCCCCCTGGCGGTGGACGCCGTGGCCATGCTGGAACGGGAAATCCGCCGCGCCCAGATCGGTGGCTATGAATCCCTGCCGGTGGGCGACCCCACCGCTAACGGCGACACCGGCCTGCCGCCGGTTCTGTCCCAGGAATGGCCGGCCGGCGGTTGGGGGGCGGGTGCCTGGGATGAGGCCGACGACCTTGTGGATGAGGACGGCACCGACGAGGAGTCGGACGGCGATGGGCATTCCGACTCGGACGACGAGGATGACGGCCACCGCCGCCGCAAAGGCGACGACCCCGCCAAGAACTGAGTAACCGTCGTTTCCTGGAAAGCCGCTCCCTGACCCTCAGGCGCGCGTGCGACCCTGTGCCTCGACAGACGAAAGTCCCGGGGCGGGGGGCATCAGCGGCGGAAACGAATGAACGAAGGGGGCGGGCTGGCTCAGCCAGCCCCCCTTCCATCCATGCATCTCCCTATCCACGCCTCTTCCTGCTGCCAGGGCGTGGCACGCCCAACTCCGGACCCTCCGCCCTTCTGGGAAGGGGCCGGGCACGGGGGCGGTCAACCTGCGTGCTCCTGTCAGCAACGCCCTTGGGGAGTGCCGTCCAGCAGGGATCGCAGGCCGGTGCCACGGCCATCGGCGGCCTTGGCGGCGTCTTCCGCCGCCAGGGAGGCCAGGCCCAGGAGGTGGACCAGTTCCCCCATGTTGTTGCGGCGGGCATCCAGCGCCAGGTTATCCAGGCAATGCTTGATGGCGATGGCGGTAGTGCGGCGCGTGTCGGTCATGACTTTGTGCCCCAGGTGTGCGGGCGACCCCTCGCCCGGAGGTCACGCGACCTCTGAAGTAATTACAGCACAGATTTTGGGGTCCAAGTCAACAGGAAGAATAAAACATCAACCACTGATATACGCTACCCCCTGACTGGGCGGTTGCTGGGTTGTAACAACGCGTTAAGTTATAAATTTGCAGCAATAACGGTCTGTAAATCGCCCCGTTAACGTCACGTTAATTAAGACTCTATATTGCCGATCTGATATTCATACGGCATTCACTTGTTTGTGGTGATTTCTGACGAATTGTAACTTGCGGGGGCCAGGAATGGGGTGGTCCGGTTCCGTCGCGTCCCCAGTGATGGTGGTGCCCTGCGGCCCTCGCCCCTATCACTGGCGTGGCGGCGGCGCCTGGCGCGCAGGCGCAAGGGCTGGCGGGGAAGGTCACTTGCGCGGCGGGTTCCATTCCTCGCACCATCCGACCCCAAGGGCCGCCCCGGCCCCCACGGCGTGTGCCGCGATGGCGGGACATATGCCGGGGGTGGAGCCGGTGCGGATTCCTGGGGCGGGGCGGCTCAAAGCCGGTTGCAGCCGGCGCCGGCCCTGCCTATATCTGCGGTGCGATGCGGTTGCTCCCGCGGTTGGTTTGGGAGGATCGTGCCATGGCGGGTGCCATGATCGTGTTGAACGTGTCCCGTTTTAACAGGGGGACCGCCCCGGTGCCGGAAGGGCCGCCGCGCGTCTGCCACATTGGAAGGGTTTGAGCTATGAGCAAAGTCATCGGTATCGATCTTGGAACCACCAACTCCTGCGTGGCCGTCATGGAAGGCACGTCGGCGAAGGTGATCGAGAACGTCGAGGGCGCGCGCACGACGCCGTCCATGACCGCCTTCACCCAGGGCGGGGAGCGCCTGGTCGGCCAGCCGGCGAAGCGCCAGGCGGTGACCAACCCCGAGAACACCCTGTTCGCGATCAAGCGCCTGATTGGCCGCCGCTACGACGATCCGCTGACCCAGAAGGACAAGGGCCTGGTGCCCTACCGCATCGTCTCCGGCGACAATGGCGACGCCTGGGTCGAGGCCCATGGCGACAAGTACAGCCCCAGCCAGGTTTCCGCCTTCATTCTGCAGAAGATGAAGGAAACGGCCGAGAATTACCTGGGCGAGAAGGTGACCCAGGCGGTCATCACCGTCCCCGCCTACTTCAACGACAGTCAGCGCCAGGCGACCAAGGACGCCGGCCGCATCGCTGGTCTTGAAGTGCTGCGCATCATCAACGAGCCGACGGCCGCGGCGCTGGCCTACGGCATGGAGAAGAAGGGTTCCGGTATCGTCGCGGTCTACGACCTGGGCGGCGGCACCTTCGACGTCTCCGTGCTGGAAATCGGCGATGGCGTGTTTGAGGTGAAGTCGACCAACGGCGACACCTTCCTGGGCGGTGAGGATTTCGACGCCCGCATCATCGACTACCTGGCCGACGAGTTTAAGAAAGAGAACGGCATCGACCTGCGCAAGGACCGGCTGGCCCTGCAGCGCCTGAAGGAAGCGGCCGAAAAGGCCAAGATCGAGCTGTCTTCCGCCATGCAGACGGAAGTCAACCTGCCGTTCATCACCGCCGACCAGACCGGCCCGAAGCACCTGAACGTCAAGCTGACCCGCGCCAAGCTGGAAGCCCTGGTCGAGGATCTGGTGGCCCGCACGGTCGAGCCCTGCAAGGCGGCCCTGAAGGATGCCGGCCTGAAGGCCAGCGAAATCGACGAGGTGATCCTGGTCGGCGGCATGACCCGCATGCCCAAGATCATCGAGACGGTGAAGCAGTTCTTCGGCCGTGAACCGCACCGCGGTGTGAACCCGGACGAAGTGGTGGCCGTCGGCGCCGCCATCCAGGGTGCCGTGCTGAAGGGTGAGGTCAAGGACGTCCTGCTGCTGGACGTGACCCCGCTGTCGCTGGGCATCGAGACCCTGGGCGGTGTGTTCACGCGGCTGATCGACCGCAACACCACCATCCCGACCAAGAAGAGCCAGACCTTCTCCACGGCCGAGGACAACCAGACGGCCGTCACCATCCGCGTCTTCCAGGGTGAGCGCGAGATGGCGGCGGACAACAAGATTCTCGGCCAGTTCGACCTGGTCGGCATCCCGTCGGCCCCGCGCGGCGTGCCGCAGATCGAGGTCACCTTCGACATCGACGCCAACGGCATCGTCAACGTCCAGGCCAAGGACAAGGCCACCGGCAAGGAGCAGGTGATCCGCATCCAGGCCTCCGGCGGCCTGTCGGACGCCGACATCCAGCGCATGGTCAAGGAAGCGGAAAGCCACGCGGCCGACGACAAGAAGCGTAAGGAGTTGGTGGAGGCCCGCAACCAGGCCGATGGCCTGATGCACTCCACCGAGCGCACGCTGAAGGAAAACGCCGACAAGCTGCCGGCGGCGGAAAAGGCGGCGGCCGAGAAGGCCATCGCCGAGCTTAAGACCGCCCTGGACGGTGAGGACGCGGCCGACATCAAGGCCAAGACCGAAGCCCTGGCCCAGGTTTCCATGAAGCTGGGTGAGGAACTGTACAAGGCCGGCCAGGACGCCCCGGCCGCCGGTGGTGAGGACCACGGCGCCGCCCATGGCGAAGGGTCGGAAAAGGTCGTCGACGCCGACTTCGAGGAAGTCGACGATGACAAGAAGAAGTCCGCCTAAGTCGTTGACGACGTTCCGGGCATGACTGACTAGGAATCGGGCCCGTTCTCCGGCGAAACCGGGGGGCGGGCCTGAGCCCGATCAGGGCCCCCCCGGCCCCGTCGGCAGGACCCCGGTTCTGGCATTTCCCTGAAGGGGCTTAGGGCCGACATGGCGAAACAGGATTATTACGAACTTCTGGGCGTGGCCAAGACCGCCACGGCCGACGACCTTAAGAAAGCGTACCGTAAGCTGGCCATGCAGTATCACCCTGACCGCAATCAGGGCGACAAGGCGGCCGAGCAGAAATTCAAGGAAGTCAGCGAAGCCTACGAAGTATTGAAGGACGAGCAGAAGCGCGCGGCCTATGACCGCTTCGGCCACGCCGCCTTCGAGAATGGCGGCGGCCGTCCCGGCGCCGGCGCCGGGGGCTTCGATTTTGGCAGCGGCTTCGCCGACATCTTCGAAGAGATGTTCGGTGATTTCATGGGCGGGCGCCGGGGCGGCGGCCAGGGCCCGGGCCGTGGCAGCGACCTCCGCTACAACCTGGAAATCTCGCTGGAGGATGCCTTCAAGGGCAGTTCCACCACGGTGCGGGTGCCGACCTCCGTCGCGTGCGAGGTCTGCAACGGCACCGGTGCCGAGTCGGGCACGCAGCCCGTCACCTGCCCCACCTGCAGTGGGGCGGGCAAGGTCCGGGCGCAGCAGGGCTTCTTCACCATCGAACGCACCTGCCCCGCCTGCTCCGGCGCCGGCCGGGTGATCAAGGATCCCTGCCGCAATTGCGGCGGCCACGGCCGTGTCCGCAAGGAAAAGACCCTGCAGGTCAACATCCCGGCTGGTGTCGAGGACGGCACCCGCATCCGCCTGTCGGGTGAGGGTGAGGCCGGCGCGCGGGGCGCCCCCCCGGGCGACCTCTATATCTTCCTGGCCATCGCCCCGCACGCGCTGTTCATCCGCGACGGCGCCAACATCCAGTGCCGGGTCCCCATCCCCATGACCACGGCGGCCTTGGGCGGCACGGTCGAGGTGCCGACCATCGACGGCAGCCGCGCCCGCGTCTCCATCCCGCCGGGCACCCAGAGCGGGCATCAGTTCCGCCTGAAGGGCAAGGGCATGAGCGTCCTGCGCAGCAGCCAGCGCGGCGACATGTATGTGACGGCCCTGGTGGAAACCCCGGTCAACCTCAACAAGCGCCAGCAGGAGCTGATGCGCGAGTTCGAGAAGGCCGGCGAGGAAAAGGGCGGCACCCATCCCGAGTCGGAAGGCTTCTTCGCCAAGGTGAAGGAGCTGTGGGCCGACCTGAAAGAGTAAAATCCGGTTGTGAGAGCACGCCGGCGCGTCACCCCGCTTCCGGGGGCGGCGCGCCGGCGTTTTTGTTTGGGGAAATCACGATGAAGCGTCTCTGCGTGTTCTGCGGCTCCAGCCCCGGCTTCGATCCGCGTTTCCTGGAGGCCGCGCGCGGCCTGGGTCGGGCCCTGGCCGGCGCCGGTATCGAGCTGGTCTACGGGGGCGCCTCCGTCGGCCTGATGGGGGCAGTGGCCGATGCCGTGCTGGACGCCGGTGGCCACGTCATCGGCGTCATCCCCGAGGCGCTGAAGCGGAAGGAGATCGCGCACGCCGGCCTGACCGATCTGCGCGTCGTCGCCTCCATGCACGAACGCAAGGCCCTGATGGCGGAGTTGTCGGACGGCTTCATCGCCCTGCCCGGCGGCATCGGCACCTTCGAGGAACTGTTCGAGGTCTGGACCTGGGCCCAGCTGGGCCACCACGCCAAGCCCTGCGCCATCTACAACGTCGCTGGCTTCTATGACGGGCTGATGGCCTTCCTGGACGGCGTGGTGGCGGCGGGCTTCATGAAACAGAACCACCGCGACATGCTGGTCGCGGCCGACACCGCCGAAAGCCTGCTGGCCCAGCTGCGCGGCTATCAGCCGCCGGCCGTGACCAAATGGATCAAGCCGGACGAGCGATGATACCAGCGGCACGAGATTCTAACTCGTGCCGCTGTAGCCCGCGACTGCGGGCGCCGGAGCTTTGCGGGGAGCGTAGCGGACTGGAAAGTGAGGAAGCCAAGCGACCGGATGGTCGCGCCCGGCGATTGAGGGACGGCATTTGACCGGTCACGATCAAGTGCCGCTGGTATGACTCCTGCTTACTTCAATGCGGCTTCGGTGCGGCAGCTGCGGATGATCCAGGCTTCCAACTCCGCTTCACCGATGGCACTGGCGGCGACATCCAGCATGACCCGCGTCGCCTCCGCTTCGGAGACATCGAGGCGGAGGCCGTGGGCTCTCAGGAAGGCCACCATGACGGCGAAGGCGATGCGCTTATTGCCGTCCAAAAACGCATGGGCTTTGGCGACGCCAACCCCATAAAGGGCCGCAAGGCGTTCAGTCGTGACGGCCTGCCCATAGACCACCAGATTTTGCGGCCGGGCCAAGGCGCCCTCCAGCAGACCGACGTCGCGAATACCCGAGGCACCTCCAAACCGTTCCACCAGCCGGGCATGCCAGTTGATGACGAGGTGGGGTGGAACCCAGGTCCACCCGCTCACTTCGCCCACCTGCTCACTTCGCCCCCCAACTCACTTCGCAAGGTCTCGATAGGTTTCGGGGTAGCGATCGAGGCTCCATTCGAAGGCGGCTTCCAAATCAGCCTCGCCGGGAGCGGCGTGACGGATCTCGATCACGCCATCGTCGCGAACGATCAGGGACAGATCGTCACCCTGGCGCAGGCCTGCGGCCTCCTGCACCTCCTTGGGGATGGTGACGGCAAGGGAATTGCCGCGAGGAGATAGCTTGGCGGTGCTCTTCAACATAAGGAAACCTCGCGCACAGACGTTACAACATATGTTGTAACGTTGGGGTGGTCAAGGAACCTCAGAGGGGCGTCACCAGCCGGCCTAGCGGGCGGCCGCCCAGGATGTGGACGTGGTAATGCGGCACTTCCTGGTGGCTGTCGGGGCCGTGGTTGGAGATCAGGCGATAGCCCGAACCCTCCACGCCCGCTTCCGCCGCGATGCGAGCCACCGCGCGGGTGAAGGCGGCGATCTCCGCATCGCTGGCGGTGGCGCCAAAGTCGGCGGCGCTGACATAAGCGCCCTTGGGGATGACCAGGATGTGGGTCGGGGCTTGGGGGTGGATGTCGTGGAAGGCTAGGACATGGTCGTCCTCGAACGCCTTCTTGCACGGGATCTCACCGCGCAGGATGCGGGCGAAGATGTTGGTTGAGTCATACGCCATGGCACGTCCTCGTCAGCGGTGGCGGGCGCATCAGCCCTTGCGGTTCTTCTTCTCATCGATGCCGCTGACGCCCTGGCGGGCGGCCAGCACGGCATAGATGTCGTCAGGTGTCAGGCCGGCGTCGGCCCACAGCACCAGCAGATGATACAGCAGGTCGGCGGATTCGGAGGCCAGCTTGCCGCGGTCGCCGCGCATGGCCTCGATCACCGTCTCCACCGCCTCCTCTCCCACCTTCTGGGCGATCTTGGCGGTGCCCCGGGTGAACAGGCGGGCGGTGTGCGACTTTTCCGGATCGCCGCCCTTGCGCGCCAGGATGGTGGCGTAGAGGTCCTTCAGCGGATCGGCCATGGATCACGCCCCCCGCATGGGAATGCCGGCGGCGGCCATGTGGGCCTTGGCCTCGGCGATGGAATAGGTGCCGAAATGGAAGATGCTGGCCGCCAGCACCGCCGAGGCATGGCCCTGGGTCACGCCGTCCACCAGATGATCCAGGGTGCCGACGCCGCCCGAGGCGATCACCGGCACCGGCACGGCGTCGGCCACGGCGCGGGTCAGGTCCAGGTCGAAGCCGCTCTTGGTGCCATCACGGTCCATGGAGGTCAGCAGGATTTCGCCGGCGCCGTACTCCGCCATGCGCTGCGCCCACTCCACCGCGTCCAGCCCGGTCTCCTTACGGCCGCCATGGGTGTAGACGCCCCAGCGTCCGTCGGTGTTGCGCTTGGCGTCGATGCCCACCACCACGCATTGGGCGCCAAACTTCTGCGCCGCCTCGCGCACGAATTCCGGGCGGGCGACGGCGGCGCTGTTGATCGACACCTTGTCGGCGCCGGCCAGCAGCAGCTTGCGGATGTCCTCCACCGTGCGCACGCCGCCACCCACCGTCAGGGGCATGAACACCTGTTCGGCCGTGCGGCGCACGACGTCGAAGATGGTGTCCCGGCCCTCGTGGCTGGCGGTGATGTCCAGGAAGGTCAGCTCATCCGCCCCGGCGGCGTCATAGAGGCGCGCCTGTTCCACCGGGTCGCCGGCGTCCACCAGGTCGACGAAGTTGACACCCTTGACGACGCGGCCGTCCTTCACGTCCAGGCAGGGGATGATGCGGCGCTTCAGCATCACACGTCTCCCGCCGGGCGGTTCAGCAGGCCCAGGGCCGCCACCGGGTCGATGCGGCCGTCATAAAGGGCGCGGCCGCAGATGACGCCGGTGATGCCGGTCGATTCCTGGCGCTTCAGTGCCGCCAGGTCGGCGATGCTGGAGACGCCGCCGCTGGCGATGACCGGCGTGGTCAGGTGGGAGGCCAAGTCCGCCGTCGCCTCCACGTTCACCCCACCCAGGGCGCCGTCGCGGTCGATGTCGGTGTAGATGATGGCGGCGACGCCCACATCCTCGAATTTCAGCGCCAGGTCCAGGGCGGTCACGTCCGAGGCCTCGGCCCAGCCTTCCACCGCCACGCGGCCATCGCGGGCGTCGATGCCCACGGCCACGCGGCCGGGGAACAGGCGGCAGGCCTGTTTCACCAGCTCGGGGTCGCGCACGGCGATGGTGCCCAGGATCACCCGTTCCACACCGCGGTTCAGCCAATCCTCGATCGTGGCGATGTCGCGGATGCCACCGCCCAGCTGCACCGGCAGCTTCACCCGCGCCAGGATGGCCGACACGGCGTCGCCGTTGACCGGACGGCCGGCGAAGGCGCCGTTCAGATCGACCAGATGCAGCCATTCAAAGCCTTGCGCCGCGAACCGGGCGGCCTGATCGGCCGGGTCGGTGTTGAACACCGTGGCCTGGTCCATGTCGCCGCGCACCAGGCGCACGCAGTTGCCGTCCTTGAGGTCGATGGCCGGATAGATGATCATGGGGTTGCCCTGGTCCTGGAATTAGGGCCGGTCTTCGTGCCGGCTGGTTGCGGTGATAGCTTCCGTCAGGTCTTTGTAGAAGAACAGGCCCGGCACGTCCTGGCCGTCCACCCGCGCATAGTGGGGATGTCTGCCCCATTCGATGTAGCCGAGCGTGCGGTACAGCGCGATGGCCGCCACCTGGGTGGCGCGCACGTCCAGGTTCAGGATGCGGAAGCCGCGCTCCCGCGCCTCACCTTCCACCGCCAGGGTCAGCGCCCGGGCCAAGCCATGGCCGCGCGCCCAGGGGGCAACGAAGCTGGTGGTCAGGGTGCAGGCGAAGCTCTGCGCCTCGTTGTTGCGGGTGGGGCGCACCAGTTGGGCGGAGCCGGCGACGACGCCGTCCAGGCGGCCCACCACCAGGGTGCGCTCCGGCACCACCATCACGCCCTTCCAATAGCGCTCCATGGCTTCGCGCGCCGGCGGCGTCACCCAGCCGAAGCCGCCGCCATCGCGGATGGCCAGGTCGGCGGCATCGCACAGATCGCCCATGTCGCCGGGGCGGATGCGCTCCACCACCTCCACGGTGATCTGGCCAGTGCTGGCCGGTTGATGGGCGCCGGTCATGGGGTCCTCGACTGGGTAACGGGCGGAAACGGTCCCGTCAGGACCGTCAGTATACCGGGGACCAGTATAACTGGGACCAGTATACCGGGGGCGGGGCCTTAGGGCTTCCAGGCCAGGAAGTTGGCGATCAGCTTCAGGCCGGTGGCCTGGCTTTTCTCCGGATGGAATTGGGTGCCGGCCAAATTGTCGCGGCCAACCAGGGCCGGGATCGAACCGGCATAGTCGGCATGGGCCTTCAGCAGGGCTGGGTCGCCCACCTTCAGGCCATAGGAATGAACGAAGTAGACATGGGCCCCGGCGTCGATGCCGGCCAGCAGGGGATGGTCCGCCTGGTCCAGCACCAGCTCGTTCCAGCCCATGTGCGGGATTTTCAGGGTGGGATCGGCCGGCGTCAGTCGTTCCACGATCGCATCGATCCAGCCCAGGCCCGGGTGCACGCCATGTTCGCGCCCCTCGCGGGCCATCAGCTGCATGCCGACGCAGATACCCAGGAAGGGCTGACCGCGACGGATCACCGCCTCCTCCAGCGCGTCCTTCAGGCCGTCAACCGCCAGCAGGCCGCCCATGCAGTCGGCGAAGGCGCCGACCCCCGGCAGGATGACGCGATCGGCGCGGGCGATGGCATCGGGGTCGGCGGTGACGGCGACGGTCAACCCATGGTGCCCCGCCTCATGCGCCGCGCGCTCCACCGCCTTGGCGGCGGAGCGCAGGTTGCCGGAGCCGTAGTCGATCAGCGCCACGGAAGCGGGGGAGGTCGCGGTCATGGGGGCGAACCCTGGCTGGCAAGAAGGAAGGATTAGAGCGAACCGCCCAGCACACCCTTGGTGGAGGGCACGGCGTCAGCCTTGCGCGGGTCGATCTCGATGGCGGCGCGTAAGCTGCGGGCCAGGGCCTTGTAACAACTCTCCACGATGTGGTGGTTGTTCTCCCCGTACAGGTTTTCCATGTGCAGGGTGGCACCGGCGGCGAACGCGAAGGCCTGGAACCATTCCTTGAACAGTTCCGTGTCCATCTCACCCAGCTTGTCGCGGGTGAACCCGACCTTCCAGATCAGGTAGGGCCGGTTGGACAGGTCGATGGCCGCGCGGGTCAGCGTCTCATCCATGGGGATGTAGGCGTGGCCATAGCGGTTGATGCCGCGGCGGTCGCCCAGCGCCTTGGCCACGGCCTCGCCGATGGCGATGCCGGTATCCTCGGTCGTATGGTGGAAATCGATGTGCAGGTCACCCACCGCGCGCACCGTCAGGTCGATGAGCGAATGGCGCGACAGCTGCTCCAGCATGTGGTCAAGAAAGCCGATGCCGGTCGACACGTCGTAGCGGCCGGTCCCGTCGAGATCCACGGTCACGCTGATCTGCGTTTCCTTGGTCTTGCGCTCCACAGTGCTGCTGCGGGCGCCTGCTGGTTCGTTCCTGTCCATAAACACTACTTAGCAGCAAGGCTGTTACCGTGAAAGGGCCGGAGCATCGACTCTGGCGCATGGCTTGACCCGCATCATCGCCATCCCACATACCGTGGACCCTTCATTCCTTCCCAATTCCAACGGAAGCCTCAAGGCCATGTCCGACTACGGCAAGACCCACGACCCCATCCAGTGGCACGGCACCACCATCCTTTCGGTCCGCAAGAACGGCCAGGTGGTGGTGGCCGGCGACGGCCAGGTGTCCGTGGGCAACACGGTGATGAAGTCCAACGCCCGCAAGGTGCGCCCCCTGGCCGGCGGGTCCGTCATGGCCGGCTTCGCCGGCGCCACGGCGGACGCGATGACCCTGTTCGAACGGCTGGAGGCCAAGCTGGAACAGTATCCGGGCCAGCTGACCCGGGCGGCGGTGGAACTGGCCAAGGATTGGCGCACCGACCGCTACCTGCGCCGGCTTGAGGCGATGATGGCCGTGGCCGATAAAAACGCCAGCCTGATCCTGACCGGCAATGGCGACGTGCTGGAGCCGGAGGACGGCATCATCGGCATCGGCTCCGGCGGCGCTTATGCCCTGGCTGCCGCCCGCGCCCTGATCGACCTGCCCGACATGGATGCGGAGGCCATCGCCCGCAAGGCGCTGAACATCGCCGCCGACATCTGCGTCTACACCAACCGCAACATCACCCTGGAAAAGCTGTGAGCCCGGCGATGACCTCCTTCTCCCCCCGCGAAATCGTCTCCGAACTGGACCGTTACATCGTCGGCCAGAAGGATGCCAAGCGCGCCGTCGCCATCGCGCTGCGCAACCGTTGGCGCCGCCAGCAATTGCCGGAAGGCCTGAAGGAGGAGGTTCTGCCCAAGAACATCCTCATGATCGGCCCCACCGGCGTGGGCAAGACCGAGATCGCCCGGCGCCTGGCCAAGCTGGCCCAGGCCCCCTTCCTGAAGGTGGAGGCGACCAAGTTCACCGAAGTGGGCTATGTCGGCCGCGATGTGGAACAGATCGTCCGCGACCTGGTGGAGATCGCCATCGGGCTTACCCGCCAGCGCCTGCGCAAGGAGGTGGCGGCCAAGGCCGAGCTGCGCGCCGAGGAACGGGTGCTGGACGCCCTGGTGGGCGAAAGCGCCTCGGCCGAGACCCGCCAGAAGTTCCGCAAGATGCTGCGCGAGGGTCAGCTGAACGACAAGGAGATCGAGATCCAGGTGCAGGACAACGCCGCGTCCGCCCCGGCCTTCGACATCCCCGGCATGCCCGGCGGCTCCATGAGCATGATCAATCTGGGCGACATCTTCGGCAAGGCCTTCGCCGGCCGGACCAAGCCCCGCCGCATGACCGTTTCTGAAAGCCACACCGTGCTGATGGCCGAGGAGTCCGACAAGCTGCTGGACAACGAGACGGTGGTGGCCGATGCCATCCACGCCGTGGAGCAGAACGGTATCGTCTTCCTGGATGAGATCGACAAGATCACCGCCCGCTCGGAAAACCGGGGTGGCGGCGATGTCAGCCGCGAGGGGGTGCAGCGCGACCTGTTGCCCCTGATCGAGGGCACGACGGTCAACACCAAGCATGGCGCGGTCAAGACCGACCACATCCTGTTCATCGCGTCCGGCGCCTTTCACGTGGCCAAGCCGTCCGACCTGCTGCCGGAGTTGCAGGGCCGCCTGCCCATCCGGGTGGAACTGAAGCCCCTGACCGAGGAGGATTTCCGCCGCATCCTGACGGAGCCTGAGGCCAGCCTGATCAAGCAGTACGTGGCCCTGCTGAAGACCGAGGAGGTGGCGCTCAGCTTTACCGACGACGCCATCGACGAGCTGGCGCGCCTGGCGGTGCAGATCAACAGCACGGTGGAGAATATCGGCGCCCGCCGCCTGCACACCGTGCTGGAACGCCTGCTGGAGGAAATCAGCTTCTCCGCCGCCGACCAGGCTGGCAGCAGCGTGGCGATCGACGCGGCTTACGTCCGGGAAAAGGTGTCCGATCTGGCCAAGAACGCCGACCTCAGCAAGTTCATCCTGTAAAACGGGCGTCGGCTTGCCGTTGGCGAAGGGGCGGGGCCGCTGGGTCCCGTCCCCTTTTTTGTCAGCGCCACAAGCAAAGGGCGAGCGATTCGCCACTCACATCCCTTTGGGGTGGAGGTGTTGGACTGAAACGGAACCGCGTCCAGGCTGAAGCGACGGAATGCTGGCCATGACGCGGTGCATCAGACAACGGTGTCTTGGTTATTTAATCCATTAACACATCAATTGACTTAAATTTCTCTTGGGATTGATGTGTGTGATCCAGGACACAGAGAGAATCTTTAATGAAAGGATAGGCTAATTATACCTAAAGAGAGGTATGAAGACCCCGTTGCGTAACTTTATTGTTCACGCAGAGGGTCAACCCAGGAAAAATGTCCGGGGGTGGTGATGAGCGGCGATATTGGCGAGACGGTGGTGGATCTGCCACTGACACGGATCAGAACAACGACGGACACGAGCGCCCGCCGCTGGCTGCTGCTGGCCCTGACGGTCGTGGGCATGATCCTGTTCGCCGCCTGGTCCTCGTCGGGGGAAAGCAATGCGGCACCGGCCAAGGCTCCCGCCCAGTTGTCGGATGCGCCGCTCGAACGATAATCTTGGTGCGGACAAGGATAGACGTTTGCCGGGCGGCCCTGAGGTCGCCCTTTTTATTTGCGTGATCTCGCGGGGGCGTTTCTTCCGGGGCCGCACCCCGGCGGACGGCTCCGAGGGCGGCGGATCAACCAGGCGACGCCGGCAACGGCTCAAGCGAGTCCGGGGCGGGGGATGCGGGGGCCGGGCCTTGGGCGTAGATGCTCAGGCATGGCCCAGGGCGGGCTCGGGCGCGGCTGTTTTGGGCACGGCGGCTTTGGCCGGGGCCGCCTTCCGGGCCACGGCACGCATCATGTTCAGGACGTCATCGCGGTAAACGCCATCACGTTCCATCACCAGACGGACCACGGGGTCCTCCAGCAGATCGTTCAGGCGGGGTTCGTGGTGCACCATCATGTGTCTCACCCTCCCTTCTTGGGCTTTGTGCAAGCCTGATCCAGGCTTCCGGGTTCCAGGCGTGTCCCGCTTTCGAAAGCGCGGGACGGCCCGACCATCGCCATGGGGCATATATGAGCATGGCAGACGGCTATGACAGGGGGATGTCGGGTTTGTGGCCGTGAATGTCAGCGGCCATCCGGCATACCCTTGCGGTACATGAGGTTTTACGGCGGGGGCCGGCCCAAACCGTCGGCCATCGAACGGGGTAGGGCACCTGGCCGCAGGAGGGCCGGCAAAGCGTGGCGCCACAAGGCCTTGGCGCGACGGCCTCCAAACGGAAACGGCGGGCTTGGGGCCCGCCGTTGGGGGAGGTGCGCCATGCCACCCCCCTTTTCTGTATTGGTGTCCCTGGCGGGACGCTCAGATGTCCTCTTCCCCGTCGGCCAGGTGGCCTTTGCCCAGCAGGCCTTCCCACTTGGCGATGACGGCGGCGGCGACTGAGACACCCACCACGTTGGTGGCGCTGCGGCCCATGTCCAGCAGATGGTCCACGGCCAGCACCAGCACCATGCCCTCCGACGGGATGTGGAAGAAGGGCAGGGCGGCGGCGATGACCACCAGCGAGGCGCGCGGCACGCCGGCGATGCCCTTGCTGGTCAGCAGCAGCAGGCCCAGCATCTCCACCTGCTGGCCGACGCTGATGTGGATGCCGTAGGCCTGGGCGATGAACATGGTGGCGAAGGTGCAGTAGATCATCGAGCCGTCGAGGTTGAACGAATACCCCAGCGGCAGGACGAAACTGACGATCTTGCGGGCGGCGCCGAAGGCCTGCAGCCGCTCCAGCGTGCGCGGGTAGGCCGCTTCGGAACTGGCGGTGGAGAAGGCCAGCAGCACCGGCTGGCGGATGGCGCTGACCAGTTCGCGCACCCGGCCACCGATGAAGGGCACGGCCGCCGCCAGCAGCACCATCCATAGCAGCGCCATGGCCAGGTAGAAGCCGCCGACGAACTTGACGTAGCTGCCCAGCACCTGCAGCCCCTGCGTCGTCACCGTGGCGGCCAGGGCCGCGAAGATGGCCAGCGGCGCGAACATCATGACGTAGCTGGTGATCTTGAGCATGACCGTGGCGATCTGTTCCACCAGATGCACCACCACCGGCACCTTGTCCTTCACCGACGCGATGGCGATGCCGGCGAAAATGGAAAAGACGACGATCTGCAGGATCTCGTTATTGGCCATGGCCTCGATCACCGAGCGGGGCACCGTGTGCTCGATGAAGTTCTTCAGCGTGAACACGGCGGCGTCCGGCGCCTTGCCTCCGGCGGTGGGATCGGGCAGGGCCATGCCCACGCCGGGCTCCAGGAGCTGCACCATGACCAGGCCCAGCACCAGCGAGACGATGCCGGCCAGCAGGAACCAGCCCAGGGTCTTCACGCCCACCCGGCCGATGGCGGCCACATCCTCCATATGGGCGATCCCCACCACCAGGGTGGAGAAGACCAGGGGGGCGATGATCATCTTGATCAGGCGCAGGAAGACGTCGGTGACGATGGACAGGGTGCTGGCCAGGGCGGCGCCGTCCGCCACAGGCAGGCTGTGGCCCACGGCGCCGGTGGCGATGCCAAGGACCATCGCGCCCAGGACGAACAGGGTGAAGCGCTTTTGCTGCATTGAAACCTATCCCCCGATGGCCGGCCCCGCCCCATCTGGCTTTAAGGCCCGTCAAATTTTCTGTTGCTGTCTACTTGCCCTGAAACCGCTCTCGACACAATCGCGGCTTGCGCGCCAAGGTCCCAAGCCTGCCGAAATCGTCGTTTCACCGTATGGGCATGGCATACATCAGGCCGCCCCGGTTCCACAGCGCGTTCAATCCCCGGTCCAGGCGCAGGACGGAATTCCGTCCCACGTTGCGCTCGAACACTTCGCCGTAGTTACCGACCTGGGATATGACGCGCACGGCCCACTGGTCGTCCAGGCCCAGGGACTTGCCCAGGCCCACGCCGGCGCCCACGCCCAGCAAGCGCTGCACGCCGGGGGCGGAGGAGGCCAGGTTGTCGCGGACGTTGGCCTGGGTCACGCCCCGCTCCTCCGCCTCGATCAGGGCGAAGACCGTCCATTTGACGATGTCGAACCACTGCCCGTCCCCCTTGCGCACCGCCGGCGCCAGCGGCTCCTTCGAGATCAGTTCGGGCAGGATCAGGTAATCGTCGGCGCTGACCGTCTGCGCCGCCCGCGTGGCGGCCAGGGCCGAGGCGTCGGTGGTGTAGGCGTCGCACCGGCCGGCGAAGAAGGCCTCCACCAGTTCGCGCAAATCCTCGACGGCCAGCGGCTTGTAGCTCATGCCCACGGACCGGAAATAATCGGCCAGGTTCAGCTCGGTGGTGGTGCCTTGCTGCACGCAGATGGTGGCGCCGTCCAGGTCGCGCACGCTGCGCGCCTTGAACGCGCGGCGGACCATGAAGCCCTGGCCATCGTAATAGACGGGTGGGGCGAACTCCATGCCCTGGGCGTCGCGGGTCAGCGTCCAGGTGGTGTTGCGCGACAACAGGTCGATCTCCCCCGACAGCAGGCTGCTGAAGCGCTGGCGGCCGCTGAGGGGGATGAATTCCACCTTGCGGGCATCGCCCACCACGGCGGCGGCCACGGCGCGGCAGACGTCCACGTCCAGGCCGGTCCAGTCGCCCTGGCTGTCCGGCGCGCCGAAGCCCGGCAGACCGGTGTTGACGCCGCAGCGCAGGATGCCGCGCTGGCGGACCTGATCCAAGGTGGATGGGCCTGGGGTGGGGGGCGCGGCCGATGCCACTTGCGCCGCCAGTGCCAGGCCCATCGCCAGAACAATGCCCAGCACCGTCGCCTGTGGACGAGTCGCCGCCATTCCCATTTTCCGACGCCCCTGTCGCCCGTTGATCGCGCCAGGCTATCGCATCGGCGCCCAACTCTTTGGCCGCCCAAGATATTCACCTGACGGTGGCAAGATACAAAAGGGCCGTGCGGGCGCCTAGAGCAGATCGCCCAAAGGCGGAATCGCCTTTTGGGGGCGGAGCGCGTCAGGGCGCAACCGCAGGTCCTGGCGCGTGTTGGGCCGCGCCCACCCAACAATGGCCCCCACTGTTGAGTTGCCGCGAACAAACGCTATATCTCAATGGAAATAACGGGCATCGCCAAATAAATCCGGCGGGTCGGTACCGCAAACGCCCGTTAATGTGGGAATAAAGCGCTTCTGTCGCAAGCTCTCCAATTGGACGAGTTGGCCATTTCTACACCGGCGTGGTAGATCCGTGACTTCCGGCGGGTGAGGGGTTGCCCGCCGTTCCGCATTCCTTGCCTACCCACGGCCTTGCCACCCTGTTCGTCCGCATCGGGCCGGGGGCTCAAGCCCGTCGCCCCCGCTGGGCGGCGGCGGTGGGAAGGGGATGCCCGACACGACCTAGCCGCAGGATTGGAATCCATCCCATGCCGCCCATCAAACTCACCCTCAATGGAAAGCCCTGGTCGGTCGACGCCGACCCCGACATGCCGCTGCTCTGGGCGGTGCGGGAAATCGCGGGGAAGACCGGGTCCAAGTTCGGTTGCGGTGCCGCCCAGTGCGGCGCCTGCACCATGCATGTCGACGGCCAGCCCGTGCGCTCCTGCTCCACCCCCATCGGCTCCATCGCCGGGTCGAAGGTGACCACCATCGAGGGGCTGGAGGGCAAGGTGGCCAAGGCGGTGCAGGACGCCTGGGTCAAGCTGGACGTGGTCCAGTGCGGTTATTGCCAATCCGGCCAGATCATGTCCGCCGTGGCGTTGTTGACCGACACGCCCAAGCCCACCGACCAGGACATCGACAGCGCCATGAGCGGCAACCTCTGCCGGTGTTCCACCTATGTCCGCATCCGTGCCGCCATTCATGAAGCGGCCAAGGCGCTGGAGATCTGATCATGCCGGATGGACACATGACCGAGACGAATCGCCGCCGTTTCCTGCAGGTCACCGGCGGCGCCGGGGTGGGCCTGATGGTGGGCTTCACCTGGACCGCCACCGGCCGCCGCGCGCTGGCCGCCCCCGCCGAAGCCGGCAAGGCGTTCGAGCCCAACGCCTTCGTGAAGGTGGCGCCCGACAGCACCGTCACCGTGCTGATCAAGCACCTGGAGATGGGGCAGGGCGTCTACACTGGCCTCACCGCCATCGTGGCGGAGGAGATGGACGCCGACTGGGCGCAGATGAAGGCGGAGGCGGCGCCCGCCAACGCCAAGCTGTACAACAACAGCGCCTTCGGCCCCATCCAGGGCACCGGCGGCTCGACCTCCACCTACAATTCCTGGACGCAGCTGCGCCAGGCCGGCGCCACGGCGCGGGCCCTGCTGGTGGCTGCGGCGGCCCAGACCTGGGGCGTGCCGGCCTCCGAGATCACCGTGTCCAAGGGCGTGGTGTCCTCCGGCAAGCACAGCGCCAAGTTCGGGGAGCTGGCGGCCAAGGCGGCGACGCTGCCCGTGCCGGCCGACGTGCCGCTGAAGGACCCGAAGGATTTCACGCTGATCGGCACGCACCTGCCGCGCAAGGACAGTGTGGAGAAGAGCACGGGCAAGGCCGTGTTCGCCATCGACGTCGCCCAGCCGAACATGCTGGTGGCGGTGGTGCGGCGTCCGCCCAAGTTCGGCGCCAAGGCCCAGACCGTCGATGCCAAGGCCGCCAAGGCGGTGAAGGGCGTGGTCGAGGTGGTGGAGATCCCGCGTGGCGTCGCCGTCGTCGCCACCTCCTACTGGGCGGCGCACCAGGGGCGTGAGGCGCTGAAGGTCACCTGGGACGAGAGTGCGGCGGAGAAGCGCGGCACCGACGCCATCATCAAGGACTACAAGGCCCTGCTGTCCACGCCGGGCGAGCAGGTGACCAAGGAAGGCGATGTGGACGCGGTGAAGGCGGCCAAGGTGGTGAAGGCCGAATTCAGCTTCCCCTACCTGGCGCACGCGCCGATGGAGCCGCTGACCTGCGTGGTCAAGCTGGGCAAGGACGGGTGCGAGATCTGGGCCGGTGACCAGTTCCAGACGGTGGACCAGATGAACGCCGCCCAGGCGGCCGGCCTGAAGCCGGAACAGATCACCATCAACACCGTCTATGCCGGCGGCAGCTTCGGCCGCCGCGCCAACCTGGAATCGGATTACATCGTCGAGGGTGTGACCATCGCCAAGGCGCTGTCCGACGCCAAGGTGCAGGGCGGCAAGCTGGCGGGATCGCCGGTGAAGCTGATCTGGTCGCGGGAGGATGACATCCGCGGCGGCCGTTACCGGCCGATCTATGTCCACGGCATGGAAGCCAAGCTGGGCGCCGATGGGGCCTTGCTGGCATGGAAGCACCGCATCGTCGGCCAGAGCATCATGGCCGGCAGCATGTTCGAGCAGAAGGGCAAGCCGGACAACACCTCGGTGGAAGGGGCGGCGGAGATTCCGTACGACATCCCCAACCGCCTGGTCGACCTGCACACCACCACCTCGCCGGTGCCGGTGCTGTGGTGGCGGTCCGTGGGCTCCACCCACACCTCCTTCGCCGTGGAAAGCTTCATCGATGAGCTGGCGGTGGAGGCCAAGCAGGACCCGGTGGCCTTCCGCCGCACACTGATGGAAAAGCATCCGCGCCACCTGGCGGTGCTGAACCTGGCGGTGGAGAAGGCCGGCTGGGGCAAGCCGCTGCCCAAGGGCTGGGCGCGCGGCGTGGCGGTGGCGGAAAGCTTCCGTTCCGTCGTCGCCCACGTGGCCGAGGTGTCGCAGGACGACAAGGGCCGCCTCAAGGTGGAGCGGGTCGTCTGCGCCGTCGATTGCGGTATCGCCGTCACGCCCGACGTGGTCAAGGCGCAGATGGAAGGCGGCATCGGCTATGGCCTGGGGGCCGTGCTGTTCGGCGCCATCACCATGACCGACGGCACGGTCGACCAGTCCAACTTCGACACCTACCGCTGCCTGCGCATCGATGAGATGCCCAAGGTGGAGGTGCACATCGTCCCCAGCGCCAACCCGCCCACCGGTGTGGGCGAACCCGGCGTGCCCCCCCTGGGGCCGGCGGTGGCCAACGCCATCGCGGCCCTGACCGGCAAGCGCATCCGCGATCTGCCCTTCACCGGGACGGTCAGCGTTTAGGTATCGAATCCCGCACCAATGCCTCAGCGGCGTGAGGTCCAGCCTCACGCCGCTGTAGGCCGCGACCGCGGCCGCCGGAGATTTCCGGGGAGCGCCAGCGGACTGGAAATCGAGGACAAGCCCAGGGCCGGATGGCCCGCCGGCGCTTGAGGAAAGTCAACGCCCCCGACTGGGGCCGCCGGACCTTTGCGGGGAGCGTTAGCGGACTGCAAAGGGAGGATAGCCAAAGGCCCGGATGGCCCGCCGGCGCTTGAGGAAAGTCAACGGCCCCGACTGGGGCCGCCGGACCTTTGCGGGGAGCGTTAGCGGACTGCAAAGGGAGGATAGCCAAAGGCCCGGATGGGCCTGCCGGCGCCTGAGGAACTAATCAAGAGAGTCCGACAATGGCGCGCTGGCCGGGATCTCCTCCGCCACCCGCTGTTCCAGCCGTTCCATCAGGGCCCATAGCTGGGCGCGTTCGGCCTCGGTCAGCACGGACAACAGCTGCTTCTCCCAGGCCAGGGCCTCCGGCGCCACCTGGGTATAGAGATCACGGCCCCGGGCGCTGAACGACAGGCGCAGCAGGCGCTGGTCACGGGGGTGGGGCTGGCGGTCCAGCAGGCCACACTCCACCAGGCGGTTCACCGCCCGGCTGACCTTGGCCTTGTCCATGGCCGTGCGTTCCACGATGTCGTTGGACGATAGCGGCTGCTCCTGGCCCAGGGTGGCGAACACCCGCCACTCCGGGATGCTGAGGCCGAAACGCTCCTGATACCGCGTGGCCAGCGCCAGGCTGACCTTTTTCGACAGGATGTTCAGCCGATAGGGCAGGAAGCGGTTCAGCTGCAAATCCGGGGGCATGATGGACGGAACCTGTAACAAGACTGTGGCGACGGCAGGGGCTGCCAAAAGGCGCGTGGGCGGCCGCTTGACAGCGGAACCCCCGCAGCCTACTGTACTTATAACGTTTCATTTGAAACGATAAAACCGACCGCTGTCCACTCTGTCATTGGGGTTGTCCTTAACGGGAGCCGCCCCGGGGGGTGGAAGACGGGTTGGGAGGAAACCGCCCCGTTTATCCCGTGTGATCTCAAGGCGCCCCCGTCCTCTCCGGGCGGGCTGGCCGCCTTGAGGGCGCCGCTTTTCCTGCCGACCCTGTTCGCCCCGCTGACACGCTAGGGGCCGGCGGGGCAGAAGGAAAGGCTCCTCCCTCATGAAGCTGGCAACCCTGAAATCGCTGGACCAGACGCTGGACGCCGCCGTGCGGGCCCAGGTGGGCCGTGACGGCATCCTGGTCGTCGTCTCATCCGATCTCACCCGCTGCCGCGCCGTGCCCGGCATCGCCGCCACGCTGCAACAGGCGCTGGATCACTGGGCGGAGGTGGCGCCCCGCCTGGCCGAGGTGGCGGCGGAATTGGACGCGGGCGTGACCCCGTTCGAGGCCTTCGTCGAGTCGGCCTGCGCCGCCCCCCTGCCGCGCGCGTTCCAATGGGCCGACGGCTCGGCCTATGTCAACCATGTGGAACTGGTGCGCAAGGCGCGGGGCGCCGACATGCCGCCCAGCTTCTGGACCGACCCGCTGATGTACCAGGGCGGCTCCGACAGCCTTCTTGGCCCGCGCGATCCCATCCTGGCGGCGGACGAGGCCTGGGGCATCGACCTGGAGGGGGAGGTGGCGGTGATCACCGGCGACGTGCCCATGGGCGTGTCGGCGGCGGATGCGCGCGGCCTGGTCCGCCTGGTCATGCTGGTCAACGACGTGTCGCTGCGCGGCCTGATCCCGGCGGAACTGGCCAAGGGCTTCGGCTTCTTCCAGTCCAAGCCGTCCAGCGCCTTCTCCCCCGTGGCGGTGACGCCGGACGCCCTGGGCGACGCCTGGCGTGAGGGCAAGCTGCACCTGGACCTGCTGTCATCCATCAATGGCCAGCCGTTCGGCCGGCCCAACGCCGGCGTCGACATGACCTTCGATTTCGGCCAGCTGATCGCGCATGCCGCCCGCACCCGGCCGCTTTCGGCCGGCACCATCATCGGCTCCGGCACCGTGTCCAACCGGGGGCCGGATGGCGGCCCCGGCCTGCCTATCTCCCAGGGCGGCGTGGGTTATTCCTGCCTGGCGGAGGTGCGGACGGTGGAAACGCTGCGGCAGGGCCAGGCCACGACGCCCTTCCTGCGCTTCGGCGACACCGTGCGCATCGAGATGCGCGACGCCCAGGGCGCCAGCATCTTCGGCGCCATCGAACAGACGGTGGCGCCGTACCGGGCGCAGCCGGCGACCCCGGAGCCCATTCCCGTTCCCCTTCCCTGACCGCCCCTCAAGGACCCGCCTGATCCCCATGTCGACACTGGCGCTCTACACCTACTTCCGCTCCTCCGCCGCCTACCGCGTGCGCATCGCCCTGAACCTGAAGGGCCTGACCGCCGAGCAGGTGCCGGTGCACCTGCTGCGCGATGGCGGGGAGCAGTTGAAGCCCGGCTATCTGGAACTCAACCCGCAGGGCCAGTTGCCCACCCTGGCGGTGATCGACGACGCTGTCGGTGGGAGCCGGCACCTGCTGACCCAGTCGCTGGCCATCGTGGAGTATCTGGAGGAGGTCCATCCCACCCCCGCCCTGCTGCCGACCGACCCCATCGCCCGGGCCCAGGCCCGCGCCGTGGCCCTGGCCATCGCCTGCGACATCCATCCCCTCAACAACCTGCGGGTCCAGAAATACCTGAAGGGTGAGATGGGCGTGGATGAGGAGCGGGCCGGCCGCTGGGTACGCCACTGGATGGAAACCGGCCTGGCGGCGGTGGAGGCGATGGTGAAGCCCCACGCGGGCCGCTTCTGCTTTGGCGACACGCCGGGCCTGGCCGACCTGGTGCTGGTGCCGCAGATGTTCAATGCCCGCCGCTTCAACGCCGACCTCGGCGCCTGCCCCACCCTGGTGGCCATCGACGCCGCCGCGTCCGCCCTGCCGGCCTTCGCCGACGCGGCGCCGGAGCGTCAGGCCGACGCGCCCGCCTGAACCCTCTCGCCTGGCGGGCGGCGGCAGGGCATGATGGCCCCCGTTCCCGCCTCCGCCTGAAAACAGCCCTGCTCCCATGCCCTTCGACCTGGCCCCGCTGGACCTGCTGGCGATCGTCACCTTCTTCGTGTTGTGGGGTGGCTATAACGTCGTCTTCCGCCTGCCGGGCGCGCCGGCCAGCCTGAACCTGCACATGCGCACGGTGCGCGAGGTGTGGATGCGCAACATGCAGGCGCGCGATACCCGCCTGCTGGATGGCCAGTTGCTGGGCCATCTGATCCAGAGCGTGTCGTTCTTCGCCTCCACCACCGTGCTGCTGATCGCCGGCGACCTTAGCGCCCTGGTGAACGCCGACCGGCTGGCGGCGCTGGTGGAAAAGATGCACGTCACCAGCACGGCCTCGGGCGCCCTGGTGGAGGTGAAGCTGTTCCTGCTGCTGGGCGTGTTGGTCTACGCCTTCTTCCAGTTCACTTGGGCGGTGCGGCAGTACAACTATACCTGCGCCCTGATCGGCGCCATGCCGGACGCCACCAACCACCCACCCAACGTGGATGTGGAGGAGGCGGCGGACGCCGCGGCGGCGCTCCTGTCCCTGGCGGTGCAGAGCTTCAATGCCGGGGTGCGCGCCTATTACTTCGGCTTCGCCGCGCTGGGCTGGTTCGTCCACCCGCTGGCCTTCATGGCCTCAACCACCCTGGTGATCGTCGTGCTGGTGCGCCGCCACTTCCACTCCCGCGCCTTCCACGCCGTGCGGCGCTTCGGCACGGCGGTGCGCATGGTGCTGCCGGAACGCACCCAGCCCCAGCCGCCGGAAGGGGCGTGAGGGCGATGCCGGCCCGAGTGCCCCCGGGCCGCTGGCTTATTCCACTTCTTCGCTATAGGCGTGCCGGCCGCCGCGCGGGTCGGTGACGGTCCAGCCACCGTCGCCGTCGGGCGCCAGGTAGTCGGCGGTCAGGGGCACCTTGCCGTGCCCGCCGGGGATGTCCAGCACATAGGTCGGCTGGCACAGGCCGGAGACGTCGCCGCGCAGGGCCTTCATCAGGGCGCGGCCGCGCTGGATCGTGGTGCGGAAATGGCCTGTGCCCTTGGCCAGATCGCCCTGGTGCAGATAGTGCGGTTTCACCCGCGCCTGAACCAACGCCCGGAAGGTGCGGGTCAGGGTCTCGACATCGTCGTTGACGCCCTTCAGCAGCACGGTCTGCGACAGCAGCGGGATGCCGGCATCCACCAGGCGGGCGATGGCGGCGCGGGCGGTGTCGTTCAACTCGCGCCAATGATTGGCGTGCAGCATCAGCCAGCTGGTGACGCGGCGGCCTTTCAGGGCGGCCACCAGTTCCGGCGTCACCCGGTCGGGGTCCACCACCGGCACACGGGTGTGGAAGCGGACGATGCCGACATGGGGGATGGCGTCCAGGCGGGTGACGATGTCGGCCAGGCGGCGGGGCGACAGGATCAGGGGGTCGCCCCCGGTCAGGATGACCTCCCACACCTCGTCATGGGCGGCGATATAGGCGATGGCGGCGTCCAGTTCCGCGCCGTCCAGGGTTTCGCTGCCCGGCCCCACCATCTCGCGGCGGAAGCAGAAGCGGCAATAGACCGGGCAGACGTTGACGGCCTTCAGCAGCACGCGGTCGTGATAGCGATGGACGATGCCCTTCACCGGGCTGTACGGCCCGTCGCCGATGGGGTCATCCAGTTCCCCGGGCGTGGTCACCAGCTCATCCCCCGTGGGCACGAACTGGCGGGCCACGGGGTCGTGCGGGTCGGTGGGGTCGATCAGTCCCGCCATCTGGTCGGTGACGGAAACGGCGAAGCTGGCCGCCACCCGTTCCAGCATCGGCAGGGCGGCGGCGTCGGCCAGGCCGGCCTCGACCAGGCCGGAGGAGGAGCGGATGGGCTGCTTGCGATCGTTGGCCGGGAGGATCGAAGGCTGGCGGACGGCGATGGCCATGGAGCCTACTCCCCGGCGACGTGATGAAAGGGTGGAACAAGGGCCTAGATCGGCTCCCGCGGCCTTGCCGTCAAGCCGCCCCGCCCGCATGGGGCCCCCGCATCGGGCGTTGGCGCCGCGATGCCGCTTCGGGCACACTGGTGGGCAATGCGGGGGCATTCCTTGAAAAATCAGGCGGATGGGGGCGGACATATGGGGACAGGGGGCATGGGGCTGAAACGGGCCGCGACGGCGGCGCTGCTGATGGGATGGGTGATGGGGATGACCGACGTGACCGCCGCCGAAACGAAAACCGTGCAAACCACCACCGCCCCCTACGGCACCTGGGCCTCGCCCATCACCGCCGCGCGGCTGGCCGGCAGCGAAATCCGCCTGGGCGACCTGGTGGTGGACGGCGGCGCGCCCTACTGGCTGGAAAGCCGGCCGGCCGAGAAGGGCCGCTACGCCGTCGTCACCCCTGACGGCGCCGGCGGTGTCCGCGAGCTGACCGGGCCGGAGGTCAACGTCCGCACCCGCGTCCATGAATATGGCGGCGGCGCCCTGCTGGTGTCCGGCGGCCGGATGTATTTCAGCAACTTCAGCGACCAGCGCCTGTACACGGCACCGGTCGCCGGTGGCGCGCCGGTGGCGCTGACGCCCCCCGGCTATCGCTACGCCGACTGTGTCGCCGGCGCGCCCGGCCACCTCTATTGCGTGCGCGAGGACCACAACGCGCCGGGTGAGGCCAAGAACGCCCTCGTCTCCCTGGCGGTGGACAAGCCCGGCGACGCCGGCACGGTGCTGTTCGGCGACAGCGACTTCGTGGCCTATCCGCGCCCCAGCCCGGACGGCAAGCGCCTGGCCTGGATCGCCTGGTCCCACCCCAACATGCCGTGGGACACCACCACCCTCTATGTCGCCACCGTCACGCCCGGGGGCCTCACGGACCTGACCGTGGTGGCCGGCGGCCATGACGAATCGGTGATGGAGCCGCAGTGGGATGCCGACGGCACGCTCTACTTCCTCTCCGACCGGAGCGACTGGTGGAACCTCCACGCCTGGTCCAACGGGGCGGTGCGCGCGGTCACGCGCAAGGCGGCGGAATTCGGCGGCCCCTTGTGGAACCTGGGCCAGTCCAACTACGCGCTGACCGGCGATGGCCACGCCGTGGCCCGCTATGGCAGCGCCGGGGTGGACACCCTGGCGGTGGTGGACCTGAAGACCGGCGCCCTGCGCGACCTGCCCCTGCCCTTCGTCGCCTATGGCGGGGTGAAGCTGGCGGCGGGCAAGGCGGTGACGATGGCCTATGCCGCCGACCAGACGCCGGCGGTCATCAGCGTCGACCTTGCGACCGGCGCCCACACCGTGTTGCGCCGCCCGGCGCCGGAAAGCCTGGACGCCGGCCTGGTGTCGCGGGCCAAGCCCATCGAATTCCCCACCGCCGCCGGCCCGGACGGCACGGCGCGTAGGGCCCACGCCTTCTACTACGCCCCCGCCAACCCCGGCTTCCAGGCGCCGACGGGGGAGAAGCCGCCCCTGCTGGTCAAGGTGCACGGCGGCCCCACCAGCGCCAGCCGGCCGGCGCTGGATCTCAACATCCAATACTGGACCAGCCGCGGCTTCGCCGTGGTGGATGTGAACTATGGCGGCAGCACCGGCTATGGCCGGGCCTATCGCAACCGCCTGCGCGGCAATTGGGGCATCACCGATGTGCAGGACGCCACGGCGGTGGTGGCCTATCTGGACAAGGCCGGCCTGGCCGACGCGTCACGCGCCGCCATCCGGGGCGGCAGTGCCGGCGGCTACACCACCCTGGCGGCGCTGGCCTTCACGCAGGTGTTCAAGGCCGGCGCCAACTACTATGGCGTGTCGGACATGGAATCCCTGGCCAAGGACACCCACAAATTCGAAAGCCGCTACCTCGACAGCCTGGTGGCCCCCTACCCGGCGGGCAAGGCCGTCTATGACGCCCGCAGCCCCCTGCACCACCTCGACGGCTTCTCCGCCCCGCTGATCACCTTCCAGGGGGCGGAGGACGCGGTGGTGCCGCCCGCGCAGTCGCGCGGCATCGTCGCCGCCCTCAAATCCCGGGGCGTTCCCGTCGCCTATATCGAGTTCGAGGGGGAGCAGCATGGCTTTCGCAAGGCCGACAGCATCATCCGCGCGCAGGAGGCGGAGCTGTACTTCTACGGCCGCATCTTCGGCTTCACGCCGGCGGACGCGCTGCCGGCGGTGGCGATCGATAATCTGAAGTGAGGGGGTAAGATCTCAGGCTTTGGGGCGGGGACGCTCCCGCCCCTCGTGCTGACCGATCGGCGGCGATTTGGCGGGAAGAATTTTTTATAACGGCCATTGCCGCGCCTGAATTCCGACCAATCCTCATGCAATCAGACAGGGGGCCTTTGTCGGATGCGATACCCTCGGCGACGCGATTGCTTGGGTCGCATGCGGGAAGGCTTCGCTTCGGAGCGATTCTACATGCCTTTCGTCGCCATCGGCTACACCGCCTACCCGCAAGCCCCTGCCGGGAAATGGGTGTGCACACGAACCTCCGCGTTGGGCCCGTACGACACTGAGCCGCCGGAAGGAACGCGGCACAATCCGGACTTCTGCGGTCAGTGTGTGTCTTATGTTACCCGGGTCTGCCCGTCTTTACCGGTTGGCACGGCAGCCTGGCGGAAGGGGGCGGCGGTCAAGGACAACGCGACCATTGTCCCAGGAACGGTGATCGCCACGTTCGATGCGCACGATCGATACTACGGGCATGCGGCGATATACGAGCGCCAGGACGCCCACGGCATTCATGTCTATGATCAATGGGTTACGGGTACAGCGCCGAAGGCGATCGGGCCACGGTTGATCCGTTGGAACGGCGGCGGTGTTTCCAACCGGGGGGAGGGCTTCTTCGTTGTCGAGCCATGACATGTTGAAGCGCCTTCTCCTGGCCGCTCTCCTGGGTAGTCTGCCCCTGACGGCGGCATGCGCCCAATCGCCCGGGATCTGCCCGGCAAAGCCTGGCGATATGGTCCGCAGCCTTGATGTGTTCGACGGCAAGCCGGAGGACGGGGCCTATCTGGTTCCCGATCAGGGACCGAAGGGCGTCGACACCTTCTTGTTGGGCAATGCTTACAATGAAGGACGGACCGCGACCATCCGATGCAAGTACGCCAGCGGTGCCGCCACCGACGTAGAACTGAAGAACAAGGTTGAGCGATGCGAGGCTTCCAGGAAGAAGTCTGGCGAGGTGACGATCCGGTGTCGGTGAAGGCCGCCACTGCCCTTATGGGACTTCCCAGTCGACGATCAGTCGATCGTCTGGGGATAAGCGACGGAGATTTTGAGGGGGGAATGGTGTCCCCGGCGGGATTCGAACCCACGGCCCCAGGATTAGGAATCCTGTGCTCTATCCTGCTGAGCTACGGAGACGCCGGGGCGGGTTATAGCAGGTTTGGGCGGCTTGCACAGCCCCGGGGCGTGCAGATCCCGCTGTGCGAAAAGCGGGGGCTGGCGGCCGGTCAGCCGACCAGCAGGCTGACGATCAGGACCTCATCCACCAGGGGCTTGCCCACGGCCTCGTTCGCCACCTCCATGATGCGGCCCTTCAGGGCCTGGACGTCGGCGGTGCTCAGGCTGCGGCGGCTCACGTGGTCGACGGTCAAGGCTTCGGTCAGTTCGCCGTTGATGCGGGGCTTGAGGTTGGTGACGGTGTCCACTTCCTCGTTCAGGTGCTTGCTCATGCGCACCACCAGCATCACCTGCAGCCGGACGTAGGAGAAGCGGTCCTTTCCCGGCAGCAGCATGGGGTTCATCTTGATCTTGCGCAGGACCTCCGGGTCCTCCGACTTCTGGCCCCCGCCCCCTTCGCCGGCCCATGCTGGCGCTGGCGGCAGTGCCGTCACGGCCGCCAGCGCCAGCATGGCGCCACCCAGCAAACCCCGCAGCGCGCTGCGGCGGCGGTCATGGGGTGGGAGGTCGGCGTCGCGGAGCATCCGGGGCAGCTTCCTGTGGGCCGTCCTGCGGCCGGCGGGCGGGTGAATGGGGTGGCAACGGTTGAAAGGCAAAAACCGGGCGGGAAATTAAGACTAGCACGACCGTCCAAGGGCGGGGCCGGAGTCTTTTCCCGTCTGCCATGTCTGGATATTAACGGGTTCATCCTTAAGGCTTCCTTACGGGCGTCCCTATACCGAAGGGGAGGCTCAGCCCTGGGGCGCATGGCTGAGCCGCGATCCGGTATTGGGTCGTGACCGGCGGCCTGCTCTGAAAGTCAGGTTGACCTGACATCGCCCGTGTGTCATGTTTACCTGACAAAACGTCAGGAGATCATGACATCATGTCCTTCGCCGGCCTCTTTCCGCCCGCCACGCGGCGCTACCTCGTCACCTCCGCCGTCTCCGCAGCCTTCTACGTCCTGTCCATCAAGGCCATCAGCTGGGGCCAGCCGCAGTTGAGCGGGCCGGTGTTGTGGGGGGCCATCCTGGTGCCGGCGCTCTGCATCGCCGTCCAGCTGTGGGCGACGCTGCGGCTGATGGCCCAGGTGGACGAATTCATGCGGGCGTTGTTGGCCAGGCGTTTCATCATCGCCGCCTGCCTGGCCTTTATCGTCGCCAGTACCTGGGGTTTCATGGAGACCTTCGCGCAGGTGGAACACATGCCGGGCTTCATGGTCTATGCCGTCTTCTGGGTGGCCTTCTGCCTGGTCTCCCCCTTCATTCGGACCAGCCACTGATGCGCAACACCCTGAAAGTGCTGCGGGCCGAGCGCGCCTGGACGCAAAACGACCTGGGGGAACGGCTGGGGGTGTCCCGCCAGGCGGTCAACGCCCTGGAGACGGAGAAGCACGACCCATCCCTGGATTTGGCCTACCGCATCGCCGCGCTGTTCGATCTGCCGGTGGAGGCCATTTTCCACAATCCCCACCGGCCGGTGGACCAGGCCTGACCGTCAGCTGAAAAGCCCGGCCTGATAGTCGCGGATGGCGGCGATGATCTCTTCGCGCGTGTTCATGACGAAGGGGCCGTGGGCCACCACCGGTTCGGCGATGGGGGCGCCATGGCCGAACAGCAGCACGGCGTCATCGGTGGCGGTGATCTCCACCGCGTCGCCCTCCAGGCTCAGTTCCACCAGCTGGTGGGCGGGGGCGGTGCCGCCCCCCACGGCGATGGCGCCGCGCACGACATAGAGGAAGACGGTGCGGCCCTCCGCCCCGTCGAAGCGCACGGTGCCGCCGGGGGCCAGCGTCACGGTGGTCATGAAGATGCCGGTCAGTGACCGGATGGGCCCGGTCGCGCCGCCCCAGGACCCGGCGATCAGGTTGACGGTGCCGCCCGGCGTGGGCAGGGCGGGGATGGCGTCCCGCTGCAGGCCGGTATAGCCGGGATCGCTGAACTTCAGCCGGGCCGGCAGGTTCACCCACAATTGCAGGATCTCCATCGGCCCGCCCCGGCGGCGGAAGTCGGCCGGGGACAGTTCGGAATGCACGACGCCGCGCCCGGCGGTCATCCACTGCACGCCGCCGGCCTTGATAACGCTTTCATGGCCGGCGCTGTCCGCGTGGGTCAGTTCCCCGTCCAGGATGAAGGTCACCGTCTCGAACCCGCGGTGGGGATGGGGGCCGAAGGGCAGGCCCCGGTTGTGCGGCGGATAGACCTGCGGCCCGTGGTGGTTCAGGAACAGGAAGGGACTCAGCTGCGGCAGGGCGGGACCCGGCAGGGGGCGGCGGGTCACCAAATCAGCGATGTCGTCGCGATAGGCGGCATGCAGGCCCGTCAGGGTCTTCAGGCTGTTTGCGGGCGTGGTCATGGGCGTGGTCATGGGGGGACGATCCTTCCGGGGCGCTGTCCGGCACGCCCGCATCGTCTTACATTTAGGGCGACACGCGGTGTGGCGGTAGCCTGCGGCATCGGCACGGACTGTTGCGCGCCGGGAACGATGCGGTCCCCAGGGCGCGGTCCCCAGGGCGCGGTCCCCAGGGCGCGGGCGCCGGGGTGTTTTCGGCCCGGGTGTTTTCGGGTTGACCCTGCGGCGGGTATGACAGATGGTACCGCTATCATATGATTTATATGTATCTGCCTTAAAAAAAACCTTCAGGGGGAACACCATGAAGACGCGCGGGCGGCCGGTTATGGGCGCCACTCAAAAACATGCCGGTCGCCGCCATGTCGGCCTGGCGCTGGCCGCCACCCTGGGCGCCGCGGCGGCGATGCTGGCCGGACCGGTGTCAGCCGACACCTTGAAGTCGCCGGTGGTCGTCGACCAATCCAACAAGACCCAGGAACAGACCCTGGTGGTGGAGCCCTACGGCCCCAACATCGTCCGCGTCACCGTCAGCCTGAAGAAGGACGCGGCCCTGGCCGGCCCGGGCTATGGCGTCATTCCCGGCGCCAATGCCACCGGCTGGACCGAGACGAAGGATGAGCGCGGCGACACCGTGCTGAAGTCCGGCCAGATGTCGGCCACCATCGTCGGCTGGCACCCCAGCCCGCATGCCGTGCCGCCGCAGCAGACCGCCGTGGACATCGGCCGCTATTTCGGTGGCACCACCAACGGCGCCCACGTCACCTTCAAGGACGCGTCGGGCAAGACCATCCTGGACTTCACCGGCTGGTCCATGGGCATCCCCAATTTCAAGGATGGCAACAGCCAGCTGCTGCACGACCGCCGGCCCACGGATGATCAGTTCTACACGGTGAATGGCGTCTTCGCCTCGCCGGATGATGAGCATTACTACGGCCTGGGCCAGAACCAGGAAGGCTACCTGGATCATCGCGGCCATGTCGTCCGCTGCTGGAACGACTACAACGCGCCGGGGGGGCAGAGCACCTGCGTGCCCTTCATGATCACCAACTACGGCTACGGCATCCTGTGGGACAACCCGTCGAAGACGACCATCGAGCCGGGCTTCAACGAGGTCACCCGCTGGACGTCCGAGGTGGGCGACCGCGTTTCCTTCTTCGTCATCTCCGGCAAGACGCCGGATGAAATCTATGCCGGATACCGCCAGCTGACCGGCGTCACGCCCATGCTGCCCAAGTCGGCCTACGGCTATATCCAGTCCAAGCAGCGCTACCGCTCGCAGCAGGAAGTGCTGGACGTGGCCAAGGGCTATCGCGAGCGGCACATTCCGGCCGACGTGCTGGTGGTGGACTGGTTCTATTACACCATCATGGGCCAGTTCGATTTCGTGCCGGAGCTGTGGCCGGACCCCAAGGCCATGAACAAGCAGCTGCACGACATGGGCTTCGAGACCATGATCAGCGTGTGGCCGCGCTTCACCGCCGATGGCCGCTATTACGACATGCTGAAGAAGAAGGGCTGGTTCCTGAGCCAGGCCGACGGCACGCCCACCGATGGCCTGCCCTATGACAAGGCCGGGTCGGACATCGACACCACCAACCCCGACGCCGCCAAATGGTACTGGAACACCATCCGCGACAACATCCTGAGCCAGGGCTTCGACAGCCTGTGGTCGGATGAGACGGAGCCGGACTTGCCGCCCAATGGCAGCTATCTGCACATCGGGCCGGGCACGAAGTACTTCAACGTCTATCCGCTTTTCCACACCGGCGCGCTCTATGACGGCTTCCGCCGCGACTTCAAGGACAAGCGCACGGTCATCCTGTCGCGCGACGCCTATCTGGGGGTGCAGCGCAACGGCGCCATCGTCTGGTCGTCCGATATCACCCCCACCTGGGACGCCTTCAAGCGCCAGGTGCCCACAGGCCTGGACTTCGCCGCCAGCGGCATCACCTACTGGAGCAACGACACCGGCGGCTGGCAGTACCTGCCGGGCGAGCACAAGCCGGCCAAGGCGCCGCTGCTGGACCCGACGCCGGCGCGCGGCGTGGTCGGCGGCTACGACGACTATCCGGAGCTGTATACCCGCTGGTTCCAGTACGCGACCTTCCTGCCGGTGCTGCGCACCCACGGCAGCCGCCCGGCCAATGAGATCTGGTCCTACGGTCCCGACGCCCAGGCCATTTTGGAAAAGTACGTGAAGCTGCGCTACCAGCTGATCCCGTACATCTACTCCCTGGGCTACAAGACCTATCAGACCGGCGCGCCCTTCCTGCGGGCCCTGCCGCTGGACTTCCCCAACGATCCGGCCGTGACCGACATGCGGGACGAATACATGTTCGGCCCGGCCCTGCTGGTGACCCCGGTGACGGAACAGGGGGCGACCACCCGTCAGGTCTATCTGCCGGCCGGCAGCGACTGGTACGATTTCTGGACGGACAAGCGCTACACCGGCGGCCAGACGGTAACGGTGGCCGCCCCCATCGACCGCATCCCGGTGTTCGTCAAGGCGGGCTCCATCCTGCCGCTGGGCTCCCCCATCGAGAACACCCACCAGAAGCAGACCATCGCCAAGGTCAAGGTCTATCCCGGTGCCGACGGCCACTTCACCCTGTTCCAGGACGACGGCTTCACCTATGCCTACGAACAGGGTGGTGGCACGGTCACCCAGCTGAGCTGGAGCGAGGCCACCCACAGCCTGACCCATACCGGCGGCAAGGGCTGGAGCGAGCCCGACGCCAAGGTGGTGGACGTCGTGCAGGCCAAGTAAGCGGCCGGCACAGGGGTTTGACGGAAACGGGGCGGGTCGTTGGCGATCCGCCCCTTTTTTATTTTGCTGTGACCCGTGTGGTTGATGCGCCCGCTGGAATGGGGCTTCAATCCAGGTCCCCAACGATGAGAAGCCCGATGACCGACCTGTCCGCCTTCCCCATCACCACGCGCTGGCCGGCCCAGCATCCCGACCGCATCCAGCTCTATTCCGTGCCCACGCCCAACGGCGTGAAGGTTTCCATCATGCTGGAGGAAACCGGCCTGGCCTATGAGCCGCACGCCATCAACATCGGCCAGAACGAGACCTGGACGCCGGAATATCTGTCGTTGAACCCCAACGGCAAGATCCCCGCCATCATCGACCCCAACGGGCCGGAGGGCGCCCCCATCGCCCTGTTCGAATCGGGCGCCATCCTGGTCTATCTGGCGGAAAAGACGGGCAAGTTCATCCCGGCCGGCGCCACCGCGCGCTATGAGACGCTGCAGTGGGTGTTCTTCCAGATGGCGGCCATCGGCCCCATGTTCGGCCAGGTCGGCTTCTTCCACAAATTCGCCGGCAAGGACTATGAGGACAAGCGTCCGTTGAAGCGCTACGTCGACGAGTCCAAGCGCCTGTTGGGCGTGCTGGAGGGCCGTCTGGCCGGCCGGCGGTGGATCATGGGCGATGACTACACCATCGCCGATATCGCCACGCTGGGGTGGGTGCGCGGTTTCGTCGGCTTCTACGGCGCCGGCGACCTGGTGGATTACGCCAGCCTGACCCACGTGCCCGCCTGGCTGGAACGGGGCCTCGCCCGCCCCGCCGTGCAGCGCGGCCTGGACATCCCCAAGCGGCCGGGGTGAGGGCATGGCCGCGGGCCAACTGAGCTACTTCCGCGGCCGGTGGCCAGAGGAGGTTGTTCCCGAGGGCTTTCCGGAATGGATGCTCTATGAGGTGGACAGAGACGGGGACAATGTCCTTCGCTGGGTCGAAGTGTTCACGGACGGTAAGATCGAACGGAACAGCGTGTCCCTTGAAGAACAGTGGGGAGCTTCTTGTCCCTCCCTGCTCGACAGTTCCTTCGAGGAAATCATCGGAATGAGTGTGGTTCACCCCATTCTGAAAGCTGACTTCGAGGCGCTGTGGAACCAGGGCGTGGACACCCCGTTCTGGGAGGTGGGGAAGCCTAGATAGCCTCCGCGTTCAGCGCCGCCCGCCAGTGGGCGGCGCGGTCCTTCAGCTGGGCGCGGGCCAGATAGGCGCTCTCCTCCGGTTCCAGCCGTTCCAGCACCTCGAAGCTGAAGGTGGCGGCACCGTGGGCGGTCCAGGCGGCCTGCAGGCCCCGGTGGGTATGGCCGCCGTGGCGCAGGCTGAACCACAGCCGGTTCTGGATGGTGTCCAGGGTCGGCGTGGGTCCCACCCAGACGGTGCCGGGCAGGGCGGCGCAACGCAGGGCGTAGATGCCGGGCTCCCCCTCCCGCTTCTTGTAATCGGCGATGGCCGCCTTCCTGTCCTGTCCCTGCATGACCCACCTATTTTACCCGGGTAATATCTCGACCTTATAATACCCGGGTAAAATAGGGTCAAGCCTCCCACCGCACATGCTATGCGGCTGCCAAGTTTGTCGCGGGGCCGCTGACTTTCGCCGGGCCAGCCCCATATCAGGCAGCGGCCCACCCGCCAAAGCCACCCACGGTCCGACCCCGGCCTTTACCGGGGCGGCCGGCACCCCAGCAGAAGAGGGTTCCCCCATGACGCAATCGGCACAGTCATCCACCCCCACCGCCGTCATCATCGGCGCCTCCCGTGGCCTGGGCCTGGCGCTGGCCCAGGAATATCTGGCGCGGGGCTGGCAGGTCATCGGCACCGTGCGTCCCGACTCGCCGCCGGGGGCGCTGCACCGGGCCGCCGAGGCGTCCCAGGGCCGCCTGACGGTGGAGACGGTCGACATCGTCCATGCCGACCAGATCGCGGCCCTGCGCCAGCGCCTGGCCGGCCGCCGGGTCGATGTCCTGTTCGTCAACGCCGGCGTCACCAACGACCCGGCGGAGACGATCGGCCAGGTGTCGACGGAGGAATTCAACCGGGTGATGGTGACCAACGCCCTGGCGCCCCTGCGCTGTGTCGAGGAGCTGGGCGGCCTGGTGACCCCCAAGGGCACCATCGCCGTCATGTCCTCGGGCCTGGGCAGCGTCGCCAACAACGTCGGCGGCGGGTGGGAGGTCTATCGCGCCAGCAAGGCGGCGGTGAACACCCTGATGCGCTCCTACGCCGCCCGCCAGCCGGCCGGCGGCCGCACCCTGCTGGTGATCGCGCCCGGCTGGGTGCGCACCGACATGGGCGGGCCGGCGGCCATGCTGGACATTTCCGACAGCATCCCCCGCGTGGTCGACGTGGTGACCGCCCAGGCCGGCAAGTCTGGCCTGCAGTACCTGGATTATCAGGGCCAGACCGTCCCGTGGTGAGCCGTCAGGGAGCATGAGGGCATGAGCAAGATCGCATTCCTGGGCCTGGGCGGGATGGGCGCCCGCATGGCCGCGAACCTGATCAAGGCGGGCCACGCCGTCACGGTGTGGAACCGCTCCCCCGGCCCGGTGGCGGGCCTGGTGGCACAGGGGGCCACGGCCGCCCCCAGCCCGCGCGCGGCGGCGGAGGGGGCGGAATTCGTCCTCGCCATGGTGGCCGACGACATCGCGTCCCGCGCCGTCTGGCTGGATGGGGAGACCGGCGCCCTGGCCGGCCTCGCCCCCGGCGCGCTGGCCATCGAGTGCAGCACCATCTCCCCCGCCTGGGCGGGGGAGATGGTGGCGGCGGTGACCGGCGCGGGCGCCGCCTTTCTGGAGGCGCCGGTAGTGGGCTCCCTGCCCCAGGCGCAGGAGGGCAAGCTGATCATCCTGGCCGGCGGTGACGCGGTGGCCTACGCCCAGGCCCAGCCGGCGCTCGCCCCCTTGGCATCGGCCATCCACCATGTCGGGCCCGTGGGGCGGGGTGCGGTGCTGAAGCTGGCGGTGAATAGCCTGCTGGGCATCCAGCTGGCCGCCTGGGCGGAGATGATGGGCTTCCTGGGCAAGGCCGGGTTCGACGGGCCCGCCGCCCTGGACATCCTGGCGACCCTGCCCGTGGCCAGCCCGGCCGCCGCCAACTATGCCCGCATGATGCTGGCCGGCGACTTCGCCGTGCGGTTCCCCGTTGACCTGATGGCCAAGGACTTCCGCTACGCGACGCACGGGGCGGACGCGGTCAAGGCCGACACCCCGGTGGCGGATGCGACCCTGGGGGTGCTGGAACGCGCGGCGGAGGCCGGCTTCGGGGCGGACAACGTCTCGGCCCTCATCCGCCTGTATACCGTACAGTGACGCCCTCAACCGCCGGGCGCCGGCGTCCGGCGGCTTGGCTTGTCCTCGTTTTCCAGTTTGCTGGCGTTCCCCGGAAAACTCCGGCGGACGCGGTCGCGTCCTACAGCGGTATGAGGCATGTCTCATACCGTTGGCATCAAGCTTCGGCGGCTGGCCGGGGCCGCGCGGGCCGCTGGGCCAACGCGATGCCCAGCACCACCAGGCCGCCACCCACCAGATGGTAGGGGTGCAGCACCTCGCCCAGCAGCAGGGCGGCCAGCACGGCGGTGGTGATGGGCAGCAGGTTCATGAAGATGGCGGTGCGCCCCGGTCCCAGATGCTTCACCCCCTGCATCCACAGCACCGGCGCCAGGATGGAGGTCGGGATGCCGGCATACGCCACCATGGCGATGGTGGCGGGCGTGGCCGGTGCCGATGGCGCCATGAGATAGCCCGGCAGCAGGAAGACCAGGCCCGCCGCCACCTGGGCATAGAGCGATGTCCACACCGGCAGGGGCAGGGGCCAGCGCTTCAGGCAGACGCCATAGGCCGCGTAGGCGAGGCAGGCACCCAGCATGAGGGCGTCGCCCCGGCCCACGCCGTGGGACCACAGGCGGCCATAATCGCCCTGGCCCAGCACGAACAGGATGCCGGCCAGTGACACCAGCCCGCCGACCACGGCCAGGGGGCCATGCCGCTGCCGCAGCCACACGGCGCTGATACCCAGGGTCAGCAAGGGCACCAGCGCCACGAAGATGCCGATGTTGGTGGCGCTGGTGCTGGCCGCCGCGTAGTAGGCCAACCCCTGGTACAGCGCCATACCCAGTAGGCCCAGAACGACGATCTGGGGCAGGTGCCGGCGGATGACCGCCCGCCGCGCCCAGCTGCCCCGCAGGCAGAACGGCGTCAGCAGCACGAACGCCAGGAACCAGCGGTCGAAGGCGATGACGCTGGGCGGGATGGCGCCGGCCGAGGCCCGGGTCACCAGGTTGTTGCCGGTCCAGATCAGCACGGCCATCAAGGGGAAGGTCAGGTATAGGCGGGGTGTCATGGCGCTTGTCCTCATGGGACGGCGACCCTAATGCCGCACGCGGCCGGACTGTAGAGCGACTTTGCCACGGCAGGTATCAGTCCAGGCCACTGGCTGGCCGGCCGGGCGAATGCCGCCAGGCGGGGCGGGTGAGATGCGCGGTGAAGAAATCAGCCAGAGCCTCTACCTTCGCGGGCCGGGCCCGGGTGGTCGGCGTCACCAGGTACAGCCCGCCCAGGGGCAGCGACCAGCCATCCAGCACGGTCACCAGCCGGCCATCGGCCAGATACTCGGCGGCCACGAATTCCGGAAGCTCGGCGATGGCCAAGCCATCCAGCACGGTGGGCAGCAGCGCCTCCGCATTGGTGGTGCGCAGAGGCCCGGTGGGGGTCACCACCGCCTCCTCCCCCGCCGGTGTGGCCAGGCGCCAGACATCCTGCCGGGCGCGGTAGGCGTAGCCCAGGCAGTGATGGGCCGCCAGCTCGCCCGGATGGTGGGGCCGGCCATAGCGATTGATGTAGGCGGGGGCCGCCACGATGTGCCGCGCGATCGGGCACAACTGGCGGGCCACCAGCGAACTGTCGGGCAGCACGGCGATGCGCAGGGCGGCGTCGAAGCCCTCACCGATCAGATCCACCACCGCGTCGCTCAGGTGCAGGTCGACGGTGATCTCCGGATATTCCCGCAGGAAGGCTGGGATCAGCGGTGCCACCCAGCGCACCCCGAAGGTCATGGGGACCGCCAGGCGCACCACGCCTCGGGGCCGGGTGGACAGCTCCCGCGCCGCGTCCTCCACCGCCTCCGCCTCGGCATAGAGGCGCGACGCCCGCGCGGCCAGGGCGGCCCCCACGTCGGTCAGGGCCAGACGGCGCGAGGTGCGGTTGAACAGGCGGGCGCCCAGCCTGTCCTCCAGCCGGCTGACGCCGCGCGACACGGTGGCGACGGAAACGCCCATGGCGCGGGCGGCGGCGGCGTACGACCGCTCCTCCGCCACCTTGGCGAACATGGCCAGGCCTTCGAAATCCGGCACCTTGGTCATCGCGAAACCGACATCATCAAACCTGCAACGATAGTTTTCAGTCCTTTCTATTTTGAAATGACGGCTTTGGCGACATCTTTCACCCATCAGCCGCCCACGACGCGGCGGCGGTCACCAAGGCACTGAAAGGAAAGATGAAATGGCTCGCAAACTTGAAGGTAAGATCGCTGTTGTCACCGGCGGCACCAGCGGCATCGGCTTCGCCACCGCCCAGGCGTTCGCCGCCGAAGGCGCCCGCGTCTTCGTCACCGGCCGCCGCGAGGCGGAACTGCGCGCGGCGGTGGCGGCCATCGGGCCCAACGCCACGGGCATCCAGGCCGACAGCGCCAAGCCGGCGGACCTGAACCGCCTCTATGAACAGATCAAGGCCCAGGCCGGGCGCATCGACGTGCTGTTCGCCAACGCCGGCGGCGGCAGCATGCTGCCGCTGGGCCAGATCACGGAGGAGCATTACGACGATATCTTCGGCCGCAACGTGAAGGCCGTGCTGTTCACGGTGCAGAAGGCGCTGCCCCTGCTGGTCGACGGCGCATCCGTCATCCTCACAGGCTCGATCGCCGGCAGCACCGGCACGGCGGCTTTCAGCGTCTACGGCGCGTCGAAAGCGGCGGTGCGCAGCCTGGCCCGCGGTTGGACCCTGGACCTGAAGGAACGCGGCATCCGTGTCAACGTCATCAGCCCCGGCCCCGTCCGCACGCCAGGTCTGGTGGAACTGGCCGGCCCCGATGCCGCCCAACAGCAGGGACTGCTGGACTACATGGCCAGCCAGGTGCCGCTGGGCCGCGTGGGCGAGCCGGAGGAGATCGCCAAGGCCGTCCTGTTCCTGGCGTCGGACGACAGCCGGTATGTGGCGGGCGCCGAGCTGTTCATCGATGGTGGCCTGGCCCAGGTCTAAGGGGCTGGCTTGCGACAAGGGTGCGGCCCCGGGGAGCTTTCTTCCCGGGGTCGTCGGCCTTGGGCAAAGTGGCCCCCTGCTCGCGATGATGGGCTGGTATATCAAGGGGGCGTCTCTTCTTGATCTTCCGGGAAACCGACCCCATGCCCTATCTCTGGCTGGAATCGCTGCACGCCGCCGCCGCCGTCACCTTCGTGGCCGGCCTGTTGGCCGCCGCCCTGCTGCTGGCCTTCGTGCCCAGCGCCGATGCCGTTTCCCCGGCGTTCTGGCGGGCGGCGCGGGCCTGGCACCGCTGGGTGACGGGGCCGGCCATCCTGCTGGTCTGGGGCCTGGGCCTCACCCTCGCGCTGAAGGGGGGATGGCTGCCCGCCGCCGGGTGGCTGTGGGCCAAGCTGGCCCTGGTCACGGCCTTGTCCGGCCTGCATGGGGCGCAAGCCGGGGCGTTGCGCCGCCTGGCCAACGGGCAGGAGGACAGGCGCGCGGCCTTCATCCGCTTCATCCCCGCCTTGATCGTGCTGGCGGTGGTGGGCATCCTGTTCCTGGTGATCGCCAAGCCCTTCTGAAGGCGGCTTTTCCTTATGCCGTGGGCCGCGCGCGCGCCCGGCCCGTGCCGAAAGGGCGCGCTGTCACAAAGCGGTAAGATATCAGGGCATTGACGTTGGCCGTTTTTGCCCGGCATCACAGAGGCCGGGCGGCGGCGGGACCGCCCCGTTTTGCGGGAGGGGCCATGGGCACGACGCGCGCGGCGGCGGACATCAGTGAGGAACATGGCCTGATCTGCGGGTTCCTCATCCGCGGCGGGACGGTGACGCCTGTCCCCTGGCCGGGCATCTCCGCCGCCATGGCCCAGGCGGACGGCCTGGTCTGGCTGCATTTCAACCTGGTGGACGTGCGGGCGCGGCAATGGATCGAGGCCATGCCCACCCTGCCGCGCGGCGGCCGCCAGGCCCTGCTGGGCCAGGACAGTCATTTCCGTCTGGAACCGGCGGGGGAGGAGGGGCTGACCGGTGTGCTGGCCGATCTGCACCACCGCTTCGACGATCCGGCCGGCGGCCTGGGCCAGCTGCGCATCTACATGGAATCCCGCCTGGTGATCACCGCCCGGCGTCAGCCGCTGATGGCGGTGGACCAGCTGCGCCGGTCCATCGCCCAGGGCTTGGCGCCCGTCAGCGCGGTGGACCTGGTCGCCCACCTGATGTTCCACCTGACCGACACCGTGGCGGCGGAGGTCAGCGAACTGGCCGACGACGTCGATGACGTGGAGGACGCCCTGCTGGCCGACCGGTTGGAGGATGAGGGGGAGAAGCTGGGCCGCATCCGCCGCACCTCCGCCCGCCTGCGCCGGCACCTGGGGCCGCAGCGCACCGCCTTGAACGTGGCGCTGGGCCGCATGCCCCACTGGTGTGGCGGGGAGGATCGCTCCCGCCTGCGCCAGGGGATCGACCGTCTGGAAGGTGTCAGCCAGGATCTGGACCTGGTGCAGGAGCGCGCCCGGCTGTTGCAGGACGAGCTGTCCAACCGCTTCAGCGAGGCCACCAACCGCAACCTCTACGTCCTGTCCATCGTCACCACCATCCTGCTGCCGGTGAACCTGATCACCGGCATCTTCGGCATGAACGTGGGCGGATTGCCGTGGAGCGGCCATGACGCCGGCTTCCTCTGGGTCTGCGGCGTCATGATCTTCACGATCGTGGCTTCCCTGGTGGTGCTGCACTGGCGGCGGTTGTTCTAGCCGCATCGACCTGCGCCCTGGGCGCTTCAGCGGGGCCCCGGTTGCCGCCACGCCGTCACCAGCGCGTCGCCGCTGGTGACGGCATGCCCCAGCGCCCCCCGGCCGTTCGGCTGGTCCGACACATCGGTCAGGGTGAAGGTCGCCGCGATGACCAGCATGGCGACGCCCGCCGCCAGGGCGGTCACCAGGGCGGCATCGGCCAGTGGATGGCGCGCCAGAGCCTCAGCACAGCGCGGGCATCGCCCTCCGCTTCCGTCCAGCCGCACGCCGCAGCTTTCGCAAGCAGGGGCGTCAGTCGATGGCATCGGCGGCAACGTCCAGCGGGGCCGCCACAACATTACCGGCCACCGGCACCACCTTGACCACGGCGCTGGCGGTCCGCACCGGCAGGGCGATCAGGCCGCTGCAACCGCTGAGGCCGGCGGCCAGGGTCAGCATCAGCAGGGCGAAGGGGAGCTTATGCGGGCGGCGGATCGTCATGTCGGGATTCCGGGGTGGCTGTTGGCGGGGGCGTCGAAGGGACGCGGGATCGGGGCGGGGCCCCGTTCTTGCCGCCAAGCATACCAGGAGTGTTTCCAAAATACAAACCATCCAGTCGGTTTGCATGGACGTCTTATTCCAGGGGCGCGGGATCACGCCATACGCCGCAGCCGGGACAAGGCCCGTCCCGTGATGAACCGGCGCTTCAGAACCATCCGCGCCCTGTTCCCCGATCCGGTGGAGCGGCTATCTGGGCCCGGTGGCGCAAGGCCCTGAAACGCGAAAGGCGCCCGGGAGGGCGCCTTCGATCTGCCGTGTCATGATTCCATGTCTTGGAAGAGACTGGAGCGGGCGAAGGGATTCGAACCCTCGACCCCAACCTTGGCAAGGTTGTGCTCTACCCCTGAGCTACGCCCGCGTACCACAGTCTCTGACCTTCACAGGGGATGTCCCCCGTAAAAGCGAAAGGCCGAACCTGCCGGCCCGGCCTTTTCTTTCGCTTGATCTTCCCGGAGGAAGACTGGAGCGGGCGAAGGGATTCGAACCCTCGACCCCAACCTTGGCAAGGTTGTGCTCTACCCCTGAGCTACGCCCGCGCTCCATCCCGTCGTTCGACGCTGACCTTGCGATCAGTGCCCCCCGGCGGTGAGCGCGGATAATATGCAGGTGCGGATCGAATGCAAGCGCTTTTTTCAGGGAAAAATCGGGTGGCTTTTTTCCCCGTGCCGGGACGGCTATAAGGTACCGGTCACCCGCGGTGGCCGGTGACGCCAGGGGTTCATCCCCCTTGCGGCGGCGGCCCCCCGGGATCATTTCAGGGACCTATGCGCGGGGCCCATGCCGCGCCCCAGGGGTGGGGCGGCGGTCCCGCGGCTGAGAAGGGATGGAGAACCCATGCAGTTTCCGACCAGTGCCGCCCCCGGCGGCAACGCCCCGGTGGACAAGTCCAGCCTGATCAAGGACAGCAGCGACCGCACCTTCATGGCCGATGTCGTCGAGGCCTCGCGCGAGGTGCCGGTGCTGGTGGACTTCTGGGCGCCGTGGTGCGGCCCCTGCAAGACCCTGGGTCCCATCATCGAGAAGGCCGTGCTGGCCGCCAAGGGGGCGGTGAAGCTGGTCAAGATCGACACCGACCAGAACCCGGCCATCGCCGGCCAGCTGCGCATCCAGTCCATCCCCGCCGTCTACGCCTTCTTCCAGGGCCGCCCGGTGGATGGCTTCACCGGCGCCCTGCCGGAAAGCCAGGTGAAGCAGTTCATCGACCGCCTAGTGCAGATAGCGGGGGGCGTGCCCGGCGCCGCCGACATCGCCGCCGTGCTGGAGGAGGCCGGCCAGCTGCTGGAGTCGGGCGATGCCCAGACCGCCGCCGCCCTGTACAACGAGGTCCTGGGCGAGGAGCCGGAGAACGCCATCGCCTACGCCGGCCTGATCCGCTGCCTGCTGGCGGCCGACCAGGCCGACACGGCGCAGGAGATGCTGGACCAGGCGCCGGCGGCCCTGGCCAAGGCGCCGGAGATCGTGGCGCTCCGCACCCAGATGGAGCTGGCCCGCCAGGCGGCGGACATGGGCCCGCTGGGTGACCTGGAACGGGCGGTTGCGGCCGACCCCGACAACCACCAGGCGCGCTATGACCTTGCCCTGGCGCTTTACGCCGGCGGGCAGCAGGAGGCGGCGGTGGACCATCTGCTGGACATCGTGAAGCGTGACCGCGAGTGGAACGAGCAGGCGGCCCGCAAGCAGTTGGTGAAGTTTTTCGAGGCGCTGGGCTTTAAGCATCCGCTGGCCATCGCGGGTCGGCGTAAGCTCTCCTCCATCCTGTTCTCCTGACGCCGCTGGTGTGATGCCCCCCTTCGCCCCCACGTTCGACCAGTTGCCGGCCAGCATCCCCATCTTCCCCTTGACGGGGGTGCTGCTTCTGCCCAGGGCCCGGTTGCCGCTCAACATCTTCGAGCCGCGCTACCTGGCCATGGTGCAGGACAGTCTGGGCAGCGACCGGCTCATCGGCATGATCCAGCCCATGGAACCGGGCGCGGAGGGGGACGGCGGCGTTGAGCCACCGCTGGCCGGCATCGGCTGCTGCGGCCGGCTGACGGCCTTCGCCGAAACCGACGACGGCCGGTACCTGATCACGCTGACCGGCCTCTGCCGCTTCCGCATCCAGCAGGAGGTGTCGACCATGCGCGGCTATCGCCGCGTCGTGGCCGACTGGTCGCCCTTCGCCGGCGACTATGCGGTGCCGGCCAACGGCGGCTTCGATCGTGTCGGCCTGCTGGCGGGGTTGCGGCCCTACTTCACCCGTCGCGACCTGACGGTCAATTGGCAGGCGCTGGAATCGGCGCCCGACGAACAGCTGATCTCGTCCCTGGCCATGCTGTGCCCCTTCACGCCGGCGGAGAAGCAGGCCCTACTGGAGGCGCCGGATTTCGCCGCCCGCGCGTCGATGCTGCTGGCATTGGTGCAGATGGCGGTGCATGAATCGGTGGACGGCGACACCGCGCGCCATTGATGTCGATTTCAAGGACCCTTTCCCATGTCCGATACCGCCAAGGTCGATCCCAAGCTGTTGGAGATCCTGGTCTGTCCCCTGACCAAGGGGCCGCTCAGCTATGACGCCCAGCGCCAGGAACTGATCAGCCCGCAGGCGCGCCTGGCCTATCCCATCCGCGACGGCATCCCCATCATGCTGGTGGATGAAGCCCGCCCGCTGGATGATTGAGGGACGGGCCATGACCCAGGAGACGTTCGCCACCGACGCCCACGGCACCCGGCACTGGCCCACGGAAGTGCGCCTGAAGCGGGCCGAGGGCGTGCTGGTCATCAGCTTCGACGATGGCGCCCGCGCCACCCTGCCGGCGGAATATCTGCGGGTGGAAAGCCCGTCGGCCGAGGTGCAGGGCCACAGCCCCGACCAGAAGCAGACCGTCCCGGGCAAGCGCGCCGTGGCCATCACCGCGCTGGAGCCGGTGGGCAACTACGGCGTCCGCCTGATCTTCGACGACGGCCACGACACCGGCATCTTCTCCTGGAAGTATTTGTACGAGCTGGGCCTGGACTATGACGAGCGCTGGGCCCGCTATCTCGCCGAGCTGGAGGCCAAGGGCCTCAACCGCGACACCGCCCCCCACCGGCATGGCCCCAGTTGTGGCTCGGGCGGCGGCGGATGTGGGTGATCACGTGGTCCACGGATTGATCACTTTCACAGCGCCAGCCTCGTAAGGCGACGTATCCCGGGACGCCACGATGAACCCGCGTGAAGCGGCAATGGCAGCGATATATCCATCAGGGGTGGGGAAACCACGACCGCGGTTTCGTGCCCCTATGGCCAAGATGGCATGATGACGAGCGGCGGCCGTGTCGAAGGGCAGCACCCGCCCCTCGAACAGCGCCAACAGCCCATCCAAGGTTTGGGTCATCGCGGCCTTGCGTCGGCCCTCGGGCAGCGCCGCGATGCCGAACCACAGCTCCGCGAGTGTCACACTGCTGAGGTAAAGCGTTTCGGCGGCTTGGTTATTCAGCCAGGCGCGGACGGTTGGATTCGGGTCCGGCTTCATCGCCTCTGAGACGACGTTGGTATCCAGGACTATCATTCAAACGTCATCGGCTCGGCTGGCGTTCTATCCCGCACTTCGTCGAAGATGGCGAAATCATCATTGCTAAGCCCTGCTTCCCGGCTGAGCTCCGCGAGCGCGTCCCCCAACAGAAGGCGTTTTTGCGGCTTAACGGCACGCTCGAGGATATCGCGTATTTCCGCCTCGGCGCTGCGACCATGTTGCGCCGCGCGCACCCGCAGAGCGCGGTGAACCTCATCCGGCACGTTTCTCACTGTGATGGACGCCATGACAGCACCTCAATGGCAATGCTTGAGATGTTTGCATAATCCCAAAACGCAAGCAGTTGCGCAATGCGGTGTTCGGCACGCGGCTCAAAGGCTGGGCGTTCCCGGTATCAACCCGCTCGCCAATATCCCGTCGATCACGAACTGGCAGGCCAGGGCTGACAGCAGAATGCCCAGCACCCGGTTCAGCACCGTGATGCCGGTGACGCCCAGGATGCGGCCGACCTGGGCCGCGAACAGCAGCACCAGCAGGGTCAGGGCCAGGATGCCCGCCAGCACGCCCAGGACCACGGCCTGCCGGGCCGGGTCGCCATGGGCGCGGCCCATGAACAGCACGATGGTGGTCATGGTGCCAGGGCCGCTGATCAGCGGGATGGCCAGGGGGAAGACGGAGATATCGGCGCGGTGGCGCGCCTCTTCCCGCTCATTCGCCGTCGCCGTGCGCACGCCGCTTTCGCGGGCGAAGACCATGTCGATGGCCACCAGCATCAGCAGCACGCCGCCGGCGATGCGGAAGGCGGCGAAGCCGATGCCCAGCGCCCGCAGCAGCAGGTCGCCGGCGAAGGCGAAGAAAAACAGGATCAAGGCCGCGATCAGCACGCCCTTGACCGCCATGCGGCGCCGATAGCGCTGGTCCATGCCGGCGGTCAGGCCGACGAACATGGGGCCCAGTCCCACCGGGTCGATGGTGACGAACAGGGCGACGGCGGTGGTGAGGATGAGGTCCGGCACGGGGGAGGGCCCAAAAAAGAGGTAGGCCTTGAGGGCGGAAAGCGGCCGCCCCGGCAGACCCTTCAGGGTCTAGCGCGTTGGGGCGCCTGCTGCAAGCGGCGGCGCGCGGGGGGCAGGGGTGACGAACTTGAAGAGTCGTTCAAGTTGACTTCACCCCCAGCGGGGCCGTAAGCAATGCTGCGGTGCGTCCATGCCCGGGAGAGGGGCCGGCACCACATTCCAAAACATTCTAGGGGGCCGTCCGGAAGAACGATGAGCAAGAAGGTCTACCCCGACGCCGTAACCGCCCTGGCCGGGCTGTTGCGCAACGATATCACCGTCATGGCCGGCGGCTTCGGCCTGTGCGGCATCCCGGAAAACCTGATCGAAGCGATCCGCCTCTCGGGTGTGACCGGGCTGACGGTCGTCTCCAACAACGCCGGCGTGGATGGCTTCGGCCTGGGCGTGCTGTTGGAAACCAGGCAGATCAAGAAGATGGTCAGCAGCTACGTGGGTGAGAACAAGCTGTTCGCCCAGCAGTACCTGTCCGGCGCGCTTGAGCTGGAATTCAACCCGCAGGGCACGCTGGCCGAGCGCATCCGCGCCGGGGGCGCCGGCATCCCCGCCTTCTTCACCAAGACGGGCGTGGGCACGCTGGTGGCCGAGGGCAAGGAACTGCGCGAGTTCGACGGCGAGACCTATGTGATGGAGCGCGGCATCGTCGCCGACCTGTCCATCGTCAAGGCCTGGAAGGGCGACACGGAAGGCAACCTCGTCTATCGCAAGACGGCGCGGAACTTCAATCCGATGATGGCCACCGCCGGCAAGGTGACCGTGGCCGAGGTCGAGGAATTGGTGGAACCCGGCAGTATCGACCCGGACCACATCCACACCCCCGGCATCTTCGTCCAGCGCATCATCCAGGGTGCGACCTACGAGAAGCGCATCGAGCAGCGCACCATCCGCAAGCGCGCCTGAAGGAGATAGCCAATGGCTTGGACCCGTGAGGACATCGCCGCCCGCGCCGCGAAGGAGCTGCGCGACGGTTTCTACGTCAACCTGGGCATCGGCATCCCGACGCTGGTGGCCAACTACATCCCTGACGGCGTGCACGTCACGCTGCAGAGCGAGAACGGCATGCTGGGCATGGGCCCCTTCCCCTTCGAGGGGGAGGAGGATGCCGACCTGATCAACGCTGGTAAGCAGACCATCACTGAACTGCCTTACAGCAGCTTCTTCAGCTCGGCCGACAGCTTCGCCATGATCCGGGGCGGCCATATCGACCTGTCGGTGCTGGGCGCCATGCAGGTCGCGGCCAACGGCGATCTGGCCAACTGGATGATCCCGGGCAAGATGGTCAAGGGCATGGGCGGCGCCATGGACCTGGTGGCCGGCGTGAAGAAGGTCGTGGTGGTCATGGAACACTGCGCGGTCGACAAGCAGACCGGCGCGCTGGAGCCCAAGATCCTGAAGGCCTGCACCCTGCCGCTGACCGGCACCCGGGTGGTGGACTTGATCATCACCGATCTTGGCGTCTTCGCCGTGGACAAACACGGCGACGGCGGCCTGACCCTCACCGAAGTCGCCCCCGGCGTGACGGTGGCGGAGGTCACGTCCAAGACCGAGGCTGAATTCAAGGTGGGCTTCTGAGCGGGTTTCCGCTTGGGGGCCGTTGACCGTGACCGGTCCACGGCTATCGCGAGCGCTTGAAAAAAGCGGCGGGTCGTCCCTGATGGGGCGGCCCGTTCGCCTTTTGGGGGTCAACTACCGGCGCGGCCGGTGGTGGTGACCCGCAGGTGGGTCAGCGTGCCGTCGGCCCGCATGGCGGCGATGGCGGCGTTCAACGCCGCCATGGACAGGGGGGAGTGGACGGCGTTGGCGCAGCGTTCCTCATGCTCGCCCATCGGCTGGGGCAGGACGGCCAGGCTGTCGGCCCATGTCCTGTCCGTCGCCTGGCGGTAGTCGACCTCCAGGTCCGTGGTCAGGATGGCGTCCACCCGGCGGTTGCGCAGCTTCAGGAAATTGCTTTCAGCCGAGGGCGCGTCCTCCCGCTGCCAGGTGCCGTCGATGAAGGCCGCCTCGATCTCCGGCGGATAACGGAAGCCCAGGATGGCCCCCACGCGCCGGCCGGCCAAATCGCTCAGGCCGCGCAGGTGGCCGGTATCGGCCCGGCGGATGGCCATCACGCTGTGGCTGATGAGGATCGGGATGGAAAAGCGGGGGACGGCCAGCCGGGGCAGCCAGTCGGGGCTATAGCCGCAAGCCAGGTCGATCAGGCCATCGGCCAGATCGCTTTCCAGGCGGTTGCGGGGGACCAGGCGATACAGCGGCTTGAAGCCGCCGCGCCGGGCGATCTCATCGCCGATGGCCTTGATCAGCCCGCCCGAAACCTCCCCGTCGCGTATCAGCACCAGCGGTGGCTGTTCCGTTTCCAGAATGCCGAAAACCAGGGTGTTGCCGCTGCCCGGGGGCGCCTCGGCCCTGGCTTGGCCACCGAAGGCGAAGGGTGCCGCCACCCCCGCCAGGATCGCGAGCAGGCGCAAAACCGCGCGGAAGATGGGTCGCGGCACGGGCGCTGGGTATCCTTACTTCCGGGAAGACCGGTGGGCCGGTGACCCCTCCATCTAAGGCCCTGTCGCGGCTCCGTTCAAGGGGGGACAGCCGCCCTGAGGGGCGACGGGGTCAGGACCGGGCGCGCCAGCCGGGCGACTCCGCGTCCAGCAGCCGTTCCAGCTGCTGCACCCGCTGTTCCAGCCGGTCGGCCCGCGCCAGCAGGTCGCCGGCGGCGGTGTCCGACAGGCCCTGGGCCTGCAACTCGCGCCAGCGGGTCATGTGGCGCAGCACCAGGGCGGTGATGGGGATCAGCAGGGCGACGATGGGAATGAGAAGGGGGGACATGGGGCTTCGTCCTGTCAGCGCCCGGCCAGTTCGCCGAGCTTGCGGTTGAGGTCGAATTCGGGGCTGGTGACGTGCCGTTCCATCTGGCCCACCCGGTATTCCAACTCATCGAAGCAGCGGAAGCGCTGGTTCTGTTGGGCCCGGCGCGACTGGGTCATGATCTCGATATCCTGCCAGCGCCGCAGCGCATGCAGCACCAGGGCGACGATGGGGATCATCAGCGCGACAAGGGGAACAAGTAACGGCGACATGGCAAGGCCACCTGCTGGGTCAAGGGAGGGATCGCGGACAAGCCGGGAACAGGGACGGGAATCCCGAAAGACGCCCCGTTCTCCTCCGCGCAATCTTAAGATTATTTTGTGCCTGGCGACAGGGCCCAAGGCAACCATCGGGTGGTCGCCGGGGTTGGCCCCCGAAAATCAGGGCTCAGCTGTTGGGCCCGCCCCCGGGGAAGGGGCCAAGGTCCGCCCGCTTCCCGATGATCCGGTGGAGACTTACTTTTCCAGATCCTTGAACTGCCGCCGCAGATCGAACTCCCGCGAAGCGACGGCGGTTTCCATGGCGCCGATCTCGCGATCCAGGTCACGGAACTTGGCGCGCAGTCCGGCCAGGGTCTGGTCGGGCCGGGTGGTGACCGACCGCCAGAACACCTCTTCCTCGCGGCTCTCGTACAGCCCCTGGGGCTGCGGCTTCAGCACGATGGCCAGGACGATGTAGGCGATGATCGTGGCCGGGAAGAAGAACAGCAGGCCCAGGACCATGCCCAGCCGCACCAGCCAGGCGTCGACGCTGAAATAGTCGGCGACGCCGGCGCAGACACCGGCCACCTTGCCGGCGCGGGGGTTGCGGAACAGGCGGTGGGGGTTGGGGCTGCGGAACGCCGCCCCGCCATGACCGCCGCCGGAACCGGCGGAAGGATTTGTCCAACGGCTGTTGCCGCCAGACCAACCCTGTCCCCCCCCCGGGGGGCGCCGCCCCGGGAAGGGCGGCGGATTAGAGCCTCTACCAGTCATTGCCGTGCCCTCCAGCCCGGGGCCTCCGCATCCAGGATCTTTTCAAGCTGCTGGATGCGGCTGTCCATTTCGGTGGCGCTGTGCCACAGGTCCGAAAGCATGCGCTCATCATCGACCGAAAGGGTCTTGGCGACCCGCCATTTGGTCACGTAGTGGGCGATGATCCACACCGGCGCCACGATGACCATGAAGATAATGGGTACGGCGACAAGTGCGTCCAGGTCCATGGACAGATTACCCCTGATTCTTGGTCGCGAGCTTGGCCTTCAGGGCCTGCAGCTCGGATTCGACCTTGTCATTGTTTTCCAGCTCGGCGATCTCGTCCGCCAGGCTGCGCTTGCGGCCCATGTCGAGGACCTCGGCTTTGCCTTCCAGGACGTCCAGGTTGCGCTCGATCTGTTCGAAACGCGAGAACGCATCGGTGATGCGGTCGTCGTGCAACTGGGTCTTAACCTTCAGACGCGCGGTGGCGGTCTTCTGGCGGGCGACGATGGCGCGTTCCCGCGTCTTGGCGTCCTGCAGCTTGGCCTGCAGCTGGCCGATATCGTCGTTGGTTTTCGCCAGCACCTCGTCCAGGCGGCCGAGATCGATGGTCAGGCCATCGGCGGCTTCGGTGATCTTGGCGCGGGCCATCAGCGCGCCCTTGGCCAGGTCCTCGCGGTCCTTGGACAGGGCCAACTCGGCCTTGCGCTGCCATTCCTCGGCTTCACGGCGAAGCTCAACCAGGCGGCGCTCGATCTCCTTCTTTTCCGCCACGGTCTTCACCGCGGCGGAGCGAACCTCGACCAGCGTGTCTTCCATCTCCTGGATGACAAGGCGGATGATCTTCTCCGGCTCCTCGGCGCGATCCAGGATGGCGTTCAGGTTGGAATTGATGATGTCGCTGAGGCGCGAAAAGATGCCCATGAGTCAGGTCTCCTTCAGGCAAGGGCGATGAAAAGGTTGCTCAACACGGTGGCGACCGCAAGGATGATCCAAGCTTCGGGCGGCACGGCGCGGAAATCCTCCGCCAACATGGCCAGATGGTTCTGGGCCCGGCTGGAGAAGAAGCCGGCGTCGCCGGACTTGTCATGGATCGTGTGGTCGGTCATCGCTGCATTCCCCTTCGATGAGTGCCTTGCATTCGATCGTGTGTCCCTACTTTAGCAAGGGGTGTGCCAGTCTTCCGAGAAGCCGATAACGCATTGATATTAAAAGAAACAGGGGCGTGCCCCCAAGGGCGGCGGCAGGCCTTTGTATCTGAATTGACGATTATGTGGCGAATTTCGCCAACTGATGCCATCATCCGCGAAACAGCCCCGTTTTTTTGAGGCGAGCGAATCACCGATGGCGTCCTCATCTTCCCCGCCGTCCCTGGTCGGCCAGGCCGCGTCCTTCCTGCAACTGATGGAGCATGTGTCGCGGGCGGCCCCGCTGAACCGCCCCACCCTGGTCATCGGCGAGCGTGGCACGGGCAAGGAGCTGGTGGCCGCGCGCCTGCATTATCTGTCCGCGCGCTGGGACAAGCCCTTCATCAAGCTGAATTGCGCGGCCTTGTCGGAAACCCTGCTGGAGACGGAACTGTTCGGGCATGAGCAGGGCGCCTTCACCGGTGCCGCCAAGCGCCATGTCGGCCGCTTCGAGCTGGCCGACGGCGGCACCCTGTTCCTGGATGAGATCGCCACCAGTTCGGCCTCCGTCCAGGAGAAGATCCTGCGCGTGGTCGAGTATGGGGAGTTCGAGCGCGTGGGCGGCACCCAGACGGTGTCGGTGGATGTGCGGGTGGTGGGCGCCACCAACGCCGACTTGCCCCGCATGGCCGCGGCCGGAAAGTTCCGGGCCGACCTGCTGGACCGCTTGTCCTTCGACGTGGTGACCATTCCGCCCCTGCGGTCGCGCAGCGACGACATCCCCATGCTGGTCGACCATTTCGGCATCGCCATGGCGCGTGAGCTGGGGCGGCCCTTCTTCCCCGGCTTCGCGCCCAAGGCCATGGCCCAGCTGCTGGCCTATTCCTGGCCGGGCAACATCCGCGAATTGAAGAATGTGGTCGAACGGGCGGTGTATCGCGCCCAAGGGGCGGAGCGCCCCATCGATGAGGTGGTGTTCGACCCCTTCGATTCCCCCTTCCGGCCAACCCCCATGCCCGGCGACCGCCGCGCTGTCGCCGAGCCCGCGCTTGCCGGGGATGACGGAGCGGCGGTGGAGGCGCCCGCCGTTGCGGCCCCTCCGGTGGGTTCGGTGCCGGGCGCGTCCGGGGGGCCCTGCAACTTCCTGGAACAGGTGGCGGATTTCGAGAAGGCGCTGCTGCGCGCGGCGCTGGAGCGCAACCAGTTCCATCAGAAGCGCGCCGCCGCCGATCTGGGCCTGAACTATCACCAGTTCCGGGGTTATTTGCGCAAATACGACCTGCTGGACCGCCGCACGGCGGTGGGGTGAGCCAGAACCTTCTTTCTGCATGCGGCCAAACGACGCCCTTAAAACGCCCTTTTTGCCAACTAACGCTGCGTTGGGGCCCTGGGGCGCCCGGGCGGTGGCCATGGGACAAAAGGGGTCAGGGTTGACCAGCCGGCGCTTTCCGCGAGTCGCCCCATGCCATAGATAAGGCCTGTCACCGTCTATCCCGGATTATCCCGGCGTCTTGAGATCAAGGACGCCCCAGTCGAGCCGCCCGCCTTGAGCCCTGACGACACCGACACCTCCTTGCGCGCTTTCCGCCCCGTGGCCAGCCAGCCGGCGCCCCGTCGCAAGCCGGCGCCCCCCGCCAAGCCGGCGGCGGCGGCCAAGGCGTCGCCGCGCCCGCGCCAGGACGAGGGGGATCAAGGTGGCGGTGGTCAGCCGCCCCGCCGCCCACCGCCCGCCCGCCGCCCATCGCCGAATGGCCGGCGCCGCGCCGGGGGCCCCCGTATGCCCTGGTGGGCGCGGGCGTTGGTGGTGCTGGCCATCTGGGGGGTGATGGTCTTCGCCGGCGGGGTGGCCTACTTCGCCTACGACCTGCCGGAAATCAGCCAGGTGGCCCAGTTCCAGCGCCGCCCGGCCGTCACCGTGCTGGCCGAGGACGGCAGCAAGCTGGCCCGCTTCGGCGACATGCGCGGCGAGACGCTGGAGGTGTCTGAGATCTCGCCCGACCTGGTCCACGCCGTCCTGGCGGTCGAGGATCGGCGCTTCTACAGTCATTTCGGTGTCGATCCGATCGGCATCGCCCGGGCGATCTGGATCGATTATCGCACCGGCCACATGCGCCAGGGGGCTTCCACCATCACCCAGCAGTTGGCGCGCAACCTGTTCCTGTCGCCGGCCAAGACCATGCGGCGCAAGGTGCAGGAGGCCATGCTGGCCCTGATGCTGGAGCATCGCTACACCAAGGACCAGATCCTGGGCGCCTACCTGAACCGGGTCTATTTGGGCTCTGGTACTTACGGCGTGGACGCGGCGGCCCGCACCTACTTCGAAAAGTCGGCGACCGAGGTGAACCTGCGCGAGGCGGCGATCCTGGCCGGCTTGCTGAAGGCGCCCTCCAAATACTCGCCCAGCGCCAACAACGAACGCACCGAACAGCGCATGGCGGTGGTGCTGGCCACCATGGTGGATGCCGGCTACATCACCGTGGATCAGGCCAAGGCGGTGGTGAACCAGCCGGCCCAGGTCCGCCGCAACCCCTCGGTGGAAGGCGATGGCCGCTATTTCGCCGCCTGGGTGGCCGACCAGGTCAACGCCTTCATCGGTCCCAACCACGGCGACCTGGTGGTGCACACCACCTATGACGCCAAGATGCAGCGGGCGGCCACGGCGCATGTGGCGGAGATCCTGAACGGCCCCGGCGTGGCCGCCAACGTGCACCAGGCGGCCGTGGTCATCATGGCGCCGGATGGCGCGGTGAAGGCCATGGTGGGCGGCCGCGACTACGACGAAAGCCAGTTCAACCGCGCGACCCAGGCCCTGCGCCAGCCCGGCTCGTCGTTCAAGCCCTTCGTCTACCTGGCGGCGCTGGAAGCCGGCCGCACGCCCGACGACCTGATCCTCGACGCGCCCTACAAGCGCGGCAAGTGGGAGCCGAAGAACTTCGAGCCCGGCTACATGGGGGAGATCCCGTTGCGCACGGCGCTGGCCCATTCGGTGAACACCGCCACCATCCGCCTGCTGGAAACCGTGGGCATTGACCGCGCCATCGCCGTGGCTCGGCGCCTGGGGATCACCGCGCCCTTGCGCCGCGACCTGTCGCTGGCGCTGGGCACAAGCGAGGTGACGCCGCTGGAGCTGACCGGCGCCTACACCGCCATCGCCAATGGCGGCCGCGCCGTCTTCCCCTATGGCATCACCGAGATCCGCGACGCCGACGACAGCGTGCTGTACCAGCGCAAGGGCAGTGGTGCGGGCTACGCCATCTCCGCCGCCGAGGACGCCAACCTGGTGCGCATGATGATGGGCGTGGTGCAGGTCGGCACCGGCCGCTCCGCCCAGTTGCCCGATCGCCCCATCGCCGGCAAGACCGGCACCACCCAGGACTATCGCGACGCCTGGTTCATGGGCTTCACCGCCGACTATGTCACCGGCGTGTGGCTGGGCAACGACGATGGCGATGAGATGAAGCGCATCACCGGCGGCACCCTGCCGGCCAAGCTGTGGAAGGCCATCATGACCGACCTGGAGCAAGGCCTGCCGCCCCGCGACCTCATCCCGCTGCAGCCCGCCGTGGTACAGGACCAGGCCCCCGACGGCCCGGCTGTGCCGCCCATGGCCACGGTGGAAACCGTGCCGCTGGACGGCGCCCCCGCCGCCGGTGACCCCAGCGGCCAGGCCAAGCCCGAGGCGGCGCAGAAGGCCGAGGACCAGGACGACGACAAGGACGTCCCCGAACAGGCACCGTCCAACAAGCCCGACCCCATTGGGGATTTGCTGAGCAAGCTGAAGAAGGAGCAGTGATGCCAGCGGCATGAGATTTTAGCTCATGCCGGCCTATGTCTCACTCCACCGGCTGATACAGGATGACATCCTCGAATGCCGCCAGTGCCGGTTCCACCTCCGTGGCGATGGGGTTGTGGTGGGCCAGCACACGGGCGGCGAAGCGGTTGGCGATCAGCAGCTTGCGGCCATCGCCCAGCTTCAGGTCGGCCACCGCCTCCTCGCACAGCAGGGCGGTGGCCAGGGTGTCGGACAGCAGGTCCAGCAGGCGCCGTCCGTGGCGGGGCGCCTGGTCCGGGTTGCGGCGCAGGTGGGCCAGGGCGGCACGGCATTCCTCCAGCGCCCCTTCCAGGATAGCGGCGGTGTCGCCCGCCTGCGGCGGCAGGTCCGAGAGGGCCGCACCCACCCTGCCTAGGAAGATCTGGTCGCCCGGCCGCTTGCCCGCCACCAGGCGCAGCAGTTCCAGCGCCTGGATGTTGGCCGGCCCCTCCCACACCGCCGTCACCAGGCAATCGCGATAGAGCCGCGCGGTGGGGAATTCCTCGGTGTAGCCGTTGCCGCCCACCATCTCCACGGCCGTGCGGCAGGCCTTCACCGCCTGGTCGGCGGTGCGGTACTTGGCCAGCGCCGTCACCAGGCGCAGCCAGTCGCCGCCCTGCTCCGGGTCGCTGTCGCCGGTGGCCAGCGCGTCGAAGGCGAACACCGACTCGAAGGACAGCGCCACCGCCGCCTCCAGTTCCATCTGCATGTCCAGCAACTGGTCCTGCACCATGGGGTACCGGATCACCGTCTGGCCGAAGGCTGGGCGGTGCACCGACCAGCCCAGCGATTCGACGAAGGCGCGGCGCAGCAGGCCGGCGGAGGCCACGGCGTTATGGATGCGGCTGTATTCCAGGGCGGCCATCATGACCTTCAGCCCCTCGCCCGGGCCGGCCACCTCGAACGCCGTGGCGCCCAACAGGTCCAGCTCCGCCGTCGCCAGGCCACGGGTGCCCACCTTCTCCTTCAGGCGGCGGACGGTGTGGGCGTTGAGCCGCCCGTCCTCCAGGTGGCTGGGCACCAGATAGCAGCCCAGGCCCTTTCCCCCTAAAGGCGCGCCCTCGGGGCGGGCGGTCGCCAGGGCCAGGCCGGATCCCGCGTTGCTGGTGAACCATTTCAGGCCGTGCAGGGCCCAGGCCTCGTCCGTCTTCACCGCCCGCGTGGTGCTGGCGCCCACGTCCGATCCGCCGTGCAGTTCCGTCGCCCAGGTGCCGCCGGACAGGGCCTTGCCGTCCATGCGGATGAGATCGGGCAGGAAGCGGTCGCGCACCGCGTCCGGCGCGATGGTGTTCAGCACATGGGCCACCGCGCCCGTCATGGTGACGGGGCAATGGATGGACACGTCCGCCTGGCTCAGCAGATAGCCCAGGGTGAAGCAGGCGAGGTGCCGGCCGGACGATCCCTTCTGATAGGGCAGCCCCACCGCCCCCCGGGCATAGGCCTCGGCATGGCAGGCGAGATAGCGCGGGTTGAAGACGATGGCGCCGCCCTGGTGGCCGTTCGGGCCATAGGGCTGGGGCGTGTGCCGGGGTGGGGCGTGGCGGTCGGTGTATTCCGCCTGCTCGTCCAGCGGGCCGCCGGCCCAGGCGCCGAAATCGGCCAGCCGCTCCTCGTTGCGCCGCAACTCCTCGGGCGCGCGGCGCTCCAGCAGGCGCTGCAGGTTGATATCGTCGATATACAGGTTGGTGCCCCGGGCGGTGCGGGGAACCTCATCGGGTTCGATCATGGCGCGCGTGTCTCCCTCATTTGGCGGCAGTGTGCGCCGGGGACCGTATGGGCTCAACCCGGCCCGTTCGCCACCGCGATAAGGGCCGCGATCAGGCGGTCGGCCTCGATGGTCAGGTGATGGCGATGGCGCGCTGGCCCCGTCCAGACCAGGGTCAGCGCCGTGCCGCCGCCGGGCGCACCTTCCAAGGAGAGGCGGCGTTCGCCCCGCGCCGGCAGCCGCATACGATGAATCAGGCGGCCGGGGGCCGTGCCGGCCGCCACGGAGAAGGCCTCCCGTCGCTGAACCCGGAAAAATCCCTGGGTACGTACGGGCCCAGCCAAGCGCCAGACTTCCTGGCCGCCGCCTACCCGTTCGGCGGTGACGAAACCCCGCCAATCCGGGTGGGACCCGTAGTCGGCCAACAGTCGCCATATGCGATCCTGGTCGGGCGCCAGGACGGCGGCCCGGGTGATGGTGCAGGGGGGACTTCGGGTCAGCGACGACAGCAGGCCCAATGTCAGCCGCCGCCGGCCAGGCCGGGGAACAGGGCGCGCAGGCCGGTGGCGATGGTTTCCACCGCGACCGAGGCCAGCAGCAGGCCGAACAGGCGGCTCATGATGTTCAGGCCGATCTGGCCCAGGCGGTTGCCGATGGGACCGGCCAGGCGCAAGGAGCCCCACAACAGCAGACAGACGAAGACGATGCAGCCGATGATCAGGCCGCCATGCATGGGACCATGGCCCTTCTGCATCTGGATGATGACAGTGGTGATGGCGCCGGGGCCGGCCAGCAGCGGCAACCCTAAGGGCACCACGCCGATGGCACTGCGCCCCTCCGCCTCGCTGGCCTCGCCTTCCGTCTGCTTCATGGCCGAGACGTTGGCGTTCAGCATGGACAGCGCGATCAGCAGCAGCACCAGGCCGCCGCCCACGCGGAAGCTGTCCAGGCTGGTTCCCAGCAGGCGCAGGACCAGGTCGCCCACCAGGGCCGAGACGATCAGCACCGAGGCCACGGTCAGCACCGCCTGCTGGGCGATGAGGTTACGTTCCCGCTCGCTGCGACCCTCGGTCAACCCTAAGAAGATGGGAATGGCGGCGAAGGGCGTCAGGATGGCGAACAGCGCGATGACGAATTTGCTGTATTCCTGCCATGACGCCACGAACGATGAAAAATCCAAGGCCACCCCCGCTTCCCATCCCGCGCCCAATCGCGGGTGGGGCAGAGTACCGTTGGTGACACCGCCCCTTCAACGCTCAAGCGAAACCCGTTTCAGCGGAAAAAAGCGGCCACGATGGCCAACGCCGTATCCACCGCACCCGCGTCCACGTCCAGGTGGGTGACCCAGCGCTGGGTGCCGTAGGTGCTGGTGACGGCGACGCCGTTTTCCTTCAGGTGGGCGTTGAAGGCCTCCGCCACCTCGGCGGCCACGGCCACGAACAGGATGTTGGTGTCGGGCGGGGTGACCGTCAGGGCGGGGAAGGCTGACAGGCCATCCGCCAGGCGGCGGGCGTTGGCATGGTCGTCCGCCAGCCGCGCCACATTGTGCTCCAACGCGTACAGGCCGGCGGCGGCCAGGATGCCCACCTGGCGCAAGCCGCCGCCCAGCATCTTGCGGATGCGCCGGGCGCGCTGGATCAGGTCTGCCTCGCCCACCAGCACGCTACCCACCGGGGCGCCCAGACCCTTGGACAGGCAGACGGACACGGTGTCGAAACCGGCGGCCACCTCCGCCGCCGGTACGCCCAGGGCCGTGGCGGCGTTGAACACGCGGGCACCGTCCAGATGGGTGGCCAGGCCATGGGCCCGAACCAGGGCGACGGCGTCCTTCATGTAGGCCAGGGGCAGGGCCCGGCCGCCCAGGGTGTTTTCCAGCGCCAGCAGACGGGTGCGGGCGAAATGCGGGTCGTCCGGCTTGATGGCCGCCTGGATGTCGGCCAGGGCCAGGGTGCCGTCCGCCTGGTGGGCGATGGGCTGGGGCTGGATGCTGCCCAGCACGGCGGCGCCCCCGGCCTCCCAGCGGTAGCAGTGGGCCATCTGGCCGACGATGTACTCATCCCCCCGGCCGCAATGGGCCATCAGCGCCGCCAGGTTGGACTGGGTGCCGGAGGGCAGGTACAGGCCCGCCGCCTTGCCCAGCATCCCGGCCGTCCGCTCCTCCAGCCGCTTCACCGTCGGATCGTCGCCGAACACGTCATCGCCCACCTCGGCATTCGCCATGGCCTGGCGCATGGCGGGCGAGGGGCGAGTGACGGTGTCGCTGCGGAAGTCGTAGCGGATCATGGAAAGGTCCTTTCAGGCGAAGTCAGCCAACGGCGCGGCGATTTTTACCATAAAAGGATAGAAGCTGGACCTGGGAGGCGGCGCGATCAGAATAGGCGTTGCAAGAGCAGGTCCATGCGCTGATGCAGAATGCGCAATATCTCGGTCAAGCCAGCGTGGTGCCGATAGACGATCAGATGTTTTTCGACCGCCAAAATGCGACAGCCTTCGGCCAAGTCGTCCCGCTTCCGGCTGCCGGGCATTGAGGGGGTGCCGCCCAATTTGCGAAAGGCGTGGGTCAGTTGGCCGGTATAGGTCAGAGCCTGGGCCTCGCCCCATTGTTTGGCTGTATATGCCGCGATGCACTCCAGGTCGGCTTCCGCCAATTCGGTGAGGCGGAAGGACATGGATCAACCGTGTTGGGATTGGCGGGCTCGAGCAATGCCGCGGGCAATGATCTCTTCCACGGTGCGGGTAGAGAAAAGGCCGGCGTCCGCCTGGCGAACACCTTCCTGCACGGCGGCGCGCAACGCCTCCATTTCCAGCTGCTCCAACCGGGCGGCCAAGGCGGCGTCCAGGACGGTATCAAGGTCCTGGCCGGTGAGCGCCTGCAATTGGGCCAACCGTTCGGCGGTGCTGTCCTGAATGTCGATGCGCTGGGTCATGGCCCCAAGTATATGCGGGCGGGAATGGGGTTTGTCCATTCCCGCCCGCGCGGCCGTCCTACTTGATGCCGTCGCCCAGCGCCTGGTCGATCAGGGCCCTGGTCTCGGCCACGCCGTAGAGGGCGATGAAGCTGCCCATGCGGGGGCCGGTGCTCTGGCCCAGCAGCACCTCATAGAGGGCCAGGAACCAGGCGCGCAGCTCGGGGAAGGCATGGCGCTTGCCGATCTCATAGACCTCGTTCTGCAGGGCCTCGGCGTTGGTCAGGTCTTCGGCCGGCCACTTCTCCAGCGATGCCCGCAGTTCTTCCAGGGCCGCGCGCTCCATATCGGTCGGGGCGCGATAGACCTTGGTGGGCTTCACCCGGTCCTGGTAGTAGGCGACGGCGTAGGCCACCAGCCGGTTCAGGAAGGGGCTGTTGGCGGGGGTCGCGGCCGGGGCGTAGCGGCTGATGAAGCCCCACATCACGTCCGCGTTCTCCGCGTTGGCGGCACCGGCCAGGTTCAGCAGGATGCCGAAGGACAGGTTGGTCTTCAACTGGTCCGCCGCGGTCGCCCACGCCGGCACCTGGCCGTTGTGGATGTGCCAGGCCGGGTTCTCCAGCGCCTTGGCCGGTTCCTCAACCTTCAGCTTGTCGACGAAGGTCAGGTAGTCGTCGACCGCGCGCGGGATGACGTCGAAGAACAGCTTCTTGGCGGCGCGCGGCTTCTGGAACATGTAGAGGGCCAGGCTTTCCGGCGGGGCGTAGCGCAGCCACTCCTCCATCGTCAGGCCGTTGCCCTTGGACTTGCTGATCTTCTGGCCCTTGTCGTCCAGGAACAGCTCGTAATTGAAGCCTTCCGGCGGCGTGCCGCCCAGGATGCGGCAGATCTTCCCCGCCAGCTCGACGGAGGGGATCAGGTCCTTGCCCGCCATCTCATAATCGACACCCAGGGCGAACCAGCGCATGCCCCAGTCGGGCTTCCACTGCAGCTTCACGGCACCGCCGGTGACGGGCGTCTCAACCTTGCGGCCATCCTCGTCCTGGAACACCACGGTGCCGGCGTCCGGGTTGATCTCCAGCATCGGCACCTGCAGCACCCGGCCGCTGCTGGGGCTGACGGGCAGGAAGGGGCTGTAAGTCGCCCGGCGTTCCTCGCCCAGGGTGGGCAGCATCACGCCCATGATCTCATCATAGTGGCGCAGAACGGCCAGCAGGGCGGGGTCGAAGCGGCCGGAGGTGTACCAGTCGGTGCTGCTCTGGAATTCGTACTCGAAGCCATAGCTGTCGAGGAAAGCCTGCAGTCGGGCGTTGTTGTGGTGGCCGAAGCTTTCATGGGTGCCGAAGGGGTCCGGCACCTTGGTCAGCGGCTTGCCCAGATGCTGGGCCACCATCTCGCGGTTGGGGATGTTGTCCGGCACCTTGCGCAGGCCGTCCATGTCGTCGGAAAAGGCGAACAGGCGGGTGGGCACGCCGGGGGCCAGGCGCTGGAAGGCCTGGCGCACCATGGTGGTGCGGGCGACCTCGCCAAAGGTGCCGATGTGCGGCAGGCCCGACGGGCCGTAGCCGGTTTCGAACAGGACGTAGCCTTTGGGCGGGGCCTTGTCGCCGTAGCGCGCGACCAGTTTGCGCGCCTCCTCAAACGGCCAAGCCTTCGCCTCGCGTGCCAGTTCCTGTTCCGTCGCCATCGCGGTCACTCACGTTCAAATCGAATGGATATGGATGTCCGATCCCGCCATTTCGCGAGTCGGGCCCGGCACCCTAGGCGCTGCCAGGGGTGGGGTCAATCCGGGGTCTAGGCGGCCCCGCCTTGCGCCGTCGGCGCGTCCTCGCAAGAATCGAGAACCCAGCGTTTGCGCGCCTCCGGCAAGGTGTCGCTGGCGATGGCGTCGCGCACCTCGCGCAGCAGGCGGTTCATGGTGGCGACGTTGTGGATGGACAGCAGCTGCAGGGCCAGCAACTCACCCGCCTTCAGCAGGTGGTGGATGTAGGCGCGGCTGAAATTGCGGCAGGCATAGCAGTCGCAGGACGGGTCGATGGGGGTGGGGTCATCGCGGAAGCGGGAGTTGCGCATGTTCATCCGCTCCCCCTTCGCCTTGGGCGCCAAGGCCCAGCCGTGGCGGGCGATGCGGGTGGGGCTGACGCAGTCGAAGGTGTCGATGCCCTGGACCACGCCGGCGAAGATGTCGCGGATGCCACCGATGCCCAGCAGGTGCACGGGCCGGTCGGGATGGGTGTGGGGCATGGTCATGGCCACCACCTCATCCATCTGCGCGGTGTTGGCGCCCAGGCTGCCGCCCACGGCCGTGCCGAAGAAGGGGCGGTCCTTGGTGTATGTCGCGCTTTCCTTGCGCAGATCCTCATACACGCCGCCCTGGATGATGCCGTAGAGCGCCTGGGGCAGGCCGTTGTAGCTGAGGCCGCCGCCCCGGGCGAACTCCTTCAGGCTGCGGTCGCCCCAGCGATGGCTCAGCGCCATGGACTTGGCGGTGTAGGCGCGGTCGACATGGAAGGGTGTGCACTCGTCGAACTGCACGATCAGGTCGGCGCCCAGCTTGCGCTGGATGTCGATGGAGGATTCGGGGCTGAGGAACAGCTTCTCGCCATTCATGTAGCTGCGGAAGGTGGCGCCCTTCTCGCTGATCTTCAGCAGGGTGGTCTCGCGCGTCTGGGTGCGGCGGCCCTTGATCTCGTCCGCCACCGAGCCGTGACCCATGGAGAAAATCTGGAAGCCGCCCGAATCGGTCAGCATGGGCCCGTCCCAGCCCATGAAGCGGTGCAGGCCGCCCATCTTGGCGACGATGTCGGCGCCCGGTTGGATCATCAGGTGATAGGTGTTGGACAGGATGATGTCCGTCTTCTCCGCCCGCATCTGCGCCGGCGTCACGCCCTTGATGGAGGCCTTGGTGCCGCAGAAGATGAAGTTGGGGGTGGCGATGGTGCCGTGCGGCGTCGTCAGCAGGCCCAGGCGCGCCCGGCTGTCGGAGGCCTTGTGGGTGATCTCGAACGAGAACCCGGGGTAGCTGGTGGGCAGGGCATCGGACATGGGGGCCACTCTAAGACTCGAAAGAAAAAAGGAAGGACGCTCAGGCGCCTCTGGTGCCGAGATGGGGGGCCAGCGCCCGGCGCGACAGGTACATGAACGGGGTGTCCAGCAGGCTGGAGGCCACCCGCATCAGATACGTGCCCAGGATGTAGGTGAACACCAGGGCATGCCAGTCCACCGGGTTCTCGGCGAACACCCGCCAGGCCAGCACGCTGAAGACGGTGTTGTCGATCAGGGCTGACACCAGGGTGGAACCGTTGTTGCGCAGCCACAGATGCTTCTGCCCGGTGGCGCCCCGGATCTTTTGATAGATCCAGACGTCGCACAGCTGGCTCGCCAAATATGACACCATGCCCGAGGCGAACAGCGCCGGTGCCGGCAGGAACAATGCTGCCAGATGGTCCTGGGTCGGCAGGGCCCAGGCCATGTCCTCACCCGCCTGCTGCGCCGTCATGGGGCGGAAGCCCAGGGTCAGCAGCATCATCAGCGTGAACAGCAGGTATCCCGCGAAGCTGAGGTAGATGCCACGCCGCGCCGCGTCCCGCCCGTAATGCTCAGTCAGGATGTCGGTGGCGAGGTATGTGGAGCTGAACAGGATCGTGCCCATGGCCACGGGGTGTTCGTAGAAGGGGAATTGAACCGCCTTCAACACCTCGACGTTGGCGCCGATGATGGCGACGATGATGTAGATATAGAGGCCGGACTGTCCGAACAGCCGAGCGAGCGCCAGGATGGCGCTGAAGCAGAACAGCATCTGCCCAACCAGCAACAGGGCTGGCGGCACGCCATTCAGAAAGTCGACCAAAGCGGCGGGGGAGAGCGTCATGGTCCTGAGGCCCCGACCCGCGGGCAAGGCAAGCGTCACGCGGGATGTCGACCGGCCGCAAATGGGGCAATCACCCACGCGGGCCGTTCTCAAGGACACCCCTCAACCAAGGATCGGGGCGGCACCCGATGGGGCCGCCCCATTCCCGGAAGGCGTGCGATGCTTAGGCGGCGGCCTTGTTGGCCAGGACCTTGGCGATGCGGCGCTTCACGCGGCGCGCATCCAGCGACAGCTCGCTGTCGCGCATGTCCAGCAGGGCGCTATCCAGACCGCCCTTGTGCTCGATCGTGCGGATGCCCTTGGTGGACAGGCGCAGACGGACCATGGTGCCCAGCGCGTCGCTCAGCAGCGAGGTCTCCTGGAGGTTGGGCAGGAAACGCCGACGAGTCTTGTTGTTGGCATGGCTAACGTTGTTGCCGAACTGCAGACCTTTGCCGGTCACATCGCACTTGCGGGCCATTGGAGCACCTTCACGGAATAACAAGAATGACGACCCCGGGGCACACCGCTCCGGAGGGAAGCGGCGATATAACCGAAGGGGCGGCGGAGAGTCAAGGGCACCCCTGGAAAAACCAGGGGCCAGTCATCAGCATCCCTGCCATGGCCAATCATGGAATCTGACACAGCACAGGGGCTCACGACCACGGGGCGCTACTGATGATGCCTCGGGCGCCGGGAGTCAATGCCGTGTCGCCGTCTTGGGGTCCCGGTCGGGGGCTATTCGCCGAGGGCCGTCGGCAACTCAATCCCCCGTCCGGGACATTTCCAGATCGACGCGGTGGGGCTTGCCCTTGTGGAGGAACTCCCCGACGAAGCTCAGCCTGTCCTTGGTGCGGGCATAGGTGATGCGCTCCCCGGCGTGGGCGCCTTGGCCCTCGAACGCCACGTCGCCGGGGCCGCAACGGGTGGCGACGAAGGTGACGGGGGCGGACTTGTCCTCCCAGGCGCGGGCCAGGGTGCCGTCGAAATGGCGCATCCGCAGGGTCACCCGGCCATTGGCCAGCGACAGGCTCAACGCTTCGATGAAACGCGGGGCGCCGTCCTTGGACGTTTCCCAGGCGCTGCCGGCCAGGGCCCCGCCGGGCAGCAGCACCCAGCGCTCCTCCCCGGGAGAATCGATGGCGGTATTGCGCCAGGCGCCCTGCAGCCAATGCAGGGCGTCCAGCGTGCAGTCCGCCGCCCGCGCGGGGGCTGACGCCATCAGCGGCAACAGCAGGACGGCGCGGAACCAGCGTCTCTTCATGGGGTTTCCCTCATCCCTCGCGGCGGAAGCGCGCCAGCAGGGCGCGGGCGGCCATGGCCGGTGTCTGGGTGCCGGCCGTCACCGCTGATTCGGCGGCGCCCAACTGGGCGCGCACGGCCGGGTCGCCGGTGAACGCCGACAGCAGGCTCTCGCGGATCTCGTTCCACATCCAGGCCCGCGCCTGGTCCGCCCGGCGCCGGTCCAGACCGCCGCTGGCCGCCTGGATGTCGCGGAAGCGGGTGATGGTGTCCCACACCCCGTCCACCCCCTGGGTGGTCAGGGCGGAACAGCTCAGCACCGGTACCGTCCAGTCCGTCACGGCGGGGCGCAGCAGGGCCAGGGCGTGGCGGTACTCGGCCACGGCGTGGCGGGCCTGGGAAACCAGGTCGCCGTCGGCCTTGTTCACCACCACCAGATCCGCCAACTCCACGATGCCCTTCTTCAGGCCCTGCAACTCATCGCCGCCGGCTGGCAGCAGCAGCAGCAGGAACAAATCCACCATATCGGCCACCGCCGTCTCCGACTGGCCCACGCCCACCGTTTCCACGATGATGACGTCGAATCCCGCCGCTTCGCACAGCAGCATGGCCTCGCGCGTGCGCCGGGCCACGCCCCCCAAGGTGCTGCCGGCGGGCGACGGGCGGATGAAGGCCGCCGGTGCGCGTGACAGCTGTTCCATGCGGGTCTTGTCGCCCAGGATGGAACCGCCGGTGCGCTGGCTGGACGGGTCGATGGCCAGCACCGCCACCTTGTGGCCCTTGCCGATGACGTGCAGGCCGAAGGTCTCGATGAAGGTGGACTTGCCCACCCCCGGCACGCCGGTGATGCCCACCCGCACCGACTGCCCGGTATGGGGCAACAGTCGGGCCAGCAAGGCGTCCGCCTGGGCGCGGTGGTCGGCGCGGGTCGATTCGATCAAGGTGATGGCCCGCGCCAGGGCACGCCGGTCCCCCGCCAACAGGGGCGCCGCCAGGCCGGTGGGATCACCAGCGGAATCCGGGTGCGACTCGGGATGACGGGCGATGTCGGCGTTCATGGGATCAGGCAGCCTCGAAGAAACGTCCTCGGGTCGGTCCATACCTCAGAACTTTGGTCCGGGCGATTCCCGATGTCAAAAGCGGGAACCTTAGGCGGAGGCGGGCTGGGGTTGCGTGGAGACGACCCCATCCTTCGCCGGATCGGCCGTCTGCTGGCGGACCCACAAGGCGGCATAGGCGCCGCCCATAGCCAGCAGGTCGGCGTGGCGGCCGCGTTCGCGCACGCGGCCTTCCTCCAGCACGATGATCTCGTCGGCATCCACCACGGTGGACAGGCGGTGGGCGATGATCAGGGTGGTGCGGCCCCGGCTGACCTCGCGCAGGTTACGTTGAATCTCCCGCTCGGTGTGGGTGTCCAGGGCGCTGGTGGCCTCGTCGAACATCAGGATGGGCGGGTTCTTCAGGATGGTGCGGGCGATGGCCACGCGCTGCTTCTCGCCGCCGGACAGTTTCAGGCCGCGCTCGCCCACCGTGGTGTTCCAGCCGTCGGGCAGGCCCGCGATGAAGCCGTCGATGTGGGCCAGGGCCGCCGCATGCTCCACCTCGCCTTGCGTGGCGTCGGTGCGGCCGTAGGCGACGTTGTAGCGGATGGTGTCGTTGAACAGCACCGTGTCCTGGGGAACGATGCCGATGGCGGCGCGCAGGCTGGCCTGCGTCACCGCCGAAATCTCCTGCCCGTCGATCAGGATGCGGCCGCCGCTGGCGTCGTAGAAGCGGAACAGCAGGCGCGACAGGGTGGATTTGCCGGCACCGCTGGGGCCGACGATGGCGACGGTCCGCCCGGCGGGCACGGTGAAGCTGACGCCCTTCAGGATCGGCCTGCGGGGGTCATAGCCGAAGGACACGTCCTCGAACCGCACCTCGCCGCCATTGACGACCAGGGGCTGGGCGCCCGGCTTGTCGGCGATCTCCCGGTCCACGCCCAGCAGCACGAACATCTTCTCCATGTCGATCAGGGCTTCCTTCACCCCGCGATAGACGAAGCCGAAGATGTTCAGCGGCTGGTACAGCTGCAGCAGATAGGTGTTCACCAGGACGAAGTCGCCCAGCGTCAGGGTACCGGCCTGGATACCGCTGGCCGCCATCCACATGACGGCCACCAGGCCCAGGGCGATGATGAAGCTCTGGCCCACGTTCAGCACGGACAGCGAGGTCTGGGTGCGCACCGCCGCCTGCTCATAGACCTTCAGCGCGCGATCGTAGCGCTGGGCCTCATGCTCCTCATTGCCGAAATACTTCACCGTCTCATAGTTCAGCAGGGTGTCGATGGCGCGGGCGCTGGCCTTGGTGTCGCTTTCCACCATCTGGCGGCGGATGCGGGTGCGCCAGTTGGAGATGACGACGGTGAAGGTGATGTAGCCCGCCACCGCGACGAAGGTGACGACCGCGAACCAGATGTTGAACAGCCGCCACAGGATGCCGGTGACCAGCAGGATCTCCAGCACCGTGGGCAGGATGTTGAACAGGGCGGTCGAGAGCAGCGTCTCGATCGCCTTGGTGCCCCGCTCGATGGAGCGGGACAGGCCCCCGGTCTGCCGTTCCAGGTGGAAACGCAGCGACAGGCCGTGCAGGTGGCGGAAGACGCTCAGCGCCGCCTTGCGCATCGCGCGCTGGGCCACCCGCTCGAACACGCTGTCGCGCAGCTCGCCGAAGGCCAGCGACAGCACGCGGGCCAGGCCGTAGGACAGGATGGCCAGCACCGGCACCACGGCCGCGTGGGCGGTGATGCCGGCGCCCAGCTGATCCACCGCGTGCTTGTAGAAGATGGGGATGGTGACGCTGGCGCTCTTGGCGCCCAGCAGCAGGAGCATGGACACGATGACCCGCCCGCGCGTGCCCCAGTCGCCCTGGGGCCAGATGTAGGGCATCAGCATGGCCAGCGCCCTGCCCTCGCCCATCTCGGGCCGGGTGGGCCGCGTCTCGGGAGCAGGCGGCGCGGAATGGGGAGAGGCGGTGTTCGGGGCGGCGGTCTGGGTCATCAGCACTACATGGGGCGGAGGGGCCGGGGGAACAGGGGCGGGAAGGGAGAGGCGGCCATGTCGTGCCGCCTGCAGGGGATGCCGGTCAACGGGGGTCGTTCAGCGGCGGTCGTTCAGCAGGCTGCGGATGGCCTCGGCCAGCAGGCGATAGGCGCGGTCGTCGCCCTTGTCGGCGGCGGCCGCCGCCTTGTCCGCGTGGGCGCGGAAGCGGGCATAGCCCTGGTCGCGGCGCAGGGTGTCGCGGGCGCCGGCGGCCAGCACCGCGTCCAGGCTGGAGGGTGTCTCCGCCTCCTGGGGGTGGGGTGGCTGGCCACCCCTGGGTCGGGGGGCCGAGGGGCGTGGGGCCGGCCGTTTGGGTGGTTTGACAGGGGACATGGGCGGGGCGTCCTGCGCCGAAACCGAAAGAATCCATCATGCCCCGATCAGGACGGCATCGCCAGCGCCGGCCCTGGCGGTACTTGGCGGTCGGGGGGGAAGACGACGGTGACTCGGGTGCCGCCGCCGGGGGGGCATTCCACCGACAGCGTGCCGCCGTGCAGGTCCATCAGGCGGCGGACGATGAACAGGCCCAGGCCGCTGCCGCCATGGCGCCGACGCAACGATGGCTCCGCCTGCAGGAAAGGCTGGGTGCCCAGGTGGTCCAGCACATAGCGGGAGATACCGGGGCCGGTGTCGGCCACCGACAGCGCGACTCCGTCCTGGCGGATTTCACCCGTGACCGTCACCTGGCCGCCGTCGGGCGTGAACTTGACGGCGTTGCCCAGAAGGTTCAGCAGCACCTGGCGCAGGGCCGTGGGGTCCAACATGGCATGCAGGCCGGTGGCGCCCGGGGACACGGTGATGTCCAGTTGTCGTTTCAGATTGCCGGCCTGGATCTGCCGCACGGCCACGGCGATCTCCGCCGCGATGTCCACCACCTTGTCCTCCAGCTCGAACCGGCCGGCCTCCATGCGCGCCACGTCCAGGATGTTGTTCACCAGTTCCAGCAGGTGCAGGCCGCTGACCCTTATGTCCTCCGCATATTCGGCATAGCGTGGGTCGCCCACGGGACCGTAGGTCTGCTCGGTGATCAATTCACTGAAGCCGATGATGGCGTTCAAGGGCGTGCGCAACTCATGGCTCATGCTGGCCAGGAAGGCGGTCTTGCTGCGGCTGGCCATTTCCGCGTCGTGGCGGGCCCGGGCCAGTTGGGCATCCGTCTCCTTGCGCACGGTGATGTCCATCAGCGAGCCCAGCAGTCGGGACGGTTTGGCGTCGCCGACGCCTTGGGGCCAAACGCCCTGGCCGCGCCCGTGGAACCAGCGGGTCTGGCCATCGGCGCAGACCATGGGCAGTTCCAGGTCGAAGGGCTGGCGCAGGCGCAAATGGGTGCGGACATGGCTGAACACCCGGGCCCGTTCCGTCCGCGGGATCATGCCCAGGATGCGCCGCGCGCCGCACGCGCCCGCCGGCAGGCGCAGCAAGGTCAGGGCCTGGGCGGACAGGTGCAGGCTGCCGTCCCCCAAGTGCCAATCCCAGATGCCGACGGCGGACCCGGCCGTCGCCAGTTCATACCGTTCCTTTTCCTGCTCCACGGCTTCCGCCGCCACGTGCTGGGCCGTCAGGTCGACGGCCACCCCGATATAGCCCAGCCGCTCACCCTCGCGCGCGGTGACGGGCACGGCCTCGCACAGCACCCAGACGATGCGCCCGTCGGGGCGACGGATACGGAACTCCTCGGCATAGCGTTGGCCCGCCTGGGTGGCGGCGAGCCAGCGTGACTGCGCCCGCTTATGGTCGTCGGGATGGATCAGCCACCATTCCCAGCTGCCGCCGGGCTCCAGCTCCTCCGGCATGCCGGTGATTTCGCGCAGGCGGGGATTGCGGTAGGTGATGTTGCCGTCGGCGTCGACATGGAAGATGCCCACCGGGGCCATTTCCGACAGCGCGCTGTAGCGCGCCTCGCTGATCGCCAGATCCCGGGCCTTGCGCGCATCGACGGCGAAGACACGTGCCAGGACGCGGTGCAGCAGGAAGGCCGTCACCAGGACGAAGCCAATTCCCTTGACCGGGGCCATCCACGCCGACGGGCCATGCCCGAGGGACGGCGCCAGCGCCTGAAGCACAATGTCGGACCCCAGGACCCACAGCCCGCCCAGCAAGGCATAGCCCAGGCAAATCCGTGTCGCCGCCCCGAACCGCACCCTGCGCCCGTCCTTCGTGCCATTCCGGGGCATCCTCTCGAAAGGGGGAGGGGACGGCCGGTTGTCTCTACCAATGGGCTAGTTTAGGCACGGGCTTCGATTCGGCGCAATCGGCCCTAGGGCAGACGCGCCACTGGACGGTAGGGATAGGAACTTATTCGCCGCCCAACACGATATCGCCGCTGCCCGACTTGCCGATGCGCGGCGTGCCGGTGTGCTTGGCGATGGTTATGGTGCCGCTGCCCCCCATGAACAGGTTGGGGTCCTTGGCGGTGCCGTCGAAGGTGAAGTCGCCCTGGCCCAGGACGGCGACTTTCAGCTGGTCGGCGGACCCGTCGGTGATGTGGATGTCGCCCCGGCCGTTGATGACCGTTTCGATCACGCCGTCCACCCGGTCGGCGGAAACGTCGCCATTGCCATAAACGGCCAGGCGCAACGCCTTGCTGATGGTGCCCAGTGAAATGTCGGCCTGCCCCATCACCCGGATCTCGGCATCGGCCGCCCGGCCGACATGCAGGTCGCCATGGCCGGCGATGATGAACTTCAGCGACTCCGTCACCTCGTCCACGCTGACCTCGCCGCTCTCGGCGATGTTGGCCTGCAGCGACTTGACCTTCTTCAGCGAGACTTCGGCCTTGCGCACGTCCAGCACGACGTCGCCGTCCAGCGCGCCATCCACCGTCAGCTCCCCTGACAGGCCGGTGGCCACCAGCTTGGTCTTGGACGGCACGGTGATGGTCAGTTCGGTCGACCGTCCGCTGCCCGATATTTGCAGGCTGCCGTCGGCGGCAGCGGCGCGCACGGCCCCGCCGCTGCTGGTCACGGTGATGACGGTGGTGCTGTCGGACGGACGGATGACCGTGTTGCCGGACAGGTTGGCCAGGTTCAGCACCGGCTGGGCCGGGAATTCCTGGCTGGCATCGCTGAGCGCCCTTGCATCGCGGGCGGCGGCCCGGGCGGCGGTGGCCGCGGCCATGGCGTCGCGCTTGATGGCGTCCACGTCCAGGCCCTTCATCGCCTCTTCCACGTCGCGGCGAATCTGGTCCGCGTCCGCCCGGCTGATGGGGCTTACGGGAGCAACGGGTGCCACCGGCGCCATGGGGGGGATGGGCGGGATCGGCGGAATGCTTCCGTCCATCTTGATCTTGACCTTGGTCGCGTGGGACGACCCGGTTTCATGCCGGCCGATAAAGGTGAAGCCCAGCGAAACCACGACCACGATGATGGCGATGACGCCACCGGCGGGTATGCCCGGCGTGAGGCGGGGCCGGGGGGGAAGGACACTGGTTTCCATGGGGCGTACCCTGCGCGACATCGTAGAATTCCCCCGACTATTGGCCACTTGAAACCGCCTGTCCGCAGCGTTTGCCTAACCGTTACACTTTTAACCCGCCCGTTACACGATCGCCAGGGGCGCGAGTGGCCCCCAAGCGGCCTACCACCGTCTTTACCACGCCAGGCGGTTCATGGCGGCGCTGACGCGCAAGCCGGCGTGTGCGGCCAGGTCGGCCAGGCGCCCCAGGTCCGGCAGGTCGGCCAACGGATCGGCCACGCCCAACTCCTCGCGGTGGATGCCGCCGGTGATCAGCAGGCCGTCGATGCCGGCGGCGTTGGCGCCCGCCATGTCGGTGCGCAGGCTGTCGCCCACCGCCAGGATGCGCGCCGGCGGAATGCCGCCCAGCAGGTCGAAGCAGCGGGCGTAGACGCTCGCATAGGGCTTGCCGTGCTGGCGGACATCACCGCCCAGTTCCTCATACCGCCGCGCCAGTTCCCCGGCGCAAATCACCAGCTGCGCGCCGACATGCACCACCAGATCAGGGTTGGCGCATACCATGGGGAGGTTCAGCGCGGCGCAGGCGGCCAGCACCGGTTCGTAATCCGCCAGCGTCTCGTCGAAATCGACGATGCCGGTGTTCAGCACGAAGTCGGCCTCCGTCGGCGTGTCCACCCGCACCCGGCCGGCCAGGTCCAGATAGACGCCGGCGTCGCGGTCGGGGCCGATATGCAGCAGCTTGGGTCCCAAGGCCGCGTGCCAGGCGTCGGGCGGGTCGCGCAGGGCGTCATGCGTCGCCTCGCCCGAGGTCAGCAGCGCGTCGTAGTGGTCGGGGGTCAGGCCCATTTCAGTCAGGCGGGCGGCCGCGGCATCCACCCGGCGCGGCGCGTTGGAGAGCAGGCAGACGCGCTTGCCCGCCGCCCGCAGCGCCTTCAGGCAGTCCGGCACGCCCGGATAGGGCGCGATGCCGTCATGCACCACCCCCCACAGATCCAGGATGAAGCCGTCGTATCGGTCGGCCAGTTGCGACAGGCCGGTGTACAGGGGGATGGCAACGGTCATGTCTTCAAATCTCAGGAGGGCAGGCGGCGGGCCATGCGCGGTTCCCCGAACAGATAGCCCTGGCCGAAATCGATGTAGAGGTCCAGCAGGTCCAGCAACTGCTGATCCGTCTCGATCTTCTCGACGATCAGGTCGATGTTGTTGCGGTCCAGCTGGCGCTTCAGCAACGTCACCTTGTCGGGGTTGGCGAAGCGGCCATCGGGGTCCAGAAGGCGGGCGGCGTCCAGTTTGACGAAGCGGATCTCGTGCGCCGCCAACTGGTCCCAGTCGACGTCGAACCGGTCCACCTGGTCCATGGAAAAGCGGAAGCCCAGGCTGCGCAGGCCATCGAGGAAGCCGGTGGCGAAGACGTCGCCCTGCATCAGGTCCGCCTGGCTCAGTTCAAAGATGATCTTCTGCACCAGGTTGGCATGCTGCCCCATGAACTGGACGAACTCCTGCATGAAGGTGCCGTCGTTCAGCGTGGCGGCGGAGATGTTGCAGAAGAAGCCCACGTTCTGGTGGCGCTTCTCGGTCTCGCGCAGCAACTGGACGCAGCGGAACAGCAACAGATTGTCGATGGGCGCCATCAGGTTGTGGCGCGCCGCCACGCCCAGATAGCGGTCGGGCGTCAGGTAGCTGCCATCCTCCAGCCGGATGCGGGAGAACACCTCATAGAAGCGGTGCTTGCGCTGGGGCAGGCTGACGATGGGCTGCAGGAAGATGTCCACCCTGTCGGAGCGCAAGGCCTCGCGGATGCCGTTCATGACGGAGCTGTCGTCCTCCGGCGCCACCCCGTCCAGGGGGCCAAAGGCGGTCCCCAGGGTGGGCGTCATCGGGGTCCTGGGAACCGGCGCGGCGGCGGGGGCCGCCTTCAGCGTCGGCGCCATCGTGCCGGCCGCGGCGGCGCCGCCCACCGGCATCTGGTCGGCCAGGGTGCGCAACATGCGGGCGTCGCTGACCACGGCGGCCACGGTGCCGTCGGTCCCGCTGGGCCGCATCAGCCGGTCCAGCGCCGCCAGCACGTCGCGCTGGCGGTCCAACAGGCGGTCCAAGCGGTGTTCCAGCCGTTCCGCTTGTTCCATGCGGGCGTAGAACTCGTGCAGCAGGCCGCCGAAGACGAAGACAACCAAGCCCAGCAGCAGGCTGTAGGACCGGTCGACGCCGACGCCGGCCAACGGCAGGGCCAGGGCCACGGCCACCGCCACGGCGACGTAGCAGGCGGCGAAGATGATATGGCGCAGCACGTTCATCTCAGCTGTTCCCTCAAGCGCCGGGCGGCCACAGCGGTGGCCTTGGCCCATACGAGCTATCGATGATCCGCCCCCACCGCCTGGGTGATGGTGGTGAAGCCGTCGCGGCGCAGCAGGGACAGCAGGTCCCGCTTGATGGCCGTCACCAGGCCCGGGCCGTGGTAGATCAGGGCGGAATAGACCTGCACCAGGCTGGCGCCCGCGCGGATCTTGGCATAGGCCTGGGCGCCCGATCCCACGCCGCCGACGCCCACCAGGGGCAGTTTCCCGCCCGTCAGCCGATAGAAATCCCGCAGGACGGACGTCGACTTATCGAATAGCGGCTGGCCGCTGAGGCCGCCGGATTCCGCCCGCAGGTCGGGCGGCAGGCTGGCGGGCCGGTCCAGCGTGGTGTTGGAGATGATCAGGCCATCGATGCCGCTGGCCAGCGCCACCTCCGCGACGTCGATCTTGTCATCCTCCGTCAGGTCCGGCGCCACCTTCAGCAGCAAGGGCGTGCGGTGGGCGCCCCCGTCCACCGATGACCGGGCCTCCAGGCAAGCGTTCAGCAGATCGCCCAGGGCCTGGCGGCCCTGGAGGGAGCGCAGGCCCGGCGTGTTGGGGGAGGAGACGTTGACCACCAGATAATCGGCCAGCGGCGCCAGGCGGCGGATGCCGATGACATAGTCGGATGCCGCGTCCGCAGTGTCCTTGTTCTTGCCCACGTTGGCGCCGACGATGCCGGGCAGGCCGGCGGCGCGGCGCGCCTCCAGCCGCTGGGCGAAGGCCTCCAGCCCCTCATTGTTGAAGCCGAAGCGGTTGATGACGCCTTCCGCCTCCACCGCGCGGAACAGCCGTGGCTTGGGGTTGCCGGTCTGGGGCCGGGGGGTGACGGTGCCGGTCTCCACCAGGCCGAAACCCAGGCGCAGCATGGCGTCCGGCACCAGGGCGTTCTTGTCGAAGCCGGCGCCCAGACCCACCGGGTTGGGGAAGGCGAGGCCCAGCAGGTTTTGCCCCAGGGCGGGGTCGTCCGTCCCGCCGGCCCCGAGGATCGCGGGCGGCACCAGGCCGGACTTCAGCAGGCTGATGGTCAGATCATGCGCCCGTTCCGCATCCATGGCGAACAGCGCGGGGCGGGCAAGGCGATAGGCCAGGCTCACGGCTGGACCCCGTCGGTCACGTGGGCGGGGAAGACATGGCGGCCGTCATCGCCCAGGGGCAGGGGATCGGCCCGCAGCACCGCCGTGACCGGCAGCACGCCATAGAGATGGGGGAACAGTTGGCCGCCGCGCGACGGCTCATACTTCAACGCCTCGCCCAACGGGGCCGGGTCCACCGTCAGGATCAGCAACCCGGTCTGGCCGGCACGGTGCTTGGCCGCACTCTCCACGATCTGCGCGGCCGTGGAGAAATGGATGAAGCCGTCGGCCAGGTCCTGGGAGGATCCCGGATAGCCGCCCGATGCCAGGGCTGCCAGCCATTCGTCGGCCCGGCACATGTGGAAAATCAAGTCGTTCATCGTGGTCGCCCCCGTCTCGCGCCCGACCCTAGAGCAGATCGTGGAAAAGCGGAATCGCTTTGAAGCATGGCCGGGCCCGCAAGGCGGACTCCGCGGCCGCCGGCGCTCGGGGTGAGCGCAACCTGGGCTTATTCAGCTCTGACATATTTCGCCATCAGGGACGATGGGGAAACCGCCGTCGTCGCATTTTGAGACGAGACCTGCGGGCGCTGTCGCAAAATGACAGGAAACCCGTATTGAAATTTTGTGACCGGTATCGGGAAGCAAACGGGATGCCGGCCTATTCCTTAGGGGAAAGCCGAATCTATCCATTGGGAATAGGGCCCGGTCACGGTGGCACCGCTCTTGCGTTGGCCAGGGCTCGCTATTCCCGAAGGAGACGGAGACCATGAGCCTGTTGGACGCCCCGCACCGCGACGACCATAGCCTGAGCGCCGGTTTCTTCAGCCTGGATGGCTGCGGCAGCGGCCGCCTGGCTGACGTGCCCGCCACCACCCATACCCCGGCCCCCCTGAAGCCCACGACCGAGATGCTGACGGCCGGCGCCCGTGCCGGCGGCGTCAGCGTCGCCGTGGCCTGGGCCATCTATACGTCGATGCTCAAGTCGGCCTGAGGCCGACGGGATGCTCAAGTCGGCCTGGCGCCGACGGGATGCTCAAGTCGGCGTGACGCCCACGGGGATTTTTTCCGTCGATCCGGGCCTCAGTCCAGGTCGAAGCCGTGCAGGTGGAAGGGCTCGTCGCCCCACGGGTCTGCCCCGTCTCCGGAAGGGCTGGCCAGCCGTGGGGGGGCCGGTGGCGCCAATGGCGCCCCTGGGGGCGGCAGGGCCACGCCCGGCATGTGCAGGAAATCGCGCGTGATGCGCACGGCCTCGGCCAGGCCCACCCGCTGCGGCTCCACCCCGCCGGGGAAGGCGCCCTTCAGCCGGCTGGGCATCATCGGGTCCAGCAACACGAACACGCCCGTATCATCGGCCCGGCGCACCAGCCGGCCAAAGGCCTGGCGCAGGCGCAGCCGGGTGATCATGTCGTCATAGTGCCGGCGCCGGGCGGTGCGGTCGAAATAATCGCGCCGCGCCTTGTGCAGGATGTCCGGCCGGGGCCAGGGCACACGGTCGAAGACGATCAAGCGCAGCGACCGGCCAGGCACATCCACGCCGTCGCGCACGGCGTCGGTGCCCAGCAGGCAGGCGTTATCCTCCCCCCGGAAGATGTCGACCAGGGTGGACACGTCCAGCCCGTCCAAATGCTGGGACAAGAGCGGCAGCCCCGCCGCTTCCAGGGGGGCGCCGATGCGCTCGTGCACGGCGCGCAGGCGCTGCACCGCGGTGAACAGGCCGATGGCTCCCCCGCCCGAGGCCAGGAACAGCTCGCGATAGGCCGCCGCCACCTGGGCCAGGTCGTCCTTGCGCACGTCATTGACGATCAGCACGCGGGTCTGGCTGGCATAATCGAAGGGGGAGGGCACCTGGGCGCGCAGGGCCGGCCGGGGCATGTGGATGGCGCCGGTACGAACCTGGGCCGCCTGCCAGTCGGCCTCCACCTCGCCGGTGCCGTCCGTCAGGGTGGCGGAGGTCATGACCAGGCCGTGGGCCTGGGCGCTCAGGATTTGGGCCAGCGGCCAGGTGGGGTCCACCCAGTGGCGGTACATGCCCACGTCCAGGTCGCGGCCATCCTGCCGCTCCACCCCGAACCAGTCGACGTAGCGGTTCGGCGTTTCCTCGCCCAGGGCGGCCAGCATCTGGCGCCAGCCGCCGATCTCATTGGCGGAGCGGCGCTTCAGGCTGCGGGCGATGGCGTCGATGCGGCGGCGTGTGTCGCTCTCCAGCTCGTCCGACTCGTCGTCCAGCCGCTCGCGCAGCCGGTCGGCCAGGGCTTCCAGCGGGGCGGACAGCTCGCCCAGGGCGGAGGACAGCGCCTGCGCCGCCTCCAGCACCCCATCCACCAGGGGCTGGACCTCCACCTCCAGGCTGTAGGGGTTGTCGGGCCCGTGGGCGCGGGCATAGACCTGGGCGCGGACCTGGGCCAGGAAGGCCTCCGTCGGGCCCACCGGCTCGCCCCCGCCGACGCGCTGCGGCCAGGCCTCCCCCGGCAGCAGGTGGGCGGCCCGCGCGATCTCATCCAGCAGACGGCTGGCGTGGTCGTCGCCGCCGATCAAATCCTCCACCCGGCGGCGCAGGCCCCGCGCCCGGCTGCGCCCGCCGCTCTCGGCGCCCAGCAGCCAGCGGCGCAGCTCCGCCGTCTCGAATCCCGTCAGGTGGCCGGCGAAGGCGTTGTCGGCGGCGTCGAAGACATGGTGGCCCTCGTCGAAGACATAGCGGGTCGGGATATAGGCGTCATCGCCGCCGCCCAGCGCCGCCTGGATCATCACCAGGGCGTGGTTGGCGATGACGATGTCGGCCCGCCGCGCCCGGCGCACGCTCTTCTCGATGAAGCACTTGGTGTAGTGGCTGCAGGCGCTGTAGACGCACTCCCCCCGCCGGTCGGCCAGGGCCAGCGTTCGGCCCTTGCCCAGCAGGTCGACCAGCCAGCCGGGGAAGTCGCCGCCCTGCATGTCGCCGTCGCGGGTGACCGCGGCCCAGCGCGCCATCAGGCCGATGGCCACGGCGTATTGCGGGTTGGCGGTGGCGACGCCGGCCGCCTCCTCCAGGTTCAGCAGGCACAGATAGTTTTCGCGCCCCTTACGGATCACCACCTTGCGCGCCTTGGTCGCCGGGTCGTGGTGCAGGCGGTCCATCTCCTTGTCGATCTGGTGCTGCAGCTGGCGGGTGTAGGTGGAAATCCAGACGGGGCCCTTGTTCTTCTCCGCCCACACCGTGGCCGGCGCCAGGTAGCCCAGGGTCTTGCCCACGCCCGTGCCCGCCTCCGCCAGCACCACGTTGGGCTCCCCTTCCGCGTCGCGGGGGGTGAAGGCGGTGGAGACGGCGCTGGCGTAGTCCGACTGTTGCGGCCGGGGCTCGGCCTGCTGGCCGTTCATCACCAGGTCGGCCAGGCGGCGGCGGGCCTCGGCCGGCTCGACCGGCAGGTGGCCCGGCGGTGGTTCCGGCGCGTCGGCCTGCCATTCCTTCATGCCGGCCCAAACCTGGTAGGCGCGGATGGCCCCGCCGCGCCAGCGCGACTTCTCCGGTCCCGCCGGCGCGCCCAAGGCCGCCAGCACCAGGGGCGACCACAACCAGCCGCCGCCTTGTGCGCCCCCTTGGCCCTCAGCCCCCCCCATGGCCCAGGCGAGGCCAATGGGGTCGGACCGCTGGTCATCCACCGGACCCATCAGCTCGCGCAACAGGGCCTCGGCCGCCCGCACCAGGGTCAGGGCTTCCGCCTCCACATCCGCCGGTCGGGGCAGGTCCAGGGCCTGGGCCAGGCCGCGCGGCGTGGGCAGGCAGAAGGTGGCCGGCCGCACGAAGGCGAACAGCTCCAGCAGGTCATAGCCCTGGATCAGCCGGTCGGTGCCCAGCCGCCGGGCGGTGGCGCGGGCATGGCACAGCAGGTGGGGTTTGCCGAGGGCGCGGCGCACCGCCTCCCCCTTGTCGATCACCTCCACCTCGCCGTCGGGGCTCAGCCACACCGCCTGGCGGGCGCCCGGCACCAGGGCCGGCGCATCCGGCACCAGCAGGCGCCGGGGCCCGGTCGGCGCCGTCACCAGGCTGGCGGGCGGGGATTTGGGAGGGGTGGGTTCGGGCATCGGATACTTCAGGTCGGGCGGCGGAGTATAGACGGCGACTCGCGGCTTTTCATGAACAAAAGTGGTACGGCTTGCCCCTCAAATGAACGGTGCGGCCAATTTCTCCTGGGCGAAGGCCCGCCGCACGGCCGGGCGGGCCAGCAGCTCGGCGCACAGCCGGCCCACATGGGGCAGGTCGCGCGGCGGCCGGGCGAAGCTTCGGCCCCAGCGCACCAGCATCAGCAGCAGGAAGTCGGCCACCGTGACATGCTCGCCGGCGATGTAGGGCCGCGTGGCCAGCTCGCGATCCACCAGCACGAACATCTCACCCAGGCGCCGCTCCGCCGTGGCCTTGGCGTCGGCGGCATGGGACGGGTCGGTCACATGCTGTTCGGGATAATAGAATACGCGATATTCCGGCTGGATGGTGTTGGTCAGATGGATCAGCCATGTCAGGAATTGCCCTCGGTCGGCCGATCCCGGCGCCGGTGCCAGTCCGGAATCGGGATGGTTGTCGGCTAGGTACAGCAAGATGGCGGCGGTCTCGAACACCGTCTGGTCGCCGCCGTTGGGTTGGGGGGCCAGCAGGGTGGGGATGCGGCCGGTGGGGTTGCGGGCCAGGTAGGCGGCCGACTTATGCTCGCCCCCAGCGCGGTCCAGCAGGGCCAGCTCATAGGGAACGCCCAGTTCCTCCAGCGCCATATGCGGTGCCAGGTTGGCATTTCCCGGGAAATAGAACAGCGTGTAGGCCATGGATGGATCTCCTTCAGTCAAGGCCGGCGCGAGTCGGCCACCCCATCGGCGCGCGATGCTAAGGCGGGTGTCGCGCTGGGCACAATACGCGCTGCTCGCCGGTGGGGCCCTCACCCTGGCCTGGGTTTGCCTCTACGCCGTGATGGACCCGCCGGGCACGCCCCTCATGCTGATCCGCCGGGTGCAGGGCGTGCCGGCCAGGGGCTGGGCGCCGGTGCCGCTGGACCGCATCGCGCCCGCCTTGCAGCGGGCCGTCATCGGCGCGGAGGACAGCCGCTTCTGCAGTCACCACGGCGTGGACTGGGGGGCGGTCGACGCCGCCCTGGACGAGGATGAGGATGGCCACACGCTGCGCGGCGCCAGCACCATCAGCCAGCAGACGGCCAAGAACGCTTTCCTCTGGCCCGGCCGCACCTGGCTGCGCAAGGGAATGGAATTCGGCTTCACCGAACTGATCGAGCTGATCTGGGGCAAGCGCCGCATTCTGGAGATGTATCTGAACATCGTGGAATGGGGCGATGGCCTCTATGGGGCGGAAGCCGCGGCCCAGGCCTATTTCGGGGTGTCGGCCGGCGCGCTCACGCCGTCGCAGGCTGCGGCGCTGGCTGCGGTGCTGCCCAGCCCCCGGAAGTGGAACGCCCGGCACCCCGGCCCTTATGTCGCCCGGCGCATCGGCATCCTGGAACAGCGGGCGGCCATCGTCGCCCGTGATGGGCTGGATGCCTGCGTGCGCCGCTGACCCCATGCCCATGGGACCGCATGCTTCTGCGACCCCATGCTCATGCGACGCAGTATCGCGCGGGCATCCCTTGTGCGACGCTCTGAGAATCACTATTAATTTCCAGGACGACCCGGGCTGTTCCCCGGGTCAGCCCCCTTTACGGGTCCCGGCGACGGGGTCCAAGGCGTTCGCGATGCACATCTCCTCCCGTCCAGCCGCCGCCCCTGCCGTGCCCGATACCGGTCGGACCACGCTCCCCGCCGATGCCCGCCCGCTGAGCCGCGCGGCGAAGGGGGAGGTGGGACGGGTTGTTCGCGTGGGTTTGGACGGTGTCATCCATGACAGCCTGAACCCGGAAGAGCTGGAACGCCGGCTGCTGGAGATCGGCTTCGTCGAGGGCGCGCGGGTTGAGATCCTGCATGAGGGACTGTTCGGCCGTGACCCCATCGCCGTCCGGGTGGACGACATGCGGGTGGCGCTGCGCCGCCGGGAGGCGGAGGCCATCCTGATCACCCGCTGGCAGCCGGATGGGGCGTCCCCCGCCGGCGCCGCCTTGCACGTCATCGCTGAAGATACCCGTCCATGAGCCTGGCAAGCCCCTTCAGCCACGGCGGCGCCCCGCGCATCGCCCTGGTTGGCAATCCGAACTGCGGCAAGACCGCCCTGTTCAACGCGCTGACGGGCAGCCGTCAGAAGGTCGCCAACTACGCCGGCGTGACGGTGGAGCGCAAGGAAGGCAGCTTCACCACCCCCGGTGGCCACCGCGTCCAGGTGCTGGACCTGCCGGGCACCTATTCCCTGCGGGCGCGCAGCCCGGATGAGGAGGTGACGCGCGACGTGGTGCTGGGCCGCTTCCGGGGTGAGGCGGAGCCGGACCTGCTGGTCTGCGTCGCCGACGCCACCAATTTGCGCCTGGTGCTGCGCCTGGTGCTGGAACTGAAGATGGTGGGGCGGCCGCTGCTGCTGGCCCTCAACATGTTCGACATCGCCAAGCATCGCGGCATCGAGATCGATGTCGACCGTCTGTCGGCGGAACTGGGCGTGCCGGTGGTGCCCACCGTGGCGGTGCGCCGCGCCGGCACCGTGGATCTGCTGAAGCGCATCGACGCCGCCGCCGAAGGACTGGAGGTCGTGGCGCCCGGCACGGGCAACACCTGGCACGAGCCCTCGGCAGAAGAGGTGCGCGCCACCCACCGCGAGGCGGAACGCATCATCAAGCTGGCGGTCCGTCCGCCCACGCGGCCGGACACCTGGACCACGCGGCTGGATACCGTGCTGCTGAATCCGGTGGCGGGGCTGCTGATCCTGCTGACCATCCTGTTCTTCATGTTCCAGGCGGTGTTCACCTGGGCGCAGCCGGTGATGGATGGCATCAAGGCCGGCTTCGACGGCCTGTCCGCCTGGATCAACGGCACCCTGCCGGATGGCCTGCTGCGCAGCCTGATCACCGACGGTGTCATCGCCGGCGTGGGCAGCGTGGTCGTGTTCCTGCCGCAGATCGTCATCCTGTTCACCTTCATCATCCTGCTGGAAGATTTCGGCTACATGCCGCGCGCGGCCTTCCTGATGGACAAGATCATGGGCGGGGCGGGGCTGCACGGCCGTGCCTTCATCCCCCTGCTGTCCAGCTTCGCCTGCGCCATCCCCGGCATCATGGCCACGCGCGTCATCGACAACCGGCGCGACCGGCTGGCCACCATCATGGTGGCGCCCTTGATGACCTGCTCCGCCCGCATCCCCGTCTATACCCTGATCATCTCGGCCTTCGTGCCGGACCGGACGGTGGGCGGCGCCTTTTCGCTGCAGGGGTTGGTGATGTTCGGGCTGTACGCCGCCGGCATCCTCAGCGCCCTGCTGGTCGCCTTCGTCATGCGCCGCCTGGTGTGGCGCGGCACGGTGGAGCCCTTCCTGATGGAGCTGCCGGCCTACAAGGTGCCGGACGCCAAGAACCTGGTGATGGGGGTATGGACGCGGGCCAAGGCCTTCCTGCAGCGCGCCGGCACCACCATCCTCAGCATCATGATCCTGATCTGGTTCCTCAGCTCCTTCCCCGGCGCGCCGGAGGGGGCGACCGACCCCGCCATCGATTACAGCATCGCCGGCATGGTCGGCCATTGGCTGCAGCCGCTGGTGGCGCCCATCGGCTTCAACTGGCAGATGACCGTGGCGCTGATCCCCGGCATGGCCGCGCGCGAGGTGGCGGTGGCGGCGCTGGGCACCGTCTATGCCGTGGGCGGGGGCGAGGAGAACGTGTCCGCCCTGATGGACACGCTGGGCCACAGCTGGTCGCTGGCCACCGCCCTGTCCTTCCTGGCCTGGTACGTGTTCGCGCCGCAGTGCGCCTCCACCCTGGGGGTGGTGCGACGTGAGACCAACTCGCTGAAATGGCCCATCATCATGTTCGTCTACATGACGACGCTGGCTTACCTGGCGTCGCTCGCCACCTACCACATCGCCGCCAGCCTGGGCTGGGCGTAAGGGGACGATAGGATGCAGCAGGTCATCGTCGGTCTGGTGGTGGTGGCGGCGCTGGCCTGGGTGCTGCGCCCCAGCGTGATGCGCATCGTGCGCCGCCGTCGGGTGGCGGCCGGCAAGGCCCCGGGCCCGTGCGGCAGCGACAACTGCAACTGCGGCGGCTGAGGCGCAACCGTATCCCGCAGCGGGTGCCCCCGGTTGACGTGAAAAGCCGCTACCTTGGCGCCGGCCGGTTGGCCAGGCGCCACTGGGTCGCCTGGCTGTAGCGTTTGGCCAGGAAGTGGTAGGTGCGCTTCATCAGCGCCTCCAGCTGCGGGCTCTTTTCCACGACCACGCTCTTCCAGCCGTCCAGCACCTCGTCCCAGGGCAGCAGCGACTGGTGCAAATCGTCGCGCATCTCCCGGATATAGCTAATGTTCTGGTCGAACTTCTTCAGCATGGCCAGGATTTCCCCGGTCTGCGCGTCCACCTGGGCGAATCTGGCTTCCAGGTCGGTGATCGGTGGCAGCGACAGGGTCTGCATGCGCACGATCTCTTCCTTGACGATGCGCTCCGCCTTGTAGATGCGGTGGGCCGTCTCCAGGCCCTGGCGGATGGTGTGCAGGGTCTGGGCCCGCTCCCGCAACGCCTCGATATAGGACAGTTCCTTGGCCAGCATGTCGATGCGCAGGCCAAGCTCCTCGTCCGGGTCGCCACTCAACGCCAGCCGGTTGGCGATCATGCGGAAGGCTTCGTGGACACGGGCCTTTATGTTGGGATCCTCGACCAGCTGTTCCAACTGTTCGGGACTGGACACCACCGTCTCGCCACCCGTCAGCCAGGTGACCAGCTGCACCGTCAGCCGGCCGCGGGCCACGTTGTAATGACGGTCGTCCACCCGCCAGCTGGCGGTGCCGTCGATCAGCTCATTGGGGATGGTGTCGCCCGGGCGGATTTCGCGGACGTACTGCAGGCCCTTCGCCGCCATGGTCAGCAATTGCCCGTCAAAGGATTTGGGCTGGATGCCGAACTCGGTGCACAGCTTTTCGATGGGCACCTCGACGTCCAGCTTGCCCAGCTTCATGCACATCACGGGCTCATCGTTGCCCTTGGACAGGATGAAGCGGCAGCCCTCCACCGTGAAGACCTTGTGGTCGAACAGGAAGTGGGTGCTGCGGTTGGCGGCGGGCTGGATGCCGGTGCTCATGGGCGAGGGACGAACCTGATGATGGCGCTTCGATGCCACCCTATCACGTTTGGCGAAGGCTGCATCGCCGCCGGTGGATCGGGATGCCAGCCTTGCGGCAGGAACAGGAAACCTCTTTCCGTACCGGGCGCCGCACGGTAGTTTTGCCGGCTTCGGGGTTTGCCTGCAAGGCGGCCCCCCCATCATTGATGTCCCGGTGGGCGCGCGGTGCAGCGCCGCGCCCACCGGGATGCGTTTTTCAAGGTCCGGATGGGTCCGGACGAATTTCGGGGTCCTATGACGCAATCGCCGGCTGTCGCTGTGGACGATCAGGCCAACACGGCCATCCTCGTTCGGGATTTGCATAAGCGGTTCGGCGAGACGGAGGTGCTGAAGGGCGTCTCCCTGACGGCGCGGGACGGCGACGTCATCTCCCTCATCGGGTCATCCGGGTCGGGCAAAAGCACGCTGTTGCGCTGCATCAACCTGCTGGAGACACCGGATGAGGGCCAGGTCTGGGTCAATGGCGAACTGATCCGCATGGGCCGCGACCGCCGCGGTCAGGCGGTGCCCGCCGACCGCCGGCAGGTCGATCGCATCCGCCAGCGCCTGGGCATGGTGTTTCAAGGGTTCAACCTGTGGACCCACATGACCGTGCTGGAGAATGTCATCGAGGCGCCGGTCCACGTCCTGGGCGTGCCCAGGCCCGAGGCGGTGGACCGGGCCAAGGCCTTGCTGGACAAGGTGGGCCTCAGCCAGCGCCAGGATTATTATCCCAGCCAGCTGTCGGGCGGGCAGCAGCAGCGCGCCGCCATCGCCCGCATGATGGCGATGCAGCCCCGCGTCATGCTGTTCGACGAGCCGACGTCGGCGCTGGATCCGGAACTGGTGGGCGAGGTGCTGCGCGTCATCCGTCAATTGGCCGACGAGGGCGCCACCATGCTGATCGTGACGCACGAGATGGCCTTCGCCCGCGACGTCTCCTCCCATGTCCTGTTCCTGCACCAGGGACGGGTGGAAGAGGAGGGGACGCCCGACGAGGTGTTTGGCAACCCCCGCAGCGAACGCTGCCGGCAATTCCTGGCCCGGCGCGCTTAAGGCATATTGGACAACAAAGAGCGGCGGCCGATCGGACACCGGGTGTTGATGCGGACCGTCCCGTCATTGGTTTCTTAGGGGGTTTCATGAAGAAGCTGGTCTTGGGCCTTATCGCCGTGGCGGTGGTCGCCGGTGGGGCGTACCTGGCGATGCACCGCACGCCGTCCGGCGTGGGCGCGCCCGCCATGACGGACCGTGGGGTGCCCAATCCCCTGCGCGTGGCGACCGAGGGGGCCTATCCCCCCTTCAACGTGGCGGAGCCCGACGGCACCCTGAAGGGCTTTGAGATCGACCTGGCCAAGGATCTGTGCCGGCGCATGGGCGTGACGTGCGAGATCGCGGCCCAGGCCTGGGATGGCATCATCCCCGGCCTGCAGGCCGGCAAGTATGACGTCATCCTGGCCGGCATGTCGGCCACGGACGAACGCCGCCAGGCGGTGGACTTCACCGTGCCCTATGTCCTGACCCCCGCCTATTTCGTGGCGCCGAAGGACAGCCCGCTCACCAAGATCGACTTCGGGCTGCAGCGCCTGGACCTCGCCAACCTGGATGAGGCCTCGACCCAGGCGCTGGACAAGCTGAAGGCGGCGCTGAAGGGCAAGACGGTGGGGGTTCAGGTCGCGACCATCCACGCCAACTTCCTGGACACCTATCTGGGCGACACGGTCACCATCCGCCGCTACGACACCCTGCAGAACCTGTCGCTGGATTTGGCCACCGGCCGCGTCGACGCCGGCCTCGCCGACATGACGGGGTGGCAGCCTTTCCTGGAGGGGACGGATGGGCAGAACGCCGCCACCTTCGGCCCCGGCATCACCGGCGGCCTGCTGGGCCCCGGCATCGCCGCCGCGCTGCGCAAGGACGATGGCCGCCTGCTGGACGCGCTGAACAACGCCATCACCGCCGCCAAGGAAGACGGCACCATGAAGAAGCTGGCGGAGCAGTGGTTCCACTTCGACGCGTCGGCCAAGTAGTCGGGTGTTCCTTCAGGCGCTTAAGGCTTTGTTTTGGAGCGTAGCGACCAGGCACCGACGGGGCCGCCGGAGATTTCCGGGGAACGTGGTGGACTGGAAATCGAGGACAAGCCAAGGCGCGGATGCGCCGCCGGCGTTTGAGGGACTGTAATGCTCGACCTGTTGGGCTTTGGAGGGCGGGGCTGGGGTTTGCAACTGCTGCAGGGCATGGGGATGACCGTGCTGGTGGCGGTCTCGGCCTATCTGTGGGGGCTGCTCCTGGGCGGCATGGCGGCGACGTTGAAGCTGTCCGGCCATCGGGGCGGGCGCGTGGCCGCGGACGTCTACACCACCATCGTGCGCGGCGTGCCTTCGCTTCTGGTCATCTATTTGCTGTTCTTCGGCGGCAACAGTGCCGCCACCTGGGTCGCCACCCTGTTGGGCTTCAACGGGCCGGTGGAGCTGTCGGCCCTGCCGGTGGGCATCCTGGCGGTGGGCACCGTCTCAGGTGCCTATTCGGCGGAGGTGCTGCGCGGCGGCGCCCTGGCGGTACCCCATGGCCAGGTCGAGGCCGCCAAGGCCCTGGGCATGGGCCGCTGGCTGACCTTCCGCCGGGTCCTGCTGCCCCAGACCCTGCGTTATGCCCTGCCGGGCCTGGGCAATGTCTGGCAGCTGACCCTGAAGGACACCTCGCTGGTATCCGTGGTGGCCCTGGTGGAGCTGATGCGCGTGGCCTATCTGGCCCAGGGCGCCACCCGCCAGCCTTTCCTGTTTTTCACCACCGCCGGCCTGCTGTATCTGGGGCTCGCCGGCCTGTCGGGGCGGCTGTTCGCCCGGGCCGAGGTTTGGGCCGGACGCGGCGTGCGGAGGGCCGCCCGATGAACTCTCCCCTCCTCTCCGCCTTGATGGCCGCCTTGCCGCAGTTCGTTAGCGGCACTTGGCTCACGGTGCAGTTGGTGGCCCTGTCGCTGCTGTTGGGCCTGGTGCTGGCCACGCTGGTGGCCGTCCTGCGCCTGTCGCACCTGACGCCGGTATCCTGGGCCGCGCGCGGTTACATCCACGTCTTCCGCTCCACGCCGCTGCTGGTCCAGATTTTCCTGATCTATTACGGCTTGGGCCAGTTCGACGCCGTGCGTCAGAGCGTGCTGTGGCCCCTCCTGCGCGAACCCTACTGGTGCGCCATCATCGCCTTCACCCTCAACACCGGCGCTTATACGGCCGAGATCATGCGGGGTGGCATCGAAGCCGTCCCCCATGGCCAGGTGGAGGCGGCACGGGCCTGCGGCATGAACGGTGCCTTGCTGTTCCGCCGCATCATCCTGCCGCAGGCCTTCCGCCAGGCGCTGCCAGCCTATGGCAATGAGATCATCCTGATGCTGCAGGGCAGCGCCCTGGCCAGCATCATCACCCTGATGGAACTGACGGGCGTGGCCAAGGCCATCGCCGCCCGCACCTTCCAGCCCATCGAGGTCTTCTGCCTGGCGGGCGCGGTGTACCTGGGCATGAGCTTCGTCATCACCCGCGGCGTGCACCTGGCGGAACGGCGGTTGAACCCGGCCCGGAAGTAGCCCCCGGGACGCCGCCAGGCCGATTGGTCCATGGTCCATCCGGGGGATGGCGGGTGGTGCTGGCCGTCGCACCTTGGGCAATTCTGTCTGTTTCCCCTTGAGTTGCCGCCGGATTGCTCTGCATAAAGGCGGAATTCCTTCCGCCTTCATTCCCAAGCAGGATCATGACGAAGACCTATCTCAAGGCCTTGCGCGGCCGTGGCGTGCGCGCCGCCACTTCCCTGTTGGCCCTGGCGTGCGCGGGCGCCGCCGCCCCGGCGCTGGCCGCCGGCCGGGATCCCGATCTGCTGGCCGTGGGTGTCGGCATCTACGACCAGTCGTGGATCGACCCGCCGGCGTTCTTCCAGGTGGATGCCGACACGCCGCACGACCGCAGCCAGTTCGTCACCGCCGAATACCGTTTCGGCTGGTCGCTCGTCCGGGTGGACGACTGGTTCGCTGTGAAACCGCTGGTGGGCGTGATCGAAACGTTCAAGGGCAGCTTTTACGGCTACGGCGGACTGCAGGCCGATTTCACCTGGGGCCACTTCTTTATCACCCCCAGCGCCGCCGCCGGTTACTACGCCAAGGGCGACGGCAAGGACATGGGCTATCCGCTGGAGTTCCGCACCCAGATCGAAACCGGCTGGCGCTTCAACAACGGCGACCGCCTGTCCTTCGCGCTCAGCCACATCTCGAACGCCGAACTGGGCAAGACCGTCACCATCCCCGGTACGCCGCGCACCCGCACGGTCAACCCGGGCGCCAACAACCTTGTGGCCTACTACAGCTTCGCCCTCTGAGAGTCTTCTGGGGGGCGGCGGTGTGAGGATGGCGGCGCGGGGGTGACCTCGCGCCGCTTTTCTTGGTGCGCGTGATGCGGTCGTCCGGCGAACATGTGGCCGGGCGAACAGGGGCCGGCCGAACATGCGAAAAGACGAACCACCTGGCCCGCCTGTCTCACTGCGTCACTGTCTTGGAAGGGGATTTGGTGGAGCCGAGGAGGATCGAACTCCCGACCTACGCATTGCGAACGCGTCGCTCTCCCAGCTGAGCTACGGCCCCACACTCAAATCCGGCGGCGGGGCTTGCCCCGGGGCGCCTGAAGTGGGCGGGATAATGCTCAGGGGCGGGGGGCATGTCAAGCGCCCATTCTGCCGATTTGGTGGAATGTCTGTGCGGAAAGCCGGGCTGGGCAGGCCCGATGGGACCGCTTCGGTCCCCGCTGCTGCGTCCACCGCCGGCCCGGGCTGGACAAGGGGGCGGGCCGCCCGTAGGGTGGCGGCCATGCCGTTGAAACCATTGGGGACGGAACCGCCATGGATCCTTTGATCCGCACCATCCTGGAACTGCTGCTCACGGTTCTGAACCTCTACTGGTATGTGCTGATGGCCAGCGCCATCCTCAGCTGGCTGGTGTTCTTCGGGGTGATCAACACCCGCAACCGCTTCGTCGCCACCCTGATCGACATCACCTACCGCCTGACCGAACCGGTGCTGCGCCCCATCCGCAACGTCGTGCCCAACCTGGGCGGCGTCGACATCTCATTCATCGTGCTGATGCTGATCATCTGGGCCATCGAGCGCTTGATCATCAACTACATGGCCAGCGCCCTGATGTTCCATTAAGGCGATGGGACCCGACGCCAAGCCGGCGGTGGAGGCGGTGGCGGGTGGTGTGCGGGTGCATCTGCGTGTCACCCCGCGCGCCTCGCGCAACGCCGTCTTGGGAACCATGGACGGGCCGGAGGGACGCCAGCTGCTGAAGGTGGCCGTCACCACCGTGCCGGAGGATGGCAAGGCCAATGAGGCCGTGCTGAAGCTGCTGTCCAAGACCTGGCGCGTGCCCAAATCCACCCTGACCATCGTCGCCGGCCTGACCGACCGCAACAAGGTGGTGGCGGTGGCGGGGGACACCAAGGTGTTGTTGGCGACGATACGCGCCTCCTGGGGAGACTGAACCCTTCCCGTCAGAAGCGGGATAGCAGCGCGTCCAGCACGGCGGACAGGCCGAGGCTGAGCCACCACAGCCAGAAGGTGGTGCGTCCTTGGTTGATGCAGGTCGCCCGCTTCCAAAGATACACGGGTGTCAGCAATACCCAGAGGAAGGAGACATTCCGTCCCAGCCTGTTCAGGGTTGGTCGGATCATTTCCCGATCCAACCCAACCAGAATCAGATAGATGATGGCGCCGATAAAAGCGCTGACCCGCGGGATGTCGCCGGGCGGCGTTCCGGGAATTCGTCGCAGCTCGTGTTCGAACAGTGTCTGGATGGGCGGCACGATCAGCATGCCGTAGACGAAAACGTTGCGGATGGGGCGTTCCAACCCAGGGGGCCGTGCGCCGTGCCTCTCCGGGGCGCTGTCGGGGGTGGTGTCCGCCGACGAGAGGGGCCGATCCGTCACGATTTCTCCTATTCCGCGTTCCGCGCATTTCTTCGCCGAAGCCTATGTCGATGTTCGGAGTGTGCCAAACACAAAGTCCCGGCCCGGCTTCATGGACGGGGTTTTCCCGCGTCATCGCCGTTGAACGATCTCGCCGCCCGGGCGCTATTGCCGGCTTGCGTTTAGAGCGTCTCGCCCAAAAGCGATTGCGCCTTCGCGCGGGCCGCTCTGTCGGCGCGCCATGGTCGTGCTACCGCTTGGCCCCCTTGCTGGGGTAAGATTAAACATCCCAGCAGCGAGGCCCCATGCCCCCCCCTAAAAAGCCGGCTCCCCAGGCCAAGCCCAGCGCCTTGGACCAGATGATCGCCGACTGTGTCAAGAAGGCGAAGGCGCGCAAGCGCTCCGGCCAAACCGACAAGGAATGGCGGGCGAACTATTCCGCCTCGCTCAAGAGCGAGGAACGGGCAGCGCCGATGAGTGAAACACCATTCGCCGGGGATGCGTTCAAGAAGAAATAGGGGGGTGCCGACGGCGGTCGGCCTCCTCAGACCCGCCGGGCGGATTGTGACCAGTCCGACCCGATGGTGGATAGGGTGCGGTATGGTCCGCTGCCCCCCTCCGGAAGGGAGGGCTTCGCGTTGTGCCTAAGGGAAGCCCCCTGGCTCACCAGCCCCGGTTCAGGCCCGCAACGGCGTGAGCGATCCACATCTCCGAGCAAAGACGAACAATCGGAATATATATTTAGACATATTTATGACGCGCCCAATGTTGGCCTATAAATTGGCAGCGCAACTTAGAAATAGAAATCCATAAAGTCCCGCACCTGGCGCCTATAGGGCTTTACGGGTTAGAAAAATTGAAATTCCATGGCTGCTTTGCTCTCTGTTCATGCCCCCAAAGCCGGCGGATCTTCCGTTAGGCGTATTCTTGCAAGTATTTATGGGGATAGCATGAAAGTTGACTATGCCGACAACCCTGCGAATGCTGTGGGGCAGCGTATTTTGGATCCAAGCCGATATATGAACAGAAGGGAGCGCATCCCTGAAGGGGTTTCGTGTATCCACGGGCATTTTCATCCCGGAAAGTATGAAATATCTGCTGCTGATGTCGTGTTTACCATTCTTAGGAATCCAGTCGATAACATAATATCGATATATTACTTCTGGAAATCCATGTCGCGCCAAGGCGACTTCTTGCATGATTATTTTCTTGATCATAATTTGTCTCTACTAGAGACGGCGAAAATCCCCATACTCAGATATTTGTACTCAAGGACATACTTCGGAGACTTCCCTATGGAGCGCTTCGATCTGATTGGTCGGCATGAGGACCGTCAGGCGGCGCTGCTGAAACTCGCGCAGCTTATCGGCCGGCCGCTGGACGTGTCGGTAAGGGACAACGTGACCCCCCCCTCGGATGCGCGGGCTGAAGTGGAGAACGATCCCGTGCTGCGCGGGCGTTTGGCTGACATCCTGGCGGATGACATGCGCTTTTATGAGCGTCATGCCCTTGGTTAAGGCGAGCCGGATGGCCTGCTCGGGCGGCACCTCCTCCGCTCTCTGAGCCGGCGCCAAAGAAAAAGGCCCCACCCGGTTTCCCGGACGGGGCCTTTTCCGACATGACGATGATAATGCCGCCGCTTACTGCTTGCCGGCCATGGCGCCCAGGCGCAGGCGGAGCGCGTTCAGCTTGATGAAGCCTTCAGCGTCCTTCTGGTTATAGACGCTGTCGGCCTCGAAGGTGACATAGTCCAGGCGGTACAGCGAGTTCGGGCTCTGGCGGCCGACCACGCGGGCGGAACCCTTGTACAGCTTCAGGCGCACCACGCCGGTGACGCGCTTCTGCGTTTGGTCGATGAGCGCCTGCAGGGCCTCGCGCTCCGGGCTGAACCAGAAGCCGTTGTAGATCAGCTCGGCATAGCGCGGCATGACCTCGTCCTTCAGGTGCATGGCGCCGCGGTCCAGCGTCAGGCTCTCGATGGCGCGGTGGGCGACCGACAGCAGGGTGCCGCCGGGGGTCTCATACACGCCGCGGCTCTTCATGCCGACGTAGCGGTTTTCCACCAGGTCCAGGCGGCCGATGCCGTTGGCGCCGGCCAGTTCGTTCAGGCGGGTCAGCAGGGCCGCCGGGCCCAGCTTCTCACCATCCACGGCCACCGGGTCGCCGCCCTCGAACTCGATCTCGACATAGGTGGGGGTGTCCGGCGCCTTTTCCGGGGCGACGGTGCGGGTGTACATGTCCTCGTCCGGCTCTTCCCACGGGTTCTCCAGCGCCTTGCCCTCGTAGGAGATGTGCAGCAGGTTGGCGTCCGTGCTGTACGGGGCCTCGCCGCGCTTGTCCTTGGCGATGGGGATCTGGTGCTTCTCGGCGAACTCCAGCAGGGCGGTGCGGCTGTTCAGCGTCCACTCGCGCCAGGGGGCGATGACCTTGATGTCCGGCTTCAGGGCGTAGTAGCCCAGCTCGAACCGCACCTGGTCGTTGCCCTTGCCGGTGGCGCCGTGGGCCACGGCGTCGGCGCCGACTGCCTTGGCGATCTCGATCTGGCGCTTGGCGATCAGCGGGCGGGCGATGGAGGTGCCCAGCAGGTAGACACCCTCATACAGGGTGTTGGCCCGGAACATGGGGAAGACGAAGTCGCGCACGAACTCGTCGCGCAGGTCGTCGATGTAGATGTTCTCGGGCTTCACGCCCAGCAGCTCGGCCTTCTTGCGCGCGGGCTCCAGCTCCTCGCCCTGGCCCAGGTCGGCCGTGAAGGTCACGATCTCGCACTGATATGTCTCCTGCAGGTATTTCAGGATGACGGAGGTGTCGAGGCCGCCGGAGTAGGCGAGGACAACTTTCTTGACGCTCATGACAGGTACGCCCGCTTTGCTGGGTGGGATGCGTCGCGGACGTTATCCCCCGGGCGCCCGGCTGGCAAGATTATGGCGTCTGTGGCGACCGCATCCCCAGCCCCCATGGGCGTGGGAGCTATGACATTTCCGATCTGCCCGGCCTTTGTGCGTCATCCCTTCTGCCGGGGCCAGCGCGTGTAGGCCAGGTACCACAGGGCGGGAACGCCCAGGATGGGGAAGTACAGCAGCAGCGCCCAATAGGGGTTGCGGCCCACCTTGGCCAGCACCAGGCCGGCGGCGCAAACGGCGATGGTGGCCAGGATGACGACGATCAGCAAGGCGGCCCAGTTGGGCAGCAGCAGGCTGAGGGCGGGGGCGTAGGCCAGGGGCAGCATGGGCGCTTACTCCGATGCCGCGGCGGCTGGGGACGCCGCGCGTTCGCGCTTCAGGCGCTCCCGGGGGTGCATCTTGGGCTGGCGGGCCGGCAGGACCGGCCAGGGCGTGCGGGCCAGCAGCACCAGGAAGATGACGGGGCCCAGCAGCGGCAGGGCCAGCCACAGCGGCCAGGGGCGGGGCAGGCCCGCCCGCCGGACCAGGCGATAGGCCGGCCATAGCAGCAGGGCCGTCACCACGACGTGGATCAGCAGGCTGTTGACCAGATCGGTACCGAGATCCAAAGCGCGCGTCCCTATCATCCGTCCTCACGTCACGGGGCGGATGATAGCCAAAGCCGGCTGGGGATTACAGTGTGCCGGTCGCGGCGAGGCCCGCTTCCTTTTCCGCCACCTGGGCGGCGTACTCGGCCTGCAGGGCCTTGTGCGCTTCCAGGGCCGCGATGCGGGCCTGGGCGGTGGGCTTGGTGCTCTCGCTCTTCAGCTGGCCGCAGGCGGCCAGGATGTCGCGGCCGCGCGGGGTGCGCACGGGCGAGGCGTAGCCGGCGTTGTTCACGAAGTCGGCGAACTTGGTGATCTGCTCGTCGGTCGAGCACTCGAACGGCGCGCCCGGCCAGTAGTTGAAGGGGATCAGGTTGATCTTGGCCGGAACGCCGCGCAGCAGGCGCACCAGTTCGCGCGCATCGGCCAGGCTGTCGTTCACACCCTTCAGCATGACGTATTCAAAGGTGATGCGGCGGGCGTTGCTGAGGCCGGGATAGTCCCGGCAGGCCTGCATCAGTTCCTTGATGGGGTACTTGCGGTTCAGCGGCACGATGCGGTCGCGCAACTCGTCATTCACCGCATGCAGGCTGACGGCCAGGTTCACGCCCAGCTCCGCCCCGCACTGCTTCATCATCGGCACGACGCCGGAGGTGGACAGCGTGATGCGGCGCTTGGAAATGGCGATGCCCTCGCCATCCATGACGATCTTCAACGCCTTGGCGACATTGGCGTAATTGAACAGCGGCTCGCCCATGCCCATCATGACGATGTTGCTCAGCATGCGCCCATCGGGCGGGGCCGGCCATTCGTCCAGGTGGTCGCGCGCCAGCATGACCTGACCCACGATCTCGGTGGCGTCCAGGTTGCGCACCAGGCGCTGGGTGCCGGTATGGCAGAAGCGGCAGGTCAGGGTGCAGCCCACCTGGGAGGAGACGCAGAGCGTGCCGCGGTCTTCCTCGGGAATGTGGACGGTTTCGATCTCCTGGCCATCGGGCATGCGGGCCAGCCACTTGCGCGTGCCGTCCTCGCTCTTCAGGTCCTTCACCGCCGTGGGCCGGTCGATGACGTACAGGTTGGCCAGCGTCTCGCGCACGCCCTTGGCCAGCGTGCTCATCACCGCGAAGTCGGTGGCGCCGCGATGGTAGATCCAGTGCCACAGTTGGCGCGCGCGAAAGCGCTCCAGCCCGGCCCTCGCGACCTCAGCCTCCAGATCGTCCCGCGACAGGCCGACCAGGTTCACCCGCCCGTCCGCCCGAGGAGGCGGCGGGGCGAATTCCTTCATGTGATTTTCCACGCCCATGGCGCCGATACATGGGGCAGATCGGCCCGGGAGTCAAAGGGGGGACTCGGGAAAAATGCGCGGGGCGGGGTTGCGTCCACCCCCGGCGCCCGCTATCGCAATGACCAAAGACGGGGAGGGAGCGATGACCCTGCATCAGGTGACGGTGGCGGACGGTCTTGGGCTGGCGGTGGCGGAGGGGGGCAAGGCCGATGGGCGCCCCATCCTGTTCCTGCATGGCTTCGGACAAAGCCAGCGCGTCTTCCACGGCCAGTTTCATGGACCCCTGGCGGCGGAGTTCCGCCTGCTGGCGCTGGATCTGCGCGGCCATGGCGCCTCTGGCCGGCCGGACGATGCGGCCGCTTATGGCGACGGGCCCCATTGGGGCGACGACGTGGCCGCCGTGCGGCGGGCCCTGGGGCTGCAAGGCGTGGTGTTGGCGGGGTGGTCCTATGGCGGCGCCGTCCTGGCCGATCATGTGGCGGGACACGGCACGGACGGCATCGACGGCACCGTGTTCGTCGGCGCCTGTCCGTTGCTGGGCAAGGCGGCGGCGCCTTACATGGGGCCGGATGCCCGGGCCCATTTCCCGGCCATCCTGTCCGATGATGTCGCGGCGCAGGAGGTGGGCGCCCGCGCGCTGGCGTTGGCGTTGGGAAAGAGGGATGGCGGGGAGGTTGAGTCGGCTGTGGCCGACACCATGTCGGTGCCCCTGGCGGCCCGCCGGGCCATGATGCGCCGACGGACGGACCACGCGGCGACCCTGGGCGCCCTGGACCGGCCGGCGCTGGTCATCCATGGCTCGGCGGACGGCGTCGTCCTGCCCGCGATGGCCGATTGGCTGGGGCGGACGCTACCCGATGCGGTGGTTCGCCTGTATGAGGGGGTGGGCCACGCTCCCTTCGCCGAGGATGCGGCCCGTTTCGATGCCGACCTGGCGGCGTTCGTGCGGGGTCTTTAGGCGCCTTCCGCCAGATCCAGCAGGTCGTCCATGTCCTGGATCTGCACCTTGTTGCCTTCCAGCAGGCTGATGACCCGGCTGGTCTTCAGCTGGGTGAAGGTGCGGCTGACGGTTTCGGTGGTCAGGCCCAGATAGTCGGCGATGTCCGCCCGGCTCATGGGCACGTGCACGGGGTTGGTCTTGTGGCCGCGCCGGCTGGCCCGCTGTGACAGCAGCAGCAGGAAGGAGCAGATCTTCTCCTTGGCCGTCTTGCGGCCCAGCAGCAGCATCTGGTCCTGCGCCGCCGCCAGCTCATTGGAAGCCATGGAGAACAGGCGGCGCTGCATCTTGGGGAATTCGTCCAGCAGCGCTTCCATGCGCCGCCGGGGGAAGCGGCAAAGCGACACGGGCGTCACCGTCTCGGCCGTATACGCATAGCTGTCGTTGACGGACAGGCCGAAGAAGTCGCCGGGCAGCAGGAAGCCGGTAATCTGTCGCCGGCCATCGGGCAGCAGCTTGTAGACCTTCACCGTGCCGGAGGTGACGTTGTACAGCGTCTCCGCCGGCTCCCCCTCGCCGAACACGGTATGGCCGGGATCAAAGCGGGTGGTCTGCAGGATCTCCGCCAGGCGACGCAGCTCTTCCGCTTCCAGCGCGGCGCAGACGGTCAAGGTGCGCACGGTGCAGGCGCTGCAGGGATGAATCTCCGCCGCGGGGTCGGCCTTGGTGTTCGCGTCCCGGGAATAGGCAAAATCGATGGTGCTCATCGCCTCACTCCGCTTAAGACGTCACCAGCCTACCCCAGGGGTAAGGGCCCCCAAAACGCGGGCGCTACGGGTGGCGTAAACAATTTATACGGCAGATCCGTTGTTTTTGGATCCGTTTTTCCCGCCCGGCGCGTATGGCGGACGGTTCGGCGCAGCCCTTCGTTCCCCAAGCAGTGCCGTGGGATCAGCATATAGCCACGGAACGATCCGGGGAAAGACCGCAAATGGCGCCGACTGGCTTACTCCAACCATCCGAATATTCTTTGATCTAGATCATGGTGGGCGGGCGCGCGGCACCCTCAAATGAGCGATCCCTCAGTCTCGGATTTGCGCCTCCATGCCCACCTTCGTGACCCGACCCCTGGATGCCCGCCAGGTTGACCAGGCCTATGCGTTGATGCGCCCCTTCTATCCGGAGCTGACGGTGGAGCGGTGGCGCGACCACGCCCAGGCTCTGCTGGCGCCCGGCAGCCGGGGCGGCATCGTCACGGTTCAACTGGACCATCGCTACATGCATGGCCTGTTCTCCTACCTGCTGGTGCCGGATCTGGGCCATCGGCTGGGGCTGCAGGTGGATGTGTTCGTGGCGCTGGACCTGTTCGACCCGGAGGGGGCGGGGGATGCCCTGTTGGCGGAAATGGATCGCATCGCCCGCCAAAACGGGTGCGACGCCATCCACATCACCTTGCCGGACAGCCAGGTCAAGACCCACCCCTTGCTGGCCCGTTTCCGCGCGCTGGGCCATCTGCCCGAGGGGCGGCGCCTGTGCAAGCATCTGGCGGGGGAACCGGCCCTGGCCTGACGGCTTCGGGTGGATAGCCCCGTTATCGGCGACGGGAGCCCTTGCGCCCTTTGCCATTGTGCCGGAGGCGGCGCGCGCTATGCTCCCGCCCCATGACTGACAAGCTCCCCACCCTGCTGTTCCAGGCGGGCCGGCACAAGCGTGTGGCCGGCGGCCACCCCTGGGCCTATTCCAACGAAATCCAGATGGACGCCGCCGCCAAGGCCCTGCCCAAGGGCGGCCTGGTGCGGCTGGCCGACGCCGGTGGCGGCGTGCTGGGCATCGCCACCTTCAACCCCCACACGTTGATCGCGGCCCGGGTGCTGACCCGCGACCTGTCGGTGACGGTGGACGCCGGCTTTTTCGCGGAGCGTTTCCGCGCGGCGGCGAACCTGCGTGACCGGCTGATCGGCCGGCCCTATTACCGCCTCGTGCATGCCGAGGCTGACGGCCTGCCGGCGCTGATCGTCGACCGTTATGGCGATGTGCTGGTGGTGCAGGCCAATTCCGCCGGCATGGACCGCCTGTTGCCCCAGATCCTGGAAGGCCTGGCGGCCGTGTTCCCCGGCGCCGCCGTCATCCTGCGCAACGACAGCGCCGCCCGCGGCCTGGAAGGCGTGGAGGAGGAGGTGCGGGTGGCCGTGGGCACGGTCGACGGCCCCCTCCAACTGGAGGAGAACGGCGCCACCTTCTTCGCCGACCCGGCGGGTGGGCAGAAGACGGGCTGGTTCTACGACCAGCGCGACAACCGCGCCTTCGTCGCCAACCTGGCCAAGGGCCGCTCGGTCATCGACTTCTACAGCTATTGCGGCGGCTTCGGTGTCCTGGCCGCCACCCGGGGGGCCGCGCGCACCGTGCTGGTCGACCGGTCGGCCGGCGCGTTGGAACTGGCGGGCAAGGCGGCGGCGGCCAACGGCGTCGCCGACCGCGTGGAACTGCGCAAGGCCGACGCCTTCGCCGAGCTGGAGCGCCTGGCCGAAGCGGGCGAGACGTTCGAGGTGGTGATCTGCGATCCGCCGGCCTTCGTGAAGTCCAAGAAGGACCTGGCCAACGGCACCCGCGCCTATGCCAAGCTGGCCAAGCTGGGGGCCCAGATCACGGCGCCGGGCGGCATCCTGCTGGTGGCCAGCTGCAGCCACAACATGCCGGCCGACCTGTTCGCCGAGCAGGTGGCCAAGGGGCTGAAGGATGCGCGCCGCCAGGGCCGCATCCTGCGCTTCGCCGGCGCCGGCCCCGACCATCCGGTACACCCCTTGCTGCCGGAAAGCGCCTATCTGAAGGCTGAGGTTCTGGCGCTCGACTAAAGAACGAGGGACTCCGCCGGGGCTTGGCGGCTGACATAAAGCATTGCGGGGAAGCGGCTGGTTTCAGCCGCTTTTTCCGATTCCGGGCACCGCTTTCTCGCACCCGCAGCGTTGCGATGGGCCCGGGGCACCCCTGTGACAGTTACATGAATGGTCTCCACGAGCGGGCTTGACACCCCTTATGCTCCGGGCGAGCATTAGCCACCCTAATGCTCAAATAGAGCATAAGGGCAGGGTGATGTCCCCCCTTGTCGCGCCGCGGGGACCGGCCATGCGGGCCGTTGGTGGTGGGCGCGTTCGTTTGCCAGGTGTTCCGATGTCCGTTGCCGAGCTTGATCTCGAATACACCCCCGCTGTCGCCGCCGCGACCCGCCCGCTGTATGAGCGGGTGGCCAAGGTGATCCCGGAGGTGGAGTGGCCGTTCCACGCGCCGCTGGTGCACGCCATCAACACGCTGAAGCGGGAACGCAACGCCGTCATCCTGGCGCACAACTACCAGACGCCGGAAATCTTCCACTGCGTTTCCGACATCGTGGGCGACAGCCTGGCGCTGGCGCGCAAGGCGGCGCAGACCGATGCCGATGTCATCGTCATGGCGGGCGTGCACTTCATGGCCGAGACGGCCAAGATCCTGAACCCGTCCAAGACGGTGCTGATGCCCGACATGCGGGCCGGCTGCTCGCTGGCCGACAGCATCACCGCCGCTGACATCCGCCTGCTGCGCGAGGCGCACCCCGGCGTCCCGGTGGTCACCTACGTCAACACCTCCGCCGAGGTGAAGGCGGAGAGCGATATCTGCTGCACCTCGGGCAACGCGGTGGAGATCGTGGAATCGCTGGACAGCGACAGCGTGCTGTTCCTGCCGGACGAGTACCTGGCCAGCTGGGTCGCCACCCAGACCAAGAAGAAGATCATCAAGTGGAAGGGCCATTGTGAGGTGCATGAGCGCTTCACCGGGGCGGAGCTGCGCGATTATCGCGGCCGCTTCAAGGACCTGACCATCATCGCCCACCCGGAATGCCCGCCCGAGGTCCTGGCCGAGGCGGACTTCGTCGGCTCCACCGCCCGGATGGTGGAATATGTGGGCGAGGCCCGGCCGGCCCGCGTGCTGATGGTCACCGAATGCTCCATGAGCGACAACGTCGCCACGGAATATCCGGATGTGGAATTCATCCGCCCCTGCAACCTCTGCCCCCACATGAAGCGGGTCAGCCTCTCCAACATCCTGGAATCGCTCCGCACCCTGGAGCCCAAGGTGGAGATCGACCCGACGGTGGCGGCGCGCGCCCGTTTGGCGGTGGAGCGCATGTTGGCCGTGGGCCGCTGATCGCGGCCCTTTCCCTTCCCGTCCTTTCGGAACGGAGCCTGATGCCATGGACGGCGCGTCTTACCCGGTATCGCCGGTGACGGTGGTGCACAGCGATGTGGTGGTGGTGGGGTCGGGCACGGCCGGCATGGCGGCGTCCCTCGCCCTGGCCAAGGCCGGGCGGCGGGTGCGCCTGCTGACCAAGACCGACGATTTGCCCGGCGGTTCCAGCCTGTGGGCCCAGGGTGGCGTGGCCGTGGCGCTGGGCGCCGGCGACAGTGCCACCGACCATGCCGCCGACACGGTGGCCGCCGGGGCCGGCCTGACCGATCCCGCGATGGCGCGCCTGCTGGCCGAGGCCGGGATCGTGGAGATGTCCGCCCTGCTGGCCGAGGGCCTGCCCGCCGACCGGGGCGCCGACGGCCTGCCCCTGCTGGGGCGCGAGGCGGCGCATGGCCGCCACCGCATCCTGCACGCCGGCGGCGACGCCACCGGCCGCACCCTGGTGACCTTCCTGGCCGCCCGCGTCCGCGCCACCCCCGGCATCACCGTCCATACCCGCACGATGGCCGCCGACCTGATGGTGCGCGAGACCGGGCGCGGCCGGCGGGTGCAGGGCGTGCTGGCCTATGAGGATGCCGTCGGTTGGACACTGCACGTCGCGCCGCACGTCGTGCTGGCCACCGGCGGCACCGGCCAGCTGTGGGCCGTGACCACCAACCCGGAGGAGGCCACGGGCGACGGCATGGCGTTGGCCGCCCGCGCTGGCACCCATCTGGCCGACCTGGAGTTCGTTCAATTCCACCCCACCGCCCTGGCGGTGGCCGGCCCGCCGGGCCGCCGACCGCTGTTGACGGAGGCGTTGCGCGGCGCCGGCGCCAAGGTGCTGGACAGTGGCGGCCACGCCTTCATGGCCGATGAACATCCCGATGCCGAACTGGCGCCGCGCGACGTGGTGGCGCGCGCCATCGGCGGCCGCGTGGCCCGGGGGGAAAAGGTCTTCCTGGACCTGCGCGCGCTGTGGGCCCACGGCGGCCCGGGCAAGTTTCCCACTGTCGCCGGCATCTGCGCCGAGGCCGGGCTGGACCCGGCGGCGGCACCCGTGCCCGTGGCGCCGGCCGCCCACTATCACATGGGCGGCGTGTTGACCGATGCCGACGGCCGCACCTCCCTGCCCGGCCTGTGGGCGGCGGGCGAGGTCGCCTGCACCCATGTCCATGGCGCCAACCGCCTGGCCAGCAACTCGCTGCTGGAGGCGGTGGTGTTCGCGGCCCGCGTGGCGGCGGCCCTGCTGGCCGACCCGGCCACGACCCAGCCGGTGGCCCTTCCCGCCGCTCCCGTGGTCCCGGGGGGCGCGGCCGCCGCCGGGCTGGCGGCCGAGGCCCAGCTGCTGATGGCCGAGAAGGTGGGACTGGTGCGCGACGGCATCGGGTTGGCCGAGGCCGCGGCGCGCTTGCAAAGCCTCAGCCTGGCGGCCGAGCGCCTGGCGCCGGCCACCGCCTACGCCGGCATTCGCGCCGGTATGGAACTGCGCAACCGTCTGCTGCTGTCCCGCCTGGTGGTGGAGGCGGCCCGGCGGCGTGAGGAAAGCCGGGGCGCCCATACCCGCGCCGACCATCCGGAAACCCGCGACGCCTGGCGCCACCACCAGATCCTGACCTATTCCGACCTGGCTCACGCGGATCGGGGCCTGGTCACGCCTGTCACCACCCGGGAACACCGTCCATGAGCACGCCTGTGACCACCGCCCCGCTTTATCCCGTGATGTACGAAGGCCTGGTCCGCGCGGCCCTGCTGGAGGATCTGGGCCGGGCGGGGGACGTCACGGCCGACGCCTGCATTCCGGACGGCACCCAGGCGCGCGCCCTGTTCCAGGCCCGCCACGCTGGAATCATCGCCGGTCTGGCCCCGGCCCTGTCCGCCTTCTCCCTGCTGGACCCGACCCTGTCCGTCCGCGCCCTGGTGGCGGACGGCGCCCGGGTGGACCCGGGCCAGGTGGTCGCGGTGGTCGAAGGGGCGGCCCGCCCCATCCTGTCGGGCGAGCGCACGGCCCTGAACCTGCTGGGCCGGCTGTGCGGCATCGCGTCGAAGACGGGGGAACTGGTGCGCGCCATCGAGGGTACCGGCGCCCACATCGTCTGCACCCGCAAGACCACGCCCGGCCTGCGCGCGCTGGAAAAGTACGCGGTGCGCGTGGGTGGGGGCAGCAACCACCGTTTCGGCCTGGATGACGCCGTCCTGATCAAGGACAACCACCTGGTGGCGGCGGGCGGCCTGCGCGCGGCGGTGGAACGGGCCCGCGCCCATGTCGGCCACATGGTGAAGATCGAGGTGGAGGTCGACACCCTGGCCCAGTTGGAGGAGTTGCTGACCCTGCCGGTCGACGCCGTCCTGCTGGACAACATGGACCCCGCCACCCTGCGCCAGGCGGTCGCCATGGTGGCCGGCCGCATGATCACCGAGGCCTCGGGCGGTATCACGCCCCAGACGGTGCGGGCGGTGGCGGAAACCGGCGTCACCCTGATCTCCCTGGGCTGGCTCACCCACTCCGTCACCAACTTCGACATCGGGCTGGATTTCGAGAGTTTGTGAGCGGGGCTTATTGACCCGCTTCCCCGCCCGCCTTACCTTTCCATGGAAAGATTGATCAAAAAATCTTTCTATGGAGGTATTCATGGCCCAGTCGAATGTCGCGGAGGAACGGTCGGCCGAGCGTGAAAGCGCGGTGCTGGCCCAAGCTCTCTGCCGGGCGGCCGATATCCTCGACGTGCCGGACACTGTGCTGGCCCGGATCATCGGCGTATCGCCGGCGTCCATCAGCCGCCTGCGCACGGGTGCGTTCAAACTGTCGCGCAAGGACAAGGCGTTTGAACTGGGGCTGCTGTTCATCCGCATGTTCCGGGGCTTGGATGCCATCACTGGCGCGGACGACACCAGTTCCCGCTCGTGGATGCGGGCGGAGAACCTGGCCTTGCGGGGGCGGCCCATCGACCTCGCCCAAAGTATCGTCGGCCTGGCTTCGCTGGTGAGTTATGTGGACGCCAGGCGCGCTCGCGTCTGAGGCGCGGCCTTACCGGCACGATCTCTGGCGGCTGGTGGAAAACCAGGCGCGGGCGTCCACCGTCCGTTTGGTGGACAGTCTCGCCGACCAGGCGCTGCTGGAAGACATGCTGGAGGAGACCAAGCCGCCGCTGCCACCGGATTGTGCCGGCCTGCACTTCCTGCTGGCCACGCCCTTCCGCTATTCGCCTTATCCTCATGGTTCCCGTTTCCGCCGCGCCCATCAGCCCGATGGCGTGTACTACGCTGCCGAGAAGCCGGAAACCGCGGCGGCGGAGATGGCGCATTACGCCTTGCTGTTCTTTCTGGAGTCGCCGGATACGCTTCTTCCCGCCCGCCCCATGGAACGGACGGGGATCGAGGTGGCTTGCGCGGTCGGTCGTGCGCTGGACCTGACGGCCCCGCCGCTGGACCGGGATCGGGCGCTGTGGACGGACACGGGGGACTATGCCCCCTGCCAGGATCTGGCCGACGTGGCGCGGCAGGGTGGGCTGGAACTCATCCGTTACCAGTCGGTGCGCGATCCGGCCGGCGGGGCCAACGTGGCCTTGCTGACACCCAAGGGCTTTGTCAGCGCCACGCCCAAGCGGCTTTCAAGCTGGCATCTGTTCATTCGCCCGACCGTCGTCCAGGTCTGGTGCGAATTCCCCAGGATACAGCTGGAGTTTCCCCGCTGAGCGGTGGGGCTCAGGCCTCCAGGCCCGCAGGAATCGGATCCGGGCCCATGCTGTGGAACCGCGCCTCGCCGCCAAAGAAGCGGGTGGCCAGGCGGGTGATGGGTTCGGCAGCCCCGGTGGTGTGGAAGGCCTCCACCCCGCCTTGCTCCCTGGCGCGGCTGGGCAGGTCGAATTCCGGGTGGCGTTCCAGGTAGGCCCGCAGGCTGCTGACCGTCAGGGTGGGCTGGTCCAGGATTTCCACGGCATCCGGCAGGGCTTCGGCGAACAGGTCGGCCACCAGGGGATAATGGGTGCAGCCCAGGACCACGGCGTCGGGCGGCACCCCATCCAACTGGTCCATCAACCGGCCCGTATAGTCCTGGATGGCGGCGCGGACGGTTTCCACTGGGGCGTCGGCCTCGATCAGGCGGACCAGGTCGGGGCAGGCCTGCTGCACCACCCGAACCTCCGGCGCGCGCTTGGCGATCTCGGTGGGGTAGGCGCCGCTGCTGACCGTGTGCTGGGTGGCGAAGATGGCCACGGTGCGGGGTTCCCCCGCCCGTGACCCGGCGGCCACCTCGGCCATCCACGGCACGCCGGTGATGGCCTCCACCATTGGCACCAGCACGCCCAGCACCCGCCGGTCGGGGTAGGCCGCGGGCAGCCATGTCTGCTGCAACCGGCGCAGCGCCTGGGCGGAGGCGGTGTTGCAGGCCAGGATGACCAGGGGGCATCCCAGGCCGAACAGCCGCTCCACCCCCGCCACGGTGTAACGGTAGATTTCCTCCGGCGTGCGGTTGCCATAGGGGGCGTTGGCGTGGTCGCCCAGATAGACGAAGCGCCGGTCGGGCATCTGGCGGGCCAGGGCGCGCAACACCGTCAATCCGCCGTGGCCTGAATCGAAGACGCCGATCATCGCTCGCAACCGCACCGTTCATCGTCATGGGGCGCCGCCGGCTCGCACCGGCTCCGGCAGCGTTCCCCGCCATCCGTTTAGCACGATCCGGCGGGGCGGCGGCAACGGCCTTGCGGCGGGTTGCCGCCCCGTCTTGCCAATGCATGCCCGCTATGCCTTAGTGCGGCGGTTCACTATGCTGTGGCACTTTCGCACTTTCGTCTTTGAGGAACCCCGCCCGTGAGCCTGCGTGTCGCCGTTCGCCGGTCCCTGTTGATCCTGCCCGTCCTCGCCTCGACGACCTCTGTCACGCTTCTGGGGGGCGCGCCGGCCTGGGCGCAGTCCGCCAGCCCGGCGCCGGCCACCGTGGTGCCCTCGGCCCCCAAGCCGTCGGCCCCCGCCGCTGCCGCGCCCGCCGCGAAGGCCGGCGAGGATGAGGGCTGGACCTGCCCGTTCCCCAAGAAGACGCCCGTCATTCCCGATGGCAAGACGGCGCCCGAGGCGGACATGCGCAAGGCGCATGAGGAGTTGCAGGCCTACGTGAACAGCGGCCAGGGTTTCATCTCTTGCGTGGACGAACTGGTGACCAAGCACCCGGACAAGGTGACGGTGGCGAAGTTCCTGCAGCTGACCCAGGTGCAGGACATGGTCATCAGCAACATGCAGATCCTGGCGAACGCGTTTAACAACCAGCTGCACGTGTTCAAGGCCCGTACCGGTGCCGCGCCCACTCCGGCGGCGCCCGCCGCGCCCGCCAAGCCCGCCGCCAAGCCGGCCGGCCAGTAGGGCACCTTCCCCTGGGGGAGGCTGTCGGGCGGTCGGCCCGACAGCCTTTTCAGCGGCGGCCGCCTCGCGCCTGGCGACGGGCGGGCCCCGGGCGACGATCGTCCTCGTCGAACAACTCGGCCAGCTTTTCCATGACGGTGCCGCCCAACTGCTCCACGTCCACGATGGTGACGGCGCGGCGATAGTAGCGCGTGACGTCGTGGCCGATGCCGATGGCGATCAGCTCCACCGGGCTGCGGGTCTCGATATGGTCGATGACCGTGCGCAGATGCTTTTCCAGATAGCTGCCGCTGTTGACCGACAGGGTGCTGTCGTCCACCGGCGCGCCGTCGCTGATCACCATCAGGATACGGCGTTGCTCGGTCCTGGCGATCAGCCGGGTGTGGGCCCACAGCAGGGCCTCGCCATCGATGTTTTCCTTCAGGATGCCTTCGCGCAGCATCAGGCCCAGGTTGCGCCGGGCCCGGCGCCAGGGGGCGTCGGCTTCCTTGTAGACGATGTGGCGCAAATCGTTCAGGCGGCCGGGGGCGGGGGGTTTGCCACTGGCCAGCCAGCGCTCGCGGCTCTGTCCGCCCTTCCACGCCCGGGTGGTGAAGCCCAGGATTTCCACCTTCACGCCGCAGCGTTCCAGGGTGCGCGCCAGGATGTCCGCGCTCATGGCGGCGATGGTGATGGGCCGGCCGCGCATGGAACCGGAATTGTCGATCAGCAGGCTGACGACGGTGTCGCGGAAGTCGGTGTCGTTCTCCTGCTTGAACGACAGGGGCAGCACGGGGTTGGCCACCACCCGGGCCAGGCGGGCCGCGTCCAGGATGCCTTCCTCCAGGTCGAACATCCACGAGCGGGTCTGTTTGGCCATCAGGCGGCGCTGCAGGCGGTTGGCCAGCTTGGCGATGACGCCCTGCAGGTGCTGCAGCTGCTGGTCCAGCATCATGCGCAGGCGCGCCAGCTCGTCGGCGTCGCACAGGTCGGCGGCGCCCACCACCTCGTCGAATTCCGTGGTGAAGGCGCGGTAGTTGCCGGCATCCAGGCTGTTGCGGCCGAAATCGGGGCGGGACGGTTCACCGGGCTCGCCCGACTGCTCGGCCCCGGCGCCCTCCATCTCCTGCTCGTCGCCTTCGCTGCTTTCGGCGGCGCCGGCGGTCTCTTCCGTCTGGCCGCCGGGCTGCTGCTGCTCGCCCGTCGCTTCCGGTTCGGCCTCGTCCGACTGGCCGCCGCCGGCCTCGTCATTCTCGGCGCCCTCCGGGCTTTGGGCGTCGCCGGACTCCGCCGCCTCTTCCTCCTGCCCTTTTTCGGGATCGCCGCCCACCTCCAGATCCAGATCGACCAGGATGCGCCGCGCTTCGCGGGCGTAGGCCTGCTGGTCGGCCATGGCGGCCTTCAGCCGGGCGAGATCGGCGCCCGCCTTCTCCTCGATGAACGGGCGCCACAGGTCCAGCGCCGCCTTGGTCGCCGGGGCGGCGGGGGCGCCGGTCAGGGACTCGCGCGCGATCAGGCGCAGGGCGTCGGCCAGGGGCACCTGGTCACGGGCTGTCGCCCGGTCCAGGCCTTGGCGGCGGAACCGTTCCTCCAGCGCCGCCGTCAGGTTGTCGGCCACGCCCGCCATGGCGGTGGCGCCCAGCGCCTCGCACCGCGCCTGCTCCAGCGCCTCGAAGGCCGCGCGGGCGGTGTCGCCCGTGGGCAGCAGGCGGGTATGCACGCCGGTGTCGTGGTGGCGCAGGCGCAGGGCCGCGGCGTCGGCGGCACCGCGCACCGGCGCCACGTCGCGCGCGTTCAGGTCACGGGTGGGCAGCGGCACGCGCACCCGCGTGCCGGAGAAGCCCGGCGGTTCGGCGGAAAAGCCCACCGTCAGGTCCGCGCGCTCCGCGATGGCGCGCACGGCCGCACCCGTGGCCCGCTTGAACGCCTCCAGCGGCGATTCCCGGTCGGAAGACATCGGCTTGGTCCCCTCGTCAGGCGAGGGTGGCGCGCACGCCGCTCTCGGGCAGTTCGGTGCCGAAGCAGCGCTGGTAGTATTCGGCCACGGCCGCGCGCTCCACCTCGTCGCACTTGTTCAGGAAGGTGACGCGGAAGGCGAAGCCGACGTCGCCGAAGATGTCGGCGTTCTGCGCCCAGGTGATGACCGTGCGCGGGCTCATGACGGTGGAGATGTCGCCGGCGATGAAGCCTGCGCGCGTCAGGTCGGCCAGGCGCACCATGGCGTTGACCAGCACCCGGCGCTCCTCGGTGTCATAGGTCGGCACCTTGGCCAGGACGATCTTCACCTCGGCGTCATGGGGCAGGTAGTTCAGGGTGGAGACGATGTTCCACCGGTCCATCTGGCCCTGGTTGATCTGCTGGGTGCCGTGGTACAGGCCCGTGGTGTCGCCCAGGCCGATGGTATTGGCGGTGGCGAACAGGCGGAAGGCCGGGTGGGGGCGGATGACCTTGTTCTGGTCCAGCAGCGTCAGCTTGCCTTCCACCTCCAGCACGCGCTGGATGACGAACATCACGTCCGGCCGGCCGGCGTCATATTCGTCGAACACGATGGCGCAGGGATGCTGCAGGGCCCAGGGCAGGATGCCCTCGCGGTACTCCGTCACCTGCATGCCGTCGCGCAGCACGATGGCGTCCTTGCCGATCAGGTCGATCCGGCTGATGTGGCTGTCCAGGTTGACGCGCAGGCAGGGCCAGTTAAGCCGGGCCGCCACCTGCTCGATGTGGGTGGACTTGCCGGTGCCGTGATAGCCCTGGACCATGACGCGGCGGTTGTAGGCGAAACCGGCAAGGATGGCCATGGTCGTTTCGCGATCAAAACGATAGGTGCTATCGATCTCCGGCACATGTTCCGTGGACGTGCTGAAGGCCGGCACAGCCATGTCGCTGTCGATCCCGAACACCTGGCGGACGGAGATCTTGATGTCGGGCAGCGAGGCGGCGGTCATCGGTGTCGGTTCCTGGGACATGGGACGGTCGGCTTTCCTGCGTGATCGAACAGAACGGGTTGGCGTTCGTTATAGTTTCATTGGGGCTTTCGTGTCAGCGCCGCTCAGCCCTGATCGAGGTGGGCGGCCTTCAGCACGTTATACGCCTGGTTGATGCGCTTCAGCCGTTCCTCGGCATCCTTGTCGCCGCCGTTGGCGTCGGGATGGTTGCGCTTCGCCAACTCGCGATAGCGCTGCTTGATTTCAGGGAAGGCGACGGGGGCCCTCAGGCCCAGCACGTCCAGCGCCTCATCCTCGGGGGTGCGTGGCGTCGGGGGCGGTGGGCGCTGGGACGCGCCCGCCTCCCAATCGGCGCCGAAGCTGTGGCCGTGGGCCATGCTGTCGCGCAGGTTCCGTTCCCGGGTCCGCCAGTCGCCCATGGGCCAGGTGGGGCGCTGCCAGGTGGTGTCGTAGCGCATGGCGCGCTCGATCTCATCCGTGCTCATGCCCTGGTAATAGTCCCAGGCCTTGTTGTAGGCGCGCACATGGTCCAGGCAGAACCAGTAATAGTCGTTCAGCTGGGTGCGATTCTTGGGCGCGCGGAATTCCCCCACCTCGGCACAGCCCGGGTGATCACAGGTCCTGACCTGGACCTGCGGCGGGTCGTCGAACGAGAAGGAGAATCCGGGCCGCTGTTTCTGCATCGCGAAAGTATGGGGGCAGGTTCCGGCCGTGACAAGCGCGGCGGGCTGGTCGCGGCGCCGTGACCGCGTCAAGGCTGGGCTGCTGTCCCGGACCCCGGAAATCGCCCCCTGGCCATTGACAGCGCCGGCCCGGCGTCGCACCTCAGGAGGATACCGATCCCCTCGAACGCCCGGGTCCCGCCATGCGCTATGCCGACCGCATCCACACCAAGCTGACCCAGGCCCTGGCGCCCGAATCGCTGATCGTCGACGACCAGTCGGCGGCGCACGCCGGCCATGGCGGGGCGGCCCCGGGCGGCGAGACCCATTTCGAGGTCACCGTCGTCTCAAGCGTCTTCACCGGCAAGTCGCGCGTGGCGCGCCAGCGCCTGGTCTACGACATCCTGAAGGACGAACTGGCCGAACGGGTCCACGCCCTGTCGGTCAAGACCCTGACGCCGGAAGAGGCGGTTTAGGTTTTTCGTGTTCCCTCAGGCGCCGGGCGCCCGCATCCGTGGGCTTGGCTTATTCTCGCGTTTCAGTCCGCCGCGCTCCCCAAAACGCTCCGGCGGATGCAGTCGCATCCTGTGACGGCATGAGCCAGGCCTCATGCCGTGGCTAGTCTTGTGTCCGTTCGCCATCCGCTGGCCCGGTATAGTGTTCCGGGAACCAGCGCTTCACCACCGGGCCGTCGCTGGCCATGACGTGGCAGGTGTTCAGCACCGGCGGCGGGCCGGCGGCGGTGCCGGTGCGCCGGGCGTTGAACACCGGCGCCAGGGTCTGGAAGGCGGTGGTGGCCACGGGGCCCAGCAGTTCCACCAGATGGGTGCAGCCCTCCGTCCGGCCCAGGCGCTGCTTCACAGCGCTGGTCCAGCCGGCGGCGATGCGCAGACCCACCAGGCGTTGGAAATTGGGCAGGATGGCGGGGCAGTGGGCGAAGGGGGAGTTGTCGGTGGCCACTTCCACCGCCCGCACGGTCAGCGTGTCGTCCACCGTCAGGCGGATCCACATCTCATGCAGGAACTGGCCGGGCTCGATGGTGCCGCGCCAGTCATTGCCGAAGGCGTAGTGCTTCTCGTCGGTGATGTGGCCTTCGATGTCCCAAAGGCCGTCGGCGCGTTCGTAGCCCTGGCAAGTGACGCGGCGGGTGTGCAGCGGCTTGCGCTCGGGGGATGGGGACAGGGGCATGGGGCGGATGGACTTCAAGCAAGGGGACGGACGCGCCGCCATCATGGAAGGCGCCCGTCATCCCGGTCAAGGAAGGGGCGGGCGATCCTGCCCTGCCCGATGCCGTCAGGCCTCCAGCGCCGCCGCCACCACCGCCCGCACCGGTTCCGCGTCAATGCCACGGGCGGTGAAGGCCTGGCCGATGCCGCGGGCCAGGATGAAGGTGATGCCGCCGTCCTTCACCTTCTTGTCTTTGGCCATGTGGGCCATCAGGGCGTCCACCGTCCAGCGGCCCCGGCTCAGATGGGCCACGCCGGTGGGCAGGCCCACGGCCGCCAGGTGGCGGCGCATGCGGGCCAAATCGTCAGGCGGGCACAGGCCCAGGCGCACCGACAGGTCGAAGGCCATGACCATGCCGACGCCCACGGCCTCGCCATGCAGCAATTCGCCGCCATAGCCCACCTCCGCCTCCAGGGCGTGGCCGAAGGTGTGGCCCAGGTTCAGCAGCGCGCGCACGCCGCCCTCCCGCTCATCCTGGGCGACGATGGCGGCCTTGGCGGCCACGCTTTCCTTGACGGCGGCCACGCGCAGGGCGGCGTCGCCCGCCACCAGGGCCGTGCCGTTTTCCTCCAGCCAGGTGAAAAAGTCCGGGCGGTCGATCAGGCCGTACTTCACCACCTCGGCATATCCGGCCAACACCTCGCGCCGGGGCAGGCTGTCCAGGGCGCTGATGTCGGCCAGCACCAGGCGCGGCTGGTGGAAGGCGCCAATCAGGTTCTTGCCCTGGCGGCTGTTGATGCCGGTCTTGCCGCCGACGCTGCTGTCCACCTGCGACAGCAGCGTGGTGGGGATCTGGATGAAATCGATGCCGCGCAGGGCGATCGCGGCCGCGAAGCCGCCCAGGTCGCCGATGACGCCGCCGCCCAGCGCCACCAGGATGGCGCCGCGCTCGATGCCTCGCGACAGTAGGATTTCCATGACCGCTTCCAGGTGGTGGAAGCTCTTGGTGGCCTCCCCCGCCGGGACGATGATGGGGTCCATCATGCGGCAGCCGGCCGATTCCAGCGCGCGGGTCAGCAGGCCCAGGTACAGCGGCGCCACCGTCTCGTCCGACAGGATGATCAGGGGGCGGCGGCCGGCGATGGCGGCCACGGGGCCGCCGGCGTCCCGGATCAGACCGGCGCCGACCAGCACATCGTAGGAGCGGTCGCCCAGGCTGACGGGCACGGTGGCGACGGGAAGGGTGATGGCGGGGATGGGGTCGCTCATGATTCCACCGCGGCCGGCTGGGGCCGCGTCTCCATCGCCGGCTCGTCAGCCGCCGAGGCGCGCGCCGGGGGTTGGTTGTCCAGATAGTCCTGCAGGGACTCGATCACCCGGTCCACCGTCTCCTCCGCCGGGCGGTCGCCGCTGTCCACAGTGATGTCGGCCTGGGCGTAGTACGGGTGCCGCAGTTCCATCAGCTGGCGCAGGGTCTCCTTCGGGTCGCCATCCTTCAGCAGGGGGCGTCCGCCGCGCCGCGCGGTGCGCAGCACCAGCAGGTCCAGTTCGGCCCGCAGCCAGATGGAATGGGCGCGCTGGCGCACCAGGGCGCGGGTCTCGGCGTCCATGAAGGCGCCGCCCCCGGTGGACAGCACCTGCAGCGGCTGGTCCAGCAGGCGCGCGATGACCCGGCGCTCACCCTCACGGAAGGCGGGCTCACCATAGCGGTCGAAGAATTCGGGGATGCTGCACCCGGCGGCGCGCTCGATCTCCTGGTCCGCGTCCACGAAGGGCAGGCCCAGGCGGCTGGCCAGGCGGCGCCCGATGCTGGTCTTGCCCGCGCCCATCAGGCCCACCAGGACCAGGGTGCGGGGCGGGCGCTGGCGCAGGGTGGGGCGCGTCATCGGGCGCACCCCAAGGGGGCACCCGACGGGGTGGCCGACGTCCGGCGGGGCGGGGTGGCGTTGCGCGCCCGGGGGGTGGACGCTACAGTGCCTAGCGCTAACACCATTTTTGCCGTTTCATCCATTACAGCCGAGACCTGAAAGCCGTCCCCGCTTCCGGGGTTGTTCTCATTCCTGATACCGGTCCGCCCCCACGCCCTGCGGCGACAGGGGGGCTGTCCGGCGCCGTTTTCCCGTGACAGTCTGGCGGATGCCGCCCGATGGGGAAAACGGTTCGGGGGCACTGCATATCACAGTCGTCCCCAGCCTGTCCCCCGACTCCACCGGGGCGCCCGCGCACTGCGGCCTTGCTTGGGCGGGTCTGGTCTCGCAACTTTCTTTCTGACTTTCGTCCTTGTCCCTATCAGCGATTGATGCCGATCCCCATGAAAAAGCTTCTCCTGATCCTGATCGCCCTGGTCGTCCTTGGCGGTGCCGGTGCCGCCCTGGTCGTCGCCGCCACCACCTCCCCGGCGCCCTCCGCGCCCACCGAACGGGTGATCTCCAATGACCGCTTCCCCCAGTAAGGCGCCATTCGGCGGGCGCGCCTGGCTGGGCCTGGCCCTGGCCGCCGGCCTGATGACGGCGCCCGTGGCGCTGGCGCAATCCGGGACCCAGCCCGATCCCCAATTGGGGGCGCAGCCCTCCGGGGCGCCCACGCCGCTCTGGCCCCAGGGGCCGTCCGCCGCCGGAACCGGCGGCCCGACCCCCCTGGGCGCGCCGGACTACACCCCGCCGGCGCCCCAGCGCTCTTCCGCTTTCGAGGTCAAGCCGCTGGCGGCGGTGATGCCGGATGGCGGCGGCGTGCTTGATGCCGGCCAGGGCGGCTTGGGCCAGGCGCTGTGGGCGGACAGCCCGCGCGGTCTGGTCGACCGGGTGCTGGCGTCGCTGCCACAGTCCAGCCCGTCACCGGCGGCGCGCGCACTGTTGGGCCGGGTGTTGATGTCGGCGGGCACGGCGCCGTCGACCAGCACCCTGGCCGCCGGCGCCACGGCGACCAAGGACTCGCCGCGCAACTTCCTGGGCGTCCGGCTGGAACGCCTGGCCTGGCTGGGCGACGGCAAGAACGCCGACGCCATGGCCAGCCTGCCCACGGCGCTGGACGATGCCGGCGGGGCGGAGGCCTGGGCCCGGCTGTCGCTGCTGACCGGCGATGGCGCGGCCTGCGACCACATGGCCGACCTGCAGAAGCGCTTCAACGACGGCGAGATCCAGATGCTGGGCGTCGTCTGCCAGGTGCGCGGCGGGGCGACCGACAACCTGATGCTGGCGCTGGACATCATGCGCGAGCAGGGGGTGAAGGACGACGGCTTCTCCCGCCTGGCGGAAACCGCCGGCGGCGGCCAGAAAGGCCCGCTGAAGGGCTTCACCGCCGTGTCGGCGGAGACGGTCGCCCTGGCCCGCGCCCTGGGCCGGGGCCTGCCGGCCGATGTGCCGGTGTCGCAGATCCTGGCGCTGAACCCGGCGGCGGCGGCGGCCGTGGCCGACCTGCCCGACACGGCGGCGGCGCTGAAGCTGGCGGCGGGCGACCGTGCCGCCGGTTACGGCACCTTGCCGGCGGCGGCGCTGGCGCCCCTGTACAAGGCGGCCAAGGTCAGCCCGGGTGATCTGAAGAACGCCGTGGGCGTGGCCGACAAGCGCCAGGGCGCCGACCAGCGCGCCATCCTCTACCAGGCCCTGACGGGGGAGACGATCCCGTCGCTGAAGGGCGCCATCCTGGCCAAGGCGGTGGATGTCGGCGACCCGGCGTTGCTGGCCGGCGCCTGGGGCGACCTGCTGGCCCAGGAACTGGAACAGCTGGCCCCCGGACCGGCGCTGAAGGATCTGGCGCCGGCCGCCACCCGTCTGCTCCTGCTGCAGGGGCGGCGCGACCTGGCCCAGCCCTGGTTCGAATTGGCCCGCCAGACGGCGCAGGACGCAAAAGAAGGCAAGGCGCTCCAGGCCTATCTGCGGCTGGTGCCGTTGGCCGTCCTGGGCGGCCTGCTGCCCAGCGACGGGGCCAATTGGGCCCAATGGCTGGACGCGGTGAAGGCCGACGCCGACGCCCCGTCCCGCCTGCGCGCCGGCAACACCTTGGCCTTGCTGATGGCGGCGGGTGAAAAGGTGGATGAGGCGCTGCTGGCCCGCACCGTCACGGCTTCCGAGGCGCCGGGGGTGATCCCCGACGCCGCGTCGTGGGTGCGGCTGTTCCGCTCCTCCATGGCCGGTCGCAAGGGCGAGGTGGCGCTGCTGGCCCTGGCCACGCTGGCGGACGCCGGTCCGGCGGCGACGCCGCCCACGGTCGCGGCCAACGCCGTGGCGACGCTCGCCGCCGTGGGGCTGAAGGACGACGCGCGCCGTCTGGCGCTGGAGGCCGTGGCCGTCCAGGCCGGGCCGTAAGCGCATGGCGCCGCGCGCCCCCACGCCCGACATCGTCCCCGGCGGAACGCCCAAAAAGCGTTCCGCCGGACGGCCGCGGGGGGCCACCCTGGCCCTGCCGCCGGGGGTGGACGCCTTCCTGGACATGCTGGTGGCGGAACGGGGGGCGGCGGCCAACACCCGGGACGCCTACCGCCGTGACCTGGCGGACGCCGCCCGCTTCATCGCCGGCCAGAAGAACGGCAAAGGCCCCCCCCTGGACCAGGCCGGCACCGACGACCTGCGGGCCTATCTGCATCATCTGGGGCGCGACGGCACGCAAGCGGCCGTGCGCACCGTGGCCCGGCGGCTGTCGGCCCTGCGCCAATATTACAAGTTCCTGGTGTCGGAAGGCCGGCGGGACATCGACCCGGCCGCCGTGCTGGACGGCCCCCGCCTGGGCCGGCCGCTGCCGAAGATCCTGTCGGAGGCCGACGTCACCCGTATGCTGGACACCGCGGCGGCCCAGGGCGGGGCGGAGGGGCTGCGCCTGGCCGCCCTGCTGGAGTTGCTCTACGCCACGGGATTGCGCGTCTCGGAACTGGTGGGCCTGCCCCTCTCGGCCTTCAGCCGCGACGGGCGGGTGCTGGTGGTCAAGGGCAAGGGCGGCAAGGAACGCATGGTGCCCCTGTCGCCGCCGGCCCGCGACGCGCTGGCCGCCTACCTGCCGCACCGTGCCGCGTTCTTCTCGCCAGGGCGTGAGGGCAAGCAGGCCGGCGTGCTGTTCCCCTCGCGCAGTTCCGGCGGCACGCTGACCCGTCAGCGCTTCGGCCAACTGCTGAAGGACCTGGCGCTGGCTTCGGGCCTGGATCCGGCCAAGGTCAGCCCCCACGTGTTGCGCCATGCCTTCGCCACCCACCTGCTGGACCATGGCGCCGACCTACGCTCCGTCCAGAAGATGCTGGGCCATGCCGATATCGGCACCACCCAGATCTATACCCATGTGGTGGGCGACCGCCTGCGCCGCGCGGTGGAGGACCACCATCCGCTGGCCAAGGCGGGCAAGCCCCGCAAGGCGCCGGGCGAGGGGCGGGGGTGATCGCCCCGGATTCGATAGGGGCTGGCCCCTGGCCCCCGCTCATGGTAATCAGCCGCCTTCGGGTCCCCCACTCGGTCCCCTTGACCGGCCCCTTCCTTACAAGCCAGTCGTAAGCCGCACCCATGCATTTCCTTGAATTTGAAAAGCCGATCGCCGAACTCGAAGGCAAGATCGATGAACTCCGCCACCTGTCCGATGGTGGCGGCATCAACATCGCCGATGAGGTCCGCAAGCTGGAAGACAAGGTCGACAAGCTGCTGCGGTCGACCTACGCCAAGCTGACACCGGCCCAGAAGGTCCAGGTGGCGCGCCATCCCAACCGGCCGCACTGCCTGGACTACATCAACGCCCTGATCACCGACTTCACGCCCCTGGCGGGTGACCGCGCCTTCGGCGAGGACCGCGCCATCGTCGGCGGCCTGGGCCGGTTCCGGGGCCGCTCCGTGGTGGTCATCGGCCAGGAGAAGGGTCACGACACCGACACCCGCATCCGCCACAACTTCGGTTCCGCCAAGCCGGAAGGCTACCGCAAGGCCCAGCGCCTGCTGAACCTGGCCAGCCGCTTCAACCTGCCGGTCATCACCCTGGTGGACACGGCCGGCGCCTACCCCGGCGTGGGGGCCGAGGAACGCGGCCAGGCGGAAGCCATCGCCAAATCCATCGAGACCTGCCTGCGCGCCCGCGTCCCCCTCGTCTCCGCCGTCATCGGTGAAGGCGGCTCGGGCGGCGCCATCGCCATCGCCACGGCCGACCGCGTGCTGATGCTGGAACACTCGATCTATTCCGTCATCTCGCCGGAAGGCTGCTCGGGCATTCTGTGGCGCAGCAACACCAACGCCGCCGACGCGGCCGCGGCCCTGCGCCTGACCGCCCAGGACCTGAAGGAACTGGGCGTCATCGACCGCATCGTCATGGAACCCATCGGTGGCGCCCATCGCCGGCGCGAGGAAACCATCCTGGCGCTGGGCAACGCCATCGAGGACAGCCTGGAGTCCATGCGCGGCCAGGACGGCGGCACCTTGATCACCCGCCGCCGCGACAAGTACCTGGCCATGGGCCAGAAGGGCCTGAGCTGAATCGCGCCGCCGGATGGTCGGACGGCCATCCGGCCTGTGAGAAAAGGGGGCGGCGCCGACAGGGGCCGCCCCTTTTTCTATGCCCAGCGCGCCAAGCGCCGCGGGCGCCGACTGGTCACAGCCCTTCGGGGCGCCAATACCCACCCGTTCCCCCCAGGCGGTGACGCGCGGGAGGCTGGCGGTCGCACCGGCGCCCGGTGACTTGAATCTATAGCCGGCTGCGTTTAATCGGAACCGCAGCCGGCTATAGCTGAGTCTGTCCGCGAGCAGCTTCACGCCCAAAGGCGATTCCACCTTTGGGCGATCTGCTCTAGCTGCGCAGCACCAGGCGGGAGCATCCGGCCCCGGCCGGCTGCACGTCGCTGGCCAGTCCCGCCAGGGTCAGCATGGCCTGCACGTCCAGGATGGTGTCCGTGGACCGGGTCAGGGTCAGGCTGACGTTGCGGCAACCCATCTTCCGGAAGCGCGTGACCGCGTCCAGGATCTGGCGGGCGGGGGCGGCGGAGGAACGGGGCGGCGGGGTATCAAGGGTACTGGGGGTGGCTGCCATCACGGCGGCGGCCATGCCGGGTTCCGGATTGGGGGCTCCGGTCGCCTCATGCGGATGCATGCGAGGTCCCTGGTTGGGGTTCGCCCGGGAACGACCCCGGACAACCAGGATATTGCGACCAAATGAGGCTTTTCCGCGACCGTAAAGTTGGGCCTGCGGCCGATTTTCCCATGAGGAGGAGGTATCGTTGTTCGTTGGCGGACCTGAACCAATGCGAAAGGATTATACTCAGCCCCGGTGCGGTGTCGCCGATCCCTGCTACGCTGCCCGACATGGAAGCGATGGGGACGCCGCCTATGCCAATAACGGACCTGTCTGATAGGGAAAGCGCCAGCGATCGCCTGACTATCCTAGCCATCGCCATCACGGTGGCTTTGCTGGTTTGGAAATCCAGCGTCCAGTACGGTTGGCTGGAGGTCACCTTCGGCCGGTGCGGGGTGTTCTTTTGGCTGGCCGCCTTGGTCTGGGCAATTTCGGTGACCTGCGTCATCCGTTGGCAGCGGCGCTGGTGGCTGCTACTCACCGCCCCGGTTGTTCTTTATCCCGTCGTGGCTGGTGTCGTCTTCATGGCGCACTGCGTCCAGGGCGACTGCCTGTAGAATTGCCGCCGAAGCCCGAAGGCTCCGGCGGGGACATGATGCCACTTACAGCAATTCCGCGATCTGCACCGCGTTGAGGGCGGCACCCTTCAGCAGCTGGTCGCCGGCGACGAACAGCTGGATGGAATGGCCGCTGGGGTCGCTGATGTCCTGGCGGATGCGGCCCACCAGGATATCGCCCTGGCCCGACGCGTCCACCGGCATGGGGAAGTAGTTCTTTTCCCAATCATCGACGATGCGCACGCCCGGCGCCGTGGCCAGGATGTCCTTCACCTCGGCCGGGGTGATGGGCCGCTCGAACTCCACCGTCAGCGCCTCGGAATGGGCGCGCAGCACCGGCACGCGCACGCAGGTGGCGGAGATGCGGATGTCGGCGTCGCCGAAGATCTTCCACGTCTCCTTCACCATCTTCATCTCCTCCTCGTTATAGCCGTTGGCCGGATCGACCTTGGCGTTGTGGCTGAAGAGGTTGAAGGCATAGGGGTGGGGCAGCACGGTGGGGGTGAAGGGGCGGTCCTCCAGATATGCCCGCGTGCCCTCGCGCAGTTCCTCCATGGCGGCGGCACCGGCGCCGGACGCCGCCTGGTATGTGGCGGCGATGAAGCGCGTGATGCGGTTCTTGGCGTGCAGCGGCCATAGCGGCACCAGCGCGATGATGGTGGAGCAGTTGGGGTTGGCGATGATGCCCTTGTGCTGCTTCACCGCCTCCGGGTTCACCTCCGGCACCACCAGGGGAACGTCGGGGTCCTGGCGGAAGGCGCTGGAATTGTCCACGACGACGGCGCCCGCCTTCACGGCGATGGGGCCGTAGACCTTGGAGATGGAACCACCGGCGGAGAACAGGGCGATGTCCACGCCGTTGAAGCTGTTCTCATCCAGCGCCTGGATGGTGATCTCTTTCCCTTTGAAGGTCATGGTCTTGCCGGCCGACCGGGGCGACGCCAGCAGGCGCAGCTCCGACAGGGGGAAATCACGCTGCTCCAGGCACTCAAGCAGCTCGACGCCAACGGCGCCGGTGGCGCCGACGATGGCAACGACGGGCAAGGCCATGACCTTTGATCCTCAAAACGGAAGGGTGAAACATATGGAACGAGAGGCGCCATCCTCTTGTTCGTTTCGTTCTTCCGTCAAGCGGACGACTCGCAGGGCTGCCTTGTTCCGACGCGCAACCTGAGCAAGATTGTGTCTTGCGTGTCCTCAAGCGCCGGCGGGGCATCCGCCCCTTGGCTTGTCCTCGATTTCCAGTCCGCTGGCGCTCCCCGGAAATCTCCGGCGCCCGCGGTCGCGGGCTACAACGGCATGAGTCCAACTCATGCCGTTGATATCAACGGAGAGCGAGAATGGTGACGGCGATGGTCAGGGCCAGGATGGCCACCCACTGCCAGCCGCCGCGGCCGTTGCCCAGCCGGTTGGCCAGATCGTCGATGCTGCGCGGGTCGATGGGCAGGCCGCCCCGGTCCAGATGCTCCGCCAGATGGTCGGCATGGCGCAGCAGCAGGGGCAGCTTGCCGGCGGTGGCGCTCAGCGAACGCACGGCCTCCGCCAGGCGCGCCTCCGGCCCCCGGTTTTCCCGCATCCACTGCTCGATCAAGGGCCGGGCCACTTCCCACATGTTCAGCTTGGGGTTCAGGGCGCGGCCCACCCCTTCCGCCGTCAGCATGCTTTTCTGCAACAGCAGCAGCTGGGGCTGGGTTTCCATCTCGAACTGCTCGGTCACGGCGAACAGCTGGGCCAGCAGCCGGCCGACGGAGATGTCGTGCAACGGTTTGTTGTGCACCTGTTCACCGATGGCGCGGGCCGCCTGCATGAACAGTTCGCGCGACTGGTGGGCGGGGACATAGCCAGCATCGAAATGCACGTCGGCCACCAGGCGATAGTCGCGGTTGAGGAAGCCCAACAGCATGTCGGCCAGGAACAGCCGGGTCTGCCGGTCCAGCCGCCCCATGATGCCGAAATCCACCGGCGCCAGATGGCCGGACATGTTCACGAACATGTTCCCCGGGTGCAGGTCGGCATGGAAGAAGCCGTCGCGGAACACCTGGTTGAAAAAGGAGTTGGCCGCCTGGCGCAGTACGTCGTCGGGGTCGAAGCCGGCCGCGCGGATGGCGTCCACCTGGTCCACGGGGATGCCGTGGATACGGTCTATGGTCAGCACCCGCTGGCTGGTGCGGTCCCAATCGACCTTGGGAATGTTGAAGGTGATGTCGCCCTTGAAGTTGTCGGCCAGTTCCGACGCGGCGCTGGCCTCCATGCGCAGGTCCATTTCCATGCGCACGGTCTCGGCGAAGGTCTCCACCACCTCCACCGGCTTCAGCCGCTTCAGACGGGGTAGGATGCGCACCGCCAGCCCGGCCAGCCAGAACATCAGGTCGATGTCGCGGCGGAAGGCCAGTTCCACGCCGGGGCGCAGCACCTTGACCGCCACCTCCTTGCCCTCTGCCGTCACGGCGAAGTGCACCTGGGCGATGGAGGCCGCGGCCACCGATTCGGGCTCGAAGCTCTGGAATATTTCCCCCAGCGGCCGGCCCAGTTGCTCCTCGACGATGGCGATGGCCTGGGGCGTGGGGAAGGGGGGCAGCCGGTCGCGCAGCAGGGCCAAATCTTCGGCCACGGCGTCGCCCACCAGGTCGGACCGGGTGGACAGGGCCTGGCCCAGCTTGATGAAGCTGGGGCCCAGCTCCTGGATGGCGGCGGCCAGGCGCTGGCCTTTGCGGCCCGGCGCCTTGTTGTTGTTCAGGGCGCGCAGCACCAGGGCCACGCCCGGCGCCACGTCGCGGAACTCTTCCGGGAACAGCGCGCCATGCCGGCCCAGCGTGCGCCCGATGATGTACAGGCGGCGCAGGTTGCGCAGGATGCGGAGCATGGTCAGACGCGCCAGGCGGAATGGATGGCCGCCACGCCCCCGGTCAGCGGCCGGGCGCGGGCGCGGGCGAAGCCCACCGCCTCCAGCCGGCGGCACAGCGCCTCCCGCTCCGGGAACCGGCGGATGCTTTCCACCAGGTATTGATAGCTGTCGCGATCACCCGCCACCACCTGGCCCAGCCGGGGCAGGATCTCGAAGGAATAGCGGTCGTACAGCTCACGCAGGACGGGCAGGTTCACCTGGCTGAACTCCAGGCAGAAGAAGCGGCCGCCGGGCTTCAGCACACGCCGCGCCTCGGCCAGGGCCTTGTCGATATGGGTGACGTTGCGCAGGCCGAAGGCGATGGTGTAGGCGTCGACCGAGCGGTCGGCCAGCGGCAGCGACTCGGCGTTGCCCACCGTCCACTGCAGACCACCGCGGCTCTCCTCCGTCCGGTCCCAGCCGGGCAGCGTCCCCTTGTCGATGCCCCGGTCGCGACCCACGCGGACCATGGCCTCCGTCAGGTCGCAGACCATGATCCGGGCGCCGGGCGCCTTGGCCGCCATGCGGAAGGCGATGTCGCCCGTGCCGCCGGCCACGTCCAGGATGGTCTCGTTGGCGCGCGGCGCCACCAGATCGACGAAGGTGGACTTCCACAGCCGGTGGATGCCCATGGACATCAGGTCGTTCATGACGTCGTAGCGGCCGGCGACGCTGGAGAACACGCCCTGCACCAGCGGCGCCTTGTCCGCCGGGTTGATGGCGCGGAAGCCAAAGGATCGCGCCTCGCGCTCCTGCGCCGTCAGGGCGTCAGCAGCGTTGGAGCCAGGGGTGAAGGGCGGGGGCGTGGGATGGTCGGCCATGGCGGCACCATAGCGTCGGCAACGGCACTTGGGTAGCGGGCTTGGGCAGCCCTGGTCTGTAAAGGCGGCAGGGGGATCGCGTCTTGTCGGGCCGCCGCCCCATCCCGTCCGGCGTTCCGGTCCACGCCCGGCGCCGGTCGCCGACCCGTCTGGAAAGCAAAGCGGCGGCCGAACGCCGGCCGCCGCTTTGTCGGGGGACTGGGAAAGGGGCCGCCCTTACGCGGACTTCATGTCCAGGGCGTAGCCGGCGGAGCGCACGGTGCGGATCATGTCCAGCTCCGTCTCCTCGTTCAGGGCCTTGCGCAGGCGGCGGATGTGCACGTCGACGGTGCGCGGCTCGACATAGACGTCATGGCCCCAGACGATGTCCAGCAACTGCTCGCGGGAGAAGACGCGGCCCGGGTGCTGCATGAAGTGGCGCAGCAGGCGGAATTCCGTGGGCCCCAGGTGGATGTCGCGGCTGTTGCGGCGGACGCGGTGGGCCGCCAGGTCCATGCTGATGTCGCCGTAGCGCAGCAGTTCCTCGGCCAGCGAGGGCACGGCGCGGCGCAGCACGGCGCGGATGCGGGCCACCAGTTCGGTCGGGCTGAAGGGTTTGGAGATGTAGTCGTCGGCGCCGGAGTTCAGGCCGCGCACCTTGTCCGCCTCCTCACCCCGGGCGGTCAGCATGATGATGGGGATTTCGCGGGTCTTGGGATTGCGGCGCATCTGGCGGCAGACCTCCAGCCCGCTCATCAGCGGCAGCATCCAGTCCAGCAGCACCAGGTGGGGCGCCTGCTCATCGGCCAGCAGCAGGGCCTCTTCGCCGTCGCCGGCCGTCAGCACCCGGAAACCTTCCTTTTCCAGGTTGTAGCTCAGCAGCGTGACGAGGTCGGCTTCGTCCTCGACGATCAGGACCAGGGGCTTCAACGAGGCGTTCATGGGGTGTCCCTAAAACTGGCTGTCCGGGGTCGGGTGCTATGTATCACAGGTCTTCCACGGCATCGGCGCCGTGCAGGCCGCTGCCGTGCAAATCGACGTCGGCGGTGGGGCCGACGACGAAGCTGGACTCGTCATGCTTGGGCCGGTCCGACGTCAGCGTCCGGCCCAGCACCAGGAAATGGATGGTTTCGGCGATGTTGGTGGCGTGGTCGCCCGCCCGTTCCAGGTTTTTGGCGATAAACAGCAGGTGGGTGCAGGGCGTGATGTTGCGCGGGTCTTCCATCATATAGGTCAGGACCTCGCGGAACAGGCTGGTGTACAGGTCGTCCAGCTCCTCATCCCGGTTCCAGGCGTCGATGGCCTTGCCGACGTCGCGGTCGATATAGGCGTCCAGCACATCCTTCAGCATGCTTTCCACCAGCTTGCCCATGCGCGGGATGGCGCTGACGGGCCGCACGGCGGGCAGCTTGGCCAACGCCATGCTGCGCTTGGCGATGTTGGCGGCGTAGTCGCCGGTGCGTTCCAGGTCGGCGGAGATTTTCAGGGCGGCCAGGATCTCGCGCAGGTCGCTGCCCACAGGCTGCCGCAGCGCCAGCATGCGCACGGCCTCTTGCTCGATGTTGCGCTCATAGTCGTCCAGCTGAAGATCGGCCTTCATGACCCGGGCGGCCAAGTCCACGTCGCGGCGCACCACGGCCTGGACGGCCGCGTCCACCTGGGCCTCGGCCACGCCGCCCATCTGGGTGATCAGATTGGACAGGCGCTGCAGCTGCTGCTCGAACGACTTAACCGTATGCTCCGCCGGCATTCTCTTACCACCCCGTCCCCGGCGGTCCCGGCCGGGGCATGAAAATCTGCGTCCGGCGGGACACGTCACCGGTCGGGCAGGGTGGACCATAGCGATAGGTCGCTATGGAATTGCTACAATCAGGCGACAGTTTTATGACAACGTCCGCCCGTGATCGGCGGTAGGAAAACGACGCTGTCTCAACGGCTTATGCCTTATGACGGGGTGCCGCCTGGGGGCGCGCGCCGCTGCGCCATGATACTCAGGCGGCGCCCCGGCCCCCCTCCTGTGACAGATTCGGGGCAGATTGGGGTACGGCCTTCTCCGCCTTGTCGGCCGCCGGCAGGTGCACGGTGAAGGTGCTGCCCTTGCCCACCTCACTGTCGATGGTCAGGCGGCCGCGGTGACGGTTGACGATGTGCTTCACGATGGCCAGGCCCAATCCGGTGCCGCCCAGCGCGCGGCTGCGGGCGGCATCGACGCGGTAGAAGCGCTCGGTCAGGCGGGGCAGGTGGGTACGGGCGATGCCATCGCCCTTGTCGGTCACCGACACCTTGATGCCCTGAATCCTTGGGCCATGGGGCACCTGGCGGGCGCGGATGCCAGTGGCGCCGGGCATAGGCGGCGCGTCCGCCCGTTCCAGCGTCACCACCACCTCGGTCTGTTCGCGGCCGTACTTGATGGCGTTGTCGATCAGGTTCTGGAACACCTGGGTCAACTGGTCCTCATCCCCCTGCACCCGCGGCAGGCCCTCCCCGCCCTGCACCTTGATGGTGATCTTCCGCGCCGCCGCCTTCAGCTCCAGCATGGCGACCACGCTCTGGACCAGGGCGGCGACGTTGGTCTCACCGGTCGGGTGGGTGTGCTCATCCAGTTCGATGCGGGACAGCGACAGCAGATCCATCACCAGGCGGGACATGCGGCCGGCCTGTTCCTGCATGATGGCCAGGAAGCGGTCGCGGGCGTCGGCGTCATCGCGGGCCGGGCCGCGCAGGGTCTCGATGAAGCCCACCAGGGTCGACAGGGGCGTGCGCAGCTCATGGCTGGCGTTGGCGACGAAATCGGCGCGCATCTGTTCCGACCGCTTGATGGCGGTGATGTCGTGCAGGGTGACGATGGCGGTGATCTCGCCGTCTTCCCCCCCGTCCTCCGCCGGTTGGCGGAAGGGGGTCACCCGCACCTCCAGCACCCGCTCCACCGGCAGCGGCAGGGTGAATTCCACCCGCCGGCTGTCGCCGCCGGCCAGCACGGCGTCCACCACCGACAGGACGTCGGGGTTGCGCACGCTGACCGCCAGGTCGCGGGTCAGCATGCGGTCGCCGAACAGGGCGCGGGCGGCGGAGTTGGCGCGGCCCACCCTGCGCTTGGCGTCCACCAGCATCAGCGGGTCGTGCAGCGCCTCAACCACCGCCTCGTCGGCGGCCAGGCGGTGTTCGATCTCTTCCCGGTGGCGCAGCCAGCCCTGGTGCAGGTGGGCGATGTCCTCCAGCAGGGCGGCGCCGGTCAGGGTGCGGGCCTGGGGCGGGGGCAGGGGCGTGCGGCGATCGCGCACCTGGTCCAGATATGCCGCGATCAGCCGGCTGTCGCGCAGCACCAGGTGGCGGGCCACGGCGGTGACGGCCCCGACCACGGCGAAGGCGGCGATGGCCAGCAGGGGATCAAGGCGCCCGGACAGGACCAGGGCCGCCAGCAGCGCGCCGGTGGGCGCCAGCATCAGCACGGCGATGGCGACAAAACGATCCGGACGCGCTTCCAAACGACTCATCTCCCAAACCCACCCATGCTGATTCCGAAAGACCGGCCAAAACAGGCCAGGTCAAAACTGCGCCGCCCCGTTCGTTGCCACGAACATAGCGCAGGATTGGCGCCCGGAACCCACGTCATGGAAGTTTAATCCCGGGACCGTCACCGGACCAATCCCGCTTGATAAGAAAAGGCCGCGGCCTTTGGGGGTGCCCCCGTCGGCCGCGGCCCTGTTTTACTTAAGGCCCTGGTCACAGCCCCCGGCCGGCCGGGACCGGCGGCGGCTGTATACTGGATACCTTCCGCTCAGCCGGCGCTGTACAGGCTGTCATGGGCCGCCATGACGGCGGCGGTCAGCAGTTCGTTGGACGTGGCGCCCATCTGCACGATCTGCGCCGGCTTCTCCAGGTTGATCAGCAGCGGGCCGATCAGGGTGCCGCCGCCCATCTTCTGCAGCAGCTTCGCGCCGATGTTGGCGGTGTGCAGCGCCGGCATGATCAGCACGTTGGCCGGGCCGGACAGGCGGCTGAACGGGTACAGGCGCTTCATCAGGTCGTGGTCCAGGGCCACGTCCACTGACATCTCGCCCTCATACTCGAAATCGGCGCCGCGTTCGTCCATCAGGGCCACGGCGTCGCGCACGTGCTGCGCCCGCTCCCGCATCGGTTGCCCGAAGTTGGAGAAGGACAGGAAGGCGACGCGCGGCTCATGCCCCATCTGGCGGGCCATGCGGGCGGCCCCTTCGGCGATGCAGACCAGTTGCTGGGCCGTGGGGCGCTCATGCACCGTGGTGTCGGCGATGAACACCGTCTGCTGGCGCAGCGCCAGCACGGACAGGCCGAAGGCGGGCGCGCCGGGCCGGGCGTCGATGACGTGGCCGATTTCCTCGAACGAGGTGAAGAAGTCGCGGGTCAGGCCCGTGACCACCGCGTCGGCGTCGCCCAGCGCCACCATGCAGGCGGCGAAGACGTTGCGGTGCTGGTTCACCAGGCGCTGGCAGTCGCGGTGCAGCATGCCCTTGCGCTGCAGGCGGCCGTAGAGGAAGTCGGTGTAGCGCTGGTTTTCCGTGGACTGGTACAGGCGGGCGTTGCGCACTTCCAGATGCGTGCCCTGCGGCAGGCCCAGGGCCGCCATCTGCTCCGCCACCACCTTTTCGCGCCCGATCAGGATGGGCGTGCCGTAGCCGGCGGAGCGGAAGGCCAGGGCGGCGCGGATGGTCCGCTCCTCCTCGCCCTCGGCGAAGACGACGCGGCGGGGGTTGGCTTTCACCTTGTCGAAGATCTGCTGCAGGCTGTCGGCCGTGGGGTCCAGGCGCAGGCGCAGGGCGCGGCCATAGGCCTCCATGTCGGCGATGGGGCGCTTGGCGACGCGGGTGTCCATGGCCGCCTGGGCCACGGCCGCCGGCACCTTCACGATCAGGCGCGGATCAAAGGGCACGGGGATGATGTATTCCGGGCCGTAGCGCAGGCGCCGGCCGGAATACGCCGCGTCCACCTCGTCCGGCACGTCCTCGCGCGCCAGTTCGGCCAGAGCGTTGGCCGCGGCGATCTTCATCGCCTCGTTGATCGTGCTGGCCCGCACATCCAAGGCGCCGCGGAAGATATAGGGGAAGCCCAGGACGTTGTTCACCTGGTTGGGATAGTCGGACCGGCCGGTGGCGACGATGGCGTCGTCGCGCACGGCCTTCACCTCTTCCGGCGTGATTTCCGGATCGGGGTTGGCCATGGCGAAGATGATGGGCTTGGCCGCCATGGTGGCCACCATCTCGGCCGTCAGGGCCCCCTTGACCGACAGGCCCAGGAACACGTCGGCGCCCTTGACCGCGTCAGCCAGGGTGCGGGCGTCGGTGCTGATGGCGTGGGCCGACTTCCACTGGTTCATGCCGTTGGTGCGGCCCTGGTAGACGACGCCCTTGGTGTCGCACAGGGTCACGTTCTCATGCGGCATGCCCATGGACTTGATCAGTTCCACGCAGGCGATGGCGGCCGCACCGGCGCCATTCACCACCAGGCGGGCGTCGGTCATGGTGCGCCCGGTCAGGTGCAGGGCGTTGATCAGGCCGGCGGCGGCGATGATGGCGGTGCCGTGCTGGTCGTCATGGAAGACGGGAATGTCCATCAGTTCGCGCAGGCGCTGCTCGATGATGAAGCAGTCGGGCGCCTTGATGTCTTCCAGGTTGATGCCGCCGAAGCTGGGTCCCAGATAGCGGACGGAATTGATGAACTCATCCACGTCGCGGGTGTCGACTTCCAGGTCGATGCCGTCGACGTCGGCGAAGCGCTTGAACAGGACGGCCTTGCCCTCCATCACCGGCTTGGAAGCCAGCGCCCCCAGATCGCCCAGGCCCAGCACGGCGGTGCCGTTGGAGATGACGGCCACCAGGTTGCCCTTGGCGGTGTAGTCGTAGGCCAGGGCGGGGTCTTCATGAATGCGCAGGCAGGGCACGGCCACGCCGGGCGAATAGGCCAGCGACAGGTCGCGCTGCGTCGTCAGGGGCTTGGTCGGCGTGATTTCCAACTTTCCCGGGCGGCCGCTGGAATGCAGCAGCAAGGCCTCGGCGTCGGTGACGCGCTTCTCGGTATCAGCCATACGTTCTCTCTCCACCGCGTCTAGGGGTCCGGTCGTTGCCGGCCCTTTGATTGCCGGGCCGGTTCTCGCCGGCCCTTCTGATTATTGGGGCGATGGTAGCCGAGCGATCCGGCTGGGGTCACTGGCAAATCCGCCCCCGACCTCTGTTCCGCGGGCGGGGCTGCAATCGCGGTAGGTCGGGGGCGGCGCCGGACGCGGGATCATGCCGAAGCCCGCATCCTGGGCCCTGCCCGAATCGGGGCTTGGCAGGACCCGTCAGCGGGGGCGGCGGTTTGGGGCAGGACCGCCTCCGTGACAGTGCTTTTACGATGGGCGGCCTTGGATCCCGTCTCTCGCTCGCCTAGATTTTATTCGGCAACCTTACCGACAGGGCATTGCCCGCGGCCCGTATAAGGGGTCATGTATGCTCTTCGCGACATAGACGTCCCGGGTCACTCTTCAGGGGAACTGATGGACGAATCTGTCCAGCCGGAGCCGCGTATGGGCGCGGCCACGGCTTCATCCCCTGCCGCGCCCACCGTTGGGCCCGCGGCAGGTTCATTGCCGGAGCCCGGGGACGACGCCCTGCTGGCCCGCATCGCCCAGGGGGACCGGCAGGCTTTCGCCTTGCTGGCCTCCCGCCACGCGCCCAAGGCCATGAAGCTGGCCCAGCGCATCCTGGGCAATGCGGCCGACGCCGATGAGGTGGTGCAGGAAGCCATGCTCCGGGTGTGGACGGGGGCCAAGAACTGGATCCCCGATGGCCGCGCCCGGTTTTCCACCTGGCTGCACCGGGTGGTGGTGAATTTGTGTGTGGACCGGCGGCGGCGTCCTGCCTTCGCCGGCTTGGAAGGAATACCGGAGCCGCCTGACCCGACCCCATCCGCGGTGAGCGTGATGGCCCGGCAACAGACGGCCAAATTGGTCTCCCAGGCGTTGGCGGAGCTGCCGGAAAGGCAGCGCTTGGCCGTCACGCTCTGTTATTACGAGGAGCGCAGCGCCGCCGACGCCGCGCAAATCCTGTCCCTCTCTGTTTCGGCGGTGGAATCGCTTTTGGCCCGGGCCCGGCGCGCGTTGCGGGCGCGTCTGTCCGGTGTGGTTCAGGATACGGGTGAGGTCTAGGGGGTTGGTCATGGCTGACAGGGAATGGTCCACGTTCGACGTGGAGGATATCGAGGCGCTGACCGCCGTTTACGGCGGCAATCCCGCCCGCTGGCCGGCGGATCGCCGGGCCGCGGCGGTGCGCGCGCTGGCCCATGACGGGGCGGCGCATGAGTTGGTGGTGAACGAGGCGCGGCTGGACGCGCTGCTGTCCATGGTGGCGGAACCTGAGATCACGGCCGCCCGGGTCGACAGCGTGGTGGCTGGGGCGTTGGCCCGGCTGGACGCGATGGCGGCGCCGGCGTCGGCACCCGCTAAGGCGGCCCATGCTGGCAAGCTGGAAACCTTCCTGCCCTCACCCTTCGACGTGGTGCGCGCCGCCCTGTCGTGGCTGAGCGTCCGCGCGCCCCAGGCCGGGTGGTTGGCGGGCGCCACGGCCGCCGGTATCATGGTGGGGGTGATGACCCTCCCCTCGGCCAGCCTGACCACGGCCGACACTGGTGCCCAGACGGTCGCCGCGGTGGAAACCGCCCAGGCGGATGTGACGGACATGCCCAGCCTGCTGTTCACCTCCTACACGGTGGAGACCCGCGCCCGATGAGCTCGTTTAGCCGGTGGCGTGGGCCCCTGCTCATCGCGTCGGTCGGTGTGAACCTGTTTCTGGCCGGCACCTTCGTCCCCCACCTTTTCCACCCCCGTGAAGCCGCGCCGGGTCGCGAGCCCGCGCCGGGCATCAATTACTTGCCGCGGTCCCTGACCGATATCCTGCCAGCGGCGGATGCCGAGTTGCTGCAGAAGTCGATGTCACCCGACCAGGCCGACTTCAAGGCGCTGGAAAAGCAGGCCCGCGAGAGCTGGGCCGAGATTCAGGCCCTGCTGGCGGCCGATCGGTTCGACGCCCAGGCTCTCGCCGCCGCTTTGCAGAAAGTGGCTGACAGCCGCCGCGCCTTCGAGGCTTCGCGCCAGGTCGCGGTGGTGGAGGCCCTGTCCAGAATGTCGCCCGAGGGGCGCAAGAAGCTGTCTGAGCTGAAGATGCCCTTCATCCTGGGCGGCATGCACGGCGGTCCTCGGCCCGGGGGGCCGCGTCCGGATGGCCGCTTCGACCATCCGCCGTTTCCGGAGGATGGTCCCCCGCCGCCGCCTTTTGAGGACGGAGCTGATGGCCCGGGACCTGCCGGCAACCCGGCCGTCACGCCGCGCAACGACGGCGGTATCCCCGTGACGCCCCGTGCCCCGACCGCGGCGCCGGTGACGCCCCACTGACAGGGGCGCCTTGGTAAGGCGCCATGAGCTGGTCAGGCCACGGCGCTGCCGGGGGCCTGACCCGGCTGCCCAGGCTGGTCGTTGCCCAGCCATTGGACCCCAGGCTGGTCGTTGCCCAGCCATTGGACCCCGGGCTGGTCATCGCCCAGCCATTGGACCAGGGCGGCGGCGGCGTCCTCCGCCGTGTCGCGCAAGCGGACGGCCAGGGCCCGCTGTATCTCCGGATGGTCGTCGCGCAACGCCTGCTGCGCCCGGCGGGTATCCGCCGACAGGCCGGTCAGGCCCACATTCGCCGCCACGCCGTACAGGGTATGGGCTGCCTGGCCGGCGGCCGGAATATCCCCACCCAGAACCTTTTCCAGAAAGCGTTCCGCCGTCTCAACCAGCGTGCGGGCGGTGATCGCCACGAACTCGGGCAGGTCCTGGGGCCCGATGGCGTGGGCGACCATGTCCATCTGCCGGACGTCCAGCAGGGGGACGTCCTGCGCCGGTGTCTCCTGCGGCCAGACAACCGCGCCGCGTGCCCCCCAGGCCTGGTGCATGGCCTCGAACAGCGCGTCGGGCCGGATGGGCTTGGTGACGAAGGCATCCATGCCCGCCGCCAGACAGCGTCCGCTGTCAGCGGCGTCGACGTTGGCGGTGGTGGCGACGATGGGCACCTGGGCCCGGCGGTCATCGGCCAGGGCGCGGATGCGCCGCGCCGTCTCCAGCCCGTCGATGCCCGGCAATTGCATATCCATCAGCACCAGGTCGAAGCGGCCGCCCGCCATCAGGCGCAGCGCGGTGGCGCCGTCCGCGGCCACCGTGACATGGTGCCCCCGGGCCCGCAGCAGGGCGTCCAGCACCACCTGGTTGGCGGTCACATCCTCCACCACCAGCACGGCGAGTGGCGGCAAGGCCGGGGCGGGCACCTCGGCACCGAGGGCGGCCGTGTGGGGACGATCTTCGGGTTCGGCTGAGGGGACGGTGAACCAGAAATGGCTGCCGTCGCCCGGCCGGCTATGGAAGCCGATCTCGCCGCCCATGGCCTGGACCAGCTGCCGGGCGATGGCCAGGCCCAGGCCGCTGCCCCCATAGCGACGGGCGATTTCGACGCTGGCTTGGCTGAAAGTCTCGAACAAGCGGCCCTGCGCGACCTCGGGCACGCCCACGCCTGTGTCGGACACGATGATGCCGAACTGGACCCCGCCGTCGGGCAGGCGGTCGGCGGACGCGCTGATGCGAACCCAGCCATGCTCGGTGAATTTGATGGCGTTGCCCACCAGGTTCAGCAGCACCTGGCGCAGGCGCAACGGGTCGCCCATCAGCCGGTTGGGGAAGTCCGGGCCTGTGCGGATTTGCAGGTCCAGTCCCTTCTCCACCGCCCGACCGGACATCAGCGCCCGCACGCCTTCCAGCAGGGGGGCGGTGTCGAAGGCCGTCCGCTCCACCTCCAGCTTGCCCGCCTCCACCTTGGACAGGTCCAGCACGTCGTTCAGGATGGCCAGCAGCGACTCGCCCGACTCGTGCACCGTGCGGACATAGTCGCGCTGGCGCATGGACAGCCCCGTTTCCAGCAGCAGCTGCGTCAATCCCAGGATGCCCGTCATGGGGGTGCGGATCTCATGGCTCAGGGTGGCCAGAAAGCCTGACTTGGCCCGGTTGGCATGATCGGCGGCCCGCTTGGCCGCCGCCAGATCCAGCTGCAACTCCAGCATGTGGCGCAGGCGCAGGCAGGTCTGCCGGCTCATGCGGTAGAGGAAGACGGGATAGAGCAGGCTGCCGAGAACCAGCGCCAGACCTGGCGCGCCATCTCCACCCGGGCGCGGGAGCATCAACGGGGGAACGGTCACCGCCACCAGCGCCAGCGTCAGGGGCACCAGTTGCAGCTTCAGCACCAGGGGATGGGGGGCGGTGCCACCGGTTCGCAACGCCATGGCGGCGCCCAGGACCAGGATCAGGAAGAAGCGGCCGGGCAGATGATCACCGGGCCAGGTGAACAGCGGCAGCAAGCCCCACGCCACCGATGGCATCAGCCGGGCGGTGGTCAGCAGCCACAGCCATGGCCGGGGATCGCTCAGCTGGTCGGCCCGGGTCAGGAAGCGCTGCAAAGCGAGCTGCGCGACGGCCGCCGTGGCGATGGACAGCAGGCCCCAGGCGGCGGTGGCGGGCCAAGGGGCCCAAGTGGCGGCGCCGCCCGCAACGACCAGTGTCGCCAGCGGCACCAGCCAGAAATCCTCCCGGTGATTCAGGGCCATCAGGGTAAGCTGACCCAGTTCGATCAGGCGCCGGCGGGGCACCGACTCGGCTCTGCGCCCCAGCGCTTCCAGGAGGTCGGCGCGGTCCCCGCTGCTTAGCGGGCGGCCCAGTCGCCGCAATCCCCGTTTCAAGCGCCGCACGTCCGGTTCCCCGATATCCAGTCCGGATGATGGCCGCCCGGCCCCTGCCAGCTGGACGGCCCCACTGCCATGGCGGGAAACGGCGCCGTTTGTTCCTGGCCGCTGCCGGGCTAGTGTCCGGCGGCGATCGCCCATTTTCCCAAGGCCTGATTTTACGATGAGTTGCGGCGTCAACCAATCACATTCGCGAATGGAGCGCGCAATTATCCACCAACAAAACCCCTAAAATTTTAAAATTGTCGTCGCCCCACTTTTGGCGCCCGCGCTCGGGGCAAATGGAACGAGGCCCTGAGCCGGATCAATTCCCGACAGACGACGCATGTTGGTGGCGCGTACGGGACGGTATGAGGTAAAGACCGGCGGAGCACCCCTTTTTTCTTGCATTAAAGGGCTCAAGAGCCTGAAGAATTCGATGGGGCTAGAAAATTGAATTGGTCGGATCGGCCGTGGTAACCATTAGGCCGTCTTGATCGAGCGGCGGGCGCAAACCGTTTGCCGTGCCGGGACCCGTGGGGTCATAATCCGGTCTCTTGCAGGGGGCAGGGTGGCATGTTTCGGAAGGTGATGGGCTGGATTGCCGGCAAGGGGGACGACGCATCGACCCCACCGGATGCTCTCCTTCCCGCCAAGGGGCCTGACGGGGATGGGCCACAGGGGGAGGCGTCGGAGGCGTTCGAGACCGGCGCCGGGTCGGGCGGCCCGGCGGAGGTTGGTCGCGTCGACAATGCCCGCTCCGATGGCGCCCGCAGCCCCGTCTTCTCCTCCCGCGCCGTGCGCGACGCGGCGGTGGTGACCTCCACCATCGAGGCCTTCCGCCGCTATGTCGCCGGCGATGAACAGGCCGAGGGCCTGACTCATAAGCTGCAATCGCTGTCGGCGGAGCAGTTTGGCTTCCTGCAGATCAGCATCGATCCCGCCCTGGCCGCTAAGGCCGTCGCCCGGGCGGCGGAGGCGCGCACCGCGTCGGCCACCGTGCTTCGCCGTCTGCTGGCCGATGTCAGCGACGGCGGCAAGCCGCCGACGGAGGCGCGGACGGTCGCCGCCCCGGCGGCATCCGCTCCGCCCCCGGGGGTGGAGGCGGAGATCACGGTCGCCCCACCGCCCGTCGCGCCACCGGTTCCCGCCGCTGCCGCCATGCCTGCTGCCCCGCTGTCGGTTCCCGTGCCGCCCGCCGGTGGCGCCCCTCACCCCGGCCATGTGGCTCCTGGCCCCCGGCCGTCGCGCAGCGGGCCGCTGTTCACCAATCTGCTGTCCAAGGGGCGCGAGGCGCCGGCGCGGGACGGCAGCGGGGCGGAGATGCGGGCCGTGCCCACGCCCACGCTGCGCGTGCCCGGCGCCATGTCGTTGCGCGCGGCACCGCCGACGCCTGTGCGATCCGCCACCATCGGCGGCACCCTTCCGGCGCAGCCTTTGTCCACACCGTCCCGCCCGGCGTCCGCGACCGTGACGGTCCCCGGCGGCGCCCGCATGGCGGTGGCCCCCGCCACGGCCGCACGGGTGACATTGCATTCCTTCAGCACCGGCCCGGATAACGCCGCTACACGCGCCGGCACCGCCGCCCCCATCCCTGCCCCTTCGCCCGCCGTCCCCGCGCCGGTGGCGGACGTGGGGGGGGCGGCCGGGCCATCGCTGGCGATTCCGGTGGTGGTGGTGACGCCGCCCCAGGCGTCCTCCGACGCGCCGGTGCCGCCGCCGCAGCCACCGGCCGCCCGCCCCACCGCATCGGCGGTGCCACGGTTGTCGCGTGAGCAGGCCGCCGCCCGCCGCGCCCGGTTGCTTGAAACCATTTCCGGCGACCTGTGACGCCGGCCCCTCTTCCTGCTTTTCACCCAGTGAGCGATGCCATGACCGACGAGCACCGTGACGCCCCAGGCCCCGATGGCGACGCCGGTTCCGGGACCATTACCGGGACTATTCCTGGGGGACCCGACGCCGGTGCCGTCACGGGTGCCGTGACGGCGGCGCCCGTGCCCGCCGGCGCTGTTGGCACCGCCACGCGCGAGGGCGAAATCCAGGAGGGGGTCGACCCCTTCGACTATGCCGAATCCATCGTCCGCGACTTGGCTCTGCATGTGGGCAGCCGGCTGCGCGACCTGCGCACTGACCTGACGGCCATGCATTCAGCGGTCGTTTCGCTCCCGGAAACGATGCGCATCAACGCCCTGGGCCAGTCGATCCAGGAATTGCGGGAACGGGTGGCCCACCTGACCGGCGTGGTCAGCCACCATGCCGCCCGCCCGACGGAAGAGACGGAGCGCCTGTTTCGCGGCGTTGGGGAACTGTCGCGCAGCCTGGGTGACATCACCCAGCGTATCGGTGTCCTGGAGAACTGGCTGACCCATGCGAAGGCGGTCAACGGCGTCCTGTTGCCCGATGTTCCGCCCGGACCCTTGCCGGAACAGTTGAACCAGCTGGTCGACCATCTGCACGAATCGCTGCTGCGGGTGGTCAATGCCGTGCGCGCCACGCAACTGGACGTCCGTGACCTGCGCGAACAGGTGAAGGGGGGCGTCGCCCCTGCCGCCGCGCCCACCCCGTCCAAGGCGGCGGCCCCTGACGCGGGCGCCGTCCCGGCCACCGTGCAGGCCCTCGCCGGCCGACTGGACGCCGTCGAGGAAAAGCTGCGGCGTCCGGCCGCCCCGGCGGATCGGGCGGACGGCTCCACCGCCGGTCTCGCCTCCCTGTTGTTCGGTGCCTGGCCCAGCCTGATGCGGCCGGCGGGACCCGAGGCCCTGGCCCAGGCGGTGTCGTCCGTTCTGTCCAGCGTGTCCCATATCCTGGGCGCCACGGTGCAATTGCCGCAGACGCCGCAGGATGGCGGCCTGGTGGCGGTGGCCACCGGCCGGCACCGGGGCATGCCGCTCGCCATCCTGGTGGGTGTTGAGGATTTGGGCGGCCGTACCTGGGTGCTGGGGGATGAGGGCGACACCCTCGCCGATAGCGGCTTTCCCCGAATCTCCACCCTGCGCGGCCTGATGAATGCCGCCGCTCTGGTGGAAAAGAGCCGGCCCGGCACCCTGGCCGTTTCCATTCTGGTTTACGGCAACGGCGTCATCAGCCAGGCGCCCACCCGCGCGGCGCTGGCCACCCTGGCCCAGGCCGCCGGCATCCCCGGTGCCGCCGGCCGCACCCTGCTGGTGAGCGCCGGCGACCTCACGGCGCCGGGCCTGCTGCCCGTGGCCGAGGTGGGCGGGGCCGTCAGCGACCTGCAGTTCGACTGACGGTCCGGGATTCATACCCAAAAGGAAAGGGGCGCTATCCGGTCGGATAGCGCCCCTTTCCTTTTGGGACCGACCCTCCCGGAGGAAGGTCGAAGGGCTTGGCGACCTTATGCCGCCAAGCCCTCAAACAACCGCTTACTCAGCCGCCTTGGGCTCGTTCAGCATGTTGCGCAGCACGTACTGCAGAATGCCGCCGTGCTTGAAGTAATCGACCTCGTCCAGGGTGTCGATGCGGCACAGCACCGGCACGGTCTCGACCTTGCCATCCGCGCGGGTGATGGTCAGGGTCAGGTCCATGCGGGGCTGCAGGCCGGCCTCGACGCCGGTGATGTCGATGATTTCCGTGCCGTCCAGGCCCAGGGACTTGCGGTTGGTACCGGGCTTGAACTGCAGGGGCAGGACGCCCATGCCCACCAGGTTGGACCGGTGGATACGCTCGAAGCTTTCGGCCACAACCGCGCGGACGCCCAGCAGGCGGGTGCCCTTGGCGGCCCAGTCACGCGACGACCCCGTGCCGTACTCCTGGCCCGCGAACACCACCAGCGGGGTGCCCTCGGCCTGGTACTTCATGGAGGCGTCATAGATGGACATGACGTCGCCGGTGGGGATGTACTTGGTCACGCCGCCTTCGACGCCCGGCACCATTTCATTCTTGATGCGGATGTTGGCGAAAGTGCCGCGCATCATGACTTCGTGGTTGCCGCGGCGGGCGCCGTAGCCGTTGAAGTCCACCGGCTCCACGCCGTGGCTGATCAGGTAGGTGCCAGCGGGGCTGGTCTTCTTGATCGAACCGGCGGGGGAGATGTGGTCGGTGGTGATGCTGTCGCCCAGGATGGCCAGCGGACGGGCCTTCTTCACGTCATGCACCGCACCCGGGGTGGTGGTCATGCCCTCGAAGATCGGCGGCAGCTTCACATAGGTGCTGTCGTCTTCCCACTTGTAGGTCAGGCCGGTGGCGGTCTCGATGGATTGCCACTGCTGCGGACCCAGGAACACGTTGGCGTAGCGCGAGCGGTACATCTCCGGCGTCAGCGACGCGGTGATGGCGGCCTCGATCTCGGCGGACGACGGCCAGATGTCCTTCAGGAAGACTTCCTTGCCGTCCTTACCGGTGCCCAGGGGCTCGGTCGTCAGGTCCTTGCGCAGGGTGCCGGCCAGGGCGTAGGCGACGACCAGCGGCGGGGACGCCAGGTAGTTGGCCTTCACCTGCGGGTTGACGCGGCCTTCGAAGTTACGGTTGCCCGACAGGACCGAGCAGGCCAGCAGGTCGTTGGCGTCCACGGCGGCGCTGATGGCGTCCGGCAGGGGGCCGGAGTTGCCGATGCAGGTGGTGCAGCCGTAGCCGACCAGGTTGAAGCCCAGCTTATCCAGGTAGGGGGTCAGGCCGGCGGCGTTCAGATAGTCGGTCACCACCTGGCTGCCGGGGGCCAGCGAGGTCTTCACCCACGGCTTCGTGGTCAGCCCCGCCTCAACCGCCTTCTTGGCCAACAAGCCGGCGGCCACCAGCACGTTGGGGTTGGAGGTGTTGGTGCAGCTGGTGATGGCGGCGATCACCACGTCGCCATGGTCGACGGTGAAGTCGGAACCGGCCACCGGGGCGGGGTTGCTGCCGGGCTTGCCGGCGTAGTCCTTGGCGAAGACGCCCTCGAACTCGGCCTTGGCGTTGGACAGCAGCACCCGGTCCTGCGGACGCTTCGGGCCCGCCAGCGAGGACTCGACGCTGTTCAGGTCCAGTTCCAGGGTGTCGGTGAACACCGGTTCCGGGCTGCTGGCGTCGCGCCACATGCCCTGGGCCTTGGCATAGGCCTCCACCAGGGCGACGCGGTCGGCGTCACGGCCGGTGAAGTTCAGGAAGCGGATGGTCTCGGCGTCGATCGGGAAGATGCCGCAGGTGGCGCCGTATTCCGGGGCCATGTTGGCGATGGTCGCGCGATCGGCCAGGGTCAGGGCGTCCAGGCCGGGGCCGAAGAACTCCACGAACTTGCCCACCACGCCCTTCTTGCGCAGCATCTGGGTGACGGTCAGCACCAGGTCGGTGGCGGTGGCCCCTTCCTTCAGCTTGCCCGTCAGGCGGAAGCCGATGACTTCCGGGATCAGCATGGAGATGGGCTGGCCCAGCATGGCCGCCTCGGCCTCGATGCCGCCCACGCCCCAGCCCAGCACGCCCATGCCGTTCACCATGGTGGTGTGGCTGTCGGTGCCGACCAGGGTGTCGGGGTAGGCGACGGTGGCGCCGGTCTGGTCGCCGTCGGTCCACACGGTCTGGGCCAGGTACTCAACGTTCACCTGGTGGCAGATGCCGGTGCCGGGGGGCACGACGCGGAAGTTGTTGAAGGCCTTCTGGCCCCAGCGCAGGAAGGCGTAGCGTTCGCCATTGCGCTGGAACTCGACATCCACGTTCTTCTGGAACGCCTCGGGGCCGCCGAAGTAATCGACCATGACGGAATGGTCGATGACCAGGTCCACGGCGGTCAGCGGGTTGATCCGCTCCGGCTTGCCACCCAGGCCCACCATGGCCTCGCGCATCGCGGCCAGGTCGCACACGGCGGGAACGCCGGTGAAGTCCTGCATCAGCACGCGGGCGGGGCGGTAGGCGATCTCACGGTCGCTGCGGCGGTCGACCAGCCACTGGGCGGCGGCCTTCACGTCGTCGACGCTGACGGTGCGGCCGTCCTCGAAGCGCAGCAGGTTCTCCAGCAGCACCTTCAGGCTGTAGGGCAGGCGGGACAGGTCGCCCAGGCCGGCTTCCTCAGCCGCCTTGAGGCTGAAGTAGTCATAGCTCTTGCTGCCGACGCTCAGGCTGCGGCGGGTTTTCAGCGTGTCGTGACCGGTGATCGTGGACACAGGAGTGGCCTCCTAGGGGAAGGGGATGGTGCCGCGCCGCCGGCACCCTTCAGCGGGTGTCATGGCCGGTGATGCGGACGGCCCTTCCGGCCCCCTCGTGAGCGCCCCCTTATGAAATAGGAATACCGGGCTGGGGACGCCCTTGAACGAAGGTCAGGGCGGAAAGGCGCGCGCGCGAGGTTTACCGCTTTTTGCGCCTGCGATCAAATGCCCGGAGGGTTGTGGCAGGGGCATCACCGCATGTCTCCCCTGCCGAGATTCGCCAGCCCCCAGTGGGCCGGTGGCCGGGCTTCACCCGTCCTCTTGGCGTCCCCCGTCGGAAGGGTCTCAAATCCCCTTGATCAGGTCGATCAGATGCTGGGCGAAGGGCGCCACCTCCAGCCCGCCGTCCCAGATCATGTGGCAGGCGACATAGGCGATGATGGCCAGGCCGATATAGGAGATCCAGAAATAACGGGCCAGCAGCCGGGCGATCAGGGTGGCGGCCGCCCCCATCAGGGCGACGGACATTACCAGGCCCAGAACCATGACCCAGGTGTGGTCCTCGGCGGCGCCGGCGACGGCCAGAACGTTGTCCAAGGACATGGAGACGTCGGCCAGCGCGATCTGGCGGACGGCGGTGCCCACGCCCTTGCCCGCCAGGGAGGGCAGGTGGCCGCCTTCGGCCTGCGCCGGCTCCTTGCCGTGGTTGCGCAGTTCGCGCCACAGCTTCCAGCACACCCACAGCAGCAGCAGGCCGCCGGCCAGGGTCAGGCCGATGATGTCCAGCAGGCGGGTGGCCAGCAGGGCGAAGCCGATGCGCATGATGACGGCCAGGCCGATGCCCCAGAAAATGACCTTGCGCCGCTGCGCGGCCGGGACGCCTGAAGCGGCCATCCCCACCACCAGGGCGTTGTCGCCGGCCAGGACGAGGTCGATCAGCAGCACCTGGATCAGGGCGGTCAATTCAGCAAGCAACATGGGGTCAGCCGTTCCGGTCGTGGATTGACGCCTTCATACCACGGCCGCGGCATAAGCGCGCGCCGGATCGCAACCGCAATGGCCCAAGGCTGGCGGCGGCTTTACCTGATGCGGCGCCCAATTGATAATGTATTTTGGATAAAATACGGCCCGCACACTTCAAGAAGTGGCGGGCCGAGAGTTTTGGCAGTTGGGTCCTGCTCTGTGATACAGGACACCCTACCTAAAGCTCATGGCGTAAAAGTTGTCAAGCAATGAACCGGTAGCAAAAGGATATGTATTCTTTTACGCGACGCCGCGTTTTCAATTCCTTTCCTAAGATCGTAGCTCTTCCGCCAAATGATGAACGGGTTAATTCATCTAGTCTGAACCTTTGGTTGGGGTTGATTTGGCAACTTTGGCGGCATTCGCGTCGCGAAATTAAGCTAAACGCCTAACGCATAAAGAAAAAGAAAACAGGGTTCCCGTTCCGGGGCACACGCCTGCCGCGAACGCGTTCCTATGCTATGGGGGTAGTTCGATTGCCGGGGGCGCGGGCCGGCCGGCGGCAGGGCCCGAATAGAGGCCATGCGCCTCCCCGGCTCGGAACAGGCCTGGTTTGCAGGCACGACAACGCACCGAGTCGCCAAACTCGGGAGGGCGTCCCGGATTTTCCATGGACGGTAGAACGTCAGGGCGAATCACGCGACGGCGGAATCGCCCTGACGGTGGGTTGGTATCAGTTCGCCTCGCCGCCGCGGGGGCGGGTGGGTTCCACCAGGCGGCCGGTGGCATCGAACTGCACCATTTCGGCGATGTTGGTGGCCAGGTCGCCCACCCGTTCCAGGTTCTTGGCGATGAACTGCAGGCTGGTGCAGGCCTCGATCAGGCTGGGGTCCGTGGCCACGCAGGCGAAAATCTCCTGCGTCACCCCGGCATGCATGTCGTCCAGTTCCTGGTCGCGGCGCCAGACGTCCGCGGCCAGCGCGGTGTCGCGGCGGGTGAAGGCGTCGATGGCGTCAATCAACTGCCGGCGGGCCAGGGTCGACAGCCGACCCACCGAGGCCGTGGCCTCTATCACCGGGACGCTGTTCAGCACCAGGGCGCGCTTGGCCATGTTCTTGGCATAGTCGCCCACCCGCTCCAGGGCGTTGGAGGCCTTCATGGCGGCCAGCGTGTGGCGCAGGTCGATGGCCATGGGGTGGCGCAGCGCCAGCAGGCGGATGATCAGGCTTTCCACCTCATGCTCCAAGGCGTCCAGCACCTGATCCTGGGCCACGGTCTCGCGTGCCAATCCATCATCGCGCTCCAGCACGGCGCGGGTTGCCTGTTCCAACTGCTGTTCGGCCCGCCCGCCCATTTCCGCCACCAGCGCGTCCAGGCGCTGCAGCTCGTTTTCATAGGAGGTGACGATGTGACGGGGCAGCGGCTCGGACATGGGCGTGCATCCAGCGAAGGGGTGGAAACCAGGGTGGCGCCACCATACCGTCATCATATTGCAATCGTGCGACCGTACGCCGCAGGAACGGCGCATTTCCCGCCCGGCAGGGCGTTCGATCATGCGGCGATGCGGGAATGGTGGGAAGGATGGTGCCCCAAGTCGGATTTGAACCAACGGCCTACCGCTTACGAAGCGGTTGCTCTACCACTGAGCTATTGGGGCGCCCCTTGGAATGGAGGGGGGTATTATCAGACCGAAACGCGGATGGCAACAGGCCGCTGCGGTCTTAGTCCATTTAGTTCCCTCGGGGTGCCTGAGGAACGCCCCCGGGACGCCCTGGGGGGCCGCTCGGGTGGCGGAGCTCCGGTGGGCCGCCGCCGCTCAGGTCGCGGCCAGGATCGCGTCCAGGAAGGTGGCGCCGTAGCGTTCCAGCTTGCGCACGCCCACGCCCGGCAGCAGGCCCAGACTGGTCAGGTCGCGCGGCCGGTTGATCACCATTTCCATCAGCGTGCTGTCGTGGAAGATGACATAGGGCGGCACGCCCTGGGCCTTGGCCAGGTCCAGGCGCACGGCCTTCAGGCGGTGCCACAGCGTGTCGTCCGGCGGTGACAGTGTGGGGCCGGCGCGGCCGCCGCCGCTGGCCCGCCCGGCGCCACGCCGCCCATCGCCCGACAGCACCGCGCGGTCGCGGCGCAGGCGCACGGTTTCCTGTCCCTTCAGCACAGATGCCGCCTGGTCGGTCAGCATCAGGCCACCATGGCCCTCCGGGTCGGCCGTGAGATGGCCCAGCGCCACCAGTTGGCGGAACACCGTCTGCCAATCGCTTTTGGGGATGTCGGCGCCACAGCCGAAGGTTTTCAGCTGGTCGTGGCCGAAGCGCACGACCTTCTCGGTGGCGCCCCCGCGCAGCACGTCGATCAGGTGGCCCACGCCGAACTTCTGGCCGGTGCGGTAGACCGCCGACAGGGCCTTCTGCGCCGCCACCGTGCCGTCCCATGTCTCCACCGGCTCGAAGCAGGTGTCGCAGTTGCCGCAGTTGCCGGGATGCTCCTCCCCGAAATAGGTCAGCAGCACCTGGCGGCGGCAGTGGGCGGTCTCGCAGAAGCCCAGCAGCGCGTCCAGCTTGCGCCGTTCCGTCCGCTTGTGCTGCTCGCTGCTGTCCGACGCGTCCATCATCTGGCGCAGCATGACCACGTCCTGCAGGCCGTACAGCATCAAGGCGTTGGCGGGCAGTCCGTCGCGGCCGGCGCGGCCCGTCTCCTGATAATAGGCCTCCAGGCTCTTGGGCGCGTCCATGTGCGCCACGAAGCGGACGTTGGGCTTGTCGATGCCCATGCCGAAGGCGATGGTCGCCACCACCACCACGCCCTCGCCCTTGATGAAGCGGTCCTGGTTGGCCTGGCGGATGGCCGGGTCCAGGCCGGCGTGGTAGGGCAGGGCGTCCAGTCCCTGTTCCCGCAGCCAATCGGCCAGCGCCTCCACCCGGGCGCGCGACAGGCAATAGACGATGCCCGCGTCCTCCGCATGGTGGCGGCGGATGAAGTCCAGCAGCTGTCGACGCTCATTGTCCTTGGGCGCCACGCGATAGGTGATGTTGGGCCGGTCGAAGCTGGAGACGAACTGCCGCGCCTCACCCAGGGCCAGGCGTTCCACGATGTCGGCCTGGGTCTGGGCGTCGGCCGTGGCCGTCAGGGCGATGCGCGGCACGGTGGGGAAGCGTTCATGCAGCACCGACAGCTGCAGATACTCCGGCCGGAAGTCGTGGCCCCACTGGCTGACGCAATGCGCCTCGTCCAGCGCGAACAGGGAGATGCGCGACCGCTCCAGCAGTTCCAGGAAGCGCGGGGTCACCAGCCGCTCCGGCGCCACGTAGAGCAGGTCCAGGTCGCCGCGCTCGCAGGCCCGCTCCACGTCCAGGGCCTCACGCCAGTCCAGGGTGGAGTTCAGGTAGGCCGCCCGCACCCCGGCCTGACGCAGGGTGTCGACCTGGTCGCGCATCAGGGCGATCAGGGGGCTGACGACGATGGCGACCCCCGGCCGGGCCAGCGCCGGAATCTGGAAGCACAGCGACTTGCCGCCGCCCGTGGGCATCAGCACCAGGGCGTCGCCGCCCTGGATGACGTGGGTGATGATGTCTTCCTGGTTGCCGCGGAAGGCCGAATAGCCGAAGACGCGCTTCAGGATGTCACGGGCCGCCGTCACCGGGTCCCGCGTCACCTGGGGGCCTTCGTCGTCCGGCCAGTCGCCGTGGACGATGCTGGGCTCGGGCGCTTCGCCGTAATGGTCCGGCACGAAGTCGCCCATGTCCGGGTGGCCGCTCTCCGGAAAATCGGGTTCCTGATCGAACAGGCTGGTGGGAAGGGGCCGGGCGTTGGACATGACGGCTCTGGGGCAGGGGCCGGCCCCAGGCAGGCCAAAGGGGCCAGGATGCCAAGGCAGGGGCCAGGGATAGCGGGTATCGGCGCAGGATAAGCCCATATCTAGGGGCCATAGGGGGGCTATGTCCACTGCTTCCTGTGGGGCGGGTCTCATCGCCGGAACATCCAGGGAACGTCGGCGGTTTCGACGTGTGGGCGTGACGCTGTTTCAGCGCGGGCCGCGTCGCCGTCGCCGGGAGCCAAGGGGCCGTCGACGCAATATTCTTGAACATTTTGGCGGAGTGTGTGAATGGATATTGCGGAAATGTGACCGGTATCGTTTGGTGCCCTCACCCTTCATTAAGGGCCTTTTCATCCTTACCCAGCTAGGATAAGGGACGAGGCCGAGTTGAAAGGCCGCCTACCCCCTTGGAGATGGACCCCGAGGCTGGCAGTTGGGTAAGCGGCGTGCCTGGGGCCGCCTTCGCGGCAAGCCTGCTGTCCCCGAGACGCCGACCCCAAGACACAAGGGGCCCCCGGCGCCGCCACGTCCAATGACGAGGATGATCCGCGTGCTGTACCAGCTGTTTGACCTGCACCATGCCGCTTTGACCCCGCTCCGCCTGGTGGCGGAGGCGACACAGGCGACCTTCCGCCACCCCTTCGTCCCCGCCTCCTACACCGGGATGGGCCGTGCCATGGCCGCGGCGGGCGAACTGATCGAGCGCACGACGCGCCGCTGGGGCAAGCCGGACTTCGGCCTGAACATCACGCACATCGATGGCCGCGAGGTGGCGGTGACGGAGGAGGCGGCGCTGCGCAAGCCCTTCTGCGTGCTGCGCCACTTCCAGCGCGCCACGCCGCACAGCGACCCCAAGGTGCTGGTGGTGGCCCCCATGTCGGGCCACTACGCCACCCTGCTGCGCGGCACGGTGGAGGCGCTGCTGCCCGCCCACGACGTCTACATCACCGACTGGATCGACGCGAAGCTGGTGCCCCTGTCGCGGGGCCGCTTCGATTTCGACGACTACGTCGAATATGTGATGGATTTCATCCGCTTCCTCGGGCCTGACACCCACGTCATCGCCGTCTGTCAGCCGGCCGTGCCGGTGCTGGTGGCGGCCGCCGTGATGGCGCAGACCGAGGATGCCTGCCAGCCGCGCAGCATGACCCTGATGGGCGGCCCCATTGACACCCGCGTGTCGCCCACCCAGGTGACCCAGCTGGCGGAAACCCGCGACATCGGCTGGTTCGAGCGGACGGTGACCACCTCGGTCCCGGTCTACTATCCGGGCGCCATGCGCCACGTCTATCCGGGTTTCGTGCAGCTGACCGGCTTCATGTCCATGAACCTGGACCGGCATGTCGGCGCGCATGTCGACCTGTTCAAGCACCTGGTGCGGGGCGACGGTGAGAGCGCCGAGTCGCATCGCCGCTTCTACGACGAATACCTGTCGGTCATGGACCTGACGGCGGAGTTCTATCTGCAGACGGTGCAGATCGTGTTCCAGGAACACAATCTGCCGAAGGGCACCCTGGAATACCGGGGCGTGCGGGTCGACCCGTCGGCCATCAAGAAGACCGCGCTGTTCACGGTGGAGGGGGAGTTGGACGACATCTCCGCCCCCGGCCAGACGGTGGCGGCGCATGCCCTCTGCTCGGGCCTGCCCGAGACGCTGAAGCAGCACCACCTGCAACAGGGCGTCGGCCACTACGGCATCTTCAACGGCCGGCGCTGGCGGGAGCACATCATGCCCCGCGTGCGCGACTTCATCCGCAGCCACGAGCGCGCGGCCCAGTCGCGCCGGGATGTGGCCGTCTGATCGGGTGACCTCTGGTCTGGACATGAAAAAGGGCGGCTCCGACGGGGCCGCCCTTTTTTCATGGAAATATCGATTCTGTTTGGTTGACGGATAGGGCTATTTGGGGCCAGCGGCGACGCAGACGGAATTGATCAAGCCGTCCGTCTTTAACCGACCGATTATCGCTTCGGCCATTTTCTCGGCTGGAGACCATTGGTGATGAAGGTCAATGATGGCCGTCCAGACCACTGATTTGCTTTTTAGATCAGTAAGCCGCAACTGATAGTGGATGATGTAGGTAGCTCCCTGGGTCTGCGCCGACAGCCAGCGGATGCTAAGCACGGAATCAGGTCCGAACTTCCGAATCCGATCCGGCATCGTGTCATTCAACGCTAGCGCGTCTCGTGTGTGAAAATCGGAGTCGGTGCCGCAGGACGCTAGTGTGTTTTTGACTGTGGCGATGAAATCACCAGTTTCGTCATCGACGGTTGTCCGCAATCCCTCGCCCATGTCCATGTCAATGAACAGGCGCTTCACCGGGCCTGTAAACTGCGCCGATTTGGTTGATTGGACGGTGGTGCTGCTGCATGCCCCCAAAGGCGATGTCACCAGAAGGGCACAGAGGATGATGCCGCGGGTTTTTTTGGTAAGCACGTGACCAACAGGCATTTGCCTATCCATGGGTTGTGGAATGGGGAAATTAGCGCTTGGCCGAGGGGCCGGCGCAGGTGGCGCTGATCAGGGCGTCTTTTTTCATGCGGCCTACCAATGCACCGGACAGCTCTTCGGACGCCTTGAAATACTGGGTGAGGGTGATGTTGGCCTTCCAGACGACGGACTTGCTCTGGGCATCGTAGAGGGACGCCAAGTAGTCAATGATATGGCCGTTGGTTCCCTTGCTCTCCTTGACCCATGTGATGGTCAGGATGGTGTCGGGAGCAAATTCAGCGATGCGCTGCGGCGTGGGATCATTCTGGGCTTGGGGAATTTTTGCGTAAGAGGCCGATTGAATTCCGCATTCTGCCAAGCTGCGGCTGACCCCGTTCAGAAAGGCGTCTGTCTCGTTCCCTTCAGATGTATATAAGGTCATGCCAAGATTAGCGGCGATGAATAATTTGTGTATATTGGCGACGTACTGGGGAGACTTGTTCGATTCAACGGTGCTTGTTGATGTGCACCCGGAAATGGAAAAGAGTAAGGCGGCAATAGTAAAACCCTTCAGAATGTTCATCTTTGTCTGGCTTCTTTTTTTGAGGTCATTTGAAATATAATGGCTTTTCAGCGCGATCCTGGCAGAGTGACGCTCCATCTTCGCTTGCGATAAAGCAAAGATGCTTGCGTTTTTGTCAACGACGACCTCGCGATCGCTCGATCGACCGGCATGCGTCAAAGCGTCGCACGCCCTACGCCCGTATGACGTAGCGCACGAAGCCATCGGCGCCGTCGGTCACGCTGTCGTACAGGCGCCGGGCGGTGGTGTTGGTCTCCTGCGTGTGCCAGTAGATCCGGCCCCAGCCCTGTTCCCGTCCCAGGGCCACCAGCCGCCCGATCAGCGCCCGGCCCACGCCGCGACCACGCGCGGCGGGGTCGGTGAACAGATCCTCCAGATAACAGATCAGGCTGACGCCCCAGGTGTTGGGGTGCAGGACGTAGTGGCAGAAGCCGAGGATGCGGCCATCGGCCCCGCGCGCCACCAGCGCCCTGACAGCCGACGTGGGGTCCATCAGCCGGGTCCATAGCGTGGATGTCACGCCCGGATCGACGCTGACCTGGTAAAAGGCGCAGTATTGGTCCCATAAGGGACGCCATGCGGCCTCGTCAGCCGGGCCGATGGGCTCTATCTTAATTTCCAGGGCGGTCGCCTCGGTCATGGCCATAGGGTGATCTCCGCTTAAGGCCTTTAGACTCTGTTGAAATCCACACACTTACGTTAGATTGCCGGCCCACATGCGTACACTTGTCCATCATCCCTTGTCGCCGTTCGCGCGCAAAGTGCGCGTCGTCCTGGCGGAGAAGCGCCTTGAGGTCGACCTTGAGGTCGAGAAGCCGTGGGAACGCCGTGAGGAGTTCCTGGCGCTCAACCCCGCCGGCGAGCTGCCGGTGCTGATCGAGGATGACGGGGCGGCGGTGGTGGAGCATGCCGCCATCTGCAATTACCTGGAAGAGGCCTATCCCCACGCCCCGACGCTGCTGGGGCGCGAGGTGCTGTTACGGGCGGAGGTGCGGCGCCTGGCGGCCTGGTTCGACGTCAAGTTCAACCTGGAAGTGACGGAGAACCTGGTGGGGGAGAAGCTGATCAAGCGCTTCTCCGGATACGGCACGCCGCATGCCCAGGCCATCCGCGCGGGCCTGGCCAACATCCATTACCACCTGGACTACATCGCCTATCTGGCGGACCGGCGCAAATGGCTGGCGGGTGATGATTTCTCGCTGGCCGACATCGCGGCGGCGGCGCACCTGTCCACCATCGACTATCTGGGCGATGTGCCCTGGGACCAGCATCCCGAGGCCAAGGACTGGTACATGCGTATCAAGTGCCGGCCCAGCTTCCGTCCCCTGCTGGGCGACCACCTGCCGGGCGTCCCCCCGCCCAAGCACTACGCCGATCTGGATTTCTAGGACGCGACCGGGGCCGTGCCTTGTCCAGCCTGACGACAGGCCCCAAACCGCGGGCTTGCCGTTCAGCCATTCCGCCGTTTTTTCCCGCCATAAATCCGCCGCGCCCCTGTGCCACAAGCATGGGACGGCCTGGGCATTCCGCCCCGGCCCCGAACGGATGGGTGGACCCCGATGCGTCGCCTGCTTGCCGCCTCCCTGATCGCGACCGCCAGCTTGGCGGCCCTGCCCCTGGCCAGCGCCCCGGCCATGGCCCAAATGATGGGCCAGCCGGCGCAGGACCAGGTGACCCTGACGCTGACGGCGGAGGACTGGGTCAAGACCGACACCGCGCGCGTCAGCCTGACCGTTGATGCCGGTGGCGGCAATGCCGGGTCCGCCCGCGCCGACGTGCTGAAGGCGGCGCAGGCCGTTTCCGACAAGGGTGAATGGCGCGTGGTTTCCTTCGATCGCCAGCAGGATGCCGCCGGCCTGGACCATTGGCGGGCGGAGCTGGAGGCGCGCCTGCCGGAAACCCAGCTCGGCGGCCTGGCCGACCGGGCGCGCCAGGCCAGCCGCGCCGGCCTGCAGATCAAGGTGGCGGGCATCGACTTCACCCCCACCCTGGCGGAGCAGGAGGCCGTGCGCGCCCGCCTGCGCGAGGCCCTCTACCGCAGGGTGACGGAGGAAATGAAGGCCCTCAACACCGCCTTCCCCGGCCGTGACTTCCGTGTGGGCCGCGTGGATTTCAACGCGGCGGTGATGCCGATGATGCAGCGCGCGCCGATGATGGCCATGGCCAAGATGGCCGACGCGGCACCCGCTGAGGGCGGCGGGGGCCTGGACGTGGCGCAGAAGGCCACGCAGTCGGCCCACGTGACCTTCAGCGCCGTCGCCCCCGCGCCGGCCGGCCGCTGACGTGTGCCGCTGACGTGTGCCACTGACGTGTCAGGTGCGGCCGGCGGCCCGCTCCGCCGCCAGCTGGTCGTCCAGTCCCTCGCGATAGCTGGGATAGCGCAAGCTCACCCCCAGCTCCGCCTTGATGCGGGCGTTGGCGATGCGCTTGTTCTCGCCATAGAAGCTGGTGGCCATGGGCGACAGGGCCGCCTGCTCGAACGGCACCAGGGGCGGCGGCTCCACGCCCAGCAGCTGGGCGGCATAGGCCACCACCTCGGGCGAGGGGCAGGGGTGGTCGTCGGCCACGTTGTAGATCGCGCCGGGGTTGGGGGCCGTCATGCTGGCCATGACGGCGCTGCCCAGGTCGTGGATGTGGATGCGGCTGAACATCTGGCCCTTCTTGTCCACCCGCCGGGCGGTGCCTGCCCGCATCTGGTCCAACGCGCTGCGCCCCGGGCCATAGATGCCGGGCAGGCGGAAGCGGTGGACCGGCAGGCCGTGCGCGTCATGCAGGGCCATCCACTGCGCCTCCGCCACGGCGCGGGCCTGGCCCCGCTCCGTCGCCGGTTGCACCGGGGCCGATTCATCCACCCAGCCGCCGTCCTGGTTGCCGTAGACGCCCGTGGTGGAGAGATAGCCCACCCAGCGCAGGTCCGGCAGGGCCAGGATCTCGGGCGTCAGGGCCGCCAGCACGACGTCGCCCGTGGCCGTCGGGGGCACAGAGTCCAGGAGGTGGGTGGTGCCGGTCAGCGCCGCCGGGTCCAGGGGATGCCCGGGGGCGAAGACATGGGCCTCGATGCCCCGGGCGCGCAGGGCGGCGGCCTTCTCCGCTGTACGGCAGGTGCCGGCCACGTGCCAACCGGCGCTTGCCAGGCGGTGGGCCAGGGCCGTGGCGCTGAAGCCCAGCCCGAAGCAGAACAGGCGGCCGGGGACGGGGGGCAAGGGCATGGTGACAGGCTCCGTTAACCAAAAGGGGGTGCGCATCGGCGCCCCCCGCAACCAGAAGATGGCAGGGACCCGCGCCAGCCGCGACGGCGCCGCCCGTGCTATCCTCGTGACCCGTTGCCGCATCCCCCTGGAAGCGGTCCCGGCATGAAAGCACTTGCGATCCATCCGCCGTTCGGGACTCTAGGCGCCATGATGATTACCCTCAAGCACACCCTCACTTTTTCGGCTGCCCGTCTTTCCGCCCGTCGGCTTACGGCCGGCGCGGCGCTCGCCGTCCTCTGCGGTATCGCCGTTCCCGCCGGGGCCGTGCCCGTGGCGCTGAACCGCGACACCTGCCTGGAGCGGGCCAAGGAACTGCCCGACTTCGCCTATGCCGAGGCCAAGCTGTGGGAGAGCAAGGGCGGCGGCAACGACGCCCGCCTGTGCCAGGCCATGGCCCAGCTGTTCCGGGGCGAATACAAGGAGTCGGCCGTGGCGCTGGAGGCGGTGATCCCTGATCTGGGCCTGCCGCCCAAGGTGACGGCGGGGCTATGGGGCAAGGCCGGCTGGGCCTGGTTCAACGCCAAGGACCATGCCAAGGCCGATGTGGACTACACCAAGGCCATCGGCCTGCAACCCACCGACCCCGACCTGCTGATCGACCGCGCCACCGAGCGGGCGGGGGCGGAGCGCTGGTGGGACGTGCTGCGCGACCTGGACCGGGCGCTGAGCCTGGATGGCGGCCGGGTGGAGGCCATCGTCCTGCGGGCGGAGACCAAGCATCGCCTGGGGCGGGATGTCGAGGCCGGGCGCGACTTGCGCATGGCGCTGTCGCTGGACCCGGACAACGGCCAGGCCCTGCTGCTCAGCGGTAACATCAAGGCCGACCGGGGCGACAAGCCCGGCGCCAAGGCGGACTGGACCCGCGCGGTGCAGGTGGCTAGCGCCAGCCCCGCCGGCATCGCCGCCCAGGACAATCTGCTGCGCCTGGATGGCAAGGACCCGTTGAAGGATGAGGTCGCCGGCAAGGGCGACGCGAAGGCCGGGGACAAGCCCAAGTCCTGACCGGCGCTTAACCCGGAATGCGGCGGGCGCCGCCGCCCGGCGCCTGGTCCAGCCGCCGCCGCTCGATGAAGCCGACCGTCAGGCCCTGTCCGGTATGGACGCGCACCTTCACCCAGCCGGTCGGGGTGTCGTCGGACAGCACCTCCAGGTCCGTGGTCGGCGGCAGCAGGGTCAGCGCGGCCTGCTCATTGGTGGGGGCGGGGTAGAGGAAGGCGCTGCGGCCGGTCACGGTGGCGTGGGGCCTGGCCTGACCGGTGGGCGAGGCCGCCGGCGGGAAGACACCCGTGGCGGCCCCCACGGCGGCCCCCACGGCGATGGTTCCCGCCACGGCCAGCAGGGCGGCCTGGGCATAGCCCTGCCGGCGGCCGCGGGGCGCGGCCCTCACCCCGGGGGGCGGGGGCGGCACGGCGGTGGCGCGGGCCTGGTGCTGGACCGCCACCAGTTCACTGACCAGCTGGCCCGCCTGATCCTCCGCCTTGTCCGCCCGGGCTTGCGCGGTGCGCAACGCGCGCAGGGCCTCCGCCCGCTGGCGTTCCAGGGCGATGATGCGGTCCTCCATGAGCCTGGCGTCCGGCGGTGGCGGTGCGGCGACCGGACGATAGATCACCCTGGCCGGGGACTGGATCCATTGGCCGACATCGTTGAAGCCCAGGCCCCGTTGTGGCAGCAGCCGGCGCAGCTTGGCCAGCGCCGTGACCGCCTCCCCCTCGAAATTCGATCCCAGCAGACGGATGAATTTCGCCACATGGTCGCGATTGGCCTGGTCGCTGTCGGTCTTCATGCTTCCGCCTCGACAATCCGTGCGCGAATGTAACGATAAGGCGCTGCCCGGGTTCCCTGGAAAATCGTCGGAAGCCGAAAGGCTGAGGGGTACCTGCCGGTCAGGTCGGAACCACGGCCTTTGGCGATCAGTTCGGCGGAAAGGCGGCGAAGATATCCTGCCGCTGCCACAATCCGGTCCAACCGCCGCCCCCATCCCTTGGGACTATGACCCTGCGCCCCGATGGTGGGACGCCGACAAGACCACCCGATCCAAGGATCAAGACCATGAGCATGTTCGCCCACCGCCGTCCCCTCCTGGCCCTCGCCGCCGCCACGGCCATGATGGTGTCGTATGGGGCGTTCGCGGCGGATACCCCCGCCGCTCCTGCGACCACCACCCCGGCGACGGCGCAGAAAGCCCCCGAGGCAGCCCCCGCCGCCAAGCCGGCGGTCGAGGCCAAGGCCACCGAGGTGAAGACCGACGCCAAGGCCGGGGTCGAGGCTAAGGCAACCGAGGCTAAGGCCGATGCCAAGGCCCCCGAGGCCAAGGGCGAGGCCAAGGGCGAGGCCAAGACCACCACCCACCACCACGCGAAGAAGGCCAAGGCCCACGTCGGCGCCGAGACCACCGCGCCCAAGAAGTAAGCCGCCTTCTGATCTGTTCCAGCCAGGACGGCCCCGGCCCCAGCGGTCGGGGCCGTTCCTGCTTTCAGGGGTCAGGCCAGCGGTAGGGGGCGCGGCTCCGGCTCGCCCTCCAGGTCCGGCGCCGCCATGGGCCGCACGGCGGCCAGGCGCTGCACCACGGCGGCGCGGGGCAGTGAAATCTCCCCCTGCTCGAACGCCACCACCTGCAGGCCGGCGTCGTTGGCCAGGGCCAGCAGTTCGCCGGAGCGGAGCAGGAAGGCCGGGCTGGATGGCCGGCCGTGGCGCTGGTTGCCCTGGGCGAAGGTTTCATAGAGCAGCACCCCGCCAGCGGCCAGCAGGCCGGGCAGGCGGGCCAGCAACGGCCGGTTCAGGTAGTTGGTGACGACGATGCCGGCATAGGGCCCGCCCAGATCAACGGGCGCGCCGCCCTCCAGGTCCGCTGGGCGGATGGTGATCCCGGGTTGGCCTTCCAGGTCGGCCATGCCACGGGTGTCGATGTCCACCGCCGTCACGGGATGGCCCAGGGCGTGGAACAGCCGGGCATGCCGCCCTCCCCCACAAGCCACGTCCAGAACGGCGCCGCCCCGGGCAACCAGCGGAGCGAAGCGCTGGACCCAGGCGGAGGCCTGGCCCCGTGGATCATGGTGTGGCGCTGGGGGCATGGGGTGTCCTTATGCGAGGGCGCTGGTGTCATGCGGGGCATGCGCATTGCCGGGGCGGCTTTCCCCACCCACATCCAGACTGTATATGACATTTCCTGATGCGGCCGCCTTGTGGCGGCGCCCGTGCCCCGCGATCTTGCCCCCCATGATCCAGCCCCATGATTCTGTATGAAATGAAATGTGGCCAGGGCCACACCTTCGACGTCTGGTTCCGCAACGCGGACGCCTGCGACGCCCAAGTTGCGGCGGGGGAGGTCAGCTGCGCCGTTTGCGGCGACCGCACGGTGGCCAAGGCACCCATGGCGCCGCGCATCGCCAAGTCGCGCGGCACCCGCGCCGAGGAGGCACCCGCTCCGGCTTTGCCAGCGCCCGCCCCCGAGGTGACGCCCGCGGCGATGGCCGAGGCTGCGTCCCAGGGGCCGGCGGCGGTCATGTCCCTGCTGCGGGAGATGCGCCGGCAGGTGGAGGCCAACGCCACCCACGTGGGCGACCGCTTCGCCGAGGAGGCGCGCAAGATTCATTACGGCGAGGCTGACGCCAAGGCCATCTATGGCGAGACCACGGATGAGGAGGCGGCGGAGCTGGAGGATGAGGGCGTGACCTTCACCCGCATCCCCTGGGTGTCGAAACACGACACCTGAGGGATCTCAGCCCGCCGGGGTCTGTTCGGCGATCACTTCTTCCAGAACCTGGATGGCGCCGGCGATGCGCAGCAAGGTATTTTGCAGCTCGGTCCGCCGTGCGTCCAGTGCGCGCAACTGCGCCTCCCCGGCCTCGTGTTCCCGGCGCAGTTGTTCGACGCGCTGGCGCAGAATCGCTTCGTCCATTGGCGGGGCCCTCTATCATCAATGGGTTACGGGTACGACGCGATCGCGCGTGATCGCTTCCTGCTCCATGCCGGGTTTCAGCGGCTGGCCCACAGCAGGTAGTTGACGTCCAGGTCGCGGGCGTCCAGGCGGAAGCGGTCGGACAGCGGACTGTAGGTCAGGCCCATGACCTCGCGCACCGCCAGGCCGGTGGCGCGCAGGCCGGCGGCCAGTTCCGACGGCTTCAGGAATTTGCGCCAGTCGTGGGTGCCGCGCGGCAGCCAGCGCAGCACGTACTCCGCGCCGATGATGGCCATCAGGTAGGATTTGGGCGTGCGGTTCAGCGTCGCCATGACCAGCAAGCCCTCGGGCTTCATCAGGGCCGCCAGGCTCTCCAGGAACAGGGGCACGTCGGCCACGTGCTCCACCACCTCCAGCGACAGCACGGCGTCGAAGGTCTCACCGGCCGCCACCAGATCCTCCGCCGTGGTGTGGCGGTAGTCGACCGGGGTGCCCGTCTCGGCCGCGTGGGTGGCGGCGGTCTTGACGTTGCGTTCGGCGGCGTCGATGCCGACGACGTCGGCGCCCATGCGGGCCAGGGGTTCCGACAGCAGCCCACCGCCGCAGCCGATGTCCACCAGGCGCAGGCCCTTCAGGGGCTGGGGCGCCAGCGGGTCGCGGCCGAAATGGGCGCAGAGGCGGTCGCGGATATATTCCAGGCGGACCGGGTTCAGCTTGTGCAGCGGCCGGAACTTGCCCGCCTCATCCCACCATTCGGCGGCGATGGCCGAAAAGCGCTGGATTTCCCCGGGATCGACGGTGGTCGTGGCGGTCTGGCTCATCATGGGCACCTTGAAGCGGAACGGGCCAGAATATGGGCCGTCACCGCCGCCAACTCAACACCGGCCGGAGCGCAGCACCCGCACCGCCGCCACAAAGCATGCCGGAGCGCGGCGACAAGGCGGCGAGCATTGCCGCCGCCTGGGGGCGCGACAAAACAAGAAATAGAAATGCTCTGTCGCCCGGTTTACGCAACCCTGACCTTTTATTACCCGTTTCTTGCCTGGGCGGTTCCGACGGGGTAAGGATAGCGCGCTTCCGACCCGCCCCGCGAAGGCTCCGCCCGATGGTGTGGAATCCCGCCGCGCGGCCGGGGGCTTTTTTGCATCCACCGCTGGTTTCGGCCGGCATCGCACCCCGCCGGCCCATGGGCCGGCACGAACAAGGCAGACACGGGTTATGGCACGCCTCGTTTTGAAGTTCGGCGGCACATCGGTCGGCACCATCGACCGGATCAAGAATGTCGCCCGCAAGGTGAAACAGGAGGTCGACGCCGGCCATGAGGTGGCGGTGGTCGTCTCCGCCATGTCGGGCGTGACCAACCAGCTGGTGGACTATGTGAAACAGGTGGGCCGCCTGGCGGACGAGCGTGAGTATGACGCCGTGGTCGCCTCGGGCGAGCAGGTGACCAGTGGCCTTCTGGCCATCGCCTTGCAGGAGATCGGCATCCCCGCCCGGTCCTGGCAGGGCTGGCAGATCCCGCTGATCACCGACGACGTGCACGGCAAGGCCCGGATCGAGCGCATCGAGTCCGGTGACCTGGTGGCCCGCATGGCCACGGGCGAGGTGGCGGTGGTCGCGGGCTTCCAGGGCGTGTCCAAGGACGGGCGCATCGCCACGCTGGGCCGCGGCGGTTCCGATACCTCGGCGGTGGCGCTGGCGGCGGCGGTGGGCGCCGAACGCTGCGATATTTACACCGACGTCGACGGCGTCTACACCACCGATCCGCGCATCGTGACCAAGGCCCGCAAGCTGGGCCGCATCACCTACGAGGAAATGCTGGAGATGGCGTCCCTGGGCGCCAAGGTCCTGCAGACCCGGTCGGTGGAAATGGCGATGAAGCACCGCGTGCGTGTCCAGGTGCTGTCGACTTTCGAGGAAGCGGCCGGCAGCGCGTTGCCGGGAACTCTTGTCGTTGATGAGGACGAAATCGTGGAACAGGAACTGGTCAGCGGCATCGCCTACAGCCGGGATGAGGCGAAGGTGACCCTGGTGGGCGTGGAAGACCGGCCCGGCGTGGCGGCCGCCATTTTCGGGCCGCTCACCGACGCCGCCATCAATGTCGACATGATCGTGCAGAACGTGTCGGAAGACGGCACCACCACCGACATGACCTTCACCGTCACCAAGGCCGACCTGGACCGCACCGTGCAGGTGCTGGAAGGCGCCAAGGCGGATCTGAAGTTCCGCCGCCTCAGCGCCGACAGCAACGTGGTCAAGGTCTCGGTCATCGGTGTCGGCATGCGTAGCCACGCTGGCGTGGCCCAGCGCATGTTCAAGGCGCTGGCCGACCGCGGCATCAACATCCAGGTCATCTCCACCAGCGAGATCAAGGTCAGCGTCCTGATCGCCGAGGAATACACCGAACTGGCGTTGCGCGCGCTGCACACCGCTTACGGCCTGGACCAGGCATAAGCATCTGAGCGACACTCTGCCCCGGGGGACGGAAGCGTCCCCCGGGGCATTGTTGTTTTCGGAGGCCATTTCGGGTTAGGGATCGGCATCGCCCACGATGCCGCGCCCGGTTGGCCGGGCCGGTTGGGGTGAAAATCCCCTTTCCGCTCCCAATTTTTCGCTCAAGGGAATCGTTTTTGATGTCGACCATCGCCACGATCGGAACCGCTCGCGACAGGCTGGACGCGTTGTGGGGCCGTGGGCGCGATTTCCTGGGAACCGAGTTGGCCGTCATGGGCGGCGCCATGACCTGGGTGTCGGACGCCGGCCTGGTGGCCGCCATATCCAACGGTGGCGGCTTCGGCGTGCTGGCCTGCGGCGCCATGACGCCGGAGCTGCTGGCGCAGGAGATCGACGCCACCCGGGCGCTGACGCGGCGGCCCTTCGGCGTCAACCTCATCACCCTGCACCCGCAGCTGGACGTGCTGGCCGATGTCTGCCTGGCCCATGGCGTGCACCATGTGGTGCTGGCCGGCGGCCTGCCGCCCGCGCCAGTGATCAAGCAGCTGAAGGATGGCGGCGCCAAGGTCGTGTGCTTCGCCCCGGCGCTGGTCCTGGCCAAGAAGCTGGCGCGCATGGGCGTGGACGCCCTGGTGATCGAAGGCATGGAGGCCGGCGGCCATATCGGCCCCGTCTCAACCTCCGTCCTGGCGCAGGAAATCCTGCCCGAGATTCGGGACGTGCCGGTGTTCGTGGCCGGCGGCATCGGCCGGGGCGAGGCCATCGTGGCCTATCTGGAACTGGGGGCGGCCGGTGTGCAGCTGGGCACCCGGTTCGTCTGCGCCACCGAGTCGCGCGCCCATCCCAACTTCAAGCGCGCCTTCATCCGCGCCAGCGCCCGCGACGCCATGCCGTCCGTCCAGCTGGACAGCCGCTTCCCCGTCATTCCCGTGCGCGCCCTGCAGAACGAGGGCACGCGCCGCTTCATGGACTTCCAGCGCGATGTGGTGGAGCGCTTCAACCGCGGCGAGGTGGACCAGAAGGACGCCCAGCTGGAGATCGAGCATTACTGGGCCGGCGCCCTGCGCCGGGCCGTCATCGACGGTGACGTGGAAAACGGCAGCCTGATGGCCGGCCAGTCGGTGGGCATGGTGACGCGCGAGCAGCCGACGGCGGAGATTCTGGCCGAGCTGGTGAGCCAGGCGGAAGAGGCGCTGGCCGGGCGGTATGGGTATGCCCCGGCCCCCGCGCGCGGGGAAACGGGACCGGTGCTGGCGCTGGCGGGAGCGGCCGGCTAGTGGCACCGCATTCCGGAACCCCCTCCAGTCTTACCGGGCCGGGTCTGGTCGACCCGGCGCCCGTGGTTCCGGAATCCGCCACCGTCGTCAAGACGGACGCGCGGCGCTCCGCCGATGCCGCCGGCGGCGCCCGCCGCCTGTTGGCCCGCCTGCGCGACGTCATGGCCGCCAGCGGCACGGCGCAGGCGCGGCTGGACAAGATCGTCATGCTGATCGCCGCCGAAATGGGGGCGGATGTCTGTTCCTGCTATGTCATGCGGGCAGGCGAGGTGCTCGAGCTGTTCGCCACCATCGGCCTGAACCCCGACGCCGTGCACAAGACCCGCCTTCGGGTGGGCGAGGGCTTGGTGGGCGACATCGCCGCCCACGCCCGGCCGGTGGCCCTGGCCAACGCCCCCAGCCATCCCAATTTCGCCTACCGCCCGGAAACGGGCGAAGACCCCTTCGACAGCTTCATGGGCGTGCCCATCCTGCGCGGCGGCCGGGTGCGCGGCGTGCTGGCCATCCAGCACATCGCGCGGCGCGCCTATGACGAGCAGGACGTGGAGACGCTGGAGACCATCGGCATGGTGGTGGCCGAGTTGGTCGCCACGGGCGAACTGGTCGACAATCGCGAGCTGCAGGTGGCCAACGACCTGGTGCTGCTGCCCTCGCGCCTGGACGGGGTCAGCTTGAACCGGGGCATCACCATGGCCGTGGCCGTGCTGCACCGGCCGCAGCTGACCATCCGCCAGATGGTGGCCGATGATCCCGAGCTGGAGCTGCGCCGCCTGCGCGAGGCGGTGGACAGCATGCATTCGGCCATCGACCGGCTGCTGATCCTGTCGGGCGAGAGCGGGGGCGAGCATCACGAGATCATCGAAACCTACCGCATGTTCGCCACCGATCGCGGCTGGCTGTCCCGCATCCGCGAGGCCATCCGCACCGGCCTGACGGCGGAAGCGGCGGTACAGCAGGTGCAGAACGACAACCGCGCCCGCATGGCGTCGGTGACCGACAGCTACATCCGCGAACGCCAGCTGGACCTGGACGACATCACCAACCGCCTGCTGCAGCACCTGGCCGGCCGTCAGGACAAGGCGGACGGCGGCACCCTGCCGGACGAGTTCGTGCTGGTGGCCCGCAACTTGGGCCCCGCCGAGCTGCTGGATTATGACCGCACCCGCCTGCGCGGCCTGGTGCTGGAGGAGGGGGCGGCCTACAGCCACGTGGCCATCGTCGCCCGCGCCCTCGACATCCCCGTGGTGGGCCAGTGCACCGGCGTGCTCAGCCGCGTCGACCCGCTGGACTTCGTCATCGTCGACGGTGACCACGGCCAGGTTTTCGTGCGCCCAGCCGAGGACATCACCGAAGCCTTCCTGAAAAGCATCGAGGTGGGGGAGGAGCGCAAGCGCGAGTTCGCCGCCACCCGCTTGTTGGACTCGGTGACGCGCGACGGAATCCCGGTACGGCTGATGCTGAACGCCGGCCTGCTGATCGACCTGCCGCACCTGCACGCCACCGGCGCCGACGGCATCGGCCTGTACCGCACCGAGATCCCCTTCATGGTGCGGCACACCTATCCCGACACGGCCATCCAGAAGGAAACCTACGCCAAGGTGCTGGACGAGGCCGGGGACAAGCCCGTCACCTTCCGCACCCTGGACGTGGGCGGCGACAAGACGCTGCCCTACTTCCCCGATTTGGGGGAGGAGAATCCGGCCCTGGGCTGGCGCGCCATCCGCATCGGTCTGGACCGGCCGGCCATGCTGCGCAAGCAGCTGCGGGCGCTGTTGTGGGCGGCGTCGGGGCGCGATCTGCGCCTGATGTTCCCCATGGTGGCCGAGGTGTCGGAGTTCATCCGCGCCCGCCGGGTGCTGGACCTGGAACTGCGCCGTCTGGAACAGGACAAGATGGCCCCGCCCCGCGACCTCAAGGTCGGCGTGATGATGGAGGTGCCGGCGCTGCTGTTCCAGCTGGACGCCCTGCTGCCCCATATCGACTTCATGTCCGTGGGCTCCAACGACCTGCTGCAGTACCTGTTCGCCAGCGACCGCGGCAATCCCATGCTGAACAACCGCTATGACCTGCTGTCACCGGCCATGCTGACGGTGCTGCGCATGCTGGTGCGGCGGTGCGAGGCGGCGGGGGTTCAGCTGTCGCTGTGCGGGGAAATGGCCAGCCGTCCGCTGGACGCCATGGCGTTGCTGGGCTGCGGCTTCCGCACCCTGTCGATGAGCCCCGGGGCGTTCGGTGAGGTCAAGACCATGATCCGCTCGCTGGATGTCGGCGTCCTGCAGCCTTTCCTGGACAGCCTGCTGAACCGTCAGGACCGGTCCCTGCGCCAGCACCTGCTGGCCTTCGCCCGCGACCATGGCGTGCGGCTCTGACCCTCTTTCGGAAATTCTGGCGGCAGCATGGTTGCGGTACCGTGAAGCCCTTGATAAGACTCCGGCCACAGCGCCGCTGGCGCAATAATTGAACCGGCGGTTGGCAAAAATCATGCACCCTCCTGTGCTGGGACAGCCCTTATGACGGATCGCCGCGACCGATATCGGGACATGATCGACGCCGGCCGCTCCACCGAGCCGCAGGCGCCGCGCGAGGCCGTCGGCGACACCCTGCGCCTGCGGCGCGAGGAGCTGGGTTACGACCTGGTGGGCGTGGCCAACGTCCTGCGCATACGCCGGGTCTATCTGGAAGCCATCGAGGACGGGCGCCACGCCGATCTGCCGGGCCAGGCCTATATCCTGGGTTTCCTGCGCAGCTATGCCGACCTGCTGGGCCTGGATTCGGGGGAGCTGCTCAACCGCTTCAAGGATGAGACGGCTGGCCGGGTGATGCCGGCGGAGCTGTACCTGCCCATTCCCGTCAGCGAGAACCGCGTGCCCAGCGGTGTGCTGATGGTGGCGGCCGTGGCGTTGGCCGCGGTGCTCTACGGCGGCTGGTATCTCTATTCCGCCGCCGACCGCAGCGCCCTCAACCTGGTGCCCAAGCTGCCGGAACGCTTGACCCATCTGACGGGTGGTGGCGACGCCTCACCGCCGCCGGCCAACGTGCTGCCGGCTCCGGCGGTGCAGGCGCTGCTGAACCAGGCGCAGCCGACGGCGCCGGAAGTGGGGGCCGCCCCTGACGCCGCCGCCCCGCTGGCCGACGCGGTGCCGGGCCCCGTCCCGGTGGCGCCCCAGGCTTCGGCGACCCCGCCCGCCGGTCAGACGGCCGCCCCGCCACCGGCGGCCCCGGGCAAGAACGCCCCTCCCTCCGCTCAAACCCCGGTCGCCCAGGCTCCCGCCCCCGCCGGGGCCGCCGCCTCGGAAGCGCCGGATGACGAGGCGCCGCAGATGCCGGACCTGGGCCAGCCCAAGGCCGTGGCCGCCGACACCGACACCGCCGGGGCCGCCGCCGAGGCCAGCATGCGCCCCGACACCACCGCTCCCGGCGCCGCGCCGGCCCCGGCCAAGGGCCGGGTCTTCGGCCAGACCGGCCCCGCCCGTGTGGTGGTGCGCGCCACGGACGAAACCTGGATCCAGGTGCGTGACGCCAAGGGCACGCTGTGGGCATCGCGCGTGCTGCACCCCGGTGACAGTTTCCGCGCCCCCGACGTGCCGGGCCTGTCGCTGGAAACCGGCAATGCCGGTGGCCTGGTGATCAGCCTGGACGGCAAGGACCTGCCCACGCTGGGTGCCAAAGGCCAGGTGGTGCGCAGCTATCCCCTGCAACCGGACGATATTCAGGCTCGGGTGACCCATTGATGACATCACTGTTCCGCCGCAGGGTGGCTGCCTGCCTATCCGCCTGCCTGCTGCTGGCCGGCGCCGCCCAGGCGGCCGATCGTGCCCGTCAGGTTGACATCGACGTGGCCAAGGCCACCCAGCCGATGGACCGCTTCTTCGACCTGTCCATCGGCTCGGACTTTCCCGGCACCCTGATCCGACCGGACAGCATGGCGCAGCTGAAGACCACGCAGGATGAGGTGGGCTTCCGCTACATCCGCTTCCACGCCATCTTCCACGACGTTCTGGGCACGGTGAAGGAGCAGAACGGCGCCCTCACCTACGACTGGACCAAGATCGACCAGCTGTACGACGCCTTGCTGGCGCGCAAGCTGAAGCCCTTCGTGGAACTGGGTTTCACGCCCAAGGCGATGGCGACGTCCGAGAACAAGATCTTCTACTGGGAGGGCAACACCTCCCATCCCAAGCCCGACGCCTGGCGCGACCTCATCACCGCCTTCGTCCAGCACATCGAGGCCCGCTACGGCCAGGCTGAGGTGCGCAGCTGGTATTTCGAGGTGTGGAACGAGCCCAACCTGGCGGGCTTCTGGGAAGGGGCGGACCAGCAGGCCTATTTCGCGCTCTATGATCTGACGGCCAATACCATCAGGGCCATCGATCCGGCCTTGCGCGTGGGCGGGCCCGCCACCGCCGGCGCCGCCTGGGTTCCGGAATTCCTGGACCATGTCGCCCACAGCGGCGCGCCCGTGGATTTCGTCGCCACCCACACCTATGGCGTGGATGGCGGTTTCCTGGATGAGGCCGGCGTGGCGGACACCAAGCTGTCGCCCTCGCCCGACGCCATCGTCGGCGACGTGCGCAAGGTGCGCCAGCAGATCGCGGCCTCGCGTTTCCCCACCCTGCCGCTGTTCTTCACGGAGTGGAGCACCAGTTACACCCCCCGTGACCTGGTGCACGACAGCTACATCAGCGCGCCCTACATCCTGGCCAAGCTGAAGGCCGGCCAGGGCATGGTCCAGGGCATGAGCTACTGGACCTTCAGCGACCTGTTCGAGGAGCCGGGCCCGCCCACCGCCCCCTTCGAAGGGGGCTTCGGCCTGATGAACCGCGAGGGCATCCGCAAGCCCGCCTACTTCGCCTACAAGTACCTGCACGCCCTGCAAGGCGACGCCGTGCCGGTGACGGATGGCCAGGTGCTGGCGGCTGCCGCGGAGGGCAAGGCGGCGGCGCTGGTGTGGGACTTTGAACAGCCGCGCCAGCCGGTCAGCAACCGCTCCTTCTACAGCAGGATCGTGCCCAACAAGCCGGCGGCGCCTGTCACCGTCACCTTCAAGGGGCTGAAGCCGGGCCCCTATCGCCTGGCCGTCCATCGCACGGGCTTCCGCGCCAACGACGCCTATTCCGCCTACATCGACATGGGCGCGCCCAAGACGCTGTCGCCGGAACAGCTGGCCAAGCTGACCGACCTGACGCGCGACCAGGCGGAGACGGAGATGAAAGTCACCGTGGGCGCCGACGGCCGTGTCGCCACCACCCTGCCCATGCACAGCAACGACATCGTGCTGGTGACCTTGGACGCCGCGGCCAAATAGTCGCATCCGTTCAGCTACCCAACCGTTGCCGGCCGGGGCGTCCCGCACGGCGCGCGGTCATGCCTTGTGCGATGGCCTCTTGATCCCGGGGCCGTCCGGCAGCACTTTACGGGGCAAATTCCTTCACGAGGCCAGTTCCGCCATGTCCACCACCCATCGTGCGTATCGCCAGATCCTGCGCCGGACCTCCCGTCAGATCCGTGTCGGCAATGTCCTGGTCGGTGGCGACGCGCCGATCTCCGTCCAGACCATGACCAATACGCTCACCGCCGACGCCAAGGCGACGATCGAGCAGGTGCTGCGCGCCGAAGAGGCCGGCGCCGACCTGGTCCGCGTCTCCTGCCCGGATGAGGAGTCGACGGCGGCGCTGAAGGAGATCGTGAAGGCGGTGAACGTGCCCATCGTGGCCGACATCCACTTCCATTATAAGCGCGCCATCGAGGCCGCCGAGGCGGGTGCCGCCTGCCTGCGCATCAACCCCGGCAACATCGGTTCCGCCGACCGCGTGCGCGAGGTGGTGCAGGCCGCCAAGGACCACGGCTGCGCCATGCGCATCGGCGTGAACGCCGGTTCGCTGGAGCGCGAACTCCTGGAAAAGTATGGCGAGCCCTGCCCGGAAGCCCTGGTGGAAAGCGCGCTGACCCACGCCAAAATCCTGGAAGACCATGACTTCCGGGAGTTCAAGATTTCCGTGAAGGCGTCCGACGTCTTCCTGGCGGTGGCCGCCTACCAGGGCCTGTCCGAGGCCTGCGACTATCCCCTGCACATCGGCATCACCGAAGCGGGCGGCCTGCGCGCCGGCACGGTGAAATCGTCCATCGGCCTTGGCATGCTGCTGTGGTCGGGCATCGGCGACACCATCCGCGTGTCGCTGTCGGCCCCCCCGGAGGAGGAGGTCAAGGTCGGCTTCGAGATGCTGAAGTCCCTGGGCCTGCGCCGCCGCGGCGTCACCGTCATTTCCTGCCCGTCCTGCGCCCGCCAGCAGTTCGACGTCATCAAGACGGTCGAGGTGCTGGAGGAACGGCTGTCTCACATCACCACCCCCATGACCGTCTCGGTCATCGGCTGCGTGGTCAACGGCCCGGGCGAGGCCACCATGACCGACATCGGCTTCACCGGCGGCGGCAAGGGCGTGCACCAGGTCTTCCTGGCGGGCCAGCCGGCCCACCGCCTGAAGGACGAGAGCATCGTCGACCACCTGGTGTCGCTGGTGGAAAAGAAGGCCGAGGAGATCAAGGCCGCGCAGGCCGCCGAAGAAGCCGCTGCCGCCGCCGAGTGATACAAGGCCCGCGGCATCAGTCCCGGACTCATGCCGCTAGGCCGCGACTGCGGCCGCCGGAACTTTCCGGGAAGCGTCAGCGGACTGGAAAGTGAGGACAAGCCAAGGCGGCGGATGCCGCCGCCCGGCGCTTGAGGGCTCTAGTCAGCCCGGATACGGGATGACGGAAAAAAACATGACCACTCTGGAAGAACGGTTCGGGGACACGCTGGCCAAGCTGTCGGCCCGGCATGACGAGCTGCGCGACGCCCTGGCGTCAGGCACGCTGGCGGCCGACGCCTATACCCGCATGAGCAAGGAATTCGCCGAGCTGACGCCGGTGGCCGAGTCCATCGCCGACTTGCGGCGCGCCCGCGCCGACCTGGGCGACCTCGCCCGCATGGCGGAGGCCGAGGCCGATCCCGAGATGCGGGAACTGGCGCAGGATGAGCTGGTGCAGGCGGAAAAGGCCCTGCCGGCCCTGGAACGCCAGGTCATGCTGGCCCTGCTGCCCAAGGACGCGGCCGACGACAAGAACGCCATGCTGGAGGTGCGCGCCGGCACCGGCGGCGACGAGGCGGCGCTGTTCGCGGCCAATCTGTTCGACATGTATCGCCGCTACGCCACCATCCAAGGATGGCGCTTCGAGGTGATGGAGATCTCCGAGACCGGCCTGGGTGGCTACAAGGAGGCCATCGCCAGCATCTCCGGTCGCGGCGTGTTCCGTCGGCTGAAGTTCGAATCGGGCGTGCACCGGGTGCAGCGCGTGCCGACGACGGAGACGCAAGGCCGCATCCACACCTCCGCCGCCACCGTGGCCGTGCTGCCCGAGGCGGAGGAGGTGGACATCCAGATCGACGACAAGGATCTGCGCATCGACGTGTACCGGTCGTCGGGCCCTGGCGGCCAGTCGGTCAACACCACCGACAGCGCGGTGCGCATCACCCACCTGCCCACCGGCCTGGTGGTCATCCAGCAGGATGAGAAGTCGCAGCACAAGAACAAGGCCAAGGCCCTGCGCGTGCTGCGGTCCCGTCTCTACGACCAGCAGCGCAGCGCGCTCGACGCCGAGCGGGCGGCCAACCGCAAGAGCCAGGTGGGCAGCGGCGACCGCTCCGAACGCATCCGCACCTACAACTTCCCCCAAGGCCGGGTGACCGACCACCGCATCAACCTGACGCTCTACAAGATCGACAAGGTCATGGCGGGCGAGGCGCTGGATGAGGTGGTGGAGGCGCTGATCGCCCAGGACGAGGCGGAGCGCCTGGCCGAACTGCAGTGAGCGGCCCGGCCCTCCTCCGCGATGTGCTGAAGGCGGCCGAGGCGCGGCTGGCGGCGGCGGGGTGCGCCAGCCCCCGGCTGGACGTGCGCCTGCTGGCGGAACAGGCCCTGGGCTGGTCGCGGACCGCCCTGCTGCTGGACGGCGACCGGGAAGTGCCGGCGGAGGCTAGGGCGACCTTGGATCGGTTGCTGGACCGCCGGGCGGCGCGCGAGCCCGTCTCCCGCATCCTGGGCAAGCGGGAGTTCTGGAGCCTGGAGTTCCAGCTGGCGCCCGACACGCTGGATCCCCGGCCCGATACCGAAACCCTGGTGGAGGCCGCCTTGCGCCACTTGCCCGGCGGCGACCGGCCCCGGCGCCTGCTGGATCTGGGCACGGGCAGCGGCTGCATCCTGCTGGCGCTGCTCTCGGAATTGCCGGGCGCCTGGGGTTTGGGCGTGGACATCGCCCCGGGGGCCGCGCGGGCCGCCGCCGCCAACGCGGGGCGTCTGGGCTATGCCGGGCGCAGCGCCTGGATGGTGGGCGGCTGGGCGGACGCGCTGGCGATGGATGGGCGTTTCGACGCCGTCGTCTCCAACCCACCCTACATCCCGGCGGCCGACATCGCCGGCCTGGAGCCCGAGGTGCGGACGTTTGACCCGCGGCGCGCGCTGGATGGCGGGCCGGATGGGCTGGACCCCTATCGACTTCTGGCCGGAAGCGCCGCCGGCCTGCTGCGGTCCGACGGCATCATCGCGGTGGAGCATGGGATGGGCCAGGGCGCGGACGTGGCCGCCCTGTTCCAGGCCGCCGGCCTTGTGGTGCTGGAACGGGTGGACGATCTGGCCGGCCATGATCGTGTGGTCGTGGCGCGGGCCCCCGGCTGACCCATCCGGAGGGTGAAGTCCCGCTCTCCTGTCCGCCTGCGCCGGGAGCGCAAGGGCGCGTATCCAAAAAAGATGTTGGTTTAGCGGGGGACAGCGTTTAGGGTCATCTCGCGTGGTGGAAGGCCGAAGGGGCGACGCGCCAGATCCGAAACCGGGAAACACCGGTGTGGGGATCAGGCTAGCGTTCATGGGCCGATGATGATCACCACGGCATGCCAGTTTGCCCAGCATGGTCGGTCCGGTGACACCCCCGGTGGGGGATTGATTCCGGGATCGGGTGCGAGAGGCGCGGATGGAAGACGTCCGCCCCCATTGGCACGGGCATGCATCGAACTCCAACGGGGCTAGAGCAGCAGTCGGATGAGACAGGGACCGAACACCAGGCGTTCGCGTGGGCGCGGCGGTAACAGCGGTGGCAATGCCGGCAACGGCGGCGGCAACGGCAATAGCGGCGGCGGCGGTAACAACCGCCGTCAGAACGTGCCCTTGCGGCACCAGACCTTTGACAGCAATGGCCCGGATGTGCGCATTCGCGGCAACGCCTTCCAGGTGCACGAGAAGTACCTGGCCCTGGCCCGGGACGCCCAGTCGTCCGGTGACCGGGTGGCGGCGGAAAACTATCTGCAGCATGCGGAGCACTACTTCCGCATCATCACCCAGATCAATGAAGCCGAACAGCGTCAGCGCGGCGGCGACCCCCGGCCCTATCAGCCCCAGTCGGGCTTCGAGGGCGAGGAGGGCGGCGACCAGGGCGACGAGGCCGAGGTCGACAACTCGGCCGAAGACGAACGCGAGCCGATGAACGCCTAATTTCGAAAAGCCCCGCCCACAGGCGGGGCTTTTTCGCACCAGCCGCGTTCTTTGAACGCCTGCGGCTGGGGTCGCGGGCTGGGGTGAAGATGGCCGTGACATAGGCCCTATGCGATCAGCGGCGACGGGCGGCCCTTGTCCGCGACAGGACCGGTCGTTATTCTGCGCCTCCGTGAAACAAAAAGACCCGCCACGCGGGTTTCGCCGTTTCAAAAATGTCGGTCCGCATCAGAGTGAAGATCCATGGGCAAGCCGCGCACCCTCTATGACAAGATCTGGGACAGCCATGTCGTCCACCGGCAGGAGGATGGCACCTGCGTGCTCTACATCGACCTTCACCTTGTCCATGAGGTGACCAGCCCGCAGGCTTTCGAAGGCCTGCGCATGGCTGGCCGCAAGGTGCGCCGTCCGTCCGCCACCCTGGCCGTCGCCGACCACAACGTTCCCACCAGCCATGACCGCCTGGCCGGCATCAAGAACGAGGAAAGCCGCATCCAGGTGGAGCAGCTGGCCATCAACACCAAGGAATTCGGCGTCGACTACTACGACATGTCCGACATCCGCCAGGGCATCGTCCACGTGGTGGGGCCGGAGCAGGGCCTGACCCAGCCGGGCATGACCATAGTCTGTGGCGACAGCCACACCGCCACGCACGGTGCCTTCGGCGCCTTGGCCTTCGGCATCGGCACGTCGGATGTGGAGCACGTGCTGGCGACGCAGACCCTGCTGCTGAAGCCGTCGAAGAACATGCGCATCACCGTGGACGGCGACCTGCCGGTCGGCGTGACCGCCAAGGACGTGGTGCTGGCCATCATCGGCAAGATCGGCACCGCCGGCGGTACCGGCCATGTCATCGAGTTCGCCGGTTCCGTCATCCGCGGCCTCAGCATGGAAGGCCGTATGACCGTGTGCAACATGGCCATCGAGGCGGGGGCCCGCGCCGGCCTGATCGCGCCGGACGAGACCACCTTCGACTATCTGAAGGGCCGTCCGCAGGCGCCCAAGGCCGCCACCTGGGAACAGGCCGTCAACTGGTGGAAGAGCCTGCCCTCGGACGAGGGGGCCGTGTACGACCGCGAGGTGGTGCTGAAGGCCGAGGACATTGCGCCCATGGTCACCTGGGGCACCAGCCCGCAGGACGTGCTGCCCATCACCGCCACGGTGCCTAACCCGGCCAACGAGACGGATGAGCATCGCCGCGCCGCCATGGAACGCGCGCTGAAGTATATGGGACTGGAGGCCGGCATGCCGCTGGACGCCATCCCGGTCGACAAGGTCTTCATCGGCAGCTGCACCAACAGCCGCATCGAGGACCTGCGTGCCGCCGCCAAGGTGGCCGAAGGCCGTCATGTGAAGGACGGCGTCTATGCCATGGTGGTCCCGGGTTCCGGCCTGGTGAAGGAACAGGCGGAGGCCGAGGGCCTGGACAAGGTGTTCGTGGCCGCCGGCTTTGACTGGCGTGAGCCCGGCTGCTCCATGTGCCTGGCCATGAACGACGACAAGCTGAAGCCCGGTGAACGCTGCGCCTCCACCTCCAACCGCAATTTCGAGGGCCGCCAGGGCCCCGGTGGCCGCACCCATCTGGTGAGCCCGGAGATGGCGGCGGCGGCGGCCCTGACCGGCAAGCTGACGGATGTCCGCACGCTCAACTGAGCGCGTAATATAGAGTGAGTGACGCGACGGCGCGGGCCCCCGGGGTTCCGCGCCGTCTGTCTTTCAGGCCCGGTGTGGAGGATGGAGCGGATCACCCGAAGGCGGAATCGCCCTTGGGCGTGAAGCCGCTCGCGGACAGACTGAGCTATAGCCGGCTATAGTGGCTGCGCTGTCGGCGCCCGGTGGGTGCTGGCCGACATCGGGGACGCTGGGAGAACGGAGCGGCGGAATGAGCGACAGCATGGCGGTGGATAAAAAGGGCGGCACCTCCGGCGGATGCCAGTGCGGCGCGGTGCGGTACCACAGCACCATGGCCGTGGAGGGGGTGCATTTCTGCCATTGCCGCATGTGCCAGCGGGCCGTGGGCAATGTCTTTGCCGCCCTGGCCGGGGTGCTCAAGGACACGGTCAGCTGGACCGGGACGGGACGCCCTGTCTTCTATGCGTCCTCCTCCGTGGCGGAGCGGGGGTTCTGCCCGCGATGCGGCACGCCACTGACCTTCGCCTATCCCGACAGCGACTGGATGAGTTTCACCATCGGCAGCCTGGACGATCCCGAGGCGGCGGTGCCGGAAGCGCATTGCGGGGTGGAAAGCCGCCTGTCCTGGCTGCGTGTGCAGGAGGGGTTGCCAGAGGAATACACCGATCCGAAGAACGACCGGCTGCGGGGCATGGTCAGCCACCAGGCCCGGTTCTGACCCTCACAGCCCGTCCACCGGATTGGTGGCGGGGGCGAAGGGCCTGCCGGCCTGGATCAGCTCCCGCCGTGTCTCATACTCGCGCAAGGCCCAGTCGACGCTCGGGAAGGCCAGATCGGTCCAGGGGATGTCGTCCCAGGCGAACAGGGCGACCTCCTGGCTTTCCGGTCCGGGGGCGATTTCAGGGCTGGTCAGGTGGGCCAGGTAGATCAGTTGCACCTGGCTGATGCGGGGGATGTTGTAGACGGCCAGCAGGGGGCCGATGGCCAGGCGGGCGCCCGCCTCCTCCCACGCTTCGCGGGCGGCACCGTCCTGGGATGTCTCCCCCAGTTCCATGAAACCGGCTGGCAGGGTCCAGTAGCCGATGCGGGGCGGGATGGCCCGGCGGCACAGCAGGATGCGGTCACCGGACAGGGCGATCGACCCCACCACGATCTTGGGGTTGTCATAGGCGATGTACCCGCAGTCGGGACAGACCAGCCGTTCCCTGTCCTCCCCCGGCGGCACCGTCACCACACGCGGCCCGGTTGTCGGCACTGGATCGGACATGGGCGCTCTCCCGGCTTGTTCTCCGCCCACTATACCGGTCGGCGCGCCAATGCGAAGCCGCCCCATAGGTTAAGAAAGCTCACGGCGCTTAGGCCGCGACTGCGGCCGCCGGACTTTTTCGGGGAGCGGCAGCGGACTGAAAAAGGAAGATAAGCCAAGCCGGCGGATGCCGGCGCCCGGCGTTTGAGGGACGCGGAATCACGCCGCGTTGCTGGCTTCCGTGTGGGTCAGCAGGGCGTAGATCGCGTCGGCGGTATCGGCGCCGCGCAGTTTTTCGCAGAACAAGGGGTTGCGCAGCATGCGCGACACCAGGGCCAGGGCCTTCAAATGGTCGGCACCGGCCGATTCCGGCGCCAGCAACAGGCAGATCAGGTCCACCGGCTGTTCGTCGATGGAATCGAAGTCCACCGGCCGGTCGAGGCGCGCGAACAGGGCGCACACCTTGGGCAGCGTCGGCAACTTGCCATGGGGGATGGCGATGCCCCGGCCGACACCGGTGGTGCCCAGGCGCTCCCGCTCCAGCAGGACGTCGAAGATGGCCCGCTCATGCTGGCCGGTCAGTTCCGCGGCCCGCTTGGCCAGTTCCTGAAGGACCTGCTTTTTTGAGGAGGCCCGGAGATTGGCGACAATGCCGTCTGGCTTAAGAAGCTCGATCATTGGCGTCAAAACAAACTGGGACGGCATTGCCACCACACTCGCTTACCCGTCTAATCGCTTGAAGCAGTATAGGGCGGAAAAGTTTATCAAACTTTTCCGCCCAACCCCCGGATTCAAGCTTCGGCTATCCCAGGCCCCAGGTCAATGGGGGTGGCCCAGGGGCCCGCCGCCTCAGTGGGCGGCCACGGATTTGCCATCGGAGGGGTCGACCCAGCCGACGTTGCCGTCGGGCCGGCGATAGACCATGTTCAGTTGGCCGTGCGCCCGATTGCGGAACAGCAGCGCCGGCAGTTCCGCCAGATCCATGCGCATCACCGCTTCGCTGACCGTCAACATGTCGATGTTGGTCTGCATCTCGGCGATGATCATGGGGTGGTGGTCGGCGCCGTTGCCGTTCACCGCATGACCGTCCGCCGCCGGCGCGTTCACGCCGTCGTCGGCCTCATCATCATGGGCGTCGGCGTTGATGATGTATTTGCGGGCGGGCACGGCGGCGTCCGCCTGCTCGCGCTGGTGATGGTCGCGTAATCGGCGCTTATAGCGTCTCAGGCGCTTGGCGACGCGCTCGGCCGCGTCGTCGAAGGCGGGGTAAGGCTCGGTGGCCTCGGCATAGGCTTGCAGGATGATGCCGCGTCCGACATGGGCCTGGATATCGGCCTTGTACAGATGCGCCTCGCGCGACAACACGACGGTCGCCTCAAGCGGGTTGCTGAAATATTTCTCGACCAACCCGGTCAGTGTCGTTTCGACATGGGTGCGCAGGGACTCGCCAACGTCTAGCTGCTTGCCTTTGACGATTATATGCATGGCCTGTCCGTCTCGCTTGGTTGGAAGCCAGGAGTGGCGGCGGCGTGGTGCCTTGCCGTCGGCCTTTACAATAGCCCGCGGCCGGCCTCGTGGTGCTGGTAAGGCCAGCCGTCATGCGCCATCCATCGGGCGCATGTTTCAGATCCCAAGGGCCTTCTCCCGGCGACGCTGGACTGAGGAAGGGATCTTCATGGCTTCACGATACTTGGCGACCGTCCGCCGTGCAATGTCGATCCCCTCTTCCCTGAGGATCTCGACCAGGCGGTCATCCGAAAGGATCTCCTCCGGCTTCTCCGCATCGATCAGCATCTTGATGCGGTAACGCACCGCCTCGGCGGAGTGCGCGGCCTGGCCGTCCGCCCCGGAAATGGCTGATGTGAAAAAGTATTTCAGTTCGAACAGCCCGCGCGGCGTGGCCATGAACTTGTTGGTCGTCACGCGGCTGACGGTCGATTCGTGCATGCCGATCGCCTCCGCTATATCCCGAAGGATAAGGGGGCGCAGGAACTGCAAACCATGCAGGAAGAAGGCGTCCTGCTGCCGCACGATCTCCGTCGCCACCTTCAGGATGGTGTTGGCGCGCTGGTGCAGCGACTTCACCAGCCAGCTGGCCGACTGGAATTGCTCGGTCAGGTATTCCTTGTCCTGCTTGTTGCGGGCGGCCCCCTGGATACGGGCGTAGTAGCGCTGGTTGACCAACACCCGGGGCAGGGTGTCGCTGTTCAGTTCGATCATCCAGCCGCCGCCCGGCTGGGCGCGCATCATGATGTCCGGCACCACGGTCTGCACCGGCGCATGGTCGAAGGCCAGGGCCGGCTTCGGGTTCAACGCCTTGATCTCGCCGACCATGTCGGCCAGATCCTCCGCATCGACCTGGCAGACCTTCAGCAGTGCTGGGACGTTGCGGGCGGCCAGCAGCGGCAGGTGGTCCAGCAAAGCCTGCATGCAGGGGTCCAGCCGGTCCAGCTCCCGCAGCTGCAGGGCCAGGCACTCCTTCAGGGATCGGGCGAAAATCCCAACTGGATCAAGACGTTGCAGCCGTTCCAGCACCGAAATGACCTGTTGCTCGGTACAGCCCAGCTGGTCTCCCACCAGGCCGACGTCGCCGGTGAAGTACCCCGCCTCGTCCAGGTAATCCATCAGGGCGAACGCCACCATCCGATCCAGCGGATCGGCGATGTCCATGGTGATCTGTTCGGTCAGGTGGTCGCGTAGCGAGACGGTGCCGGACAGCGTCTGCTCGAACGAGCTTTCATCATCCTCGAAGCTACCGCCCCGGCCGGACCAGTTGGCGAAGGCCTCGCCACTCTCGCCCACGCCGCCCGCGTCCGCTGCCATGTCCACGGCGCTGGAATTGGTCCAGACATTCTCATAGTCGGTGTCCAGCGGCGCGTCGCTGGCGGGGCCCAACCGGTCGGAGGAGGTGAGGTCGACCGTGTCGCGTACGGGCATGTCATCGCCACGCGCCACGGGATCCTCGCGATCCACCCCATCGGGTGCCGGATCGCGGTTACGGTCGCCATCATCGCGTTCCAGGAGCGGGTTCTGCTCCATCTCGCGATCGACGTAGTCGGCCAACTCCAGATTCGACAGCTGCAACAGCTTAATGGCCTGTTGCAGCTGGGGAGTCATCACCAGCGCTTGGGTTTGCCGAAGATCTAGGCGTTGTTGAAGCGCCATCACCCGCCCGAATAAGAACTGTGGCCCGAAATGGAATCGCGCATTATGCGCTTATACTTGACTACAGACTGAACCGTTCGCCGAGATAGACGCGCCGCACATCCTTGTGCGCCACGATCTCCGACGGTTCACCCTCCATCAATACCATACCGTCGTGCAGAATGTATGCGCGATCAACGATGTCCAGGGTTTCGCGAACGTTGTGGTCGGTGATCAGGACGCCGATGCCGCGCTCGCGCAGGTGGCTGACCAACTCGCGGATGTCGTTGACGGCGATTGGGTCGATACCGGCAAAGGGCTCATCCAGCAGGATGAAATTGGGCTGGGATGCCAGCGCGCGGGCGATTTCCACACGGCGGCGTTCGCCGCCCGACAGGGCCAGGGCCGAGGTGCGCCGCAGGTGGCTGATGGAGAATTCCGCCAGCAGTTCGTCCAGCGTGGATTCGCGCTTGTCGCGGTCGGGCTCCACCACCTCCAGCACGGCGCGGATGTTGTTCTCCACCGTCAGGCCGCGGAAGATCGAGGCCTCCTGCGGCAGATAGCCAATGCCCAGGCGCGCGCGCCGGTACATGGGCAGGTCGGTGACCTCCAGCCCATCCAGCGTGATGGCGCCGTAGTCGGGCATGATCAGCCCGGTCATGATGTAGAAGCTGGTGGTCTTGCCGGCGCCGTTGGGACCCAGCAGCCCCACGACTTCACCCCGCCGGACGCTGACGCTGACGTCGCGCAGGACGGGGCGGCCCTTGTAGCTCTTGCCCAGCTTGGTCGCCGTCAGGCCGCTGTTCGGATTGTCCGACACCAGGCGGGGGCCGCCAGCCATGGCGTCCTTGGTCTTGGCGTCCTTGGCCGTGGCGGGGGCCGCCGGCGCCTTGGTCGTCTCAGACGTCTTGCTCATGGCTGCGCTCCGCCGCCGGGGTTGTTGGCGCCCGGGGCCGGGCTTGCGGCCGGCTGATCGGACTTCTTGGGAACCAGCACGCTATGCACGCGCCCGCCCTTGACGTTCTCGTCGGGCAGCATGCGGCTGACCCCCGTGGCGTTGTTGACCTCGGCCCTGTGGCCATTCACCTGGTTCTGACCCTGGGTCAGCTTCACATCGCCGGTCAGGATGGCGATGCGCGTCTTCACGTTATAGGTGCCTTCGCTGCCGCGCGCGATATCCTTGGGGGTGACGATCAGCACGTTGCCCTTGGCATCCATGCGCGTCATCTCCAGCTGCTTGGCGGCGTTCTCTTCCATGATGCCGACCAGCACGTCGCCGCGGATGCGGTCGCCCTTGTCGTTGATGGCCACGGCGTTGCCGCGCGCGACCAGCAATTGCTGCTGTTTCCAGTATTCCATGGTGTCGCGGGCATAGACCGTGTCGCTGCGGGTGACCATGTGCAGGTGGTCGCCGGTCATGACGGTCACGTCCTGGTCCACGTCATAAACGGCGTGGTCGCCGAAGGCCTGCTGGCTGGGCGAGGTCAGGACCACCTGGCCATCGGCGGCCATGCGGTACATCTCGGTCGAGCCATCCTTGGTCTTGCGGTAGTAGACCACCAGCGTGTCGCAGTGCAGGGTGTCCTGCCCGCGCACGACCACCACATGGCCACGCGCCACGGCGGCCAGCTGGTCGTCGTGCCACTCCATGGTTTCATCCGACGTGATGTCGATGGCGCCGGGCGGGGCGGCCGTCACCTCGGTGGGGGTGAAGGGCAGCAGCCCCGGCTCCCCGGCCACCGCCGGGTTTTGCGCCGGCGGGGCGGCCTTCTTCGCCTTGGCCGAGCCCGCGGGCTTTTCGGCAGCGGGCTTTTCGGCCGTGGTCTCGCCCGCGTGCGACGCTGGCGCCACGGCGAAGAGGGCCGTGGCCGCCACGGCCAGGGTGCCGACCAGCAGGGTCCGCATCGTCGGGACCGTCTTCAGGGACCGGATGTTCACGGTTGCTTGCCTCCGGACCGCGGTGCCGCGGCGGGTGTCTTGCCGGACGCGGGGGCGGACAGCGGCCCGGGCATCATGGGTGCCTGGCCGTCCCCGTGGCGGTCTTTCTCCACCAGGCGCAAACGCGCCTTGCCGGTGAAAACGATGGTGCTGCCTTTGTCCGTCATGCGGAAGCCGCCGGCGTCGATGTCGCCGAACGGCCCCTGGCCGGCCACGCGCGTGTTGCCCCAGGCGATGTTCTTGCTGGTGTCCACCTCCGCCTTGTCGGTGGTGAGCTCATAGCCATGGTCGTGAAACAGCGTGACCCTCCCCTCCAGCGTCAGGTGGCCAGACTGCTTGTCGTACCGCCCGGTGTCCCCGTTCAGGGTCACCCACTGGCCATTCTTTAACGTGATCTCCGCCTCGGGCGAAACAAGATCGATGAGATTGTCCTGATTGCTTTCCTGCATGGCCCGGTCGGCGCGCACTTCCACCGGCCGGTCGGTCTTGTCCGTGCCCAGGAAATGGGCGTCCAGCATCTCCAGCTGGCCTGTGCCGGGATCGGCCTGGCGCGGGCTGGTCGTTTCCTTGATCAGGGGCCACAGCGCGATCGCGGCGATGGTCAGACCCGCCAGGGTGGGCAGCACCACCTTGGCCTGGTTCACGCGCCGGGTATGCCGGGCGCTGCTGGCCCGGTGGGTCGGTTGGTCGCCGGGGCGGGGGGGGGCGGACGGGGCAGCGGAACCGGCCGGGCCTGCCGGCTGCCGAATCCCGCCCGCGTCGCCGCTTTCGGCGCCGGGGTTTTCTGAAGGGGGGGGCAGGGTCATGGTTCCACGGGGTTTGGCCACCAATTGTGGCGCGGGCATGTCGGGTGGCCACCACCACCGCTTCGGACTCAATCTAGCTGAGCGGGGATTCCACGGTCAAATCGTCATGCGCCGTCCCCATTTCCAGGGGCGGCGTGCGCCACCCTACCATGCGCTCCTCCATCGAGGGGCGCGGCACAAGGATGGGGGGGGTATTGCACCGGTTTGAACAGGGGCGGCAGATGCCGCCCCCGCCCGGCGGCCGTCACTCAATGGGCGAACACTCAGTGGGCGAAAATGTCGGGCTCGTCCCAGCCGGCCAGGTCCAGCAGCGCGCGATGGGGCAGGAAGCGGAAGCACGCGTCAGCCAGTTCCGTCCGGCCTTCGCGGGCCAGAACGGCGTCGAACTTCGCCTTGATCTCATGCAGGTACAGCACGTCGGAGGCCGCGTACTTCAGTTGTTCGGCCGTCAGCTCCTCCGCGCCCCAGTCGGAGGACTGCTGCTGCTTGGACAGGTCCACGCCCAGCAGGTCGCGGCACAAATCCTTCAGGCCATGGCGGTCGGTGTAGGTGCGGACCAGCTTGGACGCGATCTTGGTGCAGTAGACCGGCGCGGTCACCACGCCCAGGTACTTGTTCAGCACGGCGATGTCGAACCGCGCGAAATGGAACAATTTCAACTGAGCCGGGTTGGTCAGCAGGCGCTTCAGGTTGGGCGCGTCATACTGGCCCTGGCGCAGCTGCACCAGATGGCTGCGGCCATCGCCGGACGACAGCTGGATCAGGCACAGCCGGTCACGATGCGGGTTCAGGCCCATGGTTTCGGTATCGATGGCCACCACCGGGCCCAGGTCCAGGCCGTCGGGCAAATCGCCGTCATAAAGATCGATGGGCATCATACCGGTCCTTCGTACTGGTGGGGCTGCCGAAAAGGATTATCGACGCCGGGGCCGTTCGAGGGCAGTGGGAAAACGGACCCCAGAAACGCCGCGGGCCGCCGGCGTCCCATCGGAACATCGGCGGCCCTGCGACCTTAAACCCGCGCTGAATTGGTGCCCAGGAGAAGACTCGAACTTCCACGACATTTCTGCCACAGGTACCTGAAACCTGCGCGTCTACCAATTCCGCCACCTGGGCAGCGCGGGCCGCCTAAGTACGATTATGGATCGAGGCTGTCAACACCCTTCTTCCAGGCAATGAACTTTTTTGGGGGAGGGTGGCGCCGGATGCGCGGCAGGGCGTTCCATCCGCTGAGGGCGCGGTGGGCACCGGTAAGGCGGCATCGAATTGGAGGGGGGCAAGGGGCCGTCCCACGGAGATGCGGGCCCCAGAAACGCCGCGGGCCGCCGGTTCCGTTTGGAACTCGGCGGCCCTGCGTTAAACCCGCGCTGTAATTGGTGCCCAGGAGAAGACTCGAACTTCCACGACATCTCTGCCACAGGTACCTGAAACCTGCGCGTCTACCAATTCCGCCACCTGGGCAGCGCGGGCCGCCTAAGTACGATTATGGATCGGGGCTGTCAACACCCTTCTTTCAGGGCATTTCATTTTTTAGGCGGCTGGGCTGGGGCCGGTATTTCCACCCCGCGCGGGCCTGCATGGGCGGCCGCGTCGCCTTGCATTCCAAGCGCCTAGCCCTGGCCCGCCGGCTTCGCTATAAGCTTGGGTCTTCGGCCGCCGCCGGCCTTGGGGACCGCCTTGCGCACCTGCACACGCGGGGGATCAAACCCTATAGGTAACGGTGGGATCATTCGTTTAGTGGGCAGAGGGTCTAACAGGATGGGCACTAGCATTCGTATCGCCACCGTGTTCGGCGGGGCCGGCTTCATCGGCCGCCATGTCATCCGGCGCCTGGCCAAGACGGGCTGCGTCATCCGCGTGCCCGCCCGCCATCCGGGCGAGGCCGCCTTCCTCAAGACCAACGGCGCCGTGGGCCAGATCGTCCCCATGGCGGTGGACATCGCCGACGACGCCTCCGTCGCCCGCGCCATCGATGGCGCCGACGTCGTCATCAACCTGATGGGCATCCTGGCCGAATCCGGCCGCCGCCAGCGTTTTGACCTGGTGCACGCCGAGGCCGCCGGCCGTATCGCCCGCTTGGCCAAGGGGGCCGACGTCGCCCATCTGGTGCATGTCTCGGCCCTGGGCGCCGACGCCAACTCCCGTTCCGCCTACGCCCGCAGCAAGGCGGCGGGGGAGCAGGCGGTGCGCGCCGTGTTCCCCGAGGCCGTGATCCTGCGGCCCAGCATCGTCTTTGGGCCGGAGGACAATTTCTTCAACCGGTTCGCCGGCATGGCCGCGCGGCTGCCCTTCGTCCCGCTGATCGGCGGCGGCGCCACCCGCTTCCAGCCGGTCTATGTCGGTGACGTCGCCGACGCCATCGTGAACGCCGTCCTCAACGTCGGCGCCGCCGGCAAGACCTTCGAGCTGGGCGGCCCGCGCGCCTACAGCTTCCGCGAATTGATGCAGTTGATCCTCGATACGACCGGTCGCAAGACGCGCCTGGTGTCGCTGCCATGGGGATTGGCCAGCCTGCAGGCGACTTTCCTGGAGATGGTGCCCGGTAAGCCGTTGACCCGTGATCAGGTCACCTTGCTGAAAAGCGACAACGTGCTGTCCGGCAAACTGCCCGGCCTGGCCGAATTGGGCGTCGCGCCCACCGGCGCCGAGGTCATCCTGCCGACATACCTGGACCGCTTCCAGGTCGGCGGTCGCTTCGCCAGCCATCGCCAGGGCCCGTCCCTGCCGCAGCTGACCAAGGTGGATGCCCACGGCACGCATTACTGAGCCTGACCGTAAACCCAGGGCAATATAAAAGGGGCGCCCTCCCGGCCGGGAGGGCGCCCCTTTTTATTGGCGGATTCGGCGGAGGGGCGGGCCGGGGCCCGCCGCCACACCTTATTAAAGGTAAATCATGCCGAGGACGACGATGCCCAGGGCCCAGCAGTAGAAGGCGAAGGGGCGCATGGCGTTGACCTCGTGACGCTTGAACCAGCGCATCAGGGTCCAGACGGCACCGAACGCGCAAATACCCGCCACCACGCCGCCGGCCACCGCGCTTTGGATCACGTCGCCATCCGCCTGGCGCAGCATCTTGGGTACCACCAGCAGGCTGGCGCCGATGATGATGGGCGTGGCCAGCAGCATGGAGAAGCGCGCGGCCTCCTCATGTTTCAGGCCCACCCAGAAGCCGGCCACCATGCTGGCGCCGGAGCGGGAGAAGCCGGGGATCAGGGCCAGCGACTGGGCCAGCCCGATCAGGAAGGCCTGGCCGAATCCCAGTTGGGCCAGCGTGCGGTCACCCCGCCCGCGCAGCCGCTCGCCGAAGAACAGCAGCAGGCCGTTGATCATCAGGAAGATGGCGGCGTTGAACGGGTCGCTGAAGGCGGCGCGCAGCACCTTCTCGAACGCCAGGCCCAGCAGGGCCGCGGGGATGGTGCCGACCACCAGCAGGAACAGGACGCGGCGATCCTCACCCCTCTTCACCACGCCCACCAGCAGATTCACCCAATCCCGCCAGAAGAAGACCAGCAGGGCCGCCGCCGTCCCCAGATGCAACATCACCAGATAGGGCAGGAAGTGTTCCTTGAGGAAGGCCTGGTCCAGGCCCCAGCCCAGCAGGAAGGGCGTCAGCACCCCGTGGGCGACGCTGCTGATGGGGAAAAGCTCGGTGATGCCCTGGATGATCGCGAAGATCAGGGTCTGCAAAAAAGACATGGCGCCTCAACGTCTAGGGGCGAAGGACGGCCGGACGGGGCCGGGCCGAAGGGTTGGCAGGCTGCTTATAGCAGCGGTCTCGCTGCCCCGCGATATCGCCATCGCCAGCGGGAGACGGGCCGCCGAGGGGTGTCGTTGCTCTATATATTTATGTATATCAATTAGATGGGTGTATTTGGTAAGCAAATGCGTACCATATGTCGCAAGCGCGAAAGGCACAGTCACCGCTTTTCCACACGCGAGTCCATGCCCGCCCCCACAATAGGACAGTTATGCTGACTTAACGTGTAAAAAGTGCTGGAGCGATAGGCTGGAACGACTTATATGAACTTCGCGCCCCCTAAGCGCGCAAGCCCGTGACCCGGCGGCTGTCGCCCGGGGTTGGCCAACAGGGGAAGCACCTCCGCCGGCCGCCGCAATCGGCAGGTGGGGAGAATATTGGGATGGCTGGTCCGGGGACGCGCCGGCCGGTTAGAGCACGAAGGGATCAAGGCCATGGCGCAGAAGCAGCAGATGCTCCAGTTCGTCCACACGGACCAGCAAATGCCCGATAAACGCGAGCCCGCGCTGCGCCGGCAGGATTTCGATGAGATCTACGCCCGCTTCGCCGACGGCCAGGCCGTCACCCAGGCCTCGCGCTGCTCGCAGTGCGGCGTGCCTTTCTGCCAGGTCCATTGCCCCGTCTCCAACAACATCCCGGACTGGCTGAAGCTGACGGCGGAAGGCCGGCTGGAAGAAGCCTACGAGGTGTCGCAGGCCACCAACAACTTCCCCGAAATCTGTGGCCGTATCTGCCCGCAGGACCGCCTGTGCGAGGGCAACTGCACCATCGAGCAGTCGACCCACGGCACGGTCACCATCGGTGCCGTGGAGAAGTACATCACCGACACCGCCTGGGAACGCGGCTGGGTGAAGCCCGCCACGCCCGTGCGTGAACGGGCGCAGAGCGTGGGCATCATCGGCGCCGGGCCGGCGGGCCTGGCCGCCGCCGACCAACTGCGCCGCAAGGGCTATCAGGTGCATGTCTACGACCGCTACGACCGCGTGGGCGGCCTGCTGATCTACGGCATCCCCAGCTTCAAGCTGGAGAAGGACGTGGTGGAGCGCCGGGCCAAGCTGCTGGCCGATGCCGGCGTCATCTTCCACCTGGGTTTCGAGGTCGGTCGCCACGCCACCCTGGGCCAGCTGCGGGTGCAGCACGACGCCATCCTGATCGCCACCGGCGTCTACAAGGCGCGCGAACTTGAGGGGCCCGGCAGCGGCGTGGACGGCATCGTGCCAGCGCTGGACTACCTGACCGCCAGCAACCGTACCGGCCTGGGCGACACCGTGGTCGATTTCGAGAATGGCCGCCTGAACGCCAAGGGCAAGAATGTCGTCGTCATCGGCGGCGGCGACACCGCCATGGACTGCGTGCGCACGGCCATCCGCCAGGGCGCCAAGTCGGTGAAGTGCCTCTATCGCCGCAACCGCGCCAACATGCCGGGCAGCCAGCGCGAGGTGGCCCATGCCGAGGAAGAGGGCGTGGAGTTCGTGTGGCAGGCCGCCCCGGACGCCTTCCTGGGCGACCGGCAGGTGACGGGCGTGCGCGCCCACCGTATGCACATGGGCGTGGCCGACGCGTCGGGCCGCCAGACGCCGCAGGCCATCGAGGGCTCGGCCTTCACGCTGGAGGCCGACCTGGTGATCAAGGCCCTGGGCTTCGATCCGGAGCCGCTGCCCACCCTGTTCGGTGAGCCGAACCTGAAGGTCAGCCGCTGGGGCACCGTCATGGCCGATCCGCGCACCTTGATGACCAACCTGGAAGGCGTGTTCGCCGCCGGTGACATCGTCCGCGGCGCGTCCCTCGTCGTCTGGGGTATCCGCGATGGCCGTGACGCCGCCGCCGGCATCCACACCTACATCACCGCCCGCGCCGCCGCGGGCCAACTGGCCGCCGAGTGAAGGGGGATTTGAGATGAGCGAGATGATCGAAAACGGCAGCCCCCTGGTTTCCCGGAACATGTCGGCCGAAACCGGCGCGGAGTTCGTTGAGCGCTACCACGCCAGCGCCCGCCGCCTGGAAGAGGCGCACGTCTGGTCGCCGGAGATGGAGCATGACGCCTGCGGCGTGGGCTTCGTCGCGTCGCTGGACGGCAAGCCCCGCCGCTCCGTCGTGGAGAAGGCGGTGGAAGCCCTGAGCGCCCTGTGGCACCGCGGCGCCGTCGACGCCGACGGCAAGACGGGTGACGGCGCCGGCATCCACCTGCAGATCCCGCAGAGCTTCTTCCGCGAGCACGTGGCGCGCAGCGGCCACCTGCCGCCCGACGGCCTGATCTCCGTCGGCCAGGTCTTCCTGCCCCGCACGGACATGGAGGCGCAGGAGCGCTGCCGCTGCGTGGTCGAAACGGAAATCCTGAAGTTCGGCTACACCATCTATGGCTGGCGCCAGGTTCCCATCAACATCGAGATCATCGGCGAGAAGGCGAACGCCACCCGCCCGGAGATCGAGCAGATCATGGTGGGCAACCCGCGCAACGTGCCGGAAGACCAGCTGGAGCGGGACCTGTACGTCATCCGCCGCCGCATCGAGAAGGCGGTGAAGGCGGAGTCCATCTCCGACTTCTACATCTGCACGCTGTCCTGCCGGTCCATCATCTACAAGGGCATGTTCCTGGCCGAACAGCTGACGTCCTTCTATCCCGATCTGCTGGACGAGCGCTTCGAGTCCAACTTCGCGATCTACCACCAGCGCTACTCCACCAACACCTTCCCCACCTGGTGGCTGGCCCAGCCCTTCCGCATGCTGGCGCACAACGGCGAGATCAACACGCTGCGCGGTAACGTCAACTGGATGAAGGCGCATGAGACCCGTATGGGTCACGAGATCTTCGGCAACCTGATCGAGGACGTGAAGCCCATCATCCCCGCCGGCGGTTCCGACAGCGCCTGCCTGGACGCGGTGTTCGAGGTGCTGGTGCGCTCCGGCCGCTCCGCCCCCATGGTCAAGACCATGCTGGTGCCGGAGGCCTGGTCCGACCGCGAGACCATGCCGCAGAACCACCGCGACCTGTACAGTTACGCCAACGCGGTGATGGAGCCGTGGGACGGCCCGGCGGCGCTGGCCATGTATGACGGCCGCTGGGTCGTGGGCGGCATGGACCGCAACGGCCTGCGGCCCATGCGCTATGTCGTCACCGGCGACGGCCTGCTGATCGCCGGGTCCGAGACCGGCATGGTGAAGGTCGAGGAATATTCGGTCCGGGAGAAGGGCCGCCTGGGGCCGGGGCAGATGATCGCCTTGGATCTGGCCGAGGGCCGGCTCTACAAGGACCGGGATATCAAGGACAAATTGGCCGCCAGCAAGCCTTATGGCAGCTGGGTGCGCCACATCACGGTGCTGGACGACCTGGTGAAGGGGGGACCCGCCACCACGGCCGAACTCAGCCGCGACCAGTTGCGCCGCCGCCAGGTGGCCTACGGCATCTCCATGGAGGATGTGGAGACCATCCTGCACCCCATGGTCGAGGATGCGAAGGAGGCCGTCGGTTCCATGGGCGATGACAGCCCCATGGCCGTGCTGTCGGACCGTTATCGTGGCTTGCACCACTATTTCCGCCAGAATTTCAGCCAGGTGACCAACCCGCCCATCGACAGCCTGCGCGAGCAGCGGGTGATGAGCCTGAAGACCCGCTTGGGCAACCTGGGCAACATCCTGGACGAGAATGACACCCAGACCCGCCTGCTGCAGCTGCAGACCCCCGTCCTGACGACGGCGGAATTCATCGCCATGCGGCGCTATATGGGCGACACGGCGGCGGAGATCGACTGCACCTTCGATCCGGCGGTGGGTGAGTTCGCCATGACCGACGCCCTGCGCCGCGTGCGGCAGGAGGCGGAGGACGCGGTGCGTGGCGGCGCCACCCACCTGATCCTGACGGATGAGGCCATGGGGCCCGACCGCGCCGCCCTGCCCATGATCCTGGTGACGGGGGCGGTCCATACCCATCTGATCCGCCAGCAGCTGCGCACCTTCACCTCGGTCAACGTCCGCTCGGGCGAATGCCTGGACGTGCACTACGTTGCCGTGCTGATCGGCGTGGGTGCCACCACGGTCAACGCCTACCTGGCGCAGGAGGCCATCGCCGACCGCCAGCGGCGCGGCCTGTTCGGCGACATGCCCTTGGAGAAGTGCCTGGAGCGGTACAAGAAGGCCATCAATGAGGGCCTGCTGAAGATCATGTCCAAGATGGGCATCTCCATCGTCTCCAGCTATCGCGGCGGCCTGAACTTCGAGGCGGTGGGCCTGTCCCGCTCGCTGGTGGCCGAGCACTTCCCCGGCATGATCAGCCGCATCTCCGGCTTGGGCCTGGTCGGCATCCAGAAGGACGTGCTGGAACAGCACGCGCTGGCCTGGAACGAGGAGGTCGTGGCCCTGCCCATCGGCGGTTTCTACAAGTTCCGCAAGGGCGGCGACCGCCACGCCTGGGAAGGCGGCCTGATCCACCTGCTGCAGCAGGCGGTGTCCAACGACAGCTATTCCACCTTCAAGCGCTACTCCGAAGGCGTGCACAAGCGCCCGCCCCTGCAGCTGCGCGACCTGCTGGACTTCCGCCCCTCCAAGGGCAAGGTCGCGGTGGACGAGGTGGAGAGCATCACCGCCATCCGCAAGCGCTTCATCACCCCGGCCATGTCGCTGGGCGCCCTGAGCCCCGAGGCCCACGGCACCCTGAACGTCGCCATGAACCGCATCGGCGCCAAGTCCGACTCGGGCGAGGGTGGTGAGGATCCGGCGCGCTTCAAGCCGGACGCCAACGGCGACAACTGGAACTCCGCCATCAAGCAGGTGGCCTCCGGCCGCTTCGGCGTGACGGCCGAGTACCTGAACCAGTGCCGCGAGATCGAGATCAAGGTGGCCCAGGGCGCCAAGCCCGGCGAGGGCGGGCAGCTGCCCGGCTTCAAGGTGACGGAACTGATCGCCCGCCTGCGCCACAGCACGCCCGGCGTGATGCTGATCAGCCCGCCGCCGCACCACGACATCTACTCGATCGAGGATCTGGCGCAGCTGATCTACGACCTGAAGCAGATCAACCCGGACGCCAAGGTCTGCGTGAAGCTGGTCAGCCGCTCGGGCATCGGCACCATCGCCGCCGGCGTGGCCAAGGCCGGCGCCGATGTCATCCTGGTGTCGGGCAATGTCGGCGGCACCGGCGCCTCGCCCGTCACCAGCGTGAAGTTCGCCGGCTTGCCGTGGGAAATGGGCCTCAGCGAGGTGCAGCAGGTGCTGACGCTGAACCGCCTGCGCCACCGCGTCACGCTGCGCACCGACGGCGGGCTCAAGACCGGGCGCGACATCGTCATGGCGGCGATGCTGGGGGCCGAGGAGTTCGGCGTGGGTACCGCCAGCCTGATCGCCATGGGCTGCATCATGGTACGCCAGTGCCACAGCAACACCTGCCCGGTGGGCGTGTGCGTGCAGGATGAAAGCCTGCGGCAGAAGTTCGTCGGCACGCCGGAGAAGGTCGTCAACCTGTTCAGCTTCATGGCGGAAGAGGTGCGCGAGATCCTGGCCAGCCTGGGCTTCCGCACGCTGCGGGAGGTCATCGGCCGCACCGACCTGCTGCACCAGGTCAGCCGCGGCGCCGTGCACCTGGACGATCTGGACTTGAACCCCCTGCTGGCCCAGGCCGACCCGGCCGGCGACAGCGCGCGCTACTGCACGCAGACCGGCCGCAACGAGGTGCCGGACACGCTGGACGCCCAGATGATCCGGGACGCCCGCCAGCTGTTCGAGGACGGCGAGAAGATGCAGTTGGCCTACAACGTGCAGAACACGCACCGCGCCATCGGCACGCGGATGTCGGCCATGATCACCCGCAAGTTCGGGATGAGCGGCCTGCAGCCTGGGCACTGCACGGTGCGCCTGCGCGGCTCCGCCGGCCAGTCGCTGGGCGCCTTCGCCGTCCAGGGGCTGACCCTGGAGGTGTTCGGCGACGCCAACGACTATGTCGGCAAGGGGCTGTCGGGCGGCACCATCATCGTCCGGCCGCTGACGGCCACGCCCTTGAAGTCCAACGAGAACACCATCATCGGCAACACGGTGCTGTACGGTGCCACGGCGGGCAAGGTGTTCGCCGCCGGCCAGGCGGGTGAGCGCTTCGCCGTCCGCAACTCCGGCGCCACGGTGGTGGTGGAGGGCTGCGGTTCCAACGGCTGCGAGTACATGACCGGCGGCATGGTGGTCATCCTCGGGTCCGTGGGTGACAACTTTGGTGCCGGTATGACCGGCGGCATGGCCTTCGTCTATGATCAGGCGGGCACCCTGCCGCTGCACATCAACCCCGACAGCGTCATCTTCCAGCGTATCCAGGTGCAGCATTACGAGGATATGCTGGTGTCGCTGATCGAGGAGCATGTGGCGCGGACGCAAAGCCGCTGGGCCATGACCCTGCTGAACGACTGGCCGCTGGTGCGCGGCCACTTCTGGCAGGTGGTCCCGAAGGAGATGCTGCACCGCCTGGCGGTGCCGGTCCTGCCGCCCCAGGCGCTCAGCGCCGAGTAGGGGGCGCCCGAGTAAGCCGCCATTTCGGGCGCCCCGGCCTTTGGGCCGGGGCGCCTCCCGCCTAGGGAGCCCCACGAAGAGGGACGAAGAAGAGGGGGCACGGGGGTTCCGCCAGGAGCCCGCCGCCGCTCCCCGGAAAACGCGACCGCCGCCGGATACCCTCTGGTGGCGGTTTTTCTTTGCGGGCGCCTACTGCGGGGTGGCGCCTCCCTTTTCCGACAGGGCGGTGTCCTCCCCGCTGCGGTCCCGCATCATGGCCTCGCCCTTGGTTTGGAAGACGGGGCCCCCGGCGTAGGTGAAATAGATTTTGCGCTGACTGAAGGCCACGTACACTCGGTGGCTGCGCAGGAAGTCCGCGCCCAGGACCATGTCCACGCCGCCGCCGAAGGCGTCGTCCAGGCGGGCGTCGGTAACTAGCTGCCCTTTGTCGTCCGGGTGGGCTAGATATCGCATCTTGGCGTTCTTGATGGTCTCATCGCCAATGCTGACGGTTCCGAACGTGCTGATGAGCGTGGGGAGGTACAGGCCGCCGATCCCTCGGATGGCGCCGCCGGGCTTGACGTCCGCCTCCGGCCCCACGCCGACGTTGGCGGTATCGCGCCCCAGGTGGCGCATCGCCTTGGCGTCCAGCAGGCTTACGGTGGCACCGCTGTCCACCAAGGCATGCAGCGGCTGCCCATCGACAGTGATTACCAGGCGAATAGCGGCGCGTGTGCGCCAAACCCTGTCCAACTCCACCATGCTGTAGGAGTCGGCCCAGTACGCGAGTTCGACGTCGTCGCAGCCTTCGGGTTTGTACAGGTTCAGTAAATTGTGCGCGAAATCGAATTCCAGGTCGTGCCGTTCCAGGAAGTCCATCCCCAGGACGCCCACCACATCTTCGCCCGCGCCGAACTCGTTATGGCCGCCGACGAAAACACGCACATCCTTGCCGTGGTAGGTGCCCATCTCTATCGTGTTCATGGTCGACTGCAGCAGGCGGCTGGATCCGTTAAGGCCAATAAGCTGGCCACCGGTGTCCTTGGCGTACAGACCCAAACGGGCTGCGGCCGGGCGACTGATGATGGAACTGTCAGCGCCGGTATCCAGCAGGAAATGCACAGGCTTCCCATTGACCACGGCGCTGACCAGGGGCTGATTGCCGTCCAGGGTGACGGGAACGCTGCCCACTTTGGCCAGCTTGCAGGAGGACGAACCGGCCAGGGCCGGCGCGGCGCCGACCGCCAGACTCACCAGGGCGCTGGCGCCCACCCCCCGTGCCAGGTGTCGCGCCCAGGTGCGTAAAGTCATTGTGCCCCCTATCATCCCAGTCCCGGCGGACTTCCTATGCCCGGCCGCTCCCCCAACAGTGCGTAACCGCGGGCATCGCGCCGGAGGGCGGGGTCCTACCGCGGCGCCGTCGCTTCCGGCTTTTGCCGGGTGACATTGAACACCGGGCCACCATTGTAGGTGAAGTACAGCCTGTTCTGGCTGTGGGCGATCAGCACATGGTGGGCCTTGAGGAAGTCGGCCCCCAGCAGCATGTCAGGGCTGGACTGGCCGGAGGCGGGGTGGGCCATCCGCGAACCGGCATCGGTATAGGTGGCGGTCTGGTTCAGAAAATCGCCGAAGCGCAGCTTGGCATGCTTGATGGTCTCATCCCCCAGGGTGAAGCCGTCGAACACGCCGATCCATTCCTGGGACGTCTTGGCACCGATGCCCGAGGCCAACTCCGCCATGGTCACGCCGGGGGTGTCCGGCGTGACGCCGGCACGGGCGGCGGCGGACAGCGACAGCACCGAGCGGGTCGCCCCACTGTCCAGGGCGGCCTTCACAGGTTGGCCGCCCAGCGTGACATCCAGCAGGATCTCGGGGTTTTGTGGGTTCAGCGGCCGAATGTCGGCGGTCAGCGCGCTTTCCGACCAAAAGCCCAGGAAGGCGTCGCCGCAGCCACGCGGCTGGTACAGGTTGATGATGTCGTGCGCCAGGTCGAATTCCACATCGAACTTGCGGAACACGTCTTCCCCCAGCAGGCCCACCACGTCGGCGCGGCCTATGGCCCGCTCTCCGGCCAGCGCCAGGGGCATGTCCGTGACCGTGTGCTGGCCCAGGGTGAAGGTTTTGATGCGGGTGCCCTGAATGTCGCTGCGGCCGCCGACGCCGATGATCTCGCCATTGCGGCCGCTGAAGCTCGGCAGGTCCAGTTCCGCCGCCTTGGAGCGTAGGATCATGCTGAGGGCGGCACCGGTGTCGATCAGGAAATAGGCGGGATGGCCGTTGACCTCGACCTTCACCAGGGGCTGGTTGCCGTCCATGACCACGGGCAGGCTGTCCGTCTTGATCATCTGGCAGGTCTCGGCACCCTTGGCGCTTGTCCCGCTGGCCAGCGTCAGCGCCGCCACGACCAGTCCCCAGGCCCAGGCAGGCCCCCGCCGGGCGCCGTCCCCTTCCTTCCGCATCCGCATCCCCGTCTTGCCGCAAGGCGGTGTTGGCATTTTTGCACCCATAGGGATGCACGCAAACGCGGTGCCGATCAAGCGATGGCCAATGAAGGGCGGTGCCGTGTCGCGGCTTACTCCCTGGTCGGTTGCGGCGCCGCCGCCGATGGCTTGTCCGCTCGCCCGCCGTTGGCCGCCGTCGACTCGTCCTCTTCCGGCGGGCGCACCGGGCCTATCATCTGGAACACGGGGCCGCCCTGGTAGGTGAAGTAGATCTTGCGCTGGCTGGAGGCGACGTAGACGCGGTGGCTGCGCAGGAAATCGACGCCCAGGTACATGTCGGTGTCGCCGTAGGACGTGGCCAGCTTGCTGCCGACCAAGCGTTCGCCCACGCGATTGTACAGATCGGTCACCCGCAGCTTGGCGTGGCGGATGGTCTCATCCCCGATGCTGAAGCTGTCGAACGTGCCGATGTGATCTTCGATCTTGTAGCCATTCACGCCCTGCGCTCCCCCGCCCTTCTCGGCTTCTCCGGCGGCCACGTCCACGCCCACGCGCCTGGCCACGCCCTCATCCAGGACGGTCAGGCTGGCGCCACTGTCCAGTTGGGCGTGAACGGGCTGCCCGTTGACGGAGACGGTCAGGCGGATGCGCGAGCGGGTGCCACGCCCGGATTCCATGTCGGTGACGTTGTAGCTGTCCGACCAGTAGGCCAGGACGTCGTTATCGCACTTCTCCGGCTTGTACAGGCTCAACAGCTTGTGGGCGAGGTCGAATTCCATATCGTAGCGTTCCAGCAGGTCCATGCCCAGCAGGCCTACCGCGTCGCCCCCGAAAGCGCGGTAGCCGCCGACATAGACGCGCACGTCCCGCCCCCGCCACGCGCCCAGTTCCAGGCTGTCCAAGGTGGTCTGCAACAGTCGGCTTTTGCCGTCGATGCCGATCAGTTCACTTTCGGCGTCCACCGCCTTCAGGCCCAGTTGGCCCAGTGAGGGGCGGCTCAGCAGGGACATCCAGGCGCCGGTGTCGATCTGCATATGGGTCGGTTTGCCGTTGATGGTGACGGCGGCCAGCAGTTGGTTCCCGTCCATCTCCAGCGGGATGGCCGCCACCTTGACCAGCTTGCAGGAAGACGCCGCCCGGGCGGGGGCGGCGAGAGGGATGGCCGCCAGGCAGAGGGCTGTCGCCACGGCCAATGTTCCGCGCAGATGGTTCACTATCATCGCCAAGCCCATGCTCGTTCCCCAGGCCAGTTCCGTGATGTGTTCCGCCCCCCAGGCTGGCGTCAGCCTGAGCAAGATGAGATGTCGCGGCCCGGCCTTTTATCCGCAGGCGCGCAGCAGCCCGTTACAAAATCGCAATTACCCATCTTTTTCATTCCGATCCCCAGGCACCCCTCTGAGCGCAAGTCTCTTGCCCCGTCGTTAGTCCACCTTCAATCGGGGCGGATCGGCGCTGTCGGTGGCCGGGGGTGTCGACACCGGCGCGGGCGCTCCATCGGTTTGAAAGACAGGCCCCCCGACGTAGCTGAAGTAAAGCTTATGCTGGCTGTGGGCGATCAGGACGCGGTGGCTGCGCAGGAAGTCAGCGCCCAGGAGCATCTGGTTTTCGCGAACGGCCATGAAATCACGGTCGTTGCTGGTCCAATAAGCCTCGTAACTGATTTCACCGAATCGCAGCTTCGGATGCTTGATGGTTTCATCCCCAATGGTGAAGCTGTCGAAAGTCGCCACCCACGCCCGCACCCTTCCCCCGTTTATTCCGGTGATGGGGGGCACTGGTGTGACACCGGGAGCATCGGCTTTGACACCCAAGCCCCTGGCCTTGTCGACCGTTAGGATGGAGTAATAGGCGCCGCTGTCCAACAGCGCCTGAACGTGCTGCCCGTTGAGTTGCAGATCCAGGATGATCTGCGGCAGGAACGATGTCAGGGGGCGGAAGTCAGCGACCGAATAGGCGCCGTCCCATGTCATCAGGTCGGCGTCACCGCAATCGTGGGGAGTGTAAAGGACCATCCGGCCGTGGGCGAAATCCATCTCCACGTCATAGTGACGCAAGAAGTTCTCACCCATCACGCCAACGACGTCGGGCCCCCCCAGGCTATCGCCACCACCGCCGATCATCATCGGCACATCGTTGGCGCTGGCGTTGTTCAGCGTCAGGGTTTTGATGACGGTGGAGGTGATGTCGCTTTCACCGCGATCCACGCCGGTGGCCGCGCCGCGCAGCTTTCCCTTCACCAGGCCCAGGCGTTTGGCCGCGCCAGGAACGATGAAACTGGCGGTGGCGCCGGTGTCGATCAGGAACTTGACCGGCGTGCCGTTGATGGCGCCAGGGATCAGGGGTTGGTTCCCCTCCATGACGATGGGGATGACGCCCCATTGCTCCATCCTGCACGGAGCGGCCCTGGCATTACCCGTTAGGCAAAGTGATCCCCAAATGCACAGCAAGCCCGCCAAGCGCGTCATGTCGGTGCGCATTGCTACTCCGTCCCCCCCAACGTGCAGCGTCCGGCGGGTGCCGGTTCCGCCTGAAATTGCATCGGCCGACCGGTGGCGGCCCCGTGGTTGTGGGCCATTACGCGTCCATCGGGTCGCGGGTGTGATGGCAGACGCACCCGAGCGGCGCCCTGCACGATGTTGCTGATGCCGCTATCCTGAAAAGCCGTCATCGGCCGGGCGGCTGGTCGGACTGCGGAGCGGTGGCCACGCCGTCCTTCGTGTCCGCACCGGTCGGCGCTTGAGGGGGCGGGGCTGTCTGGAAGACCGGGCCGCCAATGTAGCTGAGATACAATTTGTTCTGGCTGTGCGCGATCAAGACATGATGGGCCCGCAGGAAATCCGCGCCCAAGAGCATCTGCGTTTCCAACACTTGGCTGGGCAGCCGCGACCCGGTCCATGTGACAGTGGCGTGTTTGAAGATGTCGCCGAAGCGCAGCTTGGGATGGCGGATGGTTTCATCGCCGATGGTGAAGCTGTCGAACTTGCCGACCCACACCGCTTCTTGGCGCGCGCCGATGCCCCAGGCGCTGCCCCCCGATGTGACTCCGGGGCTCTCGGGGGTGATGCCCAGGCTGGCCGCCTTTTCTTTTGTCAGGGTTGAGTAATAGGCCCCTGAATCCAAATCACCACGGACAGTCTCGCCATTTATCAATATTTGCGGAGAGATATGGGTGTGGGTGGTGCTGACAGGGGGGAAATCGACGACGGTGTAGGCTCCTGTCCAGGGAAGAAGGTCCACGTCATCGCAATCGCGCGCTTCGTATAAGAAGATCTGTTCGTGAGCAAAGTCCATTTCCACATCGAATCTTCGGAGTATGTCTTCGCCTATGACGCCAGCAATCTTCACGGGATCATCTTTTTTACTTTTGTGCGTGCCTGTCACCATCAGGCGTAGGTTATGGACGGATGCTTGATCCAGCGTCAGGGTGTCCAACGATGTCATCATGACTTGGCTTTCGCCGCCCACGCCGAAGACGGTGGCCCCTTGTATGGCAGTCAGGTGGAGGCCCAATTTCTCCGCGGCGTCGCTAAACAGCAAAGTGGCGAAAGACCCCGTGTCGATCAGGAACTGCACCGGGTGGCCGTTGACGCTGCCCTCCACCAAGGGCTGGTTACCCTCCATCTTGATCGGCAAGTTGGCCACTTTGGCGAATTGGCATTTCGTCTCCGCGCCGCCGGGCGTCGCCAGCAGCATCGGCACCACCAGGCCCAGCGCTATTGCCAGGCGCCCCACCCAAAAGCCCATCTGTGTCCCCAACCTCCTTAGCGGGCGGTCGCCCCCCGGCGACAACGCCCGCGCACCGCGACCCTTATACTAAAAAGTGCTCTTGATTGCACGCCGGGGCGCGCCGGCTCACGCCGTCCGCACCCTGGCCACCGCCCGTTTCCAGCCATCATACAGCCGCTCCCGCTGGGCGGGGTCGGCGGCGGGGTCGAACCGGCGCTCTTCCCGCCATAGGGTGGAGATGGCCTCCAGGTTGGGGAACAGCCCCGCCGCCAGGCCGGCCAGGAAGGCGGCGCCCAGGGCGGTCGTCTCCGTCACCGCCGGCCGTTCCACCGTCAGGTCCAGTTGGTCGGCCAGGAACTGCATCAGCCAGTCGTTGGCGACCATGCCGCCATCGACGCGCAGGGCCGTCAGGGCGCAGCCGCTGTCGGCCGCCATGGCGTCCATCAGGTCGCGCGTCTGGTAGCAGACCGATTCCAGGGCGGCGCGCACGATGTGGCTGATGCCGCTGTCGCGGGTCAGTCCCAGGATGGCGCCACGGGCGTCGGGGTCCCAATAGGGCGCGCCCAGGCCGGTGAAGGCCGGCACCAGATAGACGCCGCCCGTGTCGGCCAGGGCTTCCGCATGGCCTTGGGATGACGCGGCGTCGGGGATGAGCTTCAGGCCATCGCGCAGCCACTGCACCGCCGCCCCCGCCACGAAGATCGATCCCTCCAGCGCATAGCTGGCGCGGCCCTCCAGGCGGTAGGCCAGGGTGGTCAGCAGGCGGTGGGATGACGGGCGCGGGGTGTCGCCGATGTTCATCAGGGCGAAGCAGCCGGTGCCGTAGGTGCTCTTGATCATGCCCGGGCCTAAGCAGGCCTGGCCGATGGCGGCCGCCTGCTGGTCGCCCGCCATGCCCAGGACGGGGATGGGGCGGCCCAGCAGGTCGGCGGTGGTGATGCCGAAGGGGCCGCTGTTGTCGAGCACCCGGGGCAGGATGGAGGCCGGGATGCCGAACAGGCGCAGCAGTTCCTCGTCCCAATCCAGGGTTTCCAGGTTGAACAGCAGCGTGCGGGCGGCGTTGGTGGCGTCGGTCGCGTGCACCTGGCCGCCGGTCAGGCGCCACAGCAGGAAGCAGTCGATGGTGCCGAAGGCCAGGTCGCCCGCTTCGGCCCGGCCCCGCGCGCCCGGCACCGTGTCCAGGATCCAGGCCAGCTTGGTGGCGGAGAAATAGGGATCCAGCAACAGGCCGGTGCGCCGGCGCACCATGGCCTCCGCCCCCTCGCGCCGCAGGGCCTGGCACAGTCCGGCGGTGCGGCGGTCCTGCCAGACGATGGCGGGGTGCAAGGCCTCGCCCGTGCGCCGGTCCCACACCACCGTCGTCTCGCGCTGGTTGGTGATGCCGATGGCGGCCACGCGGGCGGCATCGACCCCGGCCTTGGCCACCGCCCCCCGGCAGACCGCCACCGTGTCGCGCCAGATGTCCTCCGGCGCATGCTCCACCTGGCCATCGCCGGGGTAGTCTTGCCGCAGTTCGCGCTGCGCCGTGGCGAGAGGTCGGCCGCGGCCGTCGAACAGGATGGCGCGGGTGGAGGTGGTACCCTGGTCGATGGCCAGGATCAGGTCGGCGGTCATGGGGGCGGCCCCTCCCAGGGTCTTGTTATCGCGCCGCTTTCGCGCGCGCGTGGTAACACCGACGGTGCGGCGGCCGGCCCCGACCTGTCAACGGTCGGGGCGGAAAAAGCTATCCAGAAGGGGGGCGAAAGGAGGTGCGTAATGGGGTTGACGCCGAACTGTAACAGGTGCACGATCTGTCTTATCGAAGCACTCAGGAGGGTTCAGAACCCAGATTAACCCACCAGATCAGGTAAATCTTCGAATGCATTCAGTATTCGATGTGTTGCCCGTAACCAGGAGGGTGTGTCAAATCATGACTCCACCGATGCGTACTGTATGAGCTGTGTGACGGCTCCTCATATATAGCGGTAGCTAAATGCCGGTTTCTGGCCGGCATATCGCTCGATGGACTATCTGAGCTTCGCTGAAGCCAACAGAACCCCCGTGGCCCTGACCGGCGCGGGGGTTCGCTTTTGTGGGCGCCGGCCCCCATCGCTGCCCCCGCTTCAACCGCCGCCCCCAGCGCGTGCCCGCGCATATGGGGGTGCGCGTGGTGGCCATACCCCTTATATAGGGAACAGCGGCGGGCCGATGGTGCGGCCGCCGAAGCATGTCGAGGGCCGGGACCAATGGGGTTGATGGGCCTGTTGCGCGGCATGGGGCTGGCCGCCCCGAAGAAGCCAGCGCCGAGAACCAGGGCGAAGGTGCCGATGGCGCCGACCACGGTGACCCAGCTCCGGGTGGCCGGTATCGACGCGCCCGTGGAAGTGCGGCGCAGCCCCCGCGCCCGGCGCCTGTCCCTGAAGGTCGACACCGCCACCGACACCGTGCGCGTGACCGTGCCGCCCCGCGTGGGCGATGCCGAGATCACCGGCTTCGTCGGCCGCCATCTAGATTGGGTGCACGCCCGCCTGGCGGCCCTGCCGCCGCGGCAGCCCTTCACCGACGGCATGGCGCTGCCCCTGCTGGGCCGTTCCACGCCTATCCGCCATGAGCCTGGCCGCCGGGGCGGCGCCCGCCTGGTGGAGGGGCCGGCGGGCCCGGAGCTGCGCGTGGGCGGGGAGGCGGAGTTCCTGAACCGCCGCGTCACCGATTTCCTGAAGGCGGAGGCCCGCCGCCATCTGTCGGCCCTGACGGCGGAGACGGCGGCCCGCGCCCGCCTGCGCGCCAGTGCTGTCACCGTGCGCGACACCCGCAGCCGCTGGGGCAGCTGCTCCGCCACCGGCCGCATCAGCTATTCCTGGCGCCTGATCCTGGCCCCGCCGCAGATCGTGGCCTATGTCGTGGCGCACGAGGTGGCGCATTTGGCGGAAATGAACCATGGCCCGAAGTTCTGGGCCCTGTGCGAAGATCTGGCCGGCGACGTGGACAGGCCCCGGGCCTGGCTCAAGGCGCACGGTGCCAAGCTGCATCGGTTTGGTTAGAGCGGGTCGCCCAAAGGTGGAATCGCCTTTGGGCGTGAAGCCGCTCGCGGACAGACTCAGCTATAGCCGGCTGTGGTTCCGATTAAACGCAGCCGGCTATAGGGCCGCTGACGCCGCCTTTGAACCGAGGAAGCCAAGCCGCCGGATGGCGGCGCCCGACGTTTGAGGGTGCCCTTGATCGGTGACGACCAAGGGCACCACCGCACTACGCCACTTCCAGCGCCTTCACGCCGGGCAGTTCCTTGCCTTCCAGCCATTCCAGGAAGGCGCCGCCGGCGGTGGAGATGTAGCTGAAGGACTCGGCCACGCCGGCATGCTCCAGCGCCGCGACCGTGTCGCCGCCGCCGGCCACGGACAGGACGGTGCCGGCCTTGGTCAGGTCGGCCACGATCTTGGCCACGGCGTTGGTGGCGGCGTCGAACGGCTCGATCTCGAAGGCGCCCATGGGGCCGTTCCACACCACCGTCTTGGCGGTGGCCAGCTTCTCACCGTAATAGGCGACGGTGGCGGGGCCGGCGTCCAGGATCATCTCATCGGCGGCGATGTCGCCAGGGGCGGCGATGCGCGATGCGGCATGGGCCTTGAACTCGCGGGCGACCGCGCCGTCCTTGGGCAGTAGGATCTGGCAGCCGGAGGATTCGGCCTTGGCCAGGATGGCGCGGGCCTGGTCGGCCATGTCCTTCTCCGCCAGCGAGGCGCCGATGTCCACGCCCTGGGCATAGAGGAAGGTGTTGGCCATGCCGCCGCCCAGCGCCAGGATGTCGACCTTGCCCACCAGGTTCAGCAGCAGGTCCAGCTTGGTGGAGATCTTGGCGCCGCCGACCACGGCGGCCACCGGCCGCTGCGGTTGGCCCAGGGCCTTGGACAGGGCCACCAGTTCCGCCTGCATCAGGCGGCCGGCCGCCGCCGGCAGCAGGCGGGCCAGCGCCTCGGTCGAGGCGTGCGCCCGGTGGGCGGCGGAGAAGGCGTCGTTGACGTACAGATCGCCCAGCTTGGCCAGTTCGGCCGCGAATTCGGGGTCGTTCTTCTCTTCACCGGTGTGGAAGCGCAGGTTCTCCAGCACCAGCACGTGGCCCTTTTCCAGGGTGCGGATGGCTTCCTTGGCCTTGGGGCCGATGCAATCCTCGGCGAAGGCCACCGGCGCGCCCAGGGCTTCCGACAGGGCCGGCACCACCTGGCGCAGGGAGTTCTTGGTATCCGGGCCGTTCTTGGGGCGGCCGAAATGCGACAGCACCACCACCTTGGCGCCCTTGGACGCCAGCTCCTTCAGGGTCGGCACCAGACGGACCAGGCGCGTGGCGTCCGTCACCTGGCCGTCCTGCACCGGGACGTTGAGGTCGGCGCGGACCAGGACGGTGCGGTTCGCGGGGGCGATATCGTCTAGGGTCTTGAAAGTCATGGCGTCGGTTCCCGGCCCTGAAATGGAAAAAGCGTGAGACGGGCCAAGGAAGCATAGGCGGGACCCTGTTGCAACCGCACAAGCCGGCCCGCTACACCAGTCTGGCCGAAAGGCGGATGGGAAGGGCATGAAGCCATAGGGGAGCGCGTACCCGTGATCTACTACATCGGTTTCCTGATCCTGCTGGCGCTGCTCACCCTGGTGCTCGTGCGCCGCGGCCTGCTGGAGGGGCGGGTGCTGGCGGCCGGCCTGCTGGTCCTGCCCGGCGTGACCGCCATGGAGGAATGGGCGGGCCGCGACCTGGGCGTCCTGGGCTTGGCCAGCGGCCATGTCGGGCCGGTCACCGCCCTGCTGATCCTGGGGGCAGCGGTGGAGGAGGCGGGGCGCTACCTGTTGCTGTCCTTGAGCCACCGGAACGCCCGGGCGGCGGTCAGCGCCGGCTACGCCTGGTCCGCCTGGGAATTGGGGGTGGCGGTATGGGCGCTGGCCCGGGGTGTCCTGCCCCTGTGCGCCGCCGGCAACGCCCACTGCCTCAGCCTGGGCTTCCCCCCGCTGCTGGCCCTGGGCACGGTGCTGGTCGCCCGCTCCGTGCCCAGCCTGCTGCACGTGGCCTTGTCGTTCGGCCAGCTGTGGGCGGTGCGGGCGACCTACCCCGCCGCTCGCACCCTGTGGTTCGTGCTGATGGTGGTGCTGCACCTGGCCATCAACCTGGCCATCGTCCGTCACGGCCATCTGTGACGGACTCCGCCCGAAAGTTTAACCATTCACCATATTGTCGCCGCCCGGGGGGTCCTATAGCGTTGGTGGTCACGGGGGCGCCCAGCCGGCCGCTGCCCTCAATCAATGCCGGACCCCCGCCTTGATGCCTGACCATCCGTCGTCGCCCCCCGTGCCCCCCGCTCCTGCGCTGGAGGGGACGCCCGCTTCCGCCCCAGTGACCCCGCCGCAGGAAATCGAACTGAAGCTGGCCGTGAAGCCGGAACATCTGGCGCGCCTGAAGGCGGCGCCGGCGCTGGTGGGGGGCCGCGCCGTCACCAAGACCCTGCGCAACACCTATTTCGACACGCCGGAGGGCGAACTGGCCGCGCGGGGCGTCAGCCTGCGGCTGCGCCATTCCGGCACCAAGGTGCTGCAGACGCTGAAAGGCCCCTCGACCGGCAACGGCATGGCGCTGGCCCGGTCGGAATGGGAGATCCCGGCGCCGGATGGCCATCTGGTGCCCCAGGCCTTCACCGACGCCGACGCCCAGGCATTGCTGGATGGCGTGGACCTGCGCCGCCTGGCGCCGGTGTTCAGCAATGAGGTGAAGCGGTGGATCCGCGCCGTGCCCTTGGCCGCCGGCCTGGTGGTGGAGGTCGCGGTGGACCAGGGTGTCACCCGCGCCGCCGACGGGCGGGAGGAGCCGATCGCGGAGCTGGAGCTGGAGCTGTCGGCCGGCCATGACCGTCGCGTGCTGTATGACCTGGCGCTGGCCCTGCATCGCACCGTCCCCCTGCGCATCGAGCTGCGCACCAAGGCCGAGCGGGGCTACGCCCTGGCGCGGGGGGAGGCGGCGCCAGTCAAGGCGGTGAAGGCCGCCGCCATCGAATTCAGCCCCGATGACACGGTGGAGGCGGCACTGGCCGGAGTGGCCCGCGCCTGCCTGCGGCATATGGCGGCCAACGAGGCGGCGGTGCTGGCGGGCGATCCCTCGGGCGTGCACCAGTTGCGGGTGGCGGTGCGGCGCCTCCGCTCCGCCCTCACGCTGTTCAAGGCCATCCTGCCGCCGGCCCAGAGCGCCGGTCTGAAGGTGGCGCTGAAGGGCCTGGCCGACGCCGTGGGCCCCGCCCGGTCCTGGGATGTTTTCCTGGAGGAACTGCTGGTGCCGGTGACGACGGCGATGCCGGAGCAGGAGAGCCTGGACGCGCTGGCCGTCGCGGCGCACGGCGCCCGGGGCCGGGGCCATGTCGCCGCGCGCGCCGCCGTGTCGGGGCCGACCTATACCGAACTGCTGCTCACCCTGGGGCGCTGGGTGGACGGGCGGTGCTGGCGCGATGACGCCCCGGCCGATCGCCTGGCCTGGCTGGGCCAGCCGCTGCCGCCCTTCGCCGATGCCGTGCTGACCCGCCTGCGCCACCGTGCCGCCAAGCGCGGCCGCCATTTCGCCCGCCTGGACGCGCCGGCCCGCCACGGCCTGCGCATCGCGCTGAAAAAGCTGCGCTACGCCGTGGACTTCTTCCGCTGCCTGTATCCGCAGAAAGGCGTGCGCCGCTATGTCGACCGCCTGTCCGCCTTGCAGGACGGCCTGGGGCACCTGAACGACGTCGCCACCATGGATGGCCTGATCCGGGCGCTGCGGGCCGACCTGGCCGCCGCCCGGGACGCGGCGCCCGCCGGCTGGGACATGGGGGCGGGCCTGGTGCTGGGCTGGCATGCCGCCCACATGGCGGTGGGTGAGGAGGCGCTCTGCCGCGCGGTGGAGGACTTCCTGGACGCCGATCCCTTCTGGACGCCGGCCGACCACTGGCCGCACCCGCCGTCCTGACCCCTTTTCGCCGTAGCTCTAAGGATTCAGTGCCTCATGCTTTCCATCCTCGTGGCCAACATCAAGGGCGGTGTGGGCAAGACCACGGTCGCCACCCATCTGGCCGCCGCCTTCGCCGCCACCGGCAGGCAGACCGTGCTGGCCGATGTCGACCGGCAGAAATCTTCGCTGGGCTGGCTGGCCCGCCGACCGGTGACGGCGACGGTGATCGCGGCGTTGGACTGGACGCGGGAGATCGGCAGCGTGCCCAAGGGCACCGAGGTGCTGATCATCGACGCCCCGGCCGCCCTGAAGGCCAAGGACGTGGAACAGCTGGTGGCGGAGGCCGACGTGGTGGTCCTGCCCCTGCTGCCCGGCGCCTTTGACGAGCAGGCGACGGAACGTTTCCTCAAGAGGCTGGAGGAGCTGAAGCCCATCCGCAAAAGCCGCAAGGCGGTGGCGGTGGTGGGCAACCGCGTCCGCGCCCGCACCCGCGCCGCCGACCGGCTGGACACCTTCCTGGGCACGGTGGGCCACCGCGTCGTCACCCGCCTGCGCGACAGCCAGGCCTATCCGGACGCGGCCGCCGCCGGCCTGACCCTGTTCGACCAGAAGGCCAAGCGCCTGGCCGACCTGCGCCAGGACTGGGCACCCCTGATCGCCTTTATCGAAGACCCCAGCTGAAGTGACACCTCAGGTCTTTTGGTTGATGCGGCGTGGTGGCAAGGACGCGATCCTCTAATAGACGCTCTTCCACAGCTGGTCCTTGGTGGTCAGCATCTTCAGGAACTCCAGCACCGCCCACAGCTGCTCATCGGTCAGTTCGCTGCCGTCGGCCCGGCGGTAATCGTCGTGGCCGTAGTTGCAGTTGCCGGGTAGGCGGGTGTCGTAGACCCAGGTGCCGGGCGTGCCCAGGGCGCTGACGTGACCCACCCGCACGGGGTCGAACTCGCGGGCGCCGACGGTGAAGGCGGCGGGCCGCGCGGATGACTTCAGGACGCCCCACAGGGTGGGGACGGAGCCATTGTGCAGATAGGGGCCGGTGGCCCAGATGCCGAACAGGGGCCGCGCCTCATAGACAGGCGGCGTCTGGTCGCCCGCCGCGCCGTCGCTGGTGACACAGGACGTCCGGTGCGCCGGTGGGCCCGCCGGCGGCACTGTCTTGAAGGCGGGGCCCGTGGCCTTCTCCACGTCGTTCATGGCGCCGGTCTTCTGGTCGATGGCCAGTTTCAGCAGGCTCAACGGCGTCAGGCCCAGATTGGCGTAATCGTCGTGGTTCAGCTTCCCGCCCTTCTGGTTCAGCAGGCCGTCGACGATGCTGCCGATGACGCCGTCGGTCAGGACGCTGACAGCCTCGGCATTCGCCGGCATGTCGCCGATGCTGACCGATCCCTGGTCATCGAACAGCAGGGCGCGGGTGCCGTTCAGCGGGCCGGTCTGGGCCCAGCGCTTGGCGTTGCGATACATGGTGGGGTCGGTGTCGGTTGGCCGCTGGTCCATCACCGGCCAGACGTCCTGGCTCAGCGCCGCCTGGGTCATGTGGTGGCAGTCGGCGCAGACCTCGTTGAACAGCTGGCGGCCCTCTTCCGCCTTGCCCGAATCCACCGGGCCGAAGACGGTGGACGGCCAGGCGGGCGGCGCCAGCTGGGTGATGGCCCATTCCAGCTTCATCAGGCCCGGCACGCTGACCGAGGTGTCGTAGAAGGGGATGTGGGGGAACAGCTTGGAGGCGAAGCGCCGCCGGTCGCCCGGGCAGGCCTTGCCGGCGATGTCCTTGCCGGCGACGCAGACGTTCAGGGCGCCGAACACGCCCAGCACCTCACCCGTGTTGCGGGTCAGCGCCTTGATGTAGTTGCCGTTGGGCGCCGACAGGTTCCACTGCACCGCGTCCTGCTGATGGGCGTTCCACAGGAAGGGGTAGCTGACCGGGGCATGCGCCGGCAACACGTTGGCCGGCACCCTGAAATCCAGGCCGGTCAGGCGGTTGAAGATCATGCTGAAGGCGTCCAGCCGCGCCGGGCCCCAGGACTGGCCGTCCAGCGCCGCGCCGAAGAATTGGCCCCAGGCGGCGGCGAAGGCCGTCAGGTTGGCCTTGAGGACGTTCCTGTCGGTCTCCCCCCCATTCTTGGCCACCCGGGCGGCGAATCGGTTGAACTTGGGGCCGTCGGCCACCGTTTCGGCCAGGGTCGCCGACATCTCCACCAGGAAGCCCTGGAAATCGGCGTCGGCCGGGCCGCCGTCCACACGCAGGGCGGTTCCCTGGTAGGTCATCTGCCCGGTGTGGCAGGCGGCGCAGGTCATGCCGACATAGGTTGGGCCGGTGCCCCGGTCCAGGGCGAAGCCGACGGGCAGGCCCTCCGGGTTCTCGGCCGAGACCTCGTTGGGTAGATAGCCGAAGCGGGCCAGCCGGTCGGCGGCGAACAGCTCGGTCGTGCCGGGCCGCTCCAGCGCCTTGAACCAGCTGTACAGCATCAGCTGCGAGCCCTGGCTGGTGGTGTAGAAGCCTTGGCGCACGGATTGCGGCCAGTTCTGGTCCATCAGCCGCACGACGGCGGGGGGCACCGCCGTCGTCTGCGCCCGCGCCGTACCCGCCGCGCCTCCGGCCAGGATCACCGCCAAACCCAATGCGGCCGCCACCGCCGCCCGCCGCGCGTTGGACCCACGCATGGATTGCCCCCCGATCTGGCCCCTCCCCAGGGGCGACTGCACGCAGCGTATACAGTTGTTCGAAAAATATTCAACCTTCGCGATATGTGGGGCGGCTGGGTGCCCGTCCGACACACGGGCGGCCGACCGGGTGTCCCCTGGACTCGGGCGGCCATCCTTGCAAGAAAGACGGCAACGGGGCCGGTGTTGCGGCCGGCCCGGCTATCATCGACCTTCGGAAAAAAGGGGAGAAGCATGCAGGTTCAGGGTGTTGCCGCCATCATCACCGGTGGTGGGTCGGGTCTGGGCGCCGCCACGGCGCGCCGGCTGGCGGCTGAGGGCGCCAAGGTCGCCTTGCTGGACGTCAACCTGGCTGCGGCCGAGGCGGTCGCCGCCGAGATCGGCGGCCGGGCGTTCAGCTGCGACGTGACCAGCGCCGACAGCGCCGCCGCCGCCATCGCCGCCGCGCGCGAAGCCCATGGCGCCGCCCGCATCGCCGTGAACTGCGCCGGTGTGGCCACCGCTGGCCGCGTGTTGGGCCGTGAGGGCCCGCTGGCCCTGGACGCCTTCCGCAAGGTCATCGAGATCAACCTGATCGGCACCTTCAACATCCTGCGCCTCGCGGCCAGCGACATGAGCGCGCTTGATCCGTTGGCGGATGGCGAGCGCGGCGTCATCATCAACACCGCCTCCGTCGCCGCCTTCGACGGCCAGGTGGGACAGGCGGCCTACAGCGCCTCCAAGGGCGGCGTGCACGCCATGGCCCTGCCCATCGCCCGCGAACTGGCCCGTGTCGGCGTGCGCGTCATGACCATCGCCCCCGGCATTTTCTGGACGCCCATGGTGGCCGGCTTCACCCAGGAGGTGCAGGACAGCCTGGCGGCCTCCATCCCCTTCCCCAAGCGTCTGGGCAAGCCCGAGGAATACGCGGACCTGGCGCTGACCATCTGCCAAAACGTCATGCTGAACGGCGAGACCATCCGCCTGGACGGTGCCGTGCGCATGAACGCGAAGTGAGACGGCGCCGGTGGCGGGCGCGGGCATGTCCCCGTCCCCGCCGCCGGCTGGCTCCCCCCGCGTTGTTCCAGCGCTTCCGCGCGATGGGGCGGGGGCCTCATCCGGGCGGAACGGGGGTACGCACGGCACCGTAAAGTTTCAAGATCGGCCATCCATGACCGTAAAGGTGTACCAGGCATGCCGCTCTAGTGGCTGGCGGTTGACCCGTCCTGCCGCTATGGTCAAATCACCATGCCGTTGAAAGCCTCCGATCCCCTGCCGGATATCGCGGGCGTCATCCATGCCCGCGATTTGCCCGACGGCCCCATCACCCATGCCTACGCATGGTGGCGGGGGCTGGGTGGGGGTGTTGTGCCCCCGCCGTCCAGCGCGCTGGACCTGACGGCCGTGCCCGCCAGCTTCCTGCCTTATCTGGCGGTGACCACGGCCTTCCGCGCCGACGGCAGGGTGCGGGTGGTGTTCTGTGGTTCCTTGTCGGCACTGGCCGCCGGCACCGACCCCACGGGCCACTATTTCGATGAGTTCTATCCACCGGACATGCTGGAGGCGGCGCTGGGTTTTCAGGCCGCCATCGTGCGCGATGCCCAGCCCATCTTTGGCCAGGACCAGATCGGCACGGATGAGGGCGTGATGTACCATGTCCCCCGCCTGGGCCTGCCCTTCCAAGGGGCGGATGGCGGCCTGGACCGGCTGGCCATCGTCATGCATTACCAGCCGACGCCGGAAAACTTCAAGGTGCGGCTACGCGTGTTCCAGGACCGGGCGCGCCTGCTCCGCCGCGCGCTGCGACTCGTCGTTCCCTGATCCCACCCCCGGTCCCCACCGCGCCAGCGTGGCATTCAAACGTTGCGCGCAAGATGGGGTTGGCGCGATAATAATTGCGCGAGCGCGCCCTGTCGCCCGGGGCCGCCGCGCGGTCCGTCGAAGGATATTCCCCCCGTGTCTGAGGCCCCCCATACCCGGCCCCCGCGCCCGTTATCAGGGAAGGGCCGTGCGGATGTCCTCACCCAGGCCACCCCCCTGCCGCAGGCGCCCCTTTCGCGCCGTCAGGTGCTGGTGGGGTCCGTGGGTGTGCTGGCGGCGGCGGGTTTGGGCTGGGGCGGGGGTGGTCATGGCCCCCGCGCCGAATCCATCCGCTTCCTGACCATCGGCACCGGCACCGCCGGCGGCACGTACTTCCCCATCGGCGGCATCCTGGCCAACGCCATCAGCAACCCACCGGGCAGCCCCGGCTGCGACCGGGGCGGCAGCTGTGGTGTGCCCGGCGTCATCGCCGTGGCCCAGACCACATCGGGCGCGGTGGAGAATGTCGAGGCGCTGCGCACCGCCCGCTATGAGACGGGGCTGGTGCAGGCCGACATCGGCTTCCTGGCCTACAAGGCCAAGGGGCCCTATGCCGGCAAGCCGCCCTTCACCGAACTGCGGGCCCTGGCCAACCTGTACAGCGAGACGGTGCACCTGGTGGTGCGCGGCGACAGCCCGATCAAGACGGTGAACGACCTCAAGGGCCGGCGCGTCGCCCTGGGGGAGAAGGGCTCCGGCACCCTGCCCACGGCGCTGCTGATCCTGCAGGCGCACGACCTGTCGGAAAAGACGGTGCAGCCCTTCTACCTCAACCCCGGCACGGCGGGGGATCGGCTGGCCTCGGGCCAGCTGGACGCCTTTTTCATCATCGGCGGCTATCCCCTGCCGGCGGTGGCCGACGTGGCGGCACGCCTGCCGGTGCGCCTGATCTCCATCATCGATTCCCGCCTGCCGCGCCTCAGCCCGGGCCTGCCGCTGTTCACCGAGACCATGATCGGGGGCGACGGCGCCTATGTCGGCGTGCCGGAAACCAAGACCCTGGGCGTGGGCGCCCAGTGGCTGGCCACCACCGCCCTGCCGGACGAGCTGGCCTACGGCATCGTCAAGGCCCTGTGGCACCCCAACACCCACCGCCTGCTGGTGGCGGGCCACCCGCGCGGCGACAGCATCCGCAAGGAGGCGGCGCTGACCGGCCTGGCCGTGCCCCTGCACCCCGGCGCCGCCCGCTACTACCGGGAGCAGGGCTTCGACGTCACCCTGGCGACGTCGGGTTAATCCAGCAGCATGTCCAGCACCAGGGTCTCTTGCGCCGCCGCCGCGCGCCAGTCCCGCAGGGCGGGCAGGCCCTCGATGGCGGCGACGTAAGCCGCCGAGGCTTCGGTCAGCGGCACCTTCCAGGTCTGGAAGCGGGTGACCACCGGCGCGTACATGGCGTCGGCGATGGTGAAGGCGCCGAACAGGAAGGGGCCACCATACCGTTTCAGGCAATCGGCCCACAGCACCTCGATCCGCGCGATGTCCCCGGCGGCCTTGGCCAGGCGTTCCGGCCGGTCGATGGTGCGCGCCAGGTCCATGAACAGGGTGCGGCGCATGTCCATGAAGCCGGAGTGCATTTCCGCGCTGACGGAACGCGCGTGCGCCCGCGCGGCCCGGTCCTGTGGCCACAGATGGGCGTCGGGCGCCAGCTCGGCCGCGTATTCGCAGATGGCCAGGCTGTCCCACACCGTGACGTCGCGGTCACCCGTGTGGTGAACCAGCGCCGGCACCTTGCCCGCCGGGCTGTGGGCCAGCATGCGCGCCTTGCTGTCCGCCTGGCGCAGGGGGATCACCACCTCCGCGAACTCCAGGCCGGCATGGCGCAGCGCCAGATAGGGGCGCAACGACCAGGAGGAATAGGTCTTGCTGCCCAGGATCAGGGTCAGGTCGGCGGTCATGGGGCGGGGCTCCGGTATCAGGCGGGGGACGGAAGGTTAACGGGCGCCCCGGGTCTTGCCAATGGGGGCCAATGGGGCGTCCCGCCCCCCGTGTGACGCCACCATGTTTGAAACATGACGGCGGATGTGGAACCCTGCCGACCTGTCTTTCCGAATCCCGAAAGGTTCGCCCCCGTGCTGCCCTGCTTCCTGGCCGAGAAGGCCGCCGATACCGTCACCCTGGTCCCCGTGCGCAAGGAGGGGCTGGACGCCTGGCTGGAAACGGCCCCGGCCGCCACGTCCGCCTGGGTGCGCAGCACAGGATTCACCGCCGAGCCGGGCACGACATCCCTGCTGCCCGCAGCCGATGGGCGGCTGGACCGCGTGCTGGTGGGCGTGGGCGAGACCTTGGATCTGTGGAGCTTCGCCGGACTGCCCACCACCCTGCCGGCCGGGAAGGGGCAGGCCAGCTACGCCCTGGACGACAGCCTGACGCCGGCGCAGGCCACGGCGGCGGCCACCGGCTGGGCGCTGGCCAGCTACCGCTTCACCCGCTACCGCAAGGCGGCCAAGGAGCTGCCACGCCTGGTGCTGCCGGCGGCGGCCGACGCCGAGGCCGTGGACAGCATGGCCCGCGCCGTCACCCTGGTGCGCGACCTGATCAACACCCCCGCGGAGGACATGGGGCCGGCCGACCTGGCCGCCGCCGCGCGGGCGTTGGCGGACGAGTTCGGTGCCGACGTCTCCGTCATCGTCGGCGACGACCTGCTGGCCCGGAACTATCCCACCGTCCACGCCGTCGGCCGGGCGGCGGCCAAGCCGCCGCATTTCATCGACCTCACCTGGGGTGACGCGGCCCAGCCGCTGGTCTGCCTGGTGGGCAAGGGCGTCTGCTTCGACAGTGGTGGCCTGGACATCAAGGCGGCCGGCGGCATGCTGCTGATGAAGAAGGACATGGGCGGGGCCGCCCACGTGCTGGGCCTGGCGCGCCTGGTGATGGCGGCCAAGCTGCCGGTGCGCCTGCGCGTGCTGGTGCCGGCGGTGGAGAACGCCATTGCCGGCAACGCCTTCCGCCCCATGGACATCATCACCACCCGCAAGGGCCTGACGGTGGAAATCGGCAACACCGATGCCGAGGGGCGCCTGATCCTGTGCGACGCCTTGGCCGAGGCCGACAGCGCCAAGCCGGCCCTGATCCTGGACTTCGCCACCCTGACCGGGGCGGCCCGCGTCGCCCTGGGCACCGACCTGCCGGCCTTGTTCGCCAATGACGACCAGTTGGCCGACGACATCCTGGCCGGCGCCAAGGAGACGGGCGACCCCCTCTGGCGCCTGCCGCTGTGGCAGGGCTACGCCAAGCAGCTGGACAGCAAGATCGCCGATCTCAACAACGCGCCCGGCGGCGGCTATGGCGGCGCCATCACGGCGGCGCTCTACCTGGAACGCTTCGTCAGCAAGGGCACGCCCTGGGCCCACATCGACCTGATGGCCTGGAACACCACCACCCGCCCCGGGCGGCCCGAAGGCGGCGAGGCCATGGGCTTGCGCGCGACCTTTGCCATGCTGAGCCGGCGCTTCCCCAAGGCTTGAGCCATCATTCGAATGTCCCGTTCCATGGTCCGGTGCGCCGGTCAGATGCGCTGGACCATGGGCACGGATGGTGTAGGTATCACCGAGCGTAGAACTCCACGATGTGGCAGAAGCCCTGGCTGTCTTTTGTGATGGTCGCCTCGATTGTCTTGCCGGCGACCCAACTTGACATCAAAAGCGAAGAGTAGACTTGGTAATTGCCATCATCTGCGTTGATGTAAATAAAGGCATATTGGCACATATTGGAGTTGACGCTATCCAAATACACACGAAGTGCGTAATTTCCTGGGCCGGCAGCAAACATCTGAGTTATTTTTCCCGTGTACACTTCTGCCTGCGCAGATGTAAGGGTAAGGATTAAAGTTATGGCAGAAATGAAAAATATATTTATAAGATTTCGCATTTTATCTCTTTACCTATTTTGGAGAAGGAGAGGCAAGCTTAGAACATTAGTTGTTGTTTCTCAAGACTGAACGCTTCTGCCAGATGACGGCCTAAAAGATGTGGTCCCTTCCTGGATATAGCCCAGCAAGCGCCGGGACCCGGACGATGCTCCTGTTGCCTGTCCGCAGAGAGAAAATGCGCAGATGCGCCAACTGCTACCCCGAATGGGGTGGCAGGCCCTTGCCGCTGGGCGGGACTTTCGGCACACTTCCGAAAAGTTGCGGCGGGCCCGATACGCTGCCGGAACAACAGTTCGGCCGGATGAACGTTTCCGGATGCGGGGGGCAGCATGTCGCGTAATCTCGAAGCCCTGGAACTTTGGCGCGGCGCGCTGGTGGCCAGTGTGCGGGCCGCCAGCCCGGACCTCTCGGCCCGTCAGCTGGCCCTCTTGCTGACCGTCTACATGACGCCGCCCCCCCACACCGTCCGCGGCCTGGCGGCGACGCTTGCCGTGTCCAAGCCCGCCATCACCCGCGCGCTGGACCGGCTGGGCCGCCTGGGCTTCACCAAGCGCAAGCGCGACGCGGAGGATAGGCGCAACGTCCTGGTCCAGCGCACGGTCAAGGGCTCGGTGTTTCTGCATGAATTCGGGCAGATGGTGATTGACGCCGGTGCCGTGCAGGGTGCACTGGACGGCGCACGGCTGGCCGCCTCGCGGTCCGCCCCCGCTTCCCCCCCCGGTGCGCCTGCCGCCGCGCCGCCAGCTTCGGAGCCGGTTTCAGCACCGGTATGATGTGAGATGTCGTCCAAGCCCAAGAACACGCCGGCTTTAGACCCGCGCGTGAACCCTTACCGTTCCGATCTCGCCTCCGCCCATCTCTATGGCAAGGTGACGGCCGAGCGCTATGTCGACGGGGTGCCGTGCCAGGTGCGCGCCGGCTACGTCACCTTGAAGGAGGAGCCGTCCTTCACCGCCCGCCAGTCCAGCCAGCTGCTGTTCGGTGAGGTGTTCACGGTGTTCGAGGAGAAGGACGGCTGGGTCTGGGGCCAGAACGCCACGGACGGCTATGTCGGCTATCTGCAGCTGGAAGCGCTGGATGACGAACTGGCCGAACCGACGCACAAGCTGACGGCCCTGCGCAGCTTCTTCCACCCCGAGCCCGACCTGAAGACCCCGCCCCTGGACATGATCAGCCTGGGCGCGCCCTTGTGCGTGGTGGAGATCGACGGCGGCTTCGCCGGTGTCGCCGGCGGCGGCTGGGTCCCCCTGGTGCATGTGGCGGAAATCGGGGCGGTGAAGGCCGATCCGGTGGACACGGCCCTGCGCCTGTTGGGCACGCCCTACCTCTGGGGCGGCCGAACCAGCGTGGGCATCGACTGCTCCGGCCTCATCCAGTTGGCGCTGGACGCCGCGGGCCTGGCCTGTCCGCGCGACAGCGACCAGCAGCAGGCCGCCCTTGGCACCCTGGTGTCGGCCGATGGCGCCGGCCACGCCTACCAGCGCGGCGACCTGGTGTTCTTCCCCGGTCATGTCGGCATCATGGCCGATGAGACCCACCTGGTGCACGCCAACGCCCACCATATGGCGACGGTCCGCGAGCCCCTGGCCGACGTTCTGGCCCGCGCCGCGGCGGGCAAGGGCGTCAGCGCGGTGAAGCGGCTGGGGGCCTGAGGGCCGCCGATTGCTTGGCATCCGCCATCTGGGTGTGGGGAGGGAGGTATTTCAACCCTTTGAATTGACGCTGAAGTGGATCAGTGTGTGAACCGTTCGGGCGGGAGCATATGCCGTCCGTGGCGGAGGACACCTTGCTCTCACCCCATTTCCGCGCGCTGGTGGATACCCTCCCTGACGGCGTGATCGTCATTGATGGCCAGGGCACGATCCAATCCTTCAATCCCGCCTGCGAAAGCCTCTTCGGCTGGACGGCGGGGGAGGTCATCGGCCGTAACATCAAGCTGCTGATGCCGGCGCCTTATCAGGAAGAGCACGACCAGTATCTGGCCCGGTATCGCGCCACGGGTGAGCGGCGGATCATCGGGATCGGCCGTGAGGTCACGGGGTTGCGGCGGGACGGGACCACCTTCCCCATGGAGCTGTCGGTGGGCGAGGCGCAGCAGCAGGATGCCCCCCCCGCCTATATCGGCATCATTCGCGACATCAGCGACCGGCAGGCGGCGGAGCAGGCGCTGCGCAACCGCGAGGCGCGTCTGGCCTCCATCATCGAGACGATCCCGGACGCCTTGATCGTCATCGACGGGCAGGGACTGATCCGTTCCTTCAGCCCGGCCGCCCAGCGTCTGTTCGGGTATGCCGAGGCCGAGGTGGTGGACCGTAACGTCAGCATCCTGATGCCCTCGCCCTATCGGGAACAGCATGACCAGTACATCGCCCGCTACCTGGCCACGGGGGAGAAGCGGATCATCGGCGTGGGCCGCATCGTGTCCGGCCAGCGGCGGGATGGTTCCGTCTTTCCCATGGAGCTGGCGGTGGGGGCGGTGGATCTGGAGGGCGAGCGTCTGTTCACCGGCTTCGTTCATGACCTGTCGGAGCACCAGGCGGTGGAACGGCGGCTTCAGCAGATTCAGGCGGAGCTTCTGCACGTCAGCCGGGTCAGCGTCATGGGCCAGTTGGCGTCGGCGCTGGCCCATGAACTGAACCAGCCGCTGACGGCCGTGGTCAATTACATCAAGGCGTCCCTGCGGCTGCTGGAACGGCCGGAGGGGACCGACATGCCCCTGGCCCGCGAGGCCATGGAAAAGGCTTCCGAACAGGCGCTGCGGGCCGGTCAGATCATCCGGCGCCTGCGCGATTTCATCGCCAAGGGCGGTACCGACAGGCGGATGGAAAGCCTGGATGGCGTCATTGAGGAGGCGGCGGCCCTGGCCTTGGTCGGCGCCAGGGACAGCGGCGTGCGGATCGAGTTGCGGCTGCAGCGGCAGGAGCGTCGCGCGGTCATCGACAAGATCCAGATTCAACAGGTGTTGCTCAACCTCATCCGCAACGCCGTGGAGGCGATGAGCGGCCGGCCGGAGCGGGTTCTATCCATCACGGCGGCTTCTGACGCGGAGGGGTTCATGGAGGTCGCTGTGGCCGATACCGGCCATGGGCTGGATGACGCGGTCATGGCCCGGCTGTTCCAGCCCTTCGTCTCCGGCAAGGAACGCGGCATGGGCGTCGGCCTGTCGATCAGCCGGTCCATCATCGAGGCCCATGGCGGCCGGTTATGGCCGGAACGAAACGAGCGCGGCGGGGCCACCTTCCGCTTCACGCTGCCGCTTGTTTCGGAGACGGAGGGCACTGATGGCGTTTGATCCCATCATCGCCGTCCTGGATGACGATGCCGCGGTCCGCGACTCCCTGCGGTTTTTGTTGCTGGCGTCGGGCTATCAGGTGGAGGCCTTCTCCTCGCCGCTGGATTTCCTGTCCTCGGACGCGCCGTCGCGCTGCGCCTGTCTGGTGGTGGACGTGCGCATGCCGGAGCTGACCGGGCTGGAGGTCCAGGAAAGATTGGTCTCGGCGGGGGTCGGTCTTCCGGTCATCGTCATGACCGGCCATGGCGACGTGCCCCTGGCGGTGGCCGCGATGAAGGCCGGGGCGGTGGATTTCATCGAGAAGCCATTCGAGGAGGAGACGTTGCTGTCCTCCATCCAGGCGGCCTTGTCGCGCCCGCCCGCCGTCGCCAATGCCCCGCTCCCGTCTCCGGCGGGACTGGCCGAGGGGGCGCCGTCCCCCGAGATGCAGGCACTCCTGGACACGTTGACGGCGCGGGAATTGGATGTGCTGCGCGGCCTGGTCGACGGCAAGCCCAACAAGATCATCGCCTTCGATCTGTCCATCAGTCCCCGGACGGTGGAGATACACCGTGCCCGGGTGATGGAGAAGATGCGCGCCAGCAGCCTGTCCCACCTGGTGCGCCTGGCGCTCGCGGCCGGCATCCGCCCGGGGCCGGGCTGATCCGCATCAAACCCGGCGAATATACGGGAAAACCCTTATTACCCCTGGCCCGCCGACCTCCTAAACTTTGATCAGTCGACAGAGCCGGCATCATTCCGCTGCTGGTGGCCCTGCGCCCTAGAGCGGAACGCGATCAGGTGGAATCACCTGATCGCGTTCCGCTCTATCATGAACAGATTACGAGCGAGATGCGATCACAGGTGATCGCATCTCGCTCTAGGAGGTTTGAGTGGCCGAGACCGCGCCAGGACGGGTCTATGTCGTCGATGATGACCAGTCCGTCCGGGATTCCCTGAAGTTCCTGCTGCGGCTCTATGGCTTTGAGGTTGACCTCTATGCCTCCTGCCAGGATTTCGTCGCCGCCTTCGACGGTACCGGCGGATGCCTGGTGCTTGACCAGCACATGCCGGAGATGACCGGCATTGATTTCGTGGAACGGCATGGCGCGGCGCTGGGCGGGCTGCCCGTCCTCATGATGTCCGCCAATGTGGAGGCGGAGACACGGGATCGCGCCACCAGGGCCGGCGTCGCCGCCTTCCTGGAAAAGCCGGTGGATACCAGCCGGCTGGTGGATGAATTGCGGCGGCTGACCGCGCCTGCCGACCACCCCTGACGACACCCTTCCATCTGTGGCTCACTGGCTGTGGCTCACTGGCCATCTGTGGTTCGTTGGCGCCCTCCGCCGATGGAGGGTGCGCGTATTCCCGCCTGCCCGAATCCCGCCAGGGCCGGTGGTCCGCATACGGGGTTTTACGCATATACGGGGTTTTACGTAGGTAGAAGACCGAACTGACCATGCACGCGGCAGGGCGCTAACGTCGCGGCACGGAATGACGAGGGGCTGCTGGACAGCCCGCAAAAACGGGAGCCACAGATGACACCTTCGCTCGCCAACGCCCCTGCCATCGCCCCCAGCCCCGCCATTTTCAACGCCCTGGCGTTGCCATCCGGACGGTCCACGCCGTCCGGTCCGCTTCTCCCCTGGGGGGATGAGGCATGCGCCTATGCTCGCGACCAGGTGATCTTCTCCGAGGGCGACCCCGCCAGCAGCGTTCGCATCGTCACCTCCGGCATGGTCCGGATATCGAGGATGATGGCGGATGGCCGGCGGCAGATCGTGGGGTTCCTGCAGCCCGGCGACATGCTGGGCCTGGCGCAGACCGGCACCTTTCTGTATTCCGCCGAGGCCGTCATCCCCGTAACCCTGCGCCGTCTGTCCCGCACGCAATTCGATGGGCTGCTGGAACGGGACTTCGAGTTGCGCCGGCGCCTGCTGGCCGTCACCGCGACGGAACTGCAGATCGCCCAAGAGCAGATGCTGCTGCTGGGCCGCAAGACGGCGCCCGAGCGGCTGGCCAGCTTCCTGCTGAGCCAAGCCCGGCGGAAGATGGTCGAGCCGGAGGACCATTGCCGCATTTCGCTGCCCATGACCCGCACCGACATCGCGGATTTCCTGGGGTTGACCATGGAAACCGTGTCCCGCGCCTTCACCCGGCTCAAGACCAGCCGCCTCATCCGGCTGTTGCCCGACCAGATGGTGGAACTGGTGGACATCAACGCCCTGACCGATCTTTCGGAAGGCTGCTGACGCGGAGGAAGGTCAGACGCCGGGCGGCATGCGGCTAAGCCCTGCCGGAACCGCCCTCGCTCATGCCGCCCTCTCCGTCTTGGTGTCAGTAGCCGCGCTGGCGGTCCACCAGGTTGACCAGCGCTTGGCCGGCGGCCAGCCGCTTCAGTCCGCCCACCACCTGTTCCACCGCCGTGCGCGCCTGGGTGATGGCCGCCACGTGGGGGGTGACGGTCACTTTCGGGTGGGTCCAGAAAGGGTGGTCGCGCGGCAGCGGCTCGGTGCGGAAGACGTCCAGGGTGGCGCCGGCCAGGTGGCCGCCGTCCAGCGCCGCCAGCAGGTCCTGTTCCACCAGGTGCCGCCCGCGGGCGGCGTTGATGACGACGGCGCCCCGGGGCAGTTGGGCGAAGAGGCCGGCGTCCAGGATATCTTCCGTGTCCGGCGTCAGGGGCAGCAGGCAGACCAGGATATCGGTGCGTGCCAGGAAGGGCGCCAGGCCATCGGCGCCGTGGTATGTGGTGATGCCGTCGAGGTCCTTGGGGGAACGGCTCCAGCCCGCCACGTCGAAACGCAGGGCCTTCAGCGCCCGCGCGGCGTCGCTGCCCAGGGCGCCAAGGCCCAGGATGCCCACCCGGCGCTCCCGCGCCAGAGGCTGGTGGGTCAGCTGCTGCCAGACGATGTCGCGCTGCTGCGCCTCGAACAGGGGGGCGTCACGGTGCCAGCGCAGGACATGCAGGCAGACATACTCGGTCATGCCCTCGGTCAGGCCCGGCTCCACCATGCGCACCAGCGGCAGGTCGGGCAGGGTGGGATCGGCCAGCAGGGCGTCCACCCCGGCGCCCAGCGAGAAGATGACTTTCAGGTTGGGCAGGCTGGCCAGCAGTCCCGCCGGCGGCTTCCACACCAGGGCGGTGTCGATTTCCGCCGGGTCGCCCATGCCATCCGGCCACACCCGGACCTCGATGTCCGGAAGCTGGGCGTTCAGCTCCGCCGCCCAGTCGGCGGCATGATCATGGGCGGACACGAACAGCAAGGCCATGATATCGGTCCCGATGTCAGACTAATCCTGCCCGTCGTCCTGCTGGCTGCTTTCGGTCCGGAAGGGGTGGGCGGGATAGACCCCCAGGATCTTCAGTTCGCGGGCGAAGAAGTCCAGTTCCTCCAGCGCCAGGCGCAGGGGGCGATCCTCGGGATGGCCTTCCACATCGGCATAGAACTGGGTGGAGGCGAAGCGGCCACCCACCATGTAGCTTTCCAGCTTGGTCATGTTGATGCCGTTGGTGGCGAAGCCGCCCATGGCCTTGTACAGGGCCGCCGGCACGCTGCGCACCCGGAAGACGAAGCTGGTGATGACGGGGCCCTGGCCACGGGGGGCCACCTCCGCCTCCCGCGCCAGGATCAGGAAGCGGGTGGTGTTGTGGTCGGCGTCCTCGATGCCCTGGGCCAGGATGTCCAGGCCGTAGATCTCGGCCGCCAGGTCGGAGGCGATGGCGCCCTGGGTCGGGTCGCCCCATTGGGCGACGTCGGCGGCGGCGCCGGCGGTGTCGGCGTGGGTCACCGGTTCCAGGCCATGTTCCCGCAGATACCCCCGGCACTGCGACAGCGCCTGGATGTGGGAATGCACCTTCTTCAGGCCGTCCAGCGTCGCGCCCTTGGGCGCCACCAGGCAGTGGACGACGCGCTGGAAATGCTCACCGATGATGTGCAGGCCGCCCTGGGGCAGCAAATGGTGCATGTCGGCCACGCGGCCCGCCACCGAATTCTCGATGGGGATCATGGCCAGGCGCGCCCGGCCCTCCGTCACGGCGGCGAAGGCGTCCTCGAACGAATGGCAGGGCAGGGGGACCATGCCGGGAAACACCCGGCGGCAGGCCAGGTCGGAATTGGCGCCCGGCGCCCCTTGGTAGGCGATGGTGTTGTCCGCTTCCCGCACGCTGCTCGACATACTCGTTTTTCCTTTTTATTTGGCCGTCATACTGCCGATGAGCGCCCGCGCCCGGTCCAGATCCTCCGGCGTGTCCACGCCCAGCGGCACGGCGTCGACCACCGCCACCTCGATGCGCATGCCGTTGGCCAGCGCGCGCAGCTGTTCCAGCTTCTCCCGCTGCTCCAGCGCCGCCGGCGGCAAGGCGACGAAGCGGGCCAGCGCCGCGCGGCGATAGGCGTAGAGGCCGATATGGTGATAGTGCGGCCCCGCCCCCCAGGGCGTGGTGGTGCGGGTGAAATAGAGGGCGCGGCCCACCCGGGCGCCGGGCGCCAGTTCGATCACCGCCTTGACCACGTTGGGGTTGTGCCGCTCCTCCTCCACCGTGATCTCCACGGCCAGGGTGGCGATGTCGACGCCAGGTTCGGCCAGGGGGCCGAAGGCGGCGCGCACCGTGGCCGGTTCCACCGTCGGCAGGTCGCCCTGGACGTTGACCACGGCGTCGTGCCGGCCGTCGGGGTCCACCTGGCGCAGGGCCTCATAGATGCGGTCGGATCCCGAAGGATGGTTGGGATCGGTCAACACCGCCTGCCCGCCGGCGTCGCGCACCGCCTCCACGATCTCCCGTTCGGCCGCCGCCACCAGCACGGGGCCGATGTCGGCCTCCGCCGCCCGGCGCCACACCTGCACGATCATGGGCGCGCCGCCGATATCGGCCAGCGGCTTGCCCGGCAGGCGGGTGGAGGCCATCCGCGCCGGGATGATGACGATGGGGGAGGTCGGGGCGCCCGTGGGCGGGGGGGGGGTGGACGACATGGCGGGCATATGCCTACGATTTGATATGGCTCATGGCTGGGGCAGGCGTGCGACATTTACCTCCCATGGTCAAGCCGGTTTGCAAACGGGGCGCCGAACTATCTTGCCCTGGTTGAACAGGCCGCTTATCGTCGCCCGGAATTTGGGAGAACGATGGCCGGACCATAACGGCCCGGGCATCGACAAGCGTCACCACCTCGCGTTAACTTCAACGCCAGGAACCATAACCAGCACGCGAACCGCAAGCAGCGTGGGACATGAGGGCTTGATCTGATGGCGGGTAGCTTATTCAACAAGATTTCCATGGCCGTTCTGCTGGGGGCGCTGGTCGCCCTGTTGGCGGGGTTCATCGCCAAGAAGGCCGTGCACCCGACGATGCTGGCTGAGAACGTCTACAAGATCGAAGGGGTGGAGGCCGCCCCCGCCGCGGGTGGTGAGCCGGCGGCGCCGGCCAAGCCAGACCCTGTGACCCCCCTGCTGGCCAGCGCCAGCGCCGAGAACGGCGCCAAGCTGACCAAGGTCTGCCAGGCCTGTCACTCGTTCGACAAGGGCGGCCCGGCCAAGGTGGGCCCCAACCTGTGGGCCATCATCGGCAACAAGCAGGGGCATATGGAGGGCTTCGCCTACTCCGACGCCATCAAGAAGCTGGGCGGCACCTGGGATTACGAGAAGCTGAACGAATTCCTGGCCAGCCCCAAGACCTACGCCCCGGGCACCAAGATGACCTTCGCCGGCTTCAAGTCTGTCAAGGACCGCGCCGACGTCATCGCCTATCTGCGCAGCCAGGCCGACAGCCCGGCCCCGCTGCCCCAATAAGGCGCTGATGGGATAGCCCGCCGCCTTGGGTTTGAGGCGGCGGCCCGTCCGGTATACAAGCAGGGGCGGTCCCAGCCGGGGCCGCCCCTCTTTGCATGTCCCGCTTGCCCAGGAAGAATCCATGACCACGCCCGTGCCATCCCAGCCTGTGTCGGGCGATCTAATCGCCCTCGCCCATCGCATGGCCGAGTCGGCGGGGGCTGTCATCCGCCGCTATTTCCGGGCGGATGTGGAGATCGACGCCAAGTCCAACCTGACGCCGGTCACCATCGCCGACCGCCAGGCGGAAGAGGCCCTGCGCGCCATCCTGGCCGCCGAGCGTCCCGACGACGGCATCCTGGGGGAGGAGTTGGGAACCCACGGCCTGGACCGGGAGTATGTCTGGGTGCTGGACCCGATCGACGGCACCAAGAGCTTCATGACCGGCCGGCCCATCTTCGGCACCCTGATCGGCCTGCTGCGCCAGGGCCGCCCGGTGCTGGGCATCATCGACCAGCCCATCCTGGGCGAACGCTGGATCGGTGGCGTGGGATATCCCACGCGCTTCAACGGCAAACCTGTGCGCACCCGCGCCTGCCCCACCCTGGCGGAGGCCACCGTCACCACCACCAGCCCCGACATGTTCAAGGGGGAGGAGGCGGAGCGTTTCGCCCGGCTCAAGGCCGCCTCGCGCTATGTCGTCTACGGCAGCGATTGCTACGGCTACGCCCAGGTGGCCAACGGCTGGTTGGATATCTCGGTGGAGCGCGACCTGGCACCCTGGGACTGGGCCGCCTTGGTGCCGGTGGTGGAGGGGGCGGGCGGGCGCATGACCGACTGGCAGGGCCGCGACCTGGTGCTGGGCGCCGTGGGTGAGGTGGTGGCGTCCGGCGACATCCGGTCGCATGCCGAGGCGCTGGCGATCATGGGTGGGAAGGGGGACTGATCCCCCGACTTGGTGACTAGATGTCCCCGTCCAGCCAATCCTCGATCAGGCGGCGGGCGATGCTGTCGGCGGGGGGCAGGCGCAGGGTGCCGTCCGGGGGGCCGCGGCGCAAGCTCGCCTCGCGCACTTCACCCCGGGTGAACCAGCGCGCGTCCTCCAGCTCTTCCAAATCCACCTTCACCTCGGTGGTCAGGGCGCGGGCGTGGAAGCCCAGCATCAGGGAGGAGGGGAAGGGCCAGGGCTGGGACGATTGATAGCGCACGTCCGTGACCTGGACGCCCGCCTCCTCCATCACCTCGCGCGCCACCGCTTCCTCCAGGCTTTCGCCCGGCTCCACGAATCCGGCCAGGGTGGAGTACATGCCCAGGCCGAAGCGGCTCTGCCGGCCCATCAGGCAGCGGTCGCCATCGTGCACCAGCATGATGACGGCGGGGTCGGTGCGGGGGAAATGCAGGGTCAGGCAGTCGGGGTTGGCGCAGCGGCGGACGTGCCCGCCATCGATCACCTCGGTCACCGTGCCGCAGACGCCGCAGAAGCGGTGGCGCTGGTGCCAGCCCAGCAGGCCGCGCACATAGGCCAGCAAGCTGGCCGTGGACCGGTCCACCTGGTGGGCCAGGGTGCGCAGGTCGGTGGGGGTGCCCAGGCCGGCCAGGTGCGGGTGCCCTTCCTCCAGTCCCGACAGGTCGACGGCGAAAAAGGCCGACTCGCCTTCCACGCCCAGGAAGGCCGGGGCCAGTGTCGCGGCCTCGCGCCACCATGGGCTGCCGGGGTCGAGGAAGACGGGCTGGGCGCCGGTCTCGGGCGGCGCGCCTTCCGGCGGGGACGCCACCAGGAATTGGCCGCGCCAGACGGCCAGGAATCGGCTTTCCGGCGCCGTCAGGCGCTGGGCCAGCCAGTCGGCCTGCTTGCGGGCGACGGTGGCGCGGTCCAGGCCGGCGCCGGTGTAGAAGTTCTTTTGGGACCGGTTCGTCATGATCACCATTGGTCTCATGGCGGGCCGAAGGCGGCAAGTGGCCCCCCTTTCGGGCGGCGCATCGGGACGGGCGGATCGGCCCTGCCGCCTTTTCACTTGCCATGGGGAGGGGCCATGCCGATATATGGCGGCGGGAGGTTGGCGGCGGACGTGTCCCTCGCCAACCCGGTCAGGTCCGGAAGGAAGCAGCCGTAACGAGTTTCGGCGCGGGTCGCATGTCCAGCCTCCCACCTCAAAAAATCTAGAAGCGTCGGGCCCCGGCCTTGGGTTGGTGGCTCCGCCCCGCCAGCGCCGGAAGGGTTGAGCGATCCCGTGACCGATCAGAGCCCGCTTTCCCCCGCCGCCCAGGCCATTGACACCCCCGCGTCCGGCTCTCCCGCCTCGGGCGGTGCCGTCTACCGCGTCCTGGCCCGCAAGTACCGTCCCCGCAATTTCGATGAGCTGATCGGCCAGGACGCCCTGGTGCGCACCCTGCGCAACGCCATCCAGTCGGGGCGCATCCACCAAGCCTATATGCTGACCGGCGTGCGCGGCGTGGGCAAGACCACCACCGCCCGCATCATCGCCCGCGCGCTGAACTGCACCGGGCCGGACGGCAAGGGCGGGCCCACCGTCAGCCCCTGCGGCGTGTGCGAGCAGTGCGTGTCCATCGCCCAGGACCGCAATGTCGACGTCATCGAGATGGACGCGGCCAGCAACACCTCGGTCGACAACATCCGCGAGATCATCGAGGGCGTGCGCTACGCCCCCGCCGGCGCCCGTTACAAGGTCTACGTCATCGACGAGGTCCACATGCTGTCGCGCAGCGCGTTCAACGCGCTGCTGAAGACGCTGGAGGAGCCGCCGCCGCATGTGAAGTTCGTCTTTGCCACCACCGAAATCCGCAAGGTGCCGGTGACGGTGCTGTCGCGCTGCCAGCGTTTCGATCTGCGCCGGGTGGACCAGGGCACCCTGCAGGCCCATTTCGGCCGCATCGCCGCCGAGGAATCGGTGGCGGTGGAGGCGGAGGCCTTGAGCCTGATCGCCCGGGCCGCCGATGGCTCGGTACGCGACGGCCTGTCGCTGCTGGACCAGGCCATCGCCCTGGGGGGTGGTGCCGTCACGGGCCTGCAGGTCCGTGACATGCTGGGCCTGGCCGACCGCACCCTGGTGGTGGACCTGTTCGAATCGACCATGTCGGGCAAGCCGGCCGACGCGCTGGCCGTGCTGGATGATCTGCACAAGCGCGGCGCCGACCCCGTGGTCATCGCCCAGGACCTGCTGGACTTCACCCATTTCCTGACCCGCGCCCGCGTGGTGCCCGGCACCGCCCAAGACCAGGGCATCCCGGAGATGGAGCGGGTGCGCGGCGGGGACCTGGCGTCCAAGCTGGGCATGCCCGCCCTGGCCCGCGCCTGGCAGATCCTGCTGAAGGGCCTGGGGGAGGTGCAGCAGGCGCCGGTGCCCATGCAGGCCCTGGAAATGGTGCTGATCCGCCTGGCCTACGCCGCCGACCTGCCCAGCCCGGGCGATCTGGTGCGCAAGGTGATGGAGGGTGGTGACATCGTCCGTGGTGGTGGCGCCCCCCCCGGCGGCGGCGCCCCGATGGGGGGTGGCACTGGCGGCGGCGTCACGGCGCGCGGCATGTCCATGCAAGGCGGCGGCCCGCCGAACGGCGCCCCCATGGCGGTGCTGCGCGGCGGTTTGGGCGGTGGCCTGGGCGGTGGCTTGGCCGGTGCCGCGCAGGCGGCCCCCGTTCCGATGGCGGCCCCCGCTCCGGTGGTGGAGGCCCAGGCCCTGCCCTTGGCCGAGCCCAAGACCTTCCGCGACGTGGTGGACCTATTCGGCGCCCGGCGCGAGGGCATGCTGCAGGGCAACCTGCTGAGCATGGTCCACCTGGTGCGGTTCGAGCCGGGCCTGATCGAGTTGCGGCCGACGGCCATGGCCGTGCCCAACCTGGCCGGCCGCGTGGGCCAGCTGCTGACGGAATGGACCGGCCGGCGCTGGATCGTCAGCGTTTCCGGCGCGCCGGGCGAACCCACGCTCAGCGACCAGGACCGCGCGGCGGAGAACCGCACGCGCGAACAGGCGGCCGCGAACCCGCTGGTACAGGCCCTGATGGCCGCCTTCCCCGGCGCCAGGATGGGCACGGTGCGTGACCTGGACCAGGTGGCCGCGGCCGCCGCCAAGGCCGCCGCGGAAGAGGCGGCCCTCACCCCCGCCTTCCCTTCTTCCGGCGATGGCGGTATGGATGCCCCCGACAACCCCTATTTCGACGCGCCGCCCGACATGGGGGATGGCGACTGGGAAGGAGATTTTTAGGCGATGAAAAACATCGGCCAGATGATGAAGCAGGCCCAGCAGATGCAGGCCAAGATGCAGGAAATGCAGGGCAAGCTGGGCGAGATCGAGGCCGACGGCCAGTCCGGCGCCGGCATGGTCCGCGTCGTGGTCAACGGCAAGGGCGAGCTGAAGAAGGTGAAGCTCGACAAGTCGGTGGTCGATCCCGAGGATGTCGAGGTGCTGGAAGACCTGCTGGTCGCGGCGTTCAACGACGCCAAGGCCAAGGTCGAGGCGCACATCGCCGAAGAGACCAACAAGCTCATGGGCGGCCTGAAGCTGCCGCCGGGCATGAAGCTGCCGTTCTGATCGGCCGCGACCTTCAGGGTGTGGTTTTGAACGCCGGGCCTGGCGACGGGCCCGGCGTTTGCTTTATCGGTGATTTGTTCCACAAGCCCACGCCAGAGGTCCAAGTTCCGACCTTGCCCCCTCGGCCCCTGACTGACAAAGATGTCGAGGGTGTTTGACGAAGGGGGCCCGATGACTCGTTCCGTGCTGACGGGGGTATTGGCATGCGCCATCCATATTGTGATGGGTGGGCATGTTTCGGCAGCCGAGAACGCCCCGGCGCCACCAAACCGAGGCCGTGCGGAATGGCTGCTGCGGCGCGTGAAGACATTGGCGGATGAAGGTGCGGTTCTGGATCAGGCGGTGGTTTTCGAGTTGTTCGCTCTGAAAACCAAAAACATAAATCGACGCGATTTTGGTCCACACGATTTCGGTTGTTCTGAAATCAGCGACGAGTATCTCGTCAAGAGCGCCGGCTGGTATCGGTCTACACCGGAGGGCCGGGTACAGCTTCTCGGGGGTGGGCTCATGAATCCGGCGGTCATGAAATTTGACCGACCTCATGTCTCGTATTGGTTTCATGACTATTCGAAATGCATAAATAATAATACTTATGAAATTACGCCGTCGTCATATAGGGAGGCGGATGTGGCGTTTGGGGAAGTAAACGCCTTCGCCTGCATAAAGCCGGAGCTTCTTCGAAAGTTATTCCCGTCAATAGGATACAGTTTCGGCTCTGATAGCTACGGTGAGTGGCGGTATGTCGGAAAATGGGACGACCATGCGCAAACTACCATCACGTTTGACGGTGGCCCCAACTGCGTAATCAACGTCACCGTGAAGCAGACGGAGTTATCGGGGAAACGTTTTGAACGGGCGCTCGCCCGATTCCTGAATTGCAGGAAGCAGGTCAGGGCGGCCTTCTGCCAAGGACGGCAGTCCTTTTCCGAAGACGATCCACTGTATCGGGAATTGCAGACGCTCGTCGCTACCCGCTGCCAGCCGATCGAGAGCTATCACGAGGCCGAACCCTGGTCGGGGGAAACACCACCCGAATTGCCGATCCTCGGGCGGGAAATTTGCGGTCGTGATGATCCGGACGAGTGAGATCGGTGAAAGGTCCTCTTGGATCGTAACGCGTTTCCCCGCTGGAACAAAGCCGGCACAGCCCCTATCTTGGGCACCATGATCGGCCCTGACATCGACCGCCTGATACAGCTGTTGTCGCGCCTGCCGGGCCTGGGCCCGCGCTCGGCCCGCCGCGCCGCCTTGCACCTGATCAAGAAGCGCGACCAGCTGATGGATCCCCTGGCCGAGGCGCTGGCCGCGGCCAGTGCCAGCGTCGTCACCTGCCCCGTCTGCGGCAACCTCGACACCGTGGCCCCCTGCGGCGTGTGTGCCGACCGGGGCCGCGACCGCACCATCCTGTGCGTGGTGGAGGAGGTGGGCGACCTGTGGGCCCTGGAACGCACCGGCGCCTATCGCGGCCTCTACCATGTGCTGGGCGGCACCCTGTCGGCGCTGGACGGCATCGGCCCCGATGACCTGTCCGTGCCAGGGTTGCTGGCGCGTGTGGCCCAGGGGGCGGACGGGACGCCCGTGCGTGAGGTCATCCTGGCCCTCAACGCCACCGCCGGCGGCCAGACAACCGCCCACTACCTGACCGACCGCCTGTCCGGCCTCAACGTCGCCATCACCCGCCTGGCCCATGGCGTGCCCGTGGGCGGCGAGCTGGACTACCTGGACGACGGCACGCTGACGGCGGCGTTACGGGCGCGGCGAGCCTTGGGGTGAGGGGCTGGCAGAGCGGCTATCGATGCTGGCTCTTGCCGGCGTCGGGGAGTTGGAAGCGGTAGGCCATTTTTGCTGAAACAGACGGTACCGCTTGGCCGTCCTTCATGGCCGGGGCGCATCGCCACCGGCGGGATCGTGCGGCCTTTACCAGGGCCGCGTCCAATCGGTCGGAGGAGCTGCTCTCCCAGACCCTGGCGTCATAGACATGGCCTTTGGCGTTACAGAAGGCGATGAAGACCACCCTGCCTTCCTCGCCCCGCTTTACCGCCGCCGCTGGATAGGCCGGCGGAAAGCGGTGAAAGGTATCCGCATCAACTCTGGTGAGAGGCCAGGCTGCATAGGGCGCTGCGTGTTGGTTCGAATCGAGGATGGGGGGAGGCGCCACCCGAAACTCATAAATTATGATCTCGACATCAAATGCGGGATGGAACACCCGTTCGGTGGCATGTGAAGGAACCGGTGCCGTTGCCGGCCAACAGGCCAGCACGACGAGAATACCGCTCAGAACCGCGTGTACCGCACTCGTTCGCATGAATGGCCCTCTCTCCCCGAGGGATAGTCGTTGCAGAAGTGGCGGTGGTTGTCGCAGGTCGGTTTCGCCCGCTTCACCCACCGCCTGTCCGGCCTCAGGGGTTGGGCGTGGCCGGTGGGGCGCCTTTCTTCGCGAGGGGGAGTTGGAACAGGTAAGTCGCCTGTACTCGAGTCGATATCGGTGCCCTCGTCGATCTGGGGTCCGCACACCGCCAGCGATGTGAGTCCACTGCTGCCAACAACGCATCGTCCAGTCTTTTGTAGCCGCTGGACGATAGGATGAAGGCCGACGTGAACATGCCGGCGGCGTCGCAAAAGGCGCTGAAGTGAACCCGGCCCTCTTCTTTCAGCAGTACGGATTCGGGTGGGTACGGCACGGGCAGGCGGGGCAGGGCCGCACTGTCGATTGATGGCAGCGGCATTGGCGGACGGTGGTCCCAGATCGTCACAGGGGGACTTGGTGCGGCCGGCGGTTCCGGGGCCGGCGGTGCCGATACAGGGAAGATGCGGAACGTGTGGCTGTACGAACCCGCCATCGGTCCTTGTGCATCAACGGGCAGCTGGCATCGCCATTTCCTACCGCGCGCGGCCGACAGGGCCGCCTCGTCCAAGTCGGCGTATGAAGAAGAGTGGTCGATCGTGATGTCACTCAGCCGGCCGTCGGGTTGGCAGAGGAAGCGCAGGTCGACCCTGCCTTGCTCCCCGGCGGCGCGCGCGGCGGCCGGATAGACCGGCGGTGACACCGTTTCCGGGCGCACTGTCGCTTCCGGTGGCGGCTGGGGGGGGGGCTTAACAGGATTCCCGTCATACATCCGAAGTTGGAAGCGGTACGCGAACCTAGTATTCGCCCAGACGGCCCGCCGAATACCGTCTGGAGGGGCGCCGCCGTCATTGCGGACGGTGCATGCCCATTGATGAGTCCGTGCGGCGGCTATTAGGGATTGGTCCAGCCGCTCGTGGGTGCTGCTTTCCGTGATCATGGCATCGCTGACCATCCCGTCAACGTCGCACAATACGATGAAGACAACGCGTCCCTCCTCCTGCGCGGCGGTGGAGTCTGCGGAATACATTGGCTGGGCACGGGAGAAGGACATCGGGTCCAACCAGATGTTGGGCAGGGGGAGTGGTGAGTCCTTGGGGCCAATAACGACCGATGTTCCCGATGTTAGGGCATAGGCCCCCATAGTCCAGGCGCCGCACCCCACGCTGAGAAGCGAAAGCCCGATTAATTGGCCGCCCTGACTCGCCATATTTCCCTCCCGGCTGTCGTGACCAGAATCGTTGCAGAAATAGCAGAGGCCGTCATGGTCCAAATCGCCGGCGGCGGCGGGTCAACGACTCAGTGCGCGACCTCAATGCATACGCTCCGGCGAAAGGTCGCTGTCCGTGGAGCCGGGCACGGCCGCCGGCTAAGGCTGGGGTGGTGGCTGCGCGGCCTTGTTGGTGGGGGCGGCATCCGGTGGCGCGAACACATAGGCCAGCATGCCCCAGGAGGTGACGGGCGGGCCGCCCTTGCCGGCATGGGCCGGTTGGCAGGCGCCGCCGGGGGGCAGGGCGTCAAGCAGGGCCTGATCCAGGCGCGCCACCCCGGAGGACCGGATCAGCCGGGACCGCAGCACCGTGCCATCGCGGCCGCAGAGGAAGGCGGCGCTGACCGTCCCCGTTTCACGCCCCGCCACGGAGCCTGCCGGATAGGCGGGATGGGGGAAGCTGCCGGGACCGGGACGGGCCTCCAGGGTCATGGACCAAGCGGCGTCGTAACCTTTCGGGTCGCTTCCCGATGGAATGGAAAGGTCAGGATTGGCGGCCCGCGCCTCCTCGATCAGGGACAACGCCTCCTCGCGGCTGATCTGCAGCGTCGTGGGATGGGTCGGCGGCGGCGGTGGCTGCGTCAGGGCGTAGCGATAGCGGAACTTGAGCGCGGCGGCCACGGCCTGGCCGGTGGCGGGGTCATGGGCGGGAAAGCAGCGCAGCGCGCCAACCATGGCCAAGGCCGCTTCGTCCAGCCGGGCGAAGCCTGTGCTCTGCTCAACGGTCGCGTCGTCGACATGGCCATCCGGACGGCATTGGACGGCGATCTGCACCAGCCCTTCTTCCCCCGCCTTTATTGAGTCGGCGGGATAGTCCGGCCTGCCGAAGGACGACAAATCGAAGCGTGGCTTGGTGGGATCGTCCCCGTTTTCCTGGGCACGGGCATCGGGCAGGCCCATCAGGCAGGCGGTGGCGGAGGCCAGCAGGAAGAGGTTCAGGCGGCGGGCGATCATTGCGGTCTTTTGCGGGAGGGGGGGCTGCGGCCAGGGGCCATCCGCGATGGTTGCAAAAATAAAGCGCGTTGTCGCGGGCGAAGCGGCCACACCGGCCTGTTTTGTCCTTGCCCGCATACCCCCCGGGCGCAACCGGGCCTTGCCCCGGCGCCAGCCATCCCCTATCTCGCCAGGGAACAAATGTTTATACTCGGCGCCCTTGATTCTCTAGCCGACCCTGACCTGGACACGACCGCCATGGCCCTTCTGCCCATCCTGACCATTCCCGACGCCCGCCTGAAGAAGAAGTGCGCCCCCATCGCCAATGTCGACGGCCGCGTCGTGAAGCTGATGGATGACATGCTGGAGACCATGTACAAGGCCCCCGGCATCGGCCTGGCGGCCCCGCAGATCGGCCTGTTGGAGCGCATCATCGTCGTCGACGTGTCGGAGCATAAGGAAGGCGCCAAGGAGCCCATCGCCATGGCGAACCCCGAGCTGCTGTGGCTGTCGGACGAGACCTGCGTGCACAATGAGGGCTGCCTCTCCATCCCCGAGGTCTACGCCGACGTGACGCGGCCCAAGCAGATCCGCGTGCGCTATGTCGACCGCGCCGGCAGCGTGCAGGAGCGGGACTGCGACGATCTGCTGGCCCGCTGCATCCAGCATGAAGTCGACCACCTGAACGGCGTGCTGTTCATCGACCATCTGTCGTCCCTGAAGCGCAACATGATCATTCGCAAGGTGAGCAAGGCGTCTCGCTGACGCTGTTCCCTCAGGCGCCGGGCGCGGCCGTCCGGCCGCTTGGCTATCCTCGATTTCCAGTCCGCTACGCTCCCCAGAAATCTCCGGGGCCTGCGGTCGCAGGCCTGGTTCACTTTTTGGTTGGAGGCCGCCATGACCCGCCTGCGCCTTGCCTTCATGGGCACGCCCGACTTCTCCGTTCCCGTGCTCGACGCCCTGGTCGCGGCGGGGCATGAGGTCGCCTGTGTCTACAGCCAGCCGCCCCGCCCCGCCGGGCGGGGGCATAAGGAACAGCTGACGCCGGTGCACGCGCGGGCCCAGGCGCTGGGCCTGCCCGTGCGTACCCCGCGCACCCTGCGCAACGAACAGGCGCAGGCCGAGTTCCGCGACCTGGCCCTGGACGTGGCCGTGGTGGTCGCCTACGGCCTGATCCTGCCGCAGCCGGTGCTGGACGCGCCGCGCCTGGGCTGCCTCAACATCCATGCCTCGCTGCTGCCGCGCTGGCGCGGCGCGGCGCCCATCCAGCGCGCCATCCTGGCCGGGGATGCCGAGAGCGGCGTCACCATCATGCAGATGGAAGCGGGCCTGGATACCGGCCCCATGCTGCTGGAGGAGCGCATCGTCCTCGGCCCGCGCATGACCGCCAGCCAGTTGCACGACGGCCTGTCATCCATGGGCGCCCGCCTGATCGTCACGGCGCTGGACCGCCTGGCGGCGGGCGACCTGCCGGCCACGGTCCAGCCGGAAGCTGGTGTCACCTACGCCTCCAAGCTGACCAAGGACGAAGGGCGCCTGAACTTCACCCGGCCGGCCGTTGAGCTGGACCGCCAGGTGCGCGCCCTGACCCCCTGGCCCGGCACTTGGTTCGAGGCGCCCGTCGAGGGCGGCGGTATCGAGAAGATCAAGGTGCTGGCGGCGGAGCCCGTCGTCGCGTCGGCTGCCCCCGGCACCCTGCTGGACGCCCACTTGACCGTGGCCTGCGGCGAGGGGGCGCTGCGCCTCATCACCGTGCAGCGACCGGGCAAGGGCCCCGTCGAGGGCGCCGCCTTCCTGCGCGGCTTCCCCCACGCCGTGGGCGGCCGGATCGCCCAGTAGCATGGCTCGCTGGAAACTCACCGTCGAATATGACGGCCGGCCTTATCAGGGCTGGCAGCTGCAGCCGCACGGCCCCTCCGTCCAGGCCTGCGTGGAGGAGGCCATCCGCCGCTTCTCCGGCGAGACGGTGCGGGTGCATGCCGCCGGCCGTACCGACGCCGGCGTCCATGGCCTGGGCCAGGTCTGCCATTTCGACCTGGAAAAGCCCACCAAGGCGGACACGGTACGCGACGCGCTGAACTTCCACCTGCGGCCGGAGCCGGTGGTGGTGGTGAAGGCGGAGGCGGTCGCGGATGATTTCCACGCCCGCCTGTCGTGCAAGGGCCGCGCCTATCTCTACCGCATCGTCAACCGCCGGGCGCCGCTGGCGCTGGACATCGGCCGCGCCTGGCATGTTCCCGTGGCCCTGGACGCCGACGCCATGAACGAAGGCGCCCAGCGCCTGGTGGGGCACCACGACTTCACCAGCTTCCGCGCCAGCATCTGCCAGGCCAAAAGCCCGGTGAAGACGCTGAGCCTGGTGACGGTCAGCCGGGTGGGGGAGGAGATCCACATGGTGGCCCGCGCCCGCTCCTTCCTGCATCACCAGATCCGCAACATGATCGGCACCCTGCGCCTGGTGGGCGAGGGCAAGTGGACGCCGGACGACGTGACCAAGGTGCTGGAAGCCCGCAGCCGCGCCGCCGCCGGCCAGACCGCTCCGCCGGACGGGCTGTACTTCACCGAGGCGTGGTACGAGTGATTACGGTCAGGCGTCGTCAGTGAGGTCTTCCGGGCGGGCCGCCGCCTTGACCAGGTGGAAGCTCTTCACCGGGATGACAATTTCACTGCCGCCCGACATCACATAATAACATTCCAATCCTTCGGTTTCCTCATCCAGCAGCGCCGTATTATTCATTTCCTCGCTAGGCGATCTGAATTCAATCGCCGATTCGGCGATGTAAATCGCTGCGAAGTGAGAGCCATATTCTATGCCTTTGATTGCATTATATAGGGTCTTTTGGCCGACATGGGTCACATAGAACCCTTCACCTTTGCCCAGTCCATTGCCATCTCCCATCTTTTCGGCGCTTGGGCCATTTTGGACTAGGGTTGCGATATTCTCGCCCGTGGTTTCGTGCACCCCGAGCTTTTTGTAGCCGCCGATAGTGTCGGGGAAAGTCTGCCATCCGAAGTTATCGGCGGCTTGTCGTCTTTTTTCCTCTTGTTCTTCGGGGGATAGGAAGATCTCCCCAGCGCCAATGGCGACTTCATTTTCGCTCCCCTCGTTGCCCTCCGCGTCGTCCAGATCCTCTTCCACCTGTTCGATGATGTCGGCGATGGTGTCGTCGTCCTGGTCATCCCGCTGACGCAGTTCCGCCAGCAACTCTGTCAGCTGGGCAGCACTCAGGTCCCTTCGAATTCCCGTGAGGTTGGAGAAATTCAGGGCCGCGATGACGTCCTCGCGCGGCGATGCCTGGGTGATGTCCCGACCGCCAATCATGACCCGCTGCACGATCGGACCCTGAGGGCCGGCGGAGGTGCTGAGCTGTTGCTGGACTGGGGCGTCCGCTCCTTGCAACGCCTGGGCGCCCATGGCATCGGCCTCGCGTTCCAGGCCCGCGTCATCGCTGATGGGGGGCCCGCCCGCCATTTGCAGGGTCGGCCGGACACGTCCCTGCTTCTGCTGCACCACATGCCAGGCCTCATGCGGGACGTGCTTTTCCTGGCCGGGGGCGACATGGATGTCCGTTCCCTGGGCATAGGCCAGGGCCTGCAACTGGGCGGGTTGAGGGGAATTATAGTGGACCTTCACGTCGTCCAGGGACACGCCCGACAAGCGTTCGATCCCGGTCTTGAGCCCGTCCGGCAGGCCGGTCCGGTTGGGCTGGGCGGTGTCGGGGCCCGCCGGCGCCGTGGCACGCTGGGCCACGCCGCTTGATCCGGGGAGGTTGACCTGGCGCGCCAGCGCTTGGAGTTGGTGGACGCCGGGGCCGTCGTTGATCTGGGCCTGCAGCCTTTGCAGGGGCGCGGCGCCGGCCCGCTCCGCCGTTGAGGACGGTCCCGCCCTGCGGGCGGCGATGGGCCGGGCATCCGATTTTTGCTGGTGGCCGTTGTTCACGATCACGCCTCCCCCAAGGTGGCAGGGACGCGTTCCTTGCCGTCTGGGGATGATATATCGCCCGTACAGTTCCCGTAATAAGGGAAATTTAGGGCCCGCTCAGCCCGCCGCCGTCAGCGGCCCGTGCACCAGGGTGCTGACCAGGTCGGTGGTGGCCACGTCCAGGATGACGAAGCCGGTGGCCGTCAGCCAGCCGCCCCCCAGGACGGCGCGCACTACATAGGCCTCATAGATCAGCGTCCAGAAGAAGGCCGCCACCTGGATGGCGGCCGCCAGGGGCAGGGAGATCAGGCCGCTGTGGGTCAACATCGTCAGGGGCAGCAGCAGGGCCAGGGTCACGACGCTGGACCAGTTGGTGGCGGCGACGAAGCGGGCGAAGTGCCGCCCCATGCCTTGCAGGCGCAGGATGCGGTCCACCATCACCAGATAGCCGAAGGTGGCGATGGCGAAGGCCAGCAGCGTGGCCGGCACGCCGCGCGCCAGGAGTACGATGGTCTCAGGGGCGCTGGCGCCACTCAGCGGCGCCAGCGGATGGCCCATCCAGCGGTCCACCGTGTCCAGCGCCACCACGCCCGGCAGCAGGACCAGCAGTACCCAGAAGCTGCGCAGCGCACCAGCGCGGTCGTCCGGGAACAGGGCGGCGCCCGCCTTGTCCAGGAAGGCCAGGCGCAAGGCGCCAGCCAGGCCGCGGCGCAGTTCGCCCATCACGGGGTGGTGTCCACAGGGGTGGTGGCGGGGGCGGTGCCGGCGTGGGTTGCGCTCCAGTCCGCCAGCACCCGGGCGTAGATGTCGGTCAGGCGGGCCAAATCGTCCACGGCGATGTGCTCATCCACCTTGTGCATGCTGGCACCCACGCCGCCGAACTCCACCACCGGGCAGTGGTTCTTGATGAAGCGGGCGTCGGAGGTGCCGCCGCTGGTGCTCAACTCCGGCTCCAGCCCCGTGACGGATCGCACCGCCTGCGAAACGAGGGCGCTCAGTTGGCCCGGCGGCGTCAGGAAGGCATCGCCGCTGACCGCCACCTTCACGTCCCACGCGCCGCCCACCTCGGCCAGCACGCCGCGCACCCGCGCCTCCAGGCTGGCCGGCGTGTGCAGGTCGTTGAAGCGGATGTTGAGGACGGCGGTGCCCTTGGCCGGGATGATGTTGGTGGTGGGGTTGCCCACGTCGATGGTGGTGATCTGCAGGCTGCTGGGCTGGAAGTGGGGCGTGCCCGCGTCCAGCGGCTCCCCCGACAGCCGGGCCAGGGCCTGGGCCAGGCGGGGCAGGGGATTGTCGGCCAGGTGGGGATAGGCGACGTGGCCCTGGGCGCCCAGGCTGGTCAGGGTGAAGGTGACGCTGCCGCGCCGGCCGATCTTCATCATCTGGCCCAGCGTCTGGGGGTTGGTGGGCTCCCCCACCAGGCAGGCGTCCAGCGCCTCCCCCCGGTCCTGCAGCCAGCCCAGCACCTTGCGCGTGCCGTTGATGGACGGGCCTTCCTCATCGCCGGTGATCAGCAGGCTGACGCTGCCGGCCAGGGGCAGGCTGGCGGCCCGGTGCCGGGCGACGGCGGCGATGAAGGCGGCGATGGCTCCCTTCATGTCCGACGCGCCCCGGCCGAACAGCCGGCCGGCTATGATCTCGCCGGCGAAGGGCGCCACCGACCACGCCGCCTCATCGCCCACCGGCACCACGTCGGTATGGCCGGCGAAGCAGAAGTTGGGGCGGGCGGTCCCTAGACGGGCGTAGAGGTTCTCCACCGGCGCCGTCCCCTCCTCCGTGAAGGGCAGGCGGTGGCAGGTGAAGCCCAGGCCGCCCAGCACCCCCTCCAGCACGCCCAGGGCCCCGGCGTCGGCCGGGGTGACGCTGGCGCAGCGGATCAGCGCCTGGGTCAGCGCCACCGGATCGGTCGCGTCGAGCGGGACGCCGGCGGGGGTGGGAACGGGCATGGGGCTCAGTCCCGCAGCAGGTCGTTGATCGAGGTCTTGGCCCGGGTCTGCTCGTCCACACGCTTGACGATGACGGCGCAGTACAGGCTGGGGCCGGGGGTGCCGTCGGGCAGGGGTTTGCCGGGCAGACTGCCGGGCACGACGACGGAATAGGCCGGCACGCAGCCCACGAACACCTCACCCGTGGTGCGGTCGACGATCTTGGTGCTGGCGCCGATGTAGACGCCCATGGAGAGGACGGCGCCCTCTTCCACCACCACGCCCTCGACCACTTCCGAGCGGGCGCCGATGAAGCAGTTGTCCTCGATGATCACGGGGCCGGCCTGCAGGGGCTCCAGCACGCCGCCGATGCCCACGCCGCCCGACAGGTGGACGTTGGCGCCGATCTGGGCGCAGGAACCGACCGTGGCCCAGGTGTCGACCATGGTGCCCTTGCCCACGCGGGCGCCGATGTTGACGAAGCTGGGCATCAGCACCACGCCGGGCGCGATATAGGCGCTGCGCCGCACGATGGCACCCGGCACGGCGCGGAAGCCGGCGGCGCGGAAGCGGGCGTCGTCCCAGCCTTCGAACTTGGTGGGCACCTTGTCGAACCAGGTGCTGCCGCCGGGGGCGCCGGGGATGGGCGCGCTGTCCGTCAGGCGGAAGGACAGCAGCACCGCCTTCTTCAGCCACTGGTTCACCACCCAGCCGCCGTCCACCTTCTCCGCCACCCGCAGGTCACCGCGGTCCAGCGCCGACAGGGATTCCTCCACCGCGTCGCGGGTGGCGCCCTGGGTGCTGGCGTTCAGGGTGTCGCGGGCTTCCCACGCTTGCTCGATTTGGCTTTGCAGGTCGGTGAAAACGGTCATGGGGCGTCGTCCGGATGGCGCCTTGGCGGCGGCTTGTGATCGGGAGTGTCCGATGGGGCGGGGGGACAATGGCGGGCGGCTTCGCCCCCTGTCAACGTCCCCGGGAACAGAACAGACCCTACTTTAGCAGCCCCTGCCGGACAGATTCTTACCCGCCGGGACCCGTCAGTCGCGGGGCCGGGGCAGGGAAAGATCCGCTGCCACCTGGGCCAGCCATGCCGGCACGTCGGTGATGCGGTGCTGCACGTAGGCGGGCAAGGGGCCCGGCGCCTGCGGATTGGGCAGGGAGAAGGGGGAGCCCGTGTCCACGAACACGGTTGCCATGCCCAAGGCCGCCGCCGGCTCCAGGTTGCGGGCGATGTCCTCCACCATCACGGCGCGGGTGGGGTCGATGCCGTGGCGCTGGATCAGCGTGGTGTAGGGGGCTGCCTCCGGCTTGGGCGTGTAGTCGGCGGCCACGATGTCGAACACGGCGTGGAAGTGGTCGGCCACGCCCAGCCGGCGCATCACGTTCTCGGCGTGCCCCCTGGAGCCGTTGGTGTAGATGATCTTGCGCCCTGGCAGCGCCGCCAGGCTGTCCGCCATGCCGGGCTGCGGCAGGATGGCGCTGACGTCGATGTCGTGGACATACTCTAGGAAGGGTTCCGGCGGCATCCCGTGGTTCAGCATCAGGCCGCGCAGGCTGGTGCCGTACTGGCGGAAATAATCCTTCTGCAGCCGCTTGGCGGCGTCGGCGTCCAGGCCCAGGGCCTGGGCGATGTAGGCGCCGATGCGCACGTCCACCTGGGCGAACAGGTTGCACGCCGCGGGGTAGAGCGTGTTGTCCAGGTCGAATATCCAGGTGTCGACATGGCGGAAGGGGCCAGCGGCGGGCGGGGGGGCGTCTTTGGTCATCATGGCTCTGAACATGGGGCCAGCGCCGTCCGGGGGCAAGCGGCCCGCGCGCGGGCACGCCGGCTATGGCGCGCGGCACCTATCCCGACGCCGAGCGGGCTGCCCGTCCGGGCCAGTTGCCGCCACCCGGGGAGTAGGCTACTCCTTTGGTTATGGTACCTTTCGTCCCAAGGGCTTGGCCCCAAGGGTTTCGCGCTCGCGCTCCAGCGGGGACGCGGGTGACGGCGAACGAGGCGGGCATGGCATCCGATTTCCACGACACCCAGTTCGACGCGCCGGCGCCTGGCCATGCCGGACAGGCCGGTCCGGCGGAGGCCCAGGTGCTGCTGGACGGGTGGGCCGGTCCGGGGCTGGAGGTCGACGCGGCCGGCCGCGTCACCGCCGTCAACGCGGCCGGCGCCGCCTTGCTGGCGCGCGAGGATGGCTGGCTGGACCTGCTGTCGCGCTGGGTGGCGGATGGTGGCGTGCTGCTGCCCGGCACCCATTCCAGCCCCTTGCCCGATCAGGAGGTGGTGGAGTGGACGCCCCTGGCCCTGCCGCCGCGGGGCGCGGGCCAACGGCACTATCTGTTGCTGGGCCGCATGGCCACCCTGGAGCGCCGTCTGCGCCAGGCGCTGACGGAGTCGCGCCAGCGCTACAAGGACCTGGTGGAAATCTCCAGCGACTTCGCCTGGGAAACGGGGCCGGACGGCTGTTTCGCCTTCGTCTCGCCCGCCGGGGCCATCGGCTACCGCCCGGACGATCTGGTGGGGCGCCACCCCAACGATTTCCTGCTGCCGGAATTCGACGATGGCCTGTCGCCGTTCGAGGCGCGCGAGGCCATCGAGCGGGTGGAGGTCTGGTTGCGTGCCGCCGATGGCCGCCCCGCCTGCCTCATTTCCTCCGCCCTGCCGCTGACGGGGGCGGACGGCCAGTGGATCGGCGCGCGCGGCGCCTGCCGTGACATCACCGAAGCCCGGCTGCGCGCCATGGAACTGGCCCAGGTGCGCCTGCGCGAACGGTACCTGGGCTATATCGTCTCCTCCACCCGCGACGACGTCGACCCCGCCCGCACGCTGGAGATCGCGGCCGGCGTGGCGGTCAACGCCACCGGCGCCGCTGGTTCGGCGCTCCGCGCGCGCGGCGAGGGCACGGGCGGCTATGGCCCCGTGGGCGTGGCCGAAAGCCTGCCGCCGGAACTGGAGACGACGCTGGCCGAACTGCCCCACCGGGCGGCGGAAAGCGAGGGGCCGGTGACGGTGACGGCGGCGGGCTACGACGTGCTGGCCGCGCGCACCCTGTTCCGGCATGAGGTCAACGGCGCGGTCCTGATCTGGCGCCCCGCCGGTCAGGGCTCGGCCAAGGAGGATGGGGGCGGGGTGGAGGGCGGCTGGTCGGCGGACGATCTGTCCATGGCCCGCACCATCGCCGACCATGTCGGCGCCGCCATTGCCCAGGCCCGCTATCAGGAACGGCTGAAGACCCTGTCGGAACGTGACGGCCTGACCGGCCTGTACAATCGCCGCACCGTCATGGATATGCTGGAACAGCGCTTGGCGGTGAAGACCGGCGGGTCCTCCGCCCTGCTGTATTTCGACCTGGATAACTTCAAGGCGGTGAACGACTTGCGCGGCCATACGGCCGGTGATGACGTGTTGCGGGCGGTGGGCGATCTGCTGCGGCGCATGGCGCGGGCCGGCGACCTGGCCGGCCGGCTGGGTGGTGACGAATTCGTGCTGTGGGTGGATCGTGTCGACCAGGCCCAGGCCCTGTCCGTCGCCGACCGTCTGCTGCGCGAGGCGGCGGAGTTCCTGCGCCCCCTGTCGGCCGCGGCGGAGAAGCCGCTGGGCGTGTCGGTGGGCGTGGCCGTGCACCAGGGCGGCGGTGGCGAGCCGGTGCAAAGCCTGGTGGATCGCGGCGACCAGGGCATGTACGCCGCCAAGCGGCTGGGCAAGGGCCACCGTAGCCTGTCGCCCGCCTACGCGGCGGATGGGGCGATGGCCGATGATGACACCGGGAAAGAGGGTCCCGGGGAAAAGGATATGTGATGGGCGGACTGGATTACGATACCGCCAAGAAGCTGGCCGCCAGCGGGGACGCGGCTGACCGGCGTTTCGTCGCCTCGCGCGAGGAAACGCAGCCGGAGATCCTGTACCTGCTGGCCATGGACCAGAACGTGGAGGTGCGGCGCGAGATCGCGTTGAACACCGCCACGCCGCGCCAGGCCGACATGGTGCTGTCGACCGATGTGGATGAGGGCGTGCGCAGCGGCCTTGCCAGCAAGATCGCGGCGCTGGTGCCCAGCCTGTCCGCCGACCGGGTGGGCCAGATCGAGCGCATGACCCTGCAGATCCTGGAAACCCTGGCTCGTGATCGGGCGGTGGCGGTGCGCGGCGTCATGGTGGCGGCGCTGAAGGACCTGCCCAACGCCCCGCCCTCGATCATCCAGCAGTTGGCCCGCGATCTGGATGCCACCATCTCCGGCCCGGTCCTGCGCCACTCCCCCCTGCTGACCGACGACGACCTGCTGGAGATCATCGCCGGCGCGCCGGAGGATGAGCGGCTGTGCGCCATCGCCGAACGCGCCGACGTCAGCGTCGCCGTGTCCGACGCCATCGTGCAGACGGAGCGCGAGGCGGCGGTGGCCAGCCTGCTGGGCAACGCCAGCGCCCAGATCCGGGAAGAGACGCTGGACCGCATCCTGGACCTCGCGCCCAAGCACGAGCCCTGGCACGCCCCCCTGGTTCGGCGGCCCAGCCTGCCGGCCGCCGCCGCCGCCCGCATCGCCAGCTTCGTCACCGACAGCCTGGTGAAGGTGCTGGAAAGCCGCACCGACCTGCCGCCGGAAACCCGTCAGGCCATCACCCAGGCGGTGCGCCAGCGCCTGCCCGCCGCCAAGGCCGGCATCGGCACTGGCAACGGCCTGGTCGAGGAGGACGAGGCGCCGAAAGAGCGCCCCGCCGACCGCGCCCGGCGCCTGCACAAGGAAAAGAAGCTGACGGAGGACACGGTGTCCATGGCGCTGGGCCAGGGTGACCGCGGCTTCGTCCTCGCCTCGCTGGCGCTGCTGTCTGGTCTGCCCCTGCCCATCGTGGACAAGATCATCGCCGGCCAAAGCCCGCGCGGCGTCACGTCGCTGTGCTGGAAGGCCAAGCTCAGCATGCGCGCCGCCCGCCAGGTGCAAATGCGCCTGGCCCAGATCCCGCCGTCCAACGTGCTGAACGCGCGCGACGGCACCAAGTACCCGATGACCGACGACGAGATGAAATGGCAGTTGGAGTTTTTCGGGGTGGAGTGATAACGGCGGCACGAGTTTCTGACTCGTGCCGCCGGTAGCCCGCGACTGCGGGCACCGGAGATTTCTGGGGGCCGAAGGCGGACTGGAAATCGAGGATCAGCCCAGCCGCCGGATGGCGGCGCCCGGCGCTTGAGGGGGCGTTTGAGCGGTCACGATCAAATGCCGTTAGTATGACACGTCGCCTCCCGCATCCGTGTCGGTGGATTATAGCCGGCTGCGGCCATTCGGTGGCGCAGCCGGCTACAGAGGGGGCCGCGATCCGCTTTAGTAGGTGACGCGGGCCGTGAAGCTGAAGCGCCGATCCGAGATGGTCGCCGTCCGCGGGCGCGTGCTTATCCCGAAATATGAGAGTTTGAGCGCGTTGTTGATATTGCGCGCGTCAACGCCGAGCGAGAAATTCTGGTTCACCTGATATGTCAGCGATCCGTCGAGCTGACCATAAGGCTGGTCAAAGATCGGCAGATTACCAGTGCCGACGCCCGAGGTCGTCTCCACAAACTTGCTGCGCCAGTTGTATGCGAGACGAAGCGACACCGGTCCCTTCTCGTAGATGCCAATGAGGTTGTAGCTATACTTTGACAACATCTCGAGCGGCACATTGGTGACTGGGCCCGAGGTGGCCGGGCTGGGCGCTTGGGAGTCGACATAGGTGAAATTCGCCTGAATCCCGAGGCCATCGAACGGATCCGGCAGGAAATCGAAGAACTGCTGGAACGAGAACTCGGCCCCCTTCACTTCCGCGTCGGCCGCGTTGGTATAGGATGTGACCTGATAGGTGTATGTTTTCCCATCCGGGAAAGTGATGTCGCGGGGCGTGATCGCGGTCTGGATGTATCCGTTGATCTTTTTGTAGAAGCCCGCGACCGATACATACTCATGGTCCGAGAAATACCATTCCAGCGAGGCGTCGAGGTTGCGCGACGTCATCGGCTTGAGCAACGGGTTGCCGCCGGTCGCGGTATGGATCTCGGCGTGCTGCGACGGGCCCGGTTCGGTCAGCGTCAGGCTGGGGTTCAATTGCGAGAAGGTGGGGGTCGCCAGGTTGGTCGATGCCGCCATGCGGAGCTGCAGGTTATCCGTCAGGTGATAGCGCAGGTTGAGGCTGGGCAGAAACTTGGTGTAGGAATCCTTGAACGCGATGGCGGCGTACTCGGGATCGCCGGTCGCCGTCGATCCGTCAGGCTGCGCAACCTGCGGCACCTGCTGATAATATCCCGACACGCTCACATTGGTTTTGACGACGCGGACGCCGATATTGCCATCCAGCGGAATCGACCAGGGACTGGCGTCGAAATAGGCGGCCCCATACTCCGCATAGGTCTGCTGGCTCTGCGCGTTCGTGCCGCTGGGGAGGTACGCCGGCGCCCCGTTGATTCCGAACGAGGAAAGCGTATTGGCGTAATTGCTGAGGTTCTCCAAGGGGAAGGTGATCACGCTTCCGAACACGTTCGCGTCACCGCGAAAGATATCGCTCAGGTCATAGGGGACGAGTTCGCCCCGTCCATTGATGCTCGAATATCGATAGCCGGTATCCCGCGTCGAGTTGTTTCGATCCGTATATCGGAATCCGGCGCGTAACGACTTCAGCACGCTATTGTCGAAGCTGTACTTGACGTCAAGGCGGCCACTCTTCTCCGATCCGTAAGACTTCGAGAAGTCGTCAAGGAAGCCGTTGTTTGAATATAGTGAGGCGTTGGTCGTGTTGCTTGCCGGGATGGTGGAGAACGATGCCACGTCGCCCGATACATTCTGTTGAAAAGTGGTGTTGGGACCATTGGTGAGGACGATGAAATTGCTCTGACTGGTGTCCGACCGGACATATTGGCCGTCGGCCGTGACCTCCAGGTTCGGTGTCGGGGTCCAGTGCGCCTTCAAGGAATAATCGGTTGTCGTCGACTCACGCGTGGTCTGGCTCGCATAGGACCCTACCGGAACGTCGTCCCACGTCCCGCTGATGAAATCGCCATTGCTGGCGAATTTGAAGTCGGCGCCGGGATGCGGCGTGATGGCCCCATCCCCGGTCGTCGCGAAGAAGGCGTTGCCGCGAATGTTGAATTTGTAATTGTTACGGAGCACCTCGCCCGTGACGTCGAGCGTATCGCTCGGCCGCCACTGCAAGGCGACATCGGTGCCGAAGCGCTGCCGGTTGCCGTAGTTCTTGTTCAGGCCGCCGCCGTGCGGGATGGTCGTGACCTGGCCTGAGCGCCCCAGTGCCGCCGCGGTGGCCGCATCGGATGGATTGACGAAACTGCCATCGGCATTGCGGCTCTGATTCAGCGTGTAGAACGGCTCGGTCGTGATCTGGTCGTCGCGGAAGTAGTCTTTCTGATAGGCGACGTCGGCAAGCACCCCGATTTCGCCGATGCCCGTGTTCCAGCGATCACTGACCAGCACAGACCCTGAGGGCCCGGTCTTGTCCGCCAGGTCGTAATAATTGCCGGTCACCCCGCCGGCGAACTTGAAGCCATCGAAGTCGAAAGGCTTGCGCGTACGGAAATTGATGACGCCGCTGAGCTGCCCTTCGATCTGTTCCGCCGAGGGGTTCTTGTAGACATCGATGCCCGCGAGCAATTCAGCCGGGACATCTTCAAGATTCAGCTGGTCGACGCCGCCGGCGGTGAAAATGTCCCGGCCGTTCAATTCGGTACGCACCTGGGTCAGGCCCCGGATCGCGACCGAACTGCCTTCGCCGTAGTTGCGCTGGATCTGAATGCCGGCGACGCGCTGCAACGCCTCGGCGACGTTGCGGTCAGGAAGCTTGCCGATGTCTTCGGCGACGATGGAATCGACGATCTCCGGCGCGTCGCGCTTGATCGCTTCGGCCGATTTCAAACTCGCGCGAACGCCGGTGACGACGATTTCTTCCAGCGCCTCCGGATTGGTCGTTGGGGCGGCGGCGGGGGTATCAGACGGCCCCTGGGCGGGGTGCGCGGTGTCGATCGTTTGTGCGATGGCCGGCGCGGACCAAATCAAGGCCAGCGGCAGGCCAGCCAACAGCGTGAATCCAGACAAGCGGTGCCGACACGACATGAGCGTTCTCCCTGATCGCTTTTTTGTTCGGAATGTTTTTCATCAGTACAATTAGGTTCTCGTATATGCAATCGGAACTTTAGGATATCTGCAACGAAGCCCGAGTCGTCCGGCCGTGCCCGGCCTGCGCCGCTGTGGCTCAGGCCGGAGGGCTTCCGAGCGCGGGGGATGTGGGGTATCGGTGACGGCAGGATCGGCCGATGGGGAACTGAGAGGCGGTGGGGAGCCGACGGATCTAGGCGTGATGTGGCTGGGCGGCGGGCGCTTGCCGTCCGTCGGGGCGCGGCTCAGCCAGTGAACCGCCTTGACGGACGCCGACCGCGAAGTGGATCGATCTTGAGACGGGACTGGCTCAATCCGTCCGCGTTGATAACCAGGGGGAATACATGACCCGAGCAGGCCCTAAGGGCACCTACGCCGCGCCAGCTATCGAAAAGGCGTTTGAAATTCTTGAGATGCTGGCGAATCAACGCGACGGGGCACTCGTCAGCGAGATGGCGACGCGCCTAAACCGCTCGGTGGGTGAGCTGTTCCGCGTCGTCATCGTGATGGAGCAACTGGGCTATCTTCAGAAATCCGCGAAATCGGATCGCTATACGGCGGCCTATAAGCTGCTCGACCTTGCCTACCGCGCGACCCCCGCGCAGAACCTCATCCACGCGGCGCTGCCCGAGATGCGCCAGCTCGCGATCGAGACGGGACAGTCGTGCCATTTCGTCGTCCCCAATGGGGGCGAGGGGCTGGTCATCGCGCGCGAGGAAAATCCCGGCGAGCGGGGGTTTTCGCTGCGCCTCGGCGCGGCGATCGACATGGTGAGGAGTTGCTCCGGGCAGGTGATCCTGGCCTTTTCCAAACCCGACCGCGCCGATCATATCATCGCCGAGGCGGAGGCGGTTCAGGGCGCGCCGGCGGATCGCGATTGGTTGGCCGAACGGCTGGCCACCATCAGGCGGGACGGCTTCGATCATCGCAAGAGTCCGATCACCCACGGTGTGACCGACATCAGCTATCCTGTGTTCGGCTTCGACCGGGATGTCGTCGGGGCGCTGACCATTCCGTTTCTGGCGCTGATCGATGGGTCGCAGAAGGTTGATTTTGAAACGGCCCGGCGGCTTCTGCAGGCCGCCGCCGGCAATATTTCTGCGACGCTGGGCTATGCCCCGACCAATGCGGTCGGTTCATCGGCTTCCAGGCCATAAACAAAAAACGCCGGGCGGAGTGGGCCGCCCGGCGTTTCGCGTCCTGACGCAAGCAGTAAGGCTTACTTGTGCCCGATCAGGGTGCCGGCGCCGCCCTCGGTGAAGATTTCCATGAGGATGGCATGGGGCACGCGGCCGTCCAGGATGACGGAGGCGTCCACGCCGTGCTCCACCGCCTGGATGCAGGTCTCGATCTTGGGGATCATGCCGCCGCTGGCGGTGCCGTCGGCGATGCAGGCCTTGGCCTGCTCCACCGACAGTTCGGGGATCAGGGCCTTTTCCTTGTTCAGCACGCCGGCCACGTCGGTCAGCAGCAGCAGGCGCTTGGCGCCCACGGCGGCGGCGACGGCGCCGGCGGCGGTGTCGGCGTTGATGTTGAAGGTCTCGCCATTGGGGCCGAAGCCGATGGGGGCGATGACGGGGATGAGGCCGGCGTCCTGGATGCGGCGGATCATGCCGGGGTTGACCTTGTAGGGGTCGCCGACGAAGCCCAGGTCCAGCACCCGCTCGATATTGCTGTCGGGGTCGCGCTTGGTGCGCATGACCTTCTTGGCCTCGATCAGCTCACCGTCCTTGCCCGACAGGCCGATGGCCTGGCCGCCCTGGTCGTTGATCAACTGCACCAGCTGCTTGTTGATGGAGCCGGACAGCACCATCTCGACGATCTCCACCGTCTCCTTGTCGGTGACGCGCAGGCCGTCGATGAATTCCGACTTGATCTTCAGGCGGTCCAGCATCTGGCCGATCTGGGGCCCGCCGCCATGCACCACCACCGGATTGATGCCCACCTGCTTCAGCAGGACGATGTCGCGGGCGAACATCTCACCCAGGCGTTCGTCGCCCATGGCGTGGCCGCCGTACTTGACGACGAAGGTCTGGCCGGCATAGCGGCGCATATAGGGCAGCGCTTCCGACAGGGTCTGGGCCTTGCCCAGCCACTCTTCACGGGAAGCGGCCAGGGAAGCGGAAGCGGCGGTGGCAGCGGTCATCGGGTTGGGATCCGTGTCACGGGATGGAAAGGCGGTTCGTATCTATACCCGACCCGGGCCCAGGGCAATCCCCCCTGGCTCCCGGCGCGGCGATGGGAACAGCATAGCGGACGCATGGCCGCCGGGGTGTTACGGATTGGCTAAAGCGGCCAGGCTGGCGCGCAGTTCCGGCACGCCCTGGCCGGTTTCGCTGCTGGTGAACAGCACTTCCGGATGGGCGGCGGGGTGCTTCTTCAGCGCGCCGGCCGTGGCGGCATGCACGTGGTTCAGGGCCTGGCGGGTCAGCTTGTCGGTCTTGGTCAACACCAGCTGGTAGACCACGGCGGCGTTGTCCAGCATGGCCATGACCTCCAGGTCGATGGGCTTGAGCCCATGGCGGCTGTCGATCAGCAGGCAGCAGCGCCGCAACGTCACCCGCCCCTTGAGGTAGGAACGGACGAAGTCGTTCCAGGCCGCCACCTTCTCCTTGCTTTCCTTGGCGTAGCCATAGCCCGGCATGTCGACCAGTGACAGCCGGTCGCCCAGGTCGAAGAAATTGAGCTGCTGGGTGCGGCCCGGGGTGTGCGAGGTGCGGGCCAGAGTCTTGCGGCCGGTCAGCGCGTTCACCAGGCTGGATTTGCCGACGTTGGACCGGCCGGCGAAGGCCACCTCGGGCAGGCCCTGGGGCGGCAGGTCGCCCTGGGCCGCGGCACCCCACTTGAACTCGCACTCCCGGGCGAACAGCAGGCGGCCCTGCTCCAGCGCTTCGCGGGTGGGGGGCTGCAGGACGGGCAGGGGGGGCAGTTCGGCGGCCATGGGCCATACTCTCTTCAGGACAACGGTCGGACAAAAAGCCTGGGGGCATGGAACCATCGTCCCATGCCCCCAGGCCGGATATAAGTCAGGTGGTGAGGCCCGGCGTTACGTGGGCTTCACACCCATGCGGCGCATCAGCACGTACTGCTGCGTCACGCTGAACAGGTTGGACCAGACATAGTAGATCACCAGGCCGGCGGGCAGGGAGCCCATCATCCAGGTGAAGACCAGCGGCATGGTCATCATCACCTTCTGCTGCGTCGGATCCATCCCCGGGGTGGGGGTCATCTTCTGCAGCAGGAACATGGTGCCGCCCAGCAGGATGGGCCAGACGCCCAGGTGCAGGAAGGCCGGCGAGGCGAAGGGCAGCAGGCCGAACAGGTTGAAGACGCTGGTCGGATCGGGCGCCGACAAATCGTGGATCCAGCCGAAGAAGGGCGCGTGCCGCATCTCGATGGTGACCGACAGCACCTTGTACAGCGACCAGAAAATCGGCATCTGGATCAGGACCGGCAGGCAGCCGGTCATGGGGTTGGCGCCTTCCTTCTTGTACAGCGCCATCATCTCGACGGACGCCCGCTGCTTGTCGTCGCCGGCGCGCTTGCGGATCTCCTCCACCTGCGGCTGCAGCTTCTTCATCTTGGCCGCACTGCGGAACTGCTTCTGCGCCAGCGGGAACATCAGCGTGCGCAGGCAGATGGTGAACAGCATGATGCCCAGGCCGAAATTGCCCAGCAGGCGGCCGAAGAAGTCCAGCGCCAGCGAGAACGGCATGGTCAGGAACCACAAATGGCCGAAGTCGATGGCGCGGTTGAACAGCGGGATGCCCAGGTTGTCCTGGTAGGCGTCCAGCAGCTTCATCTCCTTGGCGCCGGCGAACAGGCGCGCGGTGCTTTCCGTGCTCTGCCCGGCCTCCAGCGTCACCGAGGGCTCGGCATAGTCGGTCTGGTACAGGTCGCCCTTGTCCTGGTGGGTGACATGGGCCGTCAGGCTCTTGCCCTGGTCGGCCACCAGGCTGACCAGCCAATACTTGTCGGTGATGCCCAGCCAGCCGCCCTTGGTGTCGAAGGACTTGGAGATGTCGCCCGCCACGTCCTTGTAGGAGATTTCGCGCAGCGTGCCGTCCATCAGGCCGATGGGGCCCTCATGCAGCATGTAGGAGCCGAGCAGCGGCGGGTGGCCGGCGCGGGCGATGCGGGCATAGGGGTAGAGGGTGACGGCGGCGGCACCGCCATTGGTCACCTTCTGGGTGATGGTGAACATGAAGTTGGCGTCGACCGCCACCGTCCGCTCGAACGTCAGCCCCTGGCCATTGTCCCAGCGTAGGGTGACCGGATGCTCGGGCGTCAGGTCGCCGGCGTCGGCCACCTGCCACTCCGTGGTGGGGCCCGGCACGGCGGCGCCATTGGCGGTCCAGCCGTATTCGGCGAAATAGGCGCCGGCGGCGCCGCTGGGTGACAGCAGGGTGACGGCCGGGCTCTGCTTGTCCACCGTCTCGCGGTAGTCCTGCAGGCTCAAATCGTCGAACCGGCCGCCGCGCAGGTTCAGCGTGCCGGCCAGGCGGGGGGTGCGGATGGTGATGCGCTGCCCCTCGGTCAGCATCGTGGCGCGGTCGCGCAGCGCGTCGGCGACGCCACCGCTGGCCACGGCGCCGGGGGCGCCAGTGGGGGCGGCACCGGGGGTGCTGGGCGCGGCCAGGGCCTGGGCCGCCTCCTGCTTGGCCTTCGCCTCCTGCAGGGCGCGCTGGCGCGGCGCCTCATAGAAGAAGTGGAAGCCCAGGAGGATGGCGGCCGACAGGCCGATGGTGATGAACAGGTTCTTCTGATCGCTCATGTATTCACTTCCCACACAACCCCGGCCTCTTCGGCCCGGCCCCCTTGTCCGGCCCATCCCTTGAAGACAAGGCGGACCGGCCGGCGATGACGGCAATCTCTCAAGGACGAACGCGGCAGGACCCTAACGGGCCGCGCGGCCCCCGTCCATATGGCAGCAATGAATGTCAGGCGAATGACGCTGGAAAAGGTCCACTTTGCGAGAAAGGTCCGATTTCGGCGCCATATGGTCCGCCGGGGGCACCGGATCCAGTCCCCCGCCCCCCCAGGGATGACAGCGGGCGATCCGCCGCAGGGCCAGCCAGCCGCCTTTTACCCCGCCATGCCGGGCCAAGGCCTCCAGCGCGTAGGCTGAACAGCTGGGCTCGAACCGGCAGCGGGGCCCGAGCAGAGGGGCCAGCAGCAACCGGTAGGCATGGATGGGCAGGGACGCCAGGCGGGCCAGCGGGCTCATGACGCCGGTGGCTCCGGCCGGGCCACGTCCTGGGGCGGCGTGGGCACGGCGACAGCCTGGGCGCCCTCGGTCCAGGCGCCCAGCTTTTTCAAGGCCAGGGTCAGGTCGGCCAACAGATCGGCATATCGCCGGGTCACGGTTTCACCGCGCGCGATGACGACGAAATCGTTGTTGGGCTTGCCATGAACGGCCAGCACGGCACGAACGGCCGCACGGAGGCGTCGCCGGGCGCGATTGCGCTTGACGGCGTTGCCGACCTTCTTGCTGGCGGTAAACCCCACACGCACCAAAACGTCGCCGGCGGCGGGCCGCTGGCGATCGTCGTGGGCACGGGCTTGTAGAATCAGGCCGGGGGTTGCCCATTTACGGCGCGCCCCGGCAACGGCCAGAAACTCCGACCGCTTCAAGAGGCGCCCCACCACGGCTATGCGCCGGGGCGCCATCTCTCGGCCTTAGGCCGACAGACGCTTGCGGCCCTGGGCGCGGCGGCGAGCCAGAACCTTGCGACCGCCGGGGGTGGCCATGCGGGCGCGGAAGCCATGGCGGCGGGCACGCACGAGCTTGCTCGGCTGGAACGTACGCTTCACGACGGATACTCCGGATAAAAAACTGGAAAAAGGAAGGGCGTTGTATAGTGGCGGCCCGGCGCGGAGTCAATGCGCCTGTTTCGACGCATGAGGATGGCCGCTTTGCCTGTGGAAGATGGCACCGAGGATTATGAAGGCACTGGGGCCGGCCGTCCATCGCCCTTGCCGGAACCGTCGCCGTCACCGTCGGCATTACCCCCCGGGGCGGCCTGGATTCGGCGCCTCGCTCCTCTTGCTCTTTTGCTGGCGGGGCTTTTTGTGGTGCTGGCGGCGGGCGGACACCACTGGTTGACGATGGAGGGGCTGATCGGCCGCTTGCAGGCCCTGTCGGACCTGGTGGACGCGCACCCCCTGGGGACGGCGGCGGCGACGGTGGCCGTGGCGTTCGCGGTGGCGGCCCTCTCCCTGCCGGCGGCGACGGTGGTCAGCCTGGGGGCGGGCTACGCCTTCGGCGCGCCGCTGGGGGCCGGGTTATCGGTGACCGGCGGCACGCTGGGCGGCCTTGTCGCCTTCCTCGCCCTGCGCCGCGCCGGCGTCGGCGGCCTGGGCGCGCGTCTGCCCGCCTGGCTGAAGCCGGTGGCGGGCCAGCCCTGGGCCGTCATCCTGGTGCTGCGCCTGCTGCCCGTCCTGCCCTTCTCCGCCATCAACGTGCTGGCGGTCGCGATTCGCATGCCGTTGGCCATCTTCGTGGGCGGCACCGCCCTGGGCGCCTATCCGCCGCAGTTCCTTTACGCCTTGCTCGGCGCCCGGCTGCCGGCCCTGCTGGCCGACGGGGTGCGGCCGGGGCCGGGCCTGCTGCTGCGGCCGGAGGTGGGCGGGCCGCTGGCCGTGCTGGTCCTGCTGGCGCTGGTACCCGTGGCGGCCCGGTACTGGCGCCGCTGATATCCCCGATTCGCCTCCCCATATAGGGAGCGACAGAAAGAGGAGGGCCGCCCATGGCCTGGGACCCCGCACAGTACGGTTTGTTCGAGGCGGCGCGCGCCCGCCCGGGGCACGATCTGATGGCGGCGCTGCCGCCCCTGAAACCCGCCACCGTGGTGGATCTGGGCTGTGGCGCCGGCAAGCTGACCATGGCGTTGGCCAACCGCTATTCGGTGGCGGAGGTGGCGGGTGTCGACAGTTCCGCCGCCATGCTGGGCCGGGCCGCCCTGCTGGACACCCGTGTCGCCTGGCAGCTGGGCGATATCCGGCACTGGCGGCCGGCGGCGCCGGTGCACCTGCTGTTCTCCAACGCCGCCCTGCAGTGGGTGGAGGGGCACGGGGAGATCTTCCCCCAGCTGCTGTCCTATGTGGCGCCGGGCGGCGTGATGGCGGTGCAGATGCCGCGCAACTTCACCTCCCCTTCCCATGCCTTGCTGCGCCAGGTCGCGGCGGACGGTCCCTGGGCGGGCCTTCTGGAAGGCCGCCTGCGTGAGGCGCCGGTCCACGAGCCGGCCCAGTATTACGACTGGCTGGTGCCCGGTGCCGCCCATGTCGATGTGTGGGAGACGGAGTATCTGCATGTCCTGGACGGTCCCGACCCCGTGCTGGAATGGACCAAGGCCACCGCCATGCTGCCGGTGCTGGAAACCCTGACGGGGGCGATGCTGGCCGACTTCATCGAGCGCTATCGCGCGGCGCTGGCCGCCGCCTACCCCCGCCGGGTGGATGGCCGCACCCTCTTTCCCTTCCGCCGCCTGTTTATCGTCGCCACCCGCGCATGACGCCCCCGGGCCGATTGACGCTCGCGGGCCGCGCACGGAAAATGGTGGGCCGGTCCCCCTTTTCCCGCATGAGGCCCCATGTCCGTTCTTGAGGTCGCCGTTTACGCCCTGGTGTTGACCGGGGGAAAGACGGCCTTTTTCTGTGAGCAGAAGGAGCTGACGGCGGAGCGGGCGGTGGTGGACTGCACCAACGGCCTGTCGGCGACGGAGGAAAAGGGCGTCATCCGCTATGACAGCGGCGTGGTGGTGACTCGCCTGCCGGACGGCGGCCTGTCCTTTTCCAACGGCATCACCGCCCATTGGGGGGCCGGCAGCTGGGTGCAGTTCAGCAATGGGGTCAGCCTGCGCCGTGTGGCCGGCGGCAATTTCAGATCCTCCACCGGCATGCTGTGCGAGGCGGGCGGGATGGTGAAGGCGTCATGCCACAAGGATGACTGACACGCCCCGATAGGGATCGACCAGGACCGCCGCAGCGCGGCGATTCAGACCACGCTGTCCGGCGCCAGGGCGCAGGGCTCGCCCTGGCCGGTTTCCACCTGCACGGTGGCGTGGTTGATGCGGAAGCGGGCTTTCAGGTCACGGCACATCTCGGCCAGCAGGTGGTCGCCGTCGGCGTTGTCGGGCCGCACCAGATGGGCGGTCAGGGCGGTGTCGGTGGTGCTCAGCGCCCAGACATGCAGGTCGTGCACCTCCGTCACCCCTGGCCGGCCCGCCAGATAGGCGCGCACCGCGTCCAGGTCGATGCCCGCGGGCACCGCGTTCAGCGCCAGGTTCAGCGATTCGCGCAGCAGCGACCAGGTGCCCAGCACGATGACGACGCTGATCACCAGGCTGATCACCGGGTCGACCCAGCCCCAGCCCGTCCACAACATGACGGCGCCGGCGATGACCACGCCCAGGGTGACCAGGGCGTCGGAGGCCAGGTGCAGGAAGGCGCCGCGCAGGTTCAAATCATGCTCCGACCCGCGCATGAACAGCAGGGCCGTGCCGCCGTTGACCAGGATGCCGCCGGCCGCCACCCACATCATGGTGGTGGGGGCGGCGGGGACGGGCTCGCTGAAGCGGCGTACCGCCTCCCAGGCGATGCCGCCGGTGACCAGCAGCAAGGCGACGGCGTTGGCCAAGGCCGCGAGGATGGAGCTGCCGCCCAGGCCGTAGGTGTAGCGGCTGGACGGCCGCCGCCGCGCCAGGATCACCGCCACCCAGCTGGCCGCCAGGCCCAGCACGTCGGACAGGTTGTGGCCGGCGTCGGCCAGCAGGGCCAGGGAGTTGCTGACCACGCCGTAGAACGCCTCCGCCCCGACATAGGCCAGGTTCAGGACGATGCCGATGGCGAAGGCCGTGCCGGCATCGGCCGGGGCCGCGTGATGGTGGCCGCCCAGCCCGTGGCTGTGGTCATGCCCGTGCCCGTGATGTCCATGATCGTGATCGTGCCCGTGATCATGCTCATGACGGTGCGCGTCGTCATGGTGTTCATGCCCGTGCCCGGCGCAGCCATGGTGATCATGGTCATGCGTGGGCTTGGACGGGGCGTGGTCGTGTGGCGTGGCCATGGGCATGAACGGGGGCGGCTGTGGATATGGGCGCCAACCATACCGTGGGCCGCCGGGGGCCGCCACCGGCTTGGCGGCCGGCGGGCTTATGCCGCAGGGCCGGGCGATGCCGTCGCCATCGCCGCCGCTTCGGGTGCCGCCTTGGCCAGGGTCAGCTGTTCCAGCCGGCTGCGATAGCCGGTCACGGCGGCCATCACCTCATGCACGCGCTTTTCCGCGTCGTCCACCCGGCTGGTCAGGCCCATCAGGGCGTGGGCGTCCTGGCGCAATTGCTCCAGATCCTTGCCGGCCAGGCCGCCGCGGGTTTTCAGGGCGTGGATCAGGCCTTCCATGCGGCGGATGTGGTGGGTGGCCTCCACCCGCAACTCACCGGGGGGTAGGCGCCGCTCCAGATCCTCCAGCACGCCCGTCACCCGCAGGGCGTGGTCCATCGCCCGCTTCTCCGGGGGCTGCATGGCCAGGCCGGGCAGCGCGAATTCCACCAGGAAGGCCACCTGGAAACCGTGGCGGATCACCTTTTCCGAATCGATGATCTGGACGGCCTGGGCGGTCAGCTCATGGATGTTCACCCGTTCGAACTCGCCGGTGCACTTCAGGCGCAGGGGGTTGGGCACGTCGATCAGCTGCACCACCTGCCCCTCGCGGGGGCTGCGGCGGCGGTCGGGACCGATATAGTCGCTGGTGACGACGAACTTCTTGCGGTTCTCCACCAGGTTCAGCAGCCGATCATGCACCTGTTTGGGCGAATAGGGCTTCACCAGGATGTCGTCGGCGCCCGAACTGGCGAAACGGATCATCAATTGCTGGGTGGGGTTCCAGGTCATGATGATGGCGCCGACGAAGGGGTTCAGCGTCGTCAGCCCGTGGCGGATGGCGTGGATCCAGCGAAACGCCGCGCCATCCGCCTGGTCGGCGTCCAGAATGACCAGATCGATGGTGGAGGGGCTGCCGGCCGCTTCGGCCAGCGTGCCGTGGTCCAGCACCTTCTCCATCCCCAAGCGGGCCAGCATGGCGCGCAGGATGCGTCGCGTGTTCAGGTCGGCGTCAACCAGCAGGGTCTGGATCTTGCTGAGATCGGTGGACATGGGGATGGGCGGGGCGTTCTAGGCTTGAGGGCCGGGGCGGCGTCTCGGGAGACTGGCGGCGATGGGTGGCGGAGAGGATCGTTCCGATGGCCCAACGACGCCGCCGAATCATGGCCGTTAAACGGCAGGAATGCAATAAATGGTGGAAAGGGCGCGCCATTGAGGGGGACCGGAGCGTCCAGGCGTCCCGGTCCCGTCGCGGCGGCATGGGCGTGCGGGTATTACCCGACGATGCGGTCGGCCACGGTCGGGCCGCGCTTGGCCCCGTCGTGGCCCAGCGTGATGGCCCGGCGCAGGGCGGTGACGGCGGCGTCGGCGTCGGCCGCGGTCGCGGCGTGCACGCGGGCCAGCGGCCGGCCGCCGGACTCCACCCTATCGCCCAGGCCGACGATGTCGGTGAAGCCGACGCGATGGTCCACCCCGTCCTGCGGCCGGGTGCGGCCACCGCCCAGCGCCACCACGGCGATGCCCACGGCGCGGGTGTCGACGGCGCTGACGACGCCGGCGGATTCGGCGTGGATATCGCGCACCACCGGCGCGGCCACCAGGTATTTTTCCGACCGCTCCAGGAAGTCGGCCGGGCCGCCCAGCGCCGTCACCATGCGCTGGAACCGGTCGGCGGCGCTGCCATCGGCCAGGGCCCGCTCCACCTTGGCCCGTGCCGCGTCCAGGTCAGGGGCGAGTTTGCCCAGCAGCACCAGCTCGGCCGTCAGGTCGCGCGTCACTTCCCACAGGCGGGCCTCCGGCTTTTCGCCGCGCAGGATGGCGACGCATTCCGCCACCTCCACCGCGTTGCCGGCCGTGGTGCCCAGCACCTCGTTCATGTCGGTCAGCAGCGACACGGTGGGCAGGCCCGCACCCCGGGCCACGGTGGCGATGCTGCGGGCCAGGGCCTCGGCCTTGTCATAGTCGGCCATGAAGGCGCCGCTGCCGAACTTCACGTCCATGACCAGGCCGTCCAGCCCGGCGGCCAGCTTCTTGGACAGGATGGAAGCGGTGATCAGGTCGATGCTTTCCACCGTCGCGGTCACGTCGCGGATGGAGTAGAGGCGGCGGTCGGCTGGGGCCAGGTCGGCGGTGGCGCCGATGATGGCGCAGCCCACGTCCCGCACCACCCGGCGCAGATGCGCCAGGTCGGGCTGCACGACATAGCCGGGGATGCTTTCCATCTTGTCGAAGGTGCCGCCGGTGTGGCCCAGGCCGCGACCGGACAGCATGGGGACGAAGCCGCCGCAGGCCGCCACCAGGGGCGCCAGCAGCAGGCTGACCTTGTCGCCCACGCCGCCAGTGGAATGCTTGTCGAGGATGGGGCCCGGCAGGTTCTGTGAGCGCCATTCCAGCACCGTGCCCGACTGGGTCATGGCGCGGGTCAGGGCCACGCGCTCCTCCATCTCCAGGCCCTGGAAATAGACGGCCATGGCGAAGGCCGCGGCCTGGCCCTCGGTGACGCGCCCATCGGTCAGGCCGCGCACGAAATCGGTGATGCTGTCGGTGCTGAGGCGGCCGCCGTCGCGCTTCTGGCGGATGATTTCTTGGGGAAGCATGGATGGTCCGTTCACGGGTGGTGGCGCGCCGGCCCTGCCGGGGCGGTGGCGAAAGGTCGGGGGAGGGTGTCAGTAAGCGCTGGACGGGGGCGGGTGCGTCCCCCCGTGGCCCAGGGCGGCCAGCAGCGCGTCCAGCAGGCCGGAGGCGCCAAAGCGGAAGGTGGCGGGGCTGACCCAGCCCGGGCCGCAGATGTGGTCGGCCAGCGCCAGGTAGTCGCGGGCGCCATCCAGGTCACGGATGCCGCCGGAGGCCTTGAAGCCGACACGGCGGGGGCTGCCCGGCTTCAGGCTGTCGCGGCAGGCCTCCAGCATGATGCGGGCGGCCCCCAGCGTGGCGCCGACCTGCACCTTGCCGGTGGAGGTCTTCAGGAAATCGGCGCCGTTGCGCACCGCGATCTCCACCGCCCTCTCGATGAAGACGGGCTTGGCCAGGCATCCCGTTTCCAGGATCACCTTCATCACCGCGTCGCCCGCCGCCTCCCGCGTGGCGGCCAGCACTTCGTCGGGCTGGGTGCTGTGCGGGTAGTGCATGATGCTGTGATAGGGGATGACGACGTCGATCTCATCGGCGCCGTCGGCCAGCGCTTCGGCCGTCTGCTCCGCCACCTTCTCCGGCGCCAAGCTGCCGCCGGGGAAATTCACCACCGTGGCGATGCGCACGCCGGTGCCGGCCAGGCGTTCACGGGCCTGGGGGATGAAGCGGGGCCACAGGCAGACGGCGGCCACCGGCCCGGCCGGGCTGACGGCACGGGCGCATAGCGCGTCGGTCGTGGCCTCGTCCTCGTCCTCGTTCAGGCTGGTGAGGTCCAGCAACGGTAGGGCGCGGTGGGCGATGGTCCAGCTTTCGTCGGACATGGCGCCCTGGTCAGGATGCGGATCGGTCATGGTGGTTGGACGCTTGGGGTGGCTTCAGAAACTCAGATTGTCCGGCCCGAAGGAGAAGGGCAGCAACTGGTCCATGGTGAAGGTGGCGCGCACCCCCTCCGGTCCGGCGACATGGATCGGTGTGCCGGGGGTGGCGAATTCGCGCAGGCGCTGGCGACAGCCGCCGCAGGGGGTGCACAGGCCCGACGCGTCGGCGGCGGGATCGGCCGGCGCCCCGATGATGACGATTTCGGCGATGCGCTTGCCACCACCGGCCACCATGGCGCCGATGGCGCTGGCCTCCGCGCATTGTCCCTGGGGATAGGCCGCGTTCTCCACATTGGCGCCGGCGAAGATGCCGCCGTCCGGCGTGCGGATGGCGGCCCCCACCAGGAAGCGGGAATAGGGCGCGTGCGCCTGGCCGCGGGCGGCGCTGGCGGCGGCGAACAGGCCGGCCACGGCTGGGGTGGCAGCGGGCGGCGGCGGTGAGGCGGGCGGGTTGGCGGTCATGGCCGTCAGCGTCTCCTGCGTCGGGGGATGGGTCTCAAGGGCGCGCGCCCCGTCCCACAACCTGACCAAATGGTCAAGTCGCAGGGTGTGCCTGAAGGCGCCAAATCGCAAGGCCCGAAAAGCGAGAAAGCGGTCTCCGCAGGACCGCTTTCGTCATTTTCCGGCCAGCGGCCGCCCGGGCTGGGGCGGCGGGTCCTCAGTCAAACAGGGCGTCGATGTCGGACTGGCTGCTGGGGCCGGCCGGCTTGGCCGGCTTGGGCGCGTCGTCCCCGGCATTGAACAGGGCGTCGATGTTGTCCTGGCTGACCGCGGTCAGGGCCGGGCCGTGCAGCAGATGGGCATCGGGGCGGGTGTCGCCGGGCTTGGTCGACATCATCGGGTCGCCGTTGCCCTCCACCCCCCAGATGCCGATCATCGCCGCCACGCGATGTTCGATATAGCGCAGGGTGTTCACCACCTTGGTGGTGCGCTGGCCGGTGATGTCCTGGAAGCTGCAGGCCATCAGGATGGACATGACGTGGTTTTCGATATCGGTGGCGATATCGATCACGTCGATGTGGCCGGTGCGGGCCAGACGTTCGGTGGTGGCCTGGATGGCCTCCGCCGCTGACAGGATGTCGCTGGTCGCCCGTTCTGTCGCGGTGACGATGGCGTCCAGTTCCGAGGTGGCGGCCAGGATGCGGCTGTTGGCCGAGTCCTTGGGCACCATCTGGGCGATTTCCTGCTTGGTCTGCTCGATGTGCGAGGACAGCTGCCGCAGTTCCTGCCGCATCATGTGCATGTGCGGATGCTGGCCGGCGATGGCGATGCTGCCGTCGCCCAGCTGATGGCTCATGGACTGCAGCTTGCCGACTTCGGCCTTCAGGGCCCCCAGCAGGTCGCCGCCCGCAGCCGCCCCGACGTTCCGCATGTGGGTGTCGCGCCTTTCCAGGAAGGCACGGGTCCGCGGGTCGCGCAGCAGGTCGGCCTCAATAGCTGTGTAGTCGGCGGCCGTGAGGGCCGCCGTTTCAACCACACCCGTCTTCTGGCCCATGCGGGTCACTCCAGCGTGCCGAGGACGCTCTCGATCTTCTTTTTCAGCGTTTCGGCGTTGAACGGCTTCACGATGTAGTTGTTGACGCCGGCTTCCTTGGCGGCAACGACGTTCTCGGTCTTGGATTCGGCGGTCACCATGATGAACGGCGTGCCCTTCAGGCGGACATCGGCACGCACCTCCTTCAGCAACTGCAGCCCTGTCATGGGCTCCATGTTCCAGTCGGAAATGACCAGCCCGACGCTGGAGCCGCGCAGCTTGCCCAGGGCTTCGGCGCCGTCAGCCGCCTCCTCGATCTGGGTGAAGCCGATCTGGGTTAGAAGGTTGCGCACGATGCGACGCATGGTGGCGTAGTCGTCAACAACGAGGACGGGGGTGGCAGAGGCCTTGGCCATAGGAACGTGTCTCCGGAGGGTACTTGGCGTTAGGGTGAACGTTTAAGCGCTGAACGTGATATCCGGGCAGAACCTAACACGAGACTCGGTTTTCGCCCATCACCCACCCGTATGGGGAGCGTCGAAAGAACACGCTTCACCATCGATGCCCGAGGGGGCGGTGACGTGGGTGTCCGTGTGTTGCAAAACGCAAAGCGTAAATATATGACCCTAACCTAAGGGTGTGATGCGGTGTGCAACGAACAGGTTACCTCGAGCGGGGGATGTAAAGGCGCGTAAACGAGGCTCCCGGGTGGAGCTCAGAAACAGTAGCCTGAAGTTATTGAGATTTGGTTACTTGGCCCGGGCGGTGGGCGGCCGACTGGCACGGTGGGTGCAGTTAACAAGTCATAAACCAACCGGGCTGAAGCCCCTCCCCACCGAACCGATAGGAATTACGCCATGATCCGCCGCATCGCCGCCGCCGTCGCCGCCACCGCCCTGGTTTCCGGCGCCCTGTTCGCCGCCCCG
>NZ_JACIIZ010000007.1 GCF_014205765.1 Nitrospirillum iridis | reverse complement strand
TATGACTTGCCCATGATCCACCTCCGACAAAGGGGAATCACATTCGACCTTCAATGGGAATCCTCTGATTCCGACTTCTGGTGCGATGCTCTAGCTCTTGAGCCGGCTGCGATAAATCGGAACCACAGCGGGCTCCATGGCCTCACCACCCCCAAGGCCGTTGCCAGCAAAGGGGAGCGGGTATCGGCGAAGGGATTGACAAGTTGTGGGACGCGACCGCGTCCATGGCATCGACCAAACAAATTTCATCCGCCGCCACAACCGGCAGCGCATCGCGCCATACTTGAACCATGGCCGCAGCCCGCGCCGCCCAGAATGTCGGAGAACTGCTGATTGGCGTCGCGGGCCGGGACAATGCGGGTCATGGCTCAATCCCCTGGAAAGGGTTCACCCGGCCCTTGAGAAGGCCGCCGGGATCGGATGAAATCAAGTGGGGATGCAGGTCCATGCCTACATCCCCACAGTGACCTCACCTTACCGGATCGGGCAGCACCGGCTTGCGGTCCGGGTAGGCCGGGCGCTTGAAGGGGACCGGTGGATTCTTGGCCAGCTGGTCCAGGGCGACGGCCACCGCCTTTTCCAGCTGCGGATCGTGGCCCTGGCGCACCAGGGCGGGGTCCTGCTCCACCTCCACATCCGGCGGGATGCCGATGTTCTCCACCTCCCACTCCCCATGGGTGCCATAGAGCGCCCAGCGCGGCGCGGTGATGGAGCCGCCGTCGATCAGCGGGGGATAGCCGCCGATGCCGACCAGACCGCCCCAGGTGCGCACGCCGACCAGGGTGCCGAGATTGGCCTTGCGGAACAGCCAGGGCAGGGCGTCGCCGCCCGATCCCGACATCTGGTTGATGATCATGACCTTAGGCCCATAGATGGCCTGCGCCGGCTCCACCATCTCCTCGCCCTCGCGGGTGGCGTTCACCATTTGCGGCGTCTTCTTCATCTGGTCGACGATGAAATCCGCGATCTCCCCGCCATGGTTGAAGCGTTCGTCGATGATGGCGCCCTGCTTGCCCACCTGCGAATAGTAGTAGCGGTTGAAATTGGAGAAGCCGCCCGACGCCGTGTCCGGCAGGTAGACATAGGCCAGGCGCCCACCGGACAGCTGGTCCACCTTGCGGCGGTTCTCCTCCATCCAGGTGTGCAGGCGCAGCTTGGTTTCCGAGGGCAAGGGCACCACGGTCACCTGGCGCGAGCCACTGCCGTCCGCCTTGGGACCGACGGTCAGCACCGTCTGCTTGCCGGCCGTGCCCAGGAAGTAGCGGTAGACCTCCTCCTCCGTCGTCACCTCCCGGCCGTTGACCGCCAGCAGCAGGTCGCCCACGGCGACGTTGACGCCCGGCTGGGTCAGGGGCGCGCGGGCCCCCGGCGTCCAGCTTTCCCCCTCCAGGATGCGGGCGAACTGATAGCGGCCGGCCACGACGCGGTAGTCGGCCCCCAGCAGGCCGACGCTGACCCTGTCTTGCTTCGGCAGGGCGCCACCGCCCACGAAGGTATGGCCGACACCGATATGGCCGGTCATCTCCGCGAACAGGGCGTTCAGGTCGACGCGGCCGGCCATCGCCTCCAGGAAGGGGGCGTAGACGCGTTCGGCCCGGGCCAGGTCCAGCCCTTGCGCCTTGGGATCGTAGAGGAAGTCCCGCTCGATGCGCCAAGCCTCATGGTACATCTGCCGCCATTCGGCCCTGGGGTCCACCCACACCTGCATCTCGTCCAGCTTGAGCGCGCTGGCCCCGCCATCCGGCGCCTTGTCGGCCCCGCCAACGAACCACCGGCCGTGCTGGGCGTACAGCACCTTCTGCCCATCGGCGGAGACGGCGAAGCTGCCGGCGTCCACGCCATCCAGGAACTTGTCGACCTTGCGGGTCTTCAGATCGAAGCGCGCGATCTCCACGCCCGGCGGGCCGGCCTCATCGCCGTCCGTGTAGTCCTCGTCCGTCAGGGCGATGGGCGAGGCGCCAGCGAAGACCACGCCTTCCGTCCCCACTTCGATGCCGGCCAGGTTCACGCGCGGAATGGGCAGGGCCAGGGTGCGCTGGTCCAGGCCGGCGAAGTCGATGCGGACCTCCTTGGCCTTCTTGCCGTCAGCCTTCTTGCCATCACCCTTTGGGGCATCGTCCTTCTTGTCGCCCGCGTCCGGGGCCCCGTCGTCCTTGGCCTCGGCCTTGCCTTTTCCTTTGTCGCCGCCCCCTTTGCCGGCCGCCGGCTCGTCATCGCTTTCCGGCGCCAGGGGCGAGGGCAGGTCGCGGCGCAGCACCATGACGTAGACCCGGCCGTCGGTGGCGCGGCCCATGCTGGACATGTCCAGCCAGCCCGGGTCCAAGCCATTGTTGGTGAAGGCGACGAAGTAGAGATACTTGCCCCCCCGGTCAAAGCGGGGCGACGTGGCGTTGCTGCGCCCGTCCGTCACCATCTGCGTCTTCTTGTCCGCCAGGCTGTAGATGAAGATGCCGTGCAGGTGGTTCTGCAGCTGCTTGGAATAGGCGATCCAACGGCTGTCGGGCGACCAGGACGGGTCCAGGCGGGTGGCCGGGCTGTCATAGCGGTCGGTATCGACCTTGACCGGCGTGGGATGGTCCCCGGAATGGTCCAGGTCCACCACCCACAGGTTCAGCCGCTTGTCGGTGTAGGCGATCTTCTTGCTGTCGGGCGCCCACAGCGGCCCATAGAAATAGCTGGGCGGTTGCCCCAGGCTGATGACCCGGACCGGCCCCATCCCGTCGGAGGAGCGCAGATGCAGGGCATACTCCCCGCCCTCGTCGGAAAACCAGGCGACGGTCTTGCCGTCCGGCGACCAGGCGGGGTCGCGGTCGGCCACGCCGGGGCTCTGCGTCAGGTTACGCACGTCGCCCTTCTCCGCCGGCACGGACAGGATCTCGCCCCGGGTTTCGACCAGCACGCGCTTGCCCGTGGGCGATAGGGCGGCGTGCAGGATCTGGCCTGGGTCAAGGGTTTCCAGGTGCGCCCGCGTTTGCGGCAGCTCGCCGGATATCGCCACCGGCACGGCGCGCGACTGGCGCGTGGCGGTATCGAACAGGTTGAGGGTGCCGAACTGGTCGTAAACGATGCCGCCGGGACCGGCCGACGCCGACTGGATGTCGAACCCCTTCTCGTTCTTCACCACGGCCGTGACCTTGGCCGTCTTGGTGTCATAGGCGTAGAGGGCCACGGGCCCGTCGCGGTCGGACAGGAAATAGACCGTGTCGCCCGCCCACATGGGGTTGCGGTCGTTGGAATTGTCGCGCGGGACCTTGATGATGCCGCTGTCGCCCAGCGCCGCGATCCACACCCGCGCCGTCTGACCGCCGCGATAGTGCTTCCACGCCGGCTGCCATTGCGAGAACGGCGTGTAGGCCAGGTGGCTGCCATCGGGCGAATAGCTGGCCTCGAAGCCGGAAGGCAGCGGCAACGGGCTGGCGAAGCCGCCCGTCACGGGAATGGTGTAGAGCTGTTCCAGGTCGCGCGGCGTGGTGCGCGGCGTGCGGAACAGCACGTTCTTGCCATCCGGCGTCCAGCCCACCGCCACGTCGCGGCCGGGGTGCCAGGTCAGGCGCCGCGGTTGCCCACCGCCCACCGGCACGACATAGACGTCGGTGTTGCCGTCATAGGTGCCGGTATAAGCGATGAGGCCGCCATCGGGGGAGAAGACCGGGCCGCTGTTCTGTCCCTGCCCCGCCACCAGCAGGCGGGCCTGGCCACCCGCCCGCGGCACCGTCCAGATCTGGCCGCCATAGTCGAAGGCGATCAGGCCGGCCGACAGGCTGGGGTGCTGCAGCATCAGGGGCGGTGGGGCACTGGCTTCAGGCGGTTTGCTTTCCGGCGACTTGCCCTGGGCGAAAGCCATGGAACCGGAAAGAGACAGGCACGCAAAAAGCGCCACACCAAGCCACCGCATCAGACACCGCCGGATTGTAAAAAGGCATAGGCCGATTGTTCCATACCCTTCGGCGGGACACCATGCCTTTGAGGGTGGCGAACCGGCCAACGTCCGCCGCTGGCCAACGACTGCGGCGGGTGGCCGCGGCCCCGGCTTCCCGGCGCCGGTTGCAAATCACCCGACACTTCGCATAATTGCGATGATAGGGCGAACGGGGGCGGTATGCTGGTTCGAAAGAATGCCGATGAGGTCCTGGTGACATTCGCTCGCCTATCGCGCCTGCGCGGAGACAGGGGGGTGACGGGCTTCGTCTACGCCAACCGGGACTATGCGCGCCTGCGCCGCCTGACCTGGGGAATGCTGTCCGCCGTCCTGGTCCTGTTCCTCGTCCATCTGGCCCTGCTGGCCAACTGGGCGCCGCCCGCCTATGGCGGGACCTTGGCGAACCTGCCCCTGCCCTTCCTGGGCCTGGCCGAGGTCATCGCCATCTACGCCTATATCCGCATCGCCCGACTGAACACCGTAAGGCGTGTGGCTTTCGCGCCTTACGGCGATCCCCCCGTGCTGGCGCGATTGTCCGTGGTGGAAACCTTCCTGATCGTCGTCTGTCCCATCGCCATTTTCGGGCTGTACCAGTTCCACCATCTGTTCCTGGCCTCGATGCCAGAGGCGTTCCGGCAAAAAAGCCTGATCACCCTATGCGATACCGTGCTGGCCGCCACCTTCGTCTTTGGCGGCTGCGCCTACGCCTTCATCACCTCGGTCATCGTCATCAACGCCGCCGCCAATCTACGCCACCGCCCAGGTCCGGAGGCCCCGCCAGCCCCGTGACGGGGGCCCCTTCCCGTCCACTGATTTGGCGACGGGTACGGCGGCGCGCCATCCGCCGGCGAATTTCCACCCCCCGTGGCCGGCCAGATGGCAAGATCAGGAGAGCGGGCCGCGACCGGGGTATTGTGGCCGGGGCGCCCTGCGGGGGGACCGATCCGATGGGGTGGACGAGGCTGGTGGCCGCATTGCGCGCCGCCCTGGTCGTGGGTGGCATGGTGATGGGCGCCGTGGCGGGACTGCCGCCGGCGATGGCGCGGGCGCAAGACAGCGCCGCCGAAAGCTTCACCATTATCTATCCCCGCGCCACGGAGAACGCGACCGACCCGCGCGACGATTACCCCTTGGGCCTGCTGCGCCTGGCCCTGGACAAGATGGGCGCCCGCTACACCATCCGGCCCAGCACCACCGTCATGGAGCAGGCCCGCGCCGCCGTGGCCCTGCAACGGGGGGCCGAGGTGACCCTGCTGTGGAACGGCATGTCCGCCAAGCTGGAGCGGGAATTGCGGCCCATCCGCATCCCTTTGTTCCGGGGCGTCCTGGGCTATCGCCTGTTCATCATCAACCAGGCCGCTCAGGCCCAGTTCTCCGCCGTCCGCACCCTGGACGATCTGAAGCGCCTGACGGCAGGCCAGGCTCTGGGCTGGCCCGACGTGGACATCCTGCAGGCCGCCGGGTTGCCGGTGGAGGCCTTCCGCTATGATCTGCTGTTCCGCCTGGTCGGCCTGAACCGGGTCGACTATTTTCCCCGCGGCGCCAACGAGATCTTCGCGGAGGTCGCGGCCCGCCGCCCCCAGGTGCCCGAACTGGCGGTGGAAAACGACCTGGTGCTGGTCTACCCCTTCGACAGCTTCTTCTACACCGCCAAGTCCAACGAGGCCCTGGCCGCCACCATCGAGCGGGGCCTGCTGAAGGCCTACGAGGACGGTTCCTACCTCAAATATTTCAACGACAGCCCCTACATCCGCCAGATGCTGGCCGAAGCCCATCTGGACAGCCGCCGCCGCATCGACATCCCCAACCCGCTGCTGTCCCCCGAGACGGCGGCGTTGCCGGACAGGTTCTGGTATGGGCGGTGAAAGGGGGTGACGGGACGCGTCTGGAAAGGACGCGCCTCACAACACCGGTACGGGCCCCAAGGGGAAACGCTGCTTGATGCGGGCCAGCAGGGTGTCGCGGACCTGGCGGTAGGCGGCGAGGCGGGTCTCGCGGTTGCCTTCGATGACACTGGGGTCGAAGGTGTGCCAGAACTCCACGTCGCAGGCGGTGGTGCGGGTCATTTCCACGGCGCGGTGCTGCGCCTCCGGCGACAGCGACACCACCAGGTCGAAGCTGGTGTCCTCCAGCTGGTCGAAGGTCTTGGCGCGGTGGCGGCTGATATCGATGCCCATTTCCTCCATCACCGCCGTGGCGAAGGGGTCGGGGTCGCCCTCGCGCACGCCGGCGCTGTCGACATAGAGGCGACGGCCGTGCAAATGGTGCAGCAGGGCGGCGGCCATGGGCGAGCGGATGGAATTGTGGGTGCAGGCGAACAGCACGCTGGTGATCTGGGCCGGATGCACGGCAGGGGCGAAGGCGGCGAAAGGATCCGGTGTCTCCGCCATCTCCGCCGTCAGCCCCGGATATGCAGGACGCAGATGAGGGTGAACAGGCGGCGGGCCGTGCCATGGTCCATGGCGACCTTGGCGGCCAACCGCTCGCGCAGAATGTCGGATCCTTCGTTGTGCAGGCCGCGCCGCCCCATGTCGATGGCCTCGATCTGCGACGGGCTGGCCGTCTTGATGGCCTTGTAATAGCCCTCGCAGATCAGGAAATAGTCGCGAATGACGGTGCGCAGGGGCGTCAGCGGCAGGGTGATGCGATCAACCTCCGCATCCCCTTCGTCCCGCAGGTCGAAGACCATGCGGTTGTCCTCGATGGACAGGTACAGGCGATAGGGGCCGGATTGGGGATGGTCCACCAGCTGGAACTGCTGGTTTTCCTCCACCAGATCGAACAGCGCCACCGCCCGCTCATGCTCCACCTCCGGCCGGCGGCGGATGGCCGTCTGCTCCACCAGCTGGACATGGATGATGCGCTGGCGGCCGGGATCCGGGGGGCGGCCATCATCCGGGGGGCGGGCGTCCGACATCCGGGGAGCCCTCAGCCGCCCAACCGGACACGGACCGACAGGGCGTGCGCGCCCAGGCCCTCCGCGTCCGCCAGGATGGCGGCCTGCGGGCCCAGCCGCCCCAGGCTGGCGGCGTCGCAGCCAACCAGCGTGGTGCGCTTCATGAAGTCCAGCACGTTGAGGCCGGAGGAGAAGCGGGCGCTGCGCGCCGTCGGCAGCACGTGATTGGGCCCGGCGATATAGTCGCCGATGGCCTCGGGCGTGTAGCGGCCGAGGAAGATGGCGCCGGCGTGGGTGACATGGGATGCCAGCGCGTCGGGATCGGCCACGGCCAGCTCCAGATGCTCCGGCGCCAGGCGATCGACCAGGGTCACCGCCTCATCCAGGTCGCGCACCAGGATGGTGGCGCCGTTGTCGCGCCAGCTGGCGCCGGCGATGACGGCGCGCGGCAACGTCTTCAGATGGGTGTCCACGGCGTCGCGCACCGCCTGGATGAAGGCGGCGTCATCGCTGATCAGGATGGACTGGGCGCTGCTGTCATGCTCGGCCTGCGACAGCAGGTCGGCGGCGATCCAGGACGGGTCGTTGGCGCCGTCGGCCACCACCAGGATCTCCGACGGGCCGGCGATCATGTCGATGCCGACGGTGCCGAACACCTGGCGCTTGGCGGCGGCGACATAGGCGTTGCCCGGGCCCACGATCTTGTCCACGGGGCGGATGGTGGCCGTGCCATAGGCCAGCGCCGCCACCGCCTGGGCCCCACCCACGCGGTAGATCTCATCCACCCCGGCGATGCGCGCAGCGGCCAGCACCAGGGGCGACAAGGCGCCCTCGGGCGTCGGTACCACCATGGCCAGGCGCGTCACCCCCGCCACCTTGGCGGGGATGGCGTTCATAAGGACGGAACTGGGGTAGGACGCCAGGCCGCCCGGGACATAAAGGCCCACGGCCGACAGTGGCGTCCAGCGCGCGCCCAGACGGACACCGACATCATCGACATAGTCATAGGCGTCGGGCGTCTGGCGGCGGTGAAAGGCCTCGATCCGTCGCGCCGCCAATTCCAGGGCCGCCAGCACCTCGGGATCGCAGGCGGCCACGGCGGCCTCGATCTCGCCCTCGGTGATGCGCAGCCGGTCGGGCGTCAGGTCCAGCTGGTCCCAGCGGCTGGTGTATTTGATCAGCGCCTCGTCCCCGTGCAGGCGCACGTCGCGCAGCACCTCGGCCACGGCGTCGGCCACATCGGTCTGCGATTCGCGCTTGGCGTGCAGCAGCCGGTCGAAGTCAGCCTCGAAGCCGGCATCGGTGGTGCGCAGGTCACGCGGCATGGCTGACAACCTCCGTGAAGCGGTTGATCCAGTCCTGGATCTCCGGATGGCGCGTCTTGAAAGCGGCGCGATTGACGATAAGGCGCGAGGTCACGTCGGCGATGTGCTCGATCTCCACCAGGCCGTTGGCCTTCAGCGTGGCGCCGCTGGAGACCAGATCGACGATACGCTGGCACAGGCCCAGCGACGGGGCCAGTTCCATGGCGCCGTTCAGCTTGATGCATTCCGCCTGCACGCCACGGCGGGCGAAGTGGCGGCGCGTGACCTCGGGATATTTGGTGGCGACCCGCACATGGCTCCACCGCGACGGGTCGTCGCCCTGCGCCTCGGCCACCGGCTCCGCCACCGCCAGGCGGCAATGGCCGATGCCCAGATCCAGGGGCGCGTAGATCTCGGGATAATCGAATTCCATCAGCACGTCGTTGCCGCACACGCCCAGCTGGGCGGCGCCAAAGGCGACGAAGGTCGCGACATCGAAGCTGCGCACGCGGATGATTTCCACATGCGGAAGGTTGGTGGCGAAGCGCAGCGCCCGGCTTTTGGGGTCATCGAACGCCGCCTCGGGCTCCAGCCCCACGGCGGTCAGCAGCGGCCGCACCTCATCCAGGATGCGCCCCTTGGGCAGGGCCAGCGTCAGCCGCTCCGGCGCCGCGGAGACGGCGGCGGCATGCGCGTGCCCGGGTGTGGAAACCGGGGGCGTCGGGGCGGGCGGGGGTGGCACGGCGGCAGGCATTTGAAACGCGGGCTCCGAAGGACGAACCCCATTCCGGGTCCGGAGGGCCGCAGAATAGCAGATCATCCGCCCCCGCCAACGTTTTGGGTTGGAGGGCAGACCTGTCTGTTTCAACAGGGGCCGCCCGCCCTCTGACCCGCCGCCCGCTTACTGGCCCTGCGGCGCCTGGCCCTTGGCCGGCATGGTGGCCAGCGCCGCCTTGCAGTCGGCCGACAGCTTGTCTTCATGGGCCTTGAGGCAGGCCAGGATGCGGCCGCCCCCCGGCTGTTCATCCTTGCACAAGGCCTGGCGGTCGGGCTGGCAAGCCTTCATGGCGGCGCGGGCGGCCGGATGCTGACCATCCTGGGCCTGCGCGAACACCAGGGTGGGGACGGCAAGCACGGTCAGGGCCAGGGACGCGCCGACAAGCAGTCTGGACATCATGGCGAGGGTTCCTCATCAAAGGCTGGACGTGGGCCGGCGAAACCGCCGCCTGGTTTTGGTACGCCCCGACCCGGTCCGACTGTTCGGCCCCGATTTTTAAAATTGGCGCCACGGCACCCGAACACGGGGCCGCGTCCCCACCGTATCACCGCCGATTCCCGGTTTTCCCTGAGGTCCGGCCATGGCCATCGGTGGTGGTGCCAACATCATCCCCCTAAACCTTTATCCCGTCGTCGTGGCCGCCATCGTGGCGGAGGTGGCGTGGTACGCCGCGCGCGGCCGCCGATATCCCTGGGGCGAAACCGCGACCTCGGTCGCCATCTTCCTGATGCGCATCCCGACAAAGCTGGCGCTGGCCGGCATCGTCGCGCCCATCGCCTGGGTCGCCTGGACGCACCGCCTGGTCACGGTGCCGTTGGACCGGTGGTGGGGCCTGGCGCTGCTGTTTGCGGGGGAGGAGTTCTGCTACTACTGGGCCCATCGGCTGGGCCACGAGGTGCGCTGGGTCTGGGCGTCGCACAGCGTCCATCACTCGCCCACCTCCTTGCACCTGGCCAGCGCCTTCCGCCTGGGCGTTACAGAGGTGGTGTCGGGGGGCTGGCTGGTTTACATGCCCCTCTATCTCCTGGGCTTCCATCCCGTGGCGGTGGCGACCATGCTGGCGCTGAACCTGTTCTACCAGTTCTGGCTGCATACCGAGGCGGTGGGCACCCTGGGCCCACTGGAATGGGTGTTGAACACCCCCGCCCATCACCGGGTGCACCACGCCACCGGCCCCGCCTATCTGGATCGCAACTATGGCGGCATGGTCATTGTCTGGGACCGGTTGTTCGGCACCTTCGCCCGCGCCTTGCCCGGCGTGCCGCTGACCTACGGCCTGATCCATGTCCAGCCCAGCCACAACCCCGTCATCGTCGCCTTGCGCGAATGGGCGGCCATGGCTCGCGACGTGGCCCGGGCGCGGGGGCCGCGCGCGCGCCTGCGCCAGCTGTTCGGCCGGCCGGGCGACAGTCTCGGCGCGCAAGCTGCCCTTCCGGGGCGGGACAGCCTGTGACCGACCCGCAGCCATTGCCCCCGCCCCCTGAAACGGACAGGGAGACGGACGACGCCCTGATGGCCCGCATCGCCGATGGCGACGAGGGCGCGCTACGGCTGGTGGGCCATCACCATTACGCCGCCACCTGGCGGCTGGCGAAGCGGCTGCTGGGGTCGGACGCCGAGGCCGACGACGTGGCGCAGGAGGTGATGGTCCGGGTGTGGAACCATGCCAAGCGCTGGACAGCCGGCCGGGCGCGGCTGTCCACCTGGCTCTACACCGTGACCTATCGGCTGTGCGTGGACCGGCTGCGCGGCCGCCGGCATGCCCCGCTGGAAGCCGCCATGGACGTGGCGGACCCGGCGGAGGGTGCGGCCGCGCGGATGGAACGCTGGTCGGAGGAGCAGCGGGTGCGCGCCGCCCTGGCCACGCTGCCAGAGACGCAACGCGCCGCCCTGGTACTGTTCTATTACCAGGAAATGCCGGGGCCGGAGGCATCGGCCACGCTGGGCGTCTCGCTGCCCGCGTACTGGTCACTGCTGCACCGTGCCCGCGGCGCGCTGGAACGGGCGCTGCGCAAGGACGGCAAGGAGACCGGGGCCAAGGACATCAAGGGACGAAAGGGGTGAGCTATGACCGTTGAGGAATTCGCCCGGCTGCTGGCGGCCCATGGGCCCGATATCGACACCTGGCCATCACGGGCCCGGCGCGCGGCCTTGCGGCTGCGCGACGATGACGCCACGGCGCAAGATTTGTGGGAAGGAGCCCTGCGCCGCTGGAGCGCCCCACCCCCCGATGGGCTGGAGTCCCAGCCCGGCGCCGCCCGTATCCAGGCCGGCATCGACGCCAGCCTGCGCCGTATCCGCCAACAGCGGGCCGCCCCATCCCTGCCCCGTCCTTGGGCCGCCTGGCTGACGCTCCGGCCGGCCGGCGCCGTCCTCGCCACCATGGTGGTGGCCGGCTGGCTGGCCGGCACCTGGCTGTCACCGGAACCCGGGGGGCCCGCCGGCGCCGGTTCCCTGGCCGCCCTGTTCATCCTGTCGGGCGTGGGTGGCGACTGGCTGGTGCAATGACGCGCCGACCCGCTTCCCCGCCTCCGGCATTCAAAAGAAGGCTTGTCCCCATGCGTCTCACGCCGACACTGCGCCTGGCGCTGATCCTGTCCCTGGCCCTCAACCTGTTCCTGCTGGCCTTCGTCGGCGCGCAGCAATGGCGTCAGCAGGCGGCGCTGCGCGCCCTGCCCCCGTCCATCGCCCGAACCCCCGCCGGCAACGTGTTGGCCACCCTTTTCGGCCAATTGGCGGCGCAACTGCCGCCGGATGACCGGCGCCTGCTGCGGAGCGCCATCCTCAGCCACACCCCCCAACTGGAACAGACGCAGGCCCGCTTCGCCGCCGCCATGGACCAGGTGCGGACGGAAATCGACCGCACCCCCCTGGACACCGCCGCCCTGCGCGCCGCCATGGCGCAGGCCCGTGAACAACGCCAACCGCTGGGACCCGTGCTGGAGGACATCGTGATGGAGGTGCTGCCCCAGATGTCGGCGGAAGGCCGCCACATCCTGAGCCGCTATCGCGGCGGGCGCTGAATTAATGGTGCGTCGGTTCGACCAGGGCAGGCCACGGCTCCGACACGTCTTCGAGTTTGAGGCGCATGTCCTGCCCGTCCAGCAGGATGGCGCCCCCCGCCGCGAAGCGGAGGAGGATGCCGCCCGGCACCGCCTCCAGCGCCAGCAGGCTGAGGGGACGGGTCCGGTCATGGGGGTCCAGCCCCCGGTAGCGCACCCGCCGCACGCCGCTGACGCCCAGCGCGCTGTGCACGCGTTCCAGCCCGTCGCCTTCCCCGGCGGCCTCATCGCCGGCCAGCGGCACGCGCGCCGCCTTTTCCCAGCAGAAACGGTTGAGCACCATCAGGAAAACACCGTCGCGCGGATACCAGGTGATGTCGGACAAGGGCAGAAGCGCGTCCTGCACCAGGCCCGACACCACGGTCAGGTCGACCGCATCCTCCGCCGCCAAGCGCAACACCATCGCCACCCCTCCGCCGGGTCCATCCCTTGTCCCACGCCTGATCCTAATCCCGGTCGGGCCGATCGGTAAAAGGCGCATGCGATCCATGGCATCGGCCAAAAGCCCCCGTCCGTCGGGCTTAAGCAGGTCCTTCCACCCCACGCCCTTCAGCGTCGATCTTGGGGGGGGGGAACCCGGGGCTCAGAGCACGGCGCGGTGCAGTTCCACCGCCGCGAAGGCCAGGAACGCCAGCCCGGCGGCGACGTCCAGCGCCCGGACCACGCGCGGCGCCATCACCCCGCGCAAGATCCACACCCCCGCCACCAGCGCCACCCACCATAGCAATGACCCGGCGGCGACACCCGCCACCGTGGTGGCGATGCGAAGACGCATCAACCCCGCACTGGACAGCGCGGAAAGGGGAACGAAGGCGGTGAGCATGGCGGCGAAGACGATGATGGTGGGCGGATTGGTGAGCGTCAGCAGGAGGGACGACGCCCAGGCGCGGGGCAAGGTCAGCGCCCGAGCCGATACCGACCGGCCAGCCTCCGTCGCGGGCGCCTGGGCCTTGGGTCGCAGGGAGACGTAGCCCAGCCACGCCAGGAACAGGCCGGCCATGAGATGCAGCGGACGGCTGTGGTCGGCCAGGAAGGCCGACACCTCCGTCAGGCCCAGGGCGGCGATTCCGGCATAAATCCCGTCGCCGGCCGCGATGCCGGCCCCGGTGGCCAGGCCCAGGCGCCAGCCACCGGCCAAGGTGCGGCGCATGCACAGGAACGCCATGGGGCCCACGGGCGCCGCCACACCCAGGCCCAGCAGCATGGCCTTCAGGAAAACGCCGGCGAACGCCGCCGGGAGGAACAGGTTGGGGGCGATGGTGATCAGCGTGTCCAAATCCATGGGGGAACCGTCCCAAGCTCAAAGGACCCTTCCACCCCGTGGCCCGGAAAACACCGGGTGGCAAGTCCATCGCCCCCTCGACGGGATGGGCCAATGGCAGCGGGCGGAAGCGGGTCGCGTATGGATGAAAAAACAACAAAAAGCCCCGCGGGCGCTGGGCTCGCGGGGCCTGTCAAGGGTGCGTCGGGGACGGTGTTTAGCCGTTGACCCCCAATGACCCAGTCATAAACAGACAATACCCCGCCCCAACCGGCACAGCGGCTTGCTGGCTAAATTGGAGAACGAGGCGCATCGACGTATGACCGTTTGTTGTGATGGGCCAGAGGCTATGCCGCCGGGGGGCGCCGCCACAACTGTAAAGTGAGCGACCCTTAAAGAAAGATGTGGCCGGGTGGTTTTTGGGACACACCCGGCCACCAGGTTCCCTGGTGCCAAGGCCAGTTCCCGGTGTGGGGATCACGGGGAACGGGCCGGTTTGGGGGACGGGCGCCAGGGTGGGACGGACAATCCCAGGGACCCGAGGCGGAACAGGATCAGGAGACGGCGGTCTCCGGCCGGCCGGCGCCTTCGCCGCTGGCCAGCGCCCGGCGCACGCCGTCGGCATACTCCGGATGGACCTTGGCGAAGTGGCCCAGCTGGCGATCCACGATCCCCTGCGGCACGCCCTGCATGGCGGCGGCGATGTTGGCGAACAGCCGCGCCTTCTGGTCCTGATCCATCAGGGTGAACAGCGCGCGGGGCTGGCTGTAGTCGTCATTGCCGTCGCGGTGGTCATAGCGATCAACCGCGCCCGACAGGCGCAACGGCGGTTCCGCCACGCTGGGGTCCTGCGCCGGGCCGCCCAGGCTGTTGGGCTCGTAATAGGCGTCGGGGTTGCCGGTGTCGTTGCGGAAGAAGCGCATGGCCCCGTCCTTGTGATAGTGGTGCACCGGGCATTTGGGCTGGTTGACCGGCAGCGCCTCGTAATGCGTGCCCAGGCGATAGCGGTGGGCGTCCGCGTAGGAGAAGATGCGGGCCTGCAGCATCTTGTCGGGGCTGTGGCCGATGCCGGGCACCACGTTGGACGGGCTGAACGCCGCCTGCTCGATCTCCGCGAAGTAGTTGTCCGGGTTGCGGTTCAGCTCCACCACGCCGACGTCGATCAACGGGTAGTCGGCATGCGGCCACACCTTGGTCAGGTCGAAGGGGTTGTAGGGCGTCTGGCCCGCCTCGGCCTCGGGCATGACCTGGACCTGCAGGGTCCAGCGCGGGAAGTCGCCCGCCTCGATGCTGCCGAACAAGTCCTCCTGATAGCTCTCGCGGGATTGGCCCACCACCCGCGCCGCCTCGTCGTTGGTCAGGTGCTTGTGGCCCTGCCGGGTCTTGAAGTGGAACTTCACCCAGAAGCGTTCGCCCTGGTCGTTCCAGAAGCTGTAGGTGTGGCTGCCATAGCCGTTCATGAAGCGCGGGCTGGGCGGCAGGCCGCGGTCGGACATCAGGATGGTGACCTGGTGCAGGCTTTCCGGCGACAGGGACCAGAAGTCCCACATGGCCGTCGGGCTGCGCAGGTTGGTGCGGGGGTGGCGCTTCTGGGTGTGGATGAAGTCGGGGAACTTCAGCGGATCGCGGATGAAGAAGACGGGCGTGTTGTTGCCCACCAGATCCCAGTTGCCCTCCTCGGTATAAAACTTCACCGCGAAGCCGCGCACGTCGCGCTCGGCATCCGCCGCCCCCAGTTCGCCAGCGACGGTGGAGAAGCGGATCAGCAGGTCGGTCTTCTTGCCGACGGCGCCGAACAGCTTGGCCCGGGTATAGCGGGTGATGTCGTGCGTCACCGTCAGGGTGCCGAAAGCGCCCCAGCCCTTGGCATGCACCACGCGCTCCGGAATGCGTTCCCGGTTCTGGTGCGCCAGCTTTTCCATCAGCTGATAGTCCTGCATCAGGACGGGGCCGCGCGGACCGGCGGTCAGGCTGTTCTGATTGTCGGCGATGGGCGCGCCGGCCGTGGTGGTCATGCGGGGCGGCTGGTTGGTCATGGCGAACACTCCGTCATCCAAGGGGGGACACCGCATGCGGTCGGTATCCGGGGAAACATTTGGGCGCCATCGCGGGTAGGGCGAGGTCCCGGCGAAGGGAAAATTAGGCCGCCCAACGTCATGCGTAAAATCGATTGTTCATATCGCAACGATAGTTGACATATATTGAACGCCTTCTCAGGAGCCCTGACGCCGATGAATCTGCGCGACCTGCGATACCTGCTGGCGGTGGCCCAGCACCGCCATTTCGGCCGGGCCGCCGCCGCCTGCAACGTCAGCCAGCCGACGCTCAGCAGCCAGGTGGCCAAACTGGAGGCGCGGCTGGGCGCCGCCTTGTTCGAACGCACCAACAAATGGGTGGCGCCCACGCCGCTGGGGGAGGCGGTGCTGGTGCATGCCGCCCGCGCGGTGGCCGAGGCCGACGCCATCGTCGCCCTGGCCGGCGCCCGCGATCCGCTGACGGGCCCGCTGACCCTGGGCGTCATCCCCACCCTGGGCCCCTATCTCATGCCCCGCGTCTTCGCCCCCCTGCGCCAACGCTGTCCCCACCTGACCCTGGAATTGTGGGAGGACACGACCGACGCGGTGGTGGAGCGGCTGCGCCGCCGCCAATTGGACGCCGCGCTGATCGCGACACCGGTGGCGGGTGACGACCTGGTGGAGCGGCCGCTGTTCCGGGAGGCGTTCCTGGCGGCCCTGCCCCCGGACCATGCCCTCGCCGGACTGGCGACGGTGCCGGAGGCGGCGCTGGCCCCAGACCTGCTGGTGCTGGCCGACGGCCATTGCCTGCGCGACCAGGCCCTGGCCGCCTGCGCCCGCCCCGATCCAGCCGGCTGGTCGCTGCGCGCCACCAGTCTGGAGACGCTGCTGAACATGGTGGCGGCGGGCTACGGCACCACCCTGGTGCCGGCGCTGGCGGCCGAAACCCACGCCGCGCGGCGGGACGTGGTGTTCCGCCCCCTGGCCGGTGCGGAGACCGGCCGCCTCATCCGCCTGGTCAGCCGCCCCACCTTCCCCCGCCAACCGGCGCTGGAGGTGTTGGCAGAGCTGGTACGGGGGGTGGGGCCGGCCTGAACCTCGCCTACCGCCCGGGCACCTTGGCGCGGCGGGGGGCCGGGGACCGCTTGGGCCCGGCGACCGGGGCCGGGGCGACAGGTCCAGGTTTGGACTCGGCCACGACATCTGCCGCCGGGAAGGTCGGTTCCCCGGTGATGAGCGGCGGTTCGCCCGGTGGCGCCTGTTTCGGGGTGGCGACGACCTTGGCGCGGCGCGCCTTGGCGGCGGGCTTGGGATCCGCCTCGGGCGTCGGCGCCTGGTCCAACACCGGGCTGGGCGGCACCGGGCTGGGCGGCACCGTGTCCACCACCGGGGCCATCGCGACGTGAGCGTCCTCTCCCGGAGGCGCCTTGGCCGCCAGGTCCCGGAACAGGGCCAGTAAGCCGTCCAGCCGTTCCTGGCCGCGGACATCCAGCGGACCTGCGGCGCCGGCCACCGTCACCAGACTGTCCGACAAGCGGCCGATCTCCTCCGCCGTGGCACCGGCCAGCAGTTCGGGCAGGGTTTCCAATGCCGCGGCCGGGTCCAGCAGCAGCATCAGGAACTGGTCACGCACCAGCTGCTTGAACTCCGGCAGGCTCAAGCCGCGGCCATGGGTGTCGCGCAAGCCCCGCAGGGCGTTGAACCCCCGCGCATCGGCCATGCGCTCGGCCAGCGCCACATGCAGCAGCGCCCGCATACCGGCCTCGCGCAGGCCACCCACATGCAGGCGGTGGCGCAGCTCCGCCCCCTGTTCCGCCAGGAAGCGGCGGTGCTCCGGGGTCTCGCCCGGATGGCTGCGCGGCGGGGCGTCATCGGCGTTGAGGCCGAACAGCGCCTGGGTCACCGGATGCCCGTAAATGCCCATGAACATTGCCTCGCACGCCGCGTCGCGACGATCGCGATAGACGTCCAGTGCCGTTTCCATGTGGTGGGCCAGCCGCTGCTCCAGCGCGCGCCACACATTTTCCGCCCCCACCGGCCGGCGGTCGCGCCGGGCGGCAGCGGCCAACTCGGGCACGCCGTTCAGCCACGGGTTGGTATCGGAAAACAGTTCGTAGCTGAGGCGCAGGGGGTGCAGGTTGCGCAGCGCCTCCGCCGTCGTTTCGCCCATCATCTGGCGCACCCAGGGCTGGACGAAGTCCCGGTAGAGGCCCAGCGTCACCCGCGACAGGCGGGACACGGTGGCGAAGCGGCGCTCATCGTCCGCGATGGGCTGCACATGGGCGGCCACGTCGCCAATGCTGCGCGCGGCGAAGCGCAGAACGTTGGGGTCGCCCTCCTGCCCCGACTGGCCGGAGGGGGCGGCCTCCGCCGGCAGGATCTGCGCCTCGTAAAGGCCCGGGGGCAGCACATCGATGAAATCGATGTTGGAGGCGAACTCGCGGTGTTCCTTCCGCGCCACGGCGGCCGATACGAAGATGCCCAGGTGACCGACACTTTCATGCACCGCGTAGACGATGGTCTGGCCGTGGCAACGGATGTCATCCACGCTTTCATACAGATCGGAGATCCAGCCCAGCGCCTGTGGCGGCGGCGAAATGTTATCGCCCTTGGAACAGAAGACGATGATGGGGGACCGGATGGCGCGCAAATCCACGCGCACGCCGTCCTTGGTGACGATGTCGGCCGTGGCCAGGCGGTTGCCCACGAACAGCTTGTCGACGATGTACTGGATTTCCTCGCCGTTCAGCAGGACGTGGCCGTTCCACCACTTCTCAAAGCCCAGATAGCGCGACGCCTCGGTATCGACCTTGTCCCACAGGGCGTACTGCTTGCCCACCAAGGTGTTGCCAGGGTTCAGATTCTCGAAATTCTGCACCAGCCAAGCGCCGTCGAACAGGCCAGCACCCATGTCACTGGTGAACGCGGTCAGCCAGCTGCCGCCCAGCAGGCCGCCGCTGTAGCGCATGGGGTCCTTGCCCCGCACCCCGGCCCAGAAGGACAGCGGCGTGCCGGCGATGATGATGGGGCCGAACAGGTCGGGCCGGATGGCCGCCGTCATCATCAGCTGCCAGCCGGCCTGGCAGTTGCCGATGACCACGGGCTTGCCCTCCGCCTCCGGATGCAGGGCGATGACCCGCTCCAGGCAGGCGGCCTCGGCGGCGATGACGTCCTCCACCGTCTGCCCGGGCAGGGGCCGGGGCAGGAAGCCGATGAAATAGCAGGGGTGGCCGGCCGCCAGCGCCACACCGATCTCGCTGTCGGATTTGAAGCCGCCGATGCCGGGGCCATGACCGGCGCGGGGATCGACGACGACGAAGGGCCGCTTCTTCAGATCCAGTTCAACGCCCGCCGGGGGGATGATGCGCTGCAGCGAATAATTCACCGGCCGGGGCAGCGTGGCGCCATCCAGGACCGTCTCGCTTTCAAAGCTGAGGACGGTGGGTGCCGTCTGGGCCATGTGCTCATGATACTGGGCGCCGCGCTGGCGCAGCACATCCATCACCAGGGCCGTGCGCTGCCAGGCATCCACCGAATAGGCCAATCCATCCTGCCACAGGCGGAAAGGCCAATGGTTGCTGGGGTCGAGGAAGCCCGACGGCATGCCAAACGGCGCGCTCGGGCCGGTAGCGTCGGTAAAGGCCATCAGCGTTCCCTCTCCAGATCATTCCCGGGCGCCGGACCTCCCCCGGTCCTTGCGCGACGGAAGAACCCCGCGGGGCACAGTATACCCAACCGATCTCGCAAGCGCGAAGAAGGTTTTGCGTCGCACAAAAGGCGTAGGTCGCCGGAACCGGCGCCCGGACGATCAGAAGCTGAGGCAGCGGGCGGCACGGTCGATTGCGGCCTTATCCAGCACGATGCCCAACTCCGCCGCCACCGTGCGTGCCTGCCGCCAGGACGCGCAGGGGATGCGGAAGCGCCACGGCACGGGCTCACCCGCCCAAACCACCAGCTGGGCGAGCGCTTCCGGCCGGGCGATGTCGGCGGGGCGGATGGGCTGGACGGCCACCTCGGCCAGGGGGAAGTCGGCGGCGCGACGGGGATCGCGCACCCATACCCGCCCGGAGGCCAGGTCCACCGTGACGGACCCGCCAGCCGGCAGATGGGGGGGCGTGGCGAAGGCCCAGTCGGCCCGGCCAGGCGACTGGGGCGGAACCGATGGCGCGGGATCGGTGCGATGGGTGATGAGGTCGATCAGGGTGTCGAAGCCCAACATGGCGGTCAATCCGGCAGGTCATGCGAGGGCCCCATTGAGCCGCCGGGCGGGCATTAAAAATCCATATCAGAAGGTCCGGCCGTTCCTTAAAAACCCAAAAGGCCTGGGTGTGCGCCGGGGGGGGGACGCATGCTGGGCAGGATCCGCCCCCCGCGACGGTGACCGGGAGGTCGCCCCCGCGGATCAGGCGGCTTTGACGCCGGTGATGAAGCGCGAGACCTCACTGTTCAAATCTTCCGCCTGGTGCGACAGATCGCGGGCGGCGTCCTGGATCTGGGTGGCCGCCGACCCGGTGGCCAACGCCGCCTCATGCACGCCGGTGATGTTGCGCGACACGTCTTCCGTACCCTTCGCGGCCTCGTTCACGCTGCGGGCGATCTCCGAGGTGGTGGCGGACTGCTCCTCAATGGCGGAGGCGATGGCCATGGCGATGTCCGACATTTCGTTGATGGTGCGGCTGACGCTTTCGATGGCGGCCACGGCCTGGGTCGTCAGTCCCTGGATTTCACCGATCTGGCTTTCGATGTCGCCGGTGGCCTTGGCCGTCTGGTTGGCCAGGCTTTTCACCTCGCTGGCGACGACGGCGAAGCCCTTGCCGGCCTCACCGGCCCGTGCGGCCTCAATGGTGGCATTCAGCGCCAGCAGATTGGTCTGGCCGGCGATGGCACTGATCAACTGCACGATTTCACCGATGCGATGGGCGCTATTGGCCAGCTGGCGGGCCGTGGCGCTGGTCTGGGTCGCCTCCTGGATGGCCTTGGTGGCGATGCTGCGCGACTTTTCCACCTGGCTGCCGATCTCCTGCACCGTCGCCACCATCTCATCCGTGGCGGCGGCCACCGTCTGAACGTTGGCGGAGGCCTGCTGGGCGGCGGCGGCCACGGCGCTGGATTGGGCGTTGGTCCGCTCCGCCGTGCCGGTCATGCTTTCCGCCGTCGCCGTCATCTCCGTGGCGGCCCCCGCCAGCGCCTCGACCAGCTGGGCGACCTTGGCCTCGAAGCCCTGGACCAGGCTTTCCAACGCGCGGGCCCGGCGTTCCTTGGCCTGGCGTTCCAATTCCTGGGCCTGGGCCAGGTCGCGCGCCTTGACCATGCCGTCACGGAACACCTGCAGCGCCCGCGCCAGGGTACCCACCTCGTCCCCCCGGCCGGTGTCGGCGACAGTGACGGCCAGGTCGCCCGCCGCCATGGTTTCCACCACCCCCGTGGTCCGGGTGATGGGCCGCACCACGCCGGAGACGATGACGAGGGTGGCGCCAGCGCACAACAGCGCGGTGATGAGGATGGCCCCCCAGGTCATCCACACCGCGCTGTCGTACAGCGCCGCCCCCTGATCCGCCGCCTTCTTGCCCTCCGCCCCATTGAAAGCGGTATCGGCCAGGACGCTTTCCCGGGCGGACTGGTAGGCCTTCAGCCCATCCCCCAGATACAAGGGCATGCCCTTCGCCATCTCCCCCTTGCGCGCCAGGTCCTCAACCTCGGATGCGATGCTCTTGTATCGCGCCCAGGCGGTATCGAACGCCGTCATCAGGCGTTCATCGTCGGTGCCAACCGTCAGCAGGGGCTGATAGTCGGCCCGGGCCCTGTCGGCTGCGGCCACGGCGTCGACAAAGAGCTTCTCCGCGGCTTCCATCGAGGCCCGGTCGTTGGCGGTGGCGGCCATGATCACCCGCCCCTCGACCACGCGGACGTCGGTCACCGTGACGCCCAGCCGGCCCAGGGCCACCGTGGACGGCAGCCAGTTGTCGCGCATCTCGGCCGCGGTGCCGTTGACGGCGGCGGTGCGGCCCAGGCCGAACAGCCCCAGAGCCAGCGTCGCCACGAAAACCGTCAGGAAAGCGGCCAGGACCTTCAAGCGGATGGAGAGATTTTGCCAGGCGGTCATGGTTGGGCTCCTTTCCGAAGGGTCCAGCTGGAGAACAGCGACGCTTCTTGATCCTCCCGTTCTGGTTAAATTTGGATTAAGCACCACGGGGGGCGGCCCATGCGGGCCACGCGATTAACGTGCTGATATAATTTCAGTATTTTCTCTTTCCTTGAGCTTTCCTGAGGGATGGCCCCGTAAGCGCGCGCAAATGCCGCACCACCACAGGGTGTGCCCAGGGATGTCGCCGGACGCCGTTGGCCCCAGCGCCCGCGTTAACGACTGGCTAACCTGACGGGCGTAGGCTGCGACCTGGCGGCAACCCTGCTCCCCAGGATCAGGGCTCGCCCCGGGAGAAGGCCGCCGATACCGTCGGCCATAACAAGGCCCCGGCGGACGATGTCCGTCGAAGGGTCCGCCACCACCAAGCGATAACGGCCCCTCTGGCAGAGGGGGGCCGCAGGATGTGTTTGCGCCATGACGCCCCATTCCCCCAAGAGCCCACGCGGCGGACGCCTGTTGGCGCTGCGACGTGTCCTTCCTGTTTTGGCCATCCTGCTTTGGCCTTTCGGTCCGGGGGCGGCGCTGGCGGCCGGCCCCGGCGACGATCCTGTCGACATGGGCGGCATGGCGCTGCCCGGTGGCGGCCCACCGGCCCCCCTGGTGGTGCACGCCCTGGACCAGGGCACCGCCTCGGCCTATGTGCTGGAGGTGCTGAAGCTCGCCCTGACCAAAAGCGGCCAGCCCTACGTCCTGAAAATCGACCACCGCGCATTGCCCACCGGCCAGGTGCTGCACCTGCTGGAACAGCCGGACAACGGCACGGTGGACGTCTACTGGCTGGCCAGCAGCCCGGCGCTGGAGGCGCATTTCCAGCCGGTGCGCGTGCCGCTGGACCGGGGCCTGATGGGCTATCGCCTGTTGGCGGTGAACGAGGCGGCGCAAGCCAAGATCGGCGACGGCACGGCGGCCCCGCTTTCCTTCGCGCAGGGCGAGGGATGGCCCGAATCCCGGCTGCTGCGCGCCGCCGGCCTGACGGTGCATGAGACCGCCGGCAATTTGTACAACGCCGTGGCCACAGGCGGGGCCGACGCAGCACCCCGCAGCAGTCTGGACATCGATCAGGAGGTGGCGCGGGCGCAAGACGCCGGCGTGCCGGTGACGGTGGCCCGCGACGTCGCCCTGTTCTACCGCGACTTCTATCTTTACTTCTTCGTGGCCAAGCATAACGACCGCCTGGCCGACATGCTGCAGGACGGCCTCTATCGCGCTTATGCCGACGGGTCGTTCATGGCCCTGTTCCGCACCGATCCGCAGATCCGCGCCGCGCTGGCCTATACCCGGCAGGGCCGCCGGGTGCTGACGCTGGCCAACCCCGACGCCACCGCCCCCACCCGCGCCATCGCCGCCAGCCTGACGGAAAGCCTGGAATAGGCTATTCCACCAGGCCCACGGAGATGATGAAGACCAGGTACAGCGTCAACGCCAGCGTGGCCACCCATAGCAGCACGGAGGTGCGCCACAGGGCGCCGAAGACGCCCAGGCGGTAGGCGCCCTTGACGTGGGCGTACATGTGGATGGGCGGCACCAGGAACAGCAGACCCAGGATGTCGGCGGTCAACCCCAGGCGCGAGCCCAAGGCCGCCACCGCCGTCAACACCGCCATGAAGGAGAGGGAGTGCAGGGCGAAGACCACGTGGTCGTAGAGATAGACGCCCCGCTTGAACAGGAACATCAGCCAGATGAACGGCACCGACAGGGGCACCAGCAGGAAGGACAGTTTCGACGCCGAGGCCTTGATCTTGTAGAGCGTCAGTTCCGGGTTGCGCAGGGCGTGGCGGATATGCTCCTCCAGCTTCGGGTTGCCGATATCGATCGAATTCTCCGACGATGCCAGGCGCTTGGCTGAGCGCGCCCATGCCGGCTCGTCACCCACCGGCTCATCCGCCACCGACCAGGTCATCTTTTCCTTGCCGGCCTTGCCCGCCTCGGCCTTCGCCGGCGCTTCGCCCCCTGGGCCCTTCGCCAGCCCCTCGCCGGCCGGGGCCGCCGCCTCGGAGGGGGCGGCGTCAGGCCGCGCCGCGTCGGGGGCTGCCTTCGCGGGCGCCTTGGCGCCCGCTTTGGAGGCCGCGTCGAAGGCCTTAAGCACGGCCTCCGCCACCTTGAGCTGGCGCGCGCGCTCATCCCGGCGTGCGGTCATCTTGTCGACCTTGGTGCCGTCCCGCAGCGCCTCGGCCAAATCCTCTTCCGCGTCTTTCAGATCGCTCTTGGCTTCATTGACGGCGGCCTCCAGTTCCACCCGGCCTTCGGCCACGGACTGCTGATCGACAGCCGCCAGCGGATTTCCATTCAGCACCTTGTCCGGCGTGTCGACGAAAGACAGGCCGAAAAACATGAGGAAGACGCAGAACAGGAACAACGCCAGCGGCGACACGTAGCGCACGCGGTGGCCGTGGACATAACGCCGCGTCAGGCTGCCCGGCCGGAAGGCCAGCATGGGGAAGGTGCGCCAGACCTTGCTGTCGAAATGCAGGATGCCGTGGAAGAACTCCTCCACGATGTGCAGCAGCGAGCGATGGACATGCCCGACCTGGCCGCAGGCATGACAGTAGGCGCCCACCAGATGCGCGCCGCAGTTGGCGCAGCGATGGTGCCCGTCCTCATGGCTGACGGCGGTATGGTGCCGTTCGCCCTCAATCGCCCTGGCGACCAGGCCAGCTTCCGCCAAGCCGCCGGCCGCATCGATCTCCCCACTCATCCCCGCCCCCCAAAGGCAATTCCCCGCATGGCGCGGAGGCGGGGCAAAGGATGCGGGCAGGCCGCCCTATTTGCAAGATTGCCTCACGGGCCATGCCAACTTAAGGGATGAAATAGAAGGGGTTGGCCAGTTTGAAGGTGCGCTCGGCATGGCCGCCGGCCAGGTCGCTATCCTGGTCGCCCATGTTGGCGATGATGATGTAGCCCTGGGCCTCGATCTTCGCCCGCTCCGCCGCCTTGTACGTGGCGGCGGACTGGCCGTGGGCACCGGCACCCTTCAGCACCAGGCCGGCCCAGCCCTCATACCCCGCCGCCGCCAGGTTGCGGGCGGTGGCATCGCGTTCCCCTTCCGGCCGGCCGGTGACGAAGAAGACGGCCACACCGGCGGCGCGCGCCTGGCGGAACACCGCCAGCGTGGGCGCGATGACGGCCGCCTGGCCCATCATCTCCCACGCCGGGGCGCCGCACGGGCCCCTCTCCAGATCGCAGCCACCCGCCTTGATGTAGCCGAAATCGTTGACCTTCATCTGCGGCCAGTTGCTCAGCGACGTCTCATCGATGTCCAGCACCAGGGCGGGGCGCGATCCAGCCGGCAGGGTCGCGGCGCGCGCCGTGACCCAGGCCCCGGCCTCCGCCGCGACACGGGCCAAGTCGCGGTCATAGGCGCCGCTGTCGTGGTAGGCCAGCAGCTGGGTCTTCACCACGCCCAGGTTGGGCAGGTCCATCACCGCCACCGGGGCGGGCGCCGCGACCGGCGCCACCGCCTGATGGGCACACCCGCTCAGCAGCAGCAGGGACAGGAGGGCGGCGGACAGGGGGCGGAACATGGGCGCGGAGTCCTTTAAGGGGCCGGGCAGGCGCAGCGGGTGTAGGCGTCGACCAGCGTGTTATCCAGGGCGCAGAGGTAAAGCGGCTGGTTCGCCGGCGTCATGGCCGCGGCCTGGGGCCGGGCGACGCTGTAGATCTGGCGGTATTGGGCCTTGGCCGGCGCGCTGTCGCGGATGCGGTCGATGATGCCGCGCAGGCCGTCCGCGGTCAGCGCCGGGGCGCCCCAGGCCCGCCCGGTATCGTATTCCGGCGCCCAACGCGCGGTTTCCACACTGGGTTCGTCGCTGAGATTGATCATGGAATAGGTGGTCAGGCTGGCCACCGATCCATCGGGGGCGCTGACACCCAGCTTGAAGGACGGGCTCTGCTGATAGACCGGGCTGACCGCCGGGGTCACCAGCACGGGCACACCGGCGCCGGGCGGCCCCACCAGGCGCAGGTCGTCCATATGGATGTGGCCGGCGAACATGACCTTGATGATGTCATGGAATTCGGCCAGCTCCCGTTCCAGCCGTGGCTCCATCCCCGGGGCCAGCAGTTCCACCGGGGCGGTGCAGGCGGGAACGGCACGGCCCCCGGCCGCCGCCTCCTTGGCCGCCTTGGCCCAGGCGTTGGCGGTGGCATAGCCATCGATGCCCGGCACGACGTGGGTGATCAGCCAGACGCGGGCACCGTCGGCCCGCGCCTGGGCCAGCGCCTGGTGCAGCCAGGCCAACGTGGTGTCCTGCGGCCTGTCGTCCGGCCGGCCGCAGCTGTTCTTGTACTTGCGGGTCAGCATCACCGTGTCGAACGACAGGATGCGCACGCCCTTCAGCGTCGGATGCGGGATGACGTAATTGCCGGCCTGGCGCCAGTCGCGCCCGATACCCGCCCGGTCGCCCCGTCCCCCCAGCGCGCCGCCGAAACCGGCGGTGACCAGCGGCAGGGTGTCGTCGAGGAAGCGGCCGTTCGGCTCCACGGCATAGTCGCCGCAATAGCTGTCGTTGTTGCCCAGGGCCGTCAGCACCGGCACACCAGGGAAGGTGCGGCGCAGGCTTTCCATCAGGACGGTGACCGTCTTCAGGGCGAAGGCGCGGAAGGCGGCCTCATCCCCCTTGTGCGCCGGGAAGGCGGCGTCATACGTCTCCCGGAAATCATGGGCCAGCATGTCGCCGGTGTGCAGGACATAGGCCGGATGCGCCTGGGCCTGGCGCATGCCGGCGAAGGCGGCGCGCAGCAGGAACCAGTTGCTGTCCCGGCCGAAGGGCGACAGGCGATGGCCGGGCTGGCTGTCCAGGATGGCCGGCCAATCCTTGGCCGGCGCCGCGTCCAGCCGGGCGGCCAGGCTGGCGTCATCCAGCGGATTGAAGTGCAGGTCGCTGATCACCAGGAAGGGCGGTTCCGCCGGCTTTCCCGAAGGTGCGGTGCTTGCGGCCGAAGAACCGGCCGGGGCCAGGAGGGACAGGACCATTGTGGCCGCAACCACCATCGGCCAGGACCGGACCTTCACCACAAGCGCCCCCACACGTCACCGCCACACAGCAATCCGTTGATGGCGGGCCGCCCCGTTCCTGTCAATGGCCCCGGTTGCAGCGCCGCAAAAACATGACCAATTGGACAGGATTTGGCAGTGCCGCTGAATGATTGTTTCCCGGAAGCCCTTGGCTTTTCTGATAGTATCCGGCCAAAAGGTCCAACATCGTTTCGTATTAACGTCGTGTTGCACGCGACAATCGGCAGAGGCAGGAACGCCCTGTCGCCCCTGGTTATGCCGATAATGCAATCATGGCGATATTGCCATGAACTCTCCGAAGATTTGCCGCCATCGGATTTTAGGCTCCACCCCTTACACAATTCTTCGATGGGGATCGCAGATGAGGGGATATCGGAGGCGGCGGCTGCCGCTGTTGATCGCGGCTGCGTGCTTGGCGCTGGCCGCGTGCGGCAAAGTGGAGGAAAAGAAGGAGGTCGCGGCCCGCCCGTCAGCGCCCGTCCCCGGTTCCAAGGAAGACTTCGTCGCGTTCGGCATGGCCCCAGAAGGGCTGCAGGCGATGCGGCGCAAATATGTGGCCGTCAGCCAGAGCTACACCCTGCGCCTACCCGCCGACGCGGTGGAGGCTGTCCAGCGCCGCCATCTGGAAACCTGTGCCAAATTGGGCTGTGAGGTCCTGGAGTCCCAGGTGAACCGTAATGGAGCACGGGGCTGGATCAATGCCCACACCAGCTTGCGCCTGCCTCCGGCCGCTCTCGCCGCCTTCACCGCCGCCCTCACCGCTCCGCCGGTGGAGGTCACCGCCCATTCCGAGACCAGCGAGGACAAGACCTTGGCCGTGCTGGACGTGGACAAGCGACTGGAGAGCAAGATCGCCCTACGCGAGCGGCTGACCGCCCTATTGCGCCAGACCAGCACGAAAAACGTCGGCGACCTATTGAACGTGGAACACACCCTGGCCCAGGTACAGGGGGACATCGAAAGCGCCACCGCCCAGCGCGACTATCTGCGCACCCAGACGGAAACGGTGAAGGTGGACATCCGGTATGAGGGCGCCCAGCCGGACGAACCCAAACCCGATGGTGTGGATTGGCGCCCCCTGAAAACCGCCGCCAAGGATTTCAGCGGCATCGTGGTGGCGTCGTTCGCGGAAGTCCTGACCTTCACCGCGCGCGTGTTGCCCTGGGCGCCCCTGGTGGCCCTGGCTGGCTGGACCCTACGCCTGGTGTGGCGCCGATCGCGCGGCAAATCCGCTTAAGCCAGCTTCGCCACCACCGACAGGGGCAGCAGCCTCATCACCGGCGCCAGGAAAGCCCAGGGCCAGGCAGGGACATAGGCGGTGGCGGGTTCCCGCTCGATGGCCCGCACCAGCAGGCGGCTGCCCACGTCGCCCGGAATGGCGAAGGGCAGGCGCTTGGCCCCCGCGTTCAGTTCGGTGCGGATGTAGCCGGGGAAGATCGTGCTGACCCGGATGGGGGTGCGCAAAAGCTCCGCCCGGATGCCTTCCGCCAGGGCGGCGAGGCCGGCCTTGGTGGCGGCGTAGGTCGTCAGGTGCTTAGGTAGGCCGCGCAGCGCGCTCATGGACGAGATCACCACCAGGTGACCGTTGTTTCGTGATCGGAATAATTCAACCGCCGCCTCGCACTGCGCCAGGGCCGCCACGAAATTGGTCTGAGCGGTGGCCAGGTTGTCGGCGAAGTGGCCGGTACCGATGCGCCGGCCGGAGCCGATGCCGGCATTGACGATGATGCGGTCCAGCCCCCCCATTTCGGCATCGAAAGCACGGAAGGTCTCAAACACCGCCGCATGGTCGGTGACGTCCAGCGAACGGATGGCCACGCGGATGCCGGGGTGGGCCCGCAGCAACTCCTCCCGCAAGGCCTCCAGCCGGTCGGTGCGGCGGGCGCACAGGGCGAGGTCGCGGCCCAGGGCGGCGAACTCCCGCGCCATGCCCAGCCCCAAGCCGGAGCTGGCGCCGGTGATCAGGATGGTCTTGGCCGGCATGGGGGCGATCCTTCAGCGATAGGTCAGCAGGCCCGGCGGGGCCTCAAGGCAGGCATGTTCGTTCAGGCTGGACAGCGACCAGCCGGGCCCCACCGGGGGGCCCATTTGCGCGACAGCCCGGGACGGAACCAGCAGCTTGGTGACACCGCCATTGACCAGGGCCCAATGCAACTGGCGGGCGGCGGCATCGTCCAGGCCCAGCACCGCCTGCACCGCCACCATGATGGGACCGCCGGAGGTGAAGACCAGCACCGCGCCGCCCCCGTCGACCGCCCGCTGGGCGGCGCGCGCCAGGCCGGCCAACACGCGGGCGCGGAACACCGGCCAGCATTCGGCGTAGTCGCCGTCATGGCCGCCCCCCATCCAGCGGGTGACGGCGTCGGCGAACAGGGCCTGGTAGGCGCGCCGGGGGTCGGGCGCGGTTGCCAGTTCCGCCCGAAGCGCCGCCGCGTCCGCCAGATCCGGCCGATGGCGGGCGATGATGTCGGCGGGGTCGTATTCGTTGAGGTCCGGATCCTGGGCCAGGGCCACGTCGCCCCGGCCCATCGCCCCCAGGCAGGCGCCGGCGGTGTCGCGGTGACGGTTCAGGCCGCCACTGACGGCGACGATGGCCGCCGCCCCCAGGCGTTGCGCGAGGTCGCGGCCCACCCTGCGGCCCTGGTCCAGGCCGATGGCCGACAGCCGGTCATAGTCGTCGGCGCCGAAGGAGGCCTGGCCATGGCGGATGAGGTACAGCGCCACCATGGGATCAGCGCCCGGCCCGGCGCAGGATGCGGCGGCAGCGCCAATCCAGGTAGGTCACCAGCAGCCAGAAGCGCTTGAAGGCCGGATTGCGGGTCTGGCGGTGGTGATAGCGGTAATAGATCTGCTGGGCGATCACGGCCAGGCGGAACAGGCCGAACACCTCATAGAAGGTCCAGTCCACAGCATTCGCGTCCAGCCGGTCGCCCATGGCCGCCAGGTAGCGCGCCACCACCTCGTCCCGGGTCAGCATGCCCGCCAGATGGGTGGGCTGGCGGCGGATGGAGCGCATGATGAAGTCATCGTCCGCCTGCACCCAATAGGCCAGCGCCCCGCCCAGATCCATCAACGGGTCGCCGATGGTGGCCATTTCCCAGTCCAGCACGCCGATGACATGGGTGGGATCGGCCGCGTCCAGCACCAGATTGTCGAAGCGCCAGTCGTTGTGGATGACGCACGCGGCACTGTCGGCCGGGGTGTTGGCCGCGAGCCAGGCACGCACCGTGCGGAAGGTCGGCACGTTCCAGGTGCGCGCCTTCTCATAGCGGCCGGACCAGCCCTCCACCTGGCGGCGGCAATACCCGTCGCCCTTGCCCAGGGCCGCCAGGCCGGCGGCTTCCGGATCCACCCGGTGCAGGGCCACCAGCTTGTCCACCATGGCCAGGCACAGGCGGCGCACCGCCCCCTCGTCCAGGGTCAGGCCGCGCGGCAGGTTGGCCCGGGGGATGATGCCGGCGATGCGTTCCATGACATAGAAGTCGGCGCCGATGACCCGGTCGTCCTGGCACAGCCCCACCATGGTGGGGACCCAGGGGAAGACGGGCTTCAGCGCCTGCTGCACGCGGAATTCGCGCGCCATGTCGTGGGCGGACTTGGCCTTGGTGCCGGCGGGCGGGCGGCGCAGGATGAAGTCGCCCCCGGCCCCGCCCTCGCCATAGGCCAGACGATAGGTCCAGTTGGACGCCCCACCGGAATATTGCGTCACCGTCGGCGGGCCGGCCAGATTTGGCCGCAGCTCCCTCAGCCAGCGGTCGACCGCCGCCACGTCCAGTTCCTCCCCCGCCCGCACGGGGCCGGCCCGGTCGGTCAGGGGGCGGGGGGCGGATTGCCCCGTCGCGGCGGGCGCTTCGGTCATCTGCGCGTACCCGTGGGCGTACCGGTGGGCGTGCCGGCCGGCGCCGGGCCCGCCGCCGCGCGCGACGGGGTCGCCATGCTGCGCGCCCGCCGGTCGATCATGGCGACGTACCAGCGGCGCGGCAGCAGGCGCTTCAGCAGCCAGAAGCGGCGGCCCTCCTTATGCGGCAGCAGGTGCATGCGGCCGGCGGCAACGCCCTGGTAGACATAGTCCGCCACATCGTCCGCCGTGATGCCGGGACGGTTCAGCAGTTTGTCCACCCGGGCGCGCAGGCGCGGGTCGGTGGTGCGCAGGCTGCTGGCCAGGTTGGTCTTGAAGAAGGATGGGCAGATGACGCTGACGCCGATGCCGCTGGGCGCCAGTTCGTGCTGCAGGGTTTCCGACAGGGTGACGACGGCCGCCTTGGTGGCGTTGTAGGCGCTCATGGTCGGCATATCGAGCAGGCCAGCCATGGAGGCGGTGTTGATGAAATAGCCATGGCCCTGCGCCTTGAACATCGGCGTGAAGGCGCGGCAGCCGCGCACCACGCCCATCAGGTTGATGTCGATGATCCAGCGCCAGTCGTCCAGCGGCGTGTCGTCGATGTTGCCGGCCTGGGCCACACCGGCGTTGTTGACGACGATGTCGACCCCGCCCCAGCGCAGGGTCAGGGCCAGGGCCGCCGCCTCCAGGGCGCCATCGTCGCGCACGTCGCAGGGGATGGCGAAGGCGTCCGGCGCGATGGTCGAAAGCTCCGCCACCGCCGCCGCCATGGCCTCCGGGTTCACGTCGCCCACGGCCACGCGCCAACCGGCCCGGGCATAGCGCCGGCCCAGCGCCAAGCCCAGGCCGCTGGCCCCGCCGGTGATGAAGATGCGGCCCCCGCCGCTGCCCGTCTTCGGCGTGATGCCCATGGCCTTACCCCTCCCCGCCTGTTCTTGTGTGACCGGATTTCTTGTAGCCGCGCTTGGCCAGTTCGATGCGCGCGATCATGGCCTTGTGCACCTCATCCGGCCCGTCGGCCAGGCGCAGGGACCGCGCCTGGGCGTAGAAGCCGGCCAGCGGCGTGTCACCGGACACGCCGGCCCCGCCATGCATCTGGATGGCGTCATCCACCACCCGCTCCAGCACGCTGGGCGCCACCACCTTGATGGCGGAAATCTCGGTCAGGGCCGCCTGGGTCCCCACCTTGTCCATCTTCCAGGCGGCATAGAGCGTCAACAGGCGGGCCTGGTCGATGGCCACGCGCGCCTCCGCCACCCGCTCGCGGTTGCCGCCCAGGTCGATCAGCGGCCGGCCGAAGGCGGTGCGCGCCATGCCGCGCTTCACCATCAGGTCCAACGCCTCCTCAGCCGCCCCCAGGCAGCGCATGCAATGGTGGATGCGGCCCGGGCCCAGGCGACCTTGCGCGATCTCGAACCCCATGCCGGGGCCGGCGATGAAGTTGGCCAGGGGCACCCGCACCCGGTCGAACGACACCTCGCCATGGCCATGAGGGGCATCCCAGGCGCCGAAGACGGGCAGCATGCGCTCGATGCGCACGCCGGGTGCCTCCAGGGGCACCAGCACCATGGAATGCTGATGATGCCGGTCGCGCCCCGCATCCGGCGTGCGGGCCATGACGATGGCGATGCGGGCGCGGGGGTCGCCAATGCCGCTGGACCACCATTTGCGGCCCGTCACGACGATCTCGTCGCCCTCCACCACCGCCGTGGCCGCCATGTTGGTGGCGTCCGAGGAGGCCACCTCCGGCTCCGTCATGCAGAAGACGCTGCGGATGTCCCCCGCCAGCAAGGGCTTCAGCCATTCCTCCTGCTGCGCCGTGCTGCCGTAGCGCCACAGCACCTCCATGTTGCCGGTGTCGGGGGCGTTGCAGTTGAACACCTCCGGCGCCATCAGGCTGTGGCCCGTGGCCTCGGCGATGGGGGCGTATTCCAGGGTGCTGAGACCGGCGCCCAGCTCCGCGTCCGGCAGGAACAGGTTCCACAGGCCCTCGGCCTTGGCCCGGGCCTTCAGCTCCTCCATCTTGGGCGGCACGCGCCAGGCGCGCCAGTCGGGGCCGTCATGGACCGCGACGTCGCGCCAGTACCGCGCCTCCACCGGTGCGATATGGTCGGCGATGAAGCGGCGGACACGGGTCAGGTAGTCCTGGCCCCGGGCGCTGGGCTGGAAATCCATCGGCGTTCTCTCCCTCTGTCCCCTGCGCGGGACCTGCCATCGGCGTGGCGTTGTTGAGGGCCAGTGTAGCGCCGGATTGACATGAACGAACGGGAAGTTTATGCGCGATAAACCATGAATGATATTCATGATATACGGCTGCTGTCCCGGCTGGACCTGAACCTGCTGCGGGTGTTCGACGCGGTTTACCGGGCGCGCAGCCTGACGCGCGCCGCCGATGAGCTGGCCTTGTCGCAATCGGCCGTCAGCCACGCCCTGGCCCGCCTGCGCGACCAGCTGGGGCCACACCTCGGCACGGGCGGCGATGAGCCGCTGTTCCCCCGCGACGGCCGGGGGGTCGCCCCGTCCGCCCTGGCCCGCCGCCTGGCCCCCCGCGTGCGGGAGGCGCTGGCGGCCCTGGGCCGGGCCCTGGCCGACGCCCGGGATTTCCAGCCCGATCGCGACCTGCGCCAGGTCATCATCGCCATGCCGGAGGCGGTGGAGCCCGCCTTGCTGCCCGGCATGGTGGCCCGGCTGCGCCAGCACCTGTCGGGCGGGACGGCCCATCGGATGGACAGCGTGCGCCTGGCCAGCGTCCGTTTGGAGCGGGCGACGATGAAGGCCGACCTGGCACGCGGCCGCATGGATCTGGCGGTGGACGTGGCCCTGCCCTCCGACCCCGATCTCTGCCATCTGCCGCTGTTGAGCGACGACTATTGCCTGGTGGCGGCGGCCGGGCACGGCCCGGTGGACCTGGACGGCTATCGGGCGGCCGCGCACATCGCCGTCTCCTCCCGGCGCAGCGGCCCGGCGGTGGAGGATTACGCCCTGTTGCGCCTGGGCATTCAACGCCGCATCGCGCTACGCTGCCAACGGTATGAGACCGCCTGCCACGTGGTAGCGGAGACGGGCCTGAAAGGCGGCGGAATGCTGCTGACCATGGGCCGCCATCACAGCCAGCCGCTGGTGGACGGCAGCCGGGGCGCCCTGGTGACTTTGCCCCTGCCTCTGGACATGCCGCCGCTGGCGTTTAATCTCTACTGGCATCGCGCCAGCGATGACGACCCCGCCAACCGCTGGCTGCGTGACGTTTTCCGGCCCTAGCGCCCGAATTTTGCTCAAGGACCCCGCCATGTCGCGCCCCCTGCCCCGCACCGTCCCCCGCGCACCGCTCTCGCGGCTGGTCCTGCCGGTCGTGCTGGCCGCCCTGCTGGCCTTCGGCGGCACCGGCGCCGCCAGGGCGGACAACGCCGCCGACTTGGCGATGGCCCGCTTGGCCATGGCCAAGCAGGACTATGCCGCCGCCCTGCCCAAGCTGACCGCCCTTGCGCAACAAGGCAACGCGGGCGCCATGGTGGAACTGGCCAAGGCCTACGGCCTGGGCCTGGGCGTGCCGGTGGACAAGGACAAGGCCCTGGCCTATCTGCGGCAGGGGTCGGACAAGGGCAACGCCCAGGCCCAGGTGGGCTTGGCCGTGCTGTACGACCAGGGCAGCAATGGCCTGCCCAAGGACCCGGTGGAGGCCGCGCGCCTGTACAAGCTGGCCGCGGACCAGGGCAACGCCCGTGGCCAGGTCAGCCTGGCATGGCATTATGAGAACGGCAGCGGCGTGCCCAAGGACGTGGCCGAAGCGGTGCGCCTGTACACGCTGGGCGCCCGCCAGGGTGATGCCGCCGGCCAGACCAATCTGGCCTGGATGTACCAGAACGGTACCGGCGTGCCCCGCAACCCCACCGAGGCGGCGCGCCTTTACAAACAGGCGGCCAATCAGGGCTTCGTGCGCGCCCAGGGCCAGATGGGTGCCCTGTACCTGGCCGGCCTGGGCGTGACCAAGGACCCGGTGGAGGCGGCGCGCTGGAACATGCTGGCGGCGGACGGCAACTGGGCGCCGGCCCAATTCGCCCTGGGTTTCCAGTACCGTCAGGGCGAGGGCGTGCCCCGCGACGACGCCCAGGCCCTGCGTTGGCTGCGCAAGGCGGCGGACGGTGGTGAGCAAGGTGCCATCGCCCTGCTGGCGCAGATGTACGAGAGCGGCGACGGCGCGCCCAAGAACCCGGCGGAGGCGGCGCGGCTGCGCGCCAAGCTACCCCCCGAGCAGCGCACGGGACCAGCGCCGCGCTGATCGGGCCCCCTTACGGCGGCGACTGGCGGGAATGGGCCAGCAGGTCGACGCGGGACATGCGCACGATGTGTTCCGGAGTTTCCGTCCAGCCGCCGATGAGATCCCCCGCCACGAAATCGGCGCCGACACGGTCGACCAGAGCCTCGGTTTCCACCGTGTCCACCCCCTCGACATAGAGATTCAGGCGATGGCGGCGGGCCTCCGCCGCCACCAGTCCCAGGTCGATGGCCAGCCGCTCGGGACTGGCGCGGTCGACGCCGGGGCGATCCAGCCCGCCCGCCCCCGGCAGGATGACCCCCACACCCTTGACCCCCGCCGCGGCCAGGGTGGCCATGTCCTGCCGGCCCAGGCCGATACCCACCATGAGGTTGCGGCCGAAGGGCTTCAGCGCCGTGACGAAATCGGCGAGCCGGCCGGTAGGCGTCCCATCGGGCAGGTCGACCAGATGATAGGTGAGAAAGGGGATGAGGTGGGCTGGAATGCGGCTGGCCAGCGCCACATAGGACCGCCGGCGCTGCACCCCGGCCAGCGTCTCGTAATGGACGGGCAACGACAGGAAAAAGCGGAATCGGTTGTCATAAAGCTCCAGATAAGCGGCGATGGCCTGACGCATCGCCTCTTCATCCAGTTCCAGAATGGCGTGCAGCGTCTCCGCCGACAGCGGCCCCGGGCCGGCCAGCTGGGGAATGGAATCGTAGCCATAGACCGCTTGCCCGCCCCGGCGCCTGCGCCGGCCCCGGGTGATATAGAGGCATAGGGCCTGGTGATTGGCGTCCCATACCGGCCGATAAACGATTTCCAACGGGCCCAGTGGACTGTGAGCCGCCCAGGCGGCCTTGACTTCCCCCGATTGGAAGGCCGGGGGCTCCGCGCCCGAGGGCACGGGAACGCCCCTCGGGCGGCCCGCCCCCTGGCCGGGCAGGGGGGCCCAGAGGGGGGCGCCCGCCCCGCCGGCGGATCCGGTGACGGCGTTGCCCAGCGGATCGACGGCCGTCCGGGAAGCCGGGCCTGCGCCGGTCGATCCGGCGCCGACGCCCCCATCCTTGGCCACGGCGTCCGCGCGGGCGGCCCCGGCCAGCAGGTCGGCCAGCCGGTGCGGCTTCATCACCAGGTCGCCCGACACCTTGCGCACCGCCGTCCGCACGACGATCGTGGCCGTGTCGGCATCGCCCAAGAGCAGCCGCTGCAGATCCTGAAGGACGCGGGCGCACAGCAGGCCGGCCGCCCGTTCATCCATCCGGGCGAACACCACGAGATAGGTGTCGGGGCCGTAAGGGAAGACGACATCGCTGGGACTGAGCGACTGGTTCAGCAGGCGGTCGGCCAGCTGGTGAACCCGGTCGCGCACGGATTCCCAGCGGGCCCCCAGCCGCTCCTTAAGGCTTTCCAGGCCCAGCATCTGGACGCTGCCGGCGCTGACACGCGCCTGATGCGCCAGAATGGCGTTAAGCCGATCCTGGAAATCGTCCGAGGTGGCCTCGGGCGTGACAAGGCCGCCAGCGCCCGCCGGCCCGGAAGGGCGCGCATGGTAGGCAGCCGCCGAACCATCACCCTGCCACCAGGCCGTGATTTTGTTGATCAGATTGGACATGCCGGCGCCTAACTTTTCCGCTGCCGAACCGACCCTATGGTGCCGCCCGGCGGGCCCGGCGAGAACTCAAGCGGGTGGGGTACCCCTTCCGGATAGGACGCCGGTCAGCGCCTGGGACGGCCGGCGGAAGACATGCCCGGTGGTGGGGCGGTCGATTCCCGCACCACCACCTCAAACTCAAGCAGGCGGCGCGGCATGGGGTTGGACCAGGGTTGGCGCCGCACCGCCCGGTCAATCAGCAGGTCGGCCGCCGCCGCCGCCATGCGGCTGATGGGCTGACGGATCGTGGTCAGCTGCGGCCAGATGATGCGCGCCACCGGCGTGTCGTCGAAACCCGCCACCGACAGGTCGGCCGGGACACTGAACCCCAGGCGCTGGGCCACGGCGACGGAGGCGGCGGCCATGTCGTCATTGCTGGCGAAGATGGCGGTGGGCCGGTCTACCAGGGTCAGCAGCTGTTCGGCGCAGGCCATGCCGGTGCGGTAGGAGAAGTGGCCTGGACGCACCAGGTCCGGGTCCAGCGGGATACGGTGTTCGGCCAGTTCATCCCGGAAGCCGCGATAGCGCTGTTCGGTGGCGCCATGGTCGGGGTGGCCCAGCAGGAAGCCGATGCGGCGATGCCCCAGGCTGATGAGATAGGCCGCCATCTGCCGGGAAGCGGCGTAGTCGTCCATGTAGACGAAGGGCGCCGTCTCCCGGTCCGTGTCGGGCGCGATGCGCACCAGCGGGATGCGTGACGCGCGCAAGGCCTCCAGCACCCCGGCATGATCGACCAGTGGCGGGGTCAGGATGACACCTTCCAGCCGCAGCTGGGAGATGAGGCTGGTGACCTGGTCACCGACCCGGGGGTCGGTGCTGTCCCAGGGCTCCACCAGCAGGTGGAAGCCGCCCTGGCGACAGCGGGCCACGGCACCGGCCTGCACGTCGCTCATGTAATGGGCGCTGGGGTTGTCATAAAACAGGCCGATGAGGAAGGAGCGGTCGCCGGCCAGGCCCCGGGCGTTCAGGTTGGGACGGTAGTCCAGGCGGGCGATGGCATCCAACACCCGGCCCTGCGTTTCAGGCGAAACGCCGGTCTCGCGGTTGATGACCCGCGACACGGTTTTGATGGACACCCTGGCCAGTCCCGCGACCTCCCGAATGGTGATCGACCGCTTCTCCGGCTGGGCCATGGGGTCTTCCAAAGCAGGGGGATGAGGCACGCGTTCAAACGTGCCGGACGGGGATAAAGGGATGGGCGGTGCGGGGGGCACCGCCCATCAAGGTGCAGGATTCGGGGAGAGTGTATCCTGCCAGAAAGGGTAAACCGGGATGCGGGGGGAGAAATCCCCGCATCCCGGGGAGTCGACCGAAACGAACGATCCGGGCCGGAGACCGACCGGATCAGAAGCTGGCGTGGGCCCGCACACCCCAGGTCTGGGGCGGCATGTACACGGCCGTCCACACCGGCGTCGCCGGGGCGCCAAAGGAGCCGGCGTTGGTCTTGATGTTGGCGTCCTCCACGTTCTGGACGAAGCCTTCCACCGACCAGTTGCCGCTGGGGGCCTCATACCGCACCGCCAGGTCGGTACGGGTGTAGGCCTTCTGCTCGTCGTAGCCGGCCACGTTGAAGTAGGACAGGTAGCTCTTGGTCTCGAAGTGGGTCGAGACGCGCGGGATGACCCGCCCGCCATTGGCCAGGGTGAAGGTATGCTCATACCCCACCGTGCCGGAGAAGGTGGGCGCATGGGCCAGCTGGTTGCCCTTCAGCTGCTGCAGATGGGCGGTATCAGCCGAGCTGTATTGGCGGGCGTCGATGCTGAGCAGGCTCTCCAGCTCGGTATGCTGGACCGAGGCGGAGAACTGCAGGGTGTCCTCGGGCGTCACCCGGGCCATCAGTTCGGCTTCCAGGCCATAGGCTTTGGCGCCCTGGGCGTTCTGGGTCACCAGCGAGGAGGACAGGATGTTGCCGGCCGTGTCACGCACCGTCACCGCCTGATTGACCTGGTAGCCGGTGAAATCCTCGTAATAGGCCGCCAGGTTGACGGTGGCCTTGCCGCCGAACAGCGTCGTCTTGGCGCCGACCTCGTAGTTGGTCAGCGATTCCGGACCGGCCAGCAGGCCGCCATCCTCGATGTTGCCCGACTTGAAGCCCGTGCCGATGCTGGCGTAGGTCATCAGCACGTCCTTGATGATGTCCGCGTCGGCGCGCACCAGCCAGGTCGCCTTGCTCCACTGGCCATAGACGTCGTTGGCCGACGCCACGTAACCGGGGATGGAGTAGGGATCGCGACCGAAGATGGCCTGGGTGCAGGAACCGCAGGTGACGTTGCGCCCACCCACGTCGGACTTGTCGTCCCGGGTGTAGCGCAGACCACCGGTCAGGCGGATGTCATCGGTGACGTGCCAGGTGGCCTGGCCGAAGCCGGCGGCGGACTCGATCTCGCGATCCGCCTGGATGAAACTGCCGGCCCAGTTGAAGGTGCCGCCCCGGTAACCGTTCAGGATGTCGACGTCGAAGCGGATCTTGTTGGTCTCATGGGAATAGTAGGCGCCCAGGATCCAGTCGATCGTATGCGTGCCCGCCGACTTCAGCTGCAGTTCATGGCTGAAGAAGTCATAGCTGGACCATTGGGTGCTGTTCTGCTGGAAGGCGCCGCCGGGGGTGGAGGCGCTGGTCGGCGGCAGGGTGCCGCCGTCGGTGTCCACCTGGCCGCCGCCGCCCAGCCATGAGGCGCCCGCGATGTAGGACAAATCCAGGTAATCATTGATGGCGTAGTCCATATGGCTGTGCACGGACTTGGCGGTGCGGTCCTGCTCCGGCGCGCTGTCGATCTGGGCGGACCACAGCTTCTGGCCCGCGCGCGGGGTCTGCATCAGGCCCAGCACCGGGGCGCCGGTATCCTCATACCATTCGAAGTTCAGGTCCCAGGTGAAGCTGTCGGTGGGCGCCCAGGCACCGCTGACCCGGAACGACTTCTGGTCGGCCGCGTAATACTTCTTGCCCGAGGTGACATAGGCCGACGGGTTGACGCCCGCCACGTTGGGCGCCGCCTGGTAGTCGACATAGCCGTCGTGCTTCTCGGTCACGAAGGCGACGCGGAAGGCCAGCTTGTCGTTGATCGGCAGGTTGAACATGCCGCGGGTGCCGAAGCGGGCGTAGGACCCGGCCACCACCTCGGCGTTGCCGTATTCCTTGTCGAAGGTCGGCTTGGCGGAAATCAGGTTCACGGCGCCGACGGTGGCGTTGCGGCCGAACAGCGTGCCCTGGGGACCGCGCAGCACCTCCACGCGTTCCATGTCGTACATCAGGACGGAGGCGCCCTGGGCGCGCGGCGAATAGATGCCGTCCACATACATGGCGACCTCGGGATCGGCCACCTCGGTATAGGCGCTATCATTGCCGATGCCCCGCAGCGTCAGCATGATCGCCGCCTGGTCGCCCTGCTGGGCGAAGGCCAGGCTGGGCACGAACTTGGCCAGGTCGGTCACGTCCTTGACCTGCTGCTTGTCCAGGCTGTCCTGGCTGAACGCCGACACGGCGATCGGGGTCTCCTGCAGCTTGGTTTCGCGCTTGGTCGCGGTGACGAGGATCTCTGTAAGGGTATCGGAACTGGCGGGGGCCGCCGCGGTCTGCGCATACGCGCCACCGGACAGGGCGATCACAGCCGCCGCTTGCAGATAGAGTCCGAGTCTCGCCTTCATTTTAGCTTCCTCCCTTTTATTCTAGCCTGTTGCAGGCGGATTTCAGCGACCGTCCCCTTGCGAATGGGACTCAGGACCGCTGTGGGCCGCATGTTCGGGGGCAGGGTCAAAGCTGTCAACAAAATTATGACAACGCTGTCGCACAGCGCTGTCATATGGCGGAAAGCGTGGTAATCTGGCCTCATGGACGGAACAACGCTTGCCGCCGCGCAATCATGCGCGAGCAACCATAGGCAGAATTAATGGGTAAAACTAGCGATTCTGGCCCAACGCGTTGAGAAACATAAGAAAGGCAACCGCCGCAACCAGGGCGGGCGCCGACAGGGGAGGATGAGAATGGCCGTAGCGCGGGCGCCGGAGCGCCGGATCGTGATCGTGGGCGGGGGCACCGCCGGCTGGCTGACCGCCGCCTACCTGGCCAGGACACTACGGGCCGGCGCACCGGGCGGGGTGGACATCACCCTGATCGAATCGAGCGACATCGGCATCATCGGCGTGGGCGAGGGCACCTTCCCCACCATCCGGTCCACCCTGGCCGCCATCGGCATCGACGAGGCGCGCTTCCTGCGGGAAAGCAGCGCCACCTTCAAGCAGGGCATCCATTTCGTGGACTGGGCGGAGACGCCGGCGCCGGATGCCAGCCCCACCCAGGCCCTGGGCGCCGTGCCCGGCCACAGCCATTATTTCCACCCCTTCAACTTCCCCCACCAGGGCAACGGGCCGGAACTGCTGCCCTACTGGCTGCTGGGCGGGGCCGGGGACGCGCCCTTCGCCGAAGCGGTGACCTTGCAAAAGGCGGTGGCCGACGCGAGCCGGGCGCCCAAGCGCCCTGTGGACCCGCCCTACCACGCGCCGCTGAACTACGCCTATCACTTCGACGCCAACCGCTTCGCCGCACTGCTGCGCACCGTGGCCATCGAGCTGGGCGTGCGCCATCTGGTGGGAACCGTCGACCAGGTGGTGCTGGACGGAGCCGGCGGCGTCGCCCGCCTGGACACAAGCGACCATGGCGCCCTGACCGCCGACCTCTACATCGATTGCAGCGGCTTCCGGGCGGAGATCATCGGCCGGGCGTTGAACGTGCCCTTCAAATCCTGCCAGGACGTGCTGTTCAACGACCGGGCGCTGGCCCTGCAGGTGCCCTATGACCAGCCGGACGCCCCCATCCCGTCTTATACCGTGGCGACGGCGCATGAGGCGGGCTGGACCTGGGACATCGGGCTGAACGACCGCCGGGGGACCGGCTACGTCTATTCCAGCCGCCATAGCGACGACACCCGGGCGGAAGAGGTGCTGCGCCGCTATCTGGGCCCGGCCGCCCAGGGGCGGGAGGCGCGGCTGCTGAAATTCCATTCCGGTTACCGCACGGCGCAGTGGGTGGGCAATTGCGTGGCCGTGGGCCTGTCCGGCGGCTTTTTCGAGCCTCTGGAATCGACCGGCATCATGCTGATCGAGGTGGCGGCCCACATGATCGCCCAGTTCTTCCCATGGGGCGTCCAGGGGGGCGTCCAGAGGGGCGCCCAGGGGGAAGACTCGGCGCGCACGGCGGCATCCATGGCCGCCACCGCCCGGACCTACAACGCGCTGATGGGCAAGCGGTATGAGCGCATCGTTGATTTCCTGAAGCTGCACTATTGCCTGTCGCGGCGCCGCGACAGCGCCTATTGGCGGGACAATGCCGACCCCGCCACCATCCCCGAGGCCTTGCGCGACCGGCTGGCGCAGTGGGCGCATCGCCCGCCCAGCCGTTACGACTTCGTCGCCGACCACGAAACCTTCCTGCCGGCCAGCTATCACTACATCCTGTACGGCATGGGTTTCAAAACCGACCTGGAGCCGTCGCGGGCCCTGTACCACCGCATGGACGAGGCGCGGCACGAATTCCGGGGCCTGCGCGCCGTGACCCCCCAGGCGGTGGACAGCCTGCCCACCCACCGCGCCCTGGTGGAACAGGTCTACCGCCACGGCTTCCAGCCACCGCCTTTGCAGAAGACGGCGGCCGGGCGGCGCTAGTTCAAGCCTTGCCCGGCGGACGGGAGGTGGACTGGCGCAGCAGGATGGTGTGGGCCAGCACCTGATGCGGCACGGGCTTGGGCCAGTCGACCTTGCCCCGCTGGGACAGCAGGCCGATCAGGATGTCGGCGGCGGTTTCCGCCATTTCCCGTACCGGCTGGCGCACGGTGGTGAGCGGCGGCCACATCATCTCCGCCAGCGGCGTGTCGTCGAAGCCCACGACGGACAGGTTGGCCGGCAGGCTGAAGCCGCGGTTGTGCGCCTCCGCCACCACGGCGGCGGCCATTTCGTCGTTGCTGGCGAAGATGGCGGTGGGCCGGTGCGGCTGGTCCAGCAGGCGGCGGGCGCAGGGCACGGCCGAGGCGTAGGTGAATTCCCCCTGTTCCACCAGCACCGGGTCCACCGCCACGCCGCCGTCGGTCAGCGCCTCGCAATAGCCGGTGTAGCGCAGGATGGTGGCCGTGTGGTTGGCCTTGCCCTTGATGAAGCCGATACGGCGGTGGCCCAGGGCCAGCAGATGCTGGGTCAAGGTATAGGCCGCCTGCCGCTCGTCGATGCGGACGGAGGGGGATGTCTCCGATTCCTGCTGCGGTGTCACGCGGACATAAGGCACGCCCGCGTCTTCCAGGATGCGCAGCACGATGGGGTTGTCGGTGACGGGCGCGGTCAGCACCACACCGTCCAGGCGCATCTGGTTGACGATGGCGCTGGCCCGCTGTTCCACATTCGGGCTGCGATAATCGATTTCCTCGATCATCAGGTGATAGCCGTGAGCGCGGCAGCGGTTCAGCAGACCCACCTGGATTTCCAGGGTATAGGGGCCGCCGGCGTCGCCGTAGAGATGGCCAATGAGGTTGGAGCGTTCGCTGGCCAGGCTGCGCGCCATCATGTTGGGCTGGTAGCCCAACTCCGCCACCGCCTTCTCGATGCGTTCCTGCATGTCGGGACTGACATAGCGTTCCTTATTGATGACCCGCGACACCGTCTTGATGGACGCTCCCGCCAGGCGCGCCACATCGATGATCGTCGGCTTGCGGTCAGGCCCCGCCATATGTCCTCACTCCCCATTCACCTTGCGGCCACGCCCCCCTGCGGGGGTGGCGCCGGCCTACAATCGCCCAAGGTGCCCCGCTGCGGCAATCCTGCATCGATGGCGCAAAAAAGCGCGGCCGTCCATCACTTGACCTCCATTCCGGGCGACCCGCCCTAAAGGCATGCTGGCGCGACCGCCACCGGATGTTGTTTCCTGGGGACGGCCCAGGGAAGGCGAGGGTGGAAATGGCACCGCTGTCATTCCGTCGCCGTCGCCGGGGCCCCATGAGAAGAATATCGGGGGGAAGATGGCTTACGGACAGGCGCCGGTGCCGTTGAAGACCAAGCTGGGCTACGCCGTCGGTGATTTGGGTCTGAACCTGCATTGGCAGGCCATGACCCTGTTCCTGGCCTATTTCCAGACGGACGTGCAGGGCGTGCCACCGATGTGGGTGGGCGTGGGCTTTCTGGTGGCCGCCATCGCCGATGGCCTGGCCAACCCCCTGATGGGCGTGTGGGCCGATCGCACCAGCACGCGCCTGGGCCGCTATCGCCCCTTCATCCTGTGGGGCGGCGTGCCGCTGGGTCTGGTCATGGCCGCCTGCTTCACCGCCCCCGGCCTGGGGCAAGGCGGCCTGATCGCCTACGCCATCGTCAGTCACACGGCCTGGCGCGGCGTCTACACCATCGTCTCCATCCCCTATGCCTCGCTGTCGGCCCGCATCACCCAGGACGCGGAGGAACGGTCCAGCCTGACGGGCTACCGCATGACCTGCGCCTTCATCGGCGGCATCACCGTGTCCTTCCTGCTGCCGGCGCTCGCCGCCCGCATCGACCACATGGCGGGCAGCATCTATGCCGGCCTGGGCTACAGCGTCAGCGGCCTGGTGGTGGGTTGCCTGTCGGTCGCCCTGTTCTGGTTGTGCGCCTCGGTGGTGAAGGAGGAGCCGTGGCCCGCCCTGACGCCGGCGTCGAGGTCCACGCTGGACAGCGATGTCGGCGGTTTCCTGCGCACGCTGGGCCGGTCCGGCCCGCTGACGCGCCTGCTGCTGTCCATCGGGCTGATCCAGATCGCGGGCGCCCTGCAGTTCCGCAATCTGGTCTATTTCTTCAAGTACGACGTGGGCGACATGGCCCTGGCGGCCTACGCCATGCCGGCCTTTTCCGCCGCCAGCGCCGTCAGCGTGCCGTTCTGGGTGTGGCTGTCCCGCCGTTTCAGCAAGAAGGTGTCGTGGCAGCTGGGCACGACGCTGGCGGCCGCGGCGTCGCTGGCCTTCCTGGCGGCGCCCAGCGGCCAGACCGCCCTGGCGGTGGCGGCCATCGCCGCCCTGTTCGTCGGCTGCACCGTCCACGCCGTGGGCTTCTGGGCCATGCTGCCCGACCTGGTCGACTACAACGAGTGGCGCTTCGGCCGACGGGACGAGGCCAAGATTTTCGGCGTGGCCTCGCTGGCGCAGAAGGTGGCGCTGGGCCTGGCCGGCGCGCTGCTGGGCTGGCTGTTGACCGCCATCGGCTTTGTGCCCAACGCCGCCCAGTCAGCGGAAACCCTGGGCGGCCTGCGCCTGCTGATGTCGCTGCTGCCGTGTGGCCTGTTCGTCACCACCCTGGTGCTGATGGCGGGGTATCCGCTGGACGGTCCCCTGCACCGCCGCATCGTCGAGGAATTGGCCGCGCGGGCGGCGGGCGACGCGCCGCCCCTTGCCGCCCCCACCGTCGCCTCAGCCCCGGATGCCAACGGTGCCGGCGTCACCGGTGTGGGCCCCGCGCGTCTAGGCGGCCCGGGGCTCGAACACCAGGCACGTGGTGGTGCCGTGGGCTAACAGCCGGCCCTGGGCATCCAGCAGGCGGCCCTCGGCGGTAGCCGTGCGGCCGCCGCTGTGGATGATACGGCCCTCGGCCCGCACCGGGCCCGTCGCCTCCGTCACCGCGCGGATGTAGTTGATCTTCAGTTCCAGCGTGGTGTAGCCGCGCCCGCCGGTCAGCATCGTCTGCACAGCACAGGCCATGCAGCTGTCCAGCAGGGTGGCGATCCAGCCGCCATGGACGGAGCCGATGGGGTTGTAATAAGCGTGCGCCGGTGTGCCGGTGAAAACGGCGTAGCCGGATTCGGCGTGACTGAGGATGAAGCCCAGGGTGTGGGCGATGGGCGGCGGCGGCAGGTCACCCGCCATCATGGCGCGCAGGAAGTCCAACCCATCCATGCGGGCCAGCGCCGCCCGGCGTTCCGCCTCGCCGGTCAGGGCGGCGGCAGGAAGGGCGGCATCGTTTCCCGGGGCGGTCATCCTCATCCTCGTTCGCTGGTTTGATCCGTCGCGATCTTGGCCCATGAAACTATCATAATGCAAGTTTCATGAGAGATGCGGCGCATTGACATGGCGCAAGGATGGGGCGTCCCATTCGGAGGAAAGGTACGGGCAGGAACCGCAACGGTTCACCCGCGCACACTACCCCCGCGCAAACCACTGGGAGGCCTGGGACCATGGCCGGCAAGTCCAAGAAGCACGCGAACCAGAACACCCAAGCCCGGGGCAATGGCGCCGCCAAGGGCGGCACCGTGGGCGAACCCACGCCGGAGGAGATGGAAGACATCAGCCCGGCACCCCCGTTGGACGGTGAGATCCTGCGCAACGCCAAGGAGCATAAGCGCATCGAGGACCGCTGGAACATCCTGGGGCCCGGCAAGCCCGGCCGGCCACCCAAGCATTACAAGTACATTGATGAGATGGCCCGCCTGCAGTTCGAACTGCTGAAGCTGCAGGAATGGGTGCGGATCGAGGGCCTGCGGGTGGTGGTGCTGTTCGAGGGGCGTGACGCCGCCGGCAAGGGTGGGGTGATCAAGCGCATCACCGAAAGCCTGAACCCCCGCATCTGCCGGGTGGTCGCCCTGGGCACCCCGACGGAGCGGGAAAAGGGCCAGTGGTACTTCCAGCGCTATGTCCAGCACCTGCCGGGCCCCGGCGAGATGATCCTGTTCGACCGCAGCTGGTACAACCGCGCCGGCGTGGAAAAGGTCATGGGCTTCTGCCGGGAGGATGAGTACCAGGAGTTCCTGCGCGCCTGCCCGCTGTTCGAGGAGATGCTGGTGAAGTCCGGCATCATCCTGATCAAGTACTGGTTCTCCGTCAGCGATGAGGAGCAGGAGAAGCGCTTCGTGGAGCGCATGCACAACCCCATGAAGCGCTGGAAACTGTCACCCATGGATTTGGAGTCGCGCGGCCGCTGGGTGGAATATTCCAAGGCCAAGGACGTGATGCTGGCCCATACCGACCACCCGGTGGCCCCCTGGTATATCGTCGATGCCGACAACAAGAAGAAGGCGCGCCTGAACTGCATCGCCCACCTGCTGCACCAGATCCCTTACAAGGATTTGAGCCCGGTGGAACTGCCCCTGCCGCCGCGCCAGCCGGACAACGGCTATAAGCGGCCGAAGAAGTCCAGCCAGCATTGGGTGGATGAGGGGTATTGAGGTTTTTCGTGTTCCCTCAAACGCCGGGTGGCCCCGGTCGGGCCCCACAGCACCATGGCCGAGCACGTCATGGTGCCGTGGGCGGTTGAGCCTCAGTCCTGATAGCCCGGCATCTGGCGGCCCAGCCGGCGCAGCAGGGCCGGCCAGACCAGCAGGTTGGCCGCCTGGGACACACCCATGCGGCTGATCTGGATGTTGCGGTCGATGGCGTCCTGCGCAGATGGATACAGCGGCCGGCCCATGGTGAGCGTGCGCACCTGCATGGTGCAGGACCGCTCCAGGAAGTACATGCGGGTGAAGGCCTCCGCCACCGTGCGGCCCACGGTCAGGGTGCCGTGGTTGCGCAGCAGCATGGTGTTGCGGGTCCCCAGGTCATGCTGCAGGCGGGGGCGCTCATCGTGGTTGAAGGCCACGCCTTCGTAGTCGTGATAGGCCAGGTCGTCGATGACCAGCTGCGCCGTCTGGTTCAGCGGCAGCAGCCCCTCCTCCAGCGTCGACACCGCCGTGCCGTCGGCCGTATGCAGATGCAGGACGCAGCCCGCGTCCTCGCGCACCTGGTGCACCGCGGAATGGATGGTGAAACCGGCCGGGTTCACGGGAAAGCCGGTGTCCAGCACCACCTTGCCCTCAAGGTCGATCTTCACCAGGCTGCTGGCGGTGATCTCCTCGAACAGCAGGCCGTAGGGGTTGATCAGGAAGTGATGCTCCGGCCCCGGCACGCGGGCCGAAATGTGGGTGAACACCAGATCATCCCAGCCGAACAAGGCCACCAAGCGGTAGGCCGCCGCCAGATCGACGCGCAGCCGCCATTCTTCGGGCGAAACGCGGTCACGCACGCCGCCAAGGGCTGCGGCGGGTGGGGCGGTAGTGGGGGCAATGTCAGGCATGGAATCCTCCCAGGATTTTTATGGCGGGGCCACCCTACGCCCGCCGCGCGTCCAAGAATGTCGCGGATTTGACAATTTGTCCGCCAGCGCCCAGCCTTATGCCATCGGGAGGGGGAGCCCATGGACAAGCAGGCGGCAGCCCAGGTGCTGGAAGCGCGGGGGTGGCTGGCGGAGCAGTCGGCGGACTTGCGGGCCGAGATCCTGGCGCGGGGACGGTTGCGCGCCTATGCCGACGGCCAGGCGGTCTATCGCGGCGGCGACGCGCCGGACGGGCTGTATGCCCTGGTTAGCGGGCGCATGCGCCTGGCCACGGTGCAAGAGGACGGGCGGGAGGTGGTGATCCTGCATGCGGGACCGGGGCACTGGTTCGGCGAGGTTTCCATGGTCGACGGCCTGCCCCGGGGGCAGACGGCGGTGGCCAGGGGTGACAGCCTGGTGCTGCACCTGCCGGCCCAGGCCTTCGCCCGGATCGTGGACGCCGATCCCCGCCGCTGGGCCAACTTCGCCGGCATCCTCAGCCGTCATCTGCGCCAGGCCACGCATTATCTGGGCGAGGTGCTGGCCCTGCCCACGCCCCAGCGCGCCGCCCGCCTGCTGGCGCTGCTGTGTCGGTTGGAGGAGGCGGGGGCCGGCCCCTGCATCCTGCCCCTGTCGCAGGACGACCTGGCCGGCATGCTGGGCCTGAGCCGCCAGACCACCAACCGCGCCCTGGGCCGGCTGGAGAGGGCGGGTTTGGTGCGTCTAGGCTATGGCGGCATCCAGGTGCCCGATGGCGCGGCGCTGGAACGGTACCCGGGCTGATCCCCCTACCGCACAACGGGAGCGGTCGCGGGGGAAGCATGCGGCCGATAGTTGCAGGTCAGCATGTTTCACTTCCGCGCCCCGGACGCGTCATGGCAATGTTCACGCCATGGTGGCGCACGGTGCGGCGGCCTTGGGGGAAGTGGGATTGTGGCGATGGGGAACCGGGTCCCGGTGGGGGGCCGGCGCGGTTCTGGTGCCGGGGGGTGCCAAACCGCTTGCCTGACAATGGCGTTGGCATGGGTCCGCCCGGCGGTGCGGCCGGCCAAGACCATGATTGTGTCCTGCGCCCTGCCGGCCGACCCGTCCTTGGACGCCTCCCCCTCCCCGCTCCGGCCTCCCCGGCCGCCGCGCTTGGATTACCGAGCCGCCCCTATCGTGACCGGGGAGGCGCCCACGCGCGATCCATTTCGGCTTCCTCCGAGACCTGGCCACGCAAACGGCCGACACGCCCCCTTCGAACAAGAGAGACGCAAAAGCATGAGCCTGCCTCGCCATCGCCCCGCGCGCCGCTTCGCGGCGGCCGCGTTATGCCTGACCCTGGCCTGCATCGCGCCCGGCCGGCATGGCGGCGCCCAGGCGGGGCAGGAGAAGGAAAAGTGTCAACTGCTGCGCGTGGGTACGCTCAAGCTGACCATGGACGCCAACATGCCTCTGCTGGATGTCGGTGTGAACGGCCATGACGGTTACCTGATGATGGATACCGGCGCCGCCTACGGCATGGTCACCAAGCCGGCGGCGGAGCGGCTGCAACTCCGCTACCATTGGGTTCCCGGCATTTATATGGAGGGCGTCGGCGGCAGGGTCAGCGTCCAAGAGGGCAGGATCGACGATCTGCGGTTGGGTGATTCGACGGCCCATCGCATCGACTATCCCGTCTTCACCAACCATGACCTGTCCGACAACCCGGACATCTTTGGCGTCATGGGGGAGAATTTCCTGTCCAGGTTCGATCTGGACATCGATATCGCGCACAACAAGGTCAGCCTGTTCGAGCCCAAGAATTGCGATGACATCGCCTTGGCCTATTGGGGCGATACTTTCAGCGAGGCGGAGATGAACCACTTCTCCAAGGACAGCCCGAAGATCTGGTTGAAAGTCCTGCTCAACGGCGAGGAAATCCGCGCCATCCTGGATACCGGCGCGTCCACGTCGGTGTTGACCGAACGCGCGGCGGCGCGGGCGGGGCTGACGCCGGAAACTCCCGGCGTGAAACGCAGCGGCAAGTCGGCGGGCATCGGCGACGATCAGGTGGAAGACTATGTCGGCGTCTTCGACAGCTTTCGGCTGGGGGATGAGGAAATCAAGCATGTGCGCCTGCGTTTCGGCGACCTGTTCAGCCGGGGCGGACGTGATGTGCCGGAGATGCTGCTGGGCCTCGACTTCCTGCGCGCCCATCGCATGTTCGTTTCCCACAGCCAGCGAAAAATCTACTTCTCCTATCTGGGTGGCCCGGTGTTCCAGGTGATGGGACCGCGCCTGCGGCGGGCGGAGCCCCTGCCCGAGGGAGCGGCGGAAGGGACGGACGGCCCAGCGGCCAATCCCGCCGATGGCACCCCCGTCGGCCCCGAGGCCCGCCCCCACGGTTGAGGGCGGCGCTCCTTCACAAGGCGATGCCGGAAGGCCTGTACGCGCTTGACGGGCGCATGCCACCCGCCCGCTCAACAGACCCTGGCCCCGGGTAAGGCGGTCTCCCTGCCACGACAGCAGGCACTCTTGCCAACATCAAACCGTCGTGGCACCACCTACGGGGGACAAAACTTAAGGGATTAGGGTTTTATGGGGAAGCGGTGGGGCATGGCGCGCACGGTGGCCTGGAAGCATGGTGCTGACTTTGTTTCGGACCTTCTGGCCGGCGGTGCCGTGCGGCGTGGTGACCGCCGCCGGTTTCCGGCGTTTGTCGTCTGGGCGGCCCTCTGGGCCGCTGGCGCCGTGGTCGCGGCGGTTCCCGCCCAGGCCGGCCAGGACGCCTGCCACCTGTACAAGCTGGGCAGCCTGCCGCTGACGCTGGATGGCAACCAGCCGCTGATCGACGCCACCATCAATGGGCAGCCCGTCCACCTGCTGATGGATACGGGGGCCGCCATCAGCTTCCTGACCCGACCGGCGGTGGAGCGGCTGAACCTGCGCCATCACTGGGAACCGGGTCTCTACATGGGCGGTGTCGGCGGCAGTCATCTCAAGGTCAACATGACCAAGGTGGACGACCTGACCTTGGGCGAATGGACGGTGCACAACATCCCGTTCCTGGTGGCCGGCGCGCACGATGTGGGCGAAACGGATGTCGCCGGCACGATTGGGGAAAGCTTCTTCCGCAATTACGATGTGGACATCGACATCGCCCACAAGGTGGTGAACCTGTTCCGCACCGATGGCTGCGATGGCCAGGATCTGGCCTACTGGGGCGGGAACTTCACCGACGCCAAGATCGGCATGTCGGAAGATGGCAATCCCCAAATCTGGGTCACCGTGCAGGTCAATGGCGTGGACGTGCGCGCCATCCTGGACAGCGGCGCCGAAACGTCGGTCATGACCATGAGGGCGGCGGCCCGGGCTGGCATCACGCCCGAGAGCCCGGGCGTGACCCGCGCCGGGGCCAGCCAAGGCATCGGTGAAACGGTGATCAGCGATTATGTCGCCGTCTTCCCCACGTTCACCGTGGGGGAGGAGACGATACGGAACGTGCGTCTGCGCTTCGGCGACCTGTTCGAGGGCGATCGCCGCATGAGCACGCCCGAGATGTTGCTGGGCCTGGATTTCCTGCGGGCCCATCGCGTCATGGTGGCCCACAGCCAACGCAAGATTTACCTCAGCTACGTGGGCGGCCCGGTTTTCCAGGTGGTGGGACCGCGCCTGCGGCGGGCGGATCCACTGCCCGACGGTGCGGCGGAAGACGCGGACGGCCCGGCGGCCAAGCCCGCCGACAGCACCACCGTCGGCCCCGAGGCCCGCCCCCACGGCTGAACCTAACGGATGGGCCGCCCCCACAAGGCGACACAGCGGGCGCCTCAATCTTTCGTTGAAGTCTTAACCCGAGCATTCGTGAAAATTTGGCGCCTGTCAGATATTGTCACATATTGATGACAGTCAACAAACTATCATGGAGAGTCACTTGCCATCTCAAACCTGCGATGATAAGACTCGTCACACAATAATCACAGCGACGTTTACTTGAGATGAACGGCCAATTAACCGGCCACATCTTTCCATATGTGTGTAAACGGCGTTTTAATGGAAACTATATTGCAGACAATGCCGCCGCCTATCAGGCCCCGTCTTATTTCAGGCGGTGACACCCACTCGTGTGGCGGCACTGTCTTTCATCCCGAAAAGCCCCTATCCTTGCTGGGCTTTCGTGACAATGACGCGCAGAGGGGCCCATGAGCGCCGACGCGACCGCCCCCGCAGCTATCCTCCCAGACAGTATCGCCCCCGGTTGGACCTATGGCGGCTTTTGGCGCCGTGCCTTGGCGGCCATCATTGATGGCCTTATCCTGTTCGTGGCCTCGCTGACGGCATCGGTGGTCTTCGGCTATCCGCTGGCGCCGGGCGTGGGTGACACCGCATCCCCGCCGGATATCGGCACCTTGCCCACGGCCGCGATCGTCAATCTGGCGCTCTACCTCAGCTATCATACCCTGTTCGTCGCCAGCGGCATGCGGGCGACACCGGGCAAGCGCTTCATGAACCTGGTGGTGGCGCTGCCCGATGGCGGCCGGATCAGCCCCGGCCTCGCCTTCGCCCGCATCGGCGTGCAGGAACTGATCTCCGTCCCCCTGGTGCTGTTGCAGCCCCTGGCCAAGACGGCGCCGCTGCTCTACGGCGGTGTGGCCCTGGCGCTGTGCGCCGCCCTGCTGGTCAATTACCTGATGGTCGCCTTCACCGAGCAGAAGACCGCCGGTCATGACCGCATCTGCGGTACGCGGGTGTTCAAGACGCCGGATAGCGACGTGTAGTCCAGAGGGTGGCACCTGCCGACAAACGACTAATCCCAGAGGCTCATGAATTTTGCCTGCCTTGTTATCGGCTACTGATGCCACGCTCAATCAATTAGACCATGCGAGCCTCTGGCGGCGTGCCGGGGCCTTTTGCATCGATGTTTTAATTCTACTATTGCCAATGTGGAGTCTTTCACTGCTCTGTGGCTACACCATGTTTCCAGATCATTCTCCCGGCACGGAAGCAGACTTCCCCGTGACGGCATCTATCGTCAACACCCTAATATGGGTTGCTTACTGCACGGGGTTCACGAGCAGCGCCCTGCAAGCCACGCCGGGAAAACGCCTGATGCGGCTAAAGGTAGGACGTCCCGATGGCAGTCGCCTGTCACCAGCTCGTGCTTTCGCCCGTGTCGGTGTCTTAATGCCCTTGAACCTGCCCGGTTGGTTGGGCCATGCGTCGCCACATTGGAGCGTGCTTTCTGCCGACTTGCTGTTGACGGCGGATGTATTGGCCGTAGCCTTCACTCGGGAGAGAACCGCGGGCCATGACCTGCTGTGCGATACCCGGGTTTTCAGCGTATCGTCCCATCCCGTCGCCCCAAGGACATGACACCCCACCTTCCCGGTGTTTTTCCCAACCCAAGCCAGTATGGTTAACGCGGCGGGCCAAACGATCCCGCAGGGAGGAAACGGCAATGGCGATCCATAAGATGGCGGGTGGAGCGGTCGGGACCGGTGATGAGGGGATTCTGGCGCGCGGCGCCATCGCCTTCACCCGCTGGGCGGAGAAATGGTTTCCCGACGCCTTCGTGTTCGTCGTGCTCGGCGTCATCATCGTGGCCGCCGGCAACCTGGTGTCGGGGGCGCCGGTGGGCGCCGTCGCGACGGGCGTGGGTGACGGCTTCTGGTCGCTGATCCCCTTCACCATCCAGATGTCCATGGTGGTGATCACCGGCTATGTCGTCGCCAGCTCGCCGCCGGTGCTGCGCCTGATCGAATGGCTGGCCCGGGTGCCGGCCACGGGCCGGGGGGCGGTGGCCTTCACCGCCTTCGTCAGCATGGCGGCCTCCTACCTCAATTACGCCCTCAGCCTGGTGCTGGGCGCCCTCTTGGTGCGGGCGCTGGCCCGGCGGCGGGACATCCGCGTGGACTACCGCGCCGCCGGCGCGGCCGCCTATCTGGGCCTGGGCGCCACCTGGGCCCTGGGCCTCAGTTCCTCCGCCGCCATGCTGCAGGCCAACCCCGCCAGCCTGCCCAAGGCGGTGGCCGACATCACTGGAATCATCCCGCTGAGCCAGACCATCTTCCTGTGGCAGTCCATGGTGATGGGCCTCGTGATCCTGCTGGCTTCCGTCGCCATCGCCTATTATTCGGCGCCGGGCGACGCCCATGCCCGCACCGCCGCCGACCTGGGCGTGGATGTGGCGGAGGCGACGGCCGAAAAGCCCCAAGGACCGGCGCGCCCGGGCGACTGGCTGGAACTGACCCCCATCCTGCCCCTGGTCATCGTGGCGCTGGGCGCCGGCTTCCTGCTGCATGAGTTCCAGACCAAGCCGGCGCTCGGCGTCATCTCCACCCTCAACACCTACAACTTCTTCTTCATCATGCTGGGCCTGCTGCTGCACGGCCACCTGCGCGGCTTCCTGAACGCCGTCTCGAAAGCCGTGCCCAGCACCGCCGGCGTGCTGATCCAGTTCCCCTTCTACGGCGCCATCGCCCAGTTGCTGACCCAGGTGCCGGGGTCGGACGGGCAGTCCATCTCCCACCACCTGGCGCATCTGTTCGTCAGCCTGGCCAATGGCGGCACCTTCCCGGTGATCATCGGCCTCTATTCCGCCATCCTGGGCTTCCTGGTGCCGTCGGGCGGCGGCAAGTGGATCATCGAGGCGCCCTATGTCATGCAGGCGGCCATCGACGTGAACGCCCACAAGGGGTGGGCGGTGCAGGTCTATAACGCGGCCGAGGCCCTGCCCAACCTGATCAACCCGTTCTGGATGCTGCCCCTGCTGGGCGTGCTGGGCCTGAAGGCCAAGGACATCGTGGGCTTCAGCTTCACCCAGCTGCTGTTCCACCTGCCGCTGGTGCTGTTCCTGCTATGGCTGCTGGCGCCGGCCCTGTGACGGTTCGGACGCCGCCGGCGGGGTCCTGCGGAATTCGGTGCGGAGGCGGCTTTTTGTCGCCCCCAAATTGAACAAAGTGGGGGGATTGTCTATTCAGAGGGGGACCTTCCCACAACCGGGACTCGCCCCCATGAAGACCATCGCTTTCCTGATCGCGGGCTTCGCCCTGCTGGCCGGTTGCGCCACACAGCCGCTGACCACGGAGGACGCCATCCAGCAGGCCGCCGCGGTGGCGCCGGACGTCTATTCCGACACCTTCATCATGGACGTGACGGCCACAGGCCGGACGGAGGGACGCATCTTCCTGAATTCGCTGGAGGACTATCGCGACCCGCACAACCTGTCGATCGAGATCCTGCCCTCGGCCCTGCCGCTGTTCAAGCAGTTGTACGGCCAGGACGCCGACAGCTATTTCAAGGGCCACCGCATCACCGTGCTGGGCGAAGCCAAGCGTGTGCCCATCTGGTACATTTCCGGCGGCAAGCGCACCGGCAAGTTCTATTATCAGACCCACATCGTCGTGTCGGATCCCGACCAGATCAAGATCGAGTCTTGAGGCCTGACGCCTAACCCGCTTGCCAGGCCCTTGCCGTTTCGGGGAAGGTGATCCCCAACGGCCAAGGAACGGTGCCGCCATGGCGGATCATGAAACGGCGATCGTGTTGCCCCGGCTGGGCGATGACGGTTTGATCCTGCGGCCCCTGCGGCCCGATGACGCCATCGCGCGACACGCCCTGGGCCGCGACGCGGAAATCCACCGGCTTATGGGGTGGGATGGCAGCGGCGGCAACCCGCCCTATACCCGGGAGGATGCGGACACCTGGATGGCCGATCAGCGGAAGTTTCCTTACAGCTGGGCCATCGCCCTGCCCGAGCCGGGCGTGGACGGGCCGGATGGCCCCTTGCCAGACCGCATGATCGGCACCGTACGGCTGGGCGGGGTGAACGATTCGCTTGCCCCCGGCCTGCGGACGGCCAGCCTGGGCATCGGCCTGCTGGACCCGGGCGTGCTGAACCGGGGCCTGGGCATGCGGGCCATGCGCCTGCTGTTACCCCATGCCTTCGGCCCCCTGGGCCTGCACCGCATCGGCCTGCGGGTGCTGACCATCAACACCCGCGCTATCCATTGCTATCAACGGCTGGGCTTCAGCACCGAGGGGCGGGAGCGGCAGACCTATTGCCTGATGGGGCAGTGGCACGACAGCCTGGTCATGGGCCTGCTGGCCGACGAATACACGCCCCAGAGCGAGATGTGACCCCCTGTGGTCACGTCTCGCTCGTAACCCGTTCATGATGCAGCGAAACGCGTTTCTGACTGATGCCGCCTTAGGACGCGACCGCGTCCGCCGGAGCGAGCACCGCAGGGCGGAGCGAGGAAGCCAAGGCCACGGATGTGGCCGCCCGGCGATTGAGGGGGTGTATTACGCCCGTTCAGGCGGCCAGCGCCGCCTGGATCGCCTTTTCCAGCTGTTCGGGCTTGGCCAAGGGGGCGTAGCGCTTCACCCGGCCGTCCTTGCCCACCAGGAACTTGGTGAAGTTCCATTTGACGGACTTGCTGCCCAGGAAACCGCGGGCCCGGCCCTTGAGATGCTCATAAAGCGGCTCGGCACCCGGGCCGTTGACCTCGACCTTGGCCAATACGGGAAAGGTCACGTCATAGGTGAGGGAGCAGAAGTTCTGGATCTCCTGCGCGTCGCCCGGTTCCTGCTGGCCGAACTGGTTGCAGGGAAAGCCCAGGATGACCAGGCCCTGGTCCTTGTACGTGCGGTACAGGGCCTCCAGCCCCTTGTATTGCGGGGTGAAGCCGCACTTGCTGGCCACGTTCACCACCAGCACGACCTTGCCGCGATAGGCGGCCATGTCCACCGGCGATCCCGCCGCGTCCCGCACCGTGTAATCATAAACCGTCGCCATGGTCCGCCCCCGTCGCTCGCGGAAAGTCCCCGGCGGCCCTGTGCCTTGGGGTTCCCGACTGTCCCCCCAAGGCTACAGGATGAATTATATTGCGCACAAGGTAATTTGATTACACCAGCATGTTGACGGAGCTGATCTGCCCGTCCTGGCTGCTGCTGCCGGCACTGCTGGCGTCGCTGTCGCCACTCGACCCCGTGCCGGAACCGTTGCCGCTGGCCGATTGCGTGGCCGGGGTGGTGGTCACGGTGGTGGAACCATCGGAATAGGTCACGGTGGTCGTGGTCGACCCATCGGGGGCGGAGACGGTGACCGTGCTGGTCACCGTCTTGGTCGAGGAGCTGCCGCTGGCGCTGCTGGTCGAACCGCTGCTGTCCGAGGAGGACGTGGAGGAGGAAGACGCGTCGCTGGACGTGCTGCCGCCAGACTGCAGCAAGGAGCTGAGCGAGACGGTCATGTTGGTGCCGGTGGTCGACGAAATGCTGGTCATGGACGACATCCCCCAGATGTGAGACAGGCGCGAGGGTGCCGCCCCCCGCATGAATGGCAGGGCATCAGCCTGGCGCCAGCCGACGCAGAGCCGCCAGCGGCAAGAGGACATGCGGTCCGGTTGCAAATTGCACGACAGCCTTTGGCATGTCCGCCGTTGCGGAACGCGATCGTTCGCACCCCTGCAAAGACAAGCGATGCCCCGCCGCGCGTTACGCATTGGCGGGCGCCGTCCCCTCGCGCTATATTTATGGGGATATAGCGTTGAACCAAGCGCCAAGGGGGCCACGGGACATGCGTAAAATGTGGAATCGCCGGGGGATGTGCCGGTTGGCCATGGCGGTGGCCGTGGCGGTGGCGACGGGCCTGGGTGCGCCGGCCGCCCAGGCGCAGGGGGATGGGCCGCTAGTGTTCGCAGCGGCCAGCCTGAAGAACGCGTTGGACGCCGCCAACACGGCCTACGCCGCCAGCGGCGGCGCCAAGGCCACCATCACCTATGCCGCCAGCTCCGCCCTGGCCAAGCAGATCGAGGCCGGCGCGCCCGCCGACATCTTCATCTCGGCCGATGAGGATTGGATGGATTACCTTGCCGGCAAGGGCCTGATCCAGACCACCACCCGCCACGACCTGCTGGGCAACCGCCTGGTGCTGGTGGCCGCCGCCGACGCCAAGACCAGTGTGGAGATCAAGCCGGGCTTCGCCTTGGACCAGGCGCTGGACGCGGCACAGAAGGGGGGCCGCCTGGCCGTGGGCGACCCGGCGGCCGTGCCCGCCGGCAAGTACGCCAAGGCCGCGCTGACCAAGCTGGGCGCCTGGGACAAGGTGCAGGACCGCCTGGCCCCGGCGGAGAATGTGCGCGCCGCCCTGGCCCTGGTGGCCCGGGGGGAAGCGCCGCTGGGCATCGTCTACGCCACGGACGCGGCGGCGGAACCGGGGGTGCGCATCGTCGCCACCTTCCCGGCCGACAGCCACGCCCCCATCCTCTATCCCATCGCCCTGGCCAAGGACAGCGTCAGCGCCCAGGCGCAGGCCTTTCTGGAATTCCTGGCCAGCCCCAAGGCGCGCCCCCTGTTCGAAGCCCAGGGTTTCACCGTACTGTCGGCGAAGTGATCCCCTGACGCCTTCCCGAGCAGGCCGGACCCCATGATCGACCTCGGTTTGGCCACCCTGGGTTTCGGCCCGGATGAGGTGGCGGCCATCCATCTCAGCCTCAAGGTGGCCATCTGGGCCACCCTGGCGGCCCTGCCCCCTGGCATCGCGGTGGCCCTGGCGCTGGCCCGGGGCCGATTCTGGGGGCGCGACCTGCTGAACGGCGTCATCCACCTGCCCCTGATCCTGCCGCCGGTGGTGACGGGGTATGGCCTGCTGCTGCTGATGGGGCGCCAGGGTCTCATCGGCAAGCCGCTGTCCAGCCTGGGCATCGTCTTCGCCTTCAACTGGACGGGGGCGGCGCTGGCCGCTGGCGTCATGGGCTTCCCCTTGATGGTGCGGGCCATCCGCCTGTCCATCGAGGCGGTGGACGCCAAGCTGGAACAGGCCGCCGGCACCCTGGGCGCCCCACCGGTGTGGGTGTTCGCCACCGTGACCCTGCCCTTGATGCTGCCGGGCGTGCTGGCGGGGTCGGTGCTGGCCTTCGCCAAGGCCTTGGGTGAGTTCGGCGCCACCATCACCTTCGTCTCCAACATCCCGGGCCGCACCCAGACCCTATCGGGCGCCATCTATGCCTATACCCAATCGCCGGGGGGCGATGCCGGCGCCCTGCGGCTGGTGGCGGTGTCGGTGGCCCTGTCGCTGGCCGCATTGCTGCTGTCCGAAACGCTGGCGCGCAGCGTCAGCCGGCGCATCGGCGGATTGTCGTGATGGCCGGTTCACCGCCCCCGCCACCCCCCTCCCTGGATGCCCCCTCCCTGGATATGGACGTGGCGCTGCGCCAGGGCGCTTTCGACCTGGAGGCGGCGGTGACCGCCGGCCCAGGCCTGACCGTGCTGTTCGGCCAATCGGGATCGGGCAAGAGCACCCTGATCGATCTGGTGGCGGGCCTGCGGCGGCCCGACCGGGGGCGTATCGCGGTTGGCGGCGTTCCCCTGGTGGATACGGCGAGCGGCCTGTGGCTGCCGCCCCATCGCCGCCGCGTCGGCTATGTGTTCCAGGAGGCTCGGCTGCTGCCCCACCTGACCGTGCGCCAGAACCTGCTGTATGGCCGCTGGTTCGCCCGCCGTCACCTGACGGTGGAGGCGCCCACGCTGGACTCGGTGGCCGACCTGCTGGGCATAGCCCCCCTGCTGGCCCGTCGCCCGGCGGGACTGTCGGGGGGGGAGAAGGCGCGCGTGGCCCTGGGCCGCGCCCTGCTGGCGGCCCCGCGCATCCTGCTGATGGACGAGCCGCTGGCGGCCCTGGACGAATCGCGCAAGGCCGAGATCCTGCCCTATCTGGAGCGCCTGCGCGATCAGGTGGGCCTGCCCATCCTGTACGTCACCCATGCGGTGGCGGAGGTGGCGCGTCTGGCCACCACGGTGGTGATGCTGGACCAGGGCCGGGTGCGCGCCGTGGGCGCCCCGTCCAGCCTGTGGTCCCGCCCCGACCTGATGGATTTGACCGGCGGGGCCGAGGCCGGGTCGCTGCTGGACGCGGTGGTGGGCGAGCGAACCGGCGATGGGCTGATCCCCCTGGACACCCCCGCCGGCCGCATCCTGGTGCCACACCTGCCGACCGAGCTGGCCCCCGGATCCCGCACCCGCCTGCGCATCCCCGCCCGCGACGTGCTGCTGTCCGACCGGGCGCCGCAAGGCCTGTCCGCCCTGAACATCCTGCCCGGCGTGGTGAGCGACGTACGGCTGGAAGAGGATGGCAGCCGGGTGGTGCGGCTGGACTGCGTCGGCGCCACGGTATTGGCCCGTGTCACGGGCACCAGCGCCGCCGCCCTGGCCATCGCCCCGGGTCGGCCGCTGTGGGCCATCGTCAAGGCCGTCGCCCTGGATCCTGCCACCTAACCCCGGGCGGCCCACAGGCTTACGCGCCGGGCACCCTCAACCGGCGGGCCAAGCCAGCGCGGGTTTCGGCCGTGGCCTCGGCGGCCGCCTTTTCCATGGCCCGGTATGCCGCCACCAACTCCTGCCCGAAGTCGGTCAAGGCCGCCCCGCCGCCCCCGCCGCCGCCCACCTGGGTGGTGACCGAGGGCAGGGCGAAGGTCTGGTTCAGCGCGTCCACCAATTGCCAGGCGCGGCGATAGGACATGCCCATCGCCCGGCCAGCGGCGGAAATGGAACGGTGTTCGGCGATGGCTTCCAGCAGGCGGATCTTGCCGGGCCCCACGGCGCCCTGGTCACCGAAATCGAGGCGGAGGGTGAGACGGTTCATGGGACCGCATTGAATCGCGACCGGCCGCCGCCCGCAAGGGGCATCGCGAAAGCCGATTGATAGTTTAATCCAACTATATTAGTTTAATTAAACCATGAAAGCGGAACTCCTCATCCTGGGCGTGCTGCAGGGCGGCGACCTGCACCCCTATGAAATCAAGCGGCGGCTGACGGCGGCCCATGTGGACCACTACATCGACGTGGACGTGGGCACGCTCTATTACGCCGTGCGCAGCCTGGCGCGGGACGGCCTGATCGAGGCCAAGGGCGTGGAGACGGTGGCCAGGGGCGGTGAACGCACCACCTATGGCCTGACGCCCGCCGGCAAGGCCCGCTTCCACGCCCTGATGGCGGAACGGCTGGCGGACCTCTCCCCCCGCTATCACCCGCTCTATCCGGCACTCATGTTCCTGCACCACGCCGATCCGGCGGTGGTGGCGGATGCCCTGCGCCACAGGCTGCGGGAGCAGTTGGCCTATCACGCCCCCCTGAAGGCCTTGGCCGACCATCTGGCGCCCATCCATTCCACCGGCATGCGCGCCATCCTGGAAAACGGCCTGGCGCATATGGAGGCGGAGAACGCCTGGCTGGCCCGACTGGTGGACACCCTCGAGGCCGGGGACATCCGCCCGCCTGACTACGAACGGGCGCGTCTGATGGGCCTGTTCCCCGGCGGTACGTTGCCCCCCGAGTACCAGCAGTTGCCGCCGCCGGCGAAAGCCCCCCGGTCCAAACCGCGATCGGCCAACAGGCCGAAGCCGGACGCCAAAAATCCCTTGTCCTGAGGCGCCCCCCCTATGTCCACCCCATCACCGCGCGCCAAGCGCCCACCCACCCCCCTGATGCGCAACCGCAACTTCCTGTGGCTGATCAGCGGCGGCGTCATCTCCATGGTGGGCGACCAGTTCAGCCTGCTGGCCATGCCCTGGCTGGTTCTGGCGATCACCAACGACACGCTGGCCATGGGCCTGGTGCTGGGTCTGATCAGCCTGCCGCGCGCGGTGTTCCTGCTGTTGGGCGGCGCGCTGGTGGACAGGTATCCGGCCCGCACCGTCCTGCTGTTGACCAAATACGTGAACGCCGTGCTGCTGGGTGGGCTGGCCGGCGGCGTGCTGACCGGCACGCTGACCGTGCCGGTGCTGTGCGTCGTCGCCTTCGCCATCGGCCTGACCAGCGCCTTCAGCATTCCCGCCGGAACGTCCATCCTGCCGCGCGTGGTGCCGGGCGACCAGTTGCAGGCGGCCAACGGCATGATGATGGGCATGCGCCAGGCGACGCTGTTGCTGGGCCCGCTCATGGCCGGCGGCCTGATCGCCCTGGTGGGTGGCAGCGGCAAGGCCCCCTCCGGCGGCGCGCAGGCGCCTTCGGAATTGGAGGGCCTGGGCGTCGCCTTCCTGGTGGACTGCCTCAGTTTCGTCATTTCCGCCCTGACCCTGTACCGGGTGCGGATGCTGGCGGTCCCCGATCAGCGAAATAGGGACGAAGACCTGGGCGCCGTGTTCCGCTCGATCGGAGATGGCATCCGCCATTTCTGGAACGATCCCAGCCTGCGCGCCCTGTGCCTCTATTTCTCCGCCGTGACCTTCTTCATCGCCGGTCCGTTGCAGGCGGTGCTGCCCGTCTTCGCCCGCGACCGGCTGGCCGACGGCGCCGACGGCTACGGCGTGATGATGGGCCTGCACGGCCTGGGCACCCTGGTGGGCATGGCCATCTCAGGCGCCCGCCCCAACCTGCGCCTGCGCACCTTGGGCACCACCATCCTGATGGTGGACACCATCGTGGCCCTGGTGTTCATGCCCATGGGCGTGACCCGTCACACCTGGCAGGCCGCGTTGCTGATGGGGGTGGCCGGCTGCATGGCGGGTTTCATGCAGATCAGCGTTTTCACCTGGATCCAGCGGCGCATCCCCCCCGCCATGCTGGGCCGGGGCATGAGCCTGTTCATGTTCATCGTCATGAGCCTGGCGCCCCTGTCCGCGGCCCTGTGCGGCGGGCTGATGCGCTACGTGCCCCCCCAGGCCATGTTCCTGGGCTGCGGCCTGGCGCTGTGGATGGTGGTGGCCGTGGGATTGACGTCGAAGTCGCTGCGCGACATCGCCTTGCCAAGCCGCACGCCGCCGGCCGCCGTCCCGGCGGAAGCGGCCCTGGAGAACCCGGCGGCGGTCTAGGGTGCGGTTCGCGGCTCGGATGGAAGCGTCTGAGCCGTGAACCGCCCGCCGGAACCGGGATACCCCCTCCGTTTGGCCCCCTCCGTTTGGATGGCTCCCCCCGGCCCCAGCGGGGGTGCTAGGGTTACCGGGTCTCGCGCATCCCGCCCCATGCCGCCGCCCTCCAGGCAAAGGAGTGTGCGATGCGCCATCCGCCAGTCCCCTGACCGCCCCTGCCCCAAGGAACGGCCCGATGACGTCACCGGATACGCCACCGCCCCCCAGCGATGCCTCCGCCAACGGCGTCCCCGCCGACGGCCAATTGCCGATGGCCGCGTCACCCACCCCCCTGTTCGGCCAGGACCCGGACGGGGCCGCCGCTCGCATGCGCCATCTGTTCCACATGGCAACGGCGCACCAGGACAGCGATTGCCGCGCGTTGGCGGGCCTGCTGCTGAAAGCGGCCACGGACCTGTCGGCGGGCGATGCCCTGGCGGTGGAAACCATCCTGGCGCGACATCCGCCGGACATGCGGGGGTGGCTGTTGCAGCGGGCGGCCGCGCTGGCCACGGCCTGCGGCGTCGTGCGGCACAAGATCGCCACCCCGGCAAACCTGCATTGACCAGGCCGTTTACCACGATTCGACGGCCGTTAAGGACTTGGTAGGCATTCGGGGGGAGACTTCTCCCCTCCGCCGGGTTGAAGCGTCCCACCCCAGAAGCCGTTCCCTTCCCGGCGCGGATCGCACCCCGTTCGCGTACAGCCGCCGCCAGGAAGCCGATGCCCGGTCCCGCTGCACCCCCCGCAGTCCCTCCCCACCGTCGGCGCCGGATAGCGGCCCTTCTGGCCGCCGCCTGCGCCATTCCCCCGGCGGTATGGGGGGCGGATACGGCGCGGGCGGGAGAGGCGGCGGTTTCCCTCACCCTGATCACGGAAGAGAATCCGCCGCTCAACTTCACCGACCCGGCCACAGGCCGCCTGACCGGCATCGTCGGCGACCTGCTGCCGGTGCTGATGGCGGCCGCCGGCGTCGCCTACCAGGTGCAAGTCTTGCCCTGGCGGCGGGGATACCACACGACGCAGGAGATACCGGGCACCTGCCTGTTCGCCGTGAACCAGACGCCGGAGCGCCTGCCCCTTTTTCAATGGGTGGCCCCCATCGTCCAGGGGGGCGCCGCGCTCTTCGCCCGGCCCGACTGGCTGCACTACGACCGCGCCCACCCTGACGGCACCCGCGCCCTGGGCAGCCTGGAGGAGGTGAAGACCCTGGCCAGCGAGGCCCAGGCGCGGGGCACGCCCCTGTCCATCCTGGTTCCGGCGGGGACCATGCTGGCCAGCAGCCTGCGCGAGCAGGGGCTGGAGGTGACGGAGGTGGCACTGGCCAACCAGATGCCCATGCTGGCCGCCGGCCGGGCCGACCTGGCCGCCGCCGGCGCCATCAGCGGACGCTGGCTGGCCCGACAGGCGGGCGTGACGGTGGAATCGGTATTGACCTTTTCGGTCGCCCCCGTGGGCATCGCCTGCAACCTGGGCACCGATCCGGCCCTGGTCGCCCGGTTGCGCGCGGCCCTGGACGGTCTGCGCAGCGACGGCACCCTGGACCGCATCCGCCGGAACTATCAATAAAGCCGCCCGCCTTCCCCCCCGTTGGCCATTGCCCCACGCGGGCCCCCCGTGTCATTGAGGCGCCAGGACCATAGGCAGGCGTGAGGACGGGGACATGGCCAAGATCGTGGTGACCGGCGCCACCGGCTTCGTCGGCCGGACCCTGTTGCCCCGGCTGCAGGCGGGCGGGCATCGGGTCATCGCCGTGGTGCGGACCGCCGGCGTCGACCTGCCGGCCGGCGTCGCGGCCGCCGCGGTGGGGGATCTGACCGGGCCCGTCAACTGGGCCCCGGTGCTGGAGGGCGCCCAGGCCGTGGTCCACCTGGCCGGCCTGGCCCACCAGCGCGATGTGACGGCCACGGCACTTGAGGCGCTGAACGTCACCGCCACCGTGCGCCTGGCCCAAGCCGCCCAGGCGGCGGGCGTGTGCCGACTTGTCCATGTCAGCAGCGTCAAGGCCCAGGGCGACCACAGCCCCGGCCGCCCCCTGACGGAAGCGGACCCCGCAGTGCCGGAGGACGCCTATGGCCAGTCCAAGCGCGCGGCGGAAGAGGCGTTGGCCGCCTTGTGCCCGCCGGGCGGCCCCCTCTCCCTGGCCATCCTGCGGCCACCCCTGGTCCACGGACCCGGCGTGAAGGCGAACATGGCGGCCCTGCTGCGCCTGGCCACCCGCTGGCCGGTCCTGCCCCTGGGCGGCATCGCCAACCGCCGCAGCCTGATCAGCGTGGAGACCCTGGCCGACGCCATCACCCGGGCGGTGGAGCGGCCCGGGGTCACCGGCACCTTCCTGGTCGCCGACCAGCCGGCCCTGTCCACCAGCGACCTGGTGGCGGCCATGGCCGCCGCGGCCGGCAAGCGCCCCTGGCTCGTTCCCCTGCCGGCCATCGTCTGGCGCACCGCCGCCGCCCTGCCCCGCCTGGCCGGCATCGTCGATCGCCTGACCGGATCGCTGGAAGTGGACGACGCCGCCTTCCGCGCGGCCTTCGACTGGCGCCCGCCCCTCAGCCAGAACGAGGCCCTGACCCGCACCGTGCGGGCCTTTTTGCGCGAGACCGGGCGGACGCCTTAATCAGCTCTGGCCCTTGAACAAGCTGGCGACCCAGTCGACGAACACCCGTACCCGCGGCGACAACTGGCGGTTCTGGGGGTAAAGCACGGACACCGGAATGGGCGGTGGGGGATAGAGGGGCAGCACCGGCACCAGGGTGCCCGCCGCCAGGTCGGGCCCCAGGTGATAGCCGGGCGTCTGGATCAACCCCAGGCCCAAGCGGGCGGCATCGGCGAAGCTGTCGGCGCCGGACACGCTGACCACCCCCGGCAGGGTGATATGCCGCACCTCATCCCCCACCAGGAACTCGAACGGGAAAGGCCGGCCGGTGACGGAGGAGACGAAGTTCACCGCCTGATGGCCATCCAGGTCATCCAGGGTGGTGGGCACGCCATGGCGATCCAGGTAGGCCGGGCTGGCCACCGTCACCTGGGGCAGCACGGCCACCCGCCGGGCGATCAGGGCGCTGTCGCGCGGTTCCCCCGCCCGCAGCACGCAATCCACGCCTTCCCGCACCAGGTCGACCAGCCTGTCACCTTCGCTGATGTTCAGTTCCAGACCGGGATAGCGGGCCAGGAAGGCCGGCAAAGCGGGGAACAGGAAATGCCGCGCCAACTTGCCGTGCACATCCACGCGCAGCAGCCCCTTGGGCTCCGTCGCGCGAAACGCGCCCTCCGCCTCCTCCACATCCGCCAGCAGGCGCAGGCAGCGCTGGTAGTAGGCCTCACCATCCAGGGTGGGGCTGACATGGCGGGTGGTGCGGTTCAGCAAGCGGGTGCCCAGCCGCCCCTCCAACTGTTGCAGGGTGTGGGTGACCGTGGCCCGGGGCATGCCCAGATCCTCCGCCGCGGCGGTGAAGCTGCGCCGCTCGACGATACGGGTGAAGACGCGCATGGCATCGAACCGGTCCATCGCTCGATCTCATTATTTATTAATATTGGATAGTGATGGCAATTTTAGATCATTTATCCAAAAACAGCCAGGGCACACCTTTCGGTCATCGAACACGCCCGCCGCCACGGCGGGCCACCCGACCGAAGGACAAGACAGCCATGAACACCCCCATGAATAGGGTCGCCCTCGTCACCGGTGCCGCGCGGGGCATCGGCGCCGCCATCGCCGAGCGTCTGGGCCGCGACGGCTACACCGTCATCGTCAATTACGCCGGGAGTGCCGCCGCCGCCGAGGCGGTCGCGGCCAAGATCGAGGCCGCCGGCGGCCGCGCCCTGACGGTGCAGGCCGACGTGGCCTACGCCGCCGCGGTCAAGACCATGTTCGACCGGGTGGAGGCCGCGTTCGGCGGCGTGGACATCCTGGTCAACAACGCCGGCGTCATGACGCTGGCGGCCATCGCCGACATGGGTGACGACGCCTTCGCCAAGCTGGTGGACGTGAACCTGAAGGGCACCTTCAACACCTTGCGCGAGGCGGCGCAACGCCTGCGCCAAGGCGGCCGGATCATCAATTTCTCCTCCAGCGTCGTGGGGCTGTACCCGCCCACGTACGGCGCGTACGCGGCCACCAAGGCGGCAGTGGAGGCCCTGACCATCATCATGGCGCGGGAGATGCGGGGCCGGTCCATCACCGTGAACGCCATCGCCCCCGGCCCCACCGCCACCGACCTGTTCCTGACCGGCAAGCCGCAGGATGTGGTGGACCGTCTGGCCAAGCAGGCCCCGCTGGAACGCCTGGGCCAGCCGGAAGACATCGCCGCGTGCGTCGCCTTCCTGGCGGGGCAGGACGGCGCCTGGATCAACGGCCAGGTGCTGCGCGCCAACGGCGGCATCATCTGACCGCCGCGCATGAAAGGAGAGCGATCATGAAGCAGGTCATCGTCATCACCGGCGCGTCCAGCGGGTTCGGCGCGCTTGCCGCCCGCGCGTTGGCCCAGGCCGGCCATACCGTCTACGCCACCATGCGCGACACCCAGGGCCGTAACGCCCCACAGGTGGAAAAGGTCAGGACCTATGCCGCCGAGCACGGCGTGGACCTACGCGCGGCGGAGATGGACGTGCAATCCGACGCGTCGGTGGCGGCCGCCATCGCCCGGATCATCGATGAGGCTGGCCGTCTGGACGTCATTGTGCACAACGCCGGCCACATGTCCTTCGGCCCGGCGGAGGCCTTCACGCCGGAGCAGTACGCCCAATTGTTCGACATCAACGTGTTGAGCACCCAGCGGGTGAACCGGGCGGCCCTGCCGCACTTGCGCCGCCAGGGCCGGGGGCTGCTGGTATGGGTGTCCAGCAGCAGCACCCGGGGTGGCACGCCCCCCTATCTGGCCCCCTACTTCGCCGCCAAGGCCGCAATGGACAGCCTGGCCGTCAGCTACGCCTCGGAACTGACGCGCTGGGGGATCGAAACCGCCATCGTCGTTCCCGGCGCCTTCACCAAAGGCACCAACCACTTCGCCCATTCGGGCTCGCCCGCCGACACGGCGTGCGCCGCGGTTTACAACGAGGGCCCCTATGCCGACGTGCCGGACCGGGCACTGAAAGGCCTGGCGGCGCTGGAACCGGCGGATGCCGACGCTGGCAGCGTGGCGGAGGCCATCGTGCGGGTGGTGGACCTGCCCCACGGCAAGCGCCCCTTCCGCACTCATATCGACCCATCCCAGGACGGGGCGGAAGTGGTGAATGGCGTCGCCGACCGGGTGCGGGCGGAATTGTTCCGCCGTATCGGGCTGGAAGATCTGCTGTCGCCCGTCCCCCACCCGAATCCTCCTAACCGACATACCTAGATCGGAAGGGGGTGACCTGGTCTTAAGGCGCCCCTTTTCATCCAAAAAAAAGCAGAGTTCTGGAATTAGCCAGCCTTTCCGCCTACGTCGGACTGCTCCATGACAGGTTTAGGGGGCCATGTTAGCGTTCTTTCGTGATTGGACATTTGAAGTCTATTTTCCATATCCGTGAAGAGGACTTGGGGGCACGCCATCAACCCCTGCCATCCGGAGGAAGTCATGACAGACGTCAATAATCGCCCTCAAATCCTGGCGCGCGGCTGGTTGGCCGCTGCCGCCCTGACCGCCCTTGCCGCCTGCGGCGGGTCGCCCCGGTCGGAGCGTGTGGATCTAAGCCACAGCTACCGCATGGTGGACGACCGCGGCCGGACGGCCGGGCAGGTGGTGTTTTATCCCGCTGGCGGCGGCGCCGTTTATGACGCGGACAACAACCTGATCGGCAGCGTCACCCCGCCCAATTCCAGCACCATGGCCCCTCCCCCAGCACCGGTGCCGCGCAACTATCCCTGACGCCCGATCGCCATAGTTCCCCTCCCGCCTGAGGCTACTGGGCGGGGACCGGCCGGCCCCGGTCCCCGCCCTTTTCCTGTGGAATTTTTTTCGGCGCGCGCCCGTGGACGGCAGTGGACTGCGCCTGGGCTTTGACCGCCGCCCGCTCTTTCCCGCCGGAAATGCTGATCCTCCCCCGCATTGACGGCCCCCGGGCCCCATGGCATTGAGGCGGGGCGGCCGTCCACGGCCATCAAGAAATACCCAGGGGAGACGCGTTCCATGAGCCTGCCGCCCATCCTTGCCCAGAACCTGGCGCTGCCGGTCATCGCCTCGCCCATGTTCATCGTTTCGAACCCCGAGCTGGTGATCGCCCAATGCCTGGGCGGCATCGTCGGTTCCTTCCCGGCACTGAATGCCCGCCCCAAGGAAGCGCTGGAGGAGTGGCTGGTCCGCATCAAGGGCACGCTGGCCGACGCCCGCGCCGCCAACCCGGACGCCAAGATCGCGCCCTACGCCGTGAACCAGATCATCCACCAGTCCAATGACCGGTTGGAGCACGACATGGAGGTGTGCGTACGCCACAGGGTGCCGATCATCATCACGTCGTTGCGGGCGCCCGGCGACATCGTCCCCCATGTCCATGGCTATGGCGGCCTGGTGTTCCACGACGTCATCAGCCTGCGCCACGCCGAAAAGGCGTTGGAGGCCGGGGTGGACGGGCTGATCCTGGTGGCCGCTGGCGCCGGCGGCCATGCCGGGGCCCTCAGCCCCTTCGCCTTGGTCGGGGAGGTGCGGCGCTTCTATGATGGCCCCATCATCCTGTCGGGCGCCATCGCCACGGGCGACGCCATCCTGGCGGCCCAGGCCATGGGTGCGGATCTGGCCTACCTGGGCACCCGCTTCATCGCCACGACCGAGGCCAACGCCGCCGCCGGCTACAAGCAGGCCATCGTGGAGGCCAGCGCGTCCGACATCGTCTATACCCCGTTCTTCACTGGGGTCGCCGGCAACTACCTGAAGTCCAGCATCGTGGCGGCCGGCATGGACCCGGACAACCTGCCCCAGGTGGATCGCAGCAAGATGAATTTCGGCGCGGCGGTGGCCCCGGGCGCCAAGGCGTGGAAGGACATCTGGGGGGCCGGCCAAGGCGTGGGCGCCATCGGCGATGTCCTGCCGACCGCCGACCTGATCGCCCAACTGAAGGCCGAGTACGCCGCGGCGCGGGCGCGTTTGCTGGGCTGAGGCGGCCCCTTAAAGAAAAAAGGGTGCGATGGCCGAGGCCACGGCACCCTTTTTTCTTTACCTCGGCCTCAGTGGTCGGAGCCGTGCAGGATGTCCTGGCGGATGCCGGTGTCATAGCCCAGGCCCGCCTCGGTCACGATGGCGGCGTTCGGGAACTGTGACTTGATCAGTCCCTTGCGCTCCAGCGCCACCCAGGCGGCCTGATTCGACAGGCCCGTGGCGTCCTGGGTCATCACGGTGTACGGCCCCAGGTGGAAATGGTTGCCGTGCGGGTGGGGGAAGCGATCGACCAGGACGCCCCCCTCCACCACCGGCTGGCCCACGCCTTCGATCCCGGCCAGGACCTGCAGCAGGGTCAGCGTCTTCAACTGCAGCGCGTTGAGGTTCAGCGGGTTCTTTTTCACGGGCGGCATGGCGGATCCTCAACAAATGGCGTTCAGCGGTGGATATCGGGCTGCCATTTACCCCCGCGGGAGCCGTGGGGGCAAGCCATCAGCGCCGCCGGCCCGCCATACGTCGCCCCGCGGAAGGAGACCGTGCCGGGGCTGAGCGCCCAGGGCCCGCCTGACCGGCCGATGGGGCGGCGGTAGAGGCCCGCGCCCACCATCCCGCCGGCAAGGTCAGTTCCAACAGGCCCACGGCCAACATGAGACCGCACAGCCACCACGTCTGCCACGCGCCGTAAGAGAAGCAACCGACGGCGATGCTGGCGGCCATGGCCGCCAGCGCCGATGCCTGGGCATAGGCCGGCAACCGCCGCGTGCCCCAGGCCAGGCCAACCCCCAGCCACGTGAAAAGCACCGCGCCGACCACCCCCAGTTCCAGCAACACCTGCAGGAAGATGTTGTGCGGGTGCAGGGGGATGAGGGGGGATTCGGGATGGAATTTGGAAACCTGCCCCTCATCCGGAATATTGCGGGAACTGTCCAGCCCCCAACCGAACGCCGGCTTTTCCAGGATACGGCGGGCCGCCACGTCCCAGATCTCCACACGGTGACGGAAACTGAACGGCATGCGCGCCTCTTCCGTCAGGCCCGCCCGGTGCAGGCCCAGCGCGACGGGAACGCACAGGACGGGACCGGCCAGAAGGGCCACGATCATCAGGGTGCGCGCCACCGGCGCCGACAACCGCGCCAGGCCATAGAACACCAGCCCCACGCCCAATCCCACCTTGGCCGAGGCGCTGCTGCCCCCCAGCGAAACCAGGAAGAAGACCATCGGCATGACCCATGCCCAGGGCATGGCCTTGCCCATGGGAAAGGCCGGCATCGCCGACAGCGACGGCAGGCGGGCGAACGCCCCGCGCCCCGTGGTCCATGCCAGGCGGGCCAGCGCCAGCCCCAGGGGCCAGGCCAGGGTGGCGAACAGCACGGCCGGCCGGTTCATGGCCCGGTCATTGTCTACCTTGGTGCCCTCCAGCGCCTTCTCCAGGCGGTAGATGGGCTGGTGGCCGAGAATCTCGATGGCGAAGACGCACATCCCCACCACCATGCCGATGGTGGCCCAGCGGATCAGCAGCCAACGCAGCCGCTCATCGGTTTCCCGGATCATTCCAATCCAGAACAGGAAAGGCACGACCGTGTAGAGGAAGGTCAACAGCTGGGCGACGCCGTCCTTGCGCACCGGCGTCCACAGCACGGACACGGCCCCCAGCAACAGGCCCAGCACCAGGGGCACGAGGGGGCCGCGCAGCGTCTCCCTGGCGGTCAGCAGAACCGGCAGCCGCCGCGTCCGCGCCGCATACAAGATGCCGCCCAGGACCGACAGGCTGATCAAAGTCGGCGCGGTTCCCAATGGCAGCAGGGCACATACGAAGCCCAGAACCGTTAACAGGAACAGCGTCAGCGCCGTCCAGGGCCGGCTGAATGGCGACGACACCGCCTGCGGACGGCCAAGCCCGGCGACGGCACCCATGACGGGCAAAGGGGGCAGGACCTGGGTCCGGGTCCGTGATCCACGCTTGGTCTCAGTAGATGACATCTCACTCCAGCGCATTTATCCGGCACCGTTTAGCCCCCAGGCCGGCCGCCCCCCCGGGCGCCAACCACCCGAGCCTTTCCTTTTACCCGGGAACAGCCCCGGTCCTAGCGCTTTTTATAGCGTCTCGGGGGCGGAGACCCGGGAGACGGGTCACGTCCGCGCCCCCACCCGGGCCAGCAGGTCGGCGGCCGCCTGTTCCACCCGGTCCAGCGTGAGCGCGGCCATCCGGGCTTCCGGCGATTGAGGACCCTGCGGCCCTTCCGGCGCCATCACCGCCATGGCCCGGGGGCCCCAGGGCGCATAGAGGTGTATCGGTGTTGGACCGAACAAACCCAGCGTTGGCGTGCCGGCGGCCGCCGATACGTGCATGAGACCGCTGTCATTGCCCACGAACAGCCGGGCCCGTTCCAGGCAGGCCCCCGCCATCAGGGGATCGGTCCGCCCCACCAGGTCGATCACCCGCGACATGCCCAGGGCCGCCGTCAGCGCCTCCAGGACGGGTGCGCACCGCGGTCGTTCCGCCTCGGACGCCAGGACCATGACCCGGGCGGGGGCGGCACCCGCCAGCAACGGTCCCGCGACCAGATGCCGCGCCAGGGCCGCGAAACGGTCGGCCGGCCATTCCTTGCCCGTCCAATTGGCCGCCGGCCCAAGCGCCAGGATGGGCGCGCCGTCATCCGGGCCGACCAACGCCAGCGCCTGGGCCCGCAGGGCGTCATTCAGGAACAGGCGGGGAGCGGGGGGCGGATCCAGCCCCAGGACGCGCCCCAGGGACACGACCTTGGGTTGGCGGTCGTCGCCGCCGCGGAAGGTGGCGCGGCGGCGTGCCAGTATCAACCAGGACACGGCGCTGTCGCGCAGATCCACCACCAGATCCCAGTGGTGGCCCACCACCTGCCGCCACAGGTCCACCCAGTGGCCAGCCAAGCGCCGCTTGGGCATGGCGATGATCCGATCCAGCCGGGGAACGGCCTGGAACAGGGGGGCGGCGATGGGGCCGCAGGCGATGGTGAAGCGGGCGTCCGGCAACCGCTCGACCAGATGGCCGAGCAGCCCCGTCGTCAGCACCGCGTCGCCCAGACGGGTGGAGGTGATGAACAAAACCCGCAAAAGACTGGCCCCCAACCCATGGCGTAATCCTGGCGACGGCCCCTTATACAAGTGCTGTCAGACGCTTGCCAATGCGGCTGTGGTGGCCGCCCCCTGCTCAGGGGCCATACCAGGCGCATCACGATCAAGCCTGCAAGGTGCTGGGTGGGCCTTGCGGCTGCTTGCGGCACCCCTTACCTGTTGAGGCTCACGGGCCCATGGAAAACCACTCCGTAGGCAAACTGCTCGGGTTCACCACCATGATCGATGGCGATGTCTTTGCCTGGCCGCCCGCCCCCGCAACCAGCACCGGCCGCCTGAGCGACCGGGGCGTTCTGGCGCTGACCGGGCCTGACGCCCGAACCTTCCTGCAGGGTCTGATCACGAACGATGTGCGCCGTGTCGGCCCCGGCCAGGCCATCTACGCCCTGTTCCTGACACCGCAGGGCAAGTTTCTGCACGAACTGTTCGTGGCCGCCCAGGTCGACGCCGAGGGTGCGGAGACGCTGCTGATCGAGACGGAGGCGGCGCGGGCGCCTGACCTGCTGCGACGGCTATCGCTCTACAAGCTGCGGTCCAAGGTGGCCCTGGCCGACGTCAGCGGCCAGTGGGCCGTCGCCGTCGCCCTGGACGCGACATCCAACGGCGCGCCCGGCACTGCCTGGACGGTCGGGACGCCCGACGGCCCCGCCCTGGTCTATGCCGACCCACGCCACGCGGGGCTGGGTCTGCGCCTGTTGCTCCCCCGCGCCGCGGCCGAGGCATTGCCCGACGCCACCGATGGCTATGTCCGACGACGCCTGGAACTGGGCGTGCCCGATGGCAGCCGGGACCTGGTGCCGGAGAAGTCCATCCCCTTGGAAAACGGCATGGACACCCTGTCCGCCGTCGCCTTCGACAAAGGCTGCTACATGGGGCAGGAGCTGACCGCCCGCACCCACTACCGGGCGCTGATCCGCAAGCGGTTAATGCGGGTGGAAGCCCCTGACGGCGCCGCCCTGCCCGCGCCCGGCACCCCCGTCGTCTGGGGTGAGCGCGAGGTGGGCGAGATGCGCAGCGCCGTCGGCGCGCGGGGCCTGGCCCTGCTGCGTGTCGAGGACGTGGAAAAACCCGAGGCGGCCCTGACCAGCGGCGGCGTGCCGCTGACGGTCAATGGCCTGGCGCCGGCGCCCCGGCCTTAGACGCCGCCGCGATGGCGGCCGTGTCAGCGGCCGCCAGCAGTTCGGCGTACAGCCGCTCCAGCGCGTCCAGACTGGCGGCCTGGCTGTAAGCGGACAGGACCGGGCGGCGGCGCAGCCGGGTACCGGCGGCGCGCGCGTGCGCCACCGCATCCAGGGCCACCCCCAGCGCCTCGGCCAAATCGTCTGCATTCCCAACCGCCGCCAGGGGGGCCTGGGCCAGCCCGTTGGGGTCACCGGCCAGGTGATCGCCTATGGCCGGCAGGCCATCCGACGGTTGCAGGATCATGCGCGCGCCCTCCGTGGCGGTGGCCACCACCGGCACACCGGCGTCCAGCGCCTCCAGGAACACCAGGCCAAACGGCTCGAACCGGGAGGGGGAGCAGAAGATGTCGGCGGCGTGGTAGAAATCCTTCACATCGCCCCGGAAACCGAGGAAGCGGATGGCCGGGCAATCGGCGGCCTGCGCCTTCAATGCTGAAATCTCGCCCCCGTCGCCGACGACGGCCAGTTTCAGATTGGGCCGCTCCAAACCGCGCACGGCACTGACCAGCAGGTCGAATCCCTTCTCCCGGATCAACTGCCCCACGCCCAGGACCAGCACGTCGCCCGGCGCCTCGGCGCCCATTTCCGCCCGCAGGGCTTGGATACGCCCGGCGTCGGGTATCGGATGGGGTTGCAGCCACAGGTTCACGCGGGCGATGCGTCCCTCGAAACCGCCCAGCTTGGCCTCCTGGGCCTGCCAGTCGGTGGTCGCGACCACCGCGTCGTGGTTCTGGTACCAGCGGCGGCGATAGTCCAGATGCATGGTGGCGAGCACGGGCGGACGCCCGGGCAGCAGGGGCCGCAGGCGCCCCACGGTCCGTCCCGCCCGGCCGCCGTGGCCGTGGATGACATCGGGCCGGAAGCGGCGGATGTGGCTCCATATGCCTGGCGCCATCAGCCCCGGCCCCACCGTCACCACCCGCAAGCCCGGCAATTCGCCCGAGGGAGGCAGCTGGTCGCGGATGGAACGGCCACCGGCGTCGGCGCAATCGGCACGGACGATCAGCAAAACGTCATGATGGCGTGCCTGGGCGATGGCCAACTCCGCCACGTGGCGCTCGGCTCCCCGGAAACCCTTGGACAAGATAATCTGGACGATACGCATACAGGCCCTCGATACGAAACCCGCGCAGCCGCTGGAATGGCGCGGACTACCGGGCCCCCACACCCAGGATCCAGGCGCACCAACCTCGCCCGACCTGACCTTCCTACGCCCCGGCCGGCGCGGGGGCAAGCCCCAGGCCTGCCCTGGACCGGAAAGCGGGGCGATACCGCGCCTACTGGGTGCTGATACGGCGGAAAGGCCCCAATCCCATCGCCTCGGCGCGTACGCCCCGGGCCGAACGAAGTACAACGAGGTACAAAGTGATTGACGAAGCCCCGGCACCTTCCCACACCATGGGCGCCCCGGGATGAGGGCCGCCCCTGCGGGGGCGTGATGTTGCGCGAACGGCCGACGGGCGGGTGGGGGTATGAAGTCAGGGGTCAGTTCAACACGGGCCGGGGCCGGCAGCCTGCGCCGCGCCGGGGGCTGGATCGCCGCCCTGGCCGTGGCGGCCGCGGTCACCCTGGTGGCCGCCGCCACGTATAACCTGGCCTTGTTCAGCCGTGTCGACCGCTCGCTGGATGAAACGCCGGCCGTGGTGGCCGCGAAGTCCCGCGCCCTGGATGAGGCGCGAGGGGTGCTGGGCAATGGCGGCCTGCTGAACGCGCTGGCCGTTTATGCCGAAACCGGCAGCGTCCAGGCCAAAGCCGACATCGCCCAGGCGCTGGAGACGGCGGACCGCAATGTCCGCGCTTTCGAAGGCAACCGCCTGACCACCGCCGAATCGGACCTGGCCCGTGACCTGCACCGCCTGATCGACCGCTATCGCGCGGCGGTGAATGCCGCGGGCGACAAGCCGCAAGCCCTGGCCGGAGCCACGGGCCTGTCGCTCATGACCCTGCACGCCGCCGTGGCCGACCGCATCGCCCAACTGCGCCGGCAGGAGGTGCAGACCACCTCGGAGGTGCTGGCGGGGCCAGCCCGCGCCGGCTTCTGGCTGGGCATCGCCGCCGTGGCCGCCATGCTGGCCGTGACCGCCGCCGCCCTGTGGCTGATCCGGCTGCGCGTGCTGGCGCCGCTGTCCCAATTGCGTGACAGCGTCAACGGCGTGGCCCGGGGCGACTGGCGGGCCCCCATCGCCGGCACCGACCGCCCGGATGAGCTGGGCGATATGGCCCGCGCCATCGAGGCTTTCCGCCGCCAAGTGGCGGACCTGCCCGACATATCCATCGTCACCGAAGAAGGGCGCGTGCGCCTGAAGTTCGACGGCGCCGCCGCCGACCTGTTCGGGCAATTGACAACCCGCCTGCGCAGCGCCGGCGACACCCTGGCCGGCAATGGCGACGCCGTGTCCACGCTGGTCAGCGACACGCGGCGGGATCTCACGGCGCTGCTGAGCGACACGCAGAAGGAACTGACGGACGGCGTGCAGCGGGTGGGTGAGCTGTGCGGCATCGTCGCCCGCGCGGCGGGTGACAGCAACCGCGAGATCAAGGAGGCGACGGAGCTGCTGAGCCGCGCCGCCCTGCAAGTGCACGCCTTCGACGACCGCGGCGGCGGCGGCGGGCTGGACAATCTGGTGGAGGCCCTGCGCCGCAACGCGGAGATGGTGGCCAACACCGTGCTGACCGCCGGCGAGGATGTGGGCCGGGTGGTCCGCGGCCTGTCGGAGTCGGAGGGCGAGCTGCGCCGCGCCACGGGCGAGGCCCAGGACGCCAACGAGCGCATGAACGCCGCCATGGGCGACCTGCAGGCCAAGCTGCTGGCCTCGGTCAAGCTGCTGCGCGCCTCGGGCGAAATGCTGGCCACCAGTACATCGGAGGCCACGGCCGGCCTGACGCGGGCGACGGACGCCGTCGGCAACAGCGACCGCAACCTGCAGGCGGCCCTGGCCCACGCCGGCGACCGGCTGGAGCGGGTGACGGGCCGGGTGGAGAATTCCGCCGACCTGCTGCGCGGCACCGCCGAGGAGGTCACGCGCAACCTGTCAGGCGCGCTGGACGGCCTGACCCGCGCCAACCGCCTGATCGAGACGGCGGCCGAGGCCAACAGCACGCGCCTGGAACCGGTGGCCGAGAATCTGGCGGCGGTGCAGCGCGACCTGGCGGGGGCCGCCGCCGGCGTGGCGCTGCGCGCGGGTGAGATGACCCGCACGCTGGACAGCCTGGGCAAGATTTCCGAGGCCATGCGGACGGAACTGGAGCGCCGCAGCGCCGACCCCGATCAGAAGGCCGCCGCCGACGAGGCCATCGCCCGGCTGGAGGCCACGGCCAACGCGCTGGGCGACCGCGCGGGCAGCATCGGCGACACCGCGAGCCGCCTGTCCGACATGCTGAACGCCGGCCTGGGTGAAGCCGGCACCAAGGTGGAGGAGGCGGTGCGCGACCTGCAGCGGGAGGCCGCCGGCCTGGCGACCGATGCCGGCGGCGCCACCAACGCCCTGAACCGGGCGTTGGCCCGCCAGGACGAGGCGACGGAGGCCCTGCGGGCCCTGACCGGCAGCCTGATGGACGCGCTGACGCCCCGGATCGATCCCAACATCGCCACGGTCGAGTCCCTGGCCGACAATCTGCGCCTACGCATCGACGCCGCCGACCGCACCATACGCGGCCTGTTGGACCTGACCGATCACCTGAAAGCCCTGGTCGAGACCGGCCGCGCCAACGAACAGGCCAGCACCGCCGCCACCAAGGAGCTGGGCGACCGTCTGGCCGCCATCGCCGACCAGCTGCGCGCCGCCACCGGCGGCTGAAGCGACGCGTACCGCCAAAGAAAAAGGCGGCCGCCACAACCGGGCCACCGCCTTTTCATTCCGGTCCCGGAGAGCGCTTACTTGGGAGCGGGCGCTGCGGGAGCGGGGGCTGCGGCGCCGATGGGCACCAGGGTGATGTTCACCGGGCTGTCGTACTTGTTGTCAGCGCCGCTGGCGCTGTCGATGGCCCAGCCGATGCCGCCGCCCAGCAGAATATTGCCCACGGTGGCGCCGGCTGCCCCGGAATGGTCAAGGAAGGTGGCTTCCTGGAAACCATCCTTGGTGCACCGGACGGTAATGTCGTGCTTGGTCTTCTTCACCGTCGTGGCCGCCGGGGTCTGAGCGATTCGGGCGATGACGGTGCCCTCGCGCTCCAGCGCGCAGCTCGCGCCAGCCGGGGTAGTGTTCACGGTGATTTCCTGAGAAGTGCCCTCGATAATTGAGGAGCAGCCCGACAGGCCGACTATGGCGAAAGCGGCAGCAAGCGCTAACCGAATATGCATGAGGTGTCACCACTTATGGGATAGGCAAGGACGCCAGCATATTGATTGCGAAAGTGCCGATCATCGCATGATTGTGGTTAAGCGCCTTCCATGCCTGCGGCGGAACGCCGCACCCTCATCTCTCCTTGTCGTCCCCCTGCGCCACGTCGTAGCGGCGGCGGCTGGCGCGGATCGCGGGCTGATGCAGGGCGGCCCACTGCGCCAATCGCGCCAGGTGGGCGGAGAAACTTTGCCCCAGATCGGTCAGCGCGTATTCCACCTGCGGCGGGGTGGTGGGGAAGACAGTACGGCTGGCCAGGCCATCGCGTTCCAGCTTGCGCAGGGTTTGGGCCAGCATGCGCTGGGAGATGCCGCCAATCGCACGCCTCAGGGCGTTGAAGCGGGCGGGGCCCAGGTCCAGGTGGCGGATGACCAGGACACTCCAGGCGTCGCCCAGGCGGTCCAGCACGTCGCGCACCGGACAGACGCCGTCCTCGGTATCCGGTTGATAGCCGGCCGCCACCACGTCCTCGGCCAAGGTGGGGGTGGCGGCGAGCGGGCCCCTTCCCTCCATGGGCATACGTCCATCCATCGTGGTCTCCTTGCGAGCAAGCCCATTTCACAAGGGCCGCGGGCGGTAATGCGGCGATAACCAGGGAACGCCACCATGCCTTCTTCACCGCAGGAGGCGGAGATGGCATCTGGTTATTTATCGTAACCTAGTCTGCCGCGCAGCGATGCGCCAGCACCGGACCGGAGAACCTTCATGAACATCGCCCTGATTGGCGCCACCGGCAACGTCGGCACCCGTATCCTGGCGGAGCTGCGGCGGCGCGGCCACACCGTCACCGCCATCGCCCGCGACATCAGCAAGCTGGACGCCCAGGACGGCGTCACGGCCAAGGCGGGCGATGCCAGCGACCCGCAGGGCCTGGCCCCGCTGCTGACTGGCCACGACGCCGTCATCAGCGGCACGCGTTTCCAGGGACTGGACCTGGGCGCCCTCTTGTCCGCCCTGACCATCGCCGGGGTGAAACGGCTGTTGATGGTGGGGGGTGCCGGGTCGCTGGAGGTGGCGCCCGGCGTGGCCCTGATCGACACTCCGGACTTCCCGGCCGCTTACAAGGCCGAGGCCGGCGCCGGCCGCGATGTGTTGAACGCGCTACGCCAGGGACCGGTTCAAGGTATCGAGTGGACCTTCCTGTCGCCGGCGGCCTTCTTCTTCCCGGGGGAGCGTACCGGCCACTTCCGCCTGGCCGATGACCAGCTGTTGCTGGATGCCGCCGGCAAGAGCCAGATCAGCTACGAGGATTTCGCGGTGGCGCTGGTGGATGAGGTGGAAAGCCCCGCCCACGCCAATCGCCGCTTCACCGTCGGCTATTGATGGCCGGCGTGGCCAGGGGTGCGGCCATCCGCCGCCCCCCACCCCGCTTGGCTTAGGTGCGACGCAACAAAACTTACTCGGACAGGGAATGGTTTTCCCGGGAGGCATCCGCCATCCTGGCATTCCTTCGTCCGGATGCCGGTCCGCCCGCTTCTCGCATGCCCCTATCGACCGGTCCCGGTACCCCCCTTCCTTGGGAGCAGTGCCGACATGAATCGCGACGAGATCCTTTCCGCCAGTTCCATGCCCCTGTTCAGCCCCAGCTATCCCCGGGGGCCCTACCGTTTCATCCGCCGCGAATACCTGATCATCACCTATGAGAGTGATCCGGAAGCCGTGCGCCGGGCGCTGCCGGAACCGCTGGAGCCGGCGCCGGGCAATCTGTGCTTCTATGAATGGATGAAGATGCCGGACAGCTCCGGCTTCGGCGACTACGAGGAAAGCGGCACCGGCATCGTCGCCCAGCTCAACGGCGAGCCGTGCAACTTCTCCGTCCAGATGTATCTGGATGACGAGCCGCCCATCACCGCCGGCCGCGAAATCTGGGGCTTCCCCAAGAAATACGGCGTGCCCCGCCTGAAGGTGCTGAAGGACACGCTGACCGGCACCCTGCACTATGATGAGGAGCGGGTGGCCATGGGCACCATGACCTACAAGCACGTCAGCCTGGCCGACCGGTTGGATGAGGTGGCCAAGGGCATCGGCAAGCTGAACGTGAACCTGAAGTTCATCCCCGACGTGGACGGGGGGCCGAAGGTGGCGCAGCTGGTGGGCTATAACCTGACCGACGTCCATGTGCATGGCGCCTGGGACGGCCCGGCCCGCCTGCATCTGGTGCCCCACGTCAACTGCCGGGTGGCCGATCTGCCGGTCCGCCGCATCATCGGCGGCCGGCATCAGGTGGTGGACTTCACCCTGCCCTTCGGCCGGGTCCTGCACGACTATCTGGGATAGCTGGCGTTATCCCCCGGGGATGGCTGAGGGCGGGGTGCATCCGACATGGGATCGTACCGTCCTCAGCGAACCAGTCTCAGCGAACCAGGGTCGCGTCGCGCACGGCGTCGGCCATCAGGCGCAGGCCCAGGGCCCCCATGACCGCGCCCGTCGTCCGGTCGATGCCGGCCTTGGCCTTGAGATAGGCCCGGCGCGGCGTGTCCAGCGAAAAGGCCAGGGCCACCACCGTGTACCAGCCCGCTTCGATCACGAAGATCACCGGCGGCAGGAACAGCAGCAGGTGCGGCGGCGGCACCGGCGGCAGCAGGGCCGCGAAGATGCTGGCATAGGCGATGGCGGTCTTGGGATTGCTGAGCTGGGTGGCCAGCGCCACCCCGAAGGCCCGCACCAGGGACGGTGCCCGGCCGTCAACGGGAACCGCCGCCGTCATGGCCAGGGGGGTGCCCGCCCCCCGCCACATGCGCACGGCCAGATAGAGGAGATAGACGCCGCCGGCCAGGCGCAACGCCAGGTTCAGCCACGCCACCTGGGTCAGCAGGGCGGTCAGGCCCAACAGCGCCAGGGTGCCGAAAAGGGTGCCGCCCACCCCCATGCCCGCGGCGGCGGCCAAGCCGTTGCGGCGGGATTGGGCGACGGCGGTGCGGGTGACGAGAACGAAACTGGGCCCGGGGCTCATGGCCCCCAGCAACAGCGCGACAAGGATGGGAATAAGGCTGGCAAGCATGGGGACGCCCCTTTTGACCAAGAGGTGAATGGCCCAGGCGTGCGGCACGCGGGTGCATCCGCGCTTCCCGATGGTGCCCCATCCGGCCCCGCCCGATGGAACGGGGCCTTATCGCCAGTCACGCGGATGAAGACAGCGTACCCCCGCGCGCGGGTTCCGCCAAGGCCCTATGCCACGACCCTATGCCAGGCCCAGTGGCGGGGTCGCGGCCCGCCGGCCGAAGAGTACGGCCATGGCCAGAATGGCGGCGCCCGCCAGGCCCATCACCAGGGCCGTGGGCAAGATGGACAGCAACGTGGGCGCCAGCGTCATGGCGACCAGCGTGCCGAGGCAGTCCAGCACCATGAACAGGCGGAAGACGGCCGCGATCTCGCCGCCGCTGAACCGGGTCTGGCGCAGGGTCGTGACGGGGATCTGCGCCAGCGGCCCACCGGTGGCCGTGATGGCCGCCGCCGCCGCCATCACCCCCAGCGTCCAGGGGGCCGGCACCCGCGTCGCCAGCGCCAGCAGGATGAAGCCACCCCCCACCATCACGTCACCCGCCACCACCAGGGACAGGGGCCGGCGGGTCAGCGCCCCACCCGGCGGCAAGCTGCCCACCATCAGGTTGCTGACCAGGTTGCCGGCGCCGTAGGCGGAGAACAGCAAGGCCAGGGCCGACAGGCCACCAAGGCCGAAGCCCGCCACCCCCTGCTGGCGCACCAGCAGAGGCAGGGACAACCAGATGGCCAGGGTCCACAGACCCCCGGTCAGGCCGGCGCGCCATAGCAGATAGGGGAAGGGCGGTTCACGCCGCACCAGCCGCCAGCCGGCCAGCAGCCGCGCGGCCAGGTTTTCCGACGCCCCACCCCGCCGTACCGCCGGGGGCGTCGGATCGGCCAGGCGTGGCCTTATGCTGAAAACGGCGCACGCCGAGGCCAGGAAGCTGAGGCCATTCACCCCCATCAGGGCGACGGCCGGCATGAAGGTGGCCAGCGCCCCGGCCAACGTGGGACCCACCAGACGGGCCAGACGCAAGGTGCCGTCGAACAACGCGTTGGTGGCGGCCAGCAGGCCCCGATCCGTCACCAGGCGGGGCAGCGAGGCCTGCAAGGCCGGGTCGAACAGCCCGGACAGGGCCGAGAGCGCCACGGAGGGCACCACCAGGGTCCAGAGGGTGAGATGACCGGTCAAGGCCGCCAATACCGGCACCACCGCCAGCGCCGCTCGCGCCAGATCGGCCGCCATCATGACGCCGCCATGGTCCCAGCGTTCCACCCAGGCGCCGGCCAGCAGGGCGACAACCATCAACGCCAGCGTATCCGCCGCCGCGACATAGCCGGTATCCGCCCCCACCAGGCCGACCGCCAGCCAGACCAAGGCCATCTGGTGCAACTGGTCGCCCACGGCGGACAGCGACAATGCACCCCATAGACGGGCGATGGGGCCATGGGTCAAAGGTTTCAGCAGGCGCATGGCGAGGCGGATGGGCGGCGGGGGGGGGGAGCGGCCCTCCTGCTTACAGCAAGCGGTCCGCTTGTCCAATCACCGCCCACTGGGCTCGCGGGCTGCACAGCTTTGCGGCAACATGCCCGTAACAATCTAGAATTGCCCAATCGCTGTGCGATCGCCGGATCGTCACCTTGACCGAAAATGCTTATATCGCAGCAGCGAACGACTTGGCCCGGTTATTGCTGATAACTACCGTAGAGTGAAAACGGTCTCACTTTCCAGAGAAGGAAGGTGGGTTCCCTGCTCTTGGCAGTTGGGTTCGAGTAGCGAGACACACAAAAAGTTTATCAAACCCATTAAATTGACAGAGACGCATGACGAAACGGGCCGTCACCTTCATTGTCAAATATATATGCCGGTCGCTGGAGCCTATGGTTCTGGCGAAAATCCGGCACAACCAGATGAATCCCTCCAATTATATTGCCAAATCCGGCCGCGCATTTTTCAAGATGGCTGTCCACCTGGCCAGCCTATCTCCTTCTCGGCGCTCATATTGCGCCATATCCACCCTACATCCAGCATGAGGGCACGCCCCGGGACCCAGGATCCGCGCTGACCCGGCAGCGCACCATTGGATGGCGGACACCGGCGAGTTGCGACGCGCACCTTCGCCGGCTGAGACAGACCGCCGCTGACTACCCCACTCCGCCCGCCGGGCCGATCCCCGGCGGGCCGGAGACGACCGGAACCCCGCCTGGAAATCCGATCAGGCCAGGGGGCACCGGGTAAGCGCATGCAAACGTAAATGGCCCGGACGACCATCATATCCCGGATGCAGGCCGCCCCGAAAAGCAGCGGAGCGGCAAAGCACGGGAGGGAATACAGGACCACAAAAAATAATCGAACAGGAGAGCCTTGCCTTATGACGACATCCTCCAAGCCCAGTGCCGAGCGCCGCATGGCGCGCTTCCTGGGGGCCCTGGCCCTGACGGCAGTTCTGGCCACCATCATCACGGCGGCCGGCGTCATCTCATCCAGCGGGCCGGCGACGGCCAAGCAGGCCATCACCCGCACCGACGCGGGCAGCTTCCCCATTTCCGCCGCCGTCAACGTGCCGGCGGGCGCCGACGTCGTCTATCTGAGCGGCATGACCCCCGCGGTCGCCGACCCCAACGCGCCCAAGGGCAGCCCACAAGCCTATGGTGACACCGCCACGCAGACGGTCAGCGTCCTGAACAAGATCAAGGACGCGCTGGCCGCGCAGAAGCTGACCCTGGGCGACGTGGTGATGATGCACGTCTATCTGGTGGGCGACCCGGCCCACGACGGCAAGATGGACTTCGCCGGCATGATGTCCGGCTACACGCAGTTCTTCGGCACCGCCGACCAGCCCAACAAGCCCGCCCGCACGACGGTGCAGGTGGCGGGTCTGGCGGCCCCCGGCCTGATGGTCGAGATCGAGGTGATCGCCGCCCACGTGCCCTGAGCCCCTGCCGGGCTCCCTGCCGCGAGGTCCGTCCAAGGCATCCCAACGGCGGACGGATTCAGGCGGGAGTTTCCGCCGGGTGATCCCGGGTGAACAATCGGCTGACGCTGACGAGGGAAGGTTGCTTATGCCTGCCATGACGGAACTGCCCGGCGCCGGGGTGACACGGCGCCATTTCCTGGAAAAGGCGGCGCTGCTGGGCGGCAGCGCCATGGTGATGACGGCGCTGAACGCCTGGGGCGCGGGTATCGCCTCCATGACCAGCGCGCCGCCGGCCCTGCGCGGCAGCGGCGCCGGCCACAAGCTGCTGATCCTGGGCGCCGGTGTCGCCGGCATGACGGCGGCCTACGAGATGTCCAAGCTGGGCTATCAGGTCACCATCCTGGAGGCCCGGGCCTTCGCCGGCGGCCGCTGCCAGACGGCACGCAAGGGCTTCAAGCTGACCGAGCTGGGCGGTGAGGAGCAGGAGTGCAAGTTCGATGAGGGCCTGTACATCAACCACGGCCCCTGGCGCATCCCGTTCTGCCATCGCTCCACCCTGCACTACACCAAGACCTTCGGCATCCCGCTGGAAGTCCTGGTGAATGAGAACGACGCCAGCTACGCCCGGTTCGACACCGTGAAGGGGCCGCTGGCTGGCAAGCGCGTGCGTCAGTTCGAGGTGCGCGCCGACATGCGCGGCTACACCTCCGAGCTGGTGGCCAAGGCGGCCACCTCCGGCAAGCTGGACACCGGCTTGGCCAAGGACGACGTGGAGTTGTTCGTCGAGTACCTGCGCGGCGAAGGCTATCTGGAGAGCGACCTCAGCTATCGCGGCACGGAAGGCCGCGGTTACAAGGTCAATCCCGGCGCCGGCATCGATGACCCTGGCCCCGGTGTGCCCAGCACGCCATACGCCTTCCCGGATCTGGTGCAGTCCCGGCTGTGGCGCATGGTGCAGTCGGTCGGCACCTTCGACCAGCAGCACACCATGTTCCAGCCAGTGGGCGGCATGGACCGCATCGCCAAGGGCTTCGAGAAGCACGTCGGCCACCTGATCAAGTACGGCGCGGAGGTGGAGCGCATCCGCCAGTCCGATGCCGGCGTCACAGTCGACTACCTGGACACCAAGACCGGCAAGCGCGGCACCCTCAGCGCCGACTATTGCCTGTGCACCATCCCGGTCAGCGTCCTGCGCACCATCGACGCCGACTTCTCCGACGCCTACAAGCAGGCCATGGCCCTGCTGGCTTATGACCCGGTGTGCAAGATCGGCCTGCAGATGAAGCGGCGCTTCTGGGAAGAGGACGACGCCATCTATGGCGGCCATGTCTACACCGACGCGCCGGGCATCAACCTGATCAGCCTGCCCTCGTCCGGCTGGCAATCGGCCAAGGGCGTGCTGCTGGGCTATTACATGTTCGGCGCCGACGCCACCGACATGAGCGGCAACACCCCGGCCGAGCGGGCGGCCATCGCCCTGGACGCCGGCCAGCGCATCTTCCCCCAGTACAAGGAGAACTTTGAGAACGCCTTCTCCGCGTCCTGGCACCTGATTCAGTACAATCTGGGCGGCTGGGGCAACTGGAGCGCCGAGGCGCGCAAGACCGCCTACCCCGTGCTGAACAAGCCCGACCGCCGCGTCTATCTGGCGGGGGAGCACATCAGCTATATCGGCGGCTGGCAGGCGGGGGCCATCGAGTCCGCCTGGCACCAGATCGCCCAAATCCACCAGCGCGTGGCCGCGTGAGGGAGGGGGCGATGACCAGGACGATCGCTCTCGCCGCCGCCGTGACCCTGCTGGGCATGGCCCAGGGGGCCACCGCCCAGGATGTGGCCAAAGGGCAGGATTTGTTCAATCACAAGTGCGCCGCCTGTCACCAGAAGACGGGCCTGGGGGTGAAGGGCGCTTTTCCCGCGCTGGCGGGTGATCCCTTCGTCCAGGGCGACCCGGAACCCATGGTGCGCACCGTGCTGCAGGGCCGGGGCGGCATGCCGACCTTCGCCGCCCTGCTAAGCGAGGATCAATTGGCGGATATCATCAGTTATGTCCGGCAGGCCTGGGGCAATGCCGCCCCGGCCGTGGATGCGGCCTTCGTCACCCAGGTGAAGACGAGCGCCCATCCGCAGGACAAGGCGCCGACCGTCACCCATTGACGGGGAGGGTCGGCGGTTTGTGAAACACTTGGATCTGGAACCATTCCTTCCCCGACGGTGGTCGGGAAGCCCAGTTGGGGAAGGTGTGGTTTAAAGGTCACGCGAGAAAGGAGAAAAGCCCGAATCAAAACCGCCTGCCAAAATGGCGTTTTGACTTTCCTATCTAAGTTGTCGAGAATTTTTAAAGAGACGAACGGGGCAAAGAGTCGTCTCATAGCAGAAAAATAAATCGGGGAATGGGGCCATCAAGCTTCCGTGATCTAACAAAATCCTAAAGATCAGGGGGCCAACATGACGCATATAAAGAACATCAACGCCAGAAATGTGCGTAAAGCCATGACCGTGGCCCTGCTGTGCTCAGCGGGCTGGATGGCCATGGGCACGGCCAACGCGGCGCCAGCACCGGCGGCCGATGCCGACACACTGTCGGAAATCGTCGTGACGGGCAGCCGCCGCGTCGACCGCTCGGTGGCGGATTCACCGTCGCCCATCGACGTCTTCACACCGGACGATCTGGCCCACCAGGCCGGCGGCGACACCAACGATCTGCTGCGCCAGCTGGTGCCGTCGTTCAACGTCGCCCGCTTCTCCATCTCCGACGGCTCCACCTTCGTGCGTCCGCCGACGCTGCGCGGCCTGCCGCCGGATGAGACCCTGGTGCTGATCAACGGCAAGCGTTTCCACCGCTCCGCCCTGGTGCAGATCGGCGCCAACGGCCTGACCCAAGGCTCGCAGGGGCCCGACCTGGCCCAGATTCCGTCCATCGCCATCAAGCAGCTGGAAGTGCTGCGCGATGGCGCCGCGGCGCAGTACGGTTCCGACGCCATCGCCGGCGTCATGAACTTCACCCTGAAGGACAGCGCCGACCAGGGCACGGTCGTCGCCCAGTGGGGCCAGACCTATGCCGGCGACGGCGGCAGCGCCCACATCCAGGCCAATTCCGGCCTGCCCCTGGGGGATCGCGGCTTCGTCAACATCAGCGCCGAATATGTGAAGAACGACCCGACGTCGCGCGGCACCCAGCGCCCCGACGCCGCCAAGCTGGCCGCCCAGGGCCTGACCATCCCCAACCCGGCCCAGCGCTTCGGCGACCCGGCGGTGGAGGCGCAACGGCTGTTCGTCAACAGCGGCATCGACCTGGGTGACAATTCCAAGGTCTATCTGTTCGGCAACTTCGGCCACAGCTACGCCAAGGAAAGCTTCAACTACCGCAACCCCACCACGGTATCGTGGCTGATCACGCCCATCACCCTGGCCAGCGGCGCGACCTTCAAGTGGAACAGCGTCTTCCCCAACGGCTTCACGCCTTGGTTCTACGGCGACATCCTGGATAGCAGCCTCACCGGCGGCTACAAGACGACGCTGAAGTCCGGCCTGATCATCGACGCCAGCGCCAGCTACGGCAAGGATGAGCTGCGGTACAGCATCAAGAACACCGTCAACCCCTCCCTGGGGCCGAGCAGCCCGCACCAGTTCTATGTCGGCACGCAGATCCAGGAAGAGACCAACCTGAACCTGGACCTGACCTATCCCATGACGGTCAGCTGGTTGGCCAGCCCGCTGACCCTGGCGGGCGGCGGCGAGTACCGGCGTGAAACCTACACCATCAAGTCAGGCGACACGGCCTCGTACCAGGCGGGCCAGTACTACACCTCCGGCATGCCCATCGGGTCCAACGGCTATCCCGGCTTCACCGCCAGCGATGCCGGCCAGTATCCGCGCGGCAACTACGCCTTCTACGCCGACGCCGAAGCCGACATCATCAAGGATCTCAGCGCCGGCGTGGCCCTGCGGTATGAGGACTTCGACGATTTCGGCAACACCACCAACTGGAAGGTCTTCGGCCGCTATCAGCTGACCGACTGGGTGGCCATCCGCTCGTCCGTCAACACCGGCTTCCGCGCCCCCACGCCCGGCCAGTCGCACATCAGCAGCACGCAGACCACCTTCAAGGCGGGCAGCCCGGAGCCCATCGTGCTGGGCACCTTCCCCGTCGACAGCCCCGTGGCCCAGTATTACGGCGCCAAGACCCTGAAGCCGGAAACCTCGTTCAACATCGCCGGCGGCCTGGTGTTCGATCTGCCGGGCAAGGTCAGCCTGACCGTCGATTACTACAACATCAAGGTCGAGGATCGCATCGGCATCACCAGCGACTTCACCGTGACCGCCGCCGACCAGATCAAGCTGGCGGCGCTGGGCGTGGTGGGTGCCAACACCCTGGGCAACGTCAACTACTTCGCCAACGCCTTCGACACCCGCAGCCAGGGCGTGGACATCGTCGCCAACAAGACCTTCGAGGTCTATGACGGCGACCTGCGCCTGACGGCGGCGGCCAACATCAACCACACCGACGTCACCAAGTACGACGCCAGCGTCATCGATGCCAACCGCAAGGCGGACATCGAGAACGGCTTGCCGCACTATCGCGTGAACCTGAGCGCCAACTACGACATCGGCGCCTTCAGCTTCATGTATCGCGGCAGCTACTACGGCGCCTGGCAGGACAATTCCAGCGCGGGCCAGCATTACGACCCCGCCTGGATCTTCGACGCCGAGGTGGCCTACAAGGTCACCGAGGACCTGACCGCCACCGTCGGCGCGCAGAACCTGTTTGACAAGTATCCGCAGAAGAACCGCAGTGCCGGCCGCCTGAACTACGGCGACCAGTACCCGGACACGTCGCCCTTTGGTTACGACGGCGGCATGTACTATTTCCGCGTCGCCTACAAGTTCTGATCGCCCGGCAGGGCAGAAAGGAGAGCCGCCCGGGAAGCCGGGCGGCTTTTTCTTTGGGCGAACGCGATCTTTCCCGTCATAGTAGCGCCATAACAACTCAAAAGTGGGGGAACGTGGTTTTCATGAGCGTAATAGCGAATATCCTGGTGGGCCTCGTGGCCCTGCTGCACGCCTGGATCCTGGTGCTGGAGATGGTGCTGTGGACCAAGCCCCAGGGCCTGCGCGCCTTCCGTCACTCACCGGAAAAGGCGGCGCAGACGGCAGTGCTGGCCGCCAACCAGGGTCTGTACAACGGCTTCCTGTCAGCGGGGCTGCTGTGGGGCCTGGTCTATCCCGACCCGGCGCCGGCCCTGCACATCAAGACCTTCTTCCTGCTGTGCGTGATCGCCGCCGGCGGGTACGGCGCCTGGTCCGTCAGCCGCCGCATCCTGATGATCCAGGCCCTGCCGGCCGCTGTGGCGTTACTGGCGCTGTGGGTGGCGTGAGGACCTGAAAAAAAGCCGGCGCCCCCCTTGGGTACGGGCGGGCGGGGGGCGCCGGCCGGGGTGGCGTCAGGCGCCGGACTTCGCGGAGCCTTGCGTCGCGTCGGTGATGACGCGGCGAGCCTCGGCGATGGCGTCCGGAATGCCTTTGCCCCCCTTGGCGATGCTGTCGGCCAAGCCCATCAGCGCCTTGCCAGTGACAGAGCCGTTGTTGGCCTCCTCCGTCACGCTCACGCCCTGGTGCTGGGCGATGGCCTGGTCCCAGGCACCGCGCACGGCCGCCCAATAGGTCATGGTCTTGGCCCAGTACTCATCGGCCGCGGCGACGGGGAAATCGCCGGACCGACTGTAGGTATTGATCACCGCTTCGTGCACGAAGGTGACCAGGGCGCCGTCCCGCAAGCCCATCTTGGCGTTGTCCTGTTCATGCACCCAGCCGGCGGGGGTCAGGGCGTGGCGATTGATGCCGTTGTAACGGTCATAGGGGGGGTGCCTTGTGGCATCGCGGCGGGCCAGGGGGCGCCACGTCTCCTCGCTGGTCCAGCGCGAGACACCGGCGTCATGCCGCCAGCGCCCCACCCCGCCATAGCGCGGCGAATCATCCGTCTGCCACACGGTCTGGGACCAGGCGCCCTTGGCGGCGGCACCGTCCACGGGCGTCAGCGACCAATGGCCGGTGCCCTGGTAGGTCAGCACGCTGGCGGGCTGATAGGTCCAGTCCTGGCGCCAATGCTTGATCACCACAGGCAAGCGATCGTCCCCGTCCACCACCAGCAGGTGCTGCAGGCGGATGACGGATCCGGTGTCCTCCACCACCCGCACCACCTCCTCGCCGCCGCTGGTCTTGGGCGCGATGGGCTTGTAGTCGGCCAGGAAGGGCGTCGTCTCACGGAAATCGAAGGTCACCTTGTAGGTGCCGGCCATGCCTAGGATGGCCTTGCGGTCCTGGTCCGGGGCGGTGCCGGCGGCACCTTCGGTGGGCGTGGTGGCGACAGCGGCCAGCGGCAGGCTGGCGGTCACGCCCAACAGGGCGGCGCCGGTCAGCCCCCGGGTCAGAAAGGTGCGGCGTCCAGTCCGCAATGCGTCATAGATGGTCATCGGTTGGCCTCCTCGGGGGCGCGGGGAAGGTGCCGGCGGGCATGCCCGCCGGCCGGGTCGGTTGGGGTCAGAGCTTCAGGGTCAGCGAGGCCCCGAAGTTGCGGCCGGGCTGGGTCCAGGCGTCGAGGACGGTGGAGGTGGCGGACTGACCGCGCACATCGCCCCACCACCAGTACTTCTCATCCGTCAGGTTGAAGATTCCGGCGCGGATGCTGGCGTTCTCCGTCACGTTCCAGTAGGCGGTCGCGTCCAGGATGGTGAAGGCCTTGGGGATGAAGTAGGTGGCGCTGCTGACGTCCGACCGGTCCTTGGCGCCGGAATGGGTCATGGTGACCTGGCCGCCGAAGCGGCCGGCCGGGTCGCGATAGGTCAGGCCCAGCACCAGCTTCCACGGGTCCACGCTGTCCAGCGGCGTGGTGACGCCGTCCGAGGTGCTCTCGCCATGGGTGTAGGAAAAGGCGGCCAGCGCGCCGACACCGGAGTTCAGGGTGACTTGGCCCTTGGCCTCCGCCCCCTGCAGCGTGACCCGCGACAGGTTCACATACTGGTAGACGGCCGGGTTGGCGGCCGTGAAGTTGCCGCTGACCTGCACCTGGTCGATGAAGTCGCGGTAGCGGCCGGCATAGCCGGTGATGCTGGCGTCCCAGCGCCCGCCGCCCGCCACGGCGTTCTCCATACCCCGGCCCCAAGCGCCCCCACCCCAGGCACCGTTGAACTTGAAACCGCCCTCGATGGTCTGGCTGGTTTCCGCCTTCAGGTTGGGATTGGAGACGGACTTGTAGTTCTGCGTCGGGTTGGCGAAGCCGTTGTTCACCTGCGACGGCGACGGCGCCTTGAAGCCCTCCGCCAGGTTCACGAACACGCCGACATCCGGCAGCACGTGGTAGAGGATGCCCAACTTGGGCGACACGTGGCTGTCGTCCTTGGAAACGGGCGTCAGCGCCGTGAACAGCGGATCGCCCTTCTTGGGCGACAGGTCGTAGTAATCGAAGCGCACGGCGGGGTAGAGCGTCAGCCGCCGGTCGAAGGCGTTGATCTCATCCTGCAGGAAGACGCCCGCCAGCGTGTAATCCGTGGTGGGGTAGGCCCGCGACGGGAAGGTGTCGCCGGCCGACGGCACCGTGCCGGCGCGCAGGGATTCCTGATGGGTCACGGAATAGTCACCACCATAGACCAGGGTATGGGTCAGGTCGTGCCCCAGGGTCTTGCTCTGCCCCTGGATGTCGAAGCCGTAGACGTTGGTGTCGAAGGTGCTGTCGCGCGTGCGGTCGGCGGCGGTGTTGCGGTCCTCCGCCCCGTACTGGGTGGCGTGGGTTTCCTGGTAATAGCCGGTCCAATGCACGCTATCGATCAGATCCGCGCCGATGTCCCAATTGTGGTCGAGGCTGACACGGTTGCGGTCCTCACGGTCGCGGGCGATCAGGCCCAGCACGCTGGTGGAGGCCAGGGGCGGCTTGGCGATGGCGCTCAACACCGTGGTGTTGGTGTGGTTGTCGTCATGATCGAAGGTCAGGCGCAGGCGATGCGCGTCCGCCGGCTCATACACCACCTTGGCCAGGACGGCGTTGGAGTAGAGGTCCTGCGGGTTGGCGGTGGTACGGTCGGTGTTGGCGCTGTTGTTCGCGCCGTTGGTCGAGGTCTCGTTGCCATCGCGCCGGGTATAGGCCACCAGGGCCTGCAAACGGCCGACACGGCCGGCGGCCACCGCCCCCTTGGACCAGGCGCCATCGGCTGAGGTGTAGCCGACCGTGCCCTGCACCGCCCAATCCCGGGTCTTGCCATCCGGGCCGGCGGTCAGAAAGTCCTCCGGATCCTTGGTGACGAAGCTCACGGCGCCGGCGACGCCGTCGCTGCCGTAGAGGGCGGAGGCCGGCCCCCGCAGGATCTCAACCGACTTCAGCAGGCCAAGGTCGACATAGTCGCCACGCCCCATGTTCTGGGCGCCGAAGCTGTAGGCGTCGGGCACGCGGATGCCGTCGACCAGCATCAACACGCGGTTGCCTTCCAGGCCACGGATGTTGAAGCCGCTGTCGCCGTCGCGGCCGGTGGACCCACCCGCCAGCGTGAAGCGCGCCGGGCTTTTGCGTACGGAGACACCCGGTTCGTAGCGCACCAGATCCTTGATGTCCGTCACCAGCTGCTCGTCGATCTGCTGGCTGGTGATGACGCTGACGCTGGCCGGCACCTCACTGATGTCCTTGGCGGTGCGGGTGGCGGTGACGGTCACCGTGCCCAGGGCCTCCGCGTCCGCCGCATCGGACGCGGCCACATCGGGCGCGGCCGCCGCCATCGCGGATGGGGCCAGGGGAGCGCCCCCCAGCGCCACCAACAGCCAAACAGGAACCGTCCTCAACAGCCTTCGCCGCATTTTTGTTTTCCCCATGAGTGAGTGCGTGAGGCATCGTATAAGCGTCATAATAATGAGAATCAATCTCATTCTCATTCGGGGCCGATCGGGGCTATGCAACCCGGCCCTGATCGCGCAATGGTTTGACCCGGCGGTGGGAATCCGCCAAAAACCGCCATTCCCGCCCTTGCCCGTCCTTCCCCTTCCGGTGGGAGGCGCCCGTGCCGCTTTTCCAACCCGCGCCCTTTTCAGGATGACAGTCCCGTGACGATTTCGCCCCGCCGTACCACCCGCCTGTCGCAGTCCTGCGCGGTGATCGCGCTGATGCTGGGGGGCGTGGCGCCCGGTCACCGCGCCCTGGCCGACCCGGCGGACCAGGGCAACACCGTTCCCAACACGGTCATCGTCACCGGCACCCGCGACCAAGGCTACCGCGCCACCGATACCCAGTTCGGTGGCGCCGGCACCGTGTTGGACACCCCGGCCTCGATCAGTGTGGTCACCCGCGACCTGATGGATGACCAGCAGGCGCGGCGCTTGAGCGACCTGATCCGCAACGACGCCTCCATCGGTGAGAACTACGCGCCGGAGGGTTATTACGAGGATATCGCCATCCGGGGCTTCCCCCTGGACCTGGCCACCGGCCTGCAGATCAACGGCCTGACCATCGCCGGCGAACAGCCGGTGGCATTGGAGAACAAGGAACGGGTGGAGTTCCTGAAGGGCCTGGCCGGCGTGGACGCCGGCGTGGTGGCCCCGGGCGGCCTGGTCGACTACATCACCAAGCGGCCGGCCGACGTGCGCAGCCTGACGCTGGGCACCGACAACCGCGGCGGCCTCTACAGCGCGGTGGATCTGGGGTCCGTGTTCGGCGAGCGCAAGCAGTATGGCCTGCGCCTGAACGTGGCGCATGAGGACATCGCCTCCTACGTCGACCATGCCGACGGCTATCGCAATTTCGGGTCGCTGGCGGGCGATTGGCGGGCGACTGAGAACGACACCGTCAATGTGGACCTGGAGTACCAGCGCCGGGTGCAGCATTCGGTGTCCGGTTACCAATTGCTGGGCGGCACCACCGTGCCGGCGCTGGACACGGTGTCACCCAGCCACATGCTGGCGGCCCAGTCCTGGACCAAGCCGGTCACCATCAACGCGCTGAACGTGTCGGGACAGTACGAGCACCGGTTCAGCGACGACTGGCGCCTGAAGGTGGCGGTGGGCCACAGCCGCACGGTCATCGACGACAACGTGGCCTTCGCCTATGGCTGCTACGCCGTCGCCAGTTGCGCCAATGGCGAGACGCCCGGCTACTACTTCGCCGCCAATGGCGATTTCGACGTCTACGACTATCGCAGCCCCAACGACGCGCGCGAGGATGACCAGGCCCAGGCCCTGCTGATGGGCAAGGTGGCGACGGGGTCCATCGGCCACAGCCTGACCCTGGGCACCAGCGTCTTCCGCCGCACGGTGACGCAGACCGATTACGTCTACGACTACGTCGGCAGCGACAACATCTACAACCCCACGCCCCTGGCCTTCGCCCCCTCGCCCAACAATCCCGGCGCCAATTACGAACGGCTGGACAGCCGCCAGTACGCCATCATCGGCATGGACCGGGTGGACCTGGGCGCCCTGGTGACCGGGTTGGAGCTGGACGCCGGGGTGCGCGGCGTGTTCCTGCGCGAACGCGCCTATGACATCGACCACGCCACCATCCGCAACACGGCCGAGACCCTGCCCCTGCCGCAGTTGGCCCTGGTCTACAAGCCGCTGGCGGCCCTGACCCTGTATGCCAGCCATGCCCGCGGCCTGTCGCTGGGCGGCCAGGCGCCGGCCTGGGCCACCAACGCCAGCGAGATCCTGTCGCCGTCGCTGTCCTGGCAGGACGAGGTGGGCGCCAAGTACGACTGGAACGGCCTGCTGCTGGGCGCCAGCGTCTTTCGCCTGAGCAAGGCGTATGAGTACGCCAAGCCGGACGACAGCGCCTATGGCTTCACCTATGTGCGGGAAGGCACCGAGCGCCATGACGGGCTGGAGTTGAACGCCGCCGGCCAGGTGACCCGGGATCTGCGCCTGTCGGCCAGCGCCACCTTCATCCACGCCGTGGCCTACGGCACCGGCACGCCAGCCTATGACGGCCACCAGGCCATGAACGTGCCGCACGTGCGCACGGCACTCTATGCCGACTACACCCTGCCGCATCTGGACGGCCTGGCCCTGCTGGCCGGCTGGCAGTATGTGGGGGAGAAGGCGGCGGCGCGCGACGCGGTGGCCTATGCCCCCGCCTATCATCTGTTCAACGCCGGCCTGCGCTACGCCCCCAGCGCGCTGGACAACAAGCTGACCCTGCGGCTGTCGGTCGACAACCTGCTGGATCGGCGCTACTGGAAAGATGTTGGCGAGAGCGCCGGCGACGCCTATTTGCACTTGGGCGCGCCGCGCACCGCGCGCTTCACGGTCGAATATTCGCTTTAAGGTCCCTCTGTTCCGCTCATGAGCACCTCCCCCGCCCGTTCCACGCCGGTTCATCCGCACGCCCATGGCATGGGGGTGGGCACGGTGCTGCCCGACTGGCCGCCGTTGACGGTGGCGGAGGTGGCGGGCCTGCTGCGCCACTATCCCGGCGCGGGCGCGGTGCGCGGCATCCTGAGCCACAGCCCGCGCCCCTTCTCCGCCGCCTCCGTGGTGGCGATGGCGGGCGGGGACAGGACGGCGGTGTTCGTGAAGCGGCACCATGTGCGGGTGCGCACCCCCGCGCAGCTGGACGACGAACACGCCTTCATGGACCATCTGCGCCGGCGGGGGGAACCCGTCTGCGAGGTGCTGGCCACGGCCGACGGCGCCCGCGCCCTGACACTGGGCGACTGGACCTATGAGGTCCACGGCCTGGCGCCCGGCCTGGATTTGTACCGCGAGGCGCCATCATGGACGCCCTTCCGCGATGCCGGTCATGCCCAGGCGGCGGGCGCCGCGCTGGCCCGTCTGCATCGGGCGGCCGCCGGGTTCGACCGGCCCCACCGCGCCGGCCAGCCGCTGGTCTCAGGCTTCACCCTGTTCGCGGGTACCGATCCGCTGTCCGCCATGGCGGCCTATGTCGCGGCCCGGCCCGCGCTGGCCGATTATCTGGCCAGCCGTCCCTGGCTGCGGGACACCACGCGCCTGCTGCTGCCCTTCCACGACGCGCTGCGCCCCTTCCTGGCCGATTTGGCGCCGCTGTGGACGCACAATGACCTTCATGCCTCCAACCTCACCTGGACCGGGCCAAAAACGGGACCGGGAACGGATCCGGCGGCGGTGGCGGCGGTGCTGGACTTCGGTCTGTCCGATCGCACCACCGCCCTCTATGACCTGGCCACCGCCATCGAGCGCAACACCGTGGAGTGGCTGGCCCTGACGGAGGGGCGCGATCCCGTCGTGCACCACGACCAGGTCGCCGCCCTGATCGGCGGCTATCACGCCGTCCACCCGCTGGACGCCCGGCGGCGCCAGGCACTGGCGGCCCTGCTGCCCCTGGTGCATGCCGAATTCGCCCTGGCGGAAACCGACTATTTCCATGGCATCACCCGGTCGGCGGAGAATGCCGGCCTGGCCTATGACGGATATTTCCTGGGTCACGCCGCCTGGTTCCAGGGCAAGGACGGGCAGAGCCTGCTGGCCTTCATCCGCGACCTCCCCCTGTAAGCAACGGCGGCGCCCCCCATGTCCCCTTTGGAATTTGTCGCCGCCGCCATCAGCGCGCTTGCCGTCTGGGGCACCACGCGCCGCCTTTTGTGGTGCTGGCCCGTGAGCCTGGTATCCGTGGCGCTCTACGCAGTCGTGTTCTTCAACGCCAAATTCTATTCCGACATGATCCTGCAAGGCGTGTTCGGCGCCTTTCTGATCTATGGCTGGATTTGCTGGTGGCGGGGCGTACGGGACGACGGGGCCGTGATCGTCCAGCCCCTGTCCATCGGGCGTGCCATCGCGGGACTGATGGCCGGCGCCGGCATGGGTGTTGTCCTGGGCTGGGGCATGGCGCGTTGGACCGACGCGGCCCTGCCCTACCTGGACGCCAGCCTCACCGGCCTAAGTCTGGTCGCGCAATATTGGACGGCCCGCAAACACATTGAAAACTGGTGGCTGTGGATTGCCGTCGATCTGGTCTACACGGTCATGTACAGCGTCAAGGACCTTTACATAACCGCCGGCCTCTATGCCGGCTTCATCATCCTGGCGATTCTGGGCTGGCGTAGCTGGCGGGCCGGCACCGAAGCACCGCCGGCCATCCAACCCTTATAAGCATCCCCGCCGACCACCACCGTCAAACCGATCCGGCCACCGCGTGCACGCCCACCACCGCGCGGAACAACGCCGCCACCCGCTCACTGTAGGCCGAGGCGCTGTCAGGTAGCTGGATGTCCACCTCCAGCATGTCCTCGCCCGGCAGGTCGGCCCGACGACGGGCGTAGACATGCAGGGGCACGATGTCCAGACGGGCCAGCGTGCCCATCAGGCGGGACAGCAGGCCGGGGCTGGCATCGGCCGCCACCGACAGCATCACCGGGCTGGTGGCGGCAAAGGCTTCGGCGGTCATACCCGCGTCTCCGGCAAGCCCGCCACCGGCACGGCCGCCACGGCGACGGCGCGGCGCACCGCGGCTTCCGCCGCCTCGCCGGCGTGGCCCACCACCACGGCGTGGGCGGTGGCCCAGGGCCGGCCGGCACGACGCTCCGCCTCCCCCCGGTGGCGGGCCACCGACAAGGCGTAGTCGATGGCCGCGTCCAGGCTATCGGCCTCGTTCACCGGCTCCAGACGGCTCCAGTCCAAGGTGACATCCACGGGGCCGGCACGGTTCACGGCCAGGGCCACGAAACCATCCTCGCCGCGCACCAGCGTCAGGGTGGGGTGCAGGGCGGCGTAATCGGCGGGCGAGCAATCGAGCGGGGGCATGGGCGGCGGCCTATCAACAGGACGTGGATCGATAAGAGCGACAATAGCGATCCGGGCGCGCATAGTCTTTGCGAAGACGGCGCGATAACGCCATTATCAACATGACTCATGTTTTAAAATGCCAATTTGGAAATGACTCATGCGACACAAGTTGGACGGCCTGGATTGGAAGATTCTGGATGTGCTGCAACAGCAGGGCGCGGCGTCGGCGGCGGAGGTGGGGGAGAAGGTGGGCCTGTCCCAATCCCCCTGCTGGCGTCGCATCCAGCGGCTGGAGGAGACGGGGCTGATCCGGCAGCGCGTGGCCCTGCTGGATCGGCGGGAACTGGGCCTGAACTTCCTGGTGTTCGCCCACGTGAAGCTGGAGGCGCACGCCGGCGACAGCCTGGACGCCTTCCGCCGCGCCATCGCCGACATTCCGGAGGTGCTGGAATGTTTCGTGCTGATGGGCCAGGTCGACTTCCTGCTGCGTATCGTGGCCAAGGATGTGGAGGCGTATGAGGCCCTGTTCTTCAAGAGGCTGTCGCAGCTGCCCGGCGTGCGCGAAATAAACTCGATGATGGCGGTATCGACGGTGAAGGAGACCACGGCGCTGCCGCTGGGACAGTTGCGGGAGGATATGGGGTAGTCCAACCGGGAAGCGTCGCCCATCTGGATGGGGCAATCGTTCCCTTGGCCATTCCGTCGCGCGAGGAAGGAGGAGCCCCGCCACCATGTTCCCGCCCCTGCGTATGGCCATATTCCTGTTCCTGGCGTTCGCGTTCCAGGCGCCCGTCAGCGCGGCGCCGGCCGACGGCCAAGGCGCGGGGGACCAGACGGCGGCGCCCGCCATACGCCTGCTGGTCCCCGAACTGCCGATGATCGGGGAACGGGACGCTCAAGGACATCCGAAGGGCATGGCGGTGGAACAGGCCCAGGCCATTCTCGACCGCGCGGGCGTGCATGCCGACATCCTGCTGCTGCCGGTCGTGCGGGTATATACCGAGCTGGCCCGCACGAAGGGCGGCACAACCCCGCCCCTGGTCAAGACCTACGGCATGCTGGGGCTGCCGCTGCGCGACCCGTATAGGGGCATCGTGCCCTTGGCCCTGACATCACACCACAACCTGATCGCCATCACCCGGCCGGGCGTCCGTCTGAAAACCTTGGACGATCTGCGCCATTTGGGCCCGATCGCCATGACGATCACCGGCACCAGCGCCTTCAGCGACATCATCCGCCAGTATGATCTGGCGGTGCAGGAGGTGCCTTCCATGGCCAACGGCCTGAAAATGCTGGCGCATGGGAGGGTGGGCGCCCTGCTGGACGTCGACGCCGTCATCGACCTGATGGCGCGGGATGTCGGCCTGACCGCAGCCCAGGGGGACCACCTTCCCCTGGCCACGATGGAGGGATGGCTGGTCTGCGACCCCGCGACGGCGGAGGCGCCGGAAACCGCGCTGCTGCGCAAGGCGGCCGAAGCGCTGTACCGGGAGGGCCGCCTTGACGCCATCGCCGACCACAATTTCCAACGCGCGGCCGGCGGTAGCTGAGCCCCAAAGGAATCGGCGGCGAAGTCACCCTCGCCGCCGATACACCCGGGAAACCAGCGGTGGTGATTACGCCTCGCTGGCGGGCTTCTCGCCCATCAGCGCCGCCTGCGCCGCCGCCAGCCGCGCGATGGGCACGCGGTAGGGGGAGCAGGAAACGTAGCTGAGGCCCACCTTCTCGCAGAAATAGACCGAGGCCGGGTCGCCGCCGTGCTCACCACAGATGCCCAGCTTGATCTCCGGACGGGTCTTGCGGCCCCGTTCGGCGGCGATGGACACCAGTTCGCCCACGCCTTCCGTGTCCAGGGTCACGAAGGGATCGTGCTCGAAGATGCCGGCCCGCTGATAATCGGGCAGGAAGCTGGCGGCGTCGTCACGGCTGATGCCGAAGGTGGTCTGCGTCAGGTCGTTGGTGCCAAAGCTGAAGAACTCCGCCGACTGGGCGATCTCCGCCGCCCGTAAGGCGGCGCGGGGCAGTTCGATCATGGTGCCGACCAGATAGTCGATCCGCACGCCGGTGGCCTGCTTCACCTCACCCGCCACCCGGTCGATGACGGCCTTCAGGATGTCCAGCTCCTTCTTGGTGCTGACCAGCGGGATCATGATCTCCGGGATCACGGTCTGGCCGTCCTTGCCCACCTCCACCGCGGCCTCGAAGATGGCGCGGGCCTGCATCTCATAGATTTCAGGGTAGGAGATGCCCAGGCGGCAGCCGCGATGGCCCAGCATGGGGTTGGCCTCGTGCAGCTGCAGGGCGCGGTGGCGCACCCGCTGGATGTCCGTGCCGGCGGCCTTGGCCACCTCGTCCATCTCCGCCTCGCTGTTGGGCAGGAACTCATGCAGCGGCGGGTCCAGCAGGCGGATGGTGACCGGCAGGCCCGCCATGATGCGGAACAGCTCCACGAAGTCCTGGCGCTGCATCGGGGCGATCTTGGCCAGGGCGGCGCGCCGGCCGGCCTCGGTTTCCGCCACGATCATCTCGCGCACGGCGATGATGCGCTCGGTATCGAAGAACATGTGCTCGGTGCGGCAGAGGCCGATGCCTTCCGCCCCGAACTTCACCGCCGTGCGGGCGTCCAGCGGGGTTTCCGCGTTGGTGCGCACCTTCATGCGGCGGAAGCGGTCGGCCCAGCCCATGAGGATGGCGAAGTCGCCCGACAGCTCCGGCTGGATGGTGGGCACATGCCCCAGCATGACCTCGCCGGTGGAGCCGTCGATGGTGATGACGTCGCCGGCGGCGATCTTCTCGCCCCGCACCGTCATGATGCCGGTCTTGTAATCGATGCGCAGCTCACCGGCGCCCGAGACGCAGGACCGCCCCATGCCACGCGCCACCACGGCGGCGTGGCTGGTCATGCCGCCGCGGGTGGTCAGGATGCCGGCGGCGGCGTGCATGCCGTGGATGTCCTCCGGGCTGGTTTCCACGCGGCAGAGGATGACCGCCTCACCCATCTGCGACTGGCGCTCGGCCTCGTCGGCGGAGAACACGACCTTGCCGCAGGCGGCACCGGGGCTGGCCGGCAGGCCCTTGGCGATGATCTTGCGCGGCGCCTTGGGGTCCAGCGTCGGGTGCAGCAGCTGGTCCAGCGACTTGGGCTCGATGCGGCGCACGGCCTCGGCCTCGTCGATCAGGCCTTCCTGCGCCATGTCCACGGCGATCTTCAGCGCGGCGGCGGTGGTGCGCTTACCGTTGCGGGTCTGCAGCATGTACAGCTTCTTCTGCTGCACCGTGAACTCGATGTCCTGCATGTCGCGGTAGTGGCGCTCCAGCTTCAGGCGCACGGCGTCCAGCTGGTGGAACACCTCCGGCATGCTTTCTTCCATGGCCGGCAGGTCGGACCCGTTGGCCTCGCGACCGGCGATGGTCAGGTGCTGCGGCGTGCGGATGCCGGCCACCACGTCCTCACCCTGGGCGTTGATCAGGTATTCGCCATAAAAGGCGTTCTCACCCGTGGAGGGGTTGCGGGTGAAGGCGACACCCGTGGCGCAGTCGTCGCCCATGTTGCCGAACACCATGGCCTGGACGTTGACCGCCGTGCCCCAGCTGGCCGGAATGTCGTGCAGCTTGCGGTAGGTGATGGCGCGGGTGTTCATCCAGCTGCCGAAGACGGCGCCGATGGCGCCCCACAGCTGTTCCTGCACATCCTGCGGGAAGGGGCGTCCCAACGCTTCCTGCACCACCTCCTTGTAACCCTCGATCACCGCCTGCCAGTCGCCGGCGTCGAGGTCGGTGTCGTAGTTGAGGCCCCGGTCGCGCTTGTGGCTTTCCAGGATCTCCTCGAAATGGTGGTGGTCCACATCCAGCACGACATTGCCGTACATCTGGATGAAGCGGCGGTAGCTGTCATAGGCGAAGCGCTCGTCCCCGGCGCGCTTGGCCAAGCCGCGGACGGTGACGTCGTTCAGGCCGAGGTTCAGCACCGTGTCCATCATGCCGGGCATGGACGCGCGGGCGCCGGAGCGCACGGAGACCAGCAGCGGGTTCTGGGGGTCGCCGAAGATGGCGCCGATGATGCCTTCCACCGACTTCAGGCTGGCGGCCACCTGGTCCTTCAGCTCGACCGGGTATTGGCGGCCGTTGTCGTAGAACCAGGTACAGACCTCAGTGGTGATGGTGAAGCCGGGCGGCACGGGCAGGCCCAGATTGCTCATCTCCGCCAGGTTGGCGCCCTTGCCCCCCAGGAGGTTTTTCATTTCGGCCCGACCCTCGGCCTTGCCGTCACCGAAGTTGTACACCCACTTGGACACGCTGCTCATGGTTCCTCACCTGATGCGTTCGCGCCGGCGGCTGCCTGATGTTGTTGAGGGCCGCCACCCGCGCCAGTTTCCCCGAAGTTCTGCTGCACTTGTGTTTTTTTCGGATACCGGCCCAGGGCCGATCCCGTTTTGTCACGCCTACCAATATCAAAGCCTTGCAAACAATCCTGGCCAGCGGAAGGGCCAAGATTGTGACCGCCCGATGCGGTGGGCGCGGGCGGCCCTTACGAAAACGGGGGCCGGTTTCCCGGCCCCCGCGACTCACCCCTCGATGACCGAGAAATCCGCCACATGGTTCAGCGTGCGACGGATACCGGCCAGCAGACGCAGCCGGTTGGCCCGCAGGGCCGGATCGTCCGCGTTCACCGTCACCTTGTCGAAGAAGGCGTCCACCGGCCCGCGCAAGGTGGCCAGGGCCGCCATGGTGCCGACGTAGTCCTCGGCGGCCAGCGCCGGTTCCGAGGCGCCCCGCGCGTCGGCCAGCGCCGCCGCCAGGGCCTTTTCCTCATCCAGCCGCAACAGGTCGGCGTCCGGCAGCCCGTCATGGGCATGGCCGTCCTTCTTCTCCTCGATGCGCAGAATGTTGGCGGCCCGGCGGAAGGCGGCCAGCAGGTTGGCGCCGTCGTCGGTGCCGACGAAGCCGGCCAGCGCGTCCACCCGGGCCAGCAGGCGGACCAGGTCGCCCTCGGCCCGACCCGCCAGGGCGGCGGCGATCAGGTCATGGCGCACACCCTTCTCGCGCAGCGCCACCACCAGGCGATCGGCGAAGAAGGCCAGCAGCTCGCCATCCAGGGCGGCGTTGTCCAGGCCGAGCTGGCCACGGGCCGCCAGGAACAGGTCGCCCAGGTCCAGGCGCAGGCCGTTTTCCACCACCAGGCGGATGACACCCAGGGCCGCACGGCGCAAGGCGTAGGGATCGCGGGAGCCGGTGGGCTTCTCATCAATGCCGAAGAAGGCCACCAGCGTGTCGATCTTGTCGGCCAGCGCCACGGCCACCGACACGGGTGCCGTGGGGCAGCTGTCGCCCGGCCCCAGGGGCTTGTAATGGTCGGCGATGGCCTCGGCCACGGCGGCGCTTTCGCCCTGCTCATAGGCGATGTAGCGGCCGACGACGCCCTGCACCTCGGGAAACTCGCCAACCAGGCCGGTGACCAGATCGGCCTTGGCCAGGCGCGCGGCGCGGCGGGTGGCATCCCCGTCGGCACCGATGGCCTGGGCGATCACCACCGCCAGGCCTTCCACCCGGTGGACCTTGGCCGCCGTGGTGCCCAGCTTGGCATGGAAGGTGATCTCGGCCAGCTTCCTGGCCTGGTCTTCCAGCGGCACCTTGCGGTCCAGGTCCCAGAAGAACTTGGCGTCCGACAGGCGGGCGCGCAGCACGCGCTCGTTCCCCGCCACCACGGCCTTGCCGCCATCCTCATTGGTGCGGTTGGCCATCAGGACGAAGCGGGGCGCCAGCTTGCCGTCCGCCGTTTCCAGGGCGAAGTAGCGCTGGTGCGTACGCATGGAGGTGGTGAGCACCTCGGCCGGCACGTCCATGAAGGCCTGGTCGATGGTGCCGATCAGACCCACCGGCCATTCCACCAGGCCGGCCACTTCCTCCAGCAGGCCGGGATCGTCGCGCAGGGCCAGGCCCTCGGCGGCGGCGAGCGCGTTGGCCTGCTCCAGGATGCGGGCCTTGCGCGCCTCGCGATCCAGCACGACGAAGGCGCCGGCCAGCCTTTCCTGGTAATCGGCGAAGTCGCGGATGGTCAGCACGCCGGGCGCCAGGAAGCGGTGGCCGCGCGTGGTGTCGCCATATTCTATAATTTGCGAGTTCGCATTCGATGCGGTAGTTCCGAGCGTTAGATTGCCAGGCACTACATTTTCTTTAAACAACACTAAAATTGACTGAAGTGGCCGCACCCAACGAAAAACACTATTCCCCCATTTCATTGATTTGGGCCAGGGGAAATTCCAAAGAACGGTATTCAGAATTGTTTGCACAAATTCTATTGTGGCTCTGCCAGGCTGCTCGTAGATCGCGAACCAAAAGACACCTTTCCCGGTGTCTATTTGGTGACATTGATCCAGACTGGTCAAAGCAGCCCCTCGTAGAAATCCCTCTATCGCTGCGTCAGGAGCACCGACTCGAGGGCCTTTCTTCTCAGTCCGTAGCGGTGGGCTAGACTCTGGAAGCCCTTGCACAACGAGAGTAAGACGCCGGGGGGTGCTGAATGCTCGCGCGACCTCAAAGGTAAGGCCGGCTTGAAGCAATGGCTCCGTGACCAGACGCTTAAGCTCTTCGGCCGCGCGCACCTGCATGCGGGCGGGGATTTCTTCGGAAAACAGCTCGATCAGCAGCTCGGCCATGGTTCAGGCCCCCTTACCGGACACGGTCCCAGGAAGGGTCCAGTCCACTTTCTTATCGCCGGCCACCCAGGCCTCGCAGCAGGCCTTGGCCAGGTTGCGCACCCGCAGGATGTAGCTCTGCCGCTCTAGAACGGAGATCGCACCCCGAGCGTCCAGCAGGTTGAAATTGTGCGAAGCCTTGATGCACCACTCATATGCGGGCCACGCGAGATTCTTCGATATAAGTATTTCGCACTGCTCCACCGCATCGTCGAAATACTTCTTGAGCAAATCGATGTCAGCGTATTCGAAGTTATAGGCGCTCTGTTCCCGCTCATTGCGATGATAGACGTCGCCGTACTTCACGCCCTGGCCGTTGAAGTCCAGGTCGTACACGTTCTCGACGTTCTGGATGTACATGGCCAGGCGTTCCAGGCCGTAGGTCAGCTCCGCCGCCACGACCTCGCATTCGATGCCGCCCACCTGCTGGAAGTAGGTGAACTGCGTCACCTCCATGCCGTCGCACCACACTTCCCAGCCCAGGCCCCAGGCGCCCAGGGTGGGGCTTTCCCAATCGTCCTCGACGAAGCGGATGTCGTGCTGCGCCGGGTCGATGCCCACGCGCCGCAGGCTTTCCAGGTAGATCTCCTGCACGTCCGCCGGCGAGGGCTTCAGGATCACCTGGTACTGGTGGTGCTGGTGCAGGCGGTTGGGGTTCTCGCCATAGCGGCCGTCCTTGGGGCGGCGCGACGGCTGCACGAAGGCGGCCTTCCACGGCGTGGCGCCCAGCGCGCGCAAGGTGGTGGACGGGTGGAAGGTACCGGCCCCCATCTCCATGTCATAGGGCTGGAGGATCAGGGCCCCCTGCTCCGACCAGAACTGGTGGAGCGTCAGGATTAATCCCTGGAAACTGAGCTTCGCCGCGCCTGAGGCCGCCATTGCCTGACCGTCTTCACCACTGGAAGGGCGGAAAAGGAGCGTCATGGGGTCGTGAAACCCGTCCTCCCCGGCCCTTTGTTGCGTTGCGGCGCACCTTACAAGGCGGGGGAACACCAAATCAAGGCACCGACCGGCGCGTTTCCCGCATGCGCGCCCCCTTTTGGCGCGGGTGTGGCACGCATGTTCCGGCCACCACCCCGGACTTGATCCCGCTCAAGGCGGGGAGGCGACGGCGGCGCTACTGTTTTGCAACGACGGCCCCCGGCCAATGATTCCGGTGCCAGCCCTCAGGCGAAAGAAGCCCAGCCATGGATGACCAGACCGAGACCCTTGCCTTCCTGGCCTATCCGGAGGCCTTCGGCGCCCGGGGACGGGTGGAGCGCATCGACACCCACATCTCCCATGTCTTCCTGGCCGGCGACCGCGCCTACAAGTTGAAGCGGGCCGTGCGCTATTCCTATCTGGACTATTCCACGGTGGAGCGGCGGCGGCATTTCTGCCTGGCCGAGCTGTCGGTCAACCGCCGCTTCGCCCCGCATCTGTACCTGGGCCTGCGCCCCGTCCTGCGCGTTGACGGGCACCTGCTGCTGGGACCGGAATGGCCGGCGGGGGAGGAGGAGCCGTCCCTGCCCGGGGCCGAAGTGGTCGACTGGCTGCTGGTCATGCGCCGTTTCGACCAGGACGCCCTGCTGGACCGCATGGCGACGCAAGGGCGGCTGACGCCCCAGCTGATGCTGGATCTGGCCGACCGGCTGGCCCGGCTGCACCGGGCCCAGCCGGCGCGCAACGACGGCGGCGGGGCGGCGGGCCTAGAGCAGGCCATCGCCATCACCCGCGCCAACCTCAAGCCGGGCGACGCCTTCTCGGCATCCGACATCCGCGCCTGGAACACGCGAATCCAGACGGCGCTGGCGGTGCAGGCGCCCCTGCTGGACCTGCGGCGGGACGCGGGCCGGGTGCGCGACTGCCATGGCGATCTGCACCTGGGCAACGTCTGTCTGGTCGACGGCACGCCCACCCCCTTCGACGCCATCGAGTTCGACCCGGACCTGGCGCGCACCGACGTGCTGTACGACCTGGCCTTCCTGCTGATGGATCTGTGTTTCCGCGACCGGGGGGATCTGGCCAGCCTGGTGCTGAACCGCTATCTGGACCTGACCGGGGAGGACATGCCCGGCCGCGAGGGCCTGGCGGTGGGCGGCCTGCCGGCCCTGCCCCTGTTCCTCTCGGTGCGGGCGGCGGTGCGGGCCCAGGTGACGGCCGCGGCGTCCCGGCGGCAGACCACCCCCACCCAGAAGACCGCCGGTGCGGTGGAGGCCGACCGCTATCTGCAACTGGCGCTGGACTTCCTGCGCCGCGACCGTCCGCGCGTCGTCGCGGTGGGCGGCTTCAGTGGCACGGGAAAGTCGACACTGGCCCGCGCGCTGGCCCCCCTGATGGGGGCCGCGCCCGGCGCCCGGGTCCTGCGCAGCGACGTCATCCGCAAGCAGTTGTTCGACCTGGCGCCGGAACAGGCCCTGCCGGCCGACGCCTACACGCCGGCCGTGAGCGCCGCGGTGTACGACCGCCTCCGCCTCCAGGCCGCCACCTGCCTGGCCGCCGGGCGCAGCGTCATCCTGGACGCGGTGTTCGCGCGACCCGAGGAGCGGGCCTTGGCGGCGAATCTGGCCGCCCAGGCCCACGCCCGGTTCACCGGCCTGTGGCTGCGGGCGTCGGAGGAGGTGATGGCCGACCGCGTGCGCCACCGCGCGCAGACCCCGGCCCGCGACGCGTCCGACGCGGATCTCGCCGTCCTGCTTAGCCAAATGCGCCAGGGCGCCGGCGACGTGCGCTGGTCTATCCTGGATGCCGGTCCCACGCCCGAGATGGTGCTGCGGCAAGCGGAGGCCCTGTTGCGCCGCCCGGGGACGGAGGGCGGCCCGTCCCGGCCGGCCGGCCGTTCCGCCCCGGTGGCCGATTTCTTCTTCAGCCCTGGTCCGGCCCCTGGAATGAGGTAAGCCCCGGTGGATCCCTATGCCCTGCTGGGCGTCGCCCGCGACGCCGACGAGAAAACCATCCGCAGCGCCTATCGCACCCTGGCCAAGCGGCATCATCCGGACCTGAACCCCGGCAAGCCGGAGGCCGAGGCCAAGTTCAAGGACATCTCCCTCGCCTACGCCCTGCTGTCCGACCCGGAAAAGCGCGCCCGCTTCGACCGGGGGGAGATCGACGCCACCGGCGCCGAGACCGGGCCGCGCGGCCCGGCCGGCGGCGGCTATTATCGCCAGCATGCCGGCGGGCCCTTCGATGCCGGGCACGGCCGCTATCAGGCCGCTGACGGCGCCGACGGTTTTGGCGGCTTCGACCATGATGACCTGGAAAGCCTGTTGCGCCGGGCGTTTGGCCAGGGAATGGGCGGCCAGGGGGCCGGACCGGGCGGCGGCTTTCCCCTGCGGGGGGCGGACGCCCAGTATTCCCTGGCGGTGGATTTCCTGACGGCGGCCAAGGGCGCCACCCGCCGCCTGACCCTGCCGGACGGACAGGTGCTGGACGTCACCATCCCCGCCGGCATCAAGGACGGCCAGGCGCTGCGCCTGGCGGGCAGGGGCGGGCCGGGGATGAACGGCGGCCCCCGTGGCGACGCCCTGGTGGAGGTGGCGGTGGCGCCCCACCCCCTGTTCCGTCGCGAGGGGGACGACATCGTCATCGAACTGCCCGTCACCCTGAAGGAGGCGGTGCTGGGCGCCAAGGTCAAGGTGCCCACCGTGCACGGCGGCGTCATGCTGACCGTGCCGCCCCGGTCCAACAGCGGCACCCGCCTGCGCCTGAAGGGGCGGGGCATCCGCCAGGGCCACCAGGTGGTGGAGCTGAAGGTGGTGCTGCCCACGGGGGAGGAGCCGGAGCTGGCGGCCTTCCTGGCGGGCTGGACGCCCCGGGATGACACCGACCCCCGCAAGGACCTGGTGGGAGGATGACGCCATGAGCACGCTGACCCTTTTGACGTTCGAGGCGGTGGTGGCCCGCTTTCCCGACCTGGAGCCACAGGAAATCCATGGGTGGGTGGCGCGCGGCTGGGTACGGCCGGATGGCGACCGCGCGCCGGAGCATGCGGCCGACTGGCGCTTCCATCCCGTCGACGTGGCCCGCGTGGGCCTGATTCGCGACATCCGCCACGACATGGGCGTGGCGGAGGACACCCTGCCCCTGGTGCTGTCCCTGATCGATCAGGTGTACGGCCTGCGGACGGCCCTGCGCGGCGTGGCCGGCGTGCTGGACCGCCTGCCGCCGGAGGTGCGCCAGGCGGTGCTGGCGGCGGCGGGCCCGGCGGAGGGCGCCTGATACCGCCGCCCCCCTTGACCTGGGTCATGGTGACCGGCGCCGGCGGGGTGTTTCATGCCGGTCACGGAGGGCCGGCCCACCAGTCAGGCCCCCTTGCCATTCGCCCCTAGATGAAGGTGCCGAGCCCATGTCCCATTCCCTGCCCCGGACCATGAAGGCCGCAGTCGTCCACACCCTGGGCCAGCCGCTGGAAATCCGCGAAATACCGGTGCCCGAGGTCGGACCCGGCCAGATCCTGGTGCGCATCCAGGCCAGCGGCGTCTGCCATACCGACCTGCACGCCGCCGATGGCGACTGGCCGGTGAAGCCGCAGCCGCCCTTCATCCCCGGCCATGAGGGCGTGGGCTATGTCGCCGCCGTCGGCGCCGGCGTCACCACCGTGAAGGAAGGCGACCGGGTGGGCGTGCCCTGGCTTTACACCGCCTGCGGCCATTGCGAGCATTGCCTGACGGGGTGGGAGACGCTGTGCACCGCCCAGCAGAACACCGGCTATTCCGTCAACGGCGGCTATGCCGAATACGTCCTGGCCGATCCCAACTTCGTCGGCCGCCTGCCCGACAATGTCGGGTTCGAGGAGATCGCCCCCATCCTGTGCGCCGGCGTCACCGTCTATAAGGGCCTGAAGGAGACGGAGGCCCGGCCCGGCCAATGGGTCGCCATCTCCGGCATCGGCGGGCTGGGCCACGTGGCGGTGCAGTACGCCAAGGCCATGGGACTGCACGTGGCCGCCATCGACGTGGCGGACGACAAGCTGGACCTGGCGCGGCGCCTGGGCGCCGACCTGACGGTCAACGCCCTGAAGGAGGACCCGGCCAAGCGCCTGCACAGCGACATCGGCGGCGCCCATGGCGTGCTGGTGACGGCCGTGTCCCGCCCCGCCTTCGCCCAGGCTGTGGGCATGAGCCGCCGCCACGGCACGGTGGCCCTGATCGGCCTGCCGCCCGGCGAATTCGGCCTGCCCATCTTCGACGTGGTGCTGAACCGCATCACCGTGCGCGGCAGCATCGTCGGCACCCGCGCCGACCTGGCCGAGGCCCTGGCCTTCGCCGGCGAGGGCAAGGTGACGGCGCAGGTGGAGGTCCAGCCCCTGGACGCCATCAACAGCGTCCTGGACCGCCTGCGCGCCGGCACGATCAACGGCCGGGTGGTGGTGACGGTTTAACCGGGGCCACACCCGCGCGGGAGGGGACGGGGCGGCGGCGGACCTACCGGCGCCCATCCCGCCCGCGCGGGCGTCCTTTCCGGCACGTCGCGGGATGGGCGCTGGTACGGCCGGGGATCCCGCCCAGGCTCAGCCGCCCGGCAGGGCCTGGGTCACCTCCGCCGCCTCGCTGGTATCGCCGTGCACCTCGTCACGGATGACCCGGGTGGTCACCTCGTTCAGATACTGCGTCAGGGCCTTGTTCAACTCCTGGAACTCCGGCCACAGCACCTGGTCGACGAATCCCTTCGGCACCCGCAGCATCACCGTCGTCAGGCGTTGCCGGTACAGCCGGTAGGGCGTCAGCCCATAGCGCCGGCACAGCGCGAGAAACAGCCGGCGGGACCATTGATCGGGCAGCGAGAATTGCATCTCGATCGGCGTGTCGCGCCGTTCCAGCTCCGCGAGCCGCGCCCGGACCCGCTCCAGCGCCGCCTCTGCCGCGATCCTCTCCCCGATCGTTCCCGCCCCGGCGAACAAGGCCTCGATTTTCCGAAGCTTCTCCCGAAGCTGCGCCTCACCCGACACGTGTCGCTCTCCAACCGTTCCGTTCGAACCAAGACCAACACATCGACTCGCGCGACGTCAACGGACACAGGCCCCATCCGCAGGGCAATCGGGTGAAGCAACGCGTGATAAGTCGGTTCTGATCCGAATGACCGGGGCCACCTCTGGTGCCAGAGCGGCTGGCCGAGACTTTTTCATCTATGGGATGGCCTGTTGGCCGGTGGCGTCGGTCACCTTTGGCATCCTGAGCGACAACCCGCTGGACCCGCGCGGCGTGACCTTCGCCGGAACGCCGCCGCGCGCACCCGCATAACGGGATTGTTTGTCAAAATCGACAATCTTTAATTTCATAAGTGGCGAAAAGCGCCAAGGGTGGTACTGTGGGTTAATTTTCCCTCTTTGGTTGTTTTTTTATCAGCCAATGCTCAATCCGAAAGGGAGGACCCCATGCCCTATGCGAAATGGACGGTCGCGCGTGCGTCGGCGCTGATCGTGTTGCTGACCGGCCTAGGCGGCACGGCCGCTTGCTCTGTCGGGCCGGGCCACGCCCCGCCAACCGACAACGGCCGAGGTGCCAGCGGCACCTATGGCCAAACCGGAACCGAAACCCCGTTATGCTCGACTGGCGATCAACAATCCCCGGTGGACCTGACCACCGCCATACCGGCCCAGCCCGGACCAATCCGCTACACCTACGGCGCCGGGGCCTTCACGGTGGTCAACGACGGACATACCATCCAGGCCGACGCCGCCCCCGGCCAGTCCATCACTGTGGGCCAGACCCGCTATGCCCTTCGCCAGTTCCACTTCCACCATCCCGCCGAACACACCATCAATGGCCAGCGAATGGCTGCGGAACTGCACGAGGTTTTCCAAAACACAACGACCGGCAAGGATGATTACGTCGTGATCGGCGTGTTGATCACCCCGGGCCAGGCAAATCCGACCCTGGAAACCGTGCTGCGGGCGGCGCCGACCCAACCCGGAGGGCAGCCGGGGATGATCACTCTTGATCCCTTCCTGTTCCTAAGCTCCACCAACGCTTATTTCCAGTATGAAGGCTCGCTGACCACCTCCCCCTGCACCCAGAACGTGCATTGGGTGGTCCTCCAGGTTCCCATGCGCGCGTCACAGGATCAGATCGACCGCCTCGGCGTCCTGTTCCCCCCAAACGCCCGGCCGCTGCAACCGCTGAATCGGCGCTATATCCTGGGCACACCATCCATTTTGAACTAGGGACACGCTCTGTCCAATGCGTTGCGGTCCATCCGTTAACACGCTGGGTTCATCCCATGCGCACCGAATGCGGGGCGGTCCTTCGGGGCCGCCCCCTTCGTTTTGGGCTTCCGTTCAACGGTCAGGGCGAAGCGGTCAGCGCCGCTGCGGGCACTCGGGCTTGCCGCAGGGGGTGGAGGCGCGGGCGACGTAAGCGCCACAGACGGCGCAGGCCCGCAAATCCTCGGCCACCGGTTCGGGCGCGCGGGGGGCCGGGCCGGGCTGGCGCCTGACGGAGGGGCTGGGCGAGGGTCCCGTGGCCATGCGGCGGCGCTGGGCGGCCGCCCCCCACTGATAGGCTTTCCACACCAGGACGATCAGCCCGATCAGGACCACCAGCTTCGCCAACATCAGGCGGCCCGCGAAACTGGCGAGGAAAGGCGGCGGGGACGGAGGGTCATGGGGGCGTCGTCTGGTGAGGCTGAGGGCGGCGGCGGAGCTTAAGCCCGCTGGGGCCGGGCGTCAAAGCGGCTGATCACACCACACCCCATCCCCCGTCACACCACGCCGAGGCGCGCCAGGCGGGACAGGGCGTCGGTGGGCATGACGACCTCCCCCGCCCAATGGGCGGCCAGCGCCCGCATCTCCTCCACCGAGGCCAGGATGCCGCCGCCGGTGACGGCGGAGGCCAGGCGTTCCGGCAACCGGGTGTCGGTGTCGGGGCTGGCGGCGGTCACCAGGCTGTCGGCCAGCAGGGCCTGGTTCAGGCGGCGCACGCCGGGCAGGGCCGCCTGGATCTGGGCGTCGGCCAGGCAGGGCGCCAGCACGTCACCCGCCACCAGGATGGCGATGGCGCGCAGCAGGTGGCCGGCGCTGTCCGGCCCCCAGTCCGCCAGGGTGCGGGCCAGATGTTCCACCAAATCGGCCAGGGTGGCGGGACCGCCGGCCAGCAGCGCCAGCACGGGGTGGAACAGGCGGGAGATTTCCGGATCCGGGGCGCCCAGGGGCAGGGTGAATTCCGGCAGCGCCGCCCCGGGCTCCCCCAACGCCACCAGGCGCAGGGCACCCAGCCGGGCCACCCGCTGGCGCGCGTCCAGGGTCAACGGCCCACGGACGAAGATGTCGCGGCGCAGCGGCTGGTTGGTGATGTAGTCCTTCACCGTTTCGGCCAGGGCCCGGGTAGGGGCGGATGCCGCCATCTCCTGCTGCGACCAGGTCATCATCAGGTCGGGGAAATTTTCCACCCAGGCGGCACTGCCGGCATAGCTGAGCTTGGCGGCGGCCAAATCCTCCGCCACCTGGGCGTGGTAGGCCGGGCGCCAGCCGCTGTGCATGTATTCATGCACCAGATAGGGGGCCGTGGCACCGCGCAGCCGGTCAGCCCGGGCGCTGGCGGCGGCGTTGCCGCTGAAATAGCCCGCCGCCTGGTTCAGCAGATGCAGCAACAGGTCGCGCGCCTGGTCACCGGCGGCGGCCTTCGGCCCGGGCAGCGCCTGGCCGTAGGCGTTCAGCAGGTACTGCACCGGCATGGCCGCCGCCCACCCCGGCAGGCAGTTATAGCTGAGATAGGCGGCCCCGCCCGGTTTCAGCCGCCGGCTGATCAGGCGGGCGATGTGGCCCCGGCTCTCCTCCCCCACCCAGGTGTAGACGCCGTGCAGGGCGACGTAATCCACCGGCGGCAGCAGGCCGGCGGCATCCTCCGCCAGGTCGGCGAAGTCGGCCTCCATCAGCCGGATGTTGGCAAGGCCGGCGGCGCGCGCCAGGCGCTGGGCGCCATGGATGTGGGTGGGGTTGAAATCGACGGCGATGACCGTCATGTCCGGCCGGGCGGCCGCCAACGCCAGGGCCGACAGCCCGTGGCCACAGCCCAGTTCCAGCCAGACGGCGCCATCGCCGCCTTGCGGGGGCGCCACGCCGGCCAGCGCCAGGGCGGTGTCCAGCCACAGGGGTGACAACTCGCGGTACCAGCCCCGGGTGTAGTCGATGTCGGAGGCGTAGCCCCGGGTCCAGTCGGTGGTCATGGGAGCGGCGTCTTTCGCGAACGGCGGCGCGGGCGCCCGACGCGCGGGGCCAGCCCTGGCGACTGATAATGCGCCCGCCCGCCGCCGACAAGCCCGGCTTTGGGGGGGGGATTGGACCTATCGCGGATCCGGCCGCCCCGGCGGCCCCTGCCACACCCCCCGCCATAGTCCGCCGGCGAAGGCCGCCAGCTTGGAAACACGCCCCCGTTCCAGCAGGGCGATCTTGAGCACGGTGGAGACCAGGATGCGCAGGGTCCAGCCCCGCAGGGCCGGCACGGCCGCCCCGTGCAGTCGCCAGGTCCACAGGGCGTTGCGCGCCTGGAACCAGCGGCGGCGGGCGGCGTGGTGGGTCACGGCCACCGCGCGGGTCCCCGCCTGGACATGGGTGACGGCACCCAGGCGGTGGTCGACCAGGGCGTCCCGCACCGCCACCAGGCGGAAGCCCGCCCGCCTGAGGCGCAGCGCGTATTCGATGTCCACCCAGTCGATGAAGAAATCATCGCGCAAGGGCCCGCAGGCGCGGGCGGCGCGGGCGCTGACCAGGCTGCCCGAGGCCGCAGCCAGCAGCAGATCCGGCAGCAGGGGGCCAGCGAAGCCGGCAACCGTCCAGCGGCGGCCGTCGGCGCTGACCACCCAAGGCGAGTCGGGCCCGCCCTCGCGCTCGACATTGCGCGCGGCCAGCAGGCCCGTGTCCGGTGGCGCCAGGGCCAGGGCGGCGGCGAAGGCGGCGCGCAGGCCGGGGCGCGCCAGGCTGTCCTGGTCCAGGAGCAACAGCCAGTCGCCCCCCTCGGCCAGGGCGTGGCCCATCAGGCGGTTCTGGGCCGCCGCCAGGCCGATGTTGGCTGCATCATGCCACAGGACGGCACCCACCTGGGCCACCGCCCGGTCCACCAGGGCATCGACGGCGACGTCCCGACCCCGCTCCTGCTGGAACACATAGACCCGGTCCGCCACCCCGGCGGCGGCGGCCAGGCATGCCACCAGGCCGTCATCCGGCCGGTAGGCCACGACCAGGGCGGCCATGGTTCCGGGGAAGACTGGCGCTGGGAACGGATTGGGATCAATCATGGTTGTCTGATAGCAGCCGGTTCCGGCGTTGGCGACACCCGTTCTGAACCGTTCCCAGGCCGGCCGCATTGCCGCTTGACCCGGCGGGGCACTCTCCCCCATGAATCGGTCAAGAACGACGACGGCCGACCCCGGAGTGGGATGGGGATCGACCGATTTGGGGGAGCGCCGATCAGCGCCGGAACACACCGGTGCGGGATTGGCGCTTTGTTGTTTCTGGGGACCGGGGGCACCCATAGGCCGCCGGGACCGAAGCCGTTTTCCAGGAGACGGGGCAACCGGCACGTGGACAAGAAGAACCCGGACGACCCCCCCGAGCGGGGACCGCATGACGCCGTGGCCGGCCATGAGTTGGAGGGGGCGCCCCTGGGCGCGACCCCTGGCGGCCTTCATGTGCCCGGCACCGCCATCGACGCCGCCATCGACGCCGCCCCGCCGCCGCCGACACGCCCCCTGCGCGGGCCCACGGGCATGGCCCTGGTCCAGGCGTTGAGCCGCATGGCGGCCAGGGGCCAGTTCGCCGACGTCGCCAGCCGCCTGTGGCAGGCCCTGGCGCCGCGGTCCTTCTACCGCGCCTGGACTCTGCGCCGCGACGGCCCCCGCCGCACCGAGGCGGGTGATATTTCCGTGGCCCTGGCCCGCCTGCCCGCACCACCGCGCCTCAGCCTGATCATGCCCGGGCCGGAGAGCAGTGGCCTGAAGCCCGCCGCCTGGGCCGTGGCCGTGCGCCGGACAGTGGACAGCCTGACCCGACAGATTCATGACAATTGGGAGCTGTGGCTGCCCGCCGACGCGCCCACCGATTTCCAGGACCCGCGCGTCAAACGCCGCGGGGCCGGCCTGCCGGCCTTGGCCCAGGTGGAGGGCGACGCGGTGGCGTTGCTGTCCCCCGGCGACCTGCTGCCCCGCCACGCCCTGGCGCTGTGCGTGCTGGCCCTGGCGCAGAACCCGGACACCCAAATCCTCTACACCGATGAGGAATGGACGGACCGGCTGGGCCATCCCCTGCGCCCGGTGCTGAAGCCCGCCTTCGATCCCGACCTGCTGTACGGATCCAGCGGGGTCTATCCCGGCCAGCTGCTGCTCATGCGCACCGCGCTGGCGCGCCGGGCCCTGGCCATCGGCCAGGCGCCGGGCCAGTTGGACCGCTACCGCCTGCTGCTGGAAGCGGCGCATCTGGCCGGACGGTCGCACATCCGCCACATGCCGCGCGTGCTGCTGCGCCGCCGCCGGCCCCTGCCGGTGGGCGGACTGGCCGCCCTGCGGTCCTTCCTGGCCGCCCATCACCCCGGCGCCCTGGCCGAACCGGTGACGGAGACGGACGCCCAGGGGGAAAGCCACACCGCCCGCCGCGTCATATGGCCCCTGCCGGAGCATCCGCCGGTGGTCAGCCTGCTCATGCCCACCCGCGACCGGCTGGATCTGCTGCGCCCCTGCGTCGAGGCCATCCTGGGGGAAACGCGCTACCCCGCCTTTGAACTGGTGGTGATGGACCATGAGACCCGCGACCCTGAGGCGCTGGAGTATCTGGAGGCGCTGCGCGACCGGCCGGGCGCCCGCGTCATTCCCCACCGCGGTCCCTTCAACTTCGCCGACATGATGAACCGCGCCGCCGTCGCCGCCGCGGGCGAGGTGCTGGTGTTCCTGAACAATGACATGGAACCGCAGAACCCCGATTGGCTCCGCGAACTGGTGTCGCAGGCGGTGCGCCCGGACATCGGGGCGGTGGGTGCCAAGGTCCTGTCCACCACCGGCGCGATCATGCACGGCGGCATCGTCCTGGGCCTGGGCAACGGCCCCGGCGCCGCCCGCCTGGCGGGGTCGCGCTTCGCCGGACGGCCGGGTGACACGGTGGGCGATCTGGGTATCGGCCTGTGCGCGCACCGCGTCAGCGCCGTGGCCAGCGCCTGCATGGCCATCCGCCGCAGCTGTTTCGAAGCGGTGGGCGGTTTCGACGCCGACACCTTCCCCATCGCCTTCAACGACGTGGACATCTGCCTGCGCCTGGAACAGGCGGGGTACGCCACGCTGTGGACCCCCCATGCCGTGCTGACGGCGCTAGAGCCCTACGCCTCCGACCGGCGGGAACGGGTGGAGCAGGAGCGCCTGGCCTTCCTGGAACGCTGGGGGTCCGCCATCGGCCATGACCGGGGCTGGAACCCGGGCCTGTCGCTGGACGGGCCGGAGGACTGGCTGGCCCTCCCCGGCCTGGTGCACGGCCCGGTCACACGCTGAGACGATTTGCGCCTTCGCGCGATCCGCTCTACTCCGAAGCCGCACCGGGCATTTCCGCGTCCGGCTCAGGCCCCGCTGCCGGCACCGGACGGTCATACGCCTCGCGCTCATAAGGATCGACCAGGGCGGTATCGCCCAGACCGGCCAGGCGGGCCAGGGGTTCCAGCGGCGGCGCCTCGGCGATGACCGGTATGGGAAGCTCGCCGGCCTCGCCCTCGGCCGAGGGCACGATGGCCCAGCCCATGCGCCCGGCGCGCTCCACCTCGTTGCAGGCCAGCACCGTGCGGTTTCGGCCCCCCTTTTTCGCCTGGTAGAGCGCGCCGTCGGCCCGGGCCAGCAGCGCCTCCAACGTCTCATCGGGGCTGCGCCATTGGGCCACGCCCAGGCTGGCCGTGATCCGGGCCATCTGGCCACCGTAAGCGACCTCCATCTCCGCCAGGCCGGTGCGGATGCGCTCGGCCACCAACTGGGCGCCGGCGATGTCAGTCTCCGGCAGCAGCAGCATGACCTCCTCCCCGCCGAAGCGGGCCAGCAGATCCACGCTACGGCAGGCCTTGCCCGCCACCGCCACCGCGGCGCGCAGCACCTCGTCCCCCATCAGGTGGCCAAAGGTGTCATTGACGCGCTTGAAGTGGTCGAGGTCGAACAGGATGACGGAAAAGCCACGGCCGTAGCGCCGGGAACGATCGCATTCCAACCGCGCCAATTCGAAAAAGCGGCGACGGTTCAGGATGCCGGTCAGGGGATCGGTGCTGGCCAGTTGCTCCAGCTTGGTATTGGCGTTGCGCAAATCGCGGGTACGGGCGGCGACGATGCGGCCCAGCGCCCGTTCACGCCGCATCTGCGCCTCCGTCCGCACCGCCAGCACGCAGGCCAGCACAGCCACTACGCCGAACACCATCAGCAGGCGGAACCAGGCCTGTTCATACCAACGGGGCAGGACCTTGAGGCGAAAGGCGAGTTCCGCCATCGGGGCGATGGCCAGCCCCGCCGCCGTTCGGGACACCTTGGCCGGTCCGGTGGCGAGCGGTTCGGCATCCGGGTCGAACCCGGCCGTCGCCTCCTGCCGGTTGGACAGGATCAGGCCTGGAAGATCGGTCCAGGCGCGCAGGCGGAAGGTGTAATCGCCGTGCGGCAGATTGGTGTAGACGGCCTGGGGCTGGGCGCCCGTGACCTCCACCCAGTCCTCATCGAAACCATCCAGCCGATACGCGTAGCGGGTATCCTGGGGCGCGCGGAAATCCAGCAGCGACAGGGCCAGGCGGATGGTCTTGACCCCCGCCCCCAAGGTGAGCGTTCCCCCCGGCGCCGGCAACCGGCCGGGGGGCAGCGCCCGGTGATTCACGTCCGCCGCGGTGATGGCCAGCACGCCCACGGGGGAAGACGGCCGCAGCGCCGCGGGGCGAACAATGGTCAAGCCGCTCAGGCCGCCAAACAGCACCTCGCCGCCCGGACCCCGCGCCGCCGCCTGGGTGTTGAAGGCGCGCACCAGGACCCCGTCACGCGCGCCGATGACGCGGGGGGGGAAGCCGGGGCCGTTGAATTTGACCAGACTGGAGCCGGCCGTGGCCCAGACGTTGCCCGTACCATCAACCGTCAGCCCCATGACGGCATTGTCGGCCAGCCCATCCATCTCGTCGATCACCCGCGGGGTCACGGTTCCCGCTTTGCCGGCGCGCATGTCGTTCATCTGGGCCGGGGTCAGCACGGCGACGCCGCCGCCAAAGGTGCCGATCCAGAGGTTGCCACCGCCGTCCATGGCCAAGTCGTTGACGACATCATGCGGCAAGGCGCCGATCTTGCCGGCGAGGGGCGTCCGGCGCAGGGTACGGAAACGCAGGCGGGGCAGGTCGGCCAGATCGGCGACGGCCAACCCCCCTATGGTCGCCAGCCAGATCACGCCGGCGCCCGCCGGCTGCACCAGGATCCTGTTCACCTGATTGGCGGGCAGACTTTCCGGATCGGTCGGGTCGTGGGCGAAATGGGTGAGGGTACCGTCGCCGCCGCGCACGTACAGGCCGTCGTAGCCGCCAACCAGCACACGATCGTCCGCCACCGCGAGGGACAATGCCGGCGCATCATCCAATTCCGGAATCCAGGAAGGAACGATATCCATGCTGTCCGGTTCGATGCGGGCCACGCCACGCCCCCCGGCCAGGATGGTGCCATCGGGCAGCGGGGCCAAACTGAACACGTCGCTTCCGCGCTCGGCCCCCGGCAGCTGAAGATGCCGTATCGTGCCGGCGGTGAGGTCGAGCACGTCCACCAGCCCCCGCGCCAGACCCATCCACACCCGATCACGGCCGTCGACGGCCAGCGCGTGGACATCGGGATCGCCAAGACCGACGCCGTCGGGCGGCGCCCGCTGCACCGTCGACACCACCCTCACGCCGGGTTCGACCCGATCCAGCCCATGATGGGTGCCCACCCACAGATTGCCGCCGCGGTCACGCAACAACGCCCGCACCACATCGCCCGCCAGTGAGCTTTCCACCATGTCGGAGTGGGTCAGCGTGGCCAAAACACCGCTGTCACGATCCAGGCTCAGGATACCGGCACCATCCGTGGCAAGCCACAGCGGCCCCTGCGCGCCTTCCGGTTCAAGAACGGCGCGTACGGTATGATGGACCGCCGCGCTGTCAGGCCCGGTCAAGCCCGCGACACCATGAACGGTACCGCTGGCCACATCGATCGCCAGGACGCCGCTTTCCCCGGTGCCGACCCACAGACGGCCCCGGCCATCCTCGTACAGGGTCCATATGTCGTCGGCCAAGGCCTCCGCCGCAGCCGGATCGCCCGCCGGCGCCGCGACGCGGGTGAACGCCGCTTCGCCGGCGGCGCGGCGATACAGTCCTGGATGCCCCCCCAGCCAGAGGGTGCCACGGCTGTCCTCAAAAACGACGAAAAGACGGGGGCTGACACCCATTGCGCCTGAATCGGCGACGGCGCGGACAGAGCCGGTGCCCGGATCGTAATGGTCCAGCCCCAGGTCGGACACGATCCAGGCGCCGCCGTCACGCGCCACAGCCATGGACATGACGCGGCTGGCGGCGGTGCCGCGCAGGATAGGCACCGTGCGGAAGCCGTTGGCCTCGACATCGAAGCGCACCAGTCCGCCGGCGTTGGTGCCCACCAGCAAGCCACCATCCTCGGTGAAGAGCAGGGCCCGCACATAGGCATCTGGCAGCGTGCGGGACAAGCTGTCGGGCGTGCCGCTGGACGGGCCGTCCGCCAGCATGTCGACCGCGCCGCGATAGATCTGGGTACGATAGCCGTCGAAACGCACAAGGCCACCCAGAGTGCCAAACCAGATCAGGCCTTCGCGGGTCTGGGCCAGACTGGTCACCACGTCGCTGGGCAACCGTAACGAACTGGGGAAGTGATTGAATTCCGGCCCGGAAAAGCGGGCCCATGGGTCAGACGCCCCCGACGGGGATGTGGCGGGGGGCCGCCCCCCGTCAGAAGAGGCGGCTAACGCGGGCAAGGGGGCGCAGGCAAGCAGGAACGCGAGCCCCAGCATCCGCATCGCCGCGGCCGCCCTCACCCCCGCCCAGGAGAATCGCCGTCCCATCATGACCGGGGTGCCCAGCCGTCCTTCCGGAATAAAAGCGCCGCCGAGGGCGGCTCAGGTGCATGGTTAACGTCAAATGATTACCAAATCCTCGCCAACGATCCGCCGGCCACTGATTTTCGCCGAGCGACGTCCATACCCGGACCGATTACTGCCCGTAGGCCAGGGCAAAGGCCAGAGGCCGCACACCCGGGGCGCGATGCCAAAAGGTTAGGCGGCCCGAGACGGCGCTGGCTGGCCCCAAGCGTTCCAGCCGGGGCCGATACCCAATGCCGCGTTTCCCAGCCCATGCGCCTGACGCGCCGGGCGGCGCGCTGTGCTAAGCTGTCGCCTGTCGATACCATCTCGACTAACAGCCCAGGCCGCCCAAGCATGTCCAGGGAAACGACCTCCCCGTCGGCCTTCGCCTCGGAAGAGGGCTCCCGGCGCCGTTCCCTAGAGGCGCGGCGCCCGCGGGATGCTGAACAGTCGCGCCGCTACCGGGCCACACGCCAGAAGATCAGCCAGTTGAACGAGGCCGTGCGGACGCTGGGCGCCGATTGCGCCCGGACCCTGGCGACAGAGACGCATAGGGACGAGGCGTACGCGACCTTGCGCCGCCTGGCGCCGCTGTTCAGCGAGGTCCTGTCCTTCGTCGCGGTCATCGGCACCCAGATCGACGCGCTGGAAGAGCCCCGCCGCGCCGAAGCCACCGCCCAGCTGACCCTGCTGGAACGGCATCTGGCCCGGCTGGAACTGGAGACAAGCGCGACGCTGATCGAGCAGGTGGCGGCCTCCACCGCCCCCCGGCCCCTCGGCGCCCGGCATCTGCTGGAACGCTGGCTGGCCGGGACGGAGGGGCTGGAGGAGAAACTGGACGAGGCCGGCGTGGCCAGGTTGGACCGGGCCCGCGCCCTGGCGCAGACGGTGGCAGGCGCCTGCCCGCAACTCCCGGACTTTTCCGCCCTTCAGCCACAGCCCCACGCCGGTGGCCAGCCCAGCGCCCCGCCCCATCCCCCGGCCGGCCGTGCGCCCGCCCCCAGCCCGGAGACCAGCACCGTTCATCTCGTCTTTCGCAGCGGGAATAAGGGGATCCTGATCGATCCTGGTCAGTCCCATCATCTGGCGTCCGAGGTGCGGCGGCTCAAACTACAGGTGGCCATCGCCGCCGCGTTGGACATCACGCCATCCAACGTCGCGCTGGTGCTGACCGGCCGCGACCCCTTCCGCAGCGTGCAGGCCACGGCCCTGGCCGACGTGCTGCGCCGGCATATCGGCGCCGACCGTCTGGTGGTCAGCGGGCCCTGAGACCTCAGGCATTTGGACGGACCCGCTTGTCCGGAAATGACGCGGAGCCGGCCAAGATGCCGTTCAAACGCGGCCAGCCCTCTTTCCCGGGCGGTAATTGCTGAACTCCGCGTCGCGGCCCTGTACCATGGTGCCCGCGCATCACTGGACGGCACGGCACCCTTGTCAGAACTCCCCCCATCGACGCCCAAGTTCCCGACGCGGCCCTATCAAGACTGCGGCACCTATGGCGATGACTACTTCCAGGCCGTGGCCCGGGCGCACGCGTCGGTGGACCGCCAGGCCCTGAATCGCGCGGCCGCGCTGCTGACCGACGCCATCGGGGCCGGCCGCACCCTGTTTTCCTGCGGCAACGGTGGCTCCGCCGCCATCGCCAACCATCTGGTGTGCGATTGCCTGAAAGGCATCCGGACCGACACGACGGTAAAGCCCGTCGTGCACAGCCTGGTCGCGACGATGGAGGTCATCACCGCCATCGCCAACGACATGGCCTATGATCAGGTGTTCGCCTACCAGGTCCAGTCCTACGTCCGTCCCGGCGACGTGCTGATCGCCATCAGTTCATCGGGGAATTCACCCAATATCCTGAACGCCCTGACGGCCGCCCGCGGCCAGGGGGCCCATACCATCGCCCTGACCGGCTTCACCGGCGGCGGCGCCGCCACGCTGGCCGACGTCAATCTGCATGTGGACGCGCACAATTACGGCGTCGTCGAGGATGTGCACCAGTCCATCATGCACCTGCTGGCCCAATTCCTGCGCCTGCGGCACCTGACGGACCCGACACTGGCGGTCAGCCGCCCCTTCTGACGCCTCCGGTCCAGCGGTCAGGCGCCCCGGCGGCGGGCATGCGCCATAATCCAGCAGCCCAGCAGCGTCAGCGCGATGGCCTCGCCGGTGGCCGAAACCGCCAGCCAGCCGCCCAGTTCCCAAGCCAGGCTGGCCACGGCCGACCCGCAGGCGCCGCCCACGAAATAGGTGGTGAGGTACACGGTGGTGACACGCCCGCGGGCGCCATGGTTGCTGGCGTAGATGACGCTCTGGTTGGTGATCTGCAGCCCCTGCACCCCGACATCCAGCAGCAGGATGCCGGCGGTCAGGGCGACCAGAGACCCCAGCAGCAAGGGGGACGTGAGGGCCATGAGCCCCCAGGCGGCAAGGCAGGCGGCGGCGAACAGGCCGGTAGCCAGATGGGCGTGGCCCCTGTCGGCCAGTCGGCCAGCGCGGCTAGCGGCCAGCGCGCCGGCCAAACCCGCCAGCCCGAACAGGCCGATGGTGGCCTGATCGAAACGATAGGGGGCGTCGCTCAGGACGAAGGTCAGGCCCGTCCACAGCACGCTGAAGCCGGCGAAGCCCAGGGCGCCCATCAGCGAGCGCCAGCGCAAGGTGGCGTCGGCGCGGGCCAGCGCCAGTACGGAGGCCATCAGCCGGCCATAGGGAATGCTGGGCCGGGCGGGGTCGGCCGGCAGCGTGCGGGCCAGCAGGACGCCCAGCACGGTCATGACGACGGCGGCGGTGACATAGACGGCCCGCCAGCCGGCATAGTGGGCGATGGCGCCGGCGATGGTGCGGGCCAGCAGGATGCCCAGGATCAGACCGCTCATCACCGTGCCCACGGTGCGCCCACGGCTGTGGTCCGGCGCCAGCGACGCGGCGAAGGGCACCGCCACCTGGGCGGCGCAGGACAGCACCCCCACCCCCAGTGACGCCGCGGCGAAGGTGAGGAAGCCCGGGCTGGCGGCCGCCGCCAGCAGCAGGCAGATGCACAGGCCCAGCAGGGCCAGGATCAGGCGCTTGCGGTCATGGGTGTCACCCAGTGGCACCACCAGTAGCAAACCCAGCGCATAGCCCACCTGGGTCACGGTCACCAGCATACCGGCCCGCCCCATCCCCACCTGGAAACTGGCGGCGATATCGGCCAGCAGCGGCTGGACATAATAGATGTTGGCGACCACGGCGCCGCAGGTGACGGCGAACAGCCAAGTAAGGCCGACGGACAAGTCGTCCGAGGGGCCGCCCGAGGGGCCGCCAGGGAGGCCGCTGGGCGTGCTGGGGGAGGATGCGGACATGGAGACGGCGGACCTGCACAGGAACGTGGCGGAGCGGCCGTCCTCAGTACCGGGTAACGGTTAAATAGGAAACGGTTAGTTGCGAAAACCAGTCCCGTCCCCGCTGGGGGCTTGACGCCGCCCCAAGGCTGTCGCCGTCCTCAGGCCTCCACCACCCGCAGCAGCGGCCAGCGGTCCAGCCAGCGTTTGTCGCGCACCCGCTGGCGCACAATGTCCAGCCTCACCCCCCGGAAGGGGGGCGTGGGCCGGATGACGCGGCCGAACAGGTCGTCCAGACCATAAGGCGCCAGGATCTCCAGCTCATCCGCCGCCGTCAGGCGCACGGCGACAGCCGTGGCCGTTTCCGGCCAATGGCGCAGGGCATCGGCGGCGGACGCATAAGGCGCATCGCCGTTGCGACCGCTCATCCGCGCCTGGTTTTTCACCGACCAGCGGACGCCGGGCTCCAATGCCGCCAGCCGATCGGTCAGGTCGCGGTCCAAGGCGACCGATTGCCTGGCATCATCGAACCACACCACATCCACGTCGCTGTCGGGCCAGACGGCATCAGCGGACGGGGGCGCGGGGTACTGGCTGTGCAGGTGGCACCAGACGGCGTTGCGCACGAAACCCGCCCCGATCCAGCAGTCCGGCAAGTCCAGGGTCCGGACATGCCGCAAAAGACACAGGCGCGCGCCATCGCGGCGGATCAGGACCTCCAACCGTTCCTTATGGGTCTGCGGGCTCATGCGTCCCCGGTGCTGCGTTGATAAAAGAATGGGGCCCGCCAGCGAACCGGCGAGCCCCTGAAAGATATAGAACTTTACTTATATACCTGTGGCGCAAAAGGTCACACCACCGGAATGGACGCGCCTTTTTTAGAACTTCTTGCGCAGCGACACGAAGACGGCGGTGGGGGCGCCGGCCTGCAGGGTCTGGAAGGTGCCCGTGGGATCGCTGACCGTGTAGCCGTTGGTGCCGATGGATGAGACGTAGTGGCGGTCGAACAGGTTGGTGACATTGCCCTGGATTTCCAGGTCACGCTGCCAGCCGCCGCCCTGGAAGCGGTAGCCCAGGCTAAGGTCGACGGTCATGTAGCCGGGGACCTTGCCGTCGTCGATAAAGGTGTAATACCGCTCGCTCATGTAATTGCTGGAGATGGCGCCGAAGAGCTCACCATTATCGAACGACAGTTCCGCCTTCACCATGTTCTGAGGGCTATCCACGGTGATCTTCCCCTTGGTGGCGGCATAGAGCGTGCCATCGCCGTTCAGGGTGTTATCGTCATAGGTGGATTTGTTGTACGAATAGGAACCGTACAGCGACCAGTTCTTCACGAACTTCCAAGTGCCGGCCAGCTCGATGCCTTTGGAGGTGACTCCGCCGACGTTGGACAGGGCCGACGGGTTGCCCTGGATGCCAGAACCGACCGTGGTGGCCAGCAGGCGGTCATGGAAGCTGACATAGTAGGCGGCGGCCACCGCCTCGAACGTGTCGACATGGGCGCGGTAGCCCAGCTCGAAGGCGTCGGAGGTCTCAGGCTTCAGCTTGTTCTTGATGGCGTTGAAGCCGGCCTGGGTGGTGGAGAAGGGCCCGTCGGTGTGGGAGCTGACGAAGGCGCGGGCGTTCTGGGCGTAGTCGCCGAACACTTCGCTGCTGTCGTTCAGGACATAGTTGAAGCCGATCTGCGGCAGGAAGCCCTTCGACGTGTCGATCGAGCCATTGATGGCATCGCCGATGATCGTGCTGCTTTGGTTCTCGACCTTCATGGACTTGAAGCCGTAGTTGAGCTTCAGGTTATCCAGCACCTGCCAGGTGTCCTGCAGGTGGAAGACGTAGGTCTTGGTGTTAAAGGCGTACTGCCACTGGGTGTAGAAGGGGTTTTCCTGGAATTCGTCCGCGGTGCGGCCGGCCGAATTCGCGCCCAGGCCATAGTAACGACGGGCCTGGTCGAAATCGTTGTTCTCAAACCACAGGCCGCCCTCGATGGTGTGGTCGGCCAGGGTGTAGGTCAGGCTGTCCACCGTGCCGATGCGCGACACGGTGTATTCCGTGGTGCGCATGGAGATGGGGGAGCCACCGTAGGCCGCGGGCGTCGGCACGTAGGGCGTATCCCAAGTCCCCATGCCCTTGTCGTGGTGGCCATAGACCATGGCCTTCAACGACAGGCGGTCGTTGATCGGGTATTCAAGCTGGGTCGCGCCCAGGATGTCCTCACGGTTGCCGGCGCCGTCATAGTAGACGTCGTCCACGGTGCCGTAGGGGGCCGGGATGGCCTTGCCCGTCTGGTAGGCGGTGGCGATGGACTTGGCCAGGGTGTAGTTGTCCGAGATGTTGTCCAGCTTGTAGCCGAACTTGCCGATCAGGGCCAAGGACAGGTCCTGGTAGTCGTTCTCATGCCGGTCGGAATAGTTGACGAAGGTGGTCAGCGTGCCCTCGCCCACCGGCTGCACGAACTTGCCGTTGGCCTGCTGCTGCCACTGCTCGCCCTGGCCCTTCCACTTGTTGCCATGCTGATAGTCATAGCTGATGTAGCCCGTGCCGCCGCCGGGCACGACGCCGGTGTCAAGCCGGCCGTAGGTGCGCACCGTGGCATTGCTGCCGTAGGAAACCGCCGCCTCACCGCCGGCCTCGGTCGCCGGCGCACGCGAGGTGAACTTCAGCGTGCCGCCCAGGTTGGAGGTGGAGGCCGTATCCAGCGCGCCGGTGCCCTGGGCCATCTGGGTCACGCCCAGGTTTTCCGAGGAGATGGCGCGGCTGATGTGCAGGCCGTTGTCGTTGGCGTAGCTCATGTCGCCCAGCGGCACGCCATCCAGCGTGAAGCCCAACTGGTTCTGGTTGAAGCCACGCACGGAGATGCGCACCGCCCATTCATAGGCGCCATAGGGATCGGCGGCCTGGTAGTTCACGCCCGGCAGCTTGGCGATCACCTTGATCGGACTGGCGCCGGGAACGGCGATTTGCATGTCCATGGGCGTGATCGCCTGGACCTGGCGGGTTTCACCGCGGCCGTACACGACGATCTCCTGCATGTCGCCAGCGGCGTCCGCGGCGGCATCGGGCGCCGTCTGCGCCATGGCGCCGGCCGACATCAGGATAAGCAGCGACACACCAGCCAACAGCCGATTCTTCAACATCGAATTTCCCCCTTCGATTTATTTAAAATCTTCCCCGTCAGGCAAATATACGGAAGAGATAACCCGTATCGGTGCGCCGGACGCAAAGTGCATGCTGCATAGCAACAGGATATGACTATTTGACGACAGAGCGATGACCGATCTGTTTACTGGTCACCGTGTGACATTTTTGTCCGTACCCCAGTCATCGCGCGTCATACCTGCCGGGGCCGCTCGACACCGGGCGTGGTCGTGGCCGCCACCCGCCAGCGGCTGAGCGTGCGGGCCTGGTAGGGCTTGGCATCGATGGTCACGGCCACCAAGTCGGCGGTCGCCGCCTGATGGGTCAGGGTCAGCAGGACGTAGCCCTTGGCCTGGTGGTCGTTCAGCAGGACCTCGGGATTCTGCGTCTTCATGATGTCGCCGAGCTGGGGCAGGTGCAGCTCCTCGCCGGGCGACGGGCTGGTGATGGAACTGGCGCCAAACTCCGCCGCCACCCGGGTGCTGCCCCCCGCATCGTATAATTCGTTCACCCAGAAGGCGTGGCTATCACCCGACAGCACGACGGTATTGCCAGCCCGACCCTCCACCGCCGCCGCCTTGATGGCGTCATAGACCCGCTCCCGCGCCGCCGGGTAGCCGTCCCAGCCGTCGAGATCGAAGGGGATGTCGAAGCTGGCCAATTGAACGATCTGCGCCAGGCTGGCCCGCGCCGCCTCGGGCAGGGCGCCCAGCCAACGGGCCACGCCATCGGCGCCCAGCGCCTTTTCGAACTTGGGCGCCGCCGTCCGGGCCATCACCACCTCGTTGCCCAGCACCTGCCAAGGCGTGCCGGCGGCCACCGAGGCCTTGAGGGTGGCGGCCAGCCACTGTTCCTGCCGCACCCCCATCATCTGCCGTTCCGGGTTGGCGCCGTAGGCGCGGATGGCCTCCTCGTCCGGGCCCAGGACGTAGGGAGCCGGCGGCGAACCGCCGGCCTTCACCGCCGCCATCACCTGGGCCGCCACGGCGGGGTCGGCCACCTTGCGCCGGCCCTTGTCCGCCGCGACCTCATAAACGGCCATGGGCAGGTCGCCCGGCACGCTCCATTCCAGCTGGCGGGACCGGGCCTGCAGGCGGGTCTCCACCATGACCAGGGTGGCGAGGTCGCCGAACTGGAAGGCGCGCTGAATCTCCTCCGCCGCCTGGCCGGGGCGCGGCTCACGGATGGGCATCCACTCATAATAGGCCTGCACGGCCGCGGCTTCCCGGGTCAGGAAGGCGCCCTGGCCGTCATGGTGATTCTCCGCCCCGCCGGCCCAGGTGTCGTTGCACACCTCATGATCGTCCCAGACACAAATCCAGGGGGCGCGGGCGTGGGCGGCCTGCAGGTCGGCATCACGCCGGTATTGGGCATAGCGCAGGCGATAGTCGGCCAGGGTGACGATGTCGTGCGCCGGTTCCGGGATGCGGCCCAGGCGCCGGCCGTTTTCCATGCCGTAATCGTCGTCCTTGGCGCCGTATTCGTAGATGTAGTCGCCCAGCTCAACCACGACATCCAACCGGTCCAGCTGGGCCAGATGGTCGTAGGCGTTGAAATAGCCGTTGGGGTAGAGGGCGCAGGTGACGGCGGCCATGACCACGCTGTCCGTGGGGCCCCGCGGCAGGGTGCGGGTGCGCCCCACGGGCGAGGTCACAGTGCCGTGGGTGAAGCGGTACCAATAGTCCTGGCCGGGCTTCAACCCGTCCACATCGACCTTGGCGGTGAAGTCACGGGCGGCGGTGGCATCCACCGTGCCGCGTCGCACCGGCCGCTGGAAGGCGGCATCGGCCGCCACCTCCCACGCCAGGCGCAGGCTGGGGACGGCGGCCTCGGGTGTTACCCGGGTCCAGAGCACGACGCGGTCGGCCAGGGGGTCGCCGCTGGCCACACCGTGACGGAAGGCGACGGCGGCGGCGCCCGTCGCCGCGCCGGCGTGGCGCATGCCCAAGGCCAGGGGCGCGGTGGCCCCCAACAGCAACAGCGACAGGGCCCGGCGGCGGCTCACCATGCTCATAAGGCGATCATCCAGCAGTGATTGCGAAAGCCGTCCGTTACGCCATCCACTTGAAGACACGGCGACATATTGATTACCGATTCATGACCGCCCGGCCGATGGCGGGCAAAGCTGGCGCCGTGATGCCGGCTGGGGCACCTTAGGCACCAGGGGCCTGACGCCCCGGGGGAAGGGCAATGCGTATCGTTCTGTTCAAGGGCCAGTCGCAGTACGGCTCGCTTCGGCTGCACATCGACCAGCTGGCCACGGCCTTCGCGGCGCTGGGGCACGAGGCCATCGTCGTGGATCTGGCGGCCACCGACGGCGTGGCGCGGCTGAACGCCGCACTGGCCCGGCCCGTCCAGTTCTTCTACGCCCTGAACAGCATGGGGGTGGACCTACGCGCGGGCGAAGGATCGCTGTACGACGCCGCCGACAGCCTGTTCATCACCCTGCATGTCGACCACCCGGTGCATTTGTGGGAGCGGCTGGAAACCAGGATGGATCGCCGTTTCATCGTCAGCTTCCTGGATGAAACCCATGTGGCGCTGGTGCGGGACGGCTTCCCGGCCGGGCATTTCGCGGCGCTGTCGCTGATGCCGCCCGGCGCCAACACCAGCATCCCCCCCGCCATGCCGGACGAGGCCGCGCTGTTCCACGACTGGGCGGAACGACGCGACATTCCGCTGCTGTTCACCGGCACCTATCGCGGCGCCCCCGACCGGCGCTGGCGGGGGGCCGAGCGCAACTTCGTCACCACCCTGTTCGATGATGCCGCCGACCTGGCGCTCAGCCATGACACCCTGGCCCTTGAGGACGCCATCGACCAGGTTCTGGCCGCCCGGGACGTCAGCCTGCCCCCCGCCAGCCGCATCCAGCTGATCCGCAAGTCACGGGAGGTCTACCAGTATGTCGAGGCCTACCGCCGGCACCGTCTGCTGGAAACGCTGAACGCCGCCGGCGTGCGGCTGGTGGTCTACGGCAAAGGGTGGGAAGGGCGCCCCTTCCCCGCCTTCGACTGGCGGGGCGAAGGCAGTTTCGAGGAAACGCTGGGCCTGCTGCGCCGCACGCGCCTGGTGCTGAACAGCAACAACAACTTCGTCTCCGGCGGGCATGAGCGGGTGTTCGCGGCCCAGATCAATGGTGCGGCCGTGGTGTCCGACACCAGCCGCTATTACGACCGGCATTATGCCGACGGGCGCGACATGCTGTTCTATCGCTGGGGCGCCCTGGACACCCTGCCCGACCGCATCACGACCGCCCTGGCGGATCCAGCCACCCTGGGGACCGTGGCACGGGCCGGATTCCGACAGGCCGCGATCCACCACACCTGGGACGTCCGGGCCCGTCACATCCTGGGCCTGTTCGAGGCCGGCAACATCCTGACCCGCTGACCCCGCACGCCCGCCCCCCTGCGTCATAGTGGCGCAGCGGATCGGAAAGACTTTGCGCCTCATTCTCAATAATCGTGGCCCCATCGCCCAAACCATGGCCATGAATTCGGTGCTGTACGGGCATTGCGCCGATGGCATGGCAAGTGTTTCCGCGCCGCCCGGCGGCAAACGACCCTGAAACTAACGAAATCTTTAATCTATAACGAGGCCGTTAACTCCCGCCCCCACATGTTTATTTCTTCTCGTGTAATCACTCTGTAATAATCCATAAACCAAAATTTAACGTGCACCCCCACAGCGCCAAACCTAGTGAAGCGCCACGTTTTTCATGGGGGAGCCGGAAAATGTTTAGTAAAATCAAAAAAAATCATCGCCTTTTGCGCCACGCTCTACTGACAGGCAGTGCCGTGGGTATGGTCTGGGCCGGCAGCGGCGCCTGGGCGGCTGACGCCAGCCCGGCCAACACCCCGGATGCGCCGGCACCGGATACGTCCAACGGCGCTGGCGGCCGGTCTACCGCCGGCACCGGGTCGGAAGGCGTGGATGTCGAGACCATCCTGATCGAGGCGGAGAAGAACCGCGCGGCGGCGGAAGCGCCGGTCAAGGCGTCGCTGGACCAAAGCCAGCCGAAATCCATCATCAGCCGCCGGTACATCGAGCAGGCGACACCGGAGACAGGTGACATCACCACCACGGTGCTGATCGCCCCCAGCATCGGCGGCATCGCGTCCAATGGCGGCGGCGTGGGCGAGACCAACAAGGTCACCCTGCGCGGCTTCGCCGATGGCCAGTTCAACATCACCTATGACGGCATGGCGTTCGGCGACACCAACGACCCGACGCACCATCCGGCCTCGTACTTCCCCGCATCGACCATCGGGTCCGCCGTGGTGGACCGTGGCCCCGGGGCGGCGGGGGACCTGGGCCAGGCCAATTTCGGCGGCGCCATCCACTATTTCTCGCCCACGGTGGACGACACCTTCGGGCTGTCGCAGAAGGTCACCTTCGGCTCGTTCAACACCCACAACTTCGTGTCGACCCTCCAGACCGGCAAGCTGGACGACCTGGGCGGGGCCAAGGTCCTGCTGAACTTCGATGAGCGCCAGTCGGATGGCGAGCTGAGCTTTTCCAGCGGCGAAGCGCAGAACCAGCTGATCAAGATCCAGCTGCCCATCAGCGAGACGTGGCAGGCCACGCTGTTCGCCACCCACAACCGCACCCACTTCTACCAGTCCGACGCCGGCCCTGGCGAAACCTGGGCCCAAGTCCTGGCCTACGGCAAGGATTTCGCCCTGAACGACAATCCGAAGGACGAGCATTACTACAAATATAACCAGCAGCGTAAATCCACGGACTTCGACTATATCAACCTGAAGGGCGACCTGGGCGACGGCTACAGCATCGACAACGACGCCTACACCAACTTCTATTCCAACCAGACGGAATCGGTGAACGACGTCACCGGCCTGGTGGGTGCCACCAACACATCGGCCCCCGGCAATAAGACGTTGCCCAAGACCGACATCGGCGGCTACAGCAAAGGTAACCGTTACCGCGTCTTCGGCGACATCCTGCGTGGCAACAAGGACTGGTCCTTCGGTACCCTGAAGGTGGGTGGGCTGGCCGAGACTTCCAGCACCGACCGGCACAACCTGCTGCAGGACCTGACGCAGGGCATCGACGACCTGAAATATTCCAGCCTGACCAAACCGACGGTGGCCAACGTCTCCAACGTCAAGACGCTGGAGAACAGCTCCTGGTTCCAGTACCAGGTGTTCGCCGATTTCGAACTGCGGCCCATCGACCGGCTGACCATCACGCCCGGTGTCAAGTACGTCAACTTCGACCGCACGGTTGACGCCGCCATGGAGAACAGCGGCGTATCCGGCTTCACCCGCGGGCCGCTGCACGGCGACAACGTCTATGACAAGACGCTGAAGTTCCTGACCGCCAATTACAAGATCACGCCAGAACTGGCGGTGTACGCCCAGTACGCCACCGGCTTCCTGATCCCCTCCCTGTCCACCCTGTATGTCAACAATCTGAACCTGAACGCGCTGAAGCCGCAGGAGACCACCAACTACCAGCTGGGCACGGTGTGGAGCCGCGACAACGTCACGGTCGACGCCGACATCTACCGCATCGACGTCACCAACCTGTCGGTGGCCGATCCCACCGGCCAATATTACGTCAACGCCGGCAACGCCCGGTACAGCGGCGTGGAGGGCCAGGCGGCCTACAGCTTCGACAACGGCGTGACCTTCTTCGCCAATGCCTCCATCAACGCCGCCAAGGACTTGACGGCCCACCAGGGCCTGACCAAGGTGCCAAAATGGACGGACGCCATCGGCATGCTGTTCAACCAGGGCCCCTGGCAATTCACCCTCAGCCGCAAGCAGGTGGGCCGCCAGGTGGTGTCCTACAACGGCGGCACCGCCACCACCACCGCCGATGGCACCTTCCTGACCCCGGGCCAGGCCTGGGAAATCCCGGCCTACACCACCACCGACGTCTCCCTGTCGTATGATTTCGGTCTGGTGCGGCTGAAGCTGGCGGCGTTCAATCTGGCCAACGACCGGGCCATCACCTCCTACGGCGGCGGCCTCTACACCTTCCAGGCCGGGCGCCAAATCCAGGGCACCATCCAGGTCAAATACTGAACGTAGCGCCAACCGGAGGGGGATGGCCCCTCGCCGTCCCCTCCCTTCCCTTTTCCAGGATGCATCGCCATGTCCCGCCGCCTTCGCCTGCTGGCCCTTGCCGGCGCCTGCCTGCTCGGTTCCGCGACCGGCATCGCCCACGCCGCCCCGGCGGCCGACGACCCGGTCGTCTTCCATTTCGCCACCGTGGGCGACAGCCGGCAGGACCCGGACGACCCGCGCCTGACCATCCATGACGCGCCCTTCCTGCAGGCGACCCGGCAGCTGGCCCGCATCAACCGCGAGGTGGAAGCCGCCCACGCCCAGGCCTTCCTTTTCCTGGGTGACATGGTCATGGGCTACACCCAGGACCGCGCGCTGCTGGACCGCGAATACGCCTACTGGCGGGGCATGATGGCGCCGCTGATGGAGGCCGGCACCTACGTCCTGCCCGTGGCCGGCAATCATGAGACGGAAAGCAAGGTCAAGCAGCCGGACGGCAAGACGCTGAAGCTGGCCAACCCCGCCAACGAGGGCGCCTGGCGGGCCAATGTGGGCGATCTGGTGCTGGACACCGCCCTATGGCAGCGCCTGACCGGCGTGCCCGCCACCCACTGGTCGGTGGACAACCCCCCCGCCCCCGGCACCGACCGCATCACCAGCGACCAGCGCCAGCTGACCTACAGCTTCGACGCCGGCCCCGTGCATATCGCCGTCATCAACACCGACCCCAGCGGCGCCGACGGCACGGCGCCCGTGGCCTGGCTGGAGGCCGATTTCGCGGCGGCCGAGGCGCGCGGCGCCACCCATATCTTCGTTTTCGGCCACAAGATGGCCTACGGCTACGATTTCCCCGTGGCCAAGGACGGCAAGGTGGAAAAGGTCGAGAAGGAAACCGGCCTGGACGCCGGCGATGTGGCCCTGCGCGACGCCTTCTGGCAGTCCATCGAGCGCCATCACGCCACGTATTTTTGCGGCCATGAGCACATCTTCCACGCCTGGCAACCCACCAAGGACGCCGGCGGCCATGCCTGGCAGGTGATCATCGGGTCCGGTGGATCGCCCCTGGCCGCGGTCAAGGCCGGCGGCACGCAGGCGGTGGACCGGATGTACGCCTGGGCGGAGGTCTGGGCCTATCGCAGCGGCCGCACCCACGTGGTCATCCACGGCTTCGACGACGGCGACAGCCCCAGCCGCACCCTTCAGGAATGGGACATCCCAGCCGGGCGCTGACCTGCCGATCTAGGTCGCACGAAGGCGGCGCAGGGCGGCGGCCATGGCCGCCAGCGCGCCTTCAGGGGGCGCCAGCACACCTTCAGGGTCGCCGTAATCCTCCAGCGCGACCAGCCGCTGGGCGGGAAACCAGGGCCGGACCCTTGTCCCCAGCGTCGTCCAATCGCGCGATGCGAAGCGCCAGCAGGGCGTACCCACCGCCCCGGCCAACTCCCCCACCGAGGTGGCGGGGCTGATCACCAGGTCGCAGGCCGCCGTCAGCGCCGCCGCCGTTTCCAGGTCGTCGCGCAGGTCGGCGTCCTGGAAGCGGTGCAGGATGAGCCCGGTATCGCGTTTCAGGGCCGCGATCTCCTCCTCCGCCGGCTGGTAGTGCAGGCTGACCGCCATCACGCCCGGCAAACCCAGCACGGAGCGCCACTGATCCAGGGTGGAATAGGCCCGCGACCGCTCGGCGCCGAGCTGGCCTGAACGCCAGGCGATGCCCACGATCAGGGCCGGCCCCGGCACCAAAGCCGCCAGCCGGTCCCGCCAACGGGCCACGCGCGCCGGATCGGGCAGGACATAGCCTGGTCCCGACCCAATCCGGCCGGCGGCAAATCCGGCCAGGGTGGGCGCCAGGTGGCCGGCCAGATCCCCGGCTGCGATCACCATGTCGGCCCCCGCCGCCTCCAGTCCGGATGATCCCTGCCGCCCGGGGGGCATGGGCAGGATGCGCAGACTGGGGAAACTGCGTTCAAACAGCGACGCCAGACGGGGATCGCATTCGATGGAAACGGCGGTGGCCCCCTCCGCCGCCGCCCGCGCCGCCAGGGCGGGATAGAGGCTGGCGAACAGCAGTTCATCACCCAGGCCCTGTTCGCGCCATACCCGCAGGCTTCGGCCGCGCAGGTTCTCCCCCCGCCAGGCCGGGCGATCGAATCGGGGAACCGCCTGCTTGCCCGCCGCCGCGAAACGCCAGGCGTACCCTTGCCAGCCCCGGGCCAGGGTGCCGGCTGTCAGGTCGACGAGCCCCCGGTTGAAGTGGGCGGTGGCCAGGGTGGGGTCGAGATCGACCGCCCGGCTGTAGCTGTCCACGGCCGCGGGCAGCAACCCCAGATCACCCAGGCAACGGCCCCGATTGTTCCAAACCGTCGCCTGGTCGGGTGCCAGGGCCACGGCCCGATCCAGCCATGGGAGCGCGGCCAGCGGGTCGCCGGCCAGACGCAAGGCCTCGCCCATGCCGCACAGCGCGTCGATGACCGCGGGTTCCGGGGCCGCCAGCACGGCGGCGGCGTTGTAGACACCGCCCAGCGCCCGGCGGAAAGCCGCCTTGGCCGCCGCCGGCTGGTCCAGAGCCAACAGGGCCGTGCCCAGATTGGATGCCGCCGCGGCCAGATCGGGGGCCAATTCCAATGCGCGCCGCTGACACGCCACCGCGGCGTCCGCCCGCCCTTGGGCCAGCAAGGCGTTGCCCAGGTTGGTCAGCACGTCGGGGCGGTCCGGCTCGGTGGCCAGCACCTGGCGATAGCAGCCCTCCGCCTCCGCCGGCCGGCCCAGGGACTGCAACGTGTTGCCCAGGTTGCACTGGGCCGCGGCGTAGTCGGGCGCCAGGGCCACGGCCCGTCGCAGGAAGGGCAAACCCGCCTCCGCCCGGCCCAGCTGCGTCAGCGCCAACCCCAGGAGGTGCAACGCGACCGGCTGATCCGCCTGGATATCCAGCACCGCGCGGTAAAGGGGCAGCGCGCCCGCCGCATCGCCCGTCTGATGACGCGCCACGGCGTCGGCCAGCACCGCCTCCGACCGGGAGGGTGCGGCCGGAGGCGGTGGCAGCACGGGGATGGTAGAGACGGGGGCGGTTGATACCGGCAAATCACGCAGCCGGCACAGTTCCTGGAGCACGGGAAGCACCGTATCGTCAGCGAAGCCACCCCAAGGGACCGGGACCACGCGCATGGCGCTGAACCAGGGGCGCACCACCGCCGTTCCCAGCATGGACCAATCCATGCGGGTGCCCACGCGCCAGACCGGCACGCCCAAGGCGCCCGCCATCTCCCCCACCGACGTCGGGGCGGTGATGACCAGGTCCAGGCAGGACATCAGGGCGCCCACCGCTTCCAAATCCCGGCGCAGGTCCGTATCCGCCCAGCGATGCAGGGGGATGCCCAACGCTGTCTCCACGGCCCGCACCTCATCCTCGACCTCGCCATATTGCAGGATCACCGGAATGATGCCGGGCAGTCGCAACAGCGGCCGCCAATCGACCAGCCGGGTGTAGGCCTTGTCACGGCCAAGGTCGCGCACCAAGCTCTGCCAGCACAGGCCCACGCGCAAGCCCGGGCCCAGCGCATTGATGCGCGCGCGCCAGAAGGCCAGGCGCGCCGGCTCGGCCGTGAGATAGGGCTGGCCGGTGAAGTCGGCCAGGCGGCCGCGCAACAACTGGGGCAAGCTGCCGGCGGGGATGTGCAGGTCGGCGCCCACCGCCTGCGCCGTGGTGAAGTCGGGCACCACCATCACGCGAGTGTCGCCGGCGGGAACGAAAGCCCGGGTGAAATAGCCCGTCAGCCGGGAATCGCACTCCAGGACGAAAGACGCCTGGGAATGGGCGGCGATCAGGTCACGGTAGAGGCTGGAGAACAGCAGTTCATCGCCCAGGCCCTGTTCGCGCCAGACCAGCAGGCGCCGCCGCCCCAGCGCCTCCCCGCGCCAAAGCGGCAGGGAAAAGCGGCGGTCCGGTAGCGCCTGGCCGGCCGCGAAGCGCGCCTGCTGCCCGGCCCAGCCAGCCTCCAGGTGCCCTTCCGCCAGGTCCAGCAAGGAGAGGTTGAACCGCGCCGCCGCGAAATCGGGCCGGGCCGCCAGCGCCCGCTGGAACGCCGCGCGAGCACCGGCGCATCCTATGGGGCCCCCATGGTTCAACCAGGCCATGCCCAGATTGTTGGCGGCCTCGGCATAGTTCGGATCAAGGGCGAGAGCACGTTCATGCTGTTCCCGGGCCTCGTCCGACTTGTCTTGCGCCACCAGCGCCAGGCCCAGGTTGGTCAGCGTGAAGGGACTTTCCTCAAGGGCGACGGCGGCCCGGGCCACGGCCAGCGCACCGGCGGTATCGCCCGAGTTGGCTAGGGCGTGCATCTTTTCGACCATGGCCTTGACGTAGCCGGGACGAAGCGCCAGTGCCCGGTCGGCGGCGTCCAAAGCCGCACGCCGGTCGTTCAACTGGTTGTGGACGCCGGCCAAGTTGCCCCATGCCTCCGCATAATCCGGCTGCAGGTCGATGGCCCGGGTGAAGGCGGCGATGGCGCCCTGGATATCCGCCCTGGTCAGCAGCGCGCTGCCCAGACTGTTGTACGCCTGGGCGAAGGCGGGATCGACCGCCACAGCCCGGCGCAGCAGAGCGATCCCGTCATCCAGCCGGTCCTCCTGGACCGTCACCAGGCCCAACAGATGCAAGGCATCGGCATCATCCGGTCGCTGCTCCAGCACCTGGCGGTATGAGGCCGCCGCCGCCGCCATGTCACCGGCGCGGTGAGCCGCCATTCCGGCCTCCAGCATCGCCGTGACATCGGCGACCGCCACCTTCGCGACGAGCAAGTCAGCCAGGGCGGCGCGCATCGGTTCCACCACCGTCGACAACGGACGGTCTTCCGACAGCCACAGCCGCTGGGCCGGAAACCAGGGACGGGTGCCCGTCCCCAGGTTGGACCAATTGGGCCGGTGCTGGAACCGCCAGGTGGGCACGCCCAGCGCCGCCGACATCTCCCCCACCGCCGTGCCGGCGGAGATGACCAGATCGAGGCCCGCCATGAGCGCGGCGACGTCGTCCTGGTCGTCGCGCAGGTCCAAATCGTCCCAGAGGTGCAGCACCACGCCGGTGGCCGCGGACAGGGCCGCGATTTCCGCCGCGGTGTCGCCCGCCCGGGCATCATATTGCAGCACGACGAAATGGACGCCGGGCACGGACAGAAGCGGGGCCAGTTGGGCCAGGCTGAGGTAAAGGCCCTCGCGCGCCAGGGTGCGCAGGCCGCTGCGCCAGCACAGGCCCACCCTCAGGCCGGGCCCCAGGGCCGCCAGGCGATCGCGCCATAGTGCCACCCGGTCCGCGTCCGGCCGCAGCCAGGGGGCACCGTCCACCGGAAAGTCCGCCAGCCGACGACGCAGCAGCGCCGGCAGCCCCCCCAAGGGCACATGGACATCGGCATCACGCGGCGTGTCGGTGCGCCCCCGCACCTCCACCGCCATGCCCGCCGGTGCCAGGGGGGCAAGAGCACGCGCGACCAGGCCCGCCAAGCGCGCGTCCAGCTCCACCACCAGGCGCCGGCAGGACCGGGCGCCCAGCCACCGCACCAGATCCGGCAGGCAACTGGCGAACAGGATTTCGTCGCCCAATCCCTGTTCCGCCCAGACCAGCAGGGCCCGCCCCCGCAGGTCCTCGCCGGTCCAGGCCGGTAGCGCCAGGTCGCCTCGGGGGGGAATGTCGGCCGTACCGAAACGCGCGGGATAGTCGCGCCAGCCGGTGGCGAGATCCCCCGCCTCCAGCGCCGCCAGCGCCTGGTTCCAGCGCGCTGTCGCCCAGCCGGGTCGCAACGTCAGGGCTTTGGCGTATTGCGCGCGGGCCTCCGCCGGCCGGCGCAAGTCCGACATCGCCAGACCCAGGTTCAGATGCGCGTCGGCGTTATCCGGTTGGCACGCCAGCACCGCGCGCAAATGGGGGACGGCCAGATCGGGCCGGCGGAGCAACATGTGAAGATTGGCCAGGCCGACATGCGCCGCCGCTTCTTCCGGCGCCAGTCGTAGAGCGTGGTCAAACGCCGCCCGCGCCGCGTCCGGCTGTTCCAGCGCCATCAGGGCCACGCCCAGGTTCACCCACCCACCAACCCAGGCGGGATCGGCCACCGTGGCGCGGCGCTGGGCCTCGGCCGCGCCCGCCTTATCCCCCAGCGCCGCCAGCACCAGCCCGCGATTGGCATGAAGGATGGCCCGATCCGGGGCCAGGTGCAGGGCCCGGTCATGGCAGCGCAGGGCGTCACCGCCCTGGCCCTGGCCCAACAGGGCCAGGCCCAAACCTGACAGCGCATCGACATTGTCTGGGCCGGCCGCCAGCATCTGGCGATAGCGGTCCGCCGCCTCCGCCCAGCGCTCCTGTCGCCGCAACAGGCCGGCCAGCGCCGCCAGCGCGCCGCCGTGCCCGGCGTCAGCCGCACGGCCCAGGCGATTCACCGCCCCATCCACATCCCCCTGGTCGCGGGCAGCAAGGCCGTCCAGGAACAACTGCTCTGGCGTGCGGGAAACGGCCCCGTCACGGGCCCAGGCCGGTGATATCGGCTGGCTGAGATCCGCCAGCCGCCGCGCCAGGTGCGGTAGCACGGCGCCGACGACGCAACCTTGCGGCGGGAAGAAGGCGCATTGCGACGGGAACCACGGCCGGGTGCCGCTGCCCAGGCGCGTCCATTCGGCGGTGGTGCCCAGGCGCCAGCACGGCACCCCCAGCGCCCCCGCCAGTTCAGACACGGCGGTGCCGGCGGTGACGACCAGATCCAGGCCGGCCATGAGGGCGGCGACGGCGTCCAGGTCATCACGCAAATCAAGGTCGGGCCAGCGATGGATGCGCACGCCGAGGCGGCCCTCGATCGCCGCGATTTCCGCTTCGGCCGCCTGTTGATCATACTGCAGGGTGATGAACCGGATGCCGGGCAGCCGCAGTAGGGGCGCCCACTCGTCCAGCGGCGGGTATAGCGCCCGCCGTCCTTCCGCCATCAGGCCACTGCGCCAGCACAGGCCCACCTTGAGGCCGCCACCCAGCGAGGCCAGACGACCCGCCCAGTGGTCGGCCAATACCGGATCGGCGGTGAGGTAGGCGGGCGGCGTGGTGCGGAAGTGGCCCAGCGTGGGCCGCAGCAGGCCAGGCAGGTCGCCCGCATCCACGGCCGCGTCCGCCATGGGGGCGGAATGGCCATCGGGGGTCAGGCCACCCGGTGCGACCATCGCGCCGGGGAAGGCATGGGCGAACAGCCGGGCCAGGCGCGGGTCGCAGTCGATCACCACCCGCCCCGCGCCGCTGGAACTGATCAGATCAGGATAGAGGCTGGCGAACAGCAATTCATCGCCCAGGCCCTGCTCACGCCGCACCAGCAGGGTGCGGCCCGCCAGATCATCCCCCCGCCAGATCGGGGCCGGTAACGGCGGCATCTCGCGGGCCCGTGCCGCGATGCGATGCCCATATCCCCGCCAGCCCGCCGCCAATTCCCCCCGTGCCAACTGGGCCAGCCCGATGTTGAAACGGGCCAGGGGCTGGTCCGGATCCCGGGCCAGGGCTGCGGCGAACCAGGGCTCCGCCTCCGCCAGGCGGCCCTGCGCCACCAGCGCCGTACCGACATTGCCATGGGCGTGCGCCAAATCCGGCGCCAGCGCCACCGCTCGCCGCGCCAGCTCCTCGCCCTGGACCTCTTCCCCCCGCGCCGTCATCACGCCCGCCAGGTTCACCAGCGTCTCCGCCCGGTCTGGCTCCAGGCCCAAGGCCCGCCTCAACGCCTCCTCGGCGCCGGGCAGGTCCCCCTGCTCCCGCAGCGCGACGCCCAGGTTGGACGCCGCCGCCACCAGGCTGGGGTCATGGGTCAAGGCCAGACGGTAAGCCCGCTCGGCCGCCTGGGGCCGGCCGAGATGCAGCAGGACGTTGCCCAGGTTGTTGGCCGGCATCGCCGACTGTTCCGGCGGCAGCAGCGACAACGCCTGTTCAAGGGCGTCCACGGCGCCATCGCCGTCACCCAGATGGAAACGAGCCAGCCCCAGAAGGTGCAGGGCCTGGGCGCGAATGGCCCGCGGTTGGCCGGTCGGCCGCGCCAGCGCCGCGAACGCGGCGGCGGCCTCGGCGGTATGGCCGGCGGCCATCAGGTCATACGCCTCGGCCAGCGTGGGCGGCGCCAGCGCGGAAAGCGCGACGGCGGGTATAGGGGTGGGGGTGGGGGTGGGGTGGGCGGCGATCGAACTCGTTTTGATGTCGCAATCAACTAGTGAAACCAAAGCGGCGCGCGTCGCCTCCAAGGCCTCGGGAATGGGGCCGGCGAAGATGCGCATGGCGGGATACCACGGGCGTACGAATGTGCCCAACATGGACCAGTCCGCCCCCAGTTCGACACGCCAGGTCGGCACCCCCAGGGCGCCGGCCAATTCCCCGACCGAGGTCGGGGCGCTGATGACCAGGTCCAGGGCGGATAGCAGGGCGGCGACACCCTCGATATCGTCGCGTTGATCCAGGTTGGCGAAACGATGCGGTACCGGCATCCCCTGGGCCGCGGCGGCGGCCCGCTCCGCCGTGACGTCGTTGTATTGCAGATCGATCCAGACGATGCCGGGCACGTCCAACAGCGGCGCCCAACCCACGAGTTCCAGATAGTTGGCATCGCGATGCAGGCCGCGCATGCCGGACGTCCAGCAGATTCCTACTTTCAGGCCGGGCCCCAAATCCGCCAGACGGCGGCGCCAGTCGGCCACGGCGGCGGTATCGGCCGTGAACCATCCTCGATCCCGACCAGCGAAGACGGCGAGATGGCCGGCGAACAGGATTGGCAGGTCGCCGGCGGGCGCGTGCACGTCGAAGTCGTCCCCCCCCACCCCATCGGCCCGCACCTCCGCCCGGTCCAAGGCGTCGGATGGACCGCCTTCGGCCAAGGCTTGACGCAGGTAGCCCGTCATCAGCCCGACCAGACGCGGTTCGGTATCGATGACCACGCTGCCTCCGCCCTGCGCCAGGGCCGCGCGGATGGCGGGGACATAGAGGGCTGAGAACATGATCTCATCCCCCAGCCCTTGCTCCCGCCATAACAACAGGCGGCGGCCGCATAAGGCGTCACCCTGCCAACGGGAGCGGCCGACATGACGATTCGGCTTAACGATTCCGGCTTCGAAACGATAGGCGTAGTCCGCCCACCCCTCCTCCAGCTTGCCTTGGGCCAGCCTTACCAGGCTTCGATCCCAGTGAGCGATCGGGTTGCCGGGGGCGCGGTCCAGGACGCCAGTGAACGCGGCCTCCGCCCCCACCATGTCCCCCTGCCATTGGCGTGCCGTGCCCAGGTTCAGCAAGGCGCCAACGTGTCCCGGCTCCAGCGCCAGGGCCTTCCTGGCCATCACCTCCGCTTCTTCGGGCTCCCCCACCAGGCGCAAGAGGTCGCCGAGCCCGAGCAAGGTGTCCACCTGCCGCGGGTCGATGTCGAGCAGCGCCTTGTACGCCGCCATCATCAGGGCGCTGTCGTGCAACTGCCGCCCCGCCTGGGCCAACGACCTCCAGGCCGAAACCGACCGGGGGGCCAGACGCACCGCGCGCCGCAGGATCGGCAGGGCCTCATCGTCCGCCCCCTGTTCCACCAGCAGCAGTCCCAGATTTTCCAGGATACCGATATCGTCGGGCCGTCGGGCCAAGGCCCGTTCCAGCAGCGCCCGCCCCTCCGCCGTCCGGCCTTGCTGGTGGCAGGCCACGCCACACAGATTCAAGGCGTCCGTTTGACCGGCATCCAGCGCCAGGACGCGCCGGTACAGCGCCTCCGCCCCAGCCGGGTCGCCCGCGCGATGCCGATCCATGGCCTGGGCCAGCAAGGCGCCGATGGTTTGGCCCCCCGCGCCCCTGCCCGCCGCCCCCTTGCCGGTCCCGCCTTGGACCATGTCTTCACCTGTCAGGAACATTGTTCCGAGGACGAACCGCCGGCATCCGCCTTAACGGCGCGCGGGCCACCCGTGTAACCACACCATAAGGATAGCAGTTGTGGCGGGGTTACATAAATCACACAGATTGTTGATACTTGCAGCCGTGTTGGCGCTATACTCCCGGCGCGCGTCGGGCGGAGGCGCTTCGCCGACGTTGTACAATCGGACGGGAACGGCCGACGGAAATGGTCGGGTAAAGGCCGGAATAGGCGAAGCCCCCCCACGACGGCCGTTCAGCCCGGCTGGAACGCGCCTGTTTTGGCAGCGCCGGTGTGTAAGGATGTTATTGCAAGCCGGGGGGGAACGGTCCCGGCGGCGGTGGGAGCAGACATGACGTCGAAATTCCTCAAGTCGGCCCTGGCCGATTTCAACGGCGCCTCCATCCTGATCACCGGGGGCACCGGTTCCTTCGGCCGCCAGTTCGTCCGTTTCCTGCTGGATAACGCCAAACCCCGCCGGATCATCATCTTCTCCCGCGATGAGTTCAAACAGTACGAGATGCAGCAGCAGCTGGGCACGGCGCATGAGGGCGTGCTGCGCTTCTTCATCGGTGATGTGCGCGACCGGACCCGGCTGGAACTGGCGATGCGCGAGGTGGACTATTGCGTCCACGCCGCCGCGCTGAAGCATGTGCCCACCGCCGAATACAACCCCATCGAATGCATCCGCACCAACGTTTACGGTGCCGAAAACGTGGTGCACGCGGCCTTGGCCGCCGGCGTGCGCAAGGTCATCGCCCTGTCCACCGACAAGGCCGCCAGCCCCATCAACCTGTATGGCGCCAGCAAGCTGGCTTCCGACAAGATCTTCGTGGCGTCCAACAACCTGTCGGGGTCGGTCGGCACCCGCTTTTCCGTCGTGCGCTATGGCAACGTGGTGGGGTCGCGCGGCAGCGTCATCCCCCTGTTCCGCAAGCTGATCGGCGAGGGGGCGACGGAACTGCCCATCACCGATGACCGCATGACGCGCTTCTGGATCACCTTGCGGCACGGGGTGGAGTTCGTCGCGTCGTGCTTCGCCATGATGCAGGGCGGGGAAATCTACGTGCCCAAGATCCCCAGCATGCGGGTGGCCGACCTGGCGTCCTGCATGGCGCCCGGCCTGCCGCAGAGGGTCATCGGCATCCGTCCCGGCGAAAAATTGCACGAGGTCATGATCACGGAGGATGACAGCCGCCAGACCTTCGAGATGGACGACCGCTATGTCATCGAACCGGCCTTCAACTGGTGGCAGCGTCAAGCCTATGTGGATCTGGGCACCCAACCGGTGCCGGACGGCTTCAGTTATCGCAGCGACAGCAACACCGACTGGCTGACGTCCGAACGGCTGGCGGCCCTGCTGCAGAACCCGTGATGGCCGCCGACCCGCCGCAGTTCCCCAAGCCGGGGGCGACGCCATTCCTTCCCTATGGCCGCCAGGCCATCGACGAGGACGACATCGCCGCCGTCACCGCCGTCCTGCGCGGCGACTGGCTGACCCAGGGTCCCACCGTCACCCGGTTCGAGCAGGCCTTCGCCCAGGCGGTGGGCGCGCGGCAGGCGGTCGCCTGCGCCAATGGCACCGCCGCGCTGCACCTGGCCTGCATGGCGCTCGACCTCAGGCCTGGCGACGCCGTCGTGGTGCCCAGCGTCACCTTCCTGGCCACCGCCAACGCCGCCCGCTACTGCGGGGCGGAGGTGGCCTTCGCCGATGTCGATGCCGAAACCGGCCTGATGGGCCGCCCCCATGCCGAGGCCGCCATCGCCCGGGCCAAGGCGCGGGGATGGCGGGTGCGGGCCCTGGCGCCCGTGCACCTGGCCGGACAGGCGGCGGACATGGACGCCCTGGCCGATGCGGCGGCGGATCATGGGCTGGCCATCATCGAGGACGCCTGCCACGCCGTGGGCAGCCGCAGAGCCACGCGGGCCGGAGAGCTGGTTGCCATCGGCGCCTGCGACCGGTCGGCCATGGCCTGCTTCTCCTTCCATCCGGTCAAGACCATCGCGGCCGGCGAGGGCGGCATGGTCACGACCAACGACGACGGGCTGGCCCTGGCCCTGCGCCGCTTCGTCAGCCACGGCATGGTGCGCGACGCGGCGGCGTTCCAGGACAGGGACTCGGCCTTGGCCGCCAGCGGCGGTGCCAATCCCTGGTACTATGAGATGCCGGAGCCGGGGTACAACTACCGCCTGACCGACATCCATGCCGCCCTGGGCCTGAGCCAACTGGGCAAGCTCGATCGCTTCGCCCGCCGGCGGGCGGAAATGGTGGCGCGCTATGACGAGCGTCTGGCCCACCTGGCCCCCGCGATTCGCCCTGCGGGCCGCAGCGGCGGAGAGCCGGCCTGGCACCTGTATGTCGCGCTGATCGACTTCGCCGCGCTGGGCATGGACCGCGCCGCCGCCATGGCCCGGCTGCGCGACCTCGGCGTCGGCACCCAGGTGCACTATATCCCCGTGCACCGTCAGCCTTACTACCGGGCCCGCTATGGCGACCTGGACCTGCCGGGCGCTGATGGCTGGTACCGCGCCTGTCTTTCCCTGCCACTGTTTCCCGCCATGACGGATGGCGACGTCGACCGGGTGGTGGCCGCCCTGAAACGATTGACCGGGGCGTGAGGCGCCCCTCCCTTCGCCCAGCCCCCTTCCTTCGCCTAGACTGACAGGAACAAGAACCATGTCCGATCACAGCTTCGACGTCGTCACCGGCGGCGCCGGTTTCATCGGCAGCCACCTGATCGACGCCCTGCTGGCCGCCGGCCGGCAGGTGGTGGCGGTGGACAACCTGGCCGTGGGCCGCCTGGCAAATCTTGCCCAGCATCGGGAAAATCCCGCCCTGCGCTTTGTCGAGGGCGACGTGGCCGACCGCGCGCTGATGCGCGACGTCATCAAGGGCGCGAGCCGGGTGTTCCACCTGGCGGCGATGGCCGACATCGTGCCGTCCGTCCAGAATCCGGCGACCTACTATGATGCCAACGTCAACGGCTGCTTCGCCGTGGCGGAGGCGGCGCGGGCTGCGGGGGTGCGCCGGGTCATGTATGCGGCCTCCAGCTCCTGCTATGGCATTCCCGCCCACTATCCCACGGGGGAGGACGCGGCCATCGATCCGCGCTACCCCTACGCCCTGACCAAGAACCTGGGCGAGCAGCTGCTGTTGCATTGGGCCATGCTCTATGACTTGCCGGTGGTCAGCTTGCGCCTTTTCAACGTGTATGGTCCCCGCGCCCGCACCAGTGGCACCTATGGTGCCGTGTTCGGCGTCTTCCTGGCGCAGAAGCTGGCGGGCAAGCCCATCACCATCGTCGGCGACGGAACCCAGACCCGCGACTTCACCTATGTCAGCGATGTCGTTTCCGCCTTTCTGACGGCGGCGGACAAGGGGCGCACCGGCCGGATCTACAATGTCGGCAGCGGCGGCACGGTGTCTGTGAACCGGCTGGTGGAACTGATCGGCACGGACAAGGTCGAATACATCCCCAAACGCCCCGGGGAACCCGACTGCACCTTCGCCGACATCACCCGGATCACGACGGAACTGGGCTGGGCCCCGCGGGTGAGCATCGAGGAAGGCGTGGCCCGGCTTTTGCAAAATCTCGACTATTGGCGTGATGCACCGGTATGGACTACAGGAACCATCGCCGACGCCACGAAGGATTGGTTCCGGTACATCAAAGGCTGATCGGGAAATGGACGGTACAAAATTGACCGATACTGAAGGGCACAAGGCCCCCACCCCCCGGGCGCCCACCCGCGGCCCCACGCGGAACAAGGTTCGCACGCTGGAAGAGATCGCGGTCATCGCCGCGGAGACCCGCGCCGCCGGGCACCGGGTGGTGCTGGCCCACGGCGTGTTCGACCTGCTGCACCTGGGCCACGTCCGCCACCTGGAAGAGGCACGTCGCTTCGGCGACATGCTGGTGGTGACGCTGACGGCCGATCGCCACGTCAACAAGGGCCCCGGCCGGCCGGTCTTTTCCGAGCAGTTGCGCGCCCAGATGGTGGCCGCGCTGGAGCATGTCGACTATGTCGCCATCAGCACGGAGCAGACGGCCGTCGGCGTGCTGCACACCATCAAGCCGTCGGTCTACGTCAAGGGATCGGAATACGCCAACGACGCCGACGACATCACCGGCGGTATCATCGATGAACGCAACGCCGTGGAAGCCCATGGCGGCCGCGTCGCCTTCACCGATGACATCACTTTCAGCTCGTCCTCGCTGATCAACAAGTACCTGGGCGTCTATGACGCCGACCTGCAGGCCTATCTGGAGTTGGCGCGGGAGCAGAACATGCTGCCCCGCCTGCTGGCGGCCATCGAATCCGTGAGGGACTTCAAGGTCCTGCTGGTGGGCGACACCATCATCGACGAATACCGCTACGTCCAGCCGATGTCGAAGTCGCCCAAGGAGAACATGATCGCCACCCTGTTCCGCGACAAGGAGACGTTCGCGGGCGGCGTCATCGCCGCCGCCAACCACGTGGCGGCCTTCTGCCGGCAGGTCGACGTGCTGACCTGCCTGGGGGAAACCCATTCCTTCGCGGACCTGGTTACGGAAAGCCTGAAGCCCAACGTGCGGGTTGAGACCATCACCCGGGCGGGCAAGCCCACCACCCGGAAAACCCGCTTCGTCGACAGCGGCTACATGCGCAAGCTGTTCGAAGTCTATGAGATGGACGACGCGCCGCTGGATGAAGACGAGGCGGACAGCCTGACCCGGCTGATCGCGGAACGGGCGGGCGACTATGACCTGGTTATCGCCACAGACTTCGGCCATGGCATGATCACCGAGCCGGTGATCCAGGCACTGACCCAACATGCCAAGTTTCTGGCGGTCAACACCCAAACCAACAGCGCCAACGTCGGCTACAACCTGATCACGCGCTATCCGTGCGCCGACTATATCTGCATCGACGCCCCGGAGGCGCGGCTGGCCCTGGCGGACAAGTTCACCGACATCGCCCTCATCGCCTCGGAGAAGCTGCCGGCCCGCATGCGCTGCGGCCGCCTGATCGTCACCCAGGGCAAGCTGGGCTGCGTCGCCCATGACGCGGCGAAGGGTACCCACCGCGTTCCCGCCTTCACCAACATGGTGGTGGACACCGTGGGCGCTGGCGACGCCTTCCTCGCCGTCAGTTCGCCCCTGGTCGCCGCCGGTGTGGACATGGACGTGGTGGCCTTCATCGGCAATGCCGCCGGCGCCATCAAGGTCGGCATCGTCGGCCACCGCCGGTCGGTGGAAAAGCCACCGCTGGTCAAGTTCCTGACCGCCATCCTGAAATGAACCCCGGCCATTCCTGGCCGCGCCTGATCACAACGGAAAACGCCCATGACTTCCCAGAATCCGGCCAAGAGTCCCCGTACCTGGCACGTCCTCGTCACCGGCGGCGCCGGTTATGTCGGCAGCCGGCTGGTCCCGGAACTGCTGAGGGCCGGCCACACCGTCACGGTATTGGATCTCTACATCTACGGTGATGTCTTCGCCGATCTGGCCGGCGATCCCAAGCTGATCCAGGTGAAGGGCGACCTGCGCGACCCGGCGGCGGTGGAAAAGGCGCTGGCCGGCGTCAACGCCGTCATCCACCTGGCCTGCATCTCCAACGACCCCAGCTTCGACCTGAACCCGGATCTGGGACGCTCCATCAATTACGACTGCTTCCGCCCCCTGGTGCGGGCCGCCAAGGCGGCCGGGGTCACGCGCTTCATCTACGCCTCCTCTTCCTCGGTCTACGGTATCAAGGACGAGGACAACGTGACCGAGGAGTTGGCTCTCGAGCCCCTGACCGACTATTCCAAGTTCAAGGCCATGTGCGAGGAGGTGCTGGAGGAGGAGCGGGTGCCCGGCTTCACCACCCTGACCATCCGCCCCGCCACCGTCTGCGGCTATGCCCCCCGCCTGCGCCTGGACCTGTCGGTCAACATCCTGACCAACCACGCCATCAACGCCGGCAAGATCAAGGTGTTCGGCGGCAGCCAGAAGCGGCCCAACATCCATATCGACGACATGGTGGCGCTGTACCTGCAGGCCCTGCAATGGGACGACGCCCTGATCGACGGCAAGGTCTACAACGCGGGCTATGAGAACCATACCATCATGCAGATCGCGGAGATGGTGCGTGACGTGGTGGGCGCCGGCACCGCCATCGAAGTGACGCCGACCAACGACCTGCGCTCCTACCACATCTCCTCGGACAAGATTCGGCGGGAACTGGGCTTCGTTCCCACCCACACCATCAGCGATGCCGTGCGCGACCTGAAGGCGGCGTTCGACGCCGGCCAGGTGCCCAATTCCATGGACGACAGCCGATACTTCAACATCAAGAAGATGCAGGAGATCGGGCTGAAGTGAGGCGGACATGACCAACTTCCTGCCTGCCGAAGAGCAGGCCCTTACCCGTCGCTTCCTGGAGACGGGCCATATCATCGCCCCGGCGGAAGACCGCGCCGCGCTTGACCGTATCCGCGATCTTCTGGTGCATGCCGCCTGCGACTGGCTGGACTGCCCGCTGCCGGCCTCCCCGGACGCCTTTCTGAATGGCATCGGGGACCGGGTGCCGGTAGACCGGCTGAATGATTTCCGACTGCACCAGATTGGCCGGCTGAACGCCGAACCATGGGCACGGGCCGCCTATTTCGCCGCGGCCAGGCGCACCCTGGAAATCCTGGTGGGTAACGAACTGGCGATGCAGCGCCGGCTGAATCTGTCCATCCAGCTGTCCGGCGACAGCAGCTCGCTACTGCCTGTCCATGCCGATGTCTGGTCAGGCGACAGCCCGTTCGAACTGGTGCTGTGGATCCCGCTGGTCGACTGCTATCGGACCAAAAGCATGTACCTGCTGCCGCCAGGTCCGGCACAGGCGCTGGAGGGCCGGATGGCGGACTATACGGGCCGCAATACCGACGACATCTATCGGGACATCGAGCCAGACCTGCTATGGCTGGACATTCCCTATGGCCATTTCCTGCTGTTCAACCAGAACCTGCCCCACGGCAACCGCGTCAACCAGGAACCGGAGGCGCGCTGGTCCATGAACTGCCGGTTCAAGGGTGTCTTCACCCCCTACGCCGACAAGCGTCTGGGCGAATTCTTCGAACCCATAACCCTGCGCGCCGCCAGCCGGATCGGCATGGCCTACGACTACCCCAACGGATTCAAGGAGTAAGCCATGGCTGCCACCCCCACCCGTTTCGGCCACCGGGGCTATATCTCGCCGCGCCCGGTGCGGGGAAGCCGCGTGCCTCAGCACGTGCAGAACCTGGTCATCCGCGACTATTGCGCCCGGCAGGGCCTGTCCTTCCGCCTGTCGGTGGTCGAATACATCATGGATGGCTGCTATCTGCAGCTGCAGCAGGCACTGGATGAACTGCCGCAGTTGCATGGCGTCGTCGCCTATACCCTCTTCATGCTGCCCCAGCGCCGCGACCGGCGCCTCGCGGTTTACGACACCGTGCTGGAACGGGGCGGGACCCTGCATTTCGCCGTCGAGGGGCTGGTGCTGGCGACCCGGGACGATATCGAGCATCTGGAGGATATCTGGGGCGTGCAGCGCGCGCTGGATTTCCGTGGCGCCATCGCGCTGTCCCTGCTGCCCGCCAGCTGAGGAACGACGGTATGGCCCGGGTCGACTTCATCCAGACTTTGCACGCCAGCACCAAGCGCAACTATGTGCAGCGGGTGGTGGACCATGACAAGGCCGCCTGCGCCGCCGTGGCCCGGCAGTTCGGCGCCGACTACTGGGATGGCGAACGCCAGCACGGCTATGGCGGCTATCGATATGATGGACGCTGGCGACCGGTGGCCGAGCGCCTGGCCCAGCATTATGGCTTGAAGGCCGGCGACCGCCTCTTGGATGTGGGCTGCGGCAAGGGCTTCCTGTTGTATGAGCTGACCCAGGTGGTGCCGGGGCTGGAGATCGCCGGCCTGGACATCTCCGCCTACGGTGTCGCGCACGCCAAGGACGAGGTGAAGCCGTTCTTGGAGGTGGGCGATTGCCGCAAACTGCCTTACGCCGATGGCGCCTTTGATTGCGTGATCTCGATGGGCACGCTGCACAACCTGCCCATCGAGGGCGTTTTCGACGCGCTGGCGGAAATGGAGCGGGTAGGCCGGGGGCCGCGGAAATATTTCATGGTGGAAAGCTTCCGCGACGAGCGCGAGAAGGCCAATCTGCTGTACTGGCAGCTGACATGCCTGTCGTTCCATTCACCGGAAAGCTGGGCCTGGATAGCACAACGCGCGGGATATGCGGGCGACCATGGGTTCATCTTCTTCGAATGACCGACCCCACCTGGTCGTAGGCGGTGATGGCATGGTCGGGGCGGCCCTGGTGGCCAGCCTGCGCCTTGCCGGTGAGACCGTCCACGCCACCACCCGGCGACCGGAGGCCCAGGGACCCGACCGGCCACTGCTGGACCTGACACGGCCGCAGGATGGCGCGGCCCTGGGCGCGGGTCCTTACCGAACCGCCTACATCTGCGCCGCCGTCGCCCGGCTGGATGACTGTTTCAAGGACCCGCCCGGGGCATTCGCCATTAACGTCACCAACATGGCGGCCCTGGCAAACCGGCTGCTGGCGGACGGCACTCACGTGATCTTTCTGTCCACCAACCAGGTGCTGGACGGGAACCTGGCCTTCCCCGACGAGAGCGCTTCACTGGCCCCCAGCAATGTCTACGGCCACCAGAAGGCGGCGGCGGAACAGGCACTGTGGGACTTGGCGGCCCGGCACCCGGCCGCCTGCGTAACCGTGCTGCGGCTGAGCAAGGTATTGCCCTCGGAGCTGCCCCTGTTCACAAGCTGGGCGGCCGCGCTAGCCAACGGCCGTCCCATCCGCGCGGCCGAGGATATGAGCCTCGCCCCCCTTCCCGTGGAGCTGGTGGTGGACGCCCTGCGCCGCCTGGCGCAATCCCGGTGGCCCGGCCTGTTCCAGCTGTCGTCGGCCACGGAGATCGACTACGCCGCCGCCGCGCGCCATCTATGCCGCCACATCGGCGCCGACCCGGCGCTGGTACGGCCGGTGCACGCTTTGGCAGCAGGCTTCGTGCTGGAGCCACCGCCACGCCATACCATCATGGACAGCGGGCGCCTGACCCGGGCCGTGGGCATACACCCGCCCGATCCCTTCGCTGTCCTGGATCGCGTTTTCGCCCACTTGCCGCCCCCTTCCCGAGATCCCGGCCCATGACCCGCCCCTATCTGGATTTCTACGAGCAAAACCAGATCATCCCGGTCCGTCAGGACCTGTCCGACATGGCGCGGCATTTCGCCCGGCGCCGGGCGCTGTATCACCATCTGGGCCTGCTGCCGGGCCTGGTGCGCGGACGCCAGGTGCTGGAGATCGGCCCGGGGACGGGGGACAATGCCCTGTATACCGCCAGCCTGGCGCCCGCCCGTTACGTCATGGTGGACGGCAACCCACACTCCATCTCCGCCCTGGCGGCCAAGCAGGCTGACGGCATGTTCGGCGCCACGCCGGTCGAGGTCCGGCAGGGCAATCTGCTGGCCATGGACATTCCCGAGCGCTTCGACGTCGTACTGTGCGAGGGCTTGCTGCCCCCGCAGCAAGATCCTGTGGGTTTCCTGAACCATGTCGCCGGTCTGGTGGCGCCCGATGGCGTGCTGGTGGTCACCACAATGAGCCACACCTCGCTGTTGGCGGAAACCTGCCGGCGGGCGCTGCGTCCACTGTTCGAGCGACAAGACGGCTTGTCCGCCCTTGCGAGCCGTATGGCCGCCTTCTTCCGCCCCGACCTTCTCAGCCTGCCGGGCATGAGCCGCCTGCATGAGGACTGGGTGGTCGACCAGATCCTCCACCCCTATGGCCGCAACATCGTCTTCACCCTGGAGGACGTGGTCCGCACCCTGGGCGGCGGCTTCGACACGGTCGGCACCTCTCCCCGGCTGTTGCAGGACTGGCGCTGGTTCAAATCCGTGCCGGAATCGACCCAGCCGGAATGGGAACGCGTGGCCGACCAGCTTGCCGGCTGGTCACTGTCCCTGATCGATTACCGCCTCCCGCCCGTGGCGGTGGAGCCGGCGCTGGGCCGGCAGGTAGAAGCGCTGTGCGGCGAGGCCTGGGATATCCATCTGGACCTGAAGGACGCTGGCGACACCGCCGTGCTGGACGCCTTCCTGGACAAGGTGGCCGCTGTCCGCACCCTGTTGCCGCCCCCATGGGCATCGACGGCCGCGGCGCTGGATGCCTTCCTGGCAGGCGCTCCCCGCCTGTGGCGGGGCGAGGCTGATGACTTGCGGGATTTCCGCAGCCTTTTCGGTCGAGGTCAGCAATATATCATGGTCAGTCGCACCCAGCCTGCCACCCGGTAAATCACCCCGATGTCGACCGTGCCCGTGTTAACGTCACCACAAATTAACATCCCGATCCTCATCCCCAGGGAGATAGCGCAATGTCCGGACCAGCCCCTGCCCTAACCGCGGACGACATCGAACGCTGGCGGCAGGCGATTCGGCGCGACACCTTTTCCAACTATCACCTGGAAATGGGTGTGGCGCTGGCCAGCCGGGGAGAAGACGCCGCAGCCATTGCCCAGTTGCGCCAAGCCCTGGCCATCCAGCCCGACTTTCCGCTGGCCCTTCAACAGTTGCATACTCTTCTGTTGAAAACCGGGCAGCCTGAGGAAGCGGCCGAGTTGCTCCGGGCAGCCGTCGCGAACAACCCGGACGCCGCCATCAACGCCCAATTGGCCGAGGCCCTATTCCAGGCCAACCGAGGTGATCCGGACAAGGCCGCGCAGGCCGTGCAAGCTGCGGGACGCCTGGCTGGCGACACACCAGCCATCCTGCACGTCCGGGCAGCCCTGAGTTTCATTACTCGTGGTGCATGGGATACCGCCCCGCCGGATAGTCTTCCAGACCTGAGGGATAAGGACATTCGCCCTGGGTTGGTGGAACTCTACCGCCGCGCGGCCATGATGAACATCCAGACTCAGCGGTTCGAAGCCGCCGTGGCGGCTTTTGCCGCCCTGCGCATTTACGCCCCTGATGATCATAGTCTGGAAGTGCATCACGCACAGGCGCTGCTGTGCACAGGGCAATTCGATGCCGGTGTCGATATCATGGACCGGATGGCTGCACAACGCGATGCTCCACAATCCAGCCTCACCCAGCACGTGCGCGGCGCCCTGGCCGCCGGGCGCCTGGAGCGCGCCGCCGCCCTGGTGCGGGAGCGGGCCTCCGATCCGGCTGCCAAGACCTTGTCAGGTCTCATTGCTGCCAATCAGGGAAATTGGCAGGAAAGCGTGGATCTCCAGCGCGAGGCCGTCGCCGCCTCACCCAATGAGGCCTTCGTCCTCAGCAATCTGGGGTTGGCCCTGCTTGGCCTGGGCCAGATCGATAACGCCTTGGCCGCCCATCAGGCTGCCCTGCTTATAGCACCGAACGATGTCTGGTGCCTGACCAACCAGGGCCTTGCTCTGACCGCTGCGGGCCGCGCGGAAGAAGCGTTGGCGGCTCACCGCCAAGCGATGGAGGCCGGACGCGCCTACCTGCGTTACACCATCGCCCAGCGCAAATGGGCGGCCGCCGACTTGCTGCGGATATACACCGATCTGGGTGCCTTCGCCGATCCGGAAGGGCCTAAATGAACGCCCCGCTTGGCGCCTTGACCTCCGTTGGGTGGCATAGCCGCTGTACCGATGACCTGGCGGCGGCGCTCTCCGGTGGCGTTCCCGCGCCCGCCTGCCTGGTGATGGGGGATTCAACTTTCGAACGCGTTGCCAATCAGGACACCGACCGGCGTTCTTTGGCCGAGATGTTTCTGGATGATCTCGCCGAAGCTGGGCCGGTGGGCATTGTTTCCAAAGGTGCTTATACCCTGCCCCTGTTCGAGCGTGTCCTGGCCGCCGGCGCGAAAATAGGGTGGCGGCCCCGGCATGTAGCCATCATCGTCAACTTGCGATCCTTCGGGCCGGTTTGGATGGGAACCCCGGCCTGGCAGTTCAAGATGGAGATGGAGTGGTTGGCGGCCATCGCGCAGGGCGCAACCCCGGTGATTCCGTCACCGACGGATGAAGCCTTGGGCGACGAGGTCCAGTTTCTGGCAACGCCGTTGGCCATCGAGGGCGTGCTCGCCCCGACCATCGGCGCCCTGCAGACTTTCCTTGCAGATAAGTCTGACACTACCGAACCTCTGCGCCTGCGGGAGGTGTTCCGGGCCTATCATGGATTTGCCATTCCGCCTGATCACCCGCGACTGCAGGCTCTATGCGCTACAGTGGCTCTAGCCCTATCTCTGGGCGCCGACGTCCATGCCTATTTGGCTCCGGTCAATCTGGACGCCGCCGCTCAATATGCTGGTGAAGAGATGCGGGAGCGGGTAGCCGCCAACGTCGTCGCCGTGCGCCAGGCACTGACCGCGCAGTTGGCACGGTCGCAGGTCCATCTGCTGGATTTTACGGACACATTTCCTGCCTCCGCTTTCTTGCGCCCCAGCCATCCGACGGAACATCTGAACGCGGAAGGGCGCCGTATCCTATCGCGGCGGCTGGCCCAATCGATCCTGGGCGCCACCAGTCATGAGGAAGCATCATGACACGGGATCCCAGCGCCCAAAGCGAGGTTCTAGCGTTCTACCAAACCCACCGTGTCAGCCCAGTCAGTCAGTCAATCGAAAATCTGGAAGCGCATTTCCGCCGCCGTCGTTCATTGTACCATCTGCTTGGACTATCGCCACTGACCGTTCGCGGCCGCCGCGTCATCGAATTCGGCCCCGGCTCGGGTCATAACTGCCTTTATACTGCCAGTCTTAAGCCTGCGACCTACATCCTGGTGGACGGCAACCGCACAGGTATTGATGAAACCCGCGCATTGATGAGCCGGCATGGCTTGTTCGATGAAACCGTCGGCCAGGTGGAAACTCTGTTCCTGGACTATCCCGCCCGGCCGGATTTCGATGTGGTGTTGTGCGAGGGCGTAACCAATATCCAGAAGGACCCCGCGTCCCTAGTGCGCCATATAGCATCTTGCGTGGCACCAGGCGGTATCCTGATGCTCACCTGTGTGGATGCCGTCTCTTTCCTGCCGGAAATAGGCCGACGGCTGCTAGCCCGCCTGATAGCCCCAACCGACTTGCCGCTGCCACAGCGCCTGGATCTGGTGCGCCCCTATTTTCTGCCGCACGTGGCGGCACTTCCGGGGATGAGCCGCCTGCCCGACCACTGGATCATCGATGTGCTGTTGGTGCCGCGATTAGGACGGTTCTGGGGCTTGGACGAAGCGATCCGCCTTTTAGACAGCAACTTTGACATGCTGGCATCCTCACCCCGTTTCGGCACCGATTGGCGTTGGTACAAGACGGTGGACGGGAACTTTAACGACCAAGCCTTGGCGGAATTCGAACGGTGGCGCCACTGCCTGATCGATTGCCGCGGACACCCGGCACCGGCACCAGTGGAAACGGTAAAGGCGCTGACCCAGGCTTGCGCTGCCACCTGCGCCGCAATGGAAGCCGCCATTGCCGCCGCAGCACCGGATATGATGCCGGTTCTGGCGGAGCTGGCGGCCCTCCGCCCCCTCGTCCTGGCAGCCACGCCGCAAACCCTGCCTGCCCTTGATGACCTGATCGACGTGCTGGCTTCTTGGCGGCCGGGCGAGCGGCCCCGTCCCACCAGCACCTTCACACCCTGGTTCGGCAGGGGCCAGCAGTACCTGACGTTGGTACGGCGGGAGGCGTTCGCGTGACTATCGGGCGCATTCTGGTCCTGGGTGGTACAGGTATCCTGGGCCAAGCCCTGACGCGTCGCCTGGGTCCTGACCGCTGTATCACAACCGGTCGACACCGACGTTTCGCGGGAACCGTACCTTTCGATGCGCTGACGGAAGCCGTAGAGCCGGTTATCGACGGTGCGGGTGGCCTGGACGGCGTATTCCTGATGATGGGCCTGACCTCACCTGACATTTGTGCCGCCCGGCCGCAGGACGCATGGCAACTGAACGTCGAGGCTGTGCACCGGGCGGTTCAAGCGTGTACAGCCCGGGGACTGCCCATCGTTTTCCTGTCGAGTGAAGTGGTCTACGACGGCCAGCAAGGGGCCTATCGGGAAACGGACGCACCGGCGCCCCTGCTGACATACGGGCGACTGAAGCTGGAAGCGGAAGCGATCGTTGCGGCGGCACGGACACGTACTGTCATCGCCCGCTGCGCCCGCGTGCTGGGGAGCACCCCCGGCGACGGCACCCTGGTAACAGACCTGATGGCACGACTGCGGCGCGGCGAAACCGTCCATGTCGCCGCAGACCAGCGCTTTTCACCTCTTCTGGATGATGATGCCGCCAGCTTGCTACTAGGACTGTTACAAACGAAGGCAAACGGCATCTTTCACCTTGCCGGCCCCGACGGGCTCAGCCGCCTGGAGATAGCCGAGAAGAGCCGTCGATGGTTGGAAAAACATCGTCCAGCTTGGCCACTGGGCAAGGTGCAACCGGCCCTTATGCGTGATTTCCCAACGCTGGAACCGCGTCCGCGGGATGTGTCACTGCGCATCGACCGGTTGACCGCCGCCGTAAGTATGGTCCCAACCGATATCGACGGCATCGTCGCCGCCTGCGGGATGCGTCAGACATATCCGCCCCTCCGATCTATCTGACCCATGGATACGCAGATGGACACCATCTCTACCCCGTCATTCGTTCAAGTCGCCGAAAATGCTGCAAGCAAGAGTGACGCTGCCCTGGCCCGGAGGCTGGCGGCCATCGAGGCCGGCACGGCCAATGAATCAACCGTTTTCGCCCATGATCCCCTCCCGTCAATAGCAGCGGCGGCCGATCATCTGGCGGCATTGGCCTCTTGGTGGCCCGGAGCCAGTCGCCAAATCATCCATCTGGCGCGGGCGCAGTCGCAAACCGATACCGTGCTACAGATCCTTGAGGCGGCATTGAGCCTCAATCCCCTTTGGGCCAATGACTTGGTGGTTTTGCAGAATTGCTTGGCTGCAAGCGGGCGTTTGAACGACCTCATTGCTCTTTGCGATCGGGTTCAACGGCGCCACCCGAGCATACCCATACACCTGCTGCCTCACGCCAGGCCCTCGGGTCTGGAAGCCGCCCACCAACGACAACAAGAGCGAAAGCGTGCGGGTATGCCTGCCGTTCTGTTGAACACCCTGCCGAAGTCCGGCAGCATGTTTCTACAAGAAGTATTGGCCCGTAGCTTCGACCTGCCAACTTCAACCATAGCCATATCGGACCATGCTTTGACCGATCAAGTAGTGCATGGTTGGGCCACTCAGCTTGCACAGGGCGGGGCGCTATCGCAGGAACACCTGCCCGGTACCCCCGCAGTAGAGCAGGCGCTGCTGGCCGCTGGTCTGGACAAGATTATCGTCCATGTGCGCGACCCCCGGCAAACGATGCTGTCCACCCTGCACCATTTCAGCAGGGAATACCGGCTGTGCTTGGAAATCCATAAGCCTTTTTTGCCTGCCAACTATCCCGGGCTGCCCTTCGAAGAGCAAGCCGAGTTCATGTTGGAGCATTATTTCGCGAAGGAGGTAGAGTGGATCGTCGGTTGGACCCGCATAGTTGATTCTGGTTCGCCGCTGAAAGTACTGTTCAGCACTTATGAGGAATCGGTCAGCAACGTCCCCGCCTTCTTTGCACGCGCCTGCAAATTTTATGATCTGGAGGGGGCCTCCACGGTTGCCCTGGCCGAGGTGGCGCCCTCCGCCGCCCTGCATTTCCGAGAGGGCCGCAAGGATGAGTGGCGAACCGCATTCCGGCAGGAGCAGCAGGACAGGATGCGTGCACTGATGCCCGATGCGCTGATGGATCGTTTCGGCTGGTACGATTGAGGCGATCCGATGTCCATCACCATCCTGGACCATGAACGCTTTCATGCCTGGTGTTTGCAATGGGTCACGAGGCATGGAGCCGAGATCGCGCCGTTCCGTATGGGCCTGGTGCTGCTGAGCCACCATGCGGCCCGCCTGTTCCACCTCCAGGGCAAGACCGTGCGGGCGGGGGCCTTAGACAGAATGACGACGTCGCTGGTGCCTCCTGCGATTACGGAAAGTCGGCGATGGCGGACGGAACGGCAGGCGGCCCTACGCGCCTTCGCCAGGGGGGATGGTGCGGCCTTCCTGCGTCACCCAAACGCAGGATGGGCCGTGCCTCGCACCACTCCTTGGGGGATCTGGGGAAATCCCGACCTGTGCGGCGCGCTGTGGGGCATCTCACAACGGCGAGAAATTGACCGTCAGTTCAAGAGGCCGGCCGGCCCCCCCCTGGATCCGGCGTTGATTGACTTGCTGATCGTCCAAGCCGCACGGCAGATCGGCTTCGGTCGCGACGGCGCCACGCGGGGGCGCCATGCCGCCACCCTCTTAAGCGTTTTACTGGTACTGGACGGACATCTCCATGCCGCCGCGACGGCCGCCGCCGTTGCTGTTCTTTTCGATCCGAAATCACGGCCAGCCCATGAGACGCTGGCAGAGGCGCTGATCACACTGGATTCCGCCGACCCGGACGCGGCATACCATAGAAGTGTGGCGCGCTACCTCGACCCCAGGACATAAATCTCGCCCAGCCCCGTCTCGATGGGACCAGCCAGAGCCCCGGCCGGAGGAACATGGCCGCGCCCCACCACGACGTGATCCTTCAAGCGGTCCAGAACCGAGACCAGCGTACTTGGGTCTGCCGGGAGACAGGCGGTGTAGGGCGCGAGCCGGCCGACCGGCAAAGACAGACCTCCCGATAGGGCCCGTGCCTTGACATCGTGGGCAAGGTCAAGCCAGCCGGCAGCGTGCAACGCGGCGGCTACCGCCAGCGCCTCCGCAACCACTAGGCCTGCGTAGACCTGACGCCGCGCCATCCGCGCGGCCTGACGCTCGGCGCGCCGCACTGCGGGGTCATCCGCATCGCCGCCCCGGAATCGGATGGGCTTCGCGTAGAAACGACCTCCAAGGAAAGCGTGAGACTCCCCCATTTCGCGGAACCAGCGCCCTGTGAATACGGCATCCGACAGACAGGTTAACTGGGGCTCGCCGATGACGCGGGCAGCGGGGGCCAAATCCACCAGCGTCAGGTCATCGCTGGAATCGATCAGCGCCACGTCTTCTGGTCGAACATCCAGTGTTTCCACAAAACCACGGTCGACCGTGCCATTGAACCGTGCGTCATATCCAGTGCCCACTACGGCCAGCGGCACAAAATGAAAAATGTTCTGAACGAGGCTGCGCCGCGAATAAGGCCGTAGCCACCAAGAGGTGGAGACTGCACGCAGCCGGCTGTCATTGAAATAAAGCCCCATGCTGGGGTGCAGGTGGTCCAACGCCAAATCCACCATGTCCCGGCCACTGATGGCAATGGCCCCGTCCGGCACGCCGAAACGAGACCGGACAGCGGGAGCGAAGGTTTCCGTCACCACCCGAAGCCCGCCGCACAGCACCAGCCGTTTGCCCGCATGCAACAGACGGCCCAGCGTCGCCAAGCTGCCGTCAGACCAAAACCCGTCCGCCGCCTGGGGCACAAAGGCCGCGCCGGCCGCCCCCGCCTGCCGGATCGCAGCCTGCAGCAAATTGGACATGCCGGCATACGTTTCCGACAGGTTCAGGTCATCACAGGTGACGATATCCACCGGAACGCAGGCCACAAGGCGGGGCCAGATGGCACTGTCACGGATCTGCCTGGCGTCAGCGGAGCGGGTGAAAATCCTAAGACGGACAGATACCATCTGCGACAGCGCCGGGAGGTTTCCCGGAGCTAACAAACTAGGCAGGCTGACGTCGGTCAGTTGAGCAACATAGGCGCTGCCCCAAACGGGGACACAGTAATGAAGTTCCATGCCAGGCGACCTTGCCTATACCGGAGGGGGCAGCGGGCCGACGAGGATTAGACCCTAAGGACGTCGCGCATGTAGGCTTCAATCTCCGGTCGCGGAGCACGACCCGGGGCCCAAGGGGCCCAGTCCGTGCGGTTCCTGTCGAATGGGCCCAGGATGGTTTCCAGATAGAGCGTGCCTTCTGACAGGGACGTCATGGTATGCCAAATGCCAGAATCAAAGCGGGCAAGCGGCCGTCTTTGCGCATCCAGATCCAAGCGACGCAGGACGCCACCACTCTCATCGAAGAAGACCACGCGCAGCCGCCCGGCCAACACCACGTAGGACTTCTGCAGACCACGCTGGCGGTGAGGCCGCAGATAGCCGTGGTCGGCCAACGCAATGATCATTTCCTGTACGGGATCAGCCTCGCTGCGGTGCAGGCAGATCCGCACCCGTCCGCGTTCATCCCGACGGCTTTCATCTAGCAGAGCGTCCAAGCGCGTGCGGTCGATGTCCAGGAAATCGGTCCAGTCGTCGAAATACGCCTTGGACGAGTAAGGATTGATTTCCGTCATGCTTCACGCGCTCCACGACCAATGGCACATACCTCTGGAGGCCAACCACATGACCCCGCGCCCCGGGCAAGCGACATGCAAGCCATGGGCCATCGGCAGGCCTCCGACCCCAGTTCCGCCCCCATTTAGGCGTAACATAATGACACAGCATTCAGCAGCACAGTTACTTCTTCTTGGCCGAACCGTCGCCTTTCGCCGTTGCGAAAAGCTAGGCATCAGTTGCAACGAATAGCCGCACGGCGCCAGGAATGGCCACCAGGCGCATAGCCCGTCCGTCCACCCATAGGTCATCGCCGGCGCGGCGCACGTTCAGCGGCGCCCCGCCCAGGCTGCGCACCGTTCCGCTATCCGCACTCGTCACCAGACGCCCCAACACCTGGCGCAAGAGCTGGGGCACAGGCAAATCCAACCAGGCCTCCAAAGTCTCAGTTGACGGGGCGAGGAAGTCCGCCGTCTCGAAAAGAGGAACGCGCCGATGGGCGGTGTCGTCACGCAACAGACGCCCCAGCAGGGCTGCCAGCAGGGGATGGTCTCCAGCCAGAGCTTCCTGGGTCCGCCGCAGGTCGCGCGCACGCGCGACCGCCGCCGCCACCGCCGCGGAGTGCCGTATCAGCCGATCCCAGCGCCGATCGGGCGTGTCGTCGGCCTGGAAGCGGATAGGCTGGTCGAAAACCGCCATTTGCCGATCGCTGACGTATTGGCCCGCCCAGGTGGCGAGGTAAGGGACGGTGAACGGAGGCCTAGTCTGCTCCTTGAACTGCCAACGGTCACTGACCTCCACCACCAGGAAATCCCGGCTGCTGCGGATATGGTGCAGCGCGTCCGCCGGATAGGCGTGCTCGACATAATCCAGATCGACCGACCGACCGGGGGCGACCGCCGCTGGCGGCACCGCCATCAGGAAGGGCTGCGCGTAGAAGACCCGGCGAAGGAACGAATGTGGGCTCACCCGCCAGTTCAGGTGATGGGGCCCCATGGCGCCCAGGGGAGCCCCCCAAAACCGTGTCTGGTCGTGGAAGTGCATATGTTCGATGGACAGGCGCAACAACGCATCCCGGCCGATATCGATCGTATTGCCTTGGCGCCAATGCGCCAGCACCGATTCCATTTGCTGCCGATTGGTGCGGATGCCGGCGAACATGGCACAGCGAACGCCCCGCTGCGCCAGTTCGGCCAGATGGTCCAGCGAGCCGTTGCCCCAGATGTGGTCCGGCTGGTCGAAAACCCAGGCGGCACCGGTCGCCCGGCAGTCGGCCATGATTTGCACATGGGCACGGTTCATACGGTCGATGATGCCATCGTAGTCGGCGGACACCGGCGTTTCATCCAAGGGGATGATACGGCACGGGATGAGGGCGGCCAGGGCCTGGTAAACGGGCGACGCCTCGATAACCGCGCAGTCCTCCGCCGTCGTCACCAGCACATGCTCCAGTGGCATCCGTTGCACGGCCGCGGGAATGTTACCGGATGCCAGCAGGCTGGGCAGGTTCAGCGCCAGCATGGTCTGGACGTAGCGGGCTCCCCAGACGCATTTCGCGATGCTAAGGCGCATGGCCGTCCCCGCGCCCAGAAGGCTCGCGCCCGGAAGGCATTAAGCCAGTCAGCGCGCGCCACCAGGCCTGGCTGAAGACGGCCATCCGCCGTTCCTCGTAAGCCTCCGGAAGGTGCCGCCAATAGTCCCGTGCCGGCATCCCGGCGAACTTCAGGCTAAGGGGTAGCGCCACCGGCAACGGTTCGCGCGCCAAATAGTCTCGCAATTCCGCCACGGCCCCCAGGGCCGCAAGGGTGACCGCGTGGTTGGCCGCCGCGTGACGCTGTCGCGGCTCCAGTTCCAGGGCCGTTCGGAAAGCCGCCTGGGCTGCCGGGTAGTCACCGGCGGCGAAGTGGATGGCCCCCAAATCATTCCAGAGGGCCGCCACGGGATGCAGCGCCAGCGCCCGCTGGGCTGCCTCCAGGGCCGGGCCGAATACAGGGGTGCCAACCGACCGGGGCCGGCGGCGGCCTAGACGCCAATAGGCCCCGAAGTCCTGGTTCGCCTGCTCCATTTCCGCCATTTCACACAACACATGGGCCTCGGCCAGATGGGCGCACCAGAGGGCCGGCTCGAGCGTGCGGGCCGCCTGCGCCTCAATGACGGCGCGCCCGCGATCCAACCCCGTGAAGAACCAAGCCAGGCAGGACACCAGGCGCCAGGCAGCGTCGTTTGGGAAGGCCACGGCCAACCCGCGCCAGGCCGCACCGAGATCCGCCGGGCGGTTGGCGTTGATAAATCTGGCGGCCAACGCCAATTGCCCCTCCAGGGTATCCAGAGTCGCTGCGTCGCTGCTTGGAACGGGGGATGCGGAGGAAACCAAGGCCCCTATCCCGCTTGCTGGTGGGCGAAGGCGGCGGCCACGGCACCCATCACCGTCTCATTGTGCCGCTCGAGGTGATCGCGCAGGCGCAGGGTGCCCGCCTGAAGCGCGGGCCAGTCGGCAGCGCGCAACTGGGCCAGGATGGCGGCCGGCGTCAGGTCATGAACCACCAGCCCAGCGGAATAAGCGTGGGTCAGAGTCGCCATCAGCGTCCAGTCCCGATCGATCAGCGTAGGCAAGCCGGCACTGACATACCCGGTCCAACGGTTACATACCCCCACCTCCCGATCACCTTGGAACCGGTCGCGATGGTCGCATAGCCAGCCATAGCGGCTGCCACCCAGCAGACGCAGCATCTCATCATAGGGCTGCCGGGGGTGATAGCGCACCGGCGCCGGCAGCCCCGCCATGTACTCGGCGAATACGGCGTCACCAGCACCCGGCATGTGGCCGGAATTATAGAGGTCGCCGCGCAGGCCACCCTGACGGCAGACTTCCGCCAGCAAGGGCACGAAGTTGTAACCACTGCGGAAGGTCTTCAGGAAGGATGCGGCCGGGAAGAATCCGGCATAGACCAAATCGCCGGCGCTGCCGGGGGCGGGCGATGGCCCGGACGGCCGTTTGACCGCCGGGAAATACTGTAGGGATGGTCGGGCCCAAGCGGTGCCCAGGTCCCGCCATCCCGCGCCGTCCCGCTTGGACACGATCAGGTCCAGCATACAACCGGCCAACTGCTCACCCAGGCGCAGCATGCGGATGGACTGGGCGTCCAGGCCAAACAACAGCCCCAGATCGACTTCGCTCCACAGAATGGTGAAGTCATAGGGTTCGCCGACGACCACGGAGCCAGGCGACCAATGCTTCAGCAGCGGCAGCAGGAAGTTCTTGTAGATGATGGTGCGGACATAAATGGTCCGGGGCCGCAGGCGCTGCACCAACCGTTTCAGGGCGGCGACCGATTCCCTAAGGTCCACCATATCAAAGGCCCCGTCCGGCGGCAGGCCATCCGCCCGCCCGACAAAGGCCTGCACCGCCCTTCCGCAACCGTGCAACCGCGACAACAACGCATCGGGAATGATTTCTGATCGGGCGGAGCTGACCACCAGATGGTCGACGCCGCCATCCACCGCCGCCGCCAAACCAGCGATCCGCTCCTCGGCCAGGGCGGCGTAGGCGGGATCGGAATAGAGGGTGCGGATCCGGTCCCGGGGATAGCCGGCAGCGGCCAGTGCCGTCACCATCTCTTGTTCGAACGACGTGTGCGCGACCAGGACGTAGTCGGCCCCCAATTGGCCGGCGGTGGCCACCGCATGGACGGGCAGGCCCCTGAATTCAGTCATGGAACCGGCCATGCGGTCCAGCACGCCCAAGAGCTGTATCTCCGGCACCCCGCGCAGCACGTCCAGCAGCCAGGCGGTATGGGTTCCCGCCCCGTACAGCAATATCCGTCCTCCCGGCAGGGCCGTCCGGCAATACCGGGCGGCCAGATCGGCATCACGGGGGGCCCCATGCCACGTCAGGGCCCAGCGTTCCAGGACGGCCATTTCGGCCAGGCCCGGACGCGGCGGTACGCCCGCCCGCTTCCAAAGGGCACTGGATACGGCGGTCGGTTCAGCCTGATCGTGCATCACTGGTCCCTGCGGCCGAGTCATCGGTAGAACGCGTTGACCACATCGGCCACATACGCGATGTCCGCCGGGGTAAGATATTGGTGGATGGGCAGCGACAGGATACGCGCCGCCTGCTGTTCCGTCAGCGGCAAGGGGCCGGACCTGTCGCGGTACGGGGCTGCCGCCGGCTGCTGATGGATGGGAATGGGATAGTGCACCTTGGACCCGATGCCGTGGTCCGCCAGGTGCGACTGCAGCGCGTCGCGCCGGTCCACCTGGATGACGAACAGGTGGAACGTATTGAACTCATGATCGCGGCAGGGGGCGTTATAGATGTGGGCCGGGTCCAGAAGCCGACGGTACAGGGCGGCGTTGCGGCGGCGTGCCTCAATGACCCCGGGCAGCAGTGGCAGCCGCGTGCGCAGCACCGCCGCCTGCAATGTGTCCAGGCGGCTGTTGTAGCCGAACTCCACCACCACGTCCCGGTTCGCCAAACCGTGGTTGCGCAGCCGGCGGACCCGCTCCGCCAAGTCCCCGTCTCCGGTGGCCAGAAAGCCCGCATCGCCCACGGCGTTGAGATTCTTCAGCGGATGTAGGGAGAAGCCGGCCGCGTCGCCCAAGGAGCCGCTGGAACGGCCCTTGTACAGCGACCCAATGGACTGAGCGGCATCCTCGACAACCTTGAGGCCGTGGGCATCAGCGACCGCCCGTAGCGCATCCATGTCGCAGATTCGGCCGGTCAGGTGCACCGGCATGATCGCCTTGGTCCGGGCGGTGACCGCGCGGGCCACGCTCTCAGCATCCAGCAGCTGATCGGAGCCGACGTCAGCGAACACCGGCACCGCGCCCAGGTGCGCGATCGCCGCCGCCGAGGCGACGAAGGAGTTGGAGGCGGTGATGACCTCATCCCCAGGCCCCACGCCCAGGCATTTCAGCGCCAACCACAGCGGGTCGGTGCCGGAGTTCATGGCCACGACGTGGGGCACGCCGCAGAGCAAGGCCAATTCCTCCTCAAGCGCCGACACGTCGGCACCACCGATGAAATCACCCCGGGCCAAGACACCGTCCATTGCCGCCAGCAACGCCTCGCGCTCGGCGGCATACTGGGCGGCGAAATCGGCGTACCGAACGCGGCGGAGGCCTGCCATCGCTCAGCGGCCCTGATAGAAGGCGCGAACGGTGTCCACGACGTATTGCTGTTCTTCCCGGCTGATATGCTGATCGACTGGGAAGCTGATGAGGCTGCCCGCATGGCGGTCGGCCACCGGGAAGTCGCCGGCCTGATGACCCAGATGGGACAGGCCCGGATGGCGATAGATCGGCAGCGGATAGTGGATCTTGGTGGAGATACCGGCGGCCTTGCAGTGTTCGTACAGCGCGTCGCGGTCCTGGGCGAAGATCATGTACAGATGGAAGACGCGGCGGCAGCGCGCCGGTCGCGGCGGCACGGTCACCTGGGGAATCTGGGCGAAGGCCGCATCGTACCACGCGCCGTTGGCGATGCGCTTGGCCGTGATGTCGTGGGTCTGCCCAATCAGCCAGTTGCCCACCACCGCCTGCACCGTATCCAGGCGACTGTTATAGCCGAGTATTTCCACCTCGTCCCGTGTGGCCAATCCATGGTTGCGCAACAGGCGCAGCTTGCGCGCCATCTCGTCGTCATTGGTGACGATGATGCCGCTGTCGCCCCATACGTTCAGGTTTTTCAGCGGGTGCAGGGAAAAGCCGCCGGCGATGCCCCAGGTGCCGCCGCGCTTGCCGTCCCATTCGCCCAGTATGGACTGGCACGCGTCCTCAACCACGGGCAGGCCGTGGCGTTCGGCGATTTCCATCACCGCCACCATGTCCACCACCTCGCCCGTGAACTGCACGGGCATGATGGCCTTGGTCCGGGGGGTGATGGCGGCCTCAAGCCTGCCGACGTCCATGACGAAGCTGTCATTGCAATCGACGAACACGGGGCGCGCGCCCACCTCATTGATGGCACCCACGGTGGCCACGAAGGTGTTGGCCGTGGTGATGACCTCGTCCCCCGGCCCCAAACCCAGCGCCTTCAGTGGCAGCTTCAGGGCGTCGGTGCCAGAATTCACGCCGACGGCGTGCTTCACGCCGATCAGCTCAGCGAATCGCCGCTCGAACTCGGCCACCTCCCGGCCCAGAGTGAAGTCGCCCCGCATCACGACCTGGCGAATGCCTTCCAGGATTTCGGTCGGATCAGCGAACTGCTGGGACAGGTAGGAGTAGCGGACCTTCATGGCTGGTCTTCCCGAATTCATGAGAGGGTGGCCAGGCGTTCCTGGACGCGGGCGGCGATCTGGCCGGGCAGTAGGCCGGCTTGGCCCAGCAGATATTCCTGGGAACCATAGCCGGTGGGGTAGGCGTCAGGCAGTCCCAGGCGCAGCAACGGCTTCAGCACGCCGGCATCGGCCAGCACATCGGCCACGGCCGAACCCAAGCCGCCGATGAGGGTGTGCTCCTCGACGCTGACCAGCAGAGGGGTGGCGACCGCGGCCGCCAGGATGGCGTCACGGTCCAGCGGCTTCACCGTGGGTAAATGCAGCAGCCCGGCAGACAATCCCGCCTCGGCCAGCAGGTCGGCGGCCTTCAGCGTCTGCCCCGTCTGCGCCCCGGTGGAGATCAGCACCACGTCCCGGCCGGAGCGCAGGGGGACGGCCTTGCCAAAGGCGAAGTCGGGCACATGCCCGGTCACCACCGGCTCGTTACCCTTGCCCACGCGGATGTAGAGGGGGCCGCGCAAATCCAGGGAAACGCCCATCATGCGGATCATTTCCGTTTCATCGGCGGGCGCCACCACGCTCATATTCGGCAAGGCGCGAACGATGGCCAGATCCTCGGTGGCCAGATGGGTGGGCCCCAAAGGCGCGTACACCATGCCGCCGCCGTTGGAGATCAGGCGTACGGGCAAGTTGTGCAGGCACAGGTCAATAGCCAGCTGCTCGTAACAGCGGCGGGTGAGGAATGTCGCGATGGTGTTGACGTAGGGGATATAGCCGTCCATGGCCAAACCGGCGGCCATGCCGATGATGTTGGCTTCGCTGACGCCTTCCATGAAGAATCGGTCTGGAAATTCCCGGCGCATGCCGTCCAGTACACCAGGGCCGAGGTCCGAGCCGATGAAAACCACACGACTGTCCCGGCGGGCCAGCTCATGCACCATGTCGAGGGCTTGCTGCCGCATCAGATCGTCTCCAGCGCCGCGCGCATCTTGCCGGCCAGTTCGGCCTTGAACGAGGCCTTGTGATGCCAGGTGGCATCGTTCTCACAGAAGGAAATGCCCTTGCCCTTGACTGTGTGGCAGATGATGGCCGTGGGCTTGTCGCCATCGGCGGGAAGGCCGGCGAACACCTCGCGCAAGGCCTGTACGTCATGGCCATCAACCTCGCGTACGGCACAGCCGAAAGCCGCGAACTTCACGGGTAGGGGACCAAGGTCCATGACCTCCTCCACCCGGCCGTAGGACTGCATCTTGTTGCTGTCCACCATCACCACCAGATTGGACAGCTTGTGCTTAGCGGCGCACATCAACCCTTCCCAGACGGACCCCTCGTTCAGTTCGCCGTCGCCCAACACGACGAACACACGGCTGGGGCGCTTCTGCATGCGGGCGGCCAGGGCCATGCCAATGCCGATGTTCAGGCCGTGCCCCAGGGCACCGGTCGAGGCCTCCACCCCCGGGATGTGGGTTTCAGGATGGCCGCCCAGCAGAGCGCCCGCCTTGCATTGGCGCAGCAGTTCCTCCTTGGGGAAGAAGCCCTTGTCCGCCAGCAGAACGTAAAGCCCAAGGCAACCGTGGCCCTTGGATAGAATGAAGCGATCGCGGTCGGTCCAATCCGGCTGGTCCGGGCGGACTCGCAAGACGTCGTCATAAAGGACCCGCACGATCTCCACCAGCGACAGGGCGGATCCCACGTGGCCCCGCCCGCCGCCCTCCAGCGCATCAATGATGAGGCCCCGCAAATAGCGCGAGCGTTCGTCCAGTACCGTCATGGTTCGTTCCCGACAAGGGCCCCGGTTTGGGCAATCCAATCCTCAAGCGACAAATCCCGCCGCAGAGCATTATGCAGGTGGCATGCCAGACGCACCCGGTCCAGCAGCTTTTCCGCCTTGGCCAATTGCCGGGCCTTGGCGGCGTCCCAATCGTCGGCATGGCCAGCCAATTGGCGACGGCGCCAGCGATCCGGCCGGAATTCGTTAAGGACGATAAGGACCCAGTTCAGGCCGTGCAGGGGATAGACCTGCATCAGCCTCTCGGCAAAATCGACCTGCCCGCCGCCGTACAGGGCAAGCATGTCCGCGGCAAATCGGTACCGCTGGTCGGCCCTCAGGACCTGGCCGGCGTGCCAGAGGAAATCGCTGGCCGCCTTCGCCGGATCATCCCAACCGAAATACTCGAAATCCAAGAAAGTCAGGCTGCCGTCGTCCCGGCGCAGGGCGTTATGGAAGCCGAAGTCCGAAGGGGACAGCACCAAGGCCGCCGCCGGCAAGGGCTCCAGCGCCGACGGCCCCAGCGCCTCCGCCAGCGGGCCGACCAACGTACGAACCTGCTCCAAAAGGCCGGCCAAGGCCGGTTCCCGGGCAGCGATAGGCTCCAGCGCCGACACCCGGGCGGCCAGGCGATGCAGGATGTCAGCGGTGGCGAGGCACGGTTCAACGGCGGGGCCGATGTCGCCACCGGCCAGACCCGCCTGCAACAGATCAGCCAGCAAGGCCGTCACCCGAGCAACGTCGGCCAGACCATGGTCGGTCACTGGCATCCCGTCCACCCATTCATACAGCGCCGCCCCCGCTGTCGGATCCGCGACCATCGCCCGGGGCAGCAAGCCCGGCCGCACCCTTTCGGCCAAAAAAGTCAGGGCCGTGTACTCATGCCTTAGGCGGTCGCGTGTATCCTCCGCCAGTGTGGGGTAAAGCTTCAGGGCCAAAGGCCCATCCGCCGTATCCACCCGATAAACGCGATTATTGCCGCCGCCGCGGCAGGGCGTCAGGCTCTGGACGGGGCCACCCGCCAAGCGCGACGCCAAGTTCGTCAGGGCGTCAACGTCCAATGACGGCATCGGCAACCTCCCGCCAATGGCCGACACCGCGCCATGGCCCCGCCGGCGCCGGCGCCCCGCCGGTGAACAGCACGGCCGGCACGTCGCGCGGATAATCCGGGTCGTTGAACACTTCCTCCAGGTCATCGACGAAGCAGCGGCAGCCCAGACGCCGGACCATACCAACCTTTTCCGTGCGGCTGTCCGCGAAATGCACCTGATCTTCCGTGAGCGGGCTGCGCCCGTTGTCAAACAAGCCCTGATGGCGCATCCAGCCGAGTGCGGCCTGCCGCAAATCGACACCGCCAGGATCCGCTGCGGCGTAACGGGTTTTATGGCTGATCACGACCAGAGGCATGGCGCGTTCATGGCAAAGGGCAAGAAAATCCCAGAACCCGGGGAAGGGGGTAGCCCGGTCGATTTGCTGGCCGTAAGCGGCCGCCTGCAACCGCTGCCATTTCCTTTCCCCGTCCTCCAACGCGCGCACGGCATTGCGCACGGCGATCTTAGCTTCGGTAAATCCCGATGGCAGGAAGCCGTACTCGATTCCCAAGTTGGCCAGAACGGAGTCGTAACAGATGATGGTGTTATCGAAATCCAACCCGATAGGACCGGTTCCAGGCCTCATATCCGCATCGCCCTGCATGTCATGACCGGTCCCTTGCTGGCCCTAACGCCATTCCTTTTAGTCCAGACCTTTGCAACATTTCCATAAAACAATGCCTTGATGGCAAAGCCGGAAACCTCATGGCCGGGCGGCACCGCCTGACGATATGGATCGTCTTGTTCCCGATGCGCGCGGGAAAGATCGCCAAACCCGCCCAGACGGAACGCCCCCACTGCGGATGTGGCAACTTTCAGCTCCCGGCACCCGCGACGACCTGACCGCCGGCGGGGTGCTCCGGCCGTGGCGGCATCAGGCGGGCGGCGAAGTAGGCCAGTTCCAGGGCGGGGCCCCGGGCGCGGGCGGCATCGTCCAGGCCGCGCGTGCCATGGCCGCCCTCATCGCTCTCGTAGAACAACACGGGCTTGCCCAGCGCCTCCATCCGCGCGGCGAACTTGCGGGCATGGCCGGGGCCCACGCGGTCGTCGTGCGTGGCCGTCATGATCAGGGTTTCCGGGTAGGTGCGGGTGGGGTCCAGCCGCTGGTAGGGGGAGATGCTGGCCAGGAAGGCCCTCTCCTCCGGCACGGCGACACTGCCGTATTCCGCCACCCAGGAGGCGCCGGCGGCGATGGCCTCATACCGCAGCATGTCCAGCAGCGGCACCTTGATGGCGACAGCCCCCCACAGGTCGGGATGCTGGGTCAGCGCGACGCCCATCAGCAGCCCCCCATTCGACCCGCCGCTGATGCCCAGGCGCGCCGGCCGCGTCACCTGGCGCTGGATCAGGTCGCGCGCCACGGCGGTGAAGTCGTCGAAGGACTTCTGCCGATGGGTCTTCAGCGCGGCGTCATGCCAGGCGGGGCCGAATTCTCCGCCGCCCCGGATGTTGGCCACGACATAGACGCCGCCCCGGTCCAGCCACAGCTTGCCGATGGTGGCGGAATATGTCGGCAGGCGCGACAGGTTGAAACCGCCATAGGCCGTCAGCAGGGTGGGGTTGTCGCCGTTGAGATCCACGTCCTTGCGGTGCACGATGAAATAGGGGATCGCGGTGCCGTCGCTGGAAACCGCCTGCCACTGGTCCACCGTGTAGGGGCTGGCGTCGAATCCGGGGCTACCGGCCTTGGTCAGGGTGGCGCCCCCGGTGTCGAGATCCACGGACCAGAGCGACTGGGGCGCCAGGAAACTGGCCACCGTCACCGTGATCTGGTCCTTTTCCTCGCTGCTGGTCTTGATGCTGATGGCCGACATGTCGGGCAGGTCGACACGGATTGTCTTCCAGGCGCCGCCCATACGGGTCAGGACGGTCAGGCGGCCGCGCACATTCTCGTCACTGGTCACCACCAGGTGCGACTTGGCCTTCACCAGGTTGGTCACGGCCTCGCGCGGGCCCGGCAAATAGACGGCGGCGGCCTTCAGCCGGGCGGGGTCGCGGCGGGCGTCGTCAAGGTCCACCGAAACGTAGGCGCCGGCCGGGAAGGTGCGGCCATCCGCCGTCTGCCAGTCCTGCCCCAGCTTGACCACCAGCTGGCCGTTGGCCAGCACCGCCAGTTCCGAAAGGGGCGGCAGGCCCAGCTTCAGGGTGCGACGCCCCTCGACCAGATAGTGTTCGGTGGTGAAATAGCTGGGCCGGCGCACCAGCACGATGGCGCGGTGCCCCTGGCGGTCGCGGAAGATGGCGGGGCTGACGGAGGTGTCGGTGACCCGACCGCGGAAGATCTCATGCGCGTCCTCCAGCCGCTGACCGCGCTGCACCACCTTGACCACGTAGGGATAGCCGGACCGGGTCAGCGCCGCCTCGCCGGCATCCCAGCCCCGAGCCACCAGCAGGGTGTCATGGTCCAGCCAGACCACCGTCTGCTTGGCATAGGGCAGGTGGAAGCCGCCGGGCACGTACGCCTTGGCGACGGGGTCGTACTCCCGCACCTCCACCGCGTCCTCGCCCGTGCGGGAGAGGGAGACGAGGCAGGTACGGCCATAGACCACCGGGTCGGCGCCGACCGGCGGGGGCGGCGCGTCGGGATCCACCGTGCCGAAGCAATTGGAACCGGCGTAGACATGCCGCACGCCATCGATGGTGGTGACGCCCGGATCCTTGCCGTCGACCGCCCCGCCGGACGGCAGGATGCCGGGCCCGCCGTCCTCCGTCGCCGCCTCATGGGCCAGGGTTGTGGCCGTGGCGGTGAAATCGGCCAGCGGCGCCTCCTGCGCCAGTTGCGTCAGCGTTCGCTGGTTCTGCCGGTCAACCCAGGCCAGGGCATCCGGCGAATCCGGAACCTCCAGCCAGGCATAGGGATCGGTATAGGCCGAGGACAGGCCCGACAGGGGCGGGGCCGGATCGGCATGGGGGGTTTGCGCGCACGCCGCCAGCGACAGCGCCAGAAGAAGGACGGGAAAGGCGCGGGATGGAACGGACGGCGGCATGGGACGCGACAGCCTCGGCGGATCGGGGGCCGCCGCCCGGGCACCAGCGTCGGGCCGGCGTCCAGGGAAACGGCGGAACGGAGGCGGGTAACACCAGCCTCCGTTTCCACGTTGATCCCTAATCCTTGAGTTTCCGTAAAAGGTAGGTGAACTCCAGCGCCTGCCGCCGGGCGGTTTCCTTCAGGTTGGCGCTGGCCGCATGACCGCCTTCGGTGTTCTCGTAATAAAGGTAGGGCAGGCCCATTTCCTTCATCTTGGCCGCCATCTTGCGGGCATGACCCGGGTTCACCCGGTCATCCTTGGCCGAGGTGACGAACAAGGGTTCCGGATACGTCACCCCCGCCTTGAGATTATGGTAGGGCGAGATGCCGGCCAGGAAGGCCCGTTCCTCCGGCACCGCGGGATCGCCATATTCCCCCATCCAGGACGCGCCGGCGCCGATGACGGGGAAGCGCAGCATGTCCAGCAGCGGCACCTGAATGACGACGGCGCGCCACAGTTCGGGATGCTGGGTGAACTGCACCCCCATCAGCAGGCCGCCGTTGGAACCGCCCTCGATGCCCAGCCGCCGCGTGCTGGTCAGCTTGGTCGCCATCAGGTCCCGGGCCACCGCCACGAAGTCGTCGTAGATCACCTGGCGCTTGGTCTTCAGGCCGGCGTCATGCCAGGCGGGGCCGAATTCGCCCCCACCGCGAATATTGGCCAGGACGTAGGCGCCACCCCGCGCCAGCCACAGCTTGCCGGTGGCGCCCAGGTAGCGGGGCAGCATCGGCACCTCGAACCCGCCATAGGCGTACAGCAAGGTCGGGGTGCTGCCGTCGAACGGCACGTCACGGGGGCGGACGATGAAGTAGGGGACACGGGTGCCGTCGCTGGACACCGCCTCGCGCTGTTCCACCACCGCCTTGGACGCGTCGAACTGCGCCGGCGTGGATTTCAGCTTTTCCACGGCGCCAGTGTTGGTGTCGACCAGCGACAGGGTCAACGGATCCAGGAAGCCCGCCACCGTGACGAAGGCGCGGTCATGGTCGCGGTCGGTGCCGGTGACGGTGAGATTGGAATTGTCCGGCAGTTGCAGCAGGGCGCGGCGCCAGCCGCCGTCGGCGTCACGGTCGGCGACGTAGACCCGGCCCTTCACATTGTCGGTCAGGCTGATCAGCACGTGGTGCCGGGTGAAGTCCAGCCCGGTGAGGCCCTCACGCGAGGTGGGGGCGTACACCACCACGGGATGGGCGTGCCGCGGGTCGGCGGTGATCGCCGCCAGATCCAGCGCCACGACGGAGCCCTGGGCGACGGTGGTGCCGCCGGCGGACCAGTCCTCCTTGACCTCGACGATCAGCTGGCCATCGTGAATCCCATGGATTTGGGACTTCTGGGGCAAATCCAGCCGCTGGGGCTGTCCGCCCACCAGCAGATACGTCTCCGACTGGAAGAAGCTGAGGTTGCGGACGATGATGGTGGCCTGGTGACCCTGGGTGTCGCGCAGGGTTTCGGCCCCCACGCTCATGTCCGTCGGGTCGCCCTTGAACACCAGCCGCGCCTGGTCCAGCGGCTGGCCGCGCTTCAGCGCCTTCACGACCAGCGGATAGCCCGAGGCGCTCATCGTGTCGGGCCCCCATTCGCGGGCCACCAGCAGGGTATCGGTGTCGGCCCAGGCGACGGACTGCTTGCCCCGGGGCAGGGTGAAGCCGCCGGGCACGAAGGCCCGCGTCTTCATGTCGAACTCGCGCAGGGTGACCGCGTCCTCCCCCCCATTGGACAGGTGCACCACGCAGTGGCGACGGGTTTCCTCGTCGCAGTCGGTGCCCTTGAACACCCATTTCACACCCTCGGCCTTCGCCAGGGCGTCCACGTCCAGCACGATTTGCCAATCAGGCTTTTCGGTGCGGAAGCTGGCCAGGGTGGTGGTGCGCCACAGACCCTGCACATGGTCGGCGTCCTGCCAGAAATTATAGATCGCCTCGCCCCGGAAGCTGACACCCGGCACCCGGTCCTTGCTTTCGGCGATGGCCGTGGCCTCCGCCAGCAAGGCGGGATAGCGCGGGTCGGCCTGCAGCACGGCGGTGGACCGATCGGTCTCCGCCTTGGCCCAGGCCAGCGCGTCGGCGTTGTTCATATCCTCCATCCACGCCCGGCTGTCTTCCGGGATGCCGGTCGCGGGAACGCTTCCGGGCGGCGTGGCGGGCGAGGAATCGGCGAAGGCGGCGGTCGCCCCCAGCAGCAGGCCGGGCGACAGCAGAAGGGCGCTGATCGTGTGTTTCATGAACCCCATCCGGTAGGGCGCGGCCGCCCCACTGCCCCGGGGTCGGCGCCACCCATCTCTGTTGCCCCTAGTAGTGGGTCAGGACGGCGCCGGATGCAATATATCTGGTTATCGTTGATGGGCCTGGAACGCTCAGCCCTCCTCAGGCCCCCTCATCCGCCGTGGCGTCGGCCAGGGCGCCGTCCGCCGTCTTGCGGAAGATGGACGGCGTACCGACATAGAGCAGCAGCGCCTCGCGATTGGAGGTGTTGCGCACGCTGTGATGCTGCAGGCTGTCGAAATGCAGGTTGTCGCCGGGCCCCAGCTTGGCCTTGGTCTTGCCAACCACGCCGGTGATCTCCCCCCGCACCACGTAGAGGAAGTCTTCCCCCTTGCGTTGGTCGGTGGGGAAGGCATGGCCGGGCGGCACCCGCATCAGCACGATGTCCAGCTTGCGGTCATCCAGGTTCGACGCCAGGTCGATATAGTCGACAGGGCTGTCAACCTCGATACGCTTGGGCTTGGCCGCGCGGTGGACGATGGCGCCGCCGTCCGGCACCTCCATGAAATAGGTGAGGTCCACCGTCAGGGCGTCGGCCAGCGCCAGCAACGACATCAGGGATGGCACGCTGAGATCGCGTTCCGCCTGGCTGATGAAAGGCGCCGACAGGCCCGAGCGCTGGGCCACCTGCTGCAGCGTCAGGCCCAGGGCCTTGCGCCGCGCGCGGATTCTCTCGCCCATGGGCATCTGCCGACGGCGGTCGGTTGACGTGACGATGTGCATGGAAAGCCCCCCTGCGCCCCGGACCGCCTTTGCCCACCCAGTTCGCCCTGGGGGCCGCGGTTCCGGCTTTATCTATACTTGCCCCTCCCTGTAATGCGCCGGCGTCCGTTGGTAAAGCCGACAACCCCCGTCGCCACCGCATAGCCGCGACGTCCCCGCCGGGACCGCTCAAAATTATTTGGTTATCAAAAAATGTTGGCGTTGCCCGTCGCAGGGGTGGCCTTACGTGTCCTTGAAGGCCACCCGGACGTTGCCCCAGATGCGGCCGCGCACACGGATGGGCGCGTCAACCTCCTTCAGGCGGATGATGACGCCACCGCCCATGTCGCGGGGATAGGACTGGACCAGGAAGTCGCCCGTGTTGCGGCCGGCGGCCAGGCCGGCGCGGTCGTTGAACAGGCGGCGGTTGCGGCTGTTGGCCATGTTCCAGGTATAGTCGCCCGGACGCTGCGGCTGTGACACCCGCTTCATATGGGTGGGCAGATAGCCGGAGGGCACCACGGCGGCGCAGAACTGGATGCGCGGGTCGCCCGCCGCCACCGGCTCCTGGATGTCGGGGAACAGCCGGTCGGTCACGTCGGTGTAGGCGGCCATGTACTGCTGCGGGTCGGTGCCGGTGATGGGCTCCAGATCGGTGGAGAACAGGGCGGTTTCGGTGATCTCCCCCCGTTGCAGCGCCCCTTCCAGGGCCTGCGCCATGCGACCGGCGGCGCCCAGCGCCACGTCGATGAACCCGCGATGCCGTTCGAGCGCCGCGTCCAGCGCCGCGGTCAGCCGTCCCTGGGCCTGCTGGTCGACATGGATGAAACAAAGATGCAGGCCCAGTTCGCTGGTGCCGGCCACCACGGCGGACAACCGGCCCACCCCGTCCACGGACACCGCGACCTCCTGCTGGTCCGCCAGGGGGGGCAAGCCGTCCACCGTCACCAGGGCGCCGCGCACGGACAGGTCCTGCACCCGGCCGGGATAGGGGCGGCCGCCCACCTCCACCGTCGCCGGCACCTCGCACGGCACGCGGTCGGCGGCGCGGCGGTCGCCGGCCAACGACTGGCGCAGCGCGATGGTCATGCGCCGCTTCAGGTCGTTGACGGCGCCCTGGGTTTCGCCCACGCGCAAATCCAGGGTGGCGGCGATGGTCGCGATTTCATCCGACTGGCTGCGGATACTGCCCACGCTGTGCGACACCTGCCGCGCAGCACCGGCGGATTCCGAGGCGCTGCGCCCGATTTCCGCGTTGGCAGCGGATTGCTGCTCCACCGCCGCGGCGGTGGCGGACGACGCCTCATTGATCTCGCTGATGACGGTGATGACGGCCCGGATGGCCTCCACGCTGGCGGCCACCGCCCCGCGCAGGCCCGACACGTGGGAGCCGATGTCGTCCGTGGCCTTCTGTGTCTGGCCGGACAGCGACTTCACCTCATGCGCCACGACGGCGAAGCCCTTGCCGGCATCCCCGGCGCGTGCCGCCTCGATGGTGGCGTTCAAGGCCAGCAGGTTGGTCTGGCCCGCGATACTGGCGATCAGATCGGTGACGCTGCCGATCTGCCGCGTCGCCTCCTCCATCCGCTCGATGGCGCCGGCGGCCTGGCGGGCGCTGTCCACCGCGCGACGGGCCACGTCGCTGGATCGGGCGGCCTGGCGGGCGATCTCATCCCCGGCCGCGCCCAGCTCCTCCGTCGCCGCCGCCACATTGCCGGCGTTGCCGCTGGCCTGTTCGGCCGCGGCCGAGACGGCCACCGTGTTCTCGCGCACCACGGCCACCGCCTGTTTCAACTGGACGACGCCGTCCACCGCCCGGTGGCTGCCCTGTTCCACCCCCTTCCAGGTGGCGTTGAGATCAGCCTCGATGGCGCGGCAGGTTTCCAACAGCGCCAGGCGCGCATCCTCGCGCGTGTGTTCCATCAGTTCGACCCGTTCATCCGCGCCAAAGGCCAGGCGCGCGCGCAGCCCGCGCAGGGTGGCGGTCGCGGCCTGGAACTCCGCCACCGGGTCGGGCGGCATGGCATGGCCGAACTCGCCCGCCGCCACCGCGGCGAAGTGCCCCTCCAACCGCCCCAGGGCCTGGCGCAGGGTGCCCATGATGATCTGGCCCCCCACCACCGACACCGTCAGCGACACCAGGACGATGGCGGCGTTGGCCCATAGCCAGACGGCGCTCTCGGCGCCAGTGTCGCCCAAGCCCATGAAGCGGAGGCCGCCCGCCAGCAGGGTACAGGCGATCATCGCGCCCATGGTCAGGATCATGCGGCCCCGCACGCTGGCGGCAAAGCGCCGCAACCGGGGGCCCGTTCCGGTGACGAGGACGGTGCCCCCCTGGAGCACGCCCCGGCCCGCACGCAGGGAGGCGTACAGCATTTCGGCCGCGCGCACCTCGTCACGGCTGGGTTTGCTTCGGATGGAGACGAAGCCGGTGACCCGCCCGCCCTCGATCAGCGGCGTCACGTTGGCGCGCACCCAGTAATGGTCACCCGACTTGGTCCGGTTCTTGACCAGGCCGTCCCAAGGCCGGCCTGCCCGGATGGTGGCCCACAGGTCGGCGAACGCCGCCTTGGGCATATCGGGATGGCGGACGAGGTTATGGGGCGCGCCCAGCAATTCCTCATGGCTGTAGCCGCTGACGCGGACGAAGGCGCGGTTGGCGTAGGTGATACGGCCCGATGTGTCGGTGCGGGAGACCAGAAGCTCATCCCCGCGCAGGTCGACTTCACGGTTGGTCACGGGACCCGTGTCGCGCATTCTTGGTACCTCCCCAGCCGTTTTTTTCCAGCCGTTTTTTTGGGCCGCTTCCTGGCCGCCGCCGATTCGGGGCTTCCCAGCCCGATGTCCAGCCGCGCCTCAGATAGGTTAACCCGCCGTAAAGCCTTTCGCCGCATAACCAAAAGTAGTGGGGACGTTCTCACCTAAGGCTATTTCCGGCCATGAGGCCCAACTGCCCTTGAGATTGAGAGTGATTCGCATTACGGTGCAGGCCTTGCCACGATAGCTGCCAGGCCCGAGATGCCCGACGATCTGCTGATCACCCCTCGCGATAGTCTGCCCCAGCCCGCCCCGCTGGAGGGGTTGAGCGCCGGGGAAAGGTTGCTGGTATGGAGTCTGCGCCACATGGCCCAACCCTACGCCGGCCACGCCGCCTCCAGCGCCGGCCGTGGCTGCCCGCTGATCCGCCACGCCTTCCTGCATGCCTGCGGCGAGGATGCGGACGAGGTCATGGCCACCTTCCGCGCCTTTCTTCTGTTGTACGGCCGCTCGGCCCGGCAGCGGCCCCAGGTGGGCTGCCCAGGCTGTCAGGATTTGACGACGGATGAACGCCAACTGCTACGCCTGCTGGCCCTGGCCCAGCCATCCACCGACCCCACAACCTCCGCCCGCCTTTATGCCCTGACGGAACATCTGATGCGGCCGGGCAGCACAGAGGGCGTGCTGGTGGCATCGCGCGCCATGGCCAGCGCGCTGGGCGCCCACGGCCTGTCCTTGCCGCTGCGGCCCATGGGAATGCACCGCGCACGCCCCATCGGCCGTTACGACGCCTGATCCCCTGCCCGTCAGGTGACCGACGGAGAGGGGGGCGCCACCCCCTCCGGCACGTCGGGGGAGGGTTCATCGATTCCCGCCACGCCGGGGGCGTGATCACCGTCGCGATGGAGAAGGCGCTGGCCCAGGGTTTGGGATCGGGACAGGGCCAGCAGGCGCTTCCGGATATCGATGGCGCTCAAGTCGCGGGCATGGATGACCATGGGCCTCCCCTTTCGTCGCGTGCGGGAAGCGGTCAGGCCTGCTCAATGGCCTGGGCCGCCTGGTCCAGGGCCTGGGCGATGGCCCGGGCCTGCTCGTCCGTCAGGGTCCCGCCGCGCAGGCGCAGACGCAGCGCCATTTTCAGGTTTTCCATGGCGCGCACAACGGGGGCGGGCGGCACCCAACCACGTTGGGCGCTGACCTTGTCCAGACGGGCCTTGATGCCCTCCAGCACTAGGCGGTTCTCACTGAGGAAGGCGGCGCCGCTGTCGGTCAGGGTGTAGAGCTTCTTGCCCCCCTCCCCCGCCGAGACGACGGTGTGGCCCATCTCCTCCAGCAAGGTCAGCGTCGGGTAGACGACGCCGGGGCTGGGGCTGTAGCCGCCGCCCACCTTTTCCTCGATGGCCTTGATGATCTCATAGCCGTAGCGCGGCTTTTCCTGGATCAGATCCAGGAACAGGAAGCGCAGGTCGCCATTTTCGAAGACCCGCGCGGGCCCACCCCGGCCACCCCGGCCACCACCGAAGGCATCGCCCTCGCCGCGTCCCCACCGGTCGCCGTGCGCCCCCCAGGCGCCCCAGAATCCGCCGTCGCCATCGCGGCCACGGGCATGGCGCCGACCGCCCTCGTGGTGCTTGAAACCATGATGTTTGAAAAAGTGCATGATGCTCTCTCGTCTGTTATTCGATATATCTTGCATTAAGATATATCTCGATCCACTCGTGAGTCAATGCCCGGATGTCACATTTTTTCCCAGGTCATTGACGGCCGACGGCCCAGCCCCGGATAGTCAGGACTCGGAAGAAGGACACGCCCCGCCATGCCTGAGATGCCCGCCCCCCCGCACAACCCCATGAGCCTGGCCGGCCGGTCATTGCTGGTCACCGGCGCCTCCGCCGGAATCGGCCAAGCCACCGCCGTCCTGCTGTCGCGCCTGGGCGCCCGCGTCACCCTGAACGGCCGGGACGAGGGGCGGCTGGCCGACACCTTGTCGCGTTTGACCGGGGAGGGTCACCGCATCGCCCCCTTCGACATGGGCGATCTCGACGCCATCCCCGGCTGGATGAAGGAGCAGGCGGCCCTGTCCGGGCCCTTTCACGGGGTGGCGCACTGCGCCGGCATTCAGACGCTGCGTCCCATCCGCATCTTTTCCCAGGATTTCTTCGACCAGGTGATGCGGATCAACCTGGGATCCTGCCTGGCGCTGGCCAAGGGGCTGCGACAGAGGGGCGTGCATGCCGAGCGGTCGGCCATGGTCTTCATCTCCTCCACCGCCGCCACCGCCGCCTCGCCCGCCAACATCGTCTATGCCGCGGCCAAGGGCGGCATCATCGCCGCCACCAAGGGTCTGTCAGCCGAACTGCTGCCCGACGGCATCCGCGTGAACTGCGTGGTGCCCTCCATCGTCATGACGGACCTGATCGAGCGTGGGTTCGAGAAGCTGAGCCAGGAACAGATCGACCATCTGCAGCGGCTGCAGCCCTTGGGCTTCGGCCATGTCGACGACGTGGCCCACGCCATCGCCTATCTGCTGGCCGACACCGGCCGCTGGATCACCGGCACGGCCCTGACCGTCGATGGGGGGCGTACGGCGTGACGAGAGCCACCCACCCTGGGATCGTCCCCCCCTGGGTCGCCTTGGGGCCGGCCTCATCCGTGGCTTCCCATGGCGACTATCTGACGGGGCGCGCCCCGGATGAAGGCGGAGCCGTCATCCCGGTGGTCGTGCAGAATTTCCAGGGCGTGCTGAAGGCCTTCCGCAACGTCTGTTCCCACCGCTACGCCCTGATCCACGACCAGCCTTGCGGGCGCGGGCTGCTGCGCTGCGCCTACCATGGCTGGGTATATGACGCGGCCGGCGTGCCCATCGGCATCCCCTTCGACGACAGTGATTTCCACCTGGACGGCGCCGCACGCCAGCGCCTGGCGCTGACGCCCGTGGGCCTGGCCCTGGCCGGGGGCCAGGTGTGGGTGAACGCGGACGCGGACGCCATCTTCGCGGGGGATGCATGATGGGGGAGATGCTGCCCGCGGCCTGGTTCGCCGAGCCCGCCCGCTTCACCCAGGAACTGGCGGCGTTGCGCCGGCAATGGCTGTACGTCGGCACGGTGTTCGACGCCCCGCTGGCACGTACGGTTCTGGGTACGCCCATCGCCCTGGCGGCGGATCTGACGGCCACGGACGACGAGGGCCGCCGGGTGGAGACGGCGACCTGCGGCGCCTTCGTCTTCGCCCGGCTGACGGCGCCCCCCGACGGCGGCCCTCGCCTGGTGGATCACCTGGGGCCGGTGGCGGATCATCTGGCCCGGTTATCAGGGCAATGCGACCAAGCGATCGCGGCCGATGACCTGGACTTCGCCGCCAACTGGAAGGTCCTGGTGGAAAACACCATGGACGATTTCCATGGCTCCACCGTTCATCCCACCACCATCCATCCCGCCGTCCATGCCGACTGGCAGACCCATCTGGCGACCACCCGCTTCGGTCGACACAGTCTGTCCAGTTGGCTGCTGTCCGACGAGACGGAGACATGGTGGCGGCGCATCGACGCGAAGGCCGGCCTGCGCCGGGTGACCAACCATGCGCGCTACGACCACTGCTTCGTCTTTCCCAACCTGTACGTCGCCAGCTTTTACGGCGCCATGGTCGTGGTCCACACGGTGGAGCCGCTGGCGGTGGACCGCAGCCGCCTGGACTGGCGGTTGTTCCTGCCGGTGACGGCGCCCGAACGCCCGGCCGTGTCCGCCTTTCGCCGGTCACTGTCCACCGTGATCGCGGCGTCCGCCCGCGCGGTCATCCTGGAAGACCGGCCCCTGTGCGAACGGGTGCAGCGGGCGCGCGGCGCGGCGCTGGGTCCTGGCATCCTGGGCCGGCGGGAGCGGCGCATCGCCGATTTCCACCACGCCTGGGCCCGCGCCTTGGGTTTGGACACCCCACCCCCGCCGGCGGACGCACCGTATGAGGAGGGCCCACCCGTGGGCATGAGGACATGGGTCTGAGCTATCGCCGGCCGACCGAGGATGACGCCCGCCTGCTGCTGGACTGGCGCCTCAGGCCCGATATCGCCCGCCACCTGTTCACCGCGGTGGACGACGATATCGAGAAGCAGCGGGCGTGGCTGGCGCGCTGCGACAGCCGTGACGATTACCATCACCGCATCATGATGGTGGACGGGGTGCCGGTGGGCTACGCCTCCATCACCATCACCCACGCGGCCTGGGGAATCGCCACGCTGGGCGCGTATATGGCGGACCGGCGGGGCCGCACCGGCGCCGGCCCGCTGAACTTCACCCATGCCCTGAACCATGTTTTCTACGCGCTGGGGCTGCGCAAGGTGGTCAACCAGATCATGGCGGACAACGAGCGCGTCCTGCGCGGCCAGGTCCTGCTGGGCTATCGCCATGTCGGCGTGCTGAAAGACCATGCCGTAAAGGAAGGTCAGGCATACGATGTCCACCTGTTTGAGATGTCGGCGGCGGAATGGGCGGCCAAGCGACTGAAATTCAAGGAATACGCTGATTGGGACGGGCGGAGCTGGCCCCCATCATAAAGAGTGGGCCGCACCGCCAGCCCGATTGGTTAACATTCGTGCAAGGAACAGACAGGCCGTTAAACGTTCCCAGGGGCTGGCCCCAATGACCATGACCGATTGCACCCTTCCCGAGACAGCGCCCCGCCGCGTGGCGCTGTTCGCCCATTTCGACCGCGACGGCCAGATCGACGATCATGTCCTCTATTACCTGCGCAGCCTGCGCGAGGTGGCGGAGCGCATCCTGTTCGTGTCGGACGGAGCCTTGATGGACGGCCAGGCGGACCGGCTGGGCGGGCTGGCGGAGCTGGTGCACGCCGGCCGCCACGGCGCCTATGATTTCGGCAGCTGGAAGCTGGCCCTGGAGGCCCTGGGCGCCGACATCGCGCTCTATGACGAGATCATCATCGCCAACGACAGCTGTTACGGCGGCGTGTTTCCCTTCGCCCCCGTGTTCGACAAGATGGCGAGCGAGGAGTGCGACTTCTGGGGTCTGACCGACGGCCTGGTGGATGGTGGCACCCGCTACTTGACCAGCAATTTCCTGGTGTTCCGCCGGGCCGTGGCCGCCCACCCCGCGTTCGCGGCGTTCTGGGACGGGGTGACGCGACAGCCCGACAAGGCCGCCGTCTGCCGACAGTATGAGATCGGCCTCAGCCAACGGCTGATGGCGGCGGGGTTTCGTCCCGGCCGCTACCTGCCCCAGGCCTTCGTGGCCAAGGAGCTTTACTCCGACGTCTACTTCGATGAATGCTTGGAGGCCCACGGCCTGCCGCTGGTGAAGGTGGCGGTGTTCCATCGCAACCAGGAACGGGTGGCCCGGCTGCGGCAGCGGCTGGACCGCATGGCCCGCTACTATCCCGTGGCCCTGATCGAGGCGCACGTCGCCCGCCTGTGCGGCGTCGCCCACCCGCCGTTCCACGACCTGCCCTGGCGGCAGGAGCGGACGCGCCTGGCCTCCCTGCCCGGCACGTATGTCCGCACCAAATACAGCCGGGACCTGCGCTGGTGGCTGTGTTACGTCCGCGTCCTGGGCGTGCCGGTGTTCGCCGCCGCCCGCCGTGTGCCGGCGGGGGCCTGACGGGCGGCGACCCGTCGGGCCCCCGTTTGGTCAGGCGGCTTTTATACCTGACAGGAAACGCTCGACCTCCGTTTTCAACGCACCGGACTGGTCCCCCAGGGCGCGGGCCGCCGACAGCACCTGGACGGCTGCGGCACCGGTTTCCCCGGCGTCACTGGTGACCCGGGCGATGTTGGCCGACACCTCTTCGGTACCCTGGGCCGCCTGGGTGACATTACGGGCTATTTCCGATGTCGTGGCATTCTGCTCTTCGACGGCGGCGGAAATGGTGGCGGAGATGCCGTTGACCTCATCGATGGTGCCACTGATGCCCCGGATTGCCGTCACCACGGCCGCCGTCGCCGCCTGCATCTCTTCGATCTGCCGGCTGATGTCCTCGGTGGCCCGCGCCGTCTGGCTGGCCAAGCCCTTGACCTCCCCAGCCACGACGGCGAAGCCCTTGCCGGCTTCGCCCGCCCGGGCGGCCTCGATCGTGGCGTTGAGCGCCAGCAAGTTGGTCTGACCAGCGATGGACTGGATCAGTTCCACCACCCGCTCGATGCGCTGCGCCGCTTCCGCCAGGCTCTGCACCATGCTGTTGGAGCGGGCGGCATTTTCGGCGGCGGCGGCGGCCACCATGCTGGATCGCGCCGCCTGGCGGCTGATCTCCTGGATCGACCCGGTCATCTCTTCCGCCGCCGAGGCGACGGTTTGCACGTTGGCGGACGTCTGCTCCGCCGCCGCCGCTGTCGCGGCGGCCTGGGCCTTGGTTCGGTCGGCCACCCCCGCCATGCCCTGGGCCGTGGCATCCAACTGGCTGGCGGCTCCGCTGACCGCCGCCAGGATACCGGCGATGGCGCCGTCGAAGTCACCCACCATGCGGTCAACGGCATCCGCCCGGCGGCGTTTGGCCTCTTCCGCCTGGCGCTGTTCATCCGCCAGCCTATCGGCCTCGATGGCGTTACGCTTGAACACCTCCAGCGCTTTGGCCATGCCACCGATCTCGTCCCGGCGCTCCAGCCCTTCCACCACCACGGCGCGGTCACCCTGCGCCAGGCGACGCATGCGGTCCGTCATGGCGGTGATGGGGGCCGCGATGCCGGCGGACAGCAGAACGGCCGCGATCAGCGCCACGGCCACGGAAATGGCGCCGCCCACCGCCGTGGTCCAATAGGTCTGGCGGAACGCCGCAGCCTGCTCGACCTGGCGCTGGTCCATCAAAGCGCGCTCGGCCGAGACGATTTCCCCGATCTTGGCGCGAATGGCATCCATTTTCTGCCTGCCGCCGGTGACCGCTTCCAGCGTTCTCGCCTGCTCCCGCTGGTCCGCCACCTTCATTTTGGCGACCAGCCTCTCCGCGTAGTCCTGGCGCCAGGCATGGGCCAGGTTGTCGACGTCAGCCAAGCGCTGCTGCTGGGCGGCGTTGTCCGCCGTCAGGTCCCGGGCGGCTGCCATGGCGGAGCGGTAGGACTCCGCACCGTTGCGGTAGGGAGTGAGAATTCCGTCGTCGCCCACGACGAGATAGCCACGCAGGCCGGTTTCCTGGTCCACCAGGGCCGCCATCGCCGCGTCAACCGCGTCCAGCACCTTGTAGCTGTGGGTCACCCAATGGCTGCTGTCCTGGATGAAGGCGACCCGGAGGTAAGTCAGCCCGCTGACGATGAAGCCTACCAGCAGGACCAGGGAAAAGGCCGCCACCAACTTGCCGACGATACGGATATTGCTAAGCCCAGCCACATCGGTTCTCCGTTATGTTGTTGTTTTCCGGAGAGATTGTGCCAGGCCGTGGTGACACTTTGACGGGTGGGGCCAAGAGGCGATGGTGGCGATATTGACGCAGCCTGGAAAATTGGTCAGCGGCTTGTCATATCCGGCGGCGGTGGGACGTTCCAGGCTAGCCCCAACCGCAGCCGTGCCAGCATGCGGCTGAAAACGCCGGTGTCATTCAGCGCCCGGGCCAGGACCAGGGCGCCTTGGATGCCGGCCACCACCTCCTCCGCGTCCGCCTGCGCCCAGGCGGGGTCGCGGCCGGCCCGTACCAAGGCGCTCGCCAAGGCCGTCACCCACGCCGCGAAGTATCCCCGCACCTGGGCGGCGAACAGATCCCGGGCGTCACCGAGCGCGAAGACGCCGACGACGCACACCCGCCGGCCGGAACGGAAATAGGCATCGGTCGCTTGGAACATGGCCTCGACCGCCGCGAGCCCATCCCCGCCGTGTTCCAGCGGCCTGAAGACATGGGCCTGGAACCAGCCGTCGATATGGGCCAGCACCGCCTCCGCCATCTCCGCCTTCCCACCGGGAAACAAATTGTACAGGCTGCCTTTGCCCAGGCCGGTACGGGCGGTGATGGTCGACAGGCTGGCGCCTTCGAAGCCATGGTCGCGAAAGATTTCCGCCAGGGCGGCGACAACCTCCTCGCGATCGGCAAGGGTCCGGGCCATGCCTTAAAGGCCCAGGTCGCTGAGGCTGGGGTGGTCGTCGGGACGGCGACCGAGGGGCCAATGGAATTTGCGCTCCGTCTCCTTGATCGGATGCTCGTTGATGCTGGCGTGGCGCGCCTGCATCAACCCATCGGCGTCGAACTCCCAATTCTCATTCCCGTGGGCGCGGAACCAGTTGCCGCTGTCGTCATGGTATTCGTACGCGAAGCGTACGGCGATGCGGTTACCGGTGTATGCCCAGATCTCCTTGATCAGGCGGTAGTCCAGTTCCTTGGCCCATTTGCGCGCCAGGAAGGCTTCGATGGCCGGGCGGCCGGTGACGAATTCCGCCCGGTTGCGCCAACGGCTGTCCACCGTATAGGCCTGCGCCACCCTGACGGGGTCGCGGCTGTTCCAGCCGTCTTCGGCGGCGCGGACCTTCTGGACGGCGGTTTCGAGGGTGAAGGGCGGCAGGGGCGGACGGGACATGAGGGGTCTCCATGGGCAATATCGTACCGATCGGTACGAACTGGACCGAACGGTACAACCCTCCAGCAGTTACGGCAAGCATTTTTTCGGCGCCCGCCCGCCGCCTCGCCCGCGACCTCGAGCTTAATGAGGTACCCCGTTTTCGGAGCTAACCAATATGGGTATGGGGACTTGGCCAATCTGACGCGACGCGCCTACATACGTTTGCAGTAGGCGCCTAGACCAACCCTCGGGGCGGGCCTGACGCGGTGCCCCTCCATAGATCGTTGGTAATAGCGGATGCGAACGAACTATCCCCATCCCCGCCAGGGACTGCGTAATGGACGAAAAACCCAAAGCGGATAAGATCCCGGAACAATTGATGGAGGCGGCGCCCAAGCTTCGCGCCATATTCCAAAGCCAGCGCACCGCCACCGCCGGCAGCCTGCACATGGTCGGCCTGGAATTGTTGAAGGAGAAGCTGGGCGCCCGCTGGCCGGCGGTCGCGGGGCGGGTCATTCAATTGACGGAGCGACTGCTCGCTCAGACCCTGGGTCCCGCTGACGCCTGGTTCCGTTACGGCGACGAACGTTTCGTCGTCGTATTCGCGCAGTTGGGCAAAACCGAGGCCGCGTTGGTCTGCGCGGGCATGGTCGAAAATCTGCAGAAGCTGCTGTTGGGCGACGGCGATACGGCGGAGATCCGTGTCCACTCGGCGGTTGATCAGGTCGACGCCCATGTCGTCTTCCAATCCAACAGTTTGAAAAACATGTTGGATGACGCCGCCACCAGCGCCACGGCGGCGACCAACACGGCGGCGGCCACCACTGTGGCGGCGCAAGCGGTCCCCCCACCCGCGCCGGAAGCGGCCGCAAGCCGCGTCATGCCCTGGATGGGCTTGGACGCCTTGGGGCCCGCGCCCTTGCAAGTTGTCTTCAGACCCGTCTGGGACCGTCCCCACCAGACGTTATCCATACATTTGGCCCGCGCCATGCGCCCCCGCCAAGGCCGCCTGCCCCTCTGGGGATATGACTGCGCGGGAGATGAGAGCGCCCAGAAAATCCTGGACCTGGACCTGGACGTGCTGTGCAAGGCGCTCGGCACCTATATGGATACCTTTTCCAACCAATGCCGCTGCTTCCTGGCCGTGCCCGTTCATTTTGAAAGCTTGGCCACCCTGGCGCGACGGTTGGAATACGTCATGGCCGTCCGTACCATTCCGACCGAATTCATGCGCTTCCTGTATTTTTATGTCGTGGGGTTGCCACACGGGGTGCCGTCGGGCCGGGCATCCGACATCATCGGCGCGTTGAAACCGTTCTGCCGTACCGTCATCGCCATGACGGAATTCAGCGGCCACGACTTGCCGGCCCTGGCGTCCGCGGGGGTGAAGATGGTCCATACCGTGCTACCGGCGGGGGGGGTGGAACGATGGGGCACGGAGATCTTCCGTTTCGCCCACGAGGCCCAGAGATTGCGGCTATCCCCGTCCATGGAAGGTTTGGACCGGATCAGCGACCAGGCCTACGCCGACGCCGCCGGGATCCCCTTCCAGATAGGAGACGCGATCGGCTATTGGTCGCCCCTTCCCCGCGCGATCCAGAGAATGACCGCCGCCGAAATGGCGGCGCGCGCCAAGGAGGAGGCTTTTGAAACCGCGCGGCAGGGATAGGGGAGGCGCCACGCAACCGTGATCGGATCGTCCGGGCGGGAGGAGCGGTCGCCTCAGACCTCCAGCGGCGGGAACCCGTCGGGCATCTCCGCCAGCGTGGGCGCCACGATGGGCCCGATCTCCGCCACCAGCGCGCCCCAGGACCAGCCGACGCCGAAACCGGCCATCAACAGCTTCTTCGGCCCATCGGCGAAGAAGTCGCCCAGCCGGTGACAGATGGCCAGCGGCACGGAAGCCGAACTGGTGTTGCCGAATTTCTCCATATCGATCAGGAAGCGCGCGGGGTCCGCGCCGATCTTCTTGCGGATGTGGTCCAGCATCATGCGGTTGGCCTGGTGCGGGACGATCATGTCGATGTCGTCCAGCGTCACGCCGGCATGCTCCATCGCGTCACGCAGCAGCGGCGGGACGGAGCGGAGCGTGAAGGTGAAGACCTCCGCCCCGTTCAGGTGCAGGCGGGCGTCGCGGTAGAGGCGCTGGTGTTCCTCCGCCGACCAGGGCTCCTCATTGGGGATCAGGCAGTCGCGCTTGCCGCCGGCCTTGACGAAGATGTGCTTGGCCCCGCTGCCGTCGGTGCCCAGGATGGCGTGAATGGGGGGGGCTTCCGGGTCCACCTCCAGCGCCGTGGCGCTGCCGGCATCGCCGAACAGGGGCAAGGTGGCGCGGTCGTCAGGGCGCAGCCAGCGGGCGGAATTGTCACCAGCCAGCACCAGGGCGCGCCGTGCCGTGCTGCCCCCCAGCAGGCGGGCCGCCATCCAGGTACCGTAGGCGAAACCGGAACAGCCCAGGGGCACGTCAAAGGCCGCCGCCGTGGTGGGCAGACCCAGGCGCCGCTGGATGACCGCCGCGGTGACGGGCAGGACATAGTCGGCGTCCTGGCTGACGAAGATCAGCAGGTCCACCGAGGCCGGGTCCCAGTCCAACTGCCGCAACAGCCCCTCGGCCGCCGCCACGCACATGTCCGACGCCATGTAGGGCCGGGGCAGCAGGCGGCGTTCCGCCACACCGATGGTGGCCTGGAGCTTCCTCGCCTCTTCCTCGGTGAACAGGCTGTGGTCCTCCAGGTAGGAATGCCGTTCCTTCGGCACCACGGCCCGGAAGCCCTTGATCCGCACGCCTTCGACGATGGCTTTCACCGCAACCCGTCCTGAGAGAAGTGACCTTGAGTGCTATACTATGGTCATTCCGGTCCCGATGCCAAAGGCCCTCTGTTGCTTAGCCCCTCCGCCACGGCCGCCCCCACCGTGCTGATCCGCGCCGACGCCACCGCGTCCATGGGCACGGGTCACGTCATGCGCTGCCTGGCGGTGGCGGAGTCCCTGGCCGAGCGGGGCGTGACCCCGCTGTTCGCGGCGGTGGATCTGCCGCCAGCCTTGGCGCGGCGGCTGGACGCGGCGGGCTTCGCCCTGACCATGCTGGAGGGTCCCGCCGGGGGCGATGAAGATGAGGCGGGCGTCGCGGCCCGGATCCGGCGGCATGACGCCCGCGCCATCATCCTGGATGGCTATCACTTCTCCGACGTCTATCGCGCCGCCCTGGCCAACCATGGCGTGCCGGTCATGGCCTTCGACGACGGGCCGGGCAGCGTGCCCCTGCACGCCCGCCTGATCGTGAACGCCGGCGCGGCGGTGGACGGCGCCGCCTATCGGGCCGCCAACCCGGATGCGGTGCTGGCCCTGGGGCCCGCGTACGCGCCCCTGCGGGCGGAGTTCCGCCGGGCGCGGGGCCTGGCCCTGCCACCATTGGACCAACGCCGGCGCCTGCTGCTGACCTTCGGCGGCACCGACCCGGCAGGCCTGACCCTGCCCTGCTTGAAGCGTCTGGCCCCCGCCCTGCCGGAAGGGGTCGGCCTGGATGTGGCGGTGGGGGGCAGCAACCCGAACACCGACTGCATCCGCACCGCCGGCGCGCGCTTCGCCAACACTCTGGTGCATGTCGAGACGCCACATATGGCCGACCTGATGCGAGACGCCGGGCTGGCCCTGTCCGCCGCCGGCGGCACCCTGGGGGAACTGGCCTGCCTGGCCGTGCCCACCCTGCTGGTGGTGGTGGCCGACAACCAGGCGAGCAGCGCCGGCGCCGTGGCCGCCAGCGGCAAAGCCCAGGTCATCGACGCCCGGGGGGCCGACAAGGCCGAGGCGGCGGCGCGCATCGTGGACGCCGCGCGGGCGCTGTGGACCGATGCCGAGGCGCGGATGACCCTGAGCCGGCGCATAGGCCAAGGCGAGGATGGCCAGATGGTGGATGGCCAGGGCGCCGCGCGCATCGCCGACATGTTGATGCACCTGTTGGCATAACCCCCTATTCCTGGTGGTGTCGGCCCGCTATCGTCACCGCCGTCGACGCCCCGCCGTTTCAGATGACCGCGCCCATGACCGTGCCCACCACGCTTTCCCCCGCCGAACGCACCGTCCTGCACCTGATGGCGCTGATGGGCCCGCCCGCCGGCAAGAAGGCACTGGCGGAATGCCTGACCCAGGCCCGCGTCAGCACCCCGTCCACCTGGCGGGTGGACATGCTGACGCCCATCCTGGCGACGCTGCAGCGACACGGCCTGCTGGATGAAAAGCACGCCTGCGCCCCCGCCCTGGCCCAATCGTTGGCGGTGGAGGCCCTGGCCGCGCCATCGGGCAAGGCCCTGGCCGCAGCCATCCGCATCCGCTTTCCGGCCACATCCGACAGGCCATGGGATTTCCGGCAGGTCGAGATCGACCTGTCCCGCGCCCTGCGCTTGGCCGTCCTGGTCAACGATGGCGCCGAATTCCAGCGGATCATCGCGGGCGCGCGCGCCCACGTCGGCGATATGCCCCCCTTGTTCGACCAATATTTCGCCCTGGTGCCGGTGGGCGTGGACTGGTTCGCCAGCCGGCCCCCCCTGATCCAAGTGGCAGTGCTGGGGGCGAAAAGCAGGCACTGGGTCGCGACCGGCGACATGGCGCCCGACCTGCCCGACCTGATCGCGCACTGCCGGAAAGACGAGACATTGCGCGTCGTCGCCTTCCCCATGATAGCGGACTTCCTACTGCTGAGCGGCCGACTGGCCGACCTGGCCACCTATGTGGCCGAGGTCCCGACGGATGGAACGCTCGCCATCACACCGGAAGCGTCTTCGGCCTTCGCCGCCGCCCAGGCGCTGCTGTCCGGCGATGTGCCCCAGGCGGTGACCTTGTTCACCCAGGCACTGGCGGCGCGGCGCAAGGCGACCCGGACCCGCAAGGGTGGTCTGCCGGGTTACCTGGGCGTTCTGCACCTGTGCGCCTTGCTGGCCAGCGATGACGCCGCCCTGCAACCGGTGATCGCCAGCCTGCTTCAGGGCCGAAGCCAATCGACGGCGGAGGTTCCCCTGGGCCAGATGGCGGTGGAGGCCCTGGCCGATCTGATCAGCAATCGCCAGGATGCCGCCGTGGCCGGCCTGAAATGGACCCTGGGCGTGGTCGAGCGCCTCGCCCAGCCGTCCCCCTTCAGCTTGGGGCTGGTGGCCGCCGCCACCGTGGTCATCGATCCGTCGCTGGCCCGCCCCTGGCGCCAGATGTGGGAAATGGAGTTCCGGCGCCTGGCTCCCACCATGCCGGTGGCCGCCGACATGCTGGCGGAGGCGCTGGAGCGCGTCTCCCCCAAACCGGCCCCCTACCGCGCCCATCTCGACCGCCCGGACCGGGAGACCCGGCTGCGCTTCGCCGCCCTGATTCCGGTGAAGGAACCCTGGGAGCGGGCGCTGGAGAGCCTGGAGGCCATGCTGGAGCCAGCGGCCCCGGCGGTACCCAAGGCGACAGGGGGCAAGCGCCTGGCCTGGCTGGTCACCCCCGAGACCGGCGAGATCGAGCCGGTGGAACAGGTACAGCAACGCGGCCCCACCAAGAGCCCGACCCAAGGCTGGAGCCGGGGGCGCCCCGTCGCGCTGAAACGCCTGCATCAGGCTGACGCCGCCCTGACCTATCTGGATGATTTCGACCGCCGCGTCATCGCCACCATCGAACGCCAGCATGACGGCTGGGGTGGGTATGGCCGCTATGAATTCCACCTGCCGCCGCGCACCGCCCTGCCGGCGCTGGTCGGCCACCCGCGCGTCTTCGCCCCGGAGGCGCCGCATCAGCCGGTGGAACTGGTGGAGGGACGGGTGGAGTTGGTGCTGGCGGCATGCCGCGGGGGATTCCGCCTGACCCTGTCACCGCCCGTCGACCAGCCCGACGCCGTCATCGAAGTGGAAACGCCCAGCCGCTGGCGGGTGGTGGTGATCGACAAGAAGGCGGTGGCCGCCGGCCAGATTCTGGGCCTGCACGGCATCACCGTGCCAGCCGCCGCCCGCGACCGTCTGACCGCCCTGGCGCGTCGGCACCTGCCCGACCTGCCGGTGCGGGTGGAGGCGGCGGAGTTGGACGACGGCCTGACGGAGACCGGCGACCCGGCGCCGGTGGTGCGCCTGAGTCCCCTGGGGCAGGGCCTGAAGGTGGCGCTGGTGGTGCGCCCCCTGGGCCCGGAGGGTCCGCACTTCCTGCCCGGCCTGGGCAGCCGCCGCGTGGGCGCCGCCGGGCGTCAGGCGCAGCGCGACCTGAAGGCGGAACAGACGCGGGCCCGCGCCCTGGCCGAAGCCTGCCCCAGCCTGGGCGGCGAAGGGCCGGAATGGGAGCTGGACAGTCTGGACGCCAGCCTGGAATTCCTGGCCGAGCTGAAGGCCCTGCCCGATCCGCCGGCCCTGGAATGGCCCGAGGGCCAAAGCCTGACCTTGCACGGCGAGGCCAGCGCCAGCCGCTTCAACGCCACGGTCAAGGGCACGGAAAGCTGGTTCGCCCTGTCCGGCAGCGTCACCCTGGATGAAGGCCTGGTGCTGGACCTGAAGGACCTGCTGGCGCGCCTGGAGGAGACGGAGGGCCGGTTCATTCCCCTGGGCGAGGGCCAGTTCGTCGCCCTGGACCACCATTTCCGCCAGCAGCTGGAACGTCTGCGTCGGCTGGGCGGGCTGAAGGTGCCGCGCGCCGCCGGCACGGCCCTGCGTGATCTGGTGGAGGAGGCGGGCACGTCCAAGATGGACGCGGCCTGGCGCGATTTCATCCGCCGTCTGGACGAGGCCGAGGCCTGGCAGCCGCAGGTGCCGGCCACGGTGACAGCGGAGCTGCGTGACTATCAGCACCAGGGCTTCGTGTGGATGAGCCGGCTGGCCCGCTGGGGTGCCGGCGCCCTGCTGGCCGATGACATGGGCCTGGGCAAGACCGTGCAGGCGATAGCAGTGATGGCAGCGAAGGCATCGGACGGCCCCATCCTGGTGGTGGCCCCGACCTCCGTCGCCGGCAACTGGCAGGCGGAGGTGGCACGGTTCGCGCCCGGACTGACCACCCACCGCCTGGCGGAAACCGGGGGGCGGGACGACGTGTTGAAGGCGCTGGGACCGGGCGATGTGCTGGTCACGACCTATGGCCTGCTGGTGCGGGAGGAGGCGCGCCTGGCCGCGCTGCCCTGGGCCATGGCGGTGCTGGACGAGGCCCAGGCCATCAAGAACGCCGACACCCGTCGGGCCAAGGCCGCCCAATCCCTGACAGCCGGCTTCCGCCTGGCCCTGACCGGCACACCGGTGGAGAATGACCTGGACGAGCTGTGGAGCCTGTTCCAATTCGTCAATCCCGGCCTGCTGGGCAGCCGCGAGGCCTTCACCAAACGCTTCGCCACCCCCATCCAGGTGGCGCGCAACCCGGGCGCCCGCGCGGCCCTGCGCGCCCTGGTGCGCCCCTTTCTGCTGCGCCGGACCAAGGCCACGGTCCTGGCCGAGTTGCCCCCCCGCACCGAACAGACCCTGCTGATCGAACGGGGGGCCGAGGAAGGGGCATTTTACGAGGCGTTGCGCCGCCGGGCGCTGGAAAAGCTGGAGGACATGTCGGCCGAACGGTCACGGCTGCACATCCTGGCGGAGATCACCCGCCTGCGGCAGGCCTGCTGCCATCCGGATCTGGTGGCGGCCGACGCCAACCTGCCGTCCGCCAAGTTGGAGGCCTTCCTGGAACTGGTGGAGGAACTGCGGGAGGGCGGCCACCGCGCCCTGGTTTTCAGCCAGTTCGTCGGCCATCTGTCGCGGGTGCGCGCGGCCCTGGACGCCGCCGGCGTCACCTATCAATTCCTGGATGGCTCGACCCCCGCGGCGGAACGCGAAAAGCGGGTGGCCGCTTTCCAGGCGGGCGACGGCGCGCTGTTCCTGATCAGCCTCAAGGCCGGCGGCTTCGGCCTGAACCTGACGGCGGCCGATTATGTCATCCACCTGGACCCGTGGTGGAATCCGGCGGTCGAGGACCAGGCGTCCGACCGTGCCCACCGCATCGGCCAGCGCCGGCCGGTGACCATCTACCGCCTGATCCTGAAGGGCACGATCGAGGAAGGGATCCTGGCCCTGCATGGCCGCAAGCGCGATCTGGCCGGCGCCCTGCTGGAGGACACGGACACCGCCGGCCGGTTGTCGGAGGAGGAACTGCTGGGCCTGATCCAGGGCATGGGATGAGGCTTGGTGGCCGTTCCGCCATCGCGGGCGAAGGCCATCAGCGCCTACCAGTGCCGGTCCACCCAAATCCAGGCCGCGATGAAACCGCCGAGGACCGCGACCAGGGCGACGGTCAGGCCCAGGCTGCGGGCGAATTCGCCAAACTCGCCCTGCTTGTGGGCGCTGCGCGCGGTCAGCAGCAAATAGGCGGCCACCATGGCGCTGATCAGCACCCAGACGGGAACGCCGTGGAGCCAGCCGCTGAGGGCGTCGCTGAAGTCATAATACCAGTCGGGCATCTACGCGGACTCAACCGTCTCAAACAGCACAGGGCGCCTCAAACAGCAGAGGGCGGGGCGCCCCGGTGGGAACGCCCCGCCCCTTTAGCCGATCCCCTTTAGCCGATAACGCCTAGTTGCGATAGGCCGGCGGCACCGACGGATCCAGCGTCTGGTAGCGGCGGGCCAGATCCTGCGCCCGGCTGGTCAGCGGCGCCTCGGTCCCGCGGACGAAGACGTGTTCCGCCACCGACAGGATTTCCAGGGGATCGCCCGACCACACCACCAGGTCGGCGTCGCGGCCCGGCTCGATGGAACCCGCCCGGTCATTGAAGCCGAAGACCTTGGCCGGGGTGGAGGTGATGGCGGCCAGCGCCGCCGGCCACGGCATGCCATGGGCCACGGCGTTGCCGGCGTTGTAGCGCACCTGACGGGCATAGTGGCCGACATACGGCCCCTTGATCACCACGGTGGCGCCGGCGGCCTGCAGGATGGCCGCGTTCTCCAGCCGGGAGTTCAGGCTTTCAAAGCCGCGCGGCAGGTTGGCCAGGGGATCGACCACCACGGGCACGCCCGAGGCCGCGATCTCCCCCGCCATCATCCAGCCTTCCTCCACCCCGTCGAGGATGAGCTTCAGCTTCAGGCGCTTGCCCAGTTCCAGGGTGCGGCGGATATCGGCCACGCGGTGCACGCCCACCAGCAGGGGCATCTTGCCCTGGATGACAGGGTACAGCGCCTCCAGGTCCTCCTTGCTCTGCCGGTAGGGGCGGTGGTTGCCATGTTCGTAGCCAGCCTTGTTCGCGGCGTAGCTGGCCGCCTCCTCCAGGCTGGAGTCCAGCAGTTGCAGCACCGTGGCGTGGCTGCCGCCCAGATGCTCCATGGCGTCCTCGCCCACGTCCATCACCAGGACGGCGCGCCGCTTGGTGATGCTGTCGGTGCCGCCGGACATGTCGACCACGGCGGCCTGGCCGGCGAACAGCTTCTCGCCCTTCTTCTCACCGCGGCCGGACAGTTCCGGCGTCACCAGCGCCCGGGTGACGCCGCCCACGCGGGCCACCGGCACCAGCATGGAGGCGGGGTTGATGCCCAGCGAAACGTCGAAGGCCGCCGACAGGTCGGCGGTGGCCCCGGCGAAATCATTGCTGGAGGCCTCGCCCTCCACCTCGCCGGCGCCCAGGCTGGTGTCGCTGGCCACCAGGCCCGGCGTCACGATGTGGCCTTTGGCGTCCAGCCGGCGGGCGTCCGCCGGGATGGCGACCGAGGCCCCCACCGCCTGGATGCGACCGTCGCGGATGAGGATGGTGCCGGACGCGATCTCGCCCGCCGGCCCCATGGTCTCGATGCGGGCGTTGGTGATGGCCACCGTCTCGGCGCCGGCGGCACCGGCCACCAGCAGCGCCAGGGAGGAGGCCGCGGCCATCAGGAGGTGACGGGCGTTCATTGCGGCTGCTCCGTGCTGGTGGTCAAGACGGGGCGGCCGGATCCGACGCCGGCGGGCCCGGGATGGGCGGGGCCGGTCTGGCCCAGTTCGAAGTCGGACTTGGGCTGCGCCGCGGGGTCGTGGCGGTCATAGATCAGGGCGCCGTCGATGAAGACCTGGTCGGCCGTCGCGTAGACGCTGAAGGGATCAGCGCTCCACAGCACGACGTCACCCATCTTGCCGGGCTCCAGCGTGCCGGTCTTGTCCAGCACGCCGATGGACTTTGCCGGGTTGGCCGTCACCCACTTGATGGCCTCGGCCTCGTCGATCTGGATACCCATGCGACGGCCGGCGGCCAGCGCGATGGTGGCCTCCTGCACCAGGTGCTGGGTCAGGATGTCGTCGTCGGAATGGATGACGGTGCAGACGCCGGCCTTCTGCAGCAGGGCCGCGTTCTCCTCGATGCCGTCATAGGCTTCCATCTTGAAGCCCCACCATTCGCCCCAGGTGGCGACGCAGATGTCTTCCTTCTTCAGGATGTCGGCGATCTTGTAGGCCTCGGACCCATGGTGGAACATGGCGATGTGGAAGCCGAACTCGTGCGAGATGTCGATCATCTGCGCCATCTCGTCGGCGCGGTAGCAGTGGTTCTGGACCAGAATGCTGCCATCCAGCACACCGGCCAGGGTGTCCATCTGCAGATCACGCTTGGGCGCGTCCGGCGCCTTGTCGCCCTTGCCGGCCTTGTAGTCGGCCAGCTTGCGGCGGTAGTCGTCCCACTTGCGACGGTATTCCTGGGCGTCGATCCACGCCTTGCGATAGCCGAAGACGTTGCCCATGCGGGTGGCCGGGGTGCGGCCCTTGCTGCCGTAGACGCGCTTGGGGTTCTCACCGCAGGCCATCTTCAGACCATAGGGCGCACCAGGGAATTTCTTGTCCTGGACCGTGCGGCCGGGGACATTCTTCAGGATGACGGCGCGGCCGCCGAACAGGTTGGCGGAGCCGGGCAGGATTTCCAGGGTGGTGATGCCCCCCTCCAGCGCGCGGATGAAGCCCGGATCCTGCGGCCAGACGGAATGTTCGGCCCACACCTGCGCGGTGTTGGGGTCCGTCATCTCATTGCCGTCGGAATTGGCCCAGACGGAGGGGGAGGCATAGACACCCAGATGGCTGTGGGCATCGATGATGCCGGGCGTGACATACTTGCCCCGGGCATCAATGACCTTGGCGCCGGCCGGCACGGGGATATCCTTGCCCACGGCCGCGATCTTGCCGTCCACCAGCACGACCGTGCCGCCATCGATGCGGGCGCCGGTGCCGGTGAAGACCGTGGCGCCCACCAGCGCCGTCGTGATCGACGGCAGCGGATGGTAGGTGCTGGGGAAGGGGTTCTTGTCGTCGACCGGATCCAGGCCGGCATAGACCGGCTTGTCCGCCGTCTTGGCCTTGTCGCCGGATGGCGCCGCCGTGTCGGCATGCGGGCTGGTGGCGCAGGCGCCCAATAGCGCCAAGGCCGCCACCAGCGGGACCACGCGATGGTGTCGTTTCATGGAAGTATCGTCTTCCCGTTCTGCCGGGTGCCCAGAAAGGCCGGGTTCCCCGAACGGGAACCGTGCCTTCGCCCCTGTTGATTGTTCTAACGCCCCAAGGGGTTAAGACAGGCCACCTCAAAAAAGTGCGCTGCTTCAACCTTGTTGACGACGCTAACAGAGGCGGGGGCGCCTGCCTATGGCGCGATACGGTTCCGTTACAAATAGGATGCGATATCCAGCGCGAAGCGCCGATTCAGCCTTCCAGATACAGCGCGGCCAACTCACCGGCGGTGGTGAACTGGCGGAAGCCGGCGCGGAAGGGGTCCTGGCCGGTCTTCTGTTCCATCGCCACCAGCAATGTCGCCAGGTCCAGGCTGTCGAACGGCAGCGCGTCGCCCAGGAACTTGGTCTCCGGCCCGAAGGGACCGGCCCAGGTGGCGCCCTTGTCGGCCAGAATCTTCAGAACCTCGTTATGGATCACCGCCAGCATGGCGCCGGCGTTCAGTCCGATGGTGGTCATGCGTGAAACTCCGTCAGCAGGGTGTTGACCTGGGTGGCCGCCTGGGCTTGGGGCATGTGGCCGACCCCGGGCAGGCGGTGCAGGATGATATGGGCTGGTATCGAACCGAAGTCCGGCGGCGGCACGATGTCGTCGGCCTCCCCCCAGATCAATTGAAGGGGCGGCAAGGGCTGGGTCCAGTCAAAGCGGGGCGCGGCCGCGGCGATATCGGCGACCAGCCGATCGAGCAGGCGAAGCAGCGGGGCGCGGGCGCCCGGATCGGCCAGACGGCTGAGGAAGGCGCGGGCCAGCACGTCACGGTTGGGTGGTGCCCCGGCGAACAGCCGGTCAATCAGGGCGCGGGCCTGGTCCAGGGTTTCCAGCTCACACAGCGCCCGCAGGAAGGTGGCGTCCACCCGGCTGCCCAGGCCGGCGCAGGCGATCAGGCTCATGCGCCGCACCCGGTCCGGATGGCGTTCGGCCAGCAACAGGCTGACCCGCCCGCCCATGGAATGGCCGATGATGTCCGCCTGGGCCACGCCGGCGGCATCCATCAGCCGGACGACCCAATCGGCGACGCCGCCCAGGCCGGACGGCACGTCCAGGGTGGAGGCGCCATGGCCCGGCAGGTCCACGGCCAGCACGCGGCGTCCGGCGGCACCGGGCGCGCCCTTCACCAGGGCCTGGATGTTGAACTGCCAGGCCAGCGCATCGCCGCCGAAGCCATGCAGCAGCAGCAAGGGAACGGCGGCGCTGTCGGCCGGGCCCCGGTCGACGACGGCACCGGGGCCGCCCGCGAATCGCAGCACGCGGCGCCCGGCCAACAGCCGTACCGGCTCAGGACTGGAATCCACCGTCCGGCTCAGGCCGCGACGTGGTCCGACACCAGGGCCAGCAGGTCATCCACCGTCTTGGCCTTGGCCAGATCCTCACCCGCCACCACGGTGTCGAACTTCTCATCCACCAGGGCGATGAAGCTGATGACCGCCAGGCTGTCCCAGCTGTCGATGCCGTCCAGCTCCTCCGGCCCCTGCAGCGTGCCGGGGTCCAGCTCCAACATCTCGTCCAGCGCGGCCAGGAATTCTTTCCGGTTCATGGGTATCCTCTTTTCCTCTCACATCCGGGGTCAGGTCAGGGACTTCTGTACCACATCGCGGTTCAGCAGCGCCCAATCGGGATGCCGGCGCAGGACCTCCAGACAATCCGTCCAGGTGAACCGCGGCTTGGCCGGCAGCAATTCCTCAAGCAAACGGCGGACCAGCTGGAAGTCCTCAACCGTGTCCACACACCAGCGCTGCGCGCCCATCTCCACCGGCGCGGGTCCGGAGGGCGCCGGCAAGGCGCCCAGGCGGAAACGATCCGGCCGGCGGTAGATGAACGGGGTGACGTGTTCGCGTTCGAACGGGGCCGTGGCCTCGGTCCAGGCGCTGCGCAGCGCCGCCATGGTCATGACCTCGGCATCCAGGCCGCGCGGATAATGGCCGATATCGACGGAGGCGTGATCCAAGGGCGGGTCGGCCGCCAGGAACAAGGCCAGCAACTGGTCGATCAGCCCCGGGTCGATCAGCGGGCAGTCGCCCGTCACCCGGACCACCACGTCCGCGCGGTGGGCAAGGGCCGCCCGGCAGAAACGATCCAGCACATCCAACTCGCTGCCGCGAAAGACGGCCACGCCCAGGCGCCGGCACAGATCGGCGATGGCGTCATCCGCCGCCCCATCGCTGGTGGCGACCACCACCTCGTCCACCAGCGTGGCACGGCGCAACCGCTCCACCTGGTGGGCCAGCAGCGGCTTGCCCGCCACGGACAGCAGCACCTTGCCCGGCAGGCGGGTGGAGCCCATGCGCGCTTGGCTGATGCAGACGACCCGGGGTTTCGCGGGGGGGATCATGACGGCTGGACCATGCCCCAGTCGAGCGGCTGGCCGGCGTCCAGGTCACGCGTGGCGCGGGCGCCCAGCACCTGGTCAAGATGCTTGGGCGCCAGGCCCAGGCCGGGCCGGACGGAGCGGACGTTCGCCGGGGTGAACACCTCCCCCGCCTTCACCGGCGCCGCCACGTAGAGGGAGCGGCGGAAGGCCCTGCCCCCGGCCTCCGAGGGCTTCACCGCATAGCCGACGGCGCCCAGGGCGGCATGGGCCACGCGGCAGGATTCCGCCATGGCCTTGAACTCGGCCGGTTCCAGCGAGAAGGAAGCGTCGACACCACCCTCCGCCCGCGACAGGGTCAGGTGCTTTTCAATGACGACAGCGCCCAGCGCCACCGCCGCCACCGGCACGGCGATGCCATGGGTGTGGTCGGACAGGCCGGTGGGCACGCCGAAGGCCTGGGCCAAATGGGGGATGGTGCGCAGGTCGCACTCATCATGCGGGGTGGGGTAGCCGCTGGTACAGTGGAGCAGCACCGGATCGGGCGTGCCCGCCGGCGCGGCACCGCGCGCCGCCGTCACCGCGTCATCGATCTCCCCCAGCGTGGCCATGCCGGTGGAGATGATCAGCGGCTTGCCCTTGGACGCAGCGTAGCGGATCAGCGGCAGGTCCACGATCTCATAGGAGGCGATCTTGAAGGCCGGCGCGCCCAGCCGGTCCAGCAGGTCCACCGCCGTGGGATCGAAGGGGGAGCTGAACAGGGTGATGCCGATGCTGGCGGCATGGGCGAACAGCTGGGGATGCCAGGCCCAGGGGGTGTGCGCCTCCTCATACAATTCATGCAGGCTGCGGCCATCCCACGGGCCGCCATGGATCTGGAATTCCGGCCGGTCGGATTTGAGGGTGATGGTGTCGGCGGTATAGGTCTGCAGCTTCACCGCGTCGGCGCCCGCCTCCTTGGCGGCATCGATCAGGCGGAGGGCGCGCTCGATCTCCCCCTTATGGTTGCCGGACATCTCGGCGATCAGGTAGGGCGCCTGGCCGGCATGGAATTCGAGGCGGACGGGATCGGACATGGGAACCCTCGAAGGCGGAAACGCTTACAGACTTGTATGCCTTCGCCCTTGATAGCACCTTACAGGGACCGGCTGGAATGATGCTTCGACACCCGCCAGCGGTTCACCCGGGAACCTTCATGTCCCCAACCCCGCCCGAGACCGGTCACGGCGCCCCGTCCATCCTCGACAGCCTGATCGAGGCGGCGATCCAGGAGATGCGGCGTGACGACGACCGTACGCCGGCCTTGGTCGCCCTGCAGGGCGCGGGCACGCCTCAGGGGCTGGCCCTTATGGTGGAACTCTGCCGCTCCCCGGACCCAATCCGGCGGCGGCTGGGCGCCTGCGTGCTGGGGCAGATGCATTCCTCCGATCAACACGGCGATATGCGGGCTTTTCCCGAGGAGGCCTGCGACGCCCTGGTGCGGTTGCTGGGGGACGACGATCCCGGGGTGATGATCGACGCCATCTACGCCCTGGGCCATCTGCGCAACCGACGATGTGACCCGGACCTCGCGGCCCACCGCCATCACGAGGACCCGCATGTGCGCTATGCCGTCGCCTTCGCGCTGTGCGGCAGCACCACGCCCGTGGCGATCGACGCCCTGCTGGAGTTGATCGACGACCCTTATGAACAGGCGCGCGACTGGGCGGCCACCGCGCTTGGGCAGAGCGTCCAGTTGGACGGCCCCAACATCCGCGCCGCCCTGCTGCGCCACACGGCGGACGACGACGTCTTCACCCGGGCGGAGGCCATGCGCGGCCTGGCGCGACGACGGGACGCGCGGGTGTTGCCGGCACTGATCAAGGCGGTGGCCAGCGAACGCATGATGCCCCAACTGTTCTTCGACGCCGCCTTGACCTACCTGGGCCTGGACGAGGGATCGGATATCGCCGAGGATGAACTGTTGGCGCGGCTGGAAAACGAGCGGGCGGACTGATCCCTCACCCCGCCGTGCGCGCCACGTCCAGGCCGGCCAGATCGTGCATGCGCAGCAGGCCCAGCACCTTGTTGTCGGCATCCACCACCGGCAGGACGTAGACTTGCGAGGGGCTTTCCATCTGGGCCAGGGCGGCCATGGCGGTGGTGCCGGTGCGGCAGGTGCGGGGCTTGGGCGTCATCAGGGCGCGGGTGTCACGGTCCAGCAGGTCCTTGCCCACACGGGCCAAGCCGCGCCGGATATCGCCATCGGTGATGACCCCCAGCAGGCGGTCGTCGGCATCCACCACCACGGCGGCGCCGGCCGGGTAGCGGGTCATCTCCAACAGGGTTTCCAGGATGGGCCGGTCGGGGCCGACCAGGGCCACATGGTCCGGCGCCCTGGCCATCAAATCATCGACATAGGCGCCCAGCACCACGCCCAGCGTGCCGCCGGGATGGTTGCGGCCGAAATCCTTGGCGGTGAAGCCCTTCTCCGTCGCCACCGCCACGACCAGGGCGTCGGCGAAGGCCAGCATGGCGGTGGTGCTGGCGGTGGGCAGCTTGGTGTCGGTGGCCTCCGACTCCACATGCACCTTCAGTGTCCAGTCGGCCATGCGCGACAGGATGGAGGGCACGCGGCCGACCATGGCCGCCACCTTCACGCCGCGCGGCTGCGCCGCCTTGGCCACGTCCACCAGTTCCTGGGTCTGGCCGCTGTTGGACAGCAGGATCAGCAGGTCGCCGTCGCGCAGCAGGCCCAGTTCGCCATGCAGGCTGTCGATGGCGCTGTAATAGAAGGCGCGGGCGCCGATGCTGGCCAACTTGCTGGCGAACTGGCGGGCCACCAGGCCGGACTTGCCGATGCCGGCCACCAGGGTGTTGCCGTGTTCGCCGCAAATGTGGTCCACGACCGCCAGGAAGTCACCGTCCAGCGCCTCCACCTGGTGCAGGACGGCGTTGGCCTCGATCCGCAACAGGTCGGAAGCGGCGGCGAGGACGGCGGTGCGATCTATGGTCATGGGGCGGAATCCACGGGCTCGAAGGGGCGACGGCCCAAAATCGGGCAAGCCAGAATTGGGCAAGGGTGTAACGCAAAGTACAAAGTCCCGCCACGCGGCAGATCACACCGTCAGCCGTGTGCTGCGGGTATGGTCGGCCGCCACCCGGGCGGCCGTCACTCCACCTCAAAGTCCACGGGCGGCAGGTGGGCCCGGGCGCGGTCCGCCATACGGGCGTACGCCCCCTCCAGCCGGCGGCAGAAGATCCCCGTGTCGAAGGGGCCGCCCGGGCGCGTATGGGCGGCCAACAGGCGGGCCCGGACATCCGCCAACAGGGCCGGATCGCGCGCCAACTCCAGCGCCTTGGCCTCGTACGCCGCAAGGTCGTACGTTACCAGGTCCGGCAGGCCCAGGGCATACAGCAGGCTGGCCGCGACGCGGGAGATGAAAGGTACACCCGCCCGGGTCACCACCGGCAGGCCGGCATAGAGCGCGTCCGCCGCCGTGGTGTGGGCATTCGTCGGGTAGGTGTCGAGGAACAGGTCGGCGCAGGCCTGGCGGGCCAGATGCTCGGCCATGCGGGCCTTGGGCAAGGCCGGCGCCACCACCAGCCGGGCGGGATCAACACCTTGGTGTGCTAGCGTCGCCTGCAATGCTGGCAGACCCGCCCCCGGATCCAGCAACCACAGCACGGACTTGGGCACCGCCGCCAGCAGCCGTCCCCAGCAGGCGAAGACGTCGGCGGTCAGCTTATAGGCGGCGTTGAAACAGGCGAAGACGATGGCGTCGTCCGGCAGGCCCCAATCCCCCCGCAAGGACGGGGGCGCGATGGGGCGGCCGGAATCGTTGGCCTGGTAGCATCCGGACAGACGCACCACCGCCTCATCCCAATACGCCTCCGCTCCCGGCGGCAGCACGATGGCGTCGGCCAACACGTAATCGATGCCGGCACCCCGGCCCAAGGTGCCGGGGTAGCCCAGGTACTGCACCTGTACCGGTGCGGGGCGCAGTTGGGCGATGCCGGGCCGGCCGCCCTCGGTATAGCCTTTGAGATCCACCAGGATATCGACCCCGGCCGTCCGGATGGCCTGGGCCGCCCCCCGGTCATCCATGCCCCGCAAATCAACGAAATGGTCCGCCCCAGCCTTCAGCCGGGCCCGCATGGGGCTGCCATCGTCGGGACCATAGGAGAAGGCGGTTACCGTAACCTTGTGCCGGTCGTGCGCCTCCAGCACCCCCGCCATCAGATAGGCGGTGGGGTGCTGGTGCCAATCGGCGGAGAGATAGCCGACGCGCAAGGGCCGGCCCGCCGGTCCCAGGCTGGCCGGAGCCAAGGGCGGGCCCGCGGCGCGCGCATTGGCAGCCGCGTGCAAGCGGGCCGCCCGCTGGCGCACCGCCTCCTCCACCTCCAGGCACAACACGGCGAAGGGCGGGGCGCTGTCGTCGCCCGCCTCCAGCAGGGACAGCAACTGGGGAATCAAGGCGGCCGCCGCATCCCAGCGGCACAGGCGATAGTGGAGATGGATCAGATGGGCCAAGGCGCCGGCACGGCGGCTGGTGCCGCGATCCAGCGCCGCCTGGAAGCACGGCAGGGCCTCAAGGTCGCGATGGCGGCGGTGCAGCAGGGTGCCCAGGTTCAGCCAAGCGTCAGCGACATCCGGGTGCCGGGCCGTCAGCAGCCGATACTCCGCCTCCGCCGCGTCCAGCCGCCCCTGATCGTCCAGGACGGAGGCCAGGTTGAACCGCGCCGCCGCCTGCGTCGCATCCCGTTCCAGCGCGGCGCGCAGAACGGACTCCGCATCACCCAGGCGCCCCAGGCGATGCAGGGCGACACCCAGATTGGCGCGGGCCGCACCGTGATTGAGGTCCAGGCGCGCCGCAAGTTCCAGCGGCGCCACCGCGTCAGCCGGCCGGTTGGCGTTCAGCAGCAGGGTGCCCAGGGCGAAGGCGGCGCCCGCATGGGATCCGTCCCGCGCCAGGGCGGCGCGGAAGGCGGCCTCCGCCGCCGGCACACGGCCCGCCGCGGCCCGCAGACGACCCAGGTTGGCCAGAATTTCCGCATCGGGCCGCAGGGCGGCGGCCCGGGCGACCAGCGCCTCCCCGGCCGCCGGATCACCCTGTTGAGCCCGCAGCACCCCCAGCAGGTTCAAGGCGTCCGGCTGATGCGGCTCGGCCGCCAGCACCTGGGCGTACAGGGCGGCCGCCTCATCCAAGTCCCCCGCCTGGTGCCGGGCGACGGCCTGGTCCAGCACGCTCATGGGGTGCTGGACGGCGACGGTGCCGCCAGCCAGGCGCCCAGCCGGGCGGTCAGGCGGGACAGCGGCGCGCGCCAATCGCCCATCTCCTCCTGGCGCAGTTGCACCAAGCCGGGATACCAGGGGCTATCGATGCTGCCCTTCCGCCAGCGCCAGCAGCCGTCATACCGGTTCAGCAGCCAGACCGGCCGGCCCAGCGCCCCCGCCAGATGGGCGATGGAGGTGTCGACGGTGACCACCAGGTCCAGACTGGATACCAGGGCGGCGGTATCGGCGTAGTCCGCAAGCTCCGCCGTCCAGTCGATGGCTTTCAGGTCCGCAGGCAGCGCCGCCGACCGGATGCCCTTCTGCAGGCTGACGAAGGCGACCTGGCCGGTGAACCGCGCCAGCGGCGCCAGCAGACCCGGATCCAGGCTGCGGCGCCCATCCACCGGATTGGTCGGCGCCCCCGCCCAGCACACGCCCACGCGCCGCAGCCCCCCAGCCGCCGCCAGTCGCGCGGCGAACCCGGCCGCCAGTACCGGATCCGGTGCCAGATATGGCGCGGGGGCCGGCCATTCCTCGGGGCCCCCCAGGCCCAGACGGAAGGGCAGGCTGAGCAACGGGCAATAGGCGTCGTAGGCCGGCAGCGGGTCGCCGGTGGACACCACTTGGTCCACGCCGGGTGCCGTGGCCAGCAAGCGCACCAGTTCCGGCTGGCAGGCCAGCACCACGCGGGCGCCCTTGACCGCCAGCGGCGCCAGGAAGCGCGCGAACTGCACACTGTCGCCCCGGCCCTGTTCGCTGTGCACCAGCAAGGTCAGGCCCGCGGGATCGGACCCATCCCATTCCATCCCCGGCGGCCGGGCCAGCGCGTGGCCGGGCCGGTGGCGCCGCGCCTCGAACTGGGGCCAGCCGGCGGCGTGGTCGCCCGCCATCAGCAGGGCGACCGCCAGATTCCACCGCGCCTCTCCCCCCCGCTCGCCCAGGGGCTGGCCGGGGGCGGGTGTCGTGACCTCCACCGCGCGGCGCAGCAGGGTCAGGGCGCGGGGCAGCTGTCCACGATCGGTCAGGGCAACGCCCAGGTTGATGAGGGTGACCGCGTGGTCCGGCGCCCGGGGCAGCGCCCGCTCCAGACAGGCGATGGCGGCGGCCAGCCGCCCGGTGGCGTGCAGCACGCCACCCAGGTTGGCCATGGCGTCGACATGATCCGGATCAATGGCAAGCGCCTGCCGATAGGCTTCTTCTGCCAGATCGAAACGGCCCTGCGCCTTCAGCGCGGTGCCCAGATTGCTGCGATAGCTGGGGTTGTCGGGGGACACAGCCGCCGCCAGCATCATGCTTTCCGTGGCCCCGTCCAGATCACCCTGCTGGATGCGGGCCAGGCCCAGCAGGTGCAGGGCGGCATGGTTGCGGGGCTCGGCGTCGAGGATGCGGCCATAGAGGACCACCGCCGCGTCCAACCGGCCGGCGACGTGATGCTCATAGGCAGCGGAGAGGGCTTCGGTCACACTGGCCATGCCGGGAGAATGGAGTTTCGGCGGCACCAGGACAAGACCGGGCGTGAAGGAGCGGGTGTGATTGGCGAGCGGACGGATGGCGTCATGACGGACAGGATCGCGGAAATGCGGGCAGCCCTGGCGCCACAGGACTATGGCGCCGCCACCGCCGGGGCGGAGACCCGGGCCCTGTTCGCCCGCCTGTGGCATTTCGTTGGATTCAGTGACGAGTTGGCCGCCCCCGATGGCTATCTGGTGCGCACCATCGCCGGCGTGCCCGTGGTGGTGCAGCGCTTCGACGACGACATCCGCGCCTTCCGCGACATCTGTTCCCATCGCCATGCCCGGCTGCACCGCACCGACAGCGGCCGGGGGGCCTTGCGCTGCCCCTATCACGGCTGGACCTATAACCGGGAGGGTGTGCCGGTCGGCGTTCCCGGCAACGACACCTGCTTTCACCTGGACAAGGCGGACAAGGCGGCCCTGGCCCTGACCGGATACGAGGTGGCGCGGCGCGGCCGATTCGTCTTCGTCCGCCTTATGCCCGGCGGCCCGGCCTTGGACGACTGGCTAGGCCCGCTGGGCGCCTGGCTGGACGCGGTCTCCGACGGCTTCGCGGCACCCTTCGACCAGGCGCCGCTGGACTGGCGGGCCGACTGGAAGGTGGGTATGGAGAATGTGCTGGAGGTGTATCACGTCGATGCCGTGCATCCGGAAACCTTCCGCACCGTGACCGAGGGCGCCTGGGTTTGCGCCGAGCATGGCCCCCATAGCACCGGCACCATCGGCCTGACGGCGGAAACCCGGCGGTGGTGGGACGGCGTCGCCAAGCGGCTGAAGCTGACGCCGCTGACCAATTTCACCGACTATGACCACGCCATCCTCTTTCCCAACCTGGCCATCGGGCTGACAGCCGGCCTGATGGCCAGCGTACAGACGTACGAGCCAGTGTATGCCCCCGACGGCGCGGTGCTGCCGGGCCGCTGTACGCTGCGGTACCGGCTGTCGCTGGCCAAGCCGCAACCGGGGGGCAGCGCGGCGGCCCGGGCGGGGGTGGAGGGACATCTGGCGGAGTTCAATCGACGCCTGCTGGCCGAAGACCAGACCGTGGCCGAAGCCGCGTGGGCGGGGACGATGCAGGCCCAGCACCCCGCCCTGCTGGGCGACAATGAGGGCCGCATCCGCGCCTTCCACACCGTCTGGCGTCAGGCCATGGGGTATGAAGCTTAAGCGGAGACGGACGACGGCGCGCCCGTCAGCTGGGCGTACAGCGCGCTGATCCTGCCCATCTGCACCTCGGGGCGGAAGCGGGTGAGGTCGATCGGGGGGACGGGGACGCGCCCGTCCAGGGCCGCCCGCAGGATGTCGGCCATGGCGGGGGCGTCATCCGGCGGACAGAGGAAGGGATGGTCGGTCCCCAGGATCTCCAGCGGCCCTTCCGTCCGGGTGGCCACCACCGGCACCCCGGCATCGGCATATTCCAGCAAGGTCAGGCCGAACGGCTCGTGACGGGAGGCAACCACCCCCAGATCCAGCGCCGGCAGGTAACGCCGCACGTCGGGACGGAAACCCGCGAACAACACGCCGTCGCCCAGCGCCAGTTGCGCCGCCTGGTCGCGCAACGCGGCCATCTCCGCCCCCTGACCGAACAGCACCAGACGCGCGTCCGGGCGATGGGCGCGCAGGCGGGCATAGGCCGCCACCAGCACATCGAAGCCCTTGCCCACTTCCAGGCGCCCCATGCCGCCGATCACGGCCGCGTCCGCCGGCAGGCCCAAGGCCGCGCGGGCGTCGGCGCGGGACAGGCCGCCGGTCAGGGGCAGCACCCAGTTGTGGACGGTGATGGACCGCTGACGCGCCGCGGCCGGAATCAACCGGGCCTGGTAGTCGGCGATGCGGATGATGCCGTCGAAGCGGTCATGCAGGCCGGCGCGGAAGCCATTGTGCAGGGTGACCACGCGCGGGCAGCCGGGGCGGCAACGCAACACCCGGCGGGCCGCCGTGTTGAGGTGGGCGTGGACGATATCCGGGCAGAGCGCCAGCAGTTTCCAGAAAAGTGCTGCGGTACGCAGGCGCGCGGGCAGCCACACCACCGAGACCCGGGGATCCAGCGCCTCCGCCAGATGGCGGGCGCCGACGCCACCGTCCTCACCCGGGCCGAGAATGACCATGACCTGATGGTCATCGGCCTGGAAACCGGCCAGTTCCACCACATGCTTTTCGGCGCCGCCGAAACCGTGGGGTATCATGACATGGGCAATACTGGTCACCCCGCCACCTCCCTGCCAGAACCCGGAGCGATGGGGACCGCCACGGGAGGATGAAGTTTCCGACAGAGCGATGGAGGACATGCCGATACGCATCCCGCTGGGGTTACAGGGATAACCCGGTTCCGCGGGACCATGGCTGAAAGGTCGGGCTGCGAGGCGGCGCTGTCGGGGCCCATCGCCCAGGACATGCAGCACCTTAAATACTTGGGCTCGTTTAGCGCAAGTTTTCGCAGACTCGACCTGTCGCCCGCAGAACGGCAACTGTCTGCTTTATACGCGAAGGCGGACGACAACCTGTCGCCCGGGCATCCGGGCCCCGGCGACAGCCCCCGCAACGGGGCCGCCGCCGCCGGGGCTGGGGTCCACCCGATCAGTTGTCCGCGACGACGCGCCAGGCGCCGTCCGGCTGCTGGCAGGCGGTGCCGTAGGCCTGCTGGGTCTGGCCGCCGATGGTGACGTCCTGCTGGAACTCGCGGCAGTACTGGCCGTCGGTGGTGTGGCCATCCCGCAGCGTGGTCACAGCACCACTGGCATTGCCGTCGTTCCAGACGATGGGCTGGCCCACCGGCGCCATGGTCGCGCGGATCTGCGCATCCTCCAGCGCGCGCTGCTGCTGTTCGGCCAGACTGTCCAGCAGCGTCAGCGTGATGGCGGTCAGGCCCAGCCAGCGATAGGCGTCCACGTCGCGGTAATAGTGGCCGTAGCCGGTGTAGTAGACGCCGAAGGGCCGCAGGACCACAACGTCGCGGTACATGTGCCGCCGGAATTCCGGAACGATGACCGGCCCACGGCCATAGACGAAGACGTCATGGTCACGGAAATGACCGTACTGCGGCGCCCAGGGCCCGCGGTGGTCATCCCCCCGACGACCGTCCCAGCGGCGATCATCGCGATGGTGATCGTCTCCCCGATGGTCGTCCCCCCGATGGTCGTCCCCCCGATGGTCGTCCCAACGGTCCTGCGCCAGGGCCGGAACCGCGGCGGCGGTGAAGGCGACCGTGGCCGCCAAGGTCAGGGAGCAAAGGGCGCGGAAGGAAAGGCGTCGCATACCGGAATTCCTGTTCATCGAAAACAGCATGGCCCCGCTGGGAACCGTCACAGCCAGGGGGTCAGGCACGTTGATACAACGCTGCCATTGCGTTCGATTTATGGCCGGTGCCGGGCAGGTTCAAGCGGCAATAGCCGCCCTCTCTTTCGTGCATTGTTCCAGCAATGGAACGCGGAATGCCGATTTGCCCAACTATCGCTAAAGTCGTTCCAGAAATATAAATTCGACATCAACCACGCCAGATACCCCGGCCCCCGAGCCCCCGCTGCCCCGCCGCAGGACCCGACGCCAGGAAAGGAGACGATGATGACCACGCTTTGCCTGACCTGCGCCGGCCGTTCGACCCCGGTTCTCCCCAATCGCGCGGCGGTGATGAACACGCTCAGCACACGGGCCCGGGCCTTGCTGCCCGCCCTGCTGGCCCTCACCGGTCTGTCCTTCGACCAGATGGTCGTGCTGCGCGCGGGCCTGGACATGGTGGTCCAGTCCACCCGCAGCGGTCGCTTCCACTGATCCCGGCCTAGCTCTTCCCCCCCGAGTCGCCCCCCTGCCCGCGGGCGATGAGCCCGGCGCCGGCCTGTATCCAATATACGTCGCATTTCCCAGCGTATCCGCTGGCTTCAGCCCGTTTCGCTCCCCCTGATTCTGCCTAAAGAATCCGCTGTTTGCCGCCCCGATGGGCGCCCGCCGGAGGGATAGGGGGCGACCTGACCATATGGTCAGTTTTTTCTTTGTCCGCACCCCGGATTGTCACACAGTGATCATCAAGATTTCCTATGACTGCGGGGGCGTCCGTCCGGCCTTTTGGGGGGCCAAGGGGCGACCGGCCGCAGGCATGGGGACGGGACGGGTCTGAAACCCGCCCGGATGGGAACGGGGAATCACGGCACCCAGGCCTCTACCAACCGCATCGGGAAGGGACGGAGCCATGGCAGCCTTAACAATAGCGCCTATACGCATGCGGAACGCCCGGGAGCCGCGGGCGGGCAACCGGCGCCTGGGCTTGGCCGCGCGCCTGGGCCTGGCCTTTGGCGCCATCATCCTGGCCATGCTGGTCATCACCGGCCAGAGCTGGCTGACCTATGCCCGCGTGGACAGCACGCTGAACGCCATCGTCGATGAGACCTTGCCCCGGCTGGACACGCTGGACGCCCTGACCCGCGCGGCCGAAGGGCTGGCCGGCACCTCCATGGATGCCTCCATCGCCACCACGCCGGAGGAGGCGCAGGCCACGCGCAAGGGGTTGACCGTGGCGGAGAAGGCCTTCAACGACGCCCTGCGCCAGGCCAACGCCCAGCTGGGCCAGACGCCGCAGTTGGAAGAGCTGCGCGTCCTCGGCGGCCGTTTCTCGGCATTGCTGCAGGTGCTGAACGGCGCCGAGGATGCCCGCTGGCGCCTGCGCCAGGCGGTGGCCGCCGATGAGACGGCGGCGGCCCAGGCCAACACCCGGGCCCAGGGCGCCTTGATGGCGGCGCTGGCCCGCAGCCCCAGCCCGGCGCTGTTGTCCGCCTTGGCGGAGGTGCAGTCCTTCGCCGCCCTGTTGGCCACGCCAGCCGTGGCCGGCCAGGATCCCGCGATGGCGAAGGCCGCCCTGGCATCCGCCCTGCAGCACCTGCGCGCCACCGAGTCCGTTCTGCCGGCGGACGTGCGCGCCACCGTCGCCGACAGCCTGGACATCATGACCCACGCGGCGTTGGGGACGCCCACGCCGGCCGCGCCGGGTTTTGGCGATATCACCGCCGGCGGCCTGGCCGTGATGAAGAGCCGCCTGGCCGACGCCCAGGACCAGGGCGCCGGCCTGCTGCACCAAAGTGCTGCCATCGCCGCCCGGGTACAGAAGCTGGGCGCCGAACTGGGCGCCGATACCCAGGCGGAGGTGCGCACCAAGGCCAAGGCGCTGGAGGCCGTGGTGTCCTTCGCCCGCGGCCTGCTGGTGGCTTCTGGCCTGGCCGGCGTCACCATCGCGGTGGGGGTCGCCGTCTTTTATGTCGGCCGCAGCATCGCCGGCCGCGTCGCCCATCTGTCACGCAGCATGCTGGCCCTGGCCGGTGGCGATCTGACCGTCGAGATCGACACCCGCGGCAGCGACGAGATCGCCGAAATGGCGCGCACCGTCACCGTCTTCCGCGCCAACGCCGTGCAGGTACGCGACCATGAGGCGCAGCTGGCGGCCGAGCGGCGGGAAGCGGCGGCGCATCGCCGCGCCGCCATGGCGGCCATGGCCGACAGCTTTGAACAATCGGTGGGGGGCATCATCACAGCGCTGGTGGACGCGGCCGATCAGATGACCGCCCTGTCGCACAGCATGGGACGGTCGGCCGACGACACCGCCGACCAGGCGAACAGCGTGGCCTTGTCCAGCGAGGCGGCGTCGCGCAACACCCAGACCGTGGCCGGCGCCACCGAGCAACTGTCCCTGTCGGTGCAGGAAATCAGCGGCCAGCTGCAACAGGCGATCACCATCTCCCAGCGCGCCAATGAGGAGGCCGATGGCGCGGCCGACATGGTGGAGCGCCTGACGGGTGCCGCGGAGCGTATCGGTAGCGTCACCCGCCTGATCGACGATATCGCCGGCCAGACCAACCTGCTGGCCCTGAACGCCACCATCGAGGCGGCGCGGGCCGCGGCGGCCGGCAAGGGCTTCGCCGTCGTGGCCTCCGAGGTGAAAAGCCTGGCGGGTCAGACATCGAAGGCCACGGGCGACATCGCCGGTGAGGTCGCCGCCGTGCGCGACGCCGTGGGCGCTGTCGTCGACTCCATCCGCCAGATCGGCGGCACCATCGTCCAGCTGAGCCAGGTGTCCAGCACCATCGCCGCCGCGGTGGAGGAGCAGAACGCCGCCACGGCCGAGATCAGCCGGTCGATCAGCGAAGCCGCCCAGGGCGTGGAGGAGGTCAACAACACCATCGGCCGCGTGCACACCGCCGCCTTGTCCACCGGGGAGTCGGCCGGGCAGGTGCGCCAGAGTGCTGAAGGGTTGGCTGCCCAAGCCGCCCGGCTGGACGAGGCGGTGCGCCGCTTCCTGGGCCAGGTTCGCGCCACCGATGTCGCCGCGTGAGGAGAGACGCCATGATCCGCCCATCATCCCTGCTGGCCCCCATCGCGCTGACGATCGCCTTTTTTGCTGGCAACGCCAGCACTGCCAGCGCCGCGTCGTTCAAACCCTGCGTCGTTTATACCGAGGCCGGCAAGTTCGACAAAAGCTTCAACGAGATGGCCTATGACGGCAGCCAGACCTTCGCCCAGAAGACCGGCGTGGCCGTGGCCGAGTTCGAACCGGGGGGCGAGGACGCCTATCCCGGCGCCCTTCAGGCCGCCGTCACCGCCGGCTGCACCGACGTGGCGCTGATCGGTTTCCGTTTTCAGACGGCCTTGGCCGCCTTCGCGCCCCAGCATACGGACGTACGCTTCACCCTGTTCGATGGGGTCGTGCCCGGTGCCAACGTCGCCTCGGTCCTGTTCGCCGAGAACGAAGGCTCCTACCTCGTGGGGGTGGCGGCGGCACTGGCGAGCAAAAGCGGCACGGTGGGCTTTATCGGCGGCATGCCGGCGGCGGTGATCGAACGCTTCGAGAAGGGGTACGCCCAGGGCGTCAAGGACACCCGCCACGACGCCACGGTGCTGACCGGCCTGGTGGCCGCCGACCCGAAGGGCTTTTCCGACCCCTTCGCCGCGTCCGAAATCGCCCGTGAGATGCTGCGCCACAATGCCGACGTGCTGTTCCCCGCCGCCGGCGTCTCCGGCCTGGGCGCCCTGGACATCGGGCACGCCAAGGGGGCCTTGGGTGTGGGGGTGGACAGCAATCAGAACTATCTCTATCCCGGCCGCATGCTGACCTCCATGGTCAAGCGGCTGGATGTAGCCATCGACCGCGCCTTCGAGGCCGGCCGCACCCAGACCTTCAAGGCCGGCGTTTCGCGCCTGGGCTTGAAGGAGGGCGGGGTGGATGTGGTGGTGGACGCCGACAACCGCGCCGTCTGGACACCGGCCATTGTCGACGCCGTCGCCCGTGCCCGGCAGGCCATCGTCAGCGGCCAGGTGAAAGTGGCGAGCCCGAGTTGACCCGCAGGCCGGTCAAAGCGCGTCGTGGAAGATGATGCCCAGGGTGTGGCGGTGGCCGGAACGGACACGACTGACGCCGTGGCGCAGGGTGACCCGGTAGGTGCCCCGGCTGCCCGCCACCGGCCGGTGCTGGACGGCGAAGATGACGGCGTCGCCCTGACGCAGGGGCACCACCTCCGCCCGCGACTGCAGGCGCGGGCGCTGTTCGGTGATCACGAACTCCCCGCCCGTGAAGTCCCGGCCGGGTTCCGACAGCAGGACCGCCACCTGCAAGGGGAACACCTTTTCCCCATACAGATCCTGATGCAGGCAGTTGTAGTCACCGGGCCCGTATTGCAGCAGCAGGGGGGTGGGCCGCCCCTGGCCCGTCTCATGGCACAGCGCCAGGAAATCGGCATGGGTGCCGGGATAGCGCACCTCCAGGCCCAGACGCTGGTTCCATCGGTTGGCGATGACCGCCAGCCGGGGGTAAAGGCCGCTGCGCAATGCCTGTACCGGCGCCGGCAGCGGATAGGCCCAGTATTTGTACTCCCCCCTGCCGAAGCCGTGCCGCCCCATGACCACCCGGCTGCGGAATCCCTGTTCCTGCGCGTACAGGCTGGCCAGGTCGCGGCAGGCGGCGGGATCGAGCAGATTGGGCAGTACGGCACAACCGTACGCGTCCAATTCGGCGGAAAGCGCGGACCAGTCATAGCTGGCGATGATGGCATTGCCATCATTTTCGGCGAGAGGGCCGTCCATCATGCCCGCTCCCGCCCCAGCAGGGTGCGCTTGCGTTCCACCCCCCAGCGGTAGCCGGACAGGGCACCGTCGGTCCGCACCACGCGATGACAAGGAACGGCGACGGCGACGGGGTTAGCGGCGCAGGCCTGGGCCACGGCGCGGACTGCCTTGGGCGCGCCGATGCTTGCCGCCACCTGGGCATAGCTGGCCGTCTCCCCGGCGGGGATGGCGCGCAGGGCCTGCCACACCCGCTGCTGGAAGGCGGTGCCCCGTACATCCAGGGGCAGGTCCAGCCCCAGGCGCGGCGCTTCGACGAAGCCAACCACCTGGGCCACCTGGGCATCGAAGGCGGGGTCATCGCCCGTCAGCCGCGCCCTGGGGAAGCGGTCCTGCAACTCGCGCACCAGGATGTCGGGATCATCGCCCAGGGTGATGGCGCAGATGCCACGGTCGCTGCGCGCCACCAGGAGGGCGCCCAGGCTGCACTGGGCCACGGCGAAACGAATGTCGGCATTGGTCCCACCGGCGCGATAGTCGCCGGGCCGCATGCCCAGCACCCCGTCGGCCGCCTCGTAGAAGCGGCTGCTGGCGTTGAAGCCGGCATCATAGAGCGCCGTGGTGACGGTTGCCCCAGGACGGGCCAACTCGTCCCGCACCCGCCGGGCCCGATGGGCGATGGCATAGGCCTTGGGCGTCACGCCGGTGACGGCCTTGAAGACACGGTGGAAGTGATGGGGGCTGAGTCCGGCCTGGCTCGCCAGCTCCTCCAGGCCGGGAGCGTCCTCCGCCGTCTCGATGGCGCGGCAGGCGTCGGCCACCAACTGGGCCTGGCGCTGGGCAAACCCCTGCGCTTGGTCGGGCTTGCAGCGCTTGCAGGGGCGGAAGCCCGCGCGCTCCGCCTCAGCGCAACTGTCGTGGAAGGCGACGTTCGTGGGCTTGGCCAGACGCGAGGGGCAGGAAGGCCGGCAATAGACGCCGGTGGTCTTCACCGAATAGACGAAGCGCCCGTCCTGTGCCGCATCCCGGACCAGCAGGAACTGCCAGCGGGGATCGGCATCGGCGGCGGTGGGGCGCGGGGAGGTGTTGGCGGCGGTCGGCATGGCACCGGGGAGCATGATCGTCATCCTGATATGGGTGTCGTCCTGCCCCTGATGTACCCCCAGGCGATCCCCCCGACATCCCGGGTCTTGCGGTCAAATTCGACCGCGGGATCCGCCCCTCGTCGTGCCGCGTCCTACTGCATCCGGCTGTGCCCGGTCCATAGCGCCACCGCGGCTTCCGCCACCGGCACCGCGTCCTCCGGATGGTTATAGCGATAGAGGACCAGGGCCGCCTCATAGGCGTGCTGATCCGGCGCCCCCGACGCCCGCATCTGGCGATAAGTCTTCTCAACGGCGGCGCGGCAACACATCGCTCGATAAACTCCGGTCAGCGGGGTTTGACTTATCCCCCCCGGGGGGATAGGAGTCAAGGCATGACCCATGCCACCACCCCCGACATCCTGAACCGCCTGAAGCGCGCCCAAGGCCATTTCGCCAAGATCGTGCAGATGGTGGAGGAAGGGCGCGACGCCCTGACCATCGCCCAGCAGCTGCAGGCCGTGGTCCGCGCCGTGGACAAGGCCAAGGTCGCCCTGGTGCTGCACCACATCGAGCATCACCTCGAAGAGGCGACCGGCCCCCTGCCCGATGAGACCCGCGCCCGCCTGGCTGAGATGGCGGAAATCACCAAGTATTTGTGAGACCGGCCCCATGACCCCCACTCACACCGCTCACCCGCATCCGTCCCTTGGCCACCCCCACGTTTTCCTGGGCGCCCGCCACCAGCGCAATGAACGGCGCACCTGGGGCGTCATCGCGCTGTGCGCCGTGATGATGATTGTGGAGATCGTGGGCGGCAGCCTCTACGGCTCCCTCGCCCTGGTGGCCGACGGCCTGCATATGTCGACCCACGCCGGCGCCCTGCTGATCGCCGCCATCGCCTACACCTACGCCCGCCGGCGCGCCAACGACCCCCGGTTTGTTTTCGGCACCGGCAAGATGGGCGACCTGGGCGGTTTCTGCAGCGCCATCATCCTCGCGATGATCGCCCTGCTGATCGGCTATGAGGCGGCGGCGCGCCTGGTCCATCCCGTGGCGATCGATTTCGACCAAGCCATCCCGATCGCCGTCGTCGGCCTGGTGGTGAACTTGGCCAGCGCCTGGATGCTGGGCGGGGACGGCCACGACCATGCCGGGCATGATCATGGACATCACGATCACGGACATGCCCACCACGGCCATGATCATGCTCATCATCACCATGCCCACCGCGACCACAACATGCGGGCGGCCTATGTGCATGTGGCCGCCGACGCCGCCATTTCCGTCCTGGCCATCGCCGGGCTGCTGGCTGGCCGCTATTTCGGCTGGCTGTGGATGGACCCGGTGATGGGTGTCGTGGGCGCCTTGGTCATCGGCAACTGGGCCTATGGTCTGGTGCGGGATACGGGCCGCATTCTGCTGGATATGGCGCCGGACACGGGGGTGGCTGACAGCATCCGCCGCACCGTGGCGGCAGAGGGGGACCAGCTGGCGGACCTGCATGTCTGGCGCTTGGGGCCCGGTCATCTGGGCGCCATCGTCTCCATCCTCGCCGGCACACAGCGTGATGCCGGTTATTACCGGGCCCGTCTGTCGACCCTCCCCTCCCTGTCCCATCTGACAGTGGAAGTCCTGCATAGCTGAGACGGTGGTTCCGGCAGAGGAAAGCTAAATAGCTAATAACTTGCTTTCTGGCCTGTACGTGTCCAATGTTCCTCGGTGTCGCAGACTGGGGAATATCATGAGTGATGATTGGTGGGATACGCCTGGAAGCCCCTATGCCGGCGGCCCCGCCGTACAGGAGCCACCGCCGCCCCTCCCCCCGGCCTTGATGGAGAGGGGCGATATATGCGGGCCCTACGCCACCCCCGAACAGTTGGCGTTGGAGGCCGCGTCCGCCGCCCTGGTGCGGCTGGATAGTGGCCTCGCGGCCAGCAGCGGCGCTGTGGCCGCCGGCTGGGTCAACCGCATGGCGATTGAGGAGGCGACAGCCTCGGCACGGCTGAACGGCATCCTGGTGGACACGGCCGACTTGCGCCTGCTGGCCTGGGACAGTCTGGATCGCGCCCCCGATCCTGACCTGGCCCAGGCCCTCCCCCTCTATGACCTGGTGCGCCGGATAGCCGCCCGCCATCCCCGCCACCTCTATACCCCCCGTCGCCTGGCGGCACTGGACCGCGTCCGTCAAACCCGCGCCGCCGGCTTCTCCCTGTGGAATGGTGCCGAGGAGGATGTGGACGCGGAGGAGCGTTGGTCGGTGCTGCAAGCGGCCCTGGCACCCGACGCCCTCACCCGGTTCCGCGCGGCCCCGGCCCTGGTCGGCGCCGCCGCCTTCCTGGCCCATTGGCATCGGACCCGCGCCGACCGCACCGCCGGGGCCGCCTTGGGCCGCTTGCTGGCAGCCTGGTGGCCCGCCCGCCAAGGATTGGTGCACACCCGACACGCCGGCAGCGACAGCGTGATCCTCGAGGGTTCGGATACCATCGCCAGCCCCACTCATCCGGGTTTCGCGGGCGGTCCGGTGCTGATGCCATCCGTCGGCTTTCTCGGGTATGCCATGGAGTATCGGCCGGATCGGGATGCCGGGTGGCTGCTTGCTTTCCTCAACGCCGCTATCCGGTCCCTGGCCCGCGGCGAGGTGCTGTTGCGCCGTCTGCGCCTGGCGGAGGTTCGGCTGGCTGAGGCGCTGCGCCCGCGCCGCTCCACATCCCGTGGGCCGCAAGTGGCGGCCTTCCTGCTGGCGCAACCCGTCGCCACGTCTGGCCGCCTCGCCCAGTCGCTGGGCATGAGCGGCACCGCCGCCCGTACCTTGCTGGACGGACTGCATCGGGATCGGTTGGTGCTGGAGATTTCCGGCCGGGACGCCTACCGCGCCTATATGGTGGAGTGATCGAAAGACGGGGGGGTGGTTTTTCTGAAAAAACCCGGGTATCCGTTCCCTTGACGACACCCCCGTTTCTTCCCCGCCGGCGACGTTCATCCAAAGAAAAAGCCCCGTCGCCAGGACGGGGCCGTTTCGAAGTTTTTTCAGAAAAACCAGCTGGGCTATCGACACACCCTAAATATCAAGGTGCCTCGTCAGTCAGGTACATCGAGGCCACAGCGCCGGAGTGCGTCGGGGAGTTGCGCGAACAGCGCGTCCAAGGCCTGTGGCGGCAACCCGGCCGCCAGCCGCAGGATGGGCCGTCCCTCATGCAGGGACAGCCGGACCAACACCTGACCGGTGCGGGAGCGGATGACCCTCTCCCCTGAAACCTCGGGCTCCACCGCCACCTCGCCTTGAGCCGCCGCCATCAGGGTCCGCAGACGGGCGCTGAAGCTAAGACCGTCCTCACCATCACGGGCGCTCAGAGCGGCGGCCGCCGCCTCCACCCGTGCCGCCGCCTCATCGCTCTCGGCCATCAGCCGGGCCAGCTTGGCGCCATCACTGATCTTCAGGGGCCGGGGGTCGTCCAACGCGGCGATCACTGTGGCCGGCAGTTCCGCGAATTTAAGCAGGTTGGACAGGTGGCCCTTGCTGAAATCCAGCCGCTCCATCAACTCCGCCCGGCTCATCAGCCCAGTGTCCAGCACCGTCTTCAACTGCACCGCGCGCTCATAGGCGGAGATGTCGGCCCGGGCCTCGTTCTCCTGCACCATCTTGATCAGCAGGTCACGGTCGTCCGCCTGCATTACCCGCGCCACCACCTTGCGTCCCAGCTGACGGCAGGCCGCGGTGCGACGATGACCGGCGATCAGCTCATACCCCTCCCCTCCCGCCGCCGGGCGAACCAGCACGGGGGCCAACTGGCCATGCCGCAGGATGTCTTGCACCAGCGTGGCGAAGGCGGCGTCGGCGAAGGCGGCGGCGTGACGGTCTTGATACTGGGTGCCGTGGATGTCCGCCGGGTCCAGTTCCAGCAGGACACGGCCACTATCGCGCAGCGTCTCCAGCTCCCGGGCGCTGTCCTGGAACACGCTTTCGATCTGGTTGACGATGGGAATCGCGGACCGGGGGGAGGCCGGTCGCGTCGCACGGCTGGCGGTCAGGTCGCCGATGGCGCTGTCCAGTTCGGCCATTCTGTCCTTGCGGCTCATCGTGCCCCCTCCCGCGCCGGCGCGCGCTTCCAGATGTCCCAGATCACGCGTTCGATCTCGGCGTTCACGTTGTTCAGATATTCCAGCCCGCGCTCATAGGTGCGGCGGTTCACGTCGCTGGCCTCCAGCTCGTAATAACTTTGCTTCAGGTTGCCGGCGCTATCCAGGCCGGTGGTCAACGCCATACGGTTTTCCAGCAAGGTGTCGGCGAAGATGCTGCCCATCCATTTCACCAGCTGGCTCTGGTTGCCGTCGGCGGTCTGATACTTCGACACCAACAGACGCACGGCATCGAAGGTCTTCACCCGGCCGCCTTCGGCCTGCGCCAGAGTGGACAACGTCTCATAGACCATGCGGAAAAAGCGGCCGGCGGAACTGAAGTCCAGCATCGATGGGGGGATGGGGATCAACAGGAAGTTCGCCGCCATCACCGCGTTGATGGATAGATAGCTCAACGACGGCGGGCAATCGCACACGACGATATCGTAGTCCTGGTCGATCGTGGGCAAGGCGTCCTGGAGGATGCGCCAGAAGCGCAATTCACGCTGGCGCATCTGCCGAACCGGTACCTCGAACTCTGTGGAGTAGAGCCCCAGATTGGCGGGGATGACATCCAGCCCATCCCAGTAGGTCTTCTGGATCAAGGGGCGCAGGTCGTTGGTCCGCTGGCTATCGTCCAGGGTGAACAGGCGATAGAGCGTGTCCAGACGGTCGAACTGCTCATCCGGCACGAAGCCGAACAGCGAGGTGGCGCTGGCCTGGCTATCGAGGTCAACCATTAACACCCGATAGCCCTGCAAGGCCAGGTACTGCGCCAGGTGGACGGAATGGGTTGTCTTGGCGGCGCCGCCCTTGAAGTTGGCGACGGTGATGACCGACAGCTGCTCCCCCGCCTCGCGGTCACGACCAACGCGGTAGCGCACGTCACCGGTCTGCTGGAACAGTTGCCGACGAATCTGGTTCACCTCCGCCAAGGTGAAGCCGCGGCGGTTATTGCCGCCGATGACCGTCCCTTGCGGAAACTGCTCGTTCTTCAGCAGCGCCCGCAGATGGCTTTCCGAAATGCGGATCAGCCGGGCGGCTTCCGACGTGGGAAACAGGCGCAAGGTCTTCGCGTGGCCAGGATAGGCCTGAACCTCGATGATCTTACGCTGGATGGCGTCACAGCCTTCCGAGTGGTCCAGGAAGATTTGCAGGGGATCGTCGCCGGCCGGGCTTTGCTGATCGGCGGGCGCGCTGACATCGGTGGTCATTGGTGTATCCGAAGGGCTGCCAGAGATGCGCGGATAATGCCCAACCGCGAACCCGACGCCAACCGCGATCTTGGGGCAAAGATGCGGATAAATGTTCCATCAGCGATTTTTTTCCCATTACGCGGAAAAATTCGCTGACGGGATTTGAATGACTGGGCGATTCGGCGCATTTGGTAACTGTAACCTTGAAACCGGCACGATCGCGCCCGGATTCCCCGCCGATCTTCTTTCTCACGAGCACCGATCTTCAAGGGAACGGATACCAATTCGGTGTGGTCCGCGGATTCGTGGGAAATGGCGGATTTCCTAGGTTTTTCACTCTCTGTCCGTTTCCGAGCGCTGGACGATCGGGAGGGAGGTGCTGACATTGAAACCCGCGCTGGAACCCGCTGGCCCTGCACCGGTTCCGTTGGCGCAGCTGTTCAAAGCCTGGCCTGTGGATAGTTTCCTTAAAAGGATTCAGGGTTAAACGGATATAGGGTTTAACAGTTACAGCCCTGAAAAACGCTGATTTTGCAAATGCTTAACAGGTGTTTTGGTAACGGATACCGTGACTCTGGGTATCTGAACCCTGGCATCGCGGACTCCAAACCCTCAAGCCTGGGGTCACCGATCCCTTGTGGGACGGTTGCTGAACCCTGGTGTCGACAAAGCCGGTATCCAAACCCTTGACCGGAAAACAGGCGAGTCGGTCGGAGTCGGTATCCATAGCCTTGATCTTGGTTGCTGTTCCCTCAAAGCCGGTTGCTGATCCCTTGAGCAAAGGGGTGCCAGGGGGGCTGTTTCGGACTCCGATACCGCGATCGGACTCCGTCATCCCCCGAGTCCGCGTGATTTTGCGCCGTCGGGATGAGTCGGGGGGAGGGGCGATCGAGTCGACTCAAGGGATCGGTTACCCAAGCCCACGGGTTCAGCAACCAAGGCCGGCGTCGACTCGATATCGACACCAGATTTTGGGGGTGGCGGCCCCAAAATCTCAAGGGATCGGAAACCGTCCGCGCTTTTGCCGTTGGCGGTGACGAAGTGCCGCGTTCATCATCCGGAGTCCAAACGCCCCGTCCATGGTGGAGGGGGCCTGCTTTTTGTGTGAAGGGTGGCGACAATGGCGGGGACGACGACACGGACTGCGGACATGGTTTCCGTACCGGCCATGGTCGAGGCGCCCATGGCGGGCCAGCTGGCCTTGGCGCTGGACAGCCCGCTGATCGGCAAGGTGAAGAATGACCGGCTGGTCATGGTCTTCAACTTCTTCGCCCTCAGCAAGGAAACGGTGACGGAACTGCCGGTCTACGACGACGGCACCGTGCGCATCGAGGTCACCGGCACCAAGCATGGCGTCGCCAACATCTGGGACAAGGAGGTGCTGATCTACCTCGTGTCCCTGATCCAGGACAAACTGAACCGGGGGGAACCGGTCAGCCCCCGCCTGACCTTCACCGGCCACGACTTCTTCCGCGTGGTGGGCATCCACGCCACCAATACCGCCTACCAGCGGCTGGAGGACGCGCTGAAGCGCCTGCAGTCCACCCAGGTCCTCACCAACCTGGAAACCGGTGGCGAGGGGGAGACGGGCGCCTTCTCCTGGGTGCTGGACTACCGCATCAACTACCGCCGGGATAAGGACGGCGGCAAGACCATGAAGTCGTTGACGGTCCAGCTGTGTGACTGGCTGTACCGGGCGGTGGTCAAGGACCGCAAGATCCTGACCTACCACCCCGATTATTTTAAACTGTCGCCCACCGAGAAGCGGCTCTATGAGATCGCCCGGGCGCATTGCGGCAACCAGGGCGCCTTCAAGATGAACATCGAGAAGCTGCGCCTGCGCGTCGGCGCCGAGAGCGATCTCAAGGTGTTCAAGGCCCGGCTGGTGGCGCTGGCCAAGAAGCGCCAGGCCCTGCCGGAATACGGGCTGACGGTGGTCGATCCCCGCCGCTGGGGCCGGGACCGCAACGCGCCCCCGCCCCCGGGCCGCACGCCGCTGAAAAGCCATATGGTTTACTTCTTCCGGACCGACAGCCTGTCGGCGATGGCGCCCTTCGACCAGGCGCCGGAATTCCCGGACGCCGTGCCGGACATGATGTTGGGCGACATGGATGGACTGGCCGCCTGACGGCAGCGGCCGAGGCGGCGGGCTTGGGTGCCCGTCCGGCCTTGCAATCTCACGGCAGACATGATGCATGTCGGCAAACCGGGCTGCGGGGACCGGATCGACCTGTCGTGAGGACATCTGAAATGCGTGATTTCCTGAAGGGCGCGCCGCTGAGCGCCCTGGCTGCCGGCGCCCTGGCCGGCCTGTTGCTGGCGCCCACGGTCGCGGGCGCCGATGAAGGCATGTGGACCTTCAACAACTTTCCCAGCGCCAAGGTGAAGCAGGCCTACGGCTTCAGCCCCGATCCCAAATGGCTGGAGCGGGTGCAACTGGCGTCCGTCCGGCTGGCGCGCGGCTGTTCCGGCGCCTTCGTCTCTGCCAGCGGCCTGATCCAGACCAACCATCATTGCGCCCGCGCCTGCATTCAGCAGGTCTCGTCCGCGGACCATAACCATATCAAGGACGGCTTCTACGCGGTCGACCTGAAGGACGAGGCCAAGTGCCCGGATATGGAGGTCAACCAGCTGGTTCAGATCACCGATGTGACCCAGCGGGTGAACGCCGCCACCGCGGGCAAGGAGGGCGACGCCTTCTCCGCCGCCCAGAAGGAAGTGCAGGCGGCGATTCAGAAGGAATGCACCGGTGGCGCCGACGACATCCGTTGCGACGTCGTCGAGCTGTATCACGGCGGCGCCTACAATCTTTATAAGTACCACCGCTATCAGGACGTGCGCCTGGTGTTCGCGCCCGAGGAGGATATCGCCTTCTTCGGCGGCGACCCGGACAATTTCGAATTCCCGCGCTACGATCTCGACGTCTCCTACGTCCGTGTGTACGACAAGGACGGCAAACCGCTGAACACCAAGGCCACCTATTTCCCCTACGCGTCCCGCGACGCCAACGAGGGCGATCTGGTCTTCACCTCGGGCAATCCCGGCCGGACGGAGCGCTTGGACACGGTGGCGGAGCTGGAATACGACCGCGACCACACCCTGCCCGACCGGCTGCTGTACCTGACGGAGCTGCGCGGCATCCTGCTGCAGTTCACGGCACAGGGTGAGGAGAACGCGCGCACCGCCCGCACCAAGCTTTTCAGTATCGAGAACAGCTACAAGGCGCTGTACGGGCAGTTCCAGACCCTGGTCGATCCGGCGCTGCTCAACGCCAAGCGCAAGGAGGAGGCCGAGCTCAAGGCGATCATCGCGGCCGACCCGGCGCTGACGCAGCAGTACGGCGACCCGTGGGCCGCCATCGCCAAGTCGGTCGAACACTACGCCGTGGTGTCCAAGCGCTATGAGGTGCTGGAGGCCGGGCGCAGCTTCACCTCCCAGTCCGATCTGTTCACCTTCGCCCGCAACCTGGTGCGGGCCGCCAGTGAGCGCACGCTGCCGGACGGCAAGCGCCTGCGCGAGTATACCGACGCGAACTTCCCCTTCATCCGCCAGCGCCTGCTGTCCAACAGCCCGGTCTATCCGGAGCTGGAACGTGTGCTGATCCGGGCGCAGCTGGTCTATCTGCAGCGCCAGTTGGGCCCGGATGATCCCCTGGTGCGCAAGGTCTTCGGCAGCCGGTCGGCCGAGCAGATCGCCGATGAGCTGGTGAAGGGCTCCACCCTGGGCGATCCGGCGGAGCGCAAGCGTTTGCTGGAGGGGGGCGAGGCCGCCATCGCCGCATCCGCCGACCCGCTGATCAAGTTCGCCAAGCTGATCGACGCCGACGCCCTGGCCGCCCGCCGGGATGTGGAGGCCAACGTCGCCGCCGTGCAGCAGAAGAACGCCGGCTACATCGCCCAGGCCATGTTCAAGGTGCACGGCACCTCGATCTACCCGGACGCCACCTTCAGCCCCCGCGTGTCCTACGGCACGGTGAAGGGCTATGAGCAGAACGGCCAGCACGTGGCACCCTTCACCACCATGGGCGGCACCTTCGAACGGGCCACCGGCGCCTTCCCCTTCGCCCTGCCGGATAGCTGGCTGAAGGCCAAGGACGCCATCAACCCGTCGCAGAAGTTCGACATGGTCAGCACCAACGACATCATCGGCGGCAACTCCGGCTCCCCCGTCATCAACAAGGACGCGGAAGTCGTGGGCCTGATCTTCGATGGCAACATCCAGTCGCTGGGCGGCGATTTCGGCTATGACGGGTCGGTCAACCGCGCCGTCTGGGTCTCGGTCGGTGCCCTGAAGGAGGCGTTGGCCAAGGTCTATCACGCCAACCGCCTGTCAAAGGAGCTGGGCGCCCACTAAGGCGTCGCGGCCCCCTTGGGAAAAGGCCTGCGGGGAGGGCGCCCCCGCAGGTTCCCGCGCACGGTGGCACGCGCCGCCAAATGCCGCAGTCTTCCGCCCGCCAGGTAAAGGCCATAATTCCGTATCATAGGGGAAGGAGGCCCCCGCAGCACCCCGGGGTGCCCCTCCGGCTCGTGACGAGGGTGATCGCGGCGGGGCCATGAGATACCCGCCGGAAAGAGGATGATCATGCACCGCGTGTTCAAGGTTCCGTTCCTGGTGATGATGTCGCTGGTGGTGACCTTGCTGGCCCTGGCCGGCGCCGCCGGTCCGGCGGCGGCCCGCACGTTCGTCAGCGTGGGTATCGGCGTCGGCCCCTACTGGCCCGCCGCCTATGGACCGTACTGGCACGACCCGTACTGGCGGTGGCGTGACCCGTATTGGGCGCCCTATCCCGCCGTCTATGCCGCCCCCTATTACGCGCCTTACGCTTACGTCCCCCCGGCGCCCGTTTATGTGGCGCCGGCGCCGACGGTGGTGAAGGTGGCGCCCGTCGCCCAGCCTGTCCAGGCCGTGGCCGCGAAACCGGGGTTCGATCAATCCAATTGCCGGGAATACACCTCCACCATCACTGTCGCCGGGCAACCCACCCAGCAGGTGGGCACGGCCTGCCGCCAGCCGGATGGATCCTGGCGCATCGTCAACTGACGACGGGGCCGGTCCCACCCCCATCCGAAGGATAGGGTGAAGCACAAGCCCAGGGTTTTCCTGGGCTTGTGCGTATCCAGGCCCACGACATTTGCACTTCCGTTACAAAATCCTGTCCCGCGCGATACCGCGCTGGGCTTATGCTGACCGTGTGTACCGTCCGGACGGGGAGGCCGGATCAGGGGTGCGGGATGGCACATAGCCTATAGAGGACAGGACCATGCGTATGGGGCTCGCCCATGTGCGGGCGGCCGCGCTCGGCGGCTGCCTTGCCATGCTCTTCGCCACCGCCCATGCCGACGAGGGCATGTGGACCTTCAACCACTTTCCAAGCGCCAAAGTCCAACAAGCCTACGGCTTCGAGCCCAGCGCCCAGTGGCTGGACCATGTTCGCACCGCCTCGCTGCGCTTGCCGCGGGGGTGTTCGGCGTCCTTCGTCTCGGCCACCGGCCTAGTGCAGACCAACCACCACTGCGCCCGCGACTGCCTGCAACAACTGTCCTCGCCCAGCAGCAACCTGGTGCAGGAGGGCTTCTACGCCGCCAAGCCGGAAAACGAGGTGAAATGCCCGGATGTGGAGGCCAACCAGCTGGTCGGCATCACCGACGCCACCGCGCAGGTGAAGGAGGCGGTGGCCGGGCGCGACGGCCAGGACTACGGCAGGGCCTTGCGTGAAGCCCTGGCCCGGCTGCAACGCGACTGCGCCGGCGGCGACGATGCCATCCGCTGCGATGTGGTGGAGCTGTACCGTGGTGGCGTCTACAACGTTTACAAATACCACCGCTATCAGGATGTCCGTCTGGTCTTCGCGCCGGAGGAAAGCATCGCCTTTTTCGGCGGCGATCCGGACAATTTCGAATTTCCCCGCTATGACCTGGATGTGGCCTTCCTGCGCGTCTATGACGAGACGGGCCAGCCGCTGAACACGCAGGCCAGCTACTTCGCCTACGCCCCCCACGACGCCAACGAGGGGGACCTGGTCTTCACCTCCGGCAACCCCGGCACGACCGAGCGGCTGGATACGGTGGCGGAACTGGAATACGACCGTGACGTCGTGCTGCCCGAAAGCCTGGTCTATCTGGCGGAATTGCGCGGCCTGCTGCTGCAATTCTCGGCCGAGGGGACGGAGCATGCGCGTGTTGCCTTCGCCAAGCTGTTCGCCGTGGAGAACGCGTACAAGGCGCGCCTGGGGCAGTTCCGGGCCCTGGTCAATCCCAGCCTGATCGAGTCCCGGCGCCGGGCGGAAAACGAATTGCGGGCCAAGGTGGCGGCCGACCCGCAGTTCCAGCAGCGGGTCGGCGACCCCTGGGCCGCCATCGCCCTGGCGGTCGCCCACTATCGCGCCGTCGCCGACCGCATGGAGGTGGTGGAGGAGGGGCGGGGGTCGCAGTCCGACCTGTTCGCCTACGCCCGCCTGCTGGTCCGCGCGGCGGAGCAGCGGCAACTGCCTGACATCCGGCGCTTCCAGGAGTTCACCGACGCTGGATTCCCCTTCACCCGCCAGCGCCTGCTGGCCAACACCCCCGTCTCCGCCGACCTGGAAAAGATGCTGCTGCGCGCCTGGCTGGTGCAGCTGCGCCGGGTGCTGGGGCCGGACGATCCGCTGGTCCGCGATGTCCTGGGCGCCCAGACCGCGGACAAGATGGCGGCCGAGCTGGTGGATGGCACCCGCCTGGCGGACCCGGCGGAGCGCAAGCGGCTGCTGATGGGGGGCATCGAAGCCATCAAGAACTCCCATGATCCACTGATCCGCTTCGCGCAGGAGGTGGACAAGCAGGCGCAGATCGTCCGCCGGGATGTCGAGTTCAATGTCGAGGCGGTGGAACGGCGCAATGCCGGCGCCATCGCCCAGGCCATGTTCGCGGCCAACGGAACGACCGTGTATCCGGATGCCACCTTCTCCCCCCGCCTGTCCTATGGCGTGGTCAAAGGCTATGACGAGAATGGCCGCCATGTGCGCTATTACACGACCTTGGGTGAGGCTTACGGCAGGGCAACGGGGGCGGACCCCCTCGCCTTGCCACGGTCATGGGTCCGCGCGCGCGGCGACGTCGACTTCAACCGCAAGTTCAACATCGTCAGCACCAATGACATCGTGCGCGGCAGCTCGGGCTCGCCGGTGATCAATACCGATGGGCAGATCGTCGGTATGATCTTCGATGGCAACAGCCAGTCCTTGGGCGGGGATTTCGGCTTCGACGACACCGTCAACCGCGCCATCTGGGTGTCGGTGGGGGCGGTGAGGGAGGCGCTGACCAAGATTTACGGCACCACCCGGCTGAACCGGGAACTGGGGCTGTGAGCGTCGACCCGAGGCGCGCCCGAAGACGGGTTCGCCTCAACAACCCGCGGTTTTGCCCCTTGTCGCATTCCAGATCTGCGCCATCCTCATTAGGCCTGGACGTGCGCTAAGCAATAACTTGCTTGCAAGTATTTTCCTGCCCGCTGTCACCGTGGGCGCCCTCCCTTTCCCCGCTTTCCTTGGACCCCGGCCGGCCCGGGCCCGAGGCGTTTGCATCCGCAGGACAAAGCCCGATCCGGCCTTCAACGATCAGGGACCAAAGGACCATCATGACCAGCACGCCCTCCGCCCTTCCGCCCAAGCGTTCCGCCTTGCCGCGCATCATCGGCTTCGGCGTGTTGGCCGCCATCGTGGTCGGCGGCGTCGTCCTCTGGCTTGGCGGCCGGGGCAAGGAATCCACCGACGATGCCTTCACCGAGGGCCGCGTGGTCACCGTGGCGCCCAAGGTCTCAGGTTTGGTGGTCGAACTGGCGGTGCAGGATAACCAGCGGGTGAAGGCGGGCGACCTGCTGTTCCGCATCGACCCCCGCGATTACGAGAATACCCGAGACCGCGACGCCGCCCAGCTGAAGCTGGCGGAGGCGCAGTTGGCCCAGGCGCGCACCAACCTGGACATCGCCCAGGTCACCTACCCGGCGCAGCTGGACCAGGCCCGCGCCGCCCGCGCCCAGGCGGAGGCGACGCTGGTCCGCGCCAAGGCCGACCTGTCGCGCCAGACGGAGATCGACGTTCGCGCCACCACCAAGTCGCAGATCGACGCCGCCCAGGCGCAATACCGCACCGCCCAGGCGCAGCTGGCCGACGCCGACGCCAAGTTGCGCTCGGCGCAAGAGGCGCCGCGCAATATCGAGGCCGCCGCCGCCCAGGTGAAGCAGCTGGAGGCGCAGGTGACCGCGGCCCAGGCTGAACTGGCGCAAGCGGAGCTGAACCTGTCGCAGACCACGATCGTGGCGCCGCAGGATGGCTGGGTGACCAAGCGCGCGGTGGAAAAGGGCAACTACATGCAGGTGTCGCAGTCGGCCATGACCTTGGTGACGCCCGAGATTTGGGTGGTCGCCAACTTCAAGGAAAACCAGCTGAAGCACATGCGCGTCGGCCAGCCCGTGGACATCGAGGTCGACGCCTTCCCCGACCTGAAACTGACCGGCGTCGTCGACAGTTTCCAGATGGGCACGGGCTCGCGCTTCACCGCCTTCCCCTCGGAAAACGCCACCGGCAACTTCGTGAAGATCGTGCAGCGCCTGCCGGTCAAGATCAAGGTGACGGGCGGCCTGCCCGCCGACCACCCCTTGCCGCTAGGCCTGTCGGTCGAACCCACCGTCAAGCTGAACTGAGGGCCGGACGGTGAGCGAAGGACTTCCCCTTCCCGAGGATACCGGCGGGTCGTCATCCTGGCGGCCCAAACACAACCCCTATCTGGTCGCCATGGTGGTGACCGTCGCCACCTTCATGGAGGTGCTGGACACCACCATCATCAACGTGGCGCTGCCGCACATCGCCGGCAGCCTGTCGGTGGGCACGGACGAAAGCACCTGGACCCTGACTTCCTACCTGGTGGCCAATGGCATCGTGCTGCCGGTTTCGGGCTGGCTGGGGCGCCTGATGGGCCGCAAGAACTACTTCCTGCTGTCCGTCATCATGTTCACCGTGTCGTCGCTGCTGTGCGGCCTGTCGACCTCGCTTCCGGAACTGATCATCTTCCGGCTGTTCCAGGGCTTTTTCGGCGGTGGTTTGCAGCCCAACCAGCAGTCCATCCTGCTGGATACCTTTGAACCGGCGAAACGCGCGACCGCTTTCGGCGTCACCGCCGTCGCCATCATCGCCGCCCCCATCATGGGGCCGACCTTGGGCGGCTGGATCACCGACAATTTCAGTTGGCGCTGGGTGTTCCTGATCAATGTGCCGATCGGCGTCCTGGCCACCTTCGCCATTTCGGCGGTGGTGGAGGATCCGCCCTGGGCCCGGGCCGGCGCCGCCAAGGGCAAGCGCAACATCGACGTGATCGGCTTGTCGCTGATCGCCGGCGGTTTCGCCTGCCTGCAGATCGTGCTGGACCGTGGTGAGCAGGAGGACTGGTTCTCCAGCGGGTTCATCCAAGTGTTCGCCGTGGGTGCCGTGCTCGGCATGATGGGGGCGGTCATCTGGCTGCTGGAGCGGGCCGACCCGATCGTCAATCTGCGGGTTTGGAAGGACAAGAACTTCGCCATCGGCACGCTTTTCATCAGCGTCATGGCCGCCACCCTCTATGGCAGCGCGGTGCTGATCCCACAGCTCGCGCAGTCCCAACTGAGTTACACGGCGACATGGGCGGGCATGATCCTGTCGCCTGGTGGCTTCATGATCCTGATCATGATCCCCATCATCACCCGCGTTCTGCTGAAAAAGTTCCAGGCCCGCTACATCGTGGCCAGCGGCTTCTTCCTGCTGGGCTTGGCCATGTTCTACACGGCCACCATCAGTCCGCAGGTCGACTTCGTCACGTTGATGAGCATGCGCATGGCCCAGACCTTTGGCACGGCGCTGCTGATGATTCCCATCAGCACCGTGGCATTCGCCTCGGTCCCGCGTGAAATGAACGGCGATGCCGCCGCGCTTTATTCCATGGCCCGCAACCTGGGCGGCAGCATCGGCATCGCCTTGACCACTGCGTATCTGACCCAGCGCACCCAGGTGCACCAGGCGTATCTGGCGGAACACCTCAGCGACCTGAATGCCGCGTATCAGATGACGAAGCAGTCCTGGCTGGCCGGCCTTTCGGGCCATGGCCTGACGCCCTCACAGATCGAGTCCTCCGCCCTGGCCGGCATCTACCGGACGCTGCTGCGCCAGTCGGCCATCCTGGGATACGTCGATGTGTTCCGGGTGTCCGGTATGGTGGCCCTGTGTGTCGTGCCGCTCGCCTTCTTCATGAAATCCACCAAGGCGGCACCCAAGCCCGCCGCCGCGGAGTGACCCTCATGCGTGCTTTCCTGCCTGTTTCCCTGTTTTCCCGGCGGGCCCGTCTGCTGGTGGCCACGGCCATCCTGGCGCTGACGTCCGCCTGCACCCTGGGTCCCGACTATCAGGCGCCCGCGAACGACGCCCCGGCGGGATGGAGCCCGACAGCCACCCAGGCGGCGGCCAAGGCCGCTTCCACCGCCGATGCCGCCGTCCTGGCCCACTGGTGGACGGAGTTCCACGATCCCACGCTGGACAAGCTGGTGGCGGACGTGGTCGCCGGCAATCTGGATCTGAAGGTGGCGGAACAGCGCATCCTGTCCGCCCGCGCCCAGCGCCAGCAGGCGGCATCCGCCCAATACCCCAGCGTGAAGGGCGAGACCGCGGCCATGCGCAACCGCTTGCCCCCGGCCTTGGGTTCGCTGGGTGGCACCAGCAACATCTTCCTGGCGGGCTTCGACGCCTCGTGGGAGATCGACCTGTTCGGCGGCACCCGCCGCAGCATCGAGGCGGCCGACGCGAATGTCGAGGCCGGCATCGAAAACCGCCGCTCCCTGGTCCTATCCATGCTGGCGGAGGTGGGCACCGACTATGCCGCCCTGCGTTCCCTTCAGGCGCGTATGGCCATCGCCAACGAGAATGTGAACCTGTCGCAGGAAACACGCGACCTGACGGCCGCCAAGTACAAGGTGGGGCTGGCCACCGAATTGCAGCTGGCGGAGGCGGATGGCCAGCTGGAACAGCAGAAGGCCGTGCTGCCGCAATTGGCGACCCAGGCGGCCCAGCGCGCCCATGCCATCGCCACCTTGACGGGGCGGACCCCGGCCGAGGTGGACAGCCTGTTGACCACCGCCGGGCCCGAGGTTCCCTTGCCCCCGGCGCTGCCGGCCAGCCTGCCGTCCGAGGTGATGCGCGCCCGGCCCGACATCCGGGCCGCGGAACGCACGATGGCCGCCACCAACGCCCAGATCGGGGTGAAGGAGGCGGCGCGCTTCCCCAAGCTGTCGCTGGGGCTCATCGGCGGTTTCCTGAACCCGGATATCGGCAAGCTGCTGCAGGGCGACAGCTTCGGCTGGAGCGTCGGTCCCACCGTCAGCGGCACCGTGTTCGACGGCGGCCGACTGAAGGCCGGCGTCAAGGATGCCGAGGCCCAGGCCGAGGAGGCGCGCCTGACCTATCGCAAGACGGTGCTGACCGCCTTCCAGGAGGTCGAGGACGCGCTGGTCGCCTACGCCAACGAACGCCAGCGCAACGCCACGCTGCATCGGGCGCTGGACGCCGCTCAGCGCGCGCAGGACAGGGCGCGATCGCAGTATCGCGCCGGCCTGGCCGACTTCCTGACCGTGCTGGATGCCGACCGGACCCTGGCCACCGCCAAGGACACGGTGGCGCAGAGCGACTACGCCCTGGTGCAGCAGACCGTCGCCCTCTACAAGGCGCTGGGCGGCGGCTGGCAGGCGGGTGAGACCGTGGCCGACGCCGGCACCCCGCCGGCGTAAGGCGGGCGCGGATACGGCGATGATCAAGGGTAGGGTGATGGCTGGCGATGAGGGCCCAGGAGGGGAGAGCCCACAGGGGCGATCCGGCGGACGTCAGCGCAAGGCGGGTGACACCCGCCGGGCGGAGATCATCGCCGCCGCCCTGGAACTGCTGCACGAGGTGGGGCCGGGCGGCACGACCACCACGGCCATCGCCCGGCGCATCGGCATGGCCCAGGGCTCGCTGTTCCGCCATTTCCCAACCAAGCGCGCCATGTGGGAAGCGCTGCTGGACAATCTGGCGCAACGCATTTCCCCGCCAGTGCAAGAGGCGCTGAACGGCCCCGGCAGCCCCATGGGCCGTTTGCGCCGGGTCATGCACACCTGGCTGGGGTTGGCGGAAAGCATCCCGGCGCTGTCATCCCTGATGTTCTCGCGCGAGGTGCTGGCCGACAGCCCGGACATGCGCAGCCTGCTGGCGGAACGTCTGCAACGACCCCATCGCATTTACTGCGCCCTGATCCGTGAAGGCATCGAGGCGGGGGAGGTTCAGCCCGGGACCGACGTGGAACGGGTGGGCTGGATCCTGTCGGGGCTGAAGCACAGCCTGGTGATGCGCTGGACCCTGCTGGACCGCACGCTGGACATGCATGCCGATTTGGACGTCATGCTGGACACGATCATCGCCGGCATTAGCAAAAGGTAAGGGGTTTCAAGATTTTTCCCGACAGGTTGGCCCCTTCGGGGCCGTACCATCGGGCGGCCGGATACCGTTGATCTTCCGCCGGGCCAATCCAGTTGGATGGCCGGCGGCCGGTCCAATGGGGAACCGGTCCAGTTCGTCCGTGACAGGGGGCCCCCGGTGTGAAAAGAAGGGCGCCGGGTCCGTTCCCTTTTCGCCTTCCCATCTGGCCTCCCTTCCTGGATCACGCCTCGCGATGCTGCGCCACCGGTCGTCCCGCTTCCCGCTTTCGTCCGTCGCCCGTCCGGCCCTGATGGCCTGCCTCTTGGGCGGCGCGTTGACGGCCTGCACTGTGGGCCCGGACTATCAGCGCCCCGACACGCCGCAGCCGGCGGCCTATCGCGAGACAGTGACCGGTGACGTTGGCAAGGACGCGGCCCTCCGCGCGGAAATCGCCGCCGACTGGTGGCGGCAGTTCAATTCCCCGGAACTGGACGGCCTGATCGCCCGGGTGTCGTCCAGCAACTTCGACGTCCGCGCCGCCGTGGCCCGCATCCGCCAGGCCGAAGGCACGGTGGACGAGAAGCGCTCCAGCCTCTTCCCCTCGGTGACCGGGGATCTGGGCCGCACCCGCAGCCGGTCGGGCGGTACCACCACCAGCGGCGGCACCCGCACCAGCATCAACAGCACCTATTCGGCCCAGCTGTCCGCCAGCTATGAGCTGGATTTCTGGGGCAAGAACCGGTCGGCGCTGGAATCGGCCAAAGCCAGCCTGGATTACAGCCGCTACGACAAGCAGACCGTGCTGATGACGGCCATCGCCACGGTGGCCACCGATTACTTCCAGGCCCTGGCCTACAAGGACCGGCTGGCGCTGGCCCGGCGGTCCTTGCAGGACGCGGAGGACGTGCTGCGCGGCATCCGCGCGCGCGCCCAGGCCGGCACCGCCACCGCCGTGGACGTGGCCAACCAGGTGAACGTGGTTGAGGGTGAGCGCGCCGCCATCCCCCAGTATGAACAAAGCCTGGCGCAACAGATCGACGCCTTGGCCGTGCTGGTGGGGGTGCTGCCGGAACAGTTGAAGATCGAAGGCACCACCCTGAACAGCCTGGCGCAGCCCGAGGTGGCGCCCAACCTGCCGTCCACCCTGCTGGCGCGCCGGCCGGACGTGGCCTCGGCCGAGGCGCAGTTGATCGCCGCCAATGCCACCCTGCGCAACGTCATCGCCCAGCAGTACCCCAGCCTCAGCCTGACGGGCAGCTATGGCTACCAGAACAGCTCGTTGAGCGACCTGTTCAACCCGGCCAGCAAGCTGTGGTCCATCGGCAGCTCGCTGAGCCAGACGGTGTTCGACGCCGGCAATCTGCAGGCCCAGTCCGACGTCCAGCGCGCCCGGGTGGAGGAACTGGCGGCCGATTACCAGAAGGCCGTCGTCACCGCCTTCGCCGATGTCGAGGACGCGCTGGCCGGCGTGCGCTACACCCGCGACATCCGGTCGGCCCAGGAAAAGGCCACGGCCTCGGCGGATGAGGCGCTGCGCGGCACGACCGGCCAGTTCCAGCGCGGCACCGCCGACATGGTCAGCGTGCTGACAGCCCAGCGCACGCTGTTCAGCGCCCAGGACAGCCTGGTGCAAAGCCGCCTGAACTACCTCACCGCCATCGTCACCCTGTACCGCGTGCTGGGTGGTGGCTGGTCGGTGGAACAGACGCAGGCGGCGGCCGACAATGCGCCGGGCCGGGCCGGCGGCTGACGCCGTCGCCTCGCCGCCGATTGGAAAGGCCCGCCCTCCGTTCATGTCCGTCACCCCGGTCGACAAGCCTGAACGCCTGCTGTCCCTGGACGTCTTTCGCGGGTTGACGGTGGCCCTCATGGTGCTGGTCAACGACCCCGGCACCTGGTCTGACATCTACTGGCCGCTGCGGCATGCCAAATGGCATGGCTGGACGCCCACCGATCTGGTGTTCCCCTTTTTCCTGTTCATGGTCGGCATCACCACCCACCTGTCGCTGACTTGGCGACGGGCGCGGGGGGATGGCGCTGGCGATCTCGCCCGCCAGATCCTGCAGCGCGGGCTGATCCTGTTCGGCCTCGGCCTCTTCATCGCCTGGTTCCCCGGCTACGCCGTGGCCGGGCACGGCGCCCTGGGCGACCGCGCGGTGGCGCAACTCCTGTCCTGGCGTATCCCCGGGGTATTGCAACGCATCGCCGTCTGCCATGTCGTCGCCGGCCTGTTGTCGCTGCGGCTGGGGACCAGGGGGCAGGGGGGGCTGGCCGCCCTGCTTCTGCTGGGCTATTGGGCGGTCATGACGGGCGTGCCGGTGCCGGGCACGGGTGAGACGGGTCTGGCGGCGCTGGCCCATCCTGGCGGCACCGTCGCGGCGGCTGTGGACCGGACCCTGTTCGATTGGGGCGCCTGGGGCAACCATCTGTGGGCCTCGGCCAAGACCTGGGATCCCGAGGGCGCCTTGTCGACGCTGCCCGCCATCGCCACGACGCTGTTGGGGGTGTTGGCCGGCCGCTGGCTGGGTCGCCCCCTGCCGCTGCCCACCCGTGTCCAGGGGTTGATCGTGGCTGGCGTGGCCGGCGTCATCCTGGGGGAGGTCTGGGACCTGGTCTTCCCCATCAACAAGAGCCTGTGGACCAGTTCCTTCGTGGCGCTGACCGCCGGCATGGCCTGTTTATGCCTGGGTGCCACGATATGGATGGTGGAGGTGCGCGGCTGGCGCCGCTGGACCCGGCCCGCCCTGGTTTTCGGCGTCAATCCCATCCTGGCCTATGTCGGCTCCGAACTGATGGCCATCGTCATCGGCGGCGTCATCACCCTGCCTTGGGACCATCGCATCGCACCCGTGCAGGACGTGATCTATGAGGCGGTGTTCTATCCCCTGCTGCCGGAAAAGGCGGCGTCGCTGGCCTTCGCCTTGGCCTTCGTCGCCCTGTGGTGGGCCATCCTGGAAGCGCTGTACCGCCGCCGGATTTTCCTGAAGGTGTGACGGACCGCGACCACAACCCGGAAGGGGGGTGGGTTCGCCCAGGCCGTCGACGCGGTTGCCGGCGTTTGCGGTTAGGCGGCGGACTCGAAGCACAAGCTGAACAGCGCCCCGCCGCCGTGGCGGTCGCGGGCGGCCAGGCGACCGCCGTGCTGGCGCATGATCTCCATGGCGATGGCCAAGCCCAGGCCGGAACCGGTGATGCCGGCGCCGGCGTGTCCACGCACGAAAGGTTCCGCCAGGGTCAGCGGATCCTCCCCCTGGAGGCCGGGGCCGCGATCGGCCACGGACAGGATGGGACCGGGCCCCACCCGCACCTCCACCGTGCCACCCGCGGGACCGTAGGCCACGGCGTTTTCCACCAGGTTGCGCAGGGCCTCGGCCACGGCGCCGGTGTTGCACACCAGGGGGAAGTCCTCCACCACCTCCAGCTCCAGGGTCTTGCCCAGGGAGCGGATCAGGGGCGCCAGGGTCACCAGCTCACCCGCCGCCAGCTCGCCCGCCATGACCTCGTCGGTGCGGGGCAGGGGCGTGCCCGACAGGCGCGACAGCGACAGCAGCTGGGCCACCAGGCGCGACAGGCGGCGCACGTCGGCACGGACGGCGGCCATGTCCGCCTCCCCGCTTTCCAGGCGGGCCTGCACCACGGCCAAGGGCGTGCGCAGCTGGTGGGCGGCATCCGCGATGAAGCGTCGGTGGTGGCGGAAGCTCCCCTCCAGCCGGGCCAGAGCCGTATTGAAGGCGTCCACCAGGGGCAGCACCTCGCCGGGCAGGTTTTTGCCGTCCAGCCGATGGTCCAGCCGGTCCAGGCCGATGGCCGCCGCCTCCTCCGACACCTCCTGGATGGGGGTCAGGCTGCTGCGGATGGTCCAGACGCCGATGGCCGCGGCGATCACGGCCACGGGAATGCCGAACAGCAGGATGTCGCGGACGAATTCGTCCAGCAGCCCGTTGATGATCTTCTGGTCGGCGGTGGGTGATTGCGCCACCGCCAGGGTCAGGGTGCGGTCACCCAGCTTGATGGGTGTGCCCAGGCCATAGCGCTCCGGCTCCCCCGGCGGGCGGAAGAAGAATTCCATGTCCGGCTGGCTCAGGGCGTCGTGCAGCGTGCTGGCGGCGCGGGGCAGGGATTGGGTCAGCAGGCGACCATGCTGATCCCACACGGCGTAGATGACGCCGTCCTCCTCCAGCGCGTAGCGGTTGGCCAGATCCGGAGGCAGGCGGTCCAGCGTCAGGCCCCCCCGGTTGAAGGCGGCCATCAGCTCATTGGCCTGGCCGCGCAACACCTTGCGCTGGACCACGCCGCCCGCCTCCTCCAACCGCACCACCAGGGGCAGGATGCCCACGGCGACGGAGGCCAGGAACAGCAGGCCCAGGCGCCACGCCAGGCGGCCTTGCAGCGAGCGGTGCCGCCAGATCTGGGCCAGGGTGGTCAACATGGGGTCGGTGTCATTCTCGGCGGTGTCATGGGCGTCCGGAACTCAAGACGCGCTCATCATATAGCCCAGGCCCCGCATGGTGATAATGGCCGCCGTCGCTTCCGCCGTGGTCAGTTTGCGCCGCAGGCGCGACACCAACGCCTCAACGGCGTTGTCGGTGGCCTCGTTGCCGAAGCCATAGAGGGCGCTGTCGATCTGCGCTTTGGTCACCACCTGGTCCATCTTGCGCAGCAGCACCTCCAGCAGGGCCAGTTCGCGCGCCGTCAGGCCCACGGGTGTTCCCGCCACGCTGACGCTGCGGGCGGCGCTGTCGTAGGACAGGTTGCCGCATTCCAGTACCACGCCGATGACACCCCCCGGCCGGCGTAGCAAGGCGCGCAGGCGGGCCGCCAGTTCGCCCAGGTCGAACGGTTTCACCAAATAATCGTCGGCGCCGGCGTCCAGCCCTTCGATTCGGTCGTCCAGCGTCGACCGCGCCGTCAGCATCAGGATGGGCACCTTGCGCCGGCAGCCCCGCAAGCGGCGCACCAGGCTGACACCGTCGCCATCGGGCAGGCGCCGGTCCAGGATCAGGGCATCGTAGTCGGCGGTGGAGATATGGTCGTCCGCCTCGGCCAGGCTGCCGCAGGCATCCACGGTGAATCCGATTCGCGACAGGTGATCGGCGGTCAGGGTCCGCAGATCCCGTTCATCCTCAACCAACAGAAGGCGCATCGGCCAGGTCCCCGCATGTCACCCACTACGGGCGGCAGACGTAACTATACGCATGAACGCCCGCGGCCTGTCGCCGAGGGGCCAGCTTTCGGGTGAAAGGCCGGGTTGCGGCAACGGGTCGGCGCGTCAGCAAGACGTCAGCTTGACTGTGCCATTGTTGCCACGCGCTGATCAACCAAGGGTGCTGACCACCATGACCGCCATCGCCGCCGTGCTGACGGATAGCTCATCCCCCGGTCCCTGGGGCGCCGCGTCCCCCGCTGTCGCGGTTCCCGCCGCCGCGCCGTTCGTGGACTATCGCCCGCCGATGACCGCGCCGGCGGATGACAGCTTTGGCCGGCATCGTCCCGGTGGTTTGCCTGGTCTGCTGCTGGCCCTGGGCGCCGCCCTGCCGGCCAGCCGCTGGGGATTGGCCGCCGGCGGCGTGCTGGGGCCGCTGGTGCGCACCATGGTGCCCTGGCTCTACGGGGCCGTCATCGACGTGACGGCCGATGGCGTGCGCCGCCGCCTGCATGTCCGCGACCATGCCGATGATCGCCGCTTCCTGGCGCTGCCCCGCCAGGCGGCGTCCCAGGCACGCGCGCACATCGCCGCGGCCTTGCCGGCGGACGGCGTCTTCGTTGATGTCGGTGCCGGCACCGGCCTGCACACCCTGGCCGCCGCCCGGCATCTGGGCGACCGGGGCCGCGTGGTGGCGGTGGAGCCCAACGGCGCCACCCGCGACCGGCTGGCCGTCAACCTGGCGCTGAACCCGCTCGCCGCCGCCGTCACCCTGGTGGATGACGCGGTGGGGCCCGCCTGCGATGGCGTCATCCTGGCGGCGGGCAAGGGCAAGGTGGCGGGCGGGCGGGCCGCGTCGTCGGCTTGGGACGCCCCGCCGCCGGCGCTGACCCGCACGCGGCCTCTGCTGGATCTCCTGCTGGGGGCCGGGCTGGCGCGGGTGGACGTGCTGCGGCTGGGGTTGAAGGCCGGGGCGGACCTCGCCCTCATCCCCTTCCTTCAGGCGGCTCCCCCGGCCCTGCGGCCCGGCATGATCGTGGTGGACCGGCGGGGCGCCAAGGGCTGGGCCGTGGATCTGCCGGCCACGCTGGCGCTGTACGGCTATCACCCCTGCGGCCGGACGCCGGACGCCCTGTTGTTCCAGGGTGAGGAGATAGGCGACAGCGGCGCCCTCTGGGAAGCGGCCGACTGGTCGCTGGTGGTGTCTTAGCGGCTTCACATGGCCTTGGCTTAGCGCATGAACGAAGGGCCCGCCGGAGCGATCCGGCGGGCCCTTTGGTTCAGTGCCGCTCCACCCCGGCCATGGCGGCGTGCAGGCGGGACAGCTTGGCCTTCTTCTTCCGGGGCCGCAGGGCCAGGTAGATGACGGGCGTGGTGTACAGGGTGATGAACTGCGACACCAGCAGGCCGCCCACCAGGGCGACACCCAGCGGTTGGCGCATCTCGGCGCCGGTGCCGCCGCCGATGGCCAGCGGGACGGCGCCCAGCAGGGCGGTCAGTGTCGTCATGGTGATGGGACGGAAGCGCTCACGGCAGGCCTCGACGATGGCATCCTGGGGCGACATGCCCTGGATCCGTTCCGCCGCCAGGGCGAAGTCGACCAGCATGATGGCGTTCTTTTTCACGATACCCATCAGCAGGATGATGCCGATGAAGGAGATCATCGACAGCTCGAAGCCGGTCACCATCAGCGCCAGGATGGCACCGATGCCGGCGGACGGCAGGGTCGACAGGATGGTGATGGGCTGGGCCCAGCTTTCGTACAGCACGCCCAGCACGATGTAGATCGTCACCAGCGCCGCCACGATCAGCATGGGCTGGCCCTGGTTCTGCTGCTGGAAGATGCGGGCGATGCCGCCCACCTCCACCCGCATGTTGGCCGGCATGGCCAGTTCCGTCACCGCCTGCTGGGCGCGGGCCAGCGCGTCCACCTGGGCCACGCCATCGGCCAGGTTGAAGCTGAGAGTGGAGGAGGGGTACTGCCCCTCATGGGTCACCGACAGGGGCGAATCCTGCACCTGCACCTTGGCGAAGGCGGACAAGGGCACCATGCCCGCCACCGACTTGACATAGATGCGGACCAGATCGTCCGGCCCCTTCTGCTCATTGGGCGTGGCTTCCAGCACCACATGGTACTGGTTGCGGGCGCCATACAGGGTGCTGACCTGCTTCTGGCTGAAGGCGTTGCCCAGGGCCGCGTCCACGTCCGATGGCGTCAGGCTCATGCGGGATGCCAGGTCGCGGTCGATCACCACCTTGGCGTCCAGGCCGGCCTTGTCCTGGTCGGAACTGACGTCCTGGAAATATTCGGGCAGTTCCTTCAGCCGGGCCACCAGCTTGGGCACCCACTCATACAGGTCGTCCAAATTGTCGCTCAACAGCGAGACCTGGAACTGCGAGTCGCTGCTGCGGCCGCCGAAGCGCAAATCCTGTTCCGCCTGCAGGAAGACCTGAAGGGCCTCCAGCCGGGCGAACTTGGGCCGCAGGCGGGCGATCACCTGGTCTGCCGTGGCGTCGCGCTGGCCCCGGGGCTTCAGCGAGATGGTCATGCTGCCCGTATTGGCGCTGCTGCCACCGCCGGGGCCGCCGCCACCGCCGCCGGTGGTGCCGCCGATGGCCTCCACCGCCGGATCGGCGGCGATGATCTTCACCACCTCCTCCATGCGGCGCTGCATGGTCTGGAACGAGGTGTCGGCCGAGGCGCGGACGCTGCCGCGCAACAACCCCGTGTCCTGCTGGGGGAAGCCGCCCTTGGGCACGGCGATGTACAGGTAGACGGTGCCGACGATGGTTCCCAGCGCCACGAACAGCATGAGGGTGCGGTGGCGCATCACCCACCCCAACCCCTTCATGTACAGGTTGGTGGCGGCGTCCAGCGGGCGGCCCACCCAGCGGTCCGCCCAATTCTCCTTGCGGTCCTTGGCGTGGTCGATGAAGCGGGCGCACATCATGGGCGTCAGGGTCACCGACACGATGCCGGACACCAGGATGGCCGCCGTCAGGGTCATGGCGAATTCGTGGAACAACCGGCCCGGCAGCCCCCCCATGAAGATGATGGGCACGAACACGGCCACCAGCGACAGGGTCATGGAGACGATGGTGAAGCCGATCTCCCGCGCGCCGTCCAGGGCCGCCCGCAACGGCGGCTTGCCCATCTCACGGTGGCGCACCGCGTTCTCGATCATGACGATGGCGTCGTCGACCACGAACCCGACGGAGATGGTCAGCGCCATCAGCGACAGGTTGTCCATGCTGTAGCCCAGCAGCCACATGATGGCGAAGGTGCCGGCCAACGACAGGGGCACGGCGGTGGCGGCGGCCAGCGTCGGCGCCAGGCGGCGCAGGAACAGGCCCACCACCAGGATGACCAGGCCGATGGAGATCAGCATGGTGACCTGCACGTCGTTCACGCTGGCGCGGATGGTGCCGGTCTGGTCGTTCACGACGCTGATGTCGATGCCGGGCGGCAGCCATTTCTGGATCTGGCCCAGGTTGGATTTGATCAGGTCCACCGTCTTGATGACGTTGGCGCCCGGCTGCTTCAGCACCGAGACCAGGACCGCCGGCTGGGTTCCGAACCAGCCCGCCTGCCGGATGTTTTCCGAACTGTTCAGCACCGTGGCCACGTCGCCCAGGCGGAAGACCGTGCCTGTGGTGGTGCGCACGACCAGGTCGCGATAGTCCTGCGCCTTCAGCATGGTGTCGTTGGTGGTCACCGTCATCAGCGTGTCTTCGCCGTCCATGGTGCCCACGGGCTGGCTGACGTTGGCGTTGGTGATGGCGGTGCTGATGTCGGCCAGGCTGATCTTGCGGGCGGCCAGCGCCTTCACGTCGACCTGGACGCGGATGGCGGACTTCTCGCCGCCGGCGGCCGATGCCTGGGCCACGCCCTCGATCTGCGACAGCCGCTGCGCCAGGATGCCGTCGGCGGCGTCGAAGATGGCCTGGTTGGTCAGGGTCTTCGACGTCAGCGCCAGCGTCATGATGGGCCGGCCGTTGGGGTTGGCCTTGCGGAAGGTGGGCTGGCTGGTGAGGCCCGACGGCAGGTCGGTGGCGGCGGCGCTGATGGCCGCCTGCACATCGCGGGCGGCGTCCGTCACCGGCCGGTTGACGTCGAACTGCAGGATGATGGTGCTGACGCCCAGCGAGGTGCTGGACGTCATCTCGTTGACGCCGGCGATCTCGCCCAGATGCCGTTCCAGCGGCGCCGTCACCGTCGCGGCCATGGTCACGGGGTCGGCCCCCGATTCCCTGGCCTGGACGAAGATGATGGGCAGATCCGTGTTGGGCAGGGACGCCACGGGCAGGAAGGCGTAGGCGACCGCCCCCACCAATGCCAGGCCCAGGGCCAGCAGCGCCGTGCCGATGGGCCGCCGGATGAAGGGTTCGGAGATGCTCATGGGATGACCGCTCCGCGCTTCAGTCCGCCAGGCCGGTCAGGGGCGGGGGGGCGCCGGGGGGCACCTCCTCCATCCGGTCGCCGCCGGTGCGCCGGGCGACCCAGGCGCGCAGCCGCTCCATGTACAGGTAGATGACCGGCGTGGTGTACAGGGTCAGCATCTGCGACAGGATCAGGCCGCCCACGATGGTGATGCCCAGCGGTCGGCGCAGCTCCGACCCGGTGCCATGCTCCAGCGCCAGGGGAAGGGCGCCCAGCAGGGCCGCCATGGTGGTCATCATGATGGGGCGGAACCGCAGCAGGCAGGCCTCGACGATCGAGTCGTGGGGTGACTTGCCCTCCACCCGCTCCGCCTCGATGGCGAAGTCGATCATCATGATGGCGTTCTTCTTGACGATGCCCATCAGCAGCACGATGCCGATCAGGGCCACCAGCGACAGATCGTTGCCCGTCAGCCATAGGGCCAGCAGGGCGCCGATGCCGGCCGACGGCAGCGTCGACAGGATGGTAACCGGGTGGATGATGCTTTCGTAGAGCACGCCCAGCACGATGTAGATGGTGACCACGGCGGCGGCGATCAGCCACGGCTCGCTGGCGATGGAGGTCTGGAATTCCGCGGCTTCGCCGGCGAAGGAGCCGGTCACCGTGTCCGGCATGCCGATGTCCTTCTCCGCCTGGGTCACGGCGTCGACCGCGTCGCCCAGCGATTGGCCCTCCGCCAGGTTGAAGGTCACGGTCAGGGCCGGGAACTGCGCCTGGTGGTTCACGGTCAGGGGCGCGCTGGTGGTCGTGATCTGCATCAGCGAGCTCAGCGGCACCTGGGTGTTGGTGGTCGTCTGGGTGCTTTGCGCCACGGCGTTGACCGAGACCGGCCCGCCCGTGCTGGGTACGTACAGGCGTCCCAGGGCCTCCGGATTGGCCTGCAACGAGTCGGGCACCTCCAGCACGACCCGGTACTGGTTCATCTGGGCGTAGATGGTGGAGACCTGGCGCTGGCCGAAGGCGTCGTACAGCACGTCGTCGATGCTCTGGATGCTGACGCCCAGCCGCGCGGCCAGGTCGCGATCTATGGTCAACAGCACCTGGCGGCCGTTGGTCTGCTGGTCGCTGGCCACGTCGCGGAATTGGGGCAGGGTACGCAACTTGGCCACCAGCTTGGGCGCCCATTCCGCCAGCTCCACGCCGTCGGCGTCGGCCAGGGTGTATTGGTACTGGGTGCGGCTGGCGCGGGCGCCGATCTGGATATCCTGCACCGACTGCACATAGACCTGGCCCTGCACGGCCGACAGCTTGCGGCTGAGGCGCACGGCGATGGTGTCGGCGTTGTCCGACCGTTCGTCGCGGGGCTTCAGCCCCACGGACAGGTGGGCGGTGTTGGGGGTGGGGTTGACGGTGCTGGCGCCGGCGAAGCTGGTCACCGACATCACGTCGGGATCGGTGGCGATGATGTCCGCCGCCTGGGCCTGCAGGCGGCGCATGGACGCGAAGGAACTGTCCTGGTCGCCGTCCACCGTCACCGTCAGGATGCCGGTGTCTTGGCTGGGCAGGAAGCCCTTGGGCATCCAGATGTACAGCACGACGGTCAGTACCAGGGTGCCGATGGCCACCATCAGGGTCAGGAACTGGAAGCGCATGACCACGGTCAGGGTGCGCCCGTACAGCCTCAGCATCCAGTTGAAGCCGGCCTCCGTCCATTCCAGGGGGGAGTAGCGCGCCCAGCGTGACCGGCGCTGGTGGGCGGCCTCCTCCTCCGCGTGGCTGCGCAGCAGGCGGCCGCACATCATGGGCGTGACGGTCAGCGACACCACGGCCGAGGCCACGACGGCGATGGTCAGCGTCAGTGAGAATTCGCGGAACAGCCGGCCGATGATGCCGCTCATGAACAGCAGGGGGATGAACACGGCCACCAGCGACACCGTCAGCGAAATGACGGTGAAGCCGATCTGCTTCGCCCCCTTGTAGGCGGCGGGCAGGGGGGCCTCCCCCGCCTCGATGTAGCGGATGACGTTCTCGATCATGACGATGGCGTCGTCGACGACGAAGCCGGTGCCGATGGTCAGCGCCATGAGCGACAGGTTGTCCAGGCTGAAGCCGCACAGCGCCATGACGCCGAAGGTGACGATCAGCGACAGGGGCAGGGCGACGGCCGGGATGATGGTGGCGCGGACGGAGCGCAGGAAGGCCAGGATGACCAGCACCACCAGGACGGTGGTCAGCACCAGCGTCTGCTGCACGTCGCGGACGGAGGCGCGGATGGTGGCGGTGCGGTCGGCGACGATGGTCAGCTTGATCCCGGCGGGCAGCGCCTTCTGCAGGTCGTTCAGCTTGGCCTTCAACCGGTCCGCCGTTTCGACGATGTTGGCGCCGGGCTGCCGCTGGATGTCCAGCAGCACACCCTGTTTGCCGCCGAACCAGGCGCCGACGCGGGCGTTTTCCAGCCCGCGCGTGACCACGCCCACGTCGCGCAGATGCACGGGCGCGCCGTTCTTGTAGGTGATGATGACGTCGGAATACGCCTCCGCCTTCTCGATCTGGTCGTTGGCGGTGATGGTGTAGGCCTGGGCGGCACCGTCGAAGCTGCCCTTGGCCTGATTGACGTTGGCCTTGGACAGGGCTGTGCGGATGTCCTCCATGCTCAGGCTGTAGGCCGCCAGGCGGTCTGGCTGGATCTGGATGCGCACGGCGGGGCGCTGGTTGCCCTGCACCGTCACGCGGCCCACGCCCGACACTTGGCTCAGCTTCTGCGCCAACAGGCTGTCGGCGGTATCCGACAGGGTGGCGATGGGCAAGGTTTCCGATGTCAGCGCCAGCGACAGGATGGGCGGGTCGGCCGGGTTGACCTTGGCGTAGGTCGGCGGGTAGGGCAGCGTCTTGGGCAGGGTGCTGCCGGCGGCGTTGATGGCCGCCTGCACGTCCTGCGCCGCGTCGTCGATATTGTGGCCCAGCCCGAACTGCAGCGTGATGTTGGACACGCCGAAGCTGGAGATGGACGTCATGGTGTCCAGCCCCGGGATCTGGCCCAGCTGGCGTTCCAACGAGGCGGTGATCAGGGTCGCGGTGGTGTCGGCGCTGGCGCCGGGCAGCTGGGTGGTGACCTGGATGACGGGGAAATCCACTTCCGGCAGGGACGACACCGGCAGGGCCTGATAGCCCAGGACACCCACCAGCACGATACCGATCGCCAGCAGGGTGGTGGCGATCGGCCGGGCGATGAAGGGGGCGGAAACATTCATCGCGGCGTGCCGCCCTGGCCGTTCGACGGCGGGGTCGCGCCCTGCGCCGGCGTCCCTTGCGGGACCTGGGCCGGGTCGCCCCCGGGCTGGCCGCCCTGGTTGCGGCGGCGGTGGTGTTCGCCTTCCGGCCCGGGCTGGCCCTCGCCCGCGGCGGCGCCCGCGCGCCGATGCTCGCCCGTCTGGCCGCCCGCCGCGCCTGGGGCGGCGGTACCGGCCGCCGGTGCGGCGCCGGCGATGTTGATCTTGGCGCCGTCCTGCAGGCGGTCCTGCCCGTTGACCACCACGCGCTCGCCCACCCGCAAGCCGTCGCTCAGCGCCGTCTTGTCGCCTTCGTTCAGGATGACGGTGACCAGTCGCGGCGTGACGGTGTTGTCTTCCTGGACGACGTAAACGAAGGTGCCGTTGGGGCCGTGCTGGATGCTGGACGCCGGCACCACGGCCAGCTTGGGCTTCACCTCCAGCAGCAGGCGCATGTTGACGAAGCCGCCGGGCCACAGCCGGTTGTCCTTGTTGGGGAAGGTGGCCTTCAGCTTGATGGTGCCGGTGGTGGTGTCGACCTGGTTGTCCAGGGTGGCCAGCGTGCCCTTGTCCAGCTGGTGGCCATCGGAACTGACGGCCAGCACGGTCAGGGTGTCGCCCTTCAGCAGGTGCTCGTTGATGATGTCCAGTTGCTGCTGCGGCAGGGTGAAGGTGCCGGATATGGGCTGCATCTGGGTGATGACCACCACGCCGGTGCTGTCGCTGGAGCTGACGATGTTGCCTGCGTCCACCAGTCGCAGGCCGGTGCGGCCGTCGATGGGGGCCCGGGTCACGGTCCAATCCAGATTGGTGCGGGCCGTTTCCACCGCCGCCTGGTCGTATTTAAGCGTCGCCTCGTACTGGGCGACGGTGGCCTTCTGCGTGTCGTAGGTCTGCTGCGTGCCGTACTTCTCCGCGGCCAGGGCGCGATACCGTTCCAGGTCCAGCTTGGCGTTGGCCAACTGCGCCTGGTCCTGCGCCACCTTGGCCACCGCCTGATCGTAGGCCGCCTGGTACAGGCGCGGGTCCACCACGGCCAGGACATCGCCGGCCTTGACGGTCTGGCCTTCGGTGAAGGCGACCTTGGTCAACTGGCCGCCGATGCGGGTCTTGACCGTGACGGTGTTCAGGGCCTGCACCGTGCCCAGGCCGTCCAAATAGACCGGCATGTCGGCCAGTACCACGGGCGTCACCGCCACCGTGGGGACGGAAAAACCACCGCGACGCCCGCCGGGTCCTCCCGGTCCACCTGGTCCGCCGCCCGGCCCGCCCATGGGCCCGGCCTGCTGCTGGCTGCTCGGCTTTTTGTGCATGACCCACCACGCGCCACCACCCAGCAGCACCACGACCAGGGCAGACACCCAAACACTGCGTCGCATCGAAATCCCAACCTTCCCGATGATCTCCAGAACCGGGGTTTATACGCCGGCCCGCGAAAGATCCTGTTGTCCCGTTACTCGCGCTTTAGGTGCGGTCGGCTGTGATCGCCGCGCGTCTTACCCAACTGCCCTGCCTTGATATTTCGCGCCTTCTCTTACCCTGAAAACCGCCGGGCGTCAGCACTGCTGGGCGTGACTCCACGCCCGCTCCACCCAAGCTCTACCTACGCTCCACCAAAGCTCCATCCGGCGGGCCACTTGGATGATGGGGCCTGGGGCCACCGGCCCGCTCATCACAGCCCGCCCCTAGACGGCTATAGCGGCGCGGGATGAAGGTTTTATGTCAAGACGGGGCGCCGGGCGGGGGGCCGGGGCCCTGATTCGGAGCCCGGCCGGGCGGCGTGCGGGCGCGCGTTTTTGCGTTGCGGCAAATCGCCCTTTGCTTAGGGGTTGACGCGGGTCCCCCACCCGGTTTATTGGCGGGCCGTCGGTTGCCGCTTGGCCGATCGGAACTCCGGTTCCGCGCGACGGGCGGCACGCCGTCAACCCCACGAGAACAGCCACCCTGAGAATGAACCCTCGACCTAGTGAGAGCGGCGCGGACCCGTTTGGCCGGATCTATCCGGTGCGAATGGTCGCGACAGACCGCCAGCCGGGACAGGGGTGTGGGTGGGAGCGTCAGGCCCTCCGCTGAAGCCGGGGGGCGTGTCGCCCCCATCCCCGCCTTCGTCCTGCCGGGCACCGGCCGCGTGACGGAGGCAGCAATGGCCCTCAACAAGACCCGTTTTCCCGCCGGGAGCGATCCCGTTTCCGCCGTCATGGCGGCGGCGGCCCGTGCCGCGCAAGCGCAGCGCGCGGCCCTTTCCGGCCATGGCCTCACCCTGGTGTGGCGGCAGGATGCCGCCGGACGCCCCGTGATGGGCTGGATGCTGATGCGGCGGCCGGTGGCCGCCAATGACATCGCCGCCAACGACGTACCGTCGGAGGGCCGAACGCGGCGCGCGTTCTGACGGCGATCCGGCCGACCGCCAACCTGTTCCGCTGACCCTGGTCGGGGACGACGTTCCCGCCGAAACATCTGGCAATAAGGGGGACGGCCAATGACCATGCATGTCCTGCACGACGGCCGCGGCCTGGGATCCTCCAGCCCGCTGGCCCGCCTGGCCCCGTCCCGCTGGGACGTGGTGGCCCTGCCGCTGGTCCTTGGCCTGCTGGCCGTCCTGGTCTTTGGCGGCCATGAGGTGGCCCAGCCGCTGTCGCAGCTGGAACGCACGCCCATCACCCTGGACCCCTCGGCGCTGCCCTATTACGCCATGCGCACCACCCTGCGCATGATGGCGGCGCTGGGGGCCTCCCTGCTGTTCACCCTGATCTACGCGCCGCTGGCGGTCAAAAGCCAGCGGGCGGGGCAGATCCTCATCCCGGCGCTGGACATCCTGCAGTCCGTGCCGGTGCTCACATACCTGTCGTTCACCGTCACCTTCTTCCTGGGCCTGTTCCCCGGCCAGGTGGTGGGGGCGGAGCTGGCGTCCATCTTCGCCATCTTCACCAGCCAGGCCTGGAACATGACCTTCAGCTTCTATCAGTCGCTGAGGACGGTGCCGTCCGACCTGGACGAGGTGTGCACGGGCTATCACCTGTCCACCTGGCAGCGCTTCTGGCGGCTGGAGGTGCCGTTCGCCGTGCCCGGCCTGGTCTGGAACATGATGATGAGCATGTCCGGCGGCTGGTTCTTCGTGGTCGCGGCCGAGGCGGTGACGGTGGGCACCACCACCATCACCCTGCCGGGCGTGGGCGCCTACCTGGCGTTGGCCATCGAACAGCGCGACCTGACCGCCATCGGCTGGGTCATCCTGACCATGCTGGCCGTCATCCTGCTGTATGACCAGCTGCTGTTCCGGCCACTGGTCGCCTGGGCCGAGCGCTTCCGCGCCGACACGGTGCAGGCGGAAACGCGCCCGACCTCCTGGGTGCTGACCATGGTGGAACGCTCCACCCTGTTCCGCACCCTGGGCCGGCCGGCGGGCGGCGTCGCCCGTGCCACCCTGCGCTGGCGCCTGCCCAGCCTGCCCAAGTTGCCCGCTCCCCGGCTCAGCCCCCGGGCAATCCGCGTGGGCGACTATCTGTGGCAGGCGGCGCTGGCCGCCATGGCGCTGTACGTGGCGGTGGATGGCATCCGCTTCATGGCCACGGGTGTCACCTGGGGCGATGTCGGCCATGTCGTGCTGCTGGGCCTGGCCACCATGGTGCGGGTGATCGTGCTGATCATCCTGGCGGCCCTGATCTGGGTGCCGGTGGGGGTGATGGTGGGCATGCGGCCGCGCCTGGCCGCCATCGTCCAGCCGGTGGCACAGTTCCTGGCGGCCTTCCCGTCCAACCTGTTCTTTCCCGTGGCGGTGGCCGTCATCGTGCATTGGACCCTGAACCCGGACATCTGGCTGTCGCCGCTGATGATCCTCGGCACACAGTGGTACATCCTGTTCAACGTGGTGGCCGGGGCCCAGTCCTATCCCGTGGACCTGCGCGACGTCATCGCCAACCTGCGGCTGCGTGGCTGGAAGAAATGGCGGGATGCCTTGCTGCCCGGCATCTTTCCCCATCTGGTGACGGGCGCCATCACCGCCAGTGGCGGCGCCTGGAACGCCAGCATCGTGGCCGAGGCCGTGTCCTGGGGCGACACCCATGTGCAGGCCCGGGGCCTGGGCGCCTACATCGCCCAGATGACGACCGAGGCTGACTTCCCCCGCCTGGTGCTGGGCAATGTCGTCATGGTCGGCTTCGTCGTGCTGTTCAACCGCATGGTCTGGCGTCCCCTCTATGGCTACGCCGAACGCCGTCTGCGCATCTCTTGAGGATCTCGAGGAGTCCGACATCATGAACCTGACCCCGAAATCCCTGCGTACCGGTCTGGGGACCAGCGCGCCCGCGGATCTGGGTACCGCCGGCGTTCTGCACGGCGGCACCCGGCCGCCGCCCAGCGGCGTCCCCATCCTGACCGTGCGCGGCGTCAGCAAGCGCTACGATGCGGACCCCGACAGCCCGCTGGTGCTGGACCACGTCGACATGACGGTCGACCGGCGTGAGATCGTGGCCCTGCTGGGCCGCTCCGGCTCCGGCAAGTCCACCCTGCTGCGCATCATCGCCGGCCTGTTGTCCTCCACCTCCGGCCAGGTCGCGGTGGCGGGCAAGCCGGTGTCCGGTCCCGCCAATGACGTGGCCATGGTCTTCCAGTCCTTCGCCCTGTTCCCTTGGCTGACGGTGCTGGAAAACGTTCAGGTGGGGCTTGAGGCGCGCAACGTGCCCGCCGCGGAAATGCGCAAGCGCGCGCTGGCGGCCATCGACCTCATCGGCCTGGATGGGTTCGAGAACGCCTATCCGCGCGAACTGTCGGGCGGCATGCGTCAGCGCGTGGGCTTCGCCCGCGCCCTGGTGCTGGATCCCGGCATCCTGCTGCTGGATGAGCCGTTCTCGGCCCTGGACGTGCTGACGGCCGAAACCGTACGCACCGACTTCCTGGATCTGTGGGGCGACGGACGGCTGGCCATCGGCGCCGTGCTGCTGGTCACCCACAACATCGAGGAAGCGGTGCAGATGTGCGACCGCATCCTGGTGATGTCGTCCAACCCGGGCCGGGTGGCGGCGGAGATCGAGGTGACGCTGCCCCACCCGCGCGTCCGCACCGACCCCGCCTTCCGCCAGCTGGTGGACCATATCTATGGATTGATGACGCGGCGGCCCAAGGTGGCGCCGGGGGCGGCGGACACCATGGCGGCGGGGCTCAGCCTGCAACTGCCCCATGTGTCGACCAACGTGCTGGCCGGCCTGATGGAACTGGTCGACGGCGCCCCGCACAACGGCGTGGCCGATCTGCCCGTCATTTCCTCGGCGCTGCAGATGTCCACCGACGACCTGCTGAAGGTGGCGGAAACGCTGCAGATGCTGGGCTTCGCCGAGGTGGTGGAAGGCGACATCCGCCTGGCACCGGCGGCACGCCAGTTCGCCCAGGCGGAGCTGGACGTGCGCAAGCGGCTGTTCGCCGACCACCTGCTGCAGCGCATCCCGCTGGCCGGCCATATCCGCCGTGTCCTGCAGGAACGTCCCAACCACCGCGCCCCCCGGCCCCGGTTCGAGACGGAACTGGAGGACCACATGTCCGAAGCCGTGGCGGATGAGACGCTGAAGGCCATGATCAGCTGGGCGCGCTACGCCGAGATTTTCGCCTATGACGGTGATACGGAGCAGTTCCACCTGGACGCTGAAGAGGACGCGTAACACCCGGGGCACGCGGCCCATATAGGCGTCTTTCTGGTGACGCGGCCCTGATTTGGCGCGGGATTGATCTGGGGGCTTGGCAGATCGCCTGGCGGGTGGTTGGCTGCGCAGCCTCCACACTGCTTCAAGGTTACGCCCATGGCCCCGCCGTCCGTCCGCCGCCTGATCGCCCTATCGCTATTGGGCATGGCCTGTTGCGGCGGGGTGGGGGCCGTTGGCCTGCCGTCCACGCCGGCCCGTCCGGTGACGGACACCTTCTTCGGCCAGACGGTGGCTGATCCCTACCGTTGGCTGGAGGACTGGTCCGATCCGGCGGTCAAGCGCTGGTCGGCCGACCAGAACGCCTACAGCCGCGTCTATCTGGACGCGCTGCCCCAGCGGGCGGCGCTGAAGGCCCGGCTGGAGTCGCTGATCGCCGCCACCCCCAGCCGCTATTCCGGGGTGCGCGCCGCCGGTGGTCATCTGTTCGCCCGCTATACCGACCCCCGTCTGCAGCAGACGCAGGTGGTGATGGTCGATGACGCCACGACCACGGCGCCCAGCCGCGATTTGCCGATGCGGGTGGTGATCGACCCTAACAGGATCGACCCCCGCGGCCTGACCGCCGTCGACTGGTTCGTCCCTTCGCCGGATGGGCGGCTGGTGGCCGCCAGCCTATCGGTGGGGGGGAGCGAGAACGGCAGCGTCCATGTCTTCGACACCGCGACGGGCGCCGAGGTGGGCGAGGTCGTTCCTCGGGTCCAGTATCCCACCGGTGGCGGTGACCTTGCCTGGGCGGCGGACGGCAAGGGCTTCTGGTACACCCGCTATCCCGGCGAGGAGCGGCCGGAGGGCGACCGCCATTTCTACATGCAGGTCTACTGGCACCCGCTGGGCAGTGATCCGCGTGACGACGCCTATGTCCTGGGCCGCGACTTTCCCCGCATCGCCGAGGTGGAACTGGACAACCGTGACGGCACCGGGCCGCTGGTCATCGCCGTCGCCAACGGCGATGGCGGCGAATTTGAGCATTTCCTGTTGCCCCAGGCCGCCGGCCCCACCGGCACCCCTCAGCGCCTGACCCGCCTCGCCGACAAGGTGGTGGCGGTGGCGCCGGGGCCGGACGGGGCCGTCTATCTCATCTCCCGCCTCAACGCGCCGGCGGGCCGCCTGCTGCGTTTGGCGCCGGGCGATACCGACCTGGCGCATGCCAAGGTGCTGGTGCCGGAAGGCAAGGCGGCGCTGCTGTCCGACCGGGGATCCCGTTCCCTGGCGGTGACGGCGACCCGGGTCTATCTGCGGCGTATCGAGGGCGGACCCATCAACGTCGCCATGGTGGCGCCGGCCACTGGCCAGCCGCTGGGGTCGCTGCCCCTGCCGCCGGTGGCCGCCAACCATGAACTGGTGCCGCTGGAAGGCGGCCGCGTGCTCTACGACGTGACCACATACCTCTCGGCCCCGGTCTACGCCGTGTTCGATGAACGCCGGCAGAGCATGGATGAGACCAAGCTGTCGGCCACGGGCGGCCTGGATTTCAGTGATGCCGAGGTGGTGCGCGACGCTGCCGTCTCCGCCGATGGCACCCGCGTGCCGGTGACCATCGTCCGTCCCCGGCGCACGCGCAAGGATGGCAAGGCGCCGCTGCTGCTGACCGGCTATGGCGGTTTCGGTGTCAGCCTGACGCCCGGCCAGCTGGCGGCGGAACAGCGGCTCTGGCTGGATGCCGGCGGCATCTACGCCATCGCCAATCTGCGCGGCGGGGCGGAGTTCGGCGAGGCCTGGCACGATGCCGGCCGCCTGGCCAACAAGCAGCATGTCTTCGACGACTTCGCCGCCGTGGCCCGCCTGCTGGTGCAGCGGGGTTATACCGATGCCGATCACCTGGCCTTGATCGGGGGTAGCAACGGCGGCCTGCTGATGGGTGCCACCCTGACCCAACATCCGGAACTGGCCCGCGCCGTGGTCGGCACCGTCGGCATCTACGACATGGTGCGCACCGAACTGGACCCCAACGGCGCCTTCAACATCACCGAATACGGCACGGTGACGGATGCGGCCCAGTTCCGGGCGCTGGCGGCCTATTCGCCCTATCACCATGTCGTCGCCGGTGTGCGCTATCCCGCCGTGTTGCTGGCCACCGGAGAAAATGACGGGCGGGTGAACCCCATGCATTCGCGCAAGATGGTGGCGCGGCTGCAGGCGGCCGATCCGGCGGGCCTGCCCGTCCTGCTGCGCACCAGCGCCAACGCCGGCCATGGCCACGGCAGTTCGCTGGCGGAGCGTGTGGCCCTGTCGACCGATATCTACGGCTTCCTGTTCGACCAACTGGCCATGACCCTGCCGCCGGCCGCGGCCGGCAAGTGATGCATTAAGACTGTCACGGCTGGGGCGGGTGGCCCATAGTGGGGGCCTGTTTTCCTGCAAGGTCCGCCTGGTCCATGACGCCCCCTCCCGCCGTTCCATGCCGAGACGATCCCGTTGGGGATGGCGGGTGGCTGGATGCCGGATGCCGGCTGGTCCAGGACGGTGGTGTCCATGATGCCGCCGGTTTGGCCACCCAGGCGCGCGATCTGGTCCATCATCTGGCGGGCGCCCACCGGGTGGCGGCGGTGGCGGCCACGCCGCTGAGGGTGGCGGTGGCCGTGCTGGCCGCCCGCACCCTCGGCAGGGAACTGTCCCTGCTGCGGGGCGACAGCCTTCCCACGGGCGTGGATGCCCTGGTCGGGGCCGATGGGATGGTCACCCGGTTCCCCGGCGATCGCCCGCCCGTCGCCACCGGCTTTTCCCTGGTGCTGGAAAGTTCCGGCACCACCGGGACGCCGAAACGGCTGCGCCACGATTTCGACCGCCTGACCGCCCGTGTCCAGGCGGGGCGGGGCCGGGGCAGTGTCTGGCTTGCCACTTTCGATCCCGGCGGCTATGCCGGCCTGCAGGTGCTGCTGACGGTTCTGCGGGGCGGCGGCACGCTGGTGGCGGGGCCGGTCCGGGACGTTCCGGCCCTCGCCGACCTGGCCGCGCGCCATGCCGTCACCCATATCAGCGCCACGCCCAGCTTCTGGCGCGCCTTCCTGATGACCGGCGTCCAGCCACCGCTGAAGGCCTTGACCTTGGGGGGGGAGGCGGCGGACCAAGCGCTGCTGGATCGGTTGGCGGCGGCCTTCCCGGGGGCCGCCGTGCGCCACATCTATGCCAGCACCGAGGCGGGCGCCCTGTTCGCGGTGGCCGACGGCCGCGCCGGCTTCCCCGCCGCCTGGCTGGAAACGGGGGTGGAGGGCACGGATCTGGCCGTACGCGACGGCGTGCTGTGGGTGCGCGGACCCCGCCTGGCCACGGCCCTTGCCGATGGCCGGGGTGTGACCGATGCCAGCGGCTGGTATGTCACGGGCGACCGGGTGGCGGTGGCGGGCGACCGGGTGCTGTTCCAGGGGCGCGAGGATGGCATGGTCAATGTCGGCGGGGTCAAGGTCATGCCGGACGCGGTGGAGGCCCTGATCCTGGCGGTACCCGGCGTCGCCGATGCCGCCGTGCGGGTCCGGTCCAGCCCCATCACCGGGCAGCTGTTGACGGCGCAGCTGGTGGCGGCACCGGGGCAGGATGTGGACGTCCTGCGTCCCCATGTGGTGGCGGCCCTGGCGGGGCTGCCGGCAGCGGCGCGTCCCCGGCGGCTGGAATTCGTTTCGACATTGGAACTATCCCCGTCCGGCAAGAAAAAACGGGTGCAGGAATGACGGATCATATCATCGTCACCGGCGGCAGCCGGGGGTTGGGCTTGGCCCTGGTGCGGGCCCTCCTGGCTGATGGCTGGCGGGTGTCCACCTGCGCCCGCGGCCCCACGGCGGAGATGGCCGAGCTGACGGCCCAGTATGGTGAGCGCTTCCTGTTCCAGGGGGCGCAAGTCGGCGATGCCGACCAGGTGACCGCTTTCGTCAACGCCGCCGTCGACTGGGCGGGTGGGGTGTATGGCCTGATCAACAATGCCGGCATCGCGCGTGAGGGCATTCTGGCCACCCTGCCGCAGGTGGAGATTGACACCCTGATCCAGACCAACCTGAACGGTGCCATCCAGGCGGCCCGGGCGGTCCTGCGTCATTTGTTGCGCCGATCGGCGACGGCTCAGCCGGCCGGGGGCCGCATCGTCAACATATCCTCCATCATCGGACAGCGGGGCTACACCGGCCTTGCCGCTTACGCCGCCACCAAGGCGGGGCTGGATGGCCTGACGCGGGCGCTGGCGCGCGAGGTGGGGCGCCGGGGCATCACCGTGAACTCGGTGGCGCCCGGGTATCTGGAGACGGAGATGTCATCCACCCTGGCGGCGGGGCAGCGCGACCAGATCGTGCGGCGCACCCCCCTGGGCCGCCTGGGCACGGCGGATGACGTGGTGCCGGTGGTGCGCTTCCTGCTGGGGCCGGGGGCGGCCTATATTACCGGTCAGACCCTGGTGGTCGATGGCGGCATCACCTGCTGACGCGGGGATGCCTGAGGGGAGGGAATGCATGGCGTTGGCCCGGTTGAACGGCGTGGCGGTGCGGGGCATCGTCTCGGCATTGCCGGCGCGGGTGGAGGATACGGCCGCCCTGGCCGCCCGCTTCGGTGAGGACGCCGCCCGCCGCTTGGCCGCGGCCACGGGTATCCACGCCCGTCATCTGGTGACGGCCGACCAGTGCACGTCCGATCTGGCGGTGCCGGCGGCGCAAGCCCTGCTGGATGGTTTGGGGTGGTCGGCCGACAGCATAGATTTGCTGGTGTTCGTCAGCCAGACCCATGATCAGGTGCTGCCGGCCACCGCTTGCCTGATGCAGCGCCGCCTGGGCCTGCCCAAGACGGCGGCGGCGTTCGACCTGTCCCTGGGGTGTTCGGGCTATGTTTACGGTTTGTGGGCGGCGGGGTCGGCCCTGGCGTCGCTGCTGCCCCGGGCCGATGGCCGGCCGGCCCGCGCCTTGTTGCTGGCGGGCGACACCACCAGCCGTATCCTTGACCCGGACGACCGGGCGGTGGCGCCGCTCTTCGGCGATGCCGCCGCCGCGACGGCGCTGGAAATCGATACCACGGCACCGCCCATGACCATCGATCTTGGTACCGATGGCGCCGGTGCCCCCTATCTGATGGTGGCAGGGGGGGCCATGCGGGCACCGGAAACGCCGGCCCGCCTGTTCATGGATGGAACCCAGGTGTTCGCCTTCACCCTGCGCGAGGTGCCGGCGGCCATAGCGGCGACGCTCGCGGCCGCGGGCTGGGCCGTTGCCGATGTCGACCGGGTCGTCTTGCACCAGGCCAATGAGATGATGATCCGCCGGCTGGGGCAGAAGATCGGGGCCGTGGACAAGCAGCTTGTGCTGGCCTTGGCCCGGCACGGCAATACCAGCTCCGCGTCGGTTCCGCTGGCGTTGACCGACGCGGTGGCGGCCGAACTCAAGGCCGGTCCCGTGCGGGTGCTGTTGTCCGGGTTTGGGGTGGGGTGGTCGTGGGCCACGGCGGCCGCCACCCTGGGGCCGCTGACCGTCTGCGAAACGCTGGTATTGCCCACCTGAGTCGGGGGCGGTCTTATCAACGGCATTTGATCGTGACCGGTCAAATGCCGTCCCTCAATCGCCGGTCGCGACCATCCGGTCGCTTGGCTTCCTCGCTTTCCAGTCCGCTACGCTCCCCGGAAAGCTCCGGGGCCCGCAGTCGCGGGCTACAGCGGCGCGAGTCAGAATCTCGTGCCGCTGTTATTCCTCGGCCGCAGGGGCGGGGATCCGGCGGCGGCGGCGCACCACCTCCACCGGGGGCCTGGGCGCCGCAGGGGCGTCGGCCGTTTCTTTGATATCGAACAGCTTCCGGCACAGCTTCAGCGCGCGGTAGTTGTTGCCCTCCTGCACCAAGGACCGCACCTCATCGAACAAGGCGGCCTTATCCGGATGCTGGATGCGGGCTTCTTCCAGGATGGTGCCGAAATGCTCCATGTTCGTCGCGGCATCTTCGGGGAAGATGTAGATCAGCTGGATGATGAAATAGAGCCGCTTTTCGATGGTGTCGCAGTTCTCTTCCTTCAGGATTTCCCGGCCACGCAGGAAATTCACCTTATTGTAGAAGAACAACGAAACGGGATGATCGCCGATGCCGATGACGGCGCCGTTGACGATCAGCTTCTCACCCGGGCGTAGCACCAGTTTCAGTGGCACGGGGGGCATTCCTTCCTTGGAGACGCTGTACCCAAACCCGAATCCAGATCGGGGGAACCTGACCCGGGCAAACCTTAAACGGATGGGATCACCACGGCTGGCGATCCTATGCGCACCCTGTACGAATTACGGCAGCCGACCCCGTCCGGTCACCAAAAAACCGTCGTGTCCAAAAAGAAGGGCCCAAAAAAAAGGTGGCGGACGTTGCCGTCCGCCACCTTCGTACTTCCAGGCGCTCGCTGGTCTATTAGAACAGCTTGAGGATGGACTGCTGAGCCTGGTTGGCCAAGGACAGGGTGGTGACACCCAGCGACTGCTTGGTCTGCAGGGCCAGCAACTGGGCGCCAGCGGCGTTCTGGTCGACCTGCGTCAGGTTGTTGGCGCCGTCCTGCAACACATTGTTGAACGCGTCGGTGAAGTCCGAACGGGTCTGAATGATGTTCAGGTTGGTGCTCAGCGTCTGAGAGGCGGAGCGCAGAACGTTGGTGGCGTTGGTCAGCTGGGCCTGCGCCTTGTCAATGTCCGAACGGTCCAGGAAGTCGTTCTGGGCATAGTCGATGGCAAGGCCCTGGCCCGAGGTGGTGATGTTAGTCGCCGCCACGGTCAGGCCGCTAGTGTTGTTCTGGTTGAACTGGACGCTGAGATCGTTCTGCGTCCCGGCCGCAGTGGTCTGCGCGGTCGAGATGTTGGCGGCACCGCTTGCGCTGGCAGCCTGCAGGACGTTCTTTGCGGCCACGTTCAGGCGAACGGTGCCGGTATCGAAGGCGAAGGCGTTCTCACCATCCGCCAGCTTCGCACTGCCCCGCTCGTTGGCGCCGGAACGGGTCACGGAGACGCCGTTCAGGTCCGTCGCGGTCACCGAAATGTCCACATTCTTTTCGATGCTGGACGTACCGTTGCCGGCGGTGCCCAGCGCTTCCAGCGACTTGCGGTCGATGGTGAACGAAACCACGGTGCCGGACGAGAAGGACAGGGAGATGTCCTTGGTCAGGGCGTTGGACGCCGAGGTGCCCAGGGTGAAGGTGTTGGCGGTACCGGTCGCCGACTGCGCCTGGATGGTGAAGGTGTTGGTGGTGCCGCTGACCGTACCGATCGTGTAGCCCGAGGCGGCCAGCCCCGAGTTGACGGCGGCCCGCAAACCCTTGGCGACGGCGTTTTCACGGCTGGCGGAGTCCGTGGCGGTCACGTCACCGGCCGAGGCGCTGTACGTGAACGTGCGACCGTTGACCGTGGCGGTGAAGGTATCGCCCTGATCGACGTTGCCGGTGATGGTCAGCGTGGACAGCTGCTTGACGCCGGAGGTGCCGGCGGTGCTCAACGTGTTGGAGACGGACTGGGTGTTGTCGAAGAAGTTGATGGTCCGCGACTCGTCGCCTTCCGTGACCACCACGCTGCGGGTCTGGCCCACGGCGCCGCGGATGGCGATCGACACGTCGGAGAAGTTGCCGGCGGTGCTGCTCAGCGTACCGGACACCTTCAGGCCGAACAGGCCGCGATTGGTCTGGGCGTCGGCGATGTCGCCGGCGGCGCCGGTGACGGCACCCGTGCCGCTGACGCGGATCGAGTAGGTGTCGGCCGAAACGATGTTCGTGACCTTGGCGTTCGAAATCGCCGTGATCGAGTTGGCCGTCGCCACCGACGTGGACGTCGCGGCGAAGCCTTGGCCGTTGCCGGCGACGAGATTCTTGCCTGAATAGCCGCTGTCGCCAGCCAGCTTGTCGATTTGGTCCTTGATCGCGTTGAACTGTGTCGCCAGGGACTTACGAGTCGAAATGGAGCTCGCGTCGGTGCCCAAGTTGGCATAGGCGCTGGTTAGCAAGCCCTGGGCTTGGCCAACGAGAGACTGAACGGAGGTGATGCCCTGGTTACCCGCCTTGATGGTGCTGACGGCTTGCGTCATCGCATCCTTCAGGGTGGACAGATCGCTTGCGCGCTGATTAAGGCTCTGCGCGGCGAAATACGCGGTCGGACCGTCAAGGGCGGTGTTGACCTTGTTACCGGTCGACAGCTGGTTTTCCAGCTTGGCGGTAGACGTATTCGTCTGCTGCAGCAGCAGCAGGTTGGTCCGCATGCTGGAAGAAAGCTGAACGGCGTCAGACATAATAATCTCCTTTGGAGGGTATGAGTCGCCCGAATTTTTCGGACAGCCTTAGAGATGACGTGTTTCGGCGGTGGAGTCAAGGCGTGATTGATAAAATTTTAGATATCGGGTCCGCTTCAATCAAGGTTACCGTCATGCCGTGCCTCACCGCCAGACCTGAATATATCCCCGATCATTGAAAATCTCTTAAAGCAACCCGGCCAATTCCGTCAGCTCGCCGGCCACACGCCGCATCACGGCCCGCCAATCGCCACGGCCCTCCTGTCTGAAGAGGCGGGCGGTTGGGTACCAGGCGCTATCACAGGCGCCCAGGCCCCAGCGCCAATCGGGCGCCTGCGGCAAAACGACCCACACCGGCCGGCCCAGGGCACCGGCCAAATGCACAGGCGCCGTGCAGGAACTGATCAGCAGATCAGCTTCGGTCAGGATGGCGGCGGTGTCGGCGAAATCGGCGATGTCGGGGCCAAGATCGGTGAACCCCGCCGGCAGGTCGGCACCTTCCAAATCACGCCGCCCATCCCCCATCTGTATGCTGAAGAACCGCACCCCCGGCACCCGTAGCACCGGGGCGAACGCGGGCAGGCGGGGCGACCGCCAGCGATCGCCGGTGAAATTGGGGTTGCCCGCCCAGACCAGCGCCACCTTAAGGGTGCCGCCGCCAGCCAACCGGTCCCGCCAGTGGGTCCGGCGGCCCTCGTCCACCGATAGATAGGGGACCCCGGCCGGGATGGGGTCGATACCGGCGCGGAACAGTCCCGGCAGGCTCATGACCGGGCATTGCAGATCAAAAGGGGGCAGGGGGCGGTCGGTGGGCGCCAGATCCAGCCGGCCGGGTTGGACCATGCCTTGGAACAGGGCCGCCAGGTCCGGTGGCGTTTCCACCAGCAACCGGCCCCCCCGCGCCGCCACCAGTGGCAGATAGCGCGCTATCATCAGCATGTCGCCCAGCCCCTGTTCGATATGGACGAGCAGGGTGCGTCCCGGAAACGGCGCCCCGTCCCACGCGGGGACGTCGAACGTGCGCAAGGGGTTGGTGCGGCTGTGGCGACGCCATTCATAGAGCGGCCACCCCTGGGCATGGCGGCCCAGCAGCAGCGCCACCAGCCCCAGATTCCAGTTGGCCTCCACGCTGTCGGGTTTGAGCGCCAGGGCCTTTTCCGCCGCCTGGGCCGCGTCCTCGAAGCGGCCCAGATCGTACAAGGCGGCGCCGAGGGCGGTCCAGGCGCGGTGGAAGCTCGGGTCCAGCGCCAGCGCCCGGCCATAGGCCTCGACCGCGCCGTCCAGGTCGCCCACCCCCCGCCGGCCCATGCCGACGTTGAGCCAGCCGCCAATGAAGGCGGGGTTCAGGCGCACCGCCTCCTCATAAGCGGCCAGGGCCTCCGTGGGCCTGCTCAACTCGGCCAGCGCGGTGCCCAGATTGGTATGAATCTCCGCCACCCTGGGGAACAGGGCCAGCGCCCGGCGGTAGCTGTCGACGGCTTCATCCAGTCGCTTGGCCGCCTTCAGCGCGTTGCCCAGGTTGGACAGCGCCTCGCCGTAGCGTGGATCGGCGTCCACGGCCGCCTGGAAGGCCGCCACCGCGTCGGCCACCCGGCCCGCCGCCAACTGGCTGACACCCAGGCTGTTCCACAGGTCTGGGGCCGGGGCCAGCCCGCCGTCGCGAAGTGTGGCCAACGCCTGCTGGTGCACAGGAATGGCGGCATCGGGCTGTCCCTGATCGCGCAAGAGGGTGGCGCGTGTTTCCTGGATGCGGGACAGCGCGGCACGGGCGGCGGCCACCTGTGGGTGGCTGGCCTGCGGATGGCCGGCAGGGACCGCCCGAACCACCCGCTCCAGCGCCGCGGCCGCCTGATCGGGCCGGCTCAGCCGGTCAAGCGCCAACCCCAACCCCGCCTGGGCCGGCACGAAGCCGGGAGCGAGGCGGAGCGTGGCCTCGTAATCCGCTGTCGCTTCCGTTTGCCGCCCCAGGGCGTCCAGGGCTTGCGCGCGCGCGTAGGGGTGTTCCGCCGCCTGAGGGGCTCCCGCCATGGCCGTGGCCAAAGGGGCCAGCGCTTCCGCTGGCCGGCCTGCGGCCAGCAGCAGCGCGCCCAGCGCACCGGCGGCTTGGGCGTGGCCGGGTTCGGTCGTCAGCACCTGCCGATACAGGGCTTCGGCCGCGTCCCGCCGTCCCAGGCCCTGCTGCGCGGCGGCCAACAGGGTCAGGATGGCGTCGGCGTCCGGCGCCAGGCGGCGGGCCCGCTCCAGCCGGGTCACGGCCGCGTTGTCGTCGCCCCGCAGATGGGCCACCATGCCCCAGAGATAAAGCGCTTGCACGTGGCCGGGGGCCACAGCCACCACACGGCCATAGAGAATCTCGGCTTCGGCCAGGCGGCCGGCCTCATGGTGTTCCAGCGCCAGCTTCAGCGCCTGTTCAACGGTGGCCATGGTGCGCCCGGTCCTCATGCTGCGTGCCCCGCAGCATCGCCGTAGCGGCCGCCCGGTTCAAAGCAAATAGCGGAAGGGGAGGTTCGGGATGCCCGGCGAAGCGGAAAGCAGGCGATCTGCTCGCGGACAGACTGAGCTATAGCCGGCGGTGGTTCCGATTAAACGCGGCCCACAATAGCCGGCCGAGGGATGACGAGAAGCCGAGGCGGGAGGTCAGGCGACCACGTTCACGGACGCCGCCGCAGCACCCAGGGTGATGGCGGCCACGGTGGGGCTGATCACGGCACCGCCCGATCCGCCACTGGCGCCTGTTCCGGCGGTGGACGTGCCGGACCCGGCATCCGTTCCGCCCGCCGCGGTGCCCGCCGTTCCGCTTCCCGTGCTGGCCGTCCGGTCTGGTGCCCCCCCGGCTGTCGGCTGGTCGCGCGATGGGGCCGTCACCTCGGCTGGTAAAAGGGTGGTGCCACCCTGGTAGCGTGGCGAGCCGGCGGCCCGCAGGCGGTATTGCTCCACCACCTGACGCGACGGGATCTGGTAATCCACGGCACCGGTCACGCTGTCGCGGAACTCGGTAACGGCGATGGCCGCCTGGCTGTCATAATTGACGACAGGACTGATGTAGGCGGGTGCTGAAAACCGGGAGGCCGCATCTTCCGATGATCCCGTCCCACCGGCACGGGTGGCGCCGGCGCTCGTCCCGCCGCTGGCCGCATTGCCGGCTGTTTCAGTCGCGGTGTCGCTGGAGGCATAAGCCGCCGTCAGGTTCCCGTTGGGGACCTGCGCATACAGGGAGCCAGTGCTTAACACGCCATCCAGTGCCATGGACTCGGGTCCTTGGTTAGGAGACAATGGGAAATATTCGCCGTCCCCTCAATAGAAGGACGCCGCAGGCCAGGAAGACATCGGTTCAATCCCCTTATTCCACCTTTGGCTCCAGGGGGTCTTCCTTTGGACGTGTCCTTAGGAAAAGCCGGGGAGAGGGTGGGCGGGGGTGGCGGATTCACGCCACAGTAAATTTTTCAACAACAACTTTAACAAAATTGACGCCGTCGCACAAATTTTTTTCGCAACTCTACCGTCAGGATAGGACCCCACCCCACCCTGAGCGCGATCAAGGCGATGGCGCCCGGCTGCCGTTGCCCGTGGCGTACCTGGTTTAAGTCAATATTTTCAATGACCTGTCAGTGCAACCAGATCGTCGGCAACCTGTCGGACGGTGGTGGACCAGTCATCCCAGTCCTGCTGGCGATAGAGCCGCATCGAGGGATACCAGGGGCTGTCCACCCGATCGCGCAACCAACGCCAGCACCCGTCCGCGCGCGACAATACCCAAACCGGCCGGCCCAGGGCGCCAGCCAAGTGGGCCACCGCCGTATCCACGGTGATGACCAGATCGAGGCAGGCCACCAGGGCGGCCGTGTCAGCGAAATCCCGCAACTCCGCCGTCCAGTCCAGCAGGGGGAACGGTGCGGCGGACGCCTGCCCCGCCGGCGCACCTTTTTGCAGGCTGATGAAGCGGACGCCGCCGACGGTCGCCAGGGGGGCCAGTGCGGTCAGCGCCAGGCTGCGCCGCCGGTCGATCAAGGCCGATACCGGATCATCCGGCCGGGGGTCCCCCGCCCAGACCAGTCCCACCGCCCGCGAGCCTGCCGGTATGGTCTGGGCCAACCGGGTTCGCCACCCGTTCCCGGGTGGCGGGGTCAGATAGGGACAGTCGGCGGGAATGGTGTCCAGGGTGGTGCCCAGGCGGTAAGGCAGTCCCATGAGGGAGATTCGGGCGTCCCAGTCAGCCGGGTCCGGCCGGGCATCGGCTGGCAGGATGGTCAGCCCCGGGAAGCTGGACGCCATCAACCGCGTCAGCGCCGGCTGCACTTTCAATCCCACCTGGCGCAGTCCCATCCGGGCGCCCGCCGCCGCCAGCAGCGGGGCGTAGCGCACGAATTGCAGGGTATCGCCATGGCCCTGTTCGGCATGCAGCAGCAGGCGCAGGCCGGCGCGGCCCTGGTGGCCTGGGCCGCGCCATTCCGGGATGGCGGCCAAGGCGGGATCCAAGGGGCCCATCTGGCCCGTACGGTGGCGCCATTCATACTCCCGCCAGCCCACGGCCATGTCGCCCGCCATCAGGCGCGCCAACGACCGCTGCCAGTGCACGGCGGGCTCATCCGGCGCGAGGGCCAGGGCCCGGGCATAATGGGTCTCGGCAGCCTGGTCATCACCCAGGTCCCGCAGCACGGTGCCCAGGTTGGTCAGGGGCCGATGATCATGGGGGGCCGCGGTGATGGCGCGGCCCAGGACCTCCGCCGCCTCGGCCAGACGGCCCTGGGCATGAAGCAGGATGCCCTTGTGGTTCAATGCTTCTACCCGGCCAGGTGCCAGGGCCAGCGCCTGGGCCAGCGCGGCCTCCGCTTCGGCGAAGCGACCCTGACGAGTCTCGGTGAAGCCCAGGTTGATCAGGATTTCCGCCGTCTCGTCCATCGGTCCGGGCAGGGGCAGCGCGCGCCGCAGGGCGTCGCCGGCCAACTGCGGGCGGTTCAATCCCATCAGCGCCAGACCCAGGCGGGCCCAGCCGTCGCGACGGCCGGGATCCAGGTCCACCGCCCGGCGGGCCAGGGCGGCCGCCTCGGCAGGTTCATCGGCCGCCAGATGGCTCGCGGCGCGGTTCAGCCACAGGCTGGCCAGGTTGCGGGTGGCGCCGGCATGGCCCGGTTGCCGGCGCAGGATCTCAATGAAGTGGGTTTCCGCTTCGTCAAGCGCGCCGGCACGGTTCAGCATGACCGCCAGATCGTCCAGGATGTCGATGTCCTCGGGCGCCAACGCCGCCGCCGACCGTAGGGCCTGCAGGCCGGCCGGGATATCCCCCGTCGTCACCAGGGCGCGGCCCCGCCGGCGCTGCCAGGATGCCGCTTGCGGTGCCGCCGGATTCAGCGCCAGGGTCTGGGCCAGGCATGTGGCCTCCAGCGCGGGCTGGCCTGTGGCCGCCGCGGCGTCGGCGCGCGTGACGTGGAACGATGGGGCGTCCGGGGTTACCTGGGTGGCGTGGGTGGATAGGCTCAACGCTTCCCCCGCCCGGCCGGTCTGCAAGCATAGCACGGCCAGCAGGTTCAGGGCGTCGCCTTCCTCCGGCGATACCGCCAATATGCGGCGGTAAATCACCTCCGCGTGGCCCAGGGCGCCGTCACGGTGATGGCGCAGGGCTTCTTCCAGGGCTTGGGCGATGCTGGCCATGGGCGCGGCTCCGCCGGCGGCCGCTTAGCCGCGCGCCACGGCGCGGTCGGAGACGAAGGGGTTGCTCAGCCGCTCCTGGCCGAAAGTCGACGGCTCGCCATGTCCCGGCAGGAAGGTGACGTCATCACCCAAGGGGAACAGCTTCTCGCGGATGGAGCGGATCAGGGCGCCATGGTCGCCCCGGGGGAAATCGGTGCGTCCGATGGACCCTTGGAAAATGACGTCGCCGACAATGGCCAAGCGCGACGCCGCATGGAAGAAGACGACATGGCCGGGGGTATGGCCGGGACAGTGCAGCACGTCCAGCGTCAGGTTGCCGACGCTCACCGTGTCGCCGTCATCCAGCCAGCGGGTGGGGGTGAAGGGTTTGGCGTACAGCATGCCATATTTGGCGCCGTCCTCGGGCAGACGGTCGATCCAGAACTTGTCCTCCCGCTGGGGGCCATCCACCGGCACCCCGGTCTGGGCCATCAGGTCGGCCACCGCGGCGGCGTGGTCGACATGGCCGTGGGTGACCAGGATGCGCTCCAGCGTCAGGCCCTGGCGCGCCAGGAATTCCTGGATTTGGGTGACCCCGTCGCCGGGGTCGACCACTGCCGCACGTCGGGTGGTCGTGCACCACAGGATGGAACAGTTCTGTTGAAAGGGGGTCACCGGCAGAATGGCGACCTTCAGCGGCGGCGCGCCGGGCGCGGTTGTACCGGCGGCATCCTGCCCGGGGGGAATGGTACGGTCCGGCATGGGGGGCCTCGGCGCTGACAGGGCTGGCGGGTGATACCCGGTCATACCCTGACCGGGGGCTCCAGGTCCAGGCTTAGGGGGTCATGCGGGGGCCTGGGCGGTGGCTGTGGCGATGTCGCGCCAGCGTCGCCACAGCACGAATTGGCGGCTTAACACGGTGCCCACCGCAACGGCCAGCAGCACGTCCGACAGCGGGCTGAAGGCCGCGGCCGGTCCGGCGGCGCCTGGGTCCAGGCCCAACTGTCGCACACCCTGGCGGATGACGAGCAATATCAGCAAAAGGATGGCACCCGCGATGGACATGCGCATGGTGACATGGCCGGTGACGGGGTCGTGGGCCAGGTGGACCAGGCGCCCAATGGCGGCACCGCAGACGGCGCCGGCTGCCAGGCCGCCGGCGATGGCCAGCCAGCCCCGGGGGGTGATGTGCGGCCCCAGACGTTGCGCGCCCCAGGCATAGAAAGCGGCCAAGGCCAGAATGACAGCCGGCACCAAGGCCAGGAGGGGGGGACGCACCCGGCGCCACACGCGTGTGCGGCGGGCCATCAGCATCAGGGCCAGCGCCATGAAAATATAAGGAATAAAAGGCTGCATGGTTTCCTCGCCTATCCCTTGTGAGCGCGCCATCCAGTTCCAGCATGGGAAAGGCTGGCCGGCGCCTCAATCTTTTTTTACGCGGGACGGCGGTCTCCCCTCCCGAGGGCCGCCGTTCCCTTTGGCTTATCCAAGTGTGATACCTCCATTGCCATTCGATCATTCGCCTATGCTTGAGAGGGTGCCGGGGAGCCATAACGCCAGGCGGGCGTTCTCCGGTGCCGCCCACCCTTCCGTCACTGCCGGGCGTGGTTCCCGTGCATGGCTGCCTTGCTCACGGCCCCCCTGGCCCTCGTGGACCCGCCGCAACCAGGGACACCATCAGCGGCTAATGTCCAGCGCCGGATGCCGCCACCATGGCGGTTCCAATCAAAAAAGCGGCCCGTCCGTGGCCTTGTCAGGCGGCGGCGAGGCATTACCGGTTAACCCTGCTCCAAACGCGGGCTCCAACGGGCTAAGCAGGCGCCGGCCCAGCCCGGCGTGGAAGCGCTTTCAGAGGCGCCACAAAATCGGCGCGCTAATCGTTCCTGCAAGCGACAGCTTTTTATCGGCCGTCCGTATAACGACAAAAGCGCACCTAATTCCCGCCGCCCTGCGGAAGAGATGGCTGAAGTGCCAAGGGGTGGTGCCGGTGTCGATGTGAATTTCGACACAGGTTCGGCGTTAGTTGCGAAATTGCATCGGTGCGTTGGGTCCGAGCGATTGTGAGTGCCATTTTTGCAACTGACTAAGTTGATCTAGCAACCATCGCAAGGATGGGTGTCTGGGTCGGCGGAGGCGGCAGCGGAATCTGGCGTTTTGTCGGACGGTTCGGCTGGCCCTCCTGGAAGGGGCACTACCGGGAGATGGCCGCACCAAAGAGGTGGATTTGCAGACATGAAGATCAAGAGCGTCATCGTCATTGAAGTAGAGGCTGAGGATTTTGTCGGCGCCGGTGATCACCAGGCGACCATTCGTCGCCTGTTTGAACCGATCATGGCCACCTATCCTCAGGCCAACCTCACTTTTTCGCAGGTGAAGCAGCGCGCGGCTTCCCAGGTGCGGCCGTCCCTGCGCCTGGCCTCCAACACGGGGAACATGCACCACTATGACAGCTAATCTGGATGATAACCGCCACCGGCAGCGCAGTGCGCCGCTGGCGGCCATGGAAGCGATGCGGGCGGTCGACGAGCAGTTCTCGCTGCTGGAAGCCTGCGGTTTCCTTTATATCTGCGAGAACGAAGGCATCAGCCTGCGGGAATTGGGCCTGCTGCTGCGCGCGCAACCTCATACGGTGTCGCGTATCGTGGCTCGTCTCTCCACCGGCTTCGGCAATCGTGCCTCGGATTTGGTGGAGGCACGCACCCTGCATCATGACAACCGGGTCCGTACCCTGCACTTGACAGAACGGGGGCGCACACTGTGCCGTACCCTGAACACGATCACCGTGCAGGCCGTGCCCCTGATCGATGATCGGGACGACGCGCCGAGCACCGGGCGTTCCGCCAGTGGTGCGTCCTGGGCCTCGGCCTCGGCCTGACCCTTACCGAAGTCGCGATCCCGGCGGCGGTTGGGCCGCCGGGGCGCGTCTTGGCGTGGATGGAATCGGACCCGGCGTCCTGGTTCAGCTGGCCACCTTCAGGGCCAGTTTGCCGAAATTCTCACCACTGAATAGCTTCAGCAGGGTGTCCGGGAAGGCCGCAACTCCGCCTTCCACGATGTCCTCGCGGGACACCAGCCGGCCTTCCTTGATCCAGCCCGCGATCTCCGCCACGGCTTCTGGATAGCGATCGGCGTAATCGAACACCACCATGCCCTCCATGCGGGCGCGGCTGACCAGCAAGGCCAGGTAGTTCGCCGGTCCCTTCACCGCCGTCGTGTTGTTGTACTGCGAGATGGCGCCGCAAACGACGATGCGCGCCTTGCGTGCCAGTTGCGCCAGCACCGCCTCCAGGATGTCGCCGCCGACATTGTCGAAATAGACGTCCACGCCATTGGGGCAGTGGGCGCGCAATTCCTTGCGGATGTCGCCGGACTTGTAGTCGATGGCGGCGTCATAGCCCAAGGTTTCCACGGCGTAGCGGCATTTGTCCGGACCGCCGGCGATGGCCACCGTGCGGCATCCCTTGATCTTGGCGATCTGGCCGACCACGGCGCCCACGGCCCCGGTCCCGGCCGATACCACCACCGTGTCACCGGGCTTGGGCTGGCCCACGTCCAGCAGGCCGAAATAGGCGGTCATGCCCGGCATGCCCAAGGCGCTCAAATGCACCGGCAGGGGCGATAAGGCGGGATCGATCCGGGTCAGGGCCTTGGTCGGCAGCGTGGCGTATTCCTGCACGCCCAGCGCGCCGCTGACATAATCGCCGGGGCTGAAGGTGGCGGCGGCACTCGCCACCACCCGGCCGATGCCGCCAGCGCGCATGACCTCACCCAGGCCCACCGGCGGGATGTAGGACTTGCCCTCGTTCATCCAGCCGCGCATGGCCGGATCCAGCGACAGGTACAGGGTCTGCACCAAAACCTCGCCTTCGGCCGGGGCGCGCGCCGGTTCTTCCGTGCGCTGCCAATCGCTATCCTTGGGCAGGCCGACGGGCCGGGCCGCCAGGCGGATCTGGTGGTTGGTGGGGGTGCTCATGGGGCGGATATCTCCCGTATCGGGGGCCGGTGTGCCCCGGCCTTGGCTGACGCGGGGTGGAGCCTAACCCCAACCGCGTGAAACCGGTATATCGAAAATAGTCGATATGCGGTCCCTTCAGCTAACCACCTAGCACCAAAAGAAAAACGGCGGATCCGAAGATCCGCCGTTCGTCTGGTCGTCGGAATGAACGCCGATCAGAAGTCGGCGGTCACGCCCAGGAAGAAGGTCCGACCCAGGGTGTCGTAGACGCCCGCGAAGGTGTTGCCGTTGCCATAGACGGACGTGCCGGCGATGCCGTAGACGTTGCTGTCCAGGATGGGCGGGTCCTTGTCGAACAGGTTGTTGACGCCGAAGCGGACCGTGTAATGGTCATACACGGTGGCCGACATGGCGATGTCGAAGTAGCTGTAGGAATTGATGCGGCCGTCAGCCTTGTCGTAATCACCGGACAGCACGGCGTTGCTGGTGTTCTGGTCCAGCTTCACGCCGCTGATGTACCGCCAGTTGCCCGACAGGTCCACGTTCCATGGCGTCTGCCAGGTGACGCGGAAGTTGTGGCGCCACATCGGGGTGGGCTGGCCGCAGGTCACGCCGAACAGGCCCTTGCAGTTATAGGCGCTTTCGCCCGGCTGGGGCTGGACCAGGTAGTTGGCCAGCCAGGTGCCGTTGAAGCTGAACAGCACCGACCCCTTGTTCTCGACGTTCAGGTCTTCCAGATCCAGCAGGTAGTTGATGCCGAAGTCGACGCCCTGCTCGTTCAGGTAGCCGGTGTTCATCTCGGTGTCGATGATGTAACCGCCGGTCAACGCCAAGCTGCCGTTGCTGGCGCGATGGATCAGGCTGCAGTAGTAGCTGTCGCCGGTGTTGATGCACTGGTTCAGGATCGAGGAGGCCGACAGGGTGCTGATCAGATCAGTCACGCGGATGTCGAAATAATCGATCGTGGCCGAGAAGTTGCGCAGGAAGGTCGGGGTGATGACGGTGCCGATGGTCCAGGTGTCGGCCGTTTCCGGCTTCAGCGCGGTGTTGCCGCCGGACAGGACGTTGCACTGCGAGGACGTGCACTCGGCGATGCTGCCGTACTGGGCCGACGTCACGCCGGTGCGGGCGCACTGGGCCAGGGTGGCAGAGGGGCTGGAACCGGCGCAGGGGTCGGAGGCCGAGGTCAGGCCCACGGTCTGGGTGGAATACAGCTCCAGGATGCTGGGGGCGCGGACGGCGCGGTTATACCCGCCGCGGAAGCTGAAGTCCGACACGGGCGCATAGGTCAGGCTGGTCTTCCAGCTGTCGACCTTGCCGGATGAGCTGTAGTCCGACCAGCGGTAGCCGGCATCCAGCGACAGTTCCTTGACCCACTCGCGGCCCTCCACCAGCGGAATGCGCAGTTCGCCGAACAGCTCCTTCACGTCATAGGAACCGCTGGAGTTCTGGGTGGCGCCGCCGGAACCCGCCAGGTCGCCCGAGGCGTTTTCCTCGTCCACCTTCAGATTCAGGCCTTCCTTGCGGTATTCGGTGCCGAAGGCGATGGCCACCGGGTTCTTGGCCAGGGGGCTCTGCGCGCCGAACTGGCCGAAGTCACCGGTGACGGAACTGCTGACCACGTCCTGGGTGACGGTGCCTTCCTTGTACGACGTCGTCTTGATGTAGTTCCAGGCGGCGTCGCTGATGCCGTTCAGCGAGAAAATGTTGAGCGGTACGCAGCTGGTGTCGGTGCCATTCACGTAAGACGCGCACTCGGCCACGCCGTTGACGCTGACGACGTCCAACGCCTTCTGGACTTTGGAGATGGAAACGTCATTCTCGTAGTGCTCGGTGTAGATGGCTTCCGAGTGCTGGGCCGAAATGTCGTAGGACCAGCCGCCACCCAGGTCGCCCTTGGTGCCGATGACGTAGCGATAGTCGGTGTGGCGGATGTCGTCGTAGCGTTCCTTGCCCGAGCCGCTGAAGCGCAGGCCGATGGTTCCCGTCCAGCTCGCGCTGCTGCTGCCGGCATTGCTGCCGCACAGCGCCGTCGCTTCCGACGACGACATCAGCGGGTTGTCGCAGTTGATGCTGTACAGGGCGGAATTGAAGATGGCCGACGGGGCGATCTGGGCCCGGGTGTGGTCGGTCATGAACATGAAGTCGGTGTAGACGTCGAACGCCGGGCTGATCTCATAGTGGGCGAAGGCGCCGCCGGTGTAACGCTCATCCTGGCGCTGCAGGTAGTTGTACGGGCCGTAGTTGTAGGCGAGGCTGCTGTTGTACTTGACGAAGGAACTCGAGCCGTCCGGATTCAGCGAATAGCCGGTGCCCGACCCGTTGGTGCGGAAGCGGCCATAGATGTTGTTGCTGGAACCCTGACAGACGTGGGTGTCGTTGTCATCGCCCGACACGGAGATGGAGCAGGCGGACCAGTCGCGGCTGGACTGCTTCACCGGTTCCGTCCAGCGGTAGGTGGCGTAGGCGGTCACGTTGCCGCGGTTGTCCGGGGCGTTGGCGCCGATGATGAAGGAGCTGTCGCGGACGAAGCCGTCGAACTGGCTGCCCGGGATCGACACGCCAAAGCTTTTCAGCGCGGTCTGCGCTTCCTTGTTGTTGTTGTCGTGCTGGGCGGCCGACAGCTGGTAGTCGACCTTCACGCCCTCGAAGTCGCGCTTCATCTTGAAGTTCACGACGCCGGCGATGGCGTCGGAGCCGTAGACCGCCGAGGCGCCACCTGTGACCACGTCGATGCTGTCAACCAGCGCCGCCGGGATGAAATTCACGTCAGTGTAGGGATAGCTGGGGTCACCGCCGACCATGCGCCGGCCATCGATCAGCACCAGGGTGCGTGAGGCGCCCAGGTTGCGCAGGTTGATGGTGGCGGTGCCGCTGGCGCCATTGGACACACCCTGCGTCTGGTCGGCGGTGACGCCCGGCAGGCGGTTCAGCATGGTTTCGACGTTGGTCGTCCCCTGCAGCTTCATTTCCTTTTCCGTGACCGTCGTCAGCGGGCTGTCGCTGGTCAGGTTCGCGGCCTGCTTGATGCGCGAGCCCGTGACGACGATTTCCTGCAGGTCATCATCCGCCGCCGCGGCTGAGCCGGCGATCAGCGCCGCCGCCATGGAACCGACCAGCATGGTCGACGTGAGTAACCGTCCCCGGTTTGTAATTTTCTTCACTGTCCTGTCTCCAACCAACCGCCTGAACCGGCGTTTTGACCGTCACGTCGGCAATTCCGCGTTAAAAAGCCCGCGGGCGCCGCATCGCTTGGAGCAGAGTTTTTGAGGAGTGAAAATCGAGCGTCAACTAAAGGCGACAAGAGCTCCTCATATGCCGAGTCAATGTCACGTTTCAGTGACACTTAATATTAATAACGCACCATGATTTTGGTAACTACTTCGTAACTGGCATAGATTTATTTGATCCGTGCCATCGTTTTTAGATGCAGTTTCGCGCAAGGCATTTGGAGAATTCGCACAACAATATGGCAAATAAGCGTATTTCAGAGCCTTAGCGGTCACATCCCTAGCATTGCGGTCAAAGTTATGCTGCCATGGCCCGGGTAAAGGCGCTTACAGCGGGGAGTAACGATGCAGCCTGATGTCCAAGCCCAGCGGTCCAACGCGGCGGCGATGGCGGCAATGAAATCAGGTAACTACGCGGATGCGCACGCCATCCTGGAGGAGGCGCTGCGCCAAGCGCCCCGGGAACTGCCGCTGTGGCTGAACCTGGCGGCGGCACGCCGCGCCATGGGACGGCATGCCGACGCCTTGGCGGCGGTGGAGCATGCGCTGACCATGGAACCCCGGTTGTTCATGGGCCTGCTGATGCGGGCGTCGCTGCTGCAGGTCCTGGGTCGCAAGCGCGAGGCGGGCGAGGCCTATGGCCTGGCCGTCGCCATGGGCGACACGCAGCAGAACCTGGATCCGCCGACTCAGCGGGCGTTGGATCAGGCGCGCAAGGCCCATGCCGCCCATATCCAGGACATGGCCGATTTTCTGCGCCCCGTGGTCGATCAGGGGGCGGCCCGCGGCACCAGCGCCGACGCCCGGCGCATGGCCTTCTTCACCGACCAGATGCTGGGCCGGCGCAAGGTCTATACCCAGCAGCCGACCCACTACCATTACCCGGACCTGCCGGCGATCGAGTTCTATGATCGCGACGAATGCCCCTGGTTGCCGACGCTTGAGGCCGCCACCGCCGACATCCAGCGGGAACTGTCGGCGGTGCTGGCGGAAGAGGCGCTGGCCGACGCCTTCGTCCCCTACATCGACTATGCCGACGGGCTGCCGCTGGACCAGTGGGCGGAACTGAACCACTCCCCGCGGTGGAGCGCCTTCCACCTGCTGCAGCAGGGCCTGCCCGTGGCCGGCAACGCCGACCGGTGTCCCAAGACCATGGCCGTGCTGGAGCAGATGCCCCAGCCCCGCATGATACGCCGGTCGCCAGCCGCCATGTTTTCCATCCTCAAACCCCGCACCCGCATTCCGCCGCACACGGGTGTGGCCAACACCCGGCTGGTGGTGCACCTGCCCTTGGTGGTGCCGCCGGGCTGTGGTTTCCGCGTGGGCAACGTGACGCGGGAATGGCAGGTCGGGGTGGGGTGGGCCTTCGACGACACCATCGAGCATGAGGCCTGGAACGACAGCGACCAGGTACGGGTGGTGATGATCTTCGATATCTGGAGCCCACGCCTGTCCGCCGCCGAACGGGACTTCATCGCCCATGTCATGGCGGCCATGGACGATTTCCAGGCGCAGCCGCCATCCGGCGGCTTCGGTGCCGCCCCGCTGACACCCAAGAGCTCAGGCGGCGGATTTTCCAGTTTCTGAACCAGCGTCGGTCCGCCAAATAATTTGATGGGCTTTAGAGTCTTGCCGGCTTTCGTTGAATCGCCGGAAGGACTCTAAGCTTTTGTTCCGTATTGCAATTCACGGTTCAGATGCGTCCATCTGAACCGATCGCACTCTAGTCCGGGGCGTAGCCGCGCAGGAACAGGTCGACCGCGGCGTCGGCCGCGCTGTCGATGGCCGCGTCGTCCGGCTTTTCCCGGGCGTTCAGCAGGAACATGTCCACATGTTCGGCTTCCATCAGGGCGCGGAAATGCGCGGCGGCGCGATCGGGGTCGACGCGGCGCAGGCGGCCCCGGTCCATCAGCCGGGTGAGATAGCCGGCGAAAAGCGACCAGCCCACCTTGGGGCCGTTCTCATAGAGAAGCCGGCCCACGTCCGATCGCGCCGCCTCCGCCACCGCGACCCGGCGGATGGCGATGGCCCAGGGTGACAGGATGAAGCGCAGATAGATGCGACCGAAGCTGACCAGTGTCTCCCGCGGGTCCCGATCCGGATCCAACGACTCGAACGAGCCCTTTTTCATCTCCGCCCCGGCTTCAGCCATGACGGCGACGAACAATTCCTCCTTGGACCGGAAGTAGCTGTACAGCGTGGCCTTCGACCCGCCCAGCCGGTTGGCCAGCTCGGACATGGAGGCGGCGGCGAACCCCACCTCCTGGAACAGGGCGCTGGCGGCATCCAGGATGGCTTGGCGGCGGGCTGTGGTCTTCACCTTCATGGTGTCGGGCGTTTCCTAAAGGACTGGGCCGGGCGGCGCCCTGGGCGTTCCGCGCGGCGGGCGGTGGTGGCGACCTTGCCCCGGCTTTTCGTTGGCGGCAAGCGGCGGGCGTTTTTAACTGTACCGTACAGTACGTTTATCGCTTGACGGCGGTCGGACGCAAGTCTATAAAACCAAACCGTACGGTTCATTTATGCCGATAAGGTTCCCATGCCCGCGCCCGCTTCCCCTTCCGGCCGCCGCTCGCCGCCGGCGGTTTCGCTGTTCCTTTCCGCCGCTCTGCTGCTGCCGGCCGCCTGCGCCTGGGTGCCGGACGATGTGGGGCCGGCACCCGCACCCCGCCCGGCGGCCGGCTATGCCGCCGATGCCAGCTTTTCGCAAAAGCCCGTCGCCGATTGGCCGCAGGACCGCTGGTGGGCCGTCTATGGCGACAGCCAGTTGGACGCCCTGATCGAAGAGGGGTTGGCCGGCGCGCCGGACCTCGCGGCGGCGGCGGCCCGCCTGCGCAAGGCGGATGCGCTGGCTGGCCAGGCGGACGCGGCCCTGCTGCCCAAGGTCACCGCCAACGCCCAGGTGACGGAGGACAAGCAGAGCTACCGGTATCTTTTCCCGCCCAGCTTCGTGCCCAAAGGCTATCACGAGGTGCCGCGCGCCACGCTGGACCTCAGCTACGACTTCGATTTCTGGGGGAAGAACCGCGCCAGTCTGGCCGCCGCCACGTCCGAGGCCGAAGCCGCCCGGGCGGAGGTGGCACAAGCCCGCCTGACCTTGTCAGCCGGCATCGCCGCGGCCTATGCCGATCTCGCGCAACAGGTGGCCGACCGCGCGGCGGCGGCCGATGCCGTGGACGTGCGGGCGCGCAGCACGGCGCTGGTGCGCCAGCGCCGGGAAAATGGCCTGGAAACCCTGGGTGCCGTCCGCCAGGCGGAGGCGCGTGAGGCCACGGCCCGCGGCGACCTTGCGGCCCAGGACGAGGCCATCGCCCTCACCCGCAACCGGCTGGCCGCCCTCATCGGCGCGGGACCCGACCGGGGCCTGACCATCGAACCGCCGGCCAAGGCGCAGCTGCGGGCCTTTGGCCTGCCGACCAGCCTGGCCGCCGATCTGCTGGGGCGCCGCCCCGACGTGGTGGCCGCCCGCCTGAAGGTCGAGGCGGCGGCCCGGCGCATCGATGGCGCCAAGGCCGCCTTCTATCCCAATGTGAACCTGGCCGCCTATTTCGGGCTGCAGACCTTGGGCCTGAACGCCCTGACCAAGTCCGGCGCCACCATCGGCAGCATCGGGCCCGCCGTCAGCCTGCCTCTGTTCGAAGGCGGGTCGCTGGCGGCGCAGTACCGGGGAGCCCGGGCCGACTATGACGCCGCCGTTGCCGACTACAACAGCACGGTGGCCAAGGCCCTGCAGGATGTCGCCGACGCCGCCGTCAGCACCCGTGCCCTGGAGACGCGCCTGGCCCATGCCCGCGACGCCCTGGCCGCCGCGGGTGACGCCCACCGCATCGCCACCGCCCGCTACGAGGGCAAGCTGTCGACCTATCTGGATGTGCTGACGGCGGAAGACACGTTGATCGCCGACCGCCGCGCCCTGGCGGATCTGGAGTCCCGGGCCTTCACCCTCGACATCACCCTTATCCGCGCCCTGGGCGGTGGCTACCTGGCCGCCTCCCCCGCGATTCCCACCACCGTCGCCGCTCGTTAAGCCGTCCGTTCCCAAGGATACTCCCCATGTCCACGCCCTCCCGCTTGCCGACCCCGTCTGAAGACATCATCGAGGCCACCATCCACCCGCTGGCGTCGCCGGCGCCGGGCCGGTCGGCGCGCGGACGCCTGTTCGCCGGACTTGGGGCCGTCGTCCTGTTGGCCGGCCTGGGGTATGGCGGCTACAGCCTGGTGATGGGGCGGCGCTATGTCTCCACCGACAACGCCTACGTCAATGCCGACGCGGCCCAGGTGACGTCGTCCCTGGATGGCACGGTGCGGTCGGTGCCGGTGGTGGACACCCAGGCGGTGAAGAAGGGGGACGTCCTGGTGGTGATCGACGACACCGACGCCCGCATCGCGTTGGCCCAGGCGGAGGCCCAATTGGGCCAGGCGGAACGCCGCGTGCGGGCCTACTTCGCCAATGACGGGGCCCTTGGGGCCCAAGTGGCGGCGCGGGAGGCCGATGGCGCCCGGGCCGAGGCGCAGTTGCTCTCCGCCCAGGCGGATTATGACCGCGCCCGGATCGACCTGGATCGGCGAAAGGCGCTGTCGGCCTCGGGTGCCGTGTCTGGGGAAGAATTGACCAGCGCCCAGAACGCTTTCGCCACGGCCAGCGCGAACCTGGCGGTGGCCAAGGCGACGAGGGCGCAGGCGGTGGCCAACCGCGTGGCGGCCCAGGGGTCGCAAAAGGCCAACACCGTGCTGATCGCCGACAGCACGGTGGAAACAAATCCCGAGGTCATGGCCGCCCGCGCCCGCGTGGATCAGGCCAAGGTGGATCTGGGCCGCACGGTGGTGCGGGCCCCCTTTGATGGCGTGGTGGCCCGCCGCCAGGTGCAGGTCGGCCAGCGGGTAAAGGCCGACACCATGCTGATGAGCGTGGTGCCGGTGGCCCAGGCCTATGTCGACGCCAACTTCAAGGAAGTGCAGCTGGCCAAGGTCCGCGCGGGCCAGCCGGTGGAACTGACCGCCGACCTGTATGGCAGCGACGTTGTTTTCCATGGCCAGGTGGCGGGCCTGGCCGGCGGCACCGGTTCCGCCTTCGCGCTCATCCCCGCACAGAACGCCACCGGCAACTGGATCAAGGTGGTGCAGCGCGTGCCCGTGCGCGTGTTGCTGGACCCCAGCGAACTGGCCGTTCACCCGCTGCGGGTGGGCCTGTCCATGAACGTCACCATCGATACCGGCGCGCCGGCGGCACCGGCCCACGGCCAGAACTGAGGTACGGGCATCATGAGCGACGCACCCGACGACGCAATCCCGACGCTGTCCGGTGGCAAGTTGCTGCTGGGTGGCCTGCTCCTGGCTGCCGCGAATTTCCTGGTGGTGCTGGACACCACCATCGCCAACGTGTCGGTGCCCAACATCGCCGGCGGCCTGGCGGTGTCCTCCAGCCAGGGTACCTACGTCATCACCTCCTATGCGGTGGCGGAGGCGGTGACGGTGCCGTTGACCGGCTGGCTGGCCGGGCGGTTCGGCACCGTGCGCACCTTCGTGGCCGCCATGCTGGGATTTGGCCTATTTTCGGCGCTGTGTGGTTTCGCCCAGTCGCTGGGCATGCTGGTGCTGTTCCGCGTCTTTCAGGGTCTGGCCGGCGGGCCGCTCATGCCCCTGTCGCAAACCTTGCTGCTGCGCATCTTCCCCAAGGAAAAGGCGCCCGCCGCCATGGGCATTTGGGCCATGACCACGCTGGTGGCGCCCATCCTGGGCCCCATCCTCGGTGGCACGCTGTGCGATGGCTGGGGGTGGCCCTATATCTTCTACATCAACGTGCCCATCGCCCTGGTGTGCGCCGTCGCCTGCTGGGGTCTGCTGAAGCCGTTCGAGACCTCCTTGCTCAAGACCCGCTTCGACGTGGTGGGCCTGGGCCTGCTGATCGTCTGGGTCGGGGCCCTGCAGATCATGCTGGATGAGGGCAAGGACCTGGACTGGTTCGCGTCCACCGAGATCGTGGCGCTGGCCATCGTGGCGGCGATCGGCTTCTGCGCCTTCATGATCTGGGAACTGACGGAGGCGCAGCCCATCGTCGATTTGCGGGTGTTCCGGCACCGGGGCTACGCCACCGCCGTGCTGACCATCAGCGTGGGCTTTGGCGCCTTCTTCGGCACCGCCGTGCTGACGCCGCTGTGGCTGCAAAGCAACATGGGATACACCGCCACCTGGGCGGGGTACGCCACCGCGGTATCCGGCATCTCCGCGGTGATCCTGGCGCCCCTGGTGGCCAAGCTGTCCGCCAAGGTCGACCCCCGCCCCCTGGTGTTCTTTGGGCTGGCGTGGATGGCCGGGGTCACCCTCTATCGCTGCGGTTCCACCTCGGACATGACCTATTTCCAGGTCTCGGTGCCACTGCTGCTCCAGGGCATCGGCATGCCCTTCTTCTTCGTGCCGCTGACGTCCCTGGCGCTGGCCAGTGTCGAGCCTGCGGAGACCGCTTCGGCGGCCGGCCTGATGAATTTCCTGCGCACCTTCTCCGGCGCCTTCGCCACCTCGCTGGTCAATACGGTGTGGGAGGACAGCACCACCCGCAACCGGGCCGAACTGGTGGATCTCCTGCGGCCCGACGTCCTGTTCGGCGACCTCTCCATCGGTCGGCTGGATCAGTTGGTGCAGGCGCAGGGCGTGATGCTGGCCACCAACCAGGTTTTCCTGGGGGTGGCGGTGGCGCTGTTCATCGCCGCGCTGGTCATCTGGCTGGCGCCCCGGCCGACCCGGGTGGCCGACACCACGGGCGTGCACTGATCCGCATGACGCGGCCCCCGCCCGGTCTCCGCCGGGCGGGGCGCTTTGGATCCCGCTGGCCCAGGGGCCGGCATGAAAAAGGGCGGCCGCTGAGGGCCGCCCATCGATTCTGTCGACTCTGGCCAGTTCAGTTGATGCGCGTGGCCTTCACCACACGGCTGCGGCCGACGACCATGGAGTAGCTGCCCAACAGGCCGTGCATCACCCGCACCTCGTCGCCCGGCTTGGGGTCGAAGGTCAGCGCTTCCTTGCTGACCCAGGTCTGGCCGTTTTCCAGCGTGACCGCGAAGATGCGATAGGGCAGGGCGACGGACTTGGCGACGGTGGAGTGCATTTCCTCCTGCTGCTCCGCGTCATCCTGGGCCCGCTGCTCCTCCGTCCGCGGCAATCTTTCCTTGCCAAAGCGTTCGGTCGGATCCTCCGGCATGGCGGGGGCCCCCGTCGCAGTGTTCGCGACGGGGGCGGGGGTATTCGCCGTCGCCGCGGCCAGGGCGTCATAGCAGGCCAGGCGCCGGGTGGCGTCACCGATGGCGCGGCAGGTGGCCAGGGTGTCGGCGGCCCAGGCGGCGTGGGTAGCGGCGGGGGCGACGGCCAGGGCCAGCGATAGGGCGGCGGCCTTTTTGAACGACGTCTTCTTGAACGGCATGGTCCGGGGTTCCAGGGGTTGGTCCATCGTGGGGCCCGTGAGGCGGTCCCCTTGAGGGGCAGTGTGCCATGGCTTTACACCCGGCGGAATAGCCCGAGCTGTCGTGTCCACACAAGGTATTGAGATCAAAAAGAAAACGGCGGGCCCCGAGGGACCCGCCGTCTCTGTACTGAACGCTACGCCTGGGTTCGATTAGAACTTGGCGGAAGCGCGGAAGAAGAAATAACGACCCAGGCTGTCGTACACCTGCGCATAGGTGTTGCCGTTGATGTACGAGGAACTCGCCACCTGGGTGGTGGCCAGAGGCGGATCCTTGTCGAAGACGTTGTTCACGCCGCCGCTGAGGGTCAGCCAGTCGCTCACCTGGTAAGAGCCGGAGAAGTCGAAGTAGTCGTAGCTGGAGATCTCGGACAGGCCGGGGATCGAGGTGCCGTGCAGGGTGGCGTTGCTGCTGTTGCGTTCCCAAGCCACGCTGCTCAGGTGACGCCATGCCACCGAAATATCGGCGTCCCACGGGGTCTGCCAGGTCGCGCGAACCTTGTGACGCCAAACGGGAGCCGGCACGCCGCAGTTGGCACCGAAGTACCCGGCGCAATCATAACCGTCCGAGCCCTTCAGGGCCTGGGTGACGAAGTCGATCAGGTAGGTGCCCGTCATGTTGAAATTCAGGGCGCCGACCTTCTCCAGGCCGATGTCAGCCAGATCAACGCGATAGTTGGCGTTGAAGTCGATACCCGACTGTTCCAGGCTACCGGTGTTCTGGTTGGTGTTGGTGACATAGCCCGTGGTGCCCAGCCACAGCGAACCCGTGGCGCTACGCTTGATCAGCGGACAGAAGGTGCTGGTGTTGATGCCGTTCAGGCAGTTGGTCATGATCAGGTCGGCACCGATGCCGTTGATCGTGTCGTCAATGTGGATGTTGTAGTAGTCGGCCGAGAAGGTCAGGTCCGGCAGGAAGGTCGGGGTGATGACGGTACCCACGGTCAGGGTGTCCGCCGCTTCCGGCTTCAGGTTCGGATTACCGCCTTCCAGGTCATTGTACTGGCCAGCGCCGTTGGCGACGATCTTGCCATACTGGGCGGCGGTCACGCCGGTACGGGCGCACTGGGCCAAGGTGTAGCTGGGCGAGGAACCGGCGCAGGGGTCGTCGGTCAGCCCCAGGGCGACACCCTGCGGTGTGAACAGTTCCACCACGTTGGGCGCGCGGACGGCGTGGTTGAAGCCGGCACGCAGGCGCAGGTCGGACGTCGGGGCCCAGTCTCCACCAACCTTGTAGGTGTCGGTCTTGCCGGAGGTGCTGTAGTCGGAGTAGCGGTAGCCACCCTCGATGTTGAATTCCTTGATGAAGGGCTTGTCCTGGATGACCGGGATCTTCACTTCCATGAAGGCTTCACGGACATCGTAGGCGCCCGCCACGCCGTGGGTCGGACCACCCTGGCCCGCCAGATCGCCGCTGTCGAATTCCTGGTCGACCTTCAGAGTCAGCTCTTCACGGCGGTATTCCGTGCCGAACACGATCGCCACGCCGCGATTGGCCAGCGGGCTTTGCAGGCCATACCGCCCCAGGTCGCCGCTGATGGACGCGTTAACCACGTCCTGGACCGTCGAACCTTCCTTGAAGCCCGGAGTCTGCAGATAGGTCAACGCGGCACTGGAAATGCTGCTGCTGCTGTCGAAGATGGTGTAGGGCGAGCAGCCGGCGGCCACGGCGGCCGAGTTGGCGCACACCAAGTTGCCGTTGCTATCCTTGGTGACGTTCAGCGCCTCGGCCGTGCGGGCCAGCGAGAAGTCGTTCTTGTAGGTTTCCGACAGGATGACGGTGCTGCGCTGGGCGGACACGTCATAGCTCCAGCCGTCGTACAGGTCGCCCTTCAGGCCGATCAACTCACGGTACGAGGTGTGGCGCAGATCGTCGATACGGCCACCGCCTTCGACGTTACGACGCAGGATGCTGACATCGGCCTTGTCGGAAGAGGTCAGGCCGTTGGCGGTGCAGAGGGTGTTGATCTGACTGGCCGACAGAAGGGGGCTGTCGCAGCCGATGGTGAATTCCTGACCGAACACACCCGACGGCGCGATTTGCGCCAGCGTGTGGTCATCGTGGAACATGAACTCGGTATAGACCTGAACATGTTCGTTGAAATCGTAATGACCGAAGAAGCCGGCCGAATAGCGCTGGTCCGGGCGCTGATAGTAGTTGTACGGCGCGTAGTTGAACGCGGACGCCGACGTGTAGTTATTCAGGTTTTTGCCGCTGACGATGTAGTCGCCGCCACCGATGTTGTCGATGATCTGGGCCGGTGCGGTCGTGCCTGAACCACCGCAGGAATAGGCGCCCTTGGAGCTGACGCTGATGGCGCATGCGCTGTAGTCGCGGGCACCCTGCTGCAGCGGCTGCGCTTTCAGGTATTCGGCGTAGACGGTGATGTTACCCTTGCCGTCGGTGCTGTTCACGCCCAGCACGCCGGAATAGGTGCGGGTGAAGCCGTCCGTCACGTCATCGTCGGGCAGCGCGAAATTGCGCGCCTTGACGGCGTTCTGGATGCGGGTGCTGTCGTTGTTGTGTTGGTAGAAGCTGTAACCGACTTCCGCCTTAGCCCCTTCGAACTTGTCGTCCATGATGAAGTTGACGACGCCGGCCACGGCGTCGGCGCCGTACACGGCCGAGGCACCGCCGCTCAGCACTTCGACGCGCTTCACCAGGGCGGTGGGGATTTCGTTCAGGTCGGCGGCGCTGTTCAACGGCGAACCGGCAGGCATCCGATGTCCGTCGATCAGCACCAGGGTGCGCTGCGACCCCAGACCGCGCAGGTTCACCGTGGCGGTGCCGGTGGAGCCGTTGGAAATGTTGCCACCCTGGCTAGCGAAGACCTGGGGCAGGTTGTTCAGGACGTCTTCCATCCTGGTGGCGCCCTGCAACTTGATTTCTTCGTTGCTAACGGTGGTCACCGGGCTGATGCCGACGGACGAGTCCGTCTTAATGCGCGAACCCGTGATGACGATTTCTTGCAGATCGTCGGCGGCGGCGTAGGCCGTCGTCGCCATCGACGTCAGGGCGCACACGCCAATGGCGGCGCCCGTCAGCAGCGACTGACGGATCCTGCTCTCAAATCCCTTCATGTAGTCCATCTCCACTCGGATTGGTTGTTCCCCGTTCGGCGCCGCCCGTGCATCGTTTCCGGCCTCAGGCGGCAGCTCCCCAGTTCGCCTCTGCCCAGCGTTCTGTTTGGCTTGGGGGAAGTTTTCCGATCACGTTAGCAATGCGTCAACGATCCAAGGGGGGTTGGGGCTCATTCCGTGCATGTCTGTAGCTTTTTGGTTACACTTAAGCGATAAACTTGCGCCAAAATTGTTGAAATTGGACAAAAATAACCTCGGGACAGAATGGTCTTCCGACACACTTCTGTTGCAAATAAAAAATCAAACGTTAACAGCGGGAAAATGCCTCATCGGGCGGCCCGGCGTCGCCCTGAAGGGAGGGGCCAGGCGGGCCTGCTGCCGAATCAGTGGGCAATGTCCGAACCTGCACAAAGCGCGGGCGGTTTGGGCCCATGCACAGAGCCGAAACGAAAAAGGGGCGGCCCGCAGGCCGCCCCTTTCGCGTAGCGCACCAGCACCCCAGGGGAGCGCCGGTGATCAGGCGATGATCAGAACGTGGTCCGGATGGTGCCCATGAACGTCCGGGGCGAGCCGACCTGGTAGAAGGGCACGTTGGCCGCCGTCGTCGAGGACGAGATGGTGTTCAGGTACCGGCGGTCAAACAGGTTGTTGACGTTGAACTGCAGATACGTGCCGCGGAAACCGGCGGCGTCCGGCAGGTCCAGGCGGGCCTCGAAGTTGGCGACGAAGAACGGCGTGGTCCATTCGTCGTTCACGTCGGTGGCGGCGCGGGTGCCGGTGTACTTGCCTTCCAGCGAGGCTGACAGGATGTCCAGCGGCTTGTATTCCACGCGGGCGCCGGTCATCCACTCCGGCGTGTCCACCAGCTGCTTGCCGGCGGTCAGGTAGGTGATGCCGTTGGGGCCGGCCAGATTGTTCTTCACTTCGGAATGCGTGTAGCTGCCCGAGGCGTAGAAGTTCACTTGGTCGGTGATGGCGAAGCCGCTCTCGATCGAGGCGCCGTACAGGTCGACGCGGCCCAGGCTGCGGTCGATGGTGTTGCTGGCGTCGGTCGGGTCCAGGGCGGACACGATGCGGTTGATGTAGCGGGTGTACCAGCCGGAGACCGAGGTCATCAGCCAGTTGGTCTGGAAACGCTCACCCAGTTCGAAGTTGTAGGTCTTTTCCGGGTCCATCACGCCGCTGGTGCGGATGACGCCGTACAGGTTGTCCGTACGCGGCGCGGAGTAGCCTTCCGAGAACTGGAAGTAGAGCTGATGTTCCGGCGTGATCTGGTACGAAATACCCAGGCTCGGCAGCGGCTCGCTGAAGTCCCTGGTCCCGGTGAAGGGCGTGCCGAACAGCTTGGACGCCGAGGCGATCGAAGCGGTGTTGCTGGTGCAGTACTGGTTGCTGCTGACCGAGGCAACGTTGCCGGAGGCGCCGGTGAAGGTGTAGCAGTACTGGTTCAGCTCACGATGGAAGTAGGGCAGGCGCAGGGCCGGGACCACGGTCAGCTTCTGGTCGAAGGCCTTGAAGATGTACTCCATCGAGGCCTGGTTCAGCTCGGCGACCGAGTAGCGGTTGCGGTTTTCCAGCTGGATGCCGTCGACGGCGTAGATACCGCCGCTGTTCTTGCCACCGAACACATCCGTCGGCTTGCCGTCGGCGCCGATGTAGGACCAGTCGCCGGTCTGGCGATGGCGGCCGTAATCCAGGGTGTAACCGACGCGCAGACGGTTGTTGTCGTCAATGTCCCAGATCAGCGAAGAGGTGACGCCGGTGCGGAAGGTGTTGGTGTTGCTGGGCGCGTACAGCAGCACGGTGTCCAGGGTGTCGCCGTCGCCATTCAGATCCATGCCCTTGGCGGTCTTGCTGCTGCCGATCAGGCGGGCGTCGGTTTCCTTGACGCTCAGCGTGCCGCCGCCGTTGGCCAGCGTGTACTGGAAGTAGGGATCGACCGTCAGCATGACGTCGTCGGCCAGGTGGAAGCGCGACTGGCCGCGGACGTTGCCGGTGTTGGAGGGGTTGACGCGCACCTGGTAGTAGTTGCTGTCGGTGCCGGGGACCGTGTCGGGCTTGCCGGCCACGGCGGTCTGCGGAACCCAGGTGTTGTTGTAGTCGGCGAAGTAGTTGTTGGCGAACGTCGCGCGGCTGTTGGTCTGGTAGGAGTTGTTGCGGTTCTCGTTGTAGTGCGCGGCCACAGAGATGAAGTCGCCGCCCCCCAAATCTTCATAGATTCGGGTATTGAACTGCTTCTTCTGCAGTTCGCCGTAGCCCTTGAACTTGTTGTAGTCCTGATAGGACGCGGAAACGAAGGCGGAGGTGCGGCCACCGGGGCCGAAATCGCCGGTGTCCAGCGCGGCGAAGACGCGCTTGTAGTTGTAGCTGCCGAAGCTCAGCTTGCCTTCGACGCCAACCTCATCCAGCGGCTTGCGGGTCTGGACGTTGATGGTGCCGCCGGTGGCCGAGGCCGTGGGGCTGTCGACGTCGGTGGTGCCGATGTTGACGGTGGCGCGGCTGATCAACTCCTCGTCAATCATCTGGTTGGAATAGATGGCGTAGTTGCCGGTGTCGTTCAGCGGGATGCCGTCGAAGGTCAGCGAGACGCGGTTGCCGTCGAAGCCGCGGATGCGGATGTTGCCGCCGGAGGAGCCGTAGGCGTCGGTGTTGGTGAAGTTCACACCCGGCAGCAGGTTCAGGCCGGCCAGCACGCTCTGGCCGGCGGTCTGCGTGGCCAGGTATTCCTGCGTCACCGTGGACTTGGACTTGGGCGCGGTTTCCGCCTGGATCAGGCCGCCGATGGAGGGCTGCTTGCGGGCGCCGGTGATGACGATTTCGTCCATTTCAGAGGCGGTGGACTGCGCCAGCGCCGGAACGGTCCAGGCGGCCGCGGTGGCCAGCGCCAGGGCACCCGTACCCAGCTTGAGGAAAGTGGCGTAACGGCGCGTCGGCGCCTTTGCGCGATAAAGACTGCTCATCGATTGCCCCCAGATTTGGATCGTTCGTCGTTCGGTCAGCCATGCACCCGCTTGGCGCACCCGCTCGTTCAGCCAAGTGTGACTGCGTCGGGCGCTTTCTTCCCTCCTTCGTATTACAACAACATTACAGACTCGCGGGCTTCTTACGCACGGCCGGCCAAAAGGCGCGGATTTCCCCCCGACTGTGGCCGCCAAAGCACATACGGCGGTAGCTCCGCGACAAAGTGCAGCGCAGCTTTTTCGCGCACAAAGCATAGAAAAATATATATATAATAGATACTTAGTTGTTGGCGCATCTGCGTGGCCCATCTGTGGCGGGCCAACTGTTGCAGAACGATGAAATCTTGACCTGTTGATCAGGAATCCGGGCGAATCAGGCGACGCGGACGTCTCACCTCCACCCAGCACCGAAAGCCGACTGAATTGTCGGCGAACTGGGTGGCGGGGGAGGTTGCGGGCGCCCCGCACCAAGGCTTGGCACTCAGGAATGGACGGAGCAGCGTGCCGGAGGCATGTAGAACCCACTTCTACCCCCCAATCTCCTGCCCGTGGCGGGTCCCGCCCTTGGCGGGCGGAACGCGGGCCCCTACTATAGCTTTCGACATGCCGCTCGGCGGGGCGGCGCGTGCCTGCTGTTTCGGGGGCGCAACTGGGGGCAAGGGCATGCGGCGTATGGGCGGTGAAAGGTGAGGCGGCTTCCGGGATTGCGCAGCAGGCTGCTGCTGCTGTTGCTGGCCGTCATCGGCGCCATGGCGGCGCTGATGGTGGTGGAGGGCCAGTCCCGGCGCCAGGCGGCGGTCGGCGCCGCCCGGTCCCATGTCCGCATCCTGACCCAGGTGGCGGAGGAGGAGCACCGCGTGCTGGTGGAGCAACTGGGCCATCTGGTGGAAACGGTGGCCTTGCAGGAGGTTGACCTGTCGGCCGGCGACTGCGCCGATGACTTGGTCCGCCTGAAAGCCGCGGAGCCTTGGATCGCCAACGTCTTCCTCTCCCGGCCGGACGGCAGCACGCTGTGCGCTTCGGCACCCGCCGCGGCCGCGGTCAATGTCGGCGACCGGCCCTATTTCAGGGAGGCGCTGCGCACCGGGCGGGCCACTCTCAGCGACTACATGATAGGGCGAACCAGCCGGGCGCCCATCCTGGCCATGGCCCGCCCCATCCTCGGGCCGGACGGTCAGATCCGGGCGGTGGCCCGCGCCAGCATGCGGCTGAACTGGGCCGGCCGGCTGGCGGCGATGGCGGCGGACATGCCCAATGGCCTCTTCGCCATCATCGATGGCCAGGGGGAGGTGCTGGTCCGCTTCCCCGCGCCGGCCTGGCCGGACGGGCAGGCGGCGTCCCCCGATGACGCGGCGGCGGAACCGGTTGCCCAACCGAAGCTGGACCCCGCCCTGGTGGAGGCACTGTTCGCCCAGCCCACGGGCACGCTGCTGTCCGCCGGGCTGGACGGCGTGCCACGCATCATCGGCTTCGGCGTGCTGCAGGGCATCAACGCCCGGGTGGTGGTCAGCCTGCCGCGGGCCGAGGCCGTGGGCGAGGCGGACGAGGATTTCTGGCGCAGCATGGTGGGCCTGGCGGCGGTGGCGGCGGTGGCCCTGCTGTTCGGCATCGTTGGCGTGGAAACCTCGGTCATGAGCCGGCTGGGCACGCTCACCCGCGTGGTGGAACGCATCGGGCGGGGGGAACGGGGGGCGCGCGCGCCGGAACGGCCGGGCGATGCGGAGTTCGGGGTGCTGGCCCGGGCCATCAACATCATGGCCAACAATCTGGAACAGGGGGCGGCGGACCTGGCGGAACGTGAGATGCGCTTCCGCGACCTGATCGACGTATCCACCGACTGGTACTGGGAAGCGGATCCGGAGCGCCGGCTGACCTATGTCTCACCCGGCGTGCGCGCCATCGGCCTCGACCCCCTGCGCATGGTGGGGGAAAAGCAGATCAGCGGCCTGACCCCCACGCCGGAGACGGCGGCGGCCCTGGCCAATGGCGCCGACAAGCAGGAATTCCGCGACCTGCGCTATGTCGTCAGCCACCCCAGCGGCCGGCGCTACCACGTCGTGCTGTCCGGTCGCCCGCTCTATGACCCGGATGGCGCCATCCGCGGCTGGCGCGGGGCGGGCCGCGATATCACGGCGCTGGTGGAGGCCCGTCACGCGTTGGAGGAAAGCGAGGCACGGTTCCGCCTGCTGGCGGATCGGGCCAGCGACATCATCCTGCTGACGCGGCCGGACGGCGCCCGCCTTTACGTCTCCCCCTCGGTGGAACGCATCCTGGGCTACAGCGTGGCGGAGTTCACGGACCTGACGTTGACGCAGCTGCGCCATCCCGACGATCACGCGGTCGACGCCACCTTCGAAGCCCTGTCGGCTGCGGCCCTGCGGGCGGGGCCGGCGCCGGCTGGTGGAGCCCCCGTTGTTCCAGAGGGGACTGGCGCGGAGGGTTTGGGCCAGGAGGGACCGGGCGGTGTCGCCGCCCGCTTCCGCCTGCGCCACAAGGACGGTCGTTGGGTCTGGCTGGAAGCCGTCATCTCGTTGACCCGGGGGGACGACGGTGCCCCGCTGCTGGTTTCCGCGTCGCGCGACGTCACTGAGCGCGTGCGCCAGGAGGAGGAGTTGCGCGCCGCCCGCGACACCCTGACGGCGGCGGCGGCGGAACTGGAGCACGCGCGCCGGGTGGCGGAGGAGGCCAACGCCGCCAAGTCCGCTTTCCTGACCGCCACCAGCCACGAGATCCGCACGCCGCTGAACGGCATCATCGGCGCGGTGCAGTTGCTGTCGGCGGAACCGCTGGCGCCACTGCAGCGCGATCTGGCCGCCATCATCCGCGACAGCGCCCAGACACTGCTGCTGTTGGTGGATGACCTGCTGGACCTGTCTAAGCTGGAGGCTGGCCGCGTGGAGCTGGTGGAGGCGGACTTCCAGCTGGCGGCGGTGGTGACGGACGCCGCCCGCTTGATGGAAGGCCAGGCACGGACCAAGGGGCTGGCCCTGCGCACCCGCATCGCGCCCGAGGCGGCGGCCACCTTCCGGGGGGATGCCCGCCGGCTGCGCCAACTGCTGTTGAACCTGCTGGGCAACGCCGTGAAGTTCACCGACAAGGGCGAAATCCAGCTGATGGCGGAGGTGTTCGAGGGCCCCGCCAATCCCGCGTCGGGGGAGGGCCCGTGCGACGTGCGCGTGGTGCTGACCGTGCGCGATACCGGCATCGGCATGACGGCGGACCAGCGGGCGCGGCTGTTCAACCGCTTCGTCCAGGGCGACGACAGCATCGGCCAGCGCTATGGCGGCAGCGGCCTGGGCCTGTCCATCTGCCGCGAACTGGTCACGCTGATGGGGGGCAGCATCGCGCTGGACAGCACCCCGGGCGAGGGCAGCACCTTCATCATTGAACTGGTCCTGCCCCGCCTGCCGGGCCAGGCGGCGGGGACGAAGGAGGCCCGGCAGCCCCGGGTGGCGTCCCGGCGCGGGAGCGGCCGCCGCGTGCTGGTGGTCGAGGACAACAGCATCAACGCCCGGCTGACGGAGATGATGCTACGGACCGAGGGCTATGACGTGGCCTTGGCCAGCGAGGGGGCGGAGGGGGCTGCGATCGCGCTGGGTTCGCCGCCGGTCGATCTGGTGCTTATGGACATCCAGATGGCGGGGCTGGACGGGCTGGAGGCCACCCGGCGCATCCGCGCGGGCGAGGCCCCCGGCCGCCGCGTGCCGGTCATCGCCATGACCGCCAACGCCATGGTGGGCATGCGCGAGGAGTATCTGGCGGCCGGCATGGACGATTATGTGTCCAAGCCCTTCGACCAGGGGCGCTTCCTGGACCTGGTGGCCCGCTGGACGGGTGGGGCATCCGCCGCCGGTGATGTGCCGGGCGCGACCGACGCAGCCGCCACGCCTGGCCCTGGCGACGACTATCCCATGGCCGAGCAGCCGCTATTCGACCGCGAGCCGCTGGCCAAGCTGGTGGACCTCGCGGGCCGTGAAGGCACCCTCGAGATGGTGCGGGAGTTCGTCAGCTTCGGCCAGGCGCGTATCGCGCGGACCGCGGGCCTGGTGGCCGCCGACAATCTGGTGGAAGCGCGGCGCGAGGCGCACAGCCTGATCTCCACCGTGGGCAATCTTGGCCTCCGCCGCCTGCAGCATCTGGCGCAATCCCTGGAGCAGGCCTGCATCCACGAGAATGCCGACGAGGCGCGTCTGCTGATGGACGCCATCGTCGGCGTGGCCCCCGCCTCCTGGGCGGCCCTGGCCCGCGACTACCCGGTGCCCGTCACGGCGGCCTGATTTTCTTCCTCAAGCGTCAGCGGACTGGAAACCGAGGATCAGCCAAGGACCGGATGGCCCGCCGGCGCGTGATGAGCAGGAAAAAATAAGAAAAGCTACGCGCTGCCGATCAGGATACCGGTGGCGAACACCAGCAGGCCGCCGATGATGACCTGGAACGCGGCGGCCAGGAAGGTGGTGTCCATATAGCGGTTGCGGATCCAGGAGATGACGCCCAGCTCCACCGCCACCACCGCCCCGGCCACGGCCGTGGCCGTCCAGAAGTGGGGGATCAGGTAGGGCAGGGTGTGGCCCAGGCCGCCCACCGCCGTCATCACGCCGCAGACCAGGCCGCGCAGCCAGGGGCTGCCCCGGCCGGTCAGGCTGCCGTCGTCTGACAGGGCCTCGGCGAAGCCCATGCTGATGCCGGCACCCACGGCGGCGGCGATGCCGACCAGGAAGGTCTGCCAGGTGTCGTGGGTGGCGAAGGCGGCGGCGAACAGCGGGGCGAGGGTGGAAACGGACCCGTCCATCAACCCCGCCAGCCCCGGCTGCACCACCTGCAGGACGAACAGCCGGCGTTCCGACGCGTGTTCCTGCTCCCGCACCTCAGGCGTGATCAGGCGGGATTCCAGGGCCTCCGCCCGGGCCTCGTGGCGGCGCTCCTCATCCGCCAGGTCGCCCAGCAGCTGGCGCACGGCGGCATCGGTGGAGCGGCGGGCGGCGCGGGTGTAGAAGCGCTTGGTTTCCGCCTCCATCAGTTCCGCCTGCTGGCGCACGGTTTCCAGTGCCAGGGGCCGCATCAGCCAGATCGGCTTGCGTTGGACGAACCCGCGCACGTCCTGCCGGCGGATCAGGGGGATATGCTCCCCGAAGCGCTGGCGGTACAGCTCGATCAGCCGGTGGCGGTGTCCATTCTCCTCGGCCGCCAGGGTGGTGAAGACCTTGGCGCTTTCCGGGAAGTTTTCGCGCAGGCCGGCGGCGAACTCGTCATAGATGCGGGCGTCCTCCTCCTCCAGCGACACGGCCAGGGCCAGCAGCTCTTGTTCGGTGAGGGCGGAGAAGTCCTTCATGGGGGCTGCCTTGAAAGGAAGGGGGGACGCTGCCAGCAAGACTAGCGGCAAGCGTCCGCCCGTCAACCCGCCGCGTGGTCGGCGATGATGAAATCTTCAAGCAATAATAATGAGTTGCGCTTGCGTCTCCCCGCGTGCGCCCAGCCCGGCGCGCCGCCATGGCCTGCTGGCATGGGCTCCCTGCGCCCGCACCCCCTCATCAGCGGGGCGCTTTCACGATAGTCTCCCCCTCCGATCCTTTAGCTCCGTGGGGACGCGCGGCATGTTGAGTTGGCAGACGCTCACCACCTTCGCCGGCATCTGTTTCTTCCTGTCGGCCACGCCGGGCCCGAACATGCTGTTCGCCCTGGGCGTGGGCCTGCGCCATGGGGTGCGCGCCGCCGCCTGGGCGGGTCTCGGCATGTGCTTGGCCCTGGGCGTCATGGCGGCGCTGTCGGCGGTGGGCATGGCGGCCCTGCTCCAGACCTCCGCCACCGCCTTCATGGTGCTGAAGGTGGCGGGCGTGGCCTATCTGCTCTACCTGGGCGTCCAGGCCTGGCGCGCCGATCCGAACGAATCCCTGCGCGCGGAAACGGACGCCGAACAGCGGGGCGAGGCGGTGCGGCCGGCGGAGGTGCGGGCCCATCGCCTGTTGCTGCGCGGCCTGCTGGTCTGCGGCTCCAACCCCAAGGCGCTGATCTTCATGGCCGCCTTCTTCCCCCAGTTCATCGATGCCGCCCGGCCGTTGACCGGTCAACTGGTGTGGCTGACCACCGTCATGGTGATCATAGAGTTCGGCTGGATCCTGACCTACGCCATCGGTGGGCAGACGTTGGCCAACCGGCTGCAGACGCCCCGCGCCGCCCGCCAACTGAACCGCCTGACCGGCAGCCTGCTGATCGGCGCCGGCGGCCTGCTGGCGTTCATGCGCTGACTCCGCCCGGCGGTTCCCGTGTAACGGCTCTCAAGCCGATTTCGGCCTGACGCGATCCGGCATAGAGTGGCGCCGGATCGGTGATCCAATCTCCCTGGCCCCTGTCCCCGGGGCCCCTGCCTTGGGGTGTCATGCGTCCGCGTTTCCCGTCCGCTCCCGTCATCGCCGCCGGCTTGGCCGCGATCCTGCTGTCCGGCTGCGCCTTTTTCGAGGGCGACGATGGCGCGCCCGCCACGCCGGCCCCGAGCCAGGGCATCCTCTCCCGGCTGGCCCCATCGCCGCAGCCCATGCCCGCGCCGGCATCCGAACCGGCGGTTTCCCAGGCCAAATCGCCTCAGGCCGTGCCGCCGGCGGCCGCACCGGCGCCCGTGACACCCCCTACCGTGGCCCAAGCGCCAGCGGTCCGGGCACCGGACACCATCATGCCCGGCGCCCAAGGCCAGTCCAGCCGCCCGGCGGCCACCTCCAACCTGCCCCTGGACGGCCATATCAACGCCCCCGTGGACCCGCCCGACGCCCAGCGGCTGGTCGCCCAGGCCGACATCGAAATGGAAGGGAAGGACGGCAAAGGCCCCACCCCGGAGAATATGGCGTCAGCCCTCAGCCTGTTCGAACAGGCCATATCCCGGGGCGGCCTGAAGGCCCGCGAGGCCCTGGCCGTCTATTATTACTACGGCCGGGGCACGGCCAAGGATCCGCAGCGGGCGGCGGATGTGGTGAGGCCCGCGGCCGAGGCCGGCCTGGCCATGGCCGCCCTGATCTATGGCCAGCTGCATAATACTGGCACCCTTCCCGGCGGCGCGGACGAGGCCCAGTACTGGTACAACGTCGCCCGTCGCGCCGGCTGCGCCCCTTGCATCTCCAGCCACCAGGAATTTCTGAATGGCATCGAGGCCAAGCTGGGCCTGCCGGCGAGCAAGGGCCAGGGCGACCTGATCAGCGATCCCATTGTGCTGCAGGGCGTGAGCGACGATGCCGCGGGGGTGAAGCGGGAATACACCGTGCTGGGCATCCTCTATCCAGGCTGGAAGCGGGTGGAGCAGCGGCTGGTGACGGAAAACGGGCGGCGGTACGACCAGCTGACGCTGGAGAACACGCACCAGCGCCGGGTGCGCGTCTATTTCGATGTCACCGACTGGATGAAGCCCGCCCCCAAGGCGCCAGGCGCCAAATCCTGAGCGGAGGGCGGCTCAAGCGCCCGCCGTCCAGGCGCGACGCAGGGCCTGGCCGCAGGCCATGCTGGCCAGATAGGCCCGGGGCGCCACGACCTCGCGCGCGACCAGGCCATAGGTGCCGCGGTCGGCGCTGATCCAGGGGTAGAAGCCCATCATGCCGGGACTGCTGAAGGCGCCATCGCCACCGGCGCCGTCCTCCACCCAATGGTTCAGGCTGTAGTGCCAGGACTGGGGCAGGGCGGGGCCCTGCACGGCGGGGCAGTCCGGCCCCTGGGTACAGATGGGGTGGCTGCCCAGCATGTCGTGGATGCGCAGCCGTCCCGACACCACCTTGCGCAGAAAGGCGCCATAGGCGGCCGGGCTGGCCTTCAGCCCACCGGCCACCCGGGGTGCCGCGAAGTCCAGGTACAGTTCGGGCCCCAGCACGCGCCGCATCTCCGCGGCCAGGCCATAGCGGTCCAGGTCGCCCAGGCCCAAGGTCGTCGCCAGATGCTGGTCGTGACCGCCGTTGTAGCTGAAGCGCCCCCGGTGGTCGGCATTCAACTGGCCGTTGCCGCGCCGGTCCAGGCAAGCGCCCACCGTGCGCGCGCCGAAGCAGGCCAGCGGGTTGAAGTTGTCATAGCCCGACCGCATCTCCAGCGCGTCCAGCTGGTCCGCCGTCAGCTGGCCGCCGGTGCGTTCCACCACATAGGCGGCGAATACCAGCTTGCTGGCGGACGCCACTTGCAGCGGCCGGTTGGCGGAGTAGCGGACGCCCCGGCTGCCGCTGACCAGGGGGCCGGTACCGTCGCCGATCTCCCAGTAGAAATCCCCCAGGTCACGGCAGGCGGCGTCGCCGTTGGCCGCGGCGGTCACCGCCGCCTTGCGTCGGGCCAGGCCCCGATGCGGATCCGCCTTGCTGAACAGGGGCACCTGCGCCGCGTTGTTGGCGGAAACCGTCTCCGCCGGCACCTGGGCCCGGGCGTCGGCGACGTTCAGCAGGGCGCCTGCCGCCAGGCAGATCCCCAGGAGGGACGTCCGCCGCCGCGCCGCCGATATCCGCCCACGCCGTTTGCCGCGCACGTCCACTGATCACACACCCGCTGTCTTGAGGGGGCGATGATATCAGCCCCCCCCGGCGGGGGGTATGCATGGGGGCGGTACTGTCGTCTTTGTCGCAGCCCCGGGCCCAGGCCGGGGCCCAGCCAGGCGGGGGCAGGGTGGAGCGAAAACGCGAAAGGCCGGCACGTCGGGGCGTCCGGCCTTTCGGCATGTCGCCTTCGGGGGCGACTCTTCCTTGCCCGGCCTGTCGCCGGGCGTCCTGGGTTCAGGCGCGGAATGTCAGGCGCCCGCGGCCATCAGCTGGTCATAGGCGGGCAGGGTCAGGAACTCCGCGAAGCGGTGCTGGAACACCAGGTTGGAGAAAAGGCGGGCGGCCTCCTCGTGACGGCTGTGGGCCAGGGCGACCTCGCCCACCCGGCCGATCCAGGCGGCCAGTTCCTCCTCGATGATCCTTTCCACCAGCGCGTGGTCCACGGTACGGCCGTCATCCAGCGTGGCGCCGTGGCGCAGCCACTGCCAAACCTGGGCGCGGCTGATCTCCGCCGTGGCGGCGTCTTCCATCAGGTTGAACAGGGGCACACAGCCCTGGCCGCGCAGCCAGGCCTCGATATAGCCGATGCCCACCGCCACGTTTTGGCGCAGGCCCGCTTCGGTGCGCGGGCCCTGTGGGACGGCCAGCAGATCCTCCGCCGTCACCCGCACGTCGTGGCAGGTGGCGTGGATCTGGTTGGGCGTCCGCATCAGGTCGTCGAACACCGCGCGGGCAACCGGCACCAGCGCCGGATGGGCCACCCAGGTACCGTCATGGCCGTTGCGGGCCTCCCGCTCCTTGTCGGCGCGGACCTGGGCGAAGGCCCGATCGTTCGCCACCGGATCGTCCTTCACCGGAATATAGGCCGCCATGCCGCCGATGGCGGGGGCGCCGCGGCGGTGGCAGGTCTTGACCGCCAGGCGGGAATAGGCGTTCAGGAAGCCCTTATCCATGGTGACCGCCCCCCGGTCGGGCAGCATGGCGTCCGGGTCATTACGGAACTTCTTGATGAAGCTGAAGATGTAATCCCAGCGGCCGCAGTTCAGGCCGGCGGAATGACAGCGCAGCTCATACAGGATCTCGTCCATCTCGAACGCGGCCAGGATGCTTTCGATCAGCACGGTGGCCTTGATGGTGCCGGGCTCCAGCCCCAGGCAGTCCTGGGCATGCAGGAAGATGTCGTTCCACAGCCGGGCCTCGGCCCGGCCCTCGATCTTGGGCAGGTAGAAATAGGGGCCACTGCCCCGGGCCAGCAGTTCATGGGCGTTGTGGAAGAAATAGAGGCCGAAGTCGAACAGCGCGGCGGACACCGGCCGGCCGTCGATCAGCACATGCTTCTCCTCCAGGTGCCAGCCGCGCGGGCGGACCATCAGCACGGCGACCTTGTGGTTCAGGGCATAGTGCTTGCCCGTGACCGGATCGGTATGGGCGATGGTGCGGCGGATGGCGTCGCGCAGGTTGACCTGCCCGTCCATCAGGTTGGCCCAGGTGGGGGCGTTGCTGTCCTCAAAATCGGCCATGAACACCTGCGCGCCGGAATTCAGCGCGTTGATGATCATCTTGCGCTCCACCGGCCCGGTGATCTCCACCCGGCGGTCGCGCAGGTCGGCGGGCTGCGGCTCGACCGTCCATTCCTCATGCCGGGCATAGCCGCAGGCGGGGTTGAACGCCGGCTTCTCGCCCGCGTCCAGGCGGACCTGGCGTTCAACCCGCTTTTCCAGCAGGTACCGGCGGCGCCAGCCGAAGCGGCGTTCCAGGTCGGCGACGAAGGCCAGGGCGGCGGGGGTCAGGAGGGCGTCATAACCGGGCTTGGACGCGGCGCGGATCTCGATGCGTCCCGCCGGGGCATCCGGGGAAAGACGGGGGGCCGAGGGGGCGAACAGGGCGTCAGGCATGATGCTCTCCCTTCAAGACTGGGGCCCGTCGCGGATAGCCTGCGGCCGAGGCCCTGGAGGCGGTGTCGGGGAGGAACGGTGCGGCGGCGGGACGCTCCAGCGTCGTTAAACCCCGTCGCCGCACCCTTCCGGGCGGTGCCAGGGAATGAACCCGGCACCGCCGATCGGTGGTGGACGCTTTGAAAGCTCTGGCAGGAACCGGAAGGGAAACCGGGCGGCGGCGGGACGCTCCAGCGTCGTTCACTCCCGCCGCCGCCCGAAGGGTGGTCCCAGGCGAACGGTGCGTCGGCCTTCCCTGGGATCACCCCGTTCCGGGGATGGGACCGATCAGTGGAACTGGTCGGTCTCGGTCGAGTCCTTCATGGCGGTGGTGCTGCTGGTGCCGCCGGAAATCGCCAGGGACACGGCGTCGAAGTAGCCGGTACCGACCTCGCGCTGGTGCTTCACGGCGGTGAAGCCCTGGGCCTCGGCCGCGAATTCCTTCTGCTGCAGCTCGGAGAAGGCGGCCATGCCCCGCTCCTTGTAGCCGCGGGCCAGTTCGAAGGTGGCGTAGTTCAGCGAGTGGAAGCCGGCCAGGGTGATGAACTGGAACTTGTAGCCCATGGCGCCCAGTTCCTGCTGGAAGCGGGCGATGGTCGCCTCATCCAGGTTGGCGCGCCAGTTGAAGCTGGGCGAGCAGTTGTAGGCCAAGAGCTTGCCCGGGAACTGCTTGTGCACGGCCTCGGCGAAGCGGCGGGCGTCGTCCAGGTTGGGCTTGGACGTTTCCCACCATAGCAGGTCGGCATAGGGCGCATAGGCCAGGCCGCGGGCGATGCAGTAGTCGACACCCATGCCCTTGCGGATGCGGAAGAAGCCCTCCGGCGTGCGGTCGTTGCGGTCGATGAAGGGATGGTCGCGCTCATCCACGTCCGACGTGATCAGCTGCGCGCTCTCGGCGTCGGTGCGGGCGACCACCAGGGTGGAGGTGCCGGAGACGTCGGCGCCCAAGCGGGCGGCGTTCAGGATGCGGATGAACTGCTGGATGGGGATCAGCACCTTGCCACCCAGATGGCCGCACTTCTTCTCCGACGCCAGCTGGTCCTCGAAATGGACGCCGGCGGCGCCGGCCTCGATCATGGACTTCATCAGCTCGAAGGCGTTCAGCGGGCCGCCGAAGCCGGCCTCGGCGTCGGCGACGATGGGCACCATCCAGTTGATGCTGTCCTTGCCCTCGGCATGGTTGATCTGGTCAGCGCGCAGCAGGGCGTTGTTGATGCGCTTCACGACGCTGGGCACGGAATTGGCGGGGTACAGGCTCTGGTCCGGGTACATCTGGCCCGCCAGGTTGGCGTCGGCCGCGACCTGCCAGCCCGACAGGTAGATGGCTTCCAGGCCGGCCTTGGCCATCTGCATGGCCTGGTTGCCGGTGAAGGCGCCCAGGCTGTGGACGTAGGGGCGGGTGTGCAGCAGTTCCCACAGGCGGCGCGCGCCCAGTTCGGCCAGGGTGTATTCGATCTTGACCGAGCCCGACAGGCGCTTGATGTCCTGTTCGGTGTAGTCGCGCTTCACACCTTCGAAGCGGCGGGCATGCAGCGCCTTCAGGTCGGTGGGGGTGGTGCCTTGATCCAGCGGAGCCATGATCGCCTAATCCTTTCCTTAAGAGACTTTGGGGCGGTTCCCGGTTCCGGTCGCCCCGATGATGTTTCCCGTGACCGCTTCGTCCGCTCTTGTTTGCGGTGCGTCCGTCGCGTTCACTGCACTGCGTTAGACTTGGCGATTTGGTAAATTGGATCAATAAGTCTTTGATTGAAAAGTGGTAACGATGTAATCTCTTGTAATGTCGGTAAGTGAAAACTTGTAAAGTTTGTAAATCCACTTACCCCTTCCGGCGCGGTGCGAAAGCGGCGGGATAGTCCCCGGGGCCACCGGGGCGGAAACATGGAAGACGGGTGGCGGCGATGGCGGCGGAAAAGAAGGCGATGCTGGGGCACAAGGTGCGCCGCCTGCGTCGCGACATCCACCTGACCCAGGCGCAGATGGCGGAGATGTTGGGCATCTCCCCCTCCTACCTGAACCTGATCGAGGGCAACCAGCGGCCGCTGACCGTCACCTTGCTGCTGAAGATCGGCCAGACCTTCGACGTCGATTTGGCCACCTTCGCCGAGGATGACGAGGTCCGGCTGGTGGCGGGCTTGCGCGAGGTGTTCGCCGACCCGCTGTTCGACCATAGCGACATCAAGAACCAGGACATGAAGGAACTGGCCGCCGTGGCCCCCTCCCTGGGCCAGGCGGTCGTCACCCTGTATCGGGCTTATCTCGAGGCGCGCGAGGATGTGCAGGCGCTGGCGGAAAAGGTGGACGACCGCGATCGCCAGCATCCCCAGGCGGCGGGCCAGCAGTTCGCCCAGGATGAGGTGGGGGAGTTCTTCCAGGACCAGAGCAACCATTTCCCGGACCTGGAGCTGGCGGCGGAGACGCTGTGGTTCGATGGTGACCTGGACTCCTCCGACCTCTACGGCTCCCTCTCCCGCTTCGTGCACAAGGCGCATGGCCTGACGGTCAAGCTGATGCCGGTGGAAGTGATGGGGGAGACGGTGCGCCGCTATGACCGCCATTCCAAGCGGGTGCTGATCTCGGAAATGCTGCCGCCGGCGGGGCGGACCTTCCAGTTGGCGGTGCAGGTGGCCCTGATGCGCCACCGCGACCTGCTGACCGCCACGGTGGCCAAGGCCAACATGGCCAATGAGGAGTCGCGCCAGCTGGCCCGCATCGTCCTGGCGGGCTATTTCGCCGCCGCGGTCATGATGCCCTATGGCCGCTTCTTGGAGGCGGCGAAGTCGGCGCGCTATGACATCGAGGTGCTGATGCACCGCTTCGTCGCCAGTTTCGAACAGGTCTGCCACCGCCTGACCACCCTGCAGCGGCCGGGGGCCAAGGGCATCCCCTTTTTCCTGGTGCGGGTGGACCCGGCGGGCAACATCTCCAAGCGCTTCAGCGCCGTGCCCGGCTTCCACATGGCGCGTTTCGGCGGCGGCTGCCCGCGCTGGACCGTGCACCAGGCCTTCCGCAACCCCGGCCAGATCCTGACCCAGCTGATGCGCATGCCCGATGGTGTCAGCTATTTCGCCGTCGCCCGCACCCTGAGCAAGGCCGGCGGGTGGAAAAGCGTGCCGCGCCAGTTCGCCCTCAGCCTGGGCTGCGAGGCGACCCAGGCCCACCAGCTGATCTACGCCGACGGCATCGACCTGGCGGGGGCGCAAGCGACGCCCGTGGGCACCAACTGCCGCCTCTGTCCCCGGCTGGACTGCACCCAGCGCGCCTTCCCGCCCCTGAACCACCGCCTGGTGGTGGACGAGAACATCCGCGGCCTGTCCAGCTACATCGGGCCCCCCACGGGCTGAGCGCCAAGGCCGGCGGGTTGAGGCTTTCGCGCCCAAAAAATCTTAACGCCTTAAAGATGTTTCTCTTTAAGGCGTTAATCTCTGATCACTGGGCGGCTGCTTTTTTAACAATTACTAGTGCATACGGTCGTTCTGGTGTTCGGGAGACGATATCTTGAATGATTGCTTCAAAATCCAATGGCGATGAATGAAAAACTGCAGTTGCTCTGACTTCCATCGGTTCCGAGGCCCGTGATAGCTGTTACAGAATCGTTGTTGATGAAAGGAAAAACGACGTTGTCAGTCGGCCATTCAGCGGAGGAGCCGAACATGGTTTGAGAGCCGCAAACGGTCGGAACTTGGGAGAATGCAGTGTTGAAGCTAATATTATAATGACCACCGCTAGTATTGCTAACTAAGAAATTCCCGCTTCCGGAAACAATATCTCCATTAGCGGAAACATTTCCCCATATTATTGGGGGAGTGGACATATGGATTCTCCTTGGGCTGATCGACGGAATTGAAATTTGAGCGAAATGTTTTTCGCGTCATAATATGGCATCCATCGCCGGATGCTGTCACATGTTAGAATCTGTTGAAATATGCTCAACTATTGCGCCATTTAAATGGAAATGGAGCGGCGATAGTGCGTGAGGCTTTGGCCGTAAACCTAAGCCCTGGCTGGGGGCCCGGACCGGTGGGGCAACGGGTCAGCTCATGGCGCGTTTCGGCGGCGGCTGCCCGCGCTGGACCGTGCACCAGGCCTTCCGCAACCCGGGCCAGATCCTGACCCAGCTGATGCGCATGCCGGACAACTGCCGCCTCTGTACCCGGCTGGACTGCACCCAGCGCGCCTTCCCGCCCCTGAACCACCGCCTGGTGGTGGACGAGAACATCCGCGGCCTGTCCAGCTACATCGGCCCCCCCACGGGCTGAGCGCCAAGGCCGGCGGGCCGGATCCCCACCCCTGACCCCATCCCCTTGCACACTTGCCGCCTAAGCAGGTAGGCGGCAGGGTGCGCGTGGTTGTGGGGTGGAGATGTCCGACGTGCGCAGGTTGGTTTGGGGTATGGCCTTGGGCGCTATCGCGGGCGTATCGGTGGCGGCCTTCGCCGATCCGTCGCCGGGCCTGAAACCCATGGCCTTCCTGGCCGGCCATTGCTGGATGGGGGAATTTCCCGGCAGCCAGCGGACCGACACCCATTGCTTCCAGTGGGTGTATGAAGGCAAGGCCCTGCGCGACACCCACACCGTGCGCGCCCCGGGGCGTCCGGATTATGTCGGCGAAACCACCTACTATTGGGATCCGGCCGGCAAGCGGGTGGAGTATCTCTACATTGAGAACCAGGGCGGGGTCAGCCACGGCACGGTGACCGTCGATGGCGACGCGCTGGTCTTTCCCGCCGCCCAATACGTGGCGGAAGGCGAGGCCATGACCTACCGCGTCCGCTGGACGCCCCAGACGTCAGACGGCGACGGTCCCGCTTCCTATGAGGCGTGGAGCGAGGCCCAGACCAAGGACGGCTGGACCACCATGTTCAAGCTGGTGCTGAAGCGCCAGCCCTGACAGCCCCCCCGGCTCCACCGATGGCTCAGTGCGGCTTGTCCCCGCCCAGGGCGCGGTCGGCGGCGGCCAGGGCGCCCTTGCCCGCCATGTTCAGGACGATGACGTAGTTCTGGTAGTGGTGCAGACGCTCGATCAGCGTCTGGCGCTGGGCCGGCGTCATCTGGGCCGGATCGGTGCCGTAAAGGCGCACATCCGGCCACTCCGCCAGCTGCGCCTTCTCCTGCTCGACGAACAGGCGAAAGCCGGCATAGGCGTCGGCATAGGCCCGCGCCTCGGCATAGGGCAACTCCCCCAAGGCGTGGGTGGCGATGGCGGCATCCCAACTGGCGCTGGACACCAGGTCCAGCCGAATGCCGGGGTACTTCAGCTCCGTGCCGGGCGTGCCCTTGCCGGCCTGCCAGGCGTTCAGCAGGGCGATGCCCTCCTCCGCCCGGGTGTTGTGTTCGGCGATCTCCGCCAGCACCTCCTGCACCGCCTTGCGGTTGTCCGACAGCTCGGCATGGAAGCTCTCCACCGCCTCGCGCGCCAGCTCATGGCGGTGATAGGCCTCCACCGCCTGCTCCAGTCCCAGGGCGATCAGGATGCCGATGGTGACCACGCCGATGTGGATGGCGAAGTCCTTGAATGACTGGATCGGGCTTTCCGGGGCGTGGATTTCCATTTGGGGGGCCGTCGCGTCGTTGAGGAGGGGGACTGGGCGGGTCAGCTTAGTATTTTTTGCAGGAACACCAGGTCCAGCCAGCGGTCGAACTTGCGCCCCACCTGCCGCAGGCGCCCGGTTTCCTGGAAGCCGAAGCGCTGGTGCAGGCGGATGCTGGTCAGGTTGCTGGCCTCGATCCCGGCGATCATGACATGCAGGCGGGCCGCCGTCGCGCGGGCCAGCAGGGCCGACAGCAGGGCGGTGCCGACGCCCCGTCCCCGCGCCGCCTCGTCCACGTACAGCGAATTCTCCACGGTGTGGAGATAGCCGGCGAAGGGTCGGAAATCACCATAGGAGGCGAAGCCCAGCACCTCGCCCGGCAGCGCGTCGGGGCCTGGCGTCGCCACCAGCACGGGAAAGCCCCGGGCCTGCCGGTCCGCCAGCCAGGGGGTGCGCGCCGCCACCGACGTCGGCTCCAGGCTCCACACCGCCGTCGTGTGGATGATGGCCTCGTTCAGGATGGTCACGATTCGCGGCAGGTCGGCGGCGTTGGCCTCCCGGATATGGACGCCCGGCGGGGGCCGGGAGGCGGGTGGTGGGGGCGAGGCGGGCATGGGTGTTTTCTTTATGAGGCCGGCGGCATCGGTAAGACACATCAATGCCACCGCTTTGGCAATGGTCGTTGCCGTGCCGGGGCCGCGCCGGATACCGTGCCACACCGGCAGGCGCGGGGTGGATGCGCCCCGCGATGAAACGGCCGAAAAAACACAAGATGGGCAGAGAGGGTATGCGATGAGGGACGGAATGGGGCGCCGCCTGCTGGCGGCGGCATTGATGTCGACGGCCTTGGGCGGCGCGGCCATGGCGCGGGCCGAGCCGGTACCGGCGCAGGATTCGGTGATCTACGCCGGCGCGTTGATCGACGGCGTCACCTTCACCCCGCGCCGCCAGGTCACCATCGTGGTGCACGAGGGCAAGGTGACGGCGGTGGAGGCGGGCTATGTCGCCCACCCCGGTGTCCCGGTCATCGACATGAAGGACCAGACGGTGCTGCCCGGCCTGATCGACTGCCATGTCCACATCTCCGCCAAGCTGCCCAGCCAGGGCAACGCGGTGGAGGACATGATGACCCACACCGCTGTGGACGCGGTGTTGGACGGCGCCATTTTCGCTCGCGCCATGCTGCTGCAGGGCTTCACCAGCGCCCGCGACGTGGGCGGTGGGGACGATACGGTGTCGCTGCGCAACGCCATCGACGCGGGCAAGGTGCCAGGTCCCCGCCTGTGGGTGTCGCTGGAGCCGCTGGGCCCCACCGGCGGCCATGGCGACCCGTCCAACGGCTTCGATTCCCGCCTGCACCATCCCGACTGGCAGAACGGCATCGTCGATACGCCGGACATGGCCCGCCTGCGGGTGCGCGAACACCACAAGCGCGGCGCCACCGTCATCAAGATCATGCCCTCGGGCGGCATCGCCAGCACGGGCGACGACCCCCGCGCCCAGCTGATGACGAATGAGGAGATCAAGGCCGCCATCGATACGGCGCACAGCCTGGGCCTGAAGGTGGCGGCCCACACCTACCCGTCGCAGGCCATCATCAACACGGTGAACGCCGGGGTGGATTCCATCGAGCATGGCTCCTTCGCCGATGCTGACGCGGTGAAGGCGATGAAGACCCACGGCACCTATCTGGTGCCCACGCTGACCGTCTACGACGTCTTCATGAAGGCGGCGCAGGAACATCCCGAACTGCTGCCCCCGGGCACGGCGGAAAAGGAACTGGCCAACGACGCCATCCCCAAGAGGAACCTGCCCCTGGCCTACAAGGCGGGGGTGAAGATCGCCTATGGCACCGACATCGGCGAGGGCGACCATGCCCGCGAATTCGCCCTGCTGGCCGAGGCGGGGGTGACCCCCGCCGACGCGCTGCTGTTCGCCACGCGCAACGCCGCCGACCTGATCGGCGCCACCGACCGCATTGGCACGGTCCAGGCCGGCCGCTACGCCGACCTGATCGCCGTGGCCGGCGACCCTCTGGCCCATCTGGAGTTGATGGAACAAGTGCGGTTTGTCATGAAGGGGGGCGTGGTCTACAAGGCCGATGGCCACCCGGTGCCACCGTCCTAGGGGCGGCACCGTAGCTGGGAAAAGGGGATGACCGATGCGCGAGGGGCAGGTGGGGCTGGTTGACCGTTGGCGCACCCGTATCCCGTCCTTCCGCACCTTCCTGGAGCGGGCCCAGACGGACGGGCGGCTGGCGGTGTACGACCTGCTGCCCCTGGTCTGGACCCCCAGGGCCCGCGACGTCGTGGCGGCGGCGGTGGCCTTCTTCCAGCCCAAGTCATTGTGGCCCCGGCCGGGCAACCAGGCCCGGTCCTGGGCGCGTGACCTGGCCTGGCAGGGCCTTGTCCCCCTGCCGGCCCTGGATGGCGAGGTGGCGGCGGAGATCCGCCAGTATTTCCAGGGCGTGCCCTGCGCCGACCCCTATCGCCCCCAACTGGGCACCTTCGCCTGGGACCAGCCGGCCAGCGACGAGACCAACATGGGCTACTACGCGGTGCAGGACATCCTGGCCGCGCCGCACGTCATGTCATTGCTGAACGATCCCACCCTGCTGGACGTGGCGGAACTGTACCTGGGCTGCAAGCCGGTGCTGGACAACATCGGCTGCTGGTGGTCCTACGGCGACCGGCCGGCGGCCAAGGGCACCCAGCGCTATCACCGCGACTGGGATTCGCTGAAGGGCTTCAAGCTGTTCATCTACCTGACCGACGTGGGGGAGGAGGACGGCCCCCATGTCTTCGTGCGCGGCAGCCACCGCGACCCCCGCTTGGCGGTGGGCCAGGCCCAGCCCGACGATGTCGTCCACCGCGTCTTCGGCGCGGACAAGGTGGCGACGGTGACCGGTGCCGCCGGCACCCGCTTCATCGCCGACACCTTCGGCTTCCACAAGGGCCTGCTGCCGGGCCGGGGCCGCCGCCTGATGCTGACGGCGCAGTACAACGTCAACCCGTCGCCGCACATGCCCCGCCGCCCCTGGCTGCCCCGCGACAGCCATTTCGACCCGGACGTCAACCGCCTGGTGATGAAGCGGCGCTGATCCCTGACGGGGGATGCGGCAGCCTGCCGCATCCGGTCGGGCGCCACCTGCCATGATAGTATTACCCCATCCGAAACCAATCGGTGGGGTGGTGCGCGATGCGTCCTTGGTGCTTGGCGTTGGTTTTGGTCGCCGGCTTGCTGGCGGGTGCGCCGCCGGCGGGCGCGTTCTTCAAATCCGCCGCGACCGTTCCGTTGGCGGAGGCGGAACAGCGGGCCGAGGCGCTGATGGCCAAGGCGGAGGCCGCCGGGCGGGAACCGGCCTGCGACCTGGCGGACCGCATTTGCGCCCTTGGGGTCGCCGGGTTCGCGAAATCCGCCGCCATGGCCGTGGCCACCGCCGTTTGCCCCCTGGCGGCGACGGATGAAGGACAGGCGTGCGAGGTCCGGCGGACCGCCCTGCGCCAGCGGTATGATACGCGCGTCGACGCCGTCCTGGCGGCCTTGCATACCGACCTAAGTCTGAGGGCGGCGATGGCGCGCCAGGACCTGCCGCCGACGGGTGCCAGCGTGGACCTGCTGTGGCATCAGGGCCGGTCCGACCTTGAGGCCAGCACCTGCGGCGCGGACGTGCCGGCCTGCATCGAGGGGCAACTCTGGCTGATCTGGGATATGGACCAGTTGGTCCGCACGGTCGCCACGTGCGCGGGCATGACCGTGGACCAGGCGACGGCCTGCCGCCGCGACTGGCTGGCCCGCATGCGGGCGGTCGATGGCTTCGATCGCGGCTGGATCAAGCGGCTGATCGCTCACGCCGGCTGGCCGACGGAGGCCGAGTGGGGCCACCGGGCCTCCCAAGGCGCGTGGGTGGTGGTGCAGCATTCCGCCGTGGCGGACCCTGACTTCCAGAATGAGATGCTGCCGGTGATCAAGGCGGCGGTGGATGCGGGGCGCTGTGATCCGGCCCAGTATGCCTATCTGGCTGATCGCATCGCCGTGACGGCGCACCGGACCCAGTTATATGGCACCCAGGGCACGTGCACCCAGGACCGCGACTGGCAGATGGACCCGGTCAGCGACCCCGATCATTTGGACGAACGGCGGGCCCAATTCGGCCTGCCACCCGAGGCGGAATACCAGGCGCTGTCCCGCCGCCTGTGTGGCGGCGGGGAGCCCTGATGATCCGCGCCCGGGGCACCAGGGGCTTTGTCGGCGCCGCCTGCTTCACCGACCGCGCCGCCGCAAGGCCGTGACGCAGAGCGTGTTGCGGGCGCCCGGCGGTAACGACTTTGGCATCCGGTTCATCAACTGGCTGTGGTTCCGACTAACGCAGCCGGCTATAGACAGCGGCCGTTTGGCCAAGAAAAAACCCCACCGGCGCGGGCCGGTGGGGTTCCCTCACATCCAGGCCGCTGGTCAGGCGCCGTGGCACTTCTTGTACTTCTTGCCGCTGCCGCAGGGGCAGGGGTCGTTGCGGCCGACCTTGTCGGCCGTGCGCGGGCGCGGGCCCATGGCGCCGTCGACGTAGTACCAGCGGCCGTCGCGCTTCTCAAACCGGCTGGTTTCGTGGTGCAGGTAATCCTTGCCCTCGAACTGGAAGCGGGCCACGAATTCCACCTTGCCGGTGTCATCCTCGGGGCCGCCGGCCTCGGTCCAGCGGACCTCCAGGCCCTGCCACTGGCTGTCGCGGGCCCACTGCTCCGTCTCTTCCCGGTTGAAGTCCTGGGCCGTCTCCGGCAGCAGGGTGCTCTGCAGGTAATCGACGTTCTGCACGATGAAGGCGGAATAGCGCGACCGCATCAGCGCCTCGGCCGTGGGCGGCAGGGCGGTACCGGCGTGGTAGGGGCCGCAGCAATCTTCATAGGCGCGGGCGTTGCCGCAATGGCACTGGCTCATCGTCGTACGGTCTCAAAGGCTGAAAAGGGATGGGTATCTGCGCTGCCAGATACCGCAAACCGGTGCCGGACGCCAGTGCCCAGGCGTGCGGCCAGGATCGCGCCATATCCCAACGCCCCGAACCCTGGGCCCCGAACCCTGCGCGCACGGGTCGCGCCCCAGCCCCGCGCCGGTGGCCCCTTGTGCCGCCCCGGACGGCCCCTCATTTCCTGATGATGGGATGCGCCCGGGTGCCTGCCGGGGCCGACCACAGCCGACGTCACGGCCGACCCCATCCCGCCCGCGCACGACCCCTGTCGCCTTATGTTCAGGGAGTGCAGAAATCATGTCCTTGCCTGGCAATACCGTTTCCACCGTTTCCCGGGACAGGCGCCGCTGGTCGCGGCTGGCCCTGAACGGCCTGGTCGCCGGCCTCGCCCTGATGTCGCTGGCGGGCTGCGTGGCGGACGGCTACGGCTACTACGGGGCCGCCGCCTACCCGGTCGCCCCTGTGTATGATTACACCTACCCCTATTACGGCTACGGCTATGGGTACGGTTACTACGGCTATCCGTATATCGGTGTCGGCGCCTATTACCCCTATTACTACGGCGGCGGCTGGGGGCATGGCGGCTACTGGCATGGCCATGGCGGCGGCTGGGGTGGCCACGGTGGCTGGGGCGGCGGCCACTGGGTTGGCCATGTGGGCGGGCCCATCCATCACTGAGGGGCCGGCCAAGTGGGCGGTGTTGATACGGATGCGATTATCCACGGTCGCGTTCCACGCTAAAAGGCGCCCGGTCCAGACGATGGGCCGGGCGCTTTCGTTGACCGGCGGCCGGTGTCGCGCCTGCGTCGGCATGCCACGGCAAGAACCCGATGATGCCCAGCGGTCGCCGTCTTGTCGTCTCATTTGGCTGCCATCGTTCCTCCATGCCGATAGCCGATCCCACGTCCCAGTTCCGCAGTCGTCGGGGTGGCGGCTAGGCCGAGATTGGAGAGAAATCATGCAGACCGATCGATCCCGTTCCCTTCTTACCCGCCTGTTGCTGGCGGGGATGGTGTTGGCCGGATTGTCCGGTTGCGTGGTGGAGGAGCGTCCGTACCACCGGCACTACTACCACGATTACCCGCCCCCTCCGCCGCCGCCGCACTACTGGTACCATTATTAAGTCCGACCTTCGGGCCGCCCCATCGGCAGGCCTGATCAAGCCGGAGGAATCCTGGGGGCACCGGGGTTCCTCCGGTTTCCTATTGGCGGCGTCATAGTCGCCGCTGTCGGGGGCGGGCGCGTTTCCCGCGCGGGGCTGTCATGCCGTCCGTCGTCGCACGCGGGGCTGATCCGCACAAAGGGGCGATTGGTTAGCGTCCCATCCGTGGCCATCATCAAGGCGATGTCGGATGGCTTGGGATCAAGCGCAGGGGGCGCGGCCGGATGGGCCGGCCCAGGGGGACTATCGTGGTGGCGGAACGGGTGGCCGACGGGACGGTGTTGGCAAGCGTGGCGGTGGATGGGGGGCGGCGCGGGAATGGCCTGTTCTCCGAGCGTGGCGCCGGCTTCGTCGCCATGTTGGCCATGCTGATGTCCTTCGGCTCCATGTCCGTGGACATGTACCTGCCGGCCATGCCCCAGATCGCCCAGGACCTGAATATCGCCCAGGCGGGTGTCGAATCCTCGCTGACCGCTTTTTTCCTGGCCTTCGGCCTCTGCCAGTTGTTCTGGGGCCCCCTGGGGGATCGCTTCGGGCGCCGCCGGCCCATCCTGGCGGGCATTCTGCTGTACCTGATCGGCAGCGCCGGCTGCGCCGCCGCCAGTGACATCACCATGCTCAGCCTCTGCCGCGCCGTGCAAGCGGCGGGCGCCTGCGCCGCGCCGGTGCTGGCCCGGGCCATGGTGCGCGACGTGTTCGACCGCGACCGCGCCGCCAGCGTCTTCTCCATGATGATGCTGGTCATGGGCATCGCCCCCATGGCGGCCCCGCTGGTGGGCGGCCAGGTGCTGGCCTATCTCGGCTGGCGGGCCATCTTCTGGGTGCAGGCGGGCTTCGGCCTGGTGGCCATGGTCGGGCTGATGACCCAGCCGGAAACCCTGAACCCGGCCACGCGGGCGCGATCCCACTGGCTGACGCAGCTGCGCACCTACGGCCAGCTGCTGGTCAGTGGTCGCTTCCTGGGCTACGCGCTGACCAGCAGCATGATCTATGGCGGCATGTTCGCCTACATCGCCGGCACGCCGTTTGTGTACATCGAGTATTTCCACGTGCGGCCGGGCCTGTACGGCCTGCTGTTCGCGCTCAACATCGTCGGTATGATCATCGTCAACATGATCAACAGCCGTCTGGTGCTGCGCCTGGGCACCGACCGCCTGCTGGCCTGGGGGGCTGCCTGCATCGCCGTGTTCGGCATCGGCCTGGCGGTGACGGGCTGGACCGGGTTCGGCGGCCTTTACGGCATCGTCGCCGGCCTTTTCCTGTTCATGGGCTTCACCGGGCTGATCGGCGCCAACGCCACGGCCGGCGCGCTGGCCTCATATCCCCACATGGCCGGCACCGCCTCGGCCCTGATGGGAACGACACAGTTCGTCACCGGCGCCATCGTTGGCACCTTGGTGGGCTGGCTGGCCGACGGCACGCCCTGGCCTATGGCGGCCATCATCGGCGGTGTGGGGGTGCTGGGCCTCCTCTTCAACCGCCTGCTGATCCGCTAAGGTCGCCTGGCGCCCCCTTGGCGCGGGCGGCAACATCAGCCCATGTGCGCCGCGTCACTGAGGCGCAGGCCCCGGCGGATCTAAACAACTGCACGATTGCACCGGACCGGGTGCACCGGGCTGGGGCGGGGGGGCCTCGCGATCGGCCCGTTGGATGCCCGGTTGTCTCTTATCTCGCGTTCCGTCCGCCCCAGCCCCGCGCCGTTTCGGTCCCGGGGCACGAAACCGTTTTGCCGGATCGAAGGTCTTCACGATGTCCACGTCGCCGTCGCGCTCCCTGGTTTCCTCCCCCTGGTTCCGCCGTCTGGCCACCCGCCGTCTGGCCGTCCGCCCTCTGGCCGCCGCGTTCCTGCCGTTGATGCTGGCCGCGTGCGCGCTGGACGGGGAAACCCCGGCCGACCCCGCCAAGTCGCTGGTGATGCCGTCCCACTGGGATGCCACCACCACCCAGGGCGGTGCGGCTGATGGCATCACCCAAACCGCCGCCATCAGCACCGAGGCGGCCGCCTGGCCGACGACGGAGTGGTGGGCGGGCTTCAACTCGGCGGAGCTGACGCAGCTGCTGGCCCAGGCCCGCGCCGACAACCCCGATTTGGGCGCCGCCGCCGCCCGCATCGCCCAGGCGGAGGCCCAGGCGGAGATTTCCGGCGCTTCGCTGTGGCCCAGTGTCCAGCTGGGGCTGGGCAGCACCCGCAGCGGTACCCGCAACATCAAGGGCTCGGCCGCCGCCGGCCTGGCTTCCGTTCCGGCCAGCGACTACGCCTCCAACGTGCACCAGGCGTCGCTGTCCGCCAGCTATGAGATCGACTTCTGGGGGAAGAACCGCGCGACGCGCGACAGCGCCCAGTTCAGCCTGGACGCCAGCCGCTTCGACAGCGAGACGGTGGCCCTGTCGCTCAGCAGCAACGTGGCCGCCACGTATTTCCAAATCCTGGCGCTGCGCGACCGGCTGACGGTGGCCCGCGGCAACCTGGAAAACGCCCAACATGTGCTGTCGCTGATTGACGCCCGCGTGCAGGCCGGCGCCGACAGCCAGCTCGACCTGGTGCAGCAGAAATCGACGGTGGCGACACAGCGCGCCGCCATCCCCGCCCTGGAACAGCAGGAACGCGCCCAGCTGAACGCGCTGGCCATTCTGCTGGGCCGCGCGCCGGAAGGCTTCACCGTGCAGGCCAAGGGCCTGGCCGACGTGCAGCCGCCGGCGCTCGGCACCGGCGTCCCCGCCGAACTGCTGACCCGCCGCCCCGACATCCGCTATGCCGAGGCCCAGCTGGCCGCGGCTGGCGCCGACATCACGGTGGCGCGCACCCAGATGCTGCCGTCGGTCACGCTGAGCGCCAGTACGGGCGTCGAGGCGGCGACCCTGGCCCATCTGGTGAACGCCCCCACCCTGTTGTTCAGCCTGGGCGGTGACATCGCGCAGAGCCTGTTCTCCGGCGGCAAGCTGGAGGGCCAGGTGCGCCAGGCCGAGGGCCGGCACCGTGAACTGGCGGAGGATTATCGCAAGGCGGCGCTGTCCGCGCTGTCGGACGTGGAGGGGGCGGTCTACTCCATCGACCGCTACCAGGACCAGTACACCCTGCAAAAGGACGCCGTGGCCCAGAGCCAGCGGGCGTTCGAACTGGCCGAGGACCGCTACAAGGGCGGCCTGACCGACCTGCAGACCCTGCTGGATACCCAGCGCACCCTGCTGTCCACCCAGGACACGCTGGCCCAGGTGAAGCTGTCGCGGGTGCAGGCCAGCGTCACCCTGTTCAAGGCCCTGGGCGGCGGCTGGCAGGATGACGGCAACAGCTTCCTGTCCCAGGCCAAGGCCGCGCGCTGACGATTCGAAAGAGCGCAAATCACGGGGAAAGCCCGCTCCGGTCCGGCCGGGGCGGGCTTTCGTGCTTTTCAGGCTTGGCTAGAGCAGATCGCCCGAAGGCGGAATCGCCTTTGGGCGTGAAGTTGCTCGCGGACAGACTCAGCTATAGCCGGCGATGGTTCCGATTAAACGCGGCCGGCTATAGCCTTCATGGCGGCGCCGACGTATGTCCACAGCCCCTGGTCGAAGGGCAGCCCCTGGCCCCGCGGGTCGCGGGTCAGCGCCTTCTGCCACAGGCCGGCGGTGCGCTGCTCCACGGCGGCGTCGCCTTGGGTGAAGGCCGCCACCAGGCCCTGCCAGCGCTGGGCCGCCTCTTGGGCGCGGGGGTCCGTGGTGGGCACGCCGGCCGCCATCAGCGCCTGGATGTCGGCGATCAGCCGGGTCCAGGCCTGGGCCCCTTCGGCGGCGGCCTCGGGCGTGCCGGTCGGGGTCATCAGGGTGGCGCGTTCGTCGGCCGTGTAGTCTTCGGCCAGCACGGTGCGCAGGGTGTCGGGCAGGGTACTCATGTCCAATCTCCGGATCAGGGTGCATAGATCATCGACGGAGAGGGGGGTGGTGTCGGTGCGGGCCAGGGCCTGTTCCACCAGGTCCAGGCCGGCCTGGGCCGCCGCCAGCCGCCCGCGCCAGAGGGCGGCCTGCACCTCCAGCACGCGCCGCAGGGACGGGGTGTCGCCGGCCAGGACGCGGGATATCTCGGCCAGCGACAACCCTAAGGACTTCAGCGCCTGGATGACGCCCAGGCGTTGGAACTCCCGGGGGCCGTACAGCCGCCAGCCCTTGGCCGTGCGCGGCGGGTCCAGCAGGCCGCGCGCCTCATAAACCCTGAGGGCGCGGACGGTCAGCCCGGTGCGGGCGGCCGCCTCCGCCGCCGTCAGCACCGCGGCCGCCTGGACCTGTCTGCGGGACATGCCATTCGCCTTCATCAACACCCTTGGGCCCCCCTCCTCGTCGATGAAGGGACGGTGCGGGTATGACCCGGGGTTCGGCTCGAGAGGTTTTTTCGCCAAACGGCAGCGACTGCCGTTTGAGGAAAAACTTACGCGTAGTCCACCGTCAGCGGCGCGTGGTCGCTGAAGCGCTGGTCCTTGTAGATGGCGGCGGCCCGCGCCGTGGCGGCGACACCGGGGGTCGCGATTTGATAGTCGATGCGCCAGCCCACGTTCTTGGCCCAGGCTTGGCCGCGGTTGGACCACCACGTGTAGCCCTCCTCCCCCGCTTCGGGGTAGAGGCGGCGGTAGATGTCGACCCAGCCCTGCTCATCGAACAGGCGGGTGAGCCAGGCGCGCTCCTCCGGCAGGAAGCCGGAATTCTTCAGGTTGCCCTTCCAGTTCTTCAGATCGATTTCCTTGTGGGCGATGTTCCAGTCACCGCAGATCACCACCTGGCGCCCGGCCTGGGCCAGGGCCGCCATGTGGGGCAGGAAACGCTCCATGAAGGCGAACTTGGCGGCCTGGCGATGCTCCCCGCTGGACCCGGACGGCAGGTAGACGGACACCACCGACAGGTCGCCGAACACCGCTTCCACGTACCGGCCCTCGGCGTCGATGTCGTCGTGTCCCAGGCCCACGATCACCCGGTCCGGCGCCGTGCGGGTATAGAGGCCGACGCCGCTATAGCCCTTCTTCTCCGCATACTGGAAATAGCCGGCGTAGCCTGGGGGCGCCAACATCAGGGGCGTCATGTCCTCCGCCTGCGCCTTCAGTTCCTGCACGCAGACGATGTCGGCCTCCTGGGCCGCCATCCACTCGAAGAAGCCCTTGGTGGTGGCGGAGCGGATGCCGTTCAGGTTGGCGGATATGATGCGCATGGGCGGGCTTTCGGTTGGTCACGGGCAAAAAGAAGGGGGCCGGATGGCCCCCTTCTCGGTAAACAAATCGGACGGGTTCAGCAACAGCGGCCGACCTTGCCGCTGTACCGCGCCTCCTGACGTTCGCGGAAGAACGCCTCCCGCGACATCACCGGCTGGTCCGGATGGTTGAGGCGCCGATGCTCGACATAGCTGTCATAGTCCGGCAGCCCAACCATCAGGTTGGCCATGCGGGCCACCAGTTTGGCGAAGGGCAAGGCCTGCGGTTGCGCCGTCATGGGCTCAATCATCCCCCATGGCGACAGCCGCGCCACCGACGCCGACCTCGTGCGCTGTGGCCCGCGGGTTGGCCAGGGCCTTGCGGATGGCCAGCAGGCCGAACACCAGCATGGAGATGACCACGGCCATGAACAGGCCGCACAGGGTGGCGTCCACATAGTCGTTGGTGATGACCCGGGCCATGGCCTCCGGCGTCTTGGCCGGGGCCAGCACCTTGCCCTCCGCCAACGCGGCGGAGAACTTTTTGGCATGGGCCAGGAAGCCCACCGCCGGGTTGGCGTCGAACAGCTTCTGCCAGCCGGCGGTCAGGGTGCAGATGGCCAGCCAGGTGGTCGGCAGGATGGTCACCCAGGCGAACTTCTCGCGCTTCATCTTGAACAGGATGACGGTGCCCAGCATCAGGGCGATGGCCGCCAGCATCTGGTTGGAGATGCCGAACAGGGGCCACAGCGTGTTGATGCCGCCCAGCGGATCGACCACGCCCTGGTACAGGAAATAGCCCCAACCGGCGACGGCCAGCCCGGTGGCCAGCAGGTTGGCGCCCCAGCTCTGGGTCCGGCGCAGGGCCGGCACCGCCGTGCCCAGCAGGTCCTGGATCATGAAGCGGGCGACGCGGGTGCCGGCGTCCACCGTGGTCAGGATGAACAGGGCCTCGAACAGGATGGCGAAATGGTACCAGAAGGCGGTCATGGACTGGCCGCCGACCAGGCTGGACAGGATGGTGGACATGCCCACCGCCAGGGTGGGGGCGCCGCCAGCGCGGCTGAGGATGGTCGATTCGCCCACGTTCTTGGCCACTTGGGCCAGTTCCTCGGGCGTGATGGCGAAGCCCCAGTTGCTGACCACCTGGGCCGCCTGGTCCACCGTGGTGCCGATGACGCCGGCCGGCGTGTTCATGGCGAAGTAGACGCCCGGGTGCAGCACGCAGGCCGAGATCAACGCCATGATGGCGACGAAGCTTTCAGCCAGCATGGCGCCGTAGCCGATCAGGCGGGCCTGGGCCTCGTTCTCCAGCATCTTGGGCGTGGTGCCGGAGGAGATCAGGGCGTGGAAGCCTGAGACGGAGCCGCAAGCGATGGTGATGAACAGGAAGGGGAACAGCTGGCCGGAGAAGACCGGGCCGCTGCCGTCGACGAAACGGCTGACCGCCGGCATGTGCAACTCGGGCATGACGATCAGGATGCCCACGGCCAGCGCGATGATGGTGCCGATCTTGAGGAAGGTCGACAGATAGTCGCGTGGTGCCAGCAGCAGCCACACCGGCAGGACCGAGGCGATGAAGCCGTAGCCGATCAGCAGCAGGGCCAGCGTCTCACCCTTGAAGGTGAAGGCCGCCGCCCAGGCGGGGTCCTCCGCCACCCACTGGCCGGACAGGATGGCCAGCAGCAGCAGCACCAGGCCGATGGCGGACATCTCGCCCACCCGGCCCGGGCGGATGAAGCGGCCGTAGACGCCCATCAGCACGGCGATGGGCATGGTGGCGAAGACGGTGAAGGTGCCCCAGGGGCTGCCGGCCAGCGCCTTGACCACGATCAGGGCCAGCACCGCCAGCAGGATGATCATGATCAGCAGCACACCGAACAGGGCGATGACGCCCGGCATCGTGCCCAATTCCGACTTGATCATGTCGCCCAGCGACCGGCCGTCGCGACGGGTGGAGGCGAAGAGGATGATGAAGTCCTGCACGGCGCCGGCGAAGACCACGCCCACCAGGATCCACAGCGTGCCCGGCAGATAGCCCATCTGGGCCGCGAGCACGGGGCCGACCAGGGGGCCGGCGCCGGCGATGGCGGCGAAGTGGTGACCGAACAGCACCCATTTGTCGGTGGGCACGTAATCCAGGCCGTCATTGTGGCGTATGGCCGGGGTGGCCCGCCCGCCGTCCAGCTTCAGGGCGGTGTTCGCGATGTACAGGCTGTAGAAGCGATAGGCGGTGGTGTAGGTGCACAGGGCCGCCACCACCAGCCACAGCGCGTTCACGGTCTCGCCGCGCGACAGCGCGACGACGCCCAGCGATGCGGCGCCGACAAGCGCCACAATCAGCCAGACGAGCCGTCCGGCGGTTCCGTTCATTCCGTTTCCTCCCGAATGCAAAATCCCACGCCCCAACCCTGGCCGCATGGGGTACCTCAAATTTTCTTGTCGCCGCCGGTCCGCGTTCCGGGTGTCGCCGTCGCGGGCGGCGGGGGCCGCCTTGTGCCGTACCAGGGCTGATCGCGTTGATATTACAGGATCGTTTGCCGCTTGGACAGGCCCCGGCGCGACCGTTCGCCGACGCCTTCCCGAGATCGTGTGTGCGGTGCGGTAAAGGAATTATTCATAGTTTTGCGCGATAACAGGAGTGCAACTTGGTTGCGTTTTCCTCCCTTCTGAAAACTCAGCCCCGGCGCCATCTGGCCGCCGGGGCTTTTTATTGCGCGGGTGGCGGCCCGCCCATGTTGCGACCGCGAACGGCAACGGCCCCGCCCGCATTGTGCGGACGGGGCCGTTTTCCTTGGTGGACGGATGAGCGGACCGATGGGGGGAGGCGTCTTGGGGGTGCCCGCTCAGCGGCCCTGGATGGTGATGGTCAGGGTGTCAGTGTAGCTGCCGGCGATGGCCTGGGCGTTGGCGGGAACGGTGACGGCGACGGTTGCGGACTTGTTGAACTGGGCGGAGGAGCGGACGACGTTGACGCTGCTGCCGGCGGACTGGCCGTCGTAGATGGGGGTGTAGCTGATGGGCTGGGCGCCTGTGGCGCTGGACTTCAGGGTGGCGCCGTTGGCGGATGAGACGCTGATCTGGTAGCCGGCGCCGTCGTTGCAGGTTTCGACGACGGTGCCGACGGTGACGGCGGTGGACCCGGAGAGGATGTTGAGGGTGGCGCCGGCATCGGTGACGGCGACGGTGCAGGTCTGGGCGACGGTGCTGTTCAGCTGGACGGTGCCCGAGGCGCCGGCGGCGGCGAAGGCGGGGGCGGCGGCGAACAGGGCGGCGGAAACCAGGGCGGCGGTGGCGGCGACGGCGGCGATGCGGCGGATCATGGGGTAGGTCCTATCGGTTCGGCTGGGCTTGTTGCCCGGTTGCTTTGATGGGAGGTGTAAAAGCAATCGCGGTGCCAGGATGGGCGCCAAAGTCGCATTTTTAGTTAACGGATTGATAATAATCGCTTATGTCGGCTGGGCCTGGCGCCGCACCCGGGGCGGGGCCGCCAGTCTTTGCGTTCCGCATCGTGCGAAGCGCCAGGAATCAAGGAAGATCAATGCATTAGGAGATGCGTTCCGCCAGGGTGCGAACGCGGAAAAGGGCGGCCCCTGGGGACCGCCCTTCTTCGAACCGGGGGTGAGGATCGCGGGCTTACTTGCCGGCGATGGTCACGGTCAGGGTGTCGGCGTAGCTGCCGGCGATGGCCTGGG
>NZ_JACIIZ010000006.1 GCF_014205765.1 Nitrospirillum iridis | reverse complement strand
GCCATCGGAAACATTTGCGACCTCTACGACCCCGACGAATGCTGGAACTACCTCAAGGCCGCAGGATATGCGTCCAATTAAAGGCTCGATGCTCTGGGCGCCCGAACTGGTTCGGCATTCCCCAGGCTGAATGGGTCCGAGACGTCACCGATGTGAGCATGTTCGAGAAATACAATATGGAGATGGAGAGGATATGCACGAAATTCTCCATCCCCTATGCCTGCACCGCCCGCAACACTTCAGAAAGGCAGCATTATTCGGAATATTACGATAGGAAGGACTTGATCGCCGCTGTGGGCCAGATCGATGCCGAGATCGTGAACAGGTTTGGCTATACCTTCGGCTAAGTGACCGGCTGAGCGGCGCCCTGTTCGCTGGTCAGGGTTTGGGCGGCGGCGCCGCCAGGTAGGGGTGATGCTGTAGAACGAGCGAAAATATACGCCGCCGTTATAAAAGAAAGACAGCTATGTGTGAGGTGAACCGCGCTGAGATTGTCGGAGGCTTTCACTCCTGAGAGGGTAAGCATGCGGCGTAAGCGGTGCGCAGCCCGCACGTTGTTCGGAATTCCTGGGTGTGTGAGCATTGGGCCTGTTGAAGGAGGCGCGATTCCACGCCATGGTCGCCTGACTCAAACCAAACTGCCTCCGACAATCTCGGCGCGGTTCAGTCATTTGATCGCGCCGATTTACATCTTGGGGGCAACGCCGCCAAGAGCGGCTTGGTTCAAAACATTGCGCGACGTCATTGCCCGCACCCGCGCGCTTCAAGGGGCCAGATGTCGACCAACCGGTCGCCCTGCACGACATGCAATACATCGTGCAGGTTTACCGTAGGGTCGCAGTGCGGCGTCATGCAGGTCAGGACGGCACCGGGGGGCAGTCGATCTTCAGTCCGGGCGAATGTCACCCGCCCCTGCTCGTCGCCGAAGAAATCGTACCGTGCGCCTGGGGGCGCCCCGGCAACGATACGGGGGGCGCCGGCATCGGTGGCGAAGGCCTTGCAGCCGGCATCGGTCGTGCATTGGCCAGGCCGGCTGGCGCTGATGACCGTCGTCTGCAAAAACAAGGCGCAGTCGAAGGGCGGGCGCTCGCCCGCCTCCTGCCATACGTCCTGATACTCCCTGTCCATGAAGATATAGGAACCGACCTGCAGTTCGGTCAGCACGCCGGCTGCAGTGTCGGCATCAGCGCTGCCGGTGCCGCCGCCGGTGATGATGGCTGGGGCCAAGCCGGCGGCCGTCAGCGCCCGCTGGAGCCGCCATGTCAACTCGGCGGCCCGTGCCAGCTCGGCGTGACGCGCTTCCCGGCCGACTATGTGCATGGCATGACCGGCATAGCCCTGTATGCCCCTGAAGTCCAGGCTGGCGGCCTTATACGCCAGTCGGGCCAACGTAACGCCCTCTTCAACGCTGGCTACCCCGGTCCTGTTCAAGCCTACGTCCAGGTCAACCAGCACGCGCAAGCGGACTCCGCTGGCGGCGGCGGCGGCGGCGAGGTCCATGACATTGCGGGCGTCATCGACCACCACCATGGTTTCGGGTGCCGTCCGTATCAGGCTCATCAGCCGCTGAATGCCTGCCGCCGTCACGATGGGCGAAGTCAACAAAAGGTCGCCCATGCCGTGACGAACGAAGGTTTCGGCTTCGCCCAGCTTCGCGCAGCATAGGCCGATGGCTCCCGCCGCCCGCTGGCGGCGGGCGATCTCCACGCATTTATGGGTCTTGGCATGCGGCCGTATCGCCATGCCGTGGCGCCGTGCCAAGTCCATCATCAGGCGCAAATTAGCTTCGAACCGATCGAGGTCCAGCACAAGGGCTGGCGTACTCAGCATCCCTCTCGATCCCATCACGCCGATCAGCGGTGTATTGACAAGGTTCGGTTTCATGCGGCCCTCAACGTGATCGCAGCCAAGTCGCTCAGCAGACCTGGATTTGGCTATTCGCCGGGAAGCACCCGCCACGGTGCCGCTATGGTGGCCGTGATAAAACGACCCTGCCTGGCTTCAGTTAGGCGCCCGTCGCTTCCTGTGCGGGGGACCGGGCCTGAGGGCGGAGCCGCCATAGGCCTATGGTCATTAACGGCAGGACATAGAGCCCCAGGAAAATGTAAGCCAGCCACCTGTAGCCGTTGGCGATGAGATCAACCAGACCAATGCGGTCAGCCACGAAGATGGACCCCACCAGGATGGCGACGGTTACGGCCAGGCGGGCCATAAGGGACAGGTCGTTGCGCGTGCGGGTCTGATAAGCGTGTGCGATGCGTTCATTTATGGCATGGACCTGTCCCACGCCGCTTTCCAGCAAGGCCGCGAAGATCATGGCCTGGAAGATCAGGCGGAACGACGGGAAATTCAGCCGGGCCAGCAAGTAGTCGGAGGGCAAGGCCTCTCCGCCGATTTCGGGATAGAATGCCGCCATGCATACGAAGAACAGGATGGCGGGCAGCAAAGCCAGAGGACCGGCGAGCAGTCCCGCCACGATTGCATCCTTGGGCCCTCGCAGGTGGCGGATGACGGGCAGAATGATGGCGGCGCCCACGATGTTGTAGCCGGCATAGGTCATTCCCCCGACCACCCACCCCGTGGCGGGGACGTCGGCGGCGAATGCGGCCCCGATGCGATCGCCGAAATGGATCAGGGACAGAAAAAGGAAGACGGCGTAGGTCGCATACAGAAAGAAGGAGACGTATTTGAAAAGCTGTTCCACCGCTTCGTTGCCGAAGGTCGCCACCAGCGTGATCGCACCGATCAAAGCCAGGGAACCGGCAAGGGCCGGCCATCCCAGAACCGCTTGGCCTATGGCTCCGGCGGCGGCGGCGAAGACTGCCAGGATGACCATGATGGCCATACAGAAGGCAATTTCGAACACTGGCCACAGCGGTCCCAGCAGATTGCTGAAAAAGGTTCGATAGTCCCGGCTGCCCGTCTTCAGCGCAAAAAGAAAAGTCACGGCGCATACCGTGCTCCATACCGCCATCGCCAGCAGAATGCCATACAGCCCACCCCACGGGCCGCTGGGCATGAAGAACGTGACCAGTTCGCGGCCTGTCGCATAGCCCCCACCGATCACGACCGCCTTGAAGGCGAACCCAGGTAGCAACGTTCGCTGAAGCCAGGTGGATTTGGATGCCACGCGGATGTCTCCCATTTATTCCCAGATGCAATCCAGCCCGGATTCTTCATGTATCCTGTCGCTAGCATCAATTTTCTGGGAAGGCAATTTATATTTGCAAATACGGCGAAATATCGCATCAGATTCCTAAATCTGATAAAATTTATCCGTAATGGAAAATTCCGGTTTCCATGACGGCCATCCCATGGGCAAGATGCGGGTTCCCGCATCCATAGACCCTGGCGATATGATGGCCGACACGAACCTGGTGACGCTCGACGACAAATATCAGCTGAATCAGGGCCGTGCGCTGGTCAGCGGCCGGCAGGCGCTGGTCCGTCTGCCCATAATTCAGCGCGCGCTGGACCGGCGCCTTGGCCTGAATACCGCTGGTTACATCAGCGGCTATCGCGGCTCGCCGCTGGGCGGTTACGACGCGGAGCTCTGGAAGGCAGCCGATTTTCTGAAAGCCAACGACATTATTTTCGAGCCCGGTTTGAATGAGGACTTGGCGCTGACCGCCGTGGCGGGAACCCAGCAGCTGGATTTCGTGCCAGGGCGTCGTTTCGACGGCGTTTTCGGTTTCTGGTATGGCAAGGGCCCAGGTGTCGACCGCTCCGGCGACGCCATCAAGCATGCGAATTTACAGGGCACCGCCCCCGCTGGCGGCGTTGTCCTGATTTTCGGTGACGACCATGCGGGCAAATCCTCGACCACCGCCCATCAAAGCGACCTCACCCTGGCCAGCTGGGAGGTTCCGGTCCTTTATCCCGCGTCCGTGGCTGACATTCTTGAGCTGGGTCTGGCGGCCGTGGCCATGTCGCGGTTCTCTGGTCTGCTGGTTGGCCTGAAGTTGGTGAACGAAACGGCCGAGGCCACGGGCGTGCTGGATATGACGCCGCCGCCGGCATTCGCCACCCCAGACATGCCGACACCCGCGGGTGGTGTCCATATCCGCCCTGAGGCGTTGGCCATGCAGCAGCAGGACGTTCGGCTGCTGCGCCACAAGCTGCCGCGGGCCCAGGCCTTCGCGCGGGCCAACCGGCTGGATCGCGTCACCTTTGGATCGACCAGCCCCCGGTTCCTGGTGGCGACGTCCGGCAAGGCGTATGCGGACGTCCTGGCGGCCCTGGCCCTGCTGGGGCTGGATGACGCAGCGGCTCAGCGATTGGGCCTGGGCGTCTATAAAATCGCCCTGGTCTTCCCGCTTGATCCCGACGGCCTGGACGTGGCGTCACAGGCCGCGGATGAAATCTTCTTTGTCGAGGAGAAGCGGGCGCACGCCGAGCTTCAAGCCAAGCTGCATTTCTTTGGTCGCGGCACCCGGCCCCGCATCAGCGGCAAGGCAACTCCCGACGGCATGCCGCTGCTGCCGGCGGATCTGCCTTTGAACGAGGCTACGGTCGCCGCGGCCCTGGCTGACCGGCTGCAGGCCAGTCTGGCGGATATCGACGCCGTTGTCCCGGGGTTCGCTAGCGCGGTTGACAAGGTCCGCGCCCTCGTGGCGCGCCCCGTCGCCCCGCCGGCCACTGTCCGCCGTCCGGCATTCTGCCCTGGCTGCCCGCACAACACCTCGACCAAGGTGCCGGCAGGGTCGGTGGGGGCTACCGGCATTGGCTGCCATGGCATGGCCGTCTTTCATCCCGAGCGCAACCCCATCCCCATGGGCCATATGGGGGCGGAAGGGGCCAGCTGGATCGGGTTGTCGAAATATACCGATACGGCGCACATCTTCCAAAACTTGGGCGATGGCACCTACAACCATTCCGGTTCCTTAGCCATTCGGGCGGCGGTGCAGGCCAAGGCCACCCTGACCTACAAGATTCTGTTCAACGACGCGGTCGCCATGACCGGCGGCCAGCCGGTGGAAGGCGGGTTGACCGTCAGCCGGATCGTGCAGCAGGTCCGCGCCGAAGGCGTCGGCCGTGTCGTCGTAGTTTCCGACGATCCCGATCGCTTCACGGCGGAACCTCTGCCGTCCGCGACCGAACTGCGGCACCGCGACGACCTGGCGGCCGTGCAGGAGGATTTGCGCCGGGAGAAGGGCGTCAGCGTCCTGATCTACGACCAGGTCTGCGCGGCGGAGAAACGGCGCCGGCGCAAGGCCGGCACTTTTCCCGAACCCGATCGCCGCGTCTTCATCAACGCCTTGGTCTGCGAGGGGTGTGGCGACTGCTCGACCCAGTCGAACTGCATGGCCGTTCAGCCGCTGGAGACCGACCTGGGGCGCAAGCGCAAGATCGACCAGTCGGCGTGCAACAAGGACTTCTCTTGTCTGAAGGGTTTCTGTCCCTCCTTCGTCACGATCGAGGGCGGCCGGCCACGACGGTCGGCCACGGCGGTGGCGGACATGCCGCTTCCCCCGCCCCCGGTGCTCCCGGACTTGGGTGATCGCTTCGACATGGTGATCGCCGGCATCGGGGGCACGGGCGTGGTGACGGTCAGCGCCATCCTCGGCATGGCGGCCCGGATCGCTGGCCTAGGGGTCAGCCTTTTCGACATGACGGGCCTTAGTCAGAAGGGTGGGGCCGTCTTCAGCCATGTCCGGTTCAGCCGCGACGTAGCGGAGACGCTGGCCGCCAAGGTGGGGCCCGGGCAGGCCGACCTTGTGCTGGCGTGCGACCTGATCGCCGCGGTGCAGCCGGAATGCTTGAGCACCGTGGCCCCCGGCACCCTGATCGCCGGCAACGCGGACATGACGGCCACCGCGGCCTTCCAGGTCCACCGCGACCAGACTATCGACCAAGGCCGATTGACTGCGGTCCTGGCGGCCGCAGCGGGGGATGAGGTGCGGCTGGTGCCTGCGACCAGGCTGGCCGAAGCCCTCCTGGGGGACTCGATATCGGCGAACATGCTCATGCTGGGCTACGTCTGGCAGCTGGGCGGCATCCCCCTGACGCTGGACACGATCGAGCAGGCCATCACGCTCAACGGCAAGGCCGTTTCAGCCAACCTGAAGGCGTTCGCCGCCGGCCGGCGCGCCGCCGTTTCCAGTGGCGACACGCCGCCGCTGGAAGCGCCGCCGACCCTGGAGACGTTCGTCCAAATACGGACGGCGGACCTGACCCGGTACTGGAACCAGGCCTATGCCGCGCGCTACGCCGCTTTGGTCGACGCCGCCCGGCGGGCGGCGGCGGCGTTGGCCGGCGGTGACGATCTGGTCTGGGCTGTGGCGCGGGCAGCTTACAAGCTGATGGCCTACAAGGACGAGTATGAGGTGGCGCGACTTTACGCCGACGGGCGCTTTGGCGCGGCATTGTCGCGCGAATTCCAGGATGTGCGCGCCCTCCGGTTCCATCTGGCGCCGCCCCTGTTCGCGCCTATGGATCCCCACACGGGGCTGCCGCGCAAGATAACGGTTGGCGGCTGGGTAATGCCGGTGTTTCGCCTGCTGGCCGCTCTCAAGGGGTTGCGGGAGGGCCCGTTCGACCTGTTCGGCCGGACCCCGGAGCGCCGGCTCGAGCGATCGCTCCGCGATACCTATCTGGCGGTCATGGAAAACGTCATCGCCACCGTGACGGCCGATACCCTGGATGCCGCCGTGGCCGTCGCCGGCGCGCCCTTGGACGTGCGTGGCTATGGTCATGTGAAGGCCCCGTCCGCGGAAGCGCTGCTGGCGCGGCTGACGGGACTTTTGCCCGGCGTGGCTTGAGGAGGGGAGGGGATCAGTCCTGAGGGGGCCGGCGCTTGCGCGCCCGGTTCACGGTTGGCGGCGGGGGAGGGGTCTCCACCGTTTCTCTTGAGGAGCCGGCCTCCTTCTGATGCGCCGTCATCAACAGGGATTCCTCACCCGAGCAGATGGTCAAGGTGCGACAGGGCGTGTCGCCGACATCGATATAGGCGTGGCCCATGCCGCTGTCGAAATAGATGGAATCCCCTGCCTCCAGCCGCACCGGGGCGTAGAGATCGGTGTGCAGTTCCAACGTGCCTTCGATGACATAGGTGTACTCTTCACCCGTGTGGCGGATCATCTCGCCGAACTCTTCCATGGATCGGGCGTGTGATTCGCCGAAGATGGGCACGAACCTCTTGCTCAGCAGGTCGGTCGCGACGAAACGATAGACGTAGTTGTCCGTTTCGATGACGCGGCCCTCGCCCTTTCGGACGATGCTGCGGCGCCCGGTCGTCAGCGTGACGGTGGGCGGCGGCGTCTCCTCCGCGAAGAAGACTCCGATGTCGACGTTCATGCCCTTGCTGATACGGGCGATCTTGTCATAGGTCAGCGCCACCTTGTCATTTTCGATTTTTGACAATGTGGAAACAGGAAAGCCCGTTTTCTCCGCGACATCCGATAGTTTCCAGCCTTTCTGCTGCCGCAGGGCCTTGAGCATCGCGCCGGGCTTGGCCATGTTCGTCATTTCTCACGCTCACGTCACTAAAGATCGCACAAAATAACAATTTTTTGGTCTTTTGGCGAGCATGGCAAATCAATTGCGTCTTCAGTTCCCGCGCTGCCGGATTGGCGGGACGGGGGCGCCCAGGCATCGTCCTGCGGGTCGGCCAACAGGACGGGTGACGAGGCGAGGCGCCAGAGAAATTTTCCAAAACAGATAAATTGACCGATAATAAGAGAAAATATTCCAATTCAGGGAATTTCCGTGGCACAATCCCCGGGTCGTTTTCCAGACATGCAGTGAACTGGCCGCGCGGCCCCTCGGGGGAGATAGGGCGGCCATGGGTCCATGATCTTTAGTCGCGTCTCCTTTCAGGGGGGCGCGCAATAGGAATGCCTATGACAGACCATATGTGTGACATCCTGGTCATCGGCGGCGGCATTGCCGGCGCCTCCATCGCGGCGCACCTCTCGGAACATGCCCGTGTCCACGTTCTGGAGATGGAGGAGCAGCCGGGCTATCACTCCACCGGCCGGTCTGCCGCACTCTTTTCGGAGACCTATGGCAATACGGCAATCCGCGCCTTGACGCGGGCCAGCCGGTCATTCCTGGCTTCTCCGCCGCCGGGCTTCTGTTCGGTTCCCCTTCTGAAGCCGCGCCCTGTCCTGATCATCGGCCAAGTGGGGCAGCAGGTGGCGTTTGACGATGCCGTCCGGCAGGCGGTGCCGGGCACGGAGGTCGAGGCGCTGACGGTGGACCAGGCGCTCGGCCTGTGCCCCGTTTTGCGACCAGAAGGATTGCTGGGGGCGGTGGTTGATCGCGGTACGGCCGATATCGAGGTGCATGAATTGCACCACGGTTATTTGAGGGCTTTGAAGCGAGGGGGCGGTGGCCTCAGCACCGCGGCCAGGGTCACGGATATCCAAAGGGATGCCAAGGGCTGGATCGTTCACAGTGCCGTCGGAACCTTTCGCGCCGCAATCATCGTCAACGCGGCGGGGGCCTGGGCGGGTGAGGTGGGCAGCCTGGCGGGGGCGCAGGACATCGGGCTGGAACCGCGGCGCCGCACTGCCGCCTTGATCGAACCGCCGCGCGATGCGACGTCGGACCATTGGCCCATGGTCCTCGATGTCGAGGAACGTTTCTACATGAAGCCCGATGCCGGGTTGCTGCTGCTTTCCCCGGCGGATGAAACCCTTACGGCCCCCTGCGACGCCCAGCCCGACGAGATGGACATCGCCATCGCCATCGATCGGCTTGAGACCGCGACAACGTTGGAGGTTCGCCGCATCCGGAGCAAATGGGCCGGTCTGCGCTCCTTCGTGCGGGATCGCTCCCCGGTGGTCGGTTTCGACGGGTTGCAGCCTGGCTTTTTCTGGATGGCGGCCTTGGGTGGCTACGGCATCCAGACCGCGCCGGCACTGAGCGCCATGGCCGCGGACTTGGTGCTGGGACGGTGGCGCGACCAGGGTTCGGCGCCATTCGGGCTGTGCGCCGATGACATCTCACCGGCGCGGCTGCGCTAGGGCCCTGTCGCCGGCACCCGGCATGAAACAGCGACGGCAAGATGGAGAAGAAAAGGGTGAAACCGCAAATAGATATCGGGATCACCACATAATCGGCCGAATGGATAAACCCGGCCGTACTACGGCGTCGGAGCGTTTTCCGTGGCCGGCCACCGGGAGAGGCGACCAGGACGCAGTGCATTGCTGACGCACACCAAACAAGGACGAAAAAATGAGCAACGGGACAGGGATTTCACGTCGAGTTCTACTGACAGCAAGCTGTGCTGTGCTTGCACTATCTTTTTCTTTCTCCGCCTTTTCGCAAGAGTCCGGAGGCGGGCAATTGGAAGAGATCATTGTGACCGCGCAGAAGCGCGGCGAGAACATTCAGGATGTTCCCGCCGCGGTCAGCGCGGTGTCGAGCCAAATGCTGCACGATCTGCATGCGACGCAGTTGACGGACATCGGGGCGTATGTGCCGGCGTTGCAAATCGACTCCGCCGGTTCCCCCGGGCAGACGACCATCAGCATGCGCGGCATCGCCCCCATCGGGCGGGGCGCGACCGTGGCCACCTACATCGACGATGCGCCGGTGGGCAGCAGTTCCACCTATGGCGGCGGCAATGCATTCGCCCTCGACCTGCTACCCTATGACGTGCAGCGGCTGGAGGTGCTCCGGGGGCCACAAGGCACCCTCTATGGTGCTAGTTCCATGGGCGGCCTTTTGAAATATGTGCTGACCACGCCGTCGCTCGATACGTTCGAAGCCCGCGTCGGCGGCGACGTTTCCGCTGTATCCGGCGCCAGCAAGCCCGGCGGTGGCTTCCGAGGGATGCTCAGCGGGCCCATCGTGGGCGGTGTGCTGGGCTTCACCGCCAGTTATTCCCAGCAGGATACGCCCGGCTTCATTGACAATAGCCAAACCGGCCGACGCGACGAGAATGGCGTCAAGCAGCAGAGCGCCCGCCTGGGACTGGTTTGGCAGGCGAACGACGATCTGTTGGTCAAGTTGAACGCGCTTTACCAGAAAGTGGATGCGGACGGCGATGCCAACACCGCCCTGGATCCCAATACCCTGCAGCCGCTGGGTGGTTCGCGCACCGACAATAACTTGACCGACCAACCCTTTAACAAGGAAATCCAATATTATTCGCTGGCGGTGGAATACACGATGCCGTGGGCGGATTTGATCTCCTCGTCCAGCTACACGAATACGCGGACTAGCCAGACGCAGGATGCCTCCTACACATACGGCGTGGCTTTCCCCGCGTTCGGTATTCCGGCCGGTACTTCCGCCTACGATTACCGGCTGCATCTTCGCAAATATACGCAAGAGATCCGGCTGCAGTCGCATCCCGGCGTGACCTTGGAGTGGCAGGCCGGCCTTTTCGCAACGCACGAGGACTCCAAGAACTTCCAGTCGCCAAGCGCCCTGACCATGGACGGTGAGCCCATTCCCGGACTCGATCCCTTGTTCACGGGCCAATTGCCGTCGACCTATACCGAATATGCCGGTTTCGGCACCGTGACCTACCATGCCACCGACCGGCTGGACCTGCTGGCGGGGGTGCGGTACTCCGAAAACCACCAGACCTTCGGTGAATATGGCAGCGGATCCATCATCGATCCGATTAGCTTGCTCGGTCAGAAATCGCATGAGGGGGTCGCGACCTACAGCGTCGGCGGGCGTTATCACATAACCGACAAGGTGATGGCCTACATCCGCATTGCCAGCGGGTACCAGCCGGGCGGCCCCAACCTGGCCATCGCGGGCGTGGCCCCGACCTTCGCTTCCGACACCCTGACCAACTACGAAGTTGGCCTCAAGTCACAGTTCCTGGACAACCGTGTTCTCTTTGACATCGACGCGTTTTATATCGACTGGAACGACATCCAGCTGTTATCGAACGGTTCCGGGTTCAACTACATCCTGAACGGTGGATCGGCGAAAAGCCAAGGGATCGAGGCGAACGCCTCCGTTCGGCCGATAGACGGCCTGACGCTCGATGCCACCTTTTCCTTCGTCGACTCCGTCCTCACCGAGGATGTCGCGGCGATCAGCGGTCTCAGCGGCGACAGGCTGCCCAACGTTCCTCGGTGGAGCGGCTCGCTGCGGGCGACCTACAGCCATGACCTGGCGGATGGGTGGATGGGCGCCGTCGGCGCCGGCCTGCGTCTGACGGGCGACCGGTATTCCGATGTGAACCACGCGTACGATGCCCGCGTCATTCCCGGGTACGGCGCGCTGGACATGAACGTCAGCGTTTCGAACGACCGGTACACCCTGCAGATCTTTGCCAAGAACCTGACCGACCGGCACGCCTATCTTTCCTACACGCCGCTGGTCAACCAGGCGACGGGCGCCCTGACGCAGATAGAGGCGACGGTGCTTCAGCCGAGGACCATCGGCCTCTCGCTTGATGCCAAGTTCTGACGCGGTTCCCTGCGGAAGCCTTCCGGGCGGGCTCGGAAGCCAATGTCATCTGGGAGAAAAGAATGAGAATAACGAAAGCCGCGTGGTTGGGTCTCTGCCTGTGCCTGGCGCCTCTGGTTTCCGTTCCGGCCCGGGCGGACGAACCCGCCACCCGCCTGATCGCGCGCGCGGGGCACAACACCGCGTTTCACATCTTCCCGGCGCATCCCGCGCCTGGCCAGGACGTGGCGCACGGGCCCGTCATCGTCCTGGACGCGGGAGGCGGCCTGGACGCCTACTACTGGGATGCCCTGGTGCCTGAATTGGCCCGGCGTACCGGCGCCCGGATCATAAGCTATGACCGTGCGGGGTCCGGGGCCAGCGACGAGGTTCCCGGGCCGTGGAGCGTTCAGGGCGCCACGGAGGACCTGGAGAACGGGCTGCGTGCCCTCGGCGCCACCCATGGCGTGATCCTGGTGTCGCACTCCCTGGCCGGAGAGATCGCCACATATCTGGCGGGACGCCATCCCGACTGGATTGCCGGCGCCGTCCTAGTGGACGCCAACGTCCCCGACTTTTTCACCGACGACGTGATCGACCGCCAGATGGCGTCATACGCTCCCATGATCGCGGCCTTGAAGGCGCAGAGCCCGACGCCGCAGGGACGCCAGCTTTTGGCCCTGGCCGATTCCTTCGCTGAGACCTCGCGCGCGTTTCACAAGGCCGTCTGGCCCGCGGCGGTGCCGGCCGTCGTCATCGTCTCTGAAAAGACGCCGTTCGACGCCCCGGCGGATGCCCAATGGTGGCGGGATGCGCATGCGCGGTTCGCCGGCGGCGCCCCCAATCGCCAGCTGGTTTCGGCGCAAGGCAGTTCGCACGATGTCGTGCACGACCGCCCGGAGGTGATCGTGCAGGCGGTCGTGGATATGATGGCGCGGAAGCGCTGAGTGGAGGGATGGTCATGACCCATATGAAGATCATTGCCGGTTCTTTCAGTTTCGGCGCGCGGCTGGAAACGGATCTGGCGCCGAAGACGAGCGCCTATTTTCGCACCCTGTTGCCCTACCGGACGAAACTGATCCACGTTCGCTGGAGTGGCGAAGGCTGCTGGATCCCCCTTGGCGAAACCGCGCTGAGCTTCCCGGTGGAAAACGCCACCAGCTATCCGATGCCCGGGCAATTCCTCTTCTATCCCGGCGGATACAGCGAAGCTGAAATCCTTCTGGCCTATGGTGCCGTCCAGTTCGCAAGCAAGCTCGGACAGTTGGCCGGCAATCATTTCCTGACCGTCACCGATGGCTTGCATCAACTGCCGGAGCTGGGGCGTCGGACACTGTGGGAAGGTGCGCAGGAAATTGTGATCGACCGGGTGTAGGTGGGCGGAACGGAGCGCATTGCCGGAGGCATTGCGCTCCCTCCCGGAGGCTGTCGGGCAGGCTAACGGCAGGCGATCGCTTCGATCTCGACGGTTGCCGCCGCCAGGACCAGACCGCTGAGGACCGTCGACCGGGCGGGACGATGCTCCCCGAAGAAGGCCGCATAGCTGTCGTTGAACGCGGTGAAGTCGGCGTCCGGCCGTAACCAGACAGTCGTCTTCACAATGTTGGAGCGTTCAAGCCCGATCGAGCCGAGAACGCGGTCGATATTTTGAAGCACTTGTGTGGTCTGTTCAGCGACGCCGGCGCCGGATATTTTTCCGTCTGCATCGAAGGGAAGTTGACCGGAGATGTAAACAAGCCCTCCGGCTTCCTGGAAAGGGGACAGGTGCGGCGGTTTCATTATCTCTTCCTTGTATTCTGAGGGGGCGTCGGATCAAGACCGGGCGCCGGGGTATATTGGGTGTAAATATCCATATTTGCAAAATATTTTCTACTTGAACGTAATTTTCCAACATGGCAACTTGGTCTGGTCTTCGCCGCCAACGTGCGGCCGAATCCACCTTGCCGACCCAGCGCGAAGCGCGTCGATGCATTCAAGGGGCGCCCATGAAGCAGAATCTTGCCGTAACATCCGTTCTTGCGCTGTCTCTTTGCGCCGCCGCCGGGCCTTCTTCCGCTTCGCCCGCCCAGCACGACGTGCTTATTCAGGGGGGCACGATCTACGATGGCACGGGCGGTGAGCCGTATGTCGGCGACGTGGCGATCGATCAGGACAGGATCTCTTATGTTGGTCCGCATCAGGCGATGACGGCCAAGCGTGTCATCGACGCGCGGGGCCGGGCCGTATCTCCCGGCTTTATCAACATGCTGAGCCAGGCGCAGGAAAGTCTGCTGGTGGACGGCCGCGGGGAGAGCGACCTGGTCCAGGGTGTGACGCTTGAGGTCACGGGCGAGGGTACATCCATGGGCCCGCTGTCGGACGCCATGGCGGAGCGCGACCGGCAGCGCCAGGGGGACACCAAATTCCCCATCACGTGGCGGAGCCTGGGCGACTATCTGCAAACCCTCGAAAAGAAGGGCATTTCCTTGAACATCGCCTCGATGGTGGGGGCGGCGACGGTTCGCGACTATGTTCTTGGCGAGGGGGACGTACAGCCGGGTTCCGAGCAGTTGGGGCGGATGCAGGAATTGGTGCGCCAGGCCATGACGGATGGCGCGCTTGGCGTCTCGTCGGCGCTGATCTACGCCCCCGGCACCTTCGCCAAGACGCCGGAGCTGATCGCGTTGGCGACGGAAGCCGGGCGCTGCGGCGGGATCTACATCACCCATATGCGCAGCGAGGGGAACGACCTGCTGGGCGCACTGGATGAAACCATTGCCATCGCCAAGGCATCCGGCGCACCGGCGGAGGTCTATCATCTCAAGGTGGCGGGAAAGGCCAATTGGTCGAAACTGGACGCCGCGCTGGGCAAAATCGAAGGCGCCAGGGCCGCAGGCGTCCGCTTGACCGCCGACCTTTATCCTTACACCGCCGGCGCGACCGGGTTTGATGCGGCGATGCCGCATTGGGTGCTGGACGGCGGACTGGAGGCCTGGATCGCACGCCTCAAGGACCCCGAGGCGCGGGCGCGGGTGGTGAAGGAAATGCAGAACCCGCCGCCAGGTTTTGAAAGCGCCCTGGTGGCATCCGGGCCAGAAGGCGCGTTGCTGTTGCAGTTCAAGAACGAGAAGCTGAAGCCCCTGACCGGGAAGACCCTTGCCGAGGTCGCGAAGGCGCGCGGCGTAAGCCCGGAAGAGGCCGTGATCGACCTGGTGATCGAGGATGGCAGCAGGATCGGCGTGGCCTATACCGTGATGTCGGAAGATAATGTGCGCAAGGAAATCGCGCAGCCGTGGGTCAGTTTCGCGTCGGACGAGGCAGCCACCGCGCCTGAGGGCGTGTTCCTGAGGTCGGCCCAGCATCCCAGGGCCTACGGCACGTTTGCCAAGGTTCTGGCGCACTATGTCCGCGATGAAAAGATCGTGCCGCTGAAGGATGCAATCCACCGGTTGTCGGGATTGCCGGCCGCGAACCTGTCTCTCAAGGACCGGGGTTTGCTCAAGCAGGGCTATTTCGCCGACGTCGTCGTTTTCGACCCCGCCACCATCCAGGATCACGCCACCTTCGCCAACGCACAGCAGCTGGCGACGGGTGTGCAGTACGTCTTCGTGAACGGGGGGGCCGCGCTCGATGACGGAAAGGTCACCCCGGCGCGGGCGGGCCGCGTCGTGCGGGGGCAGGGCTGGCGCGGCTGGCCGAATGGGGGCTGCCGGTCGTCGTCCAAGGATTGGCCCTGGGTTTGGGGGTGATGCTGGGGCGGATCGCCTCACGGCGGGCCCAAGCGCTGGAGTAGCGCGATGTACCTGAAAAATTGTTGGTATGTTGCGGCATGGATGACGAGATCCCGAGCGGGGGATTACTGTCGAGAACCATCATCAATATTCCGCTAGTCTTCTGGCGCACGGACGCCGGGAATATCGCTGCGCTGGAGAACCGCTGTTGCCACTGGGGAGCCAAGCTCTCCCTCGGAAGGGTGGAGAACGGCGGCGACCGCATTCGCTGCCCGTATCACGGGTTGTTGTTCGACCGGACCGGCCAATGCGTCAGTGCGCCCGCCCAGGAAAGGGTGCCCGCGCGAGCCAAGGTCAGGAGTTTTCCAGTCATCGAACGCCACCGCTGGGTCCGGATCTGGATGGCAGATCCGGCTCAGATTCTGGACACGCGTTGATCATCCGGCTTGGCGGTCCCTGGATGGGTATCTTCACCGCAATCTGGAACTTGATCCCGATTTCAAGATGGTCCAGCTGAGTGTCACGGCCGCTCAGCCGGAGCTGATCAGGGCCATTTATTGAGGCCGCCCCTCGGGATCATTCGCGGCCAAACGCGGCAATGGCGGCCAGCAGACCCTGAACCGCGGTCTGAACCAGCAGACCTCCGATTTCGGGGGTGGCCTGACCGGGGTCGGAGCCCATGCGCCCATCCGGATGGCGGAGCCGGAAATCCGCAGCATCGCGGATCGGGCCGGCCCCCGCAATCCGGGGAGTGTAGTCGGCCCGCTTTACCGCATGAGGATACGCCCACTGGGTGATCGCGATTTCCGAGGGAGTCGCATGGCTGCCGTGGCCGGTCGAATAGTGGCGTGCGATCACCTCGGCGACGGCCGGAAGTTCCCACCAGTTCCCCAGCTTGAGGGCGAATGAAGCAGGGCGTCCGGCGAGGCTGGCTTCCGCATAGAGTTCCGAGAAGGCCGCCTGGATCGTTGGTATGTTGCCGCCGTGGCCGTTGAGAAAATATATCCTGTTCCAGCCGTGAAGGGTCAGTGACCGCACCCAGTCACCTATCACCGCCATGAAGGTGGAGGGACGCAGGGTGAGGGAACCGGGGAATCCCAGGTGGTGCTGGGCCATGCCGACATTGATCGTCGGGCCGACCAGAATGTCCGCGCCGCTTTGGTGCGCTTCATGGGCGATGATTTCCGGGCACAGCCAATCAGTCCCGAGCAGCCCGGTCGGCCCATGCTGTTCTGTCGAGCCGATGGGAATGACAATGGTTTTCGACCGCTCCAACGCGTCGCGGATCTCAGGCCACGTCGACAGGTGCAGCAGCATGATGCGGTTTTCCGTCGTTCGAGATAAGGGAATGTTTGCGAAGATGGCTGCCGCTGGACCACAGCCATAGGCCACCCAACGCCGCCAGGGCGGCGTGGATGCACCAGAAGGCCGTCGGCGAGAGCGTTTCATACAGCCCGCCGAGGCGGCCACTGATGATGCTGCCGAAGAACATCGACAGGGTGTAGGTCCCAGTCAGGGTTCCCCGCAGGGATGCTGGTGCCGTGCTGGCGAACAGTGAGTTGGCGCTGGGCGCGAAATAGAGCCAGGCGACGTTCGAAGCGAAATGGAAGGCCACAGGGACGATTAGCGGGATCTTTCCGCTGGCTCCCGTCAGGGCCTGGGCGGCGGCCAATATGCCGACTGACGCGGCGAACAGAAATAACCCCACCACCATTTTCTTGTAGTCGTCCGGCGCACGGCCCTTCCGACCTTGCCAGCGCCACAGCAGCAATAGCGCAGGCAAGGTGACGAGGGCGGCAAGCCCATCGAGAGCCTGTAGCCAGGGAACCGGAACGGTCAGGCTGCCTAATTGAAGATTCACATGATCGCGGACCCAAAGATTGTAGGTGTTCCAGATCTGAGCCTGGGCGACCCAAAAGAGCGTTGCTTTGGGCAAGATGGCCAGCAGTGAAATTACCACCCGGCGCTCCGCAGGGGTGAGCTGGCGGCGCGCGGCGAAATTTCGTGGCGGCGCCGTTCTCGGCAAGGTCCGGTATCCGCCGACGTAGACGATTAGGCCAACCAGCATGCCGACGCCTGCGAAGCCGAACGCCATGTCCCAGTCATAGGTTTGAGCCAATAGGCCGGTCACCAAGGGGGCAACGAAAGCGCCGATGCTGACCATGCTGAAATAAATCTGAAAGGCCACGCTCCGCCGCTTATCCTGAAGCGGATAAAGTTCGGACACTTGGGGGGTAAGATTTCCGCGAAGAAAGCCGGCGCCAACAATCAACAACAATAGCGCCAGGAGGAACGAGGCTTCGAATGCCATGCAGAAATGGCCCGCAGTCATCAGCAATGCCCCGAGTATGACTGAACGCGACCGCCCGAGAACACGATCACCAACGAAGCCGCCTGCCGCCGGGGTGAGGTAGGTCAGGCCCACGTAGAGGCCGAAGATTTGTGTGGCCAGGCCCTGGGGCGTCAAGGCGCCAGTGGCATATTCGATGGTGCGCCGAAGTGTAACGAAACCGACGATGTTGGCGACGTGTTCGGGCAAAAACAGCCTTTCCACCATATAAAGCACCAGGATGGCCTGCATCCCGCTGAAGGAGATGCGGTCCCACAGTTCCGTTCCCGCCAGAACCAGCAGACCGCGCGGATGGCCGAGGAATTCCGACCGTCGTCCCATGGCTATTTTCATTCCCGTCATGCTGAGATGAAGCCACATTATTCCAGTTTAGGCAGAACGGCAAAATTTTTTCTTATATGGCAAATCATGAAAATATCAGGGCAGATCCAGCCGGATGAGAAATTTTGCCTGAGATGTCCATTTTATGAATCGGTGTGGATTGGTGCCGAAGGACCTGCTTTCTTATTGATTTTTCAATATGTTCCTGGATTTTTGTCTAGATCCACCTTGGCGCCGATTCACAGCTTAGTCTCCGGCTTTTCGCTGATTTATCAGGCTATTGAGCGCGATCAAGCTTGGGGCTCCCTTTCGGCGCCGGTTCGCATTCGAGGCCTTGTCGCAGTGGATGCAACGCTTTGCGGCATTCTTCGCAACCAAGCGCGGGCTGGCCAGCGCCCTGCATTCCGGCGACGCAGCTTACGAAGCGCTGCCGGGACATTTCGAGCTTCGGCTTCAGCCCGCGCTTCAATCCCTGTTGGCGTCAGGGATCGCCGCCGGGCAGGTTCGTTCCGATGTCGCGGCGGATGATCTGCTCGGTGCTGTGGCCCGCTTGTCGCTGTCCGGGAGCCGTGATCCCAAACAAGTGGAACGGATGGTCGCTTTACTCGCGGATGGCCTGCGTCTCCGCGAAGCCCGGTAGTCGTCAAGGATACCATTGCTAAGAAAGCGGGGGTTTTTGACGCGATTTCGATAAACGTATCGCGGGCACGTCCGGCCTGGCCGGACCGGGCTCGATGGCTCCGCCACCGAGCCGCCACCCGCGGAATTGTCGGATGGCGTCTCGGCCATCCGGTAACGATTCCTCGCGCGAGAAGAGTCTCGACCCCCGACGAGGCGCTTTCGCGCCAATGGCTTCCTTTGTCGAATCAAGGGGCGTTCCGGTCGGTCGGGCGGGCAAAGGCTCTGTTCCCAGCCGCTGGAACCCTAGCAAAATCTTATCGATCAGGCAGAGCTTCTCATAACCATGGTGCTGGCGGAACCCATAGCATACCGGCGGTCCACGCAATGTGAGTGCAAGCCATGGGTATCGTCGTCACCGCCATTGATCGTCCAGACCTCGCGATCATTAATCAATTCGCCCGCTTCGGGGTCGCCACGGTGCATGAGGCGCAAGGCCGTACCGGTCTGATGGCGTCGTATATGCGGCCCATCTACCGCCCGGTGCGCGTTGCCGGGTCGGCGGTGACGTGTGAGGTGGCGCCCGGTGACAATTGGATGATCCATGTGGCCATCGAGCATTGCCGGGAGGGCGATATCCTGGTGGTGACGCCCACCAGCCCCTGCGACGACGGCTATTTCGGCGACCTGTTCGCGACGGCGTTGACGGCGCGGGGCGTGCGCGGGTTGGTGATCAACGCCGGTGTCCGCGACATCGCCGACCTGACGGCGATGCAATTCCCCGTGTGGTCGAAATGCGTGTCGGCCCAGGGCACGGTCAAGGAAACGCTGGGCAATATCAACGTGCCCGTCGTCTGTGCCGGCGCCCGCGTCAATCCGGGCGATGTGATCGTGGCGGATGATGACGGGGTGGTGGTGGTGCCCCGGCATTCCGTTGCGGACATCCTGGCCAGGGCCGAGATCCGCGCAGCGAAAGAGGCCACCAACCGCGCACGGTTCCAGCAGGGTGAACTGGGCCTGGATCTCTATGGCATGCGGGACAAGCTGGCTGCCAAGGGCCTGCGCTACGTCGACCGGTTGCCGGAGGCTTGGTAGTCCCATGCAGACCGCCATTCCCTGCAGCGTCTATCGCGGCGGCACGTCCAAGGCCTTGTTCTTTCTGAAGGACGACCTGCCCTGGGACACCGTCGCCCGCGACACCCTGCTGCTGCGCGCCCTGGGTTCCCCCGATCCCCGTCAGATCGACGGCATGGGGGGCGCCCATCCCCTGACATCCAAGATCGCCGTCGTTTCGCGCTCCGCCCGGCCGGATGCCGATGTGGACTACCTGTTCCTTCAGGTCTTCCCGGACAAGGCCATCGTCACCGACCAGCAGAACTGCGGCAACATCCTGGCCGCCGTCGGGCCTTATGCCATTGAGCGGGGCCTGATGCCGGCGCAGGACGGTGTCACGCCGGTGCGCATCTTCCTGGTCAACACCGGCAGCCGCGCCGTGGCCCATGTGCCCACGCCGGGTGGGAAGGTGCGCTATGAGGGTGACACGCGCATCGACGGCGTGCCGGGCACGGCCGCCGGCATCCCCATCGATTTCCTGGAGATGGCGGGGTCGAGCTGCGGTGCCCTGCTGCCCACTGGGCGGCCGACGGATGTCATCGACGGTGTGCCCGTCACCCTGATCGACAATGGCATGCCCGTCATCGTGGTCAACGCGGCGGATTTGGGAAAGAGCGGTCATGAGACACCGGCCCAACTGGAGGCCGATGGCGAACTGACCGCCCGGGTGGAACGTATCCGGCTGGCTGCCGGTCCCCTCATGAACCTCGGCGACGTGGCCGCCAAGTCGGTGCCCAAGATCACCCTGATTGCCCCGCCGCGGCTGGGCGGCGCCATCGCCACCCGCACCTTCATTCCCCACCGCGTGCATGAGGCCATCGGCGTTTTTGGCGCCGTCAGCGTCGCCACCGCCGGGGTCTTGCCGGGCACGGTGGCGGCTGGCCTGTTTCCGCCCGTCGACCCTGGCATCGTCGACCTGGATATCGAGCACCCCACCGGCTTTTTCACCGTACGGATGGAGGTGGCGGCCACAGGGACTGAGGGTCGCGTCATTCGCTCCGCCTTGCTGCGGACCGCGCGCAAGCTGATGGTGGGGGAGGTCTTCGTATGATCCCGGTTCGTGTCGCCCTGATCGGCTTCGGCGAGGTCGGGCAGGCCCTGGCCGGGCCGCTTGGCAATGGTCGCGCCTTGCGCATCTATGATCGCCTGTTCGACGCCGTCGCCGCGCCCTTGCCCGACCAGGGCTGCCGCACGGCGGTCGCGGCGGTGGCGGGCGCTGACCTTGTGATTTCCGCGGTCACCGCGGCGCAGACCGCCATCGTGGCGCGGGCGGTTGCGCCGCATCTGGCCGTGGGCGCCTGGTACATGGACCTCAACTCCGCCTCGCCATCCCAGAAGATCGCGGCGGCGGAGGCTGTGGATGGGGCCGGCGGGCGCTATGTCGAGGTCTCCGTGATGTCGCCCATCCATCCGAAAGGAATGGCGTCCCCCCTGCTGCTGGGAGGACCGCATGCCGAGGCGTTCGTGCCGGTGGCGCAGGCCCTGGGTTTCAGCGGGGCATGCTTCCACAGCGCCGTGCCGGGCCGGGCGGCCGCGACCAAGCTGTGCCGCAGCGTGTTGGTCAAGGGCATGGAGGCCCTGGTGATCGAGGCCTTCCTGGCCGCCCGTCATTACGGGGTTGAGGACACCATCCTGGCCAGCCTGGGCAACGTGCTGCCCCATCCTGATTGGCCGGGGCACGCCCGCTATATGATGTCCCGCGCCCTGCGGCACGGCGTGCGCCGGGCGGAAGAGATGGAAGAGGCGGCCGCCACCGTGGCCGCCAGCGGCCTGGCTCCCGGCATGGCCGCCGCCACCGCCCAGGTCCAGCGCTGGGCCGCCCGGTTCGGCGATGCCGCCGACAGTCCCGATCTCGCCACGATGCTGGACGCCGTCCGGCAGGAGCTTACGCCATGAGCCTTGAACATCCCCTGATCATCGACTGTCACGGCCATTACACCACGGCGCCCAAGGCGCTGAACACCTTCCGCGACGCCCAGGTGGCCCACTTCGCGGATCCGACCCTGCCGGCGCCGGCTGGTGTGGCGGTCAGCGATGACGAGATCCGCGAGACCATAGAGAGCAACCAGCTGAAGCTGCTGCGGGACCGGGGCGCCGACATGACCATCTTCAGTCCGCGCGCCTCGGCCATGGGCCACCATGTGGGCGATGCCGCCCTGTCGCGGCGTTGGGCCGCGGAATGCAACAACCTGATCAAGCGGGTGGTGGACCTCTATCCGGAAAATTTCATCGGCGTCTGCCAGTTGCCGCAGTCGCCGGGCATGGACCTGAACGCATCCATCGCGGAGCTGGAGCGTTGCGTGGCCATGGGCTTCGTCGGCTGCAACCTGAACCCCGATCCTTCGGGCGGGCATTTCAGCGCGCCGCCGCTTTATGACCGGTACTGGTATCCCTTCTTCGAGAAGATGGTGGAGTTGGACGTGCCGGCCATGATCCATGTGTCGGGGTCGTGCAACCCCGCCTTCCACGCCACCGGCGCCTACTACATCAGTGCCGACACCACGGCGTTCATGCAGTTCATCGAAGGTGACCTGTTCCGTGATTTCCCCGATCTGCGCCTGATCATCCCGCACGGCGGCGGCGCGGTGCCCTATCACTGGGGGCGCTACCGCGGTCTGGCCGACATGCTGAAGCGACCGGCCCTGGCGGAGCATGTCATGCGGAACGTCTATTTCGATACCTGTGTCTATCACCAGCCCGGCATCGACCTGCTGTTCCAGGTCATCGACCTCAAGAACATCCTGTTCGGGTCGGAAATGGTGGGGGCGGTACGGGGTGTCGATCCGGAAACGGGGCACTATTTCGACGATACCAAGCGCTATGTCGATGCGCTGGGCCTGTCGCCTGAGGACCGCCATGCGGTCTATGAGGGCAACGCCCGACGGGTGTTCCCCCGCCTGGATCACGCCCTGCGCGCGCAGGGTAGGTGACGAGGGTCCACCGGGCTTCCATCAGCGGCGAAGTGATTTCGCGGCCGGCCGCCTCTAGCGGCCGGCGTCCGGATCGAGGTCGTGCCGGCCGCCGACGGAATAGAGGGCGCCGGGGGCATTGCGGCTGGCCTGGAACCGCTCCAGCGTTTCGCCGCGCATGTGGGCATAGACCACGGCGTTCGGCAGCCCCAACACGGCGGCCAATTTTTCCAGCCCGAAGAAAATGGCCCCGTGGGCGATCAGGCCGCTCCAGTCACGGCGACGGATCAGGTCCCGCTCTTCCGGTGAAAGGTCGGAGGTGGCGAGGGCCTTTTCCTCGTCCTCGCGGAAGGCCGCGCGGTGCGCCGGCTCAATCATCCGGTTCAGGAAGCGGTTGAGGGCGTAGCGCTGGACGCTGAGGCCCAAGGTGAATGGCCGCGACGATGGCGGCGCCAGCGTGGACGGGTCCAGGTCGGACGCCGGCTTCAGGTCGGCCAGGCCGGCGCGGTTTTCCAGCAGCAAGGTCTGGATGCCGGTCATGGATGGCAGATAATAATTCCGGGCCAGGACATCCGGGCGCGCCGCCAGGGCGCCGCGCATGATCAGCCACATCACGACCTCGGACGCCTCCCAGCCGCCACGCATCGCCAACTCGGCCTGGCTCATACGGACCAAGGTCTCCGGATCATCCAGCAGCAGATCCACGAACTGCCGGTCCCAGACCGGGTCATTGAAGCCCGCTCGCCGCCCATGCACCTGGTGCGACAGCCCGCCGGTGGCGATGAGGGCCACCGACAGATCCTCCGGATAGCTTTCGATGGCGGTCCGCAGGGCCTGTCCCAGCTTCCAACAGCGGCGCGCGCTGGGCACGGGGTTCTGCAACACCCCCACCGCCAGGGGGACCAGCTTGACCGGCCAGCCGTCCTTGGTGTCGTACAGCAGGCTGAGTGGCGAGAAGCAGCCATGGTCCAGCGGCTTTCGCTGGAAAAACGACATGTCGAACTCGGCGGCCATCAAGTGCTCGCCAATGTGGGCCGCCAGTTCCGGGCAGCCGGCGATGTCCGGCAACGGTCGTGGCGCCCCCCCTTCATCGGCGCAGGCGTGAGAGGCGCCGATGCCCAGGGCGAACGCGGAATAATGGTCGAAGAAGAAGGAGGTGACGTGGTCGTTGTAGATCACGAACACGACGTCCGGCTTCTTCTCCGCCAGCCATGCCTTCAACGGCTCATAGGCGGCGAAGATCGGAGCCCAGGCGGGGTCCCGCTGTTTGCCCGTGTCCAAGGCATAGCCGATGGTCGGGGTATGGGAGGTACCGATCGCACCGATGATACGCGCCATTTACATGTCCGCTCTTGGGTGAAAGCCGGGATGGGCGGGGGCCGCCGACCGCATCGCGGCGCGGGACCCATCCTGGCGGCAACCACGCCCTACGGGTGATTAATTTCCCGGCGGGTTGATAAAATCCCGTGACCTCCCTCCCTGTCATACTCGCTGGCGGTGGTGCCGGAGCCGTCGGTGTCTGATTGGCCGGAATATGGAATCTGTGCTGGATCGAACGGCGGCCGAGCGCCGGATGGGCACGCAAGGTACCGTGGCATCCCGATTAGATTCTGATAAGAATTCCCCCATGGACATCTGGAACCTGAATCTGCGCCACCTGCGCGCGGTCGCGCAGATCGCGCACCTGGGAACGACGCACGCCGCCGCCGCCGCGGTCAGCCTGACGCAGTCGGCGATCTCGCAGGCGCTGGCGCGGCTGGAGCAGGTGATCGGCACGCCGCTTTTCGACCGCAGCCGGGATGGCATGGTCGCCACCGCCGCGGCCGACCTGCTGGTGCCGCGCATCCAGGCGGCCCTCGACCATATCGGCAGCGCGCATGTGACCATGTCGCGGCTTCATGCTGTCTTGGCGCTGGCCGACGGCGGCAGTTACGCCAAGGCCAGCGCCCTGACCGGCTTGCCCGAGGCGTCCTTGCACCGCGCGGTGAACGATTTGGCGATCCTGTTGCGTCGGCCGTTGGTCGAACGCCGTGGCAGGGTCGTGGCCCTGACCAAATACGGCGAGCAACTCGCCCGCGCCTTCCGCCTCGCCAAGGTCGAGCTTGAGGCGGGCCTTTCGGAGGTGGAGGCCCTCACGGGGCATGAAACGCGCCGCATCGCCATCGGGGCGATGCCCTTGTCGCGCGCGCGGGTGCTGCCCCGGGCCGTATCGCACTTTCTGCGGCGGCATCCGCTGGTCAGGGTGTCGATCGGTGAAGGGTCGCGGGCGGAGCTGGTTGAACCGTTGCGGAATGGTGCGATCGATCTGATGATTGGCGCCTTGCGCGAACCGTTGCTGGAGCCTGACCTGGTTCAGGCACCCTTGTTCCATGATGAGCCGGCCGTCATCGGCCGCGCCGGCCACCCCCTGGCGGGGATTGATCCGCATCCCGCCGATCTGGCGGCCTATCCCTGGATCATCTCCGCCCCGGGCACGCCGTTGAGAGGGGCGTGGGAACGGATGTTCGGCGCCGCCGGCCTTCCCCTGCCAGCCACGCCGGTCGAGGCCGGATCCGTGATGATCATCCGCAATCTGCTGATGGACGGTGATTTCCTGACATTGCTGTCGCCGGATCAGATCATGGCGGAAACGGAGGCCGGATGGCTGGCGGTGATCGCCCGCCCCAGGGGCCTGGGTCGGACCATCGGCATCACCACCCGGGCATCCTGGCGACCGACCCGCGTCCAGGCTGAATTCCTCGACGGCCTGCGGGACGTCGCCGCGGGGCTGGCGACGGAAACGGTCTGACGCGGGCATCGCTCCGGTTGCGAACTTACCTTGCAAGCGGAAGGTCGCTTTCCACCCTCTGTGGGGCGGGGATACGGCTAAACCCCTCCGTTTCCTCGATCTTTCACCTGGCATGCTTCTTGCCCCAAACGATGCCGATGCGGAGCGAGACAGCCCCGCCGGGTAGGTTGGAGGAAATGCCGGAATGGCGATGGAAACGTTCTATGAGGTGATGCGCCGCCAGGGCATCACACGGCGAAGCTTCACCAAATTCTGCAGCCTGACGGCGGCGGCGCTGGGCCTGGGCCCGTCCTACGCCCAGGCCATCGAAACCGCGATGGAGACCAAGCCGCGCATCCCGGTGCTGTGGCTGCACGGCCTGGAATGCACCTGCTGTTCGGAAAGCTTCATCCGCTCGGCCCATCCCCTGGCCAAGGACGTCATCCTGTCGATGATCAGCCTGGACTATGATGACACCATCATGGCGGCGGCGGGGTTCCAGGCGGAATCCATCATCGATGAGACCATCGAGAAGTATAACGGCAACTTTATCCTGGCGTGCGAGGGCAACCCGCCGCTGAACCAGGAGGGGATGAGCTGCATCATCGGTGGCAAGCCCTATCTGGAACAGCTGAAGAAGGCGGCCGACCATTGCAAGGCCATCATCAGCTGGGGCAGCTGCGCCAGCTGGGGCTGCGTCCAGGCCGCCCGGCCCAACCCCACCCAGGCGACCCCCATCCACAAGGTGCCGGGCCTGCCGGCCAAGCCCATCATCAAGGTGCCGGGCTGCCCGCCCATCGCCGAGGTCATGACGGCGGTCATCGCCTACATCCTGACCTTCGACCGCTTCCCGGAACTGGACATGCAGGGCCGGCCCAAGATGTTCTATTCCCAGCGCATCCACGACAAATGCTACCGCCGCCCGCATTTCGACGCCGGCCAGTTCGTGGAAAGCTTCGATGACGAAGGGGCGCGGCGCGGCTACTGCCTCTACAAGGTCGGCTGCAAGGGCCCGACCACCTACAACGCCTGTTCCACCGTGCGCTGGAACGGCGGACTCAGCTTCCCCATCCAGGCGGGGCATCCCTGCATCGGCTGTTCCGAGGACGGCTTCTGGGACAAGGGCGGCTTCTATGAACGGCTGAGCGACATCAACGGCTTCGGGGTCGAGGCCAACGCCGACAAGATCGGCGGCACGGCGGCCGGCATCGTCGGTGCCGCCGCCGCGGTGCATGCCGCGGCCAGCGCGGTCAAGCGCGCCCGCTCGAACGGCGGCGCGAACGACAAGACGGAAGGACGGGATTGATGCCCACGCTCGCGACACCCAACGGCTATCAGCTCGACACCAGCGGCAAGCGCGTCGTCGTCGACCCGGTCACCCGCATCGAGGGCCACATGCGCTGCGAGGTCAACCTCGACGGCGACAACATCATCCGCAACGCCGTGTCCACCGGCACCATGTGGCGCGGCCTTGAGGTGATCCTCAAGGGACGCGACCCGCGCGACGCCTGGGCCTTCACCCAGCGCATCTGCGGCGTGTGCACCGGCACCCACGCCCTGACCTCCGTCCGGGCGGTGGAAAACGCCCTGAACATCCAGATCCCGGAAAACGCCAACAGCATCCGCAACATCATGCAGCTGTCGCTGCAGGTGCATGACCATCTGGTGCATTTCTACCACCTGCACGCGTTGGACTGGGTGAACCCGGTCAACGCCCTGAAGGCGGACCCCAAGGCGACGTCGGAGCTGCAGCAGGCCGTCTCCCCCCACCACCCCAACAGCTCCCCCGGCTATTTCCGCGACATCCAGACCCGCCTGCGCAAGTTCGTGGACTCCGGCCAGCTGGGGCCGTTCAAGAACGGCTACTGGACCAACCCGGCCTACAAGCTGCCGCCCGAGGCCGACCTGATGGCCGTGACCCACTATCTGGAGGCGCTGGACTTCCAGAAGGACATCATGCGGGTCCGCACCATCTTCGGCGGCAAGGACATCCACCCCAACTGGCTGGTTGGTGGCGTGCCCTGCGCCATCAACCTGGATGGCGACATGGCGGCCGGCGCGCCGGTGAACATGGCGTCGCTGAACTATGTCTCCTCCATCACCGATCGCTGCATCGAGTTCGTGGAGAACGTCTACATTCCCGACATCATCGCCATCGGTGGCTTCTACAAGGACTGGCTCTACGGCGGCGGGCTGTCGAACAAGTCGGTGCTGGCCTATGGCGACATCCCCGACCGGGCCAACGACTACAGCCCCCGCAACCTGCTGATGCCCCATGGGGCCATCATCGACGGCAAGCTGTCGGAGGTGCACCCCGTCGACCTGACGGATCCCGAGCAGGTGCAGGAGTTCGTGCCCCACAGCTGGTACAAATACCCGGACGAGAGCAAGGGCCTGCACCCCTGGGACGGTGTCACGGAGCCCCACTACCAGCTGGGCGCCAAGGCCAAGGGCACCAGCACCAACATCATCGAGATCGACGAAGCGGCCAAGTACAGCTGGATCAAGGCGCCGCGCTGGCGTGGGCATGCCATGGAGGTGGGGCCGTTGGCCCGCTACCTGGTCGGCTACATGCAGGGCAATGTCGAGATCAAGGACCAGGTCGACCGCACCCTGGCGGCCCTGAACGTGCCGCTGGACGCGCTGTTCTCTACCCTGGGGCGGACGGCGGCCCGCGCGCTGGAGGCCCAGTGGGCGGCGCATAAGCAGCGCTACTTCCTGGACAAGCTGATCGCCACCATCAGGGCGGGCGACACCTCAACCGCCAACACCGCCAAGTTCGACCCCAAGACCTGGCCCACCGAGGTCAAGGGCGTGGGCTTCACCGAGGCGCCGCGCGGCGCGCTGGCGCACTGGATCCGCATCAAGGACGGCAAGATCGACAATTACCAATGCGTCGTGCCCACCACCTGGAACGGCAGCCCGCGCGACAACAAAGGCAACATCGGCGCCTTCGAGGCGTCGCTGATGAACACCAAGGTGGCCCGTGCGGAAGAGCCGGTGGAAATCCTGCGCACCCTGCACAGCTTCGACCCCTGCCTGGCCTGCTCCACCCATGTGATGGGGCCGGACGGGCAGGAACTGGCCGACGTCAAAGTCCGCTGAACAGAGGAGACTGATCCCATGAAGACGTTCATCACGAAATCGGTTCCCCGCGTCTCGGCGGCTGTTATGGCGGTGGGTTTCATCGCCACCCCGGCGGTGGCCCACCCGGGCCATGATGGGGGCTTCGCCGCTGGCATCATCCACCCGCTGACGGGCCTGGACCACCTGGCCGCCATGCTGGCCGTCGGCCTGTGGGCGGCCACCCGGCCGGCGGCGCGTGCCTGGCAGGCGCCGGCGCTGTTTGTGGCCATGCTGGTGGCTGGCGCGCTGGCCGGCGTGGCCGGTGGCGCCTTCGCCCCGGTGGACACGCTGGCGGCGCTGTCGGTGACCCTACTGGGCCTCATGCTGATCGCGGCCCCCCTGCTGCCCGACGCCGCGGGCCTGGGCCTCATCGCCCTGTTCGCCACGGTGCATGGCTATGCCCATGGCATGGAGGCGGGAGGCCATCTGCTGGGCTACTTCGCCGGCTTCATGGCGGCATCGGCCCTGCTGCACGCCGCCGGCTGGCGCCTGGGCGCCGGCCTGCTGGCCACCCGCTGGGGGCGGTTCGCCTCCGGCCTGACCCTGGGCGCAGCGGGCCTCGCGCTCGCCGCGCTCTGAGGGAGGGCGCGCCATGAGCGAGACCTCCCTCCGGGGCCATAAGGAAGAGGCGGTCTATGTCTATGAGGCGCCGGTGCGCCTGTGGCACTGGGCCAACGCGGCCGCCATCCTGGTGCTGTGTGTCACCGGCTACCTCATCGGCTCACCCCTGCCATCCATCCATGGCGAGCCCAGCAGCCACTTCCTATTCGGCTGGATCCGCTTCCTGCATTTCTCGGCGGGGCAGATCCTGGTCGTTGGCTTCGTCTTCCGCTTCTACTGGTCCTTCGTCGGCAACGACCATGCCCGCGAAATCTTCCGGCCGCCGGTGTGGCGGAAAAGCTTCTGGCAGGGCGTGATCCATGAGGTCCGCTGGTACGCCATGCTGGAACACGCGCCCAAGAAGTACAGCGGCCACAACCCGCTGGCCATCCTGTCCATGCATATCCTGTTCGTATGGGGCACGCTGTTCATGATTGTCACCGGCCTGGCCCTCTATGGCGAGGGGGAGGGGCCGGGTTGGCTCCACCGGCTGTTCACCAGCTGGGTCATCCCGCTGTTCGGGCAGAGCCAGACGGTCCACACCTGGCACCATATGGCCATGTGGGTCATCGTGATCTTCGCCATCGTGCACATCTACGCCGCTGTGCGGGAGGACATCATGTCCCGCCAGTCCATCATCTCCTCCATGTTCTCCGGCTGGCGCACCTTCCGAGACGGCGGGCCGACCGACGAACACTGAGTGTCCGGTCGCTTGCCGGTAAGGGCAGGGAGGGCTTCGCGCCCTCCCTTTCCATTTGGAAGGACATATTCCAGTCTGATTTCCAGATGGAAGGAAACTATCCAACTCCGCTGGTGGCGGGGACCGTCGCCGGCCCGGAAACCAGCCATTTCGGCGCCGAATGGTGCGCTGGCATGCCCCTTGCTCAACAGGCTTCCAACGTCCGGCAAGTCGGATGACAGGGGAGGGAGACGCGTGGAAGTGACAACGGCAAGCGGCCCCCGCGTGCTGGTGCTGGGCATCGGCAACCTGCTGTGGGCGGACGAGGGCTTTGGTGTGCGGGCGGTGGAGCATATGCACCGCCACTATGCCTTTCCCGCCAACGTCCACTTGATCGACGGTGGGACCCAGGGCATCTACCTGGTCCAGGAAATCCGTGAGACCGACATCCTCGTCGTCTTCGACGCCGTCGACTACGCCCTGCCGCCCGGCACGCTGAAGCGGGTGGAGGGGGACGAGGTGCCGAAGTTCCTGGGCGCCAAGAAAATCTCCCTGCATCAGACCGGTTTCCAGGAGGTGCTGGCCATGGCGGAGATGATGGGCGACAGCCCCGCCCACCAGCTGCTGATCGGGGTGCAGCCGGTGGAGCTGGAGGATTTCGGCGGGAGCCTGCGACCGGAGGTGAAGGCCCAGGTGGGGCCGGCCATCGCGCTGGCGCTGGACTACCTGGCCGGCTTCGGCATCACCGCCGCCCCCCGCCCGGCGCCGCTGCCGGCGGAGCAGGGCATCGGGTCGCTGGAAATGATGCTGGACCGGTATGAGGCAGGGCGTCCGGACGAGGGCGCGGCCTTCCGCGGCGGCGACGCGCGGGTGCTGGGCGCCGGCGGCTGGACCGGGCCGGCGGATTTCGAGGCGGAGATGCGGGCCCTGGTGGCCGGCCCCGGGGCGGGCGTCTGATGTGCGTCGGTGTTCCCATGCAGGTGGTGGAGGTGGGATCGGGCCATGCCCGCTGCCGGTCCGGCGCCGAGCTGCACGACATCGACACCAGCCTGGTGGGTGATGTCGCGCCCGGCACTTGGCTCATGACCTTCCTGGGGGCCGCCCGGGAGGTGATGAGCGCCGAGGCCGCCCAGCGGTCGCTGGCGGCGCTGGCCGCCCTGGAGGCGGTGATGCGGGGGGAACCCGCTGACCTGGACGCCGCTTTCGCCGACCTTATCGGCCGCGAACCCCAACTACCCGCCCATTTGGTGCCCGACCATTTACGCCCCATCCCGGAGCCGGAAGCATGAGCGACAGACGTGACGACTATTCCCCCCTGCTGCGGTCCGTAATGGACCGGCGCGGCTATCGCGTGGTGGGGGAGGCGGATTTGCTGGAGATGTGCGCCGGCCAGCCGTTGGCCGTGCTGTTCCTGGCTGGTGACCACTGGCGGGTGGCGGAGAGCGACGACGTCGCCGCCATCCTGCCGGAACTGGACGACGCCATGGGCGGCCATGTCGTGCCGCTGATTGCCGCCAAGGCCGACGAGCGCGCGCTGCAGCGGCGCTTCCGCTTCGCCCGCTACCCCGCCCTGGTCTTCCTGCGCCTGGGCGACTATCTGGGCGCCATCGAGGGCATCCGCGACTGGGCGGACTACATGCGCGAGATCCCGGAGATCCTGGAGCGCGAGCCCAGCGTGCCCCCCGCCTTCCGCCTGCCCGCCGGCTGCGGCACCGACGCCGTGCATTGAGGAGAAAGCCATGAACGATCCCATGGCCACCCCGCTCGGCGGCGGCGCCCTGGTCGGGCCCGGCAGCCAGCCGACCGATTTCGATGGCGGCAAGCTGGACTACATGGTCATGCCCGATGGCATGGCCATCTTCTCCGCCGCCAACGTGCCGGAGGCGGACGTCGCCCAGGCGGTGCCGCAGGGCGTGGCGGCGGGCGATGCCATCCTGGCGGCCCTGACCCGGGTCGTGGACGGCGCCGGCCCGCAGCAGGTGGACCTGACCCATTTGGACGCCGCCAACCTGGCCTTCATCGACCAGTTGCTGGGCGAGGGCGAGGTGTCGGTGATCTTTGGCACCGACATCCAGGCGCAGGAATCCGTCCTGGCCGGGGTGTGGCGGGTGCGGGAAAGCGATGCCGCCGGGCGGCGCCGGCGCGATTATGTCGATTGCGGCCCCTTTCCCACGGGCGTGGTGGAGCGCGCCTTCGACGGCGCGCGGGGCGGGGCCATCCTGCCGGAGACGGCGCGGCCCAACATCTTCAACGCCCCGCCGCTGATCGCCGAGATCAATGAGCATATTCCGCTGATGGGCCCCCTCATGGGACAGCCCGGCGGGCCGGGCCATGTCATCAACCTGTCCCTGCTGCCCCATACCGAGGAGGATTTGGCCTTCCTGGATGAGGCGCTGGGGCGGGGCGGTCTGGTCATCCTGTCGCGCGGCTACGGCAACTGCCGTATCCGCTCCACGGGGACGCGCGGCTGCTGGTGGACGCAGTACTTCAATTCCCAGGACACGCTGATTCTCAACAGCATCGAGATTTGCCCCATCCCGCAGGTCGCCCTGGCGGCGGCGGAAGACCTGGTGGATTCCGTCGAGCGCTTGGGTGAGATCATGGAGATCTACCGGTGACGGACCATTTCTTCGCCGGATCGTTCGGGGGCGACGTCAGCAAGATCGGGCCGACGACGAAGCTGGAATGCAAGATTTGCTGGCACGTCTATGACCCGGCGGTGGGCGATACCTACTGGCAGGTGCCGCCCGGCACGGCCTTCGCCGACCTGCCGGAGCATTGGACCTGTCCTGAGTGTGACAGCGCCAAGGCGGGCTTCATGGTGGTTGGCGACGCATGACCGACGCGCCCGCCCTCTCCGCCCGCATCGAGGCCGCCTTCACCCGCATCGCGGAAACGCGCATGGCCGGGGTGCCGGTGATGAACCCCGCGCTGTCGGTGGCGATGCGGGGGCTGCACCGCCATGGCGGACATTGGGTCGGCGTGCTGGTGACGCCCTGGTTCATGAACCTGCTGCTGCTGCCCGTGACGGATGACGGCGCCCGGCGGGTGGGGGGGAAGACGGCGCTGGCCCTGCCATCCGGCGGCTATGAAGGCATCTGGGGCCATGAGGACGCGCTGGGCGGGTATTGGAGCTGTTCGCTGTTCTCCCCCATGTTCGACTTCGCGGACCAGGAGACGGCGGTGGCGACGGCCGATGCCGCCCTGGCGGAGATCATGACGGTGGCAGAGGGGACCGTGGGGGAGGGGACGGCGGCCGGTGGCGACGGCATGGCCCTGATCTGGGCCGGAACACCCCCGGCACCCGTTCCGGCCAGGACGGAACCGTTGAGCCGGCGCGCCCTGTTCGGTTTGGGTGAGGGACCGGCACGTGAGGAGAGGGCGCCATGACCCGCCCGGCGGGCATCACCCTGCGGCTTCCCGCCGGGGACGGCGGCCAGGCGGCGCTGAGCTATGTGCCACGCGGCGATATCACCGCCCTGCTGGCGGCCGTGCCGGTGGAGCGGGTGCCGTCCCTGGTCCGGTCGCTGTTCGCGGTCTGCGCCAACGCGCAGGGCCATGCCGCCGAGCTGGCGGTGGAGGCGGCGCTGGGCCTTGAGGCCGCGCCCGAGATCCTGGCGGAGCGTGAGGCCCGGACGTGGATGGAGGGGATGCGGGAGCATGGCCTGCGCATCAGCTTGGACTGGGCGCGGCTGTTGGGCGAGGCGCCGGATCTGGCGCGGGCGCGCGCCTTCGTGGCGCTGTCCGTCGCGGAGGATCCCGGGGCCCTGATCCGCGACGCGGTGACGGGTCTGCCGCCGGAAGGATGGCTGGCCATGACGTCCACCGTCCAGCTGGCCCGCTGGGCGGGGGCCGGGCGCACCGTGGCGGCGCGTTTCATCGCCACCCTGTTCGAGCTGCCGACGCTGACCCCGGCGGGGGAGGCGGCGGCGGGGTCGCTGGCGGCACGCCATGCCGACCATCCCCTGCTGGCCCGCGCCTTGCCCGTTGGGTCGCTGATCGCGTGCCATGTCGCGCGGGTCATCGACCTTTGCCGCGCGCCCGCGCGTCTGGCCGCCCTGCGGGCTGACGGCGTCACGGCTGTGCGCGGCGCGGCGATGGGCCCGGGTTCGGGAAGGGCGGCGGTGCCCTGCGCCCGTGGCACCCTGGTCCATGAGGTCGGCGTGGTGGCCGGGCGGGTGGAGCGCTATCGTATCCTGTCGCCCACGGACAGCACCTTCGCGCCGGGCGGACCGGCTGAGCGGCGGTTCCAGGGACTATGCGCCTGGCCCCCCGCGGACCGGGCACGATTGGCCGAGGTGATGATGCTGGCGCTGGATCCTTGCGTTGACTATGCGGTCGAGGTGGCCTGATGCATGAGATGGCCATCTGCGAGAACATCCGCGTCCTCATCGAGGAACAGGCCCGGACCCAGAATTTCAGCCGGGTGGAACGGGTGTGCCTGGAAATCGGCGCCCTGTCCGGCGTGGAGGTGGAGGCGCTGCGCTTCGGCTTCGACGTCGTCATGCGCGGCGGCGTCGCCGCCGGGGCCCGGCTGGATATCGTCGAGACGGCCGGCACCGCCTGGTGCCTGCCCTGCGCCGTGACGGTGACCATCGGCCGCCGCTATGACCCATGCCCCCGCTGCGGCTCGCACCAGCTGCAGGTGACGGGCGGGGAAGAGATGAAGATACGCGAATTGGAGGTGATGTGATGTGCACGGTCTGCGGATGCGGCGACGGCGGGGCCAAGATCGAGGCCGATCCCCACGGTCATGATCACCACCACCATGGACATCACCATGATCACCCGCACGATCATAGCCATGGCCACGATCATGATCACGGTCACGCTCATCATGACCATGATCATCACCATCACGGCGCGGATGGGACGCTGGACTATGGCGCCGGGCCCGCGGGCACGACCGTCCCGGGCATGAGTCAGGCGCGCCTGATCCAGATCGAGGCGGACATCCTGGGCAAGAACAACGGCTATGCCGCCGCTAACCGTGCCCGCTTCGCCGAGGCCGGCATCCTGGCGCTGAACCTGGTATCCAGCCCAGGCTCGGGCAAGACGACCCTGCTGTGCCGCACCCTGGCCATGTTGGCCGGCGAATTCCCCAGCGCCGTCATCGAGGGCGACCAGCAGACCAGCGCCGACGCCGACCGCATCCGCGCCACGGGCGCCCCGGCCATCCAGATCAACACGGGCAAGGGCTGTCATCTGGACGGCCACATGGTGGGCCATGCCGTCGACCATCTGGATCCCGCCGACGGCTCCGTCCTGTTCATCGAGAACGTGGGCAACCTGGTCTGCCCCGCCGCCTTCGACCTGGGGGAGGCGCACAAGGTCGCCATCCTTTCGGTGACCGAGGGCGAGGACAAGCCGCTGAAATACCCCGACATGTTCGCCGCCGCCGACCTGGTGCTGATCAACAAGACGGACCTGCTGCCTTATCTGGACTTCGATGTCGAGCTGGCCATGGCCAACGCCCGCAAGGTCAATCACAAGGTGCGCCTGCTGCAGGTCTCCGCCCGCACGGGCGAAGGCATGGTGGCCTGGCTGGACTGGATCCGCGGCGCCCGCCTGATGGCGCTGTCCGGCCGGCCGTCCCGGGCGGCGGAATAGGGGGAATCCCATGTGCCTGGCCATACCCGCGCTGGTGACGGAACTGCACGACGGCGCGATGGCGAGCGTGTCGGTGGGCGGCATCGCCAAGCAGATCTCCGTCGCCCTGCTGGACGCGGTGGCGGTGGGCGACTACGTGCTGCTGCATGTCGGCTACGCCCTGCACCGCGTCAGCGAGGAGGAGGCGCGCCGCACCCTGGCCATGATGGCGGAGGCGGGGCTGCTTCAGGCGGAAGTGGCGGAGATGGCCCAGACGACGGGATTGGCGGGAGGAGCCTCATGAAATACGTCGACGAATTCCGCGACCGGGACCTGGCGCGCACCCTGGCCGCCGCCATCGCCGTCGCCGCCGACCCGGCGCGTGATTACAACTTCATGGAGTTCTGCGGCGGCCACACCCACGCCATCTTCCGCTATGGGGTGCACGATCTGGTGCCGGCCAACGTCCGCTTCGTCCATGGTCCCGGTTGTCCCGTGTGCATCCTGCCGGCGCGGCGCCTGGATGACGCCATCGAGCTGGCGGAGCGGCATGGCGTGATCCTGTGCAGCTACGGCGACATGCTGCGCGTGCCGGGCACGGGGCGGCGGTCGCTGCTGAAGGCCAAGGCTGACGGTGCCGACATCCGCATGGTCTATTCCACGCTGGACGCCCTGGACATCGCCCGGGCCAACCCGGGGCGGGAGGTGGTCTTCTTAGGCATCGGGTTTGAGACGACGACCCCGCCCAGCGCCGCCGCCATCGCCCAGGCCCAGGCGGAGGGCATCGCCAATTTCTCCGTCTTCTGCAACCACGTGCTGACCCCCCCGGCCATCCGCCACATCCTGGAGGTGCCGGAGATCGACCCCGCGCAGGCCGCCCGCCTGGACGGTTTCCTGGGGCCGTCGCACGTCAGCGCCGTCATCGGCTCCCGCCCCTATGAGTTCCTGGCCGCCCGCTACGCCAAGCCGGTGGTCATCGCGGGCTTCGAGCCGCTGGACGTGATGCAGTCGGTCCTGATGCTGATCCGCCAGGTGAACGAAGGCCGGGTGGAGGTGGAGAACCAGTATACCCGCGTGGTGACGCGGGACGGCAACCGCAAGGCGCAGGACCTGGTGGCCCGCATCTTTGAGCTGCGGCCCAGCTTTGAATGGCGCGGCCTGGGCAGCGTGCCGGACAGCGCGCTGGCCATCCGCGCGGACTACGCGGCCTTCGACGCGGAGAAGCGCTTCGCCCTCAGCGAGAAGCAGAGCCGCGAGACCAAGTCCTGCGAATGCCCCGCCATCCTGCGCGGCGTCAAGAAGCCGAAGGACTGCAAGCTGTTCGGCAAGGCGTGCACACCGGAAACGCCCATGGGCGCCTGCATGGTTTCCTCCGAAGGGGCGTGCGCCGCCTACTGGACCTATCGGCGCCTGGAAACCCTGGCGGAGATGGCCGCCGAATGACCCTCCCGGCCCCCGATCTCAGCGGCAGCATCGACATGAGCCATGGCGGCGGCGGCCGGGCCATGGCGCGGTTGATCCGCGACATCTTCCTGCGCCACCTGGCCAACCCCCTGCTGGACCAGGGGCATGACGCCACCCGTATCGACGCCGGGTCCGGCCGCATCGCCGTGACGACGGACGCCCACGTCATCTCGCCGCTGTTCTTCCCCGGCGGCGATATCGGTTCGCTGGCCGTGCACGGCACGCTGAACGACCTGGCCATGGCCGGCGCGCGGCCCCTGGCGCTGACGGCGGCCTTCATCATCGAGGAAGGCTTTCCCCTGGCCGACCTGGACCGCATCGCCGCCAGCATGGGCCGCGCCTGCCGCGAGGCCGGCGTGCCGGTGGCGACGGGCGACACCAAGGTGGTGGAGCGTGGCAAGGGCGACGGCGTCTTCATCACCACCAGCGGTGTCGGCGTGGTGCCGGAAGGCGTGGACATCGGCCCGCGCCGTCTGCGCGCGGGGCAGGCCATCCTGCTGTCGGGTCCCATTGGCGACCACGGCATCGCCATCCTGTCCAAGCGGCAGGGCCTTGAGTTCGGCACGGAAATCCGCTCCGACAGTGCCGCCTTGCACCGCATGGTGGCCGATATGGTCGCGGCGGTCCCGGGCATCGCGGTCTTGCGCGACCCCACCCGGGGCGGCCTGTCCGCCACGTTGAACGAGCTAGCCGGCGCCGCCGGACTGGGCATGCAGCTGGATGAGCGGGCCATCCCGGTGCGGCCGGAGGTGGCGTCGGCGTGCGAACTGCTGGGCCTGGACCCCCTCAACGTCGCCAACGAGGGCAAGCTGGTCTGCATCTGCGAGGGGGAGGACGCGGAAACGCTGCTGGCCGTGATGCGCGCCCATGTCGAAGGCCGTGACGCGGCGCGGATCGGTCATGTTACGGTGGGACCGGCCGGGTTCGTCTGCATGACGACGGCCATCGGCGGCCAGCGTGTGGTCGACTGGCTGTCGGGTGAACAACTTCCGCGCATCTGTTAGCGGAGAGGAGCGATGGCCGACCCTTCCCCCAACCTGCCGACCATCCTGATCGTGGATGACGAGCTGCGCTCCCTGGAATCATTGCGGCGTATCCTGGAGGAGGACTTCGAGGTGCTGACCGCCGCCAGCACCTTCGAGGCCGAGCGGCGGCTGGCCGACAACCTGGTCCAGGTGGTGCTGTGCGACCAGCGCATGCCGGAACGGACGGGCGTTGAGTTCCTGACTGAGGTCAAGGAACGCTGGCCCGAAGTCGTGCGCATGATCATCTCCGGCTACACCGACGCGCATGACATCATCGACGGCATCAACCAGGCGGGCATCTTCCAGTACATCACCAAGCCCTGGCACCCGGAAAACCTGCTGCTGACGCTGAAGGGCGCCTGCCGCCTCTACGCGCTGCAACGGCAGAACGAGCTGCTGGCGGTGGAGATGAAGATGCTGCCGGCCACAGCCTCCCGCATGGTGGGGGAACGCAAGGAGAAGCTGCGCCGCGCCTATAACGTCGACGACGGCATCGTCCGCGCCAAGGGCAGCCCCATGGAGGGGGTTTGCCACAGCCTGGCCCAGGTGGCGCCCTTCGACGTGCCGGTCCTGCTGTTCGGTTCCTCCGGCACCGGCAAGGAACTGGCGGCGCGTGCCCTGCACTACGGCTCGCTGCGCTGGAACAAGCCCTTCGTGGTGGAGAATTGCGGCGCCCTGCCGGACGAGCTGCTGGAAAGCGAGCTTTTCGGGCACAAGAAGGGTGCCTTCACCGGCGCCATTGAGGACCATGTCGGCCTGTTCGAGCGCGCCGATGGCGGCACCGTCTTCCTGGATGAGATCGGCGAGGTCTCCCCCGCCTTCCAGGTCAAGCTGCTGCGCGTGCTGCAGGAAGGGGAGATACGCCCCCTGGGCGGCACCCGCACGCGCAAGGTCGATGTGCGCGTGATCGCCGCCACCAACAAGGACCTGGAGGAGGAGGTGCGGGCCAAGCGCTTCCGCGCCGACCTGTTCTATCGTCTGGCCGGCATGATCATCCGCCTGCCCGACCTGAAGGACCGCAAGGGCGACCTGCCCCTGCTGGTGGAGGTCCTGCTGGACCGGGCCACGGCGCAGATGGGCAAGCGCGTGCCCGGCATTTCGCCGGAGGCGCTGGAGTGCCTGGCCCGCTACGACTGGCCCGGCAATGTCCGCGAGCTGCAGAACGAGGTGCAGCGCCTGGTGGTGCGGGGGGCCGAGGGCCGGCGGCTGGAGGCTGACCTGCTGTCCCCCCATATCCTGCGGGCCGAGCCGGTTTGTGCCTCCGCGCGCGAGGACGACTTCACCGACATCGCCGGGCTGGCGGGCGACCTGCGCGAACGGGTCAGCGTCCTGGAGGCGCGCATCATCCGCGAGACGCTGATCCGCCACCGCTGGAACAAGAGCCAGGCGGCGCGGGAACTGGGCCTGTCGCGGGTGGGGTTGCGCGCCAAGCTGGAACGGTATGGGCTGGAGAACGTCCACCCCCTGGCGCCGGCTTTGGCGTCCAAGCGCGCGGCGGGGACCTGAGCCATGGGCAACCACGATCCCCTTGCCGACCTGCCATCGCCCGACGCGGACGGCGAGGGCGAGCAGCTGTGGATCGATGTCATCCGGCGCATGGACGTGGTCTACAGCGATCTCGTCGCCTCGCAGGTGGCGCTGGAGGAACAGAACCAGCGCCTGCAGCAAGCGCGCGACTTCATGCACTCCGTCCTCGGCGCCATGAACGACGTGCTGATCGTCTGCGATGCCGACGGCGCGGTGCTGCGGGTCAACGCGGCGCTGACGGCCGCCTTGGGACGGGAGGAGGGCGCGTTGCTGGGGGGCCCCCTGCTGGATCTGTTCGACCCCGCCGATCACGCGGACATCCGGGCCTGCCTGGCCGAGGGCCGGGCCATCGAGGACAAGGGCTGGCAGCTGCTGGCGGCCGATGGCCAGCGGGCGGCGGTGTCCGTCAACGGGGCGCCCCGCCGGGATGGGCGCGGCCGCTTCGCCGGCATGGTCCTGGCCGGCCGCCCGGTGGGGGAGCTGCTGCGGGCCTATCGGGAACTGGACAAGGCCCATCAGCGCCTGCGCCAGACCCAGCAGCAATTGCTGACCTCGGAAAAGATGGCGGCGCTGGGCCGGCTGGTGGCCGGCGTGGCGCACGAACTCAACAACCCCATCAGCTTCGTCTTCGGCAACATGTACGCGCTGAAGCGCTATGGCGCCGCCATCACCGGCTATCTGGCCGCCGTTGACGCCGGCACGCCGCGGGCGGAGCTGGCGGCCCTGCGCGACAGCCTGCGCATCGACAAGGTGCTGGCCGACATCGGCCCCCTGGTCGATGGCACCCTGGAGGGGGCGGAGCGGGTGCGCGACATCGTGCAGGACCTGCGCCGCTTCTCCTCCAACCAGCGCGAGGAGCCGGAGGCGTTCAATCTGGTCCGCCTGGTCCACACCGCCGCCGACTGGGTGATCAAGACCCAGCGCACCAAGCCGGAGGTGCGCCTGGACCTGCCCCCGCAGCTGGAGATGGTGGGCCGTAAGGGCCAGCTGCACCAGATCCTGGTCAATCTGGTGCAGAACGCGGTGGACGCCGTGGACGGCCGCGATGGCGCCCTGATCCGGATCAAAGCGGGGGAGCAGGACAACTGGATCGTCCTGTCGGTCGCGGACAACGGCCCGGGCGTTCCGCCTGAAAACCAGGACAAGATCTTCGAGCCCTTCTTCACCACCAAGCCCATCGGCACCGGCACGGGCCTGGGCCTGTATGTCAGTTACAACATGGCGGAAAAACTGGGCGGCAGCCTGAGCTATGCCAACGCGGACGGCGGGGGCGCCGTCTTCACCCTGAAGGTGCCGGCCGATGACCGCGGCGTCTGAACCGGCCCGCCCGCTGCGGCTGCTGTGGTTGCAGTCCGGCGGCTGCGGCGGCTGCACCCTGTCCCTGCTGGGGGCGGAGAAGCCGGATCTGTTGACGGCGCTGGCGGCGGCCAATGTGGAACTGCTGTGGCATCCCTCCCTCAGCGAGGCGACGGGCGGGGAGGCCCGCGCCATCCTGGAGGCCGTGGCGGCGGGGGAACAGCCGGTGGACATCCTGTGCCTGGAAGGCTCGGTCATCAACGGGCCGGGCGGCACCGGCCGCTTCCACCTGATGGCGGGGACGGGCAAGCCCATGCGCGACTGGATCGCCGCCCTCGCGCGCCGGGCCGGCTATGTCGTCGCCGTGGGCAGCTGTGCCGCCTTTGGCGGCGTCACCGCCGCCGGTGGCAATGAGGTGGAGGCCTGCGGCCTGGCCTATGACGGCACCCGCGCCGGCGGCCTGCTGGGGGCCGGGTTCCGGTCGGCCAAGGGCCTGCCGGTCATCAACATCGCCGGCTGCCCCATCCATCCCGGCTGGTTCACCGACACACTGCTGCAGATCGGTGCCGGCATGCTGACGCCCGGCGACCTGGATGAGTGGGAGCGGCCGCTGGCCTATACCGCCCATCTGGTCCACCACGGTTGCGCCCGCAACGAATTCTATGAGTTCAAGGCCAGCGCGGAGCAGCCGGGCGACCTGGGCTGCATGATGGAGAATCTGGGCTGCAAGGGGACGCAGGCGCGGGCGGATTGCAACATCCGGCCGTGGAACGGTGGCGGCTCCTGCCTGGACGGCAACTACGCGTGCATCAATTGCACGGCACCGGGTTTTGAGGAGCCAGGCCACGCCTTCGCCGTCACGCCCAAGGTGGCGGGCATCCCCATCGGCCTGCCAACGGACATGCCCAAGGCCTGGTTCGTGGCCCTGGCGTCCCTGTCCAAGGCGGCGACGCCCAAGCGGCTGCGCGACAACGCGGCGCGGCCGTCGCCGGTCGTCCTTCCCCATGACAAGCGCAAGGACAGCGCATGAGCCGCCTGATCGTCGGTCCCTTCAACCGGGTCGAAGGTGACCTGGAGGTGCGTCTCGACATCAGCGACGGCATGGTCGCCGACGCCCGCGTCGTCTCTCCGCTCTATCGCGGGTTCGAGGCCATGCTGGTGGGCAAGCCGGCGCTGGACGCGCTGGTCTACGCCCCGCGCATCTGCGGCATCTGCTCCGTCTCGCAATCGGTGGCGGCGGCGCGGGCGCTGGCGGCGACCGGCCCGGTGCCGCAGGCGGCCAACGGCACCTTGGCCGTGAACCTGATCCACGCGGTGGAGAACGTCGCCGACCACCTGACCCATTTCTACCTGTTCTTCATGCCCGACTTCGCCCGCCCGGCCTACGCGGCGGAACCTTGGCATGCCGACATGGCCGAGCGGTTCACGGCGGTGAAGGGCGACGCGGCGCGGGAGGTGCTGCCCGCCCGGGCGGAGTTGATGAACCTGCTGGGCATCCTGGCCGGCAAGTGGCCCCACACCCTGGCGGTGCAGCCCGGCGGATCGACCCGGGCCGTCTCGCGGGCGGAGCTGGCGCGGCTGGGCGCCCTGCTGGCCGGGTTCCGCCGCTTTCTGGAACGCACCCTGTTCGCCGACACGCTGGAGGCGGTGGCCGCCCTGTCCACCCGCGACGCCCTGTTGGCCTGGGCGGGGGCGCGGGCCGGCCGGGGGGACTTCGCCCGCTTCGTCACCCTGTCCCAGGCGCTGGGCCTCAACCGCCTGGGCCGGACGGACCTGCGGCACATGAGCTATGGCGCCTACCCGTTGGCCGAGGGACCCTTGTTTCCGCGCGGGGTGTTCCGGAACCGTGTCGCCGGTGCGCTGCCCGTGGACCGCATCGCCGAGGATGTCAGCCACGCCTGGTATCGCCCCGCCCCGGACGGCGCGCCGCGATCGCCGCGTGAGCCGGGGGCGCCGCCGGACGCCATGCGCGAGGACGCCTACTCCTGGTGCAAGGCGCCCCGCCTGGAGGGGGAGGTGGCGGAGGTGGGCGCCCTGTCGCGCCAGCTGGTCGCCGGCCATCCGCTGGCACGCGATCTGGTGGTGCTGGACGGGGCGACGGTGGAGGCGCGGGTGGTGGCGCGGCTGCTGGAGGTGGCATTGGTCACCCTGGCCATGGAACGCTGGCTGCGGGTCCTCGACCCAGGGGCCCCGTTCATCGACCACACGCCCTTGCCGGCGGTGGGGGAGGGCGCCGGCCTGACGGAGGCGGCCCGGGGATCGCTGGGCCACTGGGTGAGCCTTCAGGGAGGCCGCATCGCCAACTACCAGATCATCGCCCCCACCACCTGGAACTTCTCCCCGCGCGATGCCGCCGGTGTGCCGGGGCCGCTGGAGCAAGCGCTGCGCGGCGCGCCCGTCCGTGAGGGCGAGACCGAGCCGGTGGCCGTGCAGCACATCGTCCGCTCCTTTGATCCCTGCATGGTCTGCACGGTGCATTGATGACGGCCGCCGACGCCTGGGTGGGCCGACGCATCCGCGTGCGCGGGCTGGTCCAGGGGGTGGGCTTCCGGCCCCATGTCTGGCGCCTGGCCCAGGCGCTGAACCTGGCCGGCAGCGTCGCCAACGACGGCGAGGGCGTGGTCATCCACGTCTGGGGGGACGCGGCCACGCTGGACGGCTTTCAGGCACGGCTGTGGCGTGAGGCGCCGCCCTTGGCGCGCGTCGACGGCATGGAGGCCGCCCCCCATGACGGCCCGGCGCCCGGCGGCTTCACCATCACGGCCAGCGCCGCCGGCCGGGTGCGGACGGGCGTCGTGCCGGACGCCGCCACCTGTCCCGCCTGCCAGGCGGAGCTGTTCGATCCCGCCGACCGGCGCCACGGTTACGCCTTCGGCAACTGCACCCATTGCGGCCCCCGGCTGTCCATCGTCAGCGCCATTCCCTATGACCGGGCCAACACGGCCATGGCCGCCTTCCCGATGTGCCCGGCGTGCGCGGCGGAATACGCCGACCCCGCCGACCGCCGCTTCCATGCCCAGCCGACGGCCTGCCCCGCCTGCGGCCCCCGGCTGTGGCTGGAGCCCGCGCCCGACGCGGGGACGGACCCGCTGGACGCGGCGGCGGCGCTGTTGCGCGCCGGTGGCATCGTCGCCCTCAAGGGCATCGGCGGTTTCCACCTGGCCTGTGACGCGGCCAACGCCGGCGCGGTGATGGAATTGCGCCGCCGCAAGGCGCGCGATGCCAAGCCCTTCGCCCTGATGGCCCGTAGCGTGGAGGAGGTCGGGCGCTATTGCCGGCTGGATGCGGCGGCCCGCGATCTGCTGACTTCGCCCGCCGCCCCCATCGTGCTGCTGCCCCGCCGGCCCGACGGCGCGCCCTTGCCGGACGGTCTGGCGCCGGACCAGGACCATCTCGGCTTCATGCTGCCCTACACGCCGTTGCACCATCTGCTGATGGCCCGATTGGACGGCCCCCTGGTCATGACCTCCGGCAACCGGTCGGATGAGCCGCAGGTGACGGCCAACGGGGACGCGCGGGACCGTCTGGCCGGGCTGGCCGACGCCTGGCTGATGCACGACCGCGCCATCCTGAACCGGCTGGACGACAGCGTCGTCACCACCAGCGCTGGCGCGCCCGTCATCCTGCGGCGGGCCCGGGGCTACGCGCCGGTGCCGCTGCCCCTGCCGTCGGGCTTTGAGGGCCTGCCGCCGACCCTGGCCATGGGTGGCGAGCTGAAGGCGACGTTCTGCCTGATGCGGGAGGGGCAGGCCATCCTGTCCCAGCACATCGGTGATTTGGAGGACGCGGCCGCCCTGGACGACTACCGGGCCATGCTGCGCCTCTATCGCGACCTGTTCGATTTCACGCCGGCGGTGGTCGCGGTCGATGCCCATCCCGACTATCTCTCGACCACGCTGGGTGCTGCGCTGGCGCGGGAATGCGGCGCCCGGCTGGTGCGCGTGGGCCACCACCACGCCCATATGGCCGCCTGCCTGGCCGACGCCGGTATCGGGCTGGCGGAGGGCGGAGAGGGCGCCTTCGGCCTGGTGCTGGACGGGCTGGGCCTGGGCGCCGACGGAACGCTCTGGGGGGGCGAAATTTTGCAGGGCGGCTATCGCGGCGTTGCCCGCGTTGGCCATATCGCGCCCGTCGCCCTAGCCGGCGGTGCGGCCGCGATGCGCGAGCCGTGGCGCAACCTGGTGGCCCAGTTGCGGCATGCCTTTGGCGCCGCCTGGCGCGATCATGCCGGCGCGGTTCTGGCCCATTTGCCGCCCGGCGCGCCGGTGGCCTTGCTGGAGCGCATGCTTGAAACCGGCACCAACACGCCGCCCTGCTCCTCAGCCGGGCGGCTGTTCGATGCCGTCGCGGCGGCGCTGGGCGTCCACCCCGCCCGCATCGGGCATGAGGCCCAGGCCGCCATGGCGCTGGAGGCGCTGGCGCGGCCCCACCTCGGCGGGGTGCAGCCCTATCCGGTGGCGCTGGGCGGCGGCGATCCCGTGGTCATGGGCTGGGCCCCGATGTGGCGGGCGCTGCTGGCCGACCTTGCCACCGGGGAATCGCCTGGGCGTATCGCCGCCCGGTTTCACCTGGGGGTCGCCGAGGCGCTGGTCGCGGCGGTGGCGCGTGTCGGCGCCAGCCAGGGAACGGTGGTGGCGCTGTCGGGCGGTGTCCTGCAGAACGCCATCATCCTGGGCGAACTCCAGTCCCGTTTGCGGGGCATTGGCTGCCGGCCGGTGACACACCGCCAAGTCCCCGCCAACGACGGCGGCCTGGCGCTGGGTCAGGCCGTGCTGGGCGCCCTCATGGCGCCCACCGCGTAGCGACCCTATAGCGACCGCCCCCGCATGAGCCCCGCGATGTCCACGTCGAACCGCAGGCCGATGACGAACGCGTTGGGCGCGTCATGCAGACGGGCGGGGTCGCTGAACTGGTCGGGATGGATGACATATTGCAGGTTGGGCTGGATGCGGATGGCGTGGTCCAGTTGCACGCCGTAGCTCAACTCCATCATGATCTGGTCATCCGCCGGCGTGCCGCTGCCGCCCGCTGCCGCGCGGGCCAGGCGCAGGGCTTCCAGGGCGTCGTGGCTGTATTTCTGCTGGTTGACGACGAAGCCGATGGTGTCGTCATCGCGGCCGGCGAAGGTGCCGCGCTGGACCAGGCCCAATTCCAGGAAATGGTCTTCGATCAACCGGCCGCCGGTCCCGGTCATCGCCACGCCGAACAGGGTCAGGCCCCGCTGGGACGTGTCGTCGGGGCGCAGCACCATCTGTTCGAAACGGAAGAACACGCCCGAGCGGCCGTTCAGGGTGGCGTTGGGTTGGCCGCTGACCACGGCGGCGCGACCGCTGGCGTCGCGGAGCGGGTCGGTGTAGTCGGCGCCATCATACCAGCCGCCAATCTCGTACTTGCGGGGCAGGCGGTCAGTGGCGAACGTCGTCTGATAGCCCAGCGCCATCGGCGCGATGGCGCCCGTGGCGGTGGCGGTGCCCCAGTCGAAGCCATGCTCCGTGCTGGACTGGTGGCTGGGGTTCACCTCATAGGCGCCGGCGTGCAGATAGACCGTGGGTGTCAGCCAGGCGGTGGCGTGGGCGCCCCAGCTGGACACCGGCCACCAGGTGAAGCTGCTGGTCTTGAAGACGAAGGTCGGGTTGCCGCAGGCGGAGTTTATCTGGAAATTGGCGCAGAGCGACGACCCCAGGAAACTGATGTTGGCCACCGTGCGGCCGCCCTCCACCACCAGACGGCCGTCCATCAGGGATTGCTCCACCGTGAAGCGGGCCAGGCGCGTGTTTTGCGCGCCATAAATCTCCTGGAGCGAGGTGGTGCTGCCCAGGTACTGGGCCGCCAGGTTGCTGCCGTGGCGGTTCACCGCGGCGACATGCAGGGTGGCGCCGCTCCAGTCCACGGCGTTGTTCAGGTTCACGTCCGCGCCCAGCAGGATCTGGCCGGCATAGGCCGACCCCTGACGCATGCCGCCGCTGGGGTTGGCCGCCGCCTCGCCGGTATAGCTGGCCAGCCAGTCGATGGTCTCGCCCGTGCCCGGGTCACCCGCCAGGGCGGGGCCCGAGAGTATCGCGGCCATGGCGGCCACTGGAAACGTTTCCACCACAGGGCGTAGCAGTGGGCGCAGCACGGAACGCGCGATCTGGCGCATGGGATCACCTCTCCCTGGAATCTTGGTTATGGTTTTGGGGCTGTTGTTTTGGGGGATTGCGTGGTTGGTGGGCCCGACCGTCAGACCGGGCGCTTCAGGAGGCGCAGGACGATGGCCGTCACCCCGGCGCCGATGGCCAGCGCCGCGACATAGCCGCCGACGTGGCTGACGGCGTTGGGGATGGGCAGGACGAACACGCCGCCGTGGGGCACCCGCAATTCCGCGCCGATGGCCATGGAGATGGCGCCCGCCACGGCGGAGCCCGCCACCAGGGCGGGGATGACCCGGAGCGGATCGCGGGCGGCGAAGGGGATGGCACCCTCGGTCACGAAGGCCAGGCCCAGCACGGCCGCCGCGCCCCGGGTCTCCCGCTCCTCCGCCGTGAAGCGGTTGGCGAACAGCTGGGCGGCCAGGGCCAGGCCCAGGGGCGGTGTCATGCCCGCGACCATGGCCGCCGCCATCGGGGTGTAGACCTGGCTGGCGATCAGGCCGGTGGAAAAGGCGTAGGCCGCCTTGTTGATGGGGCCGCCCATGTCGAAGGCCATCATGCCGCCGATCAGGACGCCCAGCAGGATGGCGCTGCTGCCCTGCATGCCCTTCAGCCAGGTGGTCAGGGCCGCCAGCGCGTCGGCTGTCGGACCGCCCACGACGTAGATCATCAGCAGGCCGGTCAGCAGGGTGCCCAGCAAGGGCAGGATCAGCACCGGCTTCAGTCCCTCCAGCGTCCGCGGCAGGCGGATGTGGCGGTTCAGGAAAGCGGTGCCATAGCCGGCGATGAATCCGGCCAGGATGCCCCCCAGGAATCCCGCCTGAAGATTGGCCGCCACCATGCCGCCGATCATGCCGGGCGCGATGCCGGGCCGGTCGGCGATGGAATGGGCGATGTAGCCCGCCAGCACCGGCACGATCAGCACGAACGCCCCTTTGGCCCCCACCTGGAACAGGGCGTAGGCCAGCGTGCCCTTGTGGGCGTCGTCATAGGCGTAGATGCCGCCCAGCGCGAAGGCCAGCGCGATCAGCAGTCCGCCCGCCACCACGAAGGGCAGCATGAAGGAAACGCCGGTCATCAGGTGCTTGTAGGGGCCGGCGCGCCCGCCGCGCGCGGCCTTGCCGGCGGCGGCGGCTTGCGCCAGGTCGCGCCCCTCCGGCGCATTCCCCGCCGATGCGTTCAGGGGCGCCGCTTCCGCCAGGGCCCGCTGGATCAGGCCGGCGCCATCGGTGATCGCCGGCTTGGTTGGTGATTGGAACACCCGCTTGGCGGTGAAGCGGCCCAGGTCCACCTGGCGGTCGGCGGCGATGATGACGATGTCAGCGGCCGCGATCTCCTCCTCCGTCAGGCCGTCACGCGCCCCGACCGATCCTTGCGTCTCCACGCGGATGGCGTGCCCCAGGGCCTTGGCGCCCTGCTGCAGGCCTTCCGCCGCCATGAAGGTGTGGGCGATGCCCGTCGGGCAGGAGGTGATGGCGACGATGCGGCGCGGGCCGTCGGCTTTTGAGGGGCTTGCGGTCCGGTCCGGCTGGGCCGGTGCCAGGGCGCCCAGGGCGGCGGCGGGATCGGCCAGGACGGCCTCGATGGTGGCGCTGTGTTGGGGTATGGCCCCGAAGCGGTCGGCGTCCAACACGCCCGTCCCCACCAGCAGAACGGCCTGTCCTTCCTGGATGCGGGCGGGCTCCAGCGCGCCCAGGATGCCCTGTTCGGTGCGCACCTCCACGGCGATGGTGTGGCCCAGGCGGGTGGCGGCCTTGCGCAGGGCCTCGGCCGCCAGCATGGCATGGATGGTCATTTCGCCGGCGCCGATCACGGCCAACAGTGCAGACATGCTTCCTCCCCCGGGGCGGGTCTTGGGCCCGCCCGTCCTTCAGTGCGGCGTATGCGACGCGGTGGTTTGCGCCCAGGTCTCGGCGGGTGTCACCGTTACCTGGCTGGCAAGGTCACGGACGACCTCCACCCCCGGCAGATGGGGGCCGGCGCGGCCCAGCTTGGCCACGGCGAACCCGGTCGCCAGCCGGGCGACGGCTTCCAGCCCCAGGCCGGCATGAAGACCGGCCGCCAGGCCCGCCACCATGGCGTCACCGGCGCCCACGGTGCTGCCGCCCCGCACCTCGGGCGCTTGGGCGTGCAGGGCCTCGCCGGCGTTCACGAACAGGGCGCCGCCGGCCCCCAGCGACACGACGACCAGGGGGATGCCATGTCCTTGCAGGTGCCGCGCCGCGGCCAACAGGTCGGGTGGCGCCAGCGGCCGGCCGGCCCAGCCTTCCAGCTCATGCCGGTTGGGCTTGACGCAATGGGGCAGGGTGGCGGCGGCCAACGCCCGCGCCAGCGGCTCCCCGCTGCTGTCCAGCAGCACGCGGGCACCGGTGGGGGCCAGGCCCGCCACCATGCGGGCATAGGTGTCGGGTGGCAGGCCATCGGGCAGGCTGCCGGCCAGCACCACCAGGGTGCCTGGACCAACCGATTCCTCAAGGTAGGTCTGGATCCGCTCCACCGTCTCCGGGACGGCCACCAGCCCGGGCAGGTTGACGTCGGTGGTGGTGCCGTCGTGACGATCCAGCAGCTTGATGTTGGTGCGGGTCTCGCCAGGCGCGCGCAGGAAGCGGTCGAGGATGCCCTTGGCGGCGAAAAGCGCCTCGAACGGGGCGGCGTTGTCGGCGCCCAGCAGGCCGGTCGCGGCCACATGCAGGCCCCAGTCGGCCAGGCAGGAGGCCACGTTCACGCCCTTGCCGCCGGCATTGTGGCGCACGGCCACGGCCCGGTGCACATGACCGGGCCGCAGGCCGTCGAGGGTGACGGTCTCGTCGATGGCCGGGTTCAGCGTGACGGTGTGCAGATCGATGCTCATGCCATACCTCCTCCCAGGGCGCGCACGTCTTCGGCGGCCTCGCACGCCAGCGCCTCGGCCGCCAGGGCGCGCAGCGCGGTCAGGTCGCTGTCGCGCAGGCGCGCCTTCACCGCCGGCACTTCACGTGGGGTCATTGACAGTTCATGCACGCCCAGGCCGGTCAGCAGCGCCGCGCCGAAGGGGTCGCCGGCGATGCCGCCGCACACCCCCACCCAGCGGTCATGCTTGGCCGCCCCCGCCACGGTGGCCTGGATGAGGCGCAGCACGGCGGGGTGCAGGCTGTCCGCCTGGGCGGCCAGCTGCGGGTTCTGGCGATCGATGGCCAGGGTGTACTGGGTCAGGTCGTTGGTGCCGACCGAGAAGAAATCGGCATGGCGGGCCAGCCCCTCGGCCTGCAGGGCGGCGGCCGGCACCTCGATCATGATGCCCAGCGGCACCGCCGGCGCGTCGACCTCGGCCCGGATGCGCTCGCTGACCGCGCGCAGGGCGATGATCTCCGCCGCCGTGGTGATCATGGGGAACATGATGGACAGGGCGGCGCCCGCGCGGGCCGCGCGGTACAGGGCGCGCAACTGCGGCTCCAGCAGGTCGGGCCGGCGCAGCAGCAGCCGGGCGCCGCGCACGCCCAGGAAGGGGTTCTCCTCGTGCGGCAGGTTCAGGTGGGCCACCTGCTTGTCGCCGCCGATATCCAGGGCGCGGACGATCAGCGGCCGGTTGCCCAGCGCTTCGGCCATGGCGCGATAGATGTCGAATTGCTCATCCTCGCTGGGGGTTTCCCCCCGTTCCAGGAACAGGAACTCGGTGCGCATCAGGCCCACGCCTTCCGCCCCTTGCGACAGGGCGAAGGCCGCCTGGTCGGGCAGGTTGATGTTCGCCCCGATGGAGACGGTGTGGCCGTCACGGGTGCGGGCGGGCAGGGCGCGCGCCTCCGCCTCGCGGGCGCGGGCCTCCGCCTTGACCGCCAACCACTGCCGGGCGGAGGCCAGGTCGGCGTCGGTCGGTTCCAGGTACAATTGTCCCGACTGGCCGTCCAGGATGGCGCTGGCGCCGTCGGCCAGTTCCAGCAGGGCGGCACCGCCGCCCACCAGGGCCGGCAGGCCCAGCGTGCGGGCCAGGATGGCGGTGTGCGATGTCGGGCCGCCCACGGCCGTGGCCAGGCCCACCACGCGGGCCGGGTCCAGGCCGGCCGTGTCGGATGGCGACAGGTCTGGCGCCACCAGGATGCAGGGCGTGTTCGGCAGGTCGAGCAGCGAGTTGGCGCGCAAGGACGGGTCGATGTGACCCAGCACCCGGTGGCCCACGTCGCGCAGGTCGGCGGCTCGCGCGGCCAGAACGGGATTGCCCAGGGCGGCCAGCCGGCTGGCCATGCGGTCCACCGTCTGCTTCCAGGCCCAGGCGACGCCGTGCCCCTCCACCATCAACTGGCAGGCCAGGGTGATCAGGTCGGTGTCGTTCAACAACTCGGCCTGGGCCTTGAAGATGCCGGCGTCGGTGGCGCCCAGCCGGCGGGCGGTATCGTCGGCCAGGGCCTTCAGTTGCTGGCGGGTGCGGGTCAGCGCCTCTTGCAGCAGGCTGCCGCCCTGCGTCAGGCCGGTGGGGTTATCGGGTACCACCGGGTCGGCGGCCTTGAGCACATGCAAGGGGCCGATGGCCAGCCCGGGGGCCGCCGGCACACCGCCGATGGCGGTCAGGGGTGCGGGGGGCGTCCAGCCGGCGCGCGGCGTCTGGCGGGCGCGGCTGGCGGCCAGCGCCGCATCCATCTTTTCCTGGGCGCTCAGGCCGGTGATGGCCTGGCGCAGGGCCACCAGGGCCCCCGCGGCGTCGGCGCCCGCCGCCGAGACGACCACCGTGTCGCCGGCGCGCAGGCCCAGTTGCAGCAGGGCGATCAGGTTCTTGGCATCGGCCGCGTGGTCGCCGTGCCGGACGCGGACCTGGGCGGCGAAGCGGCGGGCGGTGTCCACCCAGTGGGCGGCCGGCCGGGCGTGCAGGCCGGTGGGATAATCCACCGTCCAGTCGAACCCCGGCCCCAGATCACCCACCGGCGCGGCGGCCGTGTCCGGGGGCGGGGGCGTCTCCTGGCCCAGGGCGGCCGCGATCTCCCCGGCGTCGGTGGTCGTCAACAGGCGGTTCAACCGGCTCTCATCCTGGATCAGGCGGGTCAGGCGGCGCAGGATGGTGATGTGCGCGTCGGACTGGGCGGCGATGGCCACCACCAGGCGCGCGCGCTGGCCGGCGTTCCACTCCACCCCATCGGGCACCTGCAGGATGGCCAGGCCGTTGCGGCGGACCAAGTGGCGATCTTCCCCCAGGCCGTGGGGAATGGCGACGCCATGGCCCAGGAAGGTGTTCGCCACCTCTTCCCGACGGACCATGCTTTCCTCATAGGCGGGGTCGACGCACCCGGCGGCGACCAGCATCTGCGCGGCCTCGCCAATGGCGTCACGCTTTCCGGCCGGATGCGCGCCAAGGCGGATCAGCTCACGGGGCAGCAGGTCGCTCTCAACGGCGAAGGGCATTCTCGGAACCTCCCGATTTCATTCTTGGGATTAGTGGTAACGTTTCCACAAAAATTGTCAAAGGGAATCCGGCGATAGGGCTGGGGGTATGGGCCGCAATCCCCTTGATCGACCGCTGAAAGGCTTTAGACTGAGGCAAAATAACTGGAAACGATTGCGAACATGACGGTCACCATCAAGGACGTCGCCCGGGTTGCCGGCGTGTCGGTTTCCACGGCGTCCCGCGCCTTGGGGGAGGGGCCGGTCAGCGCCGAGGTGCGGGAACAGGTGCGGGCAGCGGTGCGCGCCACCGGCTATAAGCCCAATCTGTCCGCGCGGCGGCTGCGCTCACAACGCACCCAGACCATCGGCCTGATCGTCGCCGACATTCGCAACCCCTTCTTCACCGCCGTCGGCCGGGCGGTGGAGGACGCGGCCTACCGCGCCGGCATGCGGGTCATCCTGTGCAACACCGATGAGGATCCGGCGCGCGAGGCGCTGTACCTGACCCTGATGCAGGAGGAACGGGTGACGGGGCTGATTTTCGCCCCGACCCGCGCCACCGTCGACCGGCTACAGGCGGACACCCTGGATTTTCCGATGGTGCTGATCGATCGCGCCGGCCCGGGCGGCCAGTTCGACACCGTGCTGTTGGACAATCGCGAGGCCAGCGCCACCCTGGTGGATCATCTGGTGGCCAGGGGCTACAGCCGCATCGGCGGCCTGTTCGGCGCCACCAGCACCACCGGCGTCGAACGGCGCGACGGCTATCTGGCGGCCATGGCGGCCCGGGGCCTGACGGGTGAGGCGCGCTTCGTGGCGCCATCGGCGGACGCCGCCGAAAGCGCCGCCACCGACTGGCTGCGGCAGCCTGACCGGCCCCAGGCCCTGCTGGTCAGCAACGGGCTGTTCCTCACGGGGGTGGTGAAGGCGGCCCGGACCCTGGGGCTGCGCATTCCCCAGGACATCGCCATCGCGGGCTTCGACAACGAACCCTGGACGGAACTGGTGGAGCCGGGCCTGACCGTCATCGAGCAGCCGGTGGAGACCATCGGCCGCGAGGCCATGGCCCTGTTGTTCCAGCGCCTGAAGACCCCGGACGCCCCGACGCGCAAAGTGGTGCTGTCCGGCCGTTGCGTCGCCCGGGGCTCGACGGCCCCCCGGCCGGTGGCGTGACGGCCAGGCCGCGCGGGGGCCGAGGGTGGCGAACCACGATCATCCGTTTCCGGCCGCGCCCTTGTCGGCGGGCCTGAAGGCGGTGATGGCCGCGGGATCGGTATCGATCCGCCCGGCGCCGATCAGGTCCAGACAATAGGGCACGGCGGCGAAGACGGCCCTGAGGCAGACATCGATGGCCGCCGGCTTGCCCGGCAGGTTGATGATCAGGGTGCGGCCCCGTATACCCGCCGTCTGTCGCGACAGGATGGCGGTGGGCACGTCGCGCAGGCTGGCGAGGCGCATGGCTTCACCAAAGCCCGGCAGCTCCTTTTCCATCACCAGCCGCATCGCCTCCGGCGTCAGGTCACGGGGCGACGGGCCGGTACCGCCCGTGGTCAACACCAGGTCCACCCCGTCGCCATCACACAGGTCGACCAGCGCGTCGCGGACGCTGTCCAGGCCATCGGGAACGATGCGGCACACGGGCGTCCAGGGGGTCCCAGGGCCTGCCGCAACCATGCCTCGATGGCGGGTCCGCCCCGGTCGACATACTCGCCCCGGCTGGCCCGGTCCGATATGGTCAGAACGCCGATCCGAACCATGGCCTATCCCCCCAAAGCGGACATGGGGCGCGCCACGGCCGGGCGCCCCCCGGCATCGATACGGAAATCATGGCCGCGCGGCTTGGCCAGGATACCGGCGGCGATGGCGGCGTGCAGCGCCGCGTCCCCCTCCGATCCACGCAAGGGCGCGCGCAAGTCCACCCGCTCCTCCTGCCCCAGGCAGGTGTATAGCACGCCCGTCGCGCTGACCCGCACGCGGTTGCAGCCTTCGCAGAAGGAATGGCTGAGCGGGGTGATGAAGCCGATGCGGCCACCCGTCTCCGCCACGCGGGCGTAGCGGGCCGGGCCGCCGGTGCGGTCGGCCGTGTCGGCCAGTGACCACCGGGTTTCGATCTCCCGGCGCAGCCGGTCCAGCGGCAGGTACTGGTCGGTGCGGTCCACGCCCACATCGCCCAGCGGCATGGTCTCGATGAAGGTCAGGTCCATGCCCTGGCGGTGGGCGAAGGCGATGAGGTCGTGGACCTCCCCTTCCGTGATGCCGCGCAGGGCCACGGCGTTGAGCTTCACCCGCAAGCCCGCCTCCGCCGCCGCCCGCAGGCCCTCCATGACCGTGCCCAGGGCGCCGCCCCGGGTCAGGACGCGGTAGCGGACGGGATCCAGCGTGTCCAGGGAGACGTTGACGCGTCGCACCCCGGCGCGGGCCAGGTCATCAGCATGGCGCGCCAACTGCGTGCCGTTGGTGGTGAGGGTCAGGTCGCGCAAGCGACCCGCGCGCAGATGCCGAGACAGGCCGGCGACCAGGTCCATGATGCCGCGCCGCACCAGCGGTTCACCCCCGGTGAGGCGCAGCGTCGTCACGCCCAGGGTGATGAACGCGGACGCCAGGCGGTCCAGTTCCTCCAGCGACAGCAATTCGGCGCGGGGCACGAAGACCATGTCCTCCGCCATGCAATAGACGCAGCGAAGGTCGCAGCGGTCGGTCACCGACAGCCGCAGATAGCTGACGCGGCGGCCGAAGGTGTCGATCAGGGCGCAGCCGCCGCTCACGCTTCCGCCTCCGGCAGCACCTTGACCAGGATGGCGCGCACCGCCGCCAGCCCCGGATCCTCCGCGCGGCTCATGATGCCGATAAGTTGGGTCCAGTGATCGTCGGACGCGGCGTCCAGGAAATGCCGCACGCAAACGGCCACGACATTGGCCGACGGGTAGCCGGTGACCTCCGCCCAGGCCGTCACGCGCGCGGACAGGGCCGGGTCGTCCAGCGCCGCGAGCACGCCCCGCGCCACCGCCGGATCGTCCAGGGACGCGATCAGGTTTCCGAACATGGGATCCCCCTATTGCACCAGGGGCGAGGACGCCCCTGTCAGATCGATGCCATGGATTTCCGCCCGCCCCGCCAGCAGGGCCAGGTACTGCGCCGTCGCCCGGTGCCGCACGTGATCCTCCAGGTAGGCGGCGATGCGGTCCCGCACCGCCTCGAAGGGCAGCAGGCGCCCGCCGATCTTTCGGTTCAGGCGGATGAGATGGACGCCGTAGCGGGTCTCGACGGGCGGGGAAATCTCGCCTTCCGCCAAGGTGACCAACGCCGCCTCGAACTCCGGCGTCGTGTCCCCCGGGCCGATCTGCCCCAGGCAGCCGCCCACCGCGGCTGAGGGGCAGCCCGAAAACTCGCGGGCCAGGGTGGCGAAACGATCCGGCGCCGCCGCCAGGGTCCCAGCCAGGGCCGTCGCCTTGTCCCGCGCGGCGGCGAAGGCCGCGCCATCGTCGCGGCGGGCCGTGATCAGGATATGGTCGGCCTCATACAGGTCCGGCGTCATGAAACGGCGGGGGTTGTTCCCGTAGAAACGGCGCGCGCTGGCCTCGTCCGCCTGGGGCAGCGCCACCTCACGCTCCAGCAGGGCGCGCAGCAGCGCATCCTCCGCCGTTTCCACCCGGCCGTCGGCGTCGGCCTGGGGCGTCACCGGAATGTCCAGGCGCCGCCCCTCCTGCAGCAGCAGTTCACGCAGGACCAGGGCGCGGGCGGCCGCCTGCCACGCCTGGGCGGGGGTCTGCGCCGGGAAATACTGCACCTCCTCGGCGATGGCCTGCCGGGAAATGACCACGCCGTTGACTGTGATCGGCGGGGGCGCCGCCTTCAGGCGCTCCATCAGGATGTTGCGGGAGACCTTGGCCTCGCCCGCCCCGTCGGAGGGCGCGTGGGGATGGTGATGAGGGTGATGATGCTCGCCCATGGTCCGTCACTCCGCCGGATGGCGCGCCGCGGCGCCCGAAGGTTTGGTCACCACCCCGCGCGGCTGGGCGAAGCGTGAGCGGACCACCTGGTAACCCGGCCGCGCCAGGTACCACACCGGCGCGCTCCACACATGAACCAGCCGGGTGAAGGGGAAAACCAGGAACAGGGTCATCCCCAGCAGCAGGTGGGTCTTGAAGATGGGATGGACGTCGGCGACATGGGCGGCGGCACCGGGCTGCAAGGTCACGATGCCCTGGGCCCAAGCCATGAACTTCACCATTTCATGCCCGTCCATATGGTTCAGCGACACGAAGATGGTGCTGAGCCCCAGGGTCAACTGCGCCCAGAGCAACAGCAGGATGGCGGTGTCACCGAAGCTGGAGGTGGCGCGGATGCGCGGATCGAACAGCCGGCGATGGGCCAGCAGCGCGATGCCAGCGAAGCAGGCGACACCGGCGATGCCGCCGACGGTGATGGCCAGACCCTGCTTGAAGCCATGGCCGATGCCCAGGGCATCGAACACCCAGATGGGCGTCAGCAGGCCCCCGGCATGGCCGAGGAAAATGGTCAGGATGCCGATGTGGAACAGATTGGACCCCAACCGCAGCTGCCGTCGGCGCAGCAGTTGGGAGGACCCGGTCTTCCAGGTGTACTGCTCGCGGTCGAAACGTATGAGGCTGCCCAGCAGGAACACCGTCAGGCAGAGATAGGGATACCAGCCGAACAGGATGCCGTTGATGGTCTCTGACATCGTCGCCTCCTCTTTCAAACGGCGCCGTGGCGCGCGTCGCGGCGCTCGGCGCGCAGGCGGGTGCGCAGGCGGTCGACGGAGCAGCCGTCACCGGGGGTGCCGGGGCCGAAGGTGACGGCGGCCTCCTCCCAGTCGGCATCCAGCGACGCCAGGTCATCGGCCGGTTCCGCATCCTCCGCCGGCTCGCCCGCCGTCGCGCCATCACCCGCCAGGGCCAGCAGCAGGGTGAAGATGGGCGCGTAGAGGGAGCTGCGCTTGGCCAGCCGCTCCTCCAGCGTCGCCAGGATGGCCGCCGTCTCGCCCAGCAGGGCGCGGGCCTCATCCTCCGGCCGGGTGGACAGGAATTCCAGGAACAGGGGCAGGTAGTCCGGCAGCTCATTCACCGCCAGCGACAGGCCGGCCGTTTCGTAATGGGCGGCCAAGTCGACCATGGCCTGGCCCCGGTCGCGGCTTTCACCGTGCACGTGCTCGAACAGGTGCAGCGACGTCCGGCGGCCGCGGTCGAACAGGTCGACATAGCCTTCCTGCAGGTCGTACAGGTCCCGGCCCGTCAGATCATTCAGCAGCGGTCGCAACAGCCCTTCGGCCGTGCGCCCCTGGGCGGCAACGAGGCTTTTGATCTCAGGCAGAACGGCGATCAGCGCCGGCGTGGGATAGGTCAGCAGCGCCGACAGCGCCTTGAAGGCAGGGGTGGTGGTGGCCATCACGCGATCTCCATCGGGTTGCGCGCCTTCTTCACGCGCGATGTGGCGAACAGGTTGGTGCCCGTGTCGCCACCCGAGCAGCCGTTGCCGAAGGAGAAGCCGCAGCCGCCGCGCAGGTCCTGGGCGTCCTGGCTCCATTCGCGATGGGCGGTGGGGATGACGAAGCGGTCCTCGTAATTGGCGATGGCCATGATCTGGTACATGTCCTCGATGGCGGCGCCGGTCAGGCCCACCTTGGCGGCGATGGCCCCGTCCAGACGGCCGTCCACCGTCTTGGCCCGCATGTAGCCGCGCATGGCCAGCATGCGCTCCAGCGCCAGGGCCACCGGCCCCTCGTCGCCGGCGGTCAGCAGGTTGGCCAGGTATTTCAGCGGGATACGCAGCGAGCGGACATCGGGCATGTCGCCGTCCAGCCCCATCTTGCCGGCGGCGGCGGCCGACTGGATGGGCGACAGCGGCGGCACGTACCAGACCATGGGCAGCGTCCGGTATTCCGGGTGCAGCGGGAAGGCCACCTTCCATTCCATGGCCATCTTCCAGATGGGGGAATGGCGCGCGGCCTCGATCCAGCTGTCGGGCACCCCGTCGGCGCGGGCCTGGGCGATCACCGCCGGGTCCTTGGGGTCCAGGAACAGGTCCAGCTGCGCCTGGTACAGGTCCTTCTCATCCGGCACGCTGGCCGCCGCCTCGATCCGGTCGGCGTCATAGAGCAGCACACCCAGGTAACGGATGCGGCCGACGCAGGTTTCCGAGCAGACGGTGGGCTGGCCCGCCTCGATGCGCGGGAAGCAGAAGATGCATTTCTCCGACTTGCCGGAAGACCAGTTGTAATAGATCTTCTTGTAGGGACAGCCCGAGACGCACATGCGCCAGCCCCGGCACTTGTCCTGGTCGATCAGGACGATACCATCCTCCTCGCGCTTGTAGATGGCGCCGGACGGGCAGACGGAGACGCAGGCCGGGTTCAGGCAATGCTCGCACAGGCGCGGCAGGTACATCATGAAGGTGTTTTCGAACTGGCCGTAGATTTCCTTCTGCACGCCGTCGAAGTTCACATCCCGCGACCGCTTCTCGAACTCGCCGCCCAGGATTTCCTCCCAGTTGGGGCCCCACTCCACCTTCTCCATGCGCTCGCCGGTAATGGCGGAGCGGGGACGGGCGGTGGGGAAGGCCTGGGATTCACGGGCGGTCTGCAGATGTTCGTGGTCGACCGTGTAGGGTTCGTAGAAGTCGTCGATCTCGGGCAGGTCGGGGTTGGCGAAGATGTTGGCCAAGATGCGCCACTTGGCCCCCATGCGCGGCTCGATGCGGCCATCGCGCCGCCGGCGCCAGCCCCCGTTCCAGCGGTTCTGGTTCTCCCACTCCCGGGGATAACCGATCCCGGGTTTGGTCTCCACGTTGTTGAACCAGGCGTATTCGACGCCTTCGCGGCTGGTCCACACGTTCTTGCAGGTGACCGAGCAGGTATGGCAGCCGATGCACTTGTCGAGGTTCAGCACCATCGCGATCTGGGCGCGGATCTTCATTCTGCGGCCTCCTTCGGGCCAGTGGTCAACAGGGGTTGTTCCAGCCAATCGACCTTGGCCATCTTGCGGACGACGATGAACTCGTCACGGTTGGCGCCCACGGTGCCGTAGTAGTTGAAGCCGTAGGCCTGCTGCGCGTAGCCGCCGATCATGTGCGTGGGTTTCAGCACCGTGCGGGTGACCGAGTTGTGGATGCCGCCGCGGTTGCCGGTCAGTTCCGAGCCCGGCGTGTTCACGATCTTTTCCTGGGCGTGATACATCATCATCATGCCCGGCTTGATGCGCTGCGAGACGACGGCCCGGGCCGTCAGCGCGCCGTTGACGTTGAACACCTCCACCCAGTCGTTGTCGACGATGCCCCCGGCCTTGGCGTCATCCTCGGAGATCCACACCACCGGGCCGCCCCGGTTCAGCGTCAGCATCAGCAAATTGTCGCTGTAGGTGGAGTGGATGCCCCACTTCTGGTGCGGGGTCAGGAAGTTGAGGACCAGTTCCTTGTTGCCGTTGGGCCGCAGGTCCTTGACCGCCGGGATGGTCTTGAGGTCCACCGGCGGCTTCCAGGTGACGAAGCCCTCACCGAAGGCCCGCATCCACAGATGGTCCTGGTACAGCTGCTGGCGGCCGGTCAGGGTGCGCCAGGGGATCAGTTCATGGACGTTGGTGTAGCCGGCGTTGTAGCAGACCTTCTCGCTTTCGATGCCTGACCAGGTGGGGGACGAGATGATCTTGCGCGGCTGGGCCTGGATGTCCCGGTAGCGGATCTTCTCATCCTCCTTGGCCAGGGCCAGGTGGGCATGTTCGCGGCCCGTGGCCTTGGACAGCGCCTGCCACGCCTTCACCGCCACCTCGCCGTTGGTCTCCGGCGCCAGCATCAGGATGGCCTCGGCGGCGTCGATGTCGGTCTCAAGGCGCGGCTGGCCCCGGGCGGCGCCTTCGGCCTGCACGCCGTTCAGCTGGCCCAGGGCCTCCACCTCGTGCCCGGTCTTCCAGGTGATGCCCTTGCCGCCGTTGCCCACGTCGGCCAGCAGGGGGCCCAATGCCGTGAAGTGGTCGTAGAGGTGGGGATAATCGCGGCTCACCACGCTGACCGAGGGCATGGTGCGGCCGGGAACGGGCTCCACCTCGCCCTTGGCCCAGTCCTTGACGTCCAGCGCCTGGGCCAGTTCCCCGGCCGTGTCGTGCAGGATGGGTGTCAGGACCACGTCCCGCTCCACCCCCAGCACCTCGGGCGCCACGCGGGAGAAGGTTTTAGCCAACTCCTTATAGATGTCCCAGTCCGACCGCGCCTCCCACGCCGGGTCCACCGCCGCGGACAGCGGATGGATGAAGGGATGCATGTCGGAGGTGTTGAGGTCGTTCTTCTCGTACCAGGTGGCCGTGGGCAGCACGATGTCGGAATAGACGCAGGTGGTGGACATGCGGAAATCCAGCGTCACCAGCAGGTCCAGCTTGCCCTGGGGGGCCTGGTCGCGCCAGACGACGTCCTGGTTGCGCACCGCCCCTTCCGCGCCCAGGTCCTTGCCCATGACGCCATGGGTGGTGCCCAGCAGGTGCTTCAGGAAATATTCGTGGCCCTTGCCGGAGGAGCCCAGCAGGTTGGACCGCCAGACGAACATGTTGCGCGGCCAGTTGTCGGGGTGGTCCGGATCATGGCAGGACAGTTCCAGCTCCCCCGACTTCAGGCCGCCCGCCACATAGTCCTTGACCTCCAGCCCGGCGGCCTGGGCACGGGCGGCGAGGTCCAAGGGGTTCTGGCGCAGTTGCGGGGCGGACGGCAGCCAGCCCATGCGTTCCGCCCGCGCGTTGTAGTCGATGAAGCTGTGGCCCCACTCGCCCTCCGGCGCCGTGGGGGACAGGATTTCCGCAGCCGTTAGCGTCTCGTACCGCCATTGGTCGGTGTGGGCGTAGAAGAAGGAGGTGGAGTTCATGTGGCGTGGCGGGCGGTTCCAGTCCAGCGCGAAGGCCAGTGGCTGCCAGCCGGTCTGCGGCCGCAGCTTCTCCTGCCCCACATAGTGGGACCAGCCGCCGCCCGATTGGCCGATGGCGCCGCAGAACACCAGCAGGTTGATGACCCCCCGGTATGCCATGTCCATGTGGTACCAATGGTTGATGCCGGCGCCGATGATGATCATGGACCGGCCATTGGTCTTTTCCGCGTTGGTGGCGAATTCACGGGCCACCGTGATGATGGCGTTGCGCGGCACGCCGGTGACGCGTTCCGCCCAGGCGGGCGTGAAGGGCACGTCGTCGTCATAGCTGGCGGCCACGTTACCGCCACCGAAGCCGCGATCGAGGCCATAGTTGGCCATCATCAGGTCATGGACGGTGGCGACCTTCACCTGGCCGCCATCGGCGGTCGTCAGCGTGCGGCAGGGCACGCTGCGGGTCAGGATCTCGCCATGGTCGGTCGCCACGAAATGTTCCGTGGCGCGACCGCCGAAGTAGGGGAAATCGACGGCGGTGATCTCCGCCCCCGGCGCCGCGAGCGTCAGGGCCAGGCGCACGTCGCGGCCGTCGCCGTCCTTTTCCTCCAGGTTCCACTTGCCGGTTTCGCCCCAGCGGTACCCGACGGAGCCCTGGGGCGCCACCAGGTCGCCGGTCGCCTCGTCGATGGCGACGGTCTTCCAGTCGGGGTTGTTGCCCTGGCCCAGGCCGCCCGGCAGATCCGAGGCGCGCAGCAGCCGTTCCGGCACCAGGCGCCCGTCACGCTCCACCAGGCGCACCAGGAAGGGCATGTCGGTGTAGCGGCGGGTGTAGTCGTCGAAGTAGGGAACCTGCCGCTCCAGGTGGTATTCGCGCAGGATGACATGGCCCATGGCCAGCGCCAGCGCCGCGTCCGTGCCCTGCTTGGGGTTCAGCCAGATGTCGGCGAACTTCGTCGCCTCGGCATAGTCGGGACTGACGACGGCACTCTTGGTGCCCTTGTAGCGAACCTCGGTATAGAAATGGGCGTCCGGCGTGCGCGTCTGCGGCACGTTGGACCCCCAGACGATGATGAAGCCGGCGTTGTACCAGTCCGCCGATTCCGGCACGTCCGTCTGCTCGCCCCAGGTCTGCGGGCTGGCGGGCGGCAGGTCGCAATACCAGTCGTAGAAGGACATGCAGACGCCGCCCATCAGGGACAGATAGCGCGAGCCGGCGGCGTACGAGACCATGGACATGGCCGGAATGGGGGAGAAGCCCACCACCCGGTCCGGCCCGTGGGCGCGCACCGTGTGGGCGTTGGCCGCCGCGATGATCTCGTTCACCTCGTCCCAGCTGGCGCGCACGAAACCGCCGTGGCCGCGGATGGAGATGTAGGACGCGCGCTTGGCCTCGTTACCGACGATGGAGGCCCAGGCGGCCACCGGCGGTAGGGTGGCGCGGGCCTGGCGCCACAGCTTCAACAGGCGGCCCCGCACCATGGGATATTTCACCCGCGCGCCGGAATAGAGATACCAGCTGTAGGAAGCGCCACGGGCGCAGCCGCGCGGTTCATGGTTGGGCAGGTCGGGCCGCGTGCGGGGATAGTCGGTCTGCTGCGTTTCCCATGTCACGATGCCGCCCTTGACGTAGATCTTCCACGAACAGGAACCGGTGCAGTTCACGCCATGGGTGGACCGGACGATCTTGTCGTGCTGCCAACGCTTGCGGTAGCCGTCCTCCCACGAGCGGTCCTCGTTGGTGACGATGCCGTGGCCGTCGGAAAACCGTTCGGCGGTGCGCCGGAAGAACGTCAGCCGGTCGAGAAAATGAGACATCTGTCCCGTCCCCTATTATTCGGCCGCAGCCGGATGAGTGGGCGCGCCGCGGCGGGCGCGCTCGATGTCGTGCAACAACCCGCCCTTGCGGGTGTAAACGGCCCAGGTCAGGACCACGCAGGTCACGTAGAAGCCGAAGAAGGCCCACAGCGCCGCCTGCGGCCCGCCCGTCAACGCGATGGCGGTGCCGTAGCTTTTCGGGATGAAGAAGGCGCCGAAGGCGGCGATGGCCGATGTGAAGCCGGTGATGGCGGCGGCCTCGGTCGCGGCATGGCGCTGCCGGGTCACCGCGTCCGCCTCCGGCATCAGCCGGGCCATCTCGCTGCCCATGATCGCCGGGATCATCTGGAAGGTGGAGGCGTTGCCCACGCCGGTGGCGAAGAACAGCAGCAGGAAGGAGAGGAAGAAGCCGGTGAAGGCGTGCGGCTGCTCCTTGGTGCCGATGAACCACAGCACACCGCCGACGCCCGCCATCATCAGCAGGAAGGCCCCGACCGTGACCCGGCCGCCGCCATGGCGGTCGGCCAGCCACCCGGTGCCGGAGCGGGACAACGCCCCGACCAACGGCCCCAGGAAGGCGAACTGCAGGGCGTTCACGTCCGGGAACAGGGTCTTGGCCAGCAGGGGGAAGCCCGCCGAATAGCCGATGAAGGAACCAAAGGTGCCGGTGTAGAGCCAGCACATGATCCAGTTGTGCCGGCGGCGGAAGATCACCGCCTGATCGGCGAAGGAGGCCTTGGCCGAGGCGATGTCGTTCATGCCGAACCAGGCGGCGAAGGCCGACAGGGCGATGAAGGGCACGAAGACGAAGCCGGCGTTCTGCATCCACATCGGCGTCGGGCCCGCCGGCCCCTTCACCAGGGCCGGATCGCCGCCCACCCAGCCGAAGATGCCGGCGGTGATCACCAGCGGCACGACGAACTGGACGACGCTGACGCCCAGGTTGCCCAGGCCCGCGTTCAGGGCCAGCGCGTTGCCCTTCTCCGCCTTGGGGAAGAAGAACGAGATGTTGGCCATGGAGGAGGCGAAGTTGCCGCCGCCGAAACCGCAGAACAGCGCCAGGATGAGGAACACGGCGTAAGGCGTGTCCGGGCTTTGCACGGCGTAGCCGATACCCAATGCCGGGATCATGAGCGACCAGGTGGCCAGCGTCGTCCACAGCCGCCCGCCGAAGATGGGCACCATGAAGGAATAGAAGATGCGCAACGTGGCACCCGACAGCCCCGGCAGCGCCGCCAGCCAAAACAGCTGGTCCGTGGTGAAGCGGAAGCCCACCAGGGGCAGCTTGGCCACCACCACCGACCAGACCTGCCAAATGGCGAAGGACAACAGCAGGGCGGGGATGGAGATCCACAGGTTGCGGCGGGCGATGCGCCGGCCCTTGGCCGCCCAGAAATCCGGGTCTTCCGGCCGCCAGTCGGTCAGGACCGCCCCTTCCTTCTTCGCCGTCGGCACAGGTGCCGGCATGCCCTGCATCTCCGGGAAGGGCGGCAGCGCGTCCAGCACAGGGCCCGCCGCCGCCTGCTCCATGCGGCGGACGGACAGGTGCATCCACGCCAGCGCCACGCCGACCAGCAGGAACAGCGCCATGAAGCAGCTGGTCCACAAGCCGGTGACGTCCAGCAGCGTGCCGAACAGGATGGGCAGGACGAAGCCGCCCAGGCCGCCGATCATGCCCACCAGGCCGCCCACCGCACCCACATGCTGCGGGTAGTAGACAGGGATGTGCTTGTAGACGGCGGCCTTGCCCAGCGCCATGAAGAAGCCCAGCACAAAGACGGTGACGGTGAAGGGGATCAGGCCCATTTCCAGATGGAAGGCGACGGGCCCCCGGGCGCCGTGCACGACATAGTCGGTCGGCGGGTAGGACAGGATGAACGTGGCCACGATCGACACCAGGAAGGTCCAGTAGAGGACGCGCCGGGCGCCATAGGTGTCGGACAGGTGCCCGCCATAGGCGCGGAACAGGCTGGCTGGGACCGAGAAGGCGGCGGCGATCATGCCGGCGGCGCGGATGTCCACCCCGTAAACCTTGATCAGGTATTGCGGCAGCCACAGGGCCAGGGCCACGAAGGCGCCGAAGACGAAGAAGTAATAGAGGGCGAAGCGCCAAACCTGAACGTTCCTCAGCGGCTCCATCTCCAGCCACGCGGCGGGGGCCTTGCGTCCCTCCCGCCGGCGGGCCACCAGCACCGGATCGTCCTTTGTCGTGAACCAGAACACCACGGCCATGAGCACCAGCCCCGCCGCCCACACTTGGGCCACCATCTGCCAGCCGTAGGCGATGAGGACGAAGGGTGCCAGGAACTTGGTGACGGCGGCGCCCACGTTGCCGGCACCGAAGATGCCCAGCGCCGTGCCCTGCCGCCCCGGTGGGAACCAGCGCGAAACATAGGCCACGCCCGCGGCGAAGGAACCGCCGGCGATGCCCACGCCCAATGCCGCGAGCAGCATCTGCGGATAGGTATGGGCATAGGACAGCAGGAAGGTGGCGACGGCCGCCGACAGCATGGTCCCCACCAGCACCAGCCGGCCGCCATACTGGTCCGTCCACACCCCCAGCGCGATGCGGATCAGTGAGCCTGTGAGGATGGGGGTGCCGACCAGCAGGCCGAACTGGGTCTCGGACAACCCCAGTTCCTGCCGGATGCGGATGCCGATGATGGAAAAGATCGTCCAGACAGCGAAGCAGACGGTGAAGGCGAGCGTGCTCATGGCCAGCGAAATGCGCCGGTCAGCGGCAACTGCGTCAGGATGGGCAGACATCAATGGTCCCCGGCCGTTGGAAGGCGCGATCGTATCCGCGCCGGTCAAAGGCTATGAATTGACCGAAAGATGAGCCTTGATTTGAATCAACAATTATTGGGATCCCAACGAGGAATTTCTGCGAATTGAAAGTATTGATCCGGCAATTGCTGTTTTTAATACTATTCTTTGATGGATTTTATACTGCCACTTGACAAATATCAAGCGCCGCTGTTTACTGGCCCAACCTTAAAAAGGGGACGCCGCATGCGGCCTGACGACGCGATTGAAATCCGGGCTTTGCCCCTCTTCCGTGGGATTCGGGAGGAGACTTTCGCTGAGCTGGTGGCGACCGGCTTCCTGCAGCGCTTCCCACCGGGGGTCACACTGATCCATGAGCACGACCCTGCGGACTTCCTTCATGTTGTGGCGGATGGCCTGGTGGAAATGTATGCCGCCTCATCCGGCCGGGAGACGACGATAGAAGTGGTCCAGCCGTTGGGCGCCTTCATTCTCGCCGCCGTCCTGAACGATCAGGTTTATCTGCAGTCGGCCCGCACGCTGGAAAAGTCACGCATCGTGATGATCCCCGCCGCCAAGGTCCGCGAGTGCGTGGAGACGGATCCCGCGTTCATGCGGGCCGTCATCATGGAACTGGCCCGCGGCTACCGCCGCGCCATCAAGGACGTCAAGAACCTGAAGCTGCGCACCAGTGCCGAACGCCTGGCCAACTGGATCCTGCGCGAGGCCGACATACAGGGCGGCTTGACCGTGACCCTGCCCTTCGAGAAACGGGTCCTGGCCTCACGCTTGGGCATGACGCCCGAAAACCTGTCCAGAGCCTTCGCGACCTTGCGCACCCAGGGGGTGGATGTGACAGGAAGCCACATCGAAATCAAGGATGTCGTTCTGCTCACCCGTTTCGCCCAGCCAGACCCTTTGATCGACCACGAGGAGTGAAGCACGCGCCGCTGTCTGGCTGGTCGTCGCCATGGGGCTGACCAGCCGGCTATTCATGCCAACGTTGAAACGTGACGCTGGCGTGGATCGGGCGACGACGTGAATGGAACGCCGGAAAGCCAGAAATCGCGGCATGAAATGTTTGGGGGGCAAGGGTTGAGACACATCAACGACAATCCCCCCTGATTTGCGGAGGCTGTGGCTGGCGAGGGGCCGGCTGGAGCGGCGCGGCCCTCCTCTTCCCGAAGGGGGGCGCCCCGGATACTCCAGCCCCGTTGAGATCCATGCCCGACACGGCACTCCTCAAGACCCATCGCGCCAGCGCGCGCCCCCCGTTCCAGCGCATCGCCTTGGTCCTTCAGGGGGGTGGGGCCCTGGGGTCCTACCAGGCTGGCGCGTATGAAGCCCTGGCGGAAGCGGACCTTCACCCCGACTGGGTCGCCGGCATGTCCATCGGTGCCATCAACGCGGCCCTCATCGCCGGCAACCGGCCCGAAGACCGCATTACCCGGTTACGGTCGTTCTGGGATGAGGTGACAGGGGCGCCGCAACCCCCGGGCTGGGTGGAAAGACTTATGTCATCCGGCATGGACGGTGAGATCCAGCGCACCCTGCTGAACCATCTGAGCGCCGTGACCGCCACCATGGCCGGCGTTTCCGGGATGTGCGCTCCCCGGCCCATTCCCCCTTGGGCATCCTTGCCGGGCGGGGCGTGGGCGACCAGTTTCTATGACACCACGCCGTTGCGCCGAACGCTGGAACGCTTGGTGGATTTCGACCGCATCAACGCGGGTCCCATGCGTTTCAGCGTCGGCGCCGTTAACGTCGAGACCGGCAACTTCGTCTACTTCGATACCAGGACCCACACCATCGGGCCGGAGCATGTGATGGCCAGCGCCGCCCTGCCGCCGGGCTTTCCGGCCGTGGAGGTGGAGGGCGAGTTCTATTGGGATGGCGGGTTGGTGTCCAACACCCCCCTGCAATGGGTTCTGGAAGGGGACGTGCACGAGGACACCCTGACATTCCAGGTGGATTTGTGGAACGCGCGGGGAGACCTGCCCACGGATCTCGCCGAGGCCGTGACCCGGCAGAAAGAGATCCAATATTCCAGCCGCACGCGCGCGGTTACCGATGAATTCCGGCGTAAGCAACGGCTGCGTTACGCGATCGCCGCCCTGCTGGATGATCTGCCGGCACCGGCGCGCGACCTGCCCGCGGCCCACCGATTGGCCGCCGAGGCCGACCACAAGGTCTTCAACATCATCCATCTGATTTATCACGCCAAGCACCATCAGGGCAGCACCAAGGACTTTGAGTTCTCACGGCTGAACATTGGTGAGCACTGGGCGGCCGGCTATCAGGACACGGTGCGGACCCTGCGCCATCCCGAAGTGATCCGCCGTCCGGACTCCCTGGACGGGGTCTTCACCTTCGACGTGGCCGTCGATGGCAGGGAGTAGGTTCGGGTGAAGCGGAACCTCACGCGATGCCGCACGATTTGCCTGGCCATCGTCGCTCTGATCCTGGCCCCGCTCGCGTGCGTGGCGCAGACCCCGGTTGAGCCGGGCATTCCCATCCTGGCCTACCACCGGTTCGACCCGTCGACCACCGGCCCGACGACCGTCAGGACGCCGGTCCTTGAACGGCAACTCGACTGGCTTGAGACGCACCAGTATCAGGTCGTGCCGCTAAGCCAGGTGGTGGACGCCCTGCGCGGCGGCGGGCGGGATATGCTGCGGGCCGACACCGGGCATGCCGTCGCCATCACGGTCGATGATGGCCATGTCTCCGTCTACACCCAACTCTATCCTATCATCCTGCGGCGGAACGTCCCCGTCACCCTGTTCATCTATCCCTCGGCGATCTCCAACGCCTCCTACGCGCTGACGTGGGAGCAACTGGCGGAGATGGTCAAGTCCGGGTTGGTGGAGGTGCAGTCCCATACCTTCTGGCATCCGGATTTCCGCAAGGAACGTGCCCGCCGCACGTCCGATGACTACCGCGCCTTCGTCAATTCCCAGCTCGTCCGGTCGAGGTCGACGCTGGAACGCCGCCTTGGCGCGCGGGTCGACATGTTGGCCTGGCCGTTCGGCATCATCGACGCGGACCTGCAATCGGCGGCGGAGCGCGCCGGGTATCGCGCGGCCTTCGCTTACGAGGGCGGGTGCGCGGTGCCTGGATCCCCACCCTACGCCCTTCCCCGCATCCCGGTTTCCAATCAGGCCGGCGCCGCGTTCGGCGCGCTGCTGGCGCCCGCCTCCGCGAGAAAGCCCCCACCCTGAATGTTCCGACGGATCCTTCATAGCATCGCCCTCGCGGCTTGCCTGCTGCCGGCCCTGGTCCAGTCCGCCATGGCGACGGAGGGCAGGGTCGTCGATGCCGCCACCGGCATACCCATCGCCGGTGCCACCTTGGTGGCCGATGGACATGCCGTGCCGGTGGACGACGGGGGCCGCTTCCAGTTCCAGGCCACCGGCACCGTGTTTGCCCGCGCGCCCGGCTACCGGGCCGGCAGCTTCCCGATTGCGGCGCTGCCGGCGGCCAATGCCGTTCTCCGCCTTGAACCCTTCACGCCCAAGGCGCTTTACCTCACCGTCTACGGCATCGGCGCCAGCAGCCTGCGGGAACCCGTTCTCGCCCTGATCCACGAAAAGGGGCTGAACGCCCTGGTCATCGACATCAAGGGCGACAGGGGCCTGGTCCCCTATCCCAGCGCCACGGCGGCGGCCGTGGCGGGGGCCCGACAGGTGACGACCATCCCCGACCTCACGGCGCTGACGGCCATGCTGCACGCCCAGGGTATTTACGCCATCGCCCGCATCGTCACCTTCAAGGACCCGCTGCTGGCCGCCAGCCACCCTGAGCTGGCGGTGAAACGCAGCGATGGCGAGCTTTTCCGCGACAAGGAGAAACTCGCCTGGACCGATCCCCTGCAGCCGGCGGTGCGCGACTACAACATCGCCATCGCCATCGAGGCGGCGCGCGCCGGCTTTGATGAGATACAGTTCGACTATCTGCGCTTTCCGGATTCCGCCCAGCGGCTTCGGTTCGCGGGACCCACGGCGGAAAAGGACAGGGTGGCCGCCATCTCCGGCTTCCTGGCGGAGGTGCGCCACCGCCTCCAGCCCTACAACGTCTATATCGCGGCGGACATCTTCGGCTACGTCTGCTGGAACCTGGACGACACCGGCATCGGCCAGCGCCTGGAAGAGCTGGCGCCGCAGGTGGACTACCTGTCCCCCATGCTCTACCCGTCAGGCTTCCAGTACGGCATTCCCGGATATCGCAACCCGGTCAACCATTCCTATGAGATCGTGCGCCTATCGCTGGAAAACGCGCTGTCCCGGCTGAAAATATCGCCGAAGCGGTTCCGTCCCTGGCTGCAGGCGTTCAAGGACTATGCCTTTGACCGTCGCGCCTTCGGCGCCAGCGAAGTGCGCCTGCAGACGAAGGCGGCCGACGATGTGGGGGTGGATGGATGGATGCTGTGGAACCCCCGGAATGTCTATGGCGACCTGGAGATGAAGCCGCCGCCCGCCCGCCAGGCGGCAAGGTGATCGTCTGGTTGCGTCACGGGGCGCGAGCGCTGCTCTGCGTCCTGCTGCTGGCGGCGGTGCCGGTCCAGGCGCGCGCCGCGGGACCGGCCCTGGCGCCAATGACCGCCGCCATCGACGCCGCCGTGCAGGAAGAGATCGCCGCCCGACACATGCCGGGGGCCGTGGTGTTGGTCGGGGGGCGCGACGGCACGTTCTACCGCAATGCCTGGGGGTTGCGCCGGGTTCAGCCGGACACGGCGCCGATGACGGTCGACACGGTGTTCGACCTCGCCTCCCTCACCAAGGTGCTGGTGACCACGACGGCGGTGATGCAACTGGTGGAAAAAGGGACGCTGCGGCTGGAGGCGCCCGTTTCCCGCTATTGGCCCGCCTTCGCCACCCATGGCAAGGCCGGTATCACCATCGGGATGCTGCTGACCCACACCTCCGGGCTGCGCGCCGACCTGGACTTGACGCACAGCTGGACCGGGGCCGCCGCCGCGCGGGCCCGGCTGCTGATGGAGACGCCGACCAGCGCGCCGGGAGAACGCTTCCGCTACAGCGACCTGGATTTCATGGTGCTGGGTGAGGTCGTGCAGCGTGTCAGCGGCCTGTCCTTGGCGCCTTATGCCGCGCGGCACATCTTCCGGCCCTTGCGCATGGCCGATACCGGCTTCCTGCCCCGCCCGGATCTTCGATCCCGCATCGCCCCCACCAACGTGCAGGAGGGACGCCTGCGGTGGGGCCAGGTCAACGACCCCACCGCCTATCGCATGGGCGGCGTCGCCGGTCATGCCGGCGTCTTCGGCACGGCGGATGACCTTGCCCGTTTCGCCCGCATGCTGTTGAACGGCGGCGCGCTGGAGAAACGGCGCCTGTTGAAAGCCAGTTCGGTCGCCCTCATGACCAGCCCGCATGTCCTGCCGGGCGGGGTGGTGCGGGGCCTGGGCTGGGACATGGCGTCACCTTACGCGGGCGGCCAGGACACCGCGTTCGGGCCGGCCTCTTACGGGCACACCGGCTACACCGGCACCTCGCTATGGATCGATCCGGAACGGGGCTGCTACCTCATCATCCTGACCAGCCGCCTGCACCCTGCCGACCAAGGCGACGCCCGGCCGCTGCGCCGACGGCTTGCCGAGGCGGTGGCCGCCGCCTGGGCGCCACCGGTGCGTACCGGCATCGACGTGCTGGCGGGCCAAGGCTTCGCCCCGCTGGCGGGCAAGCGGGTGGCGTTGCTGACCAACCAGACGGGCGTGGACCGGCACGGCCGCCGGACCGCCGATCTGCTGGCGCGGGCCCCAGACGTACGCCTGGCCCTGCTGCTCAGCCCGGAGCATGGCCCGCAGGGTGACCGCGAGGGACGGATCGCCTCGGGAGTGGACGCGTCCACCGGCGTGCCCATCCTCAGCCTGTATGGCGCCAACCGCCGCCCGCCCCCGGAGGCACTGGCCGGCCTGGACGCGATCGTCATCGATATCCAGGACGCGGGCGTGCGGTTCTACACCTACGCCACCACCATGGCCTATGTCCTGGAGGCTGCGGCCACCGCCCGCATCCCGGTCCATGTGCTGGACCGGCCCAACCCCATCACCGCCACAGCGGTGCAGGGGCCCGTGCTGGATGCGGACCGGCTGTCCTTCACCGGCTATTTCCCTCTGCCTGTACGGCACGGCATGACGCTGGGGGAACTGGCCTTGCTGTTCAATGGCGAGAACGGCATCGGCGCGGCGCTGACGGTCACTCCCGTGAATGGCTACCGCCGCGACAGCTGGTACGACGAAACCGGCCTCCGCTGGGTCAACCCTTCCCCCAACTTGCGATCGGTGGATGAGGCCGCGCTCTACCCCGGCGTGGCGCTGGTCGAGGGCAGCGCCGTCAGCGTCGGGCGTGGGACGCCCACCCCGTTCGAGGTGGTGGGCGCACCATGGATCGACGGCGCGGCCCTGGCCGACCTGCTGGGGGCCAGGGCGATTCCCGGCGTACGGTTCGCGGCCACGACCTTCATTCCCACGGCGGATCGCCATGCCGGCGTACCCTGCCATGGCGTGCGCCTGATGGTGACCGACCGGGCGGCGCTGGACAGCCCCCTGCTGGGCATCGAACTGGCGGCGGCGCTGTACCGGCTTTATCCTGAACGCTTCCACCTGGACGACACGCTTGGCCTGATCGGATCCAAGGCGACGGTGGAGGCCATCCGCTCCGGCATCGACCCGCGCGCCATCGCCGCCGGATGGGAGACGGACCTGGCGGCCTTCAAGGCGTTGCGGGCCAAGTACCTGCTGTATCCATAGGCGCGCCGACGTGATCCATCTCAAGGCGCGCCACGCCACTCCATACGACACTCCACCCCATCGGCGCGCGTCGGGCCCGGCGTGCCGGCCGGTGAAGAGGGCGGGCCTATCGCACGGGAGGGGACGATGGATCTCTTCGACGCCCTGCATAACCGCCGCGCCATCCGCGCCTATAGTGAATCCGGTGTCGCCGCGAGCCAAATCCGCTCGGTGATCGACGCCGCCATCGACGCCCCCAGCGGCATGAACCGCCAGCCCTGGTCTTTCGTCGTGGTGATGGACCGTTCCCGCCTGCATCTGTGGTCGACCCACGCCAAGGCCTTCCTGCTGAAGGCTCTCGACGGCCAGCCGGAACTGAAGCCGATGGAAAGCCACCTGGCCGATCCCGCCTTCAACATATTTTATGACGCCCCTGCCCTGATCGTGGTTTGCGCCACCCAAGCCGACGCCATGGCCCAGCAAGACTGCTGCCTGGCGGCCGAGAACCTGATGTTGGCCGCCTACGGCCATGGCCTGGCGACCTGCTGGATCGGCCTGTCCCACGCCTGGCTGAACAGTGCCGCTGGCAAGGAGGCGCTTGGCCTGCCCCCGACCCTGCAGGTCGTGGCGCCCATCATCATTGGCCACGCCCGGGAAGGCGCCCCGCCGAAGCCGCAGCGCAATCCGGCCAGCATCACCTGGATCGGCCATTGAACGACCCGCCCCTGCGGGCTGCCGTGCCTTCACACCAGTTCGGGGTTGACCGGGTAGGGACCCACCAAGGTCTTGGATCGTGTCCCTGGAGGCGGTGTAGCTCGCGCTTTGGCGTCGTGGTTGCATTATGTCTGCGGCGAAGCGCGGGCCGCGCGGAGGCGGGGGGTTCCGATCGAGGGGATTTGCCTCTATCCGGTGACCGACTATCCAGGCTGGGATGATGAAAGATGCTGCGCCGCGGGCCTGCTCTCCGCCCCCGACGGCATCGGTCGGCGCTCCCTCTATGCGCCTTTGGCCGAAAAATTGCGAAACCAGCAATGGATGGAGGCCGAAAAGAGTGATTTTATCGTATATGTCAATGATTTGTCCGGATAAAGGCAGGGATAAAAGGAACTAATATGGATGGCGTATAATATATCGGTTCAAATCTTATTTTTGGAACCTTTGTGATTTCCTCGTGTTCATTATTCGCAATGACCAGATTGATGGATCAATCCATCGGGAAATGCGGAGATCACATATGTTTATGCACAACAAGTGTCTGCAATATACCGTCCGGGTGGCGGAGCCGAACCCGGTGTTGGCCAGCCTGATGCTGGAGCAATTCGGCGGTCCGCAGGGCGAATTGGCCGCCGCCATGCGCTATTTCACGCAGGCGATCGCCGAATCGGACAGTGGCCGCAAGGACATGCTGTTTGATATCGCCACCGAGGAACTGAGCCATCTGGAAATCATCGGCAGCATCGTCGCCATGCTGAACAAGGGCATCAAGGGTGAACTGGCCGAGGCCAATATGGCTGAGGCCGACCTGTACGCCGCCCTGAACCAGGGGGGTAACAGCCACACCCAGTCTTTGCTGTACGGCGGCGGCCCCGCGCTGACCAATTCCTCCGGCGTGCCGTGGAGTGCCGCGTACATCGACACCATCGGTGATCCCACCTGTGACCTGCGCTCGAACATCGCGGCGGAGAGCCGGGCCAAGATCGTGTATGAGCGGCTGATCAACGTCACCGACGACGCCGGCATCAAGGACGCGCTGACCTTCCTGATGACGCGCGAGATCGCGCATCAGAAATCGTTTGAGAAGGCGCTGTACGCCATCGAGCCGAACTTCCCGCCCGGCAAGCTGCCCGGGCTGCCGGAATATGCCGATCTCTACGTCAACGCCTCGCAGGGCGATGGCGACGCCGAAGGTCCGTGGAATACGGGCGATCATTGGGAACGTCTTGACGACGTTGAGGGCAACCTGCCCCTTGACGACGGCGATGGCCTGGCTTCCGTCACCATGACCAGGGCCCAGGAACAGGCCGCCATGGAGTTGAGGAAGCGGACCCAATCCAACCCCTCCAGCAATCCGATCACCGGTGCCGACCTCGGTTCAGGGGCGATCGTGCTGGAAGACGCCTGACTATCGGATGGCGACGACGGTGAACGCCGTCGCCATTCCCCCGACGGGCGCGTCTGATGGGCGCGTGCTGACCCGAACCCAATTCAGAAGGTTGACATCATGGCCACCCAGAAGAACCTGCACAGCATGTTTATCGAGGAACTGCGCGATATTTACAGCGCCGAGCGCCAGATTATCCGCGCCGTTCCCAAGCTGGTGAAAGCCGCCTCTTCCCCTGAGCTGAAGCAAGCGCTGGAAGAGCATCTTGAAGAGACGCGCGGTCAAGTCGAGCGGCTGGACAAGGCATTCGAGGCGCTGGACACCGGCGGACGCAGCCGGGGCAAAAAGTGCGAGGCGATGGAAGGCATGCTGGCGGAGGCCAATGAGTTGCTGGACTCCGGCCTTTCCCCGGAAGCCCTGGACAGCGCCATCATCGCGGCGGCCCAAAAGGTCGAACATTACGAGATCGCCAGCTATGGCTCCGCGATCGCGTGGGCCAAAGCCTTGGAGCGGACCGAGGTGGCGGAAATCCTGACGCAAACCTTGGAGGAGGAAAAGAAGGCCGACGCGTTGCTGAACAAGGTGTCGGCCAAGGTCAACAGCACGGCCGCGGGCCAGGCGCAGGCCGCCTGAAGGCAGGTCAGGCGCTGGGGCGATGATGCCCCCTATCAGGTCGTACGTTTGGCCCCGTCGGCGGGAACGCCGGCGGGGCCTGAGCTTTTGGGGCTGGTCTCCAAGGCGGGCCGGGGAAGGCGCCCAAACGCTCCCGGGCGAGGCCAGTCCATAGCGGTTCGGGCGGCGCACCGTGGCGCTGTCCGGATGGCCGGCCGCATTGGGCACTGCGACTGGCGACATGTCTTGGCCACATCGGCGTTCCCCCCGCTGGTGTGGCCAAGACTCTATGGAGGCGACGATCGCTCAGGCGTTCGGCCTCTGCGCGGGCCCCGCGCCGAACAACCATCCCCTCTTGAAACACCCATGCCCAGGCCCCATTTCACCATCCATGTGGATGGTATTGAGATGGTGTAGAGATGGTGAACAATGTGCATGAACTCCGGCCCCGGGTTCCCGACAGCGAGAAGATCACGATCAACCTCGGCTTTGTCGACCTCGGCCATATCGACCTGCTGGTGCAGGAGGGGTTCTACGCCAACCGCACCGACTTCATCCGCACGGCGATCCGCAATCAGATCGAGCGCCACGGCGACGCCGTCCGGCAGGCGGTGACACGCAAGAGCGTCGACCTTGGCCTGCGCCACATCAGCCGACGGGAGTTGGAAGCGGCGCGGGACGCGGGGGAAATGCTCGACGTCCGCGTCCTGGGGCTGGCCAGCCTCGCCCAGGACATCACGCCTGAGCTTGCGCACGCCACCATCGCCTCGCTGACCGTGCTGGGCGGGCTGCACGCCAGCGTCGCCGTCAAATCCATCCTCGCCGACCGGATCCGGTGACCGGTCTGATCCCGCGCGATCACCCTTTCCGAAATGACAGAAAGCACCGACATGATTTTCAAACCTCTTGAGGGCATGACCCAGGCGGCGCGCCTCACGGGCGCCGGCAAGCTTGTCGAGGCGACCGCCCTGATCCAGCAACTGCTGCAGGGCGGAAAGGCGGCCCCCGCCAAGGGGCCTGACCCTTCGGTCATCGATGGGGAATTCACCGTCCTGGAACCGGCCCCCCCGGTGGCGCCCCCCTTCGGGATTCCGTCGCGGGGGGCCAGAACCGGCTTGGGCGAAACGCTCCGTCGTCTGGCCGCCCGGGCGATCCCCGGCGGCGTGGCGGATGGGTTGGGGCGCCCGGCACCCCAACCCGTGCCGGCCCACCCCATGCCGGCCCACCCCATGCCGGAAGGGGCCTCCTTCGCCACCGCGTCCCACAGCGAAGCGGGCGGAACACGCGCCTACAAGCTTTACATTCCCGCCAACCGTCCCAGCGGCCGGCGGCTTCCGTTGGTCGTCATGCTGCATGGCTGCACCCAGTCCCCCGATGATTTCGCCGCCGGTACCCGGATGAATCTGGCGGCGGAGGAGCATGGCTTCCTGGTCGCTTACCCGGAACAGCCCAACTCGGCCAACGCCAACAAGTGCTGGAACTGGTTCAGTCCAGGGGACCAGCGGCGCGACCGCGGTGAGCCTGCGCTGATCGCCGGGATCACCCGCCGGATCATGCGCGACCATCCGGTGGATCCCGGCCGCGTCTACGTCGCCGGGCTATCGGCCGGTGGTGCTGCGGCGGTGATCGTGGCGGCGGCGTATCCCGAGCTGTTCGCCGCGGTGGGCGTGCATTCCGGCCTGCCGTTGGGGGCCGCGCGCGACCTTCCCTCCGCCTTCGCCGCCATGCGCCACGGGGCCGCGGGCCAGGCCGGAGGGCTGGTTCCCACCATCGTCTTCCATGGTGACCAGGACACCACCGTTCACCCCAGCAACGGCGCGGCGGTGGTCGCCCAGGCCCTTGCGACCACGGACGGCTTGCGCTCCACCACGCGGCGCGAGGAGGCGCCCGGTGGACAGGCCTACACGCGCACCGTCCACGCCGATCCGTCCGGCCGGGCATTGTGCGAACATTGGACGATCCACGGTGCCGGCCATGCCTGGGCCGGGGGCAGCCCCGCAGGTTCCTACACCAACCCGCGGGGACCGGACGCCACGCGGGAGATGGTGCGCTTTTTCTTCGACCATCGACGCCCCGGGTGAGGGGCCGGGTGAGGGGTCGGGTGATGGCCCGCGTGATGGGTAGTTTCCGAGCCTCGTCCACGGTGGCGGCGACCGATAGGCTGCCTTGAGGCGCATGAAGATCTCAGCGCCACGGCAAGTTCGGTGGTGTCATGACGGCTGCAGAACCCTTGTCAGGGAACCCGCTGCTTGACGTTGCGCTGGATGCCTTCCTCTTCGCCTTCGTGGGCGTCGATGGCAAAGGCGTCCCGGTCACGGTTCTGTCGGCCCTGGCGCGTCTCGATTTGGACCCGTGGCAGGAGGCGGCGTCCCTGTCGCGGCTGCCGTGGGATCTGGCCGCGGCACGGCTCGCCTCGCTGATCCTGGCGTCGCCGACATGGTCGTTCAGCCCGGACGAGGCGACGCAATCGGCGTTTCGGCTGGCCGCCCTTCTGCCCCGCAGGGCAAATGAGCCCCATGTCCGTGGCGTCACTGTCCTGCGTCCCGGTCACCGGGACGGCGGCCCGGTCTCATCCTCCCCTGGCCTGAAATGGCTTTTGGTATGCGCGACGGTGGCGCTGATCATTCTTCAGCTGGCGATTTCTACACGATAGTGACGTGGGAATGATCATCCGCCCGGTGACGGCAGCTGTTCAGCGCGGTCGCGTCTCCGGTGCCCGCGCCAGCACCGGCAGCACCGCCAGTGCCACCAGGGCTATCATCGCGCCGGGAACGGGCGGCCATTCGGTGCGGGCGACCAAGGCCTGGGCGACAAACGGTGTAAGGCCACCGAACAGGGCGGTGGCTCCCGTGGCGCCCAGGGCCAGGCCGGTCAAGCGCCCTTCGCCGGGGAACTGTTCAGCCGTGGCCACCGCGCCGACCGCGCTGACCCCGCCGGCCACCGCGGCGAGAAGCGCGGCGCCAACCATCGCCAAGCCGGCCGATCCGCTGGCCATGAGCTGGAAAAGCGGGATCGGCATCAGGACCCCGCAAAGGGCGAGGGCAAGCAATACCGGCTTTCGCCCCCATTGATCCGAAAGCGCGCCGATGATCGGCGTGACCGCGATGACCACCAGAGCGGCGCCGGTGGACAGCCAGAGCGACATCCCTTCGCTCAATGATCCGGCCGAGGTCAGGAAGGCGGGCACATAGGTGATGCCGACATAGTAGGTGATCGACCCCAGGGCGGAGATCGCGAACGATCGCAGGATACCGGTCCGGTGATGGGCCAAGGCGTGGCGCAATGGCCGCGTGGGCATCGCGCCCGTCGCCGCCTGTCGTTCGAAATCCGGTGATTCCTGCATGCCGGCACGGGCGATCCAGACCGTCCCGGCCAGGGCCGCGCCGGCCAGGAAGGGGATGCGCCAACCCCATGATTCCAGGTCCGCCGCGTCCAGCAGATGCACGGTGGACGCGGACACCGCCACGGCAAGCAGGCCGCCGACCTCGCTTGCCGCCGAGGCGCAGGAGGTGACCAGGCCCCGTCGGCGGGCAGGGGCACCTTCCAGCAGATAGGCGACGACGCCGGTGTACTCGCCGCCCACCGAAAACCCCATGACACACCGGAGCAGAAGGAGCAGCCCGCCCGCGATCGGGCCCACCGCCTTGTAGGAGGGCAGCAGGGCGGTGGCCAGCATGGCGAGGCTCATCAAGGCCATGGACAACAGCATCATGGGACGTCGCCCAAAGCGATCCCCGATGTGCCCGAACACCAAGGCACCGAGCGGCCGCAGCAGATAGGCGACGGCGAACCCGCCCAGGGTGATCAGCAGCGAACTCGCGGTGCCGCCGAAGAAGACACGGGCGAGCACCGTCGCGAAATAGAGATAGAGCGTGAAGTCGTACCACTCCACGATCGTGGACAAGGCCGCGATCACCATCGAGCGACGGGACATGCCCGTGTGGGACAGGCCGGCATGCCCGGAGGTGGCGGGGATGGGTCGCTCGTCGACCGTTTCACGAGCGGGGGTCATAGGCCGTCTCGCCCCGCGCCACGGTCAAGACATCGTCGCAAGTGGATGGCGGTACGGCTGTCGGGGGTGTTCGCCACCAGGCGTGGCGCGCCGCTGGCCACCACGCGGCCACCTTCGTCCCCGGCGCCAGGGCCGATGTCGATCACCCAGTCGCTGGCCGCCGCCACGCTCATGTCGTGGTCCACCACCACCACCGTGTTGCCAGCCGCCACCAGGGCGTCCAGCTGGGCCACCAGCCGCTCCACGTCGGACGGGTGCAGGCCGGTGGTGGGCTCGTCCAGCACGTACAGCGCGCCGCCCTTCTGCGCCCGTTGCAGTTCGGTCGCCAACTTGATGCGCTGCGCCTCCCCGCCGGAAAACTCGGTGGCCGGCTGGCCCAGCCGCAAGTAGTTCAGGCCGACCTCGCGCAGCACCTTGAGGGAGCGGCGGATGGTGGCCACGTCGGCGAAGAAGTCCCAGGCGGCCTCCACTGTCAGGTCCAGGACGCCGGCGATGGTCTTGCCGCGATAGGTGATCTCCAGCGTCTCGGCGTTGTAGCGGGTGCCGTGGCAGAGAGGGCAGGGGGCGTAGACGCTGGGCAGGAACAGCAGCTCCACCATGACGAACCCCTCGCCCTCGCAGCGGGGACAGCGGCCCTTGGCCACGTTGAAGGAGAAGCGGCCGGCGTCGTAGTGCCGTCGCCGGGCCTCCGGCGTCGCGGCGAACAGGGCGCGCACATGATCCAGCAGGCCGGTGTAGGTGGCGAGGTTGGAGCGTGGGGTTCGGCCGATGGGCTTCTGGTCCACCTGGATCAGCCGCCTGATGCCGCCCAGGCCGCCCTCGATCCGGCCCTGGGTGGCGGCCTCCGGTTCCTGCTCCAGCATCGCCTCGGCGTCGGCGGGTTCCCCCTCCACGATGACCGGGGCGCCCAGGGCCTGGGCCACCAGTTCCACCAGCGCCTGGCTGACCAGGCTGGACTTGCCGGATCCGGAGATGCCGGTGACGGTGGTCATGACGCCCAGGGGGAAGGCGCAATCCAGGTCGTTCAGGTTGTTGCGGGTGACGCCCGCCAGCCGCAGCCAGCCTTGCGGGTCCCGCCGCGTCCGCGCCCGCCCGTCCCCGGCGTCCGCGAACAGGTGGCGGGCGGTCTGCGAGGCGGCCACCCGCCGCAGCCCTTCCGGCGGGCCGCTGTAGAGGATGGTGCCACCGCCCTCGCCGGCGGCGGGGCCGACATCGACGATCCAGTCGGCGTGGCGCACCACGTCCTGGTCATGCTCGACCACGAACAGGGAATTGCCCACCGCCTTCAGTCCGTCCAGCGCCCGCAGCAGCGCCTGGGTGTCGGCCGGGTGCAGGCCCGCCGATGGTTCGTCCATCACATAGACGACGCCGAACAGGCTGGACACAACCTGTGTCGCCAGCCGCAGGCGCTGCAGTTCCCCCGGCGACAGGGTGGGCGTGCTCCGTTCCAGCGTCAGATACCCCAGGCCCAGATCCAGCAGCACGGCCAGACGCTTGCACAAATCGGCCGCGATGCGGGTGATGACCAGGGCCGTTTCCGGGCGGGTCTGGCGCAGGCGGGCCAGCCTGTCCGAGCCGTCGTCGGCATAGGCGCCGAAAATCGCGGCGAAGCGCTTGATGGGCAACCGGCCCATGTCGGCGATGTCCAGCCCCTCGAACGTCACCGACAGCGCTTCCCGCCGCAGCCGCTTGCCGGCACAGGTGGGGCAGGCGCTGCTGACCATGAAGCTGGCGGCGCGCTTTTTCATCATCGCGCTCTGGGTGGTGGCGAAACTGTGCAGCACGTGACGCCGGGCGCTGGAGAAGGTGCCCATATAGTTGGGCTCCAGCTTGCGGCGGATGGCCTCCTTGACTTCGGATGCCGTGAATCCCGGGTAGACCGGCACCTCCGGTTGTTCGTCCGTGAAAAGAATCCAGTCGCGGGTCTGCTGCGGCAGGTCGCGCCAGGGGGTGTCGACGTCGATACCCAGGGTGATCAGGATGTCGCGCAGGTTCTGTCCGCCCCAGGCGGTGGGCCAGGCCGCCACCGCCCGTTCGCGGATGGTCAGCGACGGGTCGGGCACCATGGAATCCTCGGTGACCTCATGCACCCGGCCCAGGCCGTGGCAGGTGGGGCAGGCCCCCTCCGGCGTGTTGGCGGAGAAGGCCTCCGCCTCCAGGTGGGGCTGGCCAGCGGGATAGTCGCCCGCGCGGGAATAGAGCATGCGCAGCAGGTTGGACAGGGTGGTGACGCTGCCGACCGAGGAGCGCGCGGTGGGTGATCCGCGTTGCTGCTGCAGGGCCACGGCGGGGGGCAGGCCGTCGATCGCGTCCACGTCCGGCACGCTCATCTGATGGAACAGGCGGCGGGCGTAGGGCGAGACCGATTCCAGATAACGGCGCTGCGCCTCGGCATACAGGGTGCTGAAGGCCAGCGAGGACTTGCCGGAGCCGGAGACACCGGTGAACACCACCAGCGCGTCGCGCGGGATGTCCACGTCGACATTCTTCAGGTTATGTTCCCGCGCGCCGCGGACACGGACGAAGCCAGGCTTCGCGCCTGGGTCCAAAGGATCGGCATCGGCGGGATCACGGCGTTCGTGCATGGGTCTGCCTCCTGCGCCGGGACAGGCGTCCTGGCCGGGGCCAAGGTGCCACAGGCCGCCGCCCTATGGCATTGAACGATGGTGGGGCTGACCGTCGGCGTGTTGTGGCGGTCAAAGCGGGTTGTAGTCGGGCTTCTTGAACAGCGTCGCGGCCTTGTCGACGATGTCGGGGCGGTAGACCGCTTCCGCCCAATCCGCTGGCGCCACATCCTCGACGCCCACGGAAACCGCACCCTCGCGCGATCCCAGCACCGCGATGACGGCCTGGGCCAGGGCCTCGGCCAGAGCGGCCTTTTTCTCATCAGACTGCCCGGCGTAGAGTTTCATGATCACGTGAGGCATGGTTTCTCCTTTCGGATGGGCGCGGCACCCATCACGGAACTTTTCCTTTACCACCAGCGGGGCGGGAAATCAGTCGGCCATCCCGCCCCAATCCGCCCCGCTTTGGGTCGGCGCGTCCGGTCAGCGCCACAGGTTGGTGCGGGCCAGATCGACCAGTTCGTCCCCCCGGCCGCTCATCACCGCCTTCAGCATGTACAGGGTGAAGCCTTTGGCCATCTGTAGGTTGATGGCGGGCGGGATGGGCAGTTCGGTCCGCGCCACCACGGCGTCGACCAGCACCGGGCCGTCATGGGCGAAGGCCTCGCGCAGGCCCGGCTCCACCTCATGGGGGGCTTCCAGGCGTATGCCTTTGATGCCCACCGCCTCGGCCAGCGCGGCGAAGTTGGGATTCTCCAGCGTGGTGCCGAAGGGCAGGAAGCCGGTCGACTTCTGCTCCACCTCGATGAAGCCCAGGGCGCCGTTGTTGAAGACGATGATCTTGGCCGGCAGCCCCTGCTGCTTGAAGGTCAGCAGGTCGCCCATCAGCATGGTGAAGCCGCCGTCGCCGGACAGGGAGATGACTTGGCGCCCGGGAAAGGCCGCCTGGGCGCCCAGCGCCATGGGCATGGCGTTGGCCATGGAGCCGTGCCAGAGCGAGCCCGCAAGGCGCCGCCGGCCGTTCATGGCCAGATACCGCGCCGCCCACACCGTGGGCAGGCCGACGTCAAAGGTGAACACGGCGTCGTCATCAGCCAGGTCGCTGATGGCCTTGGCCACCTGCTGCGGGTGGATCACGTGGTTGCCGGCGTTGGGTGCGGCCAGCGCGTCCAGGTCCTGGCGGGTGCTGCGGTAGTGGCGCACCGCCTGATCCAGATGGGCGCCGTCCGTCCTGGCCGCCAGGCGGGGCAGCAGGGCGCGGACGGTGGCGCCGACATCGCCCACCACGCCCAAATCCAGCGCCGTGCGGCGGCCCAGCTGGCCGGGGCGGATGTCGATCTGGGCGGTCCGCACGCCGGCGCCCTCGGGATAGAACTGACGATAGGGGAAGTCGGTGCCCAGCATCAGCAGCAGGTCGGTATCCTTCATGGCGTAATAGCCCGAGGAAAAGCCGATCAGGCCGGTCATGCCCACGTCATAGGGGTTGTCATACTCCACATGCTCCTTGCCCTTCAGGGCATGGACGATGGGCGCCTTCAGCGTTTCGGCCAGCGCCACCACAGCGTCATGCGCGCCGGCGCAGCCGGAGCCGCAGAGCAGGGTGATGCGGTCGGCGTCGTTCACCAGGGCGGCCAGGGCGTCCAGTTCCGCCTCTGCCGGCACCACCACCGGCGGTTTGGGCACGAGGCCGGCGGGCTTGGGCGCCGGCCCGGCCGCCGCTTCCCTCAGGGCGACGTCGCCGGGGATGACCACCACCGACACGCCCTGCTGGCCGATGGCGGTACGGATGGCAATCTCCAGGGTGCGGGGCATCTGCGCCGGGTCGGACACCAGCTCGCAATAATGGCTGCACTCCCGGAACAGGTCCTGGGGACGGGTCTCCTGGAAATAGCCGGAACCGATCTCGGGCGAAGGGATGTGGGCGGCGATGGCCAGCACCGGCACGCGCGAGCGGTGGCAATCGAACAGTCCGTTGATCAGGTGCAGGTTGCCTGGGCCGCAGCTGCCGGCGCACACGGCGATGCTGCCGGTCAGGTGGGCGTCGGCGCTGGCGGCGAAGGCCGCCACCTCCTCATGGCGCACGGGGATCCACGCGATGTCGCCCCGGCGGCGCAGGGCGTCGGTCAGGCCGTTCAGGCTGTCGCCCACGACCCCGTAGATGCGTTTGACCCCGGCGGCGGCCAGGGTGGCGATGAATTGATCGGCGACGGTGATGGACATGGGGACACCTCAATTCGGGGTGGTGTTGGCCGGCCGGCGATCCGTCGCTTGCGCGCGGATCCGGGGGTGATTATTCCCCCAGGCCGCCGGCCATTCTTGTCGGTCGCGAAGATGCTTTGAACATTTGCCGGTCAAGGGACCGCCGTTGGGCCTGACGCGCCGATGGCCGGAACCAAACGAAGCGGGGCGCTTTCAGTTCCCGATGCTGACCTCGGCATGGGGCGCCCGCCAGGTGCGGCGCCAGCGCGGCTGGGGAAGGGCGCGCGTTGTCAGGCGCAGCACCAGCCAATCCAGCTGGGCCAGCAGCAGGGCGCCGCCGCCCGGCCCGGTGCAGTAGTTGCCGGCCAGGGTCAGCAGGACGCGCAGGGATGGGATGGTGGTCGCCATGGGCCAGGTCTCCAGCTTGGTCGGCTCAGCGGTGCAAGGCGGCGGTCAGCGCGCGGCGGGCCACGGCCTGGGCGGCCAGGGTGGGCACCGTCTCCGCCAGGCCGTCCAGCCAGAAGAAATCGGGAATGGTGCCCATCAGGCGCAGGGCGGTGGTCTCCACCTCCGCCGCCATGAGCCGGCGCGCCAACGCCTCGCCGCCATCGCGGGCGGGATCGGCCTCCGCCGTCAGGATCACGGTGGGCGGCAGGCGCCGCAGGCGATCCAGCGGCAGCTCCAGTGGTGACAGCCCAGCCCACGGCACCTGATCCGGAAAGGCCTCCGCCGCCAACGCCTGGCAGCGGTCAGGGGCCAGCCAGGGCGACGCGGGCGCACCCTGGGCGATGGCACCCACCACCGGGTGGAACAGCAGCTGCAGGCGGAGGCAACCGTGCTGGGGCGGGGTGGCGGCCAGCTGGACTGCCAGGGCGCCGCCGCTGCCGTCACCGGCGATGGCGACGCGCGCCGTGTCCAGCCCCCGCCCCCCGCCATGGACCAGGGTCCAGTCCAGGGCGGCGCGGGCCCGTTTCAGCGCGGGCAGGGCCGGGCCTGGGCCCAGGTCCACGAAGACCAGGGCGGCCCCGCAGCTGGCCGCAAGCGCGGTCGCGGCGGCCCTGTGGGTCGTCCAGCCCCCCAAGGTCCACAGGCCCCCTGGCAGATAGAACAGCACCGGGGGCCTGGTCCCCGCCGCGCCGGGGGGCGAGACGATGCGGATGGCGACCGAACCCGTCCCGCCCACGGCCGGTACCAGGATAGTGGTGGCCGGTACCGCTGCCGCCCCGTCCTGCAGCAGCCGGGCGATGTCTTGCCGTTCGGCCGGGGTGTCCGCGCCATACGGCAGCAGGCCGGCCTCCGTCACCCGATCCAGGAAGCCCTGCACGCCCGGGTCCAGAATGGGGCAGTGGGCGGCGGGGGCCAGGCGGGCGGTCTTGTCCAATGTCATGGGAATCATCCTGGCGGGGTCCGGGAGGGGATCAGGCGATCAGCGAGACGTCGATGGCGTTCGCCCGGCGCCAGCTGGCCGGGCTGCTGCCCGTCACCTGGCGGAAGACGCGGCTGAGGTGCGCCTGGTCGGCGAAGCCGCAGGCGTCGGCGATGTCGGCCAGGCCGTCGTCGGTGTCCAGCATCAGGGCCTTGGCCCTCTCCACCCGCCGGGCGATGACGAAGGCGTGCGGTGACATGCCGAAGGTCTGGCGGAAGGCGGTGCAGAAATGGCTGGTGCTCAGCTTGGCCTCGGTCGCCAGCTCCTCATTGCTCAGCGTGCCGTCCAGGCGGCGCTCAACCAGGGCCGCCACGCGGCGCGCCTGCCAGGGCGCCAGGCCGCCGCGGGGCGCCTCCGCCGGGGCGCGGTTCAGCAGCAGGTCGCGCACCTTGACGATGCGGTCGCGGGCCTGGGCCACGTCATGCTCCACGGCCTGCGCCGCCTCTTCCAGCAGGCGGGTGACGATGGCCAAGTGGTTGGCTGGGGGCAGGCCGGCCAGGGCATCGAAAGCGTTCAGGGTGGCGGCAGGGGCGGTCATCATATCCTCCATCCGGGTTAGGTGCCCCCAAGGTGCTTGCCGATGGGGGACCGTCGATGAAGGCAGTGTCGGCCGGATGACCGCCAGACAGGGAGTTAAGCGATGTGAAGCGTTGGGTAGCGGGGGGCGTTAAGCCAGGCCGCGAAGCCAGGGGCCGTGCCACCCCGCAGTGGGATCGGGCCGCGCCGCGACCCTTGCCCTTGCCAGCGGGCAGCCGGCGACCGCGAACATCTCCTCCTGCATGGCGCTGATGTCGGCGGGTGGCGCCCCGGGCCGGCCAAGGACGCGGCCATAGCCGTGGACGAAGGCGTGCCAATGGTCCAGGGCATGCCGGGTGGTGCGCTGGGCCAACAGGTCGATCCAGGCGCCGGCCAATGCCGTCTCGCCGGCGGCGATGGCCACGGGGATGCAGCCGATGGCAAGGCCGTAGCAGATGGACAGGGCGTGGTCGGTGCCCACCGCGTCCTCGGCGCAGAGCCGGGCCAGGTCCAGGGCGCCGCCCACGTCGCCCATTTGCCATTGCAGACGCATCAGCAGGCTCAGGGCCGCCACCTTCCCGTCCACCTGCGCGTGGTTGGCGTGGTTGACCCGCACCGGATCGGCATCGGCGGCGATGACGGCCTGCAGCAGTTCCAGCGCCGGGGCGTGGTCACCCATGAAGTGATGCGACAGGGCCCGCATGTGCAGGGCGGTCTGGCGGTCGGCCAGGCCGGCACCGGGACCGATGCGGTCCGTGAATGCCTCGGCCAGCGCCAGGCTTTCGGCATAGCCGCCCGCCAGGATGCGATGGGCCCACAGCCCCCACAGGGCGCGGCGGGCCAGACCCTCGTCCCTGATGTCTTCGGCGATGGCCAACGCCCGCTGGAAAGCCTGGGCCATTTCGGGGACGGGGCCCCGCGTGTGCCACAGGGCGTGCCCATAGGCCGCCAGCAATTCCACCCGCTGCGCCGGATCGGCCGTGCCGCCCTGGTCCAGCACTGCCAGCACGCGCTCGGCCCGGCCCAGGAACTCATGCGCCAGCGACAGATGGAACCATAGGGACGCGCTGGCGACCATCAGGCCCAGGCCCAGGCCGACATCGCCCTCCTCCCCCACCGCCCAGTCCAAGGCGCCGCGGATGTCGTCGATGCGGCGGCTGTGGATGGCCAGCCAGTCGCGCGGCGCCTTGCCTTCCCAGGCCGCCTGGGCGTCGCCGAACAGTGAGATCATGTGGCGGGCGTGGGCGGCGCGGACGGACCTGTCCAGGCCGCTGTCGGCCAGGCGCTCATGCCCATAGTGGCGGGTGGTGTCCAGCAGGCGATAGCGCATGCCGCCAGGCTCCCGGCTGCTGACCACCAAGGACTTGGCCACCAGGTCGGCCAGGCCGTCCAGCACGTCGATTTCATCGCCGCCGGTCACCCCTTGGGCATCCGCCGCGTCGAATCCGGCGCGGAAGACCGACAGGCGGATCAGCAGGGTCTTCTCATTCGGCGCCAGTAGCTCATAGCTCCAGTCCAGGGCGGCGCGCAGGGTGCGGTGGCGGGGCAGGGCGGTGCGCCGGCCGCGGGTCAGCAGGTTCAGCCGGTCATGCAGGCGGCCCGCCAGCTCCGTCAGGTCCATCAGGTCCACGCGGGCGGCCGCCAGTTCGATGGCCAGGGGAATGCCGTCCAGGCGGCGGCAGATCTCCGCCAGCGCCGGGGCGGTGGCGTCGTCGACGGCGAAATCCGCCCGCACCGCCCGCGCCCGCTCGTGGAACAGGGCGGCGGCGGGATAGGCCAGCACGGCGGCGGCATCCTGGGCCCGCTCATCGGGGGTGGGCAGTGCCGGCAGGCGGTGCACCCATTCGCCCGCCGCCCGCAGGGGCTCCCGGCTGGTGGCCAGAATCATCAGGTCCGGCACCGCGCTCAGCAGCCGTTCGGCCAAATCGGCCACGGCGTCCACCAGATGCTCGCAATTGTCCAGCAGCAGCAGGGTCGGGGTCGTGTTCGAGGTTGTGGCGCCCAGGGTGGCGGCGATGGCGGCGAAGCGGTCGGCGCCTGATGCCGGCAGGCCCAGGACGGTGGCCAGGGTGCCTTCCACCCAGGCGGCGTCGGACACGGGCGCGAAATCCACGAAGCGGACCATCGTGGCCTGTCGCCGCGCCAACTCCGCCACCGTGGCCAGGGCCACCGAGGTTTTGCCGATGCCGCCCGGGCCGGCCAAGGTCAGAAAGCGGCGGTCGGGCAATTCATCCGCCAGGGCGGCCACGATGTCGGACCGGCCCAGCAGCCGCACCAGGGGGCGGGGGGTGGGGGATTCCACCACCAGTCGGACGGGCGCCTCCGGCACCTGGGCCTGGATCGGGGAAACGCGGGAAACGGGGAGGGTCAGGCGATAGCCGCGCCCAGCCTCGTTCACCACCAGGCCATCGTCGCCCAGGGCCTTGCGCAGGCCCGACAGGTGGACGCGCACGGCGCTTTCATCGATGGACTGGCCGGGCCAGACCTCGGCCAGCAGGCGGTCGCGGGTCACCAGTTCGCCGCCGGCGGCGGCCAGGACGGCCAGCAGGTTGGCGGCCCGCCCGCCCAACTTCACTGGCAGCCCGCCCTTCGTGAGGGTCAGCTGCGGCACGTCGAAGGTGAAAGCGCCGAAGGTGTAGCGTACGCCCTGGTCCATGATCGTCCTTTGAGTTCCGCGCTTTGTGCACCCGGCGCGCCGATGGCTTCAAGTCTTGGGCGTTTCCGGTCGCAGCCAGGCCGCCAGCAGGACGCAGCCCAGCGCGCCCACGCCCGCGGCCGCGAACCCGTCAATATAGGCCAGGACGGAGGATTGCTGCGCCACGGCGTTGGCCAGCAGCTTGGCCGCACCCAGGGCGGCGGTGCCGGTGTCGGTGCCATGGCTGGCCAGGGCGGCCTGGTACTGGGCCAGGCGGCTGGCGGTGGCGCCGGCCAACGGGTCGACATGCAGGCCCAGCAGGTTGGAATGCAGCTGCTCGCGCTGGCGCACGAAGGTCTGCATGAAGGCGACGCCGATCTCGCCGCCGAACAGGCGGCTGGTCTGCATCAGGGCGCCAATGGAAATGGCGTCCGCCGGGGTGATGGCGCGCACCACCAGCACCACCAGGGCGGTCAGCGCCAGGCACTGCCCCACCGCCTGCAGGGCCTGCGAGGGCAGGAAATCCCAGGTGGCCCATAGGCTGGTCAGGGCCGTGGCCTGCCAGCAGGCGACGGCGATCAGCAGCGCGCCGGCCGCTAGCACCCACCGCCCGTCCACCCGCGCCAGCAGATAGCCCAAGGGCAGGATCAGGGCGAACTGGGGCAAGGCGATGAACAGCAGCACCGGCCCCACCTGCAGCTCGCGGAAATTCTGCACCACCTGCAGGTACAGCGGGATGATGTAGGCCGTGGACAGGATGATGAAGCGGAAGCCCGCCAGCAGCAGCATGAGCAGCAGCAGGTTGCCGCGCAGCATCAGGCGCAGGTTCAGGAAGGGGCGGCGGCTGACGAACAGCTCGCGCACCACGAACAGGGCGGTGACCAGGCCGCCCGCCACCAGCAGCCCTACCACCAGGCCGCTGCGCGTCCAATCCAGGCGGTTGCCCTGGTCCAGCGCGGCATAGAGCAGGCCGAAGCCCACCGCCGCGTAGACGACGCCGGGGCCGTCATGATCCTTCAACAGGCTGGTGTTCAGCGGTTCCCGCGGAACCCCGATCCACACGCAGAGGAACATCAGGGGCAGGACCAGGCAATATTGCCAGTTCAGCCAGGCGATGGACCAGGTCTCGGCGTACCACCCCTCCAGCGCCGCGCCGATGTTCTGCGAGAATTCCGAATTCATGGCGTAGGCCGCGAGGCCGAAGACCACCAGCCGCGCCGGCAGGTTCAGGACGATGAAGCGGATGGTCAGCGGGATGAAGGTGCCGGCCCCCAGGCCGGACAGGAACTGCATCGCCAGGTACGCCGCCAGGTTGGGCGACAGCGGCGCCAGCAGGCTGGCCAGGAAGAACAGGCCGATACCGGTGAACAGCACCCGCCGCGCGCCGAACAGGATGCCAAGGTACGGGCAGGCCACGCCCACCACCATCTGCCCCACGCCATAGGCGGTGGTGATCCAGGCGCCCTCGTCAAAGCCGACGTGCAGGGCGCCGCGCAGATCGGTCAGGCCGAAGGTGGTGGCGCGGGCACCGAGGGTGGAGGCCAGCGCGCCCAGCAGCACCCCCAGGATGCCGATGTAGGGGCGCAGGCCGTCCAGTCCCGGCCACGGGCGAGCGGGCGGCGGTAGCGCGGCCGTTGTGGTCACGGCTGTCGCGATCACGGGCTGCCGCCGACGTCGATGGTGGCCACCACCGACATGCCGGGACGCACCAGGGTGCCCAGCGCCGGCACCGGGTCCAGCAGGATCTTCACCGGCATGCGTTGCACCACCTTGGTGAAGTTGCCGGTGGCGTTGTCGGGCGGCAGCAGGGTGAAGACGCTGCCGGTGCCCGGCGCCCAGCTGTCGACATGGCCGTGCAGGGTCAGATCCGGGAAGGCGTCGACCGTCACTGTCGCCGGGTCGCCCACCCGCACCTGGGTCATCTGGGTTTCCTTGTAGTTGGCCACCACCCAAACCTTGGGCAGGGCCATGACCCCGATGATCTGGGTGCCGACATTGACGAACTGGCCCGGCCGCACCTGGCGTTGGCCCACCATGCCGTCGGCCGGCGCCGTGATGCGGGTATAGGCCAGGTTGTTGCGGGCCAGGGCCAGCTGCGCCTCGCCCGCGCGCGCCTGGGCGGCCAGCTGCCGCTCCTGCACGTCCAGGCTGGCCAGTTGGGCCTGCTGCTGCGCCAGCTGGGCGGCGGCCAGCTGCGACTGCGCCACGGCCTTGGCGGCGTCGGCGTCGGCCTGTTCCACCTTCTGCGCCGTGCCGGCGATGCCGGTGCGCTGCAGGTCGCGCTGGCGCGCCGCCTCGGCCCGCGTACGGGTGACGTCCGCCGCCGCGCTGGCGATGGCCGCCTCCGCCTGGCGCACCAGGGCCCGCTGCACGTCGCGCTGGTTGCCCAGGTTGGCCAGGGCGGCGCGGGCCGCGGTCAGGCTGGCATCCGCCAGATCCAGTTGGGCCTGATAGTCCGACGGTTCGATCTGGGCGATCAGGTCGCCCTTGCGCACCGCCTGGAAGTCATCCACCGCGACCGTCTGGACATAGCCGGACACCTTGGCCGACAGGGGGGTCAGGTCACCGGTGACATAGGCGTCGGAAGAGGATTGGTGCCGGGCGGATCCCACCCAGCGATCCCAGTGCCCGGCCACGATCCAGACCAGGAGTCCGGCCGCCACCAGCGCGGCGGTGCGCAGCAGGGGGGCCAGCCATCGGCTGCCCGTCGGGGTGAGGGGGGCGGTTGGCGTGTCCATGGGAGTCACTCCAGCGCCGCGCCCAGGCGGCGGCCATAGGCGGCGATGGCGGATCCGGCCGTGCAGCGGTCATGGCTGTACAGGGCCAGCGCGTCGGCCAGGTGGGGCGTTTCGGCAAGGTATCGCCGCAGGGCCAGGGCGTCGCCGGCGGCCTTGGCCACGCCCATGGCGGTATGCGGACGCACGACGAAGGCGGCGTCGCCCAGCAGGGCGATGCGGCCAGCGGCCATCACCGGCGCCTCGTAATCGAAGATGGCCTGGATGAAGGGTCGCGGTTCCGCCGCCACCACGGCGGCGAAGGGCGGGGGCAGCAGGCGCGCCGCGTCCGCCCGCAGGGTGTCCGCCACCGGCGCCGGCAGCAGGCCTGGCGCCAGGGAATGGGGGTGGAAACGGCCGTCGGCGTCCGTCAGGGTGGCGGGCAGGGCCGCCGCCGGCACCGGCCGATACCACACCCAGTTATAGCGCCGGGCGCCGGCGGCGGTCTCCCCGCTCGGCCCTGGCACCAGATAGCCCAGGGCGTGCGACCGGGGCATCATGTAGAAGGCGAAGCGGTCGCGCAGCAGGGCGGCCTCCGGCGGCACCCGGTCTTCCGGGATCAGGCCGCGCCAGGCGACATAGCCGGCATAGCTGTTGGGTGACGGCACGCCGGTCACCGCCTCCCGCACGACGGAGCCCAGGCCGTCGGCGCCGATGACCAGGTCGGCTTCCTCCTGCCCGCCGTCGGCGAACGACAGGCGGGCCCCGTCCGCATCCTGGAACACGGCGCGGACGGGACGACCCAGCCGGTAGTCGTCATCGCGCAGCTTTTCCCGGATGGTGCGGTACAGATGGTCCCACGAGATCTGTGTCTGTGGCGTGGCGTGGCGTTCCGCGATGCCCCCGTCCCGGTCCAGGAAGATGCGCTCTCGGGCCACGACCCCAATATGGGCCACATGCTCGCAGCCCACGGCCCGCAAGAGGGCGAACAGTTCCCGCTGGCTGACGAGGCCGGCGCCCCGGCCGCCCAGGCCACCGATCGACCGTTCATAGACGCGGACGTCGTGTCCATCCTGGCGCAGCAAGGCGGCGGCGAACAGCCCGCCCAGGGAGCCACCGACGATGCGAATGCGCAAACCGGCCATGGCTCAAGCCCCCGTCGTCGTGGCCGCCCGGCGGCGGCGCAGGCCCAGCAGGACCTGGATGCCAAAGGCCAGGACCGACAGGCCCCCGCCCAAGGTGCAGACGGCGGGCCAGGCGCCCAGCTTCCAGGCGGCGGTGGCGGCGGCGGAGCCCAGGGCGCCGCCCAGGAACATGCAGCCCATGAACACGGTGTTCAGGCGGCTGCGGGCCTGGGGGTCCAGGGCGAAGACGATGGCCTGGTTGGAGACCAGGGCGCCCTGCATGCCGAAATCCAGGATGACGACGCCGACGACCATGGCCCAGATGTTGGCCCAGGACCCGAACAGCAGCCAGGCCAGCAGGGTGACGACGGAGCCCAGGATCACCACCAGATGCGGGCCACGCTGGTCCGCCAGGCGGCCGGCGATGGGGGCGGCCACCACGCCGGCGGCGCCGATGACGCCAAACAGGCCGGCGATGTCGGCGCCGAGGCCGAAGGCCGGCTGTTCCAGGCGTAGCGACAGGATGGTCCAGAAGGCGGTGAAGGCGGCGAACAGGGCGCCCTGGGTCAGGGCGGCGGCGCGCAGGGCCGGGTGCCGCCGCCACAGATGGGCCAGCGAGGCCAGGGCCTGGCCATAGCGCAGCGGGCTGGCGGGGGCATGGCGGGGCAGGGTGGCCGCCATCAGGGCCGCCGTGCCCCAGGCCAACGGCACCGCCAGCCAGAACATGGCCCGCCACCCGTGATGGGTGGCCACGAAGCCGCCCAGTGTGCGACTGAACAGCACGCCGCATAGCAGGCCGCTCATCACCATGCCGATGACGCGGCCGCGACGCTCCGGTGCCGCCAGGGTGGCGGCGAAGGGGACGATCTGCTGGGCGACGGTGGACAGCACGCCGATGAACAGCGAGGCGACGGCCAGCGCGCTGGCGGTGGGCGCCACGGCGGCGGCGGCCAGCGCCAGCCCGATGGCCAGCAGCTGCAAGACGATCAGCCGTCGCCGGTCCACCAGGTCACCCAGGGGCACCAGCAGCACCAGGCCGGCGGCATAGCCCAGCTGGGTGGCCGTGGGTACGAAGCCCGCCAGGGCGGCGCCCCCGAACTCCCGCTCCAGAATGCCCAGCATGGGCTGGTTGTAATAGATGTTGGCCACGGCGATGCCGCAGGCCAGGGCCATGGCCACGGTCAGCGCGCCGGTCAAGTCCGGCGCCTGGGGCTCCGGCAGGGGGGAGGCTTGGGTCATGGAAACCTTGGTCATGACGGGGCTTTCAGGGAAACGGGCTCAGACGGGGCCCAGGGCGGCCTTGAGGCGGTCGGGGGCCAGGGGCATGTCGCGCAGGCGCACACCCGTGGCATCGGCGATGGCGTTGGCCAGGGCGGCGGCGGTGGGGCCCTGCGCCGCTTCGGCGGTGCCCAGGAAGGGCAGGCCCGGGCGGTCCACGACCCGCACGTCGATGGTGCCCGGCACATCCTGGAAGCGCAGGATGGGATAGCCGCTCCAATCGAAAGCGGCGCGGCGCTCCGGGCTGAAGGCCATGGCCTCATGGCCGGTCCAGCTCAGGGACTGGATCAGGCCGCCTTCGATCTGGTTGCGCACGCCATCGGGGTTGGCGGGCTGGCCGCAATCGACGGCGGCGAAGGCCCGGCGCACCCAGGCACGGCCGGTTTCCCGGTCAATCTCGACCTCCAGCGCCACGGCGCAATAGGCGCCCAGGTTCTTGTAGCGGGCGAACGCCATGCCGCAGCCCCGGCGGCCGTCGCCCCGGGGCCGTCCCGCCCAGTCGAAGCCCGCGGCCATGGCCTGCATCACGTCGCGGGCGCGCGGGTCCTCCATATGGGCAAGACGCAGGGCCAGGGGGTCGATGCCGGCGGCGGCGGCCAGCTCATCCAGCATGCTTTCGATGGAAAAGACGTTCAGGTGCGCCCCCAGGGACCGCAGGGCGGAGACGCGGACGGGCATGTCCTTCAGGAAGTGATACAGGACGTGGGTGTTGGCGAAGGTGTACAGCGGGTTGGAATTGCGGCTGCCGTCGCCCTCCGGCATGGGGATGGGCTTGCCCTCGGGTGCGGCGAAGGGCGGATCGACCTCCGCCCCGGCCAACACGCCGCCGGCCCCCACGGGCCGGTTGTTGTGCGGGTTGCTCCATACCTCGTGGCGCCAGGCGACGATGCGGTTGTCGGCGTCCAGCGATGCCGCCAGCCGGGTCACCATGCCGGGGCCCAGCGGCTCCCACCCGAATTCCTGTTCCCGCATCCATTGCAGGCGGATGGGCCGTCCGGGCACGGCGAAGGCGATGACGGCGGCGTCCGCCGCCACGTCGTCGGCGCCGTTCTGGCCGTAGCAGCCGGCGCCCTCGGCATGGATGGCGTGCACCTTTTCCGCCGGCAGGCCCAGCAGTTCCGTCACCACCCGGGCGACGTCGAAGGTGCCTTGGCTGTGGGTCCAGATCGTCATCTCCCCATCCTGGAACCGGGCCAGCGCGCAGGACGGGCCGATCGAGCCGTGGCTGATCCAAGGCCGGGTGTAACGCGCCTGCACCGTGTGCACGGCGGGCCCGGTGGGCGTCCGGGTGTCCTCGATCGCGATGTCACGGGGTGTCAGGGTGTTCAGCACCGCCTCGACGGCGTCGCCAGACAGGGGCGCGCCGGTGGCAGCACCGGCGGGGAGCGGTGCAGTCACACGGGCGTGCGCCGCCCGCTGCAGATGGCGCAGGGCCTGGATGGCGGTCCACTGCCGCTCCGCCACGACGGCCAGAAAGGCGCCCCGGCGCACCACCTTGACCACGCCGGGCATGGCCTCCACCGCCTGGATGTCGGGCTCGACCAGGCGCGTACCCTCCGCCGGGCCCCGCACCACGCGGGCATGCAGCATGCCGGGCAGGCGCATGTCGTGCAGGTAGGCCGCCCCGCCCGTCAGCTTGGCGGGAATGTCCACCCGGGGTAGGGGCTTGCCCAGGGTGCGGTAGTCGGCGGGGTTGCGTAGGGGGGCGTCCGGCACGGCCGCGACATGCAGGGACAGGCCGGCGGCCAGGTCGCCATAGGCCGCCAGGCGACCGTCGGGGCCCCGCACATGGCCGTCCCCGGTGGTGGCCAGGCCGCCGGCCGGGACCCGCCACAGCGCGGCGGCGGCGTTGGTCAGCAGCATGCGCACGTTGGCGGCGGCGTTCAGGATGGCGGTGCCGCTATCCTGCATGGAATGGCTGCCGGCGGTCAGCCCTTCGTCCGGCGTGCGCCGGGTATCGGCCGTCACCAGGGTGATGGCCCCTGGCGGCAGGTCCAGTTCCTCCGCCGCCACCTGGATCAGGGCCGTGCGGATGCCCTGGCCCAGTTCCACCTTGCCGGTGAAGACGGTGACGCGGCCATCGCCATCGACGCGGATCCACGCGTCCAGCCACGGATGGTTCTTCAGGCTGCCCTTCAGGTCGGGGGCGATGACGGCGGGACCGGCACCGCCCTCCCCCCCGCCCGCCAACTGGGCCAGCGCCCGGGGCGCCAGGGAGAAGGCCACCACCAGCGCGCCGCCACCCCCCAGGAAGGCGCGGCGCGACGGCGCCTTGGCATGGTCCAGCGGGCTCATGCTCATGACCGCACCGCCTGCGGAACGGTGCCGCCCATCATGTCGGCCGCCCGGCGCACCGCCTTCAGGATGCGGCCGTGGGTGCCGCAGCGGCACAGGTTGGGCTGCATGTGGGCGCGGATCTGGGCGTCGGTGGGCCTGCGCACGCCATCCAGCAGGGCCTGAGCCCTCATGATCATTCCGGAAATGCAATACCCGCACTGGGCCGCCTGTTCCGCGATGAAGGCCTGTTGCAGGATGCCGGGGGTGTCGACGGTTCCCAGCCCCTCCACCGTCCGCACGCGCCGGCCCGCCACGGCGGCCACCGGGGTGACGCAGGAGAAGACGGGCTTGCCATCCACATGCACGGTGCAGGCGCCGCACTGGCCCAGGCCGCAGCCGTACTTGGCGCCGTTCAGCGCCAGGTCATCGCGCAGCACATAAAGCAACGGGGTATCGGGGGGGGCGTCCACCGCGTGGTCCACGCCGTTCACGGTCAGGGTGATGGTCATGGCTGCTGGCCCTCCTTGCGGGCGGTGGCGCTCTCGCGCGTCAGGTTCGTCCAGGCGGGCCGGTCGCTGTAGCGGGCGCGCAGATAGGCCGCCACCTCCGCCACCTGGCCGTCGGTCAGGGAATTGGCGAAGGGCGGCATGAACGGGCCGGCGGCGCCGACGGGGGGGCGCAGCCCTTCCAGGATGGCGCGAACCACATTCGCCGGCTCCTCCAATTGCAGGCCGCTGGCCAGGCCCAATCCTGGGCGGCCGCCCGTCAGCATGGGGGCGCCCGCCTCATGGCAGCCGCCGCACGCGCCGGCGAACAGTGCCGCGCCGGCGGGGTGCGCCTGCGCCGCGGCATCCGCGTGGTCCACCGGCCCCGGCCCCGGCCCGGGCCGGCCGTCCATCCGCAGCGAGGCGACGTAGACGGCGATGGCCCGGACCTCATCTTCCGGGATGGCCGACAGGTCATGCGTCACGGGCCCCATGGGGCCGGCGGCCGCGCCGTGCTCTCCGTCCATGCCCGTGCGCAAATAGCGGTAGAGGCCGTCGGCGGTCCAGGGGATGGGGGCCGGACTGCTGCCATCCAGGGGCGGTGCGACCCAGCCCTCGGCCACGCCGCCGGCATAGGCGCGGCCGGTCTCTTCCCCGCCCAGGGGATTGCGCGGGGTGTGGCAGCCCCCGCAATGGCCCAGTCCTTCCACCAGATAGGCGCCGCGGTTCCACTGGGCGTCCCGGTCGGTTCGCGGTGGAAGGGCGCCTCTATGCAGGAACAGGAGCTTCCAGCCCGCGAGTAGCGGTCGGAACCCCAGGGGAAAAATCATATGGTTGGGCTGCGGCGGCGCCGACACGGCTGGGCGCGTCATGAGGAAGGCGTACAGCGCCTCCACGTCGCCATCAGTGACATGGGTATAGTGTTCATAGGGCAATGCCGGATAGAGGTGATGGCCGTCGCGGGCCACACCCTCGCGCAGGGCGCGGGTGAAGGCGTCCAGCGACCAGGTGCCGATGCCCGTGGCGATGTCCGGCGTGATGTTGGTGGTGTACAGGGTGCCGAATGGCGTGGGCAGCGGCCGGCCACCGGCATAGGCCGCCCCCCTGTCCGCCGTGTGGCAGACGGCGCAGTCGCCGATGGCCGCCAGAACGGCGCCCCGCGCCACCCGCGCCCGATCGAAACTGGCGGCGTCAGGTCGGGCGATGGCCGGCAGGGGCGCGCGATAGGCCACGGCCAGGGCGGCCAGTCCGCCCAGGGCAATGCAGGCAGCCGCGGCCCCCACCCAATGCTTGCGTCTCATTCCGGCATCCCTTATTCCGCTGCCCGGCCGATGCTGATGGGCGCATCTCCGCCGGGTGACAGGACCATGCCCGAAATCCTCCAGGGCCGATTGGATGCCTCAACCTGATTTTGAATATGCTTAGGACGGCGATGCCCCCGGGGCCGTATCCGCGCCCTGCCCTGCCAAGAGGGTGTACGCCCCTACCTAATTCGTCGCGCACCCATCTTCAAAAATGCGCATAATCGACAAGATTGCGGATGGGGTCGGTACCTAGCTTGGGTGGTGATTCCGCGCTTTTGACTGCTTCGGGCGAATCCCGTGCTCCCATTTTGCCCCCCCCCAACCTGGATGTGACGATGCCACACCGGCAGATCTTCTCATTCGGCGACTGTGAGCTGCACCTTCCCGGGCGTGTGCTGCTGAGGGGCGGTGCGCCTGTCCGCTTGGGTGACAGGGCGCTGGACATCCTGGTGGCACTGGTCCTGCGCGCGGGCCAACTGGTGGGTCGTGACGAGCTGCTGGCGGAGGTGTGGCCCAACACGACGGTGGATGACGGCGCGCTGCGCGTGCACATGTCCGGCCTGCGCCGCGCCTTGGGCGACGGTCAGGCGGGCGCCCGCTACATCGTGAACCATGTGGGGCGGGGCTATCGGCTGGTGGCCCCCGTTTCCTGGCGCGCCGTAGGCGATGCCGCCAAGCCGGCGGCGGGCCTGACGCCGGCCCTGCCGGTTTCCCTGGACCGTGTCATCGGCCGGGCGGAGGTGGTCGAACAGTTGGCCGCCCGTGTCGCCGTTCGCCGCCTGGTCACCGTGGTGGGCCCCGGCGGCATCGGCAAGACGACCGTGGCGCTGGCCCTGTCGCGCCGCCTGGCGGCCGATGGGGACATGGGCGCCAGCTTTGTCGATTTCTCCCCGGTCACCGATGCCCAGCGCCTGCCCGCCGCCCTGGCTGCCGGTCTGGGGTTGGCCCCGTCACCCACGGATGACAGCCTTGACGAGGTGTTCCAGGCGCTGCGCGATGGGCGCCAACTGCTGGTGCTGGACAATTGCGAACATGTGGTCGAGGCAGCGGCGGCCTTGGTGGAGCAGTTGCTGAAAGGCTGCCCGGACCTGACCATCCTGGCGACCAGCCGCGAGCCGCTGCGCGCGGAAGGCGAATGGGTGCACCGCCTGGCCAGCCTATCCGTTCCGCCGGTCACGGTCACCGACCCCGACGCGATCCGCCGTCATTCGGCCGTGGCCATGTTCCTGGACCGGGCGGCGGCCGGTGACGGGCTGGAGACGGGGGTGGACGCCCTCATGGCGGTGGCGGCCATCTGCCGCCGGCTGGATGGCATCCCGCTGGCCATCGAGCTGGCCGCCGCCCGCATCGGGCGGCTGGAGGCGCGGGCGCTGATGACCGCGCTGAACGAACGCTTCACCATCCTGGGCCGGGGGCGCCGTACCGCCCCCCCGCGGCAGGAGACATTGCGCGCCACCCTGGACTGGAGCTTCGACCTGCTGCGGCCAGAGGAGCAGACGGTGCTGATCCGGCTCTCCGTCTTCCGATCCAGCTTCGACATCCGCGCCGCCATGGCCATCGCCGCCTCGGAGGAGATCGACGAACTGGCCGTCATGGATGCCGTCAGTGAGCTGGTGGCCAAGTCCATGATCACCATGGAAACGGTGAACGGCGAGAGCCGCTACGCCCTGCTGGCCGTCACCCGCCAGTACGCCCACGACCGCCTGGCGGACCAGCCGGGTCACCAGGCGGTGCACCGCGCCCACGCCCTCTATTGCCGGCGGCTGTTCGCCGACCTGGAACCGGCGTGGAGCGGCAAGGCTCCGATCGACTATCTGGAACGTCAGTCCCGTCATGTGGATGACATTCGCGCCGCGCTGGACTGGGCATTGGGGTCGGAGGGCGATCCGGCCATCAGCCTGTCGCTGATCATCGCCATAGCGCCGCTGTGGTTCCACCTGTCGCTGCAGGGCGAAATCCTGGACCTCGCCCAGCGCGCGGTGGAAGCGGCGGCCGGGCAGGAATGGGGCGAGACGGCGCAGCATGGCGAACTGCTGGTGGCTTATGGCCATGCCGTATGGCACGCCCGGGGGCCCACCCCTGCCATGGCGCAGGCCTTTGAGCAAGCCGAGGCGCTGGGCCGCCGGCTGCAGGAACGTCCGCTGGAGATGCGGGCCCTCTGGGGGCGCTGGGCCCAGAAGCTGGAGGCGGGGGACTACGCCGACAGCCTGGCGCTGGCCGACCGGTTCGCCGACCCGGCCCGACGTATGGGCGACATGACCAGTGTGCAGTCCGCCGACCATATGCGGGCCCTGTCCCTGCATTTCCTGGGCGACCAGCCGCAGGCGCAGGCCCTCGTGGAGGGAATCCTGCGGCGCGACCAGGCCTTCCTGGGCGGTGGCCGCGTCAACCATGCCCGGGTCGACAGCCGGCTGACCCTGATGACCTCACTGGCGCGCATCCACTGGCTGCGGGGCGACCTGGCGAGGGCGGCGGAGGCGGCGCGCTATTGCGCGGCGGAATCCCAGCGGCTGGAACATGATCTGACCGCCTGCTTCGGCTTGGCGCTCGGCGCCATACCGGTGGCCCTGTGGCTGGGCGATCATGATTGGGCCGCCCATCTGAACGGGGTTTTGCGCCAGCGCACCGCCGGTGGCGCGCTCCGCCATTGGGACGCGTGGGCGCAAGGCTATGCCTGTGTATTGGGGCAGGAGACGGCGCTGTCGTCGGCGACGACGGGCAAGCAGGTGGACATGCTGGCCACCCTGGGCTGGCAGCCGGCCCTGCATCTGGCGGCGTCGCGCGGGGGCGCCTGGTGCCAGCCTGAACTGATGCGCCACCTTGCCCTGGCGCGGGCGGCCGAGGGGGCCGTGGCGGAGGCCGATGCTCTGCTGCAGAGGGCCGCCCAGTTGGCGGATCGGCAGGGGGCCCTGTCCTGGTCCCTGCGCATCGCCATTTCCCAGGCCCGGCTGTGGCATGACCGCCAGCGGACGGACGCGGCGCTGGCGCAACTGCGCGACGTGCGCGGACGGTTCGGGGCTGGCGACAGGGCCGGCGATCTGAAGATCGCCGACGACCTGCTGGAAACCTTGCGGGGGGCGGTCCCCCAACTGGCCCCGCACCTTGGCGGCAGGGCGGGCGGACCGGTGGCAAACTTAACGGTGCTTCGCACCGGTTAACTCGAAGCCATCCGGCGTCGCCGGCATGATGGGGGTGGCCAGGCCTGTCCGCCGGGGCCATGCGTCGTTGCCCCCCAGGTGAGGTCATGCCCCCATCCCCCCTCCGGTCCCCCGTCCATCCTGGCGACGATGTGTCGTCGACGGTCGCCGACCTCCTGCGCCGGGCGCGGCAGGCGTTTGACCAGGACCTGGACACCACCCGCGACTGTATCGCCCGGATCCTGGTGCTGATGTCACCCCCAGAGGCATCGGGGCCAGGGGTGCTGACACCGGGGCCGGCGGGTGCGACGGAGCAGGAGGCGGAGAAGGGGGCGGCCCGAAGCATGGGCGGCCTGGCGCCTTGGCAGGAGCGCCGGGTCATCGCCCATATCGATGCCAATTTGGCCGCCGATCTGTCGAATGAGGCGCTGGCGGACCTCTTGCAACTGAGCCGCAGTCATTTCTGCGCCGTCTTCCGTCGCAGTCTGGGCGCGTCGCCGCGCAATTTCATCATTGAGCGCCGCCTTGCCGCGGCCACGCACCTCATGCTGCGGAGCGACGGGTCGCTGGCCGATATCGCTAGGGCCTGCGGCTTCAGCGACCAGGCCCATTTCTCCCGTCTTTTCCGCCGATCGCGGGGGGAGACGCCCAGCCGATGGCGTCGCCTGCGCCAAAGCGGTCCCCCAGGCGCCTGACGGGAAGGCGGCCGCGCGCCTAAAATTCAGATATTTCTGTCACTTGCCCGCAGGCTTGGTTTTCCGGATTAATGGTTCTGGCAGATTGCGGCCAGCTGGTCTCTTGCGGTACGACCGTTCCCATGTCGCCTTCCCCCGATCCATCCCCATCCATGCCGACACCCGAGGCGTCCGCTCCGGATGAGGTCGTTTACCGCTTCGGGTCGTTCAACCTCTATCCCGCGCGCCAGCTGCTGACGGCTGACCGGCCCATCGCCATCGGCGGGCGGGCGCTGGACATCCTGACCGCGCTGGTGGAGCGGGCGGGCGCCGTCGTCACCAAGGAGGAACTGGTGTCCCGCACCTGGCCCACCACCCACGTGGGGGAAAACAACCTGCGGGTCCAGGTGGCGAAGGTGCGCCAAGCGCTGGCTCTTTATGAACAGGAAGGCGGGCGGGGTGACCAGCCCCATATCTTGTTCGTGCCAGGCCAGGGATACCGGTTCGCCCGGCCGGTGCATCGCCAGGTTCTGCCCGCGGCTCAGCCGGCGCCGCCGCTGGTGGCCCCCCCCTTGCCCCAGCATCTGTCGCGACCGGTGGGACGGGCGGACGTCATCGCCGCCCTGGCCGCCCGTCTGGGCCGCTCGCGCCTGCTCACCATCGTCGGCCCCGGGGGCATCGGCAAGACCACGGTCGCCTTGGCCCTGGCGCCCGAGGTGGCTGGCCGCTACCCTGATGGCGTCGGCTTCATCGACCTGTCCTTCCTGACCGATGGCGCGCTGGTGCCGGCCGCGCTGGCGGCGCGCCTGGCGCCGCACATCCAGGCGCAGGACCCGCTGCCACCGCTGGTCGCCTATCTCAGGCCGCGACGTATGCTGTTGATCCTCGACAGTTGCGAGCCGGTGGTGGGCGCCTTGGCCCCGTTGGTGGAGGCCATCCTGGCGGGCGCGCCCGGTATCGACATTCTGGCCACCAGCCGCGAGTCCCTGGGGGCGGAGGGGGAGGTGATCCAGCGCCTGAATGGCCTGGCCGTTCCCCCCGCCGCCGGCGGGCTGACGGCGGCCCAGGCCCTGGATCATGCCGCGGTGCAGCTGTTCGTCGACCGTGTGGCCGCCTGCCGGGGCGGCTTTGAGTTGACGGACGCCGACGCGCCGGCGGTGGCGGAAATCTGCCGCCGGCTGGACGGTATTCCCTTGGGCCTGGAACTGGCGGCGGGCCCGGCCGCCGCCCATGGCGTCGCCGGCATGGCCGCCCGGCTGGATGACCGCTTTCGCCTGCTGGTGCGGGGCCGCCGCACCGCCGCCGTCCGGCACCAGACATTGCGCGCCGCCTTTGATTGGAGTTACGCGCTGTTGTCGCCGGCGGAACGGCGGGTGCTGAACCGCTTGGGGGTGTTCGCCGGCGGCTTTGACCTGGCCGCGGTTCAGGCCGTGGCCCTGGAAGAGGGCGATACGACGGCGGCGGACCTCCATATCGCCGGCCTGGTGACCAAGTCCCTGGTAGTGGCGGCCCCGGCCGGCGGCGACCAGCCCCGGCTGCGTTTGCTGGATACCATCCGGACCTATGCCCGCGAACAGTTGGCCGCCAGCGGGGAGATGGATGCTGTCTGCCGGCGCCATGCGGCCCACTACCTGGCCCTTCTGGGAGCGGCCGCCCCGCAATGGGAGGCGCAGCCGGCGCAGGAGATGCTGGCACGCTACACCCCGGAGCTCGACAATATCCGCCACGCGCTTGACTGGTGCCACGGGGGGCTCTTCGCCGAAGACGGGTCGAACGCGGCGGCAGCGCGGACCCTGACGCTGGCGGCGTCCCCCTTGTGGGTTCGCCTGTCCTTATGGATGGAGGCCGCCCAGCGGACCAGTCAGGCCTTGGCCCTGCCCCAGCCCTTCGCCGACGAACGCCAACAACTGCAACTGCTGACCCTGAAGGGCATGGCCTATACCATCACCGAGATGCAGGGCGAGGAAGCGGTCGGGATTTGGGAAACGGTGCTGGCCATGGCTGAACGGCTGGGGGACGATTCCTGCCAGCTCCAGGCCCTGATGGGCATCTGGATGATCTATTTCGACCTTGGCCGGTTGCGCGACACCCTGGGTCTGGCCCGGCGCTTTCAGGCCTTGGCCGCGGCCCATCCCGACCGGGCGGCACCGGCCCTGGCGGAACGGATGATGGGCGCGTCGCTGCACATCATGGGGGACCAGCTGGGGGGCGCCCGGCATACCGAGGCCGCCATCCGGCTGTCCCGGGTGGCGGCACCTCCGGGACAGACCCTGCGTTTCCACGCCAACCAGCGGGTCCTGGCGCAGAGCACCCTGGCTGGTCTCCTTTGGCTGCTGGGGCAGATCGATCGGGCGGAGGTGGAACAGCGGGCCTATTTGGAAGAGGCCGCCGCCCTTGGTCACGCTTTGACCACCTGTGTCGCCTTCGGCCAATCCACCTGTCCCCTGGCGCTGCTGATGGGGGATGTGTCGGCGGCGCAAAGGCATGGCCAGCTATTGCTGGCCTTGTCCGAGCGCCACGGCATGGTGATGTGGCGGCACTGGGCGGGGTGCTTCGAGCTGCTGATCCAAGCCAAGCGGGCCGGCCGCCAGGCCGATCCTGAACCCGTGCTGCGCGCGCTCACCGCCATCACCGACCTGTCGCACCCCCGCTACAACGCGCTGCTGCGTGAGGTGGCGCTGGCCCTGGGCCGGGCGGGGGAAACGGCCAAAGCGCTGGACCTGATCACCACCAGCGTGGAACGGTCCCGTCGCAACGAGGAGGGCTGGTGCCTGCCGGAACTGATCCGTGTGCGCGGTGAGCTGCTGGCGCAACGGGGCGAAAGGCGGGAGCCGGAGGCATTGTTTCGGCAGGCCCTGGAAATGGCGGGGGAGCAAGGCGCGCTGTCCTGGCAGTTGCGCGCCGCCGTCAGCCTCGCCCGACTGCACATGCGCGGCGGTGCCATGGGGGACGCGCCGGATCTGCTGGCTGGCCTGCTGGCCCGCTTCTCCGGGGGTGAGGGAACGACGGATATCAGGGCCGCTCGCGCTTTCCTTGCTCATTTCGGTGGCGGAATGGCACCCGCGGGCCTGCTGGCCGGCCCGTTGGGGGCGGCGGAGGGTGGCCTGCTGACGGCGTAAATCGCCATTTGAAAAGTGGGCGGCCTCGATAATCGGGCCGGTGCTTTCATGCGGCGGCGAACACCAGGACGGCGGCTGACACCAGGGCGTGGTGGGAAAACGGTCATCGTCGTTTCACCAGGCAGTCGAAACCGCGCCCAGCATCGCCGCGCCGGACCCGACCGTCTTGGCGCTTTCCATCCTTTTGTCGCCCGGTGGGGCTCCCAGGGGGGCCCAGTGGGGCTCATCGACGACCGCATCCCGCCCCAGGCGGTGACGCGGCCCGTGACAATACGCCGCGCATGCCAGATAGGGATTGACAGGCCCGCTCCGCCACCGCTAATCGCGTTTAAGAATCATTCGCAGGTGGGGTATCTGGGGAATGTCGCGACGGGTAAAGATCCGGGGGCTGGCCGCCATGGTGGTGATGGGCTGGCCGCTCTTGTCGGTGCCGGCTCGGGCCGGGGAGCCGCTGTTTGGCTACATATACACCACCGACCTGCTGCCGGCCGGCAAGGTGGAGGCCGAGCAATGGCTGACCGGCCGGCTGGGTAAAGCTGGGGGCGACTTCAGTCTCTGGCAGGGCCGGACGGAGGTTGAGTACGGCCTGACCGACAATTTGCAAATCGCGGCCTATGCCAACTATGCCTGGACCCATGCCCGCCAGGACGGTGTGGATGGCAATACCGCCGTGCCCGAGACCTTCGCCGAGTACACCCCCGCCAGCGACACCGCCAGTTTCCACGGCACGAAGTATGAGGGCACCTCGGTTGAGCTGATCTGGCGCTTGCTCAGCCCCTACACGGATCCTATCGGCCTTGCGCTCTATGTGGAACCTCTGGTGGGACCCAAAACGCGCGAACTGGAATCCCGCCTGATCGTGCAGAAGAATTTCCTGGACGATCAGCTGGTGGTGGCCGCGAATGTCACGGTCGAACAGGAATTACGCCGCCTGAACGGCGACCCGGACGCCGACCCCCTCTCCAACGACGCGTCGGAGCACTGGGACCATGAGACCGACGTCAATTTCGGTCTCGCCGCCTCTTACCGCTTCGCGCCCAATTGGTACGCCGGCGTTGAATTTCAAAATGAGCGGGAGTTCTCCAACTTCCATTTCTGGACCTCGGGCTCGGCCACTAACGTAGCCTACTACGCCGGCCCCACCATCCATTATGGGGGCGAGCGCTTCTTCGTGAATCTGACCTACCTGGAACAGCTGCCTTTCGCCCAGGACCTGGCCAACCCGTCGCCGGGTTTTGTGAAGAGCGGCCGGACCTATGCCGATGACTTTGAAAAGCGCCGCCTTCGCCTCAAGGTCGGCGTGACCTTCTGACCGCGCCGTTCCATTATTCGCCGGCCCCGGGAACTGAGTCGTTGCCGGGGCCGGTCTCATTTTCCGTTGCGGGAGTGTTCGTGCCCATGCGTGCCCCTCTTCTGGCCCTGGCGGCGCCGGCCCTGGTCCTGACCCAGCCGGCGGCGGCCACCGTCTACCTCACCACGGAACAGGCCCAGGCGGCGCTGTTTCCCGGCCAGGCGCTGGCGCCGCTGCCGGTCACCCTGACCAGCGCCCAGGCCGATGCCATCGAAAGCCAGAGCGGTGTCGATGTGCGCAACAAGGCGGTGCAGGCCTGGCGGGCCGCCGATGGCGGCACCTTCATCGTCGATGAGGTGCTGGGCAAGCATGAGTACATCACCATCGCCCTGGCCATCAGCAAGGTGGGCGCGGTGCAGGGGCTGGAGATCCTGGAGTACAAGGAAAGCTATGGCCATGAGGTGCGCGGCGACGACTGGCGGGCGCAGTTCACCGGCAAGACGGCCGCCAGTCCCGTCAAGCTGGACAAGGACATCACCAACATCTCCGGCGCCACCCTGTCGTCCAAGCATGTGACGGACGGCGTGCGCCGCCTGTTGGCCACCTGGAATGTCGCCCTCAAGCCCTGAGGCGCGCCGCGCCCGCCCCCTGCTGGGCACCCTGGTCGAACTGCGCGTCGACGCTTGCGACGGAGATATCGAGGCGGCGTTGGCGACCGCCTTCGCGGCGGTCGCCCAGGTGCAGGCGCTGATGAGCGTCCATGACCCGGCCAGCGAGCTGTCGCGCCTGAACCGGCTGGGCCATCACCAGCCGATCCGCCTGCATCCCTGGACGGCGGAGGTGTTGCGCCGGGCGCAGGCCCTGCACCAGGCCACCGGCGGTCTGTTCGATCCGGCGGTGGCGCCCGTCCTGTCGGCGTTGGACTTCCTGCCGGTGCCGGTAGCGGCAGGCGCCACGGGCGGCAGTATCGCCGATTTGGTGGTGGGCGATGGCATGGCCAGCAGCGGCCGGCCGTTGTGTCTGGATCTCGGCGGCATCGCCAAGGGATTCGCCGTCGACCAGGCGGTGGCTGCGCTACGCCGCGCCGGCGCGCGGGCCGGGGCGGTGAACGCCGGCGGTGACCTGCGCCTGTTCGGCGACGCGCCCCAGCCAGTGGTGGTGCGCGATCCCGCCGATCCCGGCCGGCACTGGCTCCTGGGTGAGTTCCAGGACATCGCCATCGCCACCAGCGCCGGTTATTACGCGGCGCGGCCGGCGGCGGGTGGCCCTGTCATGCCCATCGTCGACCCGCGCAACGGCCACGCCGTGCCGGTGGGCCCCAGCGTCACCGTGCTGGCCGGCGACTGCGCCACAGCGGACGCGCTGACCAAGGCGGTGATGCTGGACGGTGGGGACTCCCCGGCCTGGCTTGAGGACCTGGGGGCCCAGGCGGTGCGCCTGGACGGGCAGGCGGCGGCATGACGGCGCAGTCCGGAACGCCGGCCCATACGGTGCGGGGAGCGTCCTTCGGCCTCAGCCGCGGACACCGGCATTGGCTGTACCGTGCCATGCTGGCTGTGGCCCTGACCGGCCTGGTGTGGATGGTTCTGCATTATGGCCATGGCCTGATCGGGGTGGACGGCCACGCCGCCCGGTCGGCCGAGGCCTGGTGCATGAAGCTGCACGGCGCCGCGGTCATGGCCGCCCTGGTCGCTTTCGGCTCGGTCCTGCCGCATCATGTGCGCCTGGCTTGGCGGGCAGGACGTCATCGCCGGTCGGGCGCTGGCCTGATTTCCGCCGTGCTGGCCATGGTCCTGACCGGTTATGGTCTCTACTACCTCGGTGATGAGGATTGGCATGACTATGCCAGCTGGAGCCACCAGGCGGTGGCGGCCCTTGCCGTGGCCGCCTGCCTGATCCATGTGCGCTCCAGCCGCAAAGGCCGTATCCGTTAACGTCGCGCGGGGCCTGTGCTGCCGCGCACCACCAAACGGTGGGGCAGGGTGACGGAGCGGGGCCCGGCTTGCGCGCCCCGCAGGATTTCCAGCAACAGCCCCACCGCCGTCCGTCCGATCTCCTCCATCGGCTGGCTCACGGTGGTCAGCGCCGGGTCCAGATAGCGGGCGAAACGGATGTCGTCGAATCCGACCAGCGAGATGTCATCCGGGCAGCGCCGCCCGGCCTGGCGTATCGCCGCCAAGGCGCCCATGGCCATCTCATCGCTGAAGCAGAACAGGGCGCTTGGGCCATTGGGGTCGGACAGCAGGGCCTTGGCCTCCCGCTCCCCCGATTCAACGGAGAAGTCACCGGTGGCGACGCGCAGTCGCGCTTCCGCGCCGTGGCGCGCGGCGGCGGCCCGGACACCGGCCAGCCGGTCACGGCTGATGGGGCTGATCAGCGGGCCGGTGATGACGCCGATGGCGCGATGGCCCAGGCCATACAGCAGATCCATGGCCTCCGCCGCCGCCGCCGTGTTGTCGATATGGGCGCTGGACACGCCCAGCCCTGGGCTGAATTCACAGCCGTTGACCACCGGCGCCTTGGCACCCTGGCGGGCGATCAGGTCGGCCAGGGTGGCGGGCAGGCGGTGGCCCAGGAAGATCAGGCCGTCCGCCTCTTTCCGGCGCAGCATCCCGGCGTACTGGTCCTCCCGCGCGGCGCTGTCGCGGGTATCGCCCAGCAGGACGGAATAGCCCGCGGCCTGCGCCGCCTCCTCGGCCCCGCGGATGACGCTGGAGAAGAAGGGGTTGGAGATGTCGGGCACCGTCACGACGATCTTGGCCGTGCGCAGAGTGCGCAGGCTTTTGGCCGCGTGGTTGGGCTCATAGCCCAAGGACTCGACGGCACTCATCACCCGCTCACGCGTGGTTTCGCTGACCACCTCGGGGGTGCTCAGCACGCGCGACACGGTGGCGGTGGATACGCGGGCCCGGCGGGCGACATCTTGAATGGTCGGCATGGGGGGAGCGTGCTTTCGATCCGCCCCGCCTGCAAGGGTTGCGAGGGCGGGTCAGGGCTGCTAGGGTCATGTAATCGATTTCATATAACGCCGGGCGCCGGGGCCGCCAAGCGCCCGCAGGCCCTGCGAAAAGGCCCGAATGGGGCCAATGGGAGGATGGACGATGTCTGACGGTGTGATCCGCATGGCCATGGTGGGTGGCGGGCCCGGTTCCTTCATCGGGCCGGTGCACCGCATGGCGGCCGAACTGGATGGGCGCATCCGCCTGGTGGCCGGCGCCTTCAGCCGGGATGAGGGGAGGTCCAGAACGGCGGCCGAGGGCTATGGCATCGATCCGTCCCGCGCCCATGGCGACTACCGCCGGATGCTGGCGGCGGAGGCGGCGCGGCCCGACGGCGCCCAGTTCGTCGCCATCGTCACGCCCAACCATCTGCACTTCCCGGTGGCCAAGGCGGCGCTGGAGGCGGGCTTTCATGTGCTGAGCGACAAGCCGGCGACGGCGACGCTGGAGGAGGCGGAAAGCCTGGCGCGGGTGGTGGCGGCCACCGGACGCCTCTATGGCCTGACCTACACCTACACCGGCTACGCCCTGGTGCGCGAGGCCCGGGCCCTGGTGCGGCGGGGGGATCTGGGCGCCGTGCGCAAGGTGGTGGTGGAGTATTCCCAGGGCTGGATGTCGGACGCGGTGGAGAAGACCGACAATGTCCAGGCCGCCTGGCGGGCGGATCCGGCGCGGTCCGGCCTGGGCGGCTGCATCGGCGACATCGGCGTGCACGCCTTCAACGCGGCGGAGTTCGTCAGCGGCCTGGCCGTCACCCGCCTGAACGCCGATCTCAACAGTGTGGTGCCCGGTCGCCGGTTGGATGACGACTGCAACATCCTGCTGCGCTTCAACGACACTGTGCCCGGTGTGCTGGTGGCCAGCCAGGTGGCGGCGGGCGACCGCAACGGCCTGCGCCTGCGCGTCTATGGCGAAAAGGGCGGGTTGGACTGGTGTCATGAACGGCCGGATGTGCTGACGCTCAATTGGCTGGACCGGCCGACCCAGACCCTGCACGCGGCGGCCCCCTACCTCGGCCCGGCGGGGCGAGGACCGGCGCGTCTGCCCACCGGCCATCCGGAAGGCTTCATCGAGGCCTTCGCCAACATCTACCGCGATTTCGCTGGCGCCATCAGCCATGGCTGCCTGACTGGCGGTGGCCTGTCGGGCACGGTGGTGCCCACCATCCAGGACGGGGTGCGGGGCATGGCCTTCGTCGCGCGCGCCGTGGCCGCGAACGGCACCGGTTGGGTTGACCTGTAAGGACGCACATCATGAAGACGATCAAGGGCCCCGGCATCTTCCTGGCGCAGTTCATGGGGGCGGAGCCGCCCTTCGACACCTTGGACGGCCTGGCCGGCTGGGCCGCTTCCCTGGGTTACCAGGGCGTGCAGGTCCCGACCGGCCCCACCGGCCTGCTGGACCTGGAACTGGCGGCGGGCAGCGTGGACTATGCCCAGGAATTCGCCGGCACCCTGGCCGATCACGGCTTGGCGGTGACGGAGCTGTCCACCCACCTGCAAGGCCAGTTGGTGGCGGTGCACCCGGCCTATGACGCCCTGTTCGACGGCTTCGCCCCGGCGGCGGTGCGTGGCCGGCCGCAGGCGCGCCAGGAATGGGCGGTGAACCAGCTGATGCTGGCCGCCCGGGTCAGCCGTAACCTGGGCCTGACGGCCCACGCGACTTTCTCCGGCGCGCTCGCCTGGCCTTACATGTACCCGTGGCCGCAGCGCCCCGCCGGCCTGGTGGAGGAGGCCTTCGCCGAACTCGGCCGCCGCTGGCGCCCCATCCTGGACGCGTTCGATGCCGCTGGGGTGGATGTGTGCTTCGAACTGCATCCGGGGGAGGATCTGTTCGACGGCGCCACCTTCGAACGCTTCCTGGATCAGGTGGGCCAGCATCCCCGCGCCACCATCCTCTATGATCCCAGCCATTTCGTCCTGCAACAGCTGGACTACCTGGCCTTCATCGACCGCTATCATGAGCGTATCCGCGCCTTTCACGTGAAGGATGCGGAGTTCCGGCCCGATGGCCGGGCCGGTGTCTACGGCGGCTATCTGCCTTGGGTGGAGCGGCCCGGCCGCTTTCGCTCCCTGGGCGATGGCCAGGTGGATTTCGGCGCCATCTTCGCCAGGCTGGCGCGGTACGACTATCCTGGCTGGGCCGTGCTGGAATGGGAATGCGCCCTGAAGCATCCGGAGGATGGCGCGCGCGAGGGTGCGCCCTTCATCCGCGACCACATCATCCGCGTGACCGAACGCGCCTTTGACGATTTCGCGGCCAGCGGGGTGGACACCGCCCGCAACCGGGCCCTGCTGGGCCTGGGCTGAAACCACGCAAAGCTCCGAGAGGAAACCCGCCATGACCCCATTCCCGAGCCGCCGTGCCCTGCTGGGTGGCGCCGCCGCCCTTGCGGGCTTGGGCCTGACGCGCTTGTCGACGGCCGCCCCCGCGCCCTTCTTCAAGGGGGCGGGCCTGCCCGTCGGCCTGCAGCTCTACACCCTGGGTGACGTGGTGGGGAAGGACCTGGCCGGCACGCTGAAGGCGGTGGCGGACATCGGGTATGGCGCGGTGGAACTGCCGGGCTTCTATGGCCGCACGGCCGGTGAACTGGCGGCGGCGTTCAAGGCCGCCGGCCTGGTGTGCGAAAGCGCCCACGTCCCCGGCCACCCCTGGGCGCCGGGGCAGGGCCCCAGCCTGTCGGGTAATCTGGATGCGCTGGCGCGGGACGCGCACACCCTTGGCCTGAAATTCATCGTCATGCCGATGTTCAACATTCCGGACCGGCCGGAGATGAAGCCACGCGACGGTGAAGATTTCGGCGTCACCCTGGCGCGGGTGGCGGCGCAGTTCACCGCCGACGACTGGAAGGCCCAGGCCGCCTTCCTCAATGAGAAGGGCGCGGTGCTGAAGAAGGCGGGCTTGCAGCTGGCCTATCACAACCACAATCCGGAATTCGCCGCGGTGGGGGGCGCCACCGGCTATGACATCCTGCTGGCGGAGACCGATCCCGAGCTGGTGAAGATGGAAATGGATGCCGGCTGGGTGGCGGCGGCCGGCCACGACCCGGTGGCCTTGTTGGAGGCGCACCCCGGGCGTTTCCGCCTGATGCATGTGAAGGATCTGAAGGCTGGCACCGCCCCCAACACGGGACTGAAGATGGACCCGACGGAAGTTGGCGGCGGCATCCTGGAGTGGCACCGCATCCTGCCCGCCGCCCACGCCGCCGGCATCCGGCACTTCTATGTGGAACAGGAACCGCCGTTCGCCCGGCCTCGGCTGGAGGCGGCGCGGGTGAGCTTCCGTTACCTGGATCGGCTGGCGGCATAGGCCGGCCACGGCGGCACGGGCCCGAAGACGCCGACCATCGCGTGAATCAAGATTGTGCCCAGACAGGATGGCGCATGTCGGCGGCGGCTTTCCGGGAGAGAATGGGGCGCCCGCCCCCTTTCCTGGAGACTGTCCATGTCCGGCATGCCCGCCCCCACCGGCCCCACCCTCATCGGCCGCGCCACCTCCATCAACGTGCGCAAGGTGGTGTGGACCTGTGCCGAGATCGGCCTGGACTATCATTTCGATAGCGATTGGGTGGGGGAGGCGGCGGTGCGCCGGCGGGCCGAACTGCTGGCGGTCAACCCCAACGGCGAATTCCCCGTGTGGATCGATGACGACGGGCCGCTGTGGCAGTCCAACGCCATTTGCCGCCATCTGGCGGCGGCGGCCGGGCGGCATGATCTGCTGCCCATGCCCCTGCGCGCCCGCGCCCTGGTGGAACAATGGATGGATTGGCAGGTCAGCGACCTGAACGGCGCTTGGCGCTACGCCTATTTCGCCTTGGCGAAAGGGGTGCCCGGCTACGACCGGCCGGCCGACATCGCGGCCAGTGTGGCCGCCTGGAACCGGGCCATGACCATCCTGGACCGGCAGCTGGATCGCACCGCCGCCTATGTCACCGGCGACACCTTCACCCTGGCCGATATCGTGCTGGCGCTGTCCGCCAACCGCTGGCGGCTTACGCCGCTGGAGGGGTCGGCCGGTCGGGCCGACTGCCCGGCGGTGGCCGCCTGGCTGGACCGTCTGGCCGACCGGCCCGGCTTCACCCAGCATGTCGGGCCCGATGTGCCCTGAGGCGTGGGGGCCCTGAGGCATGGCGGTCTTGCGCACCGGGCCGGCGCCGCCCATCATCCCGACCGATAACAGTATGGGGGACGGGCATGCGGTGTGGGACGATGGCGATGCTTGGCGCTGCGCTGGGGCTGTTGGCCTCCCTGGGGTCGGCGCGGGCGGCGGCGCCGGAAATCCGCATCCAGGACGTCATCGACTTCTACCGCGTCTATGATGCCGGTGGGGGCGCCCCGACGGCGGCGGCGCTTCAAGGTTATCTCGACCATGGCAGCGACGGCCTGCGCCAGTTCACGGGCCTGCGTCATCTGAGTGGCGAGTCCATCGCCACGGCCATGGCCAGGCAGCCCCGCCTGTTCGCCGACGCCAAGACCTGCCTCGACGTGCTGCCGGCGGTGAAGCGGCGGCTGGCGCAGGCCTTGCCCCGCCTGGGGCAGCTCTATCCCGCGGCCAAATTCCCGCCCATCACCATCCTGGTGGGCCAGGGCAACACCGGCGGCACCACCAGCCCGTCCGGCGTGCTGATCGGGCTGGAGGCGCTGTGCGGCGCCAGCTGGATGGACCCCGATCCGGAAGACCGCTTCGTCCATCTGGTGGCCCACGAATACGTCCATGTGCAGCAGCCGGCGGCGGAGCATGATCCCGCCCACCCCGTGCTGCTGTTCCCGGCCTTGATCGAAGGCGGGGCCGAATTCATGGCGGAGCTAATCGCTGGCGATGTCGGCTATGTCCGCCTGAAGGCCTGGGCCAGGGGGCGGGAACGGGAGGTTGAGACCCAGTTCGCCGCCGACATGGATACGACCAACATGAAGCCATGGCTCTACAACGGCATCGGCACGGACGAACGGCCGGGCGACCTCGCCTACTGGGTGGGCTACCGCATCACCAAGGCCTTCTACGTCCATACCAAGGACAAACGCCAGGCCGTCGCCCGCATCCTGACCGTCAACGCCGACACCGCCAAGGCCTTGCTGGCCGACAGCGGCTGGACGCCGGGCATGGCCTTGCCGGACCGGGTGGAGCCGCCCGCCCCCTGACCCTTCAGGACCCTGACCCTTCAGGACGTGGCGACGCCCCGCGGCGTGTCGCCGCGCACGGTGGTGCGATAGAGGGTGCGGCGCACGTCCGGCGGGACGCCAGTGGCGAGATGAATGCCCTGGCGGTTATCCCAGATGACCAGATCGTCCGGCCGCCAGCGGTGGCGATAGATGAAGCGGTCCTGGACGCTGTGGGCGAACAGCTCCGCCAGCAGGGTTCTGCTCTCCTTCTCCGGCAATTCCACGATGCGGGTGGTGAAGCCCTCGCTGATGAAAAGGGACGGCCGGCCGGTTTCCGGGTGGACCCGCACCACCGGGTGGATGACGGGCGGCACCTTCGCCTCCTGCTCCGCCGTCAGGCCGGGGCGCAGGTCGCCGGTCACCGCCTGCTGGGCGCGGTTGCGGGCGGCATAGCTGTGCACGGCCGTCAGGCCGTGCAGCCGACGTTGGGTTTCAATCGGCAGGGCCTCATAGGCGGCGGCCAGGCTGGCGAACAGGGTGTCGCCGGCATCGGCCGGAATCTCGCGGGCATGCAGCAGCGACCCTAGGCTGGGCAGGGCCATGTATGACAGGTCGGAATGCCAGTAGCGGCCGGCGTCGGCCAGGCCGATGGGGCGGCCATCCTCGATGACGTTGGATACCACCAGGATCTCCGGATGGCCGGGCAGGTGGAAATGGTGCTGGATGTGGATGTCCAGCGGGCCGAAGCGCCGGCTGAAGGCGATGTGCTGGTCCGGCGTCAGGGCGGCCTGATCCCGGACCACCACCACCTGGTGTTCGGCCAAGGTGCGGCGGATGCGCAGGAAGTCCGCCTCCGACAACGGCCGCCCCAAATCCAGACCGATGATTTCCGCCCCCAGCACCCCGGGGATTTCACGGATTTCGAAAGTGGCGTCAGTTTGCGGCACAGTGCGCGCGGCGGCGGTCATTGTTCCTGTCCCCAGCGTTGGATGGTGGCCCGGGCGGCGCCGCGGAACAGCAGCGCTTCCACGATCAGGCCCACCAGAATGATGGTCAGAAGCCCGGCGAAGACGTTGGCCGTCTCAAGCTGGGCGCGATTGGTGTAGATGAACCAGCCGATGCCGCCCGACCGGGCGCTGACGCCGAACACCAGCTCGGCCGCGATCAGGGTGCGCCAGGCGAAGGCCCAGCCCAGGCGCAGGCCCGCCAGGATTTGCGGCAAGGCAGCCGGCATCAGGATCTCGATGATGAAGCGGGGGGCCGATAGGCCCAGGTTGCGCCCGGTCATGCGCAGGGTGCGCGGCACCGACCGGAACCCGGCGTAGGACGACAGGGCAACCGGCCACAGCACGGCGTGGGTGATGACGAAGACCAGGCTGGGCGCGCCGATGCCGAACCACAGCAGCGCCACGGGCAGCAGGGCCACCGCCGGCAGCGGGTTCAGCATGGCGGTCAGCAGCTCCAGCAACTCCGCCCCCCAGCGCGACAGGCTGGCCAGTGCCGTCAATAGCGCCGCCAGCACCAACCCGGCGCCATACCCCATCAGCAGTAGTTCCAGCGAGGTGGCGGTGCGGGCCAGCAGCTCGCCCGACGCGAACCCCTCCACCAGGGCGCGCACCGTGGCGCTGAAGGTGGGCAGCAGCAGGGCGTTGCCCAGATGGCGGGCATAACCTTCCCACAGCAGGGCCAGGCCCAGCAGCAAGACCACCTTGCGCCAGCCGTTGAAGCGCAGGCGGCTCGCCTGGTCGGCGGGGGCGGCGGCAGGGGCGGTTGCAGCGGGGGCGGCAAGGGTGGCGTCAGCCATGGCGGCGCTCCCCCGACGGCGGGGCGGTGTCCTGGTCAGCCTCCCCCAGCAGGTCGGCCTGCAGGCTGGCCTCCAACTGGGCGAAGGCCGTGGTGCCGCGCTGGCGGGCGGCAAGGGGGACGGGGATCAGGGCCTTCATGCGGCCGGGATGGGGGGACAGGGACAGGACGTGGGTCCCGACGCGGATGGCCTCATCAATGCCGTGGGTGACGAACAGGACGCTGGCGCCCGTCTGCTCGCACAAGGCCAGCAATTCGTCCTGCATCTGCCGGCGGGTGAGCGCGTCAAGCGCCGCGAACGGCTCATCCATCAGCAGCAGGTCGGGTTCCAGGGCGAAGGCGCGGGCGATGGCCACGCGCTGCTTCATGCCGCCGGACAGTGTATGGGGATAGGCGTCCAGGACGCGGGTCAGGCCGACGCGGCCAATCCAGTCACGGGCCCGCTTCCCGGCCGTGGCCCGGTCCAGCCCGCGCCCGCGTTGCAGGGCGTAACGCACATTGCCGAGCACGGTGCGCCATGGCAGCAACTGGTCGAATTCCTGGAACACCGCCATGCGGTCGGGCCCGGGTTTGCCCACCGGCTTGCCGCGCAGATGGATGCGGCCCCCATCCACCGGCTGGAAGCCACCCACGGCGCGCAGCAGGCTGGATTTACCGCAGCCGGACGGGCCCAGCAGCACCAGACGGTCGCCGACGGCCAGGTCGACCGTGATGTCCTGCACCGCCGTGACGGCGCTGGCCCCACTGCCATAGCGCAGGGTGACACCGTCCAGGCTCAGCAGCGGGTCGGGTTCCGCCACCCGCAAGGTCACGCCCATGGTGTCAGCTCCCGGCCTTGGTCCATAGGCCCGCCTGGAACAACTCGGTCCAGCTGGCGGGGTTCCGCTTGATCAGGCCGATCTTGAACAGAAAGGCGGAGAAGACGGTCGCCCGCTCCGGCGCGGTGGTGAAGCGCACCTGCGGATCGCGGATGATGGCCTCGACGAAGGCGGGGTCCAGCTTGGACTTCTCCGCCGCGATGTACAGCTTGGCGGCCTCCGCCGGGTTGGCGGTGATCCAGGCGTTGGCCGCGTCCAGGGCCGCCACCAGGACGGCGATGGTCTTGGGGTTGGCTTCGACGAAGCGCTTGGTGGAATAGGCGGCGTTGAAGGTGTGCGGTCCCCCCAGCACGTCGTAGCTGTTCAGCACCGCGTGCGCCTTGCCGCTGGCCAACTGCTGCTGGATGAAGGGCGGGGCGGTGAAGTGGGCCGTGATCTCTGACTGGCCGGACAGCAGCTGGGCTGTGGCGTCGGGGTGGGGCAGGCTGACCGTCAGGTTGTCCAGCTTGTCGTATTGGCCGAAGGTCTGCTCGGCCGCCATCTGCAGCACGATGGGCTGGAAGCCCACCTTCACCGAGGGTAGGGCGATACGGTCCTTGTCGGTGAAATCGCGCAGGCTTTTGACGGCGGGATTGTTGCTGGTCAGCACGTTGGGCATGGAGCCCAGCGCCGCCACGCCGATGATGTCGGCCGTGCCCCGCGTCTTGTCCCACGTCAGGATCATGGGGGCGATGCCGGCGCTGGCGATGTCCAGGCTGCCGGCGATCAGCGCCTCATTCATCGCGGCGGCGCCGGAAAGCGTGATCCACTCCACCTGCGGCGCCGGCAGGCCCGCCCTGACCGCCTCCCCTTCGATCAACCTGCGTTCCTTGGCGACGATGAAGGGCAGATAGCCGATGCCGAACTGCTGCGCGATGCGCAACTCCTTCGTTTCAGCCTGCGCTTGCGGCGCCAGGGGCAGAAAGGCCATCAGCGACAGGGCGACGATCAACAGGCGGTGGGCTGAATGGGACATGGCGATGGTCTGCCTCGACAGGATGGGCCGGGATCGGATTGGCTGGTGCCGGTGCGGATATTCCACAGCCGATCGTATTCGGCTGTGGGATGGTGATGCGGCGACAAAGCGGCAGTCAAGTGTAAAACACGGACAAGAACATAAGATAAATGTAAAATATGATGCGTCCAGCGACCCTTCCAGATTAAGCGGAGTTAATGAATCGCCCACGCTGGCTAAACCTGCCCGGCGTTAGCGTGCCGTCCAAGGTGACCATTCCCCTCACCAGGGGAACCCGCTCTCTGGACGATGATGCTGCCGATGTCTCCCCTTCCCCCTCTTCGCCCCCGGGGCCGCTGGCTGGCCGGCGTGGCCTTGCTGGCCTTGGTCGGCTGCTCCGTCGGGCCGGACTACCAGCCCCCCGACCTGGCCGCGCCGCCGGCCTGGAAGGAAGCCCCCGCCGCCCCCACGGCCGCCTGGCCGGCGGCGGACTGGTGGACGGGTTTCGGCTCGGCCCAGCTGGACCGCTACATCGCCCAGGCGCAGGGCGCCAATGACGACCTGGCCGCCGCCATGGCGCGGGTGCGCGAGGCCGATGCCCAGGCCCAGGTGGCGGGTGCGGCCCTGCTGCCCACCGTGGGGGCCTCCGCCGACCTGAACCATGAGCGCACCAAGAATTCCGGCGTGGCCCAGACGTCCACCGCCCACAGCGTGGGCCTGAACGCCAGTTATGAGCTGGACTTCTGGGGCAAGAACCGGGCGTCGGCCGCCGCCGCCGTGGCCACGGCGGATGCCAGCCGCTATGATCTGGAAACGGTACGCCTGACGGTGCTGAGCAGCGTCGCCACCAGCTATTTCCAGTCCCTGGAACTGCGCGAGCGGGTGCGGGTGGCGGAGGACAACCTGGCCAACGCCACTGCCGTGCTGGAGGGCCTGCGCCGCCAGGCCGACGCGGGCACGGTCACGGCGCTGGACGTGGCGCAGCAGGAAACCACCGTCGCCACCCTGAACGCCGCCTTGCCGCCCCTGCGCCAGCAGTACCGCCAGTCGGTCAACGCCCTGGCCATCCTGCTGGGCCAGATGCCGGAGGCTGTCGACCTGGCGGAGGGCGACACCCTGGCCGGCCTGTCGCTGCCCGCGGTGGCGCCGGGCCTGCCGTCGGATCTGCTGGCCCGCCGGCCGGACGTGGCGGAGGCCGAGGCGCAGCTGAAGGCCGCCAACGCCAACATCACCGTGGCCCGCGCCGCCTTCTTCCCCAGCATCGACCTGACCGCGTCCGGCGGCTACGCCAGCACGGCCCTGTCCCACCTGTTCGATCCGGGCAGCGCCCTCTTCTCATTGGCCGCCGGCCTGACCCAGCCCATCTTCCAGGGCGGCGCGCTGGAGGGGCAATACGCCAACGCCCAGGCCCGCTATGACGAGTTGGTGGCCACGTACCGCAAGTCCGTCCGCTCGGCCTTCGCCAATGTGGAGGACGCGCTGACCGCCGTGAAGGAGACGACGGACCAGGTGGCCCGCCAGGAACAGGCCACGGCCACGGCGCGCCATGCCTATGAGCTGGCGCAGGCCCAGATGGCGGCCGGCACCATCACCGTCCTGACGGTCCTCAACACCGAAACCGCCCTGTTCAGTGCCAACGACGCCCTGGTCCAGGCCCGGTTCAGTCGCCTGCAGGCCCTGGTGGGTCTGTACAACGCGCTGGGCGGCGGCTGGAGGCAGAGCTGACATCATGAGCAAGAACCCGATGACGCCCCCCATGAAACCCCTGCACATCAGCCGCACCCGCGCCGTCATGGCGGGACTGGGCGGCCTTTTCATCCTGGCCGCGGCGGGTGCCGGGCTTCTGCCGTCCACCTCGTCCAAGGCGGCGCCCCCCACCGCCAAGGGTGGCGGCGCGGTGGAGGTCGACACCGCCCTGGCGGCCCCGGCCGACGCGCCCATCTATCTGGCGGGCCTGGGTTCGGTACAGTCGCTGAACACGGTGACGGTCACCACCCGGGTGGACGGCGCCCTGGACAAGATCGCCTTCACCGAAGGCCAGACGGTGAAGCCCGGCGACCTGCTGGCGCAGATCGACCCGCGCCTCTACCAGGCGGCGTACGACCAGGCGCTGGCGACCAAGGCCAAGGACGAGGCCCAGCTGGCCAACGCCCGCGCCGACCTGGAACGCTACACCCGCCTGGCGCCGCAGAACCTGGCCAGCAAGCAGACGGTGGACGCGGCCAAGGCCCAGGTGGATCAGCTGGTGGCCCAGGTGAAGGGCGACCAGGCCGCTATCGACAACGCCAGGACCCAGTTGGATTACACCCGTATCACCTCCCCCATCCAGGGGCGGACGGGCATCCGCATGGTCGACCCCGGCAACAACCTGCATGCCTCCAGCACCACCGGCATCGTGGTGGTGACGCAGATGCAGCCCATCTCCGTCATCTTCACCCTGCCGGAGGAGGACCGCCTGGCCGTCAGCCAGGCGATGGCGCAGGGGCCGCTGACCGTCACCGCCCTGTCGCGCGACGGCAAGACGGATCTCGCCTCCGGCACCGTCATGCTGGTCGACAACCAGATCGACCCGACCACCGGCACCGTGCGCCTGAAGGCCCAGTTCGCCAACGCGGATGAGCATCTGTGGCCGGGCCAGTTCGTGAACGTGAAGCTGCTGAGGCAGACCCGGCGCGGCGCGCTGACCATCCCCACCGCCGCCTTGCAGCGCGGACCCAACGGCGTCTACGCCTATGTCGTCAAGCCGGACGACACGGTGGAGATGCGGCCCATCGAGACGGCGGAAACCACCGGTGACGCCGTCGTGGTGACCAAGGGCCTCCAGCCCGGTGAGCGGGTGACCACCAGCAACGCCTATCGCCTGCAACCGGGCGCCAAGGTGGCGGTGGCTGGAATGGCCAGGACGGCCGACGCGACCCCAGCCCATGCGGAAGGCAAGCAGCCATGAGCCTCTCCAGCCCCTTCATCACCCGGCCCATCGCCACCTCGCTGCTGATGCTGGGCATCCTGCTGGTGGGCATGGTGGCCTACCCGCTGCTGCCGGTGGCACCGCTGCCGCAGGTGGACTTCCCCACCATCCAGGTGTCGGCCAACCTGCCGGGCGCCAGCCCGGAAACCATGGCGTCCAGCGTGGCCCAGCCGCTGGAAACCCAGTTCGCCGCCATACCCGGCGTCAGCCAGATGACCTCCAGCAGCACGCTGGGCAGCACCCAGGTGACGCTGCAGTTCGACCTGAACCGCAATATCGACGCGGCGGCGCAGGACGTGCAGACCGCCATCGACGCCGCCGGGGGGCAGCTGCCCAAGAACCTGCCGTCGCCGCCGACCTACCGCAAGATCAACCCGGCCGACAGCTCCATCCTGGTCTATTCCGTCCATTCCGATAACCTGCCGCTGACCACGGTGGACGACTTCGCCGAGAACGTCATCGCCCAGCGCCTGTCGCAGATCCCAGGCGTGGGCCAGGTATCCATCGGTGGCCAGCAGAAGCCGGCCGTGCGGGTGCAGGTGGATCCGGCCAAGATCGCCGCCTTGGGCATCCAGCTTGAGGACGTGGCCACCGTCATCCCCACCGCCACGATCAACGCGCCCAAGGGGTCCATCAACGGCATCGCCCACAACTTCGTCATCTACAACAACGACCAGTTGCTGAAGGCGGAGCCCTGGAACGACGTCATCGTTGCCTACAAGAACGGGGCGCCCGTGCGCATCCGCGACATCGGCGTGGCGGTGGACGGGCCGGAGAACACCCAGTTGCTGGCCTGGCAGAACAAGGGCCCTGGCATCATCCTGCAGGTGTTCAAGCAGCCCGGCGCCAACATCATCGACATCGTGTCGAAGGTGGAGGACATGCTGTCCACCGTGATGGCCGCCGTGCCGCCGGGCGTGAAGATGGACAAGGTGATCGACCGCACCACCACCATCAAGGCCTCGGTGGAGGATGTGCAGTTCACCCTGCTGCTGACCATCTTCCTGGTGGTCATGGTCATCTTCCTGTTCCTGCGCAACCTGTGGGCCACGCTGATCCCTGGCGTGACCGTGCCGTTGGCCCTGTTCGGCACCGCCGGCCTCATGTACCTGCTGGGCTTCAGCCTGGACAACCTGTCGCTGATGGGCCTGACCATCGCCGTGGGCTTCGTCGTCGACGACGCCATCGTGATGGTGGAGAACATCTACCGCCATATCGAGGAGGGGATGTCGCCGAAGGAGGCCGCGCTGAAGGGTGCCGGTGAGATCGGCTTCACCATCATGTCCATCAGCGTGTCGCTGGTGGCCGTGTTCATCCCCCTGCTGCTGATGGGCGGCATCGTCGGCCGCCTGATGCGCGAATTCGCCATCACCGTCACCATGACCATCGCCGTCTCGGCCTTCGTCTCGCTGACTCTGTCGCCGATGATGAGCGCGCTGTTCCTGAAGGATGAGAAGCACGCCCGCCACGGCCGGGCCTATCTGTTCATCGAACGCGGCTTCGAATGGCTGGTGAACAGCTATGGCCGGGGCCTAGACTTCGTGCTGCGCCACCAGCGCCTGACCCTGATGGTGTTCTTCGCCACGGTGGCGGCCACGGTGGGGCTGTATATCTACATCCCCAAGGGCTTCTTCCCGCAGCAGGACACCGGCATCATTTCCGGCCTGGCCGACGCCTCGCAGGACGTGTCCTTCACCGAGATGGTGCGCCTGCAGCACCAGCTGACCGACATCGTCGCCCAGGATCCGGACGTGGCCGCCTGGGCCACCTCCGTCGGCGGCGGGGGGCGCCCCATCAACAACGGCTTCATCGTCATCGGCCTGAAGCCGCGCGACCAGCGCACCGCCACCGCCGACCAGATCATCGCCCGGCTGCGGCCCAAGCTGGCCAAGGTCAAGGGCGCCACCCTGTTCCTGCAGGCGGCGCAGGACCTGAACGTGGGCGGCCGCCTGGCCCGCACCCAGTACCAGTACACCCTGCAGGACGCCGACCTGGGCGAACTGAACGAGTGGGCGCCCAAGCTGCTGGCCAAGCTGCAGGGCCTGCCGCAGCTGCGCGACGTCGCCACCGACCAGCAGACCAACGGCACGACGTTGAACCTGGTGATCGACCGTGACCAGGCCGCCCGCTTCGGCATCCAGCCCTCACTGATCGACAGCACGCTGTACGATGCCTTCGGCCAGCGCCAGGTGACCCAGTATTTCACCCAGCTGAACAGCTATCACGTGGTGCTGGAGATCACGCCGGACCTGCAGTCCAATCCCGACACCCTGAACAAGCTGTACATCAAGTCGCCGGTGACGGGTCAGCAGGTGCCGCTGTCCACCTTCGTCAAGTACGACACCAACCACGTCAACTTCCTGTCCATCAACCATCTGGGCCAGTTCCCGGCCGTCACCCTGTCATTCAACCTGGCGCCCGGCGTCTCATTGGGCGAGGCGGTGCAGGTCATCCAGCAGGCCCAGACCGAGATGGGCATGCCGTCCTCCGTCAGCGGCACCTTCCAGGGCACAGCGCAGGCCTTCCAGGCGTCGCTGAAGACCCAGCCCTACCTGATCGCGGCGGCCCTGGTGGCGGTCTACATCATCCTGGGCATGCTGTATGAAAGCTACATCCACCCGCTGACCATCCTCTCCACCCTGCCGTCGGCGGGTGTCGGGGCGCTGTTGATGCTGATCATCTTCCACTATGACCTGTCGGTCATCGCCCTGATCGGCATCATCCTGCTGATCGGCATCGTGAAGAAGAACGGCATCATGATGGTGGACTTCGCCATCCAGGCGGAACGGGAACGCCATCTGGCGCCCATCGAGTCCATCCGTCAGGCCTGTTTGCTGCGCTTCCGCCCCATCATGATGACCACCATGGCGGCCCTGCTGGGAGCCCTGCCGCTGATGCTGGAAAACGGCACGGGGTCGGAACTGCGCAAGCCCCTGGGCGTCACCATGGTGGGTGGCCTGATCCTCAGCCAAATCCTGACCCTGTTCACCACGCCCGTGGTCTATCTTTACCTGGACCGGGTGAACGATTGGCTGACCCGGCGGGGCCGGGGGCGGACGGAAGAGGCGCATGCCGCGCCACAGGTGGCCCTGGGGACGGGCGACTGATGGAAGCGCGGGGGGAATGGCCATGAAGGTGCTGCTGGTCGAGGATAACGAACGGGTGTCGCGCTTCGTCGTGAAGGGCCTGCGCGAGGCGGGGCACACCGTGGAGCATGTCGACAACGGCCGCGACGGCCTGTTCCAGGCCACGGGTGAACGTTTCGACGCCATCGTCATGGACCGCATGCTGCCCGGCGACATGGACGGCCTGACCATCATCGAGACCCTGCGCAAGATGGGCACGCAAACCCCCGTGCTGATCCTGAGCGCGCTCAGCAGCGTGGATGAGCGCATCAAGGGCCTGCGCAGCGGCGGCGACGATTATCTGACCAAGCCCTTCGCCTTTGGGGAACTGCTGGCCCGGCTGGACGCGCTCATGCGCCGCGCCCCCACCGGCGCCGTGCCGGAAACCATCCTGGCGGCGGGTGATCTGCGCATGAACCTGCTGTCGCGCAAGGTGACGCGGGGCGAGCGGACCATCGCCCTGCAGAACCAGGAGTTCAAGCTGCTGGAATATCTGATGCGGCATGTCGACCAGGTGGTGACCCGCACCATGCTGCTGGAAGGGGTCTGGGGCTATCACTTCGATCCGCAGACCAATGTGGTCGACGTCCACATCAGCAAGCTGCGCCAGAAGATCGAGGGGGAGGGGGAGCCGCCGTTGCTGCGCACCGTGCGCAATGCCGGCTATATGATGACGGCGGGCGGCTGAGATGGCGCCGGCCCCCACGCTGCCGCTGCGCTCCTCCGCCTTCACCCTGGCGCTCAGCTACGTGCTGCTGGGGCTGGTGACCCTGGTGCTGTTCGCGGCACCCCTGGGCTATGCCTGGCGGGTCACCATCGACGATGGCCGCACCGAGATCTTGCAGGAGGATGCGCAGCGCTTCGCCGAAGTGTTCCGCCAGCGTGGCCCCGACGGGCTGGTGGCCTTCCTCAATGAACGCATGAGCATGCAGATCGCGGCGGAGCGTATCCTGCTGCTGACCGACCCGGCGCACACCGTACTGGCCGGCAACCTGCCGGCCTGGCCCGCCGACGTGCCCGAGCGCCAGGGCGCCTACACCGCCCCCCTTACGCTCAACGGCAAAACGATTCAGGCGCGGCTGGTCCACATGGTGCTGCCCGGCGGCTATCACCTGATGGTGGCGCGCGACATGGCCCACTTCCGTCCCCTGGAACAGCGCTTCTGGTACAGCCTGCTGGTGGCCATGTGCGTGTTGCTGCTGCTGGGTGTGCTGGGCGGCTTCCTCATCCGCCGCGCGGTCCTGCGCCGCATCGATGAGTTGAGCCGGGCCGCCACCGGCATCGTGCAGGGCGACCTGTCGCGCCGCCTGCCCACCAGCCGGGGCAAGGATGAGTTCAACACCCTGACCCTCACCATCAACGGCATGCTGGACCAGATCGAGCAACTGGTGCACGGGGTGCGCAACGTTTCCAACGCCATCGCCCACGATCTGCGCACACCGCTGGCGGAGCTGCGCTCCCGCCTGGAAGAGGTGAGCGTCACCCGCCCGCCCCTGGCGGAAACCTATGCCGAGGTGGACGGCGCCGTGGCCGATGTCGACCGGGTGATCGGCATCTTCAACGCCCTGCTGCGCCTGGCGGAGATCGACACCGGCGCCCGCCGCTCCGGCTTCGTCGAGGTCAATGTGGCGGAGGTGGCGGCCGGTGCTGTGGATTTCTACCTGCCGGCCGCTGAGTTGAAGGGTGTGGGCCTCACCTTTCACGGACAGCCGGGGATGATGACCATCCTGGGCGATCCCATCCTGCTGGCCCAAGCGGTGGGCAATCTGATCGACAACGCCCTGAAGTTCACGCCCGAGGGCGGGGCCATCTCCGTCGAGGTGGTCAGCGGCGGGGACGGGGCGGTGGAGATGTCGGTGGTGGACGACGGCCCCGGCATCCCCGACGCGGAAAAGCCCCAGGTGACGGAGCGTTTCTATCGCGGCGATGCCGGCCGGGGCACCCCCGGCGTCGGCCTGGGCCTCAGCCTGGTCAGCGCCGTGGCCAAGCTGCACGGCGGCGCCTTCGACCTGGCGGACAACCAGCCGGGCTTGAGGGCCCGCATGCGGCTGGTTTAACGTTTCCCCTCAGTGAAACCCGGCTTGGGCCGCGAACGCCGCCACCTCAGCATGGCGCGGCGCCAGGAGGGTGGCGTAGATTTCCTCCACCCGTCGGCGCACCTCCGGTCGGGCCAGTTCGGGACGGCCGCCGGGAAACGGCGGTTCCGGCGCGTATTCCAGCATCAGCAGCAGGGCCTCCGCCGCGTCCTGGCCCACCAGCTCCGCCGCCACGGTGAAGGCGAAGTCCAGGCCGGCGGTGACACCGCCGCCGGTGAGGATGTCGCCGTCGCGCACCATGCGCCCCGCCTCCGGGATGGCGCCGAACAGGGCCAGTGTATCGCGCCAAGCCCAATGGCAGGCCGCCCGCCGCCCCCGCAGCAGGCCGGCGGCGGCCAGGACCAGCGAACCGGTGCAGACGGAGGTGAGATAGCGGGCGGTTCCCGCCAGGCGGCGCACCTGGCCCATGGTCTCCGCATCGTTCATCACGGCGGCGATGCCCATGCCGCCGGGGATGAACAGCACATCGCAAGCCTCGATATCGGCCAGCCGCTCCGTGCCCGCGAAGGTCAACCCCTCGTGCGAGGAAATGGCGCCGCCGGTGGCCGACGCCACCCGGACAGCGACACCCTTGAGGCGGCTGAACACCTGGTGCGGCGCGGTGAAATCCAGTTGGGTCATCAGGGGGAAGACGACTTCCACGATGCTGAGGGGCTGGCCGGTCAAGGGGCTCTCCGGGGTTGGGGGCGTCGGTCACGGCCCGACGGTGCCCTGGACACGGCCTGGCGGCAATGCCATTAATCCCTCCTTTCCTGCCATTGACGACGCGCCCATGGTTCGCACCATCGCCTTCCTGGCCTTTCCCGACTTCCAGATCCTGGACGTCACCGGTCCCCTGGCGGCGTTCGAGATCGCCGGCCGATTTGGCCGCCAGGCATACGACATCCGCGTCATGGCCCTTGATCCCGGCCCGGTCGTCAGTTCATCGGGGGCCCGGCTGATGGCGGAGGGGCTGGTGGACCCGGCGCGGGTGGACACGCTGGTGGTGTCGGGGGGTGAGGGCGTCGTCCAGGCGATGGCCATGCCGGCCTTGCTGGACTACGCCCGTACGGTGGCGGCGGGAGCGCGGCGGGTCACCAGCGTGTGCTCCGGCACCTTCCTGCTGGCCGCGGCCAGTCTGCTGGATGGCCGGCGCGCCACCACCCACTGGTATCGCACCGCCGCGTTCACCCGGCGCTTCCCCCGGGTGAGGCTGGAGGCCGACCGCATCTTCATCCGCGACGGCGCCTTCTGGACCTCCGCCGGCATCACCGCCGGCATCGACCTGGCGCTGGCCCTGGTGGCGGAGGACCATGGCGAGGATGTCGCCCGCCGCACCGCCCGCCAGCTGGTGATTCCTTACCGCCGGCAGGGCGGGCAATCGCAGTTTTCCACCCTGCTGGACCTGCAGGGCGCCAGCCACCGCTTCGCCGGCCTGCTGGCCTGGGTGGGGGGCAACCTGGCGCAACCCTTGACGGTGGATCAGCTGGCCCATCAGGCGGCGATGAGCCCGCGCAATTTCGCCCGCGCCTTCGCGGCGGAAATGGGAATGACCCCGGCCAAGGCGGTGGAGCGGCTGCGGCTGGAGACGGCGCGGGCGTTGGTGGAGGAGGACGCGGCCGCGTTGGACCAGATCGCCGCCCAAACCGGCTTCGGCGATACCGAACGGATGCGCCGCGCCTTCATCCGCACCTACGGCGCCCCGCCCCAGGCGATCCGCCGGATGGCCCAGGGCGACGCCATTTCCCAGCCGGCATAGCGAAGGGGGCGGCGCCCGTTTCCCTTGCGGGGTCGAGGCCGGGCCAGGGAAACCGACCGCGCGCCTGATTTGGTGGAATTAATGGGCGTTCCCTGCCCCAGGGAAGGCGGTTGCCGCTTAAAAGTGCAGATGCGGAAAACTTCTCGCACATGCAAAAATTTGGCGTTTAACCGCAGGGCGATCTGATCTAGTCTGTTCCTTAACGGGGCTGGCCTTGACCGTCCCTATAAACAGACATGACAGTGCGAGGGGGCAATGAACTCCATACCGTATGCTGGCATGCGCCCAATTGAACAGTCGGGCAAACGAACGAAGTTTGTCTATAGGATTGTCGCTTTCACCGCGGTGTTTGTGGCGCTTGCGTTCAGTGCACTGGGTTACATCATCTATTCTGTCTCAAGTGATACTTTAACGACGCAAATCAATACACAGATAAAGTCGACTGGCGAGTCGGCGGCCGACGGTATCCAGAAATGGCTGATGGGCCGCGTGTCGCTGGTCCGCAACCTGGCCGACAACATCGCCGTCACCGATGGCGGGCATGTGAAGGATTTGCTGGCCGGCGCCACGCTCAGCGGCACCTTCAGCCCGGTCTATCTGGGGGACACGGCGGGCGTCTTCACCATGTTCCCGGCCATGGACCTGCCGCCCGGCTACGATCCGCGCCAGCGCGGCTGGTACAAGGGGGCCGACGCCGCGCGCCAGACCTTCATGACCCAGCCCTATGTCAGCGCCTCGGGCGGCAACCTGGTGCTGACCATCGCCACGCCGGTGATCAAGGGCGGCACCCTGATGGGGGTGGCCGCCGGCGATCTGGACCTGGACATGGTCAAGACCTTCCTCAAATCCTTCGATCTGGGGGGCAACGGCCAGGTGTTCCTGATCGACGGCGATGGCACCGTGCTGGTCCATGCCGACAAGGACCGGGTGATGAAGAAGCTGGCCGACGGCTTCGACATCCTGAAATATCTGGGCCATGCGCCGGAGCAGGCCGGCGATACGCTCACCTCCTTCTATCCCATCAAGGATCTACCCTCGGCCCGGTGGTACGTGGGCGTGACCATGGACGCGACCAAGGCCTACGGGCCCTTGCGCTCGCTGGGCATGCTGATCCTGCTGGCGACGGGGATCACGGTGGCGGTTCTGGTGCTGCTGCTGGGCTTCCTGACCTACCGCATGGTGGCGCGGCCCATCGATGAGATCACCGACACCATGATCGCCCTCAGCGAGGGCGCCATCAATGTCGTCATGCCGGCGCTGGACCGGCGGGACGAGATCGGCGCCATGGCCCGTGCGCTGGAGGTGTTCAAGCGCAACGCGGCGGAGGTGGCCAAGCTGCACCTGGAACGCACCCAGATGCAGGAGGAGGCGGAGCGCAAGCGTCGCGCGCTGGCCGAACGGCTGGCCAGCGATTTCGAGGCCAACGTCTCCTCCGTCCTGAAACGGGTGACCCAGGCCAGCGGCCAGGTGGACTCGCAGAGCAACCATCTGGCGGCCGGCCTGGCCGACGCCCGCAAGAGCAGCGATGCCGTGCGGCTGGCCACGGACGAGACCTCCACCAGCGTGGAAACGGTGGCGGTGGCGGCGGAACAGCTGTCCGCCTCCATCGGGGAGATCGCCACCCGGGTGACCCAAAGTGCCGAGATCGCGACCGATACCGCCACCCGGGCGGAAACCGCCCGCCGCACCATCGAGCACCTGGCCCACCAGATGGAGAAGATCACGGAGATCGTGAACCTGATCACCCAGATCGCCAGCCAGACCAACCTGCTGGCCCTGAACGCCACCATCGAGGCGGCCCGCGCCGGGGATGCGGGCCGGGGCTTCGCCATCGTGGCCTCGGAGGTGAAGAACCTGGCCAACCAGACGGCCAAGGCCACCGAGGACATCACCGCCCAGATCGAGGCGACGCAGCAGGCCAGCGGCCGGGCGGTGGCCGAGGTGCGCACCATCGCGGAGGTGTCGGCGAAGGCGCAGGAGGTGGCGGCCGGCATCGCTTCGGCGGTGGAGCAGCAGGGGGCGGCGACGCGGGAGATTTCCCAGAACGCCACCATCGTCGCCCGTGGCACCCGGGCCGTCACCACCAACATCCATGCCGTCAGCGACGTGGTGGTGGACAGCGCCGACCGCGCCAGCCACGTGCTGGGCACGGCCGGTGAACTGGCCCAGCAGTTGAAGGCACTGGATGAGCAGGTCAGCCTGTTCGTCACCGCCGTGCGGGCGGCGTGAGGCCGGTCATGAAGGGCGCTGTTTTTAAAAGTTAACTCGGGGCGCGGCTGGCGATTTGGCACACTCCAAGCCTTAAGGCCGGGGATGTGTGGGAGTTGCCAGCCGTGTCGGTTTTCAAGAGCCTTTCCCTGCGGCTGCGCATCCTGCTGCCGCTGCTGGCCGTCACCATCCTGGGCGTCGCCGGCCTGATTGGCTATGCCGTCCATGTGCAGATGACCGCCAGCGAGGACGCCGCGCGCCGCCTGATGACGGAACTGGCGGCCAGCCAGTCCCGCCAGATCGTGGGTGTGATCGACGAGGCGCTGGCCACCGCCCGCACCGATGCCGCCTGGACGGCCTCCCTGATCAAGGGGGGCGCCTTGGATCGCGCCGCCTATGGCCGCGCCCTGAACCAGGTGCTGGACACCAACCCCGCCATCACCGGCGTCTATGCCGGGCTGGAGCCGGATGCGGACGGCGGCGATGCCCGCTACAAGGGCACGGCCCTGGGTGACAAGGACGGCCGGCTGATGCTCTACGCCTACCGCCGGGCCGATGGCGGCACGGCGGTGGAGACGACGCCCATGACGGGCGACCCGGCGGAGGAGAACTGGTACCACCGTCCCGTGCGCGAGCGGCGGGAGACGGTGACCCCACCTTATTTCTATGAGGTCAGCGGGACCCAGGTGCTGATGACCACCGTGGTGGCGCCCATCGTGGCGGACGGCCGTGCCCTGGGTGTGGCCACCGCCGACCTCAGCTTGAAGCGTATCCAGGCCGATGTCGGCGCCTTGCACCCCTGGGGCGATGGCCACGCCGTGTTGCTGTCGGGTGACGGCCAATGGATCGCCAGCCCCGATGCCGCCGTGCTGGGCAAACCGGCGCGGGACGGGTGGGCGCGGGACCTGCTGGCGGCCATTGCCGATGGCCAGCCGCATGCCGCCGCCTTCACCGACCCGGCCAAGGGGGTGGAGATGATCGGGGTCATGGTGCCGGTGCGTTTTGGGCGGGCGAAAGAAACCTGGGGCTTCGCCGTGACCGCCCCCCGCGCCACCATCCTGGCCGGTGTCTGGGCGACCCGCGATCGGCTGATGGGGGTGGCGGGCCTGGTCCTGGCCGTGGTCTGCGCCCTGGGGGCCTTGATCGGCACCAGCCTGTCGCGGCCCCTGCAGGTCATGACGGCGGTGATGGAGCGTCTGGCGGGCGGCGACACGGGGGTGACGGTGCCGGCGCGCGACCGGGGTGATGAGATCGGCGCCATGTCCCGCGCCGTGCAAGTGTTCAAGGAACAGGCCCTGCACATGGCGGAGATACGGGCGCGACAGCAGGCGCTTGAGGCCCGCGCGGCGGCGGAGCGGCGCCAGGTCCTGCTGGGTGTCGCCGGCGATTTCGAGAGCGAGGTCGCCACCCTGGTGCGTGCCCTGGGGCAGGCCGTGGACACCATGACCGGCGTGGCCGACGGGCTGAACCGCACGGCGGCGGGGGTGGTGCGTGAAACCGATGAGATGCGGGGGGAGGCGCGCCAGGCCTCCGCCAACGTGCAGACCATCGCCGCCGCCACCGAGGAACTGTCCGCCGCCAGCGACGAGATCGCGGCCCAGGCGGTGAAGGCGGCGGGGATCGCGGCCGAGGCGGTGGGCCAGGCGGAACGCAATGGCGAGCGCATGCGCCGCCTGGACCGGGCGGCCCAGCGCATCGGTGAAATCGTCGGGCTGATCAGCGCCGTGGCGGGACAGACCAACCTGCTGGCGCTGAACGCCACCATCGAGGCGGCGCGGGCGGGTGCTGCGGGCAAGGGCTTCGCCATCGTGGCGGGGGAGGTCAAGGCCTTGGCGACCCAGACGGCCCAGGCCACGGGCGACATCGCCGCACAGGTGGGGGACGTTCAGGCCGCGACGGTGGAGGCGGTGGCCGCCATCGACGCCGTCATCGCCACCGTCCGCACCATCAGCGAGATCGCCGGCCGCATCGCCGGCGCGGTACAGCAGCAGGGCGCCGCCACGCTGGAGATCAGCCGCAACATTCAGCAGGTCTCCATGGGCACGGCGGCGGTCAGTGAGCGCATCACCGTGGTCAGCGGCGCGATGGCGGAGGCTGGCGGCGGCGCCGGGCAGGTCCTGCGGGCGGCCCACGATCTGTCGCGTGACACACGGGGCCTGGACCGGCAGGTGGAACACTTCCTGGCCGCCATCCGCGCCGACGGCTGACAGCGCCCATTCCCGGACGTGACAGGCCGGCCCCAAACGTGACAGGCTGGCGACCGTGCCGGGAGCGGGGCCCGGTGCCGACAGAAGAACAATGCAGATGGGACTTCGATGACCTCACGTTTGCACCGGGCGGCGTTCGCGCTGGCCCTGACGCTTGGCGCCGCCCCTGGCGCGCTGGCCGCACCCCCTTCCCCCGGAGCCGTGACACCGGACGCGGTGGCCCCCGCCCATACGCTGACCCCGCGGGACGCCTTCGCCTTGGCCCAGGCCAAGGACGTGCAGATCAGCCCGGACGGCAGGCGCATCGCCTATACCCGTTCCACCGAAGACATCATGACCGACAACGCCCGCAGCGAGGTCTGGCTGGTGGATGTGGCCAGCGGCCAGCAGGCGCCGCTGGGCGTGCCGGGCAGCGGCCGGGCGCGCTGGTCACCGGACGGTACGCGCCTGGCCTATGTCGCCAAGGGGCCGGGCGACAAGCCGCAAATCTGGGTGCGCTGGCTGGCCGGTCCCGGCGCGGGGAGCAGCGCCGCCATCACGGCCTTGCCGGAAGGCCCGTCCGACGTCGCCTGGTCGCCGGACGGCAGGCAGATCGGCTTCACCATGTTCGTGCCGGAGGAGGGCGCCAGCCTGGGCTCCCCCCTGGCCGCCCCGGAGGGCGCCAAGTGGGCCGACCCCATCAAGGTCATCACCCGCATCAACTATCGCGGCGATGGCGAGGGCTATATCCGCCCCGGCTTCAACCACATCTTCGTGGTGCCCGCCGACGGCGGCGCCCCGCGCCAGCTGACCAACGGCCAGTATGATGACGGCGGCGCCCTGTCGTGGATGCCGGACGGCCACCACATCCTGTTCAGCACCAACCATGGCAAGGACTGGGAACGCGACCCGCTGAATTCGGACGTGTTCTCCGTCGACACCACCACGGGCGGGCTGACCCAGCTGACCACACGCCATGGCCCTGACCAGGAGCCGGTGGCCTCGCCGGACGGCAAGCACATCGCCTTCGTCGGCTTCGACGACAAGGAACTGGGCTATCAGAACGGCGTGCTGTCGGTGATGAACGCCGACGGGACGGAGGTGCGGGCGCTCACCTCCGGCTTCGACCGCGACCTGAACAGCCCACGCTGGGCGGCGGACGGCCGTTCCCTCTACGCCAGCTACACCGACCATGGCGTCACCAAGGTGGCCCGCGTCACCCTGGATGGCAAGATCACCACCGTGGCCGAAGGGCTGGCGGGTGGGGAGCTGGACCGCCCCTATTCCGGCGGCGGCTTCACCGTGTCCAAGGACGGGGCGGTGGCTTTCACCTGGGGCGACCCCACCCATCCGGCCGATGTCGGCCTGGCCACCGGGCCGGGGGAACAGAAGCGCCTGACCAATCTCAATGCCAGCCTGTTCGCCGGCAAGACCCTGGCGGCGGTGCGGCCGCTGCCGGTGAAATCCTCCGCCGGCGGCCTGGCGGTGGACGCCTGGATGGTGACGCCGCCGGACTTCGACCCGGCCAGGAAGTACCCGCTGATCCTGGAGATCCACGGCGGGCCCTTCGCCAGCTACGGCCCGGTCTGGTCGACACAGGACCAGCTGTACGCCGCCGCCGGCTACATCGTCGTCTACGTCAACCCGCGCGGCTCCACCTCCTACGGCGAAAGCTTCGCCAATGAGATCCACCACAACTACCCCAGCAATGATTTCGACGACCTGATGAGCGGGGTGGACGCCGCCATCGCCAAGGGCTCGGTCGATCCCGACAACCTGTTCGTCACCGGCGGGTCCGGCGGTGGCGTGCTGACGGCCTGGATCGTGGGCAAGACCGACCGCTTCAAGGCGGCGGTGACGCAGAAGCCGGTGATCAACTGGACCAGCGAGGTGTTGACGGTCGACGGCTACACCTTCATGGCCAAGTACTGGTTCGGCAAGATGCCGTGGGAGGATCCGGAGCAATACTGGCGCCGCTCCCCGCTCAGCCTGGTGGGCAACGTCAAGACGCCCACCGCCGTGATGGTGGGCGAGGAAGACCACCGCACGCCGCCCAGCGAGGCGGAGCAGTACTACGCCGCCCTGCAACTGCGCTCTGTCCCCACGGCGCTGATCCGCGTGCCGGGCGCCAGCCACGGCGGCCTGGCCGAACGCCCGTCGCAGCTGGTGGGCGAGACCAACGCCATCCTGGCCTGGTTCAAGAAGTACCGCACGGATGCTGAGGCGAAGTAGGACACAATACACAACGCGAAATCCCGGCCAGCTCGCTCTGGCCGGGGCTTCTTTGGCAGAGGTGGCGGGCGGCTAGGTCCCCTGGCACAGATAGGTTTGCAGAGACGTTCTTTGTTGGCTTTCGCCCGTGACCGCGTTGAAAATCGTCATGGCGCCATTTCCGTTTTTGTCTAATTGAAATGTAAGAATAGATATGTTCTCGTAGCTGGATTTTAGAATCACATTAAACATGCGAGTTCCAGGAATGTAATTGGCTATTTTGGTGTCCTCGTCTCTCTCTTGAGTGCTATATGTTTCGTATCCATCATCGAATAATAAATCGGGTGTGCCGCTTTCGGTAATTCGAAGCTCTATTTTTGGCTTTGTGGGCGAGTGTGCTTTTGGAGGGCTTAGTCGACCTTTATTGTCTTGAATATGCCCATTGGTGCCGAAGACATACTCGGCTCCTTCAATGGGAACACATTTGGTCGGAGGAGGTTCATCGGAGCGGATGGCGGCGAAGCCACAGCTTGGCACTGCAAAAAAGAATGCAACAATGATAATTGAGTGTTTGGTAAAGACGGGATGAGCCACTGACGTCTCGCTTCCAGAAGCGCTTCAGCCTCGGCGATGCTTTTAAGCTGCCTCACGGGACTGTTGAACTCTAAAAGGTGACAAAGCAAGCGTATTGCATCTCATAGAGGTGTATTTTAACCGGCCTGTCCAAACTCTGCTGCGGTGATAGCGCTTGGGTGTTGACGTTTAAGACACTCAAAAGAAACGCTCTCCTAGTGAGCTAGGAGAGCGTCTGAATTCAGAACTATTGATGGTATTACGTAGTGTGGGATATCAACTCACTCCGCCAGTACCGCCCGGGGATAGCGGGGCGGCGTTTCGTCTCGCGCCGCCGTCTGGTCTCCGGCCTTCACCCGGAACCACAGGGCGTACAGCGCCGGCAGGAACACCAGGATCAGCACCGTGCCCACGGCGGTGCCACCGATCAGCACGTAGGCCATGGAGCCCCAGAACACCGACTGGGTGAGCGGGATGAAGGCCAGCACGGCGGCCAGCGCCGTCAGGATGACGGGCCGCGCCCGCTGCACCGTGGCCTCGATCACCGCGTGGTAGGGCGACAGGCCTTCCTCCTGGTTGGTATGGATCTGGCCGATCAGGATCAGGGTGTTGCGCATCAGGATGCCGGACAGGCCGATCAACCCTAAGATGGCGTTGAAGCCGAAGGGCTGGTGGAAGATCAGCAGCACGGGCACCGCCCCCACCAGGCCCAGCGGCCCCGTCAGGAACACCATGGCCATGGCCGACAGGGACCGGGTCTGCACCACCAGCACCAGCAGGATCAGGGCCGCCATGACCGGGAAGATGGGGGCCAGGGCCGCGTTGGCCTTGCCCGCTTCCTCGATATTGCCGCCCATGTCGATGCGATAGCCGGCCGGCAGTGCGGCGATGACCGGGGCCAGCGCCTTCTGGATGGCGGTCGACACCTGGGGCGGCTGCAGCGCGTCATCGATGTCGGCCTGCACGGTGATGGTGGGTACCCGGTCGCGACGGCGCAGGATGGGATCCTCCGCCCGCACTTCCACGTGGCCGATCTGGCTCAGGGGCACCAGGCGGCCATCGGCGCTGGTCAGGGTCATGTCCCCCAGGCGGGCGGGGTCCAGGCGGTCGGGGCCGGCGCTGCGCGCCGTCACCTGCACCACGCGGATGTCCTCGCGCACCTCGGTCACCGGGGCGCCGGTCAGCAGGAATTGCAGCTGCTGTGCCGCGTCGCTGGGGTTCAGGCCGATCAGGCGCAGGCGGTCCTGGTCCAGCACGAAGTGCAGGGTGGGTGCCCGTTCGCCCCAATCCTGGCTCACCTGCCGGGTGTCGGGGTTGGCGCGCATGACGGCCTGCACTTGGTCGGCGATGCCGCGCAGCACGTCGACGTCGGGGCCTGTTACGCGGAACATGACGGGGAAGCGCGAGGGCGGGCCGAACACCAGTTGTGAGACGCGCACCCGGGCCTCCGGCGCCAGGCCGTCGGCGATCGCCTGGCGCAGGTTCTGCTTCAGCCGGTCGCGCGCCCCGGCGTCCGGGGTCAGGACGATCAGCTTGGCGAAGGACGGGTCGGGCAGTTCGGGGTTGTAGGACAGGAAGAAGCGCGGCGCCCCCTGGCCGACATAGGTGGAGACGATCTTCGCCTCGGGCTGGCGGCGCAGCCAGTCCTCCACCGTCTTGGCGGCGGCGCTGGTGGCCTCGATGCTGGTGCCCTCGGGCATCTGCACCTCGGCCATGATCTCCGGCCGGTCGGAGGTGGGGAAGAACTGCTGCTTGACGAAGCCCATGCCGACGCCCGCCAACAGGAAGACGCCGACCACGGCCAGGGCCACCCGGCCGCGATGGTCCACCGCCCAGGTGATCAGCCGGCGCAGTTGCCGATAGCGCGGTGTCGCGTAGATGGCGGCATGCCCGCCCGCCACCGGCCGGATGGCGGGCAGCAGCTTCACGCCTAGATAGGGGGTGAAGACGACGGCCACCACCCAGGAGGTGATCAGGGCGAAGCCGACGATCCAGAAGATGTTGCCGGCGTATTCGCCGGCGGTGGACTTGGCGAAACCCACCGGCGTGAAGCCGATGATGGTGACCAGCGTGCCGGACAGCATGGGGGCCGCCGTGTGGCTCCAGGCATAGGCGGCGGCCTTCAGCCGGTCGTAGCCTTCCTCCAGCTTCACCACCATGATCTCGATGGCGATGATGGCGTCGTCGACCAGCAGGCCCAGCGAGATGATCAGCGCGCCCAGGGTCACGCGGTCGAAGGCGCGCCCCGTCAGCTGCATGATGACGAAGACGGCGGCCAGCGTCAGGGGCACGGCGGCGGCCACGACGATGCCCACGCGCCAGCCCAGGCTGGCCAGGCTGACGAACATGACCACGCCCAGGGCGACGAAGAACTTCAGCATGAACTCATCCACCGACTCGTGGATGTTGACCGCCTGGTCACTGACCTTGCTGAGCGTCAGGCCCACCGGCAGCTCGGCGGCGATCTTCTTCTCCTCATTGTCCAGGGCCTTGCCCAGTTCCAGCCCGTTCCAGCCGTCCTGCATGACGACACCCAGGGCCAGCGCCGGGTCGCCGTCATGGCGGATCAGGTAGGTGGGCGGGTCCTCATACCCGCGCTTCACGTCCGCCACGTCCGACAGCTTGAAGGTGCGGCCGTTGGCGACGACGGGGGTTTCGCGGATCTTTTCCAGGTCGTCATAGGCGCCATCCAGGCGAATGAAGACCTGCGGGCCGTCGGTGTCGATGGATCCGGCGGGCGTCACCGTGTTCTGCCGCGCCAGGGCGTCGAAGATGTCGCGGGCGCTGACGCCCAGGGTGGCCAGGCGGGCGTAGGTGAAGTCGACGAAGATGCGTTCCGGCCTTTCGCCCAGGATGTCCACCTTCTTCACGCCCGGCACATGCAGCAGGCGCTGGCGCAGGGCTTCCGCTTCGCGGGTCAACTGGCGGGCCGGCATGCCCGGCGCCTTCACCGCGTACACGGCGAAGTCGGTGTCGGCATATTCATCGTTGACGAAGGGGCCGAGCGCGCCTGACGGCAGGCTGCGGGCCTGGTCCCCCAGCTTCTTGCGCGCCTGGTAGAACTGGTCGGCCACGGCCGAGGGTGGGGTCTTATCTTGCAGGGACAGGGTCATCAGCACCTGGCCCGGACGGGTGAAGGTCTCCACCTTGTCGTACCAGCGCAGTTCCTGCAGCCGCTTTTCCAGGGGTTCGGCCACCAGGTCCTGCATCTCCCGCGCCGTGGCGCCGGGCCAGACGGCGCTGACCGTCAGCACCTTGATGGTGAAGGCCGGGTCTTCCGCCCGCCCCAGCTTCAGGAAGGCATAGACGCCGGACAGGGTGATGGCCACCAGCAGGAACAGGGTGATGGCCCGCTCGCGCACCGCCAGGGCGGAGAGATTGAAGCCGCTCATTTCAACACCGCCTGGGCCGAAGCCCCGCTGGTCTGGGCCACGCGCACCGTCTCGCCCTCATGCAGGAAATGGCCGCCCAGGGCCACCACCCGCTCACCCGCCGTCACGCCGCCCAGCAGGGTGGCATCCTCGGCGCCCAATTGGCCAACCTTGACCGGGCGGAAGGCGAGGGTGGCCCGTTCACCGCTGGCGTGGTCGCCACCGGCCTCCGGCACCAGCACCCAGACGCCGGGGCCCTTCCCCTCGTCAACCAGGGCGCCCAGCGGTATGGAAACGGGCGCCGTGTCATCGCTCCCCTGGGCCAGGCGCACCGTCACCGTGGCGCCCAGCGGGGCCAGCGCGGCGGGACCGTCCAGGACGTATCGGGCCTCATAGGTTCGGGTCTGGGTATCGGCCGCGTCCGACAGTTGGCGCAGGGTCGCCTTGACCCGCGCCGTGCCGCCGTACAGCGTGGCGCTGGCGGTGGAGCCCACGGCGGGGCGCATCGTTTCCGGCAGGTTCACCGCCGCCTCGCGCGGGCCGGCATGGGCCAGGTGCACCACGATCTGGCCGGCGGCGACCACTTGGCCCGGTTCGGCCAGGGTATCCATGACCGTGCCATCGGCATCCGCCACCAGCGTGGTATAGGCGCTGTCGTCCTGCGCCACCCGCAACTGGGCCTGCGCGGCATCCAACTGGGCCTGGGCGCTGTCAGCGGCGGCCTTCTTCTGATCGTAGGCGGAGGGGGATACGGCACCGCTGCCGACCAGGGCGCGGTAGCGCGCCTCGTCCGCCCGGGCCTGGGTCAGCGTGGCCTTGGCCATGGCCACCTGGCCCTGCTGGGTGGTGATGGCGTGCAGGTAATCGGTGTTGTCCATCCGCATCAGCGGCTGGCCGGCCTTTACCGTCTGGCCCGGATCCACCAGGCGCTGCGTGACCTTGCCGGCCACGCGGAAGCCCAGGCCGCTCTGCACCCGGGCGGTGATGACGCCGACGAAGGCGCGCTCCCCCTGGGTGGCCGGTTGGGCCGTGGTCGCCCGCACCAGGCGTTCGGCCGTGCGCGGGTCGGGGGCCGCCTTGTCGCAGGCGGTAAGGGTGGTGCCGGCCAGCAGGGCCAAGGCCAGCAGGCGGGAAGACGCGATCAGCCGCATGGGGGAACTCCATCCCGAGAGGAGCCCCGACTTTATGGCGTGGTGACGAAATAGTCAATCCGTCACTCGTTACACACCATCCATCACTCGTCACATATCAGGGGCGCAGGCTGCGCAGCACCAGACCGGCCACGGCGGCTGTCGCCGTGTCCAGCTTGTCCAGTTTTTCCTCCAGCATCAGGGGATGGGCGAAGGGCCATAGCGTCTCCTCGATGCCCAGGCAGACCTCCTCCAGCGGGGTCTCCGTCTCGAACTCACCCGCCTCACGACCGCTGACCACCAGTTCGCGGACGACGCGGCGTAATTCCTCTTCATAATTGGTGCCGGAATGCCAATTCTCGGCCACGGCGGTCACGACGATGTCGTGCAGCTTGCGCTCCTCGAAGAACAGTTCAGCGCCCGCCCGGGCCAGGGTGGGGTAGATGCGGCGCAGGCGGTCGGCGGCGGAGGTGGGCTCCGCCACGATGATGCGCAATTGCTCGGAAATGGCATCCAGGCACCGGGTGCAAATGGCTTCGCCAATGGCTTTCTTGCTGTCGAAGAACTTGTAGATGTAGGCGGTGGACAGGCCGATGGCCTTGGCCAGATCGGCCACCGTGGTCTTGTTGAAGCCATAGTGGCGGAAATGCTGATCGGCGGCGGCGATGATCTGGGCACGGCGCTCATGATCCACCGGGCCGCGCTGGCCGGCGCCGGTGGTGGCGGTGATGGGGCGGACTGCGGGGGCGGTCATTTCGATGATACCTGTGGGCAAGGGGCGACATACGCGTCACCCTGCAAGGTAGCCCTCAGGTGATGAATTAACAATATCGTCACCACGGGGATGGGGTGCGCGCGAACGTCTCAGGCCGGGCGCTCGGCCGATTCCTCCGCCAGATGGATCAGATCGCCCTGCAGATTGGTGTCATCACTGGAACAAACGCCCAGCACCAGGGCGCGCTCGCCCTCCTTGGCCAGATAGGCGTGGCCCATCATGCTGTCGATGTAGATGCCCTGGCCCTGGCGCAGGGTCACGGGGGCGTAGAACTCCAGATGCACCTCGATGGTGCCCTGCACCACGTAGATGAATTCCTCCCCCGCATGGCGCACCAGATCGCCGAATTCCTCCAGGGTGTGGGCCAGCACGTGGGTCAGTATCGGCACCATGCGCTTCCGCCGCAGGTCGGTGCATAGATATTCGTAGTCGTAGCTGCCGGTATGGATGCGGACGGAATTGCTGTCGCTGGTCAGGCTACGCCGGCCGGTGATGACGGGCGGGCCGTCGCCGGGCGTGCCGCCCGGCCCCTCTCCCTGGGCCAGGAACTCGGCCATGCTCAAGCCTAGGCGGGCGGTGAACCGCTCCAGCTTGTCATAGCTCAGCGACAGCTTGTCGCCTTCCACCTTGGCCAGGGTGGACAGCGGAATGCCCACCGTGTCGCTCATCTGCTTCAGGGTCCAGCCGTTGCGCCGACGCAGCGCGCCGATCAACTGGCCCAAGGTGGCGTTCTTCTTCATCCTGCTGTCCATGCGGCGTCGGCTCCGCCTCTTTATTTCAGCGGTGCCGCCGGGGCGCAAGCGGTGGCGGCGGACAAGCGGCCGGGCAGGACGTTGGCCAGCGCCAGACCTTCCTCCAGGATGTCTTCCGGGACGGCTTGGCCCCGTATCAGGGCCGCCGCCAGCCGGGCCAGGGCCGGCGCCATCTGGATGCCATACCCTCCCTGGCCCGCGCACCAGAACAGGCCCGGCACGGCGGCGTCGAAGCCCACGACCGGCTGGCGGTCGGGCACGAAGGTGCGCAGGCCCGCCCAGCTGTGGCTGACCCGGCGCACGGGCAGGGCCATCGCCCGCTGCACGCGGTCGACGGCGATGGCCACGTCCAACTCCTCCGGCTGGGCGTCGCAGGGTTCGCTGGGGGTCTCGTCCGCCGGGGACAGCAGCAGCTTGCCGGCATCGGGCTTCACATAGAATTCCTCGTCGATGTCAAAAACGCCGGGCCAGCGGTCGGTATCGTGGCCCGGGGGCGGGTCCACCAGCAGGGCGGTGCGTCGCAGCGGGGCAAGGCCCAGGGCGGCGGCGCCGAAGGCCCGTCCCACCCGTTCCGCCCAGGCGCCGGCGGCGTTCACCACGACGGGCGCCGCCACCTCCCGCCCACCCGCGTCCAGAACCCATAGATCGCCCGCCCGGCGCGGATCGGTTGCGGGCGCGTCGGTCAGCAGGCTGGCACCCTGTCGCCGGGCCAGCCGCAGATAGCCCTGGTGCAGGGCGTCGACGTCGATGTCCATGGCGCTGCCGTCCCGGGCCAGGGCGCAGGTCGCCACATAGGCCGGCCGCAGGATGGGGACCAGCGCGATGGCGGTGGCCACGTCCACCGGCCGCACGCCGTCCCCGATCACGTCCAGGAATTCCGCCAGCCGGGGCGCCTGCTCCGCCGTGGCGATATACAAGAGGCCACGGGGCGACAGAAGGGCATGGTCGGTGAAGCCTGGCGGCGGGGCATCGAAAAAGGCGCGGCTGGCCCGGGTCAAGGCCCGCACGTCCGGTCCGCCATAGGCTGCGGCGTAGAGGGCGGCGGATCGGCCGGTGGAGTGCAGGCCGGGCCGCGCCTCCGCCTCCAGCACCAACACCCGCATATGGGCCGCCAGCTCCGCCGCGATGGCGGCTCCCGCCATGCCAGCGCCAATGACGATGACGTCGTACCGATCCAATTTCCACTCCCAGAGACACAGTTCTCTAATTAGAGAAATTATTCCACACGATCTCCCGCGCATCGAGCGCAAAAGCGTCCTTTTTTCGCTCTGCAAACGTTGATGTTTCATGGAAAGAAACATTATATTCCGTTATATATCAATTTATTAATGTCAAATCTCCGCCTGATATCAAGGACTAACCTAGGATTTAGAGAAATTTTTCCTTGACGGGAAATGCCGCCCGGTGGGGAATGTCCCTCAAGCGGAAAACAAAAGCTGGGAGGGTTGCGATGGGGCCGGACATGGGGGTGGGCGGGCAAGGGCGCTCGGCCGGGAAGACGGGTCCGCTGACGGTCTTCGTCGCCGGGCTGGTGCATGAGACCAACAGCTTCTCCCCCCTGCCGACCAGCCTGCGCTCCTTCACCAACGACCAGCGGCATCGGGCGGGCGACCCCGCGACCCTGGACCGGGCGCGCCAGCTGCCGGCCTATGGCGACCTGTTCACCGTGGCGGAGGATCATGGCGACAGGGTGCTCGACGGCCCGGCCGCGGAGGCTCAGCCCTCGGGTCCCGTGCCGCGCCGGGTATACGAGGCGCTGCGCGACGAGCTGCTGGCGGATTTGGCGGCGGCCATGGCGGCGGGGCCGGTGGACATGGTGGTGCTGGCTCTGCACGGGGCCATGGTGGCGCGGGACTATCCCGATTGCGAGGGCGACCTGCTGACCCATGTGCGGGCGCTGGTGGGGCCGTACATGCCGCTGGGGGCGATGCTGGATCTGCATGGCAACGCCAGCCCCGCCATGGTGGACAGCGGCGCGATCATCATCGCCTGCAAGGAATATCCCCACACCGACTTCCTGGCACGGATGGGGGAACTGTATGTCATCCTGTCGGCGATGGCGCGCGGTGCCCTGAAGGCCCGCACCCATCTGCGCAAGGTGCCGGTCATGGGCCTGTTCGGCACCACCGAACAGCCGATGCGCGGCTTCGTCGACCGGCTGGCCGGCTATGAGGGGCGGGACGGCGTGCTGTCCGTCTCCATGATGCACGGCTTCATCTGGTCCGACACCGAACACACCGGGGCGTCCGTCCTGGCGGTGTCGGACGGTGGTGATCCGGTGGCGTTGGAGCGGACGCTGGCGGCCATCGCCGCCGATTTCCGGGCGATCGTCACCGGCACGCCGTTGCAAAGCCGTCTGCCGCTGGATCAGGCGGTGGATCGCGCGCTGTCCCTGGCCGCGCTGGGTGGGCCCGTCGTGCTGGCCGACAGCTCCGACAACCCCGGCGGCGGCGCGGCCTGCGACAGCACCTTCGTGTTGCGCGCGCTGTTGGATCGCGGTGTCCAGGATGTGGCGCTGGGCATGATCTGGGATCCGCAGGCGGCCCTGATCGCCGCCGACGCCGGCGTCGGCGCCCAGCTGCCGTTGCGTATCGGTGGCAAGGTGGGGCCCTTGTCGGGTGACCCGGTGGACCTGGACGTGACGGTGCTGGCGGTGCGCGAGGATATCCGTCAGCGGGGACTGTCGACGGAAGGCGGCGATCCCATCGGCTTGGCCGTGGCCGTGCGGGCCGGTGGTGTCGACATCGTGCTGAACAGCATCCGGCAGCAGACCTTCTCACCTGATTGCTTCACGGAGCTGGGCATAGACCTGACGGGCAAGGCGCTGGTGGTGGTCAAGTCAACCCAGCATTTCCGCGCCACCTTCGACACCATCGCCAAGGCGACGGTTTATTGCGACGCGCCCGGTTCCCTGAACCTGAACTTGGCCGCCCTGCCGTACCGCGACCTGCGTCGGCCCATCTGGCCGTTGGATCCCATTGACGACGTGACGGGGCCGTGAGCGGCCGGCCGCCGGTAACCCTCTGAATTGTTTTTCAGCGGCAAAAGTCAATCGTCATATGGCAGCATTGTTGTTGTTTGCCACCCGCTTATAGTCAGCCACACCCGATTCCGAAGAACTTGAAGGGGAGGATGACCATGGCGATCTATACCCATGTTACCGTTGGCACCAACGATCTGGCCAAGGCGCGTGGCTTTTATGACGATGTGCTGGGCAAGCTGGGCCTGAAGCGGGTTGCCGACCTGGGCGACAACGGCTCCATCTGGGGGCAGGACAAGCCGTCCTTCTTCGTGCTGAAGCCGGCCAACGGTCAGCCCGCCACGGTGGGCAACGGTGTCACCGTCAGTTTTGAGGCGCCCAACCGCGCCGCCGTTGACGCGTTCCATGCCGAGGCGCTGGCCAAGGGTGGTGTGTGCGAGGGCAAGCCCGGCCCCCGTGGCTGGGCGCCCAACGCCTATGCGGCGTATGCCCGCGACCTGGATGGCAATAAGCTCGCGGCCTATTGCTTCAAGCCCGAATAGTTCGTTCTTGCCAGGAACGTTGATCCAGGATCGGGGGGTGCCGTTGGGCGCCCCCCTTTTCCCATGGGGTCAGCCCGCGGCGGGAAGCGGCAGGCCCAGCAGCGGCAGGACGGCTGCCCAGATGTCGGGGTTCGACGCCATCGACAAATGGTCGGCGCCTGGCACCTCGAAGGTCTGCACGCTGCTATTGCCGGCGAACATGGCGCTGGGGATTGGCACCACCGTGTCGCCACCGCCGTCGGTATCGACGGTGACCAGCGGTTCCGAGGCCGACGGCGTGTAGGTGAAGCCGGTCGTGGTCGTTGTCTGGGAGATGGCGGCGCTGGGTGTTTGGGTGCTGACCACCCCGTAAATGCAGTTGTACGGGATGGCGGGGTTCGGATTGGCCGTGTAGCTCAGGTGTTTGAAGAACGTGTCGGCCAGCTGAAGGTTGGCGGCGCTGAAATTCTGTTGTTGAAGCAAGGCATTCAGGTCTGTCGGCAAGCTGTCCGTCGGGTCGATGTTGAAGGATTTGTCCGTCTTCGTGTCCTTGATGAAACTGGCATAGGCTTGGACCGTCGCGTCGGTCGATTGGGTCAGTAGCGCCGGTGGCAGCAACTGGTAAGTGCTGGCGCCGGCCGGCCGGTTGACGACGTCGTGAATCATGGCCAGCACGTTGTCGACGGCCGCCTGCTTCAGCGGGTCTACCAGCAGATCGTCCAGTTCCTTGATGAACCAGTTGCTGTTGCCTTTACCGGCGACGTTGATCTTCATGGTTGAGGTCATGGGTGCCAGCGCGAGGGGGGCCCCCAGATGCGGTGTGCCCAGGGTGATCAACTGGTCCACCAAGGCCACGTTGGCGTCCTGAGTGTTGGGGCCGACATATTCCAGGTAGCTGCGCGACACCAAGCCGCCCATGCTGTGACCGATCAGCGTGATCTTCCCGATGCCCTGGCTCTTCACCAGATAGCTGATGAAGTTTTGCAGCATCGTGCCGCTGATCACGTTGTCCTGGCGCCAGTCATAACCCCAGCCGATGACGGCGTTCCCCGTCAGGTCGGTGCTGAGCCAGGCCAGCGAGGTATCGATGTTGACCGAGGCCGGGTCGTTGGTGGGCCAGTTGGTGTAAGCGGCCTGGTATGTGCCGGCGCCGTACTTGAGGTTTGCCTGGGTGACCAGCGTGTTGATCAGCGCGATATAGCCTGTGCCCTTGGCGAAGCCCCCGGGGCGGCCGGCATAGAGGGGCTGCGACAGTTCCGTCGCGACCGTGTCGGCGGAGAATGGCGCGATGGCCTCGCGCAGTGCCCAATATTCCCAGAGTGGCGTCGTTGACGTCTCTTTGTCCTGGGACTTGACCAGGCTGGTGCCGGTGGTGCCGGGCAGCACGATGATGGCGTGGTTTGAACCCATGGCTGTTACCCCCATTCGTATCGATGATCATCTTGCTTGACGAAATTGCATGAGCGCCTGACTCATACAACTGTATGATACTACTCTCAGGGGTTAATCACAAAGTATTCTAAACGCTGAAGTCGTGCCAATGTCCGCCGCTGGCAGCAAAAAGCCCCGCCGGGGTACGGCGGGGCTTTCTGGCGAAAGAACAGGGATGCTGGCGACAATCCGGTATGCGGTGAAACGCCGGAATGACACCAAATCTACGGTTCGGTCCCGCGGTGGTCGGTCCCGCGATTCAAGGATCAACCGCCGATCTGCAGCATGCGCAGGTTGTTGGTGGTGCCGGCCTGGGCGAAGGGGATGCCGGCCACGACGATGATCTGGTCGTGCAGCTTGGCGAACTCGGCACTTTGCGACACGGTGGAGGCCACCTGCACCATCTGCTCGTAGGAATGGATGTCTTCCGACAGGATGCTGTGGGTGCCCCACAACAGGCACAGGCGGCGCGACACCGTCTGGTCGGCGGTGATGGCCAGGATGGCGACCTCCGGCCGCTTGCGGGCGATACGGGCGGCGGTGGTGCCGCTGGAGGTGAAGGCCACGATCACCGGCGCGCGCACGGCCTCCGCCAGGTCGGCGGCCGCCGCGGCCACGGCGTGCGGCGGGGTCTGCTCCTCGGCCGGATCCGAGGCGCGGATGAGGGAGTGGTACAGCTTGTGCCGTTCGGTGGTGCCGATGATGCGGTCCATCATCGACACCGCTTCCAGCGGATAGGAACCACTGGCCGATTCGGCCGACAGCATGACGGCGTCGGCGCCGTCATAGATGGCGGTGGCCACGTCCGACGCCTCGGCCCGGGTGGGGGTGGGGGCGGACACCATGCTATCCAGCATCTGGGTGGCGACGATGACCGGCTTCACCGCCAGGCGGCAGGCGCGTACCAGTTCCTTCTGACGGCCGGGCACCTCTTCCTGGGGGATTTCTACGCCCAGGTCGCCACGGGCCACCATGATGCCGTCCGACAGGCGGATGATGTCGTCGATCTGTTCCAGCGCCTGCGGCTTTTCGATCTTGGCCATCAGCCCGGCGCGGTCGCCGATCAGGCCGCGCGCCTCGATCATGTCGCTGGGCTTCTGCACGAAGGACAGGGCCACCCAGTCCATGCCCAGGCTGAGGCCGAATTCCAGGTCGGCGCGGTCCTTGGCGGTCAGCGGCGACATGTTCAGCAGCGTGCCCGGCAGGTTCACGCCCTTGCGGTTGGAGATGACGCCCCCCACCACGACCTCGGCGGTCATGACGTCGTCGCCCAGGCTGGTGACCTTCACCCGCACCCGGCCATCATCGATCAGCAGGTGGTGGCCGGGCAGGACGGCGGCGAAAATCTCCGGATGGGGCAGGGGAATGGCGTCGCGGTCGCCATCCTGGCCCTTCAGCACGAAGCGGATGGTGTCGCCCTTGGCCACCGTGATCTTGCCGTCCTTGATGGTGCCGACGCGGATCTTGGGGCCCTGCAGATCCTGCAGGATGCCGATGGGGCGGCCCACCTCCTTCTCCAGCGCGCGGATCGCGGCGTGGACCTTGGCATGGTCCTCATGGGTGCCATGGCTGAAGTTCAGGCGAAAGGTATCGACGCCCGCCAGGAACAGCGCCTTCAGCATCTCCGGAGAGTTGCTGGCGGGGCCGACGGTGGCGACGATCTTGGCACGACGGTGGCGACGCATTGTTGTTTTCGGCCCCTGACGGGCCGCCCCAGAAGTGAAAGCCGGTCGGAAATCGGTGCCCGGGGGAACCGTCGGCACCGCCAACGGTTCCGGGCCCGGTTGGCGGCGATGGTAACCGCTTCGCCCGCCGACAACAACATGGGGATATGCGAAATTCCCGTTAAGGACGGTAATTTTACTACATGGCAGGCCTGAAGCGGCGGCGGCTCAGGCCACGATGTTCATGCCGCCGTCGATGTAGAGGGTACTGCCGGTCAGCCGGCGGGCGAAGGGACTGGCCAGATAGGCGCAGGTGTAGCCCACATCCATGATGTCGACCAATTCCCCAACCGGCGCGCGGCTTATGGCGTCATTCAACAGGCGGTCGAAGTCCTTGAGGCCGGACGCCGCCCGGGTCATCAGCGGGCCGGGCGACAGGGCGTGCACCCGGATGTGCTGGGGACCCAGCTCATAGGCCAGATAACGGCAAGCCGCTTCCAGCGCCGCCTTGACCGGCCCCATGACGTTGTAATTGGGTACCACGCGATCGGCCCCGTGATAGCTCATGGCGAACATGGCTCCGCCGTGGGCCATCAAGGGTGCCGCCAGCTTGGCCATGCGGATGAAGGAATGGCAGGAGATGTCCATGGCCCGGGCGAAGCCCTCGGCCGAACAGTCCAGCAGGCCGCCCTTCAAATCCTCCTTGGGGGCGTAGGCGATGGAGTGGACCAGGATATCCAGCCCGCCCCACCGCTCGCGCACGGCATCGAACACCGCGTCCAGCTGGCCGGGGGCGCTGACGTCCAGCGGCAGGAACAGCTGGGCGCCCAGCTGTTCCGCCAGCGGCTCGACGTGCGGCTTGGCCTTGTCGTTCAGATAGGTCAGGGCCAACTCCGCCCCGACCTCGTGAAAGGCCTTGGCGCAGCCATAGGCGATGGACTGGTCGTTGGCGATGCCCACCACCAGCGCGCGGCGTCCGGCCAGGATGCGGTGGGGGGGAGGCAGCGGGGTCTCGGTCATGGGGTCGCTCCCGTCAGCAGGCGCCGCGTGTGGCGGGCGATCATCAGTTCCTCGTCCGTGGGCACGATCCAGGCGGATACCCGGCTGGATGGCGTGCTGAGGCGGTGCGCGCCCGGTTGCGGGTGGGCGTTGGCCCCGTCGTCCATCTCCAGCCCCAGCCAGGCGGCATGGCCGCAAACGGCGGCGCGCACGCCGGCGCTGTTCTCGCCGATGCCGGCGGTGAAGACCAGGGCGTCCAGCCCGCCCATCGCCGCCGCCAGCGATCCGATCTCGCGCCCGATGCGGTAGGTGAACAGGTCCACAGCCAGCCGGGCGCGGGGCTCCCCGCTGGTTTCCAGGGTGCGCATGTCGCTGGAAATGCCCGATACGCCCAGCAGGCCGGAGCGCTGGTAGAGCAGCTTCTCCAGGTCACGCGGGCCCATGTGCATCTCATCCATCAGGTACAGCAGCACGCCGGGATCCAGGGTGCCGCTGCGGGTGCCCATGGGCAGCCCCTCAACCGCGGTGAATCCCATGGTGCTGGCCATGCTGCGGCCATGGTCCATGGCGCACAGGCTGGCGCCGTTGCCCAGGTGGGCGACGATGACCTTGGCGTCGCCCAGGCCCAGCGTGGGCAGCTGACTGGCGATGTATTCGTAGGACAGGCCGTGGAAACCGTAGCGGCGCACGCCCCGGTCCGTGATCTCCGCCGGCAGGGCGAAGGCCTGGGCCAACGGTGGCTGGGTGGCGTGGAAGGCGGTGTCGAAGCAGCCTACCTGGAACAGGCCGGGCGTGGTGGCCAGGATGCTGCGCGCCGGGGCCAGGTTGTGCGCCTGGTGCAAGGGGGCCAGGGGCACCAGGGTCGCCAGCCGGTCCAGCGCGGCGGCGTTGAGCGCCGCCGGGGCGGTGAAGTCGCCGCCGCCGTGGACGATGCGATGGCCCACCGCCTCCACCACATGGCCTTCCAGATGCGTGTTGATGAACGCCATCAGGAAGCGCGTGGCGGCGTCGTGGTCGAAGGCGCCGGCCTCCGGGCCGGTCCAATGCCGTTCACCCACCACGTCGCCGGCAGGGTGCCGGGCGATGAAGTGGGCGTTGTCGGTCCGCAGTCCCTCGATCTGCCCCTTCAGGAACAGTTCCAGCTGCCGGGTTTCATCCGCGAACAGCGAGAACTTGATGCTGGAGGAGCCGGCGTTGATGACGATGATCGCGTTGCTGATTTTTCTCCGGCGCATGCGCTCACCCCACGGCCTTGGCGGCGACGGTGCGGCGGTGCTGGGCGATCAGCGCCGCCACCGCGCAGGAGGCCAGACGGGCGGGCACGCTGTCGGCCCTGCTGGTCAGGATGATGGGCACCCGGGCGCCCAGCACGATGCCGGCCGCGTCGGCGCCCGCCAGGAAGGTCAGGCTCTTGGCCAGCATGTTGCCGGCCTCCAGGTCTGGCACCAGGATGACGTTGGCGTGTCCCGCGACGGGGGAGGTCAGGTGCTTGATGGTGGCGGCTTCCGGGCTGATGGCGTTGTCCAGGGCCAGGGGGCCGTCCAGGATGGCGCCGGTGATCTGTCCACGCTCCGCCATTTTGCACAGCGCCGCCGCCTCGATGGTGGAGGGGATCTTGGGGTTCACCGTTTCCACCGCCGACAGGATGGCCACCCGCACCTCGCCGAAGCCCAGGATCAGGGCCAGGTCGATGGCGTTCTGCACGATGTCCACCTTCTCCGCCAGGGTGGGGGTGATATTGACGGCGGCGTCAGTGATGATCAGGGGGTCGTCGTGGCCGGGGATATCCATGACGAAACAATGGCTGAGGCGCCGGGCGGTGCGCAGGCCCGTGTCCGTCTTGACCACCGCGCCCATCAGTTCATCGGTGTGCAGGCTACCCTTCATCAGGGCTTCCGCCTTGCCCTCGCGCACCAGTTCCACCGCCCGCTGGGCCGAGGCCACGCTGTGGGGTGTATCGATGATGGGCAGGGCGCTGATGTCCAGGCCGGCCTGGGCGGCGACGGCGCGGATGCGGGCCTCCGGTCCCACCAGGATGGGGTTGATCAGGCCCAGCCTGGCGGCGTCCACCGCGCCTTCCAATGAACTCTGGTCGCAGGGGTGGGCCACGGCGGTGGGCGGCGGTCCGGCCAGGTGCGCGGCGGCGATCAGGCGCTGATACTTCTTATGCCGGGCGATGTCGGCCGAGACCGTGGGCGGGGCGGCGGCGGTGGGGCTGTCCATGGCTGTCTCTGTCGATCCGGGTGGGGTGTGTCAGGCGGTGGCGCCGGGGGGAGTTGCAGGGGCTGGTGGCTGTATGAGCAGTATCGTCCGTTCCAGCCGCGCCGCCATTGTAGGGGTGGGCGGGTCACCCGCCGCCATGATCTGGCGCAGGGCGTCGGCCATGCGCGCGCGCGCCGTCGCACCGGCCGGCAGCAGGTCGGGCAGGGTGGCCAGGGTCGCGGCCTCATCCCTGTGCAGCAGGTCGGACTGTTCCCGCACCATGGCCTTGAATTGCGCCAGGGTCAGGCGCTCCTCCGGCGGGGCCTGGTCACGCAGGCGGCGCAGCACGGCGAAGCGCCGCTCGTCCGCCACGGTCCGCGCGTCGGCATCGGCGATGTACAGCAGGGCACGGGTCAGGGCCGCCGCCGGTCCGCCCCGGCGCAGGCGGCTGGCGACGTCGTCCTCAGGGGCCGTATTGGCATCGCCGCCGTCTGTCGGCGTCAGCGGCGCCGGTGTGGGGCCATCCACGCCAACGGCGGCCTGCAGCAACGCGGATCCGTAGACCGTCAGGAAAAGGGATTCGGTCGCCTGGTCACGCAGATCCCGCCAGGTGTCCAGCATGTGGACGATGCTGTCCGACACCGCGTCCTGCACCTTCAGGAAGGGATTGTCGGGATCGGCCGGCTGGCGGTGCGCCCGTGCCGCCTCCGCCAGCCCGGCGATGGGTCGCATCAGCGGGTTCTTGTCGGAAAAGACCTCGAATCGCAGGCGGTTGGGATGTAGCCGGCGCAGCCATTCGGCGCTTTCCTTGGTTGCGAGGCGCTGGACCACCGGTCGTGCGGTGGCGCGGTACAGATCCCGGTTGAGGTCCGACACGCGGGCAACGGTGGCGAAGCGGCGGTCGTCGCGGGAATCATTGCCGCCCAGCGCCCGGATGTCGGCCAGGCCGCGCCGCTCGAACCGGGTCAGGTATTGGCCGGAAACCAGGTCGGCATGGGCCACCCCGGCCTTCTCCGTGAACACGGCTTCATACAGTCCCGGTGGCAGGACGTCGATCAGGTCCATGGTCCGGGCGAATTCGTCATGTTCCTTGGTCGCCACCTTGGCGGAGACGAAGATGCCCAGGTGCCCGACGCTCGGGTGCAGGGTGTAGACGATGGTCTGGCCACTGGCGGCCAGGGCCTCATCGCTGGCGTACAGGTCCAGGATCCAGTCCAGCGCCTGCTGCGGCGGGGTGATGTCGTCGCCCCAGGAACAGAAGACGACGATGGGCGAGGTGACCGAGCGCAGGTCCACCCGGGTTCCGTCCGACAGCGCCATGCCGCCGTGCGATAGCCGGTTGCCCAGGAACAGCTCGTCGGTGATGTACTGCATCTCCTCCGCGTTCAGCAGGATGGGGCTGCCCCACCAGCGCTCGAACTCCAGGAAGCGCTGGGCTTCGGTGTCCACCTTGGAATAGACGGCGTAGTTCTTTTTCCACAGGGTGTTGGCGGGATTCATGTTTTCGAAATTGGCGATCAGGGCGGCGCCGTCGAAGATGCCGTGGCCCAGATCCCCGCTGAGTGTCGTCAACCAGGTGCCGCCCAGCAGGCCCCCCAGATAGCGCAGTGGGTTCTTCTCATGCACCCCGGCCCAATAGGACAGCGGCGCGCCCGCCAGCACGATGGGCCCCACCAGATCCGGCCGGATGGCCGCCATCATCATGACCTGCCAGCCCGCCTGGCAATTGCCGATGAGGCAGGGCTTGCCGTCAGCCTCGGGGTGCAGGGCCGCCACCCTCTCCACGAAGGTGACCTCCGCGCGGCAGACATCCTCCACCGTCTGGCCTGGCACCGGCGTGGGCAGGAAGCCGACGAAATAGCAGGGATGCCCCTCATCCAGGGCCACGCCGATCTCGCTGTCGTGCTTCATGCCGCCTATGCCGGGGCCGTGGCCGGCGCGGGGATCGAACACGACGAAGGGTCGCTGGCGCGGATCGGTGGGGGTGCCGGCCGGCGGCAGGATGCGGACCAGGCAGTAGTTGACGGGACGGTCCAGCGCGCGTCCATCCATCACCAGTTCATAGGGGAAGCTCAGGACGTTGGGCCAGGGATCCGCCATATGCCGGAAATGGTCATTGCCCCGCTGCCGCAGGACATCGAGGAACATCAGTGAGCGCTGGCCCGCATCCACATAATATTCCTGCGCCTTCCGCGCCAAGGCCAGGGCTGACGCCCACGGCGCCAACCAGGGCAGGGTCGCGAACGGCGACGCGGCGGGGGACGCCGCCCCCGGCCTGGAAGGTTCGACCCCGGCGACTGCCCTTGCCATATCCATGACGATCCTCATTTTCCGGTAAATGCTGCAGGGCAGCATTTATAGGTGGGAGGCGTAAAAAATAAGTGAATTATTCGATCCTATCCGTTAGTTCGCCGGGAAAATCATTGTGGCGTGCCCTTGTTACTGGTCTTGTTGCCTGGCGCCAAGCCGTATATCAGTCAATATTCGCAGTATAGATTGGTTTATGTTCGGTAATATTCACCATGCAGGCTACGGCCGCGAGCCTGCGGCGATAGTGTATTTTCGAAACATATCAGCGTCCTGGCGGGAAGTTTCCATCGCTGACGACATACGGGCTTCTGGCTCCACATCCATCAACGTGTGGCTGCGTTCGCACCTTCAGCCCTCATCGGCGGGACGATCGTTCACGGTGGGCCGGCGGGCGGAGACCAACCTCCGCCCAGGGCCTGCACCAGGCTGATGGCGGTGGCCAGACGGTCGGCGCGCGACTGCACCAGGGCCAGTTCCACGGACAGCAGGCCACGCTCCGCATCCAGCTGTTCCAGGTAGGGGGAGTATCCGGCGCGATAGCGGCTGGTGGCGATGGCCAGCGTGCGGGCCAGGGCGTCGCGTTGGCGCAGCAGCGCCTCTTCCTGTTCCGCGCTACGCTGCACGGTGGCCAGCCCGTCCTCCACCTCGCGCAAGGCGGTCAGGGCCGCCTTGCGATAGCCGAAGGCGGCCGCGTCCCGCCGGGCCGTCGCCGCGTCCTGCTGGGCCCGCAGGCGCCCACTGTCAAACAGGGGGGCCAGGATGCTGCCGCCCAGGCTGAAGACGTTGACCGGGTCGATCAGGCTGGAGACGACGGTGCCGCCAGCGGCACTCAGTTGCACATCGGGCATGAAGGCGGCGCGGGCCGCGTCCAGGCCATGATCCGCCGCCGCCACCTGCTGTTCCGCCTGGGCGATGTCGGGCCGTCGGCGCAGCAGATCGGCCGGCAGGCCCGCGGGCACGGCCGGCGGCGCGATGTCGGCCAGTTCCGCCCCCCGCTCGATGGCGCGTGGGTTTTCGCCCAGCAGCAGACTCAGGCCGTTCTCCTGCCGGGTGATGGCCAGCAGGGTGGCGGGGATCAGCTGGGCGGTGGCCTCGTACTCCGCCTGGGCCTGGGCCAGGTCCAGCTGGGCGGCATAGCCCGTCTCCGCCCGGCGGCGGGCCAAGTGCAGCGAGGCCTCGCGCGCCGCCAGCGTGCGCTTGACCACCTCCAGCCGGGCGTCCAGCGCGCGCAAGCCGATATAGCCGGCGGCGGCTGAGGCCGCGACCGCCAGGCGGACATTATCGCGCGCGGCCTCCGTCGCCAGCAGGGCCGCGCGGGCGGCCTCGCTGGTGTCGGCCAGGCGGCCGAACAGGTCCAGGTCATAGGAGGCGGTGGCCTGCCACTGTCCCGCCGTCTGCTGGCGCGGCTGGCCGAAGGGGCTGACATCGCGCTGCCGGCCGCCGCCAGCGGCGGCCATGACGTTGGGCAGGCGCTGGGCCTCCGCCAGCCGGTACTGGGCGCGGGCCTCGGCCACGCGGGCCGCCGCGACCATGATGTCGGTGTTGTTGGCCAATGCGCGGTCGACGATGCGGGTGAGGGCCGTGTCGCCGAAGGCCTGCCACCAGACGGCATCGGCAGCGTGCCCTGGCGCCCCGGCGCCCCGCCATGCGGGCGGCGGCTCCACGGCGGCGGTCAGCGGCGCTTCCGGCCGGGGTCCGGTGCAGGCGGCGAGCGTGACCAGAAGGACGGGGCCGATCAGCCGCCTCATGGCTTGGCCCCGCCGCCGGCGGTGTCCACGCGCGTTTCCACCGACATGCCGGGCCGCAGGCGGTCGGCCAGGGGCTGGCCGGTGGTGATGGCGATGCGCACGCCGATGCGCTGGGGCACCTTGATGAAGTTGCCGGTGGCGTTGTCGGGCTTCAGCACGGCGAATTCCGACCCGGCGGCCGGCGACAGCGTCTCCACCGTGCCCGTCAGCTCCGCCCCGTCCAGGGCGTCGACGGTGAAGCGCGCCGGTTGGCCCGGGGCCATGCGGGCGGTTTGCGCTTCCTTATAGTTGGCGATGATCCAGCGTTCCTCCGGCACCAGGGACAGGAACTGGGTGCCATTGGTGACGTACTGGCCCAGGCGCACGCCGACCTCGCCCACCTGGCCGTCTTCCGGGGCATGGATCACCGTGTGTTCCAGGTCGATCTCCGCCAGGGTCAGCTGCGCCTCCGCCGCCTCGACCTGGGCCTGCAGGCCGTCGCGGCCCACATCCACGGTGCGGATGTCCTGGCGGGCGATCTCCCCGCCCGATTCCGCCTGGCGCACCTGGGCTTCCGCTTGGGCCAGCGCCGCCATGGTCTGGTCGCGCTCGCGGATGGAGACGGAGCCGTCGCGCACCAGATCGGTCACGCGCGCCATGTCGGCTTTGGCGCGGGCCAGCTGGGCGCGGGCGTTGGCCAGGTTGGCCATCTGGCCGGCCAGGCTGGCACTGCGGGCGGCGTGGGCCTGCTGGCTGTTGGCCAGCGCCGCGTGTTGAGCCGCCAGGGCGGCCCTGGCCTGATCCACCCGGGCGCGGTAGAGGCGGTCGTCGATACGGACCAGCACCTGGCCGGCCTTGACATGGGCATAGTCGCCGACCTCCACGGCCACGACATAGCCGCTGACCTGCGGGGCGATCACCGTGGTGCGGCCCCGGACGTAGGCGTTCTCCGTCGCCTGGAGCGTTCCGGCGAAGGGCGGCAGCCGCCAGGCCGCCAGCAGGGCCAGGAGGGCGGCCACGGCCATCCCCACGATGGCCACAAGGGCAAGCCATCCATGGCGCGGGGGATGCCAGTGATGGGGAAGGCTGTCGGGGGCGCTCATGGGCCGCGTCTCCGGTGTAAGTGGTTGAACAGGACGAGGTAGCCGACATACAGCGCCGTCATCAGCGCCAGTCCGGCCACGAACCGGAAGACATCGTTGAAGGCCAGGACGGTGGCCTCGCGCGCCATGGTCTGGCCCAGCAGGCCGCCGCCCTGCGCCGCACGTAGCACGGGGTCCAGGATGGTGCCCGCGACGGCGCCGCCGCCGGCCTGCAGCCGTTGCGCCACCAGCGGGTCGGCCGCGACCAGATGCTCCGACAAAGTCTGGAGATGCCCGTGGGTCGAGGCCACCTGCAGGCTGCCCAGCAGGGCCGATCCCGCCAGCCCGCCCACATTCTGGGTGATGCTGAACAGCACCATGAAGGTGACCAGATGGTCCGGCCCCTTGGCCACCATGCGCAGGAATCCCAGCACCAGGGCCGGCCCGATGAACAGGGTGGTGCCGAAGGCGATCAGCATCTGGCTGATGTACAATTGCGGGGGGCGGACCAGGCTGGTGGCGTCGCTGTCAAGCCAGGCGCCGGCGGCGATCAGCAGTGATGCCACCATGACCTGGAAGGGCAGGCGCTTTTCCGACAGGGTCGCCGCCGCCGTCAGGGTGCCGCCCACCATGGCCAGGAGGACCAGGGCGAACAGCATGCGCAGCTGGTCGTTGATCAGGCCGCCGGCCGTCAGCAGGCCCACGGCGCCATAAGTCTGTTCTGCCAGCGATACGCGCACCAGCAGGGCTGCGGCGGCGAAGCGCGCCATGTCCAGGGTGGTCAGCCAGCGCACCTGCATCAGCGGTCGGGCCCGATGCCGCTCGATCAGCCAGGCCAGGGCGAACAATGGTATGGCCGCCGCCAGGGCGCCGCCCAGCCAGGGCGTGTCCACCCACCACAGCAGGCGGCCCTGGCCCAGCACGCCACAGACCAGCACCAGGCAGGGCAGCATCAGGCCGATGACGACGAAATCCAGCGGCTGGAAGGCGGGGCCGCGCTGGCTCGGTGGCAGCGGCAGGGCGGTGATGGCCGCCAGCACCGCCAGCGCGATGCCGATCTCCATCAGATGCAGGCCCTGCCATTCGCCCAGTGCCAGCATCTCCACCGGCACCAGGCGGGCCAGCGGCGTGCCCAGCTGGGTCAGGCCGATGCCGATGACCAGCGCCAGGGGCCGCAGGCGGCCGGGGAAGACCTGCAGCAGGTTGTAGACGGTCATGGTGGTCAGGCCCGCCGCCGTCATGCCGCTGACGGCCCGGATGACCACGGCGGCGGCGAAGCCGGGATGGACGAACTGCAGCAGCCCCGCCAGCAGGTAGGCCACCAGCAATCCGCCGGTGACGGCCGGAATGCCGAACTGGATGCGGGCCTTCACCAGCATCAGGTTGGCGCCGGCGTTGAAGGCGACGTACAGGGCCGGCAGCCAGCTGGCCTGGTCGATGTAGACGCCCAGCGCGCCGGCCAGGCTGGCCAGGTTCACATTGACCAGGGCGTTGCCCAGGGTGGAGGCCACGCCCACCAGCACGGCCACGGCGGCATAGCCCAGGCGGCGGCCCCAGGGATGAGTGGGGGCGGCCGGCGATCCGGGGAAGGTTGGCCGTTCTTCCGGCTTGAATTCGTACCCGTCTTGTGTCGATGCGGTCATGTCGGGACGCCGCCTGAGGACAGGGGATCGTGCAATTGCCGCACCATGAGGGCGGTATCGAGGTGCACCCGGTAGTCGACGATCCAGCCCCGTTCCCATCGGCAGACGGCCAAGCGCAAGACATTGAAGGCGCGGCGCAACGGGACCGCGTCCTCGATGCCCGGCAGGCCGGCCGGCAGGGTCAAGCCGCCGGTGGCGGTGCCGCTCAGATGGGCGACGGAGCAGCTGTGCCGCCCATCATGGCTGGCGAACAGTTCCACATAGGGGTTGGTGTGGACATGGGCGTCGGGGAAGGCGGCGCAGAAGCGCAGGGCCTGCTCGATGTGGCTCCCCTTGTCCTGCGGGGCTGTGCCGCCATCGCCATGGGCCATCATGCCGTCGTCCAGGAATTCGGCATAGTCGTGCCAGCGCCTATCGTTCCAGGCGCGGTCCAGGGCGCGCATCCGGTCCAGGGTGCGGCGCACGGCCATGTCAAACCCGCGGACTGCGCTGTGGTGCCCCAAGTTCCCGCTCCATCCTTGTCCCCGCCAATCGGCCCGTCGTCTGGGAGATGGAGCCTAGGGCAGGGGGTGATGGGGATGGAGTGAGCGGGCTGGCGCTTACCGTTAGCCGGCCTGGGCGTCGGTCGACGCTGGCGCTCGGGACGGGCGCAGCCGGTCCAGCAGCGCCTGGAATCCAGGCCGGCCGCGCCAAGCGTCAAAGCGGGGGTCGGTGGGCAGCCAGACGGTGGACAGCTCCCGCCTATCGATGGCGCGTTCCAATGCCGCCAGGCCGCTGGCCTCGTCATTCAGGGCCGCCGCCAGGGTGGCGCGGGCGAAGGCTGTGGCCGGGATGGCATCCGCCGTGGCCAGCAAGCGCCAGCCCCGCTCTGGCGCGCCCAGCCAGGCCTCGATTTCCGCCCGGGCATAGGCCAGGTCGCGATGCGTGCCCGTGGCCCGCTCCACGGGGCCGACCAGGGCGCGGGCGGCATCAGGCTCCCTGGCGAAAACGTGGGACAGGGCGCGGTAGACCAGCACTTCGGCGGGCATGGCATCATCCCCTGCCGCGTCCAGCTGCCCGGTCAGCAGGGCGAAGCGCCGCGCCTGATAGTGGCAGGTGGCCTCCGCGATGTCCTGCTGGGCGGAGAAGGGCTCGATGGCGCGGGCCTCGCGGAACAGGCGTTCCGCCTCCTCATGCCGTTCGAAGATGGTGAGGAAGACGCCGTACAGGCGGGCGGCGCGGGCGTGGCCGCCCAGGCGCAGGGCGTGGCCGAAGTCGGCTTCCGCCGCGACGGCATCGCGGTCCAGCCAGGCGGCGATGGTGGCGCGGGACGTGTGCGCCTCCACCGACTGGGGATCGATCTCCAGCGCCCGCCGCACGGCCGGCTTGGCCACCGCTTCGGCCGTGGCATGGTCGACCATGCCCAGGCGGAACAGGTCGCACTGGCAATCGGCGATGCCGGAATGGCCGCGGGCATAGTCAGGCGCGGCGCTGGCCACCCGTTGGAAAAGCTCCTGCGCCTCACGCAGGGCCCGCGGCGTCTGCTGGCCCATCAATTGCCGGGCGCGGTAGATGCGGGCATGGGCTTCCAGCGCCACCGGCCCCGGGCTGAGGCGGGAGGCGCGGACCCCGCTGTTGTCCAGACGCGCGCGGCTCAGCACCGTGGCGGCGATCCGTTCCTGCAGGCGCAGGCGCTCATGGTCGGGGGCATCGATGCGGTCGGACCAGAGGACGAAGCCCTGGGGGTCCGACAGCTCCACCGTCACGCGCAGCAGGCCGTCCTGGCGGCGTACCGTACCCTGTAGCACGACGTCCACACCCAGTTCCCGCGCCAGCGTCGGCACGGGCCAGCCCCGGTCCTTGTACTGGAAGGCGACACTGCGCGAGGTGACGCGCATGCCCTGCGCCCGGCCCAGGGCGTAGATCAGCTCATCCGTGAGGCCATCCGCGAAGCTTTCGTCGTCGCCATCCCGGTTCAGGGCGCGGAAGGGCATGACCGCCACCGCGGCACCGAAACCCTGGGTGAAGAGGGCGCCATCCCCCGCTTCCGCGTCCGGTTCCGCCGGTTCCGTCGGGATCGGGGCCGGGGTGAACAGCGGGACATAGCCACCGGTGGGCAAAGTGATGATCACAGGATCTTGCCGCCCAGGCCCGGCATAATGGTCTTCCAGCTTGCGGCGCAGGCGCCGCGCCTCCACGCGCACGGTGCTGTCGATACGGGGATCGTAGGGTGGCTCCCGCCCGTAGACGGCGTTGCCGATCACCGCCTCCTTCAACGTGGCACCGCGACCCGCCAGCGTCTCCTCCACGATGAAATGCAGGAAGGCCAGCAGTCGTTCCGACCCGGCGAACCGGGGGCTGGCCCCTAGCCGGTCGACCTGTTCACGCACGGCCCAGGGCGAAGGCGTTGAGGCGGAAGCCACGCGGATGGTTCCTCAAAGGGTGGGTGTCCCGCAATTTATGCGGGTCTGCGCCGGGTTGGGTCAAGGAGAGGGGGCGGTGTCACAGGTTGGCATAACGGTTAGCGATCCGCCGCTAACGGCGTACGCGCATCGCCATCGCCGACACCTTTCCAGGCAGGCCAATGTCGTTGCGGATGTCCTCAGAACCGCGCCCCGTCGCGTTCCGCAATGCGTCCGGCTCAGGGGTGGTCTTCCTGGGGCGGGTGGCATCGACGTTTCGTTGTCTATTGCGGTCCGGCTTTCCCTGTATTGGTGCAGGTGAAAACTGGTCTTTTAAAGAAAAACTGTTGGGTATCAGGTCGTTGACAAATAATATCAGGATGATCTGTTGATAAATAAATATAAAATTTTAGCAGTATTGACTTATTCTTGATGGGTGTGTTCCCTTGCCCAGGCATAGGCCGTGACTAGATGAAAGGGGTAGGCCAGTCGGCGAATTGTCCCCTCTCCAGACCCGATTGCCGGTCGTCACCGGTTGAACATTCATATAATTCAATGGATTAAACGTCTGTTGAACGATGAGGTGGGTATGGCTTAACTCTTCAGAGATAGACAATGTGCACTAGGCAATTCGCGATATATTAACCTTTACGGCCTAGAACTATTCCAAGGGACGCACTCAACATAGTCGGCACTCAAGTTTTAGAGGGTACACTCCGTGACGCCCGATCATCACTCAGCTATCCGCGTTGTTACCGATCCCATCTTTCAGGGCGAGGATGGATTGACCCGTGTCCTGGCGGCCCTATCGGCCCAGGGACAGTTGGCCAACGGCGCACTGGGGCGGGCGCAGGCGGCGGGCGGTCGGGTGGACCGGCGGCTGGTGGATCTGGGCCTGGTGTCGGAAGAGCATATGGCCGCGGCCTACGCCCGGGCGCTGGGCCTGGCGCTGTGGCCGGCCGACCACCTGCCCGAGGCGCCGGTGATGATGGACACGGCCAATCTGGCCTTCCTCAAGTCCAAGCTGATGCTGCCCTTGAGCAATGACGGCGCCCAGGCGGTGTTCGCCATGGCCGACCCGCTGGATGCCCGGTCGCTGGGCGCCGCCGCCTTCCTGGCCGGGCGGCCGGTGCGCCCCGTGGTCATGACCGGCACCGCCATCGCCGCGGCGCTGGATCGCCTTTATGAAATCGCCCCGCCCGCCGCCAATCAGGATGAGATGCCGGACCTGCTGGAAGGCGATGCCGAGCGCCTGCGGGATTTGGCCAGCGAGGGGCCGGTGGTGCGCCTGGTCACCAACGCCATCCAGTCGGCGCTGGCGGCCGGCGCCACCGACATCCATGTCGAGCCCATGGCCGACCGCCTGGTCATCCGTCACCGCGTCGACGGCATCCTGCGCGAGGCGGAGGTTCTGCCCCGCCGCATGACGGCCGGCTTCGTCACCCGCGTCAAGGTCATGGCGGGGCTGGACATCGGTGAGCGGCGTCTGCCCCAGGACGGGCGCATCCGCCAGACCCTGCAGGGCCGGGAGATCGACTTCCGTGTTTCCACCACGCCCACGGTGCATGGTGAGGATGTGGTGATGCGCATCCTGGACCAGGAAACGGCGGGCGGCACGCTGGACAGCCTGGGCCTGCCCGCCTGGGTGGCGGAGCCCTTGGCCGCCGAGTTGGAGCGGCCGCACGGCATCGTGTTGGTCACCGGCCCCACCGGCAGCGGCAAGACCACCACCCTCTACGCCGGCCTGCGCGGCATGGACGCCGCCCGCCGCAAGATCCTCACCGTCGAGGATCCGGTGGAATATTTGCTGGACGGCGTCAACCAGACGCAGGTGAAGCCGGGCATCGGCCTGACCTTCGCCCATGCGCTGCGCAGCTTCCTGCGCCAGGACCCGGACGTCATCCTGGTGGGCGAGATGCGGGATGGCGAGACCACCAAGGTGGCGGTGCAGGCGGCCCTGACCGGTCATCTGGTGCTGTCCACCCTGCACACCAACGACGCCGCCGGTGCCGTGCCGCGCCTGATGGACATGGGGGTGGATCCCTATCTGTTGGCCTCCACCCTCAACGGCGTGTTGGCGCAGCGCCTGGTGCGCACGCTGTGCCCCCACTGCCGCCAGCCCTACGAGTTGGCGGCGGACGCGGCGGCGGCCCTGGGCCTGCCGGCCCATCCCACCACCGTTTACCGTGCCGTGGGCTGCCCCGCCTGCAACGGCACGGGATATCGCGGCCGCCAGGCCATCGCCGAGTGGCTGCCCATCAACGACCCGATACGGGCGCTGGTGCGCCAGGGGGCGTCGTCTGCGGAGATCGAGGCGGCGGCGGTGGAAATGGGCGGCATGGTGCCGCTGTACCGGGACGGGTTGCGGCGGGTGCTGGAGGGCATCACCACGCCGGAGGAAATCCTGCGCGTGACGAAGGCGGACTGACCACACGGATTGGGACGCCGGGACGGCGACGTGAGACGGGGGATTGAACAGTGACGACCATGGCCATGACCAATTTTTCTTACCGATCCGTCGATGCCGATGGTCGCGCCAGCCGCGGCACCATTGAGGCGGCCGACCGCCGCGCCGCCGTGGACCAGCTGATGCAGCGCGGCCTGACGCCGCTGTCGGTGCGGGAGGAGGGGGGCAAGCGCGGAGCCGGTGGGGGCCGGGCCGGCGGCTTCAAGGCGCCGGAGCGTCTGTCCTTCATCCGCGATCTGGCCAACCTCGTCTCCGCCGGCTTCGCCCTGGAACCGGCCTTGGGCCTGGTGGGCGACCAGATGCAGCGCGCGGCCGCCGGTGCCTTGGTGGGCCGCGTCCGTGCCCGGGTGCGCGCCGGCGACAGCCTGGCGGCGGCCCTGGCGGCGCAAGGGGCCCTGTTCCCGCCGGAATTCGTCGGCCTGGTCGCGGCGGGGGAGCAGGGCGGGTCCCTGGCCGTAGCACTCGGCCACCTGGCGGCGCTGGAGGAAGATCGTGCCCGCTTCCGTCAGCGCCTGATTAGCGCCATGACCTATCCGGCGCTGATCGCGTTGCTGACCCTGGCCGCGCTCGCCCTCATGGCCGGCTATGTCCTGCCCCAGTTCCAGGACCTGTTCGCCGGCAGCAAGGCCAAGCTGCCCGCCGCCACCGCGGCCGTGCTGGCCATCGGCGATTTCCTGGGCCGGTTCGGCCCTGGTGTCCTCGCCGGTGGCGGCTTGGCCGTCCTGGCCATCCTGCGCGCCTACCGCCAGCCCGACCTGCGGCTGCGCATGGACCGCGCGCTTTTGGTGGCCACCGGCCCCTTGGGCCGGCTGATCGGTGACGCCCAGCTGGTGCTCTACACCCGCACCCTGGCCAGCCTGCTCAGCGGTGGCGTGCCCCTGGCCGCGGCGCTGACCACGGCCGGCGGCTGTCTGGCCAACCGGGCGCTGGCGGGCGCGGCCGACCGGGTCCGCGTCGCCGTGCGCGGTGGGTCGGACCTCAGCCGCGCGATCCAGGCCGAACCCCTGTTCCCCCGCCGCCTGTCGCGCATGCTGGCCCTGGCGGAACAGACGGCCAGCCTGCCCCAGGGGCTGCTGGATCTGTCCAAAGTTCTGGAGCGCGAAAGGGGCGTAGCGCTGGATAGGGCCTTGTCTTTGGTGACGCCCGTCCTAACCCTTGTTCTCGGCGGCATGGTCGGTGGCATTTTCGCCGCCCTCATCGCGGGGATCCTCAGCCTGAATGACATCGCCATCTGACAGCCGGGACCGGGTGCCTTCCCACCGTTATCGACGCGGCGGGCCGGGGGGGCGTGCGCAGGCGGGCTTCACCCTGGTCGAGGTGTTGGTGGTGCTGGTGATCATCGGCCTGCTGGGCCTGCTGGTCGCGCCCAACCTGGTGGCCCGCCTGGGAAAGGCCAAGGGCGAGGCGGCCCAGGCGCAGATCAACACCCTGGTGGCGGCGGTGGACCTGTTCTACGTCGATGTCGGCCGCTACCCCTCCAGCCAGGAGGGGCTGGAGGGGCTGTTGGCGGCACCCGCCGGCGACGCCAACTGGCGCGGCCCCTATTTGCGCAAACGCCAGGCCCTGATCGACCCCTGGGGCAACGCCTACCATTACAAGGCCCCGGGGGACCACGGCGCCTATGACATCTTCTCCTTCGGCAGCGACAACGCCCCGGGCGGCGAGGGTGACGCCCGCGACGTCACCAGCTGGTAGGCCACCATGTCCCCCGCCGGACCTCCCATCCGGGACCCCATTTCGCGGCATGGGGCGGGCTTCACCCTGGTCGAGATGCTGGTGGTGCTGGTCATCCTGGGAATCCTGGGAACGGCCTTGGCGGTGGGCATCCAGAACCGGCTGCCGGGCCTACGCCTCAGTGCTGCCGTCGCCGCGCTGGAGGATGAGCTGCGGGGCCGGCAGGTGGAGGCGATGGTCACCGGTCAGCCGGTGGCTTTCTCGCTCGCTGACCTCAGGAATCCCCGGGCCGGCGCCGCCGGCCGGCGGCTGCGGCGTATCGCGGCGGTGGATTTGGCGATCGCTGGCGCCGACCCCTATCAGCCGGAGGCCGTGATCTTCCTTCCCGGCGGCTGGTCGCCGGGGGCCCGGATCCGCCTTAGCGAGGGGGCGCGTGCCGTCACCCTCCGGGTCGACTGGCCGCTGGGCACCGTTCATCTGGATTAGGGGAGGGACTCCATGCGCAGCACCGCCGGATTCACCCTGTTGGAAATGTTGATCGCGCTGGCGATCTTCGGGCTGGGCACGGCCCTGCTGATGCAGTCGGCCTGGTCGGGTGCCTGGGCGGCACGGCAGGCGTGGGGCGAGACGGTGGCCCTGCGTCTGGCCCAGTCGGTGGCGGCGGAGGCCGGCGTGGCCGTGCCGTTGGCCGACCGCGCGGTGGACATGCCGGTCCAGGGCCTGCCCTACCGTGTCAAAATTGTGCCGCTGGCCGTTTCCCCGACCGGCGACCGGGACTATCGGGTAGAAGTCCGCGGCATGGCCCCCGAGACTGCCGATACAGGTGCGCCCGGGATGGCGCGGGGGACGGAGGGCCCCGTGCTGGCGGCCGTCACCAACCGCTCCCTGGCGGAAGACACGCGATGACCATAGCCATCCGGTCCATGGCGGCACCGTATCCGTGCCGGGGCATGACCCTGGTGGAGGCCCTGGTGGCGCTGGCCCTGCTGGGCATGCTGGCTGTCGCCGCCGTAGGCCTCTTGCCCCTGATGAACCGTACGGCCGACCGCAGCGGCGCCCTGCAACGCGCCGCCGCCGATGTCGGTCGCGTCCATGATTTCACCCGCGCCATCGTCGTCGCGGCGTTGACCCTCGACGATCTGGGCGCGGCGGCGGGCGACATGGCGCCCCTGGAACGTGACGCCCGCCATTTTGACGTGCTGGCGCCCCTGCCGGCCGGATTGGGTAAAGGGGGGCTCTATCGCATGGCGTTGACGGTGGAGGGGCCGGCCGGCCATCTGTCACTCCGCCTGCACGTGGCGCCCCTGCGTCCGGATGGGCCGGCGCCCGCCGATGGGGTGCTGATCGAGGGGGCGTCGCACATCGCCTGGTCCTATTTCGACGGCAAGGTCCACGCGTGGACCGACCGCTGGGCGGATGGCGCCACGGCGCCGGCCCTGGTGCGTCTGGAGGTGGCCTTGCCGGGGCAGGATCCTTGGCCGCCCATGATCGCGGCACCTCTGGTGCGGGGCGGGGTCTTGTGCGCCTTCGATCCGCTGCGCGGCGGTTGCCGCCCCGGCGGTGCCGGATGACCCCCGCCCGCCGCCTCGCGCGGCTGGCCATCCTGGCCCTGGACGGCCTCGCCAATGGGGTCGCCGCCGTCCTGCCCCGACGTTGGCACCGGCCCTTGGGGCTGCGGGTACCGGTCTTGGCCCTGCCGCCGGGTGGCGGCGGCCTGGTGGGGGCGGTGGGGCGGGGGCCCGTCCGCCTGGCACTTTCTCCGGTGGATGTGCACACCGTGGACGTGCCCCTGCCGAAAGGGGCGCTGCTGGGCGGCATGGTGGATGCCCGCGGCTTCGTGGAGATGCAGGCCCATCGCTTCATGCCGTTGCGCCCCGATTTGCTGGCATGGGATGTGGTGACGCTGACAGGCGCCGAGGGGGCGGGGACGGCCCCCGCCGCGGCCCGCGTCTACATGGTCCGCCGGACGGTGCTGTCGGCCGCCCTCGCCACCGCCGCCCAGGCGGGGCTGAGCCTGACCGGCATCACCGTGGCGGTGGCGCCCGGCCAGGGGCCGGCCCCGGAATTCCTGCGCTTCGATCCCGGCCGGGTACGGCGCCGGGCCATGGGCATGGCGGTGGCCGCCGGCCTGTTCTGGCTGGCTCTGCCCATCCCGTTCGCCATCGCCATCTGGGTCCTGGACCAGCAGACCGCCAATGTGGAGCGGGAGCTGGCCGCCCTGGTCAAGGAGGCGCGGGCCGTCCAGGACATGCGCGACCGCATCCTCTTCCTCAGCGTCGACGCTTCCGGCACGGCCGTGCTTCTGGCCCAGCCTGGCCGGGGCCAGGTGCTGGATGAGCTGGCGCTGGCCTTTCCCGATACCGTCTGGTTGACTGACGTGTCCCTGATGCCCGAGGCGGTGGTCCTGCAGGGCCGGGGCCCTGATCTGGCCGACGTCCTGGCCCGTGTCCGCGCCGCCGGCCCCTTCATCGACGTGCGCTTCACCGCGCCGTCCGACATCCCCCCACCCAACGGCACGGCGCGGGACTTCACGCTGACGGCGGTGTTGGCCGTGGGACGGCCATGACATGACGGCCCCGCGTCCGGCCTTCATCCTGGCCATCGCCCTATGCCTGCTGGCCCTGCCGCCCTACCTCTACCTGTCGCCGCTGATGGACACGGTGGAGGCGGCGGCGGCCCGACGGGTCGCCCGCCTCACGCAACTGGAGGCGGCGCGCGCCCTGCTGGCGCAGCGGGACGATCTCAGCCGCCGGGCCGCGACGGTCGATCAGGCCCTGGGTGTCCCAACCCTGTTGCGGATGGGGGCGGACGTCGCGGCGGTGCAGGCGGCGGCCGAGGATGACGTGCGCCATGCCCTGCAACAGGCGGGTGCCAGCATCCTGGACCTCAAGGCCGAGGCGGGACCCGGGCAGGGCTCCTATCGCCGTATCCACCTCACGGCCCATGCCGCGGGCGACGCCGTCGCCGTGACCAACGCCGTCGCGGCGCTGGATGCCGTCCGCCCCCGGTTGCTGTTGCGCCTGGTGCGGGTGCACGCCGCCGGGCCGCCGGCGTCCGGCCCCGGCGGCCCGTCTTTCGGCCGGGCCGCTCGTGGTGACCTGGGCGCCGCGCCGGCCGCATCGGCCACCCTGGAGTTGGAGATCGACGTCTATGCCGCCCTGGCCGCTTCCTGAGCGCTCCGCCCTGGCGCTGGCGGCGGCCGGGCTGGTGGCCGGTACCGGCCTGGCACTCGCCGTCGCGCTCGCCGCGTCCGACCAGCCGGCGCGCGCGCTGGCACCCTTGCCGTCGCTGCCGCCTCTGGCCGGGCCGACGCCCATGGGCCTCTCCGCCGAACCGGGGGAGGCGGTCCGCCGCCCGTTGTTCACGCCCGACCGGCGGCCACCGCCGAGCACCGGGGGACAGGGCGCGCCGGACGGGCCGGATCTGCAGGTGACGGGCGTGGTCACCGGCCCGGGCGGCGGGGCCGCCACCGGCCTGGACCGCAGGGCGCAGAAGCCCTTCAGCGTGCGCCTGGGTGACGACCTGCAAGGGTGGACGGTGGAAAGCGTCGGCCGCGCCACCCTGCGCCTGCGCCGGGGGGCGGCCGTGCGGGACTATTCCCTTTCCCTGCCGCCGCCGCCCACCGTGGGCGCACCCCTCATGCCGTCCGCACCTTCCCCCTCCAGCAGCCCCGTGCCCAGCCGGGCGTCGCCGGTTCAGTCACCGCCAAATCCGCCCCCGCTGGCCCCCCAACAGGCGCCCCCCCAGCAGGCGGCCCCGCAGCAGGTGGATCCCCAGCAATTGGAACCCCCGCCCAGTCATCCGCCCTCTCGCCCCCCCAGGCCCCCGCCATGAAACACCACCGTCCCAATGCCCCCTTCCGTTTGCTGGTCACGGGCTGCCTGGTCCTTGGCGGCTGTTCGGAAAGCGCGGTGACGCATGGGCCGGGCACGCCCTTGCCGATGACACCATCGGCGACGCCGGCCCCGGCCAGCAGTGTCATCGGCCCCGGCGTCCCGCCCGCGCGCGCGGCGGCGCAGACCCTGCCCGGCACCGGTCAGCTGGTGCGCCCCGCCCGAGCGGTGACCGGCATGGCGCCGGCGGCGGGTGAGGGTGGTGGGGAGCCGGTGGAGATGAATTTCGTCAACGCCGACGTCCGCTCCGTCCTGGATGCGGTGCTGGGCGGCATGCTGGGCCTGACCTACACCATTGATCCCAAGGTCCAGGGCCAGGTCACCATCCGCACCACCCGGCCGTTGCCCCGTGCCCAGGCCCTGGCGGCGGTGGACGCGGCCCTGCGCACCCAGGGCTTCGCCATCGTCGGTGGCGACGGCTTCTATCAGGTGATTCCGGCGACCGAGGCGGCCGGCCAGGCGCCCCTGCAGACCACGGCCGCGGCGGAACGGGCGGCCGGGTTCAGCACGGCCATCGTGCCGGTGCGCCATGTCTCGGCGGCGGAACTGGACAAGATCGTCCATCCTTTGACCCGCCAGGGCTTCATCCAGGCGGCGGACGCCGGCCGTAACATCTTCATCGTCAACGGCACGGCGCATGAGATCGACTCCTTCACCCAACTGGTGGCCAGTTTCGACGTCGATTGGCTGGCCGGCTTGTCCTTCTCCCTTCACACCTTGCAGGCGGTGGACCCGGCCCGGCTGGAGGCGGAGCTGCGCCGCGTGCTGCAACTGGACAGCGGCCCCTTGCAGGGCATGATCGACTTCGTGCCCATCAGCCGCCTGAACGCCCTGCTGGTGGTGGCCAAACGCCCCGAACTGTTGCCCACCGTTGGCACCTGGATCGAGCGGCTGGACCGGCCGGGCCCGGATGGCGGCAAGGTCGTGCATTTCTATGAGGTGCAGAACGGGTCGGCGGTGGAACTGGCCACCGCGCTGAACCGCCTGGTCGGACGCTCCACCGGGGCGGATCAACAACGGCCGGCGGACCAGCAGCGGGGTGGCCGGACCGGTCGCTCAACCGCGATGTCCACCGCCAGCCGGGGGACCAGCGCGTCGGGCACGGGCGGCACCCCGGCCGGCGGCGGGGCCGCCACGGGCGCCTCCGGCTCCGCCGCCAGCGCGCCGCTTAGCCCGGCTGACACCGGCGCCAACCTTCCACTTTCGGGTGGTGGCGGGGAGGGGGCGGCTGATGACGGCCTGTCGGAACTAAAGGGCGTGCGGGTGGTGGCGGATGAACGGCGCAACGCCCTGCTGATCTTCGGCTCCGGCGCGCAATACGCCTTGTTGGAGCAGGTGCTGACCCGCCTGGACGCGCCGCGCGAACAGGTGTTGATCGAGGCGACGATCGCCGAGGTGACGCTGAACGACGATCTGAACTTCGGGGTCCAATGGTTCCTGGACCGGGGCAGCAGCACGGCCGGCTTCTCCACCACCAATGGCGCCACGGTGGGGGCCACGTATCCCAACTTCAACTACACCTTCCTCACGCCCAGCACGCGGGTGGTGCTGAGCGCGTTGGCCAGCGTGACGGACGTGCAGGTGTTGTCGGCCCCCCGCCTGATGGTGCTGAACAATGAAACGGCGCGATTGCAGGTGGGTGACGAGGTGCCGGTGGTGGTGCAATCGGCCACCAGCACCCTGACCAGCGACAGCGCCGTGGTCAACTCCGTCGAATATCACGACACCGGCGTGATCCTGGAGGTGACGCCCCGCATCAACCGCAGCGGTGCGGTGGTGCTGGACGTCAACCAGGAGGTCAGTTCCGTGACCACCACCACCACCTCGGGCATCGACAGCCCCACCATCCAGCAGCGCAAAATCACCAGCGTGGTGAATGTGCAGGATGGGGAGACGGTGGCCCTGGGCGGGTTGATCAGCGACACGTCCAGCCGCAATGGCTCCGGCATCCCCTATCTGCGCGACATCCCCGTGCTGGGCAAGCTGTTCGGCACCGACAGCCATTCCAAGGGCCGGACGGAACTGCTGGTCTTCCTGCGGCCCGTCATCGTGCGTGACGCCACCCGGGCGCGCGAGGTGACGGAGGCGCTGCGCGCCAGCATGGGGCGGCTGGAAATCTTCGCCGGCGCCACCGGCGGCGCCCTGAGCCCGCCGCCCGCCGGCCCCCCCCGGCCGCAGGGGCAATGAGGCGGGCGTCCACCGGCGGTCTGTCCGGCCCCCAGCGGCGGGGCCGGGAGGGCTATGCCCTGCTGCTGGTGTTGTTCCTGTTGGCCATGGCCACGGCGGTGGGACTGGTTGTCATGGGCAACGGCCTGACCGCCCGCAGGCTGGCGCGCGTCGCCTCCGTCGCCGCCGGCCAGGACCAACGGGCCGCCGCCGCCACCTGGGTGGCCCTGGACGCCTTGCTTGAGGAGGGGGGGACGGACCTGCCGCCGCCCCGCCGCCTGGTGATGGACGGCCAGGCGGTGACCGTCACCGCGCTGCCCGAAAGTGGCCGCATCGACCTGAACGGCTTGTCGCGCAAGGCCTTGACCCAGGCCATCCATGCCCTGGGCTTTGCCGAAAGCCAGTCGGTGAAGGCGGCCGACGCCATCGCGTCGTGGCGCGGCATGGACCCGCCGGGCGCCAACGGCCTGGACCTTGTCATCGACCCCCTGCGCGCCCTGTGGTCGCTGGAGGATCTGGATGTCATCCCCGGCTTGGACCCAGACATCGCCGCCTGCCTGCGCCGCTGGGGCACCGTCTACGCCCGCGGTCCCTTCCGGGGCTTGGCGCCCCTGACTCGCCGGCCGGGAGCCGGGCCAACGGCGGAAGGCGGGAACGGTCCCCTGGGCCTGGTGGCCGGCGGCATGCTACGGGTGGTGGTGGCGGAGGAGGGGCGCAGCCAGGTGCGGCGCAGCGTCCTGCTCTATCGCGGCGTGGGGCGGCAGGCGGCGGGGGCCGGCAGTGGGGTGGAGACACCTTGGCTGCCCCTGGAATGGCAGCGGCCGGTTCTGGCGGGGCGGGATGCCTGCACGGTGACGGCTGGAGAGGCGGGTTGATGGATATGCGGGGCGACAGCCTGTGGATGGGGATCTCGCTGATGGCGGCGGCCCTGCTGGGCCTGGTGGCCGGCAGTTTCGCCATGGCGTTGGCGTGGCGCCTGCCCCGTGGGGTGCCCTGGGCGCTCGACCGCTCCCGCTGCCCCGCCTGCGGCACGCCGCTGGCCCCGCTGACCATGGTGCCGGTGTTTTCCTGGCTAGTGCTGGGCGGACGGGCGCGCTGCTGCGGCGCCCGCATTTCGGCCGCCTATCCGGCGGGGGAGGCGCTGGCCGCCCTGGCCTTCATGGCGGCGGTGGCGCGGCTGGACTGGGTGCCGGAAACGGCGGCCCTGTTCCTGCTGGCGACGCTGTTGCTGGCCAGCGCTGTCGTCGACCTGCGCCACCGTTACCTGCCTGACGGCCTGACCCTGGGCGCGGCCGTCCTGGGCCTGGGGTGCAGCCTGGCCGGCTGGACGGTGCCGCCCCTCCAGGGGCTGGTGGCGGCCCTGCTGGTCGCTGGGATGCTGCTGGTGGTGCGCTGGGCGCTCAGCCGCCGCCTGCATCGGGCGGCCTTGGGCCTGGGCGACGTGAAGCTGTTCGCGGCGGCGGGGTGGTGGATCGGGGTGCAGGGCATGCCCTGGCTGGTGCTGCTGTCGGCCGGCCTGGGGTTGGCCGCCTATCCGCTGTGGGGATTGGTGCGACGAAATCGCGCCGATGAGGGGGACCCGGCTGAGATGCCGTTCGGCCCCGCGATCGCGCTGGCCCTTTACGCCTTGGCCTGCTTCAGCCTGTGAGGCCGCCAAGTCCTGGCGGGTAAATGATTTTGATTCTTAATGGTACGGAGTTTGCGCTTATTCCGGTAGTCGCGGCCGCCGAACAGGGGCGGCCTGTCGCCTGACAAACACGGGGGCGCGAGGGTTCCGATGACCGCATGGCACTTGATCACCGATCAGTTCCCCGTCGAACAACGTCGGGACGTATGGCGCGACGCGCTGGAGAAGCTGAAGCTTCCGCTGGACCATCTGCCGGAAGATGAAGATTTCTTCGCCAAATTATCGTGCCTGAAGTCGCCTTTGGGCATCGAATTCGCCCGTATCACTTCCTCACCGCAGGAAATATCCGGCCGGTTGATGAAGAAGGTGGACGCGGTGTGGCTGATCGTCTTGATCGAAGGCGGCGCCACCTTGACCCATCCCGGCGGCAAGCTGGAGTTGGCGCCGCAGGATATCATCTATGGCCAGACGGGAATTCCCGCCTCGCTGTCTTTCAGCACCAAATTCCAGGTGCTTTACGCTTTAATTCCCAAGTCTGCGGTCAACCCAAGATTGATAACGCCGCTGTCCTTTGGTGTTCTGCATTTGCCGGGGCGGTCAGGAATTGGGCACGTGCTTGCGGGAATGCTCAAGGCTTTGGCAGAAACATTCGGCACCCTAACCGAGGAGGGGCCGCTGCGGCCCATCGACATGGCGCTGTCGGAATTCCTGATGACGGCGCTGGCCGACAATCCGCATGTGCAGACGGCGCGCGGCGCCGCCGGCATCCGCTCCATGGCCCTGCAGCGCATCTGCCAGATCATCGAGACGCGGCTCTGCGATCCCGACCTGACGCTGGAGGATGTGGCCAACGAATATGGCGGCTCCGCCCGCTATCTGCAGAAGCTGTTCAAGGAGGTCGACCAGACCTTCAGCGGCTATGTCCGCAACCGCCGGCTGGAACGTTGCCGCCACGATCTGATCAACCCCACCTTCGCCCATCTGGGCATTTCCCAGATCTGCTTCCGCTGGGGCTTCAACGAGGCGGCACATTTCAGCCGCGCCTTCCGTGACCGCTACGGCACCACGCCCCGCGCTTACCGCCAATCCGCCGGCCTGGCGGACAATGACAACGGCGATTTCCTGGTGCCGCCCGGCGTGACGGCGGAAGCTGTCGCCGCCACCCGCCAGTTCGCGGAATAGGATCCAGACGCGAAAAAGCCGCCCCGGGGGACCGGGGCGGCTTTTCTGTAAGGACCGGAAAATCGCGGGTGGGGGCAGGCGCCTATAAATCCAGCACCAGCATCTCGCTGACCGCCCGCGAACAGCAGGGGGTGAACAGTCGGTTGCCGGCATGCTCGGCATCCGTCAGGACGCAGTCGCGATGCTCCGGCGTGCCGTCCAGCACACCGGTGATGCAGGCGCCGCACACGCCCTCGGCGCAGGAAATGGGCAGCTCCACCTTGGCGGCGGCCAGGGCGTCGGCCGCCGTCTGGTCGGCCATCACCGGGATGACGGCGCCGGTGGAGCGCAGGCGCAGCAGGAAGGGCCGGTTGGCGCCGGCCTCGGCCATCGGTTCGGCGGCGAAGCGTTCCAGGTGGACATGGCTGGCGGCCCAGCCCAGTCCCAGCGCCGTGGACGTCGCCGCATCCAGCAGGGCGGCGGGGCCGCAGAGATAGAGGTGGCGGTCGGGCGCCGGCGCGCCGATCAGGGCGCCCAGATCCGGACGCCCCGTCTCGGCGGTCACGTGCAGGTGCAGGTTCTCTTGCCCCACGGCCTGGGATGCCGCGTCCAGCAGGGCGGTGCGGTCGCGGCTGCGCACCAGATAGTGCAAGGTGACGCCGCCACGGTTCCCCAGGTGCGCCGCCATGGACAGCAGCGGCGTGATGCCGATGCCGCCGGCGATCATGACATGCGCTGCCGCCCCGTCCGCCAGGGTGAACAGGGCGCGGGGGCGGCGGATACGCAGCGTGTCGCCCACCCCCAGGCCGTCGCAGAGCGCCTTGGACCCGCCCCGGCCTTGGGATTCCCGCTGCACGGCGATGCTGTAGCGGCCGGTTTCGGTCGGCGCGCCGTAGAGGGAGTATTGACGGGTCAGGCTCCCCACCGCCACGTCGATGTGGGCCCCGGGCTGGAAGGTGGGCAGGGGGCCGCCCGCCGGATCGGCCAGGTCGAACAGGAAGACGTCCCCGCCGTCCCGCACCTTGGCGGCGACGCGCACGGGGAACCAGTCATCGGCGCCGGTCATGCTCTAGGCTCCTCCTCAGGCGGCCAAGTCGCCGAAGGCCACGGTCAGCATGCTGAGCGAGCCATGTTCCACCCGGTCATTGACCAGGGTGACGGCATCGCCCGGCTGGCGGGTGCCCAGCACGTACAGCAGCGGCAGGTAGTGGTCGGGCGAGGGGATGCTGGCCGCCGCGTCCGGCCCCGCCTTCTGGAAATCGATCAGCGGCTGGGGCGTGTCGGTGGTGATGCAGTGCTTCACCAGGTCGTTGAAGCGCGCGGCCCAGGGATAGGGCGGCGTGCTGGGGTCCCAGTTCATGCGGCCCAGATTGTGGACCACATTGCCCGTGCCCACGATCAGCACGCCCTCATCGCGCAAGGCCGCGAGCCGCCGCCCCACCTCGAAATGGTGGGCGGCCGGCTGGGTCCCGTCCATGCTCAGCTGCACCACCGGGACGTCTGCCTTGGGAAAGGCCTTGACCAGCACCGACCAGGTGCCGTGGTCCAGGCCCCATTTCTGGTCCTGGATCACCGGCAGGGGGGCCAGCACCTCCGCCACCCGCTTCGCCAGTGCCGGGCTGCCGGGTGCCGGATAGCGCACGTCGAACAGGGCCTGGGGGAAGGCGCCGAAGTCGTGGATGGTGGGCGGCCGTTCCATGGCCGTCACCGCCGTGCCCCTGGTGTACCAGTGGGCGGAGATGACCAGGATGGCCTCAGGCGCCCCCAGCTTGGTCCCCAGGCGCGCCCATTCCCGGGTGCAGATGTTGTCCTCCAGGGCGTTCATGGGGCTGCCATGGCCGAAGAAGATGGTGGGCAGGCGGTTGGTCATTATCAATTCCCTCCAACGCCGGGCGGCGGCTTCACGCGGTCCCAGGTATCCTTGTAGCGGCGCACCAGCCAGCCGTTGAATTCGCGCTGCGCCTGTTCCTGCCAGGAATAGCGGCCGCGGATGGCATGGCGGGAGCGCAGGCCGACCTGCACCATCTCATCCACATGCAGATCCTGGGCGATGATGGCGGATGTCGAGTGCTTGTTCATGGCCAGCTTGTCGTCGAACAGCGGGTCCTCCAGGGCGCCCGGCGCCACCAGGTAACCCTGGTCCATCAGGTGCGTCTCCGCCCCGTCCGCCCGCAGGATCAGATAGATCACCATGTCGCTGGTGATGACCAGGGACAGGGTGGGCGGCACGTTTACGAACAGCATGCGGTTGCGCTCCACCTCGCCCAGCGCCGGGAAGATGGGCAGGATGGCCTTCTGCGTGGGGTTGAAGCTGGCGTCGGCGTGCAGGGTGCCGTTGGTGCGGTAGTAGCCGGCCGTGTCCGCCGGCAGATCGTCCGGGAAGGCCGCCAGGCGCGACGGCACGAAATCGTGCAGGGCGCCGCCGTGCAGGCGGTTGGCGTGGTAGCCGTCGTTGTTGTTCTCGAACATCACCTTCCAGTTCCAGGGGAACTTGATGTCCCGGTCCGGCGCCGGGCCGTTCAGGCCGGCCATGGCATAGGGGGCCATCACCCCCTCCAGCGCCGCCAGGCGCGGGGCCAGGGGGGCGGCGTCCAGATCGAAGTTCACGAAGATGAAGCCGTGCCAGATCTCCACCTTGAACTGGGGAAGCTTGATGTCCTTCTTGTCGAAATTACAGGTCTTCTCCATGGCCGGCGCGCCGATCAGTTGCCCGTCCAGGCCATAGGACCAGTGGTGATAGGGGCACAGGAAGGCGCGGGTGTTGCCCTGGCCCTCCGCCACCAGCATGGCCCGGTGCTGGCAGACGCTGGACATGGCGCGGATGGCGCCATCCCGGCCACGGGCCACCACGATGGGTTCGTCGATGATGCTGGTGGTGAAGTAGTCGCCCGCCTCCTTCACCCAGGATTCGCGGCCGACGCACAGCCATTCGTGATTGAACAGCGCCTCTTTCTCGAACTCATAGAAGTCGCGGTCGGTGTAGCACAGCGGCGGCAGGGTTTCGGCCGCCTCCACGCCCAGGGCCGAACTGTCCAGGCCGTTGAAAAAACCGTCATTCAGGAAAGAGTGCTTCATCGTTTGAACCCCCACGCCATGCCCCTGGGCCCCATGCGGGCCGCCCCGGGCTCTGCTGCCCGGGGGCCGCCCCGGCCCCTCGTTTGTCTGCTTGTTGCCGTGTCAGTCCTTGCGCGGCGGGAAGACGCCGCGGGGGATGCGCACATGGATGCCCTGTGTGCCGTCCACCACCTGGGTGACGCCGAAGTCGGCGGCGATGCTCATCAGCGAATAGGCGTCGTCGCGGCTCAGGTTCTGCTGCTCGGTCAACAGCTTCAGCATGTCGACCGAGGCGTTGCGCATGGCGACGTTCAGGTCCTCATGGAAGCCGTGGACGATCCAGCAGTCCGGCGTTTCCAGCAGGGGCGACGGGAAGCGGAAGTCCTTGCGCAGGTAGATTTGGAACATGACGTTCAGCGACGCCTCGATGGCGGTGCCGCTCAGTTCCCCGTCGCCCTGCGAGACGTGCGGGTCGCCGATGGAGAACAGGGCGCCATCGACCTGGACCGGATAGTACATCGTGGCCCCGGCGCCGATGCGCCAGTTGTCGATGTTGCCGCCGTGCAGGCCTGGCGGGATGGTGCTGACCCGGCCGGCCACGTCGGGCGCCACGCCGGCCGTGCCCAGGTGGGGGCGCACCGGCACCCGGACACCCGACAAGGCCGGCTGCCGGTCGCATTCCGGGCAGTTGGTGATCTTGCCCGGCACGTCGTAGCGGCCGGGGAAGTCGTAGGCATAGAGGGCGTGGGCCTGCTGGCTCATGGCGTCGATCTCATAGATCGTCACCCGCTCCTTCTCGCCCATTTCCTTGAACAGATGGCCCCAGTTGGCCGCCAGGTTGGAGCCGTAGCGGGTGCGGGGCGTCATTTGCAGGTAGTGCACCTCCAGCATGTCGCCAGGCTGGGCGCCCTCGACATGGATGGGGCCGGTCATGATGTGGACGCCGGGGTTGCGGTCGGCCTCGGGGATTTCCGTGAAGATGCGGGTCACCGCCTCATCCATCATCAGGTCCGGCGCGTCGCCGGCATGGTGGGTGATGGCCTCGGCCTGGATGATGTCGCCGCTCTTGACCGTCAGGGCTGGCGCCTGGGTGGGGTTGAAATAGCCCCAGTGCACGGTGCGCGGCGTGGCCGGCAGCAGGTGCAGCGTTGGCCGGATCCTATGCCGTTCCGCCGCGGCGGCGCGATCCAATTGAACGGTCATTCTTCCCCCTGGTTGACAGTCCGGGACGGCCCGATGGGGCGCGTCTTCATGGGGAAAACCTTAGGGCCGGCGCCGGCCGCGATCTTGCCTGCACGCGCATGGCCGCTTTCGCAGGGGCGACGCCCCCGCCGGCCCGTTCCCAGCGTGCAAGCTTTCATGCGTTAATCGGCAAGAGCGGGGGATGGGGCAGCCCCTATCATCCTCTCGAGAAGCACACGCCCGCGACGGCGGGACATGAACAGATGGGGCAGGGGTGGTGAATGACGATGCATGACGGGACACTGGCGGTTTCCGATGAGGACGCCGCCGCTATCACCGCCGCCATCGACCGGGATGAGCTGGTGAAGCTGGTGCTGGACCTGTGCGGCATCCCCTCGCCCATGCGCCAGGAACGCCGGGCGGGGGAGTTCGTCCACGGTTGGATGGCGGAGAACGGCTTTTCACCGCGCAAGGCCGGGCTGGTGGAACACCGCTTCAACGTCATCGGCAGCTATGGCGGCAAGGGCGATGGCCCCAACCTGCTGTTCACCAGCCATCTCGATACCGAGAGCCCGTTTTATGATGAGACGGACCAGTACACCTATCGCCCGGAAACGGTGGCGGACCCGCAATGGCTGGGCGCCTGGCTGGAGGGCGAGACGTTCTTCGGCCATGCGGTGGGCAATGACCGGGGGCCCATGGCCTGCTTCCTGATGGCGGCCAAGGCCCTGAAAAAGGCGGGAATCGACCTCAGCGGCCTCATGTATCTGACCGCCTGCCCGGGGGAAATCGGGCCGGAACCGGCGGAGGAGCGGGGTGGCGTCGACTATCTGGGCAAGGAACTGGGCGCCTGTTACCTGATGTCCCATGGCGGCGTGGCGCCCGACTATGTGATCTCGGCCGAGGGCACGGACTTCGGCATCAACTGGACGGCCTGCGGCTATGCCGATTTCCGCATCACGATCTATGGCCAGGGGGTTTTCACGCCGCTGCTGACCCATCCTGAGGCCCTGGCCGATCATCCCAGCCCCCTGGTCAAGGTGGCCCCCGCCATCGAGATCATCCAACGTTGGGCGCGGGAGTATGAGGTGAAGCACCGCTACGAGGGGCCGGGCGGCACCGCCGTGCCCAAGGTCCAGATCGGCGCCATCCGGGGCGGCACGCCCCAGGCCATGGGTGCCGCCAGCGAGGTGTGTAACATCTATGTCCAGGTGGCCCTGACCCCGGCGCAGACCATCGCCGCCGTGGACCGCGACCTGAAGCGCGCCTTCCGCGAGGCCGGGTTCGGTGATGTCAAAATCCAGCCCTACACCGTGCGCCACGGCTTCACCGCCGACCCGGTGGCGGTGAAGCCGCTGCAGGCGGCGCTGGACCATGCCCACGGCCGGGTGCGCGGGGGGCCGCAGCCCATCAGCGATTCCGTCTATTCCAGCATGTGGCGCGACCACAACGTCTTCAACATGCACCGCATCCCTTCGGTGACCATGGGCCCCCGCCGGTGGCGGCCCAGCATCGATGATTTGGTGGACTGCACCCGCCTCTATGCCATGGCGGCCCTGGCGCTGTGCGGCCGGGCCGGTTGATGTCGGCGCCGACGCCCGACCTTCTTGTCCCCGACCTTCTGGTACTGGGTGGCGATGTCGTCACCATGGATGCCAGCCGCACGGTATGGCGCCAGGGCGGCGTGGCCGTCGCCGGCGGGGCCATCGTCGCCGTGGACAAGGCGGCGACCCTGCGGGCGCGCTGGCCCCAGGTGCCGGTGCTGGAGGCGGAGGGCGGACTGATCACCCCCGGGCTGATCAACGCGCACCAGCACCTGACGGGTGATCCGCTGGTGCGCAGCCTGATCCCGGATCGGCAAAGCTCCGACGAGTCCATTTTCGGCTGGGCTGTGCCTATCCACGGCGCCCACAGTGCCGACGATGACGAACTGTCGGCCACGCTCAGCGCGGTGGAATCGCTGAAATACGGCACCACCACGGTGGTGGAGGCTGGAACCGTGGCCCATCCCCGGCGCGTGGCCGCCGGGCTGGCCCGGGTGGGCATCCGGGGTGCGGTGGGCTGTTGGGGCTGGGACATTGACAACGCGCCCTACGCCGCCCCGGCGGATGAGGTGCTGGCCCGCCAACAGGCGGTGCTGGACGCCCTGCCCAGGGGAGGGCTGGTGGAGGGGTGGGTGACCCTGGTGGGGCATGATCTCGCCAGCGACGTCCTGCTGGCCGGTGCCGCCGACCTGGCGCGGCGGCGGGGCGTGGGCATGACCATGCACATCTCCCCGACCGAGGCCGACGTCGCGGCCTATCTGCGCCGGTCGGGCCGGCGCCCCCTGCTGCACCTGGCGGACCTGGGCGTGCTGGGGCCGCATCTGCTGTTGGCCCATGCCGTCTGGCTGGACGATGCGGAGGTTGCGGCGCTGCTGGCCAGCGACACGGCGGTCGCCTATTGCCCCTGGGCCTATCTGCGCCTGGCCCAGGGTGTCAGCCGCGCCGGCCGGCATGCCGAGATCGTCCAGCGTGGCGGCCGGATGGCGCTGGGCTGCGACGCGCCCAACGCGGGCGACCTGCCGGATATTCACCGCGCCGCCACGCTGGCCGCCGGCCTGGCCCGGGATATGAGCCTGGACGCCCATCGTTTCGGGGCCGATACGGCCTTTGCGCTCGCGACCATCGAGGGTGCGCGGGCCATCGGCATGGCCGACCGCGTCGGCTCGCTGGAGGTGGGCAAGCGTGCCGACCTGGTGGTGCACGACCCGCGCTCCGCCCCCTTCCTGGTGGCGGGGGATCCCGCCCTGCATCTGGTATGGGGAACGGACGGCCGCTCCGTCCGCGACGTGGTGGTGGAGGGGCGCGTCGTCGTGCGCGATGGCCGCTGCCTCACGGTGGATGAGGACGCCCTGCGGCAGGCGGCGCGGGAATCCCAGGCGGCCCTGCTGGCCCGGGCCGGTATCACGCCCCGGGGCGCCTGGCCCGTCCGTTGAGTTTGGTTAATTATTGAGCATTTTTAATAACGCTGTTTTTTTGGGCGATAGGGCCCGTAACTGTGCCTATCATCACAGTGGGCGAACGTTTTCCGCATAAGTTTGTTCGCCTGCTGACAAGCGTGGCGACCGCATCGGCTGGTAGCGTTTCGGAGATGACTTCACCCATAGCCCGGGGGTTCCCTGATGCGGCGAGAGTGGTTGGTCCTGGCGGCGGTGTCGTTGAGCTTTTTCTTCCTCAACGCCGCGACGTTCGCCTCGCTGGGCGTGGTGCTCTACACCATGGTCGGCGAATTGCACTGGTCCTATAAGGCGGCCGGTTTCAGCTTCTCCCTTCTGGGCATCGCCTGTGGCCTGTCCAGCGTTTTTCCCACCACGTTGATACGGCGGATCGGCCCCCGCTACACCATGACCCTGGGTGGCGTGGTGTTGGTGGCGGCCTACGCGCTGGCCTCATACACCCATGGCCTGCTGGCCTTCTACACCGCCATGCTACTGCTGGGTCTGGGCTATTCGCTGGCCGGCAACGTACCGGCCATCTACACCATCGCCTGCTGGTTCCCGCGCCGGTCGGCCCGCATGATCGGGCTGTACCTGATGATCGGGGCCTTCGGCGGCGTGGTGGGCCCCCCTCTTGCCCGGGCCATCGTCTCCTTCAGCGCCGATTGGCGCGTCTACTGGCTGGAGATGGCCGGTGTCGCCGTGGCCGTCACCCTGGTGAACCTGCTGTGCCTGCGTGACCGCGCCATCGAGGCCGACGCGCCGGTGGCGGACGGCGCCGGCACCAACCCGGCGGAGACGGAGGCCGGTGTTGCCGCCAGCGGCTGGACCTATCGTGGCGCCATCGCCACGCCGCAGTTCCTGGCGGTCGCCGGCTCCATGACCATGACCATGGCCTGCGTCACCACCATCAACAGCGTCGCCCTCAATCATCTGGGCCTGCTCGGCGTGGCGCCGGACACGGCGGCTTTCGCGCTGGCCAGCATGGCGCTGGTCATGACCGTGGCCAAGGGCGTCGCCGGCCCCTTGTGCGAGATCGTGTCCACCCGGCTGTTGTTGGTCGTGGGCATGGCCCTGCAGGTGGTGGGCATCGCGCTGTTCGCCCATGCCGGCACGCTGGTGGGCATCGGCGCCTTCGCGCTGATCTTCGGCATCGGCTGGGGCGTGGCCTACCTCGCCGCCAGCGTCCTGTTGCTGGAATATTTTGGCAAGGATATCGGGTCGCAGGTGCTGGGCATGGTGTGGACGCTGACCACCGTGGCCGCGGCCGGCCCAGTGGCGGCCGGGGCCATCGCCGACCAGATCGGCACCTTCGCGCCCATCTTCTACCTTTATGCCGTCCTCATGGTGGCGGCGATCATCCCGCTGGTCATGCTGGGCCGGCCCCTGCGGGCTGGTGCCGGCCCTTTCGCCCGGCGCGCCGTCCCGGACGAAGGCGCCGTGCCGCAGGCGCAGGCAAGTTGAACGTATTCAAATAATAAAAATAAAATAGCCGGCGATCGGGCGCCATCTGCGGAAGAATCTGCGGATGGCGTTTCGCGTCGTTCCAAGAATGATAGAATATATCACATTGGTGGGCAGGTGGTGGGTATGGGGAATGGTGAATTCAGGCAATTTCTCGGGCGTCCTATAACAAGAATACTTTACGGGATGCCCGCATGCTTGGTCCCAAGGCGATGCACATCGTCATCTACCAAGAATGGGGGTCCGGGCATGTTGAGAGATGTGAAGCTGCGTTTATGGCACGGTGCGCTGGCGGCGGCGATGATGACGGCCGCGTCCGCCTACGCTGAAACCCCGCCGGCTCCGGCCGCCGCCCCCTCTGACGCCGCCGCCGGCGCCGCCGATCTGGACGCGTTGGAACCCATCATCGTCACGGCGGAAAAGCGGCAGGTGGATTTGCAGAAGGCGGCCTTGTCGGTCACCGCCGTCTCCGCCGACACGCTGGAAAAGGGCAACGTCACGGGGCCGTTGGGTCTGAACGGTTACGTTCCCGGCCTGCAGATCACCCCCAGCGGCGGGTCCGAGGTCATGGTCTCCATCCGCGGCGTGGGCTCGCAGACGCCGGAGAATTTTTATACCCAGCCCGGCGTGTCCTTCCACATCGACAACGTCTATATCCCCAACAACATCGCGCTGAACCTGGGCTTCCTCGACGTCGACCATGTCGAGGTGCTGCGCGGGCCGCAGGGCACGGTGTTCGGCCAAAGCTCCACCGGCGGCGCCATCAACGTCATAGCCAAGCAGCCCGAACTGGGCAAGCTGGGCGGTGACGTCACCGCCACCTTCGGCAACTACAGCTACGCCATGGGCAAAGCGGCGCTGAACGTGCCGGTGGGCGATACCGCCGCCATCCGTGCCGTGGTGCAGAAGACCAGCCACGACGGCTATTCCACCGCCACCGGTGTGGCCGGCGGCTATGGCCTGGATGACGCCAACAACGTGAACTACAAGCTGTCGGGCCTGTGGCAGCCGACCGACAATTTGACCGTCACCCTGACCGGCCAGCATTTCGAGGATGACCACCACGGCAGCGCGCTGAAGTCCGTGGACGATCCCAATCCCGACCCGCGCCAGGTGACCCAGGATTTCCCGGCCAAGTTCAAGCTGGGCATGGATGTCGATACCCTGACCCTCAACTACTCGCTGCCCTTCGCCAACCTGAAGTCGATCAGCAGCTATCAGTACATGGACGCCAAGCAGTCGTTCGACAGCGACCGCAGCACCTACGCCAACTTCGGCGGCTATGACACGGTCGCGGCCTGGAACACCAAGAGCCGCGCGATCATGGAGGAGATGACCCTCAGTTCCAACCCGGGGACCGACCTGGATTGGATCGCCGGCGTCTTCTACATGCACTCCCACAGCAGCCAGTACGTGGTGGAATACAAGGGCACCGGGGCCAACGACCCCACGCCGGTGCTGTCGACCAGCACTTCGCCCTCCGCCCTGCCGTCCAACCTCAGCTACGAGAACCTGTCCGAGGTGGATCGCGACAGCGTGGCGCCCTTCCTGCAGGGCACCTACCACCTTACCGACCGGTGGCGCCTGACGGGCGGCATCCGCTACAATGTCGATCAGTACAGCGGCTGGGGCTCCAACTACTATGCGGCCCCGGTGAAGCTGTCGAAGGAAGTCTATGCCCTGACCGGCAAGGCCGAGAGCGACTTCGACCTGACAGACGACAACATGGTCTATGCCAGCTGGTCGCGCGGCTATAAGCCGGGTGGCGTCAACACCGGCACCAGCACCGCCGCGGTGGTCTCCGGCACCTACAACAAGGAAACGGTGGACAGCTTCGAGGTCGGGTCCAAGAACCGCTTCCTGGGCAACCACCTGAACGTCAACATCTCGGCCTTCTATTCCAAGTACAGCAACATGCAGTACATCGAGGAGGACCCGGTACCCTACAGCGGCGGCATCGGCAACATCCCCAAGGTGAACATGTGGGGTGCTGAGGTGGAGGCCAAGTACCGCTTGCTGGACAACCGGCTGGAGCTGGGCGGCAACCTGACCCTCATGGATGGCGAAATCCCGGACACTTACCTGGCGTTGGACCGGCGCCTGGCCGATGCCGCCGCCGCCAAGGCCGTGGCCGCCGGGGTCACCTATCCGTGGAGCGCGCAGTGGTTCGCCATCCGCGCGGCCCAGTCCATCAACGTGAAGGGCAACACGCCGCCCGACATGCCGGGCGCCGCCGGCGGGGTCAACGCCAGCTGGCAGCAAACCCTGGGCAGTTACGGTACCCTGGTGTCGCGGGCGGAGTTGCTGTTCCGCAGCGATTACCAGGCGCGGGTGTTCAACGAGGCCGGGGTGGACCATGTGCCATCTTATAGCCAGGTCAACCTATTCTTCGAATACACGCCGCAAAGCGGCCCGTGGCGGGCCACCTTCACCGTCACCAACCTGCTGGACCGCGCCGGTGTCGCCGGCCGCTACACCGACCCCTACGGCAGCGGTGTGGTCAGCAACCAGTACATTCCGCCGCGCCAGATGCTGGTCAGCGTCAATTACTCGTTCTAAGGGAGGCCTGGTTCCATCATGACGCAGACGATCGACCTGAAGCGCGCGCCCTTGCCCTCCGACACGGGGGGCAAGGATCTGGGCATCTTCCTGCCCATCGCCAACGGCGGCTGGATCCTGTCCTCCTCGGCCCCCCCTATCGATGGCTCCTACGCCTATAACCGCCAGGTGGCGCAGCTGGCCGATGGTGCCGGGTACGACTTCATCATGGCCATGGCCAAGTGGCGCGGCTATGGCGGCACGACCGACCATTGGCGCTACGCCATGGAAAGCCAGATGATGATGGCCGGCCTGGCGGAGGTGACCAAGGAGGTCAAGGTGTGGGCCACGGTCCACACCTTGCTGCAGAACCCGGCGGTCACCGCCAAGATGATCATGACCCTGGACCACATCAGCCAGGGCCGCGCCGGCCTGAACGTCGTCAACGGGTCCTACAAGGGCGAATTCGAGCAGATGGGCGCCTGGCGGGAAGAGCTGGACCATGACGAGCGCTACACCTTCGCCGAGGAATGGGTGCACGCCATCAAGCGGCTGTGGACTGAGGACACGGTCGATTATCAGGGCAAGTATGTGACCCTGACGGATTGCCAGTCCGATCCCAAGCCCTTCTCGCGTCCCTTCCTGGTCTGCGCCGGCTCCTCCAAGCGGGGGATGGCCTTCACCATCAATGAGATGGACGCCATCTTCCTGTCGGGCACGACCAAGGAGGAATTGGCCAAGAACAGCGGCATGGCCAAGGCCATGGCGAAAGAGGCCGGGCGCACGATCAAGACCTATTCCATGATGACCCTGGTGCTGGGCGACACGGACGCGGAGGCCGAGGCCCTGGCGGCGAAATATGTCGAAGGCTTCGATGAAGGCGCCTGGCGCGGCATGATGAAGGCCTACGGCTTCCTGGATGTGGAGATCGGCCGCCAGAACGATTTCACCACCAAGGCCCGGTCGGGCTTCATGTCCAGCCACCTGATGGGGGCGCCCGCCACGCTGGCGGCCAAGCTGATCGACATGCTGGGCGGCTGTGACCTGGACGGCATGATGCTGATCTTCCCCGACTATATCACCGGCGTGCCGCGCTTCGCCCAGGAGGTGCTGCCCGCCATCCGTGAGGCCTTCCCGGGCACGCTGTGAGGACGATGATGGACAACGGCATCCGCGAGTATCAGAGCTTCCGGGTCAAACCCAGCGCCGTGGCGCTGGGGGCGGAACTGCTGGACATCGACCTGTCGCAGCCGCTGACCGACCTGCAGGTGGCGGAGGTGAAGGACGCCTTCGCCCGCTACCAGGTCATCTTCTTCCGTGACCAGCGGGCGCTGACGCATGAGGCGCACAAGGCCTTCGGCCGGCACTTCGGCAATCTCGCCATCCATTCCGCCGTGGCCGGCATCGACGGTCATCCGGAGATCGTGGCCATCCACGCGGATGCCAATTCCAAGTATGTGGCGGGGGAGAACTGGCACAGCGACCTCAGCTGTGATGCGGAGCCGCCGCTGGGCAGCATCCTTTACATCCACACCCTGCCGCCGGTGGGGGGCGACACCTGTTTTTCCAGCATGGTTGCCGCGTACGACGCTTTGTCGGACCGCATGAAGTCCTACCTGGACGGGCTGACGGCGGTGCACGACGCCAACCCCGTCTATCACGCGCTGTTCAAGGACTACGACAAGCGCTACCCCTGCAACAGCCATCCGGTGGTGCGCACCCATCCGGTGACCGGGCGCAAGTGCCTGTTCGTGAACGGCTCCTACACCACCCGCATCGAGGGCGTCCCGGAGGAGGAGAGCGCGGCCATCCTGAAGTTCCTGTTCGACCATGTGAAGAATCCGAACTTCCAGATCCGCTTCCGTTGGGAACCCCATTCGGTGGCCTTCTGGGATAACCGCGCGGTGCAGCATCTGGCGGTGTGGGATTATTTCCCCAGCGTCCGTTCCGGCTTCCGCGTCACCGTTGCCGGGGACAAGCCCTACTGATGCCGACCATCCTGAAAGAGGGCGCGCCGGCAACGGGCGTCCCGGCGGCGGCCGTGACCGTCATCCTGACGCTGGACCCGCCGGTTCCGGCGGCAGCACTGGCGCCCCTGATCCGGCCGGAGCGCACCGCCCTGCTGATCATCGATCCGCAGGTGGACTTCATCGCGCCCGAGGGCGCCATCGGCCAGGCGGGCCTGGACCTGGGCGTGGTCGAGCCCACGCTGGGTCGCATCCGGCCGCTGCTGGCCGCCGCCCGGGCGGTGGGCGTGGCACCCGTCTTCATCCGCGTCATCACCCGGCCTGAAACCGATGGCACGGCGTTGAAGGCCCTTTATGAGCGTCGCGGCTGGCCGGTGGAGGCGGTGGGCATCTGCCGCGCGGGCACCCCCGGTGCCGACTACTACGGCGTGGCCCCCCATGCCGGCGAGATGGAGGTGGAGAAGGTGCTGTTCTCCGCCTTCGCCGGCACGGATTTCGAGGCCCGGCTGAGATCCCGTGGCATCGACACCCTGGTGGTCTGTGGCTTCACCACGGAATGCTGCGTCGACTGCACCGTGCGCGACGCCTTCCACCGCGATTTCCATGTCTTCCTGGTGGCCGACGCCTGTGCCGCCTATGAGCCGGCCTTGCACTGGGGCGCTCTCCACGCCCTGTCCAAGAATTGCGCCCTGCTGGTGGAAAGCGGGGACGTGGTGGCGGCGTGGGGCGGGTGACCCGTCCGGATCACTTGTCGCCGCTGTAGGCGGACCGGCATTCGCCCACATTGGCGCAGTTAATGGACTTCGGGCCCGCCACCGTGCCGGTGTTCAGGTCCTTGGGCCGGCTCAACACGTCGGCGCGTGATACCACCGGCGGGTCGGGGGCGTAGATGCCTTTCAGGCGGCCGTATTCCGCGTCGTGATACGCCTTCACTTCCTCCGGCGTGGGCAGGAAGCTGGGGGTGACGATGATTTCCCCTACCAGCCCGCTATCCTGTCCAGGTGGGGGGGCGGGCTGGGTGGTGGCGGGACCGGCGGCCACGGGGGCCGCCACCTGCTGTTGCGCGCTGGCTGGTGCCGGGACGAGGGCGGCCGCCAGCATCAGGGCGGAAAGGCTGCGGCCTTTCCCCGGTCGCATGGGCATAACGGGTGTTCCTTGACGTTTGGGGTGCGTCAGCCGTGGACCAGGGGGCCGCCCGGCTCATCCTCCAGCGCCGAGTACCGCGCCATCGCCTTTTGCCAGACATGCCAGGCGATGTAGGGCGCCAGCGTCAGCAGCAGGTTGATGACGATGTGGCGCAGGCTGCTGTCGACGGTGGACAGGCCGAAGGTCAGGCCCAGTTCCATCGGGCTGCCATGGCTGTCGCCGGGATCGAAGGACCAGGTGCCGGCGGCGCCGGCGATGGCAATGATCAGCAGGGCGATGGTGGGCCATCGCACCGCCATGCGCTGGCGTGTCGCCATGAGGGCGAACAGGCCGCCCAGCGCCGGCGGCGCCAATACGCCGGTGCCGTAGCGGATGAATGCGAAGGCCGTGTCGAACCAGAGGGGCAATTCGGGATGGGCGTCCCATCCCGGACGGTGGGTCTCGATGATGCCTGCCAGAATGGCCACGGCCAGGGCATAGGCCGCCGCCAGCCCGCCCAGCGAGCCCAGGCCGTAGACCGCCCAGGGCGCGCGGACACCCCACGAGCGGAAGTCGCCGCGCACCACCATGGCATGGACCAGTTCGTCCGGCCCACCCAGGCGGCTCAGTGCGCGGGCGTCCGCCTCGTCCGGCGGCAGGCCGGCGGCCATCTCCTCCTCCACCAGGTCGGCCGCGTGGTCACGCAGTTCGGCGACATAGCGGCGGGCATGGCGGGGGGCGATGCCGGCGGTCAGCAGGCGCTCCCGCACCACGGTTAACCCGTCAAGCATGCTGCACGCCGCTGACCAGGATGGACTGGATGGCCCCGGTCAGGCGCGACCAGTTGCCGGCCAAGTCGTCCAGCCGCTTGGCGCCGGTGGCGGTCAGAGCGTAGTAGACGCGGCTGCGGCCGTTCACGGTCTTGCGGGAGGACGATAGGGCGCCATCGCGTTCCAGCGCGTGCAGCACGGGATAGATGACGCCTTCACCCAGGGCGATGGCCTCATTGCTGCGCTCCCGGATGGCCTGCACCAGTTCATACCCGTACATCTCCTTCTCCCGCACCAGGCGCAGGATCAGCAGTTCGGGCACGCCGCTCATGAAGTTGGAATTGTTTTCGGCCATGATGACGGGGCTCAGGTTTCAATCAGGTGGTCGGGATGATCCAGGCCTTTCGGCACCGGCGTTCCCATTGCCTTGCGCCAGGCGTGCCAGGACAGATAGGGCAACAGGGTCAGCATCAGGTTCACGACGATGTGCCCTAGGGCGGTGTCGAGGTGCATATAGGGGGGAAACAGGACGAAGCCGATTCCGACGGACCATTGGCTATCCGGAGTGGCGGGCGGCTGGATGCTCCACATGCTGCCGGCACCCAGGACGCCCACCGCCAGCAGGGCCAGGCTGGGCCACAGGGCCGGCATGCGCTGGCGCGCCGCCATGACCGCGAAGCCGCCGCCGATCAGCAATGGCAGGACCAGGCTCTGGACGTAGCTGATGATGGTGACCGCGTTGCCGAACCAGTGGGGCAACACCGGATGCGCGTCCGGGGCGGGGCGGTGCGTTTCAATGATGGCGGCAATGGTGGCCAGCGCCACGACGAAGGTGGCCAGCGTGCTCAGCACGGCGCCGATGCCGTAAACCGCCCAGGGTGCCCGGGCGCCCCAGGAACGGAAGTCGCCACGCCGCAGCAGCGCCTGGGCCAACTCATCCTGATTGCCGAGGCGGGCGAGGGCGCGGGTCTCCGCGTCAATCCGGGAGCAGCCGGCCGCCATTTCCTCCGCCGTCAGGTCGGACGCGTGTTCCCGCAGTTCCGTGATGTAGCGGCGGGCATGGCGTGGCGCTATGCCCGCCGTCAGCAGGCGTTCGTGTAAACGATCGAACATCATACCCCCATACCTCGTGATACGAGGCATATTGCCTCGCGCTGCAAGGTATGGCAAGGACGATATGGACAGGCTCAGGACAGGAAGTCGGTATCCACGGAAACCGCCCGCCAGGCCTCGATATCAGCCAACTGGCGGGTCAGTTTGTCAGTGGCGTAGCCTACCGCGTCCTCGCCCAACAGCAGGCGCAGGGGTGGGGTTTCGGCGTCCACGGCTTTCAGGATGGCCAGGGCGGCGCGGGCCGGGTCGCCCCGCTCGTGGCCCGCGTGGCTGGCCAGCAGGCGCTTGCAGGCGCCCACGGTGGCATCGTAGTCGGCGCTCAGCTCGGCCCGTTCCGCGTCCGCCGCGCTGCGCTTGCGCGACCGGCCGGCGAAGTCGGTCCGGAAGCCGCCGGGCTCCACCATCGTCACCTTTATGCCCAGGGGTGCCACCTCCTGCGCCAGCGTCTCGGTGATGCCCTCCAGCGCGAACTTGCTGCCGGAATAGATGCCCAGGCTGGGCCAGCCCACCAATCCGGAAACGGAGGTGATGGTGACGATATGGCCGGCCCGGCGCCCGCGCATGAAGGGCAGCACCGCCTGCATCATGGCCAGCGCGCCGAAGACGTTGACCTCGAACTGGGCGCGGGCGTCGGCCAGGCTGGTTTCCTCCACGCCGCCCACCAGGCCATAGCCGGCGTTGTTGACCAGGACGTCGATGCCGCCCCCACCCATGCCGCCACTATCCGCCTCTACCGCCGCCACCACGCGGTGCACCGCGGCCTCGTCCGTCACGTCCAGCAGCGGCGCGCGCGCCAGGTCCGGCGCCAGGGCGCGGAAGGCGTCGGCATCGGCCTCGGTGCGCACGGTGCCCCACACCCGCTCCCCCCGGTCCAGCACCGCCTGGGCCAGCGCCCGGCCGAAGCCTGAGCTGACGCCGGTGATCAGCCATGTGCGCGGTCTTTTCGTCGTCATCGAACGCCCCATTCGTGAAAAAGGCCGTGGGATGTCTCACCCACGGCCAGTCTTCGGAGATACGAACCTCACTAAAATGGACAGCCAAGGCGGCGGATGCCGGCGCCCGGCGTGTGAGGGGCTATCAAAAAGGCCTGTCGCCCTTCACCCACATGCGGTGCATCAGGCGGGTGTACTTCTTGTCGTCGTACAGTGTGCCGGTGTGCAGGGTGCAGCGGTTGTCCCAGATCAGGATGTCGCCCACCCGCCACTTGTGGGCATGGACGAAGCGCTCCTGGGTGACGAACGCCACCAGCTCCTCCAACAGGTCCAGCCCCTCCGGGTTGGGCATGCCCACCACCTCCTTCACCGTGCCGGTGCTCACCCACAGGGCCTTGCGCCCGTCGGCCGGATGGGTCCGGATCAGGGGGTGGATGACGTCAGGGTTCTCGGCCTTCAGTTCGGGGCTCAACTTGTCCACCCGCAGGAACTGGCGGCTGGTCATGAAGTATTCGTAACTGTGATGGAGCTTCAGCCCGTCCAGCCGCGCCCGCTTGTCCTTGGGCAGGGCGTCGTAGGCGGCGCACAGGTCGGCCAGCAGGGTGTCGGAGCCCTCATCCGGCACCTCCACCGCGTATAGCATGGTGCACATCACCGGCTCGGCCTTGTAGGAATAGTCGGTGTGCCAGCCCACGCCGTCGTTGTGGGCGCCGATGGGCTTACCGTCCACCACCTTGTTGGACAGGATGTAGATTTCGGGATGATCGGGCAGGGTGAACTGCTTCTGGGTGTGGCCCTCCAGGGCGCCGAAGCGGCCCAGGAAGGCCTTCAGGCCGGCCGGGTCCAGATCCTGGTCGCGCAGCAGGATGGCGCCAAAGCGGTGGAAGGCGTCCACCACCTGGTCCACTTCCTCCGGCGATGCCGTCTTCAAATCCACATCCAGAATTTCCGCGCCGAAACCGGGCTTCAAAGGGCGCGTGCGCAGGGCTTCGAGGGTTTCCAAAACCTATCCTCACTCTCCTGTCCGCGCGGACCGTCCGATGGGGATGTCCCAGCATCCACGACACCAGGTCCGTCGCGACTGTGAGGGTAGGGAAGGCCATCCGGCCCGTCTTGTCCAGAACTGCCCGGCTTCTTGCCTCAGGCGGCCCGTGCCTTGGCCGGCCCCGGGGGGCGTGGCATATGCCGGGCTTCTGTTAACCCGCCTGGAGACTGACGATGGCGAAGATCCTTGTGCTGTACTATTCCACCTGGGGCCATATCGAGAAGATGGCATACGCCGTGGCCGATGGCGCCAAGTCCGTGGCCGGCACCGAGGTGGTGGTGAAGCGGGTGCCGGAGCTGATGCCGCGCGACGTGGCCGAGAAGGCCTATGCCAAGCTGGACCAGGAGGCGCCGATCGCCACGCCGGAAGAGCTGGCCGACTATGACGCCATCATCTTCGGCACGCCCACCCGCTTTGGCATGATGGCGGCGCAGATGCGCAACTTCCTGGACCAGACGGGCGCCCTGTGGGCCCAGGGCAAGCTGATCGGCAAGATCGGCAGCGTCTTCGCCTCCACCGCCACCCAGCATGGCGGCCAGGAAAGCACCCTGCTGTCCTTCCACACCAGCCTGCTGCACCACGGCATGGTGGTGGTGGGTGTGCCCTATGCCGAGCCCCGCCTGGGTGAGTTGGGCGTGGTGCAGGGCGGCACGCCCTATGGCGCCACCACGCTCTCGGCCAGCGACGGTTCCCGCCAGCCGTCCGAGGCCGAACTGGGCATCGCCAGCTTCCAGGGCGCGCACGTCGCCAAGCTGGCCGCCAAGCTGGCCGGCTGATCGCACTATCGGAATGAGGAAAGGCGGGGATTGTCCTCCCCGCCTTTTTCACGCCTGCGCTCTGGAGAGGGGCCATCTGAGGGATTGCCTCAGATCGTAGGATGCGACCGCATCCGCCGGGCCATTAAAACACTCAGCCCTTCAAGGGGCGGTCATGCGGCGGCAGGAACAGGAAGGCGATGGTGGCGGCCAGCATCAGCCCCTGGATGATGTGCAAGGCCGGGTCATAGGAACGGTAGGCGTCGAAGATGCCGTTCATGGCGAAGGGGATCAGTCCCATGCCGACATTGATGCCGCCGTACAGCATGCCGGCGATGGCGCCGTAGCTGCGGAAGCCGAAATAGCGCGACAGCAGGAAGGGCAGGGCGCTGTACTCCGCGCCGAGCCCCAGGCCCATCAGCACCCCCGCCGCCGCCAGCCAGGGCATGCTGGGCCCGTACTGCAGCAGCAACAGGCCGCCCAGGCCCAGCAGATAGAAGGGCACCAGGATCAGCGGCCGGGCGATGCGGTCCAGCAGCAGACCCATCAGCCACTGCCACACGGCGCAGACCAGGGCGAAGATGGTCACCACCGTCACGCCGTCCCCCAGGCCGAAGCCGCGCTCGGTCAGCACCGGCACCACGTTGGTGAACATCGCCGTCATGCAGGCGGCACACAGGCCGATGGCCAGCGCCATGATCCAGAAGGCACGGGTGGCCACCGCCTGGCGCAGGGTCAGGTCGTTGACGGCGTGCGCCGGCGCCGCTTCATGCCGCGCCGGCAGCGTATCGCGGAAGCCGCCCGGCGGCGGGTCGCGCAACCAGCGCAGCAGGATGGGGAAGCCGATGACGCCCACCATCAGGGCCATGCCCTGGTAGGTCACGCGCCATCCGAAATGCGACAGCAGCATGCCGCCGACAATGGGGATGATGGTGGCGCCCAGGCCGTTGCCCACCCCGCCGGCGAAGCCCAGCGCGGCACCCCTGCTCCGGTCGAACCAGCCCGACACCGCCTTGCTGAACGTCATGGGGGAGGCGAAGGCGGCGGCGATGTCAGCCAGTAGGAACAGGCCGTAGAAGGGCAGCACCCGGGCCGGCGCGCAGGAGAACAGGGCCAGCGCCAGGGCGAACGACAGGCTGCCGAACAGGATCAGGCGGCGGGGACCATAGCGGTCGACCAGCGGCCCGGTGACGAAGGCCATCAGGGCGGCGAACAGGGCGGCCAGGCCCAGCACGCCCGCCACCTGCGCGCGCGGCCAGGCGAATTCTTGGGAGATGGGGATCAGCGCCATGCCGAAGACGGTGTACAACACCGGCGTGGCGCTCATGAAATTCCCCATGGTGGCGGCGAACAGAAGCCGGGCCTGGGCCGGCGTCATGCGGGCGGGGCGGGGCGCCTGATCCGCCAGGGTGCCGGGGAGGGCGGCGGGAATGGTCATGGCACAATTCCCTTATATGAGATGTCGGTGACGGCCCCGGCAAGGAAGGGCCGATCCGCCCATCCCGCCAGGACCCAACTGCCCGTCGCATTTGCTTCGCCCCGCCCGTGGGTTAGGGGCATGCGTTGCGGTGCAGCATAGCAAATGGGCGCGGGCGATCTTGATCAGGGGCGCCCGGCCCCTTGTTTTTGGCGGGGCTGGACGCCGGCGCGCGCGGTTGCATGTTACCGGTATCAACCCTACATTTCGGCTGTGATGAAGCCTGTCAACACCCCCGGCCATGGCGCCGCCACCGGGGAAGTGTGGATTTATCGTACAAATTTGGCTAACAAGGGGCGGCGCCCCACCAACTGGTCACCCAGACGGGGGCCACCCAGAGGGATAGGAACACCAGATGTCTTTGCACGGTAAGCTGCTGATCGGCAGCGCCCGCGTCGCCACCGACGCCACCTTCGCCGCCATCGATCCCGCCACCAACGGGACTCTGGACACCGCCTTCGCCCAGGCGGGCGCCGACCACGTGGCCCAGGCCTGCGCCCTGGCCGCCGCCGCCTTCGACAGCTTCCGCGAGACCAGCCTGGAACTCCGCGCCAGCCTGCTGGAAAAGATCGCCGACAACATCCTGGCGATCGGCGACGACCTGCTGGTGCGCGCCGGTGCCGAGAGCGGCCTGCCCCGCGCCCGCCTGGAGGGTGAACGCGGCCGCACCATGGGTCAGCTGCGCCTGTTCGCCAGTGTCATCCGCCAGGGCGACTGGCTGGGCGTGCGCGTCGACCCGGCCCAGCCGGAGCGCAAGCCGCTGCCCCGCGCCGACCTGCGCCTGCGCCACATCCCGGTGGGGCCGGTGGCCGTGTTCGGCGCCAGCAACTTCCCGCTGGCCTTCTCCGTCGCCGGTGGCGACACCGCCTCGGCGCTGGCCGCCGGTTGCCCGGTGGTGGTGAAGGGCCATCCCGCCCACCCCGGCACCAGTGAACTGGTGGGCGAGGCCATCGCCGCCGCCGTCAAGGAACTGGGCCTGCCCGAGGGCGTGTTCAGCCTGCTGAGCGGCACCACCAACGAACTGGGCGGCGCGCTGGTCGCCGATCCGCGGATCAAGGCCGTGGGCTTCACCGGCTCCCGCGCCGGTGGCCTGGCCCTGGTGCGCATCGCCCAGGCCCGGCCGGAACCCATCCCCGTCTATGCGGAGATGAGCAGCATCAACCCCGTGGTTCTGCTGCCCGCCGCGCTGAAGGCGCGGGCCGAGGCCCTGGGCCAGGCCTTCGTCGGGTCGCTGACCATGGGGGCCGGCCAGTTCTGCACCAACCCCGGCCTGATCATCGCCGTGGACGGCCCGGATCTGGAACGCTTCATCGCCGCGGCCACCGAGGCGGTGGGCAAGACCACGCCGCTGGTCATGCTGACCCCTGGCATCGCCAAGGCCTACAAGCAGGGCGTGAAGGCCCTGGCCGGCAGCCCCAGCGCCACCATCCTGGCCCAGGCGGCCGAGGGTGAGGGCAATGTCTGCTCCGCCGTGCTGTTCAGCGTGTCGGCGGCCGACTTCCTGGCCGACCCGGCGTTGGCGCATGAGGTCTTCGGTTCGTCCTCCGTCATCGTCCGCTGCCCGGACGTCGCGGCGGTGAAGGCCGTGCTGGAAGGGCTGGAAGGCCAGCTGACCGCCACCCTCCACCTGGACGAGGCCGACCATGACGCGGCCGCCAGCCTGATCCCGACGCTGGAGCGCCGCGTGGGCCGCATCCTGGCCAACGCCTGGCCCACGGGGGTCGAGGTCTGCCACGCCATGGTGCACGGCGGCCCGTATCCCTCCACCTCCGACGGCCGCACCACCTCGGTCGGCACGCTGGCCATCGACCGCTTCCTGCGCCCGGTCTGCTACCAGGATCTGCCGGACGCCCTGCTGCCGGCGGCGGTGAAGCACGCCAATCCGCTGGGGCTGAACCGCCGGGTGGACGGCGTGGTCCAGCCGGGCAAGTGAGACGCCAGGGGCGGGTCGGGAAAGCCGGCCCGCCCCTTTTCCTATAAAAACCAGGGGAGCCTCGAGAGCGCATGTCACCGATCAAGATCGGCTTGGTGGGCGTGGGCAAGATCGCCCGCGACCAGCACCTGCCCGTCATCGCCGCCAATCCGGACTATGAGCTGGTGGCGGTCGCCAGCCGCAACGCCACGCTGGATGGCGTGGACAGCTACGGCAGCCTCGACGCCCTGCTCGACGCCCGGCCGGAAATCGAGGCCGTGGCCCTGTGCACCCCGCCGCAGGGGCGCCACGCCCTGGCCCGCCACGCGCTGGAACGCGGCCGGCACGTCCTGCTGGAAAAGCCGCCGGGCGCTACCTTGGCCGAGGTGCACGACTTGGTGGCTCTGGCCAAGGAAAAGGGCCTGGCCCTGCTGGCCACCTGGCATTCCCGCTACGCCCCCGCCGTGGAACCGGCCCGCGCCTGGCTGGCCGGCCGCACGCTGACCTCGGTCACCGTGTCGTGGAAGGAGGATGTGCGCCACTGGCATCCCGGCCAGGACTGGATCTGGCAGCCCGGCGGCCTGGGGGTGTTCGACCCCGGCATCAACGCGCTGTCCATCATCACCCACATCCTGCCCCGCGCCCTGGTGCTGAAGGCCGCGACGCTGGAGTTCCCGGCCAACCGCCAGGCCCCCATCGCCGCCCAACTGGACTTCCGCGACCTGTCCGGCGTGCCGGTGCGGGCGGAGTTCGACTGGCGCCAGACCGGCCCGCAAAGCTGGGACATCGTGGTCGAGACGACCGACGGCACGCTGACGTTGAACCGTGGCGGTGCGGCCATGAGCATAGACGGCGTCCCGCACCTGGAAGAACCGGAGGCGGAATACGCCAACCTCTACGCCCTGTTCAGCCGCCTGGTGCGCGAGCGCCAGGTCGACGTGGATTTGGCGCCGCTCAGCCATGTGGCCGATGCCTTTCTGTGTGGCCATCGGGTGATGGTGGAGGATTTTCACGACTGACGTCCCGCGATCTCCGGGCGTGAAGGACCAAGGCCGGCGAGGCTTCGCCGGCCTTTTTCGCGTCCGCGCCGAACAGGCGCATGCGAGGAGATAGGCCGAATGGCCTAGTGCGAGTCGAGGCGGGCGAGGCGCCCGAGCGTCGTTGCACAACTGTGATGGAACGCACTGATATTTTTTTGCGCCGGCCGACCTGCGGCAAGGCGATGATTAATAATATATTTTTCCTTCACAATTGCGACGACCGCAAATCGGACGGTTGCAGGGGCGCGATCGTCCCTTGACAAGGTTGTCATGCGCTATCAAAGATGCCTGGCTTGCTGACCAGGGCCAAGGGTCGCAGCAAAAAAAAACGGGGGAGGAAAATGAAGGATATCAGCATCAAACGACCGATTCTCGCGCGTGGCCGGTAGGGGCCGCGACAGCGTTTTTGTGTCCACAAATAAATAAATTAAATTGGGAGAGAAAAAGATGCGCGCTACCTCAAAGGCCGTCGCACTACTATCCGTCTCGGCACTGGCGTTCACGTGGGCGGGCGTCGCCCATGCCCAATCTGCGGCTGACGCCGCCCCAAAGGACGATTCCCTGGAAGAAATCGTCATCGTGGGCATGCGCAAGGCCCTGAATAACGCGCAAGAATTCAAACGCAATTCTGAAGAGATTGTGGACTCGATTTCCGCGGTCGACATCGGCGCGCTGCCTGACCGTTCCGTGACCGAGGCGCTGCAGCGCGTGCCCGGCATCAGCATCGGCCGCACCAATGAACCCCGCGACATCGACCGCCTGAATATCGAAGGGTCGGGCGTTCAGATCCGCGGCCTGACCTGGGTGCGTTCTGAAATCAATGGCCGCGACAGCTTCGGCGCCAAGAACGGCCGTGCGCTGGGATGGGAAGACGTGACGCCAGAACTGGCGGCCGGCGTCGACGTCTACAAGAACCCCTCGGCCGACATCGTCGAAGGCGGTCTGGGCGGCACCATCAACCTGCGCACGCGCATGCCGTTTGACAGCAATGACCAGGTCATCGGGCTGTCCGCTGACGCCACCAACGGCGACCTGCGCCACAAGTGGACGCCGTCGGCTTCCGGCCTGTATTCCAACCGCTGGGATACCAAGATCGGTGAGATCGGCATCTTGGTGGACGTGGCCCACTCGGAACTCAGCAGCCGGCTGAACGCCATCGAGGTCGACCCCTACAACGCCCATTCCACCAGCACCAAGTCGTCCTATGACGGCGGCACGACGCTGAACTTCAACGGCGACAACTCGATTTCGGGTCAGCCGAAGTCAGTCGTCATGGTGCCAACCGGCGTGGAATACCGCCTGGAAGACCGCGACAAGACCCGTGACGGCCAGTACGCCGCCCTCCAGTGGAAGCCGAATGATGAGCTGGAGTTCTACGGCACCTACTTCCGCACCACATCCAAGCTGGTCAGCACCGACCATTTCGCCCAGACATCAGCCTGCTGCTCGGCCACCAACAACCAGAATTTCCTGAACCAGCCGGCGGCCGGCACCGGTTTCACCTATGATGCCGACGGCAATTTCCTGAGCGGCACCATCGTCGATGGCCAAGGCGGCGGTAACGGCGTGCCCAACAGCTTCCTGCTGAACCTGGGCACCCGCTACGGTGAGGATAATAGTGAGACCTGGGACGCGGCGGGTGGCGTGAAGTGGAATCACGGTCGCTGGCATGTCAACGCCGACTTCCAGCGCATCTTCTCCCGCCGTGACGACTATGACATGACCGTCTACAACACGGTCACGGCCACGGGCGGTGTGGGCCTGGACCTGCGCGGTGACGTGCCCATCATCAAGATGCAGGACCTGACCGCCACGCCCAACGTGTTCAACCTCTACGCGGCCATGGATCATAACGAGATCGACAAGGCCGATCAGACGACGGGCAAGCTGGATACCACCTACGATATCGACGGCGATTTCCTGCGGTCGTTGAAATTCGGCTTCCGCTCCACGGACCGCCACTCCATCCAAAGGGACGGCGGTTACAATTGGGCGCTGATTTCCGCCCCCTGGGCCTTCACCGGCCAGACCGCGACCGTGGGGCAGTTCCCCCAGAACCAGCAAGTGGTCAACTTCAACAACTTCTTCGGCGGCTCCATGCCGTCGCTGTGGATGCCCAGCGTCGACCTGGCCAAGAACAAGACGCTGCTGTCCAGCTACATCCAGAAACTGCTGTACACGCCCAACCTGGGCACCAATCTGGCCGCCTACACCGACGGCACCTACGGCTATTATTGCGCCACCTGCGGCCATGGCACCATCCCCACCTGGGCAGCCAATGGTGGCAAGTACAGCCCCTTCCCCAACGGCAGCCTGGCCGGTTACCTGCCCATCTGGGCGGGCGCGCCGGTGGATGCCAACAACAACCTGCTCAGCACGACCCAGCCGGTGGGCAGCAACATCACCTTCTGGCAGCCCTTCAACGGCAACTACAACTACGCCCCGACCTCCACCTCCGGCCTGGGAACCAACGACCAGACGGAACGGACCAACGCCATCTACGCCCAGCTCCGTTTTGGCCATGATGACCTGTTCGGTTGGAACCTGCCCTGGGATGGCAACATCGGTGTCCGTGTCGTGCGTACGGACAGCGAATCCATGGGCTTCGGCCATGTCGCGTCGCTCAGCCAGAATGGCGACACCTCGTCCTATTCGGCAACGGCGTTGCAGGCGCTGCTGTTCGCCAACGGCGCCAACGCGCTCACGTCGTTCAGCAACCATTACACCGACGTGCTGCCCAGCCTGAACCTGCGTTTCAAGCCGCAGGATGACATGGCCATCCGCTTCGCGGCGGCCACCTCCATCGTGCGTCCGGACTTCTATCAGCTGTCGCCATCCTTCACGATGACCGGCACCTACCAGAACCGACCGGCCCTGGTTACCGACAAGGTGATCAACACCGTCACGAACCTGCCCTATACCCAGGCGGAACTGAATGCGGCGGCGGCGACGGGCAGCCCCGTCATGTACAACACCGGTGTTTCCTTCGCCTTCAACACCGGCAATCCGAAGCTGAAGCCCATGCGGGCTCAGTCCTTCGACCTGTCTTACGAATGGTATCTGAAGCCTGGGTCGATGGTGTCGTTCGGCGTGTTCGACAAGGAAATCTACGACTACATCCAGAGCGACCAGACCGTTGTCCAGGTGACCAACAATGGCATCACCGAGAACGTCGTCGGCAACGTGCCCCAGAACCACGGCCATGGCCGCATCATGGGCCTGGAAGGTCAGGTGACTTATTTCTATGACTTCCTGCCTGGCATTCTCAGTGGCCTGGGCACGGACGTCAACTTCACCATCCTGGACAGCAGCGGCACGCAGAACACCTCGGGCAGCGTCTTCGACGGCAGCCAGATCGGGGCCAGCAAGCTGAAGCTGCCCCTGGAACAGTTGTCGACCTACACCCTGAACGCCGCCCTGCTGTACACCAAGTATGACTTCGATTTCCGCCTGGCCTACAACTGGCGGTCGCGCTACCTGATGGCAGCCTCGGCCTCCAACGTTCAGGCGCCAGCCTACATGGAGGACTATGGCCAGCTGGACGCGTCGCTGATCTACTCGCTCACCGAGAACATCAAGGTGGGTGTCCAGGCGGCGAACCTGCTGGCGACCAAGAACGTCATCTCGATCGACGAGCGTGACAACTGGTACTACGGGACCCAGGGGAATATGAGCAACAGCCTGATCTACAAGCACAACTACACGGTCGCGGACCGTCGCTACTCCTTGGTCATGCGCGCGCAATTCTAAGGCGGGCGCTGATTATAAAGTACAGGCGGCGCCGGTGGGGACATCGGCGCCGCCTGATTTGCGATAGAACACGAAAATGGGATGTCCGGCGGCCAAGCCGCGTCTGACAGACCTGAAGGCCCCTCATCGGGGGCCGGCTTTCGGGGGGAGTGATTCCATGTCCGCGTCCACGGTCACGCGGTTGGTCATCGTCGGCGGGGGCACCGCCGGCTGGATGGCCGCCGCTTTCCTGTCCAGTCTGTTTCCCGCACGCCAGCTCACGCTGACCGTGGTGGAATCGGCGGAGATCGGGACCGTGGGGGTGGGGGAGGCGACCATTCCCCCCATCCAGGTCTTCAACAAGGCCGTGGGCATCGATGAGGCGGAATTCCTTCGCGCCACGGAGGGCACCTACAAGCTGGGGATCGAGTTTGTGGACTGGCTGCGGCCCGGCCACCGCTATATGCACCCCTTCGGCCAACCCGGCCAGGCGATCAACGGCGCCTCATTTCATGCCTGGTGGTTGCGGCTGAAGGCGGCGGGCTATCCCCACCCGCTGTCCGATTTCTGGATGAGTGAGGTGTTGGCCCGCAAGAACCGCTTCGACTTTCCGTCATCCGATCCGCGCACGCCCAAATCCACCCTATCCTACGCCTATCACTTTGATGCCGGCCTCTATGGTCAGTTCCTGCGGCGCATCGCGGAATCCCGGAGCGTTCGGCGCATCGAGGCGACGGTGGGCTCGGTCGCTTTGGATGGGGCCGACGGCACCGTCAGTCATCTGGAGCTGACCGACGGCCGGCGGGTGGAGGGTGATTTCTTCATCGACTGCACCGGCTTTCGCGGCCTGCTGATCGGCCACGCCCTGGGCCGGGAGTATGAGGACTGGTCACATTACCTGCCCGCCAACCGGGCGGTGGCCGTGCCGTCCGAACGGGTGGCGCCGCCGGTGCCCTATACCACGGCGACGGCCCGCGCCGCCGGCTGGCAATGGCGCATCAACCTGCGCCACCGCACCGGCAACGGCTATGTCTATGTCAGCGACCTGATCAGCGATGATGAGGCGGCGGCGATGCTGCTGGCCAACCTGGACGCCCCGGCCGTCGGTGATCCGCGCTTCCTGCGCTTCACCACCGGCCGGCGCCGGCAGTCCCGGCACAAGAACGTGCTGGCCGTGGGGCTCAGCTCCGGCTTCCTGGAACCACTGGAATCCACCAGCATCCATTTCATCCAGCATGCCCTGATCAAGTTCGCCGCCACCTTCCCCCTGGCCAAGGATGATCCGGTGTCCACCGGCATCTACAACCGCATCATGGGGGAGGAGCTGGAGCAGGTGCGCGACTTCCTGATCTTCCACTACCACGCCAACCAGCGGGTCGGCGAACCGCTGTGGGACCGGGTGCGCGCCATGCCCATCCCCGACAGCCTGGTGGAGAAGATGGACCTGTTCCGCGCCCGGGGCTTCGCCATCTTCCCCAACCAGACGCTGTTCCAGGAACCCAACTGGCTGGCGGTCATGCTGGGCCAAGGGATCGAGCCCCAGGCCTACGACCCCTTGGCCGACACAGCGCCGCTGGAGGAGATCCGCAGCGGCTTCGACGCCATGCGGCGCACGGTCCATCAGGTGGCGGACAGCTGCCGGCCGCATGAGGCCTTCCTGGGTGCGGCGCCCGCCGCGACGCGGAGCCGCGCATGACGCCGCTGCGCCGCATCCTGATCGTCGGGGGCGGCACGGCCGGGTGGATGGCGGCCTGCGCCCTGAACCAGGCCGTTCGCCTGGGCGGCACGCGGGTGGAATTGGTTGAGTCGGATGCCATCGGCACGGTGGGGGTGGGGGAGGCGACCGTTCCCTCCATCCGGCAATTCAACCAGGACATTGGCCTGGACGAGGCCACCTTCATGAAGGCGACCCAGGGCACCTTCAAGCTGGGGATCGAATTCCGGGACTGGCGCGCGGTGGGCACGCGCTTTTTCCACGGCTTCGGTGACACCGTCGTCAACACCGGCCCCTTTTCCACCTTGAACCACTGGCTGGTGGCCCGCGATCTGGTGGGGGACGCGGCGGGGGAGTTCGACGCCTATCACATGGCCGCCGTCATGGCCCATGCCGGGCGCTTCACCGTGCCGGAGACCGACCCACGCTCGCCTTATCATTACTTCAGCTACGCCTATCACTTCGATGCCGGCCTTTACGCCCGCCTGCTGCGCACCAAGGCGGAGCGTGAGGGGGTGGTGCGGCATGAAGGGCGCATCACCGGCACCAACCTGGATCCGGAGACGGGCTTCATTCGGGGCGTGCGGCTGGAGGACGGCCGGGATCTCTTGGCTGATCTGTTCATCGACTGCTCCGGCTTCGTCTCTCTCCTGGCGGATAAGGTGTTGGGGGAGCCCTTCCTGGACTACAGCCACTGGCTGCCGGTGGACCGGGCCTGGGCCGTGCCCTGCGCCGGCCATGGCCCGCTACTGCCCTACACCCGCGCCACGGCGCTGGAGGGCGGCTGGCAATGGCGCATCCCGTTGCAGCACCGCACCGGCAATGGCTATGTCTTTTCCAGCGCGCATGTGTCGGAGGATGAGGCGCGGGCCCGCCTGTTGGATGGCCTGGATGGCGCGGCCCTGGACGAGCCCCGGCTGCTGCGTTTCAAGACCGGGCGGCGTCAGCGCTTCTGGGCGCGCAATTGTGTTGCCATCGGCCTGTCATCGGGCTTTGTCGAGCCGCTGGAATCGACATCCATCTCGCTGATCCAGGGCGGCATCACCCGTCTGATCGGCCTGCTGCCGGACCAGGGCTTCAATCCGGCGCTGGCGGCGGAGTACAATCGTATCCAGGCGCTGGAATTCGACCGTATCCGCGACTTCATCATCATGCACTATGCGCTGAACGGACGCGACGACACCGCCTTCTGGCGCGAGCGGCGGTCCATGGCCCTGCCGGACAGCCTGGCCGAACGCATCGAGACCTTCCGCGAGACCGGCCACGTGGTGCTGCTGAACGAGGAGACCTTCGTCACGCCCAGCTGGCAGGCCCTGTTCGTTGGCCTGGGCCTGATCCCGACCCGCCGCGACCCCCTGATGGCGGTGCAGAAGCGGGAGGACATCGTGGAAACCCTGCGCTTGCGCCGCAACAGCCTGGCGCAAGCGGCGTCCCGCTTGCCAACCCATGCGGACTTCATCGCCCGCCACTGCCGGGCGGGCGCCTGACACGCAGACAAAAGGCGGCGGCCCTTCCCCGGTGCCGCCGCCTTCCGCTGTTCCACGTCTCAGTGGTTGTCGCGCGGGATCCCGTGGGTCTGGGCCACGCGCTGATACTTCACCGCGGGTTCCAGCACCGCGCCATCGCCCAACTGGCCCACCATGCCGCGCTGGATCTCCTGCCACGGCGTTTGGCTGGCCGGGTACTGGTAGCCGCCGGCGGCGTCCAGGGCCTGCCGGCGGGCGGCCAACTCGGCATCGCTCACCAGGATGTTGGCGGTGCCCTTCCGGAGGTCGATGCGCACCCGGTCACCTGTCCGCAGCAGGGCGATGGTGCCGCCGGCCGCCGCCTCCGGTGAGGCGTTGAGGATGGAGGGGGAGCCGGAGGTGCCGGACTGGCGGCCGTCGCCGATGCAGGGCAGGGCGGTGATGCCCTGTTTGATCAGGTAGGCGGGCGGGCGCATGTTCACCACCTCCGCCGCGCCGGGGTAGCCCACCGGGCCGGCGCCGCGCATGAACAGCAGGGTATGGGCGTCGATGCCCAGGGCCGGATCGTCGATGCGGGCGTGATAGTCCTCCGGCCCGTCGAACACCACGGCCTTGCCCTCGAAGGCTTCCGGATCGTCGGGGTTGGACAGGTAGCGGTCGCGGAACTCCGCCGAGATCACGCTGGTCTTCATGATGGCGTTGTCGAACAGGTTGCCGCGCAGGACGAGGAAGCCCGCGTCCGTCTTCAAGGGCTTGTCGAAGGGGCGGATGACGTCGGGCAGCTTGATCTCGGCGTCGCGGCAATTGTCGCCGATGGTCTTGCCGTTGGCGGTCATGGCGCCTTCGTGGATCAGGCCCTGCTTCATCAGCTCATTGACCACCGCCGGCACGCCGCCGGCGTGATGATAATCCTCCCCCAGATACTCGCCGGCCGGCTGCAGGTTCACCAGCAGCGGCACCTTGTGGCCATGGGTCTGCCAGTCCTGCAGCTCCAGCTCGACGCCGATATGCCGGGCGATGGCGGCCAGGTGGATGGGGGCGTTGGTCGAACCGCCGATGGCGGAGTTCACCACGATGGCGTTCAGGAAGGCCTCACGCGTCATGATGTCGGACGGCTTCTGGTCCTCATGCACCATCTCGACGATGCGCTTGCCCGTCTCGTACGCCACCTGCTGGCGCTCCCGGTAGGGTGCCGGAATGGCGGCGGAGCCTGGCAGTTGCATGCCCAGCACCTCCGCCAGGCTGTTCATGGTCGTGGCCGTGCCCATGGTGTTGCAATAGCCGGTGGAGGGGGCGGAGCTGGCCACCAGCTCGATGAACTTGCGCTGGTCGATCTCCCCCGCCGCCAGCATCTGGCGCGCCTTCCACACGATGGTGCCGGAGCCGGTGCGCTCCCCATTGTGCCAGCCGTTGAGCATGGGGCCGACGGACAGGGCGATGGCGGGAATGTTGACCGTGGCGGCGGCCATCAGGCAGGCGGGCGTGGTCTTGTCGCAACCGATGGTCAGCACCACGCCGTCAATGGGATAGCCGTGCAGCAGTTCCACCAGGCCCAGATAGGCCAGGTTGCGGTCCAGGCCCGCCGTGGGGCGCTTGCCCGTTTCCTGGATGGGGTGGACCGGGAACTCGATGGCGATGCCGCCCGCCTGGCGGATGCCTTCGCGCAGACGTTGGGCCAGCACCAGATGGTGGCGGTTGCAGGGCGACAGGTCCGAGCCGGTCTGGGCGATGCCGATGATGGGCATGCCGGACTGCAGCTCATCCAGGGTCAGGCCGTAGTTCAGGTAGCGCTCCAGATACAGCGCCGTCATGTCCGGGTTGTCCGGGTTGTCGAACCAGGCGCGGGACCGCAGTTTGGGCTTGCCGGCGTTGGAAGGGGCGGACTCGGTCATTGGGGGGCTTTCTTCGGAATGCGGTCGGTGTGGTGAATGAAATCAAAGGGCGTCGGGGTCGGGCAGGTCCAACCGGTCGAAGCCTGAATCGATGACGGCCAGCATGGCACGGGCGGCACGCCCGCTGTCGCCGGCCTCGATGGCCTCGGCGATGGCGGCGTGGCTGTCCACCACCTCCTGCTGCAAGGTGGATTCGTCCACGGGTGAGGATAGCGAGAACGACGCCAGCAGCGCCGCCTCGATCACCGCCGCCAGCGACCGCATCATCGGGTTGCCGGACGCGGCGCTGACCGCCACGTGGAAGGCCAGATCGGCCTCGGCGAAGCTGCGCCGGTTGTGGCCGGGTTGCGCCATGCGGGCGATGGCGCGGCGCATGTCGGCCAGTTGCTCCGGCGTCCGGCGGCGGGCGGCCAAGGCGGCGGCGCGGGGCTCCACCGCGCTGCGCATCTCATAGAGGTGGCGGCGCATGGCGTCGTCCAGGCCCAGGCTGACCCGCCAGGACAGCAGGTCGGCGTCGAAGAAGTTCCAATGCGCCGGGTCCTGCACCTTGGTGCCAACCCGTGTCTTGGACACGACCAGCCCCTTGGCCGCCAGGGTCTTCATCACCTCACGCAGCACGGTGCGCGAGATCTGGAAGCGGACCAGCAGGTCCGGCTCCGGTGGCAGGTTAACGCCCACGGGCATGGCGCCGCTCAGGATCTCCATGCCCAGGGTGCGCACGATCTGTTCGTGGTGCGACAGCGGACGTTCGGGCGATGACCAGGTCGACAGGGTCATGGGGGTGGGGCTCACGGGGCGGACGGCGCGGCGGCGCCAGGGGCGGAGGAACGGGCAACCGGGGTGGAGGCGGCAGGATGGGGCGTGGTGGGGGCGCCAGGCCCGGCCCCCGATCGGCCATACCGGGTGGAGGCGAGTAAAATCAAGCGTTGTACGGCGATGAAGACAAAGAGCAAGGCCCCGATGGCGATTTTGGTCCACCAGCTGGAAAGGGTGCCGTCGAAGGTGATCCAGGTCAGGATCAGGCCCTGGATCAGCACCCCGATGAAGGAGCCGGCGACGCCGCCCACGCCGCCGGTCAGCAAGGTGCCGCCGATGACCACGGCGGCGATGGCGTCCAGCTCCACCCCCGTTCCGGTCAGGGCATAGCCGGACCGGGTGTAGAGGGAGAAGACGATGCCGGCCAGCGCCGCCATCAGGCTGCAGAAGGCGTGCACCAGGATGGTGGTGGAGCGCGTGTTGATGCCCATCAGCTGGGCGAAGTGGGCGTTGCCGCCCAGCGCGAAGACCCGGGCGCCGAAGCGGGTGCCATGCAGCAGAATGCCGCCACCGATAAAGGTCAGCAGCATGATGCCGGCCACCAGGGTCAGCCGGCCGCCGCCGGGCAGGGCCAGGCCGGCGCCCGCCAGGGCGTCATAGCCCGCGGTATGGATGGGAATGGAATCCGTGCTGATCAGCAGGGCGCAGCCCCGGGCCAGGAACATGGCGGTCAGGGTGACGATGAAGGCGGGCGCCTTCAGCACATGGATGGCGGCGCCGATGCCGGCGCCGAACAGCGCCCCGCCGGCCAGCACCAGGGCGAACGCCGCCAGCGGCGGCAGGCCGGCCCCCTCGATCAGGCGGGCCAGCGCCACCGTGGTCAGGCCCATGACTGCGCCCACCGACAGGTCGATGCCGCCCGCCACCACCACCACGGTCATGCCCACCGCCAGGATGCCGAGGAAGGCGTTGTCGGTCAGCAGATTGCCCAGAACCCGCAGGCCCAGCATGGCGGGGTACTGTGCCGCACAGACGGCGTAGATCAGGACGAACACCACCACCGTGGCCAGTAGGGGCAGGGTGCGGGTATTCAGCAAGCGGCCCATCATGCCCGGGCCTCCTTGTTCTTCAGGCGCGCCGCCAAGCGGGCGGCCAGGGGACGGAAGGCGGGTGATTGCTGGGTCAGCACGGCCGCCACAACCAGGGCCATCAGCACCAGGTTGAGTTCGGGCGGCAGGCCCGCCCGCAGGATGGCGGTGCGCATGGCCTGCAACACCAGGGCGCCCAGGACGGAGCGGCCGATGCTGAACCGTCCGCCATAAAGGCTGGTGCCGCCGATGACGACGGCCAGGATGGCGTCCAGTTCCAGCCACAGGCCGGCGTTGTTGGCGTCCGCCCCCCGGATGTCGGCGGCGGCGATCAGGCCGGCCATGGCCGCCATCAATCCGGACCAGACATAGACGGTACCCAGCACCAAGCCGGTATGGACGCCGGCCAGGCGGCTGGAACGCGGGTTGGTGCCCACCGCTTCGACGAACAGGCCCAGCGCCGCGGCCCGCACCAGCAGGCCGGTCAGGCCGGACGCGGCAAGCGCCAGCACGACGGGCAGGGGCAACGCCGCCACGGTGCTGCCAGCCACCGCGATCAGGTGCGGCTCGGTGAAGGTCAGGATGCGGCCCTCGGTCACCAGCTGGGCGATGCCCCGGCCGGCCACCATGAGGATCAAGGTGGCGACGATGGGCTGCAGGCGGAACACGGCCACCAGTAGCCCGTTCCACAGGCCGCAAACCAGGCCGGTGGCCAGCGCCGCCAGCAGGGCCAGGGGCCAGGCCAGGCCGGCATTGACGGCCGCCGCCGCCACCGCGCCGGAGATGGCCATGATGACGCCCACCGACAGGTCGATGCCCCGGGTGGCGATGACCGGGGCCATGCCCACGGCCAGCAGCATGACGGGGGCACCCCGGTTCAGGATGTCGATCAGGCCGCCGAACAGCCGCCCGTCCTGCATGCGCAAATCGAGGAAGCCCGGCGCCACGATGACGTTGACCAGCAAGGCCAGGATCAGCAGGGCGAGCTGCGGCCGCGCCGCCTTGAGGCGAGGGGCCAGGGTCCGGATGAGCGCGTTCATGCCGCCCCTCCCGTGTGATGCTCCGCCGCGATGGCGTTGACGATGGCGGCGGGGGTGATGGAGTCCCCCTCCAGCAGGCCGACTGGCGCGCGATCGCGCATGACCAGCACCCGGTCGGAATAGGCCGCCACCTCTTCGATCTCCGAGGAGATGACGTACAGCGCCATGCCCCGGTCGCGCAGATCCTCCAGCAGACGCACGATTTCGGCATGGGCGCCGACGTCGATGCCGCGCGTCGGTTCGTCCAGGATCAGCAGGCGGGGGTCGGTGGCCAGCCAGCGGGCCAGCAGGGCCTTCTGCTGGTTGCCGCCCGACAGCAGCTGGATGGGCTTTTCCGCATCCGGCGTGCGGATGTCCAGCAGCTTGATGTAGCGATCGGCCAGTTCATGCTGTTGGGCCGAGGACAGCCGCCGCCACCAGCCGCGCTTGGCCTGCAACGCCAGCACGATATTCTCCCGGATGCTGAGGCCGGCGACGATGCCGTCCAGCTTGCGGTCCTCCGGACAGAAGCCGAAGCCCAGGCGGATGGCGTCGCGCGGGCTGCGCAGGGTGACGGGTTTGCCGTCCACCATCAGCTGGCCCTGGTCCGCCGTCTCCACCCCGAACAACAACAAGGCGGTCTCCGTACGGCCGGAGCCCAGCAGGCCGGCGGCCCCCAGGACCGCGCCGGCGTGCAGGTCGGCATCGAACGCGCCCACCAGGCGGCGGCGGCCCAGGCCTTCCGCCCGCACCAGCGGCGCACCCGTGCCTGCCGACGTCGCCGGCCGGCGCGCCAGATGGCTTTCCGCCGTGGGCGCCTTGCCCAGCATCATGGACACCAGTTCCAGGCGGGGCAGGTCGGCCGTCCGCCGCTCGCCCACCAGCCGCCCGTTGCGCAGCACGGTGATGCGGTCCGTCAGGGCGTAGACCTGATCCAGGAAGTGGGTGACGAAGACGATGGCCAACCCCTGGTCGCGCAGGGTGCGCAAGAGGGTGAACAGCGCCTGCACTTCGGCGGTGTCCAGGCTGGCCGTGGGTTCATCCAGGATCAGCACCTTGGCCGACAAATCCACGGCGCGGGCGATGGCGATCAACTGCTGCACGGCGGTGGAAAAGTCGGAAAGCGGCCGGCTGGCGTCGATGGCAAGGCCGAAGCGCCGCAGCAGCGCCCCGGCGTCCCGGTTCATGGCCGCGCGGTGCACCAGGCCCCAGCGGGTGGGCTCCCGCCCCAGATACAGGTTCTGCGCCACCGACAGGTTGGGTAGCAGCGTGATCTCCTGGTAGACGGCGGCGATGCCGGCCCGGACGGCGCCACCGGGGCCATCCGGGTCGATCTCCATCCCGTCCACGATGATGGTACCGCCGTCGCGCCGCTGGGCGCCCGTCAGCAGGTTGATCAGGGTGGACTTGCCGGCGCCGTTCTCCCCCAGCAGCGCGTGGATTTCGCCCGCGCGCAGGGTCAGGTCGACGCCGTCCAGGGCCCGGACACCGGGGTATTGCCGGGTCAGGCCCCGGGCCGCCAGCACCACCGGGGTTTCGGTCTGGGGCATTAATACAGGTCCTTGCGGCGCGCGTATTCCGCGGCGGCGGTGTCGGGCTCATACAGCTTGGACGGGGTTTGCACCCACTTGGGCGGCGGGGCGTGGTCCTTGCGATAGGCCAGCAGGATGTCGTAGGCGCGCGGCGCCATGTCCGGCGCCAGTTCCACCGTGGCGTTGGCGTCGCCGTCGGCCATGGCCTTGAAGATGTCGGGCACGCCGTCGATGGACACGGTCAGGATGTCGGTGCCGGGCTTCAGGCCCGCTTCCTTGATGGCCTGGATGGCGCCGATCATCATATCGTCGTTGTGGGAATAGACGGCGCAGATGCTGCCCGGCGCCTCGGCCTTCAGGAAGCCTTCCATCACTTCCTTGCCCTTGGCGCGGGTGAATTCACCCGACTGCGTGCGCACCAGATGCAGGTTGGGGGCGGTGGCGATGGCCTCCTCGAACCCCTTCTTGCGGTTGGCCACCAGGCTGGCGCCCACCGTGCCCTGGATTTCCACGATGCGGCAGTCTCGGCCCTGGACCTTGCCCGCCAGCCAGCGGCCGGCCACGCGCCCCTCTTCGATGGTGTCCGAGGTCACGGCCGTCAGGTAGAGGTCCACGTTGGGGGTGTCGATCTGGCGGTCCAGCAGGATGACGGGGATGTTGGCGGCCTTGGCCTCGCCCAGCACCTCATCCCAGCCGCTGGAAACGACGGGGGCCAACAGAATGGCGTCCACGCCCTGGGCGATGAAGGAGCGCACGGCCTTGATCTGGTTTTCCTGGCGCTGCTGCGCGTCGGAGAATTTCAGGGTGATGCCCTTGGCCTCGGCCCCCTGGCGGGCCAGCTTGGTCTCCGCCGCGCGCCAGCCGGACTCCGACCCGATCTGGGAAAAGCCCACGGTCAGGCCCTTCTTGTCCCCGCTGTCGCATCCAGCGGCCAGGGCGCCGAGCAGGACTGCAGTCCCCATGCCCAGCAGGCGCTTTCCAGACCGATTTCCCAGCATCCGACTTGTCAGCAGCGTTTTCATGTCCGTCCCTATTCCCTATGCGCCCCAGGCCGGAAACGTCCCGGCTGTGGCAGTCCGCCGGGCCCTCCTTCAACGGGGCCGTCGCGTGTTGTTATGGGTCATATGATATTATTTATGAGGGCCGCTCAAGCCCCTTTGGCAAGCGGGTGGCGCCATCGCTCCGGCCGGCTCCCCCACAAAGGCGCTTGCCCTGGAAAAGGGCTTGGGCTAGAGACAAATAGTATTATTAAATGAGCACGTCCAGCCCCTGATGCCGCTGACGGTACGGGCGCCCGCCACACTCACTCAAAACAATAGTCAGGGGAACACCCATGGTCCTGCGCCTTATCCAATATGTCGACGCCACCGGCGCCCGCGCCGTCGCCGCCCGCCAGGATGACGGTCCCGCCGCCGTCGTGCCAGGGGCGGCCAGCGTCTACGATTTGGCGCAACAGGCCATCGCGGAGGGCAAGGGCCTGGCGGCGGTGGTCGCGGCCGCCGGTGTCGGCGAGCCCGTGGACCTGGCGGCACTGGTGGCGGAGGGCCGCCTGTTGGCCCCGCTGGACCATCCCGACGCGGCCCATCTGCTGGTCAGCGGCACGGGCCTGACCCACCTGGGCTCCGCCGAAGGCCGGGACAAGATGCACAAGGATCTGGCCGATCCCGCCAAGCAGACCGACTCGATGCGCATGTTCCGCCTGGGCCTGGAAGGGGGCAAGCCGCCCGCCGGGGCCGGTGCCGACTGGGTGGGCGCGCAGCCCGAATGGTTCTTCAAGGGCGACGGCGGCATCGTCACCGCCCCCGAGGCGCCGCTGTCCTCCCCCGCGTTCGCGCTGGACGGCGGCGAGGAGCCGGAGATCGTCGGCCTTTACGTCATCGGCCCCGACGGCACGCCCTTCCGCCTGGGCTACGCCCTGGGCAATGAGTTCTCCGACCACGTGACGGAGCGGCAGAACTATCTCTATCTGGCGCATTCCAAGCTGCGCCCCTGTTCCTTCGGGCCGGAACTGCTGGTGGGGCCGCTGCCGGACGACATCCGGGGGGCGACGCGCATCGTGCGTGACGGCCAGGTGGTGTGGGAAAAGCCCTTCCTGTCGGGGGAGGCCAACATGTGCCACACCCTGGCGAACCTGGAGCACCATCACTTCAAGTATGCTGGCTTCCGCCGGCCGGGCGATGCCCATGTCCACTACTTCGGCACCGCCACCCTGTCGTTCAGCGACGGTTTCACCACCCGGCCGGGCGACCGGTTCGAGGTGGAGGCCGCCCCCTTCGGCCTGCCCCTGCGCAATCCGTTGGCCGTCAAGGCGGCGGAGACGGTGGCCGTGACGGCGCTCTGACCCTGCCGCAGATGCGTTAGCCCCGCCGCCGGCCTGACCCGGCAAATGTGCAACCGCCCTCCCCATCGGGGGAGGGCGGTTTTTGGCGTTTCTGCGGCGCCATAAACTTAACCCACTGAAACCAGGTCACGTTTTCCCGGCGCTGATGCGTCCGCGCCACACCCCTGAATAAATCATACGATATACGATATAAGATATTTGACAGGTTCGTGGCATTTGCGGGACGGTTGCACAGCGCGCACTAACGGGGGTGCGCGGTCTGGGAGATAAAAATGCGAAAGTCACATCCAAAGACCGCTCAAGCGGCCGCCCGGGCGGCGGCGCTGGCTGCGGGCACCGCCCTGATCGCGTTGATGGCCGGTGGCCAAGCGCTGGCCCAAACGGCGCCGGATTCGGCGATCGACGACCTGCAGGAAATCGTCGTCACCGGCTCGCGCATCAAGCAGGCGAACCTGACGACGGCCAGCCCGCTGACCGTCGTTGGCCAGCAGGAACTGCAGTATCAGGGCACGACCAACATCGAGAACGCGCTGAACCGCCTGCCGCAGGTGACGGCCGATTCAAACGAGAACGGGTCCAACGGCTCCGACGGCACCGCCCGCGTCAACCTGCGCAACCTGGGTTCCAATCGCAATCTGGTGCTGATCGACGGCCAGCGCATGCTGCCGGTCGAGATGAACGACCTGAACTTCATCCCCACCGCGATGGTGGACCGGGTGGACGTCGTGTCGGGTGGCGCCTCGGCGGTCTACGGGTCGGACGCTGTGTCGGGTGTGGTGAACTTCATCCTGCGCAAGAACCTGGATGGCGTCCGCGCCGACATGCAGTACACCATCGCGCAGCACGACAACGGCAATACCGCCCTGCGTTCGCTCAGCCAGGCCAAGGGCTTCACCACGGCACCCAGCGAAGTCTGGGATGGCATCAAGAAGAACATCAGTGTCGCCGCCGGCAAGAATTTCGACAACAACAAGGGCAACGTCACGCTGTTCGCCGGCTATCAGTACTCCATGCCGGTGACGCAGAATAAGCGTGACTATTCCAACTGCGACCTGAATCTGGCCACCGCCGACACCTTCACCTGCGGCGGCTCCAGCAACAATGCCTATGGCCTGTTCTACCTGCTGAGCGGTCCCAACGCGAACAGCCGCCTGGTGAATAGCAAGGACGGCACCAAGACCTGGGTGCCCTACGACAGCAGCTACGCCTACAATTACACGCCCACCAACTACATCCAGCGGTCGGACAAGCGTGAGAACGCGGGTCTCCAGGCCCACTATGAATTTGCCAAGGAAATCGAAGCCTACGGCAGCTTCATGTACATGAACGACCACAGCTTCTCGCAGGTGGCGCCGTCCGCCCTGTTCCAGGGCACGACGTTCAACATCAACTGCAACAACCCGCTGATGTCGTCGGCCCAGGCCTCCACGCTCTGCGGCACCGCCGCCGGCACGTCCACCGACGCCCAGAGCTTCATCGGCTATCGCCTGGCCGGCCCCGGCAGCCAGCCGCGCCGCGACGACCTGCGCCATATCGATTATCGTGGCACCTTCGGCCTGCGCGGCGAAGTGTGGGACGGTTGGAACTACGACGCCAACTTCCTGTATTCCAAGACCATCGTGAATGAGACGTACCTGAACAACGTCGACAACACCAAGGCCCAGCGCGCGCTGGAGGTGGTGAACGTCAACGGGGTGCCGACCTGCAAGTCCGTCATCGACGGCACCGACCCGACCTGCGTTCCCATCAACGTCTTCCAGTACAACGGCATCAGCACCGCCGGTTATAATTACCTCTATTCTCCCAGCCACACCCATGACGCCGAGACGGAAAAGGTGGCCAGCCTGTCGCTCACCGGCGACCTGGGGCAATATGGGGTGAAGAGCCCGTGGGCCAACAAGGGCGCCGCGCTGGCCCTGGGCTTTGAGCACCGGGAAGAGACGCTGAACTTCACCGCCGACGCGGTGGCGCAGGCGGGCGGCACCCTGCCGTCCTCGGGCGCCATCAGCGTCAACGAAGGCTACATGGAACTGCAGGTCCCCCTGGTCCAGGACAAGCCCCTGGTGCAGGAACTGCTGTTCAACACCGGTTACCGCTATTCCAAGTACGATTACCTGGACAGTGGCGTCAGCACCTACAAGTTTGAGCTGCAATACGCCCCGGTCACGGACATCCGCTTCCGCGGCAGCTATAACCGCGCCGTCCGCGCGGCCAGCATCTCCGAGCTGTTCGCGCCGCAGACGGTCGGCAACGTCTCCGCCCAGGATCCTTGCTCCGGGTCCAGCCCGACGGCCTCGCTGGCGCAGTGCGCCTTGACCGGTGTCTCGGCCGCCCAGTATGGCAAGATCGCCGAGTGCCCGACGGACCTCTGCTCCGCCCAGGGTGGTGGCAACTCGGCGCTGAAGCCGGAAACGGCGGACACCTTCACCGCCGGCGTCGTGCTGACGCCGACTTTCCTGCCCAACTTCTCGGCCACGCTGGACTATTACAACATCACCGTGGACGGCTATATCGCCGGCGTCGATGCCCAGACGGCCATCAACCAGTGCGCCACCACCGGCAGTTCCTACTTCTGCGGCCTGTTCCACCGCGATCCCAAGTCCGGCGTGCTGTTCGGCACCGACGGCTACATCAAGTCCACCAACCAGAACACCGGTTTCCTGAAGACCTCCGGCGTGGACGTCGACCTGTCGTACAAGCTGGAGCTTGAGGACCTCGTCAACCACAACTGGGGCAGCCTGGACTTCAACCTCAATGGCACCGTGCTGCTGACCAGCGAGACGGAGCAGCTGCCAGGCCTGGGCACCTATGACTGCACCGGCCTGTTCGGCCCCACTTGCGGCCAGCCCAGCCCGCGGTGGCGCCACCAGTTCCGCACCACCTGGTCCAGCCCCTGGGTCCCGGCCACGGTGTCCGTCAACTGGCGCTTCATCGGCCCGACGACGCTGTCGAGCAACACGGCCAACGCCTTCCTCACCTCCGACTATGTCGGCATCAACAGCCGGCTGCCGTCGTACAGCTACTTCGACGTGGCGATGACCTACAAGATGACCGACTACCTGTCGCTGCGCGCGGGTGTGAACAACATCCTCGACCGCGACCCGCCGGCCATCGCTTCGGGCCTGCTCAGCAGCTTCGGCAACGGCAACACCTACCCCGGTGTCTATGACCCGCTGGGCCGTGTCATCTTCGTCGGTGCCACGGTGGAGTTCTGAGGCCGGAAGGTCGCTCGCGAAGATATCCCCGCCCGGACGGTTCCGGGCGGGGTTTTTTCTTGGGGAAGGGCCGTTCCGCGCCACAAAATGTCGTTTAAAAAGGCCATGGCAGTTAAGATGTTGACGGCCATGCCGATCAATGTCCAAACAGCTGGGTGCCGGTGAGGCCAGCCCTTGGGACAGGGGGCGGCGCATCGGCGGCGGGGGCTGAAACACGTTCTAGATGGGGACTGCTTTATGACGTTCTGGACGCGCCGTAAGGCGTTGGACGCTTTGGCGCACGTGGACCAAAGCCGGCAGCTGCGCAAGACCCTGAGCTGGCCGCACCTGGTGGCGCTGGGCATCGGCGGCATCATCGGCACCGGCATCTATACCCTGACCGGCTCAGGTGCGGAGCGCGCCGGCCCGGCTGTCGTCCTGGCCTTCGCCGCCTGCGGCATCCTGTGCGCATTCGCGGCTCTGACCTACGCTGAGATGGCCACCATGCTGCCGGTCGCGGGCAGCGCCTATACGTACACCTACTCGGTGCTGGGCGAGGGGTTGGCCTGGATTGTGGGGTGGTCCCTGGTGCTGGAATATGCCGTCACTTGTGGCGTCGTCGCCGTGGGCTGGTCGGGCTATATGGTCGGCTTGCTGGAAAGCATGGGGATACATCTGCCGCATTCCTTGGTGGCTGGGCCCATTGACGGCGGATTGATCAACCTCCCAGCCGTCGCCATCACCCTCGTGGTCACGGCGCTACTGGCCAAGGGCGCCAAGGAAAGTGCCACGGTGAACATTGCGCTGGTCGCCATCAAGATCATCGCGTTGGCGGTGTTCGTGGGCCTGACGGTGTTCACTTTGGTGCCGGAAAACTTCACGCCCTTCATGCCCTACGGCTTCGTCACACATATGGAAGGCGATCAACCGCGCGGTGTGATGGCGGCCGCCACGATTGTCTTCTTCGCCTTCTTCGGCTTCGACGCGGTATCGACGTCGGCGGAGGAGGTGAAGGACCCCAAGCGCGACCTGACCATCGGCATCCTGGGATCCATGATCATCTCCACGCTTATCTATATGGGCGTTGCGGCTTGCGCCGTGGGCGCCTTGCCTTTCGCGGAGTTCGCGGGCAGCAAGGAACCGTTGGCCCTCATCCTGCGGAGCCTTAACCACCCGGGTGCGGCGTGGGCTATCGGCGCCGCCGCGATCATCGCGTTGCCCAGCGTCATCCTGGTGATGATGTTCGGCCAGACCCGCGTGTTTTTCGTCATGTCGCGTGATGGGCTGCTGCCGGGTTGGCTAAGTGACCTGGGGCCTGACCGCCGTGCACCGATCAAGGTGACCCTGCTGGTGGGGCTGTTCGTGGCGTTCGTCGGCGGCTTCTTCAGCCTAAACCAGATCGCGGAGATGTCGAACGCCGGTACGCTGGCGGCCTTCATCTCCGTCTCCCTCTGCGTCATGGTTTTGCGCGTGACCCGGCCCGATTTTCCCCGTGTGTTCCGTTGCCCTGCCGTGTGGCTGGTCGCGCCGGTCGCCGTCATCGGTTGCCTTTACTTCATGTATTCCCTGCCCCCCGTCACGAAGCGCTACTTCGTCATCTGGCATGTCGTCGGCCTGGTGATCTATCTGGCCTACAGCCGCCGGGCGAGCTTGCTGAACAAGTCCGCGTAACAAAGCCGATATTCAGGAAAGGGCCGCCAGCCGACCAGGGCCGGCGGCCCTTATTTTACATCCGTCGCGCTTCGCCCCAGGTCTTGGCCTGCTTGATATAATCGGCCATGGCGGCGCGTTCCTTGTCGAAGGTGTCATCGACCAATGTGATGGTGGGGATGGCGCGCTGGCCGGCGGGGATCTGCGGCTTGTAATGGCCGAAGCCCGCCTCGTGCACGCCGGTGCTGCCCCGGCCGGGGGCCGGGCGGCTCAGGTGCTGATAGCTGCGCACATGGTCGTCGCAGGCAGCCGGGGCCAGGGCGTAGCGCGTCACGTGGCTCATAGGGATGAAGGCCATCTGGGCGTCGTACAGCATCTCCCCCACCGGCGGGATGCCGGGGTGGCGGCGGGCCAGTTCCTCCACCAGCAGCCGCGTGCCCTCATGCATGTCGGCCTTGGTGTTGTTGACGGCCGCGCCGGCGATATCCAGGAAATAGCCGTCGACGCCGAACTGCTTGATGGTGGCGGAGATGCGCTCCGTCAGCCAGCGGCGCCAGGATTCCACGCCCAGGTTCATGAAGGGCATCCACCCCTCGCCGGAGCGGTCGTTGTCCCAGTCCACCCAATTCAGGTCGAAGGCGTCGCCGTCGACGCGGTCGGTGGTGGCGTCGGCGAACTGCTTGAACTCCTCCCACACCGTGTTGGCGGAATTGGCGCCGAACATGGGGACGATGCGGAAGCCCAGTTTCCGGGCCTGGGTGACCAGACGCTGGAAGCCCTCCACCCCGCCCATGCGCGGGTCGGGCTGGTACAAGGGATAGTTCCAATAATAGCGCCCGTCCCAGGCGGGCAGGAAGACCATGACCCGCTTGGGATCGATCTGCTTGGCCGCCCAGCGCAGGATTTCCAGCGTGCGGGCATAGTCGTTGAAGATATAGCCCGTCCAGTGGGCGCCGTGGATGCTCAGCACCAGATCCACCTCGCGCATCCAGGCCGGCATATCGGGCCGGCTGGCCACCGGCGGGATGCCGTAAGTCTTTTCCACATGGGCGAAGTGCGCCGCCGCCGCCGTGGCGTAGTCCGCCGCCGGTCCTACCCGCCAGGGCGGGGTCGCCAGGCTGGTGGTCTTGGCCCAGCCCTCGCCCTCATGGATCAGTTCGACGCGATAGCCGTCCGGCCCCGGCTGGAAGAAGAAGCGGCAGGTGCGCACCGCGGTCTGCCGGGCCGACAGGGAATAGTGGCGACCGTCGGCGGCCTTCAGCACGGCCAGCGGCGTCGCCACGCCGTGGAAGAAGTTGGGGTACTCGAAGACCTTCTCATCGTCCTTCAGGTCGGTGAATTCCTGGCCGGAGACGGAGATTTCGCCGCGCGGCAGGCCGCGCACCACGGTGGTGATGGACTTCACCGGGTGCTGGGCCTCGGCCCGCGCCGTCCATTGCACCGTGCCGTCAGCCTCCACCGTGAACTCGGCCACCAGCTTGCCCGGCGCCTTCTCCTGGCCGCCGGCCCACAGCAGCCCGTCGCAGGCCAGGGTGACGCGATCGCCGTCGCGCACCACGCGGGTCACCGTGGGGTCGATGGCATAGGCGTTTTCATAGGTCTGCACCCGGAATCCCATCAGCAGGGGCCCCACCTGCACCGACGCCTCGGGAAAGTCGAAGCTGAACTGCAGCACCGCCTCGCCCTTGGCCGGGGTGTGGATGCCGGTGCGGGAGGTCAGCAAGCGCAGGTCCGGGCTGGGCGTGCCGGCCGCGACGGCGCCTGTGGCGACCCCGGTCGCGGTCAGGCTGGCGGTCAGGGCGGCGGTGCCGGCGCCGCTCGCCAGGAAGGCGCGGCGGGTAACGATGGGGGCCACGGCGGGCGTCTCCTTGTTCCTGCATGTTTCTTTTGGGGCGGGCGGCGCGTAATGGTTTACAACGTTCCCGCCGGCCGATAGTAATATTATACGACTTTAAAAAAAGCCACAGGGAGTGTCCTCAGGAATGATCCGCGTCCCAACCCCCGCCGGGCGCCTTGCCGCCGCGGCCCTGCTGGCGGGCACCGCCCTGGCGGCACCACTGGCCCGCGCCGCCGCCCCCGCCGCGACGGTGGCCGTGCAGGCCGATCATCCCGGCCCGGTCATCGCCAAGGAGATCTATGGCCAGTTCGCGGAGCATCTGGGCCGCCTGATCTATGAGGGCATCTGGGTCGGGCCGGACAGCCCCATCCCCAACATCCACGGCTACCGCAAGGACGTGGTGGAGGCGCTGAAGGCCCTGCATGTGCCGGTGGTGCGCTGGCCGGGCGGCTGCTTCGCCGATGAATACCATTGGCGCGACGGCATCGGCCCGCGCGACAAGCGGCCGGTGCGGGTCAACAGCAACTGGGGCGGGGTGGAGGAAAGCAACGCCTTCGGCACCCATGAGTTCATGGACTTCTCCGAGCTGATCGGGGCGGAGGCCTATGTCAACGGCAACCTCGGCACCGGCGGCCCGCAGGAGATGGCGGACTGGATCAGCTACATGACCGCCGACACGCGCAGCACCCTGGTGCAGGAGCGCAAGGCCAACGGCCGGGACAAGCCCTGGACGCTGCATTGGTTCGCCGTGGGCAACGAGTCCTGGGGCTGTGGCGGCAACATGCGGGCCGACTATTACGCCGACCTGCTGCGCCAGACCCGCACCTATCTGAAGCCGGCGCCGGGCCAGCCCACCAAGATCATCGCCGTCGGCCCATCGGACGACGACACGGCCTGGACCGAAACCATCATGGCGCGCGCCGGCAAGGACATCGACGCCCTGTCCATGCACTATTACGACGTCGCCTCGCTGAATAGCGTGCCCAAGGGCACCTGGAAGGCCAAGGGCTCCGCCACCCAGTTCAATGAGACGGAATGGTTCGCCAGCGTCTTCGGCGCCTATCAGACCGACGTGCTGATCAGCCACCACAGCGCCGTGATGGACAAGTACGACCCGGAAAAGAAGGTGGCCCTGGTGGTGGACGAATGGGGCACGTGGCATGACCCGGAGCCGGGCAGCAACCCCGGCTTCCTTTATCAGCAGAACAGCCTGCGCGACGCCGTGGTGGCGGCGGTCAGCCTGAACATCTTCCATGCCCATGCCGACCGCGTGCGCATGGCCAACATCGCCCAGATGGTGAACGTGCTGCAGGCCATGATCCTGACGGACGGGCCGCGCATGCTGCTGACCCCGACATATCACGTCTTCGACATGTACCAGGGCTTCCAGGGTGCCACCAGCCTGCCGGTCGTGGTGACCGGGCCGGATTACAGCGTCGGCGGCCGCACCGTCCCGGCGGTCAGCGCGTCGGCCGGTCGTGGCACGGACGGCGTCACCCGTCTGGCGCTGGCCAATGTCGATCCCGGCAAGGCCGCCACCGTGCAGGTGCGCCTGGCCGGGCTGAAGGCCGGCAAGGTCGGTGGCCGCATCCTGACGGCCCCGGCCATGAACAGCGTCAACAGCTTCGACCATCCGCAGGTCGTGGCACCGGCGCCGTTCAAGGACGCCAAGCTGTCGGGCGATACCGTCAGCCTGACCCTGCCGGCCAAGTCCGTCGTCGTTCTCGATCTGCAATGAACAAGCTTTTCTGCGGCGTCCTGGCCGGCTTGGCGCTCATGGGCCAAGCCGGGGCGGCCGACCTGACGGGCGATTGGGTCTTCCAATCCGCCCCGTCCTTCCCCGGCTTCACCAAGATGGCGATCCGCCAGGATGCCAGCGGCCTGCACGGCACCATCACCTCGCAATGGTATGGCGACCTGCCCATGCTGGACCTGAAGACAGTGGGGCAGGGGGCGGCAGGAGAGGACCTGGTCTTCCACATCGACAACGGCAATCCCAAGCTGAAGCCCCTTGATCTGACCCTGGCCCCGGACGGCCAGGGCCTGCGCCTGACCGGCCAGGTCTGGTATGAGAAGCAGGAGGCCGCCGCCCATCGCGCCACCGCGGCGGAGATGGCGGCCCTGGCATTCCCCACCTATCCGCTGCCCGCCCCGGTTTACGTGCCCAGCAACGGTTTGGCCCGCACCCCACCCATGGGGTGGAGCAGCTGGAACAAGTTCGCGGAAGCCATCGACGACAAGACGGTGCGGGAGATCGCCGACGCCCTGGTGCGGTCAGGCCTGCGCGACGCCGGCTATGTCTACGTCAACATCGATGACGGCTGGCAGGGGGAGCGGGGGGCGGACGGGGTGTTGCGCCCCAATGCCAAGTTCCCGGACATGAAGGCGCTGGCCGACTATGTCCACGCCCGGGGGCTGAAGCTGGGCATCTACAGCTCCCCCGGCCCCAAATCCTGCGCCGGCTATACCGGCAGCTATGGCCATGTCGAGCAGGACGCCCGCACCTGGGCGGACTGGGGCATCGATTACCTGAAGTATGACCTGTGCTCGGGGGAGGGCTTCTACCACACCGCCGAAACGGTGAAGGCCACCTATCAGCAGATGGGGGCGGCCCTGGCCGCCGCCCAGTCCGCCACCGGCCGGCCCATCGTCTACAGCCTGTGCGAATACGGCCGGTTCGACGTCGGCGCCTGGGGCCGCGACGTGGGCGGCAATTTGTGGCGCACCACCGGCGATATCGAGGACAGCTACGCCAGCATGTCGGCCATCGGCTTCGACAAGAACGGCGTGCCCCGCCACACTGGCCCCGGCGGCTGGAACGATCCCGACATGCTGGAGGTCGGCAACGGCGGCATGAGCGTGGAGGAATACCGCACCCACATCAGCCTGTGGGCCATGATGGCCGCCCCCTTGCTGATGGGCAACGACGTGCGCGCCATGACCCGGGAGACGCTGGCCCTGCTGGGCAACGCCGAGGTCATCGCCGTGGACCAGGACCCCCTGGGCCGCCAGGGCCTGCCGGTCCTGAAGCGCGACGGGACGGAGGTGTGGACCCGGCCGCTGGCCGATGGCTCGGTGGCGGTGGCCCTGTTCAACCGCACCGACGCGCCCGTGACCCTGTCCGCCGACTGGCCGGCGCTGGGCCTGGGCGACCATCCCCGAGTGCGGGACCTGTGGGCTCATCGTTCCGTGGCGCCGGGGACGGCCCAGACGGTGCCGGCGCACGGCGTGGTGATGGTGCGGGCGACGCGCTGATTGTTAGCGCTACCAGCGTGAGGGGCGGTGTTTTCGCGCCAGAAATGCTACCATCCGGTGGCACGGGCCTTCCGCCGGTGTCCCTGTTTCCCCGCATGAAACCCACCGCATGAGCATCATCGTCCGCAGCCTGCCCGACCAGGCCTATGAAATCGTGCGGGAGCATATCCTGCTGGGCACCATGGCGCCGGGAACGGCGGTGCAGCAGGGGGCCATCGCTGGCCAGCTGGGCATCAGCAAGATCCCCCTGCGGGAGGCGCTCAGCCGCTTGGAGCAGGACGGCCTGGTCACCTCCTTCCCCAACCGGGGCTATGTCGTGAACACCCTGACGGCGGAGGAGGCGACGGAGGTGTTCGCCCTGCGCCTGAAGCTGGAACCGGGCGCCACCGCCGACGGCGCCCGCCGCGCCACCGCCGCCGACCGGGACCACGCCCGCGATGAGCTGCTGGCCCTGGAGCGGGAGCAGGGGACGGCCGGCACCGGCCACGTCACCCTCAACCGCGCCTTCCACATGGCCCTGATCCGCCCGGCCGGCGGCATCACCGGCCAGTTGATGGAACGCCTGCACGTCCTGTCCGAACGCTATGTCCGCGTCCACCTGGAACCCCAGGGCCGCGCCGGCCGCGCCCGGGAAGAGCACCGCGCCCTGTTCGAGGCGTGGGCGTCCGGCGACGCCCCGGCGGTGGAGGCGCTGACCGGGCAGCACATCCGGGGCACGCTGGAGGATCTGCAGCGGGAGTTGGCGGGGTGAGGGGGTGCCTCACCCGCGCAAGGTGGGGCCTCTTAATCTGATTGCCGGCTCAATCGCCCCATCAGGTTGTCGGGCGCGATGGGGACGGAGGTGTGTTCCTGCGCGATGCGCCAGCCGCCGTCCCGCTTCACCAAGGTCCAGCTCAGGCGGTTCTGCATGGAGCGCAGCTTGGCGCCCTCCGGTGACAGGGCGGTATAGGTCAGGAAGGCGCTGAGGCCAGCCGTGTCGCCGCCGCCGACAACGCGCACGTTTTCCGCCGTGACCTCCACCCGCTCATCGCCCAGGCCGCCCAGCCAGGCCTTGACCGACTGGCCCCAGGCGATCCGGTCCGGATAGGACCAACTGTCCCAGGTGTCGAATACCACGGCGTCCTCGGCGTAGAGGGTCAGCAGCGCGTCTGCGTCCCGATCCCACGCCGCTTGGCGGTAGGCCTCCAGGACCTTCTTCACCTCTTCCATATCGCTCCTCCGATGGTCGTTGAACCTGGAAGACGAACGATGAGGGAGGAAAGCTACAGGGGGATTGGTTTTTTAAGGAACGGGCAGGCGTCCGACGCGGCTCTAATCCCGGAAGCCCAGGTCGAGGTTATGAACGAACGCCAGAGCCGCGAGGTCGCGGCCCACCTCGCCTTGAGTGGTCGGCAAGTCGTGGCCTTGGGTGAACGCGGCATAAGCCTGCCTGAAACGATTTTGGATGGCAGGTTCGCGACCCAACAAATAGGTGCGGCCAGCCGCCTCCGCCACCTCATGACCAAGACAGGCCATGGCATATTCCAGCGGCTGTAGCCCGAATGATTGCAGGTCGAGGATTCTCCCAATATTCCCCGCCGGGTCGTCGAACAGGGCGAAGAATGGCAGGATTAACTTCTCGATTGAAGCCACCGCGTCATCAAGGACATCCGGACGCGTGGCCGGATCAGCGAAGTTCCACGTCATCCATCCGGGAGGCGACGTCAAATTTCCAATTTGGCCGCCAGCGACGGCAGCGGGCCCGGGAAGCGGAGAACGGCTTCCCCATGGGACCGGATGCTGCTTTTTCCACTGCGCCAGGTTGCGGGATAGGACGCCTGCGTGCATCCAAAGCGCTGCCCTCCCGCCTGCGATATTGTTACGGTCAGATTGAAAGTAAATCTGAAACGTGAGGTCGCCTTGGGTCCGCTTCAGCAGAGGGCCGCTCTTAAGGAAAACAAAACCCTGCGGGGCCAGTCGCTGCCCTATGTCTCTGCACGCGGCGAGAATGATATCCCGTGGCTTCTCGGCGGCGATATCGGCCTGCGAGCGTCCCTTGGCGGCTTCGGCTTTATGGCGCGCCATCGCCAGTACACTCTCACCGAAAGATAGTGACTTCGCCATGCTGACCAGACTCCTTACCCGCCAATGAGTCAGCCAGTAATGGCCCTGCGCCCCGCCCAAATCTCCACCGCCACCCGGTCTGCGTCCCCCGCATCGTCGGCCAGCCCCAGCGCCAGCACCCCCAGGGCGACGGTGGCCACCACGGTGGCGGTTTCCGCCTCCAGGCCGGCCTCGCCGCGCCACACGGACAGCAGGCCCTGGGCCGTCGCCTTGGTGGCGGTGAGGGCGGGGAGGGGGAGTTCCCGGCGCTCGGCGCCCACCTGGACATAGGCGGTGCTGGGCTTGGCGGGGTTGCGTTCCACCTCGCCGCCGCCGCCCTTGACCACCACCAGGCGGGGGCGGCCCAGGCGTTGGGCGACGCCCAGGTGCAGGTCGATGTAGGGCGGGTGGAAGACGCCGTCGACGGCAGCAACGGTGTCGAACGGGTCCAGCAGGCGGCAGACGGTGTTGATGGGGCTGCGCAGGCCCAGCAGGTGGCGCAGGTTCAGCAACTGGTCCAGGGCTGGGCTGAAGGCCGACAGCGGCAGATAGGCGAAACCCGTCTGCGCCACCAGGGCCTTGGCGTTGTCGCGGCTGGTCGCCGGGCGCAGGCCCAACTCGGCCAGGGCGTCGGGCACGTCGCGGCCCTGGGTGAAGGCGTTGCTGCCGTGCATGATGACGCGGTGCCCGGCCTGGGTCAGCGCCAGGGCCGACAGCAAGAACCAGGGCTCATCGCGCGTGCGGCCGGCGCCGTAGGAGGGCCAGTCCAGATCGGCGGCGCCGGTGCAGGCGCCATCGCTGATGCCCGCCGCGTCCCGCGCGGCCTCCACCAGGCCGGCCACCTCATCCGGATCCTCGCCGCGATAGCGCAGCAGCATGAGGAAAGCGCCCACCTGGTGGGGGTCGGCCTCCCCCCTCAGCACCATGCCCAGGGCCGTGCGCGCCTCGTCCCGCGTCAGGGAGCGGGAACGGCCGGGGCCGCGGCCCAGGGTGCGGACATATTGGGCGAAGACGTGTTCATCGGTCATGGGGCAGGCGGGCTCAAGTTTCAGGCGGCGCGGGACCGCACCTCAGTCATCGCCGACTCTACCGCGTCCCGCCGTCGCAACGCCACCACCCGTCCCACCAGCACCAGGGTGGGGCCGGTCACCGCCGCATCCGCCACCACGGCCGCGATGTCGGCCACGGTGCCTGGCAGGCGGCGCTCGGTCGCCAGGGTCGCGTTCTCGATGGCGATGGCGGGCGTGCCGGGGCTCAGGCCGGCGGCCAGCAGGCGCTGGGTCACCTGCCCCAGCGTGCGGCTGCCCATATAGATGGCGATGGTGCCGTCGCAGGCGGCCAGGGCGTTCCAGTCGTGGGCGGGCAGCGCCTCGTCCGCCCCCCCGTCCTGACACGCATGCCCGGTGATCAGGTGCAGGCTGCGGCTGTAGCCGCGCTGGGTCAGGGGCATGCCCATGGATGCGGCGGCGGCGCAGGCCACGGTGATGCCGGGCACCACCTCCGCCGGCACGCCGGCGGCGGCCAGGGCTTCCAGTTCCTCCCCCGCCCGGCCGAAGACCATGGGGTCGCCCCCCTTCAGGCGCACGACGTGGGATCCGGCCCGGGCATGGGCGACGATCAGACGGTTGATGGCGGCCTGGCTCATCTCATGCCGGCCGCAGCGTTTGCCCACGTCGATGCGCCGGGCGTGGGCCGGCGCCAGGTCCAGGATGCGCGGGTCCACCAGCTTGTCGTACAGCAGCACGTCGGCGCTTTCGATGCGGCGCAGGGCCTTCACGGTCAGCAGCTCGGGGTCGCCGGGGCCGGCCCCCACCAGGCTGGCGCGGCCGCTTTTCCCAGGCGTCGGTGCTTCAGGCGGAAAGGGCGACATCGCGCAGGATCTCCTTCAGTTCCGGGACGCAGGACCCGCAGTTGGTGCCGGCCTTCAGGCAGGCGCCGATTTCCTCAGGCGTCGTCAGGCGCCGGGCGACGATGGCGTCCTGGATGGTGACCAGGCCGACGGAGAAACAGGCGCAGACGGTGCGCCCGCCGGCCTTCACCCCCGCTGGTGGTCGGCCCGACAGCAGGCTGGGACGCGCCTCATCCTGCACCCGTTCGCCCAGCAAGGCGGCCACCACCTCGCGCGAGGGCAGTTGGGCGGCGGGCCCGGTGGCCAGGAACAGGCAGGATTCCAGCCGGCCATCCACCAGGATGGCGACGCGCAGCGTGCCGCGCCCGGCATCGGTCAGTTGCAGCCATTCCGCCCCGGCCGGGGGTTGCAGCAACCCTTCCACGAAGGGCGACATCGCCGCCCCTTCGGGCAGGGGCTCGGACCCCACCAGTTCGAAGGCATGGCCGTTGCCCAGCGGCACGCGGGACCAGTAACCCACGCCCTGGGGCCGGACGCCCTGGGCATGCAGCAGCAGCCCCCGCCAGGCGGTGGGCACCGCCTGCGCCCGCACGGCGGTCAGCTTCAGTTCCGGCTGGCCGGAGATGGGATCCAGGGCGGCGCTCACCAGCCGGCCGGCAGGCCCGGCCGAGCAGAACTCGTCCGTCCAGTGCATGGGCAGGAACAGCTCGCCCACCCGCTGGCCGGCGTCGATGGTGGCGCGCACCACCGTGCTGGCGTGGACGCTTTCGATGCGGACCAGGTCGCCATCGGTCAGGCCCAGGCGGGCGGCGTCCGTGGGCGATACGGCCGCGCGCGGCTCTCCGGTGTGGGCCAGCAGCCGGGGCACGCGGCCGGTGCGGGTCATGGTGTGCCACTGGTCGCGGATGCGGCCGGTGTTCAGCACCAGGGGATAGGCCTCGTCCGTGCGGGTGGCGGGCGGGCGGAAGGGGGTGGGCACCAGGCGGCCCCGGCCGTTCGGCGTGGCGAAGCCGCCCTGCCCGAACAGGCGCCCACCCGCATCCCCCGCCCAGCGCACGGGCCAGCGCACGGGCGCCAGGGCGTCATACTGCCCGTCGGTCAGCATGGCCAGGCCGCTGATGTCAAAGGGGCGGGTGCCGCCCTTCTCGAAGCCCGACAGCGCCGCATGCTCGCGGAACACGGCGGCGGAGTTGGACCATGAGAACGCGTCCTTCCAGCCCATGCGCTGGGCCACGGATGCCAGCACCCGCCAGTCCGCCCGCGCCTCTCCGGGGGGCAGCCGGAAGGGGCGCTGGCGGGAAATGACGCGTTCGGAATTGGTGACGGTGCCGTCCCGCTCCCCCCAGCCGGCGGCGGGCAGCACCACATCGGCCAGCGCGGTGGTGTCGTTGGGCCAGCAGTCGGAGACGACGACGAAGGGGCAGGCGCGCAGCGCCTCGCGCACGCGGGCGGCGCGGGGCAGACTGTCGGCCGGGTTGGTGGCGATGATCCACAGGGCCTTGATGCGACCGTCCAGCACGGCGTCGAACATCTCCACCGCCTTCAGGCCCGGCTTGGTCGCCAGGTTCGGCGCCCGCCAGAAGCGGCGCACGCGGTCCAGGGCCTCGGGCTGGTCGAAGCGCATGTGGGCGGCCAGTTGGTTGGCCAGGCCGCCCACCTCGCGTCCGCCCATGGCGTTGGGCTGGCCGGTGATGGAGAAGGGGCCGCAGCCGGGCTTGCCGATGCGCCCCGTCGCCAGATGGCAGTTGATGATGGCGTTGACCTTGTCGGTCCCGACGGAGGACTGGTTCACGCCCTGGGAATAGACGGTGACGACGCGCGGGGTGCCGGCGAACCAGGCGTAGAAACGGGCGAGGTCGGCCGGGTCCAGCCCGGTGATCTCCGCCGTCTGGGCGGCCCCCGCGCTCGCCGCCGCCAGGGCGGCCTCCGCCCCCTCCGTGTGGGCGGCCATCCAGCCGTGGTCCAGCGCGTCCTGGTCGGCCAGGTGGGCCAGCAGGCCGTTGAACAGGGCGACGTCGGTGCCGGGGCGCAGCGCCAGGTGCAGGTCCGCGTCCTCGCAGGTGGCGGTGCGGCGGGGATCGATGGCGACGATGCGGAGAGGGCGCTTGGCCTTGGCCGCCAGCAGGCGCTGGTGCAGCACGGGGTGGCACCAGGCGGAATTGCTGCCGACCAGCACCACCAGGTCGGCCAGCTCCAGGTCCTCGTACGTGCCGGGCACCACGTCGGCGCCGAAGGCGCGATTGTGACCGGCGACGGAGGAGGCCATGCACAGCCGCGAATTGGTGTCGATGTTGCCGCTGCCGATGAAGCCCTTCATCAGCTTGTTGGCGACGTAATAATCCTCCGTCAGGCATTGGCCGGAGACGTAGAAGGCGACGCTGTCGGGGCCGTGCTCGGCGATCGTGGCGCGGAAGCGCTGCGCCACCAGATCCAGGGCCTGGCCCCACTCCGCCGCCCGGCCGTCGATCAGCGGCTGGGTCAGGCGGTCGTCATTCTTCAGCGTCTCCGCCAGCGCCGACCCCTTGGAGCACAGGCGGCCCAGATTGGCGGGATGGTTGATGTCACCCGCCACCGTGCCGTCCGGCTTGGCGACGACGCCGCAGCCCACGCCGCAATAGGGGCAGGTGGACCGCACCGTGCCGGTGGCCGCGACGGATGCCGCCTCCGGCGCGGTATGTGTCACACCTTCCGGCATCACGCCACCATCGCCAGCAGGATGCGGCCGTCCTGCACCCGCACGGGGATGCGGGTGACGCAGCCCTCATCCGGGGCGCAGGCCTCGCCCGTCTTGAAATCGATCACCCAGTTGTGCAGGGGGCAGGTGACGGCATGGCCGTGCACCGTGCCCTGCGACAGCGGTCCGCCCTTGTGCGGGCAGCGGTCGTCCAGGGCGAAGACGGCATCGTCCAGGGTGCGGAACACGGCGACGTCCCCCCGGGGGGTGGCGACCACGCGGGCGCCCTGGCGGGGAACGTCCTCGACCATGCCGACCTCGACCCAGCGGCTTTCAGTACCAACGCTGTCCATCGTCATCACTCCACCGTGGCCAGGGTGCGGAAGGGGGCGGCGGCGCGGGAGCCGGGCGCGCGCTCGGCCCACGGGTCGTCCTGGCTGAATTTCTGGGCATGGAGGAACTTGGCGTGGAGCGCCTTGCGCCCGGCCTCATCCTTCACGACGCGGTCGACGACGTGGGCCAGGCCCACCCGCTCGATCCAGGGGGCCGTGCGTTCCAGATAGCGGGCTTCCTCACGGTACAGCTGCAGGTAGGCGCCGCAGTATTCCAGCACCTCGTCCTCCGTCGTCACCTTGCACAACAGGTCGGTGGCGCGGACGTGGATGCCGCCGTTGCCGCCGACATGCAGTTCCCAGCCGCTGTCCACCGCCACGACGCCGAAGTCCTTGATGGTGGCCTCGGCGCAGTTGCGGGGGCAGCCGGACACGGCCAGCTTCACCTTGTGGGCATGCCAGGAGCCCCAGGTCATGCGTTCCAGCTTCACGCCCATGCCGGTGCTGTCCTGGGTGCCGAAGCGGCACCATTCGGACCCCACGCAGGTCTTCACCGTGCGCAGCGCCTTGCCGTAGGCATGGCCGGAGACCATGCCGGCGTCGTTCAAATCCTTCCACACATGGGGCAGCTGCTCGCGCTTCACGCCCAGCAGGTCGATGCGCTGGCCGCCCGTCACCTTCACCGTGGGGATGTCGTACTTGTCCACCACGTCGGCGATGGCGCGCAGCTCATCGGCCGTGGTCAGGCCGCCCCACATGCGCGGGATGACGGAGTAGGTGCCATCCTTCTGGATGTTGGCGTGCATGCGCTCGTTGACAAAGCGCGACTGCTGGTCGTCCACATACTCCCCGGGCCAGGCCACCAGCAGGTAGAAGTTCAGGGCGGGGCGGCAGACGTGGCAGCCGTCGGGCGTGGTCCAGCCCAAGGACCGCATCACCTCCGGCATGGTGCGCAGCGCCTGCGCTGTGATGGCCTGGCGCACCTGGTCATGGCTGTGGCTGGTGCACTTGCACAGCGGCTTTTCACCAGCGGGCTTGGCGGCGTAGGCGTCGCCCAGCGCCAGGGTCAGCAGCTGTTCCACCTGCGGTGTGCAACTGCCGCAGGAGGCCGACGCCTTGGTGCGCGCCCGCACCCCGTCCAGGGTGGTCAGGCCATGCTCGGCGATGGCCCCCATGATCTTGCCCTTGCAAACGCCGTTGCAGCCGCAGATCTCGGCCTCATCGGGCAAGGCCGCCACGGCGGCGGTGGGGTCGGCGGCCGGCTGGCCCGATGCCAGGGTGGCGAAGGCCTGGCCGAAGATCAGGGTGTCGCGCAAGGCTCCCAGGGGCTTGTCCTCGCGCAGCAGCTGGAAGTACCAGCCGCCGTCCTGAGCGTCGCCGTACAGCACGGCGCCCACCAGGCGGTCGTCGCGCAGCACTAGGCGCTTGTAGGTGTTGCGGGCGGCGTCGCGGAAGACCACTTCCTCCGTCGTCTCGTCGCCGATGAAGTCGCCGGCGGAGAAGACGTCGATGCCCGTGACCTTCAGGCGGGTGGCCATGGCGGCGGGGACATAGTCCGACGTGGCATCCTCGCGCGCCAGATGGTCGGCGCAGACCTTGGCCATGTCCCACAGCGGGGCAACCAGGCCGTAGGTCTTGCCGCGATGCTCCACGCATTCACCCACGGCGAAGATTTCAGGCACGGAGGTGCGCATGTCGTCGCCCACCTCGATGCCGCGGTTGATGGCCAGGCCCGAGGCGCGGGCCAGGTCGATGTTGGGGCGGATGCCGATGGCCAGCACCACCAGATCGCCCGGAATTTCCCGGCCATCGGCCAGGCGCACGCCCTGCACGCGGCCCTCGCCGAAGATCTCCTCGGTCTGGCCGTTGGTGAAGAAGTTCATGCCGCGCTCGTCCAGCTCGCGCTGCAGCAGCTCGGCCGCCGCCTTGTCCAGCTGGCGTTCCATCAGGGTGCCCATCAGGTGGACGACGGCCACCTGCATGCCCCGGCGCAACAGGCCGTTGGCGGCCTCCAGCCCCAGCAGGCCGCCGCCGATGACGATGGCCCGTTTATGCTGTTCCGACGCCGCGATCATGGTGTTGACATCGGCGATGTCGCGGAAGGCGCAGACGCCGGGCAGGTCCAGGCCCGGCACGGGCGGGGCGATGGGCCGGGACCCCGTGGCCAGCAACACCTTGTCATACGCCACCACCCGGCCGCTGGCGGAGGTCACGGTACGGGCCGCGGTGTCGATGGCGACCACCGCGTCGCCGGTGATCAGCGTGATGCCGTTTTCGTCGTACCAGCTGCGGGGGTTGATGACGATCTGCTCCAGGTCCTTTTCGCCGGCCAGCACGGACGACAGCATGATGCGGTCGTAGTTCACGTGTGGTTCGGCGCCGAAGACCGTGATGTCGTACTTCAGCGGGTTGCGCTTCAGCAGTTCGTCCACCGTCCGCATTCCGGCCATACCGTTGCCGACGACCACCAGCTTCTGGCGCGGGGGCATATGCGTGTCCATGGGGGAACCCTTCCCTTGATCTAATCTAAATCTGACGTGTCGGGATCAGACGCGGGCGGTGCTGAGGGCGGCGGAGCCCCAGGTGGTGCGCCACCGGCGCTTCACGCCGGTCAGGCCCACCAGGGCGGCCAGGGCCAGCAGGGCGAACAGCAGGAAGCCCGCCTGGTAGCCGCCGGTCAGCTGCTTGGAGTAGCCGAGGCTGGATGCCAGGTAGAAGCCGCCCACACCACCCATCATGCCGACCAGGCCGGTCATGACGCCGATTTCCTTGCGGAAGCGCTGCGGCACCAGCTGGAAGACGGCGCCGTTACCCATGCCGAGCGCCAGCATGGCGACGACGAAGACGGCCAGGGCCATCCAGGCCTGGGGCAGGGCGAAGCTGACCACCACCAGGGCGCTGGCGGCGACGGCGTACATGACCGTCAGCGAGCGGACGCCGCCGATGCGGTCGGCCACGGCGCCGCCGATGGGCCGCACCAGGGACCCGGCGAAGACGCAGGCCGCGGTGAAGTAGCCGGCGACGACCGGGCTCAGCCCATACTGGTCATTGAAGTAGATGGTGAGGGAGGAGGCGAGGCCGACGAAGCCGCCGAAGGTGACGCTGTAGAAGAACATGAACCACCAGGCGTCGCCGATCTTCAGCACCGCCAGGTATTCGGCGAACGACTTGGCCGGCGGGCATTCCGGGCTGTCCTTGGCCAGCACGGTGTAGACCACCAGCGTCAGCGCCAGCGGGATGGCCAGCAGGCCCAGCACGTTGTTCCAGCCATAGGCGACCGCCAGGGCCGGCGCGAAGAGCGAGGCGAACACGGTGCCCGAATTGCCGGCACCGGCCAGGCCCAGGGCCGTGCCCTGGTGTTCCGGCGGATACCAGCGCGACGCCAGCGGCAGGGCCACGGCGAAGGAGGCGCCGGCCACGCCCAGGATGGCGCCGGTCAGCAGCGTGGCGTTGAAGCTGTGCACCCCGAAATACCAGACGGCGATCAGGCCGGCGATAACCACCAGCTGGGCCAGGACACCGGTGCGCTTGGGCCCCAGGTGGTCCACCAGGATGCCGTTGATGACGCGGAAGAAGGCGCCGGCCAGCACCGGCACGGCCACCATCAGGCCCTTCTGCGCGGGTGACAGGCCCAAATCCTTGGCGATCTGCACGCCCAGGGGGCCCAGGATGACCCAGGCCATGAAGCTCATATCGAAATAGAGAAACGCCGCGAACAGGGTGGGCAGATGACCGGCCTTCAAGAAACTCTTGTTCATCGGATGCCTCCGGACAGCAGGGCTGCGGGCCTTTTGGGGACGGGGCTGCCAGACACAGGCGCCGCCTGTCACCGAAAGGGGTGGTGGATCGGGGTACGGGGCGAACGCGCCCCGCGGAGGGTGGGTAGGGCCCGGAGACCGGACGCTGACAGGCCGCCGTTGACCCGCCGATCGAACCACAGGGGATGAGGCGTCATCGCGTCATCCCGGAGGCGGGGCCACCCCGCCGTTGGGGTCGCCCCGATGCAGAAAAGAACCTTTTGGCCCCCTGCTCGTGTAATCTTCTTCGCAACCGCCGTGCCAATTTCGCAATCGCGGAAAACCTGGGGTTTTGAACGGGGCTGCGGTTGGAGGCTTGCCTAATTTTCGCGCATATGAAAGATCTGATGCGCAAATGGTCATTATTTAGGCATTCGGGGGCTTGCATGGGGATGGGGGCGCGGCAGATCGATCTGCGCGTGGGCTGGTGCAGCGAGACCGGCCGCCGCTCACGCAATGAGGATTATGTCGGCGTCTGCCTGGGCGGCGCCACGCAGCGCAGCCGCCAGGGGGTGGTGGCCGCCATCGCCGATGGCGTCTCCGGCGCGCCGGGCGGCCGGGTGGCGGCGGAACTGGCGGTGCGCGGCTTCATCGATTTCTACCTGGGCGAACGCGAGACCCTGGGTGTCCGCCGGGCCGCTGCCCATGCGATGGAGGCGATCAACCGCTGGATCCACGCCCAGGGGCGTACCGATCCGGACCGTGCCGGCATGGCCACCACCCTGACCGCCGTCATCCTGCGCGACCGGCGCGCCCACATCCTGCACGTGGGTGACACCCGCCTGTACCGCCTGCGCGATGGCCGGCTGAGCCGGCTGACCGAGGACCACGTGCACAGCGGGCCGGACCAGCGCCACATCCTGCGCCGTGCCATCGGGCTGGAGGACGCGCTGCGCGCCGACTACAGCGCCGAGCCGCTGCGCGAGGGCGACCGGCTGGTGCTGTTGACCGACGGGGTGCACGGCGTCCTGTCGTCGCGCGACCTGACCCGCCTGGCCGCTGCCGACCCGACGCCGGAGGCCGCGGCGCGGGAGATGGTGGCGGCGGCCCTGGCGGGCGGCAGCCACGACAACGCCACCGCCCTGGTCATCGACATCCTGGCCCTGCCGCCGGCCGACCAGGATGAACTGGCCGACCATACGGCGGACCTGCCCATCCTGCCCCTGCCCAAGCCGGGCGACCGGGTCGATGGCTATCGCCTGGGCCGCCAGTTGTCCGACGGGCGCTACAGCGCCTTGTTCCTGACGGAGCCCACGGGTGGGGAGGCGCCCCTGGTGCTGAAGTTCCCCAAGCCGGCGGTGGCGGCCGACGCCGTCTACCGCCTGGCCTTCGTGCGGGAGGGTTGGGTGGCCGCCCGGGTGCGCAGTCCCTGGCTGGGGGAGGTGGTGGAGGTGCCGCCCGGCCGGCAGACGCGGCTCTACACCGTCATGCCCTACTACCCCGGCCAGACCCTGGCCCAGCGGTTGGTGGCCCCGCCGCGCGTCGGCATGGCGGAGGGCGTGGGCCTGTCGGTGAAGTTGGCCAAGGCGGTGGCGGCCCTGCACCGCGCCGGCATCATCCACCGCGACATCAAACCGGACAACGTGATCATCGATGGCCAGGGCGGCCTGCGCCTCATCGATTTGGGCGTGGTGCGGCTGCCGGGGATGGAGGACTTCCCGGCCGAACAGATCCCGGGCACGCCCAGCTATATGGCGCCGGAACTGCTGGCGGGTGAGCCGGGGGATGAGCGCACCGACCTCTACGCCCTGGGCGTCACCGTCTATCACCTGTTCACCGGCGGCTATCCCTATGGCGAGGTGGAACCCTTCCAGCGCCCCCGCTTCGGTCCGCCTGTGCCGCTGCAGCAGCGCCGTCCCGACCTGCCCACCTGGCTGGATCTCTCGGTGATGAAGGCCGTGGCCGCCAACCCGGCGGACCGCCACGGCGACGTCCTGGAATTCGCCCTGGAACTGGAAGCCGGCGCCGCCCACCCCGCCCCCCGGCCCTCCCGCCGCCGCTCCTTCCACGACCGCGACCCGGTGCGCTTCTGGAAGATCACGGCGCTTGTGCTGCTGGTGCTGCTGATCCTGTCGCTGGCGCGGGGGTGACACCTATCCGGGAGTGGTAATTTATGAGGTCTGCAACTAAAACGGTTTAAACTTATTCGATTTAAACCTTCTGTGGTGTGTATCAATAGTTGTGCGTCGCCGCAGACGATCACGCTGGGGCGAGCCACCAAATCCATAAGACTCTTCAGAAGGAATCCCACCATGAGCACAGCTGAAGCCACCACCCTGGCCGGCCTGTTCCGCCTGGAGCTGATCTCCGGCGGCGCCCCCGGCGCCCCGACCGACACCCTGACCCTGACGGTCTACACCCCCAATCGGGAAGTGACCGGCCACTCGGTGGTCAGCCAGGCCGTCAACCCGCCGCTCCACGTGGCCTCCCATGTCACCGGCACGCTGATCTATGAAACCGTCATCGGCCCGGGCTCCAAGGTCCGCATCGACCTGAACGGCTGGCCGGAGATCCACTGGCCCAAGCAGGCCGGAATCGGCCCCGTCATCCCGCAGAACTACAAGGCCACCTTGTTGCTGGAGCCTAACTACGCCTCGGGCATCATCCGCTACGAATACCGCACCGACCTGACCGGCCCGTGGCACGTGGTGGAACAGCCGGTGCACCGCGCCTGAGGCGCACGTCCTTTCGACCCGTCCCCACAACTGAAGGCCGCGACCCTGCCCGGGCGCGGCCTTTTCTTAATCTCTGCCGGGGATCAGAATGAGCGGTACTTGGCCAAGGGAAGGCCATGTTTCTCGATGAACTCGTTCCACTCGGCGATGGCTGCTTGGTTCTCAGCCTGCCCTCGGGCGGCCTGTTCTTCGCTCATGCGTTGCCGCACCTTGGAATGACGGTCACCGGAAGACTTACTCATCTGACATGGCCAACACTCATAGGCAGTCGGCAGTACCCTGAATGATAAACAGCGCGGCTAAGCTGTAGGCCACGATTCCATTCACACGCCGCCCACCGCCCGCACTGCCGCAATCTCATACAAATCCGGCCGGTAGATGCGCGCGGCCACAGCTTCCGCCTCGGCGCCGCTGGCCGGCAGGTCGCGCCAGCGGGCCATCTGGTCCAGGAACCAGCGGGCTTGTTCCAGGGTGGGGCGGGTGACCTCGGGCGTGCCGAAGCGGCAGACGTCGGTGTCCTGGCCCACGCCATCGCGGGCGCCACCGGGCAGGGAGGCGGCGATGATCTCGGCGGGCAGGTTGAGGAAGGCGGGCTGGGCCAGGGTGGCGGCGATGGCCGGCGCGTTGGCCGGATCGGCGCAGTCGGCCGCCGCGTGCAGCAGGGCGCGCAGCAGGTCTTGCAGGGCGTCCGGATGCTGGTCGGCCCAGGCCTCGCGCACCGCCAGGCACTTCTCCGGGTGGCCCGGCATGATGTCGGACGACAGGGCCACGGTGCGGCCCACCCCGGCGGATGCCGCCACCGCCCCCCAGGGGGCGCCGGCGCAGAAGCCGTCGATACGCCCGCTTTCGATGGCGGCGATGGTGTCGGCCGGGGGCACGATGGCCCAATCCACGTCCGCCTGCGGGTCTATGCCGGCGGCGTGCAGCCAGCTTTTGAACAGTAGGGCGTGGGGCGACCAGGCGTGCACCACCGACAGCGTGACGCGGGGGCGTCCGCGCAGCGCCGCCGCCAGCCGGCGCCCCGCCTCGGCGGCGGTTGGCCGGCCGCCCGCCAGGATGGGGGCGGCCAGGGTGTTGGACAGCGTCACCGCGTCGCCATGTTGGCTGAGGCTCATGGGGATGATCAGGGGGGCTGCCGCTGGGCGCAGGCCCAGCGCCATGGCCAGCACCAGGGGCGGCAGCAGGATGGCGGCGTCCAGCAGGCCGTAGGACAGCTTGTCCGCCAGGTTGGCCCAGCTAGGCTCCACCGACAGCGTGACGTCCAAGCCCTCGGCGGCGAACAGGCCGGCGGTGTGGGCATGGATGACGGGGGCGCTGTCGGTCAGGCGCAGCAGGCCGATGCGGACGGGATGCGCGACGGTCATGACCCGCCTCCTTTGCTCTTGTCGGCCGCCACCAATTCGGCCGCCACGGCGGCCAGCTTGCGGCTCTGCTCCATGGCCTGGCGGCGCAGCCAGCGGTAGGCGTCGGGCTCCGTCATGCCGCGCTGGCGCATCAGCAGGGCCTTGGCCCGGTCGATGGCCTCGCGCTCCCGCAAGGAGGTCTCGGCCTTGTGCAGGCTGGTTTCCACCTGGCGGAAGCGGCGGAACATGGCCACGGCCGCCTGCACCACCGGCTTGATCGCCGGCAGGGAGGCGCCGACCACGTTGTAGGAACTGACGCCCGCCTCGATCGCCGCCTCCATGAAGGCCGGGTCGTCCTGGTCGACGAACATGACGATGGGGCGCGGGGCGTGGCGCGCGATGGCCCGGATGTCTTCCAGGCCGTCGCGGTCGGGGCGGGCCATGTCCACGATCACCAGATCCGGCGCCTCGCGCAGCACGGCGTCGGCCAATAGCTCGCCGGCGCCCAGGCGCACGATCTGCGTGGCGCCGGCGGCCATCAAGTCCGCCTCGACGATGCGGCCCGGGTCGCCCAGATGGCCCGGGTCGCTCAAATGAACTGTGTCGGCGATCAGGACTTTCACCGGCGGCACACGGGGGCAGGTTGGTTGGCGGGCGACCATCTAGTCGCCAACCAGCCTCCCGCGCAAGTCCGCTCCTGTCAAATATGTCCGGAAGGTCAGAGCACCGGCAACAAACGGTCGATGGCCAGGGCCATGTCGACGTCGCGCTGCGACAGACCGCCGGCATCGTGGGTGGTCAGGCGGATGTCGACGCGGTTGTAGACATTGAACCATTCCGGGTGGTGGTCCGCCTTCTCCGCCAGCAGGGCCACCTGCGTCATGAAGCCGAAGGCGGCGCGGAAGTCGGTGAAGACGCAGCGGCGCGTCAGGGCGTCGCCCTCCGGCGTCACGGTCCAGCCGGGCAGGGGGGGAAGGTCGGCGGCGGTCAAGCGGGCAACCATGGTGGGCCTCCTCAGTCGGTAAAGGGGTCAGTCGGCAAGGGGTCAGTCGGGGGTGGGGGCGGTGACGGGGACCAGGGCGCCGTTGATGGCGCGGGCCGCCCGGCTGGCCAGGAAGACGATGGCGTCGGCCACTGCCGCCGTGGCGGTCCACGCCTTGGGATCGACGTCCGGCATGTCCGCCCGGTTCTGCGGCGTGTCCATGACCAGGGGCAGCACGGCGTTGACGCGGATGCGCCCGCCCAGTTCGACGGCCAGGCTTTCCGTCAGGCGGGCCACGGCGGCCTTGGACGCGGCATAGGCGCCCATGCCGGCGCCCGCCTTCTCCGCCGCCGCCGCGCCGACATTGACGATGGCCCCGCCATCGGACAGCCCGGTGACGCCGGCCCGGCACATGTTCAGGCAGGTGCGGGCGTTGACGGCGAACAGCTTTTCCCACACGGCGGGGTCGCCGTCCGCCACCGTCTGCCAGCGGAAGCCGCCGGCCACGTTGACCAGGACGTCGGCCCCGCCCAGGCTGGCCTTGGCCTGGTCGAAGGCGCTCTGGGCTTGGGCCCCGTCGGTCAGATCCACCCCGCCAATATGCACCAACCCGTCCGTCGCGGCAGCGGGTGCTGGCGCGTGGTCGACGACGGCGACCTGATGGCCGGCCGCCAGGAAGGCCTGGGCCACGGCGGCGCCCAGAATCCCGGCGCCGCCGGTGATGATGACTTTCCGTGTCATGGTCGTTTTCCTCACAGGGTCCGGTTTCTCAAAGGGCGAGGGCGGGGGTCACCTGGCCACGACAGTCACCGAAGCCGATGGCGACATAGCCGTCGGCCACCGCCCGGCCGGCCAGGATCAACTCATCGCCATCGGCCAGGAAGGCGCGCGTCTCGCCGTTGGGCAGGGTGATGGGCGCCTTGCCGCCCCGTGACAGCTCCAGCAGGCTACCCACGCCGCTGTCGTCGGGGGTGGAAATGGTGCCGGTGCCCAGCAGATCGCCGGGGTTGAGGTCACAGCCGTTGCAGGTGTGGTGGGCCACCAGCTGCGCCGCCGTCCAATAGAGGTTGGTGGCGGGGCCGGTGCCCAGACGATGGGGCGCCTGGCCCTCCTCGCGCATCCTGGTCGTGCGGATCAGCACCGACAGCGCTATGCCATAGGCGCCGCGATCCTGGTCAGTCTCGTCCCAGAGATAGGGCAGGGGCCGGGGATCGTCGGCGCCGCGTGCCGGCTGGCGGGTGCGGAACGGGGCCAGCGCCTCCGCCGTCACGATCCAGGGCGACACGGTGGTCAGGAAGTTCTTGGCCAGGAAGGGGCCCAGCGGCTGGTATTCCCAGGCCTGCAGGTCGCGGGCGGACCAGTCGTTGAGCAGGCTCAAGCCGGCGATGTGGCTGTCGGCCTCACCGATGGGAATGGGGCTGCCCAGGTCGTTGCCGGGGCCGATCCAGATGCCCAGTTCCAACTCCAGGTCCAGGCGTTGGCTGGGGCCGAAGGTCGGGGTCTCGGCATCGGGCGCCTTCCGCTGGCCGTTGGGGCGCCGCACGTCGGCCCCCGACACGCGCACGCTGGAGGCTCGGCCGTGATAGCCGATGGGCACATGCTTGTAGTTGGGCAGCAGCGGGTTGTCCGGGCGGAACTGGCGGCCGACATTCAGCGCGTGATGGATGCCGGCGTAGAAATCGGTGTAGCCGCCGATGGCCGCCGGCAGGTGCAAGGTGCAGTTCTCGGCAGGGTAAAGCAGGCCTTCCACGATGCGCCGGTCGTCACTGCCGGTGGCCAGCAGTTGCGACAGCCGACGGCGCAAGGCCCGGCGGGGACCCGCGCCCAGCGCCAGCAACGGGTTCAGTGTCGGACCGCTGGCGGCGATGGCGGCGTCCTGCGCGTCGCCGGTCAGCAGGCCGGAGCGGCCGGCCTTGGCCAGATCCAGGATCATGTCGCCGATGGCCACACCGCCGCGCGGCAGCTCGCTTCCCGCGCTGAACACGCCCAGCGGCAGGTTCTGGATGGGGAAGTCGGAATGGCCGTTGGCGCTGCCGACCCAGCTGGTCAGGCTGGGATTGTGGGTCTCATCGATCATGGCGGTCTTCATCACAGGGGGGCTCATCGGGGCAAGTCGGCCTTGGCGAATCCGGCCCAGCAGTCGTCATAATCCAACTGCATCAGCGGGGTTTCGGTGGCGAAACGGGTGGGACGGATGACCCAGCGGCTTTCAAACATGAAGGCCATGGTGTTCTCGATCTTGTGCGGCTTCAGGTCCGCCGTCACCGCCCGCTCATAGCTGGTGCGGTCGGGGCCATGGCCGCTCATGCAATTGTGCAGCGAGGCGCCGCCGGGGGCGAAACCGCCGGCCTTGGCGTCATAGGCGCCGTGGATCAGGCCCATGAATTCATTCATGATATTGCGATGGAACCAGGGCGGGCGGAACGTGTCCTCCGCCACCATCCAGCGCGGCGGGAAGATGACGAAGTCGCAATTGGCCGTGCCGGCGATTTCCGACGGGGCCGTCAGCACGGTGAAGATGGACGGGTCGGGGTGGTCGAAGGACACGGTGTTGATGGTGTTGAACCGCGCCAGATCATATTTGTAAGGCGCCAGGTTGCCGTGCCAGGCCACCACGTCCAGGGGACTGTGGTCCAGCGTCGTGGTCCACAGGCGGCCCTGGTACTTCTGCACCACCTCCGTGCGCTCATCCACATCCTCGAACCAGGCGACGGGGGTGAGGAAGTCGCGCGGGTTGGCCAGGCCGTTGGCGCCGATGGGTCCCAGATCGGGCAGCTTGAACAGGGCGCCGTAATTCTCGCAGACATAGCCCCGGGCGGTGCCGTCCGGCAGCAGGACGCGGAAGCGCACGCCGCGCGGCACCACCGCGATCTCTCCTGGCGCCACCTCAAGCCGGCCCAGCTCCGTCTCCAGACGCAGGCGGCCCTGCTGCGGCAGCAGCAGCAGTTCGCCGTCCGCGTTGTAGAACACCCTTGATGCCATGGGCTGGTTGGCGGCGTAGAGGTGGATGGCGATGCCGTTGCCTGTACCGACGTCGCCGTTGCCGCCGTAGGTCACTAGCCCATCGACGAAGTCGGTGGGGGCGTCCGGCAGGGGCAGCGGATCCCAACGCAGGCGGTTGGGCGTGGGGGGCACCTCATCGAAGGGGCCGGAGCGCAGCAGGCCCGCCCTTTCGTAGGGATTGAACGGCGCATGGCTGGCGGTGGGGCGCAGCCGGTACAGCCAGGACCGTCGGTTCTCCGTGCGCGGTGCCGTGAAGGCGCTGCCCGACAGCTGCTCCGCATACAGGCCGAAGGGCGTCTTTTGGGGGGAGTTGCGGCCCACCGGCAGGGCGCCGGGCACGGCCTCGGTCGCGAAGCTGTTGGCGAAACCGCTCATGGTCTCGAAAGGGGTGTCCCTGGGCATGGATCGCTGAGTCATGGGTCGGCACCTCCGCCAGATCGTTTCATTTGAAACGATATAAGGAATGATCTTCAGCGCTTGTCAAATGGATAAACGCCGCCGTTTCCGGCCCCTGATAAGGATACGCCACGGACGGCGTGAAAACCTTTCAATCGCCGGGGCGCAACCCCAGGGCGGTGAAAGGTTCTTCCGCCAAAGCGCCCTTCTGGAAACAGTCCGATCAGATCGGCAGGGCGGTGGTGTATTTCACCTGGCTCAAGGCGAAGTGCGAGGCGGCGGCGGCCACCGCCGGATGGGCCAGCAATTCCCGCATCAGGAAGCGCTCATAGCTGGCGACGTCGGCCACGACGACCCGCAGCAGATAGTCCCATTCACCCGACATGCTGTGGCAGTCCATGATCTCGCCACGCGTCTGGATGAAGGCCTCGAACTCCTGCCGGTCCTTGGTGGCATGGGTCTTCATGCGCAATTGGCACATGACGCTGACCCCCCGGCCCACCTTGGCGGCGTTGACCAGGCGCACGGCGGGTCCCAGGACGCCGGCGCCTTCCAGCGCCTTGATGCGCCGCCAGCACGAGGCGGGGGAGGCGCCGACCTCCTCCGCCAAGGCGGCATGGCTCAAGCTGGCGTCGCGTTGCAGGGCGCGCAGGATGCGGTGATCGATTTCATCGAACTGATCAAGGTATTTCATTTTTTGACACCCTGCGGAATACGCTTCCCAGAACTGCCAACCTGGTCGCGCCAATGAAAGGACATTGTCACAGGTTTCGCATAAAATCATTCAGCAACGATATGGGCCGCCGCCGATGGGAGCGGCCAGCCCCCCAAGGGAGTCTTCCAAGATGTCCGCCCCGACGCCATTTGATGGTTCGACGCTGTTCGATGCCCTGAAGCAGCAGCCCGCCGACGCCCTCCTGTCCCTGATCGGTCTCTACCGCGACGACCCCCGTCCGCAGAAGCTGGATCTGGGCGTGGGCGTCTATCGTGATGAGACGGGGGCGACCCCGGTGCTGCGCGCGGTCAAGGCGGCGGAGGCCCGGCTGCTGGAAACCCAGGACAGCAAGAGCTATCTGGGGCCGGAAGGCGACATCCGCTACACCGAACTGCTGCAGCCCATCGTTTTTGGCAAGGCCGTGCCGGCGGATCGGTTGGCCGGGGTGCAGACCCCGGGCGGCACTGGCGCCCTGCGCCTGGCGGCGGAACTTATCGCGGCGGCCCAGGCGAACGGTAAGGGGGCTGGCGTCAAGGTCTGGCTGGGCACGCCCACCTGGCCCAACCACGCCCCCATCATGGCCGCCGCCGGCCTGGCCGTCGCCACCTACCGCTATTACGACCAGGCCTCCCAGACGGTGCTGTTCGATGAGATGGTGGAGGCTCTGAAGGGTGCCGCCGCCGGCGACATCGTGCTGCTGCACGGCTGCTGCCACAACCCTGCGGGCGCGGACCTGGATTTGGACCAGTGGCGGGCGGTGGCGCGGCTGGTGGCCGAACGCGGCCTGATCCCTCTGATCGACCTGGCCTATCAGGGACTGGGCGATGGGCTGGAGGAGGACGCCACCGGCGCTCGCCTGGTGCTGGACGCCGTGCCCGACGCCCTGCTGGCCTATTCCTGCGACAAGAACTTCGGTGTCTATCGTGATCGCGTGGGCGCGCTGTACGTCAAGGCCGCCACGCCGGCGCGGACGGAGCTGATCCGCTCCAACATCCTGTCGCTGGCGCGGGCCAACTGGTCCATGCCGCCGGATCACGGCGCGGCCCTGGTGCGCATCATCCTGGATGATGCCGGTCTGACCGCCAATTGGCGGGCGGAGCTGGACGGCATGCGCGCGCGCATCAACCAGGTGCGCCAGGCCCTGGCCGCCGGTGATCCCAGCCTGGCCTTCCTGGGCCGCCAGCGCGGCATGTTCTCGCTGCTGCCCCTGTCGGGGGAGCAGGTGGGCATCCTGCGGCGCGACCACGCCGTCTACATGGCGGGGTCGGGCCGGGTGAACCTGGCCGGCCTGACGCTGGCCACGGTGCCGCAGCTCATCCAGTCGCTGAAGGCCGTGCGTTGACGGACGGGGGCGGGCGGCCCGAGGCGGGCGGCATCCGTCCGCGCCTGACCAAGACCCCGGCGGGGGTGCGGTTGTGCGCGGCGGATGACTTGGCGACCTTGGGTGCCCGCAACTTCGTGCTGGAGGTCAAGGGCGACCGCTTCCACGGCTTCGTGGTGCGGCGGGGCGATGCGATCCACGGCTACGTCGACCGCTGTCCTCATGCCGGGGTGCCCCTGGCTTTCACGCTGGACGATTATCTGAGCCAGGACCTGACCGGCCGCGACGTCATCCGCTGCGGCTGGCACAGCGCCCTGTTCGACATCGACACCGGCCGCTGTGTGGCTGGCCCCTGCCCCGGCCAGGGGCTGCTGCCCTGGCCGGTGGTGGTGCGGGAGGGGTTCGTCGAAACCGCTTAGGCGGTTTTGCGCGCGGGTGCTTCGCTCGCGGCCACGCCGGCATCCCCGGGCGCCCGCAACTCGCGCAGGCGTCGGCGCCAGGCATCGGCGATCTGCACCTCCAGGTCGCTGCGTTCCGGGGTCCAGCCCAGGATGCGCCGGGCCTGGGTGGCGTCGCCCACCAGGGCCGGCGGATCGCCCGGACGGCGGGGCCCCACCTGCCAGGGGATGGGCAGGCCCGTCACCCGTTCCGCCGCCTCCATCACCTCGCGCACGGAATAGCCGCTGCCGTTGCCCAAATTCAGGGCCATGGACGGCCCATCGTCCAGCAGGTGTTTTAGCGCCAGGACATGGGCGTCGGCCAGATCGCTGACATGGATGTAGTCGCGGATGCAGGTGCCGTCCGGCGTGGGATAGTCGGCGCCATTGACCGTCAGCCCGTCCTTGCGGCCCAGGGCGGCGTCCAGCACGTTGGGAATCAGGTGTGGCTCGGGGTCGTGGTTCTCGCCCAGGTCGCCGTCCGGGTCGGCGCCGGCGGCGTTGAAATAGCGCAGGATGACGGCGCGCAGGCCCCAGGCGGGTTCGCAGTCGGCGATGACGCGCTCCATCATCTGCTTGCTGGCGCCGTAGGGGTTGATGGGGGCCTGGGGATGGCCTTCGGTGATGGGCACCCGCTGGGGCACGCCGTAAACGGCGCAGGTGCTGGAAAACACCAGATTGCCGACGCCGGCGTCCCGCATGGCCTCCAGCAGGCCGATCGACCCCGACACGTTGTTGCGGTAGTACAGCAACGGGTCCGACACCGACTCGCCGACATGGGCGTAAGCGGCGAAGTGCATGACGGCGCAGGGGTCATAGTCGCGCAGCACCGCCGTCAGCCGCGCATGGTCGGCGATGTCGCCAACCTCCAGCGGGCCGTACAGCACCGCTTTGCGCGGCCCGCGGCTCAGATTGTCGTAGGTCACCGGTGCGAAGCCCGCCTGGGCCAACGCCTTGCAGGCATGGCTGCCGATAAAGCCGGCGCCGCCGGTCACCACCACGGTATCACTCATCGCCTTGTCCCTTCGTGGTTCGTTCCCGTCTGGGCCTCGGCCCTCCGGGAATTTTGATCAGCGTGGTCAGGAGGCGGGATGGGGTCGCATCCCCTCTTCAATGGGTGGCCTTTTCGGCGGGACCGGAATCCGCCGGGCGAAAAAGCGGCACAGGGCCCGTATCTCCTCACCGGCGACGAAGGTTTCATCCGGCAGGGTCAGCAGGCGCCGGCGTTTGCGCTCGTACTCCTCCACGGTCAGCGTCTGGAAGAAGCGGACCATGCTGTCCTCCAGCGGTTGGTCGAAGCCCCATCCCACGTCATGGCGGCGCACCAGGCGGTCGACCTCGAAACCCTGGACGCTGAGGCAGGGCACGCCGAAATAGCCCGCCTCGTAGAAGCGGTTCGGCAGCAGCCAGCGCGAGTTGTGCCGCGTGTTCTCCAAATCCAGCGCCCAGGCGAAATCCACCTCGGCATACATGTCCGCCAGGTCGCCGGGATGGTCGTAGCGGCCGCCGTAGAGGATGTTGGGGCAAGCCCCCAGCGTCTTGAAAAAGCGCTTCTCGTCGACCGTGGTCAGCACGCCACGGAAGCGGATTTGCAGGCGGTCGGGCAGGCGCTGGGCCAGGCGGTGCATCAGGTCCACCGTCTGCTCACCCCGGATCAGGCCGAAATAGCCGATGACCCAGGGGCGGTCGGGCGGCATCAGGGGACGGGTGCCGGAAGGCTGGGCGGGAGACACGGACGCCGGTGCCGGCTTGGGCCTGTCGGGAAGGCCGGGGCGGGGCAGCTTGTTTTCCACCAGCAGCCAGGGGCCGGGGAACTTTTGCATAGGCGCGAAGTAGTGACGATGGAAGCCGGGGGAGGACAGGACCAGCAATTTCACCTGGGTCAGGCACAGCCGTTCCACCAGGCGCAGCAGGATGGAGCGCAGGCCGTGGGCCACGAACATGGGCTGGATGTCCAACACCTCGTACACCACGTCCGCCCGTCGGCTGATGAACAGCTTCATCACCAGTGCCAGCAGCAACTGGTCGATGTTACGGGCATACAGGATGGTGGCGTCGGTCACGCGCGCCCGGATGCGGAAGATGACACGCAAGGCGCCCACCAGGGCCTGCAGGCGATGGGCGTACTTGCCGTCCACCGTGCGGCCCAGCAGGACATGGGGCCACGGCGGGCGGTAGCCGCTGTTGTACCGTTCCCGCTCAAAGCCCAGGACCAGGACGGGCAGGCCGTTGTCCAGGAACTCCCGCACCCGCTTGATGGTGCTGACGTCGGTGATGTCCTGGGTCAGGAACACCAGGCCGGCTTTTCCCGAGGGGTCGGGCCCGGGATCGCGGGGGTGGGAAGCACCGCGATGGCCTATCCAGTCGGCCACCGCTTCAGCGCCCGCCACGCTTTGAATCGTGCTGTCCGGTGAAGTCGACGGGGCGGCGCCGGCCATACTGTTATCGATGATTGCAGCGCTGGGAGTTCTTGACGACACGGGGGCGTACCCATTTGCGGTCATTGCGAAGTATTTGATCATGGCCTGGCGCGGGAAATCCGTGCTGTGACAAAACAGGGATCCCTATTCATTAAAGGGCGTATGCCTTTTTTCCACAAATGAAGGCCCTGTGACTGGAGCGTGGCAGCTAGAGGTTACCGGTCACAGGTTGGTCACTGGCGGTGGTGCGGTCGGATTTGTTTGATTTCAATCACGACATCCCGTGGGCTTGGTCCCGGTGGGTTCGGTCCTGGAAGCCGCCTGTGCCCAAACGTCCTTTTGGCCGGCAGGTTCCCCCAGCGCCTTTCCCCCAACCGTCTTGCCCACTGGATGCGACTGGACCCACCGACGGGAGAGACCAAGGCCGTGGCTGCGCACATCCCCATGTCCCAATCCGGGCGCCCGCCACAGCCGCCGCCGGCCTTCGGCGCGTTCTCAGGCGAGGCAGCGCCCGTTCAATCCCCGGCCTCGGTCCCCGCCCTGGCGCCCGCCCCCCGGGAGGAGGAGGGACGCCGCTTCGACCGTGTCGCCATCACCTCGGTGTTCGGCGACCCCAGCAGCCCCCGCACCTGGTCCGGCGCGCCGCGCAACCTGGGCGTGGCGCTGGAGAAGCTGGGCGTGACGGTGGAGGGCTTCCATCCCCATCTGTCCAAGACCTTCAAGATGGGTTTGGCCGCGCGCCACATGATGGGTGGCTACGGCAGGCTGATGACGTCGGAACAGCTCTACCGCGCCGCCCCGGCCCGGCGGCATCTGGCCCGCCAGCTCGCCGCCCAGGCGGCCCAGCGCGGGACCCGCCATATCATCCACACCGGTGCCCTGGACTTGCCCGCGGTGGAGGAGCAGGCCACCGCCGACCCCATGTACGACAGGGCGCACCGCGTCCACCACTATCTCTACTGCGACCACACCTGGGCGCTGGCGGCGCAACACCGTCCCGACATCGCCGGCTACAGCGCGCGCGCGCTGGCGGCCTATGAGGATCTGGAACGCCGGTCGCTGCACAGCGTCGATCATGTCTTCACCTTCGGACGGTATGTCCGTGACCACATCATCGCCCACTATGGCGTGCCGGCGGCCCGCGTGACGGCCGTGGGATCGGGCATGGGCGACATCAAGCCCTATATCGGCCCCAAGGATTACGCCAAGCCCAGGCTGCTGTTCGTCTGCAAGCATCTCTTCCGGGAAAAGGGCGGCGAATTGGTGGTTGAGGCCTTTCAGCAGGCCCTGATGCGCCGCCCCGACCTGACCCTGACCATCGTGGCCGACCCCTCGGTGCGCGACCAGGTGCCGGCGCATCCGGCCATCGACTTCCGCTCCGGCCTGCCCTGGGCGGAATTGCAAGAGCTGTACCGCCGGTCGTCCCTGCTGGTGCAGCCCATGCTGAACGACCCGTGGGGCCAGGTGTACCTGGAGGCGCTGATCTCCCGCACCCCTGTGCTGGGCTTGATGCGCAACGGCCTGCCGGAGATCACCGGCGACGGCCGCTACGGCTTTCTGGCGGCCCGGGCCGACCCCGGCGACCTGGCCGACCTCATCGTCCATGCCGTGTCCGATCCGCAGCGCCTGGCGGTCATGGGCGCCCGCGGCCAGAACAACGTGCTGGAAACCTACAACTGGGACCGCGTCGCGCGTGCCGTGCTGTTCCCGTGACGGGACGGCCGGTGCCGCTCCCGGCGGCGGGCGAAGGGGCGCCCACAGAACAAGAACCCCACCACCAAAACCCCAGGATTTTGCTGAGAACAGCGTCCAACCCTTTGATGAACGGAGCAGCCTATGTCGAATAGAACCGCGTTGATCACGGGTATCACCGGCCAGGACGGGTCGTACCTGGCCTCGTTCCTTCTGGCCCGGGGATATGTGGTCCACGGCCTGAAGCGCCGTTCGTCATCCATCAACACCGACCGGCTGGACCATATTTACCGCGACCGGCACGAGGGTGGCTTCGAGTTCTCGCTGCACTATGGCGACATGACGGACAGTCTGGCGCTGACCCGGCTGATCGCCGATACGCGGCCGACGGAAATCTACAACCTGGCGGCCATGAGCCATGTGGCCGTCAGCTTCGAGATGCCGGAATATACCGCCAATGTCGACGCCACCGGCACGCTGCGCCTGCTGGAGGCGGTGCGGTTGCTGAAGATGCAGGATGACGTGCGCTTCTACCAGGCGTCGACCTCCGAACTCTACGGCGGCATCAGCAGCGAGCCGCTGTCGGAGACGACGCCCTTCCATCCGCGCAGCCCCTACGCGGTGGCCAAGATGTATGGCTATTGGATCACGGTGAACTACCGCGAGGCGTACAATATGCACGCTTCCAACGGCATCCTGTTCAATCACGAATCGCCGGAGCGCGGTGAGACCTTCGTCACCCGCAAGATCAGCCGCGCCGTCGCCTCCATCGAACGCGGCTTGCAGAACTGTCTCTACCTCGGCAACCTTGAGGCCCGCCGCGACTGGGGCCACGCCCGCGACTACGTCGAGGGCATGTGGCTGATGATGCAGCAGGACAAGCCCGACGACTACGTGCTGGCCACCGGCGAGGCCCATTCGGTGCGCGAGTTCGTGGAACTGGCTTTCCACTGCATCGGTCGTCCCCTGGTGTGGCGGGGGGAGGGCATCAACGAGCGCGGTTACTGCCGGCGGACGGGCAAGGTGCTGGTGGCGGTCGACCCCGCCTATTACCGCCCGGCGGAGGTGGACTTCCTGCTGGGCGATCCGACCAAGGCGAAGACGGTCCTGGGCTGGCAGCACCGCATCGCCTTCGAGGAGCTGGTGTTCGAGATGGTGAACGCCGATCGCGCCCTTCTGGATCACACACCCATCAAGCAGTGGGAAGGACAGCACGATGCACAAGCCCCCTTACGAGCTGCGCAATAAACGCGTCTGGGTCGCGGGTCACCGCGGCCTGGTGGGCTCCGCCCTGGTGCGGCGGCTGGAGCGGGAGGGGTGCGACATCCTGACCGTGGGCCGCCACCACTGCGACCTGCGGTCCGGCAGCCAGGTGGACAAGTGGATGAAGGATCTGCGTCCTGACGCCGTCTTCCTGGCGGCCGCCCATGTCGGCGGCATCCACGCCAACGACAGCCGGCCGGCGGAGTTCCTCTACGACAACCTGATGATCGAGGGCAACGTCATCGACAGCGCCCATCGCTCGGGCGTGGAGAAGCTGCTGTTCCTGGGCTCCTCCTGCATCTATCCGCGCATGGCGCCCCAGCCCATCCCGGAGGAGGCGCTGTTGACCGGCCCGCTGGAACCCACGAACCAGTGGTACGCGATCGCCAAGATCGCCGGCATCAAGCTGTGCCAGGCTTACCGGCGGCAGTACGGCTGTGACTTCACTTCGGTCATGCCCACCAACCTGTATGGCCCCGGCGACAACTTCGACCTGATGGGCAGCCATGTCGTGCCGGCCCTGATGGTGAAGGCCCACAAGGCCAAAATCGAGGGGGCCAAGTCCCTGGAAATCTGGGGTAGCGGCACGCCGCTGCGCGAGCTGCTGTACGTCGACGACGCCGCCGACGGCATGGTCTTCGTCATGAAGCACTATTCCGAGGAGGAGCCGCTGAACCTGGGCAGCAGCCAGGAGGTTTCCATTGCCGAATTGGCGGAACGGATCTGTCGGGTCGTCGGTTTCCAGGGCGGCATCGTCCATGACCGCGGCAAGCCCGACGGCACGCCGCGCAAGGTGATGGACAACAGCCGGCTTGAGGCCTTGGGCTGGCGGGCGCCGACGTCCATCGACGACGGCCTTGCCCAGACCTACCGCTGGTACGTGGAAAATATCGGCTCGGTACGGGGCGCGCCCGCTGTCCTCGCCTGACAACGGACGTCCCTGCGGCGGCCAGTGCCCACCATACCCCCCGGGATCCGGCCGCCGCTGCCGATGCCCGGCCCGGTGATTGCCCTTGCCGGGCCGGGCATTGGCTCCCCATCCCAGCAACGGCCGCCCGCGTGTCGGGCCGCCGGTGAGAGGTGTTAATGCGTGATCGGAACGGCGATCTGAATACCGATCACCTGGTTGGCGATATCGGCCGCCGGGCGACCCGTGGGGGCACCATCATGATGGCCGCGCAGCTGGTGAAGCTGGTGGCCCAGTTCGGCTCCGTCATCGTGCTGGCCCGTGTGCTGGCCCCGGCGGAGTTCGGTCTCATCGCCATGGTGGGCGCCCTGACCGCCCTATTCGAAATCGTGAAGGAACTGGGTCTGTCCGCCGCCACCATGCAGCGCACGGACATCACCCACGACCAGGTCAGCGCCCTGTTCTGGATCAACACCGGCGCCGGCTGCCTGATCGCCGCCTGCCTGGCGGTGGGCGCGCCGGCGATCGCAAGCTTCTACGGGCAGCCCAACCTGGTGCCTGTCACCCGCTGGCTGGCGCTGGGATTCGTCATGAGCGGCGCCACGGTCCAGCACTGGGCCCTGCTGCGCCGGCAGATGCGCTTCTCCGCCATCGCCATCGTCGAGACGGGCAGCGAATTGCTGGCGTTCGTCGTGGCCGTCGTCCTCGCCTTTCAGGGGTGGGGCTACTGGGCCCTGGTGGCGCAGCGCGTGACCGCCCCCTTCCTGGTGATGGCCGGGTGCTGGGCGCTGTGCCGCTGGCGCCCGTCGCCGCCGCGGCGCACGCCGGGCATCCCGGGCCTGCTGGGCTTCGGCCTGTCGGTTTCCGGTTGCGGCATCCTGTCGACCCTGGGCCGCAGCATCGACCAGATCCTGGTGGGCCGCCTGTTCGGTGCGGCGACCTTGGGCCTCTACGAGCGGGCGGCGCGTCTGGTGCTGGTGCCCATCAACAGCATCAACGCCCCGCTCTATTCCGTCGCCATGCCGGCGTTGAGCCGCCTGGTGGACGAACCTCACCGCTTCCGCCGGGCCTTCGGTGTCCTGATCGAGCGGGTGGCCATGGTGACCATGCCGGCCGCCGCGGGTGCCGCCGTCGCGTCCGACTGGGTGACCGACCTGCTGTTTGGCCCGAAGTGGGAGGCGATGTCGCCCCTCATCACCTGTTTCGCTCTGGTGGCCGCCGTCCAGCCCACCCTGATGACCGCCGGCCTGATCTACCTGCCCCAGGGGCGCCCGAGCGACCTGTTGCGGGCCACCGCCATCGATGTGGGCCTGGCCGTGGCCTCCTTCGTCGCCGGCATCCCCTTCGGGGCGGTGGGCGTGGCCGCCGCCTATGCCGCGATGGGCCTGGTGGTGCGCCTGCCGGTCTGCTTCTACCTGGCGGCCGTCCATGGGCCGGTGACCCAGCGTGATCTCTATGTCCGTATCATGCCCTCGGTGTGGGCCTCGCTGGCGGTGGCCGGCGTCGTCTGGGTCGCACGGCATGGTGTGATGCCCGACAGCCTGCTGGTGGCCCCCCTGGTGGCGCTGGCCGTGGCCGCGGCGGTGGGTATCCTCACCGCCGGGCTCAGTTTCCTGCTGATACGGCAGAGCCGGGACGCCCTGAAGAGCGTCGTCCAGTCCCTTGTGTCCCGGCCCCAGCCGGCAGCGTCCTTCGCGGAGGAGGTGGCCGAATGATCCCCGGTGCGCTGAGACGGGGTGCGAAACAACTGGTTCGCACCGTCTGTCCCACGCCGATGATGCTGTGGCTTGAACACAAGTATTTCGAGCATTTCGGTGAATCCGAAACCCGCCTGGTGCGCCATCTGTGCGAACCCGGGCGCGATGCCATCGACGTGGGCGCCAACGAAGGCTGCTACATCCACTTCATGCGGCCCTATGCCCGGCGCGTCTATGCGTTCGAGCCTGTGCCCTGGCTGGCGGACCGCCTGGCGGCCAAGTTCGGTGATAATGTCGTGGTCTATCCCACGGCGCTGTCCCACTCCTCCGGCATCGCCCGCCTGCACATCCCCCTGGTGGGGGGGCTGGCGGAGACCGGCCTGTCCACCCTGTCGCCCACGGCGCTGGCCGATCAGCCGGCGCAGCGCGAGATCAAGGTGACCTCGGCCCCCCTGGACGCCGTCTATTCCGGCGACGTCGCCTTCATCAAGATCGATGTCGAGGGGCATGAGGAAGCGGTGCTGGAGGGCAGCCGGCAAACCATCGCCCGCTCCCACCCCCGCATCCTGGTGGAGATCGAGGAACGCCATTCACGTGGGTCCATCGACCGCATCGCCCGCTTCTTCGATGCCATCGATTACCAGGGCTACTTCCTCTATCGCGGCCAGCTGCGCACCTTGGACGCCTTCGACGCGGTGACCATGCAGCGGCCGGAGGACATCGCGGACTACCGCCCGGGCCTGGCCCGCAGCCAGTTTGGCGACTACGTGAACAACTTCCTGTTCCTGTCCCGGCAGGACTCCCCCGGCGCCTTGGCCAACATCGCGGCGGAGTTGGCGCGGGAGTAGTGGCGCGCTTGAGGTGACCTGCGGGTTCGCGCATAAGTTGACTAGAACAAAATAAGAACATATAGTGCTCTTCCTTTAACAGGGAGAGCAAGCATGGACGGTTGGCAGCGTCGATATCGCCTGAGCAATGGTCCTGGCGCCCTGGGCCTCAGTTGTACGGCCGAGGGCTTGGCCCTGGCCGGCGTGCCCCTGCTGGCCAAGGGCGCCGGTGGCTTCCATGCCCGTTCAGCGGCCGAAGTGGCTGTGTTGCTGAAGCGCGCCTACGCTGGCGCGGAGCCGAATGCCGCCATCCTGCCTGGCCTCACCAAGATTGCCGCCGCGCTGAACCGGGGCGACCTGCCCCAGGCCATGATCCGCGCCGTGCACCTGCGTCTGTCCGATCTGGATTGGGACGCCGCTGTCCGGCTGGCGCGGGCCAATGACAACCTGGCGAAGTACAGCCCTGACCAGCCGCGAGATGACCATGGGCGTTGGACGGATGAGGGCGGCGGGGCATCGAAGGAACCCGTCAAGGTTAAGCAGGTGGGAGCTGGGGCCGCGCCGAAGCAACCCTCTATTGCGCCCGAAAAGAAGGGGGCGCAAAACGCACCCAAAACATGCGGAATATACCCAATATATAAAAACGAGATACTTAGTCAAGCTGACGCGAAGAAATTATTTAACGAAGAATTGGCGGGAATGCTGAGGGATGGACTCATTTCAAAGCAGGATTTTGAAAGATTTTCTTTTGTTCCTTGGTTCGCAGCCACCACAAAAACCATGGACGATCCATTGCTGTCAGGATCGATGGAGGCTGCACTTTCGCAGGCCAACGGATTGACAGGTGGATTCGTAGCTGGCGGATTGACAGATCCGAGAACCAATACGTCGAAAATTTATATGAGTGCGGCGGCGCCGACCGCAATTCCGGGACTTGGGCTGAAGAAGACCACAGCCAGACAAAGTATGCAATTTTTTCTCCGGCACGAGTTGGGGCATCAGAAGCAAGGCGGGAATTGCGGGCCGGACGATGAATGTTGCGCCGATGCTTTTGCTATTGCCCACATGCCGGGAAAGTGATCATGATTAAATACATGAAACGCATATTGATATCTATATCAATGTCGATTGGCGCTTTCTCGTTCTTGGCATTGTTATTTATAATATACATATTTATATATGATTCTCCCGGGGTCTTTGTCGAGGATGCTGATCAAGCGGCCGCGGTTCTCGTATGTGAATATCTGGGTATTGAGAAGGGTGATGTCTATATATCAATAAATGGACGCGATCCTGAAAATAGTATTATCAGTAATAATGGCAATAATATTATATCCATACACAATTTAAGTGAGCTTCCGGAATGCAATGTGCCGGATGAACGAGATCAGGACAGTTCGTGCGAAGACAAAAATATCCTTCGCGCCAGGTTTGAGCACATGCCAGCAAAATATTTGGCCTTCGTTAGTTTCACAACACGCGGATGTGGCGGCAGAGGGATGGCGGCAAAAATCGCCGGCAAATGGTACTTACTGAAGTCTCACATTAACTGCTGCACCCTGGGCGTTGTCGTCTCGGACCAGCAGCCCTGAGGCTGGTAGCCTATCGTCATAGTGACGATCCAGGAAGCGGAAGTACCTGGACGTCGATGTGTGCCGCGCGGACGGAATATCAAAGCCAATGCATTCCTAAAATTGAGATATAGACCGGCGATGTTTCGCTCCATCACCAGGGGAACTGAGAATGCGTATTCCTAGATTGGCCGGGCGATGGATATGTCGCACCCTATCCGTTCTCTCGTTTTCTGCGCTTTTATGTCTTTTCCTCATGTTAAAGTTCGCGCCGATGTCATTCGATGCAGAAGATATGGAGCGTTCCGCACTGGCAGCCCTCATAAGTTATATTGGATCCAGTGATATGGAGGGGGAGTATTATTTTTCGATCAATGGAGATGATCACAGCGACGATATATTTGATGTAATGAAAAATAAATACCCGAAGGCAATTATTCATAAATTCAGCGAGAGTGAAGGCTATGAATTTTGTTTCGGGATGTATATTGACGACGGACATAAACCAAATTGCGCGCCACACCCGTTGATGGATGCCAGATTCATAGCGATGCCGCTGTGGCATGTCGCGCTGGTTTCGGCTGGTGTGACGGGCTGTGGCGGCCAGTTCTGGGTTCTCAACGCGTTCGGCCGATGGGTCGTGCTCACCGGACATGTCGGATGTGTGTGAGGGACCCCCGATCTATATGATCAGCGACAGCCCGGTTTCTTGCATCATGGCGGGGCGCCGTCCGCCCGCCTGGGCCGACAGGGCATAGGCCGCCCGCGCCATGGCGGCTGCGGCCCGCCGTTCGGATGCGCTGGGTGGCAGGTCGATGGCGCCGCCGGCGATCTCGAACGGCGACGGGGATGCGGCCGCCACGACGGTGGTTCTGTCGCTGGGAGAGTCAGGGTCGGTGGGGGCAGCATCGGGCCAGAGGTCCATGGGCAGTGCTCCCTCTTGCCGGTCAGGTCAGTGCGAGGTCGCCAGGGGTGGGATGGTGGGCGGGCCGGGTGGCAGGGCCGCCGCCGGCAGGATCTGGGTTGGCTCCATAGGGGCCGGCACCGGTGCCGGCGTCCGGCGCTTGGCCTGGGCGTGCAGCACGCTGCAGGCGCCGATCAGGAACAGCACGGTCCAGGTCTTGGGGCTGACATAGGCGCCCGAGGCCTGGCCCAGCACCGCCCAGGCCAGCCAGCACATCAGCAGGGCGCGCACGCCCAGCGCCCGCAGCCAGCCGCTGATGGCCAGGATCAGGACGACGCCGCCGCACAGGCCCAGATAGACCCAGTGCAGGAAGAAATAGTTGATCAGGACCTCGTTGGGCTCCGGGATATTCCATAGGGGCGAGAAGGCGCCGGAGCGCAGGAAGACATCGGCGATGTTATCACTGACCAGCTGTTCGCCCGTCAGCCCCACGCCCAGGATGGGATGGTGCTTCACCACGTCGACCGCCACCAGGAAGGGGCCGATGACGCGGTAGAAAAAGCTTTCATCATTGCCTGAGGCGATCTCGTTCAGGCGGTTGGCGTAGACGGTGCTGCCGACGATGGCGAAGGCGACCAAGGCCAGGACGCCCACGGCCGTCAGCTTGATGATGCGGGTGGCGGCGGACGACTGGGCGTCGTCGCCCGGGCCCAACTCATGCAGCGCCAGCAACAGCACCAGCAGCAGCAGGGTGGGCCCGGGCATGGCCACCATGGCGGCCGCCGTCATGGCGAGGTAGCCCAGCCGCTTGTGCCGCCAATCACTGGTCAGCAGCCAGCAGAAGGAGAACAGGGTGTAGGCGAAGGTGACGGCCGACGGCTCGGTGGTGAACAGTTTGGGGCGCACCCGGCCATACAGCATCTCGTCCCGGATGTCGGATTCGTAGATGCCCTGGTGATAGATCGCCAGGCGCACGGCGTCGCTGACGCGGTTCAGGCCGGCGTAGCTTTCCAGCACCGTGCCAATGACGATGGTGACGATGAATACCAGCATCAGGCGGGAGAAGGCCCCCGCCCCCGCCTCCACCACCGTCAGGAACAGGGCGTAGGAGATGACCAGCGAATACATCATCTGCAGCAGGCCGGTGGTGCGCTTGGACAGCAGGTCCAAACCTGGGGCGTAGAGGATGGATGCCAGCAGCAGCAGGGTCACCCCCAGGAAGGCCGCAAGCCCGGTGGGGGAGACGCGATGGCGCCGCCGCCACAGGAGGACGACGCCCGCCACGCCGGAGATGGCGGCGGGGAAGGGGATGTTGGCGGTGATCTGGATGGAGAAGCCGGTGTAGATGCCCAAGAGGAAGATCACCAGCAGCGTCCAGTCGGTCAGCGCCATGCCGGCCTGCGGCGCTTCCACCTCCCAGGATCGTTGCGGCTGCCACGTGCCGATGTCGGGGGCCGTCCACTGGGTTGCTAGGGTCATCGCACTGCCTCAAGGCTTGGTGGCTATGGTGTGGGTGCCGGTCTCATGGCGGTGCCGGCTAGGGTCGATAGCGGGGCCGGCCGCTGCCGCCGATGGCCACCAGCGTGCCGGGCGGGTAGGGCCGCGGCGGGGGCGGCGGGGCGGGAATGGGGGCGGGTGTTTTCCGCTTGTGGGCCTCGGCATGCAGGATGCTGCACGCCGCGATCAGCATCAGCACGGTCCAGGTCTTGGGGCTGACATAGGCGCCGGAGGCCTGGCCCAGGATGGCCCAGCCCACCCAGCACAGCGCCAGGGCGTGGACGCCCAGGCTGCGCAGCCAGCCGGTCAGGGCCAGCATCATCACCAGCCCGCCGCAGATGCCCAGATAAACCCAGTGCAGCCAGAAGTAGTTGGTCATCACCTCCTGCGGATCCGGGATGTTCCACAGCGGGGAGAAAGAGCCTGACCTCAGGAAGACGGTGGCGATGCTGTCGGCGATCATCTGCTCGCCCGTCAGGCCTATGCCCAGGATGGGATGGTTCTTGACCACTTCCAGCGTCACCAGGAAGGGACCGATGACCCGGTAGAAAAAGCTTTCGTCGTCGCCGTTGGCGATGTTGTCCAGCCGGGCGGAATAGACCGAGCCGGCGATGATGGCGAAGGCGATCAGGGCCAACCCGGCCACGGTGCCGATCTTGATCAGGCGGACGCTCAGCGGGGTCGGCGTCCGCTCCTCGCCCTTGGGCACCATCTCATGCAGGCCCAGCAGCAGCAGCATCAGCAGCAGGGTGGGGCCGGGCATAGCCACCATGGCGGCCGACATCATGGCCAGATAGCCCAAGCGCCTGTAGCGCCAGCTGCTGGTCAAAAGCCAGCAGAAGGAGAACAGCGTGTAGGAGAAGGTGACGGCCGACGGTTCGGACGTGAACAGCTTGGGGCGCACCTTGCCGTACAGCAGTTCGTCCCGGATATCGGCGTCATAAACACCCGAGGTGTAAATCTTCTGCCGCACCGCGTCGCTGATGACGGCGAGGCCGGCATAGGTTTCCAGCAGCGTGCCCACGATGATGGTCAGGATGAAGACCAGCATCAGCCGGCAGAAGGCCGCGGCACCCGCCTCCACCACCGTCAGGAACAGGGCGTAGGAGATCGCGAGCGAATAGATCATCTGCAGCAGGCCGGTGGTGCGCTTGGACAACAGGTCCAGGCCTGGCGCGTAGAGGATGGACGCCAGCAGCAGCAGGGTCACCCCCAGGAAGGCGGCCAGCCCTGAGGGCGAGATGCGATGCCGCCGTCGCCACAGCAGCACAACGCCGGTGACGCCGGAGATGGCGGCGGGGAAAGGGATCGTGGGTGTGATCTGGATGGCGAAGCCGGTGTAGATGCCCAGCAGGAAGCCCACCAGCAACACCCAATCCACGATCCCCAGCGGCCGCCGCCGCGCGGCGCTGCCGTGGGGAATGGCGCCGTAGCCCGCCCATTCGGTCCAGGTCGTCATGCCGCGCTGATGGCCGACAGCAGATGCGGCCCCCTGCTGGTCCAGTGGAAGCTGTCGCGGCAGGCGCGATAGGCCGATTCCTGCAGGCCGTTCAGGCGGTCCAGATCGTCGATGAACTGCACCACGCCCATGGCAAGGTCCTCGTGCCCGGGATACAGCAGGATGCTCTCCTCCTGCTCCAGCGGCACGCCGGCCACGGATCCCTTCAGCGCCAGGATGGGCAGGTGGTTGAAGACATAGTCCAGGACCTTCAGCTTGAAGCCACCGCCACTGCGCTCCGGCACCAGTGCGATGCGGGCGGCGTCCATGTGGCTGCGCACGTCGTCCACCGTGCCGGTGAAGCGGGTGGCCAGGACGCGCTTGCGCATGCCGGCCAGGAAGGTGGCGTCGCCGCTGCCCACCACCTCCAGTTCCACGCCGTTGGCGGCGAAGATGGCGTCGGCCACGCTGATGAACTCTTCCAGGTTCATGCGCTTGGCGATCCAGTCGAAGCTGCCGACGATGACCGCCCGGCGGGGCAGGTCGCGGCTGATGGGCTTCTTCTCCCGTTCGGTGGCGCGGTACCCCGGCGTCAGCACCACCATGGGCTTGTCGGGCCAGCGTTGGCGGTACAGTTCGGCGTCGTCCGGCGTGATGGCCGTGACCAGATCCGCCTCTTCCACCAAGGCGCGTTCCAGGCGTGTCACCTTGGCGGAGTCCAGGCGCATGGCCTGGTGCTTCAGCAGGCTGGACTGGTTCCGCGCCAGCTGCGCGCGCAGCGATTCCTCATGGTTGTGCGAGACGTAGATCAGTTTGGGGCGGGCGCGGCGATTGGGGAACTGGCGTTTGAAGTCTGCCAACGCCCAGCCCGAGCCGACGCCGTCCATGACCACGCTGTCCCATGGGCCCGCCGCCAGCAGCCGGCGCAGCCGGGCGTGCATGTCCGGCGTGCCGCAGCGATGGGCGATGTTGGGCAAAGGGGAGCGCAGGCTGGTCCACCGCGACCGGGGCTTGTGCTCGGCCAGATGCCAGGCAATGGCGCCCTGGCCGGGCGTCTCCCGGTCGCCGTCGCCGCGCTTGCCGTCCGGCCGGCTCAAACCCAGCACGTCCATATCGGCGCCCGCTTCCGCCATACTTCCGATCAACCCGCCGGAATAGATGAACTGTCCGTTATGGGGCGGATCGGGGTCGGCCAGCGTGATCCAGAGGCAGCGCATGGGCTACGGTCCCTTCTGTCGTGTCGGTCTGCAGGCGGGGCTCAATACGCGTTCTTGGCGAAGATGCTGCTCGTCACCGTGCGGACGATGATTTTAAGGTCGCCGAGAACGGTCCAGGTCGCGATGTAGCGGAGGTCGTGCTCCACCCGTTTCTCGATCTGCTCCACGGTGATGGTCTCGCCGCGCCAGCCGCTGACCTGGGCCAACCCGGTGATGCCGGGCTTCATGCGATGGCGGCTGTCGTAGAGGGCGACCGCGTCGCGGTACAACAGGCCGCCGGCCTTGGCCGACTGGGCGTGGGGGCGGGGGCCGACGATGGACATCTCGCCGCGCAGCACATTGATGAACTGGGGCAATTCATCCAGGCTGGTCCGGCGTAGGATGCGTCCCAGCCGAGTGATGCGGGGATCGTTGCGCTGGGCCAGCTTCTCGGCGTTCGCGTCCGCCATGTGGTGATACATGGAGCGGAACTTGTACACCTCGATCAGCTGGTTGTTGTAGCCGTGCCGCTTCTGTTTGAAGAGGACCGGGCCGCGGCTCTCCAGTTTGATGGCGATGGCGACGGCCAGCATGATGGGTGAGATCAGGGCCAGGATGAGTGCTGCCAGCACCCGATCCTCCACCGTCTTGGCCACGGAGCGCCAGCCGGCCAGGGGGTGGCGCAGCAGGTCCAGCACCGGCGGTTCGTCGCCGTCGCCCTCGCGCCAGCCCCGCTCCTGCCGGTGGATTTCCACCTGATCCAGGCACAGGCCCACATCCACCGGCGCCAGGCTGAGCGTATCCAACGCCGCCGCCAGCGCATGGTTCTCGTCCGACAGCGGCAGGGCCAGGATGACCTTGTCCACGCGGCCCTCACGGATCTCGGTCAACAGATCGTTCAGGCCGCCGCGGATAGGATAGCCCACGCAAAAGCGGGCCTGGCTGGCGCGGTTGTCGTCATAGACGCCCACCACGTGGCGATCGTCGCGCGGGTCGGCGCGATAGCGGCGTAGCAGGCGTTGTCCTTCGGGGCCCGTGCCGACGACGGCCACCGCCTGGGTCAGACGGCCGGCGCTGTGCCAGGCGCCCAGGGTCAGGCTGGTGGCCAGGCGTCCGGCCACCAGGGTGCCCAGGGCCAGCAGCGACCAGATGGCAAGCCAGCTGGTCATGGGCGGGTCAATGGCGCCCAGCAGCGCCAACAGGACGACCAGGGTGCCCGCGGTGCCGGCCCAGGCCAGGGACAGGGGCAGCAGGCTATCGGCCGGCTTGCGCAGGCGGCCGAACTGGTGGGCGCCGGTCCAGCGCAGGGCATGCAGGCCCAGGATCAGTCCGGCGATCAGGACCAAGCCCAACAGCGGGCGGGGGACGGTGCCCTCCGCCAAGGCGGCGGCCGCCAGACCGGTGGCCAGGATGGCCGTGGCGTCCACGGCGGCGACGGTGCCGGTGATGACCTGGGGGGCCAGGGGGCGGCCGCGGCGCAAGGCTGGCGGCATGGCGGTCCCGGCCGCCTGGTTTTCACGCAGGGTGACAAGCGGCGTGGCCAACGGCGTGGAAATGGCTTCGGACAGGGCTGGGGGCATGGGCGTGTTCCTGGAATGCGGCGACCCGTGGCCGTCCTGCCGCGCGGGGGCGCGGCGGTCTCGAGGTCAGGGGTGGCTGATCAACAGCCAAGTTCGCCTACATCAGGCCACGTCGGTAAAAATAAGTCCTGTGACCAAGCTGGGACTTTCTCGCACATGCGAGAAAAAGCATAAATGTGGTTGAATCAGGGGGTGCCCATAAGGCTAGAGAATATTTCGGAAGCGAAATTCTGTGGGCTCTGGTGGCGGATATAATTCGCTGCTGATTCTTGATCGAAATAGCTGCGGGTATCGCTTTCCGATATATATTCTATTCCTTTGGAGAGTGTCTCGCTGTCAGTCGTATCCAACGCGAGACCTAGCCGATGGGTGCGGGCGAGACAGCCCAAAAGGCCCAGATCCTGGGTCAGCACGGGCTTGCCCGCCTGGGCCGCCCACAACAGCACGCCGCTGGATCCGACGAAGCGTTGGTAGGGTGCCAGCACCACGGACGCTTCCTTGATCAGGGCGTTGATCTCGCCGCCGCTCAAGCGCCGGTCCTCGAGATGGACCCACAGGCGGGGCTGTTCCTGGGCCAGGCGGTCAAGGCCGGCGCGCACGCGCTCACGCAGGGCGGGGTCGACCTTGCCGGCGATCATGACGCCCACCTTGCCGGCGGCGTCCGCCGGCAACCGGTGCAAGGCGTCCAGCAAGGACAGGATGCCCTTGCGCTCGGTGAGGAAGCCGAACAGCAACAGGGTCACGCGGTCGGTTGGCATCGTGTCGGCCAGCACCCGCTCCTCCGGCTTCTCATTCACGAAGGGGTGCACGGGATCCACCACGGTCCGCACCTTTTTCCCCTGGACATAGCGGCCTTGGGCGTATGTGGGGAAATAGGGGTCCAGCGTCAGCACGCGGTGGACCGCCGAGTTGCGCAGCATCAGGGGATAGAGCAAGGCCTTGCGCGCGTCGCGCAGCCATTCTTTCAGGCTGGGCTCATAGCTACCGAGGTCGCGGTAGTGGACGGAGGGGCGGAACAGGATGCCGCAGAGCCGGCGGCCGCCGGCACCCAGGGACAGGGCCAGCGGCAGAGTCAAATGATCCATGGACAGGAAGTGACCGGCTTCCGAGCGGGTGCGCTCCAGATAGCGGCGCATGACCCACCAGCGGGCGAAGCCCCGCACGGGCAGCAGGGCGTGGCGGCATAGCGCCTGTTCCGACGGTTCCAGCGGCACCACCCGCACCCGGTCTTGGCGGCTGGCGGCGCCATCGGCCGCCAATTCGTCATAAAGTTCGCGCGCCACGACGAAATGGACCCGGTAGTCCCGTTCGTCGGCGGCGGCGAAATGCATGAGGTGTTTCAGCCACTCGCAAGGATGACCCTCCGCGTCGGGCTCGAAGATGACGAAGGAACGGGGACTATCGGACAACGCCGTTGGCACGGCCGCGCGCCGTTTACTTGGCATAGAGCGCATCCAATCGGCGGGCCAATCCCCCCAGAACGTGGGACCGCGCGTAATGCTGTTCCACGAAGCGCCGGCCGCGGGCGCCCAGCTCCCGCCGCAGGGGTACATCCCGCACCAGGCGCAGGACGGCCTGGGTGAAGGCGTCGGTATCGTGCGGCGGCACACAGATGAAGGCGCCGCTGCGTTCCTGCAGATGCCAGAGGGGGCTGTGCGGCTTGGCGGTGGCGACGAAGGGGCGGCCGACGGCCATTATGTTGAAGATCTTGGACGGGATGGCGAAGGCGGCGGCGTCGGGTTCCTGCGGCACCAGGTGGATGTCGCCCTCCGCCAACCCATGACGCAACTCTTCGGGTGGCAGCAGGCCGGTGACACGGACCCGGCGCAGGGCGCGGGCGGAGATTTCATCCTCCAGCGTGGCGCGCATGGCCCCGCTGCCGCGCAGGATGATCTCCACGTCGTCGGTCCGGCGCTGCAGGTCTTCCGCCATGGAAAGGACCTGGCCCAGCCCCTGCTTCAGGCCGAAATTGCCGCTGTACAGCAGGCGGGCGGCCGTCGGCGGAAGGGCGGGGGTGGCGGGGCTGTCGTTGGCCGGGACGCGGGGAACGTGCGTTTCGGGGTACAGACGGTCGGTATCGACCCAGATGGGCACGACCTCGATATCCTGCACCACCCCAAGCTCCCGCAACTGGTCGGCCATGTGATCCGTCAGCACGACGATCAGGTCGACGCGGTTCAGCACCGTGCGCTCACACCAGCGCATCACCTTCACCAGGCCGCCGCTGGACACCATGTTCAGTCCTTGAGCCATGCCGGACTGTATGTCGTGGATTATGGCGACATGGCGGCCGTCGCGCTGGCGGACCAGACAGCCCAAGGCCACCGTCAGGATGGAGGGGCACAGGCTGATGACCAGGGGCTTGGTTTTCAGCCGACCCGATGCCCGCGCCCATAGCCCGGCCAGCAGGAAACTGGCCTCGGCCATGATGCGGGCCTTGGCCGACCCCTTGCGGGGGATCATGGCGCGCAGGCGTTCCACCCGCACGCCGTTCAGGACCTCATGACCACCCTTGAAGTCCCGGTACTGGGTGAAGACCTCGTTGCCCGGATAGTAGGGCAGGCCGGTGAACACCGTGGTCTCGCACCCCGATCGGGTCAGCCATTCGGCCAGATCGGCGCATTGCGGCGCGGAGCCGATCAGCTCCGGCGGATAGGCGCGGGTCAAAAGGGCCGCCTGGGGGGCGGGAACGGAGGAAGGAGGAAGATCCGTCCCCTCTACCCCCTCCGGCGGCAAGTCACGCAGGGCTTCTCGCTCCATGGGGCGGTCCTCAATCGAAGTGGCCTCACCCGAAGTGATCAGCCAAGGGACGGGCGTAGTCGTAGTTCAGCGGACCGTAGCCATATTGGCGGTAGCGGCGCGGGTCGACCCGGGACATGATCACGCCGGCCAGGTCGCACTGCACGTCCACCAGCTGGCGCAGGGCCTGCAGGGCGGCGTTGCGGCGGGTGTGGTCCCAGCGCACGGTGAACAGCACCTTGTCCACCATCCGCGCCATGGCCAGGACCTCCGCCCCCACCAGGACCGGCGCCGTGTCGATCAGCACCAGGTCGTAGTTCTTGGCGAAGGTCTGCAACAGGACCCGCATCCGGTCAGAGGTCAGCATGCGGGTGTCCTTGGATGTCCAGTGGCCGGCGGTGATCAGTTCCAGCCCCGACAGCGTGTCGTGGTGGATGCAGTCGTCCAGCACCACGGTGTCATCGGTCAGCAGCGAGGCCAGGCCATGCTTGTTGGACACGTTGAACAGCTTGTGCTGCGACGGGGACCGCCAGTCGCAATCGACGATCAGTATTCGCCGTCCGTGGCTGGCCAGCAACCGCCCCAACGCCGCGATGATGACGCTCTTGCCTTCGCCGGGGGCGGCGGAGGACAGCAGAACCGTCCGGGGGCTGTACTCCAGCTCCGACAGTTCCAGCGCGATATGGATCTTGCGCAGGGTTTCGGCGAAGGGGGACACAGGCTCGCGCAGCACCTGGGCGGTGGGCGATTTGCCTTTCACCTCGGGCACCAGCGCCACCACCGGGATACCCGTCGCCGCCTCGATCTGGCTGCTCTGGCGGAAGGTCTGGCCGGCCTCCTCCATCAACAGGGCGATGAGCATGCCGGCGACGGCGCCGACGAGGGTTCCCAACAGCAGGATCAGGGCCTTGGGCGGGTAGCTCGCGGCCATGGGCGGGGTGGCCTTGGAGATGACGCGGGCGTCCGGCGCCTCCAGCTGCTGCCGGCCGATCAGACGCTTTTCCTCCGTCAGCATCGTTTCCAGCAGGTGCCGGTTGACGGCGGCGTCGCGTTCCATCGCTTCCAGGTGGATGGCGTTCTGGTTGTCGGCGCCCAGCGAGCCCTTGGCCTCGTTGAAGTCGCGCAGCACCGCCTGGTAGCGGGCGTTGGCCGTCCTGGACACGTTCTGCAGGCCGTTGATGATGCCCTGCATCTCACCCTTGATCTTGCGCTGGGCATCGGCGATCTGGGCCCGGGCATCGGTCACCTGCGGGTGCTTGTCGCCATATGTCGCCGACAGCTGGGCCAGGCGCTGCTCGGCGGCGGCCTGCTGCTGCTTCAGGGACTGGATCAGCGGGTTGTTCAGTACCTCCGGCACGCTGTCGCCGGTGATGCCCTGGCGCATCAGGTTCTGGGCGTCGTTCAGGTGCGCCTCGGCGTCGGCCTTGGCCGTCTGGGCGGTGATCAGCTGGGTGTTCAGTTCGGTCAGGCGCTGGCCCATGATGCCGGTGCCATTTCCCTGATCGTACAACCCATACTGCTTGCGGTAATCCTCGATGGCCTTTTCGCTGTCCTCCACCTGGTGGCGCAGGTCGGCGATGCGGCCCTCCATGTATTCTTCCACCCGGCTGGCGGTGCCGACCTTGACGTCGCGCTGCTCGGCCAGGTAGGCGTCGGCCACCGCGTTGGCCACCAGGGAGGCGGTTTCCGGATTGCGGGTCGTCGCCTGGATCTTCAGCACATCGGATCGGCCGACGGTGGCGATATCCAGCTTGGACAGCAGGATGTCCACCGTACGGTTCTCTATCATCGCCGCCGTCCGGGCCTGTTGCGCGGGGGTCGCCGCGGGCGGGGTCTTGGGCTTGGTCAGCCAGTCGGCAATGTTGCTGGGCAGCAGGCGGGCCCAGGCGGGTAGCTCCGGCGCCACCGTCTTGGAGTCCGGATTGAACTCCGGATCGTCATTCAAGTGCAACCGGTCGATGACCTTCTTGGCCAGCTCCCGCGATTGCGCCACCAGCCCTTCGCTCTGAACCCGTTCGGCGTTGAAGGTCATCGAGGCCATGGTGGGGCCGATGCCTTCCAGCGACGGTTGCGGGACGCCCACCAGCACCCGCGCTTCCGAGGTGTAGCGCGACGGCATGCTGTAACCGACGATGCCGGCCAGCAGCGCCGCACCGACGGTGCAGGCCAGGACCAGGCGGCGGTGGGCCCAGATCTTGCGGTAGGTGTCCAGCACGTCACGCTGGGGCGGCGGCGGGGGCATGTACACGGGGCGGGGTGCCGGCGGTGCGGCGGTGAGGCGCCGGGGGAGGATGGGGCCACCACCCAGGGCGCGCGGCTGCTCTGGCAAGGTCATCAGAAATAGCGCTCCCGGACTGTGATGACGTCGCCGGGTTGGACCGGCGTCGTCGGTTCGGCGTCGACCTGGGTCTTGTTGCCGTCCTTGGCCGTGCGCTGCAGACGGAAGTCATCGTCTCGGGCGCGGTAGGTGAACCCCCCGGCCAGCGCCACGGCATTCAGCACGGTCATGCCGGAGACGTAGGCGTAGCTGCCGGGGGTCTTGACCTCGCCCAGGATGTAGAAGGGCCGATAGCTCAGCACCTCCACGCTGATGTGGGGGTTCTTGATGTAGGCGGGCGACAGGCTGGTCTCCAGCGACTTGCCCAATTGGCTCGCCGTCATCGATCCGGCGTGCACCTGCCCGACCAGCGGGAAGGAGAGGGCGCCGGTGCCGTCGACCGCGTACTCGCCCGACAGGTCCTGCTGGCCGAATACGGTGATGCGCACCCGGTCACCCGGGCCCAGTTGATAGTCGGCGGCGGCGACACTGCCCCCGGCACTGGGCGCCGCCGGGGCGTCGCTGGTGGTAACGGCGCCCACCGTGGCGCTCGGCGCCGGCGGTTCGCCGTTGCCCTGGGCGTGAACGGAGGCGAGGGGAAGCACGAGGGTTCCCGCCACGACAGCCAATACGGCCAGCCGGGGCGAGGATTTACGGGGGAGGCGGGAAGGCAGCATTCCGGCACCTTCTGCTTGATCGGAGGCGGCCCGGCCGCGGTGCGTCCGGGGGCTCGCTGGGGGTTCGGTGTGATGACGGCCCGTTTCGTGGGGCGTACACGTTTGTTTTACCAAAAGCGGGGGGCGGCGGTTGTGATCAAACGAGGGCCGTTCCCTCCGGCATTGTGATTGTGCCGGCTAACGGCAGTATTACCTTAAATATGAAGGGTTAAGCCGACCAGAATGTTGTGGTCCGCATAGCCAATTCCGGTCCTATTAGATGACCGGATTTGATAGTTGTACCGGACGTTGATGGCGGTCATTTGGCTCATCATATATTTCGCGCCCAGTCCAATAGCGTAGACATCGTCTATTCGGTCTATATTCTGGAAATCGTCGGCCTCATGGCTTAGCTGCAGGTGGAGTTGAACGTTGCGCAGCAACTCATGGTCAGCCGTCAGCGTTTCCCTGGTGCCGAAGTAGCCGGCGGCGCCCACGACGATGGTTTCATTGATGTCGCGGGTGATCTCCCCTGTCACGGTGGTGAGCGTCGTGACGTTCCAGGTGACCTTGGCGCCCCCCGTGGGGCCGGAGAAGGTCCCCAGGCGCGGATCGTCATAGTCCTGCGAGCGGTAGCCGGCGAACAGGTCCAGCGAGGTGATTCCGGTCAGGTTGTACTTGCCGCCGACCACGGCGGTGTAGCCGGTGGAGTTGCGGTTGTACCCGCTCATGTCGGCGGTGAAATCATAGGTGCGGACGTTGTAGGCGCCCTTCACATACAACTCATACAGCCCGTCCACCTGATAGCCGGTGCGGACACTGACCTCGTTCTCATCGTGGTTCTGGCGTTCCCACAGGATGGAGCGGCCGTCGAAGGTGACGGCGTTGGTGAAGTCATAGCGATTGTAGCTGTCCCCCACCTCCAGCAACAGGTTGCCGAAGTCCTTGTGGGCGGTGACGTTCGCCGCGGTCTGGTTGTATTCGGTGGGGTCGGCCTGGCCGGCGACGCTGTTGGGCGAGGTGCGGGGCAGGTGCCACAGGCTGTAGTCGGCGCCGCCGGCGATCCAGGCGTCGTGATAAATCTCCACCCGGCCGTTGGCGCCGATGTCGTAGTTGGCGTAGTTCTCCCGGCTGTGCCGGGCGTACCAATCGAGGTCGCCGCTGGCGTGCAGGTTCAGTTGATGGACGTTCCAGTCGGACTTCAGTTCCAGCTTGGGCTGCAACACGGTGATCAGGTCGCTGGTGTCGTTCCCCTGCGTCGCATAGATGTTGCTGTCATAGACCTCTTCCAGCGTGACGCTGGGATAGAGGATGAAGCCGCCCATCCGTATCCCCACGGGGTCATAGTCCGGGTGCTGGCGGGTGGCCACCGTGTCGTCGGGCGACGTGTCGGTCTGGGCATTGGCGGGTATGGCCAGCCCGCCGGTCAGCGTCAGGCCGGCTGCGGCCAGCAATAGTCGCTGTCTGAAGGCGCTGGGGCGTGCCGGCGCGGGGGCGGGATGAAGGCTGGCGAGGGGGCGGGTGTAGGTGATGCGGAACGGCTTGCCCCCCCAGAATGGTGATGGCCCACGGCTCGCCGGGGGCTGGTGACGGTCTTGATATGCAGGCATCGGATTTGACCTCGGGCTGGACGCGTTGCCTTCACCGGGCCGCGTCTTGGTTTAAAAACGGGTTGCCCCCCGTTCCCCGCCCGCTTCCATGTCAAGCTGGCTCGCTCCCCCGGGCTGGTTTCCGGAAGATGGGGCCGCGTCTGTGGCTGGCCGCGCTTGATCGGAACCGCGGCCGGCGACAGCTGAGTCTGTCCGCTCTAGGCGCGGCCATAGGTGTCGGACAGACGCACGATGTCGTCCTCGCCCAGATACGCGCCAGATTGCACTTCAATCAGGTGCAGGGGCAGCTTGCCGGGGTTTTCCAGGCGGTGCTCCATGCCGATGGGGATGTGAACGGATTCATTCTCCCGCACCAGGCGGTCTTCGCCGTCACGCTGCACCAGCGCGGTGCCCTGGACGACGATCCAATGTTCCGCGCGGTGGTGATGTTTCTGCAGGCTGAGGCGGGCGCCCGGCTTCACCATGAGGCGCTTCACCTGGAAGCGGTAGCCGATGTCCACGGCGCGGTAATATCCCCACGGCCGGTAGACCGTGGTGTGGTGGGTTTCCTCTGAGCGGTTGCGCCGGCGAAGCTGGTCCACCACCTTGCCCACGTATTTGGCGTGGGCGGCGTCGGCGACCAGCACGGCGTCGTCGGTGGCGACGATGACCAGATCCTCGACCCCGATGGCGGCCACCAGGCGCCCGTCGGAATGGATGTAGCTGTTCTTAACGTCCTGAAGGATGACGTCACCCTGCTCGACGTTGCCGTCCCCGTCCTTCTGGCTCACGTCCCACAAGGACCGCCACGAGCCGACGTCGCACCAGGCCATATCCACCGGAATGACCGCCACCTTGTCGGTGTGCTCCATCACCGCGTGATCAATGGACAGGGCGGCCGCGGCGCTGAAGCAGGCCTCATCCAGGCGGAAGAAGCCGTTGTCCTCCTTGCCGGCGGAAATGGCCTCGCGTACGGCCGTGACCATGTCGGGCTGCAGCCGCTCCAACTCGCCGATGTAGTGGCGGGCCGACATCAGGAAGATGCCGCTGTTCCACAGATAGTTGCCGCTGGCCAGGTATTGTTCCGCCGTTTCCAGGGAGGGCTTCTCGGCGAAGTGCTCGACCGCCCGGACGCCGTCCAGCCCGCCCAGAGGGGCGCCGACGCGGATGTAGCCGTAGCCCGTCTCAGGCTTGTCCGGGACCACGCCGAAGGTCACCAGATGGCCAGCCTGGGCCGCCGGGACGCCCTTGGCGACCGCCAGGTAGAAGTCCGGCAGGGCGCCGATCAGGTGGTCGCAGGGCTGGGCCAGCATCAGGGCGTCCGGGTCGCGGTCCATCAGCCACAAGGCCACGGCGGCGATGGCCGGCGCGGTGTTGCGGGCGGCGCTCTCCAGGATGATGGACTGTGGCTGGATTCCGATCCCGTTCAATTGCTCATGGATCATGAAACGGTGATCCTCGTTGCAGATGACGATGGGGTCGGCGAAGCCGGCGTCGCCCAGGCTGCGCGCGGCCGTCTCCTGCAACAACGTCCGGTCCGAGGTCAGGGCCAGGAACTGCTTGGGATAGATCGCCCGGGAGAGGGGCCACAGCCGGGTGCCGGCGCCGCCGGACAGGAGGACCGGATGGATTTGTGTCGTCCGCAGGGCCCGGGTGGACACGCGCTCCGTCACGTCATGCATTTTTTGACCGCTCCGCTTCAGGGTGGGGACCTTTGCGGCACACGCTACGGGGCGGGCTTGAACGGGGCCAGTGACCAAGCGGTGGCCGCGATGGCCCGGCGAAGTCCTGAACAAATGGGCGCACCGGGCGCCGGCCTTTGCGCCCAGGACGGGCAGGATGGTGATCGCTCTGTTCAAGTGCAGGGACGATGCGGGGATGCGGATGCAGCAACGCCGCCCCGTCGTGGGCGGCGTTGCACGTTTTCGGCGATAGTCTGTGCCGGTCAGGCGTCGGCGGGCGCCAGCGGTGGCAGGTCGCGCGCCTCCAGCGTGGCCAGCAGGGTGGCGAGGTCGTTGGCCTGCGCCTGCACGGCGGCGTGCGTCGTCCAGTCCGGCAGATCATGCCGTGCTGTCGGCGGCGATACCCGAACCTGGACCAGGTTCACGGTTTCGTTGGGATCGTGCCGCAGGTCATACATCTCCCACTCCTGGGGGACGCACCCGCCCGGATCGCAATAGCGCGCCAGCTTGAAATGGGCGGTGCGCACGCAGCGGACATGGTTGGGTTGGCGCACCGGCCCCGGGGCCAAGCCGGGCACCGGTCCCTTGCCATCCACCCCTTCCCGCACCGCCGCCACCGTCGCGTCAAACACCGCGAATTGGCCGTATGACGCGGTTTCGTGTGGATCGCCGATGGGGGGCAGCGGTTCGGTGATCTCATCGTCGGTGATGAACAATACGCCCCGGCGCGGCTGGCCATCCGGGTCGCGCACCACATCCGTCTCGCCCCGGATCAGGGGCGCCAGATTGGCGCCAGGCAGTGGGGGGAATGGCCTGCGGCTGTCCGCCAACTCGGCGGCGGCGGCGGCCTGGTCAGCCCCCGCCAGGCCCAGGATGGTGGGCAGGATGTCGATATGGCTGGTGACTTGATCCAACTGCCGCAGGCCACCGTGAACCCGGTGCGACGGCGGGAACTGCACCACCACGGGGACGTGCAGCGCCTCCTGATAGGCGGTGTGCCACTTCTCGATCATCATGCCATGGGCGGCGGCATATTCGCCGTGGTCGGCCAGGAACACGACGATGGTGTTGTCTGCCAGGCCCGACTCTTCCAAGGTGCGCAGCACCCGATCGATCTGTGTGTCCACCACCGCGTGCAGGTAGGCGTACAGCTGGATGAAGTCCAGGGCCGAGGTGGCCGGGTCGGACGCCAGCTGGAAGGGGATGCAGCTTTTCAGCGTCGCCGCCACGGCCGCGTCGAGCTTGTCGTTCGGCACCGCCCCGCCGACGGAATAGCCGACCTTGGCGGACAGCGCCAAACCCATCTTGTAGGCATAGTCGTGCTGGCAGCTTGGTTTGGTCGACAAATCCTCAAGCAGGGTTGGCGGGTTGTTGGCGCAGTCTTGCGGGAAGCCCAGCGGGTTCAGCGCCACCTGGAACGTTCCGCCCGTCGGCGGCGGCGTCCGGTCGCCCTGCAAGGGCACGGTCAGGGGGCCGAAGACGGATTGCGTGGCGCCCACGGTCTGGCCATTGGGCAGGGTGATGGGCGGCTTGCCGCTGTCCGACGGCAGGGCCTGGGCCAGCACGGCCGGATATGTGGCGATGTCGTGGGGGTTGGCGAAGGAGGCGACGGCGAACCAGGGGCGCGCCTTGGCCGGATCGGGGGCGTCGCTGTTGGGGGCCTTGTCGCTCTTGATGGCCGCGGCGCGGTCATAGTTCAGCCCAAGGGCCTTGCGCTTCAGGAAGGTGCACACGGAATCGGCGAAGCCGATGTCACGATAGGTGCCCAGGTTGTTGGGGGAGGCGCCGTGTGGCTCGGGATAGGATTCCTCCCAGTCGTCGAAACCATAGGCGTTCAGGCTATGATCCGGCGGGTTGCTCACATGCCATTTGCCGAAATAGTGGGTGCTGTATCCGGCGGCCCGCATCCAACTGCCCAGGGTCGGGATGCCGTCCGGGGCCAGCCAGGGAAAGTTGGCGGCGTCGCCGTTCTTGAACAAGCCGTCGGTCTGCGTCACGCCGGTGCGCGTCCCGTACTGCCCGGTATAGATGGTCGCCCGGCTGGGGGTGCAGGCGCTGGCGGCGATGGTGTGATTGCGCAGGACGACCGCGTTATGGCGCAGGCGCAACAGGCCGGGGAAGAAGGCGGCATACGGGTTGTGGCCGACATCGACCTCCCCCTGGAAACCCAGGATCCGCTTCAACTGCTCCGCGAAACCGCCCTCCGGTCCATAAGAGAAACGGGGAAAGCGGTACTGGTCGGTGGTGACCAGAAGGATGTTCGGGTTTGTACTCATGGCGATGCGTTCCTTCCCGTGCTCGGCCGCCAGCCCCGCATCAGCGGATGTCGCGTTGCTGGCCATGGGTCGGCAACTTTGGCGGGTTGTGTCGGCGCGATCACCATACATCAGCGGGAAGTTTTATGAAACAAATCACTTAAAAGTTGATAATGTTGGGTCATCATGTCGCCGCAGGCAGGATGATGTGGACCTTCAGGCCCCCGCCCACCCGGTTGGCCGCGGTGACAGTGCCGCCCAGCGCCTCCACATTGCGCTTCACCATCCACAGGCCCAGCCCGGCATGGCCCGGCGAGCCCGTCTTGGCGTCACGGCGGGCGTGGTCGGGAGGGCGCAGCGAGAAATAGCGGTCGAAGATGTTGTGAAGCTTGTCCGGGTCGATGCCGGGACCGGTGTCCTCGATGGTCAGGTTGATGACGCCCCCTTCTTCCGACAGGCGCACGGCGATGGCGCCGCTGTCGGGGGAAAAGCTGACGGCGTTGTCCAGGATGTTCTCCACGACAACGGCCAGCGCCACCTTGCCGGCGCGGACATGCACCTCCGGTTGCAGCTGGCGGCTCAGGCGAATCTGGCGGGTCACCAGCACCTCGCGATAGCTTTTCAGGATGTCGGCGACGATCTGGGTCAGGTCCACGCTTTCGCGCGGCGATTCGATCATGTCCGCCATGGTGTTATCCAGGCATTGCGAGGCGGAGATCAGGGCCTTCAGCCGATCCAGCGACAGCTCGATCAGTTCAGCCGCGCGTTGGCCGCGGGCATGGTCAGGCGGGATCAGGCGCTTCAGCGGTTCCAGGCAGGCCTGGATGGTGGCGACCGGCCCCTTGAAGGAATGGGCGTTGTCCTCCGCCGTCTGGCGGATGACGCCAGCCACGTGATGCAGGTCGTGGACCAGCCCGTCGAAGTCTTGCGCCACGCTGTCCAGCTCCGGAATGGCGTTGCGGCTGGCGAAGGTGTTGCCGGCCACCCGACCCTGGCGGATTTCGCGGGCGACATGGCGGAAGTGGCCGATATGGCGCCGCACCGACAAGGCCGTCAGCAAGGCGACGACGGCCAAGGCCAGGTACAGCATCAGGGCCAGGCGCACCTGCGGCGTCTGCCAATAGGGCCGCCCGATGGCGGTGGCCAGCAATTCCGACGTCACGTGGGAGGAAACCAGGACCCAGCAGCCCCAACGGCTCTGAATGGGCACGACCGAGGTCAGTATCTCCTCATGGCCCGTGGGCTGGGTGTAGCGGATGTCCACGGGCTTGTCCCAGGTGCAGCTCTCCGCGACCTGGGACACGATGCCGTGACGTTGCAGATTGTCCAGCGTGGCGCCCAGGTCGGCCATGCCAACCTTGGGCGCGGACGCCAGGAAGTAAAATCCGCCGTCCCGGCCAGCGGCGCCGCCGTTGGGCTGGAACATCAGTTTCAGGTTCGTGCCGTCACCGTCGTACTTGGCCAACTCCTCGTTCAGCGAGGCCGTGGGTGGGCCGCTCTCCCGGTTCAGCAGCGGCTTCAACGCCTGGGCGATGAGCCAGCTGCTGTACCGGAGGTTCCGGGTGACAATCTCCCTTTCCTTGCGATCCGCCGTCTCGAATTGGCCGTACAGGATGAAGGGAAGGGCGGCAAAAATGACCAGCAGGAAGCCCAGTCTAACCGTGAGCGATCCGGATATCCTCCGGGCGGCCCATCTCAGCCGTGTCGGTGTCGCTGGCTGCCGGGTCACGCCATCGGTAGCCGAAGGCCGCGAAATTCTCAATTTCCGCAAACCCACGATCGATAGCATTGAACTTGCTCCGGATCCGCTTGATCGATGAGCGAACGTTGGTCCGGAAGCCGTCTTCCCCGCTGCCGGCGATGAAGCCGCTCCAGTGCACGCGGTCATAGATGGCCCGGTAGGTGACATGCTCGCCCAAATTGGCCACCATGTACTCGACGATACTAAATTCGGTGACCGTAAGCATCACGTCACGGCCCTGCCAAAAGGCTCGGTTGACCTTAGGCTTAAGGGTAAGTTTTCCGCATATGATCTCCTCGCCCGCGCCGGTCGTCGGGCTGGGCGACGGGGCCGAGGGGGGGCGTACGATCAGGCGGATGCGACGGGCCAGCACGGATATGCCGCGGGTCTTGTCGATGAAATCCACGGCGCCGCGGTCCAGGGCGAGCGTCTCATTGGCGGGCATGGACATGCCGGTCAGGAAGATCACCGGGATACGGCAGCCGCGACGCCGCAGGTCGGGCAGCAGGTCGATGCCCAGGGTCCGTTCCAGGCACCAGTCGATGACCAGGATGTCGGCGATGGAGTCATCCAGGGCGGAACCGTCCTCGCTGGACAGATGGGCGATCAGCGACTTGGCATCGGGGAGGCCCGTGACGGTGAAGCCCTGGTCCTCCAATTCGCCCGTCGCCGCCTCGCGGAAGGCGTCGTCGTCGTCGATCAGCACCACACGGGCCGGAACGGCCGGCGGTGCGTCATTTGGCTTGAGCCACGGCCCGGAGGTCGGCCAGGCAGTGGCGTTTGCGGTCACCGATGTCGTTATCACTTGTCACCTCATAGCTTAGGACGCGGTACGCCTGCGTCTTGATGTCGGGGTACAGTGTCAGATCGACGGTGCAGGCCCCATGCCGGTAAAGCCATTCCTTCCCCGGGGCGAGGTCCTGCTGTGAGGAAGGCGGGCCGATGAGGGCCCTTAATTGGGATTCGTCCATTCCCACCAGATCCACCTCCGACACGGTCAGCGTGGCGGTGGTCGCGGCCGACGCGGGGCTTGCGGTCTGGGTTACGGGAATGGCGGACGAGGGGGGGCGCCGTGCGGACGCGACCCGGGTGCTGGTGGCAGTGTCACCAGCCGCGACGGCGGGCGCCTTGCTGCGGGCGGCGGCGGGACGGGCCGCCGCGATCTTTTGCGGGGGGATAGGCTTGGTCTGCTCCCACGGGGGCAACCAGGCGGTGCAGCCCGACAGTAGCATCAGCCCGGTCAGGCCTGCCCGTTGCCAGAGTTTCGCGCACACCACAGAAAACCTCCATAAGGGACGACCTCCGTCAGCCCAAGCGTCCCGGGGATAGGCCGGGGGCAGGGCACGCGTTTCATTGGGGTGGTCCCTCCCGGGGAGCCTGCCTTCGTCGGCCTCGGTCCCCGGTAGGCTGGGGCCGCCGCCATCTTTTTGATTTGAGAGATCGTCCGTCCCCTTCGTCGCACGGGATCATGGCATCACCGTGGCGCGGGAACAGTCCGCTTGTCCTACCTAAAGGCCATGCTGATGCCCTGGAACTTAGCAGCGCTCTCAACGTAAATCGAGCAACCTAAAGTTACATGCAATTTAAGACAAAGGCGATATATAGGCCAGATCGGTGAGGTCCGAGAACAGGACAACAATGCCTCGTAATCGCCTGCACTCGCCATTGAGCATTTGGCGAACACAGTTTCGTCACATGGCGCTGGCGGTATATGTCCAAGGTATCAAGTTCTATGACGGGAACCTGTATCAATTCGCATCCAGAACGAATTTGACATAGATGGCGACTATTTTTGTTCGCAGACCTATGTCGGATGCCACTCGAGCAATGCTGTTTTCGACTTGCGGGACTGTCCAGAGACGTGAATTCTGATACGGGCTCACGCGGAAGGGGCGCCTGGTTCGCTTCTTCCTGGAGCTTCGGGCACCGAAGGTGGAACTTCCGTCCCTTGAAGACCTTACCCCTTTGTCAGGGGTGACGGCGGGCGCCCTCAATGATCTTCAGCGAGGTATATGATGGATCGCCGACATTTGATCGCGGCCGGTGCCGCGCTGCCTTTCGGTTTGTCTTCCGTCGGTCCGTCACGCGCGGCCACGGCCCTGGCCATGGACAAGTCCCAGGGGCACGTCCAGGTGGCGCAGACCTCCACGACCAAGGCCACGCCCACGGTGTATGATTTTGGCGCCGTCGGTGATGGCGTCACCGACGACAGCGCCGCCTTCTCCAAGGCCCTGGCCGCCGCCGCCACCAAGGGACTGATGGTCATCGTGCCGGCCGGCACCTACGCCATCGCCAAGTCCATATCCTTCGTGTCCACCCAGGATGCGGGCAAGCCCTGGGGCTTGCAGGCGCAGGGCGCCACGCTGGTGTCGTCCATCACCAACGGCGCGGACATCATGTGCTTGCAGGCGGTGAACACCGTCCGCTATTTCCGCATCCTGGGCGCCATGAAGATCCTGGGTACCGGCAAGGACGGTAACGGACTGCGCATCATCGCTTACGGCAGTTCCTACTTCTTTTACAACGTGACGCTGGATGGGCTGTGCGTCGAGGGCGCGGGGCTGAATGGCCTGCTGTTCGAAGGCAACGTCTTCGAAAGCCTGTTGATGGGGTGCTTCTTCCAGGACTGTAAGCAGAACGGTGCCGTCTTCGCCCAGTCCAAGGGCGGCATCTGTTCCGCCATCACCGTCGTCGGCTGCTTTTTCGCCCAAAACACGAAGTGCGGGATGATGGCCACCAACTTCGATTCCACCTACGGCGGCACGACCGATGTGCGCATCCTCGGCGGCTACTGCCGCGACAACGGCAGCTACGGCTTCTACTACAACAACGGCACCTCCAGCGGCGCCGCGATCGAGCAGGTCGGGTTCGAGAACAACTGCCGCTCGTTGGCGCCGGGGGACGCCAACGGGGCCCATGTCTATGCGCTGGTTCAAATCCGCATGCGCAACTGCACCGGCTATAACGAGGGCGGCGGCGCCACCTATCTGGTACGCGGCTGGTTCAGCACCTTGTCCGTGCTCGACAACTGCGACCAGTCGTCCGGCGGCACCATGGCGACCACCGGCAAGTCGCGCCTGGCGCAGGTGAACGGCAATGCCGCCGGCCACGTGCTGATGCGGCAATCCGGCGGCGGCTTCGACCTTGTCAGCGGTACCAGCTGCACCTGGGCGGCGGAGAATTGCTCCGGCACCTCGCCCAAGGGAACGCTTAGCCTCAAGGCCACCATCACGTCGGGCTGAAAAGGGCGCGGCGTGGCGGCCGCGCCCCTGTCACGGTACTCAGGCCTTGATGAAGGCCAGCAGGTCGGCGTTGATGGTGTCGGCGTGGGTGGTGGCCATGCCGTGGGGGAAGCCCTTGTAAACCTTCAGCGTGCCGTTCTTCACCAGCTTGGCGGACAGCAGTGCTGAGTCCGCGATGGGCACGATCTGGTCGTCGTCGCCGTGCATGATCAACACCGGCACGTCGATCTTCTTCAGATCTTCCGTGAAGTCGGTTTCCGAGAAGGCCTTGATGCAGTCGTAATGGGCCTTGATGCCGCCCATCATGCCCTGACGCCACCAATTGTCGATCACGCCTTCCGAGACTTTGGCGCCTGGGCGGTTGAACCCGTAGAAGGGGCCGGCCGGAATGTCGCGGTAGAACTGGGCGCGGTTCGCCACCAACTGGGCGCGGAAGCCGTCGAACACCTCCATGGGCAGGCCGCCGGGGTTCTTGTCGGACTTGACCATGACGGGCGGCACAGCGCCGACCAGCACGGCCTTGGACACGCGACCCTTCTCGGCCCGGGCGACGTAGTGCGCCACCTCGCCGCCGCCGGTGGAATGGCCGATATGGACGGCCCCTTTCAGATCCAGGGCGGCGGCCAGCGCGATGACGTCGGCGGCGTAGGTGTCCATCTCGTTGCCAGTGTCGGTCTGGCTGGAGCGGCCGTGCCCGCGCCGGTCATGGGCGATGACGCGATAGCCCTGACCCAGGAAGAACATCATCTGGTTGTCCCAGTCATCGGCGGTCAGCGGCCAGCCGTGATGGAAGACGACAGGCTGGGCGGTCTTGGGGCCCCAATCCTTGTAGAAGATCTGGGCGCCGTCCTTGGTGGTGATGAAGCTCATGGAGGGGGTTCCTTTGCCGGCCATAGGGCCATGGGTGGGGGAGGGGGAGTCGGCCAGGGACGCCAGCGCCGGGGCGGCGCCAACCGGAAGGACGGTCAAGGCTGCGAGGGCGCCACCGCCTACCAAGACGGCACGTCGCGTCGCGGCCGACCCTTCACCGGGCGGACCATTGGGCGCCTGGTGGCCATTCGTGGGATTGGGTGACGGGTGTTCGCTGTCCAGTGTCATGTCCCTGCCGTTCCTTCGACTGTGCGGAACCGGCTACCGGCCCCCGCGACACCCAAGGTAGGGGCGGCGGGGGGCGGTGACTTGCAGGGATGAACGCGATTTGATGGATCGTGCGCTGAAATAATTGCCCGACCGAAGGAAGGGGCGGGCGGCGCGCCTTCAGTCGGCGCTGACGGTCTCCGCCAGGAACCAGGCGCGCTGTTCCGCTTCGTCGATCCAGTTCTCCAGCAGGCTGGCCGAGGCCACGTCGCCCGCCTCGTCGCAGACCTCGTGCGCCTCGCGCAGGATCCCGGCCAGGGTGACGTTGTCCTCGTGCAGTTCGCGCAGCATGTCCAGGGCGCCCACCTTCTCGGCGTCGTTGTCCTTGATGCGCTGCAGTTTGCTGATCTGTCCGATGGACTTCAGGGTGGTACCGCCGACCTTGCGCACCCGTTCGGCGATGGCGTCGGTGGTGGCGAAAATCTCCGCCGCCTGGGCGTCCAACAGCAGATGGTATTCCCGGAAATGGGGACCGGAGATGTGCCAGTGGAAATTCTTGGTCTTGAGGTACAGGGCGAACATATCGGCCAGCAGCGGCGTCAGCGCGCCGGGGACCCCCTGGAAATTCGGCTTGGTGCTCATCGGTCGGACTCTCCGTTTGGGAAATGGATGCTCCGGGCCTAGCAGCCCGGCGCCGCCCCGTCTTGAAGGGTTGCCCCGGTCTTGAACGGTTGCGCGGCTATCATCGGCATATGCCCCGGGTTAACCGGGTCGGCCAGCCTCATGCATGTAGGGCCCGGCGCCATCGTTCCAAGAGGGGCGGACGCTCCTCGGCCATGGGATATAAGGCCGACAGCGGCGGGTCGCCGGCGAGGTGGACGCGCGCCATTCGCGGGCGCGCGCCCTCTCCCCCGTTGTCACGCCACGCGGTTGTCACGCGGCGTCGACCAGCACCACCTCGGCGTCCTCAATGCCCACCACCTCCAGCACACTCTGGTCGGTGATGGCGGCGCCGTCGCGGGCCTCGATGCGGACGCCGTCGATCTCCACCACGCCCTTGGCCGGGACCAGGTAGACGTGACGGCTGGGGTCCAGGGTCAGGCTGACCCGTTCACCCGCCTTCACCGTGGCCCCCATGACCCGGGCCTTGGCGCGGATGGGCAGGGCGCCCTCATCTTCGGCGAAGCCGCTGGCCAGCGTCACGAACCGGCCGGAGCGGTCGGCCTTGGGGAAGGGCTTGGCGCCCCAGGACGGCGTGCCGCCCCGCGTTTCCGGCTGGATCCAGATCTGGAAGATGCGGGTGGTCTCATCTTCCAGATTGTATTCCGAATGGCGGATGCCGGAACCGGCCGACATCACCTGCACGTCGCCAGCTTCGGTGCGGCCCTGGTTGCCCACGCTGTCCTGATGGGTGATGGCACCATCGCGGACATAGGTGATGATCTCCATGTCCGCATGGGGGTGCGGGGGAAAGCCGGACTTGGCCGCGATCTCATCGTCGTTCCAGACCCGCAGACTACCCCAGTTCATGCGGCTGGGATCGTAGTAGCTGGCGAACGAGAAATGATGCTTGGCCTTCAGCCAACCATGGTTGGCGCCACCCAGTTTGGCGAACGGCCGACGTTCAATCATGACACAGCTCCTTGCTTTCATCTTCGGTGCGGTGCCGGTGGGCGCCGCTGACAGGACTTAAGATGGCCCTGGACGCCGTGCGCGAAAATAGAAACTATGGAACTTCATCATTTCCATTTTTGACATCGAAGCCGAGACCTTATCCCATGCCCATCCCCGACCTTGAGGCCTGGGCCATCTTCGCCAAGGTGGCGGAAACTGGCTCCTTCGCCGCCGCCGCCAGCGATTTCGGCCTGTCCAACGCCACGGTGTCCAAGGCGGTGAAGCGGCTGGAGGAGCGGTTGGGCGAGCGGTTGATCCACCGCACGTCCCGCCGTTTCTCCCTGACCGAGACGGGCCGCGTGCTGGCGGTGCGCGCCGCGCAAATCCTGGCGGAAGGCGAGGCGGTGGAGGCGGAGGCCCAGGCCAAGTCCAGCCAGCCACACGGGCGGGTGCGGCTGGCGGCACCCATGTCCTTCGGCGTGCGCCACGTGGCCCCGGCCCTGCCCGATTTCCTGGCGGCCTATCCGGACGTAACCGTGGATCTGCAACTGGATGACCGGCTGGTGGACCTGGTCGCCGGCGGCGTCGATGTGGCGCTGCGCATCGCCGAACTGGCGGACTCCAGCCTGATCACCCGGCGGCTGTGCCCGGTGCGGCGCTGGGTGGTGGGGGCGCCCGCCTATTTCGCCCGCCGCGGCCTGCCCGGCCGCCCGCGCGATCTCAAGGACCACGCCTGCCTGGTCTACAGCTATCTGGCGACGGGGGAGACGTGGCGCTTCACCCATCTGGACGGGACGGAGGAGGCGGTGCGGGTCAAGGGCCCCTTGAGCGCCACCAACGCCGACGCTTTGCAGGACGCGCTGCTGGCCGGCCTGGGCATCGCCTTGCAGCCGGATTTCCTGGCGTGGGAGGCCGTGCGCGATGGCCGTCTGGTCATCGCCCTGCCGGACTGGGCGCCCCCGCCCCTGGCCATCAACCTGGTGACGCCGGCGGGCGGTCCCCGCGCCGCCCGCGTGGCCGTGCTGCTGGACTTCCTCGCCCGCCGCTTCACAGCGGGCTCCGCGCCCTGGACGAAGGATTTCAATCTGTGATGAGGGTGCCGCCGTCCACCACCAGGTTGTGCCCGGTGACAAAGGCGCCGGCGGCGGAGGCCAGATAGACCGCCGTGCCCGCGATTTCCTGCGGGGTGCCCATGCGGCGCAGGGGCGTCTGGGCCATGCGCTTTTCCAGGCGGGCGGGGTCCGCCTTGAATACCGCCGACAGGTCGGTATCGATCAACCCGGGGCTGATGGCGTTGACCCGCACATTGCGGGGCCCGTGCTCCACCGCCAGATTGCGCGCCATCTGGGCCAGGGCCGCCTTGGTCATGGAATAGACCCCCAGGCCGCGGTTGCCGCGCAGGCCGGACAGGCTGGACATCAGGATCACCGCACCGTCGCCCCGCTCCGCCATGGCGGGGACGATGCGGTTGCACAGGCGGAAGGCGCTGCGCAGGTTGATGGCCATGACGCGCTCATAGGCGTCATCCGGCGTGGTGGCGCTGGGGCCGTTGTGCAGGTTCAGGCCGGCGTTGCAGACCAGGATGTCGACGCCGCCCGGCAACGCCTCGGCCGCCGTGGCCAGGGCGTCCAGAGCATCGTCGTCGGCCACGTCGCAGGGAAGGGGATGGGCGTCCAGCCCCTGCGCCCGGAACTCCGCCGCCACCCGTCGGCAATCGTCCGGCACCTCGCTGGAAATGAGGACGCTGGCGCCGGCGCGGGCCATTTCCCGCGCGATGGCCTGCCCCAGGCCACGGGTGGAGCCGGTGATGAGGGCGCGCTTGCCGCCCAGGCTGAACAGGTCCAAGGGGCATCTCCCGATGTTGTTGTGAGCCGCTTTCAAGGCGGCCCCCATTTCCCACCGGAGGAAGTTGTGGCGTCAACCAAAAATCAGCTCACCCGCTGCTTCGCCAGCTTGCGCGCCAGTGTGCGGCGATGCATGCCCAGGCGGCGGGCCGCTTCCGACACGTTGAAGTCGGTGTCGGCCAGGGTCTCGTGGATGCGTTCCCACTCCAGCGTCTTGATGGAGGTGGCGCGGCTGCTGAGGCTGACGCCGCTGTCGCCCTCGGCCCGGTCGAAGGCGGCCTCGATGTCGTCGGTGTTCGACGGCTTGGCCAGGTAGTGGCAGGCGCCCAGCTTGATGGCCTCCACCGCCGTGGCGATGCTGGCGAAGCCGGTCAGCACCACGATCTTCATTTCCGGATCGTGGGCGTGCAGGGTCTTCACGCATTCCAGGCCGGAGGCGCCGGCCAGCTTCAAATCCACCACGGCGAAATCGGGCGTGGCGTCGGCCAGCAGGCCGGGCAGGGCCTCGGCCCGGTCGCAGGTCATCACATGGTAGCCGCGCCGCTCGAAGGAGCGTTTCAGCGCCCGGCCGAAGGAGGGGTCGTCCTCCACGATCAGCAGGAGGGGGGCGTCGTCGTCAACACCGCCGTCCAGGGTGGGGCTATCGTCCATCATCGGTATCCTCGATCACCAGAGACTCGATGGGCAGGCGCAATTCAACGGTGGCGCCGCCGGCCGGGTTGTTGCCGGCCGTCACCCTTCCCCCCAGTTTGCGCGCCACGTTGACGGTAAGGAAGAGGCCCAGGCCGCTACCGGGCCTGTTCTTGGTGGACTGGTAGGGTTTGCCGAAACGCGTCAGGATGTCGGGGGCGAAGCCCGGTCCCCTATCCTGCACCGTAACGGTCAACAGACCATCGTGACAGGCGACATCGATGCCGACCCACTGGGGCGACGCCTCCAACGCGTTGTCGAAGACGTTGAACAGGCTTTGCTTGATGGCGGTGTCCGACGCGATGGCGACGTCGTCCATGATGTGGTTGGCGTAGTCTATGGTGCGGTCGGGGTGCGCCCGGCGCCAGTCGTCCACCACGTCGTCCAGGAAGCGCACCAGGGTGGTGCGCTTCGCCCCTTCGCCCCGCGCCTCGCCCGCCGTCAGCAGGATGCGGGACACGATCTCCTTGCAGCGGCCCACGGCCGCCTGCATCTCCGCCACCTCGTCCAGGAACTCCGCCTGCGGCTGGTTGGCCGGCATGTGCTGCCAGTCATTCAGGATGACCGACAGGGTGGCCAAGGGGGTGCCCAGTTCGTGCGCGGCGCCCGAGGCCAGCAGGCCCATGCGCACGATGTGGTCTTCCTCCGCCGACTTCTGGCGCAGGTCCGACAGGCGGGCGTCACGCCGGCGCAGGTTGGTGTTGATGCGGGTGACGAAACTGACGGCCAGCACCGAGGCCAGCAGGAAGCAGATGAAGGTGCCCGCCAGGTACAGGTCGAACACCCGGGGCCAGGCCCCGCCGGCCGACGCCAGCCCCTGCGAGAACAGGGCGATGTCATGATGGAAGGCGGTCAGCCCGACGAAGCAGGCGCTGGTCACCGCCACCAGGGTCCAGGTCAGGGGGGATTGCAGCAGCACCGCGCCGAGGATGACCTGCAGCAGGAACAGCGAGATGAAGGGGTTGGTGGCGCCACCGCTGAGATACAGCTGCATGGTCAGCGCGGCCACGTCCAACAGCAGGCCCAGGAACAGTTCGGTACTGGTGATGTGGGGGCTGCTGCGGCTGCGGATCAGGCTGACCAGGTTCAGCAGCACCAGGAACAGCAACACGCCGGCCATGGGGATGAGCGGCAGCTCGATATCGAACCAGGCCTGGGCCGCGGCGATGGTGACCACTTGGCCGCCGACCGCCAGCCAACGCAGGGTGACAAGCAGCAGCAGGTTGTTCTTGTTGGTCGTGTCCTGGATCGAAATCTCTTCCATCCTGTCCCTAGTCCTCCCCGGTGACGGATGTCTTTTCGGTAGGACTAGCGGTTCATCGGGGGGCCGGCAATGACGAAGGCGATCACGGGGCCATCCCGCCGGGCCGGTCGGGATGGTCTCGTGATCGCCCTGAAGGTCGTCGGCGGCATGATTTTCAGGGAAGCGGCCCGGGGGAGGGGAGGGTGGTGACCCGCCCACCCCCGGGGAACACGCCTTACTCCATGGGCATGGCGCCGGGCATCATGTTGGCGTTCAGGTGGGCCATGACCCACCAGGAACCGACCACCAGGATGGCGACGATCAGCAGCGTGAACAGGAAGGCCGCCATGTTCCAGGACCGGGCGGAGGAGCTGTTCATGTGCAGGAAGTACACCAGGTGCACGACGATCTGGACGATGCCCAGGCCGAAGCAGACCGGCACCGCCGTGGCCGCCGGGACCGTGCCCGACATGACCAGGGCGAAGGGAATGGCGGTCAGGATGACCGACAGGATGAAGCCGACGATGTAGGACTTCACGCTGCCGTGGGCGCCTTCACCGTGGCCGTGGCCGTGGGAGGAATGGTCATGGCCATGATCATGGCCGTGCGCGGAGGTATGTGCGGTAGCCATCACGCGGCCACTCCGGTCAGGTAGACGATGGTGAACACGCCGATCCAGACGATGTCCAGGAAGTGCCAGAACAGGCTGAGGCAGGTCAGGCGGACGATGTTGGCCTGGGTCAGGCCGCGGCGCAGCACGTGGGCCATCAGCACCACCATCCAGACCATGCCGGACAGGACGTGCAGGCCGTGGGTGCCGACCAGGGTGAAGAACGACGACAGGAAGGCTGAGCGGTCGGGGCCCGCCCCCTCGGCGATCAGTTCGGCGAACTCATGCAGCTCCATGAACATGAAGCCCAGGCCCAGCGCCAGGGTCACGCCCAGCCAGCGCAGGGTGGCCGACCGCTGCTGCCGCTCGGCCGCGATCATGGCCATGCCGTAGGTGAAGCTGGACAGCAGCAGGCAGGCGGTTTCGCCGGCCACGTAGGGCAGGCTGAACAGCTCCTTGGCGTCCGGCCCGCCGGCCGTCTGTCCGCGCAGCACCGCGAAGCTCGCGAACACGGCGGCGAACAGGATGCAGTCGCTCATCAGGTAGATCCAAAACCCCAGCGTGGTTTTGGAACCGTCGTCGTGGTGCTCGTCATGAGCCTCCACGTCATGGAGGAGGGCCGCGTCACCGGCCAGCATTTGGGTGTTGCCCGTCATCTCAGACCTGCGACGTCAGTTGGTTGAAGTACTTGCCCTCGGTCTCCGCCACCTGGGTGGAGGGGACGTAGTAGTCCCGGTTCTCGTTGAACGAGTGACCGATGGCGACGGCGGCGGCACCGGCGAAGGTCGCCACGACCAGCCACCAGATGTGCCAGATCAACGCGAAGCCCAGCAGCGCCACGAACCCGCCGACGATGACGCCGGTGCCCGTGTTGTGGGGCATGTGGATCTTGCGGTAGGCGGCCAGCGGCTGCAGGCCTGCACCCGTGGACTGCTTCTGCTCCCAGAAGGCGTCGCGGGCGGTGACCACCGGCGTCTCCGGGAAGTTGTAGAAGGCCGGCGGGGAGGAGGTGGCCCATTCCAGGGTACGGCCATTCCACGGATCGCCGGTCAGGTCGCGCAGCGACTTGCGGTTCAGCACGCTCACCAGGATCTGCAGGACGAAGGCGCCGATGCCGCAGGCGATGATGGCCGCACCCAGCGCCGCCACCAGCAGGTAGTTGTGCCAGACGACGTTGTCGACATGGTTCATGCGACGGGTCATGCCCATCAGGCCCAGGGCGTACAGGGGCATGAAGGCCAGGTAGAAGCCGACCAGCCAGCACCAGAACGACACCTTGCCCAGGGTCTCGTTCAGCTTGAAGCCGAAGGCCTTGGGGAACCAGTAGGTGAAACCGGCCAGGTAGCCGAACAGCACACCGCCGATGATGACGTTGTGGAAGTGGGCGATCAGGAACAGGCTGTTGTGCAGGACGAAGTCGGCCGCCGGCACCGCCATCAGCACGCCGGTCATGCCGCCGATGGTGAAGGTGACCATGAAGCCCAGGGTCCACAGCACCGGCACGGTGAACTGCACCCGGCCGCGGTACATGGTGAACAGCCAGTTGAAGATCTTGGCGCCGGTGGGGATGGAGATGATCATCGTGGAAATGCCGAAGAAGGCATTCACGTTGGCGCCCGCACCCATGGTGAAGAAGTGGTGCAGCCAGACGATGAACGACAGCACGGTGATGCAGACCGTGGCGTAGACCATCGAGGTGTAGCCGAACAGCTTCTTGGACGAGAAGGTGGAGATGACTTCGGAGAAGATGCCGAAGGCCGGCAGGACCAGGATGTACACCTCAGGATGGCCCCAGGCCCAGATGAGGTTCACGTACATCATGGCGTTGCCGCCACCGTCGTTGGTGAAGAAGTGCATGCCCAGGTAACGGTCCAGCGACAGCATCGCCAGCGTGGCCGTCAGGATGGGGAAGGCCGCCACGATCAGCATGTTGGAGCAGAGCGTGGTCCAGGTGAAAATCGGCATGCGCATCATGGTCATGCCCGGCGCCCGCATCTTCAGGATGGTCGTGATCATGTTCACGCCGGCCAGCAAGGTGCCGATGCCTGAGATCTGCAAGGCCCACAGGTAGTAATCCACGCCGACGCCGGGGCTGTACTGCAGCTCCGACAGGGGCGGGTAGGCCAGCCAGCCGGTGCGGGCGAACTCACCCACCGCCAGCGAGATGTTGATCAGCAGCGCGCCAGCGGCCGTCAGCCAGAAGCTGAGGTTGTTCAGGTAGGGGAAGGCCACGTCGCGGGCGCCGATCTGCAGCGGCACGACCACGTTCATCAGGCCGACCATGAAGGGCATCGCCATGAAGAAGATCATGATGACGCCATGGGCGGTGAACACCTGGTCGAAATGCTCGGGCGGCAGGGGACCGGCGGCGCCGGTGGAGGCCATCGCCTGCTGGGTGCGCATCATCACGGCGTCGGCGAAGCCGCGCAGCAGCATGACCAGGGCCAGGATGATGTACATGATGCCGATGTTCTTGTGGTCGACCGAGGTCAGCCACTTGGACCACAGCGGGCCCCACAGGCGGAAGAAGGTGATGCCCGCCACCAGGGCGGCGCCACCCAGGACCATCATCGCCACGGCCGCCATGATGATGGGCTCGTGGTAAGGAATGGCCTCAAGAGTCAGTTTGCCAAACATGGATTAACCCCTCGGCTTGGCGGGATTGCACAGCTGAAGGTCGCCGCCAGCCACTTCCTTGGCCATCGCCAGGCTGACCGCCGCGTCCATGCAGGTGGAACCGTCCGAGCACTTGTTGAGAATGTCGTGGTAGAGCGTGGGCTCGACCTCGGCGTAGGTGGTGACCGGATCCTTCTCGCTGGGCTTGGCCAGCTCGCGGTACTTGGCCATCGTCAGCTTGCCCTCGCCGGCGCGCACCTTCTCCACCCACTGGGCGAAGTCGGCGTCGCTGAGGGCGTGCGCCACGAAATGCATGTCGGAGAAGCCGCCGCCGCTGTAGTTGGCGGACAGGCCGTCATAGTCGCCAACGGCGCTGGCCAGCAGGCTCAGCTTCGTTTCCATGCCGGGCATGGTGTAGATCTGGCTGCCCAGGCGGGGGATGAAGAAGGAGTTCATCACCGTGGCGGAGGTCAGCTTGAAGTGGACGGGCGTGTCGGCCGGGAAGGCCAGCTCATTCACCGAGGCGATCTGCAGCTCGGGATAGATGAACAGCCACTTCCAGTCCATCGAGACGACCTCGACCTCAATGGCCTTCTTCTCGGTCACCAGTTCACGGCTGGGTTCCAGCGTGTGCGAGGAAACCCAGGTGACATAGGCCAGGACGGCGATGATGATGCAGGGCACGCCCCACACCGCCACTTCGATCTTGGAGGAGTGGTCCCAGTCCGGCTTGAAGGTCGCCGCCTTGTTCGAGGCGCGGTAGCGCCAGGCGAACAGCAGGACCATGGCGATGACGGGGATCACGACGATGAGCATCAGGCACGTGGCCAGGATGATGATCGACTTTTCCTCGGCACCGATGGGGCCCGCCGGGTCCAGCAGGGCCATGTCGCAGCCGCTGAGCAAGGGGGCTGCGGCCATGAGTGCCGCCAGGGATTTTGTGCGGCCGCGAAGGCGCCGCAAAAGTCTAAGGGTCGCAGTCATTCTGTCCACGTAAGGCCGTGAGTGATCGTCAACGCATGAATTCTAATTTTTGGGCGGCTAGCCGACGGCGCGCTTGGGTTGTGGCTACCGCCGCGTGGACTGAACCCAGTCGGCCCATATCCCCGCTGAACCAGCCCGCCCGTGTCGCGTGAGGTTTCGCACTGCAAAAGAACTAGACCTTCGCCGCGTCATTTATCGAGTTCATTGTGTAGGGGGGATTGGACAATTGGTCCAAGGGCGGGGCCGTGCCGGGTGCGCCCACGGGCGGCGCCCCTCGTGGTCAACTCACCTAATAAACTGATATTGAAGAAATATTTTTGCTATTGTCGGCGAATTGTCGCCCCGTCCAGTGGTTTGGTTCCCTATGGCATGCATGGGGCGTAGATCTGCCGCGCCCAGGGTTCAACCGCCATTCATGGTCAAGGGGGCGACAGGGCGCGGATTTCACCGCCAGGAACCATCTGATTCGGAATCAGTAAGCACCACCAACGGTTTATGGTTAGGGAACCGTTAAGCGCCGGAACCACGGTTGTGGCCGCAATTGCTGCGTGCGCGAACGGTTGCGCCCTCTCGCCCGATGGTGGTGGCCTCAGCGGCGGGCCGGGGCGGCGGGCGGCGCCGCCGTCGCTTCCAGGGCGTCATCCAGGTCCAGGCCGGCGGTGTCATAGCCGCGGCGAAAATCCACCATGTGCTTGCGCATCCATTCCCGGGCCAGGGTGGCGTCGCCGTCCGCCAGGGCGTCGACGATGCGGCGGTGCGCCTCGATCAGGCGGCGGGGGCCGACACTGGCGGTCTTGGGGTGGGTGAACAGCCGTTCCAGCGCCGGGTAGAACAGCTGGGTCACCGGCTCGCGCGCCAGCAGCAGGGCACGGTTGCCCGCCGCCTCCGCCACCAGTATGTGGAAGGCCACGTCCAGGGGGATGATGGAGGCGCCGGCCGCCAGCGCTTGCTCCGTCGCCATGACGTTGGCCCGCAACTGGGCCAGGCGGTCGGCGTCGATGCGCACGGCGGCATGGGCGGCGGCGCTGGGCTCCAGGTCCATCGACACCTCCCACAGCTCGCGGAAGGTGACGCGCTGCATCACCATGGCGCGGGACAGGCGGGGGGCCAAATCGCCGTAGTGCGGCTCTGCCACGTAGAGCCGGCGGCCAGCCTCCCGCCGCACCAGGCCGCTTTGCTCCAGGATACGGATGCCCTCACGCACGGTATGGCGTGTGACGCCGAACTGGTCGGCCAGTTCGGTTTCAGTCGGCAGGATGTCACCGGCGGTCAGCCGGCCGGCCAGGATCTCCCGCTCTATGGTGTCACTGACCACCTTGTAGGTGGGCAGGATGGCCAACCGTGCGAACGCCATGCGCCTAATGCCCCTTTGCCCGCGCCGCCGGATCAGCCTGACACTTCCCCGGTACCGATCTCATAAACCCGGGCGGCAGTTCACTGCGGCCGCCACCACGTGCCGCTCCTCTAACACAAGCCACCCCCGGGCGGAACGCCAGCCGGATTGATCTTGGTTTTCAGGACGATATTTCAATTGTCCAACAAACGAACAATGGCATACAGTGCCGCCGCGCGGCAACCTTCACCAGAAGGGCCGCCAGATGAATATCGGCCCCGGCAACGCATCCGGGACACCCGATCCCGACAGGAGGAAACGCCATCATGTCCCCGTCCGCCGGAACCAGGACCGACGCCCTGCACCGCCTGTTCGATCTCACCGGCCAGGTGGCCCTGATCACCGGCGGGTCCCGCGGCCTGGGCCTGCAGATCGCGGAGGCGCTGGGCGAGTTCGGCGCGCACCCCGTGCTGGTGGCGCGCAAGGCGGAGGAGCTGGAGGCCGCGGTGGCCCATCTGGCGGCCCAAGGCATCCCCGCCAGCGCCATTCCCGCCGACCTCAGCCGGCAGGAGGCGATGGCCCCGCTGGTGGACAAGGTGATGGCCGACCATGGCCGCATCGACGTGCTGGTCAACAATGCCGGCACCACCTGGGGGGCGCCGGCCCAGGACCACACGCCGGAACAGTGGGCCAAGGTGGTGGATCTGAACCTGAACGCCGTCTTCTTCCTGACCCAGGCGGTGGCCCGGGCGGCCATGCTGCCGCTGAAGCGGGGGCGCATCGTCAACGTCGCCTCCATCGCCGGCCTGCAGGGCCACCATCCCCGCATGATGGGCACCGTCGCCTATGGCACGACCAAGGGCGCGCTGGTCAACATGACCCGGGTGCTGGCGGCCGAGTGGGGGCCGCTGGGCATCACCGTCAACGCCTTGGCGCCGGGCTTCTTCCCCTCCAAGATGACACGGGGCACCTTGGCCAAGCATGAGGCCGACCTGGTGGACGGCACGCCGCTGGGCAAGCTGGGCAATGACCAGGACCTGAAGGGCGCCGCCCTGCTGTTGGCGTCCAGTGCCGGCGGCCACATCACCGGCCAGATCCTGGCGGTGGATGGCGGCGTCAGCGTCATCTGACCGGGGGAACGCCGTCATGACCACGCCCCCGGTGCGCCCCCGCGATCTCGGTTTCCTGCTGCACGATTGGCTGAAGCTGGACAGCCTGCTGGCCTACCCGCATTTCCAGGAGCACAGCCGCGAGACCGTGGACGCCATGCTGGACATCGCCGGCCGGGTGGCGGCGGACACCTTCCTGACCCACTACAAGGCGGCCGACCAATATCAGCACGAACCGCATCTGGTGGAGGGGCAGGTGCGCATCCTGCCCGCCATCCATCAGGCGCTGGCGGCTTTCGCTGAGATCGGCATGTTCGCCGCCCCCTTCGATGCGGAGTTTGGCGGCCTGCAACTGCCGCAGCTGGTCTACAGCGCCGCCATGGCGCAGTTCATGGCCGCCAATGTGGCGACCTCGGCCTATCCCATGTTGACCGCCGGCAACGCCAAGCTGCTGGTGCGCTACGCCAATGAGGCGCTGGTCAAGGCCTGCGCCCTGCCGGAGATCGAGGGGCGCTATTTCGGCACCATGTGCCTGTCGGAACCCCAGGCGGGCTCATCGCTGGCCGACATCGCCACCCGCGCCGTGCCGGACGGCAGCGATGATCTGGGCGCGCGCTACCGCCTGTTCGGCAACAAGATGTGGATTTCCGGCGGGGACCAGGACGCCAGCGCCAACATCATCCACCTGGTGCTGGCCAAGGTGCCGGGGCCGGATGGCAAGCTGGTGGCCGGCACCCAGGGCATCAGCCTGTTCGTCGTGCCCAAGGTGCTGGTCGAGGGCTCTGAATACGCCGGCCAGCGCAACGATGTCGTCGTGGCCGGCCTGAACCACAAGATGGGCTATCGCGGCACCGCCAACTGCCTGCTGAATTTCGGTGAGGGCGCCCGCCACCGCCCGGGTGGTGAGGCCGGGGCCGTGGGCTACCGCGTGGGCGGGGTGGGGCAGGGCCTGCCCATCATGTTCCTGATGATGAACGAGGCCCGCCTGTCGGTCGGCCTGGGTGCCGCCATGCTGGGCTATCGCGGCTACCGCCTGGCGGTGGACTATGCCCGTGACCGCAGGCAGGGCAGGCCGCTGGCGGCGAGAGGCGGGGCGCCTGTCGCCATTATCGACCATCCGGATGTCCGCCGCCTGCTGCTGGCGCAGAAAGCCTATGCCGAGGGGGCGCTGGCCCTGGTGCTGTACTGCGCCCGCCTGGTGGATGAGGAACTGCACGGGCCTGTGGAAGGGCGGGGGGAGGCCGCCAGCCTGCTAGGCCTGCTGACCCCCATCGCCAAGACCTGGCCGTCGGAATGGGGCCTGGCCGCCAACGATCTGGCCATCCAGGTGCACGGCGGCTACGGCTATACCCGCGATTTCGATGTGGAGCAGCTCTACCGCGACAACCGCCTGAACCCCATCCATGAGGGCACCACCGGCATCCAGGGCCTGGATCTGATGGGGCGCAAGACCTTGCGCGACGATGGCGCTTCGCTGGCCATCCTGCGCCATCGGATCAACGCCACGCTGGACAGGGCGCGGGACCTGCCGGCGCTGGCCGATTTCGCGCATGTGCTGGACGTCACCTGGGCCCGTATCGGCGCCCTGGTCGCCCATCTGAAGGCCGCCGGCGATGATGCCGCCAGCCTGGCGCAGGCCACACCTTTCCTGTCCGCCTTCGGCCATGCCGTGATGGCCTGGCTGTGGCTGGACCAGGCGGTGGTGGCGTCCAGTCTCCCCGACGGCGGCCTCCCCGATGGCGGCGACGCCGAGGAGGCCGCCTTCCGCGCCGGCAAGCTGGCCGCGTGCCGTTTCTTCTTCGAGACCGAGGTGCCGCGCGTCGATGTCTGGCTGGGCATCGTCGGCCGGCGCAGCGACCTGACCCAGACCTTCGACCCCGCCGGCTTCTGACGGCGGGCATCCCCAAGGGAGCGAGATCATGACCGAGGTGTACATTGTCGCCGGCGTGCGGACGGCCATCGGCGATTTCGGTGGCGCGTTGAAAGACGTGGCGCCGGGTGAGCTGGCGGCCAAGGTGACCCGCGCCGCCCTGGACCGCGCCGGCGTGGCCAATGAGGCGGTGGGCCATGTCGTTTTCGGCCAGGTCATTCCGACCGAACCGCGCGACGCCTACCTCGCCCGCGTGGCGGGCATCAATGCCGGGTTGCCGGTGGCGGTACCGGCCTTGACCGTGAACCGCCTGTGCGGGTCGGGCCTGCAGGCGGTGGTGTCGGCGGCGCAGGCGGTGCTGCTGGGCGACTGCGACGTCGCGGTGGCCGGGGGCGCGGAAAACATGAGCCGCGCGCCCTACCTGCTGCCCGACGCCCGCTGGGGCAGCAAGATGGGCGATGCCCGCATGGTCGACACGCTGAACGGCACCCTGTCCGACCCCTTCGACCGCAACCTGATGGGCGTGACGGCGGAGAACGTGGCCCGGCGCTACGGCATCAGCCGCGAGGACCAGGACGCCTTGGCCCTGGAAAGCCACCGCCGGGCGGCCCGCGCCCAAGCCGAGGGCCGCTTCACCGAGCAGATCCTGCCCATTGAGGTGACGGTGAAGCGCCAGACGGTCGCCTTCGCCACCGACGAGCATGTGCGCCCCGACCTGACGGCCGGCGACCTGGCCAAGTTGCGCACCGTCTTCCAGAAGGACGGCAGCGTCACCGCCGGTAACGCGTCCGGCATCAACGACGGTGCCGCGGCCCTGGTCCTGGCCTCGGGCGAGGCGGTGAAGCGCCTGGGCCTGACGCCCCTGGCCCGGCTGGTGGGCTATGCCCACGCCGGGGTGGACCCCGCCTACATGGGCATCGGTCCCGTGCCGGCCACGCGCACGCTGCTGGCCCGCGCCGGTCTGTCGGTCCAGGATCTGACCCTGATCGAATCCAACGAGGCGTTCGCCGCCCAGGCCTGCGCCGTGGCGCGGGAGCTGGACTTCGAGCCCGATCGGGTGAACCCTAACGGCAGCGGCATCTCCCTGGGTCACCCGGTGGGGGCCACCGGCGCCATCAACCTGGTGAAGGCGGTCTATGAGCTGCGCCGTGTCGGCGGCGGTCGCGCCCTGGTCACCATGTGCATTGGTGGTGGGCAGGGCATTGCCGCCCTTGTCGAATCGGTCTGAAGTTCCCTGGAGAGGAGTGTTCGCCCCATGCCGGTGCACGTCGACTTGCGGGACGGTGTCGCCGTCCTGACCCTGGACCGCCCGCCGGTCAACAGCTTGGATCTGACGTTGCGCCGCGACCTGCGGGCGGCGTTGGCCATGGTCATGACCAATCCGGCGGTGCAGGCGGTGGTGTTGACCGGCGGCACGCGGCACTTCTCCGCCGGGGCGGATATCGAGGAGTTCGCGTCGGGCGTCCGGGGCGGGGCGACGGCCGTGCCCACCCTGCCGGATGTGATCATCGACCTGGACCAGGCGGCCAAGCCCGTGGTGGCCGCCATCGCCGGCACCTGCCTGGGCGGCGGGTTGGAAGTGGCGCTGGGCTGTCATCACCGCGTGGTGGCACCGAATGCCAGCCTGGGCCTGCCGGAAGTGAAGCTGGGCATCCTGCCCGGCGCCGGCGGCACCCAGCGCCTGCCCCGCGCCATCGGCGTGAACGCGGCCCTGGACATGATCCTGTCCGGCACCCCGGTGAATGCCGCCAAGGCCGCCAAGCTGGGTCTCGCCACGCTGTCGACCGGCGACCTGATCGAGGATGCCGTCGCCGTGGCGCGGCAGGCGGCCCGCGACGGCGCCAAGCCGCGCCTGTCCCTGCAACGGGCGGAAATGCCGGCGGACGCCGGCGCCGACTGGTTCCAGCAGCGGATGAACGGGCTGAAGCGGCCCCTGCCGGCGCCGCTGGCCTGTATCGAGGCGGTGCGGGCGGCGGTGGAACTGCCCTTCAACCAAGGTCTGCAGAAGGAATTCAACCTGTTCCGCGAACTGGTGGTGACGCCGGAATCCAAGGCGTTGCAGTACGCCTTCTTCGCCGAGCGCCGCGCCGCCCGCATCGATGGACTGGCCGCCGACGCGCGGCCGCGCGCCATTGAGCGGGTGGCCGTCATCGGTGCCGGCACGATGGGCAGCGGCATCGCCACCGTGGCCGCCAACGCCGGGCTGGAGGTCATCCTGCTGGACCGGGACGAGGCGTCGGTGAGGAAGGGTCTCGCCGGTATCACCAAAAGCTATGAGTCCGCCGTGGCCAAGGGCCGCATGGACGAAGCGGAGCGCGACCGCCGCCTGGGCCGCCTGCACACCGCCACGGACCTCGCCGCCTGCGCCGCCGTGGACCTGGTGATCGAGGCGGCGTTCGAGGACATGGGCGTCAAGCAGGACATCTTCCGCACCCTGGACAAGGTCTGCGGGCCGGACACCATCCTGGCCAGCAACACCTCCACCCTGGACCTCGATGCCATCGCCGACATCACCAGTCGGCCGGAAAACGTGGTGGGCCTGCACTTCTTCAGCCCGGCGCCGGTGATGCGCCTGCTGGAGGTGGTGCGCGGCGCCAAGACCGCCCCGGCGGTGCTGGCCACGGCCATGACGCTCAGCCGCAAGCTGGGCAAGGTCGGCGTGGTGGCCGGTGTCTGCAACGGCTTCATCGGCAACCGCATGGTCGAGGAGCTGCTGCGTCAGGCCTATTTCCTGGTGGACGAAGGACTGCTGCCTTGGCAGGTGGATGGGGCGCTGGAGCGCTGGGGCATGGCCATGGGCCCCTTCGCCACCATGGATTTGGCGGGCAACGACATCGGCCGCGCCATTCGCGTCGGCCGCGCGGCGGCGGGTGACGATCGTCCCTATTCCACCTTTCCCGACAAGGTCTGCGCCCTGGGCCGTTTCGGTCAGAAGACGGGCAAGGGCTATTACCAGTACGACCCCGCCACCCGGGCGCGCGAGACCGATCCCGAGATCGACGCCCTGGCCCAGGCCCACGCCAAGGAAATCGGCCTGCCCCCCCGGGTCATCGGGGATGATGAGATCGTGGCCCGCTGCCTGTTGGCGTTGGCCAACGAGGGGGCGGCCCTGCTGGGCGAGGGCATCGCGCAGCGCGCCTCGGACATCGACGTCGTCTACCTCAACGGCTATGGCTTCCCGGCGCACAAGGGCGGCCCGATGTACCATGCCGACAGCCTGGGCCTGGAAAACGTGCTGCGCCTGATGGAAGGGTTCCTCGGCGGCTATCAGGGCCAGTTCTGGCGGCCGGCGCCGCTGCTGTGGGAAAAAGCCAGCGCGGGGCGGCGGCTGACCGCCTGAGCACGGGCTATCGCAACAAGCCGAACGTCAGCAGCGTCATCGCGACGTGGAGGACGCGTCGCGCCGACGGCCAGGACCGGCAGAACCGCCGCAGGGGCCGGGTGACGCGCCAGGTGGTGCTGCTCTCGATCGCCGTCAGACGGTTCCGCAACCGATGGATTTCGGCCACGCCTCGGCGTACGCCGTCGATCAGGGCGTCCGTGTGCCGGGACAGTCCGTTCACGCGGATCGTCTCCTTGGACGGCGCGTCCGGCATCGGCGCCATCATCTGCGCACTGCAGTCCGCCAGCACGCCGCTCAGCGTTTCCACCTCGCTGGCCAGGGCCTGGGCGCGGGTCTCGGCGGCGGCCAGGGCCAGCGTCAGGTCGGTGATCTGCTGGGCCTGGGTTTCAACCTGGTAGGTTAGCCGCGCGCGTTCGACCCTTTCATCGCTTGCTGCCGCCAGTTCGCGGGCCAACGCCTGGGCGCGGGCGTCCGTTGCCGAGACCGTTTGGGTCAGCGTGACGATCTGGTGGGCCTGTTCTTCCACCTGGTGGTTCAACACGTCCACCGTCCTGTCCATGCGGCCCATATAGGTGAAGGCGGGACGCAGCGCGGTGAAGGAATGCGCCAGATCCTCCGCTATATGGTCCAGCGCTGGGATCGCTGAGGGCAGCGCATCGGTCGCCACCTGGCGCAGCAGGGCGTAGGCGGTCGCGGCATCCTCCGGCACGGCGGGCGCCAAACGCAGATCTTCCGCTTCGAACAGGGCGTGCCGCAAATCGGGCGACAGGAAATCGTGGGCGTAGCGGGCGCCTTCCGTCGGGTCGAGGTCCAGGCGGAGTGCTGCCGCCAGCCGCTCCAACTGAGGCAGCGGCTCGGCCATCATTACATCATAGTCGACGATGACCCTGGCCTGGCCTCTGGTGCCGCGCAGGGCGGCCACGACATGGCCCAGCCATAGATAATGGCTCTTCTCCGCCGGAAAGCCGTTGCGGTGGCGCAGTGACGCCGCCACGCTGATGGGATTGCGCACCGCGATGACGTAAGACGCGGCGATGCCCAGATGATCGAACACCGCCTGCCAGAAGGGCAGCAAGCGGGCCAGGCGGGGGTCTTTCATGCCGAAGACCGCGCCATCCTTCAGCTTGCGGCGCAGCAGGGTGGCCGCCTCCAGCATCAGGTCCGCCGTGGCCTCACTCGTGAGCTGGTCGGCGGGAATATCGGCGATGGTGTGCCAGCTATGGCCAAAACGGGCCAGCAACTGGTCGTTCAAGGCCACGATTTCCGTGTCTTCCCAATAGCCCTTGGCGTTCTCCTCCGTGGGCGGCATCAGGCAATCGCCCAAATCCACCCCCAGGGCCACCAGGCTCCGGGTCAGCGCGCTGGTGCCGCTGCGGTGCATGCCCAGCAGCACCACGACACGTCGGCCGGCGGCGGGCTGGGGAACCGACCAAGGGGCGGGGCTGGCCGCTGTCGGCATTCTCATAGCCATTACCGTCATGACGGCGCACCGGCGCGTGTTTCGCGGAAGGCGTTGGCCTTGCCGAGGACGGTGCCGTTCGAAAGGGCGCCCCTGTCCAGCTTCTGTTTCAATGCCAGCAGCATGGGCCAGCCCAATTGACCTTGGGATAGACTGTAAGCGCTCAATATCCCTGACAGGCCACCAAGTAGAACCGTGCTTTCCATGGTTCTCACACCCCTTTTCGATCAGGTCGTGGAGCAGTTTTCTCCTGGTGATACGGCAGGAAAATGGCGAACCGTCGCCCTCCAAAGGCCTATCCAAAAAGGCGTGGCGGCCTATGACGCCGGAAAATCGCTGAATACCATCAATGATTTGAGAGGTGCGCGCCGGTATTGGCTGAACGGGTGCGCCCCTTTCGGGTGCGCCGTTTTGGCGCGGGCGCCGCCGTGGACCTGCCGCCGGGGCGCCCCATTTCGGCTCCAATCCGCCCTGACCTTGGGCGGGTAGAGGGACGGGTGAACCACCGTCCGGAAGGAAGGAGAAGACGAATGATGAAGCATACCAAGATGAAGCAGATGAGGGGCTTGGGTGCCGCCCTGGTCATGTTGGCCGCGTCGGCGTGCGCCGGCGTGCCCGGTCCGGCGCATGCGCAGCCGGTTCATCCGGCCTATCTGCATGCCCTGTCGGATCTGAGGTTGGCGCGTGCCATGTTGGATCGGCCGGCGGAATACAACGTGGTGCGCGACCAATTCGCCGCCATCGACCATGTCAACGGTGCCATCGGCGAAATCCGCCACGCCAGTTATGACGACGGCAAGGATCCCAACTGGAACCCGCCCATCGACGCCCACATGGACCATCGCGGCCGCCTGACCAAGGCGCTGGAGTTGATCGGGTCCGCCGAGCGCGATCTGCGGTCAGAGGAAGACAATCCCGATGCCGCCCGTTGGCGCAACGCCGCCTTCCACCACCTGGAGGAGGCGCGACACGCCGTGGAACACGCCATCACCGACAAGCGGATCGATGAGCGGTACTGAGGCTTGAGGTCGCGGGCGGCGCCACCCCCGTGCCGCCCGCGACCCATCCCCCCCTACGTCAAACACCCCATACCCGGTTCTCCGGACCCGCCCTAGCCTTTGCCCCGTGATCGCCGCGCCCGAAGCGGCGGAGGACCAAGCGAACGGGAAGGGGATGGTGATGAGGGGGATGTACAAGCCGGTCGGCCTGGTGGCCCTGTTGCTGGCGGCGACCAGCCTGTCGGCACCGGTGGCCCAGGCGGCGGACGCGGTGAAGGTGGGTGTGCTGCAATCGCTGACCGGCACCATGGCCATCAGCGAGGTTACGGTGAAGAACGCCGAGATCCTGGCCATCGACGAGATCAACGCCGGCGGCGGCGTGCTGGGCAAAAAGATCGAGCCGGTGGTGGAGGACGGCGCCTCCGACCCCGCCATCTTCGCCCAGAAGGCGACCAAGCTGGTGCAGGACGGCGGGGTGGTCACCGTCTTCGGCGGATGGACCTCCGCCAGCCGCAAGGCCATGCTGCCGGTGTTCCAGAAGCTGAAAAGCCTGCTGTGGTACCCGGTGCAGTTCGAGGGCAACGAGTGCTCGCCCAACATCATGTATTCCGGCGCCCAGCCCAACCAGCAGATCCTGCCGGCCCTGCAATGGGCGGTGGAGAAGGGCTACAAGAGCTACTTCCTCATTGGCTCCGACTATGTCTTCCCCCGCACCGCCAACCTGATTCTGAAGAAGCATATCGAATCCTCCAAGCTGAAGGTCGCGGGGGAGGAATATGTGCCCCTGGGCGGCACCGATTTCAGCGCCGTCATCGCCAAGGTGCAGGCGGCGAAACCCGACATCATCTTCAGCACCCTGAACGGCGACAGCAACGTCAGCTTTTTCAAGCAGATGGCGGCTGCCGGCCTGCCGTCGGCCAAGCTGCCGGTCATGTCCTTCAGCATCGGCGAGCAGGAGGCCGTGGCCATGGGCCCCAGCCTGGTGGAAGGCAGCTTCGCCGCCTGGAACTATTTCCAGAGCCTGGACACCCCCGCTAACAAGAAGTTCGTCGCGGCCTACCAGGCCAAGTTCGGCGCCGGTGCCGCCGTCACCGACCCCATGGTCCACGGCTATGTCGACGTCTATGCCTGGAAGGCGGCGGTAGAGAAGGCCGGCAGCTTTGATCCGGAGAAGGTGCGGGCGGCGGCGGTGACGCTGGACTACCTCGACACCGCCATGGGCAAGGTTAAGTTCGCCGCCAACCAAAGCCTCGTGCAGACAGGCTACATCGGCCAGTTGGACCCCACCGGCCAGTTCAAGATCATCTGGCAGTCCAAGGGCACCATCGACCCTGACCCCTACGATCCGCTGGTCTTCCCGGGCAAGAAGTGCCCGGCCTCTTGATACCTGTGGCTGTTGATCGATGACGATCAACAGCCCCCTCAATCGCCGGGCGCCGCCATCCGGCGGCTTAGCTTCTTCGCTGCGCCCTGCGGTGCTCGCTCCGGCGGACGCGGTCGCGTCCTACAACCACCTTAGGCAAGGCCTCAGGTGGTTGACACAAGGGGACAACGTCATGGGTGAATGGCCTCTAATTGCTGGCCAGATCTTCAACGGGTTCAGTGTCGCCTCGCTCTACGTGCTGGCGGCGCTGGGCTTGGCGCTCAGCTTCGGCCTCATGCGCGTCATCAACATGGCCCATGGTGAGATGCTGATGCTGGGCGGCTACCTGGCCTACCTGACCTTGCAGGTGGTGCCGGGGCCGCTGGGTATCCTGGCGGCCATGCCGGTGGCCTTCCTGGGTGCGGCCGCCGTGGGGGCGGTGCTGGAGGCGACGCTGATCAAGCGCCTGTCCGCCCGCCCGCTGGACACGCTGTTGGCCACCTGGGGCGTCAGCCTCATCCTGCAACAGGCGGCGCGCAACCTCTTCGGCGCCATCGGCGTGGACGTGCGGGCGCCGCAATGGCTCAACCACGCCTATACGGTGCCGTCCGGCTTTCTGGAGGGGCTGACCATCCCCGCCACCCGCCTGTTCATCCTGGCCGTGGCCTTCGCCGTCATGGGGGCCTTGAGCCTGCTGCTGGCGCGCACGCGCATCGGCCTGCTGGTCCGGGCTGTCAATCAGGACCGGGGCATGGCGGCGGCCACGGGCATCAATGTGCGGGCGGTGGACCTGTCGGTCTTCTGCCTGGGCACCGGCATCGCCGGCCTCGCCGGGGTGGTGCTGGCGCTGCTGGGCCCGGTCACCCCCAATGTCGGGCAGAGCTATGTCGTGCCGGCCTTCCTGGTGGTGGTGCTGGGTGGCCTGGGCAGCCTGAAGGGCACGGCCATCGCCTCCCTCATCGTGGGGCTGTTCTCGGCGCTGGTGCAGATCCTGGTGGATGTCAGCCTGACGCAAGTGCTGCTGCTGCTGTTCGTCATCGGGTTCATCCAGTTCCGTCCCCAGGGTGTCGTGGCCGTGCGTTCCCGCGCGCTGGACGCGTGAGGATCAGATGAAGGAGGACGGCATGGACATGAGCATCCATAGGGACACCCCCACCCCCCTGACTGGGGCGCCTCTGTCTGGCCCGATGGCGGGCCCGCGCTTCAGCCGTCCGGTTGCCCTGTCGCTGGCCCTGGTGGCCGTGGCGGCGCTGGCGCCCTGGCTGGTCTCGGCCTATGAGCTGAATCTGCTGGCCCGTTTCCTGGCCATGGGGCTGCTGGCCATGGGCCTGGTGCTGGTCTGGGGGCAGGGCGGGGTGCTCAGCCTGGGCCAGGGTGTGTTCTTCGGCCTCGGCGGTTACGCCATCGCCATGCACATGAAGCTGGCGGCGCTGGGCGAGGGGGAGTTGCCGGATTTCATGGTGTGGAGCGGCCTGGATGCCCTGCCCTGGTGGTGGGTGCCGTTCAAGAGCCCCCTGGTCGCCATCCTGGGCGTGATGCTGGTGCCGGGCGTGCTGGCGGCCCTGTTCTCCTGGGCGGTGTTCCGGCGGCGGGTTGGCGGCGTCTATTTCGCTCTCATCACACAGGCGCTGGCCCTGGCCTTCGCCACCTTGCTGGTCAGCCAGCAGCCGTCCACCGGCGGTTTCAATGGCCTGACGGACTTCCAAACCCTGATGGGGGTGGACCTGGGGTCGACGGCCGCCGCCCATGGTCTCTACTGGCTGACGCTGGCCCTGGTGGCGGGCGCCTTCCTGGGGCTGCGTCTGCTGATGAATTCCCGCTATGGCATGCTGCTGCGCGCCATCCGCGATGGCGAGAACCGCATCCGCTTTCTGGGCTACGACCCCACCCCGTTCAAGGTGGTGGCCTTCACCATCGGCGCCGTGCTGGCGGGCTTGGCCGGCGCCCTGTTCACCCTGCATGCCGGCGTGGTGTCGCCGGCCCTGGTGGGCGTGGTGCCGTCCATCGAGATGGTGATCTGGGTGGCGGTGGGTGGCCGCAACAGCCTGGCCGGCGCCATCGCCGGCACCCTGGCCGTCAACCTGGCCAAGGACGGGGTCAGCAGCGCCTTCCCGGACCTGTGGCTCTATGCGCTGGGCTTGGTGTTCGTGCTGGTGGTGACCCTGCTGCCCGGCGGCTTCGCCGGCCTGGTGGGCGATGTGGCCGACACATCTTGGGCGAAGCGCCTGAAATCCATCATCGTTGGGAGATCGAAATGAATGCGACGGCGCCCGCTTCCCACATCGGCACCATCGATCCCGTCACCAACCTGCTGTTGGCGGTGGATGGGGTGACGGTGGATTTCGACGGCTTCAAGGCCCTCAACGGCTTCAGCCTGACCCTGGACCGGGGCACCTTGCGCGTCCTCATCGGCCCCAACGGCGCGGGCAAGTCCACCCTGTGCGACACCATCATCGGCCGGGTGCGGGCCACCAGCGGCCGGGTGATCTTCAAGGGCCAGGACATCACCCATTTGCCGGAGCATGAGATCGTGCGCCGGGGCATCTGCCGCAAGTTCCAGACGCCGGGTGTGCTGTCCGGCCTGTCGGTGGTGGACAACCTGATGATCGCGGCCAGGCGCGACCGGCGCTGGTGGTGTTCCTTCCGGCAAGGCGTCGATGCCGAGGAAAAGGCTCGCGTGGCCGACATCCTGGAGACCATCGGCCTGGCGGATCGTGCCCACATCCCCGCCGGCCAATTGGCCCATGGCGAGAAGCAGTGGCTGGAGATCGGCATGGTGGTGGCGACCCGCGCCGACCTGCTGCTGCTGGACGAGCCCACCGCCGGCATGGGCCCGGCGGAAACCAGCCAGACGGCGGCCCTGATCCGCCGCCTGGTGGGGCAGCACACGGTGCTGGTCATCGACCATGACATGAGCTTCCTGGAACAGCTGGACGCCCGCGTCACCGTCATGCACCAGGGCCAGTTCCTGAAGGAGGGCAGCGTGGCCGCCATCCGTGAGGACGCGGACGTCGCCGCCGTCTATCTGGGCCGGACGAAGGAGGAGAAGCATGGCTGAACCCCTGCTGAAACTGGACGGTGTCGCGACATCCTATGGCCAGAGCCAGGTGCTGTGGGACATCGACCTGGATGTGCCGGCCGGCAGCGCCGTGGCCTTGATCGGCCGCAACGGCGTGGGCAAGACCACGCTGCTGAAGACCATCATCGGCGCGCAGCGCCTGACCGCCGGCCGCATGACCTTCCAGGGCCGCGACGTCAGCGCCCTGGGCCCGCACCAGCGCGCCCGCGCCGGCATCGGCTTCGTCCCCCAGGGCCGCCACATCTTCCCCCACCTGACGGTGCGGGAGAACCTTGAGACCGGCCTATCCGCCCTGGCCGGTCGGGCCGGCGGCGCCGGCGCCATCAAGGCTGGCATCCCCGATCATATCTTCGACCTGTTCCCCAAGCTGGCCCAGATCAGCAATCGCAAGGGCGGCGTTCTGAGTGGTGGCGAGCAGCAGCAGTTGGCCATCGGCCGGGCGTTGGCGGGACAGTCCAGCCTGCTGCTGCTGGACGAACCGACGGAAGGCATCCAGCCCTCCGTCGTGCAGCAGATCGAGGACGCGCTGCGCCGTGTCCGCGCCGAACTGGGCGTCACCGTCCTGATTGTGGAGCAGTATCTGGACTTCGCCTGGTCCTTCGCCGACAGCTACCGCGTCATGCAGCGCGGCCGCATCATCCGTGCGGGCAGCACGCGGGAGGAGACGGCGGCGGAGGTGGCGCACCTGGTGAATATTTAACGCGCCCCGGCCACGGGCGGGGCTGGGCTGGTGCCGCGCATATCGCTTTGGTAATAATCGCCCATCCGTCTCCGCCAATGTCCAGCGTCGCTAATGCCCTCCACCATCCAGCGTGTTCCCTACTTGATGTGCGCCGCGGCGCTGGTGGGCCTGTACGGCTGGCTGGCGACCCTGGGGTATGGTCAGAATTCCGACACCTACGCCATCCTGCGCACCTGGCAGCATATGGTCGACGTGGGTGTCTATGTTCCTTCAAGGGGGCAGGGCTATCCCGTGCCGGAGCTGGCCATCGGCTGGCTGGCGTCACGGGGGGGATCGCTGGCGTCCAACACCCTCTCGGTCCTGTTGGCCCTGGCGACGCTGGCCTTGGGTTATGATGGCCTGCGGCGGCTGAAGCTGCCGGGTGCCTTGCCGGCCACCCTGTTCGTCATGGCCAACCCGCATTGGGCCATCGCCGGCAGCACCTCACTCGACTATGTCTACGGCGCCTTCTTCTTCGTCCTGGGCATGTGGTTGCTGAGCCGGCAATGGGCCACGGCGGCGATGCTGGCCCTGGCCTTCGCCACTGGCAGCCGTATCGTCTATGGCCCCTTGGGCCTGGGCGTGCTGGTCGCCGCCTGGATGATGGCGCCACCCGGGCGGCGGCGCGACCGGATGGAACGGGTGGTGGGATTCTGCCTGGTTTCCGGCCTGTTCTATCTGCCGGCATTGATCAACGCGCGGGTCACGACGAACTTCCTGTACCACACCGGACCGTCCAACAACTTCCCGTTGGCCCATGTCGTCCGCTTCCTGTGGAAGACACCGGGCCTGTACGGCAATGTCGGGGCGGTGATCCTGGTTTTGGCGCTGGGACCCCGCCTATGGCGCTTGGCGCGGGATCGTGCCGCCTGGCAGGGCCTGTCGGCGGAACGGCGGCTGGTGGTGGCCGGGGCGTTGGGCGTCCTGGGGTACAGCACCCTGATGTTCGCCTATCTGCCGGCTGAGGTCGGATATCAGATTCCGTCGCTGCTGGCCGTCGCCGTCCTGTTGGCGACGCTGGAGGTTCCGACGGGTTGGCTGGCGGCGCTGATCGCCAGCCAAGTCCTGCTGATGGTGGCGCGGCCGGACGTGCTGACTATCAACACCGCCCCGCACGGCTGCATGGACGCCACCGTCCCCGTGGGCGCCACCTTCGATCCGGCGGTGAAGCCCGGCGTGCTGGTGGCCTATGTCAGCCAGGTTCGGGAGGCGTCCTGCCGGCTGCGGCATTTGCCGCACCCGGCGGCGGACGCCTGGGTCCCGCTGCCCAGCCCCCATCTCAATCGCCCGAAACTGCCGGCGGACCCGCCCCTGGCGTGAGCTTTAGAAATTGAACCGCACGCCCGTGGTGGGCGAGATGTTGTCGGCGTGCAGATAGCCTGCCGCCAGCCCACCCGCGACCTCGGAGTACATGACGCCCAGATAGGCGTCGAAGCGGCGGGCGAAGCGGTAGTCGGCCACCAGGGAATAGGCGTTCAGCGTGCCGGAGCAGGTGGCGGCGCTGGTGTCCGAGCAGCTCTTGGCGCCGTAGCTGTTCTGATCATAGTGGTAGAAGGCCGCCGCCAGATCGACCTTGGGCGTCACGGCGTAACGGGCGCCGGTCCATGACACCTGGATGATCTTGTCGTGGACGAAGGCGCTGTTGTTGACGAAGGCCAGGGTGTAGCCGCCGACGTCGATGGAACCGGCGCGCAAGGGCACCGACGGATTGGCGAAGTCGATGTATTCATACCCCCCGTACAGCTTCAGCGCCGGGTCGATGGTGTAGGACGCCATCAGACCGTAGGAGGTGTTGTCGGAGATGGTGGCCGCCATGGAGGAACTGGGGTCGAAGCCCAGCGCCGTCGCCTGCGTCACCTGGGCCGCTGACAGGGACGCGGCCGACACCATGTCCTGCTTCTGGGCGTACGTGGCGTCCACCGACAGGCCGGCGAGGTCGGTGCCGACGTTCAGTTGCAGCGCGTTGCCGTGCATGCCGCCGTTATCCTCGCCGAACTGGTACATGGCGCCCACGCGCAACGGTCCCAGCTTGTTCGTGTATTTCAGCGAATTATCCAGGCGGAAATCCTCGGTGCTGCCGCCGCCACCCGTCAGACCGGAGAAGCCGATGACCGAGAAGGCGTAGGAGGCCTGCTGGGGATCGTAGCTGAGAACGTTGTCGGCCATCAGCGTGGTCTGGCGGCCGAAGGTCAGGGTGCCCCACTGCGTGGAACTGACGCCGACATAGGCGCCGCGGTTGAAGGCCTGGCCGTCGTGGCTGGAATCGCCGTTGGCCGTCTGCTTGGTCAGCGCCACGCCATTATTGGCGATCATGGAGCGCGGGCCGTCGGCCAGTTGGCCTGATTGCGGGTTGAAGCCGGTCTCCACCTTGAACACGGCCGACCAGCCTTCGGCGAACTCCTCGCTCCCCCGGAGCCCCACCTTGGACTGGCTGAGGCCATTGCCCGCCAGCGAGGCGATGCCCTTGTTGCCATTCTTGCTGACCAGGAAATCCAGGCCAGGCGGATAATACGGGCTCAGCGGCGCACCGTGCGACTGGTAGGACAGGCCCATGTCCACCGTGCCGTAGAGGGTGATGCCGTAGAAGGTCAGGCTGCCGTCCTTGGGCAGTTTGGGATGGGCCGCCTCATCCGCCACGCGCTGGGCGGTCTGCGCCGCCGTCAGGGCCTGTTGTGCCGCCTGGGCCGCGGCCTGGCCGCTGGCGGCGGTTTGGCTGGCGGTTTGCGTCTGCTGGCTTTCCAAGGTGTTCAGGCGATCCTGCAAGGCCTGCATCGCTTTGCCCTGGGCCGCCATTTGGGCCTGCGCCTCCTGCATCTGTTGGCGCAGCTTGCGCAATTCGTCGGCGTCGCTAGCCCGGGCGGTTGCCGGTGCCAATGACACCAGGGCGCATACGGCCGTCATGGCCAGGGGCGTCATGGCGACGGGCCAGCATCGCCCGATCCGGCGCGACGCGCCGGCATGCTTCTTCATCAAGGTCACGAAAGACCCTCCCCAATGACGGTTTTTCTTGTCAGCGGCATGAGAAGGCCGCGCCCGGCGGCCGCACGGGGGCCGACAGGATGCACTCCTGAAGATGAGTGCTTAAGGTCGTGGTGGCGTTTCTTGCTCTTTACCGGTCCGGCCCGAAGTGCCGTCGGCCTTCATCACTATCGCTGATGATTTGATTAGAGGGCGTGATGGGCATTTAAGAAATTAAATACGGTTTCAGGATTCTAAATTAATTTTTAGACTCAGTTTCGTATCCCGAATCCCAATAGGTTCGGGAAAAGATATTGGTTAACAGATAGTTACCCCGCCATCACCCGCACCGCCACGGCGGCGGCTGACGCCCGGTTTTCCACGCCCAGCTTCACGAAGATCTGCTCCAGGTGCTTGTTCACCGTGCGCGGGCTGATGCCCAGGATGTCGCTGATGTCGCGGTTCGATTTGCCATGGGCGATCCAGACCAGCACCTCAGCCTCGCGCGCTGTCAGATTAAGGGCCTGCTGCAGGGCGCGTTCCGCGCGGCCGGCGCCGGTCTCGCTGATGCGGAACAGGAATTCGTCCGGCTCCGTCTGGCTGAGGTAGGCGACCTCCAGCCGGCGGGTGTCCTGGCCATCGATCAGGATGGACTGGTTCGGCGTGCCGTCGCGGCGCAGATGGGCCATGCGCTCCGCCACCGCTGCCGGCAGGGCGTCCGCCACCCCGGCGTCGGGGAAGAAGGCCGCCAGCAGGCGCTGGGCCTGGGGGGTGCACCAGCGCAACCGCCCGCGCGCATCGGTCGCCAGCAGATAGCGGCCGGTGGTGTCCAGCGCCACCTGGGCGCCATAGGCCACGCGGGCGTTGGCGAGGTGGACGCGGATGCGGGCCATCAGTTCATCCACCACGATGGGCTTGGTGACATAGTCCACCCCGCCGGCCTGCAGGCCCCGCACCACATGCTCGGTTTCGCTGAGGCCTGTCATGAAGATGACGGGCAGGTGGGCCAGGGCCTTGTCGCGCTTCAGCCGGCGACAGGTTTCGAACCCATCCAGGCCCGGCATGACCGCATCCATCAGCACCAGATCCGGCGTCACTTGTTCCAGCAGGGCCAGGGCGCTTTCCCCGTCCGTCGCCACCAGCACGGTCAGGCCGGCCTGGTCCAGGGCGTCGGTCAGGAAGCCCAGGGTTTCCGGTGTGTCGTCCACCACCAGCACGGTGTCGCGGCGGCCCGGGGCGCTCTCCGGCATGGCGGCGTCAGTCATCGGCATGCTCCATCCGGCCGTTATCGGTTCCGCCGTCGCCATCGCTTCCTCCCTCGGGTGTGGTGGCGGTTCTCGCCGTTTCCAGCACCGCCATATAGCGCTTCAGGTCGAAGGCGCGCACCAGGGCGTGCAGCCGGGCGGCGAAGGCGGCGGTGTCCCCATCCTCCGCCTCCATCTCGCGCAACTTGGCCTCGATGCCCCGCACATGGCCGATGCGGCCCAGCTGCCACAACGCCTCCAGGTGCCGATGCGCCGCCGTCGGCACGGTGTCGGTGGCGACCGGGGCCGGGACGGCGGGGGCGTAGAGCCATTCCACACCCAGCAGGGTGCCGACGCGATCCAGCAGCACGTCCATGTCCACGGGCTTGATCAGGAAGGCGTCGTGGTCGGCGGGCACGCCCTCCTCCCCGCCCGCCGCCGCGCGGCCCGGGGTGTAGTCGTGGGCGTTGGCCGACACCATCATGATCTTCAGGCGTGGCAGATCCAGCCGCCGCAGGGCCGCCGCCGCCTCCCACCCCGTCATATGGGGCATGGAGATGTCCAGCAAGGCCAGGTCCGGCCGGCATTCCTGGGCCAGGGCCACGCACTCCCGTCCGTCGCGGGCGGTGAACAGCAGGAAGTCCAACGGGCGCAACAGGTTCTGGATCAGCGCCAGGTGGTCGGGGTCGTCGTCGGCCACCAGCACGCGCAGGCGCGGGCCGGCATAGCCATGGATGGTCTTGGCCGCCGGCGGGTCGTCGGGTCCGGACTGCGCCTCCGACAGCAGCAGGCGCACGGTGAAGACGCTGCCCTGGCCGGGCGTGCTGGTCACCGCGATCTCCCCGCCCATGATGCGGGTCAGCAGGCGGGTGATGGTCAGGCCCAGGCCGGTGCCGGGCACGGCCTGCGCGCTGGCCGTCCGACCCCGCTCGAACGGTTCGAAGATGCGTTCCATATCGTCGGCCAGGATGCCGAAGCCGGTGTCCGACACCTCGAACTCCGCCACCTGGCTGCGATAGCGCACCCGCAGGCGGGCATGGCCGCGCTCCGTGTATTTCAGCGCATTGGACAGCAGGTTGATCAGGATCTGGCGCAGGCGCTTCTGGTCGGTATGGACGAAGGCCGGCAGATATGCCGGGCGGTCGTAGTGGAACTGAATGCCCTTGGCGCTGGCCTGCAGGCGGAACATGTCCACGATCTGGTCCAGGAATTCCACCAGCCGGACCTTGTCGCGGGTCAGGCGCAGCAGGCCGCTTTCGATCTTGCTGATGTCCAGCAGACCGTCCACCAGATTGGCCAGATGCTCCGCGCTGCGGCGGATGACGCGCACGCCGTCGGGGTTGCGGATGCTGGCATCGCGTTCCAGCAGTTGGGCATAGCCGAAGATGGCGTTCAGCGGCGTGCGGATTTCATGGCTGATGCCAATGATGTAGCGGCTCTTGGCCACATTGGCGGCCTCCGCCACCTCCTTCGCTTTCTGTAAGGCGGCGTCGGTGCGCTCATGCGCCTCGATCTCCTCCATCAGCATGCCGGTCTGGCGCGCCGTTTCCTCCTCCGCCACGCGGCGGCTTTCCAGGGCCAGGACCAGCAGCCAGGCGGCGACGCCGGACACGATCAGCAGGGCGAAGAAGACGATCCACAGGGTGGTGGCGACCACGCCCCGCGCCTCCGGCGCCACCGCGCCGTATTGCAGGCCGATGAAGGACAGCAGGCCGCCGTTCACCACCGTGAAGACGGCCATGACGCCCAGGAAGCGGGCGGTGCGGGTGCGCACGCCACCGGCCATCCTGGCCGGAAGCAGGGTCTCCATCAGGTGGGCCAGTTGGTCGGTGATGCGGCTCTGCTTCTTGCAGAGATCGTGGCAGCGGCTTTCCAGGGTGCAGCACAAGGAACAGATGGGCCCGGCATAAGCGGGGCAGTGGGCCATGTCCGGCCGTTCGAACACGTTCTCGCAGATGGCGCAGCGCGCCTCCCTTTCCGGCGGCAGGTCGGTGTCGGGCCGCGCCAGGTAGAAGCGGCCCTGTGTCGCCTTGGCGATCAGCGGGGCGGTGGCGAAGGCCACGGCCAGGCCGATGAAGGGCGCCATCGCCTGGGGCAGGGGGCCTAGCAATGGCCCGAAGGCCCCCAGGGAGGCGAGGGTGGAGGCCACGACCGACAGGGCCATGGCGCCCACGCCGACGGGGTTGATGTCATAGAGATGGGCGCGCTTGAACTCGATGCCCGGCGGGCTCAGGCCCAGCGGCTTGTTGATCACCAGGTCTGCCGTCAGCGCCCCGATCCAGCCGGCGGCGAAGTTGGCGTACAGGCCCAGGATGCCCTCGATCACCCGGAAGATGCCCAGTTCCATCAGCATCAGGGCCAGCAGGACGTTGAACACCAGCCACACCACCCGCCCCGGATGGCTGTGCGTCAGGCGGGAGAAGAAGTTGGACCAGGCGATGGACCCGGCATAGGCGTTGGTGACGTTGATCTTGATCTGGCAGACGACGACGAAGATTCCGGTCAGCACCAGGGCCGTGGTGGGGGAGGACAGCATCTCCTGGAAGGCGATGTAGAACACCTCCGTCGGCTGCGTCGCCCGCTCCGCCGACAGGCCGTGGCGCAGGGCGACCACGGCCAGGAAGGACCCGGCCAGCAGCTTCAACCCGCCCATGGCGACCCAGCCGGGCCCCGTGGTGATCAGCGCCGTCCACCAGCCCCAGCGGCCGGCCTTGCGCAAGGTGGGCAGGAAGCGCAGATAGTCCGCCTGTTCCCCGATCTGGGGCAGCAGCGACAGCAGCATGCTGGCCGCCATGCTGAACAGCAGCGGGTCGATATGGCCGTCCGCATGGCCCAGGGTTCCGGGAAACTGCCGCCAGGCCGCAAGATCGCCGCCGTGGTTCAGTGCCAGATAGGCCAGCGGCGCCAGTTGCAGCACCAGCCAGATGGGCTGGGTCAGCAGCTGCATGCGGCTGATCAGGCGGATGCCGTAGACGGCGATGGGAATGACGACCAGCGAACTGATGATGTGGGCCAGCCACAGCGGGATGCCCAGCGCCATCTGCAAGGCCGCCGACATGATGCTGGCCTCGATGGAGAACAGCAGGAAGGTGAAGCTGGCGTAGATCAGGGAGGTGAGGGTGGAGCCCAGATAGCCGAAACCCGCCCCGCGGGTCAGCAGGTCGATGTCCACGCCATAGCGGGCGGCGTAATAGGTGATGGGCAGGCCCACCAGGAACATCAGCACGGCCACGGCCAGGATGGCGGCGCTGGCGTTGGCATAGCCGTAGGTCAGGGTGGCGCTGCCGCCGATGGCCTCGCATGCCAAAAAGCTGATGGCGCCGAAGGCGGTATTGGCGACGCGGAAGGACGACCAGCGCCGCGCCCGCGTGGCGGTGAAGCGCAGGGCGTAGTCCTCCAGCGTCTGGCTGGCGGCCAGCTGGTTGTATTGGCGCCGTTCCCTGACGATCCGCTGCCGCGCGCTCATACCTGCATTCCGGCCCCCCGCCGTCCCGGCGGCCCCGCTATCCCCCATCGTCCCCGTCACAGCTTCCAAGAGATGGCCCCGCGACCGACTTTACCGGTCGCGGGGCTGTAAGGAAGCCCCGGGACCCTTTCCCCCCAAACAAAGTTCGGCGAAGGAAGAGGGATCCCGGCCATGGGGCAGGGTGGCTGGCCGCCGCCGACAGGATAAGGCGGGGCGCGCGGGCATCCCCATGGGGCGTTTGACGTATGGGCCTTACCCTAAAATTGCAGCTGCACGCCCAGGACCACGGCGTTGCCGTCGGACTTGCCTGTGGTGCTGGTGATCACATACTCCGCGCTGATGCGGGCGTTGTGGCCGTCGATGATGTAGTTGACGCCCAGATCCGTCTGGCTGGCGGAGATGCCGGTCAGGTCGGCGTCGAAATGCTGGTAGCGCACCGTGGGCTGGAACTGGCCCCAGCCCACCTTGGCCGGGAACAGGAAGGCGCCGCCCACCAGATAGGCCTTGCCCTGGGTCAGGCCGCCGACGTTGTCGGTGGCGCCGGCGCCACCGAAGCTGCTGGGCACATCGGCCACGCCGCCGGTGTCGTACTGGTAGTAGGCGCCCTCCAGCGTCACCACACCGATGCCCTCCAGCTTTTTCTCGAACAGCCCATCGACGTTCCAGGCGCCGTAGTCGCCACGGTGACTGAGGCTGCCCACGCCGTCCTTCTGGAACTGGCCGGCGAAGGCCAGGGTCAGCACGTCGACGGACCCGTAATAGGTGCTGCTGGTGTAGTAGGCGGGGTCGGGCTCGGCATCCAGGAAGTTATAGGCGACGCGGCCGGCGTACAGCAGGTTGTCGGACTGGTTGCTGGCGCCGGCTATGCGGTTGTGCCCCTCGAACGCGCCGACCGAGTAGACCAGCTTCTTGTCCAGCAGCTTGCCCCAGACGGTGGCGCCGTCGTTGCGGCCGGCGAACTTCGCCGGGTATTGCGAGACGGTGCCCGGATAGTTCCAGGTGTTCAGGTAGTAGGGACCGTCCAGGTTGGCGCGGTCGCTGGGCGGCAGCATGCGGCCCACCCACAGGTTGATGCCGTCCGCCGGTTCGAACTGGGCATAGCCGTCCAGCACCTCGATACGGCCGTTGCCATCACGCTCGGTGTTGAAGGTGGCCTTGATCATCGGTGTCAGCTGGCCGCTGACATACAGGCGCACGCTGTCCAGGTTGAAATCAGCGGAGCGGGAGGTGCCGTCCGGCGCCCCGTCGTCGACGCTGGTGAAGCTGCTGCGCACGCCCAGGCCCACGGTGATGGACTTGTCGCCCCCAGCGGAAATGGTCTCGCCGGCATGCGCCGTGCCCATCGCCAGGGCAGGCAGGGCGATGGCCGTGGTCAGCAGGGCCGCGCGCAGGCGTTGATGCGCTATGGTGATGATACCCGACATGATGTACTCCCCCGTCCTGATGTCCCGGTGCCGTTCTCAATCCCGAGGGCTCATGCCCCGGCGTCGGCTTCGGGGGCAGGATGGGCGCGGGGGCGCCAAATCCTAATACGTCAAACTGCGTATGTTTTGTTTGCTGGTGTGCCGCTACATAAGCATTCACTGGTTCAGGATTGGGATTGCCGTAATAGAGACCGCCGATGTCCGTGGCGGCGGCGACGTTCCTCTTGCACGCGCCGGCCTTGCCGCCGCCGCGCTTCCGCTCGCGCGCGTGCCGTGAGACGATGGCGGGCCCTTTACCCTGGACGGCAACCATGACCGCCACCACCACTGCCGCCGCCGACAGCCGCCTCAGCTTCCGCCAGTACCGCGATCTGGGGCCGGTCCATAGCCACGGCCATGCCCAGATCGTGCTGCCGGTCGCAGGATCGCTGGAGTTGGAGATCGAGGGCCGCGGCGCCCGGCTGGATGCCGGTGTCGCCGCCTTCGTGGCGCCAGGTGCCGCGCACTGCCAGTGGGCGGCGGGGGCGAACCGTTCCCTGATCGTGGATTGCGCCGGCGACGGCGCCCACGCGCCGGATGAGGGCATGCTGGACCGATTGGGCCGCCAGGGCTTCCTGCGTGTGACACCGGCGGTGCGCCACCTGGTGGACTTCATCACTTTGGCGGCAGTCCGCGACCTCGATGCCGTCGCCCGGCACTGGACGCCGCTGCTGCTGGACACGCTGATGGCGGCGCCCACCCGTCCCACCTCGCGCCTGCACGCCCTGCTGGCGCGGCTAAAGGCGGCGCCCGAACACCCCTGGACGGTGGAGGCCATGGCGCGCACGGCGGGATTCAGCGCCAGCCGCCTGCATGCCCTGTTCCGTGAGGAGCTGGACCAGACGCCCCAGGCTTATCTGGCCAATCTGCGCCTCACCCGTGTCATGGACCAACTGGCGGGCACCACGCTGTCGATCGCCCAGATCGCCTACCAGGGCGGCTACGCGGACCAAAGCGCGCTGACCCGCGCCATGCGCCGCGCCGTGGGCCTGACCCCGGCGGCGTATCGCCGACAGCACCGGCAGGGACGGTGAGGGAAGTCTGATTCAAAGACGACCTGTGACCGAGACCGGGGTGTGGTATCATACCCGCATGAGCGCTTTATCCCCCATCGCGTCGGAGCATGAGTCTGAAGAAGCGGCGGTCCGCTACGACCGCTGGCTTCGGGAGAAGGTGCGCGCCAGCCGAGAAGATGGCTGCCCGCTTATCCCCCATGACGCTGTCATGGCTGAGATCATCCGGCGTGCTGAAGAACGGATGGTTGGGCGCAATTCCACGCCATCCTGGTAATTCTACTGTGTCATAAACATAGAGAGCGCTTTGCGCAACCAATAACCATATAATATTATTTAATTAATTGATTTCCGGGTGATTGGTGATGCCTCGTGACTTGAGGCAGACGAGCTTTGCGGACGGTCTGGTCAATCAACGAGCGGGACGCCTGGAGTGGTTGTCGGATGTTGAGCGCCTTGTGGAATGGCGAGCGATCGACCGATTACTGGAGTCTGTCTATGCCAGCGATGAGGGGCGGCCCTCGTATCCGCTGCGGACGCTGGTGAAGTTGCTGCTGTTGCAGCAGTGGTACGGGCTGTCGGGCCCTGGATGGGAGGAAGCGGTGGACGATCGCCTGTCGTTTCGGCGGTTCGCGGGCCTACCTTTGGATGAAGGTGTTCCGGATCATTCGACGATCTGGCGTTTCCGTCAGTGCTTGGCGAAGGACGTTCTGTCAGAACAGCTTTTCGGCGAAGTGACGCGGCAACTGGACGCCCGGGGCCTGGTCGTGCGTCGGGGCACGCTGATGGACGCGTCGATCGTGAAGGCGGCGGTGAAGCCGCCAGCATGCTCGGAAGGCACGGTATCGGAGCGGGACCCGGATGCCGGGTGGACGACGAAGAACGGCGAGAGCACCTTCGGTTACAAGGCGCATGGGACGGTGGACGCGGGGGCCAACCTGATCCGGGCGGCGGTGCTGACCAGTGCCGAGGTGCATGGCAGCCAGGTGGCCCGGACCCTGATCCAAGGGGATGAGGAGGCGGTCCACGCCGACAAGGCCTACGACAGCCAGGCATTGCGCAACGAACTGGCGGCGGCCGGGATCAAAAGCCGCATCCTGCGCCGTGCGGCCCGCAACAAGCCGCTGACCCCGGCCCAATTCTGGTTCAACAAGGCGATGTCGCCGATCCGGGCGGGTGTGGAGCGGGCGTTCGCCACCATGAAGCGGCACTATAGGTATCGGGGGGCCGCTACCGTGGACGCTCCCGCAATACGTGTCATCTGCACCTGATGTGCGCCGCCATCAACCTCCGCCGCGCCCTGGTACTGACGGCATGACGGGCGGAGTCTCTCTTCCACACGAGGGAATCAGGGAAAAATGGCTGTGACCTAGCCCAAATCCATACCCTACGACGCACGGCGCCCGCCGAGATCGCCTGATACGCGCGCCGATAGTCGGGCAGTACCGTTACGCGAAGCTCTCTGGAATCCATTCAACCTCAAATGGATGGTTATAATGCTTGACCCAATGAGCGTTTACATGAGCGTTGAATTGCAAAACATTCCCGCAAGCGCGGAGCTAATCAATATAGCTGCGCCTAATGATTTTGAGCCTCCATTTCCATTTAATGCGTTAGATTTGTGGGGGAATATTTCAAAAATAACGGCCTCGCCCAGAGAGAATATAAATCGAGATCATGTTGAATATATTTTTGGTTTAAAAATGCATGCCATTAAGATGGATTGGATTCCTGGTGCCCCGGTGCAAATGGTGGCGTTGGCTCCCGTTGATTGGTATTATGATATTATTTTGATGCCGTCGGAAGTTGATAAAAACGGCAGCTCAATGACGTTCTTGTTTCAGTGGGGGCAAAAGAAGGGACGATTTAGCGCATTTCCTGAACCAGTTGGCGGAATTTGTGTAAGGCCGGATATGATGTTGAGTTCTATGAATTCCCAAGGGTGGGTAGTTGTTTATCATGGAGTTACAGGTTTAGATAAAATGATTATGCCATATCAATACCGATTAAAACTCGATTATCATGAGGCTATTGCTGACTTCACTTCGGGCGGTGGGTGTTTAATCTCCTTCACCATACGCTAATTTTCACGCGTTATTTTTCTTCGTTGCGCTATATGGGGGGAATTATGACTATCGGCTTTTATCTGGGGCAGGCGTTGGCGAAATTCGCGAACTCGTCTAATTCTACTGTGTCATAAACATAGCGATAAAATGAGGCTGGATTGTAAAGGAGATTCACGCTCTGTTCGGGGGGTGGATGGCATCTCCAGCGCCGGATGGCACCAGCGACACACGGTTTGCGGCTTATGTTGACCACGTCGCATCGACCTTGGGTCATGCGGATCGAATGGCCCCGTTTCGAAGCTACTGCACCGGGCTGATGCTTCCGGGGGAGCGCAAGAGCGTGGAGTCGATGGCGGCGCTGGTGGAGCCAGGGCGTGTCGGGGCCGCGCACCAGTCCCTGCACCACTTCGTCGCCAAGGCAGCCTGGGATGATGTGGCGGTGCTGGGGGCGGTGCGGGACTTGGTGTTACCGGCGTTGTAAAGCCGTGGCCCGATCCGGGCCTGGATCATCGATGATACGGGCATGCCCAAGAAGGGCCGCCATTCCGTCGGCGTGGCCCGGCAGTATTGTGGCTAACTGGGCAAGCAGGACAATTGCCAGGTCGCCGTATCGCTGTCGGTGGCCTCCGACCATGCCAGCCTTCCTGTCGCCTTCCAACTCTACCTGCCGGAGGCTTGGGCCAACGATCCGGCCTTGCGGATCAAGGCCGGCGTACCCGAAGCCGTCACCTTCCAGACCAAGCCGGCCATCGCCCTGGACCAGGTCCGGGCGGCGATGGCGGCTGGCCTGCCTCCCGGTGTGGTGCTGATGGACGCCGGCTATGGCACCGACACCGATCTGCGCGATGGGATAAGCGCGCTGGGCTTGGCCTATGTCGCTGGCGTCCAATCGACGGTCACCGTCTGGCCGCCGGGTGTGGCGCCGCTGCCGCCCAAGCCCTGGAGCGGCAAGGGACGACCCCCATCGCGGCTTCGCCGCGGCCCTGGACACGAACCGGTGTCGGCCAAGGCCCTGGCCACCGGCCTGGCACCGGAAGCGTGGCAGACCGTCACCTGGCGCGAAGGCACCAACACCCCGCTCACCTCCCGCTTCGCCGCCGTCCGGACCCATCCCGCCCATCGCGACAATGAGCGCTCCGAAGGGCGGCCGGCGGAATGGCTGCTCATCGAATGGCCGGAGGGAGAGGACGAGCCCGTCAAGTATTGGCTGTCAACCTTGCCGGAAACGACGCCGCTACCGGAACTGGTCGATACCGCCAAGCTGCGCTGGCGCATCGAGCGCGACTACCTCGAACTCAAGCAGGAACTCGGCCTCGGCCATTATGAGGGCCGGGGGTGGCGTGGATTCCACCACCACGCCACCCTCTGCATCGCCGCTTACGCTTCTTGCTCCGCGAACGAGCCGCGATTCCCCCCTCAGCTCCTGCCAAAGCCGGGAGCATCAAAGCGCCTGACATTTCCAAAGGCTACACGCCAAGAGGCGCCACCCACACGGCCTGAGCGCCACGTGCCAACCTCCATCGCCACCATGCGCATAACCATCGCGATGGCTCTCGCCAAGGCTCTGCCTCGCTGCCCTTGCTGCCACCAAAGGCGCATTTTATGACATAGTAGAAGTAGGGCCCCGTGATGCTGGTCATCTCCTGGCGCGAATCGGCCCGGAATGATTTGGCGCGGATCATTGCATTCATCGCCGAGCGCAATCCTTTCGCTGCCCGTGGAATGCGGCAGGTGATTGAGGATTCGGTCCTCCCCGCCGCTACGCATCGGTATATTTTCCGTCCGGGCCGCGTACCGGGCACGCGCAAGATTGTCGCCCATCCAAACTATATCGTGATTTACGAGGTGCGGGACACCCATATCGAGGTGTTGGCGGTTCTGCACACGCGGCAACACTATCCCTGAACGGCGGTAGCCCTGGCCCAAACAACGCGAGCATTCGTCTATAAGCGTCGTCGCCCTGTCGCCAACCTGGGCGCGACGATGGAGTGACGCTGATGAAGATGGACAGGGCCATTCTGGCCGGGATGGGCTATGGGGTGCTGGCGGGGGCGTTCTGGGGAACGGTGTTCCTGGGCCCCCGCGTGCTGCACGCGTTTTCGCCGATGCAATTGTCCGCGTCGCGCTACCTGCTGTACGGCCTGATCTCCGTGGTGCTGATCCTGCCGCGCTGGCGGGCGCTGGCGCCCAAGGTGGGACGGACGGAAGCTTTGGCCCTGTTGCGGCTCAGCCTGCTGGGCAACATCGTCTACTACGTCTTCGTCGCCAGCGCCGTGCATCTGGCCGGGGTCGCCGCCACCTCGCTGATCATCGGCTTGCTGCCCATGGCCGTCACCCTGGTGGGCAGCCGGGAGCAAGGGGCGGTGCCCTTGCGCGCCCTGGTGCTGCCGCTGGCGCTGGGCGCTATCGGCGTCTCGCTGATCGGCATCGACCTGCTGGGCCGGCCGGTGGAGGGGGGACTGACGACCGCGCAGCGGCTGCTGGGCCTCGCCTGCGCCGCTGGCGCCCTGGTGTCCTGGACCCTGTATGCCGTGCTGAACAGCCGCTGGCTGACGCGCTTGCCCAGTGTTTCGGCGCATGACTGGTCGCTGCTGACGGGCGTTGCCACCGGTACCCTGGCCCTGGGCTTGGCCGCACCCGCCTTCCTCTGGGGTGGCGTCCCGCACGCGCCGGGCGACTGGGCGCTGTTCTGGGGCGTCAGCGGTGGGGTGGCCATCGGCGCCAGCGTGCTGGGCAACGCCTTCTGGAACCGGGCCAGCCGACTGCTGCCCCTCACCCTGACGGGGCAGATGATCCTGTTCGAAACCCTGTTCGCCTTGCTTTACGGTTTCCTCTGGGACGGACGCTGGCCCACCCTGATGGAAGGCTTGGCCATCCTGGCGCTGGTCGCCAGCGTGGCCCTGTGCGTCGGCCGGCACCACCGCCAACCGCAAGCCGCTTCCGAGGCCGTGACCCCGGAAGCGGCATGAGTTGTTACAGGTCGCAGGCGAAGCTGTCGGCGCTGTTCAGGTCGCCCGAGCCCTTGTAGCGCGCCACCTTGGGGTAGGGGCATAGGGGCCGGGTGCGCCCGGGCCAGGGGGTGTCGGGCCCGGCGCTGGCGTTGAGGCGATCGGGCGCCTGTCCCTGCTCCACCCACCGCACTAGGGCGCCGAAGGCGTCATAATGGCTGGTGGCGGGGCCGCCGGCACAGTGGTTCATACCCGGCACGGGGAAGACGCGGACGAAGTCCGCCGCCTTGCCGCCTTGTTTCGCGTCCACCTCCCGCCACCAGGCGATGGTGTCGTTGATGGAGAAGACGGGGTCCGAGGCGCCATGCGGCACCATCAGCTTGGCCCCCCGCGCCTTGAAGGCCGACAGGTCGGCCGAATGGGCGGAGACGTCCTGCCAGGCCGACCGGGGGAAGGTGGCGCTGGTGGCCGTCAGTTGCCCCGCCACCTGGTCCATGTCCAGGCCCAGCTGCCACCGCAGCGCCGACTGCGGGTCGGCGGGCAGGGGCGTGGGCGGGACGGTGAAGACGGAGGACAGCGAGGCGGCGCCCAGCATGACGTTGAGCGCGGGCACCCTGTCGGGGATGCCCAGCTTCCACACGCGCCAGCCGGGCGCGCCCACGCCGCCGTCCCAGGGCCAGTCGCTGTAGATCGCCTGGCCGGCCTTGGTGCGCGGCCCGCCAAGGGACTGGGTGATGGCGGTGACCTGGGCGGGGGTCAGGCAGCCGTCGGCCTTGGCGGCACCTTGGGCATTGGGCGCGCAGGTGCGGGCCTTCAGCGCGGGGGCGACCTTCGCGGCGGTACACTGCGCGAAGGTGCCGACGATGCCGTCCTTGGCGCCGTCGTCGGCGTCGCACGCCTCCAGCACCGCGTCACGCACCAACCCCAGATCGGCATCGCTGAAGGCGCTGGCGAACTGGGTGAAGCTGGGCTGGCCATCCGGTCCCTTGGCCAGGGGGGCGAAGGCCTGGACGTCCCAGGCTTGGGCCAGCGCCGCGCGCGGCAGGGCGAAGCCGGGGGCGGCGGCGATGATGCCGTCGAATTCCTCGGGATGCTGCTGGGCGAAGACCATGCCCTCCTCGCCGCCCTTGGAACAGCCCACGAAGTACGACCGGCGCGGGGCGTTGCCATAGAAGGCGGCGACCAGGGCCTTGGCGGCATCCGCCACCGGCTTCAGCGAGGCGTTGCCGTAATCGGCCCGCGCCTGGGGGTCGAAGCCGAAGGCCGCCGTGCCGCCATGCGTCGGGTCGGTGTTGCGCTGGTTGTCGTGCCCGGAATCCTGGCTGACGACGGCATAGCCTTGGGCCAGGGCCGGCGGCGTGTCCGACAGGGTGGGGCCGATGGCGTTGCCGACCTCGCCATTGGTGCCGCCGCCACCCTGAAAGAAGAAGCCCTGGTTCCAGGCGGCGGGCAGGCGGACATGGAAGCGGATGGCGTACGCCTGGCCGTCCACGCCGGTGCGTTCATGCAGGATGCCATAGACCTCGCAATGTTCGGGCAATTGGACCGGCGTGCCGGGGGCGCCGGGCATCATCGGCGGCAGGGTGACGGGGCCGGCGGGCTGGGGCGTGGCGGAGACGATACGGGTGCTGGCGTCCGGCCAATGGCCGGACATGACCTTCTCCAGCGCCAAGCAACGGCCTTTCAGGTCCGCCTCCGCCGCCTGCGCGCCGGTGGACAGGGCCAGTGGTGCTGCGGTCACCAGTAGGGTCGCCACCGACAGGCGCAAGGCCGATGTCCGGGAATGATGGGGCATGGTGTTTCTCTCTCCGTCTCAGGGCCTTTTTGATGGGCGCTCAGAACTCGCGATGCAGGCGGACGCCGTATTCGCGGGGCGCCCCGTAGAACTCGTTATTGCCGGACTGGCCGGTGACGTATTTGCGGTCGGTCAGGTTGGTGCCGTAGGCCTCCACTGTCCAGTCACCTGACCGAAGGGTGATCAGGGCGGACAGCAGGGTGTGGCCGGCCAGATAGTCGGTGACGCGGGAATAGAGGATGTCGGTATAGCTGGACCCGACATAGGCGACGTTCAGACGCGGGGTCAGTGTCATGCCGTTCGGCAGTTCCACGGTGTAATCGACGCCGGCGTTGTAGGTCCATTTGGGAGAGAACAGATTCGCGCCGCCGCCGCCGGTGCGCAGATAGCCGCTATAGTCAAAGCACACCGGCGGGTTGGATGCGGTGCCGGTTGGGCATTGCGGCCCCAATGTGCCGGAGGGCAGCAGACGGGTGTTGACCACCGTCACCGATCCCAACTGGCTGTCGACATAGGCGAAGCCGGCATCGGCGCCGAAGCCGCCGAACTTGGCCTGCACCTGGCCCTCCACCCCCTTGATCGTGGCGTCGGCCAGGTTGGTGACGCCGTTCTGGCCGGTGGTCAGGTCGATGCGGCCGAACTGGAAGCCCTTGTAATCGTTGTAGAAGGCACCCAGCTGGGTGCGCAGGTGACCGTCCAGGAAGGTGGATTTCCAGCCCACTTCATAGTCCCAGACCGTTTCCGGCCTGAATTCCGAGGTTGAGGAATTGAAGCCGCCTGGTTTGTAGCCGCGTGCCGCGAAGGCGTAGACCAGGGTATCGGCGTCAGGCTTCCAGTTCAGGGCCACCTTGCCCGTGGGCATGCTGTCGTCGTGCCGGCCGGCGGTGTCGGCCACCTGCAAACCGTTGGCGGGGAAGCCCGGGATGCCCCGCCCGATATAAACGCCGCCATCGCCCGTCACATGGAACCAGCTTTCCCGGGCGCCCACCTGCACCTCCAGGTCGGGCGTGATCTTGTAGCCGCCCTGGGCGAAAACGCCCGTGGTCAACTTGTTGTTCTTGGTGCCGATATTGGTGGGGAAGCCGGCATTCATGTTCAGGATGTCGACGTCGATCTTGTTGCGTTGGTAATAGCCGCCGACGATCCAGTTGAAGGGGCCATCGGTGGGTGACAGGACGTTGACCTCCTCCGTCCACTCGCGTTCGCGCACGTACTGCTGCTGGGTCTGCGTCGCGGCTTCGGTGGCGTCGCTGTCGTACAGGTTGTTGATGCGCTTGTTCTGGAAGCCGCTCAGTGAGCGCACGGTGATGCCGTCGTCGAACTCGTAGCGCAGTTCCAGGCTGTTGATGATGGCGCGCTCGGAATTCTGGGTGGGCGCGTTGTAGTCGAGGTTGCGGATGCCGGGCACGGCGTCGCTGGCGTACTGGGTGCCCTGGATGGGGCGGTAGGCGTAGCCGCCGGTGTTCTTGTTCGCGGCCTCCACCTTCAGCAGGGCCTGGAAGGCGCCGGGACGCCACAGCACGCCCAGGCGGCCGTCGGTTTCATTCAACGCGCCGGGATGATTGTTGTTGGGGCCGACATCGTCATAGTAGCTGTCGTGCTCCCGATGGTTGGCGGCGACGCGTACGGCCAACGTGTCGGTCAGCGGGATGTTCAGCGCCCCCTGCGTCGCCACCGTGGCGTAGTTTCCGTAGCCCACCTCGCCGTAGCCTTCCACCCGGTCCAGCACAGGGTTCTTGCTGGTGATGAACATGGCGCCGCCGGTGGAGTTGGACCCGACCAGCGTGCCCTGGGGGCCGCGCAGAACCTCGACATTCGCGATGTCGTAGAAGCTGTTGGTGGTGACGATGGGCGGCTGGAACAGGCCGTCGACATATGTGGCCACACCGTTGGCCACCTGGGGCGATCCGCTGGCCAGGCCGATGCCGCGGATGTTGACCGATTGGGTCAGGCCGGCGTCGGTGACGGTCAGCGCGGGGGACGCGAATTGCAGGTCAGACAGGCGGGTGATCGCCTTCTCCGACAGCTTGTCGCCGCTGATGGCGGTGGCGGCGATGGCCACGTTCTGCAAATTCTCGGTACGGCGTTCGGCCGTCACCACGATGTCCTCCAGCGTATCGCTGACGGACTGGGCCAGGGCCGGGGTCGACAGGCACAGGGCCATGGCCGACCCCCACAAGGTCAATGTGCCATGGAAAGTATGTTTCACCATTTGAGAGCCTCCCAGTTTATTTTTTGGACGCATCCCTGGGCCGGGGGCGCCTGTTGATCAGTCTAGAAAAGGGACGGGCCGCTAAATAGAGCCCACAATGCGCCGGTCGCCGATGGCCAGTCGTTGGGACTGCACCATGCGGCAGGTGGCGGCGGTGATATCCTGGCCCTGGCGGGCCAGCGCCGGATCGCGGGCCAGCACGCCTTGAATGATGGTCTGTCCGGCCAGCATCAGTTCGGGATAATGGTCGTGCCGCACCAGGATGCCCACGTCACGGGCGTAGACGCGGGTCTTGTGGCCCGCGAAACAGCGGATGAGAGTGTGCAGCACCGAGTTGCCGACCATGTCGTAGACGGTGCGCATCATCTCCAGATACAGCAGCATCGCGGTGCCGCCTTCCGCGCCGCGCATCCCGTGCGCGGTGGCATCCAGGCCGCGCGCATGGCCCCCGGCTGGCAGCGTTGCCGCCTGTTCGATGACGGCAGCGTTCAGCGCGTCGGTGAAATCGTCGCATTGCAGGCGATCGACGCGGGACGCGGCCAGGAAACCGTGGACCAGGCGCATGACGCAGGCGGGTGACGGCACCGACAACACCACGCCGCCGCCCCGGCCGCGCCGACTTTCCACCACGCCCAGATCCTCCAGGATGCGCACCGCCTCGACCATCACTGATAGGCTGGCGTGATAGCGCTCCGCCAAGTCGGCCAGCGAACCGAGGCGATCATGGTCGCGGCAACGGTCATGCCGCAGGTCGGCGCCAATGCGCCGGGCGACGGCGGTGGCCAGGTTGCGGTGCGGGTCATTGCCGTTGACGGCCTGCTCCGCGTGGTGCAGCGGCCAATCAGCGCCGTGCGCCTGGGCATAGGCCGCCACGCGCGCGTCGAGGTCGGCCATGGCCAAGCACCCGGCATCCCTGTCGTCACCCCGCTCCACGGCGTCGCGCAGGGCTTTGCGGACCTGCGTGACGGTCGTGCCCAATCCGCCGGGAAACTGTTCCAGGCTGTCCAAAGCCAGGGCGAAACAGGGATTGCCCACCAGGCTGCCCAGGGGCAGCCGGCCCGTGTCCAAGGGCAGGTCCAGATGGCGGCGGTTGGTGGCGGCCAGGCCCAGGGCCATGGGCTCGATCAGCCGGCGGGCCGCCCACACCTCCGCCGGGGTGGCGCCGGTCCAGCGCATGTGGCTGGCCAGCGCGCGGGCGGCATCAACACGCTGGGGCAGTTGCACGACCAGGCCGCCGGCCGGGCCCCGCCGCATGCGGCACGCGCCACGCGTTTCCAGGATGCGGAAGGCTTGCCGGGCCAGGCGGACGCTGACGTTGAAATTGCTGGCCAGCATGCCCTCCGGCCCGCAGACGGCATTCACGGGCCAACCGTGCTCCACCAGCGCGTCCTCGATGGCGGCGGCGGTGATGGCGCCCAGGCCGGCCTCATCCTCCAGTTCGGTGGCGATGGCGGCGTAATAGGCGGTCTTCATCCAGGCCGCGGTCCTGTCCACGGCGGGATTGAGCGCCAGGACGACGGGGGCGGTTGTCGGGATCGACAGGCGGTGGTGCGGCTGTCCCATGTCAGGTCTCCCCGTGCCGGCCTCTGCGGACCGTGTTGAGTAAACACTGTTATAAAGCATAACTTTTGTCAATGCGCCTTATGCCGCTTCGTGCTCGGCGGCGCGCCTTGACCCCGTTGCCCATGGCGGTCATACCGGATCCGGGAAGTTGCTTGAGAGAGGGGGCTGCGATGGCGGCACAGGGACGGGGGCGTCCGTCATCGGCGCGTGTGCTGGTGGCCAGCCTGGTGGGCACCGCGGTCGAGTTCTATGATTTTTACATCTATGCCACGGCCGCCTCGCTGGTCTTCGGGCCGCTGTTCTTTCCCGCGGCGTCCCCCTCGGCGCAGCTCATGCTCTCCTATGGCAGCTTCGGCATCGCCTTCCTGGCGCGTCCCCTGGGTTCCATCGTCTTCGGCCATTTCGGTGACCGCGTCGGCCGCAAGTCCACCCTGGTGGCGTCGCTGTTGCTGATGGGCGGGTCCACGGTGCTGATCGGGCTGTTGCCCACCTATGACAGCATCGGCTGGCTGGCGCCGGCGCTGTTGTGTGTGCTGCGCTTCGGCCAGGGTTTCGGCCTGGGTGGCGAATGGGGTGGTGCCGTCCTGCTGGCGGTGGAGAACGCGCCGCCCAGCCACCGCGCCCGCTATGGCATGTTCCCGCAGATCGGCGCGCCGGTGGGCTTCATCGCCGCCAACGGCCTGTTCCTGCTGCTGGGGGAGTTGCTGACGCCCGGCCAGTTCCAGGCTTGGGGCTGGCGCCTCCCCTTCCTGGGCAGCGCCGTGCTGGTGCTTTTGGGCCTGTGGGTGCGCCTGAAGCTGACGGAGACCCCCGCCTTCGCCCAGGCGCTGCAGGAGGCGCCGCCGCCGACCGTCCCTCTGGCGGAGGTGGCCCGCGACTATCCCCGCCAGACCATCGGCGGCACCTTCGCCGCCATCGTCTGTTTCGCCCTGTTCTACCTCGCGACCGCCTTCGCGCTCGGCTACGGCACCACCACCCTGGGCTACAGCCGCACCGCCTTCCTGGGGGTGCAGTTGGGGGCCATCCTGTTCCTGGCCCTGGGCATCGTCCTGGCGGGCTGGTGGGCGGACAAGGCGTCACCGCGCCGTGTGCTGATGGCCGGTTGCGTCATGACGGTGGGGGTCGGGCTGGTGCTGGCGCCCATGATGGCCAGCGGCTCCCTCGCCATCGTCGCCCTGTTCCTCTGCCTGGCTTTGCTGGTCATGGGCTTTGTCTATGGCCCGCTGGGCGCTTGGCTGCCCAGCCTGTTCCCGGCCCGGGTGCGCTATACCGGCACCTCCATGACCTTCAACCTGGGTGGCATCCTGGGCGGCGGCATCGCGCCCGTGCTGGCGCAGTCCCTGGCCCAATCGGGCGGCCTGCCGTATGTCGGGCTCTACCTGACGGTGGCGGCCATCATCAGCTTGGCAGCCCTCTATCCCCTGCGTGGGCGCGCCACGGTCGCGGTGGCGGTGGAGACGCTGGGGCCCTGAGGGCCCGGTTGTCACAGCCTATAGCCGGCTGCGTTTAATCGGAACCACAGCCGGCTATAGCTGAGTCTGTCCGCGAGCAGCTTCACGCCCAAAGGCGATTCCACCTTTGGGCGATCTGCTCTAGTTGGTGCCAAGCAGGGCCGGGTTCAGCGAATACCCACCCACCATGCTGGCCTGGCCCAGGACATGGCCGGTCATGGCCAGCAGGGTGGATGTGCTGTTGATGGGGCCGACCACCGCCAGCCGCGGGATGTCCAGGGCATGGATGGTGAAGATATAGCGGTGGAAGATGCTGTCGTTCCACGGCGGGCAGGGACCGTCATAGCCGTAATAGTCGCCGATGCGCGCGCGGTCCTCCAAGAACAGTATCGTGAAGTCGTTCATCCCGTGGCGGGCGCCCGCTTCCGGCGCCGAAGGGCCGGCCTTGCCCCGGTTGGTGATGCCAGCACTGTGCCGTCCCTCCTTGATTTCCCGCAGCCGGGGGGACAGGTCGATCAGGATCCAATGATGAAAGGGCACACGCGGCATGTCGGGCGATAGGGTCCGCCCGTGACGGTTGGCATCGTGCCAGCGGTGGGGGGCGTCGGGGCAATACATGGTCAGCACGAAGGAGCGCGTTCCCACCGGCGGATCGCTCCATGCGATGTGCGGATTGCGGTTCGGGCCTGGGCGGACACGTCCGGCGGGCGAGGCGACGGCGAAGGCGCAGGCGTCTGGCAGGCGGCCACCGTCACGGAAACTGTTGCTGGTGATCTGCATGGGGTCCCTTCTTAACCCCCGCATATGGCACGATAAAGCGTGCAAAACTCAAGATGTTTTCAATCATTTGGCCAAGCGCCGCGCACGCGCGTGGCTGGGCGGGGGGCGTCCCCGTCCACCGCCACCTCCCATACGCGACCCCAGGGCCGATTTTGCGATGAGGGAAGTTTGCCCGCCGTGGCCCATGGGGGCGAATTAAGCGCTGTATTTTTTTGTAAGATGCCCCGGGCAAGGATTCGGTGCGCGCGCTCACGAGTAACGGTGAAGCGCCAAATCGGTCCGCGTATAGGAGAATGGCGCGCTTTTTTTCAATTCCTGCTGTCTTAAGGGGGTATTGCCGCAAGAACAATTGCTCAATCCCCTTTCCTGGGACAGCATCCCTTGAGTTATTTCGCCGGTGAATGATAGGCGTCGGCCTGTCCGGTGTCGTTGGCCGCCTGTGGCTGTGGGAAGGGGGCGTGGGGCCGTGGGGGGCATGGCATGACCGGTCCGGTTGGCTCAGGCTTCGAACGGATACTCACGTTCGGTCCCTTTCGGCTTGTTCCCGGCCGCAAGGTCCTGCTGGATGGCGACGTACCTTTGCGTCTGGGCAGCAGGGCCTTGGACATTCTCGTCGTTTTGGCGGAGCGGGCCGGCCAGGTCGTGGCCAAGGACGAATTGGTCGCCAATGTCTGGCCCGACACCCACGTTGATGACGCCAACCTGCGGGTCAATATCGCCGCCCTGCGCAAGGCCTTGGGCGATGGGCGCGACGGCGCCCGCTACATTGCCAACATTCCCGGGCGCGGCTATTGCTTCGTGGCACCCATCACCCGTCTGGAAGAAGGGGACCACCCGCCCCCGCTGGCGGCCCCCCCGGTCGCTTTGAGCGTCCCCCACAACCTGCCGGTGCGCCTGACCCGGGTGGTCGGCCGGGCGGCCATCATCCGCGCGCTGGCCGGGCAACTGCCGGCGCGGCGTTTCATCACCCTGGTGGGGCCGGGCGGCATCGGCAAGACGACGGTGGCCTTGGCGTTGGCCGAGGAACTGGCGCCGGGTTACGAACATGGTGTGCGCTTTGTCGATTTCGCGCCGGTGAACAACGCCACCCTCGCCGACGCCACGTTGGCCGCCAGCGTCCTGGCCGGAGCCCTGGGTGTGGCCATCGATTCCATCGCCGACCTTGCCGGCATCCTGCGGGACAAGCGGCTGTTGCTGGTCCTGGACAACTGCGAGCACGTGGTGGGCACGGCGGCCGTCCTGGCCGAAGCCGTGCTGCGCGGGGCGCCCGGCGTGCATATCCTGGCCACCAGCCGGGAGCCCTTGCTGGCCGAGGGGGAATGGGTGCAACGCCTGGCGTCGCTGGAGACGCCGCCGGTGACCGCCACCCTGGACGCGGCGCAAGCCATGACCTTTTCGGCGGTGGAGCTGTTTGTCGAGCGGGCCACGGCCAGTGTGGACACCTTTTGCTTCGGTGACGCGGAAGTGCCCCTGGTGGTGGAAATCTGCCGGGGCCTGGACGGCATTCCGCTGGCCATCGAGCTGGCGGCGGCGCGTTTGGACCTGTTCGGCCTGCGGGGCCTGGCCGCCCGTCTGAACGACCGTTTCGCCCTGCTGGTGCGGGGGCGGCGCACGGCCTTGCCCCGGCACCAGACGCTGCGTGCGATGCTGGACTGGAGCTATGAGCTGCTGCCGGCGGTGGAACGTGCCGTGCTGCACCGTCTGTCGGTATTCGCGGGTGGATTCGCCATGGAATCCGCCGCCGCCGTGGCGGGCGATGCGGCGCTGAACCAGGCCGACGTTCTGGCGGCGCTGGCGAATCTGGTGGCGAAGTCCCTCTTGGTCTCCGATGCTGGTGGCGCCCAGATCACCTACCGGTTGCTGGAGATGACGCGGGCCTATGCCCTGGAGAAACTGACGGAAAGTGGTGACCTGGCACAGGTGCGGCGTCGACATGCGGAATGCCATCGCGACCTGCTGGTTCGGGCGGAACAGGAATGGGACCGCCGGCCGACGGCGGAATGGCTGGATGTCCACGGCCGGCAGGTCGACAACCTGCGGGCGGCCCTGCTTTGGGCCTTTGGCCCGGAGGGCGACGCCAGCCTGGGCATCGCCCTGACCGCCGCCGCCGTGCCGCTGTGGATGCAGCTGTCGCTGATGAACGAGTGCCGGGAAGGGGTGAGGCGCGCGCTGGACCAGATGCCGCCCGGCATGATGGCGGCGGACGCGGTTCGGGGGGCCGAGGCCGACCGCATCCTGCGCCTGCTGACGGCGCTGGGCCTGTCGCTGATTTACACCAAGGGCCCCGGGCCGGAAATCAGGGCGGCGCTGAACCAGGCGCTGGCTCTGGCGCAACGGCTGGACAATTTGGACTATCAACTGCGCGCCCTTTGGGGATTGTTCGTCGAAACCTTCAACGAGGGCCGCTACGCCCGGGCGCTGGAGATTTCGGATCGTTTCCGGCTGGTGGCGGCCCGGTCGGGCGATCCTGTGGACTTGATGGCGGCCGACCGCATCCGCGGCTTCGCCCTGCACCTGATCGGCGATCACGCGACCGCCCGCCACCATATCGAGGAGGGGCTGAGGCGCTATGTCCGGCCCGCCCATCGGGGCCATCTCGTCCGTTATCAGTATGACCAGCGGGTGGCGGCCAGCGTGCCGCTGTCAGTCATCCTATGGATCCAGGGTTGCCCGGAGCAGGCGATGGCCATGATGAGCACGGCGGTCGAGGAGGCGCGGGCGATGGACCATGCCCTGACGCTGGGCTACGTGCTGGCCACCGCCGCTTGCCAGGTGGCCTTGCTGGTCGGGGATCTGACGGCGACCGACCGCTATGTCAGCCTGCTGCAGGATCATTCCACCCGCCACGGCTTGGGGCCGTGGGCCGTCCTTGGACGGTATTTCAGGCATCGGCTGCATGTCGCCCGGGAAGCGACGGCCCCCGGCCTGGCCGGCATGGGCGCCGCCTTGGAGGATCTGGCGGACCTTAATTTCGCCCTGCGCTACGTCGGCTATCTGGGTGATTGGGCGGAATGCCTGGGCCGGGCCGGGCAGGTGCGCGAGGGGCTGCAGGCGGTGGATCAGGCCTTGGCCCGGTCCGATGCGGGCGGCATCCGCTGGTGCATGCCGGAACTGCTGCGCGTCAAGGGTGACCTGTTGCTGGGCGATGATGTGATGGGCGCCGAGGCGTATTTCCACGAGGCTCTGGACTGGGCCCGGCGGCAGGGCGCCCTATCCTGGGAATTGCGGGCCGCCACCAGCTTGGCGCGGCTGTGGCGTGGCCAGGGGCGCCAGACCGATGCCCATGCCTTGCTCAGCGGCGTCTACAGCCGTTTTACCGAAGGCTTCGACACCGCCGATCTGGCCGTCGCCCGCCATCTGCTGGCCGGTCTGACCCAGGACATGGCCAATCCGCCGCCGGCTAGCCTGCGGGAGGGTGGCGTGGCAGCGCCTGGCGCCCCGCGCCCGCCGTCGCGCCAGGGCTGGGAAGCGGAGGTCATACCGTTTCGGGCCCCCGGTGTGGCCTGTTAGCTATAGCCGGTTGCGCACGCCCAAAGGCGATTCCGCCTTCGGGCGATCCGCCCCACGGCGGAAACAGACCAGTCGGATTGCCTTTCCCGTGTCGACGGGGTAATCGGATCACTACCGTTGCCGGACCATCGCGGGATCGCCGCCACCGGTACATCCGTTCCATCCCCACGAGCGCCCCCATGGACAACGCCACCCGTTCAGAACGTACCCGCGCCGCCGTCATCAAGGCGGCACTGACCATCATTGCCCGAGATGGGGCCGGCAAGTTGACGCTGGACGCCATCGCGCGGGAAAGCGGCATCAGCAAGGGCGGGGTGATGCATCAGTTCAAGACCAAGCAGGCGGTGCTGGAGGCCCTGCTTGAACACCAGATGGTCTATTCCGCCGACGTGACCCGTGCCCTGCTGGCGAAGCTGGGGCCCGATCATCCCGAGGCCCAGCTTGTGGCGCATATCGAAACCCTGCGCGACGTGGTGTCGAACCCCCACTCGGTGGCGTTTGCGCTGTTGGGGGCGATGGCGGAAGATCCCCAGTTGCTGTCGACCGTGCGGTCGGAAACCGCCCCTGTGGTGGAAAGGATCCGGGCGGAGGCCGCGGATCCCGATTTGGCGACGCTGCGCTGGGTCGCGGCCCAGGGCTTGGCTGTCACGACCATCTTCGGGCTTTCGCCACTGGGGGATGAAGAGCGGGCGCGCCTGTTCGATCTGCTGGCCGACAGCCGGCGTTGGGCGGCGGCCGGCGCGGGTGCCAAGGCGTTTTAAGGCCGTCCAACTCCCGACGGGAGGAAATCACAAAAACCGACTAGACGGATTGTTTATGGATTGCTAGGGTGGCGCTCGGCGATCGGTCGCCTGTTGGCCGACCATCGCGGTACGTCGTTGCTTTCATCGCGCGATTGATTCGGCCGGTCCTTCCGGCCGGAACAGCGCCCCCATGCCCTTGTGGAGACACCAATGTCCCTGTTGTTGACCCGGCGGCTGTTGCCGCTGATGGCCGCGTGCGCCCTTTTGGCCGGCTGCGGCAGCATCGATCCCGCCCCGTATCGGGATATCGCCTCCGCCCCCTATCTCCGGCCCGACCCATCCGATGACAGCGGCCGCGTTCCCTATCGCTATTCCACGCCGGTGGACTGGCGGTCCTATACCAAGGTGATCATCGATCCGGTGGCGATCTATTACGGTGCCGATGGCCAGTTCGGTGATATGGAGGAAAAGGACAAGGTGGAGCTGGCCGATTATATGCAGGCCCAGTTCCGGGAGAAGCTGGCGACACGCTTTCAGATCGCCGGCACGGCGGGGCGGGGTACCCTGCGCGTCCGTTTGACGTTGACCGGGGCGACCACCACACCGGCCGTGATCGGGCCCTTCAGCCATTTCGACCTGGCGGGCGGCTTGTACAACGGCGTGCAGGCCGTCCGGGGACGCCAGGGGATGGTCAGCGGTTCGGTCGTGTACGCCGTTGAGATCCAGGACGCCGCCAGCGGCAAGCTGCTGTCCGCCTACATCACCAAGCAGTACCCCGGCGCCATGAACATCGGTGCCAGTTTCGGCGCGCTGGGGGCGGCCAAGACCGGTATCGAGAAGGGGGCCGAGGCCCTGGTCGACCAATTGAGCCCCGGCACCTGATCGGCCGGCGCGGTCACGCCCCGTAGCCGCCGTCTATCGTCAGGACGGAACCGGTGACGAAGGAGGCGTCGGGGCTGGCCAGGAAGACGATGCCGGCCGCCACCTCCTCCGGCGTGCCGTAGCGGCCGAAGGCGTTGGCCGCCATCTGGACGGCGGCGTACGGGCCGTTGGCGGGGTTCAGGTCGGTGTCGATGGACCCGGGCTGGACCACGTTGACGGTGATGCGGCGGGGGGCGAGATCTCGGGCGGCCCCCTTGCAGTAGCCGGCGACGGCCGCCTTGGCGGCGGTATAGTCGGCCAGGCCGGGGAAGCCCACGCGGCTGGCCACGCATGCCCCCACCGTGATGATGCGGCCATCATCGGCCAGCACGCGCGATGCCGCGCGGATGGCGGTGACCACGCCGTTGAAGTTCACCGTGTGCTGCCGGGTCAACGCCTCGATATCGCTGTCGGGATCATCCACGTCGCCGGTGGCGAACATGCCGGCGTTGTTGACCAGGATGTCCAGGCGGCCGAACTGGGCCACCACGCTTCGGACCAGGTCCTCCACCTCCTGGATATCGCCCTGGTCCACCTTGAACGCCGCCGCCCGCCGCCCTTGCGCGCGCATGTCCCGTACCACCGCGTCAGCCAGGGTGGGCGAGGCCAGATAGCTGATCGCCACATCCGCCCCTTCACCAGCCAGGGCCTTCGCCGTCGCCGCCCCGATGCCGCGAGAGCCGCCGGTAACCAAGGCCACCTTGCCGGCCAATTTTTTTCTCATGCCAGTCGTTTCCGGGGATGGAGGGTGCCGCAGGCGGGTTGAAGGGCCGCTTTTGAGGCGCAGGGTGCCGCTGTTCGGCTGTCGCCGCTTGTACAATTCAGGCCCTATTTTGAAAGTGCATGCGATATCACGCCTCGCCGCCGCTGGTTTTCCAACCGGTCGGGGCGGTAGGGTGGGGGCCTGGATGATCGGGACTACCCAGGGGGGATGCATGCGCGTGGCAATGATCGGCGTGGGCGACATCGCCCGCAAGGCCTACCTGCCGGTGTTGGCGACCCGCAGGGACATCACTCTGTCCTTGATGTCGCGAGACGCGGCCAAGGTCCACGCGGTCGCGGCCGATTGGCGGGTGCCCCAGGTCTATAGCGACTTCGACACCCTGTTGCTCGACGGGGTGGACGCCGCCTTCGTCCATGCCGCCACGGCCGCGCACGAGCAGCTGGTGACCCGCCTGCTGACGGCCGGCATCCCGACCTACGTGGACAAGCCCCTGGCTGACACGGGCGCCGCCTCGGAACGGCTGGTGGCCCTGGCGGAGGCGCGCGGTGTCAGCCTGATGGTGGGCTTCAACCGTCGCCACGCCCCGGCCTACGCCGCCCTGGCGGGCGTTCCCCGCGACCTGGTGTTGATGCAGAAGCATCGGGTGGACCTGGCCGACCCGCCCCGCACCGTGGTGTTCGACGACTTCATCCATGTGGTGGACACGTTGCGCTTCCTGCTGCCGGCGCCGGTGCGCGACCTGCGGGTGGATACCCGGGTGATCGATGGCCTGCTGCACCATGTGGTGCTGACCCTCTCGGGTGGGACCGGGGCCACCGCTTGCACCGCCATCGGCACCATGAACCGTGTCGCGGGTGTGAATGAGGAGGTGTTGGAGGTGTCGGGCATGGGGCGGGATGGCCAGGCCCTGCGCCACCGCATCGTCGACCTGGCCGAGATGCATGTCGCCGAGGCCGGGACCCAGACGAGCAACCGGCGGGGCGATTGGACTCCCGTCGCCGACCAGCGCGGCATCCGCCAGGCGGTGGACCATTTCCTGGCCGCGCTGAGCGCCGGCCGGGTGTTGAGCGCTCGCGACGCCTTGGAGACCCACCGCCTGTGCGAGGTGGTGGTGGAAGAGGTTCAGCGTCAGGCGGCCGGCTGAGGCTTCACGGTGAGGCGCAGGAAGCTGGCGACGCTGGCGGCGCCGGCGGCGAGGGCGCCCAACCATAACGCCAGGGTGGCGCCATAGGTCAGGTCGTGGTTGGCCAGCAGGCCGAAGCAGGCGGCGGTCAGCGCGGCCCCGGTCGACTGGCCAAGCAGGCGCGAGGTGGCGACGATGCCGCTGGCGCCGCCACTGCGGTGCAGGGGCGTGCTGCTCATGATGGCCTTCAGGTTGGGTGACTGGAAAAAGCCGAAGCCGGCGCCGCAGACGCCCAGGCGCCAGGCGATGTCCAGGCTGGACGGGTGGGCCGGCATCAGGGCCGTCAGCGCCATGCCCAGGCACAGCATCGCCAGGCCCAATCCGCCCAGGATGCCGGCGGGATAGCGGTCGGACAGCTTGCCGGCGATGGGGGCCATCACCGCCACCACCACCGACCAGGGGGTGATGAGCAGGCCCGTTTCCACCGCCGACCGGCCCATGACCGACTGGAACAGGAAGGGCAGGGCGACGAAGGCCAGGCCCTGCGCCGTGAAGGTGCAGATCGATGTCAGGGCCGACAGGGTGAAGACCCGGTTGCGGAACAGGTCGATGGCCAGCATGGGGGCGGGATGGCCCCGTTGCCGGCGCAGCAGGAGGAAGCCGCACAACGCCGCGCCCGCCAGTTCGGCCAACACCTGCGGCCAGGGGGCGGCGTGCGCCGCCTCTCCCATGCCCAGCACCAACAGGGCAAACAGGCCCGCCGTCAGCAGGGCCGCGACCCGGTCGAAGCGGTGGCCCAACGGCGGAATGGTGGGCAGGGTGACGTAGCCCAACCCCAGCGCCAACAGGCAGAACGGGACATTCACCAGGAACAGCCAGTGCCAGGTGGCCATCGACAGGATGGTGGAGGTGACCGTCGGCCCCACGGCGAAGGAAATGGCCACCGCCAGGGCGTTGCGACCGAAGCCCCGGCCCATGATGCGGGCGGGATAGATATGGCGGATGAGCGCGAGATTGACACTCATGATCGCCGCCGCCCCCAGGCCTTGCACCACCCGCGCCACCTCCAGCAGGGGCAGCGTGGTGGCCAGGCCGCAGGCCAGCGACGACAGGGCGAACAACGCCAGGCCGGCCAGGTAGACACGCTTCTGTCCCAGTAGGTCGCCCAGGGACGCCAGCGGCAGAACGGCGGCGGCCACCGCCAGCTGATAGGCGTTCACCACCCACACGGAATCGGCGGCGGTGGCCCGGAAGTCGCCGGCGATGGTGGGCAACGCCGTGTTGGCGATGGCGGTGTCCAGCGTGGCCATGCCCACCGCCGTCAGGATGGCGGCCATGGCCCAGAACCGGGGCCGGTCGGGCAGGCCGTCGGCCGGGACTGTTTTCGGGGCGTCCATCGCGTCAGCGGTCATTGACCCATCCCAGGCAGGCGCCGCCTTGTCCCGAACCGGGGAGCCGGGCGGCTCGCATCACCCGCCTGGGATAGTCGAAGTGCCGGCCGGATAGGCGCGCCGAAAGCGCTGGCGTGCCATGCCGCCGCCCGGTCGCCGTGGGACCGGACTCGGTCAGGCGCCGATCTCGTATGGGGATTCGGCGCCGGCCAGCATGACCTCGACCGCGGCGACGGCGGCCACGGCATGGCCCACCAGGCGGGGCTGGATCTGGGTGGGGAACACCTCGGGGCCAATGATGCCGACGCCGATGGGCTTCATGAACTCCAGTTGCAGGGTGACCAGCGCGTCGCTGACCGATTGGCCCATGACGCGGCCGTGGGCGGTCTCGCCATGTTCGATGATGCCCAGCACCACCACGGCGTCGACATCGTCGCGCAGCAGCAGGCGCTTGGTGGCCAGCGGCTTTTCATAGGACCCGGGCACACGCACCACGGCGCGCAGGTCCATGCCGCGTTCCTTGATGGCGCCGGCCGCGGCGGCCAGCATCGTCTCGCATTCGTTCTTGTGGAAGGAGCCGACGACGATGGCGACCCCGCTTTTCTTGGACACGGATTCTACTCCCGATATGACGCGGCGGTGACCATTCCGGCGCCGCCGCGCGGCAGTATGACCAAAACACCCGTGTGGGGGAAGGAAGGGGCGCTACCCATCCGGCGGATCAGCCCACCGCCGCCGCTGGCCGGCGGAACACCACCACCTTGGTGGTCAGCACCTGCACCGTCTCGCCCCGCTGGTTCCGGGTCTCGCTGCGCATGGTGATCATGCCCCGGTCCGGCCGTGAGCGGGAGGGGCGCACCTCCAGGATCTCGCAATGGACTTGCAGGGTGTCGCCGGGCCGGGTGGGGGCCGGCCAGCTGATTTCCCCGCCGGCACCGATAACGCCGCCGGCGATGGGCAGGCCGTCCACCATCAGCCGCATGGTCACGGCCGCCGTGTGCCAACCGCTGGCCGCCAGGCCACCGAAGAAACTGCGGTTGGCCGCGTCTTCATCCAGGTGGAAGGGTTGGGGGTCGAACTGCGCCGCGAAGGCCTTGATCGCGTCGGCGGTCAGCGTGTGGCTGCCGGTGACGTGGCGCTGACCGGCGGCCAGGTCATCCAGGTACAGCTTCCCGGCATCGAGGGTGGGGGTGGAGGGCGTCGCCGTTTCGGACATGGGTGGTTTGCTCCCGTCACAGGGTTTTGGGCCGGAAAGGGCCAGGTTTGTAACTTGCATAATGAAAGTAACTAGAGCTATATGGCACTCGTCGCTTTCATTATGAAAGCAACATAGAGATGGCCGTCATGCAGCACAACAGCCCGCTCAATCCACAATGCCCCATCGGTCGCAGCCTGGAGCGGGTGGGGGAATGGTGGAGCATTCTCATTCTGCGCGAGGCGTTCCTGGGCGCCAGCCGTTTCGACCAGTTTCAGAAGAACCTGGGCATCGCCCCCAACATGCTGACCCGCCGGCTGAACGCCCTGGTGGCCGACGGTCTGCTGGAAAAGCGCCCCTACAGCACCCGTCCCTTGCGTCATGAATATGTGCTGACCCCCGCCGGCCAGGATTTCCGCCAGGTGCTGTGGGCCATCATGGCCTGGGGCAACAAACACTTCGCGCCCGAGGGGACGGCCATCCAGTTGGTCGACAGCGCCACCGGCGCCCCGGCCGATCCGCTGCTGATTGATCGCCACAGCGGTCGTCCCCTGACCTGGCCCGCCTTCCGCACCGTCGCTGGGCCCGCCGCCGATGCGCGGACCAAGGCCCGCTATCCGGTTTGGCCCGCCCGCGAACCGACCCCAGCGCCTGAAACCAAGCCCGCCGCCAACGCGGCCGACGCCGCTTGAAGGATGCCCATCCCATGACCACGCAGATGTATGAGCAGCAGAACGGCCGGGCGGATGCCGGCACGCCTATGAAAGCCCGCCGCCTGGGCCGCACGCTTCTTCTTACCGCCTTGGGTCTCGGCATCGGTGTCGCCGTCGCCGCCTATGGCTATGACTGGTGGACGGCGGGCCGCTTCATTGAAAGCACGGACGACGCTTACGTTGGCGGCGACGTTACGGTGATCGCGCCCAAGGTGTCGGGCTTCATCGCCCGCGTGGCGGTGACCGACAACCAGGCGGTGCACGCCGGCGACCTGCTGCTGAAGCTGGACGACCGCGACTACCGTGCCGCCTTGGCCCGCGCCACCGCCGCCGTTGAAGCGCAGGAGGCGACGCTGGCCAACCTGGATGCCCAGCGCCGCCTGCAGCAGGCGGTCATCAGCCAGGCCGCCGCTGGGGTGGGGGCGGCCAAGGCCGAGACCGACCGTGCCCGGTACGACCAGGACCGCTACCGCGCCCTGTCGGCCACGGCCGCGGCCTCGGCCCAGGCGTTCGAGAAGGCGGACGCGGCCTACAAGCAGGCGGTGGCCAATGGCGACAAGGCCACGGCCACCCTACAGGCCGCCCAGCGCCAGATCGATGTCATCGACACCCAGAAGCGTCAGGCGGAGGCGGCGCTGGCCGGCGCCATCGCCGATCGCGACACCGCCCAGCTGAACCTCAGCTATACCGAGCTGCGGTCGCCCATCGATGGCACGGTGGGCAACCGCAGCGCCCGGTCCGGCGCCTATGCCACCGTGGGGGCGCAGCTGATCGCCATCGTGCCGGCGCAAGGCCTATGGGTGGACGCCAATTTCAAGGAAAGCCAGATCGCGGGCCTGAAGGCCGGCCAGCCGGTACTGGTGGAGGCCGACGTGCTGCCGGGTCGGGAATTCCACGGCCGGGTGGTCAGCATGGCGCCGGCCACCGGCGCGCAGTTCAGCGTGCTGCCGCCGGAAAACGCCACCGGCAACTTCACCAAGATCGTGCAGCGCGTGCCGGTGCGCATCCTGTTGGATGGCGAGGGCAGCCTGCTGGGCAGCCTGCGCCCCGGCCTGTCGGTGACAGCCGCCATCAACACCAAGGAAGGTGCCGTTCAGCACACGTTGGCCGCGCCCGGGACGACGGCGCCGTGAGCGCCGCCGCAACGGCCGGGGGACCGGGGGCGGCGATGGCCGCCCCGCAACGCAAGGAGCTGTCGCCCCGCGCCAAGATCTTCGCCTTCGCCGTCATGTGCGTGGGCATGTTTATCGCGCTGCTGGATATCCAGATCGTCTCCGCGTCGTTGCGCGACATTGGGGGTGGCCTGTCGGCCGGCACCGATGAGACGGCCTGGGTCCAGACCAGCTATCTGATCGCGGAGATCATCGTCATCCCCCTGTCCGGCTGGCTGGCGCGTGTGATGTCCACCCGCTGGCTGTTCGCCGTCTCCGCCGCCGGCTTCACCCTGACCAGCCTGCTGTGCGGCTGGGCCTGGGATATCCAGAGCATGATCGCCTTCCGGGCGCTGCAGGGTTTCCTGGGCGGGTCCATGATCCCCATGGTCTTCACCTCCGCCTTCGCCTTCTTCGCCGGCCCCCGCGTGGTGGTGGCCGCCGCCACGGTGGGCGCCTTGTCCTCGCTGGCCCCCACCCTGGGCCCGACGGTGGGCGGTTGGATCACCGACCATTATTCCTGGCACTGGCTGTTCTTCGTCAACCTGGTGCCGGGCCTGTTCGTCGCCATCGTCGTGCCCCTGCTGGTGCGCATTGATGAGCCTGACTGGTCGCTGATCAAGGGGGCCGACTATGCCGGCATGGTGCTGATGGCGATCTTCCTGGGCTGCCTGGAATACACGTTGGAGGAAGGGCCGCGCTGGGATTGGTTCGATGACGAAACGATCCGGCTGACGGCCTGGATCTCCGGCGTCGCCGGTGTCGCCTTCATCTGGCGCAGCCTGACCTGCGCCAACCCGGTGGTCGATTTGCGGGCGTTGAAAAGCCGCAACTTCGCCCTGGGCTGCCTGTTCTCCTTCATCACCGGCATCGGCATCTTCGCCACCATCTACCTGACGCCCCTGTTCCTGGGCCGGGTGCGGGGGTTCAGCGCGCTGGACATCGGCCTGACGGTGTTCTCCACCGGCCTGTTCCAGGTCAGCGCCATTCCCCTCTACACCGTCCTGGCCAAGCGGGTGGATTTGCGCTGGCTGATGATGGTGGGCCTCGGCGGCTTCGCCCTCAGCATGTGGAACTTCACCCCCATCACGCATGAGTGGGGCTGGCGGGAGCTGCTGATACCCCAGGCTTTCCGTGGCCTCTCCCAGCAGTTCGCGGTGGCGCCCGTCGTCACCCTGACCCTGGGCGGCCTGGCGCCGTCCCGGCTGAAGCAGGCCTCGGGGCTGTTCAACCTGATGCGCAACCTGGGGGGCGCCATCGGCATCGCCGTCTGCGGCACCATCCTGAACGACCGCACCAACCTGCACTTCCTGCGCCTGGCGGAACATCTGACGCCCGCCAGCGATCCCATGCGGGCCCTGGTGGCCAAGGTTGGGGCGTCGGACGTGGCCACGCTGGGCGGCGACGTGACGCGCGGGCAGGGGGCGGCGCTGAAACAGCTGTGGTCCCTGGCCTATCGCGAGGCGCAGACCATGGCCTATGCCGACGCCTTCCTGGTCATCACCATGTGCTTCGTCATCGCCACGCTGCTGGTGCCAGCCATGCGCAAGGTGGCGCCGCCCAAAGGGCCGTCGGCCGACGCGCACTGATGGGAATTGTGGCTCTGTTCAATCAGGCCGGGTGGGCGATCACCCGGCCTGATTGCTTGCCTCCGCCAGCGCCGGCGCGTTCAGGCCCAGGCGGGCGGCCAGGCCGGCGCCATAGGCGGGGTCGGTACGGCCGAAATGGGCCAGCTGGCGCTGCTGCAGGGCGGGCGGCAATCCTCGCATGGAGGCGGCGACGTCATCCATCAGGATGGCGCGCTGCGCCGGGCTCAGCAGCCCGAACAAGGCGTTCATGTTGGCCATGATGCGTGCTCCCTCATCAGACTGGGGGATCGCCGCCGCTGGGGTATTGGCGGCGGCGGGCAGGGGCGGCAGGGGCATGCGCCCGGGAACGGACTCGACGCGCCCACAGGTAAGGCAGAACAGGGCAGGATAGCGGGCCATATTCGTCACCTTCCTCCGGGCTGGGCTCAGGGCTGGGCTCAGGGCTGGGTTGAACCACGCCGACAGCATGATCGTCGCGGCCGTCCATGGCTTGTACGGCCAGGCGACCTTTTGTCCGTCTGTGTGGCGTCTATCGGTAGCGGGGGATGGCGGCGGGGAAAAGATCCGCTTAGAGCGACAGGGTCAGGGCCGGCTGGGTCTGGCGGGCGAAGTCGACGATGTCGTGGGCCGGCATGGCCCGGGCATAGACATAACCCTGGATGTGGCTCACGCCCAGCTGGCCCAGGCGGTCGCGCGTCTCACTATCCTCCACCCCTTCCGCCACCAGGGCCAGCCCCAGGTCGCGGGCGATGGCCACGCTGGCCCGCACGATGGCGTCGGCGCGCGGGTCGTCACGCAGGCGGCGGATGAAGCTCTGGTCCAGCTTGATGCCGGTGAAGGGGATGCGGTGCAGCACGCTGAGCGAGGCATAGCCGGTGCCGAAGTCGTCCAGATAGACCGCCATGCCGGCTTGGCGCAGCGTGGCCACCGCCCGGTCAACCACGTCGAAATGAACGATGGACTGGGTTTCCGTCAGTTCCACCCGGATGGCGGCGTGGGGCACGCCGTGCCGGTCGCACAGGGCGATCAGGTGATCCACCAGGTCGCTGGCCTCCAGATCCTCCACCGACAGGTTGATGGAGATGGGGATGTCCAGGTCATGCGTCCGCCAGGCGGCGGCGGTTCGCACCGCATGTTCCATGATGCCTTTGGTCAACAGGCGGATCAGGCCGGCGCGCTCCGCCAGGCCGATGAACTGGCCGGGCGGCAGGATGCTGCCGTCCGCCTTGATCCAGCGGGCCAACGCCTCCACCGCCACCACCTGGCCGGTGTCGGCGTCCACCACCGGCTGGAAATGCGGCTGGATTTCCCCCCGCGCCAGGGCCTGGGGCAGGGCGCGCAGGATGCGCCGCTCCTCCGCTGAGAACCGGGTGTGGGGGATCATGGTCCAGATGCGGCGGCCCAGTTGGGCGATCAACCCGGCGATGGCCAGCAGCGCCAGCAGGCTCAGCATTTCGCCGCGCGCCATGCTGAGGCCCGTCAGCGCCGCCACCACATCGCGCAGGCCATCCCAGGTCAGCACCGCCAGCAGCACGGCCAGCACGCCGCCGCCCGCCAGCAGGTTCAGGAGGCCGCTGTCGCGCCGGGTGGGGGAAAGCAGGGGAAGAACCATGGGATACTCGCGAGATGCGCGGCCGTTCCGGTCATCGTGCTGAAAGAGTTGTGGTGCCGCTGTGATGGCCATCGCCGCTGCCCCCGTTTCCCCGTGCGGCCCGCCCTGCCGCTGACGGGGCGATCTTGGGATCTTCGCCCCGGTCTGTGATCCCCTACCTAGGTGTTAGGGGGCCGCGTCCCAAGCGCGGGCGCTGTCATCATGTTGAGATGCGCGTGGATTATGGTCCGGCGGTTTTCGGGGCTGACCAGTTGTCCGCCCACCAGCCGTCCGTCAGGGTGCCCAGAAAGGCGATGATGTCGTGAATGTCGCGCGTGTTCAGTGCCGGCGGGTCGCCCGGCCGCCGGCCGAAGGGCGGTTCCATGTTGAACGCCCCGCGCGCCGCCGCCGGCAGGTCATCAAACTTCAGGACGCCGCCGTCGGGGCCGCGCGGGTACCATTTGGCGGAATCACTGTCGCGCTCGACATAGAAGTCCATCACCTGTTCCAGGGTGTGGAAGACGCCGTTGTGCATGAACACCTGGCGCAGCGCCACGTTGCGCAGGCTGGGGGTGCGGAAGCGGCCGCAATAATCGGCGCGCCCCGTGAAGTCGGTGCGCAGCGGCCCGCACAGGCCCTGGTCGAAATAGGCGGGATCGGCGTTGGCCGGAATGTCGCGGTTGCGGGGCACGCCGATGGCGATCAGGCCATAGTCGGTGAAGTGGGGCGGTGTGCCGTCATGCCCCCGCTGGCTGATGTGGCAACTGGCGCAGTTGCCCCGCGCCGGATCCTCGAAGGCCGCCAGGCCGCGCGCCTCCTCCTCCGTCAGCGTGGCCCGGCCGGCCAGATAGGCGTCGTACTTGGACGTGTAGGGATGGAACAGGGCCCCATCCTGCTGAAAGACGTCGAGGGCGCGAAGCGCCAGTTCCACCACATCCGCTTGGCCGCCGGTACCCGCCATCGCCGCCCGCAGCTGGGCGCCGTAGCCCGCCTGTTCCAAGCGGCCCCCCAGATCAGCGGCATCGGCGTTGCCCATCTCGAAGGGGCTGAACAGCGGCAGGCGCGCCTGCTCCCGCTGCCCGTCCACCCGGCCGTCCCAGGTCAGGCCGCCGGTGGGGCCGTTGTCGACGCTCTCGTCCCCCTCATCCTCCGGCGTGCGGTAATGCTCGGTGAAGGCGGGGACGTCCTGCAGGTACTTCAGCGACGGCACGGCGCGCAGGCCCGGCGTCTTGCCGTCCGCCCCACCCAGGCGCACGGCCGCGCCGTCCGGGGGCCCGAAGGCGTGCGCCGGATCGTGGCAGCTGGCGCAGGCCAGGGTGCCGCTGGCCGACAGGCGGGTGTCGAAGAACAGCCGTTGCCCGACTTCGGCCAAGGCCGCCGTCTGGCGGCGGACCTCCTCCCGGCTCAGGCCCTGGGCCGTGGCCATGGGGACCGCACCCATCACCAATCCTACCCCGACGGCCAGGAAAAACGTCGCACCCGCCCGGGGGGTGCGTTTTTCGGCGCGTCCATATAAGAGCTTGAGTAAAGTCCGAACGACGAAGAAGGGGAACATCATGGCAGTAGGCATGGGACGGGGCGGAAGCTTGCGTCAGGGTGTGGCCGCGGTGGCGCTGGCCGTCGGCATCATGGCAGGGTTTGGTGACGGGGCGATGGCGGCGGGCCAGGCCGGCGGCGCCGCCCCCGATCTGGCGAAGATCAAGACCGTGGTGGTGATTTACGCGGAAAACCGGGGCTTCGACAACCTGTACGGCACCTTCCCCGGCGCCAACGGCATCGCCAACGCCCCGCAGGACAGCCTGGCTCAGCGCGACCGTGACGGTGCGGTGCTGAAGGAACTGCCGCCCATCTGGAAGGGCCTGACCGCCCGCGGCGTGACGCCGGAGGTGACGCAGGCCCAGACCGAGCACCTGCCCAACCAGCCCTTCGCCATCGACGACCCCACGGGCTTCAACCAGGGGCAGGGCGTCATCACCCGCGACCTGGTGCACCGATTCTATGAGAACCAGATGCAGATCGACGGCGGCAAGAACGACAAATTCGTCGCCTATGCCGATTCCGGCGCGCTGGTCATGGGCCATTACGATGGGACCAGGCAGGCGATGTGGACGCTGGCGCGGCAATACACCCTGGCCGACAACTTCTTCATGGGGGGCTTTGGCGGTTCCTTCTTCAACCACTTCGTCCTGATCTGCTCCTGCGCGCCCTATTATCCCAATGCCGACCAGGGGCCGGCCAAGGAGTCGATCTCGGTGGTGAATCCCGATGGCGTCAGCCTGACCCAGGCGCCGAACTCGCCCAAGTCGGCGCTGGAGGGGCCGCCGAAGTTCGTGAACAGCGGCAACCTGACGCCCGACTTCCACGCCGTGAACACCATGCAGCCGCCCTACCAGCCCAGCGGCAACAAGCCCGCGCCGGGGGGCGACGCGCGGTTCGCCGACCCGGCCAACCCCACCACCCTGCCACCGCAGACCATGCCCAACATCGGTGACCTGCTGAGCCAAAAGAAGATCGGTTGGGCCTGGTACGGCGGCGCCTGGCAGGAAACGCTGGACCATGGCCACGCGGAGCCCGTGCCCAACTTCCAGTACCACCACCAGCCCTTCAACTATTTCGCCGACATGGCCCCGGGCACCGAGGCGCGGAAGGAACATCTGCGCGACGGCGGGCTGGAGGGTAAGGCCTTCCTCAAGGATGTCGACGCCGGCAAACTGCCCGCCGTCACCTTCTATAAGCCGCAGGGCAACCTGACCCAGCATTCCGGCTATGCCGACGTGGCCTCGGGTGACGCCCATATCGCCGACGTCATCAAGCACCTGCAGGCATCCCCGCAGTGGAAGAACATGCTGGTGGTGGTGACCTATGACGAAAACGGCGGTTACTGGGACCATGTCGCCCCGCCCAAGGCCGACCGCTGGGGCCCCGGCACCCGCATCCCGGCCATCATCATCTCGCCCTACGCCAAGAAGGGCTATGTCGACCATACCTTCTACGACACGACCTCCATCCTGCGCTTCATCACCCGCCGCTTCGACTTGCCTAAGCTGGAAGGCATCAAGCAGCGCGACGCGGCCTTGGCCGCCAACGGCAGCCCCGCGCTGGGTGACCTGACAGGGGCCTTGGACTTCGCCCAGAAGTAAGGGGGGATCACGACGCGGTGGGCGCGGGCGCCGTGGACGGCCTTGACAACGGCTCGGCCACGGCCCTGATCTGGTGGGGTTTTCCCCCTGCGCCCTCTCGCCGACCGGATCCCCATGCCGCTGTTACGGACCCTGCCCCTGGCCCTGTTGGATGAGGCCGCGTATGGCCGGCTGTGGGGGCTGCTCGATGGGGCGGAGCAGGCAAGGGCGCTCCGTTTCGTTTTTGAGCGCAACCGGCGCGAATACGTGGCGGCCCACGGCTTGGCGCGGCTGTGGCTGGGGCGCCTGCTGGACCGGTCGCCGGCGGCGCTGACCTTTGCCCCGGTGACGCCACAGGGCAAGCCGGGGCTGGTGGACGGTCCGGCGGACCTGGATTTCAACCTGTCGCACACCGATGGTCTGGTCGCCTGCGCCGTGACATGGGCGCCCGGTACCCGGGTGGGCGTGGATGTGGAGGTGGCGGACCGCGCGGTGGGGGCGGACGTGGCGACGGCCATGTTCGCGGCGGAAGAACTGGCCTGGTTGGACAGTCGGCCCGCCGGCCGGGGCGGGCGCGATGTCATCGCCTTCTGGACCTTGAAGGAGGCCTATATCAAGGCGTTGGGGCAGGGCTTGTCGCTGCCCACCGACAGCTTCGCCATCCTGCCCGATACCCTGGCGCTGGTCCGCCACGGCGGCTCCCTGCCGGCGGGGCAGGCGTGCCGCCTGTGGGCGCGGGACCTGCCCAGCGGCCACAAGGCGGCCTTGGCCCTGCTGGCGCCGGAAGACCAGGCCCTGGCCGACTTGAGGGTCGGGGAGGGCTTGGCCGACCTGTGGTGAGGGCGGGGATGGGCCCGTCCTGCCGATGGTGCGATGCGGGGCCCGATAGACTGGCGGACAAGCTTGGCGGTTGTGTGACAACGGGGGCGGGGCGCGGGCATGGCAGCAATTCGGGGGCCGTCGCGCGATTTTCCTTGTGCCTGGGACCGGTAGCATCCACTTATGCGATCTTAAGGAAGGGATGCATATGTCCCATCCTGATGCCAGGCCGCCAGGCTTGGCGGTATCCCGAGGGTGGCGCGTAGCGGTGGCGGCAAAATCGCCCCTGTAGCACCCCGGGCATGCTTACCCTTTTACACCACGCCTGCCGGCACGCGCCCGGGCAAGGGCTTGACCGCGATCCGCGGCCGCTGATGATGCGGCCGGCGCGTCGCCCTGGGATTCACACATTGACCGCTTTCGATACCCTTTCCCTACGGCCTGAGATTCAGGCCGCCCTGGCCCAATTGGGCCATCACACCGCCACCCCGATCCAGGCGCGGGCCATCCCGCATGCCTTGGCGGGCCGCGACATCCTGGGCATCGCCCAGACCGGCACCGGCAAGACCGCCGCCTTCACCCTGCCCATCCTGCAGCGCCTGGGGGCCGCCCCGTCGGCCCTGCCGCTGCGCATGCCCCGCGCCCTGATCCTGACCCCGACGCGTGAGCTGGCGGTGCAGATTGGTGAGAGCATCACCAGCTATGGCACAGGCCTGAAGATCCACCACACCGTCATCCTGGGCGGCGTCGGCCAGGGCAGCCAGGTGAAGGCCCTGACCAATGGTGTCGATATCGTCGTCGCCACGCCCGGCCGCTTGCTGGACCTGATGACCCAGGGCCATGTGCGCCTGGACAAGGTCGAGGTGCTGGTGCTGGACGAAGCCGACCGCATGCTGGACATGGGCTTCATCCATAGCTTGAAGAAGATCATGGCCAAGCTGCCGACCAACCGGCAGACGCTGTTCTTCTCCGCCACCATGCCGGCCGACGTGTCGGAACTGGCCAACAAGATGCTGCGCGAGCCGCTGCGGGTGGAGGTGACGCCCGTCTCCACCACCGCCGAACGCATCGACCAGAAGGTCATCTTCGTCCCGGCGGCGGAGAAGCGCCACGTGCTGGTCGACCTGATCCGCCGTGACACCGGCATGCAGCGCAGCATTGTCTTCACCCGCACCAAGCACGGCGCCAACCGCGTGTCGGTGCAGCTGGAGCAGGCGGGCATCGAGGCCGCGGCCATCCATGGCAACAAGTCGCAGAACGCGCGGCAGAAGGCGCTGGACGGCTTCCGCGCCGGCACCGTCAAGGTGCTGGTGGCGACCGACATCGCCGCCCGCGGCATCGACGTGGACGGCGTCACCCATGTGGTGAACTTCGACCTGCCCAACGAGCCTGAGACCTACGTCCACCGCATCGGCCGCACCGCCCGTGCCGGCGCCTCCGGCGTCGCCGTGTCGCTGTGCGCGGAGGGGGAGGAGCGCGGTTTCCTGCGCGATATCGAGAAGCTGATCCGCCGCACCATCCCGGTGGGTGAGCGGCCGGAGGGCACGCCCCAGGCTGCCGCAGCCCCGGTCAGCCGTCCGCCCCTGCAGGCCCGCCCGGCCCGCAATGGTGGCGGCCGGTCCCAGCCCCGCGCGCAGGGCGCCCGCTCGGCCGAGGACCGGTCGGAAGGCCGGCCGCAGGGCCAGCGTCCGGCCCGTGCCGATGGTGCGCGCGCCGATGGCGGGCGTGCTGACGGCGCGCGGTCTGAAGGGACCCGGTCCGAGGGCGGCCGCCCGCAAGGCCAGGCCCGCCCGCAGGGCCAGGGTCGCCCGCAGCAGCAGGCCCGCCCGCAAGGCGCGCGTCCGGCCCAGCCGCAGGGTCAGCGTCCCGCCCAGCCCGGCGCCGCGCGTCCGGCGCAGAACGCCGCGCGTCCCACCGCCCCCCGCCCGGCCGCTCCGCGCCCGGCGCAGGATGGCCGGGGCACGCCGTTCTCCAGCTTCGTGGCGGCGTTGAACGCCAATGAGGATCAGCAGCAACCGGCCCGTGAGGGCCGTGAGCGTCCGCGTCGTCGCTGATCCCGACCGCCCTCCGGCCGGCGGGTCCGGCCCTGTGTCCGGCCTTGTGTATTGAGTTGTGATGGTTCTTTAGGAAAGAGGAGGTCCCCCATGGGCCGCAGTAACAAGCCGAAATCCAAGTCCGTCAGCGAGTTCGTCCTGTTCGACGTTCTGTATGACGATGGTTCGCGGTCGTCCAATCGCCGCGTGCCCTCGTCCGAACTGGGCGGCCTGGACGGCGATGAGCCCGCCCGCGCCATCATCGAGGCGCAGGATCGGGAAATCGCCCTGATGTCCGGCAGCCCCCGGGGCCGCATCAAGACGATGACCCGTTCGCCGGTTCGCTGAACGGTTGGCGCTGATCCATCCGGATCGGTGACGCGTATTGAGAAACGCCCTGTGGCCCAAGCCCCGGGGCGTTTTTCTTTTGCGAGGGGTGCCCTTCATGATGCCGTCCGCCGCCGCGCTGCCGCGCCTTCTGGCCGTTTATGGCGCCACCCTGGTGGTGTTCGTCGCCCTGGACGCCGTCTGGCTGACCCGCATGTCGGGCTTCTATCGCCAGGTCATGGGCGACATGGTGGCGGCCCAGCCGCGCCTGGGCCCGGCGGCCGTGTTCTATCTCCTGATGGCGGCCGGCATCGTCTTTTTTGGGGTGGCCCCGGCCCTGCGCACCGATACGCCGCTGGCCCAGGCGGCGCTCCGCGGCGCCCTGTTCGGCTTTTTCACCTATGCCACCTATGACCTGACCAACCACGCGACCCTGCGTCTATGGTCGGCGCGTCTCAGCATGGTGGACATGGCCTGGGGTACCGTGCTGACGGGTGTGGCGGCGGCGGCGGGCGCCCTGGTCGCGGCCTATTTCAGCTGGAAGCCGTAATACTGGCCGCCGGCCGCGCGGTTGACCGTCTGGCCGGGGGTGTAGTCGAAAGTGTCGTCCAGCGTCAGGCGCCTGAAGACCGGTTTGCCCATCATGTCCAGATGGGCCAGGTCCGCCAATTCGTAGTGCACATGCACCTGGCCGTTGGCCAGCGACACCATCGTCACGTCCCCGCCGATGCAGACTTGGTCGTTGAACTTGGCCCGCACGTAGTAGGTGTCGCGCCCGTCGACCAGGACGGTTGATTCCACCCGTCGCACATCCACCGGCGTCAGGGGCACCTCGATGCGGAACATCGACAGCACATCGGTGCCGGTGGGCCGGGTGGTGTGCAGGGTCAGGGCGCAGGCCGCCTGCAACATCATCTGGTCTGGACCGGGGCCCATCGCCTCGTCACCGGAACAGCCCGTGAGGGCCAAGCCGACACCCAGGGCCAGGGTGCTGACCGCCGCCATCCATCCGCGCATGCCTTGTTTCCTCACCGCCGCTGTCCCATCCCAGCTAATCGCCCGGGGGGGAGGCGGGTCAAGGGACTAATCGGGGGTCCGGGGCGGCCACGGGAAAAAGGCGCTGGTGCGTTGGCGATAATCGGTGAACGCCGCGCCGCGCGACCGGGCCATGTGAGCCTCCAGCAGCGGGATGCCCGACACATGGACCAGCAGCACATACATGATGGCCGGACCGCTGAACGCCAGCCAGCCCCAGGCCCAAACCCCGTCAACGCCGGCCAGCGGACCGGGGGCCAGGGCGAAGCAGGGATAGGCCAGCCACCCCAGCCACTCGAAGAAATAGTTGGGATGGCGCGACCAGCGCCACAGCCCGGCGTCACAGACGCGACCGTGGGCGTCCGCCCGGCGGCGGAAGCGCGCCAGTTGGGCATCGGCCACCCCTTCACCCAGCACGCCGGCCAGCAGCAGCAGCACGCCCACCCCGTCCCACACCCCCAGGCCGGGCGCCGGGTTGCGGGCGGCCGCATAGAGTGTGACCGTCAGCACGGCGGCGGCCAGGGCTTGGCTTTGCAGGAACAGGAACATGCGGGACGCCGCCCGGGGACCCCAGGCCCGCCTCAAGTCCGCATAGCGGGGGTCGTCACCCCCGCCGCGCGTCCGTTTGACGATATGCAGCCCCAGCCGCAGCGACCATAGGGCGATCAGGGTGCCCACCAGCGCTTGGCGGGCGGTCAGGGGTGCGTCGTCCAGGGGAAACAGCGACGCGGTCAGGCCGCCGGCGCCGGTGGCGAAGGACCAGCACGCGTCCACCCAGCCCGACTGCCCCGTCTTGCGCTGTAGGCCCCAGGCCAACGCCATGGCGAGGCATTGGCCAAGGGCGATGCCGGCCAGCAGCAGCACAGGCGGGGGTATGGTCATGAGACCCTAAAGCCCGGCGAAGGTTTGGGCCAGGCGACCCAGCAGGCTATGGATACGCAGGCGACCGCGTACCGCGATCAAGCAAAGGCAGTCACCATCCTGCCGGCTGACCGTCGGCTCGTGATCCACGGCGGCATCCACCGCGATCATGTCGCCCGGACCGAAGTGCCCCAGGCTGTCGCCGAAGGCGCCGTCGATCACGCAGGTGTATTCCAGGCCGCGGTGGCCGTGCATGGGGATGGACATGCCCGCTTTCACCCGGAACAGCATGACCTTGTAACCCTGCGCCGGATCCACCTGCACCGCCCGGCCGCTGATACCCGGCGCCACGAAGCGCCAGGGTGCCAGCCGTTCCCGGCGAAGCGCCGGCGGCAAGCCTGGGTCGCCGGCCGTGGTGGCGCTGGCTGTAGGGCTGGTCCGCGCGCCGGTGGTGAGGCGGGCAAGCGTGCGTTCCAGCGCGTCCGGCGCCATGATGGCGGGCGGCAGCGTGTCCAGCAACGCGCCGCCCAGCGCCTCCCACTTGCGGACGTGGCGACGACAGGCCGGGCAGAAATCCAGGTGGGTGGCCACGATCAGGGCCGGCCCGTGGTCCAGGGTGCCGGCGGCGTAGCGGGCCAGCAGTTCGGCGTCAGGGTGGTGCGTGGGGGTCGGAAGGGGCATGTCAGACGTCATCGATCAGCCCCCGCAAACGCGCCATGGCCAAACGCAGGCGCGACTTCACGGTGCCCAGCGGGATGCCCAGGCGTTGGGCGATGTCGGGGTGGGGCGCGTCCTCGAAAAAGGACAGGCGCACCACCGCCAACTGGTCGGGGGGCAAGGTTTCCAAACTGGCCCGCAGCCGGGTGGCGGCCTCGGTGGCGGAAAGGACATCATCGGCGGCATCTGGTTCGGGCAGGGCCAGGACCTCGTGGGCGGTGGCCACGTCGGCCACCCGGTCGCGGCGCAGCGCGTCGATGCGCAGATTGCGGGCGATGGTGAAAATCCAGGTGGAGGCGCCGGCGCGTGCCGGGTCGAAGGATGGCGCCTTGCGCCAGACGGCCAGCATGGCCTCCTGCGCCAGTTCCTCCGCTTCCATCGCGGGTAGGCCGGTCGTCATCAGGTAACTTTTGATGCGGGGCGCATAGTGGCGGAAAATGGCGGCGAAGGCCGCGCGATCGCCCTGGATGGCAATGGCCCGCAGATGATGGGAGAAAACGTCCCCCCCAACGGCCCCCACCGCGGCATGCCCGCCGCTGGCGTCCTCTGCCGGTGGCGGCGGCGCGGGGGGCGTCACCTTGTCCGAACCGGCCGGGCTGTCGCCACCGGGGGTCACGCGGCTGTCCCGCTGGGCCGGCGCCCAAGGCAGGGGCCGAGCGGCCGCCGCCCGGCCGCCGGCCAGGCGGGCCCGGCGGCGTGTGGGAAAGGCTGTTCGTAGGTCGTTTGTCTCATGCATGCTTCCATATACGAACCACGGCCGGTTCGGATCACTCGCGTGAACGACTGATCCAGTATTCACCCCGGCGCGTATAGGGACCGCAAGCTTTAACTGGACGGGCGCGATGCAGGAACCACTGGCGGACACACGGCTGGCGGACGCGGGGGGCGGGGCGGGGACGATTCCCGGCGGGGGCTGGGCCAGCGGCATATACCGGGGTTCGGTGTCGCACCGCCGCACCTGGCCGCGCCGGCACCATCTGCACTATCGCGTCTGGTCCCTGCTGGTGGATCTGGACGAACTGGGGGCCCTGGACCGGCAGCTTCGGCTGTTCTCCCACAACCGTTTCAACCTGCTGTCCTTCCATGACGCCGATCATGGCGATGGTTCCGACACACCGCTGGCGGCGCAGATCACCCGGATGCTGGCCGACGCCGGCGCCGGCTATGATGGCGGCGCCATCCGCCTGTGGTGCATGCCCCGGGTGCTGGGCCACGTCTTCAACCCCATCAGCGTCTACTTCTGTCACCGCAGCGACGGGTCGCTGTGCGCCCTGGTGCATGAGGTCAACAACACCTTCGGCCAGCGGCACAGCTACGTCATCCCGGTCACGGGACCGGTGCCGGCCGATAGGGTGGTACGCCAACAGTGCGACAAGCATATGCATGTCTCGCCTTTCCTGGACATGGACATGCGCTATGATTTCCGGGTGTCCCTGCCGGCTGAAAAATTGACCGTGGCCATCCAGGCGCGTGCGCCCGACCAGGCAACCCCTATCCTGTCCGCCTGCTTCGCCGGCCGCCGGCGCGCATTGACCGACATCGGCGTGCTGGCCGCGTGGACAGCCCAGCCCCTGCTGACGTGGAAGGTCGTGGCCGCCATTCATTGGGAGGCCTTGCGCCTGCTGCTCAAGGGCGTCGGCTTTCGCCGTAGCCCGCCTCCGCCGTTGACCCCGGTATCCGTCGTTTCCCCTCACAAGCCCAGCCTCTAGGATCCATCACGCCTCATGACTCTGGACACCCCCTTCGCCCCACCGGCGTCGACCCCGCCCTTGCGGCGCCTGGCGTCGGCGCTTCTGACGCGGATGATGGCACGGTTGGCGCTGGGCCACATCACCGTGCAACTGCCGGATGGCTGCCGCCTCACCCGGGAAGCCGCGACACCGGGGCCGCAAGCCGTGCTGGTCCTGCACAACTGGCGGGCCCTTCGTCGCCTGGCCCTGGGAGGTGACATCGCCTTCGCCGAGGCCTACGCCGATGGCGACTGGTCCAGCCCCGATCTGCCGGCCTTGTTGGAGCTGGCGGCGCGCAACATCGGGGGCCTGGACGGCCCGATGGCGGGCACGCCACTGGCCCGCGTGGTCAATCGCCTGGTCCACCGCCGCCGGCCCAATTCCCGGGGCGGCAGCCGGCGCAACATCATGGCCCATTACGACCTGGGCAACCACTTCTACGCCCGCTGGCTGGACGAGGGCATGGTGTATTCCTCCGCGCTCTACACCGACGGCGCCCAGACGCTGGAGACGGCGCAGGCGGCCAAGCTGGAGCGCATCGTCGCGTTGCTGGGCCTGAGTGGAAAGGAGCGGGTGCTGGAGATCGGCTGCGGCTGGGGTGGGCTGGCGGAACGGATCGCCCGCCAAGGCTGCCACGTCACCGGCCTGACCCTGTCGCCGGCGCAGCTTTCTGTGGCCCAGGACCGGCTGATCGACGCCGATTTGGGCAACCGCGCCGACCTGCGCCTGCAGGACTATCGCGATGTCGGCGGCACCTATGACCGCGTGGTGTCCATCGAGATGCTGGAGGCGGTGGGGGAGCGGTACTGGCCTGTCTATTTTCAGACGCTGCGCCAGCGGTTGGCCAGCGACGGGGTGGCGGTCTTGCAGGTCATCACCATTGATGATGCGCGCTTCCACCGCTATCGCCGCGAGGTCGACTTCATCCAGCGCCATGTCTTCCCGGGCGGCATGCTGCCGTCCCCCGCGCGCCTGGCGCAGGAGGCCGCCGCCGCCGGCCTACATCTGGAAACGGCGCTGACCTTCGGCGACAGCTACGCCCGCACGCTGGCCGAATGGCGGGTGCGTTTCCACGCCGCCTGGTCCGACATCCAGGCCCAGGGCTTCCCGCCCCGCTTCCGTCGTCTGTGGGACTATTACCTGGCGTACTGCGAGGCGGGCTTCCGTGCCGGGCTGATTGATGTCGGCCTCTATCGCCTGCGGCCGGTTTCCTAGGCGACCTTGCGCATCGGTTGCCGTACTGACAGCCGCACCGTCATGCCGGCACGGGGGGCGCCCAGGGTGATGCCGCCCTCCGGCACCTGGGCGGCCAGGGGGCCGGACAGGGCCTGGATATCGAAGGTGGTGACCAGCATGGCGGCCAGCGCCGTCAGCTCCGCCGTTGCCAGTTGCGCCCCGATGCAGGCGCGTGGGCCGGCGCCGAACGGCAGATAGGCGAACTTGTCGGCCGGCGCGCCTTCCAGGAAGCGGCCGGGCTTCAGGTCCAGGGGTGCCACCCATAGCGACGGCTGGCGGTGCAGCGCCCATGGGCACAGCAGGATGGATGCCCCCTTGGGAATGTGCACACCCGACACGATGTCGTCCGCCAGCGCCGTGCGCGCGAACCACCAGGCGGAGGGATAGAGGCGCAGCACCTCCTGCACCAAAGCCCGGGTGCGGGGCAGGTCGCGCAGCAGGGCCGGGCGCAGCTCGCCATCAGCGGGCAGGCGCTCCTCCACCTCCTGCCGCAGCCCGGCGGCCAACTCGGGACGCTGGGCCAGGGCATAGGCCAGCCAGCAGCCGGCGGTGGCCGTGGTCTCGAACCCCGCGACCAGGGCCGTGATGGCCTCGTCCCGCATCACCGCCGGGCCATATTCCGCCACCAGGGGATGCAACGCGGCGAGGAAGCCCTTGGGCGCCTGGGCGAAGTCGGCGATCTGGCGTTCCATCTCGGCGATGGCGGCACGGAAGGCGCGGCCCTGGCGCGTGGGCAGGTGCAGGTCCAGATCCACCAGTCGCCACATCGACAGGCTGAGATGGCGGTGGGCGACACAGCCAGCCTGGTAGATGGCGTCGGCGCTGTCGCCATTCTCCAGGCGCTCGTGGAACAGGGCGGCCACCACCATGCGCATGGTCAGCCGCCCCATCAGGCTATGCAAATCCACCTCCGCGCCGTCGTTGCCGGCCAGCCGTCCCGCCTCCTGCGCCAGGACGCACAGCGCCAGTTCCAGTCCGTGGTTCAGGCGGCTTTGCGAGAAGGCGGCCTTGGCGGCTTGGCGGGCCGCCTCCCATCGGGGACCGTTGGCCGTGACCATGCCGTCGCCGAACAGGGGGCGCAGGCGTGCCTGTTCGGCCCCCTTGCCGTAGGCGTCACGATTTTCCACCAGCACCCGCTGAAAGCCTGCGGGATGGCTGATGAGGAAGGCCGGCTTCGGCCCCAGGCGCAGGGCCACGGGGGCGTTGGCGCCGATGCCGTGGTGTTCGACGAAGCCGATGGGGTCGGCGGCGAAGGCCGGAAGGTCGCCCAGCAGGGCACGCCGCGCCGTGTCGCGCAGTCGGGTCAGCACGCTCATGGGATGTGTCTCCGTCAGGCGGCGCGGTGGTCGGCGCCGGCCGTTGTTGCGGGCAAGGGGGTGGGAGTGGGCCGGCGGGCGGCGTAGGCCGGCATGTCCAGGGCGATGATGATGGCGTGGATGTCGCCCTTGTGCCCCTGGCCGACATGGATGGGGGCCGTTTCCTCCACCACCGGCAGCCCGCACAGCCGCACGAAGCGTCCGAAGGCGGGTTCCACCACCGCGATCAGGCGGCGGGCGTCACGCGCCAGGCCGAAGGCGCCTATCGCCTGGACCAGCACCTTGCCCACATCGCGCCTGTTGGCCACGTCGGGGCAGATGACGAAGCGGCTGATTTCCCAAACATCGCGGGAGCGGGGCGCCGGCCTGTCCCCAAGCAGCATGGGAAAGTCGCGTTCCAGCAGATAGGGTTCTGTGGTGGGCAAGGCACGCCAGTATCCCACCATGCGGCCCCCCTGCAGGGCCGCGCAATGCCAGGCCTTCCGATCGAAGCCGTCGAACTCCAGCAGATCGACCGACGCCACGTCCCAGCCCAAGCCTTCGCGAAAAACCCGGTGCCGCAACCGCCAGGCCTGGGCCAGCAGCTCCGGTGATTCCGGGCCCAAGAAACTTACGACGCGTAACGATGTCATGGTCCAACTCCGCCCGTTTTTCCGAGGTCAGTACGCCATCGTTAGGGGCCTCGAAAAAGCTGGGCGAATACCGGGGTATTTCCTCACGCCGGCCCTCTCGAGGCATCCACCCGCGATGAAGAGAAGGCCATGCGAGAAATCGAGGAGATGTTGTCCGCGTTCGCCACGGCGGCAACGCTGGATGAGTTGAAGCGCACCCTGGACCGGCTGGTGGCGGGTCTGGGGTATGAGGCGGCGAGCTACGTTGACGTTCGACGCCTGCCGATTGCAGACGAGCCAGTTCCATTCTACCAAACGTCGTTGCGTCCGGATTTCCTGGCGACGTATCTGGCGGAGGATCTTCTGGGGTACGACCCGGTGGTGAACCGGGCGGCCACCAGCAACACACCCTTCACCTGGGCGGATGTGCCTGAATACCGGCCGCCCCGGGGCGGCGGCCGCGGCGCGCGCAACCGGGCACGGCAAGTCATGGATATCGCGCGGGATTTCGGTTACCGCCAGGGTTTTGTGCTGCCGCTGCATGCGGTGGATGGTCATGGCTTCCCGGCGTCGGCCTTGATCAGCCTGTTCTGGCGCCAGGAGCCGGCGCTGCTGGCGCGCCCGGAGCACCGGCCGGCCTGGCTGCGGCTCGCCGGCGCCTTCTATCATGAACGCGCCCTGCACCTGCGCCATGACCTGAGGCCGCCGCCCTTGTTGCCCCCGTCGCTGACGGATCGGGAACGGGAATGCCTGGTGTGGGCCTGTCGCGGTAAAACCCGCCAGGAGACGGCGGACATCCTGGGGGTGTCCGACCGGACGGTGGAATTCCACCTGACCAACACCATGCGCAAACTGGGCGTGCACAGTAAATTCCACGCGATCGCCATGGCGGTGCACCTGCGCCTGATCGCGCCGTGATGCCGGCTGCCTCTGATCGTGGCCGCTGAAACGCGGCGATAAAACCAAAAGCGTTCGGGAACTGATCCGGATCAAGCGATGCGGTGGCCACATGGTTTATGGCTGGTGGTAGATCTTGATCCGGACACCCGCCATGCATGACCACCTGTCCATGTTGCAATCCGCGCCGTTGAGCCTGCCGGCCTTGATGGCCGCCGTGTTCATGGCCGGCCTGACCGGGGGATTCGGCCACTGCGTCGGCATGTGCGGCCCCTTCGTGTTGGCGCAAGTCGGCGCCGCACCGGGCAGGGCCGGCGGGCCGGCGTTGCTGCGCGCCGCGGGCGGCCTGCTGCTGCCCTATCACCTGGGGCGCATGACAACCTACGCGGCACTTGGGGCGGTGGCCGGCGGCCTGTCCAGCCTGGTGGTTCAGGTGACCGAGTATCGCTGGTTGCTGGCGCTGTTCCTCGGCGTGGCGGCGGCCCTGTTCCTGCGCCAGGGGCTGGCCGGCCTGGGCAGGGTGGCCCCCCGGCTGCTGCGGCTCCTTCCCGCCGGGCGGCTCAGCCTGGGCACGGTCGGGGCCGCGCGCCTGACGGCGGCGTTGGCGCGGCCCCTGCGGCCGCTGTTCGCCGACCCACGGGGCCTGAACGGCTATTTCCTGGGCATTCTGCTGGGCTTCATCCCCTGTGGCATGGTCTACGCCGCCCTGGCGGCGGCGGTCAGCAGCGGATCGGCTTTGGGCGGCGCGCTGGTGCTGGCCGCCTTCGCCCTTGGAACCGTGCCCAGCCTGATGACGGTGGCGGTGGCCGGCCGCGCGGTAGGGCGGCAATTCGGCGCATACGCTGCCTGGGTCACCCCACCGCTGATGTTGCTGAACGCCGCCCTGCTGTTCAGCCTGGCCTTCGGCGTGCTGGACAAGGCGCCGTTCTAGCTTAGGCACTACACAAGGCGCGGGCCCGCTCCATGGCAGCCATGACATCGCGGCGCCGCGTCCATGGCAGGAAGTGGCCGGCGCCGTCCAGTGGCCGCACCTCCACCGTGGCGTTGGTCAGGTGGCGCTTCAGGTAGGCGACGTTGCCGTAAGGCGATTCACGATCGGCCGTGCCATGCAGGATGACGACGGGGCAGTGGATGTGCGTCAAGTCGCCGGCCAGGGCGCGCAACTCGGGCACGATGGTCAGCAGTTCCCGGTTGGCGTTGCGCAAGGAGCGGGGCAGCAGGCGCCGCCAGGGTTCCCGGTCAGCCCAGGACTGCAGGGGATGCAGATGCTCCAGGTCCGGATCAAAGGATGTCGCCACCAGCACCAGGGCCGCCACGCGGTGCGGCTGGTCCAGCGCCAGGCGGGCGACCACCGGGCCGCCCATGGAATGGCCCACCAGGATGGCCGGTGGGTTGGCGGGGTTCAGCGACAATAACGGCGCCAGGCGGCCGGCCTGCGCTTTCAGGCCGATCAGCGCTTCCTTGGGCGCGCTGTGGCCGAAGCCCGGCCGGTCGGGTGCCAGCAGCGATAGACCCTCGGGGCCATGGCGGAGGAACCAGCGCCAGCCGCCGGCGCTGCCCGGGGTGCCGTGCACCAGGATGACGGGCCGCGCCGCCTGTTCCACCGGGTCCGGTCCGGCGGCCAAGAGACTGAGGCCGTGGCCACCCACGGTCAGCCGGTGGACGTGGTTCATCCCGGGTCGCCATCGGCCTGGCGGTAGGGGCTGTCCGCCGACAGCGCCGCGATATCCGCGGCCACGCCTTCCCGCTCCCGGTCCACGAAATCGGCCACGGCGCGGCGCAGGGCCGGGTCGGCGATGTAGTGGGCGCTATGGGTCGTGACCGGCAGGTAGCCCCGCTGCACCTTGTGCTCACCCTGCGCGCCCGCCTCCACCCGTTTCAGCCCACGCTCGATGGCGAACTCGATGGCGCGGTAGTAGCAGGCTTCGAAATGCAGGAAGGGATAGTCGCCGGCCGATCCCCAATTGCGCCCGTACAGGGTGTCGTCGCCCATCAGGTTCAACGCGCCCCCCACCCAGGTGGGGCGGCCGTGGGCGTCGGGGCGGGCGGGGTCGCGGGCCATGACCAGCACGACGTTGTCCGCCATCTCCGCGCCCAACTGGTGGAAGAACTCCTCCGACAGGTAGGCCCAGCCCCATTTGCGGTCGCTGGTGGCGTTGTACAGGCTGAAGAAGGCGTCCCAATGCTCTTCCTTCAGGTCGGCGCCAGTCAGGGTCAGCACCTCCACCCCGCTGTCGGCCACCGTCTGGCGTTCCTTGCGCACGGCCTTGCGCTTGCGGCTGCTGAACGTGGCCAGGAAATCGGTGAAGTCGCGGTAACCCCGGTTTTCCCAATGGTATTGCACGCCGTGGCGCTCCAGCCAGCCGGGACCGGTCAGCGCGGCGCGGTCGGCCTGCGACGGGAAGGTGACGTGGACGGACGACAAATTGTTGTCCGTCACCGCCTGGCGCAACGCCGCGACCAGGCGGCGGCGCACGGCATCGGGGGCGGGGCAGTTCGGATCGGCCAGCAGGCGGGGGCCCGTCACCGGGGTGAAGGGGATGGAAACCTGAAGCTTGGGATAATACTGGCCGCCGGCGCGCTCATAGGCGTTGGCCCAGCCCTGGTCGAAGACGTATTCGCCATAGGAATGCGACTTCAGGTACATCGGCGCCGCGCCCACCAGGCGGCCCTGGGCGTCCCGCACCGTCAGGTGCTGCGGCATCCAGCCGGATTTGCGTCCGACGGAACCGCTGTCTTCCAGGATGCGCAGGAAGGCGTGGCGGATGAAGGGGTGGCCGGGGAAAGCGTCTTCATCCACCAGACGGTCCCAATCGGCCGGGGCCAGCGCATCGATGCGCGGCGCTACGCCCACCGTCAGGCCCACCGTCCAATCATCATTTCCATCCGCCATCGCTTATCCCAATCCGGCCGGCACCTGCTTCAATAGTCGGGTGTCGGCCGGAATTTAACAAGGGCGGGCGGACTGGTATGCGGCCTTACGCCACTTCCAGGATGGCCTCGACCTCGACGGCCACGCCCAGGGGCAGGGCTGAGGCGCTGACGGCGGAGCGGGCGTGGCGGCCGGCGTCGCCGAACACCTGGACGAAGGTCTCCGACGCGCCGTTGATGACCTTGGGCTGGTCGGTGAAGTCGCCGGTGGAGTTGACGAAGCCCACCAGCTTCACCACGCGCACCACCCGGTCCAGGTCGCCACCCAGGGCGGCCTTGGCCTGGGCGATCAGGTTCAGGGCGCACAGCCGGGCCGCTTCCACGCCCTGTTCCACGGTGAAGGTGTCGCCCAGCTTGCCGACGCAGCGCAGTTCGCCGTTCCAGAACGGCACCTGGCCGGACAGGAACAGGGTGTTGCCGGTGCGTACGGCCGGGACATAAGCCGCCACCGGAATGGCCGGGGTCGGCAACTCGATGGCGAGTTCCTTTAGACGGGCGTCGATTTGGCCAGCCATGGTTTCCTCCTGGGGTAGGTCAAGATTGTTGCCGCGATTCCTCGGCCGGGACCATAACGCCATCCGGTGCCGGCAGCCAGCCGCGGCGTATGAAACGATCGCGCAAAAGGCTGGTGGTCAGGGCCGCCAGGACCGCCCCCGCCACCACGTCGGACGGATAGTGGGCGCCGACCCAGAGCCGCGTCGTGGCCAGGGCCAATGCCGCCAACAGCAGGGGAAGGCGCCCGCGCGGCCACAGGACGCCCACGGACAGGGCCAGCGCCACCAGCGTGTTCGCGTGGCCGGAGGGGAAGGAGTAGTAACGGAAGCCCATGTGGAAGGGCTGGGGCAGATAGTCGCCCTCGGCCAGGAAGACCTGGGGCCGGGGGCGGCCCACCACCGCCTTGACCGCGTCCACCGCCAGGCCGGACAGGGCCACAGCCAGGAAGACGAAGGCCACCATGGTCAGCCAGCGGCCCAGGCGTTCGCGCTGCACCCCTTCCGCCTGGGCGCGGGCGGTCATCAGGGCAATGGCCCCCAGGCCCAGCGGCAGCAGGCTGTACAGGCTGTCGCCCGCCAGGGTCAGCCGGTGGCTGAGGGACTTGATTCCGGCCGGCAGGGTGGCGGCCCATAGGGTGAAGGGCCGATCGACCCATACCATCAGGACCGCTTCCACCAGCAGGAAGCCGCCCCCTGCCAGGATCCAGGGGGCGGCGCGCAACCGCCGCCGGGTCACGGCTGCGGCGTCGCCGGCGCCGGCGTGGCGGCGGGCGGTTCCGCAGGGGGTGGTTCCACCGCGGGCGGTTCCGCGGCGGGGGCCGGGGCGTTCACCGGCGCGCCCGCGCGATAGAGCGCCAGGTTGGCCCAATTACCCCGGGAGTAGTTGAAGCCCCGGAAGTGCTTGATCAACTCCGGCGCCAGGCCGCGCGCGGCCAACTGGGCGGCGAAAGCGGGTTCTTCCTTGTCGCGCACCAGGGCCAGGCCGCAGGACGGATCGTCGGCCAGGTGGTTGGCCACCATGTCCGGCTCACCCAGCTTGGTCTTGGTCCCCGCCAGGAAGACCAGGCTGGGCTCGGTATAGCCGGCGGCGGCCAGCACGGTGGTGGGGCACAGGCGGTGGTCGGCCACGGCCTGGGCGATGGCGGGGCTGAGCCACATGGCCTTCAGGCTGGGCATGACCAGGCCCAGGATGCTGATCAGGCTGAGGGCCCCACCAGCGGCCACGGCCAGCGTCAGCCGCTTCACGCAGCCGATGCGCTCCAGCACCACGAAGGCGATGCCGGTGGCCAGGGCCAGGCCGCCGGCGACGATTCCCGCCGGCAGGTTGGTGCCCTCCAGGCGCAGGGGCGCACCGGCACCCAGCATGGCCACCGCCAGGGTGATCAGCAGGTAGAGGACGATGACGGCCCAGCGGCCGATGCGGCCGGCCAATGCGGGCTTGCGCTCCTCCCGCGGCAGGTTGCGGTTGGCCGCCCGCTCGGCCGCCGCCTTGGCGTCGATGCGCGACAACAGGGCCGCCATGCCAAGGAAGGCCAGGGCCGGGAAGGTGGGCAGGACGTAATGGGGCAGCTTGGTCGCCACCGCCTCGAAGATCAGCCAGGTGGGCACGATCCAGGCCAGGCAGAAGCGCACGGCGTCGTCATGCCGGCGGCGCCAGGCCCAGGCAGCACCCAGGCCCACCAGCAGGCTGCCCGGCCAGAAGCTGAGCCAGAAGGTGATGAGGTAATAGCCCGGCGGGCCCGCGTGCTTCTCCTGGCCCGAATTCACCTTTCCCAGGAACTCATGGCCGATGGCGTCGGCGAAGAACTGGCCCTTGGTGGCGATGGCGATGGCGATGGCCCAGGGCAGGACCATGGCCAACACGATGGCCAGGCCGGGCAGGGGGCGCAGGCCCTTCAGCCAGGACCAGTCGCGGTCGGCGAAGCCCAGGGTGATGATGCTGCCCAGCACGGGCAGCAGGATGACCGGCCCCTTGATTAGGATGCCGACGCCCAGTGCTACCCAGAAGGTCAGCGTCAGGCCCCAGGTGGGGGGGATGGGCTTGCGCCGGTCCATATAGATGCGGCCCAATGCGCCCATGGCCGCCACCACCGTGGCCAGTAGCACGGCGTCGGTTTTGGCCATGCGCGCCTCGACACCCAGCAGCACGCTGACCGCCATCAGCAGGGCGGCGCCGAAACCGGCGGTGGCGCCGAACAGCAGCTGCCCCGCCCAGGCGGTCAGCAGCACGGCGACGACGGCGCCAATCAGCGAGGGCAGGCGGTAGGCCCAGATGGGCGTGGTCTCGGGATTGGTGTCGCCGGTGATGGCCTGCACCGCCGTCACCGTGGCGCTCTGCAGCCAGTGGATGCCTACCGGCTTCTTGTTGCGCGCCTCGTCCTGGAAACGGATGGAGACGAAGTCGTGCGTCTCCAGCATCTGCCGTGTCGCCTGGGCGAAGCGGCTTTCATCCCGGTCGAAGGGCGGGATGGTGGTGAAGCCGGGCAGGAAGGTCGCCAGCGCCAGCAGCGCCAGGATCACATAGTGCACGGGCCGCAGGACGGCGGGGCGGAAAGTATCGGTCATCGGACTCGCGTCTTTGGGGACATGCGTCCCGGGGGCGGCCCCGGAGGCGCCGGGCGTCAGGTCGCGGCGGCGGTTTCGGTGCGCTTGTGTTTATGGATCAGGTGCAGGTTGCGGGCATAGACCACCAGGCCCGGCAACTGGCCGGCGATGATCACCAGGTCGGGCTTCAGCAGGCCGTACAACAGCACCAGGCTGCCGCCCGCCAGACTGAAATACCAGAAGGCGACGGGCACGACGCTGCGCCGGGCGCGCTCGCTGGAAATCCACTGCACGATGAAGCGGGACATGAACATCGCCTGGCCGAACAGGCCGAAGGCGGCGATCCAGCCGTTCTTGCCCAACGCTTCCTGCCACCAGTGCATCAGGAACTGCGCGATGTGATCCCAGACCATGGATCAGACCTCCCGCGCCGTGCCGGGCATGGTGTTCCGGTGCAGCATCCACAGCATGCCCAGCAGGTCGAAGAAGCCCACCGCCGCCCGACCCAAATTGGTGTACTTCGACCGGCCGGCGTGACGCTTGCGGTCGTTGATGGGCACGTTGGCCATCTTCCAGCCGCTGTATGTGGCCACCGTGGGGATGAAGCGGTGGATGGCGTCGAACTGCGGCAATTCCAGCATGGCGGCGCGGTGCACCAGCTTGAAGCCGCAGCCCGTGTCCGGGCAGCCATCGCGCAGCAGCGACCGGCGGATGCCGTTGCCCAGGCGCGAGGTGATCTTCTTGGCCAGGGTGTCGTCCCGCCGGCGGCGGATGCCGCAGACCACCTTCACCTCCGGGTCGCGTTCCACCGCCGCCAGCATGGGCGCGATGTCGCGGGGGTCGTTCTGCATGTCGCCATCGACCATCATGATCCAGTCGGTCTTGGCGGCGTGGCAGCCCGTCCGGATGGCGCGGCTCTTGCCGGCCCGGGTGCCGTGGCGCATGACGCGCACGAAGGGGAACTTGGCCTTGGCCTGCTGCAACTCCACCGGCGTGTTGTCGGTGCTGCCGTCATCGACGAACAGAACCTCGTACTCGCCGGGGTAGGGGGCGACGGCTTGCAATTCTTCCAGCAACGGCAGGATGTTGCCCTGCTCGTTCAGGACGGAAATCAGGATGGTGTAGCGCAAACCCATCACCTCGGGCACGAAGGGCAACAGACAAGGCCGGGTCGCCGCCATGGTTGAGGCGCCCCGGGGATCATTCGGGGCAGAAAGCTACAGTTTGCCGCCAGCGTCAACAAGGGCGGCCTGCCGTCGCCGGCCGCAGGGGGCAGGGGTGCCTTGCGGCGGGGCGCCTTGAACGGCGCGCCGGCTCATCGTTCGGCGCCTATGCCAAGGCCTCCGCCACGGTGGCGCCCTTCACCCCGGCCGCCATCCAGTCGCGCCGGGCGGCGGCGAGGGAGCCGTCCAGGTCGATGGCGCGGCAGGCCTCTTCCACGATCAGCGCCTCGAAACCCAGGCGTGCCGCGTCGGTCGCGGAGTAGGCCACGCAATAGTCGGTGGCGAGGCCAGCCAGGAACACCCGGCGCACGCCCCGGTCGCGCAGCGCGCCGGAAAGTCCGGTGGGCGTGACCCGGTCATTCTCGAAAAAGGCCGAGTAGCTGTCGATGGTGGGACGGAAGCCCTTGCGCACGATCAGTTGCGCCCTGTCCACCGCCGGGGCCAGGCCGGCATGGAACTGGGCGCCGGCGGTCCCCTGGACGCAATGGTCGGGCCACAGCACCTGGGGGCCGTAGGCCAGTTCCGCCACGTCGAAGGGCCGCTTGCCCGCGTGGGCGCTGGCGAAGGAGTGATGGCCGGCGGGGTGCCAGTCCTGGGTCAGGATGACGATGCCGAAGTGGGCCGCCAGGGTGTTGGCGGGTGTCACCACCGCGTCGCCGTCCGCCACCGCCAGCGCGCCACCCGGGCAGAAGTCGTTCTGGATGTCGATCAGGATCAGGGCGTCGCTGTCGGTAGGCATGGGGTGGCCTGGCGCGGGGAGAGGGACGGGGAGAGCATACATGAAAAAGCCCCCTCGATCCGAAGACTGAGGGGGCTTGTCCGTCGCATCGGGGCCTTGGGATCAAGGCCACACGGCGCTTACTTCAGGATACGGTTCCACCAGCCCTTCTTGGGCTGCTCCACCGTCGGGTTCAGCTCAACCGCCGGATGGACCGCCGGGGTCTCGTCCGCCGGTGCCGCCTCGGGTGCCGCCACAGGGGCGGTCTCGGCGGCCGCCGGTTCCACCGCCACCGGCTCGGCGGCCGGCGTGGGTTCAACGGGCGTGGGTTCAACGGGCGTGGGTTCAACCGGGGTGGGCTCGACGACAGCCTCGACCGAGGCCTCGGTCACCACCGGGGCTTCCTCGGCGGCGGGGACGGCCTTCTTGCGGCTGCGGGTGGCGCGCTTGGGCTTGGCCGGCGCTTCCTCCGCGACCGACTCGGCCGGGGCGGCGTCCGCAACCGGCGCTTCGGCCGGCGTGGCCTCGCCGTCGGTCACCACCGGGGCTTCCTCAGCGGCGGGGGCGGCCTTCTTGCGGCTGCGGGTGGCGCGCTTGGGCTTGGCCGGCGCTTCCTCGGCGACCGGGGTGGCTTCCGCCACAGCGGCTTCCGTTACCGCAGCTTCGGCAGCCGGGGCTTCGGCAGCGACAGCCTCGGCCGGTGCGGCGTCGGCGTCCGTCGCCGGGGCCTCAACCACCGGTTCGGTCGCCGGCACCGGCACGTCGGCGGCGGCTTCGATCGCTTCCGCCGGGGCGGTCACATCTTCACCAGCGTCGCCAGCTTCCTCGGCACCCTCGGCGGCGACGTCACCGTCCTCGCCATCCTCACCGTTCGCGCCTTCGGCGCCATGGCGGCCACGCCGGCGGCCGCCGCGCTTGCCGCGCCGGCGCTTCTTGCGCTCACCATTGGCGTCCAGATCGCTGTCGCCCGCGTCGGCGGTTTCGACGGTCTCGGCACCTTCGCCATCGGCGTCCTCGCCACCGGCCAACTCGGCCTCGGCGGCGGGCTGCTCCCCTTCAGTCGCTTCCGCGACCTGGGGCACGCCCTCGGGACGTTCCTGGCCGCCACGGCGGCGGCGACGGCGGCGGCGGCGGTCCTGCGGACTGCCCTCGCCATTCGCGGCCTCGGTCGAGGTCTCCTCGACCTCCTCCTCGGCGACCTCGTCCTCCACTTCGTCCACGTGCTCCAGCGCGCGGTCGGTTTCGGCGTAGATCCGCTCGGCGCTGACGGCGGCGGCGGGCGCGTCGTCGGCGGCCGTGCGGGCGCGGATGCGCTCCAGACGGTGATCCGGCGGCACCAGGCTGTCGTCGGCCGACAGGAAGACGCGGAAGCTGTAGCGGCGCTCGATGGCCGTCAGGGCGTCGCGCTTCTGGTTCAGGATGTACAAGGTGACCGCGCTGGCGGCCGTCACGGTGATCTCGGTGGAGCGGCGACGGATGCCCTCATCCTCGATGGCGCGCAGCACGGCCAGGGCGGCGCTCTCCAGCGACCGGACCATGCCGGTGCCTTCACAGTGCGGGCAGCGTTCGAAGTTGATTTCCTGCAGGCTGGGGCGCAGGCGCTGACGCGACAGCTCCATCAGGCCGAAGGGCGAGATACGACCCAGCTGTATGCGCGCCCGGTCGGCCTTCATGGCCTCCTTCAGGCGCTTCTCGACGGCGGCGTTGTTGCGGCCGTCCTCCATGTCGATGAAATCGATGACGATCAGGCCGGCCAGGTCGCGCAGACGCAGCTGGCGGGCCACTTCCTCCGCGGCCTCCAGGTTGGTGCGCAGCGCCGTCTCCTCGATGTTCCGCTCCTTGGTGGCGCGGCCGGAGTTGACGTCGATGGCGACCAGGGCTTCCGTCTGGTTGATGACGATGTAGCCACCGGAGCGCAGCTGCACCACCGGGTTGAACATGGCGTCGATCTGGGCGTCCACCTGGAAGCGGTGGAACAGCGGAATATCGTCCGTGTAGGCCTGGATCTTCTTGGCGTGGCTGGGCATCAGCATGCGCATGAAGTCCTTGGCGGTGCGGTAGCCCGCCTCGCCTTCCACATGGACCTCGTCGATGTCGCTGGCGTAGAGGTCGCGGATCGACCGCTTGATGAGGTTCGCTTCCTCATAGATCAGCGACGGCGCCACCGCTTGCATGGTCTGCTCGCGGATGTTGTCCCAGAGCCGCATGAGGTACTCAAGGTCGCGCTTGATCTCCTGCTTGGACCGTTCCATGCCGGCGGTGCGCAGGATGACGGCCATGCCCTTCGGGATGTCCAGCTCTTCCAGCAGCTCCTTCAGGCGCTTGCGGTCCTGCGGGTTGGTGATCTTGCGCGAAATGCCGCCGCCCCGGGGGGTGTTGGGCATCAGCACGCAGTAGCGGCCGGGCAGGGACAGGTAGGTGGTCAGCGCCGCACCCTTGGTGCCGCGCTCTTCCTTCGTCACCTGCACCAGCAGGATCTGCCGGCGGCGGATGACTTCCTGGATCTTGTAGGACCGCAGGGAGCGGGGACGGCGGCGTTCCTCGCCCTCACCCTCGGCGTGCACGGCTTCGGCGTTACCGCTTTCCTGCGGCGCGCGGTCACCCCGCTCGCGACCGCGACGGCCGCGGCGGCCGCGATGACGGCGGCCTGCATCGCCACCCTGGCGGCTGTTCGCCCCCTCGGCGCTCTCACCTTCCGCGGCTTCGCCTTCGTGGGCTTCGCCCTCGTCGCCTTCGCCGTTGTAGTCACCGCCCTGGTAGTCGCCGCCGTTATAGTCGGCGTCGTAATCCTCACCCTCGGTGAACTCGGCCGTCTCGCCATCGGCGTCGCCGCTCGTGGCCTCGACCGGCAGTTCCTCGGTGATGTAGGGCTGCTCGATGTTCAGGGGCTGGGCGGCCGGGACGTAGGCGTCCTCGGGATGGCCCTGGGGCACCACCAGGTCGGTGGCGACCGTCTCATGGGCGCCGACCTCGTCGGCCACGGCCGCCGACGCTTCGGTGGGCTCATAGGTCGGGGCGGCGGAGGCGCCGGCCTCCAGCAGGGGCGGATGCTCCGCCGCGTGCAGGGCCTCCTCCTCCTCATGCTCCAGGGCTTCGCGCTCGCGCTCCAGCTCTTCCTGTTCCCGGATCAGGGCCTCGCGGTCGGCGACCGGGATGCGGTAATAGTCGGGATGGATTTCAGAGAAGGCGAGGAAGCCGTGGCGGTTGCCGCCATATTCCACGAAGGCCGCCTGCAGCGACGGCTCCACCCGGATCACCTTGGCAAGATAGATATTGCCCTTCAGCTGCTTCCGGCTGGCGATTTCGAAATCAAGCTCATCGAGCTTGTTGCCATTAAGGACGACGACCCGGGTCTGCTCCGGATGCGTCGCGTCGACAAGCATACGCTTGGCCATTTTTTATCCTCATGGCACAGGGACGGCGGGGTCCGCGCGACGGACGAACCCACCGGTGTGCCACCGTTTATAGCCGAAGCATCGGGCCCCCATCGCCGCCTTGGGAAGAACACCCCGAAACGGCGCTTCCAGGAAGCGGCCAGCGGGGGGGCGGGCGACCGGAACCTGGCACCGGCCCCGTACCAATGGAGGGCCAACGCCAGCTTCGTGGTTTCACAGGACCGAGCATCCTTCCAGGCGTCCCACCCTCGGACCGTATCGCAGCGGACTTGGCTGGCTGTAACACGGGGAACCGGGAGCGACGCCCCCCGCCCCGGGGAGGGGCGGGCCAGGATGCTGGTTGTCGCAATTCAAGATAAACACGGGTGTCCCCATACTACAATGAAAGAATCGCACCCGTTGGGGCGGGGCATGACACGGATGTCGCATCCTGGTCCCGCCGCCGCCCCGGGGGTGGCGGTTCTCCGCCGTTTCTTAGGCAAGATCTGATGATCATGCTTGAAGCGATTGATTCAAGGGCGGTATAACCGCCCGTACTGAGGCTCGTCTCGTTCGGTTCGGGGGGATCCTGTCTTGCCCGCCTTTGGGCGCCGACCATGGTTGTTCTTGGGATGCCGGGGGACGCGGGCAGCGGCCCGGACGGCCGCCCTTGCGGCCATCCTCGGTCTGGCCGGCCTCACCCTTTCATCCCCGGTTTCAGCCGGCAGCCTGGGCACCGTGGACATGGCCCAGGCCCAGGTGCTGCGGGTACCCTCCTCGCCCAAGCGTAGCGCCGTCCTGGCTGTGCGGCTGGGCCTTCAGGGGGAGATGACCCGCTTCGTCCTGGAAATGAGTGAGCGCACCGACTATCGCGTGGCGACATCGGTCAGCCCGACCCAGGTGGTCATCGACCTGCCGGCGGTGGCGTGGCAGGCGGCGCTGCCCGGCGGCGGACGTGGGCTGGTCAAGGCCGTGCGCATGAGCAACAGCCTGATGGGCGCCGCCCAGGTGGTGCTGGAGACCGATGGCCCCGTCCGCGTGGCCAACGCCGATTTCCTGCCGGCACGCGATGGCCACCCGCCGCGCCTGGTGCTGGATCTGGCCCATGGCGACCTGGGCAGCCTGATGGCGGCCGTGGCCAGTCCCTCCCTTCCACCGCCCCCCGCGCGGTCTGAGGAAAAGGATATCGCCCTGCTGCCGGGAACGCCGGTGCCGGACACGCCCGCGTCGGGTGGCGCCGTCGTTCCCGCCGCCAGCCGCATGGGGGCGCTGCCCGCACCCCTTCCCAACGCGTCCCTGTCCAACCAGGCGCCCGAGCCGCCACCCCCGCCCAAGGCGGCGCCGGTCATGATGGTGCCCCCGGCCCCCGGGGCCAAGCCCACCTTGCGCGACCGCACGCCCTTGATCGTCCTGGATCCGGGGCATGGCGGCGATGACCCCGGCGCCACGTCCGTGAACGGTGATCATGAAAAGGACATCACCCTGGCCATGGCCCGGGCGGTGGCCCGCGCGCTGGAGGCGACTGGCCGCTATCGTGTGGCGCTGACCCGCGACAGCGATGTCTTCATCCCCTTGCGCGACCGGCCGGCCAAGGCCCGCGCGCTGGGGGCCGACCTGTTCATCTCCCTGCATGCCGACATTGTCGTGGGGCGGCCGGTGCGCGGCCTGTCGGTCTACACCCTGTCCGACAAGGCGACCGACCGCGAGGCCGATATGCTGGCGCAGCGTGAGAACCGGTCCGATGCCATCGTCGGCATGGATCTGGCGGACCAGAGCGAACAGGTGGCGACCATCCTGATCGATTTGGCGCAGCGCGACACCCGCAACCAGTCGCGCCGCCTGGCCAACCTGGTGGTGGACAGCGTGGGGCGTGACATCGCGCTGCTGAATTCGCCCCTGCGCTCCGCCGGCTTCGCCGTGCTGACGGCACCGGATGTGCCCGCCATCCTGGTGGAGATGGGCTATCTGTCCCACCCCGTGGATGCCCGCCTGCTGACGACGGACGGCCACCGCCGCCGCTTCGCCACCGATCTGGTGCGGGCCATCGACCGGTATTTCGGGCCGCGCCGCGCCACCTCCCGCAAATAAGCCATAGTCACAGGGGCAGGGTGCTGAAGGCAGTCGTGCGCCTGGGGCATGCGCGCCGCCGCCGGCCGGACGGCGACAGGGCGGGCGCTTCCTGCTAGGGTGCCGCCGTCTTTTGTCCCTATCGCCTGCGGGTGTCGGTCGGTTCCATGCGCATTCTCGTCAAGCTGTTGGTGCTGTTGTTGATTTTGGCCGGGGCGGGCTGCGTCGGCCTGTACCTGGGCTATCGCCACTACGCCGCCGACCTGCCGGATTATCACCAGCTGGTGGACTATCAGCCGCCCACGGCCACCCGGGTGCAGGCCGGCGATGGCCGCCTGATCGCGGAGTTCGCGGCGGAGCGGCGGGTGTTCGTGCCCATCAGCCTGATCCCCAAGCGCGTGCGCCAGGCTTTCGTCTCGGCCGAGGACCAGAATTTCTATCAACATGGCGGCGTGGACTGGCTGGCCATCGCCCGCGCCATGGCGACCAATGTGGAGCGTGTCGGCCAGGACCGGCGGCCCATCGGCGCCTCCACCATCACCCAGCAGGTGACGCGCCTGTTCCTGCTGAACAACGAGGTCAGCTACGTCCGCAAGATCAAGGAAGCCATCCTCTCCTACCGGATTGAGGAGGCGCTGTCCAAGGACCGCATCCTGGAGCTGTACCTGAACGAGATTTTCCTGGGCAACCGCTCCTTCGGCGTGGCGGCGGCGGCGCTGAACTACTTCAACAAGTCCTTGGATGAGCTGACGGTTGATGAGGCGGCCTTCCTCGCCTCCCTGCCCAAGGCGCCGGACCGCTATTACCGCGACCGTTTCCATGACGCCGCCGTGGCCCGCCGCAATTACGTCCTGGGGCGCATGGCGGAGGATGGCTACATCACCGCGGCGGAGGCCAAGGAGGCGCAGGCCCGCACCCTGGAATTCCGCGACCGCCACGCCGGCGACCAGGTGGATGCCGACTACTTCGTGGAGGAGGTGCGGCGCGAGCTGCTGTCCGTCTACGGCGAATCCAAGCTCTATGAAGGCGGCTTGTCCATCCGCACCACCCTGGACGCCAAGTTGCAGAAGGCGGCGGTGGAGGCCCTGCGCCATGGGCTGGAGGCGTTTGACCGGCGCAAGGGCTGGCGCGGCCCCGTGGCCCATCTCGACAGCACGGCCAACTGGCAGGACCAGCTGGCCAAGGCCACCCTGCCCGCGGGTGGGGAGCATTGGCAACTGGCCGTCGTGCTGAAGGCCGATGGCGAGGAGGCCGCCCTGGGCCTGAAGGACGGCGCCCAGGGCCGGCTGCAGGCGGCCGACGTCCGCTGGGCCAAGCGCGCCAACGCGCTGACGGCCGGTGACTTGATCCTGGTCGAGCCCGCTATGTCCGAGGCCAAGCCAGCATCGAAAGGCCAGAAGGCGGAAGAGCCGGCGCCCATTCCCGGCATCTACGCCCTGCGCCAGATCCCCGAGCTGCAGGGCGCCGTGGTCGCCATGGACCCGCGCACCGGTCGCGTGCTGGCCATGAGCGGCGGCTTCAGCGCCCGCATCAGTTCGTTCAACCGGGCGACGCAGGCCAACCGCCAGCCCGGTTCGTCCTTCAAGCCCTTCGTCTATCTGGCGGCGCTGGACCGGGGCTTCACCCCGTCCAGCCTGGTGCTGGACGCGCCCTTCTCGCTGGAGCAGGGACCGGGGCAGGAGAAGTGGCGCCCCAGCAACTACACCGACCAGTTCTACGGCCCCACACCCTTGCGCGTGGGCATCGAGAAGTCGCGGAACGTCATGACCGTGCGCCTGGCGCAGAACATCGGCATGCAGGCGGTGGTGAATGAGGCCAAGCTGTTCGGCATCAGCGACCATCTGGCGCCGGAACTGTCCATGGCGCTGGGTGCGGGTGAGACCACGGTGCTGAAGCTGACCACCGCCTATGCCATGCTGGACAATGGCGGCAAGCGCATCACCCCCACCTTCGTCGACCGCGTGCAGGACGCCACCGGCAAGACCATCTACCGCCACGACCAGCGCGCCTGCGAGGGCTGCCAGCTGACGCCCGGTTCCGTGGACGCCGCCGCCGACGTGGGCGCGGTGCCCGACGTGCCCGACACGCGCGAGCAGATCGAGGACCCGCGCACCGTCTACCAGATCGTCAACATTCTGCAGGGGGTGGTGGACCGGGGCACGGCGGCGCAGTTGCGGGTGCTGGGCAAGACCCTGGCGGGCAAGACCGGCACCACCAACGACAGCCAGGACGCCTGGTTCGTCGGCTTCTCCCCCGACCTGGTGTTCGGTGTCTTCACCGGCTATGACCAGCCGCGCTCCCTGGGCGATCATGAGACGGGCGCCTCAGTCGCCGTGCCCATCTTCAAGGAGTTCATGGAGACGGCGCTGGCCGACAAGCCCTCGCTGCCCTTCCGCGTGCCGCCGGGGGTGCGCCTGGTGCGCGTGAACCCCGAAAACGGCCGCCTGGCCGAACCGGGCGACCGCCGCGCCATCTGGGAAGCCTTCATCCCCGGCACCGAGCCCAAGGGCAGCGAAGGCGTGCTGGATGGCGGTGACGGCGGCAGCGTCTGGGTGCAGGCCGCGCCCGCCGCCCAGCAGCAGAACAATCAGATGGGGACGGGGACCGGCACGGTCTATTAGCGCCTCTGGTGCCGGCGCCCGCCCATTTTCAGGTGAACAGGCTCACGCCGCCGGCTTGAACCGCGCCGCCGCTTCGCTGCGCGACAGGTTGGGCATCAGCTTTTGGCGGGCGGCCTCATAGGCCTGCCAGTCGGCGGCGTCGGGCAGTGCCGGGATGGTGATCAGTTCACCCTGGTCCAGCCCGGCCAATGCGGCGTCCACCATCTCCTCCGCCGACATGACGATCTCCTGCGGCAGATGATCGACCGGCACGCCGGCGACATCCCAGAACTCCGTGCGGGTGGCGCCGGGCAGCACGGCTTGGGCGCGCAGGCCCTTACCCGCCAGTTCATGGTGCAGTGACTGGGTGAAGGCGAGGACGAAGGCCTTGGTGCCGCCGTAGGTGCCGTTCAGCATCTCCGGGGCGATGCCGACGATGGAGGCGATGTTGATCACCAAGCCACCGCCGCGCTTCACCAGGCCCGGCACGGCGGCGTAGGTCAGGCGGGTCAGCGCCGTCACGTTCAACTGGATCATGGCCTCCATGGCGTCGACGTCGGTGTCCAGCAGGGGGCCGGCGGCGCCGACGCCGGCGTTGTTCACCAGGGCGGTGATGCTGGCATCCTCCCGCAGCCGGGCCTCGACCGCGCGCAGGTCGGTGGCCTTGGTCAGGTCGGCAGCCAGCACCTGGACATTGCGGCCGGTTTCCGCCGCCAGACGCTGGGCGCGCTCCGCCAGGCGGGTGGCGTTGCGCGCCACCAGGATCAAGTCATAGCCGCGGCGGGCCAGGCGGTCGGCATAGATCGCGCCGATGCCGGAGGAGGCGCCGGTGACGACGGCCGTCCCCTTTGAGGAAGAAATGGTGCTCATGATCCGGGTCCCTTTTCCATCCGCCGGCGGGGTGCCGGCGTTGACAAGGGAAGGATAGGCGCGCAGGGTCTTGGCCTGAATGTCATTCATGCCACCTTTTGAGACATCAATCCGTGCCGTGACCAGGAGAATCCCATGAAGCGCGTCGGCATTGTCGTCTTCCCCGGTTTCCAGATCCTGGACCTGGTGGTGGCCACGGTGTTCGAGGTCGCGAACGGCTTGGCCGGGCGGCCGATCTATGAGGTGCATCTGCTGTCGGAGGGCGGGGGCCGGGTGGTCAGTTCCGCCGGCGTGGCGGTGGAGACCGACGCGCCCGGCGACCTGGCGTACGACACGCTGATGGTGGCGGGGGCGTTGGAGATGGGGCCGGCGCCGGCCAGCCTGGTGGACCTGGTCGGGGCGGCGGCCCGCGTCTCCCGTCGCACCGCCAGCATCTGCACCGGCGCCCTGATCCTGGCCCAGGCCGGTCTGCTGGATGGGCGGCGCGCCACCACCCACTGGATGGTCGCGCGCGCCCTGCAGCGGGACTTTCCCCGCGTGCGGATGGAGGAGGACCGCATCTTCACCCAGGACGGCCCGATCTGGACCTCCGCCGGCATGACCGCCGCCATCGACCTGGCGCTGGCCCTGGTGGAGGCTGATGTGGGCCCCGATGTCTCCCGCGCCGTGGCGCGCAAGATGGTGGTCTATCACCGCCGGCCCGGCGGGCAATCGCAGTTCTCCGCCCTGCTGGAACTGGAGCCCCGGTCCGACCGCATCCAGACCGCCCTGCGCTTCGCCCGGGAAAACCTGAAGCAAGACCTGTCGGTGGACCGCCTGGCGGAGGTGGCGCATCTGAGCCCCCGGCAGTTCAGCCGCGCATTCCATGCCGAGACGGGCCAGTCACCGGCCAAGGCGGTGGAGAACCTGCGGCTGGAGGCGGCCCGGGTGCTGATGGAGGAGGGGCGCCACCCCATGGAGATCATCGTGCGCGAAACCGGCTTCGGCGACCGGGAACGCATGCGCCGCGCCTTCCTGCGCGCCTTTGGCCAGCCGCCCCAGGCCTTCCAGCGGGCGGCCCGCCTCAGCGCCTGAGAGTGTCCGATTAAAACGTAATTTAATCGGTCTGGTGATGAGGTCCGATATATACGGGAGAACATAACGAAAATCCCGTAAGGAAGCCCTCATCATGATCCGTCACGCTATCGCTGGCCTGGTGATGTCAAGCCTTCTTGTCTCCATAGCCCTGGTGGGTACGGCCCAGGCCGAAGCCACCGACGCCATCAGCGAGTATTTCGTTAACTGGTACGCCCACGTTGACCAGGCGCAGTCCAGCCAGCCCGGCTGGGTGACGCCGCTGGTGACGGTGACGCCCCGGCTGGAGCAGGAATTCCGTTTCGACCAGCTGAACCAGTACCAGGGCACGGGCGCCATGGTGCGCAACTACGGGGGCGGCAAGGGGCTGGAACTGATCCCGACCGCCACCACCGAGGTGGTGCTGAACATCCCGCCCTACCAGGTGCGCTCCAACGTCAAGCCGGTGCAGGGCTTCGGCGACGATCCCGTGCTGCTGGTCAAGCAGCGCCTGCTGTCCGCCAATGCCGACCCGGACCACGCTTGGGGCGGGGACTACATCGTCACCGCCTTCCTGGGCTTCCAGGCGCCCACCGGCATCAAGGCCTTCACCAACAACGCCTGGCTGGTGACACCCACCCTGGCCGCCGGCAAGGGCTTCGGCCGGTTCGACGTCCAGGGAACCGTGGGCGTGGCCCTGCCCATGGCGCATGAGGACACCATCGGCAAGGCGGTCGCGACCAACGTGACCTTCCAATACCATGTCGCCGACTATTTCTGGCCGGAGCTGGAGGTGAACGACACCTATTGGGCCGGCGGCCTGCGCGACGGCAAGAACCAGGTGCTGCTGACCCCCGGCATCATCTTCGGCCGCTTCCCCCTGGGGGGCCACTCCAAGGCCAATTTCGGCTTCGGCTACCAGTTCGCGGTGTCACCCACGCTGCAGCGCGAACCGGCCCTGACGCCGACCCTGGACCACGCCTGGATCTTCACCGGCCGCGTGTCGTTCTAAGCGATTTCCGGGGATTGGCCGCCCAACGTGATACGTGGGGCGGCCTCGCCTAGTCGCGATTGGGCATCACACCCCCGCCTGCAGCCCCTTCACGAATTCCGACAGGCCTACCTGGCGGCGGCGCACCAGGCGTTCGGCCGTCAGGATGGCGTGGGCCTTGGCGACGGAGCTGTCGACGTCGTTGTTGATGATGACGTAGTCGTACTCGGCCCAGTGGCTCATCTCGTTGGACGCCTTGCTCATGCGCTTGGCGATCTCGGCCTGGCTGTCCTGGGCGCGGCTGGTCAGGCGGCGTTCCAGCTCACGGGCCGAGGGCGGCAGGATGAAGATGCTGACCAGGTCGTCGCGGGCCTTTTCCTTCAGCTGCTGCGTGCCCTGCCAGTCGATGTCGAACAGCACGTCGCGGCCGCCGGCCAGGGCCTGTTCCACCGGCTCACGCGGGGTGCCGTAATAGTTGTCGAACACCTTGGCGTATTCCAGCAGCCTGCCCTGGTTCACCATCAGGTCGAACTCGGTCAGGTCGGTGAAGTGATAGTCCACGCCCGCCACCTCGCCCGGCCGCTTGGCGCGCGTGGTGGCGGAGACCGACATGGTCAGCTCGGCGTCCTGCTCCAGCAGGCGGCGGGCGATGGTGGTCTTGCCGGCGCCGGACGGCGACGACAGCACCAGCATCAGGCCACGGCGGTGCATGTAGGGGTGCAGGGCGGGGGACGGGGTGTCGGTGGTCATCGGCGGCGTGCTCATTCGATATTCTGGACCTGTTCGCGGAACTGCTCGATCGTCGCCTTCAGCGACAGGCCGATGCGGGTCAGTTCCACGTCGGCGGACTTGGAACAGAGGGTGTTGGCCTCGCGGTTGAATTCCTGGCAGAGGAAGTCCAGCCGGCGGCCCACGGCACCCCCCTCGGCCAGCATGTCGCGGGCCTGGGCGATGTGGGCGCGCAGACGGTCCAGTTCCTCCTGCACGTCGGCCTTTGCGATCAGCAATGCCGCTTCCTGGGCCAGGCGCTCTTCCGGCAGGGCGGGCACCGCCTCCAGCAGGGCCTGGACCTGGGCCTTCAACTTGTCGCGCAGGGCCTGCGGCTGCAGCGTCGCCGTGTTGGCGGCGGCCTCGGTCAGCGAGGCGATCTCCTCCAGATGGCCGGCCAGCACGGTGACCAGGCGGGCGCCTTCGGCCAGGCGGGCGGTGGACAGCGCCAGGATGGCCTGGGTCACGGTCTTGCCGATGGCGGCCTCAAGCGCGGCGCGATCCTCCGGCTGTTCCGCTTCCTCGCCCGTGTCGATGACGCCCCGGATGGCCAGCAGGGCATCCAGCCGGGGTGGGGCGGCGCCGGCCCCCTCGATCTCGCGGGCCAGTTCCAGCACCTGGGCCAGGAAGTCGCGGTTCAGGCGCAAGGGGGCGGTGGTGGCCGTGCGGCTGACGTTGACGTTCAGGGTGATGTTGCCGCGGCGGATCAGGCGGCTCACCTCCGCGCGGGCCAGGGCTTCAACGCCGTCCAGGCCGGAGGGCTGGCGGGTGCGCAGATCCAGCGCGCGGCCGTTGACGCTTTTCACCTCGACGATCCACGAGGCGGCGCCGGCCGCCCCTTCCGCGCGGGCGAAGCCGGTCATGCTGGCGATGGGGGAGGGCTTGGTCAAAGGGCGGGTCCCCATGAGGGTGAGGGAGAAGGACGGGGGACGGAGGCATCGGGCCCACGCTGCCGGCTGGACCGGCGGCGAGACATGCTGCATCGTCTGAGTGCCAAGGGTTATAGCCCGTGGCGGCGGCCACAAACAAGCGAGGGTCACAACACCGTGGGGCGGGCCACGGGGACGGTGATCCTTGACGGGGTGGGCCCGCCGGACGGGACCGAGCGATGGGGGACGGGTTGCAGTCGCCGAACAGTATTCTGATCACCGGCGCCTCCAGCGGCATCGGCGAGGCCTTGGCCCTGGCCTATGCGGTGCCGGGACGTCAGCTGTGGCTGACGGGGCGGGACCAGGGCCGGCTGGACGCCGTGGCCGAGGCCGCGCGCGCCAAGGGCGCCCGGGTGACGGCGGCGGCACTGGACGTGCTGGACCGCCCGGCGCTCAGCGCCTGGATCCAGGCGGCCGATGACGGTGTGCCCATCGACCTCGCCATCGCCAACGCCGGCATTTCCGGCGGCACCGGCGGGGGTGGCGAGGGCATGCTGGGCGAGACGGAGGAACAGGCGCGCCGCATCCTGGCCGTCAACATCGAGGGCGTGCTGAACACCATCCACCCCCTGATCCCCCGCATGGTGGCGCGCAAGCGGGGGCAGTTGGCGCTCATGTCCTCCCTGGCCGCCTTCCGCGGCATGCCAGGGGCACCCGCCTATTGCGCGTCCAAGGCGGCGGTCCGCTCCTATGGCGAGGGCCTGCGGGGGGAGCTGATGGGCAAGGGCGTGCGGGTCTCCGTCATCTGCCCCGGATTCGTGCGCAGCCGCATGACGGCGGTGAACACCTTCCCCATGCCCTTCCTGATGGACGCGGACAAGGCCGCACGCATCGTTGTCCACGGCCTGGCCGCCAACCGGGCGCGCATCGCCTTCCCCTGGCCGACCTACGCCGTGTCCTGGCTGCTGGGCGTGTTGCCACCGGGGTGGACGGACGCCCTACTGGCCCAGGCGCCGCGCAAGGCTTAAGGCGTCAGCCCGGCCACGGCGTTGGCCAGCCGGTCCAGTTCACCCTCCCTCGTCAGGTAGCTGACGGAGGCGCGGGCGATCTCCGTCAGGCCGCGGGCCGTCATGTCCAGGGGGGTGTAGGGCACGCCGTTGGCGCCCAGCGTCAGGCCCTGGTCCGCCAGCCGGGTCCGCACAGCCGACCCCGTCAGGCCGTCAACGGTGAAGGACACCAGGCCGCTGCGGGTTTCGGGATCGCCGATATCACGGATGGTGACACCGGGAATGGCGTCCAGGCGGGCGCGCAGTTCCTGGGCCAGATGGTGGATGCGGGCGCGGATCGCGGCCACGCCCAGGTCTAGCGCTAGATTCAAGGCCGCCCCCAGGCCCAGCAGCAAGGCCACGGACGCCTCCGCCGATTCCAGCCGGCGGGCGTCGTCGCGGGGCGATACCGGGCTGTGGTCTGCCCCCCAAGGGGAATTCCAGGGTGCTGACTGCACGTCCAGCCAGGCGGGCGCGACCTTGTCCAGGAAGTCGTGGCGGACATACAGCAGGGCGGTGCCGCGCGGCCCCCGCAGATGCTTGCGGCCCGGTGCCTTCAGCATGTCGCAGCCCAGGGCCGCCACGTCCACCGGGATCTGGCCCACCACCTGGGCGGCGTCGATGACATAGGGCACGCCGGCCGCCCGCGTCACCCGGCCCACCGCCGCCGCGTCATTGACCAGGCCGCTGTTGGCCGCCCCCCAGGTCAGGCTGACCAGCCGCACACGGTCGTCGATCAGGCCGGCCAGGGCGTCCGCATCGACGCGCCCATCCTCGAGGCTGGGGATGACCTCCACCGTCGCGCCGGCGCGGGCCGCCTTGTCGTGCAGGGTGGTCAGGTTGCCGCCCCATTCCTGCCGGCCGACCAGGACGCGATCGCCGGCGCGCAAGGGGGGCAGGCTCGCCACCGCCATGCCCCAGGCGACCGACCCGCCGGTGGCGAAGGCGATCTCCCCCGGGGCGGCGTTCAGCAGGGTGGCCGCCGCCGCGCGGGCCTTGGCCACGCCCTCCGCCGCCAGCGCCCCCGCCTCCATGGGGCCCAGGCGGGCCTCCAGACGCAGATGGTCGGTGATGGCCGCCAGGGTTTGGCGGGAGGGCAGGCTGGCACCGGCGTGGTTGAAGTGGACATGGTCTGGGCCGCAGCCCGGCGTGTCGGCCCGCAAGCCCTCGATCTGGTCGTCCGTCAGTCCGGTCATCTCACACCGACAGCTCGACGATGGCCTCGACCTCGACCGACGCCCCCCGGGGCAGGGCCGCGACGCCGACGGCGGAGCGGGCGTGCCGGCCGGCATCGCCGAACACCGCCACCAGCAGATCCGACGCGCCGTTGGCCACCAGCGGCTGCTGTGTGAAGTCCGGCGTGCTGGCGACAAAGACGGTCAGCTTGGCCACCCGGCGCACGGCGGCCAGGTCGTCGCCCGCCGCCTTGACGACATGGGCGATGATGTTGAGAGCGGCCGCCCGGGCGGCGCGCGCGCCGTCTTCCACCGACACGGTGTCCCCCAGCCGTCCCAAGGCGGCGGCGGGGTCTATCTGTCCCGCCACGAACAGCAGGGGGCCAATCCTGGTGGTGGAGACATAATTGCCGCCGGGGCCGGACGGCTGGGGGAGGGTGAGGCCCAGGGCGTGGACCTTTCCGGTGATGCTGCCCGGGGGCGTGGTGGCGGACATGGCGGCGGCGATTCCCTGATGGCGCAATTCATTCGTTCGGGAGACAGCATGCCGGCCCACCCAACCCCTGGCTAATTCAAAGAGGCCGGGGGCGGTGATCGATCTGGCTCATGGGTCGGTGCCTGGCTACAATGGCGTTCATGCGCCTGTCCGCCACCCTTCCGCCCCTGCCGGCCCTGCGCGCCTTCGAAGCCGCCGGCCGTCTGCTGAGCTTCCGCCAGGCGGGGGAGGAGTTGCTGATCACCCAGAGCGCCGTCAGCCATCATATCCGCCAGCTGGAGGATAGCTTGGGCGTCGCCCTGTTCATCCGCCACGCCCGGGGCGTGACCTTGACGACAGCGGGGGCGCGCTACCTGGCGGTGGTGTGCCAGGCCTTCGACCTGATCGCCGGCGCCACGCGCGATGTGCGGGGGCAGGCGGCGCGCCGGGCGCTGAAGGTCAGCATGGTGCCATCCTTCGCCGCCAATTGGCTGGCGCCGCGCCTGGCCCGCTTCGCCGCCGCCCATCCGGACATCGATCTGACCCTGGACCCGACGCTGGACCGGGTGGACGTGGCCGGCGGGGCGGCTGACATCGGCATCCGCTACGGCCCCGGTCCGCAGCCGGGGGACGGGCTGGTGGGCCGCCTGCTGCATATGGATCGCCTGGCGCCGGTGGCCAGCCCCGACCTGCTGCGCCGGGGGCCGCCCCTCCGGGTGCCGGCGGACCTGCTGGCCCATCCGCTGCTGTTCACGCTCCGCCCGTTCGAATGGGACGCCTGGGCGGTGGCGGCGCAGCTAGATCTGCGGGGCGCCCGCACCCTGCAGCTGACCGACTACAACATCGTCTTGCAGGCGGCGGTGGACGGCCAGGGCGTGGCGATGGGGCGCGCGCTGCTGATCGAGGATCGCATCCGGGCGGGGCTGCTGGTGCGGCTGTTCCCCGGCATTCTGGTGGAAACACCCCGCGTCGCCCACTGGCTGGTCTGGGCCGAGGCGCGGACGTGCACGCCGGCCATGACGGCCTTCATGGACTGGATCACCGCGGAGGTGGCCGCCCCCCTTGTGGCTCCCCCCGTCTGAATTCCAGGCCGCGACGGCGGCCGCCGGACCTTTTGGGGCCGGCCGGAGCGGAAGGCAAATTAGGACCTGGTATAGCCCCACACCGCCGCCGGCGGGATGTTGGACATGGCCCAGCCCAGACGCTTGCCCGTCAGGGTCAGGGCCTGCCGGCGCAGGGGGGAGCGCAGGGAATAGGTGAAGGCCAGGAACTGGCGCCCCTGGGGCATCACGGCGTAGGCCTCGTCGATGATCTGGCGCTGGGCCTCGATGGGGATCAGGATCATGGGGATGCCGCAGACAATGGTGCCGACCTTGCCGAGATATTGCGGGGGCAGCAGGCTGCGCACGTCCTTCACGTCGCCGTGCAGCACCGTGACGGTGGGGAACTTCGCCGCCATATAGGCGTGCAGCTCCTTGTCCCGCTCGATGACGAACAGGCGCGAGGCGGGGATGCCCGATTCCAGCAGGGCCCGGGTGATGGCGCCGGTGCCGCCACCATATTCCACCACGATCTCATCAGCCTCCCGCCGCACATGGCGGGCCATCAGCCGGCCCAGCGACGGGGCCGATGGGGTGATGGAGGCGATGGAGACGGGGTTAGCGGCCCAACGACGGAAGAACAGCCAGGCGGGGTTCTCCTGGGCCGGGCTGTGGGGGCGGGGGCCATGCCCGCGCGGGTGGCCGTTCTTTGCGGTTCCCCGCGCGGCGAATTTCTTGCCGTTCAAGGTCGTCTCGGCGCGGTCGGTCGGCATGGCTTAGGCGTTCCTCAGCATCGGCATTCCAGCGGTGGCGCACCCACGATGGGGCGTAGGGCTGTCCAGATCGGTACTCAGGGGCCGGGGGCCCCCGAAACAAGTGCGTGCACGGAACATAGGGGCAGAGATGGCACGCAGCGCCCCGTTTTGCAATGACGGGTGTGTTACACCCCGGTTTCCGTTACGCAATTTCCGATTTGGTCCAAGGGCCGGGGTGCGACGCAGGGGCGCAGGGCCGGTTCCCGGGCCGAATCACGCCCCGGCGGCCATGGCCTGTTCGTACTCCTCCGACAGGATCAGCCAGGTTTCCTCCGCCGTCTCCAGGTCCTTCTGCACCTGGCCCAGCTCGATCTGCAGCTTGGTCACGGCCTCCTTGGGGCCTTGATACAGGGCGGGGTCGGCCAGTTTCTCGTCCAGCTTGGTCTTCTTGGCGCCCAGCTGCGCCATGCGCTTCTCCGCGTCTTCCACCTTGCGGCGCAGGGGGGCCAGCTGCTGGCGCAATTCGGCCGCCGCCCGGCGTTCCTCCTTGCGATCACGCGATGCCGCGGGCGTGGCGTCCCGTGGGGCGCTGTCGCCCCGGCGCTGGTCCAGCAGCCAGGCGCGGTATTCGTCCAGGTCGCCATCATAGGGCTTGCAGGTGCCATCGGCCACCAGCCACAGCTGATCGGCCGTCAGCTCCACCAGATGCGGGTCGTGGCTGATGAGGATGACGGCGCCCCGGTAGCCGTTGATGGCCTCCACCAGCGCCTCGCGGCTGTCGATGTCCAGGTGGTTGGTCGGTTCGTCCAGCAGCAGGATGCCCGGCGCCTCGCGGCTCATCAGCGCGAACAGCAGCCGCGCCTTCTCGCCGCCCGACAGGTCGCGGATCAGGGTGTCGGCCTTCAGCTGGGGAAAGCCGAAGCGGCCCAGATGGTTGCGCACCTGCTGCTCGGTCGCGTTCTTCATGGCGGCCTGGGTCTGCTGCACCGGCGTCCAGCCCAGGGTCAGCTCCTCCGCCTGGTGCTGGGCGAAGTAGCCCACCTTCAGCTTGGAGGAGCGGCGGACCTCCCCACCCATGGCGTCCAGCCGGCCGGCCAGCATCTTGACCAGCGTGGACTTGCCGTTGCCGTTGGCGCCCAGCAGGGCGATGCGGTCCTCCGGGTCGATGCGCAGGTTCAGGTTGCGCAGGATGGCCTTGTCGCCATAGCCCACCACCGCGTTGTCCATGTTGATCAGCGGCGGCGGCATCGGTTCGGGCGAGGGGAAATCGAAGCGGGTGCGGTGCTCCTCCAGCACGGTGATGGCGGGGCCCAGCTTCTCCAGCGCCTTCAGCCGGCTTTGCGCCTGCTTGGCCTTGCTGGCCTTGGCACGGAAGCGGTCCACGAAGTCCTGCATGTGGCGGCGCTGGGCCTCCTGCTTGACCGACTGGGCCTTCAGGTTCTCCAGCTTGGCCGCCCGCACCACCACGAACTGGTCATAGCCGCCGCTGTAGGATGTCAGCTTCTGCTGGTCCAGGTGGATGGTGGTGGTCGGCACCTTGTTCAGCAGTTCACGGTCATGGCTGATCAGCAGGATGGTGTGGGGATAGTTCTTGAGATAGCTCTCCAGCCACACCGTCGCTTCCAGGTCCAAATGGTTGGTGGGCTCGTCCAGCAGCAGCAGGTCGGGCTGGGTGAACAGCACACCGGCCAGCGCCACGCGCATGCGCCAGCCACCGGAAAAATCGGAACAGGGCCGCTGCTGCGCCGCCGCGTCGAAGCCCAGGCCGGACAGGATCTGCGCCGCCCGCGCCTCCGCCGAATGGGCGCCGATGTCGGCCAGGCGGGTGTGGATGTCGGCGATGCGGGCGGGGTCGGTGGCGGTCTCGGCCTCCGCCAGCAGGGCCGTGCGTTCGGTATCCGCCGCCATCACCGTGTCGAGCAGGCTGGTGGAGCCGGCCGGCACCTCCTGCCGCACCATGCCCATGCGCAGGCCCGCCGGCAGACTGATCTCCCCGCCGTCGGGGTGCAGTTCGCCGGCGATCAGCTTGAACAGGGTGGACTTGCCCGTGCCGTTGCGTCCCACCAGGGCCACCTTGTGGCCCTTGGGAACGACGACGGAGGCCTGGTCCAAAAGGGTCCGGCCGGCGATGCGATAGGTGAGGTCGGTGATGGTCAGCATGGCCGCCCTCTTAGCATGGGCGTGGGGCGGCCTGAAAGGGGCGGCCTGAGAGGGGGTGGGGTGTCAGGGGGGTGCCGCCGGGCAGGCCGGCGGCCAGTCCTCCACCCCGCCGCCCGTATCCGCCGGGCGGCGCCAGACGAAGAACTCCCCGCTTTGGCTTCCGTGCAGATCCCGCGCGAACATCAATGTCCGGCCGGTGGGCGAGAACAGCGCGCCGATTTCGGAGCCGGTCGCGTTCACCTCCGGTCCAAGCTGGCGGCGCGGCGACCAGCCTTGGCCGGTCTTGTGGCTTTCATACAGGGTGCGCACGTCCCCCGCCGCGTTTTCCGCCATCAGCACCAGGCGTTGGCCGTCCGGTGAGGGCAAGGCCTCGTACTCATCGTCCGGCCCGTTCAGGGCGGGGCCGGCGTTCTCAACCGTCCAGCCGCCCTGGTTGTCGGGTCGGGCGCGCCAGATGTCGGTCTTGCCGAAACCGCCGGGCCGGTCGGATCCGAAATAGAGCCAGCCGTCGGGGGCCGGGCGGGGGAACCATTCATATCCCGTCGAATTGATCGGTGCCGGCAGCCTTACGGGCTGCCCCCAATGGCCGTCGGCGTCGCGGTCGGCGCGCCAGATGTCCAGGTCCTCCCGGTGTATGCCGTCGGTCGTGCGGTTGGATATGAACCACACGGTGCGCCCATCCGGTGAAAACCAGGGGTCGGCCTCCACCCCGTCGCCGGCGAAGGGGGCGTCCTGCGGCGGGCTCCAGCCGGAGGGGGTGCAGTGGCTGTAGAGGATGCGCCACCCGCGGAACTGCGGGGTGCTGCGCACGAAATAGAGGTCGCCGGTCAGGGGATCGAAAGCTGGATGCGACTCATATTGGTCCGACGCGACACCGGCCGGCGCCCAGTGCACCACCCGTTCGGCTCCCGGGTTCGCCATCGCGCCGACGCAGCTTGCCATCAGGGCGCTGAGGACGACGGGGACATACGCGACGTGGCGACCAAGTCTCATTCGGCTCTCATGGGGCATGGGGGAAGCCGCGTCGCGGCCGGGGCGGTTTCATCTTGCCGTTCGTGTGGGGCACAATCAATCCGGCAATCCAGGCGCATCTCGCCGCCGCCTGCGGGTGGCCAATAAAAAGCAGCCAATTCGATCCCTGGCTGCGTGAGAATTGGCAGATTTTCTAATGTTAGGGATTTTAGCGCTCGGCAGCGGCGGGAGTATTAGCCAGGCACCGGATCGTATTTGCAGTCAGGTGATAGATTTCAGTCTGATAGAACGGTGAATTCTTGGGATCCTGCGTCATATTTGCGCAAGAAGTCGGAAATACGCTCGAATGTCGCGGTGACGGGCGCCTCGGTTTGGTCCGAGGTGGATACCCCGGGCATGAACATCGACCCGACTAAGAGTTTGAACGGGCTCACCGTGACCGGCTGAGCTCTAAAATAGGCGTTTTCCGCCGCTTTGATCTGGGCGATGTTGTCGGTCCTGTAAATCGCTGCCATCAAGACGTCGAGCACAAACTCCGTACAGTTCTGCCGACCAAGGTTATATGGGTTAGCGATAATCGAGTAATGGGGGTCATGCAGAGCAGCGTAGGTCGGTGACGTTATGATGCCCAGGATACGGCTTTGTAGCTCGTCCGATGGTATGATGACGCCAGCATCGAGGGATTGGATACCCGAGAAAAAATCGAGCGGATAATCTTGTACAAGATTGCTGACATCTGGATGTTTGTCATCCTGATATAAATTATACATAGCATATCCGGGAATTGTGTCCCCGCTTTTTGTCTTTATTTGAGAGTAAATGGCAAATCCGACATGGGAGTAGTGAAAGCCTTCCGGAACCTGATCAAGCGGCACCCCGACCCTGCCGACGATTGCCACGCGGACTCCCGTTGCCGCGAGCTCTCTCTCAACCTTCTTTGCGAAGGTCGCGAGTTCAGCCGGTCTAAAATGACTCTCGTCGGTTGCGCCACGGCTACTTGCGCTCAGGCCGGCCGCATCGGCTTTCGAGATGGTTGATGCGGAAATACAAAGGAGGACAAAAGCCCTCGCCCAAAATCCCACCATTTGCCTCTCCATGGCCAACGCATCTGAAATGCGGAACTACTTTTCCAACGCGCGGTCGGGGGGAATGACGGTGATCGTCTGATCGGTAACAGGCAGCGCCTTTCCGGTTGGCGCCGAGGCTGCGTGCGCTGATGCCCTCGCCACGGTTGCGCTCGCGCCACCGACGTCGCCAAGTACAGCGCCGCCTATCGCCAAGGGGACGGAAGCCGCGCCTAAGACCGCCTGTCCCGAGGCGACGACGGCATGCGCCGTGCTGGCGCTTGCCAGTCCACCCGCCTGCGATGCCTGCTTGATGGCGACACCGGCATTCGAGTTGCCGCCAGCGCAGCCTGTGACGGCGATGGCGGCGAAAAGTCCGACGCCCGCCAAGCCAGTGATTTTGATTTTTGACATCTGTCGCTCCGGAGCTAGAATTGAACAACGTTCAAATTTATATACGGATTATGAACATCGTTCAATATATTTTTTGGAGCATCCATGGCCAGACGATCCGATCATTCCCGCGATGAGTTGGCGGCACTTGTGCTGGAAGCGGCGCGAAAGATAGTCGTGGAGGAGGGTGCCGAAGCCGTGACCATGCGCAAGATGGGCGCCCTGATCGGGTATGCGCCCGGCAGCATCTACAATGCCGTCGGTGATCTGGAGGCGGTGCTACGCCAGGTCAACGCGACGACATTGACGGAGATGGCCGATCAACTTGACGCGGTCATGGCCGCCCATGTGCCGGGCACGCTCGAGAACGCCTTGGCGATCGCCGAAAAGTATGTCGATTTCGTCCTCAAGAACCCACGGCTCTGGGCGGCACTGTTGAAGCAACCGCCCCGGCCGGGAGAAGCGGTTCCCGAATCCTATTCTCGTCCGCGCGCGCGATTGATTGAGATTGTCGCCACGGCGATCGCCCCACTCTTTACCGACGCCTTGGCAAGGCAGAAAGCTGTCGTCGCCCTGTGGGCGGCATTGCAAGGCGTTGCATCGCTTGCCAGTGGGGGCAATTACGAGTTTTTCGCCGGAGACATCGACTCCAAGGAAATCGCCCGGTCGATCGTCAGGCGATACCTGACGGGGACTGATTAAAGTTCCCCCGACGTTCACAGAAGCTCTGGCAACCGGTGCCGTTGGAGGAGCAAGAGTCCGCGCTGCGATGGTTTTCAGACGGCCTTGCCGACGGGGCCATTTCAGTACGGCGCGGCGCGGGCCAGATGTTCCGTGCCGTTCGCATGGGAGGGCGGCGCGCATTGGGGTGGCGGGGCGACGTCGGGCGTTGCAGCCCCGCGTGCGCCCGTATATAACGCCGCCACTTTCGAGATTCCGTACTTCAAATTCCAGACTTCAAATCCCAGGAGATCCGGCCATGGCCGTCGAACAGACTTTCTCGATCATTAAGCCCGACGCCACCCGTCGCAACCTGACCGGCAAGATCAACGCCAAGTTCGAGGAAGCCGGTCTGCGCATCGTTGCCCAGAAGCGCGTCCAGCTGTCCAAGCAGCAGGCCGAGAAGTTCTACGAAGTGCACGCCGCCCGTCCGTTCTACGGCGACCTGGTGGCCTTCATGACCTCCGGCCCCGTTGTCGTGCAGATCCTGGAGGGTGAGAACGCCGTGGCCCGCAACCGCGAGATCATGGGCGCCACCAACCCGGCCAACGCCGACGCCGGCACCATCCGCAAGGAATTCGCCGAATCGATCGAAGCCAACTCCGTCCACGGCTCCGACAGCCTGGAGAACGCGAAGATCGAGATCGCCTACTTCTTCGCCGGTACCGAGATCGTCGGCTGATCGCCGGCGTCACGGATGATGATTTAGGAAGCGGCCCCGGGAGTGATCTCGGGGCCGTTTTTCTTAGGGGCAGGATCGCGATGGGGGGCCTCCGGGCTTGTCCGCGCGGGCGATCCGGATTGTGGAGAGGTGGAAGCGATCGGATTTTGCCGCTGGATTAGGCAGCCATGGGGTTGGCGCGAATTCGCGCATTTTTCTGGCCGTGGGCCAAAAAATCCTGACCAAATGGTCAAAATCGTGTCACTCTCCTTCTCATAAATCACGGGCTATAATCGCGGGAATGCCTGGCCGACAGGGGCTGGGCGCTTGTGGGAGAGCGGCTTTGGCACAGCGTCACGACGGCTTCGGCGTCCACCCCTCCATCCCTTTCGCGGCCCCGGACGGTCGCGGGTCCGGAAGCGTGCCCAACAACATGGACGCCTTCTGGATGCCGTTCACGGCCAACCGCCAGTTCAAGAAGGCGCCGCGCCTGTTCGTGGGCGCCAAGGACATGCACTACACCACCGATGACGGGCGCCAGGTGCTGGACGGCACCGCCGGCCTGTGGTGCGTGAACGCCGGCCACTGCCGCCCGGAAATCGTCAAGGCGGTGCAGGACCAGGTGGCGGCCATGGACTACGCCCCCGCCTTCCAGATGGGCCATCCCGGCGCCTTCGAGCTGGCGGCGCAACTGTCGGCCCTGCTGCCCACCGGCATGGACAAGGTGTTCTTCACCAATTCCGGCTCCGAATCCGTGGACACGGCGCTGAAGGTGGCGCTGGCCTATCACCGTGCCCGGGGGGAGGGGACGCGCACCCGCTTCATCGGGCGGGAACGCGGCTATCACGGCGTGGGCTTCGGCGGCATCTCCGTCGGCGGCATCGTCACCAACCGCAAGTTCTTTGGCCCCATGCTGGCCGGCGTCGACCACCTGCCGCACACCCATGACAAGGCCCACCAGGCCTTCACCCAGGGCCAGCCGGAGTGGGGCGCCCACCTGGCCGACGATTTGGAACGCATCGTCGCCTTGCATGACGCCTCCACCATCGCCGCCGTGATCGTGGAGCCGGTGGCCGGATCCACCGGCGTGCTGCTGCCGCCCAAGGGCTATCTGGAAAAGCTGCGGGCCATTTGCGACCGCCACGGCATCCTGCTGATCTTCGATGAGGTCATCACCGGCTTCGGCCGCCTGGGCACGCCCTTCGCCACCGACTATTTCGGCGTGGTGCCGGACATCATCACGGCGGCCAAGGGCCTGACCAACGCCACCGTTCCCATGGGGGCCGTGTTCTTCAAGAACGCGATCTACGACGCCTTCATGACCGGGCCGGAGAACGCCATCGAGCTGTTCCACGGCTACACCTATTCCGGCCATCCGCTGGCCACCGCCGCCGGCCTCGCCACCCTCAAGATCTACAAGGAGGAGGGGCTGCTGACCCGTGGCGCGGACCTGGCGGCGTACTGGCAGGAGGCGGCGCACAGCCTGCGCGGCCTGCCCCACGTCATCGACGTGCGCAATCTGGGTCTGATCGCGGGCATCGAGCTGGAACCCATCGCCGGCAAACCCACCGCGCGGGCCTTCGAGGCCTTCCTGCGGGCCTTCGACAAGGGGCTGCTGATCCGCACCACGGGTGACATCATCGCGCTGTCGCCGCCGTTGATCATCGAGAAGGACCATATCGACCAGATCTTCGGCATTCTGGCCGACATTCTGCGCGACCTGCCGTGAGCGGATTCCCCGCCCACGGGCATGGGCGGGCTTGTTAATAAAAAGAATCAAGGGCATACGCCTGCGACACGCGTACCTTTGGAACAGGGCCGCCGGGAACGCACGACCGTCCCGGCGGCGGCAAGGACGGGAGCTGTAGATGAGTGGCGTTCATGGGGCCGCCCCGGGGGGCGCCTTGGGTCTGGACCGGGACCTGGTTTCCCCCTTCACCGCCCTGCAGGCCATGGCCGAGAGCAGCCGGTGTCTGTATTGCTATGAGGCCGCCTGTGTGACGGCCTGCCCGACCGCCATCGACATTCCGGGCTTCATCCGCAAGATCGGCACCGGCAATGTGAAGGGGGCCGCCCGCACCATCCTGGACGCCAACATCATGGGCGGCACCTGCGCCCGTGCCTGCCCGACGGAGGTGCTGTGCGAACAGGCCTGCGTGCGCAACAAGGCGGAAAGCGAGCCGGTACGGATCGGCCGCCTGCAGCGCTACGCCACCGACGCGCTGTTCACGGCGGGGGTTCAGCCCTTCGCCCGCCAGGCGCCCACGGGCAAGCGGGTGGCGGTGGTGGGCGGCGGCCCGGCGGGCCTGGCCTGCGCCCACCGTCTGGCCATGCTGGGCCATGAGGTCACGGTGTTCGAGGCGCGGGCCAAGGCTGGCGGCCTCAACGAATACGGCTTGGCCGCCTACAAGATGGTGGATGACTTCGCCCAGCGCGAGGTGGACTTCATCCTGTCCCTGGGCGGCATCACGGTGAAGACGGGCGTCGCGCTGGGGCGTGATGTGACGTTGACCGAACTGCGCCAGGATTTCGACGCCGTGTTCCTGGGCTTGGGCCTCGCCGGCACCAACACCTTGGGCGTGGAGGGCGAGGATCTGGCCGGCGTGGTGGCCGCGGTGGACGTCATCGCCGCCCTGCGCCAGAAAACCGCGCCGCCGGTGGAGCTTGCCGGCCGCCGCGTGGTGGTCATCGGCGGCGGCAACACCGCCATCGACGCCGCCATCCAGTCGCTGTGCGCCGGCGCCGCCGATGTGGTCCTGGCCTATCGCCGTGGTTCCGCCCAGATGGGCGCCACCGGGCACGAGCAGGATCTGGCCCGTACCCAGGGCGTGGTTCTGCGCACCTGGTTGGCGCCCCGCGCGATCGAGGGCATGGGCGGGGCCGTCACCGCCGTCGAGTTCGAGCGGATGGTGATGGAAGGCGGGCGCCTCATCGGCACCGGCGAGCGGGTGACGGAGCCCTGCGACGTGGTGCTGAAGGCCGTGGGCCAGAAGCTGGTGGCGGGCGGGCTGGACGGCCTGGCCCTGGCCGGCGGTCGCATCCAGGTGGACGGGCATCTCGCCACCAGCCTGCCCGGCGTCTACGCCGGCGGCGATTGCATCAAAAGCGGTGAGGACCTGACCGTGCAGTCCGTGGCGGACGGCAAGGCGGCGGCTTTCGCCATCGACGCCTACCTCAAGGCTTGAACGGGGAGGGACGACCCATGGCCGATCTCAGCAGCACCATCGCCGGCATCAAATCGCCCAATCCGTTCTGGCTGGCCTCCGCCCCGCCGACGGACAAGGAATACAACGTCGTCCGCGCCTTCAAGGCCGGCTGGGGCGGCGTGGTGTGGAAGACCCTGGGCGAGGATCCCCCCGTGGTCAACGTCAGCAGCCGCTATGGCGCCCTGCTGGACGGCAATCGCGGCCTGATCGGCTTCAACAACATTGAACTGATCACCGATCGCCCGCTGGAGGTGAACCTGCGGGAAATCGCGGCGGTGAAGAAGGCCTGGCCCGACCGTGCCATGGTCGTCTCCCTCATGGCGGTGATGACGGAGGAGGCCTGGGCCGGCCTCGCCCGCCGGATCGAGCCGACGGGTGCCGATGGGCTGGAGCTGAACTTCGGCTGCCCCCATGGCATGTGTGAGCGTGGCATGGGCTCCGCCATCGGCCAGGTGCCGGAAATGGTGGAGCAGGTGACCCGCTGGGTGAAGAACGCCACCCGCCTGCCGGTGATCGTCAAGCTGACGCCCAACATCACCAACGTGCTGTGGTCGGCGGAGGCCGCCAAGCGCGGCGGGGCCGACGCCGTGTCGCTGATCAACACCGTCAACTCCATCGCCTCCATCGACCTGGACGCCATGGCGCCCACCCCCACGGTGGACGGCAAGGGCACCCACGGCGGCTATTGCGGGCCGGCGGTGAAGCCCATCGCGCTCAACATGGTGGCGGAGATCGCGCGCAACGCCGAGACCCATGGCCTGCCCATCTCCGGTATCGGCGGTATCGGCACGTGGCGCGACGCGGCGGAGTTCCTGGCGCTGGGCTGCGGTTCGGTCCAGGTCTGCACCGCCGCCATGGTCTATGGCTTCCGCGTTGTTGAGGACATGATCGATGGTCTGTCCGCCTGGATGGATGAGAAGGGCTATCGCACCCTGGCCGACTTCCAGGGCCGGGCGGTGCGGAACGTCGTCAACTGGAACGATCTCAACATGAACTTCGTTACCAAGGCGAAGATCGACAAGGATCTGTGCATCGACTGCGGCCGTTGCCACATCGCTTGCGAGGACACCTCGCACCAGGCCATCCGCATCCTGCCCGGCGACGGCAAACGGCTGTTCGAGGTGGTGGATGAGGACTGCGTGGGCTGCAACCTGTGCGCCCATGTCTGCCCGGTGCCGGAATGCATCACCATGCACCCGCAGGCCAACGGCCTGCCCTACCTGACCTGGCCGGAGCATCCCGGCAACCCGATGCGCGTCCAGCCGCCGCAAGCCGCCGAATAAGGGCCGCCGAATAAGGGAGCGTCTTATCCATGACCACGGAAACGAAGTTCGGCACGAACGTCGCCATCAACGGCGGCCGCCTGTGGGACAGCTTGATGGGAATGGCCAAGATCGGCGCCACGCCCAAGGGCGGCGTCTGCCGTTTGGCGCTGACCGACCTCGACAAGCAGAGCCGCGACCTGTTCGTCGCGTGGTGCGAGGCCGCCGGCTGCACCATCACCGTGGACGCCATCGGCAACATCTTCGCCCGCCGCCCCGGCCGCAACAACGCCCTGCCGCCCATCCTGATGGGCAGCCACCTCGACAGCCAGCCGACGGGTGGCAAGTTCGACGGCGTCTATGGCGTGCTGGCCGGGCTGGAGGTGGTGCGCACCCTGAACGACCTGAACTACCAGACCGAGGCGCCCATCGAGGTGGTGGCCTGGACCAATGAGGAAGGGTCGCGCTTCGCGCCCGCCATGGTGGCCTCGGGCGTGTTCGCCGGCACCTTCGACCTGGAGTACGGCCTGTCGCGCAAGGATCTGGACGGCAAGACCATGGGGGAGGAGTTGGCCCGCATCGGCTATGCCGGCGACGCCCCCATCCGCGGCCGGGATTTGGGTGCCTATTTCGAGGCCCATATCGAGCAGGGCCCCATCCTGGAGGCGGAGGACAAGACCATTGGCGTGGTCACCGACTGCCAGGGCCAGCGCTGGTATGAGATCACCTTCACGGGGCAGGAGGCCCACGCCGGCCCCACGCCGATGAGCCGCCGGCGCGACGCCCTGCTGGGTGCCGCCCGCATCGTCGAGGCGGTGAACCGCATTGGGCTGGAGCATGCGCCCTACGCCTGCGCCACCGTGGGCCTGATGCAGATCCATCCCAATTCGCGCAACGTCATTCCCGGCCGGGTGTTCTTCACCGTCGACTTCCGCCACCCCGACGACGCGGTGCTGGCGGAGATGGACGCCAAGCTGCGTAACACGGTTACACGAGTCGCCGAGGACATCGGCCTGGAAACGGCATTCGAGCAGATCTGGTACTACGCCCCGGTGAAGTTCGACGCCGGTTGCGTGGAGGCCGTGCGCGGCGCCGTCGCCGAATTGGGCTACAGCAACCGCGACATGGTGTCCGGGGCGGGGCATGACGCCTGCTACCTGGCGCGTGTGACCCCGACATCGATGATCTTCATTCCTTGTGTCGACGGCATCAGCCATAACGAGATTGAACATGCGCATCCGGAATGGTGTGAAGCCGGGTGCAATGTTCTGTTGCGGGCCGTGGTGGCGAAGGCCGATGCTGCCTGACCCGCGTTCCGACTAAAACGGTACGGGTGTTGGGAGTACACATGGCGCAAGCGTCAGGGGGCGTTCCCCGGAAGGAAAAAGCGGGTGGGACGGTACGGGCGGACGTGGCGGCCGCGGCGCCGGAGGGTGGAATTCGGCGGGAGAATCTGCGGCGCATCCTGACGGCGGCGGAGCAGGTGTTCGCGGAGCAAGGCTATGGCGGTGCCACCACGGCGGCCATCGCGCTGCGGGCGGGGCTGCCCAAGGCCAATGTGCACTATTATTTCAGCACCAAGCGTGACCTCTATCGCGCTGTGCTGGCCGACATCCTGAAGCAGTGGCTGGACCCGCTGGCCCATGTCACGCCGGACAGTGACCCGGCCCAGGCGCTGGCGGGCTATATCCGCGCCAAGATGCGGGCGACGCGTGACCGGCCGGTGGTGTCCAAGGTCTTCGCCGGTGAGATCATCCATGGCGCCGAGGAGATCTGGGGCTTCCTGACCGCCGATCTGAAGAGCCTGGTGGACGAGAAGGCGGCGGTGCTGGACGGCTGGATCGCGGAAGGCCGCATGGCGCCGGTGGACACCCGGCACTTCTTCTTTTTCATCTGGGCGGTGACGCAGCATTACGCCGACTTCGACGCCCAGGTCCGTGCCGTGCTGGGGCGCAAAAAGTTGACCCGCCGCGACTTCGACACCATCACGGCCGAGGTCGTGCGCTTCATCCTGCGCGGGGCGGGGCTGTCCCTGCCGAGCACCTGAGATATGTCAACGGCGTGAGCCTTGGCTCATGCCGTTGTAGGACGCGATCGCGTCCGCCGGAGTTTTCCGGGGAGCGTAGCGGACTGGAAAATGAGGAATCCAAGCCGCCGGATGGCGGCGCCCGGCGCCTGAGGGCGTACTGGCAGAGGGCGTACTGAAAGAGAACGGGAGATGACCCTATGACCGCCACCCCCACCGCCCGCACCCTGATCTGGGGTGGCACCGTCGTCACCGCCGACCAGACCTTCCGCGCCGACGTTTATGCCGAGGGCGGCGTGATCAGGGCGGTGGGGCCGGATCTGGAGGCGCCGACGGGGGTCACGGTGGTGGATGCCGGCGGCTGCTACGTCATGCCAGGCGGCATCGACCCGCACACCCACATGCAGCTGCCCTTCATGGGCACGGTGGCCAGCGACGATTTCTACAGCGGCACCGCGGCCGGTTTGGCCGGCGGCACCACCATGATCATCGACTTCGTCATCCCCAACCCGAAGCAGAACGTGATGGAGGCCTACCGCACCTGGCGCGGCTGGGCCGAGAAGGCGGCGGCTGATTACTCCTTCCACGTCGCCATCACCTGGTGGGATGAGAGCGTGCATGCCGACATGGGCACCTTGGTGCGCGACCATGGCGTTAACAGCTTCAAGCACTTCATGGCCTACAAGAACGCCATCATGTGCGATGATGAGGTGCTGGTGAACAGCTTCAGCCGGGCGTTGGAACTGGGCGCCATGCCCACCGTTCACGCCGAGAACGGCGAGCTGGTGTTCCAGCTGCAAAAGCAGCTGCTGGCGCAAGGCCTGACCGGGCCGGAGGCCCATCCCCTGTCCCGCCCCACGGCGGTGGAGGGGGAGGCGGCGAATCGCGCCATCCAGATCGCCAAGGTGCTGGGCGTACCGCTCTACATCGTGCATGTCAGCTGTCGCGAAGCGTTGGAGGCCATCGCGCGCGGTCGCATGGATGGCCACCGCGTCTATGGCGAGGTGCTGGCCGGGCACCTGTTGGTGGACGACAGCGTCTATCGCCACCCGGATTTCGACGTGGCCGCCGCCCATGTCATGAGCCCGCCCTTCCGGCCCAAGGAGCATCAGGCCGCCTTGTGGCACGGCCTGCAGTCCGGCACCCTGCACACCACCGCCACCGACCATTGCTGCTTCTGCGCGCCGCAGAAGGCCGCCGGCCGCAACGATTTCTCCCGCATCCCCAACGGCACCGGCGGGGTGGAGGATCGCATGGCCGTGCTGTGGCACCACGGCGTGAACAGCGGCCGCCTGACGATGAACGAGTTCGTGAAGGTCACCTCGGCCAACGCCGCCCAGATCTTCAACATCTATCCGCGCAAGGGAACGGTGGCTGTCGGTGCCGATGCTGATCTGGTGGTGTGGGATCCGGCGGCCACCAAGACCATCTCCGCCAGGACCCACCACCAGAACGCGGACTACAACATCTTCGAGGGCATGGAGGTGCGGGGCCTGCCGCGCGTGACCCTGACCGCTGGCCAGATCGCCTGGCAGGATGGCGATTTGCGGGCCGTGCGGGGCGCCGGCCGCTACGTCAACCGCCCGGCCTTCGCGCCGGGCTTCGACGCCGCCGCCAAGCGGCGCGAGGCGCTGAGGCCTGAAGGAGTCGACCGGGGCTGAGACGCCATTTCGCGTACAGAATAATTTGCGCACATAATAAAAAGCGAAAACGGGGACGGCGTCGCCAGGGGTATAAGCAACCATAAGGTTGGACTGGGGGCAAGAATGGGTACGGGCAGCGGCGTCGACACGGCGTCGGAAATCTGGAACGCGGATCTGGCGCCGGTGGACGCGGCCCACCGTACCTGGCGCTGGGTGCATTTCGCGGCGCTGTGGGTGGGCATGGTGATGTGCATCCCGTCCTACATGCTGGCGTCGGGCCTCATCGAGCAGGGTATGTCGGCGTGGCAGGCGGTGGGCACCGTGCTGCTGGGCAACCTGATCGTGCTGGTGCCCATGCTGCTGGTGGGGCATTCCGGCGCCAAGTATGGCGTGCCCTTCGCCGTCATCGTTCGCTCCTCCTTCGGGGTGCGCGGCAACAAGCTGCCGGCCTTGCTGCGCGCGCTGATCGCCTGCGGTTGGTTCGGCATCCAATGCTGGGTCGGCGGTAGCGCCATCTACGCCATCGGCAACATACTGACCGCCGGCGCGCTGGAGGGGGCCAGGCTGGGCTGGATCGGCATCAATGCCGGCCAGCTGGTCTGCTTCATGATCTTCTGGGCGCTGCACCTTTATTTCATCGCCAAGGGCCCCGACTCCATCCGCTGGGTGGAGACGGTGACGGCGCCCCTGAAGATCCTGATCGTCCTGGCCTTGCTGTGGTGGGCCTATGACAAAGCCGGCGGCTGGGGCACGTTGCTGTCCGCGCAATCGCAGTTCGGCCCCGGTGGCGCCAAGGAGGGTGGGTTCTGGGTGGCCTTCCTGCCGGGCCTGACCGCCATGGTGGGCTACTGGTCCACCCTGGCCATCAACATCCCGGACTTCACCCGCTTCGCCCGCAGCCAGAAGGACCAGTACCAGGGCCAGGCGCTGGGCCTGCCCCTGCCCATGGCGGGCCTGGCCTTCATCAGCGTGGCGGTGACCTCGGCCACCATCACCGTCTATGGCAAGGCCATCTGGGATCCGGTGGACCTGGCGGGCCGGATGGAGGGCATCGCGGTGGCCATCGGCCTCGCCATCATCGTCATCGACACGCTGTGTGTGAACCTGGCGGCCAATACCGTGGGCCCCGCCTATGATTTCGCCGCCATCTTCCCCCGCGCGGTGAACTTCAGCCGTGGCGGCTACATCACCGCCGCCATCGGTGTCATCATGATGCCGTGGAAGCTGATCGAGAGCACCCAGGGCTATATCTTCACCTGGCTGCTGGGCTATGGCGCCCTGCTGGGGCCGCTGCTGGGCATCATGCTGGCCGACTACTGGCTGGTGCGGCGGGCGAAGCTGAGCCTGGAGGGGCTGTTCGACCTCAACGGACCCTACGCCTACAACGGCGGCTGGAACCTGACGGCGCTGCTGGCCTTCGCCGCCGCCGTGCTGCCCAACATCCCAGGCTTCCTGCACGCGGCCTTCCCCGCCACGTTCGGCGGTGTGCCGGCCTTTTTCCAGGCCATTTACAGCTATGCCTGGTTCACCGGCCTGTTCATCGCCACCGCCGTCTATGCGGCGCTGATGCGCCGGCCGGCCTGATGGTCCTGTGATCAATGGGAGTCTTGGCCCAGGATTCGGCAGCCTGGGCCAAGACCGCCAGGACGGCCCCTGCCATACTCCGCGCCCTGTGCATGACCTGGCGCGAGGAGAAGACGATGGCGGTCGCCCCCCTGAAACCACCAGCAGAGGTGGCGAATTTCCTGAACCTGGACATTCGCGTCGGCCGGGTGGTGGAGGTGCAGCCCTTTCCCAAGGCGCGCAACCCGTCCTACAAGGTGGCGGTCGACCTGGGCGAGCTGGGTGTCAAATGGTCCAGCGCCCAGATCACCCACTATGCGCCCGATGATCTGGTGGGGGCCCAGGTGGTCTGCGTCTGCAACTTCCCCGCTCGCAACATCGCCGGCTTCCAATCGGAAGTCCTGATCCTGGGCGCCCGCAATGCCGAGGGTAACGTCATCGTGCTGACCCCCTGGTCGGCCGTGCCGCCGGGGGAAACGGTGTACTGAGGCCGTGGCTCTCAAGGGCTGAAAACACGTCGGCGCCTTCCGGGGGTTCGTGACGCACGAATTACGGAAAGCGCCGATGGGAACCGGCGTGAAGGCCCGCCGTCCGTCGGCGGGATCAGGATGCTTGCAAGGGGGGGGCTACACCTTGCCCAGCAGCAGGGCCAGGACCAGGATGATGTCGCCGACGATCATCAGGAACATGGAGAAGCCCCAGCCCAGCGCGAAGTGCGCCAGGAACATCAGCAGCAGGAGGACGACGGCGATGATGCCCGCCGTCACGAAGCGGGTGAACGCATGCCAGCCCTCGGCATGTTCCTTGACCACAACGTCGCTGACCGCGACCGCACCGCCGTGAGCACTGGCCATATCAAGCCCTCCCTTATGCCGAGACCAAACCCGTTTCCTCTGGTTTATGCACAAACCCGTCCGCTGGCAAGGGGCCGCGTTGTCCGGCGAACGGTTCAGGTCACGCCTTGGTTGTGACGCCCAGCCAGCGGCTCAGGGTGTCGCGTAGGGCGGCGGGGTCGTCGGTCAGCGCGCCGACGTAGCCGTCCGGCCGAACCAGCAGCAGCGTGCCGGGGGCGATATCGTAGGCGTCGCGGATGTGGCCGGAGTCGTCCACCAGATCCGCGTCTTCGCCGCCGCCCTGCGGCGCGACCGAGAGGGCCGTCACGCCGGGCAGGCCGGCCGCTACGTCCGCCACTGCCGCGCCATAGCCCAGCAGGGTGAAGTGTGGGCCCTGATACGCCTTGAACAGCCGGGTGGAGGTGCCGTTCCGCGCCCGGCAAGGGGCGTCGGGCGCGCGGTCGCCGGCCTGCACGCGGCCAGGCCGCGCAGGGGTGTCCGGCGCCAGGGGGCCGCCGCGGTAGGTCAGGTCCAGTTCCCGCATCTCCCGGCCCCGGCGCATCCCCTCCGGCTGGCCGACCTGGCCCAGCAGCCGGCCGCTGAGGCCCAGGACATGGGCGGCGATGGGGCGGCGCTCGGCCTCGTAGCTGTCCAACAGGCTGTCGGGCGCGCCTTTCAGCACGGCGGCCAGCTTCCAGCCCAGATTATAGGCATCCTGTACGCTGGTGTTCAGGCCCTGGCCGCCGGTGGGCGGATGCACATGGGCGGCGTCGCCGGCGATGAAGACACGACCCACGCGGTAGCGGTCGGCCAGGCGCAAGTTGACGCGCAGGGTGGACAGCCAGGTGGGTTCCCCCACCACCAGATCGTCCCGGCCGCTGCGGGTGCGGACGATGTCTTGCACCAAATCCAGGGTGGGTGTCACCTCGTCGGTGACCTGGGCCACCACCTGGAACAGGGTGGTGCCGGCCAGCGGGCAGAGCGCCAACAGGGCGTCGGGTGTGTACCAGCGGTGCCAGGCGCCGAAGTCCAGCCCGGCGATGGGCATGTCGCCGATAATGGCGCGGAAGGGCTGCGTCTCGCCGGGAAAGCCGATGTCCAGCGCGTGGCGGACGAAGCTGCGGCCGCCGTCGGTGCCTATCAGATAGCGGGCGCGCACGGTGGCTTCCCCCTCGGTGGTACGTAGGCGCGCGGTGACGCCGTCGGCATCCTGGTCAAAGGCCACCAGTTCGGAGGCGAAGGCCGGGGTGTGGCCCAGGACCGCCAGATGGCGGCGCAGCACGGCTTCGGTCTGGAACTGGGGCACCATCAGCGGACTCCCGTAAGGCTCCGCCGGGGTGGGTGCCACGGCGTCATGCACCTGGGTGCGGACCGCTTGCGCGCCGTCATAGGTCACGACGGTGGGGTAGGGGCCACCCACGGCCTGTAGGTCGGCGAGCACGCCCAGATCCTCGAACACCTCCAGGCTGCGGGGTTGCAGTCCCTTGCCGCGGGAGCCGGGGAAGGGACTGAGGTTCTTTTCCACCAGTTGGAAATCGACGCCCCGCCGTGCCAGGTCCAGCGCCAGGGTGAGGCCGGCGGCGCCGGCGCCCACGATCAGGATGTCAGTGTCGAAACGGTCCATGGCTTCTTCCTTGATGTGTGCGCGATGCACATATTTTGACGAGCGGACGTGATATCCGTGTATAATGCACATATATCCGCAGACTGGACGGGCAGCAAGGAAAATGTGCATAATGCACGCATGAAGAACGATCTGCATGAAGCGCTGATGGATTTGGTGGGGGTGGTCAACCGACCCCAGCCTGATCAGCACCTGCTGAAACTGGCCGGCGTGTCCTTGGACCGCGCCTTGTTTCCCCTGCTGGTGCGCGTCGGTCTGCGGGGACCCATCGGCGTCGTGGAATTGGCGGAACTGGTCGGCCGGGACCATTCCACGGTCAGCCGCCAGGTGGCGAAGCTGGAAAGCCTGGGGCTGGTGCGTCGGCGGGCGGGGGACACCGACGCCCGCGTGCGCGAGGCGGTGGTGACCCCCGCCGGCCAGGCCATGGTCGATGCCATCGGCCAGGCACGCAGCCGCATGTACGCGTCGGTGCTGGCCCACTGGACGGAAGAGGAAAAGGCCACCCTGACCCATCTGTTGCGGCGCTTGGCGGATGACGCCAAGGTGTGGGTCAAGGAAGAGGGCGGCGGCTGATCCCCGGCCGGCGTGACCGCTTGTCGGGGACCGCCTGAACATCGACCGCCTGAACATCGAAGGTAGGCAAGCCCATGAGGGCGCGAATTCTCATGCTGGCGGGCGTGACCCGTCGGGACCGTCACCAAGCCACCACGGCGGTCATCGATGCCATCACGGATGCGGGCGGCTGGCTGGCCGACAGCACCCGGTTTTCCAACATCGCCATCACGCTGCGCTTCACCATTCCCGCCGGAAGCCTGGCCGGCTGGGGGGCTGCCCTGGCGGCGGCGGGGGTGGTCCTGGATGACGAAAGCCGGGCAAGCCTGGTGGATCGGGGACAGACGGCCCGCGACCCGGATGTCGAGGTGACGGCGGCGCTGAGCCTCACCTTCATCCACAACGAACCCGACCTGCGGCAGGAGGTGCCGGCCGTGCCGGGCTGAGCTATTGTTCCGTCGTGCGATTCACGGTTCAGATGTTTCCATGTGAACCGATCGCATTTTAGCCTGCGGGGTTCAGTGCCGTGGCCGGCTGGACCAGCGGGCCGCTCATCCGGGCGCGGTCGCCCTCCACCGTCACCTGGCCCTGCGCGATCAGGCGCACAGCCAGCGGGTAGATCTGATGCTCCGCCGCCAGCACGCGGGCTGCCAGGCTCTCGGCGGTGTCGTCCGGGGCCACCGGCACGGCCGCCTGGGCCACGATGGGGCCGCTGTCCACTTCGCTGCGCACATAGTGCACGGTGCAGCCGTGGAAGCGCACGCCGGCGTCCAGCGCACGCTGATGGGTGTCGATGCCGGGGAAGGCCGGCAGCAGCGACGGGTGGATGTTGATCAGCCGGTCACGCCAATGGTCCACGAACCAGGGCGACAACAGGCGCATGAAGCCGGCCAGGCAGACCAGCTCCACGCCGGCATCCTCCAGCGCGCGGGTCATGGCCTGCTCATGGGCCGGCTTGTCGGCATAGTCCTTGTGCGGCAGGGCCAGGGCCGGGATGCCGGCGGCGCGCGCCCGCTCCAGCCCGGCGGCATCCGCCTTGTTGGACAGGACAAGCGCCACCGCCGCCGGGAAATCCGGGACGGTGGCGGCGTCCAGCAGGGCCTGCAGGTTGCTGCCCCGGCCGGAGATCAGGACGCCCAGCTTAAGCCTACGGCCGGGCGCCCCGTCGTTCAGGCGTGCCATGCCTTGTCCGTGCCCGTCACCGTGACGCGATGGGCGGCTTCCGGACCCACGGCCACCACCTGGCCGATGCGGGTGACGGTCTCGCCCCCCTGGGTCAGGACGGATATCGCCTCGTCCGCCTTGTCGGCGGGGACGACCACGGCCATGCCGATGCCGCAGTTGAAGGTGCGGGCCAGTTCCAGGTCGGCGATGTTGCCCACGCCAGCCAGCCAGCGGAACACCGGCGGCAGGGTCCAGGCGTTGGCGTCCAGCGTGACGCCCAGGCCATCGGGGAGCACGCGGGGAATGTTCTCGATCAGGCCACCGCCGGTGATGTGGGCCATGGCCTTCACCAGGCCGGCGCGCACCGCGGCCAGCGTGCTCTTCACATAGATGCGGGTGGGGGTCAGCAACGCCTCACCCAGGGTCTTGCCCGGGGCGAAGGGGGCGGCGTCCTCATACGACAGGCCGGAGACGGAGACCAGCTTGCGCACCAGGGAATAGCCGTTGGAATGCACGCCGCTGGACGCCAGGCCCAGCACCACGTCGCCGGCGGCGACACCGGCGCCGGTCAGCACCTGGCTGCGTTCCACGGCGCCGACGGAAAAGCCGGCCAGGTCATAGTCGCCGTCGGCGTACATGCCCGGCATCTCGGCCGTCTCACCCCCCACCAGGGCGCAGCCGGCCTGGCGGCAACCCTCGGCGATGCCGGCGACGATGGCGCGACCGGCGGCCACGTCCAACTTTCCGGTCGCGAAATAATCCAGGAACAGCAAGGGCTCGGCACCCTGCACCACCAGGTCGTTGACGCACATGGCCACCAGGTCGATGCCGACCGTGTCATGGCGCTTGGCGTCGATGGCGACCTTCAGCTTGGTGCCGACGCCGTCGGTGGTGGACACCAGCAGCGGGTCGGTGAAGCCGGCGGCGCGCAGGTCGAACAGGGCGCCGAAGCCGCCCAGGCCAGCGTCGGAGCCGGTGCGCGCGGTGGACTTGGCCAGGGGCTTGATCGCCTCGACCAGGGCGTTGCCCGCGTCGATATCAACACCGGCGTCCTTGTACGAATAGGTGCTTATGGCGTCCTCGCAGGGCCTGGGCTAAGAAGGGGCGTCCGCCAGGGCGGCCGGCGTCAACGCCGCCACCCACGGCCGTCCTTGTGAGACGGCGCCGTGACCCACCCGGTTTCGGCGCCGAACATAGCAATATCGGAAGGCTTTGCAATGCCGCAGCGCTGCATCCCCCTCTTGCGCCGAACCGGGTTCCGGGGCGCGCTTTTCCTGGCTTCGGCCATGGGCGCGTTGACCATGGGGGCGCTGACCGCCGTGATGGTTGCCGGAACCGCCCGGGCCGAGGCGGGCAGGGCGGACACCGCGGCGGAGCAGGCCTTCCTGGAGCGGGGGGTGGAGGTCGACGTCACCGCGGCCAACGCCAACCAGGCCCGTGACCAGGCCATCCTGCAAGCCCAGCGCGAGGCGCTGACCCGCCTGTTCCGCAAGCTGACGCCCGCCGCCGACGGCCACCAGCCCCCGGCCGTGAGCCAGGGGGAACTGGAGTCCCTGGTGTCGGGCTTCGAGTTGGAGCAGGAGCGCGCCTCCTCCGTCCGTTATGTCGGCCGCTTCACCGTCCGCTTCCGCCCCAGCGCCGTGCGCCAGCTGTTGCAGCAGAACGGCGTGCGCTATGCCGAGATGATAGGCAAGCCGGCCCTGGTCCTGCCGCTGGACGCCACGGGCGGGGAGCCGTCGCTGTGGACCGATGGTCCCTGGCGCCAGGCCTGGGCGCAGATGGGGACGGTCGACGGGCTGGTGCCGGTGACCCTGGCCCCGCCGGAGCAGGCGGACCAGAATGACCTGCCGGCCAAGGCGGCGCTGACCCCCGATCCTGGAACACTGGGGGCCGTGCTGGCCCGCATCGCCGCCCGCCATGGTGCCGGCCAGGTGGTGCTGGCGCGGCTGGAGGGCGACGCCACCAAGGGCTACCAGCTGACGCTCAGCATCTTCATTCCGGGGGAGGGGCTGTCGTCTCCTGAAACGGTGCCGCAGGCGGCGTTCGTCGCCCGCGCCCTTCCGGCCCCGGCCGACGCCCCGGCGCCAGTCCCGGGGGCCGCCGTTCCGCCGCCGGCCCTGGGCCTGGCCGTGGCCACGGTGGTCGACCGGGTGGAGGAGGGGTGGAAACGCCGCGTGGTGGTGGATGCCCATCTATCGGGCCAGGTCGCCGTGCGCGTGCCGGTGACCGATTTGGTCACCCTGGTGGAGGTGCGCCGCCGCCTGGCCGGCGTGCCCATGGTGATCCAGGTCGACACCACGGCCCTGAAGACCACCGAGGCGCTGCTGACCCTGACGGTGTTGGGTGACGTCGCCCACCTGAAGACGGCCTTGGCCCAGCGGGACCTGATCCTGTCGGAACTGCCCGCCGTGCCGGCGACGGGTGCGGAGCCTGCGGCCGGCCCGGGCCCGGCGGAGGTTCGCTATCAGATCGGTCTGGCCGGATCCTGACGTCGCCGCCGGCATAAGGCTGCCTGAATTCAGCGCCTTGTCTGCTACAGTTCGGCCGGATCACTCTTCAGGGGCTTGTCGGGGGAACGATGGCGGAGACACATGTGGGGCGGCAGATAAGGTTCTGGCTGATCGGGCTGGCGCTGGGTGTCGCCTTTATCTGGCTGCTGCGCGGCATGCTGCTGCCGTTCGTCGCTGGCATGGCAATCGCCTATCTGCTGGACCCCGTGGCCGACCGGCTGGAGGGCTTCGGCATGCCCCGCCTGGCCGCCACGTGCGTGGTGCTGCTGGTCTTCATCATCGTGGTGGGGCTGGGCATCCTGTTGCTGGTGCCCCTGATTCAGCAACAGGTTGGCCAATTGATCGAAAGCCTGCCGGCCATCATCACCTGGGCCAGGGATGAGACCATGCAGCGCGTCCGCAGCCTGATCGCGGCCTTGCCACCGGACGATATCGAGCGGCTGCGCGGCGCCGCCAGCGAATATGCCGGCACGCTGGTGGGCTGGGGCGCCGATTTCATCAAGAACCTGTTCACCGGCGGCGCCGCCCTGTTCGGTCTCATCTCCCTGCTGTTCATCACGCCGGTGGTGGCCTTCTACCTGCTGCGCGACTGGGACCGCATGGTGGCGACCCTGGACGGTTGGCTGCCGCGCGAATATGCCGGCGTGATCCGCGAGCAGCTGCGGGCCGTGGACCGGACGCTGGCCGGATTCGTCCGCGGCCAGGCGACTGTCTGCCTGGCGCTGGGCGCCTTCTACGCGCTGACCATGACGGCGGTGGGCCTGAACTTCGGCCTGGTCATCGGCCTGATCGCCGGCATCCTGTCCTTCATCCCCTATGTCGGCACCGTGGTGGGCTTCGGCGCCAGCGTGGGCGTGGCCCTGTTCCAGTTCCACGATGTGTGGCGGGAGGGGCTGGTGGTGGCGCTCTACGTCCTGGGTCACCTGCTGGAAGGGTATGTGCTGACGCCCAAGCTGGTGGGCGACAAGGTGGGGCTGCACCCCGTCTGGGTCATGTTCGCCCTGCTGGCCGGCGGCAGCCTGTTCGGCTTCACCGGCGTGCTGCTGGCGGTGCCGGTGGCGGCCATCATCGGGGTGCTGGTGCGCTTCGCATTGCGCCAATACCTCGCCAGCAGCTATTACACCGGCGTGCCTCCGGAGGTGGAGGTGCCGCGCGCGGATCCGGCCCAGGAAGGCTTGGTCCCGCCGGGGATGGATGCCGGGGCCTCGCCCCCGGTTCCCTGAGCCCGGTGCCGCCCCCCGTTCGTTCCGCCCACAGTGCACGCCGCCGTTCAAGACCCTGGGATCATGGCCGACTTGAGACAATTGCCCCTGGATCTGGGGCACCGTTCCGCCATGGGGGAGGCCGACTTCCTGGTGGCGCCGGGCAACGCCGACGCGGTGGCCTGGCTGGACGCCTGGCCCGACTGGCCGGCGCCGGCCCTGGTGCTGTACGGCCCGCCGGGCTGCGGCAAAAGCCACCTGGCCCAGGTATGGCGCGCCCGCTCGCGCGCGCCGTTGCTGGGGCCGGAGGATCTGGTTCCGGCGGAGGTGCCGCATCTGCTGGGGCCCACCCGCACCGCCGTCATCGACCGCACCCATGAGGTTTCGGGCGACGCGGCGCGGGAGCGCGCCTTGCTGCACCTCTACAACCTGACCAAGGAGGCGGGCGGCCAGCTGCTGCTGCTGGCCCACTACGCCCCCGTCAACTGGACCCTGCGCCTGCCGGACCTGCGCTCCCGCCTCGTCGCCGCCCCGGCGGTCGGCATGGCCGCCCCCGACGACGCTTTGCTCATGGCCGTGCTGGTCAAGCTGTTCGATGATCGCCAGGTACGGGTGGGGGAGGATGTCATCGCCTGGCTGATGACCCACACTGAGCGCTCCTTCGACGGTGCCCGCCGCACGGTCGCCTTGCTGGACCGCGCGGCCTTGGCCGCCAAGAAGCCCATCACCGTGGCCTTCTGCCGGCAGGTGCTGGAGCCCAAGGACAAGCCGGCGCAGGGATAGGGGCCGGCAGTAGCGTTACCGCCCCACCGTCCAGAACATGCGCCGCCGGCTATAACCGCGCCAGGTTGCCGGCAGTTTGGCCAGGGCCAGCGCCTCTTCCTGCGCCAGCCGTGACAGCAGGCGGGTGCTGCGGGCCCCGGGGCCGGTGGTCTTCGCCAGCTGCGCCACCAGCCGTGCGGCCTGGCGGGCGCTGGCCGGGGCGGTGGCGGCGGCATGCAGGCGGATCAGTGGCGCCAATGGGTCGGCGGCCGGCCGCTTGGTACCGGCTCCCTTGGTGCCCTTGGGCGTCTTGGGCTTGGCGGCGGTCACGGGGTAGAGGCCGCGGCAGACCTCGGCCATCTCATGCAGGCGCTGGACCCGGCGGCGCAGGCGTTCCAGGGCGTCGGCGTCGGGCGTTGCGGCCTTGGTCGTAATGGGGGTCGGTTTGGCGCCGGGGGACGGTGGGGGAGGCAGGTCCAGCCGCGTCAGGGCCTTGGCCACCTTGTCCTGCAAATCGGCCAGCAGGCGGGGGGCCACGGCTTTCAACGGCTGGTCCAAGGCCGGGCAGGCCCAGCCGCCGCCTTCGATCCAGGCGGCCAGGTCCAGCACCAGCGCGGTGTGGCCGGCGCCCTGCAGATGTTTGGTCAACCGCCGGCGGGCTTGGCCGGCGGCGTGGTCCAGGGCCAGGCGCTGACGCCGGCTCAGGCCAGCCGCACCTTTGCGGTCTGGCAGAAGGGCGACGCGCTCGGCCAGGCGGTCCCAGCCGCGGGCGGTTTCCAACAGGGTGCGCAGGGTGGTCAGCCGCCGCCGCAGGGACTCCGCCGCTTCGCCCTGCGGGTTGGTGAGGGCGGGGGCCGCCGGAGGCAGGGCCATAACCAGGCGCAGCAGCCGCAGGGCGGTATCCAGCCGGCGGCTGGCCGCCGCCATCTGCCGCACGGCCTGAACGTCACCGCTTTCCAGCAGGACGGTCGCGTTTTCCAGCAGGTGGCCCAGGGCCAGGCGTGCCGTGTGGCGGAAGCCTTCGGCCACCGTGCTCACCGGCGTCAGGGACGACGCATGGGGTGCGATGGCTGTCGCCGGGCGGCCCGTCAGCAGCCGCAGGCCCGCGTCCGCCTTGCTGCCCGTGGTCAGGCGCAAGGGCACGTGGTGGTGCAGGGCCGCCGCCACCTCGAACAGCGCGGCGACGCGTCCGCCCTTCAATTCCAGTTCCACCTCGGCCACCGGCCAGGTGGTGTCGTCGCCGGCACCCGGGACGGACAGGCTCACCTCCCCCTGGTCCAGGGCCATCTCCACCGTGGTGCGTGGGTCGGGGTGCAGCAGCAGGGCGGTGCGCCGGATATCGGTGGCGAAGCGGGGGGCCACCTCCGCCCATTGCGCTTCCGTCAGCAGCCCCGCCAGGGTGGCGGGCAGCAGGGCCCGGTCCGGCCCGTCACCGTCCACCGGCAATTCCCATTCCCATTCCCGCCGGCCGGCCGCGGCGGCGGTGCCGGCGTCCGAGGCCCAGGTCTTTACGGTCTGCACCCGCCTCCCGCCCCCTTGGCCGCTCTGCCGGCGCACGCGCAGGGCCAGGCCGTGGGCGGCCAGCGCCAGATCAGGGGTGTCATAATATGTCGTGACCTGGTGGCGATGGGCGGGCGGACCATCGGCCAGGCGCGCCAGCAAGGGCAGCGCTTGCAGGCGGCCGAGGGCGGCCGGCGTCGCCGCCAGCTTCACCTCCACCTCCCGCACCGCCAGCGCGCGCTTGGTCGGCGGCCTGGGTGCCGGGGACGTGGGCGCCGGGGAATCGGGTATCGGCTGGGCGATCCCGGCGCCGGCCAGGACAGCGTCAGGTTCCGACGCCTCGGGCGAGGGGTCGGAGCCGCTGATGGTCGATGGGGGGCGGGCGGGGCCTGTCGTCATCCCGCATGGATAACCGAAGATGGGGCTTACGTTAAAGCCGTGTTGCGGAATTACATCGATTCAGGGCGAACGGTAAAATTATTTCCGCCATGTTGCTTTGCAGCGCACAGTTGCGATAGTCTGAGCGCTCCGTTGCGTCACAATAAATCGCCACCTTGGTCCACCCCCCGATCGGCCCCCACCCTGGCAGCCGTTTTCGCCAGTGCGAGGTAGGATAATGACTCGGAATGCTTCCCAGTCGTCCTTGGCACCGGTCGGACGCGGCCCGATGGGAACAGGCGGTCCGGCGCGGCAGGGATGAGCAACCAAACTGGGCATTGAACCATCATGACGTCATCGCTGGCAGCGTCGCGGGCTGCTGAAAAGTCCGCTGAAAAGTCCACCGACTCCGGGCAGTCCCCGGACAAGACAGTGACGCCGGCGAAGACCCCCAAAACCACTGCCACGGCCACCCCCGGCGTGGACGTGAAGGCGGCCGATGTCGCGGCCCTGGCGGCGCTCGCCAAGGCCGGTCCCCTGTTGGCCCGACCCGTCGCCAAGTTCACCAGCTCAGGCCCGGCGGCGGACAGGGGCGATGCCGTGGGCCTGACGGCCGACCTGGTGACGCGGCTGAAGCGCTATACCGAGCTGGCCGACGCCGATCCCTTCGCCAACCCCGTCTCCCTGCTGGCGCTGGACGTGTCCCGCCGCCTCCACGACGGGGAACTGGATTTGGCGGCGGTGGAGCAGGCCATCCAGTATCTGGGCGCGGAGGGCTTCCTGGCCCGCGCCCGGCGCCTGGGCGCCTATCTGGGGGAGGCTGATCCCGCCGCCAACGCCGCCCGCATCCGCGCCCTGATCGAGCGGCTGGCGGTGGATGCCGAGGGCAAGACGGCGGCGTTCGACGCCTTCCGCGGCCAGGTGGAGAAGGAGATCTTCGGCATCGTCATCACCGCGCACCCGACGTTCAATCTGACGGGCACGTTGATGGACGCCATGGCCCAGCTGGCCACCGGGCGGGACCACGCCGGCGTGCCGCTGACGGCCGCCGCGCGCCAGGCCCTGATCGCCTCGGTCGCGTCGGCGGAGCTGCGCCCGGGTGAGTTGTCGCTGATCGATGAACATCGGCTGTCGCTGGAGGCCATCACCAACATCCAGGCCGCTCTGCGCACCGTCTATGACATCGTGCTGGACGTGGCGCGGGCCCATTACCCGGACCAATGGTCGGAATTGACGCCCCGGCTGCTGACCGTGGCCAGTTGGGTCGGCTATGACCTGGACGGCCGGTCGGACATCCGCTGGTCCGACACCCTGCACAAGCGCCTGGTGGTGCAGGTGGGCCAGTTGCGCCACTACCTGGCCGAGGTGCAGGGCATCCGCAAGGTGGCCCCGGTGCAGGAGGACCTGCGCAATGTCCTGGATCTGCTGGAATCCCGCCTGGCGCTGGCCATCGCCCAGGTGACGGATGAGATCGCCGCCTTCGGGCAGGAGGCCAGCCAGAAGGACATCGAGACCATCGCCCGGCGCATGCATGAAGGCCTGCCCCTGCGCCTGGTGGAGGCGGCACACGCCATCGAGCAGGTGGAGCGCGCCATCCGTCTCGCGACATCCGCCGGAAAAGAGGGGGGCAAGGGCGAGAAGAAGGGCCATGAGGTGGTGCACCGCCTGGCCATCCTGAAGGCGGAATTGGCCAATTACGGCCTGGGCCAGGCTCACACCCATGTGCGCATCAACGCCACCCAGCTGCACAACGCCGTGCGCAAGACGGTGGGCATGGAAACCGCGCCGGACGATCCGCGCTATCGTCAGTCCTACCTCACCGCCATCTCCGGCCTGCTGGACGAGGTGCGGCCCGCCCGCATCAACTTCGGCAGCATCATTGCGGAGCGCACCTCGGCCAAGCGGCTGTTCATGGTCGTGGCCCAGATGCTGAAGTACGCCGACGCCTCGGTGCCGGTCCGCTTCCTCATCGCGGAGTCGGAATCCGCATTCACCGTGCTCACCGCCCTCTATTACGCGCGCCTGTTCGGGGTGTCGGACAAGGTGGACATCAGTCCGCTGTTCGAGACGGAGCGCGCGCTGGAGGTGGGCAGCCGGGTGATCGAGCAACTGCTGGAGAACCCGCACTACCGTGACTACGTGAAGCGCCGGGGGCGGCTGTGCATCCAGACCGGCTTCTCCGACGCCGGCCGCTACCTGGGCCAGACGCCCGCATCGGCCAGCATCGAGCGCCTGCGCCTGCGCATCGCCCGTCTGTTCACCCGCCACCGCCTGGATGGCGTGCAACTGGTGATCTTCGACACCCACGGCGAATCCATCGGCCGTGGCGCCCACCCGGCGGGCTTCCCGGAGCGGCTGGCCTATGTCGCGGCGCCGGCCACCCTGTCGTTCATGAGCCACCACAAGATCGCCTTCAAGCAGGAGGTCAGCTTCCAGGGCGGCGACGGCTATCTCTACTTCGTGACCCCGCCGGGGGCGCTGGCGGTGGTCACCCGCATCCTGGAACACATGCTGGGGGGCAAGCACGCCACGCTGGACGACGACCCGTTCTACGGCGACGCCGACTACATCCGCGAATTCTTCACCACGGTGAAGCAGTTCCAAGTGTCGCTGGTGGAGGACCCGAACTACGGCGCGCTGCTGTCGGCGCTGGGCACCAACCTGCTTTATCCCTCGGGCAGCCGGGCCATCAAGCGCCAGCACGATGGCAACGCCGACGATGTGGACCAGAGCCGCGCCTCGCAGTTCCGCGCCATCCCCCACAACGCCATCCTGCAGCAGATGGGCCTGCCGGCGAACACCGTCAGCGGCGTGGGCGAGGCCATCGACAAGGATCCGGAGCACTTCGCCGACCTGTACCGCGCTTCACCCCGCTTCCGACAGCTGATGGGCATGGTGGAATACGGCGTGGCCATCGCCAGCCCGGATGCGCTGAAGGCCTATATCGACACCCTGGACCCCGCCTTCTGGCTGCTGCGCGCGGCGCATACCGCCGATCCCGCCCGGGTGGAGGAGATGCGGCGCCTGGCCGGCATCCTGGAGGACAACCCCCTCCACAGCCGCCTGATCCGCATCTTCCGCAAGCTCTACCGCGACTTCGACATCCTGGAGGAGGGATTGGCCCGGGTGGAACGCCAGCCGGTGCCGGGCCAGGTGCCGCCGCCCGATGAGGCGCTCAGCAACGGCCTGCTGGTCCTGCACGCCCTGCGCATCGCCCTGATCCAGGAGGTGTTCCTGCGCGCGACCCACGTGCCGCAGTTCTCCAGCCAGCACAACATCACCCACCGCCGCCTGTTGGCCCGCCTGATGCAGCTGGACGTGCCCTGGGCGCTGGACCTGCTGTCCCGCATCTTCCCGGTGACGGGTGAGGCGGCCGGCGATGGCGATTTCGGCGAGACGGCGACCTACGCCAGCGACGACAGCCAGAACTATGGTCAGGAGAACGAGCGCATCTTCAAGCCCATCGCCAACCTCTACGACCTGGTGCGCCGCGTGGGCAACGGCATCACCCAGCGCATCGGCTTCTTCGGCTAGAGCATCGCACCAGAAGTCGGAATCAGAGGATTCCCATTGAAGGTCGAATGTGATTCATCTTTATCGGAGGTGGATCATGGGCAAGTCATAT
>NZ_JACIIZ010000005.1 GCF_014205765.1 Nitrospirillum iridis | reverse complement strand
CCATCGGAAACATTTGCGACCTCTACGACCCCGACGAATGCTGGAACTACCTCAAGGCCGCAGGATATGCGTCCAATTAAAGGCTCGATGCTCTAAACCGCCTCCGCCACCGCGCCATCGGGTGGCGTTCCGCGCGCGGGCGCCGGCGCGGGGTCGGGGATGCGCAGGCCGTGGGTGTGGGCCAGCATGGCCTGGGCGATCTCCCGCTCGCCCATGATGACCAGGCTGGCGCCATGCTGGCGCAGGTGGTCCACGGCGGCGTCGGTGTGGGCGCGGGCGATGATGTCCAGATGCGGGTTGCGCTTGCGCGCCTGGGCCACCACCTGGCCGGCCTCGAAGCTGTTGGGCACCGCCACGAACAGCCACCGCGCCCCCTCGACATTGGCGGCGGCCAGCACGTCGGGTTGCGCGGCGTTGCCGGCGATGACCTCCTGCCCGCTGGCGCGCAGCCGTTCCAGGATGCCGGTGTCCTCTTCCACCACCAGCACCGGCGTGCCGTCCTGGCGCAGGGCCTCCCCCACCAGCCGGCCGACACGGCCATAGCCGATGATGACGGCATGCTCGGTCAGGGCGGTGGGTTCGGGGGCGGTGAACACCTTGACCTTGGCCGGGGCCTCCGCCACCTCGGCCGTTCCCGGCGCCGCGACCTTGCGCTGGCGCAGGTTGGCCAGCCGCTGCAGGCCGATGAACACCACCGGGTTCAGCAGGATGGACAGGATGGCGCCGGCCAGGATCAGGCTCTGCCCCGTCGGCGGCAGCAGGCCAAGGTCGACGCCGAACGCCGCCAGGATGAAGGAGAATTCACCGATCTGCGCCAGGCCGCCGGCGATGGTCAGCGCCGTGGCCGCGCTATGGCGGAAGGCCCGCACCAGGGCGTAGGCCGCCCCCACCTTGCCCACCAGGATGATGGCCAGCGTGCCCAGCAGGGGCAGCGGGTGCTGGATGATGATGTGCCAGTCGAACAGCATGCCGACCGAGACGAAGAACAGCACGGCGAAGGCGTCGCGCAAGGGCAGCGATTCCTCCGCCGCCTCATGCGCCAGGGGCGATTCGGCCAGGGTCATGCCGGCGAAGAAGGCGCCCAGCGCGAAGGACACGCCGAACAGCTCGGCGGCACCGAAGGCCACGCCCAGGGCCAGGGCCAGCACCGCCAGGCGGAACAGCTCACGCGACCCCGTCTGGGCGACGCGATGCAGCACCCAGGGAATCGCCCGGCGCCCGCCCACCAGCATGAGGGCGACGAACACCGCCACCTTGCCCAGGGTGATGGCCAGGGTCATCCCCAGTTGGGACAGGGACGGCGACCCCATGCCCCCCAGCAGGTCGCCCAGCGCAGGCAGCAGCACCAGCGCCAGCACCATGGCCATATCCTCCACCACCAGCCAGCCGATGGCGATCTTGCCGCCCTGGGTTTCCATCAGCCGGCGTTCCTGCAGGGTGCGCAACAGCACCACCGTGCTGGCGACCGATAGGGCCAGACCGAACACCAGGCCGGCCCCCAGGCCCCAGCCCATGAGGTGGGCCAGGCCCATGCCCATCAGGGTGGCGACGCCGATCTGCAACAACGCGCCCGGTATGGCGATCAGCTTCACCGACATGAGATCGCTGAGGGAGAAGTGCAGGCCCACGCCGAACATCAGCAGGATGACGCCGATCTCCGCCAACTGCGGCGCCAGATGCTGGTCGGCGACGAAGCCCGGCGTGAACGGTCCCAGCAGCACCCCCGCCAGCAGATACCCCACCAGGGGCGAGATGCGCAGCCGCGTGGCGATGGCGCCCAGGACAAAGGCGCAGCCGAGGCCGCCGACGATGGTGGCGATCAGGGGGGTCTCATGCATCATGGGCGGGGGGTGGCCTCCGGATTTGCTCGTGGGGGACGGAACGCCCCAGCGCGGGGCACCCTAGCAGGACGGGTCCTCCGGTCCCACCCCACAGCGGGCTAAATCGACCCGCAGCCCCTATTTTACCTGGTCACAAGGAACCGGCAGTGACGGGGGGCACGGATTCCCCCGGCCACCGCCAGGCATCCGTCCACCGTCACTGCGCCGATTGGCCCAGCCGCGCCACGTTGTCATCGGAATTGCGGTCGATCAGCTTGTTGTAAGGATCGATGCCGACATAGTCCGGCTTCTTGTCCACCACCAGTTCTATGGTCTGCTCCCCGAAATGAAGCGGGTGCTTGGCCAGGTGGATGACATCGTGGTCGCCGAAGGTCGCCGTTCCCGGTTCCGCCCTGAACAGGCCGATGTCGATGGGCATGGCGATGAAGGGGATGGGCGTTTCCTTGCCCTGGCCGTCCGCCTCGAACTTGGACGCGCTGACCGTTAAGTTGACCTTGAAGCGGCCATCGGGCAGGGCCTCGACATCGGAACGCACGACCTTCAGATCATACAGCACGATCTTTTCCAGCATGTCGCTGATCAGGTCCGCCTGGTCCGGCGCCTCCGCCTTCAACGCCGCCACCAGGTCGGTGGACAGGGCGTAGCGGTCGGTGCGCGCCTTGCTTTCCTTCAGCAGGCGGGCCAGCGCCCGGTTCACCACATCCTCGCCCAGATAATCCTTCAGCGCGTACATGGCCAGCGAGCCCTTCTGATAGTGGATGTAGCCCTGCCCCTCAACCCGCACCAGCGGCAGTTCCTCCAACTCCTCGCGGCCACGCGCGGCCAGATAGCGGTCCAGCTCATACTTCAGGAATTTGCGGATCTGGTTGGGGCCATATTCATGTTCCATGACCATCAGGGCGGTGTACTGCGCCAGGCTTTCCACCAGCAGGGTGTTGCCCTGGACGTTGGCGGCCACCAACTGGTGGCCCCACCACTGGTGCGCCACCTCATGCGCCGTCACGTAGAACACGGCGTCGATCTTGCTCTTGTCCCGCAGGTCGGAGACGAAACCGATGCCCTCTGAATAAGGCACGGTGTTGGGGAAACTCTGGGCGAAGCGGCTGTAGTCGGGAAACTCCAGCACCCGCAACTGCCGGTGCTGATAGGGACCGAAGCTGTCGCTGGCATAGGTCAGCGCCCGCTTCATGCCTTCCATCATGCGGGCCACATTCCAGGCGTGGGGCTGGTGGTAATAGACAGCCAGGTCCACGGCGTGATCGCCCTCGCCCCAATGGTCGCGCGCCACGGCGTAGCGGGCGGACAGCCAGGATTCGAAATGGGCGATGGGGCTGTCCGAGCGATAGTGGAAGTAGCGGCGGTCGCAGCCCTCCGCATCCTTGGCCGTCCATTCCTTCTCCAGATAGCCGGGGGCGATGGCGGTCTGGTCCGGCACGGTGGAGATGGTGGTCTCGAAATCCACCATGTCGGCGTCCCGCCCCAGGTCCGACACCGCCCACTGGCTCTGGTCCTCCAGCTTGGGCAGGCGGTCGATCGGGGGCAGGCCGTTCTTGCGCCGCCGGAATTTGTCCTGCAACAGCAGGCGCTGGTCCAGGCCGATGATGGGCAGCGCGCGGCCATAGCCGATGAAGCTGCCGTTATCCACCACCAGGGGCGCGCTGGCGCGGTTGGTGAAGCCGGGATGGCGCTGGCTGAGGCTGAAGTCCAGCTGCCGGTGGTCGCCGGGCGCCAGCGGTTGGTCCAGGGTGAAGATGTAGTAGTTCAGGGTGTGGTCTTCGGTGGTCAGCCGCCCACCTTCAAGCGCCGCCTTCTCCACCACGATGTCGGGTGGCACCGCCATATGCACTTGTGACAAGGGGGCGCCGGTGCGGTTCTCCAGGGTATAGCGGCCCCGGGCGTCGAAGCCCTGGACGTCGGGGTAGAGGTCCACATCCACCGCCACCTTGGTGATTCGCGGTTGTGGCAGTGTCTCGTATTGGCGGTAGGCCTGTTCCAGCGCCACTTGCCTGGCCTCCTCCCCGTCTTGGGTGCGGAAGGTGTTCAGGACGTGAGTGTTGTGGTGGATCCATACGCCGCTGCCGATGAAGGCCAGGACCAGCAGGCCGGCCAGGGCGCCGGTGGGAAGGGTCCAGCCGGTCACCAGGGCCCGGCCCCGGTCGCGCCAGGTCAGTGCGCGGCTGCGCGGCCACAGCAGGTGTGTCAGCAGCAGCAGCAGCAGGGCCGCCGCGCCCCAATAGATGTTGAACCAGGTATGGGCGGTCAGGAAGTGGCCGTAGCCGTTCATGTCCGACAGCCGCAGGTCGGGCGCCCCGCCATAGAGCAGCAGGTTGTCCTCCAGACCCAGGCGCTGCGCCACCAGCAGAAGCACGGTGTAGACAACCATGATGGCGTAACCGACGAACTTGTTGGGCGACAGCACCTGGGCGAACAGGGTCAGCGCCGCCACGATCAGCATGTCGGGGAAAGCCATGCCCAGCAGGGGTGTCAGGTACAGTCCGGGCTCGATGGTCACGGGGCCACGGGCGATCTGCACCGCCACCGCCGGCAGGATGGCCACCAGCCACAGGCCGGCCAGCACCATGGCCACCGTCAGGAACTTGGACACGGTGAAGACCCAGCCCGGGGCTGGCGTGGCACCCAGGATATCGGCCATGCCGGCCTGGCGTTCCCGCCATACCAGTTCGCCCGTGTAGTAGCTGGCGATGGCCAGCGGCGCGATGGTGAAGGTGCCCAGGATCAGTTCCACCATCAGTCGCGTCACCGGGTATGCCGGGATGCCGTACCATTTGTTCTGTGTCAGCAGCGCTGCCACCATGTTGATGATGCTGAGGGTCAGCAGGATCCAGAAGCTGGGGCTGCGCAGCGTGGCACCGACCTCGAACCCCAGGCGCCGGCGCGCCATGGTCCATGCGGCATGAAGGCCCAGATGGGGGGCCACCGGCCGCAAGGGTGGCGGCGCGGACGGGATGTCCGGGGCCGGTTTGGCGGCGGCTGCCGGAAGGGGGCCGCGGCGCGTCGCCCAGCGGTCGCCGGCCAAGCCGATGCCGACCAGGGCCAAGCCCACGCTGATCCAAATGGCGCGGTTGACCAGCAGGGCGCTGGTCAGCGCCGGCAGTTGGCTGTTGCGCTCAACCACCGTCCAGTACCGGGTGACGTTGGCATACGGCGCCAGGCCGAAGGGATCGATATATCCCGCCAGCGCGCGATACGCGGGCTCACCCAGGGCGCTGCTGGTGCCGGCGTAGACGGCGATCAGGGCGATCATGACGATGTAGGTCGCCATCTGCCGGCGGGTGAAGGCGGCCACGCTGAAGAACAGGGCGCCGGTCACCAGCAGGTTGGGCAGGCTGAACAGGCCCAGGGCGTACATATAGTCCAGGGGCCGGAAAGCGCCGAAATGCTCCGGATCCACCCACCAGGCCAGGCGGCCCAGGACGATGCCCCACTGGCAGGACGACACGGCGATGGCGCAGGCCACGAACGCGCCCAGCAGCCGCCCCGTCAACAGCAGGGGGCGCGGCACCGGCGTCGCCCCCACCATGCCGGCCATGCCGGTGTCAGCGTCGCGCAACACCGGGTCGGTCAGGCCACGCAGGCCCACGGTCATGGCGAACAGGCTGAGGATGGCGGCGATCTGCAGCACGACGAAGGGGCTGTCCATATGGACGCCGTTGCTGCGGCCGCCCACCTGGATCTGATCCACCGTGGTGGCCAGGAAGGTCATGAGGAAGAAGATGAGGAAATTGATGATCAACGCCGGCTGGCGCAGCTGATAGCGCAGCTCGAACCAGGCGATACGGGCAAGAAGACACAGCGCGGCCATGGGAGCGGACCTGTCCGTTGGCGAAAGGGCGGGGAGGGGGATCAGGCGGCCAGCGCCGCGGGATGACGCCGCTGGTACAGGGCCGCGAAATAGACATCCTCCAGGTCGCCCGGCACCGGCTCGAATCCATCGCCGGGGTGGGCGTCGGCCAGGGCGTGCAGGACGCTGCGGCCGCCCACCAGGCGGGTGGCGATGACCTGGTGGGCTTGGCGGTGGGCCTCCACCTCCGCCTTGGCGACCACCTTGCGCCAGATGCGGCCACGCATGCCCTCGATCAGGGCGGCGGGTTCGCCCTGGGCCACGATCTGCCCCCCCTCGATGATGGCCATGCGCGGGCACAGATCGGCCACGTCGTCGACGATGTGGGTGGACAGGATGACCACCACGTTCTCGCCAATCTCCGACAGCAGGCCGTGGAAGCGGTTGCGCTCCTCCGGATCCAGGCCGGCGGTGGGCTCATCCACGATGATCAGCCGGGGGTCGCCCAGCAGGGCCTGGGCGATGCCGAAACGCTGGCGCATGCCGCCGGAAAAGCCGGACAGGGCCTTCTTGCGCACGTCATACAGGTTGGTCTGGTGCAGCAGGGCCGCCACCTGCTCCCGGCGGGTGGCCTTGTCGGCCAGGCCCTTCAGCACGGCCAGGTGGTCCAGCATGTCCTCCGCCGAGACGCGGGGATAGACGCTGAACTCCTGTGGCAGGTAGCCCAGCGCCTGGCGCAGGCGCTGCGGTTCGGCCAGCACGTCGATGCCGTCGAAGGTGATGCGGCCGGCGGTGGGCTGCTGCAGGGTGGCGATGGTGCGCATCAGCGTGGACTTGCCGGCGCCATTGGGCCCCAACAGTCCGAACATGCCCCGGGGAATGTCCAGCGTCAGCCCACGCAGCGCCTGCACCCCGTTGGCGTAGGTGTGGGCCAGACCATCTATCTGCAGCATCGTCAAAAATCCCCCGCGTCCGTTTATGCCTGTTTATCAGGGCATTATCGCGCATCGTAAGCGATGTGGGGGGCAAAGCAACGCCATTATGGGGTGATGGGATGGGGCCATTTACCCCTGTCGCTTGTGGCGCGTCACACGCCGGGCCGCAGCTCGCTGGTCAGAGTCGGCGGTGACGCGTCGGCGGTGGCCTTGCGTCGCGAGCGCTTGCGCCGGGGCTGGCCTGGCCCGGCGGCGGCCACCGGCGCGGCGATCGTGTCCACAGGAACGTCCACCGCCGGAACGCCCCCCGTCGGGACGCCGGCTGCCGGGACGCCCGTTGCCGGGACGGGGGCTTCCGGCGCGGACGACGGCATCGCGGTGGCCATGAGGGCGGGCTCAAGAGAAGGGCTGGTGGGGACCTGGGCGGCGGCGGGATTGGGCGCCGGGTCCCCCTCGGTTCCCGCCTTGGGCGGGTGCATCTGCATCCAGGCGTAGACGACCGCCATCAGCACGAAGGCCGTGACCAGCAGGCCCCCGGCCAGCATGTGCACCATGTCGCCCCGCCGCATGAGACTGACGCCGAAGATGATGCAGGCGGCGCATTGCGCCGGCACCAGCAGCCGGGCACCCAGCCGTCGCCAGGGATATCGGCGCAGGCGGGACAGCGCGGCCCCCCCCGCCCGACGCAAGGTGCCGCGTCCGTCGATCAGGCCGCCAGCCAGCCGGAGCCGCGCCGCGCGCGGCACCAGCGCCTGTGCGGCCATCCAGCGCGGGGGCCGCCACGATGTCGGGCCGTGCCGCACGCGCCGCAAGGCGGCGTGCGCCAGCGCCGTCCCGCGAGTGTGCCCCCGCCGCAGGATCATGGCCCCCTGCCGTCCCAGCGCCCTGCCGTGCCGAAGCAGGTGTCGGGCGCCGCTTCGACCGGTGCGCAACGTCGCCGTCAGGCCTCGCCCGATCAAGACGCCGATCTGGTCCAGGGCGTGCGCCAGCCATTCCAGCATCGCCCACGCCGCGCCCCCCAGCCAACGCATCCACCCCGCCCGGGGTGCCGGGCGCGGGGGAAGCGGCCGGGGGCGGCCGGGTGCCGTCGTGTGCTCCCGTTCCAAAGCCCGCAGCGCGCGGGCAAGGCGCCAGGTCAGGCGGCTGGCCTGATGGTCCAGGGCATAGCCCAGACGCACGGCGGTGGCGGCCCACAGGTGGTGGAGGCGCCGGCGGGCGCCGGACGGTGGCATCGTCCGCATGCGCCGCGCCGCATGGTCCAGGGCGCGGTCGCGCAGGTGGCGCAGGGTCCCGGCGACGGCTTGGGGGGCGGTCAGCGTCATGGCCAAGGTCGCCTGGTGCCACGCGGCCCGGCCGTGGCCGCCCACGGCAGGGCCGATCCGCATCCAGAAGGCGGCAAGCCACAGTGTCGCCAAGGTCCAGGCGAGGGCGGCGCGGCGGCCCATGGTGGCCCGCAGGCGGTAGACGGCGCGGGCGGTGGGGCCGGCGGGACGCGTGCCCATCGGAATCGCTTCAGGCGGTGGCTCGGTGACCTGAGCCCTCCCGGCCTGGCTGGCAGGCGCATCGACCGTGTCGCCGATCGTCGCCTGGCTGATGTCGTCCCCCGACATGACGCCCCGTATCGATACCCCGCCCGGCGGCCGCCCCGGCCCGCCGTCCACGCCCCCGTGGTTTAAGCCTTTAGTCTGGCACGTTCGTGCCAGCCCGCAAGGCGCGGCGCTTACCCCCTTCGGATGGGCGCGCCCACCAATGCCGGTGGGGCGTGAGTCCTAAGGACAGGCGGGTGTCTTAAAGCGCCAGGCCGAAGGCCATGCGCAGGCCCTCATGGAGTTGCACGCCATAGCCGCCCAATACCGCCAGCCGCTCGATCAGCACCAGGATGAGCGCGGAGAACAGCACCAGCCGCAGGGTGGCGCGCAGGCGCCGGTCGGGCCGCACCTTGGTCCACACCCGCAGCAGCGCCGCCAGGAAACCCAGGCCCAGCAAGCCGGCCGTGATCCGCAAGCCGACGACGACGCCCAGGGTGCCGAACAGGGCGACGCAGACGGCCATGCCCAGCAGCACCAGGCGCAGGGTCATGCCCAAGCGGTTCCCCTGGGCGGTCATCAGCGCGCGACCTTCACCAGGGCGTGGTGCTTCTTGCCGGACGACAGCTTGATGATGTCCCCGTCGGTGATGTCGGCGGTGGTGACCTTGGCTTGCTCGTCGGCGATGCGGATGTCGTTGACCTTGGCGCCGCCGCCCTTGATCAGGCGCCGGGCCTCGCCATTGCTGCCGGCCAGACCGGAGCGCAGCAGCAGGGCATAGGCGGGGATGCCTTCCTCCAGCTCGGCCAGGCCGACGTCGATGCTGGGCAGGCCTTCGGCCGTGGCGCCCTGTTCGAAGGTCTGGCGGGCGGTCTCGGCGGCGGCGGCCCCCGCCTCCTCGCCCCGCATGAGGGCGGTGACGGCATTGGCCAGGATCTTCTTGGCCTCATTGATCTCCGACCCCTGCAGCGCCTCCAGGCGGGCGATCTCTTCCAGCGGCAGCTCGGTGAACAGGCGCAGGAAGCGGCCCACGTCCGCGTCCTCGGTATTGCGCCAGTATTGCCAGAAGTCCCAGTCGGACAGGCGCTCGGCGTTCAGCCAGACGGCGCCGTTGGCGGTCTTGCCCATCTTGGCGCCGGACGCGGTGGTCAGCAGCGGGGCGGTCAGCCCGAACAGGGCCGCCTGCGACACGCGCCGGCCCAGCTCCACGCCGTTGACGATGTTGCCCCACTGGTCAGACCCGCCGCATTGCAGCTGACAGCCATAGCGGCGGTTCAACTCCACGAAGTCGTAGGCCTGCAGGATCATGTAGTTGAATTCCAGGAAGGTCAGCGGCTGTTCCCGGTCCAGCCGCAGCTTCACGGAATCGAAGGTCAGCATGCGGTTGATGGTGAAGTGGCGGCCCACGTCGCGCAGGAACGGGATGTAGGCCAGCTCGTCCAGCCAGTCGGCGTTGTTCGCCAGGATGGCGCCGTTGGGGCCGTCATTGAAATCCAGCAGCCGGTCCATGGGCTTGCGGATGCCGACGATGTTCTGGGCGATGCTGTCGTTGGTCAGCAATTGGCGGGATTCGTCCTTGCCCGACGGGTCGCCGATCTTGGTGGTGCCGCCGCCCATCAGGGCGATGGGACGGTGGCCCGTCTTCTGCATCCAGCGCAGGATCATGATCTGGACCAGGCTGCCGACGTGCAGGCTGTCCGCCGTGGCGTCGAAGCCGATATAGCCGGTCACCGGCCCGGCCAGGAAGGCGGCGTCCAGCGCCTCCAGATCGGTGCACTGGTGGAAGAACCCGCGCTCCGTCATGGTACGCAGGAAATCGGACTTGGGGGTGTAGGCGGACGCGCTGGTCATGGATGGGACTCTGCCGGCTTGGAACGTCAGTCGAAAGGGAAGACGTCTGTTATCACATCCCCTGACGCCGTAAAACCAGTTGGCATCATCGCGTCCAGGGGGTGCCGGCCGGTTCAGTCCTCCGCCAGGGGCAGGCGGGCCTCCTCGGCGATGGCTTGGTTCAGGCGATCGATGACCGTGGCCGCGGTGGACCGGCTGCACATGACGCGGCCCGGCTGGCTGGGGCCGCTCCCGGGCGCCGGAATGGCCCGCAGGTCGGCTGGGGGGATATGACGTTCCGCGAGGATCCGGTCCATGCTGCGCCGGTCGACCAGGGTGTAATCGATCCGCCCCCGGTGCACCATGGCGACGAGTGTGCTGAGGCCGGCCCGCACCCGTTCGCGGTTGGGGGCGTCCGCGACGGGTTCCGTCCCCGTCCGCCGTCTATCCATCTCTGGACGGACATAGCGTTCGTCCGCCCAAGACCCGTCGGAAAAGCCGAAGACCAGGTCCGGTCGGGCCAGAAGGCTGTCCAGCGTGGGAGTGGCGCCGATGCGGCTATCGTTGGCCCGGACCAGCAGCACCCAGTCCGGCGCCGGCCCCAGCGGCTCGGTGAATTTGAACCTGGTGGCCCGGTCTGGGGTCAGCGCCCAGTTCAGCGCGCACAGGGGCTGGCGGCCGGCGTCCAGGTCTGTCAGCAGGCGCCGCCGCGCCCAGGGTTCCTGCCAGAGCAGGGTGAGCCCGGCGCGGGCGGCCACCCGGGTCATCAGGTCGACCAGCGAGCCATAGGGCTGCTGCGTCTCCCGGTTCCAATTGAGTATCGGCGGCTGCTCCGCGAACACCATGACCAGGGTCGGTGTGGCCGGGCTGGCCTCGTCAATCACGGCCCGCGCCGCCGGTGCGCCGCAGAGGGTCAGGATCGCCGCCCAGAAGACGGCCTTGACGGCGCGTCTTCCGCGGCGGACGGGGGCGTGGCGAGAGGGGAGGTCAGCCTTACTCGGCCGCAAGCGTCTTGCCCAGGTTGGCATCCAGGTAGGTGCCGACCACATCGTTCAACACATCGGAGCGATCGTTGAAGAAGTGGTTGGCGCCCTCGACTTTCTTGAAGTCGATCTTGATGTCGCGCTGATTCGACAGCTTGTTGACCAGCTTGGTCACCGCCGCGTCCGGCACCAACTCATCCTTGTCGCCATGGACGATGAGGCCGGAGGAAGGGCAAGGCGCCAGGAAGCTGAAGTCGAACATGTTGGCCGGCGGGGCCACCGAGACGAAGCCGTCGATCTCCGGCCGGCGCATCAGCAACTGCATCCCGATCCAGGCGCCGAAGGAAAAGCCGCCGATCCAGCACGCCGTGGCGTTGGGGTTGTAGGTCTGCAGCCAGTCCAGCGCCGACGCGGCGTCCGACAACTCCCCCTCGCCCCTGTCGTAGGTGCCCTGGCTGCGGCCGACGCCGCGGAAGTTGAAGCGCAGGCAGGAAAAACCCCGCTGCGCGAACGCGTGGAACAGGGTGTAGACCACCTTGTTGTTCATGGTCCCGCCGTACTGCGGGTGCGGATGCAGCAGCAGGGCGATGGGGGCGTTGGTCGACTTGCCGTGAAGGTAGCGTCCCTCGATCCGGCCGGCCGGTCCATTGATGATGACTTCAGGCATCGTGCTCCGTTTCCGCTGCTGTCTGGGGACCCCGGCTCATGTCGCCGGGGGCCGTACCGGTGGGGGCCGCATGGGGGGGAAACGGCGGGATAATGACCGTCGACGCTGGCTGCGCTTGACCCGGCAAGCAGGCGATCTTATATCGCAAGGCTGGGCCTCCTGGAGCCATGTGCGGACGCATCGAACAATCTGACCCCCCGTTTCTCGGGACGGTCAGGCTGCATTTGATGGCAGAACGACCATTCCGGGCGCGATTTATACCACAGCGAGCGCATCGGTGTTCAAGCGTCTTCAAGAAGAGATCGAGGGAATCAAGGCCCGCGACCCGGCTGCACGCTCCACCCTGGAGGTTCTGCTGTGCTATCCAGGCCTACATGCGGTGTTGCTGTACCGGGTGGCCAACCATTGCTGGCGTCATGGCTGGCCCACCCTGGGCCGGTTCATTTCGCACCTGGCGCGCATGGGCACCGGCATTGAAATCCACCCTGGCGCCACCATCGGCGACGGTTTCTTCATCGACCACGGCATGGGCGTGGTGATCGGCGAGACGGCGGAGATCGGCCGCAACGTCCACCTCTATCATGCGGTCACGCTGGGCGGCACCTCGCTCAGCAAGGGCAAGCGCCATCCCACCGTGGGCGACAATGTCATCATCGGCGCCGGGGCCAAGATCCTAGGCGCCATCACCATTGGCGCGGGTGCCCGCATTGGCGCGAACGCCGTGGTCGTGGCCGACGTGTCGCCGGGCGCCACCATGGTGGGCATACCCGCCCGCGCCGTGACGGCCAGGGCCAAGACGGAAAAGGACCAGTTCCTGGCCTACGGCACGCCCTGCAACAACATGCCGGACCCGGTGGCCCGCGCGCTGCAGGCCCTGACCGATCAGGTCAGCACGCTCAGTCGCCGCATCGAGGAATTGGAGCAGGCGGCCCCCACCGTCCCTTTAGTCCCGACCGCCGTCCTTGATGAGGATTGCGGCAAGGGCGGCCGGCCGCCCTGCTGAGCGGTTCCGCTTCCAGCCCCCTTCCCGGTTCCTGCCTTAGGTGTGCCCATGGCGTCGATCTATCTCGACCATAACGGCACCTGCCCGCCCCGCCCGCAGGCGGTGGCGGCCATGGTCGAGGTGTTGTCCCAGCCGGGCAACCCGTCGTCCGTCCATGCCCAGGGTCGCGAGGCCCGGCGGCGGGTGGAAGTCGCCCGGCGTCAGCTGGCGGCCCTGCTGAGCCTGCCCCCGGCCACCCTGGTTTTCACCGGCGGTGGGACGGAGGCCAACGCCCTGGCGTTGGCCAGCGCCGGTGATCGGCCGCTGATCACCAGCGCCATCGAGCATGCCAGCGTGCTGGAGGCCGCTCCCGCTGCCCTCCGCTGCCCCGTCACCGCCGACGGCGTCGTCGACCTCGCGGCCCTGGAAGCGGCGCTGGCCGGGGCCGGCCGTCCCGCTTTCCTCTCCCTGATGGCGGTGAACAACGAGACGGGCGTCATCCAGCCGGTGGCTGAGGTGGCGGCCCTCGCCCGGCGTTTCGGCGCGCTGTTCCATTGCGACGCCAGCCAGGCTGTCGGTCGCTTGGCATGGGATTGGGGGGCCATCGCGCCCGATTACCTGACCGTTTCCGCCCATAAGATCGGCGGCCCCCAGGGTGTCGGGGCGCTGGCCGCGCGTGATGGCGCGCCGCTCGCCCCCCTGCTGCGGGGCGGAGGGCAGGAGCGTCGCCGCCGGGCGGGGACGGAGAATGTGGCCGGCATCGTCGGTTTCGGTGCCGCCGCCGCCGCCTGCGATGTCGAGGCGTTCAGCCACCTGGCCGCCCTGCGTGACGGGCTAGAGGCTTGCCTGCGCGCCGCCGCGCCGGGCCTGGTCGTCGCCGGCGCCGGCGCCGCGCGGGTGGCCAACACCAGTTGCCTGGTGACCCCGGGTTGGCGCGGGGAGACGCAGGTCATGGCCCTGGACCTGGCGGGCTTCGCCGTCAGCAGCGGCTCGGCCTGTTCCAGTGGCAAGGTCGCGGCGTCGCACGTGCTGGCGGCCATGGGCCTGGGCCCCGACCTGGCGGGGGCCGCCATCCGCGTCAGCCTGGGCTGGTCGACGACCGCGGCGGAGGTCGAGCGTTTCGCCACGACCTGGATATCCCTGCATGCGCGTCGGGCTCCGGCGCCGGTGGCGCAGCAGGACCTATCGCCTCAGGATAGGCAGTCTGTCATTTCCCAGACGGCGCGGCAGCAGTAGGGTTGCGCCCCGGTGGGCGTCCGGGTAGGCGTATGGAACCGGGCGTACGGAACAGGGGTAGGCGGCGCATGGCCGATGGTGTGGAGGGGGACAATGCCCCCCAGGGTGTTTCCGGAGTGATTCCGGGGGGCATGGGCGATTGTTGGGCTTGTGGCAAGCCAGTCTCGGGGCGGGCCCTGTTCTGCCACAACTGCGGTTCCATCCAGCCACCGGCGGATCTGGACGCCTTCGCGCGCTTGAACATTGAGCGGCGCTTCGATGTGGAGCGCGCGGTGCTGGACCGCCAGCGGGCGGGTTTCAGCCGCATCCTGGATCCGGATCGCCTGAAGACGCGGGGGGTTCAGGAACAGGCAATGGCCGAGCGCTACCGCCAGGCGGTGGATCACGCCTACGTCACCCTGCGCGACCCGGCCTCCCGCGCCCGCTATCTGCTGAACCTGATATGGCCCCAGGGCGACCTGCCCGGCACCGTGGGCAAGGGGCCGGAGGACGCCGACATGGCCGATCTCGCGGCCCAGGTGGCCGCCTTGCACGATGACGCCCCGGTGGATGAGGACCAGTTGGAACAGGCGACCCTGGGCGTCATCGGCGCCATCGCCGGGTCCCTGGTCGACCTCTCGGCCGCCTTCCACAGCGGCAACCTGGCCGCCGTGCCGCCGCTGGCGGACCGCCTGGCCCTCTGCCAGCAGTTGGGGGAGGCCCTGGGCGCCGTCACCCCGCCCGAGGCGCCTGACGATCAGCCTTGATCGTCCCCCATCCCCCGGCGCTATGCTGGGGCGGGTGGCCATTGGCCACCGGCCGCCGCCGGGGACGAATCCCCCGGATGGGGCCTCAGGGTCGAAGGGGTGCGTGGCGTGGATCAGTCGTATGCCGGCCCGTCGTCCGTTCATGCGGGCGCGGCGCCGAGGGCCGGTGAGGGCGTGGGGCCTGGTCCGCTGGACAAACTGCGGCGCCTGATCGCGCCGGAGCGCAGCGATCAGGCCGACGCGCAGCTTGCCGTGGCCTTGTGCTTCGTCGCCGGCATGACCAACGCTGGCGGCTTCCTGGTGGTGGGGCAATACACGTCGCACATGTCGGGGATGGTCTCCGCCTTGGCGGACAATCTGGTGTTGGGCGCCTTGGGGCTGGTGGCCGCAGGCATCGGCGCCTTGGCCGCCTTCCTGGCCGGTGCCGCGTGCTCCGCCATTCTGATCAATTGGGGGCGGCGCCGGCAAAACGCCAGCCTGTACGCTTTGCCCCTGTCGCTTGAGGCGACCTTGCTGCTGGCCTTCGGCGTCCTCGGGGACTTGCGGACGCACATCCCGCATTTCCTGGGCGTGGCCGTGCCCTTGCTGTGCTTCATCATGGGCTTGCAGAACGCCATCATCACCAAGCTCTCCCGCGCCCGCATCCGCACCACCCACATGACGGGGATGGTGACGGATATCGGGATCGAGTTGGGCAAGATGCTCTACTGGAACCGCTCCCGCCCGGAAGCGGAGGCGGTGCGGGCGGACGTGGCCAAGCTGCGCCTGCTGGCCACCCTGGTCGGCACCTTCTTCGTCGGCGGCGTCGTGGGCGCCCTGGGCTTCAAGGTGATCGGCTTCTCCGTCACGGTGCCGCTGGCCCTGCTGCTGCTGATGCTGGCCATTGTGCCGCTGGTGGATGACCTGCGGCGCAACGGCGGCGGCGCTTAAGGCGCCCCCACCCCGGGCATCACCTGCACCTCCAGGCCCGACGGATAATCGGGTGAGCGGTAGACCCGCTCGCGCGCCGCCTTGAAATCGCCCGGCTTGGCGTTGGGGATGTCGACGAACGTCTGCGGGTTGCGGTCGGTCAGGGGGAACCAGCTGCTTTGGATCTGCACCATGATGCGGTGGCCGCGGCGGAAGGTGTGGTTGATGTCCGCCAGGGCATAGCGGATAGGGGTGACCTGATCCGGCACCATCGGTTCCGGCTTCTCGAAGCTGTTGCGGAACTTGCCCCGCAGCGGGTCGCCGCGCACCAGCTGCTGGTATCCGCCCATGTCGACGGAGGGCGGCGGCACGTCGCTCTTGGGATCGGCCGGCCCTTCACCGCCGCCGGACTGCGACGGCGGCAATTCCTGCGGATAGACGTCGATCACCTTGACCACCCAGTCGCTGTCGGTGCCGGAGGTGGAGACGAACAGCTTGGGAACCACGGGGCCGACGATGGTGACGTCGTTTTCCAGCGGTGCCGTCTGGTAGGTCAGCACGTCGCCCCGCGTGGTGGCGAAGCGCTGGTCGGCCACCATGTATTCCTTGGGCACGTCGGTGGTGACGTATCCGACATAGGGCACCGGGCGGGCCGGGTCGCTGACATACTCGTCGAACTTGGCTCCGCCATTTTGTCCCGGCGCCGTCCAGCCCAAGGTTCCCCCCGGCTGCAGGTACAGGGTGCGGGTTCGCGCCTGTTTGGGCGGCCAGGCCGCGTACTGGCGCCAGACGTTGGTGCCTGTCTCGAACACCGTGGCCTTGGCCAGCTTGGCATCCGGCGCACCCTTCAGATGCTGCTCGAAGAAGGGGAAGAGGATGTTCTTGCGGTAATAATCGCCGGTGTCGGAGGCGAAGTCGACGGCACCCAGCTTGCGGCCGTAGGACCGGGCCCAGCCACCATGAACCCAGGGGCCCACCACCAGGTTGTTGGGCGTGCCGGGGTTCTGCTTCTCGATGGCGTTGTAGGTGGTGAAGGGACCGTGCAGGTCCTCCGCGTCGAACCAGCCGCCCACCGTCAGCACGGCGGCCTTGATGTTCTTCAGGTGCGGGGCGATGGCGCGCGGCTTCCAATAGTCGTCGTAGGTGGGGTGGTCCACCATCTCACGCCAGTTGATCCCGTCCTCCTTGCTGAACAGGGCGCTGATGTCGGCCAGGTTGCCCTTCTTCAGGTAAAAGTCATAGCCGTCGGTGGTGCCGAAATCATAATCCGACCAGCCGCGGGGCTCCGTCGTGGGGTTGTTCTGTGGCTTGAAGGCGGCATAGAAGGCGAAGTTGGCGGCCAGCATGTAGGCGCCGCCGTGATAGGCGTCGTCCCCCATGTACAGGTCGGTCACCGGCGCCTGGGGGGAGGCCGCCTTGATGGCCGGATGGCTGTCGATGATGCTGGATGATGTGAAGAAGCCCGGATAGCTGATGCCCCAGATGCCGACCTTGCCATTGTTGCCCGGTACGTTCTTCAGCAGCCAATCGACACTGTCATGCATGTCGCTGCTGTCATCGGTGTCGGTCTTGGACTTCTTCTGGTCGATATGCGGCCGCATCTCCACCCAGCTGCTGCCGGACATGTAGCGACCGCGCACGTCCTGGAAGACGAAGATGTAGCCGGCGCGGTCGAAGTCTGGCGAGGGGCCCAGTTGCTTGGGGTAGGCCTCGACACCGTACCACAGCTCCTTCCCCACCCGGGCGCCAGCGCCATAGGGCGTGCGCACCATCAGGAAGGGATAGGTCTTGGACTGGTCCTTGGGCACGTAGACGACGGTGAACAGCTCCACCCCGTCGCGCATGGCGATGCGGTATTCGTACTTGGTGTAATGCTCCGCCACGTTGAACGGCTTGTCCTGGCCCTGCTGGGCCGGGCCTTGGGCCGCCCCTTGGGCCAGCGCCACCGGCGCCGTCATCGGTCCGGACAGCGTCAGCGCCAATCCAGCCACGCCCAACGCCCGCGCGGCCCGAAGGGCGCGCCGTTTCTCCATCACTCGCTTCATATACGCCGTGTCCCCGTCCGTCTCGGGGGCCTCCGCGCTGGCGCGGGGCCCATTTGGGCGCAGGCTAAGCCATCATGGATATCGGGGAAAGCGTGGACTTTGGGCGCGGCGGGGCAGGCTGGTGGAATGCCTTATGGGCAGCCATCCGCCGTGTCCGGCGCCTCGCTGCCCTCCGGCCGGGGCAGGCCCAACTCCGTGGCCAGGGCGGCGTCGCTGCTGCAATAGGGCTTCCTGGTTTGCCAGCTGCGGATGCGGTGGAAGGCGTCGACCGTGTCGCCGACCGGGTCGTCCTCCTGGGCGTTGACGACCAGCTGATAGATGGCGATGGTGGTGGGGGCCGGGTCGGGCACCGCGTCTTTCACCGTGCGGGTGGCGATCAGCAGCAGGGTCTGGGGTTTGCCGTCGACCTTGCCATGGGCGAAGACGACGGACCGGATGGCGTCCTCGAAGGTGTGCGGGCTGTCGCGCACGATCTCTGCCACGCCCGGCGGCGTTTCCGCCTCGACCGACACCAGGTTCCAGCCGCCGCGGATGCCGCCGCCGTCCGCCGTGGGTTTCATCATCACCAGATAGGTGTTGTGGCCCCAGGCGTTGCCGTTGTCGCGCCAGGCGCGGACGATGAGCGCGGTACGGCCATCAGGGCTGAATCGCTTCAGTTCATTGACGCCCGATGTCAGGGCTATGGGCGCCAGGTCGCTGATGCCTTGCGGTCCAGCACCCACCGGCGGTGTCGCCTTGCCCTTCGGCGCGGCGGTGGCGATGCCCGCCATGAGAAGCAGGCCCAGCAGCGGCGTGGCCAGCCAGCGGAACGGTGACATGGGGGCCCCTGATCTTCGGTGGAACTGGGAAGGCGTCATACCGCGCCGGGCGTGCCGCCGCCAGCGGCCACGCCGTCGCAGGTGAGCCGGGTCGCAGGTGTGCCGGACTTTGTCGGGCGCCATGCGTGACACCATCTTTACAAGCGCCCGGTCGCCCTCTACCAAGACAGGCTGATCCGGCGGGCGCCGCACCGGCCGCCGGGCGACGCCTAATCCTTGGCCAACCCTTATCAGAGCGACCCAGTGCCATGCCCAAGATGACGTTCGTTGAGACCGATGGAACCCGCCGTGAGGTGGAGGCCCCGCTGGGCCTGTCGATCCTGGAGGTCGCGCGGCGGCACAACATCGACCTGGAAGGCGCCTGCGAGGGCTCGCTGGCCTGCTCCACCTGCCATGTCGTCGTCGCCCCGGAATGGTACGACCTGCTGCCCGACGCGCAGGAAGATGAAGAGGACATGCTGGATCTGGCCTTCGGTCTGACCAAGACCTCGCGCCTGGGCTGCCAGATCCGCATCTCCGAGGAGTTGGACGGCCTGGTCGTCATGCTGCCGGGCGCCAAGTAAGCGGCCCCTTTTCGGCGGTCCCTAAAACGAACAAGCCGGCCTTGCGGTGACGACCGCCAGGCCGCGCTTGCGCTCGGGTCCATCTTGGCCCATATGCGGGGCCATGAATTCCCTAGGCTTCGATAAGGCGCCGGCCGACACCCGCGTGGTGGTCGCCATGTCCGGCGGGGTGGACAGCTCGGTCACCGCGGCCCTCCTGAAGGAGGAGGGCTACGACGTGGTCGGCGTCACCCTGCAACTGTACGACCATGGCATGGCCGTGGGGCGCAAGGGCGCCTGCTGCGCCGGCCAGGACATCTACGACGCCAGCCGCGTGGCCGAGACCATCGGCATTCCCCACTATGTCCTGGACTATGAATCCCGCTTCTCCGATGCGGTGATGCAGGATTTCGCCGACAGCTACCTGCGGGGTGAAACCCCCATCCCCTGCGTGCGCTGCAACCAGCGGGTCAAGTTTCGCGACCTGCTGGACCAGGCGCGCGATCTGGGGGCCGAGGCCCTGGCCACCGGTCACTATGTGCGGCGGGTGCAGGGGGCGCGGGGCGCCGAACTGCACCGCGCCGCCGACCCATCCAAGGACCAGAGCTACTTCCTGTTCGCCACCACCCAGGCGCAGTTGGATTTCCTGCGTTTCCCCCTGGGCGGCATGCCCAAGACGGAGACCCGGGCCCTGGCCGACCGCTACCGCCTGCCGGTGGCCGACAAGCCCGACAGCCAGGATATCTGCTTCGTCCCCAACGGCTCCTACGCGGCGGTGGTGAACCGCCTGCGTCCCGGCGCCGTGACGCCGGGCGACATCGTCCATGTCGACGGCCGGGTCCTGGGCCGGCATGAGGGCGTGATCAACTACACCGTTGGCCAACGCAAGGGCCTGGGCCTGGGCGGCAACGCCACCTTGGCGATGGAGCCGGGGGGCGACACCGACCCCCTCTACGTCGTGCGCGTGGATGCGGCCAGCGCCCAGGTGGTGGTGGGGCCGCGCGCGGCGCTGGCCCGCACACGGGTGACGGTGCGCGAGGTCAACTGGCTGGGCGGGGACGCCCCGGCCGAGGGGCTGCCTGTCACGGTCAAGTTGCGCTCCGCCCAGCCGGCCCTGGCCGCCCGCCTGTTCCTCGATGGCCAGGGTGGCGCCGCCGTTGACCTGGAGCAGCCCCAGTTCGGCGTGGCCCCTGGGCAGGCCGCCGTCTTCTACCAGGACGACCGCGTCCTTGGCGGGGGCTGGATCGTGGGCGCCGCGTAATCATTCCATGATAGGGTGTGCTCCCTTCCCTTGAGTTGGAGCATCTCGGTGGACCAAGGCCGTCCCAGCCGCACCGCCCTGGCCGTCGCCCTGCTGCGGGCGGCGCATCAGGTGCTGGATACACCCGTGGTGTTCGCCGACCCCGTGGCCCTGCCCATCCTGGGGCCGGACGCGGAGCGGCGCATCCGCGCCGATGAGGCGCGGCTGCGCCAGCCGCCGGCGCGCTTCCTGCGCGCGGCCCTGGTCGCCCGCAGCCGCCATGCGGAGGAGGGGCTGGCCGCGGCGGTGGGGCAGGGGGTGGGGCAGTATGTTCTGCTGGGCGCGGGGCTCGACACCTTCGCCTACCGCAACCCCCACCCCGACCTGCGGGTGATCGAGGTTGACCATCCCGCGACGCAGGCCTGGAAGCGGGAGATGCTGCGACATGCCGGCGTCGTGCCACCGGCTGGCGTCACCTTCGCGCCCCTCGATTTGGAGCGGGACACCTTGAGTACCGGGCTGACCCATGCCGGCTTTGACTGGGACCGGCCGGCCTTCTTCGCCTGGTTGGGCGTCACCATGTACCTGACCCGGGATGCGGTCATGGACACCTTGCGCCTGATCGCCGGGCTTCCGGCGGGCAGCGGCATCGTCTTCGACTACAGCCTGCCAGCCGACCGCCTGTCCCCCGGCCAGCGGCCCATCTTCCAGGCCATGCTGGACCGCGCGGCGGCGGAGGGGGAGCCGTGGCGGTCCTTCTTCACCCCCGACAGCTTGTTGCCCGACCTGCGCGCCCTGGGTTTCACGACGGTGGAGGATTCGGGGGCGTCGGAACTGAACCCCCGCTATTTCGCGCACCGCGCGGACGGTCTGGCCTTGGGTGGCGTCAGCCGGCTGGTGCATGCCCAGGTCGATGGGACGGCCGGCTATAGGCCGGAGGGCAAGGCCCCCTAGCCGGACGGTTCAATCATAAGGAGGTATCGCCACCCGGCATACCCGCGCGCATAGTGTCCACACCACATTCGGCATGCGGAACAAGGGTTTGCCGATCATCCGGGAAGGATCTTGAGGATGCTGCGTAGCGTTGCGATTGTCTGTCTGGCCACCCTGGTGTTGGCCGGCTGTTCCATGCCCAAGCCCGCATCCAACGTCTCGGCGGAGGATCTGGCCGGCACGGGCTGGGAATTGCAGCACTGGCAGCAGCGCAACGGGGCGGCCTACCCCCTGATGCCCGGTGGCAATGGCGGCCCCATCAGCATCCGGTTCAACCGTGACGGCGCCGCCAACATCCTGTCGGGCAACGCCGGCTGCAATCGCTATCGCGGCGGCTACACCCTGGGTGGGGGGTATCTGCAGGTGTTGCCCGCGGCCACCACCCGCATGGTCTGCCTGTCGCCGGAACGCGCCAAGCTGGAACAGGATTATCTGGAGGTGCTGACCACCGCCACCACCCTGACCCGCGCCCGCGATCCCGGCCGCGACCTGGATACCCTGACACTGGCCAGCGACAACGGTGATGAGCTGCTGTTCGTGCGCGTCATGAATGGGGAGCCGCCGGAGCCGGCGGGCAATACCGTCGGCGGGGGCATGACGGGGCAATAGCGTGGCCCGGATACAACAAACCCTCGGGAGCCGTGCAGGTCTTCCCGAGGGTTCGTGTAAGCGGCCGGTGCGGGTTAGGCACCACCGAATTTGGTAGCAGCGGAGGGATTTGAACCCCCGACCAAGGGATTATGATTCCCCTGCTCTACCACTGAGCTACGCTGCCATAGGCCAGCGCCGGACAGGCCGGCGTTGGTGAGGGCCGTCATGTAGGACACCTGGCCAGGGGCTGTCAAGGGCTTCGACCGGGGGCATGACGCATTTTTCAGCATGGGCCCGATGCCCAGCCACGCGACCGGCCTCCGCCCTGGGGCGGCTGAACGCCACAGCCCCGAACATGGTGGCAGGGATTTGCCGCCACCGATACAGTCACGCCGCATTTCCCACGCCCGGCGGCCCCGCACCCCATGCTTTCCCTGATCACGGCGCCCTTTCGCCTGCTGTTCCGCCTGGTGGTGTTCATCATCCTGATGGCGGCGGTGCTGGTCGTGGTGTTCCCCTTCGCCGTGGATTTGCCGGGCCGCGCGCAAGCCATCCTGGCACAGCTCAGCGACGACCCCGCCAGCGGCGTGGTGGTGCGGGCTGATCCCGAGGTGCGGCGGGGCTTCCCCGCCAGGCTGATCCTGCACCATTTCAGTCTGGCCAACCCGCAGACCCCCGACCGGCCGTCCATCACCGCCGCCCGCGCGGTGGTGGAGGTCGACCTACTGGCCTCGCTGACCAGCGGCCGCCTGGTGGTGCGCACGCGGGTGCTGGACCCCGTGCTCTACGCTGACCGGCCCATCAATCTGCGGGGATTGCTGGCCGGGTTGGACAGGAACCTGAACGGCACCGGCACGGTCCACACCCTCAGTCTGGTGGGCGGCAGCGTGCGTCTGGCCGCCAAGGGCGGGGAGGCTGGGATCGATCTCGGCGGGCTGACGGTGGAGACGCCGCCAGGGCCAGGCGGCTACGCCGGCACGGGCCGCGATCCGCCCTGATCGGGGACGGCATCCTCCGCCGGGCGGTGGTGGATGTCCGCCAGACGGGACAGCAGCAGCAGCAGCAGCAGCCCGGGCACCCCCATGGCGGCGCTGGCGGCGAAATAGAGCGGCCAGGAGTTGAGGTGGTCGGCGAGCCAGCCGCTGCCGCCCGACAGGAGGTCCAGCGGCAGGGTGGCCAGGCTGGACAGCAAGGCGTACTGGGTGGCGGTGAAGCCGGGGTCGCATAGCCGTGCCAGGAAGGCCGCGAAGGCGGCGGAACTCATGCCGCCAGCAAACAGTTCCAGCCCCACCACCACGGCCAGCAGGACGATGTCGTGCGGTTGGGATGCCAGGTAAGCGTACATCAGGTTGGTGACGATCATCAGCGCGCCGCACAGCATCAGGCCACGCACCTGGCCCACCCACCCAGCCAGCAGGCCACCGCACAGCGCGCCGCCGATGGCGCAGCCCATGCCCAGCAACTTGCTGACGGTGGCGATCTCCTGCTTCGTGTAGCCGTCCGACAGGTAGAAGGTGGTGGCCATGACGTTCACATAGACATCGCCCAGCTTGTAGATGGCGACAAACACCACGATGGCAAGCCAGCCGCGCCGGGTGGCGAACCGGGTGAAAGGCGCCACCACCGCCTCCCGCACCCAGACATCGAAGGTGCGGTGGGGGCCGGACGGTGGCCGGGCCGGTTCGCTGGACAGCAGCACTGTCACCATGCCCACGGCCACCAGGGCCGCCATGATGGTGTAGACGACAGGCCAGGGCAGGACGCTGGCCAGGTACAGGGCGCCGGCGCCAGCCACGATCATGCCCAGGCGATAGCCCACCATGTAGGCGGCTGCCCCCTGCGGCTGGTGTGTATCCGGCAGCAATTCGATGCGCAGGGCATCCAGGACGATGTCCTGGCTGGCGGAGGCGAAGGCGGTGGCCACGGTCGCCACCGCCAACCAGTAGAGATTGGTGGCGGGGTCGCAGGCCGCCATGGCCAGCAGGGTCAGCATCAGGGCCGCCTGGGTCACCAAGGCCCAGCCACGCCGCTGGCCCATCAGCCGCGTCAGCACCGGCAGGGGCAACCGGTCGATCAGCGGCGCCCACAGCGGTTTGAAGGTGAAGGGCGTGCGCACCATGGCGAATAGGCCGATGGCTGTGCGCGTCACATGCGATTCCGTCAGCCACGCCGACAATGTGGAGAACAGCAGGAAATAGGGCAGGCCGCTGGCGAAGCCCAGGCACAGCACCGTCAGGACGCGGCGATCCAGCCACTGGGTCGATCCGGTGGCGGCGGGGGCGGGGGACGATGTCATGGAGGCGGGACCGCCCTTGATTGGGGAAGGCTGATGGTGCCGGCATCATCGCCCGCGCGAGCGGCCCCGTCCAGCATCGCCGCCGTCAGCGGGCAAGCCCGCCGCGAACAGGCCGGTCACCCGCCGCGCCAGGGCCTCGGTCGTCGGCGCATTGCCCTGCGCCGGGGGGGGCAGCCTACCGTCCACCGTCAGGCAGGCCAGGCCGTGCACCAGGGACCAGGCGGCCATGGTGGCGGTCTCGCGTTCCGCCTCCGGCACTAGGCCGGCCACGCGCGCCGCCAAAATGCCGTACGCGGTATCGGCGGAAGCGGGGGCCACCTTCGGCGCGGCCAGCGGCGCGCCGAACATCAAACGAAACAGGGCCGGGCGTTCGTAGGCGAACAGCACATAGGCCACGCCCTGTTCCACCAGTGCCTGGCGGGCATCGGTCTGGCCGTCGGCGTGGGCCAGGCGGTCGCGCAGGTCGGCGTAGCCCTGCGCCGCCACGGCGGTCAGCAGGGCCGCCTTGTCCGCGAAATGGCGGTAAGGCGCCATGGCCGACACCCCCGCCCCGCGCGCCGCCGCCCGCAGGGTCAAGGCCTCGACCCCGCCATCCTCCAGCAAGGCGAGGGCCGTCCTCACCAGGGCCTCACGCAGGTTGCCATGATGATAGGCCGCTTTCTCGGTTGACACTGTAAACATCCCCAGGCCAAATGGTTTCATGTTTACGAAGTAAACTTGAAGCGAAGGGTATCATGCAAGAGCGACCAACCGATGGTGCCAACAAGGCATCCCCCATGGGCGGGCGCCGCGCCTCGGTCGACCTGTCGGCATATCCCGACCTGGTGGTGATCTATCTGGGTTTCCATGTGAACAGCCTGCGGGGCGTGCTCGGGCTGCTGCGGCTGGGGCGGGGGCTGACCCGTATCGCCCAGGACTTCCCCGACGGCCTGCTGGCGCATGAACGGGTGATTTACGGCCTGCGCCACATCGGCATGCGCCAGTATTGGCGCGATCTGGAAAGCCTGGAGCGCTTCACCCGCAGTGAGCCGCACAAGACCTGGTGGCGGGACTTCCTGGCCAAGGATGGCGGCGCCGGCTTCTGGCATGAGACCTACCGCCGCCAGGGCGGGATGGAGGCCGTCTATGTCAACATGCCCCAGCCCATCGGCTTCGGCACCTTCGCCGCCGCCCGCACCCCCACCGGCCCGTTCGTGAGCGCCCGCGACCGTCTGGCCGCCGGCTGAACGGCGCCTGTATCCCATATCCGTTTTTGATGACAGCGCCACGGCGTTGCGGGACTATCGCCCACCGCCGCTGTTTGGCGGACGGTTGGGAATAACGGCGGCGGCAAAGGACAGGGGCATGGGCGGCACGGGCGCGCGGATGTTGGCGGGCATGGCATTGGGGTGGGCGCTGCTGGGCGGCACGGCCCTGGCGGCGGAAAAGGGTTCCGCCCCGGCGCATCCATGGGCCCTTGAGCTGCACGGCGGCGCCGGCACGGTGGACCCGGCGAAGCTGACGCCTGAAGCCGCCGCCGCCTATCAGGCCGGCATGACCGCGGCGCTGGAGGCGGGCACGGCCGTGCTGAAGGCCGGTGGCAGCGCGCTCGACGCGGTCGAGGCGGCGGTCAAGGTGCTGGAGGACGATCCCCTGTTCAACGCCGGCCGGGGCGCCGTGTTCACCGCCGCCGGCCGGAACGAGATGGATGCCGCCATCATGGATGGGGCCACGCTGAAGGCGGGCTCCGTCGCCACCGTCACCCACACCCGCCATCCGGTCAGCCTGGCCCGCGCCGTCATGGAAAAGACGCCGCATGTCATGCTGGCGGGCGAGGGGGCGGACGCCTTCTCCAAGGAGGCGGGACTGGAGCAGGCCGACCCCGCCTGGTTCTTCACCGAGCGGCGCTGGCAGGCGCTGGTGACGGAACTGACGGAGAAGGGCCTGCCCGTGCCGCCCCGGCCCCAGGGCGCCCCGCCGGAACCGGACAAGCACACCCTGCTGGACCTCAGGAATTTTGAGCCGGCGGACGCCCATCGGTTCGGCACCGTGGGCGCCGTGGCGGTGGACGCCAAGGGCAACGTGGCGGCCGCCACCTCCACCGGCGGCATGACGGCCAAGCGGCCGGGCCGCATCGGGGACAGCCCCATCATCGGCGCCGGCACCTATGCCTCCAACCAGTCGTGCGCCGTGTCGGCCACGGGGGCTGGGGAGTACTTCATCCGCCTGACGGTGGCGCGTGAGATTTGCGCCCTGGTGCAGTACCGGCACATGGGCCTGCAGGCGGCGGTGGATGAGGTCATCCAGCACCGTCTGACGGCCCTGGGCGGTGACGGCGGCGTCATCGCCGCGGCGCCCGACGGCACGCTGGCCTGGGGTTTCAACACCACCGGCATGTACCGCATCCGGGTGAAGCAGGGCGGGACGCCGGAATTCGGCATCTTCAAGGATGAAGGCCCCGCCAAGGCCCACCCGAAGCACGAGCCCTGAGCCCATGCGCCGGCTCATCGCGGTCGCCGCCTGCCTGGCCCTTAGCCTTCTCCTCTCGCCGGCGGTGGTGCGGGCGGAGGAGGCGTCGCTGCTGATCCGCCCGGCGCGGGTGTGGACGGCGGAGGCGGTGGCGCCCCATGCCGGCTGGGCCGTACTGGTGCGGGGCGACCATATCCAGGCGGTGGGGCCGGAAGCCACCCTGGGCGTGCCGGCGGGCACGGCGGTGCTGGACCTGCCCGGCGCCACCCTGCTGCCCGGCCTGATCGATCTGCACTCCCACCTTTTCCTGCATCCGTATGACGAGGCGTCGTGGGACGACCAGGTGCTGCGCGAAAGCCTGGCCTACCGCACGCTGCGGGCGGGCCGCCAGGCGACGGCGACCCTGATGGCGGGCTTCACCACCCTGCGCGACCTGGGCACGGAGGGGGCGGGCTATGCCGACGTGGGCCTGAAGAAGGCCATCGAGGATGGTCTGGTGCCGGGGCCCCGCCTGTTCGTCGCCACCCGCGCCATCGTGGCCAGCGGCGCCTACGGCCCGTCCGTCACCAAGTTCCGCGAGGACATGGACCTGCCCCAGGGGGCGGAGGAAGCCAGCGGCGAGGCTAGCGTGGCGACGGCCGCCCGCACCCAGGCGGCGCGCGGGGCCGACTGGATCAAGTTCTACGCCGACTATCGCACCGGTCCCGATGGCGGCACCCGCCCCACCTTCAGTCAGGCGGAAATGGCGGCCCTGATCGCCGCCGCCCATGACACCGGCCGTCCGGTGGCGGCGCACGCGGCGTCGGATGAGGGCATGCGCCGGGCGGTGCTGGCCGGGGTGGACACCATCGAGCACGGCTATGGCGGCACCGACGCCACCTTCCAGGAAATGGCCCGGCGGGGCGTCGCCTACCTGCCGACCCTGACGGCGCCGGAGGCCACCAGCCGCTATTTCAAAGGCTACATCCCCGGCCAGAGCCCGCCCACCCCGGCCATGCAGGCGGCGGAGGCCGCCTTCCGCCGCGCGCTGAAGGCGGGGGTCACCATCGGCTGTGGCAGCGACGTGGGCGTCTTCGCCCACGGCGAGAACGCGCGCGAACTGGTGTGGATGGTGCGCTACGGCATGACCCCGGCCCAGGCGCTGACGGCCGCCACGGCCACTAACGCCCACATCCTGGGCCAGGCTGATCGGCTGGGGCGTATCCACACCGGCCTGCTGGCCGACCTGGTGGCCGTGACCGGCGATCCCACCCAGGACATCGCCGCCGTGGCCAATGTGGTCTTCGTCATGAAGGGCGGCGCGGTGGTTCGCAAGCCTTGAGGAGTGCGGCCTGTGAATGTGTGGAATTTGCCCGAAGACCTCGATGACGCGCTGCGGTGTTTGGAACGCGACCTCCGGCAAGGTCGTGTGCGTATGGACAGGGTCCAGCGGCTCGTATCCCTGATTGCTGACCTGCCACCTCAGAAGCTGGTGGCCGTCGGGCAACACGTTCGCGACGCCCTTGCGGCCGTTCCACCGGCGCCGTCGGATTTCCTGCAGCGATGGTTCGGCGGTTCTAAGGGTGACGCGAGCCTGCTGCGGACGACGCCAGGCCCCGGCGACCCTTGCCCAGGCGTTGGGTCGTGAGAAGGGGGCCGTTTGGGAAGAGTGGCGGCCGCTGTTGGCTCGGCTGGAACAGGACCCCGACCGTTCCATCCGCGAACGCGTCGCCTTTATCCGGCGCCATCTTGCGCATGGGGGCGGCTCTTTGGCGCCGTTCCTTGAAGCACTTTCTGGTGGTGAGAATTTCGACCCCGGTCGCGATTCCGACAGGGTCCGCGAGGTTGACCTTTAAAAGGGGCGCTCCGCCTGTTCCTTGATCAGGCCGCCGCCATGGCTTGGACGAAGCGCTGGAAGGCGGGGCGCTGGGCCAGGCGGTCCAGATAGGCCCGGAAGACGGGCTTGTCCCGGAACAGAATGTGGCAGGAGCCACCGTCTGGCCCGTCCCGAAAGGGGCCGCATGAAAAAGGCGGCGCCTGGTGGCACCGCCTTTTCCCCATGGGACCCCAGCCGATGTTACGGACGGCCCAGGAAATCCATCTTGCCCAATTCCACGCCGTTGTGGCGCAGGATGTCGTAGGCGGTGGTCACGTGGAAAAAGAAGTTCGGCAGGGCGAAGAACAGCAGGAAGGCCTGCCCGGGGAAGTGCACATCCTCGCCCCTGATCTTCAGGGTGATGGTGCGCTCCTCGCTGCCGTCGACTTGGTCCGGCGTCACGCCCTTCAGGAAGTCCACCGTCTTGGCGATGCGCTCCCGCAATTCACCAAAGGTGGTCTCGGTATCGGGGAAACTGGGGACATCGACGCCGGCCAGGCGGGCGGCCGCGCCCTTGGCGGCGTCGCTGGCGATCTGGATCTGGCGGGCTAGCGGGTGCATGTCGGGCGCCAGGCGGGCGCTCACGAACACCGACGGGTCGATCTTCTTGGCCTCGGCATGGGCCAGGCCCTTGTCCAGGATGGTGGACAGGTTGCCCAGAATGCGCACGAATACCGGGATGGACGCCTGGTACATGGAAATCGACATCGGGTGTACTCCGACAAGGGATGGATGGCGGCCAAGATACGGCCAACCACGGGGCACGATGTGCGCCCGGTCACCCCGCGGCCTGAATTTCACACAATGAATGTTGGCTACGCCTTAAAAGCGAAAGTTGAGACCGACGCGCGCCACCTGGTCGGTCAGACCCCGGATGTTGCCGGCGTCCTGCCGGTATTCCAGGCTGCCGTTCAGGGTCAGGGCCTGACCCCATCGGCCGGTCGCCAGCGGCGCCGCGTAGGTTAGCGCCAGGTCCGTTTCCGCCCCATCCGGCCGCAGCGATACCCGCGTCGGCACGGTGGTGGCGTATCCCTGGTCGTCCACGCTGGTGATCAACAGGCTCGCGGTGCCGGACACCACGCGCAACGGCCGCCGCCAGGCGGCCGTCAGGCTGTCGCCCTCCGTCACCGCGTCGCGCTGGGACAAGGCCAGGCCGTAGGACCGGGCCAGCAGCGGCCCGATGCCGGCGATGATGCCGTGGGCGCTGTCGGCCGCGCCCGTGCGGGCCAGGCTGGCGTCCAGCATGAGGCTGCCGCCGTCCCATAGCGTGACGGCGGTGGCCAGGCCCAGCGACAGGCTGTCGTTATGATCGCCCAGGGACAACAGGCCGCCACCGCGATAGCGGCTGCCCAACAGGCCGTCCCGTTCATTCAGCAGGCTGACGGACAGGCTGGTGCTCCAGCCCCGCGTCAAATCCCAGCTGAGGCCGGCGGCGAAGGCGTCGGCCTGCCGGTCCCAGCCGGCACCCGTCAGCACCGGGCCACGCCAGGGGTTCCAGTCGCCGCCCAGCAGGTCGCGCCGTGACACGGTGTCGGCGCCGGGCGCCCCCGACCAGCTGAGCGCCAACCGGGCGCCACCCAGCGCCCGGGAGAGCCAGCCATCCAGATCCGTGCCCAAAGCGGCGAAACCGCCACCCTGCGCCAGGCCGGTCAGCGCCGTGGACACACCCAGCGTGCCCGCCGCCTCCGCGGCACCCGAGCCTTGCCCCCACAGCGCCTGGGCGAAGGATGCGGCACCGGGAAAGCCCTGGCCTGTCGCCAGGGTCAGGCCGCCCCGGCTATAGGCCAGCGTCCAGCCGTCGTGCCCGGCGTAGCCATCGCGCGGTGCCAGGGGCTGCGGCCGGGTCATGAAGTCCAGCCGGGGGGCGTCGGTGTAGGCCAGCGTCAGGCTGCCGCCATCCGCGAACTTGGTGCTGCTGGTGGTGACGGTCGGGGCCGGCAGCGCCGCCGTGATGGACGAGGCGGAGACCGGCTGCTTGGCGATCAGGCCGCTCAAGTTGACCGTGAAGTTGCGCTGATAGCCGTCGAAGGCGGTGTAGGAGGCCAGTTGCGCGCTGATACTGCCCAGGGAGCCCAGGGCGCCGCCGGTGACAAGCGCTCCGGTCAGGCTGGTGACCGGCAGGGACTTGCCGTTGGCCTGTGTCACCGACAAGCCGCCCAGCGGCGTGAACGCCGTGGTCAGGTTCATCAGGCCGTTGCCGAAGGTCGCGTCCACGCCCTTGGTGCCCAGGTCGGTGGCGGACGCGAACAGGACGGCGGTGGCGGTGCCATTGCGGTACAACACCGGCCAGGTGGCCTCCAGCAGGGCCAGGGCGCCCGACACCATGGGGGCGGCCATGGAGGTGCCGGTCCAGTAGGCCAGGGCGTTGCTGCCGTACTGGATGCCGGGGGCGACGATGTTTTCCCCCGGCGCCATCAACCACAGCGAGGCGTAGCTGGTCCGCGTCGTGCCGGCGATGGCGTAGCCGGCACCGGGGGTGTTGGAGAAGCTGGAGAGCTTGTTGGCGCTGGTGACCGAGCCGGTGAAGGCCAGGTGGGTCAGTGCCGCCGTGGTCAGCCCGTTGGTACTGCCACCGCCATTCAGGACCGTCGCGGAATTTCCGCCGGCGAACACCAGGACCGTTCCCTTGGCGGCGGCGTAATTGATGGCGGATACGATGGCATTGGTGGGCAGATAGGTCAGCGACAGGTTGATGATCCGGGCGCCGGCATTGGTGGCCTTGATGATGCCGTTGGCCACGTCCGCGTCCGTGCCGCTGCCGCTCACGTTCAGGGATTTTTCCGCCACGATGGTGGCTTTGGGCGCCAAGCCGGCCATGCCCGCCCCGGTGCTGGTCACGGCACCGGCGGCGATGGCGGCGGTGGCGGTGCCGTGGCCGTTGTCGTCGGTGTAGCCCTTGGAGCAGGTGAAGGCCACGGCGGCGCATGAGGACGTGGTGGCGACCCGGCCGGTGACGTCGGCCTGGGTCGCGACCACGCCGGTGTCGACCACACCGATGGTGACGCCGCTGCCGCCCGTGGCCGCCACCTCGATGGCGTTGGTCACGCCCAATTGCGCCCACCAGCCCGCCGAGTAGCCGGCGGCATAGGTTGGGGTGGTGGCCGCTTGAGCCGGTGCCGGACGGGCGATCAGGGCCGCGGCGGCCAACAGGCCCGCGCTGGCCAGGCGAATGGGGAAGGGGACCATGGGGGCCATCATGCCTGCAACTCCCGATCGCCTTTGACGACCCAGCGGTCAGCCCGTTTTGGGCAGGAAAATGACTTCCAGCCTATACTATTCCGGCTAGGCCTTGGCTCGGCCATCTGGATAGGGTGGCTGGTGTTCCAAGCCTTGCGGCGGCCGGCAACCGCGTTTGCCGGGTAACAGTAATGCGCAGCGGGGGGCTTAGAAGACTGGAAAAGTATAAAATCCGGCAGTACATAACGAGACCGGCTTGCTGCCAGACTTGGGAGGGCGTCACCGCCCGCGACTGTCGGGGTTTCCCCGATCGCTACACCTGAGGTCCGGAATCCCGGCCGGTTTCACGGGTTTTAAGAGGTGGGTCATGGCACTGGAAAAGGCGGGGCGCTGGGCGCCCGATAGCTGGCGGTCTCGGGAAGTGCGGCAGATGCCGTCATATCCGGACACCCAGCGCCTGCATGCCGTGGAGGCCCGCCTTGCCAATTATCCGCCGCTGGTCTTCGCGGGTGAGGCCCGGCGCCTGAAGGAGCATCTGGGCCGCGTGGCCAAGGGCCAGAGCTTCCTGCTGCAGGGCGGCGATTGCGCCGAGAGCTTTGCCGAGTTCCATCCCAACAACATCCGCGACACCTTCCGCGTGATGCTCCAGATGGCGGTGGTGCTGACCTTCGGTGGCGCCACGCCAGTGGTCAAGGTCGGTCGCATGGCCGGGCAGTTCGCCAAGCCGCGCTCCGCCGACCTCGAGGATATTGGCGGCGTGTCGCTCCCCTCCTACCGGGGGGACATCATCAACGGCTTCGACTTCACGGCCGAGGCGCGGGTGCCTGATCCGGAGCGCATGGTCCAGGCCTACAACCAGGCGGCCAGCACGCTGAACCTGCTGCGCGCCTTCGCCCAGGGCGGTTACGCCGACCTGCAGAAGGTGCACCAGTGGAATCTGGGTTTCGTCGATCGCAGCCCGCAGGGCGAGCGCTACCGCGATCTGGCCAACCGGCTGGATGAGGCGCTGGCCTTCATGGCCGCCTGCGGCATCACGGCGGAAACCACCGCCCAGATCCGCGAGACGGAGTTCTTCACCAGCCATGAGGCCTTGCTGCTGCCGTATGAGCAGGCGCTGACCCGCGTCGACAGCACCACGGGTGACTGGTACGACGTGTCGGCCCATATGTTGTGGATCGGCGACCGCACCCGCCAGCTGGATGGCGCGCACGTGGAATTCCTGCGCGGCGTGAAGAACCCCATCGGGCTCAAGTGCGGCCCGACCACGGACCCGGATGACCTGATCCGCCTGATCGACGTCCTGAACCCGGCGGACGAGGCCGGGCGCCTGACCCTCATCGCCCGCATGGGCCATGACAAGGTGGCGGACAAGCTGGCGCCCCTGCTGCGCCGCGTGCGGGACGAAGGCCGCACGGTGGTGTGGAGCTGCGACCCCATGCACGGCAACACCATCAAGTCGGCCACCGGCTACAAGACGCGCCCGTTCGAGCGCATCCTGGCCGAGGTGCGCGGCTTCTTCGAGGCCTGCCGCGCCGAGGGCGTGCACGCCGGCGGCGTGCATTTCGAGATGACCGGCCAGGACGTGACGGAGTGCACGGGCGGCGCCCAGGCCATCACCGAACACGCCTTGGCCCAGCGTTACCACACCGCCTGCGATCCGCGCCTGAACGCCAACCAGGCGCTGGAATTGGCGTTCCTGGTGGCTGAGGGGCTGAAAGCCTCACGCACTGGTCAGCCACGCCGAACCGAGGCGGCGGAATAAGGATCATTCCGCTTTCGCAATAAAAATGGGCGGGTGTCGCGAGACCCCGCCCATTTTGTTGTGGGCAGGGGCCGGCCTCAAGCCAAGGCGGCGTCCAGGGTGATCTCCGCATTCAGCACGCGGGACACCGGGCAGTTGGCCTTGGCCTCGGCGGCGATGTCCTGGAACTTGCCAGGCTCGATGCCCGGGACCTTTGCCCGCACCGTCAGCTTGACAGCGGAGATGCGCCAGCCGGCGCCTTCGCCCTCCATGGTCAGCAGGGCGTCGGACTTGATCTCGTCCGGGGTGAAGCCGGCCCCGGACAGCATGAAGGCCAGGGCCATGCTGAAGCAGCCGGCGTGGGCGGCGGCGATCAGTTCTTCCGGATTGGTGCCTTTGCCATCGCCGAAACGGGCGATGTAGGAATAGGGCACGCTGGACAACGTCGCGCTCTGCGTCGTCAGGGTGCCGTCGCCGTCCTTGCCGGTGCCGTGCCAGACGGCATTCGCGGTGCGCTTCAACTGGGCCATGGCCGTTCTCCTAGTTGCGTGGGGTAAACCCTTTGCCCGCTCTACCAGTGGGCCGGGTGCTGGGATTAGACTAGCAAGCTACCGTGTCAGTTCCATGCGCTTGGTCCGTGATGCGCGGACCGCAACCATTCCAGGGTCTCCATGCACCATTGCCGTCGTCCCCCCGCCAGCCCCCGCCCCCCCTCGTGAGGCGGGCGCCGCTCGCGGCTCTGCTGCTCGCCGCCTGCCTGATGGTGCTCCCGCCACTGGCCCCGGTTCCCGCTTGGTCGCAGTCCTACCAGGATAAGGCGTGGCGGCGGGAGGACGCGGCCACCCTGGCCTTCCAGGGTGAAATCCTTCCCCGCCGCTTCCTGCCCGGGGAGCACCCGGCGGGGGACGCGGAGCTGCTGGCCCGCCACCTGACGCCGGAGACGCGGACCCTGGTGCTGGACTCCGGCGGCGGCGATGTCGCCGTGGCGCTGGAAATGGCGCGCCTGATCCATGACCGCCGCCTGGACGTGGTGGTGCGGGGGCGCTGCGCGTCCGCTTGCGCCCTGCTGCCTTTCCTGGCCGGCCAGCGCAAGACGGTGGCCCCGGGCGCGGTGGTGGAGTTCCATTCGACCAACAGCCTGGATCCGCGCGATACGCTGGATGCGCGCGCCCGCCTGATCCAGGAGATGGCGGCCATCCGCGACCAGTTGCCCGACCTGTCCCGGGACGGCGTCACCGTGACGCCGCCGGACCTGGGCGCCGCCACGGTCGAGGCCATCCTGGGCGCGCGCCGGCAGAACGCCGCCAACCTGCGCCAGGCGATCGCGGCGCTGTATCGGGAATGGGGCGTGGCGCCCACGCTGCTGGATGACATCGATCAGGCGACGGACGACTATCTGGCCGCCCATCCGGGCATCGCCCGCGACCAGGTGTGGTGGTGGTTGACGCCGGGTGTCCTGGCCGATGGCTATGGGGTCGCCGGGCTGACGGCGCATGACCCCTTCCTGGCGCCGGACGCGCTGGCCCAATTGGCCGCACGCTTTGGTGGTGTCCACCTGCCGCGTGATCACTAGGGCGGACGGCGCGAGGGGCGGAATCGTCCTGAAGCGTCAAGCCGCGCGGGGCCAGGCTCATCCATCGGCGGCTGCGGAACGCGACTCAGGAACTGTGGCGATCCATCCACCACAGGCGGCTGAGGGTCCGCACGTCTTCCATTTGCCGATCCTGCACCCCGGCCATACCCCCTGTCCAGGTCTCGAACGCGGCACTGCCGTCCATGGCGCGCACATTTTGCGGCAGGGTGCGGATCAGGCTGGTCGTATCTTCCCCACTGTCGTAATCGTGTCCCAACTGCTGGAAATAGAAGCCTGGCAAGGTGAAGCGGGGGCGGCCGTGATAGGCCAGGACGACGGTGTCGTAGGTGCGTCCGCCCAGCGTCGCCGCCGTTTGCAGCAGGGCGCGCAGCATGTCCTGCGGGCCAGCGGTGGTGCGGGCACCCCAGACATCGATCACCAGACTGTCCGGCAGAACAAGTCCCCGGTGGTATGCGACCACGCTGACGGGCGCGTTGCGCGGATCCCTATCCAGGACTCGGGCCACAGGCAGGGTGACACACACCAGATTCCATCCGGTGATGCCCAGGGCCACGATGGCCAGGCCGACGGCCCCCTTCGCCCACTTCTTCAACGCCCATACCCCGCCAGCCGACGCTTACCAACGCCATGCTAACGTGCCCATGGGGGAATGCAATCCATGGGCGTAAAAGTTTTATATATTAATATGTTAACGCGAAGCTCATCGCCGTTTCCGCGTGCAGACGCGTGGTGTCAAAAACCGGCAGGTCGCTGTCGGCTTGATCCATGATCATACCAATTTCCGTGCAGCCCAGGATGACGCCATCCGCCCCGCCGTCACGCAGGCGCGCCACTTGGTCCAGGATCAGCGCCTTGGATTCCGGTCGTACGATGCCGCGGCACAACTCCTCGTAAATGATGCGGTGGACGGCATCGCGGCCGGCGGCGTCGGGCACCAGGGCGTCCACGCCATAATGCTGGGCCAGGTGCCCGCGGTAGAAGTCCTGTTCCATGGTGTAGCGGGTGGCCAGCAAGGCCGGGCGAACGCTGCCGGCGGCGGCCAGGGCCCGGCCGGTGGCGTCGGCGATGTGCAGCAGGGGGATGGTGGTGGCGGCGCGCACGGCATCCGCCGTCTTGTGCATGGTGTTGGCGCCGATCATCAGCGCCTCCGCGCCTGCGTCCTGCAAGCGACGGGCGGCGTCAGCCATCAGCGCGCCCGCGCCCGCCCAGTCACCCGCCTGTTGTCTGTCCGCGACTTCGGCGAAATCCACGGACCACAGCAGGACTCGGGCGGAGTGCAGGCCGCCCAGCCGGTCACGGGCGATGGTATTCAAATGGCGGTAGTAGAGGGTGGTGCTTTCCCAGCTCATGCCCCCGATCAAGCCCAACAGACGCATGGCAGTGCCCCTTTTTCCTGTCAGGAAAACGGTCTCACAGGACCATGGACGCCGCCAGTTTGAACGGCGCACGGGTGCGTTGCACCCGGGCCAGCAGCCAGGCGCCCTCCAGCGCGATGAAAAAACGCGCCGCCCGTTCCCGCGGATCGCTGACGCCCAGGCGCTCGGCATGGCCGGCGGTGCGGGCGGCCCAATCCTCCAGCACCTCGGCCACCACGGCGGACAGGCGGGTGGAGTCCGGGATGGCCCCGATGACCAGGGCGGTGACGGGGCAGCCGTCACGCCAGTCCGACGCCTCGAACCAATCGGCGATGATGTCGGCCAGGGCGTGAACGCCGTCGGCGAAGGTGGGCGCGTCGATGAAGGCCTGGTCGATCAGGCGGGCAATGCGGTGGCCGGCCAGGCGGGCCGCTTCCTCCGCCAGCTCTTCCTTGCCGCCGGGGAAGTGGTGGTAGAACGAACCTTTCGGCGCACCGCTGACGGCGATGATCTCGTTCAGCCCGACGCCATTATAGCCCTTGCGCCGGAACAGGGTCACGGCGGTATCGACGAAATGCTTCTTGGCATCGGACGGGCGCGGCATGCCCCTTCATGCCAATTGTATGTCGGTCGGTCTAGTGATATCCATTCTATGGTGATCACCATAAAACGGGTTCCGAGGCCCGAGGGGCGGGAGGAGCACATGCCGGTGGACAAGCAGGAGCAGGCCACGGGGGAACAGGCCATGGGGGAACAGGCGGTGCGGATCACCACGCCCGATGGCGCCCAGCTGGCTGGCCGGCTGATGCTGCCGCCGGCGGTGCCAACGCCCGAGATCGCCATCGTCATACACGGCGCCACGGGGGTGCCGCGTGACTACTATGCCCGCTTCGCTGTCTGGCTGGCGGGTGCCAGGGACGCGGCAGTGCTGACCTATGATTATCGCGACTTCGGCGCCTCGGCGGCCGGCCCGGTCCGCCACTCCGACGCCACCATGGCCGTCTGGGGCGTGGTCGATCAGGCGGCGGCCCTGGATTATCTGTGCGACCGGTTTCCGGATGCGGAGATCTGGGTTGTCGGCCATTCGCTCGGCGGCATGTGCCTGCCCTTTCATGCCAATGCCGGGCGGGTGGCGCGGCTGATCGCCGTCGCTTCCGGCCCCGCGCATTGGACCAAGCATCCGTGGCGCTACACGCCCTCGGTCATCGCCTTCTGGTTCCTGCTGGGGCCGCTGGCCACGCGGCTGTGGGGCTATCTGCCCGGGCGGCTGCTAGGCCTGGGCGCCGACCTGCCCAAGGGTGTGTTCTGGCAATGGCGGCGCTGGTGCACCTCACGTGGCTTCTACCGGGTGGATTGGGGGCGGGCCATGCCCCACCCAATGCCCGACCGCATGACAGGTGCCGTCACCCTTGTGGGCATTGCGGATGATGAGATGATGCCGCCGGAACGGGTGCGCCGACTGGCTGACTTCTACCCGGCGGCCACCATCCGCCACCGCGTCATCACCCCGGCGGAGGCTGGGGTCAAGGCCATCGGCCATCTGCGCCTGTTTGCCGAACGCAACGCCCAGGCTTGGCCCTTGCTGCTGGAAGGCGCCGTTTAAGCCGCCTGGGCTTCCGCCTGTGGGGCCACCGCCCGTTCCAGCCGGCCCAGCAGGATGCCGAACAGGGCGGTTTCGGCCTGGCATAGGGCCTGCAGCCGGGCGGGGTCCCAGGCCCCGACCGCCGCCAACCGGGTGGCCATGTCGGCCAGGTGCCCCTGTTCCTCGGCCAGCAGGCTTTTGAGCGAAATCTTGGACCCGGCCTGGCGCAGCGCCGTCTCATACAGATGGTAGAACCACACGGCGCGGAACTCGATGATCAGCGACATGTGCAGGTACAGCACCTTGGATCGCGGTGGCTCATCCGCCAGCGCCTGCTCCACGGCGATATCCAGCTTTTGGAAATACAGGCGGCCGGCGGCCGGTGACAGCAGGTCGGCCTGGACATAGTCCAGTGGGCGGCGGGCCACCCCCTCGGCATGGCGCTTGAAGAAAAAGGCGTGCCGCGCCTCCTCCGCCAGATGTTTCAGGGTGGGCTGGTCCATGCCGGGGCCGTGCTGGGTGGCCATGATCTTGTGGCTGCCCATATGTTCCATCAGCGACAACTCGTTCATGAAACAGGCATGGGAGGCGGGTGCCCGCATGACATGCGCCAGGAAGGACTGGACCCGGGGCAGCAGGGCCGCATTGTCCGCCTCGAACCGGGCGCGCACCATATCCAATGACATCCGCATGACCTTAGACCTTTTCCTCAGGCTTCCTGACGCGGCCGCACTCTGCGCGCAGGGCTTGAGACCGGGCAATATGAATCGCCCGCCGGCCAAATCGGGGCCATCATTCGTCGTAGTTATGCCACCATCGGCGCGCAGCCTGGGTTGACCTGAACGAACCAGGGTGGAACCTGTCATCATGCCCCCAACACCCCTCCAACCCATGGTGTCCCAGCGGCCGGTCTCGCGGCGATCGGGCATGGCCCGCGGCACCATGACGGCGCTGGCGGTCCTTCTGGCCTTTTCCCCCCTTGCCGCCACCCGGGTTTTGGCGCAGGACGACCCCGCAGCCTATGACGCCGCCGGCGACCAATATTCCGGCGACCCGCCGGCCCGGGTCGGACGATTGGCGCGGGTGCGCGGCACCGTGTCCTTCCACACGGCCGATGCCACGCAGTGGGACACCGCCATCCCCAACTATCCGCTGACCAGCGGCAACGCCCTGTGGACGGAGCCGGGCGCCAGCGCCACCGTGGAGGTCTCCGCCACCCGGCTGGTCATGGATGGGGCCACCGAGCTGGACATCGACACGCTGGATGATCGCACCCTGGATGCCAACGTGGCCCAGGGGCGGGTCTATGTGCGGATCCGCGGCTTGCTGCCTGAGGAAAGCTACAGCCTGCGCACGCCGCGGGGCATGGTCACTTTGAACGCCCCGGGGCGGTATGAGATCGTGGCCGGTGACCGTGACACGCCCACCCGCGTCACCGTGCTGGAGGGGACGGCGCAACTCAGCGGCGACGGCCTGTCGCTGCGGCTGAACGGCGGCCAGACGGGGGAGATCACCGGCGACAACCCGCCCAATGTCAGCGTGCGGCCGGCTGACCACGATTCCTTCCTGCTGGCGGCCCTGGCGGCTGATCGGGTCGGCTCCTCCACCCCGCCGGCCATTGCCGCCATGCCGGGCGCCGAAGATCTTACCGCCTACGGCAGTTGGCAGGTCACGCCCGACTATGGCCAGGTGTGGTACCCGCAGGTCGATGCGGGGTGGGTCCCCTATCGCCAGGGCCACTGGGCCTTCGTGGCGCCTTGGGGATGGACCTGGATCGACGACGCGCCATGGGGTTTCGCCCCCTTCCACTATGGCCGTTGGGTGGACATTGGCGGGCGTTGGGCCTGGGCTCCGGCCGGCGCGGTCATCACCGCAGGCCCGCCGCCCCCGCCGGTTTATGCTCCGGCGCTGGTCGCTTTTTTCGGCGCTGGCGTGGCGGTGGGCATCGGTGTCGGTGGCCACCCCCCGGTGGGCTGGTGCCCGCTCGGCTGGCAAGAGCCCTATCATCCCTGGTACCGGGCCAGTCCGCGCTATGTTGAGTATGTGAACCGTCCGGTGGTGCGCAACCTCACCGTCGTGAACAACACCGTGAACGTCACCATCAACAACTATGTGAACCGCCGTGGCGCCTCCATGATGCCGGCGGACGCCATGGTGGGGGGACGGTCTTGGGGCCACCCCGGGGACCGCCCGGGAGAGCGCGCCTGGGATCGTCATGATGGCGGCGCCCGCCCGCTGGACGAACGGCAATTCGCCAACGCCCGCCTTGTCGCGGGGCGCCCGCCGGTGCTGCCCACCGCCGCCACCGCCGGCGTGACGCCGCAACTGGCGCAGCGACTGCACCTGCCTGGCCCGCCCGATGGCGCCGGGCCCGTCCCGCGTCCGGCCAGTCCCGGCCCCCAGTTCCGGCCTGATGGGGCGCCCGAGGCGCGCGATACCCGTCACCAGGATTGGCGGGGCCCGGACGGTACCCCGCGCGCCGATGGCCGGTCTGGTGATTTGCGGCAGGGCGACTTCCGTCAGGGCGACTTCCGGGCGGGGCAGCGGCGCCCCGACGAGCCAGGCTTACACCCGGATCGTTCCGCCCCCGCCGGCCTGCCGGCGTTGCGCGATCATGATCAGCCACCGGGCCCGCCGCCGGTGCATCCGACCGGGCCGGAGCGGTCCGGGCCGCCCCCCGGCAACCCCCAGGACCATCCGCAGCCGGGACAGGCCGGTCCGGGCCAGCCGCAACCGGCGCCGACGCCGCATGGGGAAGGGCGCCGCCCGGACGGGGGCCGCGCTGAAGAAGCCCGGCCCGAGGGTCCGCCGGTCCAGCACGCGGCACCACCGCCGGCCATTCCCCAGCCCCAGCCCCGGCCCCCCGCGGAGCCGCCGCGTCAGCCGGAGCGGCCTCAACCCCAGCGGGAGGTGGAGCGGGACGCCCATCCACAGCACCAGCCCCGGCCGGAGACCCCGCAAATGCGGCCGCAATCCCCGGCCGAACCGGCGCGTCACATGGAGCCTCAGCCCCGGCCGGAACCCCCGCACGCGCCGCCACCCCAGGCCCGGCCGGAGCCGCCCCGTCCCCAGGCGCCGCATCCCCAAGCGCCACATTCGGAGCCGCCGAAACCACCCAACCGCAAGGATGACCCGAACCCGCTGCCGCGTCCTTGACCGGCCGCGGCCCGGGGCCGGCCGAATGTCAGGCCGGATCCGCCGCGCGGAAGCTGTCGTGGTGGCGGATGACTTCCTTGATGATGAAGTTCAGGAACTTGGCCGCGAAATCCGGATCCAGGTGCGCGCCCTCGGCCAGACGGCGGAGACGCTCAATCTGCGCCGCCTCGCGGCCTGGATCGCTGCTGGGAAGATCGATTTGGGCCTTCAGCACGCCCACCTGCTGGGTGCACTTGAAGCGCTCCGCCAGCATGTAGATCAGGGCCGCGTCGATGTTATCGATGCTGTCACGCAGGCGCTTCAGTTCGGGATGGATGGCGGGGGCAGGGTGCTCAACGCCGGACATGGCCACTCCTGGAAAATCGGAACCGGGCTGACAGTACAGCCCGTACTTGCCGACGGGCAGTGAAAATTATCGGAAAGCCTTTATCACAAACGGTCGCGGATGGGATGGTGACGGGAACGACCAATGCGCAAATAGGCGCCGTCCGGACACAAACGATATGACAGGTGGGCAGGGGCGGCGCTGACGCGGGTGTGTCGGGTGACCGGCAAAGGGCGCGGATTGATGTGGGCGCCACCCATGCCATGGGCGATCCACGTGGGGATCAGAAGAGAGGTCTCATTAAATCCCGTTCGGGGGCGTTTTTTCGCCACCATTGGGTTGCCTTCTGAAGGTGCCCGGCGTGGCCGGGCCCTGTTTATGTCAGAAGGATCGAACCCATGCCTGTCCTGACCTGCCCCACCACCACCGGTCCATCCGCCGGCCCGTCTTGGCGCCGCCGCGGGATCGCGGCCTTGACCCTGGCCGTCGGTCTGGCGCTGGCGCCCCTGATGACGGCGGGGAGCGCCCAGGCGGAGGGGGTTCATCACCGAGTGGCGCATCATCACCATCATCATCACCATCATCATCGCCACCCCCCGCATCACGTCCACCATCGGGTGGTGCACCATGCGCCGGCGGCTCACCCGCATGGCTGAAGGGGGGCGCCTTCACGAGCGGCTGTTAGATAGGTCGTGATCCCCCCCTTGGGAACGCCCTGGTGGAACTTTCCTGTCCCCCAGGGCGTTTCCATATCCGCTTCCACCCTGGCGCTTGCCGATATCCCCGCCGGGGCAAAGGAGATACCCCCGCCCACACCCCATAATTTGCGGTTCGGCGACGCTTTTTCGCCACCATTGGGCGGTCCCCTTGATGTCACACCCTTCTGAAAGGAATGGAGGACGACCCATGTTAACGAAATTGACCACCACGGGCTGGGCCCGCACCGCGACAGCGATGACACTGGTCGCTGGCCTTGCTTCCGCTCCGGTTCTGAGCGTCGCCGCCTGGGCGCAGACCGTCCCGTCCGAAGATATGGGCATGCCCAGCCGCCAGGGCATGACACCGTCCACGGTCCCGCCGGCGCCGGACGCCACCTCACCCAGCCCATCCAATTCCCATACCTTGCCTGGCGATCGCGGCCAGCCCGACACCGGGACCCCCTCCACCATGCCGCCGGCGCCGTCGGATCAGAGTTCGTCCTACACCTCGCCCAGCGGCCCATCGGGCGGGATGGTCACGGAAAAGCCGCCGGTGGTGCAGCCCCTGCCGCCCCATGACCCGAACGACGACAAGGGCAAGGCCGCCAAGTCCAGGAAGGCGTCCAGGCACATGGCTCACAAGAAGTCTGATCCTGGCCAGAACAATGAGGAAGCGGCTCCGCCGCCCCCGCCACCGGCCAGCCCGGACGGCGCCGCACCCAGCCAGCCGGGCAACCCGCGGCCGTAACCATCCCTGATGGGCTATAGCCGGCTGCGTTTAATCGGAACCACATCCGGCTATAGCTGAGTCTGTCCGCGAGCAGCTTCACGCCCAAAGGCGATGCCGCCTTTGGGCAATCTGCCCTAAAGCAGCGGTGTTTGAGAACCCCGGGGGCAGTCCCCGGGGTTCTGTCATATGGGGAGAAACCGGCGCCAATTTAATTTTTTAAAAATGGTTTATTTATCTTATAATTGGCCATGGCGGCATTGGCCGTCCAAGAAACGACCCTGCGGGTCACCTTGAGGAAACGTCCCCATGCGCAGAGTGCTTCTGGCCCTGGCTGCCTTGCTTTTCGTGCCGCTGCTGTTGCTGGCCCCCCCGGCGTTGGCCGATGATCCCAATGATGTCGAGCCGCCGCGCCCCGCCAATGGCCTGGCCCTGACGCCACCCATGGGCTGGAACACCTGGAACAAATTCGGCTGTGAAATCAATGAAGAGGTCATTCGCAAAGCCGCCGATGCCCTGGTCGCCACCGGCATGGCCGGCGCCGGCTATAAATATGTGGTGATCGATGACTGTTGGCATGGCGGGCGCGACGCCCACGGCGACATGCAGGCTGACCCGGTCCGCTTTCCCTCGGGGCTCAAGGCGCTCGCCGACTACATCCATTCCAAGGGCCTGAAGTTCGGCATCTATTCCGACGCCGGCAAGATGACATGCGGCAAGCGGCCGGGCAGTCTGGGGCATGAGTATCAGGACGCGGCCCAGTATGCCGCGTGGGGCGTGGATTACCTGAAGTACGACTGGTGCTATACCGGCACGCTGGATGCCAAGGCCGCCTATACGCTGATGAGTGACGCGCTTCGGGCGTCGGGCCGCGATATCGTCTTCAGCATGTGCGAATGGGGCACGGCCAAGCCCTGGCTGTGGGCGCAGAACGTGGGCAATCTGTGGCGCAGCACCGGCGATATCTATGACGGCTGGCAGGGCAAGAAGACTTATTCCCTGGGCGTCATGGACATCGTGGATCTTCAGGCCGACCTCTACCCTTATGCCGGCCCGGGCCATTGGAACGATCCCGACATGCTGGAGGTGGGCAACGGCGGCATGACCGATACGGAATACCGCTCGCACTTCAGCCTGTGGGCGTTGATGGCGGCCCCCCTGATCGCCGGGAACGACCTCACCACCATGTCGCCCGCGACCAAGGCCATCCTGACGAATGCCGAGGTCATCGCCGTGGACCAGGATCCCCTGGGCGCCCAGGGGCGTCGCGTGGCCAAACAGGGCGACCTGGAGGTCTGGGCCCGCCCGCTGGCCAGCGGCGACCGCGCGGTGGTGCTGTTGAACCGTGGCGTCGCGCCGGCCAAGATCACCGTCAACTGGACCGACCTGGGATTCCCGGCGAAGGTGCCGGCGAAGGTGCGCGACCTGTGGTTGGCCAAGGATCAGGGCACGGTCAAAGGCGCCTACACGGCCGAGGTTGCGTCCCATGGCGTGGTCATGGTGACCATCCGCCCCGCGGTCTGATCGGCCGTTAGCCTTGGGCATCAAGGCCCGGCTCTTCCTCGGAAATTGATCAGTCCGTCGCCGGCGCTGGCCCATCCCGGGTCATGCCGGGCGACGGGCGGGGCGGGCGACGCCCGTGTCACACCGGTGGTTCGGGTGACATCGGGGGCGCGGCATCATCATGGTGTATTTTCGGGGGATGTATTCCGGGCGGGCGTATTTTCGGCGCTGGGGGCGGTCAGGCCTGGGGATGGCGATGGCGGCCATGGCGGCGCTATCCGGGTGCATTGATGTTCCCGACGGCGCGCCCCTGCCCAGCGCGGCCGCCCCGCCGCCCCCGGCCTACGTTGCCGATGCCGTGCCGCCGCCCGTGATCCTGGTGTCCATCGATGGCTTCCGCGCCGACCAGATCGATCGGGGCGCGACGCCCACATTGGCGGCGGTGGCGGCCGACGGCGTGCGGGCCAAATCCATGCGCCCCTCTTTCCCATCGCTGACGTTTCCCAACCACTACACCCTGGTGACGGGTCTCTATCCCGATCACCACGGCATCGTGAACAACGCGATGGAGGATGCGGAACTGGGCGTCTTTTCCATGAACGACCACACCGCGGTGGCTGATGCCCGCTGGTGGAACCAGGCGACTCCCCTATGGGTCAGCGTGCAGGAGCAGGGCCGGCATAGCGGGGTCATGTTCTGGCCGGGATCGGAGGCGCCCGTTCAAGGCGTGCGCCCCGATCATTGGCAGCCGTTCGATGCCAAGGTGACGCCCGACCAGCGGGTGGACACCGTGCTTGGCTGGATGGACCTCCCCGGTGACCAGCGGCCATCCTTCATCACCCTCTATTTCGACCAGGTTGATCATGCGGAGCATGAGAAGGGTCCGGGCAGCGCCCAGGCCGACGCGGCCTCCGCCCTGGTCGATCGGGCCCTGGCCCGTCTGGTGGACGGGCTGAAGCGGCGCGGCCTGTTCGACACGGTCAATCTGGTCATCGTTTCCGATCATGGCATGACGGCCACGGGCCCGGACCGGCGCATCATCCTGGACGATCTGGTCGATCCCGCCGCGCTGCACGTGGTGACCACCGGCCCGCTGGCCGGCATTGGTGTCGCACCCGGCCAGGCGGCGGTGGCCGCCCGGCTGCTGGGCCGGCATGAGCACATGGAATGCTGGCGCAAACAGGATTTGCCGACCCGCTTCCGCTACGGCACCAACGACCGGGTACCCGCCATCCTCTGCCTGGCGGACGATGGCTGGGAGGTGACCACGCGGGCAACGCTGGAACGCAACAAGGACAAGCCGGCCTCGTTGGGGGACCATGGCTATGACACGGCCAGCCCCGCGATGGGCGCCCTGTTCGTGGCTCATGGCCCGGCATTCAGGCGTGGCGCCGTGGTGCCGGAGTTTCCCAACGTCGACGTCTACCCCCTCCTGGTCCGGCTGCTGGCCATCGAGGGGGAGCGCAACGACGGGCATGTCGAGGACGTGCTGCCCATGCTGCAACCGGGGGCCTGAGCCGCCATTCTCACGGCACCGCCAGGGCGGTGACGCTGCGGTATAGGGTGTAAAGGGCGACCAGCACCAGGATGGCGGCGAACACGCGCGTCAGCATGGCTTTGCGCCGCGCCAGCCTCACGGCGACCCGCAACCCGGCGAACCCGCCCAGGCCGCCGCCCAGTATGAACCAGCCAGCCACATGCCAATCCACCAGGCCGGAGCGGGCATAGTTGGCGGCGGTGGCGAGTCCGAACGTCCCGACGGAGAACAGGGACGACCCCACGGCGTTCAGGATGGTCATGCCACTGCCCAGCATCAGTCCGGGGACGATCAGGAAGCCACCGCCGATGCCGAAAAAGCCCGACACGAAACCCGTGGCCAGGCCGACGGCCACCAGGCGGGCCGCGATGGCGGGGGTGATGTGGACCTGTGGGTCGCCCAGGTCCCCGCGTCGCCGGACCATGGACACCGCGACCGCGATCATGACCAGCGCGAACAGGGACAGCAGCCAGGCGCCGTCCACCGCCTTGCCCAGGGTTGACCCGGCCATGGCGCCGATGACACCGGTCGCGGCGAAGACGGCGGCGCAGGGCCATTTCACCGTTCCCGCCCGGGCATGCTGGGCCAGGTTGAGGAAGGCGTTGACGGCGACGCCAAGGGCGCTTGTGCCGATGGCGACATGGGGATCGGGTATGCCAACGACATAAAGCAGAAGCGGCACCGCCAGGATGGAGCCGCCGCCGCCCACCACCCCCAGGGTGAAGCCGACCACGCCGCCAGAAGCCAGGATCAAGATTATGGGCATGACCATCAATTCCGCGGCCGGGTGGGCAGCCGATTCCATAGGCTGAACCCGGCCATGCCGGCGGCCATGGCCGCCACGAACATCCACGTCTCGACCCGTCCATCGGGATCCACCAGACCCAAGGCAAGGACCGCCAGCGCCGGGCCGGGGCAATAGCCCACCAGACCCCACCCGATGCCGAACAGCGCGGCACCCGCCAGCAGGCGGCGGTCCACCCGCCTGGCGGTGGGGCCGTGGAAGGCGTCGTCCGCCAACGGGCGGGCGCGCCGGCCCGCCAGGGCGACGCCCAGCCAGGCGGTCGGAATGGCGGTGGCCATGACCAGGGCCAGACTGGGATCCCAGGTGCCGGCCCGGATTTTGGCGACATCCAGGAAACCCAACACCTTCGCGGGGGAGATCATGGCGGACATCGTCAGCCCCAGGCCGAACAGCAGGCCGGCGCCCAGCGCGAACACGAAACGCTTCATCAGTCAGCCTCCCAACGCATGGCGCAACAGGAAGACGGTCGCCATGGCGGTGACCATGAAGGTCAAGGTCGCCGCCAGCGATCGGCGCGAAAAGCGGGCCAGGCCGCAGACACCGTGGCCGCTGGTGCAGCCGCCGCCCAGGCGGGTGCCCACCCCGACCAGCAATCCCCCCAGAATCAGCCGCCAGGGTGACGGGGTCAGGCCTGACCGTGCCGGCACCCCCATCGTCAGGGCGTACAGGACGGGGGCGGCCATCAGTCCGATCAGAAAGGCGGTGCGCCAGGCGCGGTCACCCCGCCCGGCGGTCGCCAAGCCACCAAGGATGCCGCTGATGCCGGCGATGCGGCCGATGCCCAACCACAGCAGGGCCGCCGCCAGGCCGATCAACACACCGCCGGCGGCGGCGGCAAAGGGCGTGAAACCACTCATTTCCCACCCTCCGGGGCCCCGCCTTCCGGGGCGCAGAACAGTTGATAAAGCGCGCCGAGGATCGGCCCCACCTTGTCCGATCCGATGCGGTAGTGGATGACGGTTCCCTCACGCCGGGGCGCGACCAGCCCTTCGTCCCGCAGCTTGGCCAGATGCTGCGACAGGTTGGATTGCGACAGGCCCAGCCGGTGGCCCAGGTCGCCCACCGTCATTTCCCCCTGCACCAGGGTGCACAGGATCATCAGCCGGTGGCGGCTGGCCAGCGACCGCAGGAAGGCCTCCGCCTGGGCGGCGCGGGCCTCCATCTCCACCGGGTCCATCAAGGGCAACGACTGATCCATCGTACATTCCTAATGCCTAAATTAGACTTGACTAATATAACGGCTGGCGCGATCGTTGCCAACGAAAAAAGCGCGGCGGCCACCGGCGGCCCGCTGCGCGGTTCCAGGTGAGGGAGGGGCGTGATGCATCCCGATGTTCAGGCGTTTTTCGATACCGACACCAACACCGTCAGTTATCTGGTGGCCGATCCCGCCACCAGGGCGGCGGCCATCATCGACAGTGTGCTGGATTTCGATCCCAAATCGGGGCGTACCTCCACCGCGTCGGCGGACCGGCTGATCGGGGCGGTGCGTGCCCGGGGGCTGACCGTGGACTGGATCCTGGAAACCCATGTTCATGCCGACCACCTGACGGCGGCGCCCTACCTGCAGGCCGCGCTGGGCGGAAAGATCGGCATTGGCGCCCATGTCCGCCAGGTTCAGCGCGTGTTCCGGGGCGTTTTCAACCTGGAACCGGCCTTTCAGGCTGACGGGCGACCTTTCGACCACCTGTTTGAGGATGGCGAGGGTGTTCCCCTCGGATCGCTGGCCATCACCGCGTTGCATACGCCCGGTCACACGCCGGCCGACGTCACCTATCGCGTGGGCGACGCCGCCTTCGTCGGTGATACCTTGTTCCAGCCGGACTATGGCACCGCCCGCACGGATTTCCCGGGCGGTGACGCCCGGCAGCTCTACCGCTCCATCCGTCGCATCCTGGCATTGCCGCCGGAAACGCGGCTGTTCACCGGCCACGACTACAAGGCGCCGGGCCGTGACGTCTTTGTCTGGGAAAGCACGGTGGCGGCGCAGCGCGCGGCCAACGTCCATGTGCATGATGGTGTGGATGAGGACCGCTTCGTGGCGTTGCGGACCGCCCGGGATGCCGGTCTGGATATGCCCCGCCTGCTATTGCCCTCGGTGCAGGTGAATGTGCGGGCGGGGCACTTCCCCCCGCCCGAGGATAACGGCATCCGCTATCTGAAGATTCCGCTGAACGCCCTATAGGGTCTTTGTTCCGTCGGGCGATCGGTTCGGACGCTTCCATCCGAACCGATCGCACTCTCAGCCTTTGGGCGCCGTGCGGGCCAGCAGGTCGGCCAGCTTGTCCTGCCACAGCGCGGCCCAGGTATGGGTGCCGTGGCCATGGGTCTGGTCGCTGGCGGGGATCAGGATGAACTGGCCGTGGGGCAGGCGCTTCACCAGTTGCTCGGCCAGGGCCAATTCCGGTGGATTGATGAAGTCGTCGCCGGAATTGATCCAGGTGACGGGGGCGGTGATGGTTTCCAGCCGGGGCGACGGATCGTAGGTGCGCGACGCGTCCAGCTGATAGATCAGGTCGTTGGCGTCGGCATGGTCCATCTGGGCATGGGTCAGGGTGTCCACGGCGGTATCGGCCGCTTCGCGCGTGGGGTAGGCCTTCTGCATTTGAAGGGGCGCGCTGCCGGCGATGACCAGAAGGCTGGCCGCCGTGCGCAGGCCTTGCCGCGGCTGCTCGACATAGTCGCCGCCCTGCCAGGCGGGATCAGCCTTGATGGCGCTGATGGCCATCTGGCGCCACAGGCGGTTGCGGCCGGCGATGGTCTGCGGCAGGCAGGCCAGCGGCATCAGCGCGTCCATGGCCTTGGGGTAGGTCTCCCCCCAGACGAAGGCGTGCATGCAGCCCATGGATGTGCCCATGACCAGGCGCAGATGGTCCACGCCCAGGCCCCTGGTCACCAACTCATGCTCCAGCGCCACCATGTCGTCGTAGTCGTACTTGGGGAAGTGGGCGCGCAGGCCGTCGCTGGGCTTGGTGGACCGGCCGTGGCCGACATCGTCCGGCAGGATGATGAAGTAGCGCGCGGGATCCAGCACCCCGCCGGGCCGGAACAGCACATCGCTGAACTGCGGGCGCAGGAACTGGGCGCCGGTGCCGCCGGTGCCGTGCAGGATCAGGACGGCATTGTCCACGTTGCCTTTGGCGTCGCGGTGTGGTGTGCCCAGGGTGGTGTAATGCAGCCGCACCTCAGGCAGGGTCTCGCCGCTCTTGAACGTGAAGTCCGTCACCGACACGTCGCCCTCGCGGGTGACGGGGGGCGCCGGGGTGGTGGCAAGGGCGGCCGTGCTGGCCAGTGGGGTGCCGCCCAGCAGCGCGCTCAGCAGGACGGGCGCGCGCAGCGCGCGGGCGACGGATCGGATCATGGCGTGAAGGCTCCCGGCCGGTTCGTATCGTATGCAATATACGGGCGTAGTCGCCGGGGCCGGTATAGGCCGTTGGTCAGGGCGGGTGCCGTCTGGCGACGCTCTCGTGGCGGGGCATGTCGGTCAAGGTGGATGTGGGGGCTCAGCGGTTGGCGGAGGGGCCCCGGGCCTTGATGGTCTTGTGCGCCCGGTCCAGGAAGCCGTGGGACAGGGCGTGGTAGACGGCCTCCGCCCCCATCATGCGGGCGGCGCCACATCCGATCAGGCTGCCGGCCATGATGGGTACGGCCATGGCGTGGTTGCCCGTCATCTCCAGCACGATGACGAAGGCGGTGATGGGCGCCTGCACCACGCCGGCGAAGTAGGCGACCATGCCCACCAGCACCGCGACCTCCGCGTTGGCGCCGGGTAGCAGGTGACCCAGTTCCGCCCCCAGCCCCGCCCCCACCGCCAGGGAGGGGGAGAAGATGCCGCCCGGGATGCCGCTGACGGACGACAGCGCCGTGGCCAGCCATTTGGCGGGGCCGAACAGGGGGGAGACGGCGGCCGCAGCCTCAGGATGGGCGGCGACTTCCAACAGCGCCTTGGCCTGGCTGTAGCCGGTGCCGTAGGTGTCCCCGCGGGTGGCTAGGCCCAACAGGGCCATGGCCAGGCCGCACAGGGCCGCGAAGGAAACGGGGTGGGCCTTGATCCACCGACCCGCCTGGCCGGCCCGGCCCGGCCAGTGGCCCACGCCCCGGGCCATGCGCACCACCACGCGGCTGAAGGCGCCGCCGGCCAGGCCGCCCAGCACCCCGCACAGCGGCACCAGCGCCCAGTCTTGCCACGTCGCCATGTGCGCCGTGCTTTGGCCGAAGTAGAGATAGTCGCCCTGGATGGCCAGGGGGGCGGCGCCCGCCACGGTCACCGCAGCCAGCACCAGGGCGCCGGTGCGCATGTCGAAGCCACGTCCCATCTCCTCGATCGCGAAGACGATGCCGGCCAGCGGCGTGTTGAAGGCGGCGGCCACGCCAGCGGCGCCACCGGCCAGCAGCAGGCCGGGGAAGCGCCCGCCGAAGGTCGCCCCGACACGGTGCATGAGCGAGGCGCCCACCTGCACCGTCGGCCCTTCGCGCCCGATGGAGGCGCCGACCGCCAGGCCCAACAGGGTCAGCATGACCTTTCCCACCGCCAGGCGGATGGAGACCAGGGCCGTGCGCTCCGTCCGGTCGCGCAGTTCGCGGGCGGCGATGGCCTGCGGGATGCCGCTGCCCCCGGCGTTGGGGAAATAAGCGCGTGTCAGCCAGGCGGACAGCGCCAAGCCGGCCGGGGTGGCCAGCAGCGGCAGCCAGGGCCGCCCGGCTATGGCGCCGGTGAACAGTTCCTGCACCTTGTCCGCCAGCGTGGCGAAGATGACGGCAGCCAAGCCGACCAACACACCACCGCCCCAGAACACCAGCCGCCGCTGCCAGCCTTCGCGGGAGAGCCATAGGCGCCGGGTGCGGCGGTACGCTGCCAATGTCATGATGTGGGGGCCTGTTCACGCGACGGGGATGGTGCCGGATCATGCCCCTGAAGGGGGTACGGCAGGGCCGCCTATGCGGAAGCCCTGCCGCCCGCCCGGATCTTACTTGCCGTCCTTGGGCGTGCCGGTGCCATTGAAGGGCGCGGTCTTGCCGCCCATCTCGGCGCAGGTGCCGGCTTTCACCGCCTTCCAGTCCTGGCCATCGTAGTTCTTGGTGGACTGCCCGGCGCAGGAGTGCGTACCGGCGGCGTTGGCGCAGCTGTTCTGCCCGGCCTTGGAGACGCCGTAGCACTTCTCGGTAGCCTGGGCATGCGCCGGGCCGGCGAAAGCCGCCAGCGCCAGCGCGCCGGCAAGGGCGGCCGCGACGGTTACCGCGGTCTGCGGCGTGGCAGGAACATCCGCGGACGCGGTCTGCCGGACGGGGGACGGAGCACGGAATTGAGACATGGCCTTCCTCCTGTTGGGTCCGGACGGGACCAGACCGGCCCCTCCCGGGTAGGGCGAAGATAAGGGGTGCGAGCCGGCTTGCAAAACGCCCTTTCGCCCGGATCATGCGACAAAACGGATAGTATTTCGCCGGGGGCCTTTTGGCCGGGGGAATCTTGGCCGGGGGAATCTTGAATGACGGCGAACCCTGAAGAGAGCGGCGGGCCTATGAACGACACATTCCAAACCGACGATCTGCTGCGCTATGCCGTGGGCCTGCACAAGGCCGGCAAGATGGAGGCGGCCGAGGGCATCTATCGTCAGGTGCTGGCGCACGAACCGGGCCGGGGTGATGCCGCCCATCTTCTGGGCATGGCGCTGGCCCAGGCCGGCCGCCTGACCGAGGCGGAGGCCCATATCCGCGAGGCGTTGACGCGCTTCGATACCATGGCCGACCTTCACCTCTCCCTGGGCCAGGTCCTGGCCGATTTGGGCCGGGTCGAGGCGGCGGCGGCCAGTTGGCGGCGGGCGCTGGCCTTGGCCCCGCCCGACGCCCCTTGGGTGGCGGAGGTGACGGCCCGGTTGGCGGTCGTTCCCGAGATGGCGGCTGGCGCACCGCCGCGGGGGGACGCCGCCGGCCTGTTGGCGCTGGCCCGTCAGCGGCTGCGGATCAACGATCTGGGTGGGGCGGAAGCCCTGTGCCGGGAGGCGCTGGCGGAGGACGGGACGTACGCCGACGCCTGGAACATGCTGGGTGTCCTGGCCCTGCAGACCCGGGACGAGGCGGCAATCGGTCACTTCGCGGCCGCCGTCCGGTACGCCCCCCAGGTGCTGGATCATCACCGCAACCATGCCGTGGCCCTGTATCAACTGGGCCGCCCGGCGGAGGCGGCCGAGGTCTTGAACAACGCGTTGGTCGTCATCGGCGTCCGCGGGATCCTGCTGAGCGACTTGGGGGATGCGCGCTTCACCCAGGGTGACCCGTTCGCCGCCGCGGCCGCCTATCGACTGGCGTTGGACCATCTGGCGCAGGAACAGGCGCAAGCCGACGCCGGCAAGGGCCCCCCGCCAACCGTCGACCGGGGCCGGGTCCAGGGCAATTTGGCCCGCGCCCTGTGCGCCTGTGGCCTGGCCCGCGAGGCGGTGGTCGTCGCCACCGAACGGGCGGCGGTGACGCCCGGGGTGGAGGCATGGCGCGACCTGGCGGTCGCGCGGCTGGCGGCGCATGATCCGGACGGCGCGCTGGATCCCATTCTGCTGGCCGTGCGGGCGGCACCGGAGCGGGCCGATCTGCGCGTGACGGCCGCGGCAGCGCTGATCGACACCAATCGCATCGATGAGGCGGCCGAGCAGGTCGCGGCCGCGCTGTCCCTTGACCCCGACTCCGCCGAAGCCCATGCCAATGGCGGCTTCATCGCCCTGCGCCGGGGCGATCCCCAGGGAGCGGAGGCTTGCTTCCGCACCGCCGTGGCCCTGCACCCACCCACCCTGGACGCCAACAGCGCCGTCCTGCACCAGGGGCTGGGCATGGCCCTGCTGCAACAGGGCGATGTGGTCGGCGGCGCCCCGCATTTCGCCTGGCGGGCGCGCATGCCGGGCCAGGGCCCGGCCCTGGCGGATGTGCCGGTGTGGGATGGCGCGGTATGTCCCGGCCTGCATCTGGTCATCACCGCCACCCGAGGACATGGCGACGTCCTGCATTTCATCCGCTATGCCCGTCCCTTGCGGGCGGCGGGCGTGCGGGTGGCTTTCCGCGGCATGGCCACCCTGCTGGATTTGCTGGCTTCGTCCGGTCTGGTGGACGATGTCGGCACCCTGCAACAGTCGTTGCCGACGCCCCTGCCCGGCCAACGGTGGGTCCAGGCGGACTGCCTGGCCCTGCTGTCGCTGGCGGGCACGGGGCTGGGCTGGGCGGCGGACACTGTGCCGTATCTGGTGCCGCCGGCTGACGCGGTTGAAAGGTGGTCGGGCATTCTGGAAACGCTGCCGCCCCTGCGGGTGGCGTTCAGTTGGGCCGGTTCCACCCAGTTCCCTTACCATCGGCACCGGGCGCCGCGTCTGGCCCCGCTGGTGCCGCTGCTGACCGACCCGCGCCTGGCCGGCCGGGTGGGGTGGGTGTCGGTGCAGACCGACGACGGCCGCCGGGATCTGGAATCGATCGACCTGCCCATGGCCGTGCGGGAGGACTTCCTGGACATGGCCGATGGCCTGCGCACCTTCGCCGACACCGCCGCCGTTCTGGCCCAGGCGGACGTGGTGATCACCATGGACACGGCCGTGGCCCATCTGGCCGGCGGTCTGGGACGGCCCTTGTGGCTGATGCTGGACACCGGCTCCGAATGGCGCTGGCTGACCCGCCGGACGGATAGTCCCTGGTACCCCACCGCCAGCCTGTTCCGCCAAGCCCGGCCCGGCGACTGGTCTGGTGTCGTCAGCGCCCTGGCCGATGCGCTGGCGGTCCATGTCGCCCTTTGGGATAAGCCGCGGTCATGACGGCTTGACGGTGCCCCGCATGTCCCAAATCCTTCGGGGACGTGCGGGTTGGGGCTGGCGATGCGGGATCTGACAGGCGTTTTCGATCGAACCGGGGCGGTCGCCCGCCCGCCCTACCGCCGTCTGTGGGGGGAACTCTGGTCGCTTCCCAGCTATCATCCCGCTCCGCCGCCGCCCCAGCCGGCCGGTGATCGGACCGTGCTGGTCATACCCGCCTTCCTGACCAGCGACGCCTTCACCCGGCCGCTGCGTGACTTCCTGGCCCGGTGCGGCCATGCGGCGGTTCCATGGGGCCAAGGCATCAACTGGGGCCCCACCGCTGCCGCCCGAGACGGTCTGCGACGGCGGCTGGATGAGCTCCACGGCGTCTCGGGCGCGCTGGTGGATCTGGTGGGCATCAGCATGGGCGGGCTATTGGCCCGCGACCTGGCCCAGGACCGGCCGGACCGGGTGCGCCGGGTGGTGACCATCGGCAGCCCTGTGCGACTGCCCACCGCCAGCCCGTTGGAACCGCTGATCCGCCTTTGCGCCCGCCACTACCCCGAGGATCTGGATCCGGAGCGCCTGTCCCGGCCCCTCCCACTGCCCACCACCGCCATCTATAGCCGCGATGACGGCGTGGTGGCCTGGCAGAGTTGCTGGGTTCCGGAACCCCTGGGCCAGGTGGTGGCCGTGGACGGCGCCCATGTCACCATGTGCCGCAACCCCCAGGTTCTACAGGCGCTGGCGCACGCCTTGGCGTGAGGGGCCAGGCCGCGCACCTCTCATAAGCACGATATCTTGCATAGCAAGGCATCATGTGGAACAGTGCGCCCATGGATGTCACAAGCTGGCAGACGCAGTTGCGCAAGGGCGCGGCCGAACTGGTGGTGCTGGCCATCCTCGGACGGGGGGAGGCGTATGGCCTGGAAATCCTGGCCGCCGCCGGCGCCGTCGTGTCGGAGGGCGCGCTCTACCCCCTGCTCAACCGGTTGGAGCGGGATGGCAAGCTGGTGGCCCGCTGGGCGTTCGACGCCGGTGCCACCCATCCGCGCAAATACTATGCGTTGACGCCGGCGGGGCTGACCCTGCTGACGGAAATGCGGGAAATATGGAAAGGGTTCCGCCAGACCCTGACAACGCTGGTGGAAGCTGACGAACTGCTGGAGGGGGAGGGCGGTCATGGGTCTTGACGGGACATCATCGTTGCCGCCGGTGGCGGCGCTCTACATTCAGCGCCTGGGCTGGGCCTTGCGCCCGCTGCCGGAGGCCGACCGCCAGCAGATCGTGATGGAAATCCAGGCCCATCTGATCGACCGGTTGGGCCAGGGCCAAGCGGCGCTGGACGACGCCCTGCGCAAGCTGGGCGCCCCCCACGATTTTGCCCGCGCCTTTGTGCGGGAGTTCGAATTGTCGGGTGCGTTGGCCGGCACGTCGCCCGTGCCGCTGGTGTTGGCGCTCCTGGACCGGGGCGGCCGTAGCGCCCTGTCCCTGGTGTCCGGCCTGGGCGCCTTCCTGCTGTATATGATGGGGGGCGCGTTCGCCGTCATCGCCTTGTTGAAACCGGTGCTGCCGGCGCAGGTGGGGTTCTGGCGGGGGCAAGGCACCCTGCAATTCGGCATCACATCCAGCGGCACGTGGGATCCAAAGGCTGAATTGCTGGGGTATGGCATCATCCCCGTCAGCCTGGTCCTGGCGGTGCTGTGCTACATCACCGGAACGTGGCTGCTACGCACCGGCGCCCGCGCCCTGCTCGTGGATGGGGCCCCCCGGCCCCGGTCCTGAAGGCCCGCGCACCCGCATGCCGTCAGGATGACGGATCGTCGCGGAAGATCATCTCGATGGGCAGACCGAACAGGCGCCCAATCCGGAAGGCCAGTGGCAGGGAGGGGTCATAGCGCCCGGTCTCCAACGCGTTGACCGTCTGGCGCGACACCTCAAGCCGGCGGGCCAGGTCCGCCTGGGTCCAGCCATAGCGGGCGCGCATTTCACGCAGCCGGTTGTTCATGACAGTGGCCCCTCCTGGCACACGGTGCGGCGACGGCCGGGGGCCCGCCGGACCTTACTCCTCGTCATCCCGCTCCCCCTCCGACGGGTCCTCCCCCCGTGATGCCGTCAGCCGGCGGCCCAGGACTTGGCCCACGACCAACAGCAGGACCATAAGCGGCCACACCACGAACATGGACAGGCGCGGGAAGCCCGCGACCTCCAGGAAGCCATAGGTGAAGGTCAGCAAGGCCGTGCCGACGAAGGCGAAGCCGATGGCGATCAGTTGCACCCGCGCCTCTTCCGGTCCACTGCGATGCAGGTGGCGGACCACCGCCCACCAGATGCCGATGCAGGCCACCATGGGCGCCAGGGCCACCGCGGTACGGGCACCGCCCTGGGCCCAGCCGTTGTTCAGCGCCACCATGGCGAGGGTCATCAGCAGGCCGTAGGCCAGCAGGACGACGACGAATTCGATGAGGGAGCGTTTGCCGGTCATGGGGGGGCTTCCGGTGGGGCGGCGGCTCTCGCTTGAGACTGTCCGCGAGCAGCTTGACGCGCAGAGGCGATTCCGCCTTCGTGCGATCTGCTCTAACCGTCGGAGAATACAGACAGGGTGCCACCCAAGACAAGTATGCGCGACACGTTTTTCGCCCCAGCCCGTGACGTCATACGCCGGTGATCAAGCCGTTCAACGCTTCCAGCCGGCCCGCCAGGGGGCCGTCGCGGGTGATCAGCATGCGAACCTGCACGGGGGCCAGGGGAAAGGGCAGGGGCGCCAGATCGTCCGCCAGGTCCAAGCTTGCCAGGAGATGCAGCCCATTCTGGCGGACCAGGACGCAATAGTCGGCCCGCGCATGGCGGACGCGTTGCAACATGCCCGTTATCGTGCCGCTGCGTTCCAGGTTCAGGCCCCGTGCCTCCAGCGCATCCATATCGGCGCCATAAGCGCTACCCAGCGGGGCCAGGCCGACCCGCCCGAACAGGTCAGCCACGGCGTGGTATCGTTCCAGGTCCTGTCGGCGGACGAAGGCGCACACATCGTCCGTGGCATAGGGGGCGGTGTACAGCATCTGGGCCGTGCGCTCGGCGTTCCACAGGGCGGAAACCAGCAGGTCGACTTGGCCATGGGCCAGGGCCGCCAGCGCCCGCGGCCACCGGCCAAAGGTCATGGGCAGGACCGTCAGGCCCAGGTGGCCAAGCGCCGCCTCCGCCCGGTCCATTCCCAGGCCGCGCAGGCGCTCCCCCTCCTCCCAGCTATAGGGGAACCAGGCGGGGTTGCCGCCCGCGCGGATGGCGCCACTGTCGGCGCGGGCGCCCCGCGCCGACAGTGGCAGCAGCGCGGCCGCGCCGATGGCCAAGGTGTGTCGCCGGGTGATCGCGCCGGCGGCGGGCCGGTATGCGCCGCGTGCCCTCATCTGTCAGCCCCGTATCACCCCACTGGCGGCCGCCCGGGTGCCGCGGCCCTGGCGGGGACATCATCCTGGCTTCCAGCATGGCAAATGCTTGGAATGCTGTCGCCAGGGTTGTGCCGCCGCCGCCAATCTTTCATCCCGAAGACCACCAAAGGGAAAATACAAACCCCCGGGGCGCTTGAGGCATCCCGGGGGCTGGTGATCAGGGGAACATGTCGTCCACGGCGCTTTGGCTCAACTTGCCGTCGCTGCTGGGTGGTTCCGGCGCCTTGGCGGGCTTGGGTGCCGGCTTCGGCGGCGGTGGGGGCACTGGCGGCGGCGCGGGGGGCGGTGGCGGTGGGGGTGCAGGGGGCGGCGGGGCCTCGACCGGCGCGAAGCCGCCGCCGTCCATCAGCGCGTCGACCATGTTCTGGTCGATGCCGCCGCGCAGCGCCGGCCCATGAATGAGGTGGGAATCGGGCCGGACGTCCTGCGGATCGTCCATGATGGCCTCGGCCGCCTCGCTCTCCAGGCCCCAAATCTCGATCATGGTGTGCACCCGGCGCTCGATATAGCGCATGGTGTTCACCACCTTGGTCATACGCTGGCCGGTGATGTCCTGGAAGCTGCACGCGGTCATGATTTCCATGACCTCGTTGTCCAGTTCGCTGGCCACGGCCGGCGACTCGCCGCGCAGGCGGTCGGCGACCGACTGGATGCGCTCGGCGCCGTTCAGGATTTCAGTGGTGGCGTGCTCGGTCGCCTGCAGGATGGCGTCCAATTCCTCGGTCGCCAACATGATGCGGTTGGCCGAGGGATCGTCCGGCTTCAGCGCCGCGATCTCGCGCCGCGTTTGGGCGATGTGCGACGCCATTTCCTGTAGTTCGCGCCGCAGGATGCGGATGTGGGCGCCGGAGCTGTCGACCTCGCCCCCGGTCTTCGCTTCCTTCAGCAGGCGCCGGACGTCGTCTATGGCGACGACGCGGCCCCGGCGGTCCCGCATGCGCAAAAAGGCACGACCCCGCGCCGTGGACTGCAGCGCGTCCTCGATGCGGGCGTATTCCTCGTCAGACAGGTCGGAAAAGAAATCCGACACCGGCATCATCCCAACGCGCCGATGACGCTCTCGATCTTTTTCTTCAGCGTGTCGGCGTTAAACGGTTTCACGATGTAGTTGTTGACGCCCGCCTCCTTGGCGGCGACGACGTTCTCGGTCTTGGATTCCGCGGTCACCATGATGAAGGGCGTACCCTTCAGACGGACGTCGGCGCGCACTTCCTTCAGAAGCTGCAGGCCGGTCATCGGTTCCATATTCCAGTCGGAAATGACCAGGCCGAAGCTGGCCGCGCGCAGCTTGGCAAGCGCCTCGGCGCCGTCGGCGGCCTCGTCGATCTTGGTGAAGCCGATCTGCGTGAGCAGGTTCCTGATGATGCGCCGCATCGTCGCATAGTCATCGACGACAAGGACCTGGATATTCAAGGACACGCAAACCCCCAAGAGCCAAAAGTTGAGCGGAGGATGGAAACAGGGCGCGGGAGAGTGCCCCCTCCGATCCGGTGGCCGGTCAGGAAATCCTGCCGGGTGGGCGTTCTGCCCGTTCCGGGACATGAAAACACTTCCCGGCGCGTCCCTTCATGAACGGCGCCGCGCGGCACTTTGGAAGGGGGCCAAACGGTTGTCAAGCATCGCCCCGGGATAGCTTGTTTCTTTACCGTGATCGCCAATGGTCGCGCCCAAGCGGTTGAACGGCCATGAACTCGTGGGCGGGTTCGCTGATCCTGCCCTTCAACGCGCCGGAACCGCCGGTTCGCCGCCGCCGACCAGCGCCAGGATGCTGTCACAAGCCTCGGAGATCGCGCCGCCAGCGCTGACCAGCGCCGCCACCTCGGCACAGCGGCGTTTGACGCCTGGGTCGGTGGTGACGTGGCGCAGCGCCCCCGCCACCGCCGCGGGCCGGTACCGCCTGGTGCTCAGGGATAGCCCGACGCCCAGCGCGGTCGCCCGGGCGGCGTTGTCGAACTGGTCGTGGGCCATGGGGCGGATCACCTGCGGCACGCCGGCGGCCAGGGCCTGGCTGGTGGTGCCGATGCCGCCGTGATGAACGAAGGCGGCGCAGCGCGGCAGCAGCTGGCTGAAAGGGGCGTAGTCCACCCGGATCAGGCCCGGCGGCAGGGGGGCCGGCACCTGGTCGGCATGCCGCGTCAACAGCACGCCCCGCCGACCGGTCAGGCCGCAGGCGGCGATGGAGGTGGTGAAGAAATCCAGCGCGAGTGCCGTGGCGGTGCCGGAGGTGAAGGCGACGGGGGGCTCCCCCGCCGCCAGGAACTCCTGCAGGGCGGGGGGCAGGTCCACCCCCGGCGGGGCGTCGTACAAGGGAAACCCTGGTAGCGCCAGAGTGGCCGGCCAATCCGGCTGGCGTGGGGCGAACCATTCCGGGAACAGGCCGATGACCAGATCGGCCTGATTCAACCAGGTGGCCATGGGCCGACGCACCGGCGCGAGGCCCACCGCCCGGCGATGCCGGTTGATGACCTTGCCCAGCGTGGGGGCGACGATCAAACCGTCGACCAGGCGCCAGAACAGGCGTTTCACCCAACGGGGCGCGGTGGGGCCGGGTACAGGGCCACCGTGGCGCGGCAGGGTGTGGGTGGTGCGCAGCACGCTCGGGGCCAGATGCACGGTGACAACGGGCAGGCCGTGGCGTTCCGCCAGCGAGCGGGTGATGAAAGCCAGTGTGCTGCCGACGATCAGGGTCCGTCCCGGCGCGATGGTCGCCGTCAGGGTCCCCCATGCCTCGGTGCCGCCATGGTCCATCGCCCGGGCCATGATGCCCAGCGACCGGATGGGGTGGTTCAGGTCCGGGTGGCGCAACAGTGTTTCATAGAACGCCGCGGTGCCCAGCGCGGTGAAGGGCAGGCCGGCCTGCCGCGCCAACTCTTCAAAAACGGCGACGGCGAAGAGATGGGGATCATGCCCCCGGCGTCGCAGTTCCGCACCCAGGGCGATGAAAGGCAGGACGTCCCCGTGCGACCCGGCGGCAACGATCAGGATTTTCAAGGTGGCGGCCTTTCGAACACCTCTCCCGATTAGCCTGGGTTTTGGGGATGGGCAAGGGCTCCTTGCGGGTGAGCGGCGGGGAGGGGGGGGGCAACTGGCCGCGTCGCCAACCAAACTATAAGGACTGCGTTCCCGAGCGGTCCCAAGCGTAAAGGCGATTCCGCCTTCGCGCGATCTGCTTTAGGGTCCGGCCCACATCGCTTCCCACCCGAAAGGGCTCCCCGCCCCATGCTGTTCGCCCGTCTTGCCGCCCTGCTGTTGCTCTTCCCGGCCGCCTTGGCCCAGGCGGCCCCGCCGCCCACCTCCACCCAGCCCGGGTCGGCCCAGCCCAAGACCACAGCCCCCCGGCCATCCAAAGCCGCCGCGGATCTGCCCGATGGCGGCCTGCCCAAGATGGGGGCGGATTATCAGGCGGCGGAGACGCTGACCGTCAACGGCGTGCGCCAGGAGCTCCGCGTCTTCCATGACCAGGGCCGGGAACGGCGGGAGATGAGGGACGGTGGGTTGAGCACCGTCCTCATCCTGCGGCCGGATCGTGACGCCGCTTTCGTGTTGCAGCCGGAATCACATATGGCGGCCCCCTTATCTCCCCAGGACCCGGAGGCGGCGCCCGACCTGACCCGACTGTCCCAGCTGGAGTCCGAGGCTGTGGGCCGGGAAACCTTGGGAGGCGAGGCGGTGGTCCGCTACCGCGTCGTCGGCACCTATGACCAGGGGGGCGGCTTCGAAGGCCAGGTCTGGTCAACCGCCGACGGCGTCTACATGCGGGTCGAGGGCACGGCCAACGATGGCAATGGCCCCGTGGCCATCCGCCTGGATCTCATGGACCTGAAGCGCGGACGCCAGGACGGCGGCCTGTTCGAGCTGCCCAAGGGATACACCATGATGAATTTCGGACCCATCGACGCGCCGGTGCCGGAAGGCTTGCGCGGGGACACGCCCAAGCCGTAATGCTTGTAGCTGCGGGGTGGGGGCAAGCCACCGTCCAGAATAGAACAACCGGCAGCCGGTTCGCCGCTTGGCCCGATCAGGGCCACGCGGGAAAGTCGGCCAGCGTCGCAGGAGCGGTTTGATGCGCGGGCACACATTTCTAATCTCCACCCTGCTGGCGGCGACGTTGGCCCTTTCCGGGGCGGCCCAGGCGCAGTTGAACGCCCGGCCGGCCATCGGCGGCCAAGTCGACGCCCAGCACCAGTTCATCCAGGAATACGCCAAGCAGCCGGGCGTCGAGGTGTCCACCGAGGGTGTGGCCTACCGCTTCCTGCGCAAGGGGCCTCCCGTGGGCCTGCAGCCCATGCCGAACAGCCGTATACGGGTGCACTATGAGGGCCGGCTGATCGACGGGACGGTTTTCGACAGCTCCTACCAGCGGGACGAGACGACGGTCATGTCACTGGAAAAGGTGGTCAAGGGCTGGGTCGAGGTGATTCCCCGCATGCATGTGGGGGACAAGCTGGAAATGGTCATCCCGGCGGAGCTGGGCTACGGCCAGAAGGGGTCGGGCGATGGTGTCATTCCGCCGGGCGCCACCCTGATCTTCAAGGTCGAGCTGTTCGAGATCCTGCCGGGCGAACTGCCGCGCAAGGGCGGCTAAGGGGGCCTGCACCCGTTTAAAGGGATCTTGCGTTGTTGCGCACAACCCCGTCACATCACGGTGTCGTTCGGGGCGGCGCCCAGGAACAACCCGGGGCGGCAGCCGGGGGACAGTCATGCTCAACGTTTTGGGATCAGTCGCCGCCGTGAACAGGGGGACGACCGCCGTGGGAGCGAGACAGGGACGGCGCCGCGTGCCCGGGGCGCTCCTACTTTTCCTTGTCTGGCTGGGAACCTTCCTACCAGCCTCCCCGCTGGTCGCGCAGGAGTACGCCTTCCGCTCCTACACCCAGGAGGACGGCCTTTCCAACCTGTCCATCACCGCGCTCGCGCAGGACGCCATGGGCTTCCTGTGGGTGGGTACGGAAAACGGCCTCTATCGTTTCGATGGCGGAAAGTTCATGCGCTTCGGCCCCGCTGAGGGGCTGAGGGAACCATATGTCAGCGCCATCCATGTCACCCCGTCGGGGGTGCTGTGGGTGGGCACAACGGGGGGGCTCTACCGCTGGGATGGCCGCACCTTCAGCCCGACGGTGCAGGAGGGGCGGCCGGTACCGATATGGCAAGGGCAGAAGCTGGCGTCGCTGGACGCTGGCCACCTGCTGGTGGTGGGGCGCGAGGAATTATTGGTGGTGGAGGCGGAAAAGTCCGCCGCGCCTGCCGGGCAATCAACGGCCGGCCCGCCTGTCGGCGGGGTGGCCTGGGTGGCCCGGCCCTTTTTCTCGACCCAGCAGAAGACCGCCAACCCCGCCCTGACCCGAATTCAAAGTGTGCGGGTTTTCGGCGTTGGTGAACAGGGCGGGGGTGACATCTGGCTGGGGTGTGGGCAGGCCCTTTGCGAGATCCGGCGGGGCGAACTGAGGCTGTGGGGGCCGGACCAGGGCGTTTCTCCCGACCGCTGGGGCAATGTCCTGCGCGATGTCGACGGCACCCTCTGGGCCCGGGGTGAACACCAGCTGCTGGCGTTGGCACCGGGGGCCGACCGGTTCACGAGCCAGTTGCCCATTCCGTCCACCCGCACCAACGTCAGGGTCTTCCTGCCCCTGCTGCAGGATATGGACCGCAATATCGTCACCTTCGGTGACCAGGGGCTGCTGCGCCTGGCCCGGCCAACGGCCAACGGGGGCGACACCGCCCCCCGCTGGGAGCAACTAGGCGACGCCAATGGCCTGCCGGCGCGGGAGGTCAGCGCCCTGCTGGTGGACCATGATGGTGATCTGTGGGTGGGATCGGCTGGGCTGGGCCTGTCCCACTGGGTTGGGTATCGCAGCTGGGTCAACTGGACGGCGCGCCAGGGGCTGATACACGAATCCGTCTGGTCCTTTGGGCGCGACGGGGCCGGCAAGCTGATGATAGGCACCGACGGCGGCTTGGCCCGTCTGGAGACGGATGGGGACGGGCCGCCCCACATCATTCCAGCGCCCGGCGCCCAGGCCATCCAGAACCACCAGGTGGGCAGCCTGGCGTTGGACAAGTCCGGGCGCTTGTGGGGTGGCACCTTCTCCGGTCTATTGTTCTACCAGGACCCCGCCGGCCGCGGGGGACGCGAGGGGGACCAGCCGCCCCCCGTCGTCGTCGTCGCCCATCTGCCGCTGATCTTCCAGGTCTTCGTCGACGGGTCGGGCAGGCTGTGGGTGCTGACCCGCAAGAAGGGCATTTTCGTCGTCGACAAGCCGGATGGGCCCAACCCGAGGGTGGCGCCCTTGGGCACCGCCTTGCCCATTCCGTCCGACAGTTCCGTCTCAAGCGCCTGCCAGGCCCCTTCCGGCGCCCTCTGGTTCGCCACCGAGGTTGGGCTGTTGCGTTATGGCGACGGGCGGTGGACGGCCCCGGCCATCACCGGCTTGCCACCGGTGACCCGGTTCAACGTCATCGCTTGCGCCCGCGACGGCAGCCTTTGGCTGGGGGGGGAGACGGTGCGTCTGGCCCATGTCCAGGAATCGCGCGGTGCCGCCCCGGTGAGCGCCGCGACGACCGACGGGGTGCTGCAACCGGTGGGGGACGTGGCTGAGGACCTTGCCGGCGATCGGCAAATCCTGGGGGTGCTGGAGGACCGCCGCGGCTGGATCTGGCTGGCCACCGATAGCGGCATCCTGGTGTGGAGCGCCGGCGCCTTGCGCCAGTATGGCCACGAGACGGGACTGGTCTGGAATGACTGCAACCAAAGCGCGCTGATCGAGGATGACGATGGCACGCTGTGGGTGGGCACCAGCAAGGGCATGACCCATATCACCCGGCCGGATCTGCTGTTCAACCGGCCGGCCCTGGTGACCCGGGTGACGGGTATAGAACGCAACGGCGTGGCGTTGCCGCCCGACGGTGGCTTCGAATTACCCTGGGACACCGCTCCCGTGACTTTCCACCTGACCACCCCGAGTTTCCGCAGCCGGGGCGGCCAGATTTACCGCTATCGTCTGAACGGGCTGGAGGGCGACTGGAACGTCACGGCGGCGGAGGAAATCCGCTACTCCGCCCTGCCGCCCGGCACGTATGCGCTGGAGATCGTGGCCCGAAACACGGCGCTTCAAGCCATGGCCCCATCCATCGTGGTGCCCTTCACCGTTCGGCCGCCCTGGTGGCAGACGAAACTGTTCTTCGCCGCCTGCGCGGTGGCCCTGGTCGCCGTGGCCATAGCCATCTATCGATGGCGAACCCACACTGATGTAGAGCGCCGCCGCACCCTGGAAACCCTGGTCGAAGCGCGGACACGGGAACTGGAGGCTTCGCGCGAGCGGCTGCGCCAGCTGGCCATGTATGACAGCCTGACCCATTTGTGGAACCGCCGCGCCATCCTGGATCTCCTGGAGCTGGAACTGGTGCGCCGGCGCGATGATGGCTGCCTGACCGTGGTTCTGGCGGATGTCGACCATTTCAAGCGCATCAACGACACCCACGGACATCCGGCGGGCGATGCCGTGCTGGTCGAGGTATCGCGCCGTCTGTCCGCCGCGGTGCGCAGCTACGACGCGGTCGGACGCTATGGCGGGGAGGAGTTCCTGATCCTACTGCCGGGCTTGGGCCAGGATGATTGCGGTGAGGTGTTGAGCCGTCTGCATGGCGCCATCTCCCTCACGCCCATCGCCTTGGGCGAGGTGCCGTCGGGTCTGGTGCACGTCCTGGACGGGGGGCCGGACGAGGGCGCGCCGGGCGTCCATATCGACGCTTTCGGCGTCAGCCTGACGGTGACGTGCAGCTTCGGCGTCGTTTGCGTCGGGCCCTCCTCCGCCCATGGCGTGGCCGGGGCGCCGTCGCTGGAGGAAATCATCAAGCGGGCGGACCAGGCGCTCTATCGGGCCAAGCACCTGGGGCGCAATCGGGTGGAATACGCCGCCGGCATGTGAGCGGGATGATGCCGCCCCCGGGGCGCAAGCGCGATCAGTCGCCCTTCAGCCGTTCCATTTCGGCACCGCAGGCGTTCAGCTTGTCCTCGATGCGCTCATAGCCGCGGTCCAGGTGATAGATGCGGTTGACCGTGGTTTCGCCCTGGGCCGCCAGGCCGGCCAGGACCAGCGAGACCGAGGCGCGCAGGTCCGTCGCCATGACGGGCGCGCCGGTCAGGCGGGGCACGCCGCGCACCAGGGCGGACGAACCATGGACGGTGATGTTGGCGCCCATGCGGGCCAGTTCCGGCACATGCATGAAACGGTTCTCGAAAATCGTCTCGGTGATCATGGCGGCACCCTTGGCGGTGCACATCAGCGCCATCATCTGGGCCTGCAGGTCGGTGGGGAAGCCGGGAAACGGCTCCGTCATCACGTCCACGCCCAATAGCTCGCCGTTGACCCGCCGTACCTTGAAGCCGGCCTCAGTGGGGGTGAAGGCGATCTCGGCGCTGGTCAGGGACGTGGCCACCGCCTGGATATGCTCCAGCACGCCGCCCACCAGCTCCAGCTCACCGCCGGTGATGGCGGCGGCCATGACGTAGGTGCCGGTCTCGATCCGGTCGGACACGATGCGGTGGCGGGCGCCGTGCAGCGTGGGCTTGCCCACGATGTGCAGGCGGTCGGTGCCGATGCCCGTGATCTCGGCGCCCATGGCCACCAGGCAGTGGGCCAGGTCGGTGATCTCCGGCTCGCGCGCCGCGTTGATCAGAACGGTTTCGCCCTTGGCCAGGCAGGCGGCCATCAGCAGGTTCTCAGTGGCGCCCACCGAAACCTGGGGGAAGACGAATTCCGCCCCGCGTAGCCCGCCGGGGGCGGAGGCGTGGATGTAGCCCGCCTCCAGCTCGATCTTGGCGCCCATGGCCTGCAGGCCCTTGATGTGCAGGTCGACGGGGCGGGTGCCGATGGCGCAGCCGCCCGGCAGCGACACCTTGGCCTGGCCGAAGCGTGCCACCAGCGGCCCCAGCACCAGCACGCTGGCGCGCATCTTGCGCACTAGGTCATACGGCGCCTCGGTTGAGGTGATGGTGCCTGCGGTCAAATTGACCGCCCGCTGGGCGCAGGAGGTGGCGCCCCCCTCATAGACCATGTCCACGCCGTGCTGGGCCAGCAGGTTGGCCATGGTGGTGATGTCGGCCAGATGGGGCAGGTTGTCCAGCGTCAGCGTCCCCTCGGTCAGGAGACAGGCGGCCATCAACGGCAGGGCCGCGTTCTTGGCGCCGCTGATGCGAATGCTGCCGTTCAGCGGGTTGCCACCGCGGATGCGTAACTTGTCCATGGGAATAAGGGCCGATCGGTTCAGGTATGCCGGTCTTGGGGGATGCCGGCTGGAATGGCTGAGGGGTATGGCGGAATTGAGGCGGCGGTGGGCCGCCCTTCGAAACTCGACCTTGCGTTTACAGGCGCGGCAGTGTCACGCCCTGCTGGCGCATGTATTTGCCGGCGCGGTCGGCGTAGGACACCTCGCACACGCTGTCGCCCTTCAGGAACAGGAACTGGCACAGGCCCTCATTGGCGTAGACCTTGGCGGGCAGCGGGGTGGTGTTGCTGATTTCCAGGGTCACGTGGCCCTCCCACTCCGGCTCCAGCGGCGTGACGTTCACGATCAGGCCGCAACGGGCATAGGTGCTCTTGCCCAGGCAGATCACCAGGACGTCCCGGGGCACGCGGAAATATTCCACCGTGCGGGCCAGCGCGAAGCTGTTGGGCGGGATGACGCAGACGTCGGTCTTGCGGTCCACGAAACTGGCGTCGTCGAAGCGCTTGGGATCGACGATGGCGCTGTCGACATTGGTGAAGATCTTGAACTCGTCGGCCACCCGCGCGTCATAGCCATAGGAGGAGAGGCCGAAGGAGATGACGCCCTCGCGCTTTTGCGCTTCCACGAACGGCTCGATCATGCCCCGGTTCTGCGCCATATCGCGGATCCAGCTGTCGGGCATGATGGCCATGGGCGGTACTCCTGGGGTCGGGTGTCGGGCAAGGATTACGGATCCCTTCTTAGACCCTCCCCGCGCGGCGCTCAAGGTGACTTTGACGCCATATCTGGCGGACATATGCCCCAGGAATGGGCCTCAGGATTGGGTTCCACCCACCACATGTGGTTAAGCGGCTGGTCCGCAATTCACTCGCCGTCGGATGCCGGGCTGTCGGCGGTGTCCTCCCGCTCACGCGACTGCGTCTTGCGGCGACGCAGGTTTTCGCGCAGCGCGGCCGCCAGGCGTTCCTCGCGTGTCAGGGTCTTCTCGGCGCCGGGCTTGGTGGTCGGCTTGTCGGTCATGTTCCGGGTCATGGGGGGGATGGTTACTCCAGAAGGGGGCGGGGACGGGCGGAAACCCTGGCCTTTTCCCTGTCGCAAGGGTCCGAAAATAGGCGCAGAATGGGCCGACGCCAAGCCTTGTCACGGGGCATCTGGGGGATGATCCGATCGGGCGTCCCGGACTTTCTTTCATTTTCTTCGATCAAAGGGCTTGCATACCATCCGCCCCTGTGGCAATTACCCCGCCCACCGGACGGGCGCTGCCGTAGCTCAGTGGTAGAGCACTCCCTTGGTAAGGGAGAGGTCGAGAGTTCAATCCTCTCTGGCAGCACCATCCGAACCCTCCTAAAAATCAGATGCTTATGGCCGACGCCCCGGTGGGGCGTACTGCGGCCGATTGTCCATTTCCATGAGCCGTCATGGAATGGCGTCCGTATCTGTGGTGAACATTCCGTGCGGTAGCGGCTTCCCAGCCGCGGTGCCTACCGGCACGGCTTCACATCCCTGCCATAATCGCCCCCGACGCTATGGTCGGCTGCGTTTAATCGGAACCGCAGCCAGCCATAGCTGGATTTGTCCGCTCCACGCCGTCCGCGCCCTCGACCTGTTTGGAGAGAGCCATGACCGATCTCGCCGCCCTGCGGACCCTGCCCGCCAATCGCCGCCGGGAGGCTGGCAAGGATTTGCGCGACGCCGCCCCCCGGTCGGGCAACGCCGCGCTTCCGGCGCTGCAAGGCCGGGGCGACCCCATCGCCCTGCTGCTGGCGACGTCTGCCCAGCGCATTCAATCCCTGCTGCCGGTGCGCTGGGCGCGCATGGTGGCCAGCCCGTTCACCTTCCTGCGCGGGGCCGCCGCGGTCATGGTGCGCGATCTGGCGGCCTTGCCGGCCAGTGGCATCCGCGTGCAGGCGTCGGGCGACTGCCATCTGATGAACTTCGGCGTCTACGCCAGCCCGGAGGGGCGCCCGGTCTTCGATCTGAATGACTTCGACGAGACGCTGTCCGCTCCCTTCGAATGGGATGTGAAGCGGCTGGCCGCTTCTTTGGTGCTGGCGGCCTTGGATTCCGGCCATGCCCCCGCCGCGGCGAAAGACATGGCCCGGGCCGCCGTCACCGCCTATCGCCTGCGCATGGCCGAATTGGCCGATCTTGATCCACTGACCGCCTGGTCCAGTCGGGTGGACATCACCGCCATGGCCCAGGGCATCAGTGATCTGGCGGTTCGCGAGAAGGAGATGGCGCTGTTGGCCAAGGCGGCGGCCACGCCATCCGCCGGCGACGACTTTCCCCGCCTGGCGGACCACGACGGGCGTGAGGCCCGCATCCGCGACGCGCCACCCCTGATCTATCATTTTGATGAGGAGACGGACCGCCAGGGCCAGGCGGCCTTGCGCGCCCGCGCCCTCTTCACCCGCTATCGCGATACCTTGCCGGAGGAGCGGCGCTTCCTCATCGACCGCTATCAACTGGCCGACGTGGCGTTCAAGGTGGTGGGGGTGGGGTCCGTGGGCACGTTCTGCGCCATTGGCCTGTTCATCGACCCGGACGGCCATCCCCTGTTCCTGCAGGTGAAGGAGGCCATGGCGTCGGCCTTGGCGCCTTACGCCGGCGCCTCGCCCTACGCCAACCAGGGGCAGCGGGTCGTGGTGGGCCAACGCGTCCTGCAGACGGTCAGCGACGGTTTTCTTGGCTGGGCGGCGGATGAGGCTGGCCGCTATTTCTATATCCGCCAGTTGAAGGACCGGCGCATGGCCTCGGCCAGCACCCTGATGGAAAGCGACCGGTTGGATTTCTATGCCACCCTGTGCGGCACCACGCTGGCGCGCGCCCACGCCCGTTCCGGCGATGCGGCCCTGATCTCGGGCTACCTGGGGACCTCCGGGACCTTTGACGACGCCGTGGCGGACTTCGCCGCCGGCTATGCCGAGATCAGCGCGCGGGATCACGGCCTGTTGAAGCAGGCCATCGCCGATGGCCAGTTGGCGGTGGCGGACCTGCCGTGTAAGGCCAAGGGCAAGGCGAAGAAGGCGGACTGATACCCGCCGCCCGCGACCTTTGCGGTTCTGTCTCGATTCGCCCTTTCCGTGCGTGAATCTGGCTGACCGGATGGTCAGAAAATGGACAGGACCACCGTCCGTTTGCCCAAGGTCCAGGCGAATTCGCGCATGCGAAGCGCAAAGGACATATTGTCCCCAAGCTTTTTTGCCAACGCCTTGAAACTGCAACAAACCAATGATAGTTGCAGCTGCAGAAGCATCGGTTGGCGACCCCATGGGAAGTGGGCGCTGGGTAGGAAAGATCGGGGGATCTCATGACGATTTTGGCACGGGACGGCGACGCCGTCCGTGAAGGGTCTCGGCTGCGCGGCGCCTTGCTGGCTGGGGTGGCGCTCAACGTTGTGGTGTGTGCCGGCGCCTTGGCGCAGGAGGCCTCGTCGGCCGGTGACGTGGAGACGATCCTGGTCACCAGCGGTCGCCCGGCGGGGGCCGCCGGTATGATCACCTTGCAAGAGGCGCCGAAGTCCGCCTCCTCGGTTTCGCGGCAGTTCATCCAGGACCAGCCGGCGGCGGCCAACCCCTTCCAGCTGATCAACCTGGCCCCGGGCGTGAACTCCAATGGCCGTGACGCCACCGGTACCGGCCGCGGCGCCATCTCCGTCCGCGGCTTCCAGTCCAATCAGATCGGCCTGATCCTGGACGGCGTGCCGGTGAACGACAGCGGCACCTTCAACGTCTATCCGCAGGAATACATCGACGCCGAAAACCTCTCCCAAGTCTACATCATGCAGGGTGCTGGCGATGCCGACACCCCCAACGTGGGCGAGACGGGCGGCAACATCGGCATGGTCATCCAGAAGCCGTCCGACGACTTCCATGTCATGGCGCAGCAGGCGCTGGGCGACAACAGCCTGCGCCGCGAATTCGTGCGCGTGGATACGGGCGACATCGGCTTCCGTACCAAGGCCTTCATCTCCTACTCCAACGCGGCGGTCGACGTGTGGCGCGGCGTGGGCGACACCAAACGCCAGCATGTCGACGCCTCCATCGCGCATGACATCGGCGACAGCAGCCGCATCGCCCTCAGCGCCTTCTACAATACGGCGGAGACCTATTCGTATCAGGCGCTGAACAAGGCGCAGATCGCGCAATACGGCTACAACTTCAACTTCGCCACGGCCTTCGCCCCCACCGACCCGGCGGCGAACGGTACGGCGCAAAACGATAACAACAGCGCCAATTTGAACGGACAGACGCTGCTGCAGCGGTCAAACTACTACAAGCTGGCGACCAACCCTTTCGAGAACCTGGTGGTGTCGGTGAAGGGCAATTTCGCCCTGACCGACAGCATTCGCCTCGATGTCCAGCCCTACCTCTGGTACGGCTTCGGCGCTGGCGGCACCGCCGGCTATTTCTCTGAGACCAATGCGGCCCAGTTGGGCGGACCCCGGGATCTGAACGGCGACGGTGACACCAGGGACACCAAGCTGTTCTACAACCCCTTCGCCCAGCAGCAGATGCGCCCCGGGTTCCTGACCCGCGGCAAGTGGAGCTACGGCCACAACGAACTGGTGGTGGGCTTCCAGTACGAAATCGGCAAGCTGCGCGAATGGAAGCCACTGCTGTCGGTGGATGCCTATGGCAACCCCGTCAGCCTGTGGCCGGACCTCTACAACGAGCACGTCTTCCGCGCCGACGGCACGGTGGTCCGCACCCAGGACCAGAAGACGACGACCGAGGTGGTGCGGCCTTTCGTGGTCGACACCCTCAATCTGTTCGATGACAAGCTGGCGCTCAGCGTCGGCCTGCAGCACTCGCAGATCAACCGCAGCGGCATCAACTATTTGCCGCTGAGCCTACGCACCGCCGGCAACGCGGTGGCCCCGACCCGGCCGGAATTGGACCAGGGCAAGTTCGTGCCCAGCGCCGGCGCCGTCTATCATATCGACGACAGCAACCAAGTCTTCATGTCGGCGACGCAGACCTTCCGCGCCACCGACAACTCGGCCCTGTACACCCCGGGCGTGAACCTCTCCACCATCCAGCCGGAGACGACGGTGGACCTGGAGGCAGGCGTCCGCCACGCCGACGAATGGTTCATCAGTTCCTTCACTTTGTTCAACACCAACTACTCCAACCGCCAGCAGTCGCTGTTTGACGTGACCGCCAACACCACGGTGTCGAAGAACATCGGCGGCGTCATCATCAAGGGCGCGGAAGCGGAGATCGGCACCAAGCCCATCGACGGCTTTTCCGCCTATCTGTCGGCGGCCTACACCCAGAGCCATCTGAAGAACGACATCTATGTCGGCTTGGGCAATGGCAGCACGGTGCCGCTGCCCACGGCTGGCAAGCAACTGACGGACACGCCCGAATGGCTGGTGTCGTCCATGCTGCGGTATGAGCGGGACAACTACTTCGCCCAGATCCAGGGCAAGTACACCGCCCACCGTTTCAGCTCGCTGACCAACGATGAAGAGGTGCCGTCCTTCTACACCTTCGACGTGTCGGCCGGGTACACCCTGCCAGAGGCGCTGACGGGCAAGTTCACCACCAAGTTCGTGCTGTCGGTCACCAACCTGTTCGACAAGCACTACATCGGCGGCATCAACTTCGGGAACAACGCCCTGGCCTATAATGGTGTGGCCGCGAACCTGCCATCATACCAGCTGGCGCCGCCGCGTTTCGTCTCCGCCAAGATGTCAGTCACTTACTGACCCAACGCAGGGCGTCCAGGTTCAAGGAAGGGGGCACCGGTGGCGACGCCGGTGCCCTTTTTTAGCTCTGATAGCGGCGATGCAACTCCGCCGCCAATTCGGCCATATGGGCGCGCAGGGCGGGGGGCTCCAGGACCTCCACGGTGAGACCCAGGCCCAGCAATTGGTGCGCCGTCCAGTCCACCGCTTCCAGGGGGATGTCGGCTTCGGCCCAGCCGCTGGCGTCCGCGGGCCGCAGGGTCGCGGTAATGCGTTCATTGAAGGCGGGGGCTAGGTTGCGCAGCATCTTCAGGCCCGCAGCCGTCGCCTTCACCCGGGCGGTGCCGGTATAGAGGCCGGCCTCGAAGCTCTCCAGCGACTCCCGCCAATGGGCGGGCAGGTCGAAGTTCTGGGGCCGGGTGAAATGCCGCTCCAGCACCGTATGGGCCAGGATGTTGGAGACGCGATAGGTGCGGGGGCCGCTGGGCGGCTTGCCCAATTCCGGTTGGCTTTGCGCCACCAGGTACCAGACGCCCCCCTTCAGCACCAGGCCCAGCGGTTCCACCGTGCGTTCCACGATGCCGCTCCACCGCTCATAGCGCATACGGATGATCTGTTCGTTCCACACCGCCCGGGCGATGTCGGGCAGGATGTCGACCTTGCCGGGTTCCTGGAACCAGCCCACCGGGTCCAGGTGGATGCGGGCGTTCAGCCGCGCCGCCGTCTGGCGCCCCTGCTCCGGCAAGGCGGCCAGCAGCTTCAACTGGGCGGCGGCCAGGGTATCGCCCAGCCCCAGTTCCGCCGCCGGACCCGGAAGGCCCGCCAGGAACAGGCTCTCCGCCTCCTGCGCGGTCATCCCGGTCAGCCGGGTGCGGTAACCGTCCAACAGCTGGAAGCCGCCGGCCCGGCCGCGGTCGCCATAGACCGGGACGCCCGCCGAACTCAAATCGTCGATGTCGCGGTAAATGGTGCGCACCGTGACCTCCAGCTCGTCGGCCAGGGCCTGGGCGGTCTGGCGACCCCGGGTCTGTAACAGCATGAGCAGGGAGAGGAGACGGCTGGCGCGCATGAATTTCAAACTAGCAGATTATACATGACAAAGGATGTCAGGTTTTGTCCGGTAAAAGGAAGGCGCCGGACAAGACGTCCGGCTTTCCGCCGCCAGGAGGACCGTTTCCATGCATGCCGTCCCTGCCACCTTCCCAGTTGCCACCCGACGGGCAACCCTGTTCGGGGCGGGTCTGCTGACGCTGGTCGCCGCCCGCCCGGCATGGGCGGAACGTCTGTCCGCGGTCGACAGCGGCCCCGCCGATCCCGGCCAGCCGGACCTGCTGACCGGGGGGCCGGGGCGCGGCGATTTCGATTTCCTGGCGGGCCGCTGGTCGGTGCTCAGCCGTCGGCGTCTGAACCCCTGGTCGGGCGATGATCGCTGGGATCAAGTGTCGGCCACTGCCCAGGGCCAGGTCATGCTGGGCGGGCTGGCCTGCCTGGACGAACTGGAATTGCCGGCTTCGACACCCGGGCAGCCGTCCGCCGCCGTCACCTTTCGCCTGTATGACCCGGCCGCCCGCCAGTGGACATCGCATCAGGTGGACGGGCGCACCGGCACCCTGCGGGCGCCCCTGACCGGGCACTTCGGGGGCGGTCTGTTCGCCGGCCGGCGGGGCGAGTTCCACGGTCAGGACCATGATCCGCTGTTGGACCGGGCCGTGGCGGTGCGGGTGGTGTGGTCGCACATCACCGCGACCTCCGCCCATTGGGAACAGGCATGGTCGGCCGATGGGGGCCGCACCTGGGAAACCAATTGGACCCAGGATTTCACCCGCGCCTGAGGACACTTGACCTCAACTTTGCTTGAGGTTTTAGCGTCGTCGTCAGCTCGGGCGATACGAACACGGGAAAGCCACCATGAGACTGCAAACCGTCACCCTGCTGGCCGCGACCCTGCTGGTCGGGGCCGGCCTGACCCAACGGGCGCTGGCCTGGCCGCCGGATCTGTTGCCTGCCAGCGCCCTGCCCTTGAAGGCCGCGCTGCGGGCGGACGCTCCCGCTGTCACGCCGCCCCCTGCCGCCGGGCTGTGCTGCGCCATCCTGGAACTGCGCCAGTACACGCTGAAGCCCGGCCAGCGCGACGTGCTGATCGACCTGTTCGACCGCTATTTCCGGACAGGGCAGGAGGCGCTGGGCCTGCGGGTGGTGGGCCAGTTCCGTGACCTGGACGATCCTGACCGCTTCGTTTGGCTGCGCGGGTTCACGGACATGCGGTCGCGGGCCGCCGGCCTTGCCGCCTTCTACGACGGGCCGGTCTGGCGGGCGCACCGGCAGGACGCCAATGCCACCATGCTGGACTCCGACAATGTCCTGCTGCTGCGGCCGGCCGTGGCCGGCACCGGGTTCGCGGATGCGGCCCCGCCGCCAACATCCCCGCCGGGCGGCCCGGCCGGTTCCCAAGGGTTGCTGGTCGTCACCATCTACACCCCATTTCCGGCACACGACGCCATCGCCGCCCAGGAATTGGCCGATGCCTTCGCCCATGACGGGGCCCCAGCGCTGGCAGCGGCGGGCGGGCCCGTCATGGCTACCTTTGTCACCACCGCTGAAGCCAACAGCTTCCCCCGTCTGCCGGTACGGGAGGGGGAGGGCGTGTTCGTCACCTTCCAAGCCTTCGCCGGTGTGGCGGCCTATGACCGGTATCGGACGCAGGGGGTGATGCCCTGGTGGCGGGGCCATGTGTTGAAAGGGCTGCCGGAGGTCCACCGTCTGGTGCCCACCGCGGGATCGCGGTGGCAATGACCGATCGCCGCCTTCCGGTCGAGGGCGGCCGTCGCCAGGGCGTCTTCCGGCTAACCCGCCTATGGCCAGAATCGCCTTTTGGGGGCCTTGGCCTCGCCATCATCCGCCCGGACAGTGGCAGCGACAGGTGATCCCTATCGCTGCCATTGTCCGGGAGGCCAAGATGGAACAGTCCGTACCGCGCACGCCGATATCGCCCCTGCAGGAGGAGGCCAGGCGTCGGCGCTGGCTGAAGCCCGTGCTGGTGGGTGCCGCCATGGTGGGCACTGGGCTGTTGCTCAGTGCCTGTGCCACGCAGCCCCCGCCCATGGCCGGCCGCGAACTGCCCGGCTTCCTCTACGGCCTGCTGCACGGATTGATCGCGCCGTTCAGCTTTATCTACAGCCTGGTGTCCGACACCCGCGTCTATGCCTATCCCAATCCCGGTCGCTGGTACGATTTCGGTTTCCTGCTGGGCGTCAGCGCCTGGGGCAGCGGCGGCACTCACGCGGTCCGCCGCTGATGTGCGCTGTCGATTATGGTCGCGGCAAGCCTTCGGCCGGATAGGTCGGTGGCAGGGCGTGGATGGGCATGTCCTGCCCTGGCACGGGACTGAACGGCGGCACCAGGGCCAAGCCCCGTTCCAGCGTCCATAGCGCCGCCTCCCGACTGTCGCCCGCCTCCTCCGCCAGGCCGGCGCGGGCCAGGATGTCGGCCTGTCTCAGCAGGCCGGCCGCAGCCTCCATGCGCACGCGCAGCGTTGCGGCCGGGCGCCAATCAGCCTCCCGCTCCCGCCCATGGGCTTCCAGTGCCGCCTCAAGCCGGCCGACGCCTTCCAGCGCCTGCGTCAGGACCGGGCCGGCCGTTTCCAGCAATTCATCCAACGCGGCTTGATCTTGGCCCTGCTCCAGGCGGCGGCAGGCCAGGCGCACGCTGAGCGCCGCGTGTGCCGTCAGCCGGGCCAGGGCCGGGATGTGTGCCGCCAGGGCGGGGCCCGGCCGCGTCGGGGTGCCGGGGATGGGATTCGCCGAAATGGGCACAAGCGGGGAGGGGGGCATGGGCGCGAGGCTCCGATGGTTTTGGGAAAGGACCCCCGGGGCGGTGGCCGCCTGTCGGCGCCTGCCCGCCCCGGGGGAGGGGCGCGCCCGCCCGGGAGGGGCAGAGGGCGGGGCGCCGTCGCCGGCTGGCGCCGATGGGGATCGCGCCGGCCGGTGAGAGTTACCCTGCCAGGAGAAAAATCTTCCGTCAAGCGGAATCAGAAGAAAAATACCCTAGAGGGGAATCATCCCCCGCTTCACGGTCGTTTCCGGATGGTGGGCGGTGCTTGACCGTTCCGAACCAAAATGAGAACATAAAGAGAACAGCCGGGCCGCTCCCGGAGGGCGTTCCTTGTCCGTCAGCGCACGTTAACCGGGAGTTTTGATGCGGAGATTATCGATAATGTATTGATTTATAGCGGGCTATGCCCGGTCCACTCCTCGTCCGCACGATGTGCGCCTGGAGGAACATCGCTGGTGAACCATCGCAAGAATAGAGGAGTGGGATGTCGGGTCGCGTGTCGCAGCGGCGGTTGCCCCTGGCCGGGGAGGTATATCCCGGCACCACCCAGGCCCCGCCCACCGGGCGCTTGCGGGTCATGGTGGGCGGCGTGGCGGTGGTGGCGGCGGTGACCGACGCGTGGCCGTGGACCTTGCTGTCGCTGGCCCGGCATCGCCAGGTCGACATGATACCATCCCTGCATCAGGTGGCTGGCGGCGTCGCTATCGCCGCCGATGCCTGGGTCGCTCTGGATGAGCCCGCGCCGACAGGAATGGCCGATGAGCCGCGCGCGCTGCGCGCCCGTCTCTATCTGGTTGACGCGCTGCCGGGCATGGCTGGCACGCCGGACGAGGCGCCTGCCGACCTGTTGCTCAGTCGCGATCTGGCGGTTTGCCTGGGGTGGCCGATATGCTGACCGATGGGCGCGCGGCGACGCCGGGTGCGGACACGGACTTAGCGGCGGCTGATCTCGCGTTCGATCTTCAGCTTTTCCAGGTCCAACTGGAACAAGCGGACCAACTGGGCCGCCAGGTCCAGGTCACCCTCGCGATAGGCCGTGCGCACCTTGTCCAGGACGGCGTCCAGGACGGCGTGTTCGGGCAACCGCGGCGGCTCCTGCCCCTGATAGGGGGCGGCACCGGGGGCTGCCAGGGTGAGGTTGTCACCCGAGTCGTCGCCCAGGCGGTTCTCCCCGATCAAATCCTCGATTCGGCAGCCCAGGCCGCGTGCGATCTTATAGATGGTGTCGGCCCGGGGCGAAGCGGACTTGCCGTACATGATGCCCTTGATGGTGCCCTCGTTCAGGCCCGCGGCCCGTTCGAATTCCGCGTATCCCAGGCCCAGCGCCGTCAGACGGCGGCCCAATCGCTCAGCCAGCGGGCTGGGCGCGGGGTTAGGGGGGGCGGCTTTGGCGACATTGATCATGTGGGGAAATTTACCCTGGGTCGGGACGGACGTCGCGGGGGAATTATGCCCTAGATTCTGGGGGAAATTTACCCTATCCTTTGCGATATGACCAGCGGGCTTTTGCGGCTCCGCCGGGTCTGGAGCCCGAAAAGGAAAGGAAACCTATGCCACCCCGTTCCCGGGGCGCCGTCCCGCGTGCGCCCGCGCCGACCGTCAGCGCCGCGCTGGCGGGCGTGCCCGTCACCACCAGCCTGTCGGGCAAGGTGGGGCGGACGCCATCCACGAGCGACGACCTCAAGTCCATGGCCATCGCCGCCTGGCACAAGCGCGGTGTCGCCATGATCCGGCTGGATGACCTGCCCAACGAATTCGATCGCCTGGCGGTGGAAGCCATCGCCACCACCCTCTACGGTAAAAGGACGCCTTCGGCATGACCACACCCGTCTCCTCCGCCTCTTCCGCATCCGTCGCCGCCATCGGTGGCCGCAAGGCGCCGCCACGCCGCCGCGCCGGTCGGCCGCGCAAGGCCGGTACCCGCCATGCCTGCGGTCAACTGGTGCAAACCGTGGACGCGGCCATCCTGCCCCAGGCCCTGGAACGCCGGGCCGATCTGCTGGGGGCCGCCGGCGCGCTGTCCACGGACCAGCTGCTTGACCAACGCGCCGGCCAGCCCTTGGGCCAGCTGTTGCTGCGCGGCCGCCTGACCCGGCGGCAGCACGATGCCGGCCAGGCGGTCGGCGGCTTGTGGCGCGCCTGGCTGTCGCTGGCGGAGGCGCCCAAGCCGCATGCCTATGTGCCGGAGTCCGGTACCGGCGTCGGTCGCCCGGATGTGGACCCCGACCGCTGGAACCGCACGGATGAGCGCTTGGCCCACGCCCGCGCCTTGATCCGCGCCAGCGGGCCGCACGGTCTCCTGGCCCTGACCCTGGTGGAGGGGCTGTGCGCCGATGAGATCATGCCCCGACGTTTCGAGGCCAACTGGGCTGGCGACTGGCCCCAAGGCTGGGCGGCGCTGACCGGTGCCTTGGACGTCCTGGCCGATCACTACCGTATCCCTCGAGACTGACCGTCGCTGGAAAGGACACGACCATGACCGCACTCTTGCCCCGGGACGATATGGATACTGGTCACCCCGCCCTGGCCGCCGCCTGGCAGCATCGCCGCGCCCGGGGCCTACACCCACACCCGGTTCTGACCCCTGCTGGCTTGGTCCTGGGCGCCGGCACCCTGTTGGCCAAGCGCTCGGCTAATGTCTGGGCACCACAGGCTTTGGATGTCGATGCCGATCGCCTGCTGGCCCTGCTCGCCATCGCGTATGGCAGCCCCCATACGGCGGAGCGCGCACGGCATATTCTGGCGAAGGTCGAGGCCGCCGGCCGTGCCCTTGCCGCGAATGAGGCCGTGCAAGCCGCCATCCACCTGGCCCATGCGGGGCTAGGCGCCCTGCCGGACACCGAGGCCACCGCCCACCGCCTGTTCCTGGCGGAGACGCTGCTGGATGATGGGATGGCGCCAAATGTCCTGATGAAGGTGGCGGGCTTTGCGATTGCAAAATACAGCCCCGACCAGCCCAGGGATGACCATGGTCGCTGGACGTCCGGGGGTGGCAGCGATATGGCGACCGGTTCCGCCCCATATGAAGTGGCAGGCGATGGGCTGCGTGCCGGAGTGGTGCCGGTCGGGTATGACGGGGAACGCAACTGGTCTAGCAGCAAGGCGGGAAGCGGAAACCAGTTTAAGAAACTGCGGCCGCATCGCGACAAACCCGGATGGACCCGGTGGAAAGATCAGAATGGCGCTTGGCGCGAACGGCCATCGACCAAGGAGGAGTTGGAGTATTTTGCTGATAAAGCCCTTCGCGGAATACCGGGTATTCTTCCTTTTTCTTTTCTTCCGGGGAGGATATTGGAAGAGCAGATGTGCCAGCTCACCCCCGGCAAATGTTTGCCGGATTCGATCTGAGGTGCCATGATGAGTGAAGAATCGGGGACATTCAACCTTGATATTTCAGAAGATGATTTTGACAGATTGGGGGTCTTGGCGCAGAAATTGGAAGAATCCGGTGATGCGGATAATGCCACTTTGCTGTTCAAGATCGGTGTGCATTTTGGCCACGTTTGGAGCATGACCATGCTGGCTGACCATCTTAGCGAACCACCCATTTTCAAAGACTTCAAAACTGCCGAAATATTATATAAAAAGGCGTGCCTCGCGGGGAGCAACGCGGCGTGCGCGAACTTGGCAAACGCATACTGGCGGTTGGGCAGGCCGGTGTTGGCTCAGAAATTCTGGCAAATCGTCAAGGATCGCGGCGACCCTTGGGCTGATGAAGGGCCTCCTTGGGAGCATAGGGACGATGAAGAAGATGAATAGTGGTTGAGGCATCAGCGCCATAATTCTCCAGCGAATCGGCCGACTGGCCATCTTCCGTATGTCGGGCGTTGTTTTGCCCCCATTGTCATGCGGCGGGATTGGGATGCCCTATTGACCGGCCCGGACGGGGCCTTTCGCCCCTGCCAAGGCGTTGATGGGCGCCGTCAATCGCAGGCGAAAAGTGAAGCGCGATGTAAAATGTGCTTGACGCCGCGGCGCTGTGCTGGCATATATAGAAATATGAAATGCCGATTTGCGCCCGGAAGGCTGAACGCCTTGCCGGGCGCTTCGCTTTTCAGGCCCTGGCGGTGCCGGTGGGCCTGACCTCAATCCGATTTGCAGCCTTTGAGAGGTGCGCCGCCGTGCCGACGCGCAAGACGCCGCCCATGCCGCCCGTCACAAAGGGGGCGGAAGCCGAAGCCCTGTCCACTCAAACCCTGACCGACACTCCGGCGTTGTCCCTACCCGCTCCCGTGCGCGCCGTCCGTACCCGCCTGGTGATCAGCGATGATCGCCGGGCGGAGGTGGCCGACCTGGCGGGTAAGGGGGTTCCGCGCGGCGTCATCGCCCGCATGCTGGGCGTCAGCCCCCGCACCCTACGCCGCCATTTCGGGCGGGAGCTGGAACAGGGCGCGGCCCGCGCCCACGCCCGCATCGTCGAAACCCTGTACGCCAAGGCCCTGGAAGGGCATGCCCCCTCCCTCATCTTCTGGTGCCGGGTGCGCCTGGGCTGGGGGGCCAAGGCGGGCGACGCCGATGATGGCCCGCTGGAAGGCGAGGGCGATGGCTACGGGGCGGGTCCGCGCGGTGGCACCCCGTCCCCGCCGCTTGATGATCCCGTGGCTTTGGCGAGCTTGAACGATGCCCAACTGGAAGCCCTCCTCCGCCGCCTGGAAGCGGCGGGCCCTTACCCGGGCGCTGACGGTGGTGCGGGCGGAGATTGAGCGGCGCACGGCGGCACGGTGGACGCCCTTCCCCGGGCCCCAGACCCTGGCGCTGAACAGCGAGGCTGATTTCCTCTACTACGGCGGCGCGGCTGGCGGCGGCAAGACCGACCTGTTGCTGGGTGCGGCCCATACCCGCCACCGCCTGTCCATCCTCTTCCGCCGCGAATATCCCCAGCTGAAGGGCATCGCCGACCGGGCGCAGCTGTTGTTCCGCGGCCGGGGGCGCTGGTCAAAATCGGACTGGACCTGGCGTCTGGCCGATGGCCGGATCATCGAATTCGGCGCCGTGCAGCACGCCGACGATGTGCACAAATACCAGGGCCGCCCCCACGACCTGATCGCCTTCGATGAGTTGCCGCATTTCACGGAGACGCAATTCCGTTTCCTGGTGGGCTGGAACCGGCCGGGGCCGGGCGTGGACGCGGGCCAACGCTGCCGTGTCATCGGTGCCGGCAACCCGCCCACCGACGCCGAGGGCGCCTGGGTCATCCGTTTCTGGGCCCCATGGCTGGACCCGACGCACCCCAACCCCGCCCAGCCGGGGGAGTTGCGCTGGTTCGTCACCGATGCCCAGGGCCAGGACCAGGAGGTTCCCGGCCCGGAGCCGGTGGCGCTGGCGGATGGCGAGATGCTGACGCCGAAGTCCCGCACCTTCATTCCGGCACGGGTGGAGGACAACCCGGTGATGATGCGCGCCGGCTACATCGCCACCCTGCAGTCCCTGCCGGAGCCGTTGCGCTCCAAGATGCTGCGCGGCGACTTCGGGGCGGGGCGGGAGGATCATCCCTGGCAGGTCATCCCCACCGCCTGGGTGGAGGCCGCCATGGCCCGCTGGCGTCCGGTGGATGCCGCGACGGCGCCCCTCGTGGCCCTGGGGGTGGACGTGGCGCGCGGCGGGCGCGACCGCACGGTGCTGGCCGCCCGCCATGGCGCCTGGTTCGCGCCCTTGGATGTGGTGCCTGGCCGGCAGACGCCGGACGGTGCGGCCGTCGTCGCCCTGATCCTGCGGCGGTTGGCCGGGCAGGTGACCACGGATACGCCCGGGGGCGTCGCCGTGCAGGTGGATGCCATCGGCGTCGGCGCCTCCGTCCAGGATCTGGGCGTGCTGCACGGCCTGCGCATGGTGGCGATGAACGCGGCGGCGGCCAGCGGCGCCCGCGACCGTGGTGGTCGCCTGGGCTTCGTCAACCGCCGGGCCGAATGGTACTGGGGCCTGCGCGAAGCCCTGGAGCCGGAACTGGGCGCCGACCTCGCCCTGCCGCCGGACCGCGAATTGCTGGCCGATCTGGTGGCGCCACGCTGGAAGATGACGGCGCGCGGCATCCAGATCGAAGCCAAGGACGACATCAAGGCCCGCATCGGCCGCAGCCCCGACAAGGGCGACGCCCTGGTGCTGGCCCACGCCCAGCCCGCTGGCGACGGCACCGGCCTGCTGGCCGTTTATGCCGAGATGGCGGCGGGGCTGGTGTCGCCCACCGTATCAACCGGTTCCCCGGCCTGAGCCGCCAGGCGCGGGACTCTTTACGCCGTCTTCGCACAAGAGATGTGTCAGCGCGCCCAAAGGGCGCTACCGGAAAGGTCCGCCCACCATGTCGCCGCAACGATCGACGGAATTCTGGCCTGGCACCGTCCACCGCGCGGACGCCTGCTTTGATGGCGCTCCGCCCAAAGACGGGCTGCCTTACGTGAATGATCAAGGGGCTTTCCTGGGGGGCGGCCTGCCTCTGTTACGACGTGTGGGGGAGGGCTGGCAGCCTCAGACGCCTGATCGGCTGGCCGCGACACTGACCCAGGCCTATGGCCGTCCCTACACGCTGGACGATGGCGTACGTTTGGCTCAGCGTCTGGCTTCAGTGGCGCAGGCGCTGAGCGAGGGCAAACGCGCGTTGGCGGCCATCGCCCTTGTGCGGGTGGGATTGCCGCCAGCGGAGGGGGCAACGAAGGCGGCTTTGGCCAAGGCTGCCAACGATGCCTATCAAGGCGAAGCACGCGACGACCAAGGTCGTTGGGTCGCCGATGGCTTCGCGGGCTTGAGTACCAAGCAAGTGGACGCGAAAGTAACGGGGCTCATTGCGGAAGCGGGAAAGGTTGGTGGTTGGTTCCATTCCGCGCCGCATATAGACGCGCAAAACATCCATGAATGTGTAAGCTTGGTTCGATCTTTGACCAGTGGACTGGCGAAATCCGGCAACTGGCGTGAGGGGGAAAAGCTAACCCCGGATGTCATCAAGACACTAAAGCCAGGCACTGTTATCGCCACATTCGACCCCAATGGACGATACGGAAACCGGGCGGCAGGGAATCACGCGGCAATTTTCCTGAGTGCGACCGATGAGGGAATTTGGGTTCTGGAGCAATATAATAGTCGCGGAAATAACTCGGGGCAGGTGCACAAAAAACTATATTTGTATGGAGACAAAAGGGGTGGCAGCAAACTGCCCACCAGTTATTCCACGATAAAAAAGGATTAATTGGCCGGAATAGCGTCAAAATACCCGCCATACATTACCTCATCTGGGTAAATGCGGGAGTTGCCGCCATGGCGATTAGCTATGAGACATCCTCATACACCCCCAAATAGGTGATCCGGGAACGTCGACGGCAAACCCCGCTACAGGCCGCACTTCCCCTATGAGGCTGACGGCTTTTCCGTACATGATATAGAAATCATGGGCTGTCCTCGGCCAGGGGCCGGTAAAGCGGGAGAACGCTGTGACGGACTTAAATTTTGAACATACGGCGGTACTCTATGCCCTTGATCAGGATTCGGTTCAGAATCTCATTAACGCCGGAGTCCAGGATTGGAGCTTGAGTAGGGAACAAGCCTTGGTCCAGATGAAGGCGTGGGCAGCGGACGATCTGTTTCGATGCTACGAGGACGGCGGCGAGCCTGGACTTTATATTGATGTGCCCGCGACGATGCTCAGTCTCGATTATCTGGACTCTCGCCCTTACACGTGGATGGAACCAACGGAACGCACCTTCCAGCGTTGGAACGATGTTTGGGCCAAGCAGGGTAGCGTACCCGACGCAGCGTCCGGCAAGCTGGGCGGCGAGCGCTAGTGGCAAGCCCTTTAAGGGGAGCCATTGAAAGGGGACTGAAGGCAGATGTCATTTTTAAGCGACGATGTTGTCCTGGCCTTCGCCCCTGATTTCGGTGAGCGACTCAGTGAATTCGCCGGACTGCATCCTGTTTGGCTATGTCAATCACCCGCGAACAGGGAAGCTGCCGAGCGGCTGTGGGCCAAGGATGGTCATGCTCACCAGGTCACGGTCTTCACCAGGGCGGATATGACGTCACCGGAGAACGCGTTCATCTCCCTTCTGGATACGATTGACCAGCATCATCCCGCGTGGCGCCGATTGAGTGTGTTTGGATGCCAGGCGACCCCTGCGGTCAGGGATGCTCTCGCTGATTATGGTGGGGGCACTTTTGAAGAGATCGCGGGCGGATTTATCGTCGATCGCGACGCTCCTGCCCTTGGCTAAGGGCTCGTGGGAAAATAACTGAATCAAGTTTTGCAGCAAAACAGAGTCAGGATCTCGAGTTTCAGGCTTGAATTGGATCAGTAAATTCCCAACGGCCCCTAAGCGGCTGGTTGGGCTGACGCGCGGTCCGAACGTCGTTCATTAACCACCGGCCTATTCTTCCGGCTCAGGTCAAACACGCCGCCCGCGAAAACGCTGCGGCGTAACCCTATTTTGCCCGCTTCCACCACGAAAGACGAAACGCATGTCAAGCAACCGCGACAGCAAGGGGCGCGCGGTGGCGCCGGGCATTCTTGCCCGCGCCAGCCGCGCCCTGGGGGCGGCCGTCTCCTACACGGTGACGGGCGACGCCTCCTCCTGGTTCGGCCCGCTGGATCCCTTGCCTCCCAGCGCGCCGGAGGTGGCGGGGCGGCAGTTCGACTTCCCGTCCGGCTACAACCTGCTGCAACGGCCCAAGGCCTATGAGGGGACGCGGTTCGAGGCCTTGCGCGCCCTGGCCGACAGTTGGGACGTGCTGCGCCTGCTGATCGAAACCCGCAAGGATCAGATGGCGGGCCTGAAATGGACCATCCGGGTGCGGGGGGCCGCCCCTACCACCAATACCGCCGATGCGCGGCCCGACGCGCGGGTCGAGGCGTTGACCACCTTCTTCCACCGGCCTGACGGGGTGCACGCCTGGTCGCGCTGGCTGCGCCTGCTGCTGGAGGACCTGCTGGTCATCGATGCGCCCACGCTCTATGTGGCGCGCACGCTGGGTGGCCAGGTCCGGGCGCTGCAGGTCATGGACGGCGCCACCATCAAGCGGGTGATCGACCCCTTCGGCCGCACGCCGCTGCCGCCCGATGTCGCCTATCAGCAGGAGCTGAAGGGCCTGCCCGCCGTCGACTACACCACCGATGACCTGATCTACGCCCCGCGCAACCCACGCCCGCACCGCGTCTATGGCCTGGGTCCGGTGGAGCAGATCGAGACCACCGTCAACATCGCCCTGCGCCGGCAGATCTGGCAGCTGCAGTACTACACCGAGGGCAACATCCCCGAGGCGCTGATCGGCGTGCCGGATGCCTGGACGCCGGACCAGATCCGCCAGTTCCAGACCTATTGGGACGCCCTGCACGAGGGCGATACCGCCAGCCGCCGCCACGCCAAATTCGTGCCCGGCGGTGTCGCCCGCACCTTCATTCCCATCAAGGAACCGGAGCTGAAGGGCGTGTTCGACGAGTGGCTGGCGCGGGTGGCGTGCTTCGCCTTTTCCATCAGCCCGCAGGCCTTCGTGGCGCAGATGAACCGCGCCACCGCCCAGACCGCGCAGGACGCCGCGCATGAGGAGGGGCTGGGCCCCACCATGCTGTGGGTCAAGGAACTGATCGACGACCTGCTGGCCCGGGAGTTCGACGCCGCCGACCTGGAGTTCGCGTGGAACGACACTCGTGAAGTCGATCCGGTCAAGGCCGCCACCATCGCCAACATCCATGTCCGTGCCGGCATCAAGACCCTGAACGAGGTGCGGGCCGACATCGGCTATCCCCCCGTGCCCGGCGGGGACCGCCCGCTGATCTACGGTGGCAACGCCGTGCCGCTGGAGCAGGCGGCGCAAGGCTTGCCCCCGCCCGCCCCCGACACGGCGCCCGACGCGCCATCCCCTGATGAGGAGACCTGACGCCATGCGCCTGTTCGGCAATTTCACCAAGGTGGAGGAGGGGGCGGACGGCACCCTGATGGTGGAGGGCATCGCCACTACCGAGACCGTGGACGGCGACGGTGAGGTGGTCGCGGCGGACGCCGTGAAGGCGGCCCTGCCGGATTTCCTGCGCCTGGGTACCGGGCCCTTGCGGGAGATGCACCAGCCCCTGGCCGCCGGCCGGGTGGATGCCGCCGCCGTCGGCGCCGACCGTCGTACCCGCATCACCGCCACGGTGGTGGACCCGGTCGCCATCCGCAAGGTCAAGGCCGGCGTCTACAAGGGCTTTTCCATCGGCGGCAAGGTGGTGGCGCGTGATCCCGACGACCGCAACACCATCACCGCCCTGCGCCTGACGGAAATCAGCCTGGTGGACCGCCCGGCCAACCCCGATGCCGTCATCACCCTGGTCAAGCTGGAGGATACCGACATGACCGAAGCCGATACGCCGCCGGCCAAGAAGAAGCCCGGCGCCGATGAACCAGACGCGCTGGCTGATTGCGCGCCGCTGGCCACCCTCCTGAAAGCCCTCAGCGCCGCCGTGGCCGGCCTGTCGGCCAAGGAGGTGGAAGGCCTGCTGTCCACGCTGCAGGCCGCCAACACCGACGAGGCGCCGGAAGAGGACGACGAGGACGAGGCGGCGGCGGAGGAGGGGACGGATGACAAGACCGCTGCCCTGGGGGCGGGCGGCCTGCGCAAGGCCCTGAACCGCGCGCGGGCCGACCGCGCCGGCCTGCTGCGCCAGCGCGACGCCCTGGCCGCCCGGGTGCGAGCGCTGGAGGCCCAGCCCCGCGTCGAGGATTACGTGCTGAAGGCCACCGTCGCCGGTGCGGCCGCCGGCAAGACGGCCTTGGATGGCGTCGGCCCTGTTACCGCGCTGGATGCCATCAAGAAGGCGCAGCGCCACCCGGCGCACATGACGCCGGCCTTCTGATCCCTCCCATTCCTTAAAGCCTGCCCCACTCCCTGACCGGTTCGCCCGGAAACGCCCCGTCACGTGATGCGGCGTGGGCCGCCGCACGCCCATTTTCACCTGTTGGAGACATTGATGAACGGCATCCCCCCCGCCGCGACCACCACCGACACCCTGTCCGCCTTCAAGGCGGCGCAGGGGCAGCGCCTGGCCGGCGACGACCTGACCAAGTCCACCTTCACCCAGTCGGGCAACCCCACCAGCGGCCTGACCTTCTATGACCTGGAACCCGGGGCCAAGCTGCTCTATCCGGTGCTGACGCCGCTGCGCAACAGCATCCCCCGAGTCTCCGGCCGGGGCGGCATCCAGGCTAACTGGAAGGCCATCACTGGTGTGAACACCACCGGCGTGCGCGCCGGCGTTTCCGGCGGCAACCGGGGTGGCGTCATCGCCGTCCGCACCCAGGACATGAACGCGGTCTATCGCGGCTTGGGCCTGGAGGCCAGCGTGGACTTCGAGGCCGACTACGCCGCCGAGGGCCTGGACGACGTCCGGGCGCTGGCGGTGCAGAACCTGCTGGAAAGCCTGATGATCCAGGAAGAGCAGATGATCCTGGGCGGCAACGCCTCGGTGACGCTGGGCACGACGGCCACCCCGGTGGTCACCGCCTCCAACAGCGGTGGCGCCCTGACCGCCGGCACCTGGTCCGTCGTCGCCGTGGGCCTGACCTTGGAAGGCTATCTCAATGGGTCGGTCACCGCCGGCATCCAGGGACAGATGACGCGCACCAATGCCGATGGTTCCAGCGACCAGTTCGGCGGCGGGGCCGCCAAGCCCTCCGCCGCCGCTGCCGGCACCACCACCGGGTCGGCCGGTAGCCTGGCCGCCACCGTGGCGCCGATGATCGGCGCCGTCGCCTATGCCTGGTTCTGGGGGGCCGCCGGTGCGGAGAAGCTGGGCGCCCTCACCACCATCAATTCCGTCGTCATCACCGATTTGGCGGCCGGCACGCAGACGGCGGCCAGCCTGGGCGCCGGCGACAACAGCCAGAACAGCCTATCCTTCGACGGCTTGCTGTATCAGGCGTTCAAGGGCGGTTCCAACGCCTATGTCCAGGTCATGCCCACGGGCACTGCCGGCACCGGCACCCCTCTGACCGCCGACGGCGCCGGCGGCATCGTGGAGATCGAGACGGCGCTGAAGGCCTTCTGGGACAACTACCGCCTGTCGCCGCAGGAAATCTGGGTCAGCAGCCAGGAAGCCCAGACCATCAGCCGGAAGATCCTGACCGGCACCGCCAATTCCGCGCAGCGCTTCGTCTTCAACACCGACCAGGCGTTGCTGGGCGGCGGCGTCATGGTGCGCACCTACCTCAACCGCTACAGCATGGTCGGCGGCCAGACCCTGGACATCAAGGTCCACCCCAACATGCCGGCTGGCACCATCCTGTTCCGCACCACGCGTCTGCCTTACCCGCTGGCCAACGTCACCAACGTCACGCAGATGCGCATGCGGCGCGACTACTACCAGATCGAATGGCCGTTGCGCACCCGGCGCTACGAGTACGGCGTCTATTGCGACGGCGTGCTGCAGAACTATTTCCCGCCGGCCTTCGGCGTCATCACCAACATCGCCAACGGCTGATGCGGCCGGGCGGGGGCGGCCCGCCCGCACCCCGCCCCTTTCCGGAGGTCGAGTTCCATGGAAGGCACCACGCCGTTCACCCCCACGCCGTTGACCGACGTGGCAACGGTCAAGGCCTGGTTCAGTCCGCCCCTGACCAGCGCCACGGACGATACCCTGCTGACCCGCCTGATCCAGGCGGAGAGCGGCTTCATTCGCCGCTGGCTGGGCCGTGACCTGTCCCCGGCCACCTATACCCAGACGCTGGATGGCAACGGCAACGCCCTGCTGCCCCTGCCCAACTATCCGGTGACGGCGGTCGCGGCGGTGACGGTGGACGGCGTGCCTGTACCACCCCAGCCGGGGGACCAGCCGTTAGCCTACGGCTATGCCCATGACGAGTACACGGTCATGCTGGTGGGCGGCATCTTCCCCCGGGGCCGCCGTCGGGTGACCGTCACCTGGACCGCCGGCTACGATCCCTTGCCGGCGATTCTGGAACAGGCCTGCGTGGAACTGGTGGCCCTGCGCTACCGGGAGCGTGACCGCGTGGGCCTGGTCTCCAAGGCGCATGGCGGGGAGACCACCGGCTATCTGCAGAAGGAAATGCCGGACAGCCTGGCGGCGGCCCTGGCGCCCTACCGCCGGGTGGCGCCGTTATGAGCGGCTGGTCGGTCGACGCCAGCGGTCTCGACCAACTGCGGGATCGTCTGACAGAGGTGCCGACGGCTGTCAGCGCCGCCTTGGCCGATGCCATGATGGTCCAGGCGCGGACCTTGGCTGCTGCTGCGGGCGTCACGCTGAACGGGCAGACGAAAGGCGGCACCGGCGCGCTCAGCCGCGCCCTTATCCCCACCTTGACGGTCAGCGGCTTGATGGCCACCGCGGGGGTGACGGTGGATGAGACGTCGCCCGCGGCCGCCTATGCCGCCTTCCAGGAGTACGGCTTCCACGGCACGGAATCCGTGCACGCCCATTTGCGCACCGTCACCGAAGCCTTCGGCCAGGCCATCTCACCGGTCAGTGTGCCAGTCCAGGCTTATGACCGCCGTGTCGACTATGCAGGCCATCCCTTCCTGGCGCCCACCCTGGCCGACGGCGCCGTCGGTATCCGCGCCGCCCTGGCCGACGCCGTTGGCGCCGCCATCGCCGCCCAGCTCGGCGCCTGATCTTAGGACCCATTCCATGGCCCGTGAGGACATCCACGCCGCCCTGTTCGCCCGGCTGACGGCGGCGGCACCCTTCGCCACCGCCAGCCGCCGCGTGCGGCTGTGGAACGACCTGTCACCCGCGCAGCAGCCCGCCCTGTTCCTGATGAGCCGGGGGGAGGAGGTGACGCGCCGCGACACCCTGCCGGCCCATCGCTTGCTACGCGTCGACATCCTGCTCTACGCCCAGGCGCCGGATGACGACACCGCCGGTGCCGTGGTGCTGAATCCGCTGCTCGATGCCGTCGAGTCAGCGCTGCGCCCCCCGCCCGGGCAGGACAAGCAGACCCTGGGCGGCTTGGTTTACGACTGCTGGATCGAGGGCCAGGTGACCACGGACGAGGGCGCCCTGGGCTCCCAGGCCGTGGCCATCGTGCCGCTGCGCCTGCTCATCCCCTGATCTCATCAAGGATGCTTGCCATGACTGACGCCGATACGCCGGCCGAGGCCGCCGCCCCTGAACCCGTGCCCGCTTCCACCCCCGACGCGGCCCCCTGCGATTGGCCCGTGCGGCTGGAACGGGCGCTGGCCGCCTGGCTGGCGGAGGAAATCCACAACTCGCCCGTGGCGCGGGCGACCGATGCCTACAACCACCTTGTCACCACCCTGGGCGGGCTGAAGGCCCGCATCCTGCAGGAGATCTGATCCCATGCCCCAATATTCCTTCGGCGCCGGCACCCTGTTCGGCACGCCCACCGGTGTTGCCAACGCCACCCCCATCCAGTTCGGTACCCTGCAGTCGGTATCGGTGGACATCGATTTCACGCTCAAGGAACTGTATGGCCAGAACCAGTTCCCCGTGTCCGTCGCCCGCGGCCAGGCCAAAATCCAGGGCAAAGCCAAGACCGGCCAAATCCAGGGCGCCCTGTTCAACAGTCTGTTCTTCGGCGGGACCTCCACCGTTGGCCAACAGCTGGTGGCCCTGAACGAGGCGGCGAGCGTGCCGGCCTCCACGCCCTACACCGTGACGGTGGCCAACAGCACCGGCTTCCAGGCCGACCAAGGCGTGGTGTTCGCCGCCACCGGCGTGGCGCTGACCAAGGTGGCCAGCGCGCCGGCGACGGGTCAGTATAGCCAGACTGGGGGTGTCTACACCTTCGCCGCCGCCGACACCGGTGCCGGCCTGCTGATCAACTACAGCTACACCAGCGCCACCGGCGGCACCGTCACCACCATTTCCAACCAGTTGCAGGGGCTGGCGCCCACCTTCTCCTGCGTGCTGGCCACACCCTTCGGTGGCCAGAACCTCGTGCTCAGCCTGAACGCCTGCACGTCCAGCAAGCTGCAGTTGGCGACCAAGCAGGGTGACTACATGCAGCCGGAACTGGACTTCATGGCCTTCGCCGACGCCTCCGGCACGGTGGGCAAGCTCAGCGTGCAGGGGTAATGCCATGGGCGCCAGCGTGGTGATCGGCGGCACGGAATACCCCGTGCCGCCCATGAACTTCGCCGCCCTGAAGGCGGCGTGGGCTGACATCAAGGGCCTGCCCCTGCTGACCGACCCGGTGGACCAAGCGTCCGCCGGCATCCGCATCGTGGCCGCCGCCCTTAAAAGTACGGCGCCGGATATGACGGCCGACGCCATCGAGCAGAAGATGGGCGCCACTGAGTTCCCGGCCCTGGTGTCGGCGGTGGTCAGCATCCTGCGCGAGTCGGGGTTGATTCCTCCGGGGGAGCCGATGCCGCAGGCGGGGCCGTCGACGACATCGATGACCTGACTGCGGAACTGGTGGCGTCGGGTTGTGGCGCCTGGGATGACGTGGAGCGACAGTTCACCCTACCGCGCTATCAGGCGCTGTGGCGCTACTGGCGCCACCACCCGCCCGTCCACCTTATGGTGGCGGCCTATCTGGGGCTTGCGCCGGATGGGCCGCCACCTACCGGTGAGGTGGGGTTGGCAGAGCTTCTTGCGACGTTCGGCGAAGGGAATATCCGCTGAGGTTGCAGAAAGGTGTTGCCATTTTGTTCGTAAGCATGAGACTCCCTCAATGTAATTGAGGGGGGGCATGCGTAAAGCGCAACTGATGATCGTGAGGCTGGTGCTGGCCATCCTGCGGCTGGAACAAGCTCGCATCCCGAATGCGCGCCCGCTTTGGTGAAGGCGAGGCTGGAGTTGATCGACATTGATATGAACTCGCTGGCCATTGATGAGCCGACGTTGCTGGATGCCATCGTTGTTAGAGAGAAAGGCTTTCTTGGCAGCGTCAAGGCCAGGTATGGCCAGTAATACGGTTGTTCCAGTCGCGTAGAATATTGGCGAAAACGGGGATATTCATGAGACTCACTGGGAAGGCGCTTCTGGCGGCAGGCGCGGTGGCGGTGGCGGTGGCGGTGGTTGTGGGCGGTGCGGTATTCTGGCAATCGCGACGTTTCACGAATGCGCCAGATGGTTTTGGCGGGCTGCGATTGGGCATGACCATTGCGGAGGCGGAGCAGGTCGGCCTCGACCCTTGGGGCAGCAACTATCCTCCACCCGAATCCCTAAAGGTCTTCAAGATGAAGGGGCAGCCGGTGACGTTCAACGGTGCCGCTGCCGAGTCGACAGCCACTTTCCTTAGGGGTGTATTGGACGCCATAGATTTCTCATATGGGGCGTGTCCTGGGGGCCTTTTTGATGCTTTCAAGTCCCTGTATGGGGGCGGGTATAAGAAAGAAGAATTTCCAAATGATGTCAGTTATGAGTGGCAAAATGAGAAGGTGACGGTCTTTTTTATCCATTCAAAATATAGTAATGGAGAATATTGTTCGGCAAAGATTGCTGACTCTAAATTGCTGGAATCTCACCGAAAGATTATGATGGAATGGATAGGGCCTAGCCAATCAATGTCCAATCAATAAAGATTGTGTCTGCGGCGTTGAGGCATGATTCCGATTTTCGGGGGCTTGTGAACCCCTCCGTCAATTCAGGTGTATTGCCAGGTGTCGAAATTCAAAGTTATGTGATTAGTAATAATCACGGGTTCTTCGTAGATTGAAATATTCCAATCATGGAGATGGGCATGTCGTCTTCCCAAGAAAGCTTCGGCGTAAAAATAGAGGGCGATGCGGGGGCTCTGATCCAGGCACTGTCCAGCCTTACGGGGACGACGGAAAAGGCGGCTGAGCATTTCGCCACGCTGGCGACTTCGCTGACCGGTATGGCCCAGGCCGCCCAGGGCACGCTGGCCACCGGCACGCAAGCGGCCGCCTCCTTGGCGGAACAGGCGAAGGCGGCCCAGGACGCCGGGGAAAAGCACCAAGCCTTGTCGGAGAAGGTGGAAAAGGTCGGCGGCGCCTTCAAGGATCTGGGTGATTCCGCCATTAAGATGGGCACGTCCATCCGGCAGGGAACCGATCCTCTGATGGCGGTCATTGAGCAGGTGCCTGCCATCGTGGGGGCCCTGTCCAGTTTCGGTCCCGCCGGAATGGCGGCGGGCGTGATACTTACTGCTGTCGGTACCGCCAGCTACATGCTGGTGGCCCATCTTATTGAGGTGGACGAGAAGATCGAAAGCATCTCTGGGCATATGGCGGGGGTGGGGCGGGGGGCTGAAGGCGTCCCCCCGGCGATCAGGGCCTGGTCTGATGCGGTTCTGAAGGAGATCGGGGGAACCGAGGAACGGGCGCTCACGCTGATCAATGCCATCACCAGCGCCATGCCGCGCGCCTCCGCCGACGTTCAGAAGGAGGCGGCAAAGGTGAGCGGCGCCTTTGCCGATATGCTGCAGATCAAGGATGACAAGGACGTCGGCAAGTTGACGGCGGCCATCGGCACGGCCGCCAGCGGTGACTTCGCCACCATTCATGCCCTGGCGAAAGAGTATAATCTGCTAAGTGCCGCCGAGCTGGATACTTTGGAAAAGGCGGAAGAGGTTGGGGATGCGCACAAGGCCGGCGCTATCTTCATGGAGGGGATGACCAACCGGGTTGGGCGGTATACCGAAGCCTTGAGGAAAGTGCGGGAGGCTGAGAGTAAAAATGGGGGCCGTGAGGGCGCGCTATATGCTCCGGCCAATAGTTGGGGGCGGGACTATGTACAAAATGCTCGTGCCGCCGATGCCGCGCGCGCCGAGCTGGTGCAGGCGCGGCGGGGGCTGACCCAGCCTGATGAGGAAGCTTTGCGGGCTCGCGAGCAGGGCAAGGTCCTGCTGGCCGAACTTTCTAACGACCTGGCGAAGCAGCTTGCGATCAAGGGCAGTGCCGATCGCGAGTATCTGGAGATGGAGGTCAGGAAATGGCAGGAGTTGATCGCCACCCAAAAGCTGCAAGGCAACAACTTGGAGGTCGCCCAACAGAAACTGGCCGAGGCGCAGGGGCGCCTTACCCGACAGCAGGGCGCCGACCAACAGGCCGCCGCGCGTGGCCGTCAGGTGCAGGAACAGGCCGCGACCGCAGCCCGGGCGCAGGGGGAGCGGGAAGAACAGGCGGCGAGCGCCGCCAGGACCCAACGGCAGCGTCGGGAGTTGGACGGGGAACTGGCATGTCTCAAGGATACGGTGAAGGCAACTGGTGAGGGTACTGAAGCACGGGAAACGGCGCTGAAGGCTGAACTGGCGTTCATCGAAGCCAACTATCGTGACCGGGCGGCCGATGCGCGGCGACTTGAAAGGGAAATCACCGCGACCCACAAGGCTGTGCTGAACAGCAGCATTCAGGCCGCACAGCAGGAACTGGTCGCCCAACTCAGCAAGAACGAGAAACTGGAAGACAGCTGGAAGAAGCTTCTGGCCGCGCAGACGGAGCTGTATGGCAAAGACGCCCCGGGGCTGCGGAAGGCTCACGAGGACGACGCGGACCTGATGGCGCAGGCTGCGGTGGAGGAGGCCAAAAAGCCAAGCAAGGATGACAAGAGGACCACCGCCGAGCGGGAAGAGGACAGGAAGGATGTCGAGTTCCGGCGGCAGATGTTGTCCCTGTCTGCGGCTGATATCGCCGCCGCCAACGCCAGGGAGATCGAGGCTCAGCGTGACGTTACTTTGAACATGCTGGATCAGTTCAAGCGAAGGCTGCTTGCCGCCAATGAGGATGCCGATGCGCGCGCGGTGATCGAACAACGGTTCGCGAGCAAGGTAACGAGTGTCAAGCAGACGGCACAGGATCAGATCACGCAAATCCGACGCCAAGCCATTCGCGATGAACAGGAAAAATACCAGCAGCTGGTCACAGGTATCACCAAGTCCATGGGCGGCACGATCCAAGGCCTGATCACCGGCACCAAGACGGTGCGCCAGGCGGTCAGCGAAATGGCCAAATCCGCCCTGTCAGAGCTGGTGGGCATGGCTGAGAAGCAGGCCAACGCCTGGATCATGAGCAATGTGATCAAGCTGACCTCCGACGAGGACACCACGGCCCAGATCAAGGCCAAGTCGGTGGAGACGGCGACCGCTGAAATCAATAATGCCGCCGCCAAGGGCGCGGCCAACGCTTATGCCTCGGCCAGTGCCGGGCCGGAATGGTGGATCGCGCCCGCTATCTCCGCCGCTGTGCAATTAGCCATCGCTGGCCTAACCAGCAGCCTGTCCAGCGCCGCCGGCGGCTGGGGCCGTGTGCCGGCCGATGGCATGCTGACGGAACTGCACAAGGATGAAATGGTGCTGCCCGCCAGTATCGCCACCCCCATGCGCTCCATGCTGGCGGCTCAGAAGCTTCCAGCATTGGCCGTGCCGGCCTATGCAGCCGCCAATCTCAATCTACCTGGTGGTGGTGCCGCCAACGCCAATGGCGCCTTGGGTGCCGGTGGTGGCGGCACCGTGACCTTGAACATCCAGGCCATGGATAGCCGTGACGTGGCGAGCTTTTTCAACCGCCATGGCGACAAACTGGTGTCGGCCTTGCGGGGGCAGAAACGGAATTTCGTTTTTTGAGACATGGGTTTCGGCGTTGATCCGCTGAGATGCCGCGAAATGGGGGAGAAACGATGCCCAAGAGAATTGCGTTTTGGATGCGGTGGGCGTTGGCGATGGGGGGCATGGCCTGCGGTGCGGCAGGGTGTTCCCCGTCCAAGCCCGGACCGATGGTGCGCGCTGAGCCGCAGGTTTTGCTGGCGGCCCACGACGATGTTCTCGTCCGCCCGCAGGATGTTATCCCAGAAGATGCACAATTTCAGGATACTGCACGCCATATCTCGAACCTGCGTTCGGGCAAGGAAAAACCCGCGTGCATCGGTGCGCCGGTTACATTGTGCATTGCAACTCTGGCCAGCCACTTGGTTATTCAGATGCGCAGTAGGGCATGGAAAGACGGCGGGACATTTCTTGGGGATTTCAAGGCCGATATGAACGGAAATCGCTTAGAGGCATTATCTGTTGATATATCAACTTCATATGCTTATCTTTCGCCACTGGGCAGATTGCAAACATCGGATGATTATTGGATTGATTTACTGACAACCAAAGACGGCACCAGAAAGGTGGAGGAAGTTCTTATATATTCCATAAGTAGAGGTGGGGCAGATTTCATCATGGCTAAAACATTAGACGATTTTCATGCACTTGGAATATATGATGTCATTTATCCAATTCTTCTTGATGGGTGTCCAAACATAACAGAAGAGAAATTTTCTTACTTTCTATATAATGACCTTTTTGAGCACATCGACAACTCGAATGGATCTGGCAAAAACACCCATAATATATGCGGTCTGCATTTTGAGTGGGACACATATGTAAAGAAAATACCACGGGACGAAAGAACATCAAGAAATACAAAATACATAGACAACACATATTTCTATATAACAAAAAGCAAATAGAGCATTGATATAATGTTTATCTCATTGCTATTAGATTAATTTTTCTTAAACAAGATATGCCGTAGGTGCGCGATCTCTTCGCCTTGAGATTCTCAGGCGGTCTTCTGAAAAGCCAGGAGACGAGAGATGCGTCTTATAACGGCGCGAACCACTTTCCCATGCTGTCAGTATCATTTCAGATATAGGGAGCCGTCCATGACCGCGATTTATCCGGCCCTGGCGGGCCTGGGCTATTCCGTCACGAAGAAACCGACCTGGTCCACGAAAATCGCGACGGCGGCGTCCGGGCGGGAAACCCGCATGGCGTTCTGGTCCGCGCCTATCTGGGAATTCCAGCTGACCTATGACTTCCTGCGCGATACGGCGACAGCCAATGAACTGAAGACGCTGCTGGGCTTTTACCTCCAGATGCAGGGCGCCTTCACGCCGTTCCTGTTCCAGGATCCGGACGACTACCAGGCCACCGGCCAGACCATCGCCGTGGGCAACGGCGCCAGCACCAATTTCACCCTCGTGCGAACGTTCGGCGGCTACGTCGAGCCGGTGGGTGGGATGGTCGGCGCCGTCACGCTCTACGTCAACGGCGTGCGGCAGACGTCCGGATTCAGCGTCGACGGCAGTCTGCTGACCTTCACCAGCGCCCCGGCCAACGGTGCGGTGATCAGCGCCGACTTCACCTATGGCTTCCTGTGCCGCTTCAAGGATGACGGCCTGGAGTTTGAGAAATTCGCCGCCCAGCTGTGGCAGACCAAAGAGGTCGGCCTGATCAGCGTGCGTGCCTGACGGGGAAAGCCCATGCGCTCCACCGACACCGCCTTCATCCAATGGCTGCGGACCACGCCCAACCTGTGGTCGGCGGACCTGTTCACCGTGACCCTGACGGCCGAGGTCAGCAACCCCAGCGCCCCCACCGGCACCGTCTGGCGCTGGACGACTGCCGACCGGGATATCAGCCACGGCGGCACCACCTGGTCGGCCGCCGGTCCCCGCATCGCACGATCCAGCTGGTCATCCAAGGCGCAACTGGAGGTGCCGGAGATGACCGTCACCATCGATAGCGCCGCCAGCGAGTTGCTGGGTGACGTCCCCGTGAACGCCTTCGTCAACAACGGCGGCTTCGACGGCACCCGTATCCGGCTGGAACGGGCGCTGACGCCCACGGCGTCCACCGCCGCGTTCGGCACCATCCTGTTGTTCGAGGGCCGGGTCTCCACCGCCACCGCGGGCCGGATGCGCGCCAGCCTCACGGTGAAGGGTGACCTGCTGCTGCTGGATCAGCAGATGCCCCGCAACCTGTACCAGGCCAATTGCCTGCACACCCTATACGACAGCGGTTGCGCGGTGCTGCGCAGCCGCTACACCTGGACCAACAGCGTAGGCCAAGGTTCCATTGTGGGCACCATCGTGCCGGCAACGCCTCTCACCTCCCTGGCTGCTGACGGGGCTGGCCACGCCTTGGATCCGCAGGCTTTCGCCCAAGGGGCGGTCAGCTTCACGGGCGGCATGAACGCCGGGGTGGTTCGGTCCATCAAAGTTGTCAGTGGTGGTAACCTGGGCTTGGCCTACCCGTTGCCACATGCGCCGGCCGTGGGCGACCCGTTCCAGATCACCTATGGCTGCGACCACACGGCAGCCACCTGCAAGGCCCGGTTCAACAACCTGGCCAACATCCGCGCCTTTCCCTATATCCCGGCGGCGGAAACGGCGACCTGACCACAGGCCCTGCCTAGCATTCTGACTCATGGATAGGGCAGCACCGGCGGTGTCAAATGAGCCCGTCCGTGTCGCCTGAGGCTGGGTGGCACCATGCCCGCTGCCATGTCCGCCAGTTGCTCCGGCGGTGGAATGATCAGAGGCATGGGCGACCGCGCCCACTCCAGGCTTTCAACGAATTCTTCCAGCAGCAGATCGCTCCAGAAGCCTTGCGCCTTCTCGGCCATGACCGTCCTCCCTGAAGAGGGGAGCCCCGGAGGCCCGGGCGACTCCAGAGGTTCAGTCTACGCCCGTTTATCCGCCCCCGTGAGCGTCAAATCATCATTGTGGAGGACTCGTGATGGCGAACACTCCCGCCCCACCCGATGAGGCCACCGCCCGCGCCGCCGTGGCGGCGGAGGCGCTCACCTGGGTGGGCACGCCCTATCACCAGCTGGCCGACGTGAAGGGCGCCGGCGTCGACTGCTCCATGCTGCTGGTCCGGGTGTTCGTGGACACGGGCGTGCTGCCCCCCTTCGACCCGCGCCCCTATCCGCCGGACTGGCACCTCCACCGCTCGGATGAGCGCTATGTGGACTGGGCGGCCCGCTTCGGCCGGCCCTTCGATCCAGCGGACCGCGCTCCCCAGGCGGGCGACGTGGTGCTGGCGCGTTTCGGCCGCTGCTTCAGCCATGGCGCCGTCATGACCGGGCGGTCCGCCCTGGTCCACGCCTATGCCCGGGACGGCCAGTGTGTGGTGGGCGACCTGCGACAGCAGCCCTTTCTCGACCGTCCCCTGATCTTCTACAGCCTGTGGGGTTGACCCATGTCCGGACTTTTCGGCGGCGGCAAGACCAATGCCGACACCAAGCCCAGCTACACCGGCCTGCAGGTGCAGACCAGCGCGGCCGGCCTGCCCATCCCGCTGCTGTGGGGCACCCAGCGCGCCGCCCCCAACCTGATCTGGTATGACGACTTCACGTCCAGGGCCGTGGCCAGCGACAGCGGCGGCGGGAAGGGCGGCGGGTCGCAGTCCACCACCCAGGCCTACAGCTGCGCCGTCGCCATGGCGCTGTGCGAGGGGGGCATTGGTTCCATCGGCCGGGTATGGGCGGACAAGACCGACACCAGCCTGGCCAAGCTGAATCTGACGCTGTTCACCGGCACGGCCGACCAGACGCCTTTCGCCTCGCTCTACACCAAGCATGCCGACCAGGCGCTGGCCTATCCCTACACGGCCTATGTCGCCTCGCCCTCCTATGATTTGGGCGGCAGCGCCAGCCTGCCCAACCATAATTTCGAACTGCAGACCAACGCCGTCCCGCGCACCGGCTTCGATGCCAACCCGGCCGACATCCTGGTCGATTTCCTGACCAACGAGCGCTATGGCGTGGGCCTGCCGGCCGACCGCATCGGCGACCTGACGGCCTGGCGCACCTATTGCGCCGCCGCCGGCCTGCTGATGTCGCCGCTGCTGGCGGAGCAGGAGGCCGCCAGCGATATCGTCAACCGCTGGGCCCAGCTGACCAACACGCTGATCTATTGGTCCGGCGACATGGTGCGGGCCTTGCCCCTGGGCGACCAGCCGCTGACCGGCAACGGCGTCACCTTCACCCCCGACCTGACGCCCATCTACGACCTGACCGACGACGACTTCATCGCCGGGTCCGGCGACGATCCGGTGACGCTCAGCCGGTCGGACCCGGCCGATGCCACCAACACCGCCAAGGTGGAGTACAAGGACCGCGACAACTCCTACCAGACGGCGACCGCGGAGGTGCGCGATCTGGCGGCCATCGACGCCTACGGCTTGCGCACCGGCGATCCCGTCCAGGCGCATGAGATCTGCAACGCCACCACGGCGTCGGCCATCGCCACCCTGATCCTTCAGCGCCAGCTCTACGTCCGCAACACCTATCAGTTCAAGCTGGCCTGGACCTTCGCCCTACTGGAGCCGGGCGACATCGTCACCCTGACTGACGCCGCCTTGGGCCTGGCCAAATTCCCCGTGCGCATCAGCCAGATCGACGAGGACGAGGAGGGCCAGCTGACCTTCACGGCGGAGGAACTGCCTGCCGGTATTGGCACCGCCACGCTGTATCCCACCCCCATCCTGTCCAACACGCCGCTGGACACCGGCGTGAACCCGGGCGAGTTGGCCGATCCCGTGATCTTCGAGCCGTCGCCCGGCCTGTCCGGCGGCGTGCAGCAGGTGTGGATCGGTGCCGTCGGCCTGTCCGGCAACTGGGGCGGGTGCTCCGTCTGGATCTCGGTGGATGACCTGACCTATCAGCGCGTGGGCCAGATCACGGCGCCGGCCCGGTTGGGAACCTTGGGCCAGGCCCTGCCGGCGGCGGGGGGCGATGCTTACGCCACCCTGGCCACCAGCCGGCTGAAGCTGGCGGGTGGTACAGCCGATGACGCCGCCACCGCCCGCACGCTCAGCCTGGTGGGCACGGAGATGTTGGCCTATGCCGGCGCCACCCTGACCGGCAGCGCCGCCTATCACCTGACTGGACTGAACCGGGGCCTATACGGCACGGGTGCCGTCGACCACCCCGCCGGCACGCCCTTCCTGCGCCTGGACGAGGCCGTCTTTAAATACGACCTGCCGGCGGCCTATATCGGCCAGACCCTCTACATCAAGCTGACCAGCTTCAACATCTTCCAGGCGGCGGAGCGCAGCCTGGCGGACGTGGACGCCTTCCTTTACAGCCCCGTGGGGGCGATCGGCATGCTGCCGGCGCCCACCGGGCTGACCCTGGCGGTGGAGACCACCTATTTGGCCGACGGCACGGTGCAGCCCGGCATCCGCGCCCGCTGGACGCCGGCCGATGCCGGGATGGCGACGGACACCGTGCTGCGCTGGGGTGTGAGCGGCAGTGGCGGGGTGACGGAATGGCAGCAGGTCAAGGTGCCGGCCGGCGCCACCGACACGCTGCTGACGCCCGTCACCCAGGCTGCCACCTACACCGTACAGGCAGCCACCAGCATCGGCACCGACGTGCGATCCGCCTGGGGTCCGGCGGTCAGCATCAATGTGAACGGGGTCATGGATGGCGCCAGCGTGACCGGGCTGGAGCTATACGGCCAGGGCCTGGACACCGAATTCAAGGGCAAGGACATCCACCTGGTGTGGCGGGGCAACTTCCCCAGCACCTCGGCGGACTTCGGGTCCGAGACCTACGGGGCTGGCAGCGGCTTCGTGAACCCGTATTTCCAGGCCTATGCCGTCACGGTGATCGAGCCCGACAGCGGCGCCGTGCTGCGCACCGACCTGGTGACGGACCCGGAATATTTCTACCTGTTCGACAGCATGAACGCGAAGGACGCCGGCGGCCCGCACCGCCGCCTGACCTTCCATGTCACCATCCGCGACAAGCTGGGCGGAGAGACGGACCCGGCCACCATCACCGTCAACAACCCGGTGCCAGCGTCTGTGCAGTTGCAGGCGCTGCCCAACACGCTGTCCACCCTGTTCGCCTTCATCGCCCCGACAGGGGATGACGCGCTGGACTTCGCCGGCGTGAACGTTTGGGTGGGGGCCACCACCCGTGTGGACACCAGCGGCCAGCCGGCGGCCAGCGGCAGCACGGCCCCCCTGACCGTTGCCGGCCTGACGGCGGGGGCGACCTATTATGCCGTCAGTCAGACCTTCGACACCTTCGGCACCGCGGGCTGCCCCATCACCGCACCCTTGCAGTTCCAGGTGCCGTACCTGACCTCGGCACAGATCGCGGCCAACACCATCGGCAAGGACCAACTGGTCACCGACCTGGTCGATGAGATTGGCCTGGTCACCGCCCCCACGACCACGCCCGGCAGCGTGGCCGCCCAGATCGCGGCGGAGGCGGCGGCCCGGGTGACCGCCATCCAGGCGGAGGCCACGACCCGGGCGAATGCCATCCTCGCCAGCGCACAGACCCTTCAGGCCCATATCGACACGGTCAGCACCGCCCAGCAGTCCACGGCCGATAGCCTGGCCAGCACCACCACGACGCTGACGGCCGCCATCAACGGCAATGCGGCTGCGATCCAGACCGAACAGACGGCGCGCGCCAACGGCGACAGCGCCAACGCCACCTCGATCACCACCCTGGCCAGTGAGGTGCACAACCCGACCACCGGCCTGTCCGCAGCCTTCGCTGCCATCAGCAGCGAGGCGACCACCCGGGCGACCGCCGATAGCGCCAACGCCAGCGCGACGAATGCGCTGTCCGCCCAGATCAACGACAGCGCCACCGGGTTGGCCAAGACCCGCGCCGATCTGGTGACGGAGCAGACGACGCGCGCCAGTGCCGACAGCGCGCTGTCGACCTCCATCAGCAGCCTTTCTGCCCAGGTGAACGACGGCAGCACCGGCTTGGCTAAGACACGGGCGGACCTCCTGGCGGAGCAAACCACCCGGGCGAATGCCGACAGCGCTTTGTCGTCTTCGATTACGACTCTTTCCGCCCAGGTGAACGACAGCGGCACGGGCCTGCCGAAGACACGTGCGGACCTGGCGGCGGAACAGACGACGCGCGCCAACGCCGATAGCGCGCTGTCGACCTCAATCACCACGCTGTCGGCCCAGGTCAACAACGGCAGCACGGGCCTGCCGGCGACGTATGCGGCCTTGCAGACAGAACAGACGGCACGGGCCAATGGTGATAGCGCCAACGCCACGGCCATCACCAGCCTGACCACGACTGTGGGTAACAACACCGCGTCGATTTCCACGCTACAAACCAGCGTCAGCGGCCTGAACGCCCAGTGGGTGCTCAAGACCAATGTAAACGGCCACGTTGCCGGTATCGGGCTGGCCAACAGCAGTAGCACCAGTGCCCTGGTGATCGAGGTCGACACCTTCGCCCTGGTCAAGCCCGGCAGCACGGTGACGCTGTCGCCCTTTTTCGTCACGGATGACGGCCAGGTGGTGGTCAACAACGCCTTCATCCAGAACTTGTCGGCCAATGTGCTGACCGCCGGCACCATCGCCGCCAGCGTGGGCTATCTCGGCAGCCTGGGGGTGGGGCAGTTGACGGGCGGCGAAATCGTCTCCAAGGACATCCGGATCTGGTCCGGGTCGGGCGGCTACATTGACTTGCACGGAAACCTTGGGGGCGGCCCCAGCATCAACGTCAGCGCCAATGGAACGACGGATCGCGTCCAGATCGGGTATCGGCTCGGGGACTATGGTCTATGGACCTGGGATGCCGCCGGCAACCCGGTGATCGTCGGGGGCAGCCTGGCGAACAACATTGTCAACACGGGCCAGATCGTGGCCAACGCCGTCACCGCGCCCCAGATCGCCAGCAGCAGCGGCACGCTGACCGGCAACGGGTCCTATCAGAACTTTGTGAGCTGCGCGTTCACCCTGACGGCGGCGGCCTCGGTCCTGATCGTGACCAACTGGCAGCAGTCTTATACGTCGACAGGGCCGACCTGGACCGGCGTGCTGTTCGTCGACGGCTCGATTGTCATCAACCGGTCAGGCACCCAACCAAACGACACGCCGACCTACAGCTACGCCACCACGCTGGCCGCTGGATCGCATTCCGTCCTCCTGCAATGGAACGGCGGCGACGGCCGGATCACCGCCAGCAACTGTTCCCTCGCTGTTTGGGCGACCTACCGATGAAACACCTACTGATTTACGAGGCCGCGACGGGCAAGCCCCGCTGGACGGTCAAGGGGGCGGCGGATCAGCCGCTTTTTGATCCGGACGCCCCCTATCACGAGGGCTTGGCCACCGTAGTGATCGACCTCGACGCCGCGGTGAGTGAGACGACGCACCGGGTGGTGGAAGGTGCGCTTACAGCGCTGCCCGCCGCCGACCAGGCCGCCCTGGCCACCGAGGCCGCCTGGCGCGCATTGCGCCAGGAACGGAGCGTCCGGCTCAACGCCAGCGACATCCGCGTTTTGCCCGACCGATGGGCGGCCATGACCGACGCACAGCGTGCCGCCTGGGCGGCCTACCGCCAGGCCCTGCGCGACCTGCCCGACACTTGCACCGATCCGACCGCGCCCGCGTGGCCGGTCCAGCCCGCCTGAGGACGCCCCATGGCCCAATACCGTACCGGCACCATCACCCTTACCAGCGGCAGCGCCGTCGTCACCGGCGCGGGCACGGCGTGGCAGGCCAACGTCAAGCCCGGGAACTGGCTGTGGGTGGGCTATGGCATCCCCATGGCGCGCGTCGCCACCGTTGACGGCGACACCCAACTGACGCTGGAGACGCCCTGGCCTTCCATCGGCTATACCGCCGTCAGCTACAGCATCATCCGCGACTTCGAGCCTAAGACGGGCGCCCCGCTTCTGGCCCACGGCGACCCGGGCGCCAACGACGTTTTCAACCGGGCGATCACCGCGATCGCCGGCACGATGAACGCCAAGACGATCGATAACATCAGTCCGCTGGACTACGGCGCGGTGGCCGATGGCATCACGGACAGCGGCGCCAGCCTGGCGCTGGCCCTGGCGGCGGCAGCCGGTGGCACGCTGACCATCCGGGGGCGGTATCTGTCCGCGCAGAGCCTGACGGTGCCGGCGGACACGACGGTGACAGGCGATGGGGAGTTGATCTTTGCTGCGGGGGCTTTGACCCTGGGCGTGGGCGTGACCTGGGATGGACCATCTGTAACGGCACAGTCGGGCGATGCGATGACCCTGGCGGGCGACGGCATCACGGTCGCGACCGGCGCTGTGCGTGCGCCTGCGGGCAGTTGCATTGTAGCCAGTGGCCGATCCAACCTGACACTGCGCGGTGTCACCATGATGGGGGCCGCAGCTGCTGGCTTCAGCGGGGACAACCTCACGCACCTGGATATTGACGGCTGCACTGTTTCGTCCTGTGGCCAGCAGGGTATCATCGTGCATAGCAACTGTTCCGACATCAGTATCACGCGGACGCGGGTTTCGGGCATTGGCACAGGGGCCGATAGCGCCGGCATTAAGACCGTCGGGTCGTACGGCGGATCGTTGGTTCCCTGTTCCAAAATTCGGGTCATCGACTGCATTGTCGATAGTTCGGGGTATATTGGGGTCGAGATCTGGGGTGGCGCCACGGACGTGACGGTTGCGGGCACCGTTGTCACGGGCACGCATGCCAACAACGGCTTCGGTATCAGCCTGGATGCGGCGACGCGGGCCACCCTGACGGGCAACGTCATCAATGCTGGTTCCAGCGGCCTGGCCATCGGCATCGAACTGGCGTCTTGCCAGCAGGTCACAATTTCTGGGGGCACCATTGATGGTGCCCAGGATGGCCTCGTCCTGGATGGGTCCACGGCCACCTCTGATGTGACGGTTTCGGCCTTGATCGTCAACGGCGCCACCAACCGTGGCGTTTACATGATCAATGCTCAACGGGTTGATATTTCTGGGTTGCAGGTGGTCAACCACAGCAACGGTGTTTGCGTGTCCGCCCAGAATTCCTCGAACATCGTACTTCGCGCCTCCCGATTGGAAACAAGCAGCACCATTTCGTCCGCATTCGTCGCGGCGGATGCCGCACAGATCACGGTGGATGACGTGGCGCTGCGGCATGTGGGGGCGACCATGCCGCCGTTCTGCATTCAGGCCTTCAACGCTGGTGCCGTGGTAACGCTCGGGCGGGTGGCGGGTGACGGTTTTGTCCCGACCACTCAAGCGGTCGACACCTCGTCGGATATCCGCTCCCTGTATGGCGATAGCGGGGTCGCCAGCTATGGCACGTCGGTACCGCTGGCCAGCACAGCCAAAACGCACCCCATCAATCCGTCAATCGGGGGTGTCGGCGGCTGCATTCGCACTTTCAATGACACTGCGGGGGTGCGGACGCTGCGGTTCAAGTTGCGCAAAACCAGTGGCGGACAATCGCCGGTGATCCACACGATCCGGTGGGCTGGGCGCTGGGACGATTTCGCGCGCGGCGGCTCTGTCCAGTTGGCTTTTGGCTCCTACGTGACGGCCAACCGCGACCCGATCATTGGAGTGTCCGGTCTGGGGCCAACCTATACGGTTGCCGCGACGGATACGGATGGGTACCCGTTCTGGGATGTCCAGTTGCCGATCAACTCCCAGATGTCAGCCGTTGTGGAAAGTGCAGGTCTCGGGGTGTGGGCCGATAGCTGGGATGTTTACCGCGTCTCCGATGATGCGTCTTCTGGCGCGAAGTTGGCATCAAGCACAGGCTCTGGTGCGGCAGTTCTCGCCACCAGCCCCACCCTAGCTACACCAACGGCGACCACGTACATGAGCGTCGACGGGGCGCCCGGCAACTATCGCTATGTCGCGTTCAAAAGCGCCGGCGTGACACGCTTCGCATTCGGTATTGATTACCAACCAGAAGCCGGCGGTAACGCGGGCAGCCACATCTTCATGCACCGCTGTGCTGACGATGGGGGCTTCATCGAAAACGTCTTGGACGTCGACCGCTCCACGGGGGTCTTCGCCCTCACCCATACACCCACATTCCCGACGGTATCGACCAACACCAGCAATACCCAGGCCGCGACTACCGCCTATGTCCAGGGGGCCGTTACCGCCAGGATGGGGGTGGCCAACGGCCTGGCCACACTGGACAGCGCCGGCAAGTTGCTCACCACCCAGCTGCCGGCGCTGGCCATTACCGACACCTTCCCGGTGGCCAGCCAGGCGGCAATGCTGGCCCTGACGGCGCAACGCGGCGACGTGGCGGTGCGCACCGATCAGTCGGAAGCCTATATCCTGGCGGCCGATGATCCGACGCAACTGGCCAACTGGGTGCAACTGCCGCACCCCGCCGCGCCGGTGCTGTCGGTGTTTGGGCGCACCGGGGCCGTGGCGGCCGCGTCGGGCGATTACACGGCTGCATTGATCACCAACACGCCAGCGGGTGGTGTCACCTCGGTGACGGTCCAGGCGGCCCTGAACGAGCTAGATACCAAGAAGGCGCCCCTGGCCAGCCCGGCGCTGACGGGGACGCCGACGGCACCCACGGCCGCCGCGGATACCAACACGACGCAGGTGGCGACAACGGCCTATGTGGTGGGGCAGGCCGGCACCGCTACGCCGACGGTGAATGGCACGGCGGCGGCCGGCAGCAGCACCCGTTACGCCCGCGCGGACCACGTCCACCCCACGGACACCAGCCGGCTGGCGGCGGCCAGCAATCTGAGCGATCTGGCCTCGGCCGCCACGGCCCGCACCAACCTCGGCCTTGGTACCCTGGCCACTCAGGCGGCCAACGCGGTGGCAGTGAGCGGCGGGACGGTCTCCGGCACCACGGCATGGACCGCCACCAGGATCGGGCTGGCGTATGGGGGAACCAACGCCGACCTTTCCGCGACTGGTGGCGCCGGCCAGGTCCTGAAACAGGCCTCCGCTGGCGCCCCTGTTACGGTGGGCCAACTGGCGGCCGCCGACCTCTCCAATGGTGTGACGGGTTCGGGTGCCGTGGTGCTGGCCAATAACCCTACGCTGCCGGGCACGCTGGCGGTCAGCGGCAAGATCAACGCGGCGGCAGGCATTCAAACCGGCGTCCAGGCATTCTGGCTCACGACGGATGGTACCGGCCGCCAGAATTGGTATTGGAATACGGCTGGTGGCGCCAGCCCGACCCTGGTGGCAGCTAGCGAGGATGCGGCCAATATAAGACTTAGCACGACCAATACTGGCGATGGCGGCCTCTTTGAATTTCGTTCGTTCGATGGCCATTCTTCGGCGGCGGGTGCGGCCATCACCTGGACTTCGGTGCTGTATGCGGACCTGAACCATTTCACTTTTCGAGGAAACGTGCTTTATGCCGACCTGACCAGCTTCAAGTTCAATGGCAATCAGGTCGCCTACAATAGCATGACCTCGGCTTTCACGTTCGGGGGCGCGTTGGCGGTGACCGGGGCACTCACTGCCACCAGCCCAGCATTTACAGGCACTCCGACTGTTACGCCGACGTCTAACGATACCGGGCTTGTGATCAAGACGGTGGGTGGCGCCTATGACGGTGTATATCTGGGCACCAATGGCGTTCGGGGTAGTTTGACGGTCTATAACAGCGGGGTGGCTGCGTTCAACGTGAACGGGGCGTCAGGCAACGTCACTGCGGGCGGCACGGTGACAGCGACGGGCGCCATGATCGCCAATGGGGGCGCCCGCGTAAACTCATCGGCCGGAACGTCGCCCTCGATCTCTGGTGTGGCGCCGCAATTCAGCGTGAACGAGGGCAGCGGTGTCGCGTTTTCGTTGGTCCGGTCGACCGCTGATTCCAGCGGTGTCAATCTGGTCCTGCAAAAGACCCGGGGCACCTCCTACAACTCGGTGACCACGGTCAATAGTGGTGATGGCCTCGGCTATATCGTGTTCGCGGGCGCAGACGGCTCCGCGATCATCCCGTCCGCTCAGATTTCGGCAGTGGTCGACGGCGCGCCCTCTACCGGCTCCGTTCCTACTAGCCTGGCGTTTGCGACCGGTTCGAGTGGCCGCGGCACAACGCGCATGACGATCGCCTCTGGCGGCGCGATTACGGCCAACGGCGTCACTGCATTTGACGCCAACGGGATCGTGGGGCTGCGCTCCTACACCGTGGCTACCCTGCCCACGGCATCTCCCGCTGGGCGGATGATTTATGTGTCCGACGGCACCAGCAACAAGCGCCAGGCCGTCTCCGATGGCGGCAGTTGGCGGTGGCCGGATGGCGCCATTGTTTCCTAAAGCAAGATGGGAACACCTATGATCGTATCTCGCTCGTAACCTGTTCATGATAGCGCAGATTTAGACGATCAGGAGATTCCGCCTGATCTCGCTGCGCTCTAACTCCGAGGAAAGCCCTATGACCCTGCAGACCACAAAGCTACCCTATGAGTTTCTAGCGCGTTGGGGGGTGGATGGCCGCCTTCAAGGCTGCCATGTCCAGTGGCGCTATGTAGTTAGTGATGACGAGTCCACGGTGGCGGAGAGCCTCGGCGAGGCCGAGGGGGTTACAAGCACGACCAGCTACCCTCTGTCAGAGCTGTTGTCTGCCTTACAGATGGCGGCCGTGAAGACGGCAGGCGATGCCCGAGCAGATCTCGAGGTGGCGCAGGCACGGGTCGTTAGGTTGGAGCAGGAACTACAGGAGCAGACTGAACGTGTGAGTGTGCTGGCAGAGCAACTGACCAATGCGCAGCAGCAACTGCCTTTGGGGTTGGCGCAATTGAAGGAGGGGGATTTATAATCGGGAACGCGGGTCACTTGTTTTGATTTTATGTGCTTTTTCGGCACTTTGCGGCGGAAAAACGCGATGGCTTTTTGTCTAGATTTACCGAATCTCAGATTCGCAAAATCGAACGATAAATATGAGTGTAGCGATGAAATAGATCTCATTCCGAAATATATTGAATGCAATCGCTTTAGCGGGGTCGTTTCTCTTGGATTTGGTGTTAATTAAATGAATTCTAATAGTTGGTATGTGGGCACGCGCAGGCGCATATCTATTGCAATAATACTGATTGCGGTAATTGCATTGGTATTCGCCTGTTTAAAATTGACTTCAAACCGCCAAATGTTTGAAGACGAGATTGAGTATATTGGACTTTCGTCTCGTATAATAAATAATCATGCTTATATTTCGGCCAATGGGGAGCCAACTGCATTTAGGCCCCCTGGGTATCCAATTTTAATTTCTCCCTTAATTGCGCTTAATGTTGGTATATTTCCTGTTCAGCTCATGCAAATCGTGCTGTTGGCGATTTCCGCATGGATTGTATCTCGTTTGGCAGTTAAATTCTTCGGTGAGGTGGCAGGGCCCGTGGCTGCAATTCTTTGCGTGGCGAACCCAGGTTTGGCTGGGTTGGCCGTTACATTATTCCCCCAGTTGGTGATGGCTTTTCTTTTGGCTATCATTTTTTATTTCAGTGTTGATGTGTCGAAATTCAAGTCTATCTTAGGGTCTTGCTGCGCCTGGGGGGTGTTGAATATTGTAAATCCAATGCTCGCTCCGCTCTCAATAGCCCATTTGTTGTGGCTGGGCCGGGGTTCGACGCACGTTGTGCGCATTTTATCTTTGTTCATTGCATGCGCTCCGATTGGTGGGTGGATTTTCCGGAATTGGGAGGTGTTCGGTGTCCCCGTTATAGGTACTAACACGGGAATAAATCTAATAATTGGAAATGCACCATGGTCAAATGTTTGGCAGGGAGTGTCAAACGCCGACGGTCCGATATTTGACACTCTTTTGGGTTTGTCCGAACTTGAGGTAAACAAGCGTCTGGTGAATTTTGTTGTGGATCGACTGTGGGCTGAACCTTTTCACGCTATTTGGAATTATATTAATAAGTTTGTATCCTATTTCCGTTTATACGACGATATTACCATATCGAATGGCGGAATAAATTTGGCGCAGATGGCTTACTCGGTATTTTTCGTCATTCTAATATCAACATCTTTGTTTTCTTTAAAAAACAAGAAGTGGAGGGGTTCCGTTCCATTATTAATAATAATATGTGCAATAATATATTTTGATGCGTCATACTCGATCTTTTTTAATAGAATTAGATTCAGGCTTCCGCTCGACATTCTTCTAGCGATCCCGGCTTCTGGCGGAATCACAGAATTAATGCGAAGCTGGAAGGCTGCACGTATACATCATTAGTGTTAAATTATTCATTTTCTCGCGGCCGAATGGCTTTTTCTTCCCTAAAATTGGGGGGCTGGATGGAAATCGGTATGGGTGAAACCCCGTTGGCGATTATCGCCACTTTGGGTTCGACCTTGGCCATCGCCGTGTCGGCGCTCGCGCACCTCAGTTCCCGGCGCCGGCGGTTGGAGGAGGGTGAAGATGAAGGGCTTGCGGAACGTGTGGCCGTGCTCACCAGCCGCCTGGACCGGGCGGAACGCGATATCGCCAACGACAAGCAAGGACGGCAGGCCTTTGTCGCTGCCCTCGGCGATATGAAGGCTGTCGTCGTGCAGTTGACCACTCTGGCCAGCCAGATTGAGGCTCTGGGCGCCAAGGTGGATCGTCAAAGCCAGAATCTGACGCGGGCGCACGAACGGATCGACGATTTGCACCGCTTGGCGGTCAGCCAGTTCGCCCAGGAAATGGCGTGATCGCCGACGGCGGCGGCCTTTCATCACAAACCATCACGGTGGAATGCACATATGATACTCGATGTGAATGCGCTGGCGGCCGACCTGCGGCGCGATGAGGGCGTTCGCCTGAAGCCCTACGCGGACACGGTGGGAAAATTGACCATCGGCGTTGGACGTAATCTCAGCGATGTCGGTCTGTCGACGTCGGAGGTCGACCTCCTTCTAAGCAATGATATTGAACGCGTGCGGGACGATTTGGACCGCGCGCTGCCCTGGTGGCGCGCGCTGTCAGAGGCACGCCAGCGCGCCGTGGCCAACATGGCGTTCAACATGGGTGTGCCCACACTCCAGACCTTCCATACCACCCTGGGGCATCTCCAGGCCGGCCGGTTCGGCCAGGCGGCGGACGCGGCGCTGGCATCGCGGTGGGCGAGCCAGGTGGGCGCCCGGGCGGGTCGTATCGCCACCCTCATCCGGGTGGGTTGAGTCCGACCGCCCCCGCGTTGGGACGCACGTCGAGAAAGGTGATCTTCATGGGTATCTTGCAGGATCTGTTGTCGCCGGCCAGCGGTGTGCTGGGCCCTGTCGTGACCAAGCTGCTGGATTTCATTCCGGACCCGACGGCACGGGCGCAGGCGGAGGCGGCGGCCTATAAGGAGGCGGCCGACCGGGTCCAGCAGTTGACGCTGGCCCAACTGGAGGTCAATCGGACGGAGGCGGCCAGCAACAGCGTCTTCGTCGCCGGGTGGCGCCCCTTCATCGGTTGGGTCTGTGGGGCGGCGCTGGCCTATCAGTATATCGCCATGCCTCTGATGGTGTGGCTGGCCGGCTTGGTCGCCGGTCATGCCGTCGTGCCCCCGCCAACGTTGGACGATCAGTTGACAACCGTTCTCCTCGGAATGTTGGGTCTGGGCGGCCTGCGGACTTTGGAAAAGATGAAGGGCGTCAATTAGAGCGGATCGCCCGAAGGCGGAATCGCCTTTGGGCGTGAAGCCGCTCGCGGACAGACTCAGCTATAGCCGGTTGTGGTTCCGATTAAACGCAGCCGGCTATAGCGCGCCGGTTGGTCCTACACCCCGAACGCCCCCGGGGCGGCCTTTCCCGAGTCGTCGGGGGGGCCGCCCGGGGGGCATTTTTCGCATTGATCAGCGCTTCAGCAGGAATTCACGGCCCATCTTCACCCGAGCCACACCGTTATAGGCGACGATGTCGGCCGTGGCGTACGTTTCCCCCCAATGTTCGGGCAGGAAGCTGCCGGTGCCCACCACGTCGATCGGCGCCTGGGCGTCGGCCATGACGCGGCATTTGGCGGGGCTGAAGCCGCTGGAGGCGACAATCCGCACCCTGTCGAAACCGGCCTGGTCCAGGTTCTCGCGCACCCAATGCAGTCCGGCGGCGGAGACGCCGGCGCCGATCAGGTAGCGCAGCTCCGTTTCATCGCGATAACCCCGAATGCTGTCCGGCGCGCGGCGTTCCAGCACGGCGTAACTTTGCGGCGGGTCCAGGCCTTCGACGAAGCGCCCGCCGGGCGTGTCCAGCCGCACCGACAGCTTGCCAGCGGCGGCAAGGTCGGGGAATCGGCGGCACACGGCCAGGGTGTCGCTCACCTCGCGGCCGAAATAGTCCACCAGCACCGTCATGGCTTCGCCGGGAAAGGTGTCGTGGTACAACTCGGCCGCCTTGACGGTCGAGCCGGCGTAACCGATCAGGGCGTGGGGCATGGTGCCGAACCCTTGGGGCTGGCCGAAATAGTGGGCGGTCGCATCGGTCGCGTTGCCGATGAAGCCGATGGCGCCAACCTTGCGCTTCGCCCGTTCGGAACCGACGCTGGCGGCGTAGGCCATCAGATCGGCCATTTCCGTGCCGGCGCAGTGGCGGGCATCCATAGCGAGGAAGGCGGACCTGGGCAGGCCAGCACTCATTACGAATGCGTTATGAGCGGCCACGCAGCACGGCCCCAGCTTCATGAGGAACAGCGTTTCCAGTTCCGCCAGCTGGGCGAAGGGGCCGCTGATCCACATCATCGGCTCGCCCGCGCCGACCCATTGCCCTTCACGATATCGGACCTCGACATCCGGCACGAATCCCCGGGCTTCGGCCACCGACCGCAGCCAGTCCAGCGCCAGCCGGGGGGCGAACACCACGGGACGGCGCATGAAAACCGCATAGGTGACGGGAACGTCGCCATGGCGTTCCACGATGGTGCGCGTGCGCTTGAAATAGACATCCGTCCATTGGCCGACGGCCTCCGCTGGGGGCCAAGGCCGGTCCGCCCCGCGGTATGTCGGCTCGCTGGCGCTGTCCGCCGTCGTCAAATCCATCTCTTCGCCGGCCATGGGGCCATCCTTCCCATCGTCCTCAGGACATTCGCTGGGGATCATAGACGATGCGCGGTGGGCCAGGGCAAGCGGCCTTGTGCGGCGGCGGCGCGAACAGACTCCGTCCGCCGCCTATTGCTGGGGGTCGCTTGGCGGTGGCGTCTGCCCGTACGCACGGGCGTAAGCGCCAATGGCGGTCTCATGCACGCCCCGCTGGATCTCGCCGAACAAGGCCCGCACCCGGGCGAAGGCCGCGCTGGTGGCCGCGGCGTCGAAGGGCAGGGCCTTCAACTGGCGTGTGGCTTCCCGCCGGGCTTCACGCAGCTGTTGCAACTGGACCTGCGACAGGTCCTGGTGGCTGGCGATAGCCTCCTTCAGGAAGGGCAGAACCGGGTCCGGCGCGCTTTTCACGAACAGGTCGTAAGGCCCTGGCCGGCCGGCGTTGGGGTCGCGAGCGGCCTCTATGCGGGTCAAAGGGCGGGAACCGTCCAGGCGCTGCCCCACGACCATGCCCGCCACCAGCAGGTTGATGGAGACGGATATGGCCAGGAGGGCGATCACCACCTTGGAATGCGCATGCCCCTCGGTCACTGCCCCAACTCCGTATCGATTTCAGTCATGGCCTTCATGTACTCGGTGGTGGCGGCGGCACGCGCATCATTGGCGGACAGCACCAGGGGGGAAACGCCGTGCACGCCCAAAACGATGCCGACGACAACCGCCGCCATGCCGGAGACGAGGGCCGCGGGAATGCCGCCGGCCCAGGCTGTCCGACCGCCCGAGCCGGCGAGGACAGGCACGCGGCCAGCAGATGCCCGCCCACGCCACCGGATGCCGGGGAGGGAATGGGTTGGCCGCGGCTGTGCCCGCCCCTGTCCAGCCGTGACGGCCGGAATGGCCAGGATGGCGCGCCGCAGTTCGGCGCTGGCACGATCCAGGGGCATGGCTGTCAGCGCGTGTTCCGCCAACTTGGCCTGGGCCATCAGCGCCCGCGCAGGCTCAGACTGGGCCAGCAGAAGTGCCGCCCCCGGGCGGTCGGCCACGGGCCAGAACTCGGGGTCAGGGCCATGTAGGTCGATCAGTTCCTCGAACGCGGCGACCGTCATCAACTCTTGCATCATCGCGGTCCTCCCGTCCGTGAGCGACGACCATCCTGGGTATCGGACGGGGCCAGGGGCGCCAGGGTCGCCCGCAAGGCCCGCCGCGCCCGAACCAGCAGCGTTTCCAGCGCACCGACGCTGACCTCCATCGCGGCGGCCGCCTCGGCGTTGCTTAAGCCCGTATCATAGCACAAAGAAATAGCGGCACGCTGTCGTTCGGGCAGGTCGTCGACGGCGCGGGCCACCAACCGGCCCAGTTCGGACCGTTCCACCAGGGCGACAGCGTCCAGGGATGGATCCACCGGTTCGGGCACGTTCTCCAGGGCGTCATGCGACGGCCGGCGTTTGCGGTCCAAACACAGGTTGACAGTGATGCGATAGAACCAGGTGGAGAAACGCGCTTCCGCCGGGCGGAAACGTTCCGCATGCTGCCACAGCCGCATGAACGCCTCCTGCGCGACGTCCTCGGCGTCCGCGGCCCCGCCCAGGACACGGCGCGCCAGCGTGACCGTCCGGTCCAGATGCCGGTCGGTCAGCACCCGGAACGCCTGCGCGTCGCCCTCGGCGACCCGCGCGACCAGGGATTCGTCACTGCTGGTGGCCAGGCTCTGGCCATCGCTACGCTGCACGGGACTGCCTTTGCCGCCACTGGAAAGGGGGCGCCCAATCAGGCGACCGACCTGGGTAGTTAGACCAATCGCCGCCTGGACGCCAGTGATGCCATAGGCATAGCCGCCGGCACTGGCGGCGGATGCGGATTTTTGGGAAGGGGAGGATGGGAGCATGGGCGGAAGCATCCCTTGCGATTTCTGCCTGGTATGGTTGTGCCGTTGCGGGTGGGAAGAATATGGCCCCCGATCGCCATCGCCTGAGGGGGCGGACGATCGGGCGATGGGAACTTGACCTTGATACGCCAAAACGGCAGGGAACCCTGCGCTATCGGGGGTGCGACCGAACGGGCAGGGTGCCCACCGCAGATTTTATCTGTATGCTCGCGAAAGTAGCGGTCTCTGCTAGTTAATCAATGTGACTGAATATGATACCTTCCAAACGAAGCGGGATTGGAATACGGCCTTAGCGGATCAGGCCTAACTCAGGATGGGAACGGGGCGGTGCGGGCAGGCGGGCTGCTGTCATGAGTTTGGTGGAGCGGGAGCGCAAGACCAAGGGGGTCGTCTTCGGGCGCAGCCTTAACCATCGGCCGGAGCCGATGGCGGGGGAGGCTTTGTCTTCGCCTTTGCGCCTGACGGACCTGGAATACGTGACCTTGCCGCAAAAATCCTGGCGCGATCAGCTGCGCCTGTTCCTGCAGGCCAGCGGCCTATCCACTATTCCGATGATGACCCGCTTGCGCTGGCAGGCGCATGACCTGGTCGAAGGGCTGCAGTCCTCCCTTCTTGGCAAAGGCCGGGCCAAGCGCGGCGCCATCACCCACCCCGTACAGTTGCTGCCCGCCATGGAATTCCTGATGGGGTTGCCCCCCGATCTGGATGTGGAGCGGCGGATGATCCAAACCCTGGTGGGGCGCGCCCTTGTTGAATATCGCAAGCGTATCAGTCAGGAGCGGGAAAAACCCATGCTGTACGCGCGGGAGGCGTCCAATTATTTCTATGCGGGATTTAAGGATCAGCAGCTGATTTCAAAAGTCTCGTCGCCCAGTGAACAATTCTTCATCGTTCAGCGCATCTATACAAATTATTATTATTTCCGTTTATTCTATATATGCTCCATCATGTCCCGGGAACCGGCCGAGGGGGCGAACAAGCTTTTCTCGAAATTCATGCGCTCGTCTTTCTTCCTGTCGACGGTGCAGGATGACGGAACCCTGGCGGCCAAGCCATCCTACCGTTCCCTGCCGCCCAAGGATCACGTCGTCTATCTGGCCAAGCGCGACAACGCTTTGCAGGCCCGCCTGCGGGAGGATCAGGGCCTTCGCACGGAACTTCAGTCCGTTTTGCGCTATTTCCGCCCCTTGCGGGCTTAGCGATGGTTGCCCGGCCCCCGGCCCGATGGCAACTATGCTTCGGCATGGGTACGGAAAGCTGGTGGACAGGATGGATGAACAGGTTCCGGGCTTTGGCCTGGCGGTGAGTGATGGCGTCGCCACTGTGACGGTGGACAGGCCGGACAAGCACAACGCGCTATCGTTGGAGATGTGGTTGGCCCTGCCCGGCCTGATGGCGCGCGTGGCGGGGGACACGGCGGTCCAGGTGGTGGTCCTGACCGGGGCGGGAGGTCAGGCTTTTTCCGCCGGCGCCGACATCGCGGAATTCGCCCGGCTGTTCGCCACCCCGGAGGGGACCGCGCGGTTCAACGCCGCGGTGCGCGCCGGCAACCTGGCGGTGGAGCGGTGCCCCAAGCCAACCATCGCCCAGGTGTCGGGCCTCTGTGTGGGTGGCGGTTGCGGCCTGGCGCTGCATTGCGACTTGCGCTTCGCTGGCGCCGGCGCCCGGTTCGGCGTTACGCCGGCCAAGCTCGGCTTCGTCTATCCCTTCGAAGACACCCGTCGTCTGGTCGACCATGTCGGCCCCGCCCGGGCCAAGGATTTGCTGTTCAGCGGCCGGTTGATCGGGGCGGCGGAAGCCTTGGCCATCGGCCTGGTCGACCGGGTGGTGGAGGATGAGGGCCTGGCGGCGGCGGTCCGTGATTACGCAGCCAATCTGTCGGGTTTGTCGCAGTTCTCCATCCAGGCGGCCAAGCGCATCATCCAGGCCATCCAGGACGGGGAGAGCGCCGTCACCGATGCCGGCGTCGCCACTTTCCTGGAACAGGCGGCGAGCAATGTCGATTTTCAGGAAGGCCGCGATGCTTTCCTGGCGAAGCGCCGGCCCAAATTCAGCTGGCGGGGCTGAGGGGGGTGACGCTCCAGGGTGTGTACGACCAGCGGAAAGGATTACCGGAACAGGTCGCGGTACAGGGGATCGGCAGCCTCTTGTCGGCCCCACACCGGGTTGGCCGCCGTCATGCGCTCCAAATAGTCGCGGGCGGCGGCATCGTCGCCCAGGGCCAGCGCCACCCGGGCGGCACGCCGCCATACCCGATCCCAATCGTGGGCCAAGCGGGTGGCCTCGGCCAGGGCCGCCTGCGCCGTCGCGCGCTCGCCCCGATGGGCCGCCTGATCGGCGCGGATGACCGCCTGCCACGCGTGGTGGCGTTCCACCAGCGCCCGCAGGTCGGGCAGGGGCTGGGCGCTGGCGTCGACGCGAAAGTCCAGATCCTGGGGGAAGCCATCGGGGACGCGTACCAGCAGGGCGGCGGACAGCTTGCCGATGGTCTGCCCGCCTGCGGCCTGCCCCGCCTCCAGTGCCGCAAGCAGTCTGTCCTCCAAAGGGCCGGACGCTGACCGATAGGTCGACTCCATGGCCGTCAGCACGGCGGCGCCGGCCAAGCCGTTGCCTTGGACGGAATATCCCGGTCCTTGCCGGTCGCCGGCATAGCCCGACTCCAAGGCTTCCTTGCCGGTGAAGGCGGCAGTGCGGCCCTGGGCATCGACCAGGGCCACCTGGCGCGCCTCCATCCCCTCGCCATCGAACGTGCCATTTTCGCGCAGCAGGGTTTGCAAGGCCGCTTCGGGGCTGCGGCCGGAGGCCATCAGGGCCAAGCCCTTGGGGCCCATGGCTGGATTGGTTTCGAACTGCGTGACCACCGCCCCTACTCCAGCCTGGACGTAGTCCACGCTGGCGCCCACCGCCAAGTTATTGGTTGCGACGGCTGCCCCGCAGCGGCCTTGGTCGCAGGCTATGATGGAGAAAGTGGCGCCGGCCGGCGTGGCCCAGATCAGGGCGCCAGTCAAAATCGCGGTGCTTACGGCCAAGGCGCGCATCAGCGAACCAGGAAGCAGGTCCGTCCCTGGCAGCGGACATAGACCGCCAGGTCCTTTCCATTCTGGCAGGTGATCTTGTAGACGATGTCGGGGTTGTTGCCGACCAGGCGCTGGACCGCCTCCACCTTGTTCGGCTTGCAACTGGCCTCCAGGGCCACCGCCTTGGCCTCCGCTTCCGACTCCGCGGCTGGTGTCGTCGCGGACCAGCCCATCACGGCGCCGGCAAGCAGCAGGACGCCGACCCGACGGGCTGCGCAGCGACGGGCGCGGCCCGGGGGGGTACGATCGTTATCCTGGGACGCGGGGGGCCGCATCTGCGCTCCTGAAACCATCTTGCTCGCTCGGGCTGATCTTAGCATCGCCGGCTGCCCGGGGCCATGCGGCTGGCGCGGCGGCTCGCACTGGATTTCCGGGGGCTGCCCTTCCACTTTGATGGTGCCACGTTTTATTGTGCGGACCGGCGGGCCGGTCCAGATGATCTGATTTTTATCACAAATGTGATGGGAACTACCCACAATGCGTAAGGTAAAACTCATCTGAAATACATACGCCTACCGAGGAAGCCCATATTGACGCAAAAGCGATGCTTATGAAGAACATGGGTATCAGCAGTATGTGCGGCGGCGGCCTGGCGCCGCCATTAATCCCAAGGGGGCGTGATGGGCATGCAGACGACCCGGGGCTCGGGCCTCACGCTGGACGAATATCGGCGGATGGAAGAGTCCCTACTGGCCACGGCCAAGGGGCGGGACTTTTTCTATGAGGTCCAGCGTCGCGCCCGTTCGGTCGAAACCGATGAACTGCGCCGTACGGTCGTCTCCATTCAACGATTGCTCAACGCATCCCGCCCTGTGCCGCCAGAGGCCGGGGGCGGGTCGCACCTGGGCAATCCCGAGATCGCCTTCCTGAAGGCGGAGGTGGAGGCCATGGCCAACACCATCCGCCTGGTGAAGCGCGAGATCGCCGCCATCAAGCCGTCCGATCCCAAGGCCGACCGTATCAGTGCCGCTACGTCCGAGCTGGACGCCATCGTCACCGCCACGGAGGAGGCGACCAACCGCATCCTGACGACGGTGGAGCGCATGACGGCTGCGCTGCGCCGGCTGCGGCCCGGCCGTGCCGTCGAGGGCCAGTTGCTGACCGCGCTGGAGGGCGCCTGCATGGACGTGATGATGGCCTGTTCCTTCCAGGACATCTGCGGCCAGCGCACGGCCAAGGTGGTGAACACCCTGTGCTATATCGAGGAACGGGTGGGCGTGATCATGGGCCTATGGCGCACCCTGCCGCAAGTGGCGACCGCGCCGGCCACGCCGCCGGTGGACGCCCCGCGTGAGGTGCTGTTGCCCTACAAGCACGACGATTCCCGGCCCGATGCCCACCTGCTGCACGGCCCGGCCCGGCAGGCGCCATCACAGACGGCCATCGACGCGCTGTTCGGCGCCATCGCCCCCCCGCAGCCGACAGCGGCGGCGATGAAGGACGTGCTGATCCCCAGCACCACCGGCCTATCCGCTGACGCCCTGCGCACCCAGCAGGAAATCGACGCCCTGTTTGAGGGTGCGGTTTAACCCAGCGTCTGGGCACCGCCCCTGCGCACCAGGTCAGCCACGGCATCATCCCCATTCCGCGCCAGGCCATCGGCCGTGCCCTCCCGGTCGGCCACCGGCCGGTTCTGGCTCATCTTCCATTTGCCTTCCAGGCTGGTGATGGCCAACCGGAATCCGACGATGCCGCGCAGTTGCGCCTGGATGAAATCCGCCGGCGCGTCGTCGACTGCCCAGGGCGCTTCGCGCCCCCCTTCATGCCGGTTGGTCAGGGCGGTCACCAAATCCAGCAGCGCCGCGGCGTCCTCGAAGAACGTGATGGGGCCGCGCGCTTGTATGGTGGCGTAGTTCCAGGTGGGCACCACCTTGCCCGACTCCCGCTTGGTGGCGTACCAGGACGGGGTGACATAGGCGTCAGGCCCCATGAAGATGGCGAGCGCCGGACTGCCCGCCGGCGTTTCACGCCACTGCGGGTTGGCCTTGGCGAAATGACCGTAGAGGGCGCCATATTCCCCTTCCTCAGGCCGCAGCAGCAGAGGTACGGGGCCAGCCTGGGGCATTCCATCCGCGCTCACGGTCACCAGGTTGGCCAGGCCGATGGCCGCCATGGCCGCGTGCAGCACCGAGGGGCGGTCTTCCTTGAAATGGCTGGGACGGTACATGGGCGGCACTTTCTTGATGGAACGCGACCTTTAATCCTTAGGGCAATCGGCGGCGTTCTCCAAGTCCGTGAGTTCCTTGCGCATGGGCACGAACTCGATGGTCTGGCCGTTGGGCAGGGGATGGAACACCCGGCCGGTGGGCTGGAAGCCCATGGCGGTGTACAGCGGTACGCCGGGAAGGGTGCCCATCAGTTCCAGTGCCTTGAATCCCGCCGCCCGCGCCTCCGCCTCGCAAGCCGCCAGCAGGGCACGGCCGATACCCTGGCGGGCGCGATCCGGGTGGACGAAAAAGGCACGGATACGGGCCGGATCGCGGGCCGGGTCCAGCATCTGTGGTGACCGGTCGGGGCGGGCGTCGCCGCCGAACAGGGTCATGCGCCGGCCCCACCCGCCGCAGCCGACGAACAGGCCCTCATCGCTGCCGTCATCTTCCACCGCTACGAAGTAGGTCTGGTCCTGGATCAGGTCGCTGTCGACGCCGAAGGCGCCGGCCAGTGCGCCCTCCACCACCTCGGGCGTGTAGTCGCCGCGGCTGAGACCGCGGGCCGATGCCTGGATCAGGGCCTGCAAGGCCGGCCTGTCCTCAAGCCGCGCCTTGCGCAAGGTGTAGGTCATGGCATTCCCCTTTCGTTGCGCGCTATCCCCCAAGCCCTTGATGATACACTGGCATTGCCGTCCGTCCCGTCCCATTGGGGAATTGCCGCCATGACGCCAGAGGATTTCCGCCGCATCGCCCTGTCGCTTGCTGGGGCGGAACAGGGCGCGCACATGGGCCGGGCGGATTTCCGCGTGGGCAACCGCATCTTCGCCACGCTGGATCCGGCGTTGGGTCGGGGCATGGTCATACTGGCGTTGGAGGAACAGGAGATGCGCGTGGCGGCCGCACCTGGGGTGTTCCAGCCCGTGCCCGGCGGCTGGGGCCGGGACGGCGCCACCCATGTCAGTCTGGCCGCCGCTGACGAGGCGACGCTGGCCGGCTCCCTGGCGGCCGCCTGGCGGCTGGCGGTGGCCAAGGGGCCCACACGGCCCCGCAAAAAGACCTGATACAAAGCTGCGATGGTCTTGACCTACAGCCCAGATCACCACCCTTATGCGCCGGCGTCGCCATCCGGCGACTTGGCTATCGCGCCGCTGGGACGTCGTGTTCCAGCCACCAAGCGGCCAGGCGGTCAGCCGGCACGCCCGGGCTATAGAGGAATCCCTGGGCCACAGGTACACCCAAGGCCCGCAGGCGATCCGCCTGATCCTCCGTCTCCACCCCTTCGGCCACCACTTGGGCGTCGATGACGGCGGCCACCTGGATGATGGCGCGCACCAGCATGTCAGACTTGGCGTCCTGGTTCATGCCTTGGACGAAGCGGCGGTCCACCTTCACCGTGGTCGCTGGCAGCCGGTTCAGATAGCTCAGCGATGAATAGCCCGTGCCGAAATCGTCCAGCGCGATGCCAAAGCCGCGATCGCGCAAACCCTGGATATGGTCGAACGTGCGTTCGTCATCGCCGACGAAGACGGATTCGGTGATCTCCATCTCAAGGCCTTCGGCCGTCACCTCCTGGGCCGCCAGCACACGGTCGATACCCTGCAGGAAGTCTGCCTGTTGCACCTGCAGGGCGCAGACGTTCACCGCCACCGGGATATCCAGTCCGTCCACCCGCCAGGCGCGGCGCTGACGTATGGCCATTTCCAGCACCATCAGCCCCATGGGCACGATCAGGCCACTGGCCTCGGCCAGGTCCAGGAACTGGGCCGGCATCAGCAGGCCGTGCTTGGGGGATTGCCAGCGGACCAGTGCTTCCACCCCTACCGGCCGGCGGGTGGAAAGGTCCAGCTTGGGCTGATAATGCAGTACCAGCTCACGGTTGCGCAGGGCTGTGCGGAACTCCGCCAGCAACGCCAGGCTGGCCGTGTTGCGCCGTTCCAGTTCCGTATTAAAGGGGACCAGCCGGCCGCGGGACCGCAGCTTGGCGTCCTTCAATGCCAGTGAGGCCTGCTGTACCAGCAGGTCGCCCGCCGGTCGGGAGTCGCCCCAGCCGCCGGCGGGAGGTGCTGCATAACTGCAGCCGCTGGTGGCCGACAGGCTGGCGTGGCGGCCAGCCACGTCGAAACCGGTTTCGAAGGCCGCTTCCAGCCGGCTTTCCAGCTGCGCCAACGACGGTTCCGCCGCCGGCAGCGTCGGCAAGGCCAGGGCGAAGCGATCGCCGCCGAATCGGCTGATGGCGATGGCCTCCGGGAAGCTGGCCACCAGTCGGTGGCCCACGGCGCGCAACAGGGCGTCGGCCACCTGGAATCCCAGGCGCGCGTTGATGAAATGGAACTGGTCCAGGTCCAGCAGGATGACCACCATTCCCTGGCCGGGAAGCGGCCGGTCGAGGATGGTGATGAAGCCGCTGCGGTTGGGCAGCGCCGTCAGCGGGTCGGTGAAGGCGACGGCGCGCAGATGCTCGAACAGGGTGGCGGTCTCGAAGCCCAGGGCCACGTTGATGGTGAACAGCCGCAGCAGGTCGCGTTTTTGCTCGTCCACCGGGGCGGGGGTGCACATGTAGATGGCAGCCGGATGGGCGCTGCCCGATTGCAGGTACAGGATGTCGCCACCCTGGCTTTTGAACCCTTCCCGTCGCGAGAAGGCCTCCAGCAACGCCGCCTCGATTTCGGCGTTGCCCAGGGCTGACAGGGGCTTGCGGATGTGGTTGGCGAAGCGGCCGGCGGCCGCCACGATGATGGGGCCATCGACCGATCCTTGGGCGCATAGCACGCCCTCCGGTTCGATGCCCATCTGCGCCGCCAGCTGGATCAGCACGCCGGCGCTGAACTCATTCAGGCTGCGCTCGGTGAACAGGTCGGCGGATGCCTTGATAACCTGTTCCAGGCCCCGTCGGTGCCGGTCCAGCGCCACGATCTGTTCATAGGAGCGCAGCGCGGTGATCACGCTGGAAGCCAGGCGGGTGACTGTCAGCTCGGTCTTGGCCTTGTAGTCGTTGATATCGTACTGGCGGATGACCTCCAGCTCCGGGGCATAGCCCGGCTGGCCGGTACGCAGCACGATGCGTACCTGCTCGTTATGCAGCTCTTCCCGGATGCGGCGCACCAGATTCAGGCCCGCGCGTTCATCCTCCATGACCACGTCAAGCAGAATGACGGCCACGTCCCGGCTGTCGGCCAGGTACTCGAACGCTTCCCATGCGGAGTAGCAACTGTCCAGCATCAGCGGCCGGCCACGGAAGTCCATACCCTCCAAGGCCAGGCGGGTGGCCAGGTGCACCTGCTCGTCATCATCGACCACCAGGATTCGCCAACCTGGCCCGGTGTGCCGAATGGCGCCCCGATCATCTTCGATGCGGATCAATGCCTCAGCCGGGTTTGCCATCAACCGGTTCTCTTGCAGCGACGGGGATTGGACTCTCCGGCAAGGGACGGACCGCCGGCGACGTTTTGGGGGCCACCAGGGGCAGGGTCAGCGTCACGCTCGTCCCTTGGCCGGGGGAGGAGGCCACGGCGATTGCCCCGCCCAAGATGCCCGTGACGATGTTATAGACGATATGCATGCCCAGGCCCGATCCGCCCTGACCCATCTTCGTGGTGAAAAACGGCTCGAACAAACGCCGTCGCACATCTTCGTCCATCCCCGCGCCGTTGTCCTGAACGCACAAGGTCACTTCGCGGGCGTTGCGGCTTGCTTCGATGCGCACCATCCCGCCGGCCGCGTGGCGGTCCCGCGCGGACACCGCCGCATCGAACGCATGCAGTTCCGCGTTCTGGATCAGGTTGGTCAGCACCTGCCCCAGAGGCCCGGGATAGCTGTCCATTTCGATACCCTCTGGGATGGTGCTCTCCATGCGGAACGGTGCGCGGCGCAGCATGGGCCCCAGCGTGGTCAGCGTGTCGGCGACCATCTCACCCAGGTCGAAGGTCCGCCGCTGCGAGCTGGTGCGGTCCACCGCGACCTGCTTGAAGTGCTGGACCAGGGTGGTGGCCCGGTCCAGGTTCCGCTCCAGCAGGTCGGTGCTGTCGCGTGCCACCCGGGCGAAGCGGTCCACCGTGCTTTGCCGCAACTGCCCCGCCTCGATGTCGGCCAGAAAGCGCTTGGTCTCCAGTGCCAGGGTGCTGCTGGCGCTAACGGCCACCCCCAGGGGGGAATTGACCTCGTGCGCCACGCCGGCGACCAGGGCGCCCAAGGCCGCCAACTTCTCCGACTCCACCAGTTGGTCCTGCAACTGCCGCAGCGCCGCCAGGTTCGTCTCCGCCTCCGTCTTGGCCGCTGAAAGTGACTGCGCCTCATCCGTGCGCATCGCCATCAGCCGGTCGCGTTCGGCGCTTTTGTCCCGCAGCACCGCCAGGGCCGCGGCCAGGCCACCGATCTCGTCGCGTCGGCCGTCCCCCGGCAGCGGGTGGTCGTAGTGCCCATGGGCGAAGGCGGCGGTGGCCTCGGTCATGGCGCGGATGGGGGCGGCTATGGTACGGATGGTCAAGATCGCCAACGCCACGCCCGCCGCCAGCGCGGCCAGCATGGCGGACAGCAGCAGCAGGCGGGTGCTGCTGAAAATGGCGGCACCTTCCCGCGCCGTCGCCCGGCCCTGGTTCACGTTGAAGGCCAGGTCGCGCAGGACGGCGTCGGTCGCCTGATTGTTGGCGTCGCGCAGCGGGCCGTTGTAGAGCGCGATGGCCTCATCCCGGTTATGAGCCTTCACCAGATCGCGCAGGCGGATTTCGTACTGTTGGCCGGTGGCCCAGGCCTGGTCGAAAGCGTTGACGCGCTGCTCATCCTCCGTGTTCATCACCACGTATTGTTGATAGTCGCGCCGCGCGATCTCCACCTCCTGGTTCCGCCGGCTCAGCGTCTCCAGATCCCTTGCCAGACTGTCATCGTCAGCGGAGAACAGCAGCCGCGCCTCGGCCAGGCGGTTGCTTTTGATGGCGGCGATCATCTGGCCGTTAACGGCGGTGCTGGGCAGCCAGTTGTCACGGATGACGGCGGCCTTGTCGTTCAAGGCGCCGAGGCGGTCGATGGCCAGCAGCCCGACCAGCACCAGGCCCAAGGTCAGCAGCCCGAAGGCCAGCAGCAGGCGTACCCCCAATGACAGCCCACCGGTGGTACGAGGCATCGCGACGGTGGGGGACCGCGTCCCGAAATCAACGGTTTCCAGGCTGGGTGACCGGGGGCCGTAAGACTGTGCCATACGCCGTGTTTCCGCTTGCAACCCGCCGGCCGGGTCAAGGCGCCGGGCCTCGCGCGGCCGCGGCGGCCCTGACCGGCAAAAGGCAAATCATCGCCTAAGCTTATCGTCTGCCGGCGGCAGTGGACAGGGGCCAAACCTCTATCCTCCGGTACAGGGTATGGGCGGGGCAAGGGCGCGAAAGGGGAGGCGGCGTCGCGTCGCGGAATGGTGACGGATGCGGCGGGCCAAAAGAAAAGGGCCGCCCGGCTGGACGGCCCTTTCCCGATGGAACGATTCCCGAAGGAAACGAGTCCGATCAGACGGAGTAGTACATCTTGTATTCGATGGGATGCGGCGAGGTTTCGAACGCCAGCACTTCTTCCATCTTCAGGTCGATGTAGCTGTTGATGAAGTCCTCGGTGAAGACATCGCCCTTCTTCAGGAAGGCGTTGTCGGCAGCCAGGGACTCCAGGGCTTCACGCAGCGACCGGCAGACGGTCGGCACTTCCTTCAGCTCTTCCGGCGGCAGGTCGTACAGGTTCTTGTCCATCGCCTCGCCGGGATGGATCTTGTTCTGGATACCATCCAGGCCGGCCATCAGCATGGCGGCGAACGCCAGGTAGGGGTTCGCACCCGGGTCCGGGAAGCGGACTTCGACGCGCTTGCCCTTCGGGCTGTTCACGAACGGAATGCGGCAGGAGGCCGACCGGTTGCGCGAGGAGTAGGCCAGCAGCACCGGCGCCTCGTAGCCCGGGACCAGACGCTTGTAGCTGTTGGTCAGCGGGTTGGTGAAGGCGTTCAGCGCGCGGGCGTGCTTAATGATCCCGCCGATGTAGTACAAGGCGGTTTCCGACAGGTCGGCGTAGCCCGAACCGGCGAACAGCGGCTTGCCGTCCTTCCAGATGGACTGGTGGCAGTGCATGCCCGAACCGTTGTCGCCAAACACCGGCTTCGGCATGAACGTGGCGGTCTTGCCGTAGGCGTGGGCGACGTTGTGCACCACGTACTTAAAGATCTGCATGGTGTCGGCCATGCTGACCAGGGTGCCGAACTTGATGCCCAGTTCGTGCTGCGAAGCGGCCACCTCGTGGTGGTGCTTCTCGACCTCGACGCCCATGTCGGCCATCACGGTCACCATCTCGGCGCGCAGGTCCTGGCCGGCGTCAATCGGGGCCACCGGGAAGTAGCCGCCCTTGACGGCCGGACGATGGCCCAGATTGCCTTCCGGATAAGCCTTGCCGGAGGTGTAGGGGCCTTCCTCGCTGTCGAACTCGTACATGACGCGGTTCATCGAGACTTCGAACTTCACATCGTCGAAGACGAAGAACTCGGCCTCGGGACCGAAGTAGGCGGTGTCGCCGATGCCGGCGCTGGCCATGTAGTTCTCGGCCGCCTTGGCGATGGAGCGCGGGTCGCGCTTGTAGGGCTGGCCGGTGGAGGGCTCCAGCACGTCGCAGAACACGGTCAGCAGCGGCTGGGCGGCGAACGGATCCAGGACGGCGGTGGCGGGGTCGGGCATCAGGATCATGTCCGACTCGTTGATGGCCTTCCACCCGGCGATCGACGACCCGTCGAACATCACGCCATCGGTGAACATCTCTTCGTTCACGGTGCTGATGTGCTGGGCGGTGTGCTGCAGCTTGCCGCGCGGATCGGTGAAGCGGAAATCGACGTACTTAACGTCGTGCTCCTTGACCAGGTCGAAAAACTTGGTGATGGCATCGGACATCTTGATGGGTTCCCTAAGTTCTGGGAGATATTGGGTTCACTACTGACGGACACGGGCGGGAACGCGTGGCAACCCCACCCCTTATTTGTTTCCGGCGCCCCTGGGTTACTCCCGTTCCGGGGCGCCAGCCCCACTCGGATCAATGATACAGCCGACCATTGATTACACCGGGCCGCTGTCCATGGACACTCCGTCAAACGACCACCATCCGTCTGTTGGGCGGTGGTGGCGGACGGACCGTGCCTTCAGACGGCGTCCGGCCCCCGCTCCCCCGTGCGGATGCGAATGACATCCTCCACGGGGGTCACGAAAATCTTGCCGTCGCCGATACGGCCGGTGTGGGCCGCCTGCTGGATGGCTTCAATGGCGCGATCGACCAACTGGTCGTCCATCACGATCTCGATCTTCACCTTGGGCAGGAAGTCGACCACGTACTCGGCGCCCCGGTACAGTTCGGTGTGACCCTTCTGCCTGCCGAAGCCCTTGGCTTCCGTCACCGTGATGCCCTTGATGCCGACCTCGTGCAGCGCTTCCTTCACCTCGTCCAGCTTGAACGGTTTGATGATGGCTTCGATCTTTTTCATCGCTTACGGCCACGCCTTCGCTTCAAGGGCAGGGGGTGATCGGCGCCGGGGCCACAGTCGACCGGTAAGGCCGGTGAGCCGACGGGTGCCGGAAACCCCCCACGATTTCCATTTCATTGTCCGGCCGATACCTTGATCCGACAGGGCGCTTCCCGCAACGACGATAAGCGGTCGTGCCCGTTGGATGGTCTGACCAGACCGGGCCAGGAGGATAGCACACCCCATGCCAACCCGCCGGATGGGGCGTGCCCGGCCCTCTTGCCCGAGCGGCCCAAACGTATGCGCGCTTAGTGGGCAAACGGCAGCACAAAAAATAGACAACAGCCTGATTTTTGTTCTTGGGTCGCCGTAGGGGCCGGGTTTCCGGGGGCTTCGCTGCCTGGATTGCAGCCTTCCCCGCAACGCGACCCGGGCATGTGAAGATTATCTTATCAGAATGCTTGACGGAGTGGGGGCAGGTGGTGCAGAAACCCGCCTCACGGCGGCGGTGGTAGCTCAGCTGGTAGAGCTCTCGGTTGTGGTCCGAGCGGTCGTGGGTTCGAGTCCCATCCATCGCCCCATTCCTCCTTATAGTATAAGGAGAGCAAAGGCGCCCCTCACCGGGCGCCTTTTTGCTGTTCGGGTTCCGCGCCACGCTGTGGCCTGACCCGGCTGCGCGAGGATGGCGACCCCCTGGTCATCACCGGCGTGGATGGCGACGAGCGCGACCTGCTCATGGCCATGGACCCGGCGGTCTCTTCATCACCGATCATTATTTGGGCTGGCCCACGGTGTTGGCGCGCCTATCGGCCATATCCGACGCGGCGGGGTTGGACAGGGTGGCGGCGCTGCTGCACCGTCGCTGGCGCGCGGTGGTCGCCAAGGGGCTGGTGCGACAGTTCGACGCTGGGAATGCCGCATAAGCGCAGCCGGCTATGGCGCGCTCAATGGCCGCCACAGCCACCGCTTCCGCAGCCGCCGTGGCCCCCACACCCGCCGTGCCCGCCCCCACAAGTCGTATGCCCCGCACCGCAGCTGTCATGGCCGCCGGAGCTGACGGATGTGCCGCCGCCATCGGGTGCCGATGTCTCTCCCGTCCGCCGCAACGCCTTCATGATATCGGCACAGGGGGTGGGCCAGGCGAAAGCGGGAGGCATGCCATGGCGGTCGTGATACGCCATCCAGGTGCGGGCATAGGCCTCGGCGCTGCCGGCGCGGACATCATGGTGGATGAAGCGGCCGGCGGCGGCATCGCAGTAGGTGTTGTATAGGGCGGTGCACAGCACCAATTCGTGCCAGTACTCATCCACCAGACTGTTGGGCACCCCCAACGGTCGACCAGCCGTCCAGCCTGGCGGTTGCGCCATCAGTCCAAAATATCGTCGGAACTCCCTCTCCCAGTCGGCCGCCGCCGCCGCGTCCAGGTTGTGGCGGCTTTGAAAGCGGCCGGTTGCCTGGGACAGGTCATGGCGGAACACGGCCTCCCGTCTCCTTTGGCGCACATGCAATCGGCGGCCGGTCCAGGCCGCGACGCTGGCGCAGCCGGCCAACATCAACACTTCCGGTCCCCAAATGGCTGACATAAGCCCTCGACGGGTGGTTGCGGACGGGCCCATTCTATCGCGGAGTCCCCGGGGCGGCCAGCGCGGCGGTGTCGTTCCGGCGCCGGGATCAACCATAAGTCGCCGCTGCCCGGGTGTCCCCATGTCCGCCCCCGCATCCCATGCCCGGCCTGATGCCGTCGCCCTGCTGACCGTGGCGCGCATGCGCGCCGCCGATGCCGCCGCCATCGCCGGCGGCGTGCCTGGTATCACCCTGATGGAGAATGCCGGCCGGGCGGTGGCCGGCGTGGTCATGGCGCGCTACGGTCTAGGGCCGGTGGCGGTGCTGTGCGGTCCGGGCAACAACGGTGGTGACGGCTTCGTGGTGGCGCGGCATCTCGCCGCCGCGGGGTGGCCGGTGCGCTTGGCCCTGCTGGGCGACCTCGATCGGCTGGTGGGCGACGCCGCCCTGGCCGCGGCCGGGTGGGTGGAAATCTGGGGGCGGGAGTCGGTGCTTGCCGCCGACCCCGGCGTGCTGACCGGCGCCGTGGTGATCGTGGACGCGCTATTCGGGGTCGGCCTATCGCGGCCCTTGGCCGGTGGGGCCGCCGATCTGGTGGCGGCCATGGCGGCGGCGCGCCGGCAGGGTGCCGCCGTGGTGGCGGTTGACGTGCCCAGCGGCCTGGACGCCGACACGGGCGCCGCCGTGGGAGATGTCGCCGGGGGGGATGTCATGGTCCAGGCGGACGTCACCGTGACCTTCTTCCGCCAGAAGCCCGGGCATCTGCTGTTGCCCGGCCGCCTGGCCTGCGGCGCCACGGTGGTGGCCGATATCGGCATCCCCGATGCCGTGCTGTCCGCGCCGGCGGTGGCGCCGAACCTCTGGCAGAACGCGCCGGCCCTGTTCATCGGCGCCCTGCCGCGGCCCCGGATCGATGATCACAAATACAGGCGGGGTCACGCCCTGGTGTTGGGGGGCGCGGTGATGACCGGGGCCGCCCGCCTGGCGGCGCGGGCGGCGCAGCGCGCGGGTGCCGGGCTGGTGACCGTGGCCAGCCCGCCCGCCGCCGAACTGGTCTACCGCCTGTCCAGCCCCAGTCAGATCGTCCGGCCCCTGGGCGACCCGGCGGCGGCGGTGGGCCTGCTGGCCGACCCTAGCGTCACCGCCGCCGTCCTGGGGCCCGGCGCCGGCACCGGGGAGACGGAGCAGGCGCTGCTGCGCGCCCTGGTCGCCGCCGCCGGCGGGCGCGGGGCTGATTTCGGCCTGGTGCTCGACGCCGATATCTTCACCGCTTTCGCCGGCCAGGCGGACGCGCTGAAAGCCCATCTTGGCGGGCGCGCCGTCCTGACGCCGCATGAGGGCGAATTCAAGCGCCTGTTCGGCAGCGGCCACCCGGTGCTGATGGGGGATAAGCTGGCGCGCACCCGTGCCGCCGCCCGTCACCTGGGTGCCGTGGTCCTGTTGAAGGGCCCGGATACCGTCATCGCCCACCCCGATGGCCGCGCCGTGATCGAGGCTGGCGGGCCGCCGACGCTTGCCACCGCCGGGTCGGGTGACGTGCTCGCCGGCTTGTGTTTGGGCCTGCTTGCCGGCGGCATGGACGCCTTCCACGCGGCGATGGCGGCGGCTTGGCTGCATGCCCAGGCCGCCGTCCGCTTCGGGCCCGGCCTCGTGGCGGAGGATTTGGCGGAACAGGTGCCGGCCTTGCTGGCGGCACTGTTGTCGGCAGCCTGAAAAAGCCGCGTGGCTTTTTCCGCAAGGGAAACCCAAATAGAAATCCTATAAAATTGTATATAATGCGCTTGGCGGCATGATGGGGTGACTACGCCCATCCATTCCGGGCGCACCAATGGGTGGCCGATAGCCCGGAAGGAATATTTAAGCCGCCATATGGCTGCTGTGCCAAAAGCATTGCCCACACTAAAACAATAGGATACTGTCGATATAGATTTAAACTGCTTCGCGGCATTTGCCCCGGAAGGGGCGTGACTGATGGTCTGAGTATCGCTGGAAGGTTCCCTCGCCCATTGGCTTGGTATCTGGTCGGTGACGGTGTGGTCCTTCTTCCCAAGTATTGGGGCGGTGTATTGGCCGGCAGGTCATGGCGGACGCGGGGCGGGGCAAGGCGACGGGGCCTTTCTCCCGAACGTCTGGCGCGAAACCCATGATGGGCCCTTGGGCTGGGGCGACCATGGGGCGGGCCTGCTTTATTAGGGGGGCGAGTGTGGGCTTCTCTCTTTTTCGACGGTCCCGCCTGGACGATCCCTTGCAGGTTGGGGCGCAATACCGTCGCGTTGTTTCCGGCAGCGTGACCGAAACGGCCGAGGTGCTGACCATCACCACGGACTGCTTCCACATCCCCCATGTGCGCTTCATGGTGCGCAACAACCTACCCGAAGGCAGTTGCGCCCGGGAACAGCGGACGCTGTCGGCCGAAAGTTTCACGCGCCTGTTCAACGAACGGGTCGCCAGCTGACATCGCCCTGAACGGGGTGTCTGGTGCGTCGACGCCGACGGGGGCTCACTGTCGTCGGTCTCGCAACCCACATATTTCAATATGCTATGTACTGACGTCGAAATGGCGATGTGACCATCGCGGCCGCGTCAGTGCATTGGAGAAGGTCCCGCCCGGCTGCGGCCTCGCGGGTCTTTCGCCGTTCGCGGAAATGGCCCGGTGTATCCGCGGGCCATTCCCCCGCATGGATCATGACGCGGGCGGTCCCGATCCAGCCCGCGGCTCTATCCAGCGCGCCGATAGTCAATATCGCCAATACCAGATTGACCATCGCAGGTCTGTTCCAGATAGTGAAACCATCAAAACAGTGGCCGGCCGACTAGTGCGAGGCCTGAAATGAGACTGGAAACTCAAAGTATTCGCTATGAATAAGGCCGTAACCCCAGGCGCGTGTCCGGGGAAGCGGGGCACGCTCGGCGGGCGGCGGGCGGCGGGCGGATGGAGAGTTGGCGGTGGCCTCCCAGCAAGGGGGCAATATTATAAGCAAGAGGGCTGGATGGCCCGGGGAGGATGGGATGTGCCAAGCGCGTCATCTCAGGAAGGGTGGATCGGGCGTTCCGCTCCAATCATGAACAGGTTACGAGCGGGATATGATCACAAGTGATCGCATGCCGCGCTGGAGCGGTTCACCCCGGGGCGATCAACGCCACGATAGCCGTTCCGCGATCCCGCGTCCCGCAATGGCGCGGCTGTGGGAGTGATCGTGGGCGGTGACCCTTCCCAAAGGGTCCGCCGGCTATAGCTGAGTCTGTCCGCGAGCAGCTTCACGCCCAAAGGCGATTCCCCCTTTGGGCGATCTGCTCTAATCCGCCTCGCAGTCCGATCGGTTCAAATGGCCGCCTCAAATGGCCGCCATTGAGCCGCGAATCGCACGACAGAATAAAAACTTTCAAATCTTTCAGGTGCTTTAGCGAAAGCATGAAAGATTCCAACAAAAGTCCCCAACCGGTCATTGGCCGGTGGGGGGACCAAGAACATGCCAGGGAGGGAGTAAGTTCATGAAGAAGAATATGATAGCGGGCCCATCATCGCGCCGGCTGGCGCTGGGAGCTACAGCCTTGGCCCTCGTGGCGCTGATGGCCTTGCCGGCAGCGGGGCAGCAGACGGCGCCCCAGGCCGATGCCCCTCAAGCGAAGGACAACGCCGCCCTTGATGAAATCGTCGTGACGGCGCTACGCCGCCGGGAATCCCTTCAGGAGGCGCCGGTCGCCGTCGCCGCCGTGACGGCCGAGGCGCTGGAGCGCCAGGGCATCACCAATGTCGCCGACCTGCAGAAGCAGGTGGCCGGTTTGCAGATTTCCTATGGCGGTGCCGTGGCCGACGTCTATCTGCGGGGCGTCGGTAACTTCGCCACCGACCAGTACGCCGAATCCGCCATCGCCATGAACGTCGACGGCGTCTATATCGCCAAGCCCGCCGGCTTCAACGGCTTCTTCTTCGATGTCGACCGGGTTGAGGTGCTAAAGGGTCCGCAGGGCACGCTTTATGGCCGCAACGCCAGTGGCGGCGCCATCAACGTCATCACCAAGAAGCCCGACACCGACAAGGTCAGCGGCGACGCCGGCATCGAGTTCGGCAGCTACGAGCTGGTGAAGGCCACGGCGTCCTTGAATGTGCCGCTGAACGACAAGGTGGCGGTGCGCGGTTCCTTCCTGGCGTCATCACATTCCGGCTACCTGTCCGATGGCTATGATGATGACAAGACGCAAGCGGCCCGGGTCCAAATCCTGGCGAAGCCGGACGATGTCACCTCCGTCCTGGCCAGCTTCGACTATTCCCATGTGGGGGGTAAGGGCGCCGGCACCATCCTGCTGGACGCCAACGGCAAGGTGCTGAATTCCAGCGACCCGTGGATGGGCGCCTCCAGCGCCACGGCCAACGCTTTCAAGCTGGCGCAGAATGGTGCGCCGCAGCTGCCGGTGCGGGACACGGGCTGGCAGAATATCCGCAACATGGGCGCCTCGCTGGATTTCGAACGCGACCTGGGCTTCGCCAACCTGACGTTCATCCCCGCCGTCCGCTATCTGATGGACGACTACTTCACCTGGGTTCCCGGCTTCTCCGACGCCGTCACCGACCACACCCTGACCTCCAGCGTCGAGGCGCGGTTGTCGTCGGAGGAGGACAGCTGGCTGAAATGGGTGGCCGGCCTCTACTTCTTTGATGAGGACGACAAGAATCATTTCCAGGTCTATCAGCTGGTGAACCTGGACTACGCCAACTTCCCCGAGCTGCATACCCGCAGCTATGCCGCCTTCGGCGACGTGACGGCGCCGGTGACGGACAATTTCCGCCTCATCGGCGGCTTGCGCTACACCATCGAGGACAAGTCGCAGCACGCGTTGGAATATGTGGGCTTCCCCGGCAACGTGAACCTCCCGGCCTTTACCCTGAACAGCAACGATCCGCTGACGGGCCTGACGCAGTACGAACACATCGGGTCGACGACCTATTACGCGTTCAACTGGAAGGCTGGCTTCCAGTATGACCTGTCGCAGAAGTCGATGGTCTATTTCACCGCCTCCACCGGCTTCAAGTCCGGCGGCTATATCCTGTCCGACGCGCCCTACGACCGCTACGCGCCGGAGAAGCTGACCGCGTTCGAGATCGGCTCCAAGAACCGCTTCCTGGATGACCGGCTGCAGCTGAATCTCGAAGCCTTCTACTGGAAATACAAGAACCACCAGGAGACCCTGTTTGGTCCGGTCGTCGAAAACGGCGTCGGCAGCACCGGCCGCATCACTGTCAACGCCGGCGACGCCACCATCAAGGGCTTCGATGTTAGCACCAAGTACAAGCTGACGTCGCACGACTTGATTTCCGCCGATGTGGAATATCTGGACAGTATCTATGACAGCTTCAGCTTCTTCTCCTGGCTGAACAGTGGCAGCCTGCCCTTCCTTACCACCTGCAAGGCCGGCGCCGCCGCCGTCCGGTCCGGGGTGTCCGGCCAGATGGTCGACTGCTCGGGCCGGGGTCTCATCCGCGCGCCCAAATGGACGGGCACGCTGGGCTATGAGCATGACTTCGACTTGGCCAATGGCGCGGTGCTGGCGGCCAACATCGATAGCCAATTCTCCTCCGGCTATTATTGGGGCATGGACTTCATCGCGTCCGAGTATCAGGACGCCTATACCACCACCAACATCAGCCTGACGTACACGGCGGCGTCGGACGCCTGGTCGGTCACGGGGTATGTCAACAATGTCGAGAACGCCGCCATCTTCACCGGCGGCAACCAGGACATGTTCAAGCCGGGCATCGCCTACACCAACATCCGTCCGCCGCGCACCTTTGGCGTGCGGGGCAAGGTCAGTTTCTGACGGCCGGCCCTGTTGACCAGGCCGGGGCGGTGGCGCGTCCCGGCCGTTGTGGCCTAACCAGAGGGGGTAGTTCCCTCAGCAGCCTGGAAAAGCACCGAAAATCCGCCATATCGTCCTGTTGGGCCGCTGCTCAGGGTGGCCCGGCCTTTCGGCATTTCGCCGTAAGGATGCGTCTCCGCAGGCGTTGTTGCCGGGAGCCTGTGTCAGGGGCGGTCCGCATGGGATGGAAAGACGCGATGCCTTTGGAGGCCGCCCCGATCCGGTCGGCGCCTTCCCCATCGGCCGCGCCGCCCGGCCTCCGTTTCACCGGTCCCATCGGTGATCTGGTCGATCTGGTCCAGGCCCTGTCCTTCTGTCGGGACGTGCCCAGCGTCATGGCCGTGGTGCGCATGGCCGCCCGCGCGCTCAGTGGCGCCGATGGCGTCACGTTCGTCCTGCGCGAGGGGGACCTCTGCCACTATGCGGAGGAGGACGCCATCGCGCCGCTGTGGAAAGGCCGGCGCTTTCCCCTGTCCACCTGCATTTCCGGCTGGGTCATGCTGAACCGCCAGCCGGCGGTGATCGCCGACATCTATCAGGATGACCGCATTCCCCACGACGCCTATCGTCCCACCTTCGTGAAAAGCCTGGTGATGGTGCCGGTCCGAACCGACGAGCCGGTGGCCGCCATCGGCGCCTATTGGGCGGTGTCGCGCCACCCCCGGGCGGAGGAGGTGGCGCTGCTGCAGGCGGTGGCGCATTCCACGGCGGTGGCGTTGACCAACGTCCAGCTATACGAGTCCCTCCAGGCGGCGGTCGCCGAGAGCCAGGCGCGGGCGGAGGAGGCCGAGAAGGCCAATCGCGCCAAGTCCGTCTTCCTGGCGGCCATCAGCCACGATTTGCGCCAGCCGCTGCAGACGATGCGGCTGTACCACACCATGCTGGCGGAACGGGCCGCCACCAGCCGGGCCGCCGCCAACGCGCTTCCGGCCGGTGTGGCGGCGATCGCGGCCCCGCCTCCGGGCAACGGCCTGGCCAACGCGCTCGATCGCAAGCTTATCGCCGGCATGGGCGAGGCCTTGTCGGCGGGTGAGGAATTGCTGCGGGCCCTGTTGGACGTGTCGGTGCTGGACGCCGGCACGGTGGCGGTGAAACGCCAGCGCTTCGGGTTGGAAGCCGCCCTGGCGGGCCTGGTCAGCGCCATCCGGGGCGACGCGGAAAAGGCCGGTGTCCATATCCGGCTGCGCCCGGCGACCAAGGCTGGCCCGCAAGCGGCGCTGGAGGAGGCGGATACCGACCCCGTCCTGATGAAATGCATCCTGCGCAACGTGCTGACCAACGCCATCCGCTACACCGGCCGGGGTGGGCGGGTGCTGGTCTCCACCCGCCGGCGGGGCGACGCCATGCTGGTCCAGATCTGGGACACGGGCGTGGGCATCCCGGCCAACCAGCTGGATGCAATCTTCGAGGACTTCGTCCAGCTGGACAATCCGGAACGGGACCGGACCAAGGGACTGGGCTTGGGGCTGGGCATCGTCCGCCGCATGGCGCGGCTGCTGGGCAGCGCGGTCGCCGTCCGCTCCGTTCCCGGCCGAGGCTCCGTCTTCTCCGTGTTGGTGCCGGCCGTGGCGGCGGCGCGGGCCGAGGATCCGGCGGCGGCCACCGGGGGTGACGGCCTGCTGGTCTTTCCCCGTGATGGCCAGCGTCCCCTCCAGCGCGAGAGCGATCCCCGCACCATCCTGGCGGTGGAGGATGACGCCCTGCAGCGTATGGCCCTGGGCGCCATCATCGAAAGTTGGGGCTACCGCGTCATCACCGCCGGCGGTTCGGACGAGGCGCTGGCCGCGGTGCGTGACGCCGTGCGTCTGCCGGGCCTGGTGATCAGCGACTTCCGCCTGCCGGGTCCCCTCAATGGCGTGCAGTTGGTGGCGCGCCTGGGCAATGAGGTGCGGCGCCACCTGCCGGGGATCATTGTCACCGGCGACACCGACCCCGCCCGCATCCAGGAGGCCTCGGCCACCGGCTGCGCCCTGATTCACAAGCCCTACCTGCCCGAGGTGTTGCGCGCCGCGATCGAGGGCGTGTTGCAGCGCCTGGAGGAGACGGCCCAAGGGCGCTGGCCTGGCGCGACGGACGCCTGACCGGCCGTTCCGGCCCAATCCCCATGGCCGCGCCCCATGGCCCCGCCGTGCGTCAAAACTTTCCGAAGCCAAAAATTTTTGACGCGCGGTCTTCAGGGGCGCCCCGGCCAGGTCTATAACCAGGGCCAAGACCGGGCGCCGCCCCCCGGGTTCGCGGGCGCCCCACCATAGGGAAGAACGCCGCATGCCTGACACCGCCTCGACCGCTCCGGTCGTCCATCCCGACAAGATCCGCCTGCTGGAGGCGCTGGAGCGCAAGGTGCTCTGGCTGTCGGCGTGGACCATCCACAACGCCAACCACATTCGTCCCTCGCGCGATGGCCTGAAGGTGGGTGGCCACCAGGCCTCCAGCGCCTCGCTGGCCACCATCATGACGGCGCTGTACTTCGACGTGCTGCGGCCGCAGGACCGGGTGGCGGTGAAACCCCACGCCAGCCCCGTCTTCCACGCCATCCAGTACATGCTGGGCCGCCAGACGCGGGACAAGCTGGAACGGTTCCGCGCGCTGGGCGGGGCGCAGAGCTATCCCTCGCGCACCAAGGACACCGACGACGTGGATTTCTCCACCGGCTCCGTGGGGCTGGGCGTGGCCGTCACCGCCTTCGCCTCGCTGGTGCAGGACTATGTCCGCCTGAAGGGGCTGTCACCGCAGCCGGAGGGCCGCATGGTGGCCCTGGTGGGCGATGCCGAGATGGACGAGGGCAACGTCTTCGAAGCCATGCTGGAGGGGTGGAAGCACGATCTGCGCAACACCTGGTGGATCATCGACTATAACCGGCAGAGCCTGGACAGCGTGGTGTCGGACCGGCTGTGGGTCCCCATCGAGGGCATGTTCCGCTCGCTGGACTGGAACGTGCAGATTCTGAAGTACGGCAAGAAGCTGCAGGCGGCCTTCGGGCAAGAGGGCGGCGACGCACTGCGCCAGTGGATCGACACTTGCCCCAACCAGCTCTATTCCGCCCTGACCTTCAAGGGTGGGGCCGCCTGGCGTGAGGCGCTGACCCGCGACCTGGGTGACACCCGGGGCATCCGCCACATCCTGGACGCCCACGACGATGCCGCCCTGGGGGGGCTGATGACCAACCTGGCGGGCCACGACCTGCCGACGCTGCTGGAAACCTTCCACGGCACCACCGACGACCGGCCCGCCTGTTTCATCGCCTATACGGTCAAGGGGCGTGGCCTGCCCTTCCAGGGACACAAGGACAACCATTCGGGCCTGATGAACCCGGAGCAGATGGCGAGCTTCAAGGCCGCCTGCGGCCTAGTGGACGGCCAGGAATGGGATCGTCTCGCCGGCCTGGACGTGGACCCGGCGGAGCTTGAGGCCTTCCTGGCTGGTGTGCCCTTCGCCCAGGGGGGCCGCCGCCGGCTGACCTCGGCGACCATACCGGTGCCGCCCGCCCTGGCGGTGGATCTGGGCGCCCGCATGTCCACCCAGGAGGGTTTCGGCAAGATATTGGGGGAGATCGCCAAGGGCGACGACGAACTGGCGGCCCGCATCGTCACCACCTCGCCCGACGTCACCGTCTCCACCAACCTGGGCCCCTGGGTCAATCGCCGCGGCCTGTTCGCACGGGCCGAGACGCAGGACATCTTCCGCGAACAGAAGGTGGTCTCCGCCCAGCGCTGGCAGGGGGCGCCCACCGGCCAGCACATCGAACTGGGCATCGCCGAGCACAACCTGTTCCTCATGCTGGCGGCGCTGGGGCTCAGCCACGACCTGTTCGGCGCCCGGCTGCTGCCCATCGGCACCCTCTACGACCCCTTCATCAAGCGCGGCCTGGATGCCATGAACTACGCGGCCTACCAGGACGCCCGCTTCATGGTGGTGGCGACACCCTCGGGCGTCACCCTGGCGCCGGAGGGCGGCGCCCACCAGTCCATCGCCACGCCCCTGATCGGCATGGGCTTGCCCAACGTCTCAAGCTATGAGCCGGCCTTTGTGGACGAACTGGCGGCCATCATGGCCTGGGGCTTCGATCACATGCAGCGGCCGGACGGCGGCTCCCTCTACCTGCGCCTGACCACCCGCCAGATGGACCAGCCGGCACGGGGGACCCAGGGACTGGACCGCGAGGCCGTCATCCAGGGGGGGTACTGGTTGCGTCCGCCGGCGCCGGGGGCGGAGTTCGCCATCGTCTACTGCGGCGCCCTGGCGCCGGAGGCGCTGGATGCCCATGCCCAGGTGCTGGAGGACTGCCCCGGCGCCGGCCTTCTGGCCGTGACCTCGCCCGACCGGCTGCACGCCGGTTGGACGGCGGCGCAGCGCGGCGGGCGGGCGGGCGCCGCGCACGTCCACCACCTGCTGTCGGCGCTTCCTGCTGGCGCGCGGCTGGTGACCGTCATGGACGGCCACCCCGCCAGCCTGTCCTGGCTGGGCGCCGTGCGCGGCCAGCCAGTGGTGCCGCTGGGGGTGGAGACCTTCGGCCAGTCGGCCGATATCCCCGACCTCTATCGTGTCCACGGCCTGGACGCCGACGCCATCGTGGACGCCTGCGCCCGGGCGGTGCTGGGCTGATTCTCAGACATCTCCGAACGCGGTCAGCGGCTGGCGCTGGTGGCCGTCTTCGGTGAAGTTCTCCGGGGCCAGCCAGGCCGCCAGGCGCTGGCGGCGGGCGGGCCATTCCCCATCCAGAATGGAAAAGACATTGGTGTCCCAGTTGCGCCCTTTCATCCACAAGGTCTGGCGCAGCAGGCCTTCGTGGGTGAAGCCGTACCGCGTCGCCGCCCTGATGGAAGCGACGTTGGGCGGGCCGCAGCGCCATTCCAGCCGGCGATAGCCCGACTGGCCCAAGGCGTAATCGATCAGCAGGAAGACGCCTTCCGTGCCCGTCACGCGGCGGCTCAGCCGGGCGCCGTAGACCAGGCCCATCTCCACCGTGCCCATGTCGGGGTTGGCGTTGAGCAGGATCAGGACGCCGGCGGGCGTCGGGACCGTGTCGGTCTTATCCATCACGGCGTAAATGGTCTGGCCCGGGCGGGGGATCCGGTCCCTCAGCCACTGGGTGAAGACGTCCGCGTCCGCGAACGGCCCGCCGGGGATGTGCTCCCAAAGGTCGGCATGGCGGCCGATGGCGTCCCACAAGCCGGGCGCGTGGCGGTCCAGGTCCAGTCTTTCCAGATCCACCGTGCGGCCCGCCAACCGGTCGGCGGTGAGGACGGGGCGGGGAAGGGTGGGCGTGATGGGTTGGGAAACGGGCGTTGCGGCGTTCATGCGGGCGTCGGCCTCGGGCTGCGTCGTCGGGATGCGCAGCATAACAAGCACTTCGCCACCGCCGATAGCAGGCTTTGCCGGGCGGGTCCCGGCTGGCGGGAAAATGGCAGCCCGGCCGGCCCCCGGGTTCCCCGCCGCCCCGGCCCCTGATCGGCCTGGGGCTTCGGCCTAGATTCCTGTTTACGCGGGTGCGCGGGTGCTATAGATCGGACGGCGCCTGGAAGGGTCCGGGCGCTGTTTCTATGCCTATTCCCCATTTGGCGCCGCGGCGCCGCCGGGACGGGCGGCGGAACCGGGCGCCCAAGGGATCCTGAAGCCGGGTTTGGCCGCGGGCGTGGCGGAACTGGTAGACGCGCTGGATTTAGGTTCCAGTGACGAAAGTCGTGGGGGTTCGAGTCCCTTCGCCCGCACCAAGCACGAGATATCAACCCAACCGCCCGTGGTCCGTCCGGCCCCGGGCACCCAGGGGCCGGGACAGCCGGCATCCGGGGCCGATCAATAGAGACAGGTTCGAATAGTCCCATGAACATCACCGAGACCAGCACCGAAGGCCTGCGCCGCGAATACACGGTCGTCATCCCCGCCGCCGATCTGGCCGGCCGCGTGGACGCCCAACTGAAAGAAATCGGCAAGACCGTGCGCATGCCGGGCTTCCGCCCGGGCAAGGTGCCGATGTCGGTGCTGAAGCAGCGCTATGGGCAGTCGGTGATGGGCGAAGTGCTGGACAAGGCCATGTCCGACAGCGCCGGCAAGGTGGTTGAGCAGCACAGCCTGCGTCCCGCCCTGCAGCCCAAGGTCGAGATCGTGAAGTTCGAGGCCGAGGGCGAGAGCGACCTGGAATTCAAGATGATCTATGAGGTCCTGCCGGAGTTCGAGCCGGCCGACCTCAGTGGCGTCGCCATCGAGAAGCCGGTGGTCGATATCACGGACGCGCAGGTCGATGAGGCGGTGGGCCGCATCGCCTCCGGCCGCAAGACCTCCGCCCCGCTGACCGAGGACCGTCCGGCCGCCAAGGGCGACATCGTCGTCATCGACTTCGACGGTTCCGTCGACGGCGAGAAGCGCCCGGGCATGAAGGGCGAGGGCCATGAGCTGGAACTGGGCTCGGGCAGCTTCATCGGCACCTTCGAGGAGCAGCTGGAAGGCACCCGTGCCGGCGACCACCGCACCGTCAACGTCACCTTCCCCGAGGGCTACCACGCCGCCGAGCTGGCCGGTAAGGACGCCGTGTTTGAGGTGGACGTGAAGGAAGTGAAGGCGGCCGTCGAGGTCACCATCGATGACGAGTTCGCCAAGGGCCTGGGTTTCGACGACCTGGCCGCGCTGAAGACCGTCATCCGTGACCGTCTGGGCGGCGACTACACCGTCATGAGCCGCCTGCGCGCCAAGCGCGCCCTGCTGGACCAGTTGGCCGAACTGCACAGCTTCGAGGTGCCGCAGGGCATGGTCGACATCGAATTCGACCAGATCTGGAAGCGCCTGCAGGAAGAGCTGAAGGCCGGCGACGCCGGTGAGGACGCTGGCAAGGACGAGGAGGAACTCCGTAAGGAGTACCGCGATATCGCCATCCGTCGTGTTCGTTTGGGATTGGTCCTTTCCGAGATCGGTCAGAAGAACAATATAACGGTGGCGAGGGAAGAGCTGAACCAGGCCGTGCTGGCCGAGGTGCGGCGCTACCCGGGCCAGGAGCGTGAGGTTTTCGACTTCTTCAAGAACAACCCCCAGGCGGTGGAAAGCCTGCGGGCCCCGGTTTTTGAAGACAAGGTTGTCGACTTCATCCTGGGACAGGTTAAGGTGACGGAGAAGCCCGTGTCGGCTGAAGAGCTGATGCAGGATCCCGATGAGGAAGAGGCGGCCTGAGGTCGCATCTCCCGTCTTCGGTTTCTGACGGGCCTCGGTATAGTACGGGAAACGGGGGAGGGATCGCCCCTCCCCCCGGACCGGCAACGGGCCCGGGGATGGCCCCCGGGTCGGACGCAGCGCTGGAGCAGGCATGATCGACTTTGAGCCGCAGATGAACACGCTGGTCCCCATGGTGGTCGAACAGACCAACCGGGGTGAGCGGGCCTACGACATCTATTCGCGCCTGTTGAAGGAACGGATCATCTTCCTCGTCGGTGGCGTGAACGACGCGGTGTCCAGCCTGATTTGCGCCCAGCTTCTGTTCCTGGAAGCGGAAAACCCGACGAAGGAAATCTCCTTCTACATCAATTCGCCGGGCGGCATCGTCACCTCGGGCTTGGCGATCTACGACACCATGCAGTACATCCGCTGCCCGGTGGCGACCCTGTGCATCGGCCAGGCCGCCTCCATGGGGTCGCTGCTGCTGGCTGGCGGGACGCCGGGCAAGCGCTACTCGCTGCCCAACAGCCGCATCATGATCCACCAGCCCTCCGGCGGCGCCCAGGGCCAGGCGGCGGACATCGAAATCCAGGCGCGCGAGATCCTCAAGATCCGGCACCGCCTCAATGAAATCTACGTGCGCCACACCGGCCAGCCGATCGACACGATCGAACGGGCGATGGAGCGTGACAACTTCATGACCGCCGACGAGGCCAAGACGTTCGGGCTGATTGACGATGTCATCGCCGCCCGTCCCGGCACCGCCCAGGCGGCCTGAGGCGAAAGCGTTTCCAGGGCGGCCCTGATCGGGGACGGCCTGGGGTTGAGCGTCCGGCTTCCGGTGGGTTCACTTCCCACCGGAACGCCCCCACCGGGATACCCCGGTATGGGTGTTCGGACATGAAGAGACACACGGGGGGTTGAAAGGCCTGCGTTCCGTGGTGTTGAATGGGTGGGCAGTGGCGGGTGAGCGGTGTTCATCCCCTTGTCCGCCGGCCGATCCCGGGAGGATCGGGCCCCGGTTCCGTCATCGTGATGGCTCCGGGTGACTGTCCCGGTGATGTACGGAGCTTTTATGACCAAGTCGACCGGCAGCGATTCGAAAAATACCCTCTACTGCTCCTTCTGCGGGAAGAGCCAGCACGAGGTGCGGAAGCTCATTGCCGGCCCCACGGTGTTCATCTGCGATGAATGCGTGGAATTGTGCATGGACATCATCCGCGAAGAGAACAAGACGACGCTGGTGAAGTCCCGTGACGGCGTGCCCACTCCGCGCGACATCTGCGCGGTCCTGGACGATTACGTCATCGGGCAGAGCCACGCCAAGCGGGTGCTCTCGGTCGCCGTGCACAACCACTACAAGCGGCTGGCCCACGGCACCAAGCACAGCGACGTCGAACTGGCGAAATCCAACATCCTGCTGATCGGCCCCACCGGCTGCGGCAAGACCCTGTTGGCCCAGACGCTGGCCCGCATCATCGACGTGCCCTTCACCATGGCCGACGCCACCACGCTGACCGAAGCCGGTTACGTGGGCGAGGACGTGGAGAACATCATCCTGAAGCTGCTGCAATCCGCCGACTACAACGTCGAGCGGGCGCAGCGCGGCATCGTCTACATCGACGAAGTGGACAAGATCAGCCGCAAGTCCGACAACCCGTCCATCACCCGTGACGTGTCGGGCGAGGGTGTGCAGCAGGCGCTGCTGAAGATCATGGAGGGCACCGTCGCCTCCGTGCCGCCGCAGGGCGGGCGCAAGCATCCGCAGCAGGAATTCCTGCAGGTGGACACGACCAACATCCTGTTCATCTGCGGCGGCGCCTTCGCCGGCCTGGAAAAGATCATCGCCGCCCGCGGCAAGGGCACGTCCATCGGCTTCGGCGCCGATGTGAAGGGCCCCGATGACCGCCGCACCGGCGACGTGCTGCGGGAGGTGGAGCCTGAGGATCTGCTGAAGTTCGGCCTCATTCCGGAATTCGTCGGCCGTCTGCCCGTGGTGGCGACGCTGAACGACCTGGACGAGGAAGCGCTGATCGAGATTCTGACCAAGCCGAAGAACGCGCTGGTGAAGCAGTATCAGCGCCTGTTCGAGATGGAGGACGTGAAGCTGTCCTTCGCCGAAGAGGCCTTGAAGTCCATCGCCAACAAGGCCATCCAGCGCAAGACCGGCGCCCGTGGCCTGCGCTCCATCATGGAATCCATCCTGCTGGAGTCGATGTTCGATCTGCCGGGCCTGCAGGGCGTGGATGAGATCGTCATCAACGGCGAGGTGGTCGAGGGCAGGGCCCAGCCGCTGTACATCTACGCCGACCGCAAGGCGGAGGCGGCGCCCGTCGCCTGACGGGGCCGTCCCCCCTCTGGCTGGTGCGTTCGCCCATTGGCGATAGCCTGTTCGGATAGTTTGCGACCCGGGAAATCCTTCGTTGCGGAGGGTTTCCCGGGTTTTCTTTTTGCCCATTTCCACTTTTGGCCTGAAATCCAGGGACTTGGGCGTGCCGGTCGGCCCGCGGGCCGACCCGTCCGTTGCAAAGACGCGATTTTCTCATCCGGAACCATCCTACTAACGCGGAAATCGTCCGGTTCAAGCCCTTGAAGGGGGGGGATCGGTGTGCCACGTTACCAGGGCGACCTCCCGACGCCGTGCCCATGACGGGGCGGCTGGTGGATGGCGGGCCAGGCCCATCACGGGCTGGCCGCTGAGATTCTGAGTGGAAGGTCTGATCTATGTTGGAAGCCACCCGAGGCACCCTTTACCCGGTCCTCCCCCTGCGCGATATCGTGGTGTTCCCGCACATGATCGTGCCCCTGTTCGTGGGGCGTGAGAAGTCCGTGCGGGCCTTGGAAGACGTGATGAAGGATGACAAGCAGATCCTGCTGGTCACCCAGAAGAACGCCGCGCAGGATGACCCCACGCCCGACGACATCTATTCGGTGGGCACCATCGGCACGGTGCTGCAGCTGCTGAAGCTGCCCGACGGGACCGTCAAGGTCCTGGTGGAGGGTGGACAGCGCGCGCGTATCGTCAGCTTCGAACGCAGCGAGGACTTCTTCCAGGCCTACGCCGACCCGATTGAGGACAAGACCGGCGAGGCGCAGGAGGCCGAGGCGTTGGCCCGCGCCGCCGTGGCGCAGTTCGAACAGTACATCAAGCTGAACAAGAAGATCCCGCCGGAGGTCCTGGTTTCGGTCAACCAGATCGAGGAGCCGGGCAAGCTGGCCGACACCATCGCTTCACACCTGGCGCTGAAGATTCCGGAGAAGCAGCAGCTTCTGGAAGCGGCGACGGTGGGTGAGCGGCTGGAGAAGGTCTACGCCTTCATGGAGGGCGAGATCGGCGTGCTGCAGGTGGAAAAGCGCATCCGCAACCGCGTCAAGCGGCAGATGGAGAAGACCCAGCGCGAGTACTATCTGAACGAGCAGATGAAGGCCATCCAGAAGGAACTCGGCGAATCCGAGGATGGCAAGGACGAGGTCGCCGAGATCGAGGAGCGTATCGCCAAGACCCGCCTCAGCAAGGAGGCCCGGGAAAAGGCGCTGGCCGAGGTCAAGAAGCTGCGGACCATGAGCCCCATGTCCGCCGAGGCGACCGTGGTGCGCAACTACCTGGACTGGATGCTGTCCATTCCGTGGAAGAAGCGCACCAAGGTGAAGAAGGACATCAAGGGGGCGGAAGCCATCCTGGATGCCGATCACTACGGTCTGGAGAAGGTCAAGGAGCGTATCCTGGAGTACCTGGCCGTGCAGCAGCGCATGGACAAGGTGAAGGGGCCCATCCTCTGCCTCGTCGGCCCGCCCGGCGTCGGCAAGACCTCGCTCGGCAAGTCCATCGCCAAGGCCACGGGCCGCAACTTCGTCCGCGTGTCGCTGGGCGGCGTGCGGGATGAGGCCGAGGTCCGGGGGCATCGCCGTACCTACATCGGCTCCATGCCCGGCAAGGTCATCCAGGGCATGAAGAAGGCGAAGTCGTCCAACCCGCTGTTCCTGCTGGACGAGATCGACAAGCTGGGCTCCGACTGGCGCGGCGACCCGTCATCCGCCCTGCTGGAGGTCCTGGATCCCGAGCAGAACGGCACCTTCAACGATCATTACCTTGAGGTGGACTACGATCTTTCCGACGTGATGTTCGTCTGCACGGCCAACACCTTGCGCATGCCCCAGCCCCTGCTGGACCGCATGGAGGTGATCCGGCTGGCGGGCTACACCGAAGACGAGAAGATCGAGATCACCCGCGGCCACCTGATCGACAAGGAGCTGAAGGCCCACGGACTAAAGGCGGGTGAGTTCAGCATTTCCGACGACGCGTTGCGGGATCTCATCCGCTACTACACCCGGGAAGCCGGCGTGCGCAGCCTGGAGCGTGAGATCGCCAACCTGTCCCGCAAGGCGATCAAGGAGATCCTGATGAAAGGCGTCGAGAAGGTGGCGGTCACCCGCCGCAATCTCGACAAGTATGCTGGCGTCCGGCGCTATCACTACGGTGAGGCGGAGAAGGAGGATTTGGTGGGCTGCACCACCGGTCTCGCCTGGACCGAAGTGGGCGGAGAGTTGCTGACCATCGAGGCGGTGATGTTGCGCGGCAAGGGGCGCGTCACCACCACGGGCAAATTGGGCGATGTCATGAAGGAATCGGTGCAGGCCGCCGAGAGCTTTGTGAAGTCGCGGGCCACGCAATTCGGCATCAAACCGACGCTTTTTGAGCGCAAGGACATCCATGTCCACGTGCCCGAAGGAGCTACGCCTAAGGACGGTCCGTCCGCCGGTGTGGCCATGACCACCTCCATCGTGTCCGTGCTGACCGGGATTCCGGTGCGCAAGGATGTCGCCATGACCGGCGAAATCACCCTGCGCGGCCGGGTTCTGCCCATCGGCGGGCTGAAGGAGAAATTGTTGGCCGCACTTCGCGGCGGCATCAAGACCGTGTTGATTCCAAAGGATAATGAGAAGGATCTGGCCGACATTCCCGACAATGTGAAGCGGGGGCTGACCATTATCCCGGTGACGACGGCGGATGAGGTTCTGGCCAACGCTTTGGTCCAGCCGCTGGTGTCGATCGAATGGTCGGAGCCGGAGATCGTTGAGCCCGTCGCCGCGAAAGCCGCGGAAGACGGCAAGGATGACGTGATTCGGCATTGAAGTACGGACAGAAATCGTGTGAATTGAAGGCCTGACGCGACGGCCCCGGGGCGGATAACCCCGGGGCCGTACGTCCGAACCGAATCCCAATCCCGGCGCGCGCCCCGCGACCGGGACGCTATCCAAGTCAGATCCTGCTTCAAGAAGGGGGGCCTTAAGTGAATAAGAACGATCTCGTTGCCGCCGTCGCCGCGAGTGCGGAGCTGTCCAAGGCTGATGCGAACAAGGCGGTCGATGCGGTGTTCGACGGCATCACCGAAGCTCTCAAGAAGGGCGACGAAGTTCGCCTGGTTGGTTTCGGCACGTTCGCCGTTGCCGAGCGCGCCGCTTCCGAGGGCCGCAACCCGCGTACCGGTGAGGCGATCTCCATCGCCGCCAGCAAGCAGCCGAAGTTCAAGCCCGGCAAGGGCCTGAAGGACGCGCTGAACTAAAAACGGCGCACACGCCGCTTTATCATGCCGGTCTTGGGGGGACCGGTCGCCGCGATCGCGGCCCCAGTTCCCCGATGACTGGTATTAAAGCGTGGCCGCCCTCGGGCGGCCGCGGCGGTTCGAGCGGACGCCGGTCCATACCGGTCAGGTTACGAGCAAGCGCTTTCTAAAAAGGCGGGACGCCGTTGGGTGTTCCCGTCCTTTTTGTTTGTGGGTCCCCAGGGGCAGGTGAAACCCGCTGCAAAAAGGGGTTCACAAACAGGGCATGGCCGGCTAAAGCCTTTTTCCCCGGATTGTCGACCTTCGGGGCGGCGCCGGTCACGCGCGTCGGGCGGTTAGCTCAGGGGTAGAGCAGGTGCTTTACACGCATCGGGTCGGGGGTTCAAATCCCTCACCGCCCACCATCCCCAAGTTCCATATATGTGGCGAACAGCCATCCATACCGTTCGGATGAGAACCGCGGAGGCGATGCCCCATGGGCGTCTTCCGGGGCTGGGGACTCTGTCACGGCCCAAGGCGACTTGGCCCCGGAATGTCACTTTGACCTGGGTATCAGACCTGTAATCATCCCGCCGGATCGCCTATGTAAGGGCCGGTCCGGAAATTCGGGGCATCTTTAGCGGCGCGGCGTCGGCTCATTTCACGTGGGATGTGACCAGGCGTGCGCATTCGAGGGCGTTCAGCCGTCAGCGCTGCGTCCGGGTATGGAGGGGGCATGGCGTCGCACGGCCAGTCGGTCTGGAAAGAGGTGGTCGACCTCTATCGGGAGGTGTTCGCGGCACCTGGGCGCACGGCCCGGTTCCTCGGAATGCCGGCGGTGTTCAGTCTGGCGTCCGCCCTGTTTTTCCAGCTCCGTGCCACCGACTATCTGAGCCAGGAGGGGGATCAGGCGCAGTGGGGCGAGTTCGGCTTCATTTTCCTGGTCATGGTGGTTTTCCAGACCTGGGCGCATATGCGCTCGCTGTCCGCATGGGGGCACTGGGTGCGCACCGGGCAGGAGGGTGTCACCTTTCTGCAGCCGGGCTTCGGCCGGAAGGAATGGAACGCCACCGGCTGGCAGATCCTCTATTTCTCCTTGCTGCTCATCGCCCTGATGGCGCTGCTGTTCGCCAAGGCGCTTGTGCTGGATTCGACGACGGAGGATCAGGCGGGCCCGGGTGTATGGCTGGTCCTGCTGGCCGCCGCCATCGTCGTGGGCATAGTGACGCTGCAGGTCACGGTGCGCCTGGGCGTCGGCCTGATGGCCATACTGGCGAACCAGCCGCCGGCCTTCGGTCGGTATTGGACGGCGTCGGCGCCGCTGGCTTGGCGTCTGACCTGGGCGGTGTTGCTGAGCCAGGCGGCGTTGCAGGTGCCGTGCTTCTTCCTGAACCGCCTGGTGATGGGCGATTGGCTGACCGTTAGCCGCGTGTCACCGCCTGGTGTGGCGGTCAGCCTGGGTTGGACGGCCGCCATGGCCATCGTCAATTTCGTGTGTGTCGCCCTTCTGGCCGTGGCCCTGGCCCGCGCGTATCGCGCGCTTAGCCCGGACGCCGCCGCCTTGGGTGCGACAGCGGCGGGGGAGGGGAATCGGTGATGGATGAGCGGCCATCCGGCGGTCTCAGCCAACAGCACCGCGTCTTGTTGTTGATCCTGGGCTTGGTCATGATCGGCGGGCGGTTGTGGGATATGGGCCACGATCAGACGGCGGGACCGGGGATGAACATTCTCGTCATCCTGTTGGGCGTGGTCATCCTGGTGGTCGCCTTGGTGGCGGGACGGCGCCGCTCCGGTCGCTGACCGGCTTTTTCATCCTGCCTGGAACAGCCCGCCCATGGAAACGATGACCGCCGTTCTGATCCTGCTGGTGGCCGTGGTGGTTTCCGGTGGCATTGGGCGCTTCGTCCCGTGGCTGCCCCAGCCGCTAATCCAGGTGGCGTTGGGTGCCCTGTTGGGCGGGGCGTCGGGGGTGCCGATCACCCTTGATCCGGGACTGTTCCTGCTCCTGTTCATCCCGCCGTTGCTGTTTCTGGATGCCTGGCGCTTCCCGTCGGTGGAGCTGCGGCGGCTGGGCGGCATCATCCTGACCCTGGCGGTGGGCCTCGTGATGTTCACGGTGGTGGGGGCGGGGCATATCATCCACTGGCTGCTGCCCGGCCTGCCGCTGGCGACGTCCTTCGCGCTCGCCGCGGTGCTGTCGCCCACTGACGCCGTCGCTGTTTCCGGCATGACGGGCCGGGCACCCATGCCCGCCCGGCTCAGGCACATCCTGGAGGGGGAGGCGCTGCTCAATGACGCCTCCGGCCTGGTCTGCCTGCAGTTCGCCGTGACGGCGGCCCTGACCGGGACCTTCTCGCTGGGCGCCGCGACGGGTGCCTTCCTCTGGGCGGCGGTGGGGGGCCTGATTGTGGGCGTGGTTACGGTCGCGGCGGTGCATCTGGTCCAGGACTGGGTCATCCGTACCCGGGGCGATCATGCCGCCCTCACCATCCTCACCATGCTGCTGGTGCCGTTCGCCGCTTACCTGGCGGCGGAACATCTGGCCATGTCCGGCATCCTCGCGGCCGTGGCGGCGGGCATGACCCTGAACCTGCTGCCGTTGGAGGAGGCGGGACAGGTCGCCACCCGGCTGCAGGGGACGGCGGTTGCCGACATGGTGCAGTTCACCCTGAATGGCGTCATCTTCGTCCTGCTGGGTTGGCAGTTGCCGGGCATCCTCGGGCAGGCGCCGGCCATCGCCGTGCAGGCCGGGGCCCCGCATGGTGGGCCGGCGGACACACCGGTGGGGCTGGGCTGGCTGGGGCTGCATGTCCTTTTCATCGTTGGCGCGTTGCTGGGCTTGCGGCTGCTGTGGGTCTGGCTGTCGCTCTGGATCACCCGGGCGCTGGCCCGGCGCCTGGGGCGGCCCCGGCAAAATCGCCCCAGCGTCCGCTTGATCATCGTCACCGCCGTTGCCGGCGTGCGTGGGGCCGTCACCCTGGCGGGCGTGTTGTCCCTGCCGGAGTGGCTGCGCGACGGCGTGCCCTTCCCCGGCCGGGATGTGGCCGTCTTCCTGGCCTGCGGCGTCATCCTGGTGTCGCTGCCTCTGGCTGGTGTGCTGCTGCCCTGGTTGCTCCGTGGCCTGGCCATGCCCGAGGAAGACGCGTCGGTGGAGGAGGAGAGGCTGGCGGAGGCCGCCATGGCCCGCGCCGCTCTGCGCCGGCTGGAGCAGGCGCATCAAGCCGTGCCTCCCACCGCGCCCGATTCCGATCTTTATGCGGAGGCGGCCGTACGCCTGATGGAATTCTACCGCCGACAGGTGGAGGAGCCGGACATGCCGGGGGACGCCCGCGCGCAAAGCCGCCGACGCCAGACCATCGATGCGGAACTGCGCCTGGTGGCCGTACGGGCCAAGCGCGACGAGCTGGCGCGCCTGCACCGCGTCCACGCGGTTAGCGACGACACGTGGCGGCGCATCATGCACAGCTTGGACATGATGGAAGCCTCGCTGGCGCGCGCCCGCGTCCGGTAGGCCCCCGGCAGAGGGGCTTGGCCACCACTTCCGGTGGCGTCCGCGGGCCGGCGGGCACATGGCTGCCCCTATCCATGAGCAGAGGTCGTTTTCCCATCAGGAGGGAACCGGGAAGGTGATACCCTGGGCCACTGTCTGGGGTGTCGTCCCGGGCGGCCTACCGTGGCAACGAACCGGAGCGTAGGGTCATGGAAAGGGATGAGCGGCGTCTCGGTGATCGGATTCTCATGGCGCTGGAATTGGCGGTCGAACAGGGCAACCTTACGGTGGCGGAGCCGCTGGCCCAGGCCCTGGAACTCAGCGTGACAAGCTTCGGCGGGCCGGATGCGGTGGACCATCGCGGCGTCCCTTTTCGGCTCCTTGAGGCGCTTGACCGTTTGGACAGTCTCCGTCACTCGGAAAAAATCGCTTAGAATCAGTAACTTACTAAAAATGAAAAAAAATCGGCGTCGTCGCGTTTTTCCTGTTTGACAAGCCGCCCGCCGTTCGACTACAAACCGCGCACCGCAGCGACGCTGACCGGCACGAAACGCACCGAACGGTAAAACGAACGGCGCAAACAAGGCCTGAAAGCAACGTTGCAAAGACGCGGGTGTAGCTCAGTTGGTTAGAGCGCCGGCCTGTCACGCCGGAGGCCGCGGGTTCAAGTCCCGTCACTCGCGCCACTTCATCGAACGTTGACAGGATGTTCGATTTTAGCAAGGCCGCGCTGGCAACAGCGCGGCCTGCTTGCTTTCCGGGTATTCGCACTTGCGGTAGAGCGATAGTTGAGAGTGGATCTCAACAACCCCTGTTTGGGCCATTTCCCCCATATTTTCAGCGCCTTGGCCCCCACGGAACGCATGGCGTAATTTGCTTTCCTTGGGCACGGCACCCGCCTATATTCCATCACGCCCGGCCCCAAGCCGGGCTTTTGTGCAGGCGTTCGGACCCCCGCATGGGTTCGGAGGTCATGTCCAGAACCGGCGGGCAGGCCGGGTGGGGCCAAAACCGATAATCAGATGTGTGGGCCTGGGCTTCATGCACTTGGTTGCGGCTGGCGCCTTCCGCAAGCCTCCGTCGGGCCAACCGGGACGAAATTTGGGGCACACTCATGTCCAGTCAGGTCATGTCCGCTGAGCTGCTGAGCCAGTATCTGCCGATCATCATTTTCCTGGCCATCGCCGGGGTGATTGCGTCCGCCATGGTTTTCGGCTCCATGCTGGTTGCCAAGCAGAAGCCCGATAGCGAGAAGCTGTCGGCGTACGAATGCGGCTTCGAGCCGTTCAACGACGCCCGTAGCAAGTTCGACGTGCGCTTCTACCTGGTCGCCATCCTGTTCATCATCTTCGACCTGGAAGTGGCGTTCCTGTTCCCGTGGGCCGTGTCGTTGGGTCGCATCGGCCTGTTCGGCTTCTGGTCCATGATGGCCTTCCTGGGCATCCTGACCATCGGCTTCATCTACGAATGGAAGAAGGGTGCGCTGGACTGGGAGTGATCCCAGGCCGGCCCTGACTTTTTCCGTCGCCTAATTCGCATCGCTGCCCGTTCACACCGGAGCCAGACCCGTGACGTCTTTGCCAACCCACTCTTCCGTTTCCCCGGCCGGCGTTTCCCCCGCCGGTGCGGGCGCGCCCCTGCCGCCGGGCCCCGCCCAGGACGCCTACATCAAGGCCGTGACGACGGAGTTGCAGGACAAGGGCTTTGTCGTCGCCAGCCTGGAATCCCTGCAGGATTGGGCGCGCACCGGTTCGCTCTGGCCCATGACCTTCGGTCTGGCCTGCTGCGCGGTGGAAATGATCCACGCCTACATGAGCCGCTTCGACCTGGACCGGTTCGGCGTGATTCCCCGCCCCAGCCCGCGCCAGTCGGACGTGATGATCGTGGCCGGCACGCTGTGCAACAAGATGGCCCCGGCCCTGCGCAAGGTCTACGACCAGATGGCGGAGCCGCGGTGGGTCATCTCCATGGGGTCGTGCGCCAATGGTGGCGGCTATTACCACTACAGCTATTCCGTGGTGCGTGGCTGCGACCGCATCGTGCCCGTGGACATCTATGTGCCGGGGTGCCCGCCCACGGCTGAGGCGCTGGTCTACGGCGTGCTGCAGCTGCAGAAGAAGATCAAGGGCGGTAATCGCCTGGTTCGGCGCTAAGCGGCCTCGGGGGTCTGGAATGAACGACGAAACCCTACAGGCGCTGGGCGCCAAGATCGCGGCGGCCCTGCCGGGCGCCGTGACCGGCTTCGAGGTGCAGCATGGCGAGGTGGTGATCCGCACCACCCGCGATGGTCTCTTGAAGACGCTGACCGTGCTGCGCGACGATGCCGGCTGCCGCTTCACCCAGTTGATCGACGTGACGGCGGTCGACTGGCCCTCGAAGCCCGAGCGCTTCGAGGTGGTCTACATCCTGCTGTCGGTGACCAAGAACCTGCGCGCGCGGGTGACGCTCACCACGGATGAGGATACGCCGGTTCCGTCCTGCGTCCCGCTGTTCCCGGCCGCCGGCTGGTACGAGCGTGAGACCTGGGACATGTTCGGCGTGTTCTTCGCGGGTCATCCCGACCTGCGCCGCATCCTGACCGACTATGGTTTCGAGGGGCATCCCCTGCGCAAGGACTTCCCCCTGACGGGGTATGTCGAGGTTCGCTACGACGACGAGCAGAAGCGCGTCGTCTATGAGCCGGTGAAGCTGACGCAGGACTTCCGGGCCTTCGATTTCATGTCGCCCTGGGAGGCGATGACCGATGTGCAATTGCCGGGCGACGAGAAGGCGGTGATCCCGCTGGGCGCGACGCTGCGCGACGGCAGCGTGAAGAAGTGAGATCGGCCATGGCCAATCCTGTTGAAAGCCAGATCAAACCCTACACGATGAACTTCGGGCCGCAGCACCCTGCCGCCCACGGCGTGCTGCGCCTGGTTCTGGAGATGGACGGCGAGGTGGTGGAGCGGGCGGACCCGCACATCGGCCTGCTGCATCGCGGCACCGAGAAGCTCATCGAGTACAAGACCTACATCCAGGCGATGCCCTACTTCGACCGGCTGGACTATGTGTCGCCGATGTCGGAGGAGCACAGCTTCGTCCTGGCCGCGGAAAAGCTGCTGGGCATCACCCCGCCCAAGCGCGCGCAGCACATCCGCGTGCTGTTCGCCGAGCTGACCCGCATCCTGAACCACCTGCTGAACGTCACCACGTTCGCCATGGACGTGGGCGCGCTGACCCCGGCGCTGTGGGGCTTCGAGGAGCGCGAACTGCTCATGGAGTTCTATGAGCGGGTGTCGGGCGCCCGCATGCATGCCAACTACTTCCGCGTCGGCGGTGTCCACCAGGACCTGCCGGCCGGCTTGCTGGACGATATCGAGGCCTACTCCGCCAAGTTCGAGAAGTTCGTCGACGACGTTGAAGGCCTGCTGACCGCCAACCGCATCTTCAAGCAGCGCCTGGTCGACATTGGCATCGTCTCGGGCGACGAGGCATTGGCTTGGGGCTTCACCGGCCCGGTGCTGCGCGCCTCCGGCATCCCGTGGGACCTGCGCAAGTCCCAGCCCTACGATACCTATGCTGAGTACGACTTCGACGTCGCCATCGGCAGGACGGGCGATTGCTACGCCCGGTATCTCGTGCGCGTCGAGGAGATGCGGCAGTCCAACCGCATCGTCCAGCAGGCCATCGCCAAGCTGCGGCAGACCCCGGGCGCCATCAAGGTGGACGACCGCAAGATCGCCCCGCCGCCCCGTGGTGACATGAAGCGCTCGATGGAATCGCTGATCCATCACTTCAAGCTGTACACCGAGGGCTATCACGTCCCGGCCGGCGCCACCTACACCGCCACCGAATCGCCCAAGGGCGAATTCGGCGTGTACCTGGTGTCCGATGGCTCCAACCGTCCTTATCGTTGCAAGATCCGGCCGACGGGCATCGCCCATCTGCAGGGTGTTGATTTCATGTCCCGGGGCCACATGCTCGCCGACGCCGTCGCGATCATCGGCTCCATCGACGTCGTGTTCGGAGAGATCGACCGATGAGCGCTTCCGAGACCCCTGCCGGTCCGGCGACCTTCGAATTCACCGCCGACAACTTGGCCCTGGCCCAGCGGATCATCGCCAAATATCCGGAAGGCCGCCAGGCGAGCGCCGTGATGCCCTTGCTGGATCTGGCCCAGCGCCAGCACCACAACTGGCTGCCCCGCGCCGCCATGGACTATGTCGCCGGCATGCTGGGCATGGCGCCCATCCGCGTGTACGAGGTCGCCAGCTTCTACACCATGTACAACCTGAAGCCGGTGGGCAGGCACTTCGTGCAGGTCTGCACGACCACCCCCTGCTGGCTGCGCGGGTCGGATGAGGTGCTGGCGGCGTGCAAGCGCAAGCTGGGCGTCGGTCCGGGCGAAACCACCGCCGACGGCCAGTTCACCGTGGTTGAGGTGGAATGCGCCGGCGCCTGCGTCAACGCCCCGGTGATCGCGCTGAACGACGTCTATTACGAGGATCTGGATGGCCCCGCCACCGAGGCCCTGCTCGACACCCTGATCCGGGGCGAAACGCCCAAGCCCGGCCCGCAGAACGGCCGCATCAATTCCGCGCCGATCGGCGGTCCGACGACCCTGATCGAGATGGCGCAGCGTAACGGCGTCAAGCCGGCGTCGCAGGAGTAAGGCCGATGTTGCGCGACGAAGACCGCATCTACACCAACCTCTACGGCTATGAGGACTTCCGCCTGGATGCCGCCCGCAAGCGCGGCGACTGGGACGGGACGAAGGACATCCTGGCCCGGGGCCGCGACACCATCATCGAGCAGATGAAGGAATCCGGCATGCGCGGCCGCGGCGGCGCCGGTTTCTCCACCGGCCTGAAGTGGTCCTTCATGCCGAAGAAGGTGGAGGGCCCGGTCTACCTGGTCATCAACGCCGACGAGGGCGAGCCTGGCACCTGCAAGGACCGTGAGATCCTGCGCCACGATCCGCACAAGCTGATCGAAGGCTGCCTGATCGCCGGTTTCGCCATCGGCGCCACCGCCTGCTACATTTACATCCGTGGTGAGTTCTACAGCGAGGCGTCCAACGTCCAGGTCGCCATCGACGAGGCCTACGCCTCCGGCCTGATCGGCAAAAACGCCTGCGGCAGCGGCTACGACTACGACATCTACCTGCACAAGGGTGCTGGCGCCTACATCTGCGGTGAAGAGACCGCGCTGATCGAGTCCATCGAGGGCAAGAAGGGGCAGCCGCGCAACAAGCCGCCGTTCCCCGCCAACGCCGGCCTCTACTCCCGCCCGACCACGGTCAACAACGTGGAAAGCATCGCGGGCGTGCCCACCATCCTGCGGCGCGGCCCCGCCTGGTTCGCCGGCCTGGGGCGCCCGAAGAACGCGGGCACCAAGCTGTTCTGCATCTCCGGCCACGTGAACAAGCCGTGCAACGTGGAAGAGGAGATGGGCATCCCGCTCAAGGAACTGATCGAGCGTCACGCCGGCGGCGTGCGCGGCGGTTGGGACAACCTGCTGGCCATCATCCCCGGCGGGTCGTCGGTGCCGGTGATGCCCAAGAGCGTCTGCGACACCGTGCTGATGGACTTCGACAGCCTGCGTGAGGTCGGTTCGGGCCTGGGCACGGCCGCCGTGATCGTCATGGACAAGTCCACCGACATCGTCCGCGCCATCGCCCGCCTGTCGAAATTCTACATGCATGAGAGCTGCGGCCAGTGCACGCCGTGCCGTGAAGGCACGGGTTGGCTGGCCCGCGTCATGGACCGCATGGTCCGCGGCCAGGCCCGCCTGGACGAGATCGACATGCTGTACGACGTGACCAAGCAGATCGAGGGCCGCACCATCTGCGCCCTGGGTGACGCCGCCGCTTGGCCGGTGCAGGGCCTGATCCGGCACTTCCGGCCGGAGATGGAAGCCCGCATCGCCGCCTACCGTCAGAGCATCGCTGCCGAGTAAGCGGCGGAAGGATTTGAGACATGCCGAAACTGACCATCGACGGTATCGAGCTTGAAGTGGCGCCTGGCACCTCCGTGCTGCAGGCCTGCGAGCAGCTGGGCATCGAGGTTCCGCGCTTCTGCTATCATGAGAAGCTGTCGGTCCCGGCCAACTGCCGCATGTGCCTGGTGGAGATGGAGAAGGCGCCCAAGCCCATCGCCAGCTGCGCCATGCCCTGCGGCGAAGGCATGGTGATCAAGACCGACACCGACACCGTGCACAAGGCGCGCAAGGGGGTGATGGAGTTCCTGCTCATCAACCACCCGCTGGACTGCCCCATCTGTGACCAGGGCGGCGAGTGCGACCTGCAGGACCAGGCGGTCGGCTACGGCTTCGACCGCGGCCGCTATGGCGAAGAGAAGCGCGCGGTCAAGGACAAGAACCTCGGCCCGCTGATCAAGACCATCATGACGCGCTGCATCCATTGCACGCGCTGTATCCGCTTCAGCGACGAGATCGCGGGCGTGTCGGTGATGGGCGCCACCGGCCGTGGTGAGCATATGGAGATCGGCACCTACGTCGAGGCCGCCGTCTCCTCCGAGCTGTCGGGCAACCTGGTGGACGTCTGCCCGGTGGGCGCCCTGACCTCCAAGCCCTACGCCTACACCGCCCGCCCCTGGGAACTGCGCAAGACGGAATCGGTCGACGTGCTGGACGCCGTCGGTTCCAACATCCGCATCGACACCCGCGGCGGCGAAGTGCTGCGCATCCTGCCCCGCCTGAACGAGGCGGTGAACGAGGAATGGATCAGCGACAAGACGCGCTACGCCCATGACGGTCTGAAGCGTCAGCGCCTGGACCGCCCCTACATCCGCGAGAACGGCAAGCTGCGCGCCGCCTCGTGGGAAGAAGCCTTGGCCCTGACCGCGTCCAAGCTCAAGGGTGCCGCGCCGGAGAAGGTGGCCGCCATCGCCGGCGACCTGGCCGACGCCGAAAGCCTGCTGGCCCTGAAGGACCTGCTGGGCGGCATGGGGGTGAAGAGCCTGGAAAGCCGCCAGGACGGCAGCGCCATCGACGCGGCCAGCCGCGCCGGCTACATCTTCAACAGCACCATCGCCGGTATCGAGCAGGCGGACCATGTCCTGCTGATCGGCACCAACCCGCGCTGGGAAGGCAGTCTGGTCAACGCCCGCATCCGCAAGCGCTACCTGCAGGGCGGTCTGACCGTCACCGTGCTGGGCCCGCGCGTCGACCTGACCTTCCCGATCGAGCATCTGGGCAACGACGCCACGGTGCTGAACGCCATCGCCGACGGCAGCCACCCCTACGCCGCCACGCTGAAGGCCGCCAAGAAGCCGCTGCTGATCCTGGGCTCCGGCGCGCTCGCCCGGCCGGATGGCGCCGCCGTCTGGGCGGCGGCCCGCGCGGTGGCCGAGGCCTGCGGCCTGGTGCGTGAGGATTGGAACGGCTTCAACGTCCTGCACCGCGCCGCCTCGCGCGTCGGCGCCCTGGACCTGGGCTTCCTGCCCGCCGCGGGCGGCCGCGACTTGGCCGGTATCCTCGACGGCGCCCGCAAGGGCGAGGTCGAGGTGGTCTACCTGCTGGGCGCCGACGAGATCGACGCCCAGAACTTCGGCCGCGCCTTCGTGATCTACCAGGGGCACCACGGTGACCGGGGCGCCCATCGCGCCGACGTCATCCTGCCGGGTGCCGCCTACACCGAGAAGAACGCGACCTACGTCAACACCGAGGGCCGCGCCCAGCATACCCGCCAGGCCACCTTCCCGGTGGGCGAGGCGCGCGAGGATTGGAAGATCATCCGCGCCCTGTCCGGCGCCCTGGGCAAGCCCCTGCCCTATGACACCCTGCAGCAGCTGCGCAAGCGGCTGGCCGATGCCAACCCGGCGTTCGCCCAGATCGACCGCGTGACGCCGGCCGCCTGGGGGGCCTTCGGCACCGCCGGTGACGTGGCCGCCGCGCCCTTCACCCTGCCGGTTGAGAATTTCTACATGACCGACGCGATCAGCCGCGCCTCGGCCACCATGGCCGAATGCACGGAGGCCTTCGTGTCGCCCGCCGTTGCCGAGAGGACCGGGACCCATGGCTGATTTCCTCATTGCCCATCTGGGGACGCCGGTCGGCACCCTGGTGGCGATCGTCCTGAAGATCCTTGTGATCACGGTGCCGTTGCTGATCGCGATGGCCATGATGACCTACATGGAACGCAAGGTGCTGGCCGCCATCCAGCTGCGCCAGGGCCCCATCCTGGTGGGTCCCTTCGGTCTCCTGCAGCCGTTCGCCGACGGCTTGAAGCTGCTGACCAAGGAAACGATCATCCCGGCCGGCGCCAACCGCGCCGTCTTCCTGATCGCGCCCATGTTGACCTTCATCCTGGCGCTGGTCGCCTGGGCGGTCATCCCCTTCGGTGAGGGGCTGGTGCTGGCCGACATCAATGTCGGCGTGCTTTACCTCTTCGCCATCAGCTCGCTGGGTGTCTACGGCATCATCATGTCGGGCTGGGCGTCCAACTCGAAGTACGCCTTCCTCGGTGGCTTGCGCTCCGCCGCACAGATGGTCAGCTACGAAGTCTCCATCGGCTTCGTCATCATCAGCGTGCTGCTGTGCGTCGGTTCCCTGAACCTGTCGGACATCGTCCGGGCGCAGTCGGGCCTGTGGTTCTGCATCCCGCTGTTCCCCATGTTCGTGGTGTTCTTCATCTCGGCGCTGGCGGAAACCAACCGCGCCCCCTTCGACCTGCCGGAAGGCGAGTCCGAACTGGTCGGCGGTTTCCACACCGAGTATTCGGCCATGGCCTTCGCCCTGTTCTTCCTGGGCGAATACATCAACATGATCCTGATGAGCGGCATGACCTCCGTGCTGTTCCTCGGGGGCTGGCAGCCGTTCCCCCTGCTGGGCTTCATCCCCGGTCCGTTGAACCTGATCATCAAGATCTGCCTGCTGATGTTCGTGTTCATCTGGGTGCGCGGCACGCTGCCCCGCTACCGTTACGACCAGCTGATGCGCCTGGGCTGGAAAGTCTTCCTGCCGTTCTCGCTGATCTGGGTGATCCTCACCGCCGGCTTCCTGGTCTACTTCGACAAGGTGCCGCACTGAGGATGCCGCCCCGCGCGTCCGCGCGCGGGGACGTATCGAGTTCTGACTTGTGACCGCGGGGGGAGCCGCCCCCCGCATCAAGGAATGAGGTGACGACATGGCCTGGCTCGACCGCACGGCGCGCGGCCTGTTCATGACCGAGCTGGTGAAGGGGTTCGCCCTGACGCTCAGCTACATGTTCAAGTCCCGGGTGACGCTCAACTACCCGTATGAGCGCAGCCCCGTGAGCCCCCGCTTCCGCGGCGAACATGCGCTGCGCCGCTATCCCAATGGGGAAGAGCGCTGCATCGCCTGCAAGCTGTGCGAGGCGGTGTGCCCGGCCCTGGCCATCACCATCGAGGCGGAACCGCGCGACGACGGCTCGCGGCGGACCACCCGGTACGATATCGACATGACCAAGTGCATCTACTGCGGTCTCTGCCAGGAGGCTTGCCCGGTGGACGCCATCGTCGAGGGGCCGAACATCGAGTACGCCACCGAGACGCGTGAGGAGCTTTTCTACAACAAGGAAAAGCTGCTGGCGAACGGCGACCGGTGGGAACCCCTGCTGGCGGCCAACATCGCCGCGGACGCCCCCTACCGCTGATCGCCTGTTCAAAGCCTTTTGACGTCTAAGCCCGTGACGCCCGTGCGTGGCACCGCCCACGCCCCTACCCAGAGCCAGTGACCCAGAGACTGGGCCCGGTTACCGGAGAGAAATCTTGATCGCCAACGTCCGCAACCCGCACCGGAAGGAGAGCCGCCAATGATATTGCCCGCTCTCGCCTTCTATCTGTTCGCCGCCGTGCTGGTGCTGGCCGGCATGCTGGTGGTCACGGCGCGCAACCCGGTGCACTCCGTCCTGTTCCTGATCCTGGCCTTCTTCAACGCGGCCGGCCTGTTCGTCCTGATCGGGGCGGAATTCGTGGCGATGATCCTGGTCATCGTCTACGTCGGCGCCGTGGCGGTGTTGTTCCTGTTCGTCGTCATGATGCTGGACATCAACTTCCAGGAACTGCGCAAGGGCTTCCTGCGCTATCTGCCGGCGGGTCTCGCCGTCGGGGCGGCGCTCCTGGCGGAACTGGGGTTGGTGATCTCCGGCTGGGTCTACGCCGGCCCCGCCGACAGCGTCCGCGCGGCCCCCACGCCGGAAAGCGTCACCAACGCCCAGGCGTTGGGCGACCTGCTCTACACCCAATACGCCTACATCTTCGAGGCCTCCGGCCTGGTGCTGCTGGTGGCCATGATCGGCGCCATCGTGCTGACTCTGCGCTCGCGCAAGGGCACCCGTCGCCAGGTCATCGCCGACCAGGTCGCCCGCCGCCGCGAGGACGTGGTGGCCGTGGTCAAGGTCCAGACCGGGGAGGGCGTCTAAGCCATGGAAAACATGATGGATATCGGTCTGGGCCACTACCTGTCGGTGGCGGCCATCCTGTTCATCCTGGGCGTGTTCGGCATTTTCCTGAACCGCCGCAACGTCATCATCATCCTGATGTCGATCGAGCTTATCCTGCTCGCCGTCAACATCAACCTCGTCGCCTTCTCGGTCTTCCTGCACGATCTCGTGGGACAGGTCTTCGCCCTGTTCATCCTGACCGTGGCGGCGGCTGAGGCCGCGATCGGCCTCGCCATCCTTGTCATCTACTTCCGCAACCGTGGCTCGATCGCGGTTGAGGACATCAACCTGATGAAAGGTTGAGCGCCATGGCCGTTATCGCAGCAATCTTCCTGCCGCTTCTGGCGTCCTTCATCGCTGGCTTTTTTGGCCGGCGCATTGGGGACCGGGGCTCGCAGTTCGTCACATGCGCCGCCATGCTGGTGGCCTTGGGGCTGTCCATCCATCTGTTCATTGATGTGGCCATCAATGGTCACGCCCAGATCGTCACCTTGGCCAACTGGGTGGCCAGCGGCGCCTTCCACGTTGATTGGGCCCTGCGCGTCGATACCCTGACGGCGGTCATGCTGATCGTGGTCAACGGCGTGTCGACCATGGTGCACATCTACTCCGTCGGCTACATGAGCCATGACCCGGACAAGCCGCGGTTCATGTCCTACCTCAGCCTGTTCACCTTCATGATGCTCATGCTGGTGACGTCGGACAACCTGCTGCAGATGTTCTTCGGCTGGGAGGGCGTCGGTGTCGCCTCCTACCTGCTGATCAACTTCTGGTTCGAGAAGAAGAGCGCCAATGACGCCTCGATGAAGGCGTTTCTGGTGAACCGCGTGGGCGACTTCGGCTTCGCGCTGGGCATCTTCACCGTGTTCGTCATCTTCGGCACGGTCGAGTTCAAGCCCATCTTCGCCGCCGCCGCCTCGCAGGCGCACGCTACCTTCAACTTCCTGGGCTGGAACGTGTCGGCGCTGGACTGCGCCTGCCTGCTGCTGTTCGTCGGCGCCATGGGCAAGTCGGCCCAGCTGGGCCTGCACACCTGGCTGCCGGACGCGATGGAAGGCCCGACCCCGGTCTCGGCCCTCATCCACGCCGCCACCATGGTCACCGCCGGCGTCTTCATGCTGGCCCGCATGAGCCCGGTGTTCGAATACGCCCCCACGGCCCTGGCCGTGGTGACGGTGGTGGGCGCGCTCACCGCCTTCGTCGCCGCGACGATCGGCATGACCCAGTTCGACATCAAGCGCGTCATCGCCTATTCGACGATGAGCCAGCTGGGCTACATGTTCTTCGCCATCGGCGTGTCGGCCTATCAGGCTGCCATCTTCCACCTGATGACCCACGCCTTCTTCAAGGCCCTGCTGTTCCTGGGCGCCGGTTCCGTCATCCACGCCATGTCGGGTGAGCAGGACATGCGCAAGATGGGCGGCATCTGGAAGCTCATCCCCTTCACCTACGCGGTGATGTGGATCGGCAACCTGGCCCTGGCCGGTGTCGGCATCCCCGGTGTCTATGGCTTCGCCGGCTTCTACTCCAAGGACATCATCCTGGAGGCAGCCTACGGCTCCGGCACCGCGGTGGGCCACTTCGCCTACTGGCTGGGCATCGCCGCCGCCTTCATGACCGCCTTCTACTCCTGGCGCCTGCTGATCCTGACCTTCCACGGCAAGCCGCGCGCCACCAAGGATGTCATGGACCACGTGCATGAAAGCCCGGTGGTCATGACCGGTCCGCTGACGGTGTTGGCCCTGGGTGCCCTGGTCGCCGGTATCGGCGGCTACGAGTGGTTCGTCGGTCACGAGGCTCGCGCCGAGTTCTGGCGTGGCGCCATCCAGGTGCTGCATGCCCATGACAGCATCCACGCCGCCCATGAGGGGCCGGAGTGGGTGGGTGTCCTGCCGCTGCTCGTCGGTTTGACCGGCATCGGCTTGGCCTATGTCTGCTACATGTTCGTGCCCGGCATCCCGGCCACCTTCACCCGCGTGGTGAAGCCGCTGCACACGCTGGTCTTCAACAAGTACTTCTTCGATCAGATCTACAACGCCCTGTTCGTCAAGCCGGCCCAACTCCTTGGGTACGGTCTGTGGAAGGGCGGCGACGGCGCCATCATCGACGGCTTGGGCCCCGATGGCGTCGCCAAGACCACCCGGGGGATCGCCGGCGGCGTCAGTCGTCTGCAGTCGGGTTACGTCTACCATTACGCATTCGCCATGGTGATCGGCGTGGTCGCGCTGGTCGGCTGGTTCTACTTCAAGCCCTGAGCAGGACGAGGCATATAAGATGGCTGATTGGCCGATCCTGTCGCTGACGACGTTCCTTCCGTCGATTGGCGCCCTACTCATCCTGCTGGTGCGCGGCGAAGAACAGGCCGTGGCGCGCAACGCGAAGGTGATCGCCCTCGCGACGTCGCTCATCACCTTCCTCGTTTCTCTAGCCATCCTGATGAAGTTCGACCCCGCCAGCGCTGGTTTCCAGTTGGTGGAGGAGCACAGCTGGATCCCGGCCCTGGGCATCCAGTACCTGCGCGGCGTGGACGGCATTTCCGTCTGGTTCGTGCTGGCCTCGACCTTCCTCACCCCCATCTGCGTGCTGGCCTCCTGGGACAGCGTCGAGAAGCGGGTGAAGGAGTTCATGATGTCGCTCCTGCTGCTGGAGACCATGCTGGTCGGCATGTTCACGGCGCTGGACTTCATCCTGTTCTACATCTTCTTCGAAGGTGTCCTGCTGCCGATGTTCCTGATGATCGGCGTGTGGGGTGGTCCTGGCCGCATCTACGCCGCCTACAAGTTCTTCATCTACACCTTCATCGGTTCCGTCCTGATGCTGCTGGCCATCGTCGCCATGTATCTGCAGGTCGGCACGATGGACATGCGGGTGATGCTGGACCACACCTTCGACCCGTCCATGCAGAAGATCCTGTGGCTGGCCTTCTTCGCCGCCTTCGCGGTGAAGACACCGATGTGGCCCTTCCACACCTGGCTGCCCTTCGCCCACGTGGAGGCGCCGACCGCCGGCTCCGTCATGCTGGCCGGCGTCATGCTGAAGATGGGCGGCTACGGCCTGATCCGTGCCAACCTGCAGATGCTGCCCATCGGCTCCGCCACCTACACCACCCTGGTGTTCGTGATGTCGGTCGTCGCCATCATCTACACCTCGCTGGTGGCGCTGGCGCAGACCGACATGAAGAAGATGATCGCCTATTCCTCCGTGGCCCACATGGGTTACGTCAGCATGGGCATCTTCTCCGCCAACGCCCAGGGCTTGGACGGCGCCATGTTCCAGATGCTGTCGCACACCGTGGTGTCGGCGGCCCTCTTCCTCTGCATCGGCGTGGTCTACAACCGCCTGCACACCCGTGAGATCGCCCGTTACGGCGGCATGGCGCACAACATGCCCAAGTACGCCGTGGTGTTCATGCTGTTCATGCTGGCCTCGGTCGGCCTGCCCGGCACTTCGGGTTTCGTCGGTGAATTCCTGTCGATGCTGGGCGCTTACGAGGCCAACACCTGGGTGGGCCTGTTCGCCTCCACCGGCTTGGTCTTCGGCGCCGCCTACATGCTGCTGCTCTATCGCAAGCTGTTCTACGGCAAGCTGGAGAAGGCGGACGTGATGGCCATGCCCGATCTGAACGCGAAGGAGATCATCTACTTCGCGCCGCTGATCGCCGTCGTCATCATGATGGGTGTTTACCCGAAGAGCTTCAGCGCCGTGTACGCCACGTCGCTGGACCATGTCCTGGCGCATCACCGCGAGGCCCTGGCGGCCGAGGGGCTGACCCCGCCGACCGCCAACCCCGCCTCGTCCTTCATCCCGGCGGCCAATGCCGAGACCATGTCGGCGCATCCGGCGACGACCGAGACGCCGGGCACCGAACATGCCGCGGAGCCGTCCACTCCTGAAACGCCTGCTGAGGCGCCCGCGCAGAGCGAGCCCAAGGCGGACGCCAACCCCGACGCCGGCCACTGACCCAGCGGGAAACGATCCATGCAACCTGTCCTCACCGATCTGATCCCGGCCCTGCCTGAGATCTTCCTGGCCGTGGCGGCGATGCTGCTGCTGATGCTGGGTGTGTTCCGCGGCAACGGCGGCGCCCGTCTGGTCAGCGGCCTGGCCGTGGTCGCCCTGGTGGTCACCGGCGTCCTTCTGCTGCGCCAGGATGGCTACGACGTGGCCTTCTCCGGCCTGTACATCACCGACAGCTTCGCCGTCTTCTCCAAGCTGCTGATCCTTCTGGGCACGGGCCTGTCGCTCATCATCGCCCAGAACTTCATCGCCCGCGAGGATATGGACCGGTTCGAGTTTCCGGTGCTCATGGTGCTCGCCACCGTCGGCATGATGATGATGGTGTCGGCCAACGACCTGTTGTCGCTCTATGTCGGGCTGGAACTGCAGAGCCTGTCGCTCTACGTCATCGCGTCCTTCCGCCGCGATTCCGCCAAGAGCACCGAGGCCGGCCTGAAGTATTTCGTCCTCGGCGCCCTGTCCTCGGGCATGCTGCTGTACGGCATCAGCCTGATCTACGGTTTCGCCGGCACCACAAACTTCATCACCATCGCCCAGGTCCTGCAGGCCGGTCCCGCCCCCCTGGGGGTGATTGTCGGCCTGGTGTTCGTCGCCGCTGGCCTGGCCTTCAAGATCTCGGCCGTGCCCTTCCACATGTGGACGCCGGACGTCTATGAGGGCGCCCCCACCCCGGTCTCGGCATTCTTCGCCGTGGCCCCCAAGGTGGCGGCCATTTGCCTGTTCATCCGTGTCCTGGAAGGCCCCTTCGGTTCGCTGTTGCCCCAGTGGCGCCAGGTGATCGAGTTCTGCTCCGTCGCCTCCATGTTGGTGGGCTCGCTGGCGGCCATCCGCCAGTCCAACATCAAGCGCCTGATGGCCTATAGTTCCATCGCCAACATCGGCTATGCCCTGGTCGGCGTCGCGGCCGGCACCGCCGACGGCGTCCAGGCCGTGCTGATCTACATGGCGATCTATCTGGTCATGACGGTCGGCACCTTCGCCATCATCATCGCCATGCGCCAGAAGGGGAAGGCCGTGGAAGAGATCGCCGACTTGGCCGGCCTCTCCAAGACCAACCCCATGCTGGCCCTGGCCCTGGCCATCTTCATGTTCTCCATGGCGGGCGTGCCGCCGGCGGCCGGCTTCTTCGGCAAGCTGCTGGTGTTCATGGCGGCCTGGAAGGCGGGGCTGTATCCGCTGTCCATCATCATGGCGCTGACCAGCGGCATCAGCCTCTTCTACTACCTGAAGGTCTGCAAGGTGTCCTGGTTCGATGACGTCAAGGAACCGCTGGATCGTCCCAGCGCCGGGCTTTCCTGGGTCGTCACCGCCACCGCCCTGGTGGTCTTCCCGGTGGCCCTGGTCATCGGCACCCCGGTGCTGAACAGCGCCGCGGCGGCCGCCGCCAGTCTGTTCCATTGAGGGAGCGGGCGCCCGCCGCCGGAACGCCCTCGGGCGCTTCGCTGGGCGGCGCCTTCCCCCACCGTCTGCCGGACTGGATCCGGCCGACGGTGCTGGAACGGTGCGGCAGCACCAATGATATCGTGAAGGACATGGCCCGAACGGGTGCGCCGGAAGGCGCGCTGGTTCGGGCCGTTCGTCAAGAGGCGGGGCGGGGCCGGCGCGGCCGGTCCTGGCTGTCGGACGCCGGCAACCTGGCGTGCACCCTGCTGTTACGGCCCGGCGGCACGCCCCAGCGGGCGGCCGAACTGTCCTTCGTCACCGCGCTCGCGGCGGGGGAGGCGGTGGATGGCCTGATCGCGGCCGCGCCCAAGCTGAAATGGCCCAACGATATTCTGGTGGACGGCGCCAAGATCGCCGGAATTCTGCTGGAATCCGAAGCGGATCTGGATGGCTCTGTCGCCTGGGTGGCGGTGGGGATGGGCATGAATGTGCGCCACCATCCGGATACCGCGGACTATCCCGCCACCTCGCTGTTGGCATTGGGGGCGGATGTGGAACCAGATCTGGTCATGGCCGCCTATGCCGGCGCCTTCGACCGCTGGTATCGCCGCTGGCAGGATTATGGTTTCGCGCCGGTGCGCGCCGCTTGGCTGAACGCGGCGCAGGGTTTGGGGGGCGCCGTCACCGTGCGGCTGCACGACCGGTCCTTTGACGGCCGCCTGGTGGATCTGGACGTTGACGGCGCACTGCTGGTGGAAACGGCGCAAGGATCGGTCAAGGTGAGCGCCGGCGACGTTTTCTTCCCCATCCTCAGCGGCCCCCGATAGAGGCAGGAGAAATCATGCTGCTCGCCATCGATGCCGGCAACACCAACGTGGTCTTCGCCGTCTATGACGGTGAGACACCCCGGGGCCGTTGGCGCATTTCCACGGACAGCCGCCGCACCTCGGACGAATATGCGGTGTGGCTGGTTTCGGCCATGGCGTTGAAGGGCCTGACGCCCAAGGATGTCAACGCGGCCATCCTATCCTCCGTGGTGCCGGCGGCGACGCCCGATCTGACCCGCCTGTGCGTGGATCATTTCGGTTGCGTACCGATGCGCATCGGCGATCCGGCGGTGGATTTGGGCATCGAGATTCGCATCGACAATCCGCGTGAGGCGGGGGCCGATCGCCTGGTCAATGCTGTTGCGGCAACGGAACGATATAAGGCGCCGCTGGTGGTGCTGGACATCGGCACCGGCACCACCTTCGATGTGGTCGATGCCGACGGCGCCTTTGCCGGCGGCGTCATCGCCCCCGGGCCGACGCTGTCGCTGGACGCGCTGCACCGTGTCGCGGCGCAGCTGCCCAAAGTTGACATCGCCAAGCCGGACCAGGTCATTGGCCGTGGCACGGTCGGGGCCATGCAGTCGGGCATGTATTGGGGCTACACCGCCATGATCGAGGGCCTGCTGCGCCGCATCAAGGCGGAGCTGTCGCCGACCGGCACGCCGCCCGTCACGGTGATCGGCACCGGCGGCATGGTGCGGATCTTCGCGGAGGAGACCGGCATGGTCGACCATATCGACAATGACCTGACTCTGCGCGGCCTCTTGCTCATTCACCGCCGCAACGCCAAATCAGGGGGCTGACGCCCCATCCCCTCGCCCCCGCGTCTCTTTTCCCCGGTTTCCCAGGTATCCATGATCGACGATTTGCTGTCCCCCGACGCCCTGTATTTCCTGCCGTTGGGTGGGTCCGGCGAAATCGGTATGAACCTCAACCTTTACCATCATGCGGGCAAATGGCTGATGGTGGACCTGGGGGTCAGCTTCGGCGATGACGCGGCGCCCGGTGTCGATGTCGTCATGCCGGATCCGGAATTCATCGCCGAACGGCGGGAAGACCTGGCGGGCCTGGTCCTGACCCACGCCCATGAGGACCATCTGGGGGCCGTCCAATATCTGTGGACGGAGTTGCGCTGCCCCGTCTACGCCACCCCCTTCACCGCCGCCGTGCTGCGCGCCAAGCTGCGCGAGACGGAGTTCAGCGGCCTGGTGCAGATCATCGAGGTGCCGCTCTCCGGCCGTTTCCATGTCGGTCCCTTCGATATCGAGCTGATTTCGCTCACCCACTCCATTCCCGAGCCCAACGCCCTGGTCATCCGCACGCCCGGCGGGACCGTGCTGCACACCGGTGACTGGAAGCTGGACCCCGACCCCCGCGTGGGGGTCCCGGTGGACGAGGCGGCGTTGATCGCCCTGGGGCACCAGGGCGTCACCGCCCTGGTTTGCGACAGCACCAACGCCACGGTGCCCGGCACCTCCGGTTCTGAAGGCACGGTCGCTGTGGGGCTGGAGGAACTGATCGGCCGTTATCCCGGTCGGCGCGTGGCCGTGGCCTGCTTCGCCACCAACGTGGCCCGCTTGCATTCCATCGCGAAGGCGGCGGCGGCCCATGACCGGCAGGTGGCCCTGGTCGGCCGTAGCCTGCGCCGCATCAACGAGGCGGCGCGCGGCACCGGCTATCTCAAGGATCTGCCGCCCTTCGTCTCCGAGCATGACGTGGGCTACCTGCCGCGTGAGGCCCAGGTGCTGATCTGCACCGGCAGCCAGGGTGAGCCGCGCGCCGCCCTGGCCCGCATCGCCGATGGCGACCACCCCGAGATCGACCTGGAGCCGGGTGACGTCGTCGTCTTCTCCTCCCGTGAGATCCCGGGCAATGAGAAGGCCATCGCCAAGGTGCAGAACGGCCTGATCCGCCGGGGTATCGAGGTGGTGACGGCCAGCGACGCCGACGTCCATGTCTCCGGTCACCCGGCGCGCGATGAGCTGGCGCAGATGTACCAGTGGGTGCGCCCCTACCTGGCCGTGCCTGTGCATGGCGAACAGCGCCACCTGAAGGCCCATGCCGATCTGGCGCTGGAATGCCAGGTGCCCCGCGCCCTGGTGCCGGAGAATGGCGTCGTCATCCGCATCGGCCCGGGTGAGCCCGCGGTCATCGGCACCGTGCCGTCGGGCAAGCTGTGCCTGGACGGCCGCCGCCTGGTGCCCTTGGGCGGCGCCTTGCTGCGCACCCGCAACCGCATGGTCTTCAATGGTGCCGCCGTCGTCACCCTGGTGATGGACGACGTCGACCTGCTGGCCGACCCCAAGCTCAGCGTCGTCGGCCTGTTGGATGTCGAAGACGACGCGCCGTTCATCGAAGGCCTGGTCAAGGGGATCGCCCAAGCGGTGGACAAGCTGGGCGCCGCCCAGCGCCGCGATGACGTGGCCGTGACCGAGGCCGCGCGCCTGGCCGTGCGCCGCACCTTCCACGCCGCGCAGGGCCGCAAGCCGGTGACCGAGGTTCATCTGGTGCGGGTGTAAGCCCGCGCGCCCTCAGCTCTCCATCCGCTGCCGTCGGCCGAACTCTGCCAGGATGGCGGCTAGCATGCCGTCGCCATTCACCGTGACCTCGGCGTCGATGGCGTGGAGGTGCAGCAGGAACTGTTGCGCCTCCGCCGCCCAGGCGGGTTTGGACTGGAATAACCTGTCCCCCACCCGGATGGGCTGATAGGGACCTTCGGTGCAGCCTGGGCCGGCATGATGGGTGCCGTCATCGGCGGCACTGCAATCAAGGCCCCAAATGTCCAGGTGCCGCACACCCATATGATGGAACAGCATCAGGGCGGCATTGGTCACCGACAATCCCGCGCCAATGCGTTCGCGCCCCGTCAACTCGGTCTCGGCTTCCACTTCATCCAGGTGCCACAGAAGCACCCGGCGCCCCTCCAAGGCGTCGAACACCCGGGGGTGGCAGCGGCTGGCGATCAGGTAGGTCGTATCCATCGGCGCGTCGGCCAGGAAGTCCGCCACCAGGGGCTGGGGGTCGCAGGCGACGAAATAGTCTGGTGCCCGCCGCCGGGCGCGGAACAGCGACAGCGCGCCGTTGAGGGCGACGCGAAGGACCGGGCCGCCGTCCGTCGCGGTCCTGCCCGGTTCCAGGGGGGCTTGGTGGGCGGAGGGGCCGTTGGCCACCAGCAGGGCCGCCCGCCCAGCCAGCGTCCCCGGCGTCACCTCCGGTAGCCCGCGGGCGAGGGCGGCACGGATATGGTCACGGATGGCCTGGCCCGGCAGCGGCAGTTCCGCGATAAAGTCGATCCGCTCCCCCTCCAGGGCCTGATCCCTCACTTAGGGTTTGACCAGGGTCAGCCAAGTGCCGTCGGGCAAGGCCAGGAACTCGATGAATTCCGACAGGCCCAGGGTGGTGGGGGCGTTGGTGGGCAGGATGCTGACCCGCTGGCGACTGCCGGACGCGGTGACCAACGTGCGGATGCGGCGTCCGAAACCGGGATAGACACGCGCACTGCTGCTGGCCTGGTTTAGTAGCACCCGACGCCGGCCGGGGGCGGTGGACACCAGCCGCACACCGCCGGTGCCGCCGGAGGCCGTCAGGCTGACCTTGACGACGAAGGCGATGGAAACGCGGACTGGTGTCGCCGACGCCTGACTGTCGCCGCGTGCTTTGAGATGCCACGGGTCGATCATGCGGACCTCCTGCGGGAGTGGGATGTGCCCCTATTTGGCGGGCCGGTGGCGTGGCATTGCAAGCTGTGAGGTGGGTAACGGCGAATATCTTTCGGCGTACAGTGCAATAAAACCGCCATTAATACGTGTATCGCCTGCCTGTTGCCGCGAAGGCCGTTGGCGCCGGCGCCGGCACGGGGTAAGTAGGAAGGGCGGCCACTTGGCGGCCCGCCAATATGGGTCTGGTGCCATTGCCTTCCGGTGGGGCGCCGGCCGCGCCGGGAAGGAGCGTCATGAGCCTGGTCACGCTTGTCGCCATCTATTTCACGCTGTGGTGGGTGGTGCTGTTCGCGGTTTTGCCGTTCGGCGTTCGGCGCGATGACAGCCCACAAAAAGGCAATGACCCCGGCGCGCCGGCATTTCATGACCTGAAGCGTAAATTCATATGGACGAGCATCATTTCAGCGGTAATCCTCGCCCTTGTTTGGGGTGTCTTCCATTTTGGCCTCATTGACTATGATCGGCTGTTCGATCCCCCGGGCAACGCGCCGTCTTGACGCCGCGGGCCGGGCGGGGTGCGGCTGATCGGCTGTTAGGTGGGCCGGTACGGTCGTCTGGCGAATGCTGATCCAAATCCTGATGGGCTTTTCCGTCCTGCTGCTGCTGGCGGCCATTATGCTGTGGCTCTGGCGGCAAACGGTCGAGCTGCGCCTGCGCAAGGCGCTGGGGTCGTCCACCGACAAGGTGCGGGCCGTTTCCAACGAGAAGACCCAGGTCCTGTCCTTCCTGGAACAGCAACGCATGGCGTTGGGGGCCAAGCGGGCGGATGCCGCGAAGATGCGGGCCGCCATCGCCCATTTGCGAGTCGACAACAACGAGATGCGGGTGCGGGACTTCTTCATCCTGCACCAGATGGGCGAACCCTCGAAGGACAAGGAGGAATACGCCTGCACCCTCTTGCCGTCGCCCTCGGTGGATCCGGGGCGTGAACTGCCGCCACCGCTGCGCGGGGTGGATCACCGGGGGAGCATCTGGGCCGAGTCGGAAGCCGCCGCCCGGCGGCAACTGGACATGTACTTCCCGGAAAAGGGGCCGCTGCGGCCCAGCAGCTTCCGCCGGGGATCATGATGGAATTGGGTTGGTTGCTGCTGTTGCTGATCGGCCTGTTGGCCGCCTTGCTGTTCCGCCAGTGGCGTGAACTGACGGTGCGCCGCCTGGAATTGAGCCGTCAGCTGGCGAAGCGCGAGGCGTTGGTGGCCCAATTCCGTCAGGAGATCGACGGCACGTCGGGGGAACTGGAGCAGATCACCACCACCCTGGATACCGTGGGCGCCACGCTGGAGGAACTGCGCGAGGAGTTGGAGAGCCTGGACAAGGAGCGCAAGGCCTTGCGGGAACGTCGCCTCCAACCGCTGGTGCTCTTGGATCGTCAGACCCTCACGGCTCATCATTTCTGGGAATTGACCATCGCCAACCCTGATTTCGGCGAAACCGCCACCGCCCGCATGTCGCCTTCGGACTATGTCGACGAGTGGGTCACGGGACGCGTTTACCTGGTTGGGGCCGAGACGGCGGAAGAGGCGACCAAGCGCGCCACGCAACGTTTCAGCGGCACCTTGGGCTACAAGGTGGTGAACGCCGTGGCCTTTCGCCGCCGGTAGGGCGGCCCCACGAAAAAGGGGCACCGGACCCGCCGATGCCCCCTTCCAGATTATGCCGGCGCCTGACGGGGCCTCTACCGCCAATGCCCCTCAACCCACATGTGGCGGCCGTCATGGCCGGTGCGCCAGTGCCCGGGGATCCAGTGGGCATGCGGATGCGGCGGGGCCGCATAGTGGCCTTCCTCCCAATCCCAGCGGTCATGCCAGGCCCAGTGTCCACCCACCCAGATGTGGCCGGGTTCGGGCGGCGGGGGCACCACCTCATGGCGCGGCGGGGGCGGGGCTTCACGCACCCATAGATCCACGCCGATCTGGGCGGCGGCCGGAGAGGTGCTGGCGATGTACAGGCCACCGGTCAGGGCCACCGCCAGGGCGGCGGCGCTGACGGTGGCGCGGGCGGACTTCATGACAAGCTTCATGGGATCACCTCTTGCTTCAACTGGGCCGGACCTGGCCGACGATCCCTGTTGTTACGCACAAGACGGCAAGTTCCCGTCACAGAAGAATCGTCCAGTCGCCAGGGCTTCAGCCATCGCAATTGATGAAGCCAAGGATTGTTGGCGAAATAATGTCATGACCAGCCCCGGAATCGGGCTGATCCGTTGGACATTATTCATAAAAACCCGGCCTGATTACGCCAGACGGCTTAGGTCGTGCGGTTGAGACGACTTGCCGCTATTCGGCGTTGGGCTTATGGGGCCAGGTTGGCCACTTGCGCCAGCATCAGGGCGCCCAACACGGTCACGCCGCCCAGGCAGCCCAATATGATGGCGTAGCCGCCGTAGAAGAAGGGGTGGGGCGGTCGGCCGTTGCGCGCCATCTGGCGCGCCAGCAGGATGAACATCCAGGCGCCGGAGCAGAGCGCGCCGACGCCGAACACCAGGCGCAGCGCCAGCACCACGGCCAGGGTCCCCCAAACCAGACCCGTCACGACGCAGACGGCGACGAGGGTCAGGAGGAAGGCCAGGACGTTGCGCAGCAGGCGGCGCCGGGCGACGGCGGACAGGGTCGGGGTCATGGGAAGGCGTACGGACTCGGGTGGCTGACGGGGTATGGTCCTGGGTGGCGGAACCGGGTCATTGACCGGCGGGGCCATCTGCCCCCGGTGACGGACTTGTCTGGGCAAGCCCGTCGGGTCTTTCCTCCCACCACGTCCCCTTCTAGCATCCGTCCGCCCCATCCTCCTACCCCTTCCCACGTCATAGGAACCATCAGCCATGTCGGGATACTGCGCCGTCGCCCCGGGCCACCCGTTCCACGGTCCTTATCATGAGCGGGAACACGGCTTTCCAACGACGGACGAGGCGGTGCTGTTCGAACGCCTGATGCTCGAAATCAATCAGGCCGGTCTGTCCTGGCTGGTGGTCCTGCGCAAGCGCGCGGCCTTCAACGCCGCTTTTCGAGATTTCGACGTGGATGCGGTGGCGGCCCTGGGCGAGGAGGATGTGGAACGCCTGATGCAGGATGCGGGCATCGTGCGCAACCGCCTGAAGATCCAGGCCGCGATCCACAACGCCCGGGTCATCCAGGCATTGCGCGCCAGCCATGGCGGCTTCGCGGGGTGGATCGCCGCCCATCATCCGCTGACCAAGGCGGAGTGGGTGAAGCTGTTTCGCCGCACTTTCCGCTTCACCGGCGGGGAAATCGTGGGGGAGTTCCTGATGAGCATCGGTTATCTGCCGCTGGCCCATGCCGAGGACTGCCCGGTGGACCATGCCTTGGCCGCCTTGGGTCAGCCCTGGCGAAGGGCGGTGGCCGATGGGTTTGTGTATGGCTGACGCCGGCGGCTGAGGTCAGCCCATCGCGCGAAAGGCGGCCACCAGCGTGGCCAGGGCGGCGCGGGATCGGCGGTCATTGACGGCTGACCGCAGCACGACGGGGGCGCTGGGCAGCGCCGGCAAGCCCAGTCGCTCGCCCACGTCGAGGGCGCCCAGGGGCGCCGCGCGCGGCGCCAACGCCGCCACGCCCAGGCCGGCCAGCACGGCGGCCCCAACGGCGGTCACCCCTCCGCCCACGAACACCTCCGTCCATGCGATGCCGGCGGCATCCAGCGCCCGCACGGCATGGCCGCGGACGCCGCAGGGGGCGGACAGGGTGGCGATGGGCAGCGGGCCGCCGGGCGGGGGCTCCCACCCCGGGGCGGCGAACCAGGCCAGGGGGTCGATGAACAGCGGCTCTCCCGCTTCGATCGGCGGGACGCGGCCGTCCGGGGGCGGCTCCAGCCGCAGGATGGCGGCGTCCAGTTCCCCCCGCTCCAGCATGCCGCCCAGGTCGCGGGAGGCGGCGATCCGCACCTCCGTCACCAGGCCCGGGTCGCCACCCCTCAGGCGGGCCAGCAGCTGCGGCAGGTCGCGGCCCGCCACATGGTCGCTGATGCCGATGACCAGGCGGTGGGGCGCCGCCTCCAGCCCCGCCAGCGCCTGATCGTGGGCGGCGAGCAGGCGGCGGGCGGGGTCCAGGAAGGCGGCGCCCTGTGATGATAGGCGCACCTGGCGCGGCGTCCGTTCCAGCAGGCGCTGACCCAGCCTGTCCTCCAGCCGCTTCAGCTTCAGGCTGATGGCCGATTGCGTGGTGCCCAGCGCTTCGGCGGCGCGGGTGAAGCTGCGCAGGGTCGCCACCAGCACGAAGGCGTGCACGGCATCCAGGTCCAGCGGCCGGAAGGGGGCGGCGGTGTCCATGGGCGATCAATCTCAATGGCGAATGGCTGAGGCAGGCTGAGATTTTACATCAAAATCATACACGACGTCCAGGATGCGACCTTTGGTCCGGTCCTGGCCACCGGTGGTTTAGCGCGCGCCAGTTTCGGAATGACCGCCCGTGTAAGCGGTCACACGGCGGCTGGGGCGCCGTCGATCATTCCCGCACCCTGTCCATTGGCCGCTCCATGCTGCATGACAAGAAAGTCGCCGTCGTCCTGCCCGCCTACAATGCGGAAAAGACCTTGCGGCAGACCTATGACGAGATCCCCAAGGACATCGTTGACGATATCATTCTGACGGATGACGCGAGTTCCGACGCCACCGTCCGTCTGGCCCGGGAACTGGGCATCCACACCCTGAGGCATGACCGCAACCGCGGCTATGGCGGCAACCAGAAGACTTGCTACCAGGCGGCCCTGGCGCGGGGGGCCGACATCGTCATCATGCTGCACCCCGACTACCAATATACGCCCAAGCTGGTGACCGCCATGGCGTCCATGATCGCCTCCACCGAATACGATGTGGTATTGGCGTCGCGCATTCTGGGAAAGGGCGCCCTGGCCGGTGGCATGCCGCTGTACAAATATGTGGCCAACCGCGTCCTGACCTGCGTGGAAAACTGGCTGGTGGGCCAGAAGTTGTCCGAATACCACACCGGCTACCGCGCCTGGAGCCGCGACGCCCTGGCCCGCCTGCCGCTGCTCCGCTGTTCCGACGATTTCGTCTTCGATAATCAGATGCTAGTGCAGGCCATCGGCCAGGGACTGAAGATCGGGGAGATTTCGTGCCCCACCAAATATTTCCCCGAGGCCTCCAGCATCAACCTGCGGCGCAGCGTCGTCTATGGTCTGGGCGTTCTGCGCACGGCGCTGGCGTTCCGCCTGCATCGCATGGCCGTGGTGGCCAGCCCCTTGTTCGCCCCAGCCGATCACGGCCGCCTGTCGGCGGGTGGACCCGGCTGATGCCGGTGTCGGGGGCGGCGCGCCGGCGCCTGGTGGTGGGGGCGGCCCTACTCCTGCCGCTGTTGGCGGTGTTCGGGGCCATGCTCGCCCGCCGGCCGGAGATGCTGGCCGGATTGCCCGGACAGCTGGCGGCCCTGCCGGCCTGGGTGCGGGCGGCTGGCGCTACCGGCTGGCTGACGATGGTGTTGCTTCAGGTGCTGGTTGCCGCCAGCGGCGTGCTGCCGGCCGCCCTGATCGGCCTTGCCGCCGGCGCCGCCTATGGCGTGGCGCTGGGTTTTCCGCTGGCGGCTCTCAGCCTGATGATTGGTGCCCTGTTGACCTTCGCCCTTGGCCGGTCGTTGTTCCGGCCCTGGGTGGCGCGCCTGCTGCCGGGGCGGCCCCGGCTGGCGGCTTTGGACGGGCTGGTGGCGGGCGATGGTTGGCGCCTGGTCTGCCTGCTGCGCTTGTCGCCGGTCATGCCTTTCGCCGTCACCAGCTACGCGCTGGGTTTGTCGTCCGTCACCTTGCCCGCCTATGTCATCGGCACGCTCGCCTCGTTACCCGCCCTGCTGGGCTATGTGGTGGCGGGGCAGGTCGCAGGAGCGGCGGTGCAGGGTTGGGGCGATGGCGGCACGCCCTGGCGTCTGGCGGTGCTGGTCTTGGGCGCCATCGCCACCCTTGGCGTCACCCTGCGTCTGGGCCAGCTGGCGCGCCGCGCCGGTCTTCTTGGCCGCCCGTTTCCGGACTCTCCCCATGGTGTTTAAGGCGTTACGCCGCTTCACGGTGCCCCTGCTGTTCCTGGCGGTGGCGCTGCCCACCTGCCTGGTCTTCGCTTTCCATGTTCCACCGGGCCAGGTGGCGGATGAGCCGGCGCACGTCGCCCGGGCGGACAGTTTGCTGCACGGGCAGATCGTGGGCCGGCGGGGACCGCAGCCCCAGGCTGACGGCACCATCGCCACCGTGGCGGGCGTCGACGCCGATCTGGACACCATGCTTGTCACCAGCCTGATGCCGCCCCATACCCAGCCGGTGCCGGCGGGCCGGCTGGACTGGGCGCGCGGCCTGGGCTGGACCCAGGGTCGCGGGTTCGTGGGCCTTGGCACCATCGCCACCTATATGCCCGCCCTCTACGCCCCGGCGGGGGCGGGCCTGACGATTGCGCGGGCGCTGGGCGCGGGCCCGTTCGACGCGATCCTGGTCGGGCGCCTGGTCAACGTCGCCGTCTACCTTGCCATGGGGGGCGCGGCTTTGGTGTTGGCCCGCCGGGGGCGCTTGCTGCTGTTCTGCATGCTGGCCGTGCCGATGTCGCTCTCGCTGGCGGCTTCCTTCAACCAGGATAGCCTGATCATCGCCGCGGTGGCGCTGGCGGCGGCGCTGGTCACGCGGGCCGAGGGGGCGTCCGATCCCACGGCGTGCCGGTCCTATCGTCTGGCGGCCTTGCTGCTGGCCGTGGTCATCATGGTGAAGCCGCCCTTTCTGCCGCTGGTGGGGATGCTGCTGCTGCCCGTGCCTCCCCTGTGGCGGGCGTCTCCAGGGTGGGCGCACATGCGGCGTATGCTGCTGCGCCGTCTGGCGGTGGCGGGGCTCGCGCTGGTGCCGGCCGTCGCCTGGGTGCTGTTGGTGCAGAGGGGGCTGGCCACGGCTGTGCCGCGACCGGCGTATGAGGCCGGCCTGATCTGGCCTGGCCCCCGGCCCGCCGTTTTCCACGGCACGGACGCCGCGGCGCAGATCCGGGTGCTGGTGGCCGCCCCTTGGCGCATTGTCACCCTGGTGGTGCGTACCCTGCTCGTTCCCCATCATTTCACCGGCCTGTTTTTCGAAAGCATCGGTGTGTTGGGTTGGCTGGACCTGTTCCTCCCCAAGGCCGTCTATGTGGCGTGGAGCCTGGTGCTGCCCGTGGCCGCCGCGGCCGACATGCGGCTGCGCCTCGCCTCTGGCGCGCGGGCCGCACTCTGTGCCGCCTGGGGCCACGTGCGCTGGGCGGAGGTGGCGCTGCTGGCGGTCGCGGCCGGCGCCGCTGTCGAGGGCATCTTCCTGGCCCAGTACCTGACCTGGACCAATGTGGGCTGGCCGGCGGTGGATGGCCCCCAGGGCCGCTACTTCCTGCCGCTGTTTCCCTTGTTCATCCTGGCGCTGCCAGGGACGGCAACGGGGGGGAATGCCACCGGCGCCAGCGCCGATGGCGGGGGGGAGGGGGGCGTCGCCCTGTTGCCCACGGCCGCGGCCGTGCTGACCCTGGCCCTGCTGCCGGGCGCGCTGGCAGCTGCCTATTATCCAGGCTGATGCCCGGGCGCGGCGCGGTGGGAGCGCTACCGGTACCGTTCCCCCCGGCCAGGTCCTATGCCCTTGGCTCTAACACCCGGGGCGGGCAATCACCCCTGCGCAGGCGATCCTTCGGCGGCGCAGCATAAACCAAGCGTGATTCGCCCCTGATTCTGTTGCACTGCGGGGGTTCCGCAGGCCGCCGCCGAGCAACGCAAGCCTATAAATTGTGCACAACTGTGCCTGCAACGCGATCATTTGATCGAATTATGGGCAAAAGCACAGAAAAAGCACAAAAAGAAAGGCCAGCCCCTCGTTAGGACTTGCCTTTCGAAAACTCGGCGTAGCATTATCCAAGCGTTGGAGGGTACATCCCCCTCTAACATTGAGTCGCTTGGTGGCGATTCCTCCCTAAACTCAAGGCCGCGCCGCGCTTTCGCGAGCGCGGTCTTTTTTATGCCCTTGGGTTTACGAGGCCGGAGTATAGGGACCCGAAATCATTCCGTCATCTATTTTTTGACCAATTTGAAGGCACGATGCCTTAAAGGCGGCCTTTCGGGTCAAAAGCGGTGCCCAACCATAAATTTTGCTCGATGAAATTCCTTGGATTACCAAGGCGGAGCAATGCCCTGGCGTTTAAGCCAGGGCGAAGCGCAGGATAAAAAGTGCTGCCAGAATGGGCAGGGCCAGTCCCAGCTCACGGGCCTTTCCGGTCAGCAGTTTGATGGCGCAGTGGGCGATCAGGCCGAAGGCGATGCCGTCGGCGATGGAAAACGTGAAGGGCATGGCCAGGGCCGTGATCACCGCCGGGACCGAGTCGGTGACGTCGTCCCAGTTGATCTCCGCCAGGCCCCGCACCATCAGACAGGCGACGTAGAACAGGGCCGGGGCGGTGGCATAGCCGGGAATGGCGGCTGCCAGGGGCGACAGGAACAGCGCGGCCAGGAACAGCAGTCCCACCACCACCGCCGTCAGGCCGGTGCGCCCGCCGGCGAAGGTGCCGGCCGCACTCTCGATATAGGCGGTGACGGTGGAGGTGCCGAGGGCGGCGCCGGCGGTGGTGGCCAAGCTGTCGGCCAGCAGGGCGCGTTTCAGGCGGGGCAGGCGGCCCTGGGCGTCCAGCAACCCCGCGCGGTGGGATACGCCCACCAATGTGCCGGCGGTATCGAACAGGTCGACGAACAGGAAGGCGAAGATGATGGCGGTCAGCCCCATTTTGAAGGCGCCGGCCACATCCATCTGCAACAAGGTGGGTGCCGGATTGGGCGGCAGGGCGACCGGGCTGCCGATCAGCGGCGTGACGCCCAGCGCCATGCCGGCCAGGGCCGTGCCGATGATGGCGATGACCACCGCCCCGGTGACGCCCCGCGCCACCAGCACCACCAGCGCCAGGAAGCCGGCGCAAGCCAGCAGGGCCGGTGGCTTGCCCAGGGCGCCCAGCGTCACCATGGTGGCCGGGTGGGCCGCGACGATGCCGGCGTTCTGCAGGGCGATCAGGCCCAGGAACAGGCCGATGCCGGCGGATATGGCATGCTTCAGGCCGGCCGGGATGGCGTTGACGATGGCCTCGCGCACCGGCAGCAGGCTCAGGATGGTGAAGCCCACGCCCGACAGGAAGACGGCGCCCAGGGCCACTTGCCAGGGATAGCCCATGCCGCCCACCACCGAATAGGCGAAGTAGGCGTTCAGTCCCATGCCCGGGGCCAGTGCTATGGGATAGTTGGCGTAGAGCCCCATGATGAAGCAGCCTAGGGCGGATGCCGTGCAGGTGGCGACGAACACCGCCCCCGGGTCCATGCCCGCCTTGCCCAGCACCTGGGGATTCACGAAGATGATGTAGGCCATGGTCAGGAAGGTGGTGATGCCCGCCAAAACCTCGGTGCGGACGGTGGTGCCGTGCGGCGTCAGCCCGAAAAAACGATCAAGCAATGGAAGCCCCCAGGGTTATTCTTGCATGTGCCCTGCCGCCCATGGTCAGCGCGGCGCCCCAGTCACGCAAGGATAAAGCCAGATGCGGCGGATCGCTGTTTTCATGAGCGGCCTGCTGGTCCTGACGGCGGTGGATGCCGCCTGGGGCCAGGGCACGGCGCAGAAGGCCAACCCGCCGCCCAGTGCTGGGAAGGGGCCCACCATCGCGGTTGATCCAGCGGCGTGCCAATGGGCCGTGCGGCATGAGCCGGCGCCCGACGTGGCCTATCAACCGGGGGTCGACGTGAATGGCGATCCGGTGGTGCCGGCCGATCTGGAGGGGGGCCCCCGCCTGCAAGTGCCGCAGCGGATCGACATTCCCCTGACGGCCCGCTTGGCCAGCACCTTGCCCCAGGTTGCCGGCGTGGCCCGGCCCCGGGCCGACGCCTATCTGGGCGTGCTGACGGTGGAGGGGGATCAGGTGCTGTTCAATGGCCAGCCCCTGACCGACCCGGCGGAGGAGGAACTGGCCGCCCTCTGCCGGCAACAGGGGGTGTCGGGACAATAGGGGGACCGTATCGGCGGGCCCTCACCGCCATGGAGGAGGAGCGTCCCCACCCCGATGATCCACCGGGGCGGGGAGTCCAGAGGGTCAGATCAAGCGGCCCCCCGATCGAGGAGACGGCCGCCCCTCACCACCGTGCTGGCCGCACCCAGCTGGGCGCGGATCTTCGCCCGGCCGTGCTGAGGACGCAGGGCGGGGCGCGGCGGCGCCACCACGACGGACTGGCCGCCCAGCAGTGTCATGTAGGTGGTGGTGTGATGTTGCCAGGCCGCCTCCTGGTACCAGGTGTCTATGAGCTGGAAAGCGCCCGTCAGCGGCGCGTTGTTGGTCGGGGGCTGGGCATAGCTGACGCCGTATTGCTGGATCAGCGTTTCAAACCCGATCAGGGCGATTTCAGCCAGATCCGGGATCTGCAGACCGTAGGCGTCGTAGATGGTTTCGATGCCAGGCAGGTCTGCCCAGGCCCGGGGAATGATATCCAGTGTATTGAAATACCGAAGAAAATACGGGAATGAGTCCGAGAAATACTGGGCAAATCCGCTGTTGCCGGCCGTGGGCCCGGCGAAGGTGGCCGGGACGATGGGACCGGTCAGGCCCCGCTGGCCCAGCGTGACCTTCAGCCATGGCGCCACCACCGTGGTCAGGCAGGCGCCCAGGCTGTGGCCGGTGACCACCAAGACGGGTGTGTTGTTCTGTGGATCACCGACATAGCCCGCCACATAGTCCAGCAGGGTCTGCCCACCGGATAACAGGCCTTGGATGGCACTCAGCCCGTCCAGTGTTCCCTTGGCGACCAGCGCGTTGCCGGGGGCGGTCCAGGGCAGGGGTACCTGGCTGGTGACGTCCAGATCCTCCCACACCTGCTCCAGGATGCCCCAGCCATTGTCGATGTTCACGTCCGTGCCGCGGACGACCACGGCGGTGAACACCGGCAGCCCCGCGCCGTAAAAGTAGTTGGCGACGAAGGCCAGATTGGACTGATCGCTGGTCTGCGCCGGTCCCCAGCCGCATTGCCAGCTGCCGCCGGCATTCAGGGTCGGCAGTTGAGCCACCGCCGTGGGGATTGTGTCCGGGGCCAAGTAGGACAGCTGGCACAGCTGCAGATAGCTCACGGCGAACGGGTTCGTCGGTCCCGTCTGCAAGGCCGCTTGTTTCAAAGCGTCTATGGTCATGGATCCCTCCGGATGAAAAGAAGGGGTGCCCCCCTGTATGGGGTGGTCTGAGACGTCGGCGCCAAGGCTTGAAACGGGCGGCGGCGCAGGCACCCCCCTGGTTCGGGCGGTCAGGCGGGCCGTGCTTGTTCGGTCATTTCCGGGCTGGGGTCTTGCCCGCATCGGGGGCACATCGCCGTCTATCGCCGACCTAAAAATAGCCCAAACCACCCCTTTCACAATCGTAAAAAGTGTATCACTGACGGACACATCGCTTCGGCCGTCAGTCTGTAACCATTCCGTTACAGGCCTGTCCTTTTGCCCCCTTGCCGGGAAAGCTAGTCTCGACGCTCCAAACCGATAATGGGGACTTCATGTTCAATCGCCGTGCCTTCCTGGCCGCCAGCGCCGCCTCCGTCGCCCTGGCCGCGGCCGGTCCCGGCCTCGCCGCCGACGCGTCAGCCCAAACGCCAGCGGGGGGCAAGGCCGCCGCGGACCTGAATCACCTGCTGGACGTGTTCTTCCAGGAGGATCTTCGGCGCAGCCCTGAAGGCGCCACCATGGCCGGCATGGATACCGGCACCCTGGCGGGCCTGCGGGGCAAGCTGGACGACCGCAGCGACGCGGGGCGCAAGGCCAACGACGCGGCGACGGCGGACCAGTTGCGCCGGCTGCGTGGCATCGACCGCAAGGCGCTGACGGGCATCGACGCCGTGAATTACGACAGTGTGGACTATGTCCTGACCGACGCGATGGAAACCGCCACCAGGTTCCCCTTCGGCTCTGGCGGCTCCCCCTATGTGCTGTGCCAGTTGGCGGGCGCTTACCAGTCCATCCCCAACTTCCTGGATGTCCACCACCCGGTCGAGGGCAAGGCCGACGCCGACGCCTATCTGGCGCGCCTTGAGGCTTTCGCCAGTGCCCTGGATACCGAGACGGCGCAGTTCAAGCGCGACGCCGCAGAGGGCATCCTGGCCGCCGACTTCATGCTGGACACCACGCTGACCCAGCTGCGGGCACTCCGGGTTGACGTCGCCCAGTCCGGGCTGGTGTCATCGCTGGCCAAGCGGGCGGCGGCCAAGGGCTTGGGCGACGCCTACGGCGCCGAGGCGGCCAAGGTCTACACCGACAAGGTGGGGCCGGCGCTGGACCGGCAGATCGCGGCGGTGGCGGCGGGCCGGGCCAAGGCCACGCACGACGCCGGCGTCTGGCATATCAAGGACGGTGCCGCCTGGTACGCCCAGGGCCTGAAATCCAGCACCACCACCACCCTATCCCCGGACGAGGTGCACCAGATCGGGCTGGACCAGGCGCGGGAGATCGGCGCGCGCCTGGACACGCTGCTGAAAGCGCAAGGCCTGAGCCAGGGCACGGTGGCGGAGCGGATCAAGGCCCTGCGCGCCCGGCCGGAGAGCACCTATCCCAACACCGATGCCGGCAAGGCTCAGCTGGTGGCCGATCTGCAAGTCAAGCTGGACGACATGGTGTCGCGCCTGCCGCGCATGTTCCGCGACCTGCCCAAGGCCAAGGCGCGGGTGCAGCGCGTGCCGACGGCCATCGAGGCTGGCGCCCCTTTGGCCTACTACGAATCCCCGCCGCTGGAAGGCGACCGGGTGGGCACCATCTACTTCAACCTGCACGACACGGCGGAATGGCCGAAATGGTCGCTGCCCTCCACCCTCTATCATGAGGGGATCCCCGGCCATCACCTGCAAGGCTGCCTCGCCCAGGAAACCCCGGGCATCCCCCTCTACCGCGCCAACATGTTCTTCTCCGGCTATGGCGAGGGCTGGGCGCTGTATGCCGAGCAACTGGCGGATGAGCTGGGCATGTACGACGCCGACCCGCTGGGCCGCATCGGCTACCTGAAGTTCCTGCTGTTCCGGGCCGGCCGCTGCGTCATCGACACCGGCATGCACCACAAGCGGTGGACCCGCGAGCAGGCCGTCGACTACATGGTCAACCTGACGGGTGACGCCCCCACCGCCATGACGCGTGAGGTCGACCGCTATTGCGCCTGGCCCGGCCAGGCCTGCAGCTACAAGATTGGGCACACGATGTGGAACCGGCTGCGTGACGAGGCCAAGGCCGCGCTGGGCGCCAAGTTCGACATCAAGGACTTCCATCAGGTGGGCCTGAACTCCGGCGCCGTGCCGCTGGACGTGCTGCAGACCATGATGGGGGACTACATCGCCCGGGTTAAGCGGGGCTGAGCCCCGGCGTCCGCCGGTGAATGGGGCGCACCCGCGACATTGCCGGTGCGCCTTTTCGCCGCCAACCATTCGGCATCCGCCACGCGTGAAAGGGGGGCGTCCCAATCCCGTGAGCCCCCCCATGCCCGTGCGATTGTCACCGTGCGCAGCGGCGCTCCTGCTGCTGACCTTGTCTTTCCCGCCCACGGGCGCCCAGGCCCAGGCGGCGACTCCACCGGCTTTCCCCAAGACGGCGGACACCAGCTACACCGCCGCCCTCTATATCCTGGACGGCCAGGTGGTGAAGGCCCGTTCCACCCCGGCGGCCGTATCCGGTGGCGATGCCGATGGCGGTAACGCCACGGGCATCACCGTGAAGTCCGATACCACGGATCTCAACGGCGTTTTTGTGCGGGGATCGGACTACACCGTCGCCGACAGCCACATCACCCTCAGCGGCAACGGCAGCGACGACTTCGTGGGCTTGGGCGCCGGCGCCATGATCGACGGTGGCGGCACGCTGGTGTTGCGCAAGGTCGACATCACCACCGATGGCCTGATCCGCCCGGCGACCATGGCGGCCGACCACGGCGTGCTGAAGGTCTATGACAGCACCTTGCGCGCCAACGGCGGCATCCTGCCACCGGACTACAAGCCCCGCATTGGCCCCGGCATGGCCGAACCGCCGGCCGGCCTGCACATCGGTGGCACGGCGCGCGCCGCGCTGACCGTGGGCAATGGCCAAAGCTATTTCTACCGCAGCACCATCATCGCCAACGGCTGGGGCGCCCTGTCGACCGACGCCGCCGATGCCAAAGTCTATGTCGAAGCCGACCACAGCATCATCCAGGTCCAAGGGCCGGGTTATGGCGTTTATGCCGACAGCCGCTGCCAAGTGGTGCTGAACCACACCAGCATCACCGCCCAGACCTTCGACGCCATCATGGCCGGCGTGTCGACGCTGGCCTGGACGGACGTGACGGCCAGGTCCGAGGGCAACGGCGTCATGGTGCACAATGTGATGGGCACTCCCGCCGAGGTGGCAACCTTGAGCATCAAGGATGGGACGCTGGAAACGGGGGGCGACGCCATTCTGGTGCGCAGCGCCAACCTGGCGCTGGATCTGGAGGGCGCTACGGTGAAGCCCTGGAACGGCGTGCTGCTGCGGTCCGTAATCAGCGACGACCCCTTCGCCACCAAGGTCAACGGTCAGGCGGCCCCCGGCATCGTCGCCCGCTTCGCCCACATGATCGTGACGGGCGACGTCCTGCACCAGGACAAGGACCGGCCCATGGTGCTGGAGTTGCAGGACACCGTCCTGAAAGGCCGCATCCTGGCCGCGCGTGTGAAGCTGGGGGCCGGCGCGCGCTGGACCGCCACGGCGGACTCCACGGTGACCCTGTTGGACGCCATCGCCGTGGACGGCATCGACGCCCCTTCCGGGATCACCATCACCGCCGCGGCGGGACCGGGCACGACGCTGAAAGGCATTTATAAGCTGGCCAGCGGCGGCATGCTGAAGGTCGACTGAGGCACCCAAAGGAAACAACCCGGGAAGCGAACCTCCCGGGTTGTCGTTGTGCAACCGGATGATGCCGCGTGTGCTGTCAGGCGGCGCGGGCTTCCGCCAGGAAGTTCTCCACCAGGCCGCGCATCTTCTCGGCCTCGCGGGCCATGGAGGTGGCGGCCGTCAGGACGTCATGGGCGGAATGGCCGGTGTCGTCCGCGGCGGTCGACACGCCCTGGATGTTCTGGGTGACGCTGTCGGCGCCCGCTGCCGCCTGCTGGACGTTGCGGGCGATCTCCTGGGTCGCGGCCCCCTGCTCCTCCACCGCCGAGGCGATGGTGGTGGCGATGCTGTTGATGTTTTCGATGGTGCCGGAGATGGCGCCGATGGCGGCCACCGCCTCGCGCGTCGCTTCCTGGACGGAGGCGATCTGGGTGCTGATCTCCTCGGTGGCTTTCGAGGTCTGGTTGGCCAGGCTCTTGACCTCGCTCGCCACCACGGCGAAGCCCTTGCCGGCCTCACCGGCGCGGGCCGCCTCGATGGTGGCGTTCAGGGCCAGCAGGTTGGTCTGGCTGGCGATGTTGGTGATCAGGCCGACGATCTCGCCGATCTTCTGGGTGGTCTGCTCCAGCCCGGCGACGATGGCGCCGGTGTGCGTCGCCTGGCGGACGGCGTCGCCGGCCACGGTGGCCGACTGGGCCACCTGGCGACTGATCTCCCCGATGGAGGAGCTGAGTTCCTCGGCGGCGGCGGCCACGGTCTGCACGTTGGCCGAGGCTTCGACGGCGGCGGCCGCCACGGTGGCGGACTGGCGGGTGGTCTGCTCGGCCGAGGCGGACAGCGAGCTGGCGGTGGCCTGCATCTCGGTCGCGGCCGAGGCCACGGCGCCGATGACGTCGCCGGCCTTGACGTCGAAGGTGCGGGTCAGGGTCTCCAAGGCGGCGGCGCGGGCGACGCGGGCGGCCTGCTCCTTTTCCTGTTCGGCGCGCAGGCGTTCGGTTTCGCGGGCGTTGTCGCGGAACACCAGGGCCGTCTTGGCGATATCGCCCACCTCGTCACCGCGCTCGCTGCCGAAGACCTCGATGTCCAGGCGGCCATGGGCCAGGTCCTGCAGGTTGCGGACGATGTGGCCAATGGGGGTCACCAGGCCGCGGTGGGCGATCAGCATGCCGACGACGATGCCGATGGCGATGCCGACGACGGCGACGATCACGATCATCCAGGTCAGTTCGCGGGCGACGGTCTGCGCCTCTTTGGCGAGGGCGGTGCCATCTTGGTCCAAGGCGTCCTGCAATGTTTTGATCTTGTTTGACAGGGCGGTGGCGACTGCGCGCGACTGTGCCACCTCGGTCAGGATTTCCTGGCGGGCCGCGTCATTCTTCAGGTCCACGTGCTTGCCGCCCATGGCCAGTGTGCTGTCCAACTCCTTTTTGTAGGCATCGAAGGAGGTTTTTATCTCGCCCAGGATTGGACGGTATTTCTCCTCCGCTTGCTGCTCCAGAAGGCTGACGTTCTGAATGAACTCGGCCACACGGCCATCCTGGCTCTTCACCACTTCGGCGAAATCCTGCGGATTGGCGGCCAGGCGGTATTCGCCCCGGTTCATGAGGATGATGTTGGTGTTCAGCTTGGATGCCTGGTTCAGGTTCGTGCCCATCACGTCCAGGCGATGGGTCGCGATCGACAACTTGGACATACCGACATAGCCGGCGATGGCGATAGTGACGGCGACAGCCGTCATCACCATAATCACCAAACTGATTTTGATGATAATTTTTGAATTCTGTAGCACGGCGCTCTCTTTTCTTCGGTGATTTGTGTGATTTAAAGCGCATTCCCGCAAAAAAGGCGGGACTGCCGCTGTCAATTCGCGATAAATAAATGATCGTCCGTAATAATTATTTAAATATCGTGCAAATACACTTCAGGATCGGAAACGCAACTTGTGTATAGTGTGGACTTTTCGATAAGTGGACTCATTAGCGGGGGGCTGCGCTGACAGCCCAGATTTTATGCGCTGATGGTGTTTCCTGGGGCGATCGGTCCCTGAAAGATCAAGCCGGATGGGATTGATGACCGAATCGTTGAAGAGCTCTGTCCAGAAACATGTCCGCATTCATGTGATCTGTAGGCCGCTGGCCGCAGACTAAAATGGAAAAACCGGCGAGATGTCCATTGCAGCGCATTATTTACAATATTCACATTCCGCTTGGTAGAAATAATGTTTGCACATGGGGTTGTAGTCTTGCGGAGCGTCGGCCCCATACCACCGGCAACGGATTCTGATGTGCTGCCGGTGGCGTCGGTGGCGTCGGTGACGGCGGGCTCCGGGGCGTTCACCTGGTGTAAGGGGCCTTAATCGGTCGCGGTCAGAAATCGGTCGCGGTCAGACGCCGCAGGGGTAAGGCCGGGGATGATGGGGGCGTGCGCGCCCGCCGTGAGGATGCCGATACACGGAAGGAGGGCGTCCGAACGCGTCCACGAAACGTTTTCCGAAATGACCAGGATTGGTGAATCCGGACAGGTTGCTGATTTCGGCGATCGATTTGTTACGGAAGTTGGGATTGCCGAGAAGGGATCGGGCGAATTCCAGACGCATCGCCATCAGTTCCTTGCTGAAGCTCGTTCCCGCCGCGGCGAAGAGGGCATGCAGGGTGCGCTTTGAAATGCCCTGCTGGTCGGCAAAGGTGGTGGGGGTCAGGGTCTGGTCGTGAAGACGCTCCCGCATGGCTTGGCGCAGGCGGTCCATGGTCGCCTTCTGTCCCGTTCTCAAAGGGGGAGGGGCTTGGCCCGCCGCCAGAACAAGAAGTGCGGCGATCTGGTCGGCGATGTCGCCGGGGGCCAGCGGCAGGTGGGGGACGGCTTCAGGTGAAAGCTCCGCCAGGACACAGGAAAGGGCCCGCCCCCAGCCGTTGCTGTCGCAAATGGGTTTTAGCGCCAGCTCTTCCGGGAAGGGTGTCCGGGCGGTCAGCCATGCCCTTGGTAGCGTAAGGATCTTGGCCTGCGTTATCGAATCATAGCGCAACAGATATCCTGCCGCAGTCTCCACCAGGATCCATTGGCCGGAATTCAGCGTGATATTTGTTGAGGCCCGCTCGCTGGATATGGACGCTGCGCCCTTTGCCACGTATAGCAGGAAAAAGTCATCGATATGCTCATGGCCCAGAAAGCGCTTTTGTCTTGATATGGAGTGTATTCCAACATTTATTGAAAATAAATATGCTGGCCCGAGCGGTGTAAATGATGCTGATGCAGTGAAATCGGTCTGTATTGGGAATTCAATGTGAAGTCCTGGCCGCAGAGATTGTATTTTCCTGCGCCAGAATGACTTTGCCTCGTCGAACCTCAAATCTCCCGTCGTGAAAGAAGAACTCTGTTTGGGCGCGAGAAATGGTGGCGCCATTTTGACTCTCCTGGATTTTATCTGTTAATTTCTTCCAGGTTACCTCTTAAGAAATTCGCGTTGCGGGATTGTTTTTTGTCTGGTTGCTTTGCGAGCGCACAAATTCTCACTTGCGCGTGCATAAGAAGGAACAACCCGGGAAGCGAACTTCCCGGGTTGTTGTTGTGCAACCGGATGATGCCGCGTGTGCTGTCAGGCGGCGCGGGCTTCCGCCAGGAAGTTCTCCACCAGGCCGCGCATCTTCTCGGCCTCGCGGGCCATGGAGGTGGCGGCCGTCAGGACGTCATGGGCGGAATGGCCGGTGTCGTCCGCGGCGGTCGACACGCCCTGGATGTTCTGGGTGACGCTGTCAGCACCTTCGGCCGCCTGCTGGACGTTGCGGGCGATCTCCTGGGTCGCGGCGCCCTGCTCCTCCACCGCCGAGGCGATGGTGGTGGCGATGCTGTTGATGTTTTCGATGGTGCCGGAGATGGCGCCGATGGCGGCCACCGCCTCGCGCGTCGCCTCCTGGACCGAGGCGATCTGGGTGCTGATCTCTTCGGTGGCCTTCGAGGTCTGGTTGGCCAGGCTCTTGACCTCGCTCGCCACCACGGCGAAGCCCTTGCCGGCCTCACCGGCGCGGGCGGCCTCAATGGTGGCGTTCAGGGCCAGCAGGTTGGTCTGGCTGGCGATGTTGGTGATCAGGCCGACGATCTCGCCGATCTTCTGGGTGGTCTGCTCCAGCCCGGCGACGATGGCGCCGGTGTGCGTCGCCTGGCGGACGGCGTCGCCGGCCACGGTGGCCGACTGGGCCACCTGGCGACTGATCTCCCCGATGGAGGAGCTGAGTTCCTCGGCGGCGGCGGCCACGGTCTGCACGTTGGCCGAGGCTTCGACGGCGGCGGCGGCCACGGTGGCGGACTGGCGGGTGGTCTGCTCGGCCGAGGCGGACAGCGAGCTGGCGGTGGCCTGCATCTCGGTCGCGGCCGAGGCCACGGCGCCGATGACGTCACCGGCCTTGACGTCGAAGGTGCGGGTCAGGGTCTCCAAGGCGGCGGCGCGGGCGACGCGGGCGGCCTGCTCCTTCTCCTGTTCGGCGCGCAGGCGTTCGGTCTCGCGGGCGTTGTCGCGGAACACCAGGGCCGTCTTGGCGATATCGCCCACCTCGTCCCCACGCTCGGTGCCGAAGACCTCGATGTCCAGGCGGCCGTGGGCCAGGTCCTGCAGGTTGTGGACGATATGCCCGATGGGGGCCACCAGGCCGCGACGGGCGATCAGCATGCCGACGACGATGCCGACGGCGATGCCGACGACGGCGACGATCAGGATCATCCAGGTCAGGTCGCGGGCGACGGTCTGCGCGTCCTGGGCGACGGTGGTGCCGTCGTCGTCGAGGGCATCCTGCAGCGTTTTGATTTTTGCTGAAAGGGCGGTGGAGGCGGTGCGCGACTGCGCCACCTCGGTCAAGATTTCCTGGCGGGCCGCGTCATTCTTCAGGTCCGCGTGCTTGCGGCCCATGGCCAGCGTGCCGTCAAATTCCTTTTTGTACGCATCGAACGCCACCTTGATTTCAGCCAGATTCGGAAGGTACTTCGCTTCCGCCTGCTGTTCCAACGCGGTCATGTTTTTCGAAAACTCATCGATGCGGCCCGCCACATTCTTGGCCACCTCGTCGGCGTCCGCGGGGCTGGCAGCGATGCGGTATTCGCCCCGGTTCATAAAGACGACATTCACGTTCAGCTTCGACGCCTGGTGCAGGTTGGCGCCCATCACGTCCAGGCGATGGGCGGCGAGCGCCAGCTTGGACATGCCGACATAGCCGGCGACACCGATGGCGACGGCCGCCAACGCCATCACGAGGATGACAAGGTTTATCTTGGTGATGATCTTGGCGTTGGCCAGCATGATGGCGGTCCTTGTCACGGCGGGCGGTCCCGCTGAGATAACAGTGATTGGTTAAGGCGCCGTAAAGATCATGGGCCAAATTTGGAGGTCAACCCCCCACCGCCCAGCGTATATTGCGGGGCAGCTATAATTTTAAGACTACCAAAGCCTTCTCGGAAATATTCTTTCCAGCGGCAAGGGGAAAGTTGCGAAAATGACCTTCGCGATTCAACACTTTCGCCGCCGTTATTTGAATGGCGCCGCTGAAGCGTCAGAGCGTAGCGTAATTAGGCGCACCTATCCTGCGGAAAGCGTCTTTATAGTCCCGTCCGAGGGCTAACCATGGGGTCGCCAGGGATGAGGCCGGGATGGCGTCCCATCACCGTCACGCTTTCCCGCCGCCATGGACAGGGGTGCCGTCATTGCCTAAAGTCGCGGCTCGATTTTCCGCACTCAAGTTCACTAAGGCGACGGGTTCCCGCACATGCGCTCCTCCCAGTTTTTCCTGCCCACCTTGAAGGAAACCCCGGCGGAGGCGCAGATCGCCTCGCACCGGCTGATGTTGCGCGCCGGCATGATCCGGCAGACCAGCGCCGGCATCTACGCCTGGTTGCCGCTGGGCTGGAAGGTCCTGCGCAAGATCTCGCAGATCGTGCGGGAGGAGCAGGACGCCGCCGGCGCCCAGGAACTGCTGATGCCCACCATCCAGTCGGCGGAGCTGTGGCGCCAGTCGGGCCGCTATGACGACTACGGCAAGGAGATGCTGCGCATCACCGACCGCCATGACCGCGAGCTGCTGTACGGTCCCACGAACGAGGAGATGATCACCGACATCTTCAAGACCTTCGTGCGCAGCTACAAGGATCTACCCAAGAACCTGTACCACATCCAGTGGAAGTTCCGGGACGAGATCCGCCCCCGTTTCGGCATCATGCGCGGCCGCGAGTTCTTGATGAAGGACAATTACTCCTTCGACCTGGACGCCGAAGGGGCCAAGCTGTCCTATCGCAAGATGTTCCTGGCCTACCTGCGCACCTTCGCCCGCATGGGCCTGAAGGCCATTCCCATGCGCGCCGACACCGGCCCCATCGGCGGCGACCTCAGCCATGAGTTCATCATCCTGGCGGAGACGGGTGAAAGCGGCGTGTTCTGCCACAAGGACTGGCTGGAACTGGACGTGCTGCAGAATGCGCCGGAGGCCGGCAGCGACCTGAAGGACTTCTTCGCCAAGTACACCAGCATCTATGCCGCCACGGATGAGAAGCACGACGCCGCCACCTGCGAGGTGCCGGAGGACCAGCTGGTTTCCGCCCGCGGCATCGAGGTGGGGCACATCTTCTATTTCGGCACCAAATATTCCAAGCCCATGGGTGCCGTGGTCGCCGGCCCGGATGGCGAGCCGGTGGCGGTGGAGATGGGCAGCTACGGCATCGGCGTGTCGCGCCTGATGGGCGCCATCATCGAGTCCAGCCATGACGAGAACGGCATCATCTGGCCGGAGGCGGTGGCCCCCTTCCAGGTCGGCCTGATCAACCTGAAGGCTGACGATGTCGCCTGCGCCACCCTGTGCGATGAGCTGTACGCCAAGCTGAACGCCGCCGGCGTGGAAACGCTCTACGACGACCGCAACGAGCGGCCGGGCGCCAAGTTCGCCGACATGGACCTGATCGGCCTGCCCTGGCAGCTGACCGTGGGCCCGCGCGGCCTGAAGGCGGGCGTGGTGGAATTGAAGCGCCGCGCCACCGGCGAGAAGCGTGAGCTGCCGGTGGACCAGGCGTTGGCCGAGCTGATCAAGGCCTGATCTGCTGCCAAGAAACGGGACGCCCGCCCTTTTGGCACGTGCTAGGGGGCGGGTGCCTTTTTTCCGCCCAGAATCGCGCGCATTGCCTCCACACCTTTCCACCCTGACGGCCGGGTCCTCATGATCTTTTCCGCCTTCGAACGCATGGTCGCGATGCGCTACCTCCGGGCGCGCCGGCAGGAGGGGTTCATCTCCGTCATCGCCGGCTTTTCCCTGCTGGGCATCGGCCTGGGCGTGGCCACCCTTATCATCGTCATGTCGGTGATGAGCGGCTTCCGCACGGAATTGCTGGGGCGCGTGCTGGGGCTGTACGCCCATATCGAGGTGCAGTCCCTGCTGGGCCCCCTGCCGGAGAACGACGCCGTGGGCCAGCGCCTGCTGACGGTGCCCGGCGTCACCGCCGTCATGCCGACGGTGGAGGGCCAGGCGCTGATCACCCAGGACGGCACCGCCAGCGCGGCCTATGTCCATGGCATCACCCCGGCGGATTTCCGCCGCCGGCCCATCGTCTCCACCCACATCGTCGAGGGGGCGGCCGAGGCGTTCGGTGCCGCGACCGGCGCCACCGGTGACGAGGCCAACCTGGGCGACGGCATCGCCATCGGCAGCCGCATGGCCCGCCGCTTGAACCTGCATGTGGGTGATCAACTGCGCCTGGTCAGCCCCCGCTTCAACCAGACGGCCTTCGGCTCCATCCCCCGCGCCCGGACTTACCCCATCGCCGCCATCTTCGACGTCGGCATGTACGATGTCGACAACGGCCTGGTGTTCATGCCGCTGGCGGCGGCGCAAACCTTCTTCGGTGTCGCCAACGGCTATACCTCGCTGGAGGTCTTCGTCCAGGACCCCACCCACATCGATCCCTATCTGAAGGCGGCCGCCCAGGCGGCGGGCCAGGAATACCGCCTCTATGACTGGCGCCAGCGCAGCGCCGCCTTCGTCAGCGCCATCGACGTGGAACGCAACGTCATGTTCCTGATCCTGTCGCTGATCATCCTGGTGGCGGCGTTCAATGTCATTTCCAGCATGATCATGCTGGTCAAGGACAAGGGGCGCGACATCGCCATCCTGCGCACCATGGGGGCCAGCCGGGGCATGATCCTGCGCATCTTCTTCCTGACGGGCGCCAGCATCGGCCTGACCGGCACCGTGTTCGGCGTGGTGCTGGGGGTGCTGTTCACCAAGAACATCGAAGCCATCCGCCAGTTCATCCAGTCCATCATCGGCCGCGACCTGTTCAACGCCGAGATTTACTTCTTCACCCAAATCCCGGCCAAGCTGGACTGGATGGAGGTGACGCAGGTGGGCATCATGGCCCTGTTCCTGTCCTTCGCCGCCACCATCTACCCGTCCTGGCGGGCCGCCCGCCTCGATCCGGTGGAGGCCCTGCGCTATGAGTGACCTGCCCGTGATGGATGTCCCCAACTCCCGTCCCGTGGTGGGCGAAACCGTCCTGGAACTGTCGGGGGTCATCCGCCGCTTCCAGCAGGCCGGCAACGTGCTGGAGGTGCTGCGCGGTGCCGCCTGCGCCGTCCGCCGGGGGGAGATCGTGGCCCTGGTGGGGCCCAGCGGCGCCGGCAAGTCCACCCTGCTGCATATCGCCGGTTTGCTGGAACATGCCGATGGCGGCGTGATCCGCATCGCCGGCCGCGACGCCGCCACCTTGGACGATGCTGGGCGGACGGCCCTGCGGCGGGAGACCATCGGCTTCGTCTACCAGTTCCACCACCTGCTGCCGGAATTCAGCGCGGAGGAGAACATCGTCCTGCCGCAGATGATCGCCGGCGTTCCCAAGGCGGCGGCGCGGGAGCGGGCCAAGGAACTGCTGTCCCTGGTGGGCCTGGCCGCCCGTGCCAGCCATCGCCCGGCCCGCCTGTCGGGCGGCGAGCAGCAGCGCGTGGCCATCGCCCGTGCGCTGGCCAACCGGCCCAGCCTGCTGATCGCGGATGAACCCACCGGCAACCTGGACCACCACACGGCCGACGACGTCTTCGCCCTGCTGACCGACCTGGTTCGGGGCAGTGGCACGGGCCCGGGGGGGCGCAAAGACGGCTTTGGCGCCCTGGTCGCCACCCATAACCTTGATCTGGCGGCCCGCATGGACCGGGTGATCGAACTGCGGGACGGCGTGCTGGTGGAAACGTGAGCCAGCTGCGCCTCGACCTGCCGCCGGGTTTCGACCCGGATGCGGCGTGGCGCTACCATGGGCGCGACTGGTACCGCGATCGCGACGCCCCGGCGGAGCGGGTGGCCGGGCCGGCCCTGACCAAGGCGCTGGATATCGACGGCCGGGCCTATCTCCTGACCCTGACGGCCCCGGCCGCCGGTGGGGTCCTGGTCATGGGTGTGGACAGCGACGATCCCCTGATCCTGGCGCACGCCCAGCGCGTGGCCCTGCGCATGCTGGGCCTGACGCCGGCCCTGGCCGATGCCGCCGCTGGGCTGGAGGCACGGGCGGACACGGATGCGGAGACGGCGCGCCTGGTGGGCAGCCGCCGGGGCTACCGTCCCCCTCTGTCCGCCACGGTGTTCGAGGCGCTGGCCTGGGCCATCATCGGCCAGCAGATCAACCTGACCTTCGCCTCGGATCTGCGCCGCCAGCTGATCCTGTTGGCCGGGCGGCGCCACCCCTCGGGCATGATCGCCCATCCGGACGCGGCGGCGGTGGCGGCCATGGACCCGGCGCTGTTGACCGAGCGGCGTTTCTCCCGCTCCAAAGCCCGCTACCTGATCGATGCCGCCCAGGCGGCGGTGGACGGCCGGCTGGATTTGGATGCCCTGGAACGGCTGGACACCGACCCCACGGGCGAGGCGGCGGCGGAGGTGGCGCTGCTGGCCCTGCGCGGCATCGGGCCATGGACCGCCAACTACGTGCTGATGCGCGGCTGCGGCCTGCCCGACCGGGTGCCGGTGGGCGATGCCGGCCTGGCGGCCGCCCTGCAGCGCTTCCACGGGCTGGACCGCCGCCCCACGGCGGAGGAACAGGGAACGCTGATGCGGCCCCACGCCCCTTGGCGCAGCTTGGCCACCGCCCATCTGTGGGCCAGCCTGGCCTGAGGGCTGCGGCGCGGTGTCGCAATCGCCCGCTCCGCTGGAGTCGCGCACGGTGTTCCGGACGCGGCGTGCTTGTTGCACAAAGGCGAATTTGCAATATAGAGGGGAATTTCAACTGACGGGGTTTGTCCCTTCATGCGCCCCATCCGCCTCGCCGCGTTCGCTTTTTCCGCGTTCCTGACGGCGGGGGCGGTGTCCGCCGCGCCGTCCGACTGCCACCTCACAAAGGTGGCCGAATTGGCGGTGCGGCTTGATGGCGGCCGTCCGGTCGTCGAAGGCACCTTGAACGGCCAGCCCATTCGCGTGGCGGTCAGCACCGGCAGCTACAAGACCATCCTGTCCGAAGCGGCGGCAAGGCGCCTGGGACTGGAGGTCACGCCCCTACCCATGGCCCACCACGTGATCACGCCGGGACGGGGCGTGCGCGAAATCGGTTCGGCTCCCGTGCAAAGCCTGTCCATTGGTGGCTGGCAGGCGGAAAACCTGACCATGGAGGTCGTTCCCATCCATTTCGGCAAAGATGTGGATCTGAGCCTGGGCCAGGATATCTTCTCCCAGGCGGATGTGGAGCTGGATTTGGCTCACGACACCATCCGCTTCTTCCACCCGCAGGGCTGTGACGACGTTCCACTGGCCTATTGGGCGGACACCTACGCCGAAGCCACCATGCAGTACGCGCAGAATGAGCGGCGGCGCTTCAGCAACCGCGTCCCCGTGCGGCTGAACGGCCATGAATTTCTGGCTCGCCTGTCCACCGGTACGGTCTACAGCACGCTTAGCGACACCATCGCCCATCAGGCGGGGGTTTATGAGGGCAACCCCGGCGTCACCACCCTGGGCATGGTGGGGCCATCTGATCATGAGAAGTACCCCCTGTCCGTCGGTACTTTCGATAGTTTCACTATTGGTGACGAAACCGTCAGCAATGTGAAGCTGCGCTTCACCCGCTTCAACCCGGACTTCATCTCCGACGTGGGGCGGCAGGTGTGGGGACTGATCCTGGGCATGGACTTCATTAGGTCGCACCGCATCTACATCGCCAACAGCCAGGACAAGCTCTATTTTACCAACGTCTCCCGGCCTGTTTTCGATACCCAATCCCCTGCGCTCCAGACGCCCCCGCCCCAGACACCTGCGCCCCAGACCGCCCCGGGCGAAAAGACGGCCGCCAATCCCTGAGCCGGCCGTCCGCGACACGAAGGACACCGTCGCCATGCGCCGCTTCACCCCCCTGGCTCTCGCGCTCTCCCTGCTCGCTGTCCCGGTCTTGGGCGCCCCCGCCCTGGCTGACACGAGCGATTGCCGGCTGAACCCGGTGGGGGAACTGCCCATCCACCTGGAAAACGGCCTACCCATCGCCGATGGTCTGCTGGACGGCAAGCCGGTGCGGGCCCTGGTCGATACCGGCAGCACGCGGCATTTGGTGTCGGTGCAGGCGGCGCGCCGGCTGGGGCTGGATTTCCAGGAACATCACGCGCGCGGCGTGAACCTGGGGCAGGGGGATTGGCGCAAGGCCGGCACGATGATGGCCGACACGCTCAGCTTCGGTCCCTGGCAGGGCACTGGTTATCGCCTGCAGTTGGTGGAGGCCGGCGATTTTGGCGCCAATGTCGACATGGTGCTGGGCCAGGACCTGTTCGTGCAGTCCGACATCGAATTGGATATGGCGCACAACGTCATCCGTTTCTTCCGGCCGGCGGAGTGCGATGACACGCCGCTGGCCTATTGGGCGCAGACCTACGCCCAGGCGACGCTGCGGTCGCGTGGCTTCGGCAGCTACTCCGTCAGCCGGGTGGTGGTGCAATTGAATGGTCAGGAGTTCTGGGCGCGGCTGGACACCGGCGTGCGCACCAGCACGGTGCTGACCCGTCTGGCCCACCGCGCCAACGTGCGCGAGGACAGCCCCGGTTCCCAGCCGGGGCCGGAGCGGCGTGACATCGGCCGCACGCCGGTGCCCACCTGGATCGGCACCTTCGACACCCTGGCCATCGGGGATGAGGTCATCCGCAACGCCCGCCTGTCGGTGGGCGACTATTACAATCTGGGCGTGGAGCGCGACGGCAGCCTGGCCATGGTGCTGGGCATGGATTTCATCCGCACCCATCGCATCTTCATCGCCAACAGCCAGGACAAGATCTACTTCACCAATGTCGCCAAACCGGTGTTCGGGGCGCCGGGGGCGTAAGCGCGGCCGGCGGGACGCCGGCCGGAAAGACGGGGGTTTTCGATGCGGGATAAGGGTTTGGGCCGGGGCGTCCATGTCCGGCGGATCTTGTCGCTCGCCGTGGCCGGCGTGCTCGCTCTGCCGGGCCTGGCGCTGGCCGACGCCGCCAATTGCCACCTGAACAAGGTGGCGGAGGTGCCGGTGACGCTGGAACGCAACCAGCCCATCGTGGTGGCCAGTGTCAACGGCACCCCCATCCGCGCCCTGCTGGACACGGGCGCCGAGGTCACCGCCATCTCGCAAGCCGGGGCGGCCCGCCTGGGCCTGGAGGTCAGCAGTCAGCGCCGGCTGGTGGGTATCGGCGGCGCCGCGCCCATGGGGCAGGTGAAGCTGAACAAGCTGGTGGCCGGTGACTGGTGGGCCGACGCGCCCCTGGTGCATGTGGTGCAGAACGACAATTTCGGCCCGGATGTGGAGATGATCCTGGGCCAGGACATCTTCGCCCAATACGATGTCGAACTGGATTTCGCCAACGGCGCCGTCCGCTTTTTCGAGCCCAAGGGCTGCGACGGCGTGCCGCTCGCCTACTGGGCGCAGGATTATGCCGAGGCGGCGCTGCGGCCCACCCTGCCACTGGGGCACCGCGACATCCAGGTCCGCGTCTCATTGAATGAGCGCGAGACCTGGGCCCTGCTGGACACCGGCTTCACCCACAGTTCGGTCTTGCTGCGCACCGCCCATCTGGCGAATGTGCATGAGGAGGGGGCGGACGTGGCGGCGGGCAGCGAATTCCACGGCATCGGCAAGAAGCGGGTGCCCACCTGGATCGCCACCTTCGCCACCTTCACCATCGGTGAGGAGACGGTGCGCCGCGTGCGCCTGAACGTGGGCGACTTCGCCCTGTTCGGCGACCCGGACCGGGTCAACGCCATCGGCATGTTCCTGGGCGCCGATTTCGCCAAGACCCACCGCATCTACGTCGCCAACAGCCAGGGCAAGGTGTTCTTCACCAATGTCGGCCGGCCCGTGTTCGCCCCCCGCGCGCGCGACGAGGACGCGGCCAAAGCCCCGGACGTCAAGGCGCCGGCGGCCAATTGAGACGGCGTGGGCGTTGCGGTTCATTCAGACCGCAACGCCCGCACCGGCCTTTCCCGGGCGAGGCGCGCCAACTGGCCCGCCACCGTCACCCAGGCCAGGGCGAGCGACAGGGCGCCGGCCGCCAGGAACCACAGCGGGTCGATGGCGATGCGGTAGGCGTAGCCGTCGAGCCATCGCCGCAGGGCCCACCAGGTGACGGGCCAGGCGATCAGGCAGGCCAGGCCCACCGGCTTGAAGAACTGCCACAGCAGCAGGCGCAGGAGCTGCGGCAGGGTGGCGCCCATGATCTTGCGGATGCCGATCTCCTTGGTGCGCCGTTCGGCGGTGAAGGACACCAGGCCATAGAGGCCCAGGCAGGCGATGAAGACGGCCAGGCCTGAGAACAGGGCGAAGATCCCGCCCGTCCTCCGCTCCTGGTCATACAGGTGCTGGTAACGGTCCGCCAGGAACCAGCGGCGGATGGGCTGGCCCGGCACCAGGGTCGCCCAGATGCGGTCGATGGCGGCCAAACCCGCCACCATCTCGCCGGCCTTCAGGCGCACCATCAGGACGTCAAAGCCATCGCCGACATGGAAGATGGCGGGCGACACCGGCCGGTGGATGGAGCGGAAGTGGAAATCCTCCACCACGCCGATGACAGTGCCCCGGATGGTCAGGGCGGAACCGACCGAGCCCACAGTCTTCAGCACCACCTGCCCGATGGCGGCATCCGGGCTGGCGAAGCCCAGGCGCCGGACGCCGGAGCGGTTCAGCACCACCGCCGCCGGCAACTCCAGCGATGTCACCCCCGGCGGCGGTGGCTTGCCGACCAGCATCCACTCCGGCCGGTGCACCTTGTCGGCGGGCCGGTCGGGATCGAAGGTCCGCCCGGCGATCAGGCGCAGGCCCATGGTCTGGATGTAGCCGAAGCTGACGCCCTCGCCCCGCATGGTGACGGGTGCCGCATCCCCGGGCCGGCGCACCAGTTCATCGTCGCCCTCGTTCGGGCTGCCCAGGTAGATGGTGCTGGCCGCCACGTCCGCGATGCCGGGGCTGCGCCGCAACATGTCCATGAAGCCGGCCCATTTGCCCGGCGCGCCCAGCGTGTCGTCGATATCGACCATGACCATGTTGTCGCGCTGAAAGCCCAGGGGCTTGTGCTGGGCATAAAGGTATTGGCTGTGCACCACGGCGGCGGCGGCCAGCAGTCCGATGGACACGGCGAACTGGAACACCACCAGCAGGGTGCGCAGCCGCCCGGCGCCGCTGGCGGCGGTGGCACCCCGCAGGGCCGGAATCGGGGCGACGCCGGACAGCACGAAGGCAGGATAGGCGCCGCTGGCGATGCCGGTGAGCAACCCCATGCCGGCCAGCAGCCCCATCAGCGCCGGGTCGCCATAATCCAGCCGCAGGGGCGTGGCCACCAGGCGGGAATAGAAGGGCAGGGCGACCTCGGCCAAGGCGACGGCCAGGACCATGCCGATGAGGGTCAGCAGCAGCGCCTCCCCCATGAACTGGACCATGAGGCGACCCCGGCTGGCGCCCACCGTCTTGCGCACCCCCACCTCCCGTGCCCGCAGCGAGGCGCGCGCGGTGGCCAGGTTGGTGAAGTTGATGGCGGCGACCCCCAGGATCAGCACCGCCACCAGGGACAACAGGGACAGCGTGCCTGCGGCGGTGCCCGGCTTGGCGTCATCCTCGATGGGGTCGGTATGGATGGCGCGCAGGGGGCGCAGATGGGGCGCATACAGTTCCGCCAGCCGCAGGGGGCCTTGCGGCGTCTGGGCGTCGGGCGCTGCGCGGCGGTGCCAGGCGGCCAAGTCCCGCTCCACCGCAGCCGCGTTAGCCCCTGGGGCCAGGCGGATGTAGGTGCGCCAACTCAGGCCGAACCAGTCCCCCTCCGGCTCCGGCGTGGGGAGGATGATGGAGTTGGTGGGCACCATCATCAGGGAGGGGCGGAAGTGGGTGTTCTCCGGCAGGTCGGCGACCACGGCGCGGACCGTCAGGGCGTGGCCATCCACCGCCAAGATCTGGCCAAGGGCGGGCCAGTCGCCGAAATAGCGGCGCGCCCCTTCCCGCGTCAGCACGATGGCGGCGGGGTCGGCCAGCGCCGTCCCGGCATCGCCGGCCAGCACCACGCGCGGGAACACCGCCAGGAAATCGGCGTCGACGACGTTGACGATCTCCTGGAACAGCCGGTCGCCCTGACGCACCGCCACCCGCTCGCCCGTCATGCGCGTGATCGCCTCCACCGCCGGGCGGTCCTGGGCGAAGGCGGGTCCGATGGCGCGCCCGGTTTTCGCGATCCGGCGGGGGGCCTGGCCCAGATCGTGGACTTCGGTGTCGATCTGGTAGATGCGGTCGGCCGATGGGAAAAAGGCGTCGAAGGATGTTTCGTGGCGCACGAACAACAGGATCAGGATGGCCGCCGCCAGGCCGATGCCCAGGCCCAGCACGTTCAGCGCCGCGTACAGCTTGTGCCGGGCCATGACCCGCAGGGCCACCGTCAGATAATGTCCCACCAACAACCCCCTTTACTGTCCCGCCGCTTTTCCAGGTGTTGCGGATGGCGTTTTGCGCGCAGGATAGGCAATAAGCGCGCCAGGACTAACCCATTGTTTCTTATGCCCTATGCGATGGAGTTCCCTGTCCGCGGGCGGACAGTGCCCGAAAACGGACAGCTCCGTCCGCCCGCGACGTCGGCGCCCTGGCGATCCAGGGCCGGGCATGGCAGGGTGGGGTAAGGGTTAATGATCGGTGGTGTGCGATGACTGGGCATGGGATGCCGGGGTCCGTTGGGCGGGGCCGGTGGCACCAGGTGATGACCGTGGTGCGGGTCGCCAGCGGCAATTTCCTGGAAATGTATGACTTCATGGTGTTCGGCTATTTCGCCGGCGCCATCAGCCGCGCCTATTTCCCGCAGGGCAGCGGCACGGCCAGCCTGCTCCTGACCTTCGCCACCTTTGGCGCCGGCTTCCTCATGCGGCCCATCGGCGCCCTGGCGCTGGGCGCCTATATCGACCGCCATGGCCGGCGCGATGGCTTGCTGCTGACCCTGGGCCTCATGTCGGTCGGCACCATCACCATCGCGCTGATGCCGGGCTACGCCACCATCGGCCTGTTGTCGCCTCTGCTGGTGCTGCTGGGCCGGCTGGTGCAGGGCCTGTCGGCGGGGGTGGAACTGGGCGGCGTCTCCGTCTACCTGTCGGAAATCGCCACGCCGGGCCGCAAGGGCTTCTATGTCAGCTGGCAGTCGGCCAGCCAGCAGGTGGCGGTGATGGTGGCCGCCCTGATCGGCGTCGCCCTGACCTTCTCCCTGACGCCGGAGACGATGCAGGCCTGGGGTTGGCGCATCCCTCTGGTGGTGGGCTGCCTGATCGTCCCCTTCCTGTTCCAGATTCGCCGCTCGCTGACCGAGACGGAGGTTTTCCTGGCGCGCAAGCACCGGCCCACGGTGGGGGAGATCATGGCCTCGCTGGTGGCCAACCGGGGCGTGGTGCTGACGGGCGTGGGCCTGGTGATGATGACCACCGTGTCCTTCTATTTCATCACCGCCTACACCCCCACCTTCGGGCGCGAGGCGCTGCACCTCAGCGACATGGACAGCCTGTTGGTCACCCTGGCGGTGGGCGCCAGCAACCTCTTGTGGCTGCCGCTGTCGGGGGCCCTGTCCGACCGCATCGGCCGCCGTCCCATCCTGGTGGTCTGCACCGTGCTGGCGCTGGCCACGGCCTATCCGGCGCTGAGCTGGCTGGCGGACGCGCCCAGCTTCGGCCGCTTGCTGGGCGTGGAGCTGTGGCTGTCCTTCCTCTACGCCAGCTATAACGGCGCCATGGTCGTCTATCTGACGGAGATTGTGCCCGCCGCCGTGCGCACGGCGGGCTTCTCGCTGGCCTACAGCCTGGCCACCGCAGCCGGCGGCTTCACCCCGTTCATCAGCACCTACCTGGTGAAGCACGGCGGCACTGCCGCCATGCCGGGCCTATGGCTGTCGGCCGCGGCGCTCTGCGGCCTGATCGCCGTGCCGGTCAGCGCGCGATATGCCAAGGCGCATGCGGAGGGGTGAGCGATGGGGGCGGTTCGCTCAACAACCGGCAAGGGCTCAGGCCGCTTCCAGGATGGTCATTTCAATACGAAGGCCGGCGGCGCTGGCCATATTGACCAGGGCATCGAGTCCAAAAAGGTCGATCTTGCCCCGCACCAGATCTGAGATGCGCGGCTGAGTCACGCCAAATGCCTTGGCCGCTTCAGCCTGTGTCATGCCCTGGCGGGTGATGTGGTCCTTCAAGGTCATCGCTAGTTTCGAGCGAAGCTTCATGTTTTCAGCGTCCGCTGGTGTGTCCTCCAGGGCATCCCAGACACTGGAGAATCGCTTGTCGGTCATTTCGGTTTGCCTTTCCTTTCGTCGGCCTTGTGGCGTTTCAGCCGCTCGACAAGGGTGCCGTAGCGGTCCTTCGCTATCCCAATATCCGCAGGATCCGTCTTCCGGGATTTTTTCTGGAAGCAGTGCAGCACATAAACCGCGTCCTCGAATTTCGCCACGTAGATCACACGATAGATGCCGGATTGATTATTGATCCTGATTTCCTGGACCCCGGGGCCAACCGTCTTCATGGGCTTCCAGTCGTCCGGCAATCTCCCGTGCTGAATATTATCGATCTGGTGGCCGGCTTCTCTTTTGGCGGCCAGGGGGAAGCCCCGCAGTGCCTCCAGTGAGTCCCCCAGAAATTCCACGTCTTTGGGATCGCCGGGCCGAGTGGTTCCAGAAGCGCTCATGGATTTATTTATACAAGAATTTGTATATTTCGGCAAGCGGTGTCACCGCGCTGTGCTTTACGGCTAACGTCCCCGCGCCAGCCACACCGTGCGTCCGCCGCAGTCCGGATCCTCCGCGCGGAAGTCCATGACCTCGAAGCCGTGCTCGTCCAGCAGGGCGCGATAGTCGGCCGGGTCCAGGCTGGCGTGGTACAGCGGCTCGCCGGCGTAGCCGCCCATGGCCACGCCGTGCTTCGGTCCGCTGGTGAATATCAGCGCGGCGCTGGGCAGGGCGTGGCGCTGGAACACGGGGAACATCGCCCGCTGGTCGGCGAAATCCAGGTGGAAGAAGCTGTCCCAGGCCAGGATGCCGGCATACCGCCGGCCGAGATCCAGCCCGCGCATGTCGGCCACCCGCCACTCCTGGTCCGGCAGGCGGCTTTGGGCCAGGGCGACCAGGGCGGGGGCGGTGTCGATGCCGGTGACGGCGCGGCCCTGGGCCACAAGGTAGGCCGCCATGGGCTGGCCGCCGCCGCAGCCCAGATCCAGCATCGGGCCGGGTGAGGCCAGGGCCAGGAAGCGATCCAGCCAGGGACGTTCCATCTCCGGATGGCGGCGAAGCCCGGCCTGGCGGTCGGCCTCCCAGGCCAGGCCGTGGCGCTGGTAGAGGCCGATGATCCGGTTCGCGTCGTCGTCCATGGCGTCCCGCCCTCCCGCGCCGGCGGCACACCCCGCCACGATAGCCAAAGCGATAGGCCCGGCGCGGTGCCGGCGCAAGGGGGCGAACGCGCTCAGGCGGCGCGGACCGTCGCCAGGAACTCCGCCACCTCCCGGCGCAAATGTTCGGACTCGGACGACAGGCTGCTGGCGGCGGCCAGCACCTGCGTCGCGGCGCTTCCCGTCTCGCCGGCGGCCTGCGTGACGCTGACGATGGTGCTGGACACCTCGCTGGTCCCGGCGGCGGCCTGGGAGACGCTGTTGGCGATGTCGCCGGCGGCGGCGCTCTGTTGTTCCACGGCGGCGGAGATGGCGGCGGCGATGCGGTTGATCTCACCGATGGTGCCGGCGACGGTGGTCATCGATTGGCTGGCGGCGTCTGACGCCTGCTGGATCTCATTGACCCGCAGCGCCACCTCTTCCGTCGCCTTCGCCGTCTGGTTGGCCAGCGCCTTGACCTCGCCCGCCACGACGGCGAAGCCTTTGCCCGCCTCGCCCGCCCGCGCGGCCTCGATGGTGGCGTTCAGCGCCAGCAGATTGGTTTGGCTGGCGATCTGGCTGATCAGGGCGACCACGTCGCTGATATCGGCGGCGGAGCCTTTCAGGGCGGTCACCGCGCCCACCGTCTCGTCCGTGGTGGCCACGGCCTCCGAGGCGACGGATGAGGATCGGGCCACCTGGCGGCCGATCTCGCTGATCGACGACGACAGTTCCTCCGTCGCGCTGGCCACGGTGTTGACGTTGGCGGCGGCGATGTCGGCGGCACCGGCCACGGTTTGCGACTGGCGGCTGGTTTCCTCGGCGGTCGCGGCCATGGCCTGCGCCGCCGCCTGCATCTCCGTGGCGGCGCTGGCCACGGCGTCGACCACGCCCTTGACCGACTCTTCAAAGCGGGCCGCCATGCCGAGCAGGGCCGCCTTGCGTTGGGCTTCCGCCCGGGCCTTTTCCTGTGTGGCCTCCTCTTCCATGGCGCGCACCCGCAGGGTGCTTTGCTTGAAGGCCTCCGCGGCTTGGGCCAGGTTGCCGATCTCGTCCCGCCGGCCCAGTCCCTGGACCTCCACGGCGGTGTCGCCCGCCGACAGCCGGGCCATGACGGTGATGGTGCCGTTGATGCCGCCGGTGATGGACCGGACGACAATGACGGCCAGGAGGACACCGACGGCGATGCCCAGGGCCCCGATGCCCAGGGTCTGGACCATCATGCGGCCGAAACGCGCCATGGAGGCGTCGTAAATCCGTTTCGCCTCGTCGACCTGCAGGGTGATCAGGGGCGCCAGGGCTTTCATCACGGCGTTGAAGGCTTCCCGATCCTGGGGCCCTCCGCCCGCCTGCTTGCGGTACGCCGTATACAGGGGCTCAAACGCTTGGGCCAGCCCAGCCTCCTCCGGCGTGAGATATGTCGACATGTAATGCGACCATGCCGCCTCCATGCCCGCCTCGGCGGTCGCGGCGGTGGTTCCCGCGCTGCGGGCGGCACGCAGCTGATAGAGATTGTCCTGGACGGCGGTCAGGTCGGCCAAGGCGACCGTGCGGTCCTCATAGACGCTCTTGAGGTCCTGATTGGTGGTCCATGCCCCCCACAAACCCATGGCGCCGGCTATGGCGCCGACCAGTACCAGGCAGCCCACCAGAATGGTGAGCCGCGTCCCTATCTTCAGATTGTTCAACATGGCAAGGCGGTTCCTCGATGGTCCAGCCGCCAACTTGCCTGTCAATGCGTTGACATAAGCCTAATGGGGCCCACCCTCCGCCAGATCTGAAGTATAGGGCCGGGCCAGGGTGGGTCATCCCGCCGGCAGCAACAGTTGGGCCTTCAGTCCCGGCCCATTGTCGTCCAGCACCAGGGTGCCGCCATGGCGCTGGGCCACGGCGTCCACCAGGCTGAGGCCCAGGCCGCTGCCGGGGCGGGCCTGGTCGCGCTCCAGCCGGAAAAAGCGCTCGCGCACACGCTCCCGGTCCTCCGCCGGGATGCCGGGGCCGTTGTCGGCCACCGTCACCCGCACGCGGGCCGGCCCGCCGTTGGCGGCGGGGACGGGGCTGACCGTCAGGCTCACGCGGCCGCCCTCGGGCGTGTATTTCAGGGCGTTGTCCAGCAGGTTGGCCAGGGCCTGGCCCAGCAGCTGGCGGTTGCCCTGGACCATGGCGGCCGGGCCCGTCGCGTCCACCGCCATGGTGAAGCTGATGCCCTGGTCCTCCGCCACGGCGTCATACAGCTCGCCGGTGTTGAGGGCCAGCTGGTCCAACTGCACCGGGGCGATGGGCAGGTTGCCGCCCGATTCCACCTCGGCGATGGCCAGCAGGGCGCGGAAGGTGGCCAGCAGATGGTCCACCTCCTCGATGGCGGCTTCCAGCACTTCGCGCGGGTTTTCCACCGTGTCGTGCATCAAGGCCAGTTCCAGCCGGGTGCGCAGGCGGGTGAGGGGGGTGCGCAGATCGTGGGCGATACCCTGGCTGACATGGCGGATGCCGGCCACCAGCGCCTCGATACGGTCCAGCATGGCGTTCAGCGTATGGGCCAGCTGGTCGAACTCGTCGCCGCTGCCGGTCAGGGGCACGCGGCTGACCAGCATGCCCTCGCGGATGGCCTCCGCCGTGCGGGTGACGCCATCCAGGCGGCGCAGCCAGACGCGGCTCATGGCCAGGCCGCCGATCAGGCCCAGCACCAGGGTCAGGCCCATGCTCCAGCCGATGACGCGCTCCAGCCGTTCGCGCAACACCCGCACCTCGCCCAAATCGCGGCCCACCAGCACGCGATAGCCGCCGGGCAGTGCCGCGATCAGGGCGCGCACGTCGCCGGGGCGCACCAGTCCCGTGCTGGGATCCTTCACCGGCAGGTTGGCCCAGCCGGCGTCATTAATCCCCTTGGGCCAGAACTGATTGCCGGCCAGCGTGGACCCGGTGGCGGAGGAGAGGATGTAGATGGAGGAGGCGTTGCCCATGCCGCGCTCGTTCACCGCCTCGGCCAGGCCCGCCATGCCGCCGGCGCGGTAGCGGTCGGCCAGGGCCTGCATGTCCTCGCGGATGGCGGTGTCGGCCTGGCCGGTCAGGAACCCGGCGGTGGACCAGTAGATCAGCCACAGCACCAGCAGGACGGAGCCGACGAACAGCCCCAGATAGATCAGGGCGAAGCGGAAGGTGGTGGTGCGCAGCAGGCGGCCCAAATGGCGATCGGCATGGCGGTGGCGGTCGGCCGCCGGGTCATTCTTGGCCGTGTCCAGGGCCGCTTCGTCGCCGCCAGGGGCCTGGGAGCGGCGCTTCAGGGACGCAAGCAATATCCGGCCCCCCGCACGGTCTGGATCAGCGGCTGGTCGAAGCCCTTGTCCACCTTCTGGCGCAGGCGCGCGATGTGCACGTCGATGACATTGGTCTGCGGGTCGAAGTGATAGTCCCACACCTGTTCCAGCAGCATGGTGCGGGTCACCACGCTGCCGGCGTTGCGCATCAGGCATTCCAGCAGCTGGAATTCGCGGGGCAGCAGGTCGATGGTCTTGCCCGCCCGCCGCACGGTGCGGGCCAGCAGGTCCATCTCCAGATCGCCCGCCGCCAGCTTGGTGGCCTGGGTCTGGGGGGCGGCACGGCGGCGGCCCAGGCTTTCCAGCCGGGCCAACAGTTCGGAAAAGGCGTAGGGCTTGGTCAGATAGTCGTCACCGCCGGCACGCAGGCCGGTCACCCTGTCCTCCACGCTGCCCAGGGCGCTCAACACCAGGACGGGGGTGTCGTTGCCGGCGGCGCGCAGCAGGCTGACCAGCGACAGGCCGTCGCGACCGGGCAACATGCGGTCCACCACCAGGGCGTCGTAGTGCTCCGCCCCCGCCAGGTACAGCCCCTGGGTGCCGTCCGGCGCGTGGTCCACGGCGTGCCCCGCCTCCTTCAGGCCTTTCAGCATGTAGGCGGCGGCCTGGGCGTCGTCCTCGATGACTAGGATCTTCATGGGGGCGGTACCTTGGGAAGGGGAGGCGTCCAGACAAAGGGCCGGGCGGTGATGGTTCCGCCCGGCCCCGTCAGGTCTTTCACAATCCCGGCCCGGGGGCCGGGGCCGGCGTCAGCCCTTGGGCGTGACGGGCAGGGGCAGGAACATCTGCTGGTCGCCGCGGCGGACCAGCAGCAGGACGGACTTGCGGCCATCCTTCTTGGCCTTTTCCACCTGGCTTGTGACGTCGGCCGGGGCCTTCACCGCCTCATTGTTCACGCTGGCGATGATGTCGCCGGGGCGCAGGCCCAGATCGTCCTTGCCCGGGTCGACGATGACGACGCCCTGGGTGCCCTCGTCCAGGCCCAGACGCTCGCGGGTGCGGTCGTCCAGCTTGCCCAGTTTCAGGCCGGCCACGCTGGTGTTGTCACCCTTGCCGTCCGGCGAGGTGGCGGCCGGGTTGCCGTCCTTGTCGGCGCTGGGCGCCTCACCCAGCTTGACGGAGACGGTGATCGGCTTGCCGGCGCGCAGCACGCCCAGGTCGACACTCTTGCCCGGGTCCATGCCGGCGACGTTGCGGGCCAGGTCGCGCTGGTTGTCGATCGCCTTGCCGTTGATGCTCTGCACCACGTCGCCTTGCTTCAGGCCGCCCTTCTCCGCCGGGCTCTTGGGCGAGACGGCGTTGATGATGGCGCCCTTGGGCTCCTTCAGGCCCAGGCTGTCGGCGATTTCCGGGGTCACGGCCTGCAGGGTGACGCCCAGATAGCCGCGCTGCACGTGGCCGGTGGTCTTCAGCTTCTCGATCACCGGCTTGGCGACGTTGGACGGGATGGCGAAGCCGATGCCGACGGACCCGCCGGTGGGCGAGAAGATGGCGGTGTTGATGCCGATGACCTCGCCATTGGCGTTGAAGGTCGGGCCGCCGGAATTGCCCTTGTTGATCGAGGCGTCGATCTGCAGGAAGTCGTTCAGGTTGGCGGCGTCGATGTCACGGCCGCGGGCGGAGACGATGCCGGCGGTGACGGTGCCGCCCAGGCCGAAGGGGTTGCCCACGGCCACGACCCAGTCGCCGGGCCGCATCTTGTCGCTGTCACCGAAGGCCAGCGCCTGCAGCGGCTTCTTGGTCTCGACCTTCAGCAGCGCCAGGTCGGAGCGTTCGTCCTGGCCCACGATCTTGGCCGGCACGTCGTCGGTCTGGTCCTGGAAGTGGACCTTCACCTCGTCGGCGCCCTCGATGACGTGGCGGTTGGTGACGATATAGCCGCTGGGGTCGATGACGAAGCCGGAGCCCAGGGCCGATTCGATGCGCGGGCGGCCGTTGCCGCCCCGGCCACCCGGCAGCGCCTCATCGGGCAGGCCGAAATGGCGCATCATCTCCTGCAGTTCCTGCGGCACCTGCGGCGTGGTGACCTTATGGGCGGCGGTGATGGTCACCACCGCCGGCGCCACCTTCTCCACCAGGTCGGCGAAGCTGGGCAGGGATGCCGGGCTGGCGGCGTGGGCGGTGGTGGCGGCGGGCGGGGCCACCAGGGCGGTGCCGGTCATCAGGCCGATGGCCAGCGCCGTCACGGCGAGGCGGGGAAAGCGCTTGGCAGGGGTCTTGATGGTGGACAGGAGGGTCATGGTCTCAAGCTCGCTTTCACGGATGATCTTTTTGTCTGCTTTTAGGGCCGCGTCGTCTGGCGGGATGCCGCGGTGTCAGGTCGAAAACGGGGCCGGATCGGGGGCTGGCCGCCGAGGATCCGAGGGGTCAGGTATCGATGGTACCGTCGTCGAAGCCGCTGTCGGAACTGTCCGTGTCATAATCGGCGTTCTGAAAGCCGCTGTCGCGGTAGGCGCTGTCGCTGTAACCGCCGTCCTGGCGGCCGGGGTCGAAGCGGTCGCCCCCCTCGTTGACGATGGTTTCATTCACGGTGGTGTTGTTGATCACGGTCTCTTCCACCCGTTCACCGCCGTAGCCGCCACCCCAGGGGCCACCGCCCCCGATGCCGCTACCCCGGAACAGGGATTCGACCGCGTTGGCCGCCAGCACGCCGCCGGCCACGCCGGCCATGGTCTCGAACATGCCACGCATGAAGCTGCGCGGCTGGGCGTAGACCGGCGGCGCGCCGTACGCCGGCTGGCCATAGACGGGCTGGGGCGCCCCATAGGATTGGCCGTACGGCTGCTGGGACTGATAAGGCTGCGCGGGGTAGGAGGACTGGCCCCAGGGCCCCGCCGGCTGGCTGGGCGGCGGCTGGTTGAAGGGCTGGTTGCCCGACTGGGCCGCGCCGGTGAACGGGGGCGGGCCGGAGGCGGGGCGGCCGGCGCCAGGGCTCTGCTGCAGGTCCGCCAGTCGGCGCTGGGCGTCGACCAAGGCTTCCTGCTGGGCCAGCAGGGCCTGGGCCATGATGTAGGGCAGGCTGGGCTGGCGGGTCAGCGCCTCACCCACCAGGCGGTCCGATTCAGGGTCGCGGGGCATGCCGTCCAGTCGGGACACACGCGCCAGCAGGGCTGTCAAATCTTCGCGGTCCTTGGGGGTCATGGTCTTTCCTCGACTGCTTTGCTCACAAAGGCGTGGCGGAATGCCACTGAACTAACATGGGGCGATCGGTGTCGGCCGCAACGAGGATGATCATGGTCTGGACCGACTTTCCAGCCTATGGAGCCAGGATTAAGTTTTTTTCATGCGGTGCGGGGGCTAAAGGGATAGGAACGCCGCTTCCGTTCCACTTGTCGAGGGTGCCCCCCGGGGCCGCGCCTGCCCATGGCCATCATGCTTCCCCTGGCGCCGCCCGCCTACACGCCCGCAGAAATGCGGGCCCGTGTCCTGTTCCAGGACGGCGATGTGCTGGTTGTCGACAAGCCCTATGGCCTGCCGGTGCATTACGGCACCAAGTCCACCGATCATCTGGAACGCTATCTGCCCTGGCTGGTGGCGGACGACGCCCCCGCGCCACGCCTGGCCCACCGGCTGGACAAGGACACCACCGGCTGTCTGGTGCTGGGCCTGAACGAGGCGGCATCCACGCGGCTGGGCAAGCTGTTCCTGGCGGGACGGGTCGCCAAGCGCTATTGGGCGGTGGTGAAGGGGCGCCCGGATGCTGATGAGGGGCGCATCGACCTGCCCCTGGTCAAGCGGCAGGTGCCCGGCTGTTCCCGCATGATGGTGGAGGATGGGGGTAAGCAGGCCGTCACCGAATGGCGCGTCAGGGCCAGCGCCGTTGGGTCGGACGGCCAGGCGCTATCCTGGTTGGAACTGACGCCGCATACCGGGCGCATGCACCAGCTGCGTGTCCATTGCGAGGCCATGGGCTGGCCCATCCTGGGCGATCCCATCTATGGCCGTGACTGGCGGCTGGAGGGTGGGCGCGATCCGGCGCCGGTGACGCCGCTGCATCTGCACGCCCGCTGGGTGGCCCTGCCGTGGGGGCCACCAGCCGATCCACCGCTGTCGGCCACGGCCCCCCTGCCACCCCACATGGTTGCCACCTTCCAGCGCCTGGGGTTCACCGAACCGAACGGCTGAACCGGCGACGGGTTTCACCCAAGTGGGCGTATAAGGGACTGAGCCCACCGCCCAAGGCGGCGCGCCCCAAAAAGGAAAAGGTCGGTGGCATGACACCACCGACCCAGTAGGCTTGGAAGGAATTCAAGACAGGACGGCAGCAACCGTCATGGCTTGGGTAGATCCACTATCGCGACCGGACAGGTCAGGAACGCCGCATCCGATCACCGCAGGTACGGGGAACATCCGCCGGGAAGGGTGGTCTAGAACCCCAGCCCGGGGCACTCGCCGGCGCCGCTCCCGCCCCCATCGGTTGGGGCAGAGAGGGCGGGAGGATCCGCTTGGTCTAGAAAGCGGGGCGCCGGTGCCACCAGCCAAGGAGCCGGCGCCTTGGGCGGGGGGTTGGGGCTCCCGCATTTGGCTGTTGCCGTCTCCATCGGCTGGCGACAACGGGACAGTGCCACGCCAAGCTGACCGCATCCTGACAAGGATGCCGCTCATAACGATTTCTGCGCCTCGTCACATTTTTGCCCAGAGGGCATGCGACAACGCGTTCCGTCGCCCAGGCCTCCTGGTCCTGGGTGGTACCCGGCACAAGCGCCCATGATCCCCGGATTGGTGACGGGGTGTTAACCTTCTTCCCCTATGATTGTCACGACGGCGGTGACCGCCCCGTGTGACCCCTCTGCGGGTTGGGAATCGGCGCGCGGTGCGCCGGGCACAAATCCAAGGGGGCGTTTCGGGTCATTTCTTGTCCAGGATACCTTCCGCATCGTCGCGGATGATGCGATAGAGTTTCGTGAGGCGGACGCCGCTGCATGATCACGTTGTCAGAACCTGAGTCAGATACCGCTCCCATGTTGACACCCCTCTCGGCCGCGTCCGGATCCCAAGCGCATCAGGCGACGACGCCGGCGGGCAAAAGCCTGTCGGTCGTCATTCCCATGCATAATGAGGAGGCGAACCTCGCCGCCTTGTTCCTGCGGCTGATCCCGGTGCTGGAAGACATCGGACTGCCGTTCGAGATCATTTGTGTCGACGACGGCTCCCGCGACGGCACCTTCGCCGCCCTTGCTTTCCACCAGGCGCGCGAGCCCCGGCTGAAACTGCTGCGCCTGTCGCGCAATTTCGGGAAGGAGGCGGCGATGTCCGCCGGCCTGCGGCATGCCAGTGGCGACGCCGTGATCCTGATGGACGGCGACTTGCAGCACCCGCCGGAAATCATCATCACTTTCGTGGAGCAGTGGCGCCAGGGCATGCAGATGGTCTACGGCGTGCGCGCCAGCCGCCTGACCGACCCGTGGATGCGCCGCTTCCTGACCAAGGTCTACTACCGCCTGCTGGATAATATGTCCGAGGTGACGCTGCCCCGGGGGGCCGGCGATTTCCGCTTGCTGGACCGCAGCGTGGTCGATGCCCTGAACGCGATGCCGGAGCGCAACCGTTTCATGAAGGGGCTGTTCAGCTGGGTGGGCTTCCGCCAGGTGGCCGTGCCGTTCGAGGTGGCGCAGCGCCATGCCGGCGCCTCCACCTTCAATTTCTGGCGCCTGCTGCGCTTCGGCCTGGATGGTGTCGCCTCGTTCAGCAATGTGCCGTTGCGCGTCTGGTCCTGGCTGGGCATCGCCCTGTCCGTGCCCTCGTTCTTTTATGGCGTGGTCATCATCACCAAGACCATCATGTTCGGTCGCGACACGCCGGGCTATGCCTCGCTCATGGTGGCGGTGCTGTTCCTGGGCGGCCTGCAACTGATCGGCCTGGGTGTGCTGGGCGACTATCTCGGCCGCGTCTTCACCGAGGTGAAGGGGCGGCCCATGTATCTGGTGAATGAGAAGGTGGGCTTCGATGACGCGCCACCGGCCGACCGGTCGTCCGGCGGCGGGCGCGGGGGGCATCCCTGAGTTCCATGACCTTCGTCCGCACCCCTGATCCCCAGGCAGACACCCTCGCGCCCGCCCGTGGCCGCGCGGCGCCGGTCGGTGCGCGCGGGAACGGCCCCTTCTGGCACCGCGCGGCGTCGTGGGACGTTGCCTTCTGGCTGGTGCTGGCGGCGGCGGTCATCGTCGTCGCGGTCACCTTTCCCGATTTCGGCATCACCTTCGATGAGCCGCTGCATGTCGAGTATGGGCAGCGGGCGCTGGAATGGTACGCGTCGCTGGGCCGGGACCGCGCCGTTCTGGAATTCCAGAACCTCTATCTTTACGGCGCCCTGTTCGACACCGTCGAGGCGCTGGCGGAAAACCTGCTGCCCTTCGATGTCTACGCCACCCGCCGGCTGGTCGGCGGGCTGACGGGTCTGCTGGGCGTGCTGGCGGTGCGCCGCATCGCCCGCGACATCGCGGGTGCGGAGACGGGCGCGCGCGCCGGGCTCATCGCCGGGCTCTGCCTGCTGCTGATCCCCGACTGGTGGGGGCATTCCTTCGCCAACCCCAAGGACGTGCCCTTCGCCGTGGCCGCCGCCTGGACGCTGTCCTGGCTGGTGCGGGTGGCGCGCGGCCTGGATGCCGCCCCCGATCAAGGACCGTCGCGGGGCAGCGTGGTCATGCTGGGCCTGTGCTTCGGCATGGCGCTGGGCATCCGCGTCGGGGGCGTGCTGCTGGCGGGGCCCATCGTGCTGGTCGCCCTGGCCCATGTCGCCAAGGGCGTGCTGGCCGGCGCGGGTCCGCGCCAGACCGGCGCCACCTTCTGGCGCCTGGTACGCCGGCTGTGGATCGCCGCCCCCATCGCCTATGTCGTCATGATCGCGGCTTGGCCCTGGGCGCAGGTCAACCCGCTGCGCCACCCCCTGGAAGCGCTGGCCGAATTTTCCAAGTTCCCCATGGATTTCATCTTCACCTTCGCCGGCGTGCAGGTGCGGACCACCGACCTGCCCTGGTGGTATCTGCCCGTGGGCTTCGGCGTGAAGCTGCCGGAGGTGGAACTGCTGGGCCTGGCGTCGGCGGCCGCCTTCGCCGGCATGGCGGCGGTCCGGCGCCCCTTTCCGGTGGGGGTGCGCCTGGACGGGGTGGCCCTGACCACCGCCGTGCTGCTGCCCCCCGCCGCCGTGGTGGCGACGGACGCCGTGCTGTATGACGGCATCCGGCACATGCTGTTCCTCATGCCACCGCTGGCCGCCGCCGCCGGCCTGGGGATCAACGGTCTGCTGACGCGCCTGCCCCGGCGCTGGCCGGCGAATTATTGGTTACGCCCCTTCATGGCCGCCCTGCTGGTGGCCTGCGCCGGCATCCAGGTGGGGTTCATGGCCCACCTGCATCCGTATGAGACCATCTGGTTCAACCGCTTCGCCGGTGGCGTGCACGGTGCCGGCCCCCGGTTCGAGCTGGACTATTGGGGCAGTTCACTGTCGGAAGCGGCCAAGCGCCTGACCGACACCATGGTGAAGCTGGAAGGTCCCCAGGCGTTGACCCAGCCCTACCGCATCCGCGTTTGCGGCCCCCCCACCACGGTGTTCCACTACCTGCCGCCGGCGTGGAAGCCGACGCGCCGCAACACCGGCCCGGTGGATTTCTACCTTGCCTTCACCCGGTGGGCCTGCAAGGAAGTCCCGGCGGGCCAGGACATCGTGCGGATCGAGCGCGATGGCGAGGTGCTGGCCTACGTGCGTGACTTGCGCGAGCCGCCGCAGTAGCAGGCCGGTTCGCGCCTTAGGAAGGGAGCGCCAGATGAAGCTGTTCGGCCTCGCCGGGTGGAGCGGCTCGGGCAAGACCACCTTGCTGGTCCAGCTGATCCCGGAACTGACGGGGCGTGGCTACCGCGTCTCCACCCTGAAGCATGCCCACCACGATTTTGACGTGGACCAGCCGGGCAAGGACAGCCATCGCCACCGTGTGGCCGGCGCCAGCGAGGTGCTGGTGGCATCCAGCCGGCGCTGGGCCCTGATGCATGAACTGCGCGATTCGCCTGAGCCGACCTTGGCCGACCTGGTGGCCAAGCTGTCACCCGTGGACCTCGTTCTGGTGGAAGGCTTCAAGCGCGACCCCCTGCCCAAGCTGGAGATCTGGCGGGCGGAGAATGGCAAGGCGCCGCTGTTTCCCGACGATCCCACCATCGTCGCGCTGGCGGCCGACGATGTTTTGCCGCAGGATCCGCCGGCAGGGCTGCGGCGTTTCCCCCTGGGCGCCGTGGCCGACATCGCCACCTTCATCCTGGGCCATGTCGGCCTGCCTCCGCACGCCTCCTGATCCCGGGCCCGTTCATGCCAGGCGCCGACGACTGCTACCCCTCCGACACCCTGCTCAGCGTTGACCAGGCGCGCGCGCGCCTGCTGGATGCCGTCCGCCCGGTCACGGGGGTGGAAGCGGTGGCGCTGGACGCCGCCGATGGCCGCGTCCTGGCCCAGGACGTGGTGGCGGCGCACAGCCTGCCCCCCTTCGCCCAGGCCGCCATGGACGGCTATGCCCTGGACCATCACGCCGTGGTGGGCGCCGTGGCGCCTGTGCGCCTCCCGCTGTCGGGCCGGGTGGCGGCGGGCGACGCGCCGGTCCCCCTGGCGCCCGGTACCGCCGTCCGCATCTTCACCGGCGCCCCCCTGCCAGAGGGGGCGGATACCGTGCTGATGCAGGAGGATGCCGCGCTGGATGGCGACGTGCTGCTGGCCCCTGCCGATCTCGCTCCCGGGCGCCATTGCCGGGCGGTGGGGGAGGATATCGCGGCGGGCGTGGTGGCCTTGGCCGCCGGGCGGCGCCTGTCGCCGGCGGCGGTGGCCCTGGCCGCCGCCTTGGGGGAGCGGACCCTGGCGGTGCGTGCCCCCCTGACGGTGGCCTTGCTGTCGACGGGCAACGAGGTACGGCCCGCCGGCGCGCCCCTTCCCCCCGGCGCCATCCATGACGCCAATGGCCCCCTGCTGGCCGCGATGTTGCGCCGCCTGGGGTGCCGCGTGGTGCGGGCGGGCATCGTGGGCGACAACCGCGATGCCCTCAGGGCCACCCTGTCCGGTCTCAAGGCCGACCTCATCCTGAGCAGCGGGGGCGTTTCCGCCGGGGAGGAGGATCACGTCAAGGCGGTGGTGGCCGACCTGGGTGGCATCGACTTCTGGCGCCTGGCGCTGAAGCCGGGCAAGCCGCTGGCTTTCGGGTATCTCAGGGACGGCCACATCAGGGGTGCCCATGGCGGCGCCACGCCTTTCCTGGGCCTGCCCGGCAATCCCTTCGCGGCCTTCGTCGCCTTTCTGGTGCTGGGCCGTCCCCTGGTGCAGCACCTGGCCGGTGAGAGTGTCACCGACCCGCCGCGCATCACCGTGCGCTGCGGTTTCAGCCATGCCCGCGCCCCGGGCAAGCGGGAATATCTGCGCGTGGTGCTACGGCCGCAGGGACGGGAGACCGTGGCCCATCAGGTGGGTGCCGGCGGCAGCGCCGCCCTTTCTTCCCTGGTCCAGGCCGACGCCGTGGCGGAGGTGGAGGACGCACGCGACGGCCTGCGTCCCGGCGACCCGCTGACGGTCATCCCCCTGCACGGCCTGTTCTGAGGGGACCAGTCTCTCCTTTGATGTTGAGAGGATGGGGCCTATGGACGGGCCTCTTTGCCGGGCTCGCGAACCGTGACGATGGCGCGGCCCTTGATGTCACCGCCTTCGCCGCGCAGGGTCAACTCATACCGCCCAGGCGGGAGATACAGGGGCAGTACCTCGCCCGTTCGCAGGAACAAGCGGTCATAGGGCACGGTGTCGGCGGGTTGCCCCGGCTTGCGCGCCTCCACCACCCCGTCGCCGTCCTTGGGCAGCAGCGCCGCCGGGATGGCCACGGGCTGGCCCAGCCAATGGCGCGAGATACCGGCGGCGGCCACCGGATCGGCGCCCACCGCCTGGGGCATGTGGACCTGCAGATCGACGCGGCCGGTATGTGACGATGTGATGCGGGCACTGCCGTCCGGGTTCAGATAGGCGGCGGCGGGGGCCAGGGCGTCAGCGCGCAGGCAGGCGGTGGTATCGACGGTCAGCGGGTCGATGCCGGTGCGTTGCTTGAACGCCTCCGCCATCCAGGGCACTGTCGGGTGCAAGCCTTTGTCGACATGGGCCCAGCCGGCCAGCACCAACAGCTTGCCGTCCGCCGGCATGCGGGCCAGGACCTCCGCCAGACGGAGGGCCTCCACCCGCTCCCGCGATGCCGTCGCCAAATCAGGGTCGCCGCTCGTGACGCCGACATCGTCATAAGGAACGAGATCGAAGCCCAGGGCCATGGCCTTGCGCATGACGGCGGCGAAAGTCGGTTCGCTGAGATAGGGGGTGATGGTGGGCTTCCCTTCAAGGATCCAGTGCTCGCGCACCTCGCTGGCTTTCCAATCGCCCCCGTCCATAAAGAGCGCTTCCATGGCCACATGGGTGAAGCCCATTTGGCGCAGGCGGGGCAGGGCCGCCAGCCAGAAGGCGCGTGACGCGGGAGCGATATGGTTTTCGTTGATCATCACCACCCGGCGGTCCCGCGCCAGGGCCAACAGAGTCTCCAACGGATCGGCGGCGGCTCCACGGGCGGCCTCCTCACAGTCTTTGCGGCCCCGTCGCTTCCAGGCGATCCATGCCAAATCGGGCCGACCCAGCCTGGCAAATTGCGTTGCCAGGCTCTGGCTCATGGCGCCGGATTCCTTCTCCTGTGCGGCGGCGGCCTCGTAGACATGGATTTCGCCGACGAAGTCGCCAGCGGCGAGGCGATCGGCCCGGTCGAATGGCAGTTCAACGGCGGTCCTGGCGCTTGCCGGCGATGCTGACTCCTGTGCCATTGCCGGCAAAATACCCGCGGCCCAAGCGGCCGCCAGAATTCCCAAGCGTCTCCACCGTCCCATGCCCAGCCCCCCCGCTTCCCTTGGTTGTGGGCAGGGTATGGTTAACGAGGAGTTGGGTGCAACCTATCGCGTGCGTTTCAGCTATTTCTTCTCCTGTTCAGGTCGATTATGTCGCAGCACCCAGCCCGCCAGCTCATCCAGTGGGGCGGGGTGCCCGTCGCCGTCGCGGAAGCGCACGGTGGCGCTGTGGCTGGGCCAGATCACGGTCAGCTGGGTTTCCAAGGCGTCGGGATAGCCGGGCCCCGGGTAGTCCGCCGGCTGCCCAGCCATGTCGGCGGCCTGTACCAGGTGCTGCAGCGTCGCGCGTTCCTCCGCCGGTAGGCCCGCCACGTCCAGCGTGATCTTGGGCCGGCGCATGGGGAAGGCGATTCCGCCTTGCCGTTGGCACTCCACGATGATGGGCGGGGCGGTTTGGTCGATCAAAGGCCCACCGCTTTCCAGGCGTCATCCACGGCGGTGCCGGCGGCGGCGCCATGCTTTTGGGCCACCTCACGCGTGGCGGCGGCGGCGTCCTTGAATTCCGACCACAGTTGCAGGCGGGTGGTCAGCACCTCATACCAGATGGCGCCCGCCACCTCCCACGCCTTGCCGCCGATCTTGGTGGCGGCCAGATAGAAGGCGTGGTTGGGGATGCCGGAGTTGATGTGGACGCCATAGTTGTCGTCCGACCCGCTGTAGTAATCCTTCATCGTGGCCGGCTGCGGGTCCTTGCCCAGATCCGGGTCGTCATAGGCTGTGCCCGGCGCCTTCAGCGACCGCAGCGCGGTGCGGTTGGTGCCGGCCTTGGGGATCAGCAGGCCCTCGCCGATCAGCCAGTCGGCCTTGGCCGCCGTGTCGCCGGCGGCCTGCTGTTTGATCAGTGAGCCGAAGACATCGGAAAAGGATTCGTTCAAGGCGCCGGACTGGCTGGAATAGTCCAGCCCGGCGGTGAACTGGGTGACGCCGTGGGTCAGTTCATGGCCGATGACGTCCAGGCACTTGGTGAAGCGGTCGAAAAGGTGGCCGTCGCCATCGCCATAGACCATCTGCTGGCCGTTCCAGAAGGCGTTGTCATAGTCCGTGCTGTAATGCACCGTTGAGTCCAGGCGCATGCCCTTGTTGTCCACGGAATTGCGCTTCAGCACTTGCATATAGAAATCGTAGGTCTTGCCGGCATAGTCGTAGGCCTCGTTGACGGCCACGTCCTTGCCCGCCGCCTGTCCTTCGGACCGCACCAGGGTTCCCGGCAGGTCGCCGCCATGCTTGGCGTCATAGATGGTGCGCCGCTTGGTGCCGGTGGCCAGGCCGGCGAAGGCGAACTGGTTCATGCTCTCGCGCATGCCCCGGATGCGGCCTTGGTGATAGAGGTTGCGCATGGCCCGCCGACGCATGGTCGGGTCCGGGCTGTGCGTCGCTACATGTTCCATCATGTGGGGCGGGATGATGAAGCAGACATGCGGGGGGCAACCGTCGTGCTGGCACATGGGGGCGGGCCTCTCAGCGCTGGGGTCAGGGCGCCAAGCGTGTCACCGTGCGACCGTCGCCGGAATAGCCCCCTAGGACATATCCCCGCATGACCCGGGAAACTGGCGCTCCGCCATGGCCAGATCGTCCGGCGTGTTGATGTTGAAGAACGGGTCCAGCGGCCGGGCCGGAAAGTCGACCTGCGCCAGCGGCTGGCGCGCCAGGAAGGCGCCGACCTTGCGCACTTCCTCTTCCGCCAGGGCGTGGCGCAGGGGGGCGGCCAGGATAATGGGCCACAGCGCCACCACCGGATGCCGCTGCCCGGCCGACGTGGCGCAGGCGACCCCATCCGGGGATATCGCCGCCGTCAGGCGCGCCGCCAAGTCCGGCGGCAGGAAGGGGCAGTCGGCGGGTGCGCTCAACACATGGGTATAACCCCCCTCCGCGCGGGCGAACTCCAGTCCCGCCAGCACGCCGGCCAGGGGGCCGGGGTGGCCTGCCACCGTGTCGGCCAGGATGGGCAGGCCCTGGTCGCGGTAGCGGGCGGGGTCGCCATTGGCGTTCAGCGCCAGGGCCGCCACCTGTGGCGCCAGGCGCCCGCGCACATGGGCCAGCAGGGGCCGGCCGGCCAGGGACAGCAGCGCCTTGTCCACCGTTCGGGCCTCGCTGCCGCCGAAGCGCCGGGCCAGGCCGCCGGCCAGGATCAGGCCCAGGATGCGCATCCCGGTCACTCCGGCGTCTTGTCGGGGGGCTTGTCTGGTGGGGGAGCGGCGGCCTCGGGCGGTCGTGCCTCGGGCACCGGCTTCGCCTCGGGCTGTTTCCCCACCGGCTTCGCCTCGGGCTGTTTCCCAATCGGCTTCGCCTCCGGCTTATTTCCCACCGACTTCGCCGCGGGCTGCTTCTCCGCTGTCTTCGCCTCTGGCTGGCTGGCCTTTTCCGGCACCTTGTCCGGTGAAGCGGCCGGGGCGTCGAAGCGGGGGGAACGGGCCAGCAGCCGGCCCTTGTCCAGCGCGTGGGACAGGACCAGCGATTCCAGGGCGCCGGCCGGCTGGTCCGGGCTCAGCTCCAGCGTGTCCTTGTTCAGGGCGTAGACGGTGAAGACGTAGCGGTGGGTCTGGCCGGCGGGCGGGCAGGGACCGCCATAGCCCTTGGGGCCGAAATCGTTCATCGCCTGGACGGCGCCCTTGGGCAGGCCCTTGCCATCCGCCGCCCCGGCGCCGGCTGGCAGGGCATGCACCCCGGCCGGGATGTTGAACACCATCCAGTGCCGGAAGCCCTTCTTCACGTCGGCGTCCATGATGATCAGGGCGAAGCTTTTGGCGGTCGGCGCCTCGCCACCCCAGCGCAGGGCGGGGGAGATGTTCTTGCCGCCGCAGCCGTCGCGGTCCCAGGCCTGGGGGGCGGTCAGGGTGCCATCGGCGGCCAGATCCGGGCTGCTCAGCCACATGCCGGCGTGGGCCGTGCGGGGGACGGCGGCGGCCAGACAGGAGATCCCCGCCGCCAAGGTCACCATCACCGCAAGTCGGCGGGCCATGGCGCCTAGACCTTCTCGGTCAGGCGCCGTTCGCGCAAGGGGCGCTTCACCCGGGCCAGGTTCTCGCCCAGCGCCGTGCCCTGGCGCAGGGCCACCGCCACCTGCAGCACGTCGATGACCGCCAGGTGCGACAGGCGGGAGGTGCGCGGGGTGTAGATGCTGGTATCCTCATCCACGTCCACCAGCAGGGGCACGGTCGCCCGCTCCGCCAGCGGCGACCCGCCCGAGGTGATGGCCACCACCGGCGCGCCGCCGTCCAGCGCCAGGTCGACCGAGCGCAGCAGTTCGCGCGTGCGCCCCGTGTGGGAGATGGCGATGACGGCGCCATCGGGTCCCAGGATGCTGGCCGCCATGGCCTGTACATGCACGTCGGTATGGGCGATGACGGGCACGCCCAGGCGGAAGAACTTGTTCTGCCCGTCCTGCGCCACCACGCCCGAGGCGCCGAAGCCGTACAGCTCGATGCGCCGGGCGGCAGCCAGCAGGTCCACGGCCCGGCTCAAATTCTCCGTGTTCAGCTGGTTGCGCATGCGGGAAAAGGCGCTGATGGCCCGGCCAATGACTTTGGCCGCCACCTCCGCCACCGGGTCGTCGGGCATGAGGTCGGCATCGACGAAGGGGGTGCCGGTCGCCAGGTCCTGCGCCAAGCGCAGCTTGAAATCCTGATAGCCGCTGCAGCCGATGGAGCGGCAGAAGCGCACCACCGTTGGTTGGCTGACGTCCGCGTCGCGCGCCACCTCCGCCACCGAGGCGGTGACGACGGCGTGCGGCCGTTTCAAGACTATTTCCGCGATCTTGCGTTCCGATGGACGTAGACCGTCCATCATTCCGCGTATGCGACCCAGCATGAGGTAACCCCCGACCCGCCGATACCGTTGCCGATGAAACCCGCCAAAGTCCCGGCCGGGGGGCATGGTCCCCGGATCGCGCGCGGTCGCGGCTTCCTCTCGTTTGTAGTGAAATTACCGGAAAGCGCGCCACCCTGTCACGTGCGCTATGTCAATTCCGTCATAAGAGTTAAAATCCGCTGGCCCAGGGATGCGCCACCGATCTCGCCACCCTGAAGCAGATCCTGGAGCGCCTCGCGGCACCGGCGCTGAAGGAGGCGTGTGACGAGTGCGACCCGCCGACCATGCCGGACGCATGATCTTCGGGTGGGCTGAATTCCCGGGCGACAGGAACCAGATGTCCTTCCGGCGTCTTTAGGGAAACGGGGGTGGGCCGATAAGCACCCATCCCCGTTTTAAAGACGAAGCGGGGAGGGTCGCCGTGGATACCTGGGAGACGGCGTCGACGCCGTCCGCAACCCCGTCTGAAATCCCGCCGGCGCGCGGTGCCCCCTTGGCGGACAGCGACGGGGGCCCTGCCGTTGGTTCGCCGCCCCCTCCCGCAAAACGCAAGCCGCGTACGGTGTGGCAATGCCTGGGGCCCGGCCTGGTGACCGGCGCCTCCGATGATGATCCCAGCGGCATCGCCACCTATTCCCAGGCGGGGGCGCAATTCGGCTATGGCCTGGCCTGGACCCTGATCCTGACCTATCCCCTGATGGCGGCGATCCAGGAGATCAGCGCCATCATCGGCCGGGTGACGGGCCATGGCATCGCCGGCAACCTGAGGCGCCACTATCCGCCGCTGACCATCAACACCATCGTCCTGCTGCTGGTGGCGGCTAATGTGGTCAACATCGGCGCGGACCTGGGGGCCATGGCGGCGGCCCTGGGGCTGCTCATCGGTGGCCCGCAGTGGCTGTACGTTCTGCTGTTCGGCGCCGGGTCGGCCGCCCTGCAAATCTTCATCCCCTATCGCCGCTATGTCTCCATCCTGAAATGGCTGACGCTGTCGCTGTTCGCCTACGTGGCGACGGTGTTCGCCATTCCCATCCCCTGGGGCGAACTGGGCCATGCCATCGTCCACCCGCCCCTGTCGCTGAACGCCGACTATCTGGTGGCGGTGGTGGCCGTCTTCGGCACCACCATCAGTCCCTACCTGTTCTTCTGGCAGGCGGATCAGGAGGTGGAGGAGGAGAAGGGCGACCCCCGCGCCCAGCCCCTGAAAAAGGCGCCGGGCCAGGCGCCGGAGGAACTGCGGCGCATTCGCCTGGACACCTATATCGGCATGCTTCTGTCCAATGGCGTGGCGCTGTTCATCATCATCACCACGGCGGCGACGCTGCACGCCCACGGCGTCACCGACATCCAGACGTCGGCACAGGCGGCGGAGGCGTTGCGGCCCATCGCCGGCACCTTCGCCTTCGCCGTCTTCGCCCTGGGCATCATCGGCACCGGCCTGCTGGCCCTGCCGGTGCTGGCGGGCTCCGCCGCCTATGCCCTGGGTGAGGCGCGGCGCTGGCCCGTGGGCCTGGCCCGCCCCCCCATGCAGGCCAAGGCCTTTTATGGCGCCATCCTGCTGGCCATGGCCGTTGGCGCCGCCATGAACGTGGTGGATATCGACCCGGTGAAGGCCTTGTTCTGGAGCGCGGTCATCAACGGACTGGTCGCCGTGCCCGTCATCGTCATGATGATGCGCATGGCCAGCCGACGGGACATCATGGGCGGCTTCATCCTGTCCCCGGGCCTGCGGATCCTGGGGTGGGCCTGCATGGCGGCGATGGCGCTGGTGGATACCGCCATGGTGGTCACCTGGGTGATCTAGGGCAGATCGCCCAAAGGTGGATCTGACCGCGATCGGCTTCACGCCGCGGCCAGCTTCAGCCCCGCGATGCCGGCCACGATCAGGCCGATGCACGCCAGGCGCAGCGCGGTCGCCGGCTCGTTGAACAGCACGATGCCAGCGATGACCGTGCCCAGCGTGCCGACGCCCGTCCATACCGCGTAGGCGGTGCCCAGCGGCAGGGTGCGGAGCGCCAGGCCCAACAGGCCCAGGCTGACGCCCATGGCGGCGACGGTGAGGAGGGACGGGACCGGTCGGGTGAACCCCTCAGTGTATTTCAGGCCCACGGCCCAGCCCACTTCGGACAGGCCAGCCAGCAGCAACCATAGCCAGGCCATGACGTTACCCCGGTATGTGAAGGGGCGGGGCCGTCCCCGCCGGAAGGATGCCTGGCCGCCAGACAGGGCGCCGGGCCGGGGTCGTCCCCGGCCGAGCCAGCATGGCCGCCTAGCCGTCCGATGCCAAGATCACGAAAAAGAGAAAGACTTTAGAACGCCATGTCTCTTTAATTGAGGTCGTCAAAGGACGGGGGACATCATGACCGATGGGGCGACTAACGGTGGGACGGTTGCGACGGGCGCAGCGGTCCCACAGGGCCATCAGCGCTGGGGGGAGTGGCAGGACGACGTGCGCATCATGTTGGCCTACGCCGCCGCGCGGGGGCTGGCCACGCTCGAACGGCCGGTGATCGACATGGCCGTGCGCGTCACGGCGCCGTCCCCCGACCAGCTGAGCCTGGAGGAAAGGCAGGAGCTTTGGGTGGCCTATCAGGCGCTGTCGGCCGTGGTCGCCCCGGCCACCAGCGCCAGCCTGCGCCATCTAGGGGAATTCCGTCGCGAACTGGGCCTGGCGGGCTGGTGGCGGTCGCTGACCCGGGCGGGACTGGTGCAAAGGACCATCCGCAGCGGCGTCGCCTGGCTGGTCGGCGTGGCGCTGGTGACGGCCATCGTGCAGATCCACGCCGCCAACGGCACCAACCTGCTGACCCAGACCGGCGTACGCCAATTGCTGTTCATCGAGGGGGCGGCGGCACAGCGGCCGATGGGGGATGCGGTGCCGGGCGCCAATCCCGCCCAGGTGGAGGCTGAGGAGCCGCTGGTCCAACTGCGGCGGCAGGCGGCCGCGAAGTTGCTGGCGCCCTGGATCTGCCACCCGCTCTCCCGCATCGTGACCCTCAGCTTCGACGCCCACGGCTATTGCCAGCGGCGGGAGACGGCCTCCCCGGTGGCCCCCATGGCGGCTCCCACGGCGGCCCCCACTGCGGCCCCCATGGCGGCCCCCATGGCGGAGGATGCCGACACCATCCTGCTGCACACGGTGGAATTGGCGTGGAGCGCCGGCACGGCCCTGACGCTCTACGTCCTGCCGGCCTTGTTCGGGCTGTTGGGCGCCTGCGCCTATATCGCGCGGGTGCTGACCGACGCGGTGGTCAACGCCTCCTTCATGCCGCAGCTGGGCTTCCGCATGGTACTGCGCCGGGCGCTGGGCCTGACGCTGGGGCTGTCCACCGGGCTGTTCTACAAAAGCGTGGTCGCCACCATCGAGCCGACGGCCTCGGCCCAGATCTCCCTGCTGGGGGCGGCCTTCCTGGCGGGGTATAGCGTCGAGGCGGTGTTCACCATGTTCGATGCCGCCGTGGACAAGTTGCGCGAGGTGTTCAAGCCGCAGGAAGCGGCCACGCCATCCGCCGCGCCGCGGCGGGTCGTGGGGGAAACGCAGGGCTGAGGCCCCCCCGGGATCACCTGCTGGGCGCCGCCAGCGCGGAAACCGGTATGTGGATGCCGCATTCCGTCTTGCCCAAGCCAGACCAGCGGCCGGACCGCAGATCATCGCCCGGGGCCGCCCGGTCGGTGCAGGGCATGCAGCCGATGGAAAGATAGCCGTCGGCCTCCAGCGGATGGCGGGGCAAATCGTGACTGTCCAGATAGGCCACCAGATCGTCGCGGTCCCAGTCGGCCAGGGGGTTGATCTTCAGGCGGCCGTCGGCGGCCTCGATGGTCACCAGGTCGGCGCGGGTGGCGGCCTGGAAGCGCTTGCGGCCGGTGATCCAGGCGCCGAAACCGGCCAGGGCGCGGTTCAGCGGTTCCACCTTGCGGAAGTGGCAGCAGGCGTCCGGGTCGCGGCGCCACAGCATGCCGTCGGCGTCACGGGCGGCCTCGTCCTCCGCCAGGGGCCTGATCTCCCGGGCGTCGGTCAACCCCAAGCGGGCGATCAGTTCCCGGCGATAGCGCAAGGTCTCGCCGAACAGCTTGCCGGTGTTCAGGAAGATGACCGGGGTGGACGGGTCTATCTCCGCCACCATGTGCAGCAGCACCGCCGACTCCGCCCCGAAGGAGGAGACCAGGGCGATCTCGCCCTTCAGCTCCCGGGTCAGCAGCGGTTCCAGCAGGGCTGGCCCCGTCACGCCGGCATAGCTCCGGGCCAGTTCGGCCGCCCGGTCGCCGACGCCGGTCACGCTGCCGTCTCCGTCCGGGCGGAGACGCCGCCGGTGGTGCTGGCATGGCGCGCCAAGCGGGCGGTGGACAGGGGCCCCGCCACCGACACCTGGTAGGCCACGTCGATCTCCGTCAGGGCGTGGGCCCACAGGCCCGCATCCTTGCCCTCCGCGATCTCCACCTGATCGACGCCGCAGCGGACCAGGAACAGGTACTGGTCGGGAATGGTGTGGCCCACGGCGCGGATGGTGCCGCGATAGCCCAGATATTCCCGCAGCTCACGGGCAACGGTGAAGCCACGGCCGTCGCGGAACTTGGGGAAGTCCAGCGCCACCAGGGCGAAGTCGGCCAAATGGTCGGCGATGTCCTTGGGGTGCTGGTTGCTGGCGAGGAAAACACCCAGGCCGCCGTTGCGGCCCACCAGGGACTCGCGGTCCTTGTGGAAGCGGGCCAGGCTGACGATGACCGGCACGTCCGATGCCGGCAGGGCCTCGTCGTCGCCCAGGCGCACCCAGGCGTCGTCGATCAGCTTTCCGGACTCAATGAGCGGCATAGACCTTGTCCTTGAACGGGGTGTGACCGATGCGGGCCAGTGTGTCGAGGAAGCGTTCCCCGTCCTGGCGCTGTTCCAGATAGACGCCGACCACGGCGCCGATGGCGTCCAGCGCCTCGTCCGCCGACAGGGCCGGGCCCATGATGTCGCCGATGGCGCCTTCTTCGCTGGCGCTGCCGCCCAGCGTCAGCTGGTAGGCCTCCACGCCCTTCTTATCGACGCCCAGGATGCCGATGTGGCCGACATGGTGATGGCCGCAGGCGTTGATGCAGCCGCTGATCTTGATCTTCAGCTCACCGATGTCGTGCTGCCGATCCAGGTCGGCGAAGCGCTCGGAGATGCGCTGGGCGAGCGGGATGGAGCGGGCGTTGGCCAGGGCGCAGTAGTCCAGGCCGGGGCAGGCGATGATGTCGGTGATCAGGCCGGAATTGGCCTCGCCGAAGCCGATGGTGCTCAGCGCCTTCCACAGGGCCGGCAGGTCGTCCTGGCGTACATGGGCCAGCACCAGGTTCTGCTCATGCGTCACGCGGATTTCGCCGAAGCTGTAGCGCTCGGCCAGGGCGGCGATGGCGTCCAGCTGGTCGGCGGAGGCGTCGCCCGGAATGCCGCCCGCCGGCTTCAGCGTGATGGTGGCGATGGCGTAGCCCGGCTGGCGGTGGGCGGCCACGTTGGTGCGGACCCAGCGGTTGAAGGCGTGATCCTCCAGCCGCGCGCGGGCCAGGACGCCGGAGATCGGCTCCAGCGTCTCATAGGGCTGGCTGGCGAAGCGGGCTTTGATGCCGTCGACGATGGCGGGATCGAGGCGATATTGGGCCCGCGGCATGCGCGCGAACTCGGCTTCCACCTCCTCGCGGAACTTTTCGATGCCCAGCTCGTGCACCAGGATCTTGATGCGGGCCTTATAGATGTTGTCGCGCCGGCCATAGGCGTTGTAGACGCGCAGCACCGCCTCCAGATAGGCGATCAGCTCATCCTCGGGCAGGAAGTCGCGCAGCTTCTTGGCGATGAAGGGCGTGCGGCCCAGGCCGCCGCCGACATAGACCTCGAACCCCACCTGACCATTGGCGCCGCGCTTGGCGATCAGGCCGACGTCATGGATGCAGATGGCGGCGCGGTCGGCGCTGCTGCCGGTGATGGCGATCTTGAACTTGCGCGGCAGGAACGAGAATTCCGGGTGCAGGGTCGACCATTGGCGCAGCACCTCGGCATAGTGGCGGGGGTCCACCACCTCGTCGCTGGCCGCCCCGGCGAACTGGTCCGACGTCACGTTACGGATGCAGTTGCCGCTGGTCTGGATGGCATGCAGGTCCACCTCGGCCAGCAGATCCAGGATGGCCGGCACATCCACCAGCTTGATCCAGTTCAGCTGCAGGTTCTGGCGGGTGGTGAAATGGCCGAAGCCCTTGTCATAGATTCGGGCGATGTGGGCCAGCTGGCGCACCTGGCGGCTGGTCAGCACGCCGTAGGGCACGGCGATGCGCAGCATGTAGGCGTGCAGCTGCAGGTACAGCCCGTTCATCAGGCGCAGCGGCTTGAACTCGTCTTCCGTCAGCTCGCCGGACAGGCGCCGGGCCACTTGGCGGCGGAACTGCTCCACCCGCTCCTTCAGGAAGTCACGGTCCACCTGGTCATAGTGGTAGATGCCGGCGTGGCTGGGCAGGCCGCGGGCGGGTGGGGCGATCTGGCGGGCGGCGGCGGAGGGGCTCATGACGGCGGGCTCTGTGTGATTTTGGTCTTGCGGGAACAGGCGATGCGCCGGCGTCAGGCGGCCGAGGCCGGAAGGGCGTCGATGCTGGGGCCGGCGGCGCGGATCCACTCCCGCGTCTTCAGGGGGCGGGGGCCGGCCGCCTCCACCGCCACGTCCACGGCGTAGGGGTCCACCACCTCCTGCCGGGCGGCTGAGGCGCGGGCGATGGCCAAGGCCGCCTCGACCGGGGCGTTTTCCGTCTGCACCTGGGCGTCCTGCACGCGGATCGACCAATCACCGGCCGGCGTCAGCCAGACGACGGCTCCGTCCTGCAGGCGATTGGCGGTGACGACCTTGGGGGCGTCGGTAACGCGGGCCATGGGAAATCCTCTATCAGACGGCGGCTTTGAAACCCGGATCCGGGGTCGTGTCCGCGATGCGGTCCGGATTGGGGGCCAGGGTGGTGAAAACGTCGGCGGCGATTTTGCCGGGGTCGGCCAGGGTCACGACCTCCCCAACCAGGATCAGGGCCGGGCCGGCGCGCCCGGCGGCCATGTCGGCCAAGGTGGCCAGCGTGCCGACCAGCAGCGTCTGGTCCGGGCGGGTACCGTTCTCCACCAGGGCGGCGGGCGTGCCCGGCGCCTTGCCGGCGGCGACCAGGCGGTCGGCCACCAGCCCGGCTTTGCTCAGGCCCATGTAGACCGCCAGCGTGTGGTCCAGGCGGGCCAGCGCCGACCAGTCGATGGCGGCGTCGACCGACCCGCCGTCGACACCGGCGCCATGGGCGGTGATAAGGGTGATGCCCTGGGCCAGGCCGCGATGGGTCAGGGGGATGCCGGCGGCGGCGGCGCAGCCCACGGCGGCGGTGATGCCGGGCACCAGTTCCACCGTCACGCCGGCGGCGCGCAGCACGGCCATCTCCTCGCCGCCCCGGCCGAAGATGAAGGGATCGCCGCCCTTCAGCCGCACCACGCGGTGGCCGGCCTGGGCCTCGCTGACCAGCAGCGCGTTGATCTCTTGCTGGCTGACCGTGTGGCAGGACTTGGACTTGCCGACATAAACGCGACGGGCGTCGCGACGGACATAATCCAGGATGCGGTCGTCCACCAGTTTGTCGTGCACCACCACGTCGGCGTTCTGCAGAAGGCGCAGGGCCCGCAGGGTCAGCAGATCGGGATCGCCGGGGCCGGCCCCGACCAGGGCGACGGAGCCGGCTTCGGCGGCAGCGCCGCTGTTCCCGGCGCCCGCGTTCAGCGTCTTCACCAGCTGTTCGCGCGCGCTGGCCTCGTCACCGGCCAGAAAGCGCTGGGCGATGGGGCCATCGATCACCCGCTCCCAAAAACGGCGGCGCGCCGTCTCGTCGGATTTGACGGCGCGGACGGCGCTGCGGAAGCCGTCGAGGAAGAGGGCCAGGCGGCCCAGGCCCGGTTCCAGCGCGGCCTCGATGCGGGCCCGCAGGCGGCGGGCCAGCACGGGTGAGGTACCGGCGGTGGAGATCGCCACCGTGATCGGCCCGCGATCGACGATGGCCGGCATGATGAAGGTGGACAATCGCGGCCGGTCCGGCACATTGACCAGCACGCCCCGGGCGCGGGCGAGAGCCGCCACGCGGGCCGCCTCGTCCTCATCGTCGCCCGCGGCGAACACCAGGGTGGCGCCGTCCAGGTCGCTGGGGGTGAAGGGGCGGCGGCGCACTTCGGCGGCCAAGCTGGCGAGATCGGGGTGCACATCGGCCGCCACCACCACCAGCCGGGCGCCACGGCCGCCCTCCCCATTCGCGTCCCCGTTCCCATTTGCCGAACCCGCCACCAGCCGCGCCTTGCGCAGGGCCAATTCACCCCCGCCGGCGATCAGAACGGTCTGGCCGGTCAGCGTCAGGAACAGGGGGAAGGCGGAAGGCATTATACAGAACAGTCCTGTGAATAAAGTCGCGTTCTTTCATAATGTGTTCGTAAACAGCGGATTTGTCGAGGTTCAAGCACCCGGGCATCGGGATGGGGCTCCACCCGCGTCGCCCGTGCGACCTCGGGGTGCCGTTATGGAAAACCATTTTCCTTCAAAGGGCTGTAACAGAATGAATCGAAAAATGCGCCGACATGGGCGCGGGGCGGGCGGAAGGTCGCAACACTGCCATGCACAACAGGGGTGTGATCCTGGCTGGGTTTCACAGCTTGGAAATGGGCAATAGGCCGCGATTCAGGTAACGCCTTGCCCTGTCGACGCTTTGCCGGCCAGGAAAGCCGGGCCCTTCATAATAACGTGTAAGATTTGTTATTTATGTTTGTGTTGACACAGATTGCGGTGTCGTTTGTCATGGGCGCCAACGACGCGGATGGGGGTGCGGCGTCCTGCCACAGGGGGCGCCCATCTCCGGCCGGGGTCCGTTCATCGGGATGGACCTGAACCTTCGAGGGGGAATCCGAATGCATCGCAGAACGTTGTTGACCGCCATGGTGGGTGCCGCCGGTGTGGCCATGCTGGGGTCGGTGCGGGCGCGCTCCGCTTCGCAGCTGCTGAACGTCTCGTACGACCCGACCCGGGAATTTTATAAGGAATACAACGAACTGTTCGCCAAGGAATGGGCCAAGGCGGCCAGTGGCGATCAGGTCAGCGTCAACACCTCGCATGGTGGGTCGGGCAAGCAGGCGCGTGCGGTCATCGACGGGCTGGAGGCTGACGTCGTCACCCTGGCGCTGGCCTACGACATCGACGCCATCGTCGAGAATGGCGGCCTGATCGACAAGGATTGGCAGAAGCGCCTGCCGTATAATTCCACACCCTACACCAGCACCATCGTCTTCCTGGTCCGCAAGGGCAATCCCAAGGGCATCAAGGATTGGCCGGACCTGCTGAAGCCCGGTGTGGAGGTCATCACCCCCAATCCCAAGACCTCGGGCGGCGCGCGCTGGAACTATCTGGCGGCCTGGGGCTACGCCCGCGCCAAGGGCGGCGACGCCGCGGCCCGCGACTTCATCAAGGCGCTGTTCAAGAAGGTGCCGGTGCTGGACACGGGCGCCCGTGGCGCCACCACCACCTTCGTGCAGCGCGGTCTGGGCGACGTGCTGCTGGCCTGGGAGAATGAGGCCTACCTCGCCATCCAGGAGCTGGGGCCCGGGGAGTTCGAACTGGTGACCCCGTCCGTCTCCGTCCTGGCGGAGCCGCCGGTGGCGGTGGTGGACAAGGTGGTGGACCGCCACGGCACCCGCCGGGTGGCGGAGGCCTACCTGCAGACCCTCTACACCCAGCCGGCGCAGATCCTGGCGACCAAGCATTACTACCGCCCGCGCGATCCCGTGGTCCTGCAGGAGGTGGCGAACAAGTTCGCCAAGGTGGAGCTGTTCGACATCACCACCTTCGGTGGTTGGCACGATGCCCACAAGGCGCACTTCGCCGACGGTGGCAGCTTCGACCAGCTGTACCAGCCGGGCTGAACCAGGTTCCAAGCGAACGCCAGCGCGACGCCGCCGTCCGGGATGCCGGGCGGCGGCGTTGTCATTTAGGCGTAGGGCGCAGGCCCGCCCTTCCTTGACGCCGGTGCCGGACGGTAGAGGTATGGCAGCGGGGTTCCGGCTCGGGCCGGACCCTATAAGCTGCAGGCGACAGGGGAGGAATGGGAGTGCGCAAGGGATCTGGTGCCGGCGTGGCCGGCGTGTTGCTGGGCCTGTCTCTCGCCGGGGCGATGCCAGCCTGGTCGCAGACGGCGGCGCCGTCGCCGCACGCCGTGGAACTGGCCCGCGACCTGGCCTACGCCACCACCGCCGACAGCCTGATGCGGCAAGTGCTGGAGGCCACGGTACAGCCGTTGACCTTCAACCTGAAAGCCGCCAACCCGGGGCGGGAGGCGGACGTCGACGCCCTGTTCGAGAAGACCCTGCTGCCGTCCTTCCGCACCGCGATGCAACCCGTCCTCGACGCCGCCGCCCGGACCTACGCGGCGCGCTTCACCGAGGCGGAGCTAAAGGCCATGCTCGATTTCTACGCCTCGCCGGTGGGGCAGAAGGCGTTGAACGAGCTGCCCTCCCTGATGCGGCGCAGTGTCGCCCAGGCGCAGGGGGCGCTGCCCCAGTTGCTGGGGCCGGTCATGGAGGAATTCAGGGCCGCTTGTGAGCGGCAGGGCCTGAAACTGCCGCAATAAGGCATTGGCTGTACTACTGCTCAGGAGACGAGCCTGCGGGGAAGGGGATGTCGGCGGGCCGGTTCCAAAAGACGCCGCCGCCCCATGTGACGGATGGCGCTTCGTCGCGTCCGCCTTTAAAGTGGCCGACGTCGCGGGCTGGTCAGCCACCAGCGTGTCAGCCGCCGCCGCCGCCAAGGGGCTTGCCCCCCAGCCTGCCGGGGGGCAGGCATGCCGCGACTGCAAACGGCTCTCAATTTTTATAATTGGAATTATTCTAAGATGTCGGTATGGTCCTGTTCGTCGGTGGGGCGAACGCCGCACGGTCCCGAACGGAGCCGCGGCAGGGCGCCCACCGAAACCGACCCTGATTGATTAATTCAACAGCCAAGGAATTAGCGATGTCCCTCATCAATACCGCCGTGAAGCCCTTTAAGGCGACCGCCTACCACAACGGCAAGTTCGTGTCCCTGACCGAGGCCGACCTGACGGGCAAGTGGTCCGTGGTGGTGTTCTACCCGGCCGACTTCACCTTCGTCTGCCCGACCGAGCTGGGCGACCTGGCTGACAACTACGCCGAGTTCAAGAAGCTGGGCGTGGAGATCTACGGCGTGTCGACCGACACCCACTTCGCCCACAAGGCCTGGCACGACACCTCCGACACCATCGCCAAGGTCGAGTATCCGCTGGTTGGCGACCCGACCGCCACGCTGGCCCGCAACTTCGACGTCCTGATCGAGGAAGAGGGCCTGGCCCTGCGCGGCACCTTCGTCATCAACCCCGAAGGCCAGATCAAGCTGTGCGAGATCCACGACAACGGCATCGGTCGTGACGCTGGCGAGCTGCTGCGCAAGGTGAAGGCCGCCCAGTACGTCGCCTCCCACCCGGGCGAAGTGTGCCCGGCCAAGTGGACCGATGGCGCCGAGACCCTGAAGCCGTCGCTGGATCTGGTCGGCAAGATCTGATCCAGCCCTGTCGGACATTCGTCTGACGCTGGGACTTGGGGCTGGGGCGGTGACGCCCCAGCCCGTTCCAGGGGCGTGATCGCTCCCGGTTGCCCCATGGGTCTCGCGACCTGGGGGCCAGTACCTGGGCCGTGCCCTCAGCGGCAGGCCCCCGCTTGAACAGCCCGCCTGCGACATTACGTTTCGAGACAGGTCCGGCCGCCTTCCTGGCGCCGGTGACCGTCCCCTCTTTGCCCGCCACTCCCCTTCTAATCTCCGCCAGAAAGCCCGATCGATGTTGGACGCCAATCTCAAGACCCAATTGAAGGCCTATCTGGAACGGGTGAAGCAGCCCATCGAGATTGTTGCTTACCCGGACGATAGCGCCGCCTCCCGCCAGATGATGGAGCTGCTGGCCGATATCGCCGAAGCCTCCCCGCTGGTCAACATCACCGAGAACGTGGATGGCGCCGGACGCCGCCCGTCCTTCACCGTGAACCGCCCGGCCGGCGACATCGGCATCCGCTTCAGCGGCCTGCCCATGGGCCACGAGTTCACCTCGCTGGTGCTGGCGCTGCTGCAGGCTGGCGGCTATCCGCCCAAGGTCTCCGATGAGGTGATCCAGCAGATCAAGGCCATCGAAGGCGACTTCCACTTCGAGACCTTCATCTCGCTCACCTGCCACAATTGCCCGGACGTGGTGCAGGCGCTGAACCTGATGGCGGTGCTGAACCCCCGCATCCGCCATGAGATGATCGACGGCGGCCAGTTCCAGGATGAGGTGACCAAGCGCCAGATCATGGGCGTGCCGGCCATCTTCCTGAACGGTGAGCCCTTCGGCCAGGGCCGCATGGATCTGGAGGAGATCCTGGCGAAGGTGGACACCAGCGCCGGGGCCCGCGAGGCCGCCAAGATCGACGCCAAGGAGCCGTTCGACGTGCTGGTGGTGGGCGGTGGCCCCGCCGGCGCCGCGGCGGCCATCTACGCCGCCCGCAAGGGCATCCGCACCGGCATCGTGGCGGAGCGTTTCGGCGGCCAGGTGATGGACACGCTGGGCATCGAGAACTTCATCTCCGTCACCGCGACGGAGGGGCCGAAGCTGGTGCGCGGGCTGGAGGAGCATGTCCGCAGCTATGACGTGGACATCATGAGCCAGCAGCGCGCCAAGGCGCTGGCCACGGTCGACGGCCTGCACGAGGTGACGCTGGAAAGCGGCGCCAAGCTCAAGTCCAAGGCCATTATCCTGGCCACCGGCGCCCGGTGGCGCGAGATGAAGGTGCCGGGGGAGGAGCAGTACAAGACCAAGGGTGTCGCCTTCTGTCCGCACTGCGACGGCCCGCTGTTCAAGGGCAAGCGCGTGGCGGTGATCGGCGGCGGCAACTCCGGTGTGGAGGCGGCCATCGACCTGGCCGGCATCGTCGCCCACGTCACCCTGCTGGAATTCGACAGCCAGCTGCGGGCCGACGCCGTGCTGGTGACCAAGCTGAAGAGCCTGCCCAACGTCACCATCCTGACCCAGGCCCAGACCACCGAGGTCACGGGCGATGGCCAGAAGGTGAACGGCCTGCTCTACAAGGACCGCGCCTCGGGCGAGACCCATCGCGTGGCGCTGGAAGGCATCTTCGTGCAGATCGGCCTGCTGCCCAACACCGACTGGCTGCGCGGCAGTGTCGAGCTGACCCAACGCGGCGAGATCATCGTCGGCCACCATGGTGAGACCTCGCTGGCCGGTGTCTTCGCCGCCGGCGACGTCACCACCGTGCCCTACAAGCAGATCATCATCGCCATGGGCGAGGGGGCCAAGGCCTCGCTGGGTGCCTTCGACCACCTGATCCGCAGCTCGGTCCAGGCCGCCTGAGTCGGGTCCATCTGAAGTTCAGCGCCCATCCGGGGCGGCGCCGGTCCCCACCGGCGTCGCCTCCGGATGGGCGTTTTCATTGGCGTTGGGAGGTTTTGGGGGAGGTTTTGGGGAATTCAGACATTCCCCAGCGCGGCTTTCATATCCGGCATGACCCGCCGCATGTAGTCGTCGAACAAGGGGACCGTGAAAGCGGTGTCACCATGTGATGGTGAATAGATCATGCCTTTGCGTATCAACGCGTTGCGCGCCGGGGCCACGGACGTCACCTTGACGCCTAACTTTTCGGCGATGTCACCGGAACGGTGCTTGCCATGCCCGAAGTCGGCCAATGCCCGCATATAGCGGCGCTCCGCGGGGGTACAGCGATCGAAGCGGACTTTGAAAAAGCTTTGGTCCAGCTCCGCGATCGCCAGATCCCGGGCCTTGCGCGCATCGACGTCGGTGATGGTGTCACCCTGGGCGACATTCCACGCCTCATAGGCCCATTGCTGAAGGAAGTACGGATACCGTTCCGTATCCTTCAAGATCGCGTCCATTGCCGCTTGGGTGAAAGTCACGCCTTCTTCGTGGGCCGGCTTCTGAATGGCCAGCATCGCCTCCTCCGCCGCCAGCGCGCCGATTTCCGGAAAGCGGAAAAGTCGTTCCGCATAGGATTTGGAATTGCCCGCCAGGGCGACGATCTGCGGCAGGCCGGCCCCCACCAGCAGGATGGGCAACTGCCGTTGGCTGGCGCGATGCATGGACATGATCAGGGCGCTGAACTCACGCTCATCCAAGTATTGCATCTCGTCGATGAAAAGGGCCACAGGGCGGTTCGCCGCTTTGGCGGCCTCACCAATCGCCACGATAAGATCGGGAAGATCGGCTTCAATATTCCCACTATCAGCCAGGCCCGGTTCAGGCCCTATTGTTAGTCCGAAATCGATATCGCTTATGGTGACCTTGAGGCCATTCAGGAAGCCCTTCAAGCCATGGAGGCCTCGCCGAGCTTTTTCCACCGCACCGTCAACCAGGCTCAGGGAATAGAGAATGGTGCGAAGGCTGGGGGCAAGCAGTTCTGGCAGTGATTTTCCTTCGTGCGCTTCAATAAACGCCGTCTTGAACTTCAGGCTCTCGGCTTCGTCGTTGAGCTTGTTGAGAAGCACGGTTTTGCCAACTCCCCGCAGCCCAACCAGAATAAGACTTTGAGCGGGGCGGCCGAGGGCGGTTCGTTGCAAGGCGACGGCCCCGCTGGAAATGACATCCGCACGACCCGCAAGTTCCGGCGGCGGGGTGCCAGCACCTGGGGCGTAGGGATTCCGTACGAGGTCCATTTTGAGTGACCTTAGGCATTTATAGCGGAATCTTACTATAAACGGATAAAGTCTCATTTCAAGAGAGTTTAGGCAGTTATAGTGAATTGTCCCTATAAAAGTGTAAACTCGCTACAAACCCTAGAACGAGCGCCTTGGGCACGACAGGACAGGTGACGCGGTCGCCGTCACCTTCGTAGACTGCCGCCTTGGCCCTTATCCGGAACCTCTCGCCCCATGTCCCATCCCGGCTTCATCCACCTGCGCACCCACTCCGCCTATTCGCTGTCCGAAGGGGCGATCAAGGTGAAGGAGCTGGTGAAGCTGTGCACCAAGAACGGCATGCCGGCGGTGGGCGTCACCGATACGGGCAACCTGTTCGGCAGCCTGGAATTCGCCATGGCGGCGTCGGACGCCGGCGTGCAGCCCATCGTCGGCTGCCAGATGTGGATCACCCGCTGGGGCCCGGCCGCCACCACGCGCGGCTCCCAACGCCCCGGCACCTTCGGCGCCGACCAGCTGGTGCTGCTGGCCCAGAACGCGCAGGGCTACGCCAACCTGATGGAGCTGATCAGCAAGGCCTACATGGAGACGGAGCCGGGGCTGGAGCCCCAGGTCTCCATGGCGGCGCTGGACGGTCACACCGATGGCCTGATCGCGCTCACCGGCGGCCTGCATGGCGGCGTGGGGCGTTTGCTGCTGGAAGGGCAGGCGCCGGCCGCGACCGAGCTGCTGCTGGAACTGAAGCGCCTGTTCCCCGGCCGCCTCTATGTCGAGCTGATGCGGCATGACAAGGACAGCCCCATCGGCCGGGCCGAACTGCGCATCGAGGGCCCGCTGGTGGATCTGGCCTATGCCCATGATTTGCCGCTGGTCGCCACCAACGACTGCTTCTTCGCCACCGCCGACATGTACGAGGCGCACGACGCCCTCCTGTGCATCGCCGACGGCGCCTTCATCATGCAGGATGACCGGCGCCGCCTGACGGCCGACCATTATTTCAAGAGCGCGCGGGAGATGCGCGATCTCTTCGCCGACCTGCCGGAGGCGGTGGACAACACGGTGGTGATCGCTCAGCGCTGCGCCTACATGCCGCGCAAGATCAACCCCATCCTGCCCAACTTCCCCACGGTGGAGGGCAGGACGGAGGCGCAGGAACTGCACGCCCAGGCCCATGACGGCCTGACCTTCCGCCTGAACCGCTATGTCTACACCCCCGAGATGGACGAGGAGGCCCAGGCGGAGACGGAGAAGCGCTACCGCGAGCGCCTGGACTATGAACTGTCCGTGATCGAGCGGATGAAGTTCCCCGGCTACTTCCTCATCGTGTCGGACTTCATCAAATGGGCCAAGGACAACGGCATCCCCGTGGGGCCGGGCCGTGGCTCCGGTGCCGGTTCGCTGGTCGCCTGGTCGCTGCTGATCACCGACCTGGACCCCATCCGCTTCGGCCTGCTGTTCGAGCGCTTCCTGAACCCCGAACGCGTGTCCATGCCCGACTTCGACGTGGACTTCTGCCAGGATCGCCGCGACGAGGTCATCCGCTACGTCCAGGCCAAGTACGGCCATGACCGCGTGGCCCAGATCATCACCTTCGGTAAGCTGCAGGCCCGCGCCGTGCTGCGCGACGTGGGGCGCGTGCTGCAGATGCCCTACGGCCAGGTCGACCGCATCTGCAAGATGGTGCCCAACAACCCGGCCAACCCCGTGACCCTGCAGCAGGCCCTGGATGGTGAGCCGCTGTTGCAGGAGATGCGCCGCCAGGATGAGACGGTGGACCGCCTGATCGGCGTGGCGCTGAAGCTGGAAGGCCTGTACCGCCACGCCTCCACCCACGCCGCCGGCGTGGTGATCGGTGATCGCCCGCTGGACCAGCTGGTGCCGTTGTACCGCGATCCGCGCTCCGACATGCCGGTCACCCAGTTCAACATGAAGTATGTCGAACTGGCCGGCCTGGTGAAGTTCGACTTCCTGGGCCTGAAGACCCTGACCGTGCTGCAGAAGGCGGTGGAGCTGATCCGGCCGCGCCAGCCGGACCTGGACCTGCTGAACATCGACCTCTACGACGAGAAGACCTACCGCCTGCTGGGCCGGGCCGAGGCGTCGGGCGTGTTCCAGCTGGAAAGTTCGGGCATGCGCGACGTGCTGCGCCGCATGAAGCCCAACCGCATCGAGGACATCATCGCCCTGGTCTCGCTGTACCGGCCGGGCCCGATGGACAACATCCCCAAGTACATCAAGGTCAAGGACGGGCAGGAGGAGCCCGACTACATGCATCCCTCGCTGGAGCCCATCCTGAAGGAAACCTTCGGGATCATGGTGTACCAGGAACAGGTGATGCAGATCGCCCAGGTTCTGGCGGGCTACAGCCTGGGCGGCGCCGACCTGCTGCGCCGCGCCATGGGCAAGAAGATCAAGGAGGAGATGGAGAAGGAGCGGTCCAAATTCGTCGACGGCGCCACGGCGCGCGGGGTCGATGCGGATCAGGCCGGCCTGATCTTCGATCAGGTGAACAAGTTCGCGGGCTATGGCTTCAACAAGTCGCACGCGGCGGCCTACGCCCTCATCGCCTATCAGACGGCCTACCTCAAGGCCAACTATCCGGTGGAGTTCATGGCGGCGTCGATGACGCTGGACCTGGGCAACACCGACAAGCTGAACCAGTTCCGCCAGGAACTGGACCGCCTGCGGATCAAGCTGCTGCCGCCGGACATCAACCGCTCGGGCGACATCTTCCGCGTGGAGATCCTGCCCAATGGCGACGGCGCGGTGCGCTACGCCCTGGCGGCGGTCAAGGGGGTGGGCGGTCCCGCCATGGCGGCGGTGATCGCGGAGCGGGACGCCAACGGCCCCTTCCGCGACCTGTTCGATTTCGCCCGCCGCCTGGACAACAAGGTCATCAACAAGCGCCAGCTGGAAAACCTGGCCGCCGCCGGTGCCTTCGACAGCCTGGTCCCCAACCGCCACCAGGTTCATTCCGCCATCGAAATTATGCTGCGCTATGCTCAGGCCGAGGCGGCGGAGCGGGAAAGCGGCATGAACAGCCTGTTTGGCGCGTCGGCGCCGTTGAAGGCGCCCGAGCTGCCCCGGGTGGTGGACTGGGAACCGCTGGAAAAGCTGCGGCATGAGTTCGAGGCCATCGGCTTCTACCTGTCGGCCCACCCGCTGGACGCCTTCGCGTCCCCGTTGGCCAAGCTGAAGGTGGTGCGCTTCGCCGATCTGCCGGGCATCGTCGCCCGGGGTGGCGGCTCCACCCGCTTCCGCATGGCGGGCATCGTGGTGGCGCGGCAGGAGCGCACGGCCAAGAGCGGCAACCGCTTCGCCTTCATCGGCATGTCGGACGCGTCCGGCGTCTATGAGGTGACCCTTTTCTCCGAGGCGCTGGCACCGGCGCGCGAACATCTGGAGCCGGGCAAGGCCGTGATCATGACGGTGGACGTCCAGCAGAACGGGGAGGAGTTGCGCCTGACCGGCAGCGGTGTCCAGCTGCTGGAGGATGAGATCGCCAAGGTGGCCTCGGGCCTGCGGGTGACCTTGAAGGATGAGGAACCGGTGGCGGGCCTGCAGACGGTGTTGAAGCGCCTGCCGGCGGGCCGCGGCAAGATCCACCTGATGGTGGAGGTGGACCGCCTCGAGGTGGAGGTGGTGCTTCCCCAGGCCTATCAGATCAGCAGCGCCAGCCGCTCCGCCCTGCGCTCCATCCCCGGTGTGCTCGACGTCCAGGACATCTGATAGCAACGGCGGTTGACCCGGACCGCTCAACCGCCCCCTCCGGAACGGTACGCCCTCAAGGGTATGGTGACGGGGGCCGGCGGCGGACACACTCCCCCTGCCCATTGCTGGTGTCGTTTCCTGCGGTGGCGACCGTCCCCCCAAAGGCGGGGCGTGTCTTAATATCTTGATGTGCAACCAAAACTAGATAAATGGCGGGATTCTCGGTCCGGCCAAAGGCGGGCGTGTGCCGGGCCTTGATCGCGGGAATAGCTTCGTGAGACATCCTTTGCGATTAACACGTTTAGGCAGGAGGAGGAAATCCCCCCCTCTGGATCCCCTTTCTCTGGGGATCGCCCTATCCGGTCGCAAGGAATGGGAATTGAAAGTCGAACACTTCCAATTTGGGGACTGGAAGGTGGACGTTCGGGCCTGCGCCCTGCGGCGGGTGGGGGAGGAGGTCGACGTCCAGATCGAGCCGCGGGCCATGAACGTGCTGTTGGTCCTGTGCCGGGAGCCGGGCAAGATATTGAGCGCGGACGATCTGTTGCGGCGCTGTTGGGACGGGGTCGTCGTCGGTGAGAACCAGGCCCAGAAGGCCGTGGCACAGCTGCGCCGCGTTCTGGGCGACACCGCCAACGCCCCCCGGTATATCGAGAATATCCGCAAGCGCGGCTATCGCACCGTGGCGCCGGTGTCCTTCCCCCCCCACCTCGCCCAGGATGAGGCGGCCGAGACATGGTCCCGGCAGTCCCCCTATGTCGGCCTCGCCCCGTTCGACGCGGCCCGCGCCGCCGTCTTTTTCGGTCGCGAGGGCGCCGTCGCCCGTCTGCGCGCCGCGCTGGCCGCCCAGGTCGATGCCGGTCGCGCCCTCGTGCTTGTCCTGGGGGCCAGCGGCAGCGGCAAGACCTCCCTGATCCTCGCGGGGCTCCTGCCATCGCTGATGCGGGAGCCGGGACGCTTGCGGGTCACCGCGGTCGCGACCCTTGACCTGGGCGATGTCGGTGTCGTGCCCTTGCCCACCGCCTTGGGCGGCGCCCTGCTGGACCTGGAGCGGGAGGGGCGGCCGCTGTTCGCCGGCCATAGCGCGGAAAGCTTGGGCCTGGCCCTGACCGGTGATGGTCCCGGCGCCAGCGCCAATCCGGCGGGGGAGGGCGCCCCGTCCGCCGATCCCATGCCGTCGGCCGCCGCTCCGGCCGCCGACCGCTTTGTGCTGTTCGTCGATCGTCTGGAGGCGTTGTTCAGCCCCGGGACCGGCGGCGCCCTGCAGCGCGGCCTCTTCCTCACGGCCCTGGACCGGTTGGCGCGGGGCGGGCAGGTCATGGTCATCGCCGCCTGTCGCAACGACTATTATGCCGACCTGGCGCGGGAACCGGTGTTGATGGAGGGCAAGGCGGCGGGTGGCCATTTCGACCTGGCGCCGCCCAGCCGGACGGAAATCGCCCAGATGATCCGGCTTCCGGCCGAGATCGCCGGCCTCCGCTTCGGGGTGGATCCCGCCACCGGCGAGCACCTTGACGACCTGCTGTGCGAGGGCGCGGCCGGCAGCCCCGACGCCTTGCCCCTGCTGCAGTACACCCTGCAGCAGCTCTACCTTCAGCGCAGCCCGGCGCGGGAGCTGACCATGGCGGCCTATCGGGCGCTGGGCGGCATGGAGGGCGCCATCGGCCGGCGGGCGGACGCCATCCTGGGCGCCCTTCCACTGGCGGCCCAGTCGGCGCTGCCCCGCGTCTTCTCTCGCATCGTGGTCGCGGGGGCGACGGACGGGGCGGTGCGCGGCGCGCGCGCGCCGTGGTCGGCGCTGACCAACGAGGATGAATTGACCCTGGTCCGCACCTTGGTGGAGGAGCGGCTGTTCGTCAGCCTGATCGCCGACCGGCAACCGGTTTTTGGCGTGGCCCATGAGGCGCTGCTGCGGCAATGGCCGCGCGCCGTGGCCTGGATCGCCGCCCATCAGCAGGATTTGCGCACCCGGGGCCAGCTCGAAGGACTGGCGCGGCAGTGGGAGGGGGAGGGCCATCGCGCCGACCGTCTGTTGCGCGCCGGCAAGCCGCTGGAGGAGGCGCGTGACCTGTTGGCGCGCGCCGCCGTGCCCCTGAGCGCGGAGGCGAAGGCGTTGATCACCGCCTCCATCCGCCAGGCGCGCCGGGCCGACCGCTGGCGGCTGGCGGTTTCCGTCGCCTTCGCGGTGATCGCGGCCGTGGCGCTTTTCCTCGGCTTCCGCGCCCGGCAGGCGGAGAGCGTCGCCGCCCTGCGCCTGCATGGGGCGGAAGACCTGGTGGACTACATGCTGGGCGACCTGGCTGAGAAATTACGGCCCCTGGGGCGCCTCGACGTGTTGGACGGGGTGGCGCAGAAGGCCCTGGGATATCTGACGGTGGATGATGCCGGCCAGGTTCCCGCCGCCTCCCGCTTGCGCCAGGCCAAGGCCTTGCAGACCCTGGCCGACGTTGATCGCGCCCGGGGCAATCTTGATGCCGCCCTGAAGGCCTTGGACCGGGCCGACGCCCTGCTGCGGGCCAATCTGGCCCAAGGTCCGGTTGAACCGGAATTGCTGAAGACCCTGGGCACCGTCGCCTTCTGGTATGGGCAGATCGCCCTGGACCAGGGCCGGATCGATGAGGCCGAGCGGCGCTTCACCCAGTACCGCGACCATGCCCAGCGCCGGATGACCTTGGCGCCGGAGGAGCCCGATGGCTGGGTGGAATTGTCCTATGCCCTGAGCAGCCTGGGCACCCTGCAATTGCGGCAGGGGGAGGTGGATGCGGCGGTGACCGGCTTCGAGACGTCGATCGCCCTGAAGCGCCGCGCGCTTGAACGGCGCCCGGAGGATAGGACGCTGGCCGCCGAGTTGGCCAACAGCCTGTCCTGGCTGGCCAACGCCGAAGCCCAGCGGGGGCGTCTGGCGGTGGCCACCACCCTATACGATCAGCAGCATGACGTGCTGGACCGCTTGCAGGCGGCCGAGCCCGCCGCCCCGGTCTGGACCTATCGCATGGCGCTGGCCGACAAGCTCAAGGCTTCGTTGCTGCTGGCGCAGGGCCGGCCGGACGAGGCGCTGGCCGGGCTCGACGGGGCCGCCGAAGCGATCGACGCCATAATACGCAAGGAGCCCAACAATCAGCGTTGGCTGACGGAGCGGATTGCCCTGAGGTTGGGCCGGGTGGAGGCGGCGCTGGCGCTGGGGCAGGTGGATGTCGCCGTCGGCGAGCTGACGGCGGCCCAGTATGACATCGACCAGATGACGAAAGCCGGAGCAGCGGGTTCCTCCATGCGTCGGCAGCAGGCCTGGGCCCTACTGTTGCGCGCTCGGATGTCCATGCGCGATGGCCGTCTGGACCAGGCGGAGACCATGCTGACTAGGTCTAAGGAAATGCTCGATGGCATGGGCGGTCGTGATCAGTGGGATGAGGCGCGGTTGTCGGCCATCCAGTTGGCCCGTGCCGACGCGCTGCGGCGGCGGGGAGATGCCACCGCCGCTGAAGGCATTTGCCAGGAAGTGGCGAGCAGGCTGCGCGCGGCCGCGCGGTCCAGCGCCGATTTTCGCATCCTGGACCCCTGGGTTCGCGCCGCCATGTGCGCGGGTGACCGCCAGGGGGCCACACCCAGTCTCACCGCCCTGGAACGGATGGGGTATCGGGATCCGGATTTCCAGGAATTTCTAACCAGCCAGAAGGATTAGGCGACCATGACAGATCATGTTTCAGTTAAAGGGTCTGCGGTTGATGTGATAGTCCACATACAGCAGGTAGATGAGGGTAAATTAACCAAGCTTGTATGGTACTATAATGGCGTTGCTGGAGACAATCTAGATATTATGGCAAATATTTCCACATCTGAAATAAATTTTCAGATGGATTCATATACAAAAAGCAAATTTAGATTTTTGGACGTTGACTTGGTAAGGAAGTGCGACGATCACGGCGACGAGTACGAAGATCTTGAAGTAAAATCCATAACAGACGACTGTGTCATAATTTCAGATACGCAAGAGAATCATCACGTGACGGTCGGTGGCCTCACGTTTACCGTCGCTACTCTTGATGGCGTGGTCGCCCCTTACGGCAATGGCTATGATGAAGATAGCTTTGAGAGCCCGGACCCCGAGGTGACCAATACCGGAGATTGGGAGGCGCCCCCTCCTGTAACGAAAGCCTGAGAGGATTTCATGGCGACCGGATGATGACAATCTCGGTCGGATGAACGTCGCGGGTTGAGGTGCGGGACGGGGAGTTCTGGTTAATCGCCGCTCCCCCCTTCCCGTACTTCTTGCTGATCATGCCTTCTGGCATCCAGGTTTTGCAGCAATCACCACCCGTCGGGGTGCCAATCGCTCTGTAGGTCCTGAAATTTTGCGTGGGTGCGGTTTCCACCTCGATGAGGACATTGAGGGTGCGATGCCGGCCACATCGCGCTCAGCCGTTTTCACCCGTATTGGTGACTTCAGGGTCCGGTGACGTGAAGGTCAGGGGGCTTGATCCCGACGCGGTTTCCTTGGTGGCGACGGTAAGGATGATTTTGCCGACGTGGTTTCGATTCTGCTGGTCATTGTCGACGACGATGTAAGTCTCTTCGACGCAGGCGACCTTAAGGTCGTCGCAGCTTGATTGGATGGTCGCGCCGGTGAAGATGAAGGATCGCGCGCTCTTCTCCGTCAGCTCGAACTGGATATGGCCGTATCGAATCCCGACGCCTATGGAAATGACGTCAGCGGTCATGTCGTTGAAATACCATACCGGCGCGGTTCCCGGCGCCGCGTTCTTATCCACACAGAGGTGGACCTTTATCGGCAAGGTCTTTTTGGAGACGTACTGGCGAGCTTGCGTCATGATTTTTGACTCCAGCTTGGCGCGATGTTTATTGAGACGAATTTAAAAGATACATACCGCTAAAGATTTAAAGCCAAGGGCCTCAGCAAAGAACACCCTCCATAAGATTATTTTATATATTAACACGCGCAAAAGTTCAAGGCGGGACTATGGCGCGAGACGTTGCTGGGTGATACGGCGCGTTTGAAGGTCAATGACCGCCGCCGAGTGTCGACGGGCGGCGGTGCGTCCCCAGGATATGCGTCCCCGGGGGGAGACCGGGTGCCCTTCCGCGAATGGATCGCAGGGCGACCTAAGTGACGTATTATCATTTTATATCAATATGTTAACTGGGGGAAAGATAACGGAAGGAAGAACTCTTCCCACGAGGGGCATGGTGGTCGGGCCGTTGGCGCCCAAGCGTCGCGGCCATCACGAACCACCTGGGAGCCAACCGACATGTCGTCGCCCCTTACCCACCGTGAAGCCCAAATCCTCGACCTGATCGGGCGTGGCCTGTCCAGCGGGCAAATCGCCGCCAAGCTGGACATCGCGGAACTGACCGTCCGCAAGCACCGCTCCAGCATCATGCGCAAGCTGGGGCTCAATTCGACCGCCCGCTTGATCGCCCACGCGGGCGCCGCCGTCGGTCCGGGGCCGGCCATCGCGGCTGCCGATCCGCTGGTCTGGGACGCGTTGCGCCCGCGCGAGGCTGAAGTGGTCCGCCATGTCGTCGCCGGCTTGACCAGCAAGGAGATCGCCCGTCTGCTGGACATCAGCCCGCTGACCGTCCGCAAGCATCGGGAGCGTGCCCGTGAAAAACTGGGCATCCACACGCTTGGGGAAATGATATTTCGGGGGAAAGTGAACACCCCGACACTGGCCGCTGACCTGTGATGGAGCGCGGTCGCAACCGCCGGCGCCTGCCTGGCCCATCCGGATGCCGGTCCCCAAACGGCTGAGGCCGGCCGGGTTCCATCGGAACCGCGGCCGGCCTCAGTGTCGGTCACTCAACGGTGTTCGGGAAAGGCCGCCCCTGATATCACGCGGATAGTCACGGATGGACGGGGGTACGGCCTTTTCAGGGGCGTCAGCGCATCGCCGCCTGGGACGCCGAAGCGGCCTGCAGGGTGGGCGCCCGCTCACTGTCGGTGACGCCGGGCGCGGTGCACATGGTGCTGACCTCGACCCAACCGCCCTGGCCTTGGTCGCTGACGGCGGCGTCGCCCTCGCCGGCGCGCAGGGCCGACTTGATCACCCACTTGCCCCCCTGATCTTCCACCCAGGTGTCGATGCCCTGCACCTGCCCGGCGCCCTGCGGCATGCCGAACACCACGGGCGCCGTCCAGACGTGCGGGTCGGTACCTTCCAGGCAGACGGGCTTCGGCACGGTGTCGCCCGGCTTCATGGCGGTGTTCACCTTGCCGGTGCCGGTGGACATCATGCCCTTGGGCCGCACGATGACCGTGGTGCCCTGATAGCTGGAAGAGGTGGTCGACGTTGTGGTGGTCGTCGTCACCGGGCCGATGGCGCCCTCATCCCCCATCGGGGCCGGGGGCGGGGCGTTGGCCTCGGGCGGGGCGACAATGTCGTTCGCGCCAGTGACGGATTGGGCGAAAGCCGTGCCGCCGATCAGACCGGTGGCCAACAGCGTGGCCGCAAGCAAATGCATCCGCATGTCCATCTCCTTCGTCGTCGATTAGCCGGGCCCCGGGCGGGGCGCGCCACACCGCCCTTCAACCCCGAAGATCAGGGCAAGGTTCCCGCACGGTCCAAGGACCGTGGCGGGGCGGCGTCATCTACCGGCGCTGGGGCTCCGGTCTCGGTGAAACTTGGTGGTTTGGTACGCGGGCTTGGGATGTACCAGGATGTGCCCTGCGGATATTGATGACGCCGGATTGTGTTCCCGATGGGGCCAAATCTGGCTGGTGGTTGGGCTTGTTTGTTACAGCCGCATGGGGCCGCGCCTCAGGCCGGCCGCTCTGGCGCCGTGCCGCCCAATTCCTCGGGCGAGGGGTCGTAGGCGTTGACGTGGGGGATGCGGGCCAGCAATCGGCCCAACAGGCTGATCAGGGTGTCGACCTCCCGCGGGCTCAGGTCCGCCAGCAGTCGGCGCTCCCGTTCCAGGGCCATGACCAGGATGCGGTCGTGAAGGTCGCGGCCGGCCACGGTCAGGGCGGCCTCGCGTCCCCGGGGCTCCGCCGGGCGAAGCTGGATCAGGCCGCGATCCTCCATCAGGGCGTAGCTGCGGCTGACGGCCGCCTTGTCCATGCCGATGATCTGGCAGATGCGGGCGGCGGTGCACCACGGTTCCGCCACCAGATGGACCATGATGCGCCACTCCACCACCCCGATGCCGAAGTGCTTGAAGTACAGGCGGGAGGCGCCGCTGGACAGCTTGTTGGCGATGGTGTTCAGGAAGGCCGGAACGTAGCGGTCCATATCCAGCTGGGGGCCCATGTCCAAGGTCAGGTCGCCGACCGGCAAGGACGCCGTCTGGGGGCGGGTGAGCGGCATGGTGGGGTCTGTCCTCATGCGTGACCCCGTCTTCGGGGGGTCTTGTTCCCACTAATCAAAACCGGGACCATTGCGGGCGGATCACCCGCGGCGCCCGGCATGTTTGTGATCACAATGACCTTGGCACCATGGACAAAAATGCACAAGGGCTGGTGTGCGATTCGCCCCGCACACCAGCCCTTGGGATAAGCCGTCTCTATCTCGAAAGGGAAAGGCTATTTGCTGTCGTAGTCGGGGATGGAGGGGAACTGGTCCGGATCCACCTTGCCGTTGCGGATATAGTTGTTCTGCCGCTGGCGGTACAGCGAGCGCATGGTGGCGTAGTAGTCCACGCTGTTGCGCTTCATGTCGTCCAGCACGTCCAGGTATTGGGCGCGCAGGTCCACGGCGTAGACGCCGGCGCGGGTGTAGCTGGCCCAGGTGTCATGGGTGTTCCCCAGGTAGCGCGACACCGGGTCGGCATAGGCCTCGACGCCGAAGCCCACGGCGTCGCGGGCGGTGGAGGCGCCCAGGAAGGGCAGCATCAGGTAGAAACCCTCCGGCACGCCCCAGACCGCCAGGGTCTGGTCGAAGCTTTCATACTCGTAGGTCAGGCCGTGATCGCCCGCCACGTCGACCAGGCCGCCCAGCCCGATGGTGGAATTGATGAAAAACCGCTCCGTCGCCACCTCGGCCCCGTCCCAGTCACCCTGCAGCAGCTTGTTGGCCAGCGTCAGGGGAGAGCGCAGGTTCCACAGCACGTTGCGGATGCCGGTCTGGGCGAAGTCCGGCATCACCGTGCGGTAGACCTTGGCCGCCGGACGCAGCAGCACCGTGTCCACGCCTTCGTTGAACCAGAAGATGGCGCGGTTCATGCCTTCCAGCGGGTCGTTGGCGTCCTCCTCCTGGGCGGCGGCGATGGCCGCGCGCGCCTCCGCCGTCTTGGCCTCGGCGACCTCGGTGCGGTTGGCGCCACCCCCATCAGCCGGGGCGGCGGGCATGGCCGCCTCCTGCGCGTGGGCGGCGGTTGGCGGCACCAGGGGCAGGGCCAGCAAGCCCAACAGGGCGGCCGCCTTCAAACCGAAGCGTCGGGGGGCGCGGGCCGAGGGGGAGACGGAGGGGAAACCGGGACGCAGCATCGGGAGGATGCCTCCAGCAACGGGACTAGGAACGGCCGGAACCGGCCGCAGGGGCGGGATGCCGCATCGGGCACGTGCATGCGGGCGCATGCTCAATACGGATGAGCCGGGTCGAACCTGTCTCCCCAGCCGTCCATTTAACCATACCGGCGCGGCCAGCGGGCCAAAATCGGAAAATCATCCGCCCTGTTGTCGCGTGCGCATGGCGGCTTTGTCATTTGGGGGATGTTGTAAAAGCGTTGTTTACCAACGGGGGTAGGCAACCCATGCTGTCGGCGGGGTCGCCCTGGCAGCCGCAACCCGACAGGTCGCCTGCCTTGGCGCGTGAAAGAACCGACCACCCGCCGCTTTCCCCGGGGCCGTCGCCATGACCGACCCTCACGTGCCTGGCCCGGGTCTGGACCGCTTGATACCGCGCGCTCCGCGCACTGTGACCGCGCGCTCCGCGCAACGTGAAGGAACATTCGATGCACCGTCCCCCGCCGTTCCGCCTCCCGACCTGTCGCCCCTCGGCGCTGATCCGTCCGGTTCTGCTGGGGGGGCTGGTGCTGACGGCCGCATGCTCCAGCCATAAAACCTTTTACAATGTGACCACGCCGCTGGGCCAGACGCTGGGGCGCACCACGTCCGAGGACGCGGCCAAGGTCGCCTTGCGCGCCTGGTTCATCCGTGTGGACACCAACCAGGACGGCAAGCTGTCGCGCGAGGAGTTCCAGGCGGAGGCCGATGCCGTCTTCAACCATTATGACCTGAATGGCGATGGCGCCCTGAACGTCACCGAACTGGAAAAGGTGCGCCAGGCCGACCGCATGGCACAGCTGGGCCACGACGGCCCGCCGGGCGGCCCGCCCCGGCAGGGTGGTCCCGACGGTACCCCGCCGGAAGGCGCGCCCAGCGGTGGTCCCGGCGGCGGCCCCGGTGGCGGTATGGAGGGAGGTATGGGCGGTATGGGCGGCGGTGGCCGCGGCGGGGTCGACCCCATCATGGCGGCTGACACCAACGTGGATTTTCGCGTCACCCGCGATGAATTCCGCGCCTACGCCCGCGCCTTGTTCGAGGTCATCGACGCCAACCATGACAACTTGCTGACGCTGGAGGAGATCGAGAAGGTCGACCTGACCATGCAGGAGCCGGGCGGCGGCGGCGGTCGTGGCGGCGGCCCCGGCGGCGGCATGGGTGGTGGCGGTCGTCCGGGCGGCGGCATGGGTGGCCCCGGTGGCGGCATGGGCGGTGGTCCGGGCGGCATGTAGCGCTCCCCCAGGGGCCGAGGGGCCAGGGCGACAATGCGGTCGAAATCCGCCGCCGGAATCGGTTAAGGTCGCCCCATCAAGCCTTTGCCTGTCGCCTTGGCCAACCGCCCCTGGAAGGACGCTCATGGACCGGTGGATTGAAAGCGTGCTTTTCGCCAGCCGTTGGCTGCTCGCCCCCCTCTATCTCGGGCTGGTGGTGGCCCTGCTGCTGCCGCTGGCCGGATTCGTCCATGAGCTGTACGAGCTGATCTCCAACCTGGCGAACGCCACGTCCCATGAGATCATCCTGGGCCTGCTGTCGCTGATCGACCTGTCGCTGATCGCCAATCTGGTGCTGATGGTCATCTTCGCCGGCTATGAGAACTTCGTCTCCAAGATCAGCGTGGCCAATCACGCCGATCGCCTGGAATGGATGGGGGAGGTGGATTTCGGAGGCCTGAAGCTGCGCCTCATCGCCTCCATCGTCGCCATCTCCGGCATCCAGCTGCTGCGCGCCTTCATGAGCGTCAGCGACTACAGCGACCGAGACCTGATGTGGTCCACCGTCATCCACGTGGTCTTCGTGGCCTCCGGCGTCCTGCTGGCGCTGATGGATTACCTGACGGAGAAGGCCCACAACATGCCGAGCGGGCATTGATCCCGCCGTCGCTTCCGGCGCTTCCGCTCGGGACTTGCGGCCTGGGTTGAAATCTCAGGCCGCCGATATGGTTCTGCCCACATCCGGTGTCTCGGCCGCCAGCGCCGCCGACACCTCGGCGATCACCGACATCCAGTCCCCCTGCGTTTCCTGCCGGAACAGCCGCATGCTTGGATACCACGGCGTGTCGCCGCGGTGCAGGCGCCAGCGCCAGTCGGGGGCGAAGGGCAGCAGCAGCCACACCGGTCGGCCCAGCGCGCCGGCCAGGTGCGCCACCGCCGTATCCACCGTGATCACCAGGTCCAGCCCGGCCAGCAAGGTGGCGGTTTCGCTGAAATCCTCCAGAGGGGCGTCCATCACCCCCAGCGCTGACAGCACCTCCGCATCCCCAGGCCGGCGGTCCTTCTGAACCGCGCACAGCGTCACCCCCGCCACGCCGGCCAAGGGCGCCGCCAGGGCGGCCAGCGGGATGCTGCGCAGCCGGTCCGCCCGGTGCCGTGGATTGCCCGACCAGGCCAATCCCACGGAGATGCCGTCCTGGCCCAGGGGACCGCGCCAAGTGGCCGGCCGTGCGGCGCCGGCCGTCAGATAGGGCACGGGTGCCGCCAAGTCCGCGGCGTCCTGGATGCCCAGTGCTGCCGGCAGGCTCATCAGCGGCAGATGCAGGTCAAAGGCGGGCAGGGACTGCCCCCGGGCCACCACCGTGACATCCGGCGGCGTCAGCCCGGCGCGCAGCAGGGCGAGCAGCGGCGGCTGCACCTCCAGCACCAGATGCCCGTCCTTCGGCAGGCGTGCCAGGAAGCGGACGAATTGCAGGGTGTCACCCAATCCTTGTTCCGCGTGCACCAGCAGGGTGCGGCCGGCCAAAGGCTCCCCCCGCCATTCCGGCACGGGGAAACCCCGATCCACCAGGTCGCTGACACCACCGCGCCAGCGCCAGGCGTAGGCGGGCCAGCCTTGGGCGTCGTCGCCGGCCAGCAACCAGGCCAGCGCCTGGTTGAAGCGCACCACGCCGTTTTCCGGGGCCAGATCCGCCGCCTGGGCGTGGATGGCCAGCGCTTCCGCCACCTGGCCCTGTTCCGCCAGGGCCTGGCCCAGGTTGGACAGATAGGTCGCCTCGTCTGGCGCCAGGCCTACCGCGCGGCGGTAGCTGTCCACCGCCGCCGCCCCTTGGCCCGCCAGCTGTTGCGCCGTCCCCAGGTTGACATGGATGTTGGCGGCGTCGGGCGCCAGATCGGCGGCCCGCTGGTGCAGGGCCAGCGCCTGCTCCACCCGGCCATCGGCCTGCAGCAGCAGGCCCAGGTTGGTCAGGGCGTCCGGCCAGTCGGGCGCCAGATTCAGGGCGCGGGCATAGGCGGCCATGGCGTCCGCCGGGCGGCCTTGGTCGGCCAGGACGTTGCCCAGGCCCAGAAAAGCCATGGCGTTGTCCGCGTCCCGGCGGATGGCGTCGGCATAGGCCGTCAGCGCCGCCGCCTTGTCGCCGATGGCTTCCAGCGCCATGCCCAGGGTGACGCGGATCTCGGGGTCGGCGGGTGCCAAGGCGGCGGCCATGCGGAAGGCGGCGACGGCGCCGGAAAGGTCGCCCATGGCCTGCCGCGACAGGCCCAGGCGCAGATGGGCGTCGGCATCGCCCGGCTGCAGGAACAGGATGCGCTGGTAGGTGGTGGCGCTGTCCGTCAGGCGGCCCAATTCGTGAAAGGCGTCGCCCAGGGCGCGCAGGGCGGCGACGTTGTCCGGCTGGGACGTCACCGCGCTGGCCAACGCCTGGGCGCCATCCTCCAGCCGGCCGCTGCGGCACAGAACGACACCCAGCAGGTACAGCACCGAGGTTTCATTGGGCAGGCGGCGGAGGATGACGCGGCACAGCTTTTCCGCCTCCGCCAGGCGTCCGGCGCGGTCATGGCGCTGCGCCTGTGCGAACAATGCCGCCAAATCCGGCGACACCATCAACCGTTCCTTGCTGACCGCCGTCATCTGGCCGCCCCGCCCCCGATATTCCCCCGATCGTTGCAGTGTGGCGACAAAGCGCCGACGGGACCAACGGCACGGCGTCCGTTGGCGGTTGCGGAAATAGCGCGCCTGCTTTGGCCATCTTGTCCGTGTAGCGACAATTGAATCTATTTTTGCCGATGGCGCGCCGGGGGTGGGTGCCGCGCTCGGTGTGGTGGGGGCGGCGATGCTGAGCAGCTTGGCGATCACGGCGGACGGGGTGGAGTCTTTCGATTTCCGTTTCTCCACGGGCTTGTTGACGGCCAACGACATCCTGGACAGCGCCACCTCGCCACCCGGCCGCTATGTCTGGGAAGTGGCGCGGCGCACCCTGGCCGCTTGTCCCTCGGCGGACGCGGTGGTGGTCAGCAATCCCATCCTTCCCATCCGCGGCAGCCGCCTGGCCAGCCTGGTGCTGAAGGGGGGGGCGCTGACCTGCCCGGCGGTGGTGACGGACGAGGCGACCTTCCCCATCGCCTACATCCTGCCGCGCCAGCTGTTCGAGGAGGGGCTGGGCCGCTTCCTCTGCCTGCTGTCGGTCAGCCGGTCGGCGGCCGATGCGCAGCTCCTGTCCCGGCTGACGGGCGGCGGCTTCGTGCCGCGGCGGACCAGCACCTTGCGCGCCGTCGGAACCCTGCCGGAAAGCACGCCCCAAGGTTATGTCCTGGGCGACAACTTGGAGGCCTGGCTGGTCCAGTGCGTCAATGCCGTCACCTTGATGCGGACGCGGGACGATTGGCGCCAGCTGCCCTTCGCCGCCCACCATCCCAACCATGCCGGCGACGTGCTGTTCTTCAGCCTGGCGTCGCGGCTGGTGCCGGACGGGCAGCTGGCCTTCCAGCGCCAGGTGGTATGCCACAGCTACCTGGACATCTTCCAGGATTGCGGCAACCGGCTGGAACCCATCGTGCTGGACATTCCGCCGGCGCCCCGCAACACCGATGTGGGCGACGGCCGCTATTTCGTCGAGAGCCTGGCCCACCTGCCCCCCGGTGTGGCGGAGGAGACGTTCATCGTTTTTTCCCGCTATTCCAAGGCCTACGCCAAGTCGCCCTTCAACCTGATCGACCATGCGCGGTTCAGCCTGGGCGATCCGGTGGCCACCTTCGCCGACACCCTGTACAACCGCGCGCCGGCGCTGGGCCAGCCCCAGCACCGCGCCAGTCCGCCGCCGACCCCCTTGCGGGTCCTGATGCAGCTGACCGGCGGCTGGGATCTCAAGACCTATCCGGCCAAGGATCGCCGGGTGCTGATCCGGGCGCTGTGCGATCTGGGGTGCGAGGTCTCGGTCATCGACCAGCCCGAAGCGGCGGCCGATGGCGCCACGGTGGTGACCGCCGGCAGCACGAGCGCGCTCAGATCCCTGCTGGCCGACCATCATGTCTTTGTCAGCGTCGACAGCTTCCCCCTGCACTTCGCCAGCCAGGTCCTGGGCCATCCCACCGTGGCCGTCTTCGGCTGCACGGCGCCCGGCAATTCCGACGCGCCCCGGCGCCCAGCCTATCGCCTGCCGGCTCCCGCCTTGCCTTGCGGCCCCTGCGGTTGTCTGGACTATTGCCCGCTGCTGATGATCCGGGAATGCACCAACCAGCCGCGCCCAGCGCAGCTGGTCGCCGCCGTCCTGGAATTGGCGCATGAGGCCTATGGCCGCGCGCACCAGGCGCACGGCCTGGGTGCCGCCGTGACCCAGGGTGACGCCGCATAATGTTGGGCGGGGTGGCGATCACGGGCGGGCGGCTGACATCGTTCGATTTCCGCTATTCCATGGGGGCCCTCACCCCCCGGGACCTGTTGGACAGCGCCACCTCGCCCCCGGGACGCATGGTGTGGGAGGTGGCGCGCCGCACCCTGGCCGAGGTGCCGGATGCCGACGCCGTGGTGGTCAGCAACCCCCTGGTGGCATCACGGGGCGGCCGGCTGGCCACCCTGCTGCGCAGCGGGGAGGCCTTGCGCTGTCCCGCTGTGCTGACCGACGCGGAAACGTTTCCCGTCGCCTACGTCCTGCCGCGCAGCCTGTTCGACCAGGGGCTGGGTCGCTTCCTCTGCCTGTTGTCGGCCAACCGGGCGGCGACGGATGCGCAACTGCTGTCCCAGCTGACCGGCCAGATCGTGCCCCGCCGCCGGACGCCACTGGCCTCCCTCCATCCGCTGCCCAAGATCACGGCCCAGGGTTATATCCTGGGTGACAACCTGGCCGCTTGGCACGCGCAGTGCGCCAACGCCGTGCGGCTGATCCGCACCCGGGACGACTGGCGCCGGCTGCCCTTCGCCGCCCACCATCCCAACCATGCCGGCGACGTGCTGTTCTTCAGCCTGGCGTCCCGCCTGGTGCCTCCGGGCGTGCTGGCCTTCCAGCGCCAGGTGGTCTGCCGCGACTATCTCGACATTTTCCAGGATTGCGGCAACCGGCTGGAGCCCATCGTGCTGGACATTCCGCCCGTCAGCCGGACGGGCGACATGTCGGATGGCCGCTATTTCCTGGACAGTCTGGCGCACATCGACGCCGATGTTCTGGCCGGCACCTTCATGGTCTATTGCCGATTCTCCAAATCCTACTCGCGTACGCCCTTCAACCTAGTGGATCACGCGCGGTTCAGCCTGGGCGATCCGGTGGCCACGCTGGATGACACGCTGTATCGCCGCGCCCCAGCGGTGCATAGCCGCTGCGGCCTGCCACAGCGCCCCTTGCGTGTGCTGATGCAAATGTCCGGCGGCTGGCCGTTGAAGACCTACCCGGTGAACGACCGGCGGATATTGGTCCGCGCGCTGGTGCGCCTGGGCGTCCAGGTCACCGTGCTGGATGCGCTCGACACCGTGGCCGATGGCGCGACCCCGGCCACCGCAGGCACCACGGCCGCGTTGGCCGCGCTGATCCGCGACCATCACGTCATCGTCAGCGTCGACAGCTTCCCACTGCATTTCGCCAGCCAGATCCTGGGCCATCCCACTGTCGCGGTGTTCGGCCCCACCTTTCCCGGCAATTCCGATGCGCCCCGGCGTCCAGGCTATCGCCTGCCGCCGCCCCCCCGGCCGTGCAACCCCTGCGGCGGCTACAAGGGCTGTCCGCTCGACAGTGGCCCAGACTGCCACAATCACCCGTCGCCGGCCGATCTGGTGGCGGCCATCCTGGATGTGGCGGCGGAGGCCTACGGCCCCGCCGCCATCCCCCTGCGAGGAGACGCGGCATGATCCCGCCCCTGAACCTGCGCGTGCTCGCCTTCTTCGACGCCCGCTTCCAATTTTCCGGCCCGCTGTGGCAGGCCCTGGGCGGGGGCGATCCCTGGCAGACCGCCCTGGCGGCCTATCCCGCCCGTCGCCACCACAGCCCGTTGTTGCAACCGGGCAAGGCGCTGGGCCGCTATGACCTGGCGGACGCGGCGGCGGCGGGGCGGGTGGTGGCGGTGGCGCGGTCGGCGGGCATCGGCGGTTTCGTCCTGGACTGCCACCGCTTCGCCGACGGCTACCTGACCGGCGCCGATTGTCTGGATCCCTGGTGCGACGATGATTTCGGCTTGGCCTTCCGCTGGACGCCGGCGCCCGCCCCGCTGCTGGATGAGGATGCCGCGGCCGACGATGCGGCGGCCTTGATGGCGGCCATCTCTGGCTTCAGCCCCCTGGTGGCCGATGGGCGCCAGGTGCTGGTGGTGAACGAGCCCTACAAGCTGCCCGATCCGGCGCGGACGGTCGCCCTGCTGCGGCGGGCGGCGCAGGCGGCGGGCCTGGGCGGCATCTACCTCGTCGCCACGGCGGCGGAGGCGCGCGGCGGCCTGCTGGACGCCGGCTTCGACGCCTTGCTGGACCCCAGCCCGGCGCAGTGGCGCTCGTGCAAGCCGGCGGAGCTGCTGAACGGCTACACCTTCCTGCAGGCGGAGGCGGGGCAGGCCGACGGCGGCATGTTCGACGACACCATCATGAACTACGCCCAGTTCGTGAACAGCCGCATGGTGGACCGGCCCACCCGGGGGAAGGTCTTCCCCCGGGTTGTGCTGGACTATGCCGACTGGCCCGACCATCCCCGGGGCGGGGCCACCCTGCTGGCCAGCACCTCGTCCGTGCTCTATCGCCGCTTCCTGGCCGGCGCCCTGACCCACGTGGCGCAGCATTTCCCGGAAGGTGAGCGGCTGGTCTTCATCGACAGCTGGAACCATTGGCGCCAGCGCAGCCAGATCGAGCCCACCACCCAGTTCAGCACCACCGTGCTGGATGAGACCGCGAACGGCATCCGCCAGGGCGGCTATGTGGCGCTGACCCGGGTGGGCGAACCGGCGCCCGGCCGGTCACCGGCGGTGGATTACGACGTCATCGCGGCGCTGTGCCGCCAGATCGAGGATGAGCTGTCAGCCCCGGCGTGAGAACGCGCCCGCGAAGAAGTCGAGCAGCCCGGCCGGCGCGTCGTCACCGAGACAGAGATTCAAGATGCGGTGCGCGCCCACGGCCGCCACCGCGCTGCGCGGGAACATCCGGGATTCATAGGCGGCCAGCGCCGCCTCGATGTCGCCGGGGTGTGTTGCGATGGCGGCCCCTAGCTCGGCGCCGTCCAGCATCGCCAGGTTGGCTCCCTCGCCCGCCGGCGGGGCCAGATGGGCGGCGTCGCCCAGCAACGTCGCGCCGGGCACGCGATCCCAGCGGTGGTCGTTTGGCAGGGCGTGGAGCATGCGCGGCACCAGCGGGCCGTCGCTGTCGGTGATCAAGGCGGTCAGCGCCGGCGTCCAGTCCTCGAACTCGGCGGCGACACGGGTCCGCGCGGTGGCGGCGTCGGCGAAGTCGATGGCGGCGATCCAGTCGGCTGGCCGCTTCAGGGCGATGTAGGCGTGCAGGATGCCGCCCGGCTCGCGATGGGCGAAGATGCCCCGGCCCGGCATCAGCGCGAACAGCCCCCCGCCGCCCACCGCCTCGGCCGTCGCCGGGTGCCGTGAGTCGGCGTCGCCCAGATAGCTCTCGATGAAGGTCGTGCCGACGTACACGGGGCGGGCGTCTGACAGCAGTGGCCGTACCTTGGACCAGGCGCCGTCGGCCCCGACCAGCAGGCTGGCGGTCATGGACGACCCGTCGGTGAAGGTGAGCGTGTGCCGCCCGCCGCCCAGGGTCGCGACGCTGGCAAGCTTCCGGCCCCACCGCACCGTTCCCGCCGGCAGGCTGTCCAGCAGGAGGCGCCGCAGCGCGCCGCGCAGCACCTCGGGCCGTCCGCCGGCGCCGTCATCGGGATGGTCCAGCAGCACCCTGCCTCGCGGGTCCAGCGCCCGTGACGCTTGCCCGCCTGGGTGGATCAGGGCGCGGAACTGGTCGTGCAGGCCGGCGGCCTTCAACGCCAGTTGTCCGTCCTGTTCGTGGATGTCCAGCATCCCGCCCTGGGTGCGGGCGCTCGCCGCCGCCTCGGCCTCATAGATTGTGGCTGGGATGCCGTGGAGGTGCAGGACGCGGGCGAGGACCAAGCCGCCCAGGCCGGCGCCGACGATGGTGACGGGTGTTGTCATCAGGGGCTCTTTCAAGAGACTGGAACGGCGTTCCATGATTATTAATTGGAACAACGTTCCAGTCCTGTCAAGATGGTCGCATGACCATCAGGACCGAACGGCGCAACGACGCGCTCTCCAAGGAAAGGATCGTCCAGGCCGCCATCGACATCCTCGATGGGGAGGGCGAAGGCGCGCTGACCTTCCGGGCGTTGGCACGGCGCCTGGCGACCGGCAGCGGCGCGATCTACTGGCACATCGCCGACAAGGACGCCCTGCTGGCGGCGGCCACGGACGATGTCGTCACCCAGGCCATGTCTGGGGGGGCCATGTCCGGGGGGAGCATGTCCGATGGTGGCGGCGATGGGGTGGAGCCGCGCGAGGCGATCCGGGTCATCGCGCTGGGGATATTCGACGCCATCGACGCCCACCCCTGGGTGGGCGCCCAGTTTTCCCGTGCGCCGTGGCAGCCGGCGATGCTGCGCGTTTTCGAGGCCATCGGCGGTCGGCTGTGGGCGCTGGGCGTGCCGGAAGCGGCGTGGTTCAACGCCTGGTCGGCGCTGGTGACCTATATCTTCGGCGCCGCCACGCAGAACGCGGCGAACGCCCGCCTGCAGGCGCCGGGGACGGACCGGTCTGCCGCCCTGGCGGATATCGCCGGGGGATGGGCGCGGCTGGATCCGGCCCAGTATCCCTTTCTGCGCCAGGTGGCGCCGCAACTGGGCGCGCACGACGATCGGGAACAGTTCCTGGCCGGCGTCGACCTCATCTTGGCCGGCATCGGGACGGTCAAAGGTAAATCCCCGCCGGCGTGAAGGCCGGCGGGGGTGGAACAGGCGTCAGGACGGTGTGTGGTAAATCTCCGCCCCTTGCGCCAGAAAGACTTCCGACATCTCGGCCATGCCCTTTTCCGCTTCCGCGAAGCCGCCCTCCACATTGGCCAGGTCGCGCACCTCCTGGCTGATCTTCATGGAACAGAACTTCGGGCCGCACATGCTGCAGAAATGCGCCAGCTTGGCGCCGTCGGCGGGCAGGGTCTGGTCGTGGAACTTCTCCGCCGTTTCCGGGTCCAGTGACAGGTTGAACTGGTCGCGCCAGCGGAACTCGAACCGGGCGCGGGACAGGGCGTCGTCGCGCAGGCGCGCGGCGGGGTGGCCCTTGGCCAGATCCGCCGCGTGCGCCGCGATCTTGTAGGTGACGACACCCACCTTCACGTCGTCGCGGTCGGGCAGGCCCAGATGCTCCTTGGGTGTGACGTAGCAGAGCATGGCGGTGCCGAACCAGCCGATTTGCGCCGCGCCGATGGCGCTGGTGATGTGGTCGTAGCCGGGGGCGATGTCGGTGGTCAGGGGCCCGAGGGTGTAGAACGGCGCCTCGCCGCACCACTTCAGCTGCAGGTCCATGTTCTCCTTGATCTTGTGCATGGGCACGTGGCCCGGGCCCTCGATCATCACCTGCACGTCATGCTTCCAGGCGATCTGGGTCAACTCGCCCAGGGTCTTCAACTCCGCGAACTGGGCGGCGTCGTTGGCGTCGGCGATGCTGCCCGGGCGCAGGCCGTCACCCAGGGAGAAGGCCACGTCATAGGCCTTCATGATCTCGCAGATCTCATTGAAGCGGGTGTAGAGGAAATTCTCCTGGTGATGCGCCAGGCACCACTTGGCCATGATGGACCCACCACGCGAGACGATGCCGGTGACGCGCTTCGCCGTCAGCGGGATGTGGGCCAGGCGCACGCCGGCGTGGATGGTGAAGTAGTCCACGCCCTGCTCGCACTGTTCGATCAGGGTGTCGCGGAACACCTCCCACGTCAGGTCCTCGGCCTTGCCGTTCACCTTCTCCAGCGCCTGGTAGATCGGCACGGTGCCGATGGGAACGGGGCTGTTGCGGATGATCCATTCGCGGATGGTGTGGATGTTGCGGCCCGTCGACAGGTCCATGACCGTGTCCGCACCCCAGCGGATGGACCACACCAGCTTGTCCACCTCCTCGGCGACGGAGGAGGTGACGGCCGAATTGCCGATGTTGGCGTTGATCTTGACCAGGAAGTTGCGGCCGATGGCCATCGGCTCCGTTTCCGGGTGGTTGATGTTGTTGGGGATGATGGCGCGGCCGCGCGCGACCTCATCCCGCACGAACTCCGGTGTCACGAAGTCCGGGATGGCCGCGCCGAAGCTCTCGCCGTCCCGCTCCAGCTGGTCCGCCAGCGCCTGGCGGCCCAGGTTTTCACGGATGGCGACGTATTCCATCTCCGGCGTCACGATGCCGGCGCGGGCGTAGGCCAGCTGGGTGACGGCCTTGACACCCCCTGGGCCTGCCTTGGCGCGGAGCGGCAGGCGGCCGGCGCGGTCGAACACCGGCACGGGGCTGCTCTCGCCCTCCCTCAAGCCGTTGTCCACCGCCTGGATGGCCCGGCCCTCATAGGTCTCCACATCGCCCCGCGCCTCGATCCAGCCGCGGCGCAATTCCGCCAACCCTAAGCGGATGTCGGTGGTGATCGCCGGGTCGGTGTAGGGGCCGGAGGGGTCGTAGACCCGCACCGGCGGCTCATTGGCGCTGGGGGAGAGGTCGACCTCGCGCATCGCCACGCGGATGTCGGGATGCAGGGTGCCGGCCACGTGCACCTTGCGCGAGGCGGGCAGGGGGCCGGTGGTGACGGCGAAGCCGTCAGAACCCGGAAGGGCGGCGGGGGTCCCGGTGGGGCTAATCGTATCGGGCATCAGGTCGTGCTCCTCCGTGGTCCGGGCGCGGCGGCTCTCTGGCCGTTGATGCGCGCGGCACGTCGCATGTCGCCAACCCGGGGCAACGGCGGAGGAGGGGGGAGGAAGACCGCTCGGTTTCGCGGTCCCGTCAGGGCGTGCGCGCGAGTGTGCCGGAATGACGGCGATACGCGAAGGCCCTTGTTCCCATCCCTACGCCGGTACGATCCGGATCAGGTTCAAAGGGTCCCCGCGTCAACCCGCGGATCTCAGCGCCCTCCGGCGCACCCCTGGAACGAAGGCCGCACTGTGCGCGCCCGGGGCCGGCGGTGTCAATGGGGCGGGAAATGGGGAGGTGGGGGAATGGTTTGGGCGGACAGCCCGGTCAGGGCTGCGAAATGAGTAATGCAACCGCCCGAAGGGCATGGCAGTGTGCGCGCATGGGGAATATGGGGCGCCTGATAATGAACAGGATTTTGTCCATTCTTTTGTTGGTAGTTCTGGCGGCGTGTGCCGCACGGCCGGACCATACGTTGCTTCGTCCGTATAAGGATGTGCCCTCCCTCAAGCCTGGCACGGGGGCCGTTGTCCTGGGGCTGACGGCGCAAAACTTCGGCATGGCGTTGGGCAACAGTCGTAGCGGTGAAGTCCTGATGCACTTCGCCCCCCTGTTGCCGCCCCAGGGAGACAAGGAGTTCTTGGGCACCGAGCATTATGAGGCGCAGTTCCTGTGCTCGATCTTCGATAAAAAGGTTTGCCGGGCCACTGGCGGAGTCCGCGTCTTCGTGCTTCCGCCGGGCCGTTATGCCATCGCCGGCGTCGCCGCGTTCGGTGTCAACAATGATTCGGACAGAAGCACCAATTTCTTCGAAATGGCCACGTATCCGTGGATCAAGGTGATCTACACGCCCAATAAGGCGGTGGTGGGGCGGGAGTATTCCAAGGAAAGCCTCGCCAATGGGGATACCCCAACCTTCACGGTGGAGGAGGGCAAGGTGACTTATATCGGCAGCATGGTCATGGATTTCGCGCAGCCCTATGAAATGCGGTATTGGATGGCGGCGGACAACAGCGCGGTGGCGGAGTTGCTGGCATCCCCCGACGTATCGGCGCGGGCCCTCATTCGGGCGCCGATCTGGGGCGGTCACTCGGACGAGAAGGTCGCCTGGACGACCAAGGGCCTTTACTGAGAGGGGGGCGGCGACCATGCGCTTATCCGTCTTGTTCAGCTTGGCTTTGGCGCTGGTGGGCGCCTGCGCCCCGGCGCCGCGCTACGGCCTTATGGAACCGGGAAAGGCCTTGCCGCTGGAAGGGCTGGAGGGTGCCGTGGTTGCGGGGATCGCCACGGAAAACGACGGCCTGTCCGGCGGCCTGCAGGAACGGTTGACCTTTTTCCCAATCGGCGCCGGTTTCGGGTTCGGCGCGGGCCTGGGATCGCCCATCAGCACGTTGGTCAGCTGCGGCGGTGTCTTTCATCCCTGCCAGCCTGGAGTCCGCTATGTGCTGATGCGGCTGCCGCCGGGAACCTATGCCCTGGGCGCCGTGTCCCGATTCAACGAGATGTACCCGCTGATCCATTTCTCTTCGATTTCAACGGTCGGCTCCGCGTCCATGGGGCAGGTCAATTTCCCAAGCGCGGGGCAGATCAGTAAGGACACGCCGCTGTTCCGGGTGCGTGGGGGAGAGGTCAGTTACATCGGGACCTTCGTCCTCACCCCGTCCGGCGATGGCCCCAAGGTCGAGGCAATGACCCTGAACCGCGCCAGCAATGAACAGGAGGCGCGGCAGTTCCTCGCCAAGACCGGCTTGGCCGACCGCATGGTCGCCCAGCCTTGGGTCACCAACGATCCGCACCTGCCGAAGCTGTATTACGCCAACGGCGGCCGTTGATCGGAACCACGAGCGGACAAAAGGTCAGGGGCGACATGAGAAAAGTTTTTGGCCTGTTGGGCTTGCTGGTCCTCGCCGCTTGCCAGGGCGCGCCGAACCATACCTTCCTTCGGCCGCATTCGGATATTCCCTCGGCCAAGGCCGGAACCGGGACCGTAATCCTGGGACTGACGGTGCAGCAATATGGCAAGGACCGCCTGGGGATCACTAGCGGCCAGATGCTGGTTCATGTCACGCCCTTGCTGCCGCCCAAGGATGGCCGGGAGTTCCTGGGGACGGAGCATTTCGAGGTGCAGTTCATCTGCTCCGTCCTGGATGAGCGGCCTTGCCGGGAGACGGGGGGCGTCCGCGTGTTCCAGCTGCCGCCTGGCCGGTACGCCCTGTCCGGGGTCGAGGCCAGCGGCTATGACGACGGCACCGAGACCCATCAGAACTTCTTCCTCATGGCGACCTACCCGTGGGTGAAATCGACCTACACCCCGACGGGTTATGTTGTGGCCCGGGAGTATTCCAAGGACAGCTTCGCCAACGCCGACACGCCGACCTTCACCGTGGAAGAGGGCAAGGTCGTTTATATTGGCAGCATGATTGTGGAATTCGGGCGCCGTCTGGAGATGCGCTACAAGATGGCCGCGGACAACGCCTCCGTGCAGGAACTTCTGTCATCCCCGGATGCGGCCGCACGGTCCGTTGTGCGGTTGGTCATCTGGAACGGCAACACGGATGAGAAGGTGGCCCGCACGGGCGAGGGCCTGAAGTGACACCTGGGTGGTCGCGGTATCGCCGAAGCGGATGTAGGTGTGCTCCCAAACAGGATCAGGCCCTGTTCCCATCCCTGTGCCGATACGATCCGGATCAGTTTCAAAGGGTTTTCACGTCTCTCAGCGTCTTCCGGCGCACCTCTGCATGAAGACCGCGCTGTGCGCGCCCGAGGGCACGGGTGTCAATGGGTGGGAAAATGGGGCGGTGGGGGAATGGTTGGGTTGGGATAGGCGTGCTGCCGGTCCAGCCGTCCCTGGCATCTAGGGTCGAAGCCTGGGCGCGTGGCAGAACATGGGCTCCACCGGCTTGATTAGTTATCTGTCGATGGGAGTTGCCGCCTTCCTCATGGCTTCTCCGCCTCGGCCGGTGTCACGGTGGCCTTCACCGTTGGTGCGCCGACATCCTCAGGGCTGGTGATGAAGGCGGCGGCGGGCACCCACTTTTCGCCTTTGTGGCGCCAGGCGCTGATCAGGAGGTCATGGAGCGGATCGCCGTGGGAGGTGGACAGGGCGTTGATGCCGACCACCAGCGTCTCCTTCGGTCCGCGCCATAGATAGTGGGGGCCACCTTCCACCTGGGAATAGGACCAGCCTTCCAGGCTGGGAAAGGCGTTCAGGACCGGATTGTGCATCACCGTCTCATCCACCTCGATGGCCGTGTCTTCCAGTCCGGGGAAACGATAGCCAGGGCCAGGCCCTTTGGTGTCGGGCTCCGGCCCGCCGAAGATGCGAGACCATTCCAGGGCATGGTCCTTCAGGGACTGGCAGGTGGCCCCGTCCCCGTCGCAGGCGGATACCGTTAGGGAATAATCCTGGGCATAGGTGACGTCGATGTCGCAGGCGTCGCTCCAGTGCGCCCCTTGGGCCTGGCGAATGCTCAGGCTTCCGGTGCTCCACATCACCAGCGCTGGATGGTTGGCGGCGTCGCCTGCCAGGGTGACCATGTCAAAGTCGGTTTCATGCAGGCCGTAGTCACAGAAGTTGTCCTCCGTTCCATCCGGCAGGGGCAGCGCCTGCACCGTGCCATCCGGCGTGCGCCGGAAGACGACGAAGTTGGTGCAGGAGGCGGACATTGCGCCCGTGACGCCGATTCTGACGAGGGCATAGTCCTTGCCGATGGGGTCGACCTGACCATCTTCATCCGCAGTTTCACCACGCAGCTGGTAGGCCATCCGGGACATGCGCGCCACCTGCTCGGCCGGCAAGGGCTTTTCCGGTGCTGGCTCGGAGAATAGGCCAGCCACCCGCAACCGATCCTTGAGCGTGCCGTCCGGAACGCCGCCCCTGAAATTATGCAGGACGCGGAAGGTGGCTGCGGCCCGCTCGCAGATGGGCAGGGGCGTCTTCTGGGAAGCCAGCACCGACAGGGCTGCCCGGCGAGCGACCAGCCAATCGGGCAAGGTGTCCTTGGCCACGCCGGCCTGTGCGTTGGCATCCAGGGCCCGCCCATCCTGGACGAACAGGCTGTCCCGGCCCTGCAGCCACCGTCGCTGCTCGGTCTTCAGAGACTCCGCGCCCGATCCGGCCTTGGTGAGCGCGTCCTTGTAGAGGCCGGCGATATCCGCATCCAGCGCGGCTAATGCCGGGTGGGCGCAGATGGCTTTCTCCGCCGGCTTGGTCGCCGCCGCGCAGTCGAAACTGGGGCCGGCGGCCACCGCCTGGGCGGTGCCCGAAAGAAGCAGGGCGACGGTGATCAGGGCGGGAAGGTGGTTCACGGTGGCAGGCAACCGATGGGGGAGACGGAGCGCCAGAATTGAACATTCCTGCCAACAATGCCACAGGGCGTTGAGCTCAGGCGTCAGGGCTTTCCCTGGCCGAGGGCCATGGTCACCGCCGGCACCCCCACCCGCACCTGGTTGAGGGCATAGGCCGCCACGGGTACCAGGGTGGAACCCTCTTGCCGCCAGGCCGCCAGGATCATGGGGCCGGGCTGCCAGTTCAGCATGCCGGGTGACAGGCGCAGCACCAGCGGGCCCTCGGGGCTCCGCCAGTCCAGCAGGGGCGCCTCCTCCTCGAAATTAGGCAGGCCGGTGTAGGTCCAGCCTTTCACGCGGGGGATGGCCAGGAAGGTGGGGGCGAAGGGGCCGTGGTGCGGCGTCAGGCCGTCCAGGGCGGGATAGTCGGGGCGGCCCGGCGGGTGGTCGGCGCCGGTGGACCAGGGGCTGGCGGCCAGGGCCGTGGCCCAGCGTGGTGCCGCCTCGGTCAGGGCCCGGCAGGTGTCGGCGTCGGCGGCGCAGCGGCCGTCGCCCAGGCGGAACTCGGTCTGGTAGGTCGCCTCCACGCGGCAGGCGGCCCCCCAGCGGTCGCGACGCACCGGCCGGATGCGGACGGTGGTCCGTTGGGGGCGGGCGACGGGCCGGGTGGGGCCGGAATCCTGGGCGAAGAAGACCGGGGCGCCGGTGGCGTCCAGGCCGAAGCCGGCGCTTTCCGACCAGCAATAGGCCGCCCCCTGGGCCGATGATCCATCGGCTGGCCGCGTCTCGGGCGGTGGCAGGGCGGGGCCGCCGTTGCCGGCCGTGTCCAGCCAATGGACGCTGAAGCTGGTGCAGGAGGCGGCATCATCCAGCGCCGTCACCGCCACATGGCTGCTGCCGAAGGGCACCACGGCCATCTGGTCGCCGGCGTCGGCCGTCGCTTCGGGCGGCAGCCGGTCGCGCCAGGCTTGGGTCAGTTCCTGCTCCGGCGCTGGGGTCAGCAGGCCGGCGCCGATGAGCTGCTCATCCAGATCGCCCACGGGTGGGCCGCCGTCCAGGCCGCGCGCGGTCGCCAGGGTGGCGGCGACGCGGTCGCAGAGGGGCAGGGCCGGCCTGGTGGCTTGCACGGCCAGGGCCGCCCGGCGCAAGGGCAGGGCGCGGGCCAGGCAGGTGCGTGCCCGCTCGTCATCCGCCGGCGCCAGATCGCCGCACAGCCGGTCCTGCGTCGCCAGCCACCGCGCCTGTTCCGCGATCACCGGTGCCGCGTGCCCGCCCGCCTTGGCCACGGCCAGCTTGTACAGGCGCGCGATCTCCGCATCCTCTGCCCGCAGCGCCGGGTTGGCGCAGACCATGCGGTCCGTCCGCCGGGGCAGGGCGGCGCAGTCCACCTCGGACGCCACCGCCCCGGTTCCCGTAGCGGCAGGGCCCAAGGCGGCGATCAGCGGCAGGGCGGCCAGGAGGCCATACCAGGGGGACCGCAAGGGCGTCAGCCCGGGGCCTTCTTGTAGGCGTCGATGACGCCGTTCCATTCCTCGATCACGCCCTTGTGCTCGGTCATGGCATCGGTCTTGGCCTTGTCCAGGCATTTCAGGTAGGCGGTCATCTTGGTGGTGTAGTCGCCCACCTTCTTCTCCGCCGCCTCCATCTCCGGCCCCTTGGTCTTCTTGCCGGGGGGCAGCTTGGGGCGGTCGGGGCGGGTGCAGGCGGGGCCTTGCGCCGCCGCCGGCAGGGCGGTGGCGACGACGGGGGCGGCGGCCAGCAGGGCGGCCAGCGCCAGGGTGGTGCGGCGGGTCATGTCGATAGGACGATCAATGTTGACGATTAAGCGGGGTGATCAACCTTGCCCGCGGGCCAGGTTCTCCAGCGCGCCGGCATAGGGGCTGAGGTCATAGCCCTGGCGGCCGGCGGCCTCGATGATCTCGGCCACGGGCGTGCCCTTGGACGCGGCACCCAGCGACCACAGGATGGTGCAGCGGGTGCCGGAGCGGCAGTGCGCCAGCACCGGGCCCGGCAGGTTGTCCAGGGCTTCCGCGAAGGCGGCGGCGGTCTGCGGCCCCAGGTTCATGTTGTTGACCGGCAGGTACAGGTATTCCAGCCCCGCTTCCTTGGCCAGCTCCGCCGCGCGGGTGTGGGTCAGCTGGCCCGGCTCCTCCCCATCGGGGCGGTTGTTGATGATGGTGCGGAAGCCCAGCGCCCTGGCCTGGGCGATGTCCGCCTCCTCGATCTGTGGGTGGACGCTGAGGGTGGCGGTCAGGGGGCGGGGGGTCAGCATGGGCGGTGGCTCCGGTTATGGAACGGGCAACGGGGAAGCGGCCAGCGGAGAGGCGGCCGGGGAAGTCGAGGGAGAAGCTACCCCCAATCCCCCGCCCGGTGCCAGTCCGCGTTTTTAGTCCCTCAAGCGCCGGGCGCGGCCGTCCGGCCGCTAGGCTTCCTCGCCGCGCCCTGCGGTACTCGCTCCGGGGTCGGCGGTCGCCGACCTGATTTTAGCGTAAAACTAGCGTTGGTCCTTGACGATCTCGCCGCCCTTGATGACGACGGGGATGTGTTCCAGCAGGGCGATGTCGGCCAGCGGGTCGCCCTTCACCGCCACCAGGTCGCCGTAGCGGCCCACGGCCACGGCGCCGATGTCGTGATCCGTGCCCATGGCCTCCGCCGCGTTGCGGGTGGCGGCGCGGATGGCCTCCATCGGCGTCATGCCCCACTGCACCATCTTGGCGAACTGCTTGCCGTTGTCGCCATGGGGGTAGACCCCGGCGTCGGTGCTGAAGATCATCTTGGCGCCGGCCTTGACCGCCTTGGTGAAATTCTGCCGCTGCAACAGGCCGATCTTGCGCTCCTTCTCCAGGCTTTCGGGCAGCATGCCGGCCTTGGCGCCCTCTTGCAGGATGTAGTCGTCGTCATAGATGTCCATGCCCAGCCAGGTGCCGCGCTTCTTGGCCATCTCGATGCCCTCGTCGTCGATCAGGCTGGCATGTTCGATGGTGTCGATGCCGGCGCGGATCGAGGCCTTGATGCCCTCCGTACCGTGGGCGTGGGCGGCCACCTTCATGCCCAGCGCGTGGGCCTCCTTGGCGATGGCGTCCAGTTCCTCCTGCGTCAGTTGCTGGGCGCCGGGGCTGTCGCCCTTGGACAGCACGCCGCCGGTGGCGCAGACCTTCACCAAGTCGGCGCCGAACTTCTTCACCCAGCGCACCTTCTGCACCATGCCCCAGGGGCTGTCGGCCACGCCCTCGCCCACGCGGCCATAGTCGGCGGGCAGCAGATTCTCGTCGCAATGGCCGCCGGTGGCGCCCAGCAGGGGGCCGGAGACCTTCATGCGCGGCCCGGGCACCAGGCCGCTGTCGATGGCGTTGCGCAGGGCCACGTCGGTGAAGCCGTCGGCGCCCACGTTGCGCACGGCGGTGAAGCCGGCCATCAGGGTCAGCTTGGCGTTGGCGACGCCGGCGATGGCCTTGTCCGCCACGCTGACGCCCAGCGACTCATAGCCGTTCCAGGTCGGCTGGCTGGTCAGGTGGGTGTGCATGTCGATCAGGCCGGGCAGCAGGGTCAAGCCGGGCAACGCCACCGTGCGGGCGTCCGCCGGGGCCGCCACCGCCCCCTGCGCGCCCACCGCCGTGATGCGGCCATCGACGATCAGCGCGGCGGGATGCTCCACCACCTTGCCGGCCAGCACGTCCACCAGATGGTCGGCCGTCACCAGCACCGTCTCCGCCCGCGCGGACGTCGCCGCCATCGCGGCGGCGAGCAGGGCACCCATCATCAGGGCGCCCCGGGCCACCCCGGCCAACCGGCGGCGGGAGAAGGTGGTGGGTGGCACGGGCGTGCGGTTGGGCATGGTGTGAATCCCCATTCGGTGCCGCTAAGGCGTTGGCCGGAAGGTGCCGACGCCGCGTCTTGGCGTCAACGTGACAATCGTGCCAGCGACGCCATGGGGGGCTGGGGGGCACGCCGGAGTCCCGCGTCCGCCAGACCATTAAAAAAATGTTAGAAAGGACCGACGGGATAGGTTCCGTCGTGCGTGCAAGGGGTGTGGCGTACAAAGCGGCCACTCGTCAAAGCCTGGCGCAAAGGCGCGGGCTCCTCCTCTTCCTCCCAAATTGGGGTTCCATATCCGTCCGGATGCCAGTGGGCTTCCCGGGCGCGCGGGGCATCCACCGACCGGCCAGTGGCGAGAGGGCCGGGCGCACGGTGTCCCGGGGCGTGCCAGGGGTCAGTCGCGGTGGGGTTCGGGGGCCTGTCGCCGCCCGCGGGCGGGCGGGGTCTGCTCCGTGTCGCTGTTGGCGGCGGCGGATGATGGCGGCTGGGCGGGTGTCGTCCCGGAAGGCCCAAAAAAAACCGACGCGGACGCCCCCAGGGCGGCGGCTGTCGGTGGCTGCCAATCCTTGAGCGCCGCGGCGACCAGGTTACGTTCCATCCGCTCCAGCATGCCGGGGGGCGGTTCCGCGTCCGGCGCGTCCGCGGCGATCAGGCGTTCCAGGCGCCGCATCTCGCGCACGCGGGACCGGGCATCATGGGAGGACAGCAGCAACGCCGTGACGCCCCGCTGATGCTCGACCGGCCAAGCGCGGAGCTGGGCCCCGAATTGGCACAGCAGGTCGTCGAGTTCCTCAGGCGTCATCAAAAGCATCCCGGGACCGTATGGCCGTTTTGCGGAAGGCGGAGCGAAGGCGCTGACGCGCGCGCTTCAGCAAGGCTTCCGCCGCCACCACGGTGGTGTTCATGGCCGCCGCCACTTCGGCCGCGGACATCGATTGATCGTAATATAGGGCGAGCGCCACCTGCTGACTAGCCGGAAGTCGTTGCCGGGCTGTCCGCAAAACTGTGGCTAATTCCTTTTCCAGGACGATTTCATCGAAGCTTTGACTGTCGTCCAGGATGTCTTCGGTTAACTCCAGGCTGTTTTCCGCTGGCCGGCGGCGGTAATCGATACAGCGGTTGATGACGATGCGATGGATCCAGGTGGTGAACTTGGCACTGACGGGCTGCCAGGTCTCGCGATGGTTCCATACCTGCAGGAAGGCGTCCTGCACCACGTCCTCGGCATCGCTGTCGTTGGGCAGGATGCGGCGGGCGACGGCGTAGAGGCGGCGGAAATAGCGGCGGATCAGCAGGCGGTACGCGTCGACGTTGCCGGTTTTCAGCAGGGCCATCAGCATCTCGTCCGTGGCGTTGGCCAGGTCGGTCGCATCCAGCACAGGGGCCAGCACGGGGGTCGCCAGCGTCACACCGCCCGCGTCCAGGATCGCGCCGGCCGGCCGGCCGCGCGAATAAGGGGAGCTCGTCATCGTCACCGCCACCTCTTTTTCTTACCCCCGGGGTCGGCCTGCCGCCTCTTCCGGGTTTCCCCTGGGCGGTCCGCCGCCCCGGTGTTTATCCGGGCGGCTTTCGCCGCCCCAGTATCTGTCCAGGCGGCTTTCGCCGCCGGGGAATTCATCGATCCGCTCCGTCCCTGAAGATGGCCCCAATCCTTCTTCAGGCCCCCTCCCGGTGGTCCCGCGTCCCCCGCAGACCCCCGGATTACCAAGATTAAACGGGGCAAAAGCCGTCGGTCGTTCCTGAAAACGGCATGCCGCCGTCATCACTCCGCCTTCGGCGCTTTGGCCCACAACCGCCGGTGTAGCGCCAGGCGCTCCTGGATGCGCCGCACCCGGCTGGGGACATCGCGTCCCCCGGCCGCCCTGCCCAGCGCCAGGATGAAGGCGGCGTAAAGCTGGCTTAGCGCCTTGCCGGCGGCGCCGCCGACGGTGTTGGTCATCACTACCTGCAACCCTGTGTAGATCTTGATCGCGTGCACGATGTCGGCATGGAAACGGTCGAACTGCCCGTCCCGGGCGTGGCGTTCGGCCGACATGCACAGCTGCAGCGCCCGGTCCTGAAGCGCCTCCACCACCTTGTGGGGGGGCAGGGTCTGTTTGGCCGATCCGTAGGCGCTGGAGGCGCGCTGGAACGCGGAATGGTTCATGGCCGTCTTTCACTTTGGAGGAGGGATGGGAAAATGCGGGTGTCCCCCCGGCCGGCGCCGGCGGAACGGGCCGGCATCAACTGCTGCTGCTGCTGGAGCTGGAATACGCCTTGAGGGTCTTCAGCAAGTTCGCCGCGGTCTGCGCCTGGGCCTCCAGCTTGGCGTAGTAGGTCGTTAGCTGGGTGCCATAGGCCTCGGCGCGGCTGCGGATGTCGTCCGCCTTGGTGGTCAGGTCCGTGTCGTAGTCCGTCAGATTGTCGATCAAGGTCTGTAGGGTTCCGCTGTCCTTATCCCCCGCATTGTCCGAGGTATTGTAGATCTGGTCGGCCAGCCCGCTGCTGGTGCTGACGCTGGCCGTCAGGCTCTGCGAGCCCAAATAAACCAGCGTCATTCCTGCATATGCCGTGCCATCCTTGCCGATGATGCGGGTGCCGCTGATGGTGAACAGCGATGTGTCGCCGCCCACGCCGGCGGAAGCGATGGAGCCGTCGTCGTTCATGGTGATGTCCAGATTGAAGGACAGGCTGGCGGTGCTGTCGGGCGAGCGGAGCATGGTCAGTTCCGTGGAACTACTGGAGTAGTTGAAGCCCAACAGGGTCTCCAGATCGTCGAGGTTGTCGCTGAGCGCGCTGTCCAGCGTCGTGCTGTCGATGGCCAGCGTGTTGTCGCTGTTGAATGAAATCCCCAGCGAGGAGATGGAAAAGGTGCCGTCCGTCAGGTTCAGGGAGTTCTGCAGCGCGGTGGAGATGGACCGCACCTGGCTGTCGGCGAACAGCACGGCCGAACTGGCCGGGCCACCGTCGGTGCCGGTGGCCTGCTGGGTGGAGATGAAGTTGCGGACGGCGTTGTAGGCCGTGACGAAGGTGGAAATGCCGCTCTTGATGGCGCTCAGGTTTGCCGTCAGTTCCATGGTGATGGTGGAGCCGACGTCGGTGGAGCTGTCGTAGTCGCTGGAATAAAGGTCCAGCGTCACGCCCGATAGCACATCGCTGATGACGTTGCTGCTGCGCTGGATGTCGATGCCGTCGACCTCGATCTCCGACCCCTGCGCCGCCGTCAGTTCGTCGGCATAGCTGCCGTCGGCGTTGGTGACGCCCAGCGAGCTCAGGATGCCGCTGCTGTCGTTGCTGAACTCAATGGCCTTGCCGGTGTCGGTCGCTGTCAGCACCAGTTCATAGGCGCTGTCCGACACCTGGATGATGCTGGCGGAAACGTTGGTGCTGTCGCTCTGCTTGTTGATGGCGCTGGCGATGTCTTTCAGGCTGTCGGTGCTGCTGACGCTGATGGTGGCGGTGGACCCGTCTGCCAGCCCCAGCGAGAAGGTGCCGGACAGGTTCAAGGCGCCCGTCTGGCTGGTCTGGGTGGTGCTGCCCAGCTTTTCCGCCGTGGCCAGCTGCTTGATGACGATGGTGTGGGTGCCGGTCGCGGTGCCGTCGTCCACCGACACGCCCAGCATGTCGGAGGCGGAGACGCTGGAACTCCCCCCCGACAGATACGCGGTGCGTTCGGAGAACAGGTTGGTGCTGGAACTGTCGACGGGGTTGGACAGCGCCTCCGCCGCCGACGCCAGCGTGTTCAGCAGCGTCTGGAAATCCTCATAGGCCGAGATTTTGGTCTCGTTGTCCGAGACCTCGCTGTCGATGGTGTCGGCCCGCGTCTCCTTGGCCGCCACGGCGCTGGCCACCAGGGCGGAATAGTCCAGGCCGGTGACGGAAGACGTGGAGCCCGACGTGCTGGACGTCGAACTGGTTGTGCTGCTGGATATTGTTGACACCGCCATGGCTGGAACCCCGTTCGCCCCTTGACCCTACCCTCTCCATGAAAACTGGGGGCGCCCGCTGAGGGCGCCCCCGTTCAGTCCTCACTGCAACAGCTTCAGCAGTTCGGAGGGCAGCTGGTTGGCCTTGGCCAGGGCGTTGATGCCGGCCTGGACCAGGGTGTCCTCGTTCGACAGCTTGGTCTGTTCCGACGCCACGTCCACGTCCATGATGGCGGATTGCGCCGATTCCTGGTTCTCGATGGAGGTGGAGATCATCTCGCCCTGGTATTCGAAGCGGGAGATCTGGGCACCCACCTTGGCGCGGGCGGTGGACAGGGCGCTGATCGCCGACTTGATGGTGGTGATGGCCGACGTGGCCCCATCGGAGGTCGAGACGCTGGAACCGGTCAGGCCCAGGGAACTGCTGTCCACCGTGGTCAGCGTGATGGTGATCGTGTCCGTCGTCGCCGTGCCCACCAGGAAGGTGACGCCGGAGGACCAGGAACCGGTGCCGTCCAGCAGGCTCTGACTGTTGAAACGGGTGCCGGTGGAGATGCTGTCCACTTCGTCCGTCAACTGCTGGTATTCGGCATCGATGTAGCCGCGCTCCGTATCCGTCACGGTGCCCGAGACGGATTCGGTGGCCAGCGATTCCATGCGCTGCAGGATGTCGCTGATGCGCGCCATGCCACCGTCAGCCGCCTGCAGGATGGATTCGCCGTTCGAGGCGTTGGTCGACGCCTGGTTCAGCATGGTGACGTCGGACTGGATCTTGGTGCCGACCGCCAAGCCGGCGGCGTCGTCCGACGCCTTGGTGATGCGGGAACCAGACGCGATCTTGGAAACCGAGGACGATTCCGCCTCGGAATTGCTGTTCAGGTAACGCAGGGCGGAGTTCGCCGCTGTGTTGGTGGTGACTACAGGCATCATGGACCTCCATGTGGTTGGCGAGAGGTTCTTGGGGCTGCCGCCTTTTGCGGCCGGGCCGTACTCCCCCTCACACGGTTCAACGGCAGGTCAGATGAAAGCGGGCGCGTTTTTTTCGCTAATTTGCGAAAAACTTTGGGCGCCTACAGGTAGTTCACGAGGCTCATTTTCTGCGACGCGGCAATCGCCTGCATCGTCGCCTCTAAAGACGTCTGTAACGTCGAGACGGTTGTTGAGACTTCCGCCAAGTCGACGCTCTTTATGTCGCTACTTTGATCGCTGGCGAAGGAGTTTATGTCTGAAAGGTGGCTGGATGCTGTCTGTATTCTCGATGAGGTGTCCGATAATGTTTGGCCAATGTCGCTTAAGCCGCTGGAGGCGGTGTTGACCAGATCCAGGGCGCTGGTCAGGGTGTCGTCGTCCAGCGGGGTGGTGTTGCTGATCATGTTCAGGGCCCGCATCAGCTTCTCGATGGAGGGGTCGTCGGCGGTGACGCCATAGCTGATGGTCTGGCTGCTGGAGACGCGTACCGAGGCCAGGGTGTCGTTGCCGCTGTAGTAGCTGGTGTCGGCATCGCTGCTGGACGTCAGGGCGCCGTAGGTGGCGCTGTCGACCGAGACGGGCGCGTGCGTCGTGTCGCTGCCGCCGAAGATGTATTGCCCGCCATAAGTGTCGTTGAGGATGGAGGCGACGTCGGACAGCCAGCCCGACGCCTCCTCCTGATAGGTGCTGCGGCTGGTCTCGTCGGTGGACATGGCCTCGCTGATGGCGGTCTTCAGGCTGGTGGCGATGTCGGAGATGCTGGTGATGTCGGACGCGATGGCATCGATCTTGGTCACGGCGGCATCCGCGTTGGCGATCAGCGTGCTGGAATAGCTGACCTCACTCTCCAGGTTCACCAGCAGCTTGACGTTGCCATCCAGCCCGGTGCTGGCCAGGCCCGCGTAGGTCGTGGACTTGGTGCTGGTGGATTCCTGCACCTGAGCGCTGTTCAGCGCGGATTCGTTCTTCAGCATGTACTGGACAAGGGCGTTGTGGGCGCCGCTGGTCGATATCCGGTTCATCGGCGGACCCCTCCCTTAGTTGACCATCTCGATGGTGGCGGTGAACATTTCCTGGAGGGTCGACATGATCTTGGCGGCCGCCTGGTAGGCCTGCTCCAGCGTGGAGACCATCGCCGTCTCCTCATCCAGGCTGACGCCGGACTGGGAACTCAGCGCCGTGGTGGCGTCGTCCAGGGTGGAACTGGCGGTGTCGGCCTTGGTCGACGCGGTGGAGGCGGCGTTGGCGGCGCTGCTGATGATGGTGGAGGCGTAGCCCGACAGGGTGGTGGTGGCCTTGGCCAGGCCGCCGGCGCTGCTGAAGCTCTGGGTGGTGGTGAAGGCGCTTTCCATCGCGCTGATGATGCTGACGTCGCCGGAGGTGATGGCCGTGTCGCCCACGGCCAGGTCGCTGCTGTCCGACAGGGTGCCGGTGGGCAGCAGCGAACTGTCGGCGGCCAGCGAGCTGTTGACGGCGATGTCGCTGGCGCCGGTGCCGGTCAGCACGTCGTTCAGGCCGAAATACAGCGAGGCGCCCTCGCCGTCGGAACCGACGCTGCTGTCCATCTCGTTCACGGCGATGCCGTCGCTGCTGTCGGCGGCGGCGATGGTCAGGTGGCCGCTGCTGTCGATGCTGGCGGTGAAGTTGCCGCTGGCGTTGATGGTGTCCAGCAGGTCCTGCACCGTGGACACGCCGCTGAGGTCGATGTCCAGCACCGCGGCGGTGTCGTCGTTGCTGTCCACCGCCGCCAGTCGCAGGGTGCCGGTGCCCGACAGGCTGTCGCTGGCGCTGACGGTGGCCGTGCCGGTCAGCGAGGTGGCGGCCGGATAGCTGGTCCCCTGGTTGGAAATGGTGTTGACCGTGGTGATGACGGTGCTGGCCAGGTTGTCCAGCCGGCTTTGCTGGTCCACCAGGGTGTCGTCGCGTAGCGTGACCAGGGCGCCGATGGCGCCGGTCTTGACACTGCTGGTGATGTCGGTGCCGTCCACGCTGATGGCGCTGAAGCCCGTGGGGTATGTCGTGTCGGCGGTGACGCTGCTGGCGGCGGTGTAGCTCAGGGTGTGCGCGGTGCTGCCCACCAGCACCTGGCCGGAGGTTGTCGACACCTGCATGGCGCCCGTGCTGTCCACCGTGTAGCTGACGCCCAGATAGCTGGACAGGGTCTTCAGCTGGGTGTCGCGTTCGTCCTCAAGGTCGGCGGTGGACTGGCCGGCGGCCTTCGCGGCCACGATCTGCTTGTTCAGGGAGGCGATGGTGGTGATGGCCGTGTTGGCCGAATCCACGTCGGTGGCGATGTCGCTGTCGGCCTGGGCGCGCAGGCCCTGCACCGTGCTGGAGGCCTGGCTGAGGGTGGTCGCCATGTCCTGCAGCGCCGTCACCGTGGCGCTCTTGTCCGTGTCCGTGCCGCCGCCCGACGCCAGTGTGGACAGGTCGCTGGTCACCGTGTTGATGACGTCGGCGATGGAGTCGCTGCCGGACACGGTGCCATAGGCCGAATCCACGTCGGACAAATAGCTGCTGAGCACGCTGGCCTGGCTGTTGGACGAGGTGGAGGAGACCACCTGGCGCAACAAATATTCGTCCACGTCGCGCGTCACGCTGCTGACGCTCACGCCCGACGTCTGGCCGTTGACGGTGACGGCGGATTGGTTGGCCGTCTTCTTGGTGTAGCCGTCGGTGTTGGCGTTGGCCGTGTTGGCGCTGGTGACGGTGATGGCCGTCTGCGTTGCCGTCAGGGCGGACTGGGCGATGGAACCAGCGGTGCGGAGCGACATGGGACGGCTTCCTTCACGCGGTGAACTGGACGCAGTGGCGCGCCTGGACGGTGTCCAGGCGGATCTGCCGGCCGCGTGCGGGGTAGTAGCCGCGGACGTCCTGGGTGCGTTCCCGCGTCACATGCAGCAGGCCTTGCAGGCGGGATTTGCGGCCCTTCAGTTCGGCCGCCATGCGGGTCTGCACCGCCGCCATCTCGGCCATCAGGCCCTGCAGCTGCGGCGCCCAATGGCTGGCGGTGGCGGCGCGCCCCTGGACGGGGACCTGGTGCAGCGTGACGCGCAGCAGCGCCTCCGCCTCACGCAGGTGCTTCAGCGCGTTGTACATGGCCCGGCGCCGCTCCAGCGTCGCTTCGCCGAGGCTGGCGGCGGCCTGGAAGGCGGCGAAGGCTTCCAGCATGGCCGGCGGGAACTGGGTGCCGCCCGGTGGCGGCGGCGGCAGGGCCGGCACGGCGGCGGCGGTGGCGGCGGGTTCGGGTGCCGGCGCGGCGATGGCCGGGGCGGCTTGCTGCGCGCTGAACAGACGGGAAAGAAAGCGGGTCATCGCGTTCCCCGGCGGTAGGAGGGCAGGTAGGCGTTGCTGAGGGCCCGGGAGTAGAGGGTCAGCGCCCTGGCGCGTTGCTGCTGCACCTGGATCAGGGGGCGCAACTCGTCCAGTGCCCGCTCCAGCCGCTCCTGGTATCGGGTCAGGTCGTCGATCAGCGCCAGCTGGGCGGCCCGGCGGATGCCGCCGCCGACCCGCACGCCGGGGGTCAGCGCGGAGCGGACGGCCGCGTTCAGGCGCTTGCCCTCGCGTAGCAGGCGATCCAGCCGGACGGGATCGAAGATGGAAGAGCCGTCGTTCGGTGATGCGGAAGAGGGATGGTGCGTCATGGCCTGGCCCTCCCTTACCGCTTGGCCTGCAACAGGGTGTCCATCATGTCTTGCGCCGTGGACACGACCTTGGCCGCGGCCGAATAGGCCTGCTGGGCGTAGATCATCCGGCTCAGCTCGTCAGACGTGTCGACGTTGGAGCTTTCCAGCGAGCTTGACTCGATGGTGCCGGCGCCGTCGCTGCCCGCTTCCTTGAGGGTGTAGGAGCCGGACGCCGTGGACTGGGCGTAGGTCTGGCCGGAGACGGCGGTCAGACCGTCCTCGTTGGCGAAGGTGGCCACGGGGATCTTGTAGACCGTCTTGGACTGCCCGTTGTCGAAGTTGGCGACGACGCTGCCATCCGTATTGATGTCGACGCTGCTGAGCGTGCCCTTGGCGTAGCCGTCCTGCTTGGTGCTGGTGACGGTCACGCCGGCGGTGGTGGAGCCGCTGGCGTATTGGGTGATCGATCCGCTGCCGCTGTTCTCGCCATAGTCCAGCGTGATGCTGCTGTCGGTGGCGCCACTGCTCCAGCCCGTGATCCCCAGCGTAATGTCGGTGGTGGGCGAGGCCAGGCTGCCGTCGCTGTTGAAGGTCAGGGTGACGGGCGTGCCGCTGCTGGTGCCGGTGACGGTGGAGCCGTCGGTGGCGGACACGGGGTTGCTGGCATCCAGTTCCCAGCTGTTGGTGCCCGTCTTGGTCCAGCTCAGGGTGACGGTGCTGCTGTTGCCCAGGCTGTCATAGACCTCGGTATCCGTGGTGTAGCTGTCGCCCACCGCGGCGTCCGAGGGCAGGTTCATGGAGGTTGTCACCTTGGTCGTCGCGTTGGGCGAGCCGGTGATGTCGTTGAGGTTGATCTTTTCCAGGCTGGCGGTGTCGCTGCGGTTGGTCGCCAGGATGTTGCCGCTGTCGTCCGTGGCCCACCCTTCCAGGTAGTAGCCCTCGGAATTGACCAGGTTGCCGTTGTCGTCTTCGCTGAAGCTGCCATCGCGGGTGTAGTAGGACGAGGTGCTGGTGCCGTCGTTCACCACGAACATGCCGTTGCCATCCAACGCCAGGTTGGTGGTGGTGGAGCTCGAGGTGATGTCGCCCTGGCTGGACACGGTCTGCACGGTGCTCGCCGTGACGCCGCCATAGTCGGCCGAGCTGGACTGGCTGTCGGTCAGCAAGGCGGTGAAGGACGTGTCGGTCGCCTTGTAGCCGGTGCTGGACGAGTTGGAGATGTTGCTGGAGATGGACGTGAACGCCTTGGACTGGGCGTACAGGGCCGAGGTGGCGGTGTTCAGGGCGCTGAAGATGCTCATGGCCGTGGTTCCTTGGGATCAGAAACGGCGGTTTCCGGGGTGAGGCCGCCACCTCAAAATCTGTTTGAAATCAGAGGATTGACGTCACTTCGTCCATGTCGATCTCATAGCTCCCCAGCGTCAGCTTGGCGGTGCCGGTGGAGGTGTCGACGCCCGTCACCTTGCCCACGCCGTAGGCGGTGACGGAGGAAGCGGCGCTGTCGGTGGTCGCGGTGATGGACAGGGTGTAGGTGCCGGAGGTGGCGGTGCTGCCATCCGTCTCGGTGCCGTTCCAGGTGATGTAGTTGGTGCCGGCGGTGGTGGTGCCCGATCCGGTGTAGACGACGTTGCCGTCGCTATCGCTCACCGTGTAGCTGACGCTGTCGGCCGCCGACGACAGGCTGTAGCTCCACATGGCGGAGCCGTCCTGCATCGGGGCCTCATCGCTGTCGGTGGACACGGTCTGACCCAGGTAGCTGTAGGCCGGATAGCTGCTGGTGAAGCTGCTGAGCGAGCTGCTGATGCCGTCCAGGTAGGTGTTGGTCGCCTCCTGCGCCTGCAGGCTGGACATCTGCACCAGCTGCGTCGTGAAGGTGCTGGTGTCCATCGGGCTGGTGGGGTCCTGGGTTTCCAGTTCCTTCAGCAGCAACGTCATCATGGAGTTGAAATCGCCCAGGATGCTGGAGGACGACGAGGACGAGGTGGTGCTCGTCGTTGTGCTGGTGCTGGAACTGGTGCTGCTGACCGACGTCATGATCCGACCCCCATCCTCCGGCGGCCCGCAGGATCCCTGGAATGGGAGCCCGGCCTGGAATTGGCTTTCGATCGGTTCAACGCCAGCCTTCACAGAAGCGGGCGCACTTTTTTTGGAGACTTCAAAAAAAAGTTACGCGCATCGAAGTCGAGGTGCGGGCTATATGCTTTGTCTCGGTTTGGGAGATACCGACATTCAAGACATCGAGTATTTAGATAGGCAGAAATTTACTAGTAATGTATTGCCGATCGGCAGTTTTTTCCTAGTGCGCCAAGGATGTCCGTCGGAATCGTTCGCAAAATTGGCGGAAACCCTGGGTTTCCGGGCGCGGCCGGTCCGTCGGCGCCTAGGCAAATTTTACCCACCCACGTGTGCGGGCCGCACACGGGCGCGCGTCGGGCCGACGGGTTGCCCGGCGCCGCGCGTGAGGGGATTGGGCTCGTTTACGGGAAAGGGCGGCCATGGGCGCGACGCGACCACGGGGTCAGGTGCCTCAAGACGATGGGATGGCGGACGACCCGTCGCTGGCGGCGGCTGCGGCGCTGTTGGCGGCCGGGCGGGCGGATGCCGCCTGGGTCCTGTGCCGACCGGCGCTGGCGGTGGGCGTTCGCACAGTGCCGTGGCTGGCGCTCGCCGGCCGGGTGCTGCTGGCGCTCGACCGTGCGGCGGAGGCTGAGCCCGTGCTGGCGCTGGCCGCGGGCACCGCCCGGCCGGGGCCGGCGGCGGAACTGGGCCTGTTCACCTTGTGGGGTGTGGCGTTGCGCCGCCTGGGCCGCGTCCCCCAGGCGGAACCGGTGCTGCGCATGGCCGTGCGCCTGTCGCCCGAGGATGCGGTTTGTCACAGCAACCTGGCGGCCGTGCTGCGGGTGCTGGACCGGCTGGCGGAGGCGGAGGCCGCCGCCCGCGCCGCGTTGACGCTGGATCCGGATCTGGTCAACGCCCACGTCAATCTAGCCTCCATCCTCATGGCCCGGGGACAGGCGGTGGCGGCGTTGGCCGCCAGCCGCCAGGCCCTGGCCCGCGACCCCGCCCAGGTGGAGGCGCTGTATACCCAGGCGGCGGCCTTGCAGGCCCTTGATGATCTCCCGGGCGCCGCCGACGCGTGGGACCGGGCGGCGCGCGCCCACCCGGACGAGGCTCGTCTGGTCTTCGGCCGGGCCAACCTGGACTTGGCGCGGGGTGATCTCGCCCGGGGCTGGGCCGGCTACGCCGCGCGCATGGCGGCCGACCCGCACCGTTTCCGCCCCGCGCCCGGCCTGCCGCCCTGGCGGGGCCAGCGCCTGGACGGCCCGCTGCTGATCTGGCGCGAACAGGGGCTGGGGGACGAACTGATGTTCGCCAGCTGCTATGCCGACGCCATCGCTGCCGCCGGTTCGGCGGTGGTGCGCTGTGATCCGCGCCTGGTGGGCCTGTTCAGCCGCGCCTTCCCCACGGCGCGGGTGGTGGCGGAGGCGCGCGGATCGGAGGGGACGGCCGATGCGGCGGAGGCTTTGGCCGTGGCGCAGACGCCAGCGGGCGCCTTGCCCGGCCTGCTGCGCCGGCGGCTGGCCGACTTCGACAAGCCCGAAGGATATTTGCGGGCCCGGACGGATCTGGTGGCGCACTGGCGAGCCCGCCTGGCCGATCTGGATGGCGGCTCCGCGCCGACGTTGAAGGTCGGGGTGTGCTGGCGCAGCGGCCTGGCGGTGGAAAGCCGCGCCGGGCGGCAGTCCGCGCTGAAGGACTGGATTCCCCTGCTGGCCCGGCCCGGCATCAGGGCGGTCGCGTTGCAATATGGCGACACGGCGGCGGAACGGGCGGAGCTGGGCCCCCTCGGCCCCCACCATTTCTCCGATCTGGATCAGCGGGATGATCTGGAGGGGCTCGCGGGTCTGCTGTCGGCCCTGGACCTGGTGGTCACCGTGCCCACCGCCACGGGTGAACTGGCCGGCGCGCTGGGCGTGCCGGTGTGGCGGTTGGCCGGGGAGCTGGACGTCACCTGCCTGGGCACCGGGGCGCGGCCCTGGTTCCCGTCGATGCGCGTATTCCGTACGGGCGGGCTTGCCCCCGTGCAGATCATCCAACGGATGGCGGCGCAGATCGCGGCCGGGATCTAGAAACGCCAAAGCACACCCCGGCCATGGGCGGGGTGTGCTTTTGACCAGGCGTCGTCAGGAGGCGTGGCGCAAGGCGGGCGGGCGCTCGGCGTACGGGCGGATGTGATCGGCCCGGCGGGAGCGGTCGCGGACGATGCGCAGCGCTTCCAGCAAGGTGCGGCGCTGGTGGGCGTCGAGGTCGGCCAGCAGCAGATCGTTCACCGCCTGGCGCAGAGGCTGCAACCGGCGCAGCACGGCCAAGCCCTCCGTCGTGGCGGACAGCAGCTTGCGGCGGCGGTCGCTGGGATCGTCCTCCTGCCGGATCAGGCCCTTGCGCAGCAACTCCGTCACCGTGGCGCTGATATGCGGGCGGGACAGGCCGCGGGCGGCGGCGATCTCGGAGGAGAAGATGCAGCCCTGGCGGCCCATGTCGGCGCTGAACGCGTCGCTATGGGGGTCGTTGGCCGGCAGGGCGGGGCCGTCGTTGAAGTTGCGGTCGCCCGCCACGTTCATCAACACGGTCCACTGCGGCGCCGTCAGGCCGGCTTCTTCCAGCAAGGGCTCGCTATGGCGGACCAGGGCGTTGGCCACGTCGATGACGCAAAGCGCGATGGCGTCTTCGGCGCGGAAATGGGCAAGGGCGTCGGGCATGGAATGGAACCCCCACGTAACTGTTTTCATGCCCCCACCATGATGCCTCCGATCCAGTTCGGCATTGACCAGGATCAATAGCGACGCGCCCCGAAAAAAACAGGTGGGAAAGAAACTGGCGGAAAGCAGAAACAGAAAAGGCGGCCGACAAAAGCGCCGGCCGCCCTTTTTCATCAGTGATACGGGCGCCTGGGGCGCAGGGATCACAGCGTCCGCAGGTTGCCGGCGGCCGACTTACCCTTGCGGGGATCGTGCTGCAGGTCGAAGCTGACCTTCTGCCCTTCGTTCAGCGAACGCAGGCCCGCCTGTTCGACGGCGCTGATGTGGACGAACACGTCGGCGGTGCCGTCCTCGGGCTGAATGAAGCCGTAGCCCTTGGTGCTGTTGAACCACTTAACGGTGCCGATAGACATGGTGTCTCCTTGAGGGGTGTTTTCCCGGTCCGGCGTCGCCCGGCCGCGGGCGTGCGGGCGCCGGGCATCAAATCGTGACGGGGTGCCAAGCCGGTGGACCGGGTGGGGCGCCGCGACAAATTCGACGCCAATAGTCATGGAATCGACATGGCGTCAGGACAAGCAAGAAAAGCTGAACAATACTTAAAGTGACCGGTTGGCTGTACTGATGGGTGATGGGGGATCGCCAGCCTATATAGCCCCGGAGGGGCGTCGGCTGATGGGAGTAGGCCGGTGGCGCCCCGGCGTCATCGCGCCCTCAAGGCACCACCCGCGTCGGAATGCCGAAGACGCGCAGCGCCTCGCGCAGTTCCGGCAGGGCCCGCTCCACCACGGCCTTGCCTTCGGCGATCGCGTCCTCCGCCCGGTCGAATTCCAGAAGGCCGATGTGGCCCAGGCGGGGCTTGAGGTGGATATCCGGCGGTTCACCCGCCAGGCGGGACCGGGTGATGCGGTCCAACGCGATGCCCAGTGACGTCGCCATCACGCCGAACATGCCGGGCCCCTCATACTTGGGCGGCTGGGGGGGACGGGCGCGGCGGCGGGACTGCAGGAAGGTGGACAGGAATTCGAAGTTGTTGCGGGGGTGGGCGTCGGCCTCGGCGCCGTTTGCCGGCGGGGCCTCCATGTCCTCCGTCGCGGGGGCGGCGTCGGGTGGGGCGGCGGCCGTGGCCTCCGCGTCATGGCGGCTGCGGGTGCGGCCGATGATATCGGCGTTCAGGTCCACCGCCACCACCATGGCGGCCCCCATGGCGCGGCAGGCGGCCACCGGCACGGGGTCGACCAGGGCGCCGTCGACCAGCCAACGGCCATCGACATGGCTGGGCGGGAAGATGCCGGGCATGGCGTAGGAGGCGCGCATCGCCTCCACCACCGACCCGCGGCGCAGCCACACCTCCTTGCCGGTGGCCAGGTCCGTGGACACGGTGATGAAGGGGGCCGCCAGGTCGTCGAAGGTGGCGTCGCCGATATGCTGGTTCAGTTCGGCCAGCAGCTTCTCGCCGCCGATCAGGCCGCCGCCGCTGCGCAGGCGTAAATCCAGCAGACCCAGGATGCGCATCTTGGTCAGGTTGCGCGCCCAACCCTCCAGCGTCTCCAGGTGGTTGGCCAGATAGACGCCGCCCACCAGGGCGCCGATGGAACAGCCCGACACCACGTCGGGGGTGATGCCGTGCTGGGCCAGGCCCTGCAGCACGCCGATGTGCGCCCACCCCCGGGCGACGCCACCCCCCAGCGCCAGACCAAGCTTGGGACGGGAATGATGGCGTTCCGGATGACGGTCGGGCATGGCGGCGAGATACTCCGAAGGGGGCGGCTGCACAGTGATCTAGGGGGCGGGGCCGGTGATGACAGCGTACCGGCTTCTGTTAGGCGGTGAAAGTGGCGCGGGCAGGGCGGACATGGGGCCGAAAGGGTGCCGGGCTGGCACGAGCGCGCGCGTCTGCTATGGTGCGCGGTCTTTTCCATCCGTCCGGAAAGCCAAGCTCATGACCGTCCCGCCCCGGCTTCTGTTTCCCGTTCCCCAGCCCACGGTGCCGGTGGTGGGCCCCACGGGCGAAGATATCGCCCTTTTCCCCGTCCACCGGATCTATTGCATCGGGCGCAACTATGCGGCGCATGCGCGCGAAATGGGATCCGACCCCACGCGGGAACCGCCCTTCTTCTTCCAGAAGCCGGCCGACGCCGTGCAGGTGGTGAGGCCGGGCACGGTGGCCGACCACCCCTATCCCACGCTGACCCGGAACTACCATTACGAGGTGGAACTGGTGGCGGCCCTCGGTATCGGCGGCCGCGACATCCCGGTGGAGCAGGCGCTGGACCATGTTTTCGGCTATGCCGTCGGCCTGGACATGACCCGGCGCGACCTGCAGCGCGCCATGGGCGACATCAAGAAGCCGTGGGAGATCGGCAAGGCCTTCGACCGCGCGGCACCCATCGGCCCGCTGCACCCCGTTTCCCAGCTGGGACACCTGGCGGCGGGGGCCATCACCCTGTCGGTGAACGGCGCGGTCAAGCAGTCCTCCTCCCTGGACCAGATGACCTGGAAGGTGGCGGAGCAGATCGCCAACCTGTCCCAGGCATTCACCCTGCTGCCCGGCGACCTCATCTACACCGGGACGCCGGAAAACGTGGGACCGGTGGTGCCGGGCGACGTCATCACCGCCCATATCGACGGCCTGCCCGACCTGTCGCTCAGGATCACGGAGCGGGAGTAGCGCCGATCCCGCATACCGGTCGCGGTCGCGCCTGTGCTAAGCATGGCCCGTCTTTTTTCCGCGCCGGCATTCTGCCCGCCGCATCCCGAGGTTCGCTGGTCCCGTGTCGAAGAAGCCTAAGCAGAAGCCGCAGCACACCGCCACCCTGCCCCTGGTGAGGCGCCTGGCCGGCAACTACCTGCGGCCCTACATCGGCATGGTGTTGCTGGCCAGCATCCTCATCGCCATCAACGCCGGCAGTTCGGCGGTGCTGGCGCAGAAGCTGGTGCCGCTGATCGATGAGGTGTTGAGCGGCAAGAACCCGGGCTATCTGCGCACCTTCGCCATCATCGTCTTCATCACCTTCGTGGTGCGCGGCTTCTCCGGATATTTTTCCGCCGTGCTGATGAACAATGTCGGCCAGCGCCTGGTGGCGGCGCTGCAAAAGCAGCTCTACAACCATCTGATCAAGGCCGATCTGGCCTACCTGCACTCCCTGCCGTCGGGCCAGCTGGTCTCCAGCCTGGTGAACGACGTGAATCAGGTGCGGCAAGGCACGGCCGAGGTGCTGACCAACTATGGCCAGAGCGCGCTGACGCTGATCTTCCTGGTGGGGGTGATGTTCCAGCAGGATTGGCTGCTGGCCACCATCTCGCTGACGGTCGTGCCCTTCACCACCCTGATGCTGAGCCGCATGACCGGCCGGCTGCGCCGCGTGGCGGGCCGCACGCAGGCGGCGCTGGGCACCTTCGCCAGCCTGCTGACCCAGACCTTCCAGGGCGCCCGCCATGTGAAGGCCTACGGCATGGAGGCGTATGAGCAGGCGCGCGTGGCCACCATCGCCGACGATTTGCGCAAGCTGACCAACAAGTCCTTCCGCGTCTCCTCCTCCCTCATTCCCATCAATGAGATCCTGAGCGGCCTCATCTTCGTCGGCGTCATCGTCTATGGCGGGCTGGAGGCGGCGGCCGGGCACAGCACGGCCGGCACGCTGACCAGCTTCACCGGCGCCTTCCTGCTGGCGTTCGAGCCGCTTAAGCGCCTGTCGAAGCTGCAGACCCAGCTTCAGGTCAGCCTGGCGTCGGCGGAGCGCGTCTTCGCCTTGCTGGACACGCCGCCGACCATCGTCGACCGGCCTGGCGCCACGGAACTGGCCGTGGCTTCCCACGGCATCCATTTCCAGGACGTGCGCTTTTCCTACCAGGACGGCACGGTGGCGCTGGACGGCGTCACCCTGGACGTGCCGGCGGGCAAGACCGTGGCCCTGGTGGGGTCCAGCGGGTCGGGCAAGACCACCATCCTGAACCTGATCCCCCGCTTCTACGACGTCGGCGGCGGGGCGGTGACCCTGGGCGGCGTGGACATCCGCGACGTCACCCTGTCCTCCCTGCGCGCCGCCATCGGCCTGGTCAGCCAGGAGACCGGGCTGTTCGACGATACCGTGCGGGGCAACATCGCCTATGGCCGCCTGGCGGCCACGGATGAGGAGATCGAGGCGGCTGCCAAGGCGGCGGCCGCGCATGATTTCATCCTGGGCCTGCCCCAGGGCTATGACACGCGCGTGGGGGAGAACGGGGTGAAGCTGTCCGGCGGCCAGCGTCAGCGCATCGCCATCGCCCGCGCCATGCTGAAGAACGCCCCCGTCCTGCTGCTGGATGAGGCGACCTCGGCATTGGACAGCGAATCCGAACGCCTGGTGCAGGACGCGCTGCGCCGCCTGCAGCAGGGCCGGACCACCGTGGTCATCGCCCACCGCCTGTCCACCATCGTCGATGCCGACCGCATCTATGTCATCGACGGCGGCCGGGTGGTGGAATCCGGCACGCACGATGAACTGCTGGCGCTGGACGGCGCCTACGCCCACTTCCACGCGCTGCAGGCCGGTGGCCATGGCGCGGTGGCGGAGGTGGACGCCGTCGCCCAGGGGCAAACGGCCGCGGTGGGCTGACGATGGGGGACGGGGCGATCACGAATATCCTCGTCCTGATCATCCTCATCATCGTGGGCGTCTCCGGTGCCGTGTTCACCGGCCTGATCTTCATGCTGGTGCGGCAGGGCGGGGCAGCCCTTTTTGTCAATCCTCGCATGCCCGATCCCGGGGCGCCACCTGACGGCTCCGGGCTCCGGGCGGTCGCCTACCCCACCCCCGATGGGGTCACGCTGACGGCTTGGGCGGCGGAGCCCACGGGCGGGGCGAAACCAGTGGTCCTGATCCTGGCCGGGCCCGGGCAACGGCGGACCGAGTTGGCGGGGTTGGCTTCAGCTCTTGTGGTTGCCGGCTATGGCGTCATGGTCACCTGCCGCCGTCCGCTTTCCCTGACAATGGGGGATTGGGGGGAGGCGGCGCTGCTGGCTGATGTCCGGGCAGCATTGGATTACCTGACCGCCCGGGGCGTCTCCGGCTCCCGCTTGGTCATCCTCGGCATTTCGGCGGCCGCCGCGCTGGCTTTGCACATGGCTTGGGAGCGACGCCCGGCGTCTGTCGTGCTGGCGGCGCCGCCCACGTCCGGCGCCGGCCTGCTGGTGGGGCGCTGGCACCTCTCATTCCTGGTGGACCTGGCCAGCAATCCCTTGGCGGTGATGGATCGGCTGAAGGCCGCGGCACCCGCCTGCCCCCTGCTGGTGCTGCACGGTTTGGCCGACCGTGTCGTGCCGCCCGCCCTGGGCCAGGCGGTATTCAAGGCGGCGCCGGAGCCCAAGCAGGCCGCCTGGATCAAGGGTGCCGGCCATCACGATTTGTGGGCCAAGGGTGGCACCGAGGCGCTGTTGGACTTCCTGGCCGGGCGCAGGACGCCGTCGGTAATGTTGGAGCAGGAGGCGCCATGGCGGGCGCCGGGCCTGCCGGTGCCCAAGCCTTAAGCCGGCTCCTCATCCACATACCGCCGCAGCCGGAAGGCGCAGGAGCCATCGGCGTAATAGTCCTCCTCCACCGAGGTCTGGTGGAAGCCCAGGCCATAATACAGCGCCCGGGCGGCGTTGTTCTCCGGATGCACCTCCAGCGACAGCCACTGGTGGCCGGTGGCCCGCACATGGTCCAGGGCGGCGTGCATCATCGCCTTCGCCAGGCCCCGGCCGCGCTGGTCGGGGTGGGTCGCCAGTGAATAGAGGCGCAGGCCCCGGGTGCCCCGGCGGGACAGCAGGACGGCGCTGGCCGCCAGCTGCTCGTCGGGCCCGTCGATCACCAGCACATGGGCGGAGGGCCGCTCCAGCAGGCGGCGATAGCTGCGCCGGCCCATGCGGTTGAACTGGAAGCAGATCGTTTCCAGCATCAGCAGGGCGTCCAGGTCGGCCAGGGTGGCCGGCCGGGGGGACGAAAGGCGGGGGGTGGGGGGTGTCGTCATGGTCGCCAGGGTAAAGGGCCGGGGGCTTGGGACCCTAATTAAAACCCCTTTATCTTCCCGCCCAGGCATTGCCATGGAGATTTAATGGCCGGGACCCGGACACTGGGGGCACCACGGCGGTATGGGCCGTGGGGCATCTCCAGGAAGAGATCATCATGGCACGCACCATCGTCATCGAACGCGGCCCCTGCGGCCTGTGGGCCGCCCACGACAGCGCCGGCCTCATCGGTGGCCTCTTCACCGAACGGCGGGCCGCCTTCGCCTTCGCCGCGTTCCAGCCAGGCCACCCCACGGTATTGCTGCGCGGGGCCGGTGGTGACGGACGTACCCGCCCGGCCCTCGTGCGGCAGTAGGGGTGGACGGCCATGCCGGACTGTTCCACAGCCGCTTACCCCAAGCCCGACCGCAAGTCCCCGACCCTCCGTCCGCCGTCCCCCGCCGACCTGGTGATCGTGGTGGAGCGGCGGCGGGATTTCCGCTGGCCCGACCCCGGTGGCCGGGTGATGACGGCCGGCGCCTATGTCGCGGCCACGACCGGGCGGCCCCGCCGGGTCATCAACCTCTGCCGCCACGCCGACTATCTCTCGGCCGGCTACTACGCGTCCTTGCTGGCGGAGGCGCGGGGCGACCGCGTGATCCCGGCCCTGCGCACGCTGGCGGATTTCGCGGGCAAGGCCGATCTGGCCGATGCAGTGGCCGATCTGAACGCCGGCTTGGTAAATCTGCCGCCCCCGCCACCGGGCCTAACCCGGCACACCGCCGCCGTCTATTTCGGCCGTACGCCGGAGCCGGGCCTGGCCCCGGGCTTGGCGGATGTCGCCGCCCGGCTGTTCCAGCGGCTGGACTGCCCGCTCATGCGCCTGACCCTGGCCCATGATGATCGGGCCGGCTGGCGCATCGACGGGGTGGCGCCCTTGGGGCCCGACGCCGTGCCCCGCGACCATGACGCCTTCTTCCTGGACGCGCTGGACGCCTACGTCCGCCGCCGCTGGCAGTGTCCCCGGGGGCCGGCAGCGCCGTCGTTCACGCTCGCGGTGCTGCACGACCCGGACGACTCCCTGCCGCCCAGCAAGGCGGCCACCCTGTCCCACCTGGCCCGGGTGGGCGCGGACCTGGGGGTGCGGGTGGAGGTCATCGGCCGCCGCGACTACCGCCACCTGGCGCGGTTCGACGGCCTGTTCATCCGTGAGACGACGGCGGTGCCCCACCACACCTTCCGCTTCGCCCGCAAGGCGGAGGCGCTGGGCATCCCCGTGGTGGACGATGCCACCAGCATCCTGCGCTGCACCAACAAGGTCTATCTGGCGGAAGCGCTGGCGGCCCATGGCGTCGCCACGCCCCGCACCCGGCTGGTGACCCGCGCCACGCTCGCCGATTTGGCGGCGACGCAGGGCTTCCCCGCCGTGCTGAAGGTGCCGGACGGCGCCTTCAGCCGGGGGGTGGAGCGGGTGATGGACATCGACGCCTTCCACCGCGTGGCGGCCCGTCTGCTCGCCCGGTCGGAAATCATTCTGGCGCAGGAGTATCTGCCCACGGCCTTCGACTGGCGGGTGGGGGTGCTGGGCGGCGAGGTGCTGTTCGTCGCGCAATATCATATGTGCCCCCGGCATTGGCAGATCGTTCGCCACGGCGCCGACGGCAGCCATGACGAGGGCGCCACCCGGGCGGTGGCGGTGGCCGACACGCCCCCGGCCGTCCTGGCCGCGGCGCTCACGGCCGCTCGCCTGATGGGCACCGGGCTCTATGGCGTGGATTTGAAACAGATGGTGACGGGCCCCAGGGCCGGGGAGGTGGTGGTGATCGAGGTGAACGACAATCCCAACCTGGATGTGGGGGCGGAGGACCGCGCCGCCGGTTCCCTGCTGTGGCGCCGGGTCATCGGTCACTTCCTGACCGCCGCCGGCCGCGCGCCCCTGCCCGGCAGCACCAGCCTGTCACCGGCGGACCTACCCCTCGCCGAGCGTGCCGCCCTGGCCCGGACGGCCGCGGTCCGGGCCGCCGTGGCCTGAGGTCGCGCGGGACCGATAGGGCGGGGCAGGGGAGCGGGGCGCCGCCGGCATGCGGCGCCTTCGCTTTTTTGGTTGGAAGCGTGCGGGCCTGCGGGTATTCAAGGCGCTTGGTTTAACCGGCCCGTGGTGGGTGCGCCTTGCGCGTGCCCGTCGCGGTCCGCCTGTTTCCCTGCGAATGGGCCGTCCATGACAGGGCGCCCCCGCCAGGACCCAAGGACGTCGTACCCCATGCTGCGCTTTTCACCGCTCAAGTCCGCGCTGATCGCCCTGGTCTGTTTCCTGGGCGTGGTGTTCTCCCTGCCCAGCCTGATCAACAGGGACTATCTCCCCGGCTGGATAGCCGACCGCCATGTCAATCTGGGCCTGGACCTGAAGGGCGGCTCCTACCTGCTGCTGCAGGTGGACAGCGACGCGGTGGCCAAGGAACGGGTGGAAAGCCTGATCGATGAGGCGCGCACGGCCCTGCGCACCGCCAAGGTCCCGGCCAGCAGCTTCACGCCGGCCGGCCGCGCCGTGGCCATCGCGCTCAACAGCGCCGACGACGTGGACGCGGCGCGCAAGGCGCTGAACACCATCGCCACGGCCGCGACCGGCAGCGGCGTGCCGGAGATCGACCTGCGCGTCGACGGCCAGACCATCACGCTGAGCCTGACCGACGCCGGCTTCAAGGAGCGCATCGACAAGGCGATGGCGCAGTCGCAGGAAATCGTCCGCCGCCGCATCGATGGGACAGGCGTGAACGAGCCGGTGGTGGCCCGCCAGGGCAACGACCGCATCCTGGTGCAGCTGCCCGGCGTGGAAGATCCCAGCCGTATGAAGGAAATGATCGGCAAGACCGCCAAGATGACCTTCCGTCTGGTGGTGCAGGATGAGCCGATCCGCGCCGACGGCGTCGCCCCCCCGGGCACCCAGCTGCTGTCCACGGCCGACGGCCGGCCTGAGCGCAAGGTGCTGGTACGCAAGAAGGTGGAGGTCGACGGCGCCAACCTGACCGACGCCAGCCCCACCACCGACCAGAACGGCCGCTGGGTCGTCAGCTTCCGCTTCGACAGCATCGGCGCCCGCCGCTTCGCCGAGACCACCACCAACAATGTGGGCAAGCCCTTCGCCATCGTGCTGGACGACAAGGTCATCAGCGACCCCATCATCCAGGAACCCATCACCGGCGGCCGGGGCCAGATTTCCGGCAGCTACACCGCCCAGTCGGCCAACGACCTGGCCGTGCTGCTGCGCGCCGGCGCCCTGCCGGTGCCGCTGACGGTGGTGGAGGAACGGACCATCGGGCCGGAACTGGGTGCGGACAGCATCAAGGCCGGCCTGACCGCCGTGGGCGTGGGCTTCGTCCTGGTCGTAGCCTACATGCTGGTCAGCTACGGCATTTTCGGCGTGTTCGCCAACATCGCCCTGCTGTGCAACCTGTTCCTGACCCTGGCCCTGCTGGGCATCCTGCAGGCCACGCTGACCCTGCCCGGCATCGCCGGCGCCCTGCTGACCCTGGGCATGGCCGTCGACGCCAACATCCTGATCAACGAGCGTATCCGCGAAGAGCTGCGCAAGGGCGCCACGCCGCTGGGCGCGCTGGAGGCCGGCTTCTCGAAGGCCTATGCCACCATCACCGACAGTAACCTGACCACGCTGATCAAGATGGCCATCCTGTTCTCGGTGGGCACCGGCACCATCAAGGGCTTCGCCGTCACCATCAGCCTGGGCATCATGACCTCGATGTTCACGGCCACGGTGGTGGCGCGCGCCATCACCGCCAGCTGGTTCCGCCGCTTCCGGCCCAAGACGCTGACCGTGGGCACCCGCCTGCGCCCGGCGCCGGACCACACTAACATCTCCTTCATGAAGGGGCGGCACATGGGCATCGGCATGTCGGTGCTGCTGTCCGTCGCCTCCGTCATCCTGTACTTCCATCCCGGCCTGAACTATGGCGTGGACTTCGCCGGCGGCGTGGTCATCGAGGTCCGCACCGAAGGCCCGGCCGACTTCTCCAAGCTGCGCGCCAAAATGGAAACCCTGCACCTGGGTCCGGTCCAGCTGCAGCAATTCGGTTCCCCCTCCGACGTGCTGATGCGGCTGGAACAGCAGTCCGGCGGTGACGCCGCGCAGCAGGGGGCCGTGAAGGCGGTGCAGGACGAGCTGAACAAGGACTTCCCCGGCGCCGTCATCCGCCGGCAGGAAGCCGTGGGCGCGTCGGTCAGCGCCGAACTGTTCCACGACGGCATGCTGGCGCTGGGCCTGGCGGCCATCGCCATGCTGGCCTACATCACCTTCCGCTTCGAATGGCAGTTCGGCATCGGCGCCGTGGTCACCATGCTGCTGGACGTGACCAAGACCGTGGGCTTCTTCGCCATCACCGGCATGCAGTTCAACCTGACGTCCATCGCCGCCATCCTCACCATCATGGGCTATTCGATCAACGACAAGGTCGTGGTCTATGACCGGGTGCGTGAGAACCTGCGCCTCTATCGCAAGATGCCGCTGCGCGAGCTGATCGACCGCAGCATCAATGAGACGCTGAGCCGTACCATCGGCACCTCCCTGGCCATCTTCCTGGTGACGGTGCCGTTGGCCCTGCTGGCGGGCGAGCAGCTGCGCGAGTTCGCCTGGGTGCTGCTGTTCGGCATCGTGCTGGCGACCTCGTCCTCCATCTTCATCGCCGCCCCCATCCTGCTGTTCCTCGGGGAGAAGAGCTTGCGCCGGCCGGTGCCGGCCGATGGCGCCGCCGCCGCCCCGGCCAAGCCGGCGGCGTGACGGTAGACACCGTCTCGGGTGCGTGCGAACGCCGCGGGTGAGATCACCCGCGGCGTTCGTGTTTTGGGGGGCGGTCGCGTGAGCAACACCCATGCCACACCCGAAATCCAATAAAACCAAATATTTGCGAATTTGCACCGAATAAATATGCAACCAGTCCGGCAAGATTGGCCGGGTGCTGGGCAGAAATTGCCGGGGCGATTTTGCCGATTCGTTTGCAGGGATGTTCAGTGATTTCCGCGACGGTGATCAAAGCCTAATGATTACAGAAAGGTAAACGTTGGTCCCTGGGTTGCGATGCTTGAGGTCGCGCATCTGCGCAGCCTTGGGCGTGGCCGGGGGACCATCAGGCGGCCGCGTCCCGGGGTTCCTTTAACGGGGAGCACCCAATGCCATGAGTTCAGTCGCCGCCTCGGGTTCGTCCCAGTCGCTCTACAGCGCCTGGCAGGCCCAATTGGCGTCGCGGATGCAGACCGCCGCCACCAACGACGCCAGCACCACCTCCACCACGTCGACCGGCACCAGCACCACCGACGCCGCCAGCCTGCTGGGCGGGTCCAGTTCCGGTGTGTCCGGCAGCCCCTACAGCTTTCAGCTGGGCAACCTGCTGGTGACCATCCAGGACATCGGCGACACCACGTCGCAAGACGGTTCCGGCACCTCCGCCAGCGGGGCGTCCGGCATGGGCGGCCCGCCGCCGGGCCCCCCGCCTGGTCCGCCGCCCGGCGATGACGGTTCCACCACCGGTGGCACGACCAGCGGTACCACCGATCCGCTGATGAGCCTGCTGTTGCAGACGGCCTTCGGGACGTCGGGCACCAGCGCCACGGACGGCGCCACCAGCGCCACGACGGCCAGCGCCACGACCACGGACGGGACGACCAGCACCGACGGTATTTCCAAGTCGGCGTTCGAATCCGCGTTCGGCACCGGCACGGGCGCCAGCGAACTGGCGGACAAGGTGTTCGCGCAGCTTGATAGCGACGGCGACGGCACGATCAGCCAGTCCGAGGCGCAGACCGCGCTGAAGTCGGCCGGTGGCGGCCATCACGGCGGTGGGCACCACCACCACGGTGGCGGCGGCATAGGGGGCGGCACCTCCTCCAGCCAGGCGTCCACCCTGCTGAGCGACACCAGCGCGACGGATGACAGCGACCCCACCTCCGCCGCCAGCATCCTGGGCGCCATGGACGAGACGTCGTCGTCCAGCACCACGAGCAGCGCCACTACCGGCAGTGGCGCCAGCACCACGACCGCTTCGACCGCCACCGCCTCCTCCAGCAGCAGTGCCGCGGGCAACAGCGTGACCATCGATGGTGTGACCATCGACACCAGCACCATGCTCAGCGGCTCGGCGCTGGCCTTCATGGCGCAGTTGCAGGGCCAGCTGGCGGCCGCGTAAGCGCCGTCGCCTTGATTTGGGTGCCGGCCCCCAAAAGCGGGGGGCGCCCGCCAGACCATCGATCCGGCAGCGGCGGCATGAAACCATGTCCCGCCGCCTGCGGATCATCCGTTCCGGCCCCATTCGCAGGCGTGCAAGAGGGCTGGAGATCGCAGAAATGCCTGGAACAGCGGTTGCTAGGCAGGGCATGCGCGCGTCCTTCGCGCGTCCTTGGGGGCGGCAACCGGTTGGGGGAAGCGGCGCCCCAGGTCTTACCCTAGCGCGGAGCACGCCCCCCCATGACCTCCATCTCCTCCACGGGGTCCTCCCAGTCGCTCTACAGCGCCTGGCTGGCCCAGATAACGTCCTCCAGTGGCGCGTCGTCCACCGACACCACCACCGGCACGACCGACAGCGGCAGCACCAGCGACACGACGTCGACCCTTCTGAACAGCGACGGCACCACCGCCAACGGTCTCAGCAATCCCTACACCTTCCAGATGGGCGGGGGGCTGTTGAGCATGCTGCAAGGCATCAGCGACGGTGATGGTGACGACACGTCGTCCACCACCGCCAGCGGGTCCTCAAGCACCACCTCTTCCGACAGCACCGCCTCCGGCTCGGGCGACGCCCTGCTGGACCTGCTGTTGCAGACAGCCGGTGGCACCTCGTCCAGCGCGTCCAGCGCGTCCAGTGACAGCTCCACGTCCAGCGACACCTCGACGAGCAGCAGTTCCAGCAGCAGCGGCATTTCCCAATCCGCCTTCGAGTCCGCCTTTGGCAGCGGCACCGGCAGCTCCGCGCTGGCCGACGAGGTGTTCTCCTCGCTGGACACCGACGGCGACGGGACCCTCAGCCAGTCGGAGGCGCAATCGGCCTTGCAGTCGTTGGCCGACGGCGGCAGTTCCCAAGGCGCGGACGGCATGGGCCCGCCGCCACCGCCACCGGGCGGCTTCGGCGATGACGGCTCGTCGACGTCCACCAGCACGTCCTCGTCCAGCACCAGCACGACCACCAGCACCGCCAGTGCCAGTGATGGCACGTCGTCGTCCAGCAGCGGCACCAGCAGCATCACCATCGACGGTGTCACCATCGATACCAGCACGGTGCTGAGCGGCTCCGCTCTCGCCTTCATGGCGCAGTTGCAGGGCTCCATGGCGGCGTGAGGCTGAAACGCGCGACGCCGCCCACGGGTCACCCCGGGGCGGCGTCGGTCAGGACAGGGTCACAGGTGCCGGTGTCAGTCCAGCTGGACCAGCTTGACCTTGCGGTTCTCCATGGCCAGCGCCAGCTTGCCATGCTTCAGCTTCAGCGCCTGGCTGCCGAACAGGTCGAAACGCCAGCCCTGCATGGCGGGGACTTTGGCGTCGTCATCGGCGGCGATGGCTTCCAAGTCGGCGGCGTTGGCCACCAGGCGGCTGGCCACATCCTCATCATCGCACACCAGCTTCAGCAGCACGCGCAGCAGTTCCACCGTAGGGGCGATGCCGGCCGGCAGCTCGGCCCGAGGCTCCGCCCGGGGCAGGGCGCTGTCGGGCAGGCTGCGCGCCTTTTCGATGGCGGCCAGGATTTCGGCACCGTAACGACCCGCGGCCATGCTGGGGCCCAGGCCACGCGTGCGGCCCAGGTCATCCACCGTGCTGGGGGTGTGGGCGGCGATCTCCATCAGGGTCTCGTCGCGCACCACGCGGTTGCGCGGGATGTCCTTGCGCTGCGCCTCGCGCTCACGCCAGGCGCACAGCTCCTTCAGCACGGCGATGAAACGCGGCTTGTCGGTGCGGGGCTTCAGCCGGCGCCAGGACTCTTCCGGGTCCTGGCGGTAGGTGTCCGGGCTGGTCAGGATGGCGATCTCGTCGGCCAGCCACTGCTCGCGGCCCGTCTTGTCCAGGCGGCGGCGGATCTTCTCATAGGCCGGGCGCAGGTGGGTGACGTCCGACAGGGCGTAGGTCAGCTGCCGGTCGGTCAACGGCCGGTTGGACCAGTCGGTGAAGCGGCTGGACTTGTCGATCCGGGCGGTGGTCAGCTTGGTGATCAGCGTCTCGTACCCCACGCTGTCGCCGAAGCCGCAGACCATGGCCGCGACCTGGGTGTCGAACAGGGGGGCCGGCACGGTCCCGGTCAGGTTGAAGAAAATCTCCAAATCCTGGCGGGCGGCGTGGAAGACCTTCAGCACGGCGGGGTTGGCCAGCAGGCCGAACAGCGGCGACAGGTCGATGCCGTCGGCCAGCGGGTCGATGGCGGCGGCCTCGTCGGGGCCGGCCACCTGCACCAGGCAGAGCTGCGGGTAGTATGTCTTCTCCCGCATGAATTCGGTATCGACGGTGACGTACGCGGCGGAGGCCAGGCGGTCACAGAAGGCGGAGAGGTCGGCGGTCGTGGTGATCAGCGTCATGAGGCCTTTCACATACTATAGGTGGCCGCGAATGCCTAGCCGGCTCTTGCGCCCGCCGTAGCCGGCGCCCGCCCCGGGAAGCCGTCCGCCCAATGACAGACATAACCGGCGACGCCGACGGCGGCCAGCAGCAAGGTCAACGCCACGGCCACGGATCGGCGACCGCTTTCCCGCAAGGGGCGCTCCACCAGGTGGGTGCTGACCGCCGAGATGGCGATGCTGAGCAGCAAGCAGATCAACTGCGGGACCTTGGTTGGCTCGCTGCCGATCACCGGCAGCGCCAGGCGTGGCAGCACGCCGTGCCACAGGTAAAGTGAATAGCTGATGCCGCCCAGCCAGACGGCGGGCCGGGTGGACAGAAGCGTGCGGTTGACCCAACCCCGCGGGCCGGCCAGCAGCAGGCAAAGCGTGCCCAGCACCGGTAGCGCCACGTGCCAGGCGGGATAGTTGATTGGCCCGCGCACGAGGACCAGGGACAGCAGGATCAAGCCCAGGCCAACCAGCGACGCGGCCGAGGCCATGCGCGGGTCGGCGGGGCCGCTGGCCGCCCCGCTGTCGCCGCGACCGCGGACCCAGTGGGCCGCCAGCGCGCCGGCCATCAGTTCCCAGGCCCGCGCCAGGGGAAAGATATAGGCGTGGAAGCCCGAGGTCGCGTAGACCGCGAGATGGACGGCGGCCGAGGCGGCGAGCGCCCCCCCCAGCAGCAGCGGGCGATTGAGGCGGGCGCGGTGGATCAGCCAGACCGCCAACGGGAAGATCAGGTAGAACTGCTCCTCAAGCGCCAGCGACCAGAGATGGCGCAGGTGTTTGCCGCCGTCCGGGATCATGCCGGGGCCTTTGTAGGCCAACCAGGCGAGGTTCTGCACGAACAGGGAGCACTCCGCCGTCGTCAGGCCCAGATCGCGCAACTCCACGGCGGACAAGCTGAACCAGCCGATAACCAGGCTGGTCGCCAACACCAGGATCAGGGGCGGGAAGATGCGCCGCGCCCGATGGGCATAGAAGTCCTTGAAGCTGAAGCGGCCCTGGTCCAGCTGGCGGAAGACGATTCCGCCGATGAGGAAGCCCGAGAGGACGAAGAAGATGTCGACGCCGATAAAACCATGCGCCGCCGTGTTGGGAAACATGTGGAAGGCGCTGACCAACAGGACGGCGACCGCCCGCAAGCCGTCGATATCGGCGCGGCGGCCGCTGGAAGAGATCATGAAAGTCAGTCAACAATATATATATTTCAGGATCTTAGACTATTTCCCCACGCCTGGCTTGTCAATGCGCTGCGCCAGGGGAGATGTTTTGGCGCCGGACCGCCCGGACACGCTGATGCTGCGGGGCGACAGCCGCGCCGCGCCCGGCTTGACAACCCGCCCCCCAGCGGCCCTAGTGTCGCAACCTTGCCCGCGCCCCATTCGGGGCTGCGGCGCGCCGTCTATTGCAACCGCACACGTCAAGGCCCGGCCCCATGCATCCCTATCGCTCCCACACCTGCGGCGCCCTGCGTCTGGAAGACGCCGGCAAGACCGTCCGCCTCTCCGGCTGGATCCACCGCAAGCGTGATCATGGCCAACTGCTGTTCGTCGACCTGCGCGACAATTACGGCCTGACCCAGTGCGTGATCGATATCGACAATCCCGGCTTCAAGCTGCTGGACGGGACCCGCCTGGAATCGGTCATCACCGTCACCGGCCGCGTGGTGGCCCGCACCGCCGAAACCATCAACGACAAGCTGCCCACCGGCCATGTCGAGGTGAAGGTGGATGAGATCGTGGTGCAGAGCGTGGCCGACCCGCTGCCCCTGCAGGTGAACTCCGACCAGGACGCGGGCGAGGACATCCGCCTGCGCTATCGCTTCCTGGACCTGCGCCGCACCAAGATGCACCGCAACATCCATCTGCGCTCCAACGTCATCGCGTCGGCCCGCCGCCGCATGATCGAGGCGGGCTTCACCGAGTTCCAGACCCCCATCCTGACCTCGTCCTCGCCGGAAGGTGCGCGCGACTTCCTGGTGCCGGCGCGCAACCACCCGGGCAAGTTCTACGCCCTGCCGCAGGCGCCGCAGCAGTTCAAGCAATTGCTGATGGTGGCGGGCTTCGACCGCTATTTCCAGATCGCCCCCTGCTTCCGTGACGAGGACAGCCGCGCCGACCGGTCGCCCGGCGAGTTCTACCAGCTCGACTTCGAGATGAGCTACGTGACGCAGGACGACGTGTTCGCCGCCATCGAGCCGGTGATCCACGGCATCTTCACCGAGTTCCGCGACTTCACCGGCACGGCCAAGACCGTCAGCCCCTATCCGTTTCCGCGCGTCCCCTATGCCGAGAGCATGCTGAAGTACGGCAACGACAAGCCGGATCTGCGCAACCCGCTGGTGATCACCGACGTGTCGGCCGTGTTCCGCCGCGACGATGTGGAGTTCAAGGCCTTCCGTGGCGTGCTGGACAAGGGCGGCGTCGTCCGCTGCGTCAAGGCGCCGGCCGTGGGCGACAAGCCGCGCAGCTTCTTTGACAAGCTGAACGACTGGGCCCGTGGCCTGGGCGCGCCCGGCCTGGGCTACATCCTGTTCGAGAACGGCGCCGGCAAGGGCCCCATCGCCAAGTTCGTGCCCGAGGCCGCCCAGGTGGTCTTGCGCGAACTGACCGGTGCGGTCGACGGCGACGCTGTGTTCTTCGTCTGCGACCTGGAAGGCCCCGCCGCCAAGCTGGCCGGCCAGGCCCGCACCCGCATCGGTGAGGAGCTGGACCTGATCGAGAAGGACGCCTTCCGCTTCTGCTGGATCGTCGACTTCCCGATGTATGAGAAGGATGAGGAGACGGGGAAGATCGACTTCTCCCACAACCCCTTCTCCATGCCGCAGGGCGGCCTGGAGGCCCTGACCAGCATGAACCCGCTGGACATCAAGGCCTTCCAGTACGACATCGTCTGCAACGGCATCGAACTGTCCTCGGGCGCCATCCGTAACCACAAGCCCGAGATCATGTACAAGGCCTTCGAGATCGCCGGCTACACCGCCGAGGATCTGGAAACGCGCTTCGGCGGCATGCTGTCGGCCTTCAAGCTGGGCGCCCCGCCGCACGGTGGTTCCGCCCCCGGCATCGACCGCATCGTCATGCTGCTGGCCGATGAGCCCAACATCCGCGAGGTCATCGTCTTCCCGCTGAACCAGCGCGCCGAGGATCTGCTGATGCAGGCCCCCAACGCGGTGGACGCGGCCCGGCTGAAGGAACTGTCGATCAAGCTCGACCTACCCAAGCCCAAGATCACCACCGAAGCCAAGGAAGGCTGAGGCCGGGGTTTCTTCGCGAGGCGGAGTGTAAAGGCGGGCGGCGTCCTTCGGGGCGCCGCCCGCTCTTTTATGGGCGTCATTGGAAGACGCCGACCTTTGGTATTCCGGGAGCGGGAGTGGCGGTGGTGAAGGCCGAGACGGGCGGCCGCCCTACTGCCAGTCTTCCAGGCGCAGGCCCGGCACCCGCAGGAATTCCCGCGTGTTGTGCGTGACCAGGGTTAGATCGCGAGCCAGGGCCTGCCCGGCGATCAGCACATCGTAGGGGCCAATGGGCGTGCCGGCGGCCGCCAGGTGCGCCCGGATAAGGCCCGCCTGGCGGGCGTCCTCCCGGTCGAGGTCCAGGACGGGGAAACGCAAGGCCTCAACGCGTGCCATGTTCTCCGCCGCGCGCTGGCTCTTGGCGGCCCCGAAATAAAGCTCATGCGCCACAATGGCGGGTAGGCCGAAATCCTCCGGCCGGTACTGCCGCATCCGATCCAGGAAAGCGGCGTGTCCTTTCATCACCGCGATGACGGCGTTGGTGTCCAGCAGGAATTTCACTCGAAGAAATCCAGGGCTGGGCGCCTCTGATCATCGGGCCGTTCCGTGGCCGCCTTCGCGAAGTCCTCATCCACCGGGCCGGTAACCTCCACCAGCCAATCCCAACTGTTGGCGATGGGTTCCAGGATCACCGCGTTGCCGTGACGGCGGATGCGCACTTCCTCCCCTTCGAACCGGAAGTCCTTGGGCAGGCGCACGGCCTGTGATCGGCCGGACCAGAAGAGCTTGGCGGTATCCATGGCATCCTCCTTTGATATCTATCAAAAAGATATACCAAAGGAGTGCGCTCGGCAAGGGAGGCTACTCTTCGGCCCCAGGAACTGCCGCGTGACGCGAAAGCCCGCCCGGTGCGCGCCACCGGCGCTGTGAACGCCTGCGCCATGGGGCCGGATTCCTGCAAAACACTCGACGGGGCAGGGGGGCAACTCCAAACAACTCCACACACCGGACCCTTAGGGTGGGCGCGTTCATGGGTGCGGTGCGGTAGGAATTCCGCGCCGCACCATCGTGACCATGACAATGGCGGGGTGGGTGATGGTGGTTCATCGACGCGCGTACAGCGCGGCGCAAATTTACGTCCATTGGGCCGGTGCCGCGCTGGTGATGGCGCTATTCGCCACCGCATGGATTCGGGAGGGTATCGAGGACGCCGCCCTGCGGCGGCTATTGCTGGATTGGCACCGGCTGGTCGGCCTGGTCCTGATGGCGCTGTCCGCCATCCGGTTGGGCCTGCGGCTGGCGCGACCGGCGCCGCCGCCGGTGCCGGGAATGCCGGCGTGGCAACACGCGCTGGCGGGTTTGGTCCATGGCGGGCTCTATGCCCTTCTGTTCCTGCAACCGTTAAGCGGCTGGTTGCTGGCGTCCGCCCGGGGGCGCGCCCTGGACCTGTTCGGCTGGCTGCCGTTGCCGGTCCTGATCGCCAAGAGTGCGGAGCGGGCGGAATGGCTGGGCCTGGCGCACGCCTTCCTGTCCTGGGCCCTGCTGGCGCTGGTCGGCCTGCACGCCGGCGCCGCCATCGGCCATGCCCTGATCCTGAAGGACGGCACGCTGAACCGCATGCGTCCGCGCGGCCGCGGCTTCCCCGCCTCTTCCCCGGTCACCGAATCGTGAGGCTGTCCATGTCATCCCCCCTCATGCCGCCGCTTGCCCTGCTGGTCATCGTGGCGGGCGCCCTGATGACGGCGCCCGCGCGCGCCGTCCCGTCCTTCTCCGACCAGACCGGCCAGGCGTGCAGCGCCTGCCATGTCGGCAGCTTCGGCCCGCAGCTGAACGCGCACGGCCGCGCCTTCAAGCTCACCGGCTATGCCGACGGCCAGGCCGACCGCCAATTCCCCCTGGTGTCCGGCATGGCCGAGCTGTCGCTCACCCACACGGCGCAGGGGCAGGACGGCGGCGCCGCCCCGGGCTTCGGCGCCAACGATGACGTGGCCGTGGATCAGGTCAGCGTCTTCGTCGCCGGCCGGATCTACGACCATCTGGGCGTCTTCTCGCAGACCACCTGGGATGGTGTCGGCCACCATATCTCCTGGGACAACACCGACGTGCGCTATGGGCGCGAGGCCACCCTGGCCGGGCTGGAGAGCATCCTGGGCCTGTCGGTCAACAACAGCCCCACCGTGTCCGATCCCTATAACACCACGCCCGCCTGGGGCTTCCCCTATGCCGCCGCCAAGCTGGCGCCCCATCCCGCCGCGTCCACGCTGATCGAGGGCGGGTTGGCGCAGCGGGTGGTGGGCATGACGGCCTATGGCCTGTTCTCCGACCTGGTTTATGTCGAGTTCGGGGGCTATCGCTCCCTGGGCGGCGGGCCGCTGAACACTCTGGGGGTAGGCATCGCCGATGGGCAGGTGGTGAACGGCACGGCACCCTATGGCCGGGTGGCGCTGCAATACGAGGATCTGCAGCATTCGGCCGCCCTGGGCGCCTTCGGTCTCTCGGCCCATGTCTTCCCCAACAACGACCGCAGCGCCAGCACCGACCGCTATACCGATGTGGGCCTGGACGCCAGCTATCAGTGGCATCCCAACCGCAACCACACCCTGGGGGCCAATGCCACCGCCATCCTGGAGACGCGGTCCCTGCCGGCCAGCGTGGCCTTGGGGCTGGCCGACACCCCATCGGGCCACCTCAACAGCTATCGCCTCAACACCTATTACTACTTCCAGCAGACCTACGGCCTGACCGCCGGCGTGTTCCGCAGCACCGGGTCCGGCGACGCCACGCTCTATGGATCGGATCCCCTGGCGGGCAGCGTCAACGGCAAGCCGAACTCCAGCGGCTACATCCTGCAGGCCGACTGGACGCCCTTCGGCAAGACGGAGTCCTGGATGGCGCCCTGGGCCAACCTGCGCCTGGCGCTGCAATATACCGGCTACACCCAGTTCAACGGCGCCACCAGCAACTATGACGGCGCCGGCCGCAACGCCTCCGACAACAACACGCTGTGGCTCCTGACATGGTTGGCTTTCTGATGGCGCGTTCCCTCCTCACCGGCCGGCGGGGCCGGGGCCTGATCCGGGTTCTGGTAGTGGCCGCGCTGTCGGTCCTCTTGCCGGCGGCGGGTCGGGCGGCCGACGCCGCCCGGGGTGCTGACCTGTTCGACAACTATTGCAGCGAATGCCACACGACCCGCGCCGGCGGCGGTTCGCGCAGCGCGCCCAACCTGTTCGAGCTGATGGGCCGGCGGACCGGGGCGGTGGAGGGCTTCGCCTACTCCGACGCCAATCGCAACGCCGGTTGGGTGTGGTCCCCCGACACGCTGGACCCCTACCTGACCGCGCCCAAGACCGCCATGCCGGGAACGGTGATGAAGTTCCAGGGCGTCAAGGACCCGGGCGAGCGGGCGGATCTGATCGCGTTCCTGGCGACCTTGCACAAGTGATGGGGCGCAAGTGATTGGGGCACCGGCGTCGCCAGTCGCTCAGCCTCCCCGGTCACGTGCCCATGGGATGACAGGTGATGCTTGGGGGGGGGGGCGTACTTTTCGTGGCCGACGGTGCGCGCGGTACTAATCCTTGGTAAGGTGCGCGCTGGAGGTGTGGTTCATGGCCAAGAACACGTCGGTCAGCTCAGGCGAGCATTTCACCCACTTCGTGGAAACGCAGGTCGCGCAAGGCCGTTACGGCACCGCCAGCGCCGTCACGCGGGCGGGCTGGTGCCTGCTGGAAGAACGCGAATCCAAACTCGCCGCCCTTCGCATGGCCCTGGAAGAGGGCGAGGCGGACGGCATCAGCGGCCAGACTGTCTTGGACATCTGGGCTGACGTGAAGGCCGAGGCGGGCGAAGTCGGGAATGGGGAGTATGCGAGATCGTCTGGCTGCTGACCCAGTCGTCGCTGCATCACCCGGTGAAGCTGGCCGACCTGGAATGGTTGGTCATGCCGCCCCTGCTGGCGGAGCATTACCGCATCTACCGCGATGGCAACCAGCCCGTGGGCGTGGCCACCGGGGCCGCCTATTTGTCGGAGGAGGCGGAAGGCCGCCTGACCGGCGGCGGCCGGCCCCAGGTGGGCGACTGGAAGTCCGGCGACCGCTGCTGGATCGTCGACTTGGTGGCCTCCACCACCATGGCGGAAAACCTCCTAGCTCCCCGTATACTGGACGATTTGCGCCAGACGGCGCTGAAGGGCAAGACCTTCAAGCTGCAGCAGACCGATCCCAAGGCGGGGGAGCGGAAGGCGGAGGAGGTGGCGGGGGGTGTAAATGATTAGGTTCCTCGCCTTTTGGGCGATGATTATTGTCATTCTCATAATATTGCTCCGAGTAATTTCCGTGAATAAGGTGCAATCCGGGGAAAAACCAACTAAGAGTTCAAATTTTGATGTGGTTAAAGAGATTGATCTTCCTGCATCTACGACTGCTTCATGGAGTCGGGATGGAAAATTTTTATCGATTTTGAGTGATGGAGCCGCAACCGTGACCGTATGGAGCACAGATACTTGGAAAATGATAAGTAAGTTTCATCGGACTGGCGGCGATCAAACGAGATGTTTGTTTTTCTCAAATGACAACAACATTATTACCGCACTTGCTCCTAACTCTAGCGATGAACAAAAATATTATTTGGCTCTTTGGGATAAAGATGATGGTCATTTAATAAGAAAAATAGAAAAGCCCATAATAAATGGTGCCTATGATAAATTGCAAACCGGGGATTGTGACCTGTCCCGGGACGCGAAATTATTTGCAGTTTCGTCAGTTAGTGGAAGTGGAATTACCATATATAGTACGGACGACTGGAGAGTTTTAAAATATGAAGAAATGCTGGATCCGCCGATGCAAAGGAGTGTCGTGAAATCCATTAGATTTTTCCATTCATCTAATAAAATAGCCGTAATGACGTTTGGTGAGCTGTTCATTATTAATTTAGATAAATCGGAAAAAATATCACCAATTTTGAGGAACAAATACGATGCAACGCCTTTTAGTCATCTTTCGATAAAGGAAGATGATAGCAAAATAGCAATTGGTTTGAATTACCATATGTGGCCTGGAAAGGCAGGCCCATCAGTAATTATATTTGATATTAATGAAAATGAGTTGAGTACTGAGTTTGCTACTGGGCTTTCTGGAGTGACCGCAATTCGTTGGTGTTGTCGTGATAGTGCAATTATAATTGGTGGCGTCGAGAAGAGAGCGGTAAAGTTAGTCGGCGAACATGGTGAGTTATATGATGGAGATATACTGCCTCGTGAACGACAAGTAACTTCGATATCTAGTTCAGGAGAACTTATTGCTGTAACGACTACAAGTCGGGTCATTATTTTAATGAAGCGCAATTAATATAAGTAAAATCAGAAAAAATGATATGGCTGATCCGTTGACTCAGTACTTTCTAAATATAAGCACTGCCGTTTATGCGAAAAGTCCTGCCGATATGGCACATCAGGTGCGGATGACACCTATTGCGATAGCTGGCACCCCGATACCCATAGTTACGTTTCATGGTGGCGAACGCCTGCTCCACACCCGCCCGGACCGGCGACACCCCCTTGTTCAACCGGAGTTGCGCCGAGGTCAGCGGCTTGTTACGGTCCGCTTGACTGTCATGCACCTCGGCATTGGTCAGCTCCACCTCGCCCGGATCAGGTTGGAGCCCTCAATCACCGTCCCATGCGCCTAGTGGCCGTGCGTGCTCTCGTCGTTCTTCGTCTCCCCCGGGCATCCCGTTACCGCGTTGTAACCAAATACCCCGCCGCTTGCTTCCGCTTTTGGGCTATGTAGGATCCAGGTCCTATCGGGCGTCCCGCGCCGGACGCCTCGTGTCCCAAGGCCTCGTGTCCCAAGAAGGAAGACGGCACCCATGATGCGCTTCACCCGCACCCTCGCGGCCCTGACCCTGACGACCGCGCTTTGCTCCAGCCTGCCGGCGTTCGCCGCGGGCGGTGGGGCGGATACGCCCATCGTGCCGGGGGCGGAGGTGCCGGGGGGCGCAGTGGGTGGCAAGGTGTCGGTGCCGCCGCTGGCGTTCACCACGCGCACCTTGGCCAATGGCTTGAAGGTCATCGCCTTGCCCGACGCCTCCACCCCCACCGTGTCGGTGCAGGTGTGGTACAGCGTCGGGTCCAAGGATGATCCCAAGGGGCGCAGCGGCTTCGCCCATCTCTTCGAACACATGATGTTCAAGAGCACGCGCGACATGGCGGCGGAGCAGTTCGACCGCCTGACGGAGGATGTCGGCGGCTACAACAACGCCTCCACCAACGCCGACTACACCGATTATTTCGAGACGGTGCCCGCCAACCATCTGGAGCGCATCCTGTGGGCGGAGGCGGAGCGCATGGGCTCCCTCGTCGTGGATGAGGAGAACTTCAAGTCCGAGCGCGACGTGGTGAAGGAGGAGCTGCGCCAGCGCGTGCTGGCCCAGCCCTATGGCAAGCTGTTCTACCTCATGTTCCCCCAGGTCAGCTTCAAGGTGCACCCCTACGGCCGCCCCGGCATCGGCAGCATCGAGGATCTTGACGCCGCCACCCTGAAGGATGTGCAGGCCTTCCACGCCACCTACTACCGGCCGGACAACGCCACCCTGGTGGTGGTGGGCAACTTCAAGCCGGCGGAGCTGGACGCCTGGGTCGACAGGTATTTCGGCCCCCTGACCCACCCCGCCACCGCCATCCCTCGCGTCACGGCGGTGGAACCGGCGCGCACCACCGCCCAGACCCTGACGGTCACGGAGGCCAACGCGCCCCTGCCGGCCGTGCTGCTGAGCTATCCCTTCCCCAAGGCGACGGACAAGGACCTGCCGGCCCTCATCGTGCTGGACAGCATCCTGGGCCATGGCGACAGCAGCCGCCTGAACCAGTCGCTGGTTTATGAGAAGCAGGTGGCCAGCCAGGTCTTCACCTTCCAGGAGGTCAACCAGCAGCCGGGCGCCTACGCCATCGGTGCCATCCTGGCCGGCGGCGCCACGGCGGAGGCCGGGGAGACGGCCCTGCTGGGCGAACTGGCCAAGGTGTCCCAGGACGGTGTCACGGAGGCCGAGCTGGCCGCCGCCCGCAACCAGCTGGTGACGGATGAGCTGACGGAGCGGGAGACGGCCAACGGCCGCGCCAGCCTGCTGGCCCGCGCCGCCGTCATCTTCGGCGATCCCAAGCGCGCCGACAGCCTGCTGGCCGACATCCAGGCGGTGACGGCCGACGACGTGAAACGGGTGGCCGCCACCTGGCTGAAGCCGGAGACCAAGGTTTCCGTCCGCTATGTTCCGGCTGCCAGCGAGTCCCAAGGGGCGGCGGAGAAGGGCACGGATACCGTCGCCACCTCGGCCACCATCGACGCCGCCCCCCTGGTGGTGCCGGCCGATCTGAAGGTGGTGGAACCCGCCCCGGCGGACCAGCGCCAGGCCCCGCCCACCGCCGGCCCAGCCGTGGACGCCGTGCTGCCCCAGCCGGTGGAAAAGCGCCTGGCCAACGGCCTGCGCGTCATCGTGGCACCCACGCATGGCGTGCCGCTGGTCGAGGCCAGCTTGCGCATTGGCGGCGGCGGGGCGGTGGACCCGGCGCGCCTGCCCGGCACGGCGTCACTGACGGCGGCGGTGCTGACCAAGGGCACCAAGACGCGCACGGCGCCGGAGATCGCGCGCGATGTCGAGGCGCTGGGCGGCACGCTGACCGCCGCCGCCGGCTGGGACGGGTCGGAACTGTCGCTGCTGGTCAAGGCCGACGTGCCGACCCCCGCCCTGGAGATCTTCGCCGACGTGGCCCGCAACCCGGCCTTCCAGAAGGAGGAGCTGGAGCGGGAGCGGCACCAGACGCTGGACGGCCTGTCCGTCACGCTGAAGGACCCGGCGGGCCTCGCCAAGCTGGTGGGGCCGCGCGTGCTGTACGCGGATGCCGCCTACGGCCACCCGCTGACCGGGACGCCCAAATCGCTGACGGCCCTGAAGCCGGCGGATTTGGTCGCCTATCACCACACCTGGTGGCGCCCGGACAACGCCACCCTGGTGCTGGCCGGCCCGCTGACGGCGGAGCAGGGCTTCGCGCTGGCCGAAAAGCTGTTCGGTGGCTGGGCCAAGCCGGCGGCGGCCTTGCCGGCGCTGCCGGCCTCGCCCGCCCAACCGGCCGGCCGCGCCGTGGTGGTGGACCTGCCCAAGTCCGGCCAGGCGGCGGTGCTGGTGGTACGGCCGGGCCTGGCCCGCTCGGACGCGGACTACTACCCGGCCTCCGTCGCCAACGCCGTGCTGGGCGTGGGCTATTCCTCACGCCTGAACCAGGAAATCCGCATTAAGCGGGGCCTCAGCTACGGCGCCGGCTCGGCCCTGGATTTCCGTCGCGTGCCGGGGCCGTTCGTGGCCAGCACCCAGACCAAGAACCCCTCCGCCCCCGAGGTCGCCGGCCTGATCATGGCGGAGATGGGCAAGCTGGGCGCCCAGGCGCCGGGCGAGACCGAACTGGCGGGCCGCAAGGCGGTGCTGATCGGCAATTTCGGCCGCACGGTGGAACGCACCCAGGGGGTGGCCAGCCTGGTGGGCTCGCTCGCCTTGCAGGGCGTCGACCTGGCGGAGATCGGCCGCTACATATCCCGCGTCCAGGCCGTGACGCCGGCGGAGGTGCAACGCGCCGCCGCCCGCACCCTGGCGCCCGCCCAGACCAGCCTGGTGGTGGTGGGCGACAGCGCCCAATTCCTGGCGGCATTGAGGGAAAAGTACCCCAAGGTGGAGGTCATTCCCGCCGCCCAGCTGAACCTGGACAGCGGCAGTCTGAAGCAGCCGGCCCCCAAGGATGCCAAGGCCAAGGACGCCAAGGCGGAACCTAAGGCCGAGGCCAAGAAGCCCTGAGGGCGGGCCCGGGAGTGGGAAGACGCCATGCATGAGGAAATGCGGCGGTTATCCGTCTTCATCGGCGACTGGACGGGCACGGACGGCGTCCTGCCCAGCCCGTTCGGCGCGGGCGGCATGGGCGCGGGGGCCATGAGCGTGCGCGCCGCGCTGAACGACCATCATCTGCTGCTGGACTACGCGTTGGACCGGGGCGCCGACGGCGGCTTCACCGCGCACGGCGTTCTGACCTGGGACCCGGACGTGTCGGTCTACCTGCTGTTCTGGTTCGACGACATGGGTTATGTGCCGGCGACGCCGGCGCCCGGCCTGTGGGGGCCGGTGGACGGGGCGGGGGAGCCGGGCGGCGAGGGCTTCACCTTCATCCGCACCTCGCCGCGCGGCCGTGCCCGGCATCGCTATTGGTGGCCGGTGCCCGACCACATGGAAACCGCCATCGACCGCTCCACCGACGGCGGCCTGACCTGGACACCCTTCCTGAAAGGCACCTACCGTCGGGAGGGGTGAGGCCTTTCCCGGTTCATGCGCGCCGCTCTTTTCCGTAGCGCCAAGACTAGAGCAGATCGCCCAAAGGTGGAATCGCCTTTGGGCGTGAAGCTGCTCGCGGACAGACTCAGCTATAGCCGGCTGCGGTTCCGATTAAACGCAGCCGGCTATAGCCCGCGGCGGCGTTACGCCGCTTTCCTGGCCGCCTTGGTCTGGTACATCAGCACGTCGGCGCGGTGCAGCACCTCGTCCTCGCGGTCGTCGGCGCCGTAGGCCTGGCAGCCGAAGCTGGCCTTCAGCGGCAGGGTGTGGGTCTGCCAGTCCAGCGCCGCCTGGTGCAAGGTGTGCGACAAGGCCTCGGCGCGCGCCCTGCCCTGGTCGGGCGCCACCCGGGTCAGCAGCACGGCGAATTCATCGCCACCCAGGCGGGCCACGACGTCCTGGGCGCGAACATGGTCGGCCAGGGTGCGTGCCACCACGCGCAGGTAGGCGTCGCCGGCCTGGTGGCCGTGCACATCGTTGATGCGCTTGAAGCCGTCCAGGTCCACCATCACCAGCACGCCCCCCCGGCCGCCGCGCCGGGCGCCCGCCAGCTCGCGACGGAAGGCGACCTGGAAGCCGCGGCGGTTCAGCAGGCCGGTCAGCTCGTCCGTGGTGCTCAGCGTTTCCAGGTAATCGATGCGGTCGCGTTGCTCGGTGATGATGCGTTCGGCGTCCGCCAGGCGCATGGCCATTTCCTGCACCAGCAGCTGGTTCAGGCTGGCCGCCGCCTCCGGGCCGCGCAGGCCGACCGGCATCTGGCCCCGGGGCAGGGTCAGGTTGATGGCGGGCATCAGGGGCAGGGCGGTGTCCGGCGGGGTCATGGGCGCTACTCCGTTTGGGCGTCGGGGGTGACGCGTGGGGGAGTTCGCAAGGCCCATGCCGCGCATTAAGCTATTGGAATATCAGGGTTCGCGTTTTGCAGGAGGGGGGAAGGGGCCCCATGCGGCAATTTCTGCCGACCCCCTTTCGGCAGACCCCATCGGCAATGTCTGCCCCTCACGGCCGCCGACAAGGTCGCCGGCGGCCGGCCGTATCACCAGGGGGACGGCCGGTGTATGCCCCCGCGACGACAAGATGCTTGGCGGCGGCCCCCGGGACACGGCATGCTGGGGTCCCGGGGTCGGGCCGGATTCATGGTGACACCCGGATCGAGGTAGCGAGAGTGACGAGAAGAATGCGCGCACGTCTGGTGAGCATGGGTTTGGCCTCCCTGGCCGCGCTGGCTCTGCCGGCGGCCTCCTGGGGGGCCACGACCCCGGCGGCGGCTCCTTCGCCGGCGGCGACACCGGGCGTCAGCCCCCCTTCCGCCGGGGGGCCGATGGCGGCCACGGTGGCGGCACTGGGCGCCCAGATGTCGCCCCACCGCGCGGCCTACCGCCTGACGCTGGCCTCTTCCAAGGAAGGCAGCCGGGTCACCGGCGTGGTCGGCGCCATGAACTTCGCCTGGAACGACGTCTGCCGCGGTTGGACGACGGAACAGCGCTTCCAGATCCGCTTCCTCTATTCCGAGGCGGACGACCAGGAGATGACCACCAGCTACACGACGTGGGAGGCCAAGGACGGCAGCGTCTACCGCTTCAACGTCCGCAAGCAGACCACCGGCCAGCCGGATGAGGAGATGAAGGGGGTGGCCACCCTGTCCGGCGAGGACGGTGGCGTGGCCCATTTCGAGAAGCCGAAGCCGCAGGATGTCCAGCTGGCGCCCGGCACCGTCTTCCCCACGGCCCATACGCTGCTGCTGATCGACCAGGCCCGCCATGGCGATGCGCCCGTCTATGTCCGCCCCGTCTTCGACGGGTCGGAGGCGGAGGAGGCGGGGCCGGTGTCGGCCGTCATCGGCAAGGCCAAGCCCCTGGCCAAGGACGCCATCGTCGTGGCCGCCCTGCACAAGGACAAGGCCTGGCCGGTCCACCTGGCGTTCTTCCCCAATGACGAGCAGCAGGCGCTGCCCGACTACGACACCGCCATGATGCTGATGGACAACGGCATCGTGCAGTCGATGCTGATCGACTATGGCGACTTCAAGGTGCGGGCCGAGTTGATGGCGTTGGAGCCCCTGCCCAAGCCCGCCTGCTGACTTTGTCGCGCGCAAAGAAAAGCCCGGTCCCATTGTTGGAACCGGGCTTTTTCCGGTCGACCCCTTTGACGGCGTCGGCCGCTTTTACGCGGACAAGGCCTCCTGCGCCGGTGCTGCCAGCATGCTGCCGGTCTCGCGTGCGCGGGTGTGCCAGCTGAACGCCTCTTCCAGGATGTGCGGGGTCTGGCCGCCCCGCGCGACGGCGCGGCGCACGTAGTCCGCCATCTGGTCGCGATAGCTGGGGTGCAGGCAGTTCTCCATGATCGCCCGCGCCCGCTCCCGCGGGGCCAGGCCGCGCAGGTCGGCCAGGCCGCGCTCGGTGACGATGACGTCCACGTCATGCTCGGTATGGTCCACGTGCGTCACCATGGGCACGATGCTGGAGATGCGGCCGTCCTTGGCCAGCGATTTGGTGACGAAGACCGACAGCTGGGCATTGCGGGCGAAATCGCCCGAGCCGCCGATGCCGTTCATCATGTGCGTGCCGTTGACGTGGGTGGAATTCACGTTGCCGTAGATGTCGCACTCGATGGCGGTGTTGATGGCGATCAGGCCCAGGCGCCGCACCACCTCGGGATGGTTGCTGACCTCCTGCGGGCGCAGGATGACGCGGTCGCGGTAGTTCGCGATGGCGGGCATGACCTTGGCCATCATCGGTGCCGTCAGCACGATGCTGGAGGCGGAGGCGAAGGCCAGCTTGCCCGCCTCGAACAGCTCGAACGCGCTGTCCTGCAGCACTTCGCTGTACAGCTCCAGATCGGTGAAGGGGCTGTCCTTCAGGCCGGACAGCACGGCGTTGGCGATGGCGCCGATGCCGGCCTGCAACGGCGGCAGATGCCGGGGCAGGCGTCCGGCCAGTACCTCCCGCTCCAGGAAGGTGATCAGGTGGCGGGAGATGGCGCTGGTGTCGGCGTCGGGGGCCTGCAGGGTGGTGGCGCTGTCCGGCTGGTTGGTCACCACGATGGCGGCGATCTTGGCCGGGTCGATCTGGATGGCGGGGGTGCCCACCCGATCGGACGCCTTGGTCAGCTCAATGGGCTCGCGCGCCGGGCGGCGCTTGGGGATGTAGATGTCGTGCAGCCCCTCCAGCTCCGCCGGCTGGGCCAGGTTGATCTCCACGATCACCCGCTCGGCCAGGATGGCGAAGCTGGCGGAATTGCCGACGGAGGTGGTGGGGACGATGGCGCCCGTCTCGGTGATGGCCGTGGCCTCGATGACGGCGCAGTCCAGGTGGCCCAAGGCGCCGGAGCGCAGCTGCTCGACCATCTCCGACAGGTGCTGGTCGATGAACATGACCTCGCCCCGGTTGATGGCGGCGCGCAGGCGGGCGTCGGCCTGGAAGGGCAGGCGGCGTTTCAGCATGCCGGCGTCGGCCAGCATGCCGTCCAGGTCGTTGCCCAGGGAGGCGCCGGTCAGCAGGTTGATGTGCAGGGGCTCGGCCTTGCCGCGGGCGATCAAGGCCAGCGGGACGGCCTTGGCGTCACCGGCCCGGGTGAAGCCGCTCATGCCCACCGTCATGCCATCCTGGATCAGGCTGGCCGCCTGATCGGCGCTCATGATGCGGTCGTGCAGGCTGCTCAGGCGAATTCGCTCTCTAACCATGTTCTTGTCCGTTGTTCGTCACCTCTCCCGAGGGGTGGCCAAGAACCCTTGGTCATTGTGGCCCCTTTGGGGTGTGGGCACTGAATATTTGGGGGCCTGCGCCGCTTGCCCTCCAATAGTTTCTCAAGCGCCTGACGATCACGGATTTTGATCGTCATGCCATATGATTTAGATATCGAAAACATACCATCCATATATTAGACGCACCGCAACAGCCGGGCGCATAGTTCGTCTCACCAACGACCGCGCCGACTGAAGGCGCTGGACCTCACAGGACGCGGCCCGGTTGATTGACGGAGATGTTTGAATGTTCGCGCTGTTGAAGAAGTCCGCCCGTACCGCCGCCCCCTTCGCCGCCGCCGCCGTGCTGGTCGTGGCGATCCCCCTGTCGGCCTGTGCCGCCGCGGGTGGCGAGGTGGTGGTGACGCCGGCCGTTCATCAGGCGTGCCAGGCCATGGGCCTGTATCCGGCCAACGCCGACTTCGCCGCCTGTACCGCCGTGCTGACCCAGGCCAAGGGCGGCCACGCCCAGGCCGTGTCGCCCCAGGTGGGCCGTGAGCAGCAGGCCTGCGCCCAGGCCGGCGTCACCCCCGGCACGTCCGCGTTCTCGGCCTGTGTCGACAACCTGGACGCCGCCCTGACGCAGCAGACCCTGATGGCCAACTAAATGGGGATGGCCCACTGACGGGGATACTCCCCAAAGACTTTGGGGTGGGGATGGGCGGTAGATCCGGTTCCGCTTCCCCCACCCCGGTCGTGGCAGCGCCCGCCGGCTTCCCCCTCCCATCGGGTCGTCGGGCACGCCACGGCACAGAAAAGGACGTGGTCTGCGGCCACGTCCTTTTCTTTTCCTTTCCTTTCCTTTCCACCGAGGTTTCCTCTCGTGTTCGCCGAACTGGATGTCGCCGGCATCTTCATGGCCCCCATCGTCGGCTATGGCATCGCGGCGCTGGCCCTGTTCCTGGCCCTGCGCGGCCTGTTGGGCGCCTTGGGCTTCTGGCGCGTGGTCTGGCACCCCGCCTTGTTCGAGGCCGCCTTGTTTTCCATCCTGTTGTCCGGCCTGGTGCTGCTATGAGGGCGGGTTGGCTGAATGCCCGGTGGCCCCTGCTGCGGGCCCTGGGCCGGGGGGCCGCCACCCTGGCCATGGTGGCGCTGGCCATCCTGCTGATCGGCGCCCTGTGGCAGCGCTACATGCTGGCGCCGTGGACGCGGGACGGCCGCGTGCGGGCGGAGGTGGTGGACGTGGCGCCGGAGGTGGCGGGCACCATCGTCGACATTCCCGTCCACGATAACCAGTTGGTGCGCAAGGGCGACGTGCTGTTCGTCATCGACCCCGTGCGCTTTCGCATTGCCCAGGCCCAGGCCCGGGCCGCCGTCGCCGCCGCCCGGGACGAACAGGCGCTGAAGCGCAGCGACGCCCAGCGCCGCCAGGGGTTGGCGGGCGTGGTGTCGGATGCCGAACAGGAACGTTTCCGCAGCACCGCCAGCGTGGCCTCGGCCCAGTTGGACGCGGCGGCGGCGGCGCTGGACCTGGCGAACCTGAACCTGGAGCGGTCCGTCATCCGCGCGCCGGTCAATGGCTACGTCACCAATCTGCGCTTGCGGGTGGGCGACTACGCCACCGTGGGCCAGCCCCGGGTGGCGGTCATCGACACCGACAGCTTCTGGATCTCGGGCTATTTCGAGGAGACCAAGCTGGCCCGCATCCAGGAGGGCGACCCCGCCCGCATCAAGCTGATGGGCTATGCCAGCCCCCTGGCCGGTCATGTCGAGACCATCGCCCGCGGCATCAACGACCGCAACAGCGCCCCCAACGCCTATGGCCTGCAGGACGTGAACCCAGTCTTCACCTGGGTGCGGCTGGCCCAGCGCATCCCCGTGCGGGTGCGCATCGACGCCGTCCCGGCGGGCATCGTCCTGGCCGCCGGCATGACCTGCACCGTGTCGGTGGGGGAGGAGGCCGGGCGGCCCCGGAGCCTGCTGGACCGCGCCCTGGCCCGGCTGGAATCGAGGATCTGACATGATCCGCCGCGAAATCCTGATGGCGCTCCTCCTGGGCGGCTGCCTTTCCGCCTGCACCGTCGCCGGTCCCGACTACAAGCCGGTGGCGATGGACGACCTGCCCCAAGGCTGGACCGAGGCGCTGCCGCCCGCCGCCGGTGTCGAGGCCATGCGGGCCTGGTGGGACAGTTTCCAGGACCCCACCCTCAGCCGCCTGGTCCAGGCGGCCATCGCCGGCAACGAGGATCTGAAGATCGCCCGCCAGCGCCTGGTGCAGGCGCGGGCGGCCCGGGTCGTCGCTCATGCCGCCGATCTGCCCGACGTCCGCCTCGGCATCGATCCGGCCTTGCAACGATCGAGTGAGAGCGTGGATTGGCCGGCGGGTATCGGCAGCTACCATACCTGGCAGGCGGAGCTGGACGCGACGTGGGAGATCGACGTCTTCGGTGGCACCCGGCGGGCGGTGGAGGCGGCCGACGCCGATATCGCGGCGACGGAGGAGGGGCGGCGCGCCGTGCTGGTCAGCCTGTTGGCGGAGGTGGCGACCGACTACGCCCGCCTGCGCGCGGCCCAGCTGCGGCTGGAGATCGCGCGCCATAACATCACCGTCGCGGCCAAGGCCCTGGACCTGGCGCAACGCGCCTATCAGCGCGGCCTGGGCACCCTGCTGGACGTCTCGCAAGCCAAGGCGCAGCTGGAAACGGTGCAGGCCGCGGCGCCGCCCCTGGAGGCCATGGTGGCGCGTATGAGCCACGCCCTGGCCATCCTGCTGGGCCGTTATCCGGGCGACCTGGAGGCGGACCTGTCCCGGCCGGCCCCGCCGCTGACCGTGCCGGCCAGCCTGCCGGTGTCCCTGCCGTCGGAGGTGGTGGCCAACCGCCCCGACATCCGCCGGGCGGACCGGCGCTATGCCGCCGCCAACGCCCGCATCGGCGTCGCCATGGCCGCCTCGCTGCCCCATTTCGCCATCCCCCTGACCCTGATGCCCCAGGCGGCGGATTTGGGCAAACTGTTCAGCTTGGCCAGCCTGACCTATTCCCTGGGCGCCCAGGTGACGGGGCCCCTCTACAATGGCGGCCGCGACGACGCCCGCGTGACCATGGCCAAGGCGGAGGCCGAGGCCGCCCGCATCGGGTATGAGCGCACGGTGAAGGAGGCGCTGCGCGATGTGGAGGACGCGCTGGTCAACTATCAGACGGAAACCCGGCGGCAGCAGACCTTGGCCGCCGCCCGCGACGACGCGGCCCAGGCGCTGGACCATGCCACGCGGCTTTACGGCGCCGGCCTGACCGACTTCCTGAAGGTGCTGGACAGCGAGCGCCAAGCCTACCAGGCGGAGGACCGCGAGGCGGAAAGCCGCCTGGCGCGGGTGGAACACGTCATCACCCTGTACAAGGCGCTGGGTGGCGGCTGGCAGGGCGTGGATCTCGACGGCAAGGAAGGGGACTAGCCAATACCAGCGGCACGAGATTCCGACTCGTGCCGCTGTAGCCCGCGACTGCGGGCGCCGGAGCTTTCCGGGGAGCGGAGCGGACTGGAAAGCAAGGAAGCCAAGCGACCGGATGGTCGCGCCCGGCGATTGAGGGACGGCATTTGACCGGTCACGATCAAATGCCGTTGTTAGGGTGGACCACCTTTTCGGCCAGGGCCAGGAAGGCGCGCACCGCCGGCGCCGGGTCGTCCTGGCGATAGGCCAGCGCCAGTTCATAGCGGGCGTCGCCGTCGGCCAGGGGGCGGTAGACCACGCCCGCCACCGTCAGCCAGGTGGTGGTCTGTGGCACCAGGGAGATGCCCAGGCCCGCCGCCACCAGGCGGATGGTCAGCGCCACCTGGGGCACCGCCTGCACCACCTGGGGGCTGAAGCCGTGGCGCCGGCACAGATCGTCGATCTGGTTGCGCAGCTCCGCCCCGCTGGCCGGATGGTGCAGCACCATCGGCTCCGCCGCCAGGCGGGCGACGGGGACGGCCTCCAGCGCGGCCAGAGGATGGTCCGCCGGCACCGCCACCACCAAGCCCTCGGGCGCCAGGGGCAGGACGGCGATGCCGGACGGCAGGCTCAGGGGGGGAAGGCGGATGAAGCCCAGGTCCAAGGTGCCGGCCGATATCGCCGCCAGTTGGTTTCCCACCGCCATTTCCGCCAGGGCCAGATCCACGCCCGGGTGGCTGCCCCGGAAATCGCGCAGCAGCGCCGGCATCAGCGCGCTCAAGCCGGCGGACCCGACATAGCCGATCTCCAGCCGCCCGACCTCGCCCCGGCCGGCCAGCCGGCCGATGGCTTCCGTGCGCGCCGCCTGCTCCAGCGTCTTGCGCGCCTCCGCCAGCACCAGCGCGCCGGCGTCGGTCAGGCTGATGCGCCCACGGGTGCGGTTCAGCAGCGGCGTGCCGATCTGGCGTTCCAGCGATTGGATCTGCTGGGTCAAGGCCGGCTGCACGATGTGCAACCGCTCCGCCGCCCGGCCGAAATGCAGCTCTTCCGCCAGCAGGACGAAGGACCGCAGCAGTTTCAGTTCCAGCATGACACGCCTCAGGGCTTGGCGGGGAGGGGGCGCGCGGCGGCGCGGCGGGCCTGGGCCACCAGGTTGCGCACGGCGGCGGCGCCTTCGTTGGTGCGGTAGACCAGCATGATGGGCGCGGAGTCGTAACCGCCTTTGAGGCTGAGCAGGCGTGCGCTTTCCAGGCCCATGGTCCGCAGGCTGTCCGGTACCAGCGCGACGCCCAGGCCGGCGCCCACCAGGTTCAGCAGCGGCGGGAAGGCGGGAACCTCCTGCACGATGCGCGGGCTGAAACCCGCCGTGCGGCAGGCGGCGATGATGATGTCGTAGACATTGGGCCCGGCGCTGCGCGAGATCAGCAGGAAATCCTCATCCGCCAGTTCCGCCAGGTCGATGGCGTCCCGGTCCGCCAGGGGATGGCCGGCGGGCAATGCCGCCATCAGCTTCTCCTCGACCACGGTATAGGGGGTGAGGCCCGGTATCTCCGCCGTCCGGCCCCGCACCAGGGCCACGTCCAGGGCGCCATCGCGCACGGCGTCGGTCAACTGGCCGAAGTCGTTCAGTTGCAGTGCCACCTGCACGCCGGGGTGCTGGGCGCGATAGTCGCGGATCAGCCGGGCGACCCAGGGGTGGGCCGTGACCGACATGCTGATGCCCAGGCGCAGCCGCCCCTTTTCCCCCCGCGCCACCTCCCGCGCCGAGGCCAGGGCCCGGTCGATCTGCGCCAGGATGGCTTTGGCATCCTGAAGGAAGGCCGCGCCCACGGCGGTCAGTTCCACGCCGCGCGACAGGCGATGGAACAGCGGGCTGCCGATCTCCCGCTCCAGCTGCTGAATCTGCTGGCTCAGCGGCGGCTGGCGGATGCCCAGCTTTTCCGCGGCGCGGGTGAAGTGCAGTTCCTCCGCGACGGCGGTGAAATAGCGCAGATGGCGGATGTCCACGGCGCGCGCGTCCTGTCGGTTTTGGATATCGAAAATGACTGGGCGATATATTGGACCGTGGGCATGGGCGTGGTGCACCCTGATAATCGATGAACTGCTTGGCGTTTCGCTCATGGGCGGGCCGCCGTCTCAGCCCCTGGGCGTCCCCTTGCCGTCTCTGTCCATCCCCGTGGCCCTTCCTGGGCCCGTCCCCGCCGTCGTCATGTCCCTGTTTCCCAGCCTGGGCGCCTTGGGGCATGCCTTGCGCACGGCCGTGGCCGCCCTGCTGGCCCTCTACCTCGCCTACGCGTTACAGTTGGAGGGACCGCAGACCGCGGCGGTGACGGTGCTGATCGTCAGCCATCCCATGAGCGGCGCCGTCATCGCCAAAAGCGTCTGGCGCATCGCCGGCACCTTGGTGGGGGCGGGGGCGGCCCTGGCGTTGATGGCGGGCTTCGGCCAGTCGCCGGAGGCCTTCCTGCTGCTCTACGCGCTTTGGCTGGCGGGGTGTGTGGCATTGGCGTCCCGTCTGCGCCGCTTCCGGTCCTACGCCGCGGTCCTGGCCGGCTACACCCTGGCGCTGGTGGCCCTGGGCGCGGTGGATGACCCCTTGCGCACCTTTGACATCGCCACCGCCCGCGTCGCCGCCATCGTGGTCGGCGTGCTGGCCAAGATGGCGGTGTCGGGCGTGGTGTGGCCGGTGACGGCGGCCCAGCGGCTGGACAGCCGTGTCGCGCGGGTGACCGCCGCCGTGGCCGGCGCGGTGGCGCGGGACGTCAGCCAGGGGGACGGTGCCGGCCGGCACCGGGGACTGTGGGCCGAATTGCAGGGGCTGGACGATCTGGCCACCTATGCCGCCGTGGAGTCGGCCGCCTTCCGGCGCCAGGCCGACGGTGCGCGGGTGGCGGCCTCCGCCCTGTTCGGTCTGCTGGACCATGCCGACGCCATGCGGCGGGCCTTGGGGGTGCTGCCCGCCGCCACGGCGCCCCTGCTGTCCTGCCTGGAGCATCTGGCCGGGGGCGATGGGGCGGCTTTCCGCACGGTGGCCGCCGCCGCCCGCCGCCGCCTGCGCGCGGCCACGCGCCTGGCGCACCGGTCCGGCGATGCCAGGACGCTGGCGGCGGCCCATCAACTGGGCACCGGGCTGGACTTGATGGTGCAGGTGGCGATCGCCCGCGACCCGTCGCGGCCCCTGGCCTTCACCTTGCCGGAGCCGGCCGACGGGCCCTGGGGCAGCGCCGCCATCGCCGCCCTGCGCACCCTGATCTCCGTGGGCTTGGCCGCCGGCTTCTGGGTCGCGACCGAATGGCCGGCCGGCGCCACCATGGTCAGCTGGACCAGCGTCTTCGGCGCCCTTCTGGCCAGCCGCGCCAACCCCGGGGCGGTCAGCCTCCAGGCTTTCCGCGCCGCCCTGTGGGCCGCGCTGCTGGGCCTGCCGGTCACCTTCCTGCTGCTGCCGGCGGTGTCGGAGTTCTGGGGGCTGGCCTGCGTGCTGGCCCCGCTCATCTTCATCTCCACACTGCTGTCCCAGCGGCCTGGGCGCGGGGATTTCGGCACCTTCCTGCCCATGCTGTTCCTGACCCTGGTGGCGCCCACCAATCCCATGGCGTTCGACTTGCAGGGGTATCTCAACACCGCCGGCGCCGTCGTCATGGCCACCGTCTGGATCGTGGCGACCTACCGGCTGGTTCTGCCGGTGGATGGGCGGGGGGAGGTGCGGCGCCTGCTGGCCAGCTTTTCCGCCAGCGTGCGCGCCTTGACGGCGGGGCCGGTGCCGGCGACGGCCGCGTGGAACTACCGCCATCATCACCGGCTGGCGCGTCTGGTGGGATGGGATCCGGATGGGGGGGACGCGTTGGCGCGGGCGCGGGCCCGCATGGCGGTGGGCCGGGCCCTGATCGCCATGCGCCATGCGGTGCCGGACCTGCCGCCCGATCATCGCCGCCAGGGGGAGTTGGTGGTGCGGGCGGTGGGCCGTCTGATCGACGACCCGGCCAGGCTCTCCGCCTTCGCCGCGCGCTCCGCCCGCCGGCTGGTTGCCGCTGGCGCGCTTGCCAAAGGGCCCACGCGGCGCCGCTTGCTGGACCTTGCCGCCTGGTGCCACCGGATCGCCGAGGCGGTCTGAGTTTCAGGGATCGCCCGCATCCGGCCCCTTGTTTCGGCGCCATGCCGATTTACCCTGGTAAAGGCCCGCTTTCGGATTACCTGTTGGGGTAAGCCGGGGGACCATGGGGGTAGCCCTGAGGCTATACATGGGGAATATCGCAATGGCGACGACGCGCCAACCAGGACGGGAATAGCCCGAAGATAGGCCCGACGATGGTTGTGCCCGTCCGGCTTGTACTCTAGTGTAGCCGCCACTTCGCCACGGACCCCTTTATGGCCACGGTCGCCACCCCTGCAAAATGTGTCCTCATCGTCGAGGACAATGAGCTCAACATGAAGCTCTTCAACGATCTGCTAGAGGCGCACGGCTATCGCACGGTGCAGACCCGCGATGGTGGCATGGCCGTGGAACTGGCGCGGACACACCGTCCGGATCTTATACTTATGGATATACAGCTTCCGGAGCTTTCCGGTCTGGACGTGACGCGCTGGTTGAAGGAGGATCAAGAGCTTGGAAACATTCCGGTCATCGCTGTCACGGCCTTCGCCATGAAGGGGGACGAGCAGCGTATCCGGGAGGGCGGTTGTGACGATTACATCGCCAAACCCATTTCGGTTGCCACTTTCATCCGGACAGTTCGGCGCTTTCTGGATTAGGCTGCGCAACAGTACCTTGCATGAAGCCGCGCCCTCCGAGACGCGGCCGGAATAAGTGGTGTCATGTCGGCTCGCGTCCTGGTCGTTGATGATGTCTTACCCAACGTCAAGCTGCTCGCGGCGAAGCTGACGCGCGAGTATTTCGATGTCATCACCGCCAGCAGCGGGCCCGAGGCGCTGGACAAGATCAAGGCGCAGGCGCCGGATATCGTGCTGCTGGACGTCATGATGCCCGGCATGGATGGCTTCGAGGTGTGCGAGCGTATCCGCAGCGACCCCGCCATCATGCACATCCCCGTCGTGATGGTGACGGCCCTTTCCGATATCGCCGATCGGGTGCGCGGGCTGGAGGCCGGCGCCGACGATTTCCTGACCAAACCCGTCAACGACGTGGCGCTGTTCGCCCGCGTGCGCTCCCTGGTCCGTCTCAAGATGATGATGGATGAATGGCGCCTGCGCGAAAGCACCTCGGGCCAGCTGGGCATGCTGGTCTCCACCGACAGCATGCACAACCAGTCGGCGGAAGGCGCCAACGTTCTGGTGGTGGAGGACAGCTCCATCGACCTGGACAAGATCACCGAGACGTTGGGCCGTGACCGCGGCCGGGTCGCGTCGGCCGACACCTGCGCCAGCGGCCTGGAACGGGCCTTGGCCGGTGACTTCGACTTCATCGTCATCAGCCTGACGCTAATGCGCGAGGATGGCTTGCGCCTGTGCTCGCAGCTGCGCTCGCAGGAGAAGACGCGGCAGGTGCCCGTGCTGCTGGTTGCGGATGAAACCGACATCGACCGCGTGGCCAAGGGCCTGGAACTGGGCGCCAATGACTATCTGATCAAGCCGATCGACCGGAATGAGCTGATGGCCCGCGCCCGCACCCAGATTCGGCGCAAGCGCTATCAGGACCGGCTGCGCGCCAATTACGAGCAGAGCCTGTCGCTGGCCCTGACCGACAGCCTGACCGGTTTGTTCAACCGCCGCTATCTGAGCGCGCATTTGCCGCGCCTGCTGGACCGTGGCGGCGACAACCACAAGCCGGTGGCGGCCCTGCTGTTCGACATCGACCACTTCAAGGTGGTGAACGACACCTATGGCCACGGCGTGGGGGACGAGGTGTTGAAGGAGGTGGCGTTGCGCGCCAGCCGCAACCTCCGCAACTTCGATCTGGTGGCGCGCCTGGGCGGCGAGGAATTCGTCGTCGTCATGCCCGACACCGACCTGGCCGCCGGCGTGCTGGTGGCCGATCGCCTGCGCCGCCGCATCGCCGAGCACCCCTTCCACGTCACCACCGATGGCGGGCAGATCACCGTCACCATCTCTGTCGGCGTGGCGGTGGCCGCCGGCGCCGTGGGCCCGGAGGGACGCATGGAGACGGGCGACAGCCTGTTGCGCCGCGCCGACATGGCGCTGTACGAGGCGAAGCGGGCCGGCCGCAACCGCGTTGTCACCGACAGCAGCCTGGAGGCGGCCCCCCCCGTCAGGGTGGACGCAACGGACCTTAGCCTGCCCCGCTGAGGCGGCCCGACCCGTCTTCCCCTCCCCAAACGCCGTCAATTGTGCTTTAAGGCGCCATGCGTCCCGTACTGGATCGCCAGCGGGGTCGCCGTAACCATGCCTTGCCGCAGGCAGAATGGGCCGTATCCCCGCCATGTCCGTTGCCAAACCGCCGCCCGCCGTCCCGCCCCTCGAGTCCGGGCCGGCGAGCCGGGGCGATGCCGACTGGCGGTTGGCCGCCCTGCTGGCCGAGCATGCCGATCCCCGGGACGCGGTGGTGGCCCTGTCGCAGGCGTTCCGGGAGGTGTCCGCCACGGCGGCCCAGTCCCACCGGGCGGAACGGCGGACGCGCGAGCGGCTGATCCGGGCCCAAGCGCGGGCGGAACGGCAGCGTGGCGACCTGCAGGCGGAGATCGACTGGCTGCGGTCACGCGTGGCTGGGATCGAGACCAGCACGTCCTGGCGCCTTACCGCGCCCTTGCGCGCCCTGCTGACGCGCCTGCCCGGGGTGGCGGCCTCGTTGCGGCCCCCGCTGCGCTGGCTGGGCTGGGCGCTGACGGGTCGGTTGGGCCTGCAATTGCGCCACCGGCGGCGGCTGGCGGGCTGGCGTCGGCTGCTCGCGGGCGACCCGCTGTTCGATGCCGACTGGTATCGCCAGGAATATCCTGAGGCGGGGGCCGACCCGGTTCTGGACTATCTGACGGTCGGCGCCGCCGCCGGCCGCAACCCGGGCCCCGACTTCTCCACCCGTTTCTATTGGGAGCAGAATCCCGATGTGGCTGCGGCCGGCGCCAATCCCCTGGTCCATTACCTGGAGCAGGGCCGCCAACAGGGGCGGCCGACGGCGCCGGCCTTCCAGCCGCGCTTCAGCCGCGACCGCGACTACGACGCCTGGATCCAGGCGCACGACCCCGTGGATGAGGCCGCCCTTGCGCGCTTGCGCGCGGCGGTCGCGAGCTTGCGCCGGCATCCCGTCATCTCCGTCCTGATGCCCATCCATGAGTCCTCGGCCCCCTTGCTGGAGCGGGCGATCGACTCCGTGAGGGCGCAGATCTATCCCCACTGGGAGCTGTGCGTCGCCGGCCCCGTGCCGGCCGATCCGGCGGTGGCGGCGCTCCTGCGGCGCCATGCCGATCTGGACAGCCGCATCAAGGTGGCATCGCTAGGCACCGGCGGCGGGGCCTCGGCCGCGGAAGGCGCCGCCCTCGATCTGGCCCGGGGCGACTACATCGCCTTGCTGGAGCCCGACGCCCAACTGCCGCCCCACGCCCTCTATTGGGTGGCGGCGGAACTGGACCACTGGCCTGATACTGATGCCCTGTTCAGCGATGAGGACAAGATCGACTCGGATGGCTTCCGTGGCGATCCCAACTTCAAGCCGGACTGGAACCCGGCCCTGATGCTGGGTCAGGACGCCTTCGCCCATCTGGGGGTGTTCCGTCGCCCGCTGGTGATGGCGGTGGGTGGCTTCCGCCCCGGCTTCAGCGGCGGTGCTGCCGGGTACGACCTGATCCTGCGGCTGGCGTCGGCGACGACGCCCGACGCCATCCGCCATATCCCCCGTATCCTCTATCATGCGTGCGCCCGGCCGCCGGGGGCGGACGGGGGGGATCAGGCGTGGCATGCCGGCAAGCGCGCGGTGGAGGACCATCTGGTGCGCCTGGGCCGTCCCGGCACCGTGTCCCGGGCGCCCGGTGGCGGTTACCGCGTGGACTATGCGCTGGTCGCCCCGCCGCGCGTTTCCATCATCATTCCCACCCGGGACAAGCTGGACCTGCTGCGCGGCTGTCTTGACAGTCTGCGGACCGTATCCACCTACCCCGACGTCGAGATCATCGTCGTCGATAACGGCAGCACGGACGCGGAGACCTTGGCGTACCTGGGGGGGCTGGCGTCGGTGGGCGCCATCCGGGTGTTGCGTGATGATGGGCCCTTCAACTACTCCCGGCTCAACAACCGGGCGGCCGGCATGGCCACGGGCGAATACCTCTGTCTCCTGAACAACGACACGGTGGTGATCACGCCGGACTGGCTGGGGCAGATGATGGCCCATGCCATGCTGCCGGACGTGGGGGCGGTGGGCGCCCTGCTGTATTACGCGGATGACACCATCCAGCACGCCGGCGTCACCATCGGCATGGGCGGTGTCGCCGGCCATGTGCACCGCCGGCTGCCCCGGGGCGAGGGCGGCTATGCCGGCCGGGCGACCCTGACCCAGGATGTGTCGGCGGTCACCGGCGCCTGCCTGCTGACGCGGCGCGCGCTGTTTCTGGAGCTGGGTGGCCTTAACGAGCGCGACCTGACCGTGGCCTTCAACGACGTGGATTACTGTCTGCGCTTGCGGGCGGCTGGCTATCGGGTCGTGTTGGCGGCGACGGCGGAGCTGTACCATCTGGAATCGGTGTCGCGCGGGCCGGATACCGATCCGGCCAAGAGCCGGCGCTTCGCGGGTGAGATCGACTATATGGTGGCCCAGTGGGCGGACATGATGCATGCCGACCCCTGCTTCAATCCCAACCTCGACCTTGAATCGACCACGCCCCGTTTGGCAAAGCGGCCCCGGCTGTTGCCCGAGGCGTGAAAACGCCAACGGGTTGAGGCCGGGAATCGAGATCAGAAGGGATACAGGCGCTTGGCGATGCTGTCCGACAGGCGCTGCCAGCGTTGGCGCAGCCGCAGGGCCCAGGGCTGGCCCTTGTGCCGCCCAGGCGGCCGGGCCCCGATGCGCGAGGCCAGGTCGCCACGCTGGTGCACGGGGATGGGGCGCACAAGGTAGGGAAGGATGTCGTTTTCCCAGTACCGGTCCATGGTCTGGTCGACCGGCATGAAAATGTGGCGGCCATAGTCCAGCATGCGCCGGGCGGCGTCCTGACGGATGAGATAGGCGCCGAAGCCCAACACATGGGTGCCGAGGCGGTACAATTCGCCATCGCGCAGCGCCTTCACCGGCCGGCCCAGGAATTTGGCGTTCTTGGGTTCGCGGACGCGCCGTCGCAGGGATTCCAGCCGGACGACCTGCCATTCCGGTTGGGGATCGGCCAGCAGATCCTGCACGATCCGGGGGAAGGCGGGGCTTAGTTCCACGTCGTCCTCCAGGATCAGGGCGACGGGGATGTCCTCCCGGACCATGCGCTGGTACAGGCGGTAGTGGCTGAGATAGCAGCCGATTTCCGTGTCCAGCATCTCCACGCCATAAACGCGCAGGGTCTTGTCGCGATCATAGGCGGCCCGGTCCGTGTCGCTCAGCTGGCGGCCGTTCACCGCGGGCACGAACTCCACCGCCAGGCCCAGCCGCGCGCACTGGCTGGCCATGTGCGCGCGCCGCACCACGTCATGCTCCAGATTGATGACGAAGATCGGGCAGGAGGCCAAGGGCACCGCTTCCAGGGTTCTTGGCGCCCGGAAACGGGCGCGTAGGCGTGCCAATAGGAAAGGGCCGCTCCAGGAGCGGCCCTTTGCCTGATCATTGTCCACATTGGTTCCGGCCATCATGCCGCCAGCCTTGGGACGGTGGCATCGGGCCAGACCAGCGCGCCCGATACGGGCGCGGCGGGACTTACTTGATCTTGGCTTCCTTGAAGATCACGTGCTTGCGCGCGACCGGATCGTACTTCCGGAATTCCAGCTTCTCGGTCGTCTTGCGCGGGTTCTTCTTCTTCACGTAGAAGAAGCCGGTTTCAGCGGAGCTGATCAGACGGATCAGCACGGTATTCTGCTTGGCCATGACCTTTAATCCCACCTACGACAACCCCGTTCGGTCGCCGGCGCGGCGGGTCGGGGGCGGTCAATAACGATTTCGTACCGCGGCCCGTCAGGGGCACGGCGTCGCGGCACTTTAGTCACCGGCCTCTGAGAGTCAAGGCCAAAGAGCCAAACGCCGTTGGGAGGGGAGCAGGGGCAGGGGATGCGCGCCATGCATGAGACCGCTCCACCCTGGGTGGCCGCTGGTTCTCATCCACCCGTTGCCGCGCCTGCTACCTTGATGCGTCGGCCTGGGCTATCCTGCGCGCATCCCGTGCTTCCCGCTGGACCCCTCATGACAGGAGCGAACCTCATGACCTTCCGCACTGCCGTGAACAGCCAGATCACCGATGCGGTGACGCAAAACACGGTGAAGGTCGCAGGCGAGACGCCGGCCCAGGTGAAAAGCGACGTGCCCCAGGCCATGACCGACGAATCAGCTGGTCCTTCGGTGGAGGGCGCCAAGTCGCCGCAAGGCGGCATCCGGCGGGAGCACGAGCCCGCAGGAATGAGTTGAAGCGCCAGAGGAACCAGGCGACATGCTGACCTTTGAATTCGAAGAACCGCAAGAGTCCGTCTGTGACTGCTGCGGAAATGTCTCAGTCCGGCTGACGCGGTTTGTCTATCGCGACGGCGATGCCTACGCCGTCTGTTATGCGCAGTTCACCAAGGATCATCCCGAAAAGCGGTTAAGTGGCATTATCAGCCTGGGTGAATGGGGGGACGACGTGCCGCCGGAGGATAGGGTCGCGTTCCCGTTCCAGATCTGGACGGATAAGCACAACTTCCAGGTCGGGCTCGTGAACGCCAACAGTTCACCTTGGCGCCATGTGACCTTAATGGGAAGGATTCTGGATCGGGATGAGGCGCTGAAGCACCCATGGCTGTCCGAAGTCTTTCACATCACCGACCACATGGTCGCTGACGATCCGCAGATCACGGGATTCTTCGGCGCCACAGGCTAGAGCTGGTTCAGCTAGGGCAGGCCGCTGGCACCCTCCGTCGCAGATGGCTGGTCCGCCAGCAGGGTCTGTCCGGCCAATTGGGCGCGGCGCAGCAGAGGCGGGTTGGTCAGCAGGTCCTCCGCCACCCTCAGATCCACGGCCGCCGGCCGGTCCCGTTCCGCGGGGCAGGCCGCAGCCGCCCCGCTGATGCCCGGGTTGGGGCGGGGCTGGGCGCGCAGGGGGGCGAGGATGGCGCCGGCATCCGTCTGGCCGCTGGTGCAGATGGCGGGTGCCAGGCCCTGATGGTCGAACATGCGGCCGGCGGGGGTCATGATGCGCGACCAGGTGAGGAACAGCTCCCCGCCGTTGGGCAGGGGGGCCACGGTCTGGACCACGCCCTTGCCGAAGCTGGTGGTGCCCACGTCCAGGGCCCGGCCACCATCGACCAGCGCGCCCAGGACGATTTCGGCGGAGGAGGCCGTCTGCCCATCGGCCAGCACCACCAGCGGGGCGCCATCCAGGATATCGCCCGGCGTGGCGTCATAGTGTTGCATGCTGTCGGGATGGCGGCCGACGGTCGTCAGGATGGGCCCGCTGGTGAGGAACAGGTCGGCCACCGCCACCGCCTGGTCCAGAAGGCCGCCGGTGTTGCCGCGCAGATCCAGCACCCAGCCCGTGGGCGGGCCGCTGCCGGCATCGGTGTCGCGCAGGCGATGGATGGTGGCGGCCAGGGCGTCGGCGGTGCCGGCGTTGAACCGGCTGACGTGCAGCACGCCCACGGCACCCGCGCGCTCGGCCGTGACCGTGGGCAGGATGATGCGCTGTCGGCTGATCAGCAGGGTCAGGGTCGTGCCCCCCCGGGCGACGCGCACGGGCACGCCCGTGCCCTCCGGCCCGCTGAGGCGGGACATCACACCCTCCACCGTCAGGGCGGCGCCACCCCCGGCGGCGTCCACCGGCAGGCCGCCCACGGTGGTGATCAGGTCGCCCACCCACAAGCCGGCGGTCGACGCCGGGCTGCCCGGGGCGATGGCGATGACGCGAAAGCCGCGTGGCGTTTCCTCCAGGGTCACGCCGATGCCGATATAGCCCTCGCGCCGCGACCGCTCCGTACGGGCGGCGGCGGGCACGGAATAGCGGCTGTAGGGGTCGAGGTCGGCGGTGCCACCCTCCAGCAGGGCGCGGTAAAGGGATTCGCGCGTCTGGCTGGCGGGCGCCTGGTCGGGGGCCTGGGCCGCGGTCCAGTCGGTCACCGTGGCGGCGAAATGCGCCCAGGCGGACGCCTCAGGACTGTCCGGCAGGGCGAAGGTGCGCGGCGACCGGCTGCCCACGGCCAGGGTTATCGCGCCGCCGCCCGGCTGCACCGTCACCGTCAGGCTGGGGATGACCATGCCGGCATGGATCAGGCCGTCGACCACCAGGCGGCGCATGTCCACCGGTTCCAGGTACAGTTCGTCGATCTTGCCGTAGGCGCTTTGGTAAAACCGCTCGGCGGGGACCGCGCCCGGGTCACCGGGGCCACCGGCACAGGCGGCCAGGAGCAGCAGAAAAAGCCCCAAGGCGGCGCCTGGGGGGATACGGTCCAGTCCTCTCTGGGCGTGCCGGACAAACCCTGTCCAGCCGGTGGCACAGGCCACGGCGCCTCCCGTTTTGTTTTATCCCTTAGCCGCGGATGCCCATGGCCCACTGCACGCCGATCACGGCCCCCTTGAACAGGGGCAGCAGGGCCAGCGACAGGGCCAGGGTCAACGGCCCCCACAGTGCGGCATGCACCCACAGGGGGGGATGATAGTTCTGTTCCACCGCCAACGCGGCGCCCACCACGATATGGCCGACGACGAAGATGGTAAAGTAGGGTGGCGCGTCGTCGGCGCGGAAATTGCCCGTCTCCAGCCCGCAACTGGTGCAGACCGGCGCCACCTTGGTGTAGCCCACGAACAGGGTGTGGGCGCCGCAATTGGGGCAGCAGCGGCGCATGCCGCGCATCAGGGCCGTGCCGACCATGCCCTTGGGCGGGGCGATGATTTCCTCAGGCGTGTCGGTCATGGTGTCCTCCGTTTCAACGGCGACACGGGGGCCTCGGGGCCGCCCGGATGGACCCACGGGGCCAGGATCATCGGGGGGAACGGGGTCGGTCGTCATGTCCTAGATGATGGATATGGCATGGGCCATGGTCCAGACGCGTTTGCCGGCCCTCAGCTCTGCCATCAACACTTGTTGTGATTCGCCCGAATTGTGGGCCGGGCGAATCAAGCGTTGAGGTGCAGCAGGTCCCAGCGGGTGCCGTACAGGTCCTCGAACACGACCACCGTGCCATACGCCTCCACCCGCGGCTCCTCGCGGAAGAGGACGCCGGCGGCCTTCATGCGGGCATGGTCACGCCAGAAATCGTCGGTGCGCAGGAACAGGAAGACGCGGCCACCCGCCTGGTTGCCGATGGCGGCCTCCTGCTCCGGTCCCACCGCCTTGGCCAGCAGCAGGCGCGTTTCGGTGGAGCCCGGCGGCGCCATGACCACCCAGCGCTTGCCGCCGCCCAGGTCGGTATCCTCCACGGCCTCGAAGCCCAGGACGTCGCGATACCAGGCCTTGGCCTCGTCATAATCGCGCACGACCAGGGTGATGCCGCCGATGAATTGAGGCATCCGCCTATCCTTTCAGGGGTGGGCGCTTGACGCGCGCCTTGGTGGCCGTCTTCCGGGTCAGCCGGGCGCGGCCGCCCTTGGCCTCGCTTTGGCCGCCCGCCAGCCACGGCGAGTCGTCGGTATCCTCGCCCAGCAGGGCGAAGACCATGCTGCCGGAGATGCGGTCCGCCTCCACCAGGCGGACCTTCACCACCGTACCCAGGCGATAGACGCGGCCCCAGCGGCGGCCCACCAACTGATGGTTGCCCTCGTCGTGGTCGTAGAAATCGTCCGGCAGGGTGGAAATGGGCACCAGGCCGTCGGCCCCGGTCTCATCCAGGGTGACGAACAGGCCGAAGCGGGTGACACCGCCGATGCGGCCGGTGAAGGTGCCGCCGATCCGGTCCGACAGATATGCGGCGACATAGCGGTCCAGGGCGTCGCGCTCCGCCGTGGCGGCCCGCCGCTCCGTCAGCGAGATGTGCTCGCCCACCTGCACCAGGCGGGACGCTTCCTCCTCGTCCAGCCCGCCCGGCCCCAGGCCATAGGATTTCACCAGGGCGCGGTGGACCACCAGATCGGCATAGCGGCGGATGGGGGAGGTGAAATGGGCGTAGCGCGGCAGGGCCAGGCCGAAATGGCCGATATTCTCCGGCTGGTACAGCGCCTGGGATTGGCTGCGCAGGATGACGGTGTTCACCAGGTTGGCTTCCGGCGTGTCCGCCGCCTTGGCCAGGATGCGGGTGAACAGGATGGGCTTTAGCACCTGGCCCTTGGCCAGGGTGTAGCCGAGCGAGCCCAGGAACTGGCGCAGCGCCTCCAGCTTGTCCTGCGCCGGCTCCGCATGCACGCGGTACAGGCACGGGCTGTGCTTGGCTTCCAGGGCTTCCGCCGCCGCCACGTTGGCGGCGATCATGAATTCCTCGATCAGGCGGTGGCTGTCCAGGCGCGGGCGCACGCCGATGCTCTGGATGGTGCCCGCCTCGTCCAGCTTCACCAGCCGTTCCGGCAGGTCCAGCTCCAGCGTGCCGCGGGCGTCGCGGGCCTTTTGCAGCACGGCGAAGGCGCCATACAGGGGGCCGATCACCCGTTCCATCAGCGGGCCGGTCAGTTCATCCGGTTCGCCGTCGCGGGCCTTCTGCACCTGGGTGTAGGTCAGGCGGGCGGCGGAGCGCATGAGGCCGCGCACGAAGCGATGGCGCTTCAGCCGGCCCTGGCCGTCGATCCACATATGGACCGCCAGGCAGGCGCGGTTGACCTCGGGCTTCAGCGAACACAGCTCGTTCGACAGCGCCTCGGGCAGCATGGGCACGACGCGGTCGGGGAAATAGACGCTGTTGCCCCGGTCGAAGGCGTTGCGGTCCAGCGCCATGCCCGGCCGGACATAGAAGCTGACGTCGGCGATGGCCACCAGCAGGTGCCAGCCGCCGGGGTTGTTGGGATCGGTGTCCGGTTCGGCGAACACGGCATCGTCGAAATCGCGGGCGTCCTCGCCGTCGATGGTCACCAGGGGGATGTCGCGCAGGTCTGTGCGCCCCTCCACCGTCGGTTCCGGTGCGGCTTCCGCTTCCTCCACCGCCGCCTTGGCGAACTGGGTGGGGATGCTGTGCTGGGCGATGGCGATCAGGCTGACGGCCCGTGGCTCATCGATGCTGCCCAGCCGTTCCACCACCCGCACCTGCTTCAGGCCCAGGCGGGAGGAGGGCAGCAGTTCGGCCACCACCAGTTCGCCGGGCTGCGCGCCCTCGGCATTGGCGTCGGCCACGGCGAACTCCGCCTTGGCGCGGCGGTCCACCGGCCTCAGGCGGCCGCCATCGCGGGCGCGGTCATAGATGCCGACGATACGGGTGGTCGCGCCACTGTCCAGCTTGCGCAGGGTGCGGCCTTCGTAGACGTCCTCGCCATCCTGTTGCTGGGCCTGCCGCGACAGGCGGGCCAGCACGCGGTCGCCCACGGCCAAGGCCGGGTGGCCGCGCTTTTCCGCCGCCATGTAGATGCGCGGCGGCGGGGCCTCATGCGCCCAACTGGTGGGGCGGGCCAGCACCTCGCCATCGGGGGTGACCTCGGCCACGATCAGCACCGCCACTTCGGGCAGGGCCGCCGGCACGCCAACGCGGCGGCCCTCGCCCTTTTCGATGCTGCCCTCGGTCTCCAGATCCTTCAGCAGGTCCTTCAGGACGATGCGGCCGTCGCCCGTGATGTTGAAGGCGCGCGCGATCTCCCGCTTGCCCACAGGCACCGGGCTGGACTGGATATAGTCCAGAATCTCCTCCCGCGAGGGAAAAGGGGCGTCCGCCGCCCGGCGGGCCGGCACCGGCCTGGGCGTCGGCCGCCGGGGGCCTTCCGGGCGCTTCGGCATGGTATGGTGTGTCCTTAACTGTGAGGTCGGCGGGCTCAGTCGCCCGCCGCCACCTTCTTCGCACTCGCGGACTTCGTGGCCGGCTTCTTGGCGGCGGGGGCCTTCTTCGGCGCGGCGGCCTTCTTTTCCGCTGTCGCCTTGGTGGTCGCTGCCTTCGCCGGCGCCTTCTTGGCGGCGGCCTTCTTCGGCTTCTCCTCACCGTCAGCCGCGGCGGCGGCCGGCTTCTTGCCGCTGTCCTTGGCCGCCTTGGCCGCCAGCAATTCCACCGCCTGTTCCAGGGTGATGGTGTCGGCGTTGATGGCCTTGGGAATGCTGGCGAACAGCTTCAGGTGCTTCACATAGGGGCCGAAGCGCCCGCTGCCCAGGGTGATGGGCTTGCCGTCCTTGGGGTGGTTGCCCAGGTCGCGGCCCGCCACCGTCTTGCGCGCGGTGATGCCGGCCAGCAGCACCACGGCCCGGTTCAGGCCGATGGTCAGCACGTCGTCGTCCGGCGTCAGGTTCTTGTACGCGTCGCCATGCTTCAGATAGGGGCCGAAGCGGCCGATACCGGCCGTGATATCCTGCCCCGTCTCCGGGTGCGGACCCAGGCTGCGCGGCAGGGCCAGCAGGCGCAGGGCGATGTCCAGGTCGACGTCCTGCGGGTTCAGGGCCCGGGGCAGGGAGACGCGCTTGGGTTTGGGCTCATCCGGCGCGCCCGTCTGGACATAGACGCCGTAGGGCCCGCGCTTCATGGCCACGGGATAGCCCGTCTCCGGATCATTGCCCAGTTCCCGGTCGGCGTTGCCTTCCTCGCCCCCCTCGACGCTCAGGGGCCGGGTGTATTTGCAGTCCGGGTAGTTGGCGCAGCCGATGAAGGCGCCGTTCTTGCCCAGCTTCAGCGACAGCCGGCCGTCACCGCAGACGGGACAGACGCGCGGGTCGCGCCCGCCTTCCGCCGGGGCGGGGAAGAAGTGCGGGCCCAGCGCCTCATCCAGGGCGTCCAGCACCTGGGTGATGGTCAGGTCCTTTGTCCCCTCCACCGCGGCGGAGAAGGCCTGCCAGAACTCCCGCAGCACCGACTTCCAGTCGATGCGGCCGCCGGAGATGTCGTCCAGCTTGGATTCCAGGTCGGCGGTGAAGCCGTACTCGACATAACGGTTGAAGAAGTTTTCCAGGAAGGTCGTGACCAGGCGGCCACGGTCCTCCGGCTCGAACCGGCGCTTTTCCAGGCGGACATAGTTCCGGTCCTGCAGCACCTGCAGGATGCTGGCGTAGGTGGATGGCCGGCCGATGCCCAGCTCCTCCATCTTCTTCACCAGGCTGGCCTCGGTATAGCGCGGCGGCGGCTGGGTGAAATGCTGGTCGGACTTGACCTCGCCCTTCGCCAGGTCGTCGCCGTCCTTCATGGCCGGCAGGCGGGTGTCCTTCTCCTCATCATCGCCGGCGTCATCGCGGTCTTCCTGATAGACCTTGAGGAAACCGTCGAAGGTGAGGATGGAGCCGGTGGCGCGGAACTGCGCCTCCCCCTTGGGCGAGGTGATGTCGGCTGACACCTGGTCCAGCTCGGCGCTGGCCATCTGGCAGGCGATGGTGCGCTTCCACACCAGCTCGTACAGCCGCAGCTCATCCTTGTCGAGGAAGCGGCTCAGCTGATCGGCCTTGCGGAACATGTCCGTGGGGCGGATGGCCTCGTGCGCTTCCTGCGCGTTCTTGGCGCTGGACTTGTAGACGCGCGGGGCGTTGGGCAGATAGCTGTTGCCATAGGCGGAGGAGATCAGGCGGCGGGCGCCGTCGATGGCCTCGTTCGACAGCTGCACGCCGTCGGTACGCATATAGGTGATCAGGCCCACCGTCTCACCGCCGATGTCCACGCCCTCATACAGCTTCTGGGCGATGCGCATGGTCTTGGTGGCGCCGAAGCCCAGCTTGCGGCTGGCCTCCTGCTGCAGGGTGGAGGTGGTGAAGGGCGGGAAGGGGTTGCGGCGCACCTGGCGCCGTTCCACGCTGCGCACCGCGAAGGACAGCGGGCGGATGACCGCCAGCGCCGCGTCGGCGTCGCCCTTGTTGCCCAGGGTGAACTTGTCCAGCTTCTTGCCGTTCAGGCCCACCAGGCGGGCGGTGAAGGGCGCGCCGGCCGGGGTGCGGAACTCCCCATCGATGGTCCAGTATTCCTGCGGGCGGAAGGCCTCGATCTCCGACTCCCGCTCGCAGATCAGGCGCAGGGCCACCGACTGCACGCGGCCGGCCGAGCGTGAGCCCGGCAGCTTGCGCCACAGCACCGGCGACAGGGTGAAGCCCACCAGATAATCCAGCGCGCGGCGCGCCAGGTAGGCGTCGACCAGTTCCTGGTGCACCTCGCGCGGATGGGCGATGGCGTCCAGGACGGCGCTCTTGGTGATCTCGTTGAAGGTGACGCGCTTCACGTCCACCTTGCTGCTGATGCGCTTTTCATCCAGCAGCTGCTTGACGTGCCAGGCGATCGCCTCCCCCTCGCGATCCGGGTCGGTTGCGAGGTAGATGCGGGTGGCGCCCCGGGCGGCCTTGGTGATGTCGTCGATATGGCGTTTGGAGCGGTCGCCCAGCTCCCACTCCATGGAGAAATCTTCTTCCGGCTTCACCGACCCGTCGCGGGCCGGCAGATCCCGCACGTGTCCGTAGCTGGCGAGAACGGTGTAATCGTCGCCCAGGTACTTGTTGATGGTCTTCGCCTTGGCCGGCGACTCGACGATGACGACATTGCTGCCCGACAAGGGGACCCCGCACTGCAAATAGGTGGCGACGCTATCCAGAACCCGTGGCGTGGGCCTCTGATCCTAGGGGACTGGTCCTAGGCCAGGCTGACGCGGCCGCCGGGATGGCGGTGCAAACGGCCCGCCAGTTCCAGTTCCAGCAGGATGGTCAGCACCACCGCCGCAGACAATTGGCAGTCCCGGACAATTTCGTCAATGTGTACCGGGGTGGGGCTTAAGCACAGGGTGACGCGGGGCCGGGCCGCCTCCACCTCCTTTTCCCCGGGATCGGCCCGGGGCGGGACCGGTCCGCCAGCGGGGGGCGGGGCGTTCAAGGCGGCCATTCCCGAGGGGCCCAGATAGGCCAGGATGTCCTCCGCCGTCTCCACCAGGACGGCTCCATCCTTCAGCAAGCGGTTGCAGCCCTGGGCCCGCGGGTCCAGCGGCGACCCTGGCACGGCGAACAGGTCGCGCCCCTGTTCCAGCGCCAGGCGGGCGGTGATCAGCGACCCGGATTTCAGCGCCGCCTCCACCACCAGCACACCGCGCGCCAGGCCGGAGATCAGGCGGTTGCGCCGGGGGAAATGGCGGGCCTGCGGTTCCGTCCCCGGCGGCGATTCGGCCACCAGGGCGCCCTGGTCAGCGATGCGGCGGTGCAATTCCGCGTTTTCCGGCGGGTAGATGACGTCAACGCCGCCCGCCAGGGCCGCGACGGTGCTGCGGTGCAGCGCCGCCTCATGCGCCGCCGTGTCGATGCCGCGCGCCAGGCCGGAGACGATGGTCAGCCCGGCCTCCGCCAGGTCGCGGGCGATGCTGGTGGCCAGCTTGCGCCCGGTCAGCGAGGCGTTGCGGGCCCCCACCACGGCGATGGCCGGGCGGCTGAGGTGGGCGGGGTCGCCCAGCACGGTGATCACCGGCGGCGCGTCCTCGATGGCGGCCAACTGGGCGGGATAATCAGGCTCGCACCAGCACAGCAGGCGGGCGCCCAGGCGGTCCAGCGCCGCCAGCTCCCGCTCCGCCGCGGTGCGGGGCGCGATGCTCAAGGGCCGGTCGCGCCCGCCCCGCCGGGCCAGATCCGGCAGGGCCTCCAGCGCCGCCGCCGGGCCGCCGAACCGCTCCATCAGCCGGTGGAAGGTGATGGGCCCCACCGACTCCGTGCGCGTCAGGCGCAGCCAGTCCAGGCGCTCGGTGGGGGAAAGGACGCGGCCCCGGCTGTTCAATTCGGCTGTTCCGGAATCTTGAAGCCCAGATAGGTGCCGGCGCTGATGCCCAGCACGCCCAGGGTATAGGGGTCGAAGTCCGGCATCTTGCGGTGGACCACCGTCTCGATCACGAACAGCACACCTAGCACCACCGTCCACACCGCCGTCTGGAAGCGGTGCAGGCTGATGCCGTTGGCGTCCGTCAGGATATCGTGGACGAAGTCGCGGGACGCCAGCTGGCGGGCCAGGGTGTCGCGGGTGGCGGTCAGGGCGGTCAGGTCGGCGGGCGGGGTCGCCGGATCGGCGATCTGTGTCAGCACCGATTGATAGGCCGCCAGAATGGGGTTGGTCTTGTTCTGCTCCACCATCGCGGCGCCCATGGCGGTGCCGGTGCCCAGGCCCATCAGGCACAGAGCCTGGCCGGTCAGGGTGTCCAGCTCCCCCGTCACCAGGAACAGGTAAAGATAGGCCGCCAGCACGATGACGAACCACCAGGCCATCTGGCTTTGCGCCAGGCTGAAGGCGCGGCGCAAGGGCCTGCCGGTGGCGCTGGTGACGCCGGCGAAGGTGGACGGCGTGTTGTCGCGCAGCATATCGGTGGACATCGACAACCACAGCAGGGCGGCGGTGACCGCCACCAGCATCAACACGCTGCCCACCGCCAGGGTCTTCTGGCTTTCCGGTAATGCTCGCCAGGCGGCGGACAGGCGGGGCTGTGGCGCGCCGGGACCTGGGTCGACCAGAATAGTGGTGCGCGGGCTGGTGATGATGGATGACGCCGCCGGCGTGGCGCTGGCGGACGTCTCCGTCACCGCCCCCGGGGGCGCTGTTAGGGGGGGCGCCGTCTGCGCCTGGGCATCGGCGGTGCTCGCCATCATGTGAACCCCGGCGCCCAGCAGCGCCAGCAACGCGGTCACCAGGAATACCTTGCGCACCCTATCCTCCCCCAGCCCAGGACGGGAAATCTAACGCGGCACACCTATTGAGGGAATGATCAAACGGCGGAGCGCAGCAAAGTGGTGGCGCGTGCCTCGCTTCCGGGAATACCTTCGAAACCGCCACTTGATTCCACGAAAGGCATCTGATGCCGGTCATCTCCCGTCTTGCCCTGTTGGCCGCGGCCTTGGTGCTAGTATGTGCACCTCTGGGCGCCCGAGCTGCCCTCGACGCGGCTGACGGCCCCAGTTTCAACTGTGCTGCGGCATCTACGACAGTGGAAAAGGCCATCTGCGGCAATGCCAAGCTTTCGGCCCTGGACCGGCAGATGAATGAAACCTACCAGCAAGCCGTGCAAACGGCCGGTTCCGTGGCTGGTCCCTGGAAGGAAGCGATCACCTTTACGCAGCGGATTTGGTTGAGCCGGCGTGGCGAATGCTTCCTCGGATCCAGCCATGATGCGCCGGACGCGGAGGGTGTGGTTTGTCTTGGCAAGGCCTACGAGGATCAAGCGCAGCGGGTGGCGCTCATCGGTGATTCGCTACGCAAAAGTCAGCAAAACGCCTTGCTGCGGCGACAGAACCACGTCATCGAACGGCCAGGTGATGTGGAAAAAGACCTGTGGCTCCTGCCCGAGCAACTGTTGCGGGGCGCGTTTTCGGGCATGCTGGCGGCGCCGAAGGCCGCTGAGGGGCTTTTTCGCTTGTTCCAGACCACGGAAGCCAAGCTGGGCTTGGCCGTCGTGCTGCGGGTGACGGCTTCTGACCCTAAGGCCCACGATGCGGAAATCCGCCAGCTGTTGGCCAAGGTTTCCGAGGCGAAGGACGAGGAGAACGTCGCTTATTTCTCCCCTAAGCCGGAAGACTACGACGGAACCATCGGCAGCTTGGTCATCTTCATGCGGGCGGCCGCCGGGCAGGCGGAGTTCCCCTGCGAAATGTACGAACGTCATCCGGAACTGATCAACGCCATGGGAGCGGAGTTCGGCAGTTCGCGGGATGCTTTCTTGCCATATGCCGCGTGCGAGGCCCGCGCCTACGCCTTGCCGGGTAGCGTTGCCGAGCTGGTACAAGCACTATCCGCGTTCGACGGGGGGGCCTTCGACCGGTGTACGGGGACCATGCGGTCCATGTATGGCCGGAATTTCTATGTGGCGAACGTGGTGATGCAGATCGCCCCGCGCCGATTGCTGGCTGAAGCCGCTGATCCGGAGGAGGCCAAGAACCCTGATCACGATTTGAAGATCATGCCTCTGTTGGCGTGGTCCTATGACAGCCCTTGGAACCACCAGAAGTTCCAGGCGATCCGAGACTTATTCCTCAAGGCCAGGGCGGATTTGGCGGCGGGTTATCGCACTCGCTACGGCCTGACGGCGGACGAGGCTTTGCTGGCGGCTCACGTCGGCCTCAACAACCGCTTCGACTGGACGCTGCGCGGAAGGCCGAACCCTTTGCGAGCCGCCATTATGGAGGCGGACGCCAAGCCGTCGCTGGCCGAGGTGCTGGCGGCCGGCCCGTTGCCGCAGGTCGTGGACGCCGAACCGCTGCTGTCCCTGGCCGTGGCGCGACCGGCATCCATTGTTCCCCTCTTGGCGGCGGGTGCCCCGGTGGACGCCGTCAGCCCCATCGGCAAGACGCCCCTGATGACAGCGGCGCAGTTCAACGCCCTGGAAGCGGTGCAGGGCTTGCTGAAAGCCAAGGCGGCGGTGAACCTGCGCAGCCTGGCGCCGGACCAGATCGATGGCAATGATCCTCCGAGTGAGGACAACATGCTGTCCGCCTGCGGCACCTACGCCATCGCTCATGGCCAACGCACGGCGCTGATGTATGCGGCGGCCAATGCTGGCCTGCCGGTGATCAAGGCGCTGCTGGTCGCCGGTGCCGACACCGCCTTGAGAGACAGCACGGGGCAGACGGCGCTGGACTATCTGGAGGGCCGGGGCCCGGTGCCGGCCAACCCTGTGTTGACGGGAGCCGACTTGGCCATGGCGCGCTCGCTGCTCACCCCCCACGGACGCTGACGGTCGCCGACGTATAAGCCATCGCCGTCGCGCCGGGCTGATATACGAAGGTAAACTTTTCAGTTAACCTTCGTATCCGCTAACCTCCCTGGCATGAACGATCCCTTGGACAAGTCCGACGCGGGCGACCCGGATGCCCCGGCCGTCATGGCCACGGCGGTTGAGTTGCGCGTGGTGCTGGGCCAGCTGCGCCGGCGCCTGCGCGAACAAGCCAGCCCGGGCGACTTGACACCCTCGCAGGTGGCCGTGCTGCGCCGGCTGGACAACGGCCCGGCCACGGTGACGGCCCTGGCCAAGGCGGAGGGGGTGCGTTCGCAATCCCTGGGCGCCACCGTCGGGACCTTGGAGGTGGCCGGCCTGGTGGCGGGCAGCCCCGACCCGGCCGATGGCCGCCAGACGCTGTGGGACCTGACCCCCGCTTGCCGTGAGTGGCTGCGGGTTGGTCGTGCCGCGCGGGAGGACTGGTTGTTCCGCACCATGCGCGCCCGCCTGACGCCCGATGAGCGGGCGGACCTGGGCCGCGCGGTCGACCTTCTGAAACGTCTGGTCGCCGACTGACGTCTGTCATTCTTGAGGAGCCCGGCCATGGCCGTCACCACCCTGGACCCCCGCACCGCGCTGATCGTCATCGACCTGCAGAAGGGCCTGCTGGCCATGCCGGGCCAGCCGCCGCTGGGCGGCGTGGTGCGCAACGCCGCCGATTTGGCCGCCGCCTTTCGCCGCCGTGGCCTGCCGGTGGTGCTGGTCACCGTGACCGGCGGCGCGCCGGGGCGGACGGAGCAGGGGCGCGTCCCCCGCGACCTGCCGCCGGACTGGACCGAGCTGATCCCTGAATTGGATGCCCAGCCCGGCGACCACCGCGTCGCCAAGCGCACCTGGGGCGCCTTTCCCCATACCGACCTGGACGCTTACCTTAAGGACCAAGGCGTGACCCAGGTGGTGGTGGCCGGCGTGTCCACCAGCGCCGGCGTGGAATCCACGGCGCGCGAGGCGCATGCGCTGGGCTATCACGTCACACTGGCGGTGGACGCCATGGCCGATCGTGAGGCCGAAACCCACCATCACAGTGTCACCCGCATCTTTCCCCGCCTGGGGGAGACGGGCGCCACGGCTGACATCCTGTCCTTGCTGGACGGGGCATCATGACCGCGTCCGCCCCGCCTGCCTCCACCGGCACCTTCCGGTCCCTGGCCAACCGGAATTTCCGCCTGTGGTCCGCCGGCGGCATCGTCTCAAACGTGGGCACCTGGATGCAGCGCACGGCGCAGGACTGGCTGGTGCTGACGGAACTGGCGCATGTCAACGGCGCCTCCGCCGTCGGCATTGTCATGGCCTTGCAGTTCGGACCCCTGGCCCTGCTGCTGCCCTTCAGCGGCTTCGCCGCCGACTATCTCGACCGGCGGCGCCTGCTGTTCTTCACCCAGGCCGCCTCCGGCCTGCTGGCGCTGGGCCTGGGCCTGCTGACCGTGCTGGGCCTGGTGCAGCTGTGGCATGTCTACATCTTCGCCTTCCTGCTGGGCTGTGTGGCGGCTTTCGACGCGCCCGCCCGCCAGACCTTCATTGGTGAGCTGGTGGGGGAGGCGGATCTGGCCAACGCGGTGGCGCTCAACTCCACCTCCTTCAACGCGGCGCGCATGATCGGGCCGGCGGTGGCCGGCGTGCTGATCGCGGCGGTGGGCACGGGCTGGGTGTTCCTGATCAACGCCGCGTCCTTCGTCGCCGTCCTGGGCTCCCTCTTTTTCCTGCGGGTGGCGGATTTCCATCCCCGCACGCGGGCGGTGCGCAGCCGGGGCAGCTTCGTCGAGGGCTTCCGCTATGTCTGGGGGCGGCCGGATTTGCGGGCCGTGCTGCTGATGTTGTTCCTCATCGGCACCTTCGGCCTGAACTTCCCCATCTTCATTTCCACCATGTCGGTGCACGCCTTCCACGCGGGTGCCGGGGAGTACGGCGTGCTCAGCTCCACCATGGCCGTCGGCTCCGTCGCCGGAGCCCTGCTGGCGGCCAAGCGGGCGACACCCACCGTGCCCCTGCTCCTGGGTGCCGCCCTGCTGTTCGGGGTGGGGTGCGCCCTGGCCGCGGTCATGCCCACCACCTGGGCGTTCGGCGCCCTGCTGGTGGTCGTCGGCGTGGCGGCGCAGACCTTCACCACCTCCACCAACAGCCTGGTGCAGCTTTCCACCGACAGCGCCATGCGCGGCCGGGTGGTGGCGCTGCTGCTGGCCATCGCCGTGGGTGGCACCCCCCTGGGCGCGCCCATCGTCGGCTGGGTGGCCGACATGGCCGGCCCGCGCTGGTCCCTGGGCCTGGGCGCCGCGTCAGGCTTCGTCGCGGCGCTGGTGGGAGTGCGCCACTTGGTCAAGCACACCGGATGGCGGCCTTGGGGCGGGGTTAAAACCGCAGCGTGAACACTGTCCCGCCCCCTTCCACCGGGGCGGCGGAGATGCTTCCGTTGTGGGCCAGCATGATCTGGCGGGCGAGCGGCAGGCCGATGCCGCTGCCCTCGCGCTTGGTGGTGTAGAAGGGCACGAAGATCTTGTCGGCCACGTCGGGCGGGATGCCGGGGCCGTTGTCGCGCACCAGCAGGTTCAGGTGCCCGGTCACGTCCAGGTGGCCCGCCAGGGTGATGGCGGGCGGTCGTGTGGCCGTGTCGCCGGCCTTCGCCTCATCCAGGGCCTCCACCGCGTTCTTCACCAGGTTGATCAGCACCTGGTCGATCAGGTCGGGGTCGGCGTTGATCTCCAGCGAGGGGGGCAGCACCACCACCTCCAGCGCCACGCCGTGCTCCGCCATCGCCGGTCCCATCAGCCGCTCCACCCGGCCGAACAGGTCCCGCACCTTCAGCCGCTCCACCTTCGGCCGTGGCATCTGGGTGAAGCGGCGGTAGCGCTCCACGAAGCGCAGCAGGCCGCCGGCGCGGCGGGTGACGGTGTCCATGGCCTCGCCCGCGTCGGCGGCATCCAGCAGCACGGCGGGCGGCAGATCGGGGATGGCTCCAAGCTGGGCGCGCAGGTCGGACAGCAGCGACTGCGCCGTCCCCGCCAGGGAGGAGACGGGCGTCAGCGAGTTCATCATCTCATGCGTCAGCACCCGCACCAGATCCGACCAGGCCTTGACCTCCGTCGCCTCCAGTTCCCCGCCGATGTTCTGGAGGGAGATCAACAGGCGGGGGCCGTCGGCCAGGGTCAGCTGGGTGGCCCGCACCGTCAGATGCAGGGGCGTGATGCCGCCCGCCACCTTCAACAGCGCGTTCTGCCCCGGCTCCAGCGCCCGCAACGCCGAGTCCAGGGTGCTGCCGTCCACCAGCCGGCGGTTCAGGTCGTCATGGCCGATCAGGCGGCGGGCGGCGTTGTTCAGCAGGTTGACGCGGCCATCGGGGTGCACCTCCGCCAGGGCCACGGGCACATGCTCCACCACCACGTTCAGATAGTCGGCATGCCGTTCCGCGTCGGCGCGGGTGGCGCGGAACTTGTCGAACACCCCGGCGAAGGCGCGGCCCAATTCCTGGAAGCTGGGTCCCATGGACCGATAGCTGAAACTTTGCGTGAAGTCGGAATGGCTGAGCGCGTTCAGGAAGCGGGCCAGTTCGCGGTTGGTGGTGTTGACCACCCGCACCACGCCGCCGATCTGCACGGCGATCAGCACCCCCACCAGCAACTCGGTGGCGTGATAGTCCGTCGCCTCCAGCAACAGGCCCAGCGCCACGCAGCTGAGGCACAGCAAGGTCACCCGCAGGGTCAGCGCCGTGCTGAACGACGCCTTAAAGACCATGCTTCTCCATCCGGCGGTAGAGGGAGGTGCGGGTGATCCCCAGCTCCGCCGCGGCGTGGCTGATGTTGCCCTGGTGCTTGTCCAGGGCGCGGCGGATCACCTGCGCCTCCACCGTTTCCAGGTCCAGCGTGCCCAAGGTCAAGGCGTTGGCGGTCAAACCATCCTCGCCCGCCGCTGGCGCCATGGCCGCCGGGGACAGGCGGGCCGCCGCGCGGGGGGCGCCGCCGGGGGCGGAGGGCAGGGAGAAATCCTCCGCCTCCAGCACGTCGCCGGCACCCAGGATGATGGCGCGCTCCACCGCGTGGCGCAGGGCGCGGACATTGCCCGGCCAGTGATAGGCTTTCAGCCGCGCCAGGGCGTCGTTGGACAGGCGCCGGGGCGGGATGGCGTATTTGCGGGCGTACAGGCCCATGAAATGCGCCACCAGGGCCGGGATATCCTCCGCCCGGTCGCGCAAGGGCGGCAGGCGCAGCTCCACCGTGTTGATGCGGTACAGCAGATCCTGGCGGAAGGTGTCCGGGCTTTCCAGCTGTTCCACCGGCATGTTGGTGGCGGAGATCAGGCGCACGTCGATCGGGATGGGCCGGTTGCCGCCGACGGGGATGACCACCCGCTGTTCCAGCACCGACAGCAGTTTGCTCTGTTGATAGAGGGGCAGGTTGCCGATCTCATCCAGGAAGAGGGTGCCGCCGTTGGCCGCCACCAGCCGGCCCACGCGGTCCTCCTTGGCGTCGGTGAAGGCGCCCTTCTTGTGGCCGAACAGTTCGCTCTCGAACAAATTCTCGGAGATGGCGCCCAGATCAACGGCCACGAACACCTGGGACGAACGGCGGGAGCGGCGGTGGATCTCGCGGGCGATGACTTCTTTGCCGGTGCCGTTCTCGCCCAGGATCAGGACGTTGGCGTCGGTGGGGGCGGCGCGGTCCACCAGGGTCAGCACCCGGGCCATGGTGGGGCTGCCGCCGATCAGGATCTGCCCCGGCTGGTCCAGCGCCGCCGCCAGTTCCTTGTTGCGGGCGCCCAGCTGCGCCGCCTCCCGCCGCGAGGCGGTCAGGGTCATGGCGCTCATCAGTGTCGCCACCAGCCGCTCGTTCGACCAGGGCTTCAGCACGAAGTCGCAGGCGCCTTGCTTCATCGCCTCCACCGCCGTGCCGACGTCGCCGTAGGCCGTCATCAGGATGACGGACAGCGTCGGGTCGATCTCCAGGACCCGGCGCAGCCATTGGAAGCCCTCGCGCCCCGTGTTGGCGCCGATGGCGAAGTTCATGTCCAGCAGGACGGCGTCGAACGCCTCCTCCTTCAACAGCAGGGGGATGCGGTCGGGCTGGCTTTCGGTATGGACCAGGATGCCTTCGCGTTTCAGCAGCAGGCGGGCGGCGATCAGGATGTCCTGGTCGTCGTCCACCATCAGGATGCGGCCGCTCTTCTGTGTCATCGACTTAAAGTCTCCCACCGTACTGTCCGGAAACGTACACCGCCTGGGCCCTGCGCGCATGTCCGTTCTGCGGTGGCGCCCCCTGGCGGGGCGGGAGTGGCTCCCCTCCAATGACTGAAGCAATCACGACCCCAAGGGAGCGACCGCCATGCCGGCCAAGCAGCACACCTACCGCGTCACCGTCACCTGGACCGGCAACCGCGGCCAGGGCACGGCCGGCTACCGCGCCTATGCCCGCGATCATGAGATCCAGGCGGCGGGCAAGCCGGTCATTCCGGGATCGTCCGATCCCGCCTTCCTGGGTGACGCCACCCGCTACAACCCGGAGGAGATGCTGGTCGCCTCCCTCTCCGCCTGCCACAAGCTGTGGTATCTGCACCTGGCGGCCGAGGCGGGGCTGATCGTCACCGCTTATCAGGACGCGGCCGAGGGCACGATGGTGGAGACGGCGGACGGCAACGGCCATTTCACCCGCGTGGTGCTGCGCCCGCATATCACGCTGGCCGCCGGGGGTGACGCCGCCCTGGCCCAGTCCCTGCACGACAAGGCCCACCATTTCTGTTTCATCGCCAACTCCGTCAACTTCCCGGTGGTGACGGAAGGGACGGTTGTAGTGGATTGACGTGACCCAATCGTTGCCATGGTGGCGACAGCACATGTCACAACTTGTGACATGTGCGTCGTGTACTTAATCGCGCAGTCGTCTTATTCTTCGCTACCTTTGATGCGCGCCAGTGCGTGCCGGGTGGAGGAGATCACGGCATGCGCCTTGGGTACGGATATGCCGCCGCGTTCCACCCGCAATGGCGCTGTCGCTGACCGGGGCGGGCTGAATGCGTGCGCGCTACGATGCCGTGATTCTGGGGGGCGGGCCGGCCGGCCTGGCCACGGCCCTGTCCCTGCGCCGCCAGTGCCCGGACGCCGCGATCCTGGTGGCGGAGGCGGGGCCGGCGGAGCGTCAGGGCGTCGGCGACACCGCGCCGCCCGATCTGCTGCTGCCCTTGGGACAACTGGGCCTGGTCGCCCGTTTCCGCGCCGACGGCCATGCGCCCTGTCCAGGCAGCGCCTCCCTCTGGGGGGGCGGCCGGGTGACGCACGACGACTTCCTCACCCATCCCGTCGGGCCGGCCTGGCGGCTGGACCGCGGCCGCTTCGACGCCATGCTGGTGGATGCGGCCCTGTCCGCCGATGTCAGGGTGGCCTTTGACACCCGCTTCCTTCGGGCGGAACCCATGCCGGGCCTGGGCCACCGGCTGATGATGGAGACGGCGGGCGGGGTCAAGCCGGTGGAAACCCCCTGGGTGGTGGATGCCACCGGAGTCGAGGCGCGCTTCGCCCGTGCCCTGGGGGTGGGGCGCAGGGTGGACGACACCCTCCATGCCTTGCTCGCCTTTCTGCCCGTTTCCGGGAACCTGACCTGGCAAACCCTGCTTGAGGCCACCGCCGGTGGCTGGTGGTACGCGGCCCGCCTGCCCGACGGCCGGGCGGCGGCCATGCTGGTGACCGACGGGGCGGGCCTGCGGGCCCTGCGGACCGATGCCGGGACGCGGTCGACGCAGGCGGCGGGGGAGGCGGCGGCCCGCATGGGGGGGGCGTGGCGAAGGGCGCTGGCCGCCACCCTGCATGTCGGTCCACGGCTGGCTGAGGCCGGTGTCGTCCTGGCGCCGTCGCTCAAGGATGGGGGCGACGGACCGATGCTGCTGCCCATTCAAACCGGCGTGTTGGCGCAGGTGGAGGGGGCTGGCTGGCTGGCCGTGGGCGACGCGGCCGCCAGCTATGACCCCGGCGCGGCGCGGGGCGTCCACAAGGCCCTGGTCGACGGCGTGGATGCCGGCCGGGATGTGGCCCGGGCCCTGGGCGCCAGCCTGCCGCCGCGGCCTTCGCCGCGGGCGGCGGTGGTGGCGGAACGGCATGCGGATCACTGCCGCAACCGCGCCCGCCTCTACGGGCTGGAGACCCGCTGGCCGGATGCCCCCTTCTGGCGGGAACGGCGGCGGCGGGCCGCCTTGGCGCTGGCGGCCATCGGCGTGGTGCCGCCGGTCGCGTGAGCGGGGTGGGGCCTTGCTTCCGTTGGCCCTGGCCAGCGGCTACCATGCCGCCCCGTCCTTGCTGAAAGCCGGTGCCCGTGTCCCGTTCCGCCCGCCTTCTCGACCTCATACAGGCCTTGCGCCGCCACCGCCGGCCGGTGACGGCGTCCGACTTGGCGGCGGAGCTGGGGGTGTCCATCCGCACCATCTACCGCGATATCGCCACCCTGTCGGCCCAGGGCGTGCCGGTGGAGGGCGAGGCGGGACTGGGCTATGTGCTGCGTCCCGGCTTCCTGCTCCCGCCCCTGATGTTCGGCGATGATGAGATCGAGGCGCTGGTGCTGGGGCTGCGCTGGGTGGCGCAACGGGGCGATGGCCCCTTGGGCCTGGCGGCGCAGAACGCCGCCGCCAAGATCATGGCCGTGCTGCCCGGCGATCTGAAGGCGCTGGCGGAGGATAGCGGCCTGGTGCCCGTCTCCCTGCAGCCCGGCGTGGTGGAGCCGCGCGACCTGACGGAGATCCGCCGCGCCATCCGGACGGAGCGCAAACTGCGCATCGCCTACACTGATGGTCAGGGCCGGCCCAGCGACCGGACCATTTGGCCTTTCGCGCTGGCCTTTTTCGAGCGCATCCGCATGGTGGTGGCGTGGTGCGAGGCGCGCCAGGCCTTCCGCCATTTCCGGACCGATCGCATCGTCGAGGTGGAGGTCATGGCCGACCGCTATCCCCGCCGCCGCCACGCGCTGCTGGCCGACTGGCGTATCGAGACGGACAACGCGGGGTGACGCGGTTCAGGGCGCCGGCTTCGCGGTGTCGCCCCGGCGCCTTAAGGCGCCGGCTTCGCGGTATCGTACGTCAGCAACACATCCGTGTGGCCCTCGGCCAGACGGTGGACCAGCGTGCCGGTCACGCTCACCCGCCGGCCCAGCAGGGAGGGGCCTAGCTTGACGCCTTTGGGCAATTGCAGCTGTAGCGCGTTGATGGATTCCACATCCTCGTCCGTCTCTGCGGTGCCGCCAGCGACGCAGACCATCTCCGGCAATGTCAGCAGGTAATAGTCGTCTTTGGGGCCCTTGGGGCCGTGAACCAGGGTGATCTCCCCGGTTAGCGCCACGGGCTCGGGCTGATAAGGCTGGCAGTCGTGGGCAAGGGCGGGCCGGATGGCGGCGGCGGTCAGGCCCGCCAGCAGAAACGTCCTGAAAAGCATGCGGTTTCCCTGGGCGCGAAAAGCCTGGACCCTGGAGCGGATCGCCCCAAGGCGGAATTGCCTTTGGGCGTGAAGCCGCTCGCGGACAGACTCAGCTATAGCCGGCTGTGTTTCCGATTAAACGCAACCGGCTATAGCGTTTGCGGCCCCGTTTGGCGAGGGGATGATGCTCTGCTGACAGGATTTGTCAGGGGACATCATTAAGGTGCCGTCCTGCCCTTCGACGGAGCGCCGCCATGATCGCCCAGACCGCCTTACCCCCCCACGCATCGTCTTCGCCTGTTCCGGTCGTCCAACCGGGCGCGGCCGGTTGGGCCTGGGTCGCGTCATGCGGTGCCATCCACCAGGCCCTGGCCGCTGGCGACCTGCGCCTGCCGGTCGGGCGCGATGAGGCCCTGCGCCTTGTGATGGCGGGGGAGCGGGTGGCGTGCTTCGCCCCCGATGCCCCGCCCGGCGCCGGCCGCTTCCTGGCGTTGGGCCATGTGCAGGCGGGTGGCATGGTGGTGGACCGGGACGCGGCGGGGCGGGAGTGGGCATGCCGGCGGGTGGCCTATCTGCCCACGCGGACTGCGCCCCTCGCCGCCGTGCTGGACGGCGCGCTGGCGGCCATGGGCTGGGGGACGAGCTTGCCGGTGGGGCTGATGCGGCTGGACGGCGCCCGCCTGGACGCCATCGCCTGCGCTTTGGCGGTTTTCACAGGCATAGCGTTTCCGCCGGGCCGTATTGCATCGCTTGACGATGTTGATTGATACAGGTCAGAGATGGCCCCGCCGAGATGTAATAAAAATCCTCTCATTGAAAATTAGTGCGGTGACAAGGCGGTAGAATATTCGCCGGCCTCACTATTCAAGGAGGGGTAAGTTATGAAGTTCTTGTCCGTCACGGTGGCCGCCGCAGCTCTTCTGGCGGGTATTTACGGCGCGGCGCCGGCGGCGCGCGCCTCTGATGCCGGTGATATACTGATCCGGGGCCGTGCCCTGATCGTCGCGCCGGACGTGGGCAGTTCCCTTTCGCTGGGCGGTGCCGGCATTCCGGGCCACACCAACATCAGCACGGCCATCGTGCCGGAAGTGGACTTCAGCTACTTCTTCACCGACAGCATCGCTGCGGAACTGATCGCGGGCACCACGCCGCACAATGTGAAGGCCAGCGGTACGCCGTTGGGCAAGGTGGATTTGGGCAATGTCTGGCTGCTGCCGCCGACGCTGACGCTGCAGTACCATTTCATGCCGCATGAGAAGATCAGCCCCTATATCGGCGTCGGCGTGAACTACACGTTCTTCTACAATGTCGACAGTGGCGATGCTCTGGGTGTGAAGTATGACAACAACGTCGGTTACGCCTTCCAGGCCGGCGTGGATTACAAGCTGGACGACCATTGGTCGCTGAACCTGGACGTGAAGAAGCTGATGATCAACACCACGGCCACGGTGAATGCCGGCCTGGGCACGCCCATCAAGGCGGATGTTGATATCAACCCCTGGCTGGTCGGCGTTGGTGTGGGGTACCGCTTCTGAGATAAATAAACTGTAAGTTGTTCATGGGCCGGACCATCCCACCAAAAATGGGGTGATCCGGCCTTTTGCATGGGCGACGCCGGCAGTCGACCGATCCGGTGACGAGGCAACCTAATACTTCAGGTTAGCAATTAACAGCAGGTGAATGCCGAGTTAGCGCATTGATTATGTTTAGTTAGTGCATCTTTTTCAAAGATGGGCGTTTAAGGAAAACTTAAGAATACGGCCCTATTTTTCGCGGGTGCGGTCGGTAATCCCGGCTACCTGCAATAAAAGAAAAGATCGGGGTCGATCATGATGAACGGACGGTTCTTTCACGGTACGGGTTCTGACCTTAAGTCCATCATGGCCGCCGTTGACCGTTCCCAGGCCATCATTGAATTCAAATTGGACGGCACCATCGTCACCGCCAACGAGAATTTCCTGAAGACCATGGGCTATACCCTGGCGGAGATCCAGGGAAGGCACCACAGCCTGTTCGTGGACGACGCCTTCAAGAACAGCGATGAATACCGGACCTTCTGGACGCGCCTCGGCCGGGGGGAATTCCAGACCGCCGAATACAAGCGCCTGGCCAAGGGTGGCCGCGAGGTTTGGCTGCAGGCTTCCTACAACCCGGTCATGGGCGCCAACGGCAAGCCGGTGAAGGTGATCAAGCTGGCGACCGACATCACCGCCGGCAAGCAACGTTCCCTGGACATCATGGGCCAGCTGGACGCCATCCATAAGAGCCAGGCCGTCATTGAATTCAACATGGACGGCACCGTCCTGACGGCCAATTCGAATTTCCTGAACGCCGTGGGCTATACCCTGGCGGAGATCCAGGGCCGCCATCACAGCATGTTCGTGGACGACGCCTTCAAGGCCAGCGACGACTACAGGCGTTTCTGGGCGGCGCTGGGCCGGGGTGAGTTCCAGTCGGCCGAATACAAGCGCCTGGGCAAGGGTGGCAAGCCTGTCTGGATCCAGGCGACCTACAATCCCATCTTCGACATCGGCGGCAAGCCCTACAAGGTGGTGAAGTTCGCCACCGACATCACTGAGCAGGTGGAGGCGCGCGATGGCCGCGCGGCGACGCAGCGGGCTATCGCCGAGGACCTGAAGGGCCTGGCCGGCGCCATGGGCGTCGCCAACACGCAGGTGGGCCATGCCTCCAACGCCGCCATGATCGCTTCCGGCAACGTGCAGGCCATCGCCGGCGGCGCCACCGAACTGGTGGCCTCCATCGAGGAGATCAGCCGCCAGATGGCCGAAGCCTCCAAAATTTCCGAGGATGCCGTCCGCCAGACCGACCTGACCAACGCTTCCGTCTCCGGCTTGCTGAACGCCGCACAGCGCATCGGCGAGGTGGTGAAGCTGATCAGCGACATCGCCAGCCAGACCAACCTGCTGGCGTTGAACGCGACCATCGAGGCGGCCCGTGCGGGTGAGGCCGGCAAGGGCTTCGCCATCGTCGCCAGTGAGGTCAAGGCGCTGGCCAACCAGACGGCCAAGGCCACCGGCGAGATCGCCGAACAGATCGGCACCGTGCAATCGGCCACCACGGAATCGGCCCGTGCCATCCAGGGCATCGGCGGTATCATCACCCGCATCAACACCATCTCCGGCGCCATGGCGGCGGCGGTGGAGGAGCAGAACGCGGTCACCCGCGACATTTCCCGCAACATGCAGACCGCGGCCGATGGCGTCTCCAGCATCAGCGAAAGCTTGACCAAGATCGCCGACGCCACCCAGGGCGCCAACGCTTTGACCCTCCGGATCAACCAGGCGTCGCTGGCCATGGTCGGCTGACGTCCCTGCTGGGATGATGCGGACCGTCAAAGGGCGTCCCCGCCGGGGCGCCCTTTTTTGCCGTTGGATGGGATCGCTTCCGTTTCTGTCCGCCCGCAACACCGTCCGGCGGAAATCCAGGGTTCAAATTGGTCGGGGGACCGGCTATCTAGACGGTCCGTTACAACATCAATTCATGACCTGAGACGAGGAGGACCGCGATGCGGGCCGAGATCGAGGCGGTCGTCGAGGCTGTGCGACAGTCCTTGACGCTGCTAAGGAGGCATCTTTGACTGGGAAAATGCCCTCCGCCGCTATGACGAACTGAGCGCCCTGTCGGAGGATCCCAAGCTGTGGGACGATTCCGACCGCGCCCAGAAGATCATGCGGGAAAAGACCCAGCTTGAAACCGCCATCGAGGGCTATCGCGCCCTGGAGCGCGACCTGAACGACGGCATCGAGCTGATCGCGATGGGCGAGCTGGAGGGCGACCAGGAGATCATCGCCGACGCCGAACAGGGCCTGATCGCCCTGCAGAAGCGCGCCGCCGCCCTAGAGCTGGAAAGCCTGCTGTCCGGTGAGGCCGATGCCAACGACTGCTATCTGGAAGTGAACGCCGGCGCCGGCGGCACGGAGGCCCAGGACTGGGCCCTCATGCTGCTGCGCATGTACAGCCGCTGGGCCGAACAGCACAAGTTCAAGGTGGAACTGCTGGACGAGACCAATGGCGAAGAGGCGGGCATCAAGTCCTCCACCATTCAGATCAAGGGCCACAACGCCTATGGCTGGCTGAAGGCGGAATCGGGCGTGCACCGCCTGGTGCGCATCAGCCCCTTCGACAGCCAGGCCCGCCGGCACACCAGCTTCTCCAGCGTTTCCGTCACACCTGTCATCGACGACAGGATCGTGGTGGAGATCAATGAGAAGGATGTCCGGGTGGACACCTACCGCGCCTCGGGTGCCGGCGGCCAGCACGTCAACAAGACGGACAGCGCCGTGCGCCTGACCCATATGCCCACCGGCATCGTAGTCGCCTGCCAGCAGGAGCGCAGCCAGCACAAGAACCGGTCCAAGGCCTGGGACATGCTGCGCGCCCGCATCTATGAGATGGAGCTGCGCAAGCGGGAGGAGGCCGCCGCCAACCTGGAAGCGCAGAAGACGGAGATCGGCTGGGGCCACCAGATCCGCTCCTACGTGCTGCAGCCCTACCAGATGGTGAAGGATCTGCGCACCGGCGTGGAAACCAGCCAGAGCGGCGCCGTCCTGGATGGCGACATCGATGAGTTCCTGCAGGCGGCCTTGGCCCATCGCATCAAGGGTCAGGCCGATGAGGAACAGGCGTAGCCAGCGGACGCCTAAATCGTTTTGATGGTGTAACGATACGGCCGGCGGGTATCCTCCGGCCGTATCGCTGCCTGGGGTCCTCAGTGACAGGGAACCCCGTCGTCGTTCACTATCCGCACCTCTCCCCGTTCGTCACGGATGATCTGGGGCGGGTGTCCGAAACGGGCCAGCAGGTCGGCCATGCTGTCGAACCGGGCGACGTGCCAGGCGACCCCGTCCTCTACATAGGGGCGGTCCTCATCGAAGAAATAGTCCTCGACCGGCAGGGCCCGGGTTGGGATGCCGGTGTTCAGGTTGGACTTCTTCAATCGTCCATCGGTCTCGTACAATTCCGGCCGCGGGTCATAGCATTTGTAGTGGAAGTACAGCGGCGCGATCGACGGGGCGCCTTCGCCCAGGTAATTCATGGGGATGACATCGGTGCTGGGCTTGGTCCCCACCAGGTCCCAGATGGGTTCGCGGACGACGCGCCACATGCGGAACTCGCAATGGGGCGGGCGGCCCCGGCGCCACCAGAAATGCCGGAACAGCATCGTCGGATGCCGTCCCCCCGTCGCGCGCCAGGCCTCGGCCTCCGACGGATGGGGCAGGATGTGCAGCGGCAGCCACAGCAGCGTGTTCCATGGCAAGGTCATCAAATTACGCGGGTCGTGGATCAGGAATTCATCGGCGTGGGCGTTGAAGATCCAATCGCCCTCGGTGACGGTGTCGCGCAGCAATTCATAGCCGCGATGGCGCAGGGTCTGGTCGGTGATCGGGCCGCCCGCCGGGTCGGTGCTATAGCGGATGTGGGGATAACGGGCGCAGGTCACGCGGGTGAAATCCCCGTCCGACCCGTCGACCACGGCGATCGTGTCGAACATGTCATGGTGCCGCGCCAGCCAATTCTCGATGATCAGATCGTCATTGCGGGTAATGAGAATGGCGTGCAGTTTCATGAGGCTGTTCCTCCCCCGCGTCCCCCTGTCAGTTGCTCTCAGAATAACCGTGAAGCGCCGGATGGGAAAGACGCCGCTTGCGGTACAGCACGTGGCGGCGCAGAGGATGGCCTGGCGCGAGGCGGGGATGATCGAAGTCCTCGGCCGGGTCGCGGACCATGCCCAGCCGTTCCATGACGGCGCGCGACCGGCGGTTGGCTGGTACCGTCAGGGCGACGACCTCATCCAGGCCGAAGCGGTCGAAGGCGGCCCCCATCACCGCCGCCGCCGCCTCCGTGGCGTACCCCCGGCCCCAATGGGCGCTGGCCAGCCGCCAGGCGATTTCCACCGCCGGGGTGAAGGGGGCCGGGAAGGAAATCTCCCCCAGCCCGACATAGCCGATGAAGGGTGCCTCGCCCGGCACCTCCACCGCCCAATAGCCGAAGCCGTGCCGCGCGAAATGGGCATCGATCCGGTCGGCCAAGGCGTCGCTGCCCGCCCGGTCCAGGGGCGTCAGGAATTCCATGACGCGGGGATCGTTCGCCATCTCGGCGAAGGCGTCGCGATCCGCCGGCACCCAGGGGCGGAGCAGAAGGCGGGGGGTCTTGAACGTGGGGATGTCGGCCATGGCGCCTGTCCTTGGCGGGGGTGCGTCAAGATGACCAGCCCAGGGTATTCCCGCCATCCTTTTTTCAGACACAAACCCAAAGCATTGCCTGGTGCTTATTCATCTTACGGTGGAGAGATTGGTCATGCGCGCGATGGTGCTGGTCCCCGTCATGATGGCCGCCTTGATGGCCCCGGCATTTGGGCAGACCGCAACAGCCGATTGGGGCGACGTTCCGACGCCCCCCAACGCGACGGTGCGCCTGGATCACGACGCCCAGGGGAATGAGACACGGCGGATCGACTATCCCGGCGGGGTGGTGGCGCAACAGGTCCGGCGGGGCGGCAAGGTGCAGACGCTGGTTGAGGACCGCAGTGGCCACGGCGCCGTCCTATGCCTGCGGATGATCTATCTCGGCCTGCGCGAGGGCCTGGACGTTTGCCGCCAGGAGGGGGATGGCCCCGCGCGCGCCTTCATGGATGAGGCGCTGGACCAATTGGACGACTTCGTGGTCGCCAACAGCCTGCGGCCCGTCACCAAGGACTCACTGAAAATGGATGAGGCGCAACGGCTGAAGAAGGTTCAGGCCGAGGCGGCCAGGCGGGGGCCGGAGGCCGTGGCCAAGGGGTGCGCCAGTGGTGACGCCCTGCGCATGCTGGGCGGCGTGCGCAAGGCGTCGTTGGACGGACTACGGTCGGACCTCGCGGCGGCACTGTCCGTACCCCGGCCGCCGGTCATGAACCCCTGCCTTTAGGCCACGATCAGGCGGCGGCGCGCTTCACCCACTCCTGCACCAGCACCTCCAGCACCGGCAGGTTGACCGAGCCGGAAGTCAGCACCGTGTCGTGGAAGGCGCGGATGTCGAACTTGGGGCCCAGCTTGGCCTTGGCGGCCTCGCGCAGTTCCAGGATCTTGTTCATGCCGATCTTGTAGGCCAGCGCCTGGCCCGGCCAGACGAAGTAGCGCTCGATCTCGGTGATGTTGTCGTGCTCGGGGTTGGCGGTGTTCTCGTTCATGTAGGCGATGGCCTGCTCGCGCGTCCACCGCTTCAGGTGGATGCCGGTGTCCAGCACCAGGCGGGCGGCGCGGAACAGTTCCGAGGCGATGCGGCCGGCGTCGGAATAGGGGTCCTGGTAATAGCCGTATTCCTTGGGGAAGCGCTCCGCATACAGCGCCCAGCCTTCGCCATAGGCGCTGTTCCAGATGAAGCGGCGGAAGGTGGGCAGGTTCGCCATCTCCTGCGCGATGGCGATCTGCATGTGATGGCCCGGGATGCCTTCGTGATAGGCCAGGCTTTCCAGCATGGGGATGGGGTTGACCGACATGTCGTACAGGTTGGTGTAGAACACGCCCGGGCGGGATCCATCGGGCGACGCCGGCTCATAGAAGGCGCTGGCCGTGGCCTTCTCGCGGAAGGGCTCCACCGCCTTCACCACGATGGGCGCCTTGGGCTTGGTCAGGAAGAAGCGGTCCAGGTCGCCGCGCATCCGGTCGATGATGTCGGTGGCGCGCTTCAGCATGGTGGCGCGGCCCTCGGGCGTGGCCGGGTCGTAGAAGCGCTTGTCGGTGCGCAGGTAATCGAAGAAGGCGCGCAGGTCGCCCTTGAAGCCCACCTTGGCCATGATGGCGCGCATCTCGTCCTGCAGGCCCGCGACCTCCTTGAGGCCTTGCGTGTGCACGGCCGCCGGGTCCAGCGGCAGGGTGGTCATCAGCGCCACCTGCGAGCGGTAGAAGCGCTCCCCATCCGGCAGGGCCCAGACGCCGTTGCTGGTGGTGGCCTTGGCCTCCAGCGCGGTGACGGTGCTGATCAGCTTCTGGAAGGCGGGTTGCACCTGGCCGGTCAGGGCCTTCTCCGCACTGGCCAGCAGGCGGGCCTGGTCGGCGTCCGCCAGCTTCAGCGCGGTGACCTTTTCCGTGAAGTCGGCCAGCAGGGGGCTGCTTTCGGCCGTGTTGCCAGCAAAGGGCCTGCCGGTGATGACGTTGCGCGCGGCCTCCAGAATGGCCTTGAAGGCGAAGGCCGGGGGCAGGATGCCCATGTCCGCCTGCTTGCCGATGCGGGTCAGATAGGCGTCCATCAGCGGGGCGATGGCCACCAGGCGGGCCACGTAGTCCTCCGCGTCCTGGGCGCTGGCCACGGCGTGATAGCTGATCAGGAAGCTGGCGATGTCGGTGTGCGGCCCGGTCAGCTGGCTGATGACGTAATTGTGGTTGCGCCAGGGATACTGGCCGATGGTCTGCTGCAGCTCATTCTCAAACAGGCGGGCGCTCACCTGGGCGCTGGGCGACAGCTCCGCCGTCTTGAAGCCCTTCAGGGTCTTCAACCGCTGTTCCGCCAGGTGGAAGTTTTCCAGCAGGCGGGCATCGTCCGGCACAGTCCACTTGTCGTGGGGGCCGGGCAGGCCCAGCACGGTGCGCTGTTGCGGATCGCGGGCCAGATCCTCGTTCCAGCAATCCTCGAAGAAAGCGTTCAGGGCCTTCTCAGTCTCCGACGGTTCGGCCGCCGCGGCGGGCGTGGCCACCAGATCGGGCAGGGCCGTCAGGGCCACCAGGGCGGTACCGGCCATCAGGCCGTGGCGCAGCAGGGAACGGCGGGACATCGTTACACCAGAGGAGGAGGCGGTCATGGGCGTTCGGGCACCGTGGTAGGGGCTGGCGGGCCAGCACGATCAGGCGGGGGCCGCCGGCGGCTGGCCGGGGGCTGGATGGCGCGGATGGTAGCAAGGGCGGGTGCGGCGTCCCAAGATCAGTTTGTTACCGAATGGTAACTTGTTCGGGGGTATCCCTCAGGATTTCGGCGGGGCGGCGCCCGCCAGGATGGTTTCCACCGGCGCCAACGGCTCGTACCAGTCTGGCGGGAAGTTCGCCTTGCCGCGGCTGGCGTCGTTGAACGGCCGCTTGATGTCGCCCTTGAAGTACTGGCGCACCAGGGCCCGCCACCGTTCCGCCGGGTCGCCGCCGGCGCTGGCGACCACCACCCCGAACCAATGGCGGCCGGCGGCCACGTGGCCGACCTCGTCATCATGGATGATCCGCAGCACGGCGGCGCTGTCCCCATCCCCCACCTTCTCCAGGTTGGCGATCATGCCGGGGGTCACGTCCAGACCGCGCGCCTCCAGCACCAGGGGGACCAGGGCCAGGCGGGCGGCCAGGTCATGGGCCGTGACTTCGCTGGCCTGCCACAGGCCGTCATGGGCCGGCAAATCGCCGTATGTCGCGTCCAGCGTCGCCAGGCGGGCGGCCAGCAGGGCATGGTGCTTGGCCTCCTCATTCGCCACCCGCACCCAGTCGTCCTTGAAGGCGCGGGGCGCCGGCGTGCCGTCGGGGAAGGTGGGGAAGCGGGCGACGATGTCCCACGCCAAGTCAATGGCGTTCAGCTCGATATGGGCCAGGGCATGCAGCAGGGCCACACGCCCCGCCACGCTGCCGGCCTTGCGCCGCTTGGGCATGTCGCGCGGCAATTTCAGTTCCGGCCGCACGGGCCGCGCCGGGCGGTCAGGGGGCCGGGGGCCCGGCCGGTCGGGCAGCGATCCGTCCCGCCAGGCGGCGGCGTAGGCCCGGGACAGCCGCACCTTTTCCGCCGCCGCCGCCGTGGTCAGCACGCTGACCGCCGCCGCCGCCAGGCTGGGCGGCAGTGGCAACGATTCAGGGGGCGAACCATCTTGGAATGGCTCTAAAGTAGCGGCGGGCGCGGGGGCGGGAACATGATAGGGTGCCATGGCGTTTTTGGACGCTATCCGGCGGGGTCGAGTCAAGGGGCCCCGGGCGACGGCCAAGCCGTCGGGCCCTGAAACAACGGGACGGATGACGCGGGGGGGAGGGATGATGAGGCGGTTGGGATGGGGGATGGCGCTGGCACTGCTGCCGGTGGCGCTGCCGGGCATGGCAGGGGCGGCACCAGAGCCGGTGCCGGCGCCAGTGGACGAGGTGCCGACGGTCATCATCACCGGTCGTGTGCCGCCCGACGCCGCCACCGAACGCATCTACGGCACCCTGCGACTGGACGGCGCCTGGCTGGACGCGGCTCCGGAGCGCCGGCTGGATGAGGCGTTGCGGGGCGTGCCCGGCATCTCCCTGTTCCGCCGCACGGGCAGCACCAGCGCCCATCCCACCTCACAGGGGATTTCACTGCGCGCCCTAGGCCCCAACGGCGCCGGTCGCACCCTGGTGCTGGTGGACGACATCCCGGTCAACGACCCCTTCGGTGGCTGGGTGTACTGGAGCCGCCTGCCCACGGCCGCGATCGCCTCGGTCGCGGTGACGGAAGGCAGCGGCGCCGGGCCCTGGGGCAACCAGGCGCTGGACGGCGTCATCCGCATCACCACCAAGCCGCTGGAGGGTGGTGAGGTGCGCGTCGGCAGCAACGGCTTGGCGGAGGGCACCGCCGGGGCCGCCGCCGGTGGCATCTCCGTCCTGGCGCACGCCAGCCGCAGCGACGGCAGCTATCTGGTGCGGTCCGACCAGCGCGGGCCCGTCGACACCCAGGCGGGCTGGGACGACGCCTTCGTGGACGTGAAGGCACAGGGGAACGCGGGCCCGCTGGCGTTGGCCGGCACCGTGTCGGCCTTTCACGAGCATCGCGGCAACGGCACGCCGATCCAGGAGAACGGCACCGACGCGCTGGAAGGCAGCCTGCGCCTGGCCGATGCCGATGGCCCCCTGGGCCTGCCCTGGCACGGCACGCTGTACCTGCGCCGCTATGTCTTCAAGAACCGCTTCTCCTCCGTCAACGCCACCCGCACGGCCGAAACCCCGGCGCTGGACCAATACCGCGTGCCGGCCACGGCGGCCGGCGGATCGCTGTCCACCACGGTGGACGAGGGCGGGGGGCGCCGCACGGTGCTGGGCGCCGACCTGCGCTGGGCGGAAGGGGCGACGCATGAGCGCTTTCAGCCGGTGGCCGGAATCTTCACCCGCGACCGCGATGCCGGCGGCGACCAGATCGTCGGCGGCGCCTATGCCGAGCAGACTTGGCCGCTGGGTGCCCAGATCGACCTGCACGGCGGCGTGCGGCTGGACGGCTGGGCCACCAGTGATGGGCATAGGGTGGAACGCGTCATCCTGACCGGGGCGCTGACCCGCGACGACAGCTATGCCGGGCGTGGCGGCGCCTTGCCCACGGCCCGTCTGGGCGCCGACTGGCGGCCCGCGTCGGACTGGACCGTGCGCGCCGCCGCCTACACCGGGTTCCGCCTGCCCACCATCAACGAGCTGTACCGCCCCTACCGCGTGGGCAACGACATCATCGAGGCCAACGCCCAGTTGAAGCCGGAGCGGATGGTGGGGGCGGAGGCCGGGATCACCTGGCAGCCCGCCCATGGCCCCACGGTCAGTCTCACCGCCTATCACGATGGCGTGACCGACGCCGTGGACAATGTGCTGATCACATCCCAGCCGGGCACCGTGCCCGGCTTCGGCGTGTTCGTGCCGGCGGGCGGCACCTTCGCCCAGCGCCGCAACCTGGACCGGGTGCGGGCGGAGGGGGGGGAGATGCGGGCGACCTGGACGCTGGATCCCACGGTGGACGCGGGCGTCGGCTATCTGTGGAGCCGGTCGACGGTGCTGCGCGCCGACGGCTTCCCCCAACTGGTGGGCAAGCGCTTGGCGCAAAGCCCCCTGCACCAGGGCACGGCCGACCTGAGCTGGACGCCCTCATCCGCCGTCACCTTGGCGCTGCGGGCGAAGGCCAGCGGCCAGCAGTATGAGGATGGGCTCAACAGCCGGTCGCTGGCGCCCACGGTCACGGTCGACCTGTCGGGCACCTGGCATGTGCGGCGGTATTTGGACGTCTTCGCCACGGCGGAGAACCTGTTCGACCGAACGGTGGAATCAGGGCGCCGCATCGATGGCTTGGTGGCGGTGGCCCCGGGGCGGGTCATTTCCGGCGGGGTGCGCGTGAACTGGTAGGAAAGTAAAACAGGAAAAAAGAAGCAGGCAGGCGAAGACCGCTTAGCGCGGTGCCGCCGGGGTGGCGGCCGGGGCGGGAACGTAGAATTCGGCGGGAAATGCTGGCTTATAGTAGTGGCCGGACTTCACCAGCGCGCGCTCATGTTCCGAACGCAGATAGCTGATGACCGGCAGGGACCAGGCGATGCTCAACAGCACCACCCATAAACTCAAAGTGACCAGGCGATCTTTATTGAACATTGCGGTCATGATCCCTACTCCTACATTCCCCAGACCTTGATCCTTTATTGTGGAGGGATTGTGGCGGGGAATAGCGTGGTGTGGCTCTTGAGACTATTTTTACGCCCGGGAAGATGAACAGGTTGCTAACGTCCCCGCCGCCGCCCAAGAAATTTGGAAAATTTTGCGACCCGAACCTGACCCGGACCTGGGGCCACCCAAAAATGTCACCGCCACAAGAAACGGATTGGCCGGCGGGGGCGCTGGGCCCTAACGTTGCCGCCCGCGTCGGCGCTGGCCGGCGCCTTGCCGTTCACGGGTTGCCGCCATGTCCCCCACCTTGGTCCTCTACCTCGTCACGGTCCTCATCTGGGGATCGACCTGGTATGTGATCGAATTCCAGTTGGGTGTCGTGGACCCGGCGGTCTCGGTGGCCTACCGTTTCGCGCTGGCGGCCGTCTTGCTGATGGGCTGGCTGGTGGCACGGCGCCAGCGGTTGATCCCGCCCCGGCACGCCTGGAAGCACGTGGCGATGGTCGGCACCTTCACCTTTTCCACCAACTATCTGCTGGTCTACCTGGCGACGGAGCGCCTGCCGTCCGGCCTGGTGGCGGTGGCGGGGTCGGCGCTCAGCCTGATGAACGTGCTGAACGCCCGGGTTTTCCTGGGACAGGCCATCCGCCCGCTGGTGCTGCTGGGTGGCTTGATCGGCGTCAGCGGCGTGGTGTTGCTGTTCCTGCCGGAACTGCGGGTGGACGGGCTGACGGGCAAGGCCGCCGTGGGGCTGGCCCTGGTCATGCTCAGCAACTACAGCGCCTCCCTCGGCAGCATAACGGTGCAGCGTGGCGCCAAGGCCGGCGTTCCCCTGATGCCGGTGACGGCGTGGAGCATGGCCTTCGGTGCCGCCCTCATGGTGGGGGTGGCCTTGGTCCGGGGCGCCACCTTCCGCTTCCCAGCCAGTGTCAGCTATGCCGCCTCGCTGACCTATTTGGCGCTGTTCGGCTCGGTCATCGCCTTCCTGTCCTATTTCACCCTGATCGGTCGCATCGGGGCGGACCGCGCCGGCTACGTCGCCGTGATGATCCCCATCCTGGCGCTGGTGATCTCCACCCTCTTCGAAGGCTACCACTGGTCGCCGGCCGCCTTCGTTGGCCTGGCGCTGGCCATCGCCGGCAACCTGCTGGTGCTGGGGCCTAAGACCTGGCGCAAGCGGGCGGCGGATCCGGCGTCCGTGACCGCCCTCTAGCCCGCGAACTCCACCCGCGCGAGGCCGGGCAGCTTGTGGCGCAAGGTGGGGGTCAGGCGGAACAGCGTGTCCATCAGCAGGGGCAGGCCGCGGGGCATGCGGTATTCCAGTGTTTCCACCACGGCGATCAAGGGCGACCAGGCGGTCAGGGTGGGCACGACCCGGTCGGTGTCGATACCCCAGGGCATGGGGGGCAGTCGGTAGTGGGGCGTCCGGTTCAGGCCGCGCAGGGTCAGGCGCGACAGCCAGGCGGGGACGGTGTCGAACACCAGCTGCGCGCCGGGGAAGCGCCGGGCCAGGCCGGTCACCAGGTGGCGGACCTCGGCCTCCGTCAGATACATGAACAGGCCTTGGGCCACGATGTGGACGGGGCCGTCGCCCGCCACCGCATCCATCCAGGCGGGGTCGCGGGCATCGGCCGCCAGATGGCGGGTACGGGGGCCCGGCGGCAGGAAATGATCGCGCAGGGCGATCCCTTCCGGCAAATCCACCGTCAGCCATTGGACACGCCCGTTGTCCACCCGGCCGCGTTGCGTCTCCAGCCCTTCGCCCAGCGAGATGACGGTTCCGTCCGGATGGTGCTCCAGCCATCGGCGCAGCACGGCGTCGATGGCGGCGGCGCGCATGGCGTGCGAGCCGTCGGCCCGGCCGAAATGCCGCTCATAATCGTAGGCCAGCGCCTGATAGATGCGCACCGCCTCCGGGTCATGGAAATCGCCATTGGGCCGCATCGCCTCCGCGGCACGGTTGTGCAGGGTCCAGAGCATGGTCTCCGGCACGCCGCTGAGGCCGGGGGGCAGCTTGGGCGGCGGGGACAGGGCATCGGGGCTCATGTGGCCATAGCTCCCTCGGCGTTGCGGTTGAGGCTTTCCAACAGGCTGTGCCATCGCGCGCCCAGCGGGTGGGGAGGTCGCGGTCTTCAAGGCAACGACGGGTGGAATGGCCCGCTGGCGATGAAGCGCACCTCCACCCCGGTGGTCACCCCTGGCGCGTAATTGGGGCCGCGCCAACGGAATATCAACCGCCGTTCCCGCTCCCCCGGCGGAATGCGGTCTACGCCCCCAGGTGGCGCAGCGCCACGCCGGCGGCGGCGCAGGCCGCCAGGGTGGGCAGGAGGCCCAGCCGGGTACGGCGCAGGAGAAAGAGCGCCGCCAGGGCCAGCAGCGCGGCGCCTGTATCCAAGCCGCTGGGCAAAGGCAGGCTGATGGGACCCAGCGCCACCGGACGGCTACCCCGGAACAGGACGTGCAGGCCGAACCAGACCGCCAGGTTCAGGATGACACCGACCACGGCGGCGGTGATGGCGGACAGGGCTGCCGTGACGGTGGGGTTGGCGCGCACCCGCTCCACATACGGGCCGCCGAGGAATATCCACAGGAAGCAGGGGGCGAAGGTGACCCAACTGGTCAGCAGGCCGCCCAGCACACCGGCCAACAGCGGCGGCAGGCCGCCCGGCGCATGCGCCGCCGCCAGGAAGCCGACATGCTGCAGCACCAGGACCAGGGGGCCGGGGGTGGTCTCCGCCAGGCCCAGGCCGTCGATCATTTCCCCCGGCGACAGCCAGCTATAGCCGGTGACCGCCGTCTGGGCGACATAGGCCAGCACGGCATAGGCGCCGCCGAAGGTGACCACCGCCATACCGCTGAAGAACTGCGCGATGTGCGTCCAGACGCTATCCGGCCCGGTGAGGAGGCGCAGGGCGGCGAGCGGCCCCAGCCACAGCGGCAACCATGTCGCCAGGGTGGCCAACGCCCGGCGGCGGCTGGGCCGGGCATGTGGGGGGATGGCGCCGTCCAGCTGACGGTCCAGCAGCGCGTCCGCGGAGTGGTCCGGGCGGACGGGCGCGAACGTGTCCCGGGCCGCGCCGCCGATGAGGGCGGCCATGAGGATGACCAAGGGAAAGGGCAGACGCGCCACCGCCAGCGCCAGAAAGGACAGGCCGGCCACGGCCACGGCGGGCCAGCCGCGCAAGGCCCGCCGACCCAGGCGGATCACCGCGTCGGCCACCACCGCGAGCACCGCCGCCTTGACGCCATAAAACAGCGCCGCGGTCAGCGGCGCCTGATGGTACAGCGTGTACAGCGTGCTCAAGCCCAGCATGACCAGCACGCCGGGCAGGATGAACAGCAGGCCCGCCACCAGCCCGCCCCGGCGCCCGTGCAGCAGCCAGCCGATGTAGGTGGCCAGTTGTTGCGCTTCCGGCCCCGGCAGCACCATGCAATAGCTGAGCGCGTGCAGGAAGCGCGCCTCGCTGATCCAGCGGCGGCTTTCCACCAGTTCGCGGTGCATGAGGGCGATCTGCCCGGCGGGGCCGCCGAAACTCAGCAGTCCGATGCGGGCCCAGACGCGGGTGGCCTCACGCAAACTGGGAAGGGACATAGGGGGCGCCGGCGGGAGCGGTGTCGGGGAAGGCCGGGTGACTTAGCCCCGGGCGCACCGGCGGCGTCAAGGGCGCTAGAACATGCCGGTGGCGCTGGCCGGCACGGGCTGGCTGACTGACCAATGCTCCACGATCTTGCCGTCGGCCACGCGGAAGATGTCGACCACCGCGTCGCCCTGGTCGCCGGGGGTGGGGACGCTGTGGACATGCAGGACGACAAGGTCGCCTTGGGCGACGCTGCGCACCACCTCCACCGTCGCGTCCGGGTGGTGCTGGAAGAACTGGGCATAGGCATCCTGCAGGGCGCGGCGGCCATCGGCCAGGCCGGGGCTGTGCTGCCGGCATTCCTGGGCGACGTAGCGGTCGGCGGCCGACAAATCGTGCTTGTTGAAAAAGGCGTCGTAGAAGGCCAGTACGCTCTGGCGGTTGGCCTCACCCTCCGCCGCGCTATCGGGGATGCGGCCGCTGGTGGCGCCCGCCGCCTGGTTGGCCGGGGCGGCCCCTGCCTGCGGGAAGTGGCCGTAGGGGGTGGCGCAAAGGGCCACGGCGCAGATGGTCAGGCCGTGGATGATCAAACGACGCATCTCTTCCTCTCGTGGGCTGCGCGAAGCGGTGGACGGTCAGGGACGGCTTCCCACCGGATCCCGTGTTCAGGCCACACCATTATCCCGCACTGGCATTATGGCGACTGTGGGGTGGGGGCATGGTGGCGTTGGGGCGCGTGCGCGCCTATGGCACTTATACGTAGGGGCGCCGGCAGCCCGTGCTGTGGCGGTCGCCAAGTCTGGGGCAAATGTCGGATAAAATATTTGACATACAATATCCCATCCAGGACCATCCTGGGAAACGAGGGGGCATTCATGAACCGCAGCGCGTTGGCACTTGTCGTGGCTCTGGCCGTGTCACCCCTTTCGTCGCCGGCTTGGGCCCAGCCCCCGAGCGGCATGGAAGCCGTCATCGCCGATTATGAGGCGCTGGCCCGCCAGACGGACGGGACCGACGGTCCCGGTTGGCCGGATGTCAGCAAGGCCGCCGCCGACCGCCGGGCGCAAGGTTATGCGGCGCTCAAGGCCCGTTTGGACAAACTTCCCCCTTCCGCTCCGGATGGCGAGGAGGCGTTGACCCGGCGCCTGTTGGAGTGGCGCCTGGGTGTGCTGGTGGAAGGGGCGCGGTTCGATGAGGATCGCATCCCCTTCGACAATGGCGACGGCTTCTTCAACACCGCCAACTATGCCGCCGCCACCACCGTCATCCGGACGGAGGCCGACGCCCAGGCCTGGATCGCGCGGCTGCGGGCCTTGCCGGCCTATTACGGGCAGGAGATCGCCAACATGCGGCGCGGCGTGGCCACGGGCTTCGTCCAGCCCCGGACCACCGCCGCCTCGGTCCTGGCCATCCTGAAGATCGCAGCCGACCAGCCGGCCGAATCCAGTCCGCTGCTGTCGCCGCTGAAGGCGCTGCCCGCCACCATCCCGGCCGACCGCCAGACGGCGTTGCGGGCGGAGGCGCTGGCGGCGGTGCGGCAGACGGTGAAGCCGGCGCAGGCCCTGCTGGTGTCCTTTTTCGAACGGGACTACCTGCCCCACGCCCGTGAGGCGCCGGGCGCCAGCAGCCTGCCTGGTGGGCGCGACTATTACGCCTACGCCGTGCGCCGCTCCACCACCACCGACCTGGCGCCCGACGCTGTGTTCGCCCTGGGCGAGCAGGAGGTGGCGCGCCTGAAGGGGGAGATGGAGGCCGCGATGCGCGCCACCGGCTTCACCGGCACCCTGCCCGAATTCATCGCCATGCTGCGCACGGACCCACGGTTCTACGCCCCCGACCTGGCCACCTACGTCGAAAAGGCCAGCGAGATCGGCAAGCGCATCGACGGCCTGCTGCCCCTGTGGTTCGGCAAGCTGCCGCGCCTGACCTGGACCATCCGGCAAAAGCCGCCGGAGCAGGAGGGCTCGTCCAGCGGCTACGATTTGGGCGACCCGGTCAAGGGCGTGCCCGGCCGCGTGGTGGTGGGGGCCCAGTCCTTCGGCGACCCGTTGTTCGGCCTGCCGTCCTGGATCCTGCATGAGGGCGTGCCCGGCCATCACCTGCAGATCGCGCTGGGCCAGGAACGGACCGATCTGCCGGCCTTCCGCCGCAAGGACGAGCCCACCGCCTTCATCGAGGGCTGGGCCCTTTATGCCGAGCAGCTGGGCGAGGACATGGGCGTCTATCGCACCGCCTATGAGCGCTTCGGCCGCCTGTCCTTCGACATGTGGCGGGCCTGCCGCCTGATGATGGACGTGGGCATCCATTGGAAGGGGTGGAGTGCCGAGCGGGCGGCCAGTTGCCTGCGCGACAACACCGCCTTGCCCGAGCGGGCGGTGGTGGGCGAGACCCAGCGCTACATCGCCTGGCCGGCCCAGGCCCTGGCCTACAAGGTGGGGGAATTGCGGTTCCTGGCCGAACGCCAACGGGCGGAACAGGCGCTGGGTCCCCGCTTCGACATCCGCGCCTTCCACGACGCTGTGCTGGACGACGGCCCAATGCCGCTGTCCATCCTGCACGACCAGGTGGGGCGTTGGATCGCCGCCGTCGGCAGGTAGCCGGCCTCCGGCATCGGCTGCTGTAAATCGGTGCGATCAAATGACCCCATCGATTTCAACAGAAACAAACTGATGCCGTGCTGATCAGTCTCCAAACTGGGCGCCGATTGGCACCCGGGTGGGGATCGAACCCGGATTCATAGATTTGAAGTCCGTTGCGTTGGAGCGACGGGTGGCGAATCCAATACAATCAATTTATTAAAATTCAGAAGCCAGCCACGGATTGCCGCCATCACTGGCCACCGGACCCTGAGCCAGGTGGCGCATTACACCCGCGCGGCCCGGTAGAAGGGGCTGGCGGCCAGGGCCATGGAACGCCCGGAAGAACACGGATCGAACAAAAGTGTCCAACCTTCCGAAGCGGGTTCGAAAAGGTTGGACAAATCCAGCCGCTAACGCATTGATAAATAAGACGTGTGAGATGCCGCATAATTTGGCTCCAGCGTCAATATAATGCACTGATTATAAACAGAAAAAAATCCTCCCCTGACTCATAAATTGCCTCACAGATCAGCAATGTTTGACGTAGTCCAAAAAACAAAGAAGGCCCGCCATTTGTTTGACGGGCCTTAAGCGCGTGGCACCAAGCGCCTTATTCCTGGTAATTGGCCCTGAGATAAAAAGGAGTGGCGCGGGTGCTACTACTGACGATGGCCGGTTCCATATGGTGCTTTCTGAAATGGGCACGGACCTCGGCGAGTGTGCACCCTGATTCCAGAGCTAGTGTATGTGCCGTGGCATACTTGGCGTTGAAGTCATCGAGATCCTCGCGGCGGATCACCATGAAAGTTCTTGCAGATCCTGGCTTTCGGGCGACATGGGTTGGTAACATTCCCTCTTGGATCAGGAAACCCAGGGTATGCGAGGTCCATTTCATAGTCTTCTGCACGTCGAGAAGCGCCAGCTCCGGCCCCCAGACGACTGCCCTCACTTCTTCCGGGTCGACCAGGAATGAAGCAAGGCCCTTTTCATCTGACAGTTTGGATACACGTTTCAGCTTTCCGTCCAAGACGAGGGTCATGATTTCCGGGAATGGGCACATGGCTTGATTGACGGCTAACCTGATGATGCACATATCCGGCGTGGGCTCTGCCGATGCGCGTGCCGTCAGGAGGGAAAGGAAATATTCCAGGTCCCGAAGATCGTATTGTGGTTTCAGGTCGGTATCCTCGTCGCCGCAGAAAAATGGAACGAGGATCCCGCTGTCGGCGAGTGAAACCAAACTCTTTTTTGAAATATGGAGATATTCGGCGGCCGATTTCGGTGTTATCCGACGCCCAAATATAGCGAGGATCGGCGCTAGCTGTTCCGTTAGAAATGTCGGATTTTCTGACGGAAATGCCGGTTCATGCTCATCAAGAATGCCTTTCGTCTGAAGTACCTTGCGGAGAACAACAGGGCCGACACAAATACTTGTTGCGGCAGTGGATAGGGAAATCATTATTGGGTTGACAACTTCCCGACCCAAGACCACGCTGCCCCTTTTCAAGGGAAAATGGTTAACGATGTAGTCGTGCACAACGTCAATGACTGGCTTGAGAGCGCTGTTGTCTCTTTCCTCCTCAAGCCATTGATAAAGTCTGCTAAACAGCTTGGGTGCGCGGCCATGGTTAGAGTCAGTACGGGTGGCAAGCCGTATCCTGTCAAGAACCTGATGCAGGCCGTTAACTCCCTTCAGAAGCAATCCGCAACCTAGGTTTCCGGCCTGGGCAAGGGCGGGGTCACCCAGCTCCTTCATGGCCCCCTTGTTCCCGAACAGGAGCATGGCACCAATCACTTCGCATAGCTTGGCGGCAACGTGGAATTGAAGGCTATCCAGCCAAGGCGCCCCGGTTTCCTCACCCCGCAGTCTTGCCAACAGGTAGGTTTCAAGTAGGTAGCTATCGCTTTCCGTCCGCTCAAAGCTCTGGGCGTTGGTCGCAGTGAACATGGGCCGGATTGCGTTCGTGAACTCGCCGCCCGTGCTGCCCTTCGTCTGTTCAGCCAAGCTGACCAGGTGAACGCGGTGTATCGGACATGAGCGGAACCACGCCATCTGCCAGTAAACCCGCTGGAAAGGTGCCGCTTGCTTGAGCAACGGCGATGCGGCCATGTCATCTGCCAGGCATTGGGGGCAGACCCTGAGATAGTTCCGCCGGGAGGCCACGGCGGGAACCATCTCACTGCCTACTCCGAACATCCGTGTTCCCGTCTGGATGAACGCGCCGCGTCTCAGCATTTCCACCCCGACGCCGGAGACCTCGGCCAACTTGGCCAGTGCATCGCCATCGGCGTCCATGATCCGTCGCAGGGAGAAGCCCATGTCCAGGCAGAATTCCGCCGCGCTCCCGCAGCCGTTCCGATGGGCCAGCCGCGAGCACAAGCTTGCTGGTGTCTCCAATTCCCCCAGAGGGACGGTAAGTCCCAGCATGCCCATCATCGTGTCCCCCTGCCCTTGCGCTTCGCGGCACCGGCCGGACCGAGTTCCTGCATCCTTGCAACGCGCCGCTCGACTTCCCACCAAGCGTCCACCAGGAAAACGTTCTCTTCCCGTGTGCAGCCGCGCTTGCGCGCGTAGGCATGGGCATAGTCGTCCAGCCCCACGACGCCTTCAGGTCCCGCCCGGTCAAAGGCGCCAATGATGGCCTCGCGTGTAAGGTCGATCATTATCCCATAGGCGCCGCCGGCGGCATGGCTCAGGCGTTCTGGGAAATCCTCCGCCTTGATCTCCCCGGCCATGCCCATCGCGGCATGCTGGACGACCAGGGTGTCGATGGTCTGGCGCACCTGGGCGGCATGCCGTGTCGTCAGACCATGGAACTGCAGGGTCTGGCTCCGGCGCCGGATCTGTTCGTCGTAGGCGATGAACTCAGCCACCTCGGGCAAGCCGATAAGGATGAGGCTGACCGGCCAGTCGCGGGCTTGCACCAGGCTCTTGACGGCATTGCAGAGCCTCATCAGGTCATGGTCCGTACTGGCTCCCATGGCGTTCTGCATCTCGTCGATGACGAGGTAGCGCTTCTCCCGTGCCCGGACCTGGAAGCGGACCTTCTCCCAGATGATGTGATCCGGCAATTCCCTTTCGATGGGGTAGTCCAGGGCCCGGAGGATGGCCCGTCCCAGTTGCTTGAGTGTGGAGGGGAACGGCGCGTCGAGGACGACGATGTTCCCGTGCTGCGGGTCGGTATCCAGGTCGGGGTTGCGGGCGATCGCGCGGTCCACAGCGGCGGTCTTTCCTGCTCCCGGCTGACCGTAAAGCCCGAAGATCCGGCCTTCGGGGTGTCTGTCTTGGAGCGCCGCAGTGGTGTCGTCCACCAGGGCCTGGAGCCGCTTGTCCAGTTCCAGGTCCCGGGGAGTAGTGAAGTATTTGGTCAGGCGTGTGCGCAGAACGACAGCTGGTCTGTTGCTCATGATCGGGTTCCTTTTCCGCTGGTTCAGTCTTCGATGGAGAGGATGCCGACGTCAGACGTGTCGCCGTCGTCCTCTCCCCGGGTCGGGAAGGCCGGGGCCGGCCTCGTGCCAGGGCCGGTGGTCAGGTTGCGCCGGCCGCTGGTTTTGCGGCTTTGGCGCTGCTGGCCGCGCGCTCCACTCTCCTGGACAGGGCCGGCGCCGGTTACCTCGCCACTCCCGTCCTCGGCACCAAGGATGTCCTCCATTGGCAACTCCGCCTCCGCCGCGGGAACGATCTGGAAAGCGCGGAACAGCTTCTCCTCCATGAGGTTGAGATGCTTTGGGGACAGGATCGGGGAGCCGATTTCCAGGCGCTCCTTGGCCGCGGCGCCGATTTTCCGGATTTTGGCCATGCTCGCCCGAACCGCGCCGACGGAGATCTTGGCTTCTTCGGCGTACTGGGTGCGAAGATCCCGCCAGGCGCTGACCCACTCCCACCAGGTCGTGCCGGTCAGGTCGAGGTCCTCGGTGGCCCGAGCGGTGAACCACGGACCCTTGCTGCCCCGGGGCCGAACCGAGATTTCGGCGATGTCCAAGCGACCGACGCGGACCTCTACGTCTTGGTGGCCGCTCTCCATCAGCAGGCGCTGCAGATCCCGGGAGTGGTAGTGCAGCCCCAGCAGCTCGATGCCCTTATGCGTGAGGCGCCGTTGTACTGGGATGCCGAAAAGGTGGCGGCGGACGACCGGATCCGGCGGCGGTACCACCCCGTACTCCTCGACGCCGCGCCGCCAAGCGTTTCGCGGGGTTTCCCCGCCCAATTCGCGGTGCGGCGTGTTGTGGTAGGCGTCAACGAAGTGGATCAGCGCCCGGTTCAATTCTTCCAGAAAGAGCGTGGCCTTTTTGGTGGGATCGTAGTCGCCGCGGTCGATGACGTTAGCGAAGGTCTGACCCGGGAAGTGATGCATGAGGCCACGCTGCATGGTGCCGAACAGCCGCTCGATGCGGCCACGCATCGAGGGTGTGCCCGCCGCCGGATAGAACGGCACGGCCCCCAGGCCCAGGACGGCCCATTTCGTCTGCTCAGCGACGAATGCCGCCCCGGAGTCCATGGCCACCAAGCCGGGGACCCCGTGCATCTCCCAGCAGGCGCCGACCTCCGCCACCAACCTGGACTTGTCGCTGATCGCCATTTCGATGCCGGCGAGCGCGCTGGCCGTGCTGGGCGCTTCCGGGCTCAGCCGCAACGCCAGGATGCAACGGGTCGCGCAGTCCTGGACCGCCGTGAGCCAGGGGCGGCTCTTCTGCAGGGTTTCCCTTGTCTCACTGTCCAGGACTTCCCAGACTTCGGAATCCTCTGGCAGCACGGTGAACATGCCGACGTCCCATTCGTCCATTTCGACCCGTTGAAGCGGCCTTTCGACGACCAGCCCGCCCTGGACCAGCTTGAACTTGCGCATGGCGGCCTGTTCGCCTTCGCGACGGACGCAGATGTCGAAGTCCGAGAGGCGCGACCGGAGCAGCTTCCGGAAGGTCCGGGGGCCGACATGCTGCAGCGGTGGCCGCCCATCTTCCTTCCGGGTCCGGTTCTCCTCATCCAGCCGCGCCTCATAGTCGGCGAAGACAGACGCCATGGTGGGCCGTTCCTCGTCAGCGAACCCGACCACCACGTCCGATGCGAAAGACCGGGACGCCGCGTCATGCCGGGGTATCCGGTTCCCGCTTTCCCTGGAATGGGGCCGGACGCCTTCCACCTGGTAGCCGGCCTGGACGAAGGCTCGGAGCCAGCGGCGCAGGGTGGTTGGACTGGGCGGATCGAGGTTTTCCGAGCGGGTGCCACACCGGTGGCGCGCGGTCTTGCGCAACATCTGCGCGTTCACCTCCGCAGCGAGACGGGCGATTACCGCTTTCATGACGCGGTCAGAGCGGTTGACGGTGCCGGGAGCGGCTTCCTCCGCCCGCAGGAACCGGACGCAGTATTCATACCGCCAGACCGTGCGGAACTGCTCCTCCTCGGTCGTCTCGTCGAGCGGCACATCCGCCTTTCCGCTCCGGAGGCGGGCGGCTTCGCCCCGGAAGAAGCCGGCGCGAACCTTCAGCAGACCGTCCGTCTGCCAGCGGTACAGGTCCTCGTGGGTGAAGTCCTCGGTGACGCCGGGGACGTCGACGCGCTCGAAGGCGTGCCCGCGGTCGCCGGTATGGAACGGCCGGTAGTCCACGCCGTCGACCGTCACCTTGTCATGCAGGCCGAACCGGTACCTGGGGGCAATGGCCGGGGCCGGCATGCCTGCGGGATAGGCGGGGACGCAACGGGCGTGGCGGGAGGAGTTGGCTTCGCGCATGGGCATCTTCAGATCCTCGCTGGGGTGGAGACGGCTTGGGCAGGGTGGCGTTCGGGAGCGTCGGCGCCGGGCGGGTTCGACTGATGGGATGCGTCCCTGGCCGCCACCGGTGCATCGCGGAGGCGCACCCTGGCGTCCTGGCCGACGATGGAGCCCGCCACCAATTCCAGCACGCCGTCATCGATGAGGTTCAAGATGGCCGCCCAGGCCCTGGCGCCGAGGTTCGACCATGACCTCAGATCTCCAAGGCGGACTTCCTCGCGCAGGCCGGCGACCATGGCGCGCATGGTGGCGACGTCCCCTTCGCACCGCATCCGCCGTGCCCTCAGGATCGCTGTGGCGTTGGCAGCCCGCCGCGGGGTTGCGTGGCGCTCGGTGGCGACCTGGAAGCTGTCCGCGAACCACGGCGCCTGCTGGCGGATGGCCGCGACGGTCGCATGGATGCGGCTCGACCTCAGCCTGCCCTCGGGTTTGACCGCGATGGCGACGCGGCGGCCATCGTCCAGGGTCACCCGGAAGTCAAAGGTGTGGTGCGCCAGCCGCCCGTCGTCCGGCCTGATGAAACCGACCCTAGGGGGCTGGTCTTCGACGCGCACGACCCTCCTGTCCGCCAAGAGGATGTTGGCCAGGGCCAGTTCCAGGGCGCTTTCGCACCCAAGGACGCGGTTGTCGGCCGGATCGACGATCCAGGCGCGGCAGTGGCCCTTGGAGCGGGCCGGCGGCTGCCGACTGCCCGTGCTTTCCGCCGGTGGCTGCCACGCATCGTGACAGTGAACATCGTCCGGTGGCGGCCCGTGTGCGCTGGCGTCATCCGCCAGGGGCTGCTGTGCGGGGGCGGGAACATCGGTGATGTCGATGGAAGTGGTGGGGTTGGCGCCTTGCCGCCTGCGGCGGCGCAGGGCGTGGAGATGGCGCGCGATGACGCGTTCCTTGGTCATGTTTTGCCTCCGTCCGGGGGCTGCGCCGTTGGGCGCCCGCCGGGAGATGTCCATGTCGGGGATGAGCCGGGGCATGCGGGGGGCTATTCGCGGCGAACGATGGTTCGCGCGGGTCAGGCCGGTTGCCTCGGCGGGGAGTTCGGGCGGACGCTACTTCTCGCGTCGGGCCGAACTCAGCCTATCGGACGGGGGCGTATTATTATCGCGGCGCTGAGGAGGCGGCGCTGGGTGATGGGGGTGCCGGCGACGGGCGCCCTCTTACTCATAATCATTGCAGGTTCCCTCCTGCGTTCGCGGCCGATGTGGCCAGGATCCGTTCGACGATCTCGCCGCTGACCGCACCGCGCTGCATTAGCAGCTCAGCGACAGCTTCCACCGCTTTCCGGTGCCGGCTGATCAGCGCGTGCGCGCCCAGGAACTCGGTTTTCAACAGACGCTCCACCTGGCTGGCCAGCGCGGGGTCAGCGCGTAGGATGGGTCCCACCGACGCCGGCGTGACCGCGCCGATCCAGGTCAGGTGGGCGCCCAGTCCGCCGTTGCGTAGCATGCGGATCACCGTGAGGGTGGCGGTCGCCAGGTCGCTATCCTCACCACCACCGGCGTCCATGCCGGGGGCATCGAGAAGAAGGCCCTCCGCGATCCGTCCGGCCAGGGACACCCGCACGCGGTCCAGCAGCATGGGCGCGGTCGGCAGCGGCTCGCAGATATCGGCGGCCAGCTTGAGGCCCGCCATGCCCGCCCCTGCCACGCCTGCCGATGGCATGTTGACGGAGGCCAGTGCGCCGGGAAACAGTGCCGCCATGGCGACTGCGTGTCCGGCTTTATGCACCGCGACACGCTGGGCCACGCCCGGCGGCAGCCCCACTTCCTCGCGCCGCGGGATTTCCGCCTGCAGTTCGGCCAGGCCCACCAGCTTTCCGGCAGCGCGGGCGCGCCGCTTGGCTCCCCGCGCCCATTTCACGCAGTCCGCGCCTGTGCTGCCGCTCACTGCGGTCGTCATCAGGCCGGCAAGATCGACGCCCGGTGAGAGAGCCTGCCCGATGTGCAGGCGTAGGATCTCTGCCAGCGCCTTGTTGTCGGGTAGGCCGATCTCGATCGTGCGGTCGAGACGCCCGGCCCGCAGCAGCGCGGGATCCAGCATGCCGGGGTGGTTGGTCGTGGCGATGACCACGACACCGTCTACGCGGCTCGCCTTGTCGAGCATGAGTTGCAGGGCGTTGCCGGTTTGGCGGTTGTAGTTCGAGTTCGTGTCGTTCCCATCGGGGCGAATACGGGAAGGGAACGAGTCGATCTCCTCGATGAGGACTATGCAGGGTGCCGTCCGCTCCGCCATGTCGAAGGTGGCGGCCATCGACCTCAGCATGTCGCCCTGGTGTCCCGTCGATTGCCACTCGGCGTGCGACGCCATGATCAACGGCACATCACACGATTTTGCCAGGGCGCTGGCGAAGGTCGTCTTGCCAGTGCCGGGTGGCCCCGCCAGCAGGCAACGCTGATCGACTTCGGCCCAAGGCCGCCGGCCGGCCTTGTACTCAGCAAGGTCGCGGGCCAGGTTGCGCCCCCATTCCACCGCCCCGTCCATCCCATGGAGGTCATCCAGCGTTGGGCCTGATGCTGGCTTTGACGTGGCGATCCGGCTCTGGGCGATGGCGCGGAGGCGATCAATCCAGCGGTCCGGCTCTTCTCCCGGCCGCGCCATGAGCCGGAAATCCTCCGGTTCCAGCGCGGCGCAGAGGCCGTCGGGCAGTTCGGCTTCCAGCGACGCGCCCGGCGCGACAGCACCGACCAACTCCTCCACCACCGCCCAGGTAAATGCCGGCAGTTCGAGCCGGTAGTCGGTGATCGCGGCCAGCCGCGCCGGGAGCGCTTCCCCTGGTCGCAGGACCAGGACGGCACCGGCGCCGGCGGACAGCGCTTTCGCGACGTGGGCGCTGGCGTGGGCCGGCAGCTGGCCGGCGCTGTTCCGGTTGACGACGGTCCACCTTGGCGACGTGGCGCGGCATGCTGCGGCAGTGCCGGCCGGTGAACCGTCTTGCATCTGGGCCGGAACCGGTGCGAGGTCGAACCACCGCTCCAGGACCGCCGGGACCGCCGCTTCGGCAGCCTCTATCCACGCATCACCCGGAACTTCGACGGTGACCAGGCATCCGCTGCGGAGGGCGGCTTCTCGGAGGCCGGGGTGGTCCTCGGCACTCTGTTCGAACAGGATTTCCACGGCGGTGAAGTCGAGACGCTTGGTCTCCAGGTCAACCGGGGCGTGCGCTTCGAACTCGTCGGGATCGAAGGCCATCGGACTGCCGCCATACCTGGCGGAAAGGGCGCTAAGCATATGGGACCTCGTTCGCATTCGGACCCGGACCCGGCACATCTGGCGGGGGGAGGCGGCCTGCGGGCGCAAGTGGGCGCAGTGCAGTGGGCAGGGGCCGACGGCAGTGGAATCGCCAGTGGACGGGCGCAGGGAGGGGGGCGGGTGGGAAGCATGATGACCTGCGTGGCGTACGGACGAGGCAGAGGTGCCCGGAGCCGCCGGTGGAGGCGGGGCGGGGATGCCGCGTGGCGCAGGTATCAGGAGGGGTGAGCTACTGCTCTTCCGGCCCCGCGCTAAGCGGCGGGCCGTACTATGACAACGCGCGTGGAGCGGGAGATGAACTCAACCGTGTCGCGCTTAAGGGGGAGTTTGTGCGTCATGATGGGAGAATCATCCTTCGGGCCGCGCGGCGAGTCAACCGGGCAGCCTCTCTCTAGGGTTGCGATTCATGCAGATCAGACAGGCTTTCCGTGAGGTTTACTTGACGGGTGTAAAGCCCTGGTCCTGCAGCTGGCCGCCGGCGATGTCCGTCGCGATGACGGCGAAGGCGGCGGGCAGGAACAAAAGCCCGAGCCCCAAGAAAGGGATGAGAATAATGGAACAGATCAGGATTATGAGCGATGTGAAGGCATTGGTCTTCGCGTAATAGCGCTCGCCTGAAGGTGTTTCGATGCCGATGATCAGGGGGCTAGTATAGAATAACTTGACGTAATGGAGCGTGGTTACGCCATCGGCGTCGACATCGAGAAAGTTATTCAGGCCGATCGGCACGACCACCTTTGGAAGGATTTGGCCGCCAATCTTGATAAGGCTGTAGTTGCACTGCTTGGCGTTGATGATGGAGTCGCCCAACAGCGACAGTTGACCCGAGACCTTCTTCATCTCAGGCCTCCGCCGACGCGTGGGCGGAGGGTGCCGCCAGCGGGGAAACGGGCAATATGCGGAGGGTGGCCCGGCCGAGGCGGCGGGCGACGGGGCGGGGGGAAAGGGGCATTGGGAAACCCTAGGAAATACGGCAACGGAGGACGGTGGCGCCCGGCGACCGAAGACGCCTGTGAAAAGGCGCGTCAGCACCGTCTGAAAGGCGACTTAAGATATATATTATGGCCTTGGCTTTTGCAACCGCGTGTTTTGCCCGGATGGTTGAAGACATCCGGATCCAGTTTGGGAAGCTACTGCGGCAGCAAAGGAAGGCGAAAAGCCTGACGCAAGAGGAGCTTGCCGGCCGCGCTGGTATGGCCGTGCCCTATCTGTCGGACCTGGAACGGGGAAAATGGAATCCCAGCCTTGCGGTAATCGTGGATCTCGCCCGGGGGTTGGGGATCGAAGCGTCGGACCTGCTGGTCGGGCTGGAGATTGACCGGACCGGTGGGGGCGAGGGGGATGGGCCTGGGCCCGAGCTTCCGGAGAGGAAGCGGGGTGGGGTGTAGTGGTGGCTCTGGCAGCCGGCTTGATGGTGCCCCTGCGCTTCGCCCCCTTCGATGAGGCCTAGTTCACCGCGACCGCCCCGGATCGCGGCGGTCGCGGGTGGACGGTAGGCGGTGGGTCTATGGCCGCCTCCAGGGGTGGGGCTCAGACACGATGTGCAGAATATCATATTTTGGTGTGCTTCTATGCAATTTGATGTTTACTTTGATCTACAAAAAGCTAGAATCCATAACGGATATTTATGATTCGAGGCGCCTGCATGGCCGACGAAATGCGCTTTACGGTGGTGATTGATCGGCGGCTTTATGAGCGGCTTTTGGACGTCACTGTCCGCCGTCAACCGCGGCTTCCAAAGCGTTATGTCGTCGAACTCGCCCTCACGCGGTTGCTTGATCAGGCCAGTACTGGCCAGCTTGTATTGGGGTTAGAGACAGATGATAGGCCGAAGCGATAGTCGCCCCGACCTGCCCGTAATTTCTCTTTTTTCAGGAGCAATGGGCCTTGATCTCGGCCTTGAAGCCGCAGGCCTGCACGTTGCGGTAGCTGTTGAATGCAACCCCGTGGCCGTTGCCACCATCCGCGCCAACCGGCCCGGCCTGCCGGTCATCGACCGAAAAATCGAAGACGTCACCACGACAGAAATTTTAGAAGCGGCAGGGCTCAAACCGGGAGAGGCCTTCGCAGTGGCTGGCGGTCCCTCCTGTCAGGCTTTCAGCACTGCAGGCGCGCGCAGTTCTCTCAGCGACCCACGCGGCACGCTCTTTCAGCATTTCGCTCGGGTCGTGCGGGAAGCCCAGCCGCATTTCTTTGTCATGGAAAATGTTCGCGGCTTACTTTCGGCTGCGGTGAAGCATCGATCCCTGAAAGAACGAGGTCCTGGCTATCCCACACTGGAGCCCGACGAGGAGTTGGGTTCGGCCTTGAAAACTGTCGCCTCCACTTTGCGCGAGCTTGGATATTACACCATCTTCGACATCCTGAATGCGGCGGACTTTGGCGTCCCGCAGGCCAGAGAGCGTCTAGTGTTCTTGGGGACGCGGTATCACGAACGGATCGCTATGCCGGCTGCGACCCACGATCGGAATGGCGACAATGGACTTCCCAAGTGGCAAATACTTCGATCCGCGCTTGAGGGGCTGGAAGACCCTGCTCCCGAATTCACGAAGCTTTGCCCAAGCAAGGCTAAATACCTCGCCATGGTTCCCGAAGGTGGGAACTGGCGAGCCTTGCCCGAAGAGTTGCAGTCGGAAGCGCTAGGCCGGGCATTTGTTTCGTGGGGAGGACGGTCTGGTTTCTTTCGCCGCCTGAGCTTCGACCGACCAAGTCCAGCGCTCACGACGAGGCCAGATAGCAAAGCCACAAGCCTCTGCCACCCCACCGAGTTGCGCCCGCTTTCCATCCGCGAATATGCTCGGATCCAGCAATTCCCGGAAGATTGGACCTTTGCCGGGTCGGTTAGGCAAAAGTACGAGCAGGTCGGCAATGCGGTGCCAGTGGGCCTCGGCAAAGCAATAGGCCAAGCCCTTATAGCAGCGCAGGCGCAAGAAGGAACCGGACGCAGCTATGGACGCGTCGAGTGTTGGAATCTCGACCTCTTGGCGAAGATGCTGCGGCGCCCTCGGACGATCGTTAATCCTCCCCACATGAGGAACGACACCAAAGGGAGTACGATCTCGGATTGGCATCAGGAGGGCTCACGGATGCGCGCTGATGCCTTTGAATATGTGCCGCCTGAACGGCTCAATGAGTTAAAGCACCTGATCTCGGTTGGTGGTCGAAAGAGATTACACCCGGCGGCAGATGAAATTATTGATGTAAAAGACGAACTCATGCTCGCAGCGGAATAAGTGATGTTTGGTTGTTTATTGGGATCGGCTCAGGAATTCCACAGCGGCGCGAGCATCCGCTAAGAAGGATTCTCGTGTCACTGGGGCGCTCACCTGGTCTCCCAGGAGATCTTGGGCGGCGCGCTCCTTGCGGATAAGCCGATCATACTCCTGAACCTCGATCGTTCCGTCACAAAGCAGCACCAAGTATTCAACATCCCTAGTCTGGCCGCGCCGGTGGATTCTGTCGAGACTTTGCAGGTAGTGCGCTGCCTGGTTCGAAAGGGATTCATAAATTGCAATCCGGGCACTATGCAGCGTGAGTCCTGCACCCGCGGCTGCGGGGTTGGCGACAAGGATTTTGGCGTCTGCATCCTGCTGGAAGCGCCTCACTGCTTCCCGCCGTTCGGTGATGTTGCTAACTTGACCGTCATAACGTAGCGTTCCATACCGTGCGTAGCGCTCGACCAGCGCCGTCACTGAAGCGGTGTAGAACGACCAGACCACCACCTTCTCTCCCCGTTGCTCGACCAGTTCGTGGAGAATGTTGTCCATCGTGGCGAGCTTTGACGGGGTCTCTTTATACGAGGGGTCGATGCCCTGTGGGTTGGAACAAACCTGTAGCAGGGCGGCTCGCCGAGCGAGGAAGTTGGCATAGGTCTTCTGGAAGTCTCGGTCAGACGCGGCTTCAGCGTCATCCACCAACCTATTTAGAGCGCCTTCATAGAGGCGTCGTTGACGCGGTTCCATCGGCACGTAAATCCGTTGGAACTGCTTTTGTGGTAAGTCGGGCAGGACGTCGGTTTTGAGGTGCCGAATGTAGAGGCCACGAGTGTCGACCACCTCTTGTACCAACGGCATAGCCGTCTCTCGGTCCTTGGGCAGTTCCAGCCCCTCGAACGCCAACCCAAAATCTACAAGGCTGAATTGCTGGACCAGATCCTGCGGTGCATTGGGTGCTGGCGTGCCACAAAGCACATAGGCCCGCCCGCACCACTCGCGGAGACGCCGAAGCGCCCGAGTTCGTTTGGCATCCAACGATTTGATGAAAAACGATTCGTCGATCGCCAGAACCGCGCGCCCGTCTTTGTTTCGTAGCAAGGACTTCAACTCCGCCTCCAACGCTACGGCCGTTTCGAAGTTCATGACAAGGACATCGGCACCTGAACGCAGGGTCGATCGCTTTTGCACACTGGTTCCGGTCAAGATAGCCACCCGGTATAAGTCCCCGCGGAACGTCGCGAAGTCCTTCGGCCACTCGGCCACCATGCTCTTAGGCGCTACGATAACGAGCAAGTCGACTTCGTCCCGGGCAACCATCAAATCGAACGCATAAATCATGGTGACCGTCTTGCCGGCGCCCTGTTCGTCGAAGACGCACAACCCAAATCCCTCCGGTACGGTCATGGCAGCCACGTTGGTGACTTGGTGCCTGTCGAGGACATTCAACCCGTCGCTGTCCTTGATGAACAAGCGGGCTGCGTCGGGGCCGCCAGCTTTTATTCCTTCGATGGAGGCCCGCACTGCAGGGTAGGCGGCCGCCACACGTTCCCGGTTGGCGACAAACTGTCGGGCTTCGGAGGCCCATACCAAGTTAAGGCCGGGGGTGCCTATTTTCAGGTATGTGGCGTTTTCACGCCCGACACGGATCCCCCCCGCACCACGTCGGAGTCCCGCCGTCGGCATGGAGGCGGAAAGTCGCCGCAGGATAGTCAGAGCATCTGCAGGATCCTGAGGGACTACATAGAGGGCATCCAGCGTTTCGGATAACCGCACATCGGCCGTCACGTAGGTCATCGTAGTGCGATCCACGTCAGTTCTCCTCACGGCCAGCGGTTGGCAAGTGCTTCTCCACTATGTCCAAAACCGTCCGCAGCCCCTGGAGATTCTCCTGGCTGATAGACCCGGGCTCACCAGGCTTGAACGTCTTCACGGGAAGGTCTTTGAACCACTCGACGAAGACATGGACGCGCGTGTTCGCTCCGACCTGACGGGTCTCAGCACGGGACGCCCGCGCGAAGCCGCACGCGTCGTTGACAAGCTCTTGTCCGGCTTCTGGGTCATTTTCGTCACGAGCCCGCCGCAAGTAGGCCATTGCGTCTTCATTCGAATAGACGTATTTGAGGTCGCGAATTTTATTCCAATTTTGGAATTTTCCATCGTAGAGTAAGTCGTAGACTAAGTGCTTAAAGCTATCGTCCTGGTTGAGAGACCAATAGACGCCACCAGCGCCTTTTCCCTTTCCTAGTTCGTCGAAGTATTGGAAATATCGCTCGCTGCGATGCTTGACTGCGTACTGATCTTGATTGCGTTCGGTGACATGGTAATCCTCGAAATCTTCCGTTAATTCGACCATGCTAATATAGCGGCTGACGTCATCCGCCGAAATCGCGAAGGTGCGCGCAATGTCGCGCTTGAGCGCCCGCTGCCGGGAGAGCGTGGGGTTGCCGCGTGGTTCAAGCGCTACCAACCCCTGCCAACGTTCATAGACGGTCCGTGCCTTCACGTATTCTGGCCAGTCTTGCTTGAAGTCTGGCTCGAAGTTCAGGGACACTATCACTGCATTCCGGTCGGCCTCGGTTGCATGCTCTGTAAGCTGCCAAACGAGCATCCATTCGACTCGCCGCTTGGAATCAGCATCGAAATCAGGGCTGTTGAGGATGAAGTAGCAGGCCGCCGTTCGGCGGTTACCGTCAAGCAGTTTGCCGTCGATGTCGATGATCGGCGGCTTACGAACTCCATTGACCGCAATGCTTCGCGCCAAGTTTTTGATTTCGAACTGATCATCCTTGGTGAGACCCGGAAGGGTCATCTCGCCCGTCATAATCTCCAGCAACTCATCAGCATCAGGCTTCCGGCCATGGGCCTGTTGAAACTGGTTGAGATGGATATCCAGGCGCTGGTTTTCATCCCAGAGCTGGATATCTCGCGTGCGGACGAACCCTTCTACCACCTGCACAGGCCGCTCATGGAAAACCGGCGTGGGCAAAACCGGACGCGGTTTGATACCGTCGTGTTCGATAGGCCGTATCTGGTTGGTGATGGTGGTGGATAAGAAACGGCTGCCGAGCAAATCGTGAACGGACATGACCCGATCAACTAATTCGGCTATCCCGGTGTCGAGCGCCGCCATCGTGGAGGTGTCACCTCGGACTTGAGCATTGGACCGCATAACCTGCGCAACCCTGGTCAGTAGCGAGCGCGCCTCTTCGTCTGACAGCGGCTCGTTCAAGCCGGATCGCAGGATCTCTTCCACCACTCCGCCGATGTCGGACGAAAGGGCCCGAGCGTCCGCGATCAATTGGCGGAACTCAGTTGAAAAATCGTTCTGAGGCGTGGTCATTGGTCGTCCTCGGGTTGATTGTTATCGGTGTTGTCGTCGAAGGTGTCTGGGAATTCGATGCCTTCCTTGGCTGCCTCACGCTGCAGCCGCGCCAGTCCCCTAGACATGAGCTTGCGTGCGGATCCAGCGCTGATGCTAAGCGTGTCAGCGACCAAGTTGGCGGGCAGGTCGGGCAAGCCTTGCTCGACGGCGTCGATGAGCAGAGCCATAACGTCGGCGATCTGTCCTTGGCCGAGGCGGGGCAGGAGTCGGCGCGCAAAGCGTACAGCTTCCGACTTCCTGTGGTCCGCTAAGGCTTCAGCCTCAGCCCTTTCCCCGTCATCAAGGATTTGGTCGGGAGTTTCAGCCAGATCGTTGGCCTCGCCCCGCCGGTGCCGGTAGTCATTGGTCCAGCGGTCTTGCGCGACCTTATCCGCTACCTTCCAAAGCCAGGCCCCAAGGTCGTGCACGGGCTTTCCTGCCCGGATGCCGTCATATGCTGCGTCCACGCTCGAGGCGATGCAGTCTTCAATCTCCGAGGCCGGCAGTTTCTGGCCCCACCGTTTCCGATGCATCCGCACAAGGCCATCCAAAAACATACTGGCGCTCAGTGCCTGCAACATGTCCTCGGGACGACCCTCGGCCGCTGCAGTTTTCGCAACCTGGAATAGGTCGCTGTCGGTGCCAGCCGGAAGCGTTGTGTGGCCGTTGTTCGCCATTTGATAGCCTTCTGGGAAACCGGAACAGTCTGGCTGTCCCCCTATCCACAAGTGCGGGGACGAGACAGGCCATTCCCCCCTGGGCCGCCGGCAGCGCTCCCGCCATCGGCACGTCCGACAGCCACCGAGTTGGGAGTAACAAGATGGCCAAGGCGCGTGCTACACAGTCCTCGCGGTGAACGCCACCAGACCGAAGGCGGGCGCGTGGATCGTTATGCGAATGGCCCGGACGCCTGGCGGCGTGCAAGGCGTCCAGCAAGGCATCGCTGCGGAACGATATTCACCGCGCGCGCCAGGCCGCAGCCGGCGAGGTTGGGCCGATCCCAACCGTGCACGGCGTCGTGCGCTGGCGGTCTTTCGATCTGGTCCAGTTGCCGGGGGACGAATTCGGCGTCTCGATGAGGTGCTTCACCCTTGGCCGCGAACTGCGTGCACTGGGCTATCTTAAGCTCTCGGCTGCCCGCGCCATCGCGGTCAGAAGTCCGAAGACATTGCCGAAAAAACTTCCCAACCCGCCTGGCGGGCATCGGGAGCCAGTTCCCGCCGGGAACGCCGGTAGAAGTGTGGTGGCAGGGCGAGGCTCGGATCGGCCAGCAGACTGGACTTACCGTAAGCGTCGTCTGTGGGCTGCCTTGTTGGATCGGGGGCTGTTGTGCTGAAAGCTATGTGTCGGCGGCGCGTGGGTGTGTGGCCGGCTTGGCATCATGGCAAGCAGTTGTGGTTTGCACCGTGGCAGTCCAACGTATCGAGGTCATCACCGGGGCCGGTGGGCGGCGCGCCTATTCGGCGGAGGAGAAGATTCGCCTGGTGGGCGAGGCGCGTGGTGGTCGCGGGGCCGTGGCGGCGGTGGCACGGCGCCATGGGGTGTGCAGCAGCCTGATCTACCGATGGCGCCGGCAGATCCGGAGCGGCGAACTCTCCCCTGAGGCGGCGTCCTTTGTGCCGGTGCATCTGGTTGTTGCCGAGATAGTCTCAGAAGGAGAGCCCGAGTTTTGCGCATGTCTTGGCCAGGCCGAGGAAGGCGTCGCGGCATTGGCGGCCTGTGTCGCTGCGGGTGCCGCCGCTGATCTTGCGCTTGGTGACCTGGCAGCGGATGTCGTTTTCCGAGCCGTTGGTGTGAAGCGGGATATCGGGCTGGTCGAGGACCATCAGCAATTCCGGCTTGTTGGCGTGGAGGCGGGCGAGCAGCCTGTCGAGGGTGGCGAAGCCGGTCTTGCGTTTGAAGATGCGGTCGAAGCGGGCACGCAAGGCGGCCTTTCGCGCCGGCGTCGGATCGTGGCGATAGGCCTTGAGGTCGGCGTAGAACCACCAGATCAGGCTGCGGATGCGCTGCTGGGCGGCGCGATGATGATCGGTGAAGGTGTCGAGCTTGTGGACCAGGCGCTCGGCATGGACCCAGCACAAGGCATGGCGCCCGACGTGGAACTGTCCAGCGTAGTCGCTGACGATGACGGTGTCGGCCAGCAGATCCTGCGCCCTGACATCCAGTGACACCGTATCCCCCGTATCCCGAACCAGCACCCCAACCGACGACTCAGGGCTGCGAGGCGGCGGAGTCCACGCAATAGCTGTCGATCTTGCGGTGGCCTTCGTTCGGTAGAAGGGAGCTTCTGTCCAAGCCCTCTCCGCCTGAGCTGCAATTGTCCAAAGGAAGGCGTTCTCAGTCCTCCGCCCCTATTACGGAAAGTTGCCAAGAATCCAAATAATCTAGCTTGCGAAGTACAGGCTTTGTCGCGCCCATCTCTAGAATATCATTCTCTCTTGCTGGTGGTAAGAGCACGATAACCTGAAAGTCCTCAGATGAAAGCGCCCTCAGCAGTGCCTCAAAATTTCCTCGATCAAAAGTCACAGATAAGCTTTCAATAAGAAGGAGAGTTAATCGTTCTTTGCTGACCTCACGGGCCTTGAGTATAATGAGGTCAAGTATTAGGCTACCTCTCTCGCTACCTGAAAGGTTGTCAAACGGGCGCGGAGGCCATTGTGATCCACGTCTCTTGAACATTAGTTCGAAATATGGAGAGCCGTCTGTTTTGAATTTTGGGCGTTCTTCTTCGGTGTCGTCGTCTGATTCCGTCGCATGTACAAAGGCAATGTCACCAGGAAAGAGCGGCCCGGCCCCAATTTTCGCAAGAGCAAAAAGGGCACTCTTATCAACATTCAGAGTTCGCATCAAAAAATCAATATCGTCTTCGTGATCGAGCTTTCTCGTGTCGGACTCAGAACAGTAGATGATCTCAATGTCACCTGGAGGCAACAGATACGGAATCGTGCCGTTTCGTCTGGAAAGTTCAATGCCCCTAATTTCTAGGTCAATTTCCTTGCTTAAGCTATCAACTGTTGAGTACGTCACTTTGGCGCGGAAAGTGGCCGGCTCCGAGTCACCTTCTTTATTTTTTATACGCGTTCCGCTGAAGCGGTCCATATATCTTGAGTGAGAAATAGATGCGGCGGCCTCCATAAGGGATGACTTGCCGCTGCAGTTTCGTCCCGTCATAAGTGTTCGTCGGGAAAGTGTTATTTTTGGAAGAGGCTTCAATCCTGGGAATTCGCTAAATTCAATGGAATCCACCCATCCTAGCGGAGAGGGGAAGTCGTTCATCTCTTTTAATACGCGAGCTTCAATAAGGGCTTTCCAAGCAAAAAGAACCTCTGCTGGATAGTCGCAGCCTCTTGCTTTGTCTATCAGTGGGGAATGGTATTCGCAGCACCATATTCCGTTCTTTTCGCTGCTAATAAAATCAGCATCTTTTCCGCCCCTCCCCCGAGGCCCGTCTTCAGCCGCACTATATATATGGCACGCAACACCCATGTTTACGGCGCCGTCTCGTTCGTAAAATGGCCCCATTGTAGGGTTTTTGCACCGAGGGACAGAGCACCGCCCACCTGCTTGCCTGTAGAGGAGTTCTGGGACGCCCCTCCTAAAGTCTATTCTTCTCTCAGCGTCCGTAGTTGGTTTGGTTTTTCTGGCGGGAGCTTTTGGACGTTGTGCCATTTTTGACCTGAAAAGATTTGGTGGCGCTAAAATGTCAAATAATAAGCTATCTTTTTGCGGCCAGCAAACCACAACCCAATCGGGGGATCGAAAAATCGCTGGTGGAAGGCTTCCAGTGACCTTCCGCGATATCGCCAAGGTCCGCTATCGGTGATCTATGTTGATCTACCCAACGACCACCATGAGGCACAAAGCGGACAAATGCAAACCACAGCAACTGCACTGTCGAATTTAGGGCACACACATGTAAAGGAGGACATCCCTTATTGCCTACACCCCTGGCAAGCAGTCACAGCGGGCAATATTGGTGGAGTCGGTCGAGTGTTCCAACCTACCTAACGCTAAGGCGAACCCCAGCGCTGCCAGCCCGCACGCCAGCCACAGCGCTCCGCTGAGATACGCCGCTCCCAGGTGCTGCCACCCATGAGCAGGAAACCCTCGAATAGGGAGTTGGCCAGAAACCGCAGTCCCGCCGTCGGCGGGTGGCTGTTCATAAAAGTGGCGCCCAAAAGCGCACAGGCGCGCGATCTGGGGGTGGAGCGGAGGGCGCTTTTCGGTGGCCATCGCGTCAATAAACCTACGTCACCGCCCGTAATACGCCATTCCCAGGGCAACCAAGCCGAACACCAACCACAGCCCCACCGACAGCCAGGGCCGCTTCCGCGCCGCGAAGGACGAGATCAGCCCGGCTGGGAACAGGAGGTAGAAGACCTGCTGCTCCCAGGTCCCCAGGTGCTCCGGGAACCTGGCGGTGGACATGACGTAGGCGGCCAGGCCCGCGATCCAGAGGATGAGGGTCGGGCTGATCCGGGAGAGCTTGCCTTCGGCCGTCATCGCGGTATCGCCAGGCCCCGCGCCCTCACCGAAACGCCAGGGCAACACCCAGCGCCGCCAGCCCGCAGGCCAGCCACAGCGCTCCGCTGAGATACGGCCGCTTCCAGGTGATGCCGCCCAAGAGTAGGCCGGCCGGGAATAGGGAATCAGCCAGGAACCGCAGGCCGGCTGTGGGCGGGTGGCTGTCCGTGAAGGCGGCGCCCACGAAGGCGAGAACGCCCAGCACCCAGAGGGCCAAGTAGGCGCGCCGCGTCCGGGGATGGAGCGGTGGGCGCTCTTCGGTGGTCGTCGTGGTCATGGGATGGCCATCCGGCGGCGGTTCATCTCGTCACGATACGCCAGGTGCCGTGCGTTGTTGTAGTCCTCGCCGGTGCCCAGGATCTTGCCGATGTAGATGAACATCAGGTTGATCGGGGTTGCTGGGCCGCGAGAGAGCGCCTGGCAGGTTTCCCGCAGCCAGGCTGGCAGCCAGGTGCTGCCGACGACGCGGGCGCGGTTGCTTTCCGCGGCGGCGGCGTTGTTGACCCAGGCACCGTAGTGGAAGCCCTTGGCGATCCGGCCGGTCGCGGTGTAGCCGGTGCGCAGCTCGTCGTCGCTGAGCAGTGGCGGGAAGTCCTCGGGCCGCTCAATGGCCTGCTGACACCGCGCCATGAGCGCCGCCGCCATCAACCCGCCCTTGGCTGTGCCGTAGGCGTCGAGCAGCGTGCGACGGATCCGAGATAGGAGGGCTGTGAGCCCACCGGCATCCAGGCGGCGGATGGACAGCATGTCCTGCAGGAGGTGCTGGACGGCCGGGTCGTCGTAGTTGAGGGACTGGCCGGCAATGGGGAAATCCAGCCGCCAAAACTGGACGAGGGTCATGCCGGCAGGGACGCGGCCGACGGGGAACGAGGCACGGTCGACGCGGCGGCCCGTCGCATCGATGACGATCTGGTGGGCGCCCTGGGCGAGCTGGCGATCGAGGTCGGCTTCAGCCTGCTGGACGGCGGGGTCGGAGGTGATGGAAGGGTTGGCGGCGGCCATGATGGGGCGGGTCCGGCTCCCGGTGGTGATGAGAGGGAGGTAGGACCAAGGGTGGGTGTGGCAAGGGGATATGCCACCTGGGGAGGTGGGCGAGAATTGACGGGGGAGGGGGCGGCCGGGGGGCGGGAGGTCCGAGTACGGCAGGCCTATGCGCCGAATCGCGCAGGATTATGCGCCGTTTTGCGCAACCTTTGGGCCGCTTAACACAACAAGCCAGCTGGAGCAAAAGACCTGACCCGGGAATCGAACTGGGATTCACGGATTTGCGGTTCATTCCAGGTCGACCGCGACCATCAGCGAACCGGCGTCAGCATGGCCAAGACCACGGCCAGAACGCCGAAGCCCGCCCAGCACAGCGCAGAGACGAAGGGCCGCCGGCGGGTCGCCGCCGCCAGGATGATGCCGGCCGGGAAGCACAGGTTCTTCCACGACCTGAAGGCGCGATCCGCGTCCATGGGGAACATGGCGAACGCCACCAGGTAGGCGGCGAACCCTATCACCCAAAGGAGCGCGATGGCGGCATTGCGGGGCGAGGTCTTGGCGACGGCGGTCATGGGATGGCCATGTTGCGGCGGATCATCTCTTCCTTGTACGTCTGCTTGCGGTCGGCGAAATGGTCGTGCCCGGACGAGATGATCCACGAGATCGTGCCGATACCCATCGCCACAGGCAAGATGGCTTCGCTGGACATGGCCTTGCCCACGTTCTCCAGCCACCGCGGCAGGGACCAGGTCATGCGCTGGGCGACCTCACGTGCAACAGGCGGCCCGCCGGTGGCACCAGCGAACACGAAGCCGCCCCGGCCGAAGGACTTGGCCATCTTCTCGGAGATGCCGTAGGCCGCGAGCAGCTCGGCGTCGCTCAGCAGGGCGGGGAAATCCTCCGGCCGCTCCACCGCTTGGTTCACCCGCGCCATGAGCATCGCCGCCATGAAGCCGCCCTTACCGGGGCCGTAGGCAGCCAGCAGGCGGGAGCGGATGCGGGACAGGAGCGCCGACAGGCTGCCTGCGTCCAGGCGGCGGACGGACAGCATCTCCGTCATGAGCTGCTGGCTGACGGCGTCCCCGTAGTCCACCCGGCGGCCGGCGGCCGGCGGGCGCGTCGAACTCGAACTCCAGGAACTGCAGCTTGGGGGCGTCCAGGCGCCAGAACTGCACCAGGCTGACGCCGGTGGGCAGCCTGCCCACGGGGAAGCTGGACCGGTCCACCGGATGCCGTGTGGCGTCCATGACGATCTGGTGGGCGCCGTGCTGGAGCTGGCGGTCGAGTTCGGCCTCCGCCGCCTGCCGCGCCGCACTGTCCGTGGTGGTGGCCGCCGTCGCGCTCATGATGGGGGTGACCTGGCTCCCGATGGTGACGGAAAAGAGGTAGGCGAGGCGGGGGAGGTGGCAAGGGGTTACGCCACCTGGGGAGGTGGTCGCCGCCACGGCCTGCGGACTGAAAAATTCAATATTCTCATGGAATTAGAACGCAAAAAGCCCGCCGCGGATTATCCGTGGCGGGCTTTTTCACAAGACAGACGCCAAACTGTGGTGCATTTCGAGGCAGACTATGGCCGAAAAAGGCCAAACTATGCTGCCTCCCACAAGACGCGTCAGGGCGAGATGGCGACCCCGGCAGGGCGATAGAAAGCGTTTTATTTCAATACGATGCGGCGACGTTGGACACCGAGTATTCACGTGCGTTTCCAGCGAATTTCGCTATTTGTGTCCAACCCTTTTGGCAGAGCCGCAGCCCCGGACCAGGGAGCGAGAGGCCTATTTCGCCAACGACCGCGTACGGCCGGGCGCGGGCGTTGCCATCGCGAGCGCTCCAAGCCCGCCCCCAGCTTTGAACGCACGGTGATCCTCACCAATCCGCCGTACCCGAAGGCGAGGAAGTGATGCGGCACACGTTCACCATTTGCCCCGCTTGTCACTCGCTATAGTTGTATACGATCGTTATCAACCTTTGGACCGGCAGGGCGTTTTTGATCATAGGGTGAAGCAACAACACATGCGGGAGGTTGACTATGGGAGCCAGTGACATAGACCATAATGGCCGAAAAGAAGCCGTGAAGCAGTATGAAGATACCCTGGCTGCCTGGTTAAGATATTTCAAACAATGGTTTGCATTGCACTATTTTCTTGGGTCAATGTTGATTATATGTTCATCAACCGCAGCTGTTGGCGCAAAAATTGGTATAGATGAAAAGACCGTTCCATTTTTTTCATGGGCTGTCGTTGTAATTACATCATTTATCGGCTTCATAAAGCCAAAGGAAAGAGGAATTCGGTACAGAAGGGCATGGTCACTTCTTAGAAATCAAATAGGACGATTTCTATATGATCCAACATATACGTTGAACCATGTGATTAATGCTTATGATCGTGGCGAGGCCATAATCCATCAATCAGAAGATCCCCCAGGATCATCTAAGTGATGAGCCCATCCATCTACTAAGACGCAGCCTCATGGGTGGAGTACCATCGAGGACACTACTACACTCGCCCTGGCCCATATCCAGGATGACATGGTAGTCGCTGCCTATCAAGTTGGTGCCGCTGGCGCCACTTACGTCGCTAGGCTCAACACCCTTCCTTGAAGGGGTAAAAGCGGGACTTGAAGCAGCCGGCATCGATCTTGATCATCGGTAGAGCATCTAGACCACAAGGTGAACCGATGACTTTTCCGTCCCACCTTCGGAACCGTGCCCGCCCGCTGACCGTCATGCTGCGGGTGTTGGCCATGGCCGGTCGGCGTGTGAGGTTGGTTTGTGACCGTTGTGGCCATGACCACGGGTGGGTTGACGATCTGACGTCGACGGAGCGCGGCCGACAGCCTTGCCCGACTTGTAACCCCGCGACCACGAGGTGAACGACCCCGCAAAAAAAGGGGCGGCGCCCGGACGGAGCCGCCCCCTTTGAGGTGCGCCGTTGTGGATAGGGATCAGCTTGGCGCGACACCCAGACCCAGGGCGTCCGTCGCGGTCCCCATCAGGTCGGTCGCCGCCTTGTCAAAGGTGTCCTTGGCCGCCGTCAGAGTGGCGTAGGCATCCGCCTTGCCTTGCGCCGCCGCTGTGGCCGCAAGGCGCGCCTGGGCATCGGCGCTCACGGCGTCGCGGTACTCATCCCGAGCAGCCGCCAGCTGTGCCGCCAGGTCACCGATACCGGGAGAGGGCGGGACGGACGGCGGAGCGCCAACGGTGCCGGCGGGAATGCTGACCAGCTCCGGGCCGGCTTCCCCCACCAGGGGGATGGGGGCGGGGGCGCTAACAGCAGGTTGGGGATTGGGATCGATCATGGCTTTACCTTTCGTGAGACGGTGGTGGAGAACGATGAAGCCGCTGGCCATCCACGGCAGGATGCCCAGGACAGCGGTGATGAGGCCGCGGGGGCCAGAGTGGGCGTCGGTCATTTCGTCTGGACGCCCTTGAGCTTTTCAAAGGTGCGCAGGCCGCCCATGCCCAGCATGCTGGCCAGCAATCCCAGAAGGTCGGTGATGCCCAGGTCAGGGAAGGTGGGCGGGGCCGCCATGGGGTTCGCCGCCAACATGATGTAGGACTGATAGACCCACACCCACGTGAGGGCGACGGCCTTGGGCCAGTAGCACAGGGCCAAGGCCCCGACACAAACCCAGCCGGCCCCAGGACGCCACCCGGCGACGAAGACGGAGCCGGACTGCGCCTCAGCCTTGTTCACGTCCAGCTGTGCCAGGTTCAGCTGTTGCGCCCGGTCGGCCGCCTCCTTATAGGCGGCGGCTTCGGCTTGGGCCTTGGCCGTGGGGTCAGGGATGAAATCGAGCAATTTATTGACCACGGGCGTGATGACACCCGAGGCTGGCGACAGCAGTTCTTGCAGGATGCCCATGGTACCCCCATGAAAAAGGGCGCCCAAGGCGCCCCGGATTGCGGTCTGTTTGGTTTGCGTTTCAGGCGGCGGCCGGAACACAGGGCGTCTGCCACATCGCCACTTCAGCCTCGCGGCGGCGGGCCAGACCGGGAACAACCACTTTCTGCCCCTTCACTGTCGCCTTGTTCCAGCGCAGCATTTGCACCGGAACCGCCACCTCCCAATCTGGGGAGGATAGGGCGGCGGACATGCCCTCACCGTTCAGGGCGCCCAGGCCCACGTTGAACAGAAAAACGGCGAAGGCGCCGAACTGGTTGTCGTTCAGCGGTGCCCGAAGGGTGGACAGGCGCCGCTCCACCGGGTCCAGGTCGCCCAGCAACAGGGCGTCCGCCCGCTGCTGATTGATTTCCAGGCCCGGCACCACATCGCGGCCGGTGTGCCCCCAACCGATAGTCCAGATCCCAGCGACGTCGCGGTAAGCCTCCAGCTCGCAGCTTTCGAAGGCTCGCAGCAGCGCCAGGCCGGCGGAATTGATACGGCGGATCATGATCAATACCTCTCATGGGGTTGGTGATGGGGTTGGGATAGGACCCGCCCCAGCGCGGCATGGGCCTCGCAGGCGCCGGAGACGGTCAGGATCAGCAGGGGCTTGCCGCCGGCCCACAGCTCCACCCGGTCGGCATTGACCAGGCGGACCCATTCCAGGCTGCACAGCGTCCCCTCGACCACGCGGCGGATGCCTGCGGCGTCGGTGGTGGTGTGGGTGATGGGGGCTGTCATGCGGTTAGCCGCGGGTGTTGCTGCGCCACGATGGCATGGTGCAAATCGTCAATGCGGGTGTGGACCCGGTCCAAGTTGGCGGACTGCCGGACCTGGGTTGCGGTGAAACCCTCTATGGCCTTCGCCATGGCCGCTTCCTGCGCCTCTATGGCCCTGGCCATCGCGGACTGTGTCGCGGCCATCACCTTGATTTCCGAAAAGGCATCGGCGAAGGCCTGGCGGCCCTGTTTATCATTGGCGATGTCACGCTCAGCCCGATCCAGCCGCGCCGTCAGCACAGCGATGCTGCTAGCCAGCACGGCGATACGGGAGGATAGGCCATCGTCCCCATCGTCATCCGATGACCGTCGGCGCACACGGTAGGCCAGGCCGGATACAGCCACGGCCAGCACCGATAGTGCGGCGGTGATCGCCGTCCAAGGCCCCGCCTGTGCGGCGGACGCCGCAGCCTCAATTTCCATCAACACCCCCATCTTTCGCCCCACCGGGCAGGCAATAAAAAGCCCGCCGGAAAGGGCGGGCGCGGCACTCAAGCGAACGGCGTTCGCGCTCATTCGGCGGGCGGCTGGCCGGTCAGGATCCAGGCCATCCGGTCGGGCGTGATCAGGCCCCTGTCCACCCACGCCCGCAGCTGGGCCGCCGTGCGCTCGGCATCCAAATCAACGTATTGCGTGCCCGCCCCCAGCAGCAGGGCCGCCAGGGAAGCCCCACCTTCTGACGGGTGGGCATCGGCCACGATGGCCAACCATTCGGCGCCGGTCAGCAGGCGCACCACCAGGTCGGACGCACTCATCCGCCGGGGGTAGCGCACAGCCATCAGGGCGCGCCATGCGACCGCCTCATCCGCCGTCACCGGCCGGACGGTCCAGGCAGTGCCGTCCCAATCGGCGGTTTCGGCGCCGGGCGTCAAGGTTGGGGGGGGCGGCAGATCCATCACATAGGCAGCGATGGGCTGGCCGTCATCGCCACGGGGGTAATCGGCCCCTCGCGTCGCGACCAGGCACAGCAGGTCCCTACCGGCGCCGGACACCAGGGCCAGGGCGTCCGTCCATGCCTGGAAAGCGGGGTTCGGTACGGCCGCACCATCGGGGCCTGCCCCCAGCGTCACGGGTGGGCAGGGACGGGCCGTCAGGTGCGCCGCCGCCTCATAGGCGTCGGCGGCGGCCGCCAGGGCGCGCACAGCGGCATTAATTGCCAGCTGTCTGGCGATGACGGGTTGATCCACCGTGGTCACATCCATCGGGCCGCCGTGGCAGCGGGGCCAGCCGCCGACCAGGGTCCAAACGTTGACATACCGGCCGGCGCGATAGCTGTCGGCCATATCGATTGCGCGCATCATGCTCCCCCTTGGATCAGCTGTAACGGGCGCCGCCGAAGCGGGTGATTTCGGCCGCGGACGCCCAGCCGATGGTTTTGCCCGCCACCCCCTGGACTTGAAGCCCAACCCCGGGGGCGGCATCGTTCAAGGCCACGAGGGTGGCATCCATCGCGGTCGTGTTGCTCTCCGTGTCCGTGCCCAGGTGCTGGACGCCCGTTATCGTCACATTGCCGTTGGGCAGCCGGTAAAAACGGGCGCGCACCTGATAGCCGTCGATTTCCGTTGGCGCCGCCCCCCATTCCGCCGCCGTGACGTTGAAGACCACCTGGCCGTGGTCGCCTTCCGCCACCGGGAAGCGGGCCACCACCGTGGCCGTGGCGTCCGTGGTCCGCCCCACCGGGAAGGCGACATGGACGCCATCGATGGGCGCCACCGGCACCCTGTCAGACAGGATGCGGTCCCGCAGGAAGATGGGTGGTTGGCCGGCGACGGCCTGGTTGCCGGTCGCGATGACATAGCCGCCCTGTCGCGCCGCCACCCCCGTATGGTTGTCGCTGTTGTTGGTCGCGGCCAACCCGGCGAGGTGCGCCGTGCGGATCAGCCCCTGGAATACCGAGGTCCCGTCCCCCTTGGCGGCATAGAGCGCGCCCGTGTCGGGATCATGGGCCAGGGCCTGGACGGCGGCGGAGGCGCCCCCCAACACGCAGCGGGCGCCAGCCCGGAACAGCGGCGCCTCATCCGCGAAGATGCGGGTGATCTGTTCCGGGGTGGGCGCCGTCGCGCTGATCCGCAGCAGCGCGACGGCGCCGGCCGACCATGCGCCGGTCAACGCCCCACCGGAATATCCGCACCCGACCAACAGTGATGCGGCGGTATTGGTCAGGGACCCCACGGCCCCCGCGCTGGCGGTCGCGGCACGCCATCCATTGACCCAGATTTCCAGGGTGCTGCCACGCTTGACGGCCACCACATGGTCATAACTGGTGCCGGCGGTATGGGTGCCGGCATCCGCCACGAAGGCGCCGTTCGTGCCATCGCTGATGTTGAACTGATAGTTGCCCGAGCCGTTGGTGAACAGCTCCCAATTTGGCGTTGTCCCATAGCCGGCACCCGTCCCCGGCTGGCGCGCGACCACGAACTGGTTGACGGCCCCCGCGCGTAGCCACACGGACAGGCTGAAATCCCCGGTGCCGAAATCCAACGCGGCGGATGGCGGTTGCAGCAGGTAGTTGCTGGTGCTGAAACCACCCCAGGCCGATAGATCGGTGGGGGCGATGGCGGATACCGCCGCCCTGGTGAGGCTGCCCATCACCCGCATGCCGATGGCCCTGACGCAGCGGTCGGGCTCCGCCCCCATCACCGAAACGTTATCCACCGTGCCGGCGAAGCTGGCATCGCCGGCGAATGAAATCGCCGTGCTCGACGCCGTCGCCGTGAACTGGACGAGCATGGTGCCGTTGGCCGTGACGGTCGCGACCGTCGCACCCGCCACCTGCACCGTCAGGGTGCCGGCGCTGCGGGTGGCGTCGGCCGCGAACAGATAAGTCTGGCCCGCCACCGTGGCGATGGTCTGCGACAGGTTTCCGGCGGAACCCGCCGTCTTGGCGGCGGCACCGCTGGATTGCGCCCATCCGGCGCCCGCCGTCCAGCCCGTCAGGCTGCTGGCGAAGGTGCCGTTGGCGACCAGCTCCCCGCTGGTCGTGACGCTGCCGGTGGCGGTGGAACTCAATGCCAGGCGGATATCGCCTGGCATCCACCCGCTGTTGAACGCCCCGCCGCCATAGGCTGTATTTCCCGCCGATGTGACCACCGCCTGCATGCCGGCGGTGGGATTGACGGCGTCTTCCGCCAGCAGACAGAGGCCGGCGCCGCCGCCGAACCACCCCCCCACGATGGCCTTGGTGACCGCCACCGTCCCCGGCCGGTTGATCGCCCCGGATGTGGCGGCGTCGCCGTAAATGTACTGGCGCCAAGCGGTCGCCGCGACAGTGGAATAGGGGACGGGGCCAAGGCTGATGATGCCGCCGCCGGAGATGTAGCCCAAGCGCCCATCGGACGTGAACCAGACGGCGGCGGCGCCGCTCGCGTCGGTGATGGTGGCGACCTGGCCCGATGGGTGGATGACACTGACCCCGCCGGGCGTCGCCACGGCGATGGTGGGGCGGGGCAGCCCGGTGGCCCGGTCAATCGGCGCGCCCGGCAGGACGGTGACGTCCACGCCCGCCGCGCCGTTGGTCACCAGCGCCCGGGCCGGGAGGTAAACACTTTCCGACAGCGCGTTGTTGGCATTGACCACCCCCGGCTCTCCCCGGATGTAGGTGCCGCCCGCCGTGACGCGGGTCACGATCTCGGCGCCCAGGAAATTGATCTCGAACAACCCTGTCGAGTTGCTCGCGATGTACAGGCAGCCGTTGCGGGCCAGCATCTGCGGCACGCCCGCCCCTAGGTCGACATTCTTGCCGGGGCCGCCGATCACCGCCCACATCACGGGCGTGGACTGGTCGCAGTCATAGGCCGTGACGGTTCGGGCCGTGGCATCGGCTACGAACATCACCCGGCCCGGGAAATCCGCGCGCTTGCCCCGAGTGCTGGTATTCAGCACCTGCGTCGCCCAGGTCTTTCCGGCGCAGCGTAGACGCCACGCGCCGCCGTCCCCGTCCCGCGTCGTATCGTAAAAGAACACTGCGGCGGGTGCGCCGGCCTGGACCTGCCCCGAGAATGCGCCCAGGTCGCCCAGGCCCGACACGGCCACCGCCCCATCCCGCGCCGCCGCCGCCTGCGCCGCATAGCCCTGGACGATGGCCACCAGCGCGGTGACCGACTGCATCACGAGGTTTGGGCTGGAGTTGCCGATTTCTGCCAGCGCGTCTCTCCAGAACCGCGCCCAGATTTTGTAGTAACCGACATTCTCCAGCGAGAAATCATCCTCGGAATAGGTGGTGCCGTTTAATACCCAGCTGGTAGACATCAGATCAGCTCCGCAAAGGTGGGGGAAAAGCCCCACAAATTGTGATGGGTGTTGGTGACCTCGGACATGTCAGTCATCCGGCAATAGAACATCTGCCGCGCCAGATACGGCGCGTCCTCATCCGGGTTCAGGATGATGAACAACTCCCGTCGGATGCCCAGCCGCATGCACATGTCGTGATGGACGCCCCAGGCGAATTCCCTGGACTGATAGTCGAAAGGAAGCCCGAATTCCCGCCGCATGGGCCGGGATGCCGCGCCGAAGGCGCCGCCGGGGGTTTCATAAGTCTGTGATGGGTCCACAGGCTTAACGTGCAGGCCATAGCTGTAATTGCGCGGCGGCTGGTACGCGACGCCCGCCAGCAGGCGCCCGGCCTGGAAATATCCATCCGGGTTGGCGGGGTCCGTCACCTCCACCCGCAGGTAGCGGGCGAAATAGGTTTGCGACAGCAGCAGATAAGCCGTGTAGGTGGTGGGGTATGCGGCCCGGTCAACGCCGCTCCACGGCCAAACGCCCCACGGCAGGGTGCCCGGCACGGCCGTGGGCAGCCACATGGGGCCCGTCGCGGTCGCCACCGGGGCGCTGAAATCTGGCGTATTCGACAGCGTTAGGGTCAGGGTGGCGGCGGCGGATGCGTTGTGCGCGACAAGCACGACGCTGGACACCGCCTGCAGGCTACCCATGTCCACCTGCATCCGGGCGGCATGGCTGGCGATGTTCAGGAAACGGGCGGGCTTCTTGATGTCCTGAAGCCGCAGGTTTTGCAGGCTCAGCCCGCCACTTTCCACCCAACCGGCGACCCCGCCATCGGTAAGGGCGCCTATGTCGGATACATGCTTCCACAGAATGGCGACGTTACCCATCAGCCCCGCCCCGTCACGGTCATGAGATTGGAACTTCCCGCCGGCTGTACGCTGGTGACCACGATGCTGTGCGATCCGCCCGGCACCCACACGGGGTCGACGATAGCGACGGTGCAGCCGGGCAACAGGCCAGGGATCAGCGGCATAGTGAGGGAGTAGGCGGCAGACCAGTCGCCGTACACCACGGCCCGGCGGTTGGCCTCGAACTCCGTATCGGCGGAATTCACGAAATGGGTTTGAACCCTCACGTCGCTGTACAGCAGTTCGTGCGCCGCCACGTCGGCATTGGTCGCGGTGGGCGCCCACAGGCATTGGGCTTTCAAACCGGGCTTGTCGGCCTCCGGCACGGTGCCGGCGCCGGGCAGGATGCTGCTGTCGTCCAGCACCGTGTAATGCCATTCATAGCCCAGGGTGCAATTGCGCAGGCGCCGCGGCACCTCCTGCGGCACCAGCTCCGTATAGTCGCGGTCGGTCACCGTGTAGTCCGGGGTATCGGCCGGCGCGTCGAAACGCACCATGTACAGTTGGTCCAGCAGGTCGAAGCCCCAGCAGGCGCCGACGTCGGACGCCAGCTCATCCACCACTTGGCGGATGGTCACATCGGACGCCCCGTCATGGTAGTACGCCAGCGCGGCGGACCCACCCGGCAGCGCCGCGAATGCGGCGAGGGAGGCGGCGTTGATGTCGCCGGAGGTCATGTCGCCCATGGTGGTGACGATGTGACGGACGATATCCGGGAACGACGTCACATAGGTGCCACTGACGGTGATGCCCTGGACGCGGACGATAAGCGTCGAGGCTGTATCGGTCGCGAGCCGGATCAGCCCCAACGCCTTGCAGGTGGCGTAGTCATATCCGGACATGCTGAGTGCCGCCAAAGCGGCGTAGGTGGCGACGTCGGGCCCGGCGCTGGGCAGAACCTTGCCGCCATCCTTGACCCACACCAGGGCGGTGAACCCGCGCTTATCAACCATGTAGATCAGCAGGGCGCCCAGGGACACCGGAGACACCTGCACCACATCCCCGTAGGCCCACGGTAGGCCGCGCCCCGCCATTTCCGCCGTGCCCTCGATACCGCCCGTGCCGGCGAAGGTGCCGGTGGTGGCGGGCACGTCAAACCGCGCGCTGCGGTCGAGGATGCGGATGGTGATGGTGGTGCCGCCGATGACCTGATCAACCACCCCTGTCCGCGCCACCTGGAAATCCGCCAGCGTGGGGCTGTCCTTGTCGGTGTAGTACAGGACGAAGCGCCGGCCGGACCAGCGGTAGTCCGGCCCCACGATGGCGTTACGGGATCCATCCATGTTGGTGATGGTGATGGTGCCGCCGGAGGGGGAGGAATAGCCCCCGACCGTGTCGCCGCTGGTCAGTGACCGGGTTTCCGTTAGAGGCACATCAATGGCGCGCTCATACAGGGTGTTAGGCGGGCTGTCGCCGGGCCCCGTCACGAAACCCACGTCACTGAACGGCAACAGCACCTCAGCCCCCGCCGACACCCGGTAGGGGTAGAAATCCGCCAGGTACGGCATCAGCCCGCCCGCCGCTGTATGGTGGTGAGGCCGCCAACTGGACCGCGAACGGCGTTCGCGGTGGACTTGATCGCCGTTTCCACCCTCCCCAAGCCGCCGACACTGGCCAAGCCGCCCGCGCGGATTTGCGCCAGTAACTGGTTGTTCTGACGGATGATCGTATCCAACCGCGCCTCGACGCCTGCGGTATTGACCGAGCCGCCGCCGAACGAGGGGGCCGAACCGTTGGGCCACACCCTGGTGCCGGTGGGCAGCCATGCCACCTCCGGCCCACGCTCGCCCACGATGGCCAGGCCGCCGGGGTGATAGTCCGTGCCGGTGGCATAGGCGGGTGTGCCGCCCAATTTTGCGGCCGTCTGCGCTGTATTCCAGGTGACCTTCCCGGAATAGACGTTGATGGCGTCCAGGACGTCGCGCAAACCGTCCAGCCGTGGCCACTCATCGCCCCATTTCGCCCGCTGCCACACATCCGCGTTGTAGATCAGGATGTTGGTCGCATCGATCGTGTCTTTCACGATCTTGAAGCCGGTGGCGATGATCACGGCGATGTCTGCCAACGTGCCGTTGGCACCGCTCCCCGCGAGGTCGCCGACCGCGCTCGTGACGTCGCCCGTACTGGAATTCAATGTCTCCAATTTTGACAGCTGGCCATCGCCATTTGCGTCCAGCTGCTTGAACCACGTGGTCAACGTGCTGTCGTCGGCTTTGCCCGACAGCACGCTTTTGAACGTCGCCTGGCTGAGCAGGCCATTCGTGCTGGCTGTTAAATCATCGAAATAAGGCTTGAGGGCGCCGCCTACCTGTTGCGCCGTCGGGCTGGCGATGCCGGACAGGCCGGACAGCAACTGCGCCCGGGTGACCTCCAGCTGGCTGATGGCGCCGTCGCCATTATTGTCCAGCTGCGCAAACCAGTAGGACAGGGTGCCGTTGTCGGCCTTGCCGGCCATGACGGCGGTAAACGTGGGCAGATCAAGGCGGCCGTTGCCGATGGCCGCCAGCTGCTGGAAATAAGGCGCCAGGGCGCCGCCCACCTGTAGGGCGGTGGGCGTGGCGATGCCGGACAGGCCGTCCAGCAGCTGCGCCCGGGTGACCTCCAGCTGGCTGATGGCGCCATCGCCGTTGCTGTCCAGCTGCCCGAACCAATATTGCAGGGTGCCGTTGTCGGCCTTGCCGGACATGACGGCGGTAAATGTGGCCAGGTCCAGGCGGCCATTGGTACTCGATGTCAGGGCGCCGAAATAGGGCGCCAGGGCACCACCCACCTGTAGGGCGGTGGGGCTGGGCAGGCCCGTCAGGGCGGACAGCAGGCTGACGCGGGTGCTTTCCAGCTGGCTGATGGTGCCATCGCCATTGGTGTCGATGGCCGCGAAAATGCTGGCCAGATCGCCGCCGCCGGGCAGGTTCAGCAGGGCGCCGATCGCCTTCAGCGACGCCGTATTGCCGGTGCCCCAACTCTGGAATTCCGCCCAGGTTATCACCTTGTCGCCGTTGGCGTCCGCGCGCGCCAGGGACGCCGCGGCGTTGTTGGTGTTGGCCGCGATTTGGCCCAACAGGGCCAGGTTTTTATCGTTGAAGGACTGCGTGGCCGGCAGGGCCGACAATTGCGCCAGCACCGCGTTTATGGTGGCCGTGGTGTCGGTGCCTGACCCCTGCGTTTTGGTCAGGGCGCTGAGATAGGTATCCGCGTATTGAGTGATGCCCCCCAGGGCCGTGCTGTCGTTGGCCTGGGCAAGCGCCAGCTGGCGATTAAAGGCGTCCCGGGCGTTGGACAGCTGATCCGTTGGGCTGAGATAGCTGGTGACACCCCCCGACTTGGCCTTGTCGATATAGGCCTGGACACTGGCCCCGGCGGATGTCAGTTGCGACGCCGTCGCGGCCAGGCTGGACACCGACTGCTGCGCCGTCTGGAACCGGCTAGTCAGTACCCCCAAGGCGGTGGTGTAGTCGGCCGGCGCGATGGTACCGGCGGTGAGCGCGGCGTTGAGCCTGTCGAAGGCACCGCGATAGGCGTCGGTGCTGTCCACCCCCGCCTTGCCCAGGGCGGTGATGTTGTCCAGGTCCGTGCCGATGGTGGCGATGATGGCCGACAGGTCGGTTGCCCCCGACAGGCTGGCCGTCAGGTCCTGCGCCCCGGTGACCGTGCCGCCGGTGGCGTTGAGATAGGTGACCTGGCCCTTGGCCTGCGCCGCCGCCCGGTTGGCCGCCGCCAGGTTGGCCGCCGCCGTGGCGGCGGCTGTCGTGTCCGTGGCGTCGGCGACCGCCGCGCTGTAGGCGTGGATTTGGCCCGTCAGGTCGGGCATCAGCGACAGCAACTCATTGAACGCGTCGCCCGACAGCTGCGCCTGGTCCACCACGTTCTGCATCAGCCGGGCATAGACCGTGTTGGCCGTGGCCACATCGGCCTCTGAGCCGCCCAGGGCCTTGATGTCGGTGATGGCCGTGGCGCGTTGGGCCACCAGCTGCTGTTCCGCGTAGGCCGCCTGTTCCGCCGCGTCGCCCGCTTGCAGGAAGGCATCGTTCAGCTTGGCCATGTAGTCGCTCAACAGCGTGGCCTTGGCGTTCTTGGCCGCCGCCGTCACGTCATCGATGCTGATGCCGAATTCGGCCAGATAGGGGATGGCGCCCTGGACCGCGCCGTCTATCTTCGCGACGGCCTGTTGCGTGGCGTCCAGCGTGGCGGCGGCGGGGGTGATGCCCAGCAGGCTTTTCAGGTAATCGCTGGCTGCGGTGTTGGCGGCGGCGGTGTCCAGCCCGAGATCGGCCGTGGTCTTCTTGAAATCCTGTAGGCTTTGGATCGTGCTGACGATGCTGGCCTTGGCCTGCAACTGCACATCGTCCGCCGCCGCCAAGCCCTGGGAATAGCTGGACAGCGTGTCGCGAAAGCTCTTGGCGAAGGCGATATCGCTGTTCAGCTCCGCCGACGTGGTCGCCTTGGTGTTGGCCAGGGCCGTTTTCACATCGGCGCTCAGCGCGCCCGAATGGTCATCCTGCAAGAGGCGCTTCGCGAAGTCGGCGATGGCCGCGTCACCGTCCGTGAACGACTTCTTCACGCCGTTTACGAACGTATTGATCGTCCCATTGATCGTTTCTATATAGTTGCCGTTTAAAAATCCGCTGTTCTGGGACAACACCAGATTTGAAACGCCCGCCGTCTGCGCCGCGCTATTGATGGCGGAAATGGCGCTCTTGCCATAGGCCGTCGCATCGCTTCGGCTTTGGCCGTTGTCCACGCCCACCGGCCCCAGGCCCACCACCTGGCCGGCACCCAAGCCGCCCTGTGTGATCCCGATTTGGCCCACCGGCCCGACACTTTTGCTGGGCCCGAAGATCGATCCCAGGATTGCGCCGGGGATGCCGCCCAGGAAGGCGCCGAAGATGCTGCTGTTGCGCTGCTGGATATCCGACTGGCCGAACAAGTTGCCCAGCGTGCTGGCGACCGCGGCGGACGCACCCGCGATGCCCAGCGTTCCCGCCCAATTGACGGACCCAAGTCCGGACAGCCAGCCCCCCGACTGCGCGGCGGAGCCGGCGGCGGCCCCAGTCCCACCGCTGGACGAACCGCCGATGTCCAGGTATTTCAACAGGCCGGTTCCGGTGTTGATGGCCAGCGGGTTATCGTTCGCCGCGCCGCTGGACGAACCGCTTCCGGCTGCACCCTGCGCATTCCCGGCAACCTTGGTCAGGTCACTGAGAGTGGGCAGTTTGTTGTCACCCGACAGCCAGTTCTTCAGCGGGTTCAACACGGCCAGCTTGATGCCCGCCGTTTCGATCTCCGCCACCAGGCCTCGGAACATGTCCTTCCATGTGGCCGTGGCATCGGAAGCGGACACCACCTTTTGGATCATCGCGTCAAACGTGCTGGTCCCCAAGTCGCTGAACGTCTGATAGGCAGCGGTAAGCCGCTCGTTTTCCGCCGTCAGGGCCGCCGTCTTGCCGGCGGCGTCGATGAGGCTGCGCACCTTTTCCTTATCGGCCGCGTCCTCCGACGAATAGAGCGCCAGATTGTTCGCTCGCAGCTGCTGCTCAGCCTTCATCTGAGCCAGCAGGACGGCGCGGGCTTGGCTATCCATGCCCAGCGTGTCGATTTCGGCTTGCAGGTAGGTGATGTTGTCGTTGGCGGAGCGCAATTCGTTGTCGGCGGCGATACGCTGCTGATCCAAGGCCTGCCGCTTAAGGTCCACCTCGATTTCCTGGCGCTTCACCTCGATTTCCTGCTGCGTCAGGGTGATGCCTGCCGCCTTGGCGTCGTTGATGGCCTTTTGCACCATCACCGCCGCTTGGTTGGCGATGGTCTGGTCCGCCAGGGCCTGGGCGCCCTTCGCCGAAGCCGCCGCCAGGGCGTCTTGCTGTTGCGTCGCCACGTCCAGCTGCTGCACCTGCTGCGCCAGCGCGGCGTAGGACGCGGCGGAGGCCGCCGCCAGGTTCCGCTCCACCACCTCTTGCTGATGGGTTCGCACCGTCAGATCGGTTCGCGCCTGGTCCTGCACCTTGGCCGCTTCGGCGGCCCGCAACCCCGCTTCGGCGGACACGCCGTAGGCATCCGCCACGGTCAGGGTGGCGGCGGTGGACGCACTGGCCGCCGCCGCGCTTCGCAGATAGGCGTCATCGCGGGCGCGGACCACAGACGCCTCCGCGCCCGCGGCCATCGCACCCTTTTCGATGGCGGAGGCATTGACCGTCCGGGCCGCATATTCCGCCTGCAACCGGGCGCGCAACTGGTCCCGCAAGGCCGGGTCCGCCGCCAGTACCTGCTGTTCGATACGCTGCTGGTCCAGCCACTTCTGATAGGGCTGCTGCAAGCCTTCAATTTGAGCCCGAGCCGCTTGCACGGCTTGCGCATATTGGGTGGCGGAGATGACGCTCTTGCCCGTCGCGGGATCAATCGTCAGGAAGGCCCGCGACAGGGCCAGGATGTCGGCATTCAGCCCCTTGATTTGCGCATCGGGCAGCGCGTTGACGATGGGCATGACCTTGGCACCCAGGTCATTCGCCGCCGTTTGGTCGGCACCGGCAGACGCCTGCCGCGTCTGGCTGGCGATGCTGCGGCGCAAGTCTTCGGCTTGGCGCACCAGGGCCGCCAGTTTCTGCTGATCCGCCACCACGGCGCCGACATAGTCGTCGTCGGTCGCGGCCTTGGCCTGGTCTTCGCGCAGCTCTTTCAGCACCGCGTCATACTGCGCCGTCACGTCGGCCAGGCGCTGCACAGGGGGCAGGGCGTCCGGCGCACCCCAATGCTTAATCCGCTCCCAATTGTCGGCGATGTTGTTCAGGGCCTGGCCGAAGTAGCCCAGGCTTTCCTTGGCCTGGTCCGCCCTGTCCTTGATGGCCGCGAACAGGGCCGCCTGCGCCCCCGCGCTGTTGCCCGTCCTGTCCATGCTTTGGATGGTCTGAACCTGTTGCAGGCTCAACAGGTTCAAGGACTTCGCCAACTGTGTCGCGGCAGAGCTGGGGTCGCTGAAATATCCCGCCAGTTGCTTGGACGCATCCTCCGTCGACTGCGCCGTCAGGGTTGCCCAGGCCTTGGTTTCCGCCGCCAGTTTGGACAGCATGTCGCCGCCGATCTTGCCGGTCGCCGCATAGGTCTGCTGCAAGGCCAGGGCGGACGCCCGCGTGATTTGACCAGACTGCGCGGCCTGATCCGCCAGTTCATAGAACTGCGACGACGTCACCCCGGCGGCACCGCCCGCCAGGGCCAGGACGCGATTGGTTTCCTTAAGCTCCGCATTGGCCTGGACGTGGGCGACCACCATCGCGGCCACGGCGGCCCCCAACACGATGAACGGCGCGGCCGCCGCCAGGGCCGCCACGCCCATCCCCGCCAGGGCGGGGGCCGTCTGCACCGTTTGCGTCAGCAGCGTCTGCCCCACCGGCAGGCCGGAGGCGATGGACTGAAAGGTATTGATGACGCCGGATTGCAGGATGGCCGTCTGCGTCGCGCCGAACCGCGCGCCGTCCCCCATCTTCTGCAACAGGGCGGCATGCTCGGCTTCGGTGGTCAGGCCGGACGCCAAGGCCGCATCCAGTGTCTTCCTGCCCTCCGTCAGCTTTTGCGTCGCGGCGTAGGCGGGGTCCAGGCTAGCCTTCAGGGCATTGAATGACGCAGCCGCCTTCGCGCTGTCATTCGCCGTGCCACTCATGACTTGGCGCAGCTGCTGCGTCGCCTCGGTCGCGGAAATCGTCTTGGCCGCCAACGCGGCCTGAATTTCCGCGACCTGGGCGGATGCGGACTGCACCACCTTCAGGCTGGCGGCCGTCCGTTCGGCCGCGTCGCCCCCCTTGGCCATTTCCGTGGACAGATAGGCCTGCGCCGACGCCAGCTTGCCGGCGGCATCCGATAGGCTTGTTGTGGCGCGAATTGTCGGGTCCAGCCGGACCACAAGGCGCTCGACACCTCGGCCAGTACCGTCGATTGCCGCATTGATCGTGTTGAAGGCGCTAGTCCCCTCCAGTCCAGCAGCTTTCATCTGGTCGCGGAAATCGGTCATGCCATCAAGTGACAGCCGGATGGCGAGGGTACGGTCCGCCATGATCAGGCGCTCGGCAGGGACGCCATGACGGCGCTATAAAGCTGCTCCCGCGCATGGGCGAGCGCGCCTTCAACATCCAGGCGCTTTCCCAACTTCACATTGCGCAACAGGAGGAAGACGGGAACACCCTTGCGGGCCGCGCTACCCGGGGAGCGGCCACCGGCTTGGGAAGCTGGCGCCACAAGCAGCGCCTTATTGCCACCGTGCAACGGCCTGAATTCCAACGCGCCCCATTTGGCTTGCGCGGCATCCACGTTGGACCACTTCGCAGGTAGCGGCGGTGACAGTTGGCGCCCGCGCCTACCCTGGGGCCGTAGTTGGAAGCCCAGGGCCGTGGCGGCGGGCAGCGGGATCACCAACCACCGCGCGTTTCGTGCCGTGATGGTGACAGAGGTATTGAAGGCATCGTGCAGCAGCGTCGCTTTGGAATAGATCAACGCGGCGGGGTTCAGGCTTGTATGGACGCCATAGAGGTATACCTGCCATGCCGCCGCCAACCCATCGCCCAGGCCCGCCGCGTCCACCTGCCGCCGCAACTCGTCATGCAGGCTGGTGGCGGCGCTGCGAACGGCCGTTCGCACACCCGCGCCCATGTCCTTCACCAGGTCATCCATGGCCTGTTCGAAGGTCTTGTCCACCCATTGGATACCCATGCGGCCCTCCATTTTTGCAACAAAAAGGGCCGCCCGAACGGCAGCCCTGTTGACTCTTTGCACGCACAAATTGCTAAGTTGCATCGACTGCTGCGATAGGGGAGCGATATGCGGACGTTCGAACATCCATCCGGAAATGGCTATACCGAGACGGTCGATAAGAAAGACGCTGTCCTAATACTTCTCTTTGGAGCGATGTATCTTTGTTACAAAAGAGCTTGGGGAGCCGGCCTTTTGGCCGCTGCGACAACAGCCGGAGTAGCTCTCCTATCGCTCTATATTATAGGCGCGACAGATAAAATCGGCGGAGGCGCTGCCACGTTCGTTTTTTGGTGGGCAATAACGCCCTACTGCTTTGGCGACGAAATCCCGAAGGCCTATCTGAAGCGCGGATGGAAGGAACAGAAGCCTAGCGAAATCCCACAAACCTGAGAAGCTTCACTTCTGCAACAAAATGGGTCGCCGCAAGGTCAACTCTATTGGCTATGAATGCGATCCCAGGCTTGAGGACTACATCCTGAAGGGTACATTGTGGTGAGCCGTATAATCTCAAAGATGCTGATTGGCGTCACAAACAGTCTGGCGCTTATACTCGTTGCCATTGCGACAGTGGGAATTGCCGCCTACGCCGCACTGGTCATGATTAATCCACATGCCGGACCGAGCCAAATGGTTTCATCGACTATCATTCAGGGAGGCAGCGTGACATTTACACTTGTAGTCGTCCTGCTACTGGTGGGATTTATCTATTTTATCCCCAGCATAATCGCTTTCCATTCACGGGCCGGAAACAGATCGGCTGTGTTGTTCCTCAACTTGTTCCTTGGATGGACCCTGCTGGGATGGATCATTTCTCTATTCTGGGCCTTGGCGGGGGCGTCCCAAGCAACCGCTATCCGCGCGAATTACAAAAAATGTCCTCGGTGTGCTGAGGCCATTCTAAATGAAGCTAGGATTTGCCGCTTTTGCCAGCATCAGTTTAACCAATAGCAAAAACGTGAGGATATCACCAAGTCAAACCAAGGCGACGTTCAGGAACCGGATGGGTGCCGGCCGGAGCGTGGCGACGAAGCCCAGGGCGCGCATTTGGCGGCTGAACGCCATGCGGCTGGCGGCAATCTCACGCTGCTGGCGGCACCAACGCTCATAGGCCTGATAGACGGCGGCGAAGGGCACGGACTGGCCTTCCGCTGTCGTCAGCATTTCTGCCGCGAAATGGGCGGTATGGCTGTCCTCAACCTCGACGGCGGAGGGCGTCACGGTCGCGCCGGGGAGTTGGGGAAGCGGCGACCGTTCCCACATCGCCAGGGCGGCGTTCCGGCCCTTTAGCCGCCCCGCGAGGCGGATCATGTCCATCCAGGCACGCATGGCCTGGTAGGGCAGGCCGGACAGTTCATCCGTCAGTTCCAGGATTTCGTCACCCCCTGAAGCATCCGACAGAGGCTGAGTTGTTGGAACCGACGTGGGAACCGGCGGTTGGAAGTGCTGCCACAGCACGTCATAGCATTCGCGCTTGTAGGCAATGACCTTGTCGCGGATTTCTGGACGAACTCGGTTTTCATCAATGCCAAAAAGCCAACCATTCATCAGGCGAAGGGGGAGGCAAATTGCCTCTTGTAGGCCGCCGGCGGAAGGTAGGGTCATGATGACCCTACCTTCCGACAGCACCGCATCGCGACGGAGCCGAAGTTGCTGGGACTTCCAATCCAAACCCAACGCAACGCATACCGGCTTGACCGCCACCAGCACATCGCCACTGTCTGTGCGGGTGGCCAAGAGTGTGTCATCCCGGAACGGGACAGCCGTCAGCATCGTGGTCATCTCAGTCCTCCGTTTCCGAAGACGAGCCGAGGATATCGTCCCAGGTATCATCAGGAACGTCCCGGTTCAGCATACCGAGCAGATGGCGCAATTCTTCGTCGGGCAGAATGCGCAGGCCGAGATCGCCCCACAGGCTAGTGGCGCCAGCTTCGCCGAAAACGGCGTGGGCAGTGTGAACCGCTGCGACGTTTAGAAGGTCACGGCCTTGCACGGACCAAACCTCACCGCCATGCAGCGGGATATGAAGGCTTACGCCGTCGAAGGGGATGGGACTTGCTGCGTTCATCATCAGGTCTCCTTGGGGGCCGGAGCTGCAAGCCCGGCGCGTTCGGGTGGTCACTCTCGCGACCCACCGGCCCCCAAGAAGCGGGGAAATCCGTGGGCGCGCTCATTCGGCTTGCAGGCCGAAACTCGGGGATGGCGCGGCGGGTCAGGCCGCGCGGGGGATGTCGCCAAACAGGCGCTCGACGTCCGCCAGCAACAGCAGGTTCAGCTGATCTTCTATGCCGTCGGTCAGGAATTGCAGGCCGGGGCGCAAGGCGTCGTGCCGGCCCTGGCCGAACTGGGTGTGCAGCAGCAGGTAGGCCTTGACGCCCCAGCCCATGGCCGTGCGGGGCGGCATGCGGAAGATGGTCAGCAGCACGCTGTCCGCTTCCGCGAAGCGGCGGTCGTATTCGGCTTCCTCCGCGTCGTTGCGGGGCGCATGCTCCATCGCCAGCTGCAAGGCCTGCCAGCGGGCCAGCAAGGCCCACATGTCAGCATCCGATGCTTCCGCCGTTGGGCCGGCGGCGACCGGGGCGGATGCCGACACCACCGCCAGCGAGGCGGCACCAGCGGAGAGAATGGAGCGGCGAGATAAGGCTGTCATGGCGCACCTCTGTCTAAAAACGACAGAAACGACGATATGCGACACATTTAGTTTGATCAATCGAAAAACGACAGTTTTGACCATAAACGGCTAAACGTGTAATGTCGCGCCCATGACACCTGCCCAATGCCGCGCGGCCCGCGCACTACTGAACTGGAACCAAGATACGTTGGCCCAACGGGCCAAGGTTGGAACCGTGACCGTTCGACAATTCGAGGGCGAGAAAGCATCCCCAAGGAATGCGACGCTCACAGTGCTGCAATCGGCCCTAGAGGCCGCCGGTGTCATCTTCATCCAGGAAAATGGCGAAGGACCGGGCGTGCGGTTGCGGAAGCATCCGGCATTGGACCCGTTCGCGGGCGAGGGCGCCACAGGCCTTGAGATGGCGAAGCGGTTCGCGAAAGAGACTGCTGAGATGAAGGACGGCGACTTGGTCGCCAGCAACCCGCCCTACGGCGAGAAAACCGTGATGGGGCGGACGATCTGGGGTCGGCCGAAAAAGCCGAAGGATTGAACCACGCATGAAAATGCCCGGCAGCCTTTCGGCCCCGGGCGCACTCATCAAATCTTGCCTGAAACATACCTCAAGGTGCCCCCGAGGGTCAAGAGGGTGTCCCCGTTAACATACCGCACCGCTAAATGTGGTAGCGCCTCATTCCCCCGCCGCCTTCACATCCAAGTCCGGCACCTCGACCTGATAGGCTCGGCCAGGGGCAAGCGTTCCATCCATGATCCCTACCGCCTCTTGCAGCGAGGCGATCAGTTCATCCGTCACGTCGGTTTTCGGTGTTTTCTTCGCCATGGTCCGCATGCCGTAATGGGTGCCCACAAATGCGATGCGCCCGGCGGCCTTTCGGCCCCGGGCGCATCCTTCAAGCGGTTTCCGCAGCCGCCCCGCTGCGTCCGGCCTTGGGCTTGGCCGGCCTATCGGGGGTAGGGAAGAGATACCGGGTGATACTGACCAGGAAGGTGGCCACCTGGGTCACCGTGCCGGCTATCAGCGTTATAATGACCTTATTGTCGATAAGCCTGTCCGCCGCCTGGATCTTGCCGGCGTCCAGCAGTTCGCGGTCAACCGCCGCCAAGCTTTTGATCAGATCGATCACCGCCCAATTCGCCAAGGTGAAAAGGCCCAGCATCACCAGCGTCGCGACGACGCGCAACGACAGCTCGACGCCTTCGGTGGTGATCTTAGGGAAAAGCCCCCGGTCCTGACCCAATCGGATCGCTATCGACGGGGGCGCGACGCCAAGGGTGGTGACTGGCGTAGACGGGGGGGAGAGATCGGAGAGGTCCATGCCGTCAGTCGGCGGACATTTTCACCCGTTCGCCGCGCGTCCCGTTGGCGTCGGCGATCAGGACGATATCGCTCTCCCCCTTGTGGTTGACGGCGATCAGGGCCAATTCCAACGCGCGCTGAATGACCTCTTCATCACTGCGGACATTGAAGGCGGCCTTCAGCTTGTTCATGTTCTTTTCCCCACTCTTGGGGAAAGATATCTTCGGCGCCAAGAAGCTCATCATATACCTCTTATCCGCACGCGTTCCTGAGCCGCGACGCTCAATGGGGGGTGCGGCCCACACTCATGAATATGAGCATACCTCATATCATGTCTAGTGGTATCAACCCGATGATATACGGCATCACCGTATGTTTTCGCGAACGGCGTTCGCCATACCCTCCCATGTTATCGCTCAATCCTCCATCCGGCGCCACCGGCGGAGCCGCGTGCCGGCGTTCACGATATATCCCGCTTGGCTATCACCTGAAGTGGTGGGAAGCTCCCCACACTAACCAGGGAGAGTGCAGTGGCTTTCGACCCGAGCAACGACGACTATGTTCAAGTGCGTGTTCGCTTTCCGGATGGGCACCGCCCGCACCTTTGGTCCGGGACCGAGGCGGAATGCAAGGAGCTGGCGGCCGCGATCAAGACGGTCCAGAGGCATCGCTTACGGCTCAGCATACCGGAGGAGGACAGGACCACGGTGTTCGGTGAACCCATCCATCCCGGGTTCTACAGCGGGGAAGAATGGGATGTCGAATTGAGCTATCCCCCCAACCATCCGAACAACCCAGAATAATTTAAGCATTGGAGGAAAAAGCAGTGTCCAACGATGCTGAGGCGCCACGTTTCCATGCAGAATACATTGGGCTCATTGCTCAGAACCAAGTCCATCATTTCGCAATAAAGCACTTGATCGCAAAGACACTTGAGCATGAGCCGTCATCTGAGAAAATTCGGTTTCTACGAGATCTCGCTCAGGAAATTACCGAGGCTGCGGATTTCGCATATCGAACCCGAGCGAACCTTGCAGATCCGCTTGATGCGAATGCGCTAATGCTGAAAGAAATGCGGAGCAGAGGGGGCACGCTGATTTCGGTGGTGGCGGAGAGCCTGGGAATTCGCCTGGAGGAATGACACGGGAACCTACCGGAAGAACCAGAAGTACCGGCCCTCGTTCATTCTTGATCACAAGATCCATATCTTATTCCTCTTTCTGCATCGACCACCAGGCCCTATCCATCGCGTCCAGGGCGTCCAGCATGATGGCGGCTTGATCCATCACCCCGCCGGCCTGGGGCAGGTGGGTGGATGCTGGGATGATGCCCGCCGCCATGCCGCCGATGCGCCCCGGCCGGGGGCGGCAGGCCTGCCAGATGGACAGCATGTCCCAATCGGCGGGGGTCAGGGTCAGCTTGGGGTTGGTGGGGTGGAATTCGCCGTCCACTTCCCACCCCGGGCCGCCGTCCGGCGGATATTCCCCACAGTCGAAGGCGGCGGGGTCCATCCACACGGCGACGGCCAGTCTCAGTTTTTTTCCAGCGCCTTGTCTAGGAACAGCAGGTCACGGGCCTTGGCGCCGATGGTGGCGACGGTTTCGCTCCCCAGGGCGCGCAAGGTGGCGTCGCTGACCAGGCCTTTCCCGTCGCGGGCGAAGGGCACGTCGTCGCGGTTTTCCACCCCCACCAGGAACATCTGACAGGCCAGGGTGGGGGCGGTTTCGTCGCTGAACTGCTTTTGCGCGGACAGCTTCAGGAAGCGGGGGCTGTGTTCCTTGGCCACCTCTTGCAGGTCGGCATAGCTGGCCAGGTCTTCCATCCAATGCTTGACGCCTTCCGCGTCATCGCCATTGGGGATCAGGGTGATGTCGGTGACGCGAGCGATCAGCTCATGCCAGGCGGGCCGGTCCTCCGCCACGATCTTGGTATCCACCACCTCCCGCAGGGCCGCCACCAGCTGTTGCGGCGCCGGGGACATGGCGTTGTGCTCCGCCAGCAACCGCCGCCACTTGGCGCGGTCGGGGAAGCCGCCCACGCGGATCAGATAGACGGGGGCGGTGTCCACCTTGGCCTCCAGCGCCTCGATCCTGTCGGCCAGGGCGCGGGCCTGGCCCGACACCGCGTCCGCATCTGGGGGCGGGGCGTCCGGACCATCGGCGGGCGCGGGGTCCGCGTCCTGTTTGTCCAGGGCGGCGGCCTGGGCACGGAGGGCGTCCAGTTCCTCGCGGGCGGGGCAGAAGCGGAACGGTTGATCGGTGGTGACGGGCAAGGGGCTGTCGACCCGGGCGCGCATGGCCATGGCGGGGTGTCCTTTGATCGGGATATCGGGATGGGGGATCGGGATGGGAAAGGGGCGGGCGGCGCTCCCGATCAAACGCCGCCCGCCGTCAGGGCCGCCAGCAGCGGACGCGGATGCAAAGACTGCCTGCCCAAGTTGGGCAGGCAGTCTTTCCGGCGGCCCTGAGCCGGGGTCAGTAGAAACAGAGGCCCATGCCACCATCGGCGATGGCCGTTTTGAACTGGTTTTGGGCCATCAGCTTGCCGCTGTCGTTGCTGGGCTGATCACTCAGGATTTGGTTGGCGCCCATGGTGCAGGCCCAGCGGTTGCCCGCCACCGTGCCGCCGCGGGCGTGCAGGCTGCGCTTGGTGCCTGCCCGGAAATCGGTCATCAGGTCGCGGGTGGCGATCAGCGCCTCGTTGACGTTCAGCTGGCCGGTGGTGCGGCGTTCAGTGATGATGGGGATGCCGTAGCCGTCCTGCGCGTTGGGATCGTCGGGGAAGACCACGGTGTTGCCCACGTCCAGCGTCATCTGTTTGCCGGAGATGAGGTTGGACCCCAGGGTGAAGGCGCCACCCACGCCGCCACGCCACGACACCGGACGGGTGGTCTGATAGTTCAGGTTGGCGGCGGCCGGGGCGGACGCCGTCGTCTTGCTGACGAACAGGCCGGAGAAGGTGAAGGACATCTTCACCGCCTGGCCGCTGCTGAAATCGAATTTCACGGTGCCGCAGCAGCCGACGAATTTCCACAGCAGCTGGTCCATGTAGACGTATTGCGTCAGGTAGGTCTGCGCGCCGCTGGACGGCAGGTAGAGGACGTTGACCGGCACCTGGACCAGGGCGGACGTTGTCAGGGCCGCGCCCAAGGTGTCCGTCAGGGTCGCGACACGGCCCACGGTGTAGTCGCTGATGAAGGACAGGGCGCTGGACGGGGCGCCGCTGATCATCAGGGGCATGTAGCGGTACAGCTGCGCCGTCGCGGCGAAGGGCGCCGCGAGCGTGGCCGTGGTGGTGGTGCCGGCGCTGATGGCGGTGGGGGCGCCCACGGCGGCGGCGGTGACGATTTCACTGAACTGACAGGCCTTGAGCAACTTGCCGAACTCAGGCGCGGTGCCGGGAGTGCCGCTGCCCTTCAGATAGACGTCAAAGCTGATCTGGCCGTTCAGGCCGCCCACGATATCGTCCAGGCTGTCCAGCCCGCCGGTGACCTCATGGGTTTGGATGTTGTTGGCGTTGAAGCTGATGGACAGGTTTTCCACCAGCACCTCATCCGTGCCGGCCACGGGGGCGGCATCGGTGCCGGCGGTGGTTTCCACCTTCGCCAGGACGACGGAATTGCGGGCACGCATAACAAGGGCCATGGGGGGTTACTCCTTCGTGCTGCCGCCGGCCGTGTCATCGGCGGGCGGGGCCGCCGGGGCATCCGGGGGCGGGGTGGTGTCGCGAACGGCGTTCGGGGCGGTGGGGATGGCGGGGCCAGGGTCGGGGGCAACCGGCGGGGTGGCGGAATAGCCGTCGCCGTCCAGGTAATAGGTCGCGGCGTCCCGGCCCGCCGGAAGGGCGGGGGACTGGTCTGGGGCTGTCATAGGGGATGCTCCGGTGGGGCGCCGGGTCAGGGGGCGAGGGCGTATTGGTCACCCGGCCGGGTCCAATACTCCACTTGGACGGTCACGAAGACCTGTGCCACGCGGGCGGCACCGGTGATGGGCGGGTCCTGGTCCACCTCCACCTCCACCGTGTCGACGGCCAGGTCACCCAGGGTGGGGTCACGCTCGAATTCCTGCTGTATAGCGGGGCCCAGGTCCGCCAGTGCGGCGTCCACATCGGCATCAGCCGATTTTCCCTTGCGGCGGACCGTCGCCAGGACGGACAGCACCAGGTGATTGCGCTGGACGGCGGCGGACACCTGTTCGGAGGGCGGGCCCTTCAACACCACCAGGTTCAGGGCGGCGGCATCATCAGGCGCGCCGGTCGCGCCGTCACTCAGATCGCTTTCCAGGATGGTGTCGGCACGGGCGCGATAAATCTTGATGGTGTCCGCCATGTTTTCGGGCAGCACCCTGGGCAGCAGATGCCCCAGCACGTAGCGGATAAGCTGTTCCCGGACGGTGAGGCGGGGCGACGGATCGGTCATAGCGGCGACAGTTCCAAGTACCATTCCCGCCGCCGTTTGGTGGGGCGGGTCGGCTTTTCGACCAGATAGGATGCGCCGTCGACCACCAGGACATCGCCCTTGGCGGCAGCGGCCAGCTCGGCAACGCGGATGCGGGCGACGGTGGCCCTGGCGGTGACGCCGCCGCCGTTGGGGAACGAGTAATCCTTGTCCGGCTGAGCCCACAGCACCCGCACGGCCTGGGGCGCACCGCCATCGGGGGTGTAGACGCCGCCATAACCCAGGTTCGGGTCCGCGTACAGGCTGCCCAGGGCAATGTCGAAGACGTCGGGCATGGGCGATCACCGGATGGTAAGCAAAGGGCAGATAGCCGAAGGCCCCGGCCGCTGGGGAGCGGTTCGGGGCCTTCGGTGGGGGCAGTAAGGCAGGGGGCGGGGTCAGCTCTTGGTCAGACGGCGCATGTGCAGCGGGCGCAGGCAGAGTTGCAGGGGATTGGCCTGGACTTCAAAGGTCCTGCGGCTGGACGTCTGATTTTCCGGACGCTGAAGCATGTAGACGGGCAAGCCTTCGGTATTCACGAAATCCCAAGTGTCGGCCGGGGCGTTGTACTCATTGAACAGGCCAGGAACCCCAGCATAGAAGAAGCGCGCTTCGTCGGTCGGAATTGCCACCTTGCCGTCATCGCTACCGCGATAGTTCACCCAGACAATGCCGCCGTACTTGAAACTGTCGAAGGCTTCGTTCCTGCTAATCAATTCCGGGGCCTGTAGATTGCCCGTGGCCGCCACCTGCGCCGCCTTTGCGGTTTCCTTGTTGCTCCAGGCGTCGTCATAGAAGCCGTCGCCGCATAGCGCGATAGGCATGGCCGCCGTCAGAGGGAAGCCGTTCAGTGCTTTCGTGGCCAGGCGGCGCAGGGCGGTGCACGCCTTGCCGAAGGCGCGATCTTCGCCAGTATAGGAACTGAAAGCGAAGTTGACTGCCGCAGGACGCGCCACGCCGTAATGGACGAAGTAGTCCCACAACACCTTGGTGCCGTTCGCGTCATAAACGATACCGTCGATGGCACCCAGGCGATGATATTCCTTGGTGTACTCCAACGCCGCGCGCAGCCCCACGGGGCCTTCGACGCGCTTGTACACAAGGCGCTCCGCCGTCTGAAGCTGTCCGGCGGTGCCCAGGACGCGCACGCCCGCCACCTCATCCGCTTTGATCACCGCCTCACGGGCCAGACGTACCGTGCTTAGCACACGAAGGGTGCCCTTCGTGTTCTGCGACTGTTCGGCCGGGCCGCCACGTTCCGTGGCACTGATCAGCGTCAGGGCGCCATCCTCATCATCGAAGGCGACCTGGGTTGAGTAGACCCCTTCGGCGTTGAACATACCCAGGGAGCCCAGGAAGGAAGGCTGAAAGGGCACGTTGGTGTTGACGTAGTTGGTCATGGTCACGTTGGAAAACGCGTCACCGTTGAAGATGTCCATGGTCAAATCGGGCATGGGAAGCTCCCTCAGGGGTTGGCGCCAAGCCCCGGCGAGGGGCATGAATGCGCGTAGGTTTAGCGAACGGCGATGAGATGGGGCGCGGCGATCAGGTCAACCGCCGCCGCCGCCTTGCCATTGGTGGTGGTGCCGGGCAGGAAGCTGAGCTGTGCGCCGTTCACTTCCGCCAGTCGCGCGATAACCGTCGCCTGTTTGTCGCCGCCTGAGGCATCGACCCGGGCATAGTTGATGGCCCCGGCGGTATCGGTCCCGTGCGTGCCGCTTTCGGCGTAATGCACCCATTTCGAGATATCGGTGGCCCACGCCAGTACGGAGCCGGACTGGTAGGTGATGGATGTTTGCGCCAACGTCACGACGTCGCGCGACAGGCGGCCATTGGCTTCGGACACCAGGAATTCCCCGGGGTGCATGCCTTCGGTGAACACGGTGGGCATAAGGGCGTACTCCGTTTCTAGGGTGGCAAGCGGTTATTTCAGGCGATTGGCGCGGGCATAAATGGCCGCAACGTCGATGGCGGCGCCCACTTTCTTGACTGGATCCGGCGCGGCGGAGCGGATGGCGGGGGCCTGGCCCGTCAGCATCGCGTCCAGGATGGACTTGCGCGCTTCCGCCAGGGTGGCACCGGCCCCGATCAGGGCCTCCGCGGCGTCCGCCCTGATGTTGGGCGAGGCCTTGGCGGCGTCCGCCACCAGGGCCCGGATGCTGGACGCGGTGTCCAGCTTGGCCTTGACCGTGGTCAAGGGCGTGCCGGCGCTGATGAAGCCCGCCGCCAACTGGGGTGCACCGGCCTGGACGCAAGCGGCGACAATTTCGGCGGCCTCGGTACGGGCCGCCGTCACCTTTTCGGCGGCACCCTCATCCCCGTCCTCACCTTCGCCATCGGCGCCTTCGGTTTCGTCCCCGTCCGCGCCACCGGGCGTGGCCTCATCCTCAGCCGGATTGTCCTCCGGGGGCTCGACAGCAGTTTCCGTCTTGATGGGGCGGACGCCCTTGCCAGGCGCGCGGGTCTTCGGCAGGCCCATGATGATCTCCTTGTCTCTGGGGCGAACGGCGTTCGCGGGGGCTTGGCCGCCAGCGGACGGCACGGTGGTTCGGTTGGTGGCGCGGGCGCGAACCTCTTGGCGCAAGGCATCCATGGCATCCGCGAACACAAGGACGTCGTCCGCCAGACCGCTGGAAACGGCGTCGTGGTCGAGAAGCACGCCGGCCTTGGTGTCCAGCACCGCTTCCAACGACAGTCCGCGATGGGTGGCCACGCTTTGCGCGAATTGATCGCGGACGGAGGTGATGCGCGCCATGATCCGGACGCGCGCATCATCGGCAAGGGGCGCGTGATCCCACCCATCCACCTTGTAATCTCCGGCGAACAAAGCGGTATAGGCCAGGCCGCGCGCCGCATCCGCAGCGCTTTGGTCGATATGGACGGTCATCGCCCCGATGCTGCCCACCAGGGCCATGCGGGGCAGAAACACCCGGGAACCCGACGCGATCAAGCCGTAGGCGGCCGATCCGGCGACGGAATTCGCATACCCAAACACGGGCTTTATACCGTCCAGGGCGCGGAACGCGTCTGCGGTGTCCAGCATGCCATTGGCGACACCGCCGCCGCTGTTCACGTCCAGCATGACGCCGCCGACACGGGGATCTTGCGCCAGTGCGTCCGCCGTGGCGTTCAGGCTCTCATAGCTGGTCAGGCCGCAAGCCGCGTCCAGGAAGCCGAAACGGGAAACGAGGGTACCGGCGATGGAGACGATGGCCATGCCATCCTCCGTCAGGGCATATTCGCCCAGCCCGTCACCCACCTCAACCGTCTCGACCGCCCCCGCCAGGGTCAATGACGCTTCCCGGGCGCTTCTGGCCTGCGCCGCAAGGGTGGCGCCATCTTCCGCCGGGGCGCTGTCGGTGCGAACGGACATACCCAGGCGGGGCGCCAGCACCAGCAGCGCGGCGCGGGCGCGACCAGGCTCCATGCACAGGGTCAGGCCGGAGATGTATTCCGCAAGGCGGAAGCTCAAGGCACTCATGGCTTGTCCTCGGGTTCGGGATCATCCACCTCGGGGGCGGCCTCGGGCTGCATCTGGCCCCGGTTGTCGACCTGGCGGGCATTGGCGTCATAAACCAGCCCCATGCCCGCCGCGCGGGTCTGATCCCGGGCGTTTTCCGCGTCGATTTCGGCAGCGCTGCTGCGCCGGGCGGCGGCGGCGCGGGTGCGGCTGTTGATGCCACCCCGGATTTCCGCCAGGGTCGCCTGAACGTCCTGCAAGGGGTTGATGTAGGGCCATTCCTCGGGCAGCCAGGGCACGGCGGAACCGACGTAGTCGGCCGGAATGACGCCCACCAGCTTGGCCACCAGCACCCACCGGTTCCACACCGGGCGGCATAGCTGAAACACCATCAAGTGGTGCTGCAGCTGGCGGATGCGGCGTTTGAATTCATTGATCGCGGCGCGGTACAGACGGTCATTGCCGCTGGCATAGTCGCCGCGCAGCTGCTCATAGAGGATGCCCATGGCGGCGGCGATGGACTGCCACTGCTGTTTCAGGAATTCGGCATACTGGTTGCCGACGTCCGCCGGTTCGGCGAACTCGATTTCCTCACCGGGGTCCAGGAACTGGAGGGAGCCGGGCTCCATTTCCACATTCCCGACATTGTCGTCAGAGACGGCGGCCGCGGCGCCGAACATCTTGACCAGGTCGTCACTGTCCACCCCATCCTTGGGAAAGGGTCGCTTGACGAAGCCGACGAACAGGGCGGCCACCTTTTTCCGCACCACTTCGGCATCGTTGTATTCGGCGATGTCCTTCAACAGCCCCAGGATCGATGCCAGCCAGGTGATACCCCGGATCTGCCCCGGCCGGTCGGGGCGGAACAGATGGATGATTTCCGAGGCGGGGACACGGGTGGGGGTAAAGTTGTAGGTACCGGGGCTCAAATCCTCGGGATGGGTCGGCCATAGCCAGTAGGCCACCCGCTGGCCCTGGCCATTGAACTCCACGCCCTGGCGAATGTAGGCGCCGCCCCCCAGATCCTCATTCCTTTCGGTGGTCAGATACTCCGCTTCCAACACCTGGAGGCGGAGCGGCACGGTTCCGGGTATGGCGTTGTCGACCAGACGGAAGCGAACCAACACCTCACCCGCCTCGACCACGGCGGCAAATGCCTGATCCTGGATGCCGTAGAAATCCAGGGTGCCATCCAGCGCGCAGTCATCGGTCCATGCATTGAACGCCACCTTGACCGCTTCGTCCGCGATTTCCGGGACGATGCCGGTGCCGACGACGTTTGAGGTGAGGCGGTCGCGGATGGTCCGGGCGGTGGGGTTTTGCCGCATCAGCTCCCGCGTCTGACGACGCAGGGTGCCGGCGGAATAATCCAAGGCCGCGTTCGGCCCGATACCGGGGGCGCGCCAAGCGCGCGACCGGGGGCCGCGCCCCGCTGTCTGGTAGGGGGCGGAGGCGGAGCCGCCCATGGGCGTGTTCGCCATGGCTTGGGGATAGGTGGCGTCGACATACATGTCGGTCCCCTTCACCCGGGCGCGCAGGCGCATGGGAGGCGCCATCACCAGCCGCTCCGCGCACGGATCCGTACCGTGCGGGCCGCCGGGGCAGGGGCCGCCTCGGCTTCCATCTCCTTCTGCAACCGCCGCAGTTCATCGTCCGACCGATAGAGGATGTCCTCATCACCTTGCCGGACCCGGGCGACGCCACCCTTGCGCAGGCGCCGGATGGCGTCCGCGTCGTCTTTCGTGAATGCCATGTCAGGCCCCCCGGTTCATGAAGGAGGAAGAACGACTTGTGCGCCGCCTGGTCGGTTGAGAGACGGCGGCGGGTGGGGCGGACGATGATGGGGGAGGTTGGTCGGCTCCTGGCGGCGGCACGGATGGTGATGCGGCCACCTTGATGCGGACCGGCAGGCTCAGCAGGTCCCCCTGCACCTCGCGGGGACGGCGGGCCGCCGCCAGGGCGTCCCATTTGTCCTCATTCATGCTCATTTCATCGACCAAATGGGCAGCCAGGGCGCGGGCACCCACGAAGCAGTCCAAGCGATCGTTGGTGCGGTGCTTCTTCCACTCCCGATCCCCGTTTTCGTGGGTGATCAGGCTTTCGGCCGTCAACTCCTGGAAAAACGACAGGTCGCAGTAGGTGCCGAAATGGGGCAAGCCCTTCCAGGGCTGGCCCTGGGGGTCCAGGGGGCTCTTGGCGGCCCGCAAACGGCGGTTCAGGGCGCCGTAAAGCTCCAATTTCTGCCCCCAAGTGCCCACGGGCCACAGCAGGGTGCTGCCCATGGTCTTGCCTTGGAAGGTGATCTTGACCTTTTTAGGCTTGCCAAGGGGCGGCATGACGCTGTTCTTCTCTCCGCCCCGGCCATCGGTGGCGAACATCTTGTCGAAGCCGGCCCGCTTTTGATCCCGCACGAAGCGATAGACCCGATGCGAGATGTAGCCGGTGTCCACGCCCGCCGCGTCCAAGGGCCAATGCTGACCGAAGCTGTCCATGAGGGGGCGGCGAACGACGTTCGCCAGCTCCGCCCATACCGCATCCTGGGTAGGGTCGCCCTCAATGGTGCCGCCGTCGACGTGCCAGCACTCGAAGTCCCGCCCCCAGCCGTAGGCATCCCATTTCAGCCCATACCCTTGGACGTCACAGAACAGCGTGGAGAACAGGGCGCCCGGGGGCAGGGTGCGCAAGGGGTAGTCTTCGACCAGGGCCGCCAGCTTTTCAGCGTCCGGCGCGTCCCCCTTTTCTTCCCAGGCCACGCCCAGCACCTGCTGCGAATAGGCCTTCTTTTCCCTGTCGTCGCCCTTCTCGGCTTTCAGGCGGCGACCCCAGACGGAGTCCCAACTGACGTTCAGGGCGTAGGCCTGCCAGATATGGAACGACGGCTGGCGTCCGCAGGATGAGCGTCCGCGATAGGCGGACAACTGCGCGGGCAGCACCACGATGCCCGGGGCGCCAATATCCTCACCATTGTCGTTCGCAGGATCATCCCCCGTGGGGCTGGACGGGTAGGTTTTCAGCCATACCCCGCGGCGCAAAATGCTGTCCTTGTCGGTCGCCTCGATAACGCAGCCATTCCCCGACGCGCAGATGAAGTAGGCGCCGTAAGGGGCAGTGGACCGGCGCGCCCGCATGTTCTCCATTTCCAACCGCTGCAACGCGCCGCAGTGCGGGCACTCGACGTAGCGGCGGCGCTGGTCCCCAGCCTCGTATTTGGCGGTGACGCGGCACCGCCCCTTGATGCCGGGCGTGGCCACCCAATAGCACTTGGCCCCGATGGTGTCCTGATACGTGACGGTGCGGGCCAGAGCCTGGTCCAGCGGGTCGCCACGGCCGCCGACGTCCACCGGCCATTCGGAGATTTCCTCCCCGATGACGATGCGATAGCTGACCATTTGCAGCGCTTTCGAACTGCTGGCCGTCGCGATGACGGCATAACCGCCCTTGAAGCGCTTCGTGGTTTGGGTGGAGCTGTCCGCGTCCCGGCTCTTGTTCGCCCTGACCTTCTCCCGCAGGACGGCCGTCGCGTCGATGGTGGTCTGAAGCTTGATCTGAACGTATTTCTGTTGTTCAGACAGGCTGGGCAGGAGGATCAGGATGGGGCTGGGGTCCTCATCGATGATCTGGCCGACAAGGTTTAGGCCCGCCTCCGTCTTGGCGATCTGCGCGCTGCCGGTGAAGGTCACTTCCGTGCTGGGGTCCGCCATGGACAGGCATTCCATGACCTCCACCAAATGGGGTGCCCGGTCGTTGGTCCATTTCACGTCCTTGCCCCGGGCGTACACGCTGCCGCTTTCGGCACCCACCATGCGCACTTCCTGCGCCCACTGCGGCACCGGGCGCAGTTTCGGGGGCTGGGCCCCCTCAATGACACCGGCGAGGAAGACGGCCTTGCCGCTCGCCATGTGTGGGAAGCGTTCAGCGAGCGCCAAGCTCATCGAGCGCCTTCCGGACTATCTTGACGAATTCATCTTCCGCCTTGTGATCCGCTTCCGTCAGGATCCGCGTCGCGGTCACCACGTCCGGAACGCCCACCAGGGCGGAGGCAAGCTCCGGTATCCGGGACAGGTGCGCCTGCCGCAGGTATTGCCCCACCTCGAAGCCGGCATCGTGGACGTCTTCCACCGCGACCAAACTGCGCTCGCGTTCCATCAGGTCCAGTTCGGCCTGCGATGCCTGCGCTTCGGCCTTGCGCAACTGCGCCTTGCCCATCGCGCCGCCCCGCGTGACGGGGGCGTCCGCCTCCAAATCATCCCCACGGGCGGGGATACCGCGGGCGAGCTGGGCGGCGCGCTGCTTTTGCGGGTCCATCTCGTTTAGGCGGACGGCGATCACCTCATCCAGGTCAAGCAGGGGGCGGGCGTCGGTCCCGTAGTTGTTGTACTTCCGCGCGGACAGCTGGCGGCTGAGGGTGGAGTAGGAAACGGGGTGGCCTTCCTCCTTCAGCACCCGGGCGGCCTCGCGGACACCCATGAGGCGGCGTCCCGCGCTCAACAAGTCGCCTGTCATGGCTCAGGGGCGCCTGTTGCAGCCCGTTGCAGGCGTTGCGCCCGTTGCACCACCCTGAAACACCCCAGCTAGAAAACAAAAACGCACAAGTTGCCCGTATTCCGCCTGAAAACCCAGGGACCCCCAGGGGGTGGCGGGGTGGGGGGCGGGCACGGGGGTGGTGCGGGCATGCGGGGGCACTCCGGCGCGGGCGCTGGGGTGGGGCATGGGGACACCTATGGGCTGGGGCCAGAAACGACGACGCCCGGACGGCCTTTCGGCCCCCGGGCGCTCTTGTCGAACTGTGCCTGAAACCTACCTCAAGGCGTCCCCAACCGTCAAGAGGTTGTCCCCGACGCCATCGCGGACCCTAGATCGTGTGCGGCGCGGGGGCCGGCGGGGCCGGGTAGAGCTTAAGGGCCCGCGCTACCGCCGCCCCCACCGTGCCGCGACGAACCCCCAACGCGGCGTTGATGGTGGAACAGCTCACGCCCTGGCAGATGACCAAGAGGCAGGCGGACGCCACGGTGATGTCCACCCCATCCGGCCGGGTGCCCAACAGCGCCGTAACCGCCGGGTCCATCAGCCACCGGTCCAGCGTGGCCGCCGCCGGGTGCAAGCCGCTGATGGGCGCGACCGGCACATGCCCGCCCCCCTTGCCGCCGTCGACCTTGATGACCGAGGGATCGATGGCACCATGCCCGGCCCACCCGTGGGCGGTGTGAGACGCGACGATGGCGCGGATTTCGTCGGCGCTGCGGATTTCCGCCGCCCCCAGGCTGCCCTTGGCCAGCATGTGCTGTAGGGGGTCCTGGTGCCCCGGCCCGGCCACGCGCTCCTCTTTCAGCCGCGCCGCCTGGTCAACCCGGGCGGCACGGGCGCGGATGGCATGGGACCGGCGCATCAGCTCCCCGTCCAGCAGGCCCTGTAGCCGGCCGATCACGGGATCGATCCAGGGCGCATCGCACGGCGACCGCTCCGCCTGTTCGCGCAGCAGCGCCTGAACCGCCAGCACGTTCTGCCGCGCGCCTTCCCCGGGCAGGCCGTCCATCATCAGGGCCGTCTTGACCAGCGACATCAGCTGGCCACCCCGGCACAGCGCCAGGGCCAAGGCGCGGGCTTGCGTCAACGCGTCGGCGGCGGGCATCGCCAGTCCGGCAGGGGTGAAGGGCACCACGGTTTCAGTCATCAGCAACCCCATCATCGGTTGCCTTACACCCCCGGGACCTACCGTAAGGCCGGTGTAAGGCTGTTAACGAATTGATATGAAACAGGTAAGTGTTAATTCCTTACAGTCCTTACACCCTTACATAAGGTTATCTTCACGTATGCGTGTGTGTGAAAGGGCGCGCGCGGGCGCGCACATGTATGGGGGTGGGTGTAAGGGCCGTAAGGGCGTAAGGGATCAGCAAAAGTCATTGACGGATCAGCGGCTTGATGCCCTTACGCCCGCGTAAGGGCAAGCCGGCGGGTGCGTAAGGCGGGCCCTGCGCGCGGGCGCGCGAACGCCATTCGGGGTGGGCCGGAGCGCGAGGGCGGACGATGGGGGTCATTCCGCCGCGTCCTCCCAACCCGCGCCGAAGAACTGCCCTTCGGGCAGCACGACGGAGAGCGGCAGCAGGGTGGCGCGCGTGAGCGATCCGCCGATGCTGATGCCGTTCTTGGTCACCTCATGGTCCGGAAAGCGCCGGAGCGCCTGGACCCACCCACCGGGTTGGCTGGCCTCACCCGCGTGCCAATGGGTGTCGGCGAAGACGGCGGCGATGCCGCTACCGCTGTTCGCGATGGCCAGGAACGGCCGCTGGTCCTCCCTGTCCAGGATGACGCGGATGCCGTACAGGCTGAGGGTTTGCTTGGCCTCCACCTTGTCGTGCGCGCCCACGGCGCTGCTGCCATAGGCGACGGTGTAGATATGCTGGCCGATGGTTCGTTTGGTGCCGCCGCGATAGACGTCGGCCACGTGCGTGGCCAGATGGTGGAAGCACTGTTCGTGGTCCGGCATGTCGCCGCTTTGCGCGGCGATGTGTTCGGCGGACAGCTCCGCCACCTCCCGCCGGATATCCAGCTCCGTGGGGATGCCGCCGCGCAGCACCAGGGTGGAACAGGCCAGCAAGGTGCCGAACACGTCACAGCCGCGCCCGCGATGCCCCTGCGCCGCCAGGGCTGTCCGGTAGGCTTGCAGGATGTCGGGCAACCTGCCCCATCCCTCCACCGCCGCGCGCAGCATGCCGGCCCCGATGTCCCGCAGGTGCGCCGCATCGAACTTGGGCGGGGGACCTGGGGGCAACTGGTCCAGTTCCAGAACGGCCAGGCGCGACCTGTCCTGTGATGACAGGGGCGGGATCAGGATGCTGCTGAACATGAAGCAACTTCGGATGGCGTATTCCGTGGGGTCGCCGTCCTTGCCGCCGCGCCTCAGCTTGCCGCCGCTCGCGGCGATGCGGGCCAGCTTGATGACGGCCTGGATCCGCTGTCCGTTGTGGGGTTCGGGTTCCAACTCGTCCAGGGCCACGCCCAAGGCCGCCTGACCCTTGGTCTGGTAGATGGACGCCGCCGACGCGTCAGCCGCCCGAAACAGCCATCGCCCCATGACGTGGTCCAGGATGTCGTCCTGCAAGGTCGATTTGCCCGTGCCCTTGTCGCCCGTCAGCCACACGACAGGGCGGAACCGCAACGCGCCGCCCAGCAGGGCTGCGACGATCCACCCCAGCATCAGCCGGGCGTCCAGGTCCCCCTCCTTCCGTTTCCAGTTCCATTGCTTCAACAGGCGGAGTAGTTCCGCCGCGGCGCTCCCGTCCCCCGGCCACGGTTCCTTGCGCGGTCCGAACAGCGGTTCGGCGGACGGATACACCATGTCGCCCAACAGGCCGGGGCGCTGGGCTTCGCCACCCATCACCACCAGGTTGCCCAGATGCAGGATCAGCTGCCCATGCTCATCCGTCCAGGCGCCGGCCCCGCGCACATGATCGCGTGGCGTCCACAGGCCGCGCTGGGCATTGGATGCCATCAGGTGTTCCGCCACGGCTTCCGCCCGCCATCCGGTGACGGCGCCGCCCTCCTTCGCATAGCGGGGGTAGTGGGCGTACAGCCACCCATGGCGGGGCGTGAACAGGCCCAAGAGCGAGGCCTTGCCATGCTCGCGGTCCAGCAGCTCGCGGAACTGGCGTTGAGCGTCGAGGTAGTAGTGGATGCCGCCGCTGTTGCCCAAGGGCGTCACCGGACAATCCTCGGGCAGCAGGCCGCGACGCCCGCCCCCACCAACGCCGCCATCATCGCCGTCCGCCGGGACGTACTCCTTGGCTTCCGCCAAGGCGGCCTCAAATGGCGATGGGGGAGGGCCATCGCCCCCGGCCCCTGCGCCGCCACTATCGTCCGCTTTCCGCTTACGCTTGCCCGTCTTCGCACCACCCCCCGTGACGGCTCCCATGACCTTCCGCGCCTCATCCTGCGCGGCGGCGGTCGCCTCGGTGGGCGCTCCGGTCACGGCATCGGCCAGGCCCGCCTTGATGATCGCGTCACCCACGGACGCCTCCACCATGGACTGCCCGGCGGCGGAACCAAGGATGACCAGGCGATAGGCACCCCCCCCCGGTATGCGGGATAGTCGCGCCTTGGGGTTGGCAAGCGCCACCACCACGCCCGCCATCTCCGGTGTCAGCTTTTCGGCAACCTCAGTCACGCGCGCACCTTCTGGCCGGCATTGGCCGGCATCAACGTTTCGGCTTCCGTATCCAGGCGGCGCTTCGCCATCCGCGCCCGCGCGCGCCACAGCGGGTAGCTGTCGACCAGGGCGACGAGGCGGCCGTACAGCACATCCACCCGCATGCGCTTGGTGCTCCGGATGCCCAGGGCCACCTTGACTTGCTGGTCCAGCACGGCCAGGGCGCGGTCCTCCGCCGCCATGAGGGCGAACGCCAGTACCCGCGCCTCATCCAGCGATAGGGGGGCGAAGGGCGCGGCCGTCATGGCTTCACCCCCGGGGGAATGGGGACATGGGCCACGCTGACGGCCCGCTTGCCGCCGTTCGCCAGATGCCTCACGGCCCGGTCCAGCGCCTGGGGCGGGGCATCCTGCTTCCACAGGCACAGCACCACCCGGTCGACCGTGTCCGGCAGGCTCATTTCGGCGGCGGCATGCAGGGACCGGGCGGCCCACAGCGGTGCCGCGCCTCTCTGCGCCAGGGCATACAGCCCCAGCTCCACCCCGATGCACAGCGTCAACGGCCCATCCGCCATGGGCGTCAGACGTAGGGGCATGCCCTTCACGGTGCCCAGGCCCTGCCGGTCAAACAGCATCTGCCCGGTGATCGCCGTATCCCACACCTCTTGCCGGGCGCGACCGCTGGGGGCGATGAAGGTGCACAGCACCCCTTCCACCCGCTTGTCCGCGCCCACCGCCGCCACCAACGCGGGCCATGGGCCCAATTCGACCATCCGCCCCTCCGCCCAATGGCGGTAGGGGGCGACCGCCGCGCGGACGGTGGGGGGCACATCGCCTGGCCCCAGGCCAAGCGCCGCGACATAGGTCAAGACGGCCGGTGGGGCGCGCGGATCGGTCAGGGGCAGGGCGTGAGCCCAGGTGCGCCGTGCGGCATCCTGGCTTTGCTGCCGCCGCGCGCCGCCGGTATCGGCTTTGGGCGCCCCAGGGGCGGCACCCGGGATCGCGCCAGGGGCCACCCCAACACGGCCATCAGCGGCAGGCGGACGGCGCGGCGGCGGGGCATCGGCCGGCGCCCGGCGCTCCGCCGGCTTGCGCTTGTGCTTGTCGGCGATGCCGGCCTTTAGGCCCTCCGTCACGCGGTTTTCCAGCTGGGGCAGCGTCCATTTTCCCCGCTTGGGGTCATAGTTCCGGGACATGGCCAGGGCCGCCGCCAGCAACTGCTGTTCAGCGTACCCATGGGGAATTTCACCCACCCCCACCAGCTGGCCGATGTAGTAGGCGGCACTGTTCAGCGCATGGTTCTGCCCCCCGGGCGGGGTGCCGGAAACCCGGGCGCATTCGTCGTCTATCGCCTTCCTGGCCCTGGGGCTGATCAGCGAAACATCGTACGCCCGGGGTTCTGGCGGCCGATCCTGGGGCGGCTTGTCCGCCGGGGGCGACATCAGCTTGTCGATCAGCCATTGCGGCGCGTCGGCAAGCGGCAGGTTCTCGGGCGACCGTTCGGGGTGCCATTGATACAGCGCCTGGTGCACCGGGTGGCGTGAGGGCGGCAGGACGATGTAGCCGCCATGGGTACGGGTATCCAGCCCGTCGCCCAACAGCCGCTCCACGCTGTTGGGCAGATCGATGCCGGCGGGAAACCGGAACAGCCAATGACGCCCCCCGCTGGGGGTTTTCTGCCCCACGGTTTTCGGCAGCGTCAGACCGCTTTCCGCATAGCCTCGCAGGGTGCGGTAACCGTTCTTGCCCTTGGCCTCATCAATGTCCGCGTCCAGGACAAACACGCCGCTATCCGGCCCGGTGGCCAGGCCGATATCGCTGTCTGGCCATCGTTCCCACCAGCTGGTGATGGTGTCCGGGTCGGCGCTCGCCAGATGACACCCGCCGCGTCCACGCTCCACAACCACAGGCCAGTGATCGCGGCGGGCCAGCTTGCGCGCCTGGTCCACCGGCGCCTCATCGGTGTAGGCGCAGGGGTAGGGCTTTTTCGTGCCGGGCCGCAGGGGGAAGACGCGCCACCCCCGGGCGGCATAGCTCAGTGCCGCCTGCAACCGGATGTCCACCTTGGCCATGGTCAGAAATCCTGCGCCGGATCAAGGTCCCCATCGCCATCCTTGGCCTGCGCCCGGTCCACGAAGCTGGGGCGTCCGCCATGCTTGCCCCGGCCGGAGCCGAAGCGGGGCGGACGCGGGCCGGTGGTGCGACGGCTGTCGGTGGCGGCGGGCGCCTTGGGGAAGGTGGCGCAGTAGGCCTGCATCGCGTCGCGCAGGGCCCACATCCGGGCCGGGCGCTCCGCCGCGCGCCCCGCATCGTCCATCGCGTCCAGGGCCGCCTGCGCGCATTCGGCCATCGTGGCGGCGGGCCCATCAGCCACACCCATGGTGGACAGCCTGTCGCGCAGTTCCGCCCGGTAGGGCGCGGGGTCCGCCACGAACCGGCTCACGGTCAGCAACAGGTTGATGCCGGGATCCAGGTCGCGTTCGGCGTAGGCGCGGAATGGGATTTCACCGGCCATGCAACACCCCCATCGCTATGGAGAACACCAGGAGAAAGCTGACGTAGGCGGCGGTGACGCCCGCCGCGAGCGCGAAGGCGCCCCACCAGGTCACAGGTGACAGGGCCCGCAGGGTCGCGCGCATCACGGCGCAGCGGATGCCCGCGAACGCCGTTCGCAGGGCGGTACCCAGGTGGGGTAGGGCGGCGGGCGCGGTCATGACGGCAACCCCGGCAACAGGGCCAGGACGTCGCGGCGCAGCTTGTCCATTTCGTCCTGCGCGCTGTCCAGGGCCGCCAGGATGCTGGCGGCTTCGGCCGGGGTGATATGCTCCCCCTGGTCGCCGTCGGGGTGCGTCGCCATGCGGATTTCCGTGGCGACCGCGCCGATGGGTTCCAGCGTGGCGATGAGGCGCAGGGCGGGCGATTGCGCCCCGTGGGCGTCCGCCCGCGCCGCGTCCACCCGCATCTGATGGTACCGCAGGAAGGGCGCCGGCTGGCCCGCGCGCACCATGGCCAGGTCCAGGATGATGGCGGCGGCCAGGGGTATCTGCCGGTCCGGGCTGTCCGGATCGGCCCAACGGCGGACAACCGCCGCGTCCCGGTCCACCAGGGCCGCCACGTTTTCCATGCGCAGCTGGCCCACCACCAGGTGGACGGTATCCTCCAATGACAATGCCGGACGGCGCTTGGTCATGACGGCCCCCATAGCCGGTATCATTTTTCAAAGGCGCGAAGTGATGCGCGCAATGCGCGCTCAAGTGGTAGTTCTGACCGCCTCAACCGGATCGGAGGGGCGGCGAAAATGGCGTGGAGTGAACAGGGGTGGATGCAGCGGTTACGCCGGCAGGCCGAGGCGTTGTCCCGGTCCGCCGACAGGCTGGACGCCGCGTCCCTAACCGCCGCCGACCCGTTCGAGGCCCACGTTCTGCGCCGGGCCGCTTTCGCCCTGGCCGACAGGGCGGAGAGCATTCCCTATGCCGGGATGGGCTGAGGGGGCGGGCATCGCCCGCAGCACCCGGCATAGCGGCGTGGCTGGGGCTTCCGGACGCTGCTGTCCGCCCGGCATGCCGGCGGACCTGGGCAAATCGGGCATGGCGGGCGCTCCCGGTCATTCTGCGGCCTCCGTCGCGGCCAACCCGGCACGCTCGCGGGCGGCTGACGCCAGATCCTCAAGAGTCACTTCAAGCCCGCGTCGCGCCGCCGCCTCCACCATCGGAAGCCAATATTCCGGCGGGATGGACTTTCGATGTTTCCAACAGGCAATACGCCCGCGCGTGACCCCAACGTCCTCCGCCAGGGCTTCGGGAGAGGGCCATGCCTCGATGATTGAGCCGTATGCCATGCCCAACGTATTGCGCAACGCAATTCAGATGTCAATGGCCTGTAGCAATTCTGAGGCCGTTGCGATGCCGGCCTTCGCCTCTACAATCCGCAACATGCACAGCACCTTCCCGGAACGCCTCAAGATCGCCCGCATCGCCGCCGGTTTCCGCACCGCGCGCGAGTTCACGGACACCCATGGGGTACCGTACGCCACGTATCACATGCATGAGAGCGGGCAGCGCTCCCCCGATCTGGACACACAGCGCAAATATGCGGCGATTTTCGGCGTAGACGAAGCTTGGATGGTTTTGGGGCGAGGTGACGGCCCGAAGGGTGCGCCGCCAGACCTGGGGGAAGAAGCCCCAGCATCGGCACCCAGGCAAACGTCTGAACAGCGGCGATTACTTGATCTGTGCGACCGTTTAAGGCGATCCATCATCAAGAACGACGTCCAACGGGCTATCCGACTTGCGGAGAGCGTTGCTGCCGACTTGCGCGTTGCGGAATTGGACAGCCAGGGTTCCGATAATCACTAGATTGCCCATGTCCGGCATCAGGTATGCCGGCACGGAAAAGTCGCCATTATCCGTTACTAGAGTTGTAGTGCCGCCAAAGGCTACAAATCCCTTGATGCGCCATGTTCGGCAATCTTCGGTAAAGATTTGGTCTATGTCTTCGCCAATCAAGGTGTATGGATAACTATCAGCGATCCACGCTTTTTTGACGCTTCCGTCGACATTTATATAGACATAGTTAACCAATGTCTCGCCAAGCTGCAACAGCAGGGCACGTATACTTTTATTCATATTAAGTAACCACCCGGACAGCCAATATGATCAGATTGCCGCCCTGGCAGGGCGACTGAAAGCATGCGGCTATGGTCGGTCAGGGGGTTTTCTGACTGGTAACGCGCCGGCAAGCGCGAGACCTCCCTGCCAGTGGCGGTCTAACGCCTACACTACGGCAATGATTGCGGATATTTCCACAAAAATACACGCATCTGGAGCGTTAACGCCACGTATACACGCCAAGATTGACTACTTGGGTATTCATGGTGCAGCCGTCATCCTGCCATCACGGCAGAAAATCAATCGGGGAAGTCATCTGCCGCGGCGCCTAGCGCCTTGCCCAGATCACTCGCCAAGGCCGAGGCCGCCCGAAAATGACCAGCCGCCACCAACTTGGTGAGGATCTGCGCTTTTTCGGTCAGCTGCCCGGCGCGTTCTTCGACAGATCCGCTTGGCGGCGGTATGAGGTCGCGAGCATGGCAGCCAAGCGCGTCGGCGATCCTCACCATCCATTGCAGGCTTAGACCCAGCTTGCCGCTTTCCAGCTTGTGAACCTGGCCAGACGATGTCCCCAGGGCGTGCGCCAGCTCCTCTTGGGTCTGGCCTGCACGCTGGCGCATCTCGCGAATTCGGTTTTCAGGCGGTGTTTGCATGGTGCCGCCATGATGAAAATCGAACGCCGTTCGCGCCACGCATGCCATGGCAGAAACACCTAGGAGGGCGCCAAGGCACGCCATGCAATTTTGCCGCAGCCATGTAATTTTGCGGCGGATCGCGAAATGCAATCAAATTGTGTTGCCAAGAAAATTGCGTTGTGCAATTTCTGTTAGGCCGGTCGTTTCCTCCCTGTTCACCACCGGCCCCGGGGCACGCCTTCCCGGGCACTCCCCGGGGGTGAGCCCCACCCCCGGGGGATTTTCTCCCGATCCCGGAGGGCTGAACATGTCCCGCCTTGAAATCCAGACCATGATGTATTGGCGCCACGCCCATCTCGCGAGCCACGAACATAGCTTTCTCCTGGCCATCCGGGGCTTCGACTACCTGGACAAGCTGGCGGGCGCCGCGTCGGTCACCCCCCGCTTACGCGCCGCCGCCGCCAACCACATTGGCGTCGCCGCGCGGGGCCGGGGCTTCGGCAATGCGCTGGGCCTGGAAAAGGCCGCCCTTGAAAAGGCGCAACGAGTGGCCTGCGGCGCTCCCCGCGCGATCTAACCCAAGGAACCAGAAATGACCGCTGTAATTCCCTTCAGCTTTGAAGGCGCCAACGTCCGCGTTTTGGATCGCGAGGGCGCCCCCTGGTGGGTGCTGTCCGACGTGTGCCGTGTGCTTGAGATTGGCAACACGTCTGACGCTTCACGGCGTTTAGATCCTGATGAGCGGGATACCCTCGACAATATCGAGGGTATCGCCCGGGCGCAGGTTCAGCAGTTGACCGTGATCAACGAAAGCGGCCTCTACAGCCTGATCCTGACCAGCCGCAAGCCGGCGGCTAAGCGCTTCAAGAAGTGGGTGACGGCCGAGGTCCTTCCCAGCCTGCGCCGCACCGGGCGCTATGAGATGGGGCAAGCGGCGCGCCCCCTGCCGCGCATCGTGCTGACGGATGAGGATTATCGGAAGCGGCTGATGGTCGTGACATACCTGCGCGTGCACGGCCCGCTCGCGGCACAGCGCTATTGGCGGGATATCGGTCTGGCGACGGCCAGCCCGCCGCCGGAAATTCCATCCGCGCCCGGGGCATCGGCGCTGAACATGGCGGAATGGTGGCGGGGCATGGCGGATGGCGGCATGACCGCATCCGAAATCGGCGCCGCGTCAGGGGTCAATCCCCGGGTGGTGCAATACTCGCTGCGCATGGTCGAGCGGCTGATCGATCCCGCAAAGCGGGCGCTGGAAGAAGGCAAGATCAATCCCTACCAGGCCCGCCACATGAGCGCCGGCAACGAGGAACAACAGGCGGCCATCCTGGCGCTGATCCAATCGGGCGTGGCGCTGACAGGCGATCAGATCGCCACCTACTTCCGGGTGCCAGCCGATGAAGGCGCCGCCGGGGGCACCCCATGACCGCCGAAATCTCCCAGCTGGGGCAGCGCCTCAAGGCCGCGATGGACGCCAAGGGTTTGGGTATCCGGCCCCTGGCCCGCGCGGCAGGCCTCGCGTCGCACGCCAGCATCGGCGCAGTCCTGCGCGGCGCCACCCCAGGCTTGGACCTGGACACCCTGCGCAAGCTGGCGCCCGTGCTGGACGTCACCCTTGGTCACCTGACCGGGGATGCGGACCTTGCCAGCCCGGGGGCGGCGGGGGCGGAGGAACCGGACAGCGGCGTGCGGATGATCCCGCTGGATCGGCTGATGCCCAGCGCCCTGAACCCCCGCAAGGTGTTCGACGTGGACGCCTTGGAGGAACTGGCGGACAGCATGGCCGCGCAGGGCCAGCTGCAAAACCTGACCGCGCGCCCGCATCCCGACAGTGTCGGATACTTTGAAGTCTTCATCGGCGGACGGCGCCTGCGCGCCGCTACCATCCTGGTGGAGCGCGGTACCTGGCCGGGCGATCACGCCATGAAGGTGGACATCCGCCCCGCCACGGACAAGGACGTGCTGGCCATCGCGGCGATGGAAAACATAGACCGCAAGGACATGCACCCGTTGGAGGAAGGGCAAGCCTTCCTGGACATGCTCGCCGCCGGATGGACCAAGGACGAAATCGGCCGGATGTTCAAGGGCCGCACCCCCCGGTGGGTGGAACTGCGGATGCAGATGGCCCGCGACCTGACCGAGGCCGTCAAGGACCTGTGGCTGGACGGCGACGGCGTCAACCTGGAAATGGCCCGCGAACTGATGCGCCTGCCGGCGGATCAGCAGGAATATCATGCCATGCGGATCGGGATGGGCGCCGATGGCTATGCCACGGCGGTGGACCTGCGCGACCGCATCGCGGAACACGCCGCCGCCATGGCGCCGCAGCTGCCCATGGTAGAGCCCGGCGGCCTGCTGGACGCGTTGGGGCTGGGCCATCCGCAGCCGACCACCTTGGGCGCCAACGCCCCGGAACGCCCACCCTTTCTGCAGGCGATGCGGGATCTACGGGAAGACCTCGTCCAGCGCCACGCATACGCGAAGCCGGACCCCGCACCGACTACCCCAGCCTTCCAGCGCGGTGACGTCCAGATGGCTGCCGCCCCGGTACTGCCGGGCCCATCGCTAATGTCCCCCCAGCACCGCGACTATGTCGACCGGGTGAAGACCCAGGCGTTGCAGATGACCGTATTCGCGCATACGCGCATGGCAATGGTCTTGGCGTGCGTCGGGATGATGGGCAACGACCCGGCCATCCTTCTGCGCAGCGGCAGCCCAGGCAGCCGTAGGGCAGTGCACCCCACGTTGGCCGAAGCGCTGGAAAGCCAACGTACCCATCGCTCAACCCTCACCGCCGCCATGGCCCCAGTCCGGGCGGAAGCCGAGGATGGGCGCGTAGCGCGGTCCGATGCGGCGGCGGACCTGGTGCGCGCCCTGCTGGACCTTCCGGACAGCGATTTGCGGGTGTTGTTTGCCGCCCTTGTTGCGGCCCGTGTCTATGCCGGTGGCAACGTCGCGGGTGGGGACAGCCCTGCGGCGGTCGCGGCCTGGGCTGCGGACATGCCCCGGATGGCGGATCAATGGCAGATTGATACCCACTATCTTTCCTTGCTGGACGCGCACCGCTTGCGTCGGCTGGCCGTCACCATCGGCATGACCCAGGGTGGGCGGCATCACCGCTTCACCAGCCCTATCGCTGTTGCGGACCTGAAAAAATGGGATGCAGGCAAGCTCCGCTCCGCCATCGCGGACTTTGTTGACGCGAACGACGTTCGCACCATCCCAGCGGAATTCCGCTTTGGCACCTACGACGAAATCGCCGCCGCCATGGCGGCGGAAGCCGACGCGGCCGACGCCGTCCTGAAAGGGGGTGCGTGATGGCCAACCATCAGCAGCCCCTGCCCGGGTGCACCATCGTTGACGCCTTGAATGGATACGTGGTGCTCACCCACCGCAACAAGAGCGGCAAGGTTACGGCGAAAGCCTACCTCCCCGAACACGCCCGCATGCTGGCGGAGGACCTGACGCAGGTGGCGGATGAGATCGAGGCCGCCGAATGAGCATGCTGCTAACCCCCTATGACGACGAATTCTTCTCCTTCCACATCGCTTGCGGCTCAGGGGCTGGCGCGCGCGGCATGGCCAAGGCTCGCCAGCGTGTCGGTTTGGCGCGCGGTCGGATCGTTACCCTGGGCGGGGTTGATGTGGACCCTGCCTGCATCCGGGACTTCACACGCCGCACGGGCGTTCAGGGTACGGTGTTGGACCTGTTCCCGCGCGAGGATTACATCGCCTTCCATGGCCGCCTGCCGCCACCCGGATGGCGGGAGGCCACGGCGGAAGACTTGCGCCGCGCGGCGGGGTATCGCCGTCCGCACATCGTGTTCATCACCGCCCCCTGCAAGGGCGCATCGGGCCTACTGTCTGAAAGCAAGGCGGCGACGCCCAAGTATAAGGCCCTGAACAACCTGGCCGAAAACTGCCTGCGCCTGGTGATAGAGGCGTGGGGCGACGATCCCCCCGAGTTCATCCTGTTCGAGAACGTCGTTCGCATTTCCGTCCGGGGCCGCTCGATGCTGGACCGCATCATGGCGCGCCTGGACCAGGGCGGCTATGCCAGCGCGGAAACCAAACACTGCTGCGGCCGGCTGGGTGGATTGGCGCAGCGGCGCCCCCGCTTCCTGCTGGTGGCGCGCAACCGCGCCAAGGTGCCGGCCTTCCTCTATGAGCCGCCGATGCGCCCGCTATCGACCGTGGGCAAGGTGCTGGAACCCCTGCCGCCCCCGGGCGACTTGTCCATGGGGCTGGGGCACCGCGTTCCGGCCCTGCAATGGATCACCTGGGTACGCCTGGCATTCGTGGAGGCCGGCAAGGACTGGCGCAGCCTGAACCGCTTGGCGGTGGAAGACGGCATGCTGCGCGACTTCCGCATCATGCCCGAACGGCCTTGGAGGGACGGAACCCTTGGCGTCCATGGCGTCAATGATAGCTGCGGCACCATCACGGGCAGCGCCGGACCCTGCACGGGCGCTTTCAACGTGGCCGACCCTCACGTAATCACCAGCCGCGAGGGCACGGGCTTCCTGGGGGTCAACCCCTGGGATGGCCAGTCCGGCACCATCAGCGGCGACGCGCGCCCCAGCAAGGGCGCCTATGCCGTGGCGGATATCCGGACGCGCGACGGCAAGGCACCGTTCAAGAACGTCTATCGGGTGGTGGAGGCGGGCGAGGCCTCGCCCACCATCGGGGCCGGCGCGCGGCCTTCCGGGGGCGGCCTATGCGTCGCCGATCCGCATTTCCAGGGCAAGGAATACCAGCAATATGGCGTCCGCCGCTGGGACGGCCAGACGGGCACGGTTTCAGGCCAAAGCCTCCCGGGGCAGGGCGCCCATTCGGTGGCCGACCCGCGTTGCGCCAACTGGTCCCCGTCCGCCCACGTCAACAAGTACAAGGTGGTGGACGCGGACGACAGCGCCCCGACGGTGTCGTGCGCCGTCCAGGTGGCCAGCGGCGGCCTATGCGTGGCGGACCCCAAGGCGTGCACCAGCCATGGCGGCGGCGGCAAATATGCCGTGGTCGCGCTCGACGGGGCGGCTGGGACGGTGATCGGTGCCAGCACCACCGGCCACGGCGCCTATGCCGTGGCGGACGTCATGCCGGAATTCGCCCGCGGCGGACGCCAGCACTACACCACCGGTGGCCACTACGGGGTAAACGAATGGAACGGGCAGACCCGCGCCATCCCCGCCTACGCCAAGAACAACAACGGCGCATGGTCCGTTGCCGATCCGCGTGACGCCCAGGGCGAAGCGCCGGCAGGCCGCTTGCCGGACCCGAAAGACCGCCTTGTGTGCGTCATCCGGGCGATGGACGGCACATGGCACCGGCCATTCACCACCCTGGAACTTGCCGCCCTGCAAGGCATGGTCGACCCCGGGGAGCCGTTTGAGTTGGATGGCGCCAGCGACAGCCGGTGGCGCGAAGCCATCGGCAACGCGGTACCCGAACCGGCGGCGGAGGCCATCGGCAACGTCTTCCTTCAGCTGCTGATGCTGGTCCGCGCCGGCAAACAACAGCCCATCCGCCACACCCCCATCTGGGTCCGCCCGGTCGCGATCGGTGCGGCCCTGGACGTCCCACCCCTGTTGATTTGAGAGGATACGGCATGAGCGCATTCGCCATTCGGCAGGCCGTCAATGCTGGCGCCCAAGCGTTGGAAAACGCCGGGAACCCAGCTGACCGCGCGGTTGCTGCCGCCGTTGTCGCCGCGTTCCTGGACGCGCTGGACCCGGCCATCAGGATCAAGTTTCAGCGCCCCCTTTGCCAGCACGAGATTGACCAGTTGGGACCGTTCAAGGCGTTGGCTGAGATGGTCCGCCACACCCTCGCTTAGCCCCCACTCCCGCTGAATTGAGAGGTTTCCGCCATGACCAGCACGAGCATCAGCTTGACCACCAGCGCCACCATTTATCCGGATACGGACGATATTGCCCATGCTGTTGTCGAGGATGGCGATTTCGCCGTCGCCTGCCTCATCAACAGCCTTACCAGGGAAGGGAATGACATAGGCTTGGACTTCAAGGCCATAGCCGCAGACCTGGACGAAGACGCCAAGGCGGCCATCCGCGCCCTGGCAGCGATCATCCAAGAGGGGGATGCGCCATGATCCACGATCTTAAATGCGATGAGGCGCATTACACGGAGGTGGAGGCGGGGCGGAAAACGGCGGAGTTGCGGCGCGATGATCGCGACTATCAGGTGGGTGACCAACTCCGGTTGCACGAATGCCGGGACGGCATCCCCACCGGTCGCCGCCTGACCCGCCACGTCACCCACATCCTCGCCTCTGGTCCATATCTGACCCCAGGCTATGTCATGCTGTCGCTGTCGTCCGCGCACATACCAGAACAGATGACAACGGTCCTGCCGCCGGCCGCGCTGACCAAGCGCCAGTTGTCCGTCATGCGCCTGTTGACGGAGTGCATGGACGCCACTGGCGCCATTCCCAGCATGCAGGAAATGGCCGATGAACTGGAACTTGCGTCCCGCAGCAACGTCCACGCCATCCTGTGCCGCTTGGAGGAACGGGGCTGGATCAGCCGGGGCAGGGGCCGCGCCAATGCCATCCGGATCCTGCACCGGCCGCCCATGCCGGACTGGACGCAGCATTGGACGGTGACCAGCAAGCCCTTGCCGATCAGCGTCGCCGCGCAACTGGCGGGGAGGGCGGCGGAATGACCCCCGTGAACGAACAACGCCTGACCAGCGCGGCGGCGGATATGAGCGAGGCCATAGGCGCCGTGATCGAACGCCATAACTTGGACGCCCATGATTTCGTGATCGTCATGGCCATCCCCGTGGGCGGCGTGCTGGCGACCACCTTCCCCAACATTGATGAGCGGGAGGCGGCCCTGAACCGGTTCCGCCGATGCGTTGACGTGGCCGCCACGAACGCCGTTCGTGCCAGGGTGCCATCATGACCGTCTATGTCGACAACATGCGGGCGCAGCTGGGGCGCATGATCCTGTGCCACATGATCGCGGACACGGAGGCGGAGTTGCACGCCATGGCCAGCCGCATCGGCATGCTTCGCCGCTGGTACCAGGGCGACCACTACGACGTCAGTGCGTCGCGCCGCGCCCTGGCCGTCAAGGCGGGGGCGATCACCATCACGTGGAGGCAAGCCGCCGCCATGCGCGCCCGCCGCAAGGTCACGGGCGAGCTGGGCAAGCCGGAAGAAGCCTTCGCCTGGTACAAGGCCCATCAGGCTCACCAGGCGATTGAGCAGGGGGGAGGGCGGGCGGCATGACCAAGCGCGGCATCTTGCCGGCATCCCTTCCACCGCGAGGGCTGTCCCGCGAACAGGCGGCGGAGTACGTGGGGATCAGCGCCACAAAATTCGATCAGATGATCGAGCGCGGCGCCATGCCCCGGCCGAAGCGGATCGATGGGCGCCGGGTTTGGGACCTGATGGCCCTTGACGCCGCCTTTTCCGCGTTGCCCGATGAGGCCGGGGCGGCGATGGTGCCGCCGGCCGGCGACGTGAACCCCTGGGATGTGGATTGCGGGCTGGCGCCTGGAAAGTAGAGGGCGCGATGGTTGAATTCCGCCTGCGGGATGGTACCGGCACGGTCAAGCTGAAATACCTGGTGGAAGACGTCGACCGCCACGGCAAGGTCCGGATCTACCTGCGACGGCGCGGACACCTCAAGGTGCTGCTGACCGCCACGCCCGGGACGCCGGAATTCATGGCGCAATATCGCGCCGCCCTTGAGGGCAAGGCACCCGAGCGCGCGCCGCGCCGGAAGGGCAAACCCGCGCCAGGGGAAACCGCAGCCGCGCCAGGGACATTCCGCGCCCTGGTGGAACGGTACTATGCGACAGGCGCCTTTCGTAACCAGCTTGATCCCGGCACACAGAAGGCGCGGCGCTACTTGCTGGACGCCCTGTGTGAAAAATATGGCAAGAACCCAGCCCACCTGATGACCAGCACCCACGTGCAGAAACTGCACGACGACCGGTCGGACACCCCCGAGGGGGCGAACAACCTGTTGAAGGCGCTGAAACACCTCTTCCGCGTCGCGGTCAAGGCCGGGTGGTTGCAGACCAACCCGGCGCGCGACGTGCAGAAATTCCCTCAAGAGGGGGAGGGCTATCACACCTGGACCCTTGAAGAGGTGGCGCAATTCGAGGCTAAACACCCGATAGGCACGCGGGCGCGGCTGGCCATGGCCCTGCTGTTGTATACGGGTCAACGCCGATCAGACGTCGTTCGAATGGGTCCCCAGCACGTCAAGGACGGCTGGTTGACGATCACCCAGGCCAAGGGCGCCCGCCATAAGCCGGTGACCGTCTCAATCCCCATCGTCGCGCCGTTGCGCGAAATCCTGGACCAGACCAACACCGGGCACCTGGCCTATTTGGTGACGATGCGGGGCAAGCCCTTCGCCGTCGCCAGTTTCGGCAACATGTTTCGGGACTGGTGCCGGGAAGCCGGTCTTGACCATTGCAGCGCCCACGGCCTGCGCAAGACGGCGGCGACCCGCCTTGCTGAGCTGGGGGCCAGCGAGCATGAGATTGCCGCCATCACGGGGCACAGGACCCTAAGCCAGGTGGCGCACTACACCCGCGCGGCCCGGCAGAAGGGGCTGGCGGCCAGGGCCATGGAACGCCTGGAAGAACACGGATCGAACAAAAGTGTCCAACCTTCCGAAGCGGGTTCGAAAAGGTTGGACAAATCCAGCCGCTAACGCATTGATAAACAAGACGCGTCAGGGCGAGATGGCGACCCCGGCAGGGCTCGAACCTGCGACATCCCGCTTAGAAGGCGGGTGCTCTATCCAGCTGAGCTACGGGGCCTGCCTGGCGATCGCCGACCCTCTGGGCCGACACACCGGGGATTAGAAACGGCCGACGCGGGGGCGGTCGGCGCGGAAATTATCGGCGTAGTTCTTGGGGCGGACGATGCGGTCATTGTGGGTGATGACTTCATAGCCCCAGCCCTTGCGCTGGGCGTAGGCGACGGCCTCATCGGCGCTGTCGAAGGTCAGCTTCACCTGATTCAGGGTATCGCCCGAACTGACCCAGCCCATCAGCGGCTCCGGCCGGCGGGCGGTGGCCAGTTCATATTCCAGCAGCCAGGACTGGGTCTTGGCACGGCCGGACTGCATGGCCGTCTTGGCCGGCTGATAGATACGAACCTGCATCTCTGGAACGTCCCTGGTTGAACGAAACACCTGATGCCCGCCGTCCGGAGCACCGGGCCGACGGGCGGTTGGGAAACCCGGACGTCGCCACAAGGCGCCGGTCCGGATGATGGTCGGGGCGCCCGGATTCGAACCGGGGGCCTACGGTTCCCAAAACCGTCGCGCTACCAGACTGCGCTACGCCCCGAGACCATGCAGGGCTAGGGTTTACGTGGTTTGCCGCCATCTGGTCAATCAGGAAAGCGGCAGGTCCGACCGCAAGCCGGGCGTTGAATTCTTCCACCGTTTCGCACGTCGTTCCCCCGATCAACCGTGGCCGCCAACGGACTTGGACGTTAAATATGGGGCGGCATAGGGGGCGACCTCCGGAGGGGAGGCGCGACGGGATTGGGGACTGGGGTGCAGCCTTGGCAGGAGAGGACGCGTGACTGTGGGCTGATGCTGCACGGTGCGCTGGATCTGGCGATAGACCCCGCCCCCTTGCAGGCGGAGTTCGCCGCGCTGGATCGTGAGTTGCCGCCCGAGGCCCGTCACTATTTTGGGGCCACCGAGGGCTGGACGTCCATCGTGCTGCTGGAACGCGACCTGCACGCCTCACCCCAGGCCATGCCGGCGTTGGCCATGATGCCCGCCGTGGCCGCCCTCCTTGCCCGCGTTGATTGGAAGGTTCGCGGCTGCCACCTCCTGCGCCAGGCGCCACGCAGTCTGCTGCCATGGCATTTCGATAACCAGGCGCTGCACCTCGACGAGGCGCGCATCCTGATTCCCATCCAGGTGCCGGCGGCCGCCACCACCTGGATCGGCCATGAAGCGGTGGCCTATCCACCCGGCCATGGATGGACGGGGGATTTCGCCATCCCGCATCAGGTCGAAAATCCATCGGCGGAGCAACGCGTGGTGCTGGCCATCGATGTCGCGGTGACATCGCCCGTGAAACAACGGTTCCCGGCGGCGTTGGCGGCCGACCTGCCGCAGCGCGGCGGGGTGGCCCAAGACTGCCGCAACCTGCTGCTGGCCTGGCGGACGACCGAGGGGTGACAGATCGCCGTGCCGGCGATCCCGGACTGCCTTTTCCCCCCGCACCGCCCTTCCAGGGGCCATTCACCCGGAAATCTCGTCCGTGTGTCCGGGAGGGTACCCGGCAAATTTGACCCGGCAAGCGGAAAAATCCGCCCCCCAACCCGGTGCCCTGTGCCCGCGTCCGGTCCTGCGCGTCGGCGGCAAACCCCTTTATTTACAATAACGTGAATATCTCCCCGCGCTGTTGGCACGGTTTCTGCGGATGGCCGTCCGAACCTAACCGTCCATCAGAGGAGGTTGACGGCACCCATACCAACGGAACGCCCCGGCGATCCCGGACGGATCTTTTCCGCCAGTCCCGGCAGGAAAGGGCCGCCGCCCGGAGACGGGGACTTAGGCCCCCCCGGCAGCGGGCGGGTGGTGTTCCCGGTGGTGTGGGACCAGCAGCTTGCTCTCGCCAGAAGGATCAGACCGGCCCAAACGGCCGCCCTCCGGCAGCTCAAAAGGAGACAGATGATGTCCACTCAAGTCGCGCTTTCTTCGGCAATGCGTTCCAACCTGCTGTTGCTGCAAAACACCAACAGCTCGATCGACAAGCTCCAGACCCAACTGTCCACGGGCAACAAGATCAACAGCGCGCTGGATGGCCCCACCGCCTTCTTCGCCGCGCAGGGTCTGAACCAGCGTGCCAGCGACCTGTCGACCTTGAAGGACGCGATGGGTCAGGCCATCAGCACGATCAAGGCCGGCAACCAGGGCATCACCTCCATTCAAAAGCTGATCGACCAGGCCAAGGGCCTGACGACGTCCGCTTATTCCAACCTGGGCGACGATCCGTCCTCCATCGCGGCCCGCAAGTCGCTGGCGGACCAGTTCAACGCCATCAAGGACCAGATCGACAAGCTGGCCGGTGACAGCGGCTACGGCGGCAAGAACCTGCTGGCTGGCAGCGGCCAGACCTACGACGCCACCTCGGTGACGCGGGCGACCGTCAATTCCATCACCGGCCTGTCCAACAGCCGCGTCACCAATGTCACCACCTCGGACACCTATTCCATCCGCGTTTCCGGCACGGGCGACATCTCGGGCAGCGCCGGCGACATCGCGTCGACCGAAGACGCCCGCGGCCTGTTCGGTCTGAAGATTTCCGGCAAGCTCAGCGCGACGGCGGGCAACTTCTCCGACGTGTCGATCGAAATGCGCGGTGCCGTGGGCCAGACCCGCACGGTGGTCATCACCGAAGGCGATGAGTCCCGCTCCATCACCTTCTTTGACAACACCCAGTCGGCCAGCAACACGCTGAACACGGCCGGCAAGTCGGGTGTCCCGCAGGTCTCGCAGGTCAACATCACCGGCAACGTCGACCAGGGCGACACCTTCAACGTCACGGTCAACGGCCGGTCGTTCAGCTACACCGCCTCGGCGGGCGACGTGTCCAACGCTTCGCCGACCATCCGCCAGCAGACCATCGCCAACCACCTGCAGGCGCTGGTGGCCACCGGACTGCAGAGTTCGGGCTTCACCGTCGGCTACACCGCCAGCAGCAACAGCTTCACCATCACCGCCAGCGGCTCATTCGGCACCTCGAACAGCTTCACGCTGGGCAGCTCCGCCACCAACGCCCTGACGAAGGACATCTCGGTGTCCTTCACCTCCGGGTCGGTCGTGTCCTTCACCATCGATCGCAAGACGCTGGAGGGCCTGGGAACGGCGGGCAACGGCACCTCGACCATTGAGAAGGACGTGGATGTCTCGGTCACGGCAACCGACCTCAACGGTGTGTCCATCACCCGGTCGGGCGCCAATGATCGTGGCAGCGCCAAGCTGACCGATGGCGAGAACGCCATGTCGTTCACCACCGGCACGGTTCGTGTCAACATCGACTCCGCCAAGATCATGCAGGCGGCATCGGCCAGCGGCTTCGCCAACATGACGACGACGCAGCAGACGCCGGCCAACACCCAGAACGACCTGTCGGTGCAGTTCAACGAGACCAACACCAACTCGCTGACGGTGAAATCCACCAACGTCACCACCGATGGTCAGGGCCTGCGGCTTGACTATGCCCAGAACAACTTCCTGGATCGGTCCGACATCGACGCGGCGGTGAGTCAGCTGACCTACGCGACGAACCAGTTGCGGTCCGCCGGCCAGACGCTCAGCACCAACCTGAACGTCATCCAGACCCGCTCAGACTTCACCGACGCGTTCAATAACGTCTTGTCGGACGGCGCGGACAGCTTGGTCCAGGTCGACCAGAACCAGGCGGGCGCCCAGTTGCTGACCCTGCAGACCCGCCAGCAGTTGGGTGTCACCACCCTGTCCCTGGCAAACCAGAGCCAGCAGGCCATCCTGAAGCTGTTCTAATCGGTGACGGCGGGGATGGGTCCCGTGGCTTACCAGCCATGGGACCCGCCCCACCGCCGTCCGGCGGCGGCGCAGGAGGCTATAGGGCAACAAGAAGGGCGGTCCCTGGTGGGCCGCCCTTCTTGTTGGTGCACAGAATCGCAGGTAAGCCCGGGATCATTCCACGCCCAGAACGACCAGGCGCGCCGGCTTGCGGAAGTTCATGGTGATCATCAGCGTGGCCCGTCCCTTGATGACGTACAGGGCCTTGTCGGCCACCGCCGGCAGCGGGATGTTGCGGGACATGCAATAGCCGACCACCGCCGCCTGCAACTCCTGCTCGGCTATGGCCAACTCGCTGACCGCGCCGTTCAGTGTCACGGACAGCTTGGCGGTGACCCCGCGATCAATCGTGTAGTCCAGGCTGGTGACGTCCCCCTCGGGAAAGACATCGTTGAGCTTGCGTCGCCGCTCCGTGATGGCGGTCACCACCTCGCGGTCGGTGAAGACGATGCAGCGTAGTTCCTTCATGTGGTGGTGATCCGGCAGGCCTGGGGCGTGAACTCTACGCCAGGTGTGGTTAACCCCGCCAGTTGCAAATGCCCGGGCGCCATCCCGCCGCGCGGACGAATAAGGATAGCCGTGGCCGTTGGCGAGCAGGCTGCGGCAAATTGGCGGGAAATTGCGGTTCAGCGAATTTTTTCCCGCTGAAGCCGCCGGGTTTCGACGGCAGCGACGTGTAACTCGGTCCGTACGGGCCGTAATCCTGGTTCCGCAGTCCTCCGTCGCAACTCCAGCCCCGACCAATCCGTTCCAGCCGGTGCCGCCGGTTGTTCCCAAGGCCAAGCCGGCCCAAAGCCCTTATTCGTCTGAACAGGCAGGATTTCTCAGCAAATGAAGCGCCTTCTCGCGCCGGTGGCCGCAGCGCCCCTGTGCTTCGCCGCCCTGACCGATCTTCATGCGGCGACGACGATCTCCGGCACCCAGAGTACGGCGGTGTCGACCTCCACGTCCGGTGATCTCACCATCACCGGTACGGTAAGCCCATCCAGCGGCACGGCGGTGACGCTGGACAGCAGCAACACCATCACCAGCTCCGGCACCATATCCATCACCGGCAATGACGATACCACCGGCATCCTGGTCAAGGGTGGCAATACCGGCAGCGTCAGCCTCAGCGGCACCCTGACGCTGACCGACAGCAGCATCAGCACCACCGTTCCCCTGACCTCGGCCGAGCGGCGGTACGGCATCTGGGTGTCCGGTACCGGTGTGTTCACGGGTGACATCAGCACCTCGGCCACGCTCACCGTGCGCGGCAACGACAGCGCCGGCATCCTGATCGCCACCGAGATGGATGGCAGCCTGTCGATGAGCGGCAGCGTGTCGGTCACGGGCAACAATTCCTATGGCATCCACACCACGGCGATCACGGCCGGCACCATCCTCATCTCCGGCACGGTCAGCACGTTGGGCACGGGCTCGGTCGGCGTGGCGCTGGACGGCGTGACGGAAGGGGCGGTGGACGTCACCGGGACCATCACCTCGACCGGCTACCTGTCCACGACCCGGCCCACCACCACGGCCGGTTTCGCGGCGCTGACGGCCAATGATGAATTGCAGGGTGGCGCCGCCCTGCGCATTTCCGCGACGACGACGGGCGGTCTGTACGCGGAATCGACCTCGGTCATCAGTTCCTATGGTTCGGCGCCGGCGATCCTTGTGGGCGCCAGCACGGGCGACATGGCCCTCGGCGCCTATCCGGGGAACACCCGCGGCCTGGTGCTGGCCGGTTCCATCATCGCCAGCGGCGTTTACAATGGCTTCAGCACCACCGGCATCCAGATCGGCGGCCTGGGCGGCACCGTCGAGGTGGTGGGCGGCCTCAGCCTGTCGGGCACCCTGACCACCTTGGCGTACAAGGCGGATTCCACCGGCATCCTCGTCGGTTCGGGCGCCACGGTGACCGACATCGCCATTTCCGGCACCGTCAGCACCACCGTCTCGTCCCAGTCCTCGACGGCGACCGCCATTTCCATCGCCAGCGGCGCCACCGTCAACAGCATCAACATCGTCGGCACGGTCGCGGCGTACGCCACCGGCTATTCCGGCGCCACCACCTCGGTGGCCAGCAACGCCGTCGCCATCAAGGATGCCAGTGGCACCGTCAGCCTGATCAACAACAGTGGCATCATCCTGGCCCAGGTGTCGAAATCCACCGACAACACCGGCATCACCGGCACCGCCACGGCCCTGGACCTGAGCGCCAACACCATTGGCGTCACCATCAACAACAGCGGCACCATCACCGGTGACATCCTGCTGGGCTCGGGTGACGCCACCGTCAACCTGACCGCCGGCACCGTCACCGGCGCCCTGTCCTTCGGCAGTGGCACCAACACGCTGACCATTGATGGCGGTGCGGTTTATGTTGGCGCCCTGACCAGCGATGGCACGCTGGCCACCACGGTGACCAATGGCAAGCTGCGGGACACCAGCACCAGCACCATCAACATGCGCTCGCTGACCGTCGGCTCCAGCGGCGAGATCGACTTCACCGCCGATCCGGCCAACAACACCAACACCCTGTTCAACGTGTCGGGCACCGCCTCCCTGGCCTCGGGCACCAAGATCGGCCTGATCTTCAAGAGCAAGGTCACCGACAGCACCACCTTCACGGTGATCAAGGCCAGCAGCCTGTCCGTGGGCACCAATGACCAGACGCTGCTGGGCGATGTTTCCTACTGGTACAAGGCCAGCATCGCCGCCGACACCACCGCCGGCACCGTGTCGGTGAATGTGGCCCGCCGCTCCGCCGCCGAAGCCGGCATCACCGTGGGCGCCAGCGCGTTCAACGCGGTCTATGCCGCCTTCGACAAGGACACCCAGGTGGGCGAGGCGTTCTTCAACGCCACCAGCGCCAGCACCTTCGGCAGCCTGTATGAAAAGATGCTGCCGGACTATAATGGCGGGCCCTTCCAGTTGCTGAACCGCGGCATGATGGCCCTGGCCCGCACCGAAGCCGATCCCACCGTGGCCATGGTGGACGAGAAGCGCGGCGCCTGGGTACAGGAACTGGGCTTCGCCGTGTCACAGAACCGCGACCAGGGCCCCGGCTATAACGGCAATGGCGTGGCCTTGATGGGCGGCTATGAGAAGTCGGTGGAGAATGTCGGCATCGTCGGCCTGTCCAGCGCCTACATGATCACCGCCGTCAACGATCCGGACGCGTCCAGCGGCAACCAGGTGAAGGGCCAGGTCTTCACCGGTGGCACTTATTGGCGTGACCGGCTGGGCGGGCTGATGGCCAATGCCAGCCTGAACGCGGGCTATATCCGCTTCACCAGCAAGCGTGTCTTCACCGGCACGGATGATGACAGCACCGCGTTCGAGCGTGACGCCGACGCCCACTGGACCGGCTATCTGGGCGATGCCCATGTCGGCTTGGGGTATGAGCAGTCGCTGGGCTTCATGTTCGTGCGGCCCAACGCCTCGCTGGACTATTTCGTCCTCTATGATGGCGCCCACCAGGAAAGCAACGGCGGCAGCGCCTTCAACCTGAATATCGCCTCGCGCACGGGCCAGCAGGGCAATGCCGAGGCCAGCCTGACCTTCGGCACCCAGCTTGGTGGCGACTTCCAGTGGAAGCCGGCCCTGACCGTGGGCTGGAAGCAGGTGTTCGGCGACGGGGCGGGTGACACCACCGCCAACTTCGCCGGCGGGTCCAGCTTCACCCTGGTGCCGCAGTCCATGGTGGGCGGTGGCCCCATCGCCCGCCTCACGGTCCAGGCTGGCAACCGTTACTCCGATATCGGCCTGGAACTGGGTGGCGAAAGCCGCCATGGCTACATCGGCTACGATGCCCGCTTCGTCAGCAAGTTCCGCTTCTGACCCGGCGACGGTGTCGCCGACGACGTGATGAAGGCGGCCCTTGCGGGGGCCGCCTTCGCTTTTGGTGCGCCCAGCATGGGCGCGTTCCTGCGGGCGAGAGTCCCGTCGTAAGCTGATCACGGTCAACGAAGCGAAGCGCAACTGCATGAGGGCGACCGAATGTGGGGAGGAAGCGTGGAGCGCAACCACGGGCCGATGGACAAGAACCGGATAGAAGGCGGTGCCGACCAGGGCGAGCGGGCCAGAGACCGCGAAGCTCTCGTGATCAAGGGTCGGTGTCGTAAATCCGTCGGTTGTGTGGTGAAGGAACGCGTTCTTACCTGGGGAGATCCCGCCTTATGCCTGAAGGGGTGACGGTGTCGAACCGGAGCGGGAAGTCAGCCGAGGTCGTAGTAGTGAACCGCCCCGTCTTTACCGGAGAGTGATTGGTTCAAAGATCAAGCGGCGATATCGAGCTCGTCGTGATTTGCATAGAAGGCGCGTTCGGCTTCGGCCGGCGACCTATAGCCGATTGGGGCCAAGAGCCGGCGGTTATTGTAGCAGTCGATCCAATTCAGTGTTTCCCATTCCACCTGCGCCATGGATTTCCATGGCCCGAGGTGATGGATGACCTCCGCTTTATACAAGCCGTTGATCGTTTCGGCCAAGGCGTTGTCATAACTGTCGCCAACGGTGCCGACCGAGGCGTCGATGTCTGCCAGTGCAAGGCGTTCCGTGTATTTGATGGACAGATATTGCGATCCGCGGTCCGAGTGGTGGATTAAGGCTTTGTTCCCCGCTGGCCTTCGCTGCCAAATTGCCTGCTCGAGAGCATCAAGCACGAACTGGGTGGTCATGGTTGCCGACACTTTCCAGCCCACAATCCTGCGGGCGAAAACATCAATGATAAAAGCCACATAGACTGTTCCACTCCACGTCTGCGCACAGGTGGAATCAGAAACCCAGAGTTGGTTGGGGGCGTCAGCCTGGAACTGCCGGTTGACCTTGTCATCGGGGCATGGCCTGGACGTGTCCGGGTTGGTCGTGATGACCTTCTTGCCCCGGATAACGCCCCTCAATCCCATCTGACGCATCAGGCGTTCGACAATGCAGCGCGCCCCATGCCACCCTTCGCGCATCACGCCGTGCCCAACCTTGCGGGCGCCATAAACCTCGCGATTATCTTCCCAGAGTTGCCGAATGGCTTCCTTCAGATCAGCATCGCGCCGGGCGCGAGCGCTCGCCCTGGCAGGCGCTCTGGTCACGGCGACATGCTGATAATATGTCGACGGGGCGATCGGCAGAACCCGGCAGACCGGCTCGACCCCATGATCAGCGCGATGCGCTTCAATAAACTCAATCATTTGCGGAACGGGCGGTCGAGCTCCGCCTGCGCAAAATAGGCCGACGCCTTCTTCAGGATCTCATTGGCCTGACGAAGTTCACGAACTTCGCGCTCCAATTCCTTGATCCGCGCCTTCTCCGCCGTGGTGGCGCCAGGCTCCATCCCGCCGTCGCGACGCACTTGCTTCCACCATACGCGCAGGCTGTCCCCCGAACATCCCAGCTTGGCCGCTATCTCCCGGCAAGCCACGGATACACTCGGATAATCAGACAGATGCTCGTCCAGCATCCGAACCGCGCGCTCACGGAACTCTGGCGAGTAGGGCGATGTGTTCTTCTTCTCTACCATGACGGGCATCCTCTGAGGGTTTTACCCTCCGGTAAAGACGGGGCGGTTCACTTAACGGCTGGGGTGCGATGCGATGCCCTCATTCCAAGCGGTGCGGGGAACCAACATTCTTGTTGAGCCGAAAGGACGTTTATGCCATTTTAAAGAGAATAGTTTACCAACTTACACCAAAACGGTGAGGGTATGATGCCTGTGGTCTCACGCCCCGGGCTGCGTTGTTCCCTTACGCTCGCTCGCTCGGAGTCCCGTGAGGCGAGCGCGAGCGGCTGGCGCCTGCGTATCCGACGCGTCTATTCGCGACAGGTATACTCAATACCCCAATAATCTCTTCAATTTATTGAGAGTGGAGTTCCCATTGACTGGACCATATCCATAATGGACGACGCTCGCCCTTTTCTCCAACCGCTGTCGGCGGCACAGCTCGGCATTTGGCTGGCCCTGGAAATTGCCGAAGACACAGCCAATTACAACATCGCCGAATACATCGAGATCCACGGCCCGATCGACTCGGGACTCTTTGAAAGAGCATTGGACCAAGTCATATCCGAGAGCCAGACGCTGCATTTGCGGTTCGAAACGGGTGACGGAGGCCTGGCGCAATTCATAGGTCCGATACCGCACCGTTCTCTGGTCAAAATCGACTTTTCGGCGGCGCCGGATCCCCGGGCCGCCGCCGAATCCTGGATGCGCTCGGAGCTGAGCAGACCCATAGAGTTGAAGAGAGACCCTGCGTTTTGTTATGCCTTATTGTGCCTGGAATCGGATCACTACCTCTGGTATCAGCGCTATCATCATATCATCCAGGATGGCTACGGCGCGGCGTTGATTGCCCAGCGTTTGGCCGGCGTGTATTCGGCCCTGGCCGAGGAGCGGCGCCCGGAGGACAGCCCATTCGGATCGCTGGGGGCTCTCCTTTCCGCGGATGCGTCGTATCGCGTCTCGGACGATTTCAGGCGGGATCAAGCCTATTGGACCGCGCGCTTTGCCGATCGGCCGGAACCCGTGACTCTGGTCGAGGGGCCGCCGGCTGCGGCCTGCGGTATTGTGCGGCGCACTCTACATCCGCCAGACTCCGTTCTCGACGAATTGCGATCGGTCGCGCGCAGCGCGGGCGCAACCTGGCCACAGGTGATCATAGCGGCGATGGCCGCCTATACGCATCTCTTCACCGCGTCGGATAACATTATACTCGGCTTGCCCGTGCTGGCCCGGATCGGGGGCGCGGCGCGGCGCGTGCCGGCGATGATGTCGAACGTGTTGCCTTTGCGATTGCACGTCCGCCCCGATATGACCTTTCGGGATCTGGTCAAGCAGGCCGCGGGCGAGGCCCGACATGTCTTGCGCCATCAGCGGTATCGAAGCGAGGCGTTGCGGCGCGATCTGCAATGGGCCGGGACGCAAAGGCGCCTGTACGGCCCGAGCGTCAATATCATGGCGTTTGACTACGAACTGCGCTTCGCGGGTCACCCGACGACAACGCATAATCTTGAGAACGGCCCGATCGAGGATCTGTCGCTTTTCGTCTACCAGCGCTCGGAGACGGCAGGATTACGGTTCGAATTCAAGGCCAACGCGGCACTTTATACAGATCAGGACTTGACCGACCATTGCGCCCGGTTCCTGCAGGTTCTGTCGGCGATGGTGTCCTCGCCCGAGGCGCCGGTTGGGCGGCTGGACCTCCTTTCGCCGGAGGAGCGCCGGCAACTGTTGATTGATTGGAACGACACGGCGCATCCGGTGCCGCCGGCGACGGTGCCAGCGTTGTTCGAGGCGCAGGT
>NZ_JACIIZ010000004.1 GCF_014205765.1 Nitrospirillum iridis | reverse complement strand
GTGGTGCAGCATCAGCGTGGCGGGCGTCCGGATGGGCGCCGGCGCCGCCGCTTCCCGCCGCCGGGCCAGGATGTTGAGGACGACGGCGGCGGAATGGACGTTCTCGCGCAACGCCTCGGCACAGGCCGCCTCCACCGCCGGGAGGCCGTCGCTCAGCACCGCCGTCAGGATGTCGACCATCTGCCGGTCGCCGTCGTCGCTGCCCGTCAGTTTGCGCCGCACCCGGTCCAGCGCCGTGGGCAGCACCCAATCCTTGAAGGGGGCGCCGTTGCGCAGGGCCCCCGGCTTGCGCGCCAGCACAGGCACATAGTGCCAGGGATCGTAGACAGTGCGGTCGCGGCCGAAGCAGCGCGCGTGCGTCCCCACCACCTGGCCGTCCTGGCGCAGTTCGATCCGGTCGGCATAGGCCCGCACTTCCACCGGGCGCCCCACCGCCTTGGCCGCCACCGAGTACTTGTTGTGGTCGAACCGCACCAGGCACGTCTTGGACACTGACGCCGGGGTGGCGTGGAAGCCGTCGAACCGCCCGGCATAACCCACCAGGCTGGGCCGTTCCGCCTCGAACATCTCCCAGACGGTGCGGTCCCGCTGCTCGGGATGCCGATGCGCCTTGGCATAGGCGATGCACTGGTCCAGCAGCCAGCCGTTCAGTTCCTCGTAGCTCGCCACCCGCAGGCGCGGCGTGAAGAACCGTTCCCGCACCAGGCCCACCTGGTTCTCCACCTGCCCCTTCTCCCATCCCGCCGCCGGGGTGCAGGCCACCGGCTCCACCAGGTAATGGCTGCACATCTGCTGGAAGCGCCGGTTGTAGGCCCGCTCCTTGCCCACGAAGATCGTGTCCACCGCCGTCTTCATGTTGTCATAGATGCCGCGTGTGCAGGTGCCCTTGAAGAAGGCGAACGCCCGGTCGTGGGCGTCGAACACCATCTCCTGCGTCTCGCGCGGATATGCCCGCACGAACAGCATCCGGCTGTGGCACAGGCGGACATGCGCCACCTTCACCGTGACCGTCACCCCGCCGATCAACACCACCTCGTGGCTCCAGTCGAACTGGTAGGCCTCCCCCGGCGCAAAGCTCAACGGCACATAGGCAGCCGCCTGCGACGCCCCGCGCCCCTTCTGCCAGGAACGGGCGTAGCGCCGCACGGCGTCATAACTGCCGTCGTACCCGGCGCCCCGCAACTCCTCGTAAATCCGCACCAGCGTCAGCCGCTCACGCGCCGCCTTGGCCTCATTGGCCAATAGCAGCGCGTCCAGCCGTTCCCGCCACGGGCCGATCTTCGGCTGGGGCTGCGCCGTCCGCTCGTACCGGAACTCCGTCGCCTCCGAACGAAGCACCTTGCGGACTACCTTCCGCGACAAACCCAGTTCACGGCAGATCGCCTTGATCGGCTTCTGCTGAACAAAATAGGCGCGCCGGATCTTCGCGATCGTCTCCACTATCAGCATCCCAATCAAGGCTCCCGCCATTGCCATGGGAGCCAGTATGAACCCGCACAAAAGGGGTCCCGATTGGACGCCGATCACCCCTCATACGGGGTCCTTATTCCACGCCGATTCACACTTCGGCCTCAGCGGCCGGATGGTGATGTCGCGGCCAGAATTTGGTGCCAGTGTTTATGAGTCCAGGCCCTAGGGCATTGCCGCCAGTTCCCGCCAAAGTAGCCGTTCCAACCAATCGGCGAAGACCTGGAGGCGGCGGGACGGGTGTCTCCGCTGCGGATAGAGCAGCGTCATCGGCATCGCCGCGGCGCGATAATCGGGCATGACCTCCGTCAAGGCTCCGGTCTCCAGATGGTGCCTGACGTCATAAGCCGGAATCTGGATCAGGCCGAGCCCGGAAAGGCAGCAGGCGATATAGGCTTCGGCGCTGTTGACGGTGACGCGCCCCCGCATCGGGAGGGACTTCTCGCTCCCCCCTTCGATCCATTGCCAATGGTCCACCCGGCCGCTGGTGGGGGATGCATAATTCACCGCCCAGTGATCCCGCAGGTCCGCAGGCGTGAGGGGGGTGCCGAAGCGTGCGAGATAGGCCGGGCTGGCGGTATTGATGAGAGGCAGCTTGCCGAGCGGGCGGGCGATCAGCCCTGAAGCCGCGAGCGTGCCAACGCGCAACACGCAATCGACACCCTCTTCGACGAGGTTCAACGCGCGATCGCCGACACCCAGATCGATGTCGATCTCCGGATAGGCGTCGAGGAAACCGGGCAAGGCGGGTGCGATGATCAGCCTGCCGATGCGGCCGGGAACGTCGATCCTGATCTTGCCGGAAGGGCGGGTGGCGGTTTGGCGGAACAGGCCCTCCACCTCCTCGACATCGGTGACGAGGCGGCCGGCCCGTTCGTACATCACCATGCCATCCTGGGTGGGCGAAACCCTACGCGTGGTGCGGTAAAGCAGGCGCGTCCCGACCTTTCCTTCCAATTCCCGGATCGCCGCCGAGACGCTTGTCCTCGGCATCCCGAGCAGATCCGCCGCCCGGGTAAAGCTCGAACAATCGACGACGCGGATGAAAATGCGGAACAGGTCGATGCGATCCATGTCGTGGCTATCTCCTATTATGCAGAATACTCGACAGGTTATGTTCGAAATGGGGCCTTTATAGGCAGAATCTAGACGCTATCCTGCATTCCGAAATGAGGCGGCGGTTCGCCGCCGCGGATATGCGGGGAGTGCGCATCAATGGCCGACCATGGCATTGCGGGAAAGACGGTCCTCATCGCGGGCGGCGCGAAGAACCTCGGAGGGCTTGTGGCGCGGGATCTTGCCTCCCACGGCGCCAAAGCGATCGCGATCCATTACAACAGCGCGTCGAGCAGGGCGGACGCCGAGGCGACCCTGGCGGCGCTGACGGCTGCGGGAGCGCAAGCTGTCGCCTTCCAGGCGGATCTCACATCGGCCAGGGCGGTGGAGAAGCTGTTCGTTGATTCCGCCGCCGCCATTGGGCGCCCCGACATCGCGATCAATACCGTTGGCAAGGTATTGAAGAAGCCGATGACCGAGATTTCGGAAGCTGAGTACGATGAGATGAGCGCCGTGAACAGCAAGGCGGCATTCTTCTTCCTCAAGGAGGCCGGCCGCCACGTCAACGACCAGGGCAAGATCGTATCGGTCGTGACCTCCCTGCTCGGGGCTTTCACCCCTTTCTATTCGAGCTATGCCGGTACCAAGGCGCCGGTCGAGCATTTCACCCGGGCTGCGGCGAAAGAGTTGGGCGACCGCGGAATCTCGGTCACCGCCATCGCCCCCGGCCCGATGGATACCCCGTTCTTCTATCCCGCAGAGGGCGCCGACGCCGTAGCCTACCACAAGACGGCCGCGGCGCTCTCCGCGCGCTCCAAGACCGGGCTGACGGATCCGGAAGACATCGTTCCGTGGATCCGTTTGCTGGTTTCCGATGGCTGGTGGATGACTGGTCAGACTATTCTGGTGAATGGTGGCTACACCACCAAATAACCTGCGGCCAACCTTATTTTTGCGAAGGCAAGTTCATGAATATCGTTCCCTATGTGAAGCAGCACCAGGAAGCGCTGGGGCTCGCCCAGCAATTACAGAAAAAGCTTGAGGAATCACCGGCGCCCGTCCAGGAAATCGTCGAGATCCTGATCGAGTTGTCAGGCAAGCTGAATTTCCATCTCTCGATGGAAGACAAGTTCGTTTATCCCAAAGCCGTGACCTCGGCGAACATCGATCTGCAGTCGACGGCCAAGAGGATGCAGGCGGAAATGTTGGGCATAGCGGATGCTTTCGCTCAATATGTCGCAGTCTGGAATTCAAATTCCATTTCGAAGGATTTGAGCAAGTTCGCATCGGAAACGACCAGTATTCTCACCGCATTGAAGAAGCGTATAGAGCTTGAGGAGCGGGAATTCTATCCGCTGGTGCGTGAGCATCTCTGATTGTAAATCGGCGCTGCCGAATCACTCCACTGGCTTAAATAGAGTCTGGAGGATTCTGTGAGGTCGCGTTGTGCCGAGGGTGCTACCGGGCACGACCGCGACCTCACACAGGCCGGTCTGGGCGAAGCCGGGGGATGACGAGCACTGGCCATGGGGAATGTGGATTTGGGGCTTGGTTGGCGACGCTGATCCGGGCCCGTTGGATGGCTTTTGATGGGGTTGGATTGACCGTAGGGCGCTCGTTGGCGGCTCCACGGACGAGAACTGGCGTCAGCTTTGCCGCTGTTTTGAAGCCGGGAGCTGTCTGCGGTGGCGCGGCGGGCGAGTTTGAGTGTTCCGCTCAAGGCCCGGACATCAGCCGCCCCAGGTTGGCCGCCGCCTTGTCATAGCCGGGATTAAGGCGCAGGGCGGCGCGCCAGGCGTCCGCGGCTTCGTCCCGCCGCCCAAGGGCCAGCAGGACGGCGCCCAAGCTGTTCCACGCCTCGAAGAAGCCGGGCTCGGCCTGCAGCACCTCCCGCAGCAACGGCTCCGCCTCCGCCGTGCGGCCAGTTTGATGCAGCAGCAGGCCCAGCAGGTGCAGGGTATCGCCCCGCGTCTGATCCCGCGCGTCGGTCAGCAGGCGGCGGTATGCCGCTTCCGCCTGCGCCACCTGGCCGTTTTGGTGCAAGGCCAACGCCTGGGCCAGCGTCGGCGCGGGGACTGGCGCATCCACCGGTGCCGCCAGGCGCCGCAGTTCCCCCGCCACCCGGCGTAGGGTGACGGCAAGCGTTTCCCCCCCGATGGGGGGGATGACCCGCATGGCGGGAAACCAGGGCCTTACCGCCGTTCCCAGCGCGCTCCAGTCATCCCGCGGATTGGAGAGGCGCCAGGTGGGGACGCCCAGGGCCGCCGCAAGCTCCCCGATCGACGTTGGCGCGGTCACCACCAGGTCCAGGGCGCTGATCAGCGCCGCCGTCCCGTCCAGGTCATTCTTGAGGTCCAGGTCGTGCCAGTCGGTCAGGGCCAGGCCACGGCTCTGGGCGCGCGACAGCTCCTCCACGACGGCATCGCGGTTGTACTGCAGATTGATCAGATGGATTCCGGGAACCTTGGCCAGAGGCATCCAGTCCTCCAGGCCGCCGTAACTGGCCGCCCGGTCCGCCGTGATCAGGCCGCTTGTCCAACAGATGCCGACCTTCAGCCCGGGCCCCAACGCCCCAACGCGGCCGGACCAGAACGCGGTGCGGTCCGGGTCGGGCGTCAGATAGGGGCGCGCGCCACGGAAGCTGCTCAGATGCGGGCGGCAATAGCGCGCCAGGCTGCCGGTGGGCAGCTGTGCCGTGGCTGTGCGCGTCCGGTGGTCGGCCTGATCCTCGCCAGGTCCCTGGGGCGGACGGCCGACCACCGTCACCGGCGCGAAGGAGCGGGCGAACAGTGGCACCAGGCGGGCATCGCATTCCAGCAGGATCGCCGTGCCCGCCGCGCGCACGGCCTCGCTGAGGCCGGCCGCCAGATCGGGCACCTGGCTTGCGAACATGATCTCGTCGCCCAGACCTTGTTCGCCCCACAACAGCAAGGTCCGGCCCAGCAGATTGTCCCCCCGCCACACCGGCACGGGAAAGCTGCGCCGGACGGAGGGGAAGCTGCTGGCTTTCCAACGGCTTTCATTCAGGGTCCAGGCCTCATCCCCCGGTCCCCGCAGCAGCAGCAGGCGGGCCAGGTTGAAGCCGGCGTCGTTGGCCAGCCGCTGATTGGCGCCGGCCTCGGCCAAAACCTGGCGCAGGGCCGCCTCCGCCTCGTCCCCGCGCCCCAGCCCCTTCAGGACCAGGGCCAGGTCCATCCGGGCGCTTCCCTGGGTGGGGTCCAGTTCCAGGCACCGCCGTAGGGCCGACAGGGCCCGGGGAAGGTTGCGCTGGTTCAGCAGCAGGTTGCCCAGGTTCGCGTAGGCGCCGGCGAAGGTGGGGTCCAAGGTGATGGCGCGCCGCCAATGCGCCTCCGCCGCCTTGGCCCGGCCGTCGTGCCTGGCCACCATGGCCAGGCCGTTTTCCGCGTCGGCGGCCAGGGATGCCGGCACGCCGGGCACGGCGGCCAGGTGGGCATAGGCGGCGCCGGCCTCAGCCATGCGGCCGGCCCGCCTCCGCCGCTCCGCCACGGTGGCCCAGGCGGTGGCGTCGGCCGGCAGGAGGGCGGCGGCGTGCTCCGCCGCCGCGAGTGCCTCCGCCTCGCGCCCCAGGGCGACGTGGACCAGGCTTAGCGCCAGCCAACCGGGGCCATCCAGAGGGGCTTGGGCACGGGCCCGCTCATACAGGCTGGCGGCCTCTTCCAACCGGTTTTGCAGGGCCAGCAGGTCGGCCAGGCCCCGACAGGCGGCGGCGGCCTCGGGACCGGCCAGGGCCTGGCGGTACAGGGATTCCGCCTCGGCGGCACGGCCGGCGGCGACGGCTGCCCGGGCGCGGGTCAGGATCGGTATCGTCATGCCCGGCCGTCCCGCTTGTCCAGCAGGGCGCGCAGCGCCGCCAAGAAGCGCTCCGCCGCCAAATCCGCGGGCCAGGGTTCCCAGGGCGTCCCGGCGTAGTCGGCATGCAGGGGATCGTCGTCCAGCGGTTGATAGGGGATCTTCAGGGTGCGGCGGATCTCCTCCCGTGACCAGCCGACGACATGCAGCGCTTCGCTCGCGGCGGCGACGCGGTCGGCCCGCTTGTGGGTCTTCTTGGTGGTGGGGTTCCAGGCGGGGATCTGATAGCGCAGGGTGATCGCCCCCTCCAGGCGGGTGGCCAGCGCCTTGTATTCCGGCCCCAGGAAAGGTTTCAGCGGAGAGATGGCGTCAAAGCCCAGCAGCCCCTCATCGGCGTCGTGCAGCAATTCGCGCAGTTCCGCGGCCGGGCTCAGCGGCCTTTCCGCCTGGGCACGGGCCAGGGCCAGCACGGTCAGGGAATGCTGCGCCACCGACAGGGGCAGGGGCCAGCGGGAATGGCCGCCCCAGCGATAGGTGCGGGCCAGCCCCATGGCCAGGTCCTCGTCATCCCAGTCCAGCGGCGTGGGCGCCAGCAGGTTCAGATGGCGCTTTGAGGGCAGCCTGACCCAGGCCCGTGCCTCACCCGTCATACCCTATGCTCCCGCCCCGCCCGCCCCGATGGTGGCGTCCCCGCCCAGAGATAGCGCGTTCGGCGGGGTGGCGGCTAGGGACTCGGGGGGGATCAGGTGCGGATCAGGCCGCGAAGGGGCGCGGGCGTGCCGCCGCCCGGGAAGACGGCCTTGTCCAGCGCCGCCTGGTCCAAGCCAAGATGGTCGCGCAGGATGCCCTTCATGACCGCGCGCAGGTCCTGCGTGGGGGCCAGGTCGCGGCCCTGGTACAGCCGGCCATCGGCCAGGCCGGGCCAGTCGGCCAGGACCCGGCCGCCCTGGATGGCACCACCCGCCAGGAAAGCGGCGGTGGCTGTGCCATGGTCGGTGCCACCGGTGCCGTTGGGGCGGGCGGTGCGGCCGAACTCCGTCACCACCGCCACCACCGTCTGCCGCCAGGCCGGCCCCAATCCGGTGCGCAGCGCCACCAGCACCTTGGAGAGGTTGCCCAGGGCGCCGGCCAAGCGCCCCGCAGTCGTGCCCTGCTGGACATGGGTGTCCCAGCCTTGCAGATCCATGACCGCCACCCGTGGGCCGCCGGGGTCGGCCAGCAGGCGGCCGGTGCTGGTGCCCAGTTGCGTGGGGTCCAGGCGCAGGGATTTGGGCGTGGTCGCGCCGCCCTCCATCGGGGCTTCCATGCCGGGGGGCATTCCCATGTCCGCGTCGGCGGCGAGCGCATGATCGGCCATGCTGGCGGAGTCGATGCCGGCTTTCAGCGCGTTGGCCAGCAATGGATCATTGGCGTACAGCGCCGCCACCCGGTCCAGGAAGTCGCCGTCCGCCTCCTTGAGCGGCGACGGTGCCCAGGATGCCACCGGGGCACCACCGCGCAGCACCAGCGGCACGCTTTGGCCCACGGCCAGGCCCAGGCGCCGGCCGCCAGAACCGTCCAGTCGCCCCCCACCCAGTTCGCCGATGGCGCGGTTCAGCCAGCCTGAGGCCGTGCCGTGCGGTGTCAGCGTGCCGTTCTCCAGCAAATCCTGGCCATCGAAATGGCTGCGGTCGCGGTAGGGGGTGGCGACGGCGTGGGCCACCAGCAACTGACCCTCCTTGTACCAGGGGTGGATTTCAGCCAGTGCCGGGTTCAGGCCGAAGAAGCCGTCGAGATCCAGCACTCCGCCCTGGGTGTTGGGATCAGGCAGGGCCAGGCGGCCGCGCAGGCTGGCGTAATCCCGGTCGGCATACGGTGCGACGGCGGCCAGGCCATCCATGCCGCCCCGCAGCACGATCAGGACGAAGCGCTGGTCGCCCAGGGTACGGGCGAAGCCGACCCGGGGCGGGAGGATGGGGGACAGGCCCATCAAGGTGGCGGCCCCGCCCAGGTGGGCCAGCAGGTGGCGACGATTCAGAATGGTCATGACACGGGCACTCCTTCAGCGCCGCTGGAATTCGGGGGCGGAGATCAGCAAGGCCAGGCCCTCGGCGGCGCTGGGCGCCCGGGCGACGGCCTGTCGGGTGGCGTCGCTCGCCTGGGGGCCCAGCGCCTGTTCCGCGACCTGGCGGGGATCGATGCGGTCGCCCAGCTTCTCCCCCACCGTCAGCGCCCAGTCGACCCGTTGCACCATGGCCTCCGGCCCCACCCAGTCGGCGGCTTGGTCGGGCCAGCCGGCGGGCGAGGGGGCGGCGAAGGGCATCTGGCCCAGCAACGCCAGGGAGCGCAGGGCGGGATCGGCGCGCGCGGCATCCTGGTCGGGCCCGGCGTCCGTGGCGACGGGGTGGACGTCGCCGGCCAGGGCGCCGGCCAGGGCGCCGGCCAGGGCGCGGGCGGTGGAAACCACCAGTTCTGTCGGGGTTTTCACCTTGCGGGCGTCCGGCGCCCAGGCCGCGTCCTGCCGCAGCAAGGTGCGGGTGACCTCCCCCAAATGGCCGTCGCTGTCGCGGTAGCTTTTTTCCAGCGCCGCCACCACCGCCGGCGGCGGCTCGTCGGCGATGAAGTGGCGGGCCAGCTTGGTGGCGACGTGGCGGGCGGTGGCGGGATGACGGGCCAGGCGTTGCAGGGCCAGCAGGCCTTCGCCCATGCCATCCTCGTTGTAGCGCTGGCCCAGCAGCAGCTTGTCGCCCGGCTCGTGCAGATTGGCGCGAAACAGGAAGGTGCCGGTATCGCGGTCGCGTTCCGCCGCGACGCTCCACCCCGTGAGGATGCGGGCCAACTCACGCACATCGGTCTGGCTGTAGCCGCCATCCACGCCCATGGTGTGCAACTCCAGCAACTCGCGGCCCAGATTCTCGTTCAGGCCGCGCTGGCGCCGGATGCCGGCCACGCTCTCGGGTCCGGCCGACACGGCGTTGTCCAAATAGGCCAGCATGACCGGATGGCGGGTCACCGCCAGCAGCAGGTCGGCGAAGGGCCCCAGGACATGGGGGCGGATGGCTTCATTCTCATACGGCACGGCCGCGGCGGCGACGATGGGCCGGCTGGTGGAAATGGTGAAGTGGTTGGACCAGAAGTGCACCAGCCGTTCGCGCAGGGGGACGTCGCTGGTGATGGCGGCGCGGGTGCGGCGCGCCACGTCACCGCGATAGGCGTTGCGCAAGGCGTCCCGCAGGGGCTTGCGTGCCTCTTCATCCTTTTCCTTGCGGGCAGCGTATGTCGCCGTCAGCCGGGTGGCACTGTCCTCCACCTCCCGCAGTTCGGGTGGCAGCGCCGTGGGCGGGGCCAGTTGGGCTTCCAGCCAGCCGCGGGGATCGGATTGCGCCTGGGCCATGTCGCCGGGACGGGCGCCCAGGCCGAATCGGTTGGTGGCGATGGCCGCTTGCAGGGTCATGGGGTGTCCTCAAACTGCCGCCGGGGCCCAAGCCGTTCGGCCCGGGATGTTGTCTGGAGTCGCTTCCGGCGCCTGGAAAGGTCTGCGGCTCGGCGATGGGCGGCAAACGCTGATGTCGGCTGTTGGTACGCTTCATGGGGCGGATACCCTGCGACTGGGCGAAGCCGCTGCCATCGGCCTTTCATCACCGGGCGCGGGATGTCAGCATAAGGTTGAATGGCGGCGGGGATTTGCATGGAGATTTGGGGCGACGGGCGCCGGGGCGGCCGGGCGTGGCGGCCGCGGCTGGTGCCAATGCTTGCCGTGCTCGTCCTGACCAGCGGCGGGCTGACCGCCAGCGGGGGCGTTCCGCCGGTCACCCCGGCCAGTCTGACGCCACCGGTGCCGGCCGCTTGGCCATCGGTGCCCGTGGCCAGTGACGGCCAGCTGTCGCCCTATGTTCCCCTGGCCGGCGCGGCGCGTCCCTGGCGGATTTGCGCCTTGCTGCCCGGTACGCAGGACAAGTTCTGGTGGGGCGTGTCCTGGGGCCTGGCGCGGGAGGCTGAGCGCCAGGGTGTGGTGGTCGGCATCTATCAGGCCGGTGGCTATGACAAGCTGGACGTGCAGAAGGCCCAGCTGGACGCCTGCCGTGATCTGAATGCCGACGCCTATATCGTGGCCGCCATCACCACGGGCGGCCTGGACGGGCAGGTGGCGGCCATCGCCGACAGCCGCCGGCCGCTGATCGATCTCATCAACGGGATCGGCTCGCCCTATGTCACCGCCCACATCCTGGCCAACTTCCGGGAAAATGCCCGTTATGGCGCGGAGTATATCCTGGAGCATCGCCCGGAATGGGAGATGGCGGCCGGTCGGCCGCTGAAGGTGGGCTGGCTCCCCGGACCAAGGGGGGCGGAGTGGGCGGACGCCATGGAGGTGACGGCGCTTACCGCCCTGCGGCGCGCGGGCGTGGCGGTTGTCCACGGTGGCTATGGCGCCACCGCGCTGCCGACGCAGATGGATCTGGTACGGGACCTGTTTGACCATACGCCGGACGTGGACGTGGTTTTTGGCAACGCCGTGGCCATCCAGGCCGCCGCCAACTATCTGCGGTCCCGTCATGACCACGACACCCACCTTGTGGCCACCTACGCCACCGATGTGGTGGCCGATTTGGTGCGGAGTGGCACGGTCGAGCTGGCGGCGTCGGATTCCCCCATCCTGCAGGCTCGCATCGCCGTGGATCTGGCCGTGCGGGCGCTGGAGGGCAGGCCGCACGGCGTGTGGAACGTGATGACGGTGGATCGTCTGGACCGCGTGGCGCTGGCCACCTACGACCTGTCGCGTATCGCCGTCCCGGAGGGGGAGCGTTTTCAGTTGCGGCCGTTGCCATCACCGACCGCGCCCGCTGCGCCGGATACCGACGCGCGGGGCGTGCAGAAGAGGCTGGCGCCCCATGAGGGATCATGACGGCTGCGAAATGATAGCCGCCAATCCTGGGGATGATACCAGCGGCAGGAGGTTTTGACGCGTGCCGCTGTAGCCCGCGACTGCGGCGCCGGGCGTTTGAGGGGGCATTTGACCGGTCACGATCAAATGCCCTTGGTATGAGGCCGCAGGAACGCCAAAAGAAAAAGGCGGGCACAGCGGCCCGCCTTTTTCTTCACTTGGCGCTGACGCCTTACTCGGCCGCCGCGCTGCCCCGACGGCGCTTGCCGCTGGGCTTGCCCTCGGTCCGGGAGCGCTGGCCCAGGCCAATGGCTTTCGCCAGGCCCGACCGCTGCTCGGCATAGTTCGGCGCGACCATGGGATAGTCGGACGGCAGGCCCCACTTCACGCGGTATTCCTCCGGCGAGAGACCGTAGGCCGTACGCAGATGGCGCTTCAGCATCTTGAGCTTGCGGCCATCTTCGAGGCAGACGATGTAATCGGGGGTGACCGACTTGCGGATGGGAACAGCCGGGGTCAAGGGCTCCGCCGGTGTGGCGACCACCTCTTCCGGCGTGACCAGGCGACGCAGGGTGTCATGCACCTGCTTGATCAGATCCGGCAGGGCGGTCGGCGCGAGCGTGTTTCCAGCAACATAGCTCGTGACGATCTTTCCAGTCAGGGCGATGATCTGCAGGTCGTCATTGGAATCGGATATCGGTTGTGTCATGTCCAGCCCTGGCGTTGTTTGTCACTTGTTGCAGGTTTTGTTGAGCGGACTATAACCGAATTTCTCTTGTTTGTATTGAAAAGAAGTGGCCCCCCCCTTGGAATGGCAAAAAAGGCGCAAAACTTGGGGGTGTTGAGTAATGGGCGGCGCTGTTAACCACCCTTGCAAGGCGAAAACCCCTGAGAATCGGAAGCTGCAAACCGTTACATGACAGGGAAGGGAAGTCGCCTTGACGTCGGCTCCCGATCCGTTGCCAACGTCTCCCGGGAAAGGCTCGACGCCGGCCATGGCCGGCGTCGAGCGGGCGGATGGTCGCGGCTCAGGCCTGCCCGGCGATGTCCTGCCCGGCGATGTCCTGCCCGGCGATGTCCTGAATGAACTGCCAAGCGACACGGCCGGAGCGGTTGCCGCGGGTCACGGCCCATTCCACGGCGCGGGCGTGCAGTTCCTCGGCGGGCACGGTGAGGCCCAGCGCCGCGGCGTAGCCGTCGACCATGGCGAAATAGGTGTCCTGGTCGCAGTTGTGGAAGCCCAGCCACAGGCCGAAGCGATCGGACAGGCTGACCTTTTCCTCCACCGCCTCGGAGGGGTTGATGGCCGTCGACCGTTCATTGTCGATCATGTCACGCGGCATGAGATGGCGGCGGTTGGAGGTGGCGTAGAACACCACGTTGGCCGGGCGCCCTTCCACCCCGCCTTCCAGCACGGCCTTGAGCGACTTGTAGTGCGCGTCGTCGTTGGTGAAGGACAGGTCGTCGCAGAACAGGACGAAGCGGCGGTCGCTCCCGCGCACGACGGCCAACAGGCGGGGCAGGGACGGGATGTCCTCGCGGTGGATTTCGACCAGGGCCAGCGGGCCATGCCCGGCGGGTTGGCCCGCCGCCTCGTTCACCGCCGCATGCACCGACTTGACGAGGGAGCTTTTGCCCATGCCGCGCGCGCCCCACAGCAGGGCGTTGTTGGCGGGCAAACCCAGGGCGAAACGGCGGGTGTTCTCCAGCAGGGTGTCACGCTGGCGCTGCACGCCCTGCAGCAGGCCGATATCCACTTTCGAGACTTCGGGCACGGGCGAGAGTGTGTCGCCTTCCGCGTGCCAGACGAAGGCGTCGGCGGCGTGCAGATCCAAGGGGGCCGGCGGCGGCGGGGCCAGGCGGTCCAGGGCGTCGGCGATGCGGGCCAGGAGCGGCAGCAAGGCGGAGTCGGCGGTCGCGGTCACGGGGGAGTTTCCTTCTGTCTGCTTCTTATCGCCGCCCTTGTCCGTGAGCCCCGGGGGCAGGGATGCGTTTGGGCGGCGGCCTGCCTATTCAACCGGCGAACGGTACGGGGATGCGTGGCGGGCGGCAACCCGCGCCGGGTGGAGGGCTGAGATTGGGTTGCAACATGGCCGGCGGTCGGTATAGTCGCGGCGAAAACGCGGGCATGTCCGCCCCCGTTGCTTTGATAGTCCGCACGCTGGAGCAACCGTCCCATGTTCGTGTCTACCGCCCAGGCCCAGACCACCGGCGGCGCCGGTCCCGATGCCGGTACGCTGATGCAGATCCTGCCCTTCGCGGCCGTGTTCCTGGTCATGTACTTCTTCCTGATGCGGCCGCAGCAGAAGAAGATGAAGGAACACAAGAATATGCTGGAGTCCCTGCGCCGTGGCGACAAGGTCGTCACCGGTGGTGGCATCATCGGCACCGTGGTTAAGGTTGGCGACAATGACGAGGTCACCATCGACGCCGGCGAAGGCGTGAAGTTCCGCGTCCTGCGCAGCACCATCACCACCGTGCTGGCCAAGACCGAGCCGGCCAAGGCCGATACCGACTCCAAATAGGCACAAGGTCCGGCGGCGGGATCGAAACCACCGCCGCCGTATGCCAGTTGAAAGGCCAGCGTCCATATCCCTGAGGATCATGCGCGCTGGCCTTTTTTCATTCGTGGGAGGGCAGGACGCCCATGGACATCACCCCCCTGATCCCGGCCGACCGCCAGGTGATCGACGCCTATGGCCCCGGCCGTTTCCGTGTCAGCAACGTCGTCTATGAGACGCCCATCCTCGTCTTTCCCGACCGCACCCTGGTGTGGCCGGTGGCCGATTTCGCCAGCCTGAAGGCGGAGGATTTCGACGCGTTGATCGCGGAACAGCCCCCGCTGGAAATCGTGCTGCTCGGCACCGGCCCCACCATGCAGCTGTTCCCCTCGTCCCTGCGCCGATTGGTGAAGGAGCGGGGACTGGGCGGCATCGACGCCATGGACACCGGCGCCGCCTGCCGTACCTACAATGTGCTGCTGGCCGAAGGCCGGCGGGTGGCGACGGCCTTATTCCTGGCCTGATCGAGACGGTCCGGACAAAGAAAACCCCGGCCTCCCTGAGGGGGCCGGGGTTCTTACATAGGCATCCGCCCTGGGCGATGCCCAGTTCGATCAGCCGAGGTTCTGGGCCGCGAATTCCCAGTTGGCCAGCGTGTCCACGAAGGTCTTCAGGAAGTCGGGGCGACGGTTGCGGTAGTCGATGTAGTAGGCGTGTTCCCACACGTCGGCGGTGATCAGCGGCTTCAGGCCGTGGGCCAGCGGCGTGTCGGCGTTGGCCGACTTGGTGATCTTCAGTTTGCCTTCCGCGGTGTCTTCCACCAGCCAGGCCCAGCCGCTGCCGAACTGACCGATGCCGGCGTCCACGAAAGCCTTCTTGAAGGCCTCGACGCTGCCGAAGTCGGCGACGATGCGCTTCTCCAGCTCACCCGGGATGGCCGTGGCCTTCGGGGTCAGGCTGTTCCAGAAGAAGGTGTGGTTCCAATGCTGGCCGGCATTGTTGAAGATGGCCTGGGACTCGGCCTTGCCGGCGGTCGCCTTGACGATGTCCTCCAGGCTCTGGCCCTCGAACGCGGTACCGGCGATCAGCTCGTTCAGCTTGGTCACGTAGGCGTTGTGGTGCTTACCGTGGTGGAAGTCCAACGTCTCGGACGACATGTAGGGCTGCAGCGCGTCCTTGGCGTAGGGCAGAGGGGCAAGTTCGAAAGCCATGGTTTTCCTCGTCTTCTACGGGGTTATTCGGGGAGTGGGCAGGCGGCCGTCATGCGGGGGCCGCTGGTCCACCGGGACCGTTATTCTTCGGGCGAGATCATGCCCTGACCGATACGCCGGGGCATGTGGGCGCGGTCACAACAAGGCAGCCGCCCGCAGCCTGGTATCCGCACCCGGAGGAAGGGGGTATCATGAACATTCCCATCCCGGGAAGTGAATAGAACCGGTTTGGGGGCGGAAAGATTAACGTTATTGTCGCGTATGCTGTTCCGTTCCCTGACCGCCGTCGGCGTCAGGATCGGCGGGCGGACCGGACGGCGGGGCCGGGGCCATGCCGGCCATGCTGCGGGCCAGCGCCAGGCGGGCGCGGATCATCACCCAGCCTCTCGCCAGCGGCCCCAGGCTGATGCCTTGGGCCAGCGGATCGCGGCGGCGCAGGCGACCGGCCATCAGGCGGGCGGCGTGCAGCAACACCGCGGTTTCCATGCGCAGGCCCGGGTCGCGGAGCGCGCCGGGCAATGCCCGCGCATGTTCCAGCTGGCGGTCGATCCGGTCCAGCATGCGGTCCAGCACCACGCGCACGGCCGGGGTGGCGCGATGCTCCACCAGATGCTCCGGGCTGGCGCCCACGGCGTCAAACCAATCCAGCGGAAAATAGCAGCGACCCAGGCGCACCCAGTCGTCCCGGCATTCCTGCACCACCCGCAGCAGCCGGATGGCGGTGCACAACGCGTCGGTGGCGGCCAGCGCCTCGGTGCTCTCGCCGTACAGCTCCAGGATGTGATGGCCCACCGGGTTGGCGGCCAGTCGGCACGCGGTCAGCACGTCGCCCCAGCCGCGCGGACTGTGGCCCTCCGCATCGCGGCGGAAGGCCTGCAACAACTGCCGGGCATGCAGGGAGGAGCCCCCCGTGATCGCCAGGCTGGCCTTCAGTTCCAGGGCGGGGGCCAGCCAGGACGGCACGCCGCCGCCGCTGACCAACGCGCGCTCCAGCGCGTCCAGCTGGGCGATCTTGGCCTCGGGTTCCAGGTTGGCGTCGCCGGTGATGTCGTGCGCCAGCTTCAGGAAGGAGGCGAAGGCGGCCGCGTGGCGGCGCATGGCCTTGGGCACCCGACGCAAGGCCGAGGCGTAGCCGCCCTGGACAGGGGGGCGCCGGGGGGCCGCGGGCATACGTCCGGTACGGGCGGTCTGGATACGGAAGTCGGCCATGGGTGGTCTTCTGTCCGATAGCAACGGGGACGCGGGCCGGGACACAGTGCCAGAGCTTGGCCGCCGGATGAAGCCCGCGTTTGGGGTAAGGACCGGCGCGGCGGCATTTGGGCCAGGGATTCGAAGGAGGGAAGGGAGTGGGGCGGGGGATGAAGCTGGCGCTGGTCAGCGCCGGTGCCGGCGGTCCATAAAGGCACCGGCCTCGGCCGAGCCCGCCCGACACCGGAAATTCATCCCATGACCGCGTCCCCACCCGCCCTGTCCTATTGCCTGGAAACCGTCCGCCGGCAGGATCCGGATCGGTTCCTCACCCTGCTGTTCGCCCCGGCGGACCGGCGGGAGGACTTGGCCGCGCTCTATGCCTTCAATCATGAGGTGGCGAAGACGCGCGAGGTGGTGACCGAACCCATGCTGGGCCAGATCCGCCTGCAATGGTGGCGGGACAGCATCGCCGGCATTTATGAGGGGGAGCCCCGGCGGCATGAGGTGGTGCAGCCCCTGGCCCAGGCGGTGCGTCGCCATGGCCTGGACCGCGCGCAGTTCGACCTGCTGGTCGATGCCCGTGAAGCCGACATGGACGACGCCACGCCAGCCGACCTCGCGTGTTTGGTGAACTACGCGGAGGTGACGTCGGCCCCGCTGGTGCGCCTGGCGCTGCAGGTGCTGGGCGTTCCGCCGGAAGGGGTGGTGGACACGGTCGCCGCCCATGTCGGCCGGGCCTGGGCCCTGACCGGCATCCTTCGGGCCGTGCCCTTCCTGGCGCGCGGCCATCGCTCCCGCATGCCGCTGGATCTGATGGACAAGTACGCGGCGTCCGAACCGCTGCTGTTCGAACTGAAGCCGCAGCCGGGCCTGGCCGCCGTGGCCAAGGAGGTGGCGGGTGCCGCGCGGGCGGAGCTGGCCGCCGCCCGGCGCCTGCGGCGGCATGTTCCCCGCGCCGCCGTGCCGGCCCTGCTGCCGGCGCGGCTGGCCGGCGCGGCATTGAACCGATTGGCCAAGGCCGGGTACGACCCGCTGGCGCCCGATCTGCTCCGCCCCGACGGCCTGCGCGCCGCCCGGCTGGGCTGGGCGGCCTTCAGCGGGCGGTGGTGACACCAGCCGAGGCGGCTGGGACAAGCGGCAATTATCCCAGCCAACCGGCCAAATCGTTGAGGGCACGGCGGGAGTAGGCCAGCTTGCGCTCCTTGCCGCGCAGGTCGCGGCCCCGGGCGTCGCGCTCCTCGGGCGGGGGAAACAGGCCGAAGTTCACATTCATGGGCTGGAAGGTTTCCGCCTCCGCCCCGCCGGTGATATGGCCCAGCAAGGCGCCCAGCGCGGTGGTGACGGGGGGCGTCGGCAGGGTTCTGCCCAGCCGTTCGGCGGCGGCGAAGCGGCCGGCCATCAGGCCCACGGACGCGCTTTCGACATAACCCTCGCAGCCGGTGATCTGGCCGGCGAAACGCAGGCGCGGGGCGGCCTTCAGCCTCAAGGTCGCGTCCAGCAGGCGGGGGCTGTTCAGGAAGGTGTTGCGGTGCAGGCCGCCCAGCCGCGCGAACTCCGCGTTTTCCAGGCCGGGGATCATGCGGAACACCCGCGCCTGTTCCCCATGCTTCAGCTTGGTCTGGAAGCCCACGAGGTTGTAGAGCGTGCCCAACGCGTTGTCCTGGCGCAGCTGGACCACGGCATAGGGGCGGCGCTCATCGTGGGGGTTGGTCAGGCCCACCGGTTTCATGGGGCCGTAACGCAAGGTGTCCACGCCGCGTTCGGCCATGACCTCGATGGGCAGGCACCCCTCGAAATAGGGCGTGTCCTTCTCCCACTCCTTGAACTCGGTCTTGGGCGAATCGATCAGCGCCTGGATGAAGGCTTCGTACTGCGCCTTGTCCATGGCGCAGTTGATGTAGTCCTTGCCGTTTCCACCCGGTCCCACCTTGTCGTAACGCGACTGGAACCAGGCCTTGCTGAGGTCGATGCTGTCGAAATGGACGATGGGGGCGATGGCGTCGAAGAACGACAGCTGCGCCTCACCCGTCAATTCCAGCACCGCGTTGGCCAGCGCCGGGGAGGTGAGGGGGCCGGTGGCGACGATCACGCTGTCCCAGTCCTCCGGCGGCAGGCCCGCCACCTCGTCCCGCACCACGGTGACCAACGGGTGGGAGGTCAGCTTGGCGGTCACGGCTTCGGCGAAACGGTCGCGGTCCACGGCCAGCGCGCCGCCCGCCGGCACCTTGTGCTCATCGGCGCAGGCCAGGATCAGGGACCCGCAGCGACGCATCTCCTCATGCAGCAGGCCGACGGCGTTGTACTCATGGTCGTCGGAGCGGAAGGAGTTCGAGCAGACCAGCTCGGCGAAATGCTCCGTCTGGTGTGCTTCGGTTCCCCGCACCGGGCGCATCTCATGCAGCACCACGGGCACGCCGGCCTGGACCAGCTGCCACGCGGCTTCGCTGCCGGCCATGCCGCCACCGATGACATGCACGGAGGGAATGCGGCTGTCACTCATCACCGGACCTTACCTTCGTATGACATTTTAATCATGTGCGGCAAAGACGCTAGCCGGCGCCGTCCGTCAAGCCCTGGTGACAGTCGGCGGGCGGGGATTTCATGCGGCCACAACAACGGCGGCCGACATCGCTGAGTCACGAGGCGCCTTCGGCCATGCCTTACAGGAGGTTGGTGCCCTTGGGCATATACTATATGCTTCAGGAGCATACGTCTGCGATGTTGGCAATATCAACCCGAGCGACACAATAATGGATACACATTACTCTCAAGTCTCCGTGGTTAAAAACGCCGCCAATTTGGAAGAGTTGGACGTTTATCTGTCAAGCTTGCACGAAAATACAGCAGTTTCATTGGCGAACGGCCGCAACGTGATGGCCGGATATACCCGGGGATGGGGGCTTGAATTTGGTGATCTGAGGAACTTAATTAAAAACGATCCCGTTTATCTGGAAAGTTTCGAACTTGCGCGCGGCAGGTCGCTTTTGACCGAAAGCAAGCTGATGAACATATTTCTGATCATGAAGTACGGCGCCGCTCACCTGGTCGGCGATATTGTGGAGTGTGGCAGCTACCGGGGGGGAGGGGCCGTTTTTATGGCGAATGTCGCCCGCAGGCTGGGGATCAATGCCACCATTTACGCGCTCGACACCTTCAGCGGCATGCCCCCCACTGATCGGGTGCTCGACCTCCATTTTGCGGGAAATTTTGATGATGCTTCATATGAGGATGTCGTAAATTACATTGCCGAAACGGGTTTGACGAACATCAAGATCATCAAGGGCCTGTTTCAGGATACCTTGCCGACTCTCTTGCGCGATATTTCAGCCCTATCGGCCGTTCACATTGATTGCGACATCTACAGCGCTGTTAGTTATTGCATCCGTACCATCCAGCCTAAGCTTCACCCTGAAGGCGGCTATATTGTCTTCGATGATCCCCTCCAAGGATCGTGTCTGGGCGCTTTGCAAGCTGTCGAGGAATGGAGTCATGAGGGACGGCTTCATGCCGAACAGGCCTACCCTCATCTGGTCTACCGATTCCCCCCGCTCACCTGGACCGGCCGAGGGGGCGCCTCTTAAATCCGCCACCCCTCGTTCCCATGTCTGGGGTGCGGAGCATTGCGGCGGGCCGTACGGCCATGCCATAGTGCCGCGCCTTAACGGGCGTCGCTATTGACGTACACCTTTTTTCAGGACACGGGACCCACCCATGGGCTCTTTCAGCATTTGGCATTGGCTGATCGTTCTTTTCATCGCTCTGCTGCTGTTCGGCAACCGTCTGCCCCGCATGATGGGCGACTTCGGCAAGGGCATTAAGAACTTTAAGGCCGGCCTGAACGAACAGGGAGAGGGCGATGCGTCCGCGCCTCGCTCGATCGACGGTCATACCGACGCGCCGACGACCTCCGCGCCCAAGGACACCGTTTCCAAGGGCTGAGCCGGTTCCGGCACCGGCCTTGGGGGCCAGTGTGGGGCAGGAACGGATTCGTCGTGCCGGAACGGCCGGGGTGGTATGCCACCCCGGTGGGGACTCCGGGCGGCCAGGGAATCGTCGGGAATAAGGCACGCCGCCCATGTTCGATATCGCATGGTCCGAACTCGCGCTTATCGGTGTGGTGGCGCTTGTCGTCATCGGACCCAAGGATCTGCCGGTGGCGCTCTATACCGCTGGCAAATGGATGCGCAAAGCGCGCCTGTTGGCCCGCGATTTCCAGTCCCATCTGGATGAGATGGTCCGCCAGGCGGAACTGGAGGATCTGCGCAAGCAGGCCCAGAAGGTGGCTCAGTTCGACCTGACGGCCGAGGTCACCAAGATGGTGGACCCCACCGACAGCGTGCGTCAGGCCCTGGAGATCAACCCCACCGCGTCGTTGACCGCCTCCGAGGTGACGCCGCCCACGGTTGAGGCTGCCGTCCCAGTGTCGGAAACGCCGGTTGATGCCCACCCCGCCGAGCCCGAACTGCCGGCCATAGGCTCACCAGCCATGCCCCTGATCCTGCCGGAGTCGACACCGGACACTGCGGCCGAGCCCGTTCCAGTGACGCCGCCGCAGGCCGGACCGGTGCATCATGCCGCCCCGCCCGCCGTTCCCGAACACGCCCCCTCCGAACACGCTGGCGCCGAGGCGCCGGCCCAGATCAAATCCTGAAGGGCCAGCACCCCCCATGGCCGAACCCACCCAAGACGAGATCGACGCGTCGCGCATGCCGTTGCTGGATCATTTGATCGAGCTGCGCAACCGCCTGATCGTCTCCCTGAGCGCGCTCCTGGTCGCGTTCCTGGTTTGCTACCAGTTCGCCGGCCGCATCTATGATTGGCTGCTGATGCCCATGATCAGCGCCCTGGGTGACCGGGCGGCGGAACGCAAGCTGATCTTCACCGCCCCGACCGAGGCCTTCTTCACCTATGTGAAGGTGTCCCTGTGGGCGGCGCTGCTGGTGTCCTTCCCCATCATCGCCCAGCAGATCTGGAAGTTCGTCGCGCCCGGCCTGTATCGGCATGAGCGCAAGGCCTTCTTGCCGTTCCTGATCGCCACGCCCGTGTTGTTCCTGATGGGCACCGGCATGGTCTATTTTTTCGTCATGCCGACGGCCCTGAAGTTTTTCTTCAGTTTCGAGCAGACGGGCGGGGCCGGCGTGTTGCCCATCGTCGCGGAGACGCGGGTGGAGCAGTACCTGTCCTTCGCCATGTCGCTGATCTTCGCCTTCGGCATCGCCTTCCAGATGCCGGTGCTGCTCAGCCTGCTGGTGCGCGTGGGTATCCTGACCGCCGATCAGCTGGCGTCCAAGCGGCGCTACGCCATCGTCCTGATCTTCGTGCTGGCCGCCATCCTGACCCCACCGGACCCCATCAGCCAGACCACGCTCGCCGCCCCCATGATCGTGCTGTATGAGATTTCCGTGATCGCCGCGCGTCGGATCGAGCGCACCCGCGCCCGGGAACAGGCCCGCGCCGAGGCGGCCGAGGCCGATGGCGGCGGCACATCCGGCTGAGGAAAGCCGCCGGCTAAGGAAAGCTGAGGGCCCAGCATGTTGGGCGGCCGGGCGGGCTGGACCCCGATGGGGCTTCCCGCTTATAAGTCGGGGATACCGTTTCACCGTCTTCCAAGAAGCCTGCCATGCATGACCTCCGCGTTCTCCGCGACAATCCCGAAGCCTTCGACGGCGGCCTTGCCCGCCGCGGGTTGCCGCCCCAGTCCGCCGTCGTGCTGGACCTGGACGCCCGCCGCCGCGCGGCGCAGACGGCGCTTCAGGACATGCAGGCCCGCCGCAACGAGGCCTCGAAGCTGATCGGCGCCTACAAGAAGGACGGCAAGGACGCCCAGCCGCTGATGGATGAGGTCGCCAGCCTGAAAGAGCGCATGGCGGAGGCCGAGGTCACCGAGAAGGCGTTGTCGGAAGAGCTGGACGGCCTGTTGGCCACCATCCCCAACCTGCCGGCCGCCGATGTGCCGCCGGGCAAGGATGAACACGACAACGTGGAACGCCACCGCGTCGGCACCCCGCCGGCCATCGACGGCGCCAAGGAACATTACGATCTGGGTGAAGCCCTGGGCTTCATGGACTTCGCCGGTGCCGCCAAGCTGTCGGGCGCCCGCTTCACCGTGCTGAAGGGCCCGCTGGCGCGGCTGGAGCGCGCGCTGGGCGACTTCATGCTGGACATCCACACCACCGAGTTCGGCTATACCGAGGTGTCGCCGCCCCTGATGGTGCGGGATGAGGCCGCCTTCGGCACGGGCCAGCTGCCCAAGTTCGCCGAGGATCTGTTCCGCCTCAATACCGGCCATTGGTTGATCCCGACGGCCGAGGTGCCGCTGACCAACCTGGTGGCCGACAGCATCCTGGACGCGGACGAACTGCCGTTGCGCCTGACGGCGCGCACGCCATGCTTCCGCGCGGAGGCCGGGGCCGCCGGCCGCGACACCCGCGGCATGATACGCCAGCACCAGTTCTACAAGGTGGAGATGGTCAGCATCACCACCCCCGACCAGTCGGTGGCGGAACATGAGCGCATGACCGAGGCGGCGGAAACGGTGCTGAAGCGCCTGGGCCTGCCTTTCCGCACCGTCACCCTGTGCACGGGCGACATGGGCTTCTCCGCCGCCAAGACCTATGACATCGAGGTCTGGCTGCCGGGTCAGAACACCTACCGCGAGATCTCCAGCTGCTCCAACTGTGGGGATTTCCAGGCACGACGCATGAAGGCCCGTTGGCGCGCCAAGGGCGACAAGAACACCCAGTTCGTCCACACCCTGAACGGCTCGGGCGTGGCGGTGGGCCGCGCCCTGCTGGCGGTGATGGAGAACTATCAGGAGGCTGATGGCTCCATCCGCGTGCCGGACGCGTTGGTCCCCTACATGAACGGGCTGGAGCGCATCGTTCGTGGTTGAGATGGTCGGCGGCCGCCCCTTGCGCATCCTGATCAGCAATGACGACGGCATCCACGCCCCGGGCCTGGCGGCGCTGGAGCGTATCGCGCGCCAACTGACCGATGATGTCTGGGTGGTGGCGCCGGACGCGGAACAGTCCGCCGCCAGCCATTCGCTGACCATCCACCGGCCCCTGCGGCTGAAGCGGGTGTCCGACCGGCGCTACACCGTCGACGGCACGCCGACCGACTGCGTGTTGCTGGCGGTCAACCACCTGATGGCCGACCGGCGGCCGGACGTGGTGCTGTCCGGCGTGAACCACGGCCAGAACCTGGGCGAGGACGTCACCTATTCCGGCACCGTCGCCGCCGCCATGGAGGCGACGCTGCTGGGCGTGCGCGCCTTCGCCTTCAGCCAGCGCCTGCGCGAAGGACGGGACCCCGATTGGGCAACAGCGGAGCGCTGGGGACCGGACGTGGTGCGCAAGGGGCTTGCCGTCGCCTGGGCGCCGCACGTGTTGCTGAACGTGAATTTCCCGGCGGTGGATCCGGATAAGGTCACCGGCATCCATGTGGTGCGTCACGCCAATCGCAAGGCCGGTGACGACCTGTTCGAGCGTATGGACCCACGCGGCAGGCCGTACATCTGGATCGGTGCGGCCCGGGGCCTGTCGGGCGTTCCCGAAGACACGGATGTCCATGTGGTGGAGGCGATGGACGGCATATCCGTCACCCCCATCCACCTGGACCTGACGCATTACGAGACCTTGGCGCGGCTGGAGGGGGTGTTCGGGTGAGCAGTGCTGCGCGCAAAATCCGTCTGCTGATGCTGTTGCGCCGCAATGGCGTGGGCAGCACGGACGTTTTGCGCGCCATGGAGCTGATACCCCGGGAATTGTTCGTGCCCCCGACCTTCCATGACCAGGCCTATGAGGACACGGCCCTGCCCATTGGCCATGGCCAGACCATCAGCCAGCCCATGGTGGTGGGGTTGATGACCCAGGCCCTGAACCTGTCCGATCGGCTGAAGGTGCTGGAAATCGGCACCGGCTCCGGCTATCAGGCGGCCGTCCTGGCCAAGATCGCCCGGCGGGTCTACACCGTCGAACGCCACCGCCCGCTGTTGGCGGAGGCGGAGGCGCGCTTCCAGGCCCTGCGCCTGCACAATATCACCGCGCGTCACGGGGATGGTATGCGCGGCTGGCCCCAGGCGGCGCCATTCGAGCGCATCCTGGTGACCGCCGGTGGGGCCATGGATCCACCGCCGGACCTGATGGACCAGCTTGCCGTGGGGGGCGTCATGGTCATACCTTTGGGCCCCGACCGGCGTAGCCTGCACGTGGTGCGCCTGCGCAAGACGGAGACGGGGGTGGAACGGGAACAGCTCTGGCCCGTCCGTTTCGTCCCCTTGTTGCCCGAGGTGCCCGCAGAAGCGGGACCAGGGGTGGAGCAGGGGGCCGTGCCCACGCCAGCCCTAATTCCGCCGGATTTTTCCGAAGTTATCCATCAGCGGGCGTGATGCCTCCCCTCGAACGACAAAGCGCGATGGCCCTGAACACTTCCCACCGGCCCGCCGGTCCCGTCGTCCCGTCGAACCCAGTCCTGGCGCCCGTGGGCGGCCAGCCCGGTTCGCCGCTCGCCCGTCTGCTGATCCAGGGCGCCTTTGCCGCCGGCCTGGCCTTGGGCCTGTCGGCCTGTGGCACCCGGCCGGAGCCGGCGCCGGTGGTCACGCCGCCGCCCACGCCGTCCAACGTCATCTTCGTCTCCAAGGGGGAGACGATCTACGACGTGGCGAAGCGCTACAACATCCCGCTGCGCGACCTCATCGAGGAGAACCGGCTACAGCCCCCCTATACCGTCGTGCCGGGGCAGCGGTTGGTGGTGCCGACGCCCCACACCTACGTGATCAAGCCGGGCGATACCCTGTACGGTGTCGCCCGAACCTTCAATGTCGACAGCAATGAGTTGGCACGCCTGAACGGCTTGGCGCCCCCCTACCTGCTGCGGGTGGGGCAGACGCTGAATCTGCCCTATTCAGGGGCCGCTCCCGCCGGTGGTGTCGCGGTGGCGCCGGCCGCGCGGCCTGGCGCATCGGTACCGGCCACCAGCGGCGGTCGGGGCACGGTCACGGTGGCGCCGGCCGGCACCGGCCCCGTTCCACCCGTCACCACGGCCCCCCGGCGCGCGGTGGAAAGCCAGGAACTGGCATCGCCGTCCGCGTCCGCCCCTGCCGCCACGCCCGCCGTGCCGACCGGCAGCACCGGTGCCACCATTCCACCCGGCGCCACCGTCGCCCCCTCTGCCCGCTGGGCTCCAGCGACCCCCGGCGCCTCGTCGGAGCCGGTGGCACCTTCTTCGGTGCCGTCTCCAGCCCCGGCACAGACGCCGCCGGTACAGTCGTCGCCGGCCCCGGCGTCGGTTCCATCGTCGCCCGGCGCCGTTGCGGCCGGCCCGTCCGTGCCGCCGTCTTCGGCGGTGCCCACGGCGCCGTCGCCATTGCCCAAGGGCGGCGCCCGCTTCCTCTGGCCGGTGACCGGCCAGGTGATCTCCACCCATGGGGCGAAGCCCGGCGGGCAGTATAACGACGGCATCAACATCGCCGCGCCCACCGGTACCCCGGTGGTGGCCGCCGATGCCGGCGTCGTCAAATATGCCGGCAATCAATTGCGAGGCTTTGGCAATCTGGTCCTGATCCAGCATGCCGACGGCATGGTGACGGCCTATGCCCAGCTGGACCAGATCATGGTCGAGGCTAACGCCCGGGTGGCGCGCGGCCAGCGTATCGGCACCGTGGGATCCACCGGCAACGTCACCAGCCCGCAACTGCACTTCGAGGTGCGGCAGGGCAACAAGGTCTTGGATCCCATGGATGTTTTGGATCCGGGCAAGGGGGCACGCTGACCCGGTCATCCCTGCCTAGCGGGAGCGGGGCAAGGGAGATGCGGGCGGCAGAAATTGCCGCCCTACCCAATTCCTGTAGTTTGCAAAAATACGAATGATTCCAGGGCGATAATCCAAGGGACCAATTGGCCCGGGGCTTGCGTATAGGGGGATCGGATCGGCCATGGGGGTCGGTCCCCTGTGCGGAACTCCCCGCCCCCCGAGGCCCGGTCCATGAGTTTGTTCAGCGCGCTGAATTCGGCCGCCAATAGCCTGAATGTCATTCAGGCGGGCATTCAGGTCGTCTCAGACAACATGAACAACGCCAACAGCGCGGATCGCACGAAACATACCGTTTCGCAGACGACCGACCCGCTGAGTGGTGTCAGCATCTCGCAGTACTCGCGTTCGGTGGACGTGGCCCTGCAGGCGCAGCTGCAGGGGACGACGTCCGAGAACGGGATGCAGCAGATCCTGTCTCAGTACATGAGCCAGGTGGGGACGTTGCTCGGCAATACGACCTCCACGTCGGCCAGTGATACCGCGACGCCCAAGCTGACACAGGCGATGCAGGACTTCACCTCCGCCCTGCAGGATTTGTCCGCCGCGCCGGAAAGCGCCGTGGCGCAGAGCCAAGTGGTGCAGAAGGCCCAGGCGCTGGTGCAGACGGTCCATAGTCTGTCGGCCGGCGTGAGCCAGATGGAAACGCAGGCCAAGTCGGACATCAATGAGACGATCAAGAAGGTCAACACCGACCTGACCCAGATCGACCAGTTGAACGCGACCATCGCCGACCTGAAATCCAGCAACCAGCCGACAGCCGACTTCGAGGACCAACGCGACACGACGTTGCGTGATCTGTCCTCCATGATCAACATCCGCACCACGACGCGCGATGACGGCTCCATCGCCGTGTTCACCCCCACCGGCGCCACCCTGGTGGACGGTACCGCCACCCAGCTGAACTACGACGGCAAGGTGGTTTCCGGCGCCGGCGGCGCCGACATCACCGCCGCCATCAGCAGCGGAAAGCTGGGCGGCCTGCTCGACTTGGTCGCCGATGGCTCTCCGGCACCCGCCAGTTCCGATCCCACGACCGAAGTGTTCCGCAAGCTGCACTCGCAGTTGGACGCCATCGCCGGCGCCTTGACCGGGGCGACCCAGGCGGGCCAGCCCACCAGCATCACGGACGCCTACAACAAGGCGGGGCCAACCAACGACGGTGAGCTGGACGGCGGCCTGTTCACGGGCAGCGACTCCGGCACGCTGGCGGTGAACAAAAGCCTGCTGAACGGTACCAAGACGATCAAGCAATCGGCGGTGAACGCCATGGTCACCGCCATGACCGCCACCGGACGCACGCTGACCGCCGATGGCCTGGCCCTGAACAATGTCAGTTACGGCGGCATGGTCGACGGCGTGGCCAGCAACTGGTCCACCGTGCAGTCCAACGTCAGCACCCAAGCCACCACCACCTCGTCCTTCATGACCAGCCTGCAGACGCGCTACTCCAGCTCGACGGGCGTCAACATGGATGAGGAGGTCGCGAACCTTCAGGTCTTGCAGCGCAACTATTCGGCCACCGCCCGGGTGATTTCGGTCATCGGGCAGATGTTCGACACACTCTCGCAGGCCGTGACATGACCATCTCCCGCGTAAGCACCTACGGCAATTACTTGTCTATGCTCAGCGGCATGAACAACACCTCGTCGTCCCTGGGTGACCTGCAACAGCAGTTCACCTCGGGTATCAAGTCGCAGGACTTGTCCGCATATGGGGTGCAGGCCAGCCAGCTGTTGTCGCTGAAGGCCCAGTATGCCCAGCGCACCGGCTACTCCAGCGCTATCACGGCGGCCACCACCCAGGTGAACGCGACGGAGAAGGCGCTGTCGTCGATGCAGACCATCGTCTCCAACCTGTTGAGCTCCGCCAATATCCCGGCGGGCGCCGGAAAGCCGACCGTTTCCGCCGTCACCGCGTCAAACAGCGGCAATCTGGGGTTGGCGGTTGACACCACCAAGTCGGTCTTCAACTCCGCAGCGACCTATACCGTCTCCGCCGTGCCGTCCAAAAGCGGCAAGTCCGGCAGCTATGACGTCACCGTCGCGGACGGCATGGGTGGGGTGTCGACCAAGACCCTGAACCTCAGCACGGTTCCGCCCGATGACGGCCAGCAGACCTTTCAGATTACGGGTGGGCCTGGCGATGGCGCGGCCATCAGCCTGAACATCAACCAGCTGAAGGGCACGGGCAGCGCCACGTTCAGCGTGAACTATCCCGACCTGTCGGCGCCCAAGGCGCTGCTGCAGGGAGCGCTGACCCAGCTGTCCAGCCTGCTGAACACCAAGGCTGGCGACCGCTACATCTTCTCCGGCAGCCGCTATGACACGGCGCCGGTGGGCGACCTGTCCGCGACCAAGCAGGTCAGCAAGATGACCTTCAAGGGCACGCTGGGCGTCGCCGGCGACACCTATGAAATGTACGTGGGCGACAAGCGCTACACCTATGTCACCACCGGCAGCGAAACCAGCCCGTCCGACATCCTCAACGGCCTGGCGTCACAGATCAATGGTCCCAACCAGACGCTGATCGCCAACGGCCAGAAGCCGAACCCACCGGTGACGGCGTCGGTTTCGGGCAACGTGCTGACGTTCACCGGCATGGATGCGGGCTATACCTTCGATGTCCAGTCCAACGTCTACACCCAGCCCGGGTACAACAACACGCTGGACGGTGCCGCCACGCCCGCCAGCGCCTATACCCCGGCCACGAACGACGGCTTGGATGGGACCTACGCCAAGTTCATGACCCAGCAGGCGGTGACGGCCGATCCCACCGCCGTGCCCCCGGTCGCGGCCCAGTCGCAGATCGACCAGATAACCCTGAATGGCGCCAATGTCGACGTGGGCGATGTCTTCACCGTCACGATGGGCAATCGCAACACCGTCAATGTGACGAGCGATAGCGCCAATCCGGCCAACAATGTCACCTATGACAAGGTGGACGCCCCCACGACCTACAGCTATGTCATGAGTTCGGCCGATTTGGCCGACATGAAGGCCAACGGTGTCCCGACCGCCACCCCGCCCATCGTCGCCGGCGATGCCATGGGCTATGTCGCTTACAAGCTGCAGAACCTGGTCAACGCGGATCCCAAGGCGTCGGCCCAGGCCACCATCACCAGCACCGGCACCGGTGCCGCGACGATCACGCTCACCGGCAACGGCTCGCAGCGCTTCGCCACCACGGCGGTGGTGCAAAACAACACCAACCAGAACAGCTTCACCTCCACCACGCTGGATCCCTTCCAGGACACCAGCTCGTTCAGCACGTCGATCACCAAACCGCCGGTGCTGCCGGTCTACGACAGCCAGTATTCCAGCGGGGCGCAGAGCACGCAGGCCTACGCCGCCAGCACGCTGAACGTCGATGACAGCACCCAGGCGACCTATGGGGTCAGCTCCAACGATCCGGCCATCCAGAACCTGGTCATCGGCATCAAGCAGATGCTGTCGGCGGTCAGCAACCCCGGCAACTACACCGCGCTGATGAGCAGCGCCCGCTCCACCATCGTGGCGGCGCAGTCGCAGATCCGGCAGCTGGACGCCAGCACGGTGAACGCGCAGAGCGTGCTCGGCGCGGCGTCGACCAGCCACCAGAACGCCTTGGCGGACATCGAAACCCAGATCGGCACCATCCAGAACGTCGATCCCACCACCGTCGCCGCGCAGTTGCAGGCGATGATGAACCAGCAGCAGGGGGCCTACACGGTCGCCGGCAAAATCGCTTCCCTATCCCTTGTCAACTTCCTGAGCTAAGGAGATCTCGCCATGAACGCCTACTCGCCTGCCGAAGCCTTCGCCAACGCCACCATCGCTTCCCCCCTGAACGACGAGGCCCAGCGGGTCCGCCTGTTCGACCAGTTCAACGCCTATTGGGTGAACGCCGCCAACGAGGGCGTGCCCTATGACACCATCGGCACCATGTCGGTGATGGCCGCCGTCTATGGCATCCTCGCCAAGTACGGCAAGACCACGACCGCCGAATACCTGGAAATCATGGCTGAAAGCGTGCGTTCCGGCGAATTCTCGGTGAAGCCGGGCGCGTGATCCCGGCGTCTCCGACGCGTCAAGGGCCAAAAGGGCCCGCAGGAACGGACCAGGAAGGGCCGGGCCGGCTACCCCAAAAGGGGGAATGCCGACCCGGCTTTCCTCGTTTTTGGGACAGGGCTTTTCGAGGCGGTCGAACCCGCCGGCGGATGGGAACCGGGAAGAAACGGCCGAGTGCTGGTGCCAGCTAGGAAAAAAAGCCCCACCCCGGCACATCCTGCCAAGCGGGAAGGGCGGGGCGATCACCGCCTTGGCTTGGGGACAAGGATGTCCGGGGGTGGCCCTTAGTCAGGCGAGCCAGGCAATGACAAGGGAAACCAGGCACTTATGTGATGGAGCCCTCGCCAGCCCCGACGCGGGTCAAGGAAATGCTGCGATACCATCCCGATCTTCGCAATCTGGCATCCATTTTGCTTTCCTAGGGGTCCAGATACGTAACCGCTCTTCTGGGGGCCCGCACCATGAGCATTTTCGGCTCGATGTCCGTCGGTATTTCGGGTTTGCAGGCGCAGTCCACCGCGCTCAGCAACATCTCCGACAATATCGCCAACGCCCAGACGACGGGCTTCAAGCGCATCGACACCTCATTCGAATCCCTGGTCATCTCCGCCAGCAGCACCCAGTACCAGGCGGGTGGCGTCCATGCCTCGCCCAACTACGTGAACAACGTGTCGGGTACGATTTCGACGTCCGATACGCCGACCAACCTTGCCATCCGCGGCAACGGCTTCTTCAGCGTCAGCAAACTGACGACGGTGAATGGCACGACATCGGCATCGACGGAACGCTTCTACACCCGCGACGGCAGCTTCTCGCTGAACTCCACCCGTACCTTGGTCAACAACTCGGGCTTCGCGCTCAACGGCTTCGCCTATGACAGCACGACCGGCCTGTACGCCACCTCGGCCACGCCGGTGCAGGTGCAATCGGACATCGACAGCCCGGTGCCGACCAAGGAAATCGACCTTAAGGCGAACCTGCCCACCGACCCGTCGGGCGCCGTCACCCCCACCCAAATCCAGGTCTATGACAGTGCCGGCACGGCGCACAACCTGAACCTGACATGGCGGCAGGGTAACACCGCCGATACCTGGCAGTTGGGCGTCACGGCCGATGGTACCCAGGGGTCCCAGCCGATTCAGTCGCTGCTCAGCACCGGCTTCCCCGCCGCCGTCACCGAATCCAGCCTGCTGGTCGGCAAGAATGACCGCGCCCAGGTCAGTGACGTGACCTTCGCCACGGCGGCGACGGCACCGAGTGTCGGCTTCAATGTTGGCGACACCTACTCCGTGGTGGTCAATGGCACGACCTATAGCCAGAGCATCACCACCAGCAACGCCGCGCAATTCAGCTCGATGAAGGATATCGCCCAGGCGCTGGCCGACAAGATCAACGGTGCCGACACCTCTTCCGGCGTGCTGGCCGCCGTCACGACCACGGGTGATTTGCGCCTGACGTCTAAGACCGCCGGCACGCCGTTCACGCTGGACCAAAGCGTGTCGGCGGGCGCGATCACCACGCACACGGCTACCGACTCCTTGGTGCAGAGCGCCACGGCAAGCACCCAGGAAGTCCGTGCTTCCACCTTCGTGGGTAGCACCATCAACATCGATGACGTCTACAGCATGAACGTCAACGGGACGACGGTGTCCGTCACGGTGACGCCCCAGAACCTCGGCTCGCTCTCCAACATCAACGGCGTGGTCCAGAAGTTGGCGTCGCTGATCAACAATAACGCGACCCTCAGCGGCAATTTCACAGCGACGCCGTCCAACGGCACCGTCACCGTCAAGGCGACCGCCGTGAACACCGCCTTCACCCAGGTGTCGACGAAGGCGGACTCGCCAGGCTTGACCAACACGGCCACCCAGTCGACCTACATCGGCAATATCACCGGCTCAAAGGAGGTGGAGAAGATCAGCATCACCGGCCAGCCTGGTGACGTGGGCACCACCTACAGCATCACCATCCAGTCACCGCAAGCCAAGACGGTGACGCCGGTGGAGACATTGAACGCTGGCGCCCCGACGACCTACAGCTATGACTTCCAGACCCTTTATGGGGCGACCGCGCCCGCGGTTGGTCAGCTGTATACCGTGACGTTGGGGTCATCGACCTATAACCTGCAGATGACCAACGCCAACATCGCCAACTATCCCGACGTGGCGTCGGTGGTGACGGATCTCGCGGCCAAGGTCACGGCCGATACCAACTCGCCCTTCACGGTGACCTCGTCGGGCAGCGGCGTGCTGCAGCTGTCCACCAAGGCCAACGACGCCACGTTGGCCACCACCCAGGTGGTGCCGACCAGCTTCTCCCAGGCCATCAGCTATACGACCGACGGGACGGAGACGAGCCTCAGCGACATCAGCGGTAAGATCGCCGCCAAGATCAACGCCATCTCCGGCATCCCGGTACAGGCGACCTCGTCGGGTGGCACCATCACCCTGACCGGCAACACGGACTCGTCCGCCTTCTACACCAGCATCCCTGGCGGCTCCACCGCCGCGACGCCGGGCGTGGTGGTCGGTAAGACGCCGGGCCATATCAGCCTGACCTTTGGCGGTACCTTGTCCGATGGCACCACCGCCAAGGCCGGCACGTTGAGCCATATGGACACGGCGTCGATCGGCACCGGCAACGCCACCGTGAGCGCCGACCAGAGCAGCGGTTCCGCCGCCCAGGTGGGTTTCGACTTCGACTTCGGCTATGGCCTGCAGCACATGGTGCTGAACCTTGGCACCTTCGCCCAGCCCGCCGGCCTGACCCAGTTCGACGGAACCAGCATCAACGTCACCTCCAAGGTGCAGGACGGCAGCCCGGCCGGCACCTTCAAGGACGTGCAGATCAACGCCGACGGCACCGTGCTGGCCAATTACGACAACGGCCGCCAGCGCACCATCGCCAAGGTTCCGATCGTGTTGTTCAACAACCCCGACGCCCTGTCCCGCTCCACCGGCAACGTCTTCACCGAGACGGTGGACAGCGGCAAGGCCCGGTTCAACGACACGGGCGTCAACGGCGCGGGCGATATCGCCAGCAGCAGCCTGGAAGGCTCCAACGTCGATATCGCGTCGGAATTCACCCAGCTGATCGTGGCGCAGCGGTCCTACACCGCCAACACCAAGGTCATCACCACCGCCGACGACCTGTTGCAGGACACCATCAATCTGAAGAGGTAAGGGCCTGATCGCTTGACGGTCCGGGCGGGACATATCGTCGCTGTCCGGACCTGGATGGCGATACTTTCCAGATGCTTACGCTGCAGGGCCGTCCGCACCCAGAGGGGCGCGGGCGGCTTTGTCTTGCGTCCGCGGCCCGTTGGTGCTGAAATAGTTGCATTATTAAGAATAATGCGACACGCATCGGCATGTCCGCCATCGGTGGCATTTCCGCGGCCCCCTTGTGGACGCGCGCCCTTTCCGGCCAAACCCCTGCCGTTGTCGTCACGGCGGGGCAGGGAGGGACTGCCACCAATACCACCCAGCCGGTGCAGCCGGTCAATCCCTATGGGGTGAATGGCCAGGGTGCTTTGGGAAGCGGGCCGGCGGCGGTCCGATCACCGAATGACGCTTCCCAGTCTGGCGGCGGGGGATCCACGACGCAGGCCGCCGCAGGCAAGGGCACGGCGGCCGACGGCAGCAAGCTGACCGATGCCCAGCAGCAACAGGTCGACAAGCTGAAGGCGGTCGACCGGGCGGTACGGGCGCATGAGGCGGCGCACAAGGCGGCAGGCGGCCCCTATGCCGGGTCAGAAACCTTCAGCTTCAGCACCGGCCCTGATGGACAGCACTATGCCACCGCCGGCGAGGTCTCCATCGATATCGGGTCGGTGCAAGGTGATCCCCAGGCGACCATCACCAAGCTTGAAACCGTGCGCCGGGCGGCGCTCGCGCCGGCGGACCCGTCCGGTCAGGACCGCGCGGTCGCCGCCCAGGCCGAGGCCGGGATTGTCGCCGCCCAGGGGCAGGAGGCGAAACAGACGACGGGCAATGACGGTGGTGACGGTCGGGGTGCCGCCGCCGCCGGCGTGGGGCTGGGCGGCATCACCAGCCGCCAGGGCGCTGCCGCCTATCGCAAGGGACAAGGCGCCCTCGACGCCAGCATCGTTCAGGCCGCGCAGGCGGCGGCGCAGCCTCAGGCGCTTATCGTCTGACCTTTATTGCGCGTCGCCATAACGTAGCGCGCAGATCTTGGCGGCCATATCGGCCATGACGGGGCCGCCCTGATTCGCGGTGCTGGCGGCTTCTCTACATTTGTGCTGGTCAATCAGCGTGTCCACCCGCCGCGCGACCGCCGTCAACCGGGCCTTGGTGGCGTCGGTCATGCCGGTCGGTTCCGGCGCGCGTGGCAAGTAAGGGGGGGAGTATGAGTTGACTTCCATTCCCGCCGACGGAGGGATGATCGTATGGGGCAGCGCGGGCATGCCCGCCGCGCCCGTGCCTGGACTGGAGGCCAGGGCCGTCGCCGCGACACTGAAATAGACCACAGCCGCCATGATGCTGATCGTCGTCTTCATGCTCAGTCTCCCTCGTCATAAGCCAGGGCGCGCCATCGGTTCAGAATAACCAGCACGGTACAGTCTGCACGACATCGATCACCCGCGCCATTGCCAGCCAATGCTCATCACTGAAGCAATACCGAAAAAGGGCCATGCCAGCGCACTATACATTACCACACGGCAAAGGAAGCAGAAGCGCCGATGTCACAATCGTTGCCGAATTAATCTTGAAATATTGGTATCCGCCTCGGGCGCGGTGTTCATGGGGCCGGGCACAGAAGTTATCGCTTCGCGATGAGTGTCGATCACCCCAGCGCCACGGTGCGCCTATCTTCCAATTGCTGACATAGGGGGCTACGCGCCAGCAAAGATCATCCACCACTTTGTATGTGGTGGCGTCTACATCGCCTCGCCAAGCGGGTGCGTTGTTTTCATTGATCAACGTCGATCAGGTGGCCGTCCTCAAGGGGCCGCAGGGTACGCTGTTTGGCCGTAATGCGACCGGTGGCCTGATCCAGGTGACCAGCCGGACGCCGACACCTGATTTCACCGCCGATCTGCAGACCACCTACGGCAATTACAACACGGTTGGCACGTTGGGCTATGTGAGCGGCGGGGTGGCCAAGGGGCTTATGGCGAGTACGGCGGTGATGTGCGAGAACCAGGGGGACGGCTTCGGCAAGAACCTGGTTACCGGCCAGGACGTTCAGACGCATCGCAGTATCGCAGGCCGAGGCAAGCTTCTTTGGCAGGCGGACGCTGATACGGACATCACGTTGTCCGGAGTTATGGCGGCGACGGAGACGGTACGCCCGCCCTCTCGCTGCTTGAGATAGGTGGTGTCCAGCCACAGATAGGGCCAGTCGCCCGTCAGCGGACGGCCCAGGAAGGCCTGGACCCGCTCGTCGATGTCCAGACAACTTGGCCAGCCATAAGAGCGAAAAGGCCAAGGCCATCCTCAAGGAGGTGGGCCCTTGGTTCCTCTTCCTGCCGCCCCACAGCCCAGACCTCAACCCCATCGAGATGGCCTTCGCAAAGCTCAAGGCTCACCTCAGGCGCGTCGGCGCCAGGACCATCAATGACCTTTGGAAAGCAGTCGGGAATATCTGCGACCTCTATGCCCCCGACGAGTGCTGGAACTACCTCAAGGCCGCAGGATATGCGTCCAATTAAAGGATCGACGCTCTAGAGCAGATCGCCCAAAGGCAGAATCGCCTTTGGGCGTGAAGCTGCTCGCGGACAGACTCAACTATAGCCGGCTGTGGTTTCAATTAAACGCAGCCGGCTCTAGAATCTCTTATAGATCAAGGAGATGGTAGCCATTGGGCAAAGAAAAACCCCCGGAACCTTGCGGTTCCGGGGGCTCTATTGGCTCCCAGGGAGGGACTCGAACCCCCGACCCGGTGGTTAACAGCCACCTGCTCTACCGGCTGAGCTACCTGGGATCAGCGCGCCTGCTTCGTTTTCGTTTGACCGATCAGTCAGCGGCGCTGCGGTGGGCGGTGATATAGCAAAGCGATTTTGGGATTGGAACCCCTTTGTTTGGGGAATTCGAAAAAAATGTGACGTCCCCCGATTTGAGTGTCCCGGGAGGTGGATGCGGCCCTCTGGCTGAGCGCGGGAATCAGCACCTTGCGGGTTATGGCGAAGGGGACGGCAATGGATAGGGGGTGAACTCGGGTGCGGTTTGCCGTATCCCTGGGGCGCCGGCCACGGCTGACCATCGTCAAGGACCTCATACGATCATGTCCTGTCCCCCCGCATCCGACTGTCCCTCGTCCGGTCCCTCGGGCGACCATCCTGGTGGTCCTAGCGACACGCTGTCCAACCCCTGGACCGTCCTGTCGCGGGAGATGCGGTATGAGACTCCCTGGATGCGGGTGTTTCATCACGATGTGCTGCGCCCCAACGGCAGCCCCGGCATCTATGGCACGGTGGAGTTGACCACCGTGGCCGTCGGTGTCCTGCCCGTGGCGCAAAACGGCGACACCTGGCTGGTGGGGCAGTGGCGGTTCGGTGCCGGGCGCTATAGCTGGGAGATGGTGGAGGGCGGCATTCCGCTGGTGGGGCCCAAGGCGGTTGGCCCCCTGGCCGGTGCGGCCGACGAATTGCGGGAGGAAGCGGGCCTGCGCGCCGGTCGCTGGCTGGAAATCCTGAGCATGGACATGTCCAACAGCATGACCAACGAGCACGCCCATCTTTATCTGGCTTGGGACCTCTCCCCCGTGCCGGTGGCTCCGGAGGAAACCGAGCAGCTTGTGCTGCGGCGTCTTCCCCTGCGCGAGGCCCTGGCCATGGCGCTTTCGGGGGAGATCCTGGATGCCATGACCATCGCCGCCTTGCTGCATGTGCGCCTGATGCATTTGGAAGGCGCCCTGCCGCCCGACCTGGCGCCACTTGTGGCGGCCGGATTCGATGGCGCAGACGGTGATGCCGATCAGCGGGCGTGATCCGGCCCCGGCATCCATGGGCCAGCCCACCAAGGGGAGAATATTTGAAAGGAGGATTTGGAGGCACGGCCGGGAATCGAACCCGGATTCACGGATTTGCAGTCCGTTGCATCACCATTCTGCCACCGCGCCATCCACGAGAACCGACCGGAGGGGCCGGCCAGCGGCGCCTGCGGTCAGGGCAGGGCGCCTCTATAGCGTTGCCGGTCGGGGCGGTCAAGCATGCTGGCGTCGCTTTCTGACGTTTCGATGACGTGTCCCCGGGGAGGGCGCCCGGTGCAGGCGCCAATTGTCATCCGGCGGCAGGGGCGATATATACCGATCCTGGTTTTTCAAGCATGTGCGGGTCGCCTGGCTGGCGCATGCCCCCTCCGCATCGTTTCCATCAGATCGGTATATCCCATGGCCGCCGACTACACCGCCGCCCGCGTCAACATGATCGAGGGTCAGATTCGCCCCAACAAGGTCACCGACCCCTTCGTGGTGGAGGCTTTCCTGGCCATCCCGCGTGAGCGGTTCGTGCCCGAGGCGCTGGCCGGCGTCGCCTATGTCGACGAGGATGTGCCCGTGGCCCCCGGCCGCTACCTGCTGGAGCCCATGGTGCTGGCCCGTCTGGTCCAGGAACTGTCCCTGACCCGGGCCGACAAGGTGCTGGCCGTGGGCGTGGCCACCGGCTATTCCGCCGCCATCATGGCTGAACTGGCCGGCTCGGTGGTGGCGCTGGAAAGCGACCCCGCCCTGGTCGAGGCCGCGCGCAAGGCCCTGTCCGGCGTCGCCGGCGTCACCGTGGTGCAGGGCGACCTGGCCGCCGGCCATGCCGCCAAGGCCCCCTATGGCGCCATCCTGGTGGATGGGTCCGTGCCCGAGGTGCCGGCCAGCCTTTTGGACCAGCTGCCCGAGGGCGGCCGCCTGGCGGCGGTTGTCATCAATGCCGCCGGCTTGGGCGAGGCGCGCTATTACCGCAAGGTGGGGGGCGTCGTGTCGCACCGCATCCTGTTCGACGCGGCGGTTCAGCCCTTGCCGGGCTTCGAGCGCCGCGCCGAGTTCGTGTTCTAAGGGCGGTCCTGCCAGGACAGGCCCCCGGGTATGGCCTTAAGTGGACCTATGCCGGCCCAGCCGACATGTTACAGAGTGTTTTTAAAGGCGCTTTCGCGCGATGGGGATTAAGGGTGGCGCTCTACCACGTGCGCGGGTGCGGCGCCGCCTCCTTGCCATAATATTTATTAAGGTGTTTGGGGAAAATGGCGATGCGAATGAACACCGCGGAACATGGGGCTGAGGGCATGGGGACCGGATATAGGGTGAAGCGCGCTCGTCGGCTGGCCGCCGCCCTGCCGTTGACGGCGTTGGCCTTGATCCTGGCCGGGGGCGGGGCCCATGGGCAGACGCTGGAAGACGCCTTGACCCAGGCCTATCAGAACAATCCCACACTGGAAGCCGGTCGCGCCGGCCAGCGGGCCACGGACGAACAGGTGCCGCAGGCCCGCGCTTCCATGCTCCCCACCGTCACCGCCGATGGTAACGTGGGCAAGGAGCGTCTGAGCCAGGGCCGCTTCATTGAGCACATGAATCCGGCCCAGAGCGGCGTGACCGTCAATCAGGCCATCTACGCCGGCGGCACCATCCAGGCCGGCATCAGCCAGGCGGAAAACCTGGTTGAGGCTGGTCGCGCCAGCCTGCTGGACACCGAACAGTCAGTGCTGCTGTCCGCCGTCACCGCCTATCTTGACGTGGTGCGGGACCAGGCCGTCCTGGAACTGAACATCAATAACGAACAGGTGCTGACCCGTCAGCTGGAAGCGTCGCGCGACCGCTTCCGCGTGGGTGAGCTGACCCGCACTGACGTCAGCCAGTCCGAGTCGCGTCTGGCCAGCGCCACGGCGGATCGCATCTCGTCCCAGGGTTCGCTGGCCGCCAGCCGTGCCACCTACGCCAAGTTGATGGGCCAGATGCCCGGCACGCTGAAGCAGCCGGCCCGTGTGGTGCATCTGCCGGTGAACCAGGAGGAGGCCGTGGCCGCCGCCGAGGTGTCGGCGCCCGTGGTCGTGAGTGCGCGTTACAACCACAAGGCCTCGCAGGACGCTGTGGACGGCGCCTTCGGCCAGATGCTGCCGCAGCTCTCGGCCACCGCCCAGTACTACCGCAACTGGGACCAGTCGACGCCCAACACCCAGTATGACACGGCCGTCATCTCCGCCCGCGTCACCATCCCGCTGTATGAGGGGGGCGGCACCTCCGCCAAGGTGCGGGGCGCCAAGCAGACGGAGCAACAGCGCCGCACCCAGGTGATGGAAGCGGTGCGCTCAGCCGATGAGACGGCGGTGAAGGCCTGGCAGTCCTTGATGACCGCCCGCGCGGCGATCGAGGCGTACAAGAGCGCCGTCGCCTCCAACGAGATCGCGCTGGAAGGCGTGCGTCAGGAGCAGTCGGTGGGCTCGCGCACCATTCTGGACGTGCTGAACGCCGAACAGGAACTGGTGAACGCCAAGGTGAACCTGGTGAAGGCCCAGCATGACGAACAGGTGGCGGCCTATCAGGTTCTGTCGTCGGTCGGGGACCTGACCGCCGTTAAGTTGGGCCTGAACGTGCCGATCTACGACGCCAAGGCCCACTACGAAGAGGTCAAGGACAAGCTCTGGGGCCCGTCCATCGAGAAGTAGGCCCATCAATGGGCAAGCGGCCCCGGTTCCGGGGCCGCTGCCGGATGCCAGGGCGGTTCCACCGGGATGTGGGGCCGCCCTATTCTTTTGCGGGAGTCGGGGGCCGCCCTATTCGCCTCGGCGCCCTGCAATACCGGTGGACAGGCGCCCCCCTGGGAACCGGGGCGAAAATGCGACTGTCCAGCATTGGCGGCCGCCGCGTCCAATGATTAACCCAATGGCATTTTTACTGTTCTTGCCCTAGGCTGCCCCAGATGTCGGAGCGGGCGCCCGCGCGGTACAGGTCCACGCCGTTATAGGTCAGGTTAGGCAACAATGGCTGACAAGTCACAACAAGAACCTTCGATGGAGGAAATCCTCGCCTCCATCCGGCGGATCATTTCCGAAGACACCGATGCCCCGCCGGTCGAGGAGCCGCCGCCCCCGCCTCCTCCCCCACCGCCGCCTCCACCTCCACCAGAGGACGACATTTTCGAGGCGGTGCCCATGCCGCCCCCGCCTCCTCCCCCGCCGCCGCCGCCTCCGCCCGAGGACGATGTGCTGGAGCTGACGGAGGTTGTGCCGGATGAGCCTTTCCCGGAGCCCGAGCCGCTGCCGGATCCGTTCGCCTATGAACCGCCCCCCCCGCCGCGCCGTCCCCCGCCCATGGACGACGATCGCCTGATGTCGCAATTCACGGAGGAGGCGGCCAGCCGCGCCTTCTCCGGCCTGTCGGGTTTCCGCCGCGGCGGCCCCAGCCTGACGGGCGATGGCCCCATCGGTCGCTCCGACACCACGCTGGAGGAGATCGTGCACGTGCTGGTCCGCCCCATCCTGCGCGAATGGCTTGATGAGAACCTGCCGTCCTTGGTGGAGCGTCTGGTCAAGCGCGAGATCGAGAAGGTGGTACGGCGCGGACTCGACTGAGGCGCGCCGCTTCGCTACACCTTTGCCCGGTCAAGGGCGGCGCCGGACCCCGCGCCGCCCTTTTCCTTTTTCCGCTTTTTGAGCCCGTGACTTCAGGTGCCCGCCATGCTGGACAAGACCTTCTCCCCCGCCGATGTCGAACGCAGCCGCTATGAGCGTTGGGAGCGTTCGGGCGCCTTCGCCGCCCATGTGGACAGCAACGCCCAGCCCTACACCATCATGATGCCGCCGCCCAACGTGACGGGCAGCCTGCACATGGGCCACGCGCTGACCTTCACGCTGCAGGACCTGTTGATCCGCTACAAGCGTATGAGCGGCCGCGACGCCCTGTGGCAGCCCGGCACCGACCATGCCGGCATCGCGACGCAAATGGTGGTGGAGCGCAACCTGGCCAAGGAAGGCAAGACGCGCCATGACTTGGGGCGTGAGGGCTTCCTGCAAAAGGTCTGGGAGTGGAAGGCCGAATCCGGCGGCACCATCACCCGCCAGCTGCGCCGCCTGGGCGCCTCGCCCGACTGGTCGCGCGAGCGCTTCACCATGGATGAGGGCCTGAACGCCGCCGTCCGCAAGGTGTTCGTGGAACTGTACCGCCAGGGCCTGATCTACCGCGACAAGCGTCTGGTCAACTGGGACCCCAAGCTGCACACCGCCATCTCCGACCTGGAGGTCGAGCAGAAGGAGGTGAAGGGCAGCCTGTGGTATTTCCGCTACCCGGTTGAAGGTTTGGACGGCACGTACATCACCGTCGCCACCACCCGGCCGGAGACCATGCTGGGCGATACTGGCGTGGCCGTCCATCCGGAGGATGAGCGCTACAAGGATTTGGTGGGGCGCAACGTCATCCTGCCCATCACCGGCCGTCGCATCCCCATCGTCGCCGACGAGTATGCCGATCCCGAGACCGGCACCGGTGCCGTGAAGATCACGCCCGCCCACGACTTCAACGATTTCGAGGTCGGCAAGCGCCATAACCTGGAAATGATCAACCTGTTCGACCGCGACGCGAAGCTGAACGAGCACGCGCCGGCGGAGTACCAGGGGCTGGACCGCTTCGTCGCCCGCAAGAAGGTGGTGGAGGAGATCGAGGCGCTGGGCCTGTTGGAGAAGATCGACCCACACACCCTGATGCAGCCGCATGGCGATCGTTCCGGCGTGGTCATCGAGCCGTGGCTGACCGACCAGTGGTACTGCGACGCCGTCACCCTGGCCAAGCCCGCCCTGGAGGCGGTGGAGCAGGGGCGCACCCAGTTCGTGCCCAAGCAGTGGGAAAACACCTACTACGAGTGGATGCGCAACATCCAGCCGTGGTGCATCAGCCGTCAGCTGTGGTGGGGCCACCAGATTCCCGCCTGGTTCGGGCCGGACGGCAAGTACTTCGTGGCTGAGACGGAAGCCGAGGCGCAGAGCGAGGCCGATGCCCACTACGGCGCCGCCACGCCCCTGGTCCGCGACGCCGACGTGTTGGACACTTGGTTCTCCTCCGCCTTGTGGCCGTTCTCCACGCTGGGCTGGCCGGAGAAGACGCCGGAGTTGGCGCGCTATTACCCCGGCGATGTGCTGGTCACCGGCTTTGACATCATCTTCTTCTGGGTCGCCCGCATGATGATGATGGGCATCCACTTCATGGGCGACGTGCCCTTCCGCACCATCTACATCCACGCCCTGGTGCGGGATGAGAAGGGGCAGAAGATGTCCAAGTCCAAGGGCAACGTCATCGACCCGCTGGACCTGATCGACCAGTACGGCTGCGACGCCCTGCGCTTCACGCTGACCGCCATGGCGGCCCAGGGCCGTGACATCAAGCTGGCGACCTCCCGTGTCGAGGGCTACCGCAATTTCGCGACCAAGCTGTGGAACGCCGCCCGCTACGCCCAGATGAACCAGGTGGCGCCGGTGCCGGGCTTCGCCCCCACCGACCTGACCCAGACGGTCAACCGTTGGATCGTGGGCGCCGTGGCCGACTGCGCCGCCCAGGTGACGGAGGCGCTGGAAGGCTATCGCTTCAATGACGCCGCCAACGCCCTCTACCACTTCGCTTGGGGCGGCTTCTGCGACTGGTACCTGGAGTTCACCAAGCCCATCCTGCAGGGCGAGGATGAGGCCGCCAAGGCGGAGACCCGCGCCGTCACCGCCTGGGTGCTGGACCAGATCCTGCATCTGCTGCACCCCATCATGCCCTTCCTGACGGAAGAGCTGTGGGAGAAGCTGGGCGAGGGGCAGGAAAGGGGCGACCTGATCACCGCCGCTTGGCCGGAATACCCGGCCGCCTACAAGGACGCGGGCGCGCAGGCTGAGATGGACTGGGTGGTGCGCTTCATCTCCACCATCCGCACCATCCGGTCGGAGATGAACGTGCCGCCGTCGGCCCAGCTGCCGCTACTGGTGAAGGGGGCGGGGGCGGAGACGGCTGTGCGCCTGGCCACCCATCGCGACCTGATCCTGAAGCTGGCCCGTCTGTCCGACATCACCCTGACGAATGATGCCCCAGCCACCGGTGCGGTGCAGGCGGTGGTGGATGAGGCCACGCTGGTCCTGCCGCTGGCCGATTTCATCGACCTCGACAAGGAAAAGGCCCGCCTGGCCAAGGAAATCCAGAAGCTGGCGGGCGAGATCGCCAAGGTCGATGCCAAGCTGGGCAACCCCAACTTCGTTGACAAAGCCCCGCCCGAAGTGATCGAGGAACAGCGCGAGCGCCGGGCGGAAGCTGACGGCACCCGCGCCAAGCTGGCCGAGGCGCTGGCCCGTCTGGGCTGACATCTGTCAGTCCTTAACAGCTGTATCCAATGAACGGCCGCCCAGGAATGCCAGGGGCGGCCGTTTGTCACATGGCTGCACTGATTGGATTAATGCCACCTATGAGGGCGCCTGACCCGGCGCCACTCGGGAAATCCAATCGTTGGGGACATGATGATCACTGGGCGTTTGATGGCTGCGGCGGCGGCCGTGGCGCTGGTCGCGGGCTGCATGCAGCGCGTGGACGTGACACCCGTCACGCTGAATGCCAACGGCGGGACCGCCGCCGGCGTTGCCCGCCCGGCCGGGATGCCAATGCCGGAACATTTGTCCGTGGCTCGCACGGTGCCGGCCGACCTGGACCGGAAGCTGGGATTTTTCGTCTCGTTGCATGAGGACTGCACGGTCGTTCCCGGCCTGGATATCCGTATCCTGACGTCACCGACCCATGGCACGGCCCGTTTGCAGGGGGAAAAGGACTATCCGTCCTTCCCTGCGGGCAATCCCCGCGCCTCCTGCAACAAGGCGACCGCGCCCGGACAGCAACTCTGGTACCAGCCGGCGCCTGGCTTCATCGGGACCGATGTCGTCCTGCTCCAGATATACTGGCCCACCGGCCCGGCGCAGACCCTGACCTATACCATCACCGTGCAAGGCGGCGGCGTGCCGCCGACCCCGGCCACCAAATAGCTGTCGGCAGGGAGGGGCCGTGTCTGGAATACCGGGGCGGCCTTTCCATAGGATGCGTCAGGATGTGGAGGACTGGCCGGCCTCATCATCCTGCCCCCCGTTCCAGTTCAACAGCAGGGGGGAGAGGGCCAGGAACGGAGCCAGTTGCAGCAGCACGCGGGTTTCCGCCAGTTCAGCGGCGATCAGGAGGGCCGCCACCTGGGCCACGATATAGAGGGAGAGCCCCGCCACTTTCAGGCGGTGGCGGGCCAGCAGCACCCCGGCCACGGCCAAGGCGGACAGCAGCAGCAAGGGAACCAGGAACGGGAACGAATAGTCGGCCCTGACGAACCATCCGATGATCGATTCAAAATTGCGCAGCAGCTTGATATGCATGCTGCCGCTATGATCACCGGCCAGATTGGCATCCTGGAACAGCTCCGGTCCGATCTCGCGCTTCAGCAGCAGTTCGCGCAGCAGCTCGACCAGTTCCAGGCCGGCGATGCCGCCAACCACGCCCGCGCCCAACAGGCGCCAATCCCATCGCCGCCAGTCCAGCCGCCACCGTGTCCAATTGTCGGCCAGACCCTGTCCTGCCATCCATATGGCGATGAACAGCGCGCTTTCATGGTTGAGGAAGGCCACGCCCATCAGCGCCAGGAACGCCCACCACGGCGCGCGGCGGACCACCAACAGAAGGAAGGTGGCGCCGATCAGCAGGATGAAGAAGTCCCAGATATAAAGCCAGGGGCGGGTCAGGAGCACCGAAAACAGGACGAACAGGCCCATCATCGCGGCCCATCCGCCGGGGGGGCCGGCCAGCCGGTGACCGACGCGGAACATGACCACCGCCGTGGCCGACAGGGTGGCGATCCCGGTGATGAAATAGGCGTTGAGGAAGGAGGGCCCCAGGCCGCTGACCGCCGCCATGACCAGGGGGCCCAGCACGCGCGATTGGTAAACGCGCCAGTGCGGCAGGCCGTCCAGCACGCCCTGCGCCGCCGCCACGTTCTGGAGGAGATAGTCGAAGAAGTAGAAGCTGAGCAGCCGGAATTCCGCGATGGCGAGCAGGAACGCCACGCCGCATACGGCCACAACGCGCAGGCGGTTGGACTGGCCGATGGCTAAAATTCCCTGCATACCAATTCCCTCAAGGCTTTCTTATTGACCGACGTGACGGTGCGGCGTTGTCGCCGGCGGCGCAACGCCGAAAAGGACACCCTCACCCCACGGACAGGTCCAGCAAGGCCGCCGGCAGCTCATGGAAATGGTCGACCAGTCGATCGGCCCCCAGTTCTTCCACGGGCATTCGTGGATAGCCATAGGTAACACACACGACACGGGCGCCCGCTGCCCGCCCGGCGGTCACATCATTGGCGCCGTCGCCGACCATCACCGTCCGGGCGGGTTCCGCCCCCAGCTGGGCCATGGCGTGAAGCAAGGGGCCAGGGTGGGGTTTGCGGGTGGGGAGGGTGTCGCCGCCCACCACCGCCTTGAAATAGCTGTTCAGGCCAATGGCCTGCAGCACCGCATGCGTGGCCCGTTCCGGCTTGTTGGTCACCAGCGCCAATGGGATGTGGGCGCAGAGGTGGGCCAGCGTCTCCGCCACCCCGGGAAAGACGCACGATGGATCGGCCGGCAGCGCCTCGTAGATCGCCATGTAGCGGTCGGTCATGGCGGGCACGGAGTCGGGAGCCAACGGCCGGCCGGTGGCCGCGAAGGCGCGGGTCACCAGCGTCGGGGCGCCGTCGCCGATGAACTGATGCACCTGCCCCAGGTCCAGGGCCGGCAGGTTTTCCTCGTCCAGCAGGCGGTTGATGCCGGTGAGGATGTCCGGCGCGCTGTCGATCAGCGTGCCGTCGAAGTCGAACAGGATCGCGGCGGGCCAAGCGGCTTGCGGCGGCGGGGCGGGGGACCGGTCGGGCGTCTGGGGCATGCGGTGGCTCCGGGCGAAGGCGGTTTCGCGATGACCCTTGTTGTGGCAGTAAGGGGGCGGATCTGGCAACGGCGTCAGGATCGCGGGGCTGCCGCCTCATCCCATCTGACGACGCCCGCCGCCGCCGAAAAAGGGTATCGCCATGACCGCTTCGACCACACCGACCACGCCCGCCCTCGCCTGTATCATCCTGGCGGCGGGCAAGGGGACGCGGATGAAGTCCGACCTGCCCAAGGTGCTGCACCCCATCGCCAATGAGCCCATGGTGGCCCATGTCCTGCGCGCGGCCGCGGCCTTGTCGCCGGACCGGGTGGTGGTGGTGGTGGGACCCGGGCAGGAGGGGGTGGCCAAAGCGGTGGCGCCACACGCCACCGTGTTGCAGCCGCGCCAGCAAGGCACGGCCGACGCGGTGAAGGCGGCGCGCGACGCCCTGGGCGACTTCGACGGCGACGTGCTGGTGCTGTTCGGCGATACGCCCCTGGTGCGGCCGGAGACCTTGTCGCTGCTGGTGGATGCCCGGCGCGGGGCCGGCGATCCGGCCGTCGCGGTCCTGGGCATGCGCCCGGCCGAGCCCAAGGCCTACGGCCGGCTGGTGCGGGACGAGCAGGGCGGCCTGACCAAGATCGTGGAATATCTGGACGCCACGCCGGAGGAACGGGCCATCGGGCTGTGCAATGCCGGGCTGATGGCTTTCGACGGCCGGCGGCTGTGGTCCATCCTGGACGCCATCGGCAACGACAACGCCAAGGGCGAGTATTACCTGACCGACGCGGTGGCCGTGGCCCGCGCCCAGGGCCATGCCTGCGCCGTGGCGGAGGGCGACCCGGCCGATGTCGAGGGCGTCAATTCCCGCAGCGAGTTGGCCAAGCTGGAGAAGCTGATGCAAGGCCGCCTGAGGGAGCTTGCCATGGCTAATGGCGCCACCCTGGCTGATCCTGACACGGTGTGGTTCTCCGCCGACACCGTGCTGGGCCGCGATGTCACCGTGGGCCAGAACGTGGTGTTCGGCCCCGGTGTGGTGGTGGAGGATGGCGTGACCATCCGCCCCTTCTGCCACCTGGAAGGCGTGGTGGTGCGGCGGGAGGCCATCATCGGCCCCTATTCCCGCCTGCGTCCCGGATCCGACGTCGGGGCCGGCGCCCATGTCGGCAATTTCGTGGAGATCAAGGCCTCCACCCTGGGGGCGGGCGCCAAGGCCAACCACCTGGCCTATGTCGGCGATGCCGATATCGGGGAGGGGACGAACATCGGTGCAGGCGCCATCACCTGCAACTATGACGGCACCTTCAAGTACCGCACCCAGGTGGGACGCAACGTCTTCATCGGCACCAACGCCACCCTGGTGGCCCCGGTGCAGGTGGGGGACGGCGCCTTCGTCGCCGGCGGCAGCACCATCACCGAGCCCGTGCCCGCCGGCGCGCTGGCCGTGGGCCGGGGCCGTCAGGTGGTGAAGGAGGGCTGGGCCACCGCCTTCGCCGCCAAGCAGAAGGAACGCAAGGCGGCGCAGAAAAAAGGATGAGCATAGGGCGGTCAGCAGTCCGGCATGGCTTAACCGGGTGAGGGCATGAGATAAAGGGCCATGGCGGCGCATTGACGACGGGGGCCGTATGCATAGGACGATGGCGGAGCCCAGCTGGCGGGAACTGTACAAGCCCAAGCTGGTGACGGTGCTGCGGGAAGGCTATGGCCTGAAGGACCTGCGCGCCGATCTGGTCGCCGGCCTGACCGTGGCCATCGTCGCGTTGCCGCTGTCCATGGCCATCGCCATCGCCTCGGGCGTGACGCCGGACCGGGGCCTCTATACCGCCATCGTCGGCGGCTTCCTGGTGTCGATGCTGGGGGGCAGCCGGTTCCAGATCGGCGGCCCGGCGGGCGCCTTCATCGTGCTGGTGGCGGCCACGGTGGAGCGGCTGGGATTGGGGGGGATGGCCCTGGCCGTGGCGCTGTCCGGCCTTATCCTCATGGCTGTCGGCGCCCTGCGCCTGGGCACCTTCATCAAGTATATCCCTTATCCCGTCACCGTGGGCTTCACCGCCGGTATCGCGGTCATCATTGGCGCCAGCCAGATGCGCGATCTGCTGGGCCTGACCCTGCCGGGCAAGGAACCGGGCCCCCTGGTGCCCAAGCTGCTGGCGCTGGAACAGGCCCTGCCCACGCTGAACCCGGCGGCCCTTTGCACGGCGGTGGCGACCATCCTGATGATCGCGCTGTTGCGCCGCTGGCGTCCCAACTGGCCGGTGCTGCTGATCGCGGTGACGGTGGCCAGCGTGGCCGTGGCCCTGGCCGGCATCAAGGTCGAGACCATCGGCACCCGCTTCGGCGCCCTGCCGCGTGGCCTGCCGCCGCCCCAGCTGCCGCCGCTGTCGCTGGATCTGGTGGTGGCGGTGTTTCCTGATGCCGTCGCCTTCGCCCTGTTGGGCGCCATCGAAAGCCTGCTGTCGGCGGTGGTGGCCGACGGCATGACGGGGCGGCGTCATCGCGCCAACGCCGAACTGGTGGCCCAGGGTGTGGCCAACATCGCCAGCGCGCTCTGCGGCGGCATCTGCGTCACCGGCACCATCGCCCGCACGGCGACCAATGTGCGGGCGGGTGCCCGGGGGCCGGTGTCTGGCATGGCGCACGCCGTGTTCCTGGCGCTGTTCATGGCGGTGGCGGCCCCCCTGGCCAGCTACATCCCCCTGTCGGCGCTGGCGGCGGTGCTGGCCGTGGTGGCCTGGAACATGGCCGAGAAGCATGCCTTCGCGCTTCTGTTGCGCGCGTCCTGGGGCGACGCCGCCGTCCTGCTGTCCACCTTCCTGTTGACCATCCTGCGGGATTTGACCCTGGGCATCACCGTCGGCTTCGCCACGGGATCGCTGCTGTTCATCCATCGCATGGCCGGGACCCTGCGGGTGGAGGGAAGCGCGCCCCTGGTGGCACCCGATGTCGCCGACCGTTCCGGCCCCCTGCCGGACCAGCCCACCGTCCGCGACGACGACATCCTGGTTTTCCGCCTGTCTGGCGCCTTTTTCTTCGGCGCGGCGGCCGGCGTGTCGGCCCTCTTCGACCGCGTCGCCGCCCGTCCCCGGGCTTATGTGCTGGATCTGACGGCGGTACCGCTTCTGGATTCCACCGCCGCCACCGTCATCGACGGCCTGACCGCCAAGGCGCGCAGGCAAGGGGCCGTCGTGGCCATCGCGCTGGCCGACCCCGAGGCGCGGCACCTGTTGTCGTCCCATGGGCTGAAAGCGCCGCGGGTGTATTTCGGCCGGACGCAGGAGCAGGCGTTGGCGCGCGTCCGGCGGGTTTTGGGGCGCGCGCCGGGCGGTGGGTCGCAGGTCCCGGACGACGGGGAGGCGTGAGACCAGCAGACTGAAATCCGCCCTTCGGGGAACCCGGGCGGCCGCCCCGCCGTTGCGGGAGGGTGCCCTGCGCCGCTTTCATCGGCGGGCCGGGCACCCTATTTATTAACCAATCCCCTATCGGACCCGAGCCCGGAGACCCCGCCCATGGCCACGCCCGCCCCCCGTTCCGTTCATGCGTCGCTGGCCGCGACGGCCCGCCGACTGGACCTTCGGGACCCCGCCCTGTTGCGTGATCAGGCTTATGTCGCCGGCGCTTGGATCGATGCCGACGACGGCACCACCATAGACGTGGACAACCCGGCGACGGGTGAGATCATCGGTTCCATCCCCGCCCTGGGGGCGGCGGAGACGGCACGCGCCATCGAGGCCGCCAACGCCGCCTGGGGCGGCTGGCGCACCCGCACCGCCAAGGAGCGTGCCGCCGTCATGCGCCGCTGGTTCGAGATGATCATGGTGGCGCAGGAGGATCTGGCCCGCATCATGACGGCGGAGCAGGGCAAGCCCCGGGCCGAATCGCGGGGTGAGGTCGCCTACGGCGCCAGCTTCATTGAATGGTTCGCTGAGGAGGGGAAGCGCACCTATGGCGACACCATCCCCAGCTTCGCCAGCGACAAGCGCATCGTGGTGGTGAGGGAGCCTATCGGCGTGGCCGCCGCCATCACCCCCTGGAATTTCCCCATCGCCATGATCACCCGCAAGGTGGGGCCGGCGCTGGCCGCCGGCTGCCCCATCGTCGTGCGCCCGTCGGAGGTCACCCCCTACAGCGCGCTGGCGCTGGCGGCGCTGGCGGAACGGGCCGGCGTGCCGCCGGGGGTGTTCAGCGTGGTGACCGGCCATCCCAAGCCCATCGGCGGGGAGATGACGTCCAACCCGCTGGTGCGCAAGCTGTCCTTCACCGGCTCCACGCCCGTGGGCAAGCTGCTGATGAAGCAGAGCGCCGACACGCTGAAGAAGCTGTCGCTGGAGTTGGGCGGCAACGCACCCTTCATCGTCTTCGATGACGCCGACCTGGACGCGGCGGTCGAGGGGGCCATGGCGTCCAAGTACCGCAACGCCGGCCAGACCTGCGTCTGCGCCAACCGCGTCCTGGTGCAGGACGGTGTCTATGACGCCTTCGCCGCCCGCCTGGCGGAGGCGGTGGGCCGCTTGCGGGTGGGCAACGGCGCCGACAAGGATGTGACCACCGGCCCGCTGATCAACCGGGCCGCCGTGGAAAAGGCGGAACGGCACATCGCCGACGCCGTGGCGAAGGGGGCAAGGGTCGCCATGGGCGGCCGATCTCACGCCCTGGGCGGCAATTTCTTCGAGCCCACCCTGTTGCTGGACGCCACGCCGGAAATGATCCTGGCCCGGGAAGAGACCTTCGGTCCCGTGGCGCCCCTGTTCCGCTTCAAGGATGAGGCTGAGGCCATCCGCATGGCCAACGACACGGAGTTCGGCCTGGCCGCCTATTTCTATAGCCGCGACATCGGACGCATCTGGCGGGTGGCGGAGGCGCTGGAATACGGCATGGTCGGCATCAACGAGGGCATCATCTCCACCGAGGTGGCGCCCTTCGGCGGCGTGAAGCAAAGCGGCCTGGGACGCGAGGGTTCCAAGTACGGGATCGAGGATTACCTGGTGGTGAAATACCTGCTGATGGGCGGGCTGAAGGCCTGATCCGCCAGGCTGTCAGGTCGTGGAAGCGCCATTCGCGCAGCAAGGCTGTCATGTTACGGAATTACCGGAAAATCACCCTTGCCATTCCCGATGGAGTGATTTTCCGGTGGCACTTCCAGGGAATTATGGTAGTGAAATAACCGCATAATCGATAACGGGCGGATGGCCCTGCCATCCTGGGAAACCAAGCCAAGGCGCCATCATGGCTGAAGTGCTGCAAGTCAATCCCTTCGATTTCGTTGTTTTCGGCGGTACGGGCGATCTCGCCATGCGCAAGCTGCTGCCGGGCCTCTATTACCGGGAGCGCGACCGGCAGATGACGGACGAGAGCCGTATCATCGCCGTCAGCCGCACCGACCAGACGGTGGCCGATTTCCGGGGCGCGGTGTGGGCGGCGCTGCAGCGCCATGTGCCGGCCGAGGACCTGGACACCGCGGTGTGGGAACGGTTCTCCGCCCGCTTGTCCTATGTCTCGCTGGACGCCACCAAGCCCGCTGGCTGGCAACCGTTGCAGGACCTGCTGAAGGGCCATGAGGGCAAGGCCCGCGTCTGCTATCTGGCGACGGCGCCCAGCCTGTTCGGCGCCATCTGCCGCAACCTCCAGGCCGCCGGCCTGGTGACCGACACCTGCCGCGTGGTGCTGGAAAAGCCCATCGGGCACGACGGCCAGTCCGCCAACGCCGTGAACGAGGAAGTGGGCGCCGTTTTCCCCGAAGACCGCATCTATCGCATCGACCATTACCTGGGTAAGGAGTCGGTGCAGAACCTGATGGTCCTGCGCTTCGGCAACGCCCTGTTCGAACCGCTGTGGAACAGCAGCTGGATCGACCACATCCAGATCACCGTGGCCGAAAGCGTGGGCGTGGAAGGCCGGGCGGAGTATTATGACAAGGCCGGCGCCCTGCGGGACATGGTGCAGAACCACTTCCTGCAACTGCTCTGCCTGGTGGCGATGGAGCCGCCGGCGCATCTGTCGGGCGACCAGATCCGCAATGAGAAGATCAAGGTGCTGCGCGCCTTGCGTCCCATCACCCCGGCGGACGTGAAGACCAAGACGGTGCGCGGCCAGTACCGCGCCGGCGCCATCAACGGCCAGCCAGTGGCGGGTTATGCGGATGAGCTGACCCGTTCCTCCAATACCGAGACCCTGGTCGCGATCAAGGCCGAGATCGAGAATTGGCGCTGGAGCGGCGTGCCCTTCTACCTGCGCACAGGCAAGCGCCTGCCGGTCCGGTATTCGGAGATCGTCGTCCAGTTCAAGGACGTGCCCCATAGCGTCTTCCCCAAGGGCTCGGGCGAGCTGACGGCCAATCGCCTGGTCATCCGCCTGCAGCCGGACGAGGGCGTGCAGCTGACCATCATGACCAAGGTGCCGGGACCCGGCGGCCTGCGTCTGCGCTCGGTGCCCCTGAACCTGTCGTATGCGGAAACCTTCAAGGACCGCTATCCGGAGGCTTACGAGCGTCTGCTGATGGACGTGGTGCGGGGCAACCCGTCGCTGTTCATGCGCCGTGACGAGGTGGACGCCGCCTGGTCGTGGATCGACACCATCCTGGCCGGCTGGGAACAGACGGACCTGCGGCCCGATCCCTACGCCGCCGGCGGCTGGGGGCCCATCAGCGCCGCCCTGCTGCTGGACCGCGACGGCCGCCGTTGGCACGACCCCGAGCTGTAAGCGGCGCGGGGGCTGAGTTCTAGACCGACACCCCGGGATCGGCGCCGCATCGTCGATCCCGCCGGCGTCCCCTTGTTCATGGCTTCACAGCCAGGGAGGATCCCATGGCGCTACACGACACCCTGCGGCGGGTCACCGACCGCGTCATCCAGCGCAGCACGGACAGCCGCGCCCGCTACCTGCAACGCCTGGACGCCCAGAAGGGCCAGACCCCGCGCCGTGGCGCGCTGGCCTGCGGCAACCTGGCCCACGGCTTCGCCGCCTGCGCCCCGGACGACAAGGCGGCCTTGGCCACCGGCCGCAAGTCCAACATCGCCATCGTGTCGGCCTATAACGACATGCTGTCGGCCCACCAGCCGTTCGAGCGCTTCCCCGCCCTGATCAAGCAGGCGGCGCACGAGGCGGGCGTGGTGGCCCAGTTCGCCGGCGGCGTGCCCGCCATGTGCGACGGCGTCACACAGGGACGCGACGGCATGGAGCTGTCGCTGTTCTCCCGCGATGTCATCGCCCAGTCCACCGCCATCGCCCTGTCGCATGACATGTTCGACGCCGCCCTTTACCTGGGCGTCTGCGACAAGATCGTCCCCGGCCTGCTGATCGGCGCCCTGTCCTTCGGCCACCTGCCGGCCATCTTCGTACCGGCCGGCCCCATGCCCTCGGGCCTGTCCAACCCGGAGAAGGCCAAGGTCCGCCAGCTCTATGCGGAGGGCAAGGCCACCCGCGACGATTTGCTGGAGGCGGAGTCCAAGTCCTACCACTCGCCTGGCACCTGCACCTTCTACGGCACGGCCAATTCCAATCAGATGCTGATGGAGATCATGGGCCTGCACCTGCCCGGATCCTCCTTCATCAACCCCAACACCGAATTGCGCGACGCCCTGACCGTGGCCGCCACCCAGCGGGTGGCGCAGCTGACGGAGCAGGCGGGCAACTACACGCCCATCGGCCGCCTGGTGGATGAACGCAGCATCGTCAACGCCATCGTCGGATTGCTGGCCACGGGCGGGTCGACCAACCATACCCTGCATCTGGTGGCCATGGCGCGCGCCGCCGGCATTCGCATCGACTGGCAGGATTTCAGCGATTTGTCCGGGGCGGTGCCCCTGCTGGCGCGGGTCTATCCCAACGGCGTCGCCGACGTGAACCACTTCCACGCCGCCGGTGGCCTGCAGTTCCTGATCAGCACCCTGCTGGATGCCGGCCTGCTGCACGGTGACGTCACCACCGTTGCGGACGGCACGGCGCAGGGCAGGGGCTTGGACGCCTACCGCCATGAGGCGTGGTTGCAGGATGGCAAGGCCGCCTGGCGCCCTGGCACGCCCACCAGCGCCGACACCACCATCCTGCGTCCGGCCGCCGACCCGTTCGACCCCTCGGGCGGCATCCGCCTGCTCACCGGCAACGCCGGCCGCGCCATCATCAAGGTGTCGGCGGTGAAGCCGCAGCATCGCATCGTCGAGGCGCCGGCCATCGTCTTCGAGGCCCAGGACGAGATGCTGGCCGCCTTCAAGCGCGGGGAGCTGGAACGGGACTTCATCGCCGTTGTCCGCTTCCAGGGACCCGCCGCCAATGGCATGCCGGAACTGCACAAGCTGACGCCGCAGTTGGGTATCTTGCAGGACAAGGGCTTCAAGGTGGCGCTGGTCACCGACGGCCGCATGTCCGGCGCGTCGGGCAAGGTGCCCGCCGCCATCCACCTGACGCCGGAGGCGCTGAAGGGCGGCTCGCTGGCCCGCATCCGGACCGGTGACATCGTCCGCCTGGATGGGGAGACCGGCACGCTGGACATCCTGGTGGACGCGGCCGAGTTCGCCGCCCGCCCGGCCCTCACGCCTGACCTGACCGGCAACAGCTGGGGCACCGGTCGCAACCTGTTCGGGGGCATGCGCGCCCACGTGACCGGCGCCGAGGAAGGCGCCCATAGCTTCGGAGAGGATTTCGCATGAGTTCGCAGAGCAAGTTCAGTGTTGCCGAGATCCTCGCCCTGGGCCCTGTCGTTCCCGTCCTGATCATCGACAGGGTGGAGGACGCCCTGCCGCTGGCCGAGGCCCTGGTCGAGGGTGGTGTGCGCGTCCTGGAAGTCACCCTGCGGACGGAAGCGGCGTTGGCCGCCATCGAGATCATCGCCGCCAAGGTGCCGGATGCCGTCGTCGGCGCCGGCACGGTGGTGGCGCCCGACCAGGTGGGACGGGTGCGTGACGCCGGTTCCCAGTTCATCGTCAGCCCCGGCTGCTATCCCGCCTTGCTGGACGAGGTGCTGGCCCAGGGCGTGCCTTTCCTGCCCGGCACCGCCACCCCGTCGGAGGTGATGGCGCTGCAGGCCCGGGGCCTGCGCCACGTGAAGCTGTTCCCGGCGGAAGCCGTGGGCGGCCTGAAGCTGATCAAGTCCCTGGCCTCGCCCCTGCCGGGTATCACCTTCTGCCCTACGGGCGGTATCACCGTGAAGACGGCACCCGATTATCTGGCGCAGCCCAACGTCGCCTGCGTCGGCGGCTCCTGGCTGACCCCGGCTGACCTGGTGGCGGCCAAGGACTGGGCCGGCATCACCCAGCTGGCGCGCGAGGCCTCGGCCCTGCGCGGCTGAGTCTGGGGCAGCCTAGGACATTGGTTTTTATGAAAAAGGGATGGTCCGTCGCCGGGCCATCCCTTTTTCCTGGGACCGCAGTTGGGGATTAGCGCGACGCAGCGGCCGGTGCGGTCGCTGGGGGGGCGGCCGGCGCGGGTGCAGCGGCATCAGTGGGGCAACGCTGAGCCAGATAGCCGTTCAGCACGGTATCCCGCGCCTCTAGCGCCTTGATCTCCTTTTTCTCGGAGTCCGAGAGGTCGATAAACATGGGGCCGACCAACAGCTGGCCCACATTGTGCTGACGATCCGCCGCCCGCTCGCCATTGAGGTCCAGGATGTGGGCCTGATTGACCTGCAATTCCGCCCGAAGATGGTCGCAGCTCAACTGGTCATCATAGGCGTTGACCGCCTTTACTGGGTTGGCCACGCGGCCGCCGCAGCCGCTGAGCCCAACGAATAATGCAGTGGCAATCACTATATTTACGGAATGTGAACGCGATAAAGAAAAATCGCTTGCTTTATTGACAATTAATTTCATATTCGCACCATTTGTGGAATTGCATATAACTTATGGGGTGCGATCTTGTCCGTCAATGCATTAAGATTTATCCGTTTGGGTGTCGCCATCGCTTTGGTCGCGTCCTTGGCTGGTTGCGCCTCTGGTCCGCGCGTGGGTGCGATGACGGCGCCTCTGGACCCCCAGCATATCGTGCAGACGGCGTCTCCCTTGCACGCGGCGGTGCAGGTCGGTGATGTGACGGGTGGTGACAAGAACAACCGCGAGTGGGGCTCTTCCGTCGACAACGCCGCGTTCAAACAGTCGCTGGAACAGTCCCTGGCATTGCAGGCCGTGATTGCTCCCGGCAACTCCGCCAAGTATGTCATCAGCGCGAACCTGATCGCGCTGGACGTGCCGTGGGCTGGCTTCGATGCCACCGTGACGTCCAAGGTGCATTACCAGATGACGCGGCTGGACGACAAGAGCGTGGCCTTGGACAAGACCGTCGAGACCCCTTACACCGCGAATTTCTCCGATGCGTTGCTGGGTGTCGAACGGGCCCGTATCGCGAAAGAGGGCGCGGTGCGCGAGAACATCAAGGCCTTCATCGCCGTGCTGGCGGAGACTTTCCAGGGTGGTGCGTCTCAGGTCGGCGCCACTCACTAAGGGCCCAATAGCGGCTGGGGATGAAGGCCGGGTGGCGCTTTCTGGCGCCGCCCGGCCTTTTCCATGTCCACGTTTCGCGGTCCACGTTCCGCCGTGAGGGCGCCTCAATTCCTAAATTTTCATGACAGATGGCTGGGTTCACCATCGGCGCGCATCTAATGGCGGAAGGTTAGATGGGCGGATCAATGTTGAAATCAGCAAAGCCAATCACGAACGAACGGGCGCGCTGGCTGGCCGTCAACGTCGTGCCGCATGAGCCGGCGTTGCGGTCCTGGCTGAAGGGCAAGGCGTCGCTGCGGTTCGACGTCGACGACGTGGTGCAGGAGACCTACGCCATCCTGGCGACCAAGGCGTCGGTCGACACCATCAACGATCCCAAGACCTATGCGTTCCAGGTGGCCTATTCCGTCATCCTGCAGCAGCTGCGCCACTCCCGCGTGGTGCCCATCACCGCCGTTGCCGACATCGGCACCTTGGAAACGGTGATGGACGAGCCGTCGCCGGAAGACACCGTGCTGGCACGCTTTGAACTGGAACAGGTGCAACGGGCCATCGATGCCCTGCCGCGCAAGACCCGCGCCGCCTTCGTCATGCGCCGGGTCGAGGGCCTGTCGCAGCAGGAAATCGCCCGGCGCATGAACCTTTCCGAACACACCATCCAGAAGCACGTCGCCCGGGGCATCAAGCTGCTGCTGGCCCAGTTCAGCCGGGACGGCGGACAGACGGTACAGGCGACGCCGAAGAAAAAGACAGGGTTGGAAGAGCGTGATCACGCACAGGCCAAGCGCAAAGTCCATTGACGAGGCGGCGGCCCGCTGGGTCGCGCGCCTGGATGGTGACGCGCTGACAGCGGATGAGGAGGCCGCCCTGGCGGCGTGGCTGGAGAGCGATACCCGCTGTGTCGGGGCGCTGGCGCGCGCCCAGGCCTATTTCATCAGCCCGCGCCTGGAACTGGCCATGCGCGTCCTGCGCCGCCCGCCGGCGCCGTCGGTGGCCAAATGGGGACCGCTGCCCCGGCGGGCCTTTCTGGCGGGCGCCGCCGCGTCGGCGCTGGGGGCGGCCGTCGTCATCCGCCGGCCGCCCCCGGCCCCGGGGCGCCGCTACGTCTCCGAGGTGGGGGAGGTGCGGCGGATACCGTTGCCCGACGGCTCCCAGGTCACGCTGAACACCGACAGCGTGCTGGAGGTGACCTATAGCGAGCAGTGTCGGCTGGTCCGTCTGCTGCGCGGCGAAGCCTATTTCGAAGTCGCCAAGAACCCGGATCGGCCGTTCGTCGTCCAGGGTCCCAAGGCGCAAGCCCGTGCCGTGGGCACCGCCTACGCCGTGCGCCTGGCGGATGAGGGCGGCGGCATGCGGGTGCAGGTGACCAGCGGCCGGGTGGCGGTGGAGTTGCCGCCGCCGGCCCCGCCGGCCACGGCCTGGCAGGCGCTGGAACGGCTATGGACACCGTCCACCGCCACCAACGGCACCCACGTCACCGCCAACCAGGAGGCGGAGGTGCGCATTGGCCACGGCGCGGCCGGGGCCGAGGAGGTGCAGGTCTCCCTGCGCGATGTGCCGTCGGGCGCGCTCGGGCGCAGCCTGATGTGGCGGGAAGGCCTGCTGTCCTTCGAAGGCGTCACCTTGGCGGAAGCGGCGGCCGAGTTCGCCCGCTATTCCCGGCAGAAGATCACTGTCAAAGGCGGGCCGGCGCAGGAACGCATTTCCGGCCTGTTCGCCGCCACCGATCCGGCGGGCTTCGCCCGCGCCATTGCCCAGGGCCTGCGCATCAAGGTCAAGCGGGAAGGGGACGTCATCACCCTTTATAAATAAGAGAAAGCGCAATAACTGGCGCACATGGAAAGTTTCAATACCAGCGTCACGCAGTTCAAACATCGGATTTGCCAAATATAAAACTTTCGTGACGGATGGCTTGGTTCGCCATCGAAAATAATCTAAGGGGCGTGAGGGCGGTGAATGCCCCGCACAAGCCAGTCACCACACTGATATTGGTTGGGGAGTCAGTGAGAATGTTCAGGCATTTGCGTCCGGCACTGCTTTGCGGTGCGGCGTCCATCGTCATCGCCCTCAGCGTGCCGGCTGGCGCGCAGACCCGCAGCTTTGACCTGCCGGCCCAGCCGGCGGTCAGCGCCATCCCGATGTTCGCCAAACAGGCCGGCATCCAGATCGTGGCGCCGGCGGGCCAGCTGGCGGGCATCACCACCCAGGCCATCCATGGCGAGTTGGAGCGTCACAAGGCCCTGGCCACGCTGTTGCAGGGGACGCCGCTGACGGTGTCGTCCGATGATGGCGCGGTGGTGGTCCTGCAGCTGGCGCAACCGGCCAAGGCGCCGGTCGCCGGCACCAAGCCGCAAGTCCATGCCGACGACGACACTCTGGAGGAGGTGGTGGTCAACGGCTTCCATGAAAGTCTGGCACAGGCCCGGGTCCTCAAGCGCGACGCCGTCGGATCGGAGGAGGTGATTGTCGCAGAGGACATCGCGGCGTTTCCCGACTTGAACCTGGCGGAATCGCTGCAGCGCGTGCCCGGCGTGACCATCAACCGCGATTCCGGCGAGGGCCGGCAGATCACCCTGCGCGGCCTGGGCCCGGATTTCACCCGCACCCAGCTGAATGGCATGGAGGTGTTGGGCAACACGGCCTCGGGCATGGACAACCGCGGCGGCGTCAGCCGCACCCGCAGCTTCGACTACAGCCTGTTCGCCTCGGAACTGTTCAACAAGGTCACCATCCAGAAATCTTACGCCAGCGAGCAGGATGAGGGCGGCATCGGCGGCACGGTGCAATTGAACACCGCGAAGCCCTTCGACTATGACGGGTTCAAGGCCGTGTTCTCCCTGAAGGGGCAGGACAACAGCAACACCGACGGGGTGACCCCGCGCCTGGTGGGCCTGATCTCCGACCGCTGGGGCGATTTCGGCGCCCTGGTGTCGGTGGCCTACAGCACCAACGACAGCAATGAGTTCGGCTACCGCAATTGGGGCTGGAACCAGATCAAGGTCAGTCCCGCCAACATTGGCGCGGGCGTCAGCGCGGCGGACGCCGCCAAGATGCAGTCCGGCACCATCTACGCCCCCCAGGCCGACACCTATTCCACCTGGTTCGATCACCGCACCCGCCTGGGCAGCACGATGGCCCTGCAGTATGAGCCGGAGAATGGCCTGAAGCTGGGTTTCGACGCCCTGTACAGCCGCCTGACCAATGACCGCGACAACTACGCCATGGCGGCGGGCGGCAGCAACGCCCTGACCGGCAACGTCTCGGGCACGCAGCTGTTGCAGTCGGCCGTCATTCAAGGCAACACGCTGGTGGCGGCCCGCTATACCGGCGTGGACATGCGCAACGAATACAACACCGAAACCGACAGCACCGATTTCTACCAGACGGTGCTGCATGGGTCCGACCAGCTGACCGACCGGCTGCTGGTCAAGGGCATGGCGGGCTATTCCCGCTCCGACTATGAGTTGCCCTATTTCGACAAGGTGTTCCTGGAGGCCAAGAACAAGGGCATCAGCTTTGATGACCGCTCCAGAATGCCGGTCAACACCTACGATTTCGATCCCACCGACCCGGCGCAGTGGAACCTGATGCGCCTGGATACCCAGGCCAGCAAGATCGTCAACTCCTACAAGACCGGCAAGCTGGACGTCGAATACGCGCTGTCGGAGGCGTCGACCATCAAGACCGGCTTCGAATACAAGAAATTCGATGATGAGGGCGCGCAGTACAACAACAAGGTCTTCTACAACGTGCCGACCGACAGGGCGGTACCGGCGGAGTCCAAATACCTTGTCCCCTATGACACGCTGGCGCCCTATATCGTCGGCGACGTGAACGGCATCTACAAGTATATCGGCCAGACGCGCGACATCATGACGGCGGCCTTCCTGTCGCCCGGGTCCGATTATCACGTGACCGAAGAGACGATGGGCGGCTACGTCCAGTACGACCTGGACACCACCGTTTGGGATCGCCGGCTGAAGGCCAATGCCGGCCTGCGCTACTACTCCACCGACCTGACCTCCGCCGGCTCGATCAATTCCGGCGGCAAGCTGACGGCGGTGTCGGTGCCGCACACCTACAGCGGCGTCCTGCCGTCGGCCAACGTGGCGTACTTCGTGGAGCCCGACCTGGTGGCGCGCGTCAGCGCCAATCGCAACATCAGCCGGCCGGCCCTGTCGGACCTGGCCGCCGCGGGCACCATCACCACCGCCCCCTTTGGCGGCAGCCTGACCATCGGCAACCCCAACCTGAAGCCCTTCACCGCCGACGCGGTGGAAGGCTCGCTGGAATATTACGACGGCAAGGTCGGCTTCGTGTCGGTCGGCGCCTTCTACAAGAAGCTGAACTCCTTCATCAGCTCCACCACGGTGGTGGAGCCCTATTCGGCCACTGGCTACCCGCTGTCCTTCCTGCTGCCGGGGCAGACCGGGTCCATCCCCTACAACGTGTCGCAGCCGGTGAACGTCAGCGGCGCCAGCATCACTGGCGTGGAGGTGGCGGCCCAGCGCGACTTCGACTTCCTGCCGGAACCCTTCAACCATCTGGGCATGCTGGCCAACGGCACCTTCGCCGATGGCAGTTCGCCCGCCATCATCGGCGGCAAGACGGTGGAGCTGCCGCTGGTCAACCTGTCGCGCTTCTCGGCCAACGCCACGCTCTACTACGAAACCGACACCTGGGGCGTGCGCATTTCCGAGGCCTATCGCGGTCAGTATCTGAACAGCATCGGCAGCAACGGCAATATCGGCGAGGGGTATGAGCCGACCAACAACGTCGACTTCTCCGCCCACTACAACGTCACCCCGCATATCAAGGTGACGCTGGAAGGCCTGAACCTGACGGACGAGCACATCGTGCAGTTCACCGACCTGGCCGCCCATCGCATCGAGGTCAACACCTCCAGCGGGCGGACCTTCCTCTGGGGCATGACCTGTGAGTTCTGACCTATAAAAGGGGGGCGCTAGGGTTCGGGGAAGGGCGTGGGCGGGGCACCGCCGGCGCCCTTCTTTGCACCTTGCCGGGGTGCCATCCGCCCGGCACAGTGACGCCATGACCGACACTTTCTCCCCCCTGCATCTGAGGCTGGAAGACGACGGCATCGCCGTCGCCACGCTGGAGGCGCCCGGCCGCGCCAACCTGCTGGACGATGCCCTGATCGCCGCCCTGGACGAACTGGCCGAAGTGCTGGAGACCCGTGAGGAGGTGCGCGGCCTTATCATCACCTCCGCCAAGGGTCATTTCCTGCTGGGGCGGGAGCCGCTGGGCCTGCTGGCCCTGGCCGATGCCGCCCCCGGCCTGTCCGATGACGCGCTGTTGGCCGCGATCGCCCCCTACGGCGACGCCCTGCGCCGACTGGAGGGGACGGCCAAGCCCATCGCCGCCGCGCTCACCGGATCCGCCCTGGGGCCGGGGCTGGAGTTGGCGCTGGCCTGCGGTTACCGGGTGGCCTGCGATCACCCCGCCGCCCGATTCGGCTTTCCCGACCAGCGCCTGGGCCTGATGCCCATGGCCGGCGGCACCCAGCGCCTGCCCCGCCTATTGGGGTGGGTCGGCGCGCACGACCTGCTGTCGGGCGGGCATATGGTGACGGCGGCGGCGGCCCTGGAATTGAAGCTGGTGAACGAGGTGGTGCCGGCCTCCCACGTGCGCTCAGCCGCCCTTGCCTGGGTCCGCCGCCACCTGGCTGACGGGAAGGAGCCGCCGTTCATTGTCGCCCACAAGCGCAAGCCCGTGGCGGTGATCTCCTCCACCATGGCGATCGAGACGGCGGTCGGCCAGGGCTTGGCCCTGTCGCTGGATGAGGGCCTGGGCCTGGAACGGGCGGTTGCCGCCGGTCTCCTGCGTCGGGGGGAGGTCGCGGCCCTGGTGCGTACCCTGGTGGTGGCGAAGGGGGCGGCGGACAAGGCCGCCTGGCGGCCGGCGTTGCCCACGGCCGAACTGGCGCGGGTGGCCGTGCTGGGTCGGGGGCCCATGGCTGATTCCGTGGCCCTGGCGGCGCGCCGCGCCGGCTTGGACGTGCATGCCGTGGCCGATGCCGAGGGACTGGACGAGTTGGCGCCGGCGCTGCTGGGCGAGCGCAAGATCGAGATCCTGTTTGACGCCACCCGCGAGGACCTCGCGGCCAAGCACGCGCTGCTGGCGCGGGCGGAAGCCGTGCTGGGTGATGATGCCTTGCTGGCGCTGACGGGTCCCAGGCTCAGCGTTGCCGCGGTGGGGCGGGGCCTGTCCTGGCCGGACCGCCTGGTGGGCCTGTCCCTGCCGCCGGACGGCGGCGTCGCCGAGATTGTGGCCGGGCCGAAGACGTCGGCGCCCGCCCTGGCCATCGCCGTGGACGCCGCCCGCCGCCTGGGCCGCACCCCCTTCAAGGTGGGGGATGGCGAGGGGCGCTACCTCGCCCGGCTGACCGCCGCCTATCTGCGAGCGGCCCTGGAGCTTGGCCCCCTGGTGGCGCCCGCCGACACCGATGCCGCCGCCCGTGCCGCTGGACTGGCCGAAGGGCCCTGGGCGTTGGCCCGCCGGTTGGGCTATGCCGCCGTGACCGATCTGGTGGGGGAGGATGGGGCGGGCGCCGTGCTGGCCACCCTGAAGCGCCCGGCGACGGAGTCGGTCCCGCTTGACCCACCACAGGCCGATGCCGGCCCGCGCCTGCTGGCGGCCGTACGCACGGCCGTGGTGCAGGCTCTGGCCGAGGGGCTGGTGAACGAGACGGCGTCAGCCGACCTCATGGCCGTGCTGGGCTTCGGCTGGCCCGCCGCCAGCGGCGGCCCGCTGGGTAGCTTCGCCCGTCGTTGACGCGAAATGACGAAGGGCCGGGCGACTGTGCCGCCCGGCCCCTCAGTTGACGCCTTGAGCCTGTGGTCAGGCGGCGCGGCGGCGGCTGTAGCCGAAGTAGACGAAGAAGCCAAAGACCATCCAGATGATCAGCCGCAGCCAGGTGTCGCCCGGCAGGCCATACATGAGGTAGCCGCAGACCAGCACGCCCAAGGGGCAGACCAGCCAGAACAGCGGCGTCTTGAACGGCCGCGGCGTGTCGGGCTGGGTGATGCGCAGGATCAGGACGCACCCGCAGACGATGGCGAAGGCCAGCAGCGTGCCGATGGAGACCAACTCGCCCAGGATGTCGATGGGGAACAGGCCGGCCAGGACGGCGGCGCAGACCCCGGTCACAACCGTGGCGACGTGGGGGGTGCGGAACTTGGGATGCACCTTGCCCAGGGGCGAGGGCAGCAGCTTGTCACGCGACATGGCGAACAGCACGCGCGACTGGCCCAGCATCATGACCAGCATCACCGTGGTCAGCCCGGCGACGGCGCCGATGTCCACCGGCAGGGCCAGCCAATGCAGTTGCTGCACCGCCTCGATGGCGACAACGACGGGGTGGGCGACGTTCAAGTCGGCGTAGGGCACCAAGCCGGTCAGAACCAGCGACATCAGGATGTACAGCACGGTGCAGAAAATCAGCGAGCCCAGGATGCCGATGGGCATGTCGCGCTGCGGCCGCACCGCCTCCTGCGCGGTGGTGGAGACGGCGTCAAAGCCGATATAGGCGAAGAAAATCACGCCCGCACCGCGCAGCACGCCGCTCCAGCCATAGTGGGAGCCCTTGTCGTCCACTACCTCGGGCGGGATCAGGGGCGACCAATGCGCGGGGACGACATAGAACAGGCCGAAGCCGATGACCAGGAACACCACCAGCAGCTTCAGCAGCACGATGAAGCCGTTAACGCGGGCGGAGTTACGGATGCCCAGATACAGCAGCACGGTGATGACGCCCACCAGCACCACGGCCGGCAGGTTCAGCAAGGCGCCGGTGGTTTCGAAATGGAAGCCATTCTTCACCGTCAGCGGTGCGGAGGTCAAAGCCGGGGGGATGACCAGCCCCACCTGTTTCAGCAGGTTGACGAAGTACCCGGACCAGCCGACAGCCACGGTTCCCGAAGCGAACAGATATTCCAGCGCCAAATCCCAGCCGATGATCCAGGCCAGAAACTGGCCCACCGTGACATAGGCATAGGTGTAGGCGCTGCCGGCGACCGGCACCATGGCCGCGAACTCGGCGTAGCATAGGCCGGCGAACAGGCAGGCCGTGGCCGCCAGCACGAAGGACAGGACGATGCCGGGACCGGCATACTGGGCGGCGGCGGAACCGGTCAGGACGAAAATACCGGCGCCGACGATGGCGCCGATACCGAGCGCCGTCAGATTCCAGGCATTCAGACTGCGCGCCAGGGTGGGTTGGCCTTCATCGCCGTCGCCGTCGGCGCGGGCCTGATCAATACTCTTCTTCGTCCAAAGGCTCAAAACCACCTCTCCCGTTTCTCTACCCAACCGGCGAACGGGCGCTGTCGCGCCCAGGTGCCGCCAGTGTGATGTGATGCCCCGCGTATTGCTTGAATGTCGATGTACCTGCTGGCGGGGGCGCTGTCACCTTAAACGGCGGCCAAAAATGTTGATGGGTTAAGCTTTTCCGCGGATCGCCTTGTTTGGGCGGATTTATGCGTTTCAGCGCGGGCGCTCGCGGCGGTGCCCAACCTAATCTGAAGAGGTAGTCATTTCGTATAGAAAGGCCTGACCAAGGGATGGGATCGGTTCCGAAACAATTCCCTTTGATTGACACCCGCCCCTACGTCGCCGGAAGATCCGGCCAACGCTCGTACCGGGCGCGCTTTCCAATTTTCCGATCTGAACGGTGCCGGGCATAGCTTACGGTGTGCCGGTGGCGCTGACCCTATGCGAATGCGTGCTTCAATAGGTTTGGGAAGGCCTGGGTGCGCCTGATACCATCCCTAGTCGGATTCGCTCCGGCCCCGCCTTCTGGAGTTCCCCCCTTGTCGCGTGGCGATGCAAGCAACCCGTGGAAAAAGCAGCCCGACAAGGGGCAGCTGTACACCCGTATCATCGGCGATATCCGGCAGCTGGAACAATCCGTGGCGGCCTTGCAGCGCACCTGCCAGATGGTGGCGCGCACCAAGGAGCTGAACGCTTTCCGCAAGCTGTGGGTGGAGGTGGGGGATACCTTGTCCTTTATCACCGTGCTGGCGTCGCGTGGCGAAAGCCTGGATGAGACCAAGCGCCCGGCCACGCTGATCCGTCTGGCGCAGCTGCGCCAAACGGTGACGGAACTGCACATCCGCTCGGTGGAGCCGGTGTTGCAGGCCATCGTGGACCGGGATGAGCCGATGGGCCTGGGAACGGGCTACGTCATGGAAAAATGGGTGTCCCATTTGGATGTGACCGGGCAGGAGGTGGCGCAAGCCGTGGCTGACCTGGAGCGCCTGCATCATGATGCCCAGCGCGCGGCGGACTTGGCGGACGCGGCCCCGCCGGGGGAGGCGGCGGCGCCGTTGCTGAAGCGCGACGCGGTGGAGGCGGCTTATGAGACGGCGGTGGCCGGGTATGGCCGGCTGACAGGCGCCATCGCCCGGTCGCGGGTGCTGGCGCTGCACATCGTGCAATCGGCGCCGGCCTTACGCGATTTCTCCAATGATCGCCAGGAACAGACGGTACGGGCCTATCTGCGCGGGCCAGGCGACGCCGGCGCCCCGGCGGCGCCGGGGGCGGGGGCCGCGTCCGGCACGCTGTACCTGACCCGCAGGGAGGGTAAGCTGTACGTCGACCCGGAACTGTCGTCGGACGCCGTCAAGTCGCTGCGCGGCGGCGGCATCATGGATGACCTGTCCCGGCGCGTCGATCTGCCGCGCCATAAGCTGACCACCCTGCTGGCCGGCCGCGACGGTATCAATTTCACGTTCCTGTCCAAGTTGAAAAGCGGGGTGGAGGGCATCACAGGCCCCAACGGCGTGAAAGTCGAGGTTATGCAGGTTTGATGCGCGAGACGTGGCAAGGGCGGAGCGGACCAAACGTGGGTTGCCACCGCCGCTTGGCTCTGTCCCTATGTCCGCCATGACCGTACCCGAGACCGATGACGAGCGCCGGCCGCCACAAGACGCCCCCGCCTGCGCCACCGACGCAGCCACGGCCGTTCTGGACGGCAACCCGCTGGAACTGGACCGGCAGCTGTGCTTCGCCCTGTACCAGGCGACCAACCGCATCACCCGCGCCTACCGTCCGCTGTTGGACGCCCTGGGCCTGACCTATCCGCAGTACCTGGCGCTGATGGTGCTGTGGGAGGGCGCGCCCCTGACGGTGGGGGATCTGGGCGGGCGCCTGGATCTTGATTCCGGTACCCTGACGCCGTTGCTGAAGCGGATGGAGGCGGCGGGCCTGGTGGCGCGCCGGCGGGATCCGGCGGATGAACGACGGGTGCTGGTCGACCTCACGCCCGCTGCCTGGACGTTGCGGGAAAAGGCCCTGGCCATACCCGGCGCCATGTTGTGCCGCTTTCCGATGGAGATCGCGGAGGTGGCGGATCTGCGTGACCGCATTCGCCGGCTGTCGGCGGCCCTGGGACAGGGGTGACGTCGATCAGCGCTGGGGCACCAACTTGATCTCGAACAGCTTGGGCCAGCGCTTGCCGGTGACGAACAGCCGGTCACCCTTGGCGTCGTAGGCGATACCGTTCAGCACGTTGTCGATGTTCTCCACCCGGCCCGAGAGGGCGGCCAGGGGCGTGAGGTCGATCCAGCCGGTGACGGCGCCGGTGGCGGGGTTGATGCGGGCGATCAGGTTGGTTTGCCAGATATTGGCCAGGACCTCCCCCTTCACGAATTCAAGCTCATTCAGGTTGCGGATGGGGTAGCCGTTGTCGGTGACGGTCACACGCCCCGTCTCCGCCAAGGTCTCAGGGTCCAGGAAACGCAGCTCCGGCGTGCCGTCGCTCATGATCAGGCGGTGACCGTCCTGGGTCAGGGCCCAGCCTTCGCCCCGGTAGCGGAACTCCTTGCGCGCCTTGAAATCGCCGAGGCCATAGACGAATCCCACCTCCGTCCGGTAGGTCAGCTGTACCAGCCGATCCTTCCAGTTGACGATGCCTTCGCCGAAATACTGGGGCGCCAACTCCCGGCTTTGGACCACTTGACCGGTGGCGAGATCGACCTTGCGCACCGTGGAATGCCGTTCCAGGCCCGTGCTCTCATACAGGAAGCCGTCCAGGTAGAAGAGGCCTTCGGTGAAGGCCTGGCTGTCGTGCGGATATGTCTTCACGACCTCGACGCCGTATTTCTGTGGCGCTTGCTGTGGCGCCTGCTGGGCGTGGGCCGCCGGGCCGACCAGGAGAAGGGCCAGGATCAGGGCGCGAAGGCGGGCGAAAGGCATGGCGGTCGGGCTCGTACGGGAAAGGAAACGGCCAAAGGGGGAACGGCCCATGCACGGGGCCGGGAGGCGGGGATCGGCGCCTATGATTCCGCCGGACGGTCGGGTGCGGTGGCCTCCGCCAATGGATCGGGCGGATCGTCCGACGGCGTTTGCCCCTCGGCCGGGCCGTCGGGTTTCAGGCCATTGCCGCTGACCTCCACGCCCCATTCCTCCACCAAAGCCTGGCGCTCCTCCGCCAATTCACGGATGAGGGCCTGGTCGCGGGCGACGGACCAGCCGGCCACCAGCGGCGGAATGCCGAAGTAGAGCAGCCAACCGCCAGCGGCGGCGGAATACATGACCAACCAGGTCACCGGTTGCACCAGCAGGCCGGCGGCGTAGTCCATGGTATGCCCATGCTGCCAGAGCTGGATGCAGAAGGGCATGACACCGCAGATGTTCAGCGCGCCGACGGTGACGGCCGCCGGCTTGTCCGGGTCACGATCGACGATCCAGGCGACGATGGTCGGCACCATGCCGATGATGGTCAGCACCGACGTGGGCATGACAAGCGCGCCCAAAGGCAGCAACAGCACGGCCGCGGCCAGCAGACCGCCATAAGAGCGGCGTCGGGGGGAGGAGGCGCTGTTCATGACACCACCCTGGCTCACTTCAGGCCCGCCATCAAGGTAACGATCAAGGCCAGGCCCGCCAGCGAGATGCCGCTGGCCACCATGGCGGCCACGCGCTTGCCGCGTGAGGCCGCCACTTCGCTGCGGTCGCCCAGCGCTTCCTCGATCTTGTTGATGCGGGCTGTCAGGCTCTCATGACGGCGCATGGCGTCCAGGAAGCCATGATGATCCTGGGTCAGGGCCTTGGGATCGTCGACGATGCTCAGCAGGGCGTCCAGCACACCCTCGCGTGCCGCCTTCTGCGCCGCCGTCCGCACCTCCTCCCGCTTGCGCAGGTTGCGGAAGCGCTTGAACGACGGATCGAGAATGCTGGTCATCCACAGGGCGAGGCCAGGCACCTTGGGCGGCCCCGCCCGGCGCTGGGTGTCCGCCAGGATGGCCAGGACGCCCACGGGCCGCCGGGCCGATTCCGCCGCCAACGTGGCCAACACCCGCTCGTTCAGCTTGGGATTCCGGGTGGCGATGAAGGCGGCGACGTGACGGTCCATGGGGTCGCGGCCGGAGGTGGCGCCCGCGCCGGCGGCATCCAGCGCCGCCATCAGATCGCCCAGGGTCAGCGGGTACCAGTCCGCCACCGCCGGGCTGAGGCAGGGCGCCACTTGGTTCAGGCCATAGAGCGCGCGTTCGATGCCGAATCCGGGGCTGGTGTTTTCCAGCACGGCGCGCACGGCGTCGAACTGCTGGATCATCACCACCTGTTCGGCCTTGTACTCCGCTTGCACGCTGATCCAGAAGGCGGGTAGCTGGCCCACGATCATCTCCGCCAGCGCCTGCCCGCCTTCGCCGGAGGCCATGGCCTCCGCCAGCGCCGTGCCGAAGCCGTCGGGCATGATGGCCCGGCCCTTATAGCGCAGGGGGCCGGGGGGATCGAGGGCGGTGCAGACGCGGGCCACCAGCCGCTCCTCCACGTTGGAGGCGCGACCGCCAGAGGTGGCGCTGCGCACGGCGTTGACCACGGCCTCCGCCTTGGCCTCGTCATTCAGCGTGCGCCGCAGCCAACGCTCCAGTTCCCCCCGCTCGATCACCTGGGCGGCGGCGACCGGCGCCTTGGAAAAGGCCCAGGCGGCGCCGCGCACGTGCCAGATCTCCTTGCCCTGGAATTCCAGCGGCCGGGGCGCGCGCTTGGGCAACTGCGCCTGCTTGGGACTGAGGCGCCGCCCCTGCATCCACATGTCCAGGTCGTTCAGGGTCCAGCGCTGACGGGCATCGTCGGTGATCAGGCCGCGCAGCGGCTCCACCAGCGACTGGGGGATGCGGCTGCCGGAGGTCAGCGCCGAGTAGCTGCCCTTGTCCATCCGCGCCTGCAACAGCGTCTGCTCATCCATCCCCCGGCCCGGCGCGCGGCCCAGATAGAGTGACAGCAGCGTGACGCCCAGGGCGTACAGGTCGTCGGCGATGGTGCCATTGCCCCGGCCGGCGCGATCCGCCAGCGCCCGGTCCAGCGGTTCGAACACCAGGGGCTGGGCATAGCCCGGCGGCAGGCTGACACAGTCGCCCAACACCACCGCCGCGGCGGCCGATTCGCGGATGAACAGGTTGGTGGGGTTCAGGGCGCCACAGCTGAGGCTGCGCTGGGCGATGTCGCGCAGCACGCCGGTTAGCTGCGGCAACACCACCCGCACCAGGGCGTCATCCGCGACTCCCTCAATGACATCGTCCAGCCGTTCCATGATGCGGCGGCCGGAGGGGCGCTCGAACACGCAGACGAATCGGCGCCGGTGTTCCGGCGTCCAATCGACGACGCCCCAGTCCATGAGATGCAATAAATTGTTATTGTCGATGGCGCGAAAGCTGCTCATCGCTTCGATACGGGGCGGAACGGGCTTGTCGCAGATGATCGCGAACAGTTCCGTCTTCTTCTCCCGCGCGCGATGGCAGAGATAGGCCCTGCCACCGGCCGTGTCAAAGGCGGGCAAGGGGGCCGTGGGCTGGATCTCCGCCCGCCCGCCCAGGTCAACGGGCCCCAGGTCGGGAACCGGGAACTCTCTATTTGCCGCCGCCATCATATCCCATCCGGGTCGCCCCATTCGCTCCACCAGCCCCTGGCCATTCCCATGGCCGCGGAGATGGGCAGGCCCACGGCTGCGATCATGCCCGATCCGGGGTACCGCGAACAAGCCAGCCGCCCGGAATAGACAATCGGATCCAAGCGGTTGCCGAAGGCGCCGGCCCTCCCGGTTTTACGACGCGTTCGCAGATGCATTGCGGTGGATCAAATTTCTTGGGGCCCGCGTGGCCCATGATGCATGGCGTATACGATCTCCCCGCAACATCGTTTCCCAAACCAATTGCGCCCTTTGCTTTTTTGGTAGGGCACCCGCAAAGTTGACGTTGAGCCGTTGTGGCCTATCACAATCATGAATGGTTTTTTTGATGCCGCCTTCAAGCGATGCCTCTTCCGGCGATGTGCCGGCCCTGCCCGGCAAGGCCGTGGCCGCGGTTGAGCACCGCTGGATGCCGCTGGTGCTGCTGGTCAGCTTGGCCGGCCTGGCGTTCGCCGGCTTGTTCGCCGCCGGCCTCGGACGGGAGGCCGGCATGGGCGTGCCCCTGGTCATGGGACTGGGGGCGATCGGCGTCGTCGCGGGGTTGACCCTGGCCGCCTTGGTGCACGGCCGCGTGCGCCGGCATGAGATCATGCGCAGCCTGGTGCGGCAGCGTACGCGGGAGCTGGAAGAGGCGCGGGTGCTGGCGGAGGAACAGGCGGCGGTCCTGGCCATGGCCAACCGCGACCTGCGGGTGGCCGCCCGCGTGATCGAGCACAGCGTCGACGGGATCATGGTGACCGACGCCGACAACCGCATCGTCCTGGTCAACCGCGCCTTCACCGATATCTCCGGCTACACCGAGGCGGAGGTCCTGGGCCACGACCCGGGCCTGCTGAATTCCGGCCGGCAAGGACCGGAATTTTACCGCGTCCTCTGGCGGGCGTTGCGGGATGAGGGCAGCTGGAGCGGGGAGATCTGGAACCGGCGCAAGGACGGCACCGTCTATCCGGAATGGCTGCGCATCACCCTGCTGCGGGATGAGAATGGGGACGTGACCCACCATATCGCCGTCTTCAGCGACCTGACCGAGAAGAAGGAGGCGGAGGAGCGTAGCCGCCACCTGGCTTTCCATGACCCCCTGACCGGCCTCGCCAACCGCGCCTTGCTGATCGGCCGCATGCGCCTGGCCCTGTCCGCCAGCCGGCGCACGGGCGAGGCGGTGGCCTTGCTGTTGCTGGACTTGGACCATTTCAAACTGCTGAACGACACCCGTGGCCACCCGGTGGGTGACGCGGCCATCGTCGCCGCCGGCGAACGCATCCGCCGCACGGTGCGTCCGGGCGACACCGTGGCCCGCCTGGGCGGGGATGAGTTCGCCGTCATCCTGGGGGGGGCCTCACTGGCAAACGGCGATGGGCGCGGCGGCGCCCTGGGCGCCGTGGCCCACATCGCCGACCGTCTGGTGGCGGCGTTCCAGCAGCCCCTGATGCTGGAGGGGGTGAACGGTACCGCCGGCGGCGGCGAGGTGCGCCTGGCCTGTTCCGTGGGCGTGGCCGTGGCGCCGGCCGATGGCGACACATGGGAAACGCTGCTTCGCCATGCCGACGTGGCGCTGTATGCCGCCAAGCACGCCGGCCGCGACCGCTATCACTTCTTCACGCCGGAGATCGGCGATCGGGTGCGCGACCGCACCTGGATCGAGGAAGGTCTGCGTGTCTCCTTGGGGGTGGGCGGGGACGATCTGGTCGATGGTTTCACCCTGGTCTATCAACCGCAATACCGCCCCGGCGCCGACGGCACGGGCGGCGCGCTGATGGGGGCGGAGGCCTTGCTGCGCTGGAACCATCCGGAGGATTTGAGCCCGGTTTCGCCCGCACGCTTCATCCCCGTGGCGGAGGAAACGGGCCTGATCGTTCCCCTGGGTGACTGGGTGTTCCGGACCGCCTGCCGCACGGCCCGCAAGGTGCGGGATCGGGGGGTGAGCGGCTTCAAGATGGCGGTCAACCTGTCGGCGGTGCAACTGCGGGACAAGGGCTGCGGCGACCGCCTGCGCCGCATCCTGGAGGAGGAGGGCTGCACCCCGGCCGATATCGCGCTGGAGATCACGGAAAGCGCCCTGATGGGCGATGCCGAGGGCAACCTGCAGGCGGTGCACGACCTGCGCGCCAGCGGCTTCCGCTTCGCCATCGACGATTTTGGTACCGGCTATTCCTCGCTGGCCTACCTGCGCAAATTCGCCGCCGCGTATGTGAAGATCGACAAATCCTTCGTCGACGGCCTGCCCGATGACGACGCCAGCCGGCAGATCGTGGCCGCCGTCATCGCCATGTCCCATCATCTGGGCCTGGAAACCATCGCCGAGGGCATCGAAACCCAGGCCCAATTGGACTGTCTGCGCGAGTTGGGCTGCGACTTCATCCAGGGCTATCTGCTGGGCCGGCCCATGCCGGAGGCGCAGCTGATGGCCTTGATGGCGCCGGAAATCGTGTCCGCGGAAATCGCGACCAAGCAGGTGGTGGTGTCCGGGAACTGATTTTCCCTGGCAGCGCCCGGCCTCCAAGGGGCTTACGGAGCGCCCAGGTCGACCCCGGCCTTCCACGCCGTCCCCGCCTGGTAGATGCCAAGGCGCTTCATCTCATTGGTGAAGCCTTCCCAGCGGGCGGCGGTCATGTGGCCCACGGCGTCGGGGTTGGCGGGGGTGCCCTCAACGATGCCATTGTCCACCAAGGCCTTGCGGGCATAGGCCAGGGTCTCGGCGTCCATGTCCGGGTTGGCCTTGCGGATCAGGGCGTCGGCGGCGGCCGCGTCACCGTGCAGATAGTGGCGCCAGCCTTCCGCCGTGGCGGCCACGAAGGCTTTCACCGCCGCCGCGTGCTGGTCGATATAGGCCTGGTTGAACATCACCAGGCCGCTATAGCCGTCATAGCCCTGGTCGGCCAACAGAAACACCTTCACGTCGGCACCGGTCTTCTTGGCGGTGAAGGGCTCGCTGGTCACGTACCCCTGCACCGCGGCCGTGGGCGTGGTGAGGAAGGGCGCGATATTGCCGGCATAGCGGCGGATCTGGCTATCCTCGAAGGGATATTTGCTTTTCAGCCAGCGCCACAGGGTGTTGATGCTGGGATCGCCCAAGAAGATGGGACGGCCCTTCAGGTCGGCCAGGCCGCTGGTGTTCTGGGCGTGGGCCATCAGGATGGTGGGGTCTTTCTGGAACATGGCCGCCACCGCCTTCACCTTGGCGCCGGCCTCCACCAGGTTCAGGACGTAGAAGGCATTGGAACCAATGGTGCCGTCGATCCTGCCGGCGGCCAGCATCTGTTGCGCGCTCATCCCCGGGCCGCCGGGGACGATGGTCACATCCAGGCCGGCCTTCTGGTACAGGCCCTCGGCCACCGCCTGGAAATAGCCGCCGTGTTCGGCCTCCGCCTGCCAGTCCAGCATGAACACCAGCTTTTCCGCGGCCCAGGCGGGCGCCGCCAGCGAGGTGGCGCCCAACAGGGCGGCCAGCGCCAGGCCGGTCTTCAGAAGGGCACGGCGGACAGTACGGGCGGTCATCGGGTGTTTCCCATCGAACGGGTTAACGTCAGGTGCCACGGGAGCATACCCACGGCGCCCCATGGACGGAAGCGGTGCCGCGCATCCCTTCACCCGGCGGGATTTGCGCCTTGCGGGTGGGGAGGGCGGCCTTATAAATCTTACTGGACCGTTTCAAAGAAGCCATGCCGGATGCACCCCTTGCCTTTGCCCCCATCCCGTCAACCGTCGACGCCCCTGATGCCCGCCAACGGCCAGGGGGGGACGCGCCGATGAGCCGCTGGCTGCTGGTGACGGGGGGGGCCAAGCGCCTAGGACGCCTGATCGCGCTGACCGCCGCGCGCTCAGGCTGGGACGTGGTCCTGCACTACAACGCGTCGGCCGCCGCGGCCGCCGCCACGGCTGGCGAGATTCGCGCCCTGGGACGCCAAGCGGCGGTGGCGCAGGCCGACTTGGCCGACGCCGCGCAGGTGGAGACCCTGGTGCAAAGGGCCGCCGCCGCCGCCGGAGAGCCGCTGGAAGGGTTGGTCAATTCGGCGTCACTCTTTGAGTGGGATGATGCCGCCAGCCTGACGGCACAGGGTTTCGTGAACCATCAGACGGTCAACGCCCTGGCCCCGATCCTGCTGATCCGCGCCCTGCACCAGAGCCTGTCCCCCGATCAACGCGGGGCGGTGGTCAACGTCCTCGATTTCAAACTGGCCAACCCCAACCCGGACCACTTGTCCTATACCGTGTCCAAGTACGCCCTGGCGGGCGCCTCACGGGTGTTGGCCCGGTCGCTGGCGCCTCGGGTGCGGGTCAACTCCGTCTCCCCCGGCTATGTGTTGCCGGCCCCGGGACAGGATGAGGCGGAGTTCCGGCGCCTAAGCCGCCGCAACCCCCTGGACAGCGCGCCAGATCCGCAGCAGGTGGCCGACGCCGTGGTGTTCCTGCTGAACCACGACACCATCACCGACCAGGACATCGCGGTCGATTGTGGCCTGCGTTTCCTCAGCCTGGACCGCGACGTGGGCATGGCCTGAGCCTATTTGGCGGCGTAGATGATGACCCGGGAGCCTCGCTGGAACTGCTCATAGTCTTCCGGGCCCGCATCCAGCCTTTTGATGGTGGTGAAGCCGAAGGCGCGCAACAGAAAGAAAAGGGTGTTTACGGAGGGGACAAGGGCGATGTCGGTCGAGCCCCCTTCGCGACCTGTCGCATAGTCGGCGGCCAAGCCAAAGATACCTTGGATGTCGCGCTGCCAGCGATAGTGGCCATCCTCCATCCTGCCGCCGATGTCGTAGGGCATGACCTGGGTTTCGATCAGCATGTGCTGGCGGCACATGGCTGATGCCAGGCGCAGAGTGTGGACGGGATTTTCCAGATGATACATCAGGCCGTATAGCAACACGAAATCCGCCGTGGGCGATTCCGTCGGTTGAGCCTTTTGCAGATCGGCCTGCATGAAGCTGACGTTGCTGATGGACAGCGCCCGTACCATGGCCTGGGCGGCCACGATGCTGTCCTCCTTGAACTCGACCCCCAGAACGCTTCGAAAATGCTTGGAAAGTTCGATCGAGAAATAGCCTTCATGCGAGGCCAAGTCGATGGCCGTCAGTTGGCCTGGCGTCTCGACATGCTCCCGGATGACCTGGCGCAGCTTGTCACGCCGCGTGGTGTGGATGGGGAGCGCATCAGAGGGAATGTCGGTTTTGGTTGTCGATCCATCCGGTAGCTCGAATTCGTAGAACCATACGCGGTCCTTGATCGCCTGAAGGTCGGTTGCGGCGCGTACTGTGGAATGTGGCAAGGCAACAGGTTCCGCATATGTCTGTTATGAAGGAAGAGCGGTCAGCCTATGGGGTATCCGGGGTGCATCCCCTGTCCAACCTATAAACATCACCGCCGATCGTGATGCACCTCTTTCCGTGAGGGATGCCGGACACCAAAATGATCATTTGAGCGCGGTGGCGCCCACCGCGCTCGGCACACGCCCCCCGGCCATGCCGTAGATCAGGCGTTGTCTTGACGTGACTGAGGAAAGCGACGGATGGTGGGCGCGGTAGGGATTGAACCTACGACCCCCGCCGTGTGAAGGCGATGCTCTCCCGCTGAGCTACGCGCCCATCCGTCTGGATGTGCCAATCAAATTGGCGGCGATGTGATCTAAGGTATTGATCACATTGCTGTCGTCGGATGGTGGGCGCGGTAGGGATTGAACCTACGACCCCCGCCGTGTGAAGGCGATGCTCTCCCGCTGAGCTACGCGCCCATCCGTCGTGGGGGCGGTTTGTAGAGGGACGGGCGCGCGGTGTCAATATGCTTGTTCGGGCGGGATGATAAATCCATTCTGGGGCCTGTCAACGCCCACCGGGACAGCCGGGTGCGTCGGTTTTCTGGAAGAAGGGGTGGGTATGCGCGTCGCCTTGTGCCTGAGCGGCCAGCCGCGAACCTGGCGACACTGTGTCGACAGCCTGCACCGCTTCGTCGGGGGGCATGCGGTCACCACCTTTCTGCATGTGTGGGACGATGTTCCGGGGACGGAACTGACGGAAATGCTGGCGGCCTACCAACCCGCCGCCCATCTGGTGACGGCGCGGCCACCTTTTCTCGACGAAAAGCGCCGCATGGCGGAGCGATGGAATTATCGCCCGCCCTTTTCCATTTTCGACATGTTCCATGCCGTGAACCTCAGCCTGACCCTCGCGTTGGCGCACAAGGGGGAGGACGGCAGGAGCGCCCCCTTCGATGCCGTCCTGCGGGTGCGCTATGACAGCCGCTTCGACGACGTTCTGCCGGACGCCTGGTTCAAGGCGGGAGCCTTGATCACACCGGACAGCTGGGCCCCGCCGGAGGGATACAACGACCAATTCGCCTTTGGCCGTCCGGCGTTCATGCGTCTCTACGCCGCGTTCAGCACCTGGTTGCCCCGCGGCATGGAAGGCCACGCCCGTCCCGTCTTCCAGCCGGAAGTCATCCTGCGACAGTATCTGGACACCGTGGCCATGATTCCGGTGAAGCCATCGCCCCTGCGCATCACCTTGCTGCGCGAGGGGCAGGAGGAACTGTCCTTTGACAAGCTGACCGACCTGCCTATGGTGCATGCCCAGAAGGCGGCCCGCTGGAAGCGCTATGCCAGCGACAGCCTGCCGGCGGACCTGGTGAGCAAGTTGGACTTCTCCCACTATGCCGACGCGCCGCTGGCCGTGGACCAGCAATTGGAGCAATTGCTGGCCTTGATGGGGGAGCCGCAGCGTCAGGCGTTGCTGCGCGCCCCCTGGGCTGAGCGCCTTCAGACGGTGGACGCCTTCCTGGCCACGCAGATTTCGCAGCTATCCGGCAATGGCACGCTGACGGGTGAAGAGTATGAACGGGTGCGTCTGTTGTGCGCCGGTCTGCTCCACCGCATGCCCCGGGAAGACACGATGGAGCCCGAGGGCGTCATCTTGCACGCCCTATCGTGCAATGAGCTGGATGCCAAGCGGGCGGCTGACTGGCTACGCCTCACGGGGGAAGCGGGGCGTGGGGCGCTGATGGCGCCGCTAAGCCGCCTGACCATCCTGGCGATGGCCATGGGCCATGCCGATCCCTTCCGTCAGAGCTTCTGCATCGGCTGGCGGCTGAATTAGACCTATGGACGCGCTATTCCAGCGGCGTCAAGGCGCGCAGCGTCGCCAGGGCGTCGGGGGTGTCCACGTCCAGGTGGACCCCGTCATCGGTTGGCACCTCCGCCACGCGGGCGGCGTGGGTGGCTAACAGGCCTCGGGCGCCTTGGTCGCCGGTGATGTCCTGCATGGCCGGGAGAAGGTCGGCCGGCCACAGCACGGGGTTGCCCCGGCGCCCTTCCGCCACCGGCACGACGATGGCACGCGCCCCGGCGTCTGTGAACCGCGCCAGGAGACGGCGATGGGTGTCGGCCCTCACGCGGGGCATGTCGCCCAGGCACACCAGGACGCCGGCAACGCCGTCTTCCACCGCCGACACGCCCGCCTTGAGCGAGGCGCTGAGGCCTTGGGCGTGGTCGACGGCCTCGACGAAGGTGACCTCCAGGCCATCCAGCGCCGCGCGCACCAAGGGTGCCTGATGGCCAAGGACGACGGTGACATGGCCCGGGTTGGCGGCTATGGCGGCCGCCACGGCGTGCCGCACCAGGGGCTGGCCGGCGTAGTCCGCGAGCAGCTTGTTGTCCCCCATGCGCCGCGCCGACCCGGCCGCCAGCACCAGGGTGGCGACGGGAGGGGCCACCGGGGCCACTGCGGGGACCGTCGTCACGGCGCGGAGGCGCGGCATGGGGCGGGTGGGGATGTCGGTCAGCAGACCGCCCACACCCATGCCCATGATGTCGCCCGGGGTGACATCCAGCCCGGCGGCGACGCGCTGTAGAATCCAATCGAAGCCGTTGACGCGGGGGGAGCGGGCGCAACCGGGCAGACCCAGGACGGGCGCTTCTCCCAACCGGCCCAGCAGCATGAGGTTGCCCGGGTCCACCGGCATGCCGAAATGCCGGATCAGGCCACCCGCTCGCTCAATGCCGCTGGGCAGCACGTCGCGGCGGTCGGTGATGGCCGACGCGCCGATGACCAGCAGCAGGTCGAGGGCCAGGCGGGACAGGTCCGTCAGGGCACCGGCCACGGCGGCCGCGTCGTGGGCAACGCGGGTTTCCGCGACCAGCGTGCCGCCGACCTGGGCCAGCCGTGCCGCCGTGACGCCGGAGGTCTTTTCCAGCGTCGCCGCCTTCAGGCCGGGGAGGCGGGTCTGCACCAGGCCCGCCCGGATGCCCCGCCAGGGCGCCAACCGGAGGGCCGGACCTTCCCCCTCCCGGGCGAGGAGTTCGACCCTGGCGGCCAGGTCCTCGGCGATGGCGAAGGGGATGATCTTGACGGTGGCGGCCATGGCGCCGCCATCCAGCGGCGTATACGGTGGCGCTGTGGCCACCGTCACCGCCTCATCCACCTGGTTCAGACGGTTGAGGCGCGGGGTGTCGATCAGGAGCAGGCCGGGGTTGGTGGCCATCAGGTTCACCCGGCCGGTGGTGGCGGGCGTGATGCTCAGGCCGGGCCCGGCGATGGCGCGCGCCACCCGGGTGGCGGCCGTATCCTCCCCCAGGTCGCCCGGGTCCAACCGAACGGCCACAACCTCCGCCAGCCCGGCGGCGGCCAGCGCCGCCAGATCGGCGGCGGTCAGGCGGCGGCCCTTGGCATAGCGCAGGCCGCCCAGTTTCAGGCCGTGGGCCAACAGGGCCCCCTCGGCGTCGGCGACAGGCAGGGGACCGAAGCGCATGGCCCTTCAGCGCCCCCGCCCCTGGGCCTTGGTGCCGCGCAACGCCAAGGTCACCTGCGCCAGGATGGCGATGGCGATCTCGGCCGGCGTCAGGGCGCCGATGTCCAAGCCTACGGGGCCGTGGATGCGCTCCAGCGCGGTGGGGCCGAAGTCCGCCAGCCGCTCCAGGCGCCGTTGGTGGGTTTTGCGGCTGCCCAAGGCGCCGATGAAAAAGGCGTCGCTCTCCAAGGCCGCGCGCAACGCCGGCTCATCCAGCTTGGCGTCATGGGTCAGGGTGACGATTGCGGTGCGCCGGTCCGGCGCCAAAGCCGCCACGGCATCGTCCGGCCACTCGCGCAGCAGGCTTATCCCCTCACCGGTCGGAAAGCGCGCGGCGCTGGCGAACGCGGCGCGGGGGTCCACCACGGTCACGTCGTACCCGGCCAACCGGGCCATGGGCGTCAACGCCTGGGCGATGTGCACGGCACCGACCAGGATCAGGCGCAGGGGCGGGTTCCATACATGCGCGAACCACTCCCCCTCTTCCTCCTCATCGGTGATGAGGAGGGAACGGTCTTGGGCCAGGCTCTCCAGCACGCGGGCATGGATGGCCTCCGGCAGGGCGGTTTCCCCCTGCTGACGGTCCGGGTGGACCAGTGTCTGCTGGCCGGTGGCGAGATCGGTCACCAGGGCCGCCGGCCGCTTCGCGTCGGCGGCGGCGAGCAGGGCCGACAACAGGCGCCGGCGCGAGGCGCCATGGCCCGGCCCCATCGGGGCGACGTAGATGCGCACGGTGCCGCCGCAGGCAAGTCCCACCTCCCATGCCCGCTCGTCGGGGACGCCGAAGGTCAGCAGCCGCGGCTCCCCATCCTCCAACGCCTTTAGCGCCTCCTCGACCACCGCGCCTTCCACGCAACCGCCGGATACCGAACCGATCATGGCGCCCGTGGCGTCCACCGCCAGCTTGCTGCCCACCGGCCGGGGGGACGAGCCCCAGGTGGCGATCACCGTGGCGACCGCGGCGACCTGCCCTTGGGCGAGCCAACCGTCCACCGTCCGCAGGATGGAGAGATCGTCCACCGGCGCCGGGAGAGCCGCCAGGTCATGATAGGGGGAGGAAGGGGGACAGAAGTCGGATGTCATGAATACCCAGCGCTCCAATGACGGCTGTGCGGCCTTTCCCAAATAGGCGGCCCACCCATGGATTGCCAGCCCATAAGCGTTGCGATGCCCAGCGGGTCAGGCGCCTAGCGGACCAGCACGATCATCAGCAGCAGGATGAGGACCAGGATGGGGATCCAGATCATGGGCCTCAGGCCAGGGTGGGCCGGGGGCGGGGAGAGGGACGGGGCCGGTGTTCCCTCCGGTGTCGGTTCCGGCGGTAGTGAGACGCTGGCGGAGCCGAGGGCTTCGGCCTCCGTCGGGCGCAGTTGGTGTTCGATGGCCCGTGCTTCATTTTCCGCGGCGTCCTGGGCGGCCGGGATCAGGGTGGGGGCGATGACCTCGGTGACGGGGGACAGTTCGACCAGCGGAATGGACTCGGGCGGGGCAGGCGGAGCTTCCGGCGCCGGGGGCTGGGCGGCCTTCCTGTGCGTGCCCTTGGCTTTGGGCGATGGCTCGGCCGCGACGGCTGTCATTTCGGTCGCCGTCTTCGCCTTGGCGCGGCTGCGCTTGGGAGGGGAGGCTGACGTCGGCGCATCTCCGACCATCGCGGTGTCGCCGATGACGTCGGCGATGGCGGTGGAGTCCACGGCAGGTTCGGCCAGCGCCACATCGGCGATGACCGCCGGTACGGGGGCCCCGACATCGCCCAGCAGGCCGGCCAGGTGGGCGAAGAAGGCCCTGGTGTCCGGCTCGGCTTCCGCGTCGATGGTGGCGTCGAAGGCCAGGCGGGTCTGCCCGTCGCCGGTGTCGGTTAGGTGGACGCGGGCCTGCTGGCCATCGCCGTGGAGGACGCAAGCGTGGGGCGCATCCAACACGGTCAGGGTTATCGTGCCGTTGTGATCGGCCGGCACGCTCTGCCGCAACACCTCGGCGTCGGTCAGCGCCGCCCAGACCCGATCCCGGGGCGCTGCGATCAAGTATTCGCCGGTAATGTCCATCGTGGACGTCCTTCAAGCCGTTTGACGCGACCGTACCGGGCCGGGGGGGCTGGGGGCAAGCCTCCGTCCGGCCTATCGCCGGGCTGTCATCGCCAAACGCGCCGGCGTCCCGGCGCCGTCCGCGCATGACGACACCCTGTCACTGAGGGGAATGTCTGTGGCGGACACACCGAATTACGGCTCGAGGCCGGCTTTTCCAGAAAAGGGACCACCGGCTATTGCGCCAGGACCGGACGGGATTGTCCTATCCAATGGACATAGGTCCTTTTCTCACGGGCTATCCCGCGCAGGAACTCTGTCATTTCTCGGTGTCCTTTGACCGCCACTGGCCAAGCTGGGCACCCGCCTGCCGGATATTGGCGCGGTTTGGCCTCGTTTTCGGCGTCTACTACTTGACATTGTGGCATTCTCTTGCGGCCGTCGCCGATTCGCTGTACGGTTGACCCATCATGATCTTCGTGCCCGCCCCGGTTCTGGATCTCAGCCCCGCCCATCCGCCGGCGAGCACGTTGCATGTCGACCGCGTGGGGGCGATCCAGGATCGTGGGGAGAGGGAGCGTGATCGTCGGCGGCGCCGGGATCCGCAACAGATGGAGGAGGGGCAACGCCACGGCCGCTCCCTGTTCGATGACATTGTGGATGAGGTCGATCCGACGGGGGCGCTGGATCCGGACCATGAGGAGCGGCTGCGCCAGAACCTGCGGGGTTTGGTGCGGAGCGGGACCAAGGTGCCGGCACCCGCGTCGGGCCAGGAACTGGCCCATGTGGTCGACCAGTTGGCGCCCCAGCACGAAAATCTCAGCGACGCTGACCGGCTGGAGAATGCCCGCCTGGCCGACGCCCTGCGCCAATGCCTGGCCGTCCACAGCGATGGCGCCCGCAAAATCTCGACATACCTTCAGGCGTTGATGGCCCAGAACGCCGAGATCCATCACGTGGAACTTACCGTCTAGGCCCTCCAAGCCGCAGCAGCGCCTCCCGCCGGTGTTCCTAGTGCAGGCTGACGCTACGCACCGCCAGCAATCACGTCGCGCCACCTTCTCCATGAGTGTGGAGCGGTTTGGCAGCAGCACGGTGGTGGCGTGCGACAGGGCGCAGGCGATGGCCAGAGCCAGGAGCGCAGGGCACCCGGATCCGCAGTTCCGGGCGCGAAGCTGTAGATCTGGACCAGATAGCCGTCCAGGTCGCGCTTTTCCAGCAACCGGCCGCCAGCGGCCACCAAGATGGTCCATGCCGCCCAGGCTGCCGGGCGGGCCGGAAGTGAGGGCGCCGAACCCCAGCGCCGCCGGTTTGCTTTTCAGGTGGCCGCGCGGTCTGTGCCGGCAACGGTCAGGAGATAGGGCGGAAACCCAATGAGGCGGCCATGGGGCGTCTCCTCAAGCGGCACGGACAAGGGTGATGGCGCGTTCCGGGCAGGCGCTGACACACAGGCCGCAGGCACGGCACTGGTCGGCCCGCACGGCGAAGGCCTGATGATAGCCGTGGAAAAAGCCCTTCAGCCGGCCCGCCAGGCTGAGGTCGGCCCGCTCCGCCGCGGGCAACACGGCGATCTCGAACACGTCGTAGGGGCAGACGCGCACGCAATCGTCCTTGCCTTCGCAGCGGTTGCGGTCGATGCGCGGGATGATGACGCCGGGCGCCTGTTTGCAATTGGTGTTGTCGGCCATGGCCGCTCCCCTTAAATACGAGTTTTCGCTCGCATCATCTTAAGGGGACGGCTCATGGTGGGAAACTCGCGTCCCGACCGCCCGGCGTCGCCGCGCCCAGCCCCAAGGAAACGGCCGCGCCAGGCCCGGTCGCGCGCCCTGGTGGACGCCATCCTGGATGCGACCGCTCGCGTTCTGGTGCGCGATGGCTACGCCGCGCTTACTACCAACGCCGTCGCCACGATGGCCGGGGTCAGCATCGGCTCGCTCTATCAGTACTTCCCCAACAGGGATGCATTGGTCCTGGCGCTGCGCGAGCGCCATTCGCGGCAGATGCACGCGTTGATCGTGGCGCAGATGGCGGGGGAGGAGCCCGGCCTCGCCATTATGATCGCCCGGACCATCCGCGCGGCCATGCAGGCACACCGGCTGGAACCGGCGCTACACAAGGTGCTGGCGACGGAGGCGGCGCACCTGGAGACGCATCATGAGAAGGATGAGACGGAGGGGCTGCTGCACGCCCTGCTGGAGCGGTACGCCCTGGGCGCCCATGCTGTGGTCACCGTGCCTGACCTGCGCGTGGCGACCTTCGTCGTCGGGCGTATGGCCCATGCGTTGATCCACGCCGCCGTCATCGATCCGCCGCCGGGAGTCGATCCGGACCTCCTGGAGGGGGAGACTGTGCGAGCGGTGATGGCCTACCTGACAGCGGGGAGGGACGCGGCCTGACTACACCCGTATTGATCCCTTCGGATAGATAGGCCCGGAAGCCCAACGCGCCCACGATGACCCCACAGTTTCGCAACGGTGTCCCGGCCGTCGCCAGGGCCAGTGGAATGGGGGGAAAGCCATGATTGGCCTGTTGAAGTCCGTGCGCATCGCGGTCCTGTTGAACGCTGTGCTGGGCATCCTGCTGGCTGTGCTGTTGGTGGTGCTGGGAACCGCCACCGTGGGTGCTTACGCCGACTATCACCAGGCCACCCGGACGGCGCGCATGGGCGATGCCGTCGGCGACGTCTTCCGCGCCCTGCAGAACACCCGGCTGGAACGCGGTGCTTTTAAGCGCATGATCCCGGAAAAGACGGTGGCCACGCCCGCCGGCCTGGCGGAGGTGGCGGCCTTGCGCGCCAAGTCCAACCCGGCCATGGACAAGGTGCTGTCCGAATGCGCCGACCTGGATTGCGGTGCCGGGGCCAGCGTGGCCGAGCTGGTGGCCGCGCGCCAGACGTTGAACGATCTGCGCGCCGTGGTGGACAAGGCGGTGACCCAGCCCCAGGACCAGCGCCCAGCCGATCTGTTCAAGAGCTGGTCGGCGGCCAGTGACGGTCTGGTCGGCAAGCTGGAGGCGGTGGGCACCAGCCTGGGCGCCCGCATCAGCCATGAGAGCCCGGCCTTCGCCACCCTGATCGCGCTGAAGGACGCCTCCTACGTCACCCGTGACGCGGCGGGATTGGAGCGCAACATCCTGATGTTCGCGCTGCAGGGCCAGCCCTACACCTCGGCCATGCAGATCCAATCCGCCGGGCTGCGTGGCCAGTGGGAGGCCGGGTGGAAGCTGACCAAGGCCTTGAGCCTGCGGACCGAGGTGCCGGACAGCGTGCGGCAAGCCATCGCGGCGGGGGAGGCGGCCTATTTCAAGGAGGTGCTGGGTCTGCACGAGACCATCGAGAAGGCGGTGCTGGCCGGCACGCCCTCGCCCGTGTCATTGGACCAATGGATGGCCCGCAGCAACGCCTCGTTCGAGGTGCTGGCCGGCGTACCCATGGCGGCACTGGATGCGGCCGGTGACCTTGCACGGCAGGAAGGGGCGGCCGCCCTTCGGCGGCTGGTGGTGGACGGTGCGCTACTGATCCTCTGCTTGGGTCTGGGCGCTGGCGGCATGGTGATGGTGGCGCGGCGGGTGACCCGTCCCATGACCGCCATGACCGGCGTCATGCTGCGCGTGGCGCGGGGCGATCTGGATGCGGAAATTCCCTACGCGGATAACCAGGATGAGATCGGTGATCTGGCTGGTGCGCTGGGCACCTTCCGGGCCAACGCCCTGGAGCGCCAGCGGCTGGAGGAGGCGCAGCGGGCGGAGCAGGCGGGCCGGGAGCGGCGCACCCGGGCGGTGGACGCCCTGGTGGGCGAATTCGGTACCCAGGTGGGCGCCGTGCTCAAGTCGGTGGAAGCGTCATCCCAGCAGTTGACGCAAATCGCCAGCGCGCTGGGCGGCATGGCGGACGCCACCTCGGCGCAGGTGACGGCGGCGGCCGAGGCGGCGGAACAGACGTCGGGCAACGTCCAGACCGTGTCCGCCGCGGCGGAGGAGATGGAGAGCTCCGTCCGGGAGATCGGGCAGCAGGTGGCCCACTCCAGTTCCATGGCCAGTCGGGCGGTGGATGAGGCGGAACAGACCAACGGCACCGTTGCCAGCCTGGCGGAGGCGGCGCAGCGCATCGGTGACGTGGTCAAGATGATCAACGACATCGCGTCACAAACCAACCTGCTGGCGCTGAACGCCACCATCGAGGCGGCGCGGGCGGGGGAGGCCGGCAAGGGCTTCGCCGTCGTGGCGCATGAGGTCAAGCAACTGGCCGGCCAGACGGCCAAGGCCACGGAGGAGATCGGCGCCCAGATCAACGCCATCCAGAAGGCCACCAACCAGGCCGTGGGCGCCATCGGTACCATCGGCCATTCCATCCGCAACATGAGCGAGGTGTCGACCGCCATCGCCGCCGCGGTGGAGGAACAGGCCGCCGCCACGGGTGAGATCAGCCGCAACGTCCGCCAGGCGGCCGACGCCACCCGCGATGTTTCCCGCAACGTGGCGGATGTCTCGGCGGCGGTGGGCGAAACCGGCCGCGCCGTGGCCGACATGCACGGGGCGGCGGAGGGACTGACCGGGGATGCTGACCGCTTGCGCGACGCGGTGGACCGCTTCCTGGCGGGGATCCGGGCCGCTTAAGGTTCCAGCGCCACACGGGGATCGGCGCCGTCGATGTAGTGTGCGACGATTCCCATTTCGGTCACCGCCGCAGCCCACACGGCCCAGCGGCCGGCGCCCGAGCCGGTCAGCAGCAGGGACAGCGCCCGGGCGGCGCTGGGAACGGCGGCGGCGGCCTGGCGCAGGCTGTCGCCGGCGGTGGCCTCGTCGCGCCCCGCCATGTCCGCCCAAAGGGCGAACAAGTCCCTGTCGTCCTTGGCACCGCCTCGACGCAGCGCCTGGTCCACCAGCCAATGGGCGATGAAGCCGCAGGCGTAGGGCATGCGGTTGCGTGCCACCGTGGCGGGATTGTCCAGCGGCCGCTCCCCCAGGCTGGTGACGCACAGGTCGAGTTGGATCTGCGCCTCCGCCAGGCTGGGAAGGGACCCGTGACGGATGACCAGGCCGGCGGCGTAGTCCGCCGCCCCTTCGTTCATCCAGTCGGGGAAATCGGCATTGTCATGCCGGCGCAGGAACAGATGGAAGACCTCATGCGCCAGCACGCGGTCCCGCTCCGGCTTCAGTTCCAGCCGGGGGACCCGCCAAACGCCGCCGACCTGCAACAGCAACATGCCGCCGCCGGTGACGCTGCCGCGTAGGAAGGGGGCGGGCCGGTCCTGGTAGACGATGATCGGCGCCACGGCGTCGCGCGGCGGCAGCCGCGACCGGTAATAGGCCAGCGCCGTGGCCAGGCCCGGCGCCACCTCCCGCCGCCAGGCATCCGGCAGATCCGGCCGGGCGATGAAGCGACCGAGGTCCAGGTGTTGGGCATCGATGGGGGTCACGTAGCTCGTCGGACCGGCGAAGAAATAGCCGCCCAGGGCGGCCGCGCCCTCCGGCAGTGTGGCGACCGGACCGCGCGCCAGGCTGGTCCGCCAGTCGGGCGACCGGACCAGCAGGAAGGGACCGTAGACCAGGAAGCCGCCGTCCCCCAGCCGCAGCAGCACGGGATATGTCCGGTCGACGAAGCGCTTGTCCTCGTTGATGACCAGGCTGAAGTCGCTGAAGGGCCGCCCGTCCGCCGCCCGTATTTCCTGATCTCGCAGAATCAGCCCGGGTGTCTCCACCCGCCACACCGGGTTCCGCCAGGCAATAGGCCCCTGTCCCAAAGGAAGGGTGGTGACAAGCTGGTCCAGGTGATAGCTGGCCCGCAGGCTGGCGCCCTGGACGCTGAGGCTGACGTGGGCGACGGGCGTGGCGGCGCGGGCGCCCGTGGTCGCCAGGAGAAGGAACAGGCAGAACAGCGAGACCAAGCGGACGAACCTGGACCCCGGTGTCGTTTCGCCACGAGGAAGCACGGGGCATCCGACGCGGCGCACGCGCGGGACTGTTGGCATAATCTGTCGCCGATGGGTAGGGTCTGTCCTGGATAGAACAAGGAATGCGCGGTTTGCCGGGATCATGCACGCTTCCGGAACCGTCAAGGCAGAGGGCTTTCAGGGGAATGACCACCGATAACTTCAATCTGGCTGATGTCCGCTATGTCCATCGCATCGTCATCGGCACCGCGGATGGGGACGCGCCAGGCTCTGACGCGCAAAGCCAAGCTGCCATGTACGTGCTCAACCGTTGCCTTAGCGACACGCCGAGGGGGCGCATCATCGGCCTGGAAAAAAGTGTCCAACTGTTGACCGTCGACGGGCATCAACTGGTTCGCCAGGGATTGGTCTATCACGTCGGCTTCAACCGGCGGCCGTCGTGGCTGGCGGATTAGGGCGGCGGGACGGCGGGTTGAGCCGCGCGGTCGTCAAGGCCGCGTCCTGCCGCCAAAGGACAGGATCAGGAACAGGATCAGCGCCGCCAGACCCGGCCAGAACAGCAGGTGGTTCAGCCCCTCCCAATGCGCCATATCGCGGACGGAGGTGTAGGGGTTCACGAACAGGTCGACCTTGTCGCTGAAGCTGAGGTCGCCGGCTTTGAACTTATCGGGGGACTGGCCGAAGATCTGGCCGATGGCGCCGGCCATGTCGGCCAGGGCGCGGGAGGGCGCGCGAAGGCGGTCCACCGCCTGCTGATAAGCGAGCACGTGGTTGCCGGCAAGGCCGATGATCGCCACCCATTTCGCCGCTTGGCGTGCACCGCCCGCTTCAATCGTCATTGTTCCCCACCTTTGTCGTCCGCCCGCAGGCTAGCGGGCCGCCGGGGGCAGGGCAACGGGGAAGGGCGGCGGTGGCGGACAAGAAAACGGCGCGGTCCAAAAGAACCGCGCCGTCTTGATACTCAACCGATCCGGGACGGGATCAGGCCTCGGTGTCTTCCGTGGCCTCGTCGGCAGCTTCCACCGCCTCCTCTTCCTCGTCCTCATCACGCCGGCCGGCGACCATGCCACCGCGGGCGGCCTGCAGGCCGGCCTCTTCGGTGGTGCGGGCGACGTTCACCGTGATGGCCACCGACACTTCCGGATGCAGGACCAGACGGACCTTGAACAGGCCCAGGGTCTTGATCGGGGTCTCGATGGCGACCTGGCTGCGCTCCACGACGGTGCCGGTGGCGGTGACCGCCTCGGCAACGTCACGGGCGCTGACCGAACCGTACAGGATGCCCGTTTCGCCAGACTGGCGAATGATGACCACCGACAGGTCGGCGATCTTCTGGGCAAGCTTCTCGGCGTCGACCTTACGCTCGGCGTTCTGAGCCTCCAACTTGGCCTTCTGGCTTTCGAAGAAGGCCAGGTTGTCCTTGGAGGCGCGCAGCGCCTTTTTCTGGGGCAGCAGGTAGTTGCGGGCGAAGCCCGGCTTCACCGACACCACTTCACCCATGCGGCCGAGCTTCTCGACACGCTCCAGCAGAATGACTTCCATCGTTCCTACTCCCGCCCTTACTTCACAAGGTAGGGCAGCAGGGCGAGGAAGCGGGCGCGCTTAATGGCGCGGGCCAGCTCACGCTGCTTTTTGGCCGAAACCGCAGTGATGCGGCTGGGCACGATCTTGCCCCGTTCGGAGATGAAGCGCGACAGCAGCTTCACATCCTTGTAGTCGATCGCCGGAGCGTTCGGACCGGAGAACGGGCAGGTCTTGCGACGGCGGAAGAACGGACGACGGCCACCGCCGCCACCACCACCGGCCGGGCGCGGCGCGCCGGTGTTACCCTGGGTGAAGCTCATGCCCGGTCTCCTTCAGAAGAGGCTTCCATGCGGCGGGGCGGACGGGGGCCGCGATCACCACGATCGCCGCGGTCACCACGATCCTCGAAGCGGCGCGGGCCGCGATCGCCACGCTCACCGCGTTCGCCGCGCTCACCACGATCGCCCTTGTTGGACAGCATCGCGGTCTGACCTTCCTCGATCTTTTCGATCCGGGTGGTCATGAAGCGCAGGACGTCTTCGTTCAGGCCCATGTTACGCTCCATCTCGGCAACGGCGGCCGGGGCGGAGTCGTGGGCGAAGTAGACGTAGTGGCCCTTGCGGTTCTTCTTGATCTTGTAGGTGAGGGTCTTCAGACCCCACTGCTCGACCTTGGCGACCTGACCACCGTTCTCCTTGAGGATACCGGTGAAGGTCTCGGTCAGGGCTTCCACCTGAGCGGACGTGATGTCCTGCCGTGCGATCAGCACGGTCTCATACAAAGCCATTTGATACTCCTCATGGCTGTTACGTGGTCCGCCGCTGTCGCCGCCTCCGGATGCCGGATCATTCCGATATCGCGGGTGGCGGATCAGCCGCACGGACCTAGCCGGCGCCATGGCTTAGGCACCGGCAAGGAGCGGTTGAAGCGCGGGCTTATATAGGAAAGGGGGATGCCGGACAAGGCAAAAGATGGCCAGCCCGCCGGCCGGTGAGGGCGTACAGGCGGTGCGTCGCCAGCGCGACGCAGTCGGCCGCCGTCGGCGCGGCGCCGGTCACGCTCATGATCGACATGCTGCTGAACCAGGGGCGCGCGCCAGCGCCCAGTGACGACCAGTCGGTGTTGGTGCCCACCCGCCAGCAGGGCACGCCCAGGGCGCCGGCCAACTCACCCACCGCGGTGGGCGCGGAAATGACGAGGTCCAGCCCGGTCATCAGGGCGGCGACGCCCTCGATGTCCGCGCGCAGATCCAGGTCCGGCCAGCGATGCACGGTGACGCCCGTCGCCTCTTCCACCGACCGGATTTCTTCCTCCGGCGCGCTGTATTGCAGGGTCACGGGAATGATGCCGGGCAGGGTCAATAACGCCCGCCAATCCGCCAGCGCCGTGTAGGCGCCAGCCCGGTCACCCCGCTGGATGCCGCTGCGCCAGCAAATCCCCACCCGGACGCCATCCCCCAGACCGGCCAGCCTTTCCCGCCACAAGGCGGAAAGGTCGGGCCGCGCCGTCAGGAAGGGGCCGCCCGTCCAGTCCCCCAACCGGGGCAGCAAAAGCGCCGGCAGGCTGCCCATGGGCAGATGCAGGTCCATGTCGCCTGGGGTGGGGGCGCCAGGTCCGGAGGTGTGCGGCCTGACCATGACATCGGGCAGGGTGCGGGCGAACAGGCTGGTGAGGCGGGGCTCGCACTCCACCACCAATTGTCCACCTTCCGCCGCCACGCGGGCGCGCAGGGTGGGCAACAGGCTGCCGAACATGATCTCGTCGCCCAGGCCTTGCTCCCCCCAGACCAGCAGGCGCTTGCCCGCCAGGGACTCGCCGCGCCAGAGCGGGGCGGGGAAGGGGCGCCAGTGTGGCGCGAGTTGCCGGCTGCGCCAGCGGGTGTCATAGCCAGCCCAGCCTTCCGCCAAATTCCCCTCGGCCAACTGGATCAGCCCCAGGGTGAAGCGGGCGTCGGCATGGTTGGGATTCAGGGCGAGGGCCCTGCCATAGAGGGCGGCCGCCTCTTGCTGGCGGCAGAGCGCCTGCATCGTGGTGCCCAGGTTGTACGCGATCTCCGCGTCATCCGGCGCCAGGGCCATGGCCTGGCGATAGCGCGCCGCCGCGTCATCCAGCTGGCCCAGGCGCTGCAGGATGGTGCCCAGCGCGTCCAGGGTGTCGGCGTGGCCGGGGCGCAGGGCCACCGCCCGCTCCGCATGCGCCCGCGCCTGGCGCAGCAGGCCTGGATCGCGCATCAGGATATCGCCGGCCAGCAGCCGGCTGAGGTTCAGCTGGGCCTCGGCGTCATCGGGCGCCAGCGTCACCGCCTGGCGCAGGCAGGCCGTGGCCTCGTCCGCCCGCCCCAGCGCCTGATAGACGGCGCCCAGATTGTTCAACGCGTCGGCATTGGTGGCGTCCAGCGCCAGGCCCTGGCGCAACTGCGCCTCGGCCCCCGCCAGGTCGCCCAGCTGCCGCAGCGCCTTGCCCAGGTTCACCTGCGCCACGACCAGCCGGGGGTTCAGCGCCAGGGCGCGGCGGTAGTGGCTGGTGGCCTCCAGATACCGGCCCTGGGCCATATGGGCGGAGCCGAGGCCGTTATGGGCGTTGGCGTAGTCGGGCTTCAGGGTGATGGCGCGCTGATAATGCGGCACCGCCTCATCCGCCCGGCCCAGTTCCTTCAACGCGTTGCCCAGGTTGTTGTGTGCCTCCGCCTGGTCGGGCTTCAGCGCCAGCGACCGTTTCAGCGCGGCGGCGGCGTCGGCCGGGCGGCCCAGGGTCAGCAGCACGGTGCCCAGCGCGGCGTGGACATGGGCGGCGTCGCCGCGTGCGGTGATGGACCGGCCCAGCAGTTCCTCCGCCTCCACCGGGCGGCCGGTCTGGTGGTGCAGCACACCCAGCAGGTACAAGGTGTCGGCATGGCGGGGGGCCAGCGCCAGCACCTGGCGGTAGGTGGCCTCGGCCTCATCCAGGCGGCCGGCCTGGTGCTGCTGTGTCGCCTGGCCGAACAGCGCCTGTGCCTGCGCCGGGATTGGGGCAGGGGCGGCCTGCTTCTTGTCCAAACGGCGCTGGTTGCGGTTCATGGGGGCTGCCTTGGCGATGACAGGCCGCAGACTATCCCGCCCGCGCCGCGTCCGTCACCCGGAAACCCGCCCAAAGCGTCAAAGGTTGCCGCAGGCCCCGCCCGTGCGCTCACAGGTCGGTGGGCGATAGGCGTCGCGGTCACAGGGATGGCGAGGGACTTCACCCAAGGACGTACGTCGACAGGAATGCACGCTGTGGTGGTGACCGTCATATCCCAGGCACACCATGGCCCCTCCCCGTCATGATGGAGGTGGCTCATGTCTCAGGTTCCCGCGCGCGCCTGGTGCAACAATGAAGTGGCCTACCTGGCGTGGCGCCCCGTAAGCCGCATCGACGGCCTGCTGGGTTTCATGATCACCCGCGTGCATGAGGACGGCGAACGCCGCCTGCTGCCCACCTGGGTGGCGTTCACGGACCAATCCAACCCCAACTGGCAACAACAGGACAGCAGTGTCTGGCCCATTCAGAAATTCTCCTGGCGCGACCTGACCCTGCGGCGCAGCCGCGACAGCCTGTCGGTGCGTCAGCCCTTCACCTGCCATTACGAGATCATCCCGGTGGGCTACGCCGCGCCGGGGCGGGAGGCGGTGGCCGGCTGGATCAAGCGGACGGAAACCTTCAGCAGCGCCCAGCCCGGCGCCTACACCGGCACGCCCCTACCCCTGTTCATCTGCGGCGACGCGGTGGAGACCAACGCCATCACCGTCACCTGGACCTATGGCGACTTCACCGCTGTCTTCACCAACGGCATCCTGTCCACCCAGAACCTGCGCCAGCAACTGCACACCCCCGCCGGCCAGGCGCCCAGCAAGGGCTATGTGTTGGATCAGGTGCGGCAACCGGGCAACGCCATCCGTACCTTCCTGACCGGCGACGTGCTGCCCACCCTGACCGATTTCCTGGGCCAGGTGAGGCCGGATGACAGGGTCTATGCCGCCCTCTATGAGCTGTCGGACCAGGAACTGCTGGCCGGTCTGAGCGGTCTTGGTGACCGGCTGCGCCTGATCCTGTCGACGGCGGGTGAGGGGACGAAAACCAACCCCGCCTGGGACCGCACCAACCAGGCGGCACGCCAGGCCCTGCACGGCACGGCGGGCGAGGTCATCGACCGGCTGTTCAACAACAGCGCCCATATCGGCCATAACAAGTTCCTGGTGCGCACCGACGCGAACGACACACCGCTGGCCTTGCTGACCGGCAGCACCAACTGGACGCCCACCGGCCTGTGCACCCAGTCCAACAACACCATCCTCACCCAGGATGCCGATCTGGCGCGGGCCTACCTGGACTATTGGAAGCGGCTGAAGACCGACACGGCCAGCTTTCCGGTGCAGGCGGACACCGGCGCCCCCAACCACAATGTCCAGCAAAAGCCCCTGCGCCGGGCGGGTGGCCATGCCTATCCGGATGCCGGCGCCAACCCCCGCGTCTGGTGCGCGCCCACCACACAGGCCACCACCAAGACCGCGGCCACGCCTCCGGACCTGGCCGACGTGTTCCAACTGATGGACCGGGCGCAGCATGCCATCCTGTTCCTGACCTTCTACCCCTCCGTCGAAGGCAAGCAGAGCATCATCGAGGCGGCGGTGGACCTGGGCAAGCAACGCCCCGACCTGATGGTCATGGGCGCCGTCAGCAGCCCGCAGGCCCTGCCCATCGAGGGGGGCGCCGGCGGCGGTGATGGCGCGGGCGACGACACGGATGCCCAGGGCACCAGGATCCCCAAGCCGTCCGTCTATGCGCCCAAGGACGCGCCGCAGGTGCTGGTGGTGCGCGCCGCCGCCATCGACACGCCAACGGGCGATCTGCAGCCCGAGCTGCTGACCGCCGGCGCCGCCATCATCCACGACAAGATCGTGGTGATCGACCCCTTCTCCCCCGACTGCGTCGTCATCACCGGCAGCCATAACCTGGGCTACAAGGCTTCATACGCCAACGATGACAATTTGCTGATCATCCAGGGCAACCAGCCGCTGGCTCAGGCCTATGCCGTCCATGTCCTGGACGTTTATGAGCACTATCGCCAGCGCGCCATCCTGGAAGAGCGGGAGCGGGACGCCCTGCTGCAGGGCCAGCCGGCCCCCGGCACCCCGCAGGGGGGCTTCCTCTCCACCAACGACCATTGGCAGGACGGCTATCTGTCGGGGGCCAAGGGCAAGGAACTGTCCTACTTCCTCAGCTGACGGGACGCCGGCGGCGGACCAGCAGCAGGGTGGTTCCGGCCACCAGCACGGCCAGGACCGCTGCGCCAGCCACCACCGCCTTGCGATGGTTCTGACGCACCCAGGTGTGGACGTGGCGCGCCGGCGCCTGCCACCATTCCTTGGCGGCGGCGTCGAAGTCCGGCGCCGGGCAGGCGTGGCCGAAATGGGTGGCCCAAGGGACCAGTGGACCGGTGGCGACATAGCGCTGGTACAGCGCCCTGATCCGCCCCTCCGACTGGCGGTTCTGCGCCAGGATGGGCCCCCAATAGGGATCGCTGGCGTAGTGGGCGGGGTCCAGATAGCGGACGTCGGCCAGCGTGCTCTGAACATAGGTCACGGCCCAGCATAGGGAGGCGGCGTAGGCTTGGCTGGTATGTGGCAACTGGTCGGCGGCATGTTCCGCCGCGTCCGCCGCCAGGTGGCGGTAATGGAAGCGGAAATCGGGTTGCAGGGCGCTGTCGGCGAAGCGCTTGCGCTCCCCATCCGTGACGAAGGTGGCGCCGGTGGGCGGCAGGTTGGCTTGGCCGATCCCGACATTGTAAGCGCCTTTCAAGGCGGCCTCGTCCGGCGCACCCTCGGTTCCCATGATCTCCATGCCGCGGCCACGGGCCAAGGTCGAGGCCTGGAACCAGGCGCGGGCGCGGCTTGCGGGCCACCAGGCGCCGCCGGCGTCGTTCAAGGCGTCCATGTAAGCGCGGGCGTCCTTGGCCACCGCCGGGTCATGGTAGTAAGCCAGCGCCTCCTTCCCCCGTCCGGCCCGCATCAGTCGGCGGGCAAGCAGACTGCGCAGGGCCAGGGGCGCCCCCTGGTAGCGCAGGCGGTCGACCGACTCGTCATACTTGTAGCCCACACCCATGGTGTCCAGCAGGGTGTTGGGCCATTGGGTGTTGTCGACCTTCTGTGCCCAGCCGGCGGCGACGCTGGCCGGAATCTTGGCGTCGACATAGGCCTTCAGCTCATCGACGGTCAGCACCCGTTCCGCGATGTGCACCACGTCGCCCCAATAGGTGGCGGCGACGGGCATCAGCAGGTCCAGCGCCACCACATACTCGCCCCGCGCCAGGGCCACGGTGCCGCCTTCGCCGATCAGGCGGTTGCGTTCGGCCGCCGTCATGGTGTTCCCCTGGGGCCCGTCGCCAGTGGCCGGGAAGGCGGCGGCGGCTTCGGCATAAAGCTTGGCCGCCTGCGCCAGGTCGCCCTTCCGTAAGGCCAGCTTGGCCTGGACCCAACTGGCCAGCGGCCCCGGCTTCATCGCCGCCAGGCGGGCCGCCAGTTCATAGTCGCCCTTGCGATAGGCCAGGGCGGCCAGCTGATCAGCGGCGGCCGGCGCGGGCCCGCCGGTTTCCCCAATATGGGCCTCCATCAACGCCGTGGTCAGCGCCGCCAGATGCGGGTCTGCCGGGGGCGTCGGGTCCATGCCCCGGTAAGGCCGCCAGCTGGGCGTGTCCGTCTCGAACGCCAGGACATGGGCGGCCAGTAGGCGCTGCACCAGCGGATCGGTTATGGCCGCCTTCAACGGTGCCGGATTCTCCAGCAAATAGACGGCGATGAGGTAAAGCGATTCGACACCATGATAGGAGTCATGGGCGGCTTGCTGGGCATACAGGTTTACCGCCTGGGCCAGGGCATTGGTATCGAAGGGGCCGATCGCGCGTATCTGGACGGCCTCCGTCGGAGCGACGCGCGCCGGTGTGTCGTCATCCGCCGCCTCTTGAACCGTCAGCCCGGCTTGCGTCAGGCGCACACGCGCCTCCTCCCCCAGGCTGGCCACGCCCAGGCCCAGGGGATCGGGGGCGCCGGCCTGGGCCAGGGCGCGGGCCTTGGCGAAGAAGGCGGCGGCCGAATCCGCCAGGTCGCGCCGCACCGCCACCCGCCCCAGCATGTAGGCGGCCCAGACGGCGCGGCTGGCGCTGTCGGCCGCCGGCAGGTCCAGCACCGACTGGAAGCGGGCGGCGGCCTGGTCCAGCCGGCCAGTCTGGTAATCCACGGCGGCGGCGGTGTAGAGGCGCACGGCGGCCGGCAGCTTTTCCCCCAGGGCGTAGGCCTTGTCGCCATCGCCGGCCGCGCGCATGGCGGCGATCAGGAGCGGTGCGTCGGGCGCCAGGCCGGCCGTTTCCGCGTCGGTGCGTAGCATGGCCCGGGTGTCATCGGTCGCCCTCCTGTTCTCCACCGCCTTCAACCGGTCGGCGGGCGCGGCCACCAGGTGCGTCGCTTCCCAGGCGAAGGGATTGGCTGGCGTTTCGGCCAGCGTCACCTCGCGGCGGTCCAGCAGCTGCCAGGGAAAATCCGGGCCGCAGGCGATGGCGACGCTGGCGGCACCGGCCAGCAACAAGACGGACAGGGCGAGGGCGGGGCGCCCCAAGGGGGCGTGGTCACGGGCGGACATGGATCACCGGAGGCGAGGGGGAATCGGAGCAACGCAGCCAGCCCACCACCCGGCGCGCACCGGGGGGCAGCAGGCCGGGGGTTTGGCGCGCCAGGCGGGACGCCAGAGGGTCACGGGCATAGCCGTTGGCGCCGTCGCCCAAGGGGCAGGCGGCGGGCAAGTCCAGGCCGGCCGGCAGATCGGCGTCAGCATCGCCGTCGTTGGCCAGCGTCAGCGTGTACAGGGCGGGCGTGGCCGTGGCCTCCGCCATCGCCGTCAGGCGGCCCGTCGGCGTTCCGCCGCGCGCCACAATGGCCCATGTCGCCAGCGACCAGGCGCGGCGGTCGTCCGCCGTGGGCAGGCGGAACCAGGCGATGCCCTTGAGGTTGGCGGGTGCCTGGAGGCGCAGGGTCTTCAGGAAGTTGGCCACGTCCGCCGGCCGGGCCATCAGTTCGCGGGCATGCGCCCCACCGGCCAGCAGCGGCGCCTCCCCCTCCACCGTCGCCAGGCTGTCGTCCGCGTTCCAACTGACCCGCGCGCCGTAGTCGGGCAGGGCGACGCGGAACGGGGTGGGGAAGCGTTCGGCCCAGGCGGCGACCCACCGCGCGGCCTGGGCGGGGTTGAACAGCCCATCCGTGGGGGCGGCGACGGCATGGACCTGCAACACCACCTCGTCTGGTATCGCCACGACGTCATTCAGGCCATGGGCGGGCAGGGCGGGCGCGTTCAGCCAGGTGGGCAGGGCGGTGATGGACAGGTGGATGTCGCCCGCTTCCTGGCGCAACCCCGTCCGCAGCGCCGCCAGGAAGCGGGCATAGAAAGGCAGGCGGGCGGTGGGGCAATCATGGTCGATCTCCAGCCCGGCCACCGCGACTCCGGCCTGTCGCCAGCGCCGCAGCGGCGCCAGCGCCGTTTCCACCAGGGCCGCCGGCTCCGCGTCGCTCAGCCGGCCATCGATGCGCACCACCAGGGTGACGGGTCGGCCGGCCAGGTGCGCCCGCACCGATTCCAGGCGCCCGTCGTTCAGCAGCACCGGGGCCGTCCGCCCGTCCGGCGCCACCTCCGCCGCCAGCACCCGCCACGCGGCCACATCCGGGGCCGCCTGGTCCATGGCCAGGCCCAGGGCCGGGGTCCAGGCGCGCTGCCAGACATAGACGTCGTTGGGCAAAAGAGGTGGCGCCGTCCCGCCTCCCGGACGGGGCGGGAGCAACGCCGCCGTGGCGGCGCCGGCGCACGTCAGCACAAGGATGGCCAGGAGGATCCGGGGCCGGGGAAGCGACATGAGGACTTTAAGGGCGGCGGAGCGGACGGAACGGTCGCAGTCTACCGTCCCGGCCGCTCCGCCGGTAGAAAATCCCCCTACCCTGGAAGGGATAGGCTCAGCGCTTCAGGTTGACGACGGCGACGCCGCCCAGCGCCATCACGCCACCGATGACGCCCAGAAGGGTCGGCACCTCTCCCAGCCAGAGATAGCCCAGCAGCATGGCCAGCGGCGGGGCGCTGTAGAGGAAGTTGCTGGCGCGGGCGGCGGGCAGGCGGGACAACACGACGGTCCAGGTGGCGTAGGCGACCAGGCTGGGCATGACACCCAGGTACAGGGCGGCCATCAGGCCGGGCAGGGGGGCGGCCTGGGCCTGGGCGTAGGCCCCGGGCAGCCAGGGGGACAGGGCCAGCGCGCCGATGACCATGTTGCCGGCCGACACGGTCAGGGCCTTGTGCCGGGCGAACAGGGGCTTTTGCACCACGGTGGTGACGGAGTTGCAGAGGGCGGCCCCCAACACCAGCACGGCGCCCCAGCCCAGGTGCAGGCCGGCGCCCATCGCCTCGTTCCCCATTGTCTCATTGAGCGCGATCAGGCCGATGCCGCTGAACGACACGGCGGTGCCGATCCATCCCCAGCGGCCGAATCGCTCCCCCAGCAGGAAGGAGGCCAGGACGGCGGTGATGATGGGATTGATGTTGATGATGAAGGCCGCCGCCCCGGCCGGCACCGTCCGCTCCCCCATGTTCAGCAGCGCGGTGTACAGCGCCACGAACAGCAGGCCGCCGGCGGCGAAGCGCCATAGCTCGTTGAGGCGGGGCAGGGCCGGGCGGATGAAGGCAAGGTAGAGGCCCGCGGGCACCGCCGCGATGGTGAACCGCGCCGCGCCCAGTTCCAGCGGGCCAAAGGCCTTGAGGCCGGCGCGGATGGCGGCGAAGGCGGAAGCCCAGATGATGACGGTCACCACCACGGCGAACGCGGTGGCGCCGTCCAGACGGGGCGCGCCCTTGGCGACGGCGGGGGAGGGGCAGGGAACGGTGAGCGGCGTGGCGGACATCGCGGACGATCCTGGAGTGAACGGAAAACACGAAACGCAGTACGCGCCGGGTGCAGCTGATTGACAATCGAACAAATCATCAGCCAACTGTGAGCATGGATCACAGCTCACAGCCCTTGCCGCCCCTGGACACGCTGCGCGCCTTCGAGGCGGCGGCGCGGACTGGCAGCTTTTCCGCCGCGGCGGAGGCGCTGAACCTCACCCACGGCGCCATCAGCCGCCAGATCGCCAAGCTGGAACAGTGGCTGGGCCTGCGGCTGTTCCACCGCCAGGCGCGCGGCGTGACCATGACGCCGGATGGCCAGCGCCTGTTCCAGCGCACCAGTGAAGCCTTCGCCCTCATCGCCGATACCTCCAACCGCTGGACGGAACCCCGGGGCACGGCCGTGGTGCGGCTGACCTCGCTGCCGTCGGTGTGCGGCCTGTGGCTCATGCCCCGGCTCGCTGGGTTGGAAGGTAGGGGGGGCGATCCGGGCGGGGCACTCCGAATCTTGCTGTCGGTCGACCATCGCGCGTTGGATTTGGCGGACGAGGGCATGGACTTGGCCATCCGCTGCGGCTGGGGCGCCCTGCCGGGCCGGGTATCGCTGAAGCTGTTCGAGGAATGGTGCTATCCCCTGGCCGCGCCCACGCTGGCGGCGCAGATCGGAGAGGGGGAACCGGAACGCCTGCTGGCCTTCCCGCTGATCCACGACTCCGACGCGTCGGGGTGGCGCACCTGGTTCGCCGCCCATGGCCTGGACTATCGCCCCCGGCCGCAGGATCGGCGCTTCGAAGACTACAACCTGGTGCTGGACGCCTGCGTCTGCGGCCTGGGCGTGGCGCTGGCCCGGCCGCCCCTGGTCCAATCCACGCTGCGGAACGGCGGGGTGGTGCCGGTGGATCCGCGCACCGTGCTGAACCCCACCAGCTATTGGCTGGACCGCCCGCCGGGGCGCATGCGCGCCGCCGCGGTGGATCTGGCGCGTCGGATCGCGGCGGAGGCGGATGTGGCGCCGTCGGCGCTGGACGGCTTCCTCGACGCGGAGACGCCGCAGGGCCATGGCCGGCCTTTCATCCCCTGGACGGCGGCCTAAGCAGGTTACTCCAGATCGGGCCACACCTGGCCCGGCCTGGAGTAACCTGCCGACTCTATGGTTCAGCAGATTTCCGAGCCCGCCCATGGGGGGGGCGGAGTTCGGAAAGTCTGCTTGGCGGCCCTGAAAGCCAGGCGCAGCCCACGTCACCCCTGCACCATGCCGCGCAATGACGATTGACAGATTGATTGCAGGCGGTATGCATGGCGCGACTTGCGATGCCGACTTCAGGCCCGTGACGGTAATCGTCATGACCGGCCCCCGGTTGGGGAACCGGGGGTTGGGGATGGGGCATCGCGCCTGAATTGAGCTTCCAGGGTATCTGCACATGATTCGCGCTTTCGTGTTTCCCGGCCAGGGCAGCCAGGCTGTGGGTATGGGCCGGGATTTGGCCGACGCCTTCGCCACCGCCCGCGATGTCTTCGGCGAGGTGGACGAGGCGCTGAAGCAGAAGCTGTCGGCCCTGATGTTCGAGGGACCGCTGGATGAGCTGACCCTGACGGAAAACGCCCAGCCGGCCCTGATGGCGGTGTCCGTGGCCGTGGCCCGCGTGCTGGAAAAGGACGGCGGGCTGGATCTGGCCAAGGCCGCCCGCTTCGTCGCCGGGCATTCGCTGGGTGAATACTCCGCGCTGTGCGCCGCCGGTGCCTTGACGCTGGCCGACACCGCCCGGCTGCTGAAGCTGCGTGGGCAGAGCATGCAGCGCGCCGTGCCGGTGGGCGTGGGTGCCATGGCCGCCATCATCGGCGCGGATTTCGAGGCCGCCCGGGGTATCGCCGCCGACGCCGCCCAGGGGGAGGTCTGCACCGCCGCCAACGACAACGCGCCGGGCCAGGTGGTCATCAGCGGCCACAAGACGGCGGTGGAACGCGCCATCGCCATCGCGGCGGAGCGTGGCTTCAAGCGCGCCGTGCTGCTGCCGGTGTCCGCCCCCTTCCATTGCCCGCTGATGCAGCCGGCCGCCGACGCCATGGCCGAGGCGTTGGCCGGAACCACGATCCAGACGCCGCGCGTGCCGCTGGTCGCCAACGTCATCGCCAGCACCGTCACCGACCCCGCCGAGATCCGCCGCCTGCTGGTGGAGCAGGTCACCGGTTCCGTCCGCTGGCGGGAGAGCGTGCTGTTCATGAAGGAACAGGGCGTGGACCAGTTGGTGGAGCTGGGCGCCGGCAAGGTGCTGGCCGGCATGGCCAAGCGCATCGACAAGGAATTGACGGCCGTGTCACTGGGCCTGCCCGCCGACATCGACGCCTTCCTGAAGGCCTGAACGGACACCTTTTTCGGAACGATAGGGGACACCCCATGTTCGATTTGACCGGCAAGACCGCGCTCGTCACCGGCGCCTCCGGCGGCATCGGCGCCGCCATCGCCCGCACCCTGCACCAGGCCGGCGCCACCGTGGCCCTATCCGGCACCAAGGTCGAGGCCCTGGAGGCCCTGGCCGCCGAGCTGGGCGACCGCGCCGTGGTCGTGCCCGCCAACCTGTCCGACCCGGCGGCCGTCGAGGCCCTGGCCAAGGACGCGGAGGCCAAGCTGGGCCAGGTGGACATCCTGGTGAACAACGCCGGGCTGACCCGCGATGGCCTGATCCTGCGCATGAAGGATGAGGATTGGGCGTCGGTCATCGACGTCAACCTGACGGCGGCTTTCCGCCTGTCGCGCGCCCTGGTGAAGGGCATGATGAAGCGCCGCTGGGGCCGCATCATCGGCATCACCTCCATCGTCGGCGTCACCGGCAACCCGGGCCAGGTCAATTACGCCGCCAGCAAGGCCGGCATGATCGGCATGACCAAGGCCTTGGCTGCCGAGGTCGCGTCGCGCAACATCACCGCCAACTGCGTGGCCCCCGGTTTCATCGCGACGGCGATGACCGACGTGCTGGCCGACGCGCAAAAGGAAAAGCTGACCGCCGGCGTGCCGGCCGGTCGCCTGGGCACGCCGGACGAAATCGCGTCCGCCGTGCTCTATCTGGCCTCTACCGAGGCCGGCTACGTCACCGGCCAGACGCTGCACGTCAACGGCGGCATGGCCATGATCTGATCGGCATCAAAAGGGTCTTGGGGGTTGCCCTTTCGGGGGCGGCCCCCAACGTATCGACGGGCGCCCGGCACCTATGGACATCCAATGTCCTGCGGGCGCTAGGCAAGATAGCCCACCTGTGGTATCTGACGGCACTTTTCCAAAGGATGGGCGCTCGAATTCGTCCTGCCGGACGTGCCACGCCGATCAGACAAGTCAGTAAACAACCCCAACTGTGGAAATTCGGGAAGGTATAGGAAATGAGCGACATCGCCGAACGGGTTAAGAAGATCGTCGTCGAGCACCTGGGTGTGGAAGAGGGCAAGGTCACTGACACCGCCAGCTTCATCGACGATCTGGGTGCCGACAGCCTCGACACCGTCGAACTCGTCATGGCCTTCGAGGAAGAGTTCGGGATCGAGATCCCGGACGACGCGGCGGAGAAGATCCTGACCGTGAAGGACGCCATCGACTTCATTTCCAGCAAGCAGGGCTGATCCCCGCTTTCCCGGGACTTCGGGCGCGGCACCGCCACCTTGGCCGGTGTCGCGCCCGGAACCGGAAAAGATCTTGTTGGTTATCAGGGCCTGAGGAGGGTGGAACCTCCAGTTCATTCCCGATTCAGGACCTTTCTTTTTCTGGAACTAAGTACAGGTCTGCCCCATGCGTCGCGTCGTCATCACCGGTCTCGGGTTGGTCACTCCTCTGGGAACGGGCGTTGAGCACACGTGGAAACGGCTGCTCGATGCCCAGTCGGGCATCCGCGCCATCGACACTTTCGATGTGTCGGATCTGCCCGCCAAGATCGGCGGCATGGTTCCCCGGGGCGACGGCACCAACGGCACCTTCAATGCTGATGAGTTCGTGCCGCCCAAGGACCAGAAAAAGATGGACGACTTCATCGTCTACGGCGTCGCCGCGGCGGCCCAGGCGGTGAAGGACAGCGGTTGGGTGCCGCAGACGGAAGAGGATCGTGAGCGCACGGGCGTCATGATCGGTTCCGGCATCGGTGGCCTGTCCGCCATCTACGAGACGTCGCTGCTGCTGGCCGAAAAGGGCCCGCGCCGTATTTCCCCGTTCTTCATCCCGTCGGCCCTGATCAACCTGGTCTCCGGCCATGTGTCGATCATCCACGGCTTCAAGGGCCCGAACCACTCGGCCGTCACCGCCTGTTCCACCGGCGCGCACGCCATCGGCGACGCCGCCCGGCTGATCATGTGGGAAGATGCCGACGTGATGATCGCCGGCGGTGCCGAGGCCGCGATCAACCGCCTGGGCATGGCCGGCTTCGCCGCCGCCCGCGCGCTGTCCACCGGCTACAACGAAACCCCGGAAAAGGCCTCACGGCCCTATGACCAGGGCCGCGACGGCTTCGTCATGGGCGAAGGCGCCGGCGTGGTCGTGCTGGAAGAGCTGGAGCACGCCAAGGCCCGTGGCGCCAAGATTTATGCCGAGGTCGTGGGCTACGGCCTGTCTGGCGACGCCCACCACATCACCGCTCCGGCCGATGACGGCAACGGCGGCTACCGCTCCATGGCCATGGCCCTGAAGCGCGCCGGCATGACCCCGGCGGACATCGACTACGTCAACGCCCATGGCACCTCCACGCCGCTGGGCGACCTGATCGAGCTGGGGGCTGTGAAGCGCCTGTTCGGCGACGCCTTGCAGACGGCCTCCATGTCGTCCACCAAGTCGGCCACCGGCCACCTGTTGGGGGCGGCGGGCGCCATCGAGGCCATCTTCTCCGTCCTCGCCATCCGGGACCAGGAAGTGCCGCCCACCCTGAACCTGGACACGCCGTCGGACGAATGCGCCGGTGTTGACCTCGTGCCCAACAAGTCCAAGAAGCGCCGTGTTCGCGCCGCGCTGTCGAACTCCTTCGGGTTCGGCGGCACCAACGCGTCCCTGATCTTCAAGGAATACGCCGGCTCGTGACCCCGAAGGTTCCGGCCCCGGTTCCCCCGACACGTCCATCCCTGGGCCGCCGCCTTCTGTGGGCGGCGGCCTTGGTGATTCTGGTCTCCGCCGCCCTGGCCTGGGTGGGGTATCACCGCTACGTCGATGCCGGGCCACTGGCGCAGGACACCACCCTGGTGGTGGGCAGGGATGGCGGCCTGCAACGCGTGGCCCAGACCCTGGCCGACGCCGGGGTGATCCGCGGCGCCCTGGATTTCGTCGCCGCCGTGCGCCTGACCGAGTCCGAACAGGTCATCAAGGCCGGCGAATACGCCTTTCCCGCCCATATCTCCCTGAAGGACACGGTTGCCTTGCTGCGCAGCGGCAAGACGGTGGTCCACCGCCTGACGGTGCCCGAGGGGTTGACCTCGGCCCAGATCATGGCCCTGATCAATGCCGACCCCGCACTTTCCGGCGCGCCACTGCCCACGCAAGGCCCCGAACGGCCCGCCGATGGCAGCCTGCTGCCCGCGACCTATAACTTCGCCCTGGGCGACGACCGGGCGCTGATGGTGGAACGCATGCGGGCGGAGATGCGCCGGACGGTGGCCAGGATCTGGGCCGGCCGTGCCGAGGGCGTGGCCCTGAAGTCGCCGGAAGACATGGTCACCTTGGCCTCCCTGGTGGAGAAGGAGACAGGCGTTCCGGCGGAACGGCCACACATCGCCGCCGTGTTCTACAACCGCCTGCGCCTGGGCATGCGCCTGCAGTCCGACCCGACGGTCATCTACATCCTGACCGATGGCGCCGGCCCCCTCGGCCGGCCGCTGACCCATGCGGATCTGGCGGTCGATTCGCCCTACAACACGTATAAGGTGACGGGCCTGCCCGCCGGCCCCATCGCCAACCCGGGCCGTGAGGCCCTGCGCGCCGTGGCCAACCCCATGGCCAGCGACGACCTTTACTTCGTCGCCGACGGCAGCGGCGGCCACGCCTTCGCCGCGACGCTCGATGCCCATAACCGCAACGTTGCCAATTGGCGCGACCTGCGGGAGAAGGCGCAGCGCTAAGGGTTCGGGCCGCAGCGGGGGCTGTCACCCCGCCAGCGCCACCGGCTCATTCCCATAGAGCGCCGACAACAGGTCGGCGGTGGTGATCATGCCGACCAGGCGACCCGCCTCGTCCACCACCATGGCCTCGTGCGCGCCGCTGGTCATGGCGGGCAGGATGTTGACCACCGGCGTGCCGACCAGGGCCGTCACCGCCGGCTGGACCAGGCGCCGGATGCCATGCCGGCCCTGGATGCTCGCGGGTTGGCTGGGGATGACGCCCAGCAGGCGTCCCTTCTCATCCGTCACCGGCACCGTGCGCAGGTGATAGTCGGCCATCAGGCCGCGCACGGTGGCCACCGTATCCTCCGGCCCCACCGCCGCCGGCACCTTACGTTGGATGGCGCCACAGCGGATGTCGCCATGGCGGCGCTGATAGGCCCGTGCCTCGACCTGGCGGAAAACGGCGTCCAGATCGTCGCGGTCCACGTCCAGCTGGTCCCCGTAGTGGGCCAGCACCTGGTTCAGATCCTCGATGGTGTAGCCGGCGCTGTTGCGCGCCGCCGGTTGGGGCTGGGCGGGGGCGGTATGGGGATAGCGATGCCGGGTCAAGTTGTTGAAAACCAGCCCCATGGCGACCAGCAGGGCGGTGTTCACCGCCACGGGTGCCAGGACGAAGCCGAAGCCCGCCGCCTGGATGGCCGGTCCGCCCAGCACCGCCGTCAACGCCACGGCCCCGCCTGGCGGGTGCAGGCAGCGCAACAGCGACATGGCGACGATGGCGAGGGCCACGGCGGCGGCGCCAGCCAGCGCCAGATCGGGGATCAGCCTGGCGCACAGCACCCCGGCAAGGCCGGAAACGACATTCCCGCCCAGCACGGCCCAAGGCTGCGCCAGCGGTGTGGCGGGGGCGGCGAACACCAGCACGCTGGATGCGCCGATGGGCGCCACCAGATAGGGCAGGCCGGCAGTGCCGCCCAGCCACCAGCGGCTGATCAACGTGGTCAGCAGAAGACCCAGCAGGGCGCCCGCGAAAACGCGCGCCCGTTCAAGCGGCACCAGTCCGGGCTGGGTCGGGCGGAAGGAACGCAGATAGGGATGCATGGGGCGGCCAAGCGGCGATTGCGTGGTAAAAAATGTAAATCATATCCATCTTATGCGCCTTCATATCATGAAGCGAACCGTTCGGGATGAAAAAAGCCCATCCCCCGGGGGACGAGGGATGGGCACCAGCGGACGGGAGGGTAGGGACCGGGTGGATGGGAGCCGCACCCGGGCAGTCAGACCGCCGCCGGATCTGAAGTCTCTGAAGGGAAGAAGCGGAGGCCGCTTTAGTTCAGTGGTGTCTGGGCATGGCTGACGGCGGAGGCCAGCTGGGCGACGCAATGGCGATGATCGCTGCCCCCCGGGGTGTGGCCCATCTCGGCACAGGCGCGGGCCTCCGGCACTGGCTGCTGGGCGGCGGCGGCCTGGGTCTTCAGGCTTTCGACGCAGGCGGCATAGTCGACATTGGCGGGCGCGAGGCCCAGGGTGTCGCGGCAGACGCGGCGGGCGGCGTCGGTCTGGGCGGCCGTCACGGTGATGGCGGGGATCTGGGCCGTGCCGGCGGCGTGGGCCGCCGCCACCGGCACGGTCAGGGCGACCAACAGGGGAAGGGCGGCCAGGGCCTTGGACAGGGATGTGCGCATGTTTTTCCTCCTTGCGACGATAATGATGGGATGTGGGGCGATCAGCCGGGACTGAACTGCAGTTTGGCGGCCAGTTCCTGGTGGCGGACGACGTCACCGTCGTCGATCACCACCCGCTCGCCCTGGGCCCGTCGACGGTCCAGCCAGCCGCCGATCAGCTCGGCGCAGGTGTGGTCGACGAACCAGAGCGAGCGCAGGCGCAAGGTCACGTGACGGGCTGGCGGCAGGCTTTCGAGCGCATGGGCAAGGCGGGGCAACTGCACCAGGCTGGCGGAGCCGGACAGCACCACCTCCCACTCGCCCGGGGCCTTCTCCCGGGTGATGACCAGCAGGCGCAAGCGGCGCACCTGGGGCAGCAGTTCGATCAGGCTCAGGCCCAGGCCGACCAACACGCCGGTCAACAGGTCGGTGGCGACCACGGTGATCAGCGTCGCGGCCCAGATGGCGGCCGGCAGGGCGCCGTACCGGTCGAACAGGTGCCGGGCATGGGTCACGCTGACCAGGCGATAGCCGGTGACCACCAGCACGCCGGCCAGGGCCGACATGGGGATGGCCCGCAACAGCCACGGTAGCAAGGCCACGGCGCCCAGGATCCACAGACCATGCAGGATGGTGGACAGCCGGGTGGCGCCGCCGGCCTGGACATTGGCGGAACTGCGGACGATGACGCCGGTCATGGGCAGGGCGCCAGCCAGGCCGCAGAGCAGGTTGCCCACGCCTTGGGCGGTCAGTTCCTTGTTGTAGTTGGTGCGCACGCCGTCGTGCATGCGGTCCACGGCCGCCGCCGACAGCAGGGTTTCGGCGCTGGCGATGAAGGCGATGGCCACCGCCATGATGATCAGCTTGGGCTCAAGCAGGCCGAAGCCGGTGGCGAAGTCAGGCGGCTGGATGGCGCCCCACAGGCTTTCCGGCACCGCCACCTTGGCGACGGGCAGGCTCAGCAGGGTGGCGGCCAAGGTGGCGACCGCCACGCCCACCAGGGCGCCCGGCACCAGGCGCAGGCGCTGGGGCCGCACCCATTCCCATACCAGCATGGTGGCGATGGTCAGGAGGCCGATGCCCAGCGCCGCCTCCGCCGCGTCGCCGTTGAAGGGGAAAAGACCGAGATAGGCGGCGGGCGCCGTCAGGATGTTGGCCAAGCCGCCGGCCTGGGGCTTGGCGTCCAGCATGACGTGAAGCTGGCCCGCCACGATGAGCACACCAATGCCGGCCAGCATGCCGTGCACCACGGCGGGGGAGATGGCGCGGAACCACTGCCCCAGCTTGAGCATGCCGGCCGCCATTTGGATCAGGCCGGCCAGGATCAGCACCGGCCCCAGCGCACCGATGCCGGCATCGCGGATCAGTTCGAAGACGATGACGGCAAGGCCGGCGGCGGGGCCGCTGACCTGCAAGGGCGACCCCGCCAGCAGACCCACGACAATGCCGCCGATGATGCCGGTGATCAGCCCTTTTTCCGGCGGGGCGCCCGAGGCGATGGCGATGCCCATGCACAAGGGCATCGCCACCAGGAAGACCACGATGGACGCGGGCAGATCGCGCGCCAGCGTGGCGGGTAAGAACCGCTGCATGGATCGCTATCCTTATTCGGCGGCGGTGACGGCGGCGGCGTGGTGCCCGCAGCAGGGGTCCGCCACGGCCCGGCGCAGGCCGCGCACGGCCACCTGCAGCGTCGTGTTGCGGTCGCCCACGGGCAGGAATTTGCCCGTCTCCCCGTCCAGGGCCAGGATGTGGCCCACTTCAAGGTCGAAGAACCAACCGTGCAGGTTCAACTGGCCCGATGCCAACTTGGCGGCGACGGAGGGGTGGCTGCGCAGATGGTTCAGCTGCGCCACCACATTCTCCATGGCCAGCACCCGGGCGGCCTCCGCGTCCGACAGCACGCTGTAGGCCTCACGCAGGACGTGACGGGCGCTTTCGGCGTGGCGCAGCCAGGCGGCCACGTTGGGCATGTCCTTCAGCGCCTCCGGCCTCAGCAGGGCCTTCATGGCGCCGCAGTCGGAATGGCCGCAGACGACGATGTCGACCACGCCCAGGCCGACCACGGCGTATTCGATGGCCGACGACACGCCGCCGTTGGCTTGGGTGAAGGGGGGCACGATGTTGCCGGCGTTGCGGCAGACGAACATTTCCCCCGGCCCGCTCTGGGTGATGATCTCCGGGACGACGCGACTGTCGGCGCAGGAGATCACCAGCGCCTTAGGCTGCTGGCCGTGATGGGCTAGGCGCTGATAGAGGGAGCGCTGCTCGGGGAAGACAACAGATCGGAAATGCGACACGCCGTCGATGATGCTGTCCATGATGGGAAGACCCTCGCGTTAGTCGATGATCCCCGGTCGGACGGCGCTGGGCGGGATCACCGCGAACCACCGTCCCCGTTGGGGGCCCTCAAGACGTAGCGCCCGAGTTTTTCCCAGGTACGTTTCGTTTATGACAAAGTGTGTCTGCCGACCTTTTGCGCCGGTTGATACTATTTCGGAATCGAAATGACTACTGTCAGCCCGCCCCCTGGCCGATTTTGAAGCGTGATGGTCCCACCCTCCCGCGCTACCGCCTGGCGGGCGATGGTCAGGCCCAAGCCCGTGCCGCCCGTGCCGCGGTTGCGGGATTCCTCCAGCCGGTGGAAGGGCTCGAACACCGCATCAAAATGCGCTTCCGGGATGCCGGGGCCGTCGTCGCTGACGCGGACGAGGGCGCTGGCGCCGGTGTCGCGCACCTCCACCCGGGCAGTGCCGCCATAGGCGATGGCGTTGTTGATGATGTTGGAGAACGCCCGGCGCATGCCCAGTGGCCGCACGTTCAGCGTCAGGCGCTCAGGCCCGTCGTAGCGCGCCACGTGGCCGGCGTCGGTGGCGTTGTCGACCAGGGTGGACAAGAGCGCCGGCAGGTCGGTGCGTCGCGGCTTCTCCGGGTCCTCCTCCCCACCCAGATAGTCCAGCAGGTCATTCACCATGGCCTCCATCTCATCCAGATCGCCGTCGAAGGCGGCCCGGTCCTCGGCGCTGGACAGGAAGCCCGCCCGCAGGCGCAGACGACCGATGGGGGTGCGCAGATCATGGGACACCGCGGCCAGCGCCTCCGTCCGGCTGGCGATCAGCCGGTCGATGCGGCGCTGCATGGCGTTGAAAGCCTGGGCCACCCGCCGAATTTCCTGGGGCCCGCGCGTGGGCACAAAGACCGGCGGGCCGTGGCCCACCGCGTCCGCCGCCTTCACCAGCATCTTCAGCGGGGCGGCCAGCGTCTGCACCAGGAACAGGGCCATCAGCAACACGCCGATGGACAGCAGCGCGATGGAGCCCAACTGGGCGTAGAGGACAGGAACGTAGGCGGGCAGATCGGTCGCGCCGAAGCGCAGGGCGCTGCCATCCGCCAGAAGCAGGTCGCCGTCGAACGCCTTGGATGGCGTTTGGGCGCCGGTGCGCAGGCGCAAATCCAGCCCCGCCAGCGCCGGCCTATGCTCGATCATCTCATGGCGCAGCAGCCAACTGGCGGGGTTGTCGCCCTGGTCGGCCCGCTGTGTCGGCGCGGGGACCCAGGTGAAGGTGAGGAAGGGGGAGGACAGGGAGTCGGCAACCGCCTCGCGGCGCTCAGGCTCGATGGCCGACAGGACGTGGCCCGCCGTTTCCACCTGCTCCGCGATGTGCCAGGTCTGGGTTTCGTCGCCATAGTCCTGTTCGGCCTGGACCAGGACGATGGCGTTGCCGATGACCGCCAGCAGCACGGCGCCGAACAACACCACACCCAGACGGCCGATCAGGCTGCGGGGCCACAGATGGGCCCAGCGGTGGGGCCATCTGTGGATAGCGGGGCCTCCGGTCATAGGATCGTGACATCGGCCGTGAAAATATAGCCCACGCCCCGCACGGTGCGGATCAGCCGGTTCTCGTCCCCCAGCTTGCGGCGCAGGCGGCTGACCAGCACGTCGATGCTGCGATCGTTCACCTCGCCCAGGCGCGCGCGCGACAGTTCCAGCAGGCGGTCACGGCCGATGACCCGCTGGCGGTTTTCCAGGAAGCTGACCAGCAGGTCATGTTCCGCCCCCGACAACTCCACCGCGACACCATCGGGATCGGTGAGCTCGCGGCGGCGGCGGTCAAGGCGCCAGCCGGCGAAGACCATCACATCCTGCGGGGCGCCGCCGATCGATCCGGCGGCGGTGCCGGTGTTGGCGGACCGGCGCAGCAGGGCGCGGATGCGGGCCAGCAGTTCCTTGGCGCGGAAGGGCTTGGGCACATAGTCGTCGGCCCCCATCTCCAGCCCCAGCACCATGTCGATCTCCTCGCCATGGGCGCTGACCATGATGATGGGTACCTGGCTCACGCGCCGCAGTTCGCGGCAGATGTCCAACCCGCTCTGGCCGGGCAGCATCACGTCCAGCAGCACAAGATCGTAGCTGCCCTGGCCCAGGGCGTCGGCCATCTCCCGGCCATCGCGGACACCCGTGGCCTCGAACCCGTTTTCCTTGAGCACACGCAAGATCAGGGTGCGCATCGCCGGATCGTCCTCGACCAGCAGGATGCGCGCGATGGATAGGCTGTTCATCGGCCTTAGATAAGAAAGCCCCGACACCTTTCCAGGGGGGCGGGGCTCATCCATGCTGCATATGCACAGTGGCGGTGATGGAGATGGCCCAGGCTACGCGCCGCACCAGTCGAAGCCTCTGGGCGACAACCGCTTTTGCAGATATCCGTCGCTTTCCCTCAGGTTCCACAGGTCTGTCTGCCCATCGGTATCCCAAGTCCAAAAGGCCCAGCCGGCGAAGCGCAGCGCGCAGGACTGGCGCAAGATTCCCCGTAGCGTGCCGTCGACCTGTCCGATTTCCTTGATCTCGCTCTTGAACGCGCCGGTTTCCGCCAGCAACACCGGCTTGCTGTCGCGGGCCGGGAGGTATTCCAGCGAGGCCAGCTGGTCATCCAGCGTGGCGCCCGCCGCGTGGGGATAGAGATGTATTTCCAGGAAGTCGGCCTTTGAGTCCTGGACGGCGGACAGGCGTAAGGGCTGGCGTGGATCACCCCATTGCGCATCGCGCTGGAAAACGCCGAGATAGCCAGAGCGAAAGACATCGCTGGGCGCAAAGACGCTGACTGTGAACAGCACGCCTGGGGCCGCCTGCTTGGCCAGCGTGACCACGCCGTCGATCCAACGCCGGGCGGCCGTATCCGCCAGGCGTTGGCGGCTGGCGGCGTCCGATAGCTCGACAAGGCTGCCATCCTCCGCGGTGTACCGGCCCGCCTCGCGGGAAAAAGGCAGATCCGTGGACTCGAACGCCAGTTCATTCCACAGATCCACACAGAAGACGGCGGACAGCAATCCAGGGTCGGCCGCGCGTATGGCGTCCAGGACATCGGCCATATAGCGGCCATAGGCGTGGATGAGACCCTGGCTCAGCAGCAACGCGTTGACCCCCGAGGTGTTCGCTCGATCCGGGTCGGGGAAGCCGTCCCGCGATACCAACATATAGTAGTTCGCCGGCAGCCATTGCCCCGTCGGCTCGACGTAAAGGCCGCTGTCCGCCGCCGCGCGAATGAAGTCTATGACGTTGGCCATATAGGCGCGGTTCAGTTCGACCGTCCCCGCCGGTCCGGAGATGCCGTCCGCATCCAGCCGTATGCGGACGAAATTGAATCCGCTGCGGGCGATCTCCGTCAGGCTCTCATGAATGACTGAGCGGTGGGACAGGTAATAGTCTGGGTTGAAGCTGATGTTCTTTTGGGTGGCAGGGGTCCCGGGTGAAACGACCACCCAGTTGACGCCTTGGGGAATGAAGGACTGGCCAGCCGTGGTGACGAACCGCGCATGGTTGTCAGCATCCGTCGCCACCATGATCGCGGGCAAGCCGGCCCGCGCCGGTCGGCACACCGCGAGCGACGCGCCACACACCAGCCCCACGATCGCCAGCCCCGTGATCGTACGACGCGCCATGCCCATGTCCAGCTCCGCTTCAATTCGCGCCGGCCACTCTTAGGGGCGTTCAACGCGTTGGGAACCTGAAACGCCGGCAGCGTTACAAAAATTAACCGATAGGAATCCCGACGGAGTGGTTGCGGGGGATAACGTTACTGCCGCGACTCCCCGCCTTTACGCCTTCTTTTCCCAGCCCTTGTCGGTCTGTTGCCAGTAGGTCAGGTCCAGCCCGGCGTCCTTGGCGGCCTTCCAGCGTTGGCGGGCGGCGGCCACGGCGTCGGGGTCGATGCCGTCGAAGATGTCGCAGACGCGGGTGTATTCGGTCATGCGCGCGCTGGTGGCGCCATCGATCAGGAACAACACCTGGGCCTCATTGGGCCGCTCGTCGGTGGCCGTCAGCCAGATGGGCTGGTCCGCCGCATGGCCGTCCTTGGCGGTGCCGTGGGGCAGGAAGCTGTCCGTGCGCCAGGTCCACAGGTGCTGGGCCAGCTGCTCCGACCGGTCCTCGACCGTCGACAGCACCACCGCCCGCCAACCGCGCGCCAGCGACCGTTCCAGCAGGTCGGGCAGGGTCTGTTCCAGGCTGCTGCGCTGCAGGTGGTAGAAGTTGACCTCGGTCATGGGGCATCCGACGCGAAAGGAAAGGGGCGGCCCGTCGCGCGGGCCGCCCCCGATCTTACCCTGACTGGGTGGACTGATGTCAGCCCCCAGTCAGCTCCCCTTGTCAGCCACTAGGGCCATCAGCCCTCATAGTGGTCGGCCACCAGCCGGTCCAGCAGGCGGACACCGTAGCCCGAGGCCCCCTTGGGCACGGTGGCGCCGTCCTTCTTGGCCCAGGCGGTGCCGGCGATGTCTAGGTGGGCCCACGGCACGTCGTTGACGAAGCGCTGCAGGAAGACCGCACCGATGATGCTGCCGGCCTTGCCGGGGCTGCCGATGTTCTTCATGTCGGCGACGTCGCAGTCGATGTCCTTGTCATAGGCGGCCCCCAGCGGCATGCGCCACAGGGTTTCACCCGTCTTCTGGCCGGCGTCGGTCAGGCGCTGGGCCAGTTCGTCATTGTTGGAGAACAGGCCGGCATGCTCATTGCCCAGCGACACGATGATGGCGCCGGTCAGCGTGGCCAGATCCACCATGAACTTGGGCTTGAAGGTCGCCTGGGTGTACCACAGGGCGTCTGCCAGGATCAGGCGGCCCTCCGCGTCGGTGTTCAGAACCTCGATGGTCTGGCCGGACATGGAGGTGACGACGTCGCCCGGGCGCTGGGCGTTGCCGTCCGGCATGTTCTCGGCCAGGGCCACCACGCCCACCACGTTGGCCTTGGCCTTGCGGCCGGCCAGCGCCGCCATCAGGCCGATGACAGCGCCTGAGCCCGCCATGTCCCACTTCATGTCTTCCATGCCGCCGGCCGGCTTGATCGAGATGCCGCCGGTGTCGAAGGTGACGCCCTTGCCGACGAAGGCCAGCGGAGCGTCGTTCTTGTCGCCACCATTCCAGCGCATGATGACCAGGCGCGGCGGGCGGGACGACCCCTGGCCCACGCCCAGCAGGGCGCCCATGCCCAGCTTGGCCATCTTCTTCTCGTCCAGAACCTCGACCTCGACGCCCAGGTCGGTCAGGGCCTGGCAGCGCTCGGCCAGGGTTTCCGGATAGATGACGTTCGGCGGCTCGGACACCACGTCGCGGGTGAGGAAGACGCCGTCGGCGACCTTCTCCAGCTTGCCGTAGGCCTTCTTGGCGGCGGCGTGTTCCGCCGTGGCCAGCGTCAGCTTCTTCAGCGTCGGCTTCTGGTCCTTAGGCTCCTTGGTCCTGTACTTGTCGAAACGGTAGGAGCGCAGGCGGGCGCCAAAGCCCACGTTGGCGGCGAAGGCGGCGACCGACAGCACCAGGCCGGCATGGTCGTCCAGCACCAGGGTGACGTCGGAGTCGCCGGCGCGGGCCAGGGCCGCCGCGACCGTGCCGCCCAGGGACTGGGCGCTGAGGTCGGTCACCTTCTCCGCCGGGCCGATGCCCACCAGCAGGACGCGCGAATACTCGGTGCCGGCGGGGGCCAGCACGGTCAGCGTCTCATCCGCCTTGCCGGTGTAGCGGCCCGCTTCCATGGCGCGGGCCAGCGCGCCGCCAGTCTTCTGGTCCAGTTCGGCGCCCAGGCTGCCCAGCCCGCGCCCCTGCGACACCGTGATGGCCAGCATGCCGGATTGCGGCAGGGCGGGTTGGGCGTACGCGATCTTCATCTTGCCTCTCTTGGTCGTCCCTTTGGACGGTGGCGCCCCTGGCGCCAAGCCCGTCCGGATGGCTTCGCCTTTATGGCGTTTGAACTCCTATACAGGATTTCTCAATGTTGTACGTCAACGCTGGAAATCCAGCCCCGATGTCCCTGGCGGTTGTTTCCAGAGACGGGAGTCGATAAGAACAGCCGTGCCATTGCCTGTTGGGCGGGGTCCGCACGGCTGCCCCGCTTCGGGGCCTGGGGCAAAGTGCCCTGGTTTCGCCAAAGTGTGGGACCCTATAGTGGCCCGGTCCGCCGGTGCGGTACCGCTTTTGGTGTTGTGGAGCACGATGAACCTGATCGGCCGGTATTTGTCGCGCAACCTCGTCGTGGCGATGGTTTTCATCACGGCCGGGTTGTCATCGACCATCTGGATGACGCAATCCCTGCGCCTGATCCAGCTCGTGGTCGAAGGCGGCGCGCCGATCAGCATGTTCCTGCGCCTGGCGTTCTCGACGCTGCCCACCTTCCTGGCGCTGGTCATGCCCTGGGGCGTGCTGATCGCGACCCTGTTCACCTATAACCGGCTGACGCTGGACAGCGAGTTGGTGGTGATGCGCGCCGCCGGTATGGGGCCGGTCACACTCGCCCGGCCCGCCCTGCAACTGTCCGCCGCCGTGCTGTTCCTCTGCCTGCTGTTGAACCTGTTCCTGGCGCCAGCGGCCCAGCGGGAGTTCGTGCGCCTGCGGGAGGAGATCCGGACCGACTATTCCTCGGTCCTGCTGCGTGAGGGCATGTTCAACGACGTGGGCGAGGGCAAGACCGTGTATGTCCGTCAGCGCGGGGCGGAGGGTATGCTGAGCGGCCTGATCATCTATGACGGCAGCAAGCCGCAGCATCCCGTCACCACCATCGCCGATCACGGCATCCTGGTTTCGGCCGAGGCCGGCCCCCGCGTCATCGTCTATGACGGTGTGCGCCAGGAATATGACCGTGATACCGGTCATGCCTCCAACCTGGAATTCAAACGCTACACCGTGGACCTCAAGGTGCTGAGCGCGGGGGAGGCGCCGCGCTGGCCCGACCCCCGCGAACGGCCCTTGAGCGACCTGCTGTTCGACACCGGCAACCCAACCGACACCCAATTGCGGCCCCGTTTGAATCAGGAACTGCATCAGCGCTTCGCGACACCCCTGCTGGCGCCAGCCTTCGCCATGATCGCCCTGACGGCGCTGATGTCGGGGGAATTTTCCCGCCGCGGCCAGGCCCGGCGCATCGCCTTGGCCGTCGTCTTCGGCATGCTGCTGCAGGCCATGATGCTGGGCATTTCCAACCTGGCGGTGAAGACCCAAGCCTTCAACGCCGTGATGTATCTGGTCGGCATCGGACCCGTCGTCGCCGGCTACTGGTATCTGCGGAACTGGCGCCGCTTCAGCCGGGCCAGGCCCGGGCACGCGGCCCCTCCGGGGCCCCTGGGCGGAAAGGCAGCCTGATCCCATGCGTATCTCGCCCACGCTTTCCGTCTACATCACCCGCCAGTTCCTGTTCTGGTTCCTTGTCATCCTGGGCGGCATGCTGGCCCTGGTCCTGCTGCTGGACACGGTGGAGCTGTTGCGCCGGGCGGCGGCCAAGACCGACGCCACCTTCCAGATCGTGCTGGGGATGGCCATCCTGAAGCTGCCGGAGATCGGGCAGCAGATCTTCCCCTTCGGCGTCCTGGGGGGTGCCATGTACACCTTCGGCCGCATGACCCGCAGTCAGGAGTTGGTGGTGGTGCGCGCCGCCGGCATCTCCGTCTGGCAATTCATGACGCCGGTGCTGCTGACGGCGCTGTTGGCCGGGATCATCAACATCACGCTGCTGAGCCCCGTGTTCGCCACCATGCTGACGCGGTATGAGCAGTTGGAGGGCCGCTATCTGCGCGGCCAGCAAAGCTCGCTGGATGTGGCGCGCTCCGGCGTCTGGCTGCGCCAGGTGCAGGAGGGGGAGAACGGCAACTATCTGATCCATGCCGAACAGGTGGGGCCGGGCAAGCCGGTGAACCTGCGCACCGTCACCATCCTGCTGTTCAACGGCAGCGACCAGATTCCGGTGGGGCGCCTGGATTCCGATACGGCCGAGTTGCAAAAGGGCCAATGGGTCCTGCGTAACGCGTGGATGAACCGGCCAGGCCGTCCCACCCAGCATGTCGACGTGATCGCCCTGCCGACGGACCTGACGGAAGCGCGCATCCAGGAAAGCTTCGCCCAGCCCGACACCCTGTCCTTCTGGGAGTTGCCCAGCTTCATCCAGACGCTGGAACAGACAGGGCTGTCGTCGGTGCGCCACCGCATGTACTACGAGTCGATGTTGGCGGTGCCCGCCTTCTTCTGCGCCATGGTGTTCCTCGCCGGCACCTTCTCGCTGCGACACACCCGCCGCGGGGGCACCTTGCAGATGCTGGGCACCGGGCTGGTGACAGCGCTGGTGCTGTATGTCAGCCAGAACATCATCCTGGCGCTGGGGCGCAGCGGCGTGCTGCCGGTGTTCCTGGCCGCCTGGGCGCCGGCGGGCATCTGCCTGATGCTGGGGGCGGCGGCGCTGCTGCATCTGGAGGATGGCTGAGCGCCCGCCCGCCCTGGCCGCCCCCCCTGCGGGGCCCGTTTGCCTTCGCCCATCCTTGGCACTATAAGTTCCGTTCCTCGCTCTCTCGGTAAGGTCAGATGATCCAACTCTCCCGCCGTTCCGCCGCTGCCGCGTTCGTTTTTGGCTTGGCCCTGACCACTTGTCTGGCCACCCCGGCGCTGGCGCAGCTGGCCGGCCCCCGCGCGGCGGCGGCCCCCAGCGGCATGGCGCTGCCTGGCCCGCGCGCCGTCCCCACCATGGGGCAGCAGGAGGAGCGCATCGTCGCCGTGGTGAACGACGAGGCCATTTCCCAGACCGATCTGGCCGGACGCATGCGCCTGGCCATCATCAACACCGGCCTGCCGGACACGCCGGACGTGGCGCAGAAGCTGAAGCCCCAGGTTCTACGCCTGCTGATCGACGAGAAGCTGGAGCTTCAGGAAGCGAAAAAGAACAACCTGGTCGTGACGGACGAGGAGGTTGATCGCGAATTCGCCCGCCTGGCCAAGCAGAACAAGGCGGCCACACCGGACGACTTCGCCACCACGCTGGAACGTAGCGGCGTCCCCGTCTCCTCGCTGAAGGAGCAGATGCGCGCCAACATCGCCTGGAACAAGGTGGTGCAGCGCCGCATCCGCCCCACCATCCAGGTGAGCGATGAGGAAATTGACAGCCGCACCTCGCGCATCATCGCCAACGCCGGCAAGCCGGAATACCTGCTGACGGAAATCTTCATCTCCGTCGACAATCCCAAGCTGGACCAGGACGCGCACCAGCTGGCCGACAAGCTGGTGGGTGAAATCACCCATGGCGCCAACTTCGCCGCCGTCGCCCAGCAGTTCTCGCAAAGCGCCACCGCCGCCACCGGCGGCGACATGGGCTGGGTGCAGCAAGGGCAGCTGGAGCCGGCGCTGGACCGTGCGCTGCAGCGCCTGCCGACAGGCCAGGTCTCCGTTCCGCTGCGGGGCGCCGGGGGCTATTACATCTTCCTGGTCCGCGATGAGCGCCTGGTGACCGCCGGCGATCCCAACGACATCCAGGTGGCGGTGGGGCAGGTGGTGGTGCCGGTGCCGCCGGGCACCGATGTCCAGACCCTGGGCCAAACCGTGAAGAAGGTTGGCGACAACTCCCACAGCTGCGAGGCCCTGGCCGCCGCCGCCAAGGCCAATCTGCCCGGAGCCACCACCCGTGCCCAGGCCATGACCCGCCTGGGTGACATCCCCGGCGATGTCGCCAAGCTGATCGGCCGGCTGGGCGTGGGCCAAGCGACCGATCCGCTGGAAACCCAGGCCGGCCTGATGCTGCTGATGGTGTGCGACCGCAAGGTGCCGGAGGGCAGCGCCCCGCCGCGTGACCAGGTGGCCAACATCATCGGTGGCGAGCGCATGGACATGCTACAGCGGCGCAACCTGCGCGATCTGCGGCGGGCCGCCACCATCGACATCCGCAGCTGAAGGGCGGGGGGCGGTCACGCGCCCCCCGTATCCGCTCCCATGACAGCGCCAACCGCCTCGATCGTCCCGCCCCTGGCCCTGACCATGGGGGAGCCGGCCGGCGTCGGCGGTGAGATCGCGCTGATGGCTTGGCGCCTGCGGCGGGAACGCGGCTTGCCCGCGTTTTTCCTGATCGACGATCCGACCCGCCTGGCCGCCCTGGGCCCGGCCACCGGCCTCGACGTGCCGGTGCGGGAGATCGCGACGCCGGCGGAGGCGGCGGGCGTCTTCGGCGACGCCCTGCCGGTGCTGCGCCAGGATCTTCCCGCCGTCGTCGTGCCCGGCCGGCCGGATCCGGCCAATGGCGGCGCCGTGATCGCCAGCATCGACCGGGCGGTAAGCCTGGTCCGGCAGGGGCGGGCGGCGGCGATGGTCACCAACCCCATCCAGAAGAGCAGCCTCTACGCCGCCGGCTTTCGCCATCCGGGTCACACCGAATACTTGGCCCATCTGGCCGGGCTGACGGACGAGCCCATCATGCTGCTGGAAGGCGGTGGCCTGCGCGTGGCGCTGGCCACCATCCACGTGGCGCTGAAGGATGTGGCCGGCCTGCTGACCCAGGACGTGCTATTGCACACGGCGCGGGTGACGTATCAGGCCCTGCGCCGCGATTTCGGCATCGCCCGGCCGCGCCTGGCCGTGGCGGCGCTGAACCCCCATGCGGGCGAGGGCGGCGCCATGGGGCGGGAGGAGATCGAGATCATCGCCCCGGCCGTGGCCGCCTTGCAAGCGGAGGGGCTGGCCGTCACCGGTCCGCTGCCCGCCGACACCCTGTTCCACGCCGGCGCGCGGGCGACCTACGACGCGGTCATCTGCCAGTACCATGACCAGGGCCTGATCCCGCTGAAGACCCTGGATTTCGACACCGGCGTCAACATCACGCTGGGCCTGCCCTTCATCCGCACCTCCCCCGACCACGGCACGGCCCTGTCGTTGGCGGGTACGGGCAAGGCCAGCCCGTCCAGCCTGGTCGCGGCGCTGCTCTCCGCCGACCGGCTGGCCCGGCGGCGGGCGCTCGCGACCTGACATCCCTTTCATTCAAGAAGTCCCCATGACCAGCCTTGCCCATCTGCCGCCGCTGCGCGACGTCATCGCCCGTTTCGACCTGGGGGCCCGCAAGGCGCTGGGCCAGCACTTCCTGCTGGATTTGAACCTGACCGCGCGGGTGGCCGCCGCCGCCGGCGACCTGGCCGGCGTCACCGTCATCGAGGTGGGCCCCGGCCCCGGCGGCCTGACCCGCGCCCTGGTGGAAAGCGACGCCAAGGCGGTGATCGCCGTGGAGCGGGACAGCCGCTTCGTGGCGGCCCTGGCCGATGTGGTGGAAGCGGCGGCCGGTCGCCTGACCCTGGTGGAGGGCGACGCGCTGGAGGTCGATATGACGGCCATCGCCCCCAGCCCCCGCGCCATCGTCGCCAACCTGCCCTACAACGTGGGTACGCCCTTGCTGGTGGGCTGGCTGCGGCAGATCCAGGAATTCCGCAGCCTGACGCTGATGTTCCAGAAAGAAGTGGTGGACCGTATCGTCGCCACGCCGCGCACCAAGGATTACGGCCGTCTGGCGGTGATGAGCCAGTGGCTGGCCGTGCCTAAGCTGGTGTTCGACATTCCCCCCCAGGCCTTTTCCCCGCCACCCAAGGTCATGTCCTCGGTGGTCCACATCACCCCGCGCGTCCTGCCGCCCGACGCCCCGTCCTTCAAGGATATGGAGCGGGTGGTGGCGGCATGCTTCAACCAGCGGCGCAAGATGCTGCGCGCCGGCCTCAGGGGCCTGGTGCCCCAGCCGGAACCGCTGCTTGAGGCTGCCGGCATCGCCCCCACCGCGCGGGCGGAGGAGATTGAGGTGGCGGGCTTCGTCCGCCTGACGCACGCCTGGCGCACCCACCAGGACGCGCAGGGATAACAGGCCCGGCCCCGTCATGCAGGAGGCGGGGCCCCCCTATGCCCGTGTAATGACGCCTTTATGACGGTCGTCACTCCCGACCGCGTCGCCCTCCGCTACCTTCCGATACGGAACGACGCTGAAATTCGAGGATGACGCCATGGCCCGGAAAATCAATCATTGGGTGCGCAGACTGTTGCCCGGCCGCCTGTTGCCCACCCTGGGCGTGCTGTTGCCCATCGCCGCCTGCAGCGGCGCGCCGGACCATGACTATGTCCAGGTGGCCGATGAGAATCCCGCCTTTTCCAGCTGCGCGCAGTCCGCGTCCGACCTTTTCCCCGGGCTCGAACAGGGCGCCCAGCGCGCCGACCATCTGAACGCCTGCCTGGCCAGTCGCCAGGCCTACGCCGGTGAGCAATTGGCGGTGGCCCGTATCCACAGCTTCTGATCCCCGTCCATCGTCGTTCCCCTTATCGAGGGGCGGGCCTTTATTGGTGGTCGGGCATAGTCCCGTGGGCGCCACGGGCGGCCTTGGGGGACGTTGGATGATAGCTTCGCCAGACGCGCCGCATCTGGCGGGTTGAGGCGAAACCGGCACGCTCCGCCACGCTTTCCATGTCCAGCCGCGTGTGGCCCAGCAGTTGGGCCGCCAGCGCCACCCGCAGCCGATTGACATAGTCCGGCAGCGTCATCCCGGTATGATCGTTGAACAGGCGTGACAGGTGGCGGGGGCTGGCCCCGGCCACGTCCGCCAGGGTTTCCTGCGTCCAGGGCCGGGCGGGATCGGCGGCGATGGCGTCCTGAACCCGGTGCACCGCCGGGTGGACGTGGTTGCGCCCCTCCAACCAGGCGGACAGTTGCGGGTCACCGCCCGCCCGGCGCAGGTAGACCACCAGGGCGCGCGCCGCCGCCAGGGCCACGGCTGGCCCCACCAGCTCCGCCACCAGATGCAGCATCAGATCAATGCCGGCGGTAACGCCGGCGCTGGTCGCCACCAGGCCATCCTCGACATACAGCCGGTTTTCCAGCACCCGCGCCTGGGGCGCCAGGCTGGCCAGGGTGGCGCAATCGCTATAGTGGGTGGTGCAGGGCCGGCCATCCAGCAGGCCCGCCCGCCCGGCCAGCAGGGCGCCGGCGCAGATGCAGACCAGGCGGTGGCCCGGCCCCACCGCGCGACGCAGCCAGTCGACGATGGCCTGGTTGCCGGCGGCGACATCCGCGGCGTCTGGCGGATCGTCCCCCATCATCTCCTCCACCGACCCGACCACGAGGACCATGGCGTCGGCCGGCAGGGCGTCCGGCAAGGGTTCGATGCCCGTGACCTTGAGGCCGATGGAGGTGACCAACGATGCCGCCGGGCCGACGTAGCGGACGGCGAAGCGCAGGCCGTCCTGTTCCACGTTGGCCCGCCGCAGCACCTCCACCGGCCCCGCCACGTCCAGCAACAGGGTCTTGGGCGGCAGCACCACATAGACGGGCAGGGTGCGCGCGGGGCCGGTGGAAACGGTCATGCGGCGGCCCTCAGGCGTCGAAGGCCGTGGCGACCGTGGCGATGCGGGCGAAGCGTCCGTCCAGCACCAGTTCGGTGGCGGCCTTGATCTCGTCCACGCCCCAGGTCCGTCCCTTGGCGTCCGTCATGGGGAAGGTCAGCGTCGCCTCCGTCACGTAGGTGACGTCGAAACCCAGGTCGGAGGCGTGACGCGTCGTGGTCTCACAGCACTGTTCCGTCCGCACGCCGGAGATGACGACGCGGCGGATGCCCTGGCTGATCAGCCACACATCCAGCCCGCTGCCCACCAACGCACTGTGCCGCGCCTTGTGGAAGGTGGCGTCTGCGGTGATGTCCAGCCCGTCCAGGGTGCGGATGGTGCCGGACTCATGGCTGAACGGCGCCTCCCCATCCACATGGAAGACCTGGACCACCGGGATGCCCCGGACCTTGGCCGCGTTCACCAGATCCTGCTGGAGCGGGCGATAGGCGTCGTACTCGGCCTGGACCCAATAGGGCCGGTGGCGGAAGGATTCTTGCGCGTCGATGACGATGAGGGCGGTGTCGGATGTGGCGGCCATGGGCTGTCTCCTGCCATCTGGGGTGGGGGATGGCCTGGATGCTAGCCCGCAGCGTAGCATGGGATAATGGCCCTGGCGGACAAAGATGGGACAATTCACGCCATCATGTGCCCCACCGTGGCGCGTCCATGATACGCGGCGTTCACACCGTTTCGGTTGCATCCTTGCCGCGTTCTTGATTGAGTCGGGGGCTAGCTGATTCCATCGAGAAGGAGGCGGGCATGGCCCCGGAAAAGTCGCGGACCGTGGGCACGCTGTGGTCCAGGCTGGTCGCGGGCAGGGTCGCGGGCACCATCTCCCTTGCCATCGGCCTGCTCAGCATCGCCGCCGTTCTGTGCCTGCGCTATCCCGCCTGGCTGACGACGCCGGAGTTGCGGCCCCATTACAACATGGACTTGCTGCGCCTCACCTTGGCGCTGTCCATGGGCGTGGGCGTGTTCCTGGGGCTGGCCGATTGCGTGCGGAATCGTCGCCGGCGGGCGGGAATCATCGGTATCTGCGGCGTGCTGTTGGCCCTGTTCCTGGGCGGCCCCTATGTGCCGTATGAGGATTTCGATCAGGCCCGCACCTGGGTGGGGCTGGACTGGTTCGTCCTGGACCTGTTCTTCACCGGCAGCGCCTTCATCCTGCTGGAACGCCTGTTGCCCCGCGTCGCACCAGACCAGCCGGTGCTGCGCGAGGGCTGGCAACTGGATCTCAGTTACTTCACCGTCAATCATCTGTTGATTGGCGCCTTCCTGCTGATCTCCAACCACTTCGCGCACGATCTGTTCGGCTGGGCGGTGAACGGCTGGGTGCAGGCGCAGGTGACGGCCTTGCCGGCCGTGGTGCGCTTCCTGCTGGTGCTGCTGGCGGCCGACGCCGTGGAGTATGTCAGCCACCGCGCCTATCATGAGGTGCCGTGGCTGTGGCGCCTGCATGCCGTCCACCATTCGCCCCAGCACATGGACTGGCTCTCTGGCTCCCGCCTGCACGTGCTGGAGGTGCTGATCACCCGGTCGCTGATCCTGCTGCCCATCTTCCTGCTGGGCTTCCCGCAGGATACCGTATTCGCCTACCTGATCTTCGTGTCAATCCAGGCGGTGCTGATCCACTCCAACATCGCCATGGATCTGGGCTGGCTGCGCTACGTCATCGTGACGCCGCAGTTCCACCACTGGCATCACGCCTCCGATGCGGAGGCGCTGGACCGCAACTATTGCGCCCACACGCCCTTCTGGGATTTGGTGTTCCGCACCTATCATCAGCCCAAGGACCGTTGGCCAGAGAAATACGGCACGGTGAAGCCCATCCCTGGCGGCTTCTTCCGCCAGTTCCTCTACCCCTTCAGCGGCCCCGTGGAATTGCTGACAGGCAAGCGGGAGGGGTAGGGCCAATGGCGTGAGACACCAGTTCACGCCATTGCGGGGACAGAAATCTCAGTCCGCCAGTTCCAGCACCACCGGCGTGTGGTCGGACGCCTTTTCCTGGCCGCGCGGGCCCTTGTCGATGGAACAGCCCACCAGGCGGTCGGCGGCCTGGGGCGACAGCAGGAAATGGTCGATGCGCAGGCCCATGTCGCGGGGCCAGGCGCCGGCCTGATAGTCCCAGAAGCTGTAGGCGCGTTCGGCATTGGGGTGCACGGCGCGGAAGGCCTCGGTCAGGCCCAGATGGGTGATCTCACGGAACTTGGCGCGCGTCTCGGGCCGGAACAGGGCGTCGGTCATCCAGGCCTGCGGGTCGTAGACGTCGCGCGCCTCGGGAATGACGTTGTAGTCGCCGCCCAGGACGAAGGGGACCTCTTGCACCAGCAGGGTGGCGGCGTGGGCCTTCAGCCGGTCCATCCAGCGCAGCTTGTAGGGATATTTCTCCGTGCCCACCGGGTTGCCGTTGGGCAGGTACAGGCTGGCGATGCGCACGCCGCCCACCGTGGCCTCGACATAGCGGGCCTGTTCGTCCTCGGGCTCCCCCGGCAGGCGGGTGATGATGTCATGCGGCTGCTGGCGGGAGAGCAGGGCCACGCCGTTGTAGGCCTTCTGCCCGACCACGGCGCAGTGATAGCCCAGATCCTGGAAAGCCTGCAGGGGGAAGGCCGCCGTCTCGCACTTGATTTCCTGGAACAGCACGACGTCCGGCTTGGCGCTGTCCAGCCAGCCGGTCACGTTGGCCAGGCGGGCCTTGACCGAGTTCACGTTCCAGGTGGCGATGCGCATATCAGGGGCTCTCTAATGGGCAATTCCGGCGCACCATAGAGCGAAGCCCCGGTCAACGCGAGCAGGGTATCAGCCCGACGGCGCTTTAGGACGCGACCGCTTCCGCCGGACCTTTTCGGGGAGCGTCAGCGGACTGAAAAGGGAGGATAGCCAAGCGCCGGATGGCCGCGCCCGGCGTCTGAGGGAAAGCTTAAAGAGAAAAACTCTGCCCGCAGCCGCAGGAGGAGCTGGCGTTGGGGTTGTTGATCTTGAAGTAGGAACCGGCCAGTTCCTCGACGAAGTCGACCTCGGCGCCGGCCAGCAGGTCCAGCGAGGTGTCGTCCACCACCAGCTTGGCGCCCTCCCGCTCGAACACGTGGTCCTCGTCCGTGGTGGTGTCGTCAAAGCTGAAGCCGTATTGGAAACCGGAGCAGCCGCCACCCGACACGGTCAGGCGCATCATGAAGTGGGGGCCGCCCTCCATCTCCGCCAGCTTGCGCACACGCTTGGCGGCGCTGGCGCTCAGGCTCATGGCGCGGGCGGGGGGCGGGGCGAACGTCTCGGTCGGGGTGGTGTCGGTGACGGTCATCGACGGGTCTTTCCGGTTGTAGAATGTAGTACCCGCGCCCACGTCTCCGGTAAAAAGGCGGCTGGACAGGGACCACGTTCCTCTGTAACGCCCATAGTATGTAGGCGCTCCGACCCGATCCGTCAAAGGACCTGGAACCATTCGGTGCCCGCACGGGTCTGGCATGAGGTATGCGGCGATGATGAATTGGAACAGCCTGTTGTCGCGCAAGCGGTTGGCCAAGACCACGGCCGACCCCGAACTGCCGCATCGCAGCGCCTATGAGATCGACATCGACCGCATCACCTTCACCACCAGCTTCCGCCGCCTGGCGGACAAGCAACAGGTGCACGGCATCGGCGGATCGGACTATGTGCGGTCCCGCCTGACCCATTCCATGGAGGCGGCGCGGGTGGGCCGGTCGTTGGGCATGTGGGTGGGGCCGGCCATCCTGGGCAGCATCGCCTACCCCTTGAAGGCGACCCCCGCCGACATCGGCCATGTCGTGGCCGCCGCCTCGCTGGCCCATGACGTCGGCACACCGTGCTTCGCCCACACGGGCGAGGACATCATTTCCGACTGGTTCGCCGACAGCGCCACCGGCCGTCGCATCCGCGAGGGGCTGAGCGAGGTCCACCAGGCCGAACTGTGCAAATTCGAGGCGAACGCCCAGGGCTTCCGGGTGCTGACCCGGCTGCAGGGGTGGCGCGGGGTGGGGGGGTTGCAGCTGACCGCGGCGACCCTGGCGGCCGGCGCCAAGTATCCTTGGGGCGTGGAGATCCCGGGCGGACCGGTGAAGCGGCCGCACAAGCGCAAGTACGGCTTTTTCGAAAGCGAACAGGAGGTTTTCGCTGAGATCGCCGCCGAGGTGGGATTGGTTGAGACGGGCCCCGGCGCCTGGTGCCGCCACCCGTTGGCCTATCTGGTCGAGGCGGCCGATGACGCCTGCTACCATGTCGTGGACATCGAGGACGCGGCCAAGATGCGTATGCTGAGTTTCGAGCATGCCGAGGATCTGCTCCTGGCCTTCATCCGCGACGACAAGACCAAGGATTGGGAGGCGGATTACAAGACGCTGGAGGATGAGGACCGCAAGCTGATCTTCCTGCGGGCCCAGGCGATCGACCGGTTGGTGCGCGACGCCGCGGAAATCTTCCTGGACCGCTTGCCCAGCCTGATGGCCGGGGAGTTCTGCAAGCCGCTGCTGACCCTATCCGCCCGTGCCCCCGCCCTGCGCCAGATCGAACAGGTGAGCCACGAGCGCATCTATCGCGGTCAACAGCGGTGCGAGACCGACATCATCGCCGCCCGCACCATCACCACCCTATTGGACGCCTATGGCGAGGCCTTGCTGGGCCGGGAAAAGCTGGGCCCTGGCGCCAAGCTGCCCCGCCGCTGGGCCTCCCTGCTGGAAACCATGCCTGAGTCGCGGCTGCTGCCCTATGAGCGGGCGGGCTGGGCGCAGGGCTTGCTGGACTATGTCGCCGGCATGACCGACCGCTTCGCCATCCGCCAGGCGCAGCTGATCGCGGGGTAGTCCGCCAGCGGGGGGTGGTCTTGCTTCCTACGCCGCCATAGGGCGAAACTGGCGGAAATCGGATGCGTCCGGTTGTGCTTGGAGATGGGGATGCGGGGAAAGATTCTTGAATTCGATGAAGTGACTGGCAAGGGCTCGGTGGCCACCCCTGATGGTACGCGCGTCGATTTCGCCCAGGACCAGTGGCTGGGAGTGGCGCCGCCCGCAGTGGGAGCGGAGGTGGAGTTCGTTGAGGAGGGGCGCCTTATGCCTGTCCGGCGGCACCGTCGGCCCTTTACCTGGCCGTGGTTCCTGTTTTCCATCCAGGGCCGCGTCACGCGGCGCGAATATTGGCTGAAATACCAACTGCCCTGGATTGGCTCGTTCCTGGCCGTGGTGGTCATTGGATGGCTGACGGCGGATGGGTCCGGGCACAACGCCGTGGCCGGCGCGGCGCTGGCCTTCCTGCTCATCGCTTCCGCGTGGCCGGGATTCGCGGTCCAAGTCAAACGCATGCACGACCGCAATTTCAGCGCTTGGTACCTCCTGCTCGGCGGTGTCCCCTTTCTCGGAGAATACTGGGTAATGGCGCAGGTTGCATTCATGCCAAGCAAGCGTGGCGACAACCGCTTCGGTCCCGATCCGCTGGCCTGACGTCGGCCCGGCGGATCTGCCCTCCCAACTCCACCCGTGACCTGAACGGTTGGAACCTTGTATGGTGCCGCACCGCCGGTCACCATGGATCGGTGAACGTATCTCTTTTGGATTTGCCGGTCTGATCGCCATGAACGTCTACAAGGAATTCGAAGCCCTGGTCCGTCGCGCGCTGGAGGCTCTGGCGGCCGAAGGCGGCATCCCCGCCGGGCTGGACCTCTCCCGCGTGACGGTGGAACCGCCGCGTGAGGCGGCGCATGGCGACATCTCCACCAACGCCGCCATGGTGCTGGCCAAGCCCGCCGGCAAGCCGCCACGCGCCATCGCCGAGGCGCTGGCCCCCCACCTGCGGGCGTTGCCGGACGTGACCGAGGTCACCATCGCCGGTCCCGGCTTCGTCAATTTGCGGGTGGCGGCCAGCTACTGGCGCGCCCGCCTGGCGGATATCCTCACGGCGGGTGTGGGCTTTGGCGCCAGCACCGTCGGCAACGGCATCCACGTCAATGTGGAATACGTCTCCGCCAACCCCACCGGCCCGCTGCACGCCGCCCATGCCCGTGGCGCCATCGTCGGCGACGCCCTGGCCGCCCTGCTGGAAAAGGCTGGCTACAGCGTCACGCGGGAATATTACATCAACGACGCCGGCGCCCAGGTCGACGTGCTGGCCCGCTCCACCCATCTGCGCTACCGCGAGGCGCTGGGCGAGACGGACATCGAGATCCCGGCCGGCATGTACCCGGGCGAATATCTGAAGGACGTGGGCCAGGCCCTGGCCGACCGCGACAGCATCAAGTGGCGCGACGTGCCGGAAGAGGTGTGGCTGCCGGAGGTCCGCGCCTTCGCCATCGACGAGATGATGGCCGGCATCCGGCAAGACCTGACGGCCCTGAACGTCCATCATGACCTGTTCAGCTCCGAACGCGCGCTGGTGGAGAACGGTGCCGTCGACCGTGCCTTCAAGGCGCTGGAGGATGCCGGCCTGATCTATACCGGCGTGCTGGAGCCGCCCAAGGGCAAGAAGCCGGATGATTGGGAGCCACGGCCCCAGACCCTGTTCAAGGCCACGCAGTTCGGCGACGACGTCGACCGTCCGCTGAAGAAGTCCGATGGGTCGTGGACCTATTTCGCCAACGACATCGCCTATCACTACGACAAGTACCAGCGCGGCTGCCCGGTGCTGATCGACGTCTGGGGTGCCGACCATGGCGGCTACGTCAAGCGTATGACGGCGGCGACCAAGGCCATCTCCGACGGCAAGGCGGCGCTGGACGTGAAGCTGTGCCAGCTGGTGACCCTGCTGCAGAACGGCGAGCCGGTGAAGATGTCCAAGCGCGCCGGCACCTTCGTCACCCTGCGCGACGTCATGGACGCCGTGGGCCGCGACGTGGTGCGCTTCATCATGCTGACCCGGCGCAACGACCAGACGCTGGAGTTCGACTACGCCAAGGTGACGGAACAGTCCAAGGACAACCCCGTCTTCTACGTGCAGTACGCGCATGCCCGCTGCCGCTCCGTCCTGCGTCAGGCGGCCAGCCTGCACCCGGACTGGGACCTGTCGGCCCCGGCCCTGGCGGGCGTCTCCTTCGACGGCCTGGCCTCCACGGCGGAGGTCGACCTTGTCCGTCTGATGCTGAACTGGCCGCGCACGGTGGAATCGGCGGCGGACGCGCATGAGCCGCACCGCGTCGCCTACTACCTGCAGGAACTGGCCGCCGCCTTCCACGGCCTGTGGAACCAGGGCAAGGACGACACCACCTTGCGCTTCATCATCGAGGGCGACGAGGCACTGACCCGGGCCCGCCTGGCCCTGGTGACCGCCGTGTCGCTGGTCATCGCGTCCGGCCTCGCCATCATGGGCGTGGTTCCGGCCGAGGAGTTGCGCTGATCCATGAGTGACATGCACGACCATCACGGCGACCCCGACTACGACTACGATCCGGGATACGACTGGCAGGGGCGGCGCAAGCCCGCCCCCCGGCGGCGTGGCCTGTTGAGCCTGGGCGTCGTGGTGGCGGCCGTCGGTTCCTTCGGCGCGTTGATCTATTTCGTCTACACCCAGGGCCAGCGGGCGGGGACGGAGGCGGTGGCCCCTATCATCCATGCCGATCCCGGCCCGACCAAGGTGAAGCCGGAAACGCCGGGCGGGATGGAAGTGCCCAACCAGGACCGGCTGATCTACGACCGCCTGCGCGGCGAGAACAAGACGGAACCGGGGGTGGAGCGCCTGCTGCCGCCGCCGGAGGCGCCGATGGAGCGGCCCAAGGCCCCGCCGCCGCCCGTTGTCGCCGACCCGCCGTCGCCGCCGGCCCCAGCCGCCGCCCCGGCGCAGACGGCGCCCGCATCCGCTCCCACCGTCCAGCCGCCCACGGTGTTGCCGCCCACAGTGTTGCCGCCAGCACCGGCGGAGACGAGGCCCGTGGCGCCAGCGGCCCAGCCGGCCGCCAAGCCCGCCGTGCCGCCGGCCCCGTCGCCCCAGACGACGGCCGTGACAGCACCACCGACATCCTTGGTGCCGCCGGCGCCCAAGCCAGCCGACAAACCGGTCGAGAAGCCCGTTCCGCCGCCGCCGCCCGCCGCCGCGCCGGTCGCCGCTGGCGGCGGAACGGTGAAGCTGCAGTTCGCCTCCATCCCGTCGGAGGGCCAGGCCCAGACGGAGTTGCAGCGCATCCAGCGCAAGCATGCCGCCGTTCTGGGGGGGCTCAGCCTGCGGCTGGTGAAGGCCGACCTGGGCGCCAAGGGCATCTATTACCGGGTCCAGTCGGGGCCGGTTGACGAGGCCCAGGCGAAACGCATCTGCGAGGCGGTGAAGGCGGCTAAGGACGGCTGCATTCCCGTGCGCTGACGGTGACCATCATGCCCCTCTCCCCCGCACCAGCCGCGATCATCTTCGGCTGCACCGGCCCGGTCCTGACCGAGGCCGAACGCTCCTTGTTCGCGGCGACCAACCCGCTGGGCTTCATCCTGTTCCGCCGCAATTGCGAGACGCCGGAGCAGGTGGCGGCCCTGACCACCGCCCTGCGCGACAGTGTCGGCCGTCCCGACGCCCCCATCCTGATCGACCAGGAGGGGGGGCGGGTGGCCCGCCTGCGCCCGCCGCACTGGCCGTCCCTGCCGCCGGCCGGCCGGGTGGGGGCCATCGCCGACGCCGATCTGGCGCAGGAGGCAGCCTGGCTGCACGGCCGGCTGCTGGCCGCCACCCTGGCGCCGCTGGGCATCGATGTCGATTGCGCGCCCGTGGCCGACGTGCCCCAGGCGGGTGCCCACGACGTCATCGGCGACCGCGCCTTCGGCCATGATCCGGCCTGGGTGGCCCTGCTGGCCCAGGCCCAGGCCAACGGCCTGATGGCCGGGGGCGTGCTGCCGGTGGTGAAGCACCTGCCGGGCCACGGCCGGGCCCTGGCTGACAGCCACAAGGAATTGCCCCGGGTGACGGCGGACCTGGCGACGCTGGACGCCATCGACTTCGCGCCGTTCAAGGCCCTGGCCGACCTGCCGCTGGGCATGGTGGCCCATATCCTGTTCACCGCGGTGGATGCCGACCGCCCCTCCAGCATCTCGCCCACCGTGATCCGGGACATCGTGCGCGGCCGCATCGGCTTCGACGGCCTGCTGATCAGCGACGATCTGGCCATGGAGGCGCTGTCGGGCACGGTGGCGGAACGGGCCGTGGCCGTGCTGGCCGCCGGCTGCGACGTGGCCCTGCATTGCAATGGCACGGTGGCGGAAATGGCCGCCGTGGCGGCGCTGATGCCGCCGCTGACGCCTGAGGCGCAGGCCCGCTGGGCCCGCGCGCAAGGCCGCCGGGTTTCCGCCGCCGCCGATGCGCCCGCCGTCGCCGCCTGGCGCGCGCGCCTCACCGATCTCGCCGGACATTGGGACTGACCCCTTGGACATCACCACTCTTCAAGACTTGGCCCTTACCCTGACGGTCATCGCCCTGCCGATGATCATCGCCATCACCATGCATGAGGCCGCCCACGGCTGGGTGGCGATGAAGCTGGGGGACCCGACCGCCTATCGCCTGGGGCGGGTCAGCTTCAACCCCGCCAAGCACATCGACCCCTTCGGCACCGTCATCCTGCCGGCGGCCCTGTTCCTGAGCACCGGCGCCATGTTCGGCTGGGCCAAGCCGGTGCCGGTCGATTTCCGCAACCTGCGCAAGCCGCGTCGCGACATGATCCTGGTGGCCCTGGCCGGGCCGATGACCAACATCCTGCTGGCCCTGGTCTGCCTGCTGCTGCTGAAGGTCGTGGGTTTCCTGCCCGGCGCGGGCCAGGCCTGGGTGGGGCAAAACCTGACGGCGGGCATCCAGATCAACCTGTTCCTGGCGGTCTTCAACATGCTGCCCATCCCGCCGCTGGATGGCGGCCGGGTGGTGACGGGCCTGCTGCCCCCACGTCTGGGCCAGCGCTTCGCCGCGCTGGAGGACAAGGGCATGATGATCCTGCTGACCGCGTTCTTCCTGCTGCCCTACCTGTTCGACCATATGGGCCTGGGCAACCTGAACCCCATGCGCTGGCTGGTGGGCGTGCCCGTGGCCCTGCTGTACGACGTGCTGATGAAGGTGACGGGACTGAACTGATGGCCGACGCCAAGGGGCAGGATGAGGAATGGGGTGCCACCACCACGGCCGACCTGGCTGATGGGGAACCCGCCCTGCTGGTCGATCTGGGGGAGTTCGAAGGCCCCATCGACTTGCTGCTGACCCTGGCGCGCGACCAGAAGGTCGACCTCACCCGCATTTCCATCCTGGCGCTGGCGGAGCAGTATCTGGCCTTCATCGCGGCGGCGCACAGCCTGCGGCTGGAGGTGGCGGCCGACTATCTGGTGACGGCCGCCTGGCTGGCCTATCTCAAGTCCCGCCTGCTGCTGCCATCCCCCGAAACGGAGGAGCCGACCGGCGAGGAACTGGCCCAGGCCCTGGCCTTCCAGTTGCAGCGGCTGGAGGCGATGCAGAACGCCGCCGCCCGCCTGATGGCCCGCCCCCGCCTGGGGCGCGACATCTTCCCCCGTGGCGCGCCCGAGGACCTGCCGGTGTTCGAACGGCGGGTGACTGAGGTGACGCTCTATGACCTGCTGCGCGCCTATGGCGACATCAAGCGCCGGCAGCAGAAGACCGGGCCGCTGCACCTGCCGCCCGTCGATCTGTTCACCATCGAGGACGCCATCCGCCGGGTGGAGGCGATGCTGGGCCGCCTGCCGGATTGGACGCGCCTGGACCATTTCCTGCCGCCCGACTGGCGCGGTGGCGGCAGCCGGGAAGACAAGCTGAAGGCCCGCTCCGCCCTGGCCGCCACCTTCGTCGCCACGCTGGAACTGGCCAAGGCCGGCCAGTTGGAGGTGCGGCAGGACGGCACCTTTGGCACCCTGTACGTCCGCCGCGTGGACGCGCCCGCCGCCGAGATCACGGATAAGAAGCCATGACCGCCGAAACATCGTCACCCGTGCCTGCCGGTGAGACCGAAGACGGCTTCGACCGCCGCGCCGAACAGTTGCGCCTGGTGGAGGCGGTGCTGTTCGCCTCGGCCGAGCCGGTGGAGGAGGCCGCCCTGGCCGCGCGCCTGGGCGAGGGCGCCGACCTGCGCGGCCTGCTGACCGAGTTGCAGGCCCATTACAGCCATCGCGGCGTGCACCTGATGGCCGCCTCCGGCCGCTGGGCCTTCCGCACCGCCCCAGACCTCGCCCCCCTGCTGCAACGGGAGACGGAGGTGGCGTCCCGCCTGTCGCGCGCGGCGGTGGAGACCCTGTCCATCATCGCCTATCACCAGCCGGTGACCCGGGCGGAGATTGAGAGCATCCGGGGTGTCGCCACCAGCAAGGGCACGCTGGACATCCTGATGGAAGCGGGCTGGATCAAGCCTGGCCGCCGGCGGGAGACGCCGGGCCGGCCGCTGACCTGGCTGACCACCCCGGCGTTCCTGGATCATTTCGGTTTGGAATCGTTGCGCGACCTGCCCGGCGTGGACGATTTGCGCGCCGCCGGCCTGCTGGACGCGCGCCCGGCCATCACCACCCTGCTGCCCCGGGGCGGCGACGATGCCGCCATGCCCCGGGCGGTGGAGGACAGCGTGGAGGATTAGTTCTTCCGCCCTCAGGCGCCTGGCGGCGGCCCGCTTGCGCCTAAACCTCTATTTTGCGCTGGCCTCGCACGCGGCCACCGCTTCCACCACCAGCTGGTCCACTTCCTTGTCGCCGGTGGCCTTCAGCCAGCCGCGCAGGGGTTTGATCAGGTCGGGGTGGGCGCACAGCGCCGCCGCCTCGAACAGCGTGGGATAGACGCTCTCGGCGCTCAGCGCCTCCAGCACATGGGGGCGGGCGAGATCGCCATCGCGCTGGGCCAGGGCCACCAGGGCCTCGGCGCGCACGCCGTCGTCGGCATCGTCCAGCGCGGCGACCAGGGCCGCGCGCACCGCCTTGGTGTCGGCCTCCGACTGGCCCAGCAGGAACACCGCCCAATCGCGGTTGGCGGCGTCGGCGTCGCGGAACAGGGTCAGCAGGCGGGCGATGGTGGCCTCATCGTCCGCTTCGATCTCCACATCCTCGTCGATCAGGTCCCGCAGGAAATCCGACGGGGGCATATAGTCCTTGGCCATGGCGGCATCCTCAATAGCGGGCGTCTGGGGGCCGCTGGCCCCGCGCCGGGTCGTCCAGACCGTTGGATACCCTGTGGCTGGAGCAGGCCGCAAGCTAGCTTCTTGACCGGACGCGCGGCACGGTTCCAAATGCCGACGCCCTTCGGTTGCCTTGAGAACGACCATGCCGCGCCAGACCGCCCGCCGCCGCTCCCCCGTCGTTCGCTGGGCGGCCCCCGCCTTGGTGCTGGCCGCCATCGCCATCGGCGCCTGGGGCTTCCTGGGCCACCCGGCGTCCCAGGACCCGGCCGTGCCCACCCTGGCCAGCATCGGCGGCCCCTTCGATCTGGTGGATCAGGACGGCCGGGCGGTGACGGACAAGACCTATGCCGGCAAGACGCTGATGGTCATGTTCGGCTACACCAACTGCCCCGATGTCTGCCCCACGGGCCTCGCCTCCATGAGCGTCATCCTGGACGGGCTGGGCGCCGACGCCGACCGGGTGCAGGGCCTGTTCATCACCGTGGACCCGGCGCGCGACACGGCGGCGGTGCTGAAGGACTACATGGCCAACTTCAACCCGCACATCGCGGCGCTGACCGGCACCCCCGCCCAGGTGGCCGGGGCCGCCGCCAGCTACAAGGTCGTCTACCGCAAGGTGTCGGCTGATGGCGCGCCGCTACCACCCGATGCCCATCCCGGCGAGTACGCCATGGAGCACAACGCCGCCATCTTCCTGATGGGCCCCGACGGCCATCTGAAAAGCACCATCAACCCCTTCGAGCCGCCGACCACGGCAGAGGGCAAGGTGCGCCACGCGCTGGGCTTGCCGGTCGCGGCGAACTGACCGAGGAGGAAGAATCCGCCCATCTCCCTGAGGGCGGGGAGACGGCCCGCCTTACCCGGCGAGGGCCAGTCGCTGGAAGACCTTATCCACCACCAGGTCGGGGTCTTGCGCCGATGCCTGCCAGATGGCACACGCTCTTTGGCCCTGGGCATAGACGGCGATGGTGCTGCCCGGTCCCGCGCCTCGATGACCAATGGGGTGGTCGAGAGGGGAGGCGGCGTTCAGCATGAGGCCCAGCCCGTAAGCGGGATCCTTGAAGATGCCGTTCCGGTATTCCGGCAGGGCGTGACGTTCGAGCATCGCCGCGAACGTCACGGGCCGCAGCAGGGGGCCCACCATCAGTTCCTTGAGCAGTCGGGCCGCGTCGGCGGCGGTCCCGGTCACCAGGCCATGATAAACCCATCCGGGGTGGTAGCCTTCCCCGCCAGGCCCCATTCGGACGTCGGCGAGGTCCGCCGGTTGGGTGGCCAGGCGCGCCGTCGTCAATCCCGCGGGCCCGAATACCAGCCGGTCGAGCGCGTCCGCCAAGGATCCGCCGGTCGTGGTCTCAATCAGCCCCCGTATCTTGAGATAGCCAATGTTTGAATAGGCCCATCCGGCTCCAGGTTCGTAGCGAGGTCGCGCCACGTCCAGCGCCTGGAGAAGGCGGCCAACCGGCCAGGGCGATTTCCGCGCCTCGACATCCTCATGATATCGCGCCAGGCCGCCGTAGTCGGGCAGCCCCGCCTGGTGGCGGAGGAGGTGCGCCAAGGTATAGGACTCTCCGGCGACTTTCCCGTCCAAGGAAAGCAGACCGTGCTCGACAAGACGCAACGCGGCGATCGCCAGGACCGTTTTAGTGAAGCTCCACCAGGGCACCCGATCGGATGCGCCGCTCACCGTGACGCCCCCATCCGCATCAATGAGCGCCACGGAATCCATAAACGGTCTGCCTTTCCCGGTGTTTACGGCTTGGCCAGCGGGGCGTAGGCGCCGTTGTGCCAGCTGTAGATGACGTAATCGTTCTGCTTGCGGTCGCCCTTGGCATCGTAGGAGACGGTGCCGACGGCGGTGGTGAATTCCTGGCCGCTGTGCAGCACGGCCGCCACCTTCTTCGGGTCCACGGTGCCGGCCTTGGCCGCCGCCTGGGCCCAGACCTGGACGGCGGCGTAGGAGTAGAGGGAGAAGATGTTCGGTTCGCCGCCATTCTTGCGGAAGCTGTCCAGCGCCTCCTTGGCGGCCGGGCTCTGCCGGACGTCGGCGTTGTAGGCCATCATGACGCCTTCGCCCATGCTGCCGGCGGTGGTCCAGAACTCATCGCTGGCCAGGGTGTCGCCGGCCAGGAAGGCGGCCTTCACGCCGGCGGTGCGCGACTGGCGCACCAGCAATCCCGCCTCCGGGTACAGGCCGCCGTAGAACACGGCGTCCACGTCCGCCGACTTCAGGCGGGTGACCATGCTGCTGAAGTCCTTCTCGCCGGCGGTCACCGTGCCGCTCAGGGCGACGGGCACGCCCCGGGCCTTCAGCGTAGCCCGCACGGCGTCGGCCAGGCCCTTGCCGTAGGTGGTCTGGTCGTCGACGACGGCGATCTTGCCGCCCTTGTAATGGTCGGCCAGATAGGCGCCGATGACCTGGCCCTGCTGGTCGTCGCGGCCGCAGGTGCGGAACAGCGTGTCCCAGCCCTGGGCCGTCAGCTCCGGACTGGTGGAGCTGGGGGTGATGACGATGACGCCCTCATCGGCGTAGACCTGGGCCGCCGGCATGGTGGTGCCGGTGGTCATGTGGCCCATGACCATGGCCACCCGGTCGGTCACCAGGCGGTTGGCGGCGGCGACGGACTGCGTCGGCTCCCCCCCATCATCCACGGCGTCCACCACCAGCTTCTGCCCCAGGACGCCGCCCTTGGCGTTGATGTCCGCCACGGCCTGGTCGGCGCCGCGCCGCAGCTGGGTCCCCACCGCCGCCAGCCGGCCGCTGAGGGGGACACCGACGCCGATCTTGATGTCCGCGCAGGCGGGCAGGCTGATCGACAGCAGGGGCAGGGCGAAAACGGCGACACGGGCGAAGGCGGGAACGCGCATTGAACTGTTATTCCTGAACCGGGAGGGGGCTAATTCACACTACTTGACCTCGGTATAGGTGCCATCGCGCCATTGGTAAACTGTGTAATCGGCAGTGGTGCGATCTCCTTTCGCATTGAAGGAGAGGGGGCCGATCACGGTTTGGAAGCCGCCCTTGTGCAATGCCTCCGCCACCTTGGCCGAATCCGTGCTCTTGGCCGCCGTCACCGCCTGGGCCCAGGCCTGCACCGCGGCGTAGGAATAGAGGGTGTAGGCCTCGGGCTCATAGTTCTGGGCGCGGAAGCTTTTCACCACCTCCGCTGCCACCGGCTGCTGGCGGTAATCGGCGCCGAAGGTGTTGAGCACACCATTGCCGGTCGGGCCGGTGATGTTCCAGAACTCGTTGGAGACGATGCCGTCGCCGGCCATGAACCGGGCCTTCAGGCCCTTTTCCGCCATCTGGCGGACCAGCAGCCCGGCCTCGGTATGCAGGCCGCCGAAATAGACGAAGTCGACCTGGGCATCTTTCATGCGGGTGATGACGGAGGACATGTCGCGGTCGCCCACGGTCACCGCCTCATACACCACCTCCTTCAGGCCCGCCTTGGCCAGGGCGGCGCGGGTGGCATCGGCCAGGCCCCGGCCATAGGTCGTCTGGTCCTGCAGGATGCCGATGCGCGCCTTGGGGAAATTCCGGGCGATGTAGGCCGCCGCCACCTCGCCCTGCTGGTCGTCACGCCCGCAGGTGCGGAAGGTGGTGTGGCTGCCCATTTCCGTCAGCTGGGGATTGGTCGAGCCGGGGGAGATCTGCACCACGCCTTCCTCGGAATAGACCTTGGCGGCGGCGATGGAGACGGCGGAGTTGTAGTGGCCGATGACGGCGACGACGCCCTGGGTGATCAGCTTGTTGGCCGCCGCCACGCCCTGGCTGGGGTTGCTGGCGTCGTCGGCCTGGATCAGCACGATCTGCTCCCCCAGCACGCCGCCTTTGGAGTTGAGATCCTTGATGGCCTGTTCGCTGCCCCGGCGCAGCTGTTCGCCCACCACGGCGTTGGGGCCGGTCAAGGGGGCGCCCAGGCCCAGCTTGATGTCGGCATGGGCGGCAGTCGCGCCCATGCCCGCCGCCATCACGAGCGCGACGGCCGCAACCCGGCCCATCCCGCGCCGCGTCCGCGTGTTTCCAACCAAGCCCTTCATACCCAGTCCCCCATTCCATCCCTGGTGGGCGATGATCACCGCCCCGCGCCGCCGAGGGTAGCATGGGCCCGTCGCGGGTCCGCCACCCGCATCGCCATCCCTTGCGCGGAATGGGAAAAGATACGACATCTGGGCACGTCCGATCGGCGCAGGGCGCCGTCCTCACCACAGGGAATGCCGTCATGGCCGCCTATGATTACGACCTTTTCACCATCGGCGCCGGTTCCGGCGGGGTTCGCGCCAGCCGAATCGCGGCCGGCCACGGCGCCCGTGTGGCGGTGGCGGAGGAACGGTACCTGGGTGGCACCTGCGTCAATGTCGGCTGCGTGCCCAAGAAGTTCCTGGTCTATGCCGCCCAGTATTCCGCCGGTTTCCAGGACGCCGCCGGCTATGGCTGGGACGTCTCGGCCAAGGCGCATGACTGGCAACGCCTGATCGCCCACAAGGATGCGGAGATCACCCGCCTGAACGGCATCTATCGCCGCCTGCTGGAGAATGCGGGCGCCACCATCTTTGAGGCGCGCGCCACCATCGTTGATGAGCATACGGTGGACGTGGGCGGCAAGCGCGTGACGGCGGAGCGCATCCTGATCGCCACCGGCGGCTGGCCGGAACTGCCGGAGAAGCCCGGCGTGCGCGACCACGCCATCACCTCCAACGAGGTGTTCCACCTGGACCAGCGGCCAGAGCGGGTCGCGATTGTCGGCGGGGGCTACATCGCCACGGAATTCGCCGGCATCTTCAACGGCCTGGGTTCCCACGCCATCCAGATCTTCCGGGGCGACAAGCTGCTGCGCGGCTTTGACGAGGATGTGCGGGATTTCCTGGGGGCTGAAATCGCCAAGACCGGCGTCGACCTGCGCCCCCACACCACCATCAAGCGGCTGGACAAGACGGAGCGCTGCCTGGTGGCGACCCTATCGGATGGCGCGACATTGGAATTGGACGCCGTGCTATATGCGACCGGCCGCCGGCCCAACGTGCGCGGCCTGGGGCTGGAACGCGTGGGCGTGGAACTGAACGACCGCGGCGCCATCAAGGTGGACGAGCAGTACCGCACCACCGTACCCAACATCTACGCCCTGGGCGACGTCACCGACCGGGTGAACCTGACGCCGGTGGCCATCGCCGAGGGGCACGTGCTGGCCGACACGCTGTTCGGCAACAAGCCGCGCGGCGTGAACTATCACAACATCCCCACCGCCGTGTTCTCCAACCCGCCGGTCGCCACCTGCGGCATGACGGAGGCCCAGGCGCGCGCGATCTATCCGGCGGTCGACACCTACCGCACCAATTTCAAGCCCATGCGGCACACCCTCTCCGGCCGCGATCAGCGCATGCTGATGAAGTTGGTGGTGGAGCGGGCCAGCGACCGGGTGGTGGGCTGCCATCTGGTGGGTGACGACACGCCGGAGATGATCCAGGGCGTGGCCGTGGCCATGAACGCCGGCGCCACCAAGGCCGTCTTCGACAGCACCATCGGCCTGCACCCGACGGCGGCGGAGGAATTCGTGACGTTGCGGACGAAGGTGCCGGATTAGAGCAGATCGTCCAAAGGCGGTCGCCTTTGGACGTGAAGCTGCTCGCGGACAGACTCATCTATAGCTGGCTGTGGTTCTGAGTGAACGCAGCCGGCTATAGACTTGAAATGGTCCGGCCGTCGCGGCGTTGATGATCGTCAAGCCGATCAGGCCAGCGGGCTCGACGGCTGGCGTCGGTTGGCGGCAAGGCCGGTCTCCACCAGGTCGGCCAGGCCCGGCACCATCTCCTGCCGTATCCAGTCCAGCTTCTGACCGGGGGCGCCGCGCCCCACCGTGGGGAAGGCGCGTTTCCAGCCGCCCAGCTTCACCGCCAGGCCACAGCACAACGCGCCCACGCCGGTGTGGTGCGCCTCGATCTCGCGGCGCATGGCCTGGAAGCCCTCGGCCGACAAATCGTCCCACAACTGGCGGGTCATGCGGTCGAAGCTGCGGAAGCAGCCCTCCAGCTGGGTCATGATGGTGTCCAGGCTGGCATCCACGGCGGCGATCAGGCGCTGGGTGGCGCTGTCGCCCTGCACCAGGGGCGCCCGCCTCAACTCGGCCAGCCAGCGATCGAACTCTTCCAGCAGGGCGTGGGCGCCGTCGCGGCAGCTGCGGAAATAGGCCACGGACAGGAAGATGTCGCCATACTGGGCCAGGAACTCGGGAATCTCGCTCAGCTTCAGGCCCAGGCGGCCGGCGATATGGCGCAGGTTGGCCAGCGTCTCCTCCCGGTCCGGGTTGGATAGCAGGGCCGTCAGGTCGCCCATGTTGTCCACCTGGCTGGCCTGCTCGCCATAGACCCGGCGCAGCAGGGGGCGGGTGAAGCCCTGCATGTACTGGGTCAGTTCCTCCTGCTTCTCTGGCGACAGCACCAGATGCTGGTGTTCATCCACGGCGATGCCCAGGGCCCGCAACTCGATGCGCAGGGAATAGACATCGAAGGAAGCGATGGTGCCCAGCTTCAGCAGCAAGGCCATGTCGCGCTCCAGCAACGTCGGGTCGGCCGCGAACTCCCGCCCCAGTCCCTCGATCTGGATCAGGCCGGTGCCGGCGCGGGCGTCGCGGAACAGTTCCACCATGGTTTCCAGGCGGGCGGTCTTGACCAGGCGCGCCCGTTTCAACCCGCTGACGGTCAAGGGCAGCAGATGCAGCGGCAGCAGGTGCAGGGCGTCCGTCTCATCCGACCAGGCCCCGGTATCGCGCGCCACGCGGGAGACGCCATCCGCCCGGGGTGGCTCCAACATCACGGGATGCGGCGCCAAGGGGCGGGGAAGGGGGCCGGGCGGGGGCGCCGTGGGGTCGGCCCCCAGGGGCGCACCGTGGACTGCAAGCGGCATGTCGTCGTTCCTGAAAGCCGTAATGCGGTCCGTCCTGCAAGCGCGACGGCCGTCCCATCGATGCGGGGCAGGGACTGCCATCCCTGTAACCGTCTGACAGCATAGTTCTTATCGAATACTAGTAAAGTACTAACTCGGTGGCGGAGGCGAGCTACCCAGGTATGGTCTCCATTTTCAATGGTGATTGTAATAATTGCATCAAATCCAATATAACTATTTGTCACAAATCATCGCGTTTCATGGGGCTCCGGCCGGCCTGGACGCCAGGCGGCGCGAAAGGTGGGCGCAAACGGGCGCGGGCCTGCGCCACCCGCCGGGCAGCCATCCCGTTCTTGCCTGCGCGCGGCGGCGGGGCCATAGTCCGGCCCCGATGCGGTGGCGTCCCCGTGGCCGGGGGCGAAGCCGTCCCCTCTGACCCCCCAAGGGATCCCATGCGCTTTCCGCACCGGCACCTGCTTGGCATCGAAGGCCTGAGCCCGGCCCAGATCAACACCATCCTGGATCTGGCCGACACCTACGTCGATCAGAACCGCAGCCCCAACAAGAAGTCGGACGTGCTGCGCGGCAAGACGGTGGTGAACCTGTTCTTCGAGAACTCCACCCGCACCCGCACAAGCTTCGAACTGGCGGCCAAGCGGCTGGGCGGCGACGCCATCAACATGTCGGTCGACGGGTCCAGCGTGAAGAAGGGCGAGACCCTGCTGGACACCGCCACCACGCTGAACGCCATGCACCTGGACGTGCTGGTGGTGCGCCATCCGGAGTCGGGCGCGGTGAAGCTGCTGGCCGACAAGGTCAACTGCGCCGTCATCTCCGGCGGTGACGGCGCGCATGAGCACCCGACCCAGGCCCTGCTGGACGCCCTGACCATCCGCCGCAACAAGGGGCGGCTGGACGGCCTGACCGTCACCATCTGCGGTGACATCCTGCACAGCCGCGTCGCCCGCTCCAACATCCAGCTGCTGAACATCATGGGGGCCCGCGTGCGCGTGGTGGCCCCGCCCACCCTGCTGCCCCGCGCCATCGGCGAGCTGAGCGTGGAGGTGCATCACGACATGGCCACCGGCCTGAAGGACGCCGACATCGTCATGATGCTGCGCCTGCAGATGGAACGCATGCAGGGCCAGTTCGTGCCATCGGTGCGGGAGTACTATCACTTCTTCGGTCTGGATTATGAGAAGCTGGCGGCGGCCAAGCCCGACGCGCTGATCATGCATCCCGGCCCGATGAACCGCGGGGTGGAGATCGACAGCCTGGTGGCCGACGACATCAACCGCAGCGTCATCCTGCAGCAGGTGGAATTCGGCGTGGCCGTGCGCATGGCCTGCCTGGATCTGCTGACCCAGCACGGCCGCAACGACCCGGCCTGACGCCCGGCCCCAGCGTCGCCCGCCCCACCCCCGTCTCCCGCCTTCCCGGACCCGCCGCCCATGCCCCCGCATCCCCGCACCGCCATCCTGAACGCCCGCCTGCTGGACCCGGACAGCCGTCTCGACCAGCGCGGCTCCCTGTTGATCGACGGCGGCAAGATCGCCGACCACGGCCCCGGCCTGTTCCGGGACGGGGTGCCGGAGGGTGTCGAGGTCATCGACGCGGATGGCGCCTGCGTCGCGCCCGGCCTGGTCGATTTGCGCGCCCAGGTGGGGGAGCCGGGGCACGAGGACAATGAGACGCTGAAGACCGCCAGCCAGGCGGCGGCGGCCGGCGGCGTCACCGCCCTGGCCTGCCTGCCCGACACCGATCCGGTGATCGACGACGTGGCGGGGCTGGAGTTCATCGCGCGGCGGGCGCGCGAGGTCAGGCTGGTCAAAGTCTTCGCCTATGCCGGCATCACCCGCGACCTGGGCGGCAAGGAACTGACCGAGATGGGCTTGCTGGCCGAGGCTGGCGCCGTGGGCTTCACCGACGGCGGCAAGGCGGTGGCCGACGCCCTGGTGATGCAGCGGGCGTTGTCCTACGCCAGCATCTGGGGCCGGCCCATCCTGCAGCATCCGGAGGAGCCGCGCCTGTCGGGCAGCGGCGCCATGAATTCCGGCGAGATCGCCACCCGCCTGGGGCTGTCCGGCATCCCGGCGCATTCCGAAGTGATCATGCTGGAGCGCGATTTGCGCCTGGTGGAGGCGACGGGGGGCCGTTACCACGCCGCCGACATCTCCACCGCCGAGTCCGTGGCGGTCATCCGCGCCGCCAAGCGCCGGGGCCTGAAGATCACCTGCGACACCGCCCCGCCATACTTCACCTTGACCGAGCGGGACGTCGGCGACTATCGCACCTTCTTCAAGCTGTCGCCGCCCTTGCGCGGCGAGGATGACCGCCAGGCCATCGTCGAGGGCTTGGCCGACGGCACCATCGATTGCATCACCAGCGACCATCTGCCCTGGAACCAGGACGCCAAGCGCGTGCCCTTCGCCCAGGCGGCCTTCGGGTCGGTGGGGCTGGAAACCCTGCTGCCCCTGACCCTGGACCTGGTGCACAAGGGGCATATGAGCCTACTGGACGCCTTGGCCACCGTCACGGTCAAGCCCGCCGCCATCCTGGGACTGAACCTGGGCCGCCTGCGCACCGGGGCCGCCGCCGACCTGGTCATCTTCGACGCCGAACGGCCGTGGCGGGTGGACGCGGAGGCGCTGCACAGCAAGTCCAAGAACAGCTGCTTCGACAAACACCCCGTGCAAGGCCGGGTGCTGCGCACCCTGGTGGACGGCCGCACCGTCTTCACCCTGGCTCCCGCCCGGGCGGGCTGACCCCATGGACGGCGCTACCCTGCCCGTGGCGGCCCTGATCCTGGCGCTGGCCGGCGGCTATCTGCTGGGGTCCATTCCCTTTGGCCTGGTGCTGGCCTATCTCGGCGGCCATGGCGACATCCGCAAGATCGGCTCCGGCAACATTGGCGCCACCAACGTGCTGCGCACCGGCAACAAACCGCTGGCCGCCGCCACGCTGATCCTGGACAGCGGCAAGGGCGCCATCGCCGTGGGCCTGGCCCATTGCCTGGCCCTGAACTTCCTGCAGGCGCCCGACGCGCCCCACCTGGCGGGCCTGGTGGCCGGCGGCGGCGCCATGCTGGGCCACACCTTCCCGGTGTGGCTGGGCTTCAAGGGCGGCAAGGGCGTGGCGACGGCGCTGGGCGTGCTGCTGGCCACGTCCTGGCCAGTGGGCGTCATCGCCTGCCTGACCTGGCTGCTGGTGGCCGTGCTGTTCCGCATCTCCTCCCTCTCGGCCTTGGTGGCCCTGGCCTTGGCGCCCGTGGTCGCCGGGGTCCTGCCCACGGTCTGCCCGGCGGCTGCCGGCTTCGGCGCCGGCCCGGCCGAATCCGTCCTGGCCCTGGCCATCGCCATCCTGGTCTGGCTCCGCCACCACGCCAACATCCGCCGTCTTCTGGCGGGGACGGAGCCCAAGATAGGGCAGGGGAAGCAGAAGGCCGAATAGCCCTTCAAGCTTGAATTGACCGGGCGCGCGGCGCGGTGGATTGTGTGCGCCGCTCCCCCACAATCAGTCGCGCTATTGGTGTAAAGATGGGCTTGCGGGTATTGAAGGCGCCGTCCGCACTGTTGCCGGCGGCGATGCTTTTCCTGACCGTGACCGTTGCCGCCGCGAAGGATGCGCCACCGACCGATTGCCGGATCCTGACGCAGTACTGGCCGTTGTGGAGCGCCCTATCACCTCATCCGTGGACGGATGAAGACATCCGGGAGCGTGCCTTCTTCCCGACCCAGGAAATTCTGGCGGCACTGCGTGCTGTGCCCTTGGACAAGCCTTTGCCGGTTTCATTCGGAGAGGGGCAGCAGTACTACCGCCCCTGGGAACCGAAGCCGGATCAGTTGGCGGCCTATGCCGAACCGGCGTTTGCCTACGAACTGGGGTACTTCACCCAGGCCATTTCTGGCTTCGACAAAGTGGTGAAGGACACGTCGTCACCCTTCCGGGCGGCGGCGGCTTACAGCGCCGCACGGGCCTCTTTTCGCGCAGGCATGTTCGATGAAGGCGTACGCCGCATCGATGCCCTTTTGCGGGACGAGACGCTATCGGAGTTCGAGCATGCCGCGGCGACCCTGATTGGCAGGATGCGTTACGGGACGAGTGCCCTTCCGCTGGCGGCAGCCCGGTTGGCGGAGGTCAGCCGTTTCATGACGGCGCCCACCGCCGCCATTTGCCCACCTGATCGAGCCTCGGAGGAACTGACAAAACCGCTCCCGCTGACCCTGCAGGGCTACGAAACCATCCTCAAGCTTCGACGCGCTGCGGAAGCTGATATCTGGCTGGCGGACGAGACGCCGGAGCCGGACCGCGATCAGCGTTGGCCGCTGCCCCATTATGACCGGGCCGCGGCCGCCATGGCCGCCCGCGATCCGGTCATCGATGCCCTGGCGGCCCTCGTGGCTCCCTGGCCTTATCACACACCGGGGCAGGCGGGCAGCCGCGACGCCATCCTGAACCCAACCCTTCTGGACCACGCCCGCCAACAGTGGCGGAAGAGCCGCAACCCGCTCTGGGCCCTGGCGGTGGCGGAGCATAGCCGAGACCCGGCCGACGGTGCCGTTATCGCGGAAGCGGTGACCGCCGTACGCGCCTGGCCGGGTTTGACAGCCACGGCCCGCGCCGCTCTGACTTGGCGGTTGGTCGCCCAACGGGTGCGCATCCTCTACCAAGCTGGGCGGGCCGACGAGGGCATTGCCGCTCTCGATAGTCTTACGCGGGAAGATCGCCGGGCCTTGACGCGGAGGGATCGGGTTCCAGATATCGCCACCGCATCCAAAACCATCCTCGACGATGGCGTTCGCTGGTTCGTGGCCCGTGCCGATCTGGAGGCGGCGCGCCACTGGGCTATCACGGTGGGGCAGGCCACCGGCATCCCCGTGTCAGAAGAGTTGAAGCCGGCGCTGGCACAATCCGTAGACGATCTTTACAACCATCCCATTGTGGGTTTGCGGCCGGTTGATGGCCTGATCGAGCTGGGTTGGGCCAGGGCTTTATTCGACCTGATGCCGCCCAAGGCATTGGTCGAATTCGCCCGACATCCCCGGTTGGCTCCTGACGACCGCAGGGCTTTGGTGGGGGCCGCCATTGCCCAAGCCTACGCTCAGCGTCGCTGGGCCGACATACGGGCATGGTTGCCGGATCTGCGGCTGGCGCAGCCATCCCTGGCCCCCGACATCGACCGGATCGAGCGCACCTGGTGGCCCCCCAAACAACGCCACCTCATCACCATGCTGCTGTTGCGTAACCCAGGATTGGTGGCACGACCATCCTGGGCGCGCCCGCCGGGTGGGGAGGACCACTACAGCATCCTGACGGACAGCCTGAGAGACGGCCCAGCCCGGCCCGGCGATTGGAACGCCTTCGACCGGGAAAATCCCCGCGATGGCAATTGGTGGTGTTCCGCCGATCCGGCGGTCTTCCGGTCAGAAGCCGCTGACAGTCTTATATTTGCTTCGATACCGTTCGGTCCTTATCTGGTGTTCGATATAGACGCCGCCGCGCGGGAAGCCCTGCCGCCACCGCGATCCTCCGATCCGAATGACCCGTATTGGAAACAGAGTCGGCAAGCAGAGGAACAGCAAAAGGCGAAGGTACTCGCCGTTATTCCCCTGCTGAAGCCAATGGATCCGCAGACGCCCACAACTCCAGGCCGCTGGGGTGACGCGTCCGAGCGCCTGACCAAGGATGTCTTGGCCTGGGCGCGGGACGAGGGGGTGGTCACCCGCTGGTTGGAAGGCGATGACCTGCTGGCGGAAGCCCTGCACCGGGCGGTGATGGCGACGCGCTATAGCTGCCGGGTGGACAATGGCCCCTGGTCCCGCGCGGCCTATCAGGAACTGCACCGCCGCTTTTCTCACTCGCCCTGGTCAGCCAAGACGCCTTATTGGTTCGGGGTTATCCAATAGGGCGGCCAATAGGACGGCAAAGTGATCCAACGCAGCCCCCTTGAACCTTTGGGCGGCGTATACTGCTTTATCCGCGCCCCCGCACGAAGGAAATGGATCCATGACCAAGAAGCCAGACCACCCGAAGGACGACGCCGACAACGGCAGCATCCTGGGCAACATCATCCTGGAAGAGGTGGTGGAGGCCATTGAGGCGGTACGGTCGCCCACGCCGGACATCTTCCCCCCCATCCCCCATGAGGTGCGTCCGTCCAAGGACAATGCCGTCACCGGCAAAGGGGATGAGCGGCAGGAGGCGGAGAAGACGCGGCCGGATTCCCCGGGCCATCACAGCCGCTGATCCCACCTGAGGGGCAGAAGCGCGGCGCCCTTTCAGGACGCCGCCTTCGCCTTGCGCTTCTTCGGCGCCACGGCCTCCACCGTTGGCGCCACCTCCGACAGGTAGGGCTTCAGGTAGTGGCCGGTGTAGCTGCCCGTGATGGTGGCCACGTGTTCCGGCGTGCCCTCCGCCACGATGCGGCCGCCGCCAGCGCCCCCCTCGGGGCCCATGTCGATGATCCAGTCGGCGGTCTTGATGACCTCCAGGTTATGCTCGATGACCAGCACGGTGTTGCCCTGGTCGACCAGGGCGTGCAGCACCTCAAGCAGCTTGCGCACGTCCTCGAAATGCAGGCCGGTGGTGGGCTCGTCCAGGATGTAGAGGGTGCGGCCGGTGGCGCGGCGGGACAGCTCCTTGGCCAGCTTCACGCGCTGCGCTTCGCCGCCCGACAGGGTCGTGGCCGGCTGGCCCACATGGATGTAGCCCAACCCCACCTCATCCAGCGTCTGCATGCGGTCGCGGATGGCGGGCACGGCCTGGAAGAAGGTCGCGGCCTCCTCCACCGTCATGTCCAGCACCTCGGCGATGCTCTTGTCCTTGTACAGGACCTCCAGCGTCTCGCGGTTGTAGCGCTTGCCGTGGCAGACGTCGCAGGTGACGTAGACGTCGGGCAGGAAGTGCATCTCGATCTTGATGACGCCGTCGCCCTGGCAGGCCTCGCACCGGCCGCCCTTGACGTTGAAGCTGAACCGGCCGGCGCCATAGCCGCGGGCCTTGGCCTCCGGCAGCCCGGCGAACCAGTCGCGGATGGGGGTGAAGGCGCCGGTGTAGGTGGCGGGGTTGGACCGGGGCGTGCGACCGATGGGCGACTGGTCGATGTCGACGATCTTGTCCAGATGGTGCAGGCCCAGGATGTCGTCATGGGCGCCCGGATGCTCCCGCGCGCCGTTCAGCCGCTTGGCCAGGGCCTTGTACAGCGTCTCGATGATCAGGGTGGACTTGCCGCCGCCCGATACGCCGGTGACGCAGGTGAAGGTGCCCAGCGGAATGCGGGCGTTGACGTCCTGCAGGTTGTTGGACCGGGCGCCGATGACCTCCAGGAACTGGCCCTTGTGGCCGGCGCGGCGACGCTCCGGCAGGGGAATCCGGCGCCGGCCGGTCAGATAGTCGGCGGTGACGCTGGCCGGGTTGGCCATGACCTCCGCCGGGGTGCCGGCCGCCACCACCGTGCCGCCATGGATGCCGGCGCCCGGCCCCATGTCCACCAGATAGTCGGCGGTGCGGATGGCGTCCTCGTCATGTTCGACGACGATGACGGTGTTGCCCAGGTCGCGCAGGCGCTTCAGCGTGATCAGCAGGCGGTCGTTGTCGCGCTGGTGCAGGCCGATGGAGGGCTCGTCCAGGACGTAGAGCACGCCCGTCAGGCCGCTGCCGATCTGCGAGGCCAGGCGGATGCGCTGGCTCTCCCCACCCGACAGGGTGCCGGAGGCGCGGTCCATGGCCAGGTATTCCAGCCCGACATTGTTGAGGAAACCCAGCCGCTCATTGATTTCCTTGAGGATGCGGGAGGCGATTTCCTTCTGCTTCTGCGACAGGTGCTCATCCAGGCCGGCGAACCAGGCTCCCGCCTCCTGGATGGACATGCGGCTGATCTCGGCCACGTTCTTGCCGCTGATCTTGACGGCCAGCGCCTCCGGCTTCAGGCGGGCGCCGTTGCAGGCCTCGCACGGCTGGGCGGACTGGTACTTGGAAAGCTCCTCCCGCATGAAGTTGCTTTCCGTCTCCTTCCAGCGGCGTTCCAGGTTGCGCACCACGCCCTCGAAGGGCTTGTTGGTCTCGTACGCGCGCAGGCCGTCATCATAGCGCAGGGTGACCGGCTTGCCGCCGGAGCCGTAGAGGATGAGGTTCTTGAGCGTGTCCGGCAGGTCGCTCCACGGCGTGTCCATGCTGGCGCCACAGTGGCGGGCCAGGCTTTCCAGCGTCTGGGCGTAGTATTGCGAGGTGGACCCCGCCCAGGGGGTGATGGCCCCGTTCTTCAGTGACAGGCGCGTGTCCGGCACCACCAGGTCGGGATCGAAATACAGCTTCTGGCCTAGGCCGTCGCAGGCCGGGCAGGCACCGAAGGGGTTGTTGAAGGAGAACAGGCGCGGCTCGATCTCCTCGATGGTGAAGCCGCTGACCGGGCAGGCGAACTTGGCGGAGAAGACGGTGCGCTCGCCCGTGTCCGCGTTCTCCGCGAACACCAGGCCGTCGGCCAGTTCCAGCGCCGTTTCCAGGGAATCGGCCAGGCGATTCCCTAAGCCCTCCTTCACGACGATGCGGTCGACCACCACCTCGATATCGTGCTTCAGCTTCTTGTCCAGCGCCGGCGCCTCGTCGATCTCCATCATCTCGCCATTGATCTTCACGCGCTGGAAGCCGCGCTTGCGCAGCTCCTGCAGCTCCTTCTTGTACTCGCCCTTGCGGCCGCGCACCGTGGGCGCCAGCAGGTAGAGGCGGGTGCCCTCCGGCATGGCCAGGATGCGGTCCACCATCTGGCTGACCGTCTGGCTTTCGATGGGCAGGCCCGTGGCCGGGGAATAGGGGACGCCGACCCGGGCATAGAGCAGGCGCATATAGTCGTAAATCTCCGTCACCGTGCCGACGGTGGAGCGGGGATTGCGGCTGGTCGTCTTCTGCTCGATGGAGATGGCGGGGGACAGCCCCTCGATGCTGTCCATGTCCGGCTTCTGCATCAGTTCCAGGAACTGACGCGCGTAGGCCGACAGGCTTTCCACATAGCGCCGCTGCCCCTCGGCGTAGATGGTGTCGAAGGCCAGCGAGGATTTGCCGGAACCCGACAGCCCGGTGATGACCACCAGCTGGTCGCGCGGCAGATCCACGTCAACGTTCTTCAGATTATGTTCCCGCGCGCCGCGGACACTGATATATTTGTTCATGGTATGTTCTGAATAGTCGATCGGGGCGGGGGCTGGCAAGGGGGAATAGGCGGCACCCGCCACCGTTCCCCCGGGCCAGCCGGGCAGCGTCTTAATATGGGGATGCCGGTGTCAAAAGGCGACAGCAGGATTCATCCCCTTTTGTAGGGGGCCGGGGTCGGGTCGGGACTGCCCGTTTGGGGGGACCGGATCGATATTTTGGGCATGCCGGGGGCCGGCACCACCATCGCTGTGGCATCGCACGGGTGCGGCGGTGTAGGCTCTCCCCATCAACGACGGGGCTTTCACGCCCCCTTTTGTGATTCAGGACGGATCGGACATGGCTGGCAGCGTCAACAAGGTCATCCTCATCGGCAACCTCGGCAAGGAGCCGGAGGTCAGGTCCATGCAGAACGGCGGCAAGGTGTGCAACCTGCGCATCGCCACCTCTGAGACCTGGAAGGACCGCAACAGCGGGGAGCGGCAGGAACGCACCCAATGGCACCAGGTGGTGATCTTCAACGAGGCGCTGATCGGCGTGGCCGAGCGCTTCCTGAAGAAGGGCTCCAAGGTCTATATCGAGGGCCAGCTGGAAACCCGCAAATGGACCGACCAGTCGGGCCAGGAGAAGTACACGACCGAGGTGGTGCTGCGCCCCTTCCGCGGCGAACTGACCATGCTGGAAGGCCGTGACGGCGGCGGCGGCGGTGGCGGCGGCTACGAATCGGGCGGCGACTTCGGCGGCGGCGCCCCCAGCTATGGCGGTGGCGGGGCCCCGGCCGGCGGTGGGGGCTACGGCGGTGGCGGTTCCCCCGCCGCCGGCGGTGGCGGTTCGCGCGGCGGCTTCGGCGGCGGCAAGCCGGCCGACGATTTGGACGACGAAATCCCGTTCTGACCGGCCGGCACGGGGCAGGGATAAGGGGCGCGTCCGGGAAACGGGACGCGCCCTTTCCTTTTCAAGGCACCTCCGCGTCATCCGCCTCGGGCCCCAGATGCTCGGCGATCAAGCGTAGCCCCCAATCCCCCAGTCCTTCCCACGCCTTTCGCGCCGCCGCCACATGGGCGCGCCGCTCGCTTTCACTTCCGGCCATCCGGGAAAGGCGAAGCGACGCCCAGCCCATGGAATAGGGCTCCGGGATACGCTCATACAGGCCCAGCGCCTGCTGATAGTGCCGGCGGGCCTTTTCGGGCTGTTCCTCCCGTGCAAGACTATCCCCCAAGCCCTGGATGCAGTTGGCTTCGCCCAGCACGTCACCGACCTGTTGGTACAGCGGCAGGGCGTCCTCATAGCGGGCACGGGCCGCGTCGTGGTCGGAGCGTCTTAGGGCGATGTCCCCCAGGCTCCGGATGCAGTTGGCTTCGCCCAGCACGTCACCGACCCGCCGGTAGAGCGGCAGGGCGTCCTCATAGCGGGCACGGGCCGCGTCGTGGTCGGAGCGTCTTAGAGCGATGTCCCCCAGGCTCCGGATGCAGTTGGCTTCGCCCCGCACGGCACCGACCCGCCGGTACAGCGGCAGGGCGTCCTCATAGCGGGCACGGGCCGCGTCGTGGTCGGAGCGTCTTAGAGCGATGTCCCCCAGGCTCCGGATGCAGTTGGCTTGGCCCAGCACGGCACCGACCCGCCGGTACAGCGGCAGGGCGTCCTCATAACGGGCACGGGCCGCGTCGTGGTCGGAGCGTTCCAGGGCGATGTCCCCCAGGCTCTTGATGCAGTTGGCTTGGCCCAGCACGGCACCGACCCGCCGGTAGAGCGGCAGGGCGTCCTCATAGCGGGCACGGGCCGCGTCGTGGTCGGAGCGTCTTAGGGCGATGTCCCCCAGGCTCCGGATGCAGTTGGCTTGGCCCAGCACGTCACCGACCTGTTGGTACAGTGGCAGGGCGTCCTCATAGCGGGCACGGGCCGCGTCGTGGTCGGAGCGTCTTAGGGCGATGTTCCCCAGGCTCCGGATGCAGTTGGCTTGGCCCAGCACGTCACCGACCCGCCGGTAGAGCGGCAGGGCGTCCTCATAGCGGGCACGGGCCGCGTCGTGGTCGGAGCGTGCCAGGGCGATGTCCCCTAGGCTCTTGATGCAGCGGGCCTGACGACGCGTGTCGTTCAGGGCCTGGGCTCGCCCTACCGCCCTTTCCAGCAACTCGGGAGTGCCGGCCCCGGAGAAGCGCTGAAACTGCGCTAAAGAGACGATGGCGTCGATGGCGCGCTGACATCCATCGTCGTCCAAGACCATGTCCAGAACGCTGTTGATGTTCTGGAATTCCACGGTGATGCGGGCGGCTGCGTCCTGGCCATCCTCCCGCCCCAGCTGATCGCCCAGTTCGGCCAGGGCGATCATGGCATCGTGCAGGGCGGCGGCGTCCGCTGGCGACGGAGTCACCCTCGCCCTCACCACCTCCCGCACCGGGACCAACAGGCGCAGCCTGTCCTTCTCCTCCCGGGCCAGGGCCAGTTGCACCAAACTGGTGGCGGCGGCCGCCGCGTTCTGGCCCAGCAAATCATCGCGCAGGGAACGGGCCAGGCCGTCCGGCAGGCGCCCCAGCAGGCCCAACAGACGGCGGCCGTCCGGCGTCAGGCGGGGGCTTTCCAGGCTGAGGGAGACCGAGGTGGTGAAATCCGTTTCCCGGTTGGCCGCACGGCCCAGCCGCAGCAGGGCCGCGGGTTCGGCCTGCCAACGTGCCCACAGGTCGCGCAGGTCGGCCAAGCCATCCGCCTGCGCCGCCAACAGCCGGATGGCCAAGGGAACACCATCGGCCACGCCAATGACCATGGGCAGCAGGGCGTCCGTCGCCAACTGCGGGCCCGCCAGGCCCAGGAACAGGGCGCGGGCGTCCGCCCCGCCCAAGCGGTCGAGTTCCAGGCGTTGCCATGTCAGTCCCTGGGGGCATTGCCGGCCGCGGATGGACAACAGGATTCGGGCGACGGCGCCACACTCTGCCAGAACCTGTCCCACGCCATGGGGGTCCGGTGTCCACGGCGTCTCGGCGTTGTCCAGGATCAGCAAGGTCGGCTGTCGTCCCAAATCCGCCACGGCGCGTTCCAGCGGGGGGGGGCCGGCCTCCAGGCCCAGGGCGGTGGCGATCTTCAGGGCCATGTCCGCGCCGGTCCCGGCCGCCTCCAGCCGCACGAAAACCCGCCGGGGGAAGGCCGCCATGATCCGCTGGTCATGGCCGACATGCTGGGTCAGGCCCGTCTTGCCGATGCCGCCGGGCCCCAGGATGGCGACGTGGCTGCCGGCCAGCAGAGCGGCCACCACCGACGCCACCTCCCCGGCCCGCCCCACGAAATTGTCCGTAGGGCGGGGCACGGCGGTGACCAGGGGGGAGGGGGCGGGATTGCCCCCCGTGCCGGTGGATGCAAGCGCCCCGCTGGCGGGCGGCAGGCTGGCAAGGAATCCGGGCAGGTCAGCGTGGCCGGGGCCGAAAGCCAGGGGCACGATCCGCATCCAGCCCTTGGCCCGCCAGCTGGCAAGCTCACCGTCGCGACACAGCAGGTAATGCCGATGCTCGGCGCCCCGCAGGGTGGTATCGATCCAATCCAGCAGCGGGCCGAGATTGGGATCGTCCAGGGTGCCGCCGCAGCCGACGAAGACCAGGGAGGCACTGGCGGCCAGCACCTGTTGCAGGAATTGCTGAAACGGGGATTGCGCCGTTTCCCGGTATCGCTGGACACCCAGCACGACGCTTTCGGGCCGTTCCCAATGGCCGTGCAAATGCAAGATGCCCCGGTCTTCCCGCCGCGACCACCGTAGGCTCTTTCCGCTGTCCGTGGGCAGGACGACGGACGCGCTGTCGCAGGCGTCGCACAGGATGGAATCATAGTTGGTGGTGGCGATCAGGACGCCATGCCGATGCAGGTGGGCCAACGCGGATGGCACCGCGCCGTCGATGACTGTCAAGTCGCCCACCGTGGTCCGCAACCAGCCAGCGAACTCACCATCGCCGTCCTTTTGCCCCAGCCTATGGGCGACCATCTCCGCCGCCGCCAGCAGCAGGGTCATGTCGTCGGCCTCAAGGTTGGCCAGCGCCGCGTTCAGCGCCTTGTCCTTGATCTTCCCCAATTGGTGGGCCCGCCGCAGTCCATGCTCGATCAGGCCCGTCCAACTGGCATGTCTTGTCCCCGGCCCCACGGCGGCGATGGTGGTGCCCGCACCCGCGACGATCACCGCCCGCTTGTCCGCGATCGCCTTTTTCAGATCATCCAGCAACACCATACCAGTCTCCCGTGCATCATCGCAGATTGGCACGGAATTTCTGGTGACGACAACGGTGTGGACACATCAACCTAGGGCCGCGTTATCGCGGACCATTCGCGATGCGTGCCATGCTTTCGGCGTCAGGAGGTGCTGCCCCGCCCCCGGTTGCTGTTGGCCCGCGCACCGGTACCCGCCGTGCTTTCCGACCGGTCGCCCTGGGGGCCGCGCTGGCCGCTGCCGCTGGCGTCCCAGTCCCCTTTGCTGCCCGGGGCGGGGCGGGCGCCCCCTTGCTGCGGTGGCGGCGCGTGCTCCGGCCCGCCCGGCTTTCTGGTCGCGGCGTGGCCCGTCATGGCCCATTCGTCCTTGAGGCGCTGGGTGTCGCTGGCATCCCCCACGTCGCGCTTGCTGTCGGCTGTGGCGCGCTGGTCCGACTGCCGCTTATCCCGGGGGGCTGTTTGAGGGGCATCTTCATCCTGGGGCATGATCCCGCGTCTCCGGCGTTCGTTTGGGGGCGTTCGTTGGGGGCGACCCTGGTTCAAGGCCCGGGGCCCGACATTCGTTCCCGACGGTATCCGCACCCGGGAGCGGCCGGGGTGACGGCATTCCCCATCGGTGATGTGCCCCAGGCCTGGCCCGCCCTGTCGTTGGCGCCCCCCCTGAACGACATGCGCCGTGCCTCCTGCTGCCCTTCCTGCGGCGGCACGCCGGGTGAAGCCACGCATGCGGCGGCGTAAAAGCCGCCGTCGATTTCCAGGGACTGCCCGCGTCCCGCCCCCGGATGATAGGGTGGCGCCCCGGCACTGGAATCGAGAGACGGAACCGCATGCGCACGCTTAAAGTCGCCCTGCATCAGATGAACTACACCACGGGCGATTTCCGGGGGAATTTCGAGCGCACCAAGGCCAGCATCCTGGCCTGCCGGGATGCCGACCTGCACGTCCTGCCGGAATGCGCCGTCGCCAACTACGCCGCCGGCGACTATCTGCTGGAGGCCGATTACCAGCAGGCCGTCGTCCATTGGACGGAGCAATACCGGCTGTTGTCGGAGGCCGCGCAGGTCGCCATCGCGGTGGGCACGCCGCTGCGAGGGAAGGTCGCGGGCCGCAAGATGGGCAACGGCCTGGTGGTGTTCGACAAGGGCCGGGAGGCGCTGAGCCAGTTCAAGACCCACCTGCCCAATTACGACGTCTTCGATGACGTGCGCTGGTTTGAAAGCCGGGCGGAGCAGAAGGGCCCCGACGCGACGTTGGGGGTGTTGTCGTTCCAGGCCGATGGCGGGGCGGTCACCCTGGGATTCTGCATCTGCGAGGATATCTGGTTCGATGACGTCACCCGGGCGCTCAAGGACCTGGGGGCGGAGGTCATCGTCTCGCTGAACGCCAGCCCCTACGCCATCGCCAAGGGCAACTTCCGCCGCCGCCTGTTCGACCAGCGCATCCAGGAGACGGGCCTGCCCCTGGTCTATGTCAACCAGGTGGGCGGCAATGACGAGTTGGTGTGGGAGGGTTGCTCCGCCGTCGTCGACCCGGCCGGGGCCATCTATGAGATGGAGATCGGGCGGGAAGGGGCGGACACCGTCACCCTGGCGGACACGGGCCAGGGCTTACGCCTGACCCACACCCAGGCGCCGGTGCAACTGACCGATGCGCAGGAGCGCTATCTGATCGTGGGCCTGGGCCTGCGCGACTACATCGAAAAGAATGGCTTCCAGGATGTGGTCTTCGGCCTGTCGGGCGGTGCCGATTCCACCCTGGTGGCGGCGCTGGCGGCCGACGTCTTCGGGCCGGCCAAAGTCAACGCCGTGATGATGCCGTCGCCCTACACCACCGCCGGCTCCAACACCCGGGCGGCGGATTTCGCCGCCGGCGTGGGCGGCGGCTTCAGCGCCATCAGCCTGCCCATCACGGTGGAGTATGAGGCGGGGCTGGCCAAGTTCCGCAACGCCTTCGGTCGCGACATGGGCAGCCTGGCGGATGAGAACCTGCAGGCGCAGATCCGCGGCAACACCCTGTCCGCCATCTCCAACGACCACGGCCGCCGCGCCATCCTGGGCACCAGCAACAAGAGCGAGATCCTGATGGGATACGGCACGCTCTACGGCGACATGCGCGGCGCCTTCAACCCGCTGAAGGACCTGTACAAGGCCATCGACGTCTTCCCCATGCTGGAGATGCGCCTGGCCCAGGCCCAGGCGCCCGACCCGCTGTTCGCCAGCGTCTGGCGGCAGGCCTTCGGCAAGCCGCTGGAACCCTACGACGCCGGTGCCCAGGCCGCGCTGCGCGCCACCATCGACGTGCCCCCCAGCGCCGAGTTGAAGCACGACCAGCGCGACACCGACAGCCTGCCCCCATATCCCCGCCTGGACGCGGTGCTGTGGGAGATGGAGGACGCCAAGGAGCGCCAGACCGACGCCCAGATCGCCGAGAAGCTGGGCGAGCCACTGGAATTCGTGCAGGACATCCGCCGCCGCGTCCGCCGGGCGGAGTTCAAGCGCTTCCAGTCGCCACCCGGCCCCAAGGTCCACCGCAAGTCCCCCACCACCAAGGACCGGCGCTTCCCCCTGACGGCGCGCTTCACCGGGTGATCCCGCAGTGACCTTTCTGTAGCGGACCCACCATCATGCCGCCGGCGGGCCGGCTACGGATGTAGGGTTCAACCTGTTGGTGCAATGCTCGCCCGCAGGCTGGAACTCCGATGTCTCGATCATGTCCGGCCTGGGGTATGGCGGCCTTGGCCGGCGTGGTCTTATTGCCTGCATGGGCGCACGGGCAGCAGACACCCGACGCCGGCAGCATCCTGCGTGACACCGAACGTTCATCCCCCAGCCTGTCCGCCCCACCGGCCCCTTTGCGCCCCCTTGCACCCGAGGGCCCCCCTCGGGTGCCGGCGGCCCAGGGCCCCACGGTGCGGGTGACGGCCTTCCACATCATCACCACCCTGTTCCCGGAGGCCGACCTCCAGACGGTGGTGGCGCCTTTCCGCAACCGCGACCTCACCCTGGGCGGGTTGCAGTCGGCCGCCGGCGCCATCAGCACCTACTACCGGCAGCATGGCTACCTGGCCCGGGCCTACTTGCCCCGGCAGGAGATCCGCGACGGTGTCGTCACCATCGCCGTGCAGGAAAGCCGGCTGGGTCGGGTGGTGGTGGATTCCGCCAGCGACACCCGGCTGGACGGCGATTTGGCCGCCGGCTATCTGCTGAACCGCCAGGCGGTGGGAGAAACGCTCCGCCTAAATGCGCTGGAACAGGGGGTCGCCGCCCTGGACGCCGTGCCCGGCATCACCGCCACGGCCACGGCGGAAGCGGGCGGCGCGCCGGACCAGACCGACATCCGCCTGAAGCTGACCGAGGGGCCGCTGTTCAACGGCATTGCCCTGGTGGACAACCAGGCGCAACGGGCCAGTGGGGGCTGGCGCGGCATCGCCGTGCTGTCGGCCAATGACGTGGACGGCATCGGCGACCAGACCATCCTGACCGGCATGCGCAGCCTGGGCACGACCTACGGCCGGCTGGCGGCTACCGCGCCCGTGGGCTATTCCGGCCTGCGGCTGGGCCTGAATGGCAGTGCCTTCGATTACCGCGTCGCCCACGACTTCAACGCCGGTACGCCGGATGGCTGGGGTGCCACCGGTGGGGCCATGGCCACCCTGCCGGTGTGGCGGTCGGAGGATACCGCCCTGGACGGGCGCCTAAGTTATGAGCATCGCCGGCTGGTGAACCGCACGGCCCAAATCGTCACCAGTGTCAGCGTCATCGACGCCGCCACCCTGGGCGCGGGCGGCGTGGTGCGCGATGGTTGGGGCGGGGCGAATCAGGTGGACGTGGCGCTCACCGGGGGCACTGTCGACCTGGGCGGCGTACCGGACAACCTGGCGCTGGACGCCGCATCCGTCCGCACCAGCGGCGCCTATGCCAAGCTGGCGATGACCGCCAGCCACGCGCAGCCGTTGGGTGAGGGGGTGGAGGTGATGCTGAGACTGTCCGGGCAATGGGCCAGTGGCAATCTGGACAGCTCCGAGCGCCTGGCCCTGGGCGGTCCGGATGGCGTCCGCGCCTATCCCGTCAATGAGGGGCAGGGGGCGGAAGGGGCGGTGGGCACGCTGGAACTGCGCTGGCGCCCGGTGACCGGGTTGCGCTTCGCCGCTTTTTGGGACGGCGGCTGGATCCGCCAGTTCGTCACCCCCTGGGCCAGGTGGAATCGGGGCACGGACCTGCCCAACGACTATGGCGTGCAGGGGCTGGGCATCGCCGTCTCCTGGCGCCCGGGGGATGCCCTGGCGGTCGACGCCACCCTGGCCCAGGTCGTGGGCGATAATCCCGGCCGCATCAACGGCCTGGATAGCGATGGTCTGCGACGACGCACCCGCGCCTGGGTACGGGTGACGGGTAATTTCTAGAAGAGCGCCCAGCTGCCGTGCGCCGCTCGTGGGTTGCGGGACGCGGCGCCACGCGGTAGGCAGAAGGGCCGCCCGGCCGCCTTTCCGGGCAACGATAAAGCCGCCAGAGCGTTCCACCATGGCCCAGCATGAAACCCCCGTGCCGCCGGAGCTGTCAGCCACGGTGACGCCCCTGCCGCCCCTGGACGAGGCGACGGCGGGCGGAGCTGTGCCCGAGGCTCCGGGGGGCGCGTTGCTGGCACGGGTTCTGGCGCACGCCCGGGATCTGGTGGTGCTGGCCACCCCGCTGATGCTGACACGCATGGGCCAGCTGTTCATGCAGACCGTGGATACCGCCATGGTTGGCCGCCACAGCGCGGAGGAACTGGCCTATTTCGGCCTGGGCAACACCCCGGTGGGCACGGCCTTCGCCACGGTGGTCGGCCTGATGATGGGCACCATCATCCTGGTGGCCCAGGCGGTGGGGGGTGGCCGGGCGCGGGAGGCGGGGGCGGTCTGGCGCCGCTCCGTCCCCTATGCCTTGCTGGTGGGCTGCGTCGTGGCGGTGGGCTGCCTGTTCGGCGAGCCCTTCTTCCGGCTGACGGGGCAGGACCCGCGCATCGCCCATGGCGCCGCCCCCGTCATCATCATCCTGGGGCTGGGCATGCCGGCGGCGGTGGTGCAGATCAGCACCTCTTTCTTCCTGGAGGGAATCAAGCGGCCGTTCCCGGCCATGATCTCCATGATCATCGCCAACCTGCTGAACTTCGCCCTGGACTACACCCTGGTGTTCGGCCATTTCGGCCTGCCGGCCCTGGGGGCCATGGGCTCGGCCATCGCCACCACCACCATCCGCTGGGTCACCGCGCTGGGCCTGTGCGCCTATGTCTGGACCATGCGCGATCATGCCCGCTACGGCGTCCGCGGTTCCTTCCTGGACTGGCGCTCCGGACGGCCGCACCGGCACCTGGGCTATGCCGCCGGCCTCAGCCAGGGGGCGGAATCATCCGCCTTCGGCACCATGGGCATTTTTGCCGGCTGGCTGGGCGCCCTGGGGCTGGGCGCCTACGCCGTGGGCTTGAATCTGCTGGCCCTGGCCTTTATGGCGGCCCTGGGCCTGGCCTCGGCCACGGCGGTGCAGGTGGGTCAGGCGCATGGGGCGGGACATCGGCGCGAGGCCTCGGTGGCTGGCTGGACGGGTCTGGCCATCACCGCTCTGGTGTTGGCCGGCGTGGGCCTGCTGTTCGCCGGCCTGCCGGAAGCCATCGCCCGCCTCTACGCCAGCGATGCGGCCCTGATCCGCGAGTTGGTGCCGCTGATCGCCTTCATGGCGTGGATCCTGGTCGCGGACGGCGGGCAGGCGGTGATGGCCAGCGCGCTGCGCGGCCAGGGCGACAGCTGGATCCCCACCGCCCTGCATTTCTTCAGCTATTATGGCGTCATGATCCCCACGGCGGCCTATGCCGCCTTCCACCTGGGCCACGGCGTCATGGGCATCTTCCAGGGCATCCTGGTGGCGAGCGTCGTGGCGGTGTCGGTGCTGATGGCGCGGTTCCACCTGCTGTCGCGGCGCGAAAGCCGGTCATAGGAAGCCTCAAGCGCGCGGACCTCGCGGGCGATCAGCGCGGCAGCGACAGCTCGACCTGGGTGCCTTCCGGATCGCGGATGTACAGGGAGAGGGTGGGACCATGGCGGTTGTCCCCCACCCTTTCCTCAAGGACGCTCAGGTCATGCCGGGCCAGGTGGCGCCGCAGCGCCCCTTCGTCGCAGGGCGCCAGGGCGATGCACAGATGGTCAAGGTTGCGCCCCGGCCCCGCCGGCGGCTTGGCCCAGGCGCCGTTGGGCGCCGAGACATCCACCAGGAACAGGTCGGCGTCACCCACCGCCAGGCGCACCAGGGCATCCTCCGGATAGGTCGCCGTGACCGGACATCCCAGGATATCACGATAGAAGGCCAGCGCCCGCGCCATGTCGGTGACGGGCAGTGCCACGTGATCGAAGCCGCGGACGCGGAAGGGGGGAGTCATGCGAAGGGACCGGTGCCACGGGGAAACGGCGGCACTGTCGCATCCCAGGGCCAGGGACGTCAAAACCCGGAGGAGCCCGGATGGGCGAGTCGCCGCCCGGCGGTGCCGCCCATATGGGACGCGGATGCCGGTTTCATTGTTCGCATGCGCGAATGGTGTTAGAAAAGCGACATATCCCCATCGCCCCGGGACGGGTGTCCATCCGCCCCGAGGGCTTGGTTTTCCTTGATTCTGGATTCTGGTTTGGTCACGACTCCGACGCCCCCCGCGGCCCCCCCCGCCAGCGATATCACCCCCATCGCCATCGAAGAGGAGATGCGCAGCAGCTATCTCGATTACGCCATGAGCGTGATCGTGAGCCGCGCGCTTCCCGACGTGCGCGACGGCCTGAAGCCTGTGCACCGTCGCATCCTGTATGCGATGAAGGAAAGCGGGTACGACAGCACCAAACCGTACCGCAAATCGGCCAAGGCGGTCGGCGACGTCATGGGTAACTACCACCCCCATGGCGACAGCTCGATCTATGAGGCCATGGTCCGCATGGCGCAGGATTTCTCCATGCGCCTGCCGTTGATCGACGGGCAGGGCAACTTCGGTTCCATGGACGGCGACCCCGCCGCCGCCATGCGATACACCGAGGCGCGCCTGGCCAAGTCGGCCGAGGCCATGCTGGATGACATCGACAAAGAGACGGTCGACTTCCAGAAGAACTATGACGAGTCGAAGGACGAGCCGACGGTCCTGCCGGCCCGCTTCCCCAATCTGCTGGTCAATGGCGCCAGCGGCATCGCCGTGGGTATGGCCACCAACATCCCGCCCCATAACCTGGGCGAGGTGATCGACGCCTGCTGCGCCTATGTCGACAACCCGGGCATCACCATCCCCGAACTGATGGAGATCGTCCCCGGTCCGGACTTCCCCACCGGCGCCCTGATCCTGGGCCGCGCCGGCATCCGCTCCGCCTTCGAGACGGGCCGCGGCTCCGTCGTCATGCGCGCCAAGAGCGAGATCGAGGAGATCCGCAAGGACCGCTGGGCCATCGTCTTCACCGAAATCCCCTATCAGGTGAACAAGGCCAAGCTGATCGAACGCATCGCCGAGGTGGTGCGCGAGAAGGTGGTCGAGGGCATCTCCGACGTCCGTGACGAGTCCGACCGCGACGGCGTGCGCGTGGTGGTGGAGCTTAAGCGCGACGCCGTGGCCGACGTGGTGATGAACCAGCTGTTCCGCCACACCGCCCTGCAGACCTCCTTCGGCGTCAACACCCTGGCGCTGAACGGCGGCCGGCCGGAGATGATGAACCTGAAGGACATCATCGCGGCCTTCGTGAAGTTCCGCGAACAGGTCATCACCCGCCGCACCGAGTATGAGCTGGGCAAGGCCCGCGAACGCGCCCACACCTTGGTCGGCCTGGGCGTGGCCGTGGCCAACCTGGACGAGATGATCGCCCTCATTCGCCGGGCGCCGGATCCGGCGACGGCGCGTGAGGAGATGGTGGCCCGTGAATGGCCGGCCAGCGACGTGGCGCCGCTGATCACCCTGATCGACGAGCCTGGCCGCGGCCTGTCGGAAGCCGGCACCTACCGCCTGTCCGAGGCCCAGGCCAAGGCCATCCTGGAGTTGCGCCTGCACCGCCTGACCGGGCTGGAGCGTGACAAGATCGGCGCCGACCTGACGGCCGTGGTCGACCAGATCCGCCACTTCCTGGAGATCCTGTCCTCCCGCTCCTTGCTGCTGACCATCCTGCGCAACGAGTTGATCGAGGTGAAGGCCCGCTTCAACACGCCGCGCCGCACCAAGATCGAGGATTTGGAGTTCGAGGCGGACATCGAGGACCTGATCCAGCGCGAGGACATGGTCGTCATCGTCACCCAGGGCGGCTACATCAAGCGCGTGCCGGTCTCGACCTACCGGGCGCAGGCCCGTGGCGGCAAGGGCCGCAGCGGCATGCAGCTGAAGGTGGAGGATACGGTCAGCGACCTGTTCGTGGCCAACACCCACACGCCCATGCTGCTCTTCACCAGCCGAGGCATGGTCTACAAGCTGAAGGTCTGGCGCCTGCCGCTGGGCCAGCCGCAGACCCGGGGCAAGGCCCTGGTCAACCTGCTGCCGCTGGAGGAGGGCGAGGTCATCACCACCGTGATGCCCATGCCCGAGGACGAGGCCAGCTGGGGCGACCTGAATGTGCTGTTCGTCACCAGCCACGGCAATGTCCGCCGCAACAAGCTGTCCGACTTCACCAACATCCGCGCCAATGGCCTGATCGCCATGAAGCTGGAGGAGGAGGGCGAACTGCTGATCGCGGCCCGCACCTGCACCGAGGCGGATGACGTGCTGCTGGCCACGCGCTTGGGCCGCTGCATCCGCTTCCCCGTGGAGGATGTCCGGGTGTTCGCCGGGCGCACCTCGACCGGCGTGCGTGGCATTCGTCTGGCGGATGGTGATGAGGTCATCGGCCTGTCCATCCTGCATCATACCCCGTACAGCCCCGAGGAGCGGGCGGCCTACCTCAAGCAAGCGGGGGCGGAGCGGCGCCAGCAGGGCGAGGAGGTCGACGATGCGCCAGCGGATGTCGAGGCTGAAGCCACCGGCGATGTCGGCACCCTGGCACCGGATATGTACGCTGAGATGAAGGCGCGTGAGGAATTCCTGCTGACGGTGTCGGTCCAGGGCTTCGGCAAGCGCACGTCGGCTTATGAATACCGCCTGACCGGCCGTGGTGGCCAGGGCATCTGGAACATGGACATGGGCGATCGCAACCGCGCCATCGCCGCCGTGTTCCCCATCGCCGAGACCGACCAGGTGATGATGGTCAGCAACGGCGGCCAGGTCATCCGCATGCCCGTGCACGATGTGCGCATCACCGCGCGCAAGAGCAAGGGCGTGACCCTGTTCCGCTTGTCGGCGGATGAAGGCGTGGTGTCCGTGGCACGGCTGGCCGACGACGGTACCGATGAAGGCGGGGTGGATGACGCCGCGCCAGGTGAAGCCGGGCCCGCTGCGGGTCCGGACGAGGGAACCGGCAACTGAGGGCGACCGGGTTTGACCCCGCAGGGGATTCAAACCCGGCCCAAGGGCGAAGCCGGCGGACGGAGCTGAACGATGGGCGGATTGGATCGGCGGGGGGAAGGATGAGCGAGCGTCGCATCGGGGTTTATCCCGGCACCTTCGACCCCATCACCAACGGGCATTTCGATATCATCCAGCGGGCGGCCAAACTGGTCGACCATTTGATCATCGGGGTGGCCAGCAATGCCGGCAAGGGGCCGCTGTTCTCCACCCCGGAGAGGGTGGCCCTGGTGCAGGACGAGGTGGCGCCCCTGATCGCCAAGGGCATCTCGGTGGAGGTGCGGCCCTTCGACACCCTGCTGATGAACTTCGCCGTGGGCTGCCAGGCCAAGGTGATCATCCGCGGCCTGCGCGCCGTGTCGGACTTCGAGTACGAGTTCCAGATGGCCGGCATGAACGCGCGCCTCAACCCGCAGGTCGAGACCGTTTTCCTGATGGCGTCGGACCGACACCAGTTCATCTCTTCCCGCTTCGTGAAGGAAATCGGCCGGTTGGGCGGGGACATCGCCCATTTCGTCAGTCCGCGCGTCGCCCACCGTCTGGCCGAACGGTTCGCCCAGGACTCCCGGCAAGGGATAGATCCTGCCACCGGCGGGGCCGGCGAGTAAGCCGTCCGTCAAGGTGATCTTTTTGGGGCAGGGGCCCTATGCGCCGCTAAAAGGCGGGACCCCGCCTCTTTCCATTGACCGCGCCCATACCCGTCATTATGGTGCGCGCCACACCGGGACGGCCCACGGGCGCCGTCTTCGTTCGCGGAAAGCCAAGGCGTTTTCCCCGCGGTCGATCCCGTAGCTCAGCCGGTAGAGCACGTGACTTTTAATCATGGGGTCGTGGGTTCGAATCCCACCGGGATCACCATCTTTTCAATAGCTTAGTCTGTTTCATGGCGGGTGCCGGCACCGACACCGGCGTCGCGACATATCGCCGCGACGCCGTGGCAACCGCACGGTGTATCGTCCGAACAGATAAGTCCCTATTGAATAATGCGCCTTGTCCCAGGCGGCCACTTTCGTCGATTTTCTCCACATCAGAATAAAATGAGGCCACCCGCGTATGGTCTCAACAATGTGGAGGACGTGCTCTTTGAAAAATTGGGCGATTGGCGCAGCAATTCTGTGCGTAACTGCGTTTGCAAATCTGGAAACAGCGACCGCCACCGAAAGCGGTGGCAACAGCTACCCACCTGGTGCCAGTATATACCTGGCTGGCGCGATGCCGCCCCCCGGTGAATACCTTCTGTTACAGCCCAACTATTATACTGCAGATCAGATGAATGATGGCGGCGGCAACAAGCTGCCGCTGGCCTTCAGCGTGGAATCCGTCTCCCAAACCTTTCGCGGCTTCGTGGTGACGCCCTATCAGCTGTTCGGCGCGCAGGTGGCAACGGAAGTCATCGTCCCCATCGTCGACTTGCATGCCGAAGTGGCCGGCCAAAAGACCAGCAAGTTGGGTTTTGGCGATATCGGCATCACCCCCATTCTGCTGGGATGGCATCTGGCCCCCAACCTGTCGCTGGTATGGGGCACCGACATTTTCATGCCGGTGGGACAATACAGCGCCAACTCGCTGGCCAACATCGGCCGCAATGTCTGGTCCTTCCAGCCCACGCTTGGACTGGCCTACATTGATCCCGAAGGTTGGCAGGCGCAGATTTCCCCACGATTGGCGTTCAACACCACCAACGACGCCACCCACTACCACTCCGGTTCGGACTTCGACCTGGACTTCGCCGTCGCCCGCAATGTCGATGGATGGCGCTTCGGCGTTTCCGGCTACTTCTATGTCCAGTACGAGGATGACACCCAGAACGGGTTGAAGGTGGACAGCGACGGCTACCGTGGCAAGGCTTTCGCCGCAGGCCCGGCCATCAGCCATAATATCGGCCCGCTGGATGCCACCTTCACCTGGCAGCATGAGTTCATGGCCGAGCACCGGGCCCAGGGGGAGAATTTCTGGATGCAGATCGGGCTGCGTCTTTGACGGCGTCACCGAAAAGATGGGGGCCCTGCGACAAGCCTAACGGTAATTGTCAAAACAGGCTCAGGGCCGCCTGGGGCACCAGCAGGTCGGCATCGTCGTTGCGCACGTTGCCGACCCGCGGTCCCACCGCCCAAAAGCGCGTCTCGTTAGCGGGGTAGGGACGCAATAGGTCCAGGAGCGCTGGCGCGTCGGCATCCGTCTCGCCCAGCCAGGCCGGCCAATGGTCGGGCGCCAGGATGACCGGCATGCGATGGTGGATGTGGCTGATGGCGTCGTTGGCCACCGTGGTCAGGATGGTGTAGGTGCGCACCCATACGCCGCTGGTCGGATCCTTCCAGCCTTCCCACAGGCCGGCGAAGGCGGCGGTCCCGGTATCGGCGGGAGCGATGGCGTAGGCCTGCTTGGCCCCATTCTCGACCCGCCATTCATAAAAGGCCGTCACCGGCACCAGGCAGCGGCGGCGGGCGAAGGCCTGGCGGAAGGTTGGCTTCTCGGTCACGCTTTCCGACCGGGCGTTGATCATCCGGGCGCCCCCCGACAGATCCTCCGCCCACGACGGCACCAGGCCCCAGCGCAGCAGATCCAGCCGCCGTTCCCCCGTTTGCGCGTTCCAGCGTACCACTGGGGCGGTTTGCGTGGGCGCGATGTTGAAGCGGCCGGGGAAGTTGGGCAGGGCGCCCAAGGTCTGGAACAGCGCTTCCATGGCCTGGGCCGGCGTGACGGCGGCGTAACGACCGCACATGGGGGGGCGACTCCGGAAAGAAAGACGGACACTTGGCGGGACGTGGCGATCATGATACCGCTCGGCGGGCCTGAGCCGCCACAATTAGTATCCGGAGCACCCCCATGACCCCATCCCTAGCATCCGCCGCCGATGGCGTGCCCAAGGTCGGCATCGGGGTCCTGATCCAGCGGGAGGGACGCATCCTGCTGGGCCGCCGACGCAACAGTCATGGCGATGGCAGCTACTCCTGGTGTGGGGGACACCTGGAATATGGCGAGACCTTCGAGGAATGCGCCATCCGTGAGGTGCGGGAGGAATGCGGCCTGGTGGTGCGCCGTCTGCGCTTCCTTTGCCTGCACAACATCCTGGCCTACGACAAGCACTATGTGGACATCCAGTTCATTGCCGAGGAGGTGGAACCGGGGGAACCCCAGGTGCTGGAACCGCACAAAATCGCGGACTGGGGCTGGTACGGTCTGGACGCCTTGCCGCAGCCCCTGTTCCGCCCAGTGGAACTGGCGTTGGACGCCTGGACTCGTCAGCGTGCCTATACCCCGCTCGGCCGCTAAGTCGGCCGGCACGGCCTATTTCTAAAGATCGCTTTGGGGGCGGCGCTCCTGAAGATAAAGTTTTTATTACATTTTATTGGCATTTAAATGTCAGGCGTCGGAACCGCTGGTCTCCGCGTTCCCGACGCCAGCCAAATTCCTGGGGCAAACGGGGATGACCGTATCCTCCGGCCGCATGATCGCGGCCGGAAACGCTGTCGTCATGCCCTGAGGGATTGTCCTTGGTGCCAAGGGCCGGCTGGAGGTCTGGGAGGAAGAACGACGCATGAACGGCTTCGACAGCGCCATCCAGGAATTTCTGACCCGGCACGCCTTCACATCCGAGGTGGTCAATCACGCCATCCGCACCATCGCCGACTTCTCCCTGTTCAAGGGGCTGTTTCTCGTCGCCATCCTGTGGTGGGTCTGGTTTCGAGGGGGCAGGCGCGGGGCGTGGGAAAAGGAGATGGTCATCGCCACCTTCGTCAGTGGCCTGCTGTCGCTGGCCGCTGGGCGCTTGCTGGCCCATTTCCTGCCCTTCCGCCCGCGTCCCATTTATGATCCGGAGGTGCCTTTCCGCTTTCCCTTGAGCGGCACAACCGAAACCATCCTCAGGACATGGAGTTCGTTTCCCAGCGACCACGCCATGCTGTGGATGTCCGTTTCCACCGGCATCTTCCTGGTGTGGCGTCGGATTGGCATCATCGCCGGAATCTACACGGCCTTGGTCGTCTGCCTGGTGCGGGTCTATTTGGGGCTTCACTACCCCACAGACATCCTGGGCGGCGCCGTGATCGGCATACTGATCACCTTGGCGATGACCCGCGACGCCGTCCGGCCGCTGTACGCCACCCCTATCCTGCGGGTCATGATGCGCTTTCCCGCGCCCTGTTATACCCTGGCTTTCCTGTTTTGTTTCGAGTTGGTCACCCAGTTCGACGAGATCCGCATGATCGGCCAGTCGGTGCACAAGGTGCTTGATGCCCGTCAAGGTGGCGATCCTTCCTTGACCGTCGTGGGCCCGTCAGAGGCGGCCGCCCGGCATAATTGAAGAAGCGTCCGCCTGTTCCTGTCGATTTGGAGATAGTCCCCCCGCCTCCGTTCCTCCGCCTCTACGCAAGCTGTATAAACAATTTCCGTTGTAGATCAGTGCCCACTGTTGTCAGGGGAGATTTTGGACGATGTCCAATCCTCAAGACGATCGCAAGGGCGATCCCGGCGCAACGATAGGGAGCCCCCAGCCCAGGGGCAATGCCGTATCCCCATGCACAGTCGCCGATATCGCCCTGGCGCGGGCGGCGGAGATGCTATCCCGCATCCGTGGCACTCGGGCATACGCCGATGCCAGTCCAGCGGAGCGGCTGGCACTCGAGTCCTATGTCCTCGACTTGGCGGATATCCGTTCTGAGAACGGTATCGTCCCTGCGCGCCGCTGAACGCCCGTTCCGAATGGCGACAATCATTCCGTTGCCGAAATAAAATGCACACAAACCACAGGGCGTGGCGGCCAGGAGATGCTCGCGGTAAAGGCATTCCCCCCAGGCATTTGCGTCGCCGCAACTTTGGCGTCACACTGCGACCATGACATGGCTGAGCGCGCCCGCCTTCCCGACGGACCGCCGCGCGTTCCGCCTGAACCCATCGCACTCTAGAGGAGGGGGCGGCATATGGCCTGGGGCGGTCTCAAGCGTGTCCTGTCCAGTCTGGTGCGGCCCAGCAACCGTCGCACCTATGACCGCCTGTCGGTGGACAGCGAAGTGCAGCTCAGCTGTGGTGACGCCGTCGTCTCCTGCCGCATCGCCGATGTTTCCGCCGGTGGCGCCTTCCTTATCCCCCGCGCCCCCGGGGCGAATCTGTCCATTGGAACGGAAGGGGTCCTGCGGTTGCCCGGTGCGCCGGTGGCCGCCGCCGTGCGCATCGTGCGCCATACCGATGCCGGTGTGGGCATCGAGTTCGAGCGCGACGGCGTTGGCGCCATCGTCGCCGGCTGGGTTCGCGCAGTGAGCGGCACGAAACCCGTCAGGCAGGACGATACGGCGCAACCGCCGGCTTAGCGAGGCTGGCGCCGACGATCACAGGCCGCAGAACAGCTCGAATTCCTTGACGGGCAGGGGGCGGGCGAACAGGTAGCCCTGGCCCTCTTCCACCCCCATGCCGTGCAACAGGTTGCGTTCACCCTCGGTTTCCACGCCTTCCGCCACCACCTTCAGCCCCATGGCCTTGGCCATGGCGACGATGGCCTGCACGATATGGCGGGTGCCGATATCCTGTTCCATGTCCTGCACGAATTTACGGTCGACCTTCAGGCAGTCCAGCGGCAGTTCGCGCAGATAGGACAGCGAAGAGTAACCCGTGCCGAAATCATCCAGGGCCAGGGCCACACCACAATCGGCGATCCAGGCCATTTGGCGCAAGGCGCCCTCCAGATCCTCCGGCAGCACCGATTCGGTGATCTCGAGTTGCAGCAGATGGGGAGGGATGCCCGTTTCCCGCAGCAGCACGTCAATCAAGGCGGGCAAGTGGCCCCAGCGGAACTGCCGCTCCGATACGTTGACGGCGATCTGCAGCGGCTGGCTCCCCGCTTCGATCCAGGTCTGAATCTGGCGGCAGGCCTCGCGTAGCGCCCATTCGCCGATGGGCACCATCAGCCCCGTCTCTTCGGCGATGGGAATGAATTCCATCGGGTAGACCAAGCCGCGGGTGGGATGCCGCCAGCGGATCAGCGCCTCCCCGCCGATCGGTGTCCCGTCGGCGATGGAAACCTTGGGCTGATAGTGCAGGACGAACGCCTCATCCAGGAGGGCCTGGCGCAGCTCCGTCTCCGTGATCAACTGGTGGCGCAGCCGCTCCCGCATCTGTTCGGTGTAATGCAGGTAGTGGACGGAGCCTGACTTGGCCACTTCCCCCTGGGCGATGGCGGCGTTGCGCAGCAGCGCCTGGCCGCTAGTGCCGTCATCGGGGGACACGGCGACACCGATCTTGGCCACCATGTAGAGCAGCCGGCCCTCGACCAGGATGGGTTCGCCGACGCGGGAAGACAGGGCGGATGCGGTGAACAGCGCCTTGCTGGCGTGACTGAGGTCGGGCAGGAACACCGCGAACTGCGCCCGCGCGATTCGGCAAACCGCATCCTCGCCGCCGCACAGTCCCAACACCCGCTCGGCCATGATGGCCATGGAGGTGTCCAGCGCTTGCTGGCCGAGCAGCTTATAGAGTTCCGCCATGCGCGAGATCTCGATGACCAGGACGGCGCAGGGGCCGCTATGGCTGGTCAGGTGATCGTCAATCCGGCGGGTGAAGACGGAAATATCCTGCAAAGCACCAGCACTGGGGGGGGCCGCGTCGGATCGGGCGGCGACGGTCAGGCAGGCTTCGGTCACGATAAGGGCTAGGCCAGCTTGTTCTCGATTGATTTTGACCTTAGACCATTTTCTGTCCGGCCCGCATGAGGAAACTGCGCTGCTCCCGCAATATTCGGCAAACCCCAGCAAATCTGACGATTCAGTGCACCGTCCCACCCGGCCGCTGGTTAGAACGGCTTGCATCGCCGCTGATTCGACGGACCTGACAAATTATTATGGGAGGCAAGTACCTTGAGTTTCGCCCTGTCCAAAGTCTTCTGGGCACTGAGTGCCCCGGGCAATTTGTTACTTATATTTCTAATATTTGGACTTTTTACAACTGGAAGCTTTAGGCTTCAACACCACTTGCGTTGCGCCCGTGCTGCGGCTCTGGGCCTGCTGATCATCGCCTTGGTGCCGGTGGGAGCGTGGAGCATGCGGGCGCTGGAAGCCCGCTTTCCCGCCCCGGCGGCGTTGCCTGACCGGGTCGACGGCATCATCATCCTGGGGGGCTCGGTCGATCAGGTCGCCACGGCGGAGACGGGTCGGCCGGAGGTGAACGCCGCCGCCGAACGCCTGATGGTCGTTCCCGAGCTGGCGCGGCGCTATCCCGATGCCCGCATCGTCTTTTCCGGCGGCTCCGGTGAGCTGCGGTCACCGGATGAGAAGGAGGCGCCGGTGGCCCGCGCCGCCCTGGAGCAGATGGGCATGGACATCAGCCGCGTGACCTTTGAAGGGGAGTCGCGCAACACCTGGGAGAACGCCCTGCTCACCCGCGACCTGATGCGTCCGGCACCGGGCCAAACCTGGGTGCTGGTGACGTCGGCCTTTCATATGCCCAGGTCCGTTGGCATTTTCCGCCACATCGGCTGGCCGGTGGTGCCCTATCCCGTGGACATACGGGCGCCGAAAGCCTTGCTGTACCGGCTGGACTTCGATCTGCTGCGCGGCCTGGAACTGCTGTCCCAGTCGGTGCACGAGTATATCGGCCTTGCGGCCTATCGTCTGCTGGGCCGAACCGACACCCTGTTCCCGGCGCCCGAACCCGCCACCAAAACGCCCTGATCCCGTTTCTAATTCCGCTGACGACCATCCGCCCGCCTTCAAGGAACCCGCCCCCGTGCCCTCCATCCCTTTCCGGTCCGCCTTCAGCCGCCCCCTTCCGTCCCGCAGCATCGGCATCGGCCTGCTGTCGGCACTGCTGTTGACGGGCTGCGCCGGGGGGCCGCCGGCCGCCGCCGGGTCACCCGTCGCAGCACCGCCAGCGGCCACGGTCATGGTGGACAAGCCCCCGGTGGTCCCCCCGCCCACCGTCATCACCCCGGAACAACAGGCGGATTTCGCCCGCTGGCTGGACGGCGTGCGCCAGGAGGCCATGGCCCAGGGCATCAGCAAGGCGACGTTGGACGCGGCGCTGGGCAATGTGCAGGAGCTGCCGCGCGTCATCGACCTGGACCGCAAGCAGCCTGAGGGTACCGTCACCTTCGCCACATATGCCGGTCGCGTGCTCAGCAAGGATCGGGTGGAGAAGGGGCGGGAGCTGATGCGCCAAAACGCGGCGCTGCTGGCCCAGGTCAGCGCCAAGTACCATGTGCAACCGCAATACATCGTGGCGCTGTGGGGCCTGGAGACCAATTACGGCAAGATCACCGGGGGATTCCGCATCATCGACGCCCTGGCGACGCTGGCCCATGACGGCCGCCGCCCGGCCTATTTCCGCAAGGAACTGATCCAGGCCCTGCGCATCGTCGAGGAGGACAAGGTCGACCCCGCCACCATGAAAGGCTCCTGGGCCGGCGCCATGGGGCAGGTGCAGTTCATGCCCAGCGCCTTCTTCAAGTTCGCCCAGGATTTCGACGGTTGCGGTCGCCGCGACATCTGGACCAGGACGCCGGATGTGCTGGCCTCCGCCGCCAACTACCTGTCCACCGTGGGCTGGGACGCCGGCACGAGTTGGGGCAGGGAGGTGAAGCTGCCCGCGAAGGGACTGGACGCCGCCGCCGCAGCGGGCCTGGACAAGAAGCGTACCCTCGGGGAATGGGCCAAGGCGGGCGTGCGCACGCTGGAAGGCAAGCCGTTGCCCGCCCGCGCCCTGTCGGCCTCGCTGGTCATCCCGGACGGCCCGGACGGACGGGCCTTCCTGGTCTATGACAACTACCGCACCATCATGAACTGGAACCGGTCGACTTATTTTGCGACCACCGTTGGTTTGCTGGCCGATCAACTTGGCGCGGCACTGTGAGTTGTTGTAGGGTGCGACCACAATCCATAGCGGTGTGCAAGTGATGAGCCGGGCAAATCTGGTGAGGCGGACGGCGACGGCCATCGCCGCCAACGAATCGACAAACAGGTCCCCCTGGAAGACCGGGGCGCTGGCCGGCTTGTCGCTGGGCGCCTTGCTGATGGCCGGCTGCGCCCACAAGCAGGAGGCGCCCGGCCCCGCCGCCGCCGTCAAGACGCCGACGCCCAGCGCGGCCGCCACCGGACAGCCGACCTACAAGGTGGGCAACCCCTATCAGATCGGCGGCATCTGGTACTATCCGCGCGCCGACTATGATTATGACCAGACCGGCATCGCCAGTTGGTATGGGCCGGGCTTCCATCAGGAACGTACCGCCAACGGCGAAACCTTCGACCAGAACGAACTGACGGCCGCCCACCAAACCTTGCCCATGCCCAGTCTGGTGCGGGTCACCAACCTGGACAACGGCCGCTCCATCGTCGTGCGCATCAACGACCGCGGCCCCTTCGCCGCCGGCCGTATCATCGACCTGTCGCGCCGGTCCGCCCAACTGCTCGGCATGGAGCAACAGGGTACGGCCAAGGTGCGCGTGCAGATCCTGGCCGATGAAAGCCGCGCCATCGCCGCCGCCGCCATGCAGGCCGGCGGCAGCCAGGTGGCGCTGAACGAACCGGCGGCCAGCGCGCCCGTGCCCACCACCATGGCGGACGGCAGCCCCGTGCCCAAGGCCGCCCCGCGCCCCAGCGTGACGGTACAGGGTCAGTCCCTGCCGCCGGCCAAGCCGGTGCCGCCGGCACGCACCGTGGCGGCCCCCACCACCATCCCCGGCACGACCGAGCCCGACGGCCGCTTCATGCCGGCACCGGTGGTGCAGCAGGTGGCGGTGACGCCGGGCGTGAAGCGCATCTATGTGCAGGCGGGCTCTTTCACCCTGTACGACAACGCCAACAAGCTGCGCGCGCGCCTGGCCAGTATCGGGCCGTCCTTCCTGGCGCCCACCATGGTGGGGGGAACGCAGTTCTTCCGGGTCCGCGTCGGGCCGCTGGACACGCCGGAACAGGCCGACCAGGTGCTGGACCAGGTGGTGGCGGCCGGCAACAATGGCGCCCGGGTGATCGTCGAGTAAGGCTTGAAATGCCCCCACCCGCCGCCGCACCCTATCGCCGGGCCCACGCCCCTGGGAGTGCCGCCGGCTGTGGGACATTTTGGCCATAGGCCGTCTGGAGACTGGTATGGCGGCCGTTCATGGGGCATCAGTGCCCCGCCGTGCTTTAAGGCTATTAGAGCTATCGGACACGTAGTCGGGATAGAAGAGACATGGAATTGAAGGTTTTGGCGACACGCGGCGCCGTCAGGCGGATGGCCCTGGCCTTGGGGCTGTTGAGCGGCCTTTTGGGCACGGCGGCCTCCGCCGCCACCATCGACACCGAGGCCCGCCAGGCCATCCTGATGGATGCCGACACCGGCACCGTCCTGTTCGCCAAGAACGCCGATCAGCACATGCCGACGTCGTCGATGAGCAAGGTGATGACCATGTACATGGTCTTCGACCGGCTGAAGAACGGCAAGCTGTCGCTGGAGGATAGTCTGCCGGTCAGCCGGCGCGCCTGGGACCTGGGCGGGGCCAAGACCGAAGGCTCCACCATGTATCTGCCGCTGGGCGCCAACGTGAAGGTGGAGGACCTGATCCGCGGCGTGTTGGTGCAGTCCGGCAACGACGCGACCATCGTGCTGGCGGAAGGCCTGGGCGGCACGGAGGAAGCCTTCTGCCGCAACATGACCAAGCGCGCCCACGACATGGGCATGAAGGACAGCAACTTCACCAACGCCGCCGGCCTGCCGGACGCCAATCACTATTCCACGGCGCACGACCTGGCCATCCTGGCCATCCACACCATCCACGACTTCCCCGAGTACTATCATTATTTCTCGGAGCTGGAGTTCACCTACAACAAGATCAAGCAGGGCAATCGCAACCCCCTGCTGTACCGTGGCATGGGCGTGGACGGCCTGAAGACCGGCCATACCGAGGCCGGCGGCTACGGCCTGATCGCGTCGGCCAAGCGCGGTGACCGCCGGCTGGTGCTGGTGGTCAACGGCCTGACCAGCATGCAGAGCCGCGCGGATGAGCCGGCCCGCCTGCTGGAATGGGGTTTCCATGAGTTCGATGACTACGCCCTGTTCAAGCCCGGCGAGACGGTTGACACCCTGCCGGTGTCGCTCGGCACCGCCGCCACCGTGCCCGTGACCGTCGCCGACGGCCTCAAGATCACCCTGACCAATGAACAGCGCCGCGCCATGAAGGTGGCCGTGGAAAGCCAGTTGCCGCTGGCGGCACCGGTCGCCAAGGGCAGCGTCGTCGCCACGCTGAAGGTGACGGCGCCCGATCTGCAGACGGTGGAAATCCCCCTGGTGGCAGCCAACGACGTGCCGCGGCTGGGCCTGTTCGGCCGCATGGGCGCCGGCCTGCACCGCATGATCTTCGGCAGCTGAGGGACCTGATGGCGACCGGTCGGTTCATCACCCTGGAAGGCGGGGAGGGGGCGGGCAAGTCCACCCAGATCCGCCTGCTGGCCCAGGCCCTGGCCGACCGGGGCGTGGAGGTGGTGACCACGCGGGAGCCGGGCGGCGGATCCGATGGCGCGGCATCCATCCGCGGCCTGCTGGTCGCCGGTGACACGCCCTGGCAGCGCCTGACGGAGGCGCTGCTGCACAACGCCGCCCGGCATGAGAATGTCGAAGCGCTGGTCCGCCCAGCCCTGTCCCGGGGGGCCTGGGTGCTGTGCGACCGCTATGTCGACAGCACGGTGGCCTATCAGGGCTACGCCATGGGTGTGGACCGGGGCATCCTGGCCGAGTTGCACCGCCTGTCCACCGGCAACCTCATGCCCGACCTGACCCTGGTGCTGGATCTGCCGGTGGAGGCCGGTCTGGCCCGTGCCGGCACCCGGCCTGGCCTGGAAGACCGCTATGAGCGCATGGGCATGGCCTTCCATGAACGTTTGCGCCGGGGCTTCCTGGACATCGCCGCCCACGATCCCGGCCGCTGCGCCATCATTGACGCCACCGGCGACATCGCGACGGTGCACGCCCGCCTCCTCGACGCGGTGGCCGGGCGGCTCTTGCGGGGGGCCGCCTGATGGCCGCGCCAGCCTTCGACCGCGAGAGCGTGCCCACCCCCATCGCCACCCATGATCTGATGGGCCACGCGGCGGCGGAGCAGACGCTGCTGAAGGCGGCCACCGGCGGGCGACTGCACCATGGCTGGATGATCGGCGGCCCACCTGGCATCGGCAAGGCCACGCTGGCCTATCGCTTCGCCCGCTTCCTGCTGACAGGCGGGGCGGAGCGGCAGGAAGACGGACTGTTCGGCGCCCCCCCGCCACCCACCAGCCTCTACGTCTCGCCCGAAAACCCCACCGCGCGGCGGGTGGCCGCCGGCGCGCACGGCGACCTGCTGACCATCCAGCGCACCTGGGATGAGAAGCGCAAGCGCTTCAAGCGCGACCTGCCGGTGGAGGAGGTGCGGCGCATCGCCCCCTTCCTGCGCTTGACGGCGGCGGAAGGTGGCTGGCGCATCGTCGTCGTTGACGGCGCCGACCAGATGAACCCCAGCGGCCAGAACGCCATCCTGAAAATCCTGGAGGAGCCGCCGCCCCGGGCCCTGATCCTGCTGGTGGCCGACAATCCGGGCGCGCTGCTGCCCACCATCCGCTCGCGCACCCGCACCCTGATGCTGGAACCGCTGCCCACCACCACGGTGCGCAGCCTGGTCAACCGCATGATGCCGGACCTGGAGATGGCGGACGCCGCCGCCCTGACCACCCTGTCGGATGGCAGCATCGGCCGGGGCCTGGACCTGGCCGCCGCCGGCGGGCTGGATCTCTACCGCGTGCTGCTGGGGGTGCTGGACACCCTGCCGCGCCTGGACCTGGCCGCCGCCCACGCCTTGGCCGACCAGGTGGCGCGCTCCGGCCAGGACACGGTATGGGAGACCACCACCGACCTGCTGCTGTGGTGGCTGGCCCGCTTCAACCGCGCGCTGGCCCGGGGTCAGGCGGCGGCTGAAATCGTGGAGGGCGAGGCGGCGCTGATGGAACGTCTGTCCTTCGCCGCGCGCCGGGATCGTGCGCTTGATCGCTGGATGGAGGTATGGGACAACGTTAACCGCCTGTTCGCCAAGGCGGAAGGCGCCAATCTCGATCGCAAGCAGGTGATGTTGAGCGCGCTGCGCACGATCGAGGCGGCGGCGTCCTGAGGCGCTGACAACGGGGCGTCCGTGCCCCAAATGATATTCTGACAGCCTGCAAAGCCGGAGAAGTTGCCATGTCCGGGCGCCCGCCCTTCTACATCACCACGCCGATCTATTACGTGAACGACGTGCCGCACATCGGCCACGCTTACACGACGATCGCCTGCGACGTGATGGCCCGCTTCAAGCGCCTGGACGGTTTTGACGTCAAGTTCCTGACCGGCACGGACGAGCACGGCCAGAAGGTGGAGAAGTCGGCCAAGGCCGCCGGCATCGACCCGCAGGCCTTCACCGACAAGGTGTCGCAGAACTTCCGCGACCTGACCGGCCTGCTGAACATCTCCAACGACGATTTCATCCGCACGACGGAGCCGCGCCACGTCACCTCCGTCCAGGCGCTGTGGCGCACGCTGGTCGAGAATGGTGAAATCTACCTGGGCTCCTACGCCGGTTGGTACTCCGTCCGTGACGAGGCCTATTACGGCGAGGACGAGCTGCGCACCGACGACCAGGGCCGCAAGTTCGCGCCCACCGGCGCCGAATGCGAATGGGTGGAGGAGCTCAGCTATTTCTTCCGCCTCAGCGCCTGGACCGACCGCCTGCTGGCCTTCTATGAGGCCAACCCCAGCTTCATCCTCCCGCCCGGTAAGCGCAATGAAGTGATGAGCTTCGTGAAGGGCGGGCTGAAAGACCTCTCGGTCAGCCGCACCACCTTCGACTGGGGCATTCCCGTCCCGGGCGATGAAAAGCACATCATGTATGTCTGGCTGGACGCGCTGACCAACTACATCACCGCCATCGGCTATCCCGAGACGGGGGAGGGCACGCCCTACGCCCAGTATTGGCCCGGCGCCATGCACATGGTGGGCAAGGACATCCTGCGCTTCCACACCGTCTATTGGCCGGCCTTTCTGATGGCCGCCGGCCTGCAGCCGCCCACCCGCGTGTTCGCCCATGGCTGGTGGACGGTTGAAGGGGAGAAGATGTCCAAGTCCCTGGGCAACGTGGTGGCGCCCGCCGAGTTGCTGGAGAAGTACGGCCTGGACCAGACGCGCTATTTCCTGATGCGCGAGATCCCCTTTGGCAACGACGGTGACTTCTCCCGCCGGGCCATGGTCACCCGCATCAACAGCGAACTGGCCAACGGCTACGGCAACCTGGCCCAGCGCTTCCTATCCATCATCCAGAAGAACTGCGGCGCCGTGGTACCCACGCCCGGCCCGTTCACCGAAGCCGATAACGCCCTGCTGGACGCCGCCCGCGGCCTGCTGGCCACCCTGCGCGCCGAACTGGACGTGCAGGCCTTCCACAAGGCGCTGGATGCCCTGTGGGTGGTGGTGGGCGATGCCAACCGCTACATCGACGAGCAGGCCCCCTGGGCCCTGAAGAAGACGGATCCGGCGCGCATGGCCACCGTGCTGTACGTGCTGGCGGAAGCGGTGCGCCGTGTCGCCATCCTGACCCAGCCCTTCATGCCGGGCGCCATGGCCAAGGTGCTGGACCTGCTGGCCGTGCCGGAGGATGCCCGCGACTTCGCCCACCTGGACCAGGCCCTGGTGCCGGGCACGCCCCTGCCGCCGCCGCAGGGCGTGTTCCCCCGCCATGTCGAGGAAGCGGAGGGGGCGGCCTGATGCCGGACGGTCTTTCCCTGAAACCTTTCCTGATCGACAGCCACTGCCACCTGGATTTTCCCGACTTCGCCGAACAGCGCGACGCGGTGGTGGAGCGGGCGCGGGCGGCCGGGGTTGGCGCCATGCTGACCATCTGCACCCATCTCAGCCGCTTCCCCCAGGTGCATGCCGTGGCGCAGGCCTATCCCGACGTCTGGTGCACGGTGGGTGTCCACCCCCATCAGGCGTTGGAGGAGCAGGAGCTCTGCTCCGTCGACAAGCTGCGCGAGCTGGCGGCGTACCCCAAGGTGGTGGGCCTGGGTGAGACGGGTCTGGACTATTACTACAACAAGAGCCCGCAGGAAGTGCAGGAAGCCAGCTTCCGCGCCCACCTGACCGTAGCCCGCGAAACCGGCCTGCCGGTGGTGATCCATACCCGCGACGCGGATGAGGACATGGTCCGCATCCTGCGGGAGGAGGGCGGATCCGAGGGCAATCTGCGCGGCCTGCTCCACTGTTTCAGTTCCTCGCCCGAGCTGGGGCGCCAGGCGCTGGAGATGGGCCTGCACATCTCCTTCAGCGGCATCGTCACCTTCAAGAAATCCGAAGAGTTGCGCGACTTCGCCAAGGAAGTGCCGCTGGACCGCATGCTGGTGGAAACCGATGCGCCCTTCCTGGCGCCGGTACCCATGCGCGGCAAGACCAACGAACCGTCCTTCGTCGCCCACACCGCCCGCCTGCTGGCGGAGGTGAAGGGGATGGACCCGGCCGAGCTGGCGCGCCAGACCAGCGCCACCATGCTGACGCTGTTCGACCGCATCCCACCGGCCGAGTGCGGCACCTTCGTGAAGGACCTCCCCGCATGAGGAGGGGGCTGTGACGGTGCCGTTCCGGGTCCGAGTCCTGGGCTGCGGCGGCTCTGGCGGCGTGCCCATGATCGGCAACGTCTGGGGCGACTGCGATCCCCATGAGCCGCGCAACCGCCGCCGCCGCGCCTCCATCCTGGTGGAGAGCGGGACGACCACCGTCCTGATCGACACCGGACCGGAGATGCGGGAGCAATTGCTGGATGCGCACGTCACCCGCATCGACGCCGTGGTCTACACCCATGCCCATGCCGACCATGCCCATGGTATCGACGACCTGCGGCAGGTCAACTGGCTGACCCGCAAGCCATTGCCGGTCTACGCCGACACGGTGAACCTGGAACAGCTGGTCGAACGGTTCGACTACTGCTTCAAGCCGCAGGACCGCCCGGACTGGTTCCCCCGGCCCTGCCTGGTGCCCCACACCATCACCGGCCCCGTCACTATCGGCGACCTGACATTCATCCCCTTCCACCAGGACCATGGCCGGCTCCCCAGCCTGGGTTTCCGCATCGGTGATTTCGCCTACTCCACCGACGTGGTGCATCTGGATGAGAAGGCCTGGGATGTCCTGGCCGGCGTGGACACCTGGATCGTCGATGCCACCCGCATCGAGCCCCACCCGGTGCACGCCCACCTGGACATGGCGCTCAGCTGGATCGAACGGCTGAAGCCGCGCCGCGCCTATCTGACCCACATGAACCACACCATGGACTACCGCACCCTGATGGCGACCCTGCCGCCGGGGGTGGAACCGGCCTATGATGGGTTAGTCATCGACATGGCGTGAGTCCATGGCGTGCGGCCCGGATGGGGCCGCACGCCATGCCGGTCACTGTTGGACGTCGAAATTGACCCAGATGGTGGAGTTCACGGAAACGCTGGTGGACGCCAGGCCGTAGATGCCATACCCCGGCGGCACATATGCCTCGCGCGGCAGAACCGCCGTGCCATCCGTTGAGGTGTTCGCGGATTCGGCCATCAGCAGGATGGCCCCATCCTTGATGCTGGTGGGCGTGGTCGGACTGACGATCAGCACGATCTGGCCACCAGCGATGTTCATGTTCGCATTGCGGATGATTGCGCCACCGACATTATTGGCCGGCGCCAGCACAGTGACGACAGAACCGCTGGCGGGCGACACGTTGACGTTCATACGACCGACGGGCGTGATATCGGCAAGCGCCGTCGCGGGCAGCGCCAGAACAGCGCAAGTGACTAAAATACGAAATAAGTTCATATCGCTATCCTCTCAATATTGCCCAGAGTGAGCGTATCGGGAAGTTATATTTCCATTCCCGATCGCGCAACATGAACCACACCATGGACTACCGCACCCTGATGGCGACCCTGCCGCCGGGAGTGGAGCCGGCCTACGACGGGTGGGGCATCGACATGGCGTAAGTCCATGACGTGAGCGGTCCGGATGGGGCCGCACGTCATGCCGGTCACTGCTGGACGTCGAAATTGACCCAGATGGTGGAGTTCACGGAAACGCTGGTGGACGCCAGGCCGTAAATGCCATACCCCGGTGGCACGTATGCCTCTCGCGGCAGAACGGCCGTGCCATCCGTTGAGGTGTTCGCAGATGCGGCCATCAGCAGGATGGTCCCATCCTTGATGCCGGTGGGCGTAGTCGGACTGACGATCAGCACGATCTGGCCACCGGCGACGTTCATATTCGCATTGCGGATGATTGCGCCACCGACATTATTGGCCGGCGCCAGCACAGTGATGACAGAACCGCTGGCGGGCGACACGTTGACGTTCACGCGACCGACGCGCGTGATATCTGCCAGCGCCGTAGCGGGCAACGCCAGAACAGCGCAAGTGACTAAAATACGAAATAAATTCATACCATTATCCTCTCATATCGCTCGGAGTGAGCGTATCTGGAAGTTATAATTCCATTCCCGATCGCACAACATGAACCACACCCTGGACTACCGTACCCTGATGGCGACCCTGCCGCCGGGGGGTGGAGCCGGCCCATGATGGCTTGATGCTGGAGATGGACTGAGATCGCTTGAATACCCTCTAGGGTTGTGCTGGCATTTCAAGCACTGTATCGCCGCCGCCGAACGATTGGGAGCGCGCTGGAGTGTGGCGATTCAATGATTTTCTCGGTTGGTCCATAGCAGGCATTTTCTCGGCGCTGGTCAGCAGTTACGGATCGGTCCTGCTCGCCGTTGAACTGGAACGCGCGCTCCGGCGTGCCAACCCCATACCCGGCTATGCCTTGGTGACGGCGTCCCTCGGCACATTGGCGGGAACCGGCATCCTGCTGACCATTGTCAGCCGCCTGCTATTCAAACGGCCGGACTCCGATGTTGTGGAGGAGGACGGCTACCAGGGCATCATCACCGGCCATACCGTCAGACTCAGCAGGCGTGTGGTGACTCGCATGGACAAGCGCGTCTCCTTCCACATGATCCTCTGGTTCGTCCTGCCCGGCATGGTCTTCGACCTGCTTTTCGCCTCCGCCTGGTGGCAAGGCCTGTGCTGGCCCTATTATTTATGGGCCGTCATTCTATAGACGCGGACTTGGCCCCCGTAAGGGCCAAGTCCGCCTTGTCCGTTGACCGTCTTCAGCTTCAGTACGCGACCTGGGCGCGGAAGCCCACGGCCTGGTAACGCAGGCCGGTCTGGTTTTGCAGCGTGGCGCCGCTCAGCTTGTCCACGTCCACGATCTGATAATCGGCCATGAACTTCAGATGGTCGTTGGGGTACCAGTTCAGGCCCAGCCCGATCACGTCCTGCCGGCCGCCGGCCACGCCGCCTGTCACCGACTGGGCGAGGAAGCGTTGCACATGGCTGTTCAGGTTTATGTCGCTGTAGCGCGCCACCAGTTCGAAGGCACCCCAGTCGCCTGTCCCGGGATCGAAGGGGTGCGCCACCTTGAGGCCGCCGAAGCCGCCGCGCGCCGTCTGGTACCCGCGTGTTTCGCCGGTGATGATCCAGGAGGCGTCGACATAGGCGCCGGAGAAAGTGAGATCCGGCGTCTGGGTTGAGCCGCCCAGGCCGGCGCTGGCCTGATGCTGGCGATTGACGCCGATCTCCACATACTCGCCCTGGATCAGGAAGTTCTGATAGCGCAAGCCCAGTTCCGGGTTCCAGGTATAGATGCCGGTGGCGGGCATGGACCCGGTATTGATCAGCTTGTTCGCGTCCACCCGCAGTTCCGGCTGCACCGACAGGGCGATGTTCTGCGCCAGACGGTTGCCGTCGTTCTGGTTCATGCTGAACACCTTGGAACCGCTGAAGCCCAGGTGGATGTCGTAGTCCTCGCCATAGAGGGGCCGCCCCGCCACGCGCATTACCGCGCCGGTCTGCTGGCCGTTCGACGGCTGGGTGGTGGAGATGGCGGTGGTCACCGAGCCGCTGCCGCCTACGGTCGAGGTCGCGGTGGTGGTCGATTGGCCACCATAGGCCTGGCCGGTCAGGAAGCCGGACACGAAGAATCGGTCCTGATAGTACCGCGCGCCCACGGCGGCGCGGGCGTCGCCGGCGGCGATGTTGCGTTCCACATCCATGATGGCCGGCCGTTCCATGAACATGAAGTCGTTGGAACTGGGCGCGTCCTGCAGGCTGATGTTGGGCTGCAGATAGCCCAACGCCGCGGTGAAGCCCTTGAACGGCATATAGGCCAGGTTGGCCTCATACAGGTATTGGCTGTTCTGCCGGCCGTCGGGGGAGCCACCGAAGTCCGGCGTCACCGTCGCCGTGAGATCGCCATAACGGAAAACGAAGGGGATGCGGATGCGGCGGGCGTTGACACCATCGCCCAGATCCACGCCGGAGCGCTTCACGCTGGCGTTGTCCTCGAAATAGGCCGCCGCGTCGAACTGCGCCTGCAGGCCAATCTGCAAGGTGCCCTTGCCGCCGAAGGCGGTGAAGGTGGGACGGCCGCCGGCCATGGTGAAGCTGCCGTTCTCGCCACCGCTGGCTTCCAGCTTGGCGATGGTTTTCGCCTGCGTCGCGGCCTGGGCCGCCACTTGCTCGGCCTGGACCTTGGTATCGGCCGACGCCTTCGCATCCGTCGCCTCGCGCGCCTCCAGCGCGTCAAGACGCGCCTGGATGGCCTGGCTGACCTTCATCTGCGCCTCCAACTGGGCGCGCAGGCGCTGAACCTCCTGGCTGGTGGTGTCGGCGGCCCGCGCCGGCAGGCCGGCCAGCAGGCCGCAAGCGGCGGTGAACAGGAACACGCCGGTTCGTCCGTATGGGGACGTCCGCGTTTGCTTGGACATTTTGAGGACCCTTCATCGACCAACGATCGCGCCCAATCAGCGCGAGGCCCAATCCTACCGAGAATTGTTACGTTTTGAGTGAAGGTGCCTGATAATATTTGATGATCATTCGATAAATGAACGCTATCGATAAATATAGATCTGGTTTCACACCATCTTTTATTTCACTCAAATAACACCACATGATTTATAAGGCGCAATTAAAATTTATTTTAATGGCACGAGTTCTGGTCATTGAGATGAGGGCAAGGGTTAAATTATATTTTAACTTCATCAACCCTGTCCTGCCAGATCTAGCGGCAGCGGCCCCGGGGCCGTGAAGCGCCTGCGGACTCCGATCGCAAGCCTTGTCCACGCAAACCGGTATGCGCGGCGCGCGGCACTGGATGAAAACGCCGGCATTGCGACTGTGCGTTGTGTCACACGGGCGTCATGGTAAAATCGGTGCCATCGACAAACGGTTCGGATACCCCCTGATGCGGCGTTCCGGTTTCCGGCTTTCCCGGCCCAGTGCCCTGGCCTCGCGGCGTCCCGCCGCCTTCGGCCCCCGTGTTTAAGGCTTCATCGAGATCGGTATGAGCCAGCGCCGCCCCTGACACCGGCGGCCCCTGACCCTTCCTCAATTCCACACTGTTCCCGCCTGTCGGACGCCCTTTGCCCGGGTGCCGGCCAAAGCGGTTGTGCGCCCGGATCCCGTCAGCGGATCCGGACCGGGCGCCCACATCCTGGTCCGCGATAACGAGGGCATCCATGCCGCCCATTGCCGGCCGCTCCTGCGCGGCCGTCGTCCCACGCCCTGGCCCCGCCAGCCGGCGCCGGCCCCCCCACGCCCGTCTTAGCCCCTAGTAAGGCGCAGATCATGGAAAACATCCCCCTTCGCCAGGTCACCGGCGTCGCCTGGCGCGTCGCCGCCACGCTGGTCGTCACCCTCACGGCCGGCGCCGTCGGCGCGCTGGTCTCCCCATCGGCCACGCGGGCGGGCGCCGCCGCCGCAGGCCGGCAGTTCCAGGCCAGTGACGGTGGTGCCGTCAGCTTCGCCACCGCCGCCACGCTCTGGTCCCTGCCCAACATCCTGATCATGGGTGTGGCGGCGGTGCTGCTGTTCCTGATCTGGCGCCGTCCGCTGGCGGTCCTGGTCCGGCACCTGGCGACACTGTCGGCGGTCGCCGGTCTGATGGTGGCCAGCCTGCCCAATGAGGCCCGCGCCTATTACAACAACAGCGACCGGACGGAGGCCTACACCATCCTGCCCAACGAGTCCGCGTTCTGGATCCCAGACATCGGCGACAACAAGGACGGGCAGGTCCAATATGACTCCGAGGCCTATCTCACCTCCCACAAGGTGGCGCTGAAGCGCTTCATCATTCCGCACCACAAGCTGGCCAATTCCGGAGGCTACATCGGCTGGGACGCCTATGTTCCCGATGGCCGCCTGATCATCGTCGACCGCAGCCCCTATTCGCGGGAGTGGGTGTCCAGCGCCCAGCGCGGCACGTCCAGCCGGGACGAGGGCATCCATTGCCAAAGCAAGGAGGGGCTGGACGTGACGGTCGGCGTCTCCGTCGCCGCCTCGGTGTCGGAAACCAACGCCGCCCGTTTCCTCTATCACTTCGGCGTCCAGCAACAGGGCTACAAGGGCATCGACAGGACCGACCCCAACGTCATCTTCACCTCCGTCTTCTATGGCCGGTCGCTGGGTGACGTCATGGACGATGTCGGCCGCAAGAAGATCGGCACCCTGATCTGTGCCGAACTGACGGCGCGTCCGCTGAACGCCGGCAACGCCGAGGCCGGGATCATCATGGACAAGGTCACCAAGGAGGCCGCCACCTGGTTCGCCACCATGGGCATCACCCTGGAATTCCTGGGCTGGGCCGACACCTTCCAGTTCGACGCGACCGTGCAGAAGGCCATCAACGACGCCTATATCGCCACCACCGTGGCCGGTTCCCTGCCGGTGCTGCAGGCCCTGGCCGATGTGCGGGTCAAGGAAGGGTTGGGTGATGGCCTGCGGACGCGGGGCCTGCCCGCCAGCCTGGTGGCCGTGCCCGACCGCCTGCTGGGCGCGCTGGGCGGCATGTTCGGCAAGGGCGACGCCAAGCCGGACGCGGCCCCGTCGAAGTAACGCCCCTTCATCTTCTTCATCCGCTTTCCGGCCGGCGCGGCCTTTCGTGCCGGCCGGGCCGGCGATGCGCCAGGATCCGATGCGGGTCCGCCCTGGCCACCCATCCCAGACCCGCTTTCCACGAGGCTCACATGCTGGAATTACCGTCCTGGGCGATCCCCACGCTTTATGTCGCGGGTGGCGTCCTGGGTGTGCTCATCCTGGCGTTCGCGACCGGCGCCATCGTCTATATCCGCAACGATGCCGTTGGCATCGTCGAGAAGCTCTGGGCGCTGGGCGGCTCGGTCGAGGAGGGGTTCCTGGCCATGGCCGGCGAGGCCGGCTTCCGGCCGGAGACGCTGCGCGGCGGCTTCCACTTCTTCGTGCCGCTGCAATATCGCGTCCACCGCGCCAATCTGGTGACGGTACCCCAGGGCAGCCTGGCCTATCTGTTCGCCCGCGGCGGCCAGGCCCTGCCCAATTCCCAGGCGCTGGCCCGTTGGCCGACCGGGGTGGGAACCAACGGGGTGGGGGTGGAGAACGCCCGCGCCTTCCTGCAGCAAGGCGGCCAGCGCGGCCCCCAACGCCGCATCCTGCGCGAGGGCGTCTACGCCATCAACACGGCACAGTTCATCGTCTTCACCGAATCCGCCACCCATGCCGTGGTGCTGGGCGACGCCAGCGACGCGCGCGCCGTTGAAACCATGCGCCAGCTGATCGAGCAGCGCGACGGCTTCCGCCCGCTGATCATCCGTGACCATGAGGACGCGGTGGGCGTCGTCACCGTCCATGACGGCCCGGCGCTGGACCATGGCGAGATCATCGCCCCCACGGTGGGGACCCACGCCGGTGACGGCGCCACCTTCCACAACTCCTTCCAGGATCCGGAGACCTTCCTGGCCGCCGGCGGCCGCCGGGGCCGGCAGGAGCAGGTGCTGGTGGAGGGCACCTACTACATCAACCGCCTGTTCGCCACGGTGGAGGTGCGGCCCAAAACCCAGGTGGAGATCGGCAATGTCGGCGTGGTGGTCAGCTTCACCGGGCCGCGCGGGCTGGACGTGTCGGGCATGGACCACAAGCATGGCGAGTTGGTGGAGCAGGGGCAGCGCGGCGTCTGGCGCACGCCGCTGCACCCCGGCAAGTACGCCATCAACCCCTACGCCGTGAAGGTCAGCACGGTGCCGACCACCAACTTCGTCCTGCGCTGGATCGAGGGGCGCAGCGAGGCCCACGGCTTCGACGACAACCTGGCGGAGATCAAGCTGATCACCAAGGACGCGTTCGAGCCGGTGCTGCCCCTGTCCATCGTCGTCCACATCGGTTACGACGACGCCCCCTGGGTGGTGCAGCAGTTCGCCGACATCAAGAAGCTGGTGGAACAGACCCTGGATCCCATGGTCAGCGCCTGGTTCAAGGATGCGGCGCAGAGCCGCACGCTGATCGAACTGGTCAACCAGCGGGCGGACGTGCAGCGCGAGGCCCTGGCGGCGATGAGCGCCCGCTTCGCCAAATACCGCCTGAACGTGAAGGAGGTGATGATCGGCACGCCGCGCGCCGCCAAGGGCGACACCCACATCGACACCATCTTCGAACAGCTGCGCGCCCGCCAGGTGGCGCGGGAGAAGGTGGAGACCTATGAAAGCCAGCAGGTGGCCGCCGCCAAGGAACTGGAACTGCGCGCGGCGGAGGCCAGGGCGGCGGCCCAGGGCGACCTGACCAAGTCCTCCGTCTCCATCGAGGTCGCGCAGAACCACGGCCGCGCCGAGCTGGCCCGCAAGACCCAGGAGGCGGAGGCGACCAAGGTGATGGCGGAGGCCACGGCCATGCGCACCCGCACCGAGGGCCGGGCCGAGGCCGACCGCGTGGCCGCCATCGGCGAGGCCAACGCCCAGGCCGCCAAGGCCCAGGTCGACGCCTTCGGCGGCGCCGACATGGCCCTGTCCAAGGAGGTGGCCGCCATGCTGAGCGGCGCCATCACCCAGGCCAAGGTGCCCCTGGTGCCCACCGTGGCCCTGGGCGGCAACGAGGCTGGCCACGGCACCCTGGTCGACGCCCTGGTCAGCCTGCTGATGGCCCAGGGCGGGCTGGACCAGCTGGTCAAACGGCCGAAGCCGCCGGAGACGGGGGTGTAAAGCCCAACAGTGTCAGGAGGGCCGGGTCGGCAATGATCCGGTCCTCCCTCCCGACGGACGCATAGCGGGCGCGTCACCCCGTTTGGCATTGTCCTTCTTCACCCCCAACGGCCAAAGTAGCTTGGTCGCCACAATCCACAAAATGGCTCCCGCCACCAAGATGGCGACGACAACGACGCCCGGCAGATATCGCCCCAGAGCCAATGCCGCGAAAGCGAACAGCAGTATGATCAGCCAGACGAACGGCTCAAGCGACAGGATGAGCAGAATGAAAGTCCACTTCGCATAAACCTCCGCCCCGCAGTTGGGACAGATAAAGGGGGCACTCTTAGCCAAATCAGCCATGCTGGGCACGGTGGGTTTTGTGCAGGAGGGACAGGGTCGTGGTGGGAACATAGGCATAGCCATGGCCTAGATTAATCTCAGGAAGCGCGTCATCGGTTCATGGCGCGGAATTCATACTAAAGTTATACACAGGCCAGGATAGGACCACTTAGTGACGGAAACGGCGCGGTTCCCCTCAAAGAAGCACGGCACGGTGGAAATACTTTCGCGGTGAACGCTGATGGCCAGGCTTGACGGTCAGGCGCTTCACCTCGGAGGCCAAGTCCAACGCCATGCGCCACGCCACCTCATCCACGATGAAATTGCCGATCGGTGGCATTGGCATCCGCCACACCGTTCCGCATTCCTGAACGACAGGCGCAGGATTATGCCCCTGACGCCCGCCGCCCTTCGGGGCTATGTATGGGCGGACGGCTGGCGCCCCCCTGGGCGACCGGCCCAGGATCGCGGAGATGGATATGGGATTGCTGGTTGATGGTGAATGGCGCGACGTCTGGTATGAAACCACATCGACCGGCGGCCGCTTCGTGCGCAAGGACAGCGCCTTCCGCCATTGGGTGACGGCCGACGGCGCCGCCGGTCCCAGTGGGGAAGGGGGCTTCAAGGCCGAACCCGGACGCTATCACCTGTATGTCAGCCTGGCCTGTCCCTGGGCGCACCGCACCCTGATCCTGCGGGCGCTCAAGGGGCTGGAGGACGCCATCAGCGTCTCCGTCGTCCACTGGCGCATGCTGGAGGAGGGGTGGACCTTCACGCAAGGGCCCGGCACCGTGCCGGACACGGTGAACGGCGCCCACGCGCTGTATCAGGTCTATCTTGCCGCGGACGCCCACTACACCGGCCGGGTCACCGTGCCGGTGCTATGGGACAAGCAGCGGCGGACCATCGTGAACAACGAATCCTCCGAAATCATCCGCATGCTGAACACCGCGTTCGACGGCGTGGGCGCCACGCCCGGTGACTATTATCCGGTGGCGTTGCGGCCGGAGATCGTCGCGCTGAACAGCCGCATCTATGACACCGTCAACAACGGGGTCTACAAGGCGGGGTTCGCCACCACCCAGGCCGCGTATGAAGAGGCCGTCGCCCCCCTGTTCAACACCCTGGACTGGCTGGACGAGCGGTTGGCCAGCCGCCGCTTCCTGACCGGCGACCATGTGACGGAGGCGGACATTCGCCTGTTCACCACCCTGGTGCGCTTCGACGCCGTCTATGTCGGCCACTTCAAATGCAACATCCGCCGCATCGCCGACTATCCCAACCTGTCGGCCTACCTGCGCGACCTCTTCCAACTGCCGGGCGTGGCCGCGACCGTGAACCTGGAGCATATCAAGCGCCACTACTACGAAAGCCACCGGTCCATCAACCCCACCGGCATCGTGCCCGTGGGGCCCGCCCTGGATTTCGCCGCCCCGCATGGCCGTGACCGCGTGTCATCGGCCAATCCATTGCCGGTCTGACCTCGGTCCATCCGGGCCCACCCGCCGGACCATGCCCCTGTCCACGTCTTCGGTGCCGTGCGTTCGCGGACGTCGACAGGGGGCCGCCACCACCGCAGGATGGCGCCCCCTGTCCCGCCCGCCGGATCCCGCATGCCCCCGATACCCCACCCCGACCGCTCCTTCGCCGCCTTCCTGTTCGACATGGATGGCACCCTGATCGACAGCATCGCGTCCGCCAACCGCGCGTGGACACGCTGGGCGGTGCGCCACGGCCAGGATCCGACCGCCATTCTGGCGACCATGCACGGCGTGCGCGCGGTGGAGACCATCCGCCGCTGGGCGGCACCCGGCACGGACGTGGAGGCGGAGGCCGCCCAACTGACCCGGGATGAGATCGACGATGTGGCCGGCACGGTCGCGATCCCTGGCGCGTCAGCCTTCCTGGCGGCCCTGCCGCCACAGCGCTGGGCCATCGTGACCTCGGCCCCCCGGGCGCTGGCCCTGGTGCGGTTGGCGGCCGCGGGCCTGACGCCGCCGCCAATGATGATCACCGCCGATGACGTCAGACGCGGCAAGCCCGCACCCGATCCCTTCCTGCTGGCCGCCCGCCGGCTGGAGGTGGCGGCGACGGACTGCCTGGTGTGGGAGGATGCGCCCGCCGGAATCGCGGCCGGGGACGCGGCGGGCGCCGCCATCGCGGTGATCTCCGCCACCCACCACCAGCCGATGGAGACCCACCATCCCCTGGTGCCCAATTATGAACGTCTGATGCCGGTGGTGGACGGCGACGGCCGCCTGCGGGTGGTCGCCCAGTCTTGAGTTTTCCGCCCAGGGTTTCTGGTTTTGTGTCTCAGGCCCAGAGGCCCGGACCCTTTTCCATGATCAGGTCGGCCAAGGCCCCGGGCGCGCCCTGCAGCCGGCGGCTGCGACCCAGCACGACGAACTCCACCTCCGCCAGGGGTGGCAGGGCCGCGCGCCCGTCCACCACCACCAGGTCCGACCCCGCCGCCCGCATGAGCAGGGGAGACTGCGCCATCACCCCCAGTCCAGCCTGCGTGCCCGCCCGCAACCCCGCCAGCGTCTCACTGGAGCAGGCGACGAACCAGGGCCGCTGGACGCCGTTCAGGGCCTCCAGCGCCAGGGTGCTGGTGATGCTGGAGTTGGGGTAAAGCACCAGGGGCACGGCCTCGTCGGTGCCCAGGGTGAATTCCCGGTGGGCCAGCCAGGCCAGGCGTTCGCGATGGATCAGGACGCCCCGGTCATCGCCCGGCTGGCGCTTGGCGAACACCAGGTCCAGGCGGCCGGAATCCAGCTTCTGGTACAGGGCGCTGGTAAGGCCCACCGTCAGTTCCACCCCCAGATTCGGGTTGGCGCGGCCCACGTCGCGCAACAGGTCGGCCAGGCGGGTGAGGGTCAGGTCGTCCGACACGCCCAGCCGCACCCGGCCGCGCGGCGCGCTGTCGGCGAAATAGTCCGCCGCCCGCTGGCTGAGGCCCACGATGTCGCGCGCCAATTCCGCCAGGACGGCACCGTCGGCCGTCAGCGCCACGGTATGCGTGTCCCTCTCGAACAGCTGGCGGCCGCAGGCTTGCTCCAGCCGGCGGATGTGCTGGCTGACGGTCGATTGGCTTATGCCCAGCGCCGTGCCCGCCGCCGTGAAATGGCGGGCCTCGGCCACGGCCAGGAAGGTGCGCAGCTGGTGGAGATCGAACACGGGGTCATTCCCCTCAGTAATGACTGTTATTACTGCAAATCGTTCGTCGACTTAAGCCATAGTTGGCGGGCCGGGATCAAGTCATCGGAACGGATGGCTGGCCACCCGGCGACAAATCGTCCCAGAAGATCACAGCAGTCCCGTGCCCACCCCGAAACCATACATTGGTATGGAGGGGTGTATGAACGGGACCCGCCGTGCCTTGCCCGAGGTTCCTGTCATGACAGACTTTACCAGGCGCAACATCATCGCGGCCTGCGCCGTCGCGGCGGCCGCCGCCGCCGGCTCCGCCAGTGCCGCCACCTTCGGCAACCCCGACCGCCCGGCCCAGGGCCGCGTCAACCTCAGCAACCCCATCGCGGGGCAGGAACCGGGGCCGCAAAATTCGGCGCTGGCCAACCAGTTCCCGTCCTTCCAGGACCCGCCCGCCACCGACGTGGCCGGCATGGACCTGTTCTGGGCCTCCTTCAACAACGCGCACAAGCGCATCCAGGACGGCGGCTGGGCGCGGGAGGTGACGCAGGCCGATTTCGCCATTTCCGAGGCGGTGTCGGGCGTGAACATGCGGCTCGGGCCCGGGGGCGTGCGCGAACTGCATTGGCACCAGCAGGCGGAATGGGCGGTGATGACGGACGGCAAATGCCGCATCACCGTCATCGACGCCGACGGCCGCCCCGCCGTGCGCGACGTGAGGGAAGGGGACCTGTGGTACTTCCCCCCCGGCCTGCCGCATTCATTGCAGGGCATCGGCACCAGCGGCGCGGAATTCACCCTGGTGTTCGACAATGGCCGGGCGTCGGAATTCAACACGCTGCTGTTGACGGAATGGATGGCCCACACCCCGCCGGAAGTGCTGGCCGATAATTTCGGCTTGCCGCAAAGCGCCTTTCGGAACATTCCCGTGGATGACCTGTGGATCTACCAGGCCAAGGACCCGATCCCGCCGCTGGAGGAGGTGCAGAAGGCCGTGAAGTCGCCACTGGGTGAGCCGGAGTTCGAGTTCACCTTCTCCATGGGCACCATGAAGCCCACGCGGGTGACGCGCGGCGGCTCGGTCAAAGTGGTCGACACCCGCAACTTCCCGGTCAGCAAGACCATCGCCGCCGCCTTGGTGACGATCAAGCCCGGCGGACTGCGGGAGTTGCACTGGCACCCCAACGCCGATGAATGGCAGTACTACCTGAAGGGGCAGGGACGTATGACGGTGTTCAGCACCGGCCCCCGGGCGCAGACCGCCGACTTCCGCCCCGGGGATCTCGGTTACGTCAAGAAGAGCTTCGGCCACTATGTCCAGAACACCGGCACCGACGATCTGGTGTTCCTGGAAATCTTCAAGGCCGACCGCTTCCAGGAGGTCTCGCTGGCGCAATGGCTGGCCTGCACCCCACCGGAATTGGTGGCCCAGCACACCAACATGGACCCCAACCTGATCCGACAGTTCAACAAGGCCCGCTGGGACGTGCTTCCGGCGTAGGGACGGATTGGTCGCTGATTTTCCCGCTGTCCATGGGAGGCGCCACCGTCCAAGCGGCGGCGCCTCACCGGACCGTCAGGCCTTGGCGGCGGTGATGATGATCTCGACCTTGTAACCGGCGGCGGCCAACTTGGCCTCACCGGTGGCGCGGGTCGGGGCCGGCACGCCGGCGATCCAGGCGTCCCACACGGCGTTCATCTCGGCGAAATCGGCCATGTCCGCCAACCAGATGGTGGCGGCGAGCAGGTGGTTCTTGCTGCTGCCGGCCCGCGCCAGCAGGGATTCGATGCTGGCGAGGACGGTCTTGGTCTGTTCCGTCACACTGTCGCCGGGATTGCCGACTTGGCCAGCGAGATAGACGGTGTCGCCGTGGATCACGGCCTGGCTCATGCGCGGGCCTTGATCGATGCGGGTGATGGTCATGGTCAGTCCTTCCTTCAATTTAAGGGCTTGAAGCGGGCAATTAATAGCGGTTGATCGCCGGCTCCGCAGTCTCTATCGCCGGGCGGCGACCGGTGATCAGGTCTGCGATGACGTGCGGGGATCCGCAAATCATCACCCGCCCCGGCACTGACACTTCCACCTCGCGCAGTGCCCTGTGCCCTGACACTTCAATCTGGTTGAAACTCATAAAGAGCCGATAATATACGTTATGGAAATATTGGCTGTAGTGCCGATCACCTCGGCGGGGCGGTCGGCGTCGGCTTGCAATTGGGCGCCAGCACGGGATTGCAGCGGACCGGCCCCCCGTCCGGCAGGCGGACCACATAATCGGTACCATAGGCGTTGCCGGGATGTTCGAAGTCGGTGGAAACGATCTGCGCGCCGCTGGCGAAGGCGGCTTTCGCCCGCCCCATGTCGTTCACCTTGGCCTCATAGGTCTCGATGTCCGACCGCGACCGGATGATGTATCCCTCCTTCACATAGCGACGGATGTCGTCGGCGCGCACCAGGGCGTTGTCCATCAGCAGCACGGCCGCGTGGTCCTCCCCCGGCTCCGCCCGCAGGAAGGCGACGCGCCCCTTCAGCGACGGGTGGCCGTCCAGGTAGGCCAGCGTGCCGGCCGGGCCCGACGCGGTGATCATGAAAAACATGATCTTGCCCCGCGCGGCCTTCAGGGTCGGCCAATCGCCCGCCCGCACCGCCTGGTTCAAGGTGGTATGACGGCCCCGCACGTCATCGGGGGTGATCAGACGTTCACGCCCCAGGACGGACAGAATCTCTGTGTCCAGATCATCGAACAGCTTGGCGTCGAACGGCACGGTGCGCGTCGCGTTCGGCAGAGGCGACGCGTCGTCCACCTTGGCCTCCAGCATGATGAACAGCGGCCCGTGGCGCGGATGGGCATCCGACCAATCGCGGATCTGCCGCAGGCACAGCGTCAGCGTGGGGCAATGGCTGCGGAAATCCACATCGGGAATGTGCAGCACCTTGTAGCCCGGCTTGTCCAGGCCGGTGGCATCAAAGGGCAGCAGATCGGTGACGCCTTGGGCGCGCAGCATCCGATAGGCCACGGGATCACTGAAGGTGCCGCCCTTGGGGTCGGGATTGACGTCGATTTCCAGGCTGCGCACCCCCTCCTCCAACTGCGTCTTCAGATCGGGGTGCGCATAATTCAAGGCTTCAAGGATGCCTATCGGGTTGGGATGCTCCTCCTCAAACAGGGCGCGGCGCTCCGCCGGCAGTTGTCGCAGGGCGGCCACCATCTTTTCAAAGCCTGGTGCGGCCAGGGCCAGCACCCGGGGGTCGACCGGCATGGCGTAGCTGTTATGGGTGCCCAGGACCTGCAGCTGGTTGATCTTCAGGCTGTCGGGAGCGTTGGCATACTCCCCCGCCGCCGAAGTGGTTTGCGCACCGGCGTGGGCGGCGACGGTCATTGCCAGCCCGGACAGGGCGGCCACGACAAATCGGTTCTTCATTTCCGGGTGTCCGTGCGTTCGGCGGGATCAGAAGGAATATTGGGCGAAGACACCCACGGTGCGGTACGCATCCAGCGAGGTGTAGTGCAGCAGGCCCAAGGATCCGTACATCTGCCAGCCGGTGGAGAAGTAGGTGTTGAACAGGTTCTTGGCGTAGACGCCCAGTTGCAGGGCATCGTCGTCCAGGCTGACGCCGGCGCGCAGATTGACCAGACCATACCCCGGCGTGCGCGAATATGCCGGCTCGCCAACCACGGTGAACATGGTGGAACGGTAGCTGTAGCTGACGGTGCCGTGGAAGGTCATGTCCTCCGCGATCGGCTGGTCATAGTTGGCGCTGACCGTGGTCATCCAGCGCGGGGAGTTGGTCAGCTTGGTCCCGGTGTAGTCGGTCGTGGTGTTGTAGACGTAATCGGTGAAGGCGGCGTCGGTGTAGGTCACCGATCCGTTAAGCGTCAGGGCGTCGGTGGCCCGCCAGGCGACGTTCAGTTCCGCCCCCTTGCTGGTCAGGCCACCGGCGTTGCCGATCACCACCTGCTGGACCACGGCGCCCGGGACATTGGTCAGGATCGAGGCCTGGAAATCGGTGAAGTCCTCCTGGAACAGATCGAAGTTCACGCGCAGGCGCCGGTCGAACAGTTCCGACTTCACACCGACTTCGTAGCTCTTGACCGTTTCCGCCTTGTAAGGGTCGTACAGGCTGCCGACGAAAGCCACGCCGCCCGGCTTGTAGCCGGTGGAATAGGTGGCATAGACCATGACGTCGTCGTTGAACTTGTACTGCGGCGAGATGCGGTAGGAGAAGTCCTGGCCCGAGACCGATCCGTGGGTCAGGTAGGGGACCTTGCTGGTACCGATGACCGTGGTCTTGACCCCCGTGATGGCGTCGACGTCGGCGGTGGGGAAGGTCAGGCCCTGTGAATTACGGTCGTCGCTGAAGCGTCCACCAAAGGCGATGCTGGCCTTGTCGGTCAGGTTCAGCTTGACCTGGCCGAAAGCGGCGGCCGTGCGGTTGCGCGACTTGAAACGCGCCTCGTTGCCGCTGCCGTAGGGCGAGGTCGTGCTGTAGAAGCTGGTCAGCTTTTGGCCAGCGGCGTTCACCAGGGGCTGGCCCGCCGTATAAAGCTGCAACTGGGTCTGGTCGGCGGTCAGGACGTTGAAGAAGACACCGCCGAGATATTCCAGGAACTGCCCGGTGGGCGAGGCCCAGCGGATTTCCTCGCTGAACTTCGTCGTGTCCAGGCGCCCCTGGTTGTAGGGGATGTAGGCGTAGATGTTGCCCGGCAGCAAATCGGCCGGCGTGTCGTTGTTATAGGTCGTATAGCGCAGGGCGGTGATGGCGGTCAGGGTATCGCTGCCGATGTCGGCTTTCACGCGCACCGACCCGCCGTATTCATCCGTCGTGATCTGGCCCTTGGAGCCGTCGGCGCTGTCGACATTCTCCGGCCCCGGGGTGACGCCCAGGGCGATCTCGTGGGCCGTGACCGTGGCCGGCGCACCCGACACCGCGGTGCGGATGGTGCTGTCCCAATGGTGGGCGTAGTCGCCGGCGGCCAGGATTTCCAGGGTGTCCGTCGGCTGGACCAGCAGCTTGGCGCGGGTGCCGTAGTCTTCAAAAGACCCCAGCGACTGGTGCAGGACCTTGTATTCGCCATGGCCGTCCTGGCCCTGGTAGAAGGTCGACAACCGCAGCGCGGCCTTGTCACCCAGCGGTACGTTCACCCGCGCGCTGTCGATCTTGTCGTTGTTCTCGCCATAGCTGGCGCTGACCTTGCCGGAGAAGCGGCCCAGTTCCGGATCGTTGGTGGTGATGGCGATGACGCCGGAGGTGGCGTTCTTGCCGAACAGGGTGCCCTGGGGGCCCATCAGTACGTCGACGCGCTTGATATCGTCCAGCCCGGTCATGCCATTGTCGCGCTGACCGTCCATCACCACGTCGTCAACCACAATGCTGACCGACTTCTCGTTGGAGAAATCGAAGGACTCGCTGCCCACGCCGCGAATCTGGAAGGCGGCGCCCTGGGTGGGATCGTACTGCAGGCCCGGGACCATGTATTGCAGGTCCGTCACCGACTGGTAGCCTGATTCCTCAAGGGCCTTGCCGCTGAGGGACGTGATGGAGATGGGAACTTCCTGCAGGCTTTCCTCACGGCGCTGCGCCGTCACCACGATCTCATCCAGCACCTGGGACTGGGAGCCCTCGGCCGCTATCGCGGCGGCGCTGACGCCAGACGTGGCCAGCATGGTGGCGCCCATCAGGGCGGTGATCCGATTCTTCCACATTGATGTTTTCCCGGGGCTCGAAAGGGGCGACGGCGGGGCGGTGCCGTGCATGGTCCCGCGGCTTTTAACCCACGTCCCCAGAAGCGCCGAGTGAAGAGATTGTGACACATGTACGGATTTCACGCCTGAGTGCAGAGCTTGGCAGCACCAGCGAAGATCCGCTCGCCGCCGGGAATTTGAGCCAGATGCTAACAGTCGTTACTGGATTTTCGCCTTAAAATTGGGTATTTTCCTGAACGACGCGACCACTGGACGCGTATAGTGATGTCGTCCCCTGGCGACCGAGAACCTTCTCCGGACCCCATGACTGAACCAGAACAGAACAGTTGTACGGACATGCTGCTTCCTAGCCTGACCCTGGTCGCGCAGGAGGGGGTGGGCGCGTTGAGCCTGCGGCGGCTGGCGGCGGCGGCTGGTGTCAGCCTGTCGTCGCTCACCTACCGGTTCGGCAAGAAGGAACACCTGATCACCCAGTTGATCGACGCGGCGCATCGGCAGGAGCGGATGTTCTGGCACGCCTGGACGCGGAGGATTGAGGGGGTGGCCGGCCTGAGCGGCACCGCCTTGGCCGATATCGCGGAGGCGGTTGTCGACGGGCTGACGCGGGATCACCCCACCCGGACGCTGTTCTTCTGCGAACTGGTCCAGGCCAGCGCCTGGGATGACACGGTCCGCGCGGCGCTGGGGCCGTGGCTGGAAACACGGCAGGCCTTTTGGCGCCAACTATGTGCCGCCGCCGCGCCGCATAGGGCGCCGCCCACCGTCAATCTGGCCGCCTTGCTGCACGCCTATAGCATTGATGAAACCGCCTTCTCCTTGGCCCTGGGATCACACTCCCCCTATGCCTGGCTGCGCAAGCTGACACTCCGGCGACTGTGCGGCCCCCGTGCGCCGGTGGCGGAGAGGGCGGCCGACCTGCGCCTGTTCCAGGTCTTCTATGACGAGTCGGCGCAGTTGCCCGACACCGTGGCCCTGGACCGGGCCCAACTGTTCCACAACCCGTTGGAGATCAAGGCCATGGCCCACGCGGCCATCCTGATCGTCCGGCGGGGGGCGGAGGCTGTGACCCATCGCGCCGTGGCCAAGGCGGCGGACGTCCCCGTCTCCACCCTGGCCTATCATTTTCGCCGGCAGGAGGACCTGCTGAAGGCCGGCCTTGAAGGGATCATCCGCCAGATGTGGCGGCAGCTGGACTCACTGCCGTCCGCTTCGTCCACGGTCGTGCCCGGCGATGACGCGTACAGCCCGGCACCGATCGCCAGAGGCACCTTCGCCATCGCCCTGGCGGCGACACGCGCGCCGGAACTGGTGGCATGCGCCGCCGCCATGCGCCGCCGCCGGGGCGAAAACGTCAATCGTTACCTGACCGCCAAGACCGGCGCGCCTCATGACCACGACGCCCTGACCAATCAGGCGTTCGCCATGGCCAGCCTTGGTCAAACGATGCTGGCGGGCGAACACCCCGATCAAGTCGCCGCCACCGCCGCCGTGGTTGCCAGCCTGCACGCCTGGCTGGACCCAAAAAATTAACAATCATCGTTGCCCGGTTGGCTTCATGATCCCGCCCGCCTGATCCGCGACCAGGGCCAGAACGTGCAGAACAACCGGCCGAGCCCAATCTTTACTTGGGGAAAAATCACTGTTTTATCAGCCCCGGGCATCGCGTTCGTTGGCTTCTACTGGTCCATAACCGTCGTCTTCCCCAGCTACTTCACCCAGCATTTCGGAATGTCGCTGGGCATGACCGCGACATTGCTGTCCGTCGTCCGTCTCTGGGAAACCCTGATCGCGCCCTTGATCGGCGCCCTGTCCGACGCGACATCCAGCCGCTTCGGCCGCCGTAAGTTATGGATGGTGGCGGCCACGCCTGGGGTCATGGCGGCGACCGCGACCATCTATTTCGCCAGGCCGGACCTGCCTGCCTGGTGCCTCGTCCTGGCCATGGTGGTGCTGTGCACCGGATGGACCATGATCAACGTGCCGCATGGCGCCTGGTCCCTGGAAATCAGCGCCCGGGCTGACGAGCGCGCCCGCATCTTCGGCATGCGCCAGTTCATCGGCTATGGCGCCATGATCCTGTTCTCGCTGGCACCCGCCATTTCCGAACAGGTGTGGCCGGTCGCGGGTGTGGCGCCGCACATGATCTTCGCCGGTAGCCTGATCCTTGTCACCCTGCCGGTCAGCCTGGTCTTCCTGGCCCGCAGGGTCCCGGAACGGCCGGCGACGCCCAGCCGATTGTCGCTTCGCCAGGTGTGGCGCATCTATGTCTTGCCACTGCGAGGCGCCGACTTCGCCCCCGTGGCCGCCCTATTCGCGGCCATGGGCGTCTATACCGCCGTGGAGGCGGCACTTTACCTGTTCCTGGTCCGGGCCGGCCTGGGCCTGGGGGATTGGGGCATGACCCTGATGCTGCTGCAGTTCGCCTGCGGCCTGGTTTCCATCCCCCCGTGGCTGGCGGTCCATCGCCGACTGGGCACCGTGCCGACCTTGCGCCTGATCGCCCTGCTGCAGGTGGCGGGTGCCATCGGGCTGGCCTTCCTGCCGCATGGACGGCTGGCGCCCTTCATCGCGCTGGCGGTCCTGCGGGGCCTGGTCAACGGCACCGAGTTCATTCTCATCCGTGCCTTGCTGGGGCGGCTGCTGGACAGCCATGCCGCCCGCAACGCCGACGTTCCCGCCGCCAGCTACTACGCCTCCTTCCATTTCCTGCTCGACGTCGCCGCCGCCGTCACCACCTTCCTGGTGCTGCACGCCCTGGCGTTCACCGGCTTCGACCCGCGCGCCGCGCTGCCCCCATCCCTCGACCAGGCCGGCCGGATTCAATGGCTGGCGGCCTTGGCGCTAAGCCTGCCGCCGGCGGCCATGCTGGTGCTGCTGGGGCGGATGGAGCCCCGCCCGCGCCTGCGGACCTCCACGCACGCCAACAAGGCGGCGGAACCGGCCCGCTGACCGGGCCGGGGTCAACGGGGCCCACGACCGCCGGGACGCCCCGCTGTTTGCATCATTGTCGCGGGAGCTGTGGATCAGACGCCATAGAAGTCGACAAAACTCCACAATCAGCGGAGGGGCGAGCGGCTATAATCGGTCTTGCGGGTTCGCAGTCGGATCAGCCCATTCGGACCCGCCAAGGAGTGCTCATCATGAATATTTCCTCCATCGGCGGTTCCGCCGCCTATACCCCGCTGCAGTCCGCCACCCCGACGGCCGCGGCCGCGGCACCCGCGCCGGCCGCGACCCAGGACTCCGACCACGACGGTGATCGGGACGTTCCGGGCGTGGTCGACAAGGACCGTGGCAACAACGTCAACATCTTGGCCTGAGGCCATCCTCTGACCAGCCCTGTCCCGAAACGGGTTCCGTGACCGGCGGCGCTCGCCGGGCGGATCCCGGGCCGGGATGCGTTGACCGGTTCGCTTGGCGAGCCCCCCGCCCACCCGGGCGCGCCGGTCAACCACCCGCCGTCAACAGCGCCCCTGGCAACCGCCCCCCCCTGGTAACCGCCCTCTGGCGCCGACCGTCGCACCGACTGTAGATTGACGTGCATGGACCGTATCCTGATCGTTGACGATGACGTCGCCCTTGCCGAAATGCTGCGCGAATACCTGGAACAGGAAGGATTCGCCGTGGACCTCGCGCATGACGGCGCCACCTGTTTTCGCCGCGATCCCGAACGCCAGGATCTTATCGTCCTGGACGTCATGCTGCCCGCCCTATCCGGCTTCGATGTCCTGAAGCGTCTTCGGCAACGGTCGATGGTTCCGGTCATCATGTTGACCGCGCGGGACGACGACGTCGACCGCATCGTCGGTTTCGAGATCGGCGCCGACGATTATGTGTCCAAGCCGGTCAATCCCCGCGAGCTGGTCGGCCGCATCCGCGCCGTCCTGCGCCGCACCGGCCAGGGCAGTCGGTCCAATGGCGACGTGCAGGTGGGCGAGGTCCGCCTGAACCCCGCCGCGCGAAGCGCGTGGTGCGAGGACCGGCGCCTGGATCTGACCTCCGCCGAATTCAGCCTGCTGGAACATCTGTTGCGCAACGCCGGCCGGATCGTCAGCCGGGATGAGTTGTCGGTGGCGGCCTTCGGCCGCCATCATTCGGCGACCGCCGACCGCAACGTCGATACCCTGGTCAGCAAGGTCCGGCGCAAGCTGGGACCCGCCGGCGACCAGGAACAGCGCATCAAGACCGTGCGCAACGCCGGCTATATCTACGCCGTATCGGTCCCGTGATCCCCGCCGTGCGCCGCCGCCCCCCAGCCGCCCGCCTGACGCGCGCCCTTCTGGCGTCCCCCCTCCTGGCGTCTCTGGCCTTGACGGCGGGCCTGCTGCTGGCGGCGCCGGCCCAGGCCGGCATTGACGACTACCAGCTGGGCCAGGGGTTGGAGCTGGGGCCGATCAATCTGGCGGGCTACTCCAGCGTCACCGCCGCCCTGCCCGACCAGGGACACAAATCGCTGGCGATAGACGACCTCAGCCTGTTCATCAGCGGCCACGTCACCTCCCTGGTCAATCCGTTCGTGGAAGCGGAACTGACGGGACTGGATCTCACGCGGTGGGGTGGCGACGGCGATCGGCATCGTGACGGCTACGTCGTCCTGGAACGGGTCTACAACGACATCTACCTGCCCGACGGGTTCACCCTGCGCGCCGGAAAGATGCTGGCACCCGTCGGCGAATGGAACCAGATCCACGCGGCCCCGCTGGTGCTGTCCACCGTGCGACCGGCCGTCACGTATCGCAACTTCAGCGAATACGCGACGGGCCTGTCCGTCCTATACGCCGACCCGGCGGCGGCATTGCCCGACATCCAGGTCTATTGGCAACCGGCGGAGGAGCTTTCCGCCCGCCCCGACAGCATCGTCGATAACCGCTACCGTCTGGTCCAGGGCGCCCATGTCAGCGTGCCCCTGGCCCTGCTGGACAAGGTGGGCCTGTCGTTTCAACGCTCCGTCGATGACCAGGGGACGGAGCAGCACCTCTACGGGCTGGATGGGCACTATACGGTCGACCGGTTGACCCTTCAGGGGGAATGGACATACTCAACCTTGTCGGGACCCGGCACGCGGACGCGTTCCCGGGAATGGGGCGGCTTCCTGTCGCCCTCATACGCGCTGGATGACCAGTGGTCCGTCTACGGTTGGTACGAGATCTACAGCGGCCGCCTGCAAGACGCCGCGGCCCAGGACCTCCTGGGCGGCGTGGCCTATCGCCCCCATCCGGCGATGGTCTTCAAGCTGGAATATGTGCAGAACGTCGGGGGGCGGCCGGTCAATCCCACCGGGCTGTTCGCCTCCTGGTCGGTGCTGTTTTAGCGGTGGCGAGGATGCCACGCCACCGCTTGATGGCGCTGCTTCTCTCCGGATTGGCGCTGGCCGGCCCCGTCCGGGCGGAAGACATCGTGATCATCGCCCATCCCTCGGTCGCCCTGACGCGCTCCATCGGCGTCGGCGAGGTGGCGGCGATCTACCTGCTGCGCACCACCGTCTGGCCTGACGGCCATCCCATCGTGCCTGTGAACCGCGAGATCGCCAGCGACCTCCGCCGCAAATTCACCACCCTGGTGCTGCGCCAGGACCCCGGCAGTCTGGCCGCCTACTGGAATGAAATGCACTTCCGGGGCAAGTTCCCGCCCCTGGTGCAGGAATCCGAGCAGTCGGTCCTGGCCTTCGTCGAACGCGTGCCCGGCGCCGTGGGGTATGTCAGCGGCGGCATCCCGCTGCCCGCTGACGTGCACGTCGTGGCCCGCGTCACCGTTCCCGATGGCTGGAGCCCCAACAATGGTGGTCCGCCATGATGCGACTGATCACCCGGTCCATCGGCGCCAAGATCCTGGCGGCCTTGATGGCCATCTATGTCGTCACCTATGTCGCGACCGCCCTGGTGGTCTATTCCGGTATCCGCAACGGCCTGATGGAGGCCGGCACCGGCGCCCTGAACCAACTGGCGGACCTGAAATACGAACGGCTGGCCACCCGCATCGACGCCCTGGCCGACAACCTGACGGCCTGGTCGCAACTTGAGGTGATGAACGATCTGGTGTCCGGCGACGTGGACAAGCGGGTGACGGCCGCGCTGGAGGGGCTGAAGCGCCTCTATGACCTGCCGGGCGACATCTATGCCTTCGATACCGCCGGCACGCTGATCGCCAGTTCCAGCCCGCACCCCCTCCCCGCCGTCAAGCCGCCCACCGCTCCCACCCCAGGTGGTCTCCGGTCGCTGCCGCCGGAATGGCGGGTGGAGGGGCGGGCGCCAACCTTCCTCGACAAGCATCGCGATCCCATTTCCGGGGGTTGGACCGTGGCCCTGGCCATCCCCATCCTCGGAACCTTCGCGCCGGACTTCCGCCTGGGCACGCTGGTGGTCACCCTGCCCTGGCCCGCGCTGGAAACCTTGCTGTACGGGCTGGATACCGGAACGGTCCTGCTCCGCCTGGGCCCGGGCGTGGACGTGTTGTCGGCCAGCCCGGCCGCCCTGGCCCGGCAGGCCGGATTGGATTCGGCCAATCCGCCGACGGGCGCGAACGCCTATATCATCGGCCGCTCGGTCACCCACGACGGGTTGCTGCGGGCTTGGCAAGTGGTGGTGGCCCAAGACGTGCCGACCGTCACCCGGCCCTTGCGCCATGTGGCGCTGGATTTGGTGCTGTTGGGTTTGTGCCTGGGATTGCCCATCGTCATTTCCGTGCGCTGGCTGGCGCGGCGCCTGACGGCGCCGGTCAGCGACCTGACCCGGGTGGTACGCGAGATCGCCGACACCGACCGATTGGACATCCGGGTCCCCGTCTCCAGCGAGGATGAGCTGGGGTTCCTCGCCCAGTCCTTCAACCGCATGACCGAAACGCTGCAGCGCGCGATGGCGGAGCTGGAGGGCATGAACCAGTCGCTGGAAGGCAAGGTGGCCGCCCGCACCACCGAGCTGGAGGCCGCCATCGCCGCCCAGCGCCGGCTGATCCGCGACATCTCGCACGAGGTCAAGTCGCCCCTGGCCCGTCTGAGCATGGCCTTGGGCCTGGCGCGACGGGTGGCCGATGCCCACGCGCCGCTGCAATTCGACCGCATGGAACGCGAGATCGCGACCATCGCCAGCCTGGCGACGGAACTGTTGACGCTGGCCAAGCTGGAGGGGGCGGACAGTGCCGTGGCCGTCGGGCCGGTGGATCTGGCCAGCCTGATCGCCGACGTGATCGACGACGCCCTGTTCGAGGTGCCGGAACGCGCCGGCGATGTCCATTTCAACCCGGATGGTCAACCCGCGATCCTTGACGGCAACGCCGACCTGCTGCGCCGGGCGGTGGAGAACGTGGTGCGCAACGCGCTGTTCTACACCAGCCCCGGCGTGCCGGTGGCGGTGGCGCTGGAACGCCTGGACCATCCGGCCGGGGCGGGCACCGGCGGGCTGCGCATCACCGTCGCTGATCAGGGACCCGGCGTGCCCGACGACGCCATGGATCAGTTGTTCGAGCCCTTCTACCGCGTCGATCAGGCACGGGCGCGCGCCACCGGCGGCAGCGGCATCGGGCTGACCATCTGCAAGCGGGTGATGGAATTGCACCGGGGCGGCATACGCGCCCGCCATAACCACCCCCACGGCCTGGTGGTGGAGATGGACCTGCCCCTGGGCCATGACGCCGACGGGAATCCGGACATACAGCGCTGAAAGATGAGATGGATCGCGTGTCCATCTCCACACAACTCCACACCCCCATCGCTACCATCCATCCATCGCCATGGCCCCGAGGGCCGGCCCCGTGGGACCAGGGCCCGACCATGACGAGGCCCAGCAACCCAGCGAGGGTGGTCCGATGTTCTCGTCGCTTCCCGTTTCATCACCCGGATCCGCATCCGGCGCGGCGCCCGTTCCCGCTCAGGGCCTTTCCAGCCCTGATGCCCCCGGCCCGGCGATCCATGCCGGCGGTCAGGGCCCCAACCTGCAACTGCTGATGCGGGACCATCCGCTGCGGCCCGCCGCCGAGGACATGGTCCGTGACCTGTACCGCGACACGTTCGGCGCGCGCCTACCGAATTTCCCCCGCCTGATGGTCGCGACCTTCGACGCCGCCGAAAGGCCCGTGTGCGCCGCGGGGCTGCGCACCTCGAGCGACGGTTTTTTTTCCGAATGCTACCTCGACAACCCGGTTGACCGGGTGCTGTCCGTCCAGGCGGGCCGGCATGTGCATCGCAGCCAGGTGTTCGAGGTGACGACTCTGGCCAGCCGCAGCCCGAGCCTGTGCCCCCGCTTCGTCTGCCAGATCGCGCGCTTTGGTGAGGTGGTCGGCTTCGAATGGTCGTTCTTCACCGCCACCCGGCGCCTGCGCGGGCTATTGAACCGCCTTGGCCTGCCGGTGCGGGAACTGGCAGCCGCCGACCCCGCGCGCCTGCCGAACGCCGGCCAGTGGGGGCGCTATTACGACCAGGCGCCCATGGTCTGTGCCGGCGGCAACGCCTGGGAGACCCCTTCCCATGCATGAGGTCTTGAACGCCTTGCACCGCCACGCCGCGGCGACGCCCGACAAGATCGCCCTCAGCGACGGCGCCGAGACGCTGGACTATGCCACCCTGGCCCGCCGGGTCTGGGGGGCGGCGGCGCAGTTGCGGGCGCTGCCTTCACCGGATGGTGCCGGTGATCCGGTCATCGGGCTGGCCGGTGGCAACCGGGTGGATTGGGTGGTCGGCCAGTTGGCCGCGTGGCAGGCGGGCCTGACGGCGGTGCCGCTGCCGCCCTTCTTCAGCCCGGACCAGACACGCCACATCCTGCGGGACGCCGGTGTCACCCACGTGCTGACGGCGGCGGACGCCGCCGGATTCCCGGGTGTCGTGACCCTCCGCCTGGCGCCCATCCTGGCATCAGCCCCACCGCCGCCGAAGGCCGGCGCGGAGATCGCCCAGATCATCTACACCTCCGGCAGTACCGGAACGCCCAAGGGCGTCTGTCTGGGGGACGACCAGCTGGCCTGGACGGCGGGTGCGCTGGCCAACGCCGTCAACGCCGGGCCCGATGATCACTACCTGTCGGCGGTTCCCCTGGCGCTGCTGCTGGAAACGCTGTGCGCCATCGCCGTTCCCCTGCTGGCCGGGGGCCGCGTGACGCTGGCGCCGTCACTGACGGACGGCTTCGGCACCGGGGACCGTCCGCCCTTGGCCGCCACCGTGGCCGCGACGCGCCCCACCTGTCTGGTCCTGGTGCCCCACCTGCTGGCCCTGTGGGTGGAGGAATTGACCCGCACGGCGGGTGCCACACCCGACAGCCTGCGCGTGGTGGCCGTGGGCGGGGCGGCGGTGCCGCCAGCCCTGGCCCGCCGGGCCTGGAATCTGGGCATCCCCGTCTATGAGGGTTACGGCCTGTCGGAATGCTGTTCCGTGGTCAGCCTGAACCGGCCGGGCGCGCGCCGCGCCGAAACGGCGGGACCACCCCTGCCCGGCCTTGCCGTGTCCATCAATGGTGGTGAAATCATCGTTGCCGGCCCGCCGGTCATGCGCGGCTACCTTCATGCGAAACCTCATCGCGCCAAGGGACCGGGCGTATGGCGCACCGGCGACCACGGCAGCCTGAATGCGGATGGTTACCTGACGGTCCACGGCCGTCTGGACACCATCATCGTCACCCCTTGGGGCCGCAACGTCAGCCCGGAATGGATCGAATCCCTGGTCTTGGGCGATCCACGGGTGGGCCTGTGTCTGCTGACCGGCGGGCCCGACATGGAGTTGGCCTTGTTGCTGGCTCCCTCCACCGCCGGACGGCCCTGGTTCGATACCGCCACCCCGGCCCAGGTCGAAGCCCTGATCAACGAGTGCTGCGCCACGGTCCCCGCCTACGCCCGCCCCCGCCGCCACGCCGTCGTGCCCTTGGCCGACTTGTTTCATCGGGGACTGCTGACCGGCAACGGTCGTATCCGTCGCCGTGAGGCCGCCGCCGCTTACCGGTTCGTGCTGGCCCCCACCCATTCCACCGCACAGGCATTGCCATGAATCCGACGCGCTATCACCGCCTGCTGGCCGACACGACCGCGGCCCGCGACCGCTTCCTCGCCATTCCCGTCCTGACCCAGGCGTTGTCAGGGGGCATCACGCCGGCCTTGTACCTGGCCTTCCTAGAACAAGCCTACCACCATGTCCGCCACACCTGCCGGTTACTGGCCCTGGCGGCGGCCCGGACGGAGGACACGCCCTATCGGGAAGCGTTGTTCGACTACATCGCCGAGGAGCGCGGGCACGAGGCCTGGATCCTGGATGACATCGCCGCCCTGGGCGGAGACGCCGTCGGGGTCGCGTCTGGTCAACCGGGCGCCGCCTGCAGCGCCCTGGTGGGCTATGTCCACTACGCCATCGATCGCATCAGCCCCTATGCCATGCTGGGCATGGTGCACGTGCTGGAAGGCATGTCGACCCTGTTGGCGCAGCGGGCGGCCGACGCCCTCTCCCACGCGTTCCGCCATCAGGGCGGCGCCGGCTTCCGCTATCTCACCACCCACGGCGCCCTGGACGTGGACCATGTCGCCTTTTTCGAGAGGCTGGTGAACACCCTGTGCGACCCGGACGCCCTCCCGGTCATCACCGAAACCGCGCGCGTCGTCTATCAGCTGTACGGCGACATATTCCGGGACCTGGGTCAGCGGCAGGAGGTCCTTCATGCCGCTTAAGGGCAAGGTCGTCATGATCACCGGTGCCGGTTCCGGCATCGGCCGCGCCCTGGCGGTGGACGCCTCCCACCGCGGCGCCTCGCTGGTGCTGACGGGCCGCCGGCTCACGGCGCTGCAGGAAACGGCGGCACGCGTCGCCGCCGGCACGGTCTGCGCCATCGTGCCAGGCGACGTGACGGATGCCGCCGCCCGCACCGCCCTGTGCCAGCATGTGGCGGCCGTCTGGGGCCGGCTGGATTTCCTGGTCAACAACGCCGGCGTGCTGACGGCCGGCCCCCTGTCGGATCTGGAGGACGCCACGCTGGAGACCATGGTGGCCGTCAATCTGGTGGCGCCGCTGGCACTGACCCGCGACCTGCTTCCCCTGCTGGCGGCGGCCCGGGGCCGGGTCGTCAACATCGGCTCCCTGTTCGGTGACATCCCCTACCCCCTGTTCACCGCCTACTGCGCCACCAAGCATGGTCTGCGCGGCCTGTCCGGCGCCCTGCGGCGGGAGGTGCGGGACCTGGGGATCGGCGTCAGTCATGCCGCCCCGCGCGGCGCCCACACCCCGGCGCTGGACGGCCTGGAAGCCGTGGTGGAGCCATTGGGCATGCGCCTGGATGAACCGGAAGACATCGCCCGGACCATCTGGGACGGCGCCTTGCGGGGCGCCGACACCATCTATCCCGCCGGGCCGGAACGCCTTTACGGCCTGATTCAAGCCTTGCTGCCCGGCCTGTTGGACCGGGTCATCAACCGTCAGCTGCGGCGGGCGGGCATGGACGACGCCATCCGTCACGCCCTGCGCCCCGCCGCCCTGCCCCGATAGGAGAAGCCGCCATGTCCGCCCGCCTTTTCGCCACCGGCCTTCTCGCCGTTTCCCTGTTGGCCATCGGGACCGCCCTGCCCCACGGGCGCGGAAGCGCCCAGGCCGCCCCTGTCGGCGTCGGTATCGAAACGCCGGTCGATCCGGCGGCCCCTTTGCCGGCGGCCCCGTTGGATGAATCCCTCCGCCGCTTGGAGCAAACCTGGTCGCACATCAACTATGAGGTCGGCGATCCCCAGGCACAGCAGACCCAGATGACGCGGCTTATCGATGCCGCCGCGGCGGTGGCGGCCCAAAATCCAGGCCATGCCGAACCCCTGGTCTGGCAGGCCCTGGCCCTGTGCAGCGAGGCCGGCTTCGAAGGCGGTCTGGGCGCCCTGCGCCGGGCCCGCCAGGCGCGCGAGCTGTTCGAGCAGGCGGCCCGGCTGGACTATCGCGCCCTGAACGGCGCCATTCCCATCAGCCTGGGGTCGCTCTACGCCAAGGTCCCCGGATTTCCCTTGGGCTTTGGTGACGATACCAAGGCCCGCCGGTACCTTGAGGAAGGGCTGGCCATCAACCCCGACGGCCTGGATTCCAACTATTTCTATGGCGACTTCCTGCTGGAATTGAAGGACTACGGCCACGCGGCGGAGGTGCTGACGCACGCCTTGGCGGCCCCCCCCGCGCCTGACCGGCCGGTATGGGACGCCGGGCGGCGTGGTGAGGTGCGCGCCCTCCTGGCACGCGCGCAGCAAAAGCTGGCGGCGAACCAATGACCGCCTGGGCCATGCTGGGGCGGCAACTACGCCACCCCACCGGCTGGACCGGGCGGGTGGTTGGCCACCTGATGCGACGGATCAACGCCGGTCCCAATCGCCTGGCCATCGACGCCCTTCGCCTGGCGCCGGGCGACACGGTTCTGGAACTGGGTTTCGGGCCCGGCCACGGCATCGCCCTGGCCGCCGCCCGGGTCGCCCCGGCCGTTGTCCATGGCATCGACCAGTCGGCCGTCATGATGGCCCATGCCCGACGGCGCAATCGGCGGGACATCGCGGCCGGTCGCGTCCATCTTCACCTGGGGCGGTTCACCGCGTTGCCGCTGGCGACGGCGTCGGTAGACAAGGTTCTGGCGGTGAACGTCGCCTATTTTTGGAGCGAACCCGGCGCGGTGCTGGGTGAAGTCAGGCGGGTGCTGCGGCCCCATGGCGTGATGGCGGTGTACGTCACCGACGCCGACGCCATGCGGCGCTGGCCCTTCGCCGAAGCGGAGACGCATCGCCTGTTCGACGCGAACGGCCTGCGGGCCCTGATGATCGCCGGGGGTTTCGCCGCGGATGGGATCGCGATCAGGGCCGTGCCGCTTCCCGGCGGCATGACCGGACTGGTCGGCCTGGCGCGGCGATGAGGGCCGCGACGCCCCAGCGGGATCACGGCGCCGCCGGAACCGGGCTCAACGCCTTGGCCTGCCGCATGACAACCAGCGTCTTGAAGGTCCGGACGTTTTCGTCATCCAGCAGGATATGGCGGGTCAGGTCGTCGTAGCCCTCCATGTCGCGGGCGACAATGCGGAGCGCGAAGTCATGGTCGCCGGTGACGTACCACGCCTCCACCACCTCCGGCACGGCGGCGATCTTGCGCATGAACTGGTCGATCGCATGACCGCCGCCGGCGTCGGACGCCCGGCCGCTGTCGCGTTCCAGCGTGACCAGCACGATCATGGTCAGGGGCCAGCCCAGGGTACGGGGACGGACGACGGCGACCTCGCGCTCTATCGCCCCGATCTCACGCAGGCGGCGGATACGGCGATAGCACGCCGGACCGGACAGGCCGACGCGTTCGGCCAACACCGGTATTGGCAGACGCGCGTCCGCCTGCAGTTGCTCCAGCAGCTTGCGGTCGAGGGCGTCCAGGTCCGGTAAGAGCATTTATCCTCAACATCGCCGCATGCGATAAAAATTATCATCAATCGCCCATAATTGACAATGCTGGGCGCCATCACCGGGTAAAATGCCGCGTCGTCCGGGCGCCCCGTCCCGGCCATACCGCCGTCGAAGACCGCCCCGTTCCATGTCCCCCGATACCGCCCTTCCCCCCGCCGGCACCGTCCAAGGGGCAGCCACCCTGCCCCTGTTCGTGCCCGTGGCCGCCCTGTTCGCCGCCATGGTGTCCGTCACCACCGGCGCCTCCATCGCCAAGACGCTGTTCCCGGTCACGGGGGCGGAGGGCACCACGGCCCTGCGCCTGACGACGGCGGCCATCCTGCTGACCCTGTTGCTGCGGCCCTGGCGCCTGCGGCTGACGCGGGGAAGCTGGCGACCGCTGCTGGCCTATGGCGGCGCCATGGCGGGCATGAACTTCCTGTTCTATCTGTCCCTGCAAACCATTCCCGTGGGCATCGCCATCGCGGTGGAGTTCACCGGCCCCCTGGGCCTGGCCCTGCTGTCATCGCGGCGCAAGGCGGACTTCCTGTGGATCGGGTTGGCGGTGGCGGGCCTGGCGCTGCTGCTGCCGCTGGAGCCGGCCGCCGCCCAGCTGGACCCCCATGGCATCGCCTGCGCCCTGGGCGCCGGTGTATTTTGGGCGCTGTACATCCTGGCCGCCAAGAAGGTGGGGGGCGCCCATGGCACCCAGGCCACGGCGGCGGGCACGCTGATCGCCGCGTGTCTGGTGTTGCCGGTTGGCATCGCCCACACCGGCGCCGCCACCTTGTTCCAGCCGGCGATACTGGTCAGCGCCGTGATGGTGGGGGCGCTGTCCAGCGCCTTGCCCTATACGCTGGAGATGTTCGCCCTGCGGCGCCTGCCGGCCCAGACCTTCGGCACGCTGACCAGCGCCGAACCCGCGGTGGGGGCGTTGATGGCCCTGCTGTTGCTCGGGGAGGCGCTGTCGCCCCTGCACTGGCTGGCCATCGCCACCATCATGGTCGCCTCCATCGGCGCCACGCTCAGCGCCCGGCGGCAGACGCCGCCGGTCCTGCCGGAGTGAGCGACCTCACGCCCCGGGCTTACGGCAATAGTCCGCCAAGGTATGGGCGGCACGGATGTCATAAGGCTTGCTGGGCTTGAGGATGAATTCACTGGCGCCATAGCGCACGGCGCCATCGGGCGCGTCGGCCTTGGGATGCCAGTCGTAGGTATAGCCCAGGCGCGTCCAGGGGGCGCCGCCCTCAACATAGTTCACGCGCATGTTGCGGGCGAACCAATCCCAATAGCCTTGCTTTTCCAGGCACGGGGTATCGCCGGCGGCGCAACTGGGCCGGGCCACGGTCGCGGACGCGTCCAAGGTGCAGTGGGCGGCCGTCACATCCGTGTCCGGGCAGGGCCGGGCCAGGGCATCGGGCGACACCCACATCTCCACCACCTGGGAATAGTCGCGGGCGGGATCCAGGCCCAGATACTGTTTCACCCGCTCCGCCGTCGCGGTGGCGTCCCCCGTGGCGCGGGCGCAGAACTCCTGCAATTGCGGCACGGCCGTCACCCACATGGTGCCCCAGGCGTCAGGCGAGGTGCCGCCCGCCTTGCCGGCGTAGTATTTCTCATAGGCCGCCGCCGCCATGGTGGAAGCCACCAGCACCTGGCGGCCATGCGGCCCGTCCCGCCACACCAGCTTGGGGTTGTCCGGCGCGATGCGCACGAGGTCAGGCCCCAGGAGATCCGGCCGCGCCACCGCCGCCGCGTTCAGGGATCGGGCGAACAATTGCGCCGGGGTGGCCTGCTGCCCACCACCGCCCTGCCCCATTCCGGTCGTGGCGCAGCCCGTGAGAAGGGCTAGAACCGCGACACCGAAAAACCGCTTCCCCCACATGACCGCCCCCCGGGTTGGATACACCGAGTGGGCTGTATGCCGCAAAGCGGGCCGATACGCAATCTTCGCGATCATCTTATTATTTTTGCGCGCGCTATAAGGGTGTCGCGCCCACCCGCTCCTTATGGCGATTTTCCAGGATGCCCCGGATCTTGGCCGCCAATTCATCCATGGCGAAGGGCTTCATCACCATGTCCATGCCCTCATCCAGGAAATCACCCCGGACGACGGCGTTGGCGGCGTAGCCGGTGACGAACAGCACCGGCAAGTCGGGCCGCCGCCGGCGGGCGATTTCCGCCAGCTGGCGGCCGTTCAGGCCAGGCAGGCCCACATCGGTGATCAGCAGGTCGATCTGGCTGGAGGATTCGATGACATTCAGCGCCGCGCGTCCCTCCGCCGCGTGCAGGGCGGTGTAGCCCAACTCCTGCAGCACATCGAGGACCAGCAAGCGCACGGATTCGTCATCTTCCACCACCAGGACGATCTCCCCCGCCCCTTCCGGCGTCTCCCCGGTACCGATCAGGCTACCATCCACCATGCTTTCGCCCCCGTCACACGGCAGGTACATGGTGATGGCCGTTCCGCGCCAGGGTTCGCTGTCGATGCGCACATGGCCGCCCGTCTGCTTGACGAAGCCGTAAATCATCGACAGACCCAGGCCGGTGCCCTGGCCGATGGGTTTGGTGGTGAAGAAGGGATCGAAGGCCTTGGCCACCACGTCGGGCGGCATGCCCATGCCGGTGTCACTGACCCGGATCATAACGTAGTCGCCGGCCGACAGGCCATCATGCCGGATGGTATAAGCCCGATCCAGAGTGGCGCGGCCGGTCTCTATGGTCAGGATGCCGCCATCCGGCATGGCGTCGCGGGCATTGATCGCCAGGTTCAGGATGGCGCTCTCCAGCTGGTTCACGTCGCTGCGCGCCGCCGCCAGGTTTTCCGCCATGGTGACGCGCAGCTCGATCTGCTCACCCAGGGTCCGGCGCAGCAGGTCCTCCATCGACATCACCAAGTCGTTGATGTCGATGGGCTTGGGGTCCAGCGTCTGTCGACGGGAGAAGGCCAGCAGCCGGTGGGTCAACGCCGCGGCCCGCTGGGCGGACGCCATGGACGCGTCCATGAATCGGTCCAAATCGTTCAGACGGCCCTGGGCGATGCGCCGGCGCACGATGTCCAGGCCACCGATGACACCCATCAGCATGTTGTTGAAGTCATGCGCCAAACCGCCGGTCAACTGGCCCACGGCCTCCATCTTCTGGGCCTGGCGCAATTGCTCTTCCGTCTGGCGCAGCGTGTCCGCCCGCTGCTTGTCCTCGGTGATGTCGCGGCCGTACGCGTAGACCAGATCCCCTTCCTTGGAGGTGTTCCAGGAAATCCAGCGCGTGCCGCCATCCTTATGCAGTTGGCGGTTTTCGAAATTCGTCAGGTTCTGGTCATGGATCGCGCCCTTCAACGCCTCGGCCGTCGTCTCCACCTCTTCCTCATGGACGAAATCCTGGATCTGGCGACCGACGATCTCGTTGACGTCATAGCCCAGGATGGCGGTCCAGGACGGGCTGACGGCCCGGCAGACGCCGTCCGCGCCAATGATCACCAACAGGTCGCGGGAATTGTTCCAGACACGGTCACGCTCCCGCGTCCGTTCCTCCACCCGCGCCTCCAGCGTTTCGGCGAACAGGCGCAGCTTCTCCTCCGCGTCCTTGGACGCGGTGATGTCGTAGATGACGCCGATGAAGCGGCTTCCCGCCCGGACGCCACCACCAAGCCCACCGGCCCCTTGACCACCGTCACGGTCCCGTTTGCCATCGCGGCGATGCTCCCCGCGCTGGGCCAGCCAACGGATTTGTCCGGTGTCGGGACGCACGATCCGGAATTCCCGATAGGGCTCGCCGGGATTGCTTCCGTCCAGACTGGCGATCAGGGGGGCGTCGTCGGGGTGCACCACGGCGTTGACCGTGCGCACCGGCAACGCCCGGGTAGGGTGCAGACCCAACAGGCGGCAGAACTGTTCCGATACCGATACGGTACCGAAGCCGCTGACGTACTCAAAGGTGCCGACGCCGCCAGCGGTCTGGGCGACGCGCAGCTGTTCCTCGACCCGCTTCTGTTCGGTGATATCGGCCAGAACGCCCCGGAACCGATGGACGCCGCCGTCGGCGGTACGGTCGGCGCCGCCCCGGGCGGACACCCAGCGCACCGTCCCGTCGCGCCCCACGACGCGATAGTCCTTGGAAAAAATGTCGGCGCCATGCATCACGCCCGCCACGGCGATGCGGATGCGCATGCGATCATCGGCATGGATGGATTCGAAGAACGCGTCCGTGCCCAGGCCGTTGCCGGCAGCCACGGGGTCGAGGCCGTAAAGCTCCGCGAAACGGGCATCGGCGTAGAACCGCCCTGTCGCGACATCCCACTCCCAGGCCCCTGCGGTGCCGCCCACCGCCTGGGCCAAGCGGGCCCTTTCCCGGGCATTGGTCAGGGCCTGACGACTGGCGGCCAGCTCGGCCTCCACCTCCGCGCGGGCCAGTTCCAACGTCTGGTCGCAATGGGTCCAGAGGAAGAAGGGCGTGGCCCCCAGGGAGTCAACCACGGGGGTCAAGCGCAGCCGATCCCAGAACACGCTGCCATCCTTGCGTACCACGCGCAGGTCGGCGGTCAGCGGCCTGTCGGCGGACAGCGCCTCCTCTATCCCCGCGAGGATGCCGGGGTCGGCATCGGCGGCCGCCAGAAAGCCGAACGGAAGGTCCACCAGCTCGGCGAAGCCGCAGCCGATCAGGCGCTCGAAGGCTGGATTGGCGAAAACCAACGGTTCGCCGGGGCGGCGATGATCGGTCACGGTCAAGGGCATGCCGGACTGGATCAAGGTGTCCAGTAAAGGGCCGCACAATGCGCGTATCTCAGGCGGCACGCCACCTCGCTCCACCCCCATGACCACAGCCTCCGCCCGGCCGCTCATGCCCGTGTCCCCCAACCGCCTTGGCGGCATCGCCGGTCACCGCGCATCATCATCCGTCCCCACCACCCGCGCCCACCACCCGCGCGATGAACTCACCGATCAGTTCCTTCAGCGAACGCAGCGACGGCAGATCCATCAGCATGGCGATATACCCGCGGATGTCGCGGCCGCTGATCGCGAAATTGATGTAGAGGAACAGGACGACGCCATTGTCGTCCGGTTCCTCTGACAATTCGAACAGAATCTGGCCATCCCCCTTCATGACCTGGGGTAGCGACATGGCCAGAGGCCGCTGCAGGATGTTGGCCATGGTGGCCAGGCAGCCATTGAGGACGACGTTGCCCGTCTCCGCCAACGCCTCCTCCTCGATGTCCACAATCTCCTGGCCGGACAGTTCGTCATGCGTGACGGCGCGCACCAGTTCCAGGCTATTGGCCTCGGGAAAGATGAGCAGCGCGCGGCCGCTGAACGCGCCGCTGAAATCCTGCCGCACGGCCACCAGCTGGTCGCTTTCACGCTCCCGGATCAGGGTGACCGCCGCGCGCCGCCCCACCACCTCCACCGACGGAACGGAGAGCGTCACCTGACTGCCGACCATCTTGCGCAAGCTGACGGCGGCACGGCTCACACCGATGTTGACCAACTCGGTCAGCGCATCGGTCTCCAGGTCCTCAAGGGCGTAGGGCGCGAAGGTCATCCGTGCACCGCGCGCAGCTTCAACGCTGCGCCGGTCAGGAAATCGCGAATTCCCTCCTCGGTGATGGGTTTGCTGACGAAGGTGGTGTTGGCGGCCCGGGCGCGGGCGATCACCTCGTCCTGCACATTGGCGGTGGCCAAGGCGATGGGCATGTCAGGATAGCGGTGTCGCATTTGCTCCGCCAGTTCCAGGCCGTTGCGGCCAGGCATGTTGAAATCCAAAATGGCCAGATCGACCTTGCCATCGCGCAGGACGGCCAGCGCCTCATCCGCGTTGCTCGCCTCGACCCTGGCCCAGCCGGGCTGCAACGCCGCGATGGCCTTGGCCACGACGATGCGCGCCAGCTTGCTGTCGTCGACGATTAAAACCGTAGTACCCATTTGACCCATCCCACCCAAGTCGTCCAATCCGCCAATTGTCTTTTCCGGCAAGTCATCGGGTTCCACATATACTGCCGGCTCCCTGCTATGTATAGGGGCGCGCCAATAATCTCACCCGCGAAAGACTTATCAGTCTGCCACCAAATGGGGTATGACCCAGTCCCGGAGAAATATATCCTCGGCCATACCGCGTACAGATGGCCGGAAGGCGAGCAATACCTGCACCACCGCGCCATGGAGATGAAGGCATCGGCTGACGTCAACTATGGGATCAGCCGCCCCTTGCAGGGCTGATACCAGGGTTTCTGCGTCCTCGGCGGCGCATGCCCCCTCCAGCCGGATGAAATCATTTTCCACCACCACGGTCATGATTCAGCTTCCCTCGACGGGCCGGGGATGGCGTCGATCAGGCCGGGGACATCCAGAACCATCAGCACCTGCCCATCCCCCAAAAGAGTTGTGCCCAGAAGGCCGGGCATGGCGCGGAGCAATCCCGTCATCGGGCGCAGGACGACATCCCGGCGGCCGATGAAGGCGTCAACCTCCACCGCCACCCGTTCCCCGCCCACGCGCACGACCACCGCCCGCCGCGCGTCGCCGCCTTCCGGCATACTGGGCGCCGCCGTCCCAGACTGAAGACCCAACAGGTCGGCCAGCGCCAGCAAAGGCAGCACGGCGTCGCGCAGCACGAACGCGCGGCCGGCGCGGATGGGACGGATATGGTCCCCCGCCACGCGGGTCGTCTCCACGATCCCGTCCATGGGAATGCCATAGCGCTCACCATTCACGGACACGACCATGACCCGGGCCAGCACCAGATTGAGCGGCAGAACCAGGCGCACCGTCGTTCCCTGCCCAGGCGTGCTGTCGATGCCGACGCTGCCCCCCAGCCGCCCGACGGCGGCGCGCATGGCATCCATGCCGACCCCGCGGCCCGAGAGGTCCGTGACCGCCGCCGCGGTGGAGAAGCCGGGGCGAAACACCAGGTCCAGAACCTGATCGTCGGGCAGGGCGTCAAGGGCGCGGGCGGGCATCAGGCCCCGCTCAGCCGCCGCCCGCCGAATGCGGGCGGGATCCATGCCCCGACCATCGTCCGTCACCTCGATGACCACCTGGTCGTCCTCGCGCCGGGCCCGCAAAACGATCCGCGACCGGACGGGCTTGCCCTGGGCCGTCCGCTCCGTGGCCAGCTCGATGCCGTGGTCGACGGCATTGCGCAGGAGATGGGTCAGCGGCTCGAACAACCCCTCAACGACGCCCTTGTCGACCTGGACGTCCTGGCCCTCGACGGCGAGGTCGACCTCCTTGCCCAGTGCCGTCGCCATTTCCCGCACCATCCGGGGAAAGCGGCGCAACAGGGGCAGCAGGGGCACCAGCCGGATGCCCATGACCGTGCGATGCAGACGGCCCACCAGCCGATCCAGGGCGGCCTGCCGGTCGCCCAGGCTGCGGACCGCAGCCTCCCCCCCCCCTGTGGCGGCGCCCACCGCCGGGCCTGTCATCTGAGCGACCAGATCGGACAGGGCGTTCTTGGTGACGACCAGTTCATCCACCAGTTCCGCCAGGGCATCGATCCGCCCTGAATCCACGCGCAGGGTGCGGCCCACCGTATCCGCGATCATTGGGGCCGGGGGGGCGACGGCCGCCAGGACAGCCGGAGGGGGTGACCAGGCGACCACTTGGATCTGGTCGGGCATGAAACGGAAGGGCGCCCTGACCGCGTCCGGCGCGGCGTTGGACAATATCTCCACCACCAGGTCGCAGGCATAGGGGTCGTACACGTCATCCGGCGGGGCGACGGCATCACCCGCCCGGCCGATGCGCAAGGCGACCAGGCCAGGGACCCGGCGAACCAAGGCGATGGGATCCTCCCCCCGGAAATAGCAGCCCGGGTCCGGCGCGTAGCGCAGGGCCGTCAGCGTGGGATGGCGCGCCGGGTCCAATCCCCGCGTCCGAAACAGATCCTCGATCCAGGCGGTGTCCGCCGGGAGCGTCGTGCCAACTGAGGCGGCGGGGCCATCATCGCCCAGGAAGCGGCGCAGCCGTCCCACCAGGTGGGCCGCCGCCTCGCCCGCGTCGGCCGGCAGCGCGCCCGACGTCGCCGCCAAGGCCCCAAGCCAGCGCTCCGTCTGGGCGGTGGCGGAGATCAGGGCATCCACTCCTGGGCGCGACAGAGGCAGGCGGCCATCGCGCCAGGCCCCCAACAGGTCCTCCGCCACGTGCAGCACCTGGCCCATGGCCGGCAGGTCGAACAACCCCACCGATCCCTTCAGCGTATGGATGGCGCGGAAGGCCTGGTCGATCAGGCCGGCATCGTCGGGGGTGTCCTCCAATGCCAGCAGGGCGTCGCTCGCCTGCTGCACCTGCTCCGGGCCTTCGACCAGGAATTGTTCCAGAAGCTCATCCATGGGGGCCGCCCCCATCCTTGCGCCCGCCCGCCCTGCTATCCCGGGGCCGCTGATAGATGACGGCATCCTCGAACCGCCGCACCTCGAACCGGTCGGTCAGGCGCGCCAGCGATTCCGAATGCCCGAGACACAGGAAGCCGCCCGGCGCCAAGCGATCATAAAGATTGTCGACCGCGACGTGACGGGACGCATCATCAAAATAAATCAGTAGGTTACGGCAAAAGATGATGTCGAACGCCCCATGGATGGCCAAGGTTTCGGCATCCACCAGATTGGCGGTGGTGAAGCTGACCGATTCCCGAAGGTCCTGGATCAGTTCGAAGTCGGCGCCACGGACGCCACCCGGCAGCGGTTCGAAGTAGTCCCGCACCAGCTCCTCCGGCAGGTGGGCCAGCGCCCTGACGGAGTAGCGCCCGAGACGCGCCTCCGCCAAGGCTTGGGTATCGATGTCGGAACCGACGATTTCCACATGATAGGCATCCACCAGCCGCCAATTTTCCAGCAGCCAGAGCGCGATCGAGTACGGCTCCTCCCCTGTCGAGCACGGCAGTGACCAGATGCGGATCTTGTCACCGGCCCCCCGGGTGGCGACGACTTCCGGCAACAGGTCGCGGCTCATGCTCAGCAGCTGACGGTCCTCGCGGTAGAAATACGTCTCGTTGATCGTGAAGCTGTTGATCAGCCGCTCGATTTCGCTGGCATCCGCCCGCAGCCGGGCGAAGTAGTCGGCGAAGGTGGCGGCACCGATGGCCGCCATGCGGCCCGCCAGCCGGCGGTCGATGTAATAGCGTTTGCTCTCGCCGAACTGCATGCCGGTGCGCACGTACAGGAACTCGCAAAACCGGCCCAGATCGGTGGCGCTGAGCAAGGGCGGTTGCCCGGCCTGCGGTGGTGGGCGCGGCGGGGCGCGGCGACGGGTCATCGGCCCTCCACCAGGCGAACGAGCTGGCCAGCGATCTGATCCAGCGGCGTCACGCAGTCCGCCCCGCCCCGCCGGACCAGTTCCCCCGGCATGCCCCAGACCACCGCCGTCTCCTCGGCCTCGGCGATGGTGCGGCCGCCGCCGTCACGCATGCGGGTCATGAACTCGGCCCCATCATAGCCCATGCCCGTCATCAGCACCCCCACCAGGCGGCGGGGGTCGACCAAGCCCAACGCGCTCTCGACCAGCCGGTCGACGCTGGGGTGCCAGCGATACTCGGCCTTGGCTGGCACCGGCAAGGCCATCAGGCCGGCAGGCCGCATGCCCATCACCAGATCGGCATCCCCCTTGCCGATATAGACGTGGCCGGCCTCGATGCGCGTCGGCCGTGTCACCTCCCGCACCGTCAGGGCGCACAAGCCGTCCAGCCGGCGGGCCAGGGGGCCGGTGAAGCTGGCCGGCATGTGCTGCGCCACCAGGACGGGCCAGGGGAAAGCCGCTGGAAGGCCCGTCAACAGGGCGTCCAGCGCCGGCGGACCGCCGGTGGAGCATCCCACGATCACCAAGCCGGGCGGTGCCCGCTTCCCCACGGCAGCCCCCTCGCTTCCCTCGACGGCGACATCCGTTAGGGCGCGAACACGCGTGGGTTTGGCGGCCAGGCCTCCTCCCTGGCGCCGCACCCGCTCCGTCAAGCGATGGGACCGGCGCAGGCGCGCGGTCGCCGCCACCCGCACCTTCTCCACCAGGCTGGGTCCCAATTGATCCATCTTCAGCGAGATGGCGCCATCCGGCTTCTGGATGAAATCAACCGCGCCCAGCGCCAAGGCCTCCAGCGTCACCTCGGCCCCGGCCTCGGTCAGCGACGACACCATGACGACGGGGCACGGGCGCTCCACCATGATCTGATCCAGGCAGGTCAGCCCATCCATCTGGGGCATGTTGACGTCCAGGGTGACCACGTCCGGCTTGAACTCCCGCACCTGCGCCAGCGCCTCCACCCCGTCGCGGGCGAGCGCCACCTCGAAATCGCCGGTGGCGGTGAACAGGTCACCCAGAAGGCGGCGGATCAGCGCGCTGTCATCGACGATCAGAAGACGGATCACGGCGCCGCCGAACCGGGGGCGCCCTCCGCCCCGCCCAGCGTGTCGTCAAGCGCCGCCAACAGATCGCGCTCCGCCTGATCCAGCAGCGCCTGCGGCTGGATCAGCAAGATCATGCGGCCCACCCCGTCGGCCGTCTCCAGGTTGGCGATACGGTCGAACAGGGGGGCCCCGTCCGCCGCCGCCAGGCCCGGCGTTTCCCGCACCCGGTCGGCGGGCAGGCGCAGAATCTCCGACACGGCGTCGACGGCGAACCCCGCCAGCGTGCCGTTGACACGGGTGACGATCACGCGCCGGCGACGGGCCGCCCCCGCGCCGTCGATGCCGAAGCGTCCACGCTGGTCAATGACCGGCAGCACCTGGCCGCGCAGGTTCATGACCCCCTCGATGAACGCGGGCGCCCGGGGCAAGCGGGTCAGCGTGTCGGGCAGGCGCACCACTTCCTCGACCGCGTCGATGGGCAGGCCATATTCCTCGTCCCCCAATCGGAAGACGACGATCCGCTCCCCCGCCGCGTCCTGATGCCGGTCCGTCATGTCGGCTGACCTTTCATCGCCCTCTTCCGCCCGCCGGCCGTCCGACAGGATGCGGGCCATGCCGTCCTCCCGGAACAGCCGCTCGCCGGACAGGATGGAAACCAGCCCGCGCCCATCGGGCAGCCGACAGATGGCCCCGATCTGGGCCTCCCCCCGGCCGCGGTTCAGCAGTGCCGGTACGGCGCCGACGCTGGTGGCCGGCACGCGCAGAATGGCGTTGAGGCGATCCACCAGCAAGCCCACGCGGGCGTTGCCGATATGGGCGACGATGACCCGCGCGCGGGCATCCATGCCCCCCCGGCCAAGACCCAGCAACACGCGCAGCGAAACGATGGGCAGCAGGGTGCCGCGCAGGGTCACCACGCCCACCATGGCCTCATCCGTGCGGGGAAGTGTGGCCAGATGATCCGGCACGGTGATGGCTTCCCCCACCTCCGCCAAGGGCAGGGCGTAATCCTGGCCCGCCAACTCAAAACTCAGGAACGCCCGCTCGTCCTTGGCCCGCACGGCGGCGGGCGGCGTAGCCCGGCCCCCGGTCCCGGCCCCGCCGCCCTTGGCCAGGCCAGCGAAATCACGTCGAAGCAACGCCGCGAGGTCCAGCAGGCGCGTGGCGCCGTCGCAATCGGCGTAAAGGGTGCCGGGCGCCACCGGGCCACCACTCGCGTCCGCCTCCAGCGTGACCAGGGCCCCCACCTCGTCCACGGACACGGCCACCGGCTCGCCCGCCTGCAACAGCAGAACGCGCGACGCGGCCGTGACCGGTGCCTCCTGACCGCCCATCAGGCGGGCCAGGGAGACGACCGGCACCACGGCGCCGCGCACGTTGGTCACCCCCATCAGGCCGGACGGCGCATGGGGCACGCGGGTGACCTTCATACGGCGGAACACCTCGGTCACGTCACCGGCGGCGGCGGCCAGTCGGGTGGCGCCGATGCGGAAGGTCAGAACCTTTTGCCGGCCCATGCCGGGCCCCGGCCCCACCTCAGCCCCCGGACTTCTGAAGTTCATCGGCCAGGGAGGCGATCTCCTCGATGGCGGCGGCCAAATCCTCCGCCCCGCGCGATTGCTGCCGGGCGGCGGTGGCCGCCTGGATGGCGGCGGCACCCGCAAGCTCCGCCGCCTGGGCGATCTGTTCAACACCGGACTGCACGTCCCGCACCGTGTTGGCGATCGCCCCGGCGCCGCTGGCGATTTCGACGCTGATGGCGCGCAGATCGTCGGCACCCTGCTCCACAGTCCCCAGCCGGACGTTGATTTCCTTGTTCTTCTGGACCTCGGCTTCCGTCACGACGACGATCTGTTCCAGGTCGCGGCGGACGTAATTCACCTGGTTTTGCAGCACCCGCACCAGATCCTTGGCCCGGTCCGCGTTTTCAGCCGATTCCCTGGCCAGCGCGCGAATGTCGGTGGACACGACGGCGAACCCCTGCCCCTGGTCGCCCGTCCGCGCCGCCTCGACCGAGCCGCTGACCGCTAGCATGGTGGTCTGCACCGCCAGGATGGCGATAGCGTCGACGATCTTCTCCATGCGCCGGCCCGTATCCTCCAGCGTGCCGACCAGGCCGATCACCGCGCGGGTTTCAACCAGGGCGTCACTGACCCCGGTGGTCAACCGGATCACCACCCCCCGGCTTTCCCGCAGGCGGGCCAGCGCACGCTCCACCCCGTCCAACGCCCTGGCCGCGATCTCCCCGGTGGACTGGGCCGCCCGCTGCATCTGGGCCATGGCGGCGCCGGACTCCTGGGTGGCCGCCGCCTGCATCTGCGCGCCGCGATTGATCTGGTTGATGGCGATCAGGATTTCCCCCGCCGCCCCCGCCAGCTGCTGCACGGCGGCCGACAACTGCTCCGCCGACGCGCCGACCTCTTCCGCCAGCGTGGCGCGGCGGTCATCCTCGCGCAACCCCTCGGACAGTTCGGCCAGGGCCTCGGCCGTCTGCCGGCTCTGGTCCAGCGCCTCGCTCTGCTGCGCGATGGAACGCTGGGCTTCCGCCGCGGCGGCCGCCTGTTCCTCCGCCGCGCTGGAGACGGATTCGGCCGCCTTCTGGGCCTCTCGCGCGGCGGCGTCCGCCTCCACCGTGGCCATCAGAATGTCCTGCGCGCCGTCCACCAGTTCCGCCAGGTCGGCACGCATGATGGCCAACTGCCCCGATACCGCGCGGGCCGCCGCCGCCTCGGCCTTCGCGGCGGCGGCGGCGGCGCGGATCCGGGCGGCGATCACCCGCACTTCATCAATGATGGCATCGGCCAGGGTCTGCACGTCATGGGATCGCTTTTCCGACGCCTCCGCCAAGGCGCGCACCTCGTCCGCCACCACGGCGAACCCCCGGCCATGGTCCCCGGCCCGGGCCGCCTCGATAGCGGCGTTCAGCGCCAGCAGTCCGGTCTGGTCCGAAATGTCGGCCACCACCCGCGTGATGTCGCCGACCGCGCCGGCATGCTGTTCCAGGGTGACCACCACCTCGACCGATTTCAGTTGCCGCTCGGCACTGGCCATCACGGCCGCCACCGACGCCTCGATCAGGGTCGCCGCCTCGGTCAGCTGGGTCTGCAGGCTCAGGGTGCGGGTGCGGGACTGGTCCGCCCGCCCGCGTGACTGCGCGAAGGCGGACGCCATGGCCACCACCGCCGCCAACGATTCGTGGCTGGCGCTGGCCGCCTCCTCCGCCGCGGCGGAAATCTGCTCCATGGACCGGCGCAATTCCTCGGCCGCCGCCGCCGCCTCGGCCACGCCGCTGGCCAGTTCCTCGGTTGCCGCGGCGACCCGCTCCGTCACGGTCTGTCGGGTGGCGGCCACCGGGCGCCGAGGGCGCTTGGGCGTCGGGGCCCCCGGGATCGGGGCGGTCGGCTGCTCCGCCGTCTGACTGGGGGCCTGGCCACGCGCCCTGCCTTTTACCCCTGCCAGCCGTGAGGTCTTAACCAACGCCATGTTCGTACCCCCGAAGCGGACCCCGCAGCCCACAGGCCATCCGCATTTGCGCAACCGCTTCCCCGCCGGGACCGCGACCCGGCGACCTAACCGGTTCATACGCCTTTTCTTTTACAGTCTGGCACCTTTATCCGGCAATCGACGTAAGGCCATAGGCTATACGGTAGGCGCCCGTCCGAGGCACGTTGCCTTCGGGGCGCGGAGATCATATGACGGCCGATAACAAGCACTTCACCGGCGGCATGATCACCGGTGGATCTTCGGCAAAGCTTTTTGGATGGGGGTAGCGGTGCGCTCAATTTCCAGGATCGCGGCGGCGGCGCTGTCGCTTGCCAGCCTTCCCCTCACGGCCCATGCCGGCGCGCCAACGGAGGTCGAGGTGGTGCGCAACGGCGATGACGGCGTGACCGTCACCCTGGCCGCCAGCGTCGCCCAGGCCTTCGGGCGCAGCGACGCCTTCGTGCTCAGCGGCGGCGGAAGGGCCAACGCCCTGGTGGTGGTGGTGCAGAGCCCCACGGCCGCCGCGCGCGCCGGAATCCACTACAAGCTGGCCTTCCCCATCCGCTTCACCTCAGTCCAGGGCCAGACCCTGGGCTTCAGCGAGGTGACCTGCCAGGAGAACACCCTGGACAAGTGCGCCGACCAGGTGGTCACCGCCGCCGGCCCCGCCGCGGCCAAGTTGGGCCGGCACTGAGGTCCTTCTCGCCCCGCCGGCCTCAATCGGCCTCGAAGTTCATGGCCACGCCGTTGATGCAATAACGCTGGTGCGTCGGCGGCGGCCCATCGGGGAAGACATGCCCCAGGTGGCTACCGCAGCGGGCGCAGTGGACCTCGGTCCGCACCATGCCGTGGCTGCGATCCACCGTGGTGGCGACGGAACCCTCCACGGGATCGTTGAAGCTGGGCCAGCCGGTGCCGCTCTCGAACTTGCGGGTGGACTGGAACAGCGGCTGGCCGCAACCGGCGCAGGAGAACAGGCCCGGCCGCTTCTCATGGTTCAGGGCGCAGCTGCCCGGCCGCTCGGTGCCGTGGCCGCGCATGACGGCGTACTGTTCCGGTGTCAGCAACTGGCGCCATTCCTCGTCCGTGCGCACGACCTCGTAGTCACCCATGCCCCAAGCTCCTTTCCGGTGGCGGCTCACCGCCGCCCGTCTCCGCTCAAATCACCATCGATATGGGGCGCGCGTCCGCGCTTTGCCACATCGTCGCAACGGCACCAGCCCCCTCCCCGGCGCTTGTCTTATAGACCGGCGGCGGTCATAAACGACACCGCCTGTTAGCGCCCCGGCGCGCCGTCCGGCCCGCGTCCCAAAGATAAAGAGAAGACAAGGATGATAGGCGATCTGACGAACCCGCTGGAGGTGGTGCTCCGCCTGGCCACGGCCCTGGCCCTGGGTTCGACCATCGGCTTTGAGCGCCAGTTGCACCAGAAGATGGCCGGCCTGCGCACCAACGCCCTGGTGGCCCTGGGTTCCGCCGGCTTCGTCATCTTCTCCGCCATGGTGGGCCAGGGCGACCCCACCCGCGTGGCCGCCCAGGTGGTGTCGGGCATCGGCTTCCTGGGCGCCGGCGTCATCCTGCGCGAGGGCGTGAACGTCCATGGGCTGAACACCGCCGCGACATTGTGGTGCTCCGCCATGGTGGGCACCTTCGCCGGTGGCGGCTATCTGCTGCCCAGCCTGGCGGCGGCGGGTTTCGTGGTGGTCACCAACCTGATCCTGCGCCCGCTGGTACGCCGCATGAACCGGCGCATCCTGGTGGCCGTGGATGTGGAGACGCACTACACCGTCTCCGTCACCTGCAAGGGGGCGGAGGAGGCGCACATCCGGTCCCTGCTCATGCACGCCCTGACCCACGGGGGGCTGGGCCTGCGCCGCATCGACAGTCAGGACGTGCCGGAGACCACCAAGGTCGACGTGACCGCCAAGGCGGTCTCCCCCTCCCGCAACGACGCGGCGCTGGAACAGATGGTGGGACGCCTCAGCCTGGAACCCTACGTCTACGCCGTCAGCTGGGAAGTGGAACGGGCCGAACCGGAAGGCTGACTTCCTGGATAGCCCGAGACGCCCCCCCTGGGGCTACTTCACCCCCGCCGGCGTCATGCTGAACGGCACGACGTGACGCTCGTGGCCCGCGATGGCAAGTCCGCGCCCGATGGAGGGGAAGGCGCGGTGGCGGCAGTCGTCGCGGTCGCAGACCTTGCAGCTGGAGCCGATCGGTACCGCCGTCTCCTGGTTCTGCAAATCCAGACCGGCGGAATAGACCAGATCCGCCGCATGGCTGATCTCGCAGCCCAGGCCCAGCGCCGCCTCGCGCGGGCGGGACAGGTGGCCGCCGCCGGTCATGGTGACGGTCCGGGCGATGCAGAGATAGGTGATGCCGTCCGGCGTGCGCGCCACCTGCACCAGGATGCGGCCCGGCTGGGCGAAGGCCTCATGCACGTTCCACAGGGGGCAGGCGCCGCCGAAGCGGGCGAACTGGAACCGGGTGGCGCTGCTGCGCTTGAAGATGTTACCCGCCCGGTCGACCTTCAGGAAATAGAACGGGATGCCGGCATTGCCCGGCCGCTGCATGGTGCTGAGCCGGTGGCACACCTGCTCGAAACTGGTGCCGAAATGGTGCTGCAGCCGCTCGATATCATGGCGCACCAGGCGCGCCTGCGTGAGGAAGCGACCATAGGGCAGGATCAGGGCGCCGGCGAAATAGTTGGCCAGGCCGGTGTAGGCCAGGGCGCGCGCCTCCGGACTGCCCAGCGGCGCCTTGCGCACCTCCTCTTCGATCAGGGGGGCGAATTGCATGCGGCCGATCTGCTGCGCCAGGAAGAAGATGCGGCTTTCGCGCGGCGCGCTTTCCGCCAGGTGCAGCTGGCGGGATCCCGGATCATAGCGCCACAGCACCCCTTCGTTTCCCAGCGCCGCCGATACGGCGCAGGTCACGGCGTGCTGGTCGCGCAGATAGTCGATCAGATCTTCCAATAGACGGGTGGAGGCGAAACCCTGGTTTTCAAACAGGGTTTCCGCGGCCACGTCCAAGGCGGCGAAGTGGTTGCGCTTGCTCTGCACGAAATCACGCACGTCGTCGTAGGGGAAGGGGGCGGTGCCCCCCGCCTCCGCCCCGGCGGCTTCGAAATCCTGGTCCAGGCGATGGCGCGCCCCCTCCTCCATCAAATGCTGGTAGGCGCGATAGAGCTTGATGAACTGGCTGGCGATGCCGGGGGCGGCGCGCACGGCGTCGCTGATGGCGCTCAAGCCCGAGCCATCGTCGGCGAACAGGGGATCGCCCAGCACCTCACGCAGTTCGCTGCCAAGCCGCAAGTCACGGTCATCGGCGAAATGGCGCGGTTCCACCCCGAAGACGGCGGAGATGGCGCCCAGGGCCGCGATGCTGAGGGGACGTTGATTGTTCTCGATCTGGCTTAGATAGCTCATCGACAGGTGGCTGGCCCGCGCCAGGGCGGACAGCGCCATGCCCCGCTGCTGACGCAGCCGCCGCACCCGTTCGCCCGCGAAAATCTTGCCCGCCATGACCGCCGATCCACCCTATGTCTTCACAAAATTTACAAAATAACCGGCCCGGCGTCGCACGATTTCGCGTGGCATCCGCTTGAACTGGGATCACAGTGTTTGCAAACATCGCAGCTGTCAATCGGGGCGGGCGGGCCCCGTCACGCCTTTGCCCCGCCCCAGCAGAAGCCACCAATCGCCACCGCTAAGGTGCCGCCATAACCGGTCAGGAGACGGGCGTTGACGCTCACGGTCATTGAAACCCTTGAAGCCAAACGCCAGGGCGCCCGGGCGGGCGGTGGCGAAAAGCGCGTGGCGGCCCAGCATGCCAAGGGCAAGCTGACGGCGCGCGAACGGCTGGAGCTGTTGCTGGACACCGGTTCCTTCGAGGAATGGGACATGTTCGTGGAGCACCGCTGCGCCGATTTCGGCATGGCGGAGCAGAAGGTGCCGGGCGACGGCGTCGTCACCGGCCACGGGACCATCAATGGCCGCCTGGTCTTCGTCTTCAGCCAGGATTTCACCGTCTTCGGCGGGTCGCTGTCGGAAGCGCACGCGGAGAAGATCTGCAAAGTCATGGACCAGGCGATGAAAGTGGGCGCCCCGGTCATCGGCCTGAATGACAGCGGCGGCGCCCGCATCCAGGAAGGTGTCGCCAGCCTGGGCGGCTATGCCGAGGTGTTCCAGCGCAACGTGCTGGCCTCCGGTGTCGTGCCGCAGCTGTCGTTGATCATGGGGCCCTGCGCCGGCGGCGCCGTCTACAGCCCGGCCATGACCGACTTCATCTTCATGGTGAAGGACAGCAGCTACATGTTCGTCACCGGCCCGGACGTGGTGAAGACGGTGACGCACGAGGTGGTGACGGCGGAGGAACTGGGCGGGGCCGTGACCCACACCGCCAAATCCGGCGTGGCCGATCTCGCCTTCAACAACGATGTCGAGGCGCTGCTGCACACCCGCCGGTTCTTCGACTTCCTGCCGCTGTCCAACCGGGAACAGCCGCCCGCCCGCGTCACCGCCGACCCCATCGACCGGCCGGAGCCGTCGCTGGACACCCTGGTGCCGGCCAACCCGAACAAGCCCTACGACATGAAGGAGTTGATCCTGAAGGTCGTGGATGAGGGTGACTTCTTCGAGTTGCAGGCGGACTACGCCCGGAACATCATCATCGGCTTTGGCCGTCTGAACGGGTCGACCGTGGGTTTCGTCGCCAACCAGCCGCTGGTCCTGGCCGGCTGCCTGGACATCGACAGCTCCGTCAAGGCGGCGCGCTTCGTGCGGTTCTGCGACGCCTTCAACATCCCCCTCTGCACCCTGGTGGACGTGCCGGGATTCCTGCCCGGCACGTCTCAGGAATACAATGGCATCATCAAGCATGGCGCCAAGCTGCTGTTCGCCTACGGCGAGGCGACGGTGCCCAAGGTCACCCTGATCACGCGCAAAGCCTATGGCGGCGCCTATGACGTGATGGCGTCCAAGCACCTCCGCGGCGACGTCAACTACGCCTGGCCGTCAGCCGAAATCGCGGTGATGGGTCCCAAAGGCGCCGTCGAGATCATCTTCCGCGGCGACATCGGCGACCCCGCCAAGATCGACGCCCGGACGGAGGAATACCGCGCCAAGTTCGCCAATCCCTTCGTCGCGGCGTCGCGCGGCTACATCGATGACATCATCATGCCGCACAACACCCGCCGCCGCCTGATCAAGGCGTTCTCCATGCTGAAGAACAAGACGCTGGAGAACCCTTGGAAGAAGCACGACAACCTGCCGCTCTGAAACAGCCGCTCTGGGGGCCTGACCCGCGATGTTCTCCAAAATCCTGATCGCCAACCGGGGCGAAATCGCCTGCCGGGTCATCAAGACGGCGCGCCGCATGGGCATCAAGACGGTGGCCGTGTATTCCGAGGCTGACGCCGGCGCCCTGCACGTTCAGATGGCGGACGAGGCCGTGGCCATCGGCCCGGCACCCTCCGCCCAGAGTTACCTGGTGGCCGACCGCATCATCCAGGCCTGCCTGGACACCGGTGCCGAGGCCGTGCACCCCGGCTATGGCTTCCTGTCGGAAAAGGCCGCGTTTTGCGAAGCGCTCAAGGCCGCCGGCATCGCCTTCATCGGGCCCGACGTCCACGCCATCGGCGCCATGGGCGACAAGATCGAGTCCAAGAAGCTGGCCAAGGCCGCCGGCGTCAGCACCGTGCCCGGCTATCTGGGCGTCATCAAGGACGATGAGGAGGCGGTGCGCATCGCCCATGACATCGGCTATCCGGTGATGATCAAAGCCTCGGCTGGCGGCGGCGGCAAAGGCATGCGCGTCGCCTGGGACGACACCCAGACGCGCGAAGGCTTCCGCAGCGCCAGTAACGAGGCGCGGTCCAGCTTCGCCGACGACCGGGTGTTCATCGAGAAGTACGTGACCGAGCCCCGGCACATCGAAATCCAGGTGATGGCCGATGCCTTTGGGAACTGCGTCTATCTGGGTGAGCGTGAATGCAGCATCCAGCGTCGCCACCAGAAGGTGATCGAGGAGGCGCCCAGCCCGTTCCTGGACGCGGCCACGCGCAAGGCCATGGGTGAGCAGGCCGTGGCCCTGGCGCAGGCGGTGCAGTACCGCAGCGCCGGCACGGTGGAGTTCATCGTCGACAAGGACCGTAACTTCTATTTCCTGGAGATGAATACCCGCCTGCAGGTGGAACATCCGGTGACGGAGATGATCACCGGCCTGGACCTGGTGGAACTGATGATCCGCGTGGCGGCGGGCGAAAAGCTGCCGCTGACCCAGGACGACGTGAAACTCACCGGCTGGGCCCTGGAATCCCGCGTCTACGCTGAGGAGCCGACGCGTAATTTCCTGCCGTCCATCGGCCGCGTCACCCGCTACCGCCCGCCGGCCGAGGGCCCGGGCGCCCAGGACGGCAGTGTCGTCCGCGTGGATACCGGCATCCATGAGGGCGGCGAGATCAGCATGTTCTACGACCCCATGATCGCCAAGCTGATCACCTACGGCCCCGACCGCGCCACCGCCATCGCGGCCATGGGCGACGCGCTGGACCGCTTCCAGATTCGCGGCGTGGGCCACAACATCAGCTTCCTGGCGGCACTGGTGGAGTCGCGCCGCTTCGGCGAAGGCCGGTTGACGACCAACTTCATCGCCGAGGAATTCCCCGACGGCTTCCACGGCCGCGAACTGCCGGCCGAGGTGCTGACCCGCCTGCTGGCCGTGGCCGCCAGCATCCACCGCCGCCGGGTGGAGCGGGACGCCACCATTTCCGGCCAGATGCCGGGGCACCACCGCGTGGTGCCGTCATCCTGGGTGGTGCGCGCCGGCCGTGACAACCACCCGGTGGAGGTCACCGCCGTGGATGGCGGGCACGACGTGGCGCTGGGGGACCAGACGCTGGCGGTGCGCGGCGACGAATGGGAACCCGGCCAGCCGCTGTGGACCGGCACCGTGGACGGCCATGCCCTGGCGGTGCAGGTGGACGGCACCGGCATCGGCTATCGCCTGTTCCACGGCGGGGCGGAGATCGAGGTCCAGGTGCTGACGGCCCGCGCGGCGGAGTTCGCCGCCCTGATGCCGGTCAAGGCCAAGCCGGACATGTCCAAGTTCCTGCTGTCGCCCATGCCGGGCCTGCTGGTCACCGTGGCGGTGTCGGTGGGCGACGAGGTCAAGGCCGGCCAGGAACTGGCGGTGGTGGAGGCCATGAAGATGGAAAACATCCTGCGCGCCGAAGCCGACGGCACCGTCAAGAAGATCGCGGCCGAGAAGGGTTCGTCCCTGGCCGTCGACCAGATCATCATCGAGTTCGAGTGACCATCATGAGCGACTTCCCGCAAAAGACCCTGGCCGATTGGCAGCGCCTGGCCGCCAAGGAATTCGGTGCCGATGCCGAAGGACTGGTGCGCACCACGCCCGAAGGCATCGCGGTGAAGCCGCTTTACACGGCGGCCGACCTGGAAGGTCTGGCGGTGGAAAGCCTGCCAGGCTTCGCCCCCTATACCCGTGGTCCCCGCGCCACCATGTACAGCCACCGGCCGTGGACCATCCGCCAGTACGCGGGCTTTTCCACGGCGGAGGAAAGCAACCGCTTCTACAAGGCCAATCTGGCGGCCGGCCAGATGGGCCTGTCGGTCGCCTTCGACCTGGCCACCCATCGTGGTTATGACAGCGACCACCCCCGGGTGGTGGGTGACGTGGGCAAGGCCGGTGTGGCCATCGACAGCGTGGAGGACATGAAGACACTGTTCGACGGCATCCCGTTGGACAAGATGAGCGTGTCCATGACCATGAACGGCGCCGTGCTGCCCGTGCTGGCCGGCTACATCGTGGCGGCGGAGGAGCAGGGCGTCACCCAGGACAAGCTGTCTGGCACCATCCAGAACGACATCCTGAAGGAGTTCATGGTCCGCAACACCTACATCTACCCGCCCACCCCCAGCATGCGCATCGTGGCCGACATCATTGAGTACACGGCGCTGAACATGCCCAAGTTCAACTCCATCTCCATCAGCGGCTACCACATGCAGGAAGCCGGGGCGACGGCGGTGCAGGAGCTGGCCTTCACCCTGGCGGACGGGCTGGAATATGTGCGGGCGGCGGCGTCCAAGGGCCTGAAGGTCGACCAGTTCGCGCCGCGCCTGTCCTTCTTCTTCGCCATCGGCATGAACTTCTTCATGGAGGTGGCGAAGCTGCGCGCCGCCCGCCTGCTGTGGGCCAAGCTGATGAAGAAGCATTTCGATCCGCAGGACCCGCGCTCGCTGGCCTTGCGCACCCACTGCCAGACCTCGGGCGTCAGTCTGACGGAGCAGGACCCCTACAACAACGTGGTGCGCACCACCATCGAGGCCTTGGCCGCCGTGCTGGGCGGCACGCAGTCGCTGCACACCAACAGCTTTGACGAGGCGCTGGGCCTGCCCACGCCCTTCTCCGCCCGCATCGCCCGCAACACCCAGTTGATCATCGCCGAGGAAACGGGTGTGCCCCACGTGGTCGACCCGCTGGGCGGCAGCTATTACGTGGAGAGCCTGACCCACAGCCTGGTGGCCGAGGCAGAAAAGCTGATCGATCAGGTGGAGGGCATGGGCGGCATGACCAAGGCCGTGGACAGCGGCCTGCCCAAGCTGATGATCGAGGAGGCGGCGGCCCGCCGCCAGGCCCGTATCGACCGGGGCGAGGAAGTGGTGGTCGGCGTCAACAAGTACCGCCCCCAGAACCCGGAACGGGTCGACGTTCTGGACATCGACAACACCGCCGTGCGTGAGGCCCAGATCGCCCGCTTGCGGCAGATCCGCGCCACCCGCGACGACGCGGCGGTCACGGCGGCACTGGAAGCGCTGACCCAGGGTGCGGCCGATGGCACCGGCAACCTGCTGGATCTGGCGATCCAGGCCACCCGCGCCCGCGCCACGGTGGGCGAAATCAGCGACGCGCTGGAAAAGGTCTTCACCCGCCACCGCGCCGTCATCCGCTCCGTCAGCGGGGTTTATGGCTCGGCTTACGATGGCGATGAGGGCTTCGCCCGCATCCGCAAGGATGTGGAGACCTTCGCGGAAGCGGAGGGCCGCCGGCCGCGCATGCTGGTGGTGAAGATGGGCCAGGACGGCCACGACCGGGGCGCCAAGGTCATCGCCACCGCCTTCGCCGACATCGGCTTCGACGTCGACGTCGGCCCGCTGTTCCAGACGCCGGAGGAGGCGGCCCGCCAGGCGGTGGAGAACGACGTGCACGTCATCGGCGTGTCGTCGCAGGCGGCGGGACACAAGACCCTGGTGCCGGCCCTGATCGACAGCCTGAAGGCCCAGGGTGCGGGCGACATCCTGGTGGTGTGCGGCGGCGTCATCCCGCCGCAGGACTACGACATGCTGTACCAGGCAGGTGCGGCCGCCATCTATGGCCCCGGCACCAACATCCCCACCGCCGCCGCGGAAATCCTGGAGATCCTGAGCAAGGGGCGCCCCCAGGCCGCGTAAGGGCCTTAAGCGGATCGCCCGAAGGCGGCATCGCCTTTGGGCGTGAAGCGGCGCGCGGACGGACGCGCGCGGGAGCCGGCCTCGGCCCCGGAAAATTCCACACTGTCACATGGCCGCGCCCCTGGCCCTCACCACCCCACATTGATAGGATCCACCGGTTCGGGCGGCATCGGATTTGGGGGCGGGGCATCATGGGCATCGGGGCGGATCACCCATTGCGGAGCGTGTTGATGCAGGAGTTGCACTCCCGCATGGCCATGCCCCTGCGGGCCCCGGCGGAGATTTTCCATGTGACCTTCCTCTGCACCCCGGTGGAGGGGACCGCCTGCGCCGGGCGCCTGCTGACCGCACTGGCCGCCCTACCCTCTCCCGAGGCGGAGGCGCCACGCTATGGCGTCATCGAAACCGCCATCGCCGGCCGGGCCGCGCAGGTGAAGTGGGAACACCACACCGAATTCCTCAGCACCAGCGTGGCGGTCAGCGGCGAGGCCGGCGCCGACACGCGCCCGGCGGTGGAAGCTCTACTGGATGAAGTGTTCAGCCCCTTGGGCCCCCGCCGCCTGGCCGCCGTTCATATCCAGGTGGAACAGGCGGATGGTCTGCCCGCCCCCCGGACCCTGACGGCGCGCTTTCCCACCGGCAGTTGCGCTGGTGCCGTGGTCAATGGCGGCGAGGCGCTGGTGGCGTTGGATTTCCACATCGATGACGACGGGTACAGCCGCGCCCTGATCCAGAATTGGGGCCTGACCGAGGACAGGCTGGGCCGGCTGGTGCAGCGCATCCTGGAAATCGAGACCTATCGCGCCGCCGCCTTCCTCGCCTTCCCCCAGGCGCGGGAGACCATGGCCGTGCTGACTGAGATGGAACGCCGGTTGGAGGGTACGGTCAGCCGCATCCGCGACAGCAAGACCGCCGCCGAGGACCGCGCCATCCTGGACAGCCTGACCGACCTGGCCGTCGACCTCGGCCACCTGGTGACCCGCAACCGCTGGCGCTTCGGCGCCAGCCTGGCCTATGGCGAGATCGTCAGCGAGCGGCTGGAGGAACTGCGGGAGGAGCGCATCCCCGGCCTGCAGCGGGTGGGCCTGTTCCTGAAACGGCGGCTGCGCCCCGGCATCCGCACGGTGGAGGCCGCCGATCGCCTGCAGGGCGAACTGGCGGCCGGCATGGAACGCGCCCAGGCCAGCCTGCGCACCCGGGTGGACGTTGGCCTCTCCAGCCAAAGCGCCACCCTGCTGACCTCACTGGACCGTAATTCCCGCATGCATGTCCGGATCCAGGAGGCGGTGGAGGCCCTGTCCATCGTCGGCATCACCTATTATTTGGTGTCCCTGGTGGAAAAGGTGATGCACGGCCTACCGGAAACGGAGGGATGGCCCTCCACCAGCCGCATCGTGGCCATCGCCGTGCCGGTGTGCGCCGGCGTCGTCGCCGTCGCCGCCCGCTGGCTGCGGCGTAACATGCCGCACTGAGCGTTACTGGGGCGGCGCGTAGCAGGCGACGATATCCGGGCAGTTCACCGCCTTGGGCCCGGCGACGGTGCCGGTGTTCAGGGATTCGTTTCTGCTCAAGGCATCGCCCCGCGAAATGGGTGGCAGCTCCGGCGGACCGAACAGCGCCTTCAGCCGAGCGTATTCCGCATCGTGGTACGCCTTCTCCTCCTCCGGTGACGGCAGCACGCGCGGGGTGATGATGATGTCGCGCGGCAGTTGGTCTGTCTTCAAGGCTGGCGCCGCGGCGGGGCCGGCGGCCGGGCTGTCGGTGGACTGGGCCCAGGCCCCGGATGACAGGAGGGCGGCCACGCCGGCAAGGATAAGCATACCAGGACGCATGACGTCACCGCTTCAAGCCCGAGGGATGGCCCCAAGCGTAGTCCGCGTCGGGATGGCCGGCAACCAGACCGCGACGCGAGCGGCTTAAATTCAATTTCACAAAACGAAACGGGCGGCAAGGTCGCCCCTGCCGCCCGTCCGAATCATCCTGCGGGATAGCTCAGAACGCCGCTTCGGCGCCCTTCAACGAGGCCATATCGATAACGAAACGGTAGCGGACGTCGCTGGCGACGACGCGCTCATACGCCTCGTTCACCTGCTGGATGGCGATGGTCTCGATATCGCTGGTGATGTTGTGCTGGCCGCAGAAATCCAGCATCTCCTGCGTTTCCTGGATGCCGCCGATCAGGGAACCGGCCAGGCTGCGACGCCCCATGATCAGCGAGAAGGCGCCGACGGGCACCTGCTCCTCCGGCACGCCCACCACCACCAGGGCGCCGTCGACCTTCAACAGGCCCAGGTAGGCGTTCCAATCGAGGGGTGCCGACACCGTATTGATGATCAGATCGAAAGTGCCGCGCAGCTTCTTGAAGGTCTCCGCGTCGGAGGTCGCGTGGAAATGGTCGGCACCCAGGCGCAGGCCGTCGTCCCGCTTGCGCAGCGACTGGCTCAGCACCGTGACCTCGGCACCCATGGCATGGGCCAGCTTCACGCCCATATGGCCCAGGCCGCCCATGCCGACGATGGCCACCTTCTTGCCCGGCCCCGCCTTCCAATGGGACAGGGGAGAATAGAGGGTGATGCCGGCGCACAGCAGCGGGGCGGCGGCGTCCAGGGGCAGGTTATCCGGAATGCGCAGGACGTAGTTCTCGTCCACCACGATGGCGCCGGAATAGCCGCCCTGGCTCAAGGTCTTGCCGTCCCGCTCCAGGGCGTTGTAGGTGCCGGTCATCCCCTGGACGCAGAACTGCTCCAGCCCTTGACGGCAATACTCACACTGCCGGCAGCTGTCGACGAAGCAGCCGACGCCGACCTTGTCACCCACCTTGTATTTGGTGACCGCTGATCCCACCGCCGTGACGATGCCGGCGATCTCGTGCCCCGGCACCATGGGGAATACGCTGCCGCCCCATTCGTCGCGCGCCTGGTGCACGTCGGAATGGCAGATGCCGCAGTACTGGATGTCGATGACCACATCGTGGTCACGGGGGTCACGGCGCTCGAACGTGAACGGCGCCAGCGCTTCCTTGGCCTTATAGGCCGCATATCCCAAGGTCTTGATCACGTCAGCCCCTCTCTCAGATGGCTAGATTTCGCTGACATGACTTCCCGGTGTCCCCCCCGGGTGCGGGCGACATCATCCGCCCCCTCGAAGCCATGCCCGCCCGACATAGGAAGTCGAGTGACTTAGTTCAACCCCCATTTACGCGAAGACGTCTTTCCGCGAAGACGTCGAAAAGGCGTCGCACCGCCCCTCTCTGCCGAATTGGCTAGACCACTCCGCCCTTCCGACGATGGGAGTGCGACAAATTATCCGCTAGCAATCGTACAAATCATTTGGGCCAAGCCCAGTTAACTATAACAGGGATTCCAGTTATTGCAATGCTGCAAGAAAATGAAAGCGCGGCCGACATTAATAACAGCAGTGCCATTATTTGCGTCGGCATGCCGGGCAGCGCCTCGACCTGGTCCTTCAACGTGGTGCGCCAGTTGCTGGCGCACACGCACGGCGACGATGGTTTCAAGTCCGACTATCGCAACGACCTGAACCACTATGTCGAAATCGGGGAAAGGGCCAAGGTTCCCCTGGTGCTGAAAACGCATCACCCGGACAGCATGACCCAAGTGCGCATCGCGCACGAAGACATCCCGACCGTCATCACCCTGCGCGATCCGCGCGACTGCGTCGCCTCGCTGATGCAGCGCTTCGGCATGCCGTTCAACGAGGCCTTCGCTTATGTCCTGCGCAGTGTGCGGCGGGTTCAGCCCTGCGTGGCCCAGGGCCGGCGCACCCTGGTCTTCCGCTATGAAGACGGCTTCCACGATCAGATGGAGTCCGTGGCCCGGATCGCCGACCTGATCGGAGCGCGGGCGCCCGATGACGTGCTGCGGAGCATCCATAAGGGCCTGCTGACCGGCACGGTCAAACGCAAGCTGGCGGATATGGAGCAAGGCGGCCGCTTTGTGGAAAACGCCGGCACCGACACCCTTCCCAACCTCTACGACCCTGTCACCCACTGGCACAAGACGCACATCGGCGACGGCATGGTGGGCAAGTACAAGACCCTGCCAGAGCGGGCGCAGACCCTGATGGACAATGCCTTCTGGTCCTTCCTGGCCACCTACTACCCCCTGGTGCCGGACACCGGAGCGCCTTAAGCGTCGGCGGGAACCACCGCCGTGACCGAGGTCTTGGCTGGCGGCACGTCATCCTGCGGCAGGCGGGGACCGCGCATCTTGGTCACCATGTCGGTCACATGCTCCGCCGCCGCCCGAGTGGCCTCCGGCGAGATGGGATGGAAGGTCACCTTGCCGTCCTGCACCACCAGCACGGCGCAGGGGATGACCCCACCCCCACCACCGCCGCCCACAGCCTCCCCCCACACGCTGCCGCCGTAGACCCCCACGCCGAAGGTGGTGATGTTGACGGGGACGATCAGGCCACCCGGAATTTCCACCGGCGTGCCCAAGACCCCCTTGCCCAGGATGGCCTCGAACTCGGTCAGCAGATCCTGGGTCAGCGCCTTGGTCGGGTCGGTAATGAAGGGGTTGATCAGCATGGAACGCGCCTCCTTGTTGCGGCGCAACAATATCATGGCGCGCATCGGCGTTAAATAGTTCTACCTGAGGAATTAAAATACCGCCCTGTAACACTTCCGTTACCGAAGGCTGTTTGACCCGCCGGCCTACCCCGGTATCGTCATGCCCGCCCGGAATGTGGGCGGGATATCGGATAAAAAGGGGCAAGTCATGGCGTGGTTGGTGAAGGGGTCCCCGGTGGGCGGATGGGCGCGCGCCGGGGCTGGGTTGGGGCTGAGCCTGCTGCTGGCAGGCACGGCAGTCACCCAAGGGGCATGGGCGCAAGCGGCGCCACAGGCGGCCATGACGCCGTACATGCAGCCAGACATTCCAGCCAAGCTCGACCGCACCATCGAGGGTGCGGACTACATCAAGCGCGATGTCATGATCGCCATGCGCGATGGGGTGAAACTGCACACCGTCATCGTCATCCCCAAAGGCGCCAGCAACGCGCCCATGATGCTGACCCGCACCCCCTACAACGCCAGCAGGCGGGCCGAGCGGGACGTCAGCCCGTCCATGCTGTCCACCCTGCAGATGGGGGATGAGAGCTTCGTCCAGGAAGGCTACATCCGCGTCTTCCAGGATGTCCGGGGCAAATACGGGTCGGAAGGCGACTATGTCATGACCCGCCCTCTGCACGGCCCCTTGAACGACACCCCAGTGGACCATTCCACCGACGCCTATGACACCATCGATTGGCTGGTGAAGAACGTTGCGGAAAGCAATGGCAAGGTCGGCATGATCGGGTCGTCCTATGAAGGGTTCACGGTGCTGATGGCCCTGGTCAATCCCCACCCGGCGCTGAAGGCCGCCGTACCCATCAACCCCATGGTCGATGGCTGGAAGGGCGATGACTGGTTCCATAACGGCGCCTTCCGTCAAAGCAACTTCGACTACATCCAGCATCAGACCTCCGTGCGCGGCCAGGGCGACGATTTCGCCCACGGCACCCGCGACGACTACGAGGCCTTCCTGCGCGCCGGTTCCGCCGCCGATTTCGCCCACAAGCACGGCCTCGATCAGTTGCCGTTCTGGCGCAAGCTGTCGGAACACCCGGCCTATGACTCCTATTGGCGGAATCAGGCGGTGGACACGATCCTCGCCGCCCGCACGCCCACGGTGCCCACCATGATCGTGGCCAGCCTGTGGGACCAGGAGGACATATACGGCGCCGTTCACACCTATCAGGCGATCGAGCCCAAGGACGTGCGCAACGACCTGAATTATCTGGTGCTGGGTCCGTGGCGGCACAGCGGCGTGAACTATGACGGCAGCACCTTGGGCCCGCTGAAGTTCAATGGCGACACCGCGCTGAACTTCCGGCGCGACACCATGCTGCCCTTCCTGAACGAGCACCTGAAGGATGGCGCGCCCAAGGCCGACACCCCGCCGGTCCTGGCGTACGAGACCGGCACCAATGTCTGGCGACGTCTGCAGGCCTGGCCGATCTCCTGCCCGACGGGCTGCGCCGCCACGCCCCAACCGCTGTACCTCCAGGCCAACAGCGGCCTGGGCTTCACCGCCCCAGGCAAGGGCGGCACAGCCTATGATGAATATGTCTCGGATCCGGCGAAACCGGTGCCCTACATCCGGCGGCCGATCCGTTTCAATGATGGCGACACGTGGAAGCCCTGGCTGGTGACCGACCAGCGCGCCGTGGCGGACCGCACCGACGCGCTGGTCTACACCAGCGAGGTCCTGACCGCGCCGCTGAAGATCAGTGGCGAACCGGTGGTCAATCTTTACGCGTCCACCTCCGGCACCGACAGCGACTGGGTGGTCAAGCTGATCGACGTCTACCCCGACGAGGTGCCGTCGCAGCCCGAGATGGGCGGCTATCAATTGGCTGTCGGCATGGACATCTTCCGCGGCCGCTACCGCGACAGCCTGGAACACCCGACCGCCATCCCGGCCGACAAGGTGCAGCGCTACCGTTTCGCCCTGCCCAACGCCAACCATGTCTTCCTGCCCGGCCACCGCATCATGGTGCAGGTCCAGTCCAGCTGGTTCCCGCTCTATGACCGCAACCCGCAGACCTTCGTCGACAATATCTTCCTGGCCAAGCCCGGCGACTATCACAAGGCGACCCAGCGCGTCTTCCACCAGGGCGCGCAGGCCAGCTTCATCGACCTGCCGGTGGTGCCGGCGAACTGACACCGCCCGCCCTGAAGGCGGCCTTCCCCGCAGAGTAAGGCCGGGCGCCCGCCGCCCGGCCGCTCTTTTACAACCAATTGCACCGCTTCTATCGCCCGCCCCGTCCCGCTAGACTTGGTGCTCAAAGGGCGGCGCCCAAATGGCCGCACGTTCCAAGCAACAGGCGGCGACATGCGTCCATCCCCGGGGCACGCCCTGGCGACCACGGTGAAGATACTGGCCCTGGCCGTGCTGTACCTGGCCACGGCCCGGCTGGGGCTGGCGCTGGCCAGCCTCAGCGACAGTGCCAGCCCGGTTTGGCCAGCATCGGGCCTGGCGGTGGCGGGGCTGCTGATATTCGGCCGGGAAACCTGGCCTTTCGTCTTTCTGGGCGCCTTCGTCGCCAACGCCCTGACACCAGAGGTTGGCTTGCCGGCGGCGGCCTCCATCGCCCTGGGCAACACCGGTGAGGCGCTGCTGGGCGCGATGCTGTTCGCCCGTATCGACGGCATCGACAAGGAACGCCTGCAGGTCTCGCGCGCCGCGGCCCATGGCCTCGCCGCCATCGTCGCCCCGGTATGCAGCGCCACGGTGGGCATCTCCACCCTGCTGGTCGCCGGCAACCTGACCTGGGACGTGAACCTGGGGGCCATCTGGGTCACCTGGTGGACGGGCGACGCCCTGGGCATCCTGATCGTCAACGCCCTGCTGGTGGCCCTGCGGGAGGTCAAGCCCGCCGACTACCATCCGGCGCGCCTGTGGGCCTCCCTGTTCAGTGGCCTGCTGCCCGTGTTGGGCCTGAGCGCCGCGGCGCTTATCCTGGCCTTCCTGCCGGCCGCCCATTCCCTCTTGGGTCCGGCATCCGCGCTGGGAATCTTCCTTCTCTACCCGGCCATTCTGCTGACCGCCCGCCGCTATGGCCCGGCGGCGGCCCAGCTGGTGGTGGTGCTCACCGCCGCGGTCTTCGTCGTCGCCACCGCGGCGGGCGTCGGCCCCTTCATCGATGCCGGCCTGAACCAGAGTCTGCTGAACATGCAGGCGATGCTGGCCACCTTCGCCCTGACAGCCATCGTTTTCTCCGACATCCCGCGACAGTCGGCACATTTGGGTTCCATGGTCTTCCTGGTCGGTTGCCTGGTGGCCACGGGCGTCTTCCTGGACAGGACGGACATCGCCCGGTCCCGCGATGAAGCCCACCTGAACAAGATCGTCGACACCGCCATGGGCCGCATCCATGAACGCCTGCTGGTCTATTCCAACGCGCTGGAGGCGGGGGCCGCCCTTTATGCCACCGGCTTGCCCGTGGGCCGCCGTGAATGGCAGGCCTTCGCCGAAACGATCAACGTCGACGGCCGCTACCCCGGAATCAACGGCATTGGCGTCATCTATCCCGTCGCCGCCGACGGGCTGGAGGCCTTTCTGCGCAAGGTCCGGGCCGACGGCGCCCCCAACTTCACGCTTCGCGCCGCCTCCCACGAGCCCATCCTCGACGATTTCGCCGACGCTCTGGAATACGACGTCATCACCTATATCGAGCCGGCGGACATCAACGCCGCCGCCCAAGGCCTGAACATCGCGACGGAGGCCAACCGGCGGGAGGCCGCCCGCCGCGCCCGCGACACGGGCCAGCCAGCCATGACCAAACGCATCACCCTGGTGCAGGACACCCAGCGGCGGGCGGGCTTTCTCTATTTCATTCCCGTCTATGTCCCCGGTCTCCCCTTGGACACCGTGGCGCAACGGCGCCAGGCCCTGCGGTGCTGGATCTACGCCCCCTTCATCTCCGAAGTCTTCTTCCGCGAGGCGTTGCGCGGCATGGTGGATGAGGTTGACGTCGCCGTTTACGACGGCGGCGAGGTGAAACCCGACGCCTTGCTGTACCGCAAGACCTCCGCCGCCAGCCTTGGCAGCCGTCTCGCCACGCGCCTGGGGCTGAAGCCAGACCGCCATGACCAGACCAGCCGCATTGATGAGGGCGGCCACGCCTTGACCCTGGCCTGGACACGAAGCCCCACTTTCGCCTCGGCCGGTCAGGCGGGGGCGGCCCTGGCGGCCGCCAGCCTGTCCTTCATCGCCCTCATGCTGGCCGCGCTGACCGCCAATCTGCATCTGGTGAGCGCCCGCGCCACCGCGATCGCCGAGGGCATGACGCGGGAGTTGAGCGCCATCAACGCCAAACTGCTGGCCACCAGCAACCGCCTGACCTTGGCGACGCGGGCCGGCGGTATCGGCGTCTGGGAACTGGACCTGCTCACCAACGAGTTGGTCTGGGATGCCCGCATGTTCCAATTGTACGATGTGGACCCCAATATTCCGGGGCCTCTGCCCCTCGCCGTATGGCAATCGCGCTGCCATCCCGACGATCTGGGCCGCATGCAGGCGGAGGTGCAGGCCGCCATCCGTGGTGAAACCCCACTGGACACGGAATTCCGTATCCGTCTGCCGGGTGGCGCGGTCCGACACGTCAAAACCAACGCTCTGGTGGAACGGGACGGGAGCGGGCAAGCGCTCAAGATCGTGGGCGTGAACTGGGATGTGACGGCGGCACGGGAAAGCGCGCAGGCGCTGACGGCCGAAAAGCGCCGGGCGGAGGAGGCCAACCGCGCCAAGAACGACTTTCTGGCCAATATGAGTCATGAGGTCCGCACCCCCATGAACGGGGTGGTCGGCATGGTGCAACTGCTGCTGGACACCCCCAACCTCAGCGCCGAACAGCGGGGCTACGCCGAAACCATCCGTGACAGTGCCGACGCCCTGTTGGGCGTCATCAATGACATCCTGGACATCTCCAAGCTTGAGGCCGGCAAGATCGATCTTGAGAACCTTTCCTTCGATCTGGGTGAGTTGGTGGAGGGTGTGGCGGCCATCCTGGCCCCCCGTGCCCGCGACAAGGGCATCGAACTGGGTGTCCTGGTGGTGGAGGAGGCGCGGCGCCATTGGCATGGCGACCCCACCCGCTTGCGCCAGGTCCTGCTGAACCTTGCTGGCAACGCCGTGAAGTTCACCGACCGCGGCTGGGTCAGCATCATCGTCACCTGCATGGCCGGCAACACGCCGGGCACCCACCGTCTCCGCTTCACGGTGCAGGACACGGGCATCGGCCTTAGCGAGGATCAGGTGCGTCGCCTGTTCGTGAAATTCACCCAGGCGGACGCCAGCGTCACCCGCCGCTTTGGTGGAACCGGTCTGGGCCTGGCCATCTGCAAGCAGTTGGTGGAGCTGATGGATGGGGATATCGGTGTGGAGAGCGCGCCGGGCCAGGGCTCCGTCTTCTGGTTCGAGCTGCCCCTGGCGCCGGCGGAACCGGCGACGGCCCCCTTGCCCTCGCTGGAAAGCGTGCGCGGCCGCCACGCCCTGGTGGTGGACGATCTGGCCATGAACCGCCTGATTCTGACCCACAACCTGGGCTTCGACCTGGGACTCCGTGTTGATGAGGCCTCAGACGGGGAAACGGCGCTGGAGCGGCTGTGGTCGGCGGCGGACGGACCCGATCCTTATGACATCCTGCTGATCGACAACCGCATGCCGGGCCTGAGCGGCCCCGAGGTGGTGACCCGCATCCGCGCCGACGCCCGCTTCCAGAACCTGCGCATCATACTGGTCAGTTCCGTCGAGCCCGAAGATGGGTCGGAGGGGATACGCTACGACGCCCTGTTGCCGAAGCCGGTGCGGCGCCTTTCCCTGAATGAGGCGGTGGCCAGGGCTTTCGGCTGCTTGATGCCACCCTGCGCGGCGAAAACGGCCGAACCGGACGCGGTACCGGACGGCCAAGGCCGCCGGGTGCTGGTGGTTGAGGACAACCCCACTAACCAAGCCGTCGCCGCGCTGATGCTGCGCAAGGCCGGTTACACCGTCGCCGTGGTGGAAGACGGTGCCCAGGCCGTCGCGGCCTGCGCCCACGATCGTTACGACATCATCCTGATGGATGTGCAGATGCCGGTGATGGATGGTGTGGAAGCCACCCGCCGCATCCGGGCGGCTGAGACCGCCGATGGGCGCGGACGCACCCCCATCCTGGCCATGACCGCCAACGCCATGGCCGGGATGAGCGCGGACTATACCGCCGCCGGCATGGATGATTGCGTCTACAAGCCCTTCCGCCAGCAGCAAATGCTGCAGGCGGTATATCGGTGGTCGGCCGGCCAGGGGACTGCGCCGAGTCTTCCAGTCGAAGCGACCGCGGCCATGACCATAGACCCCACCCTGCCGCTGCTGGAGGACACGGTGCTGGCCCGTTTGAAGCCCCTGGCCGGCCCTCCCGCCTTCCAGAGCCTGATCCGCGACTTCATCGATGGCGGCAGCAGCCGGGTCGACATCGTCAGCCGGCTGGCGACGCAGACCGGCGACTTGGACCTTGGGGCGCTGGGCCGCCAGGCGCATGACCTGATTTCCACTGCCGGAAACTGTGGATTAAGACAGTTGGAGAATGCCGCACGCCAGCTGCAGGCCGCCTGCGAGGCCGGCGACACGCATCGCGCGCGGTCGCTTGGCCGCCTGATCAGCACCATCGGAGCCCAGTCCTGGGAGGCGCTGGGCCAGCGCTTCCTGGAACCAGCGGATTGATAGGGTCAAACGGGGGCGCATTCCCGCCCTCATCGGGAAACCACATGTCGCTAAATGTTATTTATTGCCATCAACAGCAGGCGATTTTCGCCACCACAGGAATTCCATAATCGCAATGCCAACTGTAAAAGTTTCCTTTATACGTTTCTTGAATGCGTATTGAGGAACCTCCCGACAGCCGGGGGAACATTTGGCGTGCCACCGCAGGCGTACTAAGCTGGTGGCCGTATAAAGGTGGACAGGCGTTGAATCCCATGCCTTTGCATGACGGAAGAGCGATTGACGTGAAAGACGCGGCAGTGCTGGACAGCATCCTTAAGCCCCCCTCTTCCCCCCTTCCGGCCGCGCTCGCAGGCGCACTTCCATCCCACCGGTTGACCCATCTGCAGCGCCTGGAAGCGGAAAGCATCCACATCCTGCGCGAAGTGGTGGCGGAGACGCAAAACCCGGTGATGATGTACTCCATCGGCAAGGACAGCGCCGTGATGCTGCACCTGGCGATGAAGGCGTTCTATCCGGCGAAGCCCCCCTTTCCGCTGCTGCATGTGGACACCACCTGGAAGTTCCGGGAGATGATCGCCTTCCGCGACCAGCGCGCGGCCGATCTGGGGCTTGATCTGCTGGTCCACACCAACCCTGAGGGCCTGGCCCGGGGCATCGGCCCCTTCACCCACGGCTCCGCCGTGCATACCCAGGTGATGAAGACCGAGGCCTTGAAGCAGGCGTTGGACCGCTACGGCTTCGACGCCGCCTTTGGAGGCGCCCGCCGGGACGAGGAGAAGAGCCGCGCCAAGGAACGCATCTTCAGCTTCCGCACGGACCAGCACCGCTGGGATCCGAAGAACCAGCGCCCGGAACTCTGGCAGCTGTACAACGCCCGCAAGAACAAGGGCGAAAGCATCCGCGTCTTCCCCCTGTCCAACTGGACCGAGTTGGATATCTGGGAATATATCTACGTCGAAAACATTCCCATCGTGCCGCTGTATTTCGCCGCCGACCGTCCGGTGGTGGAGCGTGACGGCGCCCTGATCATGGTGGATGACGACCGCATGCCCCTGAAGCCGGGTGAGGTGCCGCAGCAGCGCCGCGTCCGCTTCCGGACACTGGGCTGCTACCCCCTGACCGGCGCCATCGACAGCGACGCCGACAGCCTGCCCGCCATCATCCGCGAGATGCTGCTGGCCCGGACGTCGGAGCGGCAGGGCCGCGTCATCGACCGTGACGGCGGCGCCTCGATGGAACAGAAGAAGCAGGAAGGGTATTTCTGATGGCCCCCGATACCTTGCCCAGCACCGGAGAGGCAGGCGTGTCCGAGATCGAGCGTTATCTGGCCGCACAACAGTCCAAGAGCCTGCTGCGTTTCATCACCTGCGGCAGCGTCGACGATGGCAAGAGCACCCTGATCGGTCGCCTGCTTTACGACAGCAAGATGCTGTTCGAGGATCAGCTGTCGGCGCTAGAGGCCGACAGCCGCAAGGTCGGCACGCAGGGCGGCGATCTCGATTTCGCGCTGCTGGTCGACGGCCTGTCGGCGGAGCGTGAGCAGGGCATCACGATTGATGTCGCCTATCGCTTCTTCAACACCGACCAGCGCAAGTTCATCGTGGCCGACACGCCGGGCCATGAGCAATACACCCGTAACATGGTCACCGGCGCCTCCACCGCCGACCTTGCCATCATCCTGATCGACGCCCGCAAGGGCGTGCTGCCCCAGACGCGGCGCCACAGCTTCCTGGTCTCCCTGCTGGGCATCCGCAAGATCGTTCTGGCGGTCAACAAGATGGACCTGATGGGCTATGACCAGGCCGTCTTCGAGCGGGTGGTCGCCGAATACCGCGCCTTCGCCCGTCAACTGGATCTGACCGACATCCAGGCGATTCCCTTGTCCGCCCTTAAAGGCGACAACGTCACCACCCTCACCGGCGCCATGCCCTGGTACCAGGGCCCGACCCTGATCGGCCATCTGGAAACGGTGGCGGTCACCGACCTCCGCGCCAACGACCCCTTCCGCCTGCCGGTTCAATGGGTCAACCGTCCCAACCTGGACTTCCGGGGGTATGCCGGCACCATCGCCGCCGGCACCGTGCGACCGGGCGACCGCATCCGCGTCCTGCCCTCCGGCCAGGAAAGCCGGGTGGCCCGCATCGTCACCCATGACGGCGATCTGGACGTGGCCGCCGCTGGCCAGTCCGTCACCCTGACCCTGACGGATGAGATCGACATCAGCCGCGGCGATATCATCTCCGCCCTGGATGGGGCCGCCGAGGTGGCTGACCAGATGGAGGCGACGCTGGTGTGGATGTCGGAGGCGCCGCTGCTGCCGGGCCGCCCTTACATCCTGAAGGTGGGCGCCAAGTCGGTTCCGGCGACGGTGGCGACGCTGAAGCACAAGATCAACGTCAACACCCTGGAGCAGCTGGCGACCAAGACCCTGAGCCTGAACGAGGTGGGCCTGGCGACACTCAGCCTGGACCAGCCCGTCGCCTTCGACGTCTATCGCCACAACCGGGATACCGGCGGCTTCATCCTCATCGACCGCCTGACCAACGAGACGGTGGCCGCCGGCCTCATCCGATCCGCCATCGTGCGCACCGTGCCGTGGCAGATCCTGGACGTGGACAAGCGCGCCCGCTCGCAGATGAAGGGCCAGCGTCCGCGCGTGCTGTGGTTCACCGGCCTGTCCGGTGCGGGCAAGTCCACCATCGCCAATCTGGTGGAAAAGAAGCTGCACGCCCACGGCCGCCACACCATGCTGCTGGATGGTGACAATGTCCGCCAGGGCCTGAACCGCAACCTGGGCTTCACCGACGCCGACCGGGTCGAAAACGTCCGGCGGGTGGCGGAAGTCTCGAAGCTGATGGTGGACGCGGGCCTGATCGTGCTGGTCTCCTTCATCTCCCCCTACCGGGCGGAGCGGCGCATGGCGCGCGAGCTGCTGGGCCCGGGGGAGTTTCTGGAGGTGTTCGTGGATACGCCCCTGTCGGTCGCCGAGGGGCGCGACGTGAAGGGCCTGTACGCCAAGGCGCGCGCCGGCAAGCTGCCGAACTTCACCGGCATCGACAGCCCCTATGAGCCGCCGGAATCCCCGGACGTGCGCATCGACACCCAGGCCATGACCGCCGAGCAGGCGGCCAACCACATTTTCACCCTGCTGTCACGTTTCGACGAGGACGCCGATCTGGTGGATGGCGCCGCCATCTGATTGCGACGCCCAACACCGTTAAACGAGGGGCCGGCCGGAGCGATCCGCCGGCCCTTCGCCTTTTCGCCTTCCAATTGGTCCACCTTCCAAATGGCCCCCACCGACATACGCCAGGTGGCCCTGTCGCCCGCCGCCTTCCAGATCAACCATTTGTGGTGCGACCCTAGGTGGTAAGCGCTATGATGGCCGTGAAACATGTGCCAGTCGGGGGGCCAGGTGCAGCGGGACAAAGCGGAACTTTTGCGGTCCATCGCCATTGATCGGGCGGCGGTGCCGGTGAGCAGCGGCGGCGGGGGACGTGGCTTGGCGCTGGGCCTGGGGGCCGGCGTCGCGGTGGTGGCGATCGCCGCCGCCGTGGCCTGGTCGACCGGCCTGTTCAACCGCCCAGGCGGCGGTGACCCGCCTCAGGCAGCGGCGACACCGGCGCTGGCGGCGTCCACCGGCTTGACCCAACCGGTATCGGCGTCCCCGGTGGCGCAGGTGCGGGGTGGCAGCCTCATCGCCTCGGGCTATGTCGTCGCCCGGCGCGTCGCCACTGTTTCCGCCGACATCACCGGCCGCGTGCAGGAGGTGATGGTCCAGGAGGGTATGCTGGTCCAGAAGGGTCAGGTGCTGGCCACCCTGGACGATGTGCTGGCGCGCAACGATCTGGATCTGGCGCGTGCCCGCCAGGCGTCGGCGGAGGCCGCCGTCGTCGCCAACCAAGCCGATCTGGTCGACGCGGAAAAGACGCTGGAGCGCACCCGCGCGCTGACCGGCAACCACTTTTCCAGCGAAGCGGACCTGATCAAGGCCGATAGCCGCGCGGCCTCGTTGCGGGCGCAATTGGTGAAATCCAAGGCTGACGTCAACGCCGCGCGGGTCACCGTCGCCTATGACACCGAGATGGTGAATCGCCACCTGGTGCGGGCACCCTTCACCGGTGTGGTCACGGAAAAGAACGCCCAGCCGGGCGAGATCATCTCCCCCCTGTCCTCGGGCGGCTTCACCCGTACCGGCGTCTGTACGCTGGTGGACATGGACAGCCTGGAATTCGAGGTGGAGGTCAACGAAGCCAACATCGCGAGGGTGCGCCCCGGCCAAAAGGTTGAGGCGACGCTGGACGCCTATCCGGACTGGAAGGTGCCAGCCTCCGTCCTGGCCATCATCCCCACCGCCAGCCGGGAGAAGGCCACCATCAAGGTGCGCGTGGCCATCGCGGCCAAGGACCCGCGAATCCTGCCCAACATGGCGGCCAAGGTGACCTTCCTCGATGACCAAAAGGGCGGCTGACCACGCCGCCTCGCCTGATCCCCATCCAGTCCCACACCACCAAACCGGGAGCCTGAGGCCATGACGGGCCAGACGCTGATCCATCTGCAGGATGTTTCCAAACGGTTCGTGAAGGGCAAGGACACCATCACCATCTTCGACCATCTGGGCCTGACCATCCCCGTCGGCGACTTCGTCGCGGTGATGGGTCCCAGCGGGTCCGGCAAGACCACTCTGCTGAACCTGCTGGGCGGCATCGATCAGCCGACGGAGGGCGCCATCACCTTCGACGGCGCCCGGGTCGACACCCTGACGGAGGGGCAATTGGCCCGCTGGCGGGCCCACAACGTCGGCTTCATCTTCCAGTTCTACAACCTGATGCCCACCCTGTCGGCGGCGCGCAACGTGGAACTGCCCCTGCTGCTGACCTCCTTCGGCCGGGCGGAGCGCCGCCGGCGGGTGGAGGCCGCCCTGAGCCTGGTGGGACTGGCGGAACGTGCCAGCCACTATCCGCGGGAAATGTCGGGCGGCCAACAGCAGCGCGTGGCCATCGCCCGCGCCCTGATCTCCGACCCCAAGCTGCTGCTGTGCGACGAACCGACCGGCGACCTGGACCGCGCCACGGCGGATGAGATCCTGGCCATGCTGCAACTGCTGAACCGGGAAATGGGCAAGACCATCGTCATGGTCACCCATGACCCCGAGGCCGCCAAGTATGCCCGGCGCACCCTGCACCTGGACAAGGGGCGCTTCACCGAACGGGATCTGGTGGCATGAGCGACCTCTACCTGCTCTGGCGCAACCTGTTCCGCCGCAAGCTGCGCACCTTCCTGATGATGCTGGCCATCTTCGTGGCCTTCGTCATCTACGGCGTCCTGGGCAGCATCAACTACGCCTTTGAGCACGGCGTGGATTCGGTGGCCGACAACCGGCTGGTGGTGACCAACAAGATCACCTTCATCCAGCCCATGCCCTTCGCCTACGTCAACAAGATCGCGGCGGTGAAGGGCGTGAAGAACGTCACCTACGCCAGTTGGTTCGGTGGCTATTACCAGGATCCACGCAATCAGATCGGCACCTACGCCGTCGATCCGGAAAGCTATATGCGGGTTTACCGGGATGACCTGCGCATCGATCCCGAGGCGCACGACACCTTCATCCATGACCGCACCACCATGCTGGTGGGCGAGGCCGTGGCGAAGAAGTATGGCTGGAAGGCCGGCGACCGCATCCCCCTCAATTCCAACATCTTCACCAACAAGGCGGACGGCAGCCACACCTGGGAACTCACCGTGGCCGGCATCGCCTACGCCGCCAAGGAGGCGTCCAACACCAACTTCATCCTGTTCCAGCATGAGAACTTCAACGAGAGCAAAACCTTCGGCAAGGACACCGTGGGCTGGATCACGCTGGAAACGGACAGCGCGACGGTGAACGACAAGGTGGCGGCGGCCATCGATGACCTGTTCGCCAATTCGACCGCCGAAACCAACACGCAGTCGGAGAAAGCCTTCGGCAAGGCCTTCCTGGCGCAGTTGGGCAACATCGCCCTGATCATCACCCTGGTGGTGGGCGCCGCCTTCGCCACCATCCTGATGATCGTCGGCAACACCATGGTGATGGCGGTGCGGGAACGCACCAAGGAGATCGCGGTGCTCAAGACCCTGGGCTTCCCCTCCTGGCGCATCTGGCGCCAGGTGCTGGGCGAATCCGTCCTGCTCGCCTTGCTGGGTGGCGTGCCCGGACTGGCAGTGGCCGCCCTTCTCGTGACGTTGCTGGCGAAAGGCGTGTCCGGGGCCATTCCCGGCCTGGCGCTGACCCTGCCGGTGACGGCCCTGGGCGTCGGCTTCATGGTGCTGCTGGGGCTGATCACCGGCTTCGTGCCGGCCTGGACCGCGCTACGCCTGAACATCGTCACCGCCCTCGGCCGCTTGTGACCGACCGCCTCTGAAGGGAAAGACCGTCATGCGCGTGTTCAACGAGATCGCGGTGGTCACCGTCATCTGCATCAAGAGCATCCCGCAACGCTTCTGGGCGTCGCTGTCCACCGTGGTGGCGGTGGGCCTGGTGGTTACCGTGCTGCTGGCCTTCCTGGCCATGGCGGCCGGTTTTCAGCAGACCCTGCGCGGCACGGGGGCCAAGGACATGGCCATCCTGATGCGCGCGGGCGCGCAGGCGGAACTCAACAGCGGCGTCAGCCGCGACCAGGCCCGCCTGATCGAGGAGGCGCCCGGCGTCCTCAAGGGGCCGGACGGCAAGCCCCTGGTTTCGCCAGAATTGTACGTTATCGTCGACGCCGTGAAGAAGTCCGCGCTGCCGGACGACGGCAACATGAAGAAGGCGCCCAAATCCAACGTCACGCTCCGCGGCCTCGGGCCCGCCGGCATCGCCGTCCGCCCGGGGCTGAAGATCGTGGAAGGGCGTCGGTTCACCCCCGGCACCAACGAACTGATGGTGGGCCGCGCGCTGCAAAAGGACTTCGTGGGCATGAACCTGGGCGATACCGTCAAGCTGGGCAACGCCAGCTGGGTGGTGGTCGGCGTGTTCGAGTTGGATGGCAGTGTCTTTGAGTCGGAATTGTGGGCCGACACGCCGGTGGTCCAGGACCTGTTCCACCGCCAGAACGTCTTCCAATCCATCCGCGCGCGCCTTACCAGCCCCGATGCCCTGCTGGCGTTGAAGGATTATGCCGCCAACGACCCGCAGCTAAAACTGGATGTCACGACGGAGGCGGACTACTACGCCCAACAGGCCAGCCGCACGTCGGACCTGATTCAAAAGCTCGGTTGGCCCCTGGCCATCGCCATGGCGTTCGGCGCCTTGGCCGGCGCGCTGAACACCATGTACAGCTCGGTGGCCGCCCGGGCGCAGGAAATCGCCACCTTGCGCTGCATCGGCTTCAGCGGCACATCATCCTTTCTCGGCACCCTGGCGGAAAGCCTGGTGCTGTCACTGGCGGGCGGCATCCTGGGCGCGCTGGTCACCTGGGCGGCGTTCGACGGCCTGACGGCCTCGACCCTGTCCGGCACCACGTTCTCGCAAATCGTCTTCACCTTCCGCCTGACACCGGCCGTGGCCTTGCAGGGTGTCATCCTGGCACTGATCGTCGGTTTCGTCGGTGGCTTCTTTCCCGCCTGGCGGGCCGCCCGGATACCGATCGTGGAAGCCTACGGCACCCCCTGACCCCTTCCCGCCCAAACGGACAGGTCCCCATCAGGGAATAAACCAGTTCAGGGTATTTTTACCTTTATGCCCTAAACAGGTGCGACGATGGTTGGGACCGGCGGCGACCACACGGGTATGCACCGGCCTTTCCCCCGGCACGTTGCCGGGTTGCTGGCCCCAAGTGAGTATGAAATACTGACAAGGGTGCTACCCTAGGCATACGCCTCCCGCGTCCCGCCTGCTTCCGGGCGGGGCGGGGGAACGCCTAGGGGGTTGGACCACCCTTCGGGGTGGTTGGGAAGGACAAGGTCCGGCAGGTCCAGGGTGCTTGAGCCACGGACATGCCGGTGAAGGTGGAGGGTGGTAACGGCGCCGTTGCGGTGCCCGCCACCCGCAAACGAGTTAGCCAGGGATCACGTGATCTGATGAAGCCTTCGGCCGGATATTCCAACCGTCCCGCGTCGGACAACCCCCGCGATGTCGAGGCCTGGGGCCTTACCGAGGCCGCGCGGCGCCTGCTGCAGGCGCAGCAAACCCCCAACGACCCGGAGCCAATGCGCCAGGCGCTGTCGCTGAACCAGCGCCTCTGGACCATCTTCCAGTCATCGATGGCGGAACCTGACTGTCCCCTGCCCAAGGACTTACGCGAAAAAATCCTGGTGCTGTCCTTGATCGTCGATCGCCAGACCTTCGAGCGGCTGGGCGACCTGGACGCAACCAAGCTGGACTCGCTCATCGACATTAATCGCAACATCGCGGCCGGCCTGTCCCAGCGTCCCAGCGACGCGACCAACGCGGCCGCCCCGGCGATGCCGGTCGGCGCCCCCCGCCCGCCGGGCATGGCGCAGCCGACCGGCGCGGCGCCAGCGGCGCCCCGACCCGGTATGGCCCCGGGAATGGCGGCAGGTGGGGTAGGCAAGTTCAACATATCGATCTAAACGGAGGACGGCGCCAAAGCGGGCGGTAAAAATTCACCCCCCATTGAGGCGACGGTAAATATCTTGCATTTTATGTTTCTATCTTTCAGACTGTTGCAAGGTAGTTCGTCATAAATCCGACTTGGCGGTCGCGCTTGGTCCAGTTTGGTTTAACGGCCCAACGGCCTCGTTCCGCCCTTGGCGCTAAGGGCATCATCAGCAGGGAACCTTTCCCGTGAGCAACGTAGCCACCACCGCCGTATCAACGACAGCGACCGCTGCCTCCAACGCGTCGGTGTTCGCGCAGTTGGCGCAGATCCAGGCCCAATTGCAGGCGCAGAATGACGCGCTGAACACCCAAGGGTCGGCCCAGACCTCCAGCGCGGTGGGGACCGTTCAGAATTTCACCAAGTCGACCGCGAAATCCGTCTACAACACCGTCGCGTCCGCCACCGACATCGGCACGGTGACCAAGGGACAGACCCGCGTGAACGCTTTCGGCAGCCTGGCCGCTGGCGACCAGGCGGACTATCTGAGTTTCAAGCTGAGCCGGAAAAGCGCCATCAATCTCGGCCTGTTGGACCAAGGGAAAACCCGTCTGCAGGTGATGAACAAGACCGGTACCGTCCTGGCGGACAGCGACAGCAAGTCCGGCAAGGCCTACGACGCGTTCACCAGCATGATCAACGGCCAGACGACGCTGGATGCCGGGACCTATGTGCTGAAGGTATCGCGCGCCACCGGAACCAAGCTGACGGAAAAGGTCAACTATGGCGTCCAGGTCGCCGCTGGCGACTATTCCAAGGACTACACCACCACTGTTACCGCCGCCAGCACCAGCGCCAGCATCTCCCCCAACGCCGCCGCCATCTCCAACGCCCTGAGCGACCAGCTGACGACGATGAAAAACTGGACCATCGGCCAAACGGGCACCCAGAAGCTGATGGGCAGCATGATCAACTTGTTCGCCTGAACGGCACGCGTCGTTACCGAGGAGGCATTCGGGCCGCTCCTGCCGTTGATGACGTCGACGATGTGATGGCTCGCGCCCATGATACGGAATACGGGCTGGCCGTGTCGATTTGGAGCAAGGACATCGGTACGGCTTAGAAGCTATAGCCAACAGCGTTTAATCGAAACCACAGCCGGCTATAGCTGAGTCTGTCCGTGAAGCTCTAAGCCATCAGCCCTCCGGTTGCGCCGACAGACTGAAAATTCGGTCCGCCGGCACCCATTTCTCCCCCTGACGCGCCCAGGGCAGCGGACGCTGGAACGTGTCCATCAGCGCCTCCCAGGCCTGCACATCAGGGTCTGCGGCGTCGGCGGCGGCTTTCCCGGCGGGATCGTAGGCGTCCGTCACCTCGATAATCATGGCCAACCGGTCGCCACAGAGATGGATTTCCATCTCCGTAATGCCGGCCTGACGGATGGCGCGGATCACCGCCGGCGGCACATTTCCCGGCGCATGCCATTGGCGGTATCGCTCGATCAGCGCGGGATCCGACTTCAGATCCAGCATCAGGACATGGCGGTTCATCGCTATCCTCCCCCGTGAATTTCCCGCGCGCACGGGCCATTCATGCGCGCGGGCGGCCGTTTCCGCAGCCGTGATTTATGCCCTGTCCCCCTTTTCCTAAAAACCCCCGGCGGCCCCAAGGGGCGTGAAGGAGGGGGGCCGGTCGGCAGCGGCGGCACCGAAAAGGGGATCGGGCTTCGGGCCCATATGGAAGGTCAGCCGCCCCCCCATGGCCAGGCTGGCGTGACTGATCCAGCTTTTGGTGTGGGCGGCCCCATTCCAGGTGACCGACTGGATATAGGGGCTGTCGGGGCCATTGCCCGGCGCCTCGATCACCAGACGCCGGCCGGCGCCCACCGCCACCTCCGCCCGCTGGAACAGCGGCGCGCCGAAAACATAGAGGGGGGTGACCGGATCGACAGCGTACAGGCCCAGCGCGCTCATCAGGTACCAGGCGCTCATCTGGCCGCAATCCTCATTGCCGGCCAAGCCATCCGGCTGGTCCTGGTGCATGGTCCGCAGCAGCATGCGCACCCGGGCCTGGGTCTTATGATGCGCCCCGGTATAGGCGTAGAGATAGGCGACATGGTGGCTGGGCTCGTTGCCATGGGCGTACTGCCCCACCAGGCCGGCGATGTCGGGCGGGGCATCCGCCGGCATTTCCGAACTGGTGGTGAACAGCTCGTCCAGCTTGCGCTCGAACGCCTCGGGCCCGCCGAACAGGGCCATGTAGCCGTAAAGATCGTGCTGGTTGAGGAAAGTGGCCTGCCAGGCGTTGGTCTCGGTGAAATCCCGCCACTTCTTCATATGACCCATGGCGCGGGGATCGAACGGCTCGATCCACTTGCCGGCGCCATCGCGGGCACGCACGAAGCCCAGGTCGCGGTCAAAGACGTTGCGGTAGTTGCGCGACCGTTCCACCAGCGCGCGGGCGTCATCCTTGGCGCCAGCGCCCGCCGCCAAGTGGGCCATGGCCCAATCGTCATAGGCATATTCCAGGGTCTTGCTGACCGCCTCATCCACCGTGTCGCTGGGGATGTAGCCCAGGCGCCGGTACTCGCCCATGCCCAGGACCGTATCCTCGAACGCCCGCTTGCGGAAGACGGGCCAGGCGGCCTTGTAGTCGATGCCCTTGAAGCCCTTGGCCTGGGCCTCCGCCAGCACCACGGCCGAGTGCCAGCCGATCATGCAGCCGGTCTCCCGCCCCTGCAGCGGCCAAACCGGGGGGCCGGCCGGGCTTTCCACCGCCATGCGCACCAGGCTGTCCACCAGATCGGGCACCCGCTCCGGCTGCGCCAGGGTGAACAGCGGGTGCAGGGCGCGGTAGGTGTCCCACAGCGAGTAGGTCGAGTAGGTCTGGCGCCCGGCCGGCATCTGATGGATCGCGTCATCCATGCCGCGATAGCGCCCATCCACGTCGCTGAACAGCGTCGGGGCCACGAAGGAATGATACAGGGCGGTGTAGAAGATGCGACGGTCGGCGGCGCTGTCAGCCTCGATGCGCACGCGCGACAGTTCCGCCTGCCAGGCGTCGCGCGCCGCGCCCCTCACCCGGTCGAAATCCCAGCCGGGGATGTCGGCCTGCAGGTTGCGCAGCGCGCCGTCGATGTCCACCGCCGACAGGCCGACCTTGACCAGCAAGGGCGCCTTGTCCGCGTCGGGGTAATGCAGGGCGCATTTCAGCACCGTGCCGGCCACCTGGTTCCCCGCCACCGGCTGGTCATCGGAATAGAGCTGCGCCCGGGTGTAGGGGCGGGACAGCTTCAGGGCGAAATAGATATGGCGGCCATCGGCCCACTGGTGCACGCGCCGGCCGCCCACCAGGGTATCGTCACCGACCAGGCGCAAGGTGGCGTCGGTCACCCGGGTGGGCACCCCAGGCTTGTCCTGCATGCCGTGATGGAAATCGATCAGCAGGTGGGCGTCGTCCCCGCCCTTGGGGAAGTCATAACGGTGCAGGCCCGCCCGCGCCGTGGCCGTCAGCTCGGCCACGATGCCGCTGTCCTTCAGGCGCACGCGGTAGTAGCCGGGCGACGCCTGCTGGTCGGCATGATCGAACCGGGCGCGATAGCCACCCTCCGGCTTTTCCAGGCTACCCGGCTGCAGCACCACGGGGCCCACCCTGGGCACCACCAGCACGTCCAGCAGGTCGCCCACCCCGGTGCCGCTGAGATGGGTATGGGAGAAGCCCATCAGGGTACGGTCGTCGTCATGATAGCCGGAACAGGAATCCCAACGGCCATTGTCCGTATCGGGGCTGACCTGCACCATGCCGAAGGGGACGGTGGCGCCAGGGTAGGTGTGGCCATGCCCGCCGGTGCCGATGAAGGGATCGACCCAACGGGTCAGGTCCTCCCCCTCCGTTGCCCGGGCCAGCCCCATGGGCACCCCGCTTCCGCCCAGCAGCGCCAGGCCGGCGGTCCCCCCCAGCAGCGTCCGACGTGTCAACATGATGCTCTCCTTCCCCATCCGCGCCACGGCTCATGGCCGCGGGCACCGGCATTCATTCCTTGACCTGCCCGGGCAGGTCCCAAATCTGCGCGCGACCGCCGGCCATGCTTCCTTCCGTGGCCGGATGAAGGTCGAAGACGACGACCTCATTGGTCCCGATCTTCAGGAAGCTCTCGGGCACGAACAGGCTGCGCTGCGGCCCGACCGACCAGTGGCGGCCCAGGTTGTGGCCGTTGACCCAGGCATAGCCCTTGCCCCAGCCGCGCATGTCGAGGAACGTGTACCCCGCCTCCGTCACCTCGAAGGTGCCGCGATGGAAGGCGGGGCCGTCGCCCGCTCCCGCCTGGAAGGTCAGGCCGGTCAGATCGTCCAGGGGCAGACCCTGATGGCTCCAGCCCGTCACCGGCTGGCCGTCCAGCGTCACCCCGCCCATCAGGCCCTTCTGGTCCATGCCGATGCGCTCGCCATAATTGACGTGCCCCATGGTGTCGACCAGCACCTCCAGCCAATCACCGGCCTGGGCGGAAATGTCGATTTCGCGCTGCTTCAGCCGCCGGTCGAACACGCCGACACGGCGCCCGTTGACCGACACGACGGCGTAGTCGCGGACCTCACCCACCCGCAGCGTCCCCTTGGCCGCCTTGGCGAAGCGGTGGCGATAGCGCATCAGGCCATGGCTTTGGCCCAGGGATTCCAGCGTGCGGGGGGCAGATGCCTCAACCGCCTTGCCCCACAGCGGCGTCGGCGCCGCCGTCTCCGTGAGACGGAAACGCGGCACCTCCAGGGCCTTGCGGGGCTCGGGCAGCGGCGCGAAGCGTTCTGGCGGCAGGTACCGCTTCAACAGATCCAGCACCGCGTCGTACTTCGGCGTCGGCCGCCCGGCCTCGTCCAGCAAGGCGTCGTAGTCATAGCTGGAAATGTCGGGCTGATAGGTCTGGGTCTTGCGGTCGAAATTGGCGCCGGCGTCGAAGCCGAAGGACGTGCCGCCATGCGCCATGTAGAAGCTGATGGAGATGTGGTTGTCGAGCATCCATTTCAGGCTGTCGAGCAGCGGCGGCACCGGCATCGAGGAATGCACCTCGCCGAAATGATCGAACCAGCCGCCCCAGAGTTCGGTGCAGATGCGCGGACCGGTGGGCTTGAACGCGGCGTAGCGCTTGAACTCCTCCTCCGCCTTGTCGGTGGTGCCGAAATTGATGCCGTTGATCAGCGACGGCAACGCACCCTTCTCGATGACCGAGGCGCCATCGACCGTGTAAAGCGGCCCATCGAAGCCCGCCGCCCGGATCTGGTCGCGCACGGCCTCCATATAGGCGCGGTCCTGACCGAAGGAGCCGTACTCATTCTCCACCTGGGTCATGAGTATGGGGCCGCCCTTGTCGACCTCCAGGTGTGCCACCTCCTGGCCCAGGCGCTTCAACCACCGGCCCGACAGGGACATGTAGGTGGGGTCCAGCGTCCGCGCCTTCACCGTCTCATCCGGGAAAACCCAGGCCGGCAGAGCACCGCCATCCCATTCGGCGCAGGCATAGGGGCCGGCGCGCAGGAAGACATGCAGGCCCTCTTCCTGCGCCAGGGACACCCAGGCCGCCAAATCCAGGTTGCCGGTGAAGTCATAGTGACCCGGGGCTTTTTCGTGGGCGTTCCAGAAGACGTAGGTGCTGAGCGTGTTCAGGCCCAGGCTTTTCAGTTTGCGCAAGCGGTCGCGCCAGTCGGCGCGGGCGATGCGGGGATAGTGAAGCTCCCCCGCCAGAAGCCATAGCGGCTGACCGTCGAGCAGGAACTGGTCACCCTGGACGGTGAAACGGCCACCGGCGGCACGCGCGGCCGACGCTGGCAGCGCCGCCCCCAGGGCGAGACCGGCGGCACCGGCCATGAAGGTTCTGCGGGGGATCATGGGATTTCCACCTCATCAATGGCGCGGGGCGCGTAAGGGCGGGGGTGAAGGCCCCGCCCCCCTCAGGGCAACAACCCTCAGGGCAGTGGCGCCCGCAGCAGCGCCGGCTTGCGGGCCAGCAGGTCTATCATCAGTTCCCCGAACAGGGTATTGGCCCAGGCGAACCAGGATCGGGTGAAATGCGCCGGATCATCCTGGTCGAAAGCCTCGTGCATGAAGCCGGTGCCGGCGTGCGTGGCCTTCAGCCAGGCCAGGCATTGGCGGATTTCGGCGTCATCGTCGCTGGTCAGGGCGCGGACGATGATGGCCATGGGCCAGATCATGCGCAGGCCCTCATGCGGGCCGCCGATCCCCTCCGCCGCCGTACCCTGGAAAAAGTAGGGGTTGTCGGCGCTCCACACCCGCGCCCGCGTCCGGCGATAGCGGGGATCGGTGGGCGCGCAGCAGCCGAGGTAGGGTAGCCCCAGCAGGCTGGGAACGTTGGCGTCGTCCATGAACAGCCGATTGCCGAAGCCGTCGACCTCATAGGCCCAGATGTCCTGTCCCTCTGCGTCGGTCATGCGGCCATGCGCGTGGACCGCCGCCTCCACCTCGGTCGCCAGCGCCAAGGCGTCTAGCGCCAAGGATTCGTCCCCGCCCGCCGCCCGCCACAGCGGCGCCAACTGGCGCAGGGCGGTCACCGCGAACAGGTTGCCCGGGATGTTGAAGGCGTAGAGACAGGCGTCGTCCGAGGGCCGGAACATGGCGTGGATCATGCCGACCTTGCGCGTGGGAAAGCCGTAGCCGTCCAGCGCCAGCGTCTCCGTCGGCGCCTCCGCCTTGCGTTGGAAGCGATAGGGGCCAGGGCCGTCCTTGCGCTGCTGCTGGCGGAAGGTCGCCACCACCAGGCGCATGGCGGCCCGCCACTCCTCATCGAAGGGCGTCAGGTCGCCCGTGGCCTGCCAGTAGCCGTGGGCGAGGCGGATGGGATAGCACAGGCTGTCGATTTCCCACTTCCGTTCCGCCACGCCGGGCCTCATGTCCGTCAGGTCGCCCACCGCCCATTTGTTGGGCGTGGTCCCCCTGGGATCGGGCAGGAAGGCGTTGGCGTAGGGGTCGATCAGGATGCAGCGCGCCTGGCGGTGGATCAGCCCCTGGAACACCTGGCGCAGGACGGCGTCGCCCTTGGCCAGCGGCAGGTAGGGCCACACCTGGGCGGAGCTGTCGCGCAGCCACAGGCACTCAATGTCGCCGGTGATGACGAAGCTGTCGGCCTTGCCGTCCAGGCGCCCCAGCTCAACCGTGGTGTCCAGCGTGTTGGGGAAGCAGTTCTCAAACAACCAGGCGAGGTCCGGATCGGCGATGGCGGCCTTGACCCTCGCCAGTTCCCGTTCCACCGCCGGGCTGGACACCTTGCGCTGGGCCGGCGCCGGCCGGCGGCTGGGCCGGGCGGCCGGCGCCGCGGCCCCCCGCGCGGCCGGCAGGGCCCCGGCCAGCGCGCAGCCGGCCAGGCCCCATACCGCGTCACGACGGCTGATCATGGCGCATTCCTCACTTCGCTTGTGCCTCACTTCGCTTGCGGCTGACGGCCTTGGACGTCCAAGGACTTTTCCATGCCGGCGGTGAAGTCCGGCTGGCCGCCGCCCACGAAAATCCGATAGCGCCCAGCCTCCACCGCGCGATTGCCGGCGGCATCCACAGCGCTGATGTCGCGGGGCTGCACCTGGAAGGTGACGCGCTTGCTCTCCCCCGGTTCCAGGCGCACGCGCTGGAACCCGACCAGCTGGCGCCGGGGCGCCAGTGGCGTCGACGGCGGCGTGACGTACAGTTGCACCACCTCCTCGCCGCCCCGGTCGCCGACGTTGCGCACCATGGCGGTGGCCGTCAGCGGCTGGCCCGCCGGCAGCGCTTCGGCGGACAATGTCAGGTCGTCATAGGTGAAGCGGGTATAGCTGAGCCCGAAGCCGAAGGGATAGAGGGGCGTCCCCTGGAAATAGCGGTACGTCCGCCCGGTCATGGCATAATCCACGAAAGGCGGCAGGTCGCGCACAGACCGGTAGAAGGTCACGGGCAGGCGGCCCGATGGGTTGTTGGCGCCGGTCAGCGTCTCGGCGATGGCGCGCCCTCCCCGCTCGCCCGGATACCAGGCGGCGAGGATGGCGTCGGCGTGATCCTGCGCCCAATTCAATGCCACGGCACTGCCCGACATCAGCACCACCACCAGGGGCTTGCCGGTCGCGGCGAGGGCCTCCAGCAATTGCCGCTGCGGCTGGGGCAAATCGATATCGGTGCGGTCACCGCCATCAAAGCCCGGCACGGCGATGCCCAGCTCCTCCCCTTCCAAGTCCGGCGACAAACCGACGAAGGCGACGATGGCGTCGGCGCCCCGGGTCGCCGCGACGGCTTCCACCCGCTGCACGTCCGCCGGGGCCAGCCACTGCAGACGCACGCCCTGGTCCTGGCCACTGTGCACCAGTTCCAGGCGCAGGCGGTGCGGGGCCGTGCCTTCGGCATGCAGGCGCACCGTCAGGTCACCATCCTTGCCGGTGCCGGGATCGTCCAGCACCAGCCGGCCGTCCAGGTACAGGCGAATGGCGTCATGGCCCGCGCAATCGAAGCAGCGGTCCACCCGCACGGCCAGCGTGTAATCGCCCGCCCCGGGGGGCACCAGCAGGCCGGTCCAGCGCACGGCGTAACGGCCGGCATCCATCCCTGGCACGGGCGGCACCTTGTCCCAGTCGAAATCGACCGTGCGATCGGTGCGCGTCAGACGCGGCTCGCCGCTGAAATCGGTGTTGTCGAAATAGTCGCCGGTCAGGCCGGGCTCCGCCCCGCTGCCGGCCCCCGTCCGCAATGCGGTCTCCGGCACCAGCACGGGCACCCCGTCGGCCAAGGTCGATCCCTGGGCGTAGCGGACCGTGCCCACCCCGGGCGCCATGCGCAGGGCGGCCAGCGGCGTGTAGGCCTCCACCATGGTGCCGTGGTAGTTGGCCTCCAGGACACCCAGCGCATCGGCGTTGGGGCCCACCACCGCCAGGTTGACCCCGGGCGCCAAGGGCAGCGCGTTGTTGCGATTCTTCAACAGCACGATGGACTTGCGCGCCGCCTCCAGCGCCAGGGCGCGGGCGGCGGGATCGTCGATGCGCTCCGTCCCGATGTCGGCGTACGGATCGGTGGCCGCGAAAGCGCCCAACCGGGCGCGGGCGGCCATGACCCGGCGGGCGGCCTGGTCGACCGCCCCTTCCGTGACCAGGCGCTGGCTGACGGCGGCGCCCAGATCGGCATAGGCGTAGCGACCGCCACCACCGCAATTCAGATCGGTGCCAGCCAGCAGCGCGGCGGCGGCCGAGGCGGCGTTGTCGGGGCGATAGTGATGAAAGCGCGTCATGTCGTCCACCGCGTCGCAGTCGGACACGACATAGCCCTTGAAGCCCCAATCCCGCCGCAGCCTGCCGTTCAGCAACTCCGGATCGGCGCAGACCGGCGTCCCGTGCAGCGCGTTGTAGGCGCACATGATGGAGCCCACCTGCCCTTCCGTCACCGCCGCCCGGAAGGCCGGCAGGTATGTGGCCTCCAGATCATGGGGCGCCACATCGACATCGAAGGCGTGGCGTCCGGCCTCCGGCCCGCTATGGACGACGAAATGCTTGGCGGTGGCGATGGCCTTGGGATGGGCCGGATCCGGCCCCTGGATACCCTGGATGAAGGCCACGCCCAGGCGCCCCGTCAGATAGGGATCCTCGCCGTAGGTCTCCTGCCCCCGCCCCCACCGCGGATCGCGGAAGATGTTGATGTTGGGCGACCAGATGGTCAGGCCCTGGTAGCGGTCGTGATCCGCCTTAGCCCCGCCACCGGCGTTGTACTTGGCCCGCGCCTCGGTGGAGACGGTGTCGCCCACCCGGCGCAGCACGTCGGCATCCCAGGTGGCGGCCAAGCCGATGGCCTGGGGAAAGACGGTGGCATATCCGGCGCGGGCGACCCCGTGCAGCCCCTCGTTCCACCATTCGTAGGAGGGAAGACCCAGGCGCGGGATGGCCGGTGCCGCGCTCTGGATCTGGCCGACCTTCTCCGCCAGGGTCATGCGGCTCACCAGGGCGTCGCTGTCGGCCGTCTGGGCCCCGGCGGCGGGCGCCAGCGACAGCAGCGCCACGCCCGCCAGCGAGAGGCGACGGATCATGCCCGCCCCCCCTTGGTGGCGTTGGCGAGGGATCGCACCACCAGGGTGCGCCGCAGGGTGGCGATATCGGCGGCGCTGCGCACCGCGATGACGACACTCTGGCCCGGCAGCAGATCGAAGGCGTTGTCGGATAGGGTGGCGTCCTGCTCACCGAACTCCACCCAAACGCCACGGGCCAGCTTCCCGGCCTTCAGCGTCAGGACATAGCCGCCGGCGGACGGCGACACTTCCGCCGTAATGCCGGGATCGGGCAGCGCCAGATCCACGGCGTCGGCGAAGTAGACCACCTCGTGCGACACCGGCTGCCCACCCTGAAGCAGTTCCACCACGGCGACGGTGCGCTTGGGATCCGCCCCCTTCAGCAAGGCCGCGTCATCGAAGGTGCCGACATCCGTGCTGGCCAACGGCGCCAGGGTGATTGGTGTCACGCGCTCCTGCCGGACGGTGCCGTCCATGTCCATGACCCGCAGGCGCCACTGGGCGTCCACCGGCGTCGTCAGGTCGGAGACCAGATGCACCTCGGTCTTGCCGTTATGCCGTTGCGCCGCCGCCAGCAGCGGCGCGTAGAAGCGGCGGGCGTGGAATTGCAGCGCCTTCCACCGGCCGAAATAATCGACGCTGGACCAGGAGGCGCCGGGCCACACGTCGTTCAACTGCCAGTACAGCGACCCCATGCTGTGTGGCCGCGAGGCGCGCAGATGCTCCGCCGCCATCTGGATGCCCTCGGCCTGCATCACCTGGCTGAGATAGACGAAGGAGGCGAAGTCCTTGGGCTCCCCATAATATTTGCGGATATAGAACAGCAGGCGGTCGTTGCCATTGCCGTTGGCGAACTTCTGATGCGCCCGCATGACCGGGGAATTGGGGCTGGCCAGGTCGTCGGCGTTGGCGAAGGCCCGGACCGTGGCCATGACCGGGAAGGATTGCAGGCCGTATTCCGATTGGAAGCGCGGCGTGGTGTCCAGGTAATCCTCCAGCGGGGCGGAACCGGACCACACCTTCCAATAATGCTTGTCGCCATCGTCCATCTGGTCGGCGGGGCCGTCGAAGTCGGTGCTGGGCGTGCTGGCCACATAGGGCACGTCGCCGGCGTACTTCGCGACCACGCCGCGCAGCACATCGCCGAACAGCACGGTCATGCCGGTGACGATGCGCTCCCGCTCCGCCGGGGCGACGCTGTCCTTGAACTGCTGGCGGTCGGGCCAGGATTCCCAGCCGGTCTGCACCTCGTTGTTGCCGCACCACAGGACGATGCTGGGGTGGTCGCGCAGGCGCTTGACCTGATCCACCGCCTCCGCCCGGCTGCTTTCGCGGAAGGCGACGTCGTAGGGGGTGATGGCGCCGCCGAACATGAAGTCCTGCCACACCATGACCCCCATCTCGTCGGCCAGGTCGTAGAAGGCGTCATCCTGGTAATGGCCACCGCCCCACATGCGCAGCATGTTCATGTTGGCGTCACGGGCGGATTGCAGCAGGGCCCGCGCCGTCTCCTGCGGCACACGGCTGGGGAAGCTGTCCATGGGGATGAGGTTGGCGCCCTTGGCGAAAACCGGGATGCCATTCACCACGAACTCGAAACTCTTGCCCCACTGGTCGGGCGCACGGCGCAGTTCGACATGGCGCAGGCCGGTACGGCGGGTGCCCGACGCCACCACCTCGGCGCCGTCGCTGACCTCGACGTGGAAAGTGTAAAGATCCGGGGCGCCGTAGCCCACGGGATACCACAGCTGCGGATGCTCCACCCGGATGGGCAGTTCGACATGGTTGGCGCCGGCGTCCAGCGTCACATCCTGGCTGACGGCCGGCAGGGTGGTGCCATCGGGCGCCACCGCGGTGACGGTGACCCGCACAGGGCCGCTACGGTCGGCGGTGATCTCCGCCTGCGCCTCCAGCACAGCCGAGCCCGCATCGACCTTGCGCTGGTCGATATGGAAATCCGAAAGGCGGGGCCCATCCCAGACCTCCAGCCGCACGGGCCGCCAAATGCCCAGCGTGACGTAGCGGGGGCCCCAGTCCCAGCCGTACTGGTAGTTGGCCTTGCGCACGTAATTGGAGGTCTGCTTGCCCGCGGGCTCATCGCCAAACGCGCTGTCGAACTCGCCGGGAAGGGCATAGGGCTGCTTCAGCAGCCAGGGCTGCACCTTGGCGATGGGGGAGTGCAACGCCACCGTGAGGGTGTTCGCGCCCGGCCGCAGCGCGGTCTTCACCGGCACGCGCCAGGTGCGGAACATATTGTCGGCCGAGAGGATCGCACCGCCGTTCAGGCTGACATCGGCAAAGGTGTCCAGCCCCTGGAACATCAAGTCCACATGCTGATGGCGCAGCGTCGCCTCGTCCACCGTCAGGGTGGTGCGGTAATCCCAATCCGCCAAGCCGATCCACTGCAAACCCGCTTCCGCATCCCGGTAGAAGGGATCGGCGATGCGGCCCAGGGCCAACAGGTCGGTCTGCACCGCCCCTGGCACGCGCGCCGCGCGCCACTGGGTCTCGGCGGCGTGGGCCTTGGCGGCGGGGTCCTGCGGCGCCAGACGGAAGGTCCAACCCTGGTCAAGTTCCCGCACCACCGGCGCCGCGCGCCCCAGGCCAGGGGCCGCCAGAACCAGGGCCAGGACCAAGGACAGGGGGCGGAACGGGAGGCGGGTGCGTGGCATCGCGGATTTCCTCTGGTGCTGCGTGGGCTTGGTCATGGTTCGGTCCGCAGGGTGACGCTGCCGATGGCGTACAGCGGCCCCTGGATGGACGCAGTGTATGTCAGACACAAATCGTGCTCACCGACCGTGACGGGCAGGCGCGCGGTCAGGGGGAATTGGGCGGGCGCCTGGGACGGCGGCGGCAAGGGGATGGTGGCGGCCACCGGCCCGTCACAGCCGTCCATGCGCACCACCAGTTCACCATCCGGGGTGGTGGCGGGATGGCTGCGCACCTTCACGATGTCATGCGCCAGGCCGTAATTGCGCGCCAGGCGGGCGGCGCGCACCATGATCCCGGTAACGCCATCCAGGCGGGCCTTGGGATAGACCCAGCAGGTGTCGAACAGGTTGACGTTGAACACGGGGGACCGCCCGGTGGCGTCGGGTGTTAGCGGCACGCGCAAGCCCATTTCGCCCTGCGGACACGCGGCCAGTTCGCCGCTCTGCCGGGTGCGCAACGCCTCCGCCGTCAGGTCATAGTGGCGGGGGGCCGCCAACAGCTGGCCGGTGTCGCTGAAAACGGCCGCGTCGATGACAGCCGGCGGCGTGAGGCGCAGCGGCGCCTCATAACGCGGGGACGCGACGGTCGGCGCGCTGCCGTCCGTCGTGTAGCGGATGGTGCCGAATCCGGCCTGATTGGACAGGGCGACCGTGGCGGCCCCGGCGGCGAGTGCCGCGTTGGCGCCGCCCTCCACCGTGAAATCGACGGCGAAGGCGCTGTCCGCCGCATCCACGCCCAGGTGACGGTAGCGGGCCAGCTGGGCCGGCAGCCGCGCCAGGAACCCGTGCCAGTCGCGCCGTTCCTTGGGCGACCACAGCCCTTCCGCCAGGGCGTCGATGCGGGGATAGACGGCGTGGGTCACATGCCACGGCGTCATCATGTATTCGGTCCAGACATTGGCCTGGGCGCCCAGCACATGCCGCGCCATGGTGGCGTCCAGTTCGGCGGGCATGGCGTCATAGGCGTAGATATCGGCCAGGCCGACGATGGCCAGGCGGCCGGCCGGCTCATCATTCCGGCGGCTTTGCAGGCTATCGAGGTACAGGGTGGGGGCCGGGGACAGGATGACGTCGTGATCCATGCGGGCGGCGTCCACCGCCCCCTTGATGCCCCGCCACGACATGATGGTGGCTGTGGGCGGGATGCCGCCCTCCAGGATTTCATCCCAACCGATCATGCGCCGGCCATGGGCGGCCAGGTACTGGCCCACCCGTTCGATGAACCAGGTCTGCAGCGCGTTCTCGTCCTTGAGGCCCAATGCCCGCATGCGTTCCTGAACGCGGGGGGAGGCCTTCCATTCGTCCTTCAGCGCCTCATCCCCACCGACATGGATGTAGGTGGAGGGGAACAGGGCCATCACCTCATCCAAGACCCCTTGGATGAAAGTGAAACTGCCCTCGTCGACATTGAAGAGATAGGGGTTGACCCCCCAATCCACCGCCACCTTGGGCCGTTCGCCGGTCACGCCGATGGCGGGGTAGGAGGCCATGACCGCCTGGGCATGGCCGGGCATGTCGATTTCCGGCACCACGGTCACATGGCGGGCGGCCGCGTAGGCCACCAGATCGCGCATCTGGTCCTGGGTGTAGAAACCGCCACACCGTTCGTCCGGATTGGCCGGCCCGCCGGCGGTGGGCGGCGTGCGCCAGGCCCCGACCTTGGTCAGCTCGGGATAGCGCTTGATCTCCAGCCGCCAGCCCTGGTCGTCCGTCAGGTGCAGGTGCAGGCGGTTCAGCTTATGGGCGGCCATCTGGTCGACCAGGGCCTTGACGCTGTCCAAGGGCTGGAAGTGGCGGGCCACGTCCAGCATCATGCCGCGCCAGGAAAAGCGCGGCCAATCACGGATTTCCCGGGCAGCCACCGTCGCCGGGCCCTGGTCGGCCCCCGACGCCCCCTCGGGGGTCAGCAGCTGGGCCACCGTCATGGCGCCATAAAACAAACCTGTCTCGTCCCGGGCGGTGACACGGATGCCCTGGGCGGTGACGCGCAGGGCATAACCCTCCGCCTGGGCGACGGGCGCGTCGGGCCGTATGGCCAGGGTGATGGCGGCCCCCTGGCCGCCCTCCCGCACCACCAGGTTCAGGCCCCGCACCCGCCGCACCATGTCGGCCAGTTGGGACGCCGCGAACCGGGCCTGGGCATCGCCTGCCGGGACGGCGATGACCGCCCCCGCCGACACGGTGAACGCGCCCTGGCCCGGAAGAACCTCCGCCGCCAGGGGGATCATGGGCAGCGGGGCCCCGTCGTCCGCCGATGCCATCGACGGCACACCCAAGGCCATGGCCAGTGCCGCCAGCGCGGCCCGCAATCCCAGTCCCTTCACCCTGACGCTCTCCCTCTATGCCTTACAGCGGGATGCGATCATCTGTGACCGCATCCCGCTCATCACCTATTACGCTCTACCGCTGCGACTTCGGCAGCTCATCCCAGACCTTGGGATCTTCGGACCCCAGCACCCAGGAGCAGAAGCCTTCCAGGCCGTATTCCTTCACCAGGGCGTAACGGTCATGGAAGCTGCGGGCCTCGGGCATGAACACCCATTCCCGCATCTGGTCGCGGTAGAAATAGTAGAAGGCCTCATGTTCCACCGGATCCCACTGGATCTTGGCGTCATACTGCTTGGCCATCGGGATGGATTCATCGGCATCGAAGTAGGCGCCGGCGATGTTGGACGCCTCGGTGCCATCCGGCTTCACCGGATTGTCGGTGTACCAGCGGTAGCCGTACAGCGGAATGCCCAGGGACAGCTTTTCCTTCGGCACGTACTGCAGGGCGTACTTCAGGTGTTCCATCACCCAGGGCATGCCGGCCACCGGGCCCGGCACCGTCCAGCGGGTGTGTTCGTCATAGGTCATGAGACAGAACAGGTCTACCGCGTCGGCGATGGCCTTGTAGTCGAACGCCCCGCGCCAGTATTCCCACATCCATTTGGAAAACGGGCCCCGGCCGGCATGGCCAGGCGCGTTGGGCACGACGGCGATGGACAGCTTCATGCCGGCCGCGTGCAGGGCGTCGGCCGTCTGCTTGATCAGCAGGGTGAAGGCGTCGCGGTCGGTCCAGACGATGTTCTCGAAATCGAACTGATAGCCAACCAGGCCGTGTTCCTTGCCCTGCTGCACGAGGGCGGAGATCATGGCCTTCTTGGCCACCTCGCTGGTGATCAACTCATGGAACTTCTGCTTGTCCACCGGCGAGACGATGGGCATCACCGGCACCTTGTTCTGGTGGGCCAGTTTCAGCACGTAGGGATTGGGCTGACCATACAGCATCCCGTTCTGGTCGACGCCGTACCAGGTCGGCACCAGCAAGTCGATCTTGTCGATGTGCTGCTCGAACGAGTTAATCGATTTCTGGGTTTCCATCATATAGAACAAGGCCGTCGGCGCCTTGGCGGCCGCCATGGACGGCGCCGCGCAGACCAGCGCGAGGCTCGACAGGCCAGCGGCCAGAATTCCCAGCAGGCGTTTCATGAAGTCTCCTTGAGGTTGTCGGTGGGGCGCCGGGCCCCGGGACGATGGGTCCCGGGGCGGCGCCGGCATCAGCGCGTCTCGATGCGGTAGACGTAGGCGAAGTCGCCGCTGGGCTGCTTGGGCAAGACCAGATGCAGGCCGTCGTCCTCCTGACGGAAGCTCAGCGGCGTGGGGCCGCTGGCCCCCAGCAGGGTGACGGACGTGACATGGTCATCGGCCTTCACCGCGTGGATGACGGTGGCGCCATCCGCCGGCCATCCCAGCTCGATGGCGTAAAGGGCATCACCCTTGGTGGTGAAGCGGAAATCCTGGGCCGTGTACGGCTTGGCCTTGCCTTCCTGGAAGGAACCGCTGGCGACCTCGGTCGGGCCTTCGCCGAACTGGTGCCACGGCCGGGTGCCATAAATGGCCTCGCCGTTCACCTTCAGCCAGCCGCCCATGGCGGTCAGGGTATCCTGCGCCGCCTGCGGGATGCTGCCGTCGGCGCGCGGCCCGACGTTCAGCAACAGGTTGCCATTCTTGGAAACGACGTCGGCTAGCAGATGGATCAGCGCCAGCGGGGTCTTATAAGTGTCGTTCTCGATGAAGCCCCAGCTGTCGTTGCTGATGGAGGTGCAGGTCTGCCAGACGCGGGGCTGGATACCCGGCAGCTGACCGCGCTCGATGTCCAGCACGCCGGCGCCCTCCGGAAAGGCACCGACCTTGTAGTTGACGATGGCGGAACCGCCCAGCTTGGCCTGGGTGTTGTAGTAATAGGCCAGGAACTTGGGCAGCGTGCCGCGGAAGTTGGGCTGGCTGATCCACCAGTCGAAATAGATCAGATCGGGATGGTAGAGGTCCACCAGTTCAGCCGAGCGGGACAGCCAATCGTCCAGCCAGCCCTGCGACACGGGCGTGAAATCGCCAAACACGTCGGCATCGTCCGTCCCCTTCTCCTTCACCCGCAGCTGGGCGGGGCCATAGAAGTCGGCGTTGCGCGGATCATTGACGTCAGAGGCGATCTTGCGCCCTTCATCGAAGAAAAAGTCGTGTTCCGCGCGGTGGGAGGATAGGCCGAAATGCAGTCCCTGGGCCCGCACGGCCCGGGCCAGATCGCCGATCAGGTCTCGCTTGGGGCCCATGCGCACCGCCGACCAATCCGACAATTTGGTCGCGTATAGGGCGAAACCGTCATGATGCTCCGCCACCGGCACGACATACTGGGCGCCGGCGGCACGGAACAGCGAGGCCCACGCCTGCGGGTCGTATTTCTGCGCTGTGAAGAGGGGAATGAAGTCCTTGTAACCGAACTTCGCCTGCGGCCCATAGGTCTGGATATGGTGTTCGTAAGCGGCACTGCCCTTGGTGTACATGTTGCGCGAATACCACTCGTTGCCAAAGGCGGGCACCGAGTACAGACCCCAATGGATGAAGATGCCAAACTTGGCATCCGCATACCATTGCGGCACCTGATAGGCCTTCAGCGACGCCCAGTCCGGACGGAAGGGCCCCTGCCCGTCCCCTTCCGCGACGCGCTTCAGTTCGGCGGCGCGTTCCGGGGCGTGCTTGGCCGTGGCCTTCTGCCACTGGGCATCGATCTGCGCGGGGGACACGGTGTCGGCGGTGGGCGCGGTCGCGTCGGCGGGCACCGGCTTGGCGGCCACGACCATGGGCGTCACCAACGCCATGGCCGCCGCCATCAGGCCGGCGCGCACGCGCGCCCGAATGATCGAACCGGGGGAACGGCAGGTCATGGCTTGCTCTCCGTAACGGGCTGTTGCTTGGAATCAAGGCGGGACGGGCGCCTTAGCGGAGACGGGTCTAGCCCAGTCTCAGGCATGGTATCGGCGGACATGGTGGCCAAACCGGCCCGATTGTCGAGGGCGATGATGAGACGGCGGCCATCCAATTGGAGGGCGGGCGCGCCATCGCCGCCGCGCGCACCGGCAAGGGGGCCGCGGAACTGTCGGGGACTATCCGGGCCAAGCCGGGTGGAGGCCATGGTGGGCGGTACACGACAGGGCACGGGAACCAGAACCGGGGGCCGGAAGACCTGAGCCGCTCTTGTATCTGATCCCAGCACCCCGGGGCTCCTTGCCATTGGCCTCCACCCTGCTGTTGGAACGGAGACGGACCCAAGCCAATCGCGAACGCGATGGACGTATTCTGCCAAATTTTTTCTTTAATTTGAAAAAGAATGGGCCGTCGCCAAAACGCGCGGCGACGGCCCAGGGGGAGGAAGGCTTACATCTTGTAGGACATGTTGATCGAGTAGACGCTGCCGTTACGGTAGTAACCGATCGGCGCCGCCTTGGTGTTGTTGTACTGATAGTACATCTCATCCAGCAGGTTGGAGGCGTTGAAGGTGGCCTGCAGGTTGTCGTTGATGCTGTACGTGGTCGAGAAATCAAGCTGCATATAGCTGTCGGTCATGTTGTTCGAAGCCAACCGGCCGATGCTGGTGAAATAGTTGGAACGCCAGCCCAGGCTGACACGCGCCTGGATGGGGCCATCCTCGTAATACGGGATGATGTTGTAGGTATGACGCGACAGATACGGCATGTTGTAGCCGTTGCTGGTGTCGGCAATGGCGTAGGTATAGTTGGACTGAATACCGAAGCCATAGGCGATGTTGGTCTGGAACATCGCGGAGAAGCCCTTCACGTTGGCATCCGTGAAGTTCACGGGATGCGACACGTCGTAAGAGGCCGTTCCGCCATGGGTGTTATCCGCCAGAACTTGGGTCGTCGTGGTCGTGACGATGTACGAGGAAATCTGGCGGAAGAAGAATTCACCGGAAACCAGCGAGTCCTTGTTGAAGTACCACTCGGCCGACAGGTCGTAATTGTTGGACTCGTAGGGCTTCAGGTTGGGGTTGCCACCGCTGGCGGTGTGCTGGGTGTCGTCCTTCGAGAAGGCGCCGGCCATGTCGGCGTAACGGGGACGGGCGACCACCTCGGCGGCGCCGAAACGCACGACCACATTGTCGGCCGCGTCATAGGCGAAGTTGAACGACGGCAGGAAACGACCATAACGACTGGTCTGGGTCACACCGTCATAAGTCTTTCCACTGTCAGGCGAGTCCCAATACTTGATGTCGTCCGCCGTGTGCACATACCGGACACCCAGGTTGCCGCGGTACTTGTCACCCTTGAAGTTGGTTTGGACGTAGGCGGCGCTGTTGGCCTCCGTCACCTTATACTCGGAACCATAGTCGCGGTAGTAGGTGGTGTTCAGCGAGTCCAGGTACTTGATGACCGCGTCTTTGCTGATGGTCGAGAACTTGACCAAGTCACCGCTGGCGTCCAGCCCATCGAACAGGTCGGTGGGAATGGAACTGGCGCCCAGCGAGCTGAGGCTGACCGACCCGTTGGAGTAGGTCTTGCTACCGTAGGCGCGGACGGAATTCATGTGGTCGGTGTACTTCACACCGGCCTGCACGCTGCTGAGAGGACCCCAATTGACGTCATGCGTGACGTCCTGCTGGAAGTAGGCTTCCTGGTCCGTGTTCATCTGCGCGGCGATACCGCCAACCTGCTGGCCAGTGGCCTTGGTGGTCATATCGTCAGCGGCGGAAGACCCGCCAGCATAGGTCACGCTGGTCTTGGAACCATCATAGGAGAAGCTGTAGGGCGCCGAAGAATAGAACGAGAGCAGGTATTCCGGGTCCTTGCCACCATAGGCGCGGGTGAAGCCCGCATCGGTGACGACCTTCCAATCCGCCGTTGGCGTCCACGTGCCGGCGAAGTTGACGCGGGCCGTCTGGACGGTGGTCTTGCGGTAGTTCGTGTCCAGTTCCGTGTAGGCGCCGTTGCCCAGCGTGGCACCGGTGATGAGGCCGTTGTTCAACGTCACCGCCGTGAAGGCGTTGGTGCTGGCCGCCGGGTAAATGAAGCGCGACTGGCTGAAGTTGTTGTAGTTGCCGTGGATGTAAATACCAGACAGGTTCAGGTCCAGCGTGTCGGTCGGCTGGTATTGGATGGCACCCTGGAGGCCCTGGCGCTCACGGGTCTGCTGGAAATAGGCCGCGTTGATGCCGGCCGGGTAGGTCGCCGTGGCCAGGCTGCCGCTGCCCGTCACCGTCGGGTTGGAGGTGATGGTGCTGCCCTTCGAATACCCGAAGAACTCGATACCGGCGCGCGACAGATCTTCCTTGTCGTAGGTGCCAGCGACCATGACGCCAAAGTTGTTGGCGGCGTTCTTCCAGCTGTACAGCAGCGACCCGCGGGGATTCCCTTCGGCCGACCGGGTGTTATAGGAATACCCCAAGGACGCGCGCATCGTGTTGGCGTCCAGGTCCAGCGGCTTGCGGGTGTGGATGATGACCGTGCCACCCAGGCTGCCCTCGTCGATGCGGGCTTCGGTCGACTTGTAGACCTCGGCCTGATCGATGATTTCCGGCGACAGCAGCGTGTAGTTGAACGTACGGCTGTTCGGATCGTTGGGATTGCCACCCCAGTCGGCCGATCCAATGGTCTGGCCGTCAACCAAGACGCGGTTCAGCGCCGGGTCGGTACCTAGGATGCTGATCTTCTCGCCCTCGCCGAACTGGCGATCGACGCTGATGCCCGGCAGATGCGACAACGATTCCGCGACGTTGGTGTCGGGGAACTTGCCAACACCTTCCGCGGAAATCACGTCTACGATAGCGTTTGCTTCACGCTTTACTTCGATGGAACGCTCAAGACTCTTACGGATACTGGTAACAACGATTTCCTGGAGTTCATCGCCACCATTGGCTTCTGCTGCGCTGGCTTGCGACAACGCACCAGCCGACATCCCCATGCTCATCAGCATGGTGGTCGCCAAGGCATATTTCCGGATTCCCATTGTCTTCGTTCCCCTGCTTGAATTTTATTTTTGGCGAGGCCGCACGCCTCACGCCATTACATTGCGCGCCAGCAGTGCTGCGGGCGGTGTTAGCGGTACCCAAACTGCCGGATAAACCTGCCCGCCGTCAATTTTTTTTTAATTTGCTTTCATAATTCGTCATTTGCCCCGATGATAGGATCAACGGGCAGCAGTGGAAGTGAGGGATATCAGCATCATACGGGTTACTTTCCCCGTGACCTCCCCCTCCGGCCAGTCATAATTCAGCCACAATGCGGACCGGCAGCCCATTCTCGACCCTAGATCAAGGACAGCGCCCATGGCCTCTGTGAAACCACCGCCTGCCCCAAACCAGTATCGGGGACCAATGATCGTCATTGGCGTGCTGTTTTTCATCTTCGGATTCGTCACCTGGCTGAATGGGCCGCTGATCACCTTCGTGAAGTTGGCGTTTGATCTGGACGATGTTAACGCTTTCTTGATCCCGATGGTTTTTTACCTCTCGTACCTGTTCCTTTCGATCCCGTCGTCCTGGGTGCTGCGGTATACCGGGATGAAGAAGGGCATGGCGGCCGGCTTGTTCGTCATGGCCATCGGCGCCCTGGTCTTCGGTGAATTCGCCACGATTCGGATTTATCCCGGCGCCCTGGCGGGATTGTTCGTGATCGGCGCCGGCCTGTCGCTTCTGCAGACAGCCGCCAACCCCTACATCAGCATCCTCGGCCCCATTGACAGCGCCGCCCAGCGCATCGCGGTGATGGGCATCTGCAACAAGCTCGCGGGCATGCTGGCGCCGGTGGTGATCGGCGCCCTGGTGCTGAGCGGTATCGACACGCTGGACCAGCAGGTGCAGGCCGCCCCCACGCCCGAAGCGCGCGAGGCTCTGCTGACCGCCTTCGCGTCGAAGATCCACGCTCCCTACCTGGTGATGGCCGCCCTGTTGGCCCTGCTGGCGGTGTGGGTCGTCCGCTCCCCCCTGCCGGAGGTGTCGGCCAAGTCCAGCAACGGCGGCGGCGATGCCGTGGACGACACGCCCAGCCTGGCCCGTACGCCCCACCTCTGGCTGGGTGTCCTTTGCCTGTTCCTTTATGTCGGGGTGGAGGTCATGGCCGGCGACGCCATCGGCACCTATGGCCATGGCTTCGACCTGCCGCTGGATGAAACCAAGTTCTTCACCTCCTTCACCCTGGCCGCCATGCTGGCCGGGTATCTGGGCGGCCTGGTGATGATCCCCCGCGTGGTGTCGCAGGAGCGCTACCTGGCCTTGTCGGCCATCCTTGGCGTGGTCCTGACGGTCGCGGCCTATGCCACGCACGGCTATGCCTCGGTCGCGTGCGTGGCGGCGTTGGGCTTCGCCAACGCCATGATGTGGCCCGCCATCTTCCCCTTGGGCATACGCGGCCTGGGTCGGCATACGGAAATCGGGTCCGCGCTGATGATCATGGGCATCGCCGGCGGTGCGGTCATCCCGCAGCTCTTCGTCCAACTGAAGCAGCACTACCCCTTCCAGGCCGTCTTCCTGTGCCTCATGGCGCCGGCCTATCTCTACATCCTGTACTTCGCCCTCCACGGCCATCGCGTTGGCCGCAAGGCCGCCGCCACCGCCCCCTCCCTCGCCTGATCATCCGCTTCTTCTCGAAAAATGCTCATGACCTCCGAACACTTTTATCTGGGCGTCGATGGCGGCGGCACCAAATGCCGCGCCCGCCTGCGCACCGCCGATGGCCTGTTGCTGGGCGAGGGCCTGGGTGGCCCCGCCAACATCCGATTGGGTCTGGACCGTGCCTGGTCCAGCATCCTTGACGCCATCCAGAAGGCCCTGGCCCAGGCCGGCCTCGACGCCAGCGCCTTCGCCCGCCTGCATGTCGGCATGGGCCTGGCCGGCATCGTGACGCCGGCGGACCGCGTCCGAACCCGGGCCACCGCGCCCACCTTCGCCAGCCTGTCCACCGAAACCGATGCCCACACCGCTTGCCTGGGGGCCTTCTCCGGCCGGGATGGCGCCATCCTGATCGCCGGTACCGGCAGCGCGGGCTATGCCCTGATCAACGGTCAAGGCCACGCCGTCGGGGGCTGGGGCTTCGAGGTTTCCGACGAGGGCAGCGGCGCCAGCATTGGTCGCGAGGCCATCCGCGTCGCCTTGCGCGCCCATGACAACCTCTCCCCCGAAACCGGACTGACCCGTCAGGTCCGGCAGCGACTGGGCGGCTCCCCGGCCGCCATCATCGCCTGGGTGAACGACGCCGGACCCGCCGATTATGGCCATCTGGCCCCTGATGTCCTGGCCCACGCCGCCCAGGGCGATGCCGTCGCCTGCGCCATCCTCGCCAAGGCCGCCAAGGAACTGGAGGTTTATATCCGCCATCTGCACGCCCTGGGGGCGCCGCACCTGTGCCTGATGGGCGGTCTGTCCACCCCGCTGACCCCCTGGCTCAGCCCTTGGGCCCGGTCCCTGCTGGTCGAACCGGAAGGCGACGCCCTGGAGGGCGCCCTTCTGATGGCCCGCCGCAATACCCACCTTCCAATCGCCAAGAGCGCCCTGTCATGACCCTGACGCCCCTGATGGCCCGCGAGGCCGCCGAGACACCCGACGCGATCCGCCGGCAGATAGACCGCTGCACGCCCCTGTTCCAGGACCTGGGCGACCGACTGCGCCGCCTGGCGCCCCGCTTCGTCGTGACCGGCGCCCGCGGCAGCAGCGACCATGCCGCGACCTACGGCAAGTACCTGATCGAAACCCGGCTGGGCCTGCCTGTCGCGTCCATCGGCCCCTCGGTGGTGTCGCTGTACCAGACGCCCCTGCAGCTGAAAGACTCGCTTTACGTCACGGTGTCGCAGTCCGGGCGCAGCCCCGACCTGCTGCGCCTGACGGAAGCGGCCAAGGCCGGCGGCGCCTTGACCGTGGCGTTCGTCAACGATGAGACGTCCCCCCTGTTCCAACTGGTCGACGTCGCCATTCCGCTGTGCGCCGGCCCGGAAAAGAGCGTCGCCGCGACCAAGTCCTATCTCACCTCCCTGTTCGCCTTCTTGCAGATGGTGGCGTACTGGAAGGCCGATCCGCTCCTGGTGTCGACCTTGGCCCAGGCGCCGGAATGGATGGAACGCGCCGTGGCGCTGGACTGGTATCCCGGCCTGTCCCACCTGACGGCGGCCCGCGGCCTCTACATCATCGGCCGGGGACTGGGTGCCGCGGCGGCCCAAGAAATGGCGCTCAAATGCAAGGAGACCAGCCGTCTGCAGGCCGACGCCTTCAGCGCGGCCGAGGTCATCCATGGCCCCTTGGCCCTGGTTGGTCCCGACTTCCCCGTCCTGGCCCTGACGCAGGATGACGTCACCCTGCCCCCCACCATCGCCGCGATCAGGCGCATGGTCGCCATGGGCGGCACCGTGCTGTCCACCGCCACCGATGTCCCAGGCGTCGTGCCCCTGCCCACCGTCCCCGGCGTTCCCGTGGAACTGGCCCCGCTGGCGGCGACGCTGAGCTTCTATATGGGCATACACCGCGTCGCCACCGACAGGGGCCTGAACCCCGACGTTCCCCCCAACCTCGCCAAGGTGACGGAGACGGTGTGACATGCGCCACCTTTTGACCGGTGCCCGCCTGTTCACGGGCGACATGCTGCTGGACGACCACGCCCTGTTGCTGAACGGGCCCGACATCCTGGACATCGTCCCGGCGGTCGCCACCGTGGCGGGGGCGACGCGGGTGACCCTGCCTGAGGGCAGCCTGCTGGCGCCCGGCTTCATCGACACCCAGGTCAACGGCGGCGGCGGTGTGCTGTTCAACGACACGCCCACCGCCGCCGGTGCGCTCGCCATCGCCGCGGCACACCGTCGCTTCGGCACCACCGCGCTGCTGCCCACCGTCATCACCGATGATCTCAACACCATGATGGCCGCCGCCGAGGCGGCCGCCGAAGCGGCCGCTGTGCCAGGCGGCGGCGTCATCGGCGTCCATATGGAAGGCCCGTTCATCAGTCCCGGGCGGCGCGGCGTGCATAACGAAAACCACATCCGCCGCCCCAACGGCGTGGACCTGGACCGGCTGTCCGCGCTGCCCCGTCATTTCGGCGATCTTGGCCGCGTGCTGCTGACCCTGGCGCCGGAGCAGGTGGAGGACGCCGACATAGCCCGCCTGGTGCGCGCCGGCCTGATCTTGGCCGGTGGTCATTCCGCCGCCAGCCTGGAGCGCACGCAGGCAGCGCTGCGCGCCGGCTTGAGGGGCTTCACCCATCTCTTCAACGCCATGCCACCCATCGGCAACCGGGCGCCGGGCATCGCCCTGGCCGCCATGGCCGCGAAGGACGCCTGGTGCGGCCTGATCGTCGACGGCGTGCACGTGCATCCCGACCTGCTGACATTGGCCCTGGCCGCCAAGCCACGGGGCAAGATGATGCTGGTCACCGACGCCATGCCGCCCACCGGCACCGACGCCACCAGCTTCACCCTGTACGGCAACCGCATCCACCGCCGCGATGGCCGGTTGGTGACGGATGACGGCGTGCTGGCCGGCGCCGACATCGATATGGCGCAGGCGGTACGCAACACCATGCGCCTCCTGGGCGTGGACCTGGAGGAGGCATTGCGCATGGCGTCACTCTATCCCGCGCGCTTCCTGGGACTGGATGGGCGCCTCGGCCAGTTGGCGGCGGGCTTCCAGGCCGATCTGGTGCTGCTGGACGCGAATCTGCATGTCCTTGGCACCTGGGTCACCGGTCAACGCGATGGCGGAGGGCCCGTCTGAGGGGCCTCCGCTAGCAGCCCCGAGGGCGCCACAACCGTTCATCGCGACTGCGCAAGCGACTTTCTTTGCCCAGGCGCAAATGTGTCGTTGAGTCTCTGACAACGGTGTCTCATCATGCGGAGCGAATAAAAATTTCAAATTGAAAAGGGAATTCGGCCGGATGCAGCCGCCCTTCAGTCAGCAGCCCGAGCTTCATCCAACCCTGGGGGCCAGCCTTTCCGGCACCAACCTGGAGCGGGCGGGCGATCACAATCAGCGGGTCATGCTACAGGCCATCCGGGTCAGCGGCCCCCTGACCCGGGCGGATTTGGGCCGAATCACCGGATTGACCCCGCCGGCCATCGCCAACATCACCCGACGCCTGCTGAACGACGATCTCATCCGGGAGGTCGGACTGTTGCACGGCACGCGGGGCCAGCCGGCCATGCGCCTGGCGATCAACCCGGATGGCTGTTTCGCCATCGGCGTCAACGTGGACCGCGACCACGTCACCCTGGTGGTTCTGGACCTGCTGGGCCAGGTGCGCCATCGCGCCGTCCTGGAAGTCGACTTTCCCCTGCCCGCCGCCGTCAATGCCTTCTTCAAGGCCCAAATGGATGAGTTGGCGCGCAGCCAGCTGTTCCCCCCCCGGCGCATCATCGGTGTCGGGGTGGCGCTTCCCGATGACCTGGGCCAGGTGAACCTGCCGAACCGGCCGAAAAGCTTTGATGTCTGGAGCACGACGGATATCCCCGGCCTGTTCACGGCCAGCGTTTCCCTTCCCGTTTTCATGGAAAACGACGCGGCCGCGGCCGCCCTGGGGGAACTTCAGTTCGGCTACGGCCTGCGGGATCCCAGCTTCTTCTATGTGCTGATAAACCAGGGACTGGGCGGCGGCATGGTGATCGACGGCCAGTATTTCCGCGGCGCCCACGGGCGGAGCGGTGAACTGGGGTTTCTGCCCATCATCTCCCCCCGCACATCGGCCAGCACCTTGGAAGAGGCGGTTTCACTATCCGCGCTCTATGCCTTCATGGCCGCCCGTGGGCGGCCCGTCACCCGGCCCGAACAGCTGCTGGATTTGGACGGCGTCGGCCAGCAGTTGCTGAACGACTGGCTGGACCTGGCGGCCGAACTGCTGACCACCCCCATTTTGGCCGTCAGTTGCTTGATCAACCCGGAAGCGGTGTTTTTCGGCGGTCGCCTCCCGGCCCCTCTCATTGACCGACTGGCGCAGATGATCAACGACCGGCTGTGGGCGCATTCAGGCACTGTTCCAGTCATTGTCCCCGTCCATCGGGCGGCCACCTCCACCGACGCTCCGGCGATAGGCGCAGCCCTGCTGCCGTTCACCGACCGGCTGCTGCCAACCAGGACGACGCTGATGAAAACAGCGGCCGAGTGATCTCATTAATTATTTCATTTTGCCTTTTTAATGAGTATGTTCCGATGAACATAACAATGGGTCCGGAACAGGGGCACGGGGCCGTATCACCGCCCGCCATGTATTTCCAGCCGGCTTGCACGAGGGCGCACGCATGATTCAAATCGGGGTCGACTTTGGCGGCACGAAGATTGAGGCCGCTGCCCTGGATCTCAATGGCCGTTTCCTGTCACGGCTGCGCGAACCCAATCCAGGCAGCTATGACGCTGCCCTTGCCACCATCTGCCGCCTTATCCACCGGGTGGAGGCTGAGGCGGGAACGCAGGGAACGGTGGGCATCGGGGTCCCGGGCTCCATCTCCCCGCAAACCGGATTGATGCGCAACGCCAATTCGGTCTGGCTGAACGGCCGTGTCTTCCACAGCGACATCAGCGCGGCGCTGGGTCGTGAGGTCAGGGTCGCCAACGATGCCAATTGCCTGGCCTTGTCCGAGGCGGTGGACGGTGCCGCGGCCGGGGCGCACACCGCCTTCGCCGTCATCCTGGGCACCGGCTGCGGCAGCGGCCTGGTCATCGACGGCCGCCTGGTCGAGGGCGCCAACGGGCTTGCCGGTGAGTTGGGCCACGTCTCGTTGCCCTGGCCCAAGGCGGATGAGATGCCGGCCCCCGACTGCTGGTGCGGCAAGAAGGGCTGTCTGGAGACATGGGTGTCGGGCACCGGCCTCAGCCGGGAATTCAAGGTTGTCACCGGTCGCGCGCTGGATGCGGAAACCATCATCCAGAGCATGCGCCGGGGTGAGGCGGAAGCCGTCGCCGCTTTCGAGCGGTTCATCGACCGTCTGGGACGTGGGCTGGCGCTGGTGAGCAACATCGTCGACCCTGACGTTTTCGTCTTCGGCGGCGGTCTGTCCAACGTGTCCGAGATCTACGACCGCCTGCCCGCCGCCATCCGCCCCTACATGTTCACCGACGTCTGGGAGGCGAAGCTGGTCCCGGCGCGCTGGGGTGATTCCTCCGGCGTGCGGGGTGCGGCCCGCCTGTGGGAACGCACCCGGTAATGCCCACCAGCCGGCATTGGGCCGCCGTGCTGCTGGCCACCCTGGCCATCGGCGGCGCGGCGCCTTTCGCCGACGCAGCTTCCCCCCTGCCCGCCTTGGATCTGACAGCCGCCGTCGTCGTCGCGCCCGATGCCGCCGGGCCTGAGAAGGCCGCCGTCGACATGCTGGTGGACGAGGTGAGCAAGCGCACCGGCGTCAGCTGGCCGCTGGTCCCGGCGGCCGGCCAAGCCAAGGTCCGCATCGTCATCACCCACGCCACCGGCGCGAAAAAGCCGGAGGGGTATAGCCTTAGAACCGAACGGCGGGGAAATCAGGCCACGCTGGTGATCGCGGGCAACGACCACCGGGGCGTGCTGTTCGGCATCGGCCACGTTCTGCGCACGCTGGCGATGGCCCCGGGCCGCGTCGTCCTGGACCAGCCCCTGAACCTGTCCACCAGCCCGGCACAGGCGGAGCGTGGCCATCAGATCGGCTATCGCTTCAAGAACAACACGTACGACGCCTGGACGCTGGCCCAGTTCGAACAGCAGATCCGCGACCTGGCCGTGTTCGGCGCCAACGCCATCCAACTGATCGCCCCCGATTCGGATGACGAACCCACCAGCCCGCTATTCCCGGCCCCCGCCCTGGACACGGTCCTGGGCATCGCCCAGCTGCTGGACAAGTATGGCCTGGACTGCGACCTGTACTATCCCGAAATGCGCAAGGACTACGCGGACCCGGCCACGGTGGCGGCGGAACTGGCGGCGTTCGAGGATCTGGTAAAGCGCTTCCCCCACATCCACGCGCTGTACGTGCCGGGCGGCGACCCGGGGCATACGCCGCCGAACCTGCTGTTCCCCCTGCTGGAGCGACAGGCCAACATCCTGCGGCGCTACCACCCCGGAGCCCAGCTGTGGGTATCGGCCCAGGGTTTCGACCAAGCGTTCTATGAAGATTTCTACCGCCTGCTGAGCAGGCGCCCCGCCTGGCTGACCGGGGTGTTCTTCGGGCCGCAATCGCGCGACCCGCTGCCGGTGCAACGCGCCCGCATCCCCCGCCGCTACCCCATCCAGTTCTATCCCGACATCGGCCACACCCTGCACGCCCAGTTCCCGGTGCCCGAATTCGATCCCGTCTTCGCCCTGCTGGAGGGGCGGGAGCCGATCAATCCCCGCCCCCGGGACCAGACGCTCATCTTCAACCGCCTTGCCGGCCTGACCACCGGTTTCATGACCTATTCGGAGGGGGTGAACGACGACGTCAACAAGGTGCTGTGGACACGGCTGGGATGGTCGCCCGCCACCCGGCCGGAGGAGACGCTGCGCGACTATGCCCGCTATTTCATGGGTGGTGGCCCCGACGACCGGCTGGCGGCCCTGATCCCGGCGTTGGAACGCAACTGGACGGGTCCGATCGCGGAAAACACCGGCATCAACGCCACGCTGCAGGGTTTCCAGGCCCTGGCGACTGAGCCCGCGTTGAAGGACAATTGGCGTTTCGAGTCGCTGCTCTATCGCGCCACCTATGATGCCTACGCCCGCGCACGGGCGGGAGCGGAAGCGGGTCGCCAGACGGACGCCATGGCCGCCTTGACCCAGGCGCCCGTCCAGGGCAGTCACGACGCCATGGCCGCCGCCACAGCCGCCCTGTCCCAGCCCGACGACGCGGAGACTGCGCGCCTGCGCGACCAGCTGTTCGATCTCGCCCACCGCCTGTGGACCCATGTTGGCCTGCAACTCAGCGTCCCGCTCTACGGCGCCTCGGGCATCGAGCGGGGTGCCAACCTGGACAGGGTGGACACCAGCCTGAATGACCGCGTCTGGCTGACCCGGCGGTTCGCCGACATCGCGCGCCAGCCCGACGAGGCCACGCGGCAGCGGGACCTGGCGGACATCGTCGCCTGGACGCAACCGGCGCCGGGCACCTTGTACGACGACCTGGGTGATCCCCGGCGCGAACCGCACCTGGTCCGGGGAGCGGGGTTCGACCGTGATCCGGAATTATACGCCAGCGCCATCGATGGCATCGCCGACCGCACCCCGGATGACGGCTGGCGCCTGTCCTGGATCACCTATGCCGAAACCCTGTATGAGCGGCCCATCCACCTGCGTTATCGCCACCTTGATCCCGGCCGCCGCTATACCCTGCGCGTGACCTATGCCGGGGAGGATTATGCCCTGCCCATGCGGCTGAAGGCCGGGACCGGGGTGGAAATCCATGCCGCCCTGCCCCGGCCCAACAACCCGGCGACCTTGGAGTTCAACATCCCGGTCGGCGCCATCCGCGATGGCCAGCTGGACCTGGAGTGGACGCGCCCCCCCGGGCTGGGCGGAAGTGGCCGGGGACATCAGGTGGCCGAGGCCTGGCTGATCCCCCAGCCGTGACTCCCCTGGTGGCCCCGCCCCCTCAGCGGGTCACCACCCCGATTTCGGCGAAGGCGATATGCCCCTCGCCACCAGCGGCACGGCTGATTTCCAGACGCACGAAGCGCGCGGCCCGGACATCGGGGAACATCACCCGCTGCTCCCCCACATTGGCGGCGATGTTGGCGAACTCCCCCGTCACCGCCGGCCCCCACGCCTGACCATCGGCACTGACCTGGATGCGATAATCGCCGGGCGCGCCCACGCCCGCCGCGCGCTGGACCGTGGCGTGCTGGCCGGCCGGCAGCAGGGTCACACCCTTCAGCGGGTGCACGGCGCCCAGATCCACGACGACGGCATGGGGCAAGGCCCGGCCGCTGGTGGTCCACACACTGCCCGGATCCTCGTCAATGACGGCCTCCGCTCCCGGCGCCGTCGCGGAAACCACCCGCCATTCCGTCTTGGAGACATCGAACGCGCGCGTGACCACGGCGCTGGCGATGCCCGTGCGCGGCAGATAGGCCAGGGCTTGGACCACGCCGCCGTCGGGCAGCGCGAAGGGGGACTGGTAAACCGGGGAGGATGGCGTGGGCGCGCCGCCATCGATGGTGTAACGCAGGACGGCGCCGGACACGTCGCTGGACAGGGTCACCATGCCCTTGCGGTCGCGGTGGATCGTGGGCTCCTCCACCAGATCCGGCAGGCGGAACACGGCCATCTCACGCAGGGCGGGGCACGCGTCGGCGTCCAGGATGCGCAGGCGCAGCCGCGTCGCGCTGACCGGCGCCGGCAAGCGCACCAGGCGCTGGCTGCCGATGGCGGTATGGCGGGCCACTTCCCGCCAGGTCTCCCGCCCCGGCTCCCAAATCTCCAGAGTGAAGCCACCGACACGTTGGCCTAAGGGCAGGTGTTCGCGCAGGCGGACGACGTCGAAGGTGCGGGTGTCCGGCCATTCCAATGTCAGGTCCACGGCGCGGGCGCCATCCGGCGTCGACCAATAGGTGTCCTTCCGCCCGTCCAGGACGTTTTCAGGGCCGAAGCCGGCACCGCGCACGGCGCTGGCCCGCGCCACCGCCCCCCGGGCCAGATCGGTGCCAAAGGCGGCGCGCAGCACATCGCCCCACCCCTTCAGCATGGCGGCGTCCTGGTCGGGGATGCGGCCCCGCCGATCCGGCGGCAGGTTCAGGATCAGGTTGGCACCCCGCCCCACGGATTCGAAATAAAGCCGAACCAGCCGGCCGACCGGCTTGACGTCCGCATCCTCCCGCGCGTGCCAGAACCAGCCCGGACGCAGGGAGACATCGACCTCCGCCGGGCGCCAATGCGCCCCGCCGCGCCGGCCGTGTTCACCGATCTCCTGGGTATAGGCATCGTCACCAACCGTGGCCCAGCAGGGATCGCCGGCATAGCCTTCCTCGTTCCCGACCCAGCGCGCATCAGCCCCCCACGGCCCATGGGCGTCTCGGCCCCAGTTGCCCCAGATGACGGCATCCGGCTGGTATTGCCGGATCAGGGCCCAGGTGTTGGTCCAGTCGTAGTAGGTCTCGGCATCGATGGAGCGCTTTTCCCGGGCCCCGCCGTAATAGCCGTCGCCGCCGTTGGCTCCGTCGAACCACATCTCGAACAAGGGGCCATAACCGGTCAGCAGCTCGCGCAGCTGGTTGCGGTAATAGGTGATGTAGGCGGGCCGGCCGTATTCCGCGTGATTGCGGTCCCAGGGCGAAAGATAGATGCCGAACCTCAGGCCTGCCCGCCGGCAAGCGTCCGCCATTTCGGCGACGATGTCACCTTGGCCCCCCTTGTAGGGACTGTTGCGGATGCAATGATCGGTATGGCGGCTGGGCCAAAGGCAGAAGCCGTCGTGGTGCTTGGCGGTCAGGATCAGGCCGGTGAGGCCGGCGGCCTTGGCCGCGCCCGCGATCTGGTCGGCGCTGAAGTCGGTGGGATTGAACAAGGCCGGCGATTCATCACCATACCCCCACTCGCGGTCGGTGAAGGTGTTGATGCTGAAGTGGATGAAGGCGTAGGCCGCCATCTCGTGCCAGGCCAGCTGCCGCGCCGTGGGAACCGCCCCCCAGGGTGCCGGCGCGGCTGCCCCCGCCCAGGCGCCCTTCCCAGCCAGGGACACCACGCTGGAAACCGCCCCGGTCGCCAGGACGGCACGGCGCGACGGCAAGGAAATACGGGACATCGACAGGCCTCCCACGACCATGGCTTATCATTAATGAAACCAAATTAAATTAATGATGCCACGCCGGGGGGCCTGACGAAACGGTAAAAGCGCCTCAAGCCCGCGCCATGTCGAAGGACGGCGGCCGGTCGTCCCGGCCGGCGCCGAAACGGGGGTTCGGCTTGTCCCCCATGACGAAAACCAGGCGTCCCCCCCGCGTCAGGTCGGCATGGCTGATCCAGGTGCGGGTGTACGGCTTTCCGTTCCAGGTGACGGACTGGATGTAGGGACTGCCCGGCCCGTTGCCCGGCGCCTCGATGGTCAAGGTCCGGCCATCCCCCACCGTCACGTCCACCCGGTCGAACAGCGGCGATCCGAAGACGTAGATGGGTGTCACCGGATCGACGGCGTAAAGCCCCAGCGCGCTCATCAGATACCAGGCGCTCATCTGGCCGCAGTCCTCGTTGCCGGCCAGGCCATCCGGATCGGCCCGGTACATGGTCTTGAGCAGGCTGCGCACCCGGGCCTGGGTCTTATGGTGGGCGCCGGTATAGGCGTAGAGATAGGCGATGTGGTGGCTGGGCTCGTTGCCATGCGCGTACTGGCCGACCAGGCCGGCGATGTCGGGCGGCGCGTCATCCGGCAGGTCTGAGCTGGTGGTGAACAATTCATCCAGCTTGCGCTCGAACGCGGCCGGACCGCCGAACATGTCCATGTAGCCATAGACGTCATGCTGGTTCAGGAAGGTGGCCTGCCAGGCGTTGCTTTCCGTGAAGTCGCGCCACTTGCGGCTATGGCCCATGCCGCGCGGATCAAAGGGTTGGGCCCAGGCGCCCTCCGTGAAGCGCGGGCGCATGAAGGTGGTGTCGCGGTCGAACAGGTTGCGGTAGTTCAGGGAGCGCTGACGCAGGGCCTGGGCGTCGTCCCGGGCGCCGGCGGCCTCCGCCAGCCGGGCGATGGCCCAGTCGTCATAGGCGTATTCCAGGGTCTTGCTGACCGCCTCCTCCACCGTGTCGCTGGGGATGTAGCCCAGGCACCGGTATTCCGGCAGGCCGCTGGTCTGGCCCTTGAACGCCCGGTCGCGGAAGATGGGCCAGGCGCGGGCATAATCCACGCCGGGGATGTTCTTGGCCGCCGCCTCGGCCAGGACCACGGCCGAATGCCAGCCGATCATGCAACCTGTCTCGGTGCCCTGCAGGGGCCAAACGGGCGGACCGGCGGGGCTTTCCTCCGCCATGCGCACCAGGCCGCCCACCACGTCGCCCACCCGCCGCGGATCCTGGGCCAGGGTGAACAGGGGGTGCAGGGCGCGGTAGGTGTCCCACAACGAATAGGTCGAGTAGTTGTTCGCCCCCGGCGGCAACTGGCGCACCGTGCTGTCCATGGCCCGGTAGCGGCCGTCCACATCGCTGAACAAGGTGGGCGCCAGCAGGGCATGGTACAGCGCCGTGTAGAAAATCTTGAGATCGGCGGCGTCGCCCCCCCGCACGGCCAACCGGCCCAGTTCCGCCTCCCAGGCGGCGGCGCCGGCGGCGCGCACGGCGTCGAAATCCCAGCCCGGAATTTCCGCCTCCAGGTTACGCAGGGCGCCGTCGACGTCCACGGCGGACAACCCCACCTTGACCAGCACGGGCGCCGCGGCGGCATCGGGCAGATCCAGCACGCATTTCAGCGCCGCCCCCTCCACCTCCCGCGCGCCCTCGGGCAGCGCGCGGTCGTTGCTGTAGAGCCGCGCGCCGGCGAACGGCCGGGACAGCTTCAGGGCGAAGTGGATCACCCGGCCCTGACCCCACTGGTGGACGTGGCGTCCACCGACCAGCGTGTCATCGCCCACCAGACGCAACGAGGCGCCGGTGATCCGCGTGACGGAGCCCGCTGGATCCTGGTAGCCATGGGCCAGGTCGATCAGCAGGTGGGCGCCCGTCGCCGCCGGGAAGCGGTAGCGGTGCAAACCGGCCCGCGCCGTTGCGGTCAACTCCGCCTCGATGCCGCTATCCTTCAGGCGCACGCGGTAATCGCCGGGGGTGGCCCGCTCCTCGGCATGGTCGAAGCGGGCACGATAGCCCTCGTCCGGGTTTTCCGGCGTGCCGGGGTCCAGCCGGACGGGCCCGACCCGGGGCACCACCAGCACATCCAGCATATCGCCCACGCCCGTGCCGCTGAGATGGGTGTGGGAGAAGCCCAGGATGGTGCTGTCCTGGATATGATAGCCCGAGCAGGCGTCCCAGCCAGCGGTGTTGGTGTCCGGGCTCAGCTGCACCATGCCGAAGGGGACGGTGGCGCCGGGATAGGTGTGGCCATGCCCGCCCGTGCCAATGAAGGGGTCGACATGGCGGCAAAAGCCCCCGCCCTGCCCCCGGGCGATGCCGGCCAACGCCGCCCCCGGCGCAAGGGTCACCGGCATCAGGGCGGCGGCGGCCACACCGCCCAGCAGGTCACGCCGTGTCATCATGGGATAGGCCCTCCGTCAATTCGCCCAGTCAATTCGGCGCCGTCAATTCAGGGGCTGGCGCAGCAGCGCCGGCTTTCGCGCCATCAGGTTCAGGATCAATTCACCGAACAGGCTATTGGCCCAGGCGAACCAGGGCCGGGTGAAATGCGCGGGATCGTCCTGGCCGAAGGCCTCATGCATGAAACCGGTGCCGGCGTGCGTGGTCTTCAGCCATATCAGGCACTGGCGGATTTCCCGATCGTCGTCGCTGGTCAGGGCCCGCATGATGATGGCCATGGGCCAGATCATGCCCAGACCGACATGCGGGCCGCCCACGCCTTCCGCCACGCGGCCCTTGAAGAAATAGGGGTTGCGCCCGCTCAAGACCCGGCCGCGCGTCCGCTGATACAGCGGGTCATGGATGTGGCAACAGCCGAGATAGGGCAGGCCCAGCAGGCTGGGCACGTTGGCGTCGTCCAGGAACAGGGCGTTGCCGAAGCCGTCGACCTCATAGGCCCAGATGTCCCGCCCCTCCCCATCGGCCATGCGGCCATGCCGGACCAACGCCCCCTCCACCGTTTCCGCCAGGCTGCGACAGGCGGCGGCCAAGCCAGCGTCATCATGGATGACCTGCGCCATCTCCGCCAGCTGGCGCAAGCTGGTGGCCGCGAACAGGTTGGCGGGGATGAGGAAGGGCAGGACGCAGGCGTCGTCCGATGGCCGGAACATGGAATGGATCAGCCCCACCTTCGCCGTGGGGAAGCCCTGGCCGTCCAGGGGGAGGCTGTCGGTGGGCGTCTCGGTCGGCCGCTGGAACCGATAGGGGCCCGGCCCGTCCAGCCGCTGCTGCTCCCGGAAGGTGCGGACCACCAGGCGCATGGCCTGGCGCCAATCGGTATCGAAGGGCGCCGTGTCGCCGGTGGCCCGCCAGTAGCCATGCGACAGGCGGATAACGTGGCACAGGCTGTCCACCTCCCACTTCCGTTCGGCGACGCCAGGCTTCATCTCGGTCATGTCCTGCGCCGCCCAGCCCAAGGGGGTGGCAGCACCCGGATCGCGGGTATAGGCGTTGGCGTAGGGATCGATGAGGATGCAGCGCGCCTGCCGGCGGATAAGGCCCTGATAGAGCTGGCGCAAGGCCGCGTCCGCGCGCGCCAGGGGCAGATAGGGCCACACCTGGGCGGAACTGTCGCGCAACCACAGGCAGGGGATGTCGCCGGTGATGACGAAGGCGTCGGGCCCGCCCTCCAGCGTGCCCAGCGACACGGTGGTGTCCAGGGTGTTGGGATAGCAGTTCTGGAACAGCCAATAGAGTTCAGCGTCCGCGATGGCCCCCCGGGCGTCGCGGAGCACCGCCTCCACCGCCGGGCTGGCATAGCTTCTCTGGCCGGGCGGTGGCCGCCGGGAGGGGGTGGGCATGGCACCGGCCGGAACGGGACCCGCCAAGCCCAGTCCCGCCCCGGCCAGGGCCATTTTCAAGATATCTCGGCGTGCCGGCATGCTCATCCCGTCGCTGGGGCCTGATGGCGGCCGTGATCCGGTTCCCGTCGAGGGTAGAATAGGGAAAGGTCCCAGTGACCGCCACGCGGGCATGTCACCGGGACCCTTCGTCTCCAACGGGATCAGTAGCTGTACTTCGCGCTGACCAGGATGGTCCGGCCGGTCTCCACCACGTCGGAGATGGCCAGGCTCTGCTTGCCGATATGCGACCAGTACGAGATGTCGTCGAACAGGTTGGCGACCGACAGGTCGGCCCGCACGCCATGGCCGAAATCGTAGCCGGCGTGCAGATCCACCCGCTGGGAGGACCGGACCCACAGGTCGTCCCAGCTGCTGCCCTGCCCCAGGTAGTCGTACTGGGCGACGTAGGCGCCGGTGTAGTGGTAGATCAGGTCCAGGGTGAAGCCGTCCTTTTCATAGAAGGCCTCGATATTGGCCATCCAGTCCGGGGCGTTCTGAATACGCTCGTTCTTGTCCAGGCCGGGCGCCAGGGTGTTGACCGACGTCCACTGGCGGGTGAGGTTGGCACCGATGCCGAAGCCATCGAACGGCGCCGGCATGTCCTGGAACTTTTGCCGGGCCGAGATTTCGACACCGTAGATCTGACCATCCCCGCCGTTGGTGGGGTGCTTGTAGATCACAGAGCTGCTGCCACTGCTTATTTGGTTCGCGTACGTGCTGCCGTTGTCATAGATGTAGTTGGAAACCTGCTTGGCATAGCCGGCGACCAACAGATTGCCGCCGTGGCCGGTTTCCCACTGGCCGGAAACGTCGTAATTGACGGCGGTGATGGCCTTCAGGTTGGGGTTGCCCTCGGTGATGGTGGTGACGCCGTTGGAAATGCTGGTCTGCGACCCGCCGCCCAGCTGCACGAAGGGCGGCCGGGTGTAGCTGGTCCAGATGGCGGCGCGGTACACCGAATTGTCGTCGGGCCGGTAGTTGGCGAAGATGCTGGGCAGGGGCTCGTCATAATGGGTGGCGTTGTAGCCCCAGTGGCCCGCCAACTCGTTGCCGTCACTGTCGTGGGGGGTGACCCAATAGGTGTTGTGGATGGCCGTGTGTTCGAAGCGGAAGCCCGGGATGACCTCCAGGTCGTTGAACTTCAGGTTGGCCAGGACATAGGCGGCGGACACCGCCTCCGTCCCCTTCTGGGTGTTGCAGTTCCAGTTGTTGACGTACAGGCTGCCGCAGCTGTCCAGATTGCTGGCGCTGGCATAGGTGTTGTACAGGCGGAACAGGGCCGCCTGGTCGATGACCGGGACCGACCAGTTGTAGACGCCGGGATAGACCGAGGAATAGTTGCCGCTGATGATGCCCAGCGAGCCGAAGGTGCGGCCGTCGCTGAAATTGCCGTTGTACCAATCGCGGTTGGTCACCTGGCGCTGGCTGTCCTGGTACTTGACGCCGAACTTGATGTAATCCAGCGGGCCGGCGTTGATGTCGTAGCGGGCGTCCAGCTTGCCGCCGCCACGCACCTGGCCGCTGTACTGTTCCGTCAGCTCGCCCCGGTCACGGGCCGGCAGGCTGGCCACGTTGCCCAACTGCGAGATGACCTGCGAGCTGACCAGCGGATACGGCAGGTCATTCACATATGTGGCCAGCGTGCTGTTGCCGTAGGCGAAGCCGTTGCCGTCGTTCTGGGTGGAGCGGGTGGAAATCTCGATATGGTTGGGGCGGTCGTTGTCACCCCAGCTCAGGAAGACGTTGGGGGTAATGGTCCAGTTGCCCCACTTCTTCTCACCTCCCAACTGCGCGGTGGCGAGGTCCGAGTATTCCGGGTTGGTCTCGTACCACAAGCGGGTGGACAGGTACTGGATGTTGGGATGGTACAGGCCCGTGCTGCCAATCTGGTCATAGCTCACACCCATACCGACCAGCTGGCTCAGGGTGCTGTTTTGCTCCGTCTTCGCCACGGCATAGCCCAGACGGAAATAGGCGCTGGTGGTGTCGTCCGGCTGCCAATCCAGCGAGACGTTGCCGCCGTAGCGTTCGGTGTAGCCCGACGAGACGCCGACATTGAAGCCCGTCGTCTCCAGGTTCTTGGCCGGGTCCATGCCGCTGGGGTTGGTGCCGTCGGCGTTGGCCACGGCAAAAGCCCAGGCGTTGTCGCAGCAGGTGGATTCCATCACGGCACCCATCTCGCTGTTGGCGTAGTGGCGGATGTCGTAATAGGCGCTGACGTAGACGCCGAACTGGTTGTCACGGCCGAACTTGCCGGCCCCCTCGCCCGCCAGGCCGTAGCCCAGGCTGTCCTTCTTGTAATCCTGCGCCCGCGTCTCCAGCCGCCCGCTGGCGGTGAAGCTGAACATCAGCGGCTCGTTGTAGTCGAACGCCGTGGGGGTACGGAAGTCCACGGTACCACCGATGGCGTCGCCATCCATATCGGCCTTGGACGTCTTGTTGACCACGATGGTTTGCAAGCCCGACGGCGGCAGCAGGCTCAGCTGCACCTCGCGGCTGTAGGGCATGCCCTGGGCCACGTTCACGCCATTGATCAGGTTGACGTTGTATTCGCCATTGAGGCCGCGGATGGAGGTGAACATGCCCTCGCCCCGCGACGCGCCATCGACGCCCCCGACGAAGGACTGGCCCGTGTTCATGACGTTCACGCCCGGCAGCAGGCCCAGCGCCTCGGCGACGTTGTGGACGGCCGTATGTTCCAGATCCGCCGCCGACATGACGTCGACCGTGTTGCTGGCATTCATTTGCAGGCTGGAGGCCTGATAGCGGTTGGCCGCCACCACGATCTCCTCCAGCGCGGCCGAGTAGGCCTCGAAACTCACGGCCACGGCGCCATCCTTCGGCACGGTGACGCGGGTTGAACTGGTGTGGAGGCCGGCGCGCGACGCCGTGATCATGTAGGTCCCCTCCGGCACGTTGGCCAGCGTGAAGGACCCGTCCTCGGCCGAGGAGGCCGAATAGGATGTGCCCGGAATGGTGATGGATGTGGCGGCCAACGGCTTGCCCGTCGCCGGATCCACGATCGTGCCCGTGATGTTCCCTGCCATGGCCGGCAGCGAGAACGCCATCACCGTCGATCCCGCCAGAAGGCCAGCCTTGAATTTGCCCAGGCCCATTTTGTGCTCCCCGATTTTGGTGGAGCGGTAGCCGGCTTCCCCCGGGGCATCGGTCCCCGGCTGAGGTTCGGTCCAGCCCACCGTTCTACCTACAGAGGAACGCAGGCCGGCCGCCCAAGTCAATTCAATTTTTCTATTTTCTTTATTTTTGATCTAAAAATTCCATTCCATGCGGGCGTCGGCATGAAACCGTGGTTCAAGGATGCCGAGGATGCCGCCGTTGAACATCTTGGAATCGCTAATATCACTAAAACAAGGGCAACGACGGGGCCCGCCTTCAGCATGACGGACGCGCACGGTGTCGTTTCATTGCTCTGCCAATGGACACCTTCGTCGCCCGGTTTCCAGGCGGCCACCACTTACCGGTGCAGAGGTGGAAGGCCCCCCTTTCCGGAGACATCCACCGGGTGCCACCATCGCCCCGACTCGGCAGCCAAGGTCAACCACCAAAATGAAATATCATTTTCATTATTTACTTTACCGGAATATAATTATCATATCTTCGCCCTACGAGACGAAAGGCGCCCCCATGGCTGTCATCCCTCGCCGACTGGCCGCCGCCTTGGCCGGCACCGCCCTTGCCACCGTTCTGGCCATGGACATCGGGGCAATCACCACCGCCGGTGCTGCGGAAACGACGCCCGCGCCCGCCTACACACCCGCGCCCGACAATCTGGCCGCCCGGCAATGGTTCCAGGACGCGCGGTTCGGCGTCTTCCTGCACTGGGGGCTGTATAGCGAGTTGGGCGGCGCCGGCAAGATGGGCATCGCCGAATGGATCATGGACGACAACCAGATCCCGGCCCGGCAATACGAGCGCCTGGCCCGGTTCTTCAACCCCACGGCCTTTGATGCCGACGCCTGGGCGCAGGCCTTCAAGGCGGCGGGGGCCCGCTATGTCGTCATCACGTCGAAGCACCACGAAGGCTTCGCCATGTTCGCCAGCAAGGCCAGCCCCTACAACGTCGTCGACGCCACCCCCTTCCATCGCGACCCCCTGGCCGAATTGGCGGCCGCCTGCCGCAGGACCGGGCTGAAACTGTTCTTCTATTATTCGCAGCTGGACTGGCACCACCCCGACTATTTCCCGCAAGGCACAACCGGCCATGGGTCGGAACGGCCCGCCGATGGCGACTGGGACCGCTACATCGATTTCGAACAGGCCCAGTTGCGTGAGTTGCTGACCCACTACGGCCCCATCGGCGGCATCTGGTTCGACGGCTGGTGGGACCAGAAGGACACCGCCTACCGCAACCGCTGGCGCTTGGATGAGACCTACCGCCTGATTCACAGCCTGCAGCCGGCAGCGCTGATCGGGAACAACCATCACCAGGCGCCCTTCCCGGGTGAAGACTTCCAGATGTTCGAACGCGACCTCCCGGGCGAGAACAGCATGGGGTTCAACAAAGCGGGCGTCAGCGACCTGCCCCTGGAAATGGCCGAGACCATGAATGGGTCCTGGGGCTTCAACCTGATCGACGACCAGTACAAATCGACGGCGACCCTGGTGCGCAGCCTGGTGGGGGCCGCCGGCCGCAACGCCAATTTCCTGCTGAACACCGGCCCCATGCCCAATGGCGAGCTGCAGCCGGAGAACGTGCGGACCCTGAAGGACATGGGTCAATGGCTGAAGCGCTATGGCGAAAGCGTCTATCGCACCCGCGGCGGCCCAGTGGCGCCCCGCCCCTGGGGTGTCACCACCCAGGCGCCGGGCCGCATCTATGTTCACGTCCTGGATTGGAAAGACGGTCCTTTGTTCCTGCCCCTGACCCAGGCCGTAACCAAGGCGACGCTGCTGCGCGACGGCAGTGGCGTGGCTGTCCACGCCCGCCCCGACGGCCTGGAACTGACCCTGCCGTCCGCGGCGGGCGAGGCGCCGGTGGGGGACCCAATGGACAGCTGGGACCGGGTGATCCGCTTGGACCTCGGTCCCTGACCGGCATCAGCGGCGCATGATCCAGTCGTGCGCGGGGTCGTTGCGGAAAATCCACCGCCGTTCCGGACCCGCCATCACGTTCAGGTAATAAAGGTCGTAGCCATGCGGCGCGCCCACGGGGTGATAGCCGCGCGGCACCATGACCACGTCGCCATCCTGCACGCAGATGGTCTCATCCAGGCTGCGGTCGTCGGTGTAGACGCGCTGGAAGGCGAACCCCTGGGATGGGTTCAGACGGTGATAATACGTCTCCTCCAGCGCCGTCTCCCGCCCGGCCTCGGCGGTGTCATGCTTGTGCGGCGGATAGCTGGACCAATGGCCGCCAGGGGTGATGACCTCCACCACCAGCAGGCTGTCCGCCGGTTTGCCCTCCGGCAGGATGTTGCGGACGTGACGGGTGTTGGTGCCCTGGCCCCGTACCTCGCGCGGCATTTCATCCGCGGCGATGATCCGGACGGCACCGTTCGCGTTCCCCGGGGCGGTGCAGACCGCCAGCTCGACCGCGTCCGTCGCCACCACACGGTAGGCCCGCCCCGCCGGCAGATAGACGGCGCCTGGCGCCCTGTCCTCGAACACGCTGGCGCGTCCGCCGATGGGGCCCAGATCCTGGCCACCCGCCGTCACCCGCGCCGTGCCCGACAGCACCACCAGACAGGCCTCGCGCCCGGGCTCCGCCCCGTCCAGGGCCTGCCCCGCCGCCAAGCGGTGCAGGCGGAAGCCGACATGGGCCCAACCAGCGCTCTCCGGCGTCACCTCCAGCACCCGACCGTCGGCGCCCGGCGCCCGCGGGCGCACCAGCAGCGGGGAGGCGGTCATGGCGCCACCGCCAGGCCCGCGCCGGCCGCCGCCTGCCGCAGGTGGCGCAGGCCCATCTCGCCATAGCGGCGCGGGTCGGCCTTGGCGGGGTCCTGCTCCGCCTCGATGATGACCCAGCCGGCATAGCCGATGTCGGCCAGGGCCCGCATGACGGCGCCATAGTCCAGCCGCCCGTCGCCCGGCACCGTGAACATGCCGTCCAGCACCCCGTCCAGGAAGCTGCCGCCGCGATCCATCAGGGCCTGGAAGACCGGTTGCCGCACGTCCTTGCAATGCACATGGGCGACCCGGCCCGGATGGGCGCGGATGATCTCCGCCGCGTCGATGCCACCCAAGGCGGCGTGGCCGGTATCGACCGTCAGGCCCACGGCGGGGCCGGTGTGCGCGAGGAAGCGGGCCAAGTCCTCCGGCCGTTCCACCACCGTGCCCAGGTGATGGTGATAGGCGAAGCGCAGCCCCTGCCCGGCGATGTAGTCGGCGACCTCGGTCAGCCGCCGGCCGAACGCGACCCATTCGGCGTCATCCAGCCGGGGCGTCCGCGCCAAGGCCTGGCCACGGTCGCCGTGGATGGCGTTGCTGGTTTCGGCATGGACGAACACGGTGCTGCCCATGGCCTTCAGCAGGGCCAGGTGCCCTTGCAGGGCGGCGATCTCGGCGTCCGCGTCGTGGGCCAACAGGCCGCCGCTGTACCACCCGCCCACCAGGTCCAGGCCATGGCGGGCCAGCAAGGGCTTCAACACGGCGGCATCGCGGGGGAACTTTCCGCCCAGTTCGATCCCGCTGAACCCGATGGCCTGGGCGTCGGCCAGCACCGTTTCCACCGGTGTCGCCCCGCCCAGTTCGGGCATGTCGTCATTGATCCAGGCGATGGGACTGACACCGAAGCGGATGGACATGGACCGTGCTCCCTAGCGTTGATCTTTTTTTCTCGACTCGTAGGCCGCGCGGGCCTGGCGGACGGCCGCCCTGCCGGACACCTCGGGCACGGCGACATCCCACCAGGCGCCCCCGGCGGCGGTGGACACCGCCGGATCGGTGTCGATGACGATGACATGGACGTCCTCCCCAGTCCGCGCCTCGGCCAGGGCGGCCTCCAGTCCCGCGATGTCCGCCACCTTGACCGCCCGCGCGCCCAGGCTGGCCGCATGGGCGGCGAAATCAATGGCCGGCAGGGCCGTGTGGCGCGTGTCGGCCAGCAGGTTGTTGAAGGGCGCGCCGCCGGTGGCGCGCTGCAGCCGGTTGATACAGCCGAAGCCCCGATTGTCCAACACCGTGATGGTCAGCTTCAGGCCCAGCATGGCCGCCGTGGCGATTTCCGAATTCATCATGAGATAGCTGCCGTCGCCCACCAGGACGTGGACGTCGCGCTCCGGCTCCGCCATCTTCACGCCCAGGCCGCCGGCGATCTCATACCCCATGCAGGAATAGCCGTATTCAACATGGTAGCCGCCGGGGCGCCGCACCCGCCACAGCTTGTGCAGTTCACCGGGCAGGCCGCCGGCGGCGCACACCACCACCGCGTCCTCGGCGGTTTGGCGCCAGACCGCGCCCAGCACCTGGGCGTCGCTGGGCAGGGCGTCGCCATCCGGCGCGGCCGTCGCCGCCCGCCATGCCTGGTTCCAGCCCGAGACCGGCGCCGCCAGCGCCTCCGTCCAGTCCGCCGGCACGCGCCAGCCCGTCAGCAGCGGCGCCAGCCCCGTGAGCACGGCGGCCGCGTCGCCCACCACGCCCACGGCCCCCTGCTTGGCGGCGTCATGCGCCGAAACGTTGACCTGGACCAAGGTCCGGTCCGCCCCCTGGAACAGGGCGCGGGAACCGGTGGTGAAATCCTGAAGCCGGGTGCCGATGCCGATGACCAGGTCCGCCCCGGCCGCCGCCGCGTTCGCCACCCCGGTGCCGGTGACGCCCACGGCGCCCAGGTTGCACGGATGGTCCCACGGCAAGGTCCCCTTGCCCGCCTGCGTCTCCGCCACCGGTATGCCGGTGGTGGCGGCAAGGTCGGCCAGCAGGGCCTCGGCCCCGGCGTACAGCACACCGCCGCCGGCGATGATCAGCGGTCGCCGCGCGGCGCGGACGCGCATCACCAGATCGGCCAAATCATAGGGATCGGCCGGGGGCTGGCGGAACCGCCACAGGCGGGGGGCGAAGAAATCCTCGGGGTAGTCGCACGCCTCCGCCTGCACATCCTGGCAGAAGCCCAGGGTGACGGGGCCGCACGCGGCCGGGTCGGTCAGCACGACCATGGCCTTGGGCAGCACGTCCAGGATCTGCTCCGGCCGCGTCAGGCGGTCGAAATAGCGCGACACGGGCCGGAAGCAATCATTGGCCGACACGGTGCCGTCGCCGAAATCCTCGATCTGTTGCAGGACCGGATCCGGGCGCCGGCTGGCATAGACATCGCCTGGCAGGAACAGCACCGGCAGGCGGTTGACATGGGCCAACGCCGCCGCCGTGACCATGTTGGTGGCGCCCGGCCCGATGGAGGTGGTGCAAATCATGGCCCGCCGGCGGCGTGCCTGCTTGGCGAAGGCGATGGCCGCATGGGCCATCGCCTGCTCATTGTGGGCGCGATAGGTCGGCAGGGCGTCCTGACTGGCCTGCAGCGCCTCTCCCAGGCCAGCGACGTTGCCATGGCCGAAAATCGCCCAGCAGCCCGCGAAATACGGCACCGGCCCGTCCGGCCCCTGCACCCGCTGCGCCGCCAGGTACCGCACCATGGCCTGGGCGGCGGTCAGGCGCACCAGGCCCGTGCCGGTCGCCGCCGTCACGCCCCCGCCCCCCCGCCAGACGCGGCCCGGGCCTGCCGCCAGGCATCCACCAGGGTCTTCAGCTTGCCCGCCATCATGGCCACCACCTCGTCATCATCCAGGCGGTTGGCGAGCCAGCCGCGCGCGGCATCATAGAAGATGGTGCGCCCGACGGCGAAGCCCTTGACGATGCCGAACGGCGCCGCCGCCTGGAAGGAGGCCAGCAACTCCTCCTCCGGCGCCGACAGGCCCAGCAGCACCACACCTCGGCAATAGGGGTCGTTGTCCAGCACGGCCGCCTCGATATTGCGCCAAGCCAGGGGGTCGGCCACCGGTTCCAGCTTCCACCAATCGGGCTTGATCCCCACGGCGTAGAGCCGGCGGACGGCCCGGGCCACCGTCATGGCGTCGACGGGCAGGTCGGCGGGCAGGATCACCTCGGCCAGCATCTCGTGCCGGGTCTTGCGGCAGGCGTCGAACAGGCGCAGCAGCTGCCGCTCCTGCCGCTCCCGCAAATCAGCCGGATCGTCGGGATGATAGAAGACCAGGCATTTCACCACATGGTTCAGCGGCCATTCCGCCAGCTCCGTCGCCACGTCGGCGGAGCTTTCGAACACCAGCGGGCGGGACTTGGGCTCCTCGATGGGACGCCCGATCCAGTAGGGGTCATCCGCGGCGCTGGCCAGGGCTTCGAAACCATAGCGCCCATCCAGCAGCAGGCCGAAGCGGTCGTCGCCATCCGCCACCGCCTCCACCGCGCGCAGGGCCAGTGTCTTGAATACCGGGATGCGCTCGGGATCGGCCCCCAGTTCCGCCACAAGGTCCTCAAACTGGCTGCGGTGATCCACCGCCAGCACCGTCAGTTCGTCATAGCGGTGCGTGCGCGTGGTGGCCCAATGGATATGTTCCAGCTCGGCGCTATCCCGCAGGCGATGGGGCGGGTTGGACTGTGACAGAAGCCATTCCAGTTCCGGCCAGGTGGGCATGGCCGGGGCGCAGCCGTGGCGGGAGACGACGATGGCGCCACAAGCGTTGCCCCAGGTGCAGCACCGTTCCAGCGGCTCATCGCGCAACCAGCCGCGCAGGAAGCCCGCCATGAAGGCGTCGCCCGCCCCCAGGACGTTGAAGACCTCCACCGGGAAGCCGGGAACGACGATGCCGTCCGTCAGGGCGGCCGGTATGGCGCCCGGGAACGCGGCGCACCCCGCCGCCCCGCGCTTGGCAACGATCACGGCGTCGGTCAGGGCGCGGATGGCGCGCAGCGCCGCCAGGGTATCGGTCACGCCGCCGAGGATGTGGATTTCCTCCTCCGTGCCGACGATCAGGTCGCACAGGGGCAACGCCTCGCGCAGGCGGCTGGTGACCCCGCCATGGGCGACGAAGCGGTCCTCGCCCCGGTCGCGGCCGGTGAGGCCCCAAAGCACGGGCCGATAGTCGATGTCGAACACCACGCGACCGCCGCTTTCCTTCACCAGGCGGGCCGCCGTCATGCTGGCCGCGAAGGCCTGGGGCTGGGACAGGTGGGTCCCGTTGATCAGCACGGCCGCGGCACCGCGCAGCCAGTCCGGATCCAGGTCCCCCACATCCAGCGCCATGTCGGCGCAGTTCTCGCGATAGAAGATCAGCGGGAAGTTTTCGCGGTCACGGATACCCAGCAGCACCAGCGCGGTCAGCCGGTCAGGGTCGGAGACCACGCCGGTGACGTCGACCCCCTCCCGTTCCAACGCCTCGCGGATGAAGCGGCCCATGTGGTCGGCCCCCACCCGGGTCACCAGCCCCGTACGCAAACCGAGACGGGCCCCGCCGGCAGCCGTGTTGGTCGGGCTTCCGCCCAGGTATTTCGCGAAGGACGCCATGTCCTCCAGCCGGCCACCGACCTGCTGGCCATAGAGGTCCACGCTGGACCGGCCAATGGCGATCAGATCAAGCGACTTGGGAGGGTTTTGGGCGGGGGATTGCGCAGAAGACGCCATGCCGGTTCCAGCCTTGGGGGTGCCGGATCAGCACCCGATCGAATGGAACATATATTCCAAGTTTCATGTTCCTGTAAATAACATATCACGAAATGGGTCACGCCTTCCGACGACGGGTGCGCGACGCGGACTTGGCGCCCGCCCGCTCACGCTCGAACGCCAGGGTGATGACCAGGGTCTGCGCCAGGCACAGCGACGCGGCGAGCGACCGGAAACCCCGCACCTCGGACTCGCGCACCTGCAGCACATGGGCCGCCATTTTGGCCATGGGGCTGACCAGGCTGTCCGTGATGGACAGGACCTTCGCGCCGGCGGAAACGGCCGCCTCGACCGCGTGAACGGTTTCCTCCGCATAGGGATGGTAGCTGATGGCGATCAGCAGATCGGTTTCCCCCACGGCACCCATTTGCTGGCCGGTCAGGCCCCCCACCCCATCGACAAAGATGGTGCGCTTGCCCACCTGCTGCAGCGAATAGGCCAGATATGACGCCACGGGGAAGGCGCGGCGGAAACCGATGACATAGAGGGTTTGCGCCTGGTCTATCAGTTTCACGGCGCGCGTCAGTTCGGTCTTGGTCATGGTCTGGCGCAGATTTTCCAGCGCCAGCGTGTCCCGATCCACGAATTCGGCCAGCAGATCGCCGTCACCGTCGACGCCGGCCTGCTGGTCCAGGGCGACGTTGAATTGCCGCACCCGTTCGCCATAGCCCAAGGCGGTATGGTTGGCCAACAGGCCGTCGCGCAACAGACGCTGCATGGGCATGGCGCCGGAATAGCCCAGCGCCTTGGCGAAGCGGACGATGGCCGAGGGCTGCACGCCCGAGCGCTCCGCCACGACCGCCAGGGTTTCCAGCGCCAGGTCGTCCGGATGGTCCAGGACGAAACGCGCGATCTGCTGCAGCCGCTTGCTGAAGGTATCGTAGCGTTCCAATATGGCGGCCCGCAGCTCCTCGGCCGTGCGCGGCACGGTGGCAGTTCCCGTCATCGCCCCTCCAAAATTCAATGTATCCCCAAGCATAGACGCAGACCGGGTGAAGGCAACGCCGCCCGGCGTTATGGATATTCCATCATACCCCGTTGTATGATATTTTCATTCCATAATATGATGATGACCGCCCGCTGGACCGCGAAAGTCGGCACCACCGGCGGCCGGGCCTTGACAGGGAGCCTGCATGTTCGACATCGCCATCCTGGGCGCCGGCCGCATCGGCCGCATCCACGCCCGCAACGTCGCGGCCCATCCGGATCTCCGCCTGAAATACGTCACCGATCCCAACGGCACGGCCGCTGGCGCGGTGGCGGCTGAAACCGGCGCCGCGGTGGCCGACATCGATGCCGTCCTGTCGGATGAGGGCGTGCGGGGCGTGATCATCGCCAGTTCAACCGACCTGCACCTGGACCAGGCCGCCCGCGCCATCGCCGCCGGCAAGGCCGTGCTGTGCGAGAAGCCGTTGGACATGGACCTGGCCCGCGCCCAGGCCGCCGCCCCCGCCCTGGGCGGTGACGTCCCGCTGATGCTGGGCTTCAATCGCCGCTTCGACCCGCATTTCGCCACCCTGAAGTCCCGACTCGACGCCGGCGCCGTGGGCGCGCTGGAGACCCTGCAGATCACCAGCCACGACCCGGCCCCGCCGCCGGTCAGCTACATCAAGGTGTCCGGGGGGCTGTTCAAGGACATGGCCATCCACGACTTCGACATGGCGCGCTGGCTGCTGGGTGAACCGGTGACGGAGGTGTACGCCGCCGCCAGCTGCCTGGTGGACCCGGCCATCGCCGCCGCCGGCGACGTCGATACCGCCAAGACCATCCTGCGAACCGCGTCGGGCAAGCTGTGCGTCATCAGCAACAGCCGGCGGTCCGGCTATGGCTATGACCAACGCATCGAGGCCTTCGGCTCGCGCGGGCTGCTACGCGCCGACAATATCCTGGAAAGCGCCGTCTCCACCTGGGGCGGAAGCGCCGGCGCGCCGGGCATCGCCAGCGACGCCTTCCAGAATTTCTTCCTGGATCGCTATGCCGAGGCCTATCGCCGCGAAGTCGCCCATTTCGCGGACATCCTGGCCGGCCGCGCCAAGCCAAGCGTCGGCTATGCCGATGGTGTGGCCGCCCTGGCCCTGGCGGAGGCAGCCGCCCAATCCGTCGCCACCGGCCAGGCGGTCCGGTTATGACGCCGGCCGCGGCGCCCTCGACCAACCCCACCCTCAGGCCGGTTCGCGGCATCGGCCTGGGCGGTGGCCTTGCCGCCAACATCCTCAACATGGTGGGCATCGGCCCCTTCATCACCATCCCACTGGCCATTTCGGCCATGGGCGGACCGCAGGCCATGCTGGGCTGGCTGGTCGGCGCCGTCCTCTGCGCCTATGACGGCCTGGTGTGGGCGGAGCTGGGGTCCGCCTTTCCCCGCTCGGGCGGCCCTTACCACTATCTGCTCCACGCCTTCGGGCCCGCCCGCCTGGGCCGGCTGTTCAGTTTCCTCTACCTCTGGCAATCGCTGCTGATCGGGCCCCTGTCCATCGCCTCCGGCACCGTGGGGCTGGCGCAGTACGCCAGCTTCCTCGCCCCCGACATGAAGCCTTGGCACATGATGGCGGTCGCGGCGGGTGTGTGCCTGCTGAACACGGCGCTGCTATACCGCGATATCCGCTCCATCCAGCGGCTGTCCATCGGCATCACCGTGGTGGTGGTCGCCGCCTGTCTCTGGATCGTGCTGAGCGGCGCCCTGCATTTCGACGCCAAGCTGGCCTTCGACTTCCCCGAGGGCGCGTTCAAGCCCACCGGCGCCTTCTGGATGGGCATGGGCTCCGCCACCCTGATCGCGGTCTATGATTACGGCGGGTACAACAACGTCTGCATGATCGGGGAGGAGATCAAGAATCCCGGCCGGACCATCCCACGCGCCGTCCTGCTGTCCATCGGCATCGTCGCCCTGCTCTACCTGGGCCTCAACCTGTCCATCCTGGGCACGCTGCCCTGGCAGGTGGCGCAGAAGTCCGAGGCGGTGGTGGCGGAGTTCATGCAGGTCATCTACGGCCGCTGGGGCGGTGTCGTCGTCTCGCTGCTGATCCTGATCGCCAGCTGGGGGTCGGCGCTGGTGGTGCTGCTCGGCTTCTCGCGCGTGCCTTACACCGCCGCCGTGGATGGCCGCTTCTTCAAGCCGTTCGCGACCCTGCACCCCGAGGGGCGCTTCCCCACCATCTCCCTGCTGTTCATGGGCGTGGCGTCCGCCGTCGCCTGCTTCTTCTCCCTGGCCGATCTCATCGCGGTGCTGATCGTCATTCAGACGCTGTTCCAATTCACGGCCCAGTGCGTCGCCGTCGTCATGCTGCGCCGGCAAGGCCCCGCGGCGCCCGGACAGTTCCGCATGCCGCTGTACCCCTTGCCGGTGATCATCACCATCGCCGGCTGGCTGTACATCGTGGCCACCAGCCAGCCCCGGCACATCGCCATCGGCGTGGCGATGTTGAGCCTTGGCGTCGTCGTCTATCTGGCGCAGTCCCGGCGCGAAGGAGCCTGGCCCTTCCGGTATCCGGCCTGGCGGGCGGCGCCATGACGGACAAGATTATCGACGTGGCGGTGGTCGGCGAACTGTATATCGACCATGTGCTGAGCGGCTTCGCCAGTTGGCCCCAGCCCGGGGAGGAGGTGACGACCGACGCCTACACCCGGGAGGTGGGCGGCGGGGCCGCCAACACCGCCTGCGGCCTGGCCCGCCTGGGCCGCACGGTCCGATTGGTCGGCTTCATCGGGGAGGCGGACGCGGACTGGTTCCGGCGGCGCCTGGCCCCCTATGGCTTGGATAGCGGCGGCTTGCGCATCGGCGAGGGCCATAGCGGCACCAGCATAAGCGTCTCGACCCGCGAGGACCGGTCCTTCTTCACCCATGTCGGCGTCAACGGTGCCCTGCCGGCCCTGCTGGCCACCCCCTCGACGGTGGCCGACCTGTGCCGCGCCCGCCATGTCCATTTCGCGCTGCCGCTGGGCCGGGCCGTGGCAGACACCCTGTTGCCCGCGCTGCGGGCCGCCGGCTGCACCACGTCGCTGGATGTCGGCTTCCAGCCCATCTGGCTGCCCGATCCGGCGAACCATGCCACCTGCTGGGCGGTGGACCATCTGCTGCCCAATGAGAAGGAGGCGGCGCTGTTCTGCGGCAGCGACGCGGCGGACGACTATCTGGCCATGGCCCACCGCCTGGCGCTCGCCAACCCAGTCCTGAAACTGGGCCGGCGCGGCGCCATGGGCCTGGACGATGACGGCATCGTGACCGCCGCCCCGCCCCCGGTGGACGCGGTGGACACCACCGGCGCCGGCGACGCCTTCGACGCGGGCTATATCGACGCGCTGCTCGACGGCGCGCCGGTGCTTGAACGCCTGCGCCGCGCCTGTATTTGTGGCGCCCTGTCCACCCGGGTGGCGGGCGCCTTGGGGGGCATCCCCGACCGAACGGAACTATGGAGCACCTATGAGCAAACCTACCGATCGTAAGATCGCGATGATCGGCGGCGGCGGCGTGCGCACCCCGCTGGTCATCTTCGGCGTCAACGAGGCGGCCGAGACCTTGGGCGCCCGCGAAATGGTGCTGTACGACCCGGACCAGGAACGCTTGCGCATCGTGGCCGCCCTGGGTCGCGCCGTGGTCGCCAAGGAAGGCGGCAGCCTGAAGATCCGTGAAACCTCCTCCATCGAGGAGGCGGTGGAGGGTGCCGACTTCATCCTCAACAGTGTGCGCGTCGGCGGCATCGCCTCCCGCGCGGCGGATGAGCTGGCGGCCATCAAGCACGGCTACCCGGGACAGGAAACCACCGGGCCGGCGGGGGCCGCCATGGCGCTGCGCACCGTTCCCGTGGCCTTGGAACAGGCGCGCACGGTGGAGCGTCTGGCGCCGGACGGCTGGATCGTCAACTTCACCAACCCCGCCGGGCTGATCACCCAGGCCATCAGCAGCCATACCAAGGCGCGGGTGGTCGGCATCTGCGACACCCCCACCGAATTGCTGCATCGGATCACGCTGGCGCTGGGCGCCCGCCATGACGAGGTGGTGTGCGACTATGTCGGCCTGAACCATCTGGGCTGGGTGCGCCGCATCCGCCTGCGCGGCGAGGATGTGACCGAGCAGGTGCTGAACGACGACACGATCCTGTCGCAGCTGTACACGGCCCCGCTGTTCGACTTCGCCATGATCCGCACCTTGCGGCTGATCCCAACGGAATACCTGTTCTTCTACTACAGCCGCCGCCGGGCGCTGGAAAACCAGAAGCGCCAGGGCAGCAGCCGGGGGGCGGAGGTGGAGCAACTGAACCGCGACCTGTTCACCACCCTGAAGGACCGGCTGGGCGCCGATGATGGCGAGGGGGCGGTCGCCGCCTACGCCGCCTATCTCAACCGCCGTTCCGGGTCCTACATGAAGCTCGAGGCCTCGGCGGGCTCGGCCTTCGACAAGGACGCCCCCTTTGATGAAGACCCCTTCCGGGTGGCCAGCGGCTACCACCGCATCGCGCTGGATGTCATGACGGCGCTGCGCGGCGACAAGCCGGCGCGGATCATCGTCAACACGCGCAACGATGGCGCGGTGCCCAACCTGCCGGATGGGGACATCATCGAAACGCCCTGTCAGATCAGCCGCGACACCATCATACCCGAGCCGCTGGAAGCCCTTCCCGATGAGGTTCACGGCCTGGTGCAATCCGTGAAGTCCTATGAGCGGGCGGCCATCCGGTCGGCCATGAACACGGACCGGCTGACGGCCCGCATGGCCTTCCTGATCCACCCGGCGATCGGGGAGTGGGAGCCCACCGATCCGCTACTGCATGACCTGCTGGACCGCTGCATCCACTGCTGATCAGCCCCCCCCGCGAGAAAAGGGACAGCCCATGAATGCCGGGCCACCCCATCCCGCCCTTCCGCCGCCCGGCGATGACGGGCCTCGGACAGCCGTGGGGCGGGGACTGTCCGGCACCACGGGCGCACAGGCGCGGGACTATAATCAGCGCATCATCCTGCAATCCATCCGGTCGGCCGGTTCCCTGTCCCGACCGGAGGTGGCGGGCATCACCGGCCTGACGGGTCCCGCCGTGGCCTACATCTGCCGGCGCCTCGTCCGGGATGGGCTGTTGCTGGAACGGGACCCGCCGGTCGCCGTCCGGGGCAGGCCGGGCCGTATCCTGTCCATCAACCCGACGGGTGCGATGGCCATCGGGGCCGACATGGAAGAGGGGCGGCTGACCCTGACGCTGATGGAGTTGGGGGGCCGCATGCCGAAGCGGCTGACCCGCCTCATCCCGCGCGCCATCCCGACCGCCTGGGCGGAGGCCATCCTGGACGGTATCCGGGATCTGGCACCGGGCGCCGGGGACCGGGGGCCGATCGGGCTGGGGTTGGCCTATGCGCCTGATCCCGGCCACGCCTTGGCGGCGGCGGTGGCGCGCCAGCTTGCCGGCCAGCTGCCCTACCCGGTCCACGCCCAAACCGTAGCCATCGCGGCGGCCTTGGGCGACCTGCACTTCGGCCCCGGGCTGCACGAACCCAGCTTTTTCCAGATTCTGATCGGGCGGACGTTGAGCGGCGGCCTGGTCCTGCAAGGCCGGCCCTTTCCCGGGACGGGCGGTCACGGCAACGATATCAACCTGCTGATCCCCCATGGCGGGCCATCGGCCGCCATGGGGATGGGCAACACCGTCTCCCTGGCCGGCCTGCACCGCCACCTGGCGGCCCATGGACGGGTCATCGACGGCGAGGAGGCGCTGACCACCCTGGCCGACCGGGGCGACAGTGTGGTCATGGATTGGGTCGACATCTGCGCCCGCCTGCTGGAGGGGCCCATCGTCACCATCACCTGCCTGGTCAACCCGCCCGCCATCCACCTGAGCGGCCGGCTGCCGCCATCCCTGCTGGACCTTCTGGCCCGCGCGCTGGAGCGACGCCTCGCGGGCGGGAACAAGCTGCCGGGCCGCGTCCGCATCGTGGTCGCCCCCCACGCCATGTCCGCCGGGGCCGCCACCCTGCCCTTCCTGCACCGGCTGCTGCCCAAGGATGATGTCCTGCAAAAGACCGCCGGGCGCCGGCCCCGCGCCATTGGTCAGGCCTGACGCACCAGGACGTTGCCGCTGAAGCCGAAATCGGCGCCGGCGGGTGTCCGGAACAGCAGATCCAGCCGCCGCCCCCCCGCGCCGGCGGCCAGTGCCACCTCCATCCGCCCGGATGCCGCTTCGGTCTTGCGACCCAGCAGGCGCCCCCCCTCGTACACATCGCAGGCACCGACAAGGCTCAGGAAAACCACGCGTCCACCGTGGCGCCCGACCCTGGCCTGCGGTGTGAACCGGACGGAGCACAAGGTGTAGCCGTCCCCCGCCTGCGGATCGTGCGGCCACCGGGTGCCGAAATCATCCCAAGCGGTCATGTCCGCGGCCCGGAAGGCCAGCGCGTCTTCCGCCGTTGGCGCCAGCGGGGCCGCGTACCAGGTGTCCAGGGGAAGGTCGGTCGGCGCGGTCATCTGCCGGCGGGGGGATGGCGCCGCATCGACCGCCACCTGGCTGCTGGCGCCTTTCAAACCGGGGGCCGTCGCCCGCACCACCAGGGTGCGGGGACCGCCCGCCCGCGTCTGCACGATCAGTTGGGCCAGGCCGTTGAACAGGGCGCGGCGGTTCCCCTTCTCCGGGGCCGCACTGTTGGGGTCCCCGTTGCCCAGGCCGATGATGTCGGCCCCCTCGACCGTGAACGTCACCAAATCCTGGGCCAACGGGACCGACCGGCCACGGGCGTCGACCGCCTCGACCGTGACCGGCATGGCGTCCAGCCCATCGCCGACCAGACGGTCGCGATCCGGCGTCAGTCTCAGCGCGACCGCCGGCCCCGTCGTCTCGACCCCGGCCCGGGCCGCCACCTTGCCGCCGGTGTAGCCCACGGCTTCAAGCCGGCCCGGCGCGTAGACGACCAGCCAGTGGTTCATGTCATAGGGGTCGACGGGCTGGCGGCCCAGCGAGCGCCCCTCCAGGAACAGTTCCACCTCCTCGACATTGCCGCAGGCCATGACCTTGATGGCCTCGCCCTCCCGACCCTGCCAGTTCCAATGCGGCACCAGCGCCAGGACGGGCCGGTCCGTGACCCATTGCGCCCGATGGATGTGGAAGGCGGCCTTGGCGAAACCGCACAGATCCATGATGCCATAGAAAGAGGAATTGGAGGGCCAGCCCCACGGCGACGGCTCGCCATGGTAGTCGAAGCCGGTCCAGACGAAGCCGCCCGCGATGAAATCACGGGTGGCGATCTCCTTCCAGGCGCCGCGATGGGTGTTCCAGCCCTTCACCGGGTCATCGTAGGCGGCGATGGTGCGGGCGTCCTTGTCCGTCACATAGGCGCCACGGGTGCTGAGCGCGCTGGTGTCCTCCGAGGAGATCAGGGGGACATCCGGGTGGGCGACGTGAAAGGCGTCGTACTTGTCCTGCTGATAGTTGAAGCCGACGACATCCACCGCCTGGGCCACGTTGACGGGCGTGAACAGGCCGCCGTTCATGGCGGCCGTCACCGGCCGCGTGCCGTCCAGCGCCTTCACCGCGTGCGCCATGCGCCGAACCATTTCATAGCCGGCGGCGGAACCCTGCATCGGTTCCTCGTTGAACACCGACCACAGGATGATGGAAGGATGGTTGCGGTCACGCCGCACCATCCACCGCAATTGGGCCAGGGAGTCGGGCGCGGGGTTGAATTGCCGGTTCTCGTCCATCACCAGCAACCCGTACCGATCGCACAAATCCAACACCACGGACGTGGGCGCGTTGTGGGTGCAGCGGATGGCGTTGCAGCCCAGTTCCTTCAGCCGGCGGATGCGGTAGTCCCACAGCGCGTCCGGAATGGCGGTACCGACGCCGGCGTGGTCCTGGTGCACGCAGACGCCCTTGATCTTCAGCGGCTGGCCGTTGAGGAAGAAGCCCTTGTCCTTGTCGAACCGGGCGGCGCGGAAACCACAGGTGGTGACGACGCTGTCGACGCGGCGGTCGTCCGCCATCAGGTCCGTCCGCACCCGATAGAGCGTGGGTGTCTCCACGCTCCACAGCCGCGGTGCCGCGACGCGCAAATCCAGGCGCGCGACGGCCCGCTCCAGCGACGGGACGGAAACCGGCGTCCGGCCGCCGACCAGCACCCGGCCGTCAGCGTCCTCAAGGCTGCTGACCACCGTCAGCGCGGCCGCCTCCGTGCCGGCGTTATAGGCGGTGACCTCCACCGGCAGGACCCAGCCGCCCCCCTCCGGCACGGGATGGGCGAAGACCCCGTCGGTGACGATATGGACGGGATCCCGTTTGACGATGCGGACGGGACGATAGAGGCCGCCGCCTTCGTACCACCAGCCCTCCATGGCGTGCGCGTCCACCCGGATCGCCAAGGTGTTCAGGTCATCGCCGAAGGTGGCGAAGGGTGTCAGGTCGATGGTGACGCCGTTGTAGCCGCTCCAGTTCCGGTCGACGACGGTGCCGTTGAACCACACCGTCGCATGGGTGGCCACCCCGTCGATCTGCAATTCGATATGGCGCCCCTGATCAGCGGGATCGAAGCGCAGCGACGTGCGATACCAAGCGATACCCCGCCGGCGATAGCCCTGGGCCCGATTGGCGTCCGGCTCGATCGGCTGGAAGCTGACGAAATCATGGGGCAGGCGCACCTCGGCCCAGTCGGAATCATCGAAGCCCGGGGCAGCGGCCCCCCACGCCTTGCCCGCCTTGGCATTGTCGTAGGATTCGTCCTGGCCCAGGATTTCCGGAAAGGGAATATCCCCCTCGAAGAAGCGCCACCCCTGGTCCAGCAGCAGCACATCGCGCGGGGCGGTGGATGCGGGCATACCCCCGGCCCGCGCCCCGGCGCTGACACCAGCCCCCACGGCCAGCAATGACGTCGCCGCCCCGGCGGTCTTGAGCAGCCGCCGCCTGCTGATCCCCGTGCCGCCGTCCGCCATGTGCCGATCCCGCCTCAACCCGTGCCGGGCCACCCCAGCCATCTCTTGATCGTATCAATTTTTCATTTCAGCAATAAACGGAAATTTCATTCCATTTTATGCGCGGCGCCGCGCGGATGGAAGGGACCGCCAGCCATGCTCACGGAACAAGATCCGCTTCCTGCGGCCCAAGGACGATGGCGCCGTCGTAGGCGTGACGACTGATGATACCGGTCTTGCGGGAGGCGATCGGGATCCGTTTTTCCTCGCCTGTAGTATTCACGAACAGCGTACGCCCGTCGACAACCCGGGCGTAGACGCCCTCGGGCGTCTGGGGTCCGGGGTGGACGCCGGCCATCGTGTAAACCTGGCGCAGAATGGGGCCGACAACCGACACGTTGGACTCCGTGGCCAGGTATATCGCCGTGCCCTTGCCGAACTTGTTGACGGTGACCGCCGGCGACAGCTCCCGCGTGTTGGTGAAGGTGGCAAGGACCTTCGCCGTGGAGGGTTCGAGGACCTCGTAGTACCGGACACCGGTGGTGATGGTGTCCTGGCCCATACCAATCTTCAGCGGCGCGTCGGCGCGATAGAAGGCGTTCGTCTTCAGCCCGAAGACATCGGACAGACGCCCCGGCAGCGGCGTGTTGAACCATTGCCCATGCTCGTCGATCTTGGCCGAATAGCCGGTCATCAGCACGGTGCCGCCGTTGACGACATAGTCGCGGAGCGCCTGGGCGCTGGCGGCGTCCATCAGATAGTCGGCCGGCACGACAACCAATTTGTAGGATGCCAGGGCGTCGTGTCCGACATTGATGATGGCCGTGTCGATGTTGTCGCGGAACAGCGGCTCAAAGGCCCCTTGCACCTGATCGCCATAGGTGGACTGGAAGTATTGCCGGGTGGTGCTCGACGGACCGTTGGGGTGGGAGGCGATGGCGGAATCGAAGGAATAGGCGATCGCCACCTCGGGGTGGGTGTATCTCGGGAAGCCGTATTTGGCGAGCTCCCGGAACTCCGTGGCGATGCGGCCGAACTCATCCACCTTCCATGACGGGGTGCCGTCATGGTCCACCAGGCCGAACAGGGCCTGCTCCTCCCCGCCCAGGTGGCTGTTGAAGGTCCAGGCCAGGATGCCCTGGGCGCCCAGGATCAGGCTGAGATAGGCATACATCCGGCTGCGGCCGGGCGTCCCGTAGTCCCCCCCGCCCCCGGCGGTGAACTCGTTGAACCAGATGGGGGTGGGCAGGTCGCCCTTGGTCATCAAGGCGCCCAGCGCGCCGCTGACGGGATCCGCCGGGTAGAAGCCCTCCGCCCCATAGGTGACATAGGACTTGTAGGTCGACAGATAGTCGAAGCCGCGCCGTGGCGCGTTGTCCCAGAGGTTCGAGAGGGTGGGCATGTCCGGCATGTTGCGGCGGCGGATCTCATCCAGTTCGCGCAAGCGGGCCACGGTGACGTCAGACCAGTAGCGGTGCAGATCCAGGTAGCGTTCCGCCGGGCCGGGCCCATCGGCAAGGGGCAGGTCGACGTCATTGAAATCATTGAGCCGGCGCGACCAGCGCTGTGTCGCCCAGGCCTTGTTGAGCGCCTCCACCGTGCCGTATTTCCGCTGCAGCCAGGTGATGAAGCGCTGCCGGTCCGCCTCCGAATAAGACATGAAACCGTTACCGATCTCATTGTCGTAGCCGATGGCGATGACCGCGGGGTGGTGGGCATAGCGCTTGGTCAGCATGTCGGCGAGGATGCCCGCCTCGCGCACGTAATCAGGATCGCTGATGTTGTCCATGTAGCGCTCCGCCGGCGGCACGCGGTCACCCGACTGGTTGACCAGGTCGACCCCCGGATATTTCCGGTGCAGCCAGATGGGCGCGGGCGTGCCCGGAATATCCAGGATCACCCGGATGCCGGCCGCCCGCATCTTGTCCATGACGGTGTCGAACCACTCGAAAGTGAACTTGCCCTGCGCCGGTTCGAACGAATCCCAGGAGAGATCGCCCAGGCGCACGACGGTGAAGCCGGCGCGCTTCATGATGGCGATATCGCGGTCGATCTCCTCGGGCGAGCGGTCGATGGGCTGATAGCAGGCCCCCACGAACAGCTGTCCCGGCCCAGGCCAGTTTGGATGCGCCTGCATATCCTGGGCGGCGGCCAGTCCGCCCCATGCGCCGCATAGCAAGCCCATGATGGGCAAGCCCATGATGGCGGAACGGATCAGCGACGTGCGCGACCGGCGGGAGAAACGCGTCTTCATTGTTTTCTCTTCATGTCACTATGATCGGGTCGGAACCGCCACCGCTCATCGGATGCGAAAAGCGGGGGTGAAGGTCGGCCGGCCGGCCGGCAGCGTGATGACGACGCCATCATCGCCCTGGTCAAAGCGCAGGGCGTCGCCGCCCAGGAGGTCGACACGGTTGATCGTCCTCGCCCGCTTCCCCAGCGTACGGATCGTAAGCTGGTCGCCCACGGGCCATTCCATGGCGAAGGCGTAGAGCGCGTCACCTTTGGTGGTGAACCGGATGTCCTGCGCCGTGAAGGGCTGAAGCTTGGTCTCGTTGAATTTGCCCGCCGCCACCTGGGTCGGGCCCTCCCCATAGGCGGACCACGGCCGGGTGGCGAAAATCCCCTCGCCGTTCACCGCCATCCAGCCGGCCAGGTCCTGCAGGACGCGGCGTTCCCGTTCGTCGATGGTGCCATCGCTGCGCACGGGGATGTTCAGCAACAGGCAACCGTTCTTGCTGACCACGTCGACCAGCCGCTGCACCACTTGCGATGCGGTCAGATAGCCGTCGCGTTCATACAGCGGCCGGCTGTAATGCCAATCACCGATGCAGGTGTCCGTCTGCCAGGGCTCCGCCACCACGTGATCGTTGAAACCGCGCTCGATATCGGCCACCACGGCGCGGCGCTGCAGGTCCGTCAGTTCCTTGCAGTTCACCACCACGTCCACCTTGCCGTGCCGGGACAGGCTCTGATTGTAGTAGTGGGCGACGGCCTTGAGGCCGTATTCCCCAAGCGGCAGGCCGGTATCGTCGAAATAGACCAGATCCGGCTGGTAGCGGTCGGTCAGATCATTGGCGCGCTTCAGCCAGCGCTCGGCGAAGGCGCGATTGTGCGGCGGCACGGATTCATCCCAGACGCCATCATGGGCCTGGTGCCAGGCCTCCATCGCCGCGACATCGGTGATCCCATCGGGGATCACGATGTTGCGGCCGGTATACAGATCCTGCGGATCCAGCCCCTGCCACCATGTCCCCTTGCCATCGGCCTTGGCCAAGCGGAAGGCGTCATAGCGTTCCCCCGCCCGCGGCCCCACGGCGTCATAGCCGTAGGCCGTCTGGTACCAGTGCCACGCGTGGGCGCCATGGTTGCTGACACCGAAGCGCAGCCCATGTTTGCGCGCGGCGGCGGCCCAACCGCCGACGATGTCCTTCTTCGGTCCCACCCGCGTGGCGTTCCAGGCGTGGTGGTGGGAATCAAAATTGTCGAAATTGTCGTGGTGGCACGCCATCGACACCAGGTATTTGGCGCCCGCCGCCTTGTAGAGCGTGGTCAACTCCTCCGGATCCCAGCGTTCCGCCTTCCAGCGGTTAATCAGCTCCATGAATCCGAACTGGGCGGGATGGCCATAAGTCTTGACGTGGTGCTCATAGACCGGATCGCCCTGCATATACATCCGGCGGGCATACCAATCCCCAAACTCCGGCGCGCATTGCGGCCCCCAATGGGCCCAGATGCCGAATTTCGCGTCGCGGAACCATTGCGGCGGCGTGTAACCGGCCGCCAGGGAATCCCAGGTGGGCAGAAAAGGGCCCGCCCCCGCGGCCGTCGCCGTGGCGGGAAGCGCGCCGGCAGCCATGGACAGGGCGGCGGCTGATCCGCCACGGCGCACAAAGTCACGTCGGGTGAGGTTGGTCATCAGACGGTATCATCCTTTACGAGAGGCTGGCGCAGGGTGGAGGCGCGCGGAACCAGACGCGCGGCCACCAGGTCGGTGGTCGGCGACAACCGGCGCCCATTCTTCTTGTCGGCGAGGTCGAGAACGAGGGCGGCGAGGCGCCTGCCGATGGCCTCGCCCCCCTGGTCGATGGAGGACAGGGGCACGCGCAGGAAGTCGGAGTAGGAGACATTGCCGCAGCCAATGACGGCGATATCTTCGGGAATGCGCAGTCCCGCGTCCAGAATGGCCCGCATCGCCCCCATCGCGGACGGGTCGTTGTAACAAAAGATGCCGTCGGGAGGGGTCGGCGTCGCCAGCAACCGTTGCGCGGCCTCATAGCCCGCCCGTTCGCCGCGATGGTCGCCCGAGCGGCCCAACGGGGCGACGTGCCCCGGCAACGGTTCCAGGCCGTGCGCCGCGAGCGCCTGGCGATAGCCCGCCAGACGCCCGGCAGCCGTGCTGACCTCCGGTCCCCGGATATGGGCGATACGGCGACAGCCCTGCTCGATCAGGTGGGCGGTCGCAAGCGCGCCGACCTCCTGGTCCTCATTCCCCACGAAGTGAGCGTCAAGGCCGTCGAGACGACGGTCGAACAGGACGCACGGCATCTTCTGTTCCACCATCCTGCGCAAACCCGCCGCCGACGACTGCGTGGACGCCAGCACGATGACGTCCACCTGGCGGGCCAGCAGTCGCTCGATTTCCTGCCGTTCCAAATCCGGATCCTCGTCGGATGAGGAAATGAGCAGGCCATAGCCCTGGGCGCGGATGTCGCTGGAAATGACTTTGGCGATACCGGCGAAAAAGGGATGAAGCAGATCCGGGACGACCAACCCGATGGTCCACGCCTGCCCGGTGACCAGGGATCGCGCGGTGAGATTGGGCTGATAGCCCAGTTCGCCCACCCGTTTCAGCACCCGCCTGCGGGTTTCCTCCGCGATATCCGGATGATCGCGCAGGGCTTTGGAAACGGAGACGACAGACAGCCCCAAATCCTGGGCGATGTCCTTCAGGCGGACCGCCATGCCATGAGCCCTTCCCCCAGTCGCGCCCGAAGCGCGGCATTGTCCGCAACCGACGCCACGAGGTGTCAGTTAACGTTAACTGTATCGTTAAAGCATATTTATTGCCGGCAAGGGGGCGGGTCAAGGGCAAATACGGACCGTCAACGATGGCGCGACCGCTACGCAGCCCCCCTGCCCGCTCCGGCTGAGGTGGCGCCGTTCCGGTTGGTCATCGCCGCCGCATGGGGCTTCGGCCCGGGCGCGCGTTGCGGTAAATAAAGATATCTCGATTGGCATAGGTCCCAACGGACAGTGGTTCATGGATGAAATGATCGCCGGGCTGACCCGGCTTGGCCGTGGTTCCCCTTTGCGCCTGCATGGGGTGGTGGCGCGTCAGCTGGGCATTGACATCGTCTCCGGCCGGTACCGGCCGGGGGAGATATTGGAAAACGAGATCGCCAATAGTGAACGGCTGAAGGTTTCGCGCTCCGCCTACCGGGAGGCCTTGCGCATCCTGGCCGCCAAGGGGCTGGTGGAAAGCCGGCCCAAAACGGGGACCCACGTTTGCCCCCGTTCCCGTTGGAACCTGCTGGATCCCGATATCCTGGCCTGGCACTTCGCCACCGAACCCAGCGCGGACTTCATCTACAGCCTGTTCGAGCTGCGCATGATCGTGGAGCCTGGGATCGCCGCGCTGGCGGCGGAGCGCCGCACGGAGGATCAACTGACGCGCATGACGGCGGCCCTGGATGCCATGGACCGCCACACCCTGGCGACCGAGGCGGGCCAGACGGCGGACAGCGACTTCCACAATACCCTGCTGGAGGCCAGCGGCAACCCGCTGATGGGTGCGCTGGCCGTCAGTATCGCCGCCGCCGTGCGGTGGTCCACCATCTACAAGATTCGGCAGGGGGCGGTGCCCAACGAGCCCATCCCCCTGCACCGCTATGTCCTGAACGCCGTCGCCGCCGGCGATGCCGAGGCCGCCCGCAACGCCATGCGGCTGCTGATCACCGAGGCGTTGCGGGACACGGCCCAGACGCTGAAGGCCTGACGGTCAACGGGGCAAGGGAACGCCGGCCGCCGTGGTGAAGCGGGCGTGTTGGCCCGCGACGCCGGTATCCGGCTGGCCGGACCCGACGCTGACCTCGTAGGCCCCGGCCATGACCTGCCTGTCACCTTCGCGGGTGACGAAGCTGAGGTCGCGCGGCGACAGGTCGAAGGACACGGTGCGGCTTTCGCCCGCCGCCAGGGACAGGCGCTGGAAGCCGCGCAGGGCCAGGCGGGGGGCGCCGTCGAACGCGGGCGGCTTGAGGTACAGCTGCGCCACCTCCTCCCCCGCGCGGCCGCCGGTGTTGGTCACGGTGGCGGTGACGCGCACGCCGTTTTCCGCCCGCCCTCCCACCGGTTGCACCGTCAGCGGGCCATAGCTGTAGCGGCTGTAGGACAGGCCGAAGCCGAAGGGGTAGACCGCCTGGCCGGTGAAGTAGCGGTACGTCCGACCGGTCATGGCATAGTCGTCGAACGGCGGCAGGTCGGCGACGCTGTGGTAGAAGGTCAGGGGCAGGCGCCCCGCCGGGTCGGCCTTGCCCGACAGCACGTCGGCGATGGCTTGGCCCCCGGCCTGCCCGGGATACCAGGCCTCCAGGATGGCGGACGCGTTGTCCTTGGCCCAGCTGAGGTCCAGGGGGCTGCCGTTCAGCAGAACGACCACCAGGGGCTTGCCGGCCTGCTTCGCCACCTCCAGCAGGTGGCGTTGCTCCGCCGGCAAATCCAGGGAGGTCTTGTCACCGCCGGCGAAGCCCTCGATCTGGCGCTTCATCTCCTCCCCCTCCAGGTCGGAGCTGAGGCCCACCGCGGCCACCACCACGTCGGCCCCGGCGATGGCCGCCCGCACCTCCTGGTCGGCGGCGGCATCGGCGGCGGTGGAGACCCGCTTCCACAAGAACTCCGCCCCGCCCATGCCGTGCACGTCGGTCGCGATGCGGATGGGATAGCGCCGGCCCCTTTCCAGCGTGACGGCTTCCAGCTTGGGCAGTTCGCCCCATTGCACCGGGCCAATGTCGACATGCCGGCCGTCGAATTCAAAATCACCGGAAAAGCCGGCCAGGCCCAGGCGGTAGGTACCGGATTCCGGCGGCACCAGGAAGCCGCTCCAGACCACGCGGTACTGATCGGCCACGGCTTTCAGATCATGGCCGCTGCCGCCGACAATCGGCTCCGTCCGCGTCACCACCGGCTGGTCCGCCACCGTCAGCGGCGGCATCTGGCCGAAAGGCGCGTCCGGCGCCGGCGGCTTGGGCTCCCCCACCGCGTTGAAGTACTGCGCCAGGACGCCGGGCCCGCCATCGGGTGTCTGCAAGGCCGCCGTCGGCACCGGATCGCCGTCCATGGGCGTGGGCTGGAAGGGCACGTGGATCACCCGGGCGCCGGCCAAGCTTTGCCGCAGACCGTCGAGCAGGGAGACGGGGGGCGCCGACAGGGATGACGAATAATTGCCGCGCAACACCCGGGTGGAATCGCCGTGCGGCCCGATGACCGCAACCGTCAGACCGGGCTTCAACGGCAGCACGCCGTCGTTCTTCAGCAGCACCAGGCTCTTGGCGGCGGTGGTGAGGGCCAGTTGCCGGTGCGCCGCCGTGCCAATGGCCTGGACGGGGACGGGCGCCACTGTGCGGGCGTTGAGCCCCGCCAGGTCGCCATTGCGATAGCGGGCGGAAAACAGGCGGAGCAGGGCCAGGTCGATGTCCGCCGCGCTGATCAGCCCCCGGCGAAAGGCCTCGCGGTAGCGGTCGGCCAGGCCGGGGCCGCCGCCGAACAGGGTGGCGACGTTGCATTCATTGTCCACGCCGGCCTTGACCGCCGCCGCCACCGCCGCCGCGGGATCGGGTGCGTATTTGTGATTGTCGGCGATGTCCTTCACCGCGTCGCAGTCGGACACGACATAGCCGGTGAAGTGCCAGGCGCCGCGCAGGCGCTCCTTCAACAGCAGGTCGCTGGCGCAGGCGGGCTGGCCGTTGATGCGGTTGTAGGCGCACATGATGGACCCGGCCCGGGCATCGACGATGGCGGCGCGGAAGGCCGGCAGGTAGGTGTCCTCCAGATCGTGCGGCGAGACATAGACGTTGGCGGTGTGGCGCGTGGATTCGGGTCCGCTGTGCACGGCGAAATGCTTGGGGGTCGCCACCACGTCCGGCAGGTCGGGGTTGGGGCCCTGCATGCCGCCGACAAAGGCCACAGCCAGGCGGGCGGTCAGGTAGGGGTCCTCGCCATAGGTCTCCTGCCCCCGGCCCCAACGGGGGTCGCGGAAAATGTTGATGTTGGGCGACCAGGTGTCCAGCCCGGTGCCGATGCGCCCCAGATGCCCGGTGTCGCGGCCAAGGGTGTGCAGCGCCCGCACCTCCTGGCTGACGGCGGCGGCCACGTCATGGATCAAGGGCGTGTCGAAGGTCGCGGCCAGGCCGATGGGTTCCGGGAAATTGGTGGTGGGCACGGCGCCGATGGCCCCATGCAGTGATTCCGTCCACCAGTTGTAGGCGGGAATGCCCAGGCGGGGGATGGCCGGCGCCACGTTGACCAACTGGCCCAGCTTTTCCTCCAGCGTCATGCGGGCCACCAGCGCCGCCGCCTTTTCCCGTGCCTCGGCCACGACGGGGGCGGGCTTGGCATCCTCCGCCGCCCGCGCGGGCGGGAGGGGCGTCAGGAAGACCGTGCCCAGCAGCGATGCCAGGAATGACTTGGGCAGACGCATGATGTTTTCCTCCGGTTTTATTGGTTCAGGCTCTAAGGGCCAGCCCCTGAAGGCGGCCGGGAACGCTAGGTCAGCCGATGCCGCTCACCCGGGGATGGGCGCGGATGCGCACCGGAAGCCGCGAGAGCGGTGTAACTCCGACAAAAGGGCCCGGCGATCACCCGTCATGGTTGACATGGCATCGTCGCGGCGGAACACGGCAGGGGTCGAAAGGGCACGCGCCGCGCCATCCACTGCTCCCGTCAGCCCTGTTTCCCCCATGGACATCCCATCCTCCCCGGTTTTGCGGCCTAAACTGGCAGATCTTGACTCCATGTCAATACTCAGACAAATGGATGGTGCCGATTCAATGTTACCGGTACCGGACGCCCAGCCTCGACGCTTGGTGGATGCAAAACAAGGGGCTCGCGCCCCCGGGAGGACAGATGGCGATCTCCATGAAACGCGGCTTGCGGCCCTGGCCCGTCCGGCTGGCCGGCGTGATGTCCGCCGCCTTGCTCACGGCGGGCGCCGCCCATGGCCAAGCCGTGACGGCACGCATCGATCTCACCCATCCGGCGGCTGCGGTCACCCCTTATGCCTACGGCATGTTCATCGAACCCATCGGCGGCCTGCTGAACCGCGCGCTGTGGGCTGAACTGCTGGACGACCGGAAATTCTATTTCCCGGTGGTGGCGGAGGGCCAGGATCCGCCGCAGCCTGAGTCCGTGGAGGGCAAGCCCGCCCTGGTGAACCGGAAATGGCGCCCCCTGGGCGACGCCGCCGCCGTGACCATGGACAAGACCCAGCCCTATGTGGGCACGCACAGCGTCCGCGTCGCTTTGGATGGCATAGGGCCGCATGGCTTCGGCCAGAACGGCGTGGCGGTCACCGTCGGCAAGGCGTACGCCGGGCATGTCGTGGCCAGGGGGGCGGCGGGAGCCGCGATCCAGGTGGCGCTGGTTTGGGGGCCCGGGCCGGACCAGCGTCGGACGGTCAACCTGCCCGCCTTGGGCCCGGACTGGCAACGCCTGCCGTTCACCGTCACCGCTGGCGCCGACACCGAAGACGCGCGGTTTGAAATCACCGGCACGGGCACCGGCGCGTTCTCGGTCGGAACCGTATCCTTGATGCCGGCTGACAACATCGACGGATGGCGGGCCGACACGACCGCACTGCTGAAGACGCTCCATTCCGGCTTCTGGCGCCTGCCGGGTGGCAACTTCCTGTCCAACTGGGACTGGCACGGCGCCACCGGCCCGCGCGACCGTCGCCCGCCGGTGTACGACTATGCCTGGAGCGCCATGCAGCCCAACGACGTGGGCCTGGACGAGTTCATGACCTTGACCCGGCTGTTGGACGTCGCCCCCTATGTCACGGTCAATGCCGGACTGGGCGACGCGCATTCGGCGGCGGAAGAGGTGGAATACCTGAACGGCCCCGCCACCAGCGCGTGGGGCGCCAAGCGCGCCGCCAACGGCCATCAGGCACCCTACGGCGTCCGATTCTGGAACATCGGTAACGAGCCCTACGGCTGGTGGCAGATCGGCAAGACCACGCTGGATTATTTCGTCATCAAGCATCGCGACTTCGCCGCCGCGATGCGCGCGGTCGATCCCACCATCACCCTGATCGGCTCCGGCGCCATGCCGGACCAGATGCATCCCCGCGATGCCAAGGAGAACGCCAGCCTGGACAGCATCCAGCCCAAATTCGGCACGGAGGATGACTGGACCGGCGGCCTGCTGGCCAAGGCATGGGGCGACTTCGACGGCCTTAGTGAGCACTGGTACGACCGCGTGGAGAAGCGTCCCGATGCGCCGCCCGACGCCGAATTGATGGAATTCGTCCGCTCCCCCTCCAACCAGGTGCGAATGAAGGCGGAGGAATGGGCCATCTACCAGCAGCGCTTCCCGGCGATGCGGGACAAGCCCATCTTCCTGTCCATTGATGAGTACGCCTATATCGGCGCCAAGCCGACCCTGAAGATGGCTCTGGCCTATGCCATGGTGTTGCAGGAGATGCTGCGGCACACCGACTTCATCACGATGAGCGCCTTCACCTTCGGCATTTCCACGCTGGACACCACACCCGCAGCCTCGACGCTGAATGCCACGGGACAGATCTTCAAGCTGTACGGCGACCATTTCGGGGCCGGCGTGATCCCGGTCGCGGTGACGGGCAATTCCCCGCGGCCCGACCCAAGGTTTCCGGTCGGCTATGATCACCCGCGGGTGAAGGCGGGCAGCCCGACCTATCCCCTGGACATCATCGCCGGCCTGGCGCCGGACCGGCGGACGCTGCTGATCGCCGTCGTCAATGCCACCACCAAACCCCAGCCGGTGTCCATCGCCCTGGAGGGCGCCCAACTGCGGGGCGACGGACGGGTATGGCGGCTGTCCGGCGCCACGCCGGAAGCGGAGAACAAGGTGGGGGCCACCCCTGGTGTGACGATCACCGAGAGCCGGGCCCCCGCCCCCCGCGGCGGGCTGACCGTGTCGCCGCTGTCCACATCCATCTATGCGTTCCCCGTCCGGAACGCCGACTGACGACCACGCAGGAGGGGAGAACGCGATGAAGAAGCCTGCCCACAGGATATTGGCGGCGATGCTGGCGGCCTTCGCCCTCGCGGCACCCGCCCGCGCCCAAATGGCCACGGAAAGCCCCGCACCAGTGGTGGGCGCGAAACCGGTGACCGTGGACCACATCAAAGTCCATGGCGCGGCCTTGGAAGGAAGCCTGGAGGGGGACGCCGCCGGCAGGGACGTCTTCGTCCTCCTGCCACCCGGATACGCCGCCCATCCGCACAAGCGCTATCCCGTCCTCTACGCCCTGCACGGCTATTCCATCGGGGCGGCGCAATGGATGGCGGAAATCCATGTTCCCCAAACCGTGGAGGGCGCGTTCGCGCAGGGCGCCCGGGAAATGATTGTCGTCCTGCCGGACGCCAAGACGGTGCACAACGGATCGATGTATTCCGGTTCCGTGACCACGGGCGATTTCGAGACGTTCATCGCCCGCGACCTGGTCGGCTACATCGACGCTCATTACCGCACCATCGCGGCGCGGGAGAGCCGGGGGCTCGCCGGCCATTCGATGGGGGGATACGGCACCGCCCGCATCGGCATGAGGCACGCCGACGTCTTCGGCGCGTTGTACATGCTGAGCCCCTGCTGCCTGTCCCCCCGCACGCCCGGCGCCGTCGATCCGGCGACGGAGGCAGCGCTGGAGGCGGTGAAGACACCGGCGGATTCCGCGGCGCTGCCGTTCATGGCCCGGGCGCAACTGGCCACCGCCGCCGCCTGGTCACCCAACCCGCTCAATCCGCCGCTTTACCTGGATCTACCGGTCAAGGACGGTGCCGCGCGTCCCGACGTGCTGGCGAAATGGGCGGCCAATGCCCCGTTGACCTTCATCGACCAATACGTGGGGGCCCTGCGGCGCTATCGCGCCATCGCCATCGACGTCGGCGACCAGGATGGACTGAGGGTCGACGCGGCCAAGCTGCATGAGGCGCTGGACGCCTATCACATCCCCAACACCTTCGAGATTTATCCGGGCACCCACACCAGCCACGTGGCGTTCCGCATTCAAGATCAGGTGCTGCCCTTCTTCAGCCGCACCCTGAATTTCGGACCGCGCTAAAGTCCCGCTCGTCGCCCGGGAACCGGCAGGGCCCGGGGTTTCCAAATGTAGGCCATCCCCCCATGCATAGCCTCGCCAAATGAGTGGTGAAATTGATTCGATTGGATTTCCGCCCACCCTGCGGGCACCGTTCCTCCTGAACGGGAGGAAAACATTTCAGGGAATCCGGACATGATGTTTGAGGCGCAGCGGCGGCAATTCGCCGCCGAGGGCTATGCTGTCTTCGACAGGGCGCTGCAGGGCGCGGCACTGGGTTTGCTGCGGGACGAGTGTCAGCGCTTCGTGGCCCTGGAGGACGCGCGGCTGGACGCGCTGGGCGTGGAGGTGGACGGCATCACCCACCGCGGCCGCCGCTATTTCGCCGGCGAATGCCAGCGCCAGCAGCCAACCTTGCGCGCGGTGCTGTTTGGCCAGGTCATGGCCGACATCTGCCGGGCGACCCTGGGACCGGACGCCTATTTCTTCTATGACCAGTTCGTGGTGAAGGGGCCCGACAAGGGCATGGCCTTCAGCTGGCACCAGGACTCCGGCTACATGGCCCACAACGGCGGCCCTGTGGACCACCTACCCTATCTCACCTGCTGGTGCCCGCTGGACGATGCGACGGTGGAGAACGGCACGGTACGCCTGCTGCCCTTCTCCCAGGTGCCGGAAAGCCGCGACGCCATCCTCCCGCATGAGCGCAACCCGGCCAGCCGTGACCTGGTGGCGACGTGGACCGGGCCGGAGGACGGCGTGGTGGTGGAGGTGCCGGCCGGCAGTGTCGTCGCCTTCAGCAGCCGGCTGCTGCACGCCACCGGCGGCAATCACACGCCGAACCTGCGCCGCGTCTATCTGATGCAGTATTCCGCCCTGCCCATCCTGGACCCGGGCGTCGGCCACCTGCGCCGCAACGCCGTGCCGGTGCTGCGCAACGGGCAGCACGTGACCCTGGGCTGAGGGCTGTCCGTACCGGGTGCCGCCCCCCTCACCGCCGCAGTTCGGCCAAGTCCACCGCCCGGCGTTCCCGGGCGCTGAGTTCCGCCGCCGCGCCGATCTCCACGGCGCGGTAGCCGTCCTCCGCCGACACCGCCACCGGAGCGCCGTTCAGGATGGCGTCCAGGAAGGCGCGGTGCTGGAAATACGTGGCGCCATGGTGGCTGCCGGCGGCCAGCGCGGCACCATCCACCGCCACGTGCGTCCGCTCCACCCTTTCCGGCCGGCGGAAGGCGTCGCGCGGGCTGTAGACCAGATCGCCCCGGGGAATGGTGACGTCCAGGCGGGCCTGGTCGCCCACGGCGACGATCTCCTCCTGCTCCTGCGCGCCCTCAGCGAACATGGACAGGTCCAGCAGGGCCCGCACCCCGTTGGCGAAGTCCACCACCGTATAGCTGTTGTCGATGATGTCCGGCGTCTCACCGCCATACCGCTCATCGAGGTGGTTCACGTCCATGGCGCCGGAGCAGTAGACCCGCACCGCCTCCGCCCCCACGGTCAGGCGCATCAGGTCGAAGAAGTGACAGCACTTCTCCACCATCGTGCCGCCGGTGTTGCGGCTGAAACGGTTCCAGTCCCCCACCTTGGTCAGGAAGGGGAAGCGATGCTCCCGCATCGACAGCATGACCAGGCGACCGACGCGGCCGCCATGCACCTGCTCCACGAAGCGGCCCACCGGCGGCATGTAGCGGTATTCCATGCCCACCCAGAACACGCCCTTATGACCGGTCGCGGCGTCCGCCACCCGGGCCGCGTCCCCCAGGCTGGAGCACAGCGGCTTTTCGCACAGGATGTGCAGGCCGGTGCCCAGCAGGGGTTGCAGCACGTCATGGTGGGTGTGGTTGGGGGAGGCGATGATCACGCCATCCAGCTTCCCCTCCCGCACCATCTCCGCCACCGTGCGGTAGGCGGCAACCCCGGCCGCCCGGTCGCCCAGGGCGTCCCGCGCCCAGTCCAGGGACGACGGCGTGGGGTCGACGATGGCCGTCACCGCCACCTCCGGCGACAGCGCCAGGCTGGTGATATGCTCCACCCCCATCATGCCGGTGCCGACGATACCGAAACGCAGACGCGCACTCATCCTTCGCTCACTCCTTGGGAGAACGTCAGCCCAGCGCCAGCGGCGCGTGCGGCAGGTGGGGCAGGACGTGGCGGGCGAACAGGTCGCCCTCCGCCATGTGCGGATATCCGGACAGGATGAAGGCCTCGATGCCCAGCGCCTGATAGGCCCGCAGCTTGGCCAGCACCTGGTCCGGATCCCCGACGATGGCGGCACCGCAGCCGGACCGCGCCCGGCCGATGCCCGTCCACAAATTGTCCTCGACATAGCCGTCGCCGGCCGCCGCCTCGCGCAACTGCGCCTGCTGGCGCACGCCCACGGAGGCATGGTCCAGCGACTTCTGGCGGATGGTGGCGCCCGTGTCCGCATCCAGGCGCGACAGCAGGCGGTCAGCCGCGGCGCGGGCCGCCGTCTCCGTCTCGCGCACCACCACGTGGGCGCGGTAGCCGAAGCGCAGGGTCCGGCCACGCGCCGCCGCCCGCGCCTTCATGTCACGGATGACCGACGCCACCCCGTCCATGGTGTCCGGCCACATCAGGTAGACGTCGGCCCCCTCCGCCGCCGCCTCGCGCGCATCCTCCGACAGGCCGCCGAAGAAGAAGGGCGGCGCCTTGCCGCTGACCGTGCCGATACGCGGCGGGTCCAGCGTCAGGCGATAGAACTCCCCGGCGTGGTCGATGGACTGGCCGTTCAGCAAGGCGCGTAGGATGGCCATCACCTCGGTCGCGCGGCGATAGCGCCGGCCGGACTCCAGCGTCTCGCCCGGCAGGTCGCTGGAGATGATGTTGATGGCCAGGCGCCCGCCCGCCAGGCGGTCCAGCGTCGCCAGCTGGCGCGCTGCCTGCGGCGGCCATAGCTCACCACACCGGATGGCGGTCAGCAGGCGGATGCGCCGGGTCAGCGGCGCGATGGCGCCGGCGAAGGCGATGGTGTCGATGCCCAGGGCGTAGCCGGAGGGCAGCAGGATGGTGTCGTACCCGCCGCTTTCCGCCGACAAGACGATGTCGCGGCAATGCTCGAACGATGATTGCAGGCGGCTGTCGGGCACGCCCAGAAATTCGTAATCGTCATCGCACAGGGCGGAAAACCAGGCGACATCGCATGTCGCCGGCAGGGTCGTCTCGGACACCGCTCAATTCCCTCTGATCGTTGCGCCACTTACCCCACAAGGGGATCGTGAAATCCATCGAATGTACGGTGCCACCGCCGATCCATTCATTCCAATCGAATTGATTTCCCAAATCATCCCAGAATACTATGGATGCATGCAGATACGCCAAATCGAAGCCTTTCGCGCCGTGATGGTCAGCGGCGGCATCACCGCCGCCGCCTCCATGCTGAACATCAGCCAGCCGTCCGTCAGCCGCCTGATCTCCGATCTGGAGCGGTCGGTGGGGTTCGCCCTGTTCGAGCGGCGCGGCCGGCGGCTGGTTCCCACCGAACAGGCCAACAGCTTCTATGAGGCGGTCCGTCAGAGCTTCACGGGCGTGGAGTTGCTGAAGCAGGCGGCGCGGCGCATCCGCGCCCACCCCGTGGGCACCATCCGCGTCGCCGCCCTGGCGGCCCTGGCCGGCGGCATCCTGCCGGCCACGATGGCCCGCTTTCACGCCCAATATCCGGACGTTAAGGTGACGGTGGAATCGCAGGGGCAACGGGGGGTGGAGGACAGGGTGTTCCTGGGCCAGGCGGACCTGGGCCTGGGCGTGGAGGCGCCGTCCCGCCAGGGATTGCGCACCAGCACCCTGGTGCAAGCCGAGTATGTCTGCGTCTTGCCGCCGGGCCATCGCCTGGGCGCCAAGGCCGTCATCGAGGCCGGCGACCTGGCGGGGGAGCGGTTCATCGGCCCCATGCACGAGGCGGACGCCCTGTGGGACGACATCGACCGCATGCTGATGACCGAAGGCGTGGTGGTCGACCGCCTGATCGAGACCCAGCATTCCTTCCCCGCCTATTGCTATGTCGCGGCCGGCCTGGGCATCACCATCGCGGAACCCTTCTCCGCCCCCCTGTTCGCCCAGGTGGGCGTTCAGATTCGGCGCTTCCATCCCCGCGTGGCCTCCAACTTCACCCTGCTGGAACCCACGGCCATCGGCCCCACCCCCGCCCTTGTGGCCCGGTTCCGCCATCTGGTGAAGGAGGTGGCGGCCCAGCACATGGCGACGGTGGAGGGAATGCTGCTTGGTGTCTGAAAACGCCCTCAGTCGCCAGGCGCGGCCATCCGGCCGCTTGGCTTATCCTCAGTTTTCAGTCCGCTTCGCTCCCCGAAAACTTCCGGCGGACGCGGTCGCGTCCTACGACGATGTGAGCCTATGGCTCACGTCGTTGGGTCTATAGGTTCCAGCGGCCGGCCGCAGCACAGGCTGCAACAGGTGTATCCAGCCCAGGGCCAGCAGGTAGGACACCGACGCCAGCGCCAGCATGGGCAGATAGCCGCCGCCCCCCGCCAGCACCCAACCCGTCACCTGCAGGATCAGCATGCCGGCGAGGTTGCCGGACAGGGCGCCCAGGCCGGTCACCATGCCGATGCGCGATGGCGGCACGATGTCGGTGATGATGCCGAACAGGTTGGAGGAAAAGCCCTGGTGCGCCGCCAGGGTCAGGGCCAGTAGGGCCACCGCCGCCCCCAAATTGCCCACCGCCAGGACCAGTGGCACGGGCAGCACGCACAGCCCACAAACGAGCAGGATGGTCTTGCGCGCCCGGTTCATGTCCCAGCCGCCACGCCGGACCAGCCAGCCGTAAGCCGTACCCCCCAGCAGCGAACCGACGGCCGCGGCCAGGTAGATGAGGGCCAGCGGCACCGCCACCCCGGCCATGTCCAGATGGAAAACGCGGGTGAACAGGTCGGGCGCCCAGTACAGCAGGAACCACCACACCTGATCGGACAGCACCTTGCCGCCGGCGATGGCCCAGGTGCGGCGGTCGGCCAGCGCCTCCCGCCATTGGCCCGCGCGCGGGCCAATGGGACTGGCGGAAGCCGTCCCGGCCTCCAGGCCGCCCCGGCGCATGACCAACAGCCAGAGCGCCACCCAGACCAACCCCAGTCCCCCGGTCATAAGGAAGACGGCGCGCCAGCCGACACGCTGGGCAAGGAAGGGGATGACCAGCGGCGTCAGGATGGCCCCGACACTGCCGGCGGCGTTCATGAAACCCAGGGCCGCCGTCCGGCCGGTGGGGCCGAAGGTGGCGGCGATGGTCTTGACCGCGGTCGGCGTGCCCAGCGCCTCCGTCGCCCCCAGCGCCACCCGGGCCGCCAGAAACTGCGGCAAGGTGACGGCGAAAGCGTGGGCCATGGCCGCCAGGCTCCACGAGCCCACCGCCAGGGGGTTGGACCACTTCACCCCCACGACATCGACGAAGCGGCCGGCGAACAGGAAGGCGCAGGCCGCCGCCAGCTGGAAGACGGCGGTCAGCCGGCCATAGTCGGCGTCCGTCCACCCCAGCTCCTGGGACAGCAGGGGCTTCACCAAGGCGATGATCTGGCGATCAGCGTAGTTGAGGATACAGGCGCCCAATATGAGCGCCAGCATCCAACGGCGTCCGGGAAGCACCGGTCAGAAGTCCTTATGCAAGGCCACGCCCCAGTACCGGCTGCCGTCGCGCGGCACCCAGCGCACCACGCCGGCGAGGTTGCCACGCGCGAGATAGGAGGAATAGTGGGTATCGAGGAGGTTCTTCACCAGACCGGTGACCCGCCAGCCCTGATCCTCGCTGGCCAGCGTCACCCCCGCGTTCCAGATGCCATAGGCGCCCTGGATGGTGTCCGGTGTCTGTGTCAGCTGGTACTGCACCTTGCTCTGCCACCGGTAGTCGGTGTCCAACACCAGCTTGAGACCAGAGGACAGCGGCACGGTATAGCTAGCCGCGCTGTCCAGCTTCCAGTCCGGCGCGAAGGGCAAGGGCTGGCCGTCAATGTCGCAGCTGCTGGCCGCCCCCGCCGGGCATTGGAAATGATCCACCCGCGCCTGCGTCCAGGCCAGGGACTGGGTCAGGGTCAGGTTGTCGATAGGCCGGTAGGTGAAATCGGCCTCAACACCCTTGGTCGACACCTGGCCGGCGTTGATCAGGCGGGTGACGATGGCCCCCGCCACGGTGTCGGAGAAATTGGCCTGGTAGTTGTCGAAATTGGTGATGTAGCCGGCCAGGTTGGCCTGCAGGCGCCCACCCAGCAGCTTGGCCTTCACGCCCACCTCATAGCTGTCGGAGGTTTCCGGCTTCAGCGCCAGGGCCGCCGTGGAGGTCATGTTGAAGAAGACGTTGTAGGCCGGGCCCATGTAGCCGCGCGAATAGGTGAAATACGTCGAGACATCCCTGTCCACGTCCCACTGCAGCCCCAGGCGATCCGCGTAGTCGGTGGTACCGGTAGACCCGTTGCTGGCATAGGATGGCTGGATGCCGGTGACCGCCGTGGCGGAGGAGGCCACGCGCTGGAAATGATAGTCCAGGTCGTCATGCACGACCCGGACGCCGGCGATGCCGCGGAAATCCGGCGTGATGTTGATGTTGGCCTCACCAAAGGCGGCATAGTTGTCGCCGGTGGTGCCAAAACGCGAGGTGCCGTTGTTCGACAGGGTGCCACCACCCGACACCTGGGTCACCGCGCGCTGGTAAACCTCGGTGTCGACGGCGTGCATGTAATAGACGCCGGTGACGTAGTCGATCAGACCGCCCTTGGGCGAGGCCAGGCGCAGTTCCTCCGACGTCTGGCTGAACAGCAGATACCCATTGTCCACGACGTTGGGCAGGCCGGTCGACAGCACCGACAGCTGATCATAATCCTGGGACTGGATGTTCTGCCATTTGCGGTAGGCGGTGACGGAGGTCAGCGTGTAGCCGTTCAGGTTCCAGTCCACGGTGGCCGCGATGCCGCCGTTATTGTCCTTGGTCCCGCTGTTGGTGTTGGCGCTGACCTCGGTGTTGTAGGCCGAGGGGTGGATCCCGGCCGCCGCGAGGCTTGCCGCCAAGGGCGCGCTGTTGGTGACGGCGTTGGTCGGATAGGCCGTCTGCGTCGTCCCGGCGAAGACGCCGGTGGGCACGCTGTCGCGGGAGAACAGATAGTCGGCCGCGACCGTCACGGTGACATCGTCATTGGGCGTGAAGCGCAACTTGGTGCGGGCGCCGCTGTGGGTATAGCCGTTGACGGTGTCGCCCGTGGCCTTGTTGGTGACGTTGCCGTCATAGCCGCTGGTCATGGCGGAGATCAGGCCGGTCAGTTTGCCCGGGACCAGGGCGCCGGAAACGCCAGCCTTCACCCGGTATTCATCGCCGCCGCTCAAATAGGCCGCGTCGACATAGCCGTGGGCCTCTTCGGTGGGGTCCTTGGACACGATGTTGATCACACCCGCCGTGGCGTTCTTGCCGAACAGCGTGCCCTGCGGACCACGCAACACCTCCACATGGTCAATGTCCAGCAGATCCAGGGTCGCCTGCCCCGGCCGGGCCAGCACCACCCCGTCCACGACGGTGGAGACCGAGGGTTCCACACCTGGCGATGTGGTAATCGTGCCGATACCGCGGACGAAGATGTTGCGGTCCTTGTTCGACGCGCCGGTCCGGAAATTGAGCGCGGGCACGGCGGTGCTGATGTCCTGGATGTCGTTCAGGATACGGCGTTCCGCCACGTCGCCGCTGAGGACGGAGACGGCGATCGGCACCTGGTCCAGCCGCTCCGGGCGCCGGGTGGCGGTCACCACGATTTCCTGCAGGCCGCTGGCATCGGCCGGGGCTTCATCCGCGATGGCCGGCGAGGCCGCCATGCCGAGCAGCAGGGCGCCGACACCGGCTCCGGCCCACAGGGCCCGCGCGCCAGCACCCACTTGCTGGCCTTTGCCCGGATTGAACGACCGGGACGTTGATTTTTTCATGATCTCCCCACTGCGTAGCTTGCCTGACCACCCAAGGGGCCATGGCGGGCCTGAATGACGGCGCCGCCCCCTGGACACCGAAAGCCGCGTCCAAACCGTTCAATCTGGCATCGGTTAACGAACCATCGGTGTTGAAAAAATCAATTACCGGCTTTGATACGTCAAATTGTAATGATTTCACTATCCATTCATAAATACTATGCGTGTCCGGAATGATGTGGCCTGCCGGCCTGAGGTGCCTGCTCTCCCGGTTCGACAAGGCGGCGGCCGAATCCGTCAGACGGCCGGGCGCCTGACGACGGAACAGGTGTCGACGGAACGGGTTGCGATCCCCGCCCCACGAGGGGAGAATGCCCACCAGAACAAGCTGATGGTGTCGTTTCCCATGGCCGCTGCTGTCCCGCCACTTGGCAATCTACTGGAAGCGTTGCCCCCAGCCGTGGAGGAGGAGCGCTTCACGGATATCCTTTGCCGTCCGGGCTGCCGGATCGAGCGCATCGTCTCCCACGGGCAGACGACACCGATCGACCGTCCCTATCGCCAGGGACATGACGAATGGGTGCTTCTCCTGGCCGGCGCGGCCAAAGTGGACATGGGCGGGCGGGAGACCACGCTCCGGCCCGGGGATCATCTGTTCATCGCGGCGAACGTCAGCCACCGCGTGACGTTCACCGATCCGGATCAGCCGACCGTTTGGCTTGCGGTCCATATCGGGGAGGAGACGGCCGCGACCTAGCGGCCTTCCCGGTCAGTCGGTCGGCGCGCCCGTGGGCAGCCCCGCCCGGTGCAAGGCGCGAATAAGGTCGCTTTTCACGGCCGGGACGACGTCATCAGCGGTGGCGAACCCGACAACGACGTCAAGGGCCCGCTGGTCACCGGTCCGATCAAACAGTACGGTCGGCGCCGGGATGGCGAGGATGCGCTGATCGGCCATCGCGAGCCGCCGCACCGCCTCGGCCACGCCATCAAGATCGCTGGTTTCCGGAATGCGGAAGCGCAGTTCACCGGCATGGGGCGGTGCCGCGTGGATGCTCATGTTACGCAGCGCCTGCCCCCAAACGCCGTTGTTGGGGATGATGATCTGAATTTGGTCGTCGGAGATGAGTTCCGTCCAGAACAGCGAGAGGTCGCGCACGGTACCTGTCACGCCGCCGACCTGCACCTTGTCGCCGATCTTGAAGGGCCGGAAGATCAGCAACATGACCCCGGCCGCGAGACTGGACAGCGTGCCCTGAAGAGCCAGGCCGATCGCGAGGCCGGCGGCACCGATGACCGCGACCAGGCTGGCCGTCTGAATACCGAACTGGGCAAGCACGGCCAACACGGTGAGCGTCAACACCGCATAGCGGGCGAGACTGCTGAAGAAGCCGCGCAGCATGGCATCGAACTGGGGGGTGCGCGCCAGCAGCGTCGCGACCATCCCGCCAACCTTGCCCGAGAGCCACAATCCCGCCAGCAGGATCAGAACCGCCGCCAGCAGGTTGACCCCGTTGGTCACGACCCACGGCACAAGCGCGTTGAGGCTCACCAGGACGGCCTGGGTCTTCTGGTCCACCGAATTGAGTACGGGGACATCCGCCAAGGCGGTGAGGGTCGGGTGCATGCACAGTCTCCGTCCAGCAATTTGCGCAGGGAGGAGATTAAGGGAGGATACGCCGTTCCACCAGCCTTGGCGGATCGGCCGCCCCGGGGGTCAGACCGGCGCGGCGGCGGACGCCGCGACCTCTTCGACCGTCACCTGGAAGCCCGCGAGGGTGTGTTGACCGAAGGTCAGCGACAGCGGCACGTCCGCGGCGTCGCGGCCCCGGGCGATCAAAATCCGGCCGATGCGCGGATCATTGTTGCGCGGGTCGAAAACGTGCCAGCGGCCCCCGGACGGGCCGTCCAGAAACACCTCGATCCAGGCGGCGAAGTCCTGGGGGGCGTGGGGCTGCGGCAGACCGATATCGCTGATGTACCCGGTGCAGTAGCGCGCGGGGATGTTCAGGCAACGGCAGAAGGTCAGCGCCAGATGCGCGTAGTCGCGGCAGACGCCGCGCCTTTCCTCAAAGGCCTCGGCCGCCGTGCGCGTGGCCCGGGAATGTTCATAGCCGAAGGTGATGTGGCCATGCACATAGTCGCAAATGGCCTGCACCCGCGCCCAACCCGGCGGCACCTGCCCGAACAGCTTCCAGGCGATCTCCGACAAACGATCGGTTTCGCAGTAGCGGCTGCCCAGGAGAAACACCAGCGTTTCCGGGGTCAGGTCCGGAATGGCGACTTCGCGCGCGCTGGGATCGGGCGTTTCCCATTGGCCGCTGTCGCGGATGATACCCATGGTCTGGATGGTGAACCGGCCGGCCGGCGCCACCAGCCGCGTGCACCAGTTGCCGAAGGCGTCGTGATATCCGGTGACGGGCACTGCGGGCGTCGTCACCACCGTGTCCGGTTGCGTGAGATCCGCCACCCGTGAGGCGTGGACGGTCAGCATCAGGATCATGGGCGTGACCTGCGCCAATTCATAGGTCATCAGGCAGCCGACGCGAATTTCCACCAAGCACTCTCCCGCCGGGATGCCGATCACCGTCACGGAAGACAATCCCCCGCCGGTATGCCCCGGGAGCATGGGCGCACGCCCACTCCCACGCAATGGTTATTCCGCCGCCCACAGCCATGCCCCCGTATCGTCACCGCCCGGCAGCGATGCCAAAGCGCCGCCCAGGCTCGACGAGTGACTATTTTCACGCCGACGTTGGCCGTTCCTTCCCCGATAATTTTCATTTTATTTCGGCGCCCAATAATAAAATAAATATACGATTTGATTAAATATTAATACACGAGCAGAGTGGACTAGCTAGGTCGCACCAAATTTATTTGGCGTGACCTCCACCTTCCGAACATACACAGGCGCAACCCTGTAAGGCGTTGGCTTTGTTTTTAAATCAGGAGATTTTGATATGAGCAAGGATCGGAAACACGGCAATCGGGAAGTCCGTAAGCCGAAGATGGTCAAGTCGCCGGCCGCCAGCGCGCCCCCGGCGACCATCAAAGGCATCCTGGAGCCCGCGACCGCCACCAAGAAGAAGGGTTAGGCGGTCGGCCATGGCGACCCGGACGACGGAAACCACCGTCACCTTCCGCCACGCCTTCCGGCTGGCGCCCCTTGACGAGTTACAGCCCGCGGGAACCTATCAGGTGTCCGTGGAGGAGGAGAGCATCGACGCCCTCTCCTTCCTGGCGTTTCGCCGTGCCGCCACCTTGCTGCATCTTCCCGCGCTGGCGACCGCCAGCGGCGTGCGCCAGACCGTGCCGGTCGATCCCCAGGACCTGGCCAACGCGCTGGACGACGATAAGGCGCGGGTGGTCCCGGTGGACGCCGCCGGATAAGCGCCCGCCGGCTGTCGGGGGTCAGAACCGGAAAAGCCAGGCCGCCATCATGGCGGCCACGGTGACTGCCATGACCACGGTCGCGGCCCACCCCAGCACCTGGAGAGGACGGGGCAAGGTGAAGCGGCCCATGATGTCGGCGCGCATGGACAGATTCATGATGGCCACCATCACCGGCACAGCGACCACCCCATTCAACACCGCGCTCCAGTACAAGGCCTTGACCGGGTCTATGGCGGTGAAATTCAGGCCGACGCCCACCGCCGTCGCGGCGGCGACCACGGCATAGAACGCCTTGGCGCGGGACCATAGCCGGGCGAGGCCGACATGCCAGGAGAACAGTTCGCCCACCGCATAGGCCGCCGACCCGGAAAGGGCCGGCAGGGTCAGCAGGCCCGTCCCGATGATGCCCGTGGCGAACACGGCGAAAGTGAAGCGCCCGGCGACGGCGCGCAGCGCCTCGGCCGCCTCGGATGAGGTCTGAATGTCCGTCTGGCCGTGGGCGTGCAACGTGGCCGCCGTCGTCACGACGATGAAAAACGCGATGATGTTGGACAGCGCCATGCCCAGATAGGTGTCGGCGCGGATACGGGCGAACGCGGCCCGCGCCTGTTCCGGCGCCCGGATCAGGGGCCGGGCCCCCGCCCTTTCCTTTTCCCCCTCCACCTCCTGCTCCGCCTGCCAGAAGAACAGATAGGGGCTGATGGTGGTGCCCAGGACGGCGACCACAGCCATGATGTAGCTGGGCTGCGCCGACAGCGGCGGCCAGATGACGGCCCATCCGACCTCGGCCCACGGCACGTCGACGACAAAGGCGCAGATGACGTAGCTGAACAGGGACAGGCACAGCCATTTCAGGATGGCGACATAGGTGGCATAGCGGGTGAACACCTCCACCACCACCGAGACCACACCGAACAGGCAGACATAGGCCAGGGCGGGACCGCCGATGAGGAGCTTGAGGGCCGCCCCCATGGCCCCCAGATCCGCCCCCAGATTGATGACGTTGGCCACCAGCAAAATGGCCACCAGCCCGCCCGACAGCCAGCCGGGGTAATGGCGCCGCAGATTGCCGGCGATGCCGAAGCCGGTGACCCGGCCGACGCGCGCGCTGATTTCCTGAATCCCCGCCATCAAGGGATAGCTGAACAACAAGGTCCAGGCCAGGCCATAGCCGAATTGAGCGCCCACCTGCGAATAGGTCGCGATGCCGCTGGGATCGTCATCCGAGGCGCCGGTGATCAGGCCGGGCCCCAGAATTCCGCCCCACCCCGCTTCCACCGGCGGCGTCTGGACGGCGGCGGATTCCGGCGCCGCCCCGCCTTCAGCCGTCATGTCAGAGCCCCACGCGCGTCGTCAAGGCTTACGATCATGTTTCCAAACGCCCCCAAATGGCTTCCCCTACCCAGGGAAGCGTCCACGTGATTCCGAGAAGAGATCGCCGGACGGCAGGATAGTCGACGGCCGGTGAAAAGGGCAGCATCGGAAATCCCTTAACGGGGCGTCTTGCCAGCCGCCAGGGCGGCCAGCCCATCCGGGTTGGTGATCCGGACGTGCCGCCTGTCGCGAAACCGCACGACACCATCGTCCGCCAGCCGGCGGAAGGCCCGGCTGACCGCTTCCGGCGACGTGCCGATATAGGCGGCGATATCCGATCGGTCCATGGGCAGATACAGGTCCCAATCACCCTCCCCCATTCCTTGGGCCCGCGCCAGCAGGCGCGACAGGAAGCCCGCCAGCCGGCCGGCGGCGTCCAGGCGCCTCAGGATCAGGGCATGCTCGCGCGCCTCGCGCACCTCCCGGCACAGGGTCTGCCGGATCAGCAGATTGAATTCCAGGAAGGCGTCCTGATGAAGCGACCTTTCCAGGAGGACGCTTGGATATCGATAAGCGGTGACCGCACTCCCCGCCGAAGCGGCGACGGCGTGGGTCGTCTGGTCGGTGACCCCCAGCAGGTCCCCGGCGAACAGAAAGGCGAGGATGGGCCTTTTCCCGTCGGGCAGGACTTTGTGGATTTTCACCATGCCGGTGATGATGGCGAACATCGCATCGGCCCGGCTGTCGTCACCGTAGAGTTCCTCGCCCTTTTCGAAGCGCACCACCAGCGCCACCTGGGCCAGCCAGCGCCATCCCGGCCTGGAGGGAGAGGCGGAGCCGCCGCCCGGCCAAACGGGTGGTGGTGGTCGCCCCCCTTCCGGCCGGGGCCGTCGTTTCAACGGGGCCTGGGTGACTGTCATCATCCCGCCCCCCGCGTTCCAGGGCCTGGGCACCGGGGGCCTGGGCACCGGGGGCCGAGGTATCGGGGGCCGAGGTATCGCGGGAAAGAAGGGCCGGTGCCCCACACACCCGGAAATCCACCCGGTTCTTGATCGGGGTCAAGAAAGGACGGGGGCGGTTGGATTGCCCGCCGAACCGTTGATGCGGCACTGTTGGGGAACGGTGTGGGCGCACGCCCCTCCACGGCCCCCGCGTACGCATCCAGGGGCCCCATCCCTTCCCAGCGATGCGGATATGGGCCACGCGGCGGTCGCGGCCCCCAAAGGATGAAAGGTGCGCCCCCATGTCGACAGACATCGTGACCTCGCACAACGCGGCGGTGGCCAGCAAAGCGTGGATACGCCCCGCCAACGTCGGCGCCCCGGAGAGGTCCGACGCGATGGCCCGGGAGGTGTCGGCCCAGGGCGGCCGACCGATACCCATCATCATCGGACGCGGCCAAGCCCTGTTCCAAGAAGGCGACCCGGCTGGCTTTTTCTACCATGTGCTGAATGGCACCCTGCGCAGCTCGCGCATCCTCCTGGACGGCCGCCGCCATATCAGCGAGTTCCACATGGTGGGCGATTTCTTCGGATTTGGCGGTGCCGACCGCCATGCCAATTCCGCCGAGGCGGTGATCGACACGACGGTAGCGCCCTATCCCCGCGCCTTGCTCGACGGCTTCCCGGTGGGCAAGAAGCACCTGATGCACACCCTGCTGGCCGACATGACGCGGCGGCTGGCCAAGGCGCAACGGCAAGTCATGCTGCTGGGCCGCAAGACGGCGGATGAACGGGTCGCGGCGTTCCTGCTGGAGATGGCGGTGCGATCGGGATCGGAAATCAATGTCCACCTGCCCATGTCGCGCGGCGACATCGCCGATCACCTGGGCCTGACCACGGAGACCATCAGCCGCACCTTGACCAAGTTGCATGGCCTGGGACTGATCGCGCGGCGGGCGGCGGCGGACATCGATCTTATCGACCGGCCAGCCTTGGTGAGATTGGCCGAGGCGGAATAGCGTCCCGTCGCCAGCCCCCCGATCAGCCCCGGCGAGTCCCAAGGAAAGGAGCACAGCCTGCCTAACAATTCGCTGGAACGGTTGCCGACGGAACCGGCGGACCGGGTGACCAAACCCTTCATGCGCTTCCTGCGCATCGAGGCCCTGGCCGGCGGCGCCCTGCTGTTCTGCGCGGCGCTGGCCTTGATCCTGTCCAACACCACGGCGGGGGCCCGCTTCATGGCGGTGTGGCAACTGCATGTCGGCATTCGCCTGGGGGACATCGACTATGGCCGGACGGTGAAACAATGGATCAACGACGGCCTGATGACCTTGTTCTTCTTCACCGGCGCCTTGGAATTGAAGCGCGAGATGGTGCTGGGGGACTTGAGCAGCCCACGGCTGGCCACGCTGTCCCTGGCCGGGGCCCTGGGTGGCATGGTGGTCCCGGCGGGCCTGTTCCTGGCCCTTGAGCATGGCGCCACCGGGGCGCAGGGCTGGGGGACCGTCATGGCGACCGACACCGCCCTGATGATCGGCTGCCTGGCCCTTCTGGGAAGCCGCATCCCCCTGACCTTGCGGCTGTTCCTGCTGTCGCTCGCCATTTTCGACGACATCGGCGCCATCCTGGTGGTGGCCATCGGCTATGGCGAGACCGTGAACTGGCTGGCCTTGGGACTGGCGGGACTGGGCCTGGCGGCGGTTTCGATGATCGCCTGGCTGGGGATCCGCGGCATCCCGGTCTATTGCGCCCTGGGAGTGGGGGTCTGGCTGGCGGTGGACGCGTCCGGCATCCATCCCACCCTGACGGGGGTGGCGCTGGGCCTCATGACGCCGGCGCGCAGCTGGGTCAGCGACCGCCGATTGCACGCCATCCTGAAACGGATCACGGCGCGGCCGCCCGGCGACCACGACACCGGTGACGGCACCAGCACGCAGGACCTGCAGCGGGCCGTCGTCGCCACGCGTGAAGCCCAATCGCCCATCGAACGCCTGGAAATGTTGCTTCATCCCTGGGTCGCCTTCGCCATCATGCCGCTGTTCGCCCTGGCGAACGCCGGCCTTCCCATCTTTCCCGACCGGGTCAGCGGCACCATGACCCTGGCGATCCTGGTGGGGTTCGTCGTGGGCAAGCCGCTGGGTGTCACCGTGTTCAGCGCCCTGGCCGTGGCGGCGCGCCTCGCCATCCGGCCACCGGACCTTTCCTGGGCCATACTGGCGGCCGGCAGCCTATTGACCGGCATCGGCTTCACCATGGCGCTGCTGATCGCCGAGCTGGCGTTTGGCCCCGACCTGCTCAACTCCGCCAAGCTGGGCATCCTGGGGGCCTCGATCCTGTCGGCGACCAACGGGCTGCTGGTCCTGTGGTGGCTCACCCGCCATCGGCGCACCTGATCCGGCTCCTCAGCGCCAACCCGTCAGCGCCGATCCGGCGCGGTGCGCTTGGGGAAGGGCACCATGCGGCCGCCCGCCTCGTCCCACAGCGCCGCCCGCCAGGCCCGCAGGCCTTGCCACGGCGTCAGGACATGGGCCGTCCCCAGCGCCGGGATGGCGTCGTGGCAGGCCTCCAGGCGATAGTTCGGGATGCGGGAATTGAGGTGGTGGACATGGTGGAAACCGATATTGCCGGTGAACCATTGCAGAAGGCGGGGCAGGGTCAGGTGGGAACTGCCCCGCAAGGCCGCGGACACGGGATCCCATGCCCCCTGCCGCGCCCATAGCGCCTGTTCAAAGCGGTGCTGGATCGAAAACAGCCAGACGCCGGCGGTGGCGGCGATGACGAGGATCGGGCCCTGGACCAGGGCCACGGCCGTGAAGCCCAGCGCCATCCCCAGCCCGCCGTACAGCAGCAGCAGCGCCAGATTGGTCAGATGCACCGCGCGCCGCTCCCGGCGCCAGTCGGGCGGCGTATCGAACGGCAGGCGGTACAGCACCAGGAAGATCAGCGGTGGCAGAACGCCCCAGGCGACCAGGGGATGCTGCAATATCCGCTGCACCCGCCGCCGCAGGGGGGACAGGCGCTGGAATTCCGCCAGCGTCAGGCAGCCGGAATAGATGTCGCTGCCGGAAAAGCGGCGGTCCAGGTTGTTCCAGTGGCTATGATGCCCGGCATGCTGGCGCCGCCACATCAGGTAGGGGGTCAGGGTGATCAGGCTGCACAGCATGCCCACCACCCGGTTGGCCCAGCGCGACCGGAAGAACGAGCCGTGCCCGCAGTCGTGCTGGATGATGAACACGCGCACAAAAAAGCCCGCCGCCGGAACCGCCAGGGCCAAGGTCAGCAGATAGGATCGGTCGAGGCTGGCGTACATCAGCGCGCACAGCGCCAGGAACGGGGGAACGGAGGTCGCCAACTGTCCCAGGCTGCGCCAAAGGCTGGTCCCCTCATAAGCCCGGGTGGCCTGGCGCAGCGTGGCGCGGTCGGACGGGACGGCATGGTCGTCAGTGGTCAATGGTCTCATATCCTCGGCGTTCGGCGGCGGCTTTCGCGGTCGCGATCTTCACAGGTTGGCCATGACCAGCAGGGCCACGCTCAGCACCAGGATGACGCCCAGGCCGCCGCTCAACCCGCCACTGGGATGGTATGCCCAGTTCGCGGCGGTGAACGGCCGCAGGGGCACGGCGTGGACAAGGAAGGCCGCCAGGAGAACCAGCAGGATGATGCCCAAGTTCATGACAGGGGCCTCCCGTTCAAGAAAATCCGCTCCGCGCCCTAGATGCGGCCCACGAGCAAAAGGACCAGGACGATGATGACCACCAGGCCCAGGCCCCCGCTGGGGTAATACCCCCAGGAAGCGCTGTGCGACCATCGCGGCAAGGCCCCGATCAGCAGCAACACCAGGACGATCAGCAGAATGGTACCGAGGCTCATGACACGAACTCCTGAAGGGATGGCGCCGGGTTGACCACCCGGGCGGCCCCTTGATGGTGTTGGGGCACAGCCTGGACAGCCGGAGGGGACAAACGGGCATCGCGTGCCCCGGCCCCACCCGCCTGCCCCAGTTCCACGACCAGCGCTGGAACGAAACCCTGGGATGATGGTGAAGGATAAGGCCCGCCACCGCCCGGCGGTAGAATCGGAAATTACCTACGGTAGGATGGGACCAGGACGCCGCCGCGCGGGACGGGACGGTCTCGGAAGCCGGCCGACTCTATGGTTCAGCGGTTCAGCAGATTTTCCGAACTCCGCCCCCACATGGGCGGGCTCGGAAAATCTGCTTAGTCCTCGGCCGTCCAGGCGGCCGCCAGGGCCAGGCGGGCCAGGGCCGGCAGCGATTTGGCCCCGGTCCGCTTCATGATCGCGGCCCGGTGATTTTCCACCGTGCGCTGGCTGATGCCGAGGTCGGCTGCGATGTTCTTGCTGGGATGGCCCGCCAGGACCATGTCCATGATCTGCCGCTGGCGATCGGTGAGTTCCGCCATATGGCCGGCGGCGCTGGTGTGCCAGGCCAGCAGCTTTCCCCCGTCCCGCGCCCGTTCCAGGGCATGGTCCACGCTGATCAGCAGCTCCCCCGGGCTGGCCGGCTTTTCGATGAAGTCCGAAACACCCGCCTTCATGGCGTCCACGGCCAGGGGAACATCGCCATTGCCGGTGATCATGATCGCCGGCAGGGCATGACCGGCCTGCTTCAGATGCCGCAACAGGTCCAAGCCCTTCATCCCCGGCAAGGCGGCGTCGACCAGCAGGCAGGCCTCGCCCCCCGGGCGATAGGCCTCCAGGAAAACCTCGCACGAGGCGTAATCGCGAACGATCCGCCCGTCCGCCTCCAGCACCTCACGCAGGCTGTCGCGGACATGGGCGTCATCATCGACGATGAAGATGACGGGCCCCCCAGGGGCGTCATCCTGGGCGTCCTCCGGGGCGTCCTCCGGGTCGGCGGACAGCGCCGGCGGGGGGGGCATGCGCGTCAGCACCCCCTGGACGGCCGACAGCAATTCCCGGGCCTTCATCGGCTTGTTCAGGTGCAGGCAATCGTGATCAGCGATGGCGCGCAGGGTTCGGGTCGAGATGTCGCCGGTCAGGATCATCACGGGAAGCGGGGTCCCGAGCTTCTCACGCACCCGGGTCGCCGTCTGCAGGCCATCCAGGTCGCCCGGCAGGTCATAGTCGGCCAGCATCAGATCGGGTCGCACACCGCCCCGGGTCATCAGGTCCACGGCCTCGGCGCCATCGGCGGCCGACACGATGTGGTGTCCATCATCCTTGAGCAGCGTGCACAGCACGCTCCGCACCTCCGGATCATCCTCCACCACCAGCAGGATGCCGGTGCGGTGGGCATCCTTGGCCGGATCGCGGTGCCGGCCAGCGATCGCCGCCACGGGAATGGGCCCGTGCGGCGGCGGCTGGATCTCGATGGCGAAGACGGAGCCCCGGCCGGTCCAGGATCGGACGTTGACGCGATGACCCAGCAGGGCGCCCAGGCGCTGGACGATGGACAAGCCCAGACCCAAGCCCCGGCTGCGCACGCGGGCCGTGTTGTCCAACTGGTGGTATTCCTCGAAGATGGCCTTCAGGGCCACCTCCGGGATGCCGATGCCGGTGTCCCACACCTCTATGCTCAGATGATCGGCATAGCGCCGGCAGCCCATCAGCACGCGGCCCTGCTTGGTGTATTTCAGCGCGTTGGACAGAAGGTTGCGGAGCATCTGTTCCAGCAGACGTGGGTCGCTGCGGATCGGCACGCTGCAGGGGACCAGGCGGAACTGCAGCCCTTGTGCCTGCGCATGATAGGTGAATTCATCCCGCAACCGGTCGAACAGGTCGTTGACCGGGAAGTCGGCGACATCGGCGCTGACGACGCCGGCCTCGATCTGGTTGATGTCCAGCAGGGCGTTCAGCATCCCCGCCATGGCGCCCAGCGTCTCATCCAGCCGCGCCACCAGGGCCTGGGCTTTTGGGCCGTCCACGGCCTTGGCCAAAATCCCCTGCAACAGGGCCAAGGTCTGCAACGGCTGGCGCAGGTCGTGGCTGGCGGCCGCCAGAAAGCTCGACTTGGCGGCCGTCGCCTGCTCCGCCTCGCGCTTGGCGTCTTCCAAAGCCTGGGCCGTGCGCTTGCGCTCCGTGATGTCGGTGAAGGTCACGACGACGCCCTCCACCCCGTGGCCGTGGGTGCGATAGGGCAGGATACGCCGCACGAACCACAGGCCGCCCGGTGCCTCGATCTCCTTTTCCGCCGCGGTCAAGTCGCGCAGGACGGCCTGCGCGTCGGTCAGCAGGCTGCCATCGGCCGCCAACGCGCGCAAATCGGCCAGCGGGCGGCCGACATCGCCGGGGATGATGCTGAACAGCGCCCGGGTGGCGGGGGTGAAGAAGCGAATCTTCAACTCCGTGTCCAGGAAAAGCGTGGCGATATCGGTGCTGTACAGCACGTTCTGCAAGTCGTCGGAGGTGGTGCGCTGGCGCTCCAACGTTTCCTGGAGCTGGCTGTTGAGGGCCGTCAGTTCCTCATTGAGCGACTGCAATTCCTCCTTGGAGGTCAGCAGTTCCTCATTGGTGGACTGGTATTCCTCATTGACCGACAGCGCCTCCTCATTGATGGCCCGCTGTTCCTCGCTGGATATCTCCAGGTTGCGGATGGCGTCCTGCAGCGCCATGCGCGTGATCTCAAGCTCCCGTTCCAGATCGGTCGCGTTGGGCGGGTTGAGCCGCGGGGCCGGATGGTCGCGGGCCACGGGGGACTTCTGCGCATCGATGAAACAAACGAGGAGCAGGTCCTCGCCATCATGGCGAACCCGCTGCACATCGATGCTGAAAGAAAGCCCGTCCTCTTGGTCCCACATCCGGCCGGAGGAGACGACGGCGGGCGTATTCTCCTGGCTGGCCCGCTCCAGCGCCGAACGCAGCGCGGTACGGACACCCGGGCGCACCAGGGTCAGCAGGTCATGGGACGGATATCCGGGCGCGACGCGCAGATAGCGGTCCGTCGGCCCCAGGGAATACAGGCATTCATAGCGGCGATTGACCAATACCGCCGCCGGCGCGTAGCCCTCCGCCACCAGCCGCCGGGTCAGATCCGCCAGAACGGCCTGCCGCGGGGGGGCGCCCCCCTGCCCCACCCGGACCAAGGGCCGTATGCCGTCACCAGCCAGGACCGGCAGGTTGAAATCGCCGGGCCGCATCCCGCCGACATGGCGGTACAGCCGCTCCGCCTTCGAAATGACGGTGAAGCGGCCGCCGGTGTCGCCGACCGTCTCAGCACTGCCCAGCAGCAGGACGCCGCCGTCGCGCAGGGCGAAATGGAAGATGGAAATGACCTTGGCCTGCGCCTCCGGCTGCAGATAGATCATGAGATTGCGGCAGGAGATCAGGTCCAGGCGGGAGAAGGGCGGGTCGGCCAGCAGGTCCTGAACCGTGAACACCACCACCGCGCGCATGTCGGACGACACCCGATAGCCCTGGTCCTCCTTGGTGAAGAAACGGGCCAGCCGCGCCGGGGACACGTCGTTGGCGATCGTTTCCGGGTAAACGCCGTTGCGGGCGGTGGCCACGGCGTCGGGATCGACGTCGGAGGCGAACACCTGCAACTTCACCGCACGCTTCGCCGCCACGATCCCCTCCAGGAAGATCATGGTCAGGGAATAGGTTTCCTCGCCCGTGCTGCAACCGGCGATCCAGATGCGCAGGGGTTGATCGGGCGGATGGCTTTCAACCATGCCGGGCACGACCTTTTCCGCCAGATAGTCGAAGACCGCCGGGTCGCGGAAGAACTGGGTGACGTTGATCAGGAGGTCCCGGGCCAGAAGGTCAAGCTCCCCCGGGTCGGCGCGCAGGATATCCAGGTAGCTTTCCATGCCGTCCGCCCCGGCCGCCACCATGGCCATGCGCCGCTCCGTCCGCCGGCGCAGGGTCCCCTCCTTGTAGCGCGTGAAATCGAAGGCGGTGCGGGACCGCAGCAGGGCGATGACTTCCGGCAGCCAATCCGCCGGGGCCGCCGGATCGGGCGCCTGGACCAACAGCATGCGCCGGTCATAGGTGATCAGCGCGTCCGGTATCGCCGCCACGGGTAGGACCAGATCGACGACACCCGTCCGGATGGCACTGCGCGGCATGCCATCAAAGCCGGCCTCCGTCGGGTCCTGGGCGATGACCAGGCCGCATTTCTCCCGTATGGCCTTCATCCCCAGGCTGCCGTCGGCCCCGGTGCCGGACAGGACCACGCCCACGGCGCGCGGGCCGTAGACGTCCGCCAGACTGTGCAGCAGGAAGTCGAATGGCAGGCGGGCGCCGTGGGGGGCTTGCGGCGGGGAAAGATGGAGGGCGCCGTCGCCAACCGAGAGGTAGGTGCCCGGCGGAATGACGTAGACATGATCACGCTCGACAGCCATGCCGTCGGCGGCCTGCCGCACCGCCATCGTGGTGTGGCCGGCCAGCAATTCCACCATCATGCTGTCATGCGTGGGGTCGAGATGCTGCACCAGGATGAAGGCCATGCCGTTGTCCGGCGGCAGCGCGTCCATGAGCTTCTGGCAGGCCTCAAGCCCCCCGGACGAAGCACCAATCCCAACGACGGTGATGTTCACAGCAGCCACAGGGTGCCCCCTTTGAGGACAGCATCCCCCACCCCGTTGCACAAACCCGACGGCCACGCGCCCCCTTGGGCCGGAAGGTTCAGTGCCATGCTCTCATTCTTTTGATTGCCGCCAAAAAACGGCGAAGAACTTAATGATACCACAACTTCTTCATTAAAGGAGAACTATACATGAACTTCGAATAAAAAACTGCCGATACGGCATATACCCCCGGCCTATAAGTATTTTCCGATTCTGTGGCGACCGGCGGACCATCGCTAGGCTCGACAATTAGAGATTGCCGCACCTACCCACATTCATCCTGGGATTTTAGTGACGCCCGGTCTGCACGAGCGGCACGAGTCCGATGGGGCCACCATGAGGTGAGGTTCCACCACCGGGCCCAAGCGGGATTTATAGTTGGAATAGTGCCGACGTTTCCATCATGGGAAAGGAGCGCGCCTATGGCTCTGATTGCAAAGCAGCTTTTTCTGGCTGTGTCGCTGGCCACGTTCACGCCGATGGACCGGGCGTCATTGCTTGACCTCCCGGCGGTGAACGACTTGAACAATGACGCCGATCAGGCGCTGCATCGCCTGTACAAGACCAACGCCCTGGCCGAAACCCTGTCGCGAAAAGCCCGCTCGGTACTGATCTTTCCCAATGTCGTCAAGGCGGGCCTCGTGCTCGGCAGCGCCTATGGCGAGGGGGTGCTGAAACGCGGATCGAGGGTCGAGGGCTATTACAATTGCGTCGCCGCCCCCTTGGGCCTGCCGGCGGACCACCTGTGGCCGGGCGCCCAGCCCTATGGTTATGTCGTTTTCCTGATGACGCCGAAGGCTGAAATCTACGCCCAGGACAGCATGGGCTGGGAGATCGGCGTGGGCCCGACGGTGGTCCTGGTGGATGAGGGGACGGCCGCGAAACTGTCGTCCTCATCGCTGCCGGACGACGCCTACGCCTTCATCTTCGATCAGGACGGGCTGATGGCCGGTATCAATATCGACGGCACCAGGATCGCCCGAATGCGGCGCTGACCGCCGCCCGGGGACCTGGATCGCGTTCATCATCCGACCCCGTCAACGGCGATGGGGGGGCCATCCTCTAGAAAGCAGGCAGCCATGAAGTCGCTCCGTATCGTGGTCGTTGACGACAATGTCCTGGTCGGCCGCTTTTTGGCCGAGTTGCTCACCGGCATGGGGCATGACGTCTGCGCGCTTGAACATACCGGGGCGGGCGCGGTGGCGGCCGCGACCATGCACCGGCCCGACCTGATGATCGTCGACGCTCGGCTGGCCGAAGTCGGTGACAGGATCGGCGACACCGACCGCGCGGGTCCGGTCGCCCACCTGTTCATCCGCGGGGACGGCAGCGAAATCGCGACGCAGCGACCTTGGTTCGCCACGACGCAGAGGCCCTTCTTCGAAACCGCCCTCATCCAGGAAATCAGCGGGGCCCTCAAGGCCTCCTTGGCCGGACAGGGCCCGGGACATTTCGCCGAATAGCCAACATTCGCGGTCGGCGGCCTGAGTAGTTTCCGACGCTGCCGCGCCGGAAGGCATGCCGCTATCGTCACACTGCCATTAGACGTGGCGGAGACGCCGGCCGCCCTGGGCGCCGTCACCTCCCCCGGTTCCGTCTCCCCTGGGTTCCGACCGATGAAAATCCGGCGGCAGGGCCCTGGCGCTGACCCTCCCAAGCGGGGGCTCAACCGCCGTCCTCAAAAATCAGGACCGCATTGCCATGAGCATGATCCGATCCCTTTTCCTGGCGGCGACACTGGCCACGGCCGGCATGACAGCCCTGGCACCGGGCCAGACCGCCACCGCCGCCACGGCGGACGACCTGAACAAGGATGCCGACCAGGCCCTGCACCGCCTGTACAAGACCAACCCGCTGGCGGAAACGCTGTCGCGCAAGGCGCGGTCGGTGCTGATCTTCCCCAACATCGTCAAGGCCGGCCTGGTGTTCGGCGGCGCCTATGGCGAGGGCGTGCTGCGCCAGGGGCCGAAGGTGCAGGGGTATTACAATTCCGTCACCGGTTCCTGGGGCCTGCAGGCGGGCGCCCAGTCCTACGGCTACGTCGTCTTCCTGATGACCGCCAAGGCGGAAACCTATGTCTACGACAGCAAGGGCTGGGAGATCGGCGTGGGGCCGACGGTCGTCGTCGTGGATGAGGGCGTCGCCAAGAACCTGTCCTCCTCCTCGCTGCAGGACGACGCCTACGCCTTCATCTTCGACCAGCAAGGGCTGATGGCCGGCATCAGCATCGAAGGCACGAAGATTTCCAAGATACGCCGCTAGCCGCGGCACCGCGCCCCCCGGCCTACTGACGGCCGCCTCTCGACGCCCGCCCCTCGACGCCAGTTGGGCCCCGCACCGGAGACCATGCCCATGCACCCAACCCGCAACACCTTGCCGTCGACGGTGCGAACGCGATCCGTCGACACCCTGAACCACCATCTGGCGTCCGCCATCGATCTGCACGCCCAGGTGAGGCAGGCGCGATGGAATGTGCGCGGCGCCAATTGCGTGGCACTGCACCTGCTGTTTGATCGGGTCGCGGCGCGGGTGGACGGCTACGCGAACCTGCTGGCCGGACGCACGGCCGCCCTGGGCGGTACCGCCCACTGCACGGTCCAGGCGGCGGCGGAACGATCCTTTCTGTTGCCGTATCACCTGGGCGTCGCCGACGCGCCGCGCCACCTGTTCGCCCTGTCGGGCGCCTTGGCCTCCTTCGGGCAGGCGACGCGCGAGGCGGCGGGCAACGCCGTGGAGGCCGGCGACCCGGCGACGGCCGACATCCTGATGGAGATCACGCGCGGCATCGATCAGCAGCTATGGCTGGTCGAGTCCCACCACGCCCCGGCGGCGGTCCAGCCCTCACGGTTCCGCCGCCTGGCCCGCGCCATGGGCGAGGGGGAAGTCGGCCCCGGTGGCATGACGGCGCTGTCGAAACCCGATGGTTCCCTGGAATCGTGGACCAACGAAGGCGGGCCGGACAGCGCCCCCCGCCCATGAGGACGCTCCGCATCCTGCTGGTGGAAGACAACGCCCTGATCAGCCTGCTGCTGGCCGAGATGCTGGTCGATCTGGGGCACGAGGTGTGCGCCATCGAGACGACGGAGGCCGGTGCCGTGGCGGCGGCGGCCCAGCTACGGCCGGACCTGATGATCGTCGACGCCCAGTTGGGCGAAGGCAGCGGCCTCGGCGCCATGGCGACGATCGCGCGCCAGGACGCCATTCCGCACCTGTTCATCAGCGGGGACCGCGCGGGCGTCCAGGCGCGGAACCCGGGGGCGGTATCGATCCAGAAGCCGTTTTACGAGGCCGACCTGGTCCGGGCGATCCAGCACGCCATCGCCCTGCCGGCGCTCAAGGGACCGCCGGCCGCCGCAAAGCCCCCACCCGAGACACCGGGCGCATAGGAGATCAATGAGTTTGGCCCGCCCCCCCGTCGCCCTTCACGCCACCAGCCTTCTCCACCGCCTCCGCCATCCGTTCAGCCGACCCGCCAGGACCGCGCCGTGGGACAACACGGCCCCCATCCGGGCCGAACTGTTCAGCGTCGAACGGCTGGAGGACCATGCCCGCAGCCTGGCCGCCGCCCAGGCGGTCACGGCCAGGGCGGCGGCCGGGCGCCCCCTGGCGACGCGACTTGCGGACAACGCCGCCACGCTGCTGGCCGCCCACCGCACCCTGGTCAAGGCCGCCGAAGCGGGGGATGCCATCACCCCGGCGGCGGAATGGCTGATCGACAACTATCATCTCGTCGAGCGCCAGATACACGAGGTCATCACCGACCTGCCGCCCGGCTATTACCGGCAGCTACCCAAGCTGGCCGTGGGACCCTTCCAGGGATATCCGCGGGTATTGGGCGTCGCCTGGGCCTTCGTCGCCCACACCGACAGCCGCTTCGATCCGGAGACGCTGTGCCGATACGTGCGGGCCTATCAGCAGGTTCAGCCGCTGACCGTCGGCGAGCTGTGGGCGCTGGCCATCACCCTGCGCTTCGTGCTGATCGAAAACCTGCGCCGCCTGGCGGAGGCCACGGTGTTCAACCGGACCGCCCGGCAAACGGCGGACGCCCTGGCCGACCGGTTGCTGGGCGCCGGCGAGCGCAAGGCGGAACCGGCGGCGGCCGTGCTGGCCCCCCATGACGGCACGCCCCTGCCCGACACCCTGGCGGTCCAACTGGTATACCGTCTGCGTGACCAGGACCCCCGGGTGACACCGGCGCTGACCTGGCTGGACCAGCGGCTGGCGGACCGGGACACCACGGTCGACGCCGTCGTCCAGGATGTGCATCAGCGCCAGGGTGCCGCCAGCGTCACCGTCCGCAACATCGTCACCAGCATGCGCCTGGTGTCGGATGTCGACTGGATGGACCTGGTGGAACGGGTCAGCCTGGTCGATGACGTGCTGGCCGCCGACGGCACCTTCCAGACCATGGATTTCCCGACGCGCAATCTCTACCGCAGCGCCATAGAGACATTGGCGCGGGGATCGGCGCTCAGCGAGATCGACATCGCCCACTATGCCGTCGGAACCGCGGCCCGGGGCCGGCAACGCGAAGAAGACGGCGACCGCCGGGGCGATTCCGGATACCATCTGATCGCCGGCGGCCGGGCCGCCTTCGAAGCCGCCATCGGCTATCGTCCACCGCTGCGCCGCCTGTCCAGCCGCCTCAACCAGCGGCTGGGGCTGGGCGGCTATGGCGGAGCCATCGTCCTGATCACCGCCGTCCTGTTGGCGGCACCACTGCTGGGGATCGCGGCCACGGGACTGTCGGGCCCCAGGTTGGCGCTGCTGGGCGCCCTGGGCGCGATCCCGGCCATCGACGCCGCCGTCGCCATCGTCAATCGCCTGGCCCTCTGGGGCTTCGGCGCCGCCCTGCTGCCCGCCCTGGAACTGCGCCATGGTGTTCCGGCCACGCTGCGCACCCTGGTGGCGGTTCCCAGCCTGCTCAGCACGCCCCGCGCGGTCGAGGACCTGCTGGAACAGCTGGAGGTCCATCATCTCGCCAACCCGGAGGACAACCTTCATTTCGCCCTGCTGACCGACTGGCTGGATGCCGACGGGGAGCGCGCGGAAGGCGATGACGTCCTGCTGGCCAATGCCACGGCCGGCATCGACCGCCTGAACGGGCGCTATGGCCCGGTGCCGGGCGACGGCGGCCCGCGCTTCCTGCTGCTCCACCGCCGCCGGGTGTGGAACGCCGGCGAAGGGCGGTGGATGGGATGGGAGCGCAAGCGCGGCAAATTGCATGAACTGAACCGCCTGTTGCGGGGCGACACCGCCACCACCTTCGTGGCGACAGACGGCCAGATCCCCACCGTGCCGACGGGGATCCGCTATGTCCTGACCCTGGACGCCGACACGCGCCTGCCCCGCGACACCGTGCGGCGGTTGATCGGCAAGATGGCCCACCCCCTGAACCGGCCGCGGTTCGACGCGCGCGCCGGCCGGGTGGTGGAGGGATATGCGGTGATGCAGCCACGGGTGACGCCGGCGCTGCCCATCGGGCGCGAGGGGTCGCTGTTCCAGCGCGCCTATTCCGGCATCGGCGGCATCGACCCGTACGCGGGCGCCGTCTCCGACGTCTACCAGGACCTGTTCGGCGAAGGCTCCTACGCCGGCAAGGGCATCTACGAGGTCGACGCCTTCGAGGCGGCGTTGGCCGGCCGCGTGCCGGACTCCACCTTGCTCAGCCACGATCTGTTCGAGGGGGTATACGCCCGCGCCGGGCTGGCCTCGGACATCGAGGTGGTGGAGGAATTCCCCGCCCGCTATGACGTCGCCGCCCAGCGCGACCACCGCTGGGCGCGGGGCGACTGGCAGTTGCTGCCCTGGATACTGGGCCTGGGGCGCGCGCCCGGGACGGTGCCGATCCTGGGCCGCTGGAAGATGATCGACAATCTGCGGCGGACGCTGACAGCGCCCCTGGCGGTCGCGGCGCTGCTGGCGGGTTGGACCCTGCCGTTCCCTGACGCGTTGGCGTGGACGGCCTTCATGCTGGTGACGCTTCTGCTGCCGCCCCTGGTTCCCCTGCTGGGCGCGGTCCTGCCCCGCCATGGCGACATCACCCTGCGCAGCCACCTCCGGGCCCTGGCGGGCGATCTGCGCCTGGCGCTGACCTTGTCGGCCCTGCAGGTCACGTTCCTGGCCCACCGCGCGTGGCTGATGGCCGACGCCATCGGGCGGACCCTGGGGCGGCTGTTCGTCACCCGCCGGCACCTGCTGGAATGGGTCACCGCGGCGCAGGCCGCCGATGGTCCGCGCCCAGGCCGCCTGGGCTTCTATCGCCGCATGGCCGCGGCGCCAGCCCTCGGTGTCGTGGCCATCGGCGCCGCCTGGCTGTCGGGCCAGGGAACGGAGCCGCTGGCGGCGGCCTTCGCCGTCCTGTGGCTGGCATCCCCCGCCATCGCCCATCGGATCAGCCTGTCGCCCCGCATGATGGAGCGCATGGCCCTGTCGGCGGCGGAGGCCGGAGCCCTGCGCCGCACCGCCCGCCGCACCTGGCGCTTTTTCGAGCGCTTCGTCACGGCCGCCGACCACATGCTGCCGCCCGACAACTTCCAGGAAGACCCGGCGCCCGTGCTGGCCCACCGCACCTCGCCCACCAACCTCGGCCTTTACCTCCTGTCGGTGGCCAGCGCCCGGGATTTCGGCTGGCTGGGATCGATCGAGGCGGTGGAGCGGCTGGAGGCCACCCTGGCCACCATGGCCTCGCTGAGCCGCTTTCGCGGGCACTTCTACAACTGGTACGACACGCAGGATCGGCGGCCGCTGGACCCGCCCTACATCTCCTCGGTCGACAGCGGCAACCTGGCGGGCCATTTGATCGCGCTGGCCAACGCCGTGGCGGATTGGCGGCGCGCGCCTTTGGCCGACGCCCGGCGACTGTCCGGCATCATGGACGCGCTGGACGTGGCGGGCGAGGAGATCCAGCGGCTGGACGATCGCGGCCAGGGTGCTGGCCAAGGCGCCACGGCGACCCGGCGCCATCTCGATGCGGCGCTGGCCGCCTTGACGGAGGGCCTGGCGCGCAGTCCGCTGGACGGCGAAACCCTGGCGCGGCGGCTGGCCGATCTGGCGGCTGAAACCGGCGCGCTGGACAGCATCGCCAGCACGCTGGACGGCGAGCAGACCACGGCGGGCGAGGGCCTGGACATGCTGTTCTGGGTGGGGGCCGTCCAGCGCTCCATCGCCAGCCATCGGCGCGACCTGGACACACCGGACGGCACGGTCCCGGAGGGATTGGACGGCGATCTGACCTCACGCCTGTCGACCCTGGAGGAAACGGCCCGGGCCATGGCGCTGGCCATGGACTTCGAGTTCCTGCTGGACCGGGAGCGTATGCTGCTGTCCATCGGCTACCTCGTGCCCGAGGGCACGCTGGACCCCAGTTGCTATGATCTGCTGGCGTCCGAGGCGCGGTTGGCCAGCTTCCTGGCCATCGCCAAGGGGGACGTCCCGGCGCGGCACTGGTTCCGGCTGGGCCGCACGGTCACGCCCGTGGCCCATGGCGCCGCCCTGATCTCCTGGTCGGGATCGATGTTCGAGTATCTGATGCCCTCACTGGTCATGCGCGCGCCGGCCGGCAGCTTGATCGAACAGACCAGCCGGCTGATCGTGCGGCGCCAGCAGGACTACGCGGCGACCCGGAACGTCCCCTGGGGCGTCTCGGAATCCGCCTATAACGCCCGCGACCTGGAATTCACCTATCAATATTCCAACTTCGGCGTCCCCAGCCTGGGGCTGAAGCGCGGCCTGGGCGACAGCACCGTGATCGCGCCCTACGCCACGGCGCTGGCCACCATGGTCGACCCGGCCGCCGCCGCCCGCAACCTGGCGCTGCTGGCCCGGGTCGGGGCGCGGGGGCGCTACGGCTATTACGAGGCGCTGGACTACACCGCCCAGCGCCTGCCCCAGGGGCACAGCCTGGCCATCGTGCGCGCCTACATGGCGCATCACCAGGGCATGACCATCGTCGCCATCGCCGACACCCTGCTGGACGGGCTGATGCGGACCCGCTTCCATGCCGAACCCATGGTCAAGGCGGCGGAACTGCTGTTGCAGGAGCGCACGCCGCGCGACGTGGCCATCGCCCGGCCGCTGGCGGCGGAGGCGACGTCCGGCGCGGCGGTCCCCGACGTCAGGTTGGTCAGCGGCCGGCGCCTCACCTCCCCGCATGGGGCGTCACCCGCCGCCCACCTGCTGTCCAACGGGCAATACGGGGTGATGATCACCGCCGCCGGGTCCGGCTACAGCCGTTGGCGCGACCTGGCGGTGACCCGGTGGCGCGAGGACGCCACCTGCGACGACTGGGGCAGCTACATCTTCCTGCGCGATGTCGCCAGCGAGACCGTGTGGTCCGCCGCCTTCCAGCCCAGCGGTGCCGAACCCGATGCCTACGAGGTGGCGTTCAAGGAAGACCGCGCCGAATTCACCCGGCGCGACGGTAGCCTGACCACGACCCTGGACGTGCTGGTCTCCGGCGAGGATGCGGGCGAGGTCCGCCGCGTCTCCCTGTACAACACCGGCGAGCGGACGCGGGAGATCGAGGTGACGTCCTACGCGGAGCTGGTGCTGGCCCCGCAAGCGGCCGACATGGCGCATCCCGCCTTCTCCAAGCTGTTCGTCCAGACCGAATACCTGCCGGAGGTCGGCGCCATCCTGGCCACCCGGCGGCGGCGGACGCCGATGGAGCCAGAGGTCTGGGCGGCCCACATGGCCGTCGTCGAGGGGGACGCCGTGGGCAAGGCGGAGATCGAGACCGACAGGGCCCGCTTCCTGGGGCGCGGCCGGGAGGTGCGGGCGCCGGGCGCCGTGGTCGACGGCCGGCCCCTGTCCAATACCACCGGCACGGTGCTGGATCCGATCTTCGCCTTGCGCCGCCGGGTCCGCGTGCTTCCCGGCGGCGTCACGCGGATCGCCTTCTGGACCCTGGTCGCGCCCAGCCGTGACGCCGTTCTGGACCTGGCCGACGCCCATCGCGACATCACCGCCTTCGACCGCACCGCCACCCTGGCCTGGACGCAGGCGCAGGTTCAGCTTCACCATTTGGGCATCGACCCCGGCGAGGCCGGCGTGTTCCAGCGCCTGGCGGGGCATCTGCTGCACGCGGCACCCACCCTGCGCCCCTCCTCCGACACCATCCGGCGCGGGGCTGGGGGACAGGCGGGACTGTGGCCGCACGGCATTTCCGGCGACCTGCCCCTGCTGCTGCTGCGCATCACGGAGACGGACGAACTCGACCTCGCCCGCCAGGTGCTGCGGGCCCACGAATATTGGCGGATGAAGCAGTTCGCCGTCGACGTCGTCATCCTGAACGAGCGTGGCTCCTCCTATGTCCAGGATCTCCAGGTGGCGCTGGAGGCGCTGACCCGGTCCGCCCAGGCCCGGCCCAAGGTCGACGTGGCGGGGCCGTCCGGACAGGTCTTCCTGCTGCGCGCCGATCTCATGCCGACAGACGCCCGCGCCCTGCTGCTGTCGGTGGCGCGCGTGGTGCTGGCGGGGTGGCGCGGCCCCCTGTCCGACCAGCTGGACCAGGCGCCGGAAGCCAAAGTCCCGGCCAGGCCGCCCCCCCGGCGCCCCGACCTTCCGCCCCCATCCGCGCTTACGGAAACCACATCGTCCCCGCCGGCGGCGCTGGAGTTCTTCAACGGCCTGGGCGGCTTCGCCGACGGCGGGCGGGAATATGTCACCATTCTCGGGCCCGGCCAGTCCACCCCGGCGCCCTGGATCAACGTCATCGCCAACCCCGCCTTCGGCTTCCAGGTTTCGACCGACGGCGGCGGCTACACCTGGTCCGTGTCCAGCCGGGAGAACCAGATAACGCCCTGGTCCAACGATCCCGTCACCGACCGCCCGGGCGAAGCGCTCTACCTGCGGGACGATGACAGCGGCGCGCTGTGGAGCCCGCTGGCCCAGCCCATCCGCGAGCGGGCCACCACCTACACCGCCCGCCACGGCTGGGGGTACAGCCGGTTCCAGCACACGGCCCATGGCCTGGCGGTGGACCTGGTGCAGTTCGTCCCCCTGGACGATCCGGTCAAGATCACCCGCCTGCGCCTTCACGACGTTTCCGGCCGTCCCCGGCGTCTGTCGCTCACCGCCTATGTGCAATGGGTGCTGGGCCCATCGCGCTCGGGCTCGGCCCCCTTCGTGATGACGGAGATCGACCCCGGCACCGGCGCCCTGTTCGCCCGCAACCGCTGGAACGCGGCCTTTGGCGCCCGTGTCGCCTTCATCGACCTCGGCGGCCGCCAGACCGACTGGACGGGCGACCGCCGCGAATTCATCGGGCGCAACGGCACCCTGGCCAACCCCGCCGCCTTGGGCGGCCGGGCGCCGCTTTCCAACACGGTGGGGGCCGGGCTGGACCCCTGCGGCGCCCTGCGCGCCCCGCTGGCCCTGGCCGCCCACGGCACCGTCGACGTCATCCTGCTGCTGGGTGAGGCGGCCGATGCCGAGGCGGCGCGCGACCTGGTCGCCCGGTATCGCGCCACCGACCCCGACGCCATCCTGGCCGGGGTGGAGGCGCATTGGGCGGCGGTGCTGGGTGCGGTCCAGGTGAAGACCCCCGACCGCGCCCTGGACATCATGCTGAATGGCTGGCTGCTGTACCAAACCCTGGCCTGCCGGGTCTGGGCCCGATCAGCCTTCTATCAATCCAGTGGCGCCTACGGCTTCCGGGACCAGTTGCAGGATGGCATGGCGCTGGTCCATACCCGCCCAGCCCTGACGCGCGACCACCTGCTGCGGGCGGCGGGCCGGCAATTCATCGAGGGCGACGTCCAGCATTGGTGGCTGCCGCATTCCGGCCAGGGCGTGCGCACCCGCATTTCCGATGATCGGGTATGGCTGGCCCATGCCACGGCGCACTATGTCGCCGCGGCGGGCGACGCTGGCATCCTGGACGTGACGGTACCCTTCCTGGAAGGGCCGCGCCTGGCGGCCGGGGAGCATGACATCTTCTTCGCCCCCACCATCTCCGACACCGTCGGCACCTTGTTCGATCATTGCGCCCGGGGGCTGGACGACAGCCTTGCCCTCGGCGCCCACGGCCTGCCGCTGATCGGCACGGGTGACTGGAACGACGGGATGAACCGCGTCGGCGAAGACGGCCGCGGCGAAAGCGTCTGGCTGGCCTGGCTGCTGTACGCCACCCTGACGGCCTTCGCCCCCCTGGCCGACGCCCGGGGGGATTCCCCCCGCGCGACGGCGTGGCGCGCCCACGCCACCGGCCTGCAGGACGCGCTGGAGCGGGAGGCGTGGGACGGCGGCTGGTACCGGCGGGGCTGGTTCGACGACGGCACGCCGCTGGGGTCGGCGGCCAGCCAGGAATGCCGCATCGACGCCATCGCCCAGTCCTGGGCCGTGCTGTCGGGTGCCGCCCCGGTGGGTCGGGCGGCCCACGCCATGGCGGCGGTGGGACGCCACCTGATCCTGCCGAACGACAAGCTGGCGCTGCTGTTCACCCCACCCTTCGACCAGACGCCGCAGGACCCGGGATATATCAAGGGCTACCCACCCGGCATCCGGGAGAACGGCGGCCAGTACACCCACGCCGCCGCCTGGTCGGTGCTGGCGCTCGCCGCCCTGGGCCAAGGCGGCAAGGCCATGGAACTGCTGTCCCTGCTCAATCCCATCAACCACAGCCTCACCCGGGCCGACGCGCAGCGCTACAAGGTGGAACCCTATGTCGTGGCCGCGGACATCTACGCGGTCCCGCCCCACCTGGGGCGCGGCGGCTGGACCTGGTACACGGGGTCGGCGGGCTGGATGCAGCGGGCGGGCATGGAAGGCGTCCTGGGCCTGCGGATCCGGGGCGCGGTCCTCCATCTGGACCCCTGCATCCCTGGCGGCTGGCCCGGGTTCGACATCACGCTGCGTCATGGCGGCGCCCGCTATCACATCCGGGTCGACAACCCGGATGGCGTGGAGCGCGGCGTGGCGCACGCCAGCCTTGATGGAACGCCCCTGCTGGAACGGCCGTTACGCCTGCCTCTGGTGGATGATGCCGCCCTGCACCAGGTGCGGATCCGCCTGGGATGATTTCCCACCCTGGACCACCCGGCGTCCGCAAGGGCGCCTTCTCCCCCGACCACAAGGATGCGCCTCCCATGCCCGATCCCGACGACAAGGCCCAGATGCAGGCACTGACCACACGGCTGGACGAGGCGTGGAAGAAGCAGCGCGGGCGCCTCGCCCCCCCACCCCTTGCCGCCGCCTCCAGCGCCTATTCCCGCGCGGGCATGGAACTGGTGGCCGCCCTCGCCTTCGGCACCGGTGTGGGCTGGGCGTTGGATTGGGGACTGGGAAGCAAGCCCTGGGGGCTGATCATCGGGTTTTTCCTGGGCGCCGCCGCCGGCATGGTCGGGCTGTTCCGGGCCATGCGCGACCCAGGCCGCGACCCGAACCGCGACCCCTGACCCGCTCCGCCATTTCAGGGGCCGCCGCCACGGAACCTGATCAATGATAACGACCCTGCCGCCTCGGTGGCCGTGCGCCCTCAGTGGCCGTGCGCCAGGTGCGGCGACAACGAGGGGGGCGTGTCGTGCGCCTCGCGCGATGGCGGGATGACGAAGAAGCCGTGGGTGCCGTCCCGGCGCAGTTGGCCCACCAGGCCGTATTCCCAGTCGAGATAGGCCTGCATGGCCTCCACCGCGTTGTCCGTACCCTCATACGGGCGGCGATAGACATCGTCGAACGCCGACAGGCGGACACCCTCCCCGGTCTCAACCTCCAGCCCGGCGGCGGTCCAGGCGGTGGTCCCGCCCACCAGCACCAGGGCCGGCCGGCCGATCAGGGCCTGGAGGTCGGCGGCGGCGAAGCGGGCCGCGACGCCGTCGGGCGAGGTGACCACGATGGTCCCCGCCCGTGCCGCCGCCGGCAGGTCGGTCGCCAGCCGGGCGCGGATGATGAAGCGGGCGCCCGGAATGTGGCCCCGGCGGAAGGCCGGGCTGGACCCGACATCCAGCAGGGTGACATCCCCCGCCGCCAGCAGCCGCGCCAAATGGGCGGGCGGTATGGCCTCGACCGCCGGCAGCGGCGGCAGGGTCGGTTGCCACGGGCCCGTTGCGGACAGCGCCACCGGGGGCACGTCGTCCAGCACCAGCACCTCCCACCCCATCTGTGCCAGCCAGGACGCGCTCATGTCCGCCCGCACCGACAGGGTGTCGAACAGCACGATGCGGGCGCCGCGCACCGGGGCGGAATGGTCGGTCTCCTGTACCAGCTGGCCCCCCGGCGCGCTGCGGAAGTCTGGCAGGTGGCCGGCCTGGTATTCCTCCGGCGTGCGCACGTCCAGGCGATAGAGGGTGCGGCCGGGCTCAGCCAGCCCATCCAGCTCGGCATGGGGCAGGCGGCGGACACCGGCGCGGTAGGCCACGGTGCGGGCGGCGGCACGGGCGGTTACCAGCTGGGCGCTGTCCACGGCGCCGAAGCGCCGCTCCTGCCCGTGATCCAGGGTGAAGCCCGCCAGGGTCCAGCCGATGGTGCCGTTGCGCAGGGCGTAAACGGGGTTGGGTACCCCAGCGTTGCGCAGCGATTGGGCGCCGATCAGGCTGCGGGTGCGGCCGGCGCAATTGACGATGATGGTGGTGGCGGGATCGGGCGCCAGGGCGCGGGCGCGCAACACCAGCTCCGCCCCCGGCACGCTGGTGCCGGTGGGGATGCTCATGGTGCGGTATTCCTCGAACCGCCGGCTGTCCAGCACCACCACATCGGCCTGCGCGTCCAGCAACGCCTTGACCTGGGGTGCGGCGAGGGACGGTGTGTGCGCCTCCGTCTCCACCAGTTCGCCGAAGGCCTTGGACGGCACGTTGACGTCGCGGAAAATCTCGTACCCCGCCGCCCGCCATCCCTCTAGCCCGCCGGCCAGCAGCCGCACGTCGGTGTAGCCCAGCGCCGCCAGGATGGCCGCCCCCCGCTCCACCAGCCCCTCGCCCGCGTCATACAGCACGATGGCGGTGTCGCGCCGGGGCACGCGGTCCAGCACCTCCAGCTCCAGCCGCGACAGGGGCAGGTTGGCGGCGAACAGGGGATGAGCCTGGGCGTACGGGTCCTCCTCCCGCAGGTCCAGCAACGCCAATTCCCGCCGGGCGATCAGATTGAGGCGGACTTGCGCCGGGGTGGCGACGGGGAAAGGCATCAGGCGTGCTCCAGGACGTCAGAGGATTGAGGCGTGCGGGACAAGGTGAAGGCGGGCGTGGCGCCGGCGTTGCTGTAGCCGGAGATGAAGGGCTTGCGGGGCCCCTCCGCCGGATAGACCCAGCGCCGTACCTGGCCGATGTCGGCGCCATAGACATGGATGCTGATCGAGGTGCGGTCCAGATGGGCGTTGGTGACGCGGTGGATGTCGCCCGTCTGGGGTGACAGGGTCTCCACCTCCCCCGCCTCGAACCGCTGCTTGGGGCCAATGGCCACCAGCTCATCGCGGGAGCCCACGACGAAGCGCTGGGAATATTCGCTCCCTCGCAGGATGCCCACCAGGCCCCAGACGGTGTGGTCATGCACCGGCGTCTCCTGCCCCGGCCCCCAGACGAAGCTGACGACGGAGAACCGCCCCGCCGGATCGGCATAGAGCAGGAACTGGCGATAGCGCACGGGATCGGGCTCCGCGTAAGCGCCCGGCAGCCAGTCGTCCTGGGCCACCAGCTCCGCCAGCGCGTCGCGCGCGCCATCCAGCAGGGCGCCCTCGGGCAGCCCCTGGGCCAGCACGCCTTCCAGCCGGCCAATAAAGGCCCGTAGCCGGGCCGGCGCCTCCGGGCCTGGGGTGTCGCCGATATCGCTCATCGAAGGTCCCTCCGTCGGTGGGTGGACAGCAACCATAGGGACCGGGGCGCCCGCAGGAAAATCGAGTTTCCCTGAAGTGGGGCTCAAGGCCCGGTCATCACGGGGTGGCGCCCGCATCGATCATCACGCGAGCGTACCAAAGGCAAGGCCGATGGCCGTTGTGAGGATCATCGCGAATGCCCCCCAAAACGTCACCCGCAGCGTGGGCTTCAATGGACTGGCGCCGCCCAGTTTCGCTCCGACCATGCCGAGAGAGGCCAGACAGAGCAGTGAGCCCGCTGCGACAACCCAAGTGGTCCACCCCAGGGGCGAGAGGACCGTAAGGAGGAGCGGCGCGAGGGCGCCGATGGAAAAGGTGGCGGCCGATGTGAGCGCGGCCTGTATCGGACGCGCCGTGCTGATGTCGGAAATGCCCAGTTCATCACGCGCGTGGGCGCCAATGGCATCCTTTGCCATGAGCTGTCGTGCGACTTGGCGCGCAAGTTCATTTTCGACGCCTCTACCGACATAGATTTGGGCAAGCTCATCGACTTCGAAATCGTGATCGTTCGCAAGTTCCGCCCTTTCGCGGGCCAGATCGGCCTGCTCCGTATCAGACTGGGAGCTGACGGAAACGTACTCGCCAGCGGCCATCGACATGGCTCCGGCGACAAGGCCGGCCACGCCAGCGATCAGCGCTTGTTCTTTTGACGGCGCCGCCGACACGACACCCAGAATAAGGCTCGCGGTGGATATGATCCCATCGTTGGCGCCCAGCACGGCGGCCCGCAGCCACCCGATACGCTCGACCAGATGGCCTTCCTTGTGTAAGCGGCTCATGCTTGAGGCTACCTTTTTGATTTTATGTGGGTTTTGTGCTTGGAAGTCGCAGTGCGACACGCAATCCCCCAAGCGCTGAGGTTTCCAGGCGAACGTCCCCGCGGTAGGCGTCGACGATATCCCGCACGATCGACAATCCCAGTCCGGCACCAGGAGTTGTTTCATCAAGCTTCAGGCCACGCTCGAAGGCGCGCGCATAGTGCGCCGCCGCAAGTCCGGGACCATCATCTTCGATCACGATGCGAACAGCCAGGGCGTCCTCCCCCACGGTCACATCGACCTGGGTCCGCGCCCATTTGCAGGCGTTGTCGAGAAGATTGCCAATCACCTCCTCAAAATCCTGGGGTTCCATCTGAACCACGACGTGGTTCGGACAGCTTACGGAAATTTCGACATCGTGCGGCCCATACAAGGTTCGCATGGCGGCCGACATCCTGGTCAGGCTCGGTTCAACAGGGGTTGCCGCACCGAGGACCATGCTGGATGCCGCCGCGCGAGCGCGGGTGAGAGCATAGTCAATTCTGCGCCCCATGAGGCCGATCTGTTCCAGGAGCGTACTTGCCTGTCCGCCCGGCGGCATGGCTCGGGCGGCATTGGCGATGATCGCCAATGGTGTTTTGATCTGATGGGCCAGGTTGCCGGCCTCTGTTCTGGCACGGCCGAGAAGCCCGGCATTGTGCGCCAACAAGCCATTCAGGTCATTGACCAGCGGTTGCACCTCGGAGGGATAGTGACCTTCCAACCGCGATGCCTGTCCCTGCCGGACAAGCGCCAACGCCCGATGCAACCGGCCCAGGGGGTGCAGGGTCGCAAGGACCAGGAACACGGCCGCGAGCATCAACCCGATGGCGAGCGTACCGAGCGCGAGGGCCGATATACGGACGAACTCCGATGTCGCCCTTTCGACAACGCCGAGGTCACCGGCCACGGCGGCCCGAACAGGCTCACGCCGTCCCGGGAAAGTCACGCTTCGTTCCACCGCGACCAAGCGCTGACCGTTGGGGCCGGGCAGGACGTGGCGATGCAACTCGCCATCGGCGGGCGAGTCCTTGGGCAAGGCGAGTGTCCAGTCCCACAGTGACCGGGATTGCAGCAAGGAGCCGCCCGGCCCATCGACCTGCCAGTAGAGGGCGGAATAGGGGCGATCAAATCGCGGGTCGGTCATCGGACGGCCCAACGCGAAGCCGCCCTTGTCCTGTAACTGGAGCCCCGCCAATAGCTGATCGAGATGGGTGGACAATTCCGCGTCGAACCGGCGTTCGATATGAGACCTGAAAAGCGAGGCCAACACGAAGCCGGTGACCAGCAAAGCCATCGAGATCCAGAGGATGGAGCCGGTGAGCAGTTGCGTTTTCAACGATAGACGGGACAGCGGGGTCAAGTTCCCTCCAGCCGGTAGCCCAAGCCACGGATGGTCTTGATGACATCAACCCCGAGCTTGCGACGGATGCGACCGATGAAGACTTCGATCGTATTCGATTCCCGCTCGTCTTCGAGGTCATAGATATGCTCCGCGAGTTCCCGTTGCGAAACGATGTGGCCCTGTCGGTGCATGAGATAGTCAAGAAGCCGGAATTCACGACCCGTCAGGGTGACGGGACTCCCGTCAACCAGGACCCTGCCAGCGGCGGCATCGAGCGAGATCGGGCCGCAAGCGATTACGGACGCGGTGAAGCCCATGGAGCGACGGATCAGGGCGCGCATACGGGCGACCAGTTCCTCCATGATGAACGGCTTGCCGAGATAGTCGTCCGCCCCGGCGTTCAACCCCTCCACCTTGCTGTGCCAATCCGCCCGTGCCGTCAGGACAAGCACCGGCATTTTGATACCGTGCTGGCGCCAATGGCGGAGCACGGCGAGGCCGTCGAGTTTCGGGAGCCCGAGGTCGAGCACCACGCCATCGTAGGGCTCGGTGCCGCCAAGCAGGCAAGCGTCCTCACCGTCACCGACGAGATCGACGGCGAATTCGGAGGACGACAACGCGCCGCGGATCTGTGCCGCGAGCGTGGGCTCGTCCTCCACCAGCAGCAGTCGCATCAGTCATCCTTGTCGGAAGGAGGGGTATCCGGGTGCGCCGATTTAATCGGCGCACCCGTCCTCGCATCATAAAGCCACTCGCCGATATGCCCGCCCGGCCCAAGCACACGGAGTTCGTAAACAAGTTGGCCATCCTCCTCCTCGAGATGAACGCCGAGAAGTTGTCCGGGGTGCTCGGCGCGGGCCCGGTCAAGGATGTGGTCGAGCGACAAGACCTCACCAGCCCGAAGCGCGCGACGGGCTGTTTCCTGTTCCTTGTCGGACAGCGCCTTGGAAGGAACGGGCAGGAACAGGAGAAACGCCACAATGGCACATCTCATGAGGCCCGTTTTCGTCCAGTAACCATAGCCCATGGCAAATTCTCGCGATGCCTGACGCTTTCGTATACGGCGCCCAAGACGTGCAGGCAGACCAAGCCCAGCGCCAGGTTCGCCGCCCCACCATGGAGTTCCTCCAGCCACTCCGCTCCATAGAAACGGTCGCTGGTCAGCATCCATCCGGTAACGGAGAGCAGCGCCATCAGCCCCAGCAGCGCGACTATCATGGCCCCGGCCGCCGGATTATGTCCAATATGGCGACGCTCCCGTCCCCCAGCGAGATCGCGCAAATGGCCCATCAGACGTTTCGGGCCAGGAACGAAGTTGATAAACCGCGCGCTTTCGGGCCCGATGAAGCCCCACACCAATCGCACGGCGACAACGGAGGCGACGACGTAGCCGGCCACTTGGTGGAGGGACTTGCCCTCTTCGGCGATGAACGCCGTCGCGAACCCCGCGACCAGTGTCCAGTGGCCCAATCGAACCAGCGGGTCCCATACGGGAACCGTGGCTGGCTTTTCGCGCGGAGACACGGTGGCGTCCATCATGGTGTCCCCCACCGGTTCACTCGCGACCAACGATCGCGCCGGTCACCGGGTCGACATAAACCTCGAACCGTTTACCGGACTTGTCGATGCCCTTGGCCTCCAGGCAGCCATTCTCTTCCTTGAGACTGCGAATGTCGGTCAGGCCCTCGTTCGCCAGCTTGGCCCGGATCTCATCCTTGCTCAACGGCGCCACCTTGGCGGCGTTCGGGGGGATGGAGCAGGACTTCCGCTCTTCCTCGGAGGCCAACGCCGTACCAGCGGCTAGGGTCAGCAAGACGGATGCGACGGCAACTCGAATCATGATCATGGCGAATTTCCTTCGAAGGGAGGCTCAGTTGGCGGAAATCTTGGCAAGGGCGGCCTGGAACGCATCGCGATGCTTGGCTTCATCGCCGCCAACTTCCTCGAAATGCCAAGCGGCGTCCTTGTCATCGACGACCTCGGCGCGCCGCGCCATCGCCGGGTACATATCGCTCGTCTCGTAGCTTTCCCCCTTGATGGCATCGCGGAGGTTTTCGACGTCGGTGCCGACCAAGCCGACGCGTTTCGCGTGTTCCACGAAATGCTCGTCCCGCTCGACCTTGGCGGTTCGCTCGAAAAGCTCGGCCACTTCCGGGTGCCCGTGGGCACGGGCGGCATCCGCATAGGCGAGGTACTTGAAGGCGGCGAATGCCTCGCCATGCATCGCGTCGACAAGATCCTTGTTCGTCGAGGCCTTGAGCGACCCGGCCGCGTAGGCGAGGCCGGACAAGGTCAGCGTGCCCGCTCCGAACACGATGACGGCGGCACGCAAAGATATCTGCTTCATTGCGGTCTCCTGTGGGAACCCCGCCATTCGATATGGCGGCCGAACAGGCATAACCGCCGGCGCTGAACCTCACCTGAACGGCGTCGGATATTTTGCGCGACCTTCGCATGACGCCCGACAGGATCGGTCCCTTCGAAACCGCCGCGTGCAACAGAAGCCGCGTCGCTCATCCCATCCGGCCAAGGGATCGCGATCCTGTTCACAGGAAATCCGCCGGAACCTCCACACCGTCAAAGGGCGGCGCGGAATCCAGACCAGTCTCTGGACTTGCGCGACAGGATGACCTCCCCCGTCTCTGTGCCCCTGCGGATGAAGACCTCCGTCACATCGAAGCGATAGATCGCAACAGGCGGATCCTCGAATCGGAAGCCGGACATGGCCAGCCCACGCATGACCCCGCCCCCGAGATTGCTCAAAGGCCGATGCTATGACATTGATTGCAAAAAGAGAATATCCGTATCATCGACGCGTAGGACAATCTCCGTCATGGCCCCTGATCCCATCCATCTCAGCAAATTCCTGAGCTTCGTCCTGCGGCACAAGCCCGATGCCATCGGTCTGTCCTTGGATCCACAAGGCTGGGCTTTGATCGAGGAACTGGTGACCAAGGGCAATGCGAGCGGCACCGCGTTCAGTCGCGACGACGTCTTGGCGGCCGTGGCCACCAGCGACAAGAAGCGCTTCTCCCTGTCGGAGGACGGCATGCGCATCCGGGCGGCGCAGGGCCATTCCGTCACCGTTGATCTCGGCCTCTCCGCCCGTCAGCCGCCGGCCGTGCTCTACCACGGAACGGCGACCCGGTTCGTCGATGCCATCCTGGCCCAGGGCCTGACGCCACAGGCGCGCCAACAGGTTCACCTGTCGGCGAATGAGGCGACGGCGCTGAAGGTGGGGCAGCGGCATGGCAAGCCCGCCCTGTTCAGGGTGGACGCCCTGGGCATGCACACCCAGGGTTTGACCTTCCATCAGGCGGACAACGGCGTATGGCTGACCGACCATGTGCCGCCCCACTTCCTGACCTTGGCGCCACCCGGCGGCGCCTAAAGCTTATACCCCACCTTGAAGAACACGGTGCGCGGCGGGCTTTCAACATAGGTCCAGACGGTGCCGGCGGCCGAGGCGGAATAGCTGCCACTCTGGGGCAGACGGCGGTCGGCCAGGTTGCGCACGGTGGCGGAGAAGGTCCAGCGGTCGTCCTCCGTCGTGTACTTGGCGAACAGATTGACGTTCCACTGCGCCGGGATCGCCACCTGCCAGGAATTGGCGATGTCGGAGTAAGACTGGGTCTGGTATTGCGCGTCCAGGCCCACCTGGGCCTGCCCCGGCACCTTCAACGGCAGGGTGTAGGTGGGGGCGGTGCGGAAGGTCCAGCGCGGGGCGAAGGGCAGGCGGTTGCCCGTGGCGCTGGTGCCGATGCCGGCGTAGTTCAGGAACTGGTCATAGAGCGCCAGGGTGTAGCTGGCGGAGTTGTCCCAGCGGAAACCCTCGAAGGGCTGCAGGGTGGTTTCCAGCTCGAACCCTTCCGTGTGGGCCGACGCCGCGTTCAGGCGGCGGGAGCGCAGGGTGGCGGGGTCGGTCGCCGTCGCCTGCAGGTCGGTGTAGTCGTTGTAATAGAGCGCCAGGTTGACCAGCACCCGCCGCTCCCACCACTGGCTTTTCACGCCCACCTCATAGGTCTGCACCTTTTCCGGCTGGTAGGGCAGCTGGGCGTTGATCAGCGCGCTGGCGCGGTTATCGAAGCCGCCGGCCTTGAAGCCCTTGGCGATGCTGACATAGGTCAGCAGGTCCGGCGTCCACTGGTAGGAAGCGCCGAATTTCGGCGTCAGCGAATACCAGGTGGCGTCCGACTTGGTCTGGAAGGCGCCGGCCTTGTTGGTGGCGGTGGCCGGCACGATGGGGTTGCCGGCGGCATCGGTGATGCGGTTGCCGGCCAGATCGTCATCGAATTGCTGATAGGTGAAGTGGCGGCTTTCGATGGTGTAGCGCAGGCCCGCCGTGCCCGTCAGCTTGTCGGTGATGTGGTAATCGCCCTGGCCATAGGCGGCGTAGCTGTCGGTCTTGGTGTTGCCCACCTGGTCCTGCGGCGGGTTGGCCAGGCTGGGATAGCTGAAGCCGTTACGGTCGGAGGAGAAGTTTTCGTGCAGGTAGAACAGGCCGCTGGTGAAGTCCAGTGGTCCCCAGCTGCCATTGGCCTGGAACTCCTGCGTCAGTTCATTCTCATAATAATGGATGTAGTTGACCTGCTTGACCGCCGCCTCGCCATCATTGTCGTAGACCACCGGCGCCTGGCCGAACAGGCGGTAGGCGGTGATGGATTTCAGCGTGAGCGTGTCGCCCAGCGCCTGGGTGATGCGCAGCGCGGCGCCGCCGGAGTTGGAGTTGTTCTGCGGGTTGGGCTCCGCGAACGACAGGGACGGGTCGAAGCCGCCACCCGGCTGGTTCTTGGGCGTGTAATAGGCGGTGGTGGAACGGTCGCGCTTGGCGTCCAGGGTCAACTGGATGTCCAGATCCTCCGTCGCCTGCAGGCGCAGCTTGGCCCTGGCGCTGTCCACGTTCAGGTCGTTCACATCCTTGTTGATGGTGGGGTCGCGGGTGTAGCCGTCATGCTGCTCATGGCCATAGGCCAGGCTGGCATAGAGCTTGTTGTCGATCAGCGGGCCGGAGACATAGCCGTGGCTCTCGAACGCGCCCCAGGTGCCGACGCCGGCATCCACCGCCAGGCGCACCTCCTCATTCGGGTCGCGGGTGATATAGCGGATGGCGCCGGCGCTGGTGTTGCGGCCGTACAGGGTGCCCTGGGGACCGCGCAGCACCTCCACCCGTTCCAGCTCCGCCAGCAGGGGCGAGGCGGCGATGGAGCGGGGGATGTACACGTCGTCCACATACTGGGCGATGGCGGGGTCGAAGATCGGATCGGTCTCACCGATCCCGCGCAGGAAGAACAGCTGCGTCGTCGGCGTGATGCCGCCGCGCGGCACGGTCAGGCCCGGCACCAGGCCCGCCAGGTCGCGCACCGTGCTGATGTGCTGGTCCTGGATGGCGTCGGCGCCATAAGCCGACAGCGCGATGGGCGTTTCCTGCAAACGGGTCTGCCGCTTTTCCGCCGTCACCACGATGTCGGCGATGCCGCCGCCCGCCTCCAGATCGGCGGAGGCGCCGGCGTCCGGCGTCGCCGGTGCGGCATTGGCCTGGGCCAAGGCGGGTGCCGACAGGGCGCATAGCGCGGCCCCCACCAGCAGGGACGAGACGGCGATGGGGGAAAGCGATGCCCGACGAACCATGGAATGACGCTCCGCGACTGGGCGCCCATTCTTCCCCCGGCATGGGCCGTAAGGGATCGGGCGCCTCTGGATGGTGTGGGGAACGGCCTACCGCCGTTCCTGTCCCCCAGGGATCGCCGATTTCACAGTTCGATAAAAACGAGTTTCACTCAAGCAACCGGTTATTGAACGTCAACATTGTGTGGAAATTAGAAATATAGCGCATCCGCCACATCCTTCAGGACGCGCTGCAGGTGCGGCGGCTTCTGCCAGTCGTCGAAGCGGATGTCGGTGCTTCTGACGTCGAACGCCCGGGCGTTCCGGTCCAGGACATGGATGAGTTCGTACAGTGTGGGCCAGCGCCCGCCCAGCTCCTTCAGCGCGCGGGCGCGCGTTTCCCGCAGCAGCTTGGGTTCGGTTTTGCCGTCGTCCTTCAGGGCGTCGATCTGGTCCAACGCCTGCCCGTAATTGGTGATCGCCCGGGGCGTGATGAGGATCAGCACCGTCTGGTCGACCAGTTCCGTCGTATCCCTGGAAAACAGGTACTGCACCCCCGGCACGTCCTTCAGCAAGGGAACGCCCGATTTGTTCCTGGCGGTTTCATGGGCGGTGAGACCCGACAGCACCAGGGTTTCGTTCACCCGGACATTGGCCGCCGCCGACACCATGTTGCGCGACACCTCCAGCGATTGTGAGAAGGTGGACGAAGTGGTGGTGATCGGCTCGAACAGGGTTCGCACCGCCTTCACGTTCAGCAGGATCTGGTCGTCACTGATGAAGGTCGGCGTCACCGACAGGCTGACACCGATGTTGATCTGCTCCAGCGAGCTGGTGCCGCCGGAATTGGCGGCCACGCCGATGGAAACGTTGGAACCGGAGAAGAATTGCGACGGCTGCCGGTCCAGCATGATCAGGCTGGGCTTGGCGATCACCTCCGCCCGCTGCCCGCCGACATTGGCCAGGTTCAGGGAATAGGCGATGGCGCCAGCCGCCGAGGTGCCGAGGCCGACGGTGCTGGTCAGGACGGTGGTGGTGCTGTCGGGCTCGCCCGTGGTCTTGGTCACCGTCCGCGTGGCGCTGCGCTGGACGGTCAGGGCCAGGCTGTCCAGCAGATTGATGCCATGGCTGCTGGTGGCGACGTCGTCGGTGCGCACGATGGTGACGTCAACGACCGCCATCCGGGGCATGCCCCGCCCCCGGCAGGGCGACGGCAGCGCCGCCAGGGCGGCCGTTTCATCGGCGGTCTTGCCCTCGCCCGCCGCAGCCGGCGCCGCCGACGCGGCACGGTCGGTCACCTGCTGCGGACAGTCGGACCAGGCATAGGCCAGGGGGCCCTGGTTCGGGGCCTCCGCCGCCTTGGCGGCCTTCGCATCGGCGGTTTTGGCCTCCGATGCTGGCGCTTCGGACGGCTTGCCGGCGGCCACGGCGGTCTCATACGCCACCTTCCACTCGCCCACCCTGCGCCCCAAGTTCTCCCCGCCCTGGGTGCCGAGCACATCGCGGTGGGCGTCCAGGAAGGATTGCGCCTCACTGATCAGGCCGGCCTGGGCATAGATCGCGGGCAGTATGCGGATGCCGACGAGGTCCTGCGGCGCCAGGGCCTGCGCCCGGTCGATGGCCCACAGCGCCATTTCGGCGTCACCCAGGTAGTAGGAGGCGCCGGCCAGCAGATACAGCGCCTCGGTGCTGCCACCATCCAGCTTCAGGGCATAGGCGGCGGCCCGCTGGGCCTGCGGATAGCGGTGGCTGTCGAAATACAGATGGGCCAGTTGCAGGGCTGCACTTTGGAAATCGTGCCGTTGCTCCAGCGCGATCAGGTATCCGGTTTCGGCCAAATCGAACAGATCGCGCTCACCCGCCCGCATGCGCAGTTGATAGGCCAGGGCATTGGCGGCATGCAGGGCCGGATTCTTCAGGTCACGGGCGATGGCCAGGTTGAATTCCTGGTTGGCGCGGGGGGCGTCGCCCTCATTGATGGCGTCCACGCCGGCCCGCATAGCCAGGGCCAAGGGCCCCTGCGCCCCCCGGCCCGCCGCCGCGCCGCCAGCGGCGTCCACGGCGCGATCCCCGGCCCCGCCACCGATCGAGCAGGCGGACAGGACCACGCCGGCGACGCTCAGCGCCAAGGCGGCCAGCAGCGCGCGGGATGTTGTTGCCCGGCGAGGCGAGATGAAGGCCTTGCGCGACGGCCGCGTGGCAGGGGAAGCCCCCCGCCCTGACTTATGTGATGTCAACGCCCCCACCCCATCCCTATATCCCAAGCGTCGCGCGTTTTATTTGGCGCTCCGTCAGATAGTCACGGTGCTGTATCGGGACGATAAAGGATCCACGCCTTCCTGTCTTTGTCTCCAGCAAATGGAAATTATATTATCGACCCTGAGAACATTGTTTCAGGGAGATCAATTGAACACCGCCGCAACCGGCTGGCCCGTTGTACCCAATCCCACCCCTTCCGCGATGCGGGCCAGCTTGTCGGGGTTGCGGGTGACGTAGATGGCGGTGATGCGCCCATCCTCGATGGCGAAGGCGGTGGTCTGCAGCACGGCCCCGCGCTCCACACTGACATAGCCGGGCAGTCCGTCGATGCGCAGGGGGCGGATCAGCACGGCGGACTGGAACGCCCCCTTGCGGAACAGGCTGCCGAACAGGCGGACGATATGCTCCAGCCCGCGGATGGGGTTGCGGAAGGCATGGACCTTGCCGCCGCCGTCGGCATGCAGCACCACGTCCTGGGCCAGCAAGCCGCGCAGCGTGTCAACATCGCCGAAGTGAGAGGCGGCGTAGAAGGCCTGGGCGATCCGCTCCCCCTCCTCCGGCGCCACGGGATAACGGGGACGGGCCGCCTGGACATGGCGGCGGGCGCGGACAGCCAGTTGGCGGACCGCCGCCGCGTCGCGGCGCAGGGTGCCCGCCACCTCATCCAGCGCCACGCCAAAGACGTCGTAAAGCAGGAAGGCCGCCCGCTCCAGGGGCGACAGCCGCTCCAGCGCCATCATCAGCGTCAGCGACAAATCGTCTTCGCCGCCCTCCTCATCGCTGCCGGCCAGCGGTTCGGGCAGCCAGGCGCCGACATAGGTTTCTCGCCGCATCCGCGCCGACTTCAGCGTGTCCAGGCACAGGCGGGTGACGATGCGGGACAGGAAGGCGGCGGGGACGGTCACCGCCGCGTGATCGGCTTGGGACCAGCGCAGATAGGCGTCCTGCACCACATCCTCGGCTTCCGCCAGTGAGCCCAGCATGCGATAGGCCAGGCGCACCAGCCGGGGCCGCTGCGCCTGGAAGATCGCGGTGGCGTCCCCCGCGCCCACTACGCGGCCGCCACGCCGGCGTGAACCACGGGCGGATGGGCGGCGCGGAAGCCGACCTGCAGGCGGTTCCACAGGTTGATGGCGCCGATGGCCAGGGTCAGCTGCACCTGCCCCACGTCCGTGAAGTTGGCCTTCACCAGGGCGTAGTCCCCGTCCGGGGCGCCGGTGTCGGCCACGCGGGTCAGCGCCTCCGTCCAGGCCAGGGCCGCCCGTTCCCGCTCGGAATACAGCGAGGACTCCCGCCAGGCGTTCAGCAGGTACAGGCGCATCTCACTCTCCCCGTGCTTGCGGGCGTCGGTGGCGTGCATGTGCAGGCAGAAGGCGCAGCCGTTGATCTGCGACGCCCGCATCTTCACCAGTTCCAACAGTGCCGGTTCCAGGCCGCTGGCCTGGATGGCGGCCTCAACGGCTATCATGCCCTTGATCGTGTCGGGCGCCAGCTTGAAGGCGTTGTTCAGGCGGGGGGTGTGCGTGCTCATCTTCATCTCCATCCGGATCATGCGTCATCGCATGACCCAAAGACGAGATGGCCTGATGGGCGTGTGACATGGGGGCAGAAAAAATTTCGGGTGCCCAGGGAGCCGTGCCGGGGCACACCCTGTCGGTTGTCACCCTAATCGACACAAACGACCAGCTTGCCGGTGACCCGGCCCGCCTGGCTGACCTCCTGCGCCTCCTTCGCCCGATCCAGCGGGAAGGTCCGGTCGATGTGTAGCGTAAACGACCCGGCCGCACACAGCTCGGCCATCGCAGTCAACAGGCGTGCCGGATCGACCGGCGGCCCATGCGAGAATTTGGCGCCATATTCCTCGGCCGAGAAGTCGGCGACGGAAAGGACGCGCGCAGGATCCCTAACAATCCGGATCAGTTCGGGGATGATTCCGGAGCCGGCGACATCGATCGCCGCGTTGACGCCGTCCGGCATCAACGCGCGCACGCGCTCCTCCAGCCCCTCCCCATACGGGATCGCAACGGCGCCCAACCCGCGCAGATAGTCATGCTTCGTCGCACGCGCGGTACCGATCACCCTGATGCCACGCAGGCGGGCGAGTTGGATGATCGCCGTCCCCACGCCCCCGGCGGCCCCGCTGACCAGCAGGGTCTGCCCCCCTGCCACGCCGACCTGATCCAGCGCCCGCGTGGCGGTGTCCGACACGACAGGCAGACCGGCCGCAATCTCGAACGACAGGGTATCGGGCTTCTTGGCCCAATGGGTGAGGATCGCCTGCTCGGCCATCATGTTCCGGCCGAACCCGAACACTCTGTCGCCGATGGTGACACCCGTCACGCCGGGTCCGACCTCGTCAACGACACCAGCGCCCTCCACGCCGAGCCCAGCGGGGAAGTCGACATCCTCGAACGCGCGATACTGGCCTTCGCGACGCTTCCAGTCCGACGGGTTCACCCCCGCGGCACGAACCCTGATCCTGACTTCGCCGGGGCCGGCATGTGGCGCCTCGACATCGACGCCATGAAGCACGTCGGGGCCGCCATACTCGTTAAACTGAATTGCCTTCATCATCGCGCTCCAACCATCTCTTGGCATCGATCGATGCCGACAAACACCGCTAGCCCGAAGGCTATTGGCAGCTGTTTGGGAGACGCTGGCCGAACCATGCCAAAAAGCAGGGCTGACGTGTACTCGACCGGCAGGAGGCGGGGCATGCTTCCAGCGGTCGCTTTTCGCGATGGCGTAGGCTTAGATCAGGTCGCCGGACGAAGCAACATTTCTGCCGACATCCGCCACCCTCAGAGTTTGGCCAGCACGTCGTGCAGGCTGTCATCCCACAGCGGGCGGACGTCCACCGGCGCCGGGATCACGGCGGCGGCGGCGAAGGTGTCGGCCACATCCTGTTGCGAGGCGATGGCGGCGTCGCTGACGGGGAGAAGGCGGTAGCCGGCGCTGCGCTCGTGATATTCCTGGATGTAGGCGGCCTCGGGGATGCTGGTTAGCTGGGCGCGGATATGGGCCCAGCGGGTGTAATCCGCCTCGATCCAGGCCAGGGTCTTGGCATAGCGCTGGAGATAGTCGGCGATGGCCCGCTTCTTCAACGGGTCGGCCAGCGCGTCCTTGGACGCCGCCACCAGGTAGTTGCCGGACAGGCGGTTCAGGCCGGTGGTCAGCACCCGGGCGCCGGCCTGGCGGGCCAGTTGCACCACCACGCCGTAGATGACCCAGGCGTCCAGGCTGCCCTGCTGGAAGGCGGCCAGGCCGTCCTGCGGCGACAGCGCCACCGGCGTGATGTCGGCGAAGGTCAGGCCCTGTTCCTTCAGGATCTTGAGTAGCATGTATTGCGAGGTGGTGGCGCGGACATAGCCCACCCGCCGCCCCTTGAGGTCCGCCGTCGTCCGCACCGGGCTGTCGGCCGGCACCAGCACCACCTGGTTGTTCACGTCACCTTGCAGCACGGCGACGATGCGGACCAGGGGGTTGGCGGCGGCGATGAAGATGGGCGGTATCTCGCTCATGCCGCCCACGTCCAGCGAATGGGCGTTGATGGCCTCGGCGATCAGGTTGCCGCCGGCGAACTGCGCCGTTTCCAGGGTGTAGGGCGTATCGGCCACGCCCGCCTGTTCGAAGAAGGAATCCGGGTTGCCCCGGTAAGTGGCCGCCCGCAGGGTGACACTGGCCAGCTCCGCATCCTTCTTGCGGCCGCAGCCAACCAGACCCAGCGGTCCCAGGGACAAGGCGCCCACGGCCAGCCCCCGCAGGGCGGCACGGCGTGAAATCAGCGTCATACGTCGATACTTTCAGTCAGTAACCGCGCGCCAGGTCCACCACATCCTCCAGCGGCTCTCCCCGGCGGAAGCGGATGAGGTTGTGGGACAGTTGGGCCGCCAGGTTGGCGTGGGTGTCCGGCGTGAAGACGGAGGTGTGGGGCGACAGGCGCACCCGGGGGTGGCTGTAGTAGGGATGGCCATCCGGCAGGGGCTCCGGATGAGTGACGTCCAGCGTGGCCAGCGACACCCGGCCGTCGCCCAGCGCCTCCAACAGCGCCTGGTCATCGATCAGGGCGCCCCGCGCCACGTTGACGATGTGCAGGCCCGGCTTGGCCTGGGCCAGCACCGCCCGGTTGACCAGGTGATGCGTCTCCGCCGTCGCCGGGGCCGCCAGCACGACATGGTCGGCCCGGGCGAACAACTCCGCGACACTGTCCACCCGCTCCACGCCCGGAACCCCCAGGTCGCCGGGCCCGCGCCGGATGGCCACCACCTTCATGCCCAGCGCCAGGGCCTTGGGCGCCAGCGCCTGGCCGATGCCGCCGAAGCCGACGATGCCCAGCGTGGCCCCCTCCACCAACCCCAGGGGCGTGGGCCGCCAGTCCGACGCCTGGCGGATCCAGACCTCGGGAAAGCGCTTGGCCGCCGCGAAGATGGCCGCCAGGGAGAACTCGGCCAGGGCCGTGGCGGAGGAGCGCTTGGCCGCCGTCACCACCGGGCCGTCGAACAACCAGTCGGGATAGAAGTCGATGCCGACGGAGATCAGCTGCACCCAGCGCAGGTTGAAGGGCCAGCCCGGCGGCTGGGCCGGCAGGTCGCCGCCGGCCCGCCGGAAGGGGGCGGCGACGAAGACGTCGGCCTCGCGCGGCCAGTCCGCCGGCACGCCCCGGGGCAGGGTGATCAGCTCAACCGTCCCCTCCCCCGTCTCGGCACTCACCCGGCGCAGCACCTCGGCGTTGATCGGCTCGGTCAGCTGGCTGGCGACACGGATGGCGGTCATTCGGCCGCCACCGATGTCCGGGCGTCCGCCTCCCGCGCGGCCACCGCCTGGCGCACCCGGGGAATGAGCTCGCGGCCATACTCGATGGCGTCGACCAGCGGGTCGAAGCCCCGGATCAGGAAGGTGCGGACCCCCAGATCATAATAATCCAGCAGCGATTCCGTCACCTGCTCCGGCGTGCCGACCAGGCCGGTGGAGTTGCCCTGCGCCCCGGTCAGGGCGGCGATTTCCGTCCACAGCCGCTTGTCGCGCACCCGGCCGCCGGCCGCCGCCGCCAGCAGGCGCTGGGAGCCCACGTTCTGCGGTTCGCCGGCGCGGATGGGCTTGAAGGTCGACTGGCTGGCCCGCAAGCGCTTGGCCTCCTCCAGGATGCGGTCGGCCTTGGCCCAGGCCTCCTCCTCCGTCCGGCCCAGGACGGGACGCAGCGACAGGCTGAATTCGATCTGGTCCTGCCGGCCGTGCAGGGCGGCGGCCGCCCGCACCTTGGCGATGGTCTCGCGCACGTCGTCCAGCGGCTCCCCCCACAGGGCGTAGACGTCGGCGTGTTTGCCGGCCACGGCGATGCCCTCGTCCGAGGACCCGCCGAAATAGACCGGCAGCGTGCCGTTGACCGGCCGCACGTACGAGTGCGAGCCACGGGACTTGTAGTATGGGCCGTCATGGTCGAAGGGCGTCGTGCTGGTCCACACCTTGCGCACCACGTCCAGATAGTCGTCGGTGCGGGCGTAGCGTTCCGCCTTGGTCAGGAAATCGCCGTCGCGCTGCTGTTCCTCATCCGACCCGCCAGTGATGATGTGCACGGCCAGGCGGCCCTGGCTGAAATGATCCAGCGACGCCAGCTGGCGGGCGGCCAGGGTGGGCGCCACGAAGCCGGGACGGTGGGCCAGCAGGACCTTCAGGCGTTCCGTCTGCTGCACGGCATAGGCGGCGATCTGGAAGCCATCGGGCGAGGCGCTGGAATGGGCGATCAGCGCCCGGTCGAAGCCGGCGTACTCATGGGCCCGGGCGACGGTGCCGACATAGTCGCGGTCGATGACCGGGCCGCTGGCCGGCCGGATTTCGGAGCCGTCCTGCGAACCGATGAAGCCGATGAACTGCAGGGTGTGGGACATGGGGATGGGTCCTCCGGGAAGGGGCCAAAAGGGATAAGGGGGCGCTCAGGCGCCGGCGGCCGCGGCGAAGGCGGCGCGGCCGGCGCCGGTCAGCACCACGTCGGCCTGGGGGGTGTGGATGCGGCCGCACAGCACGTCGCGGTAATGCCGCTCCAGGGGATTGTGGCGGGTGGTGCCGGGGTTGCCGGTCAGGCGCACCGCCGTTTCCACCGCCTGGATGGCGTTCTCCGTCACCAGGTGCTTCACCAGGCCGGATTCCACCGTGCTGGTTTCGCCCTTGGCGGCGGCGGCCAGCAGGACGCGGTTGCTGAGCAGCAGGCCGTCGATGGTGCCCACCGCGTCCTGGAAGCGCGGCAGGGTGGACAGCGCCGCCCCCAGGTTGCTGGGCACCCGCTGGCGGGCGAAGCTGATCAGCCAGTCGCGCGCCGCCTCCGCCACCGCGTCATAGATGCCGGCGGTCAGGACCGCGGCCCAGGCGCCGAACACGGCGTCGCGCGGGGCCAGCTCCCCCGGCTTGCGCAAATCCAGCGCATGGTCGAAGGGCGTGGGCACATCCTCCAGGATCACGTCATGGCTGCCGCTGGCGCGCAGGCCCAGATGGTCCCAGGTCTCCACCACGCGGATGCCGGGGCTGTCGCGGTGCACCAGGAAGCCGCCGACGCGCGGCTCCGCCTCATCGGTGCGGGCCCAGACCACCAGCCAGGTCAGCGCCGGGATGCCGGTGGAATAGAGCTTGTGGCCGCTGAGGGCCCAGCCGTCGGCCGTGCGCCGCGCCACCGTGGCCGGCAGGCCGCCGCGCGCCGGCGTGCCCAAATCCGGCTCCACCCGCAGCGCGTTGATCAGCGCCCCATTCTCCACCGCGTCGCGCGCCACCCGGGCGTACAGCGCCTCCGGGATCGCCCGCTGGTCCACCGACGCCCAGAGGGAGGCGTGGAACAGGTACTGCATCACCACCACCAGGGCGGTGGCGGGGTCGCCCTTGGCCACCGCCCGCACCACCTTGAGGGCGGTGGCGAGGTCGGCGCCGGCACCGCCCCAGGCGGGCCCCACGGTCAGACCCAGCAGCCCCTTGGCATGCAGGCTCGCGAAATTCTCGAAGGGGAAGCTGCCGTCGCGGTCATGCTGGGCGGCGCCGGCGGCGAACTCGGCCGTCAGGCCGGCCAGCACGGCATCCAGCTCCGGGCCGTCCAGGGCCGGCCGTTCCCCCTCTTCCACCGGCACGCGGCGCAGGGCGGCGGCGGTCATCACAGCCCCCCGGCGACTTGCGCGCCATTGGTCTGGGCGCCATTGGCGCCATTATGGGGAACGCCATGGCCGTTCACCGGCGCCGGCCGGTTCCAGGTCCGGCGGATGCCGGCGGCGGGCGGGGCCGGCGGGATGAAGGTCAGGGGCGCGCTGTCGCGCGGCGCCGGCTGCTCCACCCCGAGATGACCCAGCAGGCGGCGGCGCAGGGCCTGGAACTCCGGCCCCACCTCCCGCGGGCGGGCCAGGGTCACCCTCTCCTCCACCGCCAGGCGGCCATCGGCCAGCACCAGGATGCGGTCGGCCAGGGCGATGGCCTCATCCACGTCGTGGGTGACCAGCAGCACGGCCGGCTGGTGCGCCCGCCACAGCGACAGCACCAGCTGGTGCATGCGCAGGCGGGTCAGCGCGTCCAGCGCGGCGAAGGGTTCGTCCAGCAGCAACAATTGCGGCTCGCGCACCAGGGCGCGGGCCAGGGCGGCGCGCTGCGCCTCCCCCCCCGACAGGGTGGCGGGCCAGGCGTCGACCCGGTGGCCCAGGCCCACCTCTTCCAGGGCCGCCGCCGCCTGGGCGCGGCCCCGCCCACCCTTCAGGCCCAGGGTGACGTTGCGCCATACCCGTTTCCACGGCAGCAGGCGCGGCTCCTGAAAGACGACGGCGCGGGCGCCGGGGGTGGAGACCTGCTCCGCCGGGGCGGCGTCCAGGCCGGCCAGGGTGCGCAGCAGGGTGGTCTTGCCCGACCCGCTGCGTCCCAGCAGGGCGACGAATTCACCGGGTGCGATGTCCAGGTCCAGGTCGCGCAGCACGGTGACGTCACCGAAGCTGCGGGTGAAGCCCCGGACCCGCACGGCCGTTCCGCCTGTGGTGGTCCCGCCTGTGGGGATGTCGCTGGATACGGTGGGGGTGCCCGCGGTCAGGGACGCGGCGGCGGAAGCGGCGGTGGAAGCCATGGGTCAGCGCTCCAGGAAAGTGGGACGCCAGGCCAGGAGGCGGCGTTCCAGCAAGCGGACGAGGAAATCGGTGCCAAGACCGAGGACGGCGTAGACGCCCAGGCAGACGACGATGATGTCGGTGCGCATGAAGTCGCGGGCGTTGTTGATCAGATAGCCCAGGCCGGCGGAGGCGTTGATCTGCTCCGCCACCACCAGGCTCAGCCAGGCGTGGCCCAGGGCGTAGCGCAGGCCGACCAGGAAGGAGGGGGTGGCACCGGGCAGCACCACGTTGGTGATCAGCTCCAGCCGCGACAGGCCGAAGCTGCGCCCCGCCTCCACCAGCTTGGCCTCGATGGCGCGGATGCCGGAGAACAGGGTGAGGTAGGTCGGGAAGGCGGCGCCCAGGGCGATCAGCGCCACCTTGGGCACCTCCCCGATGCCGAACCAGACGATGAACAGCGGCACCAGCGCCAGGAAGGGCAAGGTGCGCAGCATCTGCATCAGCGGGTCGACCAGCGTCTCCCCCCGGCGGAACAGGCCGGCCACCACGGCCAGGCCCGTGCCCACCGCCACGCCGATGCCCAGGCCCGTGGCCACGCGGGCCAGCGACACCAGCAGGTTGGACGGCAGCTCCCCCGACACCAGCAGGGACCAGAAGGTGGTCAGCACGGCGCTGGGCGCCGCCAGCACCCGCGCCGGCACCAGCCCCACCCGGGACCCGATTTCCCAGGCCAGCAGCAGGGCCAACGGCACCGTCCAGCGGGAATTGCCCAGGTGGGCCAACACCCGCCGGGCCAGCACCCGCCGCTCTGGGAGCGTTCCGGCCTGCCGCGGCGCCGACGGCAGCGCCACGGCCTGGGGGTCGTCTATGGTCAGGGACAAGGCCGCACCTCATTCTACATGTGAAATGTGGTGATCTTCGATCGATATTCCCCATTAAAGGCCGTGGAGTTTATCGCGGCAATGGACTTCTCGTGCTGTGATTGTTTGATAATTCTCAAGGATGGCCGCCTGCGGGCCGCCATCATCGCGTGTTCGGCGTGTCCGACATGTCCGCCCGGGCCGGAACAGGGGGCGCACCGTCCGACAATCATTTGAATTTCAAAGAAAATTGTCTTGGCACGGGCGTTGCTGTTGGGGTCTGGGCGCGGGCCGGCCTCAGCGGGGCCGTTCCGCCCAAAGGTGGCACCACCTTGGGGTTAGTGGGCCCACCAACAAACCCGGCGGGGGCCGGTGTCCGTGTCTGACACCACACGGGCCGGCCTCCTCCACACACATCCGAATGGGGACCATCATGAAGAAAATCCATCTGTCGCGCTTCCGCACCGCCGGCGCCGTCGCCCTGTCCATCGCCACCCTGGCCGCCGTCGGCGGGCCCGTCATGGCGAAGCCCGCCGCCGCTGGCGAGATCACCCTCGCGCCCCAGGAGCAGGCCCTGGCAGTCTGCCGCGCCAACAAGATGGGCCAATGGGATATCGCCTATTTCAACGGCAAGGACGGCATCGCCCAGTGGGGTCCGGGTTACGACTGCAAGCAGTCGCCGGTGCCGGCGGACATCAGCGGTGTGGCGAACGCCATCCAGAGCGACGGCAAGGTGGTGACCCTGGCGCCCCCGGAAGAGGCGGCGAAGCTCTGCCCCACCCTGGGCCCGTGGGACATCGCCTACGTCAACGGCAAGGACGGCATCGCCCAGTGGGGGCCGGGCTATGGCTGCAAGCAGTCCCGGGTGCCGGGCGCGTTCAGCGGTGTGAGCAACGCCATCACGAAGTGATCGGCACCATGGGGAGAGCCCCAGCCCGGCATGGCCATGAGGCCCTCCCAATCCACAATCTAAAGACTCATGGAGACGAAAATGACCAACACCAATCTTCCCGTCCGCAACGTGATCTATGTCCAGGGGCCGTATTACACCAGCTCCACGGCCGCCTATCAGCTGAACGGCAATACGGTGACCGCGCAGAAATATTACGCCGTGCCGCTCGCGGTGCCGGACACGACGTTCATTCTATGTTTCGCCCATTTCAAGTCGGCCAATAATGGCTATGAATTGGTTATCAATAATGTTCCCGCGTCGACAATCACCGATAACGACATGGGGCCCGTCTCCGCCGCCGCCAAATCCGGAACCCAATTCCTGATTTCCATCGGGGGCGCGGACAATCCGAATGACTGGACCAGCATCGACGCCGACCCCACGGCCTGCGCCACCGCCCTCGCCACCTTCATGAATGACTATGGCATCACCGGCATCGACATCGATATGGAGAACAGCGCCACGGCCACCCAGGTCTATGCTTTCATCAAGTCCCTGGCGTCGCTGGTGGACGGCCTGATCGTCACCGGCTCCCCCTACGACGTGACGACCGACTTCTACGCCGCCCTGGCGGCGCTCGACTGCGCCAACACCACGCAGTACATCAAGTGGTACAATTACCAGTGGTACGGCGATGGCGCATCGCTGAAGCTGGACACCTTCAAATCCATCTCCTCGACGGTCGGCGGCTGGTACAGCAGCAACAGCACCGCGTACAATTCGGCCATGCTGAACGTCGGCGTCGCCCCCACAGTTGCCGGGTCGTCGGAGGGCTATGCCGCCATCGCCGCGTTCACCGTGAAGATGACGGCCTCAACCGTGCCTTGGGGCGGCTTCTCCTGGTGGAACTATCCCACGCTGACCAAATTCAGCTCCTGATCGGCGCCGCCATCCCATGCCGGGTGCCCGCCCGGCATGGGAATCGCGCGTCAAGAAGGATGGACCACCGCCGCGGTTTCCATAGGATGGGGCGGCGGCCTCCCCCTCCATTGCCCGGCAACCGTCACCGCCGGGCAGTCCGACAGCCCTCGAAGGCAGCCCTGGCAAGTTGTCGCAGCCACCACCCCCGCGAATACGCAGGCGAGTGGCACCGGTCGCGGGAACGACCAGCGCCACCAGCGTGTCAAGGCGTCACCCCCCCCACCATCAAATCCGGGTCGAAGGTATAGACCCGGTGTTTGGCCACCCCAGCGGTTGTGATCGTCACCGAGAGGAAGCCCATGATCTGCCACAGGCCGGAGCTGGCGATGATGGTCAGGTTCGAGGTTGGCTCAGGCGATGTGTCCAAGACCTCGCCGGTTGATGACGAAGCCCCACCGAATGACAGTGACGTCGTGTAACGACGCCATGCGGCTGGGTCGGGATCGTCCACGTCTGTGGAGGACTCAGCGCCGCGCTCTTTGGAGTTCTGAGATACGGGATAGCGAGTCCAATCATCGAAGTGACAGGTCGCGAAATCGGCATCATAGGGGCACAAGGGGGCAGGAGTAGGAGGGGTGGGCGGCTCATCCGGTGAGAAGGCGTTGGAGGCCGGTAAAGAATTGGACGTGTTTGATGAGACCGTGGTGCCATAGGGCGCGGGAATAGCCACCAAGGTCAAGCCGTTGATGTCAATCTCGGGCTCCACATCTCTCTCGCAGCTGGCACAGAGCAGGATGTTGATGCCATCATTTGTGAACAAGTTATAGGCGCCGGCGGCGTATCCGGAGGTCTGCATGGCTCCTGGAGCGTTCGGTTGTATGCCGGGATCGGATCCTGTGTTTCGCAGCAGGTTGAAGCGCAACGCTGTGCTGATCTGGTCGACATCGAAGTCCAGCCTCATGGTGTAAAAGGTTGGCGCGGTATCGCTGTCATTGCTCACCGGTATCATCCTTCTTGATCAGGGATAGTTGATAGCGACGGTCCAGGCGCAGTTGCGCCAGTTCTGGTTCATGGTCGATTTCGCTGGCGGCATAGCCCCCCGCCCGCGCCCGGGCCAGCAGGTCCAGCGCCTGGTCCCGGCGGCCCAGCACCTCGTTGGCGACGGCGGCATTGAACAGGACATTTGGCGTTGGATTTCCCGCTAGGGCGCGGTCCAGCGCCGGCAGGGCGGCCGCCCCCTCCCCCAGCTTGGCGTGGTAGAACGCGGCCTTGACATTGTAGGTCGGGTCCTGGGGGGTACTGGCCAACAGGGTGTCGAGATGGCGCAGGGCGACGCGATAGGCGTCCCCCGCCTCCGCCGCCTTGCCCGGGGTCCAGCGATACGCGTCGCCCAAATTGCCCCAGGTGATGTAATGCTGGCTATAGCCCTCCACCCGGGTCAGCCGCTCAAACGCCTCCGCCGCCTGGGGATACTGCCCCAGGAAATAGAAATAATTGCCCAGGTTGTTGTATAGTTGCGGCAACGGCCGGATGCGCAGCCCGCGCTGCACCGTCTGGATGGCCTCCACCGTACGGCCCTGCATATGCTGCGCCGCGCTGAGGTTGGCATAGCCATAGGCACTGTCCGGCGCCAACTCCACGCTTTTCCGGAACATCGCCTCGGCTTGGGCGTAGGCTGTCTGGGAAAAGTAAATAGCACCCAATTTAAAGTAAAACTCAGAATAATCTGGATGCTTTTCCAGACCATTCCGCAGCGTCTCTATTGCCGACCCCAGCAAACCATTTGCTTTATATATTGAGGACAGCCCTTCAATAGCAAATACGCTGCCCTCTTCAAGAATTAAAGCCTTCTGAAATTGGCGGATCGATTCATCCTTAATATTGGCATGATATTCGCTCCAGCCCACGGCGACATGAGCCAAGGCTAATTGGTCGTCCAAGGACAAAGCGAGACGGGCGGCGGCATCCGCCTGTTGCAAAATCACAGGATCCGGCTGCTGATCCGAATAGCGCCGGAACAGCGCCAGGCTCAGCCCAGCGGTGGCGGCGGCGTTGCTGGAGTCGCGGGCCAGCACTTGTTGGAAGCCACTGACGGCGGCGTCGATGGCGCCCTTGTCCTCCGAGTGATACAGGCGATCCATGGCGGCGGCGATCATGGATTGCAGGCTGGGCGGGGCGGGGGGGCGGTTCAGGCCGCCCTGGGCGGCGACCAGGCCCAGCACCGCCGCCAGCAGCAGGCCGGCCAGCCCGCCGGCCGCCCACAGGCGGCGGCGGGCGCGCGGCTGGCCGAGGCCGGGCGCGGCGGCGACCAGCCGCCGGAGCAGGCGGTGGACGGGGGCCGTCGGCCAGCGCCAGCGGGCGGCGGGCGGCGGGGCGGCGGCGCCGCGCCCGGCGGCGCGCAGGGTGTCGCGCACCTGGTCCATGGCGGGGGGGCGGGCGGCGGGGTCGGCGGCCAGCATGCGCTCCACCAGGTCGCACACCGCCGGCGGCACGGCGGCGGACAGGCGCTCCGGCCGGCCGTTCAGGATGCGCTGCATCACGGCGCCATCGCTGGGCGCGTCGAAGGCGCGGCGGCCGCCCAGCATCTCAAACACCAGGGCGCCGAAGGCGAAGATGTCGGTGCGGGTGTCGGGGGCCGCCCCCATGAACAGCTCCGGCGCCATGTAGGCGACCGTGCCGCGCAGGCCCTCCGCCTCCGTCGCGGCGGCCAGGGTGTCCTGCGCCGACGGGGCGGACAGGCGGGCCAGGCCGAAATCCACCAGCCGGGGGCGGTCCGCCCGGTCCAGGATGACATTGCCCGGCTTGAGGTCGGCATGCACGACACCCTGGCCGTGCGCCGCCGCCAGGGCGTCGGCCAGCTGCGCCGCCATGTCCAGCGCCACATCCAGGGCCAGGGGGCCACGGGCCAGGCGCAGGGCCAGCGTCTCCCCCTCGATATGTTCCATGGCCAGGAAGGTCTGGTCGCCGTCCTGTTCCAGGTCGAAAATGGCGACGATGTTGGGGTGTTGCAGCCGGGCCAGGGCCCGCGCCTCCCGCAGGTGGCGTTTCAGGTCGCCGGCGGAGGAATCGCCCGGGCGCAGGATTTTCAGCGCCACCGTCCGGTTCAAAACCCGGTCGGTCGCCTGCACGACAGTGCCGTAGGAGCCGGAGCCGATGACCGGCCCGATCTCATACTTGCTGATCTTGCTGATCTTGTGCGCGAGCATCCGGAATCCCCAACCGCGTTCCGTGCGTTATCACGATATAAATACTACCATTAGGGGCCACCCCCAAGCCGTAATCCCCTTTCGTTGATGTTCTAAAGGCATGGACCGATTTCTATCACGCTGTTAACATCGGATGCACGTGGATAGGGTGTCCTGTTAGAATTTGTTAGTTTTTGGACTTGGTGGGGGCATGCAGACGACTTGGCATCAGGGTGACGCGACGGCGTCACCGACGTTGCAGGGCCCGGCGCCGTGGAATGGCCAGGACCATGCCGTCGCCTGCCTGGGCGTGGTGTGGCACCCCGATCCCGGCATGATAGGCATGATCACCCCGCTGTCGGCCGGGGGGGCCGGCGGCACCTTCGCCCTGAACCGGTTCGAGCCGCTGTTCCGCTCCGCCGACGGGCGGGAGCAGCGCGCCCTGGACGACCGCCACATCTCGCGCCAGCCGCTGCACATCCGCCGGCGGGGCGCCGGCACCTTCGACATCACCCCGCCCGACAGCCGGATGACGGTGTCGGTCAACGGCCGCCCCGTCACCGGCCCCACCACCGCCAGCCTGGATGAGCTGGGGACCGACATCCTGATCTGCCTGTCCGACAGTGTCATCCTGTCCATCTTCGAGGCGACGCTGCCCCTGCGGACGGAGGCGGCGAAACACGGCCTGATCGGCATCAGCCGCGCCGTGCAGGGGGCCTGGGCCCTCGTTCGCCAGGCGGCCCCCACCAACCTGCCGGTGTTCCTCAGCGGCCCCACCGGCACAGGCAAAGAACTGGTGGCCTCCGCCCTGCACGCCTTGAGCATGCGCGCGGGGCAGCGGCTGCACACCGTCAACATGGCGACCTTGTCGCCGGCGCTGGCCCATGCGGAACTGTTCGGCGCCACCGCCGGCGCCTATACCGGCGCCACCCGGGAACGGGCCGGGCTGTTCGCCCTGGCCGATGGCGCCACGCTGTTCATGGATGAGGTGGGCGACACCCCCAAGGAGGTGCAGCCCATGCTGCTGCGGGCGCTGGAATGCGGCGAATACCGCAAGCTGGGCGATTCCCGCAACCAGAAGGCGGATGTCCGGGTGATCTCGGCGACGGACAGGGCCCTGGACGACGCGGGCTTCAACCAGCCGCTGCGCCGCCGGCTGGAGGGGGTGGTCATCACCCTGGCGCCCCTGTGTGAACGCCGGGTCGACATCGGCCCGCTGCTGCGCCATTTCCTGACGCGGGAGGAGGCGTACCTGCCGCCCCACGATCCCGCGACGCTGTCGGCGGCGCGGGTGCTGTCCCTGCTGCTGCACCCCTGGCCCGGCAACATCCGGGAACTGATCGGCGTCGCCCGGCAAATCCGCCTGGGCACGCCGGTGACGCTGTCCCGCGCGGCCGCCCCCTCGGCGGCCGCGACCGGGGCGAACGAGCGGGGCGGGGACGCGCCGCGCGCCCCCTCGTCCGCCACGCGGTCGGCAGAGCGCAAGCACCGCGACCCGGCGACGGTCGACCAGGCGGAACTGGTCGCGGCGCTGGACGCCAGCGGCTGGAACGTCAAGGCCGCCGCCGAACTGCTGGACCTGTCGCGCACCAGCCTGTACCGCCTGATGGAGCGGTGGAGCATCCTTCAGGACATCGAGGATATCCCGGAGGAGCGGATCCGCGACGTCATGCGCCGGCATCCCGGCGACATGGACGCCTGGGTCCAGGACCTGAAGGTGCCCAAGGACAGCCTCAAGCGCTATCTGCGCCGTATCGACGGGCGATAGCGCTACAGCGACCGCTCGAACGCCGTGCGCACGTCCAGGCCATCACCACCCAGGCCGACCTTGGCGAACTGGTCCACCACGCTTTGCTGGTCGGCGATGATGCCGTCGTCCAGGGGAACCGGCTGGAAGTTGGTGCGGCGGATCATCAGGGCCGCCACCTCGGCCGGCACGCCGGTCTGTTCGGCGAAGACGGCGGCGTATCTGTCGGGCTGTTCCCTTGTGAAGTCGCGGGCGCGGTTGACGCGGCCCACGAAGTCGCGCACCAGGTCGCGGCGGGCGGACAGGGCCGCCGGCGTGGACAACAGGTAGGACAGGCCGGGCATGCGGCCCTGGGCGTCCACCAGCACCTTAAGGCCGTCATGCAACTGGCCCAGGGCGGTGTAGGGGTCCCAGGTGGCCCAGGCGTCGATGCTGCCGGCCAGCAGGGCCGCCTTGGCGTCGTTGGGCGACAGGAAGGCGATGGTGACCTTGTCCGCCGACAGTCCCGCCTCCGCCACCGCGCGCAGCACCAGGAAATGGCCGATGGAGCCCTTGCTGGTGGCGACCGTGCGGCCGGACAGGTCCGCCACCGCCTTGACCGGGCCATCGCCCTTGACCAGCACGGCGGTACCCTGGCCGCTGGAGCGATATGCCGCCACCGCCTTGATCTGCGCCTTGCCCACCAGGCCGAAGCCAAAGGGCGCGTCACCCACCGCGCCCACATCGATCGCCTGCGCGTTCAGCGCCTCGATCACCGGGGCGGCGTTGGGGAACTGCGCCCATTCCACCTGGTAGGGCAGGCCCGGCTTGTCATCCGGATAGGCGCTCAGCAAGGCCTGCAACCCGCCGCGCTGGTCCCCCACCTTGAGAATGGGGAGCACCTTGGCCTTGTCGTCGCAGGCGGTCAGCAGTGGGACCGCAAGGCCCACGCCCAACCCCAAACCCGCCCGCAGGATGCCGCGCCGCGACCATTGTTCCCCGAATGCCATCGTCCACTCTGCCATGGTCCACTCTGCCATCGTCCACTCTGGCGCCTGTCCCACGCCAAGGGCCCCAGGCTAGCGGACGGGCGCGCCGCCGACTGTTTGATAAGTCTCAAGTATGCCTTGAGCGGGGCCGCCCACGAAACCGCCCCCAGGACCACTCAAGCGATGCTTTAAAAACTCCAATTTGACGCGCGGGCCCTGTGGATCGACGGTAAAGGCCAATCAACGCGATGGAGAATGAGGATGGCGGACGGATCCTATCTGGGCATCCAGTCCCTGAAGGGACGGGTGGACGAGGCGGAATGGCAGGTGCGGGTGGAACTGGCGGCGCTGTACCGCCTGGTGGCCCTGTTCGGCTGGACCGACCTGATCTACACCCACATCTCCGCCCGCGTGCCGGGACCGGAGGAGCACTTCCTCATCAACCCCTACGGCCTGTATTTCGATGAGATCACCGCCAGCAGCCTGGTGAAGGTGGATCTGGACGGGAACATCCTGCAGGCCCCGGTGTGGGGGGAGACGGAGTACGGCATCAATCCCGCCGGCTTCACCATCCATTCCGCCATCCATGGCGCCCGGCCCGACGCCAGGTTCGTCATCCACCTGCACACCGCCGACGGCATCGCCGTGTCGGCGCACAGGGAGGGCCTGCTGCCCCTGAACCAGCATTCGCTGACCGTCATCCCGCGCCTGGCCTATCACGACTATGAAGGCATCGCCCTGAACCTGGATGAGCGGGAGCGGCTGGTGGCCGACCTGGGCGACAAGAGCCTGATGCTGTTGCGCAACCACGGCACCCTGGCGCTGGGCCCCACCGCCGCCCACGCCTTCCTGGGCATCCACGCCCTGGAACGCTCCGCCACCCTGCAGGTCCGCACCCTCAGCGCCGGACGCGATGGCATCCTGCTGGCGCCCGAACACGCCCAGGCCGAGGTGCGCCAGCAGGTGGCCAACCACCGTCCCGATCACGCCAAGCTGCCCTGGGCCGGCCTGCTGCGCCGCCTGGCGCGGGAATCGCCGGGGTATGACGCGTAAACGGCCGCCAAAACCCGCCAAAGCCAAACACCAAAGGCCCGCGACAGCGATGTCGCGGGCCTTTCGCATTCAAGCGATCGCAGGCTTAGGCAGCGTTGGCCCGCGGCTCGTCCTGCTCGCCATCGTCCCCGTCCTCGCCCTGCGCCGCGATCGCCTGGCGCACCAGGCCGATCAGGCTGGCGATGGACTCCGACGGGTTGGCGCGGTGGGCCAGCGTGACGCTGACCGGGGCCAGCGGCGGCAGGACCCCCTCGGGCAGGGGCGGCAGCGGGTCGAAGGCCATGGCGCGGCAGGTCAGGCCCAGGCCGGCGCGCACGGCGGCGCGCAGGCTGGACAGGTTGGGTGTTTCCACCACGATGCGGTAGGGCCGGCCGATGCGGTCCAGGGCGGACAGCGCCGCCTCGCGGAAGCGGCAGGGCGTTTCCAGCACGGCCAGGGGCAGGACGTCGGCGCCCAGCAGTTCCGGGTTGCCCATCCAGCGCACGGGCACGGTCAGCACGCCGTTGGGGTCCCCCGCCGGCCCGAAGCCCGCCACCACGTCCAGCCGGTCGGCCGTCAGCAATTCCAGCAGTTCGGCCGTGCCGGCGATGCGGGCGTGCAACTGCGCCTGGGGATGGATCTGGGCGTAGCTGGCCAGCACGCCCGTCAGCAGCGTGTCGGTCATGTCCTGCACCATGCCCACCCGCACCGGCCCGGCGAAGGCGCCGGAGGTGACGGCGCTGACCGCCTGCTCGTTCATTTCCAGGATCTTGCGCGCGAAGCCCAGCAGGGTCACGCCGGCCGGCGCCAGGGTCAGGCGCCGCCCCTCCCGCAGGAACAGCGGCGTCTGCAACAGATCCTCCAGCCGCTTGATCTGCAGGCTGAGGGCTGACTGCGTCAGGAAGATGCGCTCCGTCGCCTTTTGCAGGGTGCCGGCGTCGACGATGGCGACGAAGGTGCGCAATAGCTCGGTGGGCAGATTGGGGGGCATGGGCGCGGTCCTCACTGTCCGGGGTCTCATTGGCCGTAATTACACACGGCAACATGGGCGCCAGCAACCAGACTCTGCAACATAGCGATGTACAATATATCGCATAGCTCGCTATTTCACACTTATTTATCGCATTATAAGTTTCCAGCCTTTCCAAGGTCCGGCGACGCTCCGCCCATCACAAGGATAGGCGAGCGGACTACCAATTTAGTCCCCTCATAAATCCCTCAAGGATAAGTCGATTTACGGGATGTGGCACCGCCCTGTCTAAAAACCCCACCGCTTTATTCAACATCGGGGAAGTCCGGCAGGTACGCCAAGCCGGACCCAAGGGGGTTTTACCATGCGTGCCGCCGCGCTTCTGAACCGTCACAAGGTCCTGCTGGTGGCCACGGCCCTGGCCCTGCCCGTCTGCGCCCAGGCGGGGGCCCAGGCGGGGGAGCCGGCCGCGAACCAGCCAGCCCCCGCCGGCGACGCCGCCGCCGCCAGCGCCGACCTGGACGCCGTGCAGGAAACCGTGGTGACGGGCCTGCGCGGCGGGGTGCGCCGGGCGGCCATCGACAGCCCCTCCCCCATCGACGTGGTGGGGGCCGCACAGTTGGCGGAAACCGGCAAGGTGGGCCTGAAGGAACTGCTGAACCAATTGGTGCCCTCCTTCAACCTGCCGGGTGTCAATGGCGGCGGTACCAGCTGGACCGTGCGCTCCACCACCATGCGCGGCCTGAACGGCGATCAGGCGCTGGTGCTGGTCAACGGCAAGCGTCGGCACAACACGGCGCTGATCAACAACCTGGCGCGCATCGCCAACGGCGGCGTGCCAGTGGACCTGGATCTCATCCCCGTCGGCTCCATCGACCATATCGAGGTGCTGCGCGACGGTGCCGCCGCCCAATACGGGTCCGACGCCATCGCCGGCGTCATCAACATCATCCTGAAAAAGCAGCCCGAAGGCGGCAGCGTCGAGAGCAGCCTGGGCCAGAACTACGGCGGCGACGGCTTCACCAAGCATGTGGCCGCCAATTACGGCCTGGACCTGCCCCGCCAGGGCTTCATCAACCTGTCGGCCGATTACAAGGACAACCAGTCGGCCAGCCGCGCCGCCCCCACCAGCGTCGCCAACCTGTACAATCCCCTGCCCGGGGGCGGCCGCGACCCGCGCGAGGCCACGGCCGACCGCACCTTTTACGGCGGCGGCTACGGCCCCGGGCAGGAAACCATCTACAGCGGCTCCTACAACGCGGAACTGCCCCTGGGCGACGACGTCACCGTCTATTCCTTCTCCACCGTCTCCAAGCGGCGGTCACGCAAGAACACCGGCAGCTTCCTGCCCAACAACATCAATTCCCTGGCCGAGGTCTACCCCAACGGCTTCAACGCGCTGCGCCGCATCTGGGAGACGGACTTCCAGACGACGGTGGGCGGCCGGGGGGATATCGGCCCCTGGTCCTGGGACCTCAGCACCACCTATGGCCGGGACGCCGCGAAGCTGGACGGCGAGAACACGCTGAACGCCTCGCTGGGGCCCACCAGCCCGACCTATTTCCACCTGGCCGACCAGACCTTCGACCAGGTGACCACCAACCTGGATGTCAGCCGCCCACTGGATGTGGGCTGGAGCGCGCCGGTCACCCTGGCCTGGGGCCTGGAACACCGGTACGAACGCTATGAGATCGGCCCGGGCGACCCCGCCAGCTACGCCATCGGCAGCTATGTCATCCCCTCCGGCTACTATGCCGGCCAGCATCCGGCGCCGGGCCTGGCCTCCTACTCCGGCACCTCGCCCGCCGACAGTGGGGCCATCGCCCGCAACAACGGCGCCGCCTACATCGACCTGGGGACCAACCTGACGCCCACCTGGTCCCTGGACGCCGCCGGCCGGGTGGAGCATTACACCGGCAGCGTGGGCGACACCGCCAGCGGCAAGGTCGCCACGCGCTATGAGCTGGCGCCCGGCTACGCCCTGCGCGGCACGGTCAGCAATGGCTTCCGCGCACCGTCGCTGGCGCAGACCATCTACGCCTCTTCCACCTTCACCGGCACGGTGGACGCGGCGGGCAACTACATCACCCTGCCCATCAAGGTGCTGCCCGCCAGCTCGGGCCAGGCCAAGGCCCTGGGCGCCACGCCGCTGACGCCGGAGACGTCCACCAACTACAGCGTCGGCGTGACGGCGGAGCCGGCGCACGGCCTGCAGCTGACGCTGGACGCCTACCGCATCGACATCAAGGACCGCATCGTCCAGACCGGCCTGCTGACGGGCAGCACCGTCTCCTCCATCCTGCAAGCCGCCGGCTATGCCCCGGGATTGTCGGCGCAGTACTACACCAACGCCGTCGACACCCGCACCGACGGGGTGGACGCGGTGGCCAACTACCTGGTGGACCTGGGCGGGGCCGGCGACGTGCGCCTGGGTGCCGCCTACAGCTGGACGCGCACCACCATCACCCACATCAAGCCCACCCCCACCCAACTGTCCAGCCTGGGCTACGCCCTGTTCGACCGACAGAAGCAGGCCGACCTGACCGACGGCACGCCGCGCGGCAAGGCCATCCTGTCCGCCGACTGGCACTGGGACCGCCTGCGTGTCGGCAGCCGCGTGACCCGCTATGGCAGTTATACCGAGGCCGGCACCGTGGCCGCCAACGACCGGACCTTCAGCGCCAAATGGATCACCGACCTGGATGTGGGCGTCGAGCTCAGCGACCGCCTGACCCTCAGCCTGGGCGCCAACAACCTGTTCGACGTCTATCCCGACGCCATCGGCATCGTCGACGCCAAGACGGGCCTGAACAAATATGGCCTGTTCTCTCCATTCGGCATTACCGGCGGCTATTATTACAGCCGCGTTTCCGTGAAGTTCTGACGGTTCATTCATGCGCGCGCCAAAAGGGAATCAGCACGATTTCTAAAATTTCCGGCTGATCCTTCCGCGCTACACTTGGCCACGAGACAGCCCCTTTTCCCGACATCTCACCGCCGGCGGCAGCCCCTGCCGCCGGACAAGCCGGAGGCATGACATGGGCGTGGTATCACTGAAGCAAGCCGACAGCACCCGGGCGGAAACGCTGAGCATCCGCCGCCTGCAGCCCACCATCGGGGCGGAAATCAGCGGTGTGGACCTGACCCGCCCCCTGGATGACGCCACGCGCGACGCCATCCGGGCCGCCGTGCTGCGCCACAAGGTGGTGTTCTTCCGCGACCAGGACATCACCCGCGACCAGCACCTTGCCTTCGCCCGGCAGTTCGGGCCGATCTACACCCACCCCACCACCACCGGCGTGGACCATCACCCCCAGATCCACGGCATCACGGCGGCGGATTTCGCCAAGCACGAACAGGCGCGGAAGGAGGCGGCGGCCAAGGCCGGCCAGCCGGACACCGCGCATGAGGACAAGTACCACACCGACACCAGCTGGCGCCTGGTGCCGGCCTGGGGCGCCGTGCTGCGCGGCGTCACCATCCCGGAAGTGGGCGGCGACACCATCTGGGTAGACGCTGAGGCCGCCTACAACGGCCTGCCCGACGACGTGAAGCGCCGGCTGGAAGGCCTGCACGTCACCCACGATTTCCGCGAGGCCTTGAACAAGGTGGGCCGGGACTATCCCATCGTCGCCCACCCGGTCGCCCGCCGCCATCCGGAGACGGGCGCCACCATCCTGTGGGTCAACTATTCGCAAAAGCCCCAGATCCTGGGCGTGGAACTGGCGGAAAGCCGGGAACTGCTGACCCTGATCCTGAACCAGTACAAACGGCCGGAGTACCAGGTGCGCTTCTCCTGGCGCCCCAACTCCCTGGCCTTCTGGGACAACCGCGCCGCCGTGCATTACGCCGTGCGCAACTATGGCGACTTCCCCCGCGTGGTGGAGCGGGTGCTGATCGCCGACCAGGCCCACTATGCCGACCTTTAAGGCCGTCATCGCCGCCTTGGCACTTTCCGTCCTGGCCGCGCAGGCCCGGGCGGAAAGCCTGGCCCCCCTGCGCGTGGGCGACCAGCGCGGGGCGGTGCAGGTGCTGCTGAAGGCGGCGGGGGAGCTGGACCACGTGCCCTATCGCATCGACTGGGCCCTGTTCCCCGTCGGCGCCCCGCTGGTGGAGGCGCTGAACGCCGACGCCATCGACTTCGGCTATGTCGGCGACGCCACCACCACCTTCGCGCTGGCCGCCGGCGCCAAGCTGAAGACCATCAACGTGTGGGACTTCGGCCAGGGCGGGGCGGCCGTCATCGTGCCCGACAAGGCCCCCATCCGCACCGTGGCCGACCTGCGCGGCCACCGCGTCGGCCTGGTGCGCGGCTCCCCCGGCCATTTGCTGGTGGTGGCCGCGCTGAAACAGGCGGGCGTGCCCCTATCCGATGTCACGCTGGTCTTCCTGTCGGCCGCCGATGCCAAGGCGGCGCTGGGCAGCGGCGCCATCGACGCCTGGGCCATCTGGGACCCCTACGTCGCCGCCGCCCAGATCCAGGACCATATGCGCATCCTTGTGGGCAGCCAGGGCACCGTGCGCGAGGTGGAATGCGGGGTCGCCAGCGACAGCGCCATCGCCACCAAGCGCGCCCAGTTGACCGACTTCATCGCCCGCGTCCGCCGCGCCTACCAGTGGGCGCAAGCCCATCGCCAGGAACAGGCGGAGGCTTATGCCCGCGACACCGGCACCCCCCTGGACGTCGCCACCCTGACCTTTTCCCGCCAGCAGGTGACGGTGCTGCCCGCCGTGACGGATGACGCCATCACCGTGCACCAGGCGGTCGCCGACCTTTATTTCGAGGCCGGTGTCATCCCCCGCCGGGTGGAGGTCGCCGCGACCTACGACCGCAGCTTCACCCTGCCCCGCTGATCCCCGCCCCCCCACCCATTCGGAGACCCGACCCATGACGCTTGCCGCCGTCGTCCCGGCCTTCGCCACCCGTCCCGCGCACGACCGTCCCCATCCCGCGGCCGAGCTGCTGGCCCGCCGTTATGGCGCGCGCCGCCCGCTCGACCCGGCCGCCCTGGGTCCGGACCAGTGGAATGAGGTGCTGACCGGCCTGCTGTCACACAGGTCCGTGCGGGCCTACCGCCCCGACCCGCTGCCGGAAGGCACGCTGGAAACCCTGGTGGCGGCGGCGCAGTCGGCCGCCACCTCCTCCAACCTGCAGGCGTGGAGCGTGGTGGCGGTGACCGACCCCGCCCGCAAGAGCCGCTTCGCCGCCTGGTCGCAGAACCAGGCGCATATTGAGCAGGCCCCGCTGTTCCTGGTCTGGCTGGCCGATCTGTCGCGCCTGGACACGCTGGCCCGGGCCAAGGTGGGCGACGCCGCCGGGCTGGACTATCTGGAAACCCTGATCGTGGCCGTGACCGACGCCACCATGGCGGCGCAGAACGCCGTGGTCGCCGCCGAATCCCTGGGGCTTGGCACCGTCTATATCGGCGCGCTGCGCAACGAGACCGAGGCGGTGGCGGCGGAGCTGAACCTGCCGCCCAAGGTGCTGCCGCTGTTCGGGCTGTGCGTGGGCTATCCCGACCCGGCCCGGCCGGCGGGCGTGAAGCCCCGCCTGCCCCAAAGCGTGGTGCTGCACCATGAGCGCTACGACGCCACGGCATCGGATGCGGCCATCACCGCCTATGACGGCGAAATCCGCGCCTTCTACGCCGATCAAGGCATCACCGCCCCGGACTGGAGCGACACGGTGACGGCCCGGGTGCGCGGTCCCGCCGCCCTGGCCGGGCGCCACCGCCTGCGGCAAATCCTGGCCGATTTCGGCTTCCCGCTTCGTTGAGCCCGCTTCGTTGAGGATGTAAGGGATGACCCTGACGCTTGAAACCGACGTGCTGGTCATCGGCGGTGGCCTGGCCGGGTGCTGGGCCGCCATCGCCGCGGCGGAGGCCGGCGCCGAGGTCATCCTGGCCGACAAGGGCTATTGCGGCACCAGCGGCGTCACCGCTACCGCCGGCCCCAACCATTGGTGGGTGCCGCCCGATCCGGAGAAGCGGGCCCAGGCGGTGCGCGAGCGCAACGCCCGCGCCCTGGGCTTGGCCGATCCGCGCTGGATGGCGCGCATCATCGACACGACCTGGCGCACCCTGCCCACCCTGGCCGCCTATTACGAGCATTCGATCACGGCGGGCGGCGTGCCGCATTACCAGTCGCTGCGCGGGCCGGAATATCTGCGCGCCCTGCGCCGCTATGCCGAGGCCCGGGGCGTCCGCATCCTGGACCACAGCCCGGCCCTGGAACTGCTGCTGCACGCCGACGGGTCGGCGGCCGGCGCCCGGGGGGTGCGGCGGCAGGAGGGGCCCCCGGCGGGCCGTGACTGGACCGTGCGCGCCGCCGGCGTCATCGTCGCCACCGGGGGCTGCGCCTTCCTGGCCAAACTGCTGGGCAGCCGCAACAACACCGGCGACGGCCATTTGATGGCCGCCGAGGCCGGGGCGCGGCTGTCGGGCATGGAATTCTCGACATACCATACGGTGGCGGAGCGGCATTCCACCCAGACCCGCTCGGCCTCTTACGCCTTCGCCGACTATTTCGACGCGGCGGGGCGGGAGATCGACACGGGCGGGGATCCCGACGTCACCCTGCCCCTGGCCCGCGCCCTGCTGGCCGGGCCGGTCTATGCCACGCTGGCCCGCATGCCGGTGGATTTGCGCGCCATCCTGCCGCAGATCCAGCCGGCCATCCTGCTGCCCTTCCAGCGCCAGGGCATCGACCCCTTCACCCAGCGCTTCACCATCACCCTGCAGGGCGAAGGCACGGTGCGCGGCACCGGTGGCCTGCGCCTGGCGGATGAGGATTGCCAGACCGACGTGCCCGGCCTCTACGCCGCCGGCGACGCCGCCACGCGGGAGCTGATCGCCGGCGCCATTTCCGGCGGCGGGGCGCAAAACTCCGCCTGGGCCGTTTCGTCCGGCACCTGGGCCGGCCAGGCCGTCGCCCGCCTGGCCCACGACCGGGGCCGCCGGGCGGAAACGCCGGTGGAGGCGGCGGGCGGTGCCGGCCTGCGCCCGCGCGGCACACCGGCCACAGCCGACCTCAGCCGCCTGCTGACCGACGGGGTGCGGGCCGAGATGCTGCCCTACGACAAGATCCTGTTCCGCCGCGGCCCCGTCCTGGCCCGGTCGCTGGCCACGCTGGACGGCCTGTGGCGGGACGCGCGCGACCATCTGGCGCCCGGTGCCGACGCCACCGCCCGCGTGCGGGCGCGGGAGGCGGCGGCCCTGGTGGCCTGCGCCCGCTGGTCCACCGCCACCGCCCTGGCCCGGCCCGAGACCCGGGGCCTGCACCGGCGTGAAGACGTGGCGACGACGGACCCCGCCCTGGCCCACCGGCTGTCAAGCGGCGGTCTGGACGAGGTGTGGGTGGCCGCCGACATCACCGTACCCGCCATCACCGCCCCTGCCGCCGCCCCCGCCACCCAAGTCGCCTGAGAAAGGGACCGTCCATGATCGAACTGGTCCTCGCCGACCGCTGCACCGACTGCGACACTTGCGTCCAGGTCTGCCCCACCAACGTCTTCGACGCCCAGCCCGGCGGCCCGCCCGTCATCGCCCGGCAGGAGGATTGCCAGACCTGCTTCCTGTGCGAGCTCTACTGCCAGTCCGACGCCCTGTACGTGGCGCCCAACTGCGATGAGCCGGTGGCCGTGGATGCCGAGGCCATCGTCGCCTCCGGCCTGCTGGGCCAGTTTCGCCGTGATTCCGGCTGGCACGAATGGGCCGGCCAGTCCCCCAACCTGCATTGGCGCATGGGCGAGCTGTTCGCCCGCGGGCGCAAGCCCGTCGCCGCCCCCACCCCCTGATCAACGGAGAACCCACCCATGAGCGCACCCGCCCGTACCCTGCACCTGGGCGCCATCCTGGCCGGCGTCGGCACCACCCATGACGATTGGCGCGACCCCGACCTGCCCGGCGACGCCAGCGTCGATATCCAGTGGTACATCGACGCCGCCCGCCGGGCCGAGGCCGCCAAGTTCGACCTGGTGTTCATCGTCGACAGCCCCTACATCACCCCCGACAGCGCCCCGCATTTCCTGAACCGGCTGGAACCACTGACCCTGCTGTCGGCGCTGGCGGTATCGACGTCGCGCATCGGCCTGGTGGCCACGCTGACGACATCGTACTGGGAGCCCTACAACGTCGCCCGCCAGTTCGCCTCGCTGGACAATATCAGCCGGGGACGCGCCGCCTGGAACGTGGTGACCACGGGGCTGGAGGGGGCCGCCCGCAACTATGGCCGCGACGACCATTTCGACCATGCGGAGCGCTATCAGCGCGCGGCCGAGTTCGTGTCCGTGGTCCAGGGCCTGTGGGACAGCTATGAGGACGACGCCTTCCCCCGCGACAAGGCGGCCGGCGTGTTCCTGGACAAGGGCAAGCAGCACCCCCTGAACCACAAGGGCCGCTTCTTCTCCGTCGCCGGCCCCCTGGCCCTGACCCGCAGCCCCCAGGGGCAGCCGGTCATCTTCCAGGCGGGCGACAGCGACGCCGGCCGCGACCTGGGCGCCACCATCGCCGACGCCACCTTCGCCAGCGCCGAAAATTTCGAAGCGGCCCAGGCCTACTACGCCGACCTCAAGGCCCGCGCCAAGGCCAAGGGCCGCGATCCGGAACAGATCAAGGTCTTCCCCGGAGTGGTCGTCACCCTGGCCGACACCCAGGAGGAGGCGGAGCGGCTGGCGGCCCAGCATGAGGCGGAACTAGACCTCGACAAGCTGCTGGTGCAGCTGGGCCGCCCCTTCAACTACCACGACTTCCGCCAGTACGACCTCGACGCCCCCTTCCCCGACCTCAGCCATGTCAGCCTGAACGGCTACAAGGGCCATGCCGAGCGCATCGTGCGCACGGCGCGGGAGGAGAACCTGACCCTGCGCGAGGCGGCCTGGCGCTTCGGCCGCTGGCGCTCCGGCTTCGTCGGCACGCCGGAGGTGGTCGCCGATGAGATCGAGCGCTGGTTCGTGGGCCGGGCCGCCGATGGTTTCAACATCCACGTCTCCAAGCCCGGCGCCTTCGCCCAGTTCACGGAAAAGGTGGTGCCCATCCTGCAACAGCGCGGCCTGTTCCGGACAGAGTACACAGCGCAGACCCTGCGCGGGCACCTGGGCTTACCCGTGCCGGCCAACCGCCACGCCGTGGCCCGCACCCTCGGGCAGGCGGCCGAGTAGTCATTCCCGGATCGGCCGGGTGCCCCCTTCTGATGAGGTGGGGTGCCCGGCGGGATAGGTTTGGTCAACAATGCCGATTAGCGGTGCCCTTGCCGCCACCGTTGGTGGTACCGTGGCGGCGAGGGCATGACCGCACCCTCGCCGTTGGCACTTGGGGGTGCCGGCACCCCGCGTCCCAGCCGGGACGGTGCCGGCCCAACCAGGGGCGCGACGGCGGCAACCCACAGCGGCAACGACGAAACACCCCCATGATCCGGGATTTGGAACAGAGATGAGCACGCAAACCCTTCCCGCCTTCTATCTGCGCCCCCGCCCCCTGGCCGCAGAACGTGACGGCGACATGTCGCTGGCCCCCATCACGGACTACCAGTTCGCCTCGGGCGCCAATTCCGTGCCCGTGATCGGGGCGGAAATGACGCTGGCGTGCAAGCACTACCCCATCCTGTTCCTGGACGGCGCCCCGCCCCAGGCGGTGGCCCTGCTGGGCCTGCGCAACGGTGAGAACCTGTTCGTGGACGCCGACGGCACGTGGGCGGCCGGCTCCTACATCCCGGCCTATGTCCGCCGCTATCCCTTCATCTTCCTGGAAAACCGCGAGCGCGGGGAATTCACCCTGTGCATCGACGAGGCGGCCCCCACGGTCAACCAGGGCGGCGCCAACAAGCTGTTCGACGGCGGCCAGCCGACCGACGTCACCCGCAACGCGCTGGCCTTCTGCAGCGACTACCAGGGCCATTACAAGGCGACGACCGAGTTCGTCGAGGCCCTGTCCAAGGCCGACCTGCTGGTGGAAAACCGCGCCGACATCACCCTGAAGGACGGCCAGAAGCTGAGCCTGGCGGGCTTCAAGGTCATCGACGAGGCGAAGTTCAACCAGTTGCCGGCCGAGGAACTCCTGCGCTGGCGCGAGCGCGGCTGGCTGCACCTGGTCTATTGCCACCTGATCTCGATCAGCAATTGGGGCGGGCTGGTGGATCGCACGGCGCAGCACCCGGCGACCAACTGACAAGAGGGCCCCTCGGCAAGGGGGCTTTCCCGCCCTGACACACCAACGGGGAAGTACGAACGGCGGCCCGGGTCATTCCGTGGCCGCCGTTTTCATGTCCGGGGTGCCGCCCCTATTTCACGCGAACTTCTGGTGATTCACCGCCGGCCTATCACCAGCAGTCCGTCACCACTGGATGACGGCGCCGATCTGGCCGACGATCATCAGGGACAGCAGCGCCAACAGGGGCAGACAGGCCTCGACCCACAGATGCGCGCGTCGCTCCGCCTTGGCCATCGCCGTCATTTCACCCTCACTTGGTCACTCATGTTCGGTGGATAATTTCAAACACCGCCGACATCATCCGTCAATAACATATATTGTACATTATTTTATAGTTATTAATCTGCCACCTTGCCGGACGGAGGGTTCGGCCGGGCATGCCAGGCAGTGTGGTGGCGCCCTACATCGGTGGCGATTGACCAAGTTTTTAAATGCCGCCACAACGGAGGGCATCCCTATGACAGCCCAGGCATCCCCTCCCGTGCGCTTGCGTGACCTGCCCTCCATCAGTGCCGTCCTCACCCGCCCCGCCGCCCAGGCGCTGCTGGACCGGCACGGCCGGACGGCCGCGACCGAGGCCATCCGCGCCCAACTGGCGGAGGCGCGCACCGCCCTGCTGGCCGGCGGTGACGTCGTGCCGGACCCGGACACGGTGGCCGCCCTGGCCCTGGCGCGGCTGGACGCCGCGAACCAGTCCGGCCTGCGCCCCCTGTTCAACCTGACGGGCACGGTGCTGCACACCAACCTGGGCCGCGCCCTGCTGGCGGAGGAGGCCCAGGCGGCGGCGCTGGCCGCCATGGGCGAGCCGGTGGCCCTGGAATTCGACCTGGACAGCGGCGGCCGGGGGGAGCGGGACGACCATGTCCGCGCCCTGTTGTGCGATTTGACGGGGGCGGAGGACGCCACAATCGTCAACAACAACGCCGCCGCCGTGCTGCTGGCCTTGAACACCCTGGCCCGGGGCCGGGGCGCCATCGTCTCGCGCGGGGAGTTGATCGAGATCGGCGGCGCCTTCCGCATGCCCGACATCATGGCCCAGGCCGGCGCCACCTTGGTGGAGGTGGGCACCACCAACCGCACCCACGCCAAGGACTATAAGGCCGCGCTGAACGCCGAGACCGGCGTGATCCTGAAGGTCCACACCAGCAACTACCGCATCCAGGGCTTCACCAAAGAGGTGCTGGCGCATGACCTGGCCGCCATCGCCCATGGCGGCGGCGTGCCCCTGCTGAACGATCTGGGGTCCGGCACCCTGGTGGACCTCTCCACCTATGGCCTGAAGCGCGAGCCCACGGTGCGCGAGGCGGTGGCGGAGGGGGCGGACCTGGTGACCTTCTCCGGCGACAAGCTGCTGGGCGGGCCGCAGGCCGGTTTCATTGTCGGCCGCCGCGACCTGGTCGCCGCCGTCAACCGCAACCCGATGAAGCGGGCGCTGCGCGTGGACAAGGTGCGGCTGGCCGCCATCGAGGCGACGCTGAAGCTGTACCGCGACCCCGACCGCCTGGCCCAGCGCCTGCCCACCCTGGCCCTGCTGTCCCGCCCCAGGGCGGAGATCGAGGACCAGGCCCGGCGCCTGGCCCCCGTGCTGGCGGCGGCCCTGGGGCCCGACTACGCCGTCGATATCTGCGCCTGCGACAGCCAGATCGGCTCCGGCGCCCTGCCGCTGGACACCCTGCCCAGCGCCGGCCTGGCGGTGGCCGCCGGCGGCGCCGCGCTGAACCGGCTGGCGGCTCGCTTCCGCGCCCTGCCCCGCCCCATCATCGGCCGCATCGAGGATGGCCGCCTGGTGCTGGACCTGCGCTGCCTGCGCGATGAGGCGGGCTTCATCGCCACGCTGGCCGCCCTCCCATGATCATCGGCACCGCCGGCCATATCGACCATGGCAAGACCGCCCTGGTCCGCGCCCTGACCGGCATCGACGGCGACCGCCTGAAGGAGGAGAAGGCCCGGGGCATCACCATCGATTTGGGCTTCGCCTATCTGCCGGTCCCTGACGGGCCGACCCTGGGCTTCGTCGACGTGCCGGGGCATGAGCGCTTCGTCCACACCATGGTGGCCGGGGCCGGCGGCATCGACTTCGCCCTGCTGGTGGTGGCGGCCGATGACGGCATCATGCCGCAAACGCGCGAGCATCTGGCCATCATCGACCTGCTGGGCATCCGCCACGGGCTGGTGGCCCTGACCAAGGCTGACCTGGCCACCCCCGACCGCCTGCGCGCCGTGCCGGCGGAGATCACGGCGGCGCTGGACGGCACCAGCCTGGCCGGCGCCGACATCCTGCCCGTGTCCGCCCATACCGGCCAGGGCATCGACGCCCTGCGCGCCCGGCTGGCCGCCACCGCCCGCACGCTGACCGGCGAGAGGGCCGCCGCCGAGGCCAGCGCCTTCCGCCTGTCCGTCGACCGTGCCTTCACCCTTAGCGGCGTGGGTGTGGTGGTCACAGGCACCGTGCTGTCCGGCCGCGTCCGGGTGGGCGACGGCGTCACCGTCAGTCCGTCCGGCCTGCCCGCCCGTGTCCGCTCCCTGCATGCCCAGAACCGGGTGGCGGAGGAAGGCCGGGCCGGCGACCGCTGCGCCCTGAACCTGGCCGGCCCCGACATCACCAAGGGCGCCCTGCACCGGGGCGACATGGTGCTGGCCCCGGCCCTGCACGCCCCCACCGACCGCATCGACGCCAGCCTGCGCCTGCTGCCGCGTGAGGCCGGGGCCAAGCCGCTGGGCCAATGGTTCCCCGTGCGCCTGCACCATGCGGCGGCGGAGGTGGGCGCCCGCGTCGTGCTGCTGGCGGATGAGGCGCTGGCGGGCGGTGAGGCGACACAGGTGCAACTGGTGCTGGAACGCCCCATCGCCGCGGCGGTGGGCGACCGCTATGTCATCCGTGACGTCTCCGCCCAGCACACCCTGGGCGGCGGCCGCTTCCTCGACCTGCGCCCCCCGCCCCGCCGCCGTCGCACGGCGGAGCGCGTGGCCCAGCGCGCCGCCCTGGCCCTGGCGGAGCCGGCGGCGGCCCTGGCCGCCCTGCTGGCCGTCCCGCCCTACGCCGTGGACCTCGCCGCCTTCGTCCGCGACCACGCCCTACCGGCCGACCGGGCGGAGACGTTGGCCAGCGACCTGGATCTGGTGGTGCTGGAACAGGGCGACAGCCGCACCGCCCTGTCGGCCGACCACTGGGCGGCCTTCCTGGCCCAACTAACCGAGCGGCTGACCGCCTATCACGCGGAGAACCCGGACCTGCAAGGCATGGGGCGGGAGAAGCTGCGCTTGAGCGTGCTGCCCCGCCTGCCCGCCCCCCTGTTCGCCGTGGCCGTCCAGCGGGCGGTGGCCCAGGGCCTGGTGGCGCTGGACGGCGCCTTCATCCGCCTGTCCGGCCACACCGTGCGCCTGGCGCCGGAGGATGAGGCCGCGTGGGCAGCGTTAGCGCCCCTGCTGGGCGGGGAGGTCCGCTTCCGCCCGCCCCGGGTGCGCGACATCGCCACCGACACCGGCCGGGCGGAGACGGAGGTGCGGCGCATCCTGAAACTGGCCAGCCGCATGGGCTGGGCCGACCAGGTGGCGCACGACCATTTCTTCCTGCGCGACACGGTGCGGGAGATGGTGGCCCTGGCGGTGGACGTGGCCGTCCAGGCCCCCGACGGCACCTTCGTCGCGGCATCCTTCCGCGACCGCATGGACAACGGCCGCAAGGTCGCCATCCAGATCCTGGATTTCTTCGACCGCCACGGCATCACCCTGCGCCGGGGCGACCTGCGCCGCATCAACCCGCACCGGCTGGACTTGTTCGGCCCGCCTATGGTTTTGTGAGAGTTATCAAGACGGAAGGGAATCGCCCCTGGTGGGGCGTCCGGACTTCAAATCCGGGTGGGGCAGCGAGACTGTCCCGGGTGGGTTCGACTCCCATTCCCTTCCGCCAACTTTTTAGCGCCGACCACACCGTGAAGAACCGCCGGAAAGCATGTGGTATCGTTGGCCGCTGATCACCCCCAATTTGAGGGATCGCACCATCAAGCAATGGTAAGGAGCCCTATCATGGTCACGATGATTTCTGGTCGGGAGTTCAACCAGAACCCCGTTGAAGCGACGCGGGTGGCCGAGCAGGGGCCGGTGATCGTCACGGACCATGGCGAGCCGGCATTCGTCCTTATCCGTTATGATGCTTACCGGCGATTGGCGGGTGATCGCGGACCGTCCTTCCTCAACGCGCTCCGCCAGGACGAACCGGAGGCGGATTTCGACTTCACACCGCAGCGGATCGCCGATATCGCCCAGCCGCGGTTTTGTACCAAGAGACCCAAGTTGAACCAATGAGCTTTCCATCTCACCTTCGTAATCGGGTGCGCCCGTTGATGATCATGCTTCGGGTGGTGGGCGTCGCGGGCCCGAGAGTGCATCTGGCCTGTGACCGGTGCGGCCATGATCGCGGGTGGATCGACAACTTGACATCGACGGAACGCCGCCGACAGCCCTGTCCAGCGTGCAACGAAAAGACCACACGGTGAACATTCGCCCGCATATATATTTTGCGACCGCCCCGCGCCTCACCCCACCCGCACCACCGGCTCCCCCTCCATCACCCGCCCAATAACACGCGCCAGCGGGTACCCCGCTTCCACGATCTGGCGGCAGATGTCCTCCGCCCGCTCCGGCGCCACGGCCGCCAGCAGGCCGCCGGAGGTCTGGGGGTCGGTCAGCAGGGCGCGTTGCCAGGGGGGCAGGTCGGCGGGCAAGCGCGTCTCCTCGCCATAGCTGGCCCAGTTGCGGTGGGAGGCGCCGGTGATGTGGCCGGCCTGGGCCAGGGCCGCCGCCTGCGACAGGAAAGGCAGGCGGTCCCACTCGACCTCCAGCGTCAGTTTCGCCCCCCGCGCCATCTCCAGCCCGTGGCCCAGCAGGCCGAAGCCGGTGACGTCGGTGAGGGCGTGAACGTCCGGATCTTGCGCCAGGGTGGCGCCGACGCTGTTCAGTAGGGTGGTGCTGGCCACCATCTCCGCATAGCCGGCGGCGTCCAGCACCTGCTTCTTGAAGGCGGCGGAATAGACGCCGACACCCAGGCCCTTGGTCAGGATCAGGGCGTCGCCGGCCCGGGCGGTGGCGTTGCGGCGGATGGCCTGGGGCGGGGCGACGCCGATGACGGCCAGGCCGTAGATCGGCTCCCCACTATCAATCGAATGGCCACCGGCCACGGGGATGCCGGCCTCGGCACAGATGCTGGCGCCCCCGGCCAGGATCTCCCGCACCACCTCCGGCGCCAGCTTGCCCAGCGGCATGCCCAGGATGGCCAGCGCGAACAGGGGCCGGCCGCCCATGGCGTAAACGTCGGACAGGGCGTTGGTGGCGGCGATGCGGCCGAAGTCGCGCGGGTCATCCACCACCGGCATGAAGAAGTCGGTGGTGGCGATGATGCAGTGGCGCTCGTCCAGTTGCCAGACGGCGGCGTCGTCCCCCGTCTCCGTCCCCACCAGCAGGTTGGCGTACGCCGCCGTCTGCGGCTGACCGGCCAACAGCTGTTGCAGCACCGCCGGCGCCAGCTTGCAGCCGCAGCCGCCGCCATGGGCCAGGTCGGTCAAACGCACGCGCATGTCGGACATCGTCATCGCCTTTGATTGTAGAAAAACGCCGTTTTTGTACCGTTTGATGGCAGCATATGACCCATCAACCCGGCGACATTGCCAACAATGGGGCGCGGCGTTAAGCCTATATTTGTTCGGCCGATGACGCCTATCAAGAGGGGCGCCGCCAAAAGGCGGGGTGTCCCATGACAGGGCGTCTTGCCGCCGAACCGTGGCCCGGTTGGGTCCGAAGCGCGGACGGGCTTGCCGTCCGTCGCCCCCTAATTTATGCCCCGGACGCGGATCCCCATGGAATTGACATCCCCCAAGCCGCACAAGCTTCCCCCCTGGGTGGGGCCCGCCCTCGTGGCGCTGATCGCCGTGGCCGGCCTGTTCTACGTGAAATGGTCGCCCTACTACGCCCGCGCCTTCGTGGCGGCGACCAACCACGCCATCGGCAAATCCATCCTGATGGGAACGGAGGCCAGCGCCCCCGCCCCGTCGTGGGAGACGGCGGTGGCCTATGCGCTGGCCTACGGCAAGGCCATCTGGCAGGCCATGGTGCTGGGCCTGCTGCTGGGCTCCGCCATCCAGGCCTTGCTGCCGGTCAACTGGGTGGCCCGCACCCTGGGCCGCACCGGCTTCGGCAGCGTGCTGGCCGGGGGCCTCTTGTCCCTGCCCGGCATGATGTGCACCTGCTGTGCGGCCCCCGTGGTCCTGGGCCTGCGGCGGCAGCAGGCCTCCCCCGGGGCGGCCATGGCCTTCTGGCTGGGCAACACCATCCTGAACCCGGCGGCGTTGGTCTTCATCGGCTTCGTCCTGGGGTGGCAGTGGACGGGCCTGCGCCTGGGCCTCGGCCTGGTGATGGTCCTGGGCCTGGGCATGCTGGTCAACCGCCTCAGCCCCATCCCCGACCAGCAGGCCGCCCTGCTGGCGCTTCAGGCCGAGGCGGAGGCCGAGAACCCCTTCGCCCGCTGGCTGCGCATCCTGGGCCGCATGTCCCTGCGCCTGATCCCGGAATACATCGTCATCGTGCTGCTGCTGGGGGCGGCGCGCGCCTGGCTGTTCCCCACCATCGGGCCGGAGATCGGCAACAGCTTCGCCTGGATCGCCGCCTTCGCCATCGCCGGCACCCTGTTCGTCATCCCCACGGCGGGTGAGGTGCCCATCATCCAGGCCATGCTGTCGCTGGGCATGGGCGTGGGGCCCGCCGGCGCCCTGCTGATGACCCTGCCGCCCATCAGCCTGCCGTCGGTCGCCATGCTGGCCCGCACCTTCCCGCCCAAGGCGCTGGCCGCCGTCGCCGCCGGCGTGGTGATCCTGGGCATCGTCAGCGGCTATCTGGCGGTGGCGCTGTTCTGAGGGTGGGGACAGATCGATTTGTTCCGCCGTGCGATCGCCTCAGACACGTCCATCTGAAGCGGTCGCACCCCGGGTTCATGCATCCAGATGGGCGCGGATCAGGGGGGCCACGTCCTCGGCATGGCCACTGAACAGGCCGCCGGACCAGGGCAGGTCCATGACCTGGATATTGGACGCGACACCGCGCGCCCGCGCGGTGACCGCCGACATCGCCTCCTGCGGATTCAGCACCAGGGTCGGCTGTGTCACCTGGCGCAGCCCGCCGGCATAGTCATACGCGAAGGCGGCATCGTGGCCCCATCCCCGGTGCAGCGGGTCACGGTTCATCTCCCAGAACAGCTGCCAGGCCAGGTCGTCACCCAAATCCTGACGCATGCGCCCGAATTTGGCCCACACCTCGGGCAGCTTGGCGGCGGCCTCATCCAGGCTGCCGGGATGGTCCGCCGCGAGGCGGGACTTGTAATCAGCGATTTCCTGCGGGGTGAATAGCGGGGCCGCATGCAGAACGATGCGCCGCACCGCCCTGGGCCGTTGCCGCGCCAGTTCCACCGCCGTGGCCGACCCCGTATGGCTGCCGACCAGATCCACCCGCGTCAGCTGCAGCGCATCCAGAAGATCGGCCATGGCGCCGGCGAAATCGGCGATGGTCGATGGCTGGGGCGGACGGTCGGAAAGGCCGAAGCCGGGATTATCGGCGGCGATCACCATCCGGTCCGTCCCCAGGATCGGCAGGAACCGGCTGAACCCCACCCCAGACCCTGGCGAGGCATGCAGGCACAGAACCGGCACCTTGCCCGTGGGCGTGGCGGGTTTGACGAAGCGGTAATGGATGACACCGAAACGGCAGGAGGCCATGTCCTGCCGCACGTCGCCGGGCGTGGCCGACGGTGGCGTCGTCCCCGCCGCCGCCGATGGTTGAACGCTGGCGGCGAAGCCCGCGACGGCAATCCCTGCCAACATCTGACGGCGGCCTACAGCATCGGCGGTCATGGGGCGCTTCTCCCTTGTTGCCATGAAGCGCCACCATAGGTCCGCCAGGACCGGCCAGGCATGCCCTTGGCCACCGCCTCACCACCACGTGGACGGGGGGGGACCGTTTACGCCAGCAGCAGCGGGTTGGGCGCGTGGCGCAGCCAGCCGACCTCGGCCACCATCAGGTCCAGGCCCAGGCTGGCCAGGTCGTCGGCGTAGGGGTCCAGCTTGGGGTCCTTCCCCGCGTACAGCATCTTCGCGTAGGTGTGGCAGTCGTCGCAGGTCTCCACCTGCACCGCACCATTCTCCCCCTCCACGCTTTTCAGCGACAGGTGGGCGGACTGGCCGCAGGTGATGCACACCGCCCGCACATGGTTCCAGGCGGTGGAGCAGAGGGAGCAGAACAGGTAGCGCACGCCCGGCGTCTTGCCCGAGGCGGTGATCACCCCCGCCACCGCCGTGGAACCGCAGCACGGGCACAGGTTGCGCTCCGGCAGCAGGGGCACCTCGGCCGCTTCCAGGCCGGCCGCCAGCTTGGTGAAATAGACCTGCAACGCCGCGGCGATGAAGACGGCGCGGCCGGCATCGTCGGGATTGACCTCACCATGCAGGAAGTCGTCGGCCAGCCGTTCCAGCGTTTCCTCATCCACGTCGTTCAGGCTGTCGATGACAGCGGCCACTAGTTCCGGCATGTCGGGTAAACGATCAAAGTAGCGCAGGATCAGGGTCAGCGCCTCACGCCACGCCATGTCGCGGTCGTGTCCGTCGGCGGCCAGGGGCGGCATGCCGGCAGCCGTGGCCTTGGCGACGTCGTCGGCGTCCGGCTCGGGCACCTCGATCATGTCGGCGGCCTCATGCTGAGCCTGTGACAGCTCGCTCAGGAAGCTCAGCCATTCGCCCATGGGGTGGTCGACGGCCAGCACGCCCAGGCGGCCCGAGGTGCGGGCGAAACGGGTGGCGGGATCGGGCAGGATCACGGGGTCGGGCGCGCTGACGCCGCCCTGCGGGTTCCCTATCCACGGCGCCTTCGGCGCCACTTCACCCTGTCTCATGGTTGGAACTCCTGGAAAAGCAGTCGGGGCGCGGACCTCTCGGCCCCGCGCCCCGTGATAGATAGGCGCCGATACCGCTCAATGCTCGCGGAATTTGGCCGTGCTGTCCGGCGTCGGGCCGGGGGAGCCGCTGGCGGCCAGTGATTTGAACCACTTGCGGTGGTGCCGGTAGGCCCAGCCGGGCGTGACCCAGCCATGCAGCATGGCCCGCATGGAACCCTTCACCCACAGCGCGGCATAGACATGCGCGATCCAGATCAGGATGGCGCCGATGGCCGCCATGCTGTGGACCAGCACGGCGACGCGCTGCGTCTCGATGGAGGTCGCGTCGCCGAAATACACCTCCCAGATCAGCAGGCCGGTGACGAACAGCACGGGGATGATGAGCACCATCCCCCAGAACACCACCTTCTGGCCGGCGTTGAAGCGGCCGACGGGCGGCACCTCCTCCTCCCGGTTGTCCAGCACCTTGTCCAGCTTTTTGGCCCAGGCGGTGTCGTCCCGGTTCCACAGATTGTCCCGCCAGAACTGGACGAACAGCCCGGCGAAACTAACCACCAGGCAGACGCCCAGCCAGGGATGGACCGCCCGCATCCACTGCCCGCTGCCGAACAGGGTCGACAGCCAGAAGAAGACGGGGTGGAACAGGGCCAGGCCCGACAGGGTCAGCAGCACGAAGCAGAGGCCGGTGAACCAGTGGTTCAGGCGGGTGACGGTGGCGTTGCGGACGATGGTTCCCTTGGGATAGCTCATGGCGCGTCCTTTCCCTTGCCGGAGAGCTCCCGCCGCGCCGCCGCCTCATCTTCCTCCGTCGTCTCATTGGGACCGGCGACGACGGAATGGACGAAGGCGCCGATGGCGGCGAAGGCCAGGCCCGCCAGCGCCACCGGCTTCAGGAAGCCCTTCCACGCCCCCACCAGCGCGCTGATGTGGGGCTTGTCGGGCAAGCCGGAATAGAGCGACGGCTTGTCGGCATGGTGCAGCACATACATGACGTGCGTGCCGCCCACATCCTTGGGGTCATACAGGCCGGCGTTGGCGAAGCCGCGTTCCTTCAGCTCGGCGATACGCTCGCCCGCCCAGTCCTTCATGTCGTCCTTGGAGCCGAACATGATGGCGCCGGTGGGGCAGGTCTTCACGCAGGCCGGCTCCAGCCCCACGCCCACCCGGTCGGAACACAGGGTGCACTTGTACGACTTGTGGTCCGTCGGGCTGATGCGCGGGACGTCGAAGGGGCAGCCCTTCACGCAATAGCCGCAGCCGATGCAGTTCTCGCTGATGAAGTCGACGATGCCGTTGGCGTACTGGACGATGGCGCCGGGGGCCGGGCAGGCCTTGAGGCAGCCCGGATCCTCGCAATGCATGCAGCCGTCCTTGCGGATCAGCCACTCCAGGTTCCCCTGCTCGTCCTCATACTCGGCGAACCGCATCAGGGTCCAGGTGCCGGGGTTGAGGTCGTGCGGGTTCTCATAGGCGCCGTGGAACTCCTCCATCTCCGGCCGCAGGTTGTTCCATTCCATGCAGGCGGATTGGCAGGCCTTGCAGCCGATGCAGCGGCTGACGTCGATCAGCTTGGCCACCTCAAGCTCATGGTGGCGCACCGAAGGCGGCGTCAGGTTGGTGGCCGACCGGCGGATGTAGTCTTGGGATTGAAGGTCGGCCATCACAGGCTCCCCCCTTTTTTCTGAGGACCATTCCGGGGCCCCTGGGCCACGTCGATGGCCGGGGGCGGGCTGGTCTTCTCGATGTTCAGCAGGAAGGCCTTGAACTCCGGCGTGTTGGTGTTGGCATCCCCGACGGAGGGCGTCAGCGTGTTGGCGCCGTAGCCCTTGCGCGCCACGCCGGTGAAGCCCCAGTGGATGGGGCAGCCGATGACGTGGGTGGGCTTGCCGTCCACCATCAGCGGCTTGATGCGCTTGGTCACGAAGGCCTTGCAGATCACCTGGCCGCGCTTGGACGACACCTTGACCCAGGCGCCCTGCTCGATGCCCTTCTCCTTGGCCAGAACCTCGCCGATCTCAACGAACTCCTCCGGCTGGAGGATGGCGTTGATCAGGGCATGCTTGGTCCAGTAGTGGAAGTGCTCGGTCAGGCGATAGGTGGTGCCGACATAGGGGAAGTCGCTGGACACCCCCATCTGCGCCCGGTCGCTGGCGAAGACACGGGCCGCCGGGTTGGACTTCACCTTGGGGTGCAGCACATTCTCCGACGGGGATTCGAAGGGCTCGTAATGCTCGGGGAACGGCCCCTCGTTCATCATCGTGCGGGCGAACAGGCGCCCGACACCCTCGGCGTTCATGATGAACGGCCCGACACCATCCGACGGCTTCACCGTCGGGCCGTAATCCGGCACGTCCACGCCCACCCATTTGCTGCCGTTCCACTCGATGACCGGCTTTCCCGGGTTCCAGGCCTTGCCCTCCGGGTTGGCGCTGGCACGGTTGTAGAGGATGCGGCGGTTGGCCGGCCAGGCCCAGGCCCAGTTGGGGGCGATGCCCGCCTCCCTGGGGTCCGAGGCGTCGCGCCGGGCCGTCATGTTGCCCTTGTCGGTGAAGCTGCCGGCGAAGATCCAGCAACCGGACATGGTGGTGCCGTCGTCGCGCAGCTGGGCGAAAGCGTCCAGTTGCTGCCCCGCCTTCAGCAGCGGGGCGCCGGTGGCCGGGTCGGCGACATCCGCCAGCGCGCGGCCGTTCATCTCCTTGGACACTTCCTCCGGCTCCGGCTCATGCGGATCGGCGTAGTTCCAGGTGAGGTTCAGCAGCGCGTCGGGGAAGGCCCCGCCTTCCCGGGCGTACATCGTCTTCATGCGGTTGTAGAGGCCGGCGATGATCCACAGGTCCGTCTTGGCCTGCCCCGGCGCGTCGGCCGCCTTCCAGTGCCACTGCAGCCAGCGGGCGGAGTTGACCAGCGTGCCGTTCTCCTCCGCGAAGCAGGTGGTGGGCAGCTGGAACACCTCCGTCTGGATGTCCTCCGGCTTCGACGGGTTCTGCGGGCCGTAGTCCTGCCAGAAGTTGGCCGTCTCCGTATCCAGCGGGTCCATGACGACGAGGTACTTCAGCTTCGACAGGCCCCGGCGGATCTTGCCCCGGTCGGGGAAGGCCTGCATGGGGTTGAAGCCCTGGCAGATGTAGCCGTTCATCTGCCCGTTGTTCATCATCTCGAAAGCCCGCAGGATGTCGTAGCCGTCCACGTCCAGCTTGGGCAGCCAGTCGTAGGCCCAGTCGTTCTCCGCCTTGGCGGCCGCACCGAACATGGCCTTCTGGAAGCTGACGAAGAACTTGCGGTAGTTCTGCCAGAAGCTGGTCTGCCCCGGGCGCAGGGGCTTGAACAGCTTAGTTTCCATGTACTTGTCGAAGGTGACCTCGCCATCCTTCGGCATGTTCATGTAGCCCGGCAGCGATGCCGAGAGCAGGCCGATGTCGGTCAGCCCCTGGATGTTGGAATGACCGCGCAGCGCGTTCATGCCGCCGCCCGCCACGCCGATGTTGCCCAGCAGCAGCTGGACCATCGCCATGGTGCGGATGTTCTGCGCCCCGATGGAATGCTGGGTCCAGCCCAGCGCGAACAGGCTGGTCAGGGCCTTGGCCGGTTCCGCCGTGGTGGCGATCAGCTTGCAGATCTCCAGGTACTTGTCCTGGGGCGTGCCGCAGATGCGGGACACCATCTCGGGCGTGTACCGATCGATATGCTTTTTCAGCAGGTTCATGACACAGCGCGGGTGCTGCCAGGTGTCGTCCACCTTGGCGTAGCCCTGCTCGTCCAGCTCATAGTCCCAAGTGGACTTGTCGTAGCTGCGCTTTTCCTCGTTATAGCCGCTGAACAGGCCGTCCTCGAAGGCGAAGCCGTCCTTCACGATCAGGCTGGCGTTGGTGTACGCCCGCACATAGTCGTGCTGGATGGCGTCGTTCTCCAGCAGATAGCGGATGACGCCGCTGAGGAAAGCGATGTCCGTGCCCGGCCGGATGGGGGCATAGATGTCGGCGACGGACGCCGTGCGGGTGAAGCGGGGATCGACAACGACCAGCTTGGCCTTGTTCTCGATCTTGGCCTCGATCACCCATTTGAAACCACAGGGATGCGCCTCGGCGGCATTGCCGCCCATCACCAGCACGACATTGGCGTTCTTGATGTCCTGCCAGGTGTTGGTCATCGCACCGCGACCGAATGTTGGGGCCAAACTGGCCACCGTCGGTCCGTGTCAGACACGCGCCTGGTTGTCGAACGTCACCATGCCCAGCGAGCGGGCCCATTTGAAGGTCACATAGGCCGCCTCGTTCGAGGCCGCCGACGCCGCCAGCATGCCGGTGCTGGTCCAGCGGTTCACCGTCGTGCCCGCCACGTTCTTGGCGATGAAGTTGGCGTCGCGGTCCTGCTTCATCAGCGTGGCGACGCGGTCCAGCGCGAAGTCCCAGCTGACTTCCGTCCATTCCGTGGCGCCGGCGGCGCGGTACTTCGGCACGGTCAGTCGGCCCGGGGCACGCACGATGTCCAGCAGGCCGGCACCCTTGGGGCACAGCGTGCCACGGTTCACCGGGTGATCCGGATCCCCCTCGATATGGATGACCGATGACCGCACGTTCTTGGCGCGGTCGCCCTGGCTGTAGATGAGGATGCCGCAGGCCACCGAGCAATAGGTGCAGGTGTTGCGGGTTTCGGTGGCGGCGGTCAGCTTGAACGGCCGGACGGAGGCCGCCAGCGCCGTGCCCGCCAGGCCGAAGCCCAACGCACCCAGGCTGGAAGCCGCCAGTCCCGCGCCGGTCAGCTTGATAAAGCCGCGACGACTGAGATCCATGTCTCACACGCTCCCGTGAAAAATCGGTCCCGTCGGCGCACCGGGGCTGTCCACGCAGGGCAAGCAGCCGCCGGTAGACGGGTTCAATATCATAAGACACCGGCTGGACCCGTCAAGGTATTGGCGGCGAATTTCTCAGGCGGTGAATGAACAAAGTGCAGCCGATAACCGTTCGCATTAACTAAATTCAGAAAATTTGTTGCGCCATTCGCACCATCTATTACTCAACCAGGGGTGTTTTTGCCCGCACGCCAGCCTTCTCCATCCATGGCGCTATATTTATTGAAATATAGCGCGTCCCCGGGGCGTCGGCGGACCTGAGAGCCCAGCCTGACCCCAGCTTGGACCCGGGCTATTTTCGCCGTTGCCGGGGGGCCGGGCGATTTGCCACCTTCCCCATGTCTGAGCCCCCCGGCCCCAGGGGAAGGAAGCCCACCCATGTCCCGCGACACGACCTATGCGTTCAAGCATCTGCCCTCCCCCGTTGGCCGGCTGACCCTGGTGGCCAGTGCCGAAGGTCTGGCAGCCATCCTGTGGGAGAATGAGCGGCCGGGCCGGGTCAAGCTGCCACCGCTGACCGCCGCCGTCGACCATCCGGTGCTGGTGGAAACGGAGTGGCAGTTGGCCGCCTATTTCCGGGGGGCGTTGCAAACCTTCACCGTGCCCCTGGCCTTCATCGGCACCGATTTCCAGAAGCAGGTGTGGCGGGCGCTGCTGACCATCCCCTATGGGGCGGTGCGCAGCTATTCCGACATCGCCCACCAGATCGGCAGGCCCACGGCGGCGCGCGCCGTGGGGGCGGCCAACGGGCGCAACCCTATCTCCATCATCGCCCCCTGCCACCGCGTGGTGGGAGGCAACGGCTCCCTCACCGGCTTCGCCGGCGGGCTGGCGGCGAAGGAATACCTGCTGGGGCTGGAGGGCGGCCTGCCCCACCCAACCGCGTCACGGCGACCCTCGAACGGGGATTGACGCCCCGCTCCACCGCCCCGGGTCAGTGTGGATCCTTCGGCGTCTCCATCAGTTCCACCAGCACGCCGCCCATGCTCTTGGGATGGACGAAGATGACGGGCGTGCCGTGGGCGCCGATGCGCGGCTGCCCGAGCACGGTGGCGCCCTTGGCGGCCATGTCGGCGGCGGCGGCATGGATGTCCGGCACCTCGAAACAGACGTGGTGCTGGCCCCCCTGCGGGAACTTCTTCAGGAAGGCGTGGATGGGGGAGGCCTCGCCCAGGGGCTCGATCAGCTCGATCTGGCTGTTGGGCGTGTCGATGAAACAGACGCGCACGCCCTGGGCCGGCAGATCAAAGGGCGCGCGAATCACCGTGGCGCCCAAGAGGTCGCGATAGACGGCGATGGCGTCCTCGATCGACGGGGTGGCGATGCCGACATGGTTCAGGCGGCCGATCATGGCTGGACACTCCCTTTTTCAAAACCAGGCCCACCAGCGCACTGCGGGCGGCCCTGTACGGCGCGATCCTGGGAAGGGGCCGGCGACCGGTCAATATGAATGATGGCATTGGGGATGGCCCCGGGGGGGATGAACGGGGGATGGACGCGCCCGCCTTCCTCCCCCACTCTGGCGCGCGATACGAAGATGCCGTCACGGGAGGACAGCGATGCGGGCTTGGCGCAGCCATCAGACGGGCGGACCGGACACCCTGGTGCTGGACACGGACGTGGCGCCGCCGGTGGCGGGCCCCGGCCAGGTGCTGGTCAGGGTCACCGCCGCCGCCCTGAACTATCCCGACCTGTTGCTGATCCAGGACCTGTACCAGGCGCGGCCGCCCCGGCCCTTCGCCCCGGGATCGGAGGTGGCGGGCGTCGTCGTCGCCGTGGGCGCCGACGTTGAGGGCTACACCGTCGGCGACCGCGTCATCGCGCTGGTGCCCCATGGCGGCCTGTCGGAACAGGTGGTGGCCGCGGCCGATGATTGCGTCCAATTGCCCGACGGCGTGGACGACGCCGCCGGCGCCGCGCTGCGCATCACCTTCGCCACCAGCCATTACGCCTTGCGCGACCGCGCCAAACTTCAGCCGGGCGAAACCCTGGTGGTATTGGGGGCGGCCGGGGGCGTGGGCCTGGCGGCGGTGCAGTTGGGCAAGGCCATGGGCGCCCATGTCGTGGCCACCGCGTCCTCCGCCGACAAGGCCGCCATCGCCAAGAAGAACGGCGCCGACGCCGTGCTGGTCTATTCGACCAGCCTGGACGACCCCGCGGCGGCCAAGGCCTTGACGGGCGACATCCGGGCCGCCTGCCAGGCCGTCTCCCCCCGGGGTGAGGCTGACGTGATCTACGACCCCATGGGCGGCGCCTACGCCGAACCGGCCTTTCGCGCGCTGGGCTGGCAGGGCCGCTATCTGGTGGTGGGGTTCACCGCCGGCATCCCCAAGCTGCCCCTGAACCTGACCCTGCTGAAGAACGCCGCCATCCTGGGCGTATTCTATGGCGAGTTCTCACGCCGCGATCCCGCGCTCCGCCGCGCCTACAATGACGAGATCATGGGCTGGCTGGCCGATGGCACCATCCGTCCCCATATCGGCCTGCGCCTGCCGTTCGAGCGCGCGCCGGAGGGGCTGAAGGCCCTGGGCGCCCGCCAGGCGGTGGGCAAGATCGTGGTGGAGGTGGGCTGAGGGTTGGCGCGGCTGGGAACCACCGCGAAAAAACCCTCCCCCCGGTGACAACCGTCACTAGACGACCGGTCTAATCGTGCTTATATCCGGCCCATGACGACCAAGCCCCATGCCCCCGACACCCGGCTTGCCGATACCCGTCCCACAGACGTTCGGCAGCACATCCTCGACACCGCCCAACGCATCATCGGCGGCAAGGGATTTTCCGCCGTCGGGCTGAACGAGATCCTGAGTGCGGCCAGCGTGCCCAAGGGGTCGTTCTACCATTACTTCGAGTCCAAGGATTCCTTCGGCAAGGCGCTTCTGGAAAGCTATTTCGATACCTACCTGACCAACCTGGACCGGCAATTGTCCGCCCCCGACAGGCCGGTGGCCGACCGCCTGCTGGCCTACTGGCAAAACTGGATCGATACCCAGGGTGATAGCGACACCGAGGGCAAATGCCTGGCGGTGAAGTTGGGCGCCGAGGTCGCGGATCTTTCGGAGGCGATGCGCGCCGTGCTGGAACGTGGCACCAAGGCCATCATCGTGCGCCTGGGCCAGGCGCTGGAGGATGGCGTCGCCGACGGTTCCCTGGACCTCCCCGGTGCCGCTTGCCCCACGGCGGAGACCCTGTACCAGACTTGGCTGGGCGCCAGCCTGATGGCCAAGATTTCCCGCAGCGCCACCCCGCTGGAGGCCGCGATGCGTGCCACCCGGGCCATGCTGCATCTCGACACCCACCCCTGACCCACGCCCCGGATGGGCGCCGTCGTCCCCGACGCCCCCACCCGTTTACACGACCAAACGACTAGACGACTGGTCTATTTCAATCTTGTGAACCCTGTAAGGAAACCGAGTCATGAAAATCCTGATGGTGCTGACCTCTCACGACCAATTGGGCGACACCGGCGCCAAGACCGGCTTCTGGCTGGAGGAACTGGCCGCCCCCTACTACGCCTTCACGGATGCCGGGGCCGAGGTCACACTGGCCTCCCCCAAGGGCGGCCAGCCGCCGCTGGACCCCAAGAGCAACGATCCCGCTTTCCAGACGGACACCACCCGCCGGTTCGAGGCGGACGCCAGCGCGAAGGACGCCCTGGCCCATACGCGTGTGCTGGCCGATATCGGCCATGAGGGCTTCGACGCCGTCTTCTATCCCGGCGGCCACGGCCCGCTGTGGGACCTGGCGGAGGATCAGCATTCCATCCGCCTGATCGAAGCCACCCTGGCGGCCGGCAAGCCGGTCGCCCTGGTCTGTCATGCCCCCGGCGTCCTGCGCCATGTGAAGGCGGCGGATGGCGGCCCCCTGGTGAAGGGCAAATCCGTCACCGGTTTCACCAACACCGAGGAGGAGGCCGTGGGCCTGACCCAGGTGGTGCCCTTCCTGGTGGAGGACATGCTGAAGGCCAATGGCGGCCTCTATTCCAAGATTGGAGATTGGCAGCCTTACGCCGTGCGGGACGGCCTGCTGATCACCGGCCAGAACCCGGCGTCTTCCGAAAAGACGGCCGAGTTGTTGCTGGCCGCGCTGTCCCACTGACCCCACGCCCCGACGATCCGGAGTTTTTCATGCCCACCTTGTTCGATCCCTTGAAGATCAAGGACGTGACCTTACGCAACCGCATCGGCGTGCCGCCGATGTGCCAGTACAGCGCCACCGACGGCCTGGCCAACGACTGGCACCTCAGCCACTACGCCGGCCTGGCCCGGGGCGGCGCCGGCCTGGTGGTGGTGGAAGCCACCGCCGTGGCGCCGGAAGGCCGCATCACCCCGGCCTGCACCGGCCTGTGGAACGACGCGCAGACCCAGGCCTTCGTCCCGATCGTCCGCGCCATCAAGGCGGCGGGCGCCGTGCCCGGCATCCAGATCGCCCACGCCGGCCGCAAGGCCAGCGCCAACCGCCCCTGGGAAGGCGATGACCACATCGCCGAGGGCGATCCGCGTGGCTGGGACACCATCGCCCCCTCGGCCATCGCCTTCGGCGGCAACCTGCCCAAGGTGCCCAGGGCCATGACCCTGGACGACATCGCCCGGATCCGCGCCGACTTCGTGGCCACCGCCAAGCGCGCCCTGGACGCCGGCTTCGAATGGCTGGAACTGCACTTCGCCCACGGCTATCTGGCGCAGAGCTTCTTCAACCGCGACGCCAACCAGCGCACCGACCAGTACGGCGGCAGTGCCGGGAACCGTGGCCGCTTCCTGGTGGAAACGCTGGCGGCCGTGCGGGAAGTGTGGCCGGCGCATCTGCCCCTGACCGCCCGCTTCGGCGTCATCGAATATGATGGCCGGGATGAGGAGACGCTGGCGGAGTCCATCGACCTTGTGCGCCGTTTCCGTCAAGAGGGCCTGGATCTGCTGAGCGTCAGCGTCGGCTTCTCCACCCCCAAGGGCAACGTGCCATGGGGTCCTGCCTTCCTGGCACCGGTCGCCGCCCGCGTGCGCAAGGAAGCCGGTATCCCGGTGTCCTCCGCCTGGGGCTTCGCCAACCCGGAAGTCGCGGACCGCGTTGTGCGGGATGAGCAGCTGGACCAGGTGCTGGTCGGCCGCAATCACCTGGCCAACCCGCATTGGCCCTATGCCGCCGCCTTGAAGCTGGGCGTGGAGCGTCCGTCCTGGGTGCTGCCCGCCCCCTATGCCCACTGGCTGCAGCGCTATAGCAGCGACGTTTGAGGAGAAAACAACATGAGCATTTCCCTGTTCGCCACCATCACCCCGAAGGCTGAGGCCGTGGACAAGGTGGGGGAATTGTTGCGCGGCCTGACCGGCCCGTCGCGGGCGGAGCCCGGCAACCTGCGCTATGATTTGTTCCGGGGCACGGACAGCCCCGTCCGCTTCCACCTGTTCGAGCTGTACGCCGACCAGGCGGCGATCGACGCCCACCGCGCCAGCCCCCACTACACCGCCTTCCGCGCGGCGCTGGGCGACCTGCTGGCCGAGCCGCCACTGGTGCTGGCGGCCACGCCGGTGGACGCGGTGGAATAAGGACCAAGGTCGCGGCGGTCAGGCTTTGGCCACCGCGACCTTCACCACGCGCAATAGGAAACTTTCCAGTAGGATGCCCCCATCGTCGGCATGACATCATATTGTATGGAAAGCATCCCATGGCCATCACACTGCGACCCCTGAACGGCCGCTATGCCATCGCCCAGTTGCCGCCCGACGCCCCCATCCCCAGTTGGTGGGATGGCGAGGGCTTCACTGCCCTGGCGCGGAATGACGAGGAATTGACGCTGATCTGCCCGCAGGAACGGGTGCCAGCCGGCGTGAAGTCCGACCACGACTGGATGTGCCTGAAATTCGTCGGCCCCTTCGCCTTCGATCAGGCGGGCATCCTACTGTCGGTCATACGGCCCCTGTCAGAGGATGGCATCGGCGTCTTCGTAACCTCAACCTTTAATACCGACCACCTGATGGTGAAGGCGGAGAACCGGGACCGTGCGCTGTCGCTGCTGACGGCGGCGGGGCACAATGTATCAACGCAACCTCACTAATTAAGGTGGAATATGAGCGCGCTCCTGTGGGGATTTCTGGGTGGCGTAGTTGCTTGGTTTGTCACCAATTTCATTAGTCAGCCTTTAATAAAAATAATAAGTCTTCGCGAATCTGCGGCGGTCGCATTGGCGAGATACGAAAACTATGATCACCATGGACACGAGGAGGAGGACACTCCAGAGGCTGACACAATAAAAGCGCGAAATGTTGCGTTCTCTGAAGTAGGATCTCAACTAAAGGCCTTTGTCATTTCAAATCAGATAATAATGAAGGCAATACACAAAACGACCTGGCGACCAGGCCCTGCAGGTGAAAATTTGATCACTTTGTCCCAGATGCCCCCATACGGTTCTGAAAATTGGGAAATACGGCAGAATATAATGAAACATCTTAAACTTGGGAAAAAGATCTCAAAAGATCTTCGAATATAAAAACTGGCCGGGCGCCCTCTCGGAGGCCCGGCCAGTTCACGGTGTTATGGAACCTTGAGCGGCGTCAGACCTGGCCGGTCAGTTCCGGCACGGCCTTGAACAGGTCGGCCACCAGGCCATAGTCGGCGATCTGGAAGATCGGCGCCTCTTCGTCCTTGTTGATGGCGACGATGACCTTGCTGTCCTTCATGCCGGCCAGATGCTGGATGGCGCCCGAGATGCCGACGGCGATGTACAGTTCCGGCGCCACGATCTTGCCCGTCTGCCCGACCTGATAGTCGTTGGGCACGAAGCCCGCGTCCACGGCGGCGCGGGATGCCCCCACCGCCGCACCCAGCTTGTCGGCCAGGGCCTCCAGCAGGTGGAAATTGTCACCCGACTGCATGCCGCGCCCGCCCGAGACGATCACCCGGGCCGACGTCAGTTCCGGCCGTTCGGACTTCGACACCTCATTGCCCACGAAGGTGGACAGGCCGGCATCCGCCGCGCCGGACACAGCCTCGACGGCCGCGCTGCCGCCGGTGGCCTGAACGGCCTCGAACGCCGTGCCACGCACCGTCGCCACCTTCACCGGGTCCAGCGACTGCACGGTGGCGATGGCGTTGCCGGCGTAGATCGGCCGGGTGAAGGTGTCGGGGCTTTCCACGCCGGTGATGTCGCTGATCTGCGCCACGTCCAGCAAGGCGGCCACGCGCGGCGCCACGTTCTTGCCGAAGGTGGTGGAGGGGGCCAGCACGTGGCTGTAGCCGCCGGACTTCACGAGGCCGACCACTAGCGGGGCCACGTTCTCCGCCAGGCCGTGGGCGAGCTCGGCGGCGTCGGCCACCAGCACCTTGGCGACGCCGGCGATCTTGGCCGTGGCGTCGGCGACACCGGCCACGCCCTGGCCCAGCACCAGCACATGCACGGCGCCGCCCAGCTTGGCGGCGGCACCCAGGGTGGTCAGCGTCGGCGCCTTCACACCTTCAGCGGAGGGTTCCGCGATAACAAGTATGGTCGTCATGGTCAGATCACCCGCGCTTCGGTCTTCAGCTTGGCCACCAGCTCCTCGACGGAGCCCACCTTGATGCCGCCGGCGCGCTTGGCCGGTTCCACCACCTTCAGCGTCTTCAGCCGCGGCGTCAGGTCCACACCCAGGCCGACGGCGTCCACCACCTCCAGCGGCTTCTTCTTCGCCTTCATGATGTTGGGCAGCGAGGCGTAGCGCGGCTCGTTCAGGCGCAGGTCGGTGGTCACCACCGCCGGCAGCTTCAACTCCACCGTCTCCAGCCCGCCGTCGATCTCGCGCGTCACGGCGACCGTGCCCTCGGCCGGCACCACCTTGCTGGCGAAGGTGCCCTGGGCCCAGCCCAAGAGTGCGGCCAGCATCTGGCCGGTCTGGTTGGCGTCGTCGTCGATCGCCTGCTTGCCCAGGATGACCAGGCCGGGCTGTTCCTTCTCCGCCAGCGCCTTCAGCGCCTTGGCGACACCCAGCGACTGCGTCTCGCCATCGTGCTGCACCAGGATGGCCCGATCGGCACCCATGGCCAGCGCCGTGCGCAGCGTCTCTTGCGCCTGGGTTGGCCCCACGCTCACCACCACGATCTCGGTCGCCTTGCCCGCCTCTTTCAGGCGCACAGCCTCCTCAACCGCGATCTCGTCGAACGGGTTCATCGACATCTTGACGTTGGCCGTCTCCACACCCGTGCCGTCCGCCTTGACCCGGACCTTCACGTTGTAGTCAACGACCCGCTTGACCGCGACCAGTATCTTCATCGCCCAAGTCCTCACAGGTTGCGGGAAATCACCAGCTTCTGGATGTCGCTGGTGCCCTCGTAAATCTGGCAGACGCGCACATCGCGATAGATGCGTTCCACCGGGAAATCATCGACGTAACCATAGCCGCCGAAGGTCTGGATGGCGTCGGAACAGACCCGTTCCGCCATCTCGGACGCGAACAGCTTGGCCATCGACGCCTCTTTCAGGCAGGGCAGGCCCGCCTGACGCAGGGCGGCAGCATGCAACACCAACTGGCGCGCCGCCTCGATACGCGTGGCCATGTCCGCCAGGCGGAAGGCCACGGCCTGGTGCTCAATGATGGCCACACCCATGCTGGTGCGCTGGCGCGCATAGTCACGAGCCGCCTCGAACGCCGCCTGGGCCATGCCGACGGATTGGGCGGCGATGCCGATGCGACCGCCCTCCAGGTTGGCCAGGGCGATGCGGTAGCCCTGGCCCGGTTCGCCCAGCACGGCGTCGGCCGGCACCCGCACATTGTCCAGCACGATCTGGGCGGTGTCGGAGCAGCGCTGGCCCAGCTTGTGTTCCAGCCGGGCGACCGTGTAGCCGGGCGTGTCGGTCGGCACCAGGAAGGCGGAGATGCCCTTCTTGCCAGCCACGGGGTCGGTGACGGCGAACACCAGGGCCACGCCCGCGTGCCGGCCATTGGTGATGAACTGTTTGGCGCCGCTGATGACGTAATGATCGCCGTCGCGCACCGCCCGGGTCTTCAGGGCCGACGCGTCGGACCCCGCCTGCGGTTCCGTCAGACAGAAGGCGCCCAGCATCTGGCCCGTCGCCATGGCGCGCAGATAGCGTTCCTTCTGCGCCTCGGCCCCGAACTTCAGGATGGGGGCGCAGCCGACGGAGTTGTGCACGCTCATGATGGTGGAGATGGCGCCGTCGCCGGCCGCGATCTCCTCTATCGCCAGAACGTAGGAGATGACATCGGTGCCGGCCCCGCCCCACTCCTCGGGCACCAGCATGCCCAGAAGGCCCAGCCCGCCCATCTCCCGCAGCTCTTCCGCCGGGAAGCGGCTGGTCCGGTCGCGCTCCGCCGCCCCTGGCGCCAGGCGCTCACGGGCGAAGGCGCGGGCCATGTCGCGGATCATGGCCTGTTCTTCGGTGATCAGCATGGGCCGCGTTTCCTCCTGATTATGGGCCGGCTTGCCAGCGACAGCCACGATAGACATGATCGATCCAATCTGAAATGACCAAGCGGATCAAATTTCGTGATCGTTTTTGTCAATCAGGCGCGCGGCTGACACCCATGGAAAAGATCCTGTCGGACAAGAACAGCGTGTCACCCTATTTCGTGGCGGCGGCGCTGGATCGCGCGGTGGCGGCGGGCCTCGACCCCGGGGCCCTGCGGCGCAAGGCCGGGCTGACCGCCTTCCCGCCCGGCGCCCGCGTGCCGGTGGCGACATACGGCACCCTGCTGCGCCTGCTGGCCCAGGTTATGGATGACGAGTTCTACGGTATGGACACCCGGCGCATGAAGGTCGGCACCTTCGCCGTCATCTGCCTGCTGGCGCTGGGCGGACGCGACCTGGGCCGTGCCCTGGACCTGGCCTGCCGTGGGTACAACAGCGTGTTCGACGGCATCCAGGTGGCCGTGCGGCGCCAGGGCCGGCAGGCCTGCCTGGAAATCCGCGCCGTGCCGCCGGGGCTGCGTCCCCCTCCGGCCCTGCCACCCTTCGCGCAGGAAACGCTGATGACCTACCTGCACGGCTTGGCCTGCTGGCTGGTGCGCCGGCGCATCCCCATCGACGCCGCCGACTTCGCCCATGCCATCCCGCCGCATGCGGAGGAATACCGCGTGCTCTACAGCTCCAGCCTGCGCTTCGGCCAGGACGCGGCGCGGCTGTGGTTCGATGCGGCCCTGCTGGCCCTGCCGGTGGCGCAGGACGCCCGCACCGCCGTCGCCTTCCTGACCCGCGCGCCGGAGAACTTCCTGGTTCGCTACCGTAACCCCGACAGCTATGCCCGCCGCGTGGCGCACCTGCTGGACCGCCAGCCGCCGACCGCCTGGCCGGATTTCGAGGCCGTCGCCCGTACCCTGCGCTGCTCCCCCGCCACCCTGCGGCGGGGCCTGCGGCTGGAGGGCCGCCCCTTCCAGGCGATCAAGGATGAACTGCGCCGCCGCGCGGCGGAGGCCTCCCTGGCCCAGGGGCGGGAGGCCATCCCCGACCTCGCCGCCCGCCTGGGCTTCGCCGAGGCCAGCGCCTTCCACCGCGCCTTCCGCAAATGGACGGGCACGGCCCCTGGCGCCTTCCGCGCCGCCGCGGCGGTCAGATGACGCCCTTGGGTGGATGGGCCAGCAGGGCCTCGATCTCCATCATCGGCACCGGGCGGCTGATCAGATAGCCTTGCGCCTCATCACAGCGCAGCAGGCGCAACAGCTTGGCTTGCCCCACCGTCTCCACCCCTTCGGCCACCACCTTCAGCCCCAGGCTGTGAGCCAGCTGGATGATGGTGGAGACGATGGTGGTGTCCTCCGAACTGTTGTCGATGCTGGCGACGAAGGCCTTGTCGATCTTCAGCGCGGTTAGCGGCAGGCGGGCGATATAGGCCAGGGAGGAGTAGCCGGTGCCGAAATCGTCGATATAGACCTGCAGGCCCATCTCACGCAGGGCGGCGATCTTGGGGACATAGGCCTGGATGTCGCGCATCAGCACGCTTTCCGTGATCTCCAGATCCAGGCAGGCGCGGGCCGCCTCGTCCTGGCCCAGCCGCGCCGCCATGGCGTCCACGAAATCCTCCCGCTCCAGCTGCAAGGCCGAGACGTTGACGGCGATGCGCGGCGGATTCAGGCCCTGGGCCCGCCAGCATTGGAAGTCCGTCACCGCCTGGCTCATGACCCAGGCGCCCACGTCGTGGATCAGGCCCAGATCCTCCACCAGCGGGACGAACTCGCTGGGACCGACCAGGCCGCCGCCGGGCTCGTTCCAGCGGATCAGGGCTTCCAGCCCGGTGATCCGCCCGTCGCGCAGGTCTATCTTGGGCTGGTAGTGCAGGACGAACTGCCGGTTCTCCAGCGCCGTGCGCAGCCGGGTTTCCCGGCGCACGGCCTGGGCCAGGCGCTTGTTCATTCCGGCGGCGTAGAACAACAGGCGCTCGCGCGTGTCCTTGGCCTTCTTCAACGCCATCTCGGCGTGGGCGAACAAGGTTTCGCCATCCGCCGCGTCGTCGGGGAACAGGGCGGCGCCCACCCGGACGGACAGGCGCAGCTGTTCGCCGCCGGCCGCGAACAGGGTCTCAAAGCAGGGCAGGATGCGCTCCCGCACCAGATGCGCCACGTCGGCGGCCCCCTTGACCTCCGGCACCATCAGGCCGAAGCAGTCGGCCCCGACGCGGCCCAGCGTGTCGGCATGGGCCGCGGCGGCGGACAGGCGACGGGCGGATTCACGCAGCACCTCATCGCCGATGTCCAGACCCAGGCTGTCGTTGACGCTACGGAAACGTTCCAGGTCCACCAGGATCACGGCCATCAGCCGCCCCTTGGCCCCGGCCCGCGCGATCTGCTGGGCCAGGCGGTCGGCGAACAGCCGGCGGTTGGCCAGGCCGGTGAGGCCGTCGTAAAGCGCCAGATAATCCAAACGCTGGGCCTTGAGCAGGTGATCCAGCGCGAAGGAGATGTTGCCCGCCATCTCGCGCAACAGAGCCACCTCCTGCGCGTCGAAACGGTTGTTTTCCAGGGCCGACAGCGCCATGACGCCCACCGGCGCGCGCTCCACCACCAGGGGCAGCACCAGCGTGGTCAGCCCATCCGCATCCTCCACCGCCGCCACCGGCACCCTATCCTGCAAGGCGGACACGACGATATGATCCAGCGGACCGGCACCGCTGGACGGGCCCCCGTCCACCCGCACCGGCGACAAGGTGTCCAGGGTGGCGCCGTCGGCCGCCACGGGCATGACCAGTCCATCTTCCAGCAGGCCGATCCAGGCCTGACGGAACTCCCCTTGGCCCGTGGCGATGCGGCAGGCGTCGACGAACAGCTGTTGCTGATCCTGCACGCGGACGATCAGGCCATTGATGCCGCTCAGCATCGCGTGGGCGCGGGTCAGGCGGGCGATGCGTTCTTCCAGACGCATGCGCTCCGTGACGTCGCGGGAGATGCCCACCAGGCCAGCACCGGCGCCCTGTTCATCCAACACCGGCGCCACCGTGGCGGACACCCAACGCTCGCCCAGCCGTGCCACCAGATCCATCACCGGCAGCCCGGTTTCCAGCACACGGCGCTCCTGCGCCTCGACGGCCTCAGCCCGGTCGGCGTCCAGGAAATCCCCCACCCGCTTGCCCAGGGCGGCGGCCGGACTGTCCAGACCCAGTTCACGGGCGGCCACCGCGTTGACGCGCTGGAAGCGGTGGGAACTGTCCTTGAAGAAGATAGCCTCTGGCACGCTGTCCATCAGGTGGTGGAGCAGCCGCTGCTCCTCCAGCAGGGCGCGGTGCAGCTCGCAATGGGCCACCGCCTTGTCCACCACCTGGCGCAGTTCCTCGGGATTCCAGGGCTTGGTGATATAGCCGAAGATCTGGCCCTTGTTCACCGCCGCCACCACGGCATCCAAGTCGGAATATCCCGTGAAGAGGATGCGGGGCGCGTCGGACAGGCGGCTGGCGATGCCCAGGAACTCATGCCCGTTCAGGCCGGGCATGCGCTGATCGGAAATGATCACCGACAGGCTGGACTCATGCTCCAGCAATTTCAGCGCCGCTTGGGGCGACGTCTGCAGCAGGACGCGAAAGTCATCCTCCAGCAGGTCTTCCATGGCCGCCAGGACCTGGGGCTCATCGTCGACCACGAGGATGGTTTTCGCGTCCTTGCGCCGGGGCATCGCTATTTTTCCTCCGCCTTGCGCGCCAGCATGACAAGGCGGGCGGCGATTTCATCCGGTTTCAGCACGGCGGTGGCGCCGCTGAGCGCGATGGCGGCCCCCGGCATGCCATGGACAATGCTGCTTTCCTTGTCCTGCGCGAATGTAACCGCGCCCGCATCCCGCAGTTCCCGCAGTTCCACGGCGCCATCCACCCCCATGCCCGACAACAGCACGCCCACCGCGCGGGCCCCATGGACACGCGTCACGGACCGGAACAGGTGCGACACGGCCGGCCGGGCGCTGTTCTCCGGCGCCCCCTGGTCCAGTTTGATCGTCCCGTCCACAGCGAGGCCCATGTGGGCGTTGTCCGGCGCCAGATAGAAGTGTCCGGGCCTGGGCGCATCGCCCGCCTTCGCGACCTGCACCGGCAGGGCCGAGCCGCCGGCCAGCCATTCGGCGAACCCGCTCACGAACCCCGGGGAGATGTGCTGCACCGCCAGCAGCGGGACGGGAAAATCCGATGGCAGCCGCGAAAGGATGGCCTGCAAAGCCACCGGCCCGCCGGTGGAGGCGCCGATGGCGATGACCGCCGGCCGCGTGCCGCCCGGCAGGCTGGCCTCCGGCATGGGCCGGACCACAACCTCCGGCCGGGGCAGCCTGGATGTCGAGGCCCAGCGCCGCACCACTTTGACCTCGGCCATCAGGCGCACGGTCTGGGCCAGTTCCGCCGCCTCGATGGCCTGGCGGGGATGGCCGACGCCCACCGGCCGGTGGACGAAAGCGACGGCGCCGGCGTCCAGCGCGCGGAAGGTGGCGGCCACATGGTCGCTCATCGTGCTGCTGACCACCACGATGGGACAGGGCGTCTCCTCCATGATGCGGCGGGTGGCCGCCAGGCCGCCAAGGCGCGGCATATGGATGTCCATGGTCACGACGTCGGGCCGATGGCGGGCGACCGCCTCCACCGCCTGCAGGCCGTCAACGGCGATCGCCACCACCTCGATGCCGGGCTCCGCCGACAGGATGGACACCAGATATTCCCGCAAGGTGGGTGAGTCTTCCGCGACGACGACCCGGATCATTGGACGCTTCCCTCAGACCAAATGACTGACGATTTGCAGCAGGTTGCCCTGGTCGAAGCTATCCTTGACCAGGTAGGCGTTGGCACCGACATCCACGCCCCGTTCCTTATCCTCACGCGACCCCAGCGAGGTGATCAGCACCACCGGCAGTGCTGCCAGCTGGGGATGGCCCCGCACCTTGGTGGTCAGTTCGAACCCGCCCATGCGCGGCATCTCCACATCGGAAACCAACAGGTCGAAAACATCGCCGCCGGTCAGGACGGCCCAAGCGTCCACCCCGTCGACGGCCGTGCGCACCTGATAGCCCGCCGCCTCCAGCAGGTTCTTGAACAGGGTGCGCGCGGTGATGCTGTCCTCGGCGATCAATATGGACTTCCTGCGCGAAACAGCCACCGTCGTTCGGATGGCCATGGGCGCCTGCGCCGCGCCGGCCAACAGATCCGGTATGTTCAGGATCAGCGCCACCTCCCCCGTGGCCAGCACACTGGCGCCGGTCACGTAGGCGGCCCGGGCCAACTGCGGCCCCAGGTTCTTCATCAGCACTTCCTGCTCGTCGCGCACACGGTCGACGACGAAGGCGATGGCCTGGCCGCCCCGGCTCAGCACCGCCACGGTGTGATGACTTGGCGGCGCCCGGTTGGGCCGGACCGGCGCCAGGCCCAGCACATCGGCCAGACGCACCAGACCCAGGGTGCGACCGTCCAGCACGATGGTCTCGCGGTTCTCCACCGTGGCGATGGCGCTTGCCGCCACGCGCGCCACCCGTTCCACCCCGCCGGTGGGCAGGATGAAGCAAGCGCCCTCCACCTCCACCAGCACGCCGCGGAAACTGGCCAGCGTCACCGGCACGCGGATGCGGAAAACGGTGCCGAGGCCAACCGTGGATTCCAGCGCCAGTCCGCCGCCCAACCGTTCCACCTTATCCTGCACGATGGGCAGGCCCAGCCCCCGGCCGGACGTTTCGGTCAGCAGGCCGCTGGTCGAGAGCCCGGACCGGAAGGCCAGCGCCCGGGCCGCGTCGTCGTCCAGCGCCGCCGCCGCCGCCGCCGACATCAGCCCCTGGTCCGCCGCGGCATGGCGCAATCCGTCCACATCGAACCCGGCACCGTCATCCGCGATGGCGATCTCCGCCCGCCCGGCCTCGGTCTGGCCCACCGTGATGGCGAGCGTGCCCCGGCGGGGCTTGCCCCGGCCCGCGCGCACCTCGGGCGTCTCGATGCCGTGGGCGACGGCGTTGCGCACCAGATGCAGCAGCGCGTCCTTCATCTCCTCCTGGATGCGGCGATCGATCTCCAGATCCCCGCCCCGGATGATCAGGTCCACCTCTTTGCCCTCGGCCCGCGCCAGGTCCCGCACCAGCGGGGCCATCGGCTCCAGCAGGGCCGCCACCGGCACCATCAGAACCTGCTTGGCCTCATCCAGCAGGCTATCAAGCATCTTGCCCAGGATGCGCAGATCCTGGCGGCCGGCGTTCGCCAGCTGCGCCACACGGCCGGATAGCCAGCGCAGGGTGTCGCCCTGCTGCTTCAGCAGGCGCGCCGCCGGGCTGTCCCCTCCCTCCTCCAGCCGGCGCCGGGCGCGCTCATGCGCGCGCACGCGCTCCGCGGCATCCGACGCCAGGCCGCAAAGATCGGACACCTGGCGACCGGCGGCCAGGCGGGCGGACACCAGCTCCTCCGCGTGGCGCAGCAGCGCGTCCACCTTAGACGTGGCGATGCGCAGCGTGGGGCGGCCCGCCGCGCGGGGCGCCTCAGCCACCAGCGCCTCGTCCACCGTCTCCGCCACCGTCTCCGCCATCGGGTCCGCCGGGGCTGCGGCCGGAAAGCTGGGCGCCGCCCTGCCCGGCGCCGATGCTGACGCCGGCTCCCGCCCCTCGGCATAGGCGTCCAGCGCCGCCACCAGCGCGTCCTGGTCAGGCCCGGCCGCGGCGCTGCCGTCCAGCAGGCCGCGCACCCGGGCATAGCCCTGGTGCAGCAGATCCAGACCAGCCGGCGTCAACGCCAGGCGTCCGCCCTTCAGCGCCGCGAAGACGCTTTCCATGGCATGGCACACGGCCACGACATCGCCCAGGTTCACCGCCCGCGCGGCCCCTTTCAGGGTATGGACCTCCCGGAAGGTGGTCTCCACCAGCTCCTGCGCGCGGTCGCGCGGCGGCGACTGCTCCAAGGCCAGAAGTCCGGCGGCGATGGCGGAGAGATGCTCCTCCGCCTCCACCTCGAACATGGCCAGCAGCCTTTTCAGCAGCTGATCGTCCGGCTGGCTCATGCCATCGTCCTCAGGCCTGGTATTGGCCGGTGATGGTCTTCAGCTTGTGTCCCAGTTCGTTCAGGTTCTGGGCGGCGGTTTCCGCCTGCTTGGTGGCGTTCATGTTCTGCATGCTGGCCTGCTTGATGTTTTCCATGGCCAGCGCCACCTGGTCGATGCCCACCTGCTGCTGCTGGTTGGACGCGGCGATCTGGGTCGCTGCCTGGGTGGCGACGGCGATGCTCTGGGCCAGGCGGTCGATGGCCTCGCCCGCCGCCACCGACTGCCTCACCCCGGCGTCCACCGCCTTGCTGCCCTGTTCGGCGGCCAGCACGGCCGTGGCCGTGGCCTTCTGGATGTCCCCCAGGATGGAACGGACCTGGGTGGTGGCCTGCTTGGACTGTTCGGCCAGGCTGCGCACCTCCTGCGCCACCACGACGAAGCCCTTGCCCTGCTCGCCGGCGCGCGCCGCCTCGATGGCGGCGTTGACGGCCAGCAGGTTGGACTGTTCGGCCAGGTCGTTCACCGTGGCCACGATCTCGCCGATGGCCTGGCTCTGCTCGCTCAGTTGCATCACCGCTTCGGCGATGGCGCCGATCTGCTCGCGCACCCGGGTGATGCCATCGATGGACTGCTCCACCGCCTGCTTGCCGTTCTGTGAGATTTGCGCCGTGTTTTGCGCCGTCTGCGAGACGTAGAGGGCCTTCTCGCTGGACATCTGCGATGTCTTCTTGACCTCCTCCATCGTGGCGCTGGTTTGGGCCAGGGCGGTCGCCGTCTCCGCCGCGCTGGCGGCCACCTGGGCGGTGATGGTGACGATCTGGCCGGACGCCGTGCCCAGGACGTTGGTGCCCTCGCGCAGGTCACGCATCAGCTGGCGCAGGTTGCCGGCCATGGCGTGGAAGGTGCGGCCCAGGATGCCGACTTCGTCGGCCCGGTCGCTCACCTCCACCGCGTTGGCCACCGTCAGATCGCCGGCGCCGATGCGCTCCGCCGTGGTGGTGAGGGTGCGGAGCGGTGTCGCGATATTGCGACCCAGGAACAGCCCGGCGATGATCACGAAGGCGCCGGCCGCCAGGGTGCCGCTGGCGATGACCAGGATGGTGTTCTCCGCGCTGGCCGCGGCCGCAGCCTCCCGCCCCCGCAGCAATTCCGCCTCGCCCGCCTGCATCGTGCCGACGATACGGCGGATGTCGTCCATCGACTGCTTGCCCCGGTCGGTCAACACCACGGTGCGGGCCGGATCGAACCCCTGAACGCGGCGCAGATCGATGGTTTCCTTCAGCTCCGCCGCCTTTTCCTTCACCGGCCCTCGCAAGCGTTCCAGGTTTTGCTGCTGAACCGGATTGTCCAAGGTCAGCGTCGCCACCGTCTGCAGCGCCTGCTCCATGGCGTTCAAGCCCTGGCGGTACGGCTCCAGATAGCGGTCCTCCCCGGTGATGAGATAGCCGCGCTGCCCCGTTTCCATGTCCTGGATGGCGGACAGGAGGGACAAAAGCCGCGCCTGCACCTCGTAGGAGTGGGAGCGAAGGGTGGTGGTGTCCGTCAGCTGGCGGATGTTGCCATATGACGTGGCGGCCACCACCAGAAGAATGAACAGGACGCTGCACAAGCAGATCCAGATTTTCATTCCGACAGAGTACTTCATGACCGGCTCCCGAGGGGCTGTGCGTGGACGCTTGGATTGGACAGGAAGGATGATGCGTGGGACCGGATGGTCTAGCCCGACTGGGCGGACGGCCGTCCGCCGACGATGAGGTCCGGGTCGGCCAGAAGTCGTCGGGCGTCCAGCAGGGCGAGATGGGGCGGCACGATGCCGGTGAGATAATGCCGCTGGCGCCCGGTGACGACGCTGGGCGCGGCCTGCAGCTTGGCGCGCGGCACCCACGCTACGCCGATGATGGATGTGACCAGCAGGCCCAGCGCGCCGCCATCGCGGCCAGGCGCCTGCCCCAGCACGACAACGCGCCGCAGATCGGCCCGGTCGACACCGCCCAAATCCAACAGGCGTCCCAGATCGACCAGGGGCAGCACCTGGCCGCGCACCGTGGTGACGCCGGCGATGAAGGCCGGCGCCTTGGGCACGGCGGTCAGGCCGTTCAGCGCCAGCACCTCCGCCACGGCGGAGGTCTCAAAGCCGTACCGCTCGGCCCCCACCGTGAACTCCAACAGCTCCAGCCGTTCGCCGTCATCCTCCCGCACGGGGGGCTTCGCCAACTCCAGGCCGCGGCGGTGCAGGATGCGGCGCGTCGTCTCCTCATCCGGGGTCCCGCCGCGCTCCAGCGCCACCGACCAGGCCGCCAGCCGGCGGTGGATGCCGGCCCAGTCGATTTCCCGCGCGGGTGCGGCTTGGTTCCCTGCCATGCCTTAGGACTCCCCCCCAATGACCTGCCCCAGCGCGGCGTGGGCGTGGGCGGCCACGTCCAACAGCCGTCCCACGGTCATGCCTTCCAGTTCCGGCAGGATTTCGTCCGGCTGGCGCCCTTCCAGCAGCCCCATGACGTTGCGGTAGTATTTGCGCGCGTCGCGCGTGCGCCCCTCGCCCCGCGCCAGATTGGCCATGGCAAGATGCGTGGCGATGGAGTGCGGCGCCAGGAACAGGGCGCGTTGCAGCGATGTCGCGGCGGCGGCGGTATCGCCCCGTTCCTGCTGGATCATGGCCAGCAGGTGATGGGCCTCGGCGCTGACGCGGTTATGATCCAGCACACCCTGGCACCAGTGCGCGGCGTCCGCCAGGCGGCCCTGGTTGGCGTAGGTGCGGGCCAGTAACAACATGGCGGCGTCATCCGCCGGCGCCATAGCCAGCAGGGCCTCCAACCCGTCCACCGCCTCGCCATAGCGGCCCTGATCGTAGAGGGCGCGGCAATGATCCAGCGTCGGCGTCGGTGCCACGGCCGTGGGCGGTGGAGCCGCCGGCATGGCGCGCGCCGGTGGTGATGGCGTGAACGGGAAGGGCTGAGGGGCGGGAGCGTGGTGCGCCACGCCCGGGGACGCGGGCGCGGGCAGCTTGCGATAGACGGTGGCGCCGTCGAAGGGCACGAAGGTCAGCGGGGCGAACATGGGTGGCGCCCCGTCGACCGAGCTGGGCAGCAACCAGCCGGTGTCCACCAGCGACCGCGCCAGCCGCCGCACCACGCGGTTGGCCTGATCGCCGTTGAAGTACATCAGGACGTTGCGGCAGAGGATGACGTCCATGGCGTTGGTGTTGCTTTCCAGCGCCGGATAAGGGTCGTCCACCAGATTATGGCAGGCGAAGGTGACCATGCGCGCGATGTGGGGGCTGATGCGGTGGAGCCCACCCGGCAAGGCCGTGAAGTAGCGGGCCCGCATCGCCGGATCCACCCCGCGGAAGGACCACTCGCCATAGACGCCTTCGGCGGCGCGGCGCAGGAAGCGGGGGTTCACGTCGGTGGCCAGCAGGGTGATGGTCCAACCGGCGCGATCAGGCAGCAGTATGTCCAGCAGCATGGCGAGGCTGTACGCCTCCTCCCCCGTGCAGCAGGCGGCACTCCACATCCGAAGCGCCAACGTCCCCTGGGACCGCCGCTCGGCGATCAGGTCGGGCAGGATTTTCTGGCCCAGCGCCTCGAAGCTTTTCGGTTCGCGGAAGAAATAGGTCTCGCCCACGGTGAGCTGACCGACCAGCGCTTCCAGCTGGGTGGCGTCCGGGTCGGCCGACAGCCAATTCTGGACCGCGGCCAGCGTGCTGGGATAGCCCAGTTCCACCGCCGCCCGTTCCAGGCCGCGCTCCATGTCGCTCCATCGATCGGCAGGGAAATACAGCCCGATGCGGGCGCTCAGCCGGTCGGACATGGCGGCCAGCAAGGGATCAGGCAGGGTCCGTTGCATCCATCCCCCCTTCGCCACCATCCCGTTCCGTCAGCGCTCCCGCCCTCAGGTGCCCCTCCGCCAGGGCCTGGGCCAACTGTTCCTCTTCCGCGGCCGAGAGGAAGCGATCCAAATCGTGGATCAGCAGCAGGCCGTCGGACAGCCGCACCACGCCCACGATGGCGTCATCCGTCCCGGGGATCACGCCCTGGGCCGACACCCAGTCAACCGGCGCGCCCGCCACCGTGCCAACCACGCTGTCCACGAGCAGCACCACGATGCGGCGCAGGCCACGGGCCACGATCATATGGTCCGCCAGCGACAGAGGGCGGCTGTCCAGGCCGAAACGGCGGCGCACGTCCATGACCGGCACCACCTGGCCCTGCAGATTGATGACCCCGCGCACCAGGCCCGGGGCGCCCGGCAGCGGCGTCACCGCGACGGCGCGCACCGCCCGCTCCACCATGGCCAGTGGCAAGCCATAGGCCTGGCCGTCCAGGTCGAACCGCAGAAGAAAGGCGGCGGGGCCAGAAGCGGGTCCGGGATCAGTCATGCGGTCCATTCTCGGCGGGCAAACCCACGTTGGCGGCGGCGTGCAGCAGCTTTTCCAGATCCACCGGCTTGCTGAGGAATATGTCCAGGCCCACGGCCCGGCACCGCTCCCGCTCCTCCACCGACACGCCGGCGGTCAGCACCACCAGCGGCGGCAGCGGCCGGTCGGGCGTGCGCGTCAAGGCGCGCATACGGGCGGTCGCCTCCAGCCCGCCCATCACCGGCATGTGCATGTCCATCAAGACCAGATCATAGCTGCCCTTGTCGACGGCCTCGACGGCCGCAGCACCATTCTCCGCGATCTCAACCTGATGGCCCACGCCGCGCAAGATGGTGGAAACCAGGATTTGGGTGGAGCGGTCATCCTCCACCAGCAGGATGCGCCGGCCCTTCGGGCGCGCACCGGCGGCAGCCGGCGCTTCGATGACGGGCGGGGGCGCCACGGTCACCACCGGAGCCGCCACCGGGACCGCCAGCGGCAGGTCGAACCAGAAGCGGCTGCCCTGGCCCGGCGTGCTGTCCACGCCGATCCGCCCCTCCATATGCTCCACCAGACGGCGGCAGATGGCCAGACCCAGGCCCGTGCCGCCGAAGCGGCGGGCCGTGCTCTCATCCACCTGGCTGAACTCCTCGAACAGGCCGGACACCCGCTCCGGCGGGATGCCGATGCCGGTGTCGGTGATCACCACGCGCAGCCGCGACGGGCCACCGTTCGGGCCTTCGGGCGCGGGATCGATCTCCGCCGCCAGGCTGACGCCCCCCGCCGCGGTGAACTTCACGGCGTTGGTCAGCAGGTTCAGCACCACCTGGCGCAGCCGGGTGGGATCGCCCAGGATCCGCCCCGGCAGGGCGCCGGACACGGTAGACGTCAGCGACAGGCCCTTACCGGCGGCGGACGGCCGAACCAGGGCGAGGCAATCATCGACCAAGGCGCGGAAATCCAGCGGCAGGATTTCCAGCGTCAGGCGTCCGGCTTCGATCTTCGACAGGTCCAGGATGTCGTCCAACAGACCGAGCAGCGTGCGCCCCGCCTCCGCCTGCAAGGTCAGCAGCCGATGCCATTCCCCCGGGCTGACCCCGCCCTTCAGCAGCAGTTCGGAAAAGCCGATGACGCCGGTCAACGGCGTGCGCAGCTCATGCGCCACGGTGGCGAGGTAGCGGGATTTGGCCTCGTTGGCGATGTCGGCCGCCTTGCGCGCGGCCAGCAGGTCGCGCGCCGTGGCGGCCAAATCCTCCGTCCGTTCCGCCACGCGACGTTCCAGCGTGGCGTGCGCCTCACTCAACGCCCGCTCCGCCTCCTTGGCGGGGGTGATGTCACGGGCGATGGTGACCAGCCCCTCGACCGCCCCATCCCCACCGGTGAAGGTGGAGCGGACCACCGAATGCCAGCGGCGACCGGCCGCCCCGTCCAGCGCGGTATCGCTGACGGTGATGCCGGCGGCCAGCGCCGCCCGGTCGGCCGCTTCGCGACCAGCCGCGCCCTCGGCGCCAACCTCCGCATCCGTGCGGCCGATCAGGTCGGCGGGATCAGGCACGCCCAGGGCTTCGGCATGGGCCCAGTTGCTGCGCAGATAGCGCAGGTTCCTGTCCTTGAAGGAGATGGCGTCCGGCACGCTGTTCATCAGATGGGACAGCAGGCGCCGCTCTTCCGCCAACGCGCGGCGGACGGCGCAATGTTCCGCCGCCTCACGAATGAGGCGGCGCAGCTTCTCCGGCGTCCAGGGCTTGGGTAGATAGCCGAAAATCTGGCCAGCATTGACGGCGGCGCCCAGGGCGTCGATGTCGGTGTAGCCGGTGATCAGCACACGGGTGGCGTCCGACAGTTCCCGCGCCCAGCGCAGGAACTCATGACCCGCCAGTTCCGGCATGCGCTGGTCGGAAATGATGACGACGGGGGAAATGTCGTCCTCTTCAAGCATGGCCCGGGCGACCAACGGCGAGGTGCTGGTAAGGACGTTGAACTCATCCTCCAGGGCGTCGGCCACCGCCGTCAGCACCTCCGGCTCATCATCGACCACCATGACGGTGGGCAGCTCATGGCCGATCATCAAACACTCCTCGAGGCCGGTCGCGCCACCGTATCCGTCCGTGGGTCCGCCGGGGACACAGGCCCCGCCTCGCCGGCGGCCGGCCCGGCGGCGGAAGTCCCGTCCATGGGTATCTCGATCACCACTTCCGTGCCCTGCCCCTCTTCACTATGGAAGGTCAACCGCCCCCGGTGACGCTGGATGATGCTATAGGAGATTGAAAGTCCAAGACCAGTCCCGGCGCCCACCGGCTTGGTGGTGAAAAACGGTTCGCAGATGCGGTCGCGGATGGCGGCCGGGATGCCATGGCCGGTGTCGCGCACCGACAGATGGAACATGGAACCGTTCCGCGCCGTCTCCAGCGTGATCGTGCCCGCCCCGTCGATGGCATCGATGGCGTTGCCCACCACGTTCATCAACACCTGATTCAGCGGTCCCGGCTGACAGGTGACGCGCTTGGGCCCGTTGAACTTGCGCTCCACAGTGATTCGGCTGGACAGCTTGTGCTGCAACAGGGTCAACACCGATTCCAGGCTTTCCTCGACCTCCACCTCCTTCACCTCCGCCTCATCCAGGCGGGAGAAGGTGCGCAGCTTCACCACCAGGTCTTCCACCCGGTCGACGCCCAGCCGCACGGCGTCGAGACGCTGGCGCATCTTGTCCAGGTCACGGGCGCCCTTGTCCGAGAGGTGTCCCTCCATCTCCGGCGCCACATTGTCGAGGCAACGGGCGATGGTGCCCAGATGGTTGCCGACGAAAGCCAGCGGATTGTTCAGCTCGTGCGCGATACCGGCCACCAGGGCGCCCAGCGACGCCATCTTGGCCGCCTGCACCAGCTGGGACTGGGTGTCCTGCAATTCCCGGTAGGCGGCCTCCAGCTCGGCGTGGGAGCGTTCCAGCGCCTCCGTCATCGCCGCCCGTTCCTGGGCGATGCGGCGTTCGTCGCGCGTGCGCTCCAGCTCCAGCTCCTTGTCGCGGAACTCACCGCTGATGCGCAGGTTTTCCTCATGCAGGAACTTGCGGCGCAGCAGGGCGCGGATGCGGGCCTTCAGGATCTCGCTCTCGCTGGCCTTGCCCACGAAGTCATCGGCCCCCGCCTCCAGGCCGCGCATCATGTCTTCCTTCGAATCCCGCGAGGTCAGGATGATGATCTGGAACAGGCGATCGTGCTGGCGACGGAGCATGTCCAGCCGCTGGCACAGCTCCGTCCCGCTCATCTCCGGCATCACCAGGTCGACGACGATGCAGTCGAACTTTTCCTTGGCGATGGTTTCCAGGGCCTCACGCCCGCTGGACACCCCCACCACCTCGTGCCCGTCATCCTGAAGCTGGGCGGTGATGAAGAACAGGTAGGTCGGACTGTCGTCCACCACCAGCAGGCGGCTTTGCCGGAAAGCCACCGGCGCCTGGCTGATCGGACGCGGCAGGGCCCCCTTGCGCAACAGGGCACCCACCCGGCTCAGCAGGATGTCGGTGTCCACCGACTTGGGCACATAGGCGTCGGCGCCACTGTCGAAGCCCTGGCGTTCCCGGTCGGCGGCGTGGCTGTCGGTCAGCATCAGGACGGGCAGGCCGCGCGTGCGCATGTCCAGCCGGACACGGCGCACGAACTCATCCCCGTTCATGCGCGGCAGGTGATAGTCGACCATAGCCAGGTCCGGCATCGTCCGGCCCAGCTGCTCCAGCGCGCTTTCGGCGTCACCGCATACGGTGACGGACCAGCCCTGGCGTTCCAGCGTCATCTGCAGCTGCAAGGCCTGGGTAGGCGAATCCTCGACCACCAGGATACGGTGCGCCGGAGCGTCGGTCATGGGCCGGACCGCCCCATGTCCGGGACGCCAGCGGTAGCGTGCTGATCCATCACTTTCTGCCTCCAGGCCGGCAACCGCCAAAGACCGCCTTTACAGACCGTCCCCACCGATTTTTGGTTCAGTGAGGAAATTGCCGGTTTCCCAAACCGTTTACCACCATTCCCTGTTGGCCCGGGGGCCAACGGTGCCCCGTGGCCGATCCCCTGTCGATTGACGCGTCATGGGTACCCCCTGCGGCAAATCGGGGCGCCAGCGTCCATCATAAAGGCCGGACGGTCGGACCACGGGCGTTCATCCGCATAGAGTTCCACCAGGGATGGAAAAATCGCCAAATGCGCACCCGAACCAAGGGCCGCCGCGCCGCCCGGCCCCTCTCACAATTGCGCGCCCATGCCCCCATATGGGACGGTGGCACCCTGTGAGCCCGCCCTGATGAGGACCTAGCGCATCCATGAGCACCGTTCGTTCCGACGCCGCCACCGACAATCCGCTGCTGGTGCCGACCGGCCTGCCCGCCTTCGACGCTGTGAAGCCCGACCATGTGGCCCCGGCGCTGGAGGCCGCCATCGCCCGGCATGACGCCGTGGTGCAGTCCATCGTCACGGGCGACGACCGCAGCTTCGCCGGTGTGTGCCAGGCCATGGAACAGGCGGAGGCCGAATTGTCGGACCTGTGGGCCACGGTCAGCCACCTGCACAGCGTGGTCGACACGGCCGAACTGCGCGCCGCCCACGCCACCTCGCTGGAGCGGCTGATCGGCTATTCCTCCGCCGTCTCGCAGAACGCGAACCTCTACGCCGCCTATGCCGCCATCGACCAGGACACCCTGGGCCCGACGGAGCGGCGCCTGGTGGAACTGAGCCTGCGCAACTTCAAGCTGGGCGGTGTCGCCCTGCCGCCGGAGGAGCGCGAGCGGTTCGCAGCGCTACAGGTGGAATTGGGCCGGCTGCAGACCGCCTACAGCAGCGCCGTGCTGGATGCGACCGAGGCCTGGGTGGAACACATTGAGGATGAATCCCTGCTGGCTGGCGTGCCGGAGGGGGACAAGGCCATGCTGGCCAGCCTAGCGGCGGCGCGTGGCCTGACGGGCTGGGCCGTCACCCTGCACCAGCCCTCCGTGCGCGCCATCCTGACCTATGCCGACAACCGTGACCTGCGGGCCCGCATCTACCGCGCCTATGGCACCCGCGCCTCCGACCAGGGCCCCCGTGACCGGGAAAAGGGGCCGGAGGCCCTGGACAACAGCGCCCGCATGGGCGCCATCCTGGCGCTGCGGCGCGAGGCGGCGGCCCTGTTGGGCTTCAAGGACCCGGTGGACCTGTCGCTGGCCACCAAGATGGCGCGGTCGGGAACCGAGGTCGTGGACTTCCTGCGCGACCTGGCCGCCCGCGCCCGGCAGCCGGCGGAGGCCGACAAGGCCCAGTTGCAGGCGTTCGCCCGCGACACCCTGGGCCTGGAGACGCTGGAGCCCTGGGACAACGGCTATGTGGCGGAAAAGCTGCGCCAGGCGCTGCACAACGTCGACGACCAGAAGGTCAAGGCCTACTTCCCCCTGCCCCGCGTGCTGGACGGCCTGCTGGCCCTGCTGCGCGATGTCTTCGGCATCACGCTGACGGCCGAGGAGGGCGTGCGCACCTGGCATCCGGACGTGCGCTACTACACCCTGTCGCGCGGGGGCGTGCCCTTCGCCGGCCTCTACATGGATCTGTTCGCCCGGACGGGCAAGAAGGGCGGCGCCTGGATGGCCGTGTGCCGCGCCCGCCTGCGCCGCGCGGACGGCACCCAGCTGCCGGTCGCCTACCTGAACTGCAACTTCGCCCCGCCAGCAGGCGGCAAGCCCAGCCTGTTGAGCCACGCCGACGTGGTGACCCTGCTGCACGAGATGGGGCACTGCCTGCACCACGTGCTGAGCGAGGTCGACTACCCCTCCATCAGCGGCGTCACCGGCTTCGAATGGGACGCGGTGGAACTGCCCAGCCAGCTGCTGGAGAACTTCGCCTGGGACCGGCAGGTCCTGCGCTCCATGTCCGGCCATGTCGATACGGGCGAGCCCCTGCCCGACGCCCTGTTCGACGCCATGCTGGGGGCCCAGCGCTTCCAGGCGGCGCTGGCCCTGCTGCGCCAGGTGGAATTCGCCCTGTTCGATTTGCGGATGCACCTCGATTCCAGCATCAGCGACGCCGCCGGCGTCCAGGCCGTGCTGAACCAGGTGCGGGCGGAGGTGGCAGTGCTGACCCCGCCGGAATGGCACCGCTTCGCCCACGCCTTCACCCACATCTTCGCCGGCGGCTACGCGGCCGGCTACTACAGCTATCTGTGGGCGGAGCGGCTGTCGCTGGACGGCTTCGGCAAGTTCACCGAGGGCGACAGGACGGCGGCGGGTGAGGCCTTCCGCGCCGAGGTGCTGGCCGTCGGATCCTCCCGCCCGGCGCTCGATAGCTACATCGCCTTCCGCGGGCGGGAGCCGGAGAACGACGCGTTGCTGAAGCGTTATGGGCTCGCCGCCTGACCTGTTCCCAAGCGGCGGGTTTCAAAACACGCGGCTGGCCGCCAGCACCAGCAACAGGCCGGTGACGGAGACGATGGTCTCCATCACCGACCAGGTCTTCAGCGTGTCGGCGGTGGACAGGCCCAGGTAGTTCTTCACCAGCCAGAAGCCCGGGTCGTTGACGTGGGAGAAGAACAGCGACCCGGCACCCACCGCCAGCACCAGCCATTCCGGCGCCACGCCGGAGGTGCCGGCGACGGTGGAAAGCGCGCCGGACGCGGTGATGGTGGCGACGGTGGCGGAACCCGTGGCCAGCCGGATCATGACGGCGATGCCCCAGGCCAGCAGGATGGGTGACACCGTCCCCTGCTGGGCGAAGCGGGCCAGGGTATCCGCCAACCCCGCCTCCACCAGCACCTGCTTGAACGCGCCGCCGGCGGCGATGCTGAGCAGGATGGAGGCGGCGGGCGCCATGGCCTCGTGCCACAGCGCGTCCCAATCAACCCTCCCGCCCCCGCGCCGGCGGGTGAAAAAGACCGCCAGCGCCACCAGGTTGGCCAACAGCAGGGCCACTGGCGGCGCGCCCAGCAGCGCAAGAACAGGACCACGGCCCAAGGCCGGCACCGCCTTGGCGGCGATCAGCAGCACGGGCAGCAGGACGAGGGCCAGCGCCGCCCAGGGCGACGGCAACGGCCCCCGTGGAGGCTCCGCCATGGCGTCGCCGGCACCCGCGACATGGGGCACGATCAGGCCGGCGAACACCGGCCCCGCGAGCACCGCGATGGGCAAGCCCAGCAGGACGCCCAGCACCAGCGTCGAGCCGACACCGGCACCCAGTTGCTCCACCGCGATGATAGGCCCGGGATGGGGTGGCACCAGCGCGTGGAGCACCGACAGCCCGGCCAAGGCCGGCAGCATCAGGAACAACCGTTCCCGCCCATCGCCGCTCCGCGTCAGTGGCAGCGCCGCGATGATGGGCAGCAGCAGCACGACCCCCGTCTCGAAGAACAGCGGCAGGCCCAGGACCAGTGCGGCCAGCAGACAACCCCAGGGGCGCCAGCGCGGCCCCACCGCCCCGACCGTGGCGCCGGCCAACGCCGCGGCGGCACCGGAAACCTTGAGCATGGCGCCCAGGGTCAGGCCCAGGGCCACCACCAGCCCGGCCCCGCCCATGATGTCGCCGAAGCCCTTCTGCACGGCACCCAGCGCCCGGTCCGGCGCCATGCCCCGCGCCACCGCCAGGGCCAGGGCCGCGCACATCAGCGCCAGGAAGGGATGCAGCCGCAGCCGGATGATGAGGACCACGGCCAGGGCGATGCAGCCCGCCGCCGCCAGGACCAGCCAGAGGTCGGCGTTCACCACCGGCCGGCGCCCGTGGTCTTGGCCAACCGGAAACCGCTATGCTCCTGCGCCATCGCCATCCCTCAGGCCATTTCTCCCGGCCCGGAGCTTCCCTGGCGGCAGCTGATTTGTCCACCGGTTCCCCTCTTGGGGAACGCGGCTGGCGCCGTCATAGCGGCGCCGACAGCCAGTGCAGGCTGAACAGGCCGTCTGGGTCCACCCACACGGCCGTCGGTTCGAACCCGGCGGCGCGGGCCATGTTCCGGAAGGTGGCGGGCGCCAGCTTGTAGGAATCCTCGATATGGATGCGCTCGCCGGCGCGGAAGTGGAAGAAGCGGCCGGCCACGGCGGCCCGCTGCTCGCGCTGGCTGATCAGGAAGATCTCGATCTTCGACTGGTCCTCATTGAAGTGGGCGTGGTGGCGGAAGCCCGACAGGTCGAAGGTGCCGCCCAGCTCGCGGTTGACGCGGGCGAGCAGGTTCAAGGAGAAGGCGGCGGTGACGCCGGCGCTGTCGTTATAGGCGGCCTCCACCACCGCAACGTCCTTGGGGATGTCCACCCCCACCAGCATGGCCCCGCCCGGCAGCATGTGGGCGCAGCGCGCCAGGAAGGCGGTGGCCGCCACCGGCGTCAAATTGCCGATGGTGGAACCAGGGAAGAAGCCCACGCGGCGCTTGCCCACGGCGGGCAGCGGCAGGGCCTGCTGGGTGTAATCGCCGCAGACGGCCGTGATGTCCACTTGTGGCAGGTCCATGGCCAGCGCCGCCGCCGCGCGGATCAGTTGATCGCGGGAAATGTCGATGGACACGTAGGACGCTGGGCGTTCCAGGGCGTTCAGCAACAGGCGGCTTTTGCGGCCATCGCCGGTGCCGAACTCCACCACCTGCGCCTCAGGCCCCGCCAGCGCCGCGATCTCCGGCCCATGGCGGCGCAGCATCGCCAGTTCCGTCCGCGTGGGATAATACTCGGGCAGTTCACAGATACGTTCGAACAGTGCCGCCCCTGCGGCATCGTACAGATATTTGCAGGGAATGCGGCGGATGGGATGCGACAGGCCGGCCAGCACATCCTCGCGGAAGCTGGCGGCGGCCGGTTCGAAATCCATGAAGCTGACGCGGTCGAACATGTCGGTCACGGTCATGGCGTCCTCGCAAGTCGAATGCCGGAAAATTGCCAGCGCGCCGCCGGCGGGAAAAAGTTGCGATAGGTCTTGCGGACATGGCCGGCCGGGGTGGCGCGCGAGCCGCCGCGCAACACCATCTGCCCGCTCATGAACTTGCCGTTGTATTCGCCGATGGCGCCGTCGGAGGGGCGGTAGCCGGGATATCCGGCATAGGCGCTGGCCGTCCATTCCCAGACATCCCCGTAAAATCCGGCCACCGCGCGGGGATGAAAGCTGCGGTCGTCCGCCCGCGCCGCCCCCGGTTCACCGGCCGCGATCTCCCACTCCGCCTCCGTCGGCAAGCGGGCGCCGGGCCAGCGCGTCTCCGCCCATTTTGCGAAGGCGTCGGCCTCATATTGGCTGACATGGCAGACGGGATCGTTGGGGTCCACCGGCTGGCAGCCGTGCAGGGCCTTGACCTGCCACGCCCCCTCCTCGCCCTGCAGCCAGTAGAGCGGGGCCCGCCAGCCTTGGGACTGGACCGTGGCCCAGCCGTCGGACAGCCACAGCTCCGCCCGGCGATAGCCGCCATCGGCCATGAACTCCAGGTAATCGGCGTTGGTCACCACGCGGGACGATATCTCGAACGCCTCCAGCCAGACCTTGTGGCGGGGACCCTCATTGTCGAAGATGAAGTCTTCCTCCCCGGTGGCGCCGATGGCGTACAGGCCGGACGGCACCCCGCGCCAGGTCATCTCCGCCACCGGCGCCGACGGCGCGGCGGGGGCTGGGAAGACGGCCGGGGGGAAGGGGTGCTGCAACAGGGCGTGCTTGACATCGGTGATGATCAGTTCCTGGTGCTGCTGCTCATGCTGCAGGCCCAGTTCCAGCAGGGCGGCGGCGCGGCCGCCCACGCCCCGGGCCAGCCAGGCCTCCATGGCGCGATCGACATGGGCGCGGTATTCCAGCACCGCCGCCACCGTGGGACGGGATAGCTGACCGCGCGCCGCGCGGGGCCATCGCTCCCCCACGCCCTCGTAATAGGAATTGAAGAGATAGCGGAAGTGGGGATCGAAGGGCTGATACCCGGACGCGAGCGGGCCCAGCAAAAATGTCTCGAGGAACCAGGTGGTGTGCGCGAGGTGCCATTTGGTGGGACTGGCGTCCGGCATGGACTGCAGCGTCTGGTCCTCCGCCGTCAGACCACGGACCCGGTCCAGCGTCTCTTGCCGGACGGCGCGGTAGCGCGCTGGGGCGTCGATCGGCCAATGGCGCAAGCTGTGGGCCGACGCCACAGCGTCGGCGGGAACGGCGGAAGGCACGACAAAATTCCCCCATGGAAATGACAGCGCCCCCCCCGTGTGGGCCGGCAGCAAGTCCACCCATCACCGGGCCCGTACTGGTCGGCACGCACGGGGTTGCACGGATGGGTGGTGGCCGCACGATGAAAAATAGGACGCCGGCATCCACAGACAATCCGCGATGGAAAAAAGGCCCACGGCGTATGGCCTGATCAAACGAGGGGGCCGCCCCGGGAATAGCCCCGAGCCGCCCCCCGCGCGGTGATTATCGGGTCAACAGCCGTGCCAGGACGAAGCCGGCGGCGCCGGCGATGGCGATGGCGGTCAGCGGACGGGACGCGACACGGGTGCTGACCTCCTGCACCGCCACATCGCCCTTGGCCTTGGCCAGATCGGCGGCGGCATAAGCGCCTTCCCGCAGGGCGTCGTATGCGGTGCGCCCGGCCCGCTGGGCGGCGGCGGCGGTTTCGGCCATCATGTCGGAGGCCTTGTCGGCGACGTGGTCCATATTGATGTTGGTCATGAGGCGGATCTCCTTGTTCTCTACCGGGGTTCTCTCCCGAGGTTCTCCCGGGAATGGGATAGTGGCGGTCAACCGATACAGGGGCCGGATTGTTCCGGCCGGTCTGACCCTTGGCCGCGACGGGACCACCCGCGCCGGAAGAAGTCCTCCCAGGGATCGGAACAAACGCGACCGCCGCCGATTGAGTGGGGGAACGGAAGCGAGGGCCGTCCTTCAGACGGGGCAGTGCGAAACTGTCACGCCAGGCTCATTGCCCCGTCCGCCCAATCAGCCCGTGCCATCCGGCGCCGCCTTGGGTGTGGGGGGCGCGGATCGAGGAAAATCGTCATGCAACTGCTGTTCTGCATCGGTCTCGGCATTGTCCTGGGCATGGTCTGCGGCAGGGTCGTCAATGGCCGGCCGGGATTCTTCGCGGTGGAGGCCCTGCTGGGCGCCATCGGCGCCGTCATGGGCGTCTTCTTCTTCGGCGGCCTGGGCGTACCGGCCAGCGCGCCGATCTTCCTGCATACGGTGCTGTACGCCACCTTCGGCATCGCGGCCGCCATGGCGACGCTATACGCCGTCCTGATCGCCGCCTACTGGGGCAGCAGCCTGCTGCGCGACTATGAGGCCCGCACCCTGGAAAACGCGCCGGAACAGCCGGAAAGCTCCACCACTGCCGCCGTTCGGCCAACCGGCCCCCGCCACCTGGAAACCACCATCGGCATCTGACGGAAAGGAGGGTGTCCCCATGCCCGCCAAATCCAAAGCCCAGCAAAAGGCGGCTGGCGCCGCCTTGGCCGCCAAGCGCGGCGACATCAAGAAGAGCGACTTGAAAGGCGCCTCGCGCTCCATGGAAAAATCCATGAGCGAGACGGAACTGCGCGACCTGGCGGCCACCAAGCGCAAGGGCAAGCCGGAGCGCGCCCCGGCCCAATGACCTTCGGGGGGATATCCGACGCACCACGCCCCTTGCCGCGGCCGCCCGGGGCGTTATAGTTGGCGGCATGGTCCGGTTGCCCCTGCTTTCGCTGCTGGCTTTCCTCACCCTCGTGGCCCTGGTCACGGGGTGGTCGCCGGCTGCGCGGGCGCATGAGTGCGGGCCGGGGACGGTGACGACCGCGGCATCCGCCCACGCGGCCACCACCCCCACCCTGGTGGCGACCGCCGCCACCGATTGCCATGCGGCGGTGGATTGCTGCTGCGCCGGCGGCATGGCGGGCTGCGCCATGACTTGCGCCGGCGCCCTGGTGCCCGGCGCCGTGCCGTCGACCGGGCGTTTGGCCACCGCCCTGGGGCTGTTGCCCGCCGGGGACACGGCGGGTGCGGGCTTGGCGCTGGCCCCCGCCTTGGGGCCCCCCAGACACGACCCCCTCGCCTGACATCCCGGCGGGCCCGCTGGCCACTCGGGAGGTCTCATTTCGCGACCGGTTTCCCTGTCTTCGAGTGTTCCCCCATGTTCAGACATCTCGCGTGGGCCGCCCTTCTGGCGGCCACCGGCGGGTGCGTGCCGCTGGCGCCGCCCGCCTTTCCACCGGCCGGCGCCAGCCAGGCCCTCAGCCCCGTGGACCCCGCCGCCCCCATCACCGCCTGGACGCGCCCAGCCATCCTGCCCGTCGTCCTGGTGGAAACGCCGGCCAGCGATGACGCCGCCATGCCCGGCATGGACCATACCCACCACCACGGGCAGGGTACGCCATGACCCCCGCCCTTCTGCGGCGGCTGGCGCCGCTGCTGCTGGCCGGGACGCTGGCCGGCTGCGCCACCGTCCCGCCCGAGGCGGGCTTCCCCGATGTGCGGCAGCAGTTGGCGGACCGGGTGCCCCAGCGCCTGTCCTGGAACCGGGACAGTGCGGCCGACGACGCCGCGGCCCAAGCGGTCCAGGCGCTGTTGGCCCAGCCGCTAACGGCCGACGGCGCCGTGCAGGTGGCCTTGCTGGGCAATCCGGGCCTGCAAGCGATGTATGAGGATCTCGGCGTCGCCCAGGCCGATCTGGTGCAGGCCGGATTGCTGCGCAATCCCGTGCTGTCCCTGGCGGGCAAGCTGCCCACGCAGGGTGCCGAGCCCCCCAAGCTTGAGTTCGGTCTGGTCGCCAACTTCCTGGACCTGCTGTGGCTGCCGGCCCGGCGCCGGGTGGCGGCCGACCGCTTCGCGGAGGTGAAGCTGGCCGTCAGCGCCGAGGTGGTGGACCTGGCGGCCGAGACCCGCGCCGCCTACCTGCGTCACCAGGCGGCGGCGCAGACGGCCAAGGCGCTGGCGGAAATGACCGCCCTGGCCCAGGCCTCCTATGACCTGGTGGCCAGGCTGGAGCGGGCGGGCAACGTCAACGAACGGCGCCTGGCCATGGAACAGGCGGCCCTGGAAGACGCCCGGCTTGAACAGGCTGACGCCGAGGGCGAGGTGGTGGCGACGCGGGAGACGCTGACCCGCCTCATGGGCGTCTGGGGCGACCAGGCCGCCTGGACGGTGGCGGACACCCTGCCCCCCGTCCCGCCGCAGGAACCGGATCTGGGCGCTGTGGAAACGGCGGTCATCGCCGGCAACCTGAAGCTGGCGGCGGCCCGCCAGGCCGTCGCGGCCAAGGCCTCGGACCTGGGGCTGACGGATGCGAGCCGGCTGTGGTCCGACATCAGCACCGGCGTCAGCGGGGAGCGGGAGACGGACCGATCCTGGCTGCTGGGCCCGTCGCTGGAACTGGCCCTGCCGCTGTTCGACCAGGGCCAGCCGGCCGTGGCCAAGGCGGCGGCGGAATACCGGCAGGAGGCGCGGCGGGCCCAGCGACTGGCCATCGACCTGCGCAGCCAGGCGCGGGAAGCGCGCGACCGCCTGGTCCGCGCCCACGACCTGGCCCAGCACTACCGTGAAACGGTCATCCCCCTGCAGCAACGCGTCGTGCGGTTGGGCATGGCCGAATACAACTACATGCTGACCAGCCCGTTCGAGGTGCTGGCCGCCCGCCAGGCGGAGAGCGCCGCCTACCGCCGCTACATCGCCACGGTGCGCGACTATTGGCTGGCCGCCGGCGACCTGGACCGCCTGGCCGGCGGTCACGCCCCGATGATGGAAACCACCCGGCCGGGAGGCCAATCATGACCGCATCCACGCCTTGGGCCCGACGCCAAATCCTCAAGTCGGCCGCCTTGCTGGGCGGGGCCGGCGCCCTGCTGGCCGGCCGGCCGGCGGCGGCGCAGGAGCACGCGCATGCCGCCGCGTCACCCACCCCCACCCGCCCGGCCATGCCCCCCGCCATGGCGGGCGGGGACAAGAAGGTGGTGGCCGCCGGCGTCACCCCGCCGCGCCCCACCCGGCTGGTGCCCGGCACCAACCGGCCGGCCACCATCACGCTGAACGGCACCACCCTGCCCTTCGTCATGAAAGACGGGGTCAAGGAGTTCCACCTGACGGCGCATGAGTTCGAGCAGGAGTTCGCCCCCGGCTTCAAGGTCAAGGTCTGGGGCTACAACGGCAGCAGCCCCGGCCCCACCATCGAGGCGGTGGAAGGCGACCGGGTGCGCATCCTGGTGACCAACAAGCTGCCGGAGGCGACCAGCATCCATTGGCATGGCGTGCTGCTGCCGTCGGGCATGGACGGGGTCAGCGGGCTGTCAGCCCCCCCTATCCCGCCGGGCGAAACCTGGGCGTACGAGTTCACGCTGCGCCAGCACGGGACCCAGATGTACCACCCGCATTATGACGAGATGCTGCAAATGGCGGTGGGCATGATGGGCATGTTCATCATCCACCCCCGGGACGCGGACGCGCATCGCGTGGACCGCGACTACACCATGATGCTGCACGCCTGGGCCATCCACCCGGGCACCTCACGCCCCGACCCGGCGGTGATGCTGGAGCATGACACCTGGACCATCAACGGCCGCGTCTTCCCCGCCGTGGAACATCTGGTGGTGAAGACGGGCCAGCGGGTGCGCCTGCGTATCGGCAACGTCTCCATGCACGAACACCCCATGCACATCCATGGCCACCACATGTGGGTGACGGGCACCGACGGCGGCATGCTGCCGGACAGCGCCCGCTGGCCGGAGACGACCATCCAGGTGCCGGTGGGCACGACCCGCACGGTGGAGTTCGTGGCCGACAACCCCGGCGACTGGGCCTTCCACTGCCACAAGAGCCATCACGCCATGAACACCATGGGCCATGACATCCCCAACTTCCTGGGTGTCGGCCAGCAGGACGTGGCCCAACGCCTGGCGGCGCAACTGCCGGGCTACATGCCGATGGGGGAAACGGGGATGGGCGCCATGGCCGAGATGGCCGGCATGATGCCCGGCCCCCGCAACACGCCGCCGATGATGACCGGTACCGGCCCCTATGGCGGCCTGGACATGGGCGGGATGGTGACGGTGATCAAGGTGCGCGACTCGCTGGCCGATGATTACCGCGACCCCGGCTGGTACCAGGCGCCCAAGGGCACCCTGGCCTGGCGCGTGGGCTGAGGCGGAACGGGGGGCGCGGGGGAAACCGTCCAAAGGCGCACGGATAGTTGATGCCCCGCCTTTGCGCGGGACGGGGACCGGGGTGAGCGGCCATAGTCGCCCCGGCCCCCTTCCCCCGCACCGTCAGCCGGCCCATGCCCGACACACTCCCCGCCCGCCCCCGCACCGCCTGGCAGAGCCGCGCCGTCACCTATCTGGTCGCCGGCGCCTTTTTCATGGAGTTGCTGGACGGCACGGTCATCGCCACCGCCATGCCGCAGATGGCGCGATCCTTCGGCGTGGCGCCGGTGGACATGAACATCGGCATGACCGCCTACCTGCTGGCGCTGGCCGTCTTCATCCCCATCAGCGGCTGGGTGGCCGACCGGTTGGGGCCGCGCACCGTCTTCGGCGGCGCCATCGCCCTGTTCACCCTATCCTCCCTGCTCTGCGCGCTGAGCCCCGGCCTGTGGAGTTTCACCGCCGCCCGCGTGCTGCAAGGCCTGGGCGGCGCCGCCATGGTGCCGGTGGGACGCCTGATCATCCTGCGCATCACCGAGAAGAAGGACCTGATGCGGGCCCTGGGCACCACGGTCTGGCCCGGGCTGGTGGCCCCGGTGCTGGGCCCGCCCCTGGGCGGCCTGCTGGTGACCTACGCCTCCTGGCCCTGGATCTTCTTCCTGAACCTGCCCTTGGGGCTGATCGCCCTGGCCCTGACCATCGCCTGGGTTCCCAATGACCGGCCGGCCGGGGCGCGCCCCTTGGACGTCACCGGCTTCCTGCTGTCAGGCGGCGCGCTGGTGGCGCTGGTCTACGGTCTGGACACGCTGGGCCAGGGGGCGGCGACAGCGGGGCAGGCCTTGGGTGGCATCGCCCTGGGCCTGGCGCTGGCGGCCCTGACCGTGCGCCACTGCCGCCGCCATCCCCAGCCACTGTTCCGCCTGGATGCGCTGCGCCTGCCCACCTATGCCGTCACCGTCTGGGGCGGATCGGTGCAGCGGGTGGCCATCGGCACCGTTCCCTTCCTGACGCCCTTGCTGTTCCAGACGGTGCTGGGGATGAGCGCCGTCACCGCGGGGTCCCTGGTGCTGTGGATCTTCGCCGGCAACCTGCTGATGAAACTGGTGACGAACCAGGTGCTGCGCCGCTTCGGCTTCCGCCGGGTGCTGGTGGTCAACGGCACGGCGGTCGCGCTGTCGCTGGCGGCCTGCGCCCTGTTCACGGTCGACACGCCCAAGGCGGTGATCGCCGCCCTGCTGTTCCTGGGCGGCGCCTTCCGGTCCATGCAGTTCACCAGCCTGGGCACCATCCAGTTCGCCGACGTGCCCCAGAACGAGGTGTCGGCCGCCAACACCCTGGCCGCCATGCTGGGGCAGCTGACATCGGGCCTGGGCGTGGTGGCCGGGGCGCTGGCGCTGAACCTGGGCGCCTTCATCCGGGGTCACGCCCAGGGCAGCCCCGACCTCATCGACTTTCGCAACGCCTTCCTGGTGATGGGCGCCCTGGTCCTGGTCAGCCTGGCCGACGCCTGGAAACTGGCCCCCGACGCCGGACAGGCGGTCAGCGGCCACCAGCGGATCCCGGGATCCAAAACCATCAGGAATGATCACAAAGATTAAATTTGCGCGTTAATGAAGCGTTTATTAACATTGCACGCGTATAACGAGTATCTTCCCCAACGGTTCGCCGGCGCGCAACGACAGCCGGCGCCCTTGGGGAGAATGATCCGATGAGCAAAATCCTGGACGTGGCGGTGATCGGCGGCGGCGTCGCCGGCACCTACTGCGCATGGCGCCTGACCGGGCCGCAGGGCCTGACCGCGGACGGCGGGGCCGACAAGCGCGTGGCCCTGTTCGAATACAGCGATCGCATCGGCGGCCGGCTTTACACCAAGACGTTTCCCGGCATGCCCAATGTGGCGGCGGAGCTGGGCGGCATGCGCTACATCATCCCGGAGAAGGACGACCCCACCTCCAACCAGCCCATGGTCAGCAACCTGATCGAGGCCCTGGATCTGCCCAGCCACGTCTTCCTCATGGGCAATCCCGAACCGGGGGCGGATGGCAAGCCCATCGGCGAGAAAGAGAACATCCTGTACCTGCGGGGCAAGCACCTGCTGGTGAAGCAGCAGTCCGACCCCGCCCAGGTGCCCTACAACCTCAGCTGGAACGAGCGGGGCAAGACGGTGAACGACCTGCAGGTCTTCGCCATGAACCTGCTGGTGCCCAACAACCAGAACCTCTCGCTGGAACAGTGGATGGACACCAAGGTCTACGGCCACCCGCTGTACACCTATGGCTTCTGGAACCTGATGTCGCAGACGCTGAGTTCCGAGGCCTACCAGTTCATGAAGGACGCCGGCGGCTATGACGCCAACGTCGCCAACGCCAACGCCGTGGCCCAATTGCCGGCCACGGAATACGCCAACACCGACGGCTTCCGCGCCATCACCGGCGGCTATCAGCGCCTACCCCTGACCCTGGCGCGGCAGGCGGCCGAGCAGGGCGCCCAGATCCACATGAACCGGCGCCTGGCCAAGATCGAGAAGGGCGCCGACGGCCTCTACAAGCTGACCTTCATCGTCACCGAGACCCGCCTGGTCGACACCACCTTCGGCGGCGTGCATGAGGAGACCAAGGACAAGGACGGGGCGCCGCCCGAAATCGTCCACGCCCGCGACATCATCCTGGGCCTGCCCCGCCGCTCGCTGGAATTGATCGACTGGGAAGGCTGGGAACAGAAAGAGGTCAAGGAGATGCTGTCCAGCGTCCTGATCCAGGACGCCTTCAAGCTGCTGCTGGCCTATGACTATCCCTGGTGGCGGGCGATGAACCTGGTCGCCGGCCGTTCCATCACCGACCTGCCCGTCCGCCAGGTCTATTATTTCGGGACGGAGGAGGACCAACCGGGCGGGGAGAAGGGCAACACCCGGTCGCTGATGATGGCGTCATACAACGACATCACCACCGTGCCCTTCTGGAAGGGCCTGGAGCATGGCCCGCCCTTCGTCGGTCGCCGTCCCAAGGACGTGCAGCCCCTGGCCAAGGAGGAGGCCGGCGCCACCGGCGACGACCAGCGCGTCGTGCCCCTGGCCGACTGTGTCGCCACCGACGCCATGGTGGCCAGCGCCCACCAGCAGATCCTGGAGGTGCACGGCCTGGTGGACGTGGATAAGCCCTATTCCGCCATCTATCAGGATTGGTCGGGCGACCCCTACGGCGGCGGCTGGCACGAATGGAAGGCCGGCTTCCGCTACAACCTGCTGATGCCCAAGATCCGTCAGCCGCTGGCGGCGGAGAAGGTCTACATCTGTGGCGAGGCCTATTCCAACAACCAGGGCTGGGTGGAAGGCTGCCTGCAAACGGCCGAACACGTCCTGCGCGACAAGTTCAAGCTGCCATGGCCAACATATCTGACCGGCCTGCCGCCGGAAAAGGTCCTCGGCCCCTGACCCCATGGCGCACCGGGGCCGCCGGCGCCACGCCCGCGGCCCCTTTCCCCTGCCCGCCCTCTCCATCCGGGAGCATCAAGCCATGAGCCCGTTGCCCGATCATTTCACCGTCAGCGACTATCTGATCCAGCGCCTGTATGAGGTGGGCCTGCGCGACGTCTTCACCGTGCCCGGCGACTATGTCGCCCGCTGGTTCGACTATATCGACGACAAGGCCCGCAATCCCGACACGCCCCTGACCCGCATCGGCTGCCGGTCGGAACTGGAGGCCGGGTACGCCGCCGACGCCTACACCCGCCTGCGCGGCGTGGGCTGCGCCGCCGTCACCTATGGTGTCGGCGCCTTTTCCCTGGTCAACCCGGTGGCGGGCTCCTATGTGGAGCGGTTGCCGGTGGTGGCCATTTCCGGTAGCCCGGGCACGTCATCCACCGACCGGCCCTTCGCCCGCACCTACAAGATCCTGCTGCATCACGCCACCGGCAACTATCGCGCCGACCGCGACGCCTACCAGCACATCACCGTGGCGGCGGAGATCATCCGCGACGCCGCCCACGCCCCGGCGGAGATCGACCGCGCCCTGGGCCTGGCGCTGGCCCACAAGCGGCCGATCTATCTGGAGTTCTGGCGCAACCTGTGGGACGCGGAATGCGCCCGGCCGCAAGGCGCCCTGGCCGTCCCGAAGCTGGCCACCGACCAGGCAGCGGTGACCCAGGCCGCAGCGGCGGCGGCATCCGCCATCAAGGCCGCAAAGCAGCCCCTGTTCTGGGCCGGCATCGAACTGCAGCGCTTCGGCCTGCAGGACGCCTTCAAGGCCCTGCGCGACCAGACGGGCCTGCCCTACGTCACCAGCCTGCTGGCCAAGAGCGTGCTGCCGGAAACGGCGGAGGGCTTCGTCGGTACCTATACCGGCCCGTCGTCGGACTATACGACATACCAGACGGTGGGCTCGGCCGACCTGCTGCTGGTGACGGGCGACCTGCTCACCGACGACTATGAGGGCATCGTCGAGGCGGACTTCGACACCATGATCGTCGCCTATGACGACACGGTGCGCATCGGTGCCGCCACCTACAGCGCGGTGCCGCTGGCGGCCTTCCTGACGGCCCTGGCCGACGCGCTGAAGGACCAGCCGGCACGGGAGCCCTGGGCCACCAAGGGCCCCGCCACCATCGACCCGGACTACAAGCCCTTCCCGCCGGAGCTTGTCACCTACGCCCGTTTCTTCCAGCGCATGGAGACCTGGGTGGACGCTGACATGACCCTGGTGCCGGACGAAAGCAGCAGCATGTATGTCAGCTGCAACATCCCGGTGAACCGGGCCAACGGCTTCGTCAGCCAGGCGGCCTGGGGGGCCATCGGCTATGCCTCGGCCGCTGGCTTCGGCCTGTCGGTGGCCGATCCCAACGCCCGGCCGGTGGTCTTCGCCGGCGACGGCGGCTTCCAGATGGTGGCGCAGACGGTGTCCAGCATGGCGCATTACGGCCGCAACCCGGTCGTCTTCGTCATGGAGAACGCCATCTATGGCATCGAGCAGGCGCTGACCAACTCCGCCACCTATACCGATGACGAACCCTTCAACGCCTATAACAAGATCCCCAAGTGGGACTATGCGGCGTTCGCCCGCGCCCTGGGCGCAAAGGCCGCCCGTGTCTCGACGCTGGAGCATCTGGATACGGTGCTGGCCGAGGTGAAGGCGGACCGGGAGAGCGTCTGGCTGGTGCAGGTGGTGCTGCCGGAACGCGACATCCCCTCGGAAATCCTGCGGTTGGCCACCAATACCCCGCCGACGCCGGGGGAGTGACGACACGGCGCGTTGGGACGGGGCGGGCAGCGATGTCCGCCCCGTTTCCGTTGGGGTGCCACGGCGATTGACAGGACGAACTTATTTATATGATAAAAAGGCGTCCCCTGAGCGGGATGCCCGCGCCCCGTGCCGGGCCTTAGAAGAATGAGCACCCCTGGGAGGGGGGTTCCCAAGCCCGGAAGTGAGGCTGTTCGCCATGCGCCTGTCCCGCCTGATCCCTGCCGCCCTGGCGGTCGCCCTGTCGTCGTCCGCGGCGATGGCGGCACCGCCGCCGCCGCAGGGGCCCTATCTGGGCGCCGACCTGTCCTTCGCCAATGAGATGGCCGATTGCGGCGCCGTCTACACCGATGGCGGGGAGGCAGCCAACCCCTTTCAAATCCTGCGCCGCCATGGCGGCAACCTGGCCCGCATCCGCCTGTGGAACAACCCCGACTGGACGACCTACAGCACACTGGCGGACGTGAAGAAAAGCATCCGCCAGGCGCATGAGGCCGGCCTGCGGGTGCTGCTGGATTTCCACTATTCCGACGATTGGGCGGATGGCGACAACCAGGTGATCCCCAAGGCCTGGGCGGGGCTGGACCAGGCGCATCTGGAACAGGCGCTGCACGACTTCACCCGCGACACCCTGGCGACGCTGGCGGCCGAGGGCCTGGCCCCGGACATGGTGCAGGTGGGCAACGAGACCAACGGCGACATCCTGCGGGCGGCGAAGACCGAGGGCAAACCCATCCAGTGGGCCCGTAACGCCGGACTGCTGAACGCCGGCATCCGGGCGGTGCGGGAGGCGGCGGCGGCCACCGGCCACCCCATCCGCATCATGCTGCACGTCGCCCAGCCGGAGAACCTGGAGGCCTGGTTCGCCGACGCGGAGGCCGCCGGCGTCACCGACTTCGACATCATCGGCTTCAGCTATTACCGCAAATGGTCCCGCCAGCCGATGGCGGTGATGGGGCGCACCGTGAACCGCATGGCCACCCGCTTCGACAAGCAGGTGCTGCTGGTGGAGACGGCCTACCCCTGGACGCTGGAGCCCAGCAGCGCCTCCCCCAGCGTATTGGGCGAGGATAGCCTGGACGCCGCCTATCCCGCCTCGCCGGCCGGACAGCGGGCCTATCTGATCGACGTGACGCGCACGGTCATCGAGAATGGCGGCATCGGCATGGTCTACTGGGCGCCGGACTGGGTCTCCACCCGATGCCGCACCCGGTGGGGCCAGGGCAGCACCTGGGGCAACGCCGCCTTGTTCGCCTATGACGCCCAACACGCGGCGCTGCCGGGACTGGACTATCTGGGCCAGCGCTATCCGGCCCCGGTGCCCGTCACCCTGCGGTTCACCGTGCCGCCGGGGGCCAAGCCCTATTTTTGGGCGGAAAACCTGGACAATGGCGATGGCGCCTTTCCGGTGCGGAACAACGGCGGCGCCGTTGAGATCCACACCACCGTCCAGGCCGACATGCCGCTGCGTTTCCAGCTGTTCGACGGACCCGACCTGTCTAAGCCCCTGCTGGCCGGCGGCCGCGACGGTCTGGTCGAGCGCGCCGTGGCCCAACCCGCCACCATCGAGATGAAAGCCCGCCCCTGATGCGCCTGCCCGCCCCGTTCCGCGCCCCCTGTCGCGCCCGATTCCGCCTGGGCGCCCTGCTGGCCGCCACCGCCTCCGCCCTCGCCCTGTCCGCAGGCGCCGCCGATCTGCCCTTCGCCGATCTGCCCTTCAACGATGACTGGCGGTTCCATCGGGTGGAAAGCGGGGGCCCCTTGGGGCATGAGGCCCTGCCCCTGGCGGGCTGGAGTTGGGAGGCGGTGCGCCTGCCCCACACCACGAAGGTGGAGGCCCGCATCGTCCAGGCCGACGGCAAGGCCCAGTGGCAGGGCGACGCCTTCTATGTGAAGCGCTTCAGGACCAAGCCGGCCTGGGCGGGCCAGCGGGTGACCCTGCGGTTCGAGGCGGCGATGAACGTGGCCGACGTCTGGCTGAACGGCCGGCACCTGACCACCCATCTGGGCGGCTTCCTGCCCTTCACCCTGGACCTGACGGACGGGTTGAAGCCGGACGACGAGAACGAGGTGGTGGTGCACCTGGACAACCGCGACAACGCGGTGACCGGCCCGAAGCCACTGAAGGATTTGGATTTCAATACCTATGGCGGCCTGTACCGCGGCGCCACCCTCAGTGTCCGGCCCCCCTTGCACATCAGCGATGAGATGCTGGCCGGCCATGTGGCTGGCGGCGGCATCGTCGTGCGTCAGACGCGGGTGGACCACGACCGCGCCGACCTGACGGTGACGACGGAGGTGCGCAACGACGGCCCCGCCGCCCGGCGCTTCACCCTCACCCAGCGCCTGCTGCGCGACGGCAAGGCGGTAACGCAAGTGAGGAGCAAGCCCATCACCCTGGAGGCCGGCGCGGCGCTGTCGCTGCCCCAGGAACTGACGGTGGCCCAGCCCCATCTATGGTCCCTGGACGACCCCGCCCTCTATGATCTGGAGACGGCGGTGGCGGCCGACGACGAAACCGTGGACAGCCGCCGCACCCGCATCGGCCTGCGCGACATCGTCATGACCAGGGACGGCCTGTGGCTGAATGGCGCCAAGACCTTCCTGCGCGGCGTCAACCGCCACCAGGAATACCCCTATGTCGGCTATGCCCTGTCACCGGAAGCCAGCCGGCGTGAGGCCCGCCTGATCAAGGCGGCCGGCTTCGACTATATCCGCCTGTCGCATTACCCCCAGGACCCGGCCTTCCTGGACGCGGCGGACGAAGTGGGCCTGCTGGTGCTGGATGGCATCCCCGGCTGGCAGTATGCGCCCCAGGACCCCGCCTTCGCCGCCCAGGTGGTGCGCACCTGCCGCGACATGATCCGCCGCGACCGCAACCATCCCTCCGTGCTGGCCTGGGAATGCTCCCTCAACGAATCCCCCATGGCCGACAGCCTGGTGGACGCGCTGCACGCCGCCGTGCACGAGGAATTGCCGGGCCCGGGGGTCTATTCCGCCGGCTGGATGCCGCGCGCCTATGATGTCTACCTTCAGGCCCGCCAGCACCGCCTGCCGGAGACGGGCAAGGAGGCGCCGGCCGCGGCACCGGACAAGCCCCTGATCGTCTCGGAATATGGCGACTGGGAATATTACGCCATGAACGCCGGCTTCCAGCAGGGCCGATGGGGTGACCTGCTACCGCAGGAGCGCAGCAGCCGCCAGGACCTGGGCGGTCCGGAAAAGGGCCTGCTGCAACAGGCGACCAATGTGCAGGAGGCCCACAACGACAATCTGGCCCTGCCCGCCGTGGGCGACGGCTATTGGGCCATGTTCGATTACAACCGCGGCTACGCCCCGGACCTGGAAACCTCAGGCGTCCACAGCATCGACCGGCTGCCCAAGGAGGCCGCCTTCTTCTTCATGAGCCAGCGCGACATGAAGGCCGACAGCACCGGCGCCCTGGTCCATGTCGCCACCCGCTGGACCGCAGACAGCAGCCCGTCCGTGCGGGTGTTCAGCAACGCGGAGGCGGTGGAACTGCGCCTGAACGGCCGGCTGATCGCCCGCCAGGCGCCGGACCGGGATCGCCTATCCACCCATCTGCGCCACCCGCCCTTCACGTTCAAACTGGATCGTTTCGAGGCCGGAACGCTGGAGGCCGTGGCCTATGTCGGCGATCGCGCCGTGGCCCGCCAGCAGGTCCGCACCCCCGGTGCCGCCCATCACCTGGACCTGTCGCTGGACACCCAAGGCGTGGCGCCCGCCACCGGCCACAACGACGTGCTGTTCGTCCGCGCCCGCCTGGTGGACGCGAACGGCACCACGGTGCCCACTACGGGCACCGACATCCACCTGGCGTCGTCCGGCGACATCGCCCTGATGAGCCCCGACCATGTGCAGACGGAGGCCGGCACCGCCAGCTTCCTCATCCGCATCGGCGACAGCCTGACGGGCGCCACCATCACGGCGGATGGTGCCGGCCTGGCGGCGGTGAGCATGCCCGTTCGGTGAGGCTGGACACCGGGGGCACTGGGGCGAAGTATGGCGCGTGTTCCCCAGGCCAGGAGTTATCGCGTGATCACCTGCCACATCCGCTATGTTCTCGATCCCTACAAGCTGGCGGCGTTCGAGGAATACGCCCGCCTATGGATCCCGTTGGTGAACCGTATGGGCGGCACCCACCATGGCTATTTCCTGCCGTCGGAAGGGGCGAACAACATCGCGGTGGCGCTGTTCAGTTTCCCCAGCCTGGCCGCTTACGAAGAGTACCGCCGCCAATCGGCCGAGGACCCCGATTGCCAGGCCGCCTTCGCGCTGGAGGCGGGCAATCGCAGCATCCTGAGCTATGAGCGCAGCTTCATGCGCCCGGTGCTGGACTGAAGACCACGTCACCGCCACCCCAGCCTTCCCCTCTATCGCCGGCGGCGTTTAACCGGAACCACAGCCGGCTATAGATGAGTCTATCCACGAGCAGCCCCACGGCGCTGGCGAACAAAAAAACGGCCGGGGCGGTGAGAAGCCCCGGCCGGGAGGGAGTAGAGAGAAGCGGAACGGTGAGCGGGAAAAAACTCAGTACTTGAACGTCACGTCGAAGGAGTAGCGCTGGCCATACTTCTCATACCGGGCCAGGCGGTCCGGCATGTTGTCGAAGTAGAGGCGCAGCGGTTCGTTCGTCAGGTTGTTGACCTGGAAGCGGAAGCCCAAATTGTCGTTCAGCTGATAGGCGGCGCTGAAGTCCAGCGTGCTCTCCGCCTCCAGCGTCGTCAGCTGGGTGGCGTCCCAGCCGTAAATGGTGGTGAAGCGGCTGTGGTACTTGTAGCCCAGCCGCGCCTCGATGCCGGCATGGTTGTACCAGAGGTCCACCGTCGCCGTGTGCTTGGCCAGGCCGTTGGCCGCCAGCGGGTTGTTCACCGGCGCGTACTCATGAACATTGCTGTCGACATAGGCATAGTTGGAGTAGATGCCGAAGTTCTGGAAGGCTTCGGGCAGGAAGAAGAACGGCGTCTGGAAGGTCAGCTCCGTGCCGCGGATGAAGCCGCCGCTGCCATTGAACGGGCTGATCATCTGATAGGCGACGCCGTTGATGACCTGGGTGTCGGTCTTGTAACCGACATTGCTGTCCAGGAACTTGTAGTAGCCGGCGACGGCGACCAGCGCCTCCGGCCGGAAGTACCATTCGTAGGACAGGTCGACCTGCTTGGCCTTGTAGGGCTGCAGTTTCGGGTTGCCGCCGCTGCCGGTGGGGGTGTTGCCGGTGGTGTCGAGGCTGCGGCTGGCGCGCAGCTCATCCAGCGGCGGGCGGGAAATGGCCTGCGACAGGCCCAGGCGCAGGGTCTGGTCCGGGGCCAGCTGGAAGTTCATGTTCAGGCTGGGCAACGGCTCGGTATAGCTGTTATCGACGCTGACCGGGCTGTAGGGGCCGCCATTGACCGACTGGAAGGCGCCGCTGTCGGTGTCCACATGGATGACCCGCACGCCGACATTGCCGCTGACCGGCACGCCGAACAGCGCGGTGTCATAGCGCAGCTTGGCGTAGCCCTCCTCCGTCTTCTCGTTGACATGCCACTTCTGCGACAGGTCCTGCGTCGCCAGGCTACTGTTCAGACCACCCAGGGTCTGCTTGACCAGGCTGTCGAAGTCGCCGTCCAGCAGCGCCGGCATGGTGTAGCCCGGCACGGTGAAGGTGCTGAGCATGCTGGCGGGGATGGTGGTGCTGGTCGGGCTCTGCGTCCAGTTGTAGGCGCTGTACCATTTGGTGCGGTTGGCGACGCGGACGCCGAAATCCAACGACCTCAGCACACTGCTGTCGATGTCCCGGCTGACGTCCAGGCGGCCGGCGCCCAGGCTGTCACGCAGGTGGTCCGGGCCAGTGTTGTTGCCCTGGGCCACCGACAGCTGGCCATTGGCCAGCGGGCTGCCGACGACCGACAGCGACGGCGTCACGCCGGAGCGGAAGTCGAAGGTGCTGGTGACCGGGCTGGTGCTGTCGATGTACAGCGCGTTCCAGACGTTGTCGCGGCTGGCGTAGCTATAGGAGACGTCCCCCGTGACCGTCCACTTGTCCGCCGTCCACTTGACGTTGGTGCCGGTGTTGAAGACGGAGTTGTCCTGGTCGTAGCGGGCGATGACGTTGCGCAGATAGTTCCAGGCAACCGTGCCACCGGCGACGTCGCCGTTCTCATACTTGACGTTGCTGTAGTTGCCGGCGTTGGAATTGTCCCAGTTGCCCCAGTTCTGGAACCATTGCTGGTTCTGGTTCTCGACGATGTGGAACTTGGAATAGAAGGCGTCGATCTTGATTTCCAGGCTGTCGGTGGGCCGCAGTTGCAGCACGCCCAACGCGCCCTTGCGCAGCTCGTCGATGCGGGTGACGGCGGTCTGGGCGCCCCACGGCGTGGGGTCCTTGACGCCATCGCCGTTCAGGTCGCCGGCATCGGCGCCGGAGTTGTAGCCCCAGCCCTGGATGGAGGCGTAGCCGTTCTTCTGCTGCTGCACCGTGCCGCCCAGCGCGAAGGCCACCTTGTCGTTGATCTTGCCGACATAGGTGGCGCTGCCGCGATAGCCCACCGGGCTGTAGCTGGGCAGATCGGCGGCGGCACCGTAGTAGACGGCGCCGAAACGGCCGACGAACTGGGGCCCGGTGTAATCCAGCGGCTGGATGGTCTGAAGGTTGACCGTGCCGGCGATGCCACCGGCGATCAGGTCGGCGGACTGCGCCTTGTAGACCTGCACCCCGGTCAGCAGTTCCGACGGATACTGTTCATAACGGATATTGCGGTCAGGCTCGCTGGACGCGACCTCACGCCCGTCGACCGTGCCGAAGGCCAGGCGCGGACCCAGGCCACGGATGACCGCCTGGCTTTCATTGCCGCGGTCGCGGGTGCCGTTCATGCCGGGCAGGCGCACCAGCGCCTCCGCGATGGTGACGTCCGGCAACTGGCCGATATCCTTGGCGGAGATGGCCTCCGACACCACGTCGGTGCTGCGCTTCTGATCAAGCGCGTCGCGCAGGCTGGCGCGCAGGCCGGTGACGACGATTTCCTGCAAATCATCGTTGGCGGCCGCGCTCTGCGCCCGGGCGGCACCGGGGGCGAGCAGGGCGGCCAACGCGCACAGGGCCACGGCGCTGACGCCGCCGCGCATGCGGGCGCTGTATGGACGGAAATGGACTCTCTGGATTTGCTTCTGCATATCCCTCCCCCTTTTGCGTTCTTTTGGCGGGTCCTGTCCGGACCACCTTTGGTGAGCGCGGGTGTTTCCCCTTCGCCCCCGTCAGGTGACGGCGCCACTCCTCCGGCCCGGACCAAACCGCGAAAAGGCGGATGGGGATACGAGCCGTCGGACGGGCAAACCGTCGCGTGATGTTTTTATCATATTAATAGTCTTAATCATCGTCAAGGCTTCCGTCACAGAAAATTCCATGCGGATTTGCGCGCTTGCGCGGGACGGTCGCAGGAAAGGGCGCCACCGCCCGCGACGCTGTGCGCGGGCGGTGGCAGGCCTGTCGGCGAAACGAATGAAGGGTGCTGAATCGTGTTGGAAAATCAGGCCTATGGCTCAAGCCCGGGGCTTGGGGCCCCGGCTACTGCCGCGAATGATCAGCCCACCCTCCACAACCGCGCGCACCGGCTCGCCCTGGGGATTGGCCATCTGGTCCAGGACGGCGCGGACGACGATCGGCACCATACGGTCGATGGGCTGGGAATATGTCGTGAGGTCGAAGCTGGACCACGCGGCGGCGCCCACATTGTCGAAGCCGACGATGGACAGATCCTGGCCCGGGACCAGGCCAAACTCGAACCGCGCCGCCTCCAGCCCCGCCAGGGCCATGTGGTCGTTGGCGTAGAAGATGGCGTCCGGCGCCTGGCCGCTGGCCAGCAGGGCGCGGGTGGCCAGTTTGGCGGCGGCGAAGTCGTAATGTCCGACGGCGCGGACGACCTGGAAGCCCTGGGGCTCCAACACGGCGCGGAACGCCGCCTCGCGGTCGCGGCTGGTGGAGGAGCTTTCCAGCCCGGCGACATAGCCAAAGCGACGGTGCCCCATGGCCAGCAGATAGTTGGCGATGGCCCGGGGGCCCGCCTCATTGTCACCGGTGACGCTGGACACCGCCGGGCTGTCCGTCTTGCGGTTCAGCAACAGCACCGGAATGCCGGCGGCCCGGCATTCGTCGGCGAAATGGGAGGACAGCATGACCGAGGCCAGGATGACCGCGTCCACCCGATAGTTCAGCATGTCCTCCACCACCGGCTCGTCACCGCCAGGGGCGCCGCCGGGGGGATTGGTGAACAGCAGCAGGCGGTAGCCTTCCGCCTGGAAGGCGTAGGACAGCGCCTGCAGCAGCTGGGGATAGAACTGGTTTTCCAGATAGCCGACCACCACGCCGATGGTCTTGGACTGCCGGGTGATCAGGGAGCGGGCGATGTTGTTGGGGCGGTAGCCCAGTTCCGTCGCCGCCTTCAGGATGCGCTGGCGGGTGGCCGGGGCGATGCTGGCGCCTTCGGTGAAGGCCCGCGACACGGCGGACTGGGATACCCCCGCCCGCGTCGCGACATCATAGGCGGTGGGCAGCGCCACCCCCTCGAACCCCCGACCTGGCTGCTTCGCCACGCTGCCCCCAACGCCGTTCCGCCGGGGCCCGATCCCCGGTCGCGGCCCCGACCTTATAGGGTTGCCAGCGCGGATTCCACCAGGGCGTCCACCGTCCCGTCGTGGCGGAAGCCCGCCGCGTCGGCCGCCGGCGTCTCCAATGGCGGATGGGCACCGAACGCGGCTTCCAGTCCGGCATCAGGCGCATAGCTCACCAGGGCGGGGTCAGCCCCGGCCAGGCGGGCGATCGCCCCCACCAGGGACTCCATCGAAAAGCACAGGGCCGGAAGGGTGACGGCCCCGCCCGCCGGCATCAGGCCGGACTCCATCACGGCGGCGTGCACAAGGTTGTCGACGCAGCGATCCAGCGACATGGCCCAGATGGTGGCCGCCGGCGAGACTGGACAGGTGTAGGGCCGCCGCGCCACCAGGGCGTGGAACACGTCGCTCATGAAGGCGGACTTAAGGCCGGTGGCGCCGCCCGGCCGGGCCAGGATGCCGGACAAGCGGATGGCCACGGGATCCACCAGGCCCCGGCGGCGATAGTCGGCCAGCGCCAGTTCGACCATCAGCTTGTGCGCGCCATAGGTCATGGCGGGCCGCAGGGGGGTCGCGTCGTCCACCGTCGCCGGCATGGGGTGGCCCAGCACGGCGATGGTGCTGGTGTAGACCACGCGCGGGGGGGGCGCCGCGGCATCCTTGGCCGCGGCGAACGCCTCCACCAAGTCCAGGGTGCCATCCAGGTTCACCTTGCGCGACAGGCCGGGGTCACGGGCCGCCGCCCCGCCCGGCAGGGCCGCCAGATGGAACAGCACATCGGCGCCCCCCGCCACCAGCCGGGCGCGCACGTCGGCATCCGACAGATCGCCCGCCACCCGCACGACGCGGGCGTCATCGAAGGCGGCCAATTCCGGGTCGGCCAGTTCCAGGTCGGCCAGCACCAGCCGCGTCACCGGCCGGCCGTTCAGCCCCCCATTCGGTCCCGGGGACAACAGCCGGTGGGCGAGGTGCCGGCCGACGAAGCCGCCGGCGCCGGTCAGGATGATCCTCATGGGGCGTGTCTTTCCTGCTTAGGTCTTCTGGGCCGGCCACGATAGCCCGCCCCCGCCGGCGCGCATAAGCGATAGGGCGGAGGCGTGGTATTGACGGCATCGAACGGTCGGGGGCGCCCAACGGTCAGGGTGTCGCAGCCCCTTGCGCCGGCACCACCCGCTGTTCGATGCTCCCAAACACCGAACGGCCATCGGCGTCCAGCACCTCGATCTTCACGGTGTCGCCGAACTTCATGAACGGGGTTTTGGGCGCCCCCTCCTGAATGATCTCGAACCCCCGCCGCTCGGTGATGCAGGCGGAGCCCACGACATCCGGCTGGCCTTCCGAGGTGGTGCCGAAACCCACGATGGTGCCGGCGCGCAAACGGCGGGTGCGGGCGGCGTGGGTCAGCAGCTGGGCGTAGCGGTAGTCCATCGCCCCGCCGCTGGGCCGGCCGAACGGCTGGCCGTTCCAGGCCGTCAGCACGCGCAGGTCGATGATGCCGTCCCGCCAGGCGCCGCCCAGCTCGTCCGGCGTCACCGCCACCGGCGCGAAGGCCGTGGACGGCTTGGAGTGGATGAGGCCGAAGCCGCGCTTCATCTCCCATGGTTGCAGGGCGCGCAGGCTCCAGTCATTGGCCAGCAGCACCAGCTTCACGGAATCCCGGGCCGTGGCCTCATCGGCGCCCATCGGGACGTCGCCCACCACGATGGCGAACTCCGCCTCGAAATCGATGCCGTCCTCGTCACTGGCGAAAGGCGCGTCGCCGTGGGGCGGCAGGAAATCATCCGACCCGCCCTGGTACATGATGGGGATGACGTCCGCCTGGGGAATGGGCGGGATGTTGAAAGCCCGGTCCAGCAAGCGACCGTGCGCCAGGTAGGAGGAACCGTCCAGCCATTGATACGCGCGCGGGAGAGGCGATTCCGCCAGCACCGGGTCGAAGGGGAAGGTCCCGTCCAGGTCGCCCGCGTTCAGCGCGTCATAGAGGGAGGCCAGGCGGGGAGCCACCGCGTCCCAGCGATCCAGCGCCGCCTGCAGGGTGGGAACGATGGTGGTGGCGTCGGCGGCGCGGGCAAGGTCGCGCGACACCACCAGAAGGCGGCCGTCACGGCTGTCCGCCGACGAATAGGTTGCGAGCTTCATGGATATGCTCCTTCTGGAACGGCGGACACGCTCAATCGGCGGTCCAGCCGCCATCGATCACCATCGAGGTGCCGGTCATGAGGGAGGAGGCGTCGGAGGCCAGGAAGACCACCGCCCCCATCAGGTCCTCCACCCGACCCAGGCGCCCCAGCTTGATCTTGGCCAGCACGCTGGCCAGGAAGTCCGGGTTCTCAAAGAAGGGCCGGGTCAGGGGCGTCTCGATGAAGGTGGGGCAGATGGTGTTGCTGCGGATGCCGTGGGGGGCGAGGTCCAGCGCCATGGCCTTGTTCAGGCCCTCCAGCCCCCATTTCGAGGCGCAGTAGAGCGTGCGGTTGGGCCCGCCCACATGCCCCATCTGCGAGGACATGTGGATCAACGACCCGCCCCGGCCGGCCGCGACCATGCCCTCCGCCACCGCCTGGGCCACGAAGAAGGCCGCCCGCAGGTTCAGGCCCAGGACGGCGTCGTAGTCCTCCTCCGTCACCTGGGTGAAGGGCTTGGGCCGGTTGGTGCCGGCGTTGTTGACCAGGATGTCGACGGACGGGATGCCGGCCAGGGCGGCGCGGGTGCCCGGCGCGTCGCCCACATCCAGCGCCAGGGCCTCGGCCGACCCGCCCTCCTCCCGGATGGCGGCTGCCACGGCCTCGATCTCCGCCATGGAACGGGCGGAGACGATGACATGGGCGCCCGCCTGGGCCAGGGCGGCGGCGCAGGCGGCGCCGATGCCCCGGCCGCCGCCGGTGACCAAGGCGCGCTTGCCCTCCAGGGAAAACGCGGGCGTGCGCGGCAGGGTGACCATGGCTTACTCCGCCACCGACGCTTCGGACAGGGGAAGGGGCTGCGCCGCGCCGGCGTAGGGCACGTTGCGGTGCCCGTAGCGGCGCACGCGGATGTTGGCCTGCTCGCCATGGCCGGCGAAGCCCTCCAGCGCGCACAGGCGCGAACAATACTCACCCACCAGCGCGGAGGCCTCGTCCGTCAGCACCCGCTGATAGGTGCAGGTTTTGATGAACTTGCCCACCCACAGACCGCCGGTGTACCGGGCCGACTTCTTGGTCGGCAGGGTGTGATTGGTGCCGATGACCTTGTCGCCAAAGGAAACGTTGGTGCGCGGCCCGAGGAACAGGGCGCCGTAGTTGGTCATGTGGGTCAGGAAATAGTCCGGATCACGGGTCATGACCTGAACGTGTTCAGAGGCGATCTGATCGGCGATACGCACCATTTCCTCATCGCTGTCGGCCACGATGACCTCACCATAGCGCGCCCAGGCCTGACGCGCGATGTCGGCCGTGGGCAGGATACCCAATAGGCGCTCCACCTCCGCCATCGTCTCGCGCGCCAGCTTTTCCGAGGTGGTCAGCAGCACGGCCGGGCTGTCGGGGCCATGCTCCGCCTGGCCCAGCAGGTCGGTGGCGCACAGTTCGCCGTCCACCGTCTCATCGGCGATGACCAGGGTCTCCGTCGGGCCGGCGAACAGGTCGATGCCAACCCGGCCGAACAGCTGGCGCTTGGCCTCCGCCACATAGGCGTTGCCGGGACCGACCAGCATGTCCACCGGCGCGATGCTCTGCGTGCCCAGCGCCATGGCGCCCACCGCCTGGATGCCGCCCAGACAGTAAATCTCATCCGCCCCGGCCATGGCCTGGGCCGCGACAATGGCGGGCGCCGGCTTGCCGTGGAAGGGCGGGGCGCAGGTCACCACGCGCTTCACCCCCGCCACCTTGGCCGTCAGCACCGACATGTGCGCCGACGCCAGCAACGGGTACTTCCCACCCGGGACATAGCAGCCGGCGGCGTTGACGGGCACGTTCCTGTGACCCAGGACCACGCCCGGAATGGTCTCCACCTCCACATCCCGCAGCGCGTCGCGCTGGTGCTGGGCGAAGTTGCGCACCTGGGTTTGCGCGAATTCGATATCCTTGATGTCCTGCGGGGAAAGGCTGTCGATGCAGGCCTGGATTTCCGCGTCGGTCAGGCGATAGCTGTCGCGATCCCACCTGTCGAACTTGATCGAAAGGTCACGCACCGCGGCGTCGCCGCGCGCCTGGATGTCCGCCAGGATACCTTCCACCGCGTCCCGGACCTTGCGATCGGTCTCCGCGACCACGGCCGCGTCCGCGCCGCGCTTCAGCCATTGCGCCATCTTGATCCCCTCCCTTATCGCGGCCTGACCCCAGGCGGGCCCGCCGATGAATTCGAATGCGCCACTATATGCATGCGAATGCAGAACCCCGTCAAGACGTCTCGTGCACCCCACGCGCGGCCAAAAGCCAAAACACCGCCCATGTCAAAAAATGTCGGCTAACGCTTGAGCACAATCGCGGAGCCGACCATCTCGACCGACCTTGAATCCAGAATGAATTCGAATTCATACCTATGCAAATTATTGCCGTCTCGCCGCCGCCTGGGCGGCTACCAGGCGCGGCGCAGGGTCAGGTTGACCCGCCGCTTGCCGAGCAGCGGGTGCGTCCCGTCCTTCAGCGGCAGGACGCCGTGATGGAACAGACGGGCGGCCCCACCCCAGACGACGACGTCGCCATGCAGCAGCGTCACCCGGCGCACAGGGTCGGCCCGCTTCAGCCCACCGAACTGGAAGATCGCCGGCAGGCCCAGGGAGAGCGAGACGATGGGGTGGCCCTTGTCCCGCTCATCCCTGTCCTGGTGCAGGGTCAGACGCGCCCTGGGCTCGTAGCGGTTGATCAGGCAGGCGTCCGGCTGGAAGTCCCTGTAGCCCGCCGCCCCCGCCGCCGCCTGGGCCAGGTCGCCGAACGCCACCGGCAAGGGCGGCCAGGGCCGGCCCGTCAGCGGATCGTCGGGGGCATAGCGATAGCCGGCGCGGTCCGTGACCCAGCCGGCGGCGCCGCAATTGGTCATGGCGACCGACATTTCGAAGCCGCCGGGCGTCACCATGTGCCGGAAGGGCGCGGCGGCCGCGATCGCCTCCACCGCGGCCAGCAGCTCAACGGCGCGCGGCAGGGCCCAGCCGCGCAGCCGCACGGCGCCGGGCCCTATCTCCTCCCGCGTTGGCGGGGGCGGCGCCAACCCGGCCAGCAGGTCGCCCGTCATGATGTCAGGCCAGCCGCTCGATCAGCGCCATGGCGGCGGCGGGGTTGCGCACCTTGTGGCCGCTGATGACGTAGAGATAGACGTCCTTGCCCCCCGCTGCCCAGTCCTTGGCCTTCCGGGCCCAGGCGTCCAGGGCCGCCTCGCTGTAGCCCTTCTCGTGCCCCTCCGTCGTCCCCATGATGCGGGCGTAGGTGAACGGGGCGGTATCGACCTCGATCTCCGGATAGTCGCTGTCAGCGGCGTGGATGACGGCCACGCCGTGCTTCCGCGCCAGATCGGTGAACTCCGGCGCCCGGAAACTGTCGTGCCGCACCTCCACCGCGTGGCGCAGGGCGCGACCGCCCGCCGTGGCCGGCAGGGCCGCCAGGAAGGCGCCGAAATCCTCAGGATCGAACTTCTTGGTGGGCATGAACTGCCAATTGATGGGGCCCAGCTTGTCCTTCAGTTCCAGCAGGCCGCCGTCGATGAAGCGCTGCACCGACTCCGCCGCCTCCGCCAGCACGCGGCGGTTGGTGGTGAAGCGGGGGCCCTTGAGCGAGAAGACGAAGTCGTCCGGCGTCTCGTCATGCCATTTGGCGAAGCTCTCCGGCTTCTGGGAGCCGTAGTAGGTGCCATTGATCTCAATGGAGCTGAGCTTGCCGCTGGCATATTCCAGCTCGCGCTTCTGCGTCAGGCCGTCGGGGTAGAAGGTGCCCCGCCAAGGCTCATACGTCCAACCGCCGATGCCCACGCGGATGCGACCCTGCTTCGCCATCGAACGACCTCCCCTCCCATTTCCAAGGCCGATGATCCTGGCGGCTCCAGGCTCGCCCGGCCTCCCGTTTCCCGGCATCAAAGCCGGGCGGCCCGCCATAGGTGGGGCACGCCCGGCTTCCCGTCAACCGCCGGTCACGGCGACTGTCGGGTCGGCCAGGGAGGCCGCTGGAAAGGAAAGCGCCTTACGCCTTCAGACGCTCCGCGTGCCATTCCAGATGGTCGCGCATGAAGGTGGAGATGAAGTAGTAGGAGTGGTCATAGCCCTGCTGCAGCCGCAGGGTCAGGGGAATGCCGGCGTCGGCGCAGGCCTGGCGCAGCAGCTCCGGCCGCAGCTGGTTCTCCAGGAAATTATCAGCCGTCCCCTGGTCCACCAGCAGGTCGGGCACGCGGGCGCCACCCTCGATCAGGGCCACGGTGTCGTGCTGGCGCCAGGCGGCCGGGTTCTCTCCCAGATAGCCCGGCAGGGCCTTCTGCCCCCAGGGCACCTGGGTGGGCGCCACGATGGGCGCGAAGGCGGAGACGGACTTGAAGCGGCCGGGATGGCGCAACGCCACGGTCAAGGCACCGTGCCCGCCCATGGAATGGCCGGTGATGCCCTGGCGGTCCATGTCCACCGGGAAGTTGGCGGCCACCACCTCCGGCAGTTCCTTGGTCACGTAGGACCACATGCGGAAGTGCGGCGCCCACGGCGCCTCCGTCGCGTCGACATAGAAGCCCGCCCCCTGGCCCATGTCCCAGGCGGGATCATCGGCCACGCCCTCGCCGCGCGGGCTGGTGTCGGGGCAGACGATGATCAGGCCCAGCTCGGCCGCCGCCTGCCGGAACTCACCCTTGTCGGTCACGTTGGCATGGGTGCAGGTCAGGCCCGACAGGTACCAGACCACGGGCAGCTTGGCGCCGTCCCCCTCCATCGCCTGAGGCGGCAGGAAGACGCTGAACACCATGGGCGTGCCGGTCTCCGCCGAGGCATGGCGGTAGACGCCCTGGGTCCCGCCGTGGCTGCGGCTGGTCGATACGGTCTCATGGGTCATGGCTGGCTCCAGACAAAGTTGGTAACGGCGGCATGAGTCATGCCGCTGTAGGACGCGACCGCGTCCGCCGCAGCGTTTTGGGGAGCGTCAGCGGACTGAAACGCGAGGAAGCCAAGTCGCCGGATGGCGACGCCCGGCGTCTGAGGGGGCATTTCAAATGCCGCGTCACAGGACCGGGCGCGACGGCCGCGCCCGGTCCTGTGCGAGGATGATCAGTACACCACCACCGACCGGATGCTTTCGCCGGCGTGCATGAGATCGAAGCCCTTGTTGATCTCCTCCAGGCTGAGGGTGTGGGTGATCATCGGGTCGATCTGGATCTTGCCGTTCATGTACCAGTCGACGATCTTCGGCACGTCGGTCCGGCCCTTGGCGCCGCCGAAGGCGGAACCCTTCCACACGCGGCCCGTCACCAGCTGGAAGGGACGGGTGGAGATTTCCTTGCCAGCCTCGGCCACGCCGATGACGACGGACACGCCCCAGCCACGATGGCAGGCTTCCAGCGCCTGGCGCATCACCACGGTGTTGCCGGTGCAGTCGAAGGTGTAGTCGGCGCCGCCGTCGGTCAGGGCCACGAGGTGCTGGACGATATCGCCCTCGACCTTCTTGGGGTTCACGAAATGGGTCATGCCGAAACGGCGGCCCCATTCCTCCTTGCTGTCATTGATGTCGACGCCGACGATCTTGTCGGCGCCCACCATGCGGGCCCCCTGGATGACGTTCAGGCCGATGCCGCCCAGGCCGAAGATGATGACGTTGGATCCTGGTTCCACCTTCGCCGTCTTCACCACCGCGCCCACGCCCGTGGTCACGCCGCAGCCGATGTAGCAGGAGGTGTTGAAGGGCGCGTCATCCCGGATCTTGGCCAGCGCGATTTCCGGCAGCACCGTGAAGTTGGAGAAGGTGGAGCAGCCCATGTAATGGAAAATCGGCTGGCCCTTGTAGCTGAAGCGGCTGGTGCCGTCGGGCATCAGGCCCTTGCCCTGGGTGGCGCGGATGGCCGTGCACAGGTTGGTCTTGCCCGACAGGCAGGATTTACACTGGCGGCATTCCGGCGTGTACAGGGGGATGACATGGTCGCCCGGCTTCAGGCTGGTGACGCCCGGCCCCACCTCGCGCACGATGCCGGCGCCCTCATGGCCCAGGATGGACGGGAACAGCCCTTCGCTGTCCAGGCCATCCAGCGTGTAGGCATCGGTGTGGCAGATGCCCGTGGCCATGATCTCGACCAGAACCTCGCCCGTCTTCGGGCCTTCCAGGTCCACTTCCACGATCTCTAGCGGCTTCTTCGCCTCAAACGCCACGGCGGCACGGGTCTTCATGGGTGCGTTTCCTATCTGGTGCAGGATTGTCAGCCGGAATCCCCGCCCTTGAGGCGGCTCTTCCGGCCCGTGAGCCGCCACCTTACGACAGGCGGGGCGGCCCCGTCCGCGCGACTATAGTATCGATTTTCCTGGCAATGGCCGGCCCCAGTCGGCAAATGATTGTTGTTGGCAGGCAACAATCAAAGGGCGCCTTTGCGATGGCACGCTGGGACGGGATCGACGAGTTCATCGCCGTGGGGGAAACGGAAAGCTTCTCGCGCGCGGCCCGTCGGCTGGGCATCTCCACCTCGCACGTCAGCCGCGAGGTGGCGCGGCTGGAGGACAGGCTGCAGGTAAGGCTGCTGTACCGCACCACACGCCATGTCAGCCTGACCGACGCCGGCCGCGCCTTCCTCGACCGCTGCCGCCGCCTGGTGGATGAACGCGAGGACATGTACGCCGCCGTCAGCGAGCAGGATGGCGCGCCCAAGGGCCATCTGCGCCTCACCTGCTCCATCGCCTATGGCGAGCGCTACATCGTGCCGCTGGTCAACCGCTTCGCCGCCGACCACCCGCAGTTGGCCGTCACCATAGACCTCAGCAACCGGGTGGTGGATCTGGTGGGCGAAGGCTTCGACCTGGCGGTGCGCACCGGCAACCTGCACGACAGCCGGCTGATCGCCACCCGCCTGGCGTCACGCACCCGCCATCTTTGCGCCGCCCCCGCCTATCTCGCCCGCCACGGCATGCCGGAGAGCCTGGACGATCTGGCCCATCATCGCTGCCTGGTGGGCACGACCGAGGTGTGGCAGTTCCGCGCCGGCGGGCAGGACGTCGACATCCGGCCGCAGGGCAGCTGGCGTTGCAACAGCGGCCTGGCCGTGGTCGACGCCGCCCTGCAGGGCCTGGGCATCTGCCAACTGCCGGACTTCTACGTCGCCGATCACCTGGCGGCGGGGCGGCTGGTGCCCCTGCTGGACGGGCTGCGCCCCCCCGACGAGGGGGTCTGGGCCGTCTATCCCCACCGGCGCCACCTGTCGCCCAAGGTCAGCCTGCTGATCGAGTTCCTGCGCAACCAGCTGGAGGAGGGCGCCGCCGGCGACGACGACGCGCCACCCGATACGGTGGGCGCGCGGCGCGTCGGCACGGGGCTGCATTCATGCTGATCGAGAACCTCACCGACATCACCATCTTCATCCGCGTGGTCGCCACCGGCAGCCTGTCGGCGGCGGCGCGGGAACTGGACCTGTCGCTGGCGGTGGTGTCCAAGCGCCTGGCCCGGCTGGAGGAACGGCTGGGCGTGCGCCTGGCCAACCGCACCACCCGGCGCTTCAGCCTGACGGACGAGGGGGTGGAGTTCCACGAGCGCTGCGTGCGCATCGTCGCTGACCTGGAGGAGGCGCAGGATCTGGTGGCCAGCCGTCGGCGGACCGCCACCGGCCTGTTGCGGGTGACGGCCACCGCCGCCTTCGCCCGCCGCCACATCGCCCCCCGCCTGCCCCGCTTCCACGCCCAATACCCGGACGTGCGGGTGCACGTGCTGGTCACCGACACGGTGCTGGATCTGGTGGACGCCGGCATCGACGTCGCCATCCGCCAGGCGGCTCTGCCCGACAGCACCCTGATGGTGCGCCGGCTGGCACCCAACTACCGCGTCCCCTGCGCCGCGCCCAGCTATCTGGCCCAGCATGGGGAGCCAGAGACGCCCCAGGACCTGCTGCGCCACCACTGCATCGTTCTGGGCGATCCGCCCATGGCGACCTGGCGCTTCCAGTGCCGCGAAGCCGACGCGGATCCCATCGCCGTGGAAATCCGCCCCCTGATCCAGACCAACGACGGCGAGGTCGGGCTCGCCGCCGCGCTGGCCGGCTCCGGTATCGCGCTGAAATCCGTCTGGGACATCGGCGACGACCTGGCCGCCGGCCGCCTCAAGGGCCTGCTGCCCAAGTACCGCTCCCCCGCCCCGGCCATCCAGGCCGTCTACCCCGCCGGCCGCCACACCGCCGCCAAGCTGCGCGCTTTCCTGGATTTCCTGTCGGCGGAACTGAAGGCCGATCCGTGCTGGGCGGTGGCGAGTGAGCCGACGATTATTGGCACTGCCGCGAGAGACAAGGCAAGTGGCGGCTATCAGGGTGTGCTGAGAGAGTATTGACCTGACAGTCCCGGCCACACCGGCCCCCGCGGGGGCCGGTGTGGCCATGCCACCTCTGGTGGGGTTTGATGGAGTT
>NZ_JACIIZ010000003.1 GCF_014205765.1 Nitrospirillum iridis | reverse complement strand
AATGGCAACGCCCTGCAGGCCGGCACCTACACCATCGCGGCGGCGGGCAACGGGCTGAGCCTGAGCGGGGTGAGCTTCAGCGCCACGGGCTACACGGTGACGGGCAACGTGGTGACGGTGGGGAGCAATACCGACCTGGTGGTGACGGTGGCGGGGACGGCCACGAACTACACGGCGGTGGGCAACGCCCAGGGCGGTGCGGCGGTGGGCACGGGCTCGGCGCTGGACCAGATCGCGGCGCTGGCGTCGAGCAGCATCACCACCAACGCGGCGGTGGCGGCGTTCACCCAGCAGGTGCTGGCCCCCCTGGCCACCCTGTCGGCGGAGGCCAAGCAGGTGGCGGTGGCGCAGCTGTCGCCCAGCCAGCTGACGCCGCAGCTGACGGCGACCTCGGTCACACCGACGACGACGGCCATCAGCCAGCACCAGGAGACGGTGGCCGGTCTGATGGACGGCAGCGGCAAGGGTGCGGCGGCCGGCTCCCAGGGGCGCGAGGGCGCGATCTGGGGCGAGGTCGTGGGGGCGGGCGTGCTGCGGGGCACGACGACGGAGGCGGCGGGCTACCGCGCCAGCAGCGCCGGGGTGGTGCTGGGTGCGGACTGGTTCGCCAGCGACGAGGTCATGGCGGGCCTGGCGTTCAGCTGGATCAACAGCGCGTCGGTGGGCCAGGGGGTGATGGCGGGAAGTACGACGCGGGTGGGGAGCTACCAGCTGACGGCCTACAGCGTCTGGCGTCCGGATTGGGCGGATCAGAAGCTGTCGGTGGAGGGCCAGCTGGGCTTCGGCTACAACCACTTCGACCAGCGGCGGACCATCGCCTTCCTGGGTGCCCGGGCCAACGCCAACTATGGCGGAGAGCAGTACCTGGGCAAGGTGACGGTGGGCTACGATCTGCCGCAGCAGGGGGCGTTCACCTTCACGCCGCAGTACAGCCTGCGCTTCGTGCGCCTGGTCAACCATGGCTACCAGGAACGGGACGCCGGGGCGGCCAACCTGAAGGTGGACACGCTGGCGACCAACGCCGTGACCCAGGAACTGGGGCTGAAGGTGGACACGGAGATGGACACCCTGTTTGGCAAGCTCTCGCCGGACCTGCGGGTGGCGTGGGTGCACGACTTCCGCGACGCGCCCATCCCGACGACGGGCGTGCTGGCGGGCGTCAGCTTCGCCAGCACCACCGGCCGGGTGAACACCGACGGCCTGGCCGTCAACCTTGGCGCCACCCTGCAGCACAGCGACGCCTTCAGCCTGCGCCTGGAGTACAATGGCGAATACCGCCACGACTACCAGAGCCACGGCGGTGTCCTGCGCGCCAGCTGGAGCTTCTAACCCGCTACAAGAGCCATCCCAGCCCCGCCGGAATACCCCGGCGGGGCCTCTATCGAGGGGGCCCCCATGTGGCGATCAAGGTGCCACCGGTGACCGCCAACGAAAGCGGTATCGGCCACACACCGCGTATCAGTTTCCAGTGTCTGGGTGATCCTGCGCCGGGGAGGTTGGTGGTGGCCCCGTCGCGTTGTCCGGCGCGGCGATGAGGAAGACGGCGCCGGCGATTATCATGGCGGCCGCCACGACGGCGAAAATCATTTGCCGCCGATTCAGCCGTGTTCGCATCACGACGAGGGAAGGCCCCGAGTTGCGCTTCGGTAGCAGGAGCACCAACCTGGCGGCGATCGACCGGGCGTCGGCCAGGGACCATCGGCTCAGGGGCATTGTCGCGATCAATCCCGCCAGCTCGTTCAGGGCATCGGGCTGTGGCAGCCCAGCGAGCCGTCCGGCTTCTTGCCATGGGTCCAGACCCAACCGCGCCAGTGCCGAGATGACCCTGAGTGGCATGCCGCTATCTTCGACGCCGATGTCGGCAAACAGAAAGCCGCTCAGGTCGGACTGCGCCAGCGCGAAGACTGCGTGCTCTGCCAAAGGGGGCTCCTCACATCGGACCGCCCGGCTTACGGCAGGCATCGGGAACTTGGCGCGGGCCGCTGCATGATGATGCGTGGGTGAGGCAAGATGAACCCGAACGGGCGCGGGGCGCCAGGGTCGGAAATTACCCAGCCCGTTCCCTGGGCACGCCGGTGCCCGGTCGCTTTCGATGCTGTGACCTCGACGCGCTGATCGCCATCCGGGCGAATGGCGCCTTCATTGAGAAAACGGAACCGGCAAGGCTGGGGGAGGACAACCGCCCTTCCGGTTTCCCTCACTCCTGGGATGGGCGAGGCCACCCATTGACCGTTATCGATGGTTCTGGTCAATGGTGGCAACCAGGTGAGCCACGATTGGGAAACGAGGGAGATCGACGAATGCAACCGATGTGGGCCATCGGCCTGATGACAGGCACCGTGCTGGACGGAATGATCGATATCGCGTGCATCCGCACGGATGGTGTCCATGTGTTCGACTTTGGCCCTTGGAAGCTCACCCCCTACCCGACGGACCTGCGTGGCCTTTTGGCGGAGACTGTGGCCCAGGCGCTCACATGGCGCTTCGAGGGGGCGGAGCCGCCGATTTTCGCCGAGGCTGAACGGGCGCTGTCCCGCGCCCAGGCAGAGGCGGTCGCCCAGTTCCTGGGCGAGAACGCCATTCGGCCGGAGGAAGTGGCGGCCGTGGGCTTCCACGGTCAGACGGTGCTGCATCGCGCGCCTGTGCCCGGCCGCTTCGGTGACACCCGCCAGCTGGGCGACGGTCAACTCATGGCCGACATCCTGGGCATCGACGTCGTCTATGACTTCCGCACGGCCGACATGCGCGCCGGCGGCCAGGGCGCGCCGCTGTCCGCCTCCTACCACGCCGCCCTGTTGAAGCGCATCCACGCCGGTCCCGAGGTGGCGGCCCTTAACCTCGGTGGCGTCGGCAACATCACCTGGTGGGATGGCGAGGACCATTTCGAGGCGTTCGACACCGGTCCCGCCAACGGCCCCATCAACGACTGGATCATGCGCCACGGCGGCGGCGAGATGGATGTGGATGGCGCCATCGCCCGGCGCGGCCGGGTGGATGAGGCCCGTCTGTCCAGGCTGCTGGATCACGCCTACCTGTCCGCGCCCTACCCGAAGTCCTTGGACCGCCACGACTTCACCGCCGACATGGCCAACGGCCTGTCGCTGGAGGATGGTGCCGCCACCCTGACCGCCTTCATCGCCGGCGCTGTCGGCCGCTCCCTGGATATTCTGCCCACCCGTCCGACAAAGCTGATCGTCTGTGGCGGCGGGCGCAAAAATCCGGCCATCATGGATGCCCTGGTCGAGCGCGCCAAGGTCGAGGCCATGCCGGCCGAGGCCGTGGGCTGGCGGGGCGACGCGGTGGAGGCGGAGTGCTTCGCCTACCTCGCCGCCCGCGTGCTGGCCGGCTTGCCCATCAGCTTCCCCAAGACCACGGGGGTGCGTGAGCCTATGACTGGCGGTACCGTGGCGCGGCACACCCCCTGACGGATTGAGCCGACGGAGGCCGGCACCTTCTCCGTCAAGGAGAACGCGGAGGTGCTGCGCATTGAGCGTGTCACCCACCTGGGGGCTGGCACGCCGGTGGAATTCACCCGCTCCGCCTACCGGCGACGGCCGGTATGAATTCGTGAGCGATCTGCACTGTGAATGACGGTGGTCCGCACACCGGCCCGTACCAGCCCCCGCAAGGCGCTGGTGCTGGCCGGCGTGGAAGCCATCACAGGGCGGCCCCTCTGGCCAGCGCGCGCCGGGCGATGCTTTCGGCGAAGAAGGGCGTCTCGCGGCGGTTATGATCGCCGCCGGCGGCCTGCCGGGCCGCAGCGGCGTCTTCGAAGCGGATGCCGTGCGCGGCGATGAAGTCCATGAAGGCGTCCGTGGGACGCGCCGTCACCCGGTTGGTGTAGCGGGTGCGCCCGTTGCCGGCGTCTTCCGCGATCAGTTCCCACAGCACATTGACCTGCGTGCGGCCGTTGGCGGTGAACACGTCGCTGATCGAGTTCATCCGCACATAGTCCGGCCGGGCCTCCTCGGCCACATAGTGCTGCACGACCAGCCCCGTGCCGATCATCTCGACATTGATCGACATGCGGCGGCCGTCATCGGTGACGGTGGTGCCGGCGGCGATGTGGTCGGGCGCGCAGCAGCGCTGATATTCGGCCTCGGGCAGGTTGAACAGCCAGTCGGCAATATCGATCTGGGCCAGCGGCACGGCGATTTCGTGCGAATAGGCCGACTGCGAGAGGATTTGGTCGAGTATCTTCATGGTGTTTCTCCGGGGTGTTGGGGCCGATCACCGTGATCCGCGCCGACGCCTTCCAGATGCCTCGACCTGGGGCGGATGATAACGCATGGTGATCCGCAAACGGCTTTGCTCGTTTCGCAAAGATGGAGCCCACGGCGTATGAAAGACCCCCGCTTTGCCGAGCATCTGGCCGTGTTTGTCGACGTGGTGCGGCACGGCAGCTTTTCGGGCGTGGCGCGGCGGCGCGGGCAGACACCCTCGGCCATCGTGCGCCAGATCGACGCCTTGGAGCATTCGCTGGGCGTGCCGCTGCTCGTGCGGTCCACCCGCGCGCTTGCCATGACCGACGCCGGTGAGCGGCTGTTCGAACGGGCCCAGCCTTTGCTCGACCAATTGGCCGACACCCATGCCGAAGTGGCCGCGTTCGATGGCGCGGTGGCGGGCGTGGTGCGGATCGCGTGCTTTCCCACCTTCGGCAAGTTCTATGTCATTCCAGCGATGGAGCGGCTGATGGACGAGCACCCCAAGATAAGGGTGGAACTGGATCTGACCGAGCGGCTGGCGGATCCGGTGTTGGAGCGCCTCGACGCGGTGATCCGTATCGGCACCTTGGCCGACAGCACACTGATCGCCACCAAGCTGGCCGAGCAGCGCCGCCTGCTGGTGGCCAGCCCCAACTATCTCGCACGCGCCGGCACGCCGGTCACCCGCGCCGGCTTGGTCGCGCACCGTCTGATCGACAAGCTGCATGGCGCCGATTTGTTGGGCTGGGCTGACGTGCTGGGCGGGCCCGTGGCGGACATGGCAAGCGAGGGCGCGGTGTTCCGTTGCGACGATTTCGACGCCATGCGCCGGGCCACACGATCAGGAATGGGCGTGGCCCTTCTGCCCGACTGGGTGGTGGGCGAGGATGTGCGCGCGGGCGCCCTGACGCGCCTGTCGCTTGACGGTGAGCACTGGAATGCCGCGCCCGTGGGCATCTGGTTGCTGCGCGCGCTGGCTCAGCCCTCCGCACGGCTGCGGGTCGTCACGCATGCGCTGCGTGAACTGGTCGGCAGTCCGCCAGTGTGGCAGGCTCCGGCGGTGCCGGGCGATAGGTAGCGCAAGGCTGATCACATCCTGGGACCCCTCCAGCCAGGAAGGGGGACGGAGGTGCGCGTCCGGCCAGGCACTGCCAGCTCAACCAAGAAAGAACTGTCGGTTGAACGCGAACATGTCCTTCAGGGTGCAGTATTCCGGCGCCCCGAGCAGGATCTCAGGACTGGCTTGCCGTAGGCCGAGCTTCCACTGGCGCAGCAGGTCGCGGAACACCCCATCCTCCTCCGCCGTCAACCAGTCCATCTGGTAGGCGATGGTGATGTGGAAGCGGTAGCGGTCATGGTCCGGCGCCCGGATGTCCAGGCAGGTGGACAGACGGTCGCGCAGGTCGCGCAGCTTGCGCTCCTCCGCATTGTTGACGGGCAGCAGACGGATGGTGAGGGGCCCTTCGCCCGCGGCGGGCTCCGCCAGGTCCACCGTCATGCGCAGAGGTAGGGCGCACTCCAGCTTGAAGGCTCGCAGCCGTTCCCCCAACAGTCGATTACACTCCTCCATGGGCGTGTCCAGGGGGATGGTGCCGGGCCATAGCCCGGGCTTGCGCTCCGCGTCGTTGGCGCCGCCGAAAATGGTGGCGTGATAGCTGGACGGCGGCAGCAAGGTGATCTTGCGGCTGAAGGCGTGCGCCGGCGCTTCCCGATAGATGTCCAGCAGGGCGTTGAAGGCCTCGGCATGCTCCCCCTGCTGGGGCAGGTGGCAGATGATGGTGTTGCCGGGAAAGGGCTTGACCCGGCCGTCGGGCCAGAATTTCCGGCCCACATCGCGCGGCCGGCGGGGTGGCAGGGCCGGCGCCCCGCCTTCCGGTGAGGCTTGCGTGGTGGAGGGCAGCATCAGCAGCGAGCTTCCCATCAAGCCCAGCAGGGTCCGCCGGGTGTTGTCGGGGCCGCCGTCGCGGTCGCCGTTTGGCATTGTAGCGTCCATTTTCAGTATCGGGCCTGCGGGTGGGGCTGGTGTCAGAAGTGCAGGGCTGCGCCCAGCATGACGGTGGGGGCGAAGTTGATATATTGCCGCCCCAGCTCCAGATCGCGGCCGTCATTTTCCCGCACATCCTCCTCCGTCAGATTTTGCACGGTGACGCTGACGGACAGCATGCGGCTGACGTCGTAGGACAGTTGCAGGTCCAGGCGGTCGGACGGCATGTAGTCGCGATTCTGGTAGTAGACCGCCGCCCCCGTCAGGTTGGAATAGCGGTCATCCCACATGCGGCCGGTGTGGTTCCAGGCGATACGGCCGTGCAGCCTCTCGCTCTCATAATAGAGCGAGACGTTGAAGACGCGGTTCGCCTGCTGCGGCAGTTCATGGCGGTCCACCACCGTGCCATCGCCCAGGATGATGGGGAAGCTGGTCCAGGAGATCATGCCATTGGCGGCGATGCCGAAGCCGTAATAGGGCTCCGGCAGAAAATCGAAGTCATGGACAAAGTTGAACTCCAGGCCCTTCACGATGGCGTCATAGGGCGAGTTGCGGGCTTCCGACACGTTCACGGGCGCGCTGGCGCCGTTCACCGTAAGGCTCTCCGTCTGGGTGAAATTGAAAATCTCATGCTGGATGGTCTTGTAGTAGCCGCCCATGGAGATCAGTCCCCGGCCGTGGTCCAGATACAGCTCTTCCGCGATGTCGATATTGTCAGACAGGCGCGGCTTCAGGTCCGGATTGCCTTGGGACAGCGTGTATATGGCGCCGGTGGTGGACAGTGATCCGCCATGGGTGGCCAGATCGGAGTAGCGAGGCCGGCCCAGGGTCCGGCTATAAGCGAGACGCAACTGGCTGTCGTCGGATGTGTGGAGGGTCCCGGTCACCGAGGGCAGGGGCGTCGTATAGGTCTTGTCCGAGGTGGCGGGGCCGATGACGCCATTGGTCCGCACATAGCCGTCGGAGCTGAAGCGCGTGGTTTCCACCCGCACACCGCCCTGCACCCGCCATCCATCGCCGGTGTAGGCCAGCAGGCCATAGCCGGCGTAGATGTCCTCGCTCACCTGATAGTCGCCGCCCAGGGCCGACGCGGTGTCGCTGGTCTGGGCGGCGGACCCGGCATAGGCGGCGGCCAGCTTGGCGTAATTGCGCCAAAAGGCCTGGTCGGCCAGGGATTGGCTGATCAGCGGGATGCCGCCGTCATTGCAGGTGTAGCCGCACGTGTATTGGCCGGAGAAGGCGTCGGCCAGGGTGTAGCCGCCGTTGTTGTAGGTGGTCTGCGTCAGGCTGTTGTTCTGCCGTGTCCCCACCCACTTGGCGCCAACCTTGAAGCCCAGGCCACGGTCGTCCGGCCCGACATGGCGTGACAAGCTGACCTGGACATCAAAGACGTTCTCCCCCAGCTGGTAGTCCTGGAACTGTCGGTAATTCTGGGTGTAGAGCGCCCAGTTGTGGGCCTTCGCGCCGTCCACGGCGGTGAACAACGGCGCCCCGCCGCTGGTATCGTAGGTGAAGGCCAGATTGTTCTGCGTGAACTTGTCGAAGATCTGCGGATTGTCCAGCACAGCCCGCGACCAGCTGCCGCCCACATCCGCGATCAGGTCATTGGCGAAAGTGTAGGCGCCGCCGCCGTTCACGCCCCAGAGCTTGCGCGTGAAATTCAGGTTGGCCAGCTGGGCGTACTGGTTGACCAATGACAGGGTGCCCGTGGTGTCCGTCTGGCCGCTGTCGGTGGCGCCGCTGTTGACCGCGGCGTTCAAGTCGTTCCGCTCCGCCGATTCATGCTGGTAATAATAGTAGGACGACAGATGCGCGCTCAGTTGCGGGCTGGGCTTCCAGTCCAGCCGGGCGCTGGTGCCCAGGCGGCGCCGATCATCCTGGTAATTATACCAGAGGCGACCGGCCGGCACGGCGATGCCGTTGCCGCCATAGGCCGTGGTCGCCGGCTTGCCGTTGGCCTGATACCAGTTGGTGGCCGACGCCGTTTCCTCCTGGGGGACGAAGATGTCCCGCTCCCAATAGCTGGCGGACACCAGCAGGCCGAACTGGTCATCCCGCCCGAATTGCCAGGACGACCGCACCTGACCTTCGCCCGCCGGGGTTCTGCCGCCGGCGTCACCGCGCTGCAGGTTGTAGCCGCCCTTGGCTGAGACCAGGGTGGTGCCGTCGGGGAAGTCGAAGGCGCTGGGCGTGGCCAGGTTGATCACACCACCCACGGCATGGCCATCTAGATCGGGAGAGCCTGACTTGTACACCTCCATCCGTTGCGCCAGGTTGGACGGTAGGGTTTCCATGTAGACCTGCCGGCCGCCGCTGTCCGGGGTGGCGAAGGCGAAGCCGTCGATGGTGACGGTGTCGTAATTGGCGTCGAAGCCGCGGATGGTCACGAAGCGCGGTTCACCCTGGTACAGCAGCACATTGACGCCGGCCACGCGCTTCAGCGCGTCGGCCACGTTGAAATCGGGCAGGGTGCCGGTCTCATCGGCCGAGACGGCGTCCAGCACCTGGACGGCGTCGCGCTTGACCGCCGTGGCGCGCAGGTTGGCGGCGCGCTGCCCGGTGACGGTGATTTCCTGCAGCTCCGTTTCCGGATCGGTTGGCGCGGAGTGTTGCGTCTCCGCGAAGGCGGGGCGCAGCGCCACCAGGGCGCAGCCGGCCAGCAGAAGAAGGCTACAGGTGATCAATGGGCGCGGTGTGGTCATGGTGGCTCCCCCGATTGCGTACGGGGGTTTAATAACTCACTGTGAGTTATTAAATCGTGGCGGATTTTATGATATTTCGATGACAGCCCTGTGGGTCCGGTCATCAGCGGGCGGCGCGCCCTCAAAAAAAGTGATGCAGGAAGGGCAGGGTGGCGGCCCCCAGGGCGGCGCAATTGCTGCCAGCGCGGGAGACGATCAGGCTTGGGAAGCGACGGTCTTGCTGGCGCACCGGTACGGAATAGAACTGGCTGCCGTCGATGAGACGCTGTGCCAGGATCGGCGGAATGCGGCCGCCGATGACAATGGCGTCGGGGTCGAGGATGGCGGCGGCAGCCGAGATGATGGCGGACAGGCTCTCCCGGGTGCGGGCCAGCCACTCATCGACGGCTGGTGAGGCGGGATCGAAGCCTTGAAGCAGCCGACCCACGGAGGGATAGGTGCCGCCGGCCGCGTTCACCAAGTCCAGCAGCAGGCGCAGGGTGGGGCGGTTGGCCCGGGCGTCCGGCGGCAGGCTGCCCGTGAACTCCCCGGCGTTGCCATGGCGGCCACGCCAGGGCTTGCCCTCCAGCACGATGCCGCCGCCCAGGCCGGAGGCGATATAGATATAGGCGAAACTGCGGTGGTGCAGGCCGGCGCCATAGACGCTTTCGCCGGCGGCGGCGGCGCTGCCATCGTTCTCTATCCATACCGGAAGTCCCAGAGCGTCGCCCAGATGGGATTCCAGGTCGGTCAGCGCCCAGTCGTTCATCACCAGGGGGGCATTCACCACCCCCTTGTCGGCCACGAAGAAGCCGGGAACCGCGACGCCCACGCCGGCCAGGCGGGAGGGGGTGAAACCGGCCTTGCCCGCCAGGTCCTTGAGCAGGACGCTCAAATGGGTGGCCACCCGGTGCCGGTCGGATGTGTCGAACAGTTCCTCATGGGTCGCCCACACGCGCCCGGAAAGGTCGATCACCACGATTGAAAGGGCATCGTCCATGATCGACACGCCCATGGAAAAGGCGGCGTCGCGGGCGATTTCGATGGGCAGGCTGGGCTGGCCCGGGCCGGAGGGCACTTTCGGCCCGCCCACCACCAGATCCCGTTCCATCAAGCCCGCGACCAACCGCACGATGGATTGCAGGGTCAAGCCCGTTTCCCGCGCCAGGTCGGCCCGTGAAATGGAGCCCCGCTCCCGGATAAGCCGAAGTAGCCGCCGCTCGTTGGCGGAGCAATAGGCCTCGGGGGCGGCCAACCCGGAGGAGGGCGGCATCGACACAGGATCCATCAGGCAACCCATCCGCGCGTTCACATCGCGCTCTTATCTCAGGATGGCGCGCGTGACGCACCATCCTTGTGATTTCAGATATCCGCCCCCCACGCGGGGTCGGATCGGCTGGGCATGCCGGTTTCGACATGACCGGCCAAACGCCAGCCAAGTTCCCCCTCGGCGCCCGACAAGGTCAGCGTGATGTCATACCAGCCGTGGCTGCCGTCGGTCTGCCAGGCGATGGTCCGCCGCTCGCCGGGCCCCAGTGTCACCTCGACGGGCATGACGCCGTAGGCGTTGTCACGCAGGGTCAGGCGCGAAGCCGCCCCGTCCGTCCCTGTCATGGCCAGTTCCAGCGTCTGATGTCGTCCATCGGCCCTGGCGGACAGTGCCGCGGTTCGGGCGGCAGGGGGCGCGGCCGTGAACTGGCGCAAGAAGCCGTTGGGGCCCAGCACCAGGACATCGCACCCCTCCGCCTCGTTGCAGGGGGCGGGGGCGGACATGCTGGTTCCCGCGGCCAGCGTGTGGCGGGCGGGGGCGGCGTCCGGCGTCAGCCGGTCGAAGACGTGGAAGACGGCGGCGGCCCGCCCGTCGTTGCGGAAGGTCAGGATCGGTTCCCGGGTTCGCGGCGCCGCGCCCAGGTCGACCGCCAAGTCATAGGGCGCCGGGCGCGCCGGGCGCTGCCCGGCTTCCTGGCTCAGGTCGTCCTCATGACGCCGTGGGGTGGGGTCCGGCAGGTGGGCCTGGGCCTGCACCTGGGCACGATATCCCCGGGTGTCCGGCATTGAGGCCGGCGGCCCTTTGGCCTGGGCGAAGTCGAAGGCGCTGGTCAGGTCACCGCAGACAGCGCGGCGCCAGGGGCTGATGTTCGGCTCCGCCACGCCGAAGCGGGTTTCCAGGAAGCGCAGGACCGAGGTGTGGTCGAACACCTCCGAACAGACGGCACCGCCGGTGGACCAGGGGGAGACGACGATCATGGGCACGCGGGCGCCCAGGCCGAAGGGCTGGCCGTCGCTGGCGTTGATCTCTCCGCCCAGGTCGATATTGGACAGGCCGCCACCTGGCGCGGCCGGCGGCGCCGGCGGCAGGACGTGGTCGAAAAAGCCGTCGTTCTCGTCATAAAGGACGAACAAGGCCGTGTGCCGCCAAGTCTCCGGATTGGCGGTCAGCGCCTCCAGCACCGTGGCGATGTAGGCGGCCCCATCCAAGGGTGCGTAGCGCGGGTGTTCGGAATGGTTGTGCGGTGGCATCAGCCAGGATACGGCGGGTAACCGGCCCGCCTTGGCATCGGCGGCGAAGACGCTGGGCGGGCGGCGGGTCATGGCCTTGGCATGAAGGGGTGATCCCACGGGTGCTGCCGCGTACTGCTTGAAAAAGCGCAGGACGTTGAAGCAGCTGACGCCATCATCCTCGTCCACCGCCGGGCGATGCCGGGGCCTGATCATATCCTGCGGATCGATGGTGAAGGGGCCGTCGGCGTCCACCCCCTGGTAGATGCGCCAGGAAACGCCGGCCCGCTCCAGCCGCTCGGGATAGGTGGTCCAGGAAAAGGGCGGACCGTTCAGCGGCTGGTAGTCCGGACCTTCCGCCGGCTGTTTCAGCATGGGTCCGCCCGCCAGGCCCAGCGGGTCCACCGTGCCGGTCATGAGGTGGGCGCGGTTGGGGTTGGTGGCGCTGGGGGTGGAACAGAAGAAGGCGTCGCAGACGGTGAAGGCGTCGGCCAGCGCGAAGTGGAAGGGCAGGTCGGCGCGGGCGTAGTGCGCCATGGTCAGCCCCCCCTTGGCCGGCACCCAATTGTCGTTGCGGCCACCGTTCCAGGCGGCGTGCCCATCCACCCAGGAGTGGGGCAAGGAGGCGATGTTCTGGGCTGAGGTCGCGGCGCCGTCCAGGGGGAAGGGCCGCACATATCCGCCCTGGCCGTCCGCCTGGCGCCAGATGCCGCCTTTGCCGCCCGGCGCGGTCACCCGGTCGTGGAAGCCGCGAACTCCGCGCAAGGTGCCGAAGTAATGGTCGAACGACCGGTTCTCCTGCATCAGGATGACGACATGGCGGATATCGGCTAGGCCGCCGCCTGACGGTGGCGACAGCGCCAGGGCGCGGCTGATGGGGGCCAGCAGGGCGGCGGTGCCGGTCAGGCCGGCGGCGGATAGAAGGTGGCGTCGGGTCAGCCGCACGGGCGGTCTCGCATCGATGGGGGATGGAAGCCCCGGGGACGGTGGGTCCCCGGGGTGGGTTGGAGAGGTCAGAGGTCCGGGGTGAAGCGCACGCCCACCCAGAACACCGTCGGGACGGAATAGCTGTCCTTCAGCAGGTTCTGGTTGGGGCCGACCAGGCTGGTCAGGCGGGTGTGGGTCAGGTTGCTGACCTCCCCCAGCAGGGTCACGCTCTCACGGACCTTGTAGCTGGCCTGCAGGTCCACCTGTTCCCGCGGCGCCCAATACAGATCCTGCCAGGCGATATCCGGCACGATGGAGCGCAAGGCCTTGCCCTGGCGGCTGTAGGCGGCGCGGATCTCGAAACCGTCGGCGCTGTAGAAGGCCTGAAGGTTGCGCACCTGGTTGGGCTGTCCCACCAGCCGGCTCAGGGTCCGGCTGGCGCCGTTGGATTGCAGCACCGACATTTCGCCGTCCAGGAAGGACCAGTTGCCGCTGACGCCGAAGTCGCGCAGCCAGGGATGGATCCATTCCAGCGAGTTGACCACCGCGCTCAATTCCGCGCCCCGGATCGACGCCGTGCTGGCGTTCTGCGGGGTGGAAACCACGGCGTTGGCGTAGGTCACGCCCTGGTAGGTGTAGCCGAGGGAACTGGACGTGAAGATCTCGTCCTTGATGTCCTTGTTGAACAGGGCCAGCGACAAGAGACCGCCGCCCTCGTTGGGCAGCCGGTAATCAATGGCCAGGTCGACGTTGGTGGACAGGCGCGGCTTGATGTTGGGATTGCCGACGGTGACGGACACGCCCGTGGCGTTGGCGTTGCCCAGGTCCGAGGCGTTGGTGAAGCTGATGGACGTGCGCGCGGCATAGCTGTCGTAGCTGGGGCGGCCGATGGTCTGGCTGGCACCGGCGCGCACGTCCAGGTCGGGCGTGATGTCGTAGCTGGCCAGCGCCGAGGGCAGCAGATAATCGTAGCTGGAGCTGGTCTTCAGATCGGTCCAGGCGCCGGCCACCTTGGCGCGGCTTGTCGTGTCCTGGTCGGTGCTGTCGTTATGCAGGCCCACCTGGGCGTGGAAATCGTCCAGCGCATAGGCGACGGTGGCATAGGCGCCCACCGTCTGTTCCACATGCTTGAAGTTATCCTGGTTGTTGAAAGACGACTGGTCCGTCAGGTTGAACCAGGACGGGTTGGCGTTGAACACGGCCCAGGCCTTGGTGGGGTCGATGGTCAGCAGGTTCAGGCCGTTGGAGTATTTCATCGGCGCGCCGGCCGGCCCGGCGGCATCCACCAGCAGCACCCGGCCGGCGGTGTTGTTCGGCTCCCAATCGTTGCGCCAGACGTTGTAGTCAGGCCGGTCATCGGTGAAGCTGGCGCCCACGGCGAAGCCCAGGCCCTGGTCCTTGGCGCCCATATTGTACTTGTAGTCGGCGCGGGTGTTCTTGATGTCGTCGTCGGCCGACCGCTTGGCCTGGCGCCAGTACAGCCCGCTGTAATTGGACAGGTTGTAGTAGGCGCTGGGGTTCATGTTGAACTGCTGGTTCAACTGGCTGGTGTCATAGTTGAAGGCGTAGGCGGGTTTGGCCGCGTTGGCGGAGATGGCGCCGGCGTTGCCGGGGGCCGGGTAACTCAGCCCGGTCATGTACTTCACCATGTCGAACGGCTCACGGTAGGTAGACCGCGACATGTTACCGCGCACCGACAGCAGCTGGTTGTCGGCGGGGCGCCAATCCAGCCCCGCCTGTGCCAGATTGGTGGTGGTGATGATGTTGGAATGCTCGAACCCCACCTCCACATCGCCGCCGGGATAGCTGCCCGAGGTGGCGGTCTGGTTGTAGACGGTGGCGGTGCTGCGCGGATCCAGGATGACCTCGTTCCGCTCCATGGTGTCGACGAAGCGGTAATGACCCAGCGTCAGAAAGCCATAGAGGGCGTCGGTGGGCTGGATCTCCAGCTTGGTGGTGGCGCCGACACGCTGGCGGCTGTCCTCCACGTACCAATACTTGTCCTGCTGCGGTACGGCGATGCCGTTGCCCAGGTTGGTGGTCTTCTGCAGGACGCCGGCGCTGTTGTAGAAGTTGTAATGGATGGTGTCCGTCGTCATGTGGGTGTCGGTGAAGCTGTCCAGCTTCTGGTAATTCGCCGACACCACCACACCGAACATGTGGTCAGGGCCAAAGGTCATGCTGCCGGTGCCGCTGATGCGGCGGCCCAAAGGATCCTGGCTGCGCGGCTGGCCGTGGTCGTTGGCCATGCCCAGGGCGCCTTCCGCCGTGAAGAAGGGCCGGCCGCCATTGTCGAAGGCGCTGCGGGTCTTCAGGTTGATGGCGCCGCCCACGGCGTTGGGGTCCAGGTCGGCGGTGAAGGTTTTGGTCACCTGCAACTCGCTGATCATCGAAGTGGGCAGGATGTCCAGCCGCACGCCCCGGCCCATGGAGCCCAGGTTGCCGTTGGGCGTTCCGGGTGAGGCGATGGGCACGCCGTCGATGGTGACGTTGTTGTAGGCCGGACCCAGCCCCCGGATGACCGGGCTGGCGGCCTCATCGCGCGGATGCTCGTTATCGGTGGCCGGCAGGACGGACAGGCCGGGCACGCGCCGCAACGCCTCCACGATGGTGCGGTCGGGCAGGGACTGGGCGTCGTCCGCGCTGATGACGTCGGTCACGCCCGGCGTGTTCAGTTTGCTGTCGATCGCCTTGGCGTTCGACCGGCGCACGCCGGTGACGATGATCTCTTCCGTACCGCCGTCGGTCGCGTCCGATGCGGTTGGCGCCGCCTCCGCCGCCCAGGCTTGGCCGATGGCCGCCTGCAACACGCCCAGCGATAGGGCGGTACACAACAATGCCGCTTTGCGGCCAAAAATCCCCAAAAACCCCATGACTTCCCCCTGGCCTTGAATGGCCTTAGCAATTCTGCACGGATGCACCCCGGCGCATTCCATTAAATGTATGTAGCATGCATAGTATGCAACATGTATGAACTCTTGATGACGGCGGAGGAGTGTGTCTCTATGGGCTTATGCCACCCTGGGAACCTGCCGATCCGATGCGCGCCCTGCCTGACCACAGCCCCGCCTTACCCGTCATCTCGGTGGCCCGCCCGGTCAGCGAGGGGGGGCGGCGGGTTCTTGATCTGCTGTTGAAGAGCGATGGCTTGAGCCAGGCGGAAGTCACGCGATCCCTGGATCTGGCCCAGCCCACCGTCACCCGGCTGTTGCAGGGGTTCCAGCAAGACGGCTTGGTGCGCGTCGCCGCCCGGCAGGCGGATCGACCGGGGCATCCCAGCGTGCACGTCACCCTGAACCCCGACTTCGCCTACGCCTTGGGGGTGTCCATGCTGGGGGACGTGGTTTCCATGACCCTGATGGATTTCGCCGGCCGGGTACGGGGGCAACGGCGCGCGGCCATGCCCACCATGGGCCGCCAGGCGGTACTGGATCATCTGCGGGTCTTCAAACGCGAACTGATTGATGAGGCGGCGATTGAGGAGCGTCGGCTCATCGGGGTCGGTGTCGGCATCTCCGCCTTTTATGTCGGCCAGGGGCGGCTGTTCAATCCGCCGGCCTATCTGGATGACTGGGCCTTGGTGGAGATCGAGCCCATCCTGGCCGATGCGCTGCGCCTGCCCGTGATGGTCGACAATGACGGCACCGTCGCCGCCATTGGTGAAAGCCTGTTCGGCGTGGGCCGGCGATGCCGCGACTTCGCCTATCTGCATCTGACCAATGGTTTCGGCGGCGGCATCATCGCCGATGGCCGGCCCTTCCGCGGCCATCATGGCAACGCCGGGGAGTTTGGCGGCATCTGGACCATGGCCGGCGTCACCTACACCAACCTTGACCTGTTGCAGACCTGCCTGCGGGATCGTGGACACCCCTTCGCCACGGTGGAGGACATGGTGCGGACCATCGACGTCGCCTGGGCGGGGGTTTCCGATTGGCTGGACCAGGCGGAGAAGTCCTTCAGCCTGCTGTGCGCCCTGCTGGCCTACGGCATCGATCCCGGGCTGATCGTCATCGGCGGGCGCCTGCCGCCCTCCATCGCCCAGGCGTTGGCGCGGCGCATCACCATTCCCCAGGCGACCAATCGACGGGGCTATCCGCCCCCTTTGCCGTCGGTGGTGGTGGCGGAAGCGCCCGGCGATCCGGTGGCCCTCGGTGCTGCGGTCATGCCCCTGCGGGAGGCCTTCTTCGCCTGAAGCGGCCGCGTCCGGCACGGTGTCACACGATCGCAATGCCGGCGGGATAGTGTGCGGGCCGAACTGCGCCAGGAACAGCCTGATGGCCCGTATGGATGGGAATGGCGGCCCGGGGTGGGTCGCGGTGTTGCGGGTGCCACTCTGGCGGGCCTATGCCCTCGGCCATTATTGCAAAAGCCTGATCTGGTACAGCAGCGAACTGCTGTTCGCCTACTTCCTGACGGAGGCTTGCGGCCTGGCGCCGCGCGCCATGGGTGGCGTGCTGGCATTCTCCCTGGTGGTGAATGGCGCCACCGATTTGGTGATCGGGCATGCGCTGCGGATACGCGCGGCGACGGTGCCGGCGGCCGCATCCCTTCATTTCCGGGGCAGCGTCCTGGCGGGGGCCGCCCTGCTGCTTTTCCTGTCGACGGGGCTGATTCCGCCCGGCTGGCGCCTCGCTTATGCGCTGGGGACGGGATTGCTCTTCCGCCTTGCCTACGCGCTTTATGATGTGCCCCAGAACGCCGTGCTGGGCATGGTCGCGGGGGATGGGTTGCGTACCCGCCTGTCCGCGCTTCGCTTCGTCGGTGCGGGCTTGGCGACGCTGACGATCGCGGGGATGGCCCCCGTGTTCCTGGGCGGTGACATGGCGGACCAGGCGGTGGCCTTCTGGGTCTTCGCCCTGGTCCTTTGGGGGCTGGGGGTGATCAGTGCGGCTGGTTTCCGGCGGGTCGCGCGGGCCGGTGGGAATGGCGCCGTGGCCGGTATTCCCTCCGCTTTTGAGAAGGGGGCCGCGCCGGTTTGGCCTATGCGCTTTCCCGTCGGCCTCGCCACCGTGCTGGTGGCTGAATTCGTCCTGTCGGGCTCAGCCTCGGTGTTCACCCGGTTGGAGCCCTATTTCGCCGCGTCTGTCCTTCAGTCCCCCATGGCGCGGGGAACCGTCATGGTGACCGTTGCCATCGGGGGCCTGGCCGGCCAGGCGGTTTGGGCCGTGGTGGCCGAGCGCCGGGGGCCGGCGGTGGCGTTTCGCGGCGCGGCGGCGGTGGCCATGGCCGGGGGCTTGGCTTTCCTCCTCCTCGGTGACCGTGGCGCGGCTTGGATTGCCATGGCAGGCGGCTTCCTGGGAGCGGGGCTGGGCGGGGTCAGCATGCTGCTTTGGGCAGCGGCGGGGGCCTGTGTCGGAACCACCGGCGTTTCCGGCCATCGTTGGGCGCCCACCCAGGTTTTCGGGCTGCTCACCTTCTGCATCAAGGTCGCCTGCGCGGTGGCCGTCCTGGTGGTCGGCGAAGTCTTGGCATGGCGGGAGGGTGCCCCCGGGGGGATGGTCGTGCCGCCCGTCGCCCTTATCGCGCCGATGACGCTCCTGCCCGCGCTGGGGGCGACGGTTTGCCTGGCGCTGGCGTCCCGCCTGCGCCTGTCCTGATGGCCGCTTCGGCCCCCGGCGGTCCTGCGCGCCTTGGCTCGAATGCCGGTCCGGCGTAAAAAAGAGCCAAGGCGGCTTCGCGTTCTGGGGGCCTGGACAGCGAACGCTGATCATGTGGCCAGGCCCAGCCAAATCCGCGCGGCAGGGATCCGGCGCAGCACCAGGCGTTCCACCGCCAGCACCGCGACCATGGACCCGCCCAGCAATGGCAGGAACACACCCAGCATCACCAACAGCAGGCCGAACCCGATCGGCGAGCGGGCTGGCTGCTGCGCCCCCCGGGTGGCCGGCGGCGCGCCGAGCACCCGGGTGGGACGGCGGCGCAGCCACAGGATCACGGAGCTGACGGCCAAGGTGATCAGGCTGAGGGCGGTGAACACGCCCAGCGCCTGGTTCAGCCAGCCGAACAGATGGCCCTCATGCGCCGCGACGCCGATGCCCACCATGCGGTCCACCCAGTGCCGCTGGTCGAAGTCCACCCGTTTCAACACCTGGCCCTCAGGGCTGAGCGTGAGGTCCGCGCGTAGCGGCCGGTTCTGTGCGTCCGACTTGGCCGTCCAGGAACCGCCGGGCTTGCGGGGAGGGGAGACCAGGACCGGGGCCGCCAGGTTCAGCGGCGCCACCGTCGCGACGACCGCATCCAGCGGCGTATAGTCGATGGTCATGGCGGCCATGGCGGCCATGCCGGCGGTGTGGCCATGGTGGCCGGCATGTTCGTCGCCGGCGGCGGCCCCGCCGTTCATGGCCAGGCGCTCCGCCAGTTCCGACGACCGGCCGGTGGTCCAGTCCTGCTTGGCCACCGCCGTGCCCGTGATCTGGCGGATTTCCTTGAAATAGGCGCCCCAGTTCTTTGCCCAGGGCAGGCCGCTCAACAGCAGGAACAGGGCGAAGAACGAGACCCAGAGGCCGACCACCGCATGCAGGTCGCGCCAGAAGGTGCGGCCGCCCCGGCCCAGCCGGGGATAGACGATCCCACCCAAGCCCCGGGCGTCGCGCGGCCACCATAAATAAAGGCCAGTGAGGATCATGACGATGGCCCAGGAGGCGGCCAGTTCCACCATGAAGGAGCCACGGTCGCCCATCATCAATTCGCCATGCAGGCGGAAGATGATGCGCATCAGGCGGTCATCCTCGCTGACCACCTTGAGAACGGCCAGCGTCTCCGGGTGGATATACACCCGGAACTGTTCCTTTCCCCGGCCGACGATGATGCGGACGGCGGCAGACGGGCTTTTGGGTAATTCATAGGCGTTAAGCACGCCTCCCGGCACAGCGGCCAGCGCCGCCAGCGCCTGATCGGCGGCGCTGGCCGGGTGGCCGGTGAGGGCCAGGGCGTCATAGGGCCGGTCGATCAGCGCCTCCACCTGCGGCTTGAACAGGTAAAGGCCGCCGGTCAGTGACAGCCAGACGATGAAGGGGATGCAGAACAGGCCGGCATAGAAATGCCAGCGCCAGACCGCCCGCAGGTCCAGCCAAGGTCGGCGCTCGGCCGGTGATGCCGCCGGGGCGGAAAGCGTCTCAAGGCTCATCATGGTGTCCCCCGGGGGCTTGACGCCCACGGGGCCTCTGGATCCGGGGTTGATCAGAACTTCATGCGCACGCCACCGATGACCGTTCGGGGCGATCCCGCCCAGATCGATCCCGTGCTGGCGGCCAAGGTGCTGGCGCCGTTCTGCCCGCCGGCGGCGTTCAGCGTGTCGGCGATGTTGGAGGCGGAAGCCACGTAGGTTTCATCGAAGACATTGCGCACCTCGACATAGAGCCGCAGGCCCATCAGGCCCGGCGCCGCCGGCTCATAATGCAAGTTGACGTTCACCAGGTCATAGCCCGGTGCCTTCAGCAGGTTGGCGTTGTCCAGGAAGAAGGCGTCCCGATGGTTGACCTCGATGAAGCCGCCCAAGCCCTTCAGCCCGCCGGTGGGCTGGTCGTAGGCCACCCGCGCGTTCAGATAGGAGGGCATGACCCCGGGAATCTTGTTGCCCGACCGGTTGAAGGTGGTGGAGCGGGAACCGGCGCTCAGCACCTCGACATATTCATCGTAATACTGGTCGTCCAGCAGGTAGGCGGCGGACAACCGGGCACCCGGCAGGCTGTCCGGCAGCGGCTGCCAGTCGGCCGAGACCTCGATCCCCCGGTGCACCGACGACGGCGCGTTGAAAGTGAAGGTCTGGAGATTGGCGCCGGCGGACTGTGACACCAGTTCGTTGGAGAAGAACTCATAGAAGCCGGTGACCGCCGCCTTCAGGCCCCGGCCCACGGTCCAGTCGGCGCCCAGGTCGATGCCGACGTTGGATTGCGGCTTCAGTTGGGTGTTGTTGCCGAAAGTACCCTGTTGGGTGACGAACAGGTTGCCGGACTGTGGGGTGCCATAACCGGTGGCGACGCGGGCATGCAGTTGCCAGTCCGCATCCGGCTGGTAGACCAGCGCGGCCTCCGGCGCGACATTGAAGAAGGTGCGCTGCGCCCGGATCAGCGTGGTCGCGGCGCCGCCACTGGTGGGATAGGCATAAGCGGTCTGCAGGGCGTCGATGTCGGTGTAGTCGGCGCCGACACCCACCACCGCCTTCCATCGCGGCGCCAGGGCGACCTCCTCCCGCAGACGGACGCCCAGATTGTAGTGGTGGCCGAAAATGCTCTGGGTCAGGGCCCCCAGGGTGGCGCCGCCGCCGGCGGCGGTGGCCGGCGCCAGGTTGTAGCTGTAGGAATTGATATCCTCGTAATTGAAGGACAGGCCGGCGAACTGCGTGGCCGCCAGCCCCAGCACCTGACCATGGTTGGTCACGTCGCTCATCAGGTTGAAGGAGGGGATGGTGCCCCGGGCGCTGGTGGCGCTGGTCGGCTGGTTGTAGTCGCGATTGTCAAAGACGAACTGCGTCCGCCAGACCGTGTCGATGTCGATGTCATGCTCCCACCGCGCGCCGACGATGGTGCGGCGGTCATGTCGCCCCAGGCCGGTCTGGTCGGGACTGAGGGAGAGCTTGGTTCCGTTCACGCCATTGGCATAGACGCTGACGGTGGCGCACCCGGCGGCGGCCAAGGCGGCACATCCCGCCTGATAAGGGTTCTGGTTGAACTGGTTCAGGGAAAGGCGCAGCGACAGGTTGGTGTCCAGGTCATTATTGACCAGCTTTACCGTGATGCGGTCATTGGGCCCCGCCTCATAGGTCGCCAGCAGGTTTTCCGTGGTGGTGTTGAAGGAGCTGTGGGCGGTCGACCCGTTGCCGCGCACGTGGCTGCCGAACAGGCTGTAGTCGAAGCCGCCGGCGCGGGCACCCACGGTGGCATAGGCGTTGACATAACCGTAGTCACCCACGTCGGTGCCTACCTCCGCCCCGTCAATGTCGGCCCCGGTGCGGGTACGGAAGTTGACGGCGCCGCCGGTGGCATAGTTGCCGTAGAGGGCCGACGCGGGGCCCTGGAAGACATCAATGCCGGCATAAGCGTGCGGGTCGGTCAGGTCGGTGCGGGCCAACCCGTCAGGTTGGGTGACGGGGAATCCGTCCTCAAATACCTGGATGTTGCGCACGCCGAAGGTCTGCCGGGCGTTCGACCCGCGTACGGAGACGGAGACATCGCGCGGGCCATTGCCCTGCAGCATGGTGACGCCCGGCGTCAGCGACAGCAGATCGGCCACGGAAAACGCCGGGCTGTTCTTGAACTGGTCGCGGTCGACGGTCCCCTTGGTTTGCCCGGTGGGGGCGTCGCGGACATGCGACCCCGCGCGGTCCGCGGTCACCACCACCTCGTTGGATGCCGTAGCGCCATTGCGGGGTGCCGCCGTCGCACCGGGCGCGGGATCGTCCTCCGCATCCAACGCCGCCAATGCGGCCTGGACTTGTTCCAACTGGTGTTGCAGCGCGGCCTTGCGCTCGGCTTTCGGCGTGGGAATGGCTTCGGCGCTTTGGGTGTTTTGCGCGGTGGCCGGAACGGCCCAGGCCGCGGATAGGGCAATGACGGCCGTCAGCGCGATGGCGCCGCGGCCCGTGATGGTGAAACGGTGCACGGATTTCTCCTGGAGGGGCCCGACGGGCCACCAGAACACCCGCCTGCCAGGCGGCAGCGGGCGCGAGCGATGTACCCGGCCTCAATGCGGCCGGGGGCGGATCGGATCAGGAGAAGAGGGCGGGTGGGCCCCGGGCCAGCCGTGTACCGGGGGGCCGGGGGTGGGGCCACGGCGTGGAAAGGGTAGGGGCCCACGTGCCCGCGGGCACCAGGGGGGACAGGACCAGGATGACGGCGAGGAGGCCGACGGCCAGGGCGGCGACAGCCGCGAAGACGCAAGGCGCGTCGGCGGAATGGCCGGCGTGGCCGGTGCCATCCTCATGGTGGTGATGATGCGCCATCGGGCCGGCGATCATCGGGGTGGTCACGGCCGAGAGGGCATCGTGAACGCTGTCGCACAAGATGATGGCGCTGGTGCCAGGGGGGCCGGCATCCGGATTGAGCATGTAGCCAACCGGGATAAGCCCACGCAGCAGCACCGCCGCCGCCAGCAGCCACGCCCACCGCAGGAACCAGCGGTTCTGCGGCGCGCGTTTCCAGGCGTGGGGGCGGCACGATCTCATAAGGCGGTGATAAGAACACAATGACGGGCTGTCAACCGGACAGCCCGTCCGACAGTAGGCGTGAGAGGAGGGGCAGCCCGAATTCTGACGACTGACAGACGGGATTCGCAGGGGTCAATGCACCCGATTGCGCATCGACAGCTGAAGATGGCGCAGGATGAGGTTGGTGTCATAATCGGACGAGGCGTGAACGACCTCCTCCCACCGCTGGAGTTGGGGAATCGACACCGGGTTCCGTTGCAGCAAATCTCGCTTGATGAAAGGACAGTGCTTGTAGGTGATTAGATAGTCCCAGAAGTAATGGGTTTGGTTCAACGGCCATCCATTGGTTATCGCCATCTGCATGTGACGCAGATATTTACTGACATGTCCCGTCGCGTTGGTGGCTGCGGCATCAATGGGGCCGCTGATCTCGGACACCATGCTGCGATAAGGGAGCAGGGCCCGGCAGTGTATGCCGGCCCGCAGGAAGAAGCGTGTCAGACCGATTTCATAGTCGCGGATGACCCAATGCTTGCGGCGATAATACCGGACGGCATTCCAGAATTTACCGAAGCTGGGATGCTGCAGAACAGCTTGATGGAAAATCAAGAAGTAGCTTTGCAGGTGGAAATGCCGGTCCCAGCTGTCGGTCAGGCCCCATACTCCCGCGAGCTTCGGATCGGCCTCCCCCACCACTTGGTCGATGTCGTGCAGCGGGCCATAAATGCTGTCATTGGTGATCAGCAGATGATCAAGAGAACCGGGGTTCGGGATAAGGGCGATGGCGTCCTTGAACGCGCCGAAATCCCAGCCAATGTTGCGCCGCTTCAGAACCCAAGCGACATGGGGCAGCACTTTTGCCGTTTCCGTTTCAGACAGCTTGGGACAGTTACTGGCGAAGATCACCGCGTATCCGGCCTCCGCCAGTTTGGCGGCGAAGTAAACGACATAGTCGTGGACGACGCCCCGCTGGTCATAGTGATTGAGAACGGCGACCTTGCGAGCGTCTTCCAAAGGTACCGATCCGGCAAAACTGGCCTTGACCGTAGCCCGGTGCGGTAACGCGCGCACAGCGCAGCGGGCCAGATCGACGTAGTCGAGCAACCGTCCAGGGACATTGCCAATCTTTTTGAGAACTTTTATGAATGTACCGGACATGAATCTGCTAAATCCCCCCTCCTGGTACAGGCATTATAGGCCATGCCGTGGAGTTCTAAAAGCAAAGCCATCGACTTAAATCCAACTGATCGATTGCCGAGAATGGATGGCGCGATGGGAAATGCCTACTTTCCCGCTACCGTGTTGGCAGATGTTCACGGATGAGGCCAGTATCGTAAGTCGAGACGCGGGACAGCACATTTTCCCAGTCACCCACATTTGGAATATTTGCTGGATTTTTTTGCAGAAGTTCGCGTTTGATAAATGGAAATCCCAGGTCAACAACCAGTTCACGCCAAAAGAAGTGGGTCTGATTTATGGGTATCGAGGCGTTGATCCGGCCTACCAGCATTTGCGAAAATACGGCCTGATCGTTTCCCGTGACCTTGACATGTGTCCGTGGCGGTGTACCGGAAAGCAAGAAGGCTTGGGTGACGTCGTTATAAGCGAAAAGCGCTTTGCAACGCAGGCCTTGGCCCTGCAAGACGCGTGTCAGGCCAATCTCATATTTCTCGATGATCCAGTGTTTTCGCCGGAAGCAGCGGACATCGCCCCAGAATTGATGGAATGCCGGCGACCGTAGTGCCCGCTGATGGAACAGCAGGAAGAAACTCTGCAGGTGGTAGTGCCGCTCCCAACTGTCGGTGCTCCCCCACACATCGGCCTCATCGGCATTGGCTCGGGCGATAAGGGGCGAAAGATCGTGGATCGGGCCAAAGACACTGTCATTGGTGATCAGCAGCATTTCCCGATCTTCCAGGGCCGGTATCAGGCCAATGGCTTCGCGGTAAGCGGCGAAATCCCAGCCGACATTCAGCCGGCAGAAGGCCATTGCGACGTCGGGCAGCAGCGGCGCTATCGTCTGGTCGCTGAGGTTGGAAGTGTTGCTGGCGAAGATGATGGCAAATCCCGCCTCGCGCAGTTTGCGGACATGATAGCGGACATAGGGCGCGATGCAGTCGGTGCGGGCGAAGTGCATGAAGACGGCCACCCGTCGGGCGCCCGCCAAGGGAACGTGGCCGGTCCAGGTCTGCCGGATCGTGCCGGCGGCCGGCTTGGGTGGAGAGAACAGGAGCTCGGCGTAATCGGCCACCCGTCCCAGGAGGAGACGGCCGCGATAGGTGATCTGTTTAATGACCCAGGCGAAGGCCTTGGCCACCAAGGAGCTGTCCGCACGCACCCGAAGCATCCTGATCCTGGTCCGGTTAATTTTCATCCCGCCCTTTATGCCCGACCCGCCGCCGGCAAACAATCTTGTGGGGCGCCGCTGGCTGCGACAGGCTGCCGATGGCCCGCATCAGCAATGTCTATTCCTGGCATCTATCGTTTCGATCATCGCTTTTATATTCAGGAACTTGAGCGTCATGCGCCTTGCTTGGCGTCCGTCCGTGTGCCGATATAGCCTGAATGGGTGGCGCCCCGCTCTCATGATGGGGGCGGGCGACGGCGAGACGGGCGACGCGGACGACAGATCCGGCGCCGGGGAGTGAACGGGTACCGGGCGATCATGAAGTTTGAAAAGCTGGATCTCAATCTGTTGGTGGCGCTGGACGCGCTGCTGACCGAACGCAACGTGTCGGTGGCGGCCGAGCGCGTCCACCTCAGCCAATCGGCCATGAGCGGCGCGCTCAATCGCTTGCGGGAGTTCTTCAAGGACGAACTGCTGATCAACATCGGCCGCCGCATGGTGCTGACGCCACGGGCGGAATCTCTGGCCGAGCCAGTCGCGGAGATGCTGCTGCAGGTCAAGACGATGATCACCACGCCGCCGGAGTTCGATCCGACCACGTCCGACCGGCGTTTCTCGGTGATCGCGTCGGACTACGTGGCGGACGTGCTGCTGGCGGGGGCGCTGCGCCATATCCATGCCGTGGCGCCGGGCGTCAGCATTGAGATGCTGTTGCCTGACGACACCCTGACGGAACGGCTGGAGCGGGGCGAGATAGACCTGCTTATCAACCTGGAGCCCTATCTGGCGCCCTTCCACCCCCGTGAGGTCTTATTCGAGGACGACTTCGTCCTGGTGGCCTGGGCGGAGAACGACCTGGTGGGCGACGCCGTCAGCTTCGACCAGTTCTTCGAGCTGACGCACGTGGCGGTCCAGCATGGGCGCAACCGCCACCCGGCCTTCGAGCAGTGGTTCCTGGAACGCTTCGGCCGTACCCGCCGGGTGGAGGTGTTCTCCCCCAGTTTCAGCTTGGTGCCGCAGCTGGTGCTGGGTACCCGACGGATCGCCACCATGCACCGCCGCCATGCGGAGCACTACGCCCGATTCCTGCCGCTGCGCCTGCTGTCGTCGCCGCTGGACATCCCCATGGTGCGGGAGATGGTGCAATGGCATAAATTCAAGCGCCGCGACCCGGGGGTTCAATGGCTGCAGCGCACGCTGCGCGATCACGCCGCCACCCTGTCCCAGCCGGCCCCTGCGGCATCGATGGGGAAGGGATGACGCGCCCGAGTGGCCGCCCCATGCCATGAAAGGGAGCCAAAGCCATGTATATCGTCGGCATCGTGATCCCCGTGCCTGAGGACAAGAAGGAGGCCTACCGCCGATGGGCGGAGAATGGGGCGTCGCTGTTCAAGGAATATGGCTGTCTTGAAATCGTCGAATCCTGGGAAGACAACGTCCCCGACGGCAAGCTGACCGACTTCCGCCGCGCCGTCGCCGCGCAGCCGGGGGAGAAGATCGTCTACAGTTGGCAGATATGGCCCGACAAGGCGACGTTGGAGGCGGTTGAGGCCAAGATGCGCGAGGACACGCGCTTCGACATGCCGGGCGACGTGCCGTTCGACCCCAAGCGCCTTATCTATGGCTGCTTCACACCGCTCCACACCATGAAAGGGCTGTGAACGTCCGCCATCTATTGCAGGTGCCGATAGGTGGATGCGGTACTCCCGATTTGCCATCGTCATTCGCCCTGGGAATAATTTCGCCCGGGCGCCACCATTTGGCTGATCTGTGCCCCTGTGTCGACAACTTGGTCCATGCCGCGCGGTCTGGTGCGGCGACCGCCCCTCACCCTGCCGGCCCCGCGGCTAAACACTGGCCAACCTGGTGGCGGGTTTAGCCCCCCTTTGAAATTTTCCCATGAACCCCAAAGACGATCCCAAGGAGCCTTCATGCTGACGCGAGACACCATCCTGGAAACCGCCATCTTCGACATCCTGCCGGGGCGCGGGGGAGATTTCGAGGCGGCCATCGCCCAGGCCCTGCCGCTCCTGGCCGCGACCGAGGGGTACTTGACCCACCGGGTGCGGCGCTGCGTGGAAGACCCCAACCGCTATTTGCTGCTGGTGGAGTGGCGTAGCGTGGCCGACCACATGGAAGGCTTCCGCAACTCCCCACGCTTCCCCCAATGGCGGTCGCTGATCGGTCCCTTTTTCGCGGTACCGCCCCAGGTTCAGCACCATTCCTTCGTTGCGTGAGCATTTGTTCGTCTGACGCACATTTGTTCGTGAATGCACGGCTGTTCACAAGTCGCGGCATGGCTCTTTCCCGCCCCTGCGGTGGTATCGTTCCTTCCGCCGTTTAAGAGGGCGGGAGGACGATTGATGCCTGGATTGCTGGACCCGCTGTTCCGGGGCAGTGCGGTGGATGCCGTGTTCACCGATGCCGCCACCGTGCAGGGCATGCTGGATTTCGAAGCCGCCCTGGCGCGGGCCGAGGCCGCGCTGTCCATCATTCCCGCCGGGGCTGATATCGCCATCGCCTGCCAGTGCCGGGTGGAGCAGATCGACCTGGATGCCCTGGCCCTGGCTGCGGCCAAGGCCGGCAACACCGCCATTCCCCTGGTGAAGGCCCTGACCGCCAAGGTGGCGGCGGCCGACCGTGACGCCAGCCGCTTCGTCCATTGGGGCGCCACCAGCCAGGACATCATGGACACCGGCTTGGTGCTGCAGATCCGCCAGGCCCTGCCGCTGGTGGATGAGGGGCTGGCGGCGCTGGAGGGGCACTTGGCCCGTCTGGCCGCGACCCATGCCGAAACCCCGCTGGCCGCCCGCACCTGGATGCAGCAGGCACTGCCCACGACCTTCGGTTTGAAGGCGGCCGGATGGATGGCGGCGGTGGGCCGCGCCCGCAGGGCGGTGGCGGCATCCGGCCGCGACTGCCTGGTGCTGCAGTTCGGCGGCGCCGCCGGCACGCTGGCCGCCCTGGGCGACCGGGGGCTGGAGGTGGCGGAGGCCCTGGCCCGGGGGTTGGACCTCATCCTGCCGGACCTGCCCTGGCATGGCCACCGTGATCGTCTGGTGGCCTTGGGGGCCGCCCTGGGCCTGGTGGCGGGCGTGCTGGGCAAGATGGCCCGCGACCTGTCGCTGTTGATGCAGACCGAAGTGGGCGAGGCGTTCGAGCCGGCGGAGGCCGGCAAGGGCGGGTCGTCGGCCATGCCGCACAAGCGCAATCCCGTCGCCTGCGCCGTGGCCCTGTCGGCCGCCACCCGCGTGCCCCCCCTGGTCGCCACCCTGTTCGCGGCCATGCCGCAGGAGCAGGAGCGGGGCTTGGGCGGCTGGCATGCGGAGTGGGAGACACTGCCCGAAATCTTCCGCCTGGTGGGCGGCAGCCTGCGGGTCATGACCGACACCATGGCCGGGCTGGAGGTCGACGCCGCCCGCATGCGCGCGAACCTGGACATCACCCGCGGCCTGCTGATGTCGGAATCCGTGGTCATGGCCCTGGGCGAGGCCCTGGGCCGGGGGCCGGCGCACAGCCTGGTGGAAAAGGCCGGCCGTCAGGCGGTGGCCGAGGGTCGCGCCCTGGGCGAGGTGCTGGCCACTCTACCGGAGGTGACGGCCCACCTGTCGCCGCAGCAACTGGCGGCGGCGCTTGATCCCAGCGGCTACCTGGGCATGGCCCCACAGTTCGTCGCCCGGGCCCTGGCGGCTCGCAACTCTTCTCGCGATGCATGAGGAAAGTGGATCATGCCACTGATTACCTTGGATGATGGTTGCCACCTGAGTTACCGCGTCGACGGCCCCGCCGACGGGCCGCCCCTGGTGCTGTCCAACTCCCTGGGCACGGCCGTCGCGATGTGGGAGCCGCAGATGGCGGCCCTGACCCGACACTACCGCGTCATCCGGTACGACAGCCGGGGCCATGGTCCCAGTGACGCGCCGACCGGCCCCTACACCATGGCGCGCTTGGGCCAGGACGTGCTGGGCCTGCTGGATGAGTTGGACCTCTACCGCGTGCGCTTTTGTGGCCTGTCCAAGGGCGGCATGGTCGGCCAGTGGCTGGGCATCAACGCCGGCCAGCGGCTGGAACGCCTGGTGCTGGCCAACACCGCCGCCTACATGGGGCCGCCGGAAAGCTGGCAGGGGCGCATGGATCTGGTGACGGCCCAAGGCATGGCGGCGGTGACCGAGGCGGTCATCGAGCGCTGGTTCACCCCCGGTTTCGTGGCCGCGAACCCTGACGCGACGGACCGTGTGCGCCAGCTGTTGCTGGCGACCAAGCCCCAGGGCTATGTCGGCTGCTGCGCCGCCATCCGCGACATGGACCAGCGGCCGCACCTGGGGGCCGTCGATGTGCCGACCTTGGTCATCGGCGGCACCCAGGACCCCGCCACCCCGCCGGCCAAGGCCGAGGAACTGCACGCCGGCATCAAAGGCAGTACCCTTGTCATGCTGGAAGCCGCCCATCTTTCAAATATCGAGCAGGCGGCGGCCTTCACCGCCGCGCTGCTGGACTTTCTGGCTTGATATTAACGGGATGAGCCATGGCTCATCCCGTTATAGGACGCGACCGCGTCCGCCGGAGCTTTGCGGGGAGCGTGGCGGACTGGAAAGCGAGAAAGCCAAGCCGGCGGATGCCCGCGCCCGGCGTTTGAGGGAACCTTAAAGGGAGAAATATCCATGGATGAGCAGGAGCGTTACGAGTTCGGCCTGAAGACCCGCAAGTCCGTGCTGGGTGACGCCCATGTGGACCGGGCGCTGGCCACCCGCACGGAATTCAACACCGAATTCCAGGACCTGATCACCCGCTATGCCTGGGGTGAGATCTGGACCCGGCCGGCGATCGACCATACCACCCGCCGCCTGATGACGCTGTCCATGATGATCGCCTTGAACCGCGGCGACGAATTCAAGATGCATGTGCGTGCCGCCGTCCAGCACGGCGTGTCCAAGGACCTGATCAAGGAAGTGATCCTGCAGAGCGCCATCTATTGTGGCGTGCCCGCCGCCAACACCGCCTTCCACCAAGCCGCGGAGGTGTTCGCGGGGCTGGAGGAGGCGGCGCCTTAAGCATCGTCCTCCAGCGCCCGCACCACCGCTTCCAACTCCCCCCGCAGCCAGGCCTGGGCGGGGTCGTGCTGGCCGCGCAGGTGCCAGGCCATGTACATGCGCAAGGCCCCCGTGCCCGGTGGGGATCCGGCCAGCAGGTCGGGCGGCAGGGGGGCGGCGCTGAAGTCGCGCAGTTCCACCGGGTGCAGCCGGCCGGGCACGCAGGCCATCAGGTCTGAGCCCCGCAGGAAGGGGGCCAATCCGGCGAAGTTGGGCACCGACACCACCACGTCGCGCCGGATGCCGAGGGTCTCCAGCGCCTTGTCGAAGTTCAGGGGATCGGCTGAGGGGTGGACGACGGTGACGTGGCGACCGGCCAGGAAGTCGGCGGCGCTGGCCGGGGCCTGGCGGCGCGCACCATCAAAGACGCAGACATAGCGGTCGTCGAACAGCCGCTTCTGGATGATGTCCGTCCCCTCCGGCGGGGTGGGGGAGATCAGCAGGTCGCAGCGCGCCTCCCGCAGCAGGTCGCCGGTGGGGCGGCCCGAAGGGATGACCTGCAGGCGGAAATCCGCCACCTGGGGCACCACCCGCGCGTACAGGCGAGGCAACAGCAGATCACGCTGGAAGTCGTTCGCCGCCACCGTCCACGACAGACGCGCCTGGGCGGGGGCGAAGGCGGCGGCGGCCGTCAGCGCCTTCAGCCCGTCCATCACGGCCCGCGCCTGGGGCACCAGTCGCTCGGCATGCTGGGTGGCGACGATGCGCCGGCCGGACTTCACGAACAGGGGATCGCCCACCACCCGGCGCAGGCGGTTCAGGGCATGGCTGACGGCCGATTGCGCCATGTCCAGCCGCCGGGCGGCGGCGGAGACGGAGCCCTCCTCATGCACCGTCACGAACAGGCGCAACAGATGGCCATCCACGTCCAAATGGTCGAACCCGGTCACCGCCTTCTCCCATCAACCCATGAGCTATATTGATGGATTATATGCCGATCTATGGGATTTTCAGAAACATGGATTGCTCTAGGCTGGGGGTGAAAGATGTGGGCGCCGCACTTTGGCCCACCTCTTAAAAACCATTCCGGGAGGACGGAACCTGAGATGAGCGACCAAGGCCAAGACCATTTGGGGGAATTCACCCGGCGTGACCGGGCCTGGCACCCGCCGGCCTACACCCCGCAATACAAGACGTCGGTGCTGCGCTCCCCAGGCAAGGCGCTGGTGTCCCTGCGCCAGTCTATCGGTGAGCGCACGGGGCCGGTGTTCGGCCACGGTGACCTGGACCCCTTGGACAACGACCTGATCCGCAACTACATCACCACCGGCGAGGAAGCCATCGGTGAGCGCGTCATCGTCCACGGCCGCGTTCTGGACGAGATGGGCCGGCCGGTGAAGGGCACCTTGCTGGAGGTGTGGCAGGCCAACGCCGGCGGCCGCTACCGTCACCGCAACGACCGCTACCTTGCCCCGCTGGATCCGAACTTCGGCGGCTGTGGCCGCTGTGTCACCGATGAGGATGGGCGGTATTTCTTCCGCACCATCAAGCCGGGCCCCTATCCCTGGATGAACCACAACAGCGATTGGCGCCCGTCTCACATCCATTTCTCGCTGTTCGGCACCGCCTTCGCCCAGCGCCTGGTGACCCAAATGTATTTCGAGGGCGACCCCCTGATCCCGCTGTGCCCCATTATCAGCACCATCCCCGACAGGTCGGCGGTGGACATGCTGGTGGCCAAGCTGGACATGGGGGAGATGGTGCCCTTCGACAGCCTGGTCTACCGCTTCGACATCGTGCTGCGCGGCCGCCGCTCCACCTTCTTTGAGAACCGGCCTGAGGGGAACTGAGCCATGCCTGTGCAATATCTGAAGGAAACCCCCTCGCAGACCGGGGGTCCCTATGTCCATATCGGTTGCCTGCCGGCCTTTGCCGGCCTCAACCGGCGCACCCAGGAAAAGCTGCACGTCCTGGCGGGCGGCGGCGTCCCGGGGGAACAGATCCGCATCGAGGGCGTGGTCTGGGACGGTTCCGGCCACCCCTTGCGCGACGTGATGCTGGAACTGTGGCAGGCCGACAGCACCGGCGCCTACAACGCCCCGGGCGACACATCGGGCTTTCGCGGCTGGGGCCGCGTGGGGGCGGACGCGGAAACGGGCCTGTGGGCGTTCGAGACCATCCGCCCGGGGGCCACGCCGTGGGTGGACGGTCGCCCTCAGGCGCCGCACTGCTCGCTGCTGCTGTTCGCCCGCGGCATCAACATCCACCTGCACACCCGCATCTATTTCGATGACCGTGCCGACGCCAACGCCGTGGATCCGGCGCTGCTGTCCATCGAGTTGGCGGACCGCCGCCAGACCCTGATCGCCACCCGTCAGCCGGGGGACGGCATCCCCACCTTCCGCTTCGACGTCCATCTGCAGGGCGCCCAGGAGACGGTGTTCTTCGACTGCTGAGCGTTTTCCTCCCGGCCCCGACAGGGGCATTGCCTGGAAAGGCCCGACCCAAACCGGTCGGGCCTTTTTATATTCCTGTTTATTAACAATGGATTAGGCATCAGAAGAATATCAGAAGAAGGATAGGCCGCGTACCCCGTCTACCCTTTGCCTGCTTGAACGGTCCCGGATGACACCCGGATGACCGTGGGTTTGGCAGGAAGAGGATCGGGGAAATGGAAGCGATGCTGGCCGCAGACACCAGGTCATCACCCGCGATGGGCCGCCGCCTGCTCGTGGCGCCGGGGGTTTATGCGCGGCTTCCCGTGCGGCCACTGGCGACGACCAGCTTGGGCCTCATCGCCCAGCGGATCGTGGAGCAGACGGCTGCGGCGACCGCGAGCCTGACCGCCGCCAGCGCCTTCGTGTACGCCCTGACTGAGACGTCCGTGCCCCCGATCCAGTTCCAGGACATGCCGCCCTTCATGTCCCGGGCCGACCTTGAAGCGTTGCAGACGGCCTACGACTCCTTCCGTGAACAGTTCGCCACCTTGCAGGCCCGGGCAAAAACGTGGTTCACGCCGGAGCGGACGACGGCGGAGGCAGGGGCCGGGCTGGCCACCGTCTTCTCCCAGATCCCATCGATCCCGCAGGCCCTGCGCCAGGTCGCCGGCACGATCAGCGCCGGCTTCGAGCTGATGCCCTGCGCCCCGTTCCCCCTCCGGTCCCTGCGTCCGCAGGACAAACTGATCAGGCGGCAGAGTGAGGCGATATCCACCTTGCTCACCACCGTCTCGCAACTCGGGCAGGCGCTGGAGAGCGCTGCGGCGGCCCTGGTGGCGGTCACACGGACGGGGCCCCTGGCGGCAGTGCTGGCGGCCTATCGTGGTGACGTGCGGGCGATGACGACGGCCATCACCGCCGCCCAGCAGCAACTGGCGGCGGACGGGGTCGTGATCGCCAATCTGGGGCTGGGAGATCGGGGGGCAGGTGTTTCCTCCGTCGCGATCGGTGTCGTCGGCCTGACCCAGGGGTGGAATCCCCTGGGCTGGGGAATGATCACCGGCGGCACCATCGGCGCCCACCATGGCGTCGCCGACATCCAGGCGCTTCAGGGGGCGCTGAGCGACCTTGAGGCCCAGATCGACATCAAGGTCGATCGCCGCAAGCAGGACCAGGCCGTCGCCCTGATGCTGGCGGGGATCGGTGTTCAATTGCGGGGCGTCGCGGCGATGAACGCGGCGGTGCAGGAGGAGTTGACCACCCTGGCCTGGTTGCACCGGACGCTGCCGTTCGAGGTGTTCACCGCCCTGGCGGATATGGAGCCGCGGGATCTGCCGGCCGCGCAGACGGAGTGGAACGCGATCACGGCGGCGGCGCCGGAGCCTGTGTCCATCCACCTGTGGCCGTCACCGGCGCACCTCAGCGCGCCGTCCACCGTGGCCGCCATCGGCGCCGACCTCTACCACATCGCCCATTCAGGCGCGCTGTACCACTACGCGGCCCGGTCTGGCACCTGGACCGACATGGGCGTCACGGCGCTCAGCTGCGTCGGCGACGGCTATGACCTGGTGGTGATCGATGGTGCGCCCGTCGCGTCGGCGCCAGCGGGCGGCCCTGTGCCGTCCAGCCATCGGGTGAGGGTCTACGACCTGCTGACGGAGGTCTGGACAACCATTTCCACCTTCCCGGCGTCCTGCGTCGCGGTCGGCGGGGGGATGATCTATGCGGTTCATCGGGATGTCCAGGATCGGCGGGTTTACCGCTACACCGGCAGTGGTACCGACTGGACGCCCTTGCCGGCCCTGCCGGGGCCTGACGCCGCAGCGCAGATCGCCGTGGCGGGCGGCACCGTCTTCGCCGTCGCCAACAACAGCCAGCGTCTGTACCGCTATGACGCCGACAGAAAAGGCTGGGTCCCGCTGGGGCGGTTCACCTGCCGGTCCATACGCGCCAACGGTGACAGCCTGGGCATCATCGACACCGACAACACCGCGTATGTCCATGACGCCCGGGGCGGCGGCGGGCCGGTGGCGGTTGGTGTCGGCACGGCACTCCTTGCCCAGCTATCCAACGGCGACCAGATCCGTATCGGCGTGCAGGGGCAGGGGGCCCTTTGGCACACCGACACCAGCGTGCTGCCGGCCACCCACACACACCTGACGGTCGGTGCCACCACGGTTTTCGCCAGCGACACCGACGTCGCCCACTTCGGCGACAGTCTGGGCGATTTCCATACCGTGATGCCGGACGGCGGCGTCCTGAGGCTCCCGCCCTTAGCGGTGTGACGGCGGTGGAAGGGGCGGCGCCACCTCACAATGGCGGTAGTGATAGCCAAAGTGAAAATTACCTCCACCGATCCCGAAATATAAAAATTGGTTCAATAATATATTCGTCGTTTCAACCGGAACATGATGTGGAGAAGGATTTTGGCGAAGACTCCCCCTGTGAAGGTGGCTTTCACAAAAATCGGAAACACCGGAATTCAAATCACTTACGTGAACATATTGCCGGAAAATATGGCGTTGGCATTCGGCAGCGATCTCACATATTCGGTCAATATAGTGTTTGATCCGAAATTGGATATTTCCCCATCGGCGGTCTGGATAGCCGGTAACACGTCGGGGGCTGGTTTTGCGGAAACGACGGTTTCAGTGGGGCAGGTGACGCCGACCGGCGTCAGCCTGTATCTCTCCCGTCCGGCCGCGAACTGGGTCACCCCTGAATTTCGGTATGCCACCAGCATTACGGTGGCATAGCGAAACGGCCGGCCCATCGGGTCGGACGTGCCGCCTGGCGGGTTGCATATTCAGCCCCCAGGCGGCGTTTCGCTTCATTCCCAATGAAAAATCCTCTTATCAGAATTGGAGATATATTATGTCAATAACAACGAATTCCGCTTCCTTGATCGCCGCGCGTGGCATCCAAGACAACATCGTTGAAACGCACCGTCGTATTTATGAGAAATACAAAAATATTGATGTGCGGGGATTGACGGAAAAACCCGATCTCCTGGCCCTGCTGGAATTCAATGGCTATTACGGTCTCAAGCATGCCGAGGGCGCGTTTTTCGCCATCGACGCCAATCTCCATGTGAAGGACGGCGGCGAGAGTAGCGTGCTGGATATTTCCCTCATCCTGTCGCTGGATGGGAAGACGTCCAGCACCTTTCCCTTCACCGGCCATTTCGCGGACGGGCGCTTGACCCAGCCCAAAAGCGAGGATTGCCCCTTCGCCCTGGACCTGCGCTTTACGCGCGCCGGCCCGTCGGAGGCGTTCACCGCCGCGTGCGAGGGCGTCATCTCCCAACCGCCCGCCGAATTCCTCATCGGCATTTCCGGGGTGACCTACAACAACCCGGTGCCGCCCGACCTGTTCCAGGGCGCTTATTATCTGCCGGCATCCAACGGCGGGGCGCCTCAACGGGTGGCGGAAATCGGCCCGGGGCTGCTGATCCGCTATGCCGACGCCGGGGGGGAGCTAAGGCCGGTTCACAGCTACAGCTATAATCTGAACATGTATTACTTCACCTTGGGCGCGCCGAAAGACGGGATCAGCCTGATCATGGGGACGGCGGGGGCCCAGGGCTTGGCCTGCAACAACATGTATCCCGATAAAACCACGGGTGCGGTCGATTCCCGCTCACTCTACACCATTCCGGAGGGGGCCGCGGTGCCGCCCGTGCTCCATCCACCCGGTGGACAGGCCGAGGCCTTGGCGGGTTTCAGCGGTTTCTACCCCTTGCCGTCCGTGGTCCCGGGCGCATTTCTGGCCATTCAGGGGTCATACTACTTCCAGCCCGGGGACATCACCGGCTATTCCGTGGCCATCACCCTGTCCACCGATGGCCGCACCACGCAGGCCTTCCAGTTCGGCGACGGGATGACCTTCAGTGGCGGCACCCTGCAGGTCCCGTCCGCCGTGGCCGGCGATCCGCCCCTGATCGATGTCACCTTTAAACGCGGCTACGACCGGAAAAACGGGACGCTGTCCACGATCACCGGGACCATCGCCCCCAATGGGATCGTCCAGACGGTCACGGCGGCCAACTATCTCAACCCCGTGCCGCTGGCCGCCTTCGGTGGCCGGCCGCTGACGAACGCGTCGGGATCCCAGACCCTGACGATCACAGGCGATGACACGGTGGCCTACAACCAGCAGACCATGACGGCCGGCGTCTACGTACCACTGATGTACATCCTGGCCGGCACGACCGGTACGGGACCGGACGCGCAGCCCTGGGTGATGTCGCTGGGCACCGATGGCGCGAAGGGAACCGCCTGCATCGTCCTGAAGTATGTCAGCCCGACCGACTTCGCCGACCCCATCTTCATCTACGCCATCCCGAACGCCCGTTAAGTCCGGGCGTCAACGGTGACGCGGCGGGCCCCCCGTCCGTGATCACCACCGCCGCCGGAGAGAGAGGCGAGGTTGCCTCGGCCCAGGCGGCGTTGGCGGATATCCCCGGGGCGCGGGGGTGGCCGCCCCAGATGAAAGGGCGTACCGGATTGATCCTCCGGCACGCCCTTTCCTTTTTCACTCGCCGCTGGGCCGCAAGTAAAACCCCCGCCACCGGAGCGATGGCGCCGGGGGCGGGGCGTCAAGTAATGGTCAGTTATGGCCGTTCGGAGAGTTTTCGACTTCCGGGCCACCGGAAACGGCAGCGGTTTCGGCTGGCACCAGGATTCAACAAAAAAGCCCCCCGGCGATGGCGCCAGGGGGCAGGGACCTGGTAGGAACGATTACTCGCAAGGGGGTCTAGGGCCAGGCTCATTAATGACCTCAGGATCGGGGCTGACGATGGGGGCGTTGATGTTGCCCCGGGAGCGCGCGATCAAGCGAAAACCGAATGGCGTGACACCGGTATATCCGGGAAGGTTCTCGTCATGAATGGTGATGGAGGTGCGGTCGATTTTAATGAATGTGATCTGCCGAGTTGTGGCGTGCGCCTCGCTGAGGTTCACAAAGCAGAAGCTGTATTGGGCCGCGGTCTCGGGGCAGAGGGCATAGGTGATCTTAGCGGGATTGTTGTTCGGCAGGGTGATCAGGCCCGTACTGGGATTAGTGACATCGCCTGCGTAGCTCCATACATAGTCGCCATCCTGGACCGCGATCGTGACGGTCACATTAATTTCGTTAAGAGGGTCAGGCATTGTAATCCCCTATCTGGATGATTGAGACAAAGATTCGACGTAGGCTGGTTTTTGATAACCAATTTTTTCAAGCCACTCCATTTGCGGCTTCGCAAAATCATAGTTCCCGAGTTTTAAATTCGCTGAAGACCATGTGTCAAAAATATACCGATCTTTTATTACAGAATCAATATATTTTCTATCTATTTCAATAACTTCATGGCGATTTAGCCGGGCATTGTCAAAGTCCCCCATTTTCTCATGGGCGTCTGCGAGACGTAGCAGGGTGTACGACAATCTTTCGTCATATTCTGTTGCCATTTTTTCTTTTCCGTTTTGGCTGCGCAGCCGGGCAACAGTGGTGATCAGTTGGGCCGCAGCCTCCTGAACCCGGTTGAGCCCCAGAAGGCTGGCACCGATGTTGGCCTGGTTGTTCAAATCGGTGAGCGCCCAATCGGGATTCGCAGGGTCTTGCTCGCGGAAGGTGGTCAATTCGGCGGCAAGGGCGCGCTGAAGCGCCAAGGCCTTGGCGTATTGATGCCGTTCAACCAGGAATTCCCCCGCCACGACCTCCACATTCAGGCGCAGGCGTTGCCAGACCTGATTGCTGGGGTCATGGGCGACCAATTCCTGGAAAAGTTTCCTTGTCTCCACCATTTGCTCGTCGGCCCGCTGTTCTTCCCCCAGTGCGTCCAGCAGGTTAAGGCGGCGGTACTGGCAAGTTCCCAGACGATATATCCAACCAAATTCTGAGGGAGCGTCAGCACTCAATGAGTGTAATTCATCTGCCTCTTTATCAAAAAATGATACCGCTTTGCGAAGCTCGCCCTGCTCGGCATAGGCCGTGCCAAGCCAGGACAGGGTAGTCGCCACAGCCACGCGTAACTCATGGTCTTTGGGGCGCTGGGCCAGGGCTTGGCGCTTCAGGGCTAAGGAACTCTCGAAAAATGCGGCAGCTTTCTCATAGTCCGCTCGTTTCACCGCCGTCGACCCAAGGTTGCCGAGGGCGTAGGACAGTTCGGTCCAGGCATCAACGTTCTCCGGTGAGATGGCCATCATGCGCTTGGCGTAGCGTTCATACTCCCGGAAGGCCGCTTCCGCGCCGTCTAGATCGTTCGCATCCAGGCTGATCTGCCCCATCCAGAACGCCACCGCCCCCAAATCCTTCAGCAGATCCGGGCTCTCCAGGCCCTGAGCCAGATTGGCGTCAAGCAGGCTTTTCGCCTTGGCGAGGGCGGCTTGCGCGGACTTGGGATCGGCGCGCGAGCGGGCCACCTCCGCCAAGGTCTGCAAGGCCTTCGCCTGTTGTGCACGGTCCTCCGGCGTCAGGTTGGACAAGGGTTCTTGACTAAAGTAGCTCAGGGCTTTTTCGCTGATGTCCGACAACAGTTCCAGCCGGCCCAGGGGGCGCAGCTTGTCGGCGAAGTTGCCGACCATGAAGTTCATCAGATCCTCGGCCTGGTGCTTGCGCTGTTGCGCTGTCTTCTCCGCCTGCCGGGCCAGCAGGCCCAGGCCCGCGGCGACCACGGCGATGGCGGCGAAGCCGGCGATGGCGCCCCGGCGGCGGCGTTCGGCCTGCCGCTCCCGCGTCACCGAGGCGTCGATGAAGGCGCGCACGTCGGCGGTCAGCGGCAGGGGCGCGAAGCCGGCCAGGTCGCGCGCCTCCGCCAGGGGTTGGCCGCGCGGTAGCAGCAGGTCGGCGCGCCGCCCCTCCGCCAGCCAGCGGCGGGCCGCATCCTCCATCCGGCCGCGCACCTTCAGCAGGCGGCGGTGGTCGGCGATCCAGGCGGCGGCGCGGGGCCAGAGGCGCAGCATGGCCTCGTGCGTCACGCCGAACACCGGCACCCCGTCGAACATATGGCTGACGAACAGGCGGTGCTGCACGAAGGTCTGGACCAGCGCCCGTTCGTCCGCCGTGGTCAGGGCGGACCAGGCGATGCGCCGGCTGCGCGCCGCCTCCTCCCCCGCGCCGACGGTGACGACCAGCGACAGGACGCGGGGCAGGGCGGCGCGGCAATGGGGCGGCAGCGCGTCCAGCGTGGCCTCCGCCCGTTTGCCGATGGCGCCGCCGATGCCGCCCAGGGCGCGATAGGCCGCGACCGTCAGTTCCCGGGTGTTGCTGCGCTGCAAGTACAGTTCCTGCAGCGTGTACTGCAACAGGGGCAGGGCGTCGGGGGTGTCCGCTGCCGCCTCGCACAGCGTGTCATCCAGCTGCGCCTGGCTGTCGGGATCGACGCCGAACCGCAGGCCCGCCACCCGGGCGGGCTGGCGGATCATCTGGATGATTTCGGCGCGGGTCGGCGGCTCCAGGTCGAAATGGCCGCCGCGCGCCTTGCTGGCCAGCAGCAGGGGCTCCCGCACCACATCGGGGTAGAAGTCGTTGCGGCAGGCGGCGATGACCAGGATGGCGCCGCTGCATTCCAGCCGGCTGAGCGCGGTGAAAAAGCCGCGCCGCCGCGTCTCATCGATCGCGGCGTTGCCGAAGACGGCTTCCAGCCTATCGATGACCAGCACGGCCCTGCCGTCCGGATACCGTGCCGCCATCGCGTCCAATGCCAGCAGGGGCGCGTCCGCCGCCGCCGTCAACTGGGTGCCGAGGCCCTCGGCGCTGGCACCATCCAGCAGGGGCGCCCCCTCCACCTCCAAATCCAGCAACGCGCTGCCAAGGGCGGTGTGCAGGGCGTCGCCCTGGACATCGCCCATGTCCAGGGTGGTGGTGGCAAGCAGGCGGAAGGGGTGGTCGGACGACCGCAACGCCGGCAGCAGGCCGGCCTGGATCAGCGATGTCTTGCCGCTGCCGCTGGGGCCCAGCACCAGCACCAGGCCATGGCCGGCACCGGTCTGCGCCGCCACGGTGGCGCGCAACCGGGCGATGGCGGCAGCGCGGCCGAAGAACACGGCCGCGTGCGCCTCATCAAAGGCGTCCAGGCCGACGAAGGGCGATGTGTCAAGCCAACTTCCCACCTCGGTCGGCTGCGCCCCGCCCATGATTTCCGCGACCGGCGCGACGGTGCGATAGCCCCGGCTGCGGATGTTCTCGATGTAGCGGGCGCCGGCGGCGGTGTCCCCGAGCAGCTTGCGCAGTTGCGTGATCGCCTTGTGGACCTGGTTTTCCCCGACGGAAACGCCGTCCCAGCACAGGCGCAGAAGCTCATCCGCGCTCAGGATTTCACCCGCCCGGTCGCACAGGGTGACAAGGACGTCCATGGCCCGCGGTTCGGCCTTGATCTCCTGGCTGCCGTCGGTGCGCCGCAGCGTGCGCGCTTGCGCGTCCACCAGCCAATCACCGAAATGAAAGACCTTGGCCTGCACAGCAATCCCCTTTTCGGAACATCCTCTTGCGGGCGCAGGCGCGCCGTCGACAGCACGCTTCTAGCACATTAATGCCCTGTTTATATTTCAAAAAAGCAGGAAGGACGTCCAAATTAAACGACGGTGGATTGTTATTTTATATAAATACTTCCCCTAGTCGGAATAGGGATTCCGATAGGGGCGCCTTCCTGCTCCCGGCCGCCATTGACGCCCCCGGGGGACGCTCCCAGGGTTCAATAGCCGGGCGGCACCGGCACCGCGTGACCCCAAATCTGGAACCAGGTCAGTGTCACCACTTCAAGGGTGAGCATCAGACAGAACAGCATGGGAATGGAATGCCGCTGCACCAGGGTTCGGGATACCCCGGGCGTAGCGAGCAGGATGATGGAGATGGGCGCGATAGGGTCTATGTAGCGTTCATACAGCGGGCTTGCGATCGCCAGGGGCGTAACAACCAGCAGCGCGACCAATGCGTTGTCCCGATGGGTGCGCGCGGCGCTGATCAGCGTCCACCACCCCAGCGCCGCGATAGCGGACACAACGATGATTCCGCCCCTGGGGCCCAGCAGCATGGCCAATTTTATGACGATGCCGCCGCCCACGCCGCTTATGCCAAGAGGAAGGAAGGACAGGACCAGTCCCAGGGCCGCGCCCGTACCGGCAACCACCAGGATCCGCTTGGTGGCCGGTCGGCGCAGGCTCAAGACGAAGGGCAGGGCTGTGGGGAACAGGGCCGCACCCACGATGATGAGGTTGAACGGATTGAGGCTCTGCTGCCCCTGATGGGACGGGGTGGTAAGGCCATGCCAGGTGACCAACAGGGCGGCGGCCGGCGCGGCTGCGGCGACGAACAGGCCGGTCACGCCCAACGCCCCAAAGCGGCTGCGCCGTAACAGCAGCCACCATGCCAGCACCGGCACAACGATGTACTGTTGGCGCGTGTAAAAGGCGGCGGCGCTGATCATGGCGATGGCCACCGTGCGCGCGCCAGAGACCCGGTCCAGCCAGTCACCCGTCACCGGATCCGTCAGCAAAAGGACGCTCAAGCCTAGGAACAGGAGTGGCAAGGCATCGGTGCTGCCCCAGAATGTCGCGTCCCGCAGACCGGGCGACAGGGCGACGGCACCAATCAACAGGGCGATGAGGCTTCTGTCCCTCAGAAACGGGCGGAAGCGCCGATGGATGGCGCAGCCCACGGCCGCCAAGGCCATGCAGCCAATGATGAAGCCGATGGTCCGATAGACGGTGAAGTCCCCCACGCCTGGAACCTGGGCCAGTAGGATATGGAACAGGGGCATCGTTGCTGAATCGTACTCAGCCAGCGCATGCCAATTCAAATGATCGGCGAACGCCTTGGTAGTCGGCCAATGAAAGACCAGGGCGTCATATCGGGCTCCCGCCAGCCGCTCACCGCACAGCATCCCAAGCGGCCAACTTAATAATGCCAGGATTGCCAGGGCATATCGGAAGAGGTGAAATTGGGGTGAGCGATCAGTGTGGTTTTTTATTGACGGAAGATGTTCATTCATTTTTATTTGACCCAATAAATTCAATTAGGCGCTGATATTGTATTAAAATTATTTGCTTGATTGGGATGATCTGCGCGATTTTCAGTGGTCGCGGTGGAAGGCCGCGACTTTCTGGCGCGTCGGCGATTTTGGCACCATGCCATAGCCGCTCCATGCTCGCCAAGCGCAGCCCGGAGGTTTGTCACCGGACCGGCTCAGGCTCCGCGTCCGCACACACCTCAATACCGGCCGCCGCCAGCAGGATGTGTTGCTGGTCGGCGGCGATCTTCAGCCCGTCGTAGCTGGCCAGCTGGCGGATATCCAGGCCGCTGATCTCCGCGCCGCGCAGGTCGGCGCCGTCCAGCCTGGCCTCGGTGGTGACGGCCTGGAACAGGTCGCTGCCACGCAGGTCCACGTCGGTCAGGTCGGCGCCGTGCAAATCGGCTTCCCGCAGGCGGCAGCGGATGAACTGGGCCTCCCGCAAGGTCAGGCGCGATAGATCGGCCAATTCGAAGGTGCAGTCGCGGAACGCGGCGCGGTGGATGGCCTTGGTACGGCTGAGCGCGTGGTGGAAGTCCACCAGGTGGAAGCGGGCCCCCATGAAGCTGCACGTTTCCGCCACCACATCGAACAGCGTGCAGCGATCGAAGGCGCAGAACGACAGGTCGCAGCGGGTGAGGCGGGCGGCGCGGAGCGCGCTGAAGGCCAGGGTGCAGCCGGCGGTCTTGTCCGCGGGATCGACGAAGCGGCAATCCTCCAGCACGGCGTCGCGTAGGTTGACATGCGACAACCGGCAGCGGACGAACTGGCAATTCCGGAAATGGGCGTCGCTGAAATCAACGCCCGTGAAGCGCACATCCTGGAAGACGCAGTCCAGGACCTGGACACCCGCCGCGTCCAGGTCGCGCCAGTCCATATCGGTGAAGCGGGCGGATTGGACCAGGCCCGCGGCGAGGGCGTCTTCCAGGGTATCAAGGGTCATCGGGCGGGGCTCAAGGCAAGGGGCGGGCGGGCCGATCATAGGATATGTCGTGCCCGTCCGCCTTGCCGTCCTTGCGCTTCAGGCCCCCGGCCGCCCTGTGGCCGGTCAGATGGGCAGGCCGACATAATTCTCCGCCAGGGCGGTGGCGGCGGCGCGGGAGCTGACGACATAATCCAGGTCGGCCTCGCGGATGCGGTGCTCGAACGGGCTGGCCGCGTCGTCGGTGTGCAGCATGGTGGTCATGTACCAGGAGAAGCGCTCGCCCTTCCAGATGCGGGCCAGGGCGGTGGCGGCATAACCGTCCAGGTCGCTGGTGTCGCCCTTGGCGTAGAACTTCTCCAACGCGCGGGACAGCACCAACACGTCGGCCACGGCCAGGTTCAGTCCCTTGGCGCCGGTGGGCGGCACGATGTGGGCGGCGTCGCCCGCCAGGAACAGGCGACCGTGGCGCATGGTCTCGCAGACGAAGCTGCGCATGGCGATGATGCCCTTCTGGATGATGGGCCCCTCGGTCAGTTTCCAGCCATCCACCGTCTCCAGCCGCTGGTGCAGTTCCGACCAGATGCGCGCGTCCGACCACAGGGCGATGTCATCCTTGGGATCGCACTGGATGTACAGACGCTGGATTTCCGGGGATCGCATGCTGAGCAGCGCGAATCCCCGGTCGTGGCGGGCGTAGATCAGCTCATGATGCGACGGCGGCGCCTCCGTCAGGATGCCCAGCCAGCCATAGGGATAGATCTTCTGGAATTCCTTGCGCTGCGCCAGCGGGATGGCCTGGCGGCTGGGCCCGTGGAAGCCGTCGCAGCCCGCGATGAAATCGCAGTCGAGAAGGGCCGGCGTGCCGTCGGCCTGGGCGAAGCGGATGGAGGGGCGGTCGGTGTCGATGCCGGCCAGCGCCACGTCCTTGACCCCGAAATGGATGACGGCGCCGTGGGCCAGACGGTGGCCCACCAGATCCTTGATGACCTCATGCTGGGCATAGACCGTGACCTTCTTGCCGCCGGTCAGGTCCTCCATGTCCAGGTGATGGCTCTGTCCCTTGAAGCGCAAGGTGATGCCGGTGTGGAAATGGCCCTCGCGCATCATGCGCTCCCCCACGCCCAGCTGGTTCATCAGGTCGACGGTCCATTGTTCCAGCACGCCGGCGCGGATGGTGCCTTCGATATCCTCCCGGCTGCGGGATTCAATGATGACGCTGTCGATGCCCTGGCGGGACAACAGTTCCGATAGGAACAATCCCGCCGGCCCCGCGCCGATGATGCCAACTTTTGTACGGATTTTGTGTGTGGACATGGGGACCGGCCCTCCCGAGCCTGACGTGTTTTTATCCTGCGCCGCCGCCACCTGAGGGACCGGTCGACCCCGGAACGATAGGGGCGGAGGGGGCTTCCCCGGAATGGACGCAGCTCCACAAAAATTGGATTTTTTCGCAACAATTGCCCAAGATAGCGATCTGGTGGCCCATGCAACCTGCGCTTAAAACAATCGAACCCAGCGATACATGTTATCCGTCATATCGATCATGACTTGGTGTTTTTCCACCATGCGGTCCTGGGCGGGGACGCGCTCATGAGCCGCCCGGACATCCCCGTCTTCTCCCTGTATGGCGAGGCGCCGGCGACGGCGGAGGATCGCTTCCTGCATGTAGAACTGATCGAGGATCGCAGCAGCCTGGTGGACTGGCGCATCAGGCCGCATCAGCACGGCGACCTTGTGCAGTTCCTGGCCATTCGCGAGGGGGCGGGACGGGTGCAGGCCGACCAGCGGAGCTGGACCTTCGACGGGCCCACCTTGATCGTGGTGCCGGCCGGCGTGGTGCATGGCTTCGCCTTCGTCCGTGGCACCATCGGCTGGGTCGTCACCCTGTCCGACCGCATATTGCGCGGCTTGGCGCGACGGGACCCCGCCTTCGCCGCCTTGGGCGCGGACGCCGCCTGCCTGGACATGGCGGGCCAGGGGATGGCCTTCGCCGCCGTTCTGGCGGCCGCCGATGGCGTGCTGCGGGAGTTGCGCGGCCAGGAGCCGGGCTATCGCGCGGCGGCGGAGGGCCACATGCTGGTGCTGATGGCGGCGATGCTGCGGGTGGTGCTGCCGGCCGCGGCCTCCAATGCCGGCACCGGCGGCCGTTCCGGCCAGGTCGCCCTGGTGGCTGCCTTCCGTTCCCTGGTGGAGCGGCACTATCGCAGTCACCGCCCGCTGGACGCCTACCTGTCGGAGTTGCGGACGTCGTCGTCCACCCTGCGCGCCGCTTGCCTGGCGGTGACGGGCCGCCCGGCCATCGGCCTGATCCAGGACCGCCTGATGACCGAGGCCAAGCGCCTGATCCTCTACAGCGGCCAGACCATCGCCGCCATCGCCTATGATTTGGGCTTCGAGGACCCCGCCTACTTCTCGCGCTTTTTCCATAAGCAGAGCGGGGAGGCGCCGCGGGTCTGGCGCCGGCGGCTGATGGCGGACTGGCCGGTGGCGGACACCGCGTCGCTGGAGCCGCCGGACCCCCTGGCCGCCGTGGTCGATGATAGGTGAAGCGACGCTGTCTCCTGGGGCCGTCTCCTGGGGGAGGTGCCCCCAGGAGACGGCGTCGCAAAGACACCTCAGAATTTGGCGTGCAACACGACGCCATAGGTGCGGGGGTCGCCGATGACACTGTAAACGTTGACGGAACCCGCCGTGTTGGCCTGCTGCACCACCGGCGTGTTGCCGATGTTGTTGACATAGGCGCTGATCGACCACTGACCGTTCGGCGCCTCATAAGTGATCTTGCCGTTCCAGATGGAATAGGGGTCGGCCTCGGAATAGCTGAACCGCAGCAGGTCGATGTAGTAGCTGGACTTCGCCTGCATGTTCACGCCGGCGGTCACGCGCGCGCCGTCATTGAGATTGAACGTGTGCTCATACGCGGCCGTGCCGGTCCAGCGCGGGTTGCGGGGCAATTCGCGCCCGCCCAACGCTGTGGCGCAGATGTCCGCGCCGCAGCTGAGCAGGACGGTGGCGTTGCCGAAGCTGCTGTAGCCGTTGTTGACGGAGAAGTCGACGCGGTCGTCCGGGGTCAGCATGTAGCTGCCCTCCGCTTCCCAGCCATAGACCTTGGTGGTGCCGGGAACGTTGGAGGTGAAAAACTCCGGCGTATCATTGACGTAGTGGTAATAGCTCAGCTGATAGCCGGTGTATTCATAGTAATAGGCGGCCAGATTGATTTGCAGCCGGTCGTTCAGGAAGCGGTTCTTTGATCCCACCTCATAAGCGGTGATCTCCTCCGGCCCGTAATTGCCGGTGAAGGTGGACAGGCCGCCGGCCTTGTAGCCGGTGGACACCTGGGCATAGAGCATGTTGGCCGCCGCCAGATCATATTCCACCCCGACCTTGTAGGTGGTCTTGGCGAAGGTGGCCTTCATCGGGCTGGCCACGGTGGTGGCGGTTTGGGTGCCGGACTCGTCCGTCTCTTCCAGCGTGTCGTTGGTGTAGCGCAGGCCGGCGGTGACGCGCAGGCGATCGGTCACGGGGTAGGTCGCCTGACCGAACACCGCCTTGCTGTCCACCGTGCCGTGGACGACGTTCTCCACGCTGTCGAAGGTGTAGTTGGTCTTCTTCGCGCCGCTGTCATCCTGGTTCAGGTAGTAGAAGCCCGCCACCCATTTGAGCCGGCTGTCATCCTCCGACGCCAGGCGGAACTCCACCGAATTCTGGATCAGCGGCAGGTGATAGCGCTCGTAGGTGCCGGAAAAGGGTTGGACGTAGGTTTTTTCAAAATCCTGGTGGGCGGCCAGCAAGGTCAGGTTGGCGAATTTCGCGTCCCAGTCCACCTGTCCATGGACATCGACGTTCTGCATGTCGTAGCTGGCGGTGCAGTGCGGGTTGCAATACAGCGCGTCGCCGGTGGGAATGGCGTACATGCTTGAATAATCGTCGCCTTCCCAGGGGTTGCTGCGGCTGTCGACCGGCAGCCGCACGTTGCCGGCCCCCTTGCCGCCGTCCTTCTGCAGGTCGGCCTCCAGCAGAACACGGACGTCATCCGTCGGCTGCGCCAGCACCTTGACGCGGCCATACTTCTCGTCGGCGTCGTCCAGTCCGTTCGACAGGTAGCCGTCGTGGGAGTAAGAGGAGAAGACGCCGCGCACCGCCACCTTGTCGCCCAGCGGCACGTTGATCACGCCCTCCGTCTTCAAGGTGTTGTAGTTGCCGTATTGCAGGGTGCCCGCCCCCTCGACCCGGCCGAGGACGGGACCGTTGGTGATGACGTTGACGCTGCCGCCGTTGGCGTTGCGGCCATACAGGGTGCCCTGGGGGCCGCGCAGCACCTCCACCCGGTTGACGTCGGCGAAGGCGGAATTCGTCACCTCCGCCCGTTCCTGGTAGACACCGTCGATGTTCACCGCCACGGGTGAGGGACCGTCCGTGCCCCGTGTGCCGATGCCGCGGATATAGAAGGTGGCGCCGAAGTTGGTCTGCTGCACCTGGACGCTGGGGATCAGCGCGATGGCGTTCTGCAGGTTCACGGTGCCCTGTTGGGCCAAGGCCTCGCCGGTCACGGTGGTGATGGCGATGGGTGTCTTCTGCACGTCGGTGCTGCGCCGTTCCGCCGTCACGACGATTTCCGTCAGCGCGCCCGTGTCCGCCGGGGCCGTCGTCTGCGCACGGGCGGGCAGGGTGCCCGCCACGGCCAGGCCCAGCAATGCGGTGCCGGTGAGCCACCGGTGGCGGTTCAGGCTTTGATTGTTCACGGATACGACTCCCGGGGTCGCGGCGCGTCCCTGCATGGTAACCTCCCTCACGGCATGGGAAGGGCGGCCGGCATCTGTGACCGTCACCGCTCCCCACTTTTTTGTGGGGCAACAATGGGGAAGGCGCGCCGCATCCGTCAAAATGAACGATACGATAGGTTCTATCAGCGACCCGAATATAAATGGGGCGGGGGCGGCCTCCCGCACAATTCGATGAATTCGGCTTTGGCGCCATCTGTGCAACCATTGTTGCGCTGCGGCAAATAGGGATGATCTAGTCATTCAATCGATATCGCGGGGAATGGTTTTTCTTGAAATGCCCGGAGCGTGCCGGCCTATAGTGGGGCGGGAGGCGGGCGCCCGGCCACAGGGTTTGGCAAATGGGGGCGTCCGGCATGCGGGTGACAGCGCATGCATCGGCGACGACAAGAACGATGACCGGGCGGTGGCCATGCGCTTTGATGGACTGGACCTCAACCTGTTGGTGGCGCTGAACGCGCTGCTGGCCGAACAGAACGTGTCGGTGGCGGCGGAGCGCGTGCATCTGAGCCAGCCCGCCATGAGCGGCGCGCTGAACCGCCTGCGTGAGTTCTTCGGGGATGATCTGCTGGTGCCCGTGGGGCGCCGCATGGTGCTGACCCCGCGCGCCGAAGCGCTGGTTGAGCCGGTGCGCAACGCGCTATTGCAGATCCGCATGACCATCACCGCCAAGTCGGTGTTCGTGCCGGCGGAATCGGCCCGGCAGGTCACCGTCCTGGCGTCTGACTACATGATCCGCGTGTTGCTGGCCGATACCCTGCGCCGCATCGCGGATCTGGCACCGGGCATGGTCTTCGACGTGGCGGCGTTGGAGGATGCCCCGGTGGAGCGGCTGGAGAAGGCGGAGGTCGACCTGCTGATCACGGCGGAACAGTACACCTCCGCCGATCATCCCACCCGGTTGCTGTTCGAGGATGACTATGTCGTCGTCGCCTGGGCGGGCAATGACCAGTTCGATCGCGTGATTGATCCTGAAACCTATTCCCGTCTGGGCCACGTCACCGTGTCCCACGGTCGCACCCGCACGCCGACGTTCGAGGATTGGTTCGCCCGTACCACCCACGTCACCCGCCGGGTGGAGGTGGTGGCGCCGTCATTCACCGATGTCGCCCATTTCCTGTTGGGCACCCGGCGCCTCGGCACCATGCATCGCCGCCTGGCGACGCTGCTGGCCACCACCTTGCCGCTGAAGATCGCGCCGGTGCCCTTCGACATGCCCAAGGTGCGCATGTCGGCGCAGTGGCACCGTATCCAAAACCAGGACCAGGCATTGGCCTGGGTGGTGGACCAGATGTGCGCCGCTGCCGGTGACGCGGCGGCGGGCCTGCGGACCGCAGCGGAATAACGCCACGCGCGTATGGGGTCAGTCCTCGGGCCCGCTGTCCTGGAAGCGGGCGCGGGCGGCCAGGATGGCCGCATGGTGCCGGCGCACCCAGCCCATCAGGCTTTCCACCTGGGCCAGCAGGTCGTGCCCTAGATCGGTCAGGGCGTATTCCACCTGGGGCGGCACGCTGGGGGTGACCCGCCGATCCACCAGGCCATCCCGCTCCAGGGAGCGCAGGCGCAGGGTCAGCATGCGCTGGGAGATGCGGGCCTCGTCGGTGACGGCCCCCACCAGGCGGCGCAGGGTGGCGTGGCGGAAGGGGCCGGCGCTCAGCAGCAGCAGCAGCAGCGTGCTCCATTTGTCGCCCAGTCGGCCAAAGATCTCGCGGATGGGATCTTCCCGGCCCCGGCCGTCCGTGGCCATGCTGCGCACCATGGCGGCCAGCCGGCGGCCACCCGGATGCTGGTCGAGGTCGGCCACGTTCAGCACCCGTGCCACCCGGGCCAATTCAGCCTCGACATTCACCTGTCTGCGCACCTTTCCGGGCGGCGCGTCCGTGACCATTCCATCCCCATGCCGTCGCTGTTCGCCCCGCCTTTATAGGGCATCGCCGGGGAATGGGTAGGGCACAAAAAGGTGCCGTCTTCCGCCCATTCCCCGCTGCTCTTAGCCTGCGGCCCAACAGTCAAGAATGGCCGGCGGGAGCGGTGCCTTAGATGGAAAATCAGAGAATTCAGGGTTCCTTGATGGGCAAGGTGGCCATCATCACCGGTGCCGGCGGCGGTATCGGCGCCGCCACCGCGCTTCTCCTGGCCGAGCGTGGCGCCCGTGTCGTGCTGGCCGATATCGCGCAGGCCCCGGCCGAGGCGGTGGCGGCGCGCATCAACGCCGGTGGGGGGGAGGCCCTGGCCGTGCACCTGGATCTGGCCGACGAACTCTCCATCCGCGCGATGATCGACGCCACCCTATCGGCCTTCGGCCGTCTGGACATCCTGGACAACAACGCCGCCGACCTGTCCATGGGCCTGCGCGACACCGATGTTGAAACCATGGATCTGGAGGTTTGGGACCGCAGCTTCGCCGTGAACGTGCGCGGCACCATGCTGGCCTGCAAGCACGCCCTGCCGCATCTGGTGAAGGCCGGGGAGGGGCGGGAGTTCGGCGGGGCCATCATCAACACCGCCTCCAACCTGGCCCTGCAAGGCCACATCATCCAGGCCGCCTACAGCGCCAGCAAGGCCGCCGTCATCCAGCTGACCCGCTGCATCGCCGCCAGTCATGGCAAACGCGGCGTGCGCTGCAACGCCGTGCTGCCGGGCCTGACCCTGTCGCCCACGGCGCTGGAGAAACTGCCCCCCCGCCTGCGCGAGATCGTGGAGGCGGAGACGCTGACCCCCTATCTGGGCCGGCCGGAAGATTTGGCCCATGCCGTCGCCTACCTAGCGTCGGATGAGGCGCGCTACGTCACCGGCCAATGCCTGGTGGTGGACGGCGGCACCAGCAGCCATGTCCCGGGCATCGCCCCCTTCCGCGCTATGGTTGCGGAAATATAGTAATAAAATCAAATATCTATAGGGAGATTCCAAGATGTCGGGCAAATACGACGTTGTCGTCATGGGTGCCGGCCATAACGGGCTGGTGGCCGCCGCCTATCTGGCCAAGGCGGGCAAGAAGGTGTTGGTGGTGGAGCGCCAGGCCTGGCCGGGTGGCGGCGTGGTGACCCGGGAACTGAACACCCCCGGCTACCGCCATGACCTACATTCCAGCGTCCACATCATGATCCAGGGAAATCCCATGATCACGCAGGACGAACTGGGCCTCTTCGCCAAGTTCGGGCTGAAGTACAACTACTCCGACGTGCCCTACGCCAGCATCTTCGCCGACCAGAGCTTCCTCATCACCTACAAGGACCTGGACCGGGCCTGCGCCGAGATCGCCAAGTTCTCCGCCAAGGATGCGGAGACCTACCGGGCCTTCGCCCGGCGCAGCATGGAAATGCTGCCCATGTTCGTCTCCGGCCTATACGCCCCCCCGCTGCCGATGGGCGCCTTCATCGCCATGCTGGACCAGAGCGATGAGGGGCGGGAAATGCTGGACGCCATGAGCCGCAGTTCCGTCGACATCATCGACAGCACCTTCGAACATCCGCGCGTCAAGATGCACCTGCTGAAGCTGGTGACCGAGAATCTGCAGATGCCGGATGAACTGGGCACCGGCATGGGCATCTATCTGATGCCCGGCATCATCCATACCTATGGTGTCTCCCAGCCCGTCGGCGGCAGCGGCGGTCTGACCGACGCCTTGGTGCGCTGCGTGGAGCACTACGGTGGCGAAATCCGCCTGAACGCGGAGGTGAGCAGGGTCATCGTTTCCGGCGGCAAGGCCACCGGGCTGCAACTGGCGGATGGCGAGGTCGTGTCGGGCAAGGACGGCGTCATCGCCGCCATCCATCCCCACCGCATCCGCCATTTCCTCGGCGACGCCGTGGAGGAGAAGGTGGTGAAGCGGGCGGAGCGGGTGAACACCTCGACCTTCAGCCTGTTCGTCAGCCATTATGATTTGAAGAAACAGGCGACCTTCTACGCCGGCCCGGAGGTCGCCACCGCCACGATGCTGGAGTACTACACCTTCGACAGCCTGCCCGAGATGCTGGACGATTTCGATTGCCTGCGCCGTGGGCGTCTGCCCAAGCGCCCGCTGACCGGCGGCAGCGATGAGACCCACGCCGACCCCACCCGCGCCCCGCCCGGTGCCGGCATCTGGCATTCCATCACCATGGCGCCTTATCGCCTTGAGGATGGCGGGGCCGCCCGCTGGGACGAAATCAAGGAAGAGGTCGCGGACTACAATCTCAGCTTCTACCGCAGGTTCACACCCAGCCTGACGGACGACAACATCATCGCCCGCACCACCTGGTCGCCGCTGGACATGGAACGCAGTTCCCCCAACAGCTTCGTGAACGGCGACATGCACGGCGCCGCCCCCTTCATGTACCAGACCATGGCCCACCGCCCGACGCCGGACCTTGGAAACTTCACGGTGCCAGGCGTGGAGGGGCTTTATCTGGTGGGGCCTTTCATGCACCCGGGCGGCGGTGTTTATGGCGCCGGCCGCGCCACTGCCATCAAGATGTTCGACGATCTGGGCATCGATTTCGATCGCGCCGTGGGGGCCTGAGCCATGGTCAAGATCTATGGAGCCGACAATAAGGAACTGATGACAGTCGCCAGCATCAGTGGTGAGGGCGATACCCTGGTCATCAAAGGCAAGATCTTCGGCGCGATGCCCATGACCGCCAAGCTGCGACCGGAGGAGGCGCGGGCGCTGCTGAGGATGCTGAACTTCAAGCTGGTCCTGTTCCTGCTGCGCTTCCTATTCAAACCAGCAGCGAAGAAAGCTGCCAAATGAGCTGATTTAAAAAGAACAACCCCGCGCACGGGATTGCGCGGGGTTGTTCCTGAGACGCCTGGCCTCGCCCTCTCTCTCGTGAACAAGTCACGACCGGGGCGCGATCATCCATGATCGCACCCGGGCCTAAAGATGAGCCCGCGTTTCCGTTTCCGGCTTTTCCTGCACGAACTCGATCAGGTTGCCGGCGTTGTCGCGCAGGAAGACGTTGGAACCCCATTCGAAATCGGCAACGAAGACGATGTCGGCGCCCCGCCGCCGCAGCTCATCGGCAAGCGCGTGCACGTCGTCCGTGGCGAAGGACACGTGCTTATTGCCATGCGTCTTCAGGTCCTGGTTGGGAATGCGGCGTTCGTCGGGCAGGGGATGCGCTTCCGGCACCTGGAAGATCTCCATGCGCAACGGCCCGTTGCGCACGAAGGCCACGTCGGCCGGAATGGCATCGATACGGATGCGCCGTTCCAACTTGAAGCCCAGCACGGAATCATACCAGGCGATGGCGGCTTCCAAATCCGGAACGCTGATGGCCCCGTGATGGTGCCAGTATTGATACGTCGGCATAGTCCGAGTCACCATATCCCAGTAGAACTCGTTGGTGGAAAGGCGTCGACTGATGGGTGACGCCGAAAGGTGGGGCGGCGGGTTGGCCGCTTGATGCCCGAGGAATTCACAAGGGTTCCCGGCGGTTCTCAGGCGTCTTCCAGGACGATTATTAGGCGGCCTCCTCCTTAACCGGGGATATCATCCGCCGCTGCAGACCATCAAATCGATAGTTCGAACATGTCCTATTGCTGGCCTGAATGTGACGGCCGAGACCCAACGGACGATGGCTGAAGCCCGGCCTGGCCTTAACGGTTTGTTCAGCGCTTTGCCCCCACCCTGTGAACTCGGGATTAACCACTTCGGTTGGCTGTTGCGGGACAGCGGCCGTGGGTGATGTCGGCGGTCGAAGAACGCCGCCAGGAACGTAACGGGGAGACGTCCGGTGACCATCCGTAGATTGATCGCATCGTGCCTGGCGGGCGTGGCCGTGCTGATGCTGGTGTTGGGCGCCGTGGTGGCGTTGGAGCAGTGGCGCGTAGCGGTCGCGGCCTCGGACGCGCAGGGCCTGGCCCGCTTCATGGCGGCGCTGGGCAGCATGACGGAAAATTTGGCGGTGGAGCGCGGTCCCACCCTGGTGGCGCTGGGCAGCGCGGATCCCGCGACCCTGGCGCTCGTGAAGGAACAACGCGCCAAGTCCGACGCCGCGCGCAAGGCGCTGGTTGACCTGATGGCCAAGGAGGATGTCGGCGTCAAAGACAATCTGAAGTCGCTCTTGTCCTCCCTGGACGGCCGGCTGTCGGCCCAGCGGAGCGCTGTCGACGGACTGCTGGCCCGCCCCCTGGCGGACCGCCCGGCGGGCGAGGTCGATGCCTATGTCAGGGGGATGTTTGCCATCATGGCCGATATCAACGCTGAACTGAACGCCACAGGCCGGTCATTATTGCAGCGCGCGCCAGAAGCGGGGCACTACGCCAATATCGCCATCCTGGCCTGGTCCTACCGTGACTATGCGGGCCGACAGTCCTCATTGCTGTTGCAGGCGCTGAACAGCGGCAAGCCCATAGGGCCGCAGGCCGCCCGGGACATTCAGGTCTTCCAGGGGCATCTTGACGATCTGGAAGGGCGGGTGGAGGGCCAACTGGCCCTGGCTGGCACGCCCGAGAGCCTGCTGAAGGCGGCCGAGGCGGCACGACAGGGCTATAAGGGCACATTCGGCGCCCTTCGCGCCAAAGTGCTGGAGGCGAGCGCCGCCGGTGTACCGTATCCGGTTGACGTGGTCGAATACCGGCGCACCAGCGTGCCGCAACTGGCGTCCATCCTGGGCATCCGTGACGCTGCCATCGCCGAGGCGATGCGCCTGGCCGACGCGCAATATGCCAGCGCCCGTACGGCACTGATGCTGGTGACCCTGCTGTTGCTGATCGCCGGCGGTGTCCTGGTCGGCATCGTCTGGCTGGTAGGCCATCGGGTCACGGGGCCGCTATCGGTGCTGACACAGGTGGTGATGAACATCGCGGGCGGCGACCATGACCTGGCGGTGCCGATGACAGCACGGACGGATGAGATTGGTGAGATGGCTGGCGCCATCTCCACCTTGCGCGCCAATGCCAAGGAGGCGGACATCTTGGCCGAGCGCCAGCGCACCGAGGACGCGGCCAAGGAGCAACGCCGTGTTCGGATGGAGGCCGCGACCCACGATTTCGCCATCTCCATTGACCAGGTGGTGGCCGGTTTCACCGGTGCGGAACGGTCGCTGCGCGGGGCGGCGGACAGCCTGACCTTGTCGGCCGGCGACACCATCGCCCTGTCCAACACCGTCGCCGGGGCGGCGGAAGAAACTTCGGCCAATGTCCAGACGGTCGCGGCCGCGGCTGAGGAGCTTCACCAGTCCATCGCCGAAATCGCCCGCCAGATGTCCACCGCCACAACCACGTCCGACGCGGCGGTGCGCGAGGCGTCCAGCACCAAGCAATCCATAGACGGCCTGGTGATGGCGGCGCAACGCATCGGCGACGTGGTCAAGCTGATCACCGATATCGCCAGCCAGACCAACCTGCTGGCCCTGAACGCCACCATCGAGGCCGCCCGCGCCGGAGAGGCCGGCAAGGGATTCGCTGTCGTGGCCTCCGAGGTTAAGGCGCTGGCTAATCAGACCGCCAAAGCGACGGAGGAAATCCAGGCCCAGGTCAGTGCCATTCAGGATGAGACGGCGCGCGCCGCGTCCGCGATCGACGGCATCACCGCCACCATCGTGGCGATGAGCCAGATCACCACCGGGGTGGCCTCCGCGGTGGAGGAACAGGGTGCCGCCACGCGGGAGATCGCCCGCAATGTGCAGGAGGCTTCCGTCGGCACGCGCGAGGTTTCCGCCAACATCACCGGCGTGCGCGCCGCGGCGGACGAGACGGGCACGGCCGCGCGCAGCGTCCTCAGCTCCTCCGACGTGCTGGGGCGTGAGGCCGATACCTTGCGCACCGTGGTCAACGGCTTCGTCACCACCATCAAGGCGGCGTGACGCCATCGCCGGAGGGCGTCGCCGCGCTTGGGCGGCGTCTTCCGGCCCTGGCCATCGCCAGGGCGATGGCCAGGCTCAACCCATATCCCCACAGCAACCAGCCGGCCGCCAGCCGCGTCACGGTGTCGTCCGGCCCGTACATCCGCGGGGCCCAGTTCAGCACGGCGCCGTCGAGGGTCATGGCCACGGCGCCGACCAAGCCCATGCCCGCCATCAGCTGGTCCGGCGCCAAGCCGGCCACGCGGCGAATGAGCAACACACAGGTCCAGGCGACCGATACGGCGCCGGCGAAATTGAGGATGTTCCAGGCCGGATCGGTCAATGCCATGGGAATCGCCCGCACCCAGGCCAGCGCCGCCGCCCAGAACACGATGCCAAGACCCGCAAGGATCACCCCTTGGCCGTATCGCAACATGCCCCCTCCATCCCAACGGTCCCGGCAGTCGACCGGACACGGTGACCGATACGCCCCCGCCAGGCCGTCGGATCACCGCCCCGATGCCATTCGCGGGGCTGGTCAGCTCACCCCCATCTCGATGGACAGGCGGATCAGGTCGGCGGTGCGGGCCACGCCCAGCTTCGCCTTGATGGCGGTGCAGGTGTTGGCGATGGTCTTGTATCCCACGCCCAGCTCGCTGGCGATGTCCGCCAGGGCCCGGCCCTCGCCCAGCAGGCGCAGGATTTCCAGGTCACGTTCCGTCAGGCGCTGGGCCGGGTGGCCGGCCGGCATGCCGTGCACGGCCAGTTCCTGGGCGATCTCGTTCTCGACATAGCGGCCGCCATCGGCCAGCCGGCGGATGGCGGCCAGTAGTTCGTCCGGGTCGGCGTTCTTGCTCATATAGCCCTTGGCGCCGGCCGCCAGGGCGCGCGAGGCGTAGAGCGCCTCGGCATGCATGCTGAAGATCAGGACGCAGGCCGTGGGGTCCTCGATCAGCAGGCGCTGCAGCAGTTCCAGTCCGCCAACCCCCGGCAGGTTCAAATCCAGCAGTACGATATCCGGCCGGTCCTCGCGATAGCGGACCAGGGCGTCACGGCCGGTCGCGGCCTCGGCGATGCTGACGCCGGGCAGGGGCGCCAGCAGGCGCCGGAGGCCGGCGCGCACGATGGCGTGGTCATCGACAAGCAGAAGTTTCATGTCGCTCCCTCCGGCGTTCACGCCGCCTCCCGCGCTGTCAGGGCGTCGACGCTTCCCGTCAGGGGCAGCAGGGCGCGTACGCGGACGCCTCCCTCCGGCCGATTGCCCACCTCCAGGCTGCCGCCCAGGGCGGCCACCCGTTCAGCCATGCCGCGCAGGCCATAACCGGTGTCGGGCGCGCCCTCCGGGGGCAGGCCCTCCCCATCATCGACGACCTCGACCGCCACCCCGTCGGCGGGGGTGGGGAGTACCGTGACCGCGACGGTGTGGGGGCGGCCGTGGCGGACGGCGTTGCTCAGGCTTTCCTGCACCACCCGGTAGATTGCCGTGTCCCCCGCCTCGCCCAGCCGCAGGTCGGGCGCCACCGTGACAGCGATGTCGACGTCCGGCCGGCGGGCGCGCCAGAAGGCGGCCAGGTTGTTCAGGGCGGCATCCAGGCCCAGATCGCTCAAACCCGGGGGGCGCAGGCGGCCCAGGATGGCCTTCACCTCCTGCTGCACGTGGGCCACGGCCTCACGCGCGGCGCGCGCCTGTTCCAGGGCCACCGCGTCGCCCGATCGCTCCGCCGCCGCCAGCAAGGCGGTGACGTCGACATTGATGGCGAACAGATAAGGCCCGACCTCGTCATGCAGGTCGCGGGCGAGGTCGGCCCGTTCCTCCTCCTGGATGGTTTGCAACTGCTCGTGCAGGCGGCGGTTGCGCGCCTCCGCCGCCGCCAGGCGCGCGATCATGCGGTTGAACCCCACAGCCAGGCGCCGCAGCTCCGGCGGGCCCGCCTCCGTCACCGGGCGGGCCATCTCCGCCCCCTGGCCCACCTCAGCGAAGGCCTTGGACAGCCGGTCGACGGCGCGCAAGGCCCGGCCCAGCGTCCAGTAAACCATGGGCAGGGCCAGCGCGCTGAACAGCAGCATCATGACGGCGTCGTCGCCCAGTTCGCCCCAGACCTCCGACGCCTCGCCCGCCGGGTCGGTTTCCAGGCGCAGCCATAGTCCATCGCCGGAGACACCGGGCAGGGGCATCTCGGCGCTCAATTGCGGCACGTCCAGGGAGCGGACGAACCAAGCCGGGGCGGCATGGTCGGGTGAAGCCAGGGTGGAGGTGGCGATGGCGCTTCCCCCCGGCCGGCGCAGGCTGACCTTCAGGTGGCGGTCGCCGTTGAAGGCCCGCACCAGCCGGGTCAGGATGGTGGCCATGTCCTCGTCGCCCGGTTGGTCGGCGGGGCGGACGGCCAAATGGGCCAGGGCGCTGCTGATGGTGTGCTGGCCCACGGACAGGGCCGCCTCCATTTCCGTGCGCACCGAATGCTCCGCCCGCAGCCAGGCGGCGGCACCGCCGGTGGCCAGGCTGACCAGCAGCAACAGGGCGATGGACAGGACCAGACGGATCCGAAGCGACATGAGGTTGAGCCCCCGTTTCCCGCTGCCTTGAAATGCCGCCGCTTGTCCGCGGCCGGCGCCTCCCGAGCCCCATCTAACAGGTGCTTGGCCCCGCCGTGCAACAACCGCCGTGATATCGGGAATTTTTCCCGGGAAAATCGGGAAGGGGGCCCATGGATCGGACGCGGCCATCAAGGCTACCGTAGCGTCAGCCTCACCCCATTGGTGCGCCCTATAATGAAAAAAATCCCGGCCGGCCTGCTGCTCCTGCTCTGCACCACCTGTTCATCCTTGGCGCTGGCGGCTGATCTGCCCGCACCCGATGGTACGCCCACCGCCCTCAGCGACATCATCGTCATAGGGACGACGCCACTGCCCGGGGCCAACGTGCCGCTGGACAAGCTGCCGGCATCGGCCACCACGCTGTCGGCCGACGATTTCGCCCACAGCCATTCCATCTCCATCCTGGATGCCATGGCGCAGCGGGTGCCGGGACTTTCCCTGTCCGACAGCCAGGGCAACGCCCTGTTCCAGGACCTGCACTTCCACGGCTTCACCGTCTCCCCCTTGCAGGGAACGTCGCAGGGTATCGCCGTCTACCAGAATGGCGTGCGCCTGAACGAGGCCTTCGGTGACACCGTCAACTGGGACCTGGCGCCGGAGGTGGCGATCAACCGCCTGACGCTGGCGACCAACAACCCGGCCTATGGCCTGAACGCCCTGGGTGGTGCCGTGACCCTGGAGATGAAGAACGGCTTCACCTTCCAGGGCACCAGCGCCGAGTTGCTGGGTGGCAGCAACGGCCGTGTCCAGGGTTCTGCTGAGTTCGGCTACCAGTCCGGCAATTTCAGCCTATACCTGGCGGGCGAGGCGGCGCGCGATGACGGCTGGCGCAAGCAATCGGCCTCGGACGTGGAGCGCTTCTACGCCGATGCCGGCTGGCGCGGCGAGGGCGCGGAGCTGCACCTGATCGCCGCCGCCGCCCGGTCCAGCCTGGGCGTCGTCGGCCCCACGCCGCTGGAAATGATCCAGGCGGACGAGACCGCCGTCTACACCTGGCCGCAGACCACCAAGAATGACAGCGGCATGCTGGCGCTGAACGGCAAAGTGGACATCGCCGCCGGCTGGGCCGTGCAAGGCAACGTCTATGGCCGCCATTTCGGCCAGAAGCACGTGGACGGCAACGACAGCAATTTCGAGAGGTGCAGCGCCCGTTCCTCCTACGGCGGCAAGCTGTGCCTGGAGGACGACGCCTTCGGCACGCCGGCGGGCGGCAAGACCACGGCCTTCCGCAACCAGTTCGTCATCACCGATCTGGCGGGCCATACCTTCGCCTACAACAACGACGCGACCTATGGCACGCTGGACCGCACCGCCACCGACACCACGGGCGTGGGCGGGTCACTGCAACTGACCGGCGACCGGCCGCTGCTGAGACTGGGCAACCGCTTCGTCGCCGGCGGCAGTATCGACCACAGCGATATCCGTTTCACCGCCACCAGCACCCTGGGCGTCATCAACCCCGACCTCTCGGTGACCACCCAGGGCGGCGACGCCGATGAGGTGGCCGGGGCCGGCCTCATCATCCGGACCCTGGGCAATCTGGGCTACGCCCCCGTCTGGCTGTCGGGCACCACCGACTTCTACGGCGCCTACGTCACCGACACGCTGGATCTGACGCCGGCCCTGTCCCTGACCGCCGGCTTGCGCCTGAACGTGGCCGACATCAGCATGCGCGACCGGGGCGGGTCGGCGCCGGAACTGAACAGCGACAATCGCTACACCCACCTGAACCCGCAGGCCGGCCTGACCTATCGCCTGGGCGACGGGGTCAGCGTCTACGGTGGGTATTCCCAGTCCAACCGGGCGCCCACGCCGTTGGAACTGGACTGCGCCGATCCCCTGCGTCCCTGCCTGCTGGAGAATTCCCTGGTGGCCGACCCGCCGCTGCGCCAGGTGGTGGCCGAGACCTATGAAGCCGGCATCCGCGGCGTCCAGGGGGTGGCGTCCGGCCGACTGGACTGGACCGTGGGCCTGTTCCGCACCGACAGCGACCATGACATCCTGGCGCTGGCCAGCACCATCCAGGGCCGCGGCTACTACACCAACGTGCCGTCCACCCGCCGCCAGGGCGTGGACGCCGGCCTGACCTATGCCAGGGAAAGCTGGCAGGTCTATCTCAACTACAGCTTCGTGGACGCCACCTACCAATTCGATGGCGTGCTGGCGTCGCCCAACAATCCGTCGGCCGCCGACGACGGCACCATCACCGTGCACAGCGGCGCGCGGATGCCGGGCATCCCGCGCCACCAGGTTAAGCTGGGCGGCGACCTGGTGGTGACCGACGCCTGGAGCGTGGGCGGGGCCGTTCAATATTACGGCAGCCAGTACCTGGTGGGTGATGACGCCAACCAGAATTCACCGCTGACGCCCTACTGGACCATGAACCTGCGCACCTCCTATCAGGTGCTGCCCAACATCCAGTTCATCGGCGGCATCAACAATCTGTTCGATCGCCGCTACGCCAGCTACGGCACCTATTTCGAGGTGTCCGGGGCCAGCGACATCCTGGGACGGACCCTGAGCGATGCGCGCACCCTGACCCTGGGGGCGCCGCGCACCTTCTATGGCGGGGTGAAGGTCACATTCTAATCATCTGATGTAATTCAGTTCCCTTCGGGCGACGCGATTATCCTCCCTGAGGGAAGGGGGACCGGTCTCATCCGCTGCCGGTCCCCCTCTTTTTATTCTCGGCAGCGCGGCTCACTGTGCCGTCACCCGCCACACGGTGTTCCCGACATCGTCGGCGATCAGAAGCGCGCCGCCCTTATCCACCGCCAGGCCTACCGGCCGGCCACGGGCCTGCCCCTCCTGATCCAGGAAGCCGGTCACCACATCCGTGGGCTGGCCGTTGGGCTTACCGTTGCTGAAGGGGATGAAGACCACTTTATATCCATTTGGAATATTTCGGTTCCAGCTGCCATGTTCCCCGACGAAGGCACCACCGCGATAGCCGTCGGGCAGGGCGGTGCCGGTATAGAAGGCCATGCCCAGGGGGCGACGTGGGGGCCCAGCGCATAGTCGGGCACCAGGGCGCGGTCCACGAGGTCCGGGCGCTGCGGCTTGACCCGTGGGTCCAGGTTCCGGCCATAATAGCTGTAGGGCCAGCCATAGAACCCGCCGTCCTGGACGGAGGTCATGTAATCGGGCACCAGGTTGGGGCCCAGCTCGTCCCGCTCATTCACCACGGTCCACAGGGCGCCGGTCTGCGGCTCCCAACTCAGCCCGTTGGGGTTGCGCAGGCCATCGGCGTAGACGCGCCAGCGGCCCGTGGCGCGCTCCACCTCCAGGATGGCGGCGCGGTTCTTTTCCGCCTCGATGCCATTCTCGGTGATGTTGCTGTTGGACCCGACGCCGACATACAGCAGCGACCCGTCCGGGCTGGCCAGCAGGCTCTTGGTCCAATGATGGTCGATGGGGCCGCCGGGCAGGGGTGTCAGGATGGTGCCGGGGGCTGTGATCTGCGTGTCGCCCTGGGTATAGGGATAACGAACGATGGCGTCGGTGTCGGCGACGTACAGATCATTGCCCACCAGTGCCACGCCGAAGGGGGAGTTCAAATGATCCAGGAAGACCGTCCGCGTTTCCGGCACGCCGTCGCCGTCCGCGTCACGCAGCAGGGTGATGCGGTTGCTGCCCTTGATCTTCCCGCCAGAGGTGGCCAGCGATTCCACCCACTGCATGATCAGGTCCTTGGGCCGCTTGGCTGCGGGGGCCTTGGGCGCCACGGACTCCACCACCAGGATGTCGCCGTTGGGCAGGACGTAGAGGGACCGGGGGTGTTGTAGCCCACCAGCCAGCGCCCGGATTTTCAAGCCCTGGGCCACGGCTGGTGTCTCGCCATCCCGCCAGCCGACCACTTTGGCCACGGTCATCGGCGGCATCAGGTATTGCTTCTGCGCCGGCAGGGTAGGGTTGGGGCCGACCTCGGTGTTGGGATCGCTGCTTTTGCTGCCATCGTCACAGGCGGCCAGGCCGAGGGCCGCGACGCCGGCCAGGACGAGCAGGCGGCGGCGGCATGGGGCCGGCAGGGGGGCCACCTGGAGGAAACGCCGGTTCATGACCGCACCTCCAGCCGGCGGCGATAGGTCAGTACCGACCAGCCGATCCAGTTGCTGGTCAGCACGACGATCACCACCAGGGCCGACAGGATCAGGCCTTGCGGCACCACGGACGTCCAGGCGTCGCGACTATGGACGAAGCAGTTCAGCACCGACAGGCCCAGGGCCACGAGATTGCCCAACACATGCGGCCAAATGGGCGCCTGGGTCACGACGTGGCGGCGTTGGCCCAGATCGACCAGCCCGGCGACCAGGGCAACCGCGCCCAGCACCACGCCCACGAGCAGCAGCCAGGCGGAGAAGTCAGCCCACATCATCTCCGCCGTGCCCCAATAGGCCAGGTCGGTCAGGAAAGCACCAACGAAGCAGGCGTTCGGAAAAGGCACGAACATGGGATAGAGCGGGTGGCGGACGATGGCCACCTTCTCTTCGACCTCGGTCAATTGCACAGGTGTGCCCTGTACGGTCGACCTGATGATGTCACTGGGCATGGCCGCTCCTCATTCACAATCCCTGGCACAATCACTCCCTGGCACGGAGGGTACCCATGTCTTGAACGGTTCAGGGACGGTGGCGGTTCCCCTCTTGTGGCGGGTCGTCGAGGGTGGCGCGGCCTTTCCAGGCTTGTTCATTGGCCCGATAAGATATACTAATCCCAAAGAGTTACTGCCTTAAGTGGCATTTGGTGTGCTGCGCCCGTGCGCGGGGGGGGGACAATGGAATATTACCTAGGGGCGATCCACCTCCTGCCCCATGACCGCCTTCATCACCAGTGGCTTCCGTGCGATGGCCGGATGCTGCAAATTTCCCGTAGCCCGGCACTGTATTCCCTGATTGGGAACATGTTCGGTGGGGATGGATGGCGCACGTTCGCGCTGCCGGACCTGCGCGGGCGGGTGCCGGGGGGAGGAACAGACCATGGGCGAACCGCCGTCCTGGGGGCCGCTTCGCCGGGGAAGGAAAAGGGGGCGGGCGGGGACAAGCAGCCAACGGTGGCGCTGACCTACGCCATCGCGGCGGAGGGCAACTTTCCCATGGCCATCGACGATAGTTCCCAGGGCGGCGTGGCCTTTTTTGAGCCCGAAGCCTTCCTTGGGGAAATCCGCATGTTCGCGGGTGATTTCCCGCCGCGGGGCTGGCGCTTTTGCCATGGCCAACGGTTGAACGTGCAAGAGCACCAGGCTTTGTTCTTCCTGCTCTCCACACGGTTTGGCGGTGACGGCACCACCTTCGCGCTTCCAGACCTGCGTGGGCGCGTGGCGATCGGCGCCGACGGTCCCGTCGGCGCCACAGCCGCGGTGGATGTGGGACGGGGCGGGGGCGCGCCGATGGTCGGGATCGGCGTGAACCACATCATCTGCATGGAAGGCGAATTCCCGATGGTCGCGGACTGACAGGGGGAGACCATGGACCATTTCATCGGCGAAATTCGGGCCTTCCCTTACATTCAAAGGATGCCAGAAGGCTGGCTGCCCTGCGATGGCCGCAGCCTGGCGTGCTCGGGTTCCTACCAGGCACTGTTCAGCGTCATCGGCCGTCGGTTCGGGGGGGACCTTGCGACGGACACCTTCAAGCTTCCCGACTTCAGGCGCGGCGTTCCGGTGGGCATGGATCCACGCACGCCGGTGGATGCCAGCGGCGATGCCGCCTGGGACCATGGCGTTCCAGACGGGACGGCGGGCAGCCTGTCCATCGTTACGATTCGCCATTTCATCTGTGTCATGGGTGCCGCCGCCCCGGTGGCCTTCCGGTTCCCATTCACGCTTCAGGGGGGCGATGCGCGGCCGACGATCACGGGAGGTCACACCTTGACGGTGCGACACGGGCGGGCCGTCATCTTTGACACGGCCGGCTCCCTGGTTTGGGAAAGCGGCGGCGATAAGGGCACCGCCCTGTCCTTGACCCGCACGGGTGAGTTGGTCGTCACCGACGCCGACGGCCAAGCCGTGTGGCGAACCCATACCCAGGTGGCGGCAGGACAAGATCCCGTCCTGCTGTTCCATCCCGACGGACGTTTGGCCATCGTCGATTCCACTGGCAAGGAGATCTGGCGGAATCCCGATTTGACAGCGGAGGAACGGAAGAGGGGGCAGGCCAAGGACTGGGAACGGGAGCGCACGGAGCAAGGGCGACAGAATGCCCGCCAGGCCTTGTTGCCAGGCCAGGTCCTGCGCTGGGAGGTTCTGCGCTCGCCCAACGGGCGCTTCACCCTGGAACTCGCGATAGAGGGAGGCTTGGTCGTAAAGTCCGTCGATAGCGGGGCGGAAATCTGGAACCTGAATAAGACGGTCAATCAGGTGGGTCATTTGGCGATGCAGACGGATGGCAACCTGGTTCTGCATACCAGTGACGGAAAGCCTGTCTGGGCGACGCTGGCGTCCCCGATGGACAAGGCCGACCATCTGGTCCTCAGCGATGAGGGCGAGATGCTGCTTAAGCGGGGCGACAGGCTGGTCTGGTCGTCGGGCAACGCGTCTCGACCCGGGCGCCTCGTTCCCGGCGGTCGTCTGGCCAAGGGGGAAAGTCTGCGCTCACCCAATGGTGCTATCGCCCTGACCTTGCGCCGGGATGGCACCTTGGTACTGACCGATGGCGCGGGCAAGACCTTGTGGACGCCCGACCGATCTTCGCCCCGCAGCCACAGCCTGGTCATGCAGCGGGACGGCAACCTGGTGTTGGAAGAGGAGGATCGCCGCGTCGTCTGGGCCGCCGGAACCGACGATAAATCAGCCCATGCCCCGTGCCACAGCCTGAAGGTGAACGACAACGGCACCATCACCGTGTCCGCGCCTGCTGGCGACAAGTCCTGGACCTCACCAATAAAGACATGAGAACACGCGCGACAATTTCTCAATTCCTCAGGCGAGGATAATTTCCATAAGACAGATTATCGGTCCCATCTCTGTGGGCGCAAAGTTAGAATGTCAGGGCCTGGCAAAGCAGAACTGTCAGTCTCCCGGCTGGGCCATCGCGTGCCTCATCCCGCCTCCAGCCGTTTGAGCAGTTCCGGTGACCAAGTGGCGAGTTTGGCGCCGTGGGCGTTGGCTTCCCCGGCCACCTGGTTATACAGCGCCAGCAGCTTGCGCGGGTCGAGCAGGCCGTCGTTGAAGGCGGCGCGGCCGAAGCGCTTTTCGACCAGAACCGCCATTTGATAACCCACCGTGTACCACGCGCCCTGGGCGTCGCCCCATAGCGGACGGGCGCGTTTCATGATGTCCTCATCCGTGGCCAGCTTGCCGTCCAGGATGTCCAGCAGCAGCTGCTGCACAATGGCCAAGTCCGGAGCAAACTGTTGCATGTCGCCATCCCAACGGGCGCGGACCAGGGCGTCATCCTCCCAGTGGGGGTGCCGGTCGGTGCCGGCGGCGGCCAGCATGGCCTCGCCCTCGCCGAAGGCGCTCAGCCAGCGCATGGCCAGTTTCACATTGGCCGGCAGGCTGGCCTGCGCTTCATCCTGGCGCGCCTCCAGGCTTTCCAGGCCGATATGGTGGCATTCATGGGCCACGGTGTTTTCAAACTGGTCACGGCTCTGATGGGCAACCGCCAGGAAAATGGCTGGCTCCCCGCTTTCCATCTCCCCAGCCGCCGCCGGCTGCTTCCAGACGAAGCTGTTGCGCTGCGGCTTGATCTCCGCGAACACGCGCGCCCGGATGCTGGCGCCAGGCGGAAGCCAGGCGAGGACACCGATGCCCAGGCGCGTCATATCCGCCTGTTTCATCGCCGCCAAGGTGCTTGCCCACTCGGCCCGTTGGCTGGCCGCTTCCGGCGACAGCAGGAAGCGTTGGAAGTCTTCATCCGCCAGGGGATGCCCCATGGCGGCTTCCCTCGCCTTCAGCCACCGGTAGGGCGTCGTCGCGAACAACCGGTTCCAGTCCTCCGCCGTCACCGGCTGGTGGGCGGCCTGCTTATCCAGGATGCGCAGCGCCTGGTCGGCTTCCGACGTGTCCAACGCCAGGGACACCACCGGCTCGGCACGGGGCGTGCCGGCCAGGAGGAGTGGCGCCACCACGATGGTGGCAAGCAGCAAACGGCCCATCTTCCGCCCTCCGGATATCCAAAGACGGCCAATGATACCTCGCCGCCGCCACGACAGGCAGGCCATCTGCCGGCGTCCCGTTGGTACCACTCACCATGCCGGAGGCTGTGAGTGCATGCACACCATCAGGCCGGCAAAGATCGAAAACGAAAGGGCGCGTCGCAGGTGCATCCGGCGATCCAGCATGAGGGACGCGAGGCCCATCATATTGATTCACCGTGGATCGTCTTGATTCACCATGGATCGTCACCCCCTGCGCCCGCACCGGTGATTTTGTCGCACCGGCGCGATATCGCCTCAATTCAACACGCATATCCCGGTGTTGAGCGCGGTCGCGAAGGTGACCCAGGCGGCATAGGGCAGGAACAGCAAGGCCGCCAGCCGATCCTCGCGCCAGGCGGTGGCGATGAAGGCCAGGATGGTGCCCAGCAGCAGCAGTATGTCCGCCAGCGCCAAGCCCGGCAGGTGGGCGGCAAAGAAGATGGGGGACCAGAAGAAATTGAGGACCATCTGGATCCACCATAGGCGCATGGGCCGGCCGTCGCTGTCCTGGCGCCAAACCCGCCAACCGGCGATGGCGATCAGGATGTAGATCGCCGTCCAGGCTGGCGCGAACACCCAGCCGGGGGGGGTGAAGCTGGGCTTGGCCAGGTTGAGATACCAGGGGCCGGGAGCCGTCAGGTAACCGATGGCCAGGCCAACGCCCAGCACCAGCGCGATGAAAAGGACGAGGTGGCGGGAGCGCGGCGGCGGCGCCAGCGGTTCATCCCCGGGTGTCGTCATGCGGGCGGTCTCCCCCAAATGGCCCCCGAGAATATCGGGGCAAACCATTGGTACAGAATAAATTCCCCGCTGTCGCGCCAGTTCCGTTGCTGCCCTGGCGCCGGATCGATGTCATGATCCCCCTCCCACCGTCGGCTGGATGGAGGCTGAGTTTGGCCGCGCATGCGCCCTACCGCATCACCCTGGGGTACCGCACCTGGACCTTCGTGGACCTGAAGGACCTGATGGCCAAGGCGACGCCGCCCCGATCCGGCGACCGCCTGGCCGGCATCGCGGCCTTGTCGGCGGAGGAGAACGTGGCGGCCAAGCTATGCCTGGCCGACCTGCCGCTGAAGACCTTCCTGAGCGAAGCGCTGGTGCCCTATGAGGAGGACGAGGTCACGCGCCTCATCCTGGATCGGCATGACGCCGCCGCCTTCGCGCGCGTTTCGCACCTGACGGTGGGCGGATTCCGCGACTATCTGTTGTCAGACCAGGCCACCAGCGACGGGCTGGCCGCACTTGCCCCCGGCCTGACGCCGGAGATGGTGGCGGCCGTGTCCAAGATCATGCGCAACCAGGACCTGATCCTGGCAGCACGCAAGTGCGTGGTCGTCACCCGCTTCCGCAACACCATCGGCCTGCCTGGCACCCTGGCGGTGCGGCTGCAGCCCAACCACCCGGCGGACGATCCCGGCGGGGTGGCGGCCAGCATCCTGGACGGGCTGCTGTATGGCTGCGGCGATGCCGTGATCGGCCTGAACCCGGTGTCGGACAGCCTGGCCACCCTGACGGATCTGGCGCGACTGATCGACGGCGTCATCCAGCGTTTCGCCATCCCGACCCAAGCCTGCATCCTGACCCATATCACCACCAGCATAGAGATGATGAACCGGGGAGCGCCGCTGGACCTGGTGTTCCAGTCGGTGGCGGGCACGCAGGCCGCCAACGAAGGGTTCGGCGTCACCCTGGCCCTGCTGCGTGAAGGGATGGAGGCGGCGCAGGCGCTGAAGCGCGGCACGGTGGGCGACAACGTCATGTATTTCGAGACGGGCCAGGGCAGCGCGCTCTCCGCCGGCGCCCACCACGGCGTCGATCAGCAGACGCTGGAGGCGCGGGCCTACGCCGTGGCGCGGGAGTTCCGGCCCCTGCTGGTCAACACCGTGGTTGGCTTCATCGGGCCGGAATACCTCTATGACGGCAAGCAGATCATCCGCGCCGGGCTGGAGGATCATTTCTGCGGCAAGCTGCTGGGCCTGCCGCTGGGCTGCGACGTCTGCTACACCAACCATGCCGAGGCCGACCAGGACGACATGGACACGCTGCTGACTCTGCTGGCCACCGCCGGCGTGACCTATGTCATGGGGGTGCCGGGGGCCGATGACGTCATGCTGAACTATCAGTCCACCTCCTTCCATGACGCCCTCTACATCCGCCGATTGCTGGGGTTGAAGCGTGCGCCGGAGTTCGAGGTGTGGCTGGAGGCCATGGGCATCGCCGGCGCGGACGGTCGGCCCCTGCCCCAATCCCCGACCCAACCCTTGCTGCAAGGTTGGCGATGACGGATGAGCCGCGTAAAGCCGGGGTGACCCCGGATGCCTGGGTGCACCTGAGCCGCGCGACACCGGCGCGCATCGCCCTGGGGCGGGCGGGCGACAGCCTCCCGACCGTGGAGGTCTTGCGCTTCGCCCTCGCCCACGCCCAGGCGCGGGACGCTGTGCACACCCGTTTCGACGCCGGCGCCCTGGCGGCACGGCTGGGCGGATTGGGCCTGGTACCGGTCCTGGTGCACAGCGCGGCCCCGGACCGCGCGACGTATCTCGCGCGGCCAGACCTGGGCCGCCAACTGGCGCCGGCCAGCCAGCAGGCGCTGGCTGCCCTGCCAGCGTCGGATCCCGACCTGGCCCTGGTGGTGGCCGACGGCTTGTCGGCCACGGCGGTGCACCGCCAGGCCTTGCCGCTGCTGACGGCTTTCCTGCCCTGGGTGCGACAGGCGGGGTGGCGGCTGGGGCCAGTGGCGGTGGCCAGCCAGGCGCGCGTGGCGCTGGGCGACAGGGTGGGGCAGGCGTTGGGCGCCCGCGCCGTGGCGGTGCTGATCGGGGAACGGCCGGGCCTGTCCGCCCCGGACAGCCTGGGCGTCTACCTGACCCTGAATCCAAGGCCCGGCCGCCTGGATGCCGAGCGCAACTGCCTGTCCAACATCCGCGAGGGCGGCCTGGCTCATGATTTGGCGGCGTTCAAGCTGGCCTGGCTGCTGCGGGAGGCCCTGCGCCGCCAGATGACGGGCGTGGCGCTGAAGGACGAAAGCGATCTGCTGCTGGTGGATGGCCGGGCACCGGCCCTGCCGGCAGCCCCGATGACGGAACGACAGGAGACTTAAGGGTGAAACACGGCGTGACAGTGGCCTTGCTGGTTGTGGCGGCGATGGCGGGAACAATGGCGTCGGCCCGGGCTCAGGGTGGCCGGATCGAGGAGCGCGCCCTGCCCTACACCCCGCTGCCGGCCGACATCCAGGCATTGGACGAAGTCATCAAGGCACCGCTGACCGACGATTTCGTGGCTAAGAGTTTCACGGCGCCGGACGGCCGCATCGTGCCTTACCGCCTGCTGACGCCGGCGACGGCCACGGTCCAGCTGGCACAGGCCAGGCTGCCCCTGGTTATTGTCCTGCACGGCTCCGGCAGTATCGGGCAGAACAATGTCAGCCAGATGACGGCCTTCGCCAAGGCCTGGGCCCTGCCGGCGCTGCGCCAGCGCTTCCCCGCCTATGTCGTGGCGCCACAGGTGGACGTGCGCAGCGCCGACTATGCGCCGGGGGGCGACGGGCTGCTGGCCAGCCACCCCGGCGCCTCCCTGCCCGCCATACTGGCCCTGGTGGATGACCTGCTGGGGCGTCTGCCCGTCGACCCGGCGCGGGTCTATGTCGTCGGCTTTTCCATGGGCGCGTCGGCCGCCCTGGACGCCCTGGTGGCCCAGCCGGGCCGCTTCGCCGCCGCCGTCGCCTTTTCCGCCGTGCCGCCGGACCGGGACCGGGCGGTGGCGGTGGCGGGGACGCCGACGATGCAGGTGCACGGTGACCAGGATACGGAGAACCCCTTCGATCCCGACCACGCCTGGGCCGAGGCCGTGGCCGCGGCGGGCGGCGCCCCCATATTTGTGCGCTATCAGGGGATGGAGCATCGCGTGCCGCCCGACATGATCCTGGCGCCCGGCTGGCGGGAGTGGCTGTTCGCCCAACGCCTCAAATCAGCGGCGCCCTTTCCCAATCCTTGAAGACCGCCCTTAAGACCGTCCGTAGCGGCCCAGCAGGGTCAGCACGGCCTCATCGATCACCCGCGCCACCTCCGCATCGCCCAGTCCCTGATCGGCGGCGAAGAAGGTCGGCCAGAAGATCAGGTCGTTGATCATGCCCAGGAACTGGCGCGCGGCCAGGGGAACGTCACCGACGGCCATGGTGCCGGCCGCGATCTCCGACCGCAGATAGGCGTGCAGCCGGTCCAGGTAGGGCGCCTTGCCCCGCTGGAACAGGGCCTGGCCCAGTTCGGGAAAGCGCGGCGCCTCGGCGATGATGACGCGGAACAAAGGCGCGGTCCGGGGCTGGCGCAGCTTGCCGGCATAGTCGTGGCCGATGGCGGTCAGGCCGGCGGCGGGGTTGCCAGCGGGTGGCAGGGGGCGCTGCAGTTCCGGATCCGCCTCCCACAGCTGTTCCATGATGCCGCCGAACAGGGCCGCTTTGGTGGGGAAATGCTTGAACAGGGTGCCGGTGGAGATGCCGGCGGCCTTGGCCACCTGCGCCAGCGTGGTGCGGTCATAGCCCTGACGCAGGAACGCCTCGCCGGCGGCGGCCAGCGCCGCGGCGCGCTTCTCGGACTTCACCCGTTCCCGGTACTCTTCCACAGCCATGGCCGATGGGTCCCCATATCCAGCCGTACACCGCCTTATAGCGGGGCTGGGGGTCGGGGTTAAGGGGCAGCGACATCCCTTTCAACAGGGCGGGTGCCACGGGACAGGCGGCAGCTATCCCGTTTGCCGATGGCGACGCATGGGGTTTATCGATTTTGCGTTTCCGCGCGCCGCCGCTCTAATGCGGGCCAAGACGGGAGGAACACAGGGATAGTCGCTTGGCCTGGGATTCCCGGGTGGTCCCCGTCCCCTTTCGAACGGCACTGACAGGACCCCGCATCCATGGCCCGCACCTTCATCGACATCTCCGTCACGCTGGATAACGACACGGTGGCGGACCCGCCCTTCATGCGGCCCCATATCGAGTACCAGACGCACAAGGATACGCTGGGCGAGCTGACGATGTTCTTCCCCGAGCTGGATCCCAACGACATGCCGGACGCGGAATTCGCCGCCGCCGAGACGGTGCGCCTGTCCACCCACAACGGCACCCACCTGGACGCGCCCTGGCACTACGCCTCCACCATGAACCAGGGCGAACGGGCGATCACCATCGATGAGGTGCCGCTGGACTGGTGCTTCAATCCGGGGGTCAAGCTGGATTTCCGCCACCTGCCCGACGGTCACGTGGTGACGGCGGCGGAGGTGGAGGCCGAACTGGCCCGCATCGGCCACACCCTGCGGCCGCTGGACATCGTGCTGGTCAATACCCGGGCCGGATCACGCTATGGCCAGCCGGACTTCCTGGGGGCCGGTTGCGGCATGGGCCGCGAAGCCACGCTGTATCTGACGGAGCGGGGCGTGCGTGTCACCGGCACCGACGCGTGGAGCTGGGACGCCCCCTTCCCTCACACCGCCAAGAAGTTCGCCGAGACCAAGGACGTGGGACTGATCTGGGAAGGGCACAAGGCGGGCCGCGATATCGGCTATTGCCACCTTGAGAAGCTCCACAATTTGGAGGCGCTGCCGGCCACGGGTTTCACCGTTTCCTGCTTCCCGGCCAAGATCAAGGGGGCGTCAGCCGGGTGGACCCGGGCGGTGGCCATCCTCGACGCGTGACGTCGTCGGTGGTGGGACGTTGCGCGGGGGGCCCAGCGGGTGGATTCCAAGCGGGTGGATTGCGGTTGATGCAATTCACCGAGGTTCCCGTCTTCATGCCGCGCAAGCCGCCCCCGCGCGTGGCCCCTGGCCCTCGCCCCCAGCCGCCGGCCCTGGCCCTGGGCTATGTTTGGGCAATGCCGGGGCGGAGATGATGCGGGGCGCCTGCGGCCGGCTGGGGGGGGCCGGGTTATCCCCGCCCCGACCTCTAGAATGACCTGTTCAGCGCCCAGCGCTGCGGCATCCAAGGCCTTCATCTGGTGCTGGCCCTCCCCCAGGACGATGCGGAGCCAGAGCGGCGGCCAACATGGCCCGGCGATCTTTCTGCCGACGTTGGTCGTCCATGGCACCACCGGCTCAGGGCCACGTCCAGCGGAGCCCCGGGGACGTCCTCCACAGCAACCTTAAAAAGAACTTTTTAAGAATTTGATACTTTTTGAATTGACGCATTGTGCGATGCGGCACAGCTTATACGTGTTTCGCATGAAACATGAACAATCTGTGATCCAGAAAACTGCGACGTGCGCCGCCTTGGCGTCAACCCTCAAGGATGGAGATTTAAATGTCAGGCGTGACAGAATTCACCAACACCCGGATCTCGGGCCATGGCACTCCGATTGCCGGCGGCCTGGGCACCTACACCTGGGGCGGCCCGTCCCCCAATGTCACTGTCTTCGCCGTCAGTGGCAACGGGTTGTCGAAGGGGGAAACCTACGTGATCACCGCCACCGTCATCCTGGGACCGCAGTTGCCCAGCCCCTTCACTGTCAAGTATGTGGGCCAATTGGCCGGGGCGCCGGCGATCGCCACCTTCGAAGCCATCTGACGGAACGGTGTTTCCAGCGGGGCGGCGGCTGACGTGCCGCCGCCCTGTATTCGTGCGCTTCAAGACCCCAGATAGCGGCTGGGGGGCACGCCCAGCAGGCGCTTGAACATGCTGGTGAACGCGGCGGGGCTGTCATAGCCCAGGTCCAGCGCCACGGTGGTCACCGGGTCACCCGCCGCCAGGCGGGGCAAGGCCGCGAACAGGCAGGCCTGTTGCCGCCAAGCGGCGAAGCTGAGGCCGGTTTCGCGGCGGAACTGGCGGGTGAAGGCCCGCCTGCTCATCCCCAAGGCGTCCGCCCAGACGTCGATGGTGGCGTGCGGGTCGGGGGCGGTCACGAAAACCCGGCACCGGGCCGCCAGCCGGGCGTCGGCTGGCCAGGGCATGGCCAACGGCAGGACGCGCAACGATGGCAGTTCGTGCACCAGCAGGGCCATGATCATGCCACCCCGGCTTTCCGGCGACACCTCAAGCGGCAGTTCCGCCGCCTCCGTCAGCAAGGCGTGCACCAGGGGTGTGACACTGACCACTTGGCAGTGGCCCGCGCGGGGATCCAGGGTTTCCCGGCCTCGCGCCGCTGGCAGGACGGTTGGGTCGATATACAGGCTGCGCATGGCGGCGGGGCCCACCACCACCTCCACCTCATGCACCACGCCGGCCGGGATCCAAACGGCGCGCTCGGCCGGCACCAACCACGACCCTTGCGCCGTCGCCACCGTCATCACGCCCCGGATGCCGTAGAGCAGTTGGCAGCGGCGATGCTGGTGCGGCGGCAGCACGTGCCCCGGGGGATAATCGTTGCCGATGGCGATGATCGGCTGCGGCGCCGTCTCGAACGTGTGTGAACGCACATTGCGGACCATGCCCGCCCCCCAAAATCCGTGTTGGCCCAATCCCGCAATAGTTTGGCCTAAAGACGAAAGCAGGCCGCAGGCGTACGCGTTAGCTTGTCGATCGGCCGCCGAAACGCAAGCGGCCGGTTGGCAAAACAGGAGGCCGCGGCGGCACGCGGCCCAGATGCGGGAGTGTCACCAGTGAGCGAGGTCGATAGCATGGGCGCCATGGCGCCATCCCCTGCCGGCCCATCCCCCGCCGCCCCCAGCCCGGCAAGGGCCGGGGGCACCGTGTTCACGGTGCTGGGCGCCATCAGTTTCTGCCATCTGTTGAACGACATGATGCAGTCCATGCTGCCGGCGATATACCCCATCCTCAAGGGCAGCTTCGATCTGAGCTTCAGCCAGGTGGGCCTGGTGACCCTGGTCTACCAGATCACCGCCTCGCTGCTGCAACCGCTGATCGGCCTCTATACCGACGCCAAGCCCAAACCCTATTCGCTGTCCATCGGCATGGGCTTCACCCTGGTCGGCCTGTTGTTGCTGGCGACGGCGCCCAACTTCCCGCTGGTGCTGGTGGCCGCCGCCCTGGTCGGCACGGGGTCGTCCGTCTTCCATCCGGAATCCTCCCGCGTGGCCCGCATGGCATCCGGCGGGCGCCATGGCTTGGCCCAATCGCTGTTCCAGGTGGGCGGCAACGCCGGGTCGGCCCTGGGGCCGCTGCTGGCGGCGTTCATCATCGTGCCGCACGGCCGGGGCAGCATCGCCTGGTTCTCGGCCACCGCCTTCCTGGGCATGCTGGTCCTGGCCAGGATCGGCCTGTGGTACCAGCGGAACGCCAAGCCCAAGGCCGCCAAGGTGGCGAAAGAGGAGCTGACCGGCCTCACCCCGCGCCAGGTCAGCCTGGCCTTCGCCATCCTGCTGGCGCTGATCTTCTCCAAATACGTTTACCTGGCCAGCATCACCAGCTACTTCACCTTCTACCTGATCCAGACCTTCGGGCTGTCGGTGACGTCGGCGCAGTTGCACCTGTTCATCTTCCTGGGCGCCGCGGCCGTCGGCACCATCGCTGGCGGGCCCATCGGCGATCGTATCGGGCGCAAACACGTCATCTGGTGGTCCATCCTGGGCGTGCTGCCCTTCACGCTGATCCTGCCCTACGCCAACCTGTTCTGGACCGGTGTGCTCAGCGGCGTCATCGGCGTGTGCCTAGCCTCCGCCTTCCCGGCCATCGTCGTCTATGCCCAGGAACTGATGCCGGGCAAGGTCGGCACCGTGGCCGGCCTGTTCTTCGGCCTGGCTTTCGGCGTGGCCGGCGTGGCCGCCGCCGCCCTGGGTTGGCTGGCGGACGCCACCAGCATCACCACCGTCTACAAGGTCTGCGCCTACTTGCCGGCCCTGGGCATCCTGACGGTGTTCCTGCCGGACATCGAGACGGCGATGAGCCGGGCGAAAAGGATGGGTTAAAGGTGGCCCAGCATGACTGTCGTAGGAAACCGGGGTTGGGTTATCAAGCTATGACGCGACCGCTTCAAATAGCCCTGCCTTCCATGCCGGAATGGTGGAATAGTGCCCTGCTTCCTAATCCCTGAAACAGGGTACTCATGCTGGTCCTTCAAATTCGCGGCAAGGACATCGATGACGACCGCGTGACCTGCACGGGCGCGCAAGTGGCTACCGTCCTGGATTTCATTGCCGCCGTTCCCGCGTTGACCGGCGGCGACTGGTATGCGGGTGCTGTAGATGGCCTCGGCGCTCAATTAACGGAGTATGAAGATCTGGAGCCGATCCTGGTGCCTGCACTGGCCGATCTGCTTCATCGCATTCGGAACATCCCACAGCTGCTGGACGGCGTTTTCGCCTTGGTCCCGCGCCATGAAATCCCCCGCCTGACGGGGAACTGCTTCAGCGCCGATGGACCAATGGAACCGCTGATCCATAATGCGTTGGTGGAAATCAAGGCCTTCGGCACAAGCTTCGTCGAGGTCTACACGGACCAACCGAGCTTAATCACCGTCGTTCAGCAACGGTTTGGCGGTGAGGTGCGCAAGGTGGAAACACAACCAGCGACGTGAGCCCCCATCTTTGGCAGAAAAGAAAAGGGGCCACCCCTGCGGACGGCCCCTTCCCATTTCCGGCGAGCGCGAGCTTCGGCCTTACTTGGCCTCGGCCGTCCACTGGTTCAGCCAGCCCAGCACCTCCTGGTGCCACTGGACGGAATTCTGGGGCTTCAGCACCCAGTGGTTCTCGTCGGCGAAGTAGACCAGCTTGCTGGGCACGCCCTTGCGTTGCAGGGCGGTGTAGGCGCCCAGGCCTTGCTCGAAGGGAATGCGGAAGTCGCGGCCGCCGTGGATGATCAGCTGCGGCTTCACCCACTTGTCCACGTGGCTGGACGGGTTGAAGCGTTCATAGCCGGCGGGGTTCTCCCATACGGTGCCGCCGTTCTCCCACTCGCTGAACCACAGTTCCTCGGTGGAATAGCCCATCATGCGGTTGTCGAAGACGCCGTCGTGGTTGACCAGGCACTTCCACGGACCGTTCCAGTTGCCGGCGATCCAGTTGATCATGAAGCCGCCATAGCTGGCGCCCAGGGCGCAGGCGCGGTCGCCGTTCAGGAAGGGATACTTGGCCAGCGCCGCGGCCCAGCCCTTCTGCAGATCCTCCAGCGGGCGGTCGCCCCAATGCTGGCTGATGGCGTCGGTGAAGGCTTGGCCGTAACCGGTGGAGCCGTGGAAGTCGATCATGACCACGGCATAGCCGGCGCCGGTATAGGCCTGAGGGTTCCAGCGGAAACTCCAGGCGTTGCCGAAGGAGCCCTGGGGGCCGCCATGGATGATGAAGGCCACCGGGTACTTGTGGCCCGCCTGGTAATTGGCCGGCTTCACGACATAGCCATGCACCGTCTCGTTGTTCCAGCCGGGGAAGCTGAACTGCTCATAGGCGCCCAGGGTGATGCCGGCCAGCGTGTCGGCGCCGACATGGGTCAGCTGCTTCGCTTCCCCACCCTTCAGCGACACCTGGTAGGCCTGGGAGGGGCCGGACAGGCTGTCGGACATGTAGACCACGCCCTTGTCGCTGCCCTTCACCAGGTCGATGGCCGTCACGTGGCCCTCGCCCGTCAGCGCCTTCACCGCCCCCGATTTCACGTCGACGGAGAACAGCTTGGACTGGCCCACATCATAGGCGGTGGTCAGCAAGGTGCGGCCGTCGGCCGTCCAGGCCAGTGTGTCGGCGGACCGATCCCAGCTGGGGTCGATCTCGCGCGTCTCGCCGCTCTTAAGGTCGCGGACCATGATGCCGAAGCGGTCGGCCTCGAAGGTGGCGCGCTTCATGGCGCGCCAGGCCAGCTTGCCACCGTCCGGGGAGAAGACAGGGCCGGTGTCCGTGGCCGGGTTGCTGGCGGTCAGGTTGACCGGTGCGGCGCTGCCATCCATGGGGACCTGCCACAGGTCCAGGTTGGTGCTCCACGGTTCGGTGCGGCCCGCCAGGCGGGCGGTGAAGACGACGCTCTTGCCATCGGGGCTGATGGTGATTTCGCTGTCGTCGCCGAAGGGCTTGCCCGGCGCGTCGCCGTCGAACCCCTTCATCAGCGGCACGGCGGCACCGGTGGCGACACCCTCACCATTCAACGCCAGGGCGAACAGATGGTTGCGGGTGCCGTCGGCCCATTCGTCCCAATGGCGGACGAAGACCTTGTCAAACACCACGCCGCTGGCCTTGGGCGTCGCCGCCGGCTTGGCCGGCTTGTCGCCCGTCTCCGCGCCGGGGAACACGGCCATGGAGATGACGATGTGCTTGCCGTCCGGCGCGAGGTTGAAGCTGCCGACATCCAGGGGCAGGGTCGTCACCTGGGTCGCCTGGGCGCCCAGGGCGCCGTTGGCGGCGTCGGTCTTCCACACCTGCTGGCTGCCAGAACGGCCGGACAGGAAATAGAGGCTCTTGCCATCGGCCGACCAACGCGGGTTGGTGGCGCCGCCGTCGGAAATGGTCAGGCGCCGGCCCTCGCCCTTGCCGTCCAGGTCCTTCAGCCACAGCGCGTGCGCCGACTTGTTGTTGTCATAGTCCACCGTGCGGACGTCGTAGACCAGCTGGCGGCCGTCGGGCGAAACCCGCGCGTCGCTGGCGCGGTCCAGGGTGGCCAACTCCAGCGCCGTCAGGCCATGACCGGCCGCGTCGGCCGCCCGGGTCGGGGATGCGGTGGTGACGGCCAGGGCCAGCGCCAGCGGCGCGCCCAGGGCGTACAGGGAACGGTTCATCCAATGCTCTCCGAAAGGCGGGAACCTTATCGGCCTTATGGCCGCTTGGGGGCCGTCATAGCGCAAATCGCCGCCGCCGCCTACGACGCTTGACGGCTCAAGACCGACCGCGCCCTCACGCCAAGACCCGGGGTAGGCGCCAGCCGATCAGACCGCCGATGGCGCCGGTGAACGCCGACATGGCGGTGCCCATCGCCAGGATCATCGCCGGCACATCACCCAGGATCCAGGAGGCGAGGATGCCAAGCAGGGCGCAAACCCCGCCCGCGATGGCCCCACCAACGGCGGCCGCCCGCCAGGTTGGCCGCGACCCGCCCTGGACCAAACCGGCAAGTAGCGAGATCAGCATGCCGCCGATGGCGAAGAACTGGGCGACGGTGGGGCTGAAATGGCCGGCGGCCGCCATGATCAATTGCAGAACCAGGCCGATCAGCGTCGCGCGCGCCAGCGTGTTGCCGAACATGGGCCGTCCCTCCCCTTCGCCATTATTGGCCCCGGGCTGCGCCGAGGCAGGGTTCTCCATGGACTATCCGCCGGCCCCGCGTCATCCTCAACGGCGGAAAAGGTTACAATCCCCGCCCGGCCCTGCCGGGAAATCCGCCGGACCGCCGGCGTGCCCGTCCCCGCCCTTCCTGCGCCCCTTGGTGCCCAAGCGCGCCGCGATGCTGGCGTTTTCCAGTGCCGTCCCCCACCGCCGGGCAACCGGTCGCTTGTTGGCATGGCTCCTGCTAAGGGGGTGCAGTTCCAAAGCCTGTACGGAACCGCCGGCGTCGATCGGCGGCCGTTGGATACCAAAGCCCGGGAGGCCCCTGTCCATGAAGTCCAAGAAGACTCTGCTGTCCGCCCTGATCGCCGCATCCGCCCTGTCCCTGTCGGCCTTGCCGGCCGCGGCCGAGGACACGGTGCGCCTGGGCAATCTGAAGCTGGCCCATTTCGGCGCCGTCTCCTACACGCAAGTACTGACCGACTGCGGCATCAAGGTGGAGGAGCGCATTTTCGCCAAGGGCCCCGACATCATGCAGGCCATGGTGGCCGGTGAGCTGGACGTGGGCGCCACCGCGTCCGAGGCAGCCATCTCCGGCCGCGCCGCCGGCGCCCCCATCTACATCGTCGCCGGTTTCGCCAAGGGCGGCGCCCGCCTGGTGGCAGCACCCGAGGCCAAGGTGGCCAAGGTCACCGACCTGAAGGGCAAGAAGGTCGGCGTCACCCGCGGCGGCATCCAGGAGGTGCTGCTGGCGGCCGAACTGGCGCAGAACGGCCTCACCTGGTCCGACCAGCCGGGCAAGGACGTCCAGATCGTCTACCTGAACTATCCCGACCTGAACCAGGCGCTGATGCTGAAGCAGTTGGACGCCATCATGCAGACGGAGCCGCAGGGCTCACAGGCCGTCAACGGCGGCTTCGGCATTGAGGTGATGAAGCCCTACGACACCGCCATCGGCACGCCGGTGCGCACCCTGGTGATGTCGGAGGAGTTCCACGACAAGCACAAGGCGCTGGCCGAGAAATTCATGCGCTGCTTCGTGAAAGCCACCAAGACCTTCATCGACCAGCCGGCGGTGGCGTCCAAATATGTGCGCGAGACGCTGTTCAAGAAGCAGCTGAGCGAGACCGACTTCGACAGCGCCATGGGCAACGCCCAGTACAGCTATGACATCGATCCCGCCCAGATCCAGGTGACGGCCGAGACCATGGCCAAGTACGGCGTGTCCAAGATGGCCAAGGTGCCGACCGCCACCGACTTTGTGAAGCTGGACCTGCTGGCCGATGCTAAGAAGGATCTGGGCATCCAATAAGCGTTCGGGCCCGCCGTCCTCCGCGGCGGGCCCTTTCCCGATCCGGTCATTCGCGCTTTGCAGTCTTTCGCGCCTTAGTGGGCGCGCTTTCTTGGGGGAGTTCCCGAATGCGGCGTAAACCCTGGTTGACGGCCCTGCAGGGGGCCGTCGTGCCCCTGCTGCTGCTCGCCTTATGGCAGGCGGCGTCCAGCGCCGGCCTGGCCAATGCCAAGATCATGCCGTCCCCCGTGGCGGTGGCTGTGCGCTGGTGGGCCTATCTCGCCCCCGCCGATCCCTACGACCCGGCGGTGGGCAGCTACCTCACCTGGATTTTCTCCGGGGAGCTGATCCATGACGCCATCGGCAGCCTGTATCGCGTGGTCATGGGCTTCCTGGTCGGCGCGGTCCTGGCCCTGCCGCTGGGCCTACTGATGGGCGCCAGCACCAAGGCCTTCCGCTGGCTGAACCCGTTGGTGGAGGTGCTGCGCCCCATTCCGCCCATCGCCTACATCCCGCTGTCCATCCTGTGGTTCGGCCTGGGCAACCCGCCCGCCATCTTCCTGATTTCGCTGGGCGCCTTCTTCCCGGTGCTGGTCAACACCATCGCCGGCGTGCGCCAGGTGGACGGCATCTATCTGCGCGCCGCCCGCAACCTGGGTGCTGGGCCCTTGACCATCTTCCGCCGCGTCATGCTGCCGGCGGCCACCCCCTACATCCTGTCGGGCGTGCGCATCGGTATCGGCACCGCCTTCATCGTGGTGATCGTGTCGGAGATGATCGCCGTCAACAACGGCCTGGGCTTCCGCATCCTGGAAGCGCGGGAGTACTTCTGGTCCGACAAGATCATCGCCGGCATGTTCACCATCGGCCTGCTGGGCCTGGCCATCGACAGCGGCGTCACCCGCATCAACACCCACCTGCTGCGTTGGCATCGCGGTCTGGAGCACTGACACATGGCCGACATCCTGATCGATCACGTCCACAAGCGCTTCCCTATCCCGGAAGGCGAAGTGGTGGCGCTGAAGGACATCAACCTGGACATCGCCCAAGGCGAGTTCGTCTGCCTGCTGGGCCCGTCCGGCTGTGGCAAGTCCACCCTGCTGAACGCCATCGCCGGCTTCTCCAATCCCACCGACGGCACCATCACCGTGGGGGGCAAGGCGGTGACCGGCCCCGGCCCCGACCGGGGCATGGTGTTCCAGGAATACGCCCTGTTCCCGTGGATGACGGTGGCCAAGAACATCCGCTTCGGCCTTGAGATCAAGGGCATGGCGAACGATGCCGCCGATGCCCGGGTGACCGAACTGCTGGACATGCTGGGCATGAGGGAGTTCGCCAACCGCTTCCCCAAGGATCTGTCGGGTGGCATGCGCCAGCGCGTGGCCATCGCCCGCGTCCTGGCGCTGGACAGCCCCGTGCTGCTGATGGATGAGCCCTTCGGCGCCCTGGACGCCCTCACGCGCCGCTCCCTGCAGGATGAGCTGTTGAAGATATGGTCGCGCCTGGGCAAGACCATCGTCTTCGTCACCCATTCCATCGAGGAGGCGATCTACCTGGCCGACCGCATCATCGTGCTGACCTACCGGCCGGGCACGGTGAAAAGCGACGTGCGGGTGGAGATGGCGCGGCCGCGCGATGCCGCCTCGCCCGAGTTCAACGCCCTGAAACGCGAGTTGTCCCGTCTGGTGACGGAGGAACAGCAGCGGCATGAGGCGGCGGAACGGGCCGGCCTCACCACCGACTGAGTGTCCCCCTTGGCCGTTCCCCACCCCCTCGCGGCGCGCCTGCGCGCCGTCGGCCCTGGCGGTATCCTGGCGCTGCTGCTGGCGGCGGCGGGGGCACTGGGGCTGTGGGTGCTGGCCGTTGGCCATGCCGAACGGCGGGCGGTGGATGCGGTGGCCGCCGACGCCCGCCACCGGTTGGAAATCTACGCCAACAACCTGGACGGCGCGGTCGAACGCTTCGACTACCTGCCCTCGGTCGCCGCCCGGGATCCGGCGGTGTCGGCCCTGGCCGCCGCGGGGTCCGGCCATGCCGACCCCGCGGCGGTGGACCGGGTCAACCGTTATCTGGAGGCGGTGAACGCCAGCGCCGGCTCCGCCGTCCTTTACCTGATGGACGCCGAAGGCCGCACGGTCGCCGCCAGCAACTGGAACCGTCCCGACAGCTATGTCGGGATCGACTTCTCCTACCGGCCCTATTTCAAGGATGCGCGCGACCAGGGCGTGGGCCGCTTTTACGGCGTCGGCACCCTCACCCGCCTGCCAGGCTATTTCATCGCCGCCCCGGTGGAGCATGACGGCCGGCGCGTGGGCGTGCTGGCCGTCAAGATCGTGCTGGACGCGCTGGAGGACGGGTGGCGCACATCGCATGACGCGGTATTGGTATCCGACCGCTTTGGTATCGTTTTCCTGTCATCCAACCCGGATTGGAAATTCCGCGCCCGCCGACCGCTGGCGGCCGACACCTTGAAATATCTGGAGGAGAGCCGGGAGTATGTGGGGCTGGCGCATCCGCCCCTGGTGCTGCCCCGCTCCCTTCAAGCCCACCCGGCGCTGTTGGTGGAGCGGGCGCTTGGCCGCTATGGCTGGACCATCGCGCTGGCGGCCGACGCCCATCCCGTGGCCCAGGCGGCGGCCACCACCCGCATCGGCCTGGCGTTGCTGCTGCTGCTGGCGCTGGCCAGCGGGCTCTATGTTCGCCAGCGGGTGAAGCGCCAGGGGGAACAGCGCCTGGCGCAAGCGGCGCTGGACCGGGCCTACCAGGATTTGGAACGCCAGGTGGAGGCGCGCACCGCCGACCTGAGGGACGCCCAGGCCGAGCTGGTGCAGGCCGCCAAGCTGGCCATGATCGGCCAGGTGGCGGCGGGCGTGACGCATGAGCTGAACCAGCCGCTGACGGCGTTGCGGGCCCTGGCCGACAATGCCCGCCTGTTGCTGGACCAGGGGCGCCAGGCGGAGGTCAGCCAGAATTTGAGCCATATCGCCGGGCTGGTCGACCGCATGGCCAAGATCTCCAGCCAGCTGCGCAACTTCTCCCGCCGCAGCGAGGGGCCGGCCCAGCCCGTCGCCCTGGCCGCCGCCGTGCAGGAGGCGTTGGCCCTGCTGGACCGCCGGCTGAAGGAAGCCCGCGTGGAGGTGGCGGTGGAGGTGCCGGAGGTGACGGTGGCCTTCGATCCCGTGCGTCTGCAGCAAGTGCTGGTGAATCTGATCCGCAACGCGGAAGACGCGACGGCCGGATTGGCCCATCCCCGCATCGCCATCACCGCCACGTCGGCGACCCTGGATGAGCGCCCCGCCGTGAGGGTGGCGGTGGCGGACAACGGCCCCGGCCTGGATCCGGCGGTGCGCGACCGCCTGTTCGACCCCTTCGTCACCACCAAGCCGGGCGGCCAGGGCTTGGGTCTGGGCCTTGCCATCTCGCTGGCCATCACCCAGGAATATGGTGGTCAGCTGGAGGCCCGCGACGGCGCGGACGGTGGCGCCGTCTTCCTGCTGACCCTGCCTTTGGCCGCCGTTGAGCATGATGACGCAAGCACCTGATATTACTCCAACCATCCTGTTCGTGGACGATGAGGAGATCATCCGCCTGACCGTGCGCCAGACGCTGGAGCTGGCGGGCCTGGCCGTGGCGACATATCCAACGGCGGAGGCGGCGCTGGCCGACCTGTCGGCCGACACGCCGGGCATCCTGGTGACGGACGTGCGCCTGCCGGGGATGAGTGGGCTTGACCTGCTGTCGCGGGTGCGGGTGCTGGATCCGGAATTGCCGGTGGTGCTGGTGACGGGCCAGGGCGATATCTCCATGGCCGTGCGCGCCATGCAGGACGGCGCCTACGACTTCATCGAAAAGCCCTTTGTCACCGAGCATTTCGTGGAAGTGATCCGCCGCGCGCTGGAAAAGCGGGCCCTGGTGCGGGAGAACCGGCGCCTGCGCCTGGCCCTGGACCAGAACGCGGCGGTGGAAAACCACCTGCTGGGCCAAAGCCCGGCCCTGGTGCGCACCCGCCGCCTGGTGGCCGACCTGGCCGGCACCGATGTCGACGTCCTGGTTTTGGGGGAGACGGGTACGGGCAAGGAACAGGTGGCCCGCGCCCTGCACGACGGCGGTCCGCGCGCGGCCCATCCTTTCGTCGCCGTGAACTGCGGCGCCATCCCGGACAGCATGTTCGAAAGCGAGATGTTCGGGCATGAGGCCGGCGCCTTCACCGGGGCGGGCAAGCGGCGGGTGGGCAAGATCGAATACGCCCATCGCGGCACCCTGTTCCTGGATGAGGTGGAGAGCATGCCGCTGGCCTTGCAGGTCAAGCTGCTGCGCGTGCTGCAGGACCGGGCGCTGGAACGGCTGGGCGGCAACGACCGGGTGGCGGTGGATCTGCGGGTGGTGGCCGCCACCAAGGAAAACCTGTTGGACCTGGCCAATGCCGGCAGGTTCCGCGCCGACCTCTATTACCGGCTGAGCGTCGTCACCCTGACCCTGCCACCTTTGCGCGACCGGCGGGAAGACATCCCCCTGCTGTTCCGGCATTTCGCCTTGCAGGCGGCCGCCCGCTTCCGCCGGCCCCATGCCGAGCTGGCGCCGGGCCTGCTGCGCGGCTTGATGCTGAGGGACTGGCCCGGCAATGTGCGCGAGCTGCGCAACGCCGCCGACCGCCATGTGCTGGGCCTGGGGGAGGATGAGGCGGCGGGGGGCGATGGCGGCACAACCGCAAACGCCCCGTTGGCCGACATCCTGGACGGGGTGGAGCGCCATTTGATCACCGAGGCGTTGCGCGCCAGCGGCGGCCAGGTGACCCGGGCGGCGGAAACCCTGGGCGTGCCGCGCAAGACGCTTTACGACAAGATGAAACGCCTGAATATCGGGGGCACCGAATGAACGCCGATCCCGTGATCCTGACCGTGGCGCCCAACGGCGCCCGCCGGCTGAAGACCGACCATCCCGCCATTCCGCTGACCCCGGCCGAGATCGGCCAAGATGCCGCCGCCTGCCTGGAGGCGGGGGCGGCCATGATCCACCTGCACGTGCGGGACAGTCAGGGTCGCCATCTGCTGGACGCCGACGCCTATGCCGCCGCCACGGCCGCCGTGCGCCAGGCCGTGGGCGACCGCCTGGTCATCCAGGTGACGACGGAGGCCGCCGGCCTCTATCATCCGCCCCACCAGATGGCTGTCATCCGCGCCCTGAAGCCGGAGGCGGTGTCGCTGGCCATCCGCGAACTGGCGCCAGACGCGGCGCATGAACAGGATGCGGCCGACTTCTTCGCCTGGCTGGCGCGGGAACGGGTGATGGTCCAAACCATCCTCTATTCCCGTGACGATTTGCTGCGCTGGCATGATCTGCGCCGCCGGGGGGTCGTGCCGGAGGCGCCGCATTTCCTGCTGTACGTCCTGGGCCGCTACACCGCCGGCCAAGTCAGCGATCCGCGTGACCTGTTGCCCTTCCTGGAGCCTGTGTCCGACCCGGCCGCCGACAACACCGGCGACATCCCCTGGGCCGTCTGCGCCTTCGGCCGTCGGGAGAACGCCTGCGTGCTCACCGCCACCGGCTTGGGGGGCCATATCCGCGTGGGCTTCGAGAACAACCTGCACCTGCCGGATGGCACGCTGGCGCCCGACAACGCCGGTCTGGTGACCGCCGCCGCCCAAGGCGCCCGTCTCATGGGGCGCAGCTTGGCGACGGCGGACGGGGTCCGGGCGCGGTTCGGCGCATAGATTCAACGCCGCTACCGGTCTCAGCTATTCGGCAAAGGCTTCCGACCATAGCCAAGGCAAAGCATGTTGCCAAAAATGTCGTGCCCAACGTCGAATTTGGCAGACCTATATAAGACGGGTGCCAGCGTGGCTTGGACTTTAGGCATAGATTCAAGGATGTACTGCTGGGCACGGCCAACATCCGCCGCCGACGGCGTGGCGATTCGCGGCGGCAGAATTCCATCCCTATAGTAGACATGGTCACCTTGACGAACTGACGAAGGCCCGAACAGGGAGACCATCTGTTGTAGCTGCGCCAAATGCGTGCGTGTCTGCAAATGGCCCAGGAAGAGGCTTTGTCCAGGTTCCACAGTAAATGAGACGGTATGGGCATGGAAGCAAAGCGCCCAAGAATCTTGTTGGACGAATTCAGTAAAAGTGTAGGATCCTGGACTTATGACCGCATAGGCGTAGTTTGACTTGTCGGACTTTTTAAAATACGCCCCGGTCCCCCCTGTAAGCGACAGAGTCACGAAGTTACTAGATTCATCGAATGACGCTATTCCCATGCCGTATTCGCCGGCAACAGGGTCCATTTCCATCAGAAGAAGGGATTGAGTGTTGTTTTGCTTGAAAGAGAGTTTTGTCGGGTCATTCGTTACGCAGCCGAATAAAGTCAGGCTTATGGCTACGAAAATAGCTTTTTTTACGTACCCTACGACGGTAAGGGGCATGTTCATGGAGTTCCCAAATTATTTTAAACACAAGATTTAAGAAAATTAACGCAGGGCGGCCCGTTATCCAATCGATTTTCGGCCCCTGAATAAGGACGCCACTAGCACTGCCCCGACTCCCGTGACTCAAAAAAGTCATTCGGCATCACCGCCCCCTTCGTCTCTTCCATGATCGCCCGCATGGCGCCGGCATCGGGGTGGCGCTGACCGGTGCACCAGCGGCCAATGGTGGAACGGCTGCGACCCAAGCGCCGTGCGAACTCGGCTGCGGTGATGTTCTCGGCAAGGAGGTAGTCGGTAAGCTTCATGCACCAAATAGTGCCAAAATGGCAACCTCCTGTCAATTTGTTGCCTCTATGGCAACTGACGCAAGGTAGCCGCTATGGCAACGTCTGGCCATGACCACATCGCCACCGAACCGCATCCGTGAACTCCGTGAAGCCCGCGGCCTGACTCAGGAGCAGCTGGGCACCCTGATCGGCACCGACAAGACCGTCATCTCCAAGCTGGAGTCCGGGCGCACCCGTCTGTCGCAACCGCGCATGGTGCTGATCGCCGCCAGCCTGGGATGCAGCCTGGCCGAATTGCTGGAACCCGTGGTGGCCGCACCGCCGGTTCCCGGGTGGGGCCAGGATCCCTCCGTCGATGTGGCGGAGATCGATATCCATGGCGACCGGCGGTCCGGCTTCCTCGCCAGCCACGACGGCGGGCCCCAAGGTTTCCGGGAGGATGAGGCGACGGCCCAGTGGCGCTTCCCCGCCGCCTATCTGTCGGCCGAATTGCAGGTGCAGGCCGCGGCGGTCCGCATTGTAGAAGTTCGGGGCGATGGCATGGAACCGACGCTGCTGCCCGGGGACCGGGTGATGGTCAACCTGGCGGACCAATCGCCCTCCCCCTCCGGCATCTTCGCGTTGTGGGATGGCCAAGGGGTGGTCATCAAGCGGTTGGAGGTCATCATGGGCAGTTACCCGCCCGTGATTGAAATCCGCTCGGACAATCCCCACCACCGGGTCTATGAACGGTCGGCGGCCGATATCGACATCATCGGCCGTATCGTCTGGGTCGGCCGTCGGCTGTGACATATTCGCGCATTTGATGTGATCGTTGCTATAAAGGCAACTTTCTGCATTGACGAAAGGTTGCCCGTCAGGCACCTTTGGCGGTGCCGGTATCCCCCTGTCGCGTTGTTCGTTTCCTGGCCGGCTGATCCCCTCCTCCCCTGTTGCTGTTAGGGAGCCCTTTCCCCGTGGAGAGGCCGATGACCCGTCTTGAGCGCACGACACACTTATACTGGCAGTTGGCCCGGCTGGCGAGACACGACACCTTTCTCAGCCTGGTGGTGCGCGGCCTGGATGGTCTGGCGATGGTGGCGCGCACGGCGCCCAGCTATCGCCTGCGCCTGGCCGCCGCCGCCCATGTCGGTGTCGCCGCCCGTGCCCACCGCTTCCTGAACGCCGAGACGTTGGAAAAGGCGGCGATGGCCATGACGACGCATGGCAGAAGCCATGCCAGCGATCGCAAAACATCCCCGTTCGCCAGCCCTACGCCTCCCTGACACTCTTGATCGTGGTCTACCGTCGCCCGGCCTCACGCTCTCCCGGAAGTTCACCGGCGTGCCGGCTGCCAGCGATCCCAAAAGGGCCGGGTGCTCCCAGATTTGCCCCGTGCCCATACGCCCTGGAGGCCGGCCCAGCGGCTGGCCCGGCAGCAATCATAAGTGGTACTCTGACCCCACCTCCATCAACGGCCACGCCACCCGGCGGATGGCAGGCTGTGGCCCTATACGGAGGACCAACCTCCGCCATGCATAGACACGCTTCCACGTGGCCCTATCGCCGTAGCGCATTGCTGGCCTCCCCGACAAACATTTGAAGGCTAATCGTTAGAATCATATCTTTCTTCACATGGAACAGAACACCTCCCCCCTCCCTATCACGCCGGGGCATCGGGCCTTCGGGCTGACGCTTTGCTATCTCGCGCGCTGCTGGCGGCGGGAGGCGGATGCCGTGCTGAAAGCTTATGACCAGTCGGAGGCGACCGCCCTGCCCCTGATTGTGCTCGCCCGCCTGGGCGATGGCGTCCGCCAGGGCGTGCTGGCCGACCATGTGGGGGTGGAGGGGCCATCGCTGGTGCGGCTGGTGGACATGCTGGAACAGGACGGCCTGCTAGAGCGGCGCAACGATCCCCGCGACCGGCGGGTGAAGACCCTGCACCTGACGCCGGCGGGCCGGGCCCTGGTTGGGCGGCTGGACGGCGCGCTGGATGGCATGCGTCAGCGCCTGTTGGCCGGGGTCAGCCTGGAACAGTTGGAGACGGCGCTGACCGTTTTCGCCGCCGTGGAACGGGCGATGGGGCGGTCCCTGGGCGCCGGCGACGGGGGGGGCATGCCGTGATCACCGCGACCGCGTGGTTCAAAGGCTTCTGGCAAGGGGCCGGGGACTGGGTGTTCGGCGCCAAGACGGCAGCCGCCGCGCTGGCCGCCCTGTATATCGGCTTCAGCCTGGACCTGCCGCGCCCCTACTGGGCGGCCGGCACGGTCTTCATCGTTTCCCAGCCGCTGGCCGGCGCCATGCGGTCCAAGAGCGTGTTCCGCGTTCTGGGCACCCTCATCGGTGCCGTGGCCACGGTCGCCATCATCCCCAACCTGGTGGACGCGCCGCCCTTGCTGTGCGTCGCCATGGCGCTGTGGACCATGGCTTGCCTGACGCTGGCCCTGCTGGACCGCACGCCGCGCAGCTACGTCTTCATGCTGGCGGCCTATAGCACGGCGCTGATCGGCTTCCCCACCGTGACCGATCCCGGCACCGTGTTCGACGCGGCCCTGGCCCGGGTGGAGGAGATCACTGTCGGCATCCTGTGCGCCACCGTCATTGGCAGCGTCATCTTCCCGCGCGGCATCGGCCCCGTGGTCACCGGCCGCATCGACACCTTCCTGGCCGACGCCGGCCGTTGGGCGCGGGAGGCCCTGGCCGGGACGGAGGAGACGACCGCCACACGCGCCGACCGGCGCCGTCTGGCGGCCGACGCCGTCGAACTGCAGATGATGGCCACGCACCTGGACTATGACACCAGCCACCTGCACGGCCTGAGCCAGGAGGTGCGGCAACTGCGCCAGCGCCTGGTCATGCTATTGCCCATCCTGTCCGGCCTGGGCGACCGCGTGCGGGCCCTGAAGGCCAACGGGCGGGGCTTATCCAAAGACCTTGAAGCCCTGTCGGCCGACGTCGCCGACTGGGTTGACGACATGGACGCCACGGCGGCGCGGACGGCCGATCTGCGCACCCGCATCGCCGCCCTGCGCGCGGCTCCGGCCGACTGGCACGACCTGCTGGTCCTGAACCTGCTGACGCGCCTGAAGGACCTGATGGACGCCATCCAGGATTGCCGCGACCTGCGCGCCTATATCCACGGCGGCGGCCATGGCCCCCGGGTACGGCGCCTGCGCGGCGGCCGGGCGGGGGCGACCGTCGCCATGCACCGCGACGTGGGCATGGCCCTGTGGTCGGGTGCCGGCGCCGCCGTCACCATCCTGCTGGGCGGCGCCTTCTGGATCGGCACGGAATGGGCCGACGGCGCCACCGCCCTGGAAATGGCGGCCGTGGCCTGCTGCTTCTTCGCGGGCCAGGACAACCCGGTGCCGGCCATCCTGGATTTCGCCCTGTACAGTGGCATCGCCGCCGTGCTGGCCGGGATTTACATATTCGCGATCATGCCGCACCTCGACGGCTTTGTGATGCTGGCCTTCGCGCTGGGGCCGATGTTCCTGCTGCTGGGGCGCCTCATCGCCAACCCGCGTCTGGCGGGGCGCGCCCTTGCCGTGGGCGCCACCCTGCCCACCCTGGCGGGCCTGAGCAACACCTACAGCGCGGATTTCACCGCCTACCTCAACAGCGCCCTGGCGCTGGTGCTGGGCATGGGCTTCGCCGGTCTGATGACGGCGCTGGTGAGGGCGGTGGGTGCCGAATGGGGCGCGCGGCGCATCCTGCGCGCCTGCTGGGCCGACATCCGCGCCGTGGCTGACATCCGTCAACCTGGGCCGGAGGGCGGGCTTAGGGCCGTGCTCGCTGGAAAACTGCTGGATCGCATGGGGTTGCTGGTGCCCCGCTTGGCGGTCCTGCCCCCGGGGTCGGAGGTGGCGGCCGCCGACGCCCTGGCCGACATCCGCGTCGGCATGAACGTCATGGAACTGCGCGGCGTGGAAAGTGTCCTGCCCGTGCCGGCGCGGGCCGCGGTGGATGGCGCCTTGGCGGCCGTGGCCGAGCATTACCGTGCGGTCTCCCGCGCCGGCGCCCCACAGGCGGCGGAGCCGGCGCTGCTGGCCCGCATCGACGCGGCGCTGGCCGCGCTGATGCCCCTGCCCGACCGCAAGCCGCGCCAGGCCCTGCTGGCGTTGGCCGGCATCCGGCGGGCTTTGTCCAATGGGGCGCCCGATCTGCCCTCCCCCTCGTCACCCACCGTCAACCCGGAAAGTCTGGCCGCATGATCGGCGAAATGGACATCCACGGCGTCTTCGTCCCGCCCTTGCTGGTGTGGGGCGCCATCGCCTTCCTCATCTCCATGGCCGTGCGCTGGGGCCTGCGGCTGGTTGGCGCCTATCGTCTGGTCTGGCATCGGCCGCTGTTCGACCTGGCCGTCTACGTCATCGTGCTGGGCGGTGTCGCCGCCCTGTTCACCCACCACACCTCGCTTCCCTGATCCGCACTGGACGTCGCCGCTATGCGCAGCTTCATCACCGCCCTGACCCGCCTGGCCGTCACCCTGGTGGTTGTCGCCGTCGCCGCCCTGGTGGGCTGGCGCTTCTGGATTTACTATATGGAAGAGCCCTGGACCCGCGATGGCCGGGTGCGGGCCGATATCGTGGGCGTCACGCCCGACGTTTCGGGCTTGGTGGACGAGGTGCTGGTGCACGACAACCAGATCGTCACCAAGGGCCAGGTGCTGTTCCGCATCGACCGCGCACGCTTCGCCCTGGCCCTGCAGCAGGCCGACGCCGCCGTCGCCGCCAAGAAGGCCAGCTTTGATGAGGCGGTGCTGGAACGGGATCGTTACCAGTCCTTGAGCGCGTCCGCCGTTTCGCGGGAAAAGCAGGAACAGACGGTGGCCGCCGCCAAAGAGGCGGATGCCGTCTACCTGCAGGCCGTGGCCGACCGTAACGTCGCCAAGCTGAACCTGGACCGGACGGAGGTGGTGGCCACGGTCAACGGCCAAATCACCAACTTCGATCTGCGCCCGGGCGACTATGTCACCGCCGGCAAGGCGGTGACCGCCCTGGTGGACAGCGACAGCCTGCATGTGCAGGGCTATTTCGAGGAAACCAAGCTGGGCCGCATCCATGTGGGCGACAGGGTGACCGTGCGCCTGATGGGCGACCCGCGCGCCTTCGATGGCCACGTCGAAAGCATCGCCGCCGCCATCGAGGATCGGGAGCGGTCCGACGGCAGCAACCTGCTGGCCAATGTCAACCCCACCTTCAGCTGGGTGCGCCTGGCCCAGCGCATCCCGGTGCGGGTGGTGCTGGACAACCCGCCCGCCGACCTGCGCCTCATCCCCGGCCGTACCGCCACCGTGGCGGTGGTGGGATCGGACGCCGTGCTGAAGACGCCGCTGACCACGCTACCCCACCCCACCGATCCGCAAGGGGCCGCTCAGCCGGCGGCCCCAGCCCCCGGCAAACCCAAGACCCGCTGAAAGCTGGCAGTGCGGCGTCACGTCGGGGCGCCGCGCTTTTATTTGGGTCAGGACGTCGCAGTCCCCGCAAAGCCCGACAGGTGCTAGCCATTGCCACGTTTAATCCTCGTGACCCCGGATTTTTGCCCGGGTGTATTGGGGGGTGGGGTTGAGCGACATCATGGGAGCAGCGCCGGATTGGGCGGCATCCGGCCCACGGCCGGAGGCCATGCCGGGGCCCGAGGCCATCAGGCGTGCCATCGCCCGCCTGGAACGGGCGGTGGCCGAGGCGCCGACGGACATCGACATCCGCTTCAACCTGGGGGTCCTGTTGCAGGCGGATGGCCGCCGGGACGAGGCCATGGCCCAGTATCGCCAGGCCCTGGTGCTGAACCCGTTCGAGGCCCGGGCGCATAACGCCCTGGGGATCGCCCACCATGATTCCGGCGATCTGGCCCAGGCCATGAGCTGCTTCGAGGACGCGCTGGCCAGCGATCCGGACGATCCCCAGGCCCATAACAACATGGGACACGTGATGCAGATCGAAAACCGGCTGGACGACGCCCTGGCCTTTTTCGATTGGGCCCTGGCCCTGCGGCCGGATTACCCCGAGGCGCTGAACAACAGCGGCGTGGTCTTGCAGATGCAAGGGCGGCTGGATCAGGCCATCGCGCTGTATCGCCGGGCGGTGGCCCTGCGCCCCGATTACGCCGCCGCGCACAAAAACCTGGGCATGACCCTGCTGGCCGCCGGCCGGTATGAGGAAGGCTGGAACGAATTCGAATGGCGCTGGCAGGATGCGCAGCTGGCGGACGCGCGTCGCCCCTTCACCTGCCCGCAATGGCGGGGTGAGCGGGCGCCGGGCCGCATCCTCCTGGTCCATGGCGAGCAGGGATTTGGCGACAGTCTGCAATTCTGCCGCTACATCCCCCTGATGGCGGAACGGGGGTTGCGCGTGGTGGTGGAAGTGCCGCTGCCCCTGGTGCGGCTGATGCGCCGGTTGCCGGGGGTGGAAATGGTGGTGGCCCACGGCCAGCCGCTGCCGCCCTTCGACCTGCATTGCCCGATGATGAGCCTGCCGCTGGCCTTCGGCACCACGCTCTCCACCATCCCGGCGCCGCGTCGCTATCTGGTGGCCGACCCTGTCGAGGCCGAGATTTGGCGCCAGCGTCTGGTGGCGGAGGCGCCCGGCGACAACCGACCCAAGGTCGGCTTGGTCTGGGCCGGCGCCGCCCGGGCCGAAACGCCCGACGTGGCCGTGGCCGATCGCCGCCGCTCCATGGGTTTGCCAGCGCTGCTTCCCCTGTTGGAACAGGACAACGTGCGCTTCGTCAGCTTGCAGAAGGACGCGGCGGAGATGGATGTGCCAGCCAGCCTGGGTGGTCTGATCGACAGCGTCGTGGATTTCGCCGATACCGCCGCGCTGATCAGCAACCTGGATCTGGTCATCAGCGTCGACACCGCCGTCGCCCATCTGGCGGCCGCCATGGGTGTCAATGTGTGGCTGCTGAACCGTTTCGACAGTTGCTGGCGCTGGCTGCGGGAACGGGATGACAGCCCCTGGTACCCCAGCCTGAACCAGTTCCGCCAACCCCGCCTGGGCGACTGGGACGGTGTCGTTCACTCCGTGCGCACCGCCCTTGCCACCGTCTTCACTCCTGGATCCCGCCCATGACCGCCGCCCGTCCCAGTCCCGCAAAGGTCGTCGCCCAGACGCCGGCGCAAAAGGCCTTCGCCGCCGCGTTGGTGCAGCACAAGGCCGGCAGGCTGGAAGCCGCGGCGGTGCTGTACCGCAAGGCCCTGTCACTGGCGCCCCGGCATACCGACAGCTTGCACCTGCTGGGCGTCGTCGCCTTTCAGCAAAAGCGCCATGAGGAGGCGCTGGACCTGATCGGCCAGGCGCTGGCGCTAAAGCCCGACTTTCCGGAGGCGCTGAACAACCTCGGCACGGTGCGCGAGGCGCAAGGCGATATCGCCGCCGCCGCCGACTGCTTCGGTCGGGCGGTGGCGCTGAGGCCCCACTTCGCCGAGGCCTTGAACAACTTGGGCAACGCCTTGAAATCGCGCGGTATGTTGGAACCGGCGCTGGTGGCGCTGGACCGCGCCCTGGTGTTGAGGCCAGCCTATGCCGAAGCGCACAACAACCGTGGCGTGGTCTATCGCCTGCAATCGCGCTGGGCGGAGGCCGAGAACGCCTTTCGCCAGGCGTTGGCGGCCAAGCCCGGCTATGTCAACGCCCTCTATAATTTGGGCCTGGTCCTGCGCCTGACCGGCCGGCTGGTTGAGGCCTTGCCTTGGCTGGAGCAGGCGGTGGACCGGGCGCCGGACCATGCCGAGGCCTGCTTCAACCTGGGCCTCGTCCTGCAGGACCTGGAACGGCATGACGACGCGGTGCCCCATCTGAGCCGGGCGGCCAGCCTGCGGCCGGACGACCCGGTGCCGCATAGCAGCCTGGGCACCAGCCTGCAGGCCCTGGGCAAGGCGCCGGAGGCGCTGTTGAGCTATCGCCGGGCGCTGGAACTGAACCCCGATTTCCCGGACGCCCACAACAACATGGGCATCCTCCTGCATGTCCACGGCCGGTACGCGGAAGCGGAGTCCTGCTTTTCACGCGCCATCGCGCTGTTGCCCGATAACCCCAAGACCCACAACAATTTAGGCCTCGCCCTTCTGGCGCAGGGTAAGGGCGCGGAAGCCGCACGGGCCTTCGATCAGGCCATCGACGCCCAGCCGGACTATGCCGAGCCGCACAACAACCTGGGCATGGCGTTGCACGCCGAGGGCCAGATGGATTTGGCCCAGGCCCATATCCAGGCGGCCCTAGCCCTCAACCCGGATTATCCAGAGGCGCACAACAACTTAGGCGCCGTCTTTCAGGCGAAGGGTCAGCTGGATCGGGCGATAGCCAGCTTCCGCCGGGCCGTCGCCCTGAAGCCGGACTACGGCGCCAGCCACAACAATCTGGGCATGTCGCTGCTGGCCGCCGGCCAGTACGCGGAAGGCTGGCGGGAATATGAGTGGCGTTGGCGCACCCGCCAGATGACACCCTACGCCCGCCAGTTTCCCCAGCCGCAGTGGCGGGGGGAGGATGCCGCGGGCAAGACCATCCTGGTCCATGCCGAGCAGGGCCTGGGCGATACCCTGCAATTCAGCCGCTATCTGCCCATGATCGCGGCGCGGGGCCTGAAGATCACGCTGGCCGTCCAGCCCCAGTTGGCCCGCCTGCTGCGCCCCCTGCCCGGCGTCTTCCATATCGTGACCGAGGGCGAGCCCCTGCCCGCCTTCGACCTGCAATGCCCGATGATGAGCCTGCCGCTGGCCTTCGGCACCACCGTCGAGACCATTCCCGCCCAGGCGCCCTACCTGCAGGCGGATCCCGTGGACGTGGCGCTCTGGCGAAGCCGGCTGGGACCGTCCGATGGGGCCTTGCGCGTCGGCCTGGTCTGGGCTGGCAATCCCCGCCGCGACCGGCCGGAATTGGCGGCGGTCGACCGCCGCCGTTCCGTGGCGGTCGACCGGCTGGCCCCCCTGGCCCATGTGCCCGGGGTCCGCTTCTACAGCTTGCAGAAGGACGGGACGCCACCCGACGGCTTCCCCGTGGTCGACCTGATGGCCGAGGTGGAGGATTTCGGCGACACCGCCGGCCTGATCGCCAATCTGGATCTGGTGATCAGCGTCGACACCTCCGTCGTCCATCTGGCCGGCGCCTTGGGCAAGCCAGTGTGGGTGCTGAACCGCCACGACAGTTGCTGGCGATGGTTCCGGGGCCGAAACGACAGCCCCTGGTACCCCACGGTGCGCCTGTTCAACCAGGCGATCCCCGGTGACTGGGAGGACGTGGTGGCGCGGGTGTGCGAGGCGCTGGTGGATTTTACTCCTCATACAACAGGCGGGTAGCTGCGATAAATCCACCGATGAGCAGCGCATTGCCCAATAGAATCCAAGGGGCTCGAAAGACTATCGCAGCCGCCATGAGAGCGAGGTGTGTGGGCATGAAGCCGAAGTAGAGCACCCAGCCTTTCCAACCAGAAGGGCTGACATTCAGGTCCTTGACTCTGAATACCCCGCGCCCCGGTCCAAACCAGCCTTTTCGCCATTCCTTATCCACGAAAAGCCCCTGGTTGAACTCTGTATGCATAAGATCCGGCTGAGGACCTAATCAGACAAGCGTTTTCAGGCGAATTCCGCCAACTCATCCTCCAGCCCGTGGCTGCGGCAGGCGGCGGTCAGGGTGTTCAGGAGCAGCACGGCGATGGTCATGGGGCCCACGCCACCCGGCACGGGGGTGATGGCGCCGGCGACGGCGGCGGCTTCCTCATAGGCGACATCGCCCACCAGGCGGGTCTTGCCGGCGGCCGCGGCTTCCGGATCGCGGGCCGGCACGCGGTTGATGCCCACGTCAATGACGACGGCGCCGGGCTTCACCCAGTCGCCCTTCACCATCTCCGGCCGGCCGACGGCGGCGACCAGGATGTCGGCGGTGCGGCACAGGGCCGGCAGGTCGGCCGTGCGGCTGTGGGCGATGGTGACGGTGCAGTCGGCCTGCAGCAGCAGTTGGGCCATGGGCTTGCCCACAATGTTGGACCGCCCGACGACGACGGCATGGCGGCCCTTCAGGCTGCCCAGATGGTCTTTCAGCAGCATCAGGCAGCCCAAGGGCGTGCAGGGCACCATGCCCGGCAGCCCTACAGCCAGGCGGCCGGCATTGACCACATGGAAGCCGTCCACGTCCTTGTTGGGATCGATGGCGGCCAGGACGGCGTTGCTGTCGATGTGGGCCGGCAGGGGCAGTTGCACCAGGATGCCGTGGATCTGCGGATCGGCGTTCAGGCTGTGCACCAGGGCCAGCAGGTCGGCCTGGGTGGTCGACGCCTCCAGCCTATGGGTGACGGAGTGCATGCCGGCGGCGTGCGTCTGCTCCCCCTTGTTGCGGACATAGACCTGGCTGGCCGGATCCTCGCCCACCAGCACCACGGCCAAGCCGGGCTTCAGGCCGTGACGGGCGGTGAGGTCGGCGACCTTGGCGCCGATGCGTTCCCGCAAGCCGCCCGCGAACGCCTTGCCGTCGATGATATGCGCCATGACCTGTCCTCCACCGATAGTCCCCAAGTTGCGCGGACATTAGCGGCAGGGCCCCGCGCCGCCAATCCCCTGGGGCCGGTCGCCGCCCGAACCCTGCCATGCGGACATCGGCGGCCTGTCCGACGACGCCCCCGACGGCGCTGACAGGCACGTCCCGGCAATTTTTATATTTGACGTATAAATTCATATTTGATGTGGTGAGAGCCGCCGCCGGTCCGCAGGCCGGCGATAAAAATACCCTGGGAGGGGACATGACGGACGGCAGCCCGCAGCAGCACCAAGCGACCCACTCACGTAAAGACGCGCGATGGCGCATTCCCATCGCCCTGATCGTCAGCCTGTTTTTTCTCTGGGGCGTCGCCAACAACCTGAACGACGTGTTGATCGCGCAGTTCCGCAAGGCCTTCGACCTCCAGGATTGGCAGTCGGGCCTGGTGCAGTCCGCCTTTTATCTGGGCTATTTCTTCTGCGCCATGCCGGCCGCCCTGTTCGCCCGGCGCTATGGGTACAAGGCCGCCATCGTCCTGGGCCTGGCGCTCTATGGCGTTGGTGCCCTGCTGTTCTACCCGGCCGCCGAACTGCGGGCCTATAGCGCCTTCCTCGGCGCGCTGTTCGTCATCGCCAGCGGCCTCGCCTTCCTGGAGACCTCCGCCAACCCGCTGATGACCGTGCTGGGCGACCCGGCCGGGGCGGAGCGGCGCCTGAATCTGGCCCAGGCCTTCAACCCGCTGGGCGCCATCACCGGCGTGCTGGTGGGCCGCGAATTCATCCTGTCCGGCGTGGAATACACGCCCGAGCAGCTGGCCGCCCTGGACCCGGCGGCGCTGGCCCGGTTCCGCGATACCGAGGCAATGGCGGCGCAGTCCTCCTACCTCGTGCTGGGATTGCTGGTGCTGCTGTGGGCGGCGGTGGTGTTCGCCGTGCGCTTCCCCAAGCTGGTGGATGGACCGGAGGAGGATACGGGCGACGCCCCGCCCGTCGAGGGCGGCTTTCGCCGCCTGCTGCGCTACCGGCATTTCCTGTTCGGCGTGGGCGCGCAGTTCTTCTATGTCGGCGCCCAGGTGGGGGTTTGGAGCTTCCTGATCCGCTATGCCCAGCACGCGGTGCCGGGCACGGGGGAAAAGACGGCGGCCGCCTATCTCACCCTGTCCCTGGTGGCTTTCATGGTCGGGCGGTTCGCCGGCACCGCCCTGATGGGCCGCGTGGCGGCGGAGCGTCTGATGGGCCTGTTCGCCGCCGCCAACGTCCTGCTGTGCCTGGTGGGGGCGTTCGGCGGGGGCTGGCTGGGCCTGGGCGCCATGATCGCCACCAGCTTTTTCATGTCCATCATGTTCCCCACCATCTTCGCCCTGTCGCTGCGGGGCCTGGGACCGCTGACCAAGCTGGGCTCCTCCTGGCAGGTCATGGCCATCATTGGCGGCGCCGCCGTCCCCGTTGCCATGGGCCGGGTGTCGGACATGGCGTCCATCGCCGTCGCCATGGTGGTGCCGGCCGCCTGCTTCGCCGTGGTCGGCGCCTTCAGCCTGGTGGGCCGCCATGCCCCGGCGGGGGAAAACGGCACCCGCCTGAAGGCCGTGGCCACACATTGAGGGACCGATCGTGATCGACGCGCACCAGCATGTCTGGCGCCTGGGCCGTCATGGGCAGGTTTGGCCAACGCCGGACCTGCCCGTCATCCATCGCGACCACGCGGTGGCGGAGGTGGCGGCCCTGGCACGCCCGCTGGGCGTCACCGGTGGCGTGCTGGTCCAGTCCCAGCCCTGCGCTGAGGATACCGACTTCCTGCTGGCGGAGGCCGCCCGTCATCCCTTCATCCTGGGCGTTGTCGGCTGGGCCGACCTGAAGGCGCCCGACGCCCCCACCCGCATCGCCGCCCTGGCGGCCGCGCCCAAGATGCGGGGCCTGCGCCCCATGTTGCAGTCCCTGCCCGTGGACTGGATCGCAGACCCAGGCGTCGATCCCGGCATCCGCGCCATGGTCGCTCACGGCCTGACCTTCGACGCCCTGGTCCTGCCGCCGCATCTGCCGTCGTTGTTGGATTTCGCGCGGCGGCACCCTGATCTAGCCCTCGTCATCGACCATGGCGCCAAGCCATTCATCGCGCGGGGTGAGATCCACGACTGGGCGGCGCGGATGCGGGACTTGGCCGCCCTGCCGGGCGTGCATTGCAAGCTGTCCGGCCTGCTGACGGAAGCGGGGGAGTGCCGGGGCGCGGCGCACCTTAGGCCCTACGTCGACGTGCTGCTGGACGCATTCGGTCCCGACCGGCTGATGTGGGGCAGCGACTGGCCGGTGGTCAACCTGGCCGGGGACTATGCCGGCTGGCTGGCGATGGCCCAAGACCTGGTGCCGGCGGCCGCGCATGCCGCGGTCTTCGGGGGCACGGCCCGGCATTTCTACCGGCTTTAGAGCACCTGTTCCACCAGGCGGGCGCCCCATTCCCCCAGGCGTTCACCCAGCCCGCGACGGGACCAGGCTTGCGGGTCTATGGCCTTGGCATGTCTCAGGTCGCGCTGGAACATGGTCTCCATCTCCTGGCCGAATCCAGCGCCCAGCACGACGGCATTGATCTCATTGTTGAAGGCCACGCTGCGCCAGTCGAGGTTGGAGGAGCCCACGGTGGACCAGTCGCCGTCAATGACGGCCGTTTTGGCATGCAGGATGGCGTCGGCATACTCGTAGATGTGCACGCCATCTTCCAACAGGTCTTCGTAGTAGGCGCGGCCCGCCATGACCGACAGGGGGCTGTCGCTGGGCCCGGGAACCAGCACCGTGACGTCCACGCCCCGCCGGGCCGCCTGGCGCAGGGCGCGTGCCAGATCCGGCGTCGGGACGAAGTAGCCCGTGGTCAGATGAACGGAGGCACGCGCCAGGGTCACCGCCACCAGCAGGCTGCGGTAGATCAGCGGGCGCCCCTGGCTCGGCGCGCCGCTGAGCGCCTGCAGGACGACGTTGCCCGGCCGGGTCCGTGGTGCTGGCGGCGGCGGGGCCAGGGCTGGGGCGGCATCGCCTCCCCGCCCCTGACGCTGTTGCTCCCAGGTTTGGGCGTAGAGGCGCTGGAACTCCGCCACACCGGGTCCGGCGATACGCACATCGGTGTCGCGCCAGGGGCGCTGTTCGGGATCCTGGTTCTCCGCCCCCGGCCCCAGATGATGGCGCCGGTCGTAGACCTCGCTGATGTTCACGCCGCCGACAATGGCCACGGCGTTGTCCACGATCAGCAGCTTGCGATGGTCGCGGTGGTTGATGTCCAGGGTCAGCAGGCTGCCCGGGTCGACCGGGTTGAACACCAGCAGGTTGACGCCGCCCTGGCGCAGCCGGTCGATGACGCCGGCCGGCGTATCCTGCGAGCCCCAGGCGTCGTAGATCAGGTTGACCTCCACCCCCGCCGCCCGCTTGGCCACTAGCTTCTCGGCGAAGCGGGATCCCTCAACCCCATCGAACTCATAACTTTCCATGTCGATGCGGATGCGGGCGCCGTCGATGGCGGCATCCATGGCGGCATAGGTGGCGGTGCCGCTTTGCAGCAGGGTGACGCTGTTGCCGCCGACGAAGGGCACGCCCGCGATCAACTCCCCCTGGCGGCGCAGCAGGTCCAGCCGGCTGCCGTCCTCGGCCGTGGCCAGGGCGCGGGCGATGTCCGGATCGGCCGATGGCAGCGTGGCGCATCCCCCCAGCGCCCCCACCAGGGCGAGGCCGATGAAGGTTGTTCTGAGGAAACTGAGGCTGGGCGGCATGGCCGGACTGTGCCACCGCCGCCGCCGGCCGGCCATTGCGACCAGCGGCGGGGTGGGACCGATTTCCGGACTAGGCGGGCCGGCGGATGGGCCTAGGCCGTCCACCCGCCATCGATGACGTGGATGGCGCCGGTGGTGAAGGCCGACGCGTCGCCGGCCAGATAGAGCGCCAATTCAGCGATCTCCTCCGCCCGGCCCAGGCGCCCCATGGGCTGGCGGGCGACGAAGGCGGCCTGGGCCGCGGCATAGTCGCCAGTGGCGGCCAGACGCTCATCCAGCGACGGGGTATGCACCGTGCCTGGGCAGATGGCGTTGCAGCGCACGCCCTTGCCGACGAAATCCGCCGCCACCGCCTTGGTCAGGCCGATGACGGCCGCCTTGGTGGCGCCATAGGCGAAGCGGTTCGGCACGCCCTTGATGGAGCTGGCGACGGAAGACATGTTGACGATGCTGCCCTGCCCCGCCGCCAGCATGCCGGGCAGGAAGGCGCGGATGGTGCGATACATGGCGCTGACGTTCAGGTCCCAGGAGAAGTCCCAGGCGGCGGGGTCGCACTCCAGGATGGTGCCCGCGTGGACATAGCCAGCGCAGTTGAACAGCACGTCCAGGGTGCCGATCTCCGCCGCGAGGGCCTGGACCTGCGCGTCATCGCGGACATCCAGTCGGCGGTGGACGCAGTTCGCCACCTCGGCCAAGCGGTCGGTGTTGATGTCGGTGGCGTAGACCGTGGCCCCCTCCCGCGCGAACAGCTCCGCCGCCGCGCGACCAATGCCCTGCGCCGCCGCCGTCACCAGCGCCGTTTTCCCCTCTAAGCGTCCCATGATGCTGTGTCCTCTATTGTCAGGCCGCGCGGCCGCGCGTCGGCAGGCAGGCGGGGCCCACCGGCTCGAATGATTTGTAAGTCAGGATGAACTCCTGGTGGCCCAGGGCTTCCGAGACCGTGCGCTCCCCCGATGCGGCGGCCTCGACGCGGGTCAGGATTTCCGCACCCACCTCGTCCAGGGTGGCCTTGCCCTCCAGGATGCGGCCGGCGTTCACATCCATGTCATCGGACAGCCGGGCATAGGTCTCGGGATTGGCGCAGACCTTGATGACGGGGGAGATGGCGGAGCCGACGACGGAGCCACGGCCGGTGGTGAACAGGATGACATGGCTGCCCGACGCGATCAGTTCCACGATCTCGGCGTTGTCGGAGATGTTGGGGAAGCCGAAGCGCGGTTCGCCATCCGGCACCACGTCCATGAGGTAAAGGCCGCCGCTGGGCGGGATGTCGCCAGGCTTGATCAGGCCGCTGATGGGGGAGGAGCCGGATTTGGAGTAGGCGCCCATGGACTTCTCCTCCTGGGTGGTCAGGCCCCCCTCGGCATTGCCGGGGGCGAAGCTGCCGAAGCCCATGATGGTGTAGTAGCGCTCCGCCTTCTGCACACAGGCTTCGATCTCCGCCCCCAGTTCGGGCGTGACGGCGCGGTCGGACATGATGCGCTCGCAGCCCACCAGTTCGCCCGTCTCCTCGAAGATGCAGGTGGCGCCCGCTTCCACCAGCCAGTCGAAGCAGCGGCCCACGGCCGGATTGGCACTGATGCCGCTGGTGCCGTCGGACCCGCCGCAGATGGTGCCCACCACCAGTTCGTGCCGCGCCATGGGCACCACCGGCGTCTGGTCGGCGATGGCCTTCAGGCGGGTGACCGCGTCGCGTCCGGCCTCGATGGTGGCCCTGGTGCCGCCGGCCTGCTGGATGACCAAGGTTTCCACCGGCCGGCCGCTGGCGGCCACCGCCTGGCGCAGGGCTTCGCGGTTGAAGCTCTCACAACCCAGCGACAACAGCAGCACGCCCCCCACATTGGGGTGGGTGCACAGCTTGGTCATGATGTCGAAGGCGTAGGTGTTGGGGTAGCAACCGGGAAAGCCGATCAGGTGGACGTCCATATCGTCGCTGAGCGTCACGATGCGGCGGGCCACGTGGTGGGCGCATTCCACCAGATAGGCGACGACGACGACGTTACGGATGCCCTTGCGCCCGTCGCTCCTCAGAAATCCGCGCATCTCACCGGTCCCCATTTCATCGCTTCCCATGTCAATGGCCCCCTTCGCCGCCGCCGACCACTTGTCGGGTATGGCTGGCGATATAGTCGCTTTTCATGTTGTGCATGTGGACATGGCCGCCCATCGCCACGTCGGCGGTCATGGACCCGATGGGCGCCCCGTATTTCAGCACCTTGTCGCCGGCGGCCAGGGACCGTCGGGCCAGCTTGTGGCCCACGGTCACGTCCTGGGCGGCGATGACGGGGTTGCCGTCGATGTCCAGGGCGTCGCCGGCGCGGATGGCGGCGCGGACAACCAGCACGGTGTCATCCGGATGCAGCAGGATGAGGGGGGAGATGGGGGTGCTCATGCGACTTTCCCAGCGCTGGAGGGGGAGGACGGTGTCGGGGCGGCGGGGTGCAGCAGGCCATCGGCGCGCAGGGCCTGCCATAGCCCCGGCGGTATGGCGACATTCATCAGGGCCTGGGTCTGGGCCACCTGCCCCCCATCGGCCATGCCGGGGATGACACTGACCACCGCCGGATGAGCCAGGGGAAATTGCAGCGCCGCTGCGGCCAGAGGCACGCCGAACCGGTCGCATAGCGCTTCCAGACGGCGCACGTGGTCAACGATGGCCGGGGGCGCCGGTTCGTAATTGTAATGCAGGGGTGTCGCGCCGCGGGTGCCGTTCACCAGGATGCCGGAATTATAGGGGCCGCCGATGATGACCTTGATCCCGCGCGCCTCGCAGGCCGGAAAGAAGGTGTCCAGCGCGGTCTGTTCCAGCAGGGTGTAGCGGCCGGCCAGCAGCACGACATCAAACTCGGCATGGCCCAGCGCTTCCAGGCACACCTGCCACTCGTTCACGCCGAGACCGATGGCACCGACCGCCCCCTCGTCCCGCAAATCGCGCATGGCCCGGTAGCCACCGTCCAGGAACTGACGGAAGTGATGGCCGTGGGCGTCACCGTGCGTGGCCGTCCCGAGGTCATGGGCCAGCAACAGGTCTATGCGATCACGGCCCAACCGTCGGCGGCTTTCGGTGTAGGAGCGCATGACGCCGTCATAGCTGTAGTCGAACACCGGCTCATAGGGGGCGGCAGCGGCGAAGCCATGGCGCCCCCCTTGCCCGTCGCCGCTGATCGGAACCAGGACGCGGCCCACCTTGGTGGACAGCAGCAGATCCTCGGCCGGGTCCAGGTCGGCAAGCACCGCGCCCAGGCGGCTTTCGCTGAGGCCGAAGCCGTAATGCGGTGCGGTGTCGATATAGCGGATGCCGGCGGCTACGGCGGCGGTCACGGCGGCATGGGCGACCGTATCGTCCACCGGCTGGTACAGGTTGCCGATGGCCGCCGCGCCGAATCCCAGCGGGGGCAAGGCCGGACAGCGGGTGATGAAGGATGAGACTGAGTCGGACGATGCGTCCATGGGGGGGGCCACCGCTGATACTCCCAGAAGGGGGTGACTCTCATTTATATACGAAATCACCTTCCGCATATAAAATCGTCGCGAACGCCAGGGAAGTCAAGCCACGGCCACCAACCTCCGTTCCGCACGCCGTCCCTTGCCCCCCGGCCGCTCAGATGGCATAGCCGGGAAAGCCCCACGCCCTGGCTGGATGCCCCATGACCGCCGCCCCCCCCATCGCTCCCGGCGTTTCCCTTCCCGATCTGGACCCGGCTGATGATCCGGCGGGGGATGGCGAGACCGTGCGCAAATACCGCGCGCCCGCCTTGGAAAAGGGCTTGGACATCCTGGAGCTGCTGGCCAGCCATGGCGCCCCCATGACGCCTTCCCAGATCTCCCTGCATCTGAAACGCTCGGTCAGCGAACTGTTCCGGATGATCCAGGTTCTGGAATTCCGGGGCTACATCGCCCCGGCGGCGACGGCGGACGGGTATGAGCTGACCAACAAGCTGTTCACCCTGGGCATGGCGCGGGCCCCGGTGCGGACCCTGCTGGAGGCCGCACTGCCCCTGATGCGGGACCTGACCCTGGCCATCGGTCAGTCGTGCCATCTGGCGGTGGCGTCCGACGACCAGATGGTGGTGGTGGCGCGCATCGAAAACCCGGGGCACCTGGGTTTCTCCGTCCGGCCGGGATATCACCGCAGCCTGGTGGAGGCCACGTCCGGCATGGTGCTGTACGCCTTCCAGCCTCCGCCCGTGCAGGCCGCCTGGCGCGCCATGCTGGAGCGGGCGGTGGGCCCCGATCGCGTGGCATCCTTCGCCGAGCGGGCCGCCACTGTGCGGGCCCAAGGCTATGAACAGGCGGCCAGCGACTATGTCATGGGGGTCATGGACCTGTCCGCGCCCGTCATTGGCACCACGGGCGGCGGCACCGGTGCCGCGGTGGCGGCCCTGACCGTCCCCTTCGTCCAGCACACGCCCCTCACCCGGACCTTGCCTGAAACCATAGGCCTGTTGCAGGCAACCGCCCGCCAGATAGCCCATGATCTGACGGAAAGGAGTTGAGGGCGGGGATGACCGTTATGCGTCCGCGCGGGGCTGTGTTCCGGCCGTGGTTTATGCTAGACCCGGGCAACTTCCTTCCAAATACAGCCTGCCCGCCTTAAGGAATAGTTCGCCGTGACGTCGCAGAAGACCCCCGCCCTGCACAGCCCCTACGTCCTGGTCCTGACCTGCCCCGACGTGAAGGGCGTGGTGGCCGCCGTCTCCAGCTATCTGGCGGACAACGACGCCTCGATCACCGAGTCCAACCACTTCAATGATCAGCTGACCAACAGCTTTTCCATGCGCACTGCCTTCCGGCCGGATGGGCCGGGCTTCCCCGACCTGGATAGCCTCCGCCAGGGTTTCAAGCTGATCGCCCGTCGCTTCCACATGGACTGGCAACTGGTGGACATGACGGTGAAGCCCAAGGTGGTCATCGCCGTGTCCAGGTTCGGCCACTGCCTGTATGACCTGCTGCACCGGGCCAGGTCCGGTTCCCTGCCCATCGACATCCCGGCGGTCATCTCGAACCATGACGACATGCGGTCCTTCGTGGAATGGAGCGGCATCCCCTATCACCACCTGCCCCTGAAGGGGGACAAGGCGGCGCAGGAGGCGGCCTTCATGGACATCGTGAGCAAGTCGGGGGCCGACCTGGTGGTGCTGGCCCGCTACATGCAGATTCTGTCAGCTGATCTGTGCGGCCAGCTGGCGGGGCGCTGCATCAACATCCACCATTCCTTCCTGCCCAGCTTCAAGGGGGCCAAGCCCTATCACCAGGCCCACTCCCGCGGCGTGAAGCTCATCGGCGCCACCGCCCACTACGTGACCACCGACCTGGACGAAGGGCCCATCATCGAGCAGGGTATCGAGCGGGTGGACCACACCCAGACCCCGGAGGATTTGGTGGATATCGGCCGCGACATCGAATGCGCCGTCCTGGCCCGCGCCGTGCGCTGGCACATCGAACGCCGCATCCTGGTGACGGGACAGAAGACCATCGTCTTCAACTGAAATAGGGGAAGCGGGAGCGGCCTGACGGTGCGCCTGATGGCGGAACGCGACCACGCGGTCCGCCCTACATCCCAGCGGAGCGCGCCTGGCTTATGCGACCCCGCCATCCCGTCATACGCAGGATGGTTTTGGCGCCGACCACAAGCAGGATCAGGATTGGAGAGACGTTCCGCAGGGACGGTTTCTCAATCGCCAGACGAATCAAGAGCGGCATCAGGATCACAATGGCGATCAACAGCACGATGTTGATCACCTTGCCCACGCCCTTCCACGTCATGGCGCGCCTCTCTTTCCCACCCAACGCCCCCGACGGGCGCCCTTGATCCGATCTAGCATGGACAGGCGATCGCCGGAACGCGACATTGTGGTCATGGGGATTGGTCATGGGAAATGGGCGGGTCGGCCCGTCGACCACCCCCGCCCCTCCTCTCAACAGGCCCCTGGGATTTAGAGTCTTTCCGGCTTTCGTTGAATCGCCGGAAAGACTCTAAACTTTGTCACGTCGTGCGATTCACGGTTCAGTTGTTTCCAGCTGAACCGATCGCACTCTATAGCCGGCTGCGTTTAATCGGAACCACAGCCGGCTATAGCTCAGTCTGTCCGCGAGCGGCTTCACGCCCAAAGGCGATTCCGCCTTCGGGCGATCCGCTCTAGCGGGGAGTGACGCTGGTGCGGGTCACGGCGCCGGCGGAACCGGTGACATTGGCTGAGGTGCCGGCGGCCGAGACGTCGGTCTGAGCCTGCACGGCGGTGGTGCCGGTGCCGGAGACGTCACTGTGGCGCTGGGAACCGCTGGTGCTGGCCGAGGCGCCAACATTACCGTTGAGGACGGTGGGCCCCTGGGTGGCGCCAACGGTGGCATTGGTGCTGCCGGTGGTTTGGGTGGCCCCCGTGGCGGTGCCGTTGGTCACCCCCATGGCGCCGGCGACGGTGCCATTCTCGACATCCTGGGTGGTCGCGGCCGTGTTCGTCACCGTGTTGCCGGCCTCATCGGCATTGGCCTTGGCGGCATCGACGGTGGCCCGCGTCGCGGTCGCAGCCTTGTCCGTCACGCCATCCGCCGCGACGGCGGCGGCGGTGCCGCCAGCCTGCCGCGTGATCAGCGAACCGCCGCCCACCGAACCCACAGTGGGCGCGCTCATTGTGCCGTTCAAGGTACCGGTGACGGCGCCGGCGGCATGACCACCAATGATCTGGGCGTTGGCCGTGCCGGCGATCAGAGCCGCCAGGGCGGCACCACTCAGGAGAAGACGGGTATTCATGGTTCTTCCTCCGTATTCGTGTACGGCGGGCATCTCATGAAAACGATGCGCCTGCCGCTACCAGGCGGAGTTGACCTCATCAATATGGCCATAATTGGGCATCATCTCATCCTTCATTTGCGTATGCCCATCTTAACAGATCATTATTTTATCAAATGATTGCATGAAACTAAGAAGCCTGTTTTTCCTCATATAGGCCTTTGGCCGGATGCTTCACTGGACTTCAGCGATAGACGGCGGTCAGCCATTCGGCCACGAGTGCCGGCTTTTCCTGGCCCTCGATGTCGATGGTAACGGTGCGGGTCAGGATCAGGCCCCCGGCCTTTTCCTCAACCGTGTCCAGGGTCTGGCGGGAACGGACGCGGGCACCGGCCGGCACGGGCGCCAGGAAGCGGATCTTGTTGAAGCCATAATTCACCCCCCGCCTCGCGTCGCGCACCTCCAGGGTCTGATAACTCATGGCCGCCAGCAGGGAGAGGGTAAGGAAGCCATGGGCGATGGTGCCGCCCAATTCCTGCGTGGCGCGCGGCACGTCCACGTGGATCCACTGGTGATCGTCCGTGGCGTCGGCGAAACGGTCGATGCGCCCCTGGTCCACCACCATCCAGTCGGAGCACCCAAGGTCACGCCCCGCCAGCGCGGGCAGGTCGGCCATGTCGACAGTCAGCATTCAGGTACGTCCTCCCCAGGGATGGTTCTTATGACGGAGACCCGGTCGCGATCGCCCCCAGCGGGAATGACCGCGGGCCACCGGTGTCCCAGGATGCCAAATTGGCGGGCAGCACCGCCACCGCCCTGTTGCGTCACCTGGAATGAAGCGTGGCGCCACACGCCCGGTCGGTTGATCCGGCGGCGGGTCCTTGGCATGCTTTCGCGCCATTGAAAAAGGGAGCGGGCAATCATGATCGAACTCGTCATCGACCAGAGGCGGCGCGACTTGGGCGGATTCGAGGTCGGGCGCATCCTGCCCGTGGCCCAGCGCCGCCATGTCGGCCCCTTCGTCTTCTTCGATCATATGGGGCCGGTTGATTTCCCCCAGGGCATCCCGCTGGAGCGCGACGTGCGCCCGCACCCCCATATCGGTCTTTCCACCGTCACCTACCTGTTCGATGGCGAAATCATGCACCGCGACAGCGTGGGCTCCGAACAGGCCATCCGTCCCGGCGAGGTCAACTGGATGACGGCCGGCAGCGGCATCACCCATTCCGAACGCTTCGAGAAGGCGCGGGCCGAGGGCGGCGCCCTGCATGGCATCCAGGCCTGGGTCGCCCTACCCGAGGCGGACGAGGAGACGGCCCCCAGTTTCCATCACCATGGCCCGGACGACCTGCCGACCTATGAACATGGCGGCCTGTGGGCCCGCCTGGTGGCGGGCAAGGCCTTCGGCGCCGAGGCCAAGGTCAAGACCCACTCCCCCCTGTTCTACGTGCACTGGGTGCTGCAGCCCGGCACCAAGGCGCAGTTGCCGGCGGAATATCCGGAGCGGGCGGCCTATGTCGCCGTCGGCTCGGTGGAGGTGGAGGGCCGCACGGTCGAGGCCGGCCACATGCTGGTGTTCACCCCCGGCCAGCCGGTGCTGTTCACCGCGACGACGCCGGCCGTGGTCATGCTGCTGGGTGGGGAGCCGCTGGGCGACCGCTACATCGACTGGAACTTCGTCTCCTCCCGCAAGGAGCGGATCGAGCAGGCCAAGGCCGACTGGCGCGCCGGCCGCATGAAGTTGCCGGACCTGGACGACAAGGAGTTCATTCCGCTGCCCGGCTGACAGGTCCGCCGGTGCCGGGCACCGCGGGGCGCGGGCCGTGGAAACCAGGCCCAAGGATGTGGCGGCCGGGCGTTGGAGGACATCACAAGCGCGTGGCGCTGACGACGATACCGTCCTCGTCGGCGTAGAGCCAAGCGCCGGGGGTGAAATGGGTGCCACCGAAGGACAGCGGCACATCCAGTTGGCCAGCCCCCGTCTTGGTGCTTTTCTTCGGATTGGTGCCCAGGGCCTTGATTCCGATGTCGATGTTGGCCAACGCCGCGCTGTCGCGCACGGCCCCCCATAGCACCAGCCCAGCCCAGCCGTGCTTGTAGGCCAAGCCGGCGATGATATCGCCCACAAGGGCGGTGCGCAGGGACCCGTGGCCGTCCACCACCAGCACCGCGCCCTCCCCCGCCTCCGACAGCGTGTGCTTCAGCAGGGCGTTGTCCTCATGGCAACGCACGGTGCGGATGGGGCCGTGAAAGGCCGTACGGCCCCCGAAGGAACGGAACTGGATCTCACAGCTTTGCAGGCTGTCCTCATAGGCGTCGACAAGATCGGCGGTGCGATGGGTCATGCCGCTTTCCTTCTCCTGCCAGGGTTTTCCCGTGCCGATCTTAGCGCGTTTCACGGCGGCGTGGCAGCGGCAACGGCGGGTAGCATGGGAACCGCGCGCGACAGCGGCACCGCGTAGGGGGACAGAACACAACCCTCATAACCTAATTTTGTATGAAATACCCGCTAAACGATGTATGGGTGGTTCCTCGTTTATGCGCGCGAAGGTTGTCGAGCGGCAACCTCAAGCCCCGGAGGAACGCATGTACAATACCGCCACCTTCCCAGTGCCCGATGGCACGACGATCAAGATCAATGGCTTCACCAATTCAGCCTATTGGGCCCAGCGCATCGTGATCGAGGCCACTGGCCAGGCGCCGGTCACCTGGACCGGAACGGGCGCCCAGGACAACAAGCTGGTTGGCCAGTTGATCCTGCCGCCCGGTAAAGGCCGGACCGTGAACATCACCATGTCCTACGATCCCGGCGGCGGCTACGCCCCCTCCACCGTGGTGAAAATCCCCTTCGACGATCCCAGCCTGTCGGGCTTCGTCATCGGTGGCCAGGATGCCGGCGGCCGCCCCAATGGCCCGGCCTCATGGAACACCGTCGCCTTCGTTTATTGGGCCCCGCACTACTGAGTTATTGATCGGTAGCCCCACCCCTGGAAAGCCCCGGATGGCAAAGCATCCGGGGACTTTTCGACGGCATTCCTATTCAGTAGCGCGACGGTGGTCACCATCAATGAACAAGGCCGCGATGGCGTCAGCCGGCATGGGCCGATGGAACAAGTAGCCTTGCGCTTCACTACAGCCGCGTTCGCGGAGGAAGGCACGCTGCGCCGGCGTTTCCACCCCTTCGGCGATGACTTCCAGCCGCAGGCGCTGCGCCATGGCGATGATCGCGTCGCAGATGGCCTTGTCATCGTCATTGTCGGGAAGTTCCCGGATGAAGCACGCGTCGATTTTCAGGCGGGTTATCGGCAGCGCCTTGAGCGACCCCAGGCTGGAATATCCCGTGCCAAAATCATCTATCGCCAGAACGATCCCCATCTGCTGAAGCTCTTCGGCGACCTTGATCGTGCGGTACCCGCTTTGCAGGGTGCTTTCCGTGATCTCAATCTCCAGCGCCTCGGCCGGCAGGCCGGTGTCTTGCAGGATGCTGGATACCAGCAACGGCAGATTGCCGGAGGAGAATTGTCGCGCTGACACATTGACGGCAATGCGCAAGGCCGGCAGCCCGGCGTCCCGCCACGCTTGCGCCTGCCGGCATGCCTGGCGCAGGACCCAGGTGCCGATCTCGATGATCAGCCCGCTCTGCTCGGCGATGGGGATGACGTCGTAAGCGCCAAGAAGGCCCCGGTCGGGATGTTGCCAGCGGATCAGCGCCTCGACACCGACGACGGCCCCCGTGTCCAGGGTGACCTGAGGCTGATAGTGCAGCACCAGTTCCCCCCGCTCCAGGCCACGACGCAGGTCGCTGAGGCTGGTCATGAAGGCCACGGCGTCTATCGTCATCTGCGGCGTGTAGAACGCGTACCCCTGCCGGCCCAGATCCTTGGCGGCATACATGGCGGTGTCCGCGGCGCGGATCAGGTCATCGCGCGTCCGCCCGTTTTCCGGAAACAGGCTGATCCCGATGCTGGCCGACATGGCCAATTCATGCGGTTCCAGCGTGATGGGAACCGCCAGCGCGGCGAGGATTTTCTCCGCCATACCGGCAGCGGTTTCCGGCCGGTCGATGCCTTCCAGGATGACCATGAATTCGTCACCCCCCAGGCGGGCCACCGTATCGTCCGGCCGCAGGGTGTCGCGCAGGCGCTGGGCCACCGCGCACAGCAGTTGATCACCAACGCCATGGCCCAGCGTGTCATTCACCGTCTTGAAGTGGTCGATGTCGACAAACAGCAGGCCGATGCGCTGCTGCCGCGCCATGGCGCCATGGATGGCCTGTTCCAAGCGCTCGGCGGCAAGCAGGCGATTGGGCAGATTGGTCAGGTGATCGTAGTGCGCCAGATGCTGGAGCTTGCGCTGGGTTTGCCGGATGGCGGTTATGTCCGTGATCACCATGACGTGATGGGCGAACAGGCCATTGGCATCCTTGACGGCCGCGATCTCAACCGTCAGCGCCAACGGGTGACCATCACGATGGTTGGCGGCGATTTCTCCCCGCCAATGGCCTTCCCGGCGTAGCGCCCGTTCCACGGACGCGGAAAAATCCGCCGACTGGGCCGACACCATGGGCACGGGGCGGCCCCGCGATTGGGCCAGGGTATATCCGGTCATCGCGCAATAGCCCGGGTTGACCGCAAGCACGGTCATGTCCACGTCAAGGATGAGGATGCCATCGTGGGTGGTTTCAAACACCGTCGCCGCTTTGCGAAGTTCGTCCTCCACGGCGCGTTGTTCGGTGATGTCCTGCACGACGCCGACGACCTTGGCCTCATCGCCCGCTGCCAGCACATCCCCAAAGGCGGCCCCGTTGGTGGGGGACGGGAAGCGCTTGGCCCGGGTCTTGAGCCAGCGGACGGTTCCATTGGTCAGGACGCTGCGGAAAGCCAACACCTGCGCCTGGTCGGTGAAGCCGGCCTGGCTGAACGCCCGGTCGACCGCATGGCGGTCTTCCTCATGGATCCGGTTGAGGAAAGCATCCCACGATCCGGCCACCTCTTCCGGGGGAAGGCCCAAGATGCTGTTGGCGCGGATGTTCCGCACCATGCGCCGGGTGGGCAGTTCCAATTCCCAGCACCCCATGTCCGCGGCATCCAGGGCCAAGCTGAGGCGCTTCTCGCTTTCCCGGAGCGCCTCCTCCACCCGGCGCCGTTCCAGGGCCATCTGTATGGTGGCGTGCAGTTCCCGCTCTGAAAAGGGTTTCAGAAGATAGCCGAATGGCCGCGTCGTCTTGGCCCGGTCCAAGGTGCTCTGCTCGGCATAGGCGGTCAGGTAAATGACGGGAATGCGCCAATCATCGGGAATGCGCGCGGCGGTATCGATGCCATCCATGTCGCCATCGATGTGAATGTCCATCAGCACGACGTCGGGGCGTTGTTCGTGGATGCGTTTCAGCGCCTGATCGCCCGACGCCGCGACGGCGGTGACACGATAACCGAGCGCAACGAGTTGCAGACGCAAGTTGAAGCCAATGATCCGCTCATCCTCGACGATCAATACGCTGGTGGCCTGCTCTTGCGCCCCACTCATTTTATGGGCTCCTTGGGGAACCGCAGGACGAAACGCGTAGGCGCGGCGCGGTGCACGTCCAGTTCGGCATCCAATTGGTCGGCCAACAGCGTGACCAGTTGCAAGCCCAGCGTTCCCGTTTGCGCCAGGTCCAGGTCCGGGGGAAGACCGACGCCGTCATCCGTCACCGACAGGCGGGCCAGGCCTGTTCCCTCATCCCGCAATTCGATGCTTATTTCGCCCTGGCGGCCATCCACGTAGGCATGCTTCAGGGCGTTGGAGATCAGTTCGTTCACGATCAGGCCGCAGGGTATGGCGGCGTTGAGCGGGATCGCCACCTCCTGCGCGTTCACCGAAATGCGGCAGGCTTCGGGGGTTTTGGCATAGGCGCCGATCAGGATCGGCACCAGGGCGTTGATGAATTTCCCGAAATCGACCGCCTGGAAGTTCTTGGACTGGTACAGGGTTTGGTGGATGAGGGCCATGGAACTGACCCGGTTCTGGGCATCGGACAGCATCGCCCTCACGCCCTCATCGGAAATCCGAAGGCGCTGCAAGTTGAGAAGGCTGTCAATAATTTGCAGGTTGTTTTTCACGCGATGATGGATTTCCGCGAGCAGCGTCTCTTTCTCTTTCAGCGAGGCGCGGACACGCTCCTCCCGCTGTTTGCGATCCGAAATATCCACGATGGCCGACAGCACCATCGTCCCCTCATCGGTTTCGATCGGGTTCAAGCCGATCTCCACGGGGAATTCGCCACCATCACGGCGCAACCCGAACAGATCCCTGCCGGCGCCCATGGGCCGGGAAGACGGCGTGGCGAAGAAATCGGCGCGCCTGCCGGGATGATCCCCTCGGAAACGGTGGGGAACCAGAACTTCGATAAGCTGGCCCAGCAACTCCTCCCGCGAATAGCCAAACAGCACCTCGGTCTGGGCATTGACCATTTCGATGCGGCCCTGGCTGTTGGTCATGACCATGGCGTTGGGGGCGAACTCGATCACGCGGCGGAAGCGTTCTTCCAGACGTTTGCGCGATGTGATGTCCACGATGGTGGAAAGCACCATCACCCCGGCCTCCGTCTGTATCGGGTTAAGCCCGATTTCGATGGGAAATTCGGTGCCGTCCCGGCGCAGCCCGAAAAGGTCCCGGTCCGCGCCCATGGGGCGGGAGGTCGGCATGGCGAAGAACGACGCGCGCAGACCGGGATGCGTCGCCCGGAACCGCTCCGGCACCAGCATTTCTATGGCTTGCCCCAGCATCTCGCCGCGTGAATACCCAAAAACCCGTTCCGCCTGCGCGTTGACCATATCAATACGGCCCTGGCCGTTGATCATGACCAGGGCTGTCGGTGCCGACTCCACAATCTGCCAAGCCCATTGTTGCCCATCGCGCTGGGGTGGGGGGGCGGGGTCTGACGGGGTCTGGGAAAGCTTGTCCATGGGCGTGCCTTCTCCTGGCTGGCAGACATCCTGCCGCACGGCGAAGCGCGTAGACGTTTCACAACCGTCCAGCGCATTCTCACCATACTGGCGGACTTTTCCATCCAAATCTATCTTTGGTGGCACAATAAAAACCGAATCTCAATGCGGCAAATTTACCAAACTATAATTCTTTATATTGCCCGTCCCGGCGGGATATCGTCGATGCCGACGGTTGATCAAGAGATTTTTCAGAATTCGATCAAATATATCAAAAATAAAAAAGCCCGGATGGCGAACCATCCGGGCGTTGCGCAAGACAAGTCGGAAAGTGCCCTCAGGCCGCTGCACGGTCCTGCGTCAGGCGATCCAGCAGGGCGTCCTGCTGATCGATCAGCTCCTGCGGCGTGTCACCGCCGAAGCGCCCGAACAGTTCCGACTGGTCGCGCAGTTCGGTCTCGGCCTCCACCGGGTCCACGGCCATGACGGCGTCGAACTGCTCCGGACCAAAGTCCAGGCCCGTCCATGTCAGATCCTCATAGCGCGGCGTCAGGCCGAACAGGCTTTCGCCGCTATCCACGGCTCGGCCGCGCACGCGGTCCACGATCCACTTCAGCACCCGCATGTTGTCGCCGAAGCCCGGCCAAGCGAACTTGCCGTCCGGGGTCTTGCGGAACCAGTTGACACGATAGATGCGCGGCAGATCCGCCAGCTTGCCAGCCATGTCCAGCCAGTGCCGCCAATACTCCGCCATGTTGTAGCCGCAGAAGGGCAGCATGGCGAAGGGGTCGCGGCGGATGGCGGCCTGGCCCACGGCGGCGGCGGTGGCCTCCGAACCCAAGGTGGCCGCCCAATAGACACCCTCATTCCAGCCGCGGGTCTCGAACACCAGGGGGAAGGTGCGCGACAGGCGTCCGCCGAAGATGAAGGCGCTGATAGGCACGCCGGCCGGATCCTCCCAGGCCGGGTCGATGCTGGGGCACTGGCTGGCCGGCGCGGTGAAGCGCGCGTTGGGGTGGGCCGCCTTGCGGCCGCTGGCCGGCGTCCAGTCCTTGCCCTCCCAATCGATCAGGTGGTCCGGCGGGGTGTCGGTCAGGCCTTCCCACCAGACGTCGCCATCATCGGTCAGGGCGCAGTTGGTGAAAATGACGTTGGCGTGCAGCGTCATCAGGGCGTTGGGGTTGGACTTCAGGCTGGTGCCCGGCGCCACGCCGAAGAACCCCGCCTCCGGATTGATGGCGCGCAGCGTGCCGTCAGGCGACGGCTTGATCCAGGCGATATCGTCGCCGATGGTGCGCACCTTCCAGCCGTCGAAGGCCGCCGGCGGCACCATCATGGCGAAATTGGTCTTGCCACAGGCGGAGGGGAAGGCGGCGGCGACGTAGGTCTTCTCCCCTTCCGGGCTTTCCACACCCAGGATCAGCATATGTTCGGCCAGCCAGCCCTCCTCACGCCCCAGGACGGAGGCGATGCGTAGGGCGAAGCACTTCTTGCCCAGCAGCGCGTTGCCGCCGTAGCCGGAGCCATAGCTGACGATCTCATGCGTTTCGGGGAAGTGGACGATGTACTTGTGCTTGGCGTTGCAAGGCCAGGCCACGTCCTTCTTGCCCGGGGCCAGCGGCGCGCCCACGGAATGCAGGCACTTCACGAAGTCGCCATCGCCCAGCTGACGCAGCACGGCGTCGCCCATGCGGGTCATGACGCGCATGTTCACGGCGACATAGGGACTGTCGGACAACTGCACCCCGATGTGCGAGATGGGGGAGCCCAGGGGGCCCATGCTGAAGGGCACGACATACAGGGTGCGGCCGCGCATGCTGCCCTTGAACAGGCCCTGCAGCGTCTGGCGCATCTCATCCGGGTCGGTCCAGTTGTTGGTGGGGCCGGCCTCTTCCGGGGTGGGCGTGCAGATGAAAGTGCGGTCCTCCACCCGGGCCACGTCGCCGGCGTCGGACCGGCAGAGGAAGGAGTTGGGGCGCTTGGACGGGTTCAGCCGGATGAAGGTGCCCTGGGCCACCATCTCCTCGCACAGCCTGTCGTATTCCTCCTGGCTGCCGTCGCACCAATGGATGGCGGCCGGCTGGCAATGGGCGGCGACCTCCTCAACCCAATTCAGTAGGGCTTTGTTGGTGGTCGGGGCGCCGGTGAGGGAGGAGGGTTTGGTGACGGTGCTGCTCATGGAATTCTTCTACCTTTCGATCCGCGAAACCGCTGGCGGGCCCAAGCCGGTGAAGAAAGCGTCCATCGGGCGGAATCGATCGTGACCGGCGACTGGAACCATGGGCACAGCCGGTAACGGACAATTCCGCGCGCGCGTCCTTCGGGCGCCCGAGCGGTCATAGGGGTATGGGATGTTCAGCGGCGGAGGATGACCGTGGATAGATCAACTACAAACGCGCGCTTCCCTGGTGCCGGACGGGCCGGGAGCGGCAGGGACATATCCCCGCGGACGGGATCGTCGACGGATTCCGTGGGTGAAAGACATTGTGCGCTACTCCCCGAAGTTGAGTATGGGCAGGCCGGTCTTTGCCGCCAGCTCTGCCCGAAAAATGCGGCCGGCCCTGTCATCGGGCTCGTGCCGCGTCCATCTTCTACCGCCCCACCACCGGATGTCCAGTAGCTTGGCTGTGGCAAGACGGAGCCTGACCGTTAGACGGAGGCCGATCCATGGTTTATTGCAGGGAGTTCGGTTAATTCGTTTCTATTCCATCATGGCGGGGAAGTGCCGACTGGCGTCCATCGCTTCGTGCAGAAGACGAAGCACGATGATTTCTTCAGATCCCACACGATAGTAGAGCAGGTGGGATGCCGCGCCGCGCCTACCTGCCGCATATTCAATGTGAAGTGAGCGCAGCCCAGGCCGTATTTCAGGCCGCGACCGTGAGCCGGGCCTATCAGGCTCCGCAGCGACCATGGTTATCGCCTTGTGGATAAGCGCGGCATACCGATGTCGCTGCGTAGGGCCAAACATGCGCTCGCTATGCCGCAAGACTTCAGCGATATCCACAGCCGCCTTGGAGGTCAGCCGATATCGCATCATCCAGGTATCTGGCCTTCGCGATCCAACTCCGCGTCAATATCCAGGACCGATTTGTCGGAAAATTGACCAGCGTCAGCCTCATCCCACCCGATGGTGATCTCTCGACGAAGAATGGCCAGCTTTTCCTCATGTGCGGCACGCTGCCGACGGAGAAGTCGCAGGGCGTCACGCACGACTTCAGACGCCGTGCCATATTCACCCGTGGCGATTTCCCCTTCAACGAATTCAATGAATTCATTGGAAAGGCTGACGTTCATAGTCGGCATGAGCACAACTCCATAGCGGAGACCTCATGCTAGGAGATTGGCAAATTTTGTCAATCACCTGTCCCGGGCACATCTCCTGGGCACATCTCCCAGGCGCCTCTCCCGACCTCACCCCGCCTTGGCCAGCAAGGCGCGGCCGGCGCGGCTGGCGTTGGGACGGTTGATGGAGGTCGAGATCCAGCCACCGATGGCGGCCAGGGCATCCAGGTCCACACCCGTCGACAGGCCCTGCCCTTCCAGCATGTAGACCACGTCCTCCGTCGCCACATTGCCGGTGGCGCCCTTGGCGTAGGGGCAGCCGCCCAGGCCCGCCACCGAACTGTCGATGATGCGGATGCCCTCATCCAGGCAGGCCAGCAGGTTGGCCAGCGCCTGGCCGTAGGTGTCGTGGAAATGGGCGGCCAACTGGGCCACGGGGACATCCCGGGCCACGCGACGGATAAGCGCCTGGGCCTTGGCGGGCGTGCCCACACCGATGGTGTCGCCCAGGGAAATCTCCGCGCAGCCCAGCTCCAGCAGGTGGGCCGACACCTCCGCCACCTTGGCGGGATCGATGGCGCCCTCATAGGGGCAGCCCAGCACGCAGGAGACATAGCCGCGCACCGTGACGCCCGCGTCCCGCGCTTGGCGGGCCACGGGGGCGAAGCGGTCCAGGCTTTCGGCGATGGAACAGTTGATGTTGCGCTGGGAAAACGCCTCCGACGCGGCGGCGAAGACGGCGATCTCCGTCACCCCGGCGGCCAGGGCCTGGGCCAGCCCCCGTTCATTGGGCACCAGCACGGGGAAGCTGACACCGGTCGGCCGCCGGATTTGGGCCAGCACGGCGGCGGTATCGGCCATCTGCGGCACCCATTTGGGCGACACGAAGGCGCCGGCCTCCACCACCGCCAGGCCGGTGGCCGCCAAGCGGTCGATCAGGGCCACCTTGGTGTCGGTGGGCACCAATGCGGCCTCATTCTGCAGCCCGTCGCGGGGCCCGACCTCGACGATACGCACGGTAGTGCCGGTCATGCCTCGTCCCCCGCCACGATGATCAATTCGGCGCCATCGGGCACCTGGTCGCCCACGGCATAGCGCACGGTCTGGACCGTGCCGGGGCCCTGCGCCTTGATGGTGTGTTCCATCTTCATGGCCTCCAGCACGATCAGGCCCTGCCCCTTCTCGACCCTGTTACCGGCGGCCACCAGCACGGCGATGATCTTGCCCGGCATGGGCGCCACCAGGTGGCCCGCACCAGCGGCGTCGACCTCCCCCACGTCCAGCGGATCGATCAGGATCAGACGGTCGTGGTGGCCCGGCCGGAAAAGGTCCAATTCCATTCCACGGCGCGACCAGCCGACAGCCAGACGCCGACCGCCAATTTCCGCCACCAGCCGGCCCTCGGCGTCGAAGCGGGCCTGGGCCCGCACCTCGCTCCCGTCCGGCAGCGTGACGTCAAAGTCGCCGTCGCGCCGGTGGGCGGCCCGCACCTCCTGGGGCTCACCGCCCTCGCGCCCGTCCCGGAAGGTCAGGATCTCCGGCACGGCGTCATTCAGCCGCCAACTCGCGCCGCTGGCCCATGGGCTCCATGGGTCATTGGTGCGGGCGGCCCCGGCCATCGTTTCCGCTTGACGCTCCAGCAGCACGCCCAGGGCCGCCAAGGCCAGCGTGTCTCCCGAGGGAACGGCGGGTGGGGGCAGCAGGTCGGCCTGGTGACGTTCGATGAAGCGGGTGTCGAGGTCGGCCTCCAGGAAAGCCGGATGGGCGGCGATGGCCGCCAGGAAGGGGACGTTGGCCGCCAGGCCGCCAACCTCCGTCGCCGCCAACGCCTGGCGCAGGCGCCGCACCGCGGCGGGCCGGTCCACATCCCAGACGATCAGCTTGGCGATCATGGGGTCGTAATGGATGGAGATGGCGTCGCCCTGGCGCACGCCGGTGTCCACCCGCACATGAGGCCCCGCCTCGGGGAAGCGCAGATGCGACAGGGTGCCGGTCTGGGGCAGGAAGCCCTTGTCCGGATCCTCGGCATACAGCCGCACCTCGATGGCGTGGCCGTGCACCGCCAGCTGGTCCTGGGTCAGCGGCAGGACGCCGCCGGCCGCGACCCGAAGCTGCCACTCCACCAAATCCTGGCCGGTGATGTATTCCGTCACCGGATGCTCCACCTGCAGCCGGGTGTTCATCTCCATGAAGTAGAAGCGGCCGTCGCCGCCGGTCTCCACCGGGTCCAGCAGGAATTCCACCGTGCCGGCGCCGACATAGCCGATGGCCTTGGCGGCGGCGACCGCCGCCGCCCCCATCTCCTCCCGCAATCCCTTGGGCAGGTTGGGCGCCGGCGCCTCCTCCACCACCTTCTGGTGGCGGCGCTGGATGGAGCAGTCGCGCTCGAACAGATAGACGCAATTGCCGTGGCCGTCGGCGAACACCTGGATTTCCACGTGGCGGGGCCGGGCCAGGTACTTTTCGATCAGCACCCGGTCGTCGCCAAAGGCCGCCTGGGCCTCGCGCTTGGCGGAGGCCAGCTGCTCATGGAACTCTTCCGCCGAGGTGGCGACCTTCATGCCCTTGCCACCGCCGCCCGCCGACGCCTTGATCAGCACGGGATAGCCGATGCGCGCCGCCTCGGACGCCAGCACGCCGCTGTTCTGCTCCTCCCCGTGATATCCGGGTACCAGGGGTACGCCGGCGGTTTCCATCAGGGCCTTGGCCTCCGACTTGCCACCCATGGCCCGGATGGCGCTGGCCGGCGGGCCGACAAAGATCAGGCCGGACGCGGCGCACGCTTCGGCGAAACCAGCGTTTTCCGACAGGAAACCATAGCCGGGGTGGATGGCCTGCGCGCCGGTGCGGGCGGCCGCGTCCAGCACGGCGTCCATGCGCAAATAGCTGTCGCGCGCTGGTGCTGCGCCGATGCGCACGGCCTCATCCGCCAGCGCCACGTGCAGGGCGCCGGCGTCAGCGTCGGAGTAGACCGCCACCGTGCGGATGCCCAGGCGGCGGGCCGTGCGGATGATGCGGCAGGCGATTTCGCCGCGGTTGGCGATCAGCAGCGTGTCGATCATCATCACTTGTCCCCTGCAGGCGGGCGAACCCAGCTGGCCTTGCGCTTTTCCAGGAAGGCGGCCACGCCCTCCCGCCCCTCGTCACTGGCCCGGATGCGGGCGATGCGCTCGGCCGTGTCGCTGGCCAGATCGTCGTCCACCGGCCGGTTGGCGCAGGCGAAGATCAGATCCTTGGCCGCCCGCTGCGCCGCCGGCCCCCCCTCGCCCAGCCGCTTCACCAGCGCGGCGACGGCGGTATCCAGCTGGTCGGCCGGCACCACCTGGTGCACCAGGCCCAGGGCTTGTGCCTCCGTGGCGCTGAAGCGCTCCGCCGTCAGGAAATAGCGGCGGCAGGCGCGTTCCCCCATCGCGGCGACGACATAGGGTCCGATGGTGGCGGGGATCAAGCCCAGCTTGACCTCCGACAGGCAGAAGGTGGCCCCCTCGGCGGCCACCGCCATATCACAGCAGGCGACCAGGCCCACGCCGCCGCCATAAGCCGCCCCGTGCACCACGGCGATGGTGGGCTTGGGGCAGTTGTTCAGGGTGCGCAGCAGGGTGGCCAGACCCAGCGCGTCGGCATGGTTCTGGTCCCGGCTGTACCCCGCCATGCGCCGCATCCAGTCAAGATCGGCACCGGCGGAGAAGCTGGGGCCGGTGCCGCGCAGCAGGACCACCCGCACCAGCGGGTCGGCGCCCAGCCGTTCGAACAGCGCGGTCAGCTCCGCGATCACATCCTCGTTGAAGGCGTTGTGCAGGGCGGGCCGGTTCAGGGTGACGGTGGCGATCCCCGCCTCATCCACCATGGCAAGAACGTCATTCATCGTCTTGACCTCACATCCGGAAGACGCCGTAGGTGGTCTTCTCCACCCTATTGGCGTCAGGGGCGGCGTTCAAGGCGGCGGACAGGGACAGCGCCAGCACCATGCGCGTCTCGGCGGGGTCGATGATGCCATCGTCCCACAGGCGGGCGCTGGCGTAATAGGGATGGCCCTGGTGCTCGTACTGGGCGCGGATGGGGGCCTTGAACGCCTCCTCCTCCTCGGCACTCCAGCTCTTGCCTTGGGATTCCAGGCCGTCGCGCTTCACGGTGGCCAGCACGCCGGCCGCCTGCTCCCCGCCCATGACACTGATGCGGGCATTGGGCCACATGTAGAGGAAGCGCGGGGAATAGCCCCGGCCGCACATGCCGTAATTCCCTGCACCGAAGCTGCCACCGATGATGACGGTGAACTTCGGCACCTTGGCGCAGGCCACCGCCGTCACCAGCTTGGCGCCGTCCTTGGCGATACCGGCGTTCTCATACTTCTGGCCGACCATGAAGCCGGTGATGTTTTGCAGGAAAATCAGGGGGATGCCGCGCTGATTGCACAGCTCGATGAAATGCGCGCCCTTTAGCGCGCTCTCCGCGAACAGGATGCCGTTGTTGGCGATGATGCCCACCGGATAGCCCCACAGATGGGCGAAGCCGCAGACCAGGGTAGTGCCGTATAGCTGCTTGAACTCATCGAATTCGGAGCCGTCGACCAGGCGGGCGATGATCTCGCGGATGTCGAAGGGCTTGCGGCTGTCGGTGGGGATGATGCCGTAGATTTCCTCGGCGGCGTATTTGGGCGCCACCGGCTCGCGGATGGCCAGGGCCGGCGTCTTCACCCGGTTCAGATTGGCGACGATGCGCCGGGCGATGGCGAGCGCATGGGCGTCGTTCTGGGCCAGATGGTCGGTGACGCCGCTGGTGCGGCTGTGCACATCGGCGCCCCCCAGATCCTCAGCACTCACCACCTCCCCCGTCGCGGCCTTCACCAGGGGCGGGCCGCCCAGGAAGATGGTGCCCTGGTTACGGACGATGATGGACTCGTCCGCCATGGCGGGAACGTAGGCGCCGCCGGCTGTGCAGCTGCCCATGACCACGGCGATCTGGGGGATGCCGGCCGCCGACATGGTGGCCTGGTTATAGAAGATGCGGCCGAAATGGTCGCGGTCGGGAAACACCTCGTCCTGGTTGGGCAGGTTGGCGCCGCCGCTGTCCACCAGATAGACGCAAGGCAGGTTGTTTTCCCGCGCGATCTCCTGCGCCCGCAGGTGCTTCTTCACCGTCAGGGGGTAGTAGGTGCCGCCCTTGACCGTGGCGTCATTGGCCACCACCACGCACTCAGTCCCTGAGACGCGGCCAATGCCGGTCAGGATGCCGGCGGCGGGCACATCGTCGCTATAGACGCCATGGGCCGCCAACTGCGACAGCTCCAGCCAGGGGCTGCCCGGGTCCAGCAGGTGGCGCACCCGGTCACGGGGCAGCAGCTTGCCGCGCGCCAGATGCTTGGCCCGCGCCTTCTCGCCCCCGCCCAGCTTGATGCCGGTGACGGTGGTGTGCAGGTGGTCGACCAGGGTCCGCATGGCCGCCGCGTTGTCGGCGAAGGCGGCGGTGCGGGTGTCGATCTGGGAAATCAGCTGGGGCATGTCGGGTTCTCCCCCTTCCTTATTCGGGCGGACGCGGCTGGACGGCGATCAATGGCCGCTTTCGCGGAACAGTTCCCGGCCGATCAGCATGCGGCGGATCTCCGACGTGCCGGCGCCGATCTCATACAGCTTGGCATCGCGCAGCAGGCGGCCGGTGGCGTATTCGTTGATGTAGCCGTTGCCGCCCAGGATCTGGATGGCGTCCAGCGCGCACTTGGTGGCGCTTTCCGCCGCCAGCAGGATGGCTCCTGCCGCGTCCTTGCGGGTGATCTTCTTGGCGTCCGCCGCCCGGCCGACGGCATAGACGTAGGCGCGGGCGGAGTTGAGGGCGACATACATGTCGGCCACCTTGCCCTGGATCAACTGGAACTCGCCGATGGGCTGGCCGAACTGCTCGCGGTCATGGACATAGGGCACCACCACGTCCAGGCAGGCCTGCATGATGCCCAGCGGGCCGGCCGCCAGCACGGCGCGCTCATAGTCCAGGCCGCTCATCAGCACGCGCACACCACCGCCGAGATGGCCCAGGATGTTCTCCTCCGGCACCTCGCAATCCTGGAACACCAGTTCGCCGGTATGGCTGCCGCGCATGCCCAGCTTGTCCAGCTTTTGCGCGCACGAAAAGCCGGCGAAGCCCTTCTCGATCAGGAAGGCGGTGATGCCCTTGGGGCCGGCCGACGGATCGGTCTTGGCGTAGACCACCAGCGTGTCGGCATCGGGGCCGTTGGTGATCCACATCTTGGTGCCGTTCAGCACATAGCGGTCGCCCTTGCGCTCCGCCTTCAGCTTCATGGAGACGACGTCGGACCCCGCACCCGGCTCGCTCATGGCCAGGGCGCCGACATGCTTGCCCGAGATCAGTTTGGGCAGGTAGCGGGCTTTCTGTTCAGCGCTGCCGTTCAGGCGGATCTGGTTGACGCACAGGTTGGAATGGGCGCCGTAGCTGAGGCCCACGGAGGCCGATGCGCGGCTGATCTCCTCCATCGCCACCATGTGCTCGACATAGCCCATGGCGGCACCGCCATACTCCTCCTCCGCCGTCACACCCAGCACGCCCAGGTCACCCAGCTTGCGCCACAGCTCCATGGGGAACTGGTCGGTGCGGTCGATCTCCGCCGCGCGCGGCGCGATCTCGGCGTTGGCGAAGGCGGTGACGGCGTCGCGCAGCATGTCGGCGGTTTCACCGAGGCCAAAATCCATGGTGGGGAACGCGGCGGAGATCGACATGACGGTCTTGTCCTCCCTCGGGGAATGTGGGATTGCTTATTTACAAACGGTCATACGTTTCTTTCATGCCGCTCGCAAGAGCGAATTAATGGGCAAATGGGGCGCGATCTTGACGGCCGCCAGCGGCAGGCCGAAAAGTCGCGGGGGCCGGCGGCGCTAAGCCCCGGAAACAATTGGGATCGGATTTTTCAGCATGGTGCGCACGGTGGGCTCCCGGGGGCCCAAGACGATGGAGGCGATACGCGCGGCCGGTCTGCGGCTGATCCGTCGGCATGGCTATGAGGCCTTCACCCTCCGGCAGCTGGGGCAGGAAGTGGGGATCCAGCCCGGCTCGATGTACAACTACATCCAGTCGAAGCAGGAACTGCTGTTTATCCTCATCCGCGACCACATGGTGGCATTGTCGGCGGAGGTGGCGGTGGCGCTGGAGGGGGCGGCCGATCCCTTGGACCGGCTGCGGCGCTTCATCCGTTTCCACGTCTCATACCACATCCGCCGCACCGATGAGGTGTTCATCGGCGGGTCGGAACTGCGCAGCCTGGAAGGCGAGAACCGCGACACCATCCTGGCCATGCGCCGGGACTATGAGCGCCTGCTGGTCGCCATCCTGGAGGAAGGCATGAACGCGGGCCAGTTCAAGCGCACGGATCCGCCCGTCACCGCCTACGCCATCCTGGCCATGCTGACCGGCGTGTGCACCTGGTACAACCCCGCCGGCCGCATGGGCGAGGAAGAACTGATCGGCCTGCACCAGGATTTGATCCTGGGCGGGGTGCTGGCGTGAGGGCGGCGGCGCTTCTACGCCATTGTGGCCCTGGCGGTGCTCCTTGCCGCCATGTTCCTTTCGCTTCCCAACCCGGCAACGGCGGCGCCGTGGTATGCGCCGATTTCAACGGTGACGGCGTTGCCTGGCTGCAAGGCAGGTCAAGATGTGAAGGGTTTGTCCATCGTTGATGGCGACTGCGACCCTATCAACCTATATTGGAAGCATGACTCAGGCGGCATGCGCAGGTGGCGGAATTAGCGGCGACACATCGACATAATCGATCACACCCATTGACAGTTTGCGTCTCCACGCATAGGTCGGCCGCCCATACATGAAAGGTCCCCGAACCGGAGGACACTCTCATGTCTCACCTTTCCATCATCCGCCCCATCATCCGCACGGCCGGCCTGCTGCTGACCGTTGCCATCATCCCGCCATTGACCGCCGCCGCGTCACCGGTCGCAACCCAGCAGGCACCGCTTCAGGCGACGGTCGTCCAGCCCGTTTCCCAAGGGGCCGACATCCACCGCCTGAAAATCGGCGACGTGCCGGTCACCGCCCTGTCGGACGGCAGCGTGCCCATCGACCTGCATAGCCTACTGAAACGCACGACGCCGGCCAAGATCGACGCCCTGCTGGCGCGTGCCTTCCAGACCACGCCGACCGAGGCGTCGATCAACGCCTTCCTGATCGAGCTGCCGGGCCACCTGGTCCTTGTCGACACCGGCGTGGGTGAAATGTTCGGCCCCGGGCTGGGCGGCAAACTGCCGGAAAGCCTGAGCCGGGCCGGCTTCACCCCGGACCAGATCACCGACATCCTGATCACCCATGCCCACTCCGACCATGCCGGCGGCCTGGTCCACCAGGGACAGCGGGTGTTCCCCAACGCCACCGTCCATGTCGGCAAGGCCGACCTGGACTTCTTCTTCGACCGCGGCAATGCGGCGCGCACCCACTACGACATCCATTATTTCGACGTCGCGGCCACGGCGCTGAAGCCCTACCTGGATGCGGGCAAGGTGAAGCCCATCGCGGCGGATGGCGAAGTCCTGCCCGGCATCACCGCCACCCTGCATGCCGGCCACACGCCGGGCAGCGCCTTTTTCACCCTGACCAGCCGGGGCCAGGCCCTGGTCTTCGTGGGGGACATCGTGCATTCGGCGGCGGTCCAGTTTCCCGAGCCCGCCACCACCATCGCCTTCGATCAGGATGAGGATCGCGCGGCCGCCGTGCGGGCGCAGGCCTTCCGCCGGTTCACGGAAGGCGGGACCTTGATCGCCGTACCGCATATGCCCTTCCCCGGGATCGGCCATGTCCGCGCGGACGGCGCCGGCTATGCCTGGGTGCCGGTCGACTATGTCAACCGCGCCGGCAACTGAGCCCAGCCGGTATCGATGCGCCGCCGCCGGCGTGAAGACACCATCGCTGGCGGGGCATGCTATCCTCCGCGACAACGCCCCCCGGGCGCCGCTCAACGGACAAGGCCCCCTCTCCCCGTGAACGCAGCACCTGCATCAGACATCAACAAGCTGGACGTCGACCTGTTGCTGGCGTTCGACGCGCTGCTGATCGACAGCAACGTCACCAAGGCGGCGGCGCGGCTCAATATCCGCCAGCCCGCCCTGTCCGCGCGCCTGGCCCGCCTGCGCGACTTCTTTGGCGACCGGCTGTTCATTCCGGCGCCCACGGGCCGCGGCGTCCTGCCGACGCCCCGCGCCCTGGCCTTACAACCCCTGCTGTCGGCCGTGCTGGCCAACCTCACCGCCATGGTCCAGTCCACTGGCGATTTCGACCCGACGTCCAGTTCCCGCATCTTCACGCTGGCGCTGCATGAAAATCCGGCAGTGATGCTGGCGCCCGACCTGGTCCCCCGCGTGCAGGCCCTGGCGCCCGGTGTGCGGTTGGTGCTGCAGATGCCAGACAAGCGCCGGATGCCGGAGCTATTGGAGAACGGCACGGTCGACCTCTATGTCGGCGTGGGCACCCAGGCGCACGACGCCTGGCTCAGCCGGATGCTGTTCGAGGACGACTTCGTCGTCGGCCAGCGCAAGGGCCATCCCCGTGGCGGCGGCGCCCTGTCGCTGGATGCGTACTGCGCTTGCGACCACCTGCTGGTGTCATCCGAAGGGCCGACGTTCCACGGTTTCGTCGACACGGCGCTGGCCGCCGCCGGCAAGGAGCGCCGCGTCGCCTTTTCCGTCCAAAGCTACGGCGTGGCGCCCACCATCATCGCCACCAGCGACCTGCTGTGCACCCTGCCCCGCCGCTTTCTGAACCGCTACGCCGCGTCGTTGGACCTGTTCGAGCCGCCGCTGACGATGCCGCCGACCCAGGTCGCGGCCTTCTGGCACCCCCGCCACCAGGATGACCCGGGCCATCGCTGGCTGCGGGACCAGATCTTCCGCGCCGGCGCCTCGATCAATCAACGCTGAGGGCCGGATCGGGACCTGCCACGAAACGCGTCACCTCCGCCGGGGTGCCCAGGGGCACCACCGCCTCGAACGGTATGCGGTGCAGGTAGACAGGGCGTCCGGCCCGGATCAGGTGGTTGTAGAGCGGGGCGATGTATTTCTCCCCCTTCGCCATGTTGGCGGGATCGGCGAAGAACTCGGCATAGGATCGCGCATAGAGGGTAAAGGAGGAGAACCAGTAGAGCCCGACGGTGGCGTCGTCGGAGATGCGCTCCTTCTCCCGCAACTCCTCGATGCGGCCGGTCCCATCGGCGCGGGCGAAGCTCCAGGCCGCCCCCGGTCCCGGAAAGCAGGGAACCCAGCCGTCGCCGCGCACGGCGCCGGCCGGCAGATGGGCGGGATCGACGTGGGTGTCGATATTGTAGACCAGCATGGGCCGGTCAGGATGGGCGACCGCATCCCGAGCCGCCAGCGCGCTGGTCGCCTGGCCATCGGTCAGGGCGTCCAGTTCCACCACCGCCACGTCGCGGATACCCAGTTCCACCGCCTGGTCGCGGATAAAGCCCTCCGCCCCGTCCTGGCGCAGGGCCACGAAGATGAACGGGGACCCGGCGTCGATGAAAGAGCGCAGGCTGAGCATGGACCAGGCGAACAGGGTGCGGCCGTGCGCCTCGATCCGGTATTTGGGCACGGTGTAGCCCGCGTCGCGGAAGCGCTGGCCCATGCCCGCCATGGTGATGATGACCGTGGGCGGAATAAGGGAAGACATTGGCGGCGGGCTTTCCGTCAGGCGGCGGGGGGCCGCTCGATCTCATCCAGGATGGACTGGGCGGTCAGGGCGAAGCCCAGGATCTTCTTCGGCACGTCGATGTGCAAGGGCGCCATGCTGATGAACAGCGAGGCCTCACACAGCCGGACCAGACGGGGATCAAAGCCCGCCGGGGCCAGGCGATCGCGGAACAGGCCCTGCGCCCAGTCGCGATCGCCGGCGTTGTTGGCCAGGGTCAGCCCAAGATCGGCGTCCAAGGCCACGTCATATTGCCCGCTGTTGATGAAGTCATAGCCCCCCAGGATGGAATGGGACAGCTTGGCGAGATCATAATAGGGGTCGGTGTACAGCGCGTCGGCCGACTCAACCCCCCGCGGATCGATGAAGCGCAACAGCTGGGTCGTCTTTGAATAGAGGATGTTGGAGAAGCACAGGTCGCCGTGGCCCACCACCAGTTGGTCGGCGGCGAACCGGTCACGCGAGGCCTCGTACGCCGCCAGATAGCGCTCCGCCAACGCGTCGATGCCGCCCACGGCCCGGGACAGCAGCGGCGCCAGGTCGCGGTAGGCCGGCAAGCTCTTGAGCAGGGCCACCCGCTCCACCACCTTGTCACGGTAGAGCCGGTCCATGACGGCCCTGCCCTGTGGCCGGGCCACGGGGCGCGTCGGCCGCTGGGCCACATAGCTGAACATCCGGTCCAGGAACAGGCCGAATTCCGCCGGCGTCATGACGCCGTGCACCCACTGGATGCCCATGTCGGCGATCAGCAGGCGTTCCATGCGATAGCTGGCGGTCTCGCCATCATCCTGGAAATCGAAGGGCTGGACGAAGTAGATGCGCTGCTGCGCCGGCAGCAGACCGTAATACTCGAATTCCCGGCGCAGCTTGGCCCGGTCGCGCGAGCGTTTCACCAGGGTGTAGTCCGGCCCATCACTGATGGAATTGAAGTGGCGCGCATCGAAATTATTGGCGAGGAAGCCCACGAACTGGGCCGGGTCGCGCAAATCGATCAGGCCCAGCTCCGCCCGCTCCGGCGCCGCGAAATCCTTGCGCCGCCGGGTCACGAATTCCCGCAAACGCCCTTGCGCCAGGGCCCCCAGCGCCCCCTCGGCCAGACGCTGTTCCACCAGGACCAGACCGGTCCAGTCGGCGGCGGTACGCACCGGCCAGGCGTGGTTGCCACCGGCCTGGGCCAGGGACTTCAACATCCGGGTCAGATGCCCCCGAGGCGAGGGGGCCGCCAGGTTGGCGGGGAACAGCAGGAACTGGGCCGAAGCGGGGGCCGCCCCCGCCCGCTCGGCCGCCTCATCCAGAGCGGCCCGGGTGGTGAGCACCACGGGCGGCGACAGACCCGCCTCCTGGGCCGCTTCTTGCAGATGGCGAAGCAGCGTGCGCCGCCCATGGATCAGGCCACCGAAACAGACCACCCCGGTCATGCTGAGGACGTCGTCGGGAACCCGCCGGCTATCATCGAACAGTATCGTCAGGCTCATCGCGACCTCTCCTCAGGACCGGTACCGGCGGCACGGCCCCTTACCTCTAAGCGGATGCTCGCCCCGACAAACATGCACGTCCCGACAAATATGCAGGTATTGTGCCAGCGAGCATGGCGAGCGGGCAAGCGGACGCCACCACCCGCGATGGAGGAGGACTGGATGGCCCCACCCCACCCCTGGTCGAGGCCGGCATGGGTGGGGGCGAGATAAGGCGCGACTTTGATGTTTTCCACTCGACGGCGGTCCCTGGAGAGGCTGAAGATCGGCGCAGGACAAACGGGGCGATGGCGCCCCTGCAGTTCAGACGGTTTTCGCACGCTCTTCATTCCCCATCCCCAGAAACCGGATCCTGTCCATGCCTGGCACCGCGACCCATAGCCCCCCCGTTCCCGACGCCCAGAGCTGCCTGCACGCCGAAGGCCCCCGGCTGTCGCCGCTGGTCTGGGGTGCCTGGCGCTCACGCGAGGGGGAAGAAACCGACACCCCGGCAAAGCTTGCCCGCTTTCTCGACGGTTGCCTGGAGCTGGGGATCAGCAGCTTCGATCATGCCGACATTTACGGCGATTACGGGGCGGAGACGCTGTTCGGCCAGGCGCTTAAGGAATGGGGCGGTCGCCGCTCCGCCCTGCAACTGGTCACCAAGTGCGACATCGCCCTGCTGTCGCCGCAGCGGCCCAGCCATGTGGTGAAGCACTACAACAGCTGTGGCGACCACATCCTCGCCTCGGTGGAACAGTCGCTGCGCAACCTGGGCACGGACTACGTGGACCTGCTGTTGCTGCATCGGCCGGATCCGCTGATGAACCCCGACAACACCGCCGACGCCCTGGACCGGCTGTTGCGCGGTGGCATGGTGCGCCATGTCGGCGTCTCCAACCACAATCCGTCACAGGTGCGCCTGCTGCAGTCGCGTCTGGGCCGGCCACTGGTCACCAATCAGATCGAATTCTCGGTCACCACCCTGGCGCCCCTGTTCGATGGCACCCTGGACCAGGCGCTGGAACTGCGCATGCGGCCCATGGCCTGGTCGCCCCTGGGTGGTGGCGGCCTGTTCACCGGCGCCACGGACCAGGCGCGCCGCACCCTGGCGGCGCTGGAGGCCGTGGGCGCGGAGATGGGTGTGGCCGATCCGGGGACGGTGGCGCTGGCGTGGCTGATGCGCCACCCCTCCCGGCCGGTGCCGGTGCTGGGCACCAGCCGCCTGGCCCGGGTGCGAACCTATATGCAGGCCGCCAGCCTGAAGATGCAGCGCCAGCACTGGTTCCAAATCCTGCAGGCCAGCCAGGGCCACGAGGTGCCCTGACCTGGGCGCCCGCCCACCCCCCCTTGATCAGGTCATGGTGCCATTCCGCGGGGTGCCATCGGGGATGGCCGGAAGTGTCGGGTGGACGTCCTTCCACCCGGCGCCACCGCGCCTGATACTGCCCCCGTGAGACGCGCCCCCCGTCAGCCGGGCGCGAAGGGGACAGAGGCCATGCGGGAACCGGCGATCATTGGCGTTTTGGGTTATGACGGCGTCAATGCCCTGGACGTGACAGGGCCGGCGGAGGTTTTTGCCAATGCCGGCGATTTGGCGGAATGGGGGGAAGGTGGTGGCCCACCGCGCCCCCGCCCCTACCACGTCGTTATGCTGGGGGTGGAAGCGGGCCCCTTCACCAGTGAATCCGGCTTGACCTTCGCGCCGACGCATAGTCTGGCGGCTGGCGATATCCCGGCCCTGGACACGCTGGTCATCGCCGGCGGCAAAGGCCTGCGCGATCCTGGCACCAACGCCGCCGTGGCCCGATGGCTGGCGGCGCGGTCGGACGGCATCCGGCGGGTGGCCAGTGTCTGCACCGGCATCTACGGCCTGGCGGCCAGCGGCCTGATGGATGGCCGCCGCGTCACCACCCATTGGCGCCACGCCGCCGATCTGGCCCGCCGCTTTCCCGCCCTGCGCGTCTGCGACGACGCCTTGTTCCTGAAGGATGGACGTTTCTACACGGCGGCGGGTGTCACCGCCGGCATTGATTTGGCGCTGTCGCTGGTTGAGGAGGACCATGGGCCGGCCCTGGCCCTGGCGGTGGCACGCGAACTGGTGGTGTTCATGAAACGCCCGGGCGGCCAGGCGCAGTTTTCCGAACCCCTGCGCTTCCAAAGCCGCACATCGGATCGCTTCGCCGACCTGTCGGCCTGGATGCTGGGCAATCTGCATCGTGATCTCTCGGTGGACGAACTGGCGCAACGGGTCAATTTGAGCCCCCGGCAATTCCGCCGCCGCTTCACCGCCGCCCTGGGCCGCCCGCCAGCGGACTATGTCACCGACCTGCGGTTGGGCGAGGCCTGTCGCCGCCTGGTGCAGCCGGGCGTGAGCGTCGACGGCCTGGCGCCCGCCATCGGCTTCCGCAGCGCCGACGCTTTCCGCCGCGCCTTCCGCCAGCGCTACGGCGTTTCACCCAGCCAGTACCAGGCGCACTTTACCTCAACGGCCGCCCCCGGCACCGCCTGAGTCCCTTTCCCTTCAACCATCGGAGGCCCCATGGCCAGGTTCCCCGCTGCCCGCCGCGTCGCGGCGGCGATGCTCCCGCTTTTTCTGCCGCTCTCGCTGCTCCTGGTGTCGGCCCGTCCGTCGGCCGCGACCGACGCCCCGCCGCCGCAAGGGGCGCCCCAGTTCGACAAGGATGACCGGATGACCTTCCCGGCCGACTATCGGGACTGGGTTTATCTCACGTCCGGCCTGGACATGGCCTATGGCCCCGCCGCCCGCATGGGCCATTCCATGTTCGACAATGTCTTCGTTAACCGGGGGGCCTACCTGGCCTTCAAGGAAACCGGCACCTGGCCCGACAAGACCGTCTTCGTCCTGGAGGTGCGTGGTGCGGCGGACAAGGGCTCCATCAACAAGAACGGTCATTTCCAGACGCCGGAGGTGATGGGGCTGGAGGTGCATGTGAAGGATGTGGCGCGCTTCCATGATGATGGCTGGGCCTTCTACGCCTTCGACGCCGATGAGGCGCACCCCAAACCGGCAGAGCAATTGCCGGTGGAGCAGAGCTGTTACAGCTGCCATCAGGCCCATGGGGCGGTGGACACCACTTTCGTACAATTCTACCCGACGCTCAGCCCCATCGCCGCCGCCCGGAAGACCTTCAGCGCCGCCTACCTGGCCGAAAAACCTTAGGCGGAGCCTACTGCCAACCCGGTCCACGCCCCTTGAAGCCGGCCTCGCCGGCAATTGTGACATGCTGTGACAAACGATCATTGCCGTCGCGTCGGGGATGGATTATCAGTGCGCTTCGACAGAAAAAAGCGCGGTCATGAAGCCCGGCCTGATCCCACCCCTCGCCCCGCCCATCCCCGATGCCCCGGCGCCACCCCTCCTCACGGCCCGGGCCGCCCAGGATGGTACCCGCGAGCGACTGATCGACCAGGCGCACACGCTTCTGGGCCAGGGCGGCCTGAAGGCGCTGAGCGTCCGGAACCTGGCCGCCGCCGCCGGCCTTTCCACCAGCGCCGTCCCCTATCATCTGGGCGACAAGGACAGCCTGACCCAGGCGGTGTTCCAGGCGGCGGCGGAGCGGGACCGTGAATCTTGGCAGCACTTCCGCGTGTCGCTGGGCGACGGTGGCTTGCCGCTTTTCGCCCTGGCCGACGCCTTGGTGGCGCAGACGCTGGATCTGTCGGCCCGGCAGGCCACCTTGGAACTGGTGTGGTATGAGCTGATCCACCAGGCCCGCCACACCGCCCCCCTGCGCCCCATCCTGGCCCAGTGGTATGAAGAACGGCGCGGCCAATACCGCGACCTGTTCGCGCTGGCCGGCCTGCCCCTGCATGTCGCCGACATGATGTTGCACTACATGGTGGGGGATCGCTCGACCCTGCTGGTCGCTGGCGGCGCCACCGGCTTCGCCCTGTCGGTGGTGGAAAACATCCGCCATCTTTGCGATCCGGAGGATGACCGCAGTGCCCTGTGGCACGACCGCCTGCGCCGCCCGGCCGACGCGACCGACCAGGGCACGGAGCCAGCCGGCGAGACGGAGCGGCGCATCGTCGCCGCCGCCGTCGCCACCATCATCGACCAGGGCGTGGCCGCCGTGACCCATCGCGCCGTGGCACACCGGGCCGGTGTCTCCCTCTCCTCCACCACCTACTATTTCCGGTCCCGGGGGGACATCATCCGCCGCGCCTTCCAGTTCATTCACGGTGAACTGCGGCGGGAGATTCCGGCGGAGCGCCGCGAACTGCCGCCACTGGGCATCTTTCTGCGGGCGGTGGCCGACCATATGCTGACCCCGGTGGAAGGCGGCCGTATCGCCGGCCGCAACACCACCCACGCCCTGGGTGACTTCGCCCTGGAATCCTGCCGCGACGCCACCCTGGCCCCCCTATACCTGACCTTCCGCCAGAACCGCGGCGCCCGCATAGGGGTGGCGCTGAACAGGGTGTTGCACGATCAGCCCCCCCTCTCCCCCTTCCAGGCGCAGATCATCTCGACCTGGATGCAGGGGCGGGCGCAGATTCTGCACGCCTTGGACGCTCCCCCTGACGTCGCCGGGTATGCGGCGGAGATGAGGGGGCTGCTGCGCTATCTGCAGCCGGGAATCCCCAAGGGCTGAGTGGCCCTATCCACCGGCGCGTTGCAAGCACCCCCTATTCGGCATGGAACGCCCAATCCTGGGCAGTCCAGTGCGGCGCCAGCACCAGGGCCCGGCCGGTGGCGACGATGGCGTCTGGTCCATCGCCATCATGAACGCGGCAGATGGTGGCCAGGTCGACCAGCCGCTTATCCGGCCGCAGGCGGGTAATGGACACGGTGGCGGACAGCGCCGCACCCATGGGCGCGTGACGCCAGAACACTGTTTCCTGTTTCAGATAGTTGGTGCCCGGCCCCGGCAATTGGACGCCCAACAGGAAGGAGAAAAGGCTCAGCACCAGCGGTTCGCGCAGGCGATGACCGGTCAGGTGTTCGTAGGCCTCCAGATCGGCAGCCGTGTAAAGACGGGTGACGGCGGCGGTGGCGCCGGGGGGCGGATCGCGCCAGCCGGGGTCAGGCGCCAATGCGGCCAAGGTCGCCACGCCGTCACAAACCGCCTGACCATCCGCCTCCCGCCGCGCCATCACCCCGACGCGCGCGCCATCAGCGGTTGTCGCGTGGAAGGTCAGCGCCTCGTCCGCGTAGGCCGGCGCCGGAAAGGTCACGGCCAGCCGTGCCAGGGGCTGGCCGGGCGACACCTCGGCGGCCAGCCCGCGCAGGATGGCGCACAACAGGGCGCCATGGGCCACGGTGCGGCCAAAGCGGGTACGGGCGGCGTGGTCCGGGTCCAGGTGAATGGGGTTGTCGTCGCCCGACAACCGGGCGAAGGCCTGGAAATCGCCTTGGCTCAGCGTGCGCCCGATCCCCGCGCCACTCACGACGCCAGATCCAGGCCCGGTGGCGGCGCGGCCAACCGATGCTTCTGGATCTTGCCCGCCGCGGTACGGGGGAAATCATCCACCAGCACGAAATGGCGGGGCACCTTGTAACCGGCCAGCAGGCTTCGGCAGTGTCGCGCCAGACTGTCGATGTCGGTGCCGGGATGGACGCGCACATGCGCCTGGCCCACCTCCCCCCACGCCGGGTCGGGAACCCCGACCACCGCCACCTCCAGCACCGCCGGGTGGCGCAGCAAGGCGTTCTCCACCTCCACGGGATAGACGTTCTCCCCACCGGAAATGAACATCTCCTTCAGGCGGCCGGCGGGATAGTAATAGCCATCGGAATCCTGGCGCACCAGGTCACCGGTGCGCAGCCACCCGTCGGGTGAAAAGGCCGCCGCCGTCGCCACGGGCTGGCGCCAGTACCCCGGCGTCACCGCCGCCCCCTTCACCCAAACCTCGCCGACGTGGCCGACCGGAACGTCCCGCCCCGAATCATCCACCACCCGCACGCGGCACAGCATCTGCGGCTTGCCGATGGCGCCCACCTTGGCGGTCGCCCCCTCGGGGTCGTTCAGGAACAGGGTTGGCCCCGTTTCCGTCATGCCCATGCCGTTGCAGACCCGGGCGCCGCGCTCGACAAAGCGTCGGGCCAACGCATCGTCCAGCGGCGCCCCGCCGCAGGCCCAGCGCCGCACGGCGGCCAGATCCGTATCCTTGAACCGGGGATGCAGGGCCAGTTGCCGATAGACGGCGGGCACGCCAAAAAAGGTGGTGATGCGTCCGGCCGCCATCAGGTCCAGCACGGCGCCGGCGTCGAAGGCAGGCTGGACCAGCACCTCACCCCCGGCGATCAGCAGGGGCAGGGTGTGCAGGTTGATGCCGGCGGTGTGGAACAACGGCAGGTAATTCAGCGTCCGGTCGTCTTCCGAAAGATCGACGCCCTGGCGCAGATTGACGTAATTCGCCATGGCCATGCCGTAGGTGTAGAGCACGCCCTTGGGCTCCCCCGTCGTGCCGGAGGTGTAGAGCAGATACCAGATGTCATCCGCCGGCCAAGTCTCGCGGGGCGGTAGCGGCGGCTGCGCCGCCACGCGGGCATCGTGGCCATCATCCAGGTTCGACAGGGCCAGCGCCGGACCGGCCAAGGCCCCTGCCGTGTCCGCGTCCTCAGCGCCATGGAACAACAGCCTGGCCTGGCAGTCGGCCAGCACGCGGACCAACTCCGCCGCCGGCATGCGCCAGTTCAGCGGCACGGCGATGCAGCCACGCTTGGCGCAGGCGAACAACAGCTCGAAGAACGCCGGCCGGTTGCGGCACAGCACCGCCACCCGGTCACCCGGTTCGACACCCGATGCCGCCAACAGGCTCGCGGTGCGGGCGGCGCGGTCGTCCAGATCGGCATAGGTCAGTGTCCCGCCGGTGGCTAGATCCACCAGGGCGGTGCGTGTCGGCGTCAGCCGGGCGCGCTGTGCCGTCAGATCGAACAGATCCCACATGATCAGGCGCCGGTCGCCCCCTCCCGATGTTGTTCCGGTTTCGGAATGGTCCTGTCACGTCAAGGCTTCAAACCCCGGCCGATAAAGTCGGCCGCCTCCGCCGCGATATCCGCCGCCGGGCGGTCATCGCCCCAGACGGCATAGCGCTGGCCGATGAAGACGCTGATGCCGATCAAGGCCCAGGCCCGCACCTCCACGTCGCCCTCGCGGATCTCCCCCCGCTTCCGGGCCGACTCCAGATTGTTGATATAGCCGTCGGCGAACACCTGATAGTAGCGCCGGTAGGCATCCTCGGCAACGAACTGCGCCTCCATCACGATGCGGTAGAGGTTACGGTGGCCCCGCACGAACTCGATGAAGGCCTCCAGGCCCAGGCGTTCGGCGGTCAGGCGATCGGGCGCACCGGCCACCCGCTCCGCGATCCACCGGCGGGTCAGCGCGCCCATATCCTCCACCAGGGCCCGGAACAGCGACTCCTTGCTGTCGAAATAGGTATAGAAGGTGCCCAGCGCCACCGCCGCCCGCTGGGTGATGCCGCTGACCGACGCCTCGTGAAAGCCGCGCTCGCCGAATTCCAGCGCGGCCGCGTCCAGCAGCTTGCGCAAGGTGCGCTTGCCCCGCTCCGTCCGTGGGGTCTTGTCGGCACCGGCCGCCGCTTCCGTGGGCTTCACCTCGGTCCCGGCCCTCTCCTCAGGCGCGCCATCGGCACCCCTGGCATCGGCCCCGGCATCGCCGGCGGCCTGCCGCACCGCCTCGTTCGTTCGCGCCATGCCCCCACCTCCCTTCCCATTTTCTACAACTTGAACGTTGACTCAACTTTCATCTTACGGCAAGCATGACGTCGGGAGGACGTTCCGCCGGCACTACTGTCGGTGGATACCACGAAGCGCGGAAAACACCGATGCACGAACTGGGGCGACAGGCTGGAGAGCGGCCGGGCGGGGTCGATGCGCGCCCGATGACAGGGGGCGCCGGCGATACCCTCGCCTGCCGCTTGGCCGGCGCCGGCCGTCCCCTGGTGCTGTTGCACGGCTGGGCCACCCATGGGGGTTTCTTTGAACCGCAGTTGGTGGGGCTGACGACGGCGTTCCGCATCCTGGCCCCTGACCTGCCGGGCCATGGCGGGTCCCCTGCCGCACGACCGACGGTGCAGGCCCAGGCGGATGCCGTCCGCGCCCTGCTGGCCCGGCTGGATAGGCGGGACGCGGTATTGGTCGGCTGGTCCATGGGCGCCATGGTCGCCTGGCGCGCGCTGCTGGATGGCGCGGCGGATCGTGTGGCCGGTCTGGTGGTGGTGGATATGAGCCCGCGCCTGTGTAACGACGCGGATTGGCCCTGGGGGCTGCGCGGGGCCGTGCAGGCGCGCGCACCGCAGGCGGCCCGGATGCTGGCCACCGACTGGGCGACCTTCGCCCCCCGCATCGCCCGGCGCATCTTCGCCGCCGGCAACCCCCATGCCGGTTTGCGCCGCTGGGCGGAGGAACAAGTCGCGGCCTGCGATGCCGAGGCCATGGCGTCCCTGTGGCTGGACCTGCTGACCCAGGATTTCCGATCCGACCTGGCCACCCTGCGCTTGCCCACATTGGTCCTGCGCGGGGCTTTGAGCCAGCTCTACCCCGCCGGCACCGCCGACTGGCTGACGGCGACCCTGCCCCAGGCCCGGCAGGTCATCTTCGCGGACTCCGGCCATGCCCCGCATTTGGAGGAGCCGCGGCGTTTCAACGAGATCATCACCGGCTTCGCCGCCGGCCTGCCGGCCCCCAGGGGCCAGGCGGGGAACGGCGATCAACGAACCTAAGAACGGGAGGGACAGGGCATGAGCAAGGCTGCGCGCAAGGGTCTACAGGTCGCCTGGTTGCTGGGCGCCCCGGTGGTGTTTCTGGGAGCGGGGCTGGTTGTCGGGCACACGGCCCTGGCGCAGGAGGCGGCACCGGCGGCCACGTCCGGTGACGACGTCCTGCAGGAGGTGGTGGTGACGGCCCGCCGCCGGGCGGAAAACCTGAAGGACGTGCCGGTGGCGGTCAGCGCCTTTTCCGCCGAACAGTTGCAGGCCCAGGGCGCCGTCAACCTGACGGACCTGGAATACAAGTCGCCCAACACCACGGTGCAGGTGGCACGCGGGTCCAACAGCACGCTGATCGCCTTCATCCGTGGTGTGGGCCAGCAGGACCCGCTGTGGGGGTTCGAGCCCGGCGTGGGCCTGTATGTCGATGACGTCTACATCGCCCGGCCACAGGGCGCGGTGCTGGACATCTACGACGTCAACCGCATCGAGGTGCTGCGCGGGCCCCAGGGCACGCTTTACGGCCGCAACACCATCGGCGGCGCCATCAAGTACGTGACCCGCGACCTGGGCGACCAGCCCACCGCCAACGCGCGGGTGGAGATCGGCAGCTATAACGAGCACAACATCATCCTGTCCGGCAGCACGCCCCTGAGCGAGAAGTTCGCCATCGGTGGCGCCGTCGCCATCTACCGCCACGACGGCTACGGTCACAACCTCTACACCGGCGCCGATCAGTACAATAAGGACGTTGTGGCCGGGCGCATCAGCGCGGAATTCAAGCCCACCGAGAAGGTCACCGTCAAGGTGGCGGCCGACCAGACCAACGACATGTCCAACGCCAAGAGCGGCCATCGTGAGACGGCGACGCCCAGCGGCGCCGCGCCGCTGGCCAACGACTACGACACCATGGCCGGCGTGGGCGACCACAACTTCGTGACCAACCGGGGCCTGTCGCTGACAGCGGAATGGGCGGTGACGGACGAATGGACCGTGAAGGCCATCAGCGCCTATCGCGACGGCTACACCCAGACCAACATCGATTTCGACAACCTGCCCCAGCCCTATCTGGACGTGCCCGCCTTGTACAAGGACCACCAGTTCAGCCAGGAACTGCAGACCATTTATACCGGTGAGCGTCTGCAGGGCGTGGCCGGTATCTACTACATGGATGCCACCTCCGCTGGCGCCTTCGACACCGACGTGCAGAATTTGGGCCTGAGCATCCTGACGTCCGGCTCGGTCAAGACCAAGAGCGTCGCCGGCTTCACCGACCTCAGCTACGACATCACCGACGCGCTCAAGATTTCGCTGGGCGGCCGCTACACCAACGACGACAAGACGGGCAGCGTCTACCGCGCTTATTACCTGGGTATCCGTAGCCCGAGCTTCGGCGGCAAAGCGCAGGCGCCCTTCTCCGTCCGCACCAACTACACCAACCAGCGCAGCTTCGGCGAATTCACCCCGCGCGCCAGCGTCAGCTACAAGCTGACCCCCGACGTGACCACCTACGCCTCCTACTCCAAGGGCTTCAAGTCCGGCGGCTTCGACATGCGCGGCGACGCCGTGCTGACCCCGGACACGGTCAAGGGCTATAATCCCGAGACGGTCGACAGCTATGAGGTCGGCGTGAAGGGCGACTATCTGGACCGCCGCCTGACGCTGAACATGGCGGGCTTCTACTCCAACTACACCGGTCAGCAGGTGACGACCCAGGTGCCGACCGCCACGGGCATCGCCAGTTTCGTCGACAATGTCGGCTCCAGCCACATCTACGGCCTGGAACTGGAGGCCATCGCCAAGCTGACCCGCCAGCTGACCGCGCAGGCCAATGTCGGCTACACCATGGCGCAGTTCGACAAGTTCCTGTCCTATGACCTCACGTCCAAGAAGTATGTGGACGTGGCCGGCCTGCGCGGCTTCCAGAACACGCCCAAATGGACCACCGGCTTCACCCTGTCCTACCTGCTGCCCTTCGATGACAAGAGCACGCTGAACTCGGCCGCCACCGTGTCCTACCGCAGCTTCACCCAGCTGTACGACACCGCCAGCATCCTGGACCAGCCGGGCTATACCTTGGTCGACCTGAACTTCGTCTGGACCTCGGCCGACGACCATTGGCAGGTGGGACTGCGCGCCAAGAACCTGACGGATGAGCGCTACCGCATCGGCGGCTACCCCTTCGGTAGCGCCACCTACGTCAACTCCTACACCGCTTACTACGGCGCGCCGCGCACCATCACCGGCACGGTCGGCCTGCACTTTTAGGCCTGGCCCCGGCGGCGGTGCGTGGAGGCATCCACTTGGGAGGCATCCACCTGAACGCCGCCGGATTTCCATGATAGAGAAGGCAGGATACGACCGTCATGAGCGAGACCACCTTGGAACAGCCCGTCCTTCCCGCCCAGCCCGCCCCCCTGGTCAGGCCGGGATACCGCGTCCTGGTGATGGCGGCGCTGTTCGTGGTCTACACGCTCAATTTCGTGGACCGGCAGATCCTCAGCATCCTGGCCGTGCCCATCAAGACGGAATTGGGCCTGACCGACACCCAGCTGGGCTGGCTGGGGGGGCCGGCCTTCGCCCTGTTCTACACTTTCCTCGCCATCCCCATCGCCCGCCTGGCCGACCGGCTGAGCCGGGTGCGCATCATGGCGGTGTCGCTGGCGCTGTGGAGCGGCTTCACCGCCCTGACCGGCCAGGTCGGCGTGTTCTGGCAACTGTTCCTGTGCCGCATGGGCGTGGGCGTGGGTGAGGCCGGCGGCGTGGCGCCGGCCTATTCCCTGATCAGCGACTATTTCCCCAAGCACCAGCGGGCGCGGGCCCTGGCCGTCTATTCCTTCGGCATTCCCTTCGGCAGCGCGCTGGGCATCCTGCTGGGCGGCTATATCGCCACCGCCGTCAACTGGCGCCTGGCCTTCACCGTCTGTGGCATCGCGGGCCTGGTGATGGTGCCCATTTTCCTCATCTGCGTGCGTGAGCCGGCGCGCGGCGCCCTCGACGCCGTGAAGGGTGCCGCGAGGCCCGTTCCCCTGAAAGCCGTGCTGGTCATCCTGGGCGCCAAGCCATCGTTCTGGCTGCTGTCGGCCGGCGCCGCCTCCTGCTCCGTCCTGGGCTACGGCCTGGCGTTCTGGATGCCGTCCTTCCTGGCCCGCATGCACGGCATGAAACTGGCCGACGTCTCCCTGTTGCTGGGGGGCGGCACCCTGGTGGCCGGCACCCTGGGCATCTGGGCCGGTGGGGTGCTGGCGGACCGGTTGGGAGGCCGTGCCAAGGCGGCCTATCCCTTGGTTCCGGCGATCGCGTTTCTGATCGCCGTGCCGCTCTACGCCCTGGGCTTCATCGCCCGGGACTTGTGGCTGGTGGCGGCGCTCTGCACCCTGCCCCTGGCCTTGGGCCTCGCCTGGCTGGGCCCCATCATCGCCGCCGTGCAGCATGTGGTGCCGCCGTCCATGCGGGCCACCGCCTCGGCCATTTTCCTGTTCATCAACAACCTGGTGGGCATCGGCTTCGGCATCTTCTTCTTCGGCCGCCTGTCCGACTTCCTGGCCCCCCGCTTCGGCGCGGAGGCCCTGCGCTACTCCATGGTGATCGGCCTCAGCTTCTACCTGCTGAGCGCCCTGTTCTTCTTCCTGGCCAGCCGCAAGCTGGAACGGGATTGGGAGGGGTGAGGCGAGGTTGGGGGTAAGGGTGGAAAGCCTTACATTGAAGTCCCCATCCCTGTGGAGACGCGGACCGTGGCCATTGAACTGACCGTCACCGCCAAAGGGCAACTCACCTTGCGGCGCGAGGTCCTGGCGCACCTGGGGACAAGGTCGTGGTGGATCTCTTGCCGGATGCCCGGGTGCAAGTCCATGCGAAACCGGGCTTGGCCATCACGGACCTGTCCGGCGCCCTGAAGCGACCTGGAACCCGCCCACATCCTTGCCGAGACCTGATCACTCCGCCAACTGCGCCTGGCGCTGCCGGGCGGAGTTGCGCATGCCGTAGGCGAAATAGATCGCCAGGCCCAGCAGGCTCCACAGGCCGAAGCGGATCCAGGTGCTGGGCCCCAGGGTGACCATCAGGGCGACGCAGACCACGGTGCCGATGACGGCGACGGCCGGCAGGTAGGGCACGCGGAAAGGACGCGGGCGGTGCGGGTCGCGGATGCGCAGCACCAGGGTGGCGACACAGACCAGGGCGAAGGCCAGCAGCGTGCCGATGGACACCAGATCGCCCAGCACATCCAGGGGGGCGATGCCGCCGATGATGGCCGCCACCACCGTGACCCACAGGGTGGCCTGCCAGGGGATGTGGTGTTCCGGGTTCACCGCCGCGAAGGACGGCGGCATCAGGCCGTCGCGCGCCATGGCGTAGAAAATGCGGATCTGGCCGTAATTGCAGATGAGGATGGCGGAGCCCAGACCCAGGATGGCCGCCAGGTTCACCACCATGCCCAGCCAGGCCAGCGACGGGCCGGCATGGTTGATGGCGATGAAGATGGCCTCGGGCGCGTCCAGCAGGGAATAGGGCGCCAAGCCGGTCATGACCAGCCCCACCACCACGTACAGCGACACGCAGACGGCCAGGCCGCCCAGGATGCCCCGGGGCACGGTGCGCTGCGGGTGGTCGGCCTCCTGCGCCGCCGTGGAGACGGCGTCGAAGCCGATATAGGCGAAGAACAGGGTGCCGGCGGCGCGGAAGATGCCGTCCCAGCCGAAGGCGCCACTGCCGGTGTTCGCCGGGATGAAGGGGTGCCAGTTGGCCGTGTCGACATAGAAGATGCCGACGGCGGCGAACAGGATCATGGCCCCCACCTTGATGGCGACCGAGATGTTGTTGAACCGCGCCGTTTCACGCACACCCAGGCTCAACACCACGCCACAGAGCACGATGATGAAGACGGCCGGGCCGTTGACCAGCGCGCCGGTCCACTCAAAGCCCTTGTCCTCGGAATAGCTCAAAGGGGCGGATGCCAGCCAGGAAGGCAGATGGATGCCCCATTGGCCAAGGAAGGCGTTGAGATACCCGGAAAAGCCCACCGCCACGGTGGACCCGCTGATCATGTATTCCAGCACCAGGTTCCAGCCCACCAGCCAGGCCACCAGTTCGCCCAGGGTGGCGTAGGTGTAGCTGTAGGCGCTGCCCGCCACGGGGATGACGGTGGCCAATTCGGCGAAGCACAGGCCGGCGAACAGGCAGGCGAGTGCCGCGACCGCGAAGGAGATGGCGACGGCGGGGCCGGCATGGGTGGCGGCGGCGGATCCGGTCATGACGAAGATGCCGGCGCCAACGGTGCACCCGACGCCCGCCAGGATCAGGTCCAGCGTGCCCAGGCTGCGTTTCAGCTTGGCCCCATGGCTCCCCTCACCGGCCGCGATGAGCGCATCGACCGGCTTGACCGTAAACAACCCCATGCCCGATCCTTTCCCCATTCATGGCCAGGGCGGACCACGCGTCAGGGGCCCTGCCATATCCGTTATCCCCGTCCTAACACGTTCCGGCGCCCCCGTCCCCATTGCGGGCCCGGGAACACATCAAATTTTTCAGTCGACACCATCGTCTTCCGGTGAGGGGTATTGCCGCAGCACGGCCTCGATGATGAAGTTCTGGCCGGTGTAGACATGCTCGTACAGCAAGTGGGCCGCCTTCTCGCCGTCGCCGGCGATCAGCGCCGCCAGCACCGCCTGGCTGCCGGCCTGGAAGGCGGCGGCCCCCTCCGACTGCGGAATGCCCATGTACAGGGCGCGCTGCCCCCGCTCGAACAGCATCAGCAGAACCTGTTGCAGGCGCGGGTTGCCCGACGCCTCGGCGATGGTCTCGTGGAAATCCTGGTCGGCCTGCAGGATCTTGCGGTGCTGATCGGGATCGTCCGCTTCCACCGTGATGGTGGTCGCCCGTACCAGCCGGCGCACCTGGGCCGGGGTCAGCCGCCCCGCCGCCAGCCGCCCGGCCATGGGTTCCAGCACCAGGCGGATCTGGAAGCAGTGCATGATGTCTTCGGGGGTGATGGGCGCCACGGTGAAACCGCTGCGCGCCCGCGCCGCCATCAACCCCTCCTGACACAGCCGCGCCAGGGCGGTGCGCACGGGCGCCTTGCCGAAACCCAACCGCTCCGCCAGCAAGGCCTCGCTGACCCGCTGCCCCGGTGTCAGGCGGCAGAGCATGATGTCGGCGCGCAGGGCCTGATAGGCCCGTTCGCTCAGGCGTTCCTCCGTGGTGATCAAGGCCCGCTTCCCTCCTGCCCCTGCCGCCGGTCCAGCCCCCCTCTTACTAGAACGCCAGCCCGGCGCCCAGATCGCCGTTGACCACCAGGGCCTTGGCGGCGGCGATGTCGGGGGCGAAGTAGCGGTCCTGGTCGTAGGCCGGCACCACGGCGCGCAGCTTGGCGCGGGCCGCCTCCAGCGGTTCCGACGTCCTCAGCGGCAGGTGGAATTCCAGGCCCTGTATGGCGGCCAGCGCCTCGATGCCGACGATGCCGGCGGCGTTGTCGGCCATGTCGATCAGGCGGCGGGCCGCCCAGGTGGCCATGGAGACGTGGTCCTCCTGGTTGGCCGAGGTGGGGATGCTGTCGACCGAGGCGGGATGGGCCAGGCCCTTGTTCTCGCTGGCCAGTGCCGCCGCCGTGACGTGGGCGATCATGAAGCCGGAATTGATGCCGCCGTCCTTCACCAGGAAGGCCGGCAGGCCGCCATTGTGGTGGGGGTCCACCAGCATGGCGATGCGGCGTTCCGACAGGTTGCCGATCTCCGCCAGGGCGAGCGCGATCTGGTCGGCGGCGAAGGCCACCGGCTCGGCATGGAAGTTGCCGCCGGACAGGATGTCGCCGGTGTCGGGGAAGACCAGCGGGTTGTCGGTGACGGCGTTGGCCTCGATCAGCAGGGTAACGGCCGCCATGCGCAACTGGTCCAGGCAGGCGCCCATGACCTGCGGCTGGCAGCGCAGGCAATAGGGGTCCTGCACCCGCTCACAATCCACGTGGGAGGCGCGGACGGCGCTGCCGTCCAGCAGGTGGCGATAGGTCGCCGCCGTGTCGATCTGGCCCTTCTGGCCGCGCAACTCATGGATGCGGGCGTCGAACGGGGTGTCGGAACCGCGGGCGGCGTCCACCGACAGGGCGCCGGCGGTCAGCGCCGCCTGGAACACGCGCTCGGCCGCGAACAGGCCGTTCAGCGCCAGGGCGGTGGACACCTGGGTACCGTTCAGCAGGGCCAGGCCCTCCTTGGGACCCAGATCCATGGGCTCCAGCCCCGCCCGCTTGATGCCTTCGGTGGCGGGCAGGATTTGGCCGTCCACCCGCACCTCCCCTACGCCCAGCAGCGGCGCCACCAGATGGGCCAGCGGCGCCAAGTCACCCGAGGCGCCGACGGAGCCCTTGGACGGGATGCAGGGATAGACGCCGTGGTTGGCCAGCGCCACCAGCGCCCGGATGACGCTGCCGCGCACGCCGGAATAGCCCCGCGCCAGGGACGATATCTTTAGCACCAGCACCAGGCGGACGATGGCGTCGTCCAGCAGCGGGCCGGTGCCCACCGCGTGGCTCAGCACCAAGTTGCGCTGAAGCTGGGACAGCTGGTCGTTGCCGATGCGCGTCTTGGCCAGCAGGCCAAAGCCGGTGTTGATGCCATAGACGGTACGGCCGGCCGCCATGACGGCGGCCACCGTGGCGGCGGACTTTTCCGCATCGGCCAGGGTGGCGTCGTCCACCGCCAGGGTGACGGGACCGGCCAGGGCGGCGTGCAGGTCAGCCAGGGTCAGGCGGCCGGGGACGAGATCAAGGGTGGGCATGACACGGAAACTCCGTAGAAAAATCAGATGGATGTCGGCCTGTCTTCAAGCGGCGGCGTAATGCCGGCCTGCGGTGGACAGGAAGGTTTCGATCATGGCGCGCAGCACCGGACGAAGGCGGCCGCAGCGGACCGGGTCCAGCGCCGGCACCAGGCCGGGCGCCAGGTGGGTGTCCTGCGACAGCTCCAGTTGCAGGGCGTGGACATGCTCCGCCGGCCGGCCGTAGTGGCGGGTGATGTGCCCGCCCTTGAACCGGCCGTTCAGCACGGCGCTATAGCCGGAGGCCGCCGCCACCTGGAAGACGGCCTCGGTGACGCCCGCGTCGCAGGAAGCGCCGGCGTTGCTGCCCAGGTTCAGGTCCGGCAGGCGGCCGTCGAACAGGCGGGGCACTTCCGCCGCGATCGAATGGGCGTCCCACAGCAGGGCATAGCCGTGCCTGGCCTTCAGCCTCTCCAGTTCCGCCGCCAGCCGGGCATGATAGGGCACCCAGTAAGCCGCCACCCGGTCCGCCTTCTCCGCGTCGGTCGGCTCCTGGCCGGCCAGATACAGGGGCGCCCCGTCGAACAACCTATCCGGAATCAGGCCGGTGCCGGCCTGGCCGGGATAGAGGTTGGCGTCGTCCGCCGGGCGGTTCAGATCCACGACATAGCGGCTGTGGCCCGCCACCAGGGTGGAGGCGCCCACACTGTCGGCGAAGTCGTACAGGGCGTCGACGTGCCAGTCGGTGTCGACCAGGCCATGGGCCTCCGGCGCCAGGCGGGAGGCGATGTCCTCCGGCACGCCGATGCCCACATGGGGGAAGGAGATCAGCAGCGGCGCCGTCCCCTGGCGGAAAGTGAAGACCGGCGCCGTCATTTGGCAACCATGGGCAGGTCGAGGCCGTGGCGCTGGGCGCAGTCGATGGCGATGTCGTAGCCCGCGTCGGCATGGCGCATGACGCCGGTGGCCGGGTCGTTCCACAGCACACGCTCGATGCGCTTGGCCGCCTCCGCCGTGCCGTCGCACAGCAGCACCATGCCGGAATGCTGGGAATAGCCCATGCCCACGCCGCCGCCATGATGCAGCGACACCCAGGTGGCGCCCGACGCGCAGTTCAGCAGGGCGTTCAGCAGCGGCCAGTCGGACACGGCGTCGCTGCCATCCTTCATAGCCTCCGTCTCCCGATTGGGGCTGGCGACGCTGCCGCTGTCCAGATGGTCGCGGCCGATGACCACGGGGGCCTTCAGCTCACCCTTGGCCACCATCTCATTGAAGGCAAGGCCGACGCGGTGCCGGTCACCCAGGCCCAGCCAGCAGATGCGCGCCGGCAGGCCCTGGAAGGCGATGCGCTCCCGCGCCATGTCCAGCCAGTTGTGCAGGTGGGCGTCATGGGGCATCAGCTCCTTGACCTTGGCGTCCGTCTTCCAGATGTCTTCCGGATCGCCCGACAGGGCCGCCCAACGGAAGGGGCCCTTGCCCTCACAGAACAGCGGGCGGATGTAGGCCGGCACGAATCCCGGGAAGGCGAAGGCGTCGTCCAGTCCCTCATCCTTCGCCACCTGACGGATATTGTTGCCATAGTCCACGGTGGGCACGCCCATGCGGTGGAAATCCAACATCGCCCGCACATGCGTCACCATGGACTGGCGGGCGGCGGCGGCCACGGCCTTGCCGTCCCTGGCCCGGCCATCTTCCCACTGCGCCAGGGTCCAGCCCTGGGGCAGATAGCCGTTGGCGGGGTCATGGGCGGAGGTCTGGTCCGTCACCGCGTCGGGGCGATAGCGGGCGTCGTGCTGGGAGCGGCGCACCAATTCCGGGAACACATCGGCGGCATTGCCCAGCAGGCCCACGGAGATGGGCGCGCCGGCGGCATTGGCCTCATGGATCCAGGCGATGGCCTCATCCAGGCTGTCGGTACGGCGGTCGAGGTAGCGGGTTTCCAGCCGCTTCTCGATGCGGCTGGGCTGACATTCCACGGCCAGCATGCTGGCGCCCGCCATGGTGGCTGCCAAGGGCTGGGCCCCGCCCATGCCGCCCAGGCCGGCCGTCAGGATCCACTTGCCCTTCAGGCTGCCACCGAAATGGCGGCGGCCCATCTCGACAAAAGTCTCATAGGTGCCTTGGACGATGCCCTGGCTGCCGATGTAGATCCAGGAGCCCGCCGTCATCTGGCCGTACATCATCAGTCCCAGCCGGTCCAATTCATTGAAATGGTCCCAGGTGGCCCAGCGCGGCACCAGGTTGGAATTGGCGATCAGCACGCGCGGCGCGTCGGCATGGGTGCGGAACACGCCCACCGGCTTGCCCGACTGCACCAACAGGGTCTCGTCACCCTCCAGCCGCTTCAGTGTCTCGACGATGCGGTCGAAACTTTCCCAGTCGCGCGCCGCCCGGCCGATGCCGCCATAGACAGTCAATTCCTCCGGCCGCTCCGCCACCTCGGGGTCCAGGTTGTTCATCAGCATGCGCAAGGGGGCCTCGGTGGCCCAGGTCTTGGCGTTCAGCTGGGCGCCGCGGGGGCTGCGGATGACACGGGAATTGTCCAGGCGGGTGGAATGGGGACGGGTGGACATGGGATCGTTCCTCTCGGGCGGAAAATCTCAAAGATCGGCTTGCAGGTCGGCGACGGCCGCCCGGTAGCGGTGGGCGATGGCCTCGGCCTGGGGATGCGAGCCATCGCGCACCACCCAGCGGCCGCCGACCATGACGTGGCGGATGGGATTGCCGCCCTGCCGGGCGAAGACCAAGGCGTCCAGCAGGTGGTCGCCTTCGCGCCGCCACAGGCTGGGATGATCATTGTCCAGCACCAACAGGTCGGCCTTGGCGCCCACGGCAACCGCGCCACAAGGACGCCCCAGGGCTTGGGCCCCGCCAGCCAGTGCCGCCTGCCACAGCCGGGCGCCGACGTGGGGGTTGCCGGCCTCGAACGAGCGGTGACCTGTCAGAAGCCGCTGGCCATAGTCCAGCCAGCGCAGTTCCTCGCGCGGGTCGATGCTGACATGGCTGTCGGTGCCGATGCCGAAGGCGCCGCCGGCATTCAGGAAGGTCTCCAGACGGAAGAAGCCGTCCCCCAGATTGCCCTCGGTGCTGGGGCACAGGCCGGCGACGGCGCCGCTGCGCGCCAGTCCCCGGGCCTCGTCCTCGGTCATGTGGGTGGCATGGATGAAGCACCAGCGGCGGTCGATGGCGGCATGCTCCAGCAGCCATTCCACCGGGCGGCTGCCGGTGGCGGCCAGGCTGTCCGCCACTTCCAGCGGCTGTTCGGCGGCGTGGATGTGGATGGGGCCGGCGGCGTCGCGCGCGGTCCAGCCGGCCACGGCCTCGGCCAAGGCCCCCGGCCCCACGGCGCGCAGGGAATGCAGCGCCAGGCCCAGCCGCTGATCGGCCGTCAACTGGGGTGTCAGTTGATCGATGAGGGTCAGCATGCTGTCCGGCGTGCCGGCGAAGCGCCGCTGCCCGCCCGTCAGGGGCCGGTCATCGAAGCCCCCGCGCATGTAGAGAACGGGGATATGGGTCAGGGCGATGCCCACCTCATCCGCCGCCTGCAGGATGGACCAGGACAGGGTGGCGGGATCGGCGTACAGCGTGCCGTCCGCGTCGTTGTGCAGATAGTGGAATTCCGCCACGGCGGTGTAGCCGGCGGCCAGCATCTCCACATACAGCTGGGCGGAAATCGCCCGCACCTGATCCGGCGTCAGACGGCCCAGGAAGGCGTACATGATCTCCCGCCAGGTCCAGAAGCTGTCGCCCTTGGCGTTGCAGCGCTCCGCCAGCCCGGCCATGGCCCGCTGGAAACTGTGGGAATGGACGTTGGGCATGCCGGGAACCACCGTGCCGGCCACGCGTTGATCCCCAGGCGCTGCGGCGCTGTCGGCCGCGACCCCCTGGATCAGGCCGTCGGCGCCCACCGAGATGCGGACGTCGCGGGCCCAGCCGCCGGGCAGCAGGGCCTTTTCGGCGAACAGCGTATGAGGGGCGCCCATTGACATGCCTCTTTCCCGATTTAGCGGCGGGCACGCGTCCGAGCCAGCCTGCCAAGCCGGCGCGGTCCCTCTTTTCAGTGGCCCCGGCGGCGATATGAGCCCATCCTAGCGGCGGATTGACGGGTCGTAAAGACCTGTCGCACCATCTGACCTGTCAGTAATCCTTCCGGAGCACGGCCATGCCCCCCGCCCCGCCCGCTGATTTCCTCCCCGCGCGGCACCCCTGGGACACCCTCTGGGTGAACGCCCACCTGGCCACCATGACGGCCGGGGCGGCAAGCCCTTACGGCGCCATCGAAAACGGCGCCGTGGCGGCCAAGGACGGCAGAATCGCTTGGGTTGGCCCGCTTGCCGACCTGCCGGGAAGGGCGGAGGACCTGGCCGCTAGCGTACAGGACGCGGGCGGCGCCTGGATCACACCCGGCCTGATCGACTGCCACACCCACTTGGTGTTTGGTGGGGAGCGGGTGACGGAATTCGAATTGCGCCTGACTGGCGCCAGTTATTCTGAAATTTCACGTGCCGGCGGCGGCATCGCCCATACGGTGCGGGCGACACGGGCGGCCAGTGACGACACACTGTACACCCTGGCCGCCCGCCGCCTGACGGCGTTGATGGCGGGGGGCGTCACGACGGTGGAGATCAAGTCCGGCTACGGCCTGGATCTGGAACATGAATTGCGCCTGCTGCGCGTCGCCCGCCGCCTGGGCGCCAACTTCCCCATCACCGTGCACACGACCTTGCTGGGCGCGCATGCCCTGCCGCCGGGCGTCAACGACGCCCCCGGCCGCGCCCGCTACCTGGACCTGGTGTGCGACGCCATGATCCCCCTGGCCGCCGCCGAGGATTTGGCCGATGCCGTGGATGTCTTCTGCGAGGGCATCGCCTTCACCCCGGAAGAGACGGCGCGGGTGTTCGACGCCGCCCAAGCCCAAGGCCTGGCCGTCAAGCTGCACGCGGACCAACTGAGCGATACCGGTGGCGCTGCCCTGGCCGCCCGCTATCAGGCCTTGTCCGCCGACCATTTGGAATACACCTCCGACGATGGACTGGACGCCATGGCGGCGGCCGGCACGGTGGCCGTGCTGTTGCCCGGCGCCTTCCACATGCTGCGGGAGACCAAGCTGCCGCCCATTGCCGGCATGCGCGCGCGCGGCATCCCCATGGCCATCGCCACCGACTGCAACCCCGGCACGTCCCCCGCCCTGTCCCTGCCGCTGATGATGTCCTTGGCCTGCACCCACTTCCGCCTGACGCCGGAGGAGGCACTGGCCGGCTGCACCCGCCACGCGGCGCAGGCCCTGGGACTGGGTGCCAGCAAGGGCCAGTTGGCCGTGGGATTCGACGCCGACCTCGCCCTATGGGACATCACCCGCCCGGCGGAACTGGCCTACTGGCTGGGCGGCAACGCCTGCGTCGGCCGGGTGGCCGGGGGCCGACTGGACTGACCCCCCCGGTTCAGGCGGCTTATGAATCGACGGCCGACACCGCCAGCACCCGCGCCAGGAAATCCGACGCATCCTCCCCATCCGCCAGGAAGTCGGCACCGATGACCTGCCGGGCATGGTCCACCCGCCGTACGATCACGGGGAACAAGGCGACGCCGTTGGTGATGTCGCTATGGATGCTGACGGTCAGCGCCTGGCCTGGCAGGATACCGTCCACCGGGCCCTGCGATTGCAGGCCGAGGCCCCTGGGTGACCAGTCGACCAGACGCGCCGGCAGACGCCCCAGACGTAGGGGATAGGCGCCACCGGACAGGCGTGCGGCGCGGCGGCGATCGGCGGCGGATGATGGGGCGGTGTCGTCAGTCATGGCGCTGCTCTACCGGAATCAGACGACCCAGCTTACACCGCAAGGCCTTCGGCGGAAAAGTTCTTGGCGCCACGGAAGTCGGTGTTGCGGATATCGGCGTAGCGCAGATCGGCCATGGTCAGCGTCGCATCCGTCAGGCTGGCGCCGGCGAGGCTGGCGTTGCGCATGTTGGCCTGGGTCAGGTCGCCATCCTCCATCCGGGCGGCGGTCAGGTCGGCGCCGGCCAGGTTCACCCGCACCATGCGGGCTTTGCTGAAATTGGTGGGCCATACGTGGCCATTCTGCAGGTCCATGGTGCAGGCCACGGCGTTGGACAGGTTGGCCTCATTCAAGGTCGCCCGTTCCAGGCAGGCGCCCCGCAGGTCGACGCCGATCATGTCGCTGTTGCGCAAATCGGCCATCGACAGATCCGCCATCGCCAGCACCGTGCCGTTCAGGTTGGCGCCCTTCAGGTTGGTTTGCCGCAAAATGGCGGCGGACAGGTTCAGGTTCGAGAGGTCCTGGCCGCTGAGGTCCGTGGCCGACAGGTCCGCCCGCCTTCCCTTCGCGCCGTTGCTGAGGATCCACAGCCGATGCTGGCGCAGGGTCTCGCCGATGACGCCGGCGATATCGTCCAGCCGCCGGACCAGGTCGGCCCCCGTCAGGTTGGCCATGGACAGATCCACGTCGTCCAGCAAGGCGCCCAGCAGGCTGGCGTTGGACAGGTTGGTGCCGCGCAGCAGGGCGCGGGTCATCACCGCCCCGTCCAGCTTGGCGCCGCTGAGGTTGGCTTCCGACAGGTCAGCCCCCTCCAGGTTGCAGCCGGTAAGGTCTGAGCTGCTGAGATCGGCCCGGATGAAGACGGCGCCACGCAGGTCGGTGTCACGCAAGTCTGTCTGCATGACGAAGGCGTTGGACAGCTTGGCATGGCTGAGGTCAGCCTTGGTCATCGACGCCTCGTTCAATTCGACCGAGGGGTTGCCCTGCACATTGGGGGTCAGTTCGCCGTTCTTGCTGCGCATGAGATGGCCATCGCGCAAATCGGCCTCCACCATCACCACGCGCTGCATGCGGGCACCGCGAAACGCGGCGCCGCGCAAATCGCCCCGGGTCAGGTTGGCCCGTTCCAGGTTGGCGCGGCGCAAATCCGCCCCGAACAGGCAGGCGGACCGCAAATCGGCATCGGACAGGTCAGCCTCACTGAGCTTGGCGCCCGTCAGGTCAGCGCCCGCCAGCACCCGGCGGCGCAGCACGGCGTTCGACAGGTCGCAGAACTTCAGGTTGGCCCGGGCGCCGCCCATCTGTCCCTGCAGATAGCGCTGGTGCAGGGTCAAGGCTTGCTCAATCTCCGCCGCCGACAAACGCCGGTATCCGATATCGAGGCTGTCAACGTCGGCCCTGCGGCTCATCTGGATCTCAGGCTTTTCGGTTCGGGTCTGCTTGGTGTCCGTAGTATCGATTGTTCGTTAATAAAAGGTCATTGATCCAAGGTATGTGGCGGCGCGGCGCTGAAAAATAACCCCAGCAGACACCATGAACGGCAAACGGCGGAACCCGAAGGTCCCGCCGTTCCATCCAACTGCCACTTGCCCTGCGGCGATTGATCGCCGGAATTAGGCCAAATGGGTCTCCAGCGCCGCGTTGCGCACGGCTTTCTGAAGCTTTTCGAACGCCCGCACCTCGATCTGGCGCACCCGCTCGCGGCTGATGCCGAATTCCTGCGACAAATCCTCCAACGTGGTGGGGTTGTCACGCAGGCGACGCTCCGCCAGGATGCGGCGCTCACGGTCGTTCAGACCTTTCATGGCACCGGCCAGCAGGGCCTTGCGCTTGCCCAACTCCTCCCGGTCGGCCAACCGGATCTCCTGGCTTTCGGTCTCATCGACCAGCCAGTCCTGCCACTCCCCCTCGCCATCCACGCGCAAGGGCGCGTTCAGGCTGTGGTCGGGGCTGCCCAGGCGACGGTTCATGGACACCACGTCCTGTTCCGGCACGTCCAGCTTGGTGGCGATGGCGGTCACCGTCTCGGGCGACATGTCACCGTCCTCGATCGCCTGCATCTGGCCCTTCAGCTTGCGCAGGTTGAAGAACAGCTTCTTCTGCGCGGCCGTGGTGCCCATCTTCACCAGGCTCCAGCTGTGGAGGATGTATTCCTGGATGGCGGCGCGGATCCACCACATGGCGTACGTCGCCAGGCGGAAGCCGCGATCGGGATCGAAGCGCTTCACCGCCTGCATCATGCCGACGTTGCCCTCGGAAATCAGCTCCGACAGGGGCAGGCCGTAGCCGCGGTAACCCATGGCGATCTTCGCCACCAGGCGCAGATGGCTGGTCACCAGCTGATGGGCGGCTTCACCGTCCTCATGTTCCTGCCAGCGCTTGGCCAGCATGAATTCCTTTTCCGGCTCCAGCATGGGGAAGCGGCGGATTTCCTGGAGATAGCGCGACAGGCTCGATTCCGAGCTGATGGCGGGGATGGCGGGCACGGTGGCCATGGTCAGCAACCTTTCACGGTTAAGGACCCCCGGTGTATCGGGCAGTCCCCCCGTACCGGATGCTCTATCGGAGCCCCCCGGACGGGGTTGTGGTGACATTGATCAGTATACGCCTCTGACGCGCGCCTGACCACATTTTAAAATCATTCTAAACTAAAGATCAGTCCTGCAAGATCAGCGGGTAACGCGCTGGAGAAGCCCAGCATCTCACCACTGACCGGGTGGCGGAAGGCGATGTCCTTCGCATGCAACGCTTGACGCCGGAAACCGAGAAGTCCGGCCTGCGCGGCGGGTGTCGCTTCCTTCAGCCGGGCGCCCAGCGCACCGGTGGGACGGGCCTTGCCGTACAGCGGATCGCCCACCAGGGGGTGGCCGATCTCCGCCATGTGCACCCGGATCTGGTGGGTGCGGCCGGTGGCCAGCTTGCATTCAACGTGGGCCGCCAGCAGGCCGTAACGGGACAGCACGCGCCAGCGGGTCAGCGCCGGCTTGCCCCCCTTGCCTACCACGGCCATGCGCTTGCGATCCGTCGGGTGACGCCCGACGTTGCCTTCAACCTCGCCCTGCCCTACCGCCGGCGAGCCCCAGACGACGGCCTGATAGGTGCGCGACAGGGTACGGTCGGCGAACTGGGCGGACAGTCCTGAATGGGCCCGGTCGCTCTTGGCCACCACCATCAGCCCGCTGGTATCCTTATCCAGACGGTGGACGATGCCCGGCCGGCGCACGCCACCGATGCCGGACAGGCGGTCGCCGCAATGATGCAGCAGCGCGTTCACCAGCGTGCCGTCCGGATTGCCCGCCGCCGGGTGCACCACCATGCCGGCGGCCTTGTCGATCACCAGCAGGTCGTCATCCTCGTACACGATGGTCAACGGGATGTCCTGGGCCACCGGCACCGCCGGCTCCGGCGCCGGCACGGAAATCTGGAACACCTGGCCGGGTTTGACCCGGTATGAGGTGTCGTCTATGGTCTGGCCGCCCGGCTGACCCAAGGCCACGCGACCTTCCCCGATCAGCGCCTGCAGGCGCGAGCGGGTCAGGCCCGCGGCCTCAGGCACCAGTTGGGCCAGGGCCTTGTCCAGCCGGTCGCGGGCCGCGGTGTCGGGGATGGTGACGGCGAACAGGGCGGAACCCGCCTCCTCGCCGTCCATGTCCTCATCATCCGCTGCGTCCACCACCGGCGCGCGCAGGTCCAGGCGGTCAGCCCCGCCCTCACCCGCCGTGGCGCTCAAGCGCGCGAAGGCGGGGTCGGCAGGCTGGCCCGAGGCGGCACAGATGGTTGAAGCAAGTGCGGACAATAAAGACATTCCTCGTCATCATGGGCGTACTGATCGTCGCCGGTTTCACTTTCATCGGGGTGGAGATATGGCGGCGCGCCACCGACCCCCATCATCCCCGTGCCTTCGGCCGCGCCGCGGAAGCGACCATCACCTCAACCGCGCCAGCCCAAGCCTTGGCCCCGTTGCTCTCGCTGCCCGAGGGCAGCCACATCGAGGCAATGACCAGCGTCGGCAGCCGGCTGGCCGTCCAGGTCGCCCTTCCCGGCGGCGCCCAGCAAATCCTCCTGCTGGAACCCGGCACCGGAAAGGTCCAAATCGCGGTCGTTACTGGAACCACTCCATCAGGCACCCCATCTTCCACAGGTGGGGCGCCTGAACCCAACCAGACGATGCGCCCGCAGGTTCCCCGGACGCCGTGATTACGGTCACACCGCCGGCCGGCCGGCCAGCGTAAATGCCCCACATGACAGAGATTTAATGGCCGCTGTCACAAAAGACCTCGTGGAAACGGCTGTCGAATACGCGGTGGGCAAGGACGCTCCAATATTTCAACATCCCGCGGCAGCACTGCGGTTTCCTTGGCTTTTTTTGGCGCCCGCATCGCCCGCGCCAGCCCCGATCACCCCCCCACATCCAGCAACTAGGGCAGACGGTCCTCGATGAACTTCATGAGCGACAACGTGGTGGGTGCCGCCCCCGAGGTCCTGGCCGCCCTGGCGGCGGCCAGTGAGGGGGCGCAACCGTCCTATGGCGCCGACCCCCTGACCGAGCGGGTAAGCCTGGACCTGGCGGAGTTGTTCGAGTGTGACGTGACGGTGTTCCCCGTCGCGACCGGAACCGCCGCCAACGCCCTGGCCCTGTCGGTGCTGACGCCGCCCTATGGCGCCGTCTATTGCCATGAGGAGGCCCACGTGCAGGTCGATGAGTGCGGCGCGCCGGAGTTGATGTCCGGCGGCGCCAAGCTCCTGCCCCTGGCCGGACTCCATGGCAAGCTGGACCCGGTCACCCTGGCCGGCGCCCTGGACAGGGGCGGCGCCGGCTTCGTCCACCATGTGCAGCCCGCCGCGCTGACCCTGACCCAGGCGACCGAATCCGGCACCGTCTATACGCCCGATGAAGTGGCGGCCCTGACCGATGTCGCGCGGGCGCACAAGCTGCGCGTCCACATGGACGGCGCCCGGTTCGCCAACGCCGTCGCCCACCTGGCCTGCGCCCCGGCCGACATCACCTGGCGGGCGGGTGTGGACGTGCTGTCTTTCGGTGCCACCAAGAACGGCGCCCTGGCGGCGGAGGCGGTGATCTTCTTCGACAAGGCGCTGGCGGAAAGCTTCGCCTATCGCCGCAAGCGGGCCGGCCACCTGTTCTCCAAGATGCGCTTCCTGTCGGCGCAGTTGGACGCCTACCTGACCGACGGCCTGTGGCTGCGTCTGGCCACCCACGCCAACGCCATGGCCGCCCGCCTGGCCGCCGGCCTGGATGCGCTGCCCGGGGTGGGCCTGCGCAGCCCCGTCCAGGCCAACGAGGTCTTCGCCATCATGCCGGAGCCCATGATCGCGGGCCTGGAGGTCGCGGGCTTCCGGTTCTATCGCTGGGACGGCGCCTGCATCCGCCTGGTGACTTCATGGAACACCGACGCCACCCACGTCGACGCCTTCATCGCCACCGCGCGGGGCCTCGCCGGGATCGTGTGAGCTCAGACGCCTGAGGCGAGCTTGAAGGCGATCGCCCACATGATGAGCGCGATGGCGCCCTCCAGCACCCGCCAGGCGGCGGGCCTGGCGAACAGCGGCCGCAGGCGGGTGGCGCCGTAGCCCAGGGAGAAGAAGAACAGGAACGACCCGGTGATGGCGCCGGCGGCGAAGGATGGCTTGTCGCCGCCGAACTGGGTCGAGACCGCCCCCAGCAGGACGACGGTGTCCAGGTAGACGTGCGGGTTCAGCCAGGTGATGGCCAGGCAGGCCAGCAGCGTCGCCCCCAGGGCCCCCTTCTCCGCCCCGTTGCCCACGGTCAGCGCCCCGGTGGATCGCCAGGCCGACCACAGACTTTTCGCCCCATACCAGGCCAGGAAAGCGGCACCAGCGTACCGCATGACCGGATCCAGCCAGGGCAACAGCGTCGCCATGGTGCCGAAGCCGGCCACCCCCGCCCCGATCAGGACCGCATCGGAAAGCGCGCAGGCCAGGCAGACGGCGAACACGTGCCGTCCGCGCAGGCCCTGGCGCAGCAGGAAGGCGTTCTGCGCGCCGATGGCGACGATGAGGCTGAGGCCCATGCTCAAGCCCGCGATGAAAACCGGAAAACTCATGGCCGCAGGATCACCCCAGACGTTGACGGGCCTTGTGGTATCCGCGCCACCGTATTTAGGATAGTTAAACAATCTAATCATAAGTTAGAAATTCTAATCCATGATGGACTATCCCGCCGCGCGCGCCGTCGCCCTGGTGGTTCAGACCGGCAGTTTCGAGAAAGCCGCCACCGCCTTGAACGTCACCCCCTCGGCTGTCTCCCAACGGGTCAAACAGCTGGAGGAACGGCTGGGCGCGGTGCTGATAGAGCGGGGCACGCCCTGCACCGCGACGGAAAAGGGCGAGTGGCTCTGCCGCCACATGGAAAATGTGGGCATGTTGGAACGGGAACTGACGGAGCACTTGCCGGGATTGGTCGACACGGCGGGGCCGCAGCATCGGGTGACACTCAACATCGCCACCAACGCCGACAGCCTGGGAACCTGGTTCTTGGGCGCGATCGCCCCCTTCACGCGGGAATCCGGCTATCTGCTGAGCATCGTCATCGATGACCAGGACCACACGGCCGACTGGCTGCAGCGCGGCCGGGTCGTGGCGGCGGTCACCTCGCTGGAGAAGCCGGTGCCGGGGTGCAGGGTCACCGCCCTGGGCGCCCTGCGCTATCAGGCCACGGCCAGTCCGGATTTCGTCCAGCGCCACTTCGCGGCCGGGGTGACGCCAGAGGCGATCGCCCAGGCGCCAGCGCTCACCTTCAATCAGAAGGATGGCCTGCAGCGGGAATGGATACGGCGGGCGCTGGGCCGAAGCGTCGTCCATCCCACCCACTGGCTGCCCTCGACACAGGGCTTTGTCGACGCGTGCCTAGCCGGCATGGGATGGGGCCTGAACCCGGTTCATCTGGTGCGCGCGCATCTGGAGGCGCGGCGTCTGGTCGACCTGGTTCCCGGCGCGTACCTGGACGTCCCCCTGTTCTGGCAGGTGAGCCGGTTGGCCGCCGACCGGATTCCCGGCCTGACCCGGGGGGTGGTGAGAACCGCCCGGCGCGCATTGTTGCAGCAGGGCTAACGAAACTCCGCCAAGGGCGCGCCGCTTAACGGTTCACCCGCCATGGCACCGGTGGCAGAATGGCCCCGGCGTCCCGATGCCCGCCCGGGCATCCGGGACGCATGCGAACAGACGGGCGGTTGAGATGATCACGTTCAGCGTGAACGGGCGGGAGCAGCGTTTCGAGGGCGATCCCGATATGCCCCTGTTGTGGTACCTGCGCGATATCCAGGGCCTGACAGGCACCAAATTCGGCTGTGGCGAGGCGCTGTGCGGCGCCTGCACCGTGCACGCCGACGGCGCGCCCATCCGGTCCTGCCAGACGACCCTGGGTGACCTGGCCGGCATGGCCGTCACCACCATCGAGGGCCTGTCGCCCGACGGCATGCACCCGGTGCAGGTGGCTTGGCGGGAACTGAACGTGGCCCAATGCGGCTATTGCCAGGCGGGCCAGATCATGTCCGCTGCCGCCCTGCTGAAGGACACCCCCCATCCCACGGATGAGGACATCGACAGCGCCATGGGCGGCAACATCTGCCGCTGCGCCACCTACCCCCGCATCCGCGCCGCGATCAAGAAGGCCGCCGGCGCCGTTCAGCGCAAAACCGCCGGCACGGCGCCGGTCAAGGCCGGGAGCGCCACCAAATGAGCGACGGCATCGCCAACCTCAGCCGCCGCGCCGTCCTGATGGGCCTGGGCGCCGGCACCTTCATCCTGGCGGGCGGTCTGGCGCCGCGAGCCCGGGCTGAGGAGCCATCCAAGAAGTACGGCGGCGACGCCATGCCCGGCGGCGTGAAGGACGACCCGCGCCTGTTCGTGGCGGTGGCCGCCGACGGCGCCGTGACCATCCTCTGCCACCGGGCGGAGATGGGCCAGGGCGTGCGCACCAGCTGGGCCATGGTCATCGCCGACGAGATGGACGCCGATTGGGCGAAGGTGACGGTGGACCAGGCGCTGGGCGACGAGGGACGCTACGGCAACCAGAACACCGACGGCTCGCGCAGCATGCGCCACCACTTCCAGGCCCTGCGCCGCATCGGCGCCGCCGCCCGCCAGATGCTGGTCCAGGCCGCGGCCACCCAATGGGGCGTGCCGGTGGCCGAGGTGACGGCGGAGCATCACACCCTGATGCACGGCCCCAGCGGCCGGCGCCTGGGCTATGGCGAGGTCGCGGCCGCGGCGGCCGCGCTACCCGTGCCGGCGCGGGAGACCCTGGTGTTCAAGGACCCGGCCAGGTTCCGCTATATCGGCCGGGGCGATGTCGGCCTGGTCGACGGCTTCGACATCACCACCGGCCGCGCCACCTATGGCATCGATGTACGGCGGGACGGCATGGTCTATGCCGTGGTCGCCCGCCCGCCGGTCTATGGCGGCAGGGTGGTGCATTACGATGTTGACGAGGCTTTAAAGGTGCCGGGCGTGCTGAAGGTGGTGGTGCTGAACGCCGCGCCGCCGCCCTCGGGCTTCCTGCCCAAGGGCGGTTTGGCCGTGGTGGCGGAAAACACCTGGGCCGCCCTGCAAGGGCGCGAGAAGCTCAAGATCACCTGGGAGGACGGGCCCAACGCCAGCTATGACAGCGCCGCCTATCGGGCGGAACTGGAGGCGGCGGCGCGGGCGCCGGGCCAGGTGGTGCGCGACACCGGCGACGTGAACGGCGCGCTGAAGACGGCGGCCAAGCGCGTCACGGCGGAATACTACATCCCCCATCTGGCCCAGGCGCCGATGGAGCCGCCAGCGGCCGTCGCCCAGGTGACGGGCAACAAATGCGAGATTTGGGGCAGCACCCAGGCGCCCCAGGCCACGCGGGAGACGGTGGCCAAGGTCCTGAGCATGCCAACGGAGAATGTGACCGTCCACCAGACCCTGGTGGGCGGCGGCTTCGGCCGCAAGTCCAAGCCGGATTACATCGCCGAGGCGGCGCTGCTGTCCCGCGCCATGGACGGCCGGCCGGTCAAGCTGACCTTCACACGGCAAGACGATCTGCATCACGGCTTCCTGCACACCGTGTCGGTGGAGCGGCTGGAGGGCGGGCTGGACGCCAAGGGCAAACCGGTCGCCTGGCTGCACCGCACCGTGGCGCCGGCCATCAGCGCCACCTTCAGCGCCGGGGTGACGCACGAGGGCGCGTCCGAATTGGGCATGGGCGCCGTCAACACCCCCTGGGTGGTGCCCAACCTGCGGGTGGAGAATCCGGAGGCCGTCAGCCATACCCGCATCGGCTGGTTCCGCTCCGTCTCCAACATCCCGCACGCCTTCGCGGTGCAAAGCTTCGTGGCCGAGTTGGCCGCCGCCGCCGGCCGTGACCCCAAGGACTTCCTGCTGGACCTGATCGGCCCGCCGCGCCAGATCAACCCGGCCGACATGTCGGACAGCTGGAACTACAATGAGGATCCTGTGGCCTACGCCTATGACACCGGCCGCCTGCGTGGCGTGGTGGAACGGGCGGCCAAGGAGGCGGGCTGGGGCAAGCCCCTGCCCAAGGGCCAGGGCCGGGGCATCGCCGCCCACCGCAGCTTCGCCAGCTACGCCGCCGCCGTGGTCCAGGTGACTGTCGGCGCTCAGGGCAAGCTGACCATCCCCCGCGTCGACATCGCCTTCGACTGCGGCCCCGTCATCAACCCCGACCGGGTGCGGGCGCAGCTGGAGGGGGCGGTGACCCAGGGCATCAGCCTGGCCACGCTGGGCGAGATCAGCTTCAAGGCCGGCCAGGTGCAGCAGAACAACTTCGACAGCTATGAGGTCACGCGCATCGACGCCGCACCCCGGGATATCCGCATCCACCTGATGCCGGCGGCCACGTACGACGCGCCCCTGGGCGGCGTGGGCGAACCCGGCGTGCCGCCCATCGCCCCCGCCCTGCTGAACGCCGTGTTCGCCGCCACGGGCAAGCGCATCCGCAGCCTGCCCATCCGGGACCAGCTGCGGACGTGAGGGATGACGGGGGGCCAGTTCAGGATGACAGCGCGAATACTGTCGGCCTGGACTTTACAATCGATTGCAAAATCCCCTTGCCGATATTGATTTCTTTATATAAAGGTTATTGAAGATAATTTTTCGGCTATCCGCGCACTTCGGTGCCCTGTGACCGCCGATAAGAACGAAAGACAACGGGGAGGAAAAATCCATGCGGCGATGCCTGACCTGCACCGTGCTGCTCACGGCCGGCTTCTTCATGACGCTGTCCCCATCGGCCGGTGCCCGGGCCGATGCCCCTGGCACCTGGGTAACGACCTGGGCGTCCAGCCCCTCCCTTCCCATTGAGAAATTGCCGCTGCCGTTCTGGAAGCCCGCGCCGGACCTTCAGGGCACCGTGCGCTACACGGTGCGTGTCAGCGCCGGCGGCGATCAGATCCGCATCCGGCTGTCGGCCGAAACACTGCCGCAGGATCTGATCATCGATCATGCGACCGTCGCCCTGGCGGATGACCAAGGGCAGATGCTGCCAAAGACCCTCCGCCACATCACCTTCGCCGGCCAGGCCAGCGCGCGCGTGCTGGCCGGCGCCCCGCTGTTGAGCGAAGCGATAGACATGCCGGTCAGTGCCGGCGGCGTGCTGGTGGTGAGCCTGCACCTGCCCCAGCCGGTCACCATGCCGCAAGCGGACAACAACCACCACACCGACGTGCTGCCCGGCGACGACCAGACGGAGGCCCCCACCCTGCCCGGCGCACGCGCGGAAGATGCGCGGGAAATCGTTTCGGCCATCCTGGTCCGCTCCGACGCACAGGCCCGGACCATCGTGGCGTTCGGCGATTCCATCACCGACGGCTTCGGCGCCAAGGATAGGCTGATGCGCGGCTGGCCGGACCAGTTGGCGGCGCTGCTTCGCGCCCGGGGTATCCGGAACATCGGCATCGCCAACTCCGGCATCGGCGGCAACCGCATCCTGCGCGGGGAGGTGGGGCCGTCGGCGCTGGCCCGGTTCGACCGGGACGTGCTGGCGACGCCCGGCGTGACCGATGTCGTCCTGCTGGAAGGCATCAACGACCTGGGACTGAGCGGCCTGCCGACCTTGCGCACCAGCGCCACGCATCCCACCGTGACGGCGGAGGACATCATCGACGGATACAGCCAACTCATCGCCCGGGCCCGGGCGCGGCACGTGGCTGTGCATGGCGCCACCCTCACGCCGGCCCTCGGCGCCACCCTGCCCGGCTATGCGACACCGGAGAAGGAGGTGATCCGACAGAAGATCAACCACTGGATCCGCACCAGCGGCGCGTTCGACGACGTGATCGATTTCGATGCCGCCGTCCGGGACCCCGGCCATCCCGATCATATCCGGCCGGAGTACGATTGCGGCGACCATCTGCATCCATCCGACGCGGGTTACCGCGCCATGGCGGAGGCGGCGCTGGCCATCCTCGCCCCCTGAGCGCGGCGCCCTTGGTGGATAGGACAGTCTGGCTGGAACCGGCGGTGCAGGGTGCAGCGGTGCACGCCAGTTCCCAGGCGGCGGCGCTGACGTTACCGTGATGCTGGGTCAGCCAGCGCCATCTCTATGGTGATGACGGAATTATGACCGTTTTTATATTTTTTATAAAACTATAAATCTCCATATTCGACCCAGCCACCACCAGATTTCCAGAACTCCAAGGGCCTAACTATTTTCATGTCGTGCCGCGCGAGATGCTTCGCAACGATATCCGCGAAGCCATCAAGACAATTCCGATCTGTTTTTCCCCAATCAAATATTGGTCTAAAATTAATATGAAAGTCATAATCCGGAAAATCCGGATCATCAGCCTCAGATATTTTTATAGTTAGACCAAGCGCTTCCCCACTCACATATCTTCCCCCTTGATAGCTTTCACTGTCTCTACATTTGTAAGAAATTACACCAAGAATGATAAAAACTTCCTTAGAAAAAAAATGGAGATCTTTTTTTGATTTTGACTTTACAAAAATGTTTCCGAACATGTTCCTGCCCCTTGACAGAAAAACGCAATAATTCTCGAGCCAATCAGCACTGTTCGCGGCCTAAAACCACCAACATTCAGACTGCCACCTAGCGCGGTAGTTCCCTGCCGACAGATTTAATCGTGGATCAAAGGCTTCGCGCCTGTTCTGCCAACCGGCGGTGCAGGGTGCAGCGGTGCACGCCCAGTTCCCGGGCAGCTGCGCTGACATTACCCCGGTGGCGGGCCAAGGCCTGGCGGATGGCATCTTCCTCCCGCGCCTTGAGGCTGGAGGTGGGGTGCACCGCCTGCCCCTCGCCGCCCCCCAAGACGGCCGTTCCCGCAAGAGGCTCCTCCAACTCCGCCGGCAGGTCGGCCGGGGCGATCAAGGTGCCTGTGGGTGACAACGCCACCAAGGTCCGCAGCAGGTTGGCCAGTTCGCGCAGGTTGCCCGGCCAGTCGTGGCGGCGCAGCCGGTCGCGGGCGGCTGGGGCCAGGCGGATGCCCCGGTCGCCGGCGCCGAAGGTCGTCATCAGCGCATCGATGATGCTGTCCAGTGGGCGCTGGCGCAGGGGGGGCAGCGTCACCACCAGGTGCTTCAGCCGGTAATAGAGGTCGGCGCGGAAGGTGCCGGCGGCCACGGCGGCGGCCAGGTCGCGATGGGTGGCGGCGACCAGACGGAAGTCCACCTTCACCGGCCGCCCCCCCACCGGCGTCACCTCGCCATCCTGCAGCACGCGCAGCAGGCGGGCCTGCAGCGCCGGCGGCATGTCGCCGATCTCATCCAGGAACAGAAGGCCGCCGTCGGCCTGGCGGATCTGGCCGCGATGACCGCCGCGCCGGGCGCCGGTGAAGGCGCCGTCCTCATAGCCGAACAGTTCCGATTCCAGCAGGCCTTCCGGAATGGCGGCGCAATTGACCGCCACCAGAGGCGCCTGCGCGCGGGCACCGGCCGCGTGGGCCGCGCGCACGAACACCTCCTTCCCCGTGCCGGTTTCCCCCTGCAGCAGGATGGGAATGCCGGCGTTCAGCGCCAGGATGGCGCGGTCCAGCAGCGGCCGGGTGGTCGCGTCCCACAGGATGCCATCCCTGCCCATGGTCTGAGGGGCGGCGGCCGGCGTCGGGGTGCGGGCCGGACGGCGGACCGGTGGCCGTTTCAGGGGCCGCCCGCGCGCGGGCGCGGTGACGCGGGCGTGCAAGGGCCGCCCACCGTCCCGGGGGCGCAAGACCCCCTCCCCCGGCGCCAACGCGCCATCCAGCACTTCATCCAGCCGGGTATCGCCGATGGCCTCCGCCCCCAGGCCCAGCATGGCCAGGGCCGCCGGACTGGCGGCCCGAATGACGCCGCCGTCCACCGCCAGCAACCCTTCCTGAGGTGTGCCCAGCCAGCCGGGATGGGCATGCAGGCGCACCAGCAATTCATGCCCAGCCGCCGCCTGGACCGCCCAGCGATGCTCCAGATGGGCCACGGCCAGGCTGGCCAGCGCGCGGGCGTCGGGTCCCTGGGTGGTTGACGGCCACTGGCGCATGTCGCCCGACAGGTCGATCACGCCGGCCAGCGTGCCATAAGGGTCCATCACCGGCATGGCGGTGCAGATAAGGAAGGCGTTGTCGGTCAGGTAATGCTCCGGCCCGCGCACCTGGATCAGGGTACGCTCCGCCAGCGCCGTTCCCACGGCGTTGGTACCCTCGTCATCCTCCCCCCAACCGGCCCCCGGTTGCAGGGATACGCGGCGGGCGCGACGCACGAAACCACCCTCTCCGCGCGCGTCCAGGATCAGGCCCCGGTCGTTGGTCAGCAGCACCATGCCCCCCAGGTCGCGCATGGCCTGGTGCAGGGTGTCCAGCTCAGGTGTCGCAAGACGCATCAGGGTATTGTGCCGCTCGCGCAGCGCCGCCAAGTCGGCCCGCGACAGCGGATCCTGGTGGGCGGGGCGGTCGGCGCGCAGGCCACGATCGGCGCAACGCCGCCAGGAGCGCACGATCACTGGCGGAATGGGCGCGTCATCCAAGGTCGGCCACAGGCCGCCGGGGTCCAAGGTCGGCGACAGGCCACCGGGGTCCATCAGCCGTTCGCGTGCGCTGGCCAAAACCGCCGCCGGAACCGGAGCGTTCACCATCGCGGTCCTCCCGTTTGTCGCGACAGGTGTCGCGGCGACTGTCGCATGGTGCGACAGGTCCGGCACCCGTCTTCGCGATGAAGCATGGGACAGATGGCCCCTGCCCGCAACAGGACCTTGGTGGCATGCCGTAAGCGGTTGATCATGCTGGATTTGGCGGGACGGTTCCCGCCGTGGCACGCCCCTTGCCAATACCACCTTCGCGAAAACCGCCCGCATGAGGCGCAAAATAGCTGGAGGACACGTTACATGGCCAAGATCGCGCCCGGACAGTACGGCAGCCCGGTGTCGTTCAAACCCCGCTACGGCAACTTCATCGGGGGCGAATGGGTACCGCCGGCGTCCGGACAGTATTTTGTGAACACCACCCCCATCACCGGCCAGCCCCTCTGCGAGGTGCCCCGGTCGAACGCGGAGGATATCGAGCGCGCGCTGGACGCGGCGCACGCCGCCAAGCGCGCCTGGGGCCGCACCTCCGCCGCCGATCGGGCCCGCGTCCTGGAACGGATCGCCCAACGCATCGACGACAACCTGGAAACCCTGGCGACGGCGGAAACCTGGGACAACGGCAAGCCCATCCGCGAGACGCGCGCCGCCGACATCCCCCTGGCCGCCGATCATTTCCGCTATTTCGCCGCCGCCATCCGCGCCCAGGAAGGCGGGATTTCGGAGATCGACCACGACACCGTGGCCTATCACTATCATGAGCCCCTGGGCGTGGTGGGCCAGATCATCCCCTGGAACTTCCCCATCCTGATGGCGGTGTGGAAGCTCGCCCCAGCGCTGGCCGCCGGCAACTGCGTGGTGCTGAAGCCCGCCGAACAGACCCCCCTCAGCATCCTGGTGCTGGTCGAACTGATCCAGGACCTGTTGCCCAAGGGGGTGCTGAACGTGGTCAACGGCTTCGGCGTGGAGGCCGGCAAGCCCCTGGCCAGCAGCGCGCGCATCGCCAAGATCGCGTTCACCGGTGAGACCACCACCGGCCGCCTGATCATGCAGTACGCCTCGCAGAACCTGATCCCGGTGACGCTGGAACTGGGTGGCAAGTCGCCCAACATCTTCTTCGATGACGTCGCGGCGCAGGACGACGCCTTCCTGGATAAGGCGATCGAGGGCTTCGTCATGTTCGCGCTGAACCAGGGGGAGGTCTGCACCTGCCCCTCGCGCGCCCTGATCCAGGAAAGCCTGTACGGCCGTTTCATGGATAGGGCGCTGGCCCGCGTCCGGGCCATCAAGCAGGGAAACCCGTTGGATCCCGACACCATGATCGGCGCCCAGGCCAGCAGCGAACAATTGGAGAAGATCCTCTCCTACCTGGACATCGGCAAAAAGGAAGGGGCCAAGGTGCTGGCCGGCGGCGGCCGGACGGAACTGTCGGGCGATCTGGCCGGCGGCTTCTACGTCCAGCCCACGGTGTTCGAGGGCAACAACCGCATGCGCATCTTCCAGGAGGAGATTTTCGGCCCCGTCGTGGCCGTCACCACCTTCAAGGATGAGGAAGAGGCGCTGCACGTCGCCAACGACACGCTCTATGGCCTGGGCGCCGGGGTATGGACGCGGGACATCAACCGCGCCTACCGCTTCGGGCGGGAAATCCAGGCGGGCCGGGTGTGGACCAACTGCTACCACCTGTACCCGGCGCACGCGGCCTTCGGTGGCTACAAGCAGTCCGGCATCGGGCGGGAGAACCACGCCATGATGCTGGAGCATTATCAGCAGACCAAGAACCAGCTGATCAGCTACAGCCCCAACGCCCTGGGCTTCTTCTGATGACCGGCCTGGAGAGCCAGGCCGTCACGGACCCCGGACCATCTGAAAAGGTGGTCCGGCCCACCGTGGTACGCGTCGACGCGACCCCGGCGGCGCTGGATCTGATCAAAAGGCTGGAGGCCCGCCACGGCCCCCTGCTGTTTCACCAGTCCGGCGGCTGCTGCGACGGCAGCGCGCCCATGTGCTACCCCCGCGGCGAGTTCATGGTGGGCGACAGCGACGTGCGGCTGGGGGAGATCGGCGGGCAGCCCTTCTACATGGGCAAGGCGCAGTTCGAGTATTGGCGGCATACCCGCCTGACCATAGACGTGGTGCCCGGCCGGGGCGGCATGTTCTCCCTGGAAGGGCCGGAGGGCCTGCGCTTCCTCACCCGGTCGCGCCTGTTCACGGATGAGGAGAACAGGGCGCTGGAAGCGGCGGGCTGAAGGGAACCCGCCGCCACCGGTTCAGTCGCGGGCCAGCGCCACCACGGGGTCCAGCCGCGAGGCGTTGCGCGCGGGCAGATAGCCGAAGACCACGCCGATGAGGGTGGAGCAGAGGAAAGCCGCGACCATGGACGCCGGCGAGTAGACCATGGTGAAGCCGGTGTCCAGCACGGCGAACAGGGCACCGAAGCCCAGGGCCACGCCCACCCCCAACAGGCCGCCGATCAGGCAGACCAGTACCGCCTCGATCAGGAACTGCTGCAGGATGTCGTGCCGGCGGGCGCCAACGGCCATGCGCACGCCGATCTCGTTCACCCGCTCCGACACCGACACCAGCATGATGTTCATGACGCCGATGCCGCCGACGATCAGCGAAATCACGGCGATGGACGCCACCAGCAAGGTCAAGGTCTGTGTCGTGCTGGTGATGGTCTGACGGATGTCGTCGGTATTGAGCACCGTGAAATCCTTGCTGCCATGGCGCTGCGTCAGGAAGCTGGTGGCGGCCTGTTCCGCCAGGCTGGTGGACACCTCGTCGGCGACCAGCACGGTGATGCTGCGCAGCGTGCGATCCCCCAGGAAGCGCGTCTGGACCGTGGTGTACGGCAGATAGACGGACAGATTCTGGCTGGAACCGAAACCGTTCTGCTGCGCCTTGGTCACGCCGACGATGCGGCAGGGCACCGTGCCGATGAACACGACCTGCCCCAGGGGGCTGACGGCGCCATCGCCGAAGAAGGTCTTGCGGGTGTTGTCATCGATCACGACCTCCAGCGCCATGGCGTGGCGGCTATCAGCGTCGAAAAAGCGGCCCTGCGACAGCTTCAGGCCCTTGGTGGCGAAATAGCCCTCACCCACGCCATTCACCTGGGCGGTGGCCTCGTCCGCCCCATACCGCACGGTGCGGCTGGTGGAAACGGTGGGGGTGACGGCGGCGACGTAGGGCTGTTTGGCCAGTTCATCCGCGTCGGCCACCACCAGGGTGGTCACCCGGCCGGAGCGGGGGTCGCCCAGGCTTTTGCCGGGAAAGATTTCCAGCGTGTTGGTGCCCAGGCTGGCGATGTTCTCCAGCACCTTCTTCTGCGTGCCCGTGCCCAGGGCCACGACGCACACGACCGAGGCGATGCCGATGATGATGCCCAGCATGGTCAGGAAGGTCCGCAGACCATGGACCCGCATGGCGTGCAGCGCCATCAGGAACGCCTCGTTGAAACGATCCACATAGGCCCGCCAGGGGGTGGCGAGACGGGCCGCCGGTTCCGCCGTCATGCCGCCCGGCCCCATGGCGGCGACGGGCGCCGGCCGGGGCGTGCGCCGGTCGGCGACGATGGCGCCGTCCCGGATCTCGATGATGCGTTCGGCGCGGTTGGCGATGGCCATGTCGTGGGTGACGATGATGATCGTCTTCCCCTCGGCATGCAGCTCATCCAGGATGCGCAGCACCTCGTCGCCGCTTCGGCTGTCCAAGGCGCCGGTGGGTTCGTCCGCCAGGATGACGTTGCCGCCGTTCATCAGCGCGCGGGCGATGGAGACGCGCTGCTGCTGTCCACCCGACAGCTGGCCCGGCCGATGACTGGCGCGGTCGCGCATGCCCAGCCGATCCAACAGGTCCATGGCCCGGCGTTGGCGGTGTTCCGAGGCCGCCCCGGCGTAGATCGCCGGGATCTCCACGTTGCCCACCGCCGTCAGTTCCTTCATCAGCTGATAGCGCTGGAAGATGAAGCCGAAGCCCTCGCGGCGTAGCGCGGCGAGTTCGTCGGGCGCCAGCGCGCCCGTCTCCCGGCCGGCATAGCGGTAGCTGCCGCTGCTGGGCCGGTCGAGGCAGCCCAGGATGTTCATCAGCGTGGACTTGCCGGAACCGGAAGCGCCGACGATGGCCACCATCTCGCCGGCATCAATCGTCAGATTGACGTTCTTCAGCACCGTGATCATGCCGTCGCCCGAGGGAAACTGACGGCAAAGGTCGGTCAGGACGATGAGGGGAACCGTCATGGCATCAGAACCCCGGCCCGCCGCCGCCACCGGGGGGCGGACCGCCCCCACCGCCCGGAGGCGGCCCCATCATCATGGAGGTGTTGGTCTTGGCGTCGCCGCTAAGCTCGCCCGTCACCACGCGCTCCCCCTGTTTCAGGCCGGACTTCACCTCGGCCGTGACCTTGTTGTTCAGGCCGATCTCCACCCGCCGGGGGGTGATCTGGCCTTGGCTGTCCATGACGCGCACCATGTGGGCGCCGTCCGGTCCCTTGGCCAGGGCGGAGGATGGCACGGTCAGCACGCCCTTGGCCTGGCCCAGGACGATGTGCACCTCCGCTGTCATGTACGTGCGCAGGCGCCCCTCCGGATTGGGGATGTTGAACAGGCCGTTGTAATAGATGGCCGTCGAACTGGAGGATGATGAGGAGGATGAGCTGGTCGACGAGCTGGAGGTGATGCTGCTGTCGCTGGTGATGCTTTCCGGCGCCGGCTCGATGGAGGTCAGCGTCGTGTCGTAGCGGTGATCCCGGTCACCCAGGATGGTGAAGTACACGGGCCGCCCCGGCGCCACCCGCACCACGTCGGCCTCCGAGATCTCCGTGCGCACCGTCATGGTGTCCAGCTGGCCCAGGATGACGATGGTGGGGGCCGATTGGGCGGCGTTCACCGTCTGGCCTTCCTGGGTCACGATGGACAGCACCGTGCCGTCGATGGGTGCGGTGATCTGGGTATAGCCCAGGTTGATGGCCGCCGTGCTGACCGCCACCTCGGCCTCCACGATCTGGGCGTCCAGCGACTTGATCTGGGCCTTGTACTGCGCCACATCGGACTCGGCGGATTGCAGGTCGGCCTGGGACACGGCACGCAGCGGTGTCATGGCCTGCTGCCGGGCTAGCGTCTGCTGCGCCAACGTCAGCGCGGCCACCTTCTCATCACGCTGGGCGCGAACGCTGGCCAGCGCCGCCTGCTCCGTCTTCAGGTTGTTTTCCTGGGTGGTGCTGTCGATGGTCGCGACAAGATCGCCCTTGGCCACCCGCTGGCCCAGCGCCACCTTCAGCGCGGTGACGCGGCCCGTGGCCTGGGACCCCACGGCCACCAGGCGCGCGGGCTTCAGCTTGCCATTGGCCAGGATGCTTTCCTCGACATCCCCCACCATGACGGGTGCCGTCATGAAGGCGGGCGGCGATGGCCGGAACAGGAAGGACTTGGCGGCGAAGCCGGCACCGGCCAAAGCCAGGACACCACCGGCGATCAGGATGCTTTTCTTCATCACCGCCCCCCTTCCGTCTTGGTGGCGGGGGCGGTGGCGGATACGGGGGTGGTGGGCATGGCGGATCCAGAGGCAAGCGCGATGTTCGACGGGGTTGCGGCGGGCGGATCGGCGTCAATGGCGCCATCCCAGCCGCCGCCCAGCGCCTTGTTGAGGGCGATATAGTCGCTGGCGATGGCGGCATCGCTCTGGACCAGGGAGTCTTCAGCGGAGTACTGGGAGCGCTGGGCCTCCAGCACCTCCAGGAAGCTGGTGTTGCCGACCTTGTACAAGGCCAGCGCCAAGTCGGCCGCCCGGCGATAGGCGGTGGCGGAGACGGCCAGGCGCTCGTTGCGCGCCCGTTCCTTGGCCAGGGCCACCAGCGCGTTCTCCACATCCTCCAGGGCGGTGAGCACCGTGCTGCGGAGGGTGATGGCGTACTGGTCGCGTTGCGCGACCGCCACATCCACCGCCGCCTCCAGTTGGCCGCCCTGGAACAGGGGCACGTTGAGGGTGGGGCCGAAGGACCAACCGATGGCTGATCCCTTGGCCAGGTTGCCCGCCTGGGCGGCGGTGGTGGTGACGCTGCCCGTCAGGCTGACACTGGGATAGCGCGCGGCCTCCGCCTCGCCGATCTTGGCGGTATATTGGGCCAGGCGCCGCTCCGCCGCGCGCACGTCGGGACGGGCGGACAGGATGTCCGCCGGTATGCCGGCCGGCAAGGCCGTGGGCGCCTTGGGGATCGTCCCAGCCCCGGCCAAAACCTGGGTCAGCGCCCCTGGCTCCCGGCCCAGCAGGATTCCCAGGCGGTGCACCGCCTCGGCGTAGGAACTTTCCAACGCCTGGATCTGCGCCTCGGTGCTGGCGGCCTGGCCTTCGGCGCTGGCGGCGTCGGTGGCGGCGAGCGCGCCGGTGTCGAACTTCACGCGCGTCAGATCCGCCGTCTCGCGCTGGGCGGCGGCCGTCCGCCGGGCCAGGTCCAGCCGCGCCTGATAGCCCCGTGCCTCCACGTAATAGGCGGCGACATCGCCCACCAGGGTCAACAAGGTGTCGCGCAGATCCTCCTCGGTCGCGGCCAGGCCATAGCCCGCCGCCTCCACCGCGCGGCGGTTGGCGCCGAACAGGTCCAGTTCCCAACTGGCGTCGAAGCCCAGCTGGAACTGGTTCGCGACATCGCTCTGCCCGACCAGGCTGGACGTGGTGCCACTGGCGCTCTTGCTGCGGGTATAGCTGCCGGAGCCGCTGAGGGTGGGCAGCAGAGCGCCACCCGCCTGGCGATAGCTGGCCCGCGCCTCACGGATCTTGGCCTTGGCCGAGGCGACGTCCAGATTGCCCTGCACCGCCTTCTCCACCAGGGTGTCCAGCAGCGGGTCATCCAGCCGCTGCCACCAGCGCGACAGCGCCAACGCGCCCGTGGTGGCGGGCGATCCGTTGGCCCATTCGGCCGGTACCGGCTGCTGGGGCGGACGATAGTCCGGCCCGACGGCGCAGCCGGCCGCAAGCAAAGGGCTGAGGAAAACGAAGGGCGCCACCGCGCGCGAAAGGCGGACGGCGTAAGCGCGTGCCCGCCCCAAGCCGGGCACCAGGTGTCGTGATGTCATATGGGCATCGGGAGAAGTGAACTAGACCGTGGAGCTACACGGCGGCTCGTCCGGATTCCGTTGCCGCAAGTGGAAAATTTGTCGCTGCAGCGATCCGCCGCGCGGGGCCAAGGCTCCGCCCGCTGTTGGCACGCGGGCGAAGGGGGCCGGCTGTCGGGACGGTGCGGGTTACCCGGCGTTGGTGGCGACGGGCCGGCGCTGGGTCTGGAAATAGTAGGCCAGGCCCAACGCCAGCCAGACCAGCAGCAGGGCATAGGGCCGCCAGTCCGTGCCGAAGCCCAAGCCGGCGATAATCAAGGCGGCCAGCATGCCCAGGGCCGCCAGCGCCTTCACCAGGGCCGGACTGAAGCGCAACCGGGCCTGGGCCCGCACCTCCGGATGCCGGTCGGCGACGTTGTAGGCGGCCAGGCACGAGCCGAAATACTTCAACATCGTCGGCACGTTGATGGACAGCAGCAGGAACAGGAGGCTGTCGGGCAGGAGCAGGCCGGCGCAGGAAGCCAGGAAAGCGACGCAGGTCGCCACGTGCGGCGTGCCGAAGCGCGGGTGGATGCGGCCCAGGGGAGCCGGCAGCACGCCACTCGCGCCCATGGCGTAGAGGAAGCGGGCATAGACCAGGAAGATGGCGTTCATCGACTTGATCAGCGCCGCCACCGCCGCCGTGACGATCAGCGGCGTGGCCCAGCGGCCCAGCGTGGTTTGCGCCACCAGCAGCAATGGGGCCTTGGCGGCCCCCAGTTCCGCCGGTCCCACGACGCTGAGCGCCGTGAAGCTGACGGCGACATAGACCACCACGGTCAGCAACAGGCCCAGCGCGATGCCCCAGGGCACCACCGTCTTGGCGTTTTTGACCTCTTCCCCCACCTCGGTGGCGGTCTCTATGCCCAGGAACAGTTGGATCATCAGCGGTAGGGCGGCCAGGATGGGCGTCCAGCCGCCGGTCACCGCCTCCACGAACAGCTGGGGCTTCATATAGGGAACACCGCTGACCACCAGCACGGCGAACAGGGCCAGCAGCATGATCATCAGCACCGTCTGCGCGCGCGCCGCCACCGCCACGCCCCGGTAGTTCAGGGCGAAGATCAGGGTGAACAGGCCCAAGATAACCGGCGCCGCCGGCAGGGGCAGCACCATGCCCAGATAGTTCATCAGCACCCGGCCCAGCACGATCATGACCACGGCGTTGCTGAGCACCCGCAGCCAGACGATGGCGAAGGCGATGAGGGGATGGCTGAACTGCCGCTGCCATTCGTAGGAGGCGGCGGTGCGCGGCACGGCGGAGGCCATGTAGGCATACACCAGGGCGAACAGCACCATGGGCAAGGCGGCCAGGCCCGCCGCCACCAGGATGCCGGCGCCGCCCAGCTGGGTGGCGGGCCCCAGGACGGAGAAGATGGCGGCGCCAATGGCGGTGCCCGCCCCCAGCATCACCAGGTCGATCAGGGTGACGCCCTGCTTCAGGCCGGCTTTGGTGTCGCTCATGGGCAATAAACCAATCCTAAATTTGCTCGACCAACGGCATAACCATGCCGTTGCAGGATGCGACCGCGTCCGCCGGAGCGAGCACCGCAGGGCGCAGCGAGGAAGCCAAGCGGCCGAATGGCCGCGCCCGGCGCTTGAGGGAACACTACTTGCTCAGGAAGGCGCGGACATCGCGCGCCAGGGCCGCCCGCGCCTCGTTCCCCAGATAGGGCATGTGGCCCGAGGGGTAGAGGTGCGTTTCCGTACGGTCCTGGGGAATGCCGGAATGGGCGACCGTATAGGCGGCGGAGCCCAAGGTGGTCACCAGATCATAGTAGCCGGCGCCGATCATGACCCGCAGGCGCGGGTTGCGGCGCATGGCCGTGGCCAGGTCCTTCGCATGGTTGGCGTAGATGGGCACGCCTGGCCCCTGGCCGTAGTCCCAGGGGCCGTTGACCGCGCGGAAGGCGATGGGCTCATACGCCTCGGGCAGACTGACGCCCAGATCGTGGCGGATGTAGTCGTTGAAAGCGCCGACGAAGCCCGGCACGTACTGACCCATGGCCGGGTCGTCGGCCACCGGGTCCTTGCCGCTGCCGGCCAGCGGCAGGGTGTAGCGGCCATCATAGGCGCCGACCTCCTGCCCACCTTCCGCCAGCAGTTCATGGGCGAAGGTGGTGGAGGTGATGCGCAGATCGTTGGCACGGATGACGGCCGACGACAGGCCGGTCAGCGTGGCCAACTGGGTGGTCACCGCCTCACGCTCCGCCTCCGGCAGGGTATTGCCGGCGTAAAGCGCCTTGAGGTAGCGGTCGGACGCGAACGCCTGGGCGGCGGCCACCTGGCCCTGCGGCGTGCAGCCAGCCGGACCCTTGTGGTGATAGCAGGCGGTGGCGGCCAGGGTGGGCAGGGCCGTGAGGGCGCGCGCATCCTCCCCGCCCGAACCCGACATGTCCATGGCCTGGCCCAGCAGGATGATGCCGTTGAGCGTCAGGCCATCCATGGTGCCGGTGGCCATGGGACCGCCGGCCAGCAGGCGGGCGACCACGGCGGCGCGAATGGTGCCGTAGCTCTCCGACATCAGGAACTTGGGCGCGTTGCCCCGGTCGTTCTCCCGCGTCCACCGCTCGATGATCCCCACCGTCATCTGCGCGTCCTGGGCCGTGCCGTAGAACTGCTCCGGCTTGCCGTCGGGCAGGATGCGGCTGTAGCCGGTGCCGGGCGGGTCGATCAGGACGATGTCGGCCACATCCAGCGGGCTATCCGGGTTGTCCACCGTGTGGAAGGGCGGCGTGGTGGGCGGATGCACGGGATCGGCGAAATCCACCCGCCGGGGACCGACGAAGCCCATGTGCAGCCACAGGCTGGCGGAGCCGGGGCCACCGTTGAAGACGAAGACCACCGGCCGCACCGTGCCCTTGGGCAGGTCGGTGCGGACATAGCTGGTGGTGAAGACGCTGGCCGTCTTCTGCCCGGCGGCGTCGGTCAGGATGGTTTCCGCCACCGTCGCCCGGTAGCGCAGCGTCCGCCCGTTGAAGGTGCCGGTGTGCTCGCTGCTGAACACGCGCGGTGCCGCGGCGGAGATGGGCCCCCCGCCCGCCTCCGCCGCCGGGGCCCCGCCCGTCAACGCCAGGCCCGCCAGCACCACCCCTGCCATCAACGCCGTTTTCATCGTGCCCATGATCGCTCCCCCATCTCCGCCGTATCAGTCGCCCAGGTCATCATCATGGCCGCCGCCGAACATGCCGGGCACGCCCAGGCTGGCGCCCGGACCCGCGGACGGGGCCGGCACCGTCACCGGCGGCGCATCGGCGAAGGGCTTGATGCTCAACGACTGGTAGATTTCGCTGGGGTAGTAGACAGCGCCCCCCTTCATCACCAGACGCGGCCTCTTGATGGCGCGGATGTCATCCACGGGGTTGCCGGCGATCAGGAACAGATCGGCCAGCTTGCCGCGTCCGATGGTGCCCAGGTCGGGATGGCCCATATATTCCTCCGGCGACAGGGTGCCCAGACGCAGGGCTTCGGCGGTGCTGATGCCGGCCAGGGTGTACAGCTCCAGCTCGCGATGGACGGTGAAACCGGTGACGTCATCGGTGCCGGGCAGCAGGCGGATGCCCTTGTCGTGCAGCAGCTTCAGCGTCGCCAGCACCTTGGCGAAGGCCTGGACGTAGGCCTGGTCGTCGGCCGCCGACTTCAGCGGCACGAAGGTACGCTTGCGGTAGCGCTGATAGCCGATGGGCATGTTGTCGAGATAATCGACATCGCCCGGTGGGGTCACACCCGCACGGCTCAGCATCAGGCGCTCCAGGATCACGGCGGTGGGGTCGTGGGCGATGTGACCGTCCACCATCAGCTTCATCGTCGCCTGTACCGGGGCCGAGTTCAGGTCCAGGTCGGCGGCCCGCGCCATCGCCGTGAGGCGCAGGGGCGTGCGCGTGTCCTCCCCCGGCTTCAGCAGCCAGCCCAGCATCAGCTGGTTGATGTGCGTGACCTCGCTATAGCCGTCCTTGATGACGCGATCGGGCGTGTCGAAGGCCGGCACGTGGCCGGTGACGGTCATGCCGCGCTTGTGCGCCTCATCCGCAATGGGGCGCACCCAATCCGGAGTCATGGAATTGTAGATCTTGATCTGGAAATAGCCGCGGTCGGCATACCAGTCCACCGCCTTGACCGCGTCCGCCACCGTTTCCGGAATGATGCCAAGGCGCGCGGAATAAGGGCTGCGCCCTTCCAGGAAGCCGTTGGGGGTGATGCGCGGCCCCGCCAATTCGCCGGCCTCGATGCGGGGCATCAGATCCTGCAGGAAGGCGTTGTCGTTGCCCATGTCGCGCACGTCGGTGACGCCGGCCGCCAGATAGAACAGGCCGCTGTCCAGGGTGGTGTGCGAATGCATGTCGTGCAGGCCCGGCACCAGGGTGCCGCCCTGCCCGTCCACGATCACCTGGTCATCCGGCGCGGTCCCGTTGACGGGATCCTGGTCCGCCGGCAACACGGCGGTGACACGGTCACGCAGGACGATGACGGTGGAAAGGCCGCCGACGGTACCCGTGCGTGGGTCGAAGACATGGACGTTGCGGATGCGCACCGGCTGGCTGTAGCGGTGGGCCAGGGCCTTCTGCCGCTCGCGGGCCAGGGTGCGCGCCGCCTCAGCCCCCATCGCCTGGAGGACCGGCACCTCCTTCTCATAGCCCTGGCGGATGGCTAGGTCGTGGCCCCCGAAGGTGGCGAACAGGCGGCCGGCTTTATCCAGCAACACATAGTCGGGGGACAGTTGCACACCCTCGATCCGGTAGAGGGTCAGCGGCACGGCGTCCTTGCCCGTGCCCAATGTGGGGGTGCTGAGCTTGACCAGCCGCATGGAACCGGACGGCAGCAGCGGCAGGGTATTGCCCGGCGCCTTCAGCAGGGCGCGGGCATACACGCCCAGCGCCCAGGGGCTATCGTCGTTGACGACGTATAGCGGCGTCTTGGCCGATTGCGCCGCGCCCTTGTCCGCCTGGCTGGTCCAACTGGCCTGACCCGCTTCCCATTTGAAGCTCTCATTGACGCCGCCCCCCATGAGGGAGGTGCCGGCCACGGTCCAGCTGGTGGGAATGTCGCCCGCCCCGATGGTCAGGGTTTCCTTGTGCTTCGGGCCCCGGCCGTTGTCATCGACGTAATAGTCCACGGTGACCGATTTGCCGTCCGTGGTGCCGGTGACGGTGCCGATAGTCTCCCCGTTCTGGACGATGACCAGCTTCTCGGTGACGGCGGCGGCCAGCGCCTCTCCCTGCATCCCAACGGCCAGCGCCAGCAGGGCGCCCGCCCACAGCGGGGCTTTGGATGCCGGATGGCGGGGGGAAACGCGCTTCTTCATGCCCGATGCTCCTGCTTTTTCCCAACGGGCCGATGAACGGCCCGGCCTGGCCGGCGCCTGTCTCGGGCCGCCGGGCCAGGGGATCCCTGTATTGGGGAAAGCCTATCGCGGGCCGGGGGAATAGATTATGCCGATGCGGGAAAAAACACTCCGGCGCCGCATAAACTATGCCCCCCTGATGCTGATCCCGGCATAAGGGTGCCGGCGCCACCCCGCCTCAGTTCACCGGCTGGCCACCGCCGATGTGGCGATCGAACCAGTCGATGATGCGCCGGTTCAAATCTTCAATGTTCTCAGCATTTTGCAGGGCGTGCCCCTCATCGGCGTAGATGACGAAGCTGGTGTCCACGCCCATGGCCCGCAGGCCATGCCAGAATTCGCGCGTCTGCATCACCGGCGTCTCGATATCCCGCTCCCCGACATGCAGCAGGGTCGGCGTCTTCACATTGCGGATGTAGCGGATGGGGGAGAGCCGATCATAGATCTCCGGGTCCTCGTAGGCGGACTTGCCGAAGAAGGGGATCATCCAGCGGTCGATGCCGTTCTGGCCGTAGTAGGAATACCAGTCCGACAGCCCGGCGCCGATCGCGGCCGCCTTGAACCGCTGGGTCTGGGTGATGGCCCACATGCTCATGAAGCCGCCATAGCTGCGACCGTAGATCATCAGCCGGGCGTCATCGACGGCGGCCTGGGACTCCACCGCATCGATGCCGGTGAGGATGTCGCGCAAATCGCCACCGCCGAAGTCGCGGATGTTGGCGCGGGTGAAGGCCAGCCCCTGGCCGAAGCTGCCACGCGGGTTGGGCTGGAACACGGCATAGCCCGCCTTGGCGAAGGCGGCCATGATGTCACCCCAGACGAAATGCGGGGTGAAGGCCGCCGATGGCCCGCCGTGGACGTGGACCACCATGGGTCGCTTGGCCCCCGGCGCCAGCGCCGCCGTGGGGCTGATCAGCCAGCCCTGGACGGTCATCCCCTCGTTCTTCCAGCTGAGGCTGGTGGCGGTGACCAGCGGGGTCAGGGCGTCGTTGTCGTGGGTGATGGCGGCCAAGCTGCCCAGCCGGCCATATTCGACGCGGGCGCCGAAATCGAAGCCCTCCGCCACCCAGGCGGCGTGGGTGCCGGACCGGTCCAGCGCCATCCGGCCGTCACCGGCGGCGCGGGTGACGGCCGCCGTCCTGACCTCACTGACGCCGCCCCTGACCGGGTCGATGACGGCGCTGCCGGTGCCCCCGCCCACGGTGACGCCGGCCATCAGCCGGCTGCCCCGCCAGGCGATGGAGGTGACGCTGCCGGTGAAATTGGCGGTGACGTCCGTGGGTTCCCCGCCCTTCAGCGGCACGGTGAAGACATCGCCGCCGAAGGAGCCGAAGTCGCTCATCAGGCCACCGATATAGGCGACCGACCGTCCGTCCGGCGAAACGCGCGGAAAGGCGATCTGGGTCTGCGGGGCGGCGATGATTCGGGCCGAGCCGTCACGGCCAAAGGCGCGCAGGCTGGCGATCCACCAGTTGTTGTCACCGTTGCCCTCGGCGGCGGTGCCGACGAAACCGGTGCCGTCCGGCAGCCAGTCATATTCGTAGACGTAGGTCTTGTCGGGGCTGACCAGCCGCACCCCACCGGTGGCGATGGTGACGATGGCGATGCGCTGGACGTCGTCGCCCTCCCCCTGCTCCCCCACCTGGCGGGCGCCGGCATGGGTGGCGCCAGCCTCCTTCTGGGCGTTCTCGGTCACCAGCAGGGCGACCTCGCGACCGTCCGGCGACCAGCGCGGCGTGCTGGCCAGGCCCTGGATGACGGCCACGACGCGCACCGCCGCCCCTTCCGCCACATAGAGGCTGGCCTGCCCGCCGGCGGTGGCGACAAAGGCCAGGGCGCGGTCATCCGGCGACCAGGCGGGGCCGGCATAGCGACAGCTGCCGCAGGGATCCAGCCTCGCCGTGACCGTTCCGTTGGTGTCACGCACCACCACGGCGCCATGGCCGGCGCTGCCCGCCCCCTCGGCCTTGTCGGCCTCCACCGCCGCCAGGCGCCTGGCGTCGCCCGACAGGGTAAGGCCGGTGTACTGGTGCAGGCTGGCCGCCCGCGCTCCCGTCGCCGTCAGCAACACCAGGCTGATGGCCGTCGCGGCCTGTTTAACGCCCCACCAAGAAGCCATGCATCATCTCCTGCATCCGTGCCAACCCAGCCTCCCCCTCAAAGGGGCTGTGGCCCGCATCGAAGGCGGCAACGGTCACGCGGTCAAGGGGAATGCCGGCTCGGTCAATGGCATAGCGGGCTGAAAGCAGCGGTACCGCCATGTCATAATAGCCGCCGACCAGCAGCAGGCGGGTCTTGGGCTGGGCCTTCATCACCGTGGCGATGTTGGGCGCGGCGTTGACATAGAAGGTCTGGTCCCGCCGGGTGGGCATGTAGTTCCAGCTGAAATTGACGTCCAGCGTCAGGGACACATAATCGCGGTCCACCGGCAGGTTCAGCTCATGCCTGAAATAGTCGGTGGCCACGGTGGAGGTGATGACATTGCTGCGGCCCAGCCCCAGCGCCGGGTCCTTGGCGGCGGCGGGACGATCGGCCGGGGCGTCCTTGGGCGCCGGGCCGGTGACGCGGCCATCCAGGCGCCCGACCACCAGGCCCTGGTCAACCAGCAGTGTGTCCAGGAAGACTTGGGTGTCGACCCGCAAATTGGCATCCGCGATGGTCTTGGCCGGCAGGCCGATCAGGTCGGCCAGACGGGCGGCCACGGCCTCCCGCTCCGCCACCGGCAGACGGCCGCCCTTCAGCAAGGCCAGCGCATAGGGGCCCTGGGCGTAGTCGGCCGCCACCTGGAACACCTGTTCCGGCGTCTGGGCGTCGATCTTGGCGCGGCCGTGCTTCCACGCCGTCACCGCCATGGCCGGCAGTTCGAAGATATGGGGCAGGTCGTTGCCCGGATCGTCCGCGGTAGCGGAGAAGTCCAACGCGGGGGAGATGAGGACCAACCCGGCGATGGGGGTGTCGCTGGCGAACTTCATCATGGTGGCCAGGCGAAAGCCGCCATAGCTTTCACCGGCCAGATAGACGGGCGACGCCGTCCGGCCATTGTCGCGCAGCCAATCGCGGATCAGGCCCAGCACCGCCTGGGCGTCGCCTTCGGGGGTCCAATAGGGATGGCCGTCGCCGCCCGGCAGCACGCGGCTGAAGCCCGTGCCCACCGGGTCGATGAACACCAGATCGGCGTCGGCCAGCAGGCTGTGCGGATTGTCGGCCAAGCTACGGTTTCCGTCCGCCCCCTTCACGATGCTGCGCGGGCCGAAGGCGCCGAAATGCAAGGGGGAGGAGGAGGCGCCGGGCCCGCCGTTGAAGACGAACAGCACCGGCCGGGCCTTCAGCACCGGGCTGGCCACATAGGCGGTGGATGACAGCGTCGCCAGCGGCTTGCCGCCGTCGTCCTTCAGCACCGTCTCCGCGAAGGTGGCGGTGTAGCGGACGGCCCTGCCGTTCAGGGTGATGCTGTGCGGGGTGGCCACCGGCCCCAGGAGGTGCCCCGCGATCTCCGGCACCGGCATGCCCTGGGCCAGCGCCGCCATCGGCGCCGCTGTCGCCATCAGGCCCAGAACCAGGCCACGCACCCATGCCCCCACCATGCCAACCCCGCTGTCCGCTGCGTTTTTCATACCACCGCTGAGCTTACTTGGGCGCGTAGGCCCAGCACTCGATCTCAATACCCGAGCCCAGCGGCAGGGCGCTGACGCCCATGGCGCTGCGGGCCGGCAGGCGGTCGGGCTTGAAATAGCTGACATAGACCTGATTGAAGGCGGCCCACTGCGCCATGTCGGTCAGCATGACGGTACATTTGAAGACGGCGCCGATACCGCTGCCCACCCGGGTCAGGGCGGCGTCGACATTGTCCAGCGCCGCCTTGGCCTGGGCGGCGATGTCGCCCACCACCTTGCCATCCTGGTTCACGCCCAGTTGGCCGGAAACGTAGAGGATGTCGCCCACGCGCACCACCTGGGAATAAGGCACCTTGGTGGTTTCGGGACGATAGAATTGGACTGTCGGCGGCGCGGTGTCGCCACCTTCCGCGGGCCCGCCCGGCGGGGCGGCCGTCAGGGCCAACGCCGGCCCGGTCAGCAGACAGATCACCAGGCTCAAGGACGCGATGCGCATGGGAATGGTCCCCTGTTCCGGCGGGTGGAACGGCATGTCACCGCCCCACCCTGCCCGGCATTTTTATGAATGGACCCAACTGCCAAAACTCTCTTTTTTAAACCAGGCCACCTGAACCAACTGACGACCTTAGGCATGACCGAGCGCGGCGAGCAGCCGGTCGATATCGGTGTGGTCGTTGAACACCGAAGGGGTGACGCGGAAGCGGTTGCCGCTGACCGTCATCTTGATCTTGGCCGCAGCCAGCTTGGGGCCCAGCTTGTCCCGCGCGTTCTCGTACGCGCATGTCACCAGGGGCGTCGTGGCCTCCGGCGGGGTCATCAGCGTATAGCCCAGTTGGGGCAGTTCCCGCTTCAGCCGGCCGACCAGCGTCTGGGCGTGCGCCTGGATGGCGGGTACGCCCACGCCCAGGATGTAGTCCAGGGAATGATCCAGTTGCGCGATGACCGTGTGGGCGTGGGTCCCATGGGCGAACGTGCCCTCCGCCGTGTCGGCGTAGGCATAGTCGGCGATCATCTCGCCCGGCGGGTCGAAAGGATAGATATGGGGCTTGAAGGCGCTGATGCCGTAATAGCCGTATTCGGTGCGGGCCAGATGGGCACGGGCGGCCTTGCTGGCGTAGATGAAGCCCAGGCCGAAATCGCCCATCAGCCATTTGTAGCTGGCGCAGGCGGCGAAATCGACGCCGCAGCCCTTCAGGTCCACCGGCACGCAGCCGGCGGCGTGGATGATGTCGGCATAGACCAGCGCGCCGTTGGCGTGCGCCAGGTCGCAGACCGCCTTCAGGTCATGCTCAAAACCATTGATGGTGGAGACCAGGGACAGGGCCACCAGCTTGGTATCCTTGCGAATGGCCTGCTTCATGTCCGCCAGCAGGATGCGCCCATCCTTGGGCCGCACCCAGCTGACCTCCACCCCGTGGCGCTGCATCTCCTCATACAGCGGCAGGGAGCCGAAGAAGTGCAGCGTGTCGGTGACGACATGGCCGGCGGACTGGGGCAGGCCCAAGCCGCGCAGCACCATCTGCTCCCCCGCCGTGGTGCTCTGGACATAGGCGATGTCGTCGGCGTCGGCATTGACCAGGCGGGCGAACTTCTCACGCACACCATCGTCCGGCAGATCGTAGTGGGATGCCGCCGGGTCCAGCATGCGCTTGGACAGATAGGTGTCGACGGCGGCCTTGGCGCCCAGGCTCACAGGGTGCTGCGACCCCGAATCCAGATACACCAGGTCGCTGGGCAGGAAGGAGGACTTGTCGGGGAAACGCGTCGGCAGGCCGGGTTTCTGCGCCGGGGCAGCCGCTGACTGCGCGCCAACCGCCGCCGGGATGATTTCAGCCATAGTGACGGTGCCGGCGGCCAGCATCACATCCCTGCGCGTCATTCTCATCCCGTGTCACTCTTTGGAAAAGGCGCCCGTCATGTCGGTCGGCCGGCGACCTGATGAAACCTTAGCGAAAACGCCGGGGGCATTTTTCGCTAAGTTGGGCCCGTTTGGACCGACCGCGGAAAATTTTAGTCGCGCCTTGCAGACGTCACGCATGGATATTCCGGAGGTTGGGGACGGACGCGGCGATCCCGATCAGCGCGCCCGGCGAAGTTTCCCACCGCCATTGTCATGCCGCGCGCATAAAAGATGCAGCAGGATGATCTTTTTCCGGAAAATCCACCGCCCCTTTGGCGGCTAGGATCGACACTCCGGAAAGAAAAACCCTGCCGCCCGCCCTAAGGTGATCATGGAACAGGATCTCGGGGAAAAGAACATGGGCACCGCGCTGTCCGACCTTGCCATCTTCGATGCCGCCGCCGTGGGCGCCAGCCTGGGGTATGAGGCCGCGATCCCGGCCGTGCGCCAGGCCATGATCGCGCTCAGCACCGGCCGGGTGCGCCAGCAGTTGCGCAGTTTCATCAGCCTGGGCACCGGCCGCACCTTCGCCATCATGCCGGCGACCTTTGTCGGTGGCGCCGCCCCCGGCTATTTCGGCGCCAAGCTGGTCAGCGTCTATAACGATGGCCACGGACGCAAGGCGCACGAAGGCCTGGTGGTGCTGTTCGATGGCGCCAGCGGCCGCCCCGTCTGCTTGGCTGACGCGGCCGAAGTGACGGCCATCCGCACAGCGGCCGCCAGCGCCGTCGCCACCGAGGTACTGGCCCACCCCGAGGCCGACACCTTGGCCCTGGTTGGCATCGGCCGCCAGGCCCTGGCGCATGTCGCCGCCATCCTCAAGGTCCGGCGATTGCGGCACATCCGCCTCTGGGGCCGCGACGCGGCCAAGGCGCAAGCCTTCGCCCAGGACATCCAGGCGGCCACCGGCATCGATACGCGGGCCTATGGCAGCGTGATGGAAACAGTGGCTGGTGCCGCCATCGTCTGCACCGTCACCGCCGCCGCCGATCCCATCCTGCGCGGCGCCTGGATCGCCCCGGGGACCCACGTGAACGTGGTGGGCTCCAGCGGGCCGGGCCAGGCGGAGATCGACACCGACCTAGTGGCAGGCAGCCGTTTCATCGTCGACCATCGCGAGCATGTGCTGGCCCATGGCGGGGAGTTTCTGCGCGCCAAGGCCGCCGGCGCCATCAGTGACGACCATATCGCGGCGGAGATCGGCGCGGTGCTGGCCGGGGACGCGCCGGGCCGGCAGTCGGCGTCGCAGATCACCGTTTACAAGTCGCTGGGCCACGCCGTGCAGGACCTGGCCGCCGCCGCGTGGCTGTATGAGAACGCCCCCCGCCCCACCGCCCCAACCCTGCCCGTCGTCGATGGGCACGCGGTGGCGGCGCGCCTGGATTACGACAGTTGCATCCCCATCGTACGTCAGGCCATGACGGCCCTGTCCGATGGCGAGACGCGGCAATTGCCCCGGGGCGTGCTGCCGCTGGACGGCGGCCATATGTTCGGTGTCATGCCCGGCGGCCTGAATGCCGGACCGTTCGGCGCCAAGCTGGTCGCCGTGTTCCCGGACAATTTCGACAAGGGGCTGCCCTCGCACCAGGGCGTCATCGTCCTGTTCGATCGCGATAGCGGCAGGCCCCTGGGCGTGGTGGATGGCGGGGAGGTCACCGCTATCCGCACGGCGGCGGCCAGCGCCGTCGCCACCGACGCCCTGGCCCGCCCCGACGCCAAGACCCTGGCGCTGCTGGGCTATGGCGAGCAGGCACTGACCCATGCGCGGGCGATCGCCAAGGTCCGCAAGCTCACGCGCGTCACCGTCTGGGGGCGCTCGGCCGAGCGCGCCGCCGCCTTCGCCAAACGATTGGCGGATGAATTGGGCCTGACGGTGCGTGTCGCCACCAGCGTGCAGGAAGCCGTGGTCGACGCCGACATCGTCTGCACCGTCACGGCGGCGCGAGAGCCCATCCTGAACGGGGCCTGGGTGGCGCCGGGCACCCATGTGAACGTCGTGGGTTCCAGCATCGCCGGCCCGGCGGAGGTGGACCACGACCTGGTCATCCGGTCGCGCTTCATCGCCGACTGCCGCGAGCATGTGCTGCGCCAGGGGGCGGAGTTCCTGCGGGCCAAGGCTGCCGGCCTGGTGGAGGATTCCCATGTCGTGGCGGAAATCGGTGAGGTGCTGGCAGGCCGGGCCCAGGGCCGCCAGTCGGCAGAACAGGTGACGCTGTACAAGTCGTTGGGCCATGTGGTCCAGGACCTGGCCAGCGCCTGGCCCCTGCTGGTGAAGGGTTAAGGACCATGGCGACCGTGGAACTGGACGCCATCGACGCCAAGATCCTGACGCACATGCAGCGCGACGCCTCGCTGACGACGGCGCAACTGGCGGAACGGGTCGGGATCTCACAATCGCCCTGCTGGCGGCGGGTTCAGCGCCTGCATGACGAGGGCTACATCAAAGCCCAGGTGGTGCTGGTCGACCGCCAAAAGCTGGGTTTCGACATGCACATCTTCGCCCAGGTGAAGATCGCCCGGCTGTCGGAGGAAGAGCGCGAAATCTTCTTCCGGGGAATCCAAAATATCCCGGAAGTGCTTGAGTGCTATACCGTTTTCGGGGAAATGGACGCCTTGCTGAAGATCGTAGCGCCAGACGTGAAGTGGTACCAGGAGTTCATCTTCCAGACCTTGATGAAGCTGCCGGGGGTGGAGGATATCCGCTCCATCGTCACCCTATCGGAGGCCAAGAACACCACGGCCATCCCGCTCAAGCCCCGCAAGTTCCAGTGATCGGGGCCGGCGCGGGCACCACAAGCCGTATGCAAAGCGGCCCTATCGGCGCGGCGTCAAACTGGGTAGATTTATGCCGGTCTGGGGCCGAAGCCCCCATGGGCGATGCGGAATTGAACAGGGGACGACATAGGATATGCCGGCTGCCGAACTAGACGCCATAGACATGAAAATCCTGACGCTGATGCAGCGGGACGCGTCGCTGACCACGGCGGAACTGGCTGAAAAGGTTGGAATTTCCCAATCGCCGTGTTGGCGTCGCATCCAGCGCCTGCATGACGATGGCTATATCAAGGGCCAGGTCGTCATCGTCGACCGTGAGAAGCTGGGCTTCCACATGCAGATCTTCGCCCAGGTGAAGATGGCGCGACTGTCCGACGAGGAACGGCAAACCTTCTTCCGGGGTGTTGAGAACATCCCGGAAATCCTTGAGTGCTATACCGTATTCGGGGAGATGGACATCCTGCTGAAGGTCGTGGCGCCGGACGTCAAATGGTATCAGGAGTTCATCTTCAGCAGCCTGATGAAGCTGCCGGGCGTGCAGGACATCCGCTCCATCGTCACCCTGTCGGAAGCCAAGCACACCACCGCCGTGCCGCTGAAGCCCCGCCAGTTCCAATGAATAAAATTGCCGCTTAGGGCTGATTGCCGTCGGCCTGATGGGCGATGAAGCGTCCGAGATCGGCACTCAGCCGCACCCGTGCCTCAGCGTCGCGGTACATCATGTGGCCCCCGCCATAGCAATTGACCGACAACCGGGCGGACAAGCCCGGTTCCAGCCTGGCCTTGATCATTTCGTTCGCGGAACAGCTGTTCAGGCTGTCGTACAGGCCGGCGGCGACGAAAACGCGAAGGTGCGGGTCCAGTTCCATGGCGCGGCGGATCCAGGGCTCGGCACCCGGCGGCCCCTCACCCGCGCGGGCGGCGGCAATGGCGGCGGCGAAGGCGGCCGGAGAGGTGTCGCCGGAATTGTAGTCCCACTGTTCACCCACCGGCGTGGCCGCCGCATCCGTATCCTTTTCCAGGCCGAGATAGGGCAGGTCGGTGCGATAGCCCAGGGTCTCGCGCAGATAGTGCACCATGATTGGGCCACCGGCCTGCTCCTCCCCGCCCGCTTGTCCCGCCGGGGTGCTGATGCGCATGTCGAAGGTGTCCAGCCGGCGGCCCGGCAGCAGGCCGTTCAGGAATTGGCGGGAGGAGACGGTGAGGCTGGCGCCATCCACCTGGTCCACAGGCAACCCCAGGTGCCGCGCCACGTCCTGGGCCAGTTCCACCTTTCGCGGGGCGTCAAGCTCGCCCAGACGGGCCAATGCCGGCGCATAGATCTGTTCCGCCCAAATGCGCGTGGCATCGGCCGCCGCTTGCGGGCCACCGGCCCCCAGGCTGGCCGGCAGGCGACCGTGCACCTGGGCCGCCGCCGCGCGGCCGGGCAGCTTCAGGGCGGTGGTCAGTTCCTTGGACAGCACGGGGCCGACAGGAATGCCGCCGGAGATGAGGATGACGCCCGCGACCGGCTGCCCCCGCCTCTCCAGCGTCTCCGCCACGCCGCCCGCCCGCCAGACACCATAGCTTTCGCCGGCCAGGTACAGGGCGCCGGCATCGCCATGCCGCCGGGTCCAGGCCTGGACGAAATCGGCGACGGCGGCGATGTCCCCCAAGGTGCTGTAAAAGCGGGCGCCGTCGGCCGGCGTCGCCGGACGGCTGAAGCCCGTGCCCACGGGATCGACGAACACCAGGTCACTGTCAGCCAGCAGGGTCTGGGCGTTGTCGACCAGGCCGCCGGCCTCCAGCCGCTTGGGCCCGAAGGCCTCGAAATGCAGCAGGGTGGAATTGGCGCCGGGTCCCCCGTTCCATAGGAAGGTGACAGGGCGCTTGCCCCGCCCCGGCACGCGGTAAGCCATGTAGAAGACATGGCCGCGCACCTGGCCTTGCGCGTCCGTCAGGTCCAAGGTCGCGGCCTCGGCCGTGTAAACCAGGGCCTTGCCCGCCACCTCAATCCGCTGGGCGATGCCGGCATCGGCAGCGGGGGCGTTATCCCGGCTGGCGCAGCCGGCCAAGGCCAGGACCAGGACGCTGACGCCGTATCGTATGCCTGCCCGCATGTCCCCCATCTCCCCCGTTTCCCTGTCAGCGTCCCTGCACCGCCCGCCAGGCCCGCAAGCCAGCGTGCAGCCGCGTCAGCCCCCGGTCCAGCGTGTCGGCATCGCCGGCGTAGCCGACGCGGACATGGCCGGCCAGGCCGAAATACTCACCCGGCGCCACCAGCAGGTCGACCTGGTTCCACAGGTGCCGGGCCAGGGCCCGGGTGTCCGTCACCCCGATGACGCGAGGAAAGTAGAGGCAGCCGGCGGCCGGCACCGCGCCGTCGATCAGGCCTTCGGCCTGCATGGCGCTGGCATGGCGATGCAGGACAGGCGTGGTGGCGGTCATGATCGCCTGCCAATGCCGGTCAAAGGTGTCGGCGTTCTCCATCACGTGCGCGGCCACGGCGTGGGTCAGTTTGGACACGCCCGCGTCCCCTTCCGTCTGACCGGCGCGGATACGGGCCAGCACCTGGGGGTCCGCGACCATCCAGCCGCATTTCAGCGCGAACAGCCCGAACACCTTGGTCAGGCTGGCCAGGCTGATGATGTTGGGGGCCAGCTTGGCCGCCATGCCGGCGGACGGCCGGCGGGCGAAATCGCCATAGACCTCATCCACCACCACCAGGGCGCCCGCGGCATCGGCCGCCTTGGCCACGGCCTTAAGCGTGGCGTGATCCAGGAAAACGCCGGTGGGGTTATGTGGATTGGTCAGAATGACCAGGCGGGTGTCCGGCGTCAGGCGGGCGGCCAGGTGCGCGGGATCAATGCTGAAATCGGGCGCCGGCCGATCCAGCCCATCCACGACGGCGCCGGCCTCAAGCGCCAGGTTGGACAGCAGCGTGAAACCCGGGTTCTCGACCAGCACCCGTTCCCCGGGCTTGACCAGGGCACGCAGGATCAGTTGCAGGCCGCCGGTGACCCCGGTGGTGGTCTGCAGGCGGTCCGGCGTCTCGCCATACCGGGCGCATAGAGCGTCGACCAGGAAGCGGTTGCCATTGGCGAAGACACTGACATAGCGGGAACTCAGGCGCGGCCCCCCGTCGTCCGCGCGTGTCACCAGGGATGTCGCCACGAGGCCGGCCAGCAGTTCCGACGGTTCGCTGATGGTGCTGTCGTACAGGGCGATGGCGTTGGGCCGGCTGGCCATCGCGCGCAGGGAGCCCCGCACCCAATCGGAGTAATGGGTGGTGGCGAAAAAGTCGCCACCATGGCTGGCGGGGGACGCGACGCCAAGGGACATACCAGCAGATTTCAAGGCGCACTTCCTATCCGGGCGGTCAACCGCGTCTCACATGGGGCGCGATCCCGCGATGCCTAAATTCTATTCAAGTCGCCGGGCGTTTTTTTGCGAATGCCCCGGGGTGGCGCCAGAGAGTCGGTTGGTTTATGCGTTGACTCGCTATCCCGGCGCATAAGCTGACCGGACCGCCGCCGGCCCTACCTGCAGCTGGCCGGCGCGCCAGGCCGCCGCGCCCACTGATAGGCGTCCACCATCTCCCCCCGCGGCAGGTAGGTGATGGGGAAGACCTGGCCATCCCGCCTCACTTGCAGGGTCAGTGTCGCCTTCTGGTCCGCCTGTATCCCGTCCTGCGGCACCGGCCTGACGATTTCGTCGCCATCGCGCAGCCCCGCCACCGCCGCGGCCGATCCCGGAATAAGGCCATGGACGATGCGCTTCGGTTCAATCAACACCTCCGGATCGAAACCCAGCTGGTAGCGGCGCAACGGCGCCGTGACACGGGTGAAGCAGGGGCCGAAAGCGTCATCGTCCGGCAGCACCAGGGCGCCACCCAGCATGGCCTCCAACTCCACCTTGCCGCGCGGGCCCAGTTCCTTGGTCACCGTCGCCACCCAGGCCGCATGATCCATGGGCTGGCCGTGGCGGCGGCGGTCCAGCATGGCCAGAACCAGATCATCCAGTGAGCGCCGGCCGTGGCTGGCCTTCCGCACCTCGCCATCGACCAGGGCGAAATAGAGGGCGCCCCGGTCGTAGGGCAACACCCGCACCCGGGTGTCGGCCCAGAAGCGTTCGGGAATGACGCTGTTGGGCGTGGTGTTGAGTACGTTGGTGTAGTAGCGCGCCGCCGTCGTGTTGAGGTCCTTCAGGAACTCGTCGCCCGTGATCATGCCGGCACGCAACGGCAGGCGGTTCTGGTAGTAGACGGCGATGCCCTCGCTGAACCAGGAGGACTGCAGACCCTGGGGGCTGTCCAAGGACTCTATGAAGGTGTGCACCATCTCGTGCGCCAAGGTGAACTTGAACTGCCGTTCATCGGTCTTCTGGTCGAAGGTGCCGATAAAGGATCCGTTCAGTTCCACCCCACCGCCGGCATTCACCAGGTTGGGCCGCAAGAAGACGCCATAGGGGGGCGTGCCCTCCGCTTTGAAATAGCCCAGATAGTGGTGGTACAGCGTCTCCGTCCACCGCATCAGGGCCGTGCCGTCGAAGGGCGGGCTGCCTTGCCAGACGGAGAAGAAGCCCTGGCGCGGTGGCACCTCGGGATAGCGGTGGACGGCCCCGCCCATGACGTAGGTGGCGCCCAGTTCCTCGGGCGTCAGCGCGTCGGGCGAGGTGACATCGCCCGTGCCCAGGCTGGACACGCCGGCGGCCCCACCCCCGGACGCCGATAGGTCCCACCGGATCGCCAGGCGGTAGGCCGTGTCGGCCTCCGGCACAATGAGGAAGGTTTCCGCGGCACCGGAGAAGCCGCCGCCATCGGTACGCAATTCCAGGGGCGGCGCGGCACCGCGCGGGTTGGCCAATGTGGTGACGGGCGCCCGGTAGCGGACGGTCAGCGTACCCCGGACAGCGCGTGCCGCCGTCCAATGGCGATAGGCCCGGGTCGGCTTGTCGGCATCATCCTGGACCACCAGGTCAAGCGGACCGGCGTCGTCGCTTGCTGAAAGATTGGACAGCGTCTCGGCCACAGTCCTGACGTTGTCGGCGACCAGCGGCAGGCGCAGCAAGGGGGCGCCGGCGCCAGCCGAGACGGCGGGAATGTCCACCGTCACATCGACGAAGGGCACCGTGCCGTCGGCGTCACTGGCCGCCGGTTTCAGGGTGACAGTCAATTCCGGGGCCGCCACCGGGGCTGCCAGGGCCACCGGCGCGGCCGATAGGGCCAACATCGCCGCCAGGCCGAGTGTTTTCAGATGCCGCATCGCCCACGCCCCGTTTGTTCTTCGCCCACCTGGAATAAGGAGGGCCGGCCCGGTACTCCCGGACCGGCCCTTTAAGCGCTGCCCTCAGCGTGGACCTTAGAAGTCCTTGCTGATCGTGACGCCGAAGGTCCGCGGCTGGATGATGGCCGCGGAATACGTGCCCGTGCGGGTGATGGTATCCAGCGGGCCACCCGAGATGAAGGCGATCTCGCTGCCCAGGTTCTTGCCATAGACCGACAGGTTCCAATCGTCGTGGGTCACGCCAGCCCGCACGTCCACCGTGGCATAGGACGGCATGAAGAAGCGCTGGCCCGTGGACTTGGTGGGGAACACGCTGTAGCGGTCGCCCATATAGGACACGGTGCCGCCGACGAAGCCGGTGAAGCCGTCCATGATGCGGAACTTCTGGTCGGCCGACAGGCTGCCGCTGAATTTGGCGGAGTACGGCAAGCGCTGGCCCTTCAGGCCATAGAGGCCGGAGGTCTTGATGTTCTCGGTCAGCGTCGCGTCGGTGTACCCCAGGTTGGCCACCACGCTCAGGCCTTCGGACGGCGTCAGGGTCAGGGTCAGCTCCGCGCCCCGCGACCGGGCGGTACCGCCGTTCTGGATGTAGGAGAAGCCGGTGGGTGACGCCGCCTGCAGCTGGATATCGTCCCATTCGATGTCGAACAGGGCGGCGTCCACCGTCAGCAGGCGGTCGACCAGAACCCCCTTGAAGCCCACCTCATAATTGGTGGTGGTATCGGAGTTGTAGGCGGCGGGCTCACCCGGCGCGTCGTTCGGGCCGCCGGGACGATATCCCGTGGAGACGCGGCCGTAGACCATCATGTTCGGGCTGATGTGATACTGCGGCCCGAGCGAGTAGGTGAACACGCTGGTGTTGGAATGCAGGTCGCTGTAGCTGGTATCGCCCTGCAACACGCCGCCAACCTCGCTGGCGTTCTCCTGGAACTGGCGGCTGTAGCGGCCACCAAAGGTGAAGTCCAGCTTATCGTCGAAGTGATAGGTGGCAGAACCGAAGCCGGCATATTCGCGGTAATGCGACGGGCCGAACACGGTGTAAAGGTCGGGAAAGCCGACGTTCTGGCCATTGGACTTATCGGCTACGTAGACGTTCTGGCGATTCAGATTGTCTTCATTGGTGGCGAAGCCGCCGACCATCCAGTCGATCATGCCACCCGGCTGGGATTCCAGGCGGACTTCCTGGCTGATCTTGTTCGTCTGGTAGTAGTTGTAGATGCCGGTCCCCAGGCTCGGCAACGCCGAGGACGGGAAGAAAAACCCCAGGTAGCGGCCGAAGGTACCGGTGGTGTCCTGCGGGCCGTTGAAGACCGTGTGGCTGTAGGAGGTCACGGCCACCAGATTGGCGAAGCCCAGGTCCGCCTTCAGGTTGCCGTTGTAGATGCCCATGTCAAGATAGCCGGTGTTGAGACCGGCGATGGGCGCCTGGGTGTAGTCGCCGTACAGGGTCTGGCGGTTGACCGTCACATATTCATTGGAGGAACCACCGGCCGTCATGTGCTGGTAGGTCGCCGACGCCTGATAGCTGACGCTGGGCGTGATCTGCCACAGCAGGGTGGCGCGACCGCCCTCGGTGCGGTTGACGTTGATTTCCGTCTGGCCGCTGTTGACGTTGGTCATGTAGCCTGGGTCCATGCGGGCGAAGGCGCTGACCCGCAGCCCCAGCTTGTCCTCGACCAGGGGCACGTTGATGTAGGCCCGGCCGCCGCCGCCCTCGCCGCCATGCGCGACGGTGGAACCGCTGACGGCCACCTGGCCGAAGGTCTCCGTCAGGCTGGGCGCCGCCGTCACATAGCGGATCAGGCCGCCCATGGAGCTGGCGCCGTACAGGCTGCCCTGAGGGCCGCGCAGCACTTCGATCTGCTGCAGGCTGGAGGGGTCGATTTCCGGCACGACCGCGTCACCCAAGCCGGAGCTGGTGGCCGAACCGATGGGAACGTCATCGATGGTCAGGCCCACGGTGGGGTTGTTACCGCCGCCGGTGGTGATGCCGCGGATGGCGATGGTGGTGCGGCCGTTGCCGCTGGACGTCACGTTCAGGCCCGGGACCTGGGCATAGAAGTCACGCAGCTGGGTGCTGTTGGTCTGCAGCAGCGACTGGGTGTTGACCACGGCGATGGATGCCGGCACGTCCATCAGACGCTCGGACTTCTTTTGCGCCGTGACGACGATTTCCTGCAGATCGTCCAGGCCATCGTCGGCGGCGGCGCCATCAGCCAGGCCCGGCTGCGACCAGAAAGAGAAAGTTGCAAGAATAGTCGAGGCGAGCAACGCCCGGATACCAATCGTGCCCTTCATATTACGACCCCCTGTTCTTATGAGCGCCCACCGCCACCACCAACCCTTGTAGGGTTTTGTTATTCGGCGAGACCAAAAAAGATAATTTATGATATCTTCAGTGGCAGGCTTTTCTTTGCAAATTGCGCCCCGGGGAACGGCTTGGGAGAAAATTTTATCCCCCCTGGGTGCGCTGCGGAAATTTTCTGCCATACGGCGTCGGCCACGGGGGTAGCGATGGGCGTTCACAGGGGGCGGCGCGCAACTCTGGTGCGGGGGGACGGCTGAAAGCCGGTATTCCTATGCGGCCATTGGACCAATCGCGGTTAAGATATTCCCCGCCCTGCCCGCGTCGCCGTTCCCGGGAACAGGGGCACGGCTTGATGAGGGGCACGGCGGCGGTCGCCGCCGCGCCGCCCCGTCACAGCTTGGCCTGCAGGGTCACCAGCACGGATCGGGGCTCACCATAGATGTTGCCGGACTGCGGCGTGCCGATGCGCTGATAGTAGGTGCGGTCGAACAGGTTCTTCACATTGGCGGCGACACTGACCTTCTCGGTCACGTCGAAGCCGACGCGGGCGTCGAACACGGCGTAACCGCCCTGGGTCAGCACCGCATTGCCCAGCGTGGGGAAGGTGTTGGACATGGCCGACTGCACCGTGGCGCCGCCGCCGATGGTCCAGCGCTTGTCCAGGCTTTCCGGCAGGCGGTAGTTGGTCCACAGCTTCAAGGAATGCTTGGGCGCGATGGCGCTGAAGGCGCTGCTGTCGGTCTCGCTGTTGTCCAGGTTTTCCGCGAAGGTGTAGGCGTAGCCGGCGGAAACGGTCCAGCCGGGCAGCACCTCGCCGGCCAGGTCCAGTTCCAGGCCCTGGCTCCGCGCCTTGCCCTGGGCCAGGTAGAAGGACTCGTTGGGATAGCGCGCGTCGGCCTGGGCGCGGTTTTCCTCGTCCACATGGAACAAGGCCAGGCCGCCATGCAGTCGGCCATTGAGGAAATCCACCTTGGTACCGACCTCGTACTGCAATCCCTGCAAGGGCTTCAGCACCTTGCCGCTGGCGTCGGTGTAGTCTTGGGGCTGAAACACCTGGGTGACGCTGGTGTACAGCGCCACCGCCGGATCAAGCTCGTAGACGAGGCCGGCGTTGGGCGTGACCTTGCCATTGATGGAGGCCGTGCTGCGCGCCGTGTTGGCGGGGATCGCGGTGCTGACCGCCGTGTCCCACCAGGTGGCGCGCGCGCCGGCGATCAGGCGCAACGGGTCCAGCAGACGCAACCGCACCGCCCCATAGGTGCTGTAGGTCTGGGTCAGGGTGGTGTTGTCGCGCTGCCAGGCGGCCCACACCGGCTCCGCCGCCGTCGCCAAGGGGGCGTTGACATTGACGGTGGCGGACCAGATGTCGCCGTTGGCGTCATAGCCGTTGGCCGACCGGGCGCGGAACTCCGTCCGCTCATAGCTGGCGCCAACCACCGCCTCATGCACCTGGCCGAACAGGGTGAAGGGGCCGGAGGCGGAAATGTCGGTCCCGGCCTGCGACTGGTCGTAGCGCACCTTCTGGGCGTACAGGGTGGTAGTGTTCTGGCCCGCGTATACCGGCGCGTAGGCATAGGCCATGACCCGGTCCATCACGTTGTCCAGGTACTGCGTGCCCAGATTGACGTGCCAGCCGTTACCGAAGCGATGCTCCACATTGGCGAAGGCGCCGGTGGTGGTGAACTGATCCTCGTTCCACTTCTCCCCCAAAGAGGTGGAGCGCGGCACGTCAAGCAGGCTCAGCACATACTTGCCGCCCACGACATTGACCCGGCCGGGCAGGTTCCAGGCGCCCGTGTAGTCGTTCTCCTGCCGGTAGACGCCCACGGTGGCGGTGGTGTCGGGCGTCAGGTCGGCGCCCACCGTGCCATAGCCCAGCAGGCGCTTCTGGTGCGTCCAGTCCTGGAAGGTGTCCCGTTCCTGGAAGGTGCCGACCAGGCGACCGCGGACCGTGCCGCTGTCATTCAGGGGACCGGTGAAATCCCCTTCCAGGCGATAGTCGTCCCACGACCCGACGGTCAGGTTGGCGTAGCCCGCCGTGGTGCTGAGCGGCACCTTGCGCACCAGGTTGATGGCGCCGCCCGGGCCGCCGAAGCCGGACAGCAGGCCGGCGGGGCCCTTCAGCACCTCGACCTTGTCGAAGACCACCAGGTCGGGCGGCGCGAAGATGCGGTCATCCATGGTGGTGGGGATGCCGTCGAACTGCAGGTTGGTGATCTCGAACCCGCGCGAATAGAAATTCACGCGGTTGCCGTCGATAGGCTCCACGATCACGCCCGGGGTCTGGCGCAGCGCGTCATCCAGGGTGACCAGCTTCTGCTCCTGCAACTGCTCCGCCCCCAGGACGGACAGCGACTGCGGCAGTTCGTGCGGCGTCATGGGCAGCTTGGCGGTGACGGTCCTGTCCTTCTCCCGGTCCGCCGTCACGATCACCGTAGTGGTGGCATCGTCGCTGTCCGACCCGATCCCGTCAGGTGCCGCCCTGTCGGACGCCGCCGCCGGAACGGCCAGGGCGGGCAACACGCCCCAGAACGCGGCCGTTCCCATGAGATAGGCGCCGCACCACCGCGCCGGACTTCCAATCTTCTTCACTGCTTCTTCCCCCAATATGCGCAAGCCCTCCGGCAGGCCCACAAACGCAAATGAGTATCACTCGCGTTTTATAGGCATGCCGGGACCCCAGTGTCCCCTCCCGCCCACACCTGGCATAGCCGGTGTGGGGGGATTGCTCCCCCATGTGGGTAAGGGCGCCAGAGTTCGCGAAAAGCGTTAGTTCAGTCAATGATAATCATTCGCATATCCGGTCCGCGATAGGGGCCGGATCAACCACCTGCCCCACTCGTGTGGGCCGTCGCGCTGAATCGATAACGCCCGCAAGCACGGCGCTTGCGGGCGTTATCGCGAATACCGTCAGGCGGGGATATCAGGGCACGTGCTGGACGAAGGCGCGAATATCGTCGCCGAACTTCCGGGCGGCGCTCTCCACCGAATAGGCCATGTGCCCGCCCTCATAGAAGGCCAAATGCACGCGCCCTTCCGGCCACCCTCCCTGGCGGGCCAACAACTCCGCCGCCCCCACCGTGGTCTGGGTATCGTAATAGCCGTTGCCGATCAGCAGCTGAAGCTTGGGACTGGCCTTCATCGCCTTCAGCAAGCGGTCACTGTACGCCCAGTTGGAAAAGGGCGACGCGAAGCCCCATCCCCAATCGTCCAGGCCGTCCACCTCCGCCATTTCCACATAGGGCTCCGTCCACTCGACCTTCAGATCCTGGCGGAGATAGTCCCTGAACAGGCGGGAGAACGGCCCCATGACGACGCTGAACGGGTCGGGGGCGATGCCCTTGTCGGTCATGGGGGCCGTGTAGCGGCCGTCGGCGCGCCCCAGCAGCAAACCCTGGTCCTTCAGCAATTCGCCCCGGTACTGCTCCTTGGATATGCGCAGGCCGTGTTCGCGGTAGTAGGCGGCGGGGATGCCCGTCAGGTCCGCCAGGCGCTGGGCCACGCGGTCACGATCGGCCGCCGGCAACTCGCTGCCCTGGTACAGGGCGGGCATGTAGTCGCTCTGGGCATAGCGTCGCGCCTCCTCCACGAAGGCCTCCAGCGACAGGCCGTGGCGGTCCACCTTCTGGTGATACCAGCCCAACGCCGCCAGGGTGGGCAGCGACACCACGTAGCTCATGATGTTCTGCGGCCGCTGGACATATTCGATGATGTTGACCGCCTGCCCCATCAGAGCCACGCCGTCCAGCGGGATGGGCTTGGGCAGTTCGGCCAGTTGGCCCGCCACCTCCGCCGCGCGCATGGTGCCGTAGCTTTCACCCAGCAAATAGACGGGGGAACCCAGGCGGTGATGCTGCGCCAGCCAGGCGGCGATGAAGGCGGTGACCTGTTGGCCGTCCGCCTTCACGGAGAAATAGCTCTTGGGATCGACGCCGGGCAGCGCGTGGCTGAAGCCGGTGGAGGCCGGATCGATGAACACCAGGTCGGTGGCGTCCAGCGGCGAATAGGGATTGTCGGCCAGCGTGTAGGTCGCGGGGTCGGCCTTCAGGTCGTCCGGCACGGCGACGCGCTTCGGCCCCATGACGCCCAGGTGCAGCCAGAGGGAAGCGGTGATGGGCCCGCCGTTGAAGACGAACATCACCGGCCGCTTGGCCGGGTCCTTCATGCCATCGGCGGTGTAGGCGAAGCTGACGAGGTGGGCGCCCGGCTTGCCGGCGGCGTCGGCAACGTCGATGCCCTCGACCGTCGCGGTGTAGGCTAGTTTGTGACCGTTCAGAATGGTGGTATGGCGCGTGACCACCGGCGCCTCGGCCGCCGCCGCATTGGCCGCCGCCGCATTGGTAAGAGCCGGCGTCGCCGTGGCCAGCATCAGCGCGGCCACCAGGCCCCCCAGTTTCCGCCCAACTCGAATCCCGGTCATTTTAGTCCCCCTGCCGCAGGCCCTCTGTTATCGGGGATAATGATATCGCGCGTGGCCGGAATGTTTTTGCGTTGTACCGCCAGAACCTCCCGCGTCGGCAAATTTTATGCGGCAACAGCGGATCAGGGGGTGGGCTTCGCCGTGGCCACCCCGCCGTGGCGCGCGGCATAGTCCTGCATGGCTTGCTGATATTCCGTGGATTTCCGCAGGGCGGGCAGATAGCGGATTTTCTTTTTCTGCTTCAGGGTGAAGGTCTCCTCCGTCAGGCTGCCGCCGGCATCACAGAACTTCTGGCAATTGCCGTTGGGGTCGCTGAACCCCACCTCGTCCCCAACCAGCGACACGGTCAGCAGGCACTGGTTCCGATGGTCGGGGTCCTGAAAGACGAAACTACCGATCTTCTTGTATTCCGCGATGCCGGCGATGGCGCAGCTGCGTCCATGGGAAGACGGCAAGCTCATGCGCAGATAGGCTGCCGCATCCGCCACGGCCACCAATTCGAACACGTCGTCGGCGTCTTGGCCTTTGGCGCTACGCTTATAGACGCCGGTCATGCGGGCCAGCAGAGCCTTGGCGTCGGCCGTGTTGCCATCAGGCGCGTAAGCCGATGCCCGCTTGGCCGATTCCGCATGTACCGCCTTGATCTTGACCCGGTATTCCCGCTCCAGGCACGCACGGGCGTCCAAGGTGGCATCGCATTGCTGGAACAGGGCCCGGTCCATCGTCCAATCACGCCCGAGGCGGACATAGGGCACGTCACGCACCCCCTCCAGCAGGCTGTGCAAGCCCGGATCGACGCATAGCGCCTGCACCGACGCCGAGGACGGATCCTGGCAGTCGCCCGCGGTAAGACCGGGTACTGGCGACGTCTCGGCCGCATAGGCGGACGTCGCCCCGATCAACGTCGCCAGGATGATGATGATCGCCCGCTTGCCCATGATGCCCCCGCCTGCATTCCCCGCCTGAACTGTGCCCAAGGGCAACGGTGGGCGCAAGGGATCGCCTTGACGCCCACCGCCCTCTCAGGTGCTATGCACCTGCAGGTGGCGCTTGCGGCCCACGGACAGGCGGACCGGTCCGGACAGCCGGGCGTCCGGGGACGTCACCACCTCGCCGTCCACCCGCACGCCGCCACCGGCGATGAGCCGCCTTGCCTTCCCTTTCGAGGTCGCCAGCCCGCCGCGCACCAGCAGGTCGACGATCGCGGCGCCGTCCCGCGTCTCATCATCCGTCAGCGCCACCTCGGGCAGTCCCTCGGCCACCGTGCCGGCGAAGGCCTGGCGGGCGGTGGCGCCGGCGGCCTGCGCCGCATCGGATCCATGGGCCAGTGTGGTGGCGGCGTCGGCCAGCGCCTGCTTGGCCTGGTTGATCTCCGCGCCCGCCAAGGCTTCCAGCGCGGCGATGCGCTCCAGGGGCAGGTCGGTGAACAGGCGCAGGAAGCGGCCGACGTCCGCATCCTCGGTATTGCGCCAGAACTGCCAGTAGTCGTAGGGCGACAGCCGGTCGGCGTTCAGCCAGACCGCGCCACCGGCGGTCTTGCCCATCTTGGTGCCGGACGCGGTGGTCAGCAGCGGCGTGGTCAGGCCGAACACTTCCCGCCCCTCGATCCGGCGCACCAGGTCGATGCCGTTGACGATATTGCCCCACTGGTCCGACCCGCCCATCTGCGCCAGGCAGCCGGCGCGACGGTGCAGTTCCAGGAAGTCGAAAGCCTGGAGGATCATGTAGTTGAATTCCAGGAAGCTCATCGGGTCCTGCCGCTCCAGCCGCGCCTTCACGCTGTCGAAGGACAGCATGCGGTTGACGGAGAAGTGGCGGCCGATGTCGCGCAGCAGGTCGATATAGCCCAGGCGGTCCAGCCAATCGGCATTGTTGACCAGGAGCGCGTCGATGGGTCCGGACCCGAAGGTCAGGAAGCGTTCGAACACCCGGCGGATGCCCTGGATGTTGGCGGCGATCTGATCGTCGCTCAGCAACGGCCGCTCGGTGGCGCGAAAACTGGGATCGCCCACCCGCGTGGTGCCGCCACCGATCAGCACGATGGGCTTGTGCCCCAAGCGCTGCAGACGGCGCAGGGTCATGATGGGCAGCAGGTGGCCGACATGCAGGCTGTCGGCCGTGGCGTCGAACCCGATGTAGACCGGCACCACCCCCGCCACGAAAGCAGCGTCGAGGCCATCGAGATTGGTGCACTGGTGCAGGTAGCCGCGCGCCTGCAGGGTCCGCAGGGCGTCGGAACGCGGCTGATGTCGGGGAAGGCTATCCATAAGATCGGTCTCCAGGAGTGGGACCGCCACCAAGGAGACCGCTTCTATATGAAAACGACTGCCGCCCTGGCGGCGGCATCGTTTCAACATGGTCGAACAACGCCGCTCCTATGAGGAGGGCGCGTAATATTTGCGGCAGAGGGGAAGCGTCGTGACCATGGCGCCATCCTTCCTCGCGCCGGCGCTTCTGTCAACAGGCTGCCGGACCTTCCATGAGCGTGCTTAAATTTCACATTGAATTATCGTTATAATAACGCATTGACACTGTGATTGACGGTAATTTAGCATCGGCTCTAAGCGAAAAATCACATAGCGTCGCCGATATTTTCCACAAACACGGCGTAAATAGCCGGCGTGTCGGCCGGGCGACCTGCGGGAGACAGTGATGGGTAAAGCCTTTTCCGCCCTTTGCCGCCTGGCCTTGGCCACGGCCCTCATCCTCGGTGTCGGGGCGGGTGCCGCCCGCGCGGCGGAGAAGCCGGTGCGCATCGGCTATCAGAAATACGGCACGCTGCTGCTGCTGAAAGAAAGCGGCAAGCTGGACGAACAGTTGAAAGCGCAGGGTATCGCCGTGGAATGGCGGGAGTTCCCTGGCGGCCCGCAGTTGCTGGAGGCGCTGAACGTCGGCGCCCTGGACTTCGGCATCACCGGTGAGGCGCCGCCCATCTTCGCCCAGGCGGCCGGCGCCCCCATCGTCTATGTCGGCGTGGAACCGCCGGCGCCCAAGGGGGAGGCCATCCTGGTGCCCAAGGACAGCCCGCTGAAGAGCGTGGCGGATCTGAAGGGCAAGAAGGTGGCGCTGAACAAGGGCTCCAACGTCCATTACCTGCTGGTGAAGGCGCTTGAGGAAGCGGGCCTCGGCTATGGGGACATCCAACCCACATACCTGGCCCCGGCCGACGCCCGTGCCGCGTTCGAGCAGGGCAGCGTCGACGCCTGGGTCATCTGGGACCCCTACTACGCCGCCGCGGCCGCCGCCACCCAGGCCCGCGTTCTGGTGGACGGCGTGCGCGCCGACGGCAGCAACCTGGTGGCCAACCACCAGTTCTACCTGGCCGAACGCGGCTTCAACGAGACGCGGCCGCAGGTGGTGCAGACCATCCTGGCGGCGCTGAAGGATATCGACGCGGCCTCACGCGGCGATCAGAAGGCCGTGGCCCAGCGCCTCAGCCCGCAGGTCGGCATCCCCGCCCCCGTGCTGGAAACGGCGCTGGCCCGTATGGGCTACGGCGTCCAGCCCATCACGCCCGAGGTGATCGCGGCCCAGCAGAAGATCGCAGACACCTTCCACCAGCTGGGCCTGATCCCCAAGCACATCACTGTTTCCGACGCCCTGCCCGGATCGAAATCATGAGCCAGAATATCTCCCTCGCCCCTGAACCCGTGACCGAAGCCAACGTCTTCTGGTTCATCCCCACCCATGGCGACGGCCGCTACCTGGGCACGACCCACGGCGCCCGCGCCGTCAGCTTCGATTACCTGAAGCAGATCGCGCAGGCGGCGGACAGCCTGGGCTACTACGGCGTGCTGCTGCCCACCGGGCGCAGCTGCGAGGACAGCTGGGTCATCGCCTCGGCCCTGGCGCCGCTGACGGAACGGCTGCGCTATCTGGTGGCCATCCGGCCGGGCCTACAATCGCCCACCGTGTCGGCCCGCATGGCGGCGACGCTGGACCGGGTATCCAACGGCCGGCTGCTGATCAACATCGTCACGGGCGGCGACCCGGTGGAGAACGCCGGCGACGGCATCTTCCTGTCGCATGCCGAGCGCTATGAGGTGACGCGGGAGTTCCTGTCGGTCTGGACCCGCCTGGTGGCGGGCGAGACCGTGCATTACGAGGGCAAGCACATCCGCATCGAGGATGGACGCCTGTTCTTCCCCTCGCAGCAGCGGCCTTATCCGCCGCTGTACTTCGGCGGCTCCTCGCCCGACGCCATCGACGTGGCGGCGGAGACGGTGGACAAGTATCTGACCTGGGGTGAGCCGCCGGCCCAGGTGGCGGAGAAGGTGGCGGCGGTGCGCGCCGCCGCGGCCGCCAAGGGCCGCAAGGTGACCTTCGGCATCCGCCTGCACGTCATCGTGCGCGAGACCAACGAGGCCGCCTGGGCCGCCGCCGACCAGCTGATCCAGTACGTGGACGACGCCACCATCGCCCAGGCGCAGAAGACCTTCGCCCGCATGGACAGCGTGGGCCAGGCCCGCATGCAGGCGCTGCACGGCGGCCGGCGCGACAAGCTGGAGGTCAGCCCCAACCTGTGGGCCGGCGTCGGGCTGGTGCGCGGCGGTGCTGGCACCGCCCTGGTGGGCGATCCCGAGACGGTGGCCCAGCGCATGAAGGAATACATGGCGGTGGGTATCGACAGCTTCATCCTGTCGGGCTACCCGCATTTGGAAGAGGCCTACCGCTTCGCCGAACTGGTCTTCCCCCGCCTGCCGCTGGCGGCGGGCACCGGCCGGGATAAGGGCGAGGCCACCAACCACGGCCCCTTCGGTGAGCGCATCGCCAACACCCTGCCGCCCGCCGCCAAGGATACCGAGACCTTGCGTCAGGCGTCGGCGTCATGAGTAAGGGGACGGGCGCCCTGCGCCGGGGCGTCGTGCCCTGGCTGCTGCCCCTGGCCCTGTTGCTGGGGTGGGAGGTGGCGGCCAAGGCCGGCTGGCTGTCGGCTCGGGTGCTGCCGGCGCCCAGCGACATCGCTGTCGCCTTCTGGGCGGCGCTGAAAGACGGCAGCCTGCCCCACCATGTGGGCATCAGCGCGGAGCGCGCGGTGCTGGGCCTGGTCATTGGCGGCGGCCTGGGCTTCGCGTTGGGCCTGATCAACGGCGCCCTGCCCATCGCCGAAGACATCCTGGACAGCACCTTGCAGATGCTGCGCAACGTGCCGCACCTGGCCATCATCCCCATGGTCATCCTGTGGTTCGGCATCGGGGAGCAGGCCAAGGTCTTCCTGGTGGCCGTGGGCGTGCTATTCCCCATGTACCTCAACACCTTCCACGGCATCCGCTCGGTCGACCGCGGGCTGGTGGAGATGGGGCGGGTCTACGGCCTGAACCCCGTGGCGCTGTATCTGCGCGTCATCCTGCCCGGCGCCCTGCCCGCCATCCTGGTTGGGCTGCGCTACGCCCTGGGCATCATGTGGCTGACCCTGATCGTGGCGGAGACCATCTCCGCCTCCTCCGGCATCGGCTACATGACCATGAACGCGCGGGAATTCCTGCAAACCGACATGGTGCTGCTGGGCATCATCGTCTATGCCCTGCTGGGCAAGCTGGCCGACATCGCCTCGCGCTGGCTGGAACGGCGGGCGCTGGACTGGAACCCGGCCTATCGCACCGGGCTGGAGGCGGCATGATGGTGCCCTTGCGCGCGGTGGAAACCCCTGACATTCCGGATGAGCCGCCAATGGCCGGCAAGGGGCTGGAACTCGCCTTCGACGGAATCACCAAGTCTTTCGGCGACGCTGCCGTGCTGAAGGGCCTGGACCTCACCATCCCGGCCGGCCAGTTCGTGGCGGTGGTCGGCCGCTCCGGTGGCGGCAAGACCACGCTGATGCGCCTGATCGCCGGGCTGGACAGCCCCACCACCGGCGCCATCCGCATTGCCGGCACCGCCCGCCGGGGCCTGCAACCGGACGTGCGCCTGCTCTTCCAGGACGCCCGCCTGCTGCCCTGGCAGCGGGTGCTGAGCAATGTCGGCATCGCCCGCGGCCCCGGCTGGAAGGAGCGGGCCCGCGCCCTGCTGGCGGAGGTCGGCCTGGCAGACCGCGCCGGCGACTGGCCCTATGTCCTCTCCGGCGGGCAGAAGCAGCGGGTGGCCCTGGCCCGCGCCCTGGTGACGGAGCCGGGCATCCTGTTGCTGGACGAACCCTTCGGCGCGCTGGACGCCCTGACGCGGGTGGACATGCACCGCCTGCTGACCAAGGTTTGGCGCCAGCACGGCTTCACCGCCGTTCTCATCACCCACGATGTGGCGGAGGCCGTGGCGCTGGCCGATCGGGTGCTGGTGCTGCGCGAGGGGCGCGTCGCCGCCGACATAGCCATCGACATTCCCCGCGGCACCCGCGCCGCCGGCAATCCGCGCCTGGCGGAGTTGGAGCGCCGCGTCCTCGCCGCCGTCTGACGCGAACAAGAAGGAAGAAGAAAATGCCCGCCCCCTACAGCCCATCCCGACGCGCCCTGCTGACCGGGGCCCTGGCTGTCGCGGCCGCCCCCCTGCTGCGCGGGCGGCCCGCCCTGGCCAAGACCACGGAACTGCGCCTGGACTTCGCCACCTACAGCCCGGTCAGCCTGTTGCTGAAAGACAAGGGGTGGCTGGAGGAGGATCTGAAGGCCGACGGCGTCACCGTGCGCTGGGTGCAGTCGCTGGGGTCCAACAAGGCGCTGGAGTTCCTGAACGCCGGCAGCCTGGATTTCGGGTCCACCGCCAGCGCCGCCGCCTTGCTGGGCCGCATCGGCGGCAACCCCATCCGCTCCGTCTATGTCTATTCCAAGCCGGAGTGGACGGCCCTGGTGGTGCCGGGGGACAGCCCGGCCAAGACCATCGCCGACCTGAAGGGCAAGCGCATCGCCGTCACCCGGGGCACCGATCCCCATATTTTCCTGGTGCGCGCGCTGGCCAGCGCCGGTCTGACCCAGGACGATGTGAAGCTGGTGCTGCTGCAGCACCCGGACGGCAAGCAGGCCCTGCTGCGCGGTGACGTCGACGCCTGGGCCGGCCTGGACCCGCTGATGGCGGGGGCGGAAATTGAAAACAGCGCCCGCCTGCTGTACCGCAACCCGGCCTTCAACAGCTGGGGCGCGCTGAACGTGCGGGAGGAGTTCGCGGCCGAGAACCCCGTGCTGGTGCAGAAGGTGCTGGCGGCGTACGAGAAGGCCCGCACCTTCGCCCAGGCGCATGCCGACGCCTTGGCCGCGTCGCTTGTGGCGCAGACCAAGCTGGCCGACGCCGTGGTAGCCAAGCAGCTGCAACGCACGGACCTGAGCCAGGGCCACCTGCGCCCCGCGCAGGCCGACAGTGTTGTCGCCTCGGGCCTAGCCATGCAGCAAGTCGGCCTGATCGAGGTGGGCGTGGACGTGCGCAAGGTGGCGGCGGAGCTGGTCGACAGCCGCTTCGCCGTGGGCTGACGCCATGACGGCGGAGGCCACGGCGGCGGGACCGGAGACGGGCGTTCTGGCCATCGCCGCGGCCGGCCCCCGCTTGCCCGGCGCGTGGCGGGTGGATTGGCGCCCGGTGGCCTTGGGCCTGGCCCTGCCGCTGCTGGCGGCCTTGGTGTGGGAGGCCCTGGTCCAGGCGGGTTTCGCCAGCGGCCGGCTGCTGCCGCCGCCCAGCCGCATCGCCGTCACCCTGTGGAAACTGGCGCGTTCGGGCGAGTTGTGGCCCCATGTTGGCGCCACGGCGGCGCGGGTCGGGGCCGGCTTCGCGCTGGGCGGGGCGACCGGCATCCTGTCGGGCGTGGCCGCCAGCTATTTCCCCATCTTCCGCCGGCTGGTGGATCCGACGCTGCAGGGCTTGCGCGCCATCCCATCGCTGGCCTGGGTGCCGCTGTTTCTGCTGTGGCTGGGCATTTTCGAAACGTCCAAAATCGCGCTGATCGCCGTGGGCGTCTTCTTCCCCGTCTATCTGGGGGTCATGGCTGCGGTGCTGGGCGTGGACCGCAAGATGGTGGAGGTGGGCCGCATCTATCGTCTATCGGGCCTGGACCTGGCGCGGCGTATCCTGTTGCCCGCCATCCTGCCATCGCTGGTGGTGGCCCTGCGCACCGGCCTGGGTTTGGGGTGGATGTTCGTGGTGGCGGCTGAATACATGGGCGCGTCGGAGGGCATCGGCTATCTGCTGGTCGACGGCCAACAATTGGGCAAGCCTGACCAGATCATCGCCGCCATCCTGGTCTTCGCCTTGCTGGGCAAGGCGGCGGACGCCATGATCGTCCGCGTCGCCGCCCCCGCCCTGCGCTGGCAGGACGCCTACCAGGGGGGCCGTTGATGCCAGGGGGTCGCTTATGAGCGTGGCGCTGGAAATCGCAGGCCTGGCCAAGACCTACCCCAACGGCCTGCGGGCGTTGGGCGGCATCGACCTGACCGTGCCGGCGGGCGAGATCCTCGCCATCGTCGGCGGCTCCGGCTGCGGCAAGAGCACCCTGCTGCGGCTGATCGCCGGGCTGGAGACGCCCAGCGCCGGTGGCGTGCGCGTGGGCGGCGACCTGGTGGCGGGCCCCCACCCGGCGGTGGGCCTGGTGTTCCAGGAACCCCGGCTGCTGCCCTGGCTGAGCGTCGCCGACAATGTGGGGTTCGGCTTGGCGTCCCTTCCGGCCGGTGAACGGGCGACCCGCGTGGCCCTGGCGCTGGAGCGGGTGGGGCTATCAGTCTATGCCCAGGCCTGGCCGCGCGAACTGTCGGGCGGCCAGGCGCAGCGTGCCGCCCTGGCCCGGGCGCTGGTCACCCGGCCCCAGGTGCTGCTGCTGGATGAGCCGTTCTCCGCCCTGGACGCCCTGACCCGTACCGCCTTGCAGGATCATCTGCTGGAGTTGTGGGCCTTCGACCGCCCCACCCTGGTGCTGGTGACGCACGACATCGAGGAGGCGCTGGTGCTGGCGGACCGGGTGGTCACGCTACGCCCCCGGCCTGGCCGGGTGGACGACATCCAGGCGGTGGCGATGTCACGCCCACGCGACCGCGACGCCCATAATTTCGAAGTTCACAAACGGCGGCTACGTGCCGCCTTGAACCAATCGCTGGCCCCTGACACTCTGGCCCCCGATAGCCTGACCGCCGCCGCCCTGTAACCGGTATCACTTGATCGGGTTTCCCATGTCCCTGGGCGACGCCCTCCACACCCGTGCCGCCCCCCGCGTCGTCATCCTGGGCGGCGGATTCAGTGGGGCCATCGCCGCCCTGCATCTGGCCCGGGGCGCCACCGTCCCCGTGGATATCGACATCGTGGAGCCGCGCCCGCTGCTGGGCGGCGGCGTCGCCTATTCCACCCCCGATCCCCAGCACCGCATCAACGTGCCGGCGGCGCGCATGAGCGCCTTTTCCGCCGACATGGGCCATTTCGACCGCTGGCTGCGCCGGTCGGGGGTACTGGCCATGGATCCGCAAGCGTTGGTCAAGGGTGGGCATATCTTCTCCAGCCGGCTGGAGTTCGGGCGCTATCTCGACGGGCTGCTGCGGGAGCAGGCGGCGGCCGACGGTCCCGCCCACATCCGCCATGTGCAGCGGCGGGCGACCTCCATCACCCCCATCCCCCGCGATGCGCCGCCGGGCCAATCCTTCGGCTATGCCGTGGCGTTGGACAACGGCGCCCGCCTGGTGGCCGACAGGGTCATCATCGCCACCAGCCACCCGCCCCCCAGCCCGCCCCCGGCCCTGCTCCACGCCCTGGGTGATGATCCGCGCCTGATCGCCAATCCCTGGGCGCCCGGCGCCCTGGATGCGTTGGCGCCGGAGGCGCGTGTCCTGGTGATGGGGTCTGGCCTGACCATGGCCGACATCCTGGCGACGCTAAGCGCCGCCGGGCACAAGGGGCCGATCACCGTCTTTTCCCGCCGTGGCCTGACGCCCCGGGGCCATGCCCTGGACGCCACGGAACTGGTGGGCGACTTCGCCAGCCGGCCGGCGACCACGGCGTTGGCCCTGCTGCGCCGCGTCCGCGCCACGGTGGCGTCGGCCGAAGCGGAGGGCAAGGTCTGGCAGGCGGTGCTGGATGCCGTGCGCCGTGACGCTCGCGCGGTCTGGCAGGCCCTGCCCCTGGCCCAGCAGCGCACGCTGCTGCGCCACCTGCGCCCCTTCTGGGACGCGCATCGCTACCGCATCGCCCCCCAGCCGGAGGCGACGATCCACGAGCTGGAGGCGCGGGGGCAACTGGCGATCCTGGCGGCCAGCCTGGCCGATATCCGGGCCGATGCCAATGGCGTGCACGCCACCCTGCGCCCCCGCCGGGGCGGCCCGGCGCTGACCCGCACCGTGGATGCGGTGGTGGTGGCCACCGGGCCGGCGCACGACCACCTGATCGACGCCGTGCCCGCCCTTGCCCCCCTGGTGACGGCCGGGCGGCTGCGCCCCGACGCGCTGGGCCTCGGCATCGCCGTGGACGGGCAAAGCCGGGTCATCGACGTTCGCGGCATGCCGGATGAGACGCTATGGGTGGCGGGCCCGCTGGCCCGCGCCACCTTCGGGGAACTGATGGGCCTGCCCCAGGTGCTGATCCATGCGGAGGAGGTGGCCCGGTCGGTGGCCCTGCGCCTGCCCGGCCAGACGACGCCGGAACCGGCGAAGAAGGGCGTCCGCCATCGGGTCAGCGCCTAAAGGAAAGGGCCTAAAGGAAAGGGGACGCCGGTCGCCCGCCATCCCCCTTCTCAAAACGTCTCGGGCGCGCCCGATTTACAGGACGCGGCGCACCCAGTCGTCCACCAACGGGGCCAGGCTGCCGCGCTGCATGCCCACCAGTTGCTCGCGCAGATCGGCGGTGGTGGCGCCCCCCTCGCCGTTGCCGATGACGAAATCGCCCTCGGCGGTGCGCACGGTGCCGATCGGGGCCAACACAGCGGCGGTGCCGCAGGCGAAGGCCTCCCGCACCCGGCCGGTGGCCGCGTCCTCTTTCCACTGCGCCAGGGAATAGGGCTGCTCCACCACCGTGCGGCCCAGGCTGCGGGCCAGCTGGATGATGCTGTCGCGGGTGATGCCGGGCAGGATGGTGCCGCTGAGCGGCGGGGTCAGGAGGCTGCCGTCATCGCGCACGAAGAAGACGTTCATGCCGCCCAATTCCTCGATCCAGCGATGCTCGGCCGCGTCCAGGAACACCACCTGGTCACAGCCGTGCTTGCTGGCCTCCAGCTGGGCGATCAGGCTGGCCGCGTAGTTGCCGCCGCACTTGGCCGCACCGGTGCCGCCCGGGGCGGCGCGGGTGTAGTTCTCCGGCGCCCAGATGGTGATGGCCTTGGCCCCGCCCTTGAAGTAGGCGCCCACCGGGCAGGCGATGACACAGAAGATGTATTCGGAGGCCGGGCGAACGCCCAGGAAGGCCTCGTTGGCGAACATGAAGGGGCGCAGGTACAGGCTGCCCTCGCCACCGGGGACCCAGGCCTCATCGATGCGCACCAGCTGTTCCACCGCCTCCAGGAACAGTTCCTGCGAAATCAGGGGCATGGCCAGGCGCTCGGCCGAGTCCCGGAAACGCTGGGCGTTGGCCTGGGGCCGGAACAGCGTCACGCCGCCATCGGCCGCACGATAGGCCTTCATGCCCTCGAAGATTTCCTGGGCGTAGTGCAGGACGGCGGCGGCCGGGTCGAGGGAGAACGGCGCCCGGGCGGTGACCTTGGCGTCGTGCCAACCCTGGCCCTCGGTCCACCGGATGGTCACCATGTGATCGGTGAATACCTTGCCGAAACCGGGGTTCTCCAGGATGCGGGCCCGCGTGGCGTCATCGGTCGGATTGGAAGTGCGGTCTATCGTGAACGTCATGATCTCAAGCCCTCGTGTCCCCAAGCCGGCAGCCTAACCGATCAACCGGTCGGATACGGTCATTCATTTTTCGCCCCAGGTGTAACGGCGGATTTTCAAAGCAGCCTAGCGGCCGGATCAGATCGAAGATCGGCCTTTGATCGCCTCGGGGCGTCGTTCGGATCACCAAGGGGGACACGAGGGACGGATCATGGGCCGCCGCGCGGCGGCCTCGCCCTTCTGATTTTGGGGAACCGGCGCGCCGGTCAGCCGATGTCGGCCAGGGCGCCCTCGGCCCCGCCATCGGCGCGCAGGCGCCGGCCCCGGCGGTGATCGACCGGGGTGCTGAGGCGCAACAGGTGCCGCTTGTGCTGGACCGACGCCACGGTCCGGCCCAGCGCCAGGGCGATCTCGCGATCACCGTGGCCGTCGGCGTTCATGGCGACCAGACGCGCCAGGCTTTCCTCATCCCAGGACCGCGCGGGTCCCACCGTTTTCGCGACGCTACGCATGCTCTCACCTTGTCTATCAAGAACGACGCACAACGTTTTGGAACTGCTGACGTGATGGCGCCGGCGGTGACCGGGCCGCGAACAGCAGTTCGCCTTCCTCCACCATGCGCTGGGCGATGGTGCCCTCCACCTGCAGGGTGCTCCGGAAATCGCCCATGCACTGGACCGAGACCGCCGCCGCCACCCCCAGCCGGCCCAGGGTGGACAGCGCCAGGTTGGCGTCCCAGCAGGGCGTCGGCGCCTCGTCGTCGATGACGATCAGGAAGTGGCCGACGGCGCTGTCCGCGCACGGGGGAAATGGCGCCAGCAGATAGATGCGGCAGGGACGCAGGGCATCGACAAGGGCGAACAGGATGGCCGCCATGCGCTGGCTGGCCATGGGCACGCCGGAATGTCCGTCCGTCGCCACCACGCCGCGATCCTCCCTGGTTTTGTCGCCGTCTCCCGTACCGCGCCGCCCTCAGTCCACCAATGCCTGTCCCCTCGCTTGCCCTTGTCACTTGCCCTTGAATTGGGGCGGGCGCTTTTCGACGAACGCGCCCATGCCTTCCTTCTGATCCTCAAGGGCGAAGGTGGAATGGAACAAGCGCCGCTCCAACAGCAGGCCTTCGGTCAGCGTCATCTCGTACGCCCGTCCCACCGCTTCCTTCGCCATCATGGTCACGGGGCGGGAGTAGCCACAGATCTTTTCCGCCACCCGCACGGCCTCTTCCACCAACTCCGCCGCGGGCACGATGCGCGCCACCAGGCCCGCCCGCTCCGCCTCCGCCGCGTCCATCATGCGGCCGGTCAGCACCAATTCCATGGCCTTGGCCTTGCCGATGGCGCGGGTCAGGCGCTGGGTGCCACCGGCGCCGGGAATGGTGCCGATGGTGATTTCCGGCTGGCCGAACTTGGCCGTATCGGCCGCCAGCAGGATGTCGGCCATCATGGCCAGTTCGCAGCCACCGCCCAGGGCATAGCCGGCCACCGCCGCGATCGTCGGCTTGCGGCAGGTGGCCAGCCGGCCCCATTTCTTGGTGATGAAGTCGCCCAGATAGGCATCCATGTAGGTCTTGGACTGCATCTCCTTGATGTCGGCCCCGGCCGCGAACGCCCTCTCACTTCCCGTCACCACGATGGCGCCGATGGCGGCATCATCCTCCAGCCGGTTCAGCGCATCCTCCAGGTCGGTGACCAGGCCGTCTGACAAGGCGTTCAGCGCCTTGGGACGGTTCAGGCGGATCAGGCCCACGGGGCCCCTCACCTCGACCAGAATGTTCTCGTACGCGAACTCGGACATGGGGGTTGCCCTCTCGTGAAGTCTTCGCCCTCCAGGGCCTTTGGCCCCGGGCGGAATCGACAGTTTGTTCAGTATTCAGCGATCCGTCCGGCCTGACTAGGAAAAGGGGGTGAAGGCTGAGAAGGATGGTTGCAAATTTTGTAAACCGCCCACGCCGCGCGCCGAACCCGGGTGGCCGATAGCCCGAAAGGTTGCCTGTTTCAGGCAATCCTGAAATGATCCGGCGTGATGGGCGGGCCCCACGGCCCCAAACCGGTACCTGTGAACCAAGCGATCGTGACCACCCAGACTGCAAAGACGCGCGAGACCGTGCCGCTCCGCGGCGGCGCGCCAGCCCAGGCGGCCCGGCGGATGCGCGACGAGATCCTGGCCCTGCCCGACGGCGCCCCCCTGGGATCGGAAGAAGAGCTGCTGGCCCGCTATGGCCTGAGCCGCCCGACCCTGCGCCAGACGGCCCGCATCCTGGAACAGGAGCAGCTTCTGGTCGTCCGCCGGGGCAACGGGGGCGGCTATTACGGCCGGCGGCCGGACATCGGCGCCGTCACCCAGGCCGCCGCCCTCTATCTGCGCCTGCGCCAGACGACGGTGCGCGACGTGCTGGACGCGTTCCAGCTGGTGAATGTCGAGGCGGCGCGGCTGGCCGCCTGCACCGATCTGGCCGGCGCGCGCGGCGACCTGGCGGAGTTCCGCCAGCATCTGGCCGACACGCTGGACGTGACTTATCTGGCCGCCGACGTGGTGCGGGACGAGGTGGCGCTGTACGCCATCCTCATGCGCATGGCGGGGAACCCGGCGCTGGAGCTGTTCCATCGCACCCTGTTCGAATTCGGCCAGCGCGACGCCAACCTGCGGGTTTTCCAGGGCCATCCCGACCGCTGCGCCCACTGGCGCACGGGCCGCCTGCGCATGGTGGACGCGATCCTGGCCCGGGACCCGGAGATGGCCGTTCTGCTGGCGCGACGGCAGAACCGGCTGATCCTGGACTGGGTGTCACCGGAGGTGGAGCGGGAGTCCATCGCCGCGCGTGACTGAGCAACGATAAGAGGAGACGGTTGATCATTCCGCCTCCGAAACATTACAGGGATGATGCCATGAACGGGCCCGTTTCACGTTTCTATTTCGCCGACCGCCTGCGCCTGCACTATGCGCAATGGGCGCGCGAGGACAAGCCCACCCTGTTGCTGGTCCATGGCGGCCGCGACCATTGCCGCAGCTGGGATTGGGTGGCGCAGGAACTGGCGGGCGACTTCCACATCCTGGCGCCGGATTTGCGCGGCCACGGCGATTCCGCCTGGTCGCTGGGCGGCTCCTACACCCTCGCGGAGGTGGTGGCCGATCTGGTGCAGCTGCTGCGCCAGCGCGCCGGCCGTAAGGTGGTGGTGATGGGCCATTCCTATGGCGGGGCGGCGGCCCTGTTCCTGGCCAGCCTGTACCCCGAACTGGTGGAGCGCCTGGTCGTGGTGGAGGGCACTTGGCCCTGGCAGGAGTTACGGGAGCAGAAGCCCCTGCCCGAGCGCTTCCGGTCCTGGGTCGACAAGGTGCACGAGCTATCGGCCCGGGGGCCCCGCAAATACCTGACGCTGGAGGAGGCGGTGGCCCGCATGCAGGCGGAGAACAATTTCCTCACCACTGAACAGGCACGCCATCTGACGGTCCACGGCCTGCACCAGAACGAGGACAGCACCTATAGCTGGAAGTTCGACAATTACATCCGCACCTCCCACCCCTTCCGCATCAGCCTGGAGGAGTTGAAGGCCCTGTGGTCGGCCGTGACCTGCCCCACCTTGCTGATCAACGGCGCCAACAGCTGGGTCGAGGATCCGGGGACCAACGGGGCCGCTGCCCTGTTTCCCGACGCCCGGACGGCGGTGATCCCGGAGGCCGGCCACTGGCCCCATCATGACAAGCTGACGGACTTTCTGGCCGTGGCGCGGCCGTTCCTGGTGGGATGAGGCACCTTCCCCCGACGACAGGCGCCGCCCGGGGAAGGTGCCCTGGACATCACGCCGCCAGCACGTTGATGCGGGAGCGGGCGAGCAGGGTCAGTTTCTCATCCGTGGCCTTTTCCTCGGCCAGGTTCTGCGCCAGCAATTCGGCGCAGTCGTCACGACCGAGCAGCTGGGCCCAGGCGACCAGGGTACCGTAGCGGGAAATCTCGTAATGCTCCACCGCCTGGGCGGCGGCCACCAGGGCGGCGTCCAGCACCTGCTTGTCGTCCACATCGCCGGCCACGTCGTCGGCCTCATCGATGATGCCATCGATGGCGGGGCACTTCGCCCCCTCCGCTTCCACGCCATGCAGCTGAAACACCTGCTCCAGGCGCTGGATCTGCCCTTCGGTCTCCCGCTGGTGGGTGGCGAAGGCTTGCTTCAGTTCCAGGTTGGTCGCCTTGTCGACCATGCCGGGCAGCGCCTTCAGGATACGCTTTTCCGCGTAGTAGATGTCCTTCAGTTGATGGACGAACAAGTCGTCCATCGACTCGATGTCTTTGCTGAACAAACCCATGGTTTTCCTCCTGTGCGGATCAGACGATCTCGTTTGACCGGGGCGCCCTCCGGCAGATCCCGGGTGCGCTATCAAGTCTGGCCACGGGGTTTGGTTCCGAACCATTCCGGGGTTGGGGCAACGCGCCCCTTATGGGCTGAGGCTCCCAATCATCGAGCGCGGTAAATCTTTAGGTTGTTATTTATGGTTTTGTGTCATTTTTTCGCTTGTTTGCATATAGAAAAACACTTAATAGGTGTATTTATAGTGACACTATCAATAAACTCAAACGCCGGCCATCCTGCGCCGCAGGCTGTTGCTTGGCTTCCCCCAAACCCGCCCAGGAGTTTCCCCCATGGCCACGCTCACCGACGATTTCATCAAGGTCGTACCCCACGCCAACGAATTTGCCCGGGCGGAAGGTGCCGGTTCGATTGCCATCGGCTCTGAATCCGCCGCTTTCGCATCCGATGGTCGCGCCATCGCCATCGGTGACAAAGCCGTCGCCAATGGTGACCACTCCATCGCCATTGGCTGGATGGCGACCTCTGTCACGTCCACCCATACCGGCACACCCGCCAGCGACGCGGTCACCATCGGCTTTCATGCCGGTGCGTATGCGCCCAGCGCCGTCGCCTTGGGTTCTGGATCGCAGGCGTCCACACCGTTCACCGTTTCGGTCGGCGGCGACGCCAGCATCTACGGCGCGTTCCGCCGCCGGATCGTCTATGTGGCGGATGGTACGGATGTAAGCGATGTCGCCACAGTGGGCCAGCTTCGGCGGGCCAAGGCTGAACTGGAAGAGCAGTTATCGGCCTTGCGTGAAGACTACAGCAAACTGGCGATCCTGTTGCAGGAGACGGCCCGCTAGTGTCCTGATCGGTTCATATGGAAGCGTCTGAACCCTTCTTCGCGCGTCGGAATAGAAGTTTAGAGTCATTCCGGCGATCCAGCCCGGCGATTCAATGAAAGCCGGAATGGCTCTAAAATCGGCGACAGGGACCATCGATAGCGGTGGCCCCTGCTGATTCCCTTGGATGCCTGGGCTCTGGGGTGGGACGCCTCAGCCCCCTGGCATGAACAGGCCGCGCGCCGCCCTCACCGCCTCGACAATGAAGTCGGACGTGATGCGCACCCGGGCCAACGCCCGCAGATCGGAATGGACGATCAGCCAGAAGGACCGGGTGAGCGACACGGCGTCTGGCAGCACCCGGCACAACCGTGGTTCCAGCCCCGCCATGAAGCAGGGCAGGACGCACAGGCCCTGCCCCGCCAGGGTCATGTGGTACTGTGCCATCAGGGTTGAACTGGTGATGCTGGGCACTAGATCCTTTTCGATCAGGGGGATGTAATCCAGCTCCGGCGCGTAGATCAGTTCCCCGACATAGCCGATCAGGCGATGGTCGCGCAGATCGGCCCGGCGCTGGGGCATGCCCCGCCGGTCCAGGTACGCCGGCGACGCGTACAAGCCCAATTGATAATCCGTCAGCTTGCGGGCGTGCAGCCGCCCTTCGCGCGGCGGGGCCAGGCCGATGGCGATGTCGGCCTCGCGCTTGGTCAGGTTGAACAGCCGCGGCGTGGTCACCAATTCGACCGCCAGGTCAGGGTGGGCGGCATTCAGGTCGCCCAGGCGGGGGGCCAGGAACACGGTGGCGAAGCCATCGGGCGCGCCGATACGCACCGTGCCCGCCACCTTGAGGCTGGAGCCCGCCACCTCCCCCAAAATGCCCAGCGCCACGGATTCCATGGCCTGCGCCGAGGCCAGCAGCTTTTCCCCCTGCGGCGTCAGGGCGTAGCCCTGGACGCTGCGGGTGAACAGCTGGGTCTGCAGCGTGCGCTCCAGATCAGCGATGCGGCGGCTGAGGGTGGAATGGTCCACGCCCAGGCGCCGGGCCGCCGCCGTCAGCCGGCCCGCGCGCACCACCGCCAGGAAGGATTGCAGGGCGTCCCAGTCAAAAGAGCTTTCCATATGGGAATTCCCGCACAGCAGAACGCGAATATGCGCCCTGTACGTGCGGGAATATGAATGCTTAACTTCCGCGAAACAACAGCAGGAGGATGGCCCATGGCCCGGGAACTGACGCATTTCATCGGTGGCCGCCACGTCGCCGGCACATCAGGCCGTTTTGGCGACGTGTTCGACCCCAACACCGGCGAGGTGCAGGCCAAGGTGCCGCTGGCCACTCAAGGTGAGGTGGAAGCCGCCATCGCCGCCGCCGCGGCCGCCCAGCCGGCCTGGGCCGCCACCAACCCGCAGCGCCGCGCCCGCGTGCTGATGAAGTTCGTGGAACTGGTGAACCGGGAGATGAACAGCCTGGCCCGCCTGCTGTCGTCCGAACACGGCAAGACCATCCCCGATGCCAAGGGCGACATCCAGCGCGGGCTGGAAGTGGCGGAATTCGCCATCGGCATCCCCCATCTGCTGAAGGGTGAATACACCGACAGCGCCGGCCCCGGCATCGACATCTATTCCATGCGCCAGCCGCTGGGCGTGGTGGCCGGCATCACCCCCTTCAACTTCCCGGCCATGATCCCGCTGTGGAAGGCCGCCCCCGCCATCGCCTGCGGCAACGCCTTCGTGCTGAAGCCGTCGGAACGCGACCCGTCCGTGCCCCTGCGCCTGGCGGAACTGTTCCTGGAGGCGGGCCTGCCCGAGGGCATCTTCAACGTGGTGAACGGCGACAAGGTGGCGGTGGACACGCTGCTGACCGACCCGCGCATCCAGGCCGTGGGCTTCGTGGGGTCCAGCAGCATCGCCAACTACATCTACGCCACGGCGGCGGAGCATGGTAAGCGCGCCCAGTGCTTCGGCGGCGCCAAGAACCACATGATCATCATGCCCGATGCCGACCTGGACCAGGCGGTGGACGCGCTGATCGGCGCCGGCTACGGCTCGGCGGGGGAACGCTGCATGGCCATCTCGGTCGCGGTGCCGGTGGGCCAGGCCACCGCCGACGCCCTGGTGGAACGGCTGGTGCCGCGCGTGGAATCCCTGCGTGTCGGGCTGTCCACGGATGAGGGTGCGGACTACGGCCCCCTGGTGACGCGCGAGGCGCTGGAACGGGTGAAGGGCTATATCGACACCGGCGTCAAGGAGGGCGCCAAGCTGCTGGTGGACGGTCGCGGCTTCAGGATGCAGGGCCATGAGAACGGCTATTTCATCGGCGGCAGCCTGTTCGACCAGGTGACGCCGACCATGAAGATATACCAGGACGAGATCTTCGGGCCGGTGCTGTCCATCGTGCGGGCTGAGGGGTATGAGCAGGCGCTGCGCCTGCCCAACGAGCATGCCTATGGCAACGGTGTGGCCATCTTCACCCGCGACGGCGACACCGCCCGCGACTTCACCAGCCGGGTGAACGTGGGCATGGTGGGCGTGAACGTGCCCATCCCGGTACCGCTGGCCTATCACACCTTCGGCGGCTGGAAGCGCTCCGGCTTCGGTGACCTGAACCAGCATGGGCCGGACAGCGTGCGCTTCTACACCAAGACCAAGACGGTCACCACGCGCTGGCCCTCCGGCACCAAGGAAGGCGCCAGCTTCGTCATCCCGACGATGAGTTAATGGTTTAGGCGGGGGCCGGCGACGCGCCAGCCCCCGCCCGTCATCCTCAGGCCGGCTTGCCCTGGCCGACGGCCAGTTCCATGAAGGTCAGGTCCAGCCAACGGCCGAACTTGGTGCCGGCCTCGGAAAAGACGCCCGCCGTGCGGAAGCCCACCTTGGCGTGCAGGGCGATGGAAATGGCGTTCTCGCTGGCGATGGCAGCGATCATGCGGTGGATACCGCGCTCATGGGCGCAGGCCACCAGGGCGCGCAACAGCGCCTCCCCAATGCCGCGCCCCTGCACGCCGGGCGCCACATAGACCGAATTCTCCACGGAGTGGCGGAAGCCGTCGAAGGCCCGCCAGTCGCCATAGGCGGCATAGCCCACCACCGCGTTGTCCAGGATGGCCACCAGCACCGGGAATCCCCGGGCCATGCGCGCCTCATACCATTGGCGGCGGTTCTCCAGATCCACCTGCACATCGTTCCAGATGGCCGTGGTGTGTACCACCGCGTGGTTATAGATGACGCGGATGCCCTCCAGATCGTCCGGCGTGGCGTGGCGGATGCTGAAGCTGGCGGGCGGCGTCATGGCGGCGGAACATTCACTATAGTTTCATCTCGTCCACTATGTGATACGATTTCGGCATCGGCAAGGGGACTTTGAGAGCGATGTCGGGAAACGGCGATGAACTGGACGCGCGGCTGGGCGCCCGCATCCGGGTGGAGCGGGAGGCCCGGGGCTGGTCGCTGACCGACCTGTCGGACCGGGCCGGCGTGTCCCGCGCCATGATCAACAAGGTGGAGCGGGCGGAAAGCAGCCCCACCGCCTCCCTCCTCGGCCGACTGTCCGGCGCCTTCGGCCTGACGCTGTCGGCCCTGCTGGCCCGGGCGGAGGATGATGGACGTAGCCGCCTGCTGCGCGCCGCCGCGCAGCGCAGCTGGCGCGATCCCGCCACCGGCTATGTCCGCCGTCAGGTGGCGCCGCCCCCGGGATCCGACCTGCCCCTGGAGATGGTGCACATCGACCTGCCGGCGGGTGCCCGCGTGCCCTTCCCCGCCTCGGCCTACGCCTTCACCCGCCACCTCATCCATGGACTGACGGGCACGCTGACCTTCACCGAAGGCGACACCGTCCACCACCTGGCCGCCGGCGACAGCCTGGAGTTGGGCCCGCCGGCCGATTGCGTGTTCGAGAACCGAGGGGAACGGCCCTGCACCTATCTGGTGATCATCCTCCGGCCGTGAATCGCCGGGTTAGTCCGTCCGCCGTGCGCGGCCTAGCCCCGGCATAGCCGAAGATCGGATGGTCGGCCCTCCTGCCCGCCCCCAAATCGTTGGTCCGCCTCATGCCTGGACCGCCATGACTGAATCCGCACGCCGCCGTTTCCACCCCGCCTCGCTGGACGCCATCAACTTCCTGCTGGCCGACGTGCGCGGCGCCCTGGGGCCATTCCTGAACGTCTTCCTGGTCACGCAGCAGGGCTGGAGCCAGTCGGCGGTGGGGGCCATGACCATGGTGAGCGGCCTGATCGGCATCGCGGCGCAGACGCCCGCCGGGGCCGCCATCGACGCCACGGCGGCCAAGCGCGCCGTCATGGTGGCGGCCCTTGTCGTCCTGGCGATCGGGACGGGCGTCATCTACGCTTGGCCGGATTTCTGGCCGGTGCTGGTGGCCAATAGCATCCTGGCCGCCGTCGGCGATGTCTTCGGCCCGGCCGTGGCGGCACTGACCCTGGGCCTGTTCGCGCACCGCCAATTGGCCGCCCGCATGGGCCGCAACGCCGCATGGGACCATGCCGGCAACGTCTTCGTGGCCCTGCTCGCCGGCGCCGTCGGACGCCTCTATGGCCAGCGGTCGGTGTTTCTGCTGGGCCCGCTGTTCGCCGTCCTGGCGATCGCGGCCGTCCTGTCCATTCCGGGACGTGCCATCGATCACCGACGGGCCAGCGGGGCCGATGGGGCCACGGCTGGCCCCCTGCCGGCCTGGCGCACGGTCATCGCCTGCCGCCCGCTGATGATATTCAGCTTCTGCGCCCTGCTGTTCCACTTCGCCAACGCCCCGCTTCTGCCCCTGGTGGGACAGAAGCTGGCGACCGCCAACCCCGCATGGGCGACCGCGCTGATGTCCGCCTGCATCATCGCGGCCCAACTGGTCATGCTGCCTGTGGCGCTGGTCAGCGGCTGGCGGGCGGACCGCTGGGGACGCAAGCCCCTGCTGCTGGTGGGCTTCGCCATCCTTCCCATCCGGGCCGTGCTGTACACCCTGTCCGACGACAGCGCCTGGCTGGTGGCGGTGCAACTGCTCGACGGGGTGGGGGCTGGCATTCACGGCGCCCTGACGCCGCTGGTGGCGGCAGACCTGATGCGCGGCACCGGCCGCTATAATCTGGCGCTGGGCGTCATCGCCACCGTCCAGGGCGTGGGTGCCGCCGTCAGCGGCCTGTTCGCCGGCGCCATCGTCGACCATTTCGGCTATCGCGCCGCCTTCCTCGCCTTGGGCGCGGCGGCAACCGTGGCTCTGGCCACCCTGGCGGCCCTGTTCCCAGAGACCGCGTCGGGCGAGGACAGCTGCGCCTAAGTGAAATCCGTCGAACGGGTCAACTCCTCCCACGCCGCGATTTCAGCCTCCAACGTCGCCAGCTTGTCGCGCACCAGGCCTAGGGCGTCGGTGCCCAACAAGAGGTGCACGGGCGGTGCCTCCGCCTCGATCAGGGTGAGCAGGGCCTGCGCCGCCTTGGCGGGATCGCCGGCCTGACGGCCGCTCTTCTCCTCGCGCGCCTGGCGCACGGGATCGAACAGACGATCATAGTCACTGATGCTGCGACCGGCCCGCACCATGGAGCGGCCGGCCCAGTCGGTGCGGAAGGACCCGGGCGCCACCGCCGTCACCCGTATGCCGAAATCCCGCACCTCCTTGGCCAGCACCTCGGTCACGCCTTCCAAGGCGAACTTGCTGCCGCAGTAATAGGCCAAGCCCGGCAGGGTAATGAAGCCGCCCATGGAGGTGATGTTGACGATGTGCCCCGCCCGGCGCTGGCGCATGAAGGGCAGCACCGCCTTGATCACCGCCACCACGCCGAAGACGTTGACCTCGAACTGCTGGCGCATCTCCGCCAGCGGCGATTCTTCCAGGATGCCTTCGTGGCCGTAGCCGGCGTTGTTGACCAGCACGGCGATGGGGCCGATGTCGCGCTCCACCGACACCACCGCCGGTTCGATGGCATCGGTGTCGGTCACGTCCAGCAACAGGGGGAGGCTGCGGCCCGGATGCAGATCCGCGAAAGCCTGCCGCGCGACCTCGGTGCGCACCGTGCCGACCACGATGTGGCCGGCCGCCAGGGCGGCTTGCGCGAAAGCACGGCCGAAGCCGCTGCTGACGCCGGTGATGAGGAAAATCTTGGGTTGGGTCATCGGGCGGGTTCCTTGCTTGCCGTGCCCCGGATTTAGCCACCGGCCCGCGCCGCGAACTATGCTACATAAATCGGATGCGCTTGTTAGATTTGGAGGCATAATGCGCGGCCATGAGTTCGCCGACCTGCGGGCCTTCGCCATGATCGCGGAGCATGGCAACTTCTCCCGCGCGGCGGCGCAGCTGCGGGTGACGCCCTCCGCCCTCAGCCAGACCATCCGCGACCTGGAGGAGCGGCTGGGTGTCAGCCTGTTCAATCGCACCACCCGCAGCACCGCCCTGACCGAGGCCGGTACCCGCCTGCTGTCGGCCTTCAAACCGGCGATGGAGCAGATGGAGGCGGCGGTGCAGGACGTCAGCAGCCGGCGCGCCACACCCGCCGGCACCGTGCGCCTGCACCTGCCCCGCCTGGCGGCGGCCACGCTGGTGGAGCCGGTGCTGGGCCGCTTTCACGAAGCCTATCCCGATATCGTCCTGGAACTGGCCATCGACGATGCGGTGGTGGATATCGTGCAGGCAGGGTTCGATGTGGGCATCACCCTGGGCGAACTGCTGGCCAAGGACATGGTGGCGGTGAAATTGGGTCCCGACCTGCACCAAGTGGCCGTGGCTTCCCCCGACTACATCGCCCGCCACGGCCAGCCGCGAACCCCGGCCGATCTGCACGGCCATCGCTGCATCAACTGGCGCAAACCGGGCAGCGGCAAGCTGTACAACTGGGAATTCCAGGCCGACGGCCGCTGGTTCGCCGTGGCGGTGGACGGTCCGCTGGTGGTGTCCCACCGCGACACCGCCCTGGCCGCCGCCGCCCAAGGCGTGGGCATCGCCTTCGCCTATTGGTCGGACCGATGGATGCGGCCGCTCATCGAACAGGGTGCGCTGGTGCCGCTGCTGCGGGATTACTCGCCCCCCTTCCCCGGCTGGTATCTCTACTACCCGAAGCAGCGCTACACCCCGGCGCCGGTGCGGGCCCTGGCCGAGTTCCTGCGGCGGACGGCCGACACACCCTGACCATTTCAAATGTAAATCTCTGAAATAGTCATTCAGTCGATTATGCAATCACTGTTTGGCCGCTATCCTCCCGACATCGCCCTTTCGGGAAAGGAAAGCACCATGCTGATAGCGCACTACAGCCACCGCCTGACCGCGGATTACGACCTGGACATCCTACGCCGACGGGCCGCCGCCGGCGCCGACCGCTGGGCCGCCGTGCCCGAGCTCTATTTCAAGGGGTTCCTGTTGCGCGAGCCGGGGCGCCTGGGCGCCATCGCCCCCGCCTATTCCGCGCTCTACCTGTGGCGGCAGGATGCGGCCTTCCGCGATTTCCTGGTCCAGGGCCACTACAAGACCGTCACCGACAGCTTCGGCCGGGCGGATATCGACACCCGCGTGGCGCTGGACGCGCGCAAGGGGCCCGGTCGTGGCGCCCGCTTCGCCGTGGTGGAGAACACGCCCATCGGCATCGACACTCCCCTGGCGCGCCTGTTCGCCGACGAGATCGCGCTTAACCGCGAGATGGCGGAGCGTCCCGACATCATCGCCGCCGTCGTGGGCGTGGACGCGCAGACCTGGACATTGACCCGCCTGCGCCTGACGGCGGAGGAGCCCACCGGCCTGTCCCCCACCGCCGTGGCCTATCAGATCCTGCACCTGGCCCGGCCCCTGCTGGAAACCCTGCCCTCAAGCCGACAGGATTGAGGGCTCCACCGCCAACTGGAAGCGCTGGAATCGTCCCAGCGCTTCCTCGATGGCGGCCGTCAACGCCGGCCGCTCCGGCGCCATCCAGGTCCAGCGCTGCACCAGCAGCCGGCCGCCCCGGCGGTCGGTCTTGAGATCCAGGGCGGCCACGATCTCATCCCCCACCAGCACCGGCAGGGCGAAATAGCCCAGCACCCGCTTGGCCGCCGGCACATAAGCCTCGAACCGGTGCTGGTAGCCGAAGATCATCTCCAGCCGCTTGCGCTGGATGACCAGCGGGTCGAAGGGCGACAGGATGTGGACTAGGTCGGCCGGCACCGGTTGGCCCGCTCCCTCCAGCATTGCGGGCTCGGCCCAATGCGCCACCTTGTCCGCGCCCTCAAGGCGCACCGGCACCAGCCGGCGGGCGCGCACCGCTTTGTCAATCAGGGCGGCCACCGGGGCCTTCATGCCCAGGTTGCCGTAACAGACGGAGTCCAGGCTGACCACGCCCTGGCAACGCAGCGCGCGGCGCAGCAGGTACTCGGCCACCTGCCCCTCCGTCGCCGGCCGGGGTCGCCGCTCCCAGCCGAAATGCCGGTCGGTCAGTTCATAGGCCTTCAGCATGCCGGTGCGGGCGGCGATGGTCAGGTCCCCATTGTAAAAGCCGAAGTTCAGCAGACGCTTGGAGGGCTTGCGGCTGGCCCACAGATGCTCCTTCTCCACCAGCACCTCATCCTCGATATCGCGGATGGACAGCGGCCCTTCCTCCTGGATGCGGCGCAGCAGGGCGGCGTAGTCCCGCCGGTCAATGGCGGCGTAGTGGGGCGGCGGGTCCTCGCGGAGGCGCCGCATGTCCGGCGCGAAATAGCGATAGTCGGCCGTGGGGATGTAGGCCAGGGCATGCGCCCAGTATTCAAAGACGGACTTGTCCGCCGACTGCGCCCCTGCCAAATCCGCCCGCGCATACTCGGGGATGCGGGTGTACAGGATGTGGTGGTGGCTGCGCTCGATGACGTTGATGGTGTCGATCTGGACATAGCCCAGATGGTCGGTCGCCTGCGCCACGGCCTGCGGCCCGGCGCCGAAGGGGGCCGGTTCCAGCAGGCGCTGGGCCGACAGCCAGATCTGGCGGGCACGAATGGTGGAAAGCTCGACAGGCTGGATGGGCATGAGGCCGGGTCCTGGGATCGAAGGGAAGCCGTGTTATAGCGGGCGACGGCACGTCCGCCTGTGACGGGTACGCGCCATACCCCTTGACGCCCGCCGCCCCGCCTGGCCCATAGTCGCCCGCGTTCAGGCCTGAAGGAAGTCCCGGTGAGCGAGCAACCCCCGTCTCCCCCCACCCATACCCTGCATATCTGCGTCACCTGCCGGCCCAAGGGCGCGCCACCCGACGCGGTGCGCGACGGGCGCCTGTTGTTCGAGGCGGTGGCCGCCCTGCATGCCGACTGGCCGGAGCGGCACCAGGTGGCCCTTAACGGGGTGGAGTGCATGAGCGGCTGCGACCGCGCCTGCACCGTGGCCCTGTCGGGCCCGGGCAAGCCCAGCTACCTGTTCTGCGACAAGGCGCCGACGCCGGAAACCGCCGCCGCCGCCCTGGACCTGGCGGCCCAATATGCCGCCAGCGATACCGGCGTGCTGATGCGCGGCGAGCGGCCCGCCCCCTTCCGCTCCGGCATCCTGGCGAAGATCCCGCCCAGCACGCCGTAAGGCACTACCGCGCGAACAGCACCAGATCGACCCCCTCCGCCATCAGGCGATAGCCGGTGTCCCCCGGGTGCAGATGATCGCCGCCGTCCGCCGCCGGCAACAACCGGTCGGGATGCTCCGGGTCCTGCAGCGTGCGGTCCAGATCGATGACGGCGTCGAAGGCGCCGGAACCACGGATCCAGGTGTTCAACGCCTGGCGGTTGGGTTCCAGCGCCGGCGCGCAATAGTCTATGCCCTGGCAGGGCAGGATGGTGGCGCCATAGACCAGCAGCCCGCGCGCATGGGCGCGTTCTATGATCTGGCGATAGGCCCCGATGATGGCCTCCGGCGTGGCCGGCGGCTCCCGCCGTTCCGCCGCCTTCAGGGCGGTGGCCAGATCGTTGATGCCTTCCAGCACCACGACCCAGCGCACGCCGCTCTGGTCCAGCACGTCGCGATCCAGCCGGTCCAGCGCGCGCGGGCCGATGCCGTCCAGCAGCAGGCGGTTGCCACCGATGCCGGCGTTCAGCACCGCCACCGGGCTCCTGCCCTTGAGCAGGGTGCGCGCCAGCGCGTCCGTCCAGCGGCCGTTCCCGTCCGTCGTGCTGTCGCGCCCGTCGGTGATGCTGTCGCCCAGCACCACGGCGGCGTTGGCCCAGGCCGGCGCCAGCACGTCGACCCCGGTCAGCACATACCAGTGGGTGACAGGGATGGCGCCGGGCAGGTCCGGGGCCGATAGCCCGTTACCAGCCGCGATAAAGCTGGTGGCGCGCGACCCCGGGTGGGTGGTCAGGGCGGCCGGCGCGTCCTTCAGGCGCAGGCTGACGGCCAGATCCGCCATATTGGGTACGGCCATGTCCACAGGATCGGACCAGATGACCCCACCGGCCGGGATGGTGACGGAGGGCTGGCCGTCGAAGGTCAGGGCATGATCGGTGCCTGGCCGGATGGCGGCGCTGGGCGTCGCCCCCTCCTTCGCCGACAGGGCGACATGGGCGCCCGGAATGGCCAGCGGCGCCGTGCCGAAGGCGTTGGACAGGCGCACCCGCAGACGGTCACCGCCCAGGCTCAGGTGCAGCACCTGGCGCAGGGTGGCGTCGGTGAAGCCCGGCGGCGGCGGGGCGGAGTTGGCATCGCCCGGCTGGGCGGAGGCCATCCAGCTGCCCACCCATTTGCTGTTCGGATCGGCGGCATGCGCGACGGAAGCGACCAGGGCGCCGGCCAGGAAAAGGACCAGAAGGGATGGACGAACGGACATAGGCGTTTCCTTCAGCGACAGGGGCTCAGCGGCACAGGCCGTCCAGCCATGGGGCCGGATCGGGGCTGTGCGCCGGGGGTGCCACGTGGCGGGCGGCCGCCTCACGATCCAGCAGGCTGCCCTCGCCCTTGGAGGGGGTGTCGGGGTTCGTGGCGTAGATCGGGTCGGCCTCGGCCTCCGCCAACGGCACGAAGGTCACGCCCCGCGCCTTCATCAACGACAACAGGTCCGGCAGCATCACCGTCTCGAACCCGCCGATGTGCAGCAGCATGACGTGGCGCACGTCACGGCCATACAGGGACTGGGCCAACTGTCGCCCGATGGTCAGCGATTCCGCCGCCTGGTCCAGATAGGTCTGGCGCAACTGGGCGATGGCGGCCGTGTCCCCCCGGGCCAGACACCGGGCATAGGGCGCGTTGTAGTTGTAGTCGTTGAAGCTCAGCGTCACCTCGGCCACGCGATAGCCTTGCCCCTTCAGGAAGGCGGCCGCCGCCCGGCGCTTCTCCGGCGTTTTCCCGATGTGCAGATAGGGAAAGCGCAGCCAGTGCCAATCCGCGTCGCCCATATAGGTCTTCAGCGCCGCCTCGTCCGCCGTCACCGCGGCGGTGAAGGCGGCCACGTCATGGCCATGCAGATCGTCATGGGCATAGACATGGTTGCCCAGCGGGTATCCCGCCTGGCGCCACAGGGCCAGCACCTGGGCGGCGTCATCCCCCTCATCCGCCAGGCCCTTGGCGTTGACGAAGCCATAGACCTCCGCGACGCCGGCCCCCTTGAAAGCGGCCAGCACCCGCCGCGCCACCTCCGCCCGGGTCAGGCCCGGCGGCAGGGGGCCGTGCACCGGCAAATCGTCCATGGTCAGCGCCACCTGCAGGGGCGGGGATGCCGTTTGGGCCAGGGCGGGCGCCGCCGCCAAGGTGGCTCCCAACATCATCGCGACAATGCGTTTCATTGTTTCTTCCCCCTCACCGCGCCGCCAACCGGGCGCTTTCCGGCGGCCCCAGATAGCTGGGTTTCACCCCACCCAAATCCACCACCAGCTTGGTCAGCACCACCCCCGGATCCACCATCCAGACATGGACGGTGTGATAGCCGGCGGTGGCCACGCTGTGGCTGCTGATGGGTAGGCGCGCGTTCTCCTCCACCGACTTGTACCAGTCGGCGATGCCGTTCCGGGCCAGCACATCCACCACCCGTGGCGCCTCGTCGTCGATGGCCACGGCGTAGCGCAGGCCGCGCCCCGGCACGAAGTTCAGGGTGGGGCCGACGATGGCCCGCACCGTCACCGGTCCCGGCTGGGGCAAATACACACGATAGTCCAGACGCGGCCCCTGGCCCGGCTCGAAACTGGCCGAGGTCACCGGGAAGGGCGCCAAGCCGGAAAGGGTGCGGCCATAGTCCGGAATCTTCTGCCAGGCGGCCCCGCCGGCATCAGCCTTGGCGGTGTAATGCTCCGCCTCCATGGCCACATAGCCATCGGCGGCGATGAAGGCCGGCTGGCCGTCCGCTGGCACCGGCGCGTTCAGCGCCCGCAGATGGATGGTGACGCTCCCGCCAGCACCCGTGACGGTGACGCTGCCCGGGCTGGATCCCGCCGGCGCCTTGGCCCAGTCCACCGACACCTGAACGCGGGTTTCCTGGGTGACGGTGCCCGTGGTCTGGCTCACCTTGATCCAGGGGGCGCTGGCCTTGGCGGCGAAGGCGAAGGGCTTCCGTCCCCGGTTGAAGATATCGATATAACGACTTGTTTTGTTGACGATATCCAGGTCCGGTAGAATGGGGGCGTCCTTCACGGGTTTGCCGGCCAGCGCGGGCCAGGCCTGGGTCTTGCCCTCCACCGCGACACCCAGGCTGGCCGCCGCCGGCAGGGTCAGCTCCCTCACCTCGGGCATGAAGTTGACCGGCGGCTGCTGCCAGTAAGTATAGCCGATGTGGGTCTGGTCCATCATGTGGTTCCACTTGCCGCCCTTCAGCGCGTGGTATTCCTTGGCCAGGTCGGCGTCCGCCTGGAACAGGGCGCGGGCCTTGGCCGCCTCCGCATTGGCCGAGGCGCGCCCCTGATCAGCGTAGAGGCGGTTGCGGCCGACGGTGACATACAGTTCCGTCACCTGCGCCGCCGCCTTGGCCGGGTGCAGCACCAGCTGGAAGAAGGCGTCGCGGGTATCCGCCGGCAGGGCCTTGGAGACCGCCTCCGCCCTGGCCACCAGGTCGTGATAGTCGGCCACCACCCGCTCCGCCTCCCGGTAGTCGGTCAGGCTGAAGGTGTTGGCGTCCAGCAGTTCCGGCTTGCGGCGGCTGATCAGCCTGCCGTAGCGGGTGACGATGTCGGCGATGTCGGCGGCGTGCTCGGCCCCGAATTCCCGCTCCGCCCAGGCGCGGGTGAACTCGGGTAGTTTTTCCTTGGGCCAACGGGCGGGATTCCGGGCGTAGTCCAGGAAGAATTCGATGGGCAGTTCCATGGGCTTCAGGTCGCCCACGTTCACGATCCACAGCCGGTCGGCCCCGTATTCCAGGGTCAGGTTCATCTGTTCCCAGATCTTGGGCAACGGGTTGGTGTTGATCCACTTGTAGCTTCGGGGATCGCCGACATAGTCGAAGTGGTAGTACACGCCGGCGCCGCCGGGGCGCTTGCGCTCCTCCGCCGTGGGCAGGCGGCGGACGTTGCCCCAGTTGTCATCGCACCACAGCAGGGTCACGTCATCGGGCACGCGCATGCCCTTTTCGTAATATTCCTGCACCTCTTTATAGAGCGCCCAGATCTGCGGGATTTGGGTGACGTCGGGGTTGACCTCCCGCGCCAGGATCTGGCGCTGGTCGGCCACGACCTTTTCCAAGAGCGCGGTGTTGGCCGCCGCCGCGTCGCCCGTCATGGGCATGTCGCCATCGCCGCGCATGCCGATGGTGACGACGCTCTCATAATCCTTGTTCCGGCGCACGCCATCCGACCAGAACTGGCGTAGCACCTCGCCGTTCGCGGCGTAGTCCCAGGGGCCGCTGCCGTGGTGTTTCCATTCCTGCTGGGAGCGCAGCATGGGCTCGTGATGGGAATTGCCCATAACCACGCCGTATTCGTCCGCGATCCTGGGGTTCAGCGGGTCATCCTCGTTGAAGGCGTTGCCCCACATGGCCGGCCACAGGTAATTGCCCTTCAGGCGCAGGATCAATTCGAACACGTGTTCATAGAACTGATGGTTCAGACCGCCGAATTTCTCCTTGGCCCAGCCGGTCAGGGCCGGCGCCTCGTCATTCAGGAAGATGCCGCGGTACCTCACCGGCGATGGATCCTCGCCGTATGTTCCCGGCTTCACGTACACGGTGTCGCGATGGCGCACCGGCACGTCGGCCCACCACGACCACGGCGACACGCCGATCTGCTCCGACATGTCGTACAGGCCATAGATGGTGCCGCGCTTGTCGCTGCCGACGATGACCAGCGCGCTGGCCACACCCGGCATGGGGTTGGCCACCACCTGGATGCGGAAGGCCTCCCACTTGCCCTGGATGGCACCGACGTCGATCTTCCCCGCCGCCGCCAGCCGGTCGATGGTGGGGCTGTGGCCCAGGGTGCCCACCAGGATGGGGACGGCGCCGGGAGCCGTGTCCGTCGCCAGCGGGGGCGTGACGCCGGTGACACGGCCGATGTCGGTCGCCAGGTCACGGGCGGCGCGCTGTACGCCGGCATAATCCTCAGCGTCCACATGCAGGGGCGCGGCGAGGCCGCCCTGGACAACCGGAAAGGCGCCGGGTGCGGCCTCCGCCGCGATATATGGGACTTGGCCCAGCGCCCAGGCCGGGGGGGCCAGGGCGATGGCGGCGGCGGCGATAAGAAGACGGCGGGCGAGACGCGTCATGGCCCTCATTCCTTGACCGTCAGGACGGCGGTCTTCAGGTCGACCGAATTATCGCCCACCATGATGTCGAACGCGCCGGGCTCCACCACCCGCTTCATCTCCTGGTTCCACAGCGCCAGCGCCTGGGCATCAACGGTGAAGGTGACGGTGCGGGCCTCCCCCGGCGCCAGGGTGAGACGCTGGAAGCCCTTCAGCTCCTTCACCGGCCGGGTGACGGAGGCCACCTGCTGGTGCAGGTACAGCTGAACCACCTCGTCACCGGCGCGGGAACCGGTGTTCTTCACCTCCACGGCAACCGTGACCTTGCCATCCTTCGGGATGGTGGTCGCGGACAGACGCGGGGCGGCAACGTCGAAGGTGGTGTAGCTGAGACCGTAGCCGAAGGGGAACAGCGGGTCGGTGGTGTCGAACAGGTAACCGCGCCGGGCGCTGGGCTTCTTGTTGTAGAACACGGGCAATTGGCCGACCGAACGCGGAATGGTCACCGGCAGCTTGCCCCCCGGGTTGACGTCGCCGAACAGCACGTCGGCCAGGGCGGTGCCGCCCTCCTGCCCCAGGTACCAGCCCTCGATCAGGGCGTTGGACTTGGCGGCGACCTCCACCACCGACAGCGGCCGGCCGTTCTGTAATACCACCACCACCGGCTTGCCCAGCGCGAACAGGGCCCGGGCCAGGTCATTCTGCTGCCCCACCAGGTCCAGGCCGCTGCGATCGCCCAAATGGTTGTTGGCCCAGCCCTCGCGGCTGGTCTGCTCATTGTCGCCGATGACCAGGACGATGTGGTCGGCGGCCTTGGCGACCGCCACCGCCTGCTGGATCAGCCGGGCATTCTCCGCCGGGTCGGCCAATTCGACCGTGTCGCCGTACCAGTCATCATCCTTGGTGATGCGCACGCCCTCGGCATAGGCCACCTTCACCGTGGATCCGACCTTGGCCCTGATGCCATCCAGGATGCTGACCGTCCGCTTGGGTTCCCCCGAATAACCACCCAGATGGGCCTTGGCGGCGTTCGGGCCGATGACGGCCAGCGTCTTCACCTTGGCGGCGTCGAGCGGCAGCACGCCGTCGTTCTTCAACAGCACCACCGATTTCCGCGCCGCCTTCAGCGCCACGGCCCGGGCCTCGTCATTGGCGGTCAGGGCATCGGCCTTGTCGGCATCGGCGTAGGGGTGCTCGAACAATCCCGCCTGGAACTTCAGTTCCAGGATGCGGCGGACGGCGCGGTCGATCAGGTCCTCCTTGACCCGGCCGGCGCGCACGGCATCGCCCAAGCTGGCGTAGGATTCGCCGTCCGGCAGGTCGGCATCGACGCCGGCGGTGATGGCACGGATGGCGGCGGAGGGCAGGTCGGGGACCACATGGTGGATGCTGACCAGCTGATCGATCGCGGAATAATCGCTGATGATGGAACCCTTGTAGCCCCATTCCCCGCGCAAAATGTCCTGCAGCAGCCACGTGTTCACATGGCTGGGCACGCCGTCGATCTCATTGTACGAGGCCATGACGGCGTGGATGTTTGTGCGCTTCACCACCTGTTCGAACGGTGGGAAGAACATCTCCCGCAGGGTGCGCTCCCCCACCGAGGCTGGGCCGACATTGGTGCCGCTTTCCGGCTGGCCGTGGCCCGTCAGGTGCTTCAGCGTGGCGAAGACCTTACCTTCGCCCAGCGGCAGGCTGTCGCCCTGCAGGCCCCGGACGGCGGCCACGCCCAGTTCCCCCACCAGGTAGGGGTCCTCGCCGAAGGTCTCCTCGATGCGCCCCCAGCGAGGATCGCGCGCCACGTCCACGACAGGGGACAGCACCAGGCTGACACCACGCACCCGGATTTCCCGCGCCACGACGCCGTCAACCTCGCGCACCAGATCAGGATCCCAGGAACTGGCCTGGGCGATGGCCTGGGGGAAGCTGGTGGGGCCAATGGCGGGATAGCCGTGCAGGCCCTCCTCATGGAACAGCACGGGGATGCCCAGCCGCGTCTTCTCCACCGCCCAGTGCTGGACGGCGTTCACCATGGCGACCGTGCCCCGCGTGTCGCGCCAATGCTGCGCGCGCAGGGAGCCGGAGCCCTTCTCGTCATTGGGCCGGGTGAACTGGCCCAGGCCATTGGGATAGACGGCGCCGGCCTTGGCGGGATCGAAATTCATGGCCGCATCGAAAACGGCTGGCTTGTGGTCCCAGACGGCGATCAGCTGGGCCACCTTCTCATCCAGGGTCATGCGGGCCAGCAGGTCGTCCACGCGGACGGACACCGGGGCGGCAGAATCCTTATAGAGGACGGGCTTGTCGGCGGCATAGGCGGCCGCGTTGACGGCAATCGCGGCGACGCCGGCCAGGACCAGTCGGCGGATGGAATCATGGCGTGTACGCACGCTGGCTTCTCCCTATCGTTATTCTTTACCGGGCCCCGTCGCGGGCGCCCTGCCCGTCAGGGCCACTATGGTACCGTTACCATAAACAGAAACTGGACGACCAGCCAAGGCCGGCCATGCTCAAACCGTTCAGTGGTTCATAAGGCCAGATCGTCCGCGAACAGGTCGGGGAAGCGGGTGGCCAGTTGAGGCAGTGAGGTCAGGATTTCCTGGAGATGCAGGCGCATCGCCGCCTCCGCCTTATCCGCGTCGCGGCCGGCGATGGCATCGACAATGGCCTGATGCTGCCCGATCAGCAGCGTCAGCGGGGTCGCGTCCGGCAGGCTGAGATAGCGGACGCGGTCCATCTGGGCCTTGGTCTCCTCCACCACCCGCCAGGCGTATTCGCAGCCGACATGCAGCGCGATGTCGCGATGGAAGCGTTCATCCAGTTCCAGAAAGCGGCCGTGGTCGCGGTCCTCGGCGGCGTTGGACTGGGCGCGCAGATTGTCGCGCAGCAGGTCGATGTCCCGGCCCTTCATCTCCGCCACCGCGCGGCGGACGACGGCCAGTTCCACCGCCTCGCGCACGAAACGGGCGTCGAACACCTGCCGCACGGAAATCTTGACGATGAAGGAACCGCGCTGGGGCCTGATGGACAGAAGCCCCGCCTCGCTCAGCTTGATGAAAGCCTCGCGCACCGGCTGGCGGCTGACCCCCAGCTGGTCGGCGATATCCTGTTCGGAGATGGCCTGGCCGGGCCGGAACTTCATGGCGACGATGGCGCCGCGCAATTCCCGGAACACGCGGCGGGCCACGGGTTCCGCGCTGTCCGCCTGGATACGGTTCAGAACGACACGGTCATTTTCCGCCAGCACCAGACGCACCCCTCGGTCAAATTGGCGCCGGATTGATACTTCATCCGGACCCGGATGGAACCGGCATCGGCCTGCACACCGGCTTGGCCGCCCTGCCCCCGCCCACCCTGCGGCATTCGAAGCACATCTTCCAGAGGCACGTGGCCCTAAGGAAACGGCATTTCCCAAACGCGACTATCTTGGCGTCGTACATACTACCATACTAGACGACAAACAAGGCCGCACTGCTGATCTACAGCAAATGAGGGGGATGGTCTGTCGCTTCGGACGGACCCGTGGGGCGGCCTCCAACGAGGCCGTTGACCGAACTGGTATGGTAGTATACATGAATGGTAACAGACAAGCGGCGGGAACCATTCCGCCCAGGGAGAGACTGCCGCCCGCAGGGCGCTCCGACCACCAATCATCCCACCGCCTGCGCCTTGCCGCCCGGACCCCGCCTTCGGAGTTGAAAGTATGAAGATCACGGACGCCTACGTCATCGTCACCTGCCCGGCGCGGAATTTCGTCACCCTGAAAATCCGCACGGATGAAGGCGTCTATGGCGTTGGTGACGCCACCCTGAACGGGCGGGAGCTGGCGGTCGCCTCATACCTCACCGACCACGTCATCCCCTGCCTGATCGGCCGTGACCCGCACGACATCGAGGACATCTGGCAGTACCTGTACAAGGGCGCCTACTGGCGCCGGGGCCCCGTCACCATGTCGGCCATCGCCGCGGTGGACACGGCCTTATGGGATATCAAGGCCAAGGTGGCCGGCCTGCCGCTCTATCAGCTGCTGGGCGGCAAAAGCCGCAATGGCGTCATGGTCTACGCCCACGCCAACGGCCAGACGGTGGACGACGCCCTGGATCAGGTGCAGCATTATGTTGACCAGGGCTACAAGGCCATCCGCATCCAGGCCGGCGTGCCGGGCCTGAAGGGCGTCTACGGCGTGGCCAAGGGCATCAATTACGAGCCGGCCACCCGCGGCCTGCCGGCGGAATCGGCGTGGTCGACCGAGGCCTATCTGGACTTCGCCCCCACCCTGTTCGCCGCCGCCCGCGAGCGCTTCGGCTGGGACCTGCACTTGCTGCACGACGTCCACCACCGCCTGACCCCCATCGAGGCGGCGCGGCTGGGCAAGAGCCTGGAACCCTACCGCCTGTTCTGGATGGAAGACCCGACGCCGGCGGAAAACCAGGACGCCTTCCGCCTGATCCGCCAACACACCACCACGCCGCTGGCGGTGGGCGAAGTCTTCAACACCATCTGGGATGCCAAGGACCTGATCCAGAATCAGTTGATCGACTACATCCGCACCACGGTGGTGCATGCCGGCGGCATCAGCCATTTGCGCCGCATCGCCAACCTGGCGGAACTGTACCAGATCCGCACCGGCAGCCATGGTGCCACCGACCTGTCGCCCATCTGCATGGGGGCGGCCCTGCACTTCGACCTGTGGGTGCCCAACTTCGGCATCCAGGAGCGCATGGTGCATGAGGACGTGACCGACAGCGTCTTCCCCCACGCCTACACCTTCGACCAGGGTTACATGCATCCGGGCGAGGCGCCAGGCCATGGCGTCGACATCGATGAGGCGGAGGCGGCCAAGTACCCCTACCAGCCCGCCTACCTGCCGGTGGCCCGTCTGACCGACGGCACCCTGTGGAGCTGGTGATCCCGCATTCGGCCAGGGCGCAGCCTTAAGCGCCCGAGAAAACAACGCCACTTGGCCTTTGCTGGCACGGGGGGGCGACAAACGGGAGTGAGACGTTCATGGCGTGGCCAGCGGAAGCCACCATCGCACCGACCCCGCCGCCGGCCAGACTGGGCCGGCGACGTTGGATCGTCGTTGCCCTGCTGTTCGCCGCCACCGTCATCAACTATGTCGACCGGCAGATGCTGGGCCTGCTGAAGCCCCTGCTGTCGCAGGAATTCCGCTGGTCGGAGACTGACTACGCCGACATCATCTTCTGTTTCCAGGCGGCCTACGCCGTCGCCTATCTGGTGTTCGGCCGGGTGATCGACCGGATGGGCGCCCGCTGGGGCTATGCCCTGACCTTCCTGGTATGGAACCTGGCGCATATGGCGCACGGCCTGGCGGGCGGCCTGGTGCAGTTCATCCTGGCCCGTGTGGCCCTGGGCGCCGGTGAGGCGGGCAACTTCCCCGCCGGCCTGAAAAGCGTGGCCGAATGGTTCCCCCGGCGCGAGCGCGCGCTGGCCGTGGGCATCTTCAATGCCGGCTCCAACGTCGGCGCCGTCATCACGCCGCTGATCGTGCCCTTCATCGTCGCGGTCGCCGACTGGCGCATGGCGTTCATGGTAACCGGTGTCATCAGTTTCGTCTGGCTGGCGGCCTGGCTGACCTTCTATCGTCGGCCGGAGGAAGACAGCCGACTGACCGCCGCCGAACTGACCCACATCCGCGGCGATGCCCCGGCTACCTGCTGCACACCCACATCCGGCCCCGGCCTGCGCTGGGTGCTGCGCCAGCGGCAGACTTGGGCCTATGTGCTGGCCAAGTTCCTGACCGATCCCATCTGGTGGGTATTCCTGTTCTGGCTGCCGGATTTCCTGGGTCGCCGGTTCGGCCTGGACCTGGCCGGCTTCGGCCCCCCGCTGGTCGCCATCTATCTCATGTCCGACATCGGCAGCGTCGCCGGCGGCTGGCTGTCCTCCCGCCTGATGCGCGGCGGCATGGACACCAACCGGGCGCGCAAACTGGCCATGCTGGCGGCGGCGGCCTGCGTCGTGCCGGTGCTCTTCGCCCCGTGGATCAGCGGGCTGGTGCTGGCGGTGGTGGTCATCGGCCTGGCGACCGCCGGCCACCAGGGATTTTCCGCCAATCTGATGACCCTGCCCTCGGACCTGTTCCCGCCATCAAGCGTCGCCACCGTGGTCGGCATCGGCGGCACGGCGGGAGCGGTCGGTGGCATGCTGATGTCCAAGTTCACCGGCTGGATCCTGCAAACAACCGGCAGCTACACCGCCATCTTCCTGACGGCCGCCACCGCCTATCCCTTGGCGATGCTGGCCTTGCACACCCTGAGTCCCCGGTTGCGACCAGCCCTTCCCGGCACCGCCGATGGAGGTGACCGATCTTAGTACCCTGGGAATTCTCCATAGATAAAACGTCAATAAATCGGCCACTTCATTCATGGAGCGGCGATGTATTTGCGCGTTCTTTAAAATATTAAGGCGATAAAAATCATTTTTGTTTAACATTTATCTTGACAATATTGCCCATACCGAAGAATGGTAACGCTACCATTTGAAAGGCGCACCAAAGGCGCCAGCTTGAGGGAGAAGCGGAATGGCACGCCTGCTATCGGCCCCGGGCCGGCATAAGAATTCCTGGCGGTCCGGTGTGGCCGCCGGTCTGGTCGCGGTGACGGCCGGCGCTTCCCCACCCTGGGCGGCGCTGGCCGCCCCGCCCACCCTGGACCATCAGGGCACCGCCGCCCGCCTGGCCGTGGACGGCAAGCCGTTGCTGATCCTGGGTGGGGAGCTTGGCAACTCCAGCGCCTCCAGCCGCGCCTACATGTCCAAATATTGGCCCAAGCTGAAGGCCATGAACCTGAACACCGTGCTGGCGCCGGTATCCTGGGAACTGATCGAGGACACGGAGGGCCGTTTCGACTTCTCCAGCGTCGACGGCCTGTTGGCCGACGCCCGCGCCCAGGACATGCACCTGGTGCTGCTGTGGTTCGGCGCCTGGAAGAACAGCATGTCCACCTACGTCCCGGGCTGGGTGAAGCGGGACCAGGCGCGGTTCCCCCGCGTGCGCTCGGCCAATGGCGCCAGCGTGGAGATCCTCTCCGCCTTCTCCCCCGCCGTGCGCGATGCCGACGCCAAGGCGTTCGCGGCCCTGATGGGCCATTTGAAGACCGCAGACGCGGGCCATAACACCGTGCTGATGGTGCAGGTGGAGAATGAGATCGGCATGCTGCCGGTGGCCCGGGAATGGGGGGAGGCCGCCAACGCCGCATGGGCGGAGGCGGTACCCGACGCGCTGGTGCGCCTCCTGCGTGAGGACAAGGCCAAAGAACCGGAGCTACGCGCCCTGTGGCAGGCCCATGGGGCCAGGACCAGCGGCAGCTGGGCTGAAATGTTCGGCGATGCCGATTCCGGGCAGGAAGTGTTCACCGCCTGGCACTACGCCCAATATGCCGACGCCATCACCCGTGCGGGCAAGGCGGCCTACCCCCTGCCCATGTACGTCAACGTGGCGCTAAACCGGGCGGGCAAGGCGCCGGGCGACTATCCCAGCGGGGGGCCCCTGCCCCATCTGATCGACGTGTGGAAGACGGGCGCACCCAGCCTGGATCTGATCGCGCCCGACATCTACTTCCCCAGCTTCAGCGATTTGGCCGGGCGCTACCACCGCGCCGACAATCCGCTGTTCATCCCGGAAGCCAACAACGTCAGCGCCCCCGAAGTACCAGCCAACGCCTTTTACGCCATTGGCGATTTGGACGCCCTCGGCTTCAGCCCCTTCTCCATCGAGAACGCGGAAGCCAAAAGCCAAGCGGCCCTGACCGAGGCCTATTCCCTGCTGCGGCAACTGACCCCCGCCATCCTGAAGGCGCAGGGCCTGGGGCGTATGGCGGGCTTCAAGCCCCGGGTGCTGGAGGACGGCACGGTGCTGGACACCCCTGTCACGCGCACGCTGGGCGACTATCGCTTCACGGTCGGCTTCATCGACAGCTGGACGCCCAAGGCGGAGCAGGACACCGCCAGCCATGGCGGACTGATCATTCAAACCGGGCCGGAGGAATATCTGATCGCCGGCCGTGGCCTGATCGTCACCGTTGCGGGCGCCACCCCCGACGGCCCGCCGTTGGCCGGCATCGACAAGGCCATCGAGGGCACGTTCGACCCGCAAGGCCGCTGGGTGCCCGGGCGCACCCTGAACGGCGACCAGACCCACCAGGGGCGGCACATCCGTCTGGCGCCCGATCAGTTCCAGATCCAGCGCGTGACGCTCTACCGCTACCGCTGACCCCGCGAGGGGGCGCCCCAGCGCCCAAGACCAGGCTTAACAAAAGCCCGCCCAAATCCAGCGGAGATCCATGGGCGGCCAGGGAGGAAAGACATGGCATATTCAAGAAACCGGGCACATTCGGGAACCTGGAAGGCGCTGCTCACCACCACCGCCCTGGCGGGCGCGGCACTGCTGGGCACGATGTCGACGCAGGCCCACGCCCAGGCCGCGGCGGCCACCGGCGATGACACCCTGGAGGAGATCACCGTCACCGGCATCCGCCGCAGCCTGCTGGACGCCACGGAGCAGAAGCGCAATTCCGTCTCCTTCGGCGACAGCATCTTCGCCGAGGACATCGGCAAGCTGCCGGCCACCAACCTGGCCGAAACCTTGAACCGCATTCCGGGCGTGAAGCTGACCCGCGACATCAACGGCGAAGGCGTGCAAGTCTCCATTCGCGGCCTGGGTCCCAGCTTCTCCAAGGTGTTGCTCAACAACACGCAGATCGCGGTGGCGTCGGACGGCGGCACCAACGGCGGCAGCGCCAACCGCGAAGTCGATCTGGACTTCTTCCCCTCAGAACTGTTCACCCGCCTGGACGTGGCCAAGAGCCCCACCGCCGACATGCTGGAAGGCGGCATCGCCGGGACGGTGAACCTGCACAGCGCCCGCCCCTTCGACAATGAGGGCACGCACGTCACCCTGATCGGCCAGGGCCAGTACACCAACGCCGACAATGAGGTGAGCCCCCGTGGCGCCCTGGTCGCCAGCCACACCTGGGGCGACTTTGGCGTGCTGGTGGGCGTGTCGGGCGTCAAGACCACCACCCGCATCGATGGGTTCGAGACCATCGGCTATACCGACGGCAACCTGCCGGCCGGCAGCGGCGATGTCGGCACGGGCAACGGCTTCGTCTATGCCGCCACCGCCCCCAAGAATGTCGCCGGCCTGACGGCGGGCCAGCCCGTGAATCTGGCCCAGACCTCGGGCCTCAGCCTGGCGCAGCTGGGCAGCGCGCAGATCCCACGCCTGGGGCGCAACAGCTACACCTTCGGTGACCGCTCCCGCGTCTCCAGCCTTCTGTCCCTGGAATACCGCCCCAGCGACGAATGGCATTTCGCCATCGACGGACTGTGGGCGCAGTCGGACCGCAACTACCAGCGCCTGAACATGAACTGGTACGTCCGCAATTCCGGCCCGGGGAGCAGCCCCACCTCCACCGGCGGCATGGTCCCCTTCAACCTCACCGTGGACAGCAACAATGTCGTGACCCAGGGCACTTTCGCCAATTCCAGCTTCTTCCTGGAAAACGACATCTTCAACCAGCACACCGAGTTCTACAACATCAACCCGACGCTGACGTGGAAACCCTCCAAGGACTTCACGGTCGACGCCCAGGTCAACTACGGCCACAGCACCTTCTTCCGTGAGCAACCGCAGTTCGACTTCCAGACCCCGGCACAGTCGGGCCTGACCGTCACCTATCAGGCGGGCGGCGCCAACGGCCAGCCCATCATCACCCCCAACCGGGACCTGAACGATCCCAACCTGGGTTGGCGCTGGTACCGCGTGAACGTGCAGAACGTCTATCGCGAGACCACCACCCGCGGCGCCCATATCGATGCCAAGTATGGCGACGACACCGTCAACCTGAAGGTCGGCGGCGCCTATGACATGGCCAGCCGCATCATCCGCGCGTACGACAACAGCACCACCTTCCAGACGGCGGTCTGCGGCGCCACCTGCGACGGCGTGTCCGGCCTGGTGCCCAATTCCCAGGTGGGCCAGTACCTGATGCCCATGAACATCAGCGACTTCGGCAAGTTGGCCAACGGCAATGTCGGCTACACCAAGTGGATCATGACCAACCTCGCCGCCTTGGAAAAGGCGACGAACTACGACTACTACAAGGATACGGCACCGCAAACGCGCAGCGCCGTCACCGGGGGTTCGGTCGGCAACATCTCGGAAAAAACCTTCGGCGGCTATGCCGAAGGCAACGCCAAGGACACGCTGCTGGGCCATGACGTGGCCATCAACATGGGCCTGCGCTATTTCCACACCGACCAGACGGTGACCAGTCCGCTGCAGACCGCCTCCGGCGCCCTGATCGACCAGACGCTGAACACCGGCTACAGCGACGTGCTGCCGTCGGCCAACGTGGTCTACAGTCTGACGGACGACATCAAGCTGCGCGCCGCCGCCTCACGCAGCGTCACCCGCGCCGACGCCAGCCAGTTGCTCCCCGGCACCACCTTCTCCGACATCTCGGCGCAGGTGGCCAGCGCCGGCAACCCCAACTTGAAGCCTTACACCTCCAACAACATCGACATCGGCGGCGAGTGGTACACCGGCGGCCTGGGCTATGTGGGCGCCGCCCTGTTCCGCAAGGACATCGACGGCTTCACCGTCACGACGCAGAAAACGGTGCCCTTCACCGCGCTGGGCATCAACTTCACCGACCTCAACACCAGCCAGCAGCAGGCGCTCAACCTGCGCGGCGGCCCCAACGTCGCCACCGTGACGCTGACCCAGCCGGTGAACCTCAGCAAGCTGTTGCTGCAGGGGGTGGAGCTGACCTGGGTCCAGCCGTTGGACTTCATCGTGGAAGGCCTGGGTTTCTCCGCCAACGGGACCCATATCGAACAATCGTCGGAGAGCGGGCTGTTCGCCACCGGCATCGCGCCCTACAGCTACAACCTGCAGGGCTATTACGAAGGCCACGGCGTATCGGTCAGCCTGAACTACGTCTGGAATGACCAGTCCACGGCGGCGAACGCGCCGCAGAATAACATCAATGAGCCGCTGATCGCCGCGGCCCGCGGCCAGTTCGACCTGTCGCTGGGCTATCAGCTACCGATGTTCAACGACAGCATCCGCCTGACGGTCGACGCGCTGAACATCACCAACGAGCCGCTGGTGACCTTGTTCGGTCACTCCAACTCGCCCTACAGCATCTACTACCCGGGTGTTCAGGTGATCTTCGGCGCCCGCGCCAAGTTCTGAGGTTTTCCCAGACGGTCCAGGTGGCGACCCCACTTGGACCGCCCCTTCCAACTGACAGGCTTCGGCAGTCGAACCCCCGGGGGCATCGTTCCCCGGGGGTCTTTTTTTAGCGTTCAGATGTCGGCCAGTCGGCGGTAGCCGCCGTCGGCATAGAGCAGCGGATCGACCTCCGTCCGGCTGCGGGTCCACAACACCTCCCCCACGATGACGCGGTGGCTGCCATGGGGCAGTTCGGCGGCGCGGCGGCACACCAGGGTGGACTGGGCGCCGATCAGGCAGGGCGCGCCCATGACATCTTCCCACTCACCGGGCTTGAAGCAATCGGCCGTGCGGTTCGGCTGGCCGAAGGTCCGCGAGACATCCTGCTGGTCGGCGTGAAGGATGTTGATGGCGTAGGTGTCCGCCGCCAGCAGCCGATCATGCACGCTGCCCGACTGGTTCAGCGCGATGAGCACGGAGGGCGGATCGAAGCTCAAGGAACAGAGGGCGCTGACCGTGGCGCCGGCCGCCCCCTTGTCATCCCGCAGCGTGACCACGGACACCGAAGCCGCCAGGCGGCGCATGGCGAGGCGCAGACCGTCCACCAGGGGGAGATCGGCATCAACGGGCGGAATGGCGGAGGAGATCGACATGAGGCCTCAGATAGACGACGCGGGCGGGTGGCGCATCCAGGCCGGCGCTAGCCGCGCTGTCGGCCCAATGTTTCGGCCCACCCAATGTTTCAACCAGACACGAACGGTGGCATAGGACACCGCTTTGGCGCCAATGACAAGCGAGGTCAAATGCTTGAATGCGTCTGCCCACTTGTCGGACGGCGCCGGCTGTCCGGTACCACACCCGCGCCCGGCGGGGTGATTGAATAGTTCTTGAGGATCGTTTTGGCGGCTGTCAACAGTGTGGGCGCCGCTTCATCGCGACCGCCCCATGGGGCTCAGCGCTTGGCGCCCGGCCGGTCCAAGTCGAAGCGGCTATCGGGGGTGATGGCGGCGTAGGCGGAGGGGCCGCCGCCCCGCAAGATGATACCGGCACCGAAAGTGTCGAAGATGCCGTCGACCAAGAGAGGACGGCTGATGTGGATCACCACCGCCTCGCCCATCACCAGCCAGGAATCGACAGGGTTCCCGTCATGGCGGCGAAGACGGTGGATGTCCGTCACCCGGCATTCGAAGTGCACGGGGCTTTCCGCGACGCGCGGCACGTCGACATGCGTGCCCGGCAAGGGCGTCAGGCCCGCCACCTCGAACTCGTTGGTCCCGTACGGCAGGGGGGCGCTGGTGGCGTTCATCTGTTCCGCCAGGTCGCGGGTCGCCAGGTTCCAGACGAACACGCCCGTCTCCTGGGCGTTGCGCAGACTGTCCTTGGCGCTGGTGCTGCAAAAGCCGACGATGGGCGGGCGATAGTTGAACAGGTTGAAGAAGCTATAGGGCGCCAGATTCACGCTGCCGTCCCGGCCCCTGCTGGAGATCCAGCCGATGGGGCGGGGCCCCACCATGGAATTGAGCGGGTCATGCGGCAGCCCATGGCCCTTCGCTGGTTCATAGGAATAGAGGTCGTGCTGCTGCATGGGCCCGTCCCGGCGGTGGGGGCGCCCCGTCCGCTCGCGGAGCGCCCGATTGACAACCACCTGACCATAGACGCGCCGCCGCCAACTTGAAACGCCGCACCGGCGCACGGGTCTCCCGCGTACAGGACAGGAGGAACCCGAAAGAGGCCCCCAAGAGGATGGTCAGCCCGCCCGCTTGTGCGGGTGCACGGCCTTGGGCACCCCATTGGCCTCCGCCTTGGGACCATCCTCCAGGGCGCCGATGCTGACCTGCAGCAGCCGGCCGATCGCCTCGGCATAGTCGTGGCTGGCCTTCAGGGCGAAGCGCTGGCCGCATTCCTGCAATTCCTGGGGCGTGCGGCAGGTCAGGAACGCCGCGCAGGCCTCCCGGTCCTCATGCAGGCGCTGTTCCCAGAACCGGGTGACCTCTTGGAAGAAGGCCATGCCGCCGTGGGCCATGCGGCCGTAGACATGCTGCACATCATCCAGCCAGGCGGCATTGTCGGCCAGGACGGTGCCAAAGATCGCTTGCGGGTCAGCCCCCGGAAACGAGGCTGGGGTGAATGGGACCGCTGGAAACGGTGTTTTGACGGCGTCAGGCATGGCGTCCTCCCTTGTTGCGATCACGGGGCATGGGCGTTCGGGCCCAATGCCATGGGTGAGACGAACGAAGAAAGCGTACCGGCCCCGGCCGGCTGGCGCCTTGAGGTGGGTCAAGGCCGGAGGGGGCGGGGCGGTCGCTGCGTGACAGCGTAACGGCATCGAAGGTAGCATAAGCCAGGGGCGCGCCCCATCCCCCTCAACGCCCCCTGGAGCGCATCGCGCCGCACGCTTTCGCCATAGACCTCCCGCCGCGGCTGGACTTGGCCCTGCCTCAGGCCTGGCGGCGCACCGCCAGCCGATACAGGCAGGGCATGACCAACAGCACCAGGGGCAGTTGCACCGCCAGCCCGGACAGGATGGCGATGGCCAGGGGCCGCTGCATCCCCGCCCCCTCTCCCAAACCGAAGGCCAGCGGCAGCAGGGTCAGCATCGCCGCCAAGGTGGTCATGGCGATGGGACGGAAGCGGTTGCGCCCAGCCTGCGACAGCCGTTCCGCCAGGGGTAGGGCCGCCGGCAACCCCTCGAACTCCGAGAAGTAGAAGATTGCCACCTCGGTCACGATGCCGATAACCATGGTCATCCCCATCATGGCGGTGATGTTCAGTTCCGTGCCGGTCAGCCACAAGCCGATGAAGACCGCCCCAGCCGCCAGCAAAGGCATGACCAGGATGACGGCGGCGGTGACGAAACTCTCGTACAGGAACAGCAACAGCACGAAAACGGCGGCCACAGCGGCGGCGAACACCTTCAGCAGGCCTTGGAACGCGACGCGCTGCTGCTGGAACAGTCCCCCCAGTTCATAGCGTAGGGGTGCGGCCACCAGGCGCCGGCCGTCCAGCAGGGCCGTCACGTCGGCGGCGACGGAGCCCATGTCCCGCCCCTCGATGCGGGCGGTGACGGCGACCATGCCTTGAAGGTTTTCCTGTCCGATCTCCGGTTCACCGCTCACCGGGACGATGGTGGCCACGCGTTTCAGGGGGAACAAATGGCCATCCGGGGCCCGCGGGCGCAGGTTGGCGACGTCGGTATCGGTGGTGCGCGCGGCGACGGGCACCCACACCCGCACGCCGATCCGCTTGGTCGGCGTGGGCACCTGGGCCACCACCGTGCCCTGCAGGACGGCCGCCGCTTGCGCGGTGATGCCGACGACGTCCATCCCTTCCCCCGCCGCCTTGACGCCATCCACCCGGATGTCCAGGGCCTCGCCCGCCGGATTGATGCCGTCCTTGATGTCGACCACACCGTCCACCTGGGCCAGCGCCGCCGCCACGGCCCGTGCCGTGGGCAGCAGGACAGCGGGGTCGTCACCGAAGATCTTGATTTCGATAGGCTGCGGCACGGCCGTCAGGTCGCCAATCAAATCCTCCATCAACTGGGCGATCTCCACGTCCAATCCCGGCACCTGGTGGGTGATGCGGGTGCGGACGTCGGTGATGACCTCATCGATGGGGCGGCGATTCCCGGATTTCAGGCGCACGAAATAGTCGCCCTTGTTGGCCTCGTTCAAATCACCCCCCAGGCCGGCGCCGATACGCCGCGACCAGGTCTCGACATCCGGCGTGTCGCGCAGGATGGCATCCACCTGCGCCAGTTCCCGATCCGTCTCCGACAGGGCGGTGCCCGGCGCGCTGCGGTAGTCCAGCACGAAGCCGCCCTCGTCCGCCGACGGCATGAAGCCGGAGCCCACGGCGCGATAGGCCAGGCCCCCCAGCAGCAGCAGAGGCAGCAGCGCCGCCAACGCCAGCCAGGGCCGGGCCAGCAGGCGCGCCGACAGGCGGGCGTAGCGGTCATCCACCCAGGCCAACACCCTGCCGGTGTCATGGGGGCGGCGGATATCCACCAGCCGTTCCACCGCCAGCGGCACGGCCAGCCAGGTGATGATGAAGGAAAACGCCAGACCAGACGCCATGGTTAGCGACAGCGCCTGGAAAAAGGCGCCCGTGACCCCATCCAGAAAGGCCAGCGGCACGAAGATGACCAAGGTGGCGGCGCTGGACCCAGCCAGGGGCCGCGTGAATTCGCGGGCAGCACCCAGCACGCCCGGCGCCCCGTCCCGGCGCCCCTCGCGCAGGCGCCGGACGATGTGTTCCACCATGACGATGGCGTCGTCGATGATCAGGCCAACGGCCGCCGCCATGCCCCCGAGGGTCATGATGTTGAAGCTGAGCCGCAGGACGCTGAGCAAAGCCACCGTGGCGGCCAAGGCCGCCGGCACCACCGCCGCGGCGATCAGGGTGATGCGCAGGTCGCGCAGGAACAGCCACAGCACCAGGGCGGCCAGCACGATACCGACCAGCACGGCGTCACGCACGCTGGCGGCGGAGGCCAGCACCAGCTGGCTCTGGTCGTACCAGCTGCTGATGGTGACGCCCTTGGGCAACTTGGCCGTCGCCAGGCGGTCGCGCACGGCCTGGGCGATGCGAACACTGTTGCCGTCGCGCTGCTGATAGACATTCAATAGCACGGCGTCGCGGCCGCCCGCCGTTACCCGCGTCCATTGCGGCACGGTGCCATCCACCACATTGGCCACGTCGCCCACGGTGACGGCCCCACCGGGCCCGCTGGACAACACGACGCGGCGCAGGGCGTCCAGGCCGGTCAAACTGTTGTCCGACACCACCAGGAACAGCTTGTAATGGTCCTCGACACGGCCCACCGCCTGCACCAGGCTGGCGTTGCCCACCGCCTTGACCACGTCGTCGATGGCCAGACCGTGGGCCAGCAGGCGGTCAGGATCGGCGATGACCTGGAACTCCTGCTCCGTCCCGCCGGAAACCCCGACCTCGGCCACGCCCTCGATGCCGGCCAGCAGCGGGCGCAGCTGATATTGCGCCAGGTCGCGCAGGCGGGTGGGCGACAGGGTGTCCGATGTCAGGCTATAGGCGATGATGGGAAAAACCGTCGGCTCCATGCGCCGCACGGTGGCGCTGGCCCCGGCCGGCAGGGTGGGCAGCACCTGGCCCACCGCCGCGTTCACCTGCAACTCCGCCGTGGTCATGTCGGTGCCCCAGGCGAAGGTGACGGACAGTTCGGCGCTGCCCCGACTGGTGGTGGAGCGGACGCCGGTGACGCCGGGCACCCGGTGCACCGCCTGCTCCAGGGGCCGGGTGGCCAGCAGCAGCATCTGCGGCGCCGGCCGGTCACCGGCATCCAATGACACCCTTACCCGGGGGAATGTCACGGTGGGGAACAGGGTGACAGGCAGGTTGGCCGCCAGGATCAGGCCGGCCAGCACCGGCAGGGCCAGCAAACACAGCAGCGACCGTCGATGAGCGGCGACCCAGGCGGTGAAGCCAGTCATCGGCCCACCCCTTCCTTGGTCGCCGCGACCGTGACGGCGGCGCCATCCTCCAGGCCGTAATTGCCCACGGCGATCACCGGCTGTTGGGGATTGAGCGTCTCGCCCCTGACTTCCGTGCCCGCCGCGCCGTCCGTTCCCGCTTCCACGGCCACGCGACGGGCCCTGCCACCCGCCAACTGGAACAGGTAGGCGCCCGCCTCATCGGTCAGCACGGACTGCCGGGGCACGACATAGCCGTCGTGCTGGTCGGTGGTGATGGCGATGCGCGCCGGCGTGCCCGGTAGCCCGCCGCCGCCCGGCGGCAGGAGCACCGTCACATCCACCCAGCGGGTGACGGGGTTCAGCATGCCGGCGACGCCGGCGACCGTGCCGGCCAGGGCGGTGGCGGCGCCCAGCAAAGGCGTCACCGCCACGGGCTGGCCCACCTTCACGGCGGCGATCTCGGCCGGGTCCACCCCGGCCACCACGCGCACACCCGCCCCCCGACCCAATCGGACCACCGGCGCCCCGGGTTGGATGCGATCACCCAGGACGACCGGGATGCTGTCGACATAGCCATCGAAAGGGGCGGCCAGCGTCTCACCCGCGCGATCAGTGCCGATGCGCCGTTCCGCCTGCAGCGCCGACTGCGCGTCACGCTCGGCCTGCTCCGCCGCCGCCACCTGGGAATTGGTGGCCAGGTGCTGGTCCCGCAGGGCGCGGGTCCGCTGCAGTTCGCCGCTGGCGAAGGTCAGGGCGGAAAGGGCCTTTGAGTAACCGGCGGCGGCGGTCGGGTCGGTGATCAAATCCGCCAAGGGCGTGCCCTTGGCCACCGGCTGGCCCGGCCGTACCAGCACACGGGCGACCTGACCCGCACGCTGGAAGCTGAGGGTGGCCAGGGCGTCGCTATCCGGCGTGAGGGTCCCGTAACCACTGACGGTGACCGTGATGGACTGGCGGGCCAAGGGCACGGTCTGGACGGCAACGACGGGCACCGTTTCCGCCGATCGGACGCTGCCTGCCGGCAATGCCCCGGTAAGCAAGGTCGTGGCCAACAGGACGGCACGAGCGGGGAACGGGGTCATCGTGCGTCCTCCTTCGGGGTCAACGGGGAGTCCGGCAGGTCTCCCCCGATCAGGGTCATCAGGTCCACGCGCTGTTCCTGCACCGCCTGGTCCAGTTTCAGCGCCTCCAGCCGGCGGGCCAGCAGGGCGCCTTGCAGGTCGGCGAAGGTGCGTTCGTCCAGGCTGCCGGCACGGAAGGCGGCGTCGGCGGCGGCCGCCGCCTGTTCCAGGGTGGCGATGCCGTCCATCGTGGCACGGGCTTGCTCCGTCATCTGGTCCAGCACCAGCAGGCCCTGGTCCACGGCGCTCACCGCCGCGTCCAGCCGCGCCTGATAGGTCAGCCGCACCTGCTCCCGGGTGGCGCGCTGCACGGCGATGGCGCCCTGGTTACCATCGAACAGCGGCAGGCTGATGGACAACGCCAGACTCTGCGTCTTGACGTTGGCGGTGTCGCGGGCGCGATTGCTGCCGATGCCCAAGGCCGGGAATTGGCCCAGCACCGCCTGCCAAACCGCCTCCTCCTGCGCCTGGTAGCCGGCTTTCAGCGCCAGCAGGTCCGGCCGCCGACCGGCCAGCCTGGGCAAATCCGCCCGGATGGCGACGGCGGCCGGCAATGCCAGATCATCCATCGTCAGCGGCGCCAGCGCCAGGGTGGCGGACGGCGCCAAGCCCAGGAGCGCGTTCAGATCCAGGTGGTTGCGGAGGGCCTGCCGCTCCAGATCATGGATCTGGGTATCCACGCCATTCAGCGCCGCCAGGTCGCTGACCACCGTTGGCAGGGTCTGGTCACCCCGGGCCATGGCGGCGCTGGACTGGCGATAGCGGTCGTCGAATAGCGCACGATTGGCCAGCAGCACCGTCCGCTGGCGGTCGAAGGCGTGGGCCCGCACCACCAGCAACCGCGCCTGTGCCACCACCTGCCATTCCTGCCACAGCAGGTCCAGTTCCGCCCCCCGCAGGGTGGCCGCCGCCGCGTGCCTGCGGGAGGAGCGGGTGAGAAAGGGCATCACGTCCTGAATCAGGCCGAACGTGAAGGCATCCATGACGCCAGGGCCGGAGGTGAGGAATCCATAGTCCAGCGACAGCTGCGGATTGGGCAGCAGGCCAGCATTGAACGCTTCCGCCGTGGCGACTCCCCGCTGGGCACGGGCGGCCTTCAGGTCCGGGTTGCGGGCCACGGCCACCATGGCAACGGCGTCGATGTCCAACGGCCGGGCGGGATCGACCGCATGGCTACGCAGGGCCGGCAGCGGCATGGCGGCCGGATCCACACTGATGACCGACAGGTCGCGGGCCAGATCCGGCGCATCCGCCAGAGGGGCCGGGGTGTAGCTGGCGCAACCGGCCAGGCAGGCCCCGGCCAGCAGGCAGGCCAGGCCTTTCAATCGCCAAGGGTACGGGGGCATCCGGTCTCTTCACCAGGATAAGTCAGAATGTGGATTCACAGAGACGGCAGAAGCATCCCGATGATCAAATAACTTCTCGGTTAGTATTCGTTACTCACAAAATTGTAATTCCCGGACATGGCTTACGGCGCGGGCTCCATCACCAACAGGTGGAAGCTGCCGGGTTCGAAACCAGCCGGCTGCCCGGCCTTGCCTGCCAGCCGTGTACCCACCGGCAGATAAACGCGACCGGTCACCGGATCCAGGGCGCCGGTGCGGGCCCCCTTGGCCGTGGGCACCGTGGCCGTCACGGCCAAGGCGCCCTGGGCGTCCGGGCTCAACACCGTCAGTACGCCCTCCTTGCCGCAGGGGATGAGGAAACGATGGTTCCTGGCATCCAGGATGACGGCGTCGGCCCCCTGGGCGATGGGCAGGCTGGCCAGGACGCGGCCGTCGCTTGCCGCCATGACCACGGCCCGGCCACTGGCGCATGCCGATACCAGCACGCCCGTGGCGGGATCCAAGGCCAGGCCGGTGGGGCCGTCGCAGTCGGGCAGACGTCGCCGGGCGAGCACCGCATGGGCGGCCACATCCACCACCACCAGCTCGTTCCTGTCCTCAACATTGACGTAGAGGTGCCCCTGCCCATCCATCGCGGCGAATTCCAGCGCGCCACCCACATCGACGTGGCCGGTGACGACGCGGCGGACGGGATCGATCAGGGTGATGTCGCCCTGCTTGCCATCCATCACCGCCACCAGCGCACCCGCTTGCACCACGGCATCAGGCTTGGCGCCGGTGGCGAAGGTGGCCAACACGGCGCCGTCCGCGCCCTGGAACAGGGTGGCGGTGTTGCTGTCGCCATTGCTGCTGATGGCCAAGCCACCGTCCAGCGGCAGGATGCCATGCACCCGCTGGCCCGCCACCAAAGTGGGCGTCAGGCGGCCGCTGTCCAGATCCAGCGCCAGTACGCCATCGGCCCGCCCGACGTACAGCCGCCGCGCGGCCGTATCCACGCTGGCGTAGTCCCACGGTCCATCCGGCGCGGGGATGCGGGCGACCTCGTGATAGGGCGGCTGGGCGGCGAGCGCGGGGGCGGCCAGCAGCAGGGGGGCGATGACGGCGGCCAGACGATGGGAAAGGGCGGGCATTGTTCTTCTTCCAACAGGGGGAGCCGCTTGCTCAATAACCGTATGCCGGGCGCGAGAACGCTAACTTTTGCGTTAAGGGCCACGTCCCCAGGTGCCCTGCGACACCAAGGCCGGTATCGTGCCCCCTCTGCAGCCCCCAGCGGTGTATCCCCATGCCCAGGATATTGGTGATCGAAGATGAACAGCGCACCGCGCGGGAGATCGTGGACGCGCTGAAGGCGGAGGGTTACGGCGTCGACGTGTGTCACGATGGTCCCACCGGCCTGGCCGCGGCGCGCGATGGCACCTATGACGCCATCACCCTGGACCGCCTGCTGCCCGGCCTGGACGGGTTGAGCCTGCTGGCGGATTTGCGGCGGGGTGGTGTCACCACGCCGGTGCTGGTCGTCAGCGCCCTGGACGGGGTGGACGACAAGGTGCGGGGCCTGCGCGCCGGCGGCGACGATTACCTGACCAAGCCCTTCGCCCTGGCCGAACTGGTGGCGCGTGTCATGGCGCTGGCCCGCCGCCGGGGCGACAAGCCCGACGGCACCCTGTTGCAGGTGGGGCCCCTGGCCATGGACTTGGTGGGGCGGCGGGCGACGCGGGGTACCCGCGTGTTGGACCTGACGCCCCGGGAATTCCGCCTGCTGGAATATTTCGTCCGCAACGCCGAACAGGCCCTGACCCGGTCGATGCTGTACCAGGCCGTCTGGGAATACAGCTTCGACCCAGGCACCAACGTCATCGACGTCCATATCGGCCGCCTGCGCCGCAAGGTCGATCTGGATGCCGAGGATCCAATGATCCGCACCGTGCGCGGTGGGGGCTGGCGCCTGCATGCCCCGGATTGAGCGCTTCCGCCTGGCGGATCTGCCGCGCACCACGGCCTTCCGCATGACCCTGTTGTTCGGCGTGCTGATGATCACCGCCGTCGTGCTGGTACTGGGGATCGTCTACTGGCGTACGGGCGTGTTCCTGACCCGCCGGCTGGACGACACCCTGATGCGCGAGACGGAGGAGTTCCTACACACCTCGCCGCTCGAACAGCGCACCCACATCGAAAACCTGGTGGACAGCGACAGCCGGGGCTACTGGAAAGCGCTGCTGCTGGCACCCGACGGCCGGATGCTGGCTGGCAATCTGGACGCCCTGCCGCCGGAACTGCAGGGTGCGGACGGACGGGTGCACAGCCTGCCGCATGGCGCCCCGGCCGCCCTGGAACACCCCCGCCCGGCCCGGGGCATCGCCCGCCGCCTGGCCGACGGCGGCGTGCTGGTCCTGGCGCTGCGCACCCATGAGGTCCATGAGGTGCGCGAGTTGATCCTGCGCGCCATGGCGGCGGGTCTGGCCGGCAGCGTGGGCCTGGCGCTGGCCGGCGGGCTGGTGTTGAGTTTCGGCACGCTGCGCCGGATCGAGGCCATCCACCGCGCCAGCGCCACCATCATGGCGGGGGATCTGTCCCAACGGCTGCCGACGCGGGGGTCGGGCGACGATTTCGACAAGCTGGCCGCCATCGTCAACGCCATGCTGGCCAAGATCGAGGGGCTGATCACCGACGTGAAGGCCGCGGGCGACAACATCGCCCACGACCTGCGCACCCCCCTTACCCGGTTGCGCACCCGGCTGGAGGGCGCGCTGCGCCGGGGTGGCGATGTCGAGGCCCATCGCGCGGCGATGGAAGACGCCATCGCCGATACCGATCAGATCCTGGCCACCTTCCGCGCCCTGCTGCGCATCGCGGAGGTGGAAGATGGCCGCCGCCGCGCCGGCTTCGCCCCGGTGGAGCCGGCGGCCCTGGCCTCCGCCGCGTCCGAATTGTACGAGCCGTTGGCGGCCGCCCGGGACTTGTCCTTCACCGCCGATATCCAGCCCACCAGCGTCGTCACCGGCGACGCCGACCTGTTGTTCGAGGCGTTGGGCAATCTGCTGGACAACGCCATCAAGTTCACGCCCCCCGGCGGCGCGGTCAGCCTGACCCTGCATCAGGGGGCCGGGCAACCGCCGGAGATCATGGTGCGCGACACCGGCCCCGGCATCTCCGCCGAGCAGCGCCAAGCCATGTTCCGCCGCTTCACCCGTGGCGACCACGCCCGCCACACCCCCGGAAATGGCCTGGGCCTCAGCCTGGTCGCCGCCGTGGTGCAGTTGCACGGCTTTCAGCTAGACGTTTCCGAGGGGCGGCCCGGCTGCGTCATGCGCATCACGCTCGGTTGAGGGGCGTTCGGTTTTGGGATGCCTTCGGCGGCGCGCGTCCTTATGGTGCGCCCAAGCGATATGGCTGTCGAGGAACCATCCCATGCTGCTCCACCTGTCCACCTGGTCCGAAGTCGGGCAATTCCTGGAACGCTCAAAGACCATCGTCATTCCCATCGGCTCCAACGAGCAGCACGGCCCCACCGGCCTGCTGGGGACCGACTGGCTGTGCCCCGAGATCATCGCGCATGAGGCGCACAAGGGCGGCGCCGACATCCTGGTCGGGCCCACCTTCAACATCGGCATGGCCCAGCACCATCTGGGCTTCCCCGGGACCATCAGCCTGCGCCCGTCCACCTTCATGGCGGCGATCGGCGACTGGGTGCGGTCGCTGGCGGTGCATGGCTTCCAGCGCATCTACTTCCTGAACGGCCATGGCGGCAACATCGCCACCATTGAGGCCGCCTTCTCCGAACTCTATGCCGAGGCCAGCTTCGCCAGGCGCCCCGCCGGCTTCGCCTGCAAGCTGCGGAACTGGTGGGACCTGCCGGGCGTCAACGCCCTGGCGCAGCGGCAGTTTCCGGTGGGGCACGGCAGCCACGCGACGCCGTCGGAAATCGCCGTCACCCAGTGGGCCTATCCCGACGCCATCAAGAGCGCCAACTATGCGCCCCAAGTCGCGGGCTCCGGCCCCATCCGCGAGGCGCTGGACTTCCGCGCCCGTCATCCCGATGGCCGCATGGGCTCCGACCCTGCGCTCGCCACGCCGGAAAAGGGCGGGGAACTGGTCCGCCTGGCGGTGACCGGCCTGGTGGCCGAGGTCGCGGCCTTCGGCGATGAGGCGCCTGTCCTGTAAGGAAAGTTCACCCACCACCCCATTCTTCGGCAGGATGGGGTGGTGGGCGTTACCAGGCGGGATCAGAAATCCGCCGCCAGCTTCACGTAGTAATAGCCGCCGTTGAACCCATAGGGCGTGTTCTGCGGATAGGTGTCGACGTTGATGCCGAACCAGCGCGTGGCCGGATTGGTCTTGGCCGGATACCGGTCGAACAGGTTCTGCGCCCCCACATCGACACGGAAGCCCTCGCTCACGCGGTAGCCCACGTTCAGGTCGGTCAGGAAGGCCGGGCTGACCGCGCGGGCCACATAGTCGCCCACGCTGCTGTAATCGTGCGCGACATAGTAGCTGTGGCCCCAGCGGGTTTCCCGCAATGTCACGTCCCAAGCGCCCAGGCGCCAATTGGCGCCCAGGGTGATCTTGCTGCGCGGGTCATAGGAGGTGAGCGACGTGATGGCCGTCTGGTCCAGGATGGTGACACCGGTCAGGGCCTTGGGTGCGGCCTGCTGCTTCAGGATGCTGGTGACGTTGTAGTTGCCGGCCAACGTCCACTTGACCGACCCCAGGGCGCCGAAGTCGGTGGTGTAGTCCAGGTTCAGGTCGGCCCCCTGGGAGCGGGTGTCGACCCCATTCAGATAAAAGGTGACGGAGGTGTTGGCGGCCGAAATTCCTGCCGGCAGGGTGGCGCCATTGGCCAGGATGGCCTGTTGCGCCAGCGCGCCGCTGAGCGCGCCGGAGTTGATGATGCGGTTCTGGATTTCGATCTGATAGAAATCCAGGGTGGCGTGCAGGCCTTTCGCCGGCTCCAGGACGATGCCGGCGCTGTACTCCGTCGAGGTCTCGGGCTTCAGCGGCTGTACCCCCAGCAGCGTGGCGCCCGGCGAATTGACCGGCAATTGCAGCGAGGCCGAGGTCGGGCTGACGTTCAGGGCGGAGAAATACTGCTGCGCCAGGGTGGGCGCGCGGAAGCCGTTGCCCACCGCCCCGCGCAACGCCAGCCAGGGGGTGAAGTCATAGCGGCTGATGATGCGGCCGCTCTCGCTTTCGCCGAAATCATCATAGTGCTCCACCCGGCCCGCCAACTCGACCTGCCAGTTCTTGACCACTTGGGTCGACAGGTCGATGTAGGCGGCGGCGCTGTTGCGGTCGGCGGTGTGGGCGTCGGTGGGCGTGAAACCGGCGTAGGACGCGGAACCGCCGGCGGCGTAGGACGCGTATTCGCCCGCCACCACCTCATAGGCGTCATAGCGATGTTCCAGGCCCCAGGCCACGTTCAGCGGCGTGGCGAAAAACGGCAGGGGGAATTCCCGCACCAGATCCAGGTTGGTGGTCTGCTGGGTGGAAACGAGCTTGCCGGCGGTGAAGTCGGTCTGATGGGCGTAGGCGGCGTTGTAGAAGCCGCTGCCGACATTGGCCAAGTTGGGGTTGCCGGAATTGATGACCCCGATGTTCAGCCAGTCGTGGCCATAGGTGCTGCTGAGGTCCCAGCGCCAGCCGGCCAGGTTGTCGCCCCGGGCGCCCAGGGTGAAGCCGACATCGTATTCCTCGATGGTCTCCTCGGGGAAAAAGCCGTTGGGCCATAGCGTGGGGATCTTGGTGCCGGTGCGCCAGTTCTCATACGATTCCGCCGACCGATGGCTGGCGGTGCCGAAGCTGTAGAAGGTGACGCTGGGGGTCAGCGGCGCCTCGGCATTGTAGCCCAGGTTGACCAGGTCGCTGAGCGGGTCGCCGTAAATACGGCCCTTCACCACCGTGCCGGACGGCGCGCGCGGGTCGTCCCCGGTGCGGTTGGTGAAGTCGTGGTGGCGGTAGTCGGCGGTGACGTTGACGAAGCCGCCGTCACCCAGGTCGAAGCCGTGAAAGACCGAGCCCTGGGCCGTGCCGCCATCGCCCCGGCCGGTGATCCCGCCCAGGGTGGAAACGTGGGTGCCGCTGTCATCCTTCTTCAGGATGATGTTGATCACGCCGGCGATGGCGTCCGACCCGTACTGGGCGGCGGCGCCATCCCGCAGCACCTCGATATGGTCGATGGCATCGAGCGGAATGAAATCCAGGTCGGCGGGGTTGGAACCGCCATTGGGTCCGCCGTCGGCGTAGATGTTGGCGGAGTTGTGCCGCCGCTTGCCGTTCACCAGCACCAGGGTCTGGCCAGGGCTCAAGCCCCGCAGGCGGGCGGAGCGGACGAGATTGCCCACGTCGCCGCCGAACTGGTCGGCGGTGAAGGACGGCAGGGTGCCGCGCAGGGCGTCCAGCAGGTTGGTCTGGCCGGTGGCCTGCAAGGCCTCACCCCCCAGCACCTCGATAGAGGTCAGGCTGTCCTGCGCCCGTTTTCCCGACTCCCGCGTGCCGGTGACGATGATTTCACTGACATCGGCGGCGGCGTCCGGCGCCGGGGAAGATGCGGGACTGGCGGCCAACACGGCACCGGGAAGGCCGGCGGCCAGGGCGAGCAGGCCGCCGCCAGTCAGAAGGCGGAGACGGATGCGATGTGACACGGCTATTGGCATGAGGTGGCCCCCTTCGGATTTTCTTTTGATTGGGATGTGCTGCTGGCGCTGGCCGGGGGAGCGCAACACCCGCCCGGACCCGCCGCACCCAGGGTTGTCCGCCCGGGTTGCGCCGCACAAATTGGTTTGCCCAATGTATCGGTTGAGCCGGCATCAAATTATGAGCAGCAGGAAGCGTGCCCGTGACACATCCATACGAATTAAGTGCATCGCAGGGGGAAATAGCGGCCACCTTTTTAAAATATTGAATAGTCCAGCGTTTCCCAAAAAAAGTTGAGCTAATTTAAATAGCGCCCTTTCTTCAGCATGGGCACTGTCGCCTCCGGATCGTTCCGCCAACAGCGGCATAAAGATCAAGGGAAGGATCGAAGGATGGCCATCACCCGTCGGCGCCTGCTGGCCCGCGCGGCCCAGTGGGGCGGCACCGCCGCCGCTTATTCCACCATGACGGCGCTGGGCCTGCTGGCCGTGCCCGCCGCCTATGCCGGGCCGCCCAGCCTGCCGGTCGCCATCGGCCGGGGCCGCAAGGTCGTCGTGCTGGGCGCCGGCATCGCCGGGCTGGTGACGGCGTATGAGCTGGAACGCGCCGGCTTCGACGTCGTGGTGCTGGAGGCGCGGGCCCGTGTCGGCGGCCGCACATGGTCCATCCGCGACGGCGACCGCATCGAACTGGCGGGCGAGGCCGACCAGACCGCCCGCCTATCGAGCGGCCTTTACTTCAATGCCGGCCCCGCCCGCATTCCCAGCCATCACCAGGGCCTGCTGGGCTATGCCCGCGACCTCAAGGTGCCGCTGGAGGTGGAGGTGAACAGCAGCCGCAGCGCCCTGGTCCAAACCACCCGCGCCAATGGCGGCCGGCCCATTCAACAGCGCCAGGCGGTGAACGACGTGCGTGGCGGCCTGTCGGAACTGTTGGCCAAGGCGACCCAGCGCGGGGCGCTGGACCAGGAACTGACGGCGGAGGACAAGGAGCGCCTGCTGACCTTCCTGAAATCCTATGGCGACCTGACGCCGGACTCCCGCTACGAGGGATCCGACCGCTCGGGCTATATCCAGCCGCCGGGAGCGGCGGACCAGGTGGGCACGCGCCGCCCGCCCCTGCCCTTGCGCGATCTGCTGGGAGAGGAGACGGTGCCCCCCGCCATCCTGTTCGAGGAAATCGTCCTGATGCAGGCCACCATGTTCCAGCCGGCGGGCGGCATGGACCGCATTCCGGCGGCCTTGGCCCGCGCCTTGAAAAGCCCGCCGCGCCTCAACGCGGTGGTGGAGCAAATCCGGAGCGCGCCGGATGGGGTGCGCGTCCGCTATCGCGACCGGCTGGGTGGCCAGCGCCAGGAGGTGGCCGCTGACTACGCCGTGGTCACCATCCCCCTGCCCGTCCTGGCCGGCATCGACAGCGACTTCCCCGCCCCGGTGAAGGCCGCGATCAGCGGGGCCGTCTATGACGCCGCCAACAAGGTGGCGTTCGAGGCCCCGCGCTTCTGGGAGAGGGAGCAGATCTATGGCGGGATTTCCTACACCGGCGGCGAGACCTCGCTGATCTGGTATCCCAGCGGCGGCTACCATCAGGCGCGGGGCCTGCTGGTGGCGACATACAACGCCGGCAAGACCGCAGCGGATTTCCAAAAGCGCGGCCTGGCCGACCAGGTGGCCCTGGCCCGCGCGTCGGTGGAGCGCCTGCATCCCGGCCATGGACGGGACCTGGCCCAGCCGCTGGTGGTGAACTGGAGCAAGGTGCCGTTCAACCTGGGTCCCTGGCTGCACTGGGACCAGGACGGCAACAACCCCGCCGCCTATGCCCTGTTGAACCAACCCGCCGGTCGCGTCTATTTCAGTGGCGCGCATCTGAGCCAGCTACCCAGTTGGCAGGAAGGCGGCGTGCTGGCCGCCCACCGCACGGTGGCGGAACTGGCCCATCGGGTGGCCGCAGACACCACCCCCGCATCAGCATCCAAGACCACCCACGGCTGATCAAGAAACCAGGAGATCCCCGAAAATGCGCCCTCATATCCTGCTGTCCGCCCTGGCCCTGCTGGCCGCGACCCCGGCTTTCGCCGAGACCGGCATCGTCCGCACCCAGGGCCCGAACGCCGACAGCCCCATCGCCGCCGCCGTGACGGTGCCGGCCGGCGCCCAGACCGTCTATCTGAGCGGCGCCCTGCCCGCGGTCATCGATGACAAGGCCCCCAAGGGCAGCGTCCAGGCCTATGGCGACACCCAGGCGCAGACGCTGAGCGTCCTGGCCAAGCTGAAGGCCACGTTGGAGGGGCTGGGCTACACCCTGGGCGATGTCGTCCAGGCCCATGTCTTCCTGGCCGGCGATCCCAACAAGGGCGGCGACATCGACTTCGCGGGGCTGCAGGCCGCCTGGACGCAATATTTCGGCACGGCGGCGCAGCCCAACAAGCCGGCGCGCAGCACGGTGAAGGTGGCGGCCCTGGTGCTGCCCGGCGCCCTGGTGGAGATCGAGGTGACCGCCGCCAAGGTGGGGGCGCCCGCCGGCCGCTGAGGGCGGCTCCGATCAACGGCATGGGCGACAGCGCTCATGCCGTTTTGGGCTGTGACCACCGCCGACCAGACTCAAGGCGCGGTCCTCAGGGCGCGGTGTCGTCCAGCCACAGCGCCACCCAGGCCAGCGGCGCGTTCCAGTTGATGGTGACCTCATTCATCGTATAGGCGCGCAGGTCGTCGGCCCAGCAGGTCTGGGGGGCGCAACCGCCCTTCATTTCCTTCGCCACCATGTCGGTCATGGCCGACGAGTTGGGGCCGCCCGACAGCACGCCGGACGGCGGCGCGGGGTAGCGGGCGTCCGCCTGCCGCGCCCAGAAGCGATGGTGCGGGTTGCGCATGGGCCGGGCACCGAAGCCGGTGACGAAGGAGCGGTCCAACGGGTTGCGGCCCAGCACGTAGTCGGCGGCATCCACCACCGCCGACCGGTAGACCGCGTTACCGGTCCAATCATACGCCATGCCGAGAACAATGGCGCGGTTCAGAATGGCGGCGTTGGAGCCCCAAGGATATGATGCGGGCGCATAGGGCAGGTGATAGCCGGTCTTGCCCTCATCGGCGACATAGCCGTCGGCCAACGCCAGCAGTCGCGCCCGCACCCGGTCACGGTCCGCGCCGTCCAGCCGATCCGGCACCAGGGCCAACGTCAAGGCGCCCGCCGTGGCGACGGAACCCCAGCTGATGTCGCCCGTGCCCTGTTCCCCGCTGAAGTAGGGGGACGCCCGCAGCACCGCCAGGTAAGCGGCCTCCCCGGTGGTGGCGTACAGCTCTGCCGCCGCCCAGTAGAGCTCATCCGCCACGTGCGGATCGCCATAGCCGCCGCTGCCGGTGAACTCCACCTGGGCCAGGATGTCCGGGTGGCGCTGGGCGGCGGCGAAGGCGCGCCGGGCAGCCGCCAGGCAGCGGTCGGCGAAGGCGCCGTCGATATCCCGCCATACCCGCGCCGCCTGGGCCGCGACAGCGGCCAGGTTCAGGCTGGCCGCCGTGGTGGGATAGTAGAGATAGCGGGTGACATGGTCGTCGGCCGGGGCGGTGGGCAGGCCGGTCCAGTGGGCATCGCCGACCCTCTGGTGGACCAGGCCGCCGGCATCGATGCGCGTCAGGACATAGTGGCCGGGCCCGCCCTTTCCATCACGCCCACTTTGGACCCCGAGCGGCACCTCCAGGCTCTTGCCCTCCGGAACCTGCATGGCCAGCAGGAACTCCAGCTCGAAGCGCGCCTCATCCAGGATGTCAGGCACGCCGTTGCCCCGTTCCGGCACGGCCAAGTCGCCGTCGGCCACCGCCGCCAAGGCCCGGGGACGCTTCAGCAGCCGGGCGCGCTCATAGGCGTTGACCAGGGTCCAGACGGAGATGCCGCCATTGACCACATATTTGCCCTGGTCGCCGGCATCGTACCAACCGCCGCTGACATCCAGGGAATAATCGCAACCGGGCCAGACCTGGCCCCTGGGATCAGCCAGGTTGAAACAGGTCGCCCGGTCGGGGTGGTGCCCCGCCGGCCGCGCCAAATCCGGCCGTTCAACCAGCGCCGCCTCGATGGGCACGCCGCTGCGCTGCTGATAGAAAAAGGACAGGGCGGCCCGGGCCAGCCGTCCGTCCGGGGCGGCCTTGAGATCAAAGGGCCGGCTGGCCTTGTCCCCCACCGTCAGCCGGTACCCCTGGCCCACCTGGCGCACGTCGGAAAAATCGATCTGGTGGATGTGCTGACCAGAGGCCGCGTCATCGCCAAACACCCGCGTCCGCCCGGTGGCGACCACCAGCCCCCGCGCGTCGGTCAGCCGCCAGTCCAGTGGGGCCGACACCGCATCGGCCAGGATGGCCACCTTCGGGCCGGCGCCTTCCAGGCCGGTCTGGTTCAGGGTGAGGACGCTGGGCGCCTCCTCCGCCCGTGCCGTGCCGGTCGCCATCACCAACGCCAAGACCGACAGGAACATCCCAGGCTTCATCACCGCACCAAATCCGAAGTTAGCGCTACCAAAAGCCTTGTACGGGGCAGCCCGGGGAATGGCAACGGCCACCCGGATTGATGAGCGCCCTTCATAGGTTCATGCCGAATGCGCCGGAACCAGTATGGCGGAACCAGTGGGCGGAAAAGGTGTCGCCTAAACTTTCCATTGCGATTGCTGAACGCTCGATCACTATCACAGCGACAGGCCCGCCAGGGGCCGGAAGCGGGGATCGGCGGCATGCGGGACGAGCGTACGAAGATCGGCCCGGTGGCCGCGGGTTTCATCGTGGCCGGCAACATGATCGGGTCCGGCATCTTCCTGCTGCCCGCCAGCCTTGGCGAAATCGGCTCCATCGTCATCGTCGGCTGGATGGTCGTGCTGGCGGGCGCGCTGCTGATCGGCCTGGTCTGTTCCCGCCTGGCCATCCTGTGCCCGCAGGAACCCGGCCTGGCCGGCTATGTCCGCACCGGACTGGGCCGGCGCCTGGGTTTCATCGCCGCCTTCTTCTACTGGGTCTCCACCTGGTTCGGCAACGTGGCCATCGCGCTGGCCGTCACCGGCTATCTGGCCAGCCTGGTGCCGGTGCTGAAGCTGCCGCTGACGCTGGGCCTCGCCACGGTCGCCGTCATCTGGGGCGTGACGCTGGCCAATATGGCGGGGGTGCGTTTCACCGCCCGCTTCGAGGGCGTGGCGCTGGTCCAGGGCTTGGCGCCGGTGCTGCTGGTGGCCATTCTGGGCTGGTGGTGGTTCGACCCCACGGTGTTCACGGCGTCCTGGAATGTCACGGGATTGTCCGCGGGTGGCGCGGTGGCCCATTCCCTGGCCTCCATCATCTGGGCCTTCCTCGGGTTGGAAAGCGCGGCCGTCGTGGCCGCCGTGGTCCGGCAGCCGGAACGCAACGTGCCCATCGCCACCTTGGGCGGCATCGCCGTGGCCGGCCTGGTCTACATCACCGCCTGCACGGCCCTGACCGGCGTGTTGTCGGCGGCGGAGCTGCGCGCCTCCACCGCCCCCTTCGCCGACGTGGCCACGCGCCTGTGGGGCCCGGTGGCGGGCACCGTCCTGGCCGTCTGCGCCATGGCCAAAGCCGCGGGCACGCTGGCGGGCTGGATGCTGGTGGGCGCGGAAACGGCGGAGGCCGGCGCCCGGCTGGGCCTGTTCCCGCGCCTCCTCTCCGGTGTGAACCGCCACGGCGCGCCGGTGCGCAACCTGGTGTTCATGGCGGCGCTGATGAGCGTCGTCTGCCTCGCCACCCTGTCACCCACCCTGGGCCAACAATTCGACACGGTGGTCAACCTGGCGGTGGTCCTGAACGTCATCGTCTACGCCTGCGCCTGCGCCGCCCTGCTGCGGCTGACACCTGGACGGCGATGGGACATCGCCGTGGCCGGGGGCGGCCTGCTGTTCTGCGTCGGCCTGCTGATCACCACCGGCGTGGAGGCGATGCTGGTGGCGGCGGGACTGCTGGCGATGGGCATGGCGCTTTCCCTGATCCGCCACGCCACGGCCGGCGAGCCCCCGCCATCGCGCCGGGCGGAGGGCGACCCCGCCTAACCGGCCAAGCGACCGTGCCCGCCGTTGACGAAGCCATCGACCCAGCTTTCGGCGATGGCGATGGCCTCGGCGATGGTGAAGGTGTCGGGGTTGAGACACCACTGCAGCCAGATGCCATCCAGCAGGGCCGACAGGCCTATGGCGGCCACCCGGGCGGCGGCGGGCGGCGGGCCGCCATCCCCCCCGGACCTTTCCATCGCCAGATCGGACAGATACCCCTCGAGCACGGCGCAGAAGGCGGCGTTGGCGCGGTCGTGGACGGCCTTCATCTCCGGCGAATGGCGGATGAGGCTCCAGAACACCACCCAAACCCCCAGCAGCTTGGGATCGAAAATGTCGGGCGAGAAATATTCGCGGAAGAACGCGCTGAACCGGTCGCGCGCGGTGCCAACGGCCGGGGCCACCGCCCCCGTCACCCGGTCGAAGATGCCCTGGGACAGGGTTTCATAGGCGTGGGCGATCAACCGGTCGATGCCGTCGTAATGGTGGTTGATCAGGCCGACGGAAACATTGGCCTCGGCCGCGATCTTGCGCACGGAAAGACCGGCGTGCCCCTGATCGGCCAGGCACCGCAAGGCGGCCTCCACCAGATGTTCCCGGCGGAGATCCGGCTGGATACGGTTGAATTTTCGGGCGGGCTGCTTCATCGGGGTTCCGTATACGCGCTCCCTGGGGGACCATTCGGCACGGCCCCTTATAGCAGCGGCACTGGATTTTGACTCGGGCCACGGACCGGCGACCGCCAACCCGCTATCCGGGGTGCAATTGACAGGATTCCCCAATTACTGTACATCCGTTCAATAATAAATCGCCGGAACCGATCCGGCGCCGACCAGGACGTCTTCGATGGCCGCCCCCCTGACCACAGACGACGCGGTCAGCCTGCCTGGCTGGATCTACCGCGACCCGGATTTCTTCGAGGTCGAGCGTCAGGCGATCTTCCGGTCGTCCTGGCAGATCGTCTGCCATGTGAACGACATCCCCGCCCCGGGCGATTACCACACCTTCCGCTTCCTGGGCGAAAGCGTCGCCGTGGTGCGGGGGCGGGACGGGCGCATCCACGCCTTCCACAATGTTTGCCGCCACCGTGCCGCCCGCCTGCTGGACGGTGACAAGGGCCGCTGCGGCGGCCGCATCGTCTGCCCCTATCACGCCTGGTCCTACGACCTGGATGGCACGCTGGTCGGCGTGCCCCACCGCCGCGGCTTCCCGGAGTTCCAGTTGGCGGACTATCCCCTGCCCCCGGTGGAACACGAGGTCTTCCTCGGTTTCATCTTCATCCGCCTGGCGCCCGGCCCCGGCCCGTCGGTGGCGGAGATGATGGCGCCCTATCGGCAGGAGTTGACGCCCTACCGGTTCGAGGCGCTGCAGCCGCTGGGTCGCGTCACCTGGCGGCCGCGCGCGGTCAACTGGAAGAATGTGGGCGACAATTATTCCGACGCCTTGCACATCACCGTGGCCCATCCGGGCCTGACCCGGCTGTTCGGCGCCGGCTATGGCCTGGAATCCCAGCCGTGGGTGGACAAGATGTGGGGGGCGCTGGTCGATACGCCGTCGCCCGCGCGCTCCGAGCGGTTCTATCAGAAGTACCTGCCGGACGTGGGGCATTTGCCGGCGGAGCGCAAGCGGCTGTGGACCTATTTCAAGCTGTGGCCGAACATCGCCTTCGACATCTATCCCGACCAGATCGACTTCATGCAGTGGCTGCCGCTCTCGCCCACCGAAACCCTGGTGCGCGAGATCGCCTACGTCCTGCCGGACGACCGGCGGGAAATGCGGGCCGTGCGCTATGCCAACTGGCGCATCAACCGCCAGGTCAGCCTTGAGGACAAGGCCCTGATCGAACGGGTCCAGGACGGCATGGACGGCAGCAGCTACACCACCGGCCCCCTGGGCCTGAACGAGGTCAGCCTGCGCGGCTTCGCCCGCCGCGTGCGCGCCCTGATCCCGGAAAGCCGCCTTCCCCACGCCCCGGCGCCGGGCTGGTCCCTCCGCCGCCCCACTTGAAGCAGGAGCATATGGTCCATGCGTGACGTCGTGATCGTGGGCGGCGGGCATAACGGCCTGGTCTGCGCCGCCTATCTGGCGATGGCCGGGCTGAAGGTGACGGTGCTGGAGCGGCGCCCGGTGGTGGGCGGCGCGGCCGTGACGGAGGAGTTCCACCCGGGCTTCCGCAATTCGGTCGCGGCCTACACCGTCTCGCTGCTGAACCCCAAGGTCATCCGTGACCTGGACCTGGCCCGGCATGGCCTGAAGGTGGTGGAGCGGGAGGTGTCCAACTTCCTGCCCCTGGACGACAGCCGCTATCTCAAGACCGGCCCCGGCATCACCCAGGCGGAGGTGGCCAAGTTCTCCACCCGCGACGCCGAGCGGCTGGACGAGTACGGCGCCCGGACGGAAGCGGTGGCCGACGTGCTGCGCGACCTGGTGTTGCGGACACCGCCCAACGTGGTCTCGGGGGGCGTGTTCGCGGCCTTGCCGGAGCTGCTGAAAACCGGCCGGCTGGCGCGGCGGCTGCGCACGCTGGGCCTGGACCTGCAGCGCGAACTGCTGGACCTGTTCGCCATGTCCGCGGGCGACTACCTGGACCGCTGGTTCGAGAGCGCCCCGATCAAGGCGGCCTACGGCTTCGACAGCATCGTCGGCAACTTCGCCAGCCCCTACACCCCCGGCTCGGCCTATGTGTTGTTGCACCATGTCTTCGGTGAGGTGAACGGCAAGAAAGGCGCCTGGGGCCACGCCATCGGCGGGATGGGGGCCATCACCCAGGCCATGGCCAAATCAGCCCAGGCGCACGGCGTGGAGATCCATACCAACAGCCCGGTCTCGGAGGTCCTGGTGGAAAGGGGCCGGGCGGTGGGGGCGGTCACCGCCGATGGCCGCGTCTTCCGCGCCGACCTGGTGGTGTCCAACCTCAATCCCCGTCTGCTGTTCGGCGGGCTCGTGGACCCGGCGGCGCAGCCCGCCGACTTCCACCACCGCATCACCCACTGGCGCTGCGGCTCCGGCACCTTCCGCATGAACGTCGCCCTGTCGGAGCTGCCGGATTTCACCGCCCTGCCGGGTACGGCGCGGGCGCCACACCACACCGCCGGCATCATCATCGCCCCCAGCCTGGACTACATGGACCGCGCCTACATGGACGCGCGGCGTGACGGCTGGTCGGCCAATCCCATCGTGGAGATCCTGATCCCCTCCACCCTCGATCCCACGCTGGCGCCACCCGGCCAGCATGTGGCCAGCCTGTTCTGCCAGCAGGTGGCCCCCACCCTGCCGGCGAGCCAGCCTGGCGGCGCATCGTGGGATGACCATCGGGAAACGGTGGCGGACCTGATGATAGACACGGTCACCCGCTACGCCCCAAACTTCAAGGGCGCGGTTTTGGGCCGGCAGATCAATAGCCCGCTGGATCTGGAACGCACCTTCGGTCTGGTGGGGGGGGACATCTTCCACGGCGCCCTGGATCTGAACCAGATCTTCTCCGCCCGCCCTATGCTGGGCCATGCGGATTACCGCACGCCGATCGCGGGCCTTTACATGTGCGGCGCCGGCACCCATCCCGGCGGCGGCGTGACCGGGGCCCCGGGACACAACGCCGCGCGCGAGATCATCGCCGACCTCAAGCGGCGGCGGATACCCCGCGCCGGTTGACCGGCGGGCAGTCACCACGGGGCCACCGGACCCCACGAAAGGGTGGAAGGGGAGCCCTGCGGGTGCTGAAGCTTGCAATTTGCCGCCATAGAGGCCATGTTGGGTGGGTCGACTTTGCTACTGGGCTATCGTCCGGCCCGTGCCGGTGCTTCCCCGTCGTGATTTTTGATGCTCGCGCCGCACTCCCGCGCCGGGCAGCTCCGAACGGGTGCTATCCCAGGAGAATTCCTTATGACTATCGGTACCGTGAAGTGGTTTAACAGCACCAAGGGCTTTGGCTTCATTCAGCCCGAGGACGGCTCCGCCGACGTTTTCGTCCACATCTCCGCCGTTGAGCGCTCGGGCATCGGCAATCTGGCCGAAGGCCAGAAGGTCAGCTTCGAGACCGTGCGCGACCCGCGCAAGGGCAAGTCTTCGGCCGAGAACCTGCGCGCCGTTTGATCTCCCTGCCTTAGGCATTCGAAAGGCGGCGGCATGAGACCCATGCCGCCGTTTTTTTTGCACCTTTTTCTAAGGAGGCCGGGATGGCAAAAGAAGAATACCTGGAGTTCGAGGGCAAGATCGACGAGACGCTGCCCGACGGCCGCTTCCGGGTCATGCTGGAGAACGGCCACTCGATCATCGCCTACACCGCCGGCCGCATGCGCAAGAGCCGCATCAGGTCGCTGGCGGGTGACCGCGTCACCGTTGAGATGACGCCCTACGACCTGACCAAGGGGCGAATCATTTACCGCCACAAGGATGAACGGACGGGCCCCGCGCCCACCCATCGCCCGCCGCCGCCCCGTCGGCGCTGACGTTCCTCACGGCTTCGCCACCGAGGGCCCCCCAGGCCGCGCCAAAGGAAACCATCGTCATGCGCCCTCCTCACAAGTTCAACGTCGGCCAAACCCTCGACTTCACCCCGCATCGTCTGGGGGAAATGCCCGCTGACGGCCGTTATGAGGTCGTCCGCCTGATGCCCCGCGAAGGGAAGGAGTTCCTGTACCGGGTTCGCAGCGTCAAGACCGGGCAAGAACGTATGGTCTATGAAACCCAACTCAAGGAGCCTTAAGCGCCCGTCGGGACGGCTCCCCGGGAGAGCGCGATGAAGGCCGCCGGCTCCACGGTGCCCCGTTCCACGCCGCACTACAGCAGCGGGGAGTACCGCGCCGATGCCATCGTGCATTTCGTCGGGGTCGCCGCTGGGTTAAGCGCCGGCGCCTGGCTTGTCGTATCGACGCCGGGCACCGCCGCCGCCAGCACCGCCCTGGGCCTGGCCACCTACGCCCTCGCCATGACCGGAATGCTCGCCTCCTCGGCCGCCTACAATCTCACCCGGCGGCGGCATCGCAAGGAATGGCTGCGTCAGCTGGATCATGCTTGCATCTTCCTGGCCATCGCGGGGACCTACACCCCGCTGCTGCTGCGCCTGTCGGGAACGCGGGCCAATGAGGCCCTCGCGCTGGTCTGGACCATCGCGGCGGCCGGCATCCTGCTGAAGCTGTCGGCGCCCCGCCGCTATGAACGGTTGGGGCTGGCGCTCTATATCAGCCTGGGCTGGATCGGCTTGCCATTGGCGCCCGCCCTGTCGGGCCAGCTACGCCCGGAGACGGCCTCGCTGATCGGGGTTGGCGCCTTGATCTACACGGCCGGAATCGGGGCGTACCTGTGGGAACGGCTGCGCTATCACAACGTCATCTGGCACCTGATGGTGCTGGCGGCCGCAGGTTGCCACTACATGGCCATGTGGGTGGAATTCCGCCCCTGAAGCCGGCCACGGCTCCGGATTTTCGCGGCGGCCGTCCGCCCGATTGGGCGATGCGCGTCAGAAAAATCTGATTTGTCCAAAAATTTTCAATAAAGAGCCACTTTAAAACGTGGTCACCCGGTATAGGCCGCAAATCAATCGGCGCCAAATCCGTCAGGTTTATTTTTATGATTTCTGGATAATTTCCTTCCTTAAATTGTCTGATCATACGATGATCATCATCGTAGCGATATGAGCATCCTTTGTTCGCCAATCGACATTTGGGCACCGCCCCAGTGAAGAAGGCGATCAGCGCTGTCGACCAACCGAGCCGCCCAAGCCCATGGCGCAATCCGGCGTGGACTTGGTGCAGGCCGCCCTTTTCGGAGAGAACGGATGCCCCCGCATAAATTCAAAGTTGGTCAGAATGTCATCCTGCAAGCGTCCAGAGGCGACTCCCGCCCGGCCAGCCCCGTCGTGAGCGTCACGCGCCTGCTGCCGGAAGAAGGTGGTGAGCCGCAGTACCGCATCCGGATTGACGTGGGTGGGCAGGAACGGGTGGTCCGCGAAAGCCAGCTGGCGTCAACGCAAACGGCGCGGGCGGCGGAAGGGCTGCCGGGGCCGGTCAAAAAAGGCACCCCTCTGATGGCGGGGAGCGGCCGGAGGGGGCCCTGACCCGCTGTCACCCTTTCCTCCGCCCCGCGGTTCCCCCTCGCCCCAGTTGGAGAACAGATGATGAGCGTAGAGCCTACCCCCCACGACGATGACCAGGTTCCGCCCCGCACCCCGGAAGCGCCGAAACCGCCGGAAGTTCGTCATGTGAAAGAGGCTGATCTGTCGGATGAGGCGCGGCAGCGCATTTACGCCTGCCTGGCGGAGCCGCCGTCGCCCTATCGCTCCAACAACCGCTGGCAGCCCCCACCGCGCCGGAAGAAGCCACAGCCAAGCTGACGCCGCGACCTGCCTGAGATGCCATTTCAAACCCGCCATCCCGTGCCGGAACGGACAACAGGAGACGCGCGTGATCGCCACCAAGGACGCCCATACCCTGGCCGAAACGCTGTATGAAGCCAGCAATACCACCCACGTCCCTTGGAGCCGTCGCGGGCGGTTGGTCCAGGACGCCTGGCTGGGCGCGGCGACACGCCAGCTGGCCAGCACGCCGCCACCGCTGCCGGACTTGTCCTCCACCGGGGACAAGGTGGCCGAGATCCCCACGGAAACGACGACGGCGACGGGTCGCTGATCCGGCGCATGAGCGGGACCCTCGTCAGGCCGAAGCGCTCCAAGCCCAATCGGTCCGTGTCCCGGGCCTGAACGCACCGACGGACAAGCGCGCGAAAGGATGGGATGAGGATCGTCATCGAGTTCTATCGAATCCGGCCGCAGGATGGCGCCCACGCCGTCGTCGGCCGCGAAATGGCGGACGCGGTCGATCTCGACGATGCGATCAGGCGAGCTTGGGCCTTGGCGGAAACGCTCGACATGCCACAGCGGCCCGACGCCTTCGCCGTGCGCGGCATGGACGGCGTGACGCTTCACTCCTGTGCCCTTGGCGCTGCCGCAACGCCAGAGGCCCCGCGCGATGGCTCATGACACGACGATCACCTCCACCCGCAGGTCGGCAAAGGCGTCGGCGGCACCGATATAGCTGCCCGTCACGGGCATCACCTGCCCGATGTCGCGCCCAACCGCCACGGGGATGAGGTTGAAGCCGCCAACCGCCTGGTTGGTGGGATCGAACGTGATCCAACCCGCCCCCGGGACATACACCTCCGCCCAGGCGTGCGTGGCCCCCACCCCACGCGCCCGCGCCTCCTGCCCGTCCAGGCGCCCGCCGTCCGGGTCATAGCGGTAGCCCGACACGATACGGGCGCCGAACCCCAGGCCCCGGACCGCTTCCAGGAACAGGACGGCAAGGTCGCGACACGCCCCCCAGCCGCGTTCCAAAGTCGCCACCGGGGGCTGGGTCCCCTCCGCCTCCCGTTCCTGATAGGCGATCCACCGGGGCACGCCGGCGCACAAATCCTTCAACAGCGACAGGGTGTCGGTGGGATTGGCATGGACGAACGCCTGGGCCCACTCCCGCACCTGGCCGATGGGATCGGGATATTGGCGCCGGCTCAGGGCACCGAGATCCGTCAAATCACTATCGGAATATTGGAAGGGGTAGCTGGCGGCCGTGGCGGTGATATCAAAAACCGGCCAGGGCGCGGCGGTCAACTCCAGCTCCGCCACACTGTCGATGACCAGGGTATCGGCCCTGTCCTGGAAGGTCACCCGGGCGACGGCGTTCCCAAAAACATCCTGGCTCCAGCTGATGGCCGCGGCGGGCGTGATGGTGACGACGCTGGAGATCAGCCGCAGGTCCCGCCCCTCCCGAGGGCGCAGCATCAGGCGGTGTTCCCCCAGGATGACGGGCTGATGATAGCGGTAGCTGGTGCGATGATAGACCTTCAACGGCATGGCACAGCCCCTTCTGGAATGCAGCGGCCCGTGTCGGCACCGATCGCCGCGACGCGTGGGCCCGGGATGATGTCGGACGCTTCATGCGTGATCCGCCCCCCTGGCCGCCATCGCTGTCCAGGATCGCGACCGCGGGGTCGCAAAACGCCCCAAGCGTAGGGCGCGCGCGGCGTCACCGGCAGGCTCGGAAAACACTTATGGCCGGCCCCAGAGGCGAGGCCCCCTCGGGCGGGGCCCATGAGCTTAACCCCATCAGGTCGCGCAATATTATGGTTGCATTAGTATAATATCATATCCCGTTTTCCGTTTGACTCACAGGCTCATCGTATGGTTATCTCGCATATAGCGAGATGAAATAAATAGCTTTCACATCTGAAAGTTATAAGGTGGATTCGGGCGGTAATTAAAAATGGTGGATGTTATCCATAATGTCCTGGATGCGATCCGCCAGTCGGCCAACCAATATCTGCAAAATATCGACCACCGCGACGATGACTGGGTGGTGCTGACCAACTTGACGGCCCAGGGCGGCACTCCCAACGAGGGCAGCCAGGGCAAGGTCGTGATGTGCCTGTATAACATCACTCACGAGACAACCATCAGCACATATCAACCTGTGCGGCAAAGCGCGCTGGGCATGTACACCGTCGCCCCCCCGCTGTACATCGATCTGCATGTGATGTTCATGGCCAATTTCGCGGACCGACAGTACGGCGGCGGCCTTGGCGCCATGTCCCGCCTCATCACCTTCCTGCAGCAGAACCCCACGCTGACCCACGCCACGAACCCGCGGCTCGACCCGTCGGTGGAAAAGATCACGCTGGAATTCGTTAATCTGGATCTGTCGGAATTGAACCACGTGCTGGGCATGATGGGCGTCTCCTACCTGCCCGCCGTATTCTACAAGCTGCGCATGATCACCTTCGCCGGCCCGGCCATGCAGTCCCAGGTCTATCCGGCGCGGGGCGGCGGCATCTTCGAGAAGCCTGTCGACCTGGGGCTGGAACAGCCATGAGCCGTGGCTACACCTTCCAATACAGGGGAAGCGCGCCCGTCGCGTCGGGCCAGAACGGGCCGACGGCGGGTGCCCGGTTCAAACCCTTGTTCCGCATGGGTTACAATCACACCTTTTATGACAGCGACCATGGCCGCTGCCCCGATCTTCAGGCGTCCCCCAGCCCGGACTGCCAGTCGCTGCTGGCGTCATTCGGCATGGTCTTCAAGGCACAGGCCACGGGCTTTTCGGTCTATTTCGACGAGGACCGCACCGCCGATCTGGTGAATAGCCTGAAACGGCGGGGGATGACGGGCTATGGCAGCGACGCGGGGTATTGGACGCGCCTGACCTTCGTGCTGCAAGTGGCCAACGCCAGCTTCGTCGACATCACCGATCTGCCCATCACCACCAACCCCAACGAGCGGAACCTGTACGCCAACAACAGCCAGGCCCATGCCGCCGTCCAAGGCAGGTCCTCCGGTGGCGATGGCGCGGTGGCCCGGTTCTGCCAGGGGCGCTATCTGGCGGCGTCCGACCTCTTTCCCGTCGTGGGGTCGGAGGTGACGCTGACCGTGCCGGCCGACGCCATCCAGGTGGACGTGACCGACATCTCGGGCGCGGTGGTCCTGAGCCAATCGATGCCGCCGTCGCCGTCACCGGCGCCGCAGGTCGTGGTGCTGGATCTGGGCACCCTCCCCCTGGGACGCTATGGCATCACCGTCGTCAGCGATGGGGGCGGCAGCACCCCGGACACCGCCACCAGCCTTGTCGTCTATACCAACGGAACCCCGTCACCGTTGTGTCTGCTGGACGTCTTCCTGACCCAGCCGCAACCGGGAATGGATGGCGTCTACCCGGTCCCCTCGCTGTGGGACAACACCCCGATCACGGCGGACGACGTTGGCGCCATCGACTACATCCTGCCCTTCGACGCCCGCGCCACGCAGTGGCGCTACTACATCGTGTCCCAGGCCCGCGGCAGCCATCTGACGGATCTGGCCATCGCCGGACATGGCGCCACCTTCACCCGCCAACCCGCCCCCATCCTGCTGCCCAGCGGCAGCCCGGCGGTGCTGTTCACCTCCGACGATCCCATCAAGCTGCGCCGCATACCGCCCCAAAGGTTCCGCCTGACGGGGCAGCGCCAAGCACCCAACGGCGCCGATCAGGACATACGGGTGGATTGCCTGCCCGCCGCCCCACCCAACCCTGTATGGCCCGGCGACACGCCCCAGGGCGGTGTTTCCGAAATGTACGTCTACGTCTGAGCGGCTGACCGCCGCCCCATCCAGCCGCCCACCCTGCCAAGGAGCACCGACGCATGGCCACTGGTTACCTGAACCGCAAAACACCCGGCATCTACATCACGGAGTTGGCCGCCTTCGGCAATTCCATCGTGGGTGTGGACACGGCCGTCCCCTGTTTCATCGGCTATACCGAGACCGCCAAGGACACCAGCGGCAAGCCCACCTACATGCAGGCGGTGGAGATCAACTCCCTGGCGGATTACTACAACGCCTTCGGCTACGGCTTCCATACGCTGTATTACGTGGCCGAGGCGCCCGGAACCGGCACCAGCGGCAGCACGCCCACCAAGTCCACCTATGACTTCCAGGCCAGCTACACCGAGGATTTGGGGGCGTCCAGCAACCTGAGCGTGGTGCTGAACAACTACGTCGTGACCCAGGGGGCCACGGCGGACTCCAGCGGCGTGACCTTCCAGGAAAGCGCGCTGCCGCAGTTCAACCTGTTCAACGCGATCCGGCTGTTCTACGCCAATGGCGGCGGCAAGTGCTATATCATCTCCGTCAACAACTACTGGGGCACCCAGGAAGTCGTGCCCGGCAGCACCGAGCAGCCGGTGACCGTCAATTATGACGACCTCAATTCCGGGCTGGATGTGGCCTACAACGTTTCCGGCCCGACCATGCTGGTCATCCCGGACGCCTGCCTGCTGACCGCCACCGAAACCACCACCACCAGCACGGGCACCATCACCACCGGCGCGGGCTCGCCCTACGCCAAGATCGTGTCGCGGATGATCAGCGACAGCGCCACGCTGCAGGACCGGGTCGCCATCCTGGACCTGCCGGGCGCCCTGGAGCCGTCGACCTGGACCACCGCCGGACTGACCCAGGCGCAGGTGACCTTCGAACAGGCCATCAGCGATGTCGCCAGCGCCGATGCCGACAGCTTTGGCACCGCCTACGCACCGGCGCTTGAGGTTTCCGTCCTGACCAGCAGCGACGTCGACTTCACCAACCTGTACGGCGGCACCTCCAACGCCTCCGGCGGCTATGACGGCATCATCCTGATGAACAACCTGCTGACGACGCAGGCCAACAGCCAGTACGCCGTGGGCAGCCCCAGCCTGACCCAGGTCCTGACCCAGGTCGACACCGCCTTCCCCTCCGACGGCGTGCCCTTGACCCTGAGCGCCGACCAGATCAGTTCGACCAACAAGTACCTGATGAACGCCCTGCCCCTGTTCAGCAATGTGATGAACATTCTGCTGGGCAAGCTGAACGTGGCCCCGCCCAGCGGCATCATGGCCGGCATCTGGACCCTGAACGACCAAACCCGCGGCGTCTGGAACGCCCCCGCCAACTACGGCGTGGCATCGGTGGTGGCGCCCAAGGTCGTGCTGACCGACGCGCAGCAGGCGGACTACAACGTCCCACTCTCCGGCAATTCCATCAGCATCCTGCGTTATTTCCCGTCGCGCGGCACCGTGGTCTGGGGCGCCCGCACCCTGGACGGTAACAGCCAGGACTATCGCTACATCCAGGTACGCCGGACGCTGATCTATGTCGAACAGTCCATCAAGCAGGCCATCCAGCCCTTCGTCTTCGCCCCCAACGTGGGCCAGACCTGGGTGACGGTGACCAGCATGATCTCCAACTTCCTGACCAGCCTCTGGCAGCAGGGTGGCCTGATGGGCGACAAGGCGTCGGACGCCTTCACGGTGCAATGCGGCCTGGGTTCGACCATGACGTCGCAGGACGTGCTGAACGGCTACATGATCGTCGCCGTGAAACTGCAGATGGTCCACCCGGCTGAATATATCGAGCTGACCTTCACGCAGATGATGCAGGGCTCATAACAACGCCTTGTCCCGATACTTGAAAGGAGGAAGCCGTGAGCGGCGAGACCCAAAACAACATTTGGCCGTTGCCGAAATTCTACTTTTCGGTCCAGATCGGCAGCAATACCGTCAGCTTCCAGGAGGTGACGGGCCTGGACAGCGAGGCGCGGCCCATCGAATACCGGCACGGTGACAGCCCCAGCTTCTACCCGATCAAGATGCCCGGCCTGGGCAAGGTCGGCAACGTGACCATGCGCAAGGGCATCTTCGTCAACGACACGGCGCTGTGGGATTGGTTCAATCAGATCGCCATGAACACCATCCAACGCCAAACGGTGGTGGTGAACCTGCTGGATGAAACCGCCGCGCCCAAGATGGTTTGGACGCTGAACAACGCCTGGCCCACCAAGATCACCGGCACCGACCTGAAGTCGGAAGGCAACGAGGTCGCGGTGGAAAGCGTCGAGATCGCCTACGAAACCCTGACGATCTCGGCGCCCTGATCCCGGCCATGTCCAAAGCGGCCATCTATTATCCGGCACCGGCGTTCTTCTTCGCCGTCAGCGTGGGAAGCGGCGGGACGGCGTCACAGCCGTCCGGCAGCGCCGACGCCAGTTTCCAGGAGGTGTCGGGGCTGGACGCGAAGACGGAGGTGGAGACGCTGGTGGAGGGCGGCGAGAACCGGTACAGCCACCGGCTTCCCAAACAGGGCCAGTACGCCAACCTGGTCCTGAAGCGGGGATACGTCACCGCCTCGTCCTATCTGGCCAACTGGGCGGCGGATACCGTGGGCTCCACCCTGGCGGCCCCCATCCAGCCGCAAACCCTGGTGGTGTCGTTGCTGGGCGCGGACCAGTCGCCGCTGGTCACATGGAACTTCAACCGGGCCTGGCCGGTACGCTGGATGGCCGGCCCGCTTGATTCCCTGAAGAACGAGGTTCTGACCGAACAGATGGAATTCTCATACGCGTACGTCACGCGCAGCCTGGCCGGCGGTAACGGCTAGGCGGCGGGAGCGATAGGGACCATGCCCTTGCACATCAGCGAAATCGGCGTCCGTCTGGCCATCGGCCAGCCGGTGCAGCCGGCGGCCGGCCCCCAACCGACGGGGGGCGGTGACGGTCCCTCCGGCCTGTCGTCCAACCAGGTCGACGAGGTGGTGGCGCGTTGCGTCCGTGAGGTGCTGCGGGCGCTGAAGGCACAGGAGGCACGCTGATGGCTGGCAGCCTGGAAAAAATGATCGTCACCGCCTATTCGGACCAGAACTTCACCACCCAGGTGGGCGATCCCTACACCGTCTGGATCAACCCGGCCTCCTACCGCTACAAGTATTCGATCTATTACAACGACCGGCAGGCCCAGGGCAGCAACGGCGCGTCGCCGGACTTCAACCGCAGCGGCCCGGACAGCGTCGCTTTCGAACTGGTGTTCGACGCCACCGGGGTCGTGCCCAGCCCGGTGGCCGGGCAGGCGGACGCCCCGGCGGACGGCATCACCAGCATGGTGAACGGCTTCAAGGCCCTGGTCCTCAAATTCAACGGCAACATCCACAGCCCCAATTACGTGATGCTGTCCTGGGGGATGCTGCAGTTCGGTTGCCGCCTTCAGTCCATGGACATCAACTACACGCTGTTCCGGCCGGACGGGACGCCGTTGCGGGCACGCATGTCCGTCAGTTTCCTGGGCTTCACCAGCGAAAGCCAGCTCGCCAAGCAGGCCAACAAGCGCTCACCCGACATGACGCACATCGTGACCGTGGTGGCCGGCGACTCCCTGCCCACATTGTGCAAGAGGATATATGGCAGCAGCCTGCATTACCTTCGGGTGGCGGAGTTCAATAAGTTGAATACATTCAAGCAGTTGATTCCAGGCACCCAGCTTCTGTTCCCGCCGTTGGCGAAAACCGCGCCATGACCGCCCCCTCGCCCCAGCAGGTCGCCGGCGCGCTGGCCACGTTCACCATCACCGCCAACGGCTCGGCCATCGACAGCTCCTGGCAGGTGGTCTCCGTCGACGTCTGGACGGGGGTGAACAAGCTGCCCAAGGCGCGGCTGGTGCTGTACGACGGCAGCGCCGCGGCCGAAGATTTCCCCATCGCCGATTCCACCGCGCTGATTCCCGGCGCCACGCTATCCATTACGCTGGGCTATGACGGCCAGGAGACGCGGGTTTTCTCCGGCGTGGTGTACCGCCAGGGTCTGGAAGTGACGATGAACGGCCCCTCACGCCTGGTGGTGGAGGCCACCGACCTGGCGATGAAGATGACGCTGGCCCGGCGCAACGCCATCTATGAGAACGTCACCGACAGTCAGCTGATCAGTTCGTTGATCAGCAACGCCGGCCTGACGCCGGCGGTGACCGCCACCACGACCACCCAGGAATCCCTGGTCCAGTACTATTGCAGCGACTGGGACCTGATGGTGGTGCGCGCGCAGTTGAACGGCATGGTGGTCATCGCCGATGGGGACACCGTCACCGTGGCCCCGCCCGATACCAGCCAGTCCCCCTCCCTGACGGTGACCTTCGGCGACTCCCTGATGGATTTCGACGGGACGATGGACGCCGCCACGCAATACACCCCCAGCGCCATTCAAAGTTTCGCCTGGGACCCGGCGACCCAGGCGCTGGCCAAGTCGGGGCAGGCCAGCGCGTCGGTCAGCGAACCGGGCAACATCTCCTCCGACCAGTTGGCGAAGGTGTTCAACATCACGCAGTTCCCCCAGCAGACCGGCGGCACCCTGCCCACTGCCGACCTGACGACCTGGTCGTCGGCCGATCTGCTGAAAAGCAAGCTGGCAAAGCTGCGCGGCACCGCGACCTTCCTGGGCAGCACCCTGGCCAAGACCGGGGGCGTGGTGACGATGGCCGGGCTGGGCGGCCGCTTCAATGGCGACTATTACGTCTCGGACGTGCACCACGCCGTGACGGATGGCCTGTGGCGCACCACCCTGGGGTTGGGCCTGTCGCCGGATTGGTTCACGGCGGTGACGCCCGACATTCCGGCGCCGGGGGCCTCGGGCCAGCTGCCGCCGGTATCCAACCTGCAAACCGGGCTGGTGCAGAAGGTCGCCCAGGATCCGGACGGCGAATTCCGCGTCTACGTCCAGCTGCCCCTGCTTCAGGCGGGCGGCAGCTTGGGGGTGTGGGCGCGGCTGGGCTCCTTCTACGCCTACAACGCCATCGGCGCCGTGTTCTATCCGGAGGTCGGGGAAGAGGTGGTGGTGGCGTTCATGAATGACGACCCCCGTTTCCCCGTCATCGTCGGCAGCCTGTACAGCAAGAAAAATCCCCCGCCCATCACCCCCGACGCCGAGAACAACCAGAAGACCATCGTCACCCGGTCCAAGCTGCGCATCGACTTCTTCGAGGACAAGAAGGCGGTGGAGATCAGCACGCCCGGTGGCCAGAAGGTGCGCTTGGATGACGATGCCAAGACGGTGACGGTGGCCGATCTGAACGGCAACACCATCACCATGGCCGCCGCCGGGGTGACGGTGGACAGCGCCGCCAAGCTGACCCTGAACGCGAAGGGCGATATCGCCATCAGCGCCCAGGGCAACCTGTCACTGAAATCCAATGCGACGGTGTCGGTTGAGGGCCTGCAGATCAAGCAGAGCGCGTCGTCCACCTTCAGCGCCCAGGGCAGTGGCGAGGCCAAGCTGGTATCGTCGGGCATGCTGACCATCCAGGGTTCCCTGGTGAAGATCAATTGACGGGAAGGACAGCGAACCCATGCCGCCCGCCGCCCGACTGACCGACATGCACACCTGCCCCCTGGTGACGCCGGGGGTACCGCCCATCCCCCATGTCGGCGGCCCGGTGGCCGGCCCCGGCGCGCCGACCGTGCTGATCGGCGGCCTGCCCGCCGCCAAGGTGGGGGACATGCTGGTCTGCGTCGGCCCCCCGGACAGCATCGTCAAGGGATCGTCCACGGTCCTGGTCGAAGGCATGCCCGCAGCCCGCATGGGGGACAGCACGGCCCACGGCGGCAGCATCGTCCTCGGCCTGCCCACCGTCATGATCGGAGGCTAGGCGATGGTCTACACCGATGACGCCGCCTTCCTGGGCACCGGCTGGTCCTTCCCCCCCACCTTCGATCGCACCTCCGCCACCGTGGTCATGAGTTCAGGGGTTCAGGACATCAAGGAAAGCCTGTGGATCCTGATGTCCACCAGCCTGGGGGAGCGGCTGATGCTGGCCACCTACGGCTGCTCGCTGTGGCAGAAGGTGTTCACCAACCTGACCAACACCCACGCGAACCAGATCCGGGATATGCTGGCGCGCGCCATCCTGGAATGGGAACCGCGCATCGACGCGGAGCGCATCGAGGTCGCGGAAATCGATCCCCGGCAGGGATTGGCCCAAATCAGCATCGATTTCGTGGTGCGTCAAACCAATGTGCGCAGCAACCTTGTCTATCCCTTCTATCTGCTGGAGGCGACGCTGACGCCTCCGTCGCCGTGAGGCGGCGATGGCACACGCCTCCGGCACCAGGCCGGGCCCTGTCCTCAACACGGCCGCCAGCCAGCTGGACCGGCTTCTGCAAGGGCCGGCGCCGGGCCAGGCACCCGTCGACGGGCGGACGCTGAGCCAGCTTCTGGCGTTTTCGGCGGAATACGGGGCGCTCATCAATTTCTACGACCTGAACGACGCTGTGGACGGCGACTGGACGGCTTTCTTCGCCTCCGACCCCGCCATCGCCCTGGCGGTGCTGTCCGGCTTGGACGTGGAGGACATCCACGGTCAATCGCGCCGCGACATCCACGAGATCCACCGCCATCACGATCATGAGCGGTGCCACCCACCCCTCCGGCGGCTGTTGGACCGGGTCGCGCGGCTGGCGGCGATGCTGGATCACGGCCAGGGCACCCCCTGGGCGGAGGGCATCCTGGCGCGCACCATCCAGCGCGAAATCCGCACCGCGCTGGCGCCGGCCCTGGGCAGGCTGTCCCACCACCTCGCCGCGGGCGGCCTGGGAATGGATGGGGCCTTCCACCACCTGTCCGGCGCCTGGCATGCCGGTGGAAAGCCTTTCGCGAAGAACGGGGCGGACCAGGGCCGCAATCGATGGCCAGCGGACCGGGACTGGCAGAATACCCTGGCGACAGTGCTGGAAGCGCTGATCGACCTTCTTTCCGCGACGCTGGAACGCGTCGCCGCCGAGGCGGCCGACGCGCTGGAGGAATCACTGAATTCCCAGGCGCATGCCCCCCAGGCCGCCCTGTACATCGCCTTCGCCACCCTGTTCCGGCACGCGCAGCGCACGGTGAACCGGACGGCGGACCGGTTGGTCGATTTCTACGATGGGCAGGTGCTGCGCCAGCGGGACCGGGAGGCGGTGCCGGACCAGCTGTATCTCACCTTCACCACGGACCAGGGAACGACGGAAGCCGATGTGCCGGCGGGGACACATTTTCCCGCCGGCACCGACGCGTCCGGCCAGGCCATCACCTATGCCGCGACCACCCCGCTGGCCGCCATGGGGGTGTCCGTAACGACCCTGCGCACCCTGCGGATCGCCCACGCCGCCGCCGAAGAGGGCGGCCCCGGCCAAAAGACGGGGGTGTACAGCGGCACCGTGGCCTTGTCCGCGCAAGCGCCCGCCATCACCACCCCCTTCCCCCTCTTCGGCGACACGGTGCCCAGCACGGTGGGTGTGCTGACCACCACCGCCGCCACCCTGGGCTTCGCCGTCGCCAGCGAGACGCTGATGCTGACCGCGGGGGAACGCGCGGTGGGCCTGGCCCTGGACTTCACGGCGGAGAGCCTGGCGGCCGTGCAACCCGCGCTGGACGCCATCGCCGCCCAGGCCGGTATCGACGATCCCGCCGCCGTGCTGGCGCAAGTCCTGCGCCAATCGCTGGCGCTCTATTACTCCACCGGCGGGGGCTGGGTGGCGGTGCCGGACTTCGCCGTCCTGCCGCCGGGTGTAGGCACGCCGGGCGGCGGTGGCGGCAGCGCCTGGTATGGGATGGCCTGGGATTTGTCGCCGACCGGCGCCACCGGGCGCACCACCTACACGCTAGGCTTCACCCTGGGCACCCAGGCCGACCCGCTGGTGGCGCTGGCGACCACCCCGGCTTCAAAGGACGCGGTGCCGCCGACACCGGCCACCCCGGTGCCGACGACGACGGTGCCGACCCTGCTGGCGGTGTTCGACCAGACGCCGGTGGCGGTGGAGGGCGGGGCCGGCACGGCGCAAGTCTACCCTTACGCCCTGCTGTCGGCCCTGGATCTCACCCGCGTCTCGGTGGCGGCGGCGGTCGAGGGGTTCACCAACCTCACCCTGTCCGGCCCCAACGGGCCCATCGATCCGTCCACCCCCTTCGCCCTGTTCGGGTCGCCGCCGGTGCAGGGTGCCGCGCTGGAGATGACCGCCACCGAGTTGTTCGTGAAGCGGCTGGACAGCCTGGATGTCCGGGTTGACTGGTACGGCCTGCCGCAAACCAGCACCGGCTTCCGGGGATATTACCAGGGTTACGTGGTCGATCCCGATGGGAACGAGCTGCCGCCCGGGACGTTGTTCACCAACCAGTCCTTCCTGGCGGCCTTCACCGTGGCGGACCCCGGCTGGTGGACCCTGGCGACCGCCACCGGCAGCTCAAGCAGCGCCGTCACCTACCTGTTCCGCACCGAAGACGGGGATGACATACCCGATCCGGCGGAACCCGTGCTGCCCGCCAGCGTCTTCGCCGGCCTGCCGGTCAGCCAGGATGTTCCTCCCGCCTCCTACGATCCGGCCACCGGCGCCCTATGCCTGACGCTGACGGATCCCACCTACGCCTTCGGCGACACCCTGTACGCCAGCAACGTCATGGCCGCCGCCCTGCGCGAGCTGCCGGACGCGTCGGCCTGCGAGGAGGAATGCGCCCGGCAGAACGCCGGACTGGGCAAAGTGGCCGCCGCCGCCGGCCTGTTCACCCCGGTGGAGCGCGCCAACGCCACCGCCAGCGACGATGACTACACCGACGCGGTATCAAGTTCGCTTGACCAGGCGCTGTCGGGCCTGGCCGGAACGGCGGTGACCCTGCTGGACTCCGACTTCGCCACACTCCCCCCCGACCAGGCGGCCACTTGGCAGAGCAGCCTGGAGACGGCGCTGAAGCAGGCGGGCGGGGCGCAACGCGGCGGCCTGCTCGGCCTGTTCAGCAAGCCGGCCAACCCCAGTTCCGCCGACGTATGCGATGCCCTGCGCACCTGGCTGGCCGCCAACGGCGCCGCGCTGAGCGCCGCCGGGGCCACCGCCGGCCCCCAGGCCCAAGCCCTGCTGGACGCGGCGAAGCAGGTTTCCGACACGGTCGCCGCCAGCGGCGACCAGGCCCCGGCCGTCGCCCGTCCCAAGCTGGCCTCCAGCCTGACATCCGCCAAGACCAGCCTGACCCAGCCCTATTCCGACAGCATGCAGGCCTGCATCACCGCCTGCGAGGGTTCCAGCCCCGACCAGTATTATCCCAACCAGCCATGGCTGCCCTCGGCCGCCCAGGTTTCACTGTCCTACACCGCCGCCGATACCGTGCCGGGCGGCATCGGTACCACCTACTACCACCTGGTTCCCTTCAGCGGCACGACGGCGGTCGTTTGGAACGAGGGGGCGACCGCCCCGCTGCTGGCCCCCATCGACCAGGACGGCGCCCTCTATATCGGCCTGACGGGCGTCGCCGCCGGTGAGGTTCCGGTGCTGACCTTGCTGGCGCAACTGACCAGCGCCCTCGTGGACCGGGGAACGGAAACACCGCCCGTGACATGGGCCATGGCCAGCGACGGCTCCAATGGGGCGAGTTGGATAGACCTGACGCCGCCCGATGGCCTGCGGGGCGATGACACGGACGGTTTGCGCTACACCGGCATCGTCACCCTGGGCACGGCGACCTTGGCACCTGGTGGACAGGGCCTGGCCTGGCTCCGCGCCAGCGTGCAGCAGCAGGCCGACGCCTTCCCCCTGCTGGCGGGACTGGTGCCCAATGCCCTGGTGGCGGACTGGATCGGGCCCGGCGGGGCCGAGACCCTGGACACGCCGCTTCCCGCCGGCACCATCACCACCAGCGATCCGACCCTGGACGGCATCGCCACGATCGACCAGCCCCTGCCCTCCACCGGCGGGCGGTCCAAGGCGGTGGGACGCCCCTTCCACGTCTGGATGGCGGAGCGCCTGCGTCATAAGAACCGCGGCGTGCAGGCCTGGGACTACGCCCGGCTGGTGCTGGCCGACTATCCCACCCTGTGGCAGGTGGCGGTGGTCACGCCCGGCGACGGGGCCGACCGGCCGCCCCCCGGCGCGGTTCGGCTGGTGCTGGTGGCCGGTCCGAGCATGCCGGACGTCACCGACGCCACCACCCCCATGGCGACGGACGCGGTGCTGGCCTCCGTGCGGGACACGGTCCAATCGCGCATCAGCCCCTTCATCACCCTGGCTGTCGAAAACCCGCCCTATGTCCGCCTGACGGTGACGGCCAGCGTCGTCTTCCGTGACGTCGGCACCGTGGCGGAACTGGGCGACCGGCTGGACGCCGACCTGGTGGCCTGGTTGTCGCCCTGGCCGGCCATGGGCCTGGGGCCGCGACCCGAGGCCTATTGGACCAAGCCCGCCATCGCGACCTTCATCCGCCACCGGCCCTATGTCCTGGAAATCCTGACGCTGTCGCTGAGCCACGACGCGCCGGAGTTGTTGGCCGCCTGCCACTATCTCACCTCCGCCGCCCAGCATGAGGTGACGGGAACGGTGGCGGCCACACGGCCATCGGCCGCCAGCGCCCCAAGTTCCGGTGCCGGCGCCGGTTCGGGGATCGCCCCATGAGCGATACGCCCGCCACCCTGCCCGCTACCCTGCCCACCGGGCCCCTGCCGGACGACGGCCTGGATTACGTCGCCCTGCGGGAAGAGGGGGTGCGCCTGACGCAGCGCCTGTCGGGCCGAATCTGGACGGACTACAACTTCTCCGATCCCGGGGTGACGACGCTGGAGCAGCTATGCTTCTCCCTGACGGAGCTGTCCTACCGCGCCCTCTATCCTATCGCCGACCTGCTGGCGGATCCGCGCAGCGGCCAGGTGAACCTGTGGCGCCAGGCGCTGTACCCCGCCTATGCCGCCTTGCCCACCAATCCGGTGACGGTGGACGACCTGCGCCGGCTGGTGCTGGACCGGGTGCCGCATGTGGCCAATGTCTGGTTCACGCCCCTGACACCGGACCAGGCGGAGGGTGTCGCGGGCCTGTACGATATCCAGCTTTACCTGACCGCGGATGAGGATTGCGACTGCGCCACCGATCGGCGGCCGGTCGCCCGCGAGGTCACGCGGGTGCTGGACCGATATGCCGCCCACCGCGCGCTGTGCGAGGATGTGGGGCGGATCGGGGTCCTGTCACGGGTGCCGACGGAGGTCAGCGCCACCGTCCTGATCGCCAACGAGGCCGATCCCGCGCAGGTCCAGGCCGAGTTGCTGTTCGCCCTGGGCCTGCGGTTGGCGCCGGAGCCCAAGCGCCAAACGCTGAAGCGGTACGCCGCGGGCAGGACCACCAGCGACATCTTCGACGGCCCCCTGATGGTCCGGGGCCTGATCGATTCCGACCAGTTGCAACCGCTGCCCACCAGCGTCGCCGTCGCCGATCTTTTGCAGGTCATGGCCGCCCTGCCGGGGGTGACCCTGGTCCAGGACCTGACGGTCCGCGTGGCCGGGGCGGAGCAAAGCTATGGTGAGGACGATGTCATCGCGGTTCCCGAAGACAGCCTGCTGCGCTTGTTCACCGGCACGGTGGCGGGCAAGTTCCCCATCCGCCTGGTCAACGCCAACGGCGTTTGCCGCCCGGATCCCGACAAGGTGCAGCGCCGGCTGAACCGCCTGTGGGACGAGCAGCGGCGCACCTACGATTTGTGGGCGGAATACCGGGAGGATTATGGTCCGCCACCCGCCTTGCGCCGCGACCTCGCGGCCTACACCTCCGTCCAGGACCAGTTCCCCAACGTCTATGGCGTCAACGCCTATGGCCTGCCGGCCCATTCCCCGCCACCACGCCGGGGGCAAGCGCGGCAATTCAAGGGCTACCTCATGCCCTTCGACCAGTTGATGGCCGACTATTTCAGCCAGTTGGGCCTGATCCGGGACCTGTTCAGCCCGAAGGCCGGCGGCGACGCCACCTATGCCTGGCAGAGCCTGCGCGGGATCGTGCCGGACGTGGAGCCCCTCTTGCGGACCGGCTATGAGACGGGCTTGGCGGACATCGTCGCGTCGGTGGATCCGGTGGCCCAACGTCAGTCGGGCTTCCTTGGCTTCCTGCTGTCGCTTTACGCCGAGCGTCTGATACCCCCCGCCAACAGCGGCCGATCGGAGGATGACGGCGTGGCCTACGGCATGCTGGTGCGGGCCCAACGCGCCCTGCTGCGGCGGATGGTACGGGCGACGGCGGACCGGAACCGGGGGTTCGATTATCGCCATCCGGCCCGCCACGCCGGGGGGGCCGGCATGGAAATCCGCACCCGTATCGAACTGGACCTCGTCAGCCTGTCGGCCATCGGGGACTATGGGCAGGACGCGACACCGGTGAGCGAGCCCGACCGCGCCACCTTCGGGCGCCTGGTGGACGCGGACCAGCAGGTGGAGGTGGAAGAGCGCTTCCTGCCCCTGGCGCGCTTCCTGGAGGACCTGCCGGAAGAAACCCTGGCGCCCCAGGCCGGCGGGAGACAGTCCGATGCCGGGCCGGTCGCCGCCGGGCATCCCCTGGCGGGGCACCGGGTGGCGGAACCGCTGCTGGATGTCATGGCGGACGCCTCCCGCTACCGGATCGGCTATTGGTCCAAGACGGTCGTGGTCGTCTGCCGCGATGCCAACGGCCGCTGGTGGGTGATCGGTGAACACACCAGCGTCAGCATCGCCGTGGTGACCACCCACCACCTGCTGCGCGCCGTGGGATTTCGCCGTCGCCTGACGCTGGTGGAGCACACCCTGCTGCGCTACGCCCAGCCGCTGACCCAGGACGACGGCGGCTATTACAGCTTCCGCCTCACCGCGGTGCTGCATGCGGCCCCCCATGAGGCAAGCGACACCGACTGGCGCCGCAAGGCCGAAGCCGTGGTGCGCCAGAACACCCCCGCCCATATCGCGGTGGAGTGCCTGTTCCTGGATCATGAGGGGATGCGGCGCTTCCGGGAGCATCACACCGACTGGATCCGGGCCCTGACCCAGGCCGACCCGGCGCGACGGGCGGAAGCCAGCCTGCGGCTGCAACGCTTCCTGCAGTCCCGCCACGAACCCGCGCACGGGCGGGGGAGGCATCATGGCCATTGACGCGGTCCACCGCCTGCGCCGCCTGGCCCTGGACGTGAGCGTTCCAGACTTGGAAACGGCCCAGGACCTGCGGGCCCGGGTCGACCGACTGGCCCAGGATCTGGTCCCGCCCGTGCTGGCGCGGATCATCGCCGCCGTGGCCCCTGCCGACCGCACCGTGGTGCTGGACCGCCTGGACCTGGACTTGGGCGTTCTCGCCCCCGAACGGCTGGAGGAGGATGCCCTGGCGGCGCTGGAGCGGGCGTTGACGGAGGCGCTGGTCCCCCTCTTGGCCCGGCATCCGGCGGCGGGTCCCTCCTCACCGCCCGGAATGGCGTCGCGGCAGGCGGCCGACCTGGAACTGGCCGACATCTACCTCACCGATGGCGTCTATCCCTTCTGGGGCGACACCGACGCCACGCCCCCCTCCGTCCTGCTGGCGACCCTGGCCACCGAGCAGCCGCTGGCCCTGGGCCTGCTGCTGCGCCGCCGTCTGGGCGACCGCGCCGCCCTGCAGCGGCTGGTGCTGCACCTGGCGCCACCCGCCCTCCGGAGGCTGCTGGATGCCATGGCCCCGGCCGATGCCGCAGTCATCGCCGCCTGGATGGCCGATGTCGGCTACCTGCACCAGCAGACGCCCCTGCCCCCGCGACCGCCGGCCGATCTGGGGGCGCTGCTGTGGTTGCTGACCCTTGAGTTCCTGGCCCGGGACGCGGGCACGCAGTTCAACCGTCGCAGCTATCTTCGGACCCTGCTGAGCGGCTTGGCGGAGCGGGAAGGCGTGGAGTTCCGGGCGCTGCTGGCGCTGATGGGCCAGGCCGTGCGGCGGGTAAGCCGCCACCACCCGTTGGGCGGTTCCCTGACGGCGGTGCTGGCGGAGTTGCTGGCCGAGGAGGGCCGCCGGCCAGCGGACGGGAAGACGCCCGGCTTGGGCGGAGCGTCCATATCCGCCAGCACCCCGCCGGATTGGGCGGATCGCGGACCCGGCGGCGGCGACCTGGCGGCGCTGGCGCGGCGGGCGGTGGCGTTTCTGCGCGGCGGCGGGTCACCGGCGGACGGCGCGGCGCTGGCCACCCTGGCCCATCGGCATCCGGCCGAACTGGCCCGGCTGCTGCGCGACCACCAAACCGATGGCGCCGCCCCAAGCCTGACCTGCGATCTTTTCGCCTGGCTGGCACCGGAAGAACTGGCCCACATCCTCATGCCCGACCGGGGGGGCGACGTGGCCCGGTGGGTGGCGGGGGGCGGGGCGCAGGGGCAGGATGCCGCCACGGCGTTGCTGGCCGCCCTGGTCGATGGGCGCCCCCTGCCCCCGGTTCCCACGGCGGAACCGCTTTGGAGCGCCCTCGATCGGCTGGCGGCGCTGCGCGACTGGCTGGACGGCGACGACACGCCGGACACCACGCCGGATGGCGACACGTTGGCGCAAGTCCTGGCCGATTTGCCGCTCAACGCCCTGTTGGCCCTGTTCCAGGCCATCGATACCGCCACGGTGGTTCGACGTCTGCGACGGGTGGTGGCCGCCCTGCCGGTGCGCGCGACCCGCCAGCTGCTGCTGCGGCTGGCCCCGCAGGTGCTGGCGGCGGACACGACCTTGCCGGGAGGTGGCGGCCGTTCGCCGGCCGGCTCCCCGCTCGACGGGGGCACCCTGGCCCGCATCGCCAGCCTGCTGAACGGCCAGCCCGCGGAGGGCGACACGGTGCCGCCCCCGCCGCCAGCGGCACACCCCCCGACCGGCTTGACCGTCCCGACCGCCACGGTGCTGGCCTGGTTGGCCGGCCGCGACGAGGGGGGCGATCCCGCCGCCGCGGATTTCGCCCAGACGCTGACCCGGTTGATCGAGGCGGGCGATGCGGATCTGGACACCGTCCTCGCCGAAGGGCTGTCGCGGGAAGAGGTGCGCGTGCGCTGGGCCGTCCACCTGCCGGATCGGTTGCTGGCCCGCCTGCTGTCCCGGCTGGAGCCGTCATTGGCCGGTTTGCTGCTGCAGGCGACGCAGGTTCTGGGCGTCAGCTGGCCACAGACCTGCCCGGCGGCGGCACGGGGCGCCACCGGGGGGGTGGGGGCGCGCCGCCCCTGGGCCCTGCTGCTGCGGGCCCTGGCCGCGGCGCCAGCCGGCCACCGCTCCCCCCGCGCCATCGTCGACGTCATGGTGCGCGGCCTGGTGGAGGAAGACTCCACCGCCGCCGCGCAGTTGCTGGCCCGTGCCCGGTTCCTGGCCGCCGAAGGCGGACGCGCCGGCCTGGCGGCCTTGCTGCGTCCCCCACCGCCCAGCGTCCCATCCCGCCCGGTGGAAGCGCGGCCATCCGCCGGGCAGGCCCGGTCCACCAGCGGCGGGGAAAAGGCGTCGGCGAACATGCCCCTTCATATCCACAATGCCGGCCTGGTGTTGTTCAATCCCTTCCTGCCCCAGTTCATGGAACGCCTGGGCGTGGTGACGGAGGGACCGGACGGCAGGAAGCGGGTCTCCGGTGTGGAGCCATCCACCCGGGCCGTGCATCTGCTGCAATATCTGGTCGACGGCCGGCTGGATCGGCCGGAGCCGGACCTGGTCCTGAACAAGCTGCTCTGCGGCCTGGATCCCGCCGCACCGGTCGGGCCGACCCTGGATGCCACCCCGGATGACCTGGCGCTGTGCGACGGGCTGCTGGGCGCCGTCATCGCCCACTGGCCCATCATCAAGAACAGTTCCGTCGCCGCCTTGCGCGAAACCTTCCTGCAGCGGGAGGGCAGGCTGGAGCGGGAAACGGACCGTTGGGCGCTGCTGGTGCAGCGCAAGACCGTCGACGTCCTGGTCGACCAGGTGCCGTGGAGCTACGCCACCCTCTACCACAAGTGGATGGGCGAACCGTTGCATGTCACCTGGTGACCCAGACCGGCCAAGCGAAAGGCGAACCATCATGGCTAAGCGCGCCCCCTCATCGCGCCCCGAGGCGCCATCCCCCGAAACGCCCCAGCGCCAGGCGACTGGCTTGGCGCGGGAGTTGGACTGGCTGCAGGCGATCATCCAGCATCGGTTCAACCCCGCGACCGCCCAGGACGCCTTGCCCCCGCCACCGCCGCTCAAGGCCGGGGACGGCCCCTACGCCGCCGTGTGCGCCACCCTAGGCCTGGTAGCGGAGGAACGGCTGATCCTGATCCTGGCGCTCACCCCCCAGGTGGCGCCGGAGCAACTCGACCCCTTCCTGTTGCGCAATCAGGCCACCGGCCGGCCATTCACGGAATTTGGCGGCCTGACGGGACAGGTCCACGCCGGATTCCTGCCGACGGCGGAAACCGCCCTGTTCCTGCTCGCCGGCCGCGAGCTTGAACTGCGGCTGCACCATCGCCGCCTGCTGGCGCCAGACGGCCGCCTGGCCGCGTCCGGCCTGATCGAGCTGGACTTGTTGCGCCAGGGGGATGAGCCACCGCTGTCGGCCGCCCTGAGGCCGGGCGCCGCCTGGCTGGAGCGGCTGCTTTCCGGCGATGGGACGGAGCCGCGCCCCACCCCCGGCTTCCCCGCCACACCGGTGACCACCGCGCTGTCATGGGAGGACCTGGTGCTGGACCCCAAGACGCTGCGCCAGATCGGCACCATACAGGCCTGGCTGCGCCATGCCCCCCGCCTCATGAAGGATCCGGCCCTTGCCCGGCGGCTCAAGCCCGGCTACCGCTGCCTGTTCCACGGGCCGCCCGGCACCGGCAAGACCCTGACAGCCTGCCTGCTGGGCAAGATGAACGGACGGCCGGTCTATCGTGTCGACCTGTCGCGCGTCGTCTCCAAATGGATCGGCGAGACGGAGAAGAACCTGGCGTCGCTGTTCGACCAGGCGCAGCACCGCGACTGGATCCTGTTCTTCGACGAAGCGGAATCGCTGTTCAGCAAGCGCACGGAGACGCGCTCGTCCAACGATCGCTCCGCCAACCAGCAGGTGGCGTATCTGCTGCAACGGCTGGAGGATTTTCCCGGCCTGGCCATCCTGGCCACCAACCACCGCTCGCACATGGACGAGGCGTTCGACAGGCGCTTCCAGTCCTCGATCCTGTTTCCCACGCCGGACGCGGACGCCCGGCAGCGCCTGTGGCAGGACAGCCTGCGCAACGACTTCTTCCGCCTGGCGGAGGACGTGGACCTGGTTCGGCTGGCGGCGGACCACGTCCTGACGGGCGGCGCCATCACCAACGTGTTGCGTCACGTCTGCCTGGTGGCCGCGGAACGCCCGGAACCCGTGGTCACCAGCGCGGATCTGTCCCGCGCCATTCGCGAAGAATTGCAGAAGGAGGGCCGCTATGCCGCCTGATCAAATCCTGCCCGCCCCCGACGCCCTGCCCGCCCCCGTCCGGGAAATCCGCAATGTCTACGCCTGCCTGGTGCACGAGCAGCCGGACTGCATCCTGGATCTGGTGCTGAACCTGCGCCACAACGACCCCGTCTCCCCCATCATCCTCTATAACGGCGGCAAGCACCCAGACCTGCTGGCCGGCGCGGATGTCTGGCAACGGCTGGGCGCCGTGGTCCACCCGGCGCCCAGCCCCATGAAGTGGGGCTACCTTCACGGCTTCGCCCTGGATTGCATGCGCCTGGCCCTGGACCTGTTCACCTTCGACACCCTGACCATCGTCGATTCCGACCAGGCCGCCCTGAAACCCGGCTACCGTGACCGGCTGGCGCAGGCTGTGGAAGCGTGGCCGGCGGCGGGTGTCTTCGGCGACATCACCGGACCGCACAGCCGCCAGACCACGGTGCAGGCCGTGCAGCGGTTCTGGAAGGAGTATGAGCTGTGGAAGCCCTTCCTGCGGCGCTTCCCCGGCGGGGAGGATGCTTGCGTCTATTCCCTGTTCTGGCCGTCGACGGTCTTCACCGCCGCCGCCGCCCGCGACTTGTGCGACCTCTGGGACGCGGAGCCCGCGTTGCGCGACGCCTTCGCGCGGACCAACGCCTGGGCGACCGAGGAAATCCTGCTGCCCACACTTGTCGCCATCCTCGGCCATGAGGTGAGGCCCAGCCCCTGCGGTTTCGAGTATGTGAAATTCCGCCGCAACTTCACCCTGCGCCAGCTGGACCAGGCCCTGGCCAAACCGGACGCGTTCTGGATGCATCCGGTGCCCCGCAAGATGGCCCATCCCCTGCGCGCCGGCCTGCGCGCCCGCCTCAACGGCTATGGCGAGGGTGCGGCCGCCGTCAACACGACGGCGCGGCAGACGCCCCGGGCGGCCGGACGGCCGCTGTTGCTGGTGTCCGATATCCTGCGCCGCAGGCATCCCATCTCCGGCTGGCTGACCGACGAGGAAACGGACCTGTTGGTGGCCGGCGTGTCGCGCGCGCTGGAGCAAGGACCCGGCCCCCAAGCGGTGGTCGAGGTCGGCTGCTATCGCGGGCGGGGCACGGTGGTGCTGGCCAGCGTGGTCCAAGCGCTGTCACCCACCGCGCGCGTCCACGCCATCGACCCCCATGACGGCATCGTCGGCGCCACGGATGGGCAGTTGCAGGCGACCGGCCCCACCTTGGCGACATTCCAGCGCAACATCGCCGCCGCCGGCGTGGCCGATGTGGTGGAGACCATCGTGGGCAAGGCGCCCACCATCCGCTGGGACCAGCCGGTGAGCTTCCTGCTGGTGGATGGGCTGCATGACCAGGCCAGCGTGGCTGCCGATTTCAACACCTTCAAGCCCTGGCTGCGGCCCGGCTCCCTGGTCGCCTTCCACGATTACGCCCCTTACTACCCAGGTGTGATCCGCTTCGTGGACGAGGTGCTGCGGCAACCCGGCTACCGACCGGTCGCCCTGCGCGGCAGCTTGATGCTGATCGAATGCCTGGGTCCGGCCGACCCCGCCAGCCGCCAACCAACCCCTTGATCGCACTGGATAGATCCCCGCCCGCGGCGCACCGCCACGCCGCGGCGCGATTTTTTCGCATTGCCCATCGTGGAAATTTCAGGCCCGTTCGTCATTGATAAGAAGCGCGTCCGCAAGGCGCGAAGAAATCAAGGGAGGAACGACGTCCGGTGAACAGAAGCGCGGTGGATCTATGGTTTGTCGAGGAAGTCCTGCCCCTGGAGGGGGCATTGACCGGCTATCTGCGCCGTAAATGGCGCGAGGCGAACGAGATTCCCGACCTGCGCCAGGAGATCTACACCCGTGTGTATGAGGCGGCGACCGTGGCTATCCCTGAGATGACCAAGCCCTTTTTGTTCATGACCGCCCGCAACCTGCTGATCGACCGGGCGCGCCGCGCGCAGGTGGTCTCCATCGAGGCCGTCCTCGATAGCGAGGGTCTGGACGTGGCCGATACCGTTCCCAACCCCGAACAGAACGCCGTGGGCCGCGAGGCCCTGCGGCTGTTACAGGCGGCGATCAGCCGGCTGCCGCCGCGCTGTCGCGAAGTGACCTTGCTGCGCAAGGTGCACGGGCTACCCCAGCGGGATGTCGCCCGCCGCATGGGCATCAGTGAAAGCACCGTCGAACAGCAGGTGGCGAAGGGCGTGCGGCTGATCGCCGACGCCATGGCGGACATCGTTCCGGAACCCGTGACCAGCCGTTTCGGCCGGCGCCCCCGGAAGGTGGGCCAGCCATGATCGAGCATGATCCCATCGAGGAACAGGCGGCGCGGTGGCTGGCCCGTCAGGATGCCGGCCCACTGGATGCGGCGGGCAAGGCCGGCTTTGACGCCTGGCTCGCCACCTCCACCCGCCATCGCGTGACCTATCTGCGCCTGGAGGCCGCCTGGAAGCGGGCCGACCACCTGCGCGCCGCGCGCCAGGCACCCGCCCTGGCGCCAAGCCCAACCGGGGCGCGGATGGCTGTCGAGCGCGCGCCATGGCGCCGCTGGGCACCGGTGATAGCGATCGCCGCGACGGTCGCGCTGGCCGTCGTGCTGCCGCAGACGGACGATTGGGATTGGCCCTTCACCGGCGGTCAGAAATTCAGCACCGGCGTCGGCGACCGCTACACCGCCCATCTGCAGGACGGCTCGCAGATCGAACTGAACACCAACACCCGCCTGCGCGCCTCGGTCGACCAGGCGACGCGCGAGGTGCGACTGGATCGGGGCGAAGCCTTCTTCGAGGTGGTGCATGATGAGAAGCACCCCTTCGTAGTGATCAGCGGCGACCTGCGTATCGTCGATGTCGGCACCAAATTCTCGGTGCGGCGCGAGGGCGACAAGCTGGAGGTGGTGGTGGCGGAGGGCGCCGTCCTGGTGGAGGACATGGCACACCCCAACGATGTTCCCCCCGTGCTGGTGCCGCAACTGGCCGCCGCGGTGGCACAGCCCAAGGCGATCCGCAAAAGCAGCCGCAGCGAGGAACAGGTGCGGGACGCGCTGGGCTGGCGCCGTGGCACCCTGGTCTTCACCGACCGGCCGCTGCGCGAGGTGGCGGCCGAGTTCAACCGCTATAACCGCAAGCAGCTGGTGGTGCCGGCCGATGGGCCCCTGGGCGACATCCGCATCGGCGGCAGCTTCGAGGCGACCAATGTCGACGCCTTCGCCCGGCTGCTGCACAGCGGCTTCGGACTGAAGGTCAACGATGACGGCAGGGAAATAAAAATTTCAAATTGAGGATAGGGGATCTGGTCCGGCACTTCGTCAAAACTAAATACAATAACCGAGCCACAGGGAAGAATCGTGCCAAATCCCAATATCCGTCGCGCCCTTTCCACCGCCCTCTTGTCGACAGTGTGCTGGCCGGCGGTGACATATGCCGCCGAGGTACTTGACGTTCCGCGCGCCACCGCACCAGTTACTTTGGCGGATGCGGCGGACGCAATGATCGACATCCCAGCGGGCGACTTGCGTGCGGCGCTGGAGAGCTATATCCGCCAGACCGGGTCGCAGCTGATCTATCGGGCCGATGACGTCGCCGGGATCAGCACCCGGGGCGCCCAGGGCCGGTTGTCGGCGCAGCAGGCGCTGGACAGCATCCTCGCCAATACCGGCCTGACGGTGCATCGCGACCCCTCGGGCGCCGTGGTGGTGAGCCGCAAGTCCGACCGCAGCGCCACCGCGACCCCCGCGTTACGCAACGCCACGGCCGAGGGGACCGGGCCCGCCCAAGTCACCCAGGCCCAGGGCGCCCGGCCCCAAGTCTCCCAGGCGACCTCCTCCACGGAAGACGGGTCGGCCACCGGCGCCCCCGACCTGCAGGAAATCATCGTCACCGGCATGCGCGGCAGGCGCAACCTGCTGAACGCCTCGGTCGCGATCACGACGGTGAATGAATCGGACCTGGCGCAGAAGGCGCCGCGCAGCACCGTTGACGTGCTGGAAATGATCCCCGGCATCTTCGTCGAAGGCACGGCCGGTCCGGTGTCCAACAACTACTCGGTGCGCGGCCTGCCCGGTGGCAGCCAGCAGTTCGTTCGCCTGATCGAGGATGGCATGCCGGCCATCTATGGCGGCCTGAACGATGACGAGGTGTTCCAGAACGACATCTCCATCGACCGGGTGGAAGCCCTGCAAGGCGGCAGCTCGGGCATCCTGACGCCCAACGCGGCCGGTGCCTCCATCAACTTCATCTCGCGCAAGCTGAACTTTGATGAGGCCGGCGGCATCGCCCGCATCACCGGCACCACCTATGGCGACCGGCGCGGCGATATGTGGTTCTCATCGCCCATTCCCGGTCTGAAGGACACCGCCTTCGCCATCTCCGGCTACTACGACAGCACGCCGGGTGTGCGCAGTTCACCCTTCCGCTATGAGACCTATCACGTCAAGGGGCAGTTGGAGCACAAGTTCGAGGACGGCTGGATCCGCTTCACCGTCAAGACCTGGGACGAGCACGACCCCTACTACGCGGACCAGCCCTACGCCTACAACAACGGCACCATTTCCAGCGTACCGGGGCTGGACAGCCAGTTCGGCAATATCATCGGCAAGGGCTTCGCGAATATCTCCGTGCCGGATTCCTGCTACGCCCACGGCCAATGCTTCCGCAATTTCAGCATGCAGGAAGGCATCCACGCCACCGGCCACCAGTTCCGCGTGGATGGGGAGCGGGAGTTCGACCACGGCATCTCCCTGTTCGCCCGGGGGCGGTACACCGAAACGGATTGGGATTTCAATGGGGTGTTCGCCGGCAGCGGCACGGGCAATGGCGGCTTGACCTCGGCGGTCAACTACCTGACACCGACCAGCGTCTCCCCCATCTACAGCCTGCTGCAATCAGGCCTGGCCGCCTTCCCCGGCACGGCGCAGTTCGGCATCCGCAACCTGACCACGGGCCAGGTGACGGCCGCGTCCAACACCGCCGCCCTGAACGCGCTGAACGGCAACGGCCTGCTGCAACAGACCGTGCTGAACCGCCAACTGGTGAAACTACGCGACTGGGGCAGCGATTTCGGCGCCAAGTGGGAAACCTCGGGCGACGGCTGGGCCAACAGCCTGACCGTGGGCGGCATGTTCTACGCCACCGACATTTCCGCCGACCAGTCGGGTGTGGCCACCGTCATCAACGACGTGACCAACCAGTCCAACATCTATGACATCGTCGCCCTGAACAGCGCCGGCAACGTGCTGGGCACGCTGGGCAACAACGGCCTGATCTCCTACGGCAATTGGGGCCAGGGCATCAGCGCCAGCCACCAGACCTCCACGTCGGTCTACGTCAACAACGAGTTCACCTGGAACCAGGACCTGCACGTCGACTTCGGCGTGCGCTATGAGCGTGAGGACACGGACACGGTGGCGGGCAACAGTTCCTCCCTGGCCATCCCGGCTGGCGTCGGTGGCATCGTGCAGGTGAACCCCAACGCCTTCAACGGCACGTACAGCTACACCTCTGGCCATGAATCGCCGGTGCATGTCACCGCCGGCGTGAACTACACCATCGCCCAGAACCTGTCGGTCTACGCCCGCTACGCCCACGCCTACCAGACCCAGGGCGCAAACCCGCAGGCCGCGGCGCTGACCCTGTACGAAGGCGGCGTCACCTATTCCGACCACGGCCTGACCGGCACCGTCCGCGCCTTCCGGACGGAATTCAACAACCAGACCTGGGGCGGGGGCGTCAATCCCGACAATCCCAACCTGAACCAGGCCTTCTTCGCCGATTCCCAGACCAATGGCGTCGACATCGACCTGTACTACCGCCCGCAGTATGAGCCGCTGAGCGACTTCGCGGTCCATGCCCAGGCCACGTACCAGGACCCCAGCTTCAGCAACGTGAAGGTCGGGTTCACCGACGTCAGCGGCACCAACATCGCGCCGCAGGTGGCCGCCTTCTACAATGGCAAGATCCCGGGCCGCACCCCCAAGGTGCTGTACGCCATCACGCCGGAATACAACCTGCCCGACAACAAGGGGCAGATCTACCTGCGCTACAAGTATGTCGGCCGCATCTTCGCCGACAACGGCAACCAGGTGGAACTGCCCGGCTATGGCGTGGTCACCATCGGCGCCATCTACAACATCACGCCGTTGACCACCCTGAACGTCAGTGTCGACAACGTCACGGATGAGTTGGGCTTGACCGAGGGCAACCCCCGACAGGGTTTCACCCAGTCCATCGTCAATGGCTACTTCTATGGCCGTGGCATCGTTGGCCCCAACGCCATGGTTTCCCTGACCGCCAAGTTCTGATCCGCTTCCTCCTCCCTTCCTCCCCCCTTTCCTCCCCTGGGGGCGGCGGATCAGCTCGGGCCCCGCCGCCCGCTTTTTTCTTTAAGGAGAGCGAACCCGTGTCAGACCGACGGATCCGGAAGATCGTCATCCTGGGTGGCGGTACCGCCGGATGGATGACGGCCGCCACCTTGGCCAAGGTCAACACGCCGCCGCAGTTCGAGGTGACGCTGATCGAGTCCGACGAGATCGGCATCATCGGCGTGGGGGAAGCCACCATCCCCACCATTCACTGGTTCAATCGCCTGGTCGAATTGGACGAGGCGCAGTTCTTGCGCGAGACCAAGGCCACCTTCAAGCTGGGCATCGAGTTCGTCGGCTGGAATGGCCCCAGGAATGGTGATGTCAGTCGCTATTTCCACCCCTTCGGCCGCTATGGCGGGCCGGCCGACGCGCAGATGTTCTTCCACCGCTGGATCCGCGCCAACCTGGACGGTTCCCCGGAGAGCCATCAGGACTATTCCCTGGCCACCCTGGCGGCCAGGCTGGGCAAGTTCGGGCCGCCCGCGCCCGACGCCAACTCCCTCTTTTCCACCCTGGGCTATGCCTACCATTTCGACGCCGGCCTCTATGCCGCCCATCTGCGCCGCCGGTCGGAGGCGCGCGGAGTAAAGCGTGTCGAGGGCAAGGTGGAACGGATCGAGCAGGATCCGGAAACCGGCTTCGTCACCCGCCTGACCACCCACCGGGGCGAGGTGGTGGAAGGTGACCTGTTCATCGATTGCTCCGGCCTGCGCGCCCTGCTGATCGAAGGCGTGATGAAGAGCGGCTTCGAGGACTGGTCGCATTGGCTGCCCTGCGACCGGGCGCTGGCGGTCCCGTGCGAGCGTGTCGCCAACCCCACCCCCTACACCCGCGCCACCGCCCACGCCTTCGGCTGGCAATGGCGCATCCCGCTGCAGCACCGCACCGGCAACGGCATCGTCTACAGCAGCCAATTCGCCAGCGACGACGAGGCGGCATCCACCCTGATGGCCAACCTGGATGGCGCGGCGCTGGCCGACCCGCGCCTGATCCGCTTCCGGACCGGGCGCCGGCGCCAGCCCTGGGTCAAGAACGTGGTGGCCATCGGCCTGTCCAGCGGCTTCCTGGAGCCCCTGGAGTCCACGTCCATCCATTTGATCCAGAGCGGCATCGCCAAGCTGCTGTCCCTGTTTCCCAGCCGCGCGTGCCCGGAGGAGACGGCCGGCCAGTTCAACCAGGTCTATGCCGCCGACGTTGAATCGGTGCGCGACTTCCTGGTGCTGCATTACAGCCGCACCCAGGGCCGGGATGAGCCGCTGTGGCGCCACTGCCAGGCCATGGCGGTGCCCGAGGGCCTGACCTGGAAACAGACGCACTTCACCCGCACCGGCCGCATCGTGCTGTCGACCGATGAGTTGTTCCGCGAGGCCAGTTGGTTCGCGGTGATGATGGGACAGGGCCTGCGGGCGATGGACTACAACCCGCTGCTGGATACCCTGCCGTCATCTGAAAACCTGGCCTATCTGCGGCGTCTGCGCGAACAGATGGCCAAAGCCGCCGCCACCCTGCCCAGCCACGAAGACTATCTCCGCCGCGTGATGGGCCCGGCCTGAACCGCCCGCCCGCCGGCCGCATTTCCCTGACAGGACCCCCGCCCATGCCTTGCCTTTCCCGCCTGCTCTCCAGTTCCGTCCTGGCCCTGACGCTGGCCCTGACACCAGTTGGGGCGCCGGCATCCTTCGCCAAGGCGACCGCCACGCCAGCGCTGTCCTACAGCCTGACGGAGGGGCGCAACCTCAACACCTTCATCCGCGATGGCGAGGTGGCGGCCCACCTGTTGCTGCGCTCCGGCAAGGACGCGCGCATCCTGGTGGCGTTTCCCGCCGGCAACAGCGGTGTCGGCCTGTGGCTGGACACCGCCGACACCGCCACCTGGACCCTTGCCGGCTCCCCCCGCCCGGTGACCATGGCCGACGCGCAGGGCCGCCCGCTGCGCGGCATCGTTTTCGACGCCACGCTGAAGGCGGACACGGCCGTTCCCCGCCAGGGCGTGCTGTCCAGCACCCGGGTGCTGCGCGAGGCGCAGCACACAGTGCCGGCGCAGGTCCAGGCACAGCCCACCCGCACCCAGGACACGCTCGACTGGGCGCGCGACCGGCTGGATGGCCGGCCCGGCTATCGCCTGACGGTGACCGTGACCCACGGCCGGTTGACGGACGAGGGCCTGAAGGCCGGCGCCGACGGCACCATCGGCCTGCGCGTGGCGGCGTTGACGGGCGAGACGCCGCTGACCCCGCTGTCCGGCGACCACCTGCTGACCGCCGGCGCCGCGCCGCAGCCGGCCACCCGCGACGCCCTGACCTTCCTCAGCTATCAGGAAAAGCTGTTGGCCGGATCCTGGCGTTTCAACACCTACTTCGGCCGCGACACGCTGATGTCGGTCATGTTGCTGATGCCCGTGATGCAGCCCGACGCGGTGACGGGGGGCTTGCGCTCCGTCCTGGCCCGGCTGTCGCCGGCGGGCGAGGTGGCGCATGAGGAGGATATCGGCGAGTTCGCCATCCTGGACCATCTCAAGACGGACGGCACCCTGTCGGACGCGCCGGTCTACGACTACAAGATGGTGGACAGCGATTTCCTGCTGGCGCCGGTGGCGCGGGCCTGGTTGCTGGACGACGCGCGCGGACGGGCGGGGGCGAGGGCGTTCCTGGCTGCCCCCGATGGCCGGCACGGGGTGGCGGAGGCCACCGGCGCCGCCTTGGTACGCAACCTGCGCCGTGTGGTGGCCCAGGCGGCGCCCTTCGCCACGGCGCCGGGCCCCGCCACCCTGGTGCGGTTGAAGCCGGGCGTGCCGGTCGGCGAATGGCGTGACAGCGACGACGGCCTGGGCGGCGGCGTCTATCCCTATGACGTCAACGCCATCCTGGTGCCGGCGGCGCTGGAGGCGGCGGAGGCGCTACTGGCCGCCAAGCTGCTGGACCCATGGCTGGACGCCGCCGCCCGCGCCGATTTGGCCAAGGCCGGCGCCCTGGCCAAGGTCTGGCGGGCCAAGGCGCCCGCGCTGTTCGAGGTGAGCGTCGCGCCGGAGCAGGCACGCCAGGCGGTCGCCGCCTATGCCGCCAAGGCGGGCGTGCCGGCCGAGGACGCCCTGGCCGCCTTGCCGCCAGGGCCTGTGCGCTTCCATGCATTGTCCCTGGACGCGGCGGGCAAGCCCGTGCCCGTGCTGAATTCCGATGAGGGGTTCGCGCTGCTGTTCAGCCGCCCCTCGCCCCAGGCCCTGGAGGCGGCGGTGGATGCCACCTTGCGTCCCTTCCCGGCGGGCCTGATGACCGGGGTGGGCATGCTGGTCGCCAACCCCGCCTACGCCCCGGCACCGATCCAGGACCTGTTCCCCCGCACCGCCTATCACGGCACGGTGGTATGGTCCTGGCAGCAGGCGCTGACCGCCGCCGGCCTGGCCCGCCAGTTGACCCGGACAGACCTTCCACCCACCACGCGGGACAAGCTGACCCGCATGCAGACCACCCTGTGGCAGGCCATCACCGCCACCCGCGGCGTGCAGAGTTCGGAGCTGTGGTCCTGGGACTTCCGCGACGGCCACTACGTCGTCGCCCCCTATGGTGCCGCCGGCGGCGGCGGCGACGACGAGTCCAACGCCGCCCAATTGTGGAGCACCGTCTATCTGGCGGTGCAGCCGCCCCGCAACACCCCCTGACGCCCGCCTCCTGACCCTTGCCCCCCGAATAACGAAACCAAAATTACTAAAGTTCCGTGACGGTCCGGAATCTTCGCGTGCGCCACGTCTTGGCTTGGTAAGGGCGCCCACCGTGGGTGTCCACAAGGGAGCCAAAAGACGATTATGCGACACCCGATGCTCAAGGACGTCCTGCTGTGCGGCGCGATGGCCACTGCCCTGCTGGCCGCACCGACCATCCATGCCGCCGAAACGACGACTTCAACCGGTGATGGCCAGTTGGAGGAAATCCTGGTCTTCGCCAACCGCGACCAGGCCGACAACGGCAAGATGCGGTCGTCCAACACGGTGGACATCATGTCCGCCGCCGACCTGGAACACACCGCCGTCCACAACGTGGCCGAGGCCCTGGGCCTGCTGCCCGGCATCACCGTCAGCCACACCGGGCAATCGGTGGCCGGCGGCATCGACGGCGCCTCGCGCGGTGAAGGCATGCTGGTGGCCGTCCGCGGCATGAATTCCGAATTCGCCGTGGACATGATGAATGGCGTGGAGGTGGCCCAGGGCCTGCCTTACAGCCGCAGCGTCCAGCTGGACCTGTTGCCGCCGTCGGGCCTGCAGACCATCGTCGTCAACAAGACCCTCGACGCCTCGATGAGCGGTGACGCCATCTCCGGCACGGTCGATTTCCGCACGCCCACCGCCTTCGACTTCAATCAGCCGCTGCACTTCAGCGTCCAGGCCGGCAGCCGCCTGGAAAGCCGGGCCCGCGACTATGGCAATAGTGGCCTGGGCGGCAACACCGCGGCGGAAATCGCCAGCCAGTTCGGCCGCGACAACGCCTTCGGCGTCTATGTCAGCGGCTACTATGACAAGCGCTACTTCACCAACAGCGAATTGGCGGGCATCGACGCCGCCCACAACGACGGCGGCTGGGGCTTCGCGGTCAGCAGCACCAGCAACGGCCAGACCAACCCGGCCGGCGTGGACCCGGCGTCCAACCTGCGCCAGACCGGCATCAGCGTCGGCGTGTCCGATGGCAGCACGGAACGCTACGGCGGCAACCTGTCGCTGGACTGGCGCCCGGACGACACCACGTCGGTGTTCCTGCGCGGGTCGTTCGCGCGTGAGAACGCGGTGCAGAACAGCACGCTGAGCCAGATCATCAGCACCAACAAGAGCTGGAACGCCCTGTCCAACGGGCTGTACGGCCTCAGCGTCGACAAGTACCGCACCGCCGTCTGGTATGAGACCAATCCGGAACGCGCCGACCTGTCCACGGTGCAACTGGGTGGTGAGAAGAAGCTGGGGGCCCTCACGCTGACGCCCACCCTGTTCTTCAGCGCCGCCAACAACGACCGCCCGAACCACATCGAGGCGTCCATCCGCAACGACCAGTACAGCAGCAGCGCCCGCTTCAGCAGCGGCATCGCCGGCATGGGCACCAACGACGGCTACCCGGTGCCAGTGTTCAGCCCCGGAATGTATGACGCCCTGAACAACGCGGCCACCAGCCTGTGGGCCCGCCGCGCCGGCCAGTTGACCCAACAGGGCAGCCAGCAGGACAAGTACGGCGCCAAGCTGGATGGCCGGTACGACATGACGAACGAAGGCCCGCTGTCCTTCATCCAGGCCGGCGTCAAGTATGTGGAAAGCACGCGCCAGGTCACCAACCGCGACTGGACCAACACCTTCTTCTCCGCCGTCGGCTACCCCAACAGCACCTGGAGCAGCCTGGGCATCGCGGACGGCAGCTATTCCTCCGTCTACCCCGGCCGCTACAGCTGGTCGATACCCAAGGTCAACCAGCAGGCCCTGCTGAACTACTTCTACCAAAATCAGACGGCCAGCAGCTTCGACACCTGCAACAGCAACTATGCCGACAACCAGAACTGCAACACCCTGAAGGGGCGTGAGCAGGTGAGTGCCGCCTATGTCATGGCCAACCTTCAGTTCGGCGCGGTCGAGGTCATCCCCGGCGTCCGCTTCGAACACACCGACATCCACAACACCTTCTGGGTGCTGAACAGCAGCGGCGCCACCATCGGCCATTGGGGCACCAGCGAGACCACCTATAACGAGCCGCTGCCCAGCCTGCTGCTCAACTGGCGCCCCAGCGACGACACCGTCTATCGCGCCTCGGTCACCCGGTCCTACACCCGCCCGGCGCTGGTGCAGCTGGGCGCCTCGTCCACCGTGTCCACCAGCGCGGACACCGGGGTCCAGACCATCACCCAGGGCAACCCCAACCTGAAGCCCATCGAATCCACCAACGTTGACGTGTCGGGCGAATGGCGGAACAGCCAGGGCGGCCAGGCGTCGGTGGCGGGTTACTACAAGCGCCTGTCCAACTATCTGTTCGACAACGGCTCCACCCTGGTCAACCCGTTCACCACGGGCTCCAGTCTGGTCAGCATCAGCCAGCCGAGGAACGGTGGCAGCGGCGATGTCTACGGCATGGAGTTCTCGGCCCGGCAGAAGTTCGACACCATCCTGCCCGGCTGGATGTCCGGCTTCAGCATCGGCGGCAACCTGACCCGCCAGTGGTCGGTGGTCGACACCGGCATCAAGGGCCTGGACACCGACCAACCCATCCAGAACGCCCCCGGCTGGCTGGCCAACGCCACCCTGTCCTATGAGATCGGCGGCTTCACCGCCGACCTGACCTACAACTACACCGGCTCATACCTGGTCTATTACGATTACCTGGGCCAGGGCGGCAGCTGGGACAACATGTGGGTCCGCCCCACCAACCGGCTGGATCTGCACGTCGGCTACAAGCTGGACAACGGCGTCAGCATCGACGGTTCCGTCTCCAACCTCACCAACAACTACACTTACTGGGCGCACATCGGGAAGAACAGCCTGACCCTGTCCAACATCGTGGACAGCGGCGCCACCGCGCTGATGACGGTCAAATACACCTACTGATCCTGGTTGATCATAGTATTTCCATTGGGGGCGGGACCACAAATGGCACCCGTCCCCAATATTTCGACGCGAGCCCTGCGTCATCAGCACCGGGACCTTGCTTATGGCGCAGGCCTCCATCATAAATTTGCAGCGAATACCCGCTATGACCTTCCCCGTGCCTAAAGGCCGGCTGAGAGGGAATATGGATAGCAAGGCCGATACCCGGCACCCACCAGCGAACATCGCCGAAAACGATGACCTGGAAACGTACCAGGGCTTGCTACGGGGGTACTTCGCCCGCCGGGTCCGCCTGGCGCAAGACGTGGACGACTATGTGCAGGATGTGTTCCTGCGCGCCCTGTCGGCCGCGCCCGACCGGGGCGTTGAAAACTGGCGCGCCTTTTTGCTGCGTGTCGCCAACAACCTGCTGATCGACAGGTTCCGCCAAGGGGCCACCCGGCACCGTGATGCCCATGACGCGCTGGACACGGTGGGGGAGTTGGTGGACGATTGCGGCCATTCCCCCGAACACACCGCCATGTTCCGGCAGGAGTTGGCCTGCCTGGAAGCGGCGCTGCGTGATGTCGACCCCCTGGCGCGACACGCCTTCCTGCTGGTGCGCGTCGATGGGCTGAGCCACCGGGAGGTGGCCGCCCGCCTGGGCCTGGAGGTCAAGATGGTGTCTCGGCAGATCGAACGTGTCCTGGCCCATCTGGCCCGCACGATGGTGGGGCCGACGCGTTGACCTCCACTGACAATGATCAAGCCATATTGGAAGCGGCGGCCGCCTGGCTGCGACGAATTCATCAAGGCGGACTGGACCCCGACGGCCAGCGTGATCTTCGCGCGTGGCTGGTGGCCGACACCCGGCACGTTGCGGCCATGGATCTGGTGACGCGCGCCTGGACCACCAGCGGCGCCATTGATGACAAGGGCACCCTGCGGCCGGACCTGACCCGTGCCCGCGGCCTGCGCCTGGCGGACGACCGGACGCGGCCCCACCGCACCACCCGCTGGCGCGCCCCCCCTTGGCGCCCCATCACCTGGATGCCCCCCGCCGCCGGCCTGGCCACCACCTTGGCCGTCGTGCTGGTCTGGCTGTGGAATGGCGCGGTGAGCGAGGCCGACTATGTCACCGCCGCCCATGACCATACCCAGGTGACCCTGTCCGATGGCACGGTTATGCGCCTGGGTGGCCTGACCCATCTGCATGTGCGCATCGATCCGCTGGGCCGCCGGGTGGACCTGGCCCAGGGCGAGGCGGAATTCCAGGTGACGCATGAGGTCCTGCGCCCCTTCCACGTTCTGGCCGGGGCGCTGGAGGTGCGGGATCTCGGCACCCGCTTCACCGTCTCCGCCCACGGGCCCCAGGTGCGGGCCGTGCTGCTGGAAGGCGCGGCGGAAATCCGCGACCGCGATACCGGCCAAGTTTTGGTCAGCCTTGTCCCCGGGCAACAGGCGGATCAGGACGGGCGGGGGCCCGTACGGCTGAGCAAGGCCAACGTGGCCCAGGTGGCGGCCCGCCAGGATGGCCGCATGCTGTTCGACGACGTGCCCCTGGCCCAGGTGGTGCCGGAGGTGGCGGCCCGCACCGGCATCGTCCTGCGCCTGGACGACCCGGCGCTGGGCGCCATCCGCGTCAGCGGCAGCTATCGCGTCGACGACATCGCCGGCTTCCTGGCCGCCCTGGCCCGCCTGCATCCCATCACCTGGCGACAGGATGCCAATGGGGACTACCGGATTGCCCGCCGGCGCTAAGCCCCATCCCCCCAGACGCCGCCGCGCGCCCGCGGCGGCGCTGTTGGCGTCCTGCGCCCTGCTGCCCTGCCTGACGGCGGGTGGGGCGGCGGCGGGACCGGCGTTCAGCATCGCGGAACAGCCCTTGGGCGCCGCCCTGCTGGAACTGGCCCGTCAATCCGGCCGTGACGTCCTGTTCCGGCCGGAACTGGTGCGCGGCTGCCGCGCCGCCCCGCTGACGGGCATCAGTGATTTCGAGACGGCGCTGTCCCGCCTGATCGGCGGCTGCCACCTGCGCTATCGCCTGGGTGACGGCGGCGCCATCGAGCTGGAACGCGCGCCCCCCCCTTCCGTGGCCACGGTCGGGGGGCCGCTACCGGAGGTGCTGATCGTGAGCGCGCCCTACCGGGGCGTGCCGCCAACCGCCATCGCCACCACCGGCCTGATCGACAGCCTGACGACGGACGACCTGCGGGAACGGGCGGACCGCACCCTGGCGGAGAGCCTAGGCCGCCTGGCCGGGGTCAACGTGCTGGTGACCTCCCTGCAAGGGGATTTGGGCGGCATCGACCGGGCGGCGCGGGGTGAAGGCCAATTCGCCGCCGTGCGCGGGCTGGACAGCGCCTACGCCGTCACCCGCCTGGATGGCGTGTCGGTGGCGCAGAGCATGCCCTATAGCCGGGCCGTGCAGCTGAGCCTGCTGCCGCCCCTGGCCATGGACGGGGTGGAACTGACCAAGACGCCGGACGCGCGCGACGACGGCGACGCCACCGCCGGCCAGTTCGACCTCCGCCTGGCCTCGGCCCTGGAAGGGGGCGCGCACACCCGCCTGCTGCTCCAGGGCAACCTGGACGAACGCTCCGCCACCTTGGGGCGGTCATCCGGCGGCGGCCTCGCCACCGTCGACATCGCCCGGCAGCTGGGCCGGGACAACAGCCTGGGCCTGGCGGTCACCGGCTATTACGGCCGCAACCGCTTCGCCAGCGTGGAGCAGTCCTACCAGTCCACCCAGTTCGAATACCGCCTGACCGACGCCAACGGGCGGACGCCGGCGGGTATGGACCCCGCCCGCAACCTGCTGGCCACCTCGCTGAACGTGCAATATTCGGAAGGGGAGACACGGCGCTGGGGCGGCAGCCTGGCGGGCGACTGGCAGCCCAATGACACCTTCCGCGCCTTCGCCCATGTCACGGTGGCCACCGCCGACACCGATCAGGAGGTCTACCAGATGGGTTTCCAGGGCGGACGGGATCCCAGCTTCATCACCCGTGTCGCGCTGGGCAACGGCCTCTATGAGACCCGTAGCGTCAAGACCCAGGTGCACTACTGGTTCGAGACCAACCCCGACACCGCCACGCTGGGCACGGCGCAAGTGGGTGCCGACTGGCATGCCGGCGCCCTGACCCTGTCGCCCCGGCTGTTCTACACCTGGGGGGAGAACGGCCGGCCCCAGCACATCGAGATGTCGTTCTGGAACCCGGCGACCACCACCGTGGCCCAGGGGCTGACCCTGGGTCACCAGAACGGCTACCCCGTGGTGACGGGGCCGGCGGCGGCCCTGGCGCTGGCCGATGGCGTGGACGGCCTGCCGGTGTCCAACCGGGGCCAGATCACCAGCCTGTCCAGCCGGCAGGACAGGCTGGGAGGGGCCCTGGACGGAAAGCTGGCCATCGCCCCCGACGCCACGCTGGAGGCGGGCGTCAAGATCACCGACAGCCAGCGCGACAGCTACCGCCGCGACCAGGAAGGCCAGCTGGTGGGCGGGCGGGGGGCGGTTGACGCCGGCATCACCCTCGCCGACCTGTCGGCGGTGGGCCTGCGCGCCGGTACCCTGACCGCCCCATTGGCGGGGATCTATGATTTCACCTTCCCGCTGGTCGACGCCGACCGGCTGGCGCAACTGTACCGGCAGCGCGACACGACCGCCCGGTGGACGGCCGACGCCTGGAACGGCAACACCCTGAGCGGGGGGGAGCGCACGGTGGCCGCTTATGCCCAGACGCGGCTGGCCTGGGATGAATTGGAACTGCTGCCGGGATTCCGGGCTGAGTTCTCCGACCTGACCAACCGCTACTGGCTGTCGGGCAACAATGGCCTGCCGGCAGGGGGCGTCAATTACGGCTGGAACGACAGCACCAGCCAGTTCACCGCCCTGCTGCCGCGCATGCTGGCCCGCTGGCGGCCGGATGACCACGCCACCTACCGCGCCGCGATCTGGACCAGCCAGACCGCGCCCTCTCCCTATCAGCTGGCGGGCAACGCCACCGCCACGCAGGACAGCGACGGGGTGGTGACCCTCACGCGCGGCAATCCCGACCTGAAGGCCGTTGACGGCCTGAATTTCGACCTGTCCGGCGCCTGGACATGGCCGGGGACGGAAGCCGGGGATGATGGGCGCCTGGAACTGGCCCTCTTCCACAAGCGGCTGAAGAACTACCTGTACGACGCCGGCGGCAGCCTGGCGACCGGGGCCGCCACCAGCGACGCCCAGGTGCGCCTCAGCATCCCCACCAACGGCGGCACCGCGCGGCTGACAGGCGCGGAACTGACGCTGGACCAGGGGCTGGCGCCCCTGGCGGACAGCCTGCGGCACTTCCGGTTGGCCGGCACCCTCAGCTGGGAAACGACCTCCGTGTGCCTCAACAACGCCGACCTGGATGCGGTGGAACGGGTGCAATACGCGCCCCGCTGGCTGGCCGGCGTGCAGCTGCGCTACGACCGGGATGCCATCCATCTGGCCTTGGACTACCGCTGGGCCGACGATTACGTCCAATCCTACGGCACGGCCTTTGTTTCCGGAGGCGGAACGACCATGGCGGGCAGCGCGCTCGACACCTGGGTGCACCCGACCCGGCGCCTGGACCTCAGCGCCGGCTATGACGTCGGTAGCGGATTGAGCGCCCGCCTGACGGTGCGCAACCTGGGCGACGCCCTGGCCTATCGCACCAGCGTTGGCCGCCATGGTGATGCCGTGGTGCAGACCATCAGCGCCGGCCGCAGCTACCAACTCAGCCTACAGCAGGCCTTATGATGCCCCGGATCCTCGGCCTGGCCGCCGCCCTGTTGCTGACCTGGCCTGCCCAGGCGGCCGCCCCCGCCGATCCCGCCGCCCTGGCCGCCGCCTCACCCCTCACCCGGGAGGCGCTGGCCCGTCTGCGCGCGGACGTGGACACCCTACACGACCCCGCCCTCAAGGCGGCGACGGCAGACGCGCTGTTCAATCCGGCCACCTGCGTGGCCCATCGCGCCCACCTGACCGATGCGGATCGCCAGGCTATCGCCGACCGCCTGGTGGCCGAGGGCCTGGCCGACCCCGCAGATACGCCGGAGGGCTTGATCGCCGGCCTCTTCCCGGCCCTGCCCGGCGACGGCGGCCCCTGCCCCCACCTGCCCCAGCCCCTCGCCGCGGCACCCGGGGGCAATGCCGGCAGCCATCACTCCTGGCCGGGCGGGCTGGCCGTGCATGAGGCCTTCAATGCCCAAAGCGCCCGCGACTTCGCCGCCGCCTATCGCACCCTGGATGGCGCTGACCTGGACGGCCAGGACGACCTGATCACCGCCGCCCCCCTGTGGCATGACTGGGCCAAAGCCTTGCTGTTCGTATGGCGGCCGGATGGCGGGCTGCCGCCGGAGATATCCCTGGGCGGCCACGGGGACGCGGGCGACTTCCGTACCGGCGCGCATCACATCCTGGGCCTGGCGGAAGCCATGGCTCGGCGCCTGCCGGCGGATCTGATCATCGTCCAAGCTTGCGCGCACCAGGCGCCAGAGCGGGGCCGGCCTGATCGCCTGGTCCATTGGCTGCGCGCCGCCGCCATCATCGCCCGGGTGGACCCGGTGGCGGCCGGCTATCTGGCGACGGCGCCATCCGGCGGCCTGACCCTTCCGGGCCTCGCCGCCGGGGCGGAGCCGATGGCGACCGCCGTTCCGCGCTGGTGGTCCGCCTGCCTGATCCATGCCCAGTCCGACCACAACTGGGTCTATGCCGAGCCGGCGATCGAGGATGCCGATGCGCTGCTGCGCCAGTTGGCGCCCCGCTTCGGCATCGATACCGCCAATCCCGCCCAATACGCTTGGAGCTATCGCCATCCGGTGCTGAGCCGCCTGGGCGCCGCCCGAATACAATCGCTGGCGGCCCGGGGCGGCTTGGAAGCCGTGGCCCAAGCCCTCATCCCCATGCGCGCCCAAGGCGTGTTCTAATGTTCCGCTACTGGAAAGATGCCCATACCGTGACCCGCCGCCTGATCCCCCTCGCCCTGACCAGCGTTCTGCTGATCGCCGCGCCCCTTGCCATGGGAACCCCAGCCATGGGAACCCCGGCCGCGCCCACCGACGCGACCGCCGTTCCCCGCTCCCCCACCGGTCAGGCGTTGCGGCTGGAACGGGTGGTGATGCTGGTCCGCCACGGCGTTCGGGCGCCGCTGGACACCGAGGCCGCGCCCGGGTTGGCCCAGGGCGATTGGCCGGCGTGGCCGGTGGTGCCCAGCCACCTGACCCTCCATGGCGCCGCCGCGGCGACCCTGATGGGCGCCTATCAGCGCCAATGGCTGGCGGCCAACGGCCTGCTGCCTTCCACGGGCTGCCCGGCGGACGGCCGGGTGGCGATCTGGACCAACTCGGCGGAACGCACCATCCGCACGGGCGAGGCGATGGCGCAGGGCCTGGCCCCCAACTGTTCCCTGGCCGTGGGCCACAAGCCGCCAGGCACGCTGGACCCCTTGTTCGATCCGTTCGAGGCCGGCGCCGCCACCGTCGATGCCGCCGCCGCCGTGGCGGCGATGGAGCCGGAAATGAGCGACGTGCGCAACGCGCCGACAGCGCTGGCGCCCGCCATAGCCCTGACGGCGCGCGGCCTGGGTTGCGACCGGACGGCGCCAGCCTGCGACCTGGCGCATCTGCCCACCACCATCACCCCCAGCGCCGATAACCGGGGAGTCGACCTGCGGGGACCGGTCGCCCAGACCGCCGGCGCCGCGCAGATTTTCATTTTGCAGTATCTGGAAGGCATGCCGGTGGAACAGGTCGCCTGGGGGCGTTTGGGGACGGGCCCGGATCTCCGCGACGCCCTGGCGCGTATCTCCCGCCTGCACGGCCTGCAGTTCGACGTCTTCGCCCGAAACGCCTATATGGCGCCGCGCAAGGCCGTGGCCCTGGCCCCGCGCTTGGCTGACGCCCTGACGCGCGCCGATCAGCCGCCGGTCACCCTGCTGGTCGGCCATGACGACAACATCGCCGCCATCACCGGCCTGCTGGGCGTGCATTTCCAGGCGCGGGGCTATGGCGTGGACGACCCGCCCGTGGGCGGCGGCCTGCGGCTGGAGGTGTGGCGCGACGCTGGCGGCCAGTCCCTGGTCCGCGTCGCCTATGTGGCCCAGACGCCGGACCAGGTCCGTACCCTGGCACCCCTGAGCCTGGAGACCCCACCGTGGAGCGCCGTCCTGCCCCTGCCCGGCTGCGCCGAGCTGTGCCCGCTGAAGACGCTGACCGACAAGCTGGTCGTTACCCGGTAACGCGCCCTCCTCCGGCCTGAAAGCTGACTATCATGATCGATCGCCGTTCGCTGCTCCGCCATGCCCTGGGCGGTGTCGCCCTTGCCGGCCTGCCGCCGGCCCTGGCCCGCGCCGCCGCCATCCCCGCCGATGTGCGCACCGGCACCATCGAGGATGTCGCCCACATCGTCGTGCTGATGCAGGAAAACCGTGGCTTCGACCACTATTTCGGTACCCTTTCCGGTGTCTGCGGCTTCGGCGACCGCTTCCCCATCCCCGTGCCGCCAGCCGTCGACGGACGGCCCTTGACCGTATGGGACCAGCGTGACGGCACCGACCCGCATCCCCGCATCGTCAACCCCTTCCACCTGTCGACAAAAGCGCATTTCGAGCTGATGCGCATGCAGGGCACACCACACCAGTGGGCCAACGCCCAGGCCGCCTGGGACAACGGCCGCATGGCGCATTGGCCCGAAGCCAAGACCCAGCGCGCCCTCGGCTACTACACGCGGGAGGACATTCCCTTCCAATTCGCCATGGCCGAGGCGTTCACGATCTGCGACGCCTATCATTGCGCCATGCACACCGGCACCAATACCAACCGGCTGTTCCTGTGGACGGGCACCAACGATCCGCACGGGCGCGGCGGCGGCCCGGCGATCGACAACCCCGATGACGATTTGAAGAAGCCCGATGGTGCCAGCGTGCCCCGCTTCTCCTGGACCACCTATCCGGAGCGTCTGGAAGCGGCGGGCGTCAGCTGGGGCCACTACCAGGACATGGAGGACAATTTCGGCGACAATCCCCTCGCCAACTTCCTCCAATATCGCGCGGCCTATCGCGGCGACCCGGGGTCGCGCGCCGTGCTGCGCGAGAAGGGCTTGTCCACCCGGGCGCTGGACAAACTGCGCGAGGACGTCCTGGCCGATCGGCTTCCACAAATCTCGTGGGTGGTGGGAACGGCCGAGGGGTCGGAGCATCCGGGGCCGTCCAGCCCGGCGCAGGGGGCCGCCTATACCGCCCAGGTGATCGACGCCCTGACCGCCAACCCCAAGGTGTGGGCACGCACGGTGCTGTTCGTCACCTTTGACGAAAACGATGGCTTTTTCGACCACGTCCCGCCCCCCGCACCCCCTTCCCCCGATCCAGACGCCACCGGCGGCTTCGCTGGCGCCAGCACCGTGTCGACGGAAGACGACTATCATCGCCTTGCCGCCCCGGGAGCCGATGGCGACGACCTGGCGCTGCGCGGACGCCCCTACGGGCTGGGGCCGCGCGTCCCACTGTATGTGCTCTCGCCCTGGTCGCGAGGCGGCTGGGTCCATTCCGAGGTCGCCGACCACACCTCCATCATCCGCTTCATGGAGCGCCGCTTCGGCGTGATGGAGCCCAACATTTCCCCCTGGCGGCGCGCCGTGTGCGGCGATCTGTTATCGGCCTTCGACTTCAAGACTCCCAACACGCGGCCGACGGCGCTGCCGGATACGGTGCCCGCGCGCGACCGCGCCCGCGCCATCGTCGGCCAGGTCGTGCCCGAGGCCCCGGTTGCGCCGCCGCATCCCACGCAGGAGCCGGGGACGCGGCCGTCGCGGCGGCTGCGTTACGCGCTGGAGGTCGCCGACCATGTCGACGCGGCCGCAGGCACCATCCGTCTCGATTTCTCGGCCGGGGCGGGACAGGGGGCCGTGTTCCACGTCTATGACCGCCTGCGGCTGGACGCCGCGCCGCGCCGCTACACGGTTGAGGCGGGACGCAGCTTGACGGGCGAATGGCGGCTGGCGGGTCCCGAAGGCCTCTATGATCTGTGGGTACGGGCCCCCAACGGCTTCCATCGCGCCTTCGCCGGCAGCGGGGCGCCCACGGCTGCCATCACCTGGAAGGTTGACGGCGACGCGATGCGCGTGACCGTGGCGGCCGGCACCACCGTGACCGTCACCCCCGGCGCCTATGTTGGCCCCCACAAGCCGTGGACACCCGGCCCGGAAGGCGGCGCCATGCGATGGCCGCTCCGCCCGACAGGGGGCTGGTATGACCTGGTCATCACCAGCGCCGCCATGCCCAGCTTCCAGCGCCGTCTGGCGGGACGCGCCGATGGTGACTGGCCGGCCGTCACCGATCCGGCGATCGGATCACCCGCGAGCCGAGACTGACGGCGACGCCGGACAGGACATCACTCCCCCGTGCCTGGCCAGCCTTCGGCCATGCGATCGGTTCATCGCTTGAACCTGAACCGATCGCTTCTATCTTACGATACCTTGAAAGGCCCGCGCCTGGAGCGTTTCCACCACCTGGGGGGCGCGGGGATCGCCAGCCTCGGCCGCCCGGCGCGCCCAGGACAGAGCTTCCTCGACCGCCTCGGGACCGTCATTACTGGCGATCAGCTCAGCCATGGTGCTCATGGCCTCACCACTACCGGCAGCGGCGGCTTTGCTCAACCACTCCCTGGCCTCGACGACATAGCCGTCACCCGCCCCCAACAGCATGCGGGCCAGATTGACTTGGCCGGGGATGTGGCCCTGTTCCGCCGCCAGGCGCGTCCATTTCAACGCGGCCCCGGGATCGTGGGGCAGGCCACTGCCGGTGGCGTGGGCGCGACCGATGCGGAACTGGGCGGAGGCGCTTCCCCTTTCCGCAGCCTGGCAGTACAGGAGCATCGCCTGCTCCTCGCTCTTCTCCAGGCCATAGCCGTGATAGTGCAAGACCCCCAAATTATAGAGTGAATCCGCATGGCCAGCCTCCCCGGCCAAACGGAAATAGTGCCCGGCCCTGGCGTAATCCTGCGGCACGCCTTCACCGCCGAGATGGCATAGCCCCAAACGGAAATTGGCCGGGGCGAAACCGCTCTCGGCCGCCTTGCCGAACCATCGGACGGCCTCGAACGGGTCCTTGGGCAGACCGCGCCCGGCGATGTAGGCTAGGCCCAGGGCCATCTGCGACCCGGCATGGCCCCGGTCGGCCGCCCCCTGGTACCACTGCGCCGCTTCGATATCGCTGGGGGAGCGGGCCTGCCGGCCGGCGTGCAGGTCGCCCAGCAGGGCCATGGATTCCACGTCCCCGCGCAAAGCGGCCCGGCGCAGCCAAGTCTCCGCGGCGGCCCCGTCGGCGACCACATCCTGGCCGCGCATGTACATGACGCCCAGCGCCCGCTGGGCCGCGACCACTTGGGCATCAGCAGACCGCCTCAGCGCCAGAAGACCGCGCTCCGGATCCCGATCCGCGCCCTGACCAGTAAGGTAGGCCATGGCCATATAATATAGAGCGGTGGGATTGCCAACGGCCGCCGCTTCCTCGTGCAAACGCAAGGCCCCCACGGGATCGGGTTCGCCCAGATCTCCGCTCGCCAGGATAAGCGCCAGCCCCACCTTGGCGGCGTGACTGCCGGCATCTGCTGCCCGCCGGTACCAATCGGCCGCAGCCTGCGGGTCCCCATCGTCACCACTGCGCCGAGATAACAACCATCCCAGCAGGACCTGGGCTTCGACATGGCCTTGCCGCGCCGCTTTTTCCGCCCAGATTCGGGCCACAGCCAGATCCTGAGGCAAGTAGAAGGCGTCGCGGGGCCGGTCATCCTCCTCACCCGGCGGCTTGCCCACGCCATTGGCGTAAAGGGCCGCCAGCCGACTTTGGGCCTCGGCATCCCCAGCCTCCGCCGCGGCGGTATTCCAACGGAGTGCCGCCGCGGGATCAGGCAAGACGCCTTGGCCCCGCTGCAACACCTCTGCCAAGTCCCGCATGGCGACGGCGGAGCCCGCCCGGGCGGCGGACACCAACGCCCGGGCGGCCCCGACCGCGTCTCCCCGTGCGGCCAGCCGACGCGCCACCGCCAATGACCACGCCGCGGTCCCTCGCCCTGGACGCCACGTCAATGCCCGGTCTATCAGCGTCATGTCACCGAACGCGCCCTCTCACGCGGCCGAAGGGTTCTCATGATGCCCGTCAAGGCTCGCGCATCCCCTCGGACGCATGACGCAGCACGGATTCCATCATGTACATCAGGATGGTGCGCCTGCCCACCATGATGTCCGCACTCAGGGGCATACCCGGAACCAGGTGCACCCCGCCAGCCACGTCACGCAGATTGACCTCCGTGATCTCGATACGCCCCTTGAAAAAGCGGCGCTGGGTGGGCTGTCCATTGTCCTGGCGGGTGAAGCTGTCGTCACTGACACTGCGCAGGATACCCTTGGCCGTGCCATGTTCGACGAAGCGGTAGGCGTCGAGCTTAATCTCGACCTTGTCGCCCAGCTTGATGTGCCCCTGGTCTGCGCCGTCAACGTCGACTTCCGCCTCAAGCGGCGCGTTGGCCGGCACAAGCGTGACCAACATGTCGCCGGTCTTGGCCACGGAGCCGACGGAGATGTCCGGGTTCACGCTCAAGACCGAACCATCGTCCAGGGCGCGCATCTCGACCAGATCACTGCGCCTTTCCGCCTTGGCCAGGTCGTCGCTGGCCTTCTGAAGGTCGGTCCGCTTGGTCGAGAGGTCGGTCGCCAGATCGGCCTGCCACTGATGCAGGAAGGACTCCCGCTCGGAACGGATCGCCTCCAGATCGTGGGCGGCGGAGCGCGCCTGCTGTTCCGCGCTGGCCAGGTTGCGCATCATTTCGGTGCGGTTATCCTGGGCCAACAGGGTGTTCAGGCGGCTGCCATATTCCTTCTTCTCCAACCTGGAGCGCATGTCCTCGATTTCCGCGGTCACGGCGACGCGGGACTTGAAGTATTCCATGTCGCGCTGGCTGCGCACCATCGTGGACTGCGCGGACTCGATCTTCTGATCATAGTTCGCCAGCTTGGCCTTGTATTCCGCCTGCCGCGACCGCCAGACCGACAGTTGCAGCAACGCCTGGGTGGAAGCGTTATCGCCGGGATCGTAGACCCCCCTCGCCTGCTCCGCCTCCAGGCGGGCAACCTCGGCCGTCAGCGACGCCACTTGCTGACGCAGTTGCGACGCGTCGGCGGTCGTGAAGGTCGGGTCGAGCGTCACCAGCAGGTCGCCCTTCTTCACCTCCTGCCCAGGCCGCACCAGGATGGCGCGCACGACGGAGGTGTCGAGCGGCTGGACAACCATGCTGGGCGTGCGCGACACCACCTTGCCAGGGGCCGTCACGACCTCATCCAGCTTGACCACGGAAATCAGGACCAAGCCGACGGCCACCATGGCGGACAGCGTGTACAGCGTGCTCCGGACCGGCCTGGGATACGGGGCCCCCACGACGGCGGCAATCTCGGACTGGAAGTCGTTGATCGCTTGGGAGACGACGGCGTCAGTCCCGCGTGTCGGGACCAGAGAGCGCGCGCTCATTGGGAACTCCGGAGTTTTGATGGCGATTCTGCTGGAACCAGAGGTGGCGATAGATATCGCACCGCTGGAGCAATTCTTCATGGGTGCCGACGTCGTAAACCCGCCCGCGCTCCATCACCACGATCACATCGCACGTGACCAGCGAGGTCAGGCGATGGGAAATGACCACCATGGTGCGGCCGTCGGAGATGCGCGTCAGGTTGTTGTTGATGATCGCTTCGCTTTCGGGATCCAGTGCGCTGGTGGCTTCGTCCAATATCAGGATGGGCGGATTGACCAGCAGCGCCCGGGCGATGGCGATGCGCTGACGTTGGCCGCCCGAGATGTTGGTTGAGCCCTCGGCCAGGAAGGTGTCATAGCCGCGTGGCAGGCGCTCGATGAACTCCTCGGCGCCGGCCATGCGCGCGGCTTCAATGATTTCCTCGAACGAGGCGTCCGCCCGAGCGGCGGCGATGTTCTCACGCACGGTGCCGCTGAACAGGAAATTGTCCTGCAAGACCACGCCCAAGCTGGACCGTAGATGGGAGATATCCATCTGCCGCAGATCGACGCCATCGATCTTGATCAGCCCGTCATAGTCCTGGTGCAGGCCCTGCAACAGTCGGGTCAGCGTGGTCTTGCCCGAACCGCTACGCCCCATGACGCCCACCACGCTACCCTTGGGGATATCAACGGTCACGCGGTCCAGCGCCTTATTCTGGGCGCCCGAGTAGCGGAAGCTGACATCCTCGAAGCTGATATGGCCACGGAACCGGGGGCGCAGGCCATGATCGGCGCGCAGTTCCTCCGGCGGGATGTTGACGATGGAGGCGACCTGCCCCACGGCGCCGCGCACTTCCTGCACCTGCTGCAGCATGCCGGCGATCTGCACCAGCGGCTGGGTGGCGCGGCCAGCCAGCATGGTGAAGGCCACGAGCGACCCCGCCAGCGCCGACTGGTCCGTCGACAGGGCCATATAGCTGCCGAGCAGCAGGGTGCCGGCGTAAGTCAACTTCTCAAGGGGCTGCAATATCGTCTGAGGCTGGTTGGCGATCATCGCCAGATTGCGGTTGGCCCGCACGGCCAAAGCCCCCCGCGCGTCCCAACCGCGCCGCTTGCTGCCTTCCAGAGCCAAGGACTTCACGGTCCGCATGCCGTGAACGGTCTCGATCAGGAACGAATTCTTACGGGTCTCGGCATCGACGACCTTCGAATGATAGCGGCCAATCGTCGGCATGTAGAGCAAAACCACGAGGAACATCAAGCAAGCGATGCCAAGAACCCACAGGCTGAGGATCGCGTTCATGAAAAACATGGCGGGGATCAGCAGGAACAAGGTCAGGGTGTCCAAGGCCGTGCCGAACAGCTGTCCCGTCAGGAAATTGCGAATGCGCCACATCTCGTTCAGACGGTGGGTGATGAGCCCCGTGGGCAGCGATTCGAAAACCTCGATCGGCAAGCCCAGCAGCCGGTCGTAGATGAACGCCGTAAGACGCCCATCCACACGGGCGGATCCTTCGGCGATAAGGTAACGCCGTAGCCAACCGAAAATGGTATCGAAGACCACGATAAACGCCACGGCGACAGCCAGAACGACCAGCGTGGACATGCGCTGGTGCACAAGGATACGATCGACGACGATCATATAAACCAGCGGTGGCACAAGCGCAAAAATACTCATGATCAAGGCGGCGACACCGACGTCGCGGAAGATACGGCGCTCACGCAAAATCTCACCGATAAGCCACCGCAGACCGAATAGGCCCTGCTCCTCCTCCTCGGTATTCTTGGGCTTCACCAGGATAATGTCGCCCGCCCAGATCTCGTCGAGGGCGATCTCGTCCAACGGACGAACCTGGTTGGCCGCAGCTGGATCGCGGACGTAGGCGACGGGCGGGGAGACACTGGGCGACACGCCGTTCAGCACCAACGCGCTGCCATCCTTCAGGCACAGGATGGCCGGAACCGCCCGCCCCAGGCGCATCAGCTGCCGCCAATTCATGCGGACCGCCCGGGCCTGGAAGCCCTTTTCCTCAGCCGCATGCACCAGGACGGCGCGGTTGACCTCCTCCTCCCCCGAGGCATAGGTCCGCACCAGCTGCTCTCGCGAGAGATGGACGCCGTGATGCTGCGCGACGAGCAGCAGGGCGGTCAGCATCGTGTGGTCCACGATGGTCGCGTTCATGGTCGTAGAATCTGCGCTCACATCATCCGCCGTACAGCAACCCCAATGGACCGATCCGCCTCCCCCTTGGACGGCGGCCGGTCCTCTTCGGCCGCGACCTTACCGCACCCGTAAAAGAAACGGCAAATTCTACATGTGGCCCGAACGGATTTTGCGGCCAGTTAATCCCCGGTTTAAATGATTTGACGAATTAGTTGCCCCCGGCTGGGCAGCCAAACCGGCTCAATAGCGCCTGCCGCCACGCCGGGATGGCCTGGGTCCGCGCATCAAACCGCGTTTCGACCGTTCGCCGCGCCATTTGTCGCAGAGGCGCCAGCACGGCACCACGTTCCAGCCCTTCCACCACCCGGTCGGCTAAAGTGGCCGACTCAAAGAAGGGCACCAGCAGCCCATTAACACCATCCTCCACCACCTCCATGACCGGTGGCGTGGCGGACGCGACGACCAGGGCCCCACAGGCCATGGCCTCCAGCAGCGACCAGGATAGCACGAAGGGATAGGTGAGATAGACGTGGGCGCTGGATAGGCGCATCAGGTCAAGGAACCGGCCATGGTCCACCGGCCCCAGGAAATGAACCCGGCTCAAATCCAGATTTCCGCCGACCTCGGCCATCATACGGCCGCGCCAGCCGCCCCCCTCGGTCGGCGGGACGCCATAGCTGACGCCATCACCGCCGGCAACGACGACCTGCGCCCGTGGCCGCCGCCGCAGGATCGCCGGCAGGGCACGCATGAACACATGAAATCCGCGATACGGCTCAAGATCGCGGGCGACATAGGTCACCACCTCGTCGGAAGGCGTCAGCACTCGCCCACCCGGCAGTGGAAAGGCGGCAACGGCCAAGGGGCGGGCGAGTCCGGTATCGACACCGTCGTGTAACACCTGGATCCTCTCCCGGAAGGGCATGGGGTGCAGGTCGCGCTGCCACCGCGTGGGAGAAACCGCAAGGTCGGCCGCCTCAAGAGCCAGCAGATTGACGGCGTTCAGGGTGCGGACGCGGGCCACATCGTCGAGACTGCAGGGGAACTCAGGGTCGAACCCAAGATCAACCCCATGCCCGTGATAGTAGAACTCGAAATATCCGACCACGGGAACGTCCGGCCAGAGGTCCTTGAGGTAAAGGGTGTCGCCGAAGCCGGCATGGCCGATGATCAGGTCCGGGCGGTAGCCGCCGCGGGCCAGGGTCAAGGCGGCGACCAACGCGGCCTGCCCCCGCGCGACATAATCAGCGACGCGGTGCAAATACGGATGGGTCTCCGGCGCCACCGTCGGCACAGGACCGTACAAGGTTGGAACCAACCCCGGCAGGGCCGTCTCCACCCGTTCTCCCAGCCCTCGGACCTCGACACGCGGATCAGCCACCAGGGCGCCGGCGAGGTGGCGGAATTGCCCCGGGAAATCGCGGTGCAGAAACAATACGCGGAACATGCCCCGACCAATCCCTCGCGCCCGGACCGGCGCCTGCGTCCCATCCACACGCCGGAACGGCCCTGTCACTGGACAAGCGCACGGCCGCTCGGGCACAAACTTGGCTTGGATTATACGGGCCGCGACGCATTAGGCCATCATTCAGAACCATTCCCCGGAGTTCAGCTCCTCAACAGGGTATTCCCAGCTTCATGCACTTCATCTGGCCTTCCCCCGACGCGCGCCCGGTCGCCGCCCATTGCCCAGTCTGCGACGCGGTGGGCCCTCATGCCGAAGCCCTGCTCGTCCCCGGTGGCGGCCTTCAGGGAAGCGACTGGCAATTGTTGCGATGCGGGACCTGCGACGCCCGCTTCTCCCCCGATCGGCGCGTGGCCAGTTACGAACAGGGGGCGATTCCCGATGATCCGCCCTGCGACTACGGAACAGATTTCTATCTGGAGGTTGGCGCCGGCCTGGATGCCATGCTGGCCCCGCTGGGATGGATGCGCCCGGGCACGGGCAGCCTGCTGGAGATTGGCGGCAGCGTCGGCTTCGTCAGTGACTACGCACAGGTCGCCCTGGGATGGAAGGCCAAGGGTTACGACCCCTCGCTGATGGCGGCGGTGGGCCGCAAGCTGCTGGGCCTGGACATCGTGCTGGATTATTTCCAGGACGACACCCCCTTGCCGGAAGCCGGTTATGACGTGGTGTCGGCCACCGAACTGATCGAACACGTGCCCGACCCTGTCTCCCTGTTGCGCACCCTCAGCCGCGGCGTGAAGGATCAGGGCGTCCTGGTCCTGACCACGCCCGACGGCGAGGCGTTGGCACCGCAGACACCCATGGCCATGCTGTCCCCGCTCGTCAGCCCCAGCCTGCACCTGACGCTGTTCACCCGCACCAGCCTGGAGCGGATCCTGCGCGCTGTCGGTTTCAGCCATGTGCGTGTCCGGGCCGCCAGCGGCACCTTGTGGGCCCATGCCTCGCACGCGCCATTGCCGCCAGGCGTCGAAAGCGGGACGCATGGAGACCTGTACCGCACGTATTTAAAGCGGCGTCTGGCACCGGCTTCGGGCACGGCTCTATATCCGCGGCTGGAAAGCGGCCTGCGGTACCGCTTGCTGAAGGAGTTGGTGAATCACGGGGACTACCAGGAGGCGATGGCCGAATTCTCGATGCTGGCCGACGCCGCCCTGCGGCAGTATGGCCTCGACCTGTCCCGGCCGGAAGCATTGCTGGACCTGCCCCAACCGCCCTCGATAGAGGGCTATGTTGCGGCGGCCCCCACCAATCTGACGGGCCTGCTCTACTTCCGCGCCATCCTGGCCAACAATCTGGAAGGCGATGCCGGACGCGCCGCCCTCTACGCCGCCGCGGCCGCCACAACCGGCGTCACCATGCGGCAAGTATTGCAGGGGGTGGGAATGGACAATGGCGAGGCGGGGATGCTGGTTCCGGTGGCACTGCGTCTCGCCTTGGGGTGTCTGGCCGGCCAGGGGGCGGACATCCGCCCCCTGGTTGACGCCATCGGCCAAGCGCCGGCAACGGACGGCTTTCTCTTGTCGCCCGCAGAACAGGACGAGCTCAGAGACTCACTGGCGAACGCTGTGCACGCCCTGCCCCCCGCCAATACGGGCACCATCCCGCTGGAGCGGATAAAGCCGGAGCTGGTCGATCTATGCCGCAGTGACTTGCCACGAGCCGCCAGGGCTATGAGGGAGGCTCTCGAGAATGCTGTCGATGCCTCAGGTGTGTGGCAAGCCTTGAACAGTATGGATGTGCAAACATTGCGACAATGGCCGGGCCTGCGGACTCAGGGGGCAAAACTGGCCCTGATCCGTCTTACCCAATTGTCCGCCTTCGAGGAGGCGAAAACCCTGTTCAAGGAATTGGGAAATGATTCTTGGCGTGCGGAAGAGCCGCTGGCCATCGCTTTGACGATCATCGCCGACATGGCCGCCAAGGCAGAGGCGGAAAACGAGTTGAAAGCCGCAAGAAACGCCTTGGAGGTGAAGGCCGTCATCGCCCGGCTCACCGCTGGCGGCGCATTCCGGGAACGGCCGGATCTCATGACCCATATCGCCAAGGTGGCGTTCATTCGGCTGGTGCAACTGTCCGCGTATGGAGAGGCCCGGGCCCTGTTCGCCACTTATGGAAACGATGGCTGGCGGGAGGATGGACCGGTGGCGACCGCGCTTGGCATGCTGCCCCCGGTTCGGCCGCCCTTTCGGCGCGCCTGAAGGGCAGGCCCTGCCCCCCCCCCGCAGCCACTAAACCGGCCCGAGGCGCATGGGTGCGAGACTGCGCCACAATGGCACTATAGCCGGCTGCGTTTAATCGGAACCACAGCCGGCTATAGCTGAGTCTGACCGCGAGCAGCTTCACGCCCAAAGGCGATTCCACCTTTGGGCGATCTTCTCTAACGCGATGGGTGATCCGGCGGCACTTGAGGACCGGCTCTGGCAGCCTCCTTCGCGGCAAGGTCACCGCGATCCCCATCGCCCCCCATTCGGCCCATCCCCGACCAGATGGCGGGGGTGCGGGCCCTGCACCAAGGGTGCGATCAATCTTCGGCGTCGGCCGGCCCGAGATGGGCCTGAAGGGCGGCACGCAGGCCGTCCACCTGCCCCTTCAGGGACTTCAACCCATCCACACTCATGCCCGTGGCGCAAAAGATTGCCCGTTGAACCGTGCCCACCCTGGTGTGAAGGGCACGGCCTGCATCCGTCAAGGTCACGCGCACCAGACGCTCATTCCGGGGATCGCGCTGCCGGCTGACCAGGCCAGCCACCTCCAGCCGCTTAAGCAACGGCGTCAAGGTCCCGGAATCCAGGTCAAGCTGCGCCCCGATCTCCTTCACGGTGATCCCATCCCCGGACCATAGCACCAACATGACCAAGTATTGCGGATACGTCAGGCCCACCCGTTCCAGGAGCGGCTTATAGGTTCGGTTGAACAGATGGGCGGCGGAATAGATGCTGAAACACAACTGATCGCGCAGCAGCGCGGCCGCATCCGCGCCAGCACCAACCTCTTCGGTACCAGTCTGGTCCATGCCCTGAGGGCGCACATCCTGAGCCATGACGCCCTCCTCTTCCGGGACGCCCGCGTACCGGGCGCTGGCCACGGCGAGAGTAGCACCCCATGATAGATTGTGCACAATTAATTTGCGCATATCGATCATGTTGGCTGACACATTGTGCGCAATCTATTATTGCGCAATTCTTCCTCCACCAACCAACGTCCCGAGCCTCAGCCCTGGAACCGGGCGCTCAAGATGAAACCACGGAGATGATCATGCCCATCCTCTACACCACGTCCGCTACCGCCACCGGCGGCCGTGAAGGCCAGGCCAAGTCCGTCGACGGCGTCCTGGACGTCAAGCTGACCACGCCCAAGGAACTGGGCGGCGCCGGTGGCAACGGCACCAATCCCGAGCAGCTTTTCGCCGCGGGCTATTCCGCTTGCTTTCTGGGCGCCTTGAAGTTCGTCGCGGCCAAGGCCAAGACCACGATCCCGGCGGATGCGACCGTCAGCGCCCAGGTGGGGATCGGTCCACGAGAGGATGGCACGGGCTTTGGCCTGGATGTCGCGCTGACCATCACTCTGCCGGGCATCGACAACGCCACCGCCCGCAGCCTGGTCGAACAGGCCCACGTGGTCTGCCCATACTCTCACGCCACCCGCGGCAACGTCGATGTCCGTCTGACCGTCGCCTGACACGCATCCTTTAGCGTCAGCCCCTCCCGGCGACAAAGAAGGAAGGCCGGCATTGCTGAAACGCGATGCCGGCCTTCTCCATTCAAAAACACGTACTTAGCTCCACTGTAAATAGCAGGGAAAACCCGGACTCACAGGCTGCAGAATAGTCGATACCTGATGCGCCAGAATGGCGGATTTTTTCACTTTCTGTGCTTAGCATCGGGGGGGGGCAACAAAGGTATCATTCCTGATCCGCCCGGAGTTTTCCCCTTATCAATACTGTTAGTAAATCGTCGCAAAATTTTGTTTGCACACGAAGGGTTGCCCGTGTAAAAAAACTATGTTTAGCCAAATTTGAGCTGATTGGGGCGCCTTAGGCTTACGACTCTTGAAGATGGCACTATAACGGGCTTTGAGCTAGCTGACGAGGAGATGGAAGTTAAGTCCTGCGGTGGCGAGGACTGCGTTCATGATGTCGCTGCGGCGGCCCTTGCGGTGCTCGACCTTGAAGATAGGTTTGATGGCGACCACGATAGCCTGTGTCGGCGTGGACGCGGTCGGGGTGTGGCCGTGCCAGTCCTAAGCGTGAAGGACAAGAACGTGGCCCGTGGTCTTGGTGACAGGAGCAACGATTCTGGCGTTGCAGGCGAGCTCATGTTGTTTTAAAAAAAAGCTACGCATTATTGATAATAGATAGGGCAATAAAATGGCCAAAAAACTTGTTTGTTTTCTTATGACGTTTATCCCAAGCGCGGCGTTTGCAGATAATTACATTACTGACCTCGATAGAAAAATTGACCGAATAGGCGTTCAAGGCACGACGGCCGCATATGTGCACTTCACCTCCCCCCCTTCGGTGCAATGCCTATATGACACAATATATATTGATCTCACTACCGACGCCGGGAAAGCTATGTATTCGCTGGCATTAAGTGCCGAATTGGTAAACAAACCAATTTACCGTGTTTCGTACAGCGTTCAGACAACAGGGCAATGTGTGGCATCTCTTTTGGAAATCAACAACTAGGCTGTGAACTGTAAGTGTGAATCCACGTCAAGTAAGGGCTCTGACTGATTTCCGATGAGATAGGGATTGTTTTTTTTCGATCTCTTTTCCAATCGGATCAAGGCGATGCGAACAGAGCCCTTATTCGTAAGCGATGTCGCAGCTCAGGCCAGGCGACTGTGCCGCCTCGATGGCGCGGTGGACCAGGGCGAGAGCCTCGAACGCGGACTCAGGCCCGAAGACGAGCGGCGCGCGGCCGGCCAGGGCGTCGGCCACATTGCGGTAGAAGTCCTGATAGCGGCCTACCTCCAGCGCCACCTCCTCCCGCACCACCGTCCCGTTGCGCTCGGTATGCAGCAGGGCGGGCGTGGTGACCTCGGCCCAGCCGGCGTCGCCAGGCTTGAGGCCGGCGGCCATCTGCGCCTCCTGCACGTCCCCCTTGGGGATGACCAGCGACCCCTTGTCGCCGTGCGCCACCAGCACCGGCCCCGCCTCACGCACATAGGTGCTGGACCGCAGGATGACCCGGTGGTCCGGATAGCGGAAACGAACGTCGAAATAATCGGTGGCGCCGTCCGGACGGCGCAGCGACCGCATCTCCGCCGCGACCGACCGGGGCCGGCCGAATTGGCGCAACATGCCGTCCACCAGGTGTATGCCCAGATCAAACCAAGTTCCGGCCCCCGGTTGCTCATCCTCTTTCCAGCGCTTGTGCGTGACATGGGCGCGATAGCGGTCGTAGTGCCATTCCACCTCCACCAGGCGGCCCAGGTCGCCAGCCGCGAGGTGGCGGCCCAAGGTCAAATATTCAGCGTCCAAGCGCTTGTTATGGAATACGGCCAGCAGGCGACCGGCGGCCTTGGCCGCGGCGATCAGTCGTCGCCCCTCCTCCAGGGTGATGGTCATGGGCTTTTCCAGGACCACATGCTTGCCGGCGGCCAACGCTGCCTGGGCCATGGGGAAATGCAGACTGTTGGGGGTGTTGACCACCACCAGTTCGACCGCGGGATCGTCCAGCAGGGCTTGAAAGTCGGCGACCACGCGGGTGCCCGACGGTTCCGTCCCGTCAGCGCCGGAGCGGCGCAGGATGGTGTGCAGGGCCAGGGCCGGCTCCGCCAGAATAAGCGGGGCGTGGAACACCCGGCCGGACAAGCCATAGGCGCAAAGGGCGGTGGCAATCATGATCGGCACTCTTTCGTTCTCAAGGAAAAAAACACACTCCATTAATTTTTTATTTACAATAACCGGTCGCGGCCCACCAAACAAATTTGTTTGTTAATGCATTAATGCTTCAGCCTACCCGAAATTCCCAAGATGATTTCGCGAAAATAGTGGCGCGCAAACGGACGGGCCCTATATGAGTTTTCCGTCACGGATCAGGTGTGCGCACCGATATTGGATAGCGGCCCTTACCTAGCCCTTTTCAGGTCGCCACCCGGTTCTAAAGATCTATTTCGGCAGCCCCTCTGGAAGGACGCGTGATGAGCGTTACCGGGTTCCCCGTCAGCTCGCCCGCCCAAGGCGACAAAGCGCGGCTTTGGTCCATCCTCATTCACTTCCTCTATCTGGTGGGGGCGTTCCCCGTCGGTCTGATCATAGCCTACGTCAAGCGGCCGGATTTCGCCGGCACGATCTATGAAGGCCACATGACCTTCGCCATCCGCACCTTCTGGGTCTGCATCCTGTTCGCGGTCAGCGCACTGGCCCTGCGTATCGTCGGGATGGAATTCATCACCCTATTCATCGGCGGCATCTGGACGGCGGTGCGGGTGGTGGTGGGACTGGTCCGCGCCATAGACGCCAAGCCCATCGTGAACCCCCGTGGCTGGGTCATTTGACGCGGTTTCCAAGGGTGTAAAGCGTCGCCAACACCTCCGGTCCGCCGCGCGGGCGAGAGGCTGGGACGCCGGTAACGCCTTGTATATCGGTGCTGGATATACCGGTCTTGGGCGATAACGCGTTTCGGACCATGCCCCTCGGACGGTACAATGGTATCGTCGCTCGATGCATCTTCGGCCAAACCGTTCCTTTTCCAGGAGGCGGTTCCACCGAAATGGCTGCGGGATCCGGGTGGGGCCGGCGCGGTCTGGCTGTCTTGGCCAGGCGTGGGATTTTAGGGGCAGGTCGATGCGGGTCGTTTTCCCGGGGTTGTGCTTCAGCGCGGATGATCAAGGCATCGCCTTCAGCCACAATCCGTGGCTGGTGCTATTGTCCTGCGTCACAGCCGTCTTCGCGTCCTTCGTCGCCCTGAACATGGCGGAACGCATGACCGGCAGCGTCGGCCGGTCACGGCTGGCCTGGCAGATGGGTGCCGCCAGCGCGCTGGGCGGCGGCATTTGGGCCATGCACTTCATCGGCATGCTGGCGTTGCGGGTCGCGGTTCCCATCGCATGGGAGCCTGGGCTCACCCTGGCCTCACTGATCACCGCCGTCGCTTTCGTCGCGGCGGGCCTGGAGGCGGTGCGCCACGGCCGCGGCAGCGTCACCCGCTTCGCCCTGGCCGGCACCGTCGTCGGCCTGGGCATCGCCGCGATGCACTACACCGGCATGGCCGCCATGGAGGCGCCTGGCCGTATCGCCTATCGGCCGGGCCTGTTCGCCCTGTCAGTGCTGATTGCCATGGCCGCCGCGACGGTGGCCCTGATGCTATCCGTCAGCTTGAAGCAAGGCTGGCACCGTGCGCTGGCGGCACTGGTCATGGGCATCGCCATCTGCGGCATGCACTACACCGGGATGGCAGCTACGGTGCTGACCCTGGATCCGCTGACCCCCGCCCCCACCGACGTGGACCGCGAACCGCTGGCCATCATCGTCGCCGGCGCCACCTACGGCCTGCTGATGCTGGCGCTGGTGGCCGCCCTGGCCGACCGCCGCCTGAACGCCGCGGCGGAACGGGAGGCCCAGCGCCTGAAATCCATCAACCGGGCTTTGGAGGTTGAGGTTGATGAGCGCCGCCGGGCGGAGGAGGAGCTGCTGCGCGTGCGCGAAGGTCTGGAGGAAGCGGTGGCGGAGCGCACGCGCGACCTGGCGGCCGCCCGCAGCCGGGCGGAGGCCGCCAACCAAGCTAAGTCCGAATTCCTGGCCAGCATGAGCCATGAGCTGCGCACGCCGCTGAACGCCGTCTTGGGCTTCGCCCAATTGATGGACTACAACAAGGCGCGGGAGCCGTTGACGCCCAAGCAGGAACGCGGCATCCAGCAGATCGTGAAGAACGGCAACCACTTGCTGCACCTGATCGATGAAGTCCTGGACCTGGCCCGCATCGAAGCCGGTCAATTGCCCCTGTCGCTGGAACCTGTGGACCCGCGCCTGGTGGTCGAGGACGCGCTGACATCGCTGCAACCGGTGGCGGAAAGGGCGCGGGTCACCGTCGCCACCATCCTGCCCGAGGTGACGCCGTCCGTGTTGGCCGACCGCACGCGCCTGATCCAAGTGGTCACCAACCTGCTATCCAACGCCGTGAAGTACAATCGTCCCGGCGGCGCGGTCCGCGTCACGCTGGGCGCCTCATCCGTGCCGGGCCGGCTGGCCCTGTCGGTTCAGGATACCGGCCAAGGCATCGCCACGGAAAAGCTGGGTGACCTGTTCCAACCCTTCAACCGCCTGGGTCAGGAATACAGCGATATCCCCGGCACCGGCATCGGTCTTGCCATCACCCGCCGGCTGCTGTCCGCCATGGACGGCACGATCGAGGTGACCAGCGTGCTGGGGGAGGGCAGCACCTTCACCGTCAGCCTGCCGGTGGCGCTGACCCCGGTACCGGAAGCCCGTACACCTGGCGCCGAAAGCAAGCCGCCGCTCCATGCCAAGCCCCGCACCATGCTGTATGTCGAGGACAATCCATCGAACATCCAGTTGATGCGCGACCTGATGGAAACGCTGCCGGGCACCAAGCTGCTGGTGGCGGCCGATCCGGTGACCGGCTTGGATCTGGCCGTGGGCCACCAGCCCAACGTCATCATTCTGGATATCAACCTGCCGGGCATGAACGGCTTCGATGTTCTGGCCCGTCTGAAGGACCGCGAGGAAACGCGGGACATTCCCGTCCTCGCGCTGAGCGCCAACGCCCTTCCCCGCGAAATTGAAAAGGGCTTGCGGGCAGGATTTCGCCGTTACCTGACCAAGCCGCTGAATGTTCAGGAATTTATGGAGGCTCTTGCCGACGCGATGGAGCCGGCGCATGCCGTTTGACGCCACCGACCTGGTCAAGGATGCCCGTATCCTGGTGGTGGACGGTCCGGGCTTTTTGGAAATCGGGGTCTGACCGCCATGTCCGGCCGCCCCTGACCCGGATGGCCCCCTCACCGGTCCAACAGCATTCCATTGTCCAGGATGTCGGCGCGTGATCGGCGGGTGGCGTGGCCAGGGAAGTCCACCCAGGGGCCGATCAAATCGCCGGCCATGAAAGCGCAGCCCGCCTCCTCGGCGATCTTCTCCCTATCGGGCGTATCGACGCCTTCGACCAGGATCAGCAGGTTGCGCCGCCGCGCCTCCGCCGCCGCGAGGTGGAGATCCTGGATAAGGCGGGCACGGGAAACCGGCGCCGACAGGGACAGCACGACCCCTTTGACACCGGCGGTGGCGAAGGTGGCGAAGGGATGGGGGGACAGGTCGGCGCAAACCAGCACCGCCCGCCCCAGGGGACGCAGGGCACTGACGAATTCCGTAAGGCGGCCCACCGGCACGCCATCAGGCACCCCCATCAGGTGATAGGTGATGAAGGGCAGCAGATGAGCGGGGATATGGCTGGCAAGCTCCAGATAGGCACGCCGCCGCGTGCCGCCGGCCAGGGTTTCGAAATGCACTGGCAGCGCCAGATAATAGCGGAACCGATTATCATACAACTCCAGATACGCATCCACGGCATCGCGCAAGGTCTGACGATCCAGATCCAGGATTTCCTGCATCTCCGCAGCGGTTCCCGAGCCCCCCACGCCACAGGCCATCGCCTCGTAGCCGTAGACGTACTGCCGTCCCCCCACCCGCGAACGGCGAGGGCTGGCGACATAAAGGCCAAGCGCCTGGCTCCGCACATCCCAGACAGGACGATAGGCCACTTCCGGCGGCCCAATGACCGGGCGCAGGTGGGCCCAGGGATCGCACCCATCGCGCAAGCCATCGGCGGATGCCCCGGCGATCAGGCCCGCGGCGGCGTCATTGGCGTTTACCGTAAGCGACCTACCGACCTCCGCCAGGGCGGCGGCGGCCCTGGCCGTTGCTGCCTGAGCGATGGTGATTTGGGCCATGCTGGTTTGAACAGGCATCGCCACCACGCCGGCCGGCGCCTGGTCAGCACCGGATAGCGCCGGCACGGGTCGGGCTTGAGCCGCCATCTTGCCCAACAGGTCCGCCAACCGTTCGGGCTTCAGGACCAGGGCACCCGACGCCTCGCGGGCCGCCGTGCGCACGATGATGCTCCCCAGATCCGGTTCCCCCAGCAACAGACGCTGCAACTCCTGCATTATCTTGGCGCAGACCAAAGAGGCCTGGGTGGCGTTCAGCCGAGCGAAAACGACGACGTAGGTCTCACTGCCATAGGCGTAATAGACATCCTCGGACGCCAGTGTCTGGCGCAACAGACGCTCAACCAGCGCATGCACACGGGACTGTGCGGCACCCCAGCGCGGGCCCAGCTTTTCCTTCAGACCGTCCAGACCGACGAACTGGACACAACCGGCGGCGGCCGCTTCGCGCGGCCCCAGCACGGCCCTCAGTCGCTGGCGGAAAACCGTCCCATCAGGCCCCAGCTCAAGCATGGAAACCGTGACCGGGGCGCCGGCCGCCGGCGCCCTTGCCGGGGCCGCCGCCGCAGGCCTTTCCGAAAACCAGGAAACGATGCGCTTCAACAGCCCAAGCATGGCAACCGCCTCCATGCATTCCTTCCACCGGTTTCAACCTTGGGGGATCAAGGTTAAAAAAGGGCTAAGGGAAAGCCCAACGGCGGGGCGCGGCATGGCGCGAAGGCAGGCATGGCAAGAACAGCCATTCTGGCGGAACGCGATCATGAACGACCGCATCTTGTCCTAAATCCAGACACTGAAAAGGCCGGCCCAGCATCGGACCGGCCTTGTTCTCATGCGATCAGGCGGCGATGTTTCATCATCGCCGCCCGTCACAAGGATTGGGAGCACCTTCAGGATCAGGTGAATTCCTGGAAGAAGTCGTTGCCCTTGTCGTCGATGACGATGAAGGCGGGGAAATCCTCCACCTCGATGCGCCAGATGGCTTCCATGCCCAGATCCTCGAAGGCGATGCACTCCACCTTCTTGATGCAGTCCTGGGCCAAGCGGGCGGCGGCGCCACCGATGGAGCCCAGGTAGAAGCCACCATGCTTCTTGCAGGCCTCGCGCACCGCCGGGCTGCGGTTGCCCTTGGCCAGCATGACGAAGGAACCGCCCGCCGCCTGGAACTGGTCGACGAAACTATCCATGCGGCCAGCCGTGGTGGGGCCGAAAGAACCGGAGGCGTAGCCCGTCGGCGTCTTGGCCGGGCCGGCATAGTAAATGGGATGGTTCTTGAAGTAGTCCGGCAGGGGCTGTCCCGCCTCCAGGCTCGCGCGCAGGCGGGCATGGGCGCTATCGCGGGCCACGATCAGCGGCCCACTCAGCGATACGCGGGTGCGGATGGGATAGCGCGACAGGGTCTCGCGGATTTCCGACATCGGCCGCGTCAGGTCGATCTTCACCACCTCGCCCGCCAGTTGGCTGGCGTCGATCTCCGGCAGGAAACGGGCGGGATCGTGCTCCAGTTCCTCCAGGAAGATGCCGTCGCGGGTAATCTTGGCCAAGGCCTGGCGGTCGGCCGAGCAGGAGACGCCGATGCCGATGGGCAGCGAGGCGCCGTGCCGCGGCAGGCGGATGACACGCACGTCATGGCAGAAGTACTTGCCGCCGAACTGCGCGCCGATGCCCATCGTCTGGCTCAGCTTGTGGACCGCCGCTTCCATTTCCAGGTCGCGGAAGGCGTGGCCGCTTTCCGAGCCCTGGGTGGGCAGGCCATCGTAGTAGCGGGCGGAGGCCAGCTTGACCGTCTTCAGGTTCATTTCGGCGCTGGTGCCGCCGATGACCACGGCCAGGTGGTAGGGCGGGCAGGCCGAGGTGCCCAGCGACTTGATCTTCTCTTCCAGGAAGGGCAAGAGCCGGTCCGGCGCCAGTACGGACGGCGTCGCCTGGAACAGGAAGGTCTTGTTGGCCGAGCCGCCGCCCTTGGCCATGAACAGGAACTTGTAAGCGTCCTCACCCTCGGCGTAGATGTCGACCTGCGCCGGCAGGTTGGTGCGGGTGTTCTTTTCCTCATACATCGACAGCGGCGCCACCTGGCTGTAGCGCAGGTTACGCTTGGCATAGGCGTCCAGCACGCCCCCGCCCAGCGCGGTCTCGTCGCCGCCCTTGGTCCAGACGCGACGGCCCTTCTTGCCCATGATGATGGCGGTGCCGGTGTCCTGGCACATGGGCAGGACGCCCGAAGCGGCGATGGAGGCGTTCTTCAGCAGGTCCAGCGCCACGAAGCGATCGTTGGGCGAAGCCTCGGCATCGTCCAGGATGGCGCGCAGCTGGGCCAGATGGCCGGGCCGCAGCAGGTGGTTGATGTCGATGAACGCCTGTTCGGCCAGCAGGCGCAGGCCCTCGGGCTCGACCTTCAGAACCTCCTCCCCCTCAAAGGTGGTGGTGGACACATGGTCGCTGGTCAGCTTGCGGTAGCTGGTGGCATCCTTGGCCACGGGGAACAGGGTGAAATCCCGGCTTTCAGCGCCGACGTCTGGCATTGGGGCTCTCCCGACTAAACTGGCCTGAATGGCCTGGCCGCGGGGCGGCTCCCCTGGCCGGCGGCGACCTTACGCCACCCGCCTCCCCCCTGTCATCTGCGCCGCGCGCACGCCCCCCCACCACCGCCCCCTGGTATCCGCCGTGCCGGCACACCGACCTTGCAGCGAACACGCCCCCAAATGGCCCGGTCTCAAGCCGTGGATGCACCGAAGGCATCGCCCACACGCCACATCTAAAAGTTGCCAGCCTCCGACTGGTCACAGGTCGTCCCATGCCGCCGCGCCTAATATGGCGGGCAAGGAGCCGCCCCCGCGAACACGGCACCTTCTTTGGAAAACAGCCACCATTTTGGATCACACTGCCCCGCTGGCGGCACCAAGCGGGCGGAAGCCCCGAGGGACTCGCCATGAGGGACCAGCACCCACACCCCACGACCAAAGATAGTGCAACCACCCCCCACCTGAGACGGACCAAGCGTCTGCGCCTGTTGCTGCTAGGCTCCGCCGCTCTGCTGCCAATGATCGGCCGCGCCGAGGGCCTCGCCCCCACCACCCTGCCGAGTGGCGGCAGCGTCACCGCAGGCAGCGCCAGCATCAACCAGTCCGGCGCCGCCATGACGGTGACCCAGACCAGTTCCCGCGCCGTCATCAACTGGCAGGATTTCAGCATCGGCATCGACGCCGGCGTCACCTTCCAGCAGCCGGGGCCGGCATCGGCCGCCCTCAACCGCGTGTTGTCCGGCATCCCGTCGGAGGTTCTGGGCCGGCTGACCGCCAACGGCCAGATCTTCATCGTCAACCCCGCCGGCATCACCTTCGGCCAGGGCGCCGCCGTCAATGTCGGTGGCCTGGTGGCCTCCACGCTGGACATCGCCAACCAGGACTTCATGGCCGGCACCTACACCTTCCAGCGCGACGGCGGGACCGGCACCATCGCCAACCAGGGCGCGCTAACGGCCGCATCCGGCGGCTATATCGGCCTGCTGGCGCCGGAAGTGGTGAACGATGGCGTCATCACCGCGCATTTGGGCAGTGTCGTGCTGGCCGCCGGGGAGAAGGTCACCCTAGCCTTTGGCCAGGGCGGCGGCACGGTCACCGTGACGGTAGACCCGGCCGCCATCCGTACCCTGATCGTGAACCACCGCATGATCGCGGCCCCCGACGGCCAGGTGCTGCTGGCGGCCAAGTCGGCCGATACGCTGCTGGGCGGGGTCATCAACAACGCCGGCATCATAGAGGCCAGCGCCCTGTCCACCCACGCCGGGGTGGTGACGCTGGAGGCCAGCACCGCCATCAACAGCGGCGGCGGCATCGCCGCCGACGGGCTGGGGGGCGGAACCGGCGACGGCGGCGCCATCCGCCTGAAATCGGACGGCACCGCCACCGTGGCCGGAACCTTGAGTGCCAAGGCGGGCACGCAAGGCGGTGATGGCGGCACGGTCGAGACCTCCGGCGCCACGCTGTCCATCGCGGACGTCCACGTCGACACCAGCGCGCCACTGGGCAGGACCGGCACCTGGCTGCTGGACCCGTCGGATCTGATCGTCATCCCCAGCGGCACGACCACCGCCAGCGTCAGCGGCGGCACCTACACCGGCACCGGTTCCGCCGGCTTCGTCAGCAGCGCGACGGTGCAGACGGCGCTGGCCACCACCAACGTCACCCTGCAAACGGGCCCCAGCGGCTTCGGCAATGGTGACATCCTCGTCGCCGGCGCCATCACCTGGTCCGGGACCAACAGCCTGACGCTGAACGCCTATCATGACATCACCGTCAGCGCCGACATCACCCATACCTCGGGCGGCGGGGCGGCCGCCCTGGCCTTCAATCCCGGCCAAGGCGGTACCGGCACCTTCGACGTGAACCAGGGGGCCAAGGTCCGGCTGGCCGCCCCCGGCGACAGCCTGTCCATGCAGGGCCTGGCCTATACGTTGATCAACACCCCCGCCCAGTTGCAGGCCATGGCCGACAATCTGGCCGGCCACTACGCGCTGAACGCCGACCTGGACATGAGCGGCACCGCCTTCATCGCCGTGGGCGACCGCCTCGCCCCCTTCTCCGGCGCCTTCCAGGGCCTGGGCCACGGCATCGCCAACCTGAGCGTGGGCGGCAACGGCTACGTCTATGTCGGTCTGTTCGGTGACAACACCGGCCTTCTGAACGATGTCTCCCTGACGGCCGTCAACGCAATAGGCAACCAGAGCGTCGGCGGCATCGCCGGCTGGAACGCCGGCACCATCAGCAACAGCCAGGTCACCGGCACCGTCTCCGCCCGGACCCAATGGTCAGAGCGCATCGGCGGTCTGGCGGGTACCAACGAGGGCACGATATCGGGCAGCCATGCGGCTGTGGCAGTCAGCGGCGTCGACCACAGCACCAGCCTCGGCGGACTCGTGGGATTGAACGATGGCCTGATCACCGTCAGCTACGCCCTGGGCAGGGTGGTCACCGGTGACCGTACCGGCGGCGACTACATCCTGCCCGACGAAACCGTCCACCTCGACATCACTCCCCCACCCTACCCCGGCACCGGCATCGGCGGCTTGGCCGGAGGCAACACCGGCACCATCATCGACAGCTACACCGTGAACACGGTGACAACGGGTAAGCTGTCCTCAAACGTCGGCGGACTGGTAGGGGATAATGAAGGCCGCATCTTCAGCAGCTTCGCCCTGGGGACGGTGAGCGCCGGCATGAACGCCAGCGCGGTCGGTGGCTTGGTGGGCCAAAACGGCATGGTAAGACTGTTCAATCCTCATTGGCCGCCCCCGCTTTCCCTTCCCGGCACCATCATCGACAGCTATTCGGCGGCGGCCGTTTCCATCAGCAATACCCAATACTCCGCAGCCTGGGGCGGGCTGGTGGGTGAGAACCGGCTGGGTGCAATCACCAACTCCTATACCGCCGGCGGTACGCTGGGTACCGGCGTGGCGGGCCTGGTGGGCAGCAATGAAGGCCTGATCGCTGGCAGCCATGCCATCGATGCCACCACCGAGGCATCCGGCCTGGTCAACAGCAACTACAGCACCGGTACCATCGCCAATAGCTATGCCACGGGCGCCGTCAGCGGTACCAACTTCCTGGGCGGCTTGGCAGGGACGAACTACGGCACCATCACCAACAGCTATGCCACCGGTACCGTCAGAGGTAGCGGCTCCCTGGGCGGCCTGGCGGCGGACAATAACGGCCTTATCACCGGCAGCTACGCCACCGGCGGAGTGGAGGGTAGCAGTTTAACCGGCGGCCTGACGGGCGTGAACCACGGCACCATTGTCAACAGCCATGCCAACGGCAACGTCACCGCCCGCGACGCCGGCGGCTTGGTCGCCGGTTCCGATGTCGGCGGACTGACCGGCGCCAATAGCGGCGGAACCATCCGCGGCAGCTATGCCACCGGCCGGGTGACGGCGGGCGATGGCGGCCACGCCCTGGGTGGTCTCGCCGGCAGCAACACCAGCACGGGCATCATCACCGACGCCTTCGCCACCGGCGCCGTGCAGGTGGGAAGCAACGGACACAGCATCGGCGGATTGGTGGGACAAAACGGCGGCCTGATCAACCACAGCTTCGCGCTGGGCGCCGTCACCGCCGGCGCCAACGCCGGCGCCATCGGCGGCCTGGCCGGAACCAACGCCGGACCCATCACCGCCAGCTACGCCACCGGCCTGGTCAACACAGGGCTCCTCAGCCAAGGGGTCGGGGGACTGGTGGGGCTGAACAGCGGCAGCATCACCGGCAGTTCCGCCACCGCCGTGATCATCGCCCAGACATCATCCACCGTCGGCGGCCTGGCGGGCGCCAACACCGGCGTCATCAACGACAGCTGGGCCAGCGGGGACGTCACCGCCAGTTCCAGGGTCGGCGGCCTGGTCGGCACCAACAGCGGCAGCATCAGCGACAGCCACGCCGGTGGCACCGTCACCGATACCATTGCCGGCGTCACCACCTCTCCCTATGCCGGCGCCTATCTCGGCGGGCTTGTGGGCCAGAACACCGGCCTGGTCAGCCGCAGCTATGCCACCGGCGGCGTTCGGGATAGCGGATATGGCAGCTCATTCCTGGGCGGCCTGGTCGGGTCCAACGGCGGCACCGTCAGCAACAGCTATGCCCTGGGAATCGTCGCCGGCAGCGCCCGGGGGAATGGGGTTGGCGGCCTGGTGGGGGAGAATTTGGGCCTAGTCGACGGCAGCTACGCCACCGGCGCCGTCTCCTCCGGCGGGCGGGACGGCAGCGTGGGCGGGCTGGTGGGCGACAACGGCGGCACCATCACCAACAGCCACGCCACCGGCCTGGTCTACAACCCGCCGGAAAGCAGCCACATCGGCGGCCTGGTCGGCACCAACAGCGGCCTGATCAGCCACAGCTGGGCCAGCGGGGCGGTTGACGCCATGGCCGACAGCGCCATCGGCGGCCTGGTGGGCATCAATACCAGCACCGGCATCATCACCGACAGCAGCAGCCACGGAACGGTGCGCGGCCTGGTCCGCGTGGGCGGGCTGGTGGGCGACAACGCCGGCACCGTGCTGAACAGCGGCAGCTGGAGCGATGTCACAACCAGCGACCCGCCGGACTACGCCGGCCTGCTGATCGGCTATAACCGGACCGGCGCCCTGGTCGTCAACAGCGTCGGCCATGGCACCATCACCACCGGGTCCGTCGTGGGCGGCGACACCGTGCAGATCGGCGGCACCGGTCCCTGAACCTGGGCGGCCCCGCGCCCTTTCGTGACGCCCCCATTGCCCCCGCCGCGAACCAAGAATAGGCTTAAGGATCATTAATACCCGGGGAGGTGGCGAATGGGAAAGGGTTGGCGGCATGGCTTGCGCGGACCGGCGGCGGCATTCTCCATCCTGCTGGCGGCGCCCTTCCCGGCCGCCGCCCAGTCGGACGGCCCCGTGCCGGACGGCCCCGTGCCGGCCCAGGATGCGGCCCCGGCCGACACCGTGGTCGTCACCGGCATGCGGCTGAAGCCGGAAAAACTGGACACCATCATCGGCGACTTCGTGCAGTCCCATGGCAAGCACGCGCCGCGCACCACCCAGATCGCCCGCTGGGACCGGCCGGTGTGCCCCGGGGTGCAGAACGTCCCAGCGGACTTCGCCGCCTTCATCGCCACCCGCATCCGCGCCATCGCCCAGACCGTCGGGGCGCCACTGGCCGACACCCCCTGCAAAACCAATAATGTGGACGTCATCTTCACCGACCGGCCGCAGGCGGTGATGGACACGGTGGCGGACAAATATCCCCGGCTGCTGGGCTATCACTTCGTGCACCAGACCAGTGCGCTGGCCCGGATGACCCGACCCATCCAGGCCTGGTACGTCACCTCCACCAGCAACGGCGCCATGACCGCCATCGACGATCCTTACGGGATGACCATTGGCGGCGGCCTGGGGAGCCGACTGTCCACCGGCGACCTGCGGCCCGTGCTGACCCACGTCCTGATCATGGTGAATACGGACCAGATCCTGGGCCGGCAGTTGGGCACAGTGGCGGATTATCTGGCCGTCCTGGCCCTGGCCCAGCCCAACGGGCTGGAACACTGTGGCGACCTGCCCAGCATCCTGGACCAGTTCTCGGGCGCCTGCGCGGATGACCAGAAGCCAAAGACACTGACGGTGGCGGACAAGGCCTATCTGGAAGGCCTCTATTCCATGGACCCGCGTGAGATCGGCACCCTGCAGCGCAGCAGCATCGCCGGCCACATGCGCCACAGCTTCGGCGCGCCTTAACGTCCGTCGTCCCCAAATCGCCAGGCGCCTGCGGGTTGTAACGGCCCTGGGGACCTGGCGAGCGAATTGCATGGCACTGGCCCGGCATGGGCGGCGAACGGGGGCCCTCATTGCCCATGCGCCAGCACGGCCGTCCCCCGACATGGCAGGAGGTGGCATGGACAAGGGGGCATCCATATTGAAAAGACGGGACCTGTTCCGCATGATCGGCGCCGTGGCGGGCAGTTCCGCCATGTACCAAGCCATGACCAGCCTGGGATTGGCGGCGGACTCCCAATATGCCGGCCCAATAAAACTGCAAGGCGCGCCCAAAGGAACGAAAGTAATCGTCCTTGGTGCCGGCTGGGCGGGACTTGTCTCCGCCCTGGAATTGCGCGACGCCGGGTATACCGTCGAGCTGCTGGAATACAACAATCGGGTCGGCGGTCGGGCCTGGACCATCCGCGGCGGCGACACCATCACCGAACTGGGTGGGGAAACGCAGAAATGCGGCTTCGATCCCGGCCTGTACCTGAACCCCGGCCCGTGGCGCATCCCCTACCACCATCGCGGCTATCTCGACTATGCGAAGCGGTTCGGCGTCGCGCTCGAACCCTTCATCATGGTCAACTATAATGCGTATGTGCATTCCGATGCCTATTTCGGCGGCAAACCCCAGCGCTTCCGCGAAGTGCAGGCCGACTTCCACGGCCATGTGGCGGAACTGTTGGCAAAGGCCGCCCGCCAGGACAAGCTGGACCAGGCCGTCAGCAAGGATGACCAGGAAACCCTGCTGGAGGCGTTGAAGGAATGGGGCGCCCTCGACAAGAACCATGCCTACGTCGCCGGGCATGACAGCGCCGAGCGCCGGGGCTACGCCGTCAACAAGGGCGGCGGCCTGATGCCGGACCCGGTGGGCGGCCCGCCCATCGCCCTGGCCGACCTGCTGCGGTCCGACGTGTGGCGCGCCCTCACGTTCGGCCAAACCCACCAGTGGCAGTCCACCATCTTCCAGCCGGTGGGCGGCATGGACAGCACGCCCAAGGCCATCGGCAAAAGCCTGGCCGATATCACCACCCTGAACGCCAAGGTGACGGCCATCCACCAGGATGACCATGGCGTCACCGTCAGCTATGTCGACGCGCGTACCGGCAAGGACCAACGCCAGGCCAAGGCCGACTGGTGCGTCTGCACCCTGCCCCTGACGGTGCTGAGCCAGTTGGACGTCCAGGTCGGCGCCGAGATGAAGGCGGGGATGAACGCCCTGTCCTACTTCACGGCGGTCAAGACCGGCCTTCAGTTCAAGCGCCGCTTCTGGGAGGAGGACGACCACATCTACGGCGGCATCACCTTCACCGACCTGCCCATCCGCCAGATCGCCTACCCCAACTTCGGTTACAACGCGCCCGGCAAGGGCGTGCTGCTGGGCACCTTCGCCGGCGCTGCCCCGGGCTTTGAACTGGCGGCGCTGTCGGCGGCCGACCGGGTCAAGCTCGCGGTGGAGCAAGGCGCCCGGATCCACCCGCAATACACGGCGGAGTTCGAGACCGGCGTCTCGGTCAGCTGGCACCGCTCCCCCACCACCATGGGCTGCGCCGCGGCCTGGACACCAGAGCTGCGCGCCAAGCACTACCGCAACCTGGCGGAGTTGAACGGCCGCGTCATCCTGGCCGGCGACCATCTATCCAACTTGGTCGCCTGGCAGGAGGGCGCCATCCTCTCGGCACTGGACGCCATCACCCGCCTGCACCACCGCATCGTCGCCGCGTGAGGAAGCCCGCCATGAAGAAGCCCATCCGCATCGCCGCCCTGCTCACCGCGACCGCCGCCCTGGCCCTGCCCGTCCCTGGTCCCGCCCGGGGGGACGAGGCGCCGCCGGCCGCCTCCACCAAGCACGCCAACCTGCTGGGTTACACCCAGTTTCCGCAACGCGACGGTGAAAGCCTGTATAAATCCGTCTGCGCCGCCTGCCACATGCCCGATGCCAGGGGGGGCACCGGCGCCGGCTATTACCCACCCCTGGCCAAGGACGCCAACCTGGCGGCCTGGGGCTATCCGGCCACGCTGGTGATGAACGGCAGCAAGGGCATGCCGGCCTTCCGCACCATGATGGATGACGCCCAGATCGCCGCCGTGGTCACCTACGTCCGCACCCACTTCGGCAACGCCTACACCGACAAGGTGTCGGTGGACGAGGTGGCGGCCCTGCGCAAGGCACAGTGAGGCACACGGGACGAAAGGCCAGGCGATGTGAGCACTGCACGCCAATTAGACAGGTAACCTGAACAGATAAACTGGACAGTTTACCTTATCATATGCTACTCAATCGGCATGAACGCTCAACTTCTGCAAGATCATCCATCCCCCCGCGCCCCGTCCCTGGCGCAGGAACTGCGCGCCCTGCTGGCCAAGATGAAACGCCGGCTGCGCGAGCAAGGACATGGGGAAGACCTGACGCCGTCCCAGATATCCGTGCTGTTGCGTCTTGAGAAGGACGGCCCGGCGACGGCGGCCAACCTCGCGCGGGCGGAAGGGATGCGCCCCCAGTCAATGGGTCCGGTCATTGCCGCGCTGGAGGGGGCCGGCCTGGTGAGCGGCGCGCCGGATCCGAATGACGGCCGGCAGACACTGCTGTCGCTCACCGACGCCTGCCGCAAATGGGCCCAGGAAGGGCGGGCGGCACGACAGGATTGGTTGACCCGCACCATCCAGGCGCGGCTGTCCCCGCAGGAACAGGAAGAACTGGCGGCTTCCGTCGAATTGCTCAGACGGCTCGTCGACGACTGACGCCGTTCGTGGGGCGCGCGCTCGCCAACGCGTTCCGCAGGAACGTCTTCCCAAGGCTGGGACCTGCCAAAACATCCTTGACCTGCTTGCCGTGAGGGGCGCCTGACATGCTCTTGCCCGATCTCGTGTCGTACTTTTTTGGCGGGGCTTTCCTCGCGAATGCCGTTCCGCATGCCGTCAGCGGCATGATGGGCCGATCTTTCCAGACCCCGTTCGCCAAGCCATCGGGACAGGGCCTCTCCTCATCCACCATCAATGTGCTGTGGGGTGCCTTCAACCTGCTTATCGGCTACCTGCTCGTCTGCCGCGTTGGCGATTTCGACCTGCGGGAGACGGGCGACATCCTCGCGCTCGGACTGGGCGGCCTCATCATCAGCCTTTTCTCGGCACGGCATTTTGGCCGCTTCCACGGCGGCAACGGGCCGGCGCGCCAGTGAACGAGGGCGCCCGGGCAACGTCTGCTCCCGTAACGGCCCTGTGCACGATGGTTGCGGGGGTTGCGTCATGGACGACATCGACACTAACTGTATCGACCACGTTGTCCTGACGTTGCTTCATCTGAAACCGCATGACGATGGACGGACGTGGATGTCCTTCGACTGGGACGCGATGAACCATCTTCATGAAAAAGGGTTCATCACCGATCCGATCGGCAAGGCCAAATCCGTGATGGTCACGGCGGCCGGGCAGCCGCGCGCCGAAGAGTTGTTCCACGAACTGTTCACCCGCGCCATATAAGTGGCCCACGCCGTCCGCTCTCCTTACCCACGAGCCCAACTTTATTCCCCGCCACCTTTTGCCGCAGCGCAATACAGGCATGCGGATTTGCCGCGACGGATTATGATAATCAGTCTCACAATCATTGACAGGTCACTGGTCAGCAAATAAGAGTCGCTCGCAATCTTAACTAAAGGGTATAAGCGCGGAGCTCGAAAGCCGGGATCCGCGCGGGAGCCCGCCATGAACGTGGCATAAGGTGGGGACCGGAATGTCGAGCAACCGCAGTTACATCGTCGCCAGCAGGGCCAAGACGCCCCGGACGCTGGCGCACACCGCTTTGGGCCTGGCCGGCGGCGCCCTGTTGTCCGTTGGCGCCGCCCAGGCGCAGACGGCCACGGCGCCAACGACCCAGCAGGGTGGCAGCGTGCAGTTGCCCACCCTGTCGGTGCAGGACCAGGACGCGGCGGCGGCGCCGGAATACCGCGCCGAGCGCTCGTCCAACGTCAAGCTGACCGAAAAGCTGCTGGACACGCCGCAGTCGGTCACCGTCATCTCCAACCAGGAGATGAAGGACCAGGGCGTCACCACCCTGCGCGACGCCCTGCGCAACGTCGCCGGCATCAGCCTGGCCGCCGGTGAAGGCGGCGCCCAGGGCGACAGCCTGACGCTGCGCGGCTTCAGCGCCCGGTCTGACATCTTCCTGGACGGCCTGCGCGACTTCGGCAGCTATTACCGCGACAGCTTCAACTACCAGTCGGCCGAAGTGCTGAAGGGCCCGGACAGCGCCATGTTCGGCCGTGGCTCCACCGGCGGCACCATCAACCAGGTGAGCAAGACGCCCACGCTGGAGTCCATCACCGCCGGCACCGCCACCCTGGGCACCGACGGCATGAAGCGCCTGACGGCCGATGTGGACCGGGCGCTGGACGCCACCACCGCCGTGCGCATGAACGCCATGGGCACCAGCAGCTTCGTCACCGGCCGCGACGGCGCCAAGAATGAGCGCTATGGCTTCGCGCCCTCCGTCGCCTTCGGCATCGGCACGCCCACCCGCGTCACCCTCAGCTATCTGCACCAGTCGGAAAACGACCGGCCGGACTATGGCATCCCCTTCCTGCTGGGCAAGCCGGCGCCGGTGGACCAGCGCAATTACTACGGTTTCCACAGCGACTACCTGAAGACCGACGCCAACGTCGTCACCGCCGACGTGCAGCACGACCTGACCTCGGCGGTCACGCTGGAAAACCAGTTCCGCTACGGCAACTATTACCGCAACGTCCGCATCACCGAGCCGCAGTTGAGCACGGCGCTGACCCCGGCCACGGCGGCGGACCTGTCGAAGCTGTCGGTGACGCGCAACGCCATCACCGCGCGTAGCGTGGAAACCACGCTGGACGACCAGGCCACGGCCACGGCGCGCTTCGCCACCGGCTTCCTGCAGCACACGCTGGTGACGGGGGTCGAGCTGTCGCGCGAGACGTCGGACCCGACGCGCACCGCCTGGTCCGGCGTGCCCACCACCAGCCTGCTGACGCCCAACGAATACCAGGCCTTCAGCGGCAAGGGCACCACGTCCAGCCGCGTCAGCACCACCATGGACACGGTGGCGGTGTTCGCCATCGACACCATGAAGTTCAATGAGCAATGGTCGCTGGTCGGCGGCTTCCGCTATGACCACATCGACACCGACTACACCCAGTCGGTGTCCCCGGCCACGGCCTTCTCCCGCACCGACAGCCTGCCGTCGGGCCGCGCCGCCCTGGTGTTCAAACCGACGCCGGAAAGCAGCCTGTACGCCAGCTTCGGCACCTCGTTCAACCCGTCGGCCGAGCAGCTGTCGCTGTCCGCCGCCACGGCCAACCTGGATCCGGAAAGCAACAAGACCTATGAGGTCGGCGGCAAGATCGACCTGCTGCACGACGCGCTGAACGTCCGCGCCGCCCTGTTCCAGACGGAAAAGGACAACGCCCGCGTCACCGATCCCAACAACTCCACCCTCAACATCCTGGGCGGCGACCAGAAGGTGAAGGGCGCCGAGATCGAGGTGACGGGCAAGCTGACCGAGGAGTGGCAGGTGACCACCAGCTACGCCTACATGGACGGCCGGGTCATCAAGTCCACCACCGCCAGCCAGGTGGGCCGCGCCCTGTCCAACGTGCCGCACCACACCTTCAGCCTGTGGAGCACCTATCAGCTGACCCACGATCTGCAGATCGGCGGCGGGGCCAACGCGGTGTCGCAGCGTATCGGCAGTTCCACCCCGGTGGCGGCCACCAACCTGATCAACACCGTGCCCGGCTATTGGACCTTCAGCGCCATGGCCAAGTACGACATCGCGGAAAAGATCAGCGTCCAGGCCAACATCACCAACCTGCTGGACCGGTACTACATCGACCAGATCCACCCGGCCCACCTGATCCCCGGCGAGGGCCGCACGGCCCAGTTCACCCTGAACGTCGCGTTCTGATCCACCCCCAACCCCCAAAGCGTCCAAGGCGGCATCCATGCTTCTTCACATCCCCGGCGTTCTGACCCGAGAGCAAGTCGCCTGGTGCCGCCAGCAGATGGATGCCGCCGATTGGGTGGACGGTCGGGTGACCGCCGGCCACCAATCGGCCATGGCCAAGGACAACGCCCAGCTTCCGGCGGACCATCCCGTGGCCCAGCGCCTGGGCGACGCCATCCTGGCGACCTTGGAGAAGAATCCCTTGTTCCTGTCGGCGGCCCTGCCGCTGAAGGTCTTCCCGCCGCTGTTCAACCGCTATGCCGGCGGCCAGTCCTTCGGGACCCATGTCGACAACGCCATCCGCCAGGTGCCGGGCACGCCGCATCGCGTCCGCACCGATCTCTCGGCCACCCTTTTCCTGACCGAACCGGAAGATTATGACGGTGGCGAACTGATTGTCGAGGACACCTACGGCGATCACCAAGTGAAACTGCCGGCCGGTGACATGGTCCTCTACCCTTCCACCAGTTTGCACCGCGTGGAACGTGTGACAAGAGGCGCCCGCGTCGCCTCGTTCTTTTGGATCCAGAGCATGGTGAGGGACGATGGCGAGCGTACGCTGTTGTTCGACCTGGACACGACCATCCAGGACTTGAACCGCGAGGCGGCCGGCGGGCCGGCCGCCGTGCGGCTCACGGGCATCTACCATAACCTTCTACGCCGGTGGGCGGAGGCCTGACGCCATGATGAAGACACTGCGTTTCCTGCATTTATGGGTGGGATTGATCCTGGGGCTGCCCTTGCTGGCCCTGGGCCTGTCCGGCACCGTGCTGGTGCTGGAACCGGAATTGCGCGGCCTGTTCGGCCCGTCGTCGCCATCCGCCGCGGCGGACGCCGCCCCCCATGGGGTGGCGGAGGTGGTGGCCGCCGCCGCCGCCGTGGCCCCGCCGGGTGCCAAACCCGCCGCCTACATGGCGCCTTCCGCCCCGGGCGGGACCGCGACCGTGCGCTTCCAGGCGCCGCGCCGCGCGCCGGGTGGAGAGGGCGCCCCGGCGGGCGCCCAGGGAGGGCCACAAGGAGGCCCCCAAGGTGCGCCCCAGGCGGGTGGTCCCCAGGGTGGCCCGCCGCAGCGCGGCGGTCCCGGCGGCATGCCGGGCATCAGCGTCCACATCGACCCCGTCACCCTGGCCGTGGTCAAGACGCCCGGCCTGGACGCCACCATCGGCTGGTTCCACCGCCTGCACGGCAACCTGCTGATCCAGGACCGCAGCGGCCGCGACCTGGTGGGCTATCTCGGCATCATCATGACGGCGCTGGGCGTCACCGGCCTGGTGCTGTGGTGGCCCCGCCCCGGCCAATGGCGCCAGGCCTTCATCGTGCGCAAGTCCGCCAAGGGCCTGCGCTTCCACCGCGAACTGCACGGCGCCGCCGGCATCTGGGGCCTGGTGGTCTTCTTGATCGTCAGCTTCACCGGCGTCGCCATCGCCTTTCCCCAGACCATCGCCGCCGGCATCGGCGCCCTGCTGCCCATGACGGCGCAGACCCAGGGCTTCGCCGTGCCCAAGGTGGCGGTGCTGGAGGGGGGTGAGCCCGCCACGGTGGACGAGGCGGTGGCGATCGCGACCGCCGCCGCCCCCCGCGCCGGCCTGGCGCTGCGCGGCACCAGCCTGCCGCAAAGCCCCGACCAGGCCATCCGGGTGATGCTGGCGCCCGCCGGTGGCGACGCCGCCAGCGCCGTCACCCTGATGGTGGACCCCTGGGCCCGCCAGGTGGTGGAGGTGCGCGACCCCGGCGCGCAAGCCGCCGGCAACAAGGTCACCGGCTGGATGCGCCCCCTGCATGAGGGGGAGGGGCTGGGTCCGGTCTATCGCGTCCTGGTGGCGCTGAGCGGCCTGTTGCCCACCCTGTTCGTCATCACCGGCACCACGATGTGGTGGAAAAAGCGCCAGAACCGCAAGGCCAACGCCGCCAAGGCCGCCGCCATCCTGAAATCCGCCGCCTAGTGGCGGCATCAACCGTTCCACGGGCGCGTCCGGGCAGGGACGCGCCCTTTCACAAAAGGGGCACGACGATCATGGCAACCACCTTTGCCCAGCAGGCGACTGGGGCCCGGCGCGCGGCCGCCGGCCTGACGGCGGGACTGGTCCTGGGCGCGACCGGCGCCGCCTGGGCGCAAACCAGTGCGGCGGACGGGGCGGCGCGCGCCGCCGCGACCGTGCCGCACGACCTGTCGGCCCTGGGCATGTTCCTGAACGCCGACGGGGTGGTGAAGACCGTCATCCTGGGCCTGCTGGCGGCGTCCGTCGTCACCTGGACCATCCTGCTGGCCAAGGGGCTGGAGCTGCGGGCCGCCCGCGCCCGGCTGCAGGGCTCGCTGGACCGGCTGGACGACGCCGTCAGCCTGGACGTGGCGGCCAGCCAGCTGACCGGTCCGGGTGACACCCTGGCGCTGGCCTTCGCCCGCGCGGCGGAGGCGGAACAGGCCCTGTCCGCCGGCCTGCCGGCCGAAGGCGTGAAGGAGCGGGTGATCCTGCGGCTGGAACGGCTGGAGGCCAAGGCCCGCCGCGCCATCGTGCGCGGCACCGGCATCCTGGCCACCATCGGCGCCACCGCCCCCTTCGTCGGCCTGTTCGGCACGGTGTGGGGCATCATGAACAGCTTCATCGGCATCTCCAAGACGCAGACCACCAGCCTGGCGGTGGTGGCCCCCGGCATCGCCGAGGCCTTGCTGGCCACGGCCACCGGCCTGGTGGCGGCCATCCCGGCGGTGGTGGTCTACAACGTCTTCGCCCGCAAGGTGGACGGCTATCGCGTGCTGCTGGCCGACGTGTCGGCCGCCGTGCTGCGCCTGGTCAGCCGCGACCTGGACCGGGCCCAGGCGGGGGGCCGCGCCGGCGCCCTGACCCGCGGCCGCGCAGCGGAGTGACCCCATGGCGGCCCGTCTTTCCCACGGCGGCGATGAGCTGGCCGAAACCCACGAGATCAACGTCACGCCCTTCATCGACGTGATGCTGGTGCTGTTGATCATCTTCATGGTCGCGGCCCCCCTGGCCACCGTGGACGTGCCGGTGGACCTGCCCTCCTCCACCGCCCCGCCCCGGCCCCATCCGGAGAAGCCGGTGACCCTGACCATCCGCGCCGACCTGACCCTGGCGGTCAACGGGGCCGATGTCGGCCGCGACGCCCTGGCCGCGGCACTGGACGCCGCCGCCGCCGGCGACAAGGACCAGCGCATCAACCTCAGCGCCGACCGCGCCGTCTCCTACGGCGACCTGACGGCGGTGATGAACAGCCTGCGCGGCGCCGGCTATCTCAAGGTCTCGCTGGTCGGGCTGGATGGCGGCGGGGCGCCGTAAAGCCATGGCCCTGGCCTCCACCAACGACAACCGCCCCCCAGCCCCCCCCGAGCCGGCGGCCCCCCAAGCGGCGCTCCCCCAAGGGGCGTTCCCCAGGCGGGGGACCCCGCCCCGGGATGGCCTGGCCGGCACCGACCGCACCCGCCTGGTGTGGGGCGGCAGCCTGGCCGTGGTGCTGGCGGCCCACGCCCTGGCCCTGCCCTGGCTGATGGCGCGGTCCACCCAGGAACCGCCGCCCCCGCCGCCGGCGCTGCAGATCGACCTGCCGCCGCCACCGGCCCCACCCCCGCCGGAGGCGCCGAAGCCGGAGCCGCCCAAGCCCGAACCGCCGAAGCCCACGCCCAAGCCGCCGCCGCCCAAGCCGGTGATGGTGCGCCCCGCACCGTCACCGCCGCAGCCGCCAGCCCCGCCACAGCCGGTTGCGACGCCGCAACCCGAGCCACCGCCGCCCAGCGCGGCGGCGCCCTCGGCCGTGCCGGCGCCGGTGGCGGCCCCCGCCCCGCCCGCCCCGCCCAGCACCGGGCCGGACACCTATGAGGGCCGGCTGATGGCGCAGCTCAACCGCTACAAGCGCTATCCGGCGCAGGCGCGCCAACGGCACCAGACGGGCACCGCCCTGCTGCGCTTCACCATCGACCGCACCGGCCATGTGCTGTCGGCCACCTTGGCGCGCGGCTCCGGCGCCGCCCTGCTGGATGAGGAGACGCTGGCCCTGGTGCGCCGGGCCGATCCCCTGCCCGCCATGCCCGACGACCGGCCCGGCCCCAGCCTGGAACTGACGGTGCCGATCGAGTTCTCCTTGAACTGACCCCCCTCATTCCGGGGGGCGTCATTTCCGTTGCGCCGCGCCCCACCGCTGGTCAATTATTTTGACCGGGCCGCAGCCGCGCGCCACGGGAGCGCACCATGCGGACGCCCCCCGGCGGCGGTCGGCGCAACAGTGACGGGACCCATGAAGGACAGCATCCGGCCGGCCAAGCTGGCCGACACCATCGCCGAGCATCTGGAACAACTGATCGTGGAGGGCAGCCTGCGCCCCGGTGAGAAGCTGTTGCCGGAGCGTGAACTGGCCGTGCGCTTCAACGTCTCCCGCCCCTCCCTGCGGGAGGCGCTGGAGAAGCTGGAACAGCGCGGCCTGCTGCGCAGCGGCCGGGGTGGCGCCACCTTCGTCGCCCCCCTGCTAGGCCCCACCTTCACCGAGCCGCTGCACGCCGTGCTGGCCGCCCGGCCCGAGACCACCCTGGACTATCTGGAATTCCGCACGGAGGTGGAGGGGGCCGCCGCCTACTACGCGGCCCTGCGCGCCACCGACGTGGACCGCGCCCAGATCCAGGCTCGGTTCGAGGCGATGGAGGCCGCCCACGGCCACGACGTCCCCGCCCCCGACCTGGCGCGGGAGGAAGCGGACGCCGACGCCGACTTCCACCTGGCGGTCTACGAGGCGACCCACAACGTCGTCATCCTGCACATCATGCGCGCCCTGGCCGAGATGCTGCGCCAGGACGTCTTCTTCAACCGCGCCAAGCTCTACCAGCGCACCGGCGTCCGCCAACTCCTGCTGGGCCAGCACCGCGCCCTGTATGAGGCCATCATGAAGGGCGACCCGGCGGCGGCCCGGGCGGCGGCGGAGGCGCACATCAATTTCATCCGTGACGCTTTGGTTGAAATTTCACGGGCGGATGCTAGGCTGGAGGCCTCGCTGCGACGGATTGCGGGTGGGGATATTGTGGCGGAGAAGTAGATATTTCGATTCTCCTAAAAATTCGTTCCCGACTGCCGGCCTATTGATTTTTGATTGATAGGTAATATCTGAATTTAAGAACACCTATGCGCAAAGGAAAAAAGTATGAGCTTAGAAAAAGAAATCGAAAATGCATCCATGCAAATTGCCACTGACTCATATGATATGTCAGTCGGCGAAGTTATCAACCTGTATAGAGATGGAGAAATAATAATAAATCCAAATTTTCAGCGCCTTTTTCGATGGACTGATTTTCAGAAATCGCACCTTATTGAATCTTTATTACTTGGGATACCTGTGCCGCCGATATTTGTTTTTGAAACCCAGGAAGGCCCCTGGGAACTAATAGACGGACTTCAGAGATTATCGACCATTCTAGAGTTTATTGGGATTCTTAGAGACGCCGATGGTAATCTCATGCCTCCCTCCACCTTAACAGAGACGAAATATTTACCATCCTTGGAGGGATATAAATGGGAAAAGGGGAGTAATAAATCCTCATTCTTTGAAAAAACTCAGCAACTCGCCCTAAAAAGGGCAAAAATTGGCGTACAGATATTGCGCAAGAAAAGTGATGAAAAGGCCAAGTTCGATCTTTTTAGGAGATTAAATAGTCACGGATCGGTAGCAAAACCCCAGGAGCTTAGAAATTGCTTAATGATAATGCTCAATGAAGATTTATTCAAATTCATGGATCGTTTGGCAAAGTTCCCTCCCTTTATAAGAGTCATGAATCAAACTGACCGTTCAATAAATGAGCAGGGGTTAATGGATTATGTAACGAGATTTATAGTTTTTTCCTATGTTGAATACGACAGAAGACTAGATATCGAAGAATATTTAGATGAAGGCATAATCGACGTTGCCGAGGATTTTATATACGGCTCTGACAAAATCGAGGAAAATTTCTTTGGTACATTTGAGCTTTTGGCATCCATATCTGAAGACTCCCTGAAGAAGTTTGATGGAGGTTTCAAGGGACGTGTGGGACAAGCAGCTTTTGAAGTCATTGCCCTAGGTGTTGCTCATAACCTACACGCCATTCGAAAAAAGAAAGACCCACGGACGTTCGTTCTTGATAAAATTAAGTCCTTCTGGATGACTAGCGAATCGTTATCCTTTACAGCTGCTGGCCTTCGTGGCACGCAAAGAATTCAGAAATCCATTCCGTTTGGTCAAAAATGGTTTAAGCCATGATCGCATTCAATATCGATCAATTTGAATCACAGATTGAAGATGATTTCACTTGGCGAATTAAAGAAATGTCTACACTTGTTACGTGCGCCCAGGTAGCAGAAAATAAAGACAAGTCTGCAATAATAAGATCGACCATTCCTATTATCTACGCACATTGGGAGGGATTTGTTAAATTCTCCGCAGAGAAATATCTTGAATACATATCAACAAAAAGAATGAAATATAGAAATTTAAAATCTAGCTTTATATACTTAGCAGTCGATGGCACATGCAAGGAGATACAACATTCATCACCGAAAAGAAAAATTGAACTTATATGGGACATAATAGCATCGGTAGATAAAACAAACAAAGATAGGCATAATAAAAAAATATCCACAAAATCAAATCTTAGATTTGATGTACTGGAAGAAATATGCGTAATTCTATCTCTGCACCACGACGAATTTAAACAGTATGAGCATTTCATAAACTCCGATCTTTGCGATGGCCGAAATAGAGTTGCACATGGCAGAAACTTCACTGTCGATATAGATAGGCTCAAATTTATACGCGACAAATCTGTTGAAATAATGAGAATTTTCAAAAATCAAACCATAAACAGCGCAGCTACTAATGGATTTACTGTGTAAATATGGTCATACTTGTCGTTTCCCCCGATATCTTTTCATAGCTAGATTCCATCGGACTATGAGTGTCTTATCCACAATATAAAATGTCCCTCCCGGTATGGTCGGTCACACGGACATTCGGCCAACGAACCAGTAAGCGCACTTAATGTCCTCCCGGATCAATTTAGCTGTCGAGTGGATGAGGAACACGAGAACCAGGACCAGCAATCATTATCATACTGTTATCTTGGGCATTGCAGTTGCTCCAATTTACCCGCGTAATGAGCAAAACCACCCGGGGAGCCACCGATGAGCAAACTAACCCTCTACTTCATCCGCCACGCCGAAAAGCCGGAGGGCGCGTGGCCCGGTCCTGGCCTGACGCTGGATGGCAAGAAGGACAAGGAGTCCCTGGTCATCCGGGGCTGGCAGCGGGCGGGGGCGTGGTCGGCGCTGTTCGGGGCGGGGCTGGATGAGGGCGACTATGCCACCCCCCAGGCGGTCTACGCCGCCACGCCGGGGGCGGCGGACCAGTTGAACAAGGGGCCCAGCCGGCGGCCGTTCGAGACGGCGACGCCGCTGGCGGCCCGCCTGGGCGTTCCCCTCAACACCACCTATGGCAAGGGTGAGGAGGCGGCGCTGGTCCAGGAGTTGCTGGGCCTGTCCGGCGTGGTGCTGGTGTGCTGGGAGCATGAGGCCGTCGTCGAGGCCATCCTGCCCCTGCTGCCCATCCGCCGGGGCAAGCCGCCCACGGCCTGGCCGGAAGACCGCTTCGACGTGGTGCTGCGCCTGAAGCGCAAGAAGGCGGAGGAGGCCTTCACCTTCAAGGAGTTGTATCCCCGCCTGCTGTCGGGGGACAGCGACACGCCGCTGTGACCCCCGCGCCGGGCGGGCCGCCGCCCGGCGAGCCCGACGCCGCTATCGCGCCAGGACGCTGGCGGCCTGCTTGGTGGTGGCGACCGCCTGGCCCACCTGGGTGATGGCGGCGGTGATGTCGCCCAGGTTGCGGGTCACGGTGTCCACCGCCATGGCCGTCGTCTGCATGTTGTTCGACATGTCGCGGGTCACGGCACTCTGCTCCTCCACCGCGCTGGCGGTGGAGGCGACGTATTCCCGGACCACGCCGATGGACTGGCGGATGGCGGACAGGGCGCCGACCACGTCCTGGGACACGCCCTGCATGCCCTCGATCTCCTCGGAGATCTGCTGCGTGGCGCTGGCGGACTGGTTGGCCAGGTTCTTGACCTCCGTCGCCACCACGGCGAAGCCCTTGCCGGCGTCACCGGCCCGCGCCGCCTCGATGGTGGCGTTCAGGGCCAGCAGGTTGATCTGCCCGGCGATGGTGCGGATGACGTCCACCACCCCCTCCATCGAGCGCGCGACCTCCGTCAGGCGCTGGGTCGCCAGGTCGGCATCGCCCGCCAGGGCCGCCGCCTGATCGGCCGCCGTGCGCGACTGGGTCATGCTCTGCGCGATTTCACGGATGGAGGCGGCCAGTTCCTCGGCGCTGGACGCCATCATCTGGACGCTGCCGCTGGTCTGCCCGGCGGCGGCGGCGGCATCGCCCGCCTGGCGGGTCGACCGCTCCACGGCCTCGTCGATCTCGCCGAAATTCTGGTCGATCAGGACCTTGAGGTCCGCCAGCATCCGGATCTGGCGGTTGATGTCGGTGGCGTACTTGACGACCTTGAACGGGCGGCCGTTGAGATCGAGGATGGGGTTGTAGTTGGCCTCCAGCCAAACCTCCCGCCCGCCCTTGCCGATGCGCCGGAACTGGCCCGTCTTATATTCCCCCCGCCGCAGCGCCTCCCAGAACTGGCGGTAGTCGGCGCTGTCACGCTGGGCGGGGTCGACAAAGATGGAATGATGCCGGCCCTTGACCTCCGCCAGCCCATAGCCGACGGCCGACAGGAAATTGTCGTTGGCGTCCAGGATGGTGCCATCCATCGCGAACTCGATGACGGCCTGTGACTTGCGGATGGCGGCGATTTGCCCCTGGAAGTCGGCGAACTGCTGCTTCTGGGCGGTCACGTCGGTGGCGTATTTCACCACCTTGGTCGGCCGGCCGTCGGCGCCGAGGATGGGGTTGTAGCTGGCCTCGATCCAGATTTCCCGGCCGTTCTTACCGATGCGCTTGAACTGCGCCGCCTGGAATTCCCCCCGCCGCAACGCGCCCCAGAACCGTTTGTAATCATCGCTGTCACGATAGGCGGGATCGACGAACATGGAATGATGCCGGCCCTGGACCTCGCCCAGGGTATAGCCCAACGCCTTCAGGAAGTTGTCGTTGGCCGTGATGACCGTGCCATCCAAGGAGAATTCGATCATCGCCTGCGACTTGCTCAAGGCCGCCAGCGTGGCCAGGGCATTCCCATGTTTCTTTGACGATAGGAGCATAGGTTTCCCAAAAGTGAGGGTTGGATGAGAAGGGGCGATCGTCACGACGACGCCCATGGCCGCGTCGATGCCGGGCGCCCCTGCCTTGGGCGCCTGAACGCGGATAACCATTGGATATTTAATAAATACTTTTATCTTAAAATTTTATTAATTTGGCGACAAAATCACCCGCCGATGCTGTCGGTCCACCTCTGATTAAATAACGCCTTTTGGAACGCTCGATTTGCATTGAAGACGGGCGCATTCTAAATTCCGGCGCCCGCCATCGGCATTCGGGCCGACATATGACCGGGGAAACGACATTGGAAGGACGACCGCGATAACTATGGCCAACGCGCCAAGGCCATGCGCCTTCCCAACCAATATAATAAGTGCGGGCCCCTGGGGCGCCGGGATCGAATATAAGCCTGACGCTTCTCCTTAATTTCATTCAAGGCGCACGCCCAGGGGCGGGCACGGACGCCAGCCAAATACAACCGGCACCACGTTAACCATGTTATGTTTCCCATTCCGCGAGGGGCGGGCGCGCCCGTTGGAAAAGGGAGGAGAGGCAACCCATGAGGTGGATTTTAGTTGAGTTTCCAGACATTGGAAAGGGCAAAAAGCCTTCGCCTGCCATTTCTGCGGATCAAACCGGCATGATAAGTTGCGTTTCTGAATTTTTTCGTTTGAATGCAAACCCTTATGCCACACCTGAAACGCCGCCTCGATATTGAGAATCGGGTTTCCAGATATGGCTCAGATTCTAAAACCCAAGAACGCCTTCGCGGAACGCCTGATCGCGGCCCGGGGCGCCATGCATCGCGCGGAGGCGGCAAAGGCGCTGGGTATCCACATCGGCACCATGGGGGGCTATGAGCGCGGCACCAGTTTTCCGCCCCACAGCTTCCTGGTGGCGATCCGCGCCCTGTACGGCATTTCCCTGGACTGGCTGATCACCGGCGCGGGCGAGATGCGGCCATCGGCCGCCCAGCCCCCCGCCCCCGACCACGCGGGCCAGCAGCCCCCCTTGGACCGGGGCCGGCTTAGCCTGATCCTGGCCAATTTCATCGAAGCGACCCGGCGCGAACCGGCGATGCTGAGCCAGTCCCCCCAGGAACTGGCCGCCTGGATCATCGAGGGGTATGAGTGGCTGGCCAAGGCCCCGTCATCCTGAACCCGCGACCGCCCGCGTGCCCCCGGCGTCCACGCGCGGAGGGACGGCCCCGGCGGCATGGCCGCCAGGGCCCCACCCTCACTGCGGGATCATGCCGGTGAAGACATAGGCCTGCAGCAGGGTGATGACGCCCACGATGCAGACGAAGAACAGGCTGTGCTTCAGCGTGAAGCGCAGCAGGGCGGACTCGCTGCCCACCAGGCCGACGGCGGCGCAGGCCACGGCGATGCTTTGCGGGGAGATCATCTTGCCGGTGACGCCGCCACTGCTGTTGGCCGCCACCAGCAACAGGTCGGACACGCCGATCTGCTGCGCCGTGGTGGCCTGCAAGGCGCCGAACAAGGCGTTGCTTGAGGTGTCGGACCCGGTGAGGAACACCCCCAGCCAGCCCAGGATGGGCGAGAAGAAGGGGAAGCCCTTGCCCGCCTCCGCCAGCATCAGGGCCAGGGTGGAGGACAGGCCCGAATAGTTGGCGATGTAGGCGAAGGCCAGGACGGAGCCGATGGTGACCATCGGCCACTTCAGCTCCACCAAGGTTTCACCAAAGGTGCCCAGCGCCTTGGCCGGGCTGTAGCGCAGCACGATCATGCTGAGCAACGCGGCGATCAGGATGGCGGTGCCGGTGGCGGCCAGCACGTCCAGCTTGTACTGCGCGGCATAGGGGCTGGCGGCCTTCACGATGGGGGCCACCTTGGTCACCAGGTTGTGCAGGCTGGGCACGTCGAACAGGAACACCGTGTCGGACAGGCTGCCCCCCTTGCCGAACAGGGCCTTGAAGGGCTTCAGGCTCCAGATCGTCACGATGACGGTGAGGATGAGGAAGGGCGACCACGCCTTGATCACCTGGCCGGGGGTGTAGATCCGGGCCTCCTGCTCCACCACGCTCTGCTCCTTGAAGCGGAAGATGGTCTTGGGCTTCCACACCTTCAGGAAGGCCGTCAGGCACACCAGGCTGATGAGGGCGGAGATGATGTCCGGCAGTTCCGCGCCGATGTGGTTGGAGGTGAAGTACTGGGCGACGGCGAAGCTGACGCCCGTCACCAGGATGGCGGGCCAGGTTTCCTTCACGCCCTTGACGCCGTCCATGATGAAGACCAGCCAGAAGGGCACGAACACCGACAGGGCCGGCAGCTGCCGCCCGGTCATGGCCGCCACCTTGTAGACGTCCAATCCTGAGACCTGGGCGCCGACGATGATGGGCGTGCCCATGGCACCGAAGGCCACCGGGGCGGTGTTGGCGATGAGGCAGAGGCCGGCGGCGTAGAGCGGGTTGAAGCCCAGGCCCGCCAGGATGGCGGCGGTGATGGCCACCGGCGCGCCGAAGCCCGCCGCGCCTTCCAGGAAGGCGCCGAAGGCGAAGCCCACCATCAGCATCTGCAGCCGCTGGTCCTCGGTGATCGAGATGACGGAGGCGCGGATGATGTCGAACTGCCCGGTCTTCACCGTGATCTTGTAGAGGAAGACGGCGGCGATGATGATCCAGGCGATGGGCCACAGGCCGTAGAAGAAGCCGTAGACCACGGCGGCGATGGCGGACGAGGCCGGCATGCCGTAGGCGGCGATGGCGATGACCAGGGCCAGCAGCACGGTCAGGCTGCCGGCGACATAGCCCTTGAGCCGCAGGACGGCCAGCGCGACAAGGAAGAAAATGATGGGCAGCGACGCGACCAGCGCGGACACCACCATATTCCCGAACGGGTCATAGACCTGGACCCAAGGCTGCATGGCCTTCCCCCCCTTTTGTTGTCAGATCGGCGACGCGAAGGCAGGCGGGTGGGCGGCTGGGCCGGTGCCGGGAACGGATGATCGCCACGGGAGGAGGATGGGGCCCGCCCCGCTCATGGACGGCCCAGCCCCTCCTGGGCGGCATCCCGGCGCCGGGGACCCGGAGCGGCCGGTACCCGCCGGCGTTCTCACTGTCCCTCAGGCACGTAACAAACAGGCGCTTGCACTATCGGTTCCCGGTATCGCCCGGGCTGCTGTCTCCCTGGTCAAATTACTGTACCATGGATACCATGATGGATAACCCGCGCGCCCGGCGGGCGCAAACGGAAAAGTCGGCCCTAATCCAAGGTCTTGGTTTTATCGCCGGTCACGGGGCGGGTCCGGCGAGGATCAGGCCCCCTGGGGTGGGAGGCAGGGCGGCCAAGGCATGGGTTACCCCCTTTGAAGTAGGCGGGGTGCGTCCCCGCGCGGCCTGAGGCCCTGGCCTTGGTAAAATGATTTGACCAAGATTTATGCTTGGTAAAATATGCCCGCGACAATTTCCCCACCGGCCCGCCGCAATCGGGACGGAGGGGCACCTTCTCCTGAAAGGGACGCGCTTTTGACCGCCGCCACGTCATCCCCCGCCACACCGGCCCCGAAGTCGGCCCCAAAGCCGGACCCAAAACCGGACAGGGTCTATTTCTTCGGCACCTGCCTGGTGGACATGCTGTATCCGGAGGCCGGACTGGCGGGCATGGACCTGCTGCGCCATGCCGGGGTGACGGTGATCTTTCCGGAGGGGCAAAGCTGCTGCGGCCAGCCGGCCCGCAACTCGGGCTATCTGGAGGAGGCCAAGGCGGTGGCCCGGGCCCAGCTGGACGCCTTCCCCGGCGACCTGCCCATCGTCGTGCCCTCCGGGTCCTGCGCCGGGATGATGAAGACCCACTACCCCCACCTGTTCGAGGGCGACCCCGACCAGCCGCGCGCCATCGCCTTCGCCGCCCGCATCCATGAGCTGACGGCCTTCCTGGTCAATGTGTTGGGTGTCACTCTTCAGGACAAGGGTGAGCCGATGACCGTCACCTGGCACCCGTCCTGCCACTCCCTGCGCGAGATGGGCGTGACCGATGAGCCCAAGGCCCTGCTGCGCCAGCTGGCCAACGTCACCCTGGTGGAGAACAGCCGCGAGCGGGAATGCTGCGGCTTCGGCGGCACCTTCGCCGTGCGCCAGGCGGCGGTGTCCACCGCCATGGTGGCGGACAAGCTGGCCAGCGTCCGCGACACCGGGGCCGGCACCCTGCTGTCGGGCGATTGCGGTTGCCTGATGAACATCGGCGGCCATGCCGAGAAGGTGGGCGACGGCACCCGCTGCCGCCACATCGCCGAATTCCTGATGGAGCGCTGTCATGCACGCTAAAGGGGGGGTGGCTGATGGCGGACACCATCCAGAGCATGGCCCCCGGTTCGCTGAAAGGGCGCCGGACGCGCTGAACAACCCGCAACTGCGCCGCAACTTCCGCCGCGCCATGGACGGCCTGATGGCCAAGCGCGCCGCCCAGTTCCCGGATCCGGCCTATTGGGCCGAACTGCGGGAACGGGGGGCGGCGGTCAAGGCCCGCGCCCTGTCCAAGCTGCCGGAATTGCTGGAGCGGCTGGAATCCAACCTGACCGCCAACGGCGTCCAGGTGCATTGGGCGGAGACGACGGACGAGGCCAACGCCATCGTCCTGGACATCCTGCAGCGGGCGGGCGCCCGCACCGTCATCAAGGGCAAGTCCATGGTGTCGGAGGAGATGCACCTGAACGCCCATCTGGAGCGGCACGGCATCGAGGCGGTGGAATCGGATCTGGGCGAATACATCATCCAGCTGGCGGGGGAGACGCCATCCCACATCGTCATGCCCTGCATCCACAAGAACAAGGATGAGATCTCCGACCTGTTCGCGGAGAAGATCCCCGGCCTGGGCCGCACCGGCGACGTGGATGAGCTGACCGCCGCCGCCCGCCGGGTGCTGCGCGACCGCTTCGCCAGCGCCGACGCCGGCATCTCCGGCGTCAATTTCGCGGTGGCGGAGACGGGCACCCTGGTGCTGATCGAGAATGAGGGCAACGGCCGCCTGTCCACCACCCTGCCGCCCCTGCACATCGCCGTGACCGGCATCGAGAAGGTGGTGGAGACGCTGGACGATGTGGTGCCGCTGCTGGCCCTGCTACCCCGCTCCGCCACCGGCCAGCCCATCACCACCTATGTCAACATGATCAGCGGCCCCCGTAAACCGGGGGAGAAGGACGGGCCCACCGCCGTGCACCTGGTGCTGCTGGATGCCGGGCGCAGCCGCGTCTACCAGGATGTGGAGCTGGCGGACACGCTGCGCTGCATCCGCTGTGCGGCCTGCATGAACCACTGCCCGGTCTATACCCGCGTCGGCGGCCACACCTACAACGCGATATACCCCGGCCCCATCGGCAAGATCCTGACGCCGCAGCTGCAGGGCCTGGACGCCGCCGGCGACCAGCCCCACGCCTCCACCCTGTGCAACGCCTGCGCGGAGGTCTGCCCGGTCAAGATCCCCATCCCCGACCTGCTGGTGCGCCTGCGTCGCGAGGCGGTGCGGCCGACGGAGGAGACGGCGACGCACCTTCCCGTGGTCAAGGACGGCGGGGCGGAGCGGTCGCGGATGGAAAGCCTGGTCTGGGCCGGCTGGCGCCTGGTCTATACCCGGCCGCTGCTGTACCGCATGGTCACCCGCGCCCTGGCCTGGGGCGGCAACTGGGTGCCGGCCAGCGCCCCCTTGATGCGCGACTGGACCCGGGCGCGGGCCAAGCCGCGCTTCAAACCGCGCACCCTGCATGATCTGGCGCGGGAGCGCGGTTATCTGAACGAGGTGCCGAAATGAGCGCGCGTGAAGCCATCCTGGGCCGCCTGAAGGCCGCCCCCGCCCGCCCCGGCCCCCCCTTGCCGTCCTGGACGCCGCCAACCTATCCGGACAAGACCGCCCGTTTCCGCCAGATGGCGGAGGCCAGCCACGCCGAGATCCATGACGTAACGGCGGCCGACTGGCCGGCGCGCCTGGCCACCATCCTGGGCAATCGCGGCGTGCGCTCCCTGATGGTCGCCCCCGGCACGGCCCGGGGCGACGCCCTGATGCGGGCGGCGGCCGATGGCGTGCCCCTGCCCCCCCTGGTCGCCTATGACCGCGCGGTGGAGGAGTTGAAGGACGCGCTGGTGCACCAGGTGGATGCCGGCCTGACCGGCACGCTGGGCGGCATCGCGGAGACCGGGACCCTGATCCTGTGGCCGACGGCGCAGGAGCCGCGCCTGCTGTCGCTGCTGCCCCCCCTGCACATCGCCGTGCTGGAGGAGGACACGCTGCACGACACCCTGGCGGCCGCGGTGCGGGACGGCGGCTGGGCGGCCGGCATGCCCACCAATGCCCTCTTGATCTCCGGCCCGTCCAAGACATCCGATATCGAGCAGACGCTGGCCTATGGCGTCCATGGGCCCAAGGAACTGATCATCCTGCTGGTGAAGAAGGAAGGGGAGTGAACGGTCATGCCGGATAGCACGTTGGACCCTGCCCTCACCCGTGATTACGACGCCCTGCGCGCCGAGCTGGCGGGCGTGGTGCCGGCCGAACGCCTGATCACCGACGCCCTGCGCCGCCTGGCCTATGGCACCGACGCCAGCTTCTACCGCCTGGTGCCCAAGCTGGTGGTGCGGGTGGACAATGAGGCGGAGGTCAGCGCCGTGCTGGCGGCCTGCCGCCGCCATGGCACGCCCGTCACCTTCCGCGCCGCCGGCACCTCCCTCTCCGGCCAGGCCATCACCGACAGCCTGTTGATGGTGCTGGGTGACGGCTGGCACCGCTCGGTCATCAACGACGACGGCAGCGTCATCAAGGTCCAGCCCGGCATCATCGGGGCGGAGGTCAACCGCCGCCTGGCCCCCTATGGCCGCAAGATCGGGCCGGACCCGGCCTCCATCGAGAGCTGCAAGATCGGCGGCATCGCCGCCAACAATTCGTCCGGCATGTGCTGCGGCACGCATGAGAACACCTACAAGACGTTGCTGTCCCTGCGCTTCATGCTGGCGGATGGCACGCTGGTCGACACCGGCGACCCCGCCAGCGTGGCCGCCTTCCGCGTCAGCCATGCCGAGCTTCTGGCCCGGCTGGACGAAATGGGCCGGCGGGTGCGGGCGGATGAGGCCCTGGCCAACCGCATCCGGCGCAAGTTCGCCATCAAGAACACCACCGGCTACAGCCTGAATTCCCTGGTGGACTATGAGGACCCGGTCGACATCCTGGCCCACCTGCTGATCGGGTCGGAGGGGACGCTGGGCTTCATCGCGGAGGTCACCTACCGCACCGTGCCGGAACTGGCCGACAAGGCCAGCGCCCTGCTGCTGTTCCCCGACGTGGTGGAGGCGGGCCGCGCCGCCTGCCTGCTGAACGGCGGGCCGGTGGCGGCGGTGGAATTGATGGACAGGGCCAGCCTGCGCAGCGCCAAGGGCCAGCCGGGCCTGCCGCCGGAGATCGACAGCATGGGCGACGACGTCGCCTCCCTGCTGGTGGAAACCCGGGCGACCAGCCCCGAAGCCTTGCAGGAGAACATCGCCGCCATCGAACAGCTGCTGACCGGCGTCACGCTGCTGCGGCCGCCGGCCTTCACCACCGACGTGGCCGAATACACCAAGCTGTGGAAGATCCGCAAAGGCCTGATCCCGACCGTGGGCGCCATGCGCCAGACCGGCACCAGCGTCATCATCGAGGACGTGGCCTTCCGCATCGAGGATCTGGCGGAGGCCTGCCACGACATGCGGGCGCTGTTCGACAAGCACGGCTATCCGGACGCCATCCTGATGGGCCATGCCCTGGCCGGCAACCTGCACTTCGTCTTCGCCCAGGACTTCAGCACCCGGGAGGAGATCGACCGCCACGCCCGCTTCATGGATGAGATGGTGCGCATCGTGGTGGAGAAGTACGACGGCTCACTGAAGGCGGAGCACGGCACCGGCCGCAACATGGCGCCCTTCGTCGAGCTGGAATGGGGCAAGGCCGCCACGGCGCTGATGTGGGAGATCAAGCGCCTGCTGGACCCCGCCAACCTGCTGAACCCCGGCGTGCTGCTGAACACCAACCCCACCCTGCACCTGGAGAACCTGAAGCCCCTGCCCCCGGCGCACGCCCTGGTCGACACCTGCATGGAGTGCGGCTTCTGCGAGAAGATGTGCCCGTCGCACGGCATGACGCTGAGTCCCCGGCAGCGCATCACCGGCCTGCGCGAGATCGCGCGGCTGGAGGCCCTGGGGGATGCTGGACGTGACCCGGCGACGGAGTTGCGCGGCCTCTATGACCATCACGCCATCGACACCTGCGCCGCCTGCGGCCTGTGCGCCACCGCCTGCCCGGTGGGTATCGAGACCGGGCAGCTGACCAAGGTCCTGCGCGGCCGGCGCCACGGGCGGACGGCGCGCACCCTGGCCAGCCTGATGGGGCGCCACTACGGCACCGTGCTGGCCGCCACCCGGGGGGCGCTGACCCTGGCCGGGCTGGCGTCCCAGGCCTTCGGGCCAAGGAAGGTGGCCAGCCTGGCCGCCCACGCCCGCCGCCTGTCGGGCGACCGCCTGCCCCATGTCGGCCCCAACCTGCCGGAAGGGGCCAGCATGGCCTGGCTGAAGGACGTGCCGCCGGCCGGCGGCACCGGCGACCCGGTGGTCTACCTGGCCGCCTGCGCCGGCCGCACCTTCGGCCCGGCGGTGGAGGATGGCGAGGGCGATCCCCTGCCCGCCGTCACCCTGCGGGTGCTGGATCGCGCCGGCTATCGCGCCATCGTGCCGGAGGGCCTGACCAACCTGTGCTGCGGCCTCGCCTTCGAGTCCGAGGGCATGGTGGAGGCGGCGGACGCCAAGGCGGCGGAGATGGAGGCGGCCCTGGCCGCCGCCAGCGACAATGGGCGCATCCCCATCATCATGGACGCCAGCGCCTGCACCCAGCGCATGAAGACCTTTCTTTCCGGCCGGCTTCCGGTGCGGGATCTGGTGGAATTCCTGGCCAAGGACGCCCTGCCCCGCCTGAACCCGACGCCGCAGGCGGAGCCCGTGCTGCTGCACCTCAACTGTGCGGCCCGCAAGATGGGCATCGACCCGCAGGCGGCCGCCGTGGCCAAGGCCTGCGCCCGCACGGTGGTGACGCCGGAGCGGGTGGGCTGCTGCGGCTTCGCCGGTGACAAGGGCTTTGTGGAGCCGGACCTGAACGACCACGCCCTGCGCTTCCTGGCCCCCCAGGTTCCGGCGGGCTGCGAGGCGGGGTATTCCAGCAACCGGACCTGCGAGATCGGCCTGGCCGACCATGCCGGCGTGCCCTATCGCCACCTGGTCTATCTGGTCGACCGGGCGACACGCTGACGGGTCTATGCCGACCCAGGCCTCACGCACCGTTGACGGGGCCGCCGCCGCCGCCTACCCATATCGGGCGTCGAAACAGTGCGTCACGAAACCCGCGCGGGCCCTCAACAAGACCGCGCACGAGCGAGAAATCACGGGAGAAGGACCATGACGGCACGGGTTACGGCCGGGCATCTACAGGTGGCGCAGGAACTGTTCGACTTTGTCGAAGCGGAGGTTCTGCCCGGCACCGGATTGTCGGTGGACGCGTTCTGGCAGGGCGTCGACGCCATCGCGCATGAGCTGACGCCGTTGAACCGCGACCTGCTGGCCAAGCGGGACGCCATCCAGGCGCAGATCGATGAGTGGCACCGCGGCCAGAAGGGCAAGCCCTTCGACGGGGCGGCCTATCGCGCCTTCCTGTCAGCCATCGGCTATGTCCAGCCGGAAGGGCCGGACTTCAGCGTCAGCACCGCCAACGTGGATGCGGAGATCGCCACCATCGCCGGCCCGCAGCTTGTGGTGCCGGTGATGAACGCCCGCTATGCCCTGAACGCCGCCAACGCCCGCTGGGGCAGCCTGTATGACGCGCTCTACGGCACCGACGCCCTGCCGGAGGATGACGGAGCGGAACGCGGCAGGGGCTATAACCCCCTGCGCGGCGCCAAGGTCATCGCCTTCGGCCGCACCTTCCTGGACCAGTCCTTCCCCCTGGCCAACGGTTCGCACCGCGACGCCACGGCCTACGCCATCGAGGACGGTGCGCTCATCGTGACGCTGGAAGGTGGAGCCAAGAGCGGCCTGGCCGACCCCAGCCGCCTGGCCGGCTGGCAGGGCGACGCCGCGGCACCCACCGTGATCCTGCTGACCCGCCACGGCCTGCATGCCGAGATCCACATCGATGCCAGCCACCGCATCGGTCGTGAGGACAAGGCCCACGTCGCCGACATCGTCCTGGAATCGGCCATCACCGCCATCATGGATTGCGAGGATTCGGTGGCGGCGGTCGATGCCGCCGACAAGGTGCTGGCCTACCGCAACTGGCTGGGCCTGATGAACGGCACCCTGACCGCCCAGTTCGACAAGGGCGGCCATATGGTGGACCGCCACCTGAACCCGGATCGCACTTACACGGCCCCGGGCGGCAAGACCCTGACCCTGCCCGGCCGCAGCCTGATGCTGGTGCGCAACGTCGGCCACCTGATGACGTCGGACGCCATCCTGCTGGCCGACGGCGGCAACATCCCCGAAGGCATCATGGATGCCATCATGACCGGCACCATCGCCCTGCACGATTTGCGGCGCGAGGGCGTGGGCGACACGCCGGCGGTGCACAACAGCCGGGCGGGTTCCGTCTACATCGTCAAGCCCAAGATGCATGGGCCCGAGGAAGTGGCGTTCGCCAACCGCCTGTTCGGCGCCGTGGAACAGCTGCTGGGCCTGGCGCCCAACACGCTGAAAATGGGCATCATGGATGAGGAACGGCGCACCACCGTCAACCTGAAGGAATGCATCCGCGCCGCCCAGCACCGGGTGGTGTTCATCAACACCGGCTTCCTGGACCGCACCGGCGACGAGATCCACACCTCGATGGAAGCCGGGCCCATGGTGCGCAAGAACGACATCAAGGGCACCGCGTGGATCAAGGCGTATGAGGACTGGAACGTCGACATCGGCCTGCTCTGCGGGCTGAAGGGCCGGGCGCAGATCGGCAAGGGCATGTGGGCCATGCCCGACCGGATGGCGGACATGCTGGCCACCAAGATCGCCCATCCCCAGGCGGGCGCCAACACCGCCTGGGTGCCCTCACCCACCGCCGCCACCCTGCACGCGCTGCATTATCACACCGTGGACGTGGCCGCCCGCCAGGCCGTGCTGGCCGGCCACCGCCGCGCCAAGCTGGAGGATATCCTCACCCCGCCCCTGGCCAATGGGGCGAACTGGTCGGAGGAGGAGATCCAGCAGGAACTGGACAACAACGCCCAGGGCATCCTGGGCTATGTCGTCCGCTGGGTGGACCAGGGCGTGGGCTGTTCCAAGGTGCCGGACATCAACAACGTCGGCCTGATGGAAGACCGCGCCACCCTGCGCATCAGCAGCCAGCACATCGCCAACTGGCTGCACCACGGCATCTGCACCAAGGACCAGGTGCGGGCGACCCTGGAGCGCATGGCCGCCGTGGTGGACAGGCAGAACGCCGGCGATCCGGCCTACACCCCGATGGCGCCGCACTTCAGCAGCAGCATCGCCTTCCAGGCCGCATGCGACCTGGTGTTCGACGGCATCCGCCAGCCCAACGGCTACACCGAGCCCGTGCTGCACCGCCGCCGGGCGGAGGCCAAGGCGCGGCAGGCCGGAGCCTGACAAGCGGGATCTGAGGGAGGGGGCGGAGCGAAGGTTCCGCCCCCTTTTATTTATGCTGTCGGCGCCTTGGCCGGCGGCTGCCACAGTTCGACCTTCACCCCGGTTGGGTCGAGGATCCAGGCGAAACGGCCAAAGCTCTCATCATCCTGGCGCCCGATGGGCTCCACGCCCTCAGCCCTAGCCCGGTCGAGCACACCGTCGATGTCATCGACGATCAGGTTGATCATGAAGGGGTGCGGCGAGGGAGCAAAATGGTCGGTGTCGGCCTTGAAGGGGGTCCAGACCGTGCAGCCCTCGGTCGGATGGGGAAACTTCGCCCCGCCCCACTTGCTGATGGGGAAACCCAGCACCCGCTGATACCAGTCGCTGAGCCCCTTGGGGTCCGCCGTCTTGAAGAAAACGCCCCCGATCCCGAGCACCTTGGCCATCGCCGCCTCCTGGTTGTGGCCGACGCCCGTTCCATCGGCGGCGCTTATGGTACCGCGCTAAGGCGCGCGCGCAAGCCATTCCCTATATTGTCACGCGGACAATATCGCCGTTGAAGAGGGGCGCCGCAGCGCCGTATCGACTGAAACGTCCTTGCACGCGGAAGGGGTCCCCATGGCCGAGATCGACACCACCCCCATGACCGTCAGCCCCGTCACGCTGAAGGGCGCCGTCGTGCGGTTGGAACCGTTGAGCCATGACCATCTTCCGGGACTGATCGCCGTGGGGTTGGATCCCGTGTTGTGGCGGTGGATCCCGACGCCGGTGACGACGCCGGACGAGATGCGCACCTATGTGCGCACCGCGTTGGAGGAACGGGACCGCCATGTCAGCCTGCCCTTCGCCATCATGCACAAGACGACGGGCCAAGTCATCGGCAGCACCCGCTATGGCAACATCGACCGGGCCAACCGCCGGGTGGAGATCGGGTGGACCTGGGTGGCCAGAAGCCACCAGCGCACCGGCGCCAATACCGATGCCAAGCGCCTGCTGCTGACCCACGCGTTCGAAACGCTGGGTGCCCACCGGGTGGAACTGAAGACCGACGCGCTGAACACGCAGTCCCGCGCGGCCATCGCCCGCATCGGCGCCACGCAGGAAGGCGTCTTCCGGTCCCATGTGGTGGTGGCCCCCCGCGTTGGGCCCGATGGACAGATGATACCGGCCCGCCTGCGCGACAGCGTTTATTTCTCCGTCATCCATGCCGAATGGCCGACGGTGAAGGAGCGGCTGGCCAGCCTGGCGCGGCGGGATTGAAGCGCGACGCAAACCCCGTGAAACGCGGGGGATTACCGGGTCCTTGGCGGATAAGCGCGCGCTCATAACATCATCCCGTCGCGCGACTTAGGGTTCAGAGACCTCGACCCGAACTGGAGCAGATCGCCCAAAGGCGAAATCGCCTTGGGGCGTGAAACTGCTTCGTGGACATACCCATCTAAAGCCGGCTGTGGTTCCGATTAAACGCAGCAGGCTATAAACTGCACATAAAGCCAGAATAGTATTTATCACAACCAAATAACGGCTGCATTATCGCTTGATATACTGTGTGTATTTTAACAACTATTAGAATAGCATGTGCCGATTGATATTGAGTTAGATTAATTTATACAGTCATTTTGAATTTACAAAAATGTCCGGCAAGACGCCGGATCGTTAACCCCCACTCACCTCTGAAGGAATAGGTCTCGGCCGCGAGGAAAGCCGCTGCTAATGCGACCTCACGGCCCATAGGCGCGAACTCCGAATTGTGATAAATTATGACTTCGCCAACCACAGATTTGAGCGCCTTTCAAAAATTACCCAATCGGTTGATTCCAGAGGGAAAAATCTCGAATCAACCGCCAAAACGTCGCAATGAACACAAATCATGGAAATCTTTGCCGTATAATCAAAATGACTGCTAAAGACGAAAACAGATGTCAGACCTTCTTTCTCTAATTTTTATTGTAACAATTCTAAACGGAGCCGCCTCAGCTCTGATATGGAATTCTTATCGACATTTGGCTGGCGTACCCACGATCGCGCTAAGTTTTATACTTGGCGCATGCGCGGCCGTTCTGGGGCTTTCGTACGATCCAGGTCCCGGCCTTTTCAAAGGCATGACGGGCTACGCGCCCAATATCTTGATTTTTACCTCACTTGGCCTATGCCTGAACGGCGTCATGATATTCTTGGGACGGCAGCCCCACAAATGGCTACTGCCCTTTTGCATCACTTTCCCAGTGCTCTACTGGCCACTGACACTTTACTTGAGCCCTGAGTCAGGCGCCTCGCGTTCATTATGTTCGGCCCTGACCACCACCATCGCCTTCTCCTCGGTGCTGCCGGCATTATGGCGGGCCCGGGACGAATGTTCCTGGCTACGGTGGACGCTACTACCAGCATCGGTCCTGCACGTGGGAATCCAGGACGCTTGGTCAGTGCATCGCGTGTTTCAGTGGTGGAGAGGAACGGTCGATTCCACCATGTTCTATCCATGGACCGTTGTGGAAACGGGGGTCGCCCATCACCTGTGGTTCATTTGCTTCCTGATCATGCTGGGGGCGCGGCTGCAGAGTAACGTGACGCAACGCAACCGGGAACTGGCACACGAAATTGACAATCGGCGCCACCTGGAGCAGCAGTTGGCGGCGACCCTGGCAGCGGAGCGCCAGATCCACGCCGAGCACCGGCAGTTGCTTGACGTCGTGGTCCATGAGATCAGGACACCATTGGCCGGCATCGACCGCGCGGCGGAAATGTTGCAGGTCGTGCCCGATGGCCTGCCCGAGGTGGGGCGCCGCCGCCTGGGCGCGATACGGGATGGCGTCAGCCGCGTGACCGGCTTGGTGGACCGCATCATGGCCAGCGAGCGCGAGGCGCACATGACGGCCCACCCCCAGCCCATCGACTTGATGGAAGCCATCCAAACCGTGCTTCAGGGGCTTGGCCACCTGAACGCCGAGCGACGGGTGAATATCGTCGCGCCGGATAACCCGATCCTGTTCATGACAGACCCGGGAATGCTGATCGGGGTGTTGCGTAATCTGATCGAAAATGCTCTGAAATACTCCCCCGACGGCACGTTCGTCACTATTGAGACCAATGAAACCGTCGTGGACGTGACCATTCGGATCATCGATCAAGGTATTGGCATTCCCGAAATGGAACGACAGTCCATTGGACGTCGCTTTTACCGCGCATCGAACGCCAACCATCAATCCGGCAATGGGTTGGGCTTGTTCATCGTCCGGCGCTTTCTGGCGGAAATGGGCGGGTCGATCACACATGCCGATGGACCAAACGGGACGGGCACCGCCGCCACGGTGGTGCTGCCCTTGCGTTCCCCCCGTTGGCAGGGCCCGGATCGCGGGCAGGAGAGGCACCATGCATAGCGTTCTGGTCGTCGAGGATGCGGAAGGGCCGCGCAACGACCTTGTCGATTACTTGGTATTGAAAGACTTCAAGGCGACCGGCGTGGGTACGGTGGCGGCCGCTTGGCAGGCGCTGGCGGATGCGCTGCCCGCCGTCATCGTCCTCGACGTCGGCCTGCCGGATTGCCATGGCTTTGACTTCGCCAGGGAAGTGCGCCAACGCCATGGATTGGCCTGCGGCATCATCATGCTGACCGGCCTGAGCAGCGTGGACGACAAGGTGGAGGGCCTCGCGAGCGGGGCGGACATCTATCTTGTCAAACATGCGAGCCTGCGGGAGATCGAGGCCAATATTCGCGGCCTGCTCCGTCGCGTCGGCCTTGAGACCACCCGCGCTGACATCCCCCCCAAGGCGCCCGACGGTGATTGGCGGCTGGATGCAACGACGTGGCACTTATCCTGCCCGCAAGGAACGACGACACAATTGACGGCCACAGAGTACGCCTGCGTGGCCAAACTCCTGGGCAGCCGGGGGACGGCGGTCTCCCGGGCGGATCTCATCGCCGCGCTGGATCGCCCGTCCATGCGATATAATGAGCGCAACCTTGACGGCCTCATCAGCCGGCTGAGGCGAAAGGTGATCCAGTCCGCCGGCCAAGAACTGCCGGTAAGCGTCATATACGGGGTTGGTTATATATTCCGGCCGCTCACGGGGGACGAACCGCAGGCGTCCTAACGCGTTTCGCGCCATCCTTCTCCACGATCCGGTGCCCACGATCCGGTGTGATGCGCGCGCCAGGACGCCAACGCCACCACGGCGGTCGGTGCCATAAACTGTTAGCGGCCGCAGCATGACAGCCATGCGCCACGCATCCCGGCAATCCACGCGGGCGACCAATTTACATGATTGACCGGCACGTCACGCCCCATGCTAACTGATATTTGTGTGTTTACTACATAAATACACACATAAAATCTGTTTAATCTGCATCGGACTACACCGGTCAACGAGCCCCAAGGGCCGCGCCGAAAGCGATGAGGGGGAATAGGAAGAATGAAGCGACGTTTCAACGGGACGCAGGTGATCGGCGCCGCCCTGGCGGGTGTCATTGGTGGCGTGTCGCTGGCCGGCGCCGGCCGGGCGGTGGCGGCGGATGCCGCCGAGGGCGGCATTCCGGAAATCATCGTCACCGCCCAGCGCCGAGAGCAATCGGTTCAGGACGTGGGCCTGTCCGTTTCCGTGCTGTCGGGCGCGGACCTGGCGGCGCACCACGTGAACTCGGTCAACGACCTGCAGAACCTGACCCCGGGGCTGGAGGTCATCAACGCTTTCGGCGGCGGCCAGCCGCAGTTCCGCATCCGCGGCGTCGGCTTCAACGACTACGCGTCCAACAACACGCCCACGGTCGGCATCTATGTGGATGAGGTGGCCTATCCCCTACCCATCATGACCCAGGGCCTGATCTACGACGTGGACCGGGTGGAGGTGCTGCGCGGACCGCAGGGCGTGCTGTACGGCCGCAACACCACCGGAGGCGCCATCAACATCCTGACCGCGGAGCCCACGGACGTCGTATCGGCCGGCATCACCGGCGATTACGGCAGCTACAACGCCAGCAAGATCGAGGCCTTCGTCTCCGGCCCCGTCAGCGGCACGGTCAAGGTGCGCCTGTCGGCGACAACCCAGCAGGGCGGCGCCTGGCAGACCAACCGGGTGACCGGCCAGGATCTGGGCAATGCCAACCGCAGCGCCGTGCGCGCCAAGATCGACTGGGCGGCCACGCCGGACACGGACGTGAAGCTGAACCTGCATTACGGCCGCGATCTGTCGGACGGCAGCGGCGCCTATGTCTTCAACCCCATCGCCCAGGCCACGGGGCTGACGGTGAAAGCCGACACCGACCCGTCCAAGACCGGCTGGGGCCTGTCGCCCGCCTTCGCGCGCCTGATCGGCGCCGACCCATCGTCCAAGCCCTTCCGCAACAACAGCAGCGGCGGCGCCGACCTGACCATCGAGCACCGGTTCGAGGACTTCAAGCTGACCAGCATCACGGCGTGGGAAGCCCTGAACCGGAAGGAGTTCAACGACTGGGACGGCACGGCCTATCACGACGCCGACGAATACTTCAACAGCCGGGCCCAGGACGTCTCCCAGGAAGTACGCCTCAGTTCAACCGCACCCGGAAAACTGCAATGGGTGGGCGGCCTCTATTACGCGCACGAGACATTGCGTGAGGCCTTCCTGTCCGACTTCACGGACAATTACGGCTTCATCGCCAACACCCGGTATCACCAGACCGCTGAATCCATCGCCGGCTTCGGCCAGCTGGACTATGCCGCCACCGACCGGCTGAAAGTCACCCTGGGCCTGCGGGAGGAGCATGAGGATCGTACCCTGTACGATTTCACCACCAGCACCATCCCCTATGTCGGCCTGGGCGTGGGCACGGCCAGCGTGCCGACTGGTTTCACCCAAACCACCGGCAAGGTGGGTGTTGAATACAAGATCAGCGACCCCGTCCTGCTGTACGCCAACATCAGCCGGGGGGTGAAGTCCGGCGGCTTCACCGCCTACAACACGCTGGCGCTAAGCGGCCTGAAGCCCTTCGCCCCGGAAGTGCTGTGGGCCTATGAGGCGGGCGTGAAGTCCGACCTGCTGGACCACACCCTGCGCCTGAACGCCTCGGCCTATTATTACGACTACCATAACCAGCAGGTGCAGTCGGTCGTCATCGACCAGGTTTACGGCGCCATCGGCAAGATCGTGAACGCCCCCCGGTCTGAAATCTACGGCGCGGAACTGGAGGCGCAGTGGGCCCCGGCCCATACTGGCCTGCTGTTCACCCAGGGACTGGGCCTGTCGCATGGCGAGTACAAGGAGTTCAAGGCGGTCAACACCGCCGCGTCCTTGGCCACCTGCTACCCCTGCACCGCCGTCTATTCCGATCTCTCGGGCCAGGAATTGGGCTTCCCCCGCATCACCTATAACGGCAGCGCCAGCTATGATTGGAAACTGCCAGGCTACAGCCTCACGGCGGAGGCGGACTACAGCTATCGCGGCAACCTGCGCTCCAGCCTGGGCAGCACCTATAACGTCCGTGGCTACTGGCTGGCCAACGCCTCGGTCACGCTGAAGCCGGAGCAGGGTCCGTGGACGGCCACGGTCTATGGCCAGAACCTCTTCGACAAACGCTATGATCTGACCCGCAACTTCTTCACCAACGCCGACATCGCCATCCCCGGCCGGCCGGCGACCTGGGGCATCCGCCTGGGCTATCTATACTGAGAACACCCGCATCCCCCCCCCTCGCCCCGACCGGCGATTGAGGGGGCGAAGCAACCCTGTGACGGCAACCCTTGCCGGGACGCCGTCACCGGCCTGACAGTGTTTCCGCAACAGTCGCGAGCCATCGGCCATGAGCGCGTTCGAGGATTTCCTGGGCAACCCCATCACGGCGGACGGCGACCATGGCGCCAGCCTGATCGATGACTTTGTCGGTGGCTTCCTGGCGTATGAGACGCGGGCCGTCAACCTGCTGGCGGTGGCGGATGAGGCGGTGGACCTGCCCCTGGCGCAGACCTATGCCGGCATGCTGTGGATGTTCCTGGAATCCACCGACGGCCCGGCGCGCGCGGCCCCCTATGTGGCCCGTGCGCTGGTGGCCGCCCGGCACGGCACCCGGCGCGAACAACTGAACGCCGCCCTGCTGGACGCCTGGTGGCGGGACGACATCCCCGCCGCCCTGCGCCTGGGCGACCAGATCGCCGACGAATTCCCCCGGGACCTGGCGGCGGTGAAAATCCACCAGTACCTGAGCTTCAACCGCGGCCAATCGCCGGACATGGTGCGTATCGCCCTGAAAGCCCTGCCCAAGGCCGGTGACGTCGCCTACCTGCACGGCATGCTGGCCTTCGGCTATGAACAATGCCACCTGTTGGATGAGGCGGAGGCGGCGGCCCGCCGCGCCATCACCCTGAAGCGCAAGGAACCCTGGGCCCATCACGCCCTGGCCCATGTGCTGCTGACCCGGGGGGAGATCGACCAGGGCGCCAAATTCCTGCGCGGCGTCCATGACAGCTGGACCGACCTCAATTCCTTCATGTCCACCCATTTGTGGTGGCACTATGCCCTGTTCGTGCTGAGCCAGGGACGCGAGGCGGAGGCCCTGGCCGTCTACGACACCCATGTTTGGGGGATCGACAAGGGCTATTCGCAGGACCAGATCGGCGCCGTGCAGCTGCTGACCCGCCTGGAACTGGCCGGGGTGGCGGTAGGCGACCGCTGGGAAGACCTGGCCAATCACCTGGCCGCCCGCGCCACCGACACGGCCCAGCCCTTCCTGGCGCTGCTGTATCTGGCGGGCCTGGCCCGCGCCGGGCGGGCGGAAGCGAACACCCTGCTGTCCGCCATCCGCGCCCGCGCGGACAGCGCCCCTGACCACAGCCGCGAGACCTGGACGGACGTGGCGGTGCCGGCGGCCGAGGGGCTGGTCGCCTATCACCGGGGGGAGTGGCGCACGGCGGTGCGGCGCCTGGGGCCCGTTCTGCCCCGCCTGGTGGAAGTCGGCGGAAGTCACGCCCAGCGCGACCTGTTCGAACAGGTGGTGCTGGATGCCTACATCAAGGACCGGCGCTGGACACCGGCGCAGCAGATACTGGAAACCCGGCGGGGGTTCGATCCCGTGGGCGTGCCCGTGAACCGTGCCTTGGGTGGGGTCTACGAGGCCCTGGGCCTGCCCAGCCTGGCGCGACAGGCGGCGGCGCGCGCCCAGGCCACGGCCGAGGCTCACCGCCATGACACCCCCTTGGTCACGGCCTGATTCAATGGCTTGGATGATCTTCCTCACACGCCTTGCCAGGTCGGTGATGGTGCTGGCGGTCCTGACAGTGGCCCCCGTGGCCCTCGCCCGCGACAGCCTGACACTGGGCATGCAACTGGAACCAACCGGATTGGACCCGACCGCGGAGGCCTCCGACGCCATTCCCCGCGTGGTCTTCCCCACGGTGTTCGAGGGCCTGGTGCATCTGGGCGTGGGCGGCACGGTGCAACCGCTGCTCGCCACCGACTGGACGGTGACGGCGGACGGCCTGACCTACGTCTTCCACCTGCGGGCCGGCGTACGCTTCCAGGACGGGACTCCTTTCGATGCCGAAACGGTCAAATTCTCGCTTGAGCGCGCCCTCGCCCCGGCCAGCACCAACCCGCAGAAGGTGGCGCTGTCGCACATCGACCATGTGGATGTCATTGATCCGCTGACAGCGGCCGTCCGCCTGAAGGCGCCTTACGGCAGCCTGCTGCAAGTGCTGGGCTGGCCCGCCGCCGTCATGGTCTCCCCCGCCAGCGCCGACGGCAACCTTACCCATCCGGTGGGCACCGGCCCCTATACCGTGGCCGACTGGCAGCGGGGCAGCGCCATCACCCTGGCGCGCAACCCGGCCTATTGGGGGCCGGCACCGCATCTGGCCAGCGTCACCTATCGCTTCATCGCCGACCCGGCGGCGGCCACCGCCGCCCTGAAGGCCGGTGACATCCAGGGCTTCCCCGCCTTTCCGGCACCGGAAAACATCGCCGCCCTGAAGGCCGACCCGCGCTTCACCGTCGACATCGCCCCCTCGGAAGGCGAAACCCTGCTGGCGCTGAACAACAAGCGCCCGCCCTTCGACAACGTGCTGGTGCGCCGGGCCCTGTCCCACGCCGTGGACCGCCAGGCCGTCATCCAGGGCGCGATGTTCGGCTATGGCAACGCCATCGGCAGCCACTATCCGCCGCAAAATCCCGGCTATGTCGATCTGACGGGCCTGTACCCGCATGACATCGCCAAGGCCAAGGCCCTGCTGGCGGAGGCGGGATATCCCCACGGCTTCACCGCCACCCTGCGGGTGTTGCCCCTGCCCTATGCCAAGCGCGCGGCCGAGATCATCGCCGCCCAGCTGGCGGAGGCCGGGGTCACGGTGGTGTTGCAGGACGTGGAATGGGCCACCTGGATCACCCAGGTTTATGGCCAGCACGACTATGACATGACCATCGTCGCCCATGTCGAGCCCATGGACTACGACATCTACGGCCGCGACGATTACTATTTCGGCTATTCCAGCCCAGCCTACAAGGCGCTGCTGGCCCGGCTGGACGCCACGGTGGAGGAAAATCAGCGGCTGGCCGTGCTGGGCGACATCCAGCACCGGCTGGCCGACGATGCCGTCAACGTCTTCCTGTTCGAATACCCCTATTTCGGCGTGTGGGACGCCCGATTGCGCGATATCTGGCTGCCCACCCCGGTGCAGCTGGTGGACCTGGCCACGGCGCGCTTCGATGACACCGCGCCCGGAACCGCGGCCCGTGGCGCCACGTCCGCCGGCCGCTGGCTCGCCTGGTCGCTGGGCCTGGCCCTGCTGGGCGCCGTGGCCTTGGCCGCCGCCAAGGCCGGCCCGCGCTATGTTGCCGGGCGCCTGACGGCACTGCTGGCGACCGTGCTGGCCGCCAGCCTGGTCATTTTCCTGGCCCTGCAGGTCATCCCCGGCGACCCCGCGCGGGTGATGATGGGCATGAGCGCCGACCCCGCCGCCCTGGCCGCCTTGCGCCACCAGATGGGCCTGGACCTGCCGGCGCCGCAGCGCTACCTGGCCTGGCTGGCCGGCCTGGTCCGGGGCGATTTCGGCATCAGCTACACCTACCGCGTCGACGTGGGCGCCCTGATGGCGGAGCGGTTGGCCGTGACCCTGCCGCTGACCCTCTACGCCGTGGCGCTGTCCACCGGGCTGGCCCTGGCGCTGGGCCTGCTGGCGGCCTTGGGTGCCGTGCGCGCGCGGGCCGGTCTGGGCGGTGGCCGGATCGACGCCCTGCTGAACGGGGTGGCGCAACTGCTGATCGCCGTTCCCAACTTCTGGGCCGGCACCGTGCTGGCCATCGTCTTCGCCGGCACCCTGCACTGGTTTTCCGCCGGCGGCTTTCCCGGCTGGGACGCCGGGCTGCTGCCCGCGCTGAAGGCCCTGACGCTGCCGGCGGTGGCCCTGGCCGCCCCCCAGGCCGGCATCCTGGCCCGGGTGCTGCGCGGTGAGCTGGTGGAGCAGATGGGCCAGGATTACATCCGCACCGCCCGGGCCAAGGGCCTGAGCCAGGTCCAGGCCCTGGTGCGCCACGCCCTGCCCAACGCGCTGGTGCCGGCGCTGACCATCCTGGGCATGCAGTTCTCCTTCCTGTTGGCGGGGGGCATCATCATCGAAAACGTCTTCTTCCTGCCGGGCCTGGGCCGCCTGGTCTTCCAGGCCGTGGCCCAGCGCGACCTGATCGTGGTGCAGGGCGTGACCGTGGGCCTGGTGGCGGCCGTGGTCTTCGTCACCTTCCTGGTCGACCTGGCCAACGCCGCGGTGGATCCGCGCCTGAAAGGGGGGCGCCGCCCATGACCGTGATGATCACCCTGGAGGCGACGCCGGATGGCGCGGAACACCGATCCCGGGCCTTGGCCGCCGGTCTTCTGCTGACCGGGCTGGTGGTGGGCGCCGCCCTGCTGTCGCTCGTCTGGACACCCTACGACCCCACGGCCATCAATGTCGCCGGCCGCCTGGCGGCACCTTCAGCCGCCCATTGGTTCGGCACCGACGCCTATGGACGGGACGTCTTCTCCCACGTTCTGGCGGGGGCGCAAAGCGCCCTGGCCGTGGCGCTGGCCGCCGTGGGCGTGGGCCTCGCCGCCGGCGTGCCGCTGGGCCTCCTGGCCGCCGCCCGCCGGGGCTGGGTGGACGAGGTCACGATGCGCGCCAGCGATATCGTCTTCGCCTTTCCCGCCCTGGTCACCGCCGTGCTGATCGCCGCCCTCTGCGGCCCCGGCGCGGTGGACGCCATCGCCGCCATCGGCCTGTTCAACATCCCCGTCTTCGCCAAGGTGACGCGCGCCGCGGCGCAGGGCGTCTGGGCGCGAGACTACACCCTGGCCGCCCGACTGGCCGGCAAGGGCGGCGGCCGCATCTCCGTCGAGCATGTGTTGCCCAACATCGCCGGCCTGCTGCTGGTGCAGGCCACCATCCAGCTGTCGCTGGGCATCATCGCCGATGCCGGCCTGTCCTTCGTGGGATTGGGCACCCAGGCCCCCCGTCCCAGCTGGGGCCGCCTGCTGGCGGACAGCCAGACGCTGGCGGGACAGGCGCCCTGGCTGGTGCTGTTCCCTGGCCTCGCGGTCTTGGCCGCCGTGCTGGGCTTCAACCTGTTGGGCGAGGGCTTGCGCGCCCGTTTGGATTTGAAGCGGGGCCTGTTCGCCCGACGGGGACGCTGAGCCATGACCCTGCTGGACATCCAGGACTTCAGCCTGACGGTGGCTGGACGCGACATCCTGAAGTCCCTGTCGCTGACGGTGGCGCCGGGACGGATCGTCGCCCTGGTCGGGGCCTCAGGCTCCGGCAAGTCCATGACCGCCCTGTCGGTCCTGGGCCTGGCGCCCCCCGGCGCGCGCATCCGGGGCAGCATCCGCCTGGGGGGGCGGGAACTGACCAGCCTGTCGGACCGGGAGATGGACGCGGTGCGCGGCCGTGACGTGGGCCTGGTGTTCCAGGAACCGATGACCGCCCTGAACCCCGTGCTGTCCATCGGCGCCCAGGTGGCGGAGACGGTGCGGGTGCACACAGCGGCCAGCCGGGCGGAGGCGGCGCGCATCGCCGACGCCATCCTGACCCGCGTGGGCCTGCCGGCCGACCGCTTCCCGCGCAGCCGGCGCCCGCATGAGCTGTCGGGGGGGCAGCGCCAGCGCGTGGCCATCGCCGCCGCCCTGGCGCTCAGGCCAAAGCTGCTGATCGCCGATGAGCCGACGACGGCGCTGGATGTCACCACCCAGGCCCGCATCCTGGATTTGCTGGTCGATCTGGTGCGGCGGGACGGGCTGGGCCTGCTGCTGATCAGCCACGACTTGGCGCTGGTGGCCGGCGTGGCCGACCAGGTGGTGGTCCTGCACCAAGGGGAGGTGGTGGAGGCGGGATCGCCCGCCACGGTCTTCAACACTCCCCAGCATCCCTATACCCGCCGCCTCCTGGCCGCGACGGAGCCGGTGCGCCGCCAGCCGGCCCCCCCGCCACCCGGTCAGCCGTCCTCACTGGCCGCGCCCCTCCTCGTCGCCCGGGGCATCGTCCGCGACTACCCCCTGCCCCGTGCCAGCTGGTGGGGCAAGGCCACCCATCTGCGCGCCGTGGATCAGGCCAGCCTGGCCATCCACCGGGGAGAGAGCGTGGGCATCGTGGGAGAGTCGGGCTCCGGCAAGTCCACCCTGCTGCGCACCCTGCTGGCGGCCGACGCCCCACAAGGGGGAGAGGTGCGCCTGTTGGGTCAGCCCTGGTCGGCCGCGACGGAGGCCGCCCGCCGCCCGCTGCGGCGCCATGTGCAGATGGTGTTCCAGGACCCGGTGGGCAGCTTCGACCCCCGCTGGCGGGTGGAGCGGCTGGTGGCGGAGCCGCTGGCCCTGCTGGACCCGCCGCCCGGGGCGGCGGAGCGGCGCCGGCGGATGGAGGATCTGCTGGTCCAGGTCGGCCTGGCGCCGGAGGATGCCGACCGCCACCCGCACGAATTTTCCGGCGGCCAGCGCCAGCGCATCGCCATCGCCCGCGCCCTGGCGGTTTCCCCCGATTTGATCGCGTTCGATGAGGCGACATCGGCCCTGGACGTGCTGACCCGGGCGCAGATCCTGGACCTGCTGGCCGACCTGTCACAGCGTCTGGGCCTGGCCTACCTGGTGGTGTCCCACGATCTTGCGGTGGTGCGGGCCCTGACCGACCGGGTGCTGGTCATGCAGGGCGGCCGCGTTGTCGAGGAAGGACCGACGCTGGAGGTGCTTAACCGGCCCCGGCATCCCTATACCACCAGCCTATTGGCGGCGACGCCGACGCTGGCCGGCACCCAGGTCGCCTGATGGCTGCGGGACTACTGCGCTCGAGGCTGGCCATCCCCGGCATGATAGACCGCGCGGGCGATGGCGCGGGCCAGGCAGTCGGCGGCGGCGGAACCGATGCGCGCCACCTGCGCCCATCGGCTGCCCTTGTCAGACGACAGCGCGGCCCCCTGGGCCACGGCGAACACGGTGTCGCCATCGAAGGGGGTATGGGCGGGGCGCACGGCGCGGGCCAGGCCATCCTGCGCCATCATCGCCATCCGCGTGCATTCCGCCGTGGTGAGATCGACCGACGCCGCGACCACGGCGATGGTGGTATTGGCGCCCGGCGTGGGACTGCGCCGCGCGCCCAGGCGCGACAGCTCCGGCACCGGGTCGCTGACATCCACCGGCCCGCTTGGCCGGCGGTCGCCAAATTCACCGTTGATCTCGAATGGCCAAGCCCAGTAGGTGCGCCCGTCGGGCATGAAGACCGAGCCCAAGGGATTGGCCGCGACCAGGGCCCCGACCATCAGGCCATCGCCCAGATCGATGGAGGCCGTGCCCACGCCCCCCGGGATCAGCCCAGCCATGGCGCCCCGTCCGGCGCCCACGGCGCCCTGGTCCACGTCGCTGCCGGCGGCCTCGACCGCCCGCAACCCCAGATCACGGTAAGGCGGATGCAAGCCCCAGTCCTTGTCACCGCCGTTGGCCAAGTCATAGAGCACGGCGGCGGGGACCAGGGGGACGGCCGGGGTTCCGGGCCACAGCGTCAAGCCCATGCCCTGCTGAGACAGCGCCGCCGCCACACCGTCGGCCGCCCCCAACCCGAAAGCGGATCCGCCGGCCAGCACGATGGCATGGGCCCGGCCCACCAGGTTTTCGGGCGCCAACACCTCCGTCTCGCGCGTGCCGGGGCCGCCGCCGCGCACATCGACGCCGCCAGCCCAGCCCGTGGCGTTCCCCACCGGCCCACACAGCAGGACGGTGACGCCGGTGCGCGCCCGCTCATCCGTGGCGTGGCCAACGGTCAGTCCGGGAACGTCGGTGATGGCGTTGCGGGGTCCGGGGGCAGGCATGATACGGTTTTCCAGGAGTTTGACGGTGCAGCCGCCGCGACCGTCCGGGCCGCGACTGCGCGGATAGTCCCCTTTACCCCTCGCTCCTTCAACGGGAAACGCCATGTCGGACACGACTGACCTGCCCCTCGCCACCGCCCGCCTGGTGACCGCCCCGGACACGGTCACGGTCCGGCCCGACCGGCCACCGCTGAGCCTGCTGGTGCATGAGGGCGGCGCCCGCGCCGACACCACCGTCTTCCTCTGCCATGGCAGCGGCGGCAACAAGAACCAGTGGCGCCACCAATGGGCCGCTCTCGTAAAGGCCGGCGTGCGCATCGTCGCCTGGGATTTCGTCGGCCATGGCCAGAGCCCGCAGCCCCGGGAATGGGGCGCCTACCAGGGTAGTCATCTGGTGGCGGACTATCGCCAAATCCTGGACACCTACGGCCCGCCAGCGGGCCAAGGCAGGATCATCCTGGCCGGCCATTCCTACGGCTGCCGCCTGACGCTGAGCCTGCTGCAGGGCCTGGCGGCCGAAGGACGGCTGGACCGCGTGTCGGCGGCCCTGCTGCTGGGCCCACCCTCGCCCCTGGTCCAGCTAGGCGCCAACCCGCTGGGCTGGCTGCCCCCCTTCGTGCTGGAATGGATACGCCCCCTCATCTCCGCCAAGTTCCGCGCCCTGGCCTGGCACCCGGACGCCGACGCGGCGATCATCGCCTTCGAGGAACAGGCGACCAAGGGCAACAGCCTGTTCATGATGAAGGCGCTGATGAGCCAGGCGGCCCACCCCGACCCGGCGGCACTGGCGGACCTGACCCTGCCCATCACCGTCGTGGCCGGATCCGGCGACGGCCTGACCCCGCCGGCCGGGGCCCGTGACCTAGCCCGCCGCCTGCCCAACGCCACCTATGTGGAATTCGAGCGTTGTGGTCATCAGATCATGCTGGAGAAGCCGGCCGAAACCAACGCCTTGCTGCTGAAGCTGATCGGGGTTTAAGGCCCTGAGGGCGGTGAGGAAGGGTCACTCATAGCGCAGCGCACCCACCGGCGTGGCGCTGGCGACCCGCACCACGTGGACAGCCACCGTGACCAGGGCCACCACCAAGGCCAGTGCCCCCGCCGCCACGAAGGTCAGCGGCGCCTGGTCCACCCGCACGGTGAACTGCGACAGCCAGACGTGCAGCGCCCACCAGACGACGGGCCAGGCCACCAGATTGGCCACCAGCACAGGCCGGGTGAACTGCCACGCCATCAGCCGCATGATGTCGGACACGCCGGCGCCCACCACCCGGCGGATGCCGATCTCCTTGGTTCGGCGGGCGGCGGTCAGCGCCGTCAGGCCGAACAAGCCCAGATTGGCCAAAACGACGGCCAGGCCGCCAAACGCGGCCAATATCTGGCCCTGCCGCCGTTCCGTCTTGTACAGGCCCTCGATACGCTCATCGACGAAGCCATGGCGGAGATAGTCGGTGTCGGGATAGAACTTGTCGACCGCGCGGTTCACGGCATCGACCGTGGCGCGCTGGTCGCCAGCGGCAAGGCGCAGGGTCATGTGTCGGCCGCCGGCCTTGATCTGGAACATCAGCGGCTCGTCAGCATGGCGCGCGGATTGGAAGCGCATGTCCGCCACCACCCCGACCACCTCGGTAGGGTTCTTGCCGTCGGCGTACAGCCGTTCCCCCACCGCGTCCCCGGGCTTGGTATAGCCCATGCGACCCGCCGCCGATTCCGTGAGGACGGCGTAGCGGGGCGTCTGCTCGTCCACGGCCTCCGCCTTCCAGCCGGCGGGCAGGCCGCCGCCCGCCACCAGCCGCGCGCCATAGGTGGCGAAGAAATCCTCGTCGCCGGTAAAGACCTCGATGCCCCGCGCCTGGCGCAAGGTGCTGCGGGTATTCTCCGGCAGGTCAAAGCTGGACAGGCTTTCGGAGCTGTCGGCCGGCACCAGATTGGACAGGGCGACGGCCCGCACACCGGGGAGGTGCGCCAATTCCTTCTTCAAGGTGGCGGCCCGGCCATCACCGGTGGGCAGGTTGCTGACGACGTACAGGCTTTCCGGCTGATAGCCCAGGCCAGCGGCCTGAACATGCGCGACCTGGCGCTGCACCGTCAGCGTCGCCACCATCAGCGCGATCGACACGGCGAACTGGCCAACAACCAGCACGGCGCGCACACGGCTGGCACCGGGCGCCTGGGCCTTGCCCTTCAGCACCTCCCCCGGCCGGTAGCCTGACAGGACCAGGGCGGGGTAGAAGCCACCCATGACCCCCACTACCAGCGGCGTGGCCAACGCCAGGGGCAACAGCCAGCCCCGCGTCAAGGGCGCCAGGGCGATGTCCCGGCCGACCAGGGCCTGGAAGGCCGGCATGGCCAGTTCCATGAGCGCCAGGGCCGCCACCGTGCCCAGCGCGGCCAGGGCCACCGCCTCACCGGTGAACAGGGCCACCAATTGGCGCCGCCGGGCGCCCACCAGCTTGCGGATGCCCACCTCCCGCGCGCGGTTGATGGCCTGCGCGGTCGCCATGTTGGTATAGTTGGCGATGGCGATGCCCAGGATCAGCAAGGCGACGCCCCCCAGGACCTGCAGCGTGCCGACATCGCCGCCGGGCGTGATGTCACCCAGCGCCTTGATATGCAGATAGATATCGGGCACCGGGTCCAGACGCAGGCTCAGCATGTTGTCCATGCCACCGCCGGCCTGGTCCGGATTGGGCGGGTTGTGGCGGTTGACGAAGGCGGGCAGCGCGTCGGCCACGGCCTTGGCCGACGCCCCCTTGGCCAGGCGGACATAGGTCACGGCACCAGAAATGTCGGTCCACGACGCGGCCTTCTGATGGGCCCAGGACTTGGGCCCCCGCGCGGCCTCGGCGGCGATGGCGGCAAAGACGAGATGGCTTTGCGGCGGGGGCGCCAGGATGCCGGTGACGGTCAGGGTGGCGCCGTTGCGCACCTGGACCGTCCGGCCCAGGGGATCGGCATCACCGAACAGGGTACGGGCCAGCGCCCGGGTCACCACCACCCCGTCCGGCCGGGCCAGCGCCGTGGCGGGATCGCCCCGTTCCAGCGGGTAATCCAGCACCTGCAGGAAATTCGGGTCGGCCCACAGCATCTTCTGTTCAAAGAAGCGCGGGGCGGTGCCCAGCATCACCCGGTCGTTCTCCATGCGGGTGGCGGCCTCGATCTCCGGCACCTCCTGCGTCAGGGGGCCGGGCAGCTCCGTCGGGGCAAAGACCAGCTTGATGGCCTGGCCGCCCACATTCAGCTGACCGCCCACGCGATAAAGGCGATCGGCCGCGGTGAAGCCATGGTCCACCGTCCCTTCCTCCGCCACATAGAGGCTGACCAAGAGGAAGGCGGCGATACCGACGGCCAGGCCCAGCAGGTTGAGCAAGGTGAACAGCAGGTGGCGGCGCAGGAAGCCGGACAGCGCGATCATCGGCGGGGCCCTCCTCTCACTCATACCGCAAGGCGCCGACCGGCGGCGCCTGGGTCACCCGGATGACATGAACGGCCACGGTGGCCAACGCCACCGCGAGCGCGGCCCCTCCAGCCGCCACGAAGGTCAGCGGCGCCTGATCCACCCGCACGGTGAACTGCATCAGCCAGCGATGCAGCCCCCACCAGGCCACGGGCCAGGCGATCAGGTTGGCGATCAGCACCGGCCGCGCGAACTGCCAGGCCAACAGCCAGGCGATGTCGCGGGCGCGGGCGCCCACCACCCGGCGGATGCCGATCTCCTTCGTCCGCCGGGCGGCCGCCAGGGCGGTCAAGCCGAACAGGCCCAAATTGGCCAGGATGATGGCCAGGGCGCTGAAGATGGCGAAGACCTTGGCCTGCCGCTCCTCCGTCCGGTACTGAGCCTCCAGCCGATCATCGGCGAAGCCGCGCGGCACGCGGCGCGCCTCGGGGTACAGCTTGTCCACCAGGGCGTTGACGGCGGCCACGGCCGGCCGGGGGTCGCCCGCCGCCAGTCGCACCGACAGGAAGCCGCCGCTGCTGCCGATGGCGAACATCAACGCCTCGTCCGCATCGCGGGCCGTGCGGAAGCGGACGTTGCCAATGACACCGGCCACCTGCACCACTTCCCCTTCGTCGGCGGTGTAGTGGTCACCGACCGCATCCGCTGGGTTGGGGTAGCCCAGGCGCTTGGCCGCCGCCTCCGTCAGCCAGACGTAGGACGGGCCGCCTTTCTCCGTCGGGCGCCATCCGGGCGGCAAAGGCATGCCGGCCTTCAGGTCCAGACCGTATGTCGTGATGAATTCGGGATCCGCCGAGAATTCCGGCATGAAGATCTTGCCCGGTGTCGCGCCATGCGCATCGGCGGGCACGGTGAACTCCCCCATGCTCTGGCTGATGTCGGCCGGCACCAGGTTGGAAAAGGCCGCGGCCCGCACGCCGGGCAGCCGGGCCAGCTCCGCCTTCATCGTGGCGGCCCGCTGGGCGTCGTTGGGCAACCGGCCGATGATGTAGAGGTTTTCCGACTGGAAGCCCAAGGCGGCGCTGCGGGCGTGGTCCACCTGGCGCTGCACCGTCACCGTGGTGATGATGAGGGCGATGGAGATGGCGAACTGGGCCACCACCAGCACAGCGCGCAGCCGGCCGGCCGCCGGCGCCACACCGCCCTTCAGCACCTCCGCCGGGCGATAGCCGGACAGCACCAGGGCGGGGTAGAGGCCGCCCAGCACCCCGACCACCACGGGCGTCGCCGACACCAGGGCCAGGAAAGCGCCGCCCCGCAGCAGGGAGAAGCTGAGCGATCGTTCCACCAGCGCCTGGAAGGGCGGCAACAGCACCTCCACCACCGCCAGGGCGGCCAGCGTGCCGGCGATGGCCAGCGCCACCGACTCCCCCGTGAACAGGGCCACCAGCTGCCAGCGCCGCGCGCCGGCCAACTTGCGGATGCCGACCTCACGCGCCCGCTGGATGGCCTGGGCCGTGGCGAGGTTGGTGTAGTTGGCGATGGCCACCCCCAGGATCAGCAGGGCGGCACCCGATAGGATGCCCAGCGTGCCGACATCGCCGCCGGGCTTGACCTGGTTGAAGGTCTTGATGTGCAGGTGGATGGCGGGAACCGGGTCCAGGCGGAGGGACAGGAAGCCAGCGCGCATGTCATCCGGCAGTTCCGTCAGCACGGCGCGGCGCTTCACGAAATCCGCGAACCGCCCCTGAACCGCCTCCGGAGACGCGCCGGGCATCAGGCGGGCATAGACGGCGGTCTCACCGACGTGGCTCCATTGTTCACCCGCCATGTGGGCCCAGTTCTTGGCGCCCCGCCCGCTGTCGGCGGCGATGGCCTTGAAATTCAGATGGGTTTCGGCCAGGGGCCGCAGCACCCCGGTGACGGTCAGCATCTGCCCGTCCGGCGCCTGGAGGGTGCGGCCCATGGGGTCGGCGTCACCGAACAGGGTGTGGGCCAGGGCCGGTGTCACCACCAGGCCATCCGGCCGCGCCAGCGCCGTGGCGGCATCGCCCTGGACCAGGGGATAATCCAGCACCTGCAGCAGGTTGGGGTCCGCCCACAGCAAGGGCACGTCAAAGCCGCGGTCGCCCTCCCGCAGTTCCACCACCTCTTCCGAGGCGCGGGTCACCGCCTCCACCTCCGGGAAATCCTGCGCCAAAGGCTCAGCCAACAACGGCGTGGACGCGCCCAGCACCACGACGTTGCCGCCCAGCGACAGGGTGCTGGCCACGCGGTAGAGGCGGTCGGCCCCGGTGAACCCCCGGTCCACCGACAGCTCCCCCGCCACATACAGGCTGACCATCAGGAATCCGGCGATCCCCGCCGTCAGACCGAAAAGGTTGAGAAGGGTGACCAGCGCGTGGCGGCGAAAGAAGGGCGGCAGGACGGTCATTCAGCGGTTCCCCCGGTTGCGGAATGAAGTCCGGCCGATAAGCAAGGTGTATGCCTATCGTTAAGGTACTGATTTTATGAATAATAGGAAGCGCACCCCTTTGTCCGTTCCCGGACAGTGTCCGCCAGCGGACACCCATCGCGCACATAGCCACCGCCTGCCACCCGCGGCGCCGTTCAACGGCTATGACGCCGTGCCATCCCGTTCGCGGCGGCCATAGGGCTAATCCCCATAGGCATCGGGGCCGAAGGAAGGTGGCCCGGGCTTCGCCACCACCGTGGGCGGCAGGGTGTCCGGATCGTTCATCACGCGGACCACGGTGCAGGTGCGGCCCTGTCCGTCGGACGCGACCTCCAATGACGGGCGGTGCATCAGCAGGGCGATGATGACAAGCGACAGCAGCCCCAGCAGCACGCGCGAAAGCGCGCCGCCGGCACCGCTGAATGAGCGGGCGGTCATGATAGGGGTCCTTTGGGGTTGGGGGTTTGAAGCCTGGCATTGGGCCGGTCAGTGAGCGACCCTCCGGCAGGCCGCTCCGTCACAGGCGAAGTATCGGCGGCCGAACACTTGGCAACAATGCGTATTGCGCGCAGTCTGCCTTCGCCAATGGCGAAGGATGAGGACGCCCCATGCAATTCGACCTGACCGACCTGGCCCTGTTCCGCGATGTGGTGGAGGCGGGCAGCATCACCTGGGGGGCGGAACGGGCGCACCTGGCCCTGGCGGCGGCCAGCACGCGCATCCGCAACATGGAGGTGTCGCTGGGCGCCACCCTGCTGGACCGGGGGCGGCACGGCGTGACGCCAACCGCCGCCGGCCGCGCCCTGCTGGCCCACGCCCGCACCATCCTGAACCAGGCCGACCGCCTGCGCGAGGATCTGGGCATCTACGCCGGCGGGGCGGCCGGCCATGTCCGCATCCTGTCAAACACCAACGCCCTGACCGAATTCCTGCCGGAACTGCTGGGCGGCTTCCTGACCGCCCATCCCCTGGTCACGGTGGATGTGGAGGAACGCCTCAGCGATGAGATCGTGGCCGCCATCGCCGACGGCACCGGCGACATCGGCATCGTCGCCGGCACGGTGGAGACGCATGATCTGGAAACCTTTCCCTTCCGCCAGGACCGCTTCGTCCTGGTGGCCGCCCCCACCCATCCCCTGGGCGGGCGCGAGACCGTGACCTTCGCCGAGGTGCTGGACCACGATCTGGTGGGGCTGGACCGGGCGGCCGCCCTGCAGCGCTTCCTGTCCGACCGGGCCGCCCGCGCCGGCCGCCGCCTGCGCCTGCGTGTCCAGCTGCGCAGCTTCGACGCCATCTGCCGCCTGGTGGAAGGCAATGTCGGCATCGGCATCGTGCCGGAAACGACGGCGCGCCGCGCCGCGCGCACCATGAACATCCACTGCGTCGCCCTGACCGACAGCTGGGCGGTGCGCGACCTGAAGGTCTGCACCCGCGGCCGCGCCCACCTGCCGCGCTTCGCCAAGCTGCTGGCCGACCATTTGCTGGCGGAGCCCCCCTATGCCGGCGCCATGGAACAACCCCCGGACGGGCTGTAGCCGCCGCTGGCGCTTTTCCCTACACTCCAGTCCCCCACAAGCCCCTGTCACAATCGCGGGCCGACGCAACGGCCCCCGCACCCGAGGGAGAGATATCCCATGCGCCTGCGGCCCCTGCTCCGCATGATTGCCCTGGCCGGCACCGCCGGTTTCATCCTGGCCGCCACCCCGGCCGGCGCGGTTGAAGCCAAGCCGGATCCCGTCCTGGCGCAAATCGTCGCCTCGCCCGCCCGCTCCCCCCAGTTCCTGGCCCGCGACGCCGCCCGCCACCCCCTGGAGGAATTGACCTTCTTCGGTGTTGCGCCCAACCAGACCGTGATCGAGATCTCGCCCAGCGGGGGCTACTGGACGGAAATCCTGGCGCCCTATCTGCATGACCGCGGCACGTACTACGCCGCCGCCAATCCCCGCGGCACGGACAGCGCCTATGCCAACCGCGAAAACGCCGCCTTTGACGCCAAGCTGGCGGCCGACCCGGCCCGATACGGCAAGATCAAGGTGACCGAATTCGGCAAGGGACATTTCGACATCGCCCCACCGGGCAGCGCCGACCTGGTGGTCACCTTCCGCAACCTGCATAATTGGATGGGCGGGGGATATGCCGACGAGGCCCTGGCCGCCTTCTACCGCGCGCTGAAGCCCGGCGGCATCCTGGGCATGGAGGATCATCGCGGCAGCGATGCCCAGGCCCAGGACCCGAAAGCAACCAGCGGTTATGTCCGTCAGGACTACGCCATCGCCTTGGCCCAAAAGGCGGGGTTCGAATTGGTGGCGACCTCGGAGATCAACGCCAACCCGAAGGACAGCAAGGATTGGCCGGAGGGCGTATGGACCCTGCCCCCCACGCTGGCTCTTAAGGATAGGGACAGGGAGCGCTATCAGGCCGTGGGCGAGGCGGACAATTTCGTGCTGAAGTTCCGCAGGCCGCCGCAATAAGCTGATATCTTTATACAATATTCAGGAAACAAACGAGTCGCGCGTCGTGACCCGAGAGTCGCGGCGCGTCGTCGCGTGCGCGCGACCTCACATGCGTCAAACAGACGCGGCATAGGCCTTAGGTAATATCATTTCGTTTTTTGATGATCCGGCATTTCTGCTGTTATCAAAAATGTGACAAAATTCGCACACCCACCGGTTGATACAAACCGTTACAAAATGGGGCGTTTACTCAATCGCACTTCTGCAAAGTATTTTGATCGCAATCCTGCGGCGATTGCGCGCAGGGCTGGCGGCGCCCCCAAGGGTTGCCGGCCAACGATCAAGACAGAAGAGAGATTGAGGAGAGGCATGAGGGAGATTTCCGTAGTCGCCCGCCGCAAGGCGTGGCGCCATGGTCTTGCCGCCGGCGCCCTGGTGGCCCTGGCCGCGACCACCGCGCAGGCCCAGCAACAGCAAGCCGCCGCCGACGAAGCCCTTGAGGAGATCGTTGTCACCGGTTCGCGCATCGCGCGCCCCAACCTGACCCAGCCCACGCCCGTGCAGGTCATCAGCGCCGAGGCCATCCAGGCCACCGGCCTGACCTCCACCGTCGATGTGCTAAGCCAGCTGCCGCAGACCCAGAACGACATGGGTCCGTCGACCAACGCCCGTTTCATCAACGGCGCCGGCGTCAACTTCGCCAACCTGCGCGGCCTGGGCGAATACCGCACCCTGACCCTGGTGGACGGCAAGCGCCACGTCGGTTCGCTGTCCGGCCGTAATGGTTCCGGCGGCACCTCGCTGGTCGACCTGAACAGCATCCCGACGTCGCTGATCGACCGCATGGAAATCGTCACCGGCGGCACCTCCGCCGTGTATGGCGCTGACGCAGTGGCCGGCGTGGTCAACGTCATTCTGAAGAAGAATTACGACGGCGCCGAGGCGACGATCCAGCACAACTGGTCGCAGGGCGACGGTTTCCAGTCGACCAACGTCAACGCCATCATCGGCCACAATTTCGGCGGCGGCAAAGGCAACATTACCTTCGCCTTCGACTATAACCACGATCTGGGCCTGTACGGCCGCGACCGGCCGGAAGCGCTGTACAACTATTCCCTGGTGGCCAACCCGGCCGGCACGCCGGGCCGGATCAGCATCTCCCCGACCGTGTCTTCGGTGTTCGCGGCCAGCGGCGCCCCGGTTATCCGTACCTGGCTGGACGCCTCACACCCGCAGTACAGCTACACCTTCAAGACCGACGGCTCGGGCATCATCCCGTTCAACCGCGGCACCCTGATCAACGGAATCCCGGCCGGCAATAAGACCAGCGCCGGCGACACGGTGTCCATCGGCGGCGATGGCGTCAACACGTCCAAGTACCTGACGCTGCGCACGCCCAACATCCGCCAAGTGGCCGACACCCTGATCAACTACCGCCTGGCGGAAGACCTGGGCCCCATCGACACGCTGAACTTCTTCAGCGACATGAAGTATTCCGACAGCCGTGGCACCAGCCGGTCCACCCCCATGTCCAACGGCACCGGCACCCCGCCGACGGGCACCAACGGCGTCAGCGGCTCGGGCGCCCTGACCATCCAGGCCGACAATGCCTATCTGCCGTCCGATCTGAAGAGCCTGCTGGCGACCGACAAGATCTCCAGCTTCACCATGACCCGTCTGAACGACGACTGGTATGGCCCGCGCGAGTATTCGTATGAATACGAGGTGATGCGCGGTGTGTTCGGCCTGAACGGCGACCTGACCAACGGCTGGCATTACGAGGCCTACTACGACTACGGCCGCAACCGCACCAGCCTCGTCAACACTGACCGTGTGGTCAGCCTGTTCAACCAGCAGCTGGATGCCGTGAATGTGGGCGGCAAGATCGTCTGCCGCGACGCCACCGCCCAGGCCAACGGCTGCCTGCCCATCAACCCCTTCGTCGTCGGCCCCCTGACCGCCGCGCAGAAGGCCTATGCCTACACCTACACCAAGGAAATGGCGACGCTGCAGCAGCACGACGCCGCCTTCAACCTGAACGGCGATCTGTTCAAGTTCCCGGCGCTGTTCAGCGGCACCGTGGCCCCGGTCAGCTTCGCCGCCGGCTTCGAGTACCGGAAGGAAGAGTCGGTGGACAAGACCGACTTCCTGGCGAACCAGCCCACCGGCACCATCTACGGCAACCAGAACGGTTCCGTGGCCGGTAGCTACGATACCCGTGAATGGTATGGTGAGTTGAGCGTCCCTGTCCTGCGCGACATCCCGTTCGCCAAGGCCGTGGACCTGGACCTCGCCTACCGTTATTCCGACTACTCGCTGGCCGGTCCCGCCAGCACCTGGAACGTCCAGGCCGGCTGGGCCGTCAACGACGACGTGAAGCTGCGCGGCGGCATCGCCCGCGCGGTGCGCGCGCCCAACATCGACGACCTGTTCACTCCTGCCGGCGACAACTTCCTGGGCGTCAGTGATCCTTGCTCGGTGGAGAACATCAACGCCAACGCCACCCGCAAGGCCAATTGCTCGTCCGTGGTGCCGGCCGGCTACAAGTCCACCGACTTCAGCAACCCGTCGGTCCGCACCGGCGGCAACATCAACCTGAAGCCGGAGATCGGCCGCACCCTGACGGTCGGCGCCGTGCTGACGCCGACCTTCATCCCGGGCCTGAACATCACCGCCGACTATTGGCTGGTGAAGATCACCCAGGGCCAGGCGGCGCTGAACCAGAACTCCATCCTGACCAACTGCTATGACCTGGGTGCCACCGCCCAGTGCGCCCTGATCAATCGCCGTGCGGACGGTTCCATCGCCACCATCTACGGCAACACCGTCAATATCGGTAAGGAAGTGGTGCGTGGTCTGGACTTCCAGGTCGACTACTCGTTCGAGTTGGATAAGCTGGGCCTGGAGAACATGGGCGCCTTGGCCCTGGGCTTCACCGGCTCCTGGGTTCCGGAGCACATCGCCATCCAGGATCCGGCGCACGCCGAGAACAAGCTGTACTACGCCGGCACCGTCGGCTATCCGCACCTGAAGGGCCGGTTCACCGGCACCTGGGACTGGAACAACCTGGCGGTAACTTGGTCCAGCCGCTTCATCGGCGAGTCCGAGACCTTCCCGAACCAGGCCGCCACGGCGACCGACTTCAACGTCATTCCCACCTACTGGTACCACGACATCTCCGCCCGCTACCGTTGGAAGAACATCACGGTGTTCGGCGGCATCAACAATCTGGCGGACAAGATGCCCCCGTCCGTGCCCTATCTGTACCAGGGCTCGTACCAGGGCGGTTCGTTCGGCACGTTCCCCGTCACCACCGGTGGTGGCGGTTCGTATGACATCGTCGGCCGTACCTTCTTCGTCGGCACGACGGTGAAGTTCTGATGAGCGCGGGTGCCTGGCGGCAAGGCCGGGCACCCATCCTCAAGGCGTCGGGGCCGTGGCCGGGAAACCGGTCCGGCCCCGTTCGCATTCAGTGGAGAGAGGAATGAGGCACGCCCGTCTTTACGCCACCCCGCTGGCGGCCGTCCTGATGGCCATAGCCCCCGCCGGGGCTGCCAGTGCCGCCGCTGCCAATGCCGCCGCGGACGTGGTGGCTTGCAAAAAAATCACCGACCATGACCAACGCCTGGCCTGCTTCGACAAGAGCAGCGACGGGCTGGAAGCGGAAATGAGGAAAGCCGGGGAATCCTGGTTCGGCGGCCTGTTCGCCAGCGCCAGGCCCGACAGCACCGAAGCCTCCTTCGGCAAGCGGGAAGCGGAACCGACCCCCGCCCCCGAACTGGACAACATCAAGTCCCACATCGTCTCCATGCGGCCGGATCCCGCCGGCCACCCGGTCTTCACCCTGGAGAACGGCCAGGTCTGGCGCTCGCAGGAAAACGCCCGCATTCATCTGAAAGGCGACGAGGTCGCCACCGTGTCCCATTCCATGCTGGGCATGGGTTACCAGCTGCAGGTCGGCGACATGTCCTACAGCCTGAGCGTGGTGCGCGAGCGCTGAGGCCCCGGCCGAAGCGAACGGGCGGGAACACTGTCCCCGCCCGTCTGCTTCCATGATCCGGTCTGGTGGTCAGTTCTACGCCGGGCTGCCGGCGACGATGAACTTGCGGATGTCCTGGGTCAGCTTCTCGATGGCCTGGGGCTGCACATACATCATGTGGCCGCCGGGGTAGTAGCTGAACACCACGCGGTTTGTTGGCACGCCGGCGCTGTTCAGGCTGTTCTCCGTATGGAAGAACGGCGTGGCCAGGTCGTAATAGCCCATGGCGACGAAGGCCTTCAGGCCCTTGTTCTGGCGCATGGCGTCGCCGACGAAGGGACCGACATCGGTGCCGCGATAGGGCTCGCTGCCGCCGCCCTCCGCCTGGCCATAGTTCCAGCGGCGGTAGAGGGAGCCCAGGACCTTGTATTCCCGGCCGCCCATGTCCAGCCCCAGATCGTTGCGGAAGTAGGTGTTCACCACCGCGCTGAACGCCCCGCTCATGCCGTTCAGGGAGGGGTCGCTGTCCGGCCGCTCGCCGGAGCTGTCATAGTCCTCCCCCAGATAGCGGCCGTCGATGCGGCCGATGCTCTTGCCCTGGTCGCGCAGCAACTCCTTCATGAAGCGGTGATCCTGGATCTTCAGGTTCGACTGCTCGATGAAGGCCGGCGACAGGCCGGTGAAGTGGGCCAGCTTGGCCACCACCGCCTTGTGCTGGTCGGGGCTCAGCCGGTTGCCCAGGATGAGGGCCGATGCATAGTCCGTGGCGGCGAACTGGCGGGCGTCGGCCAGGAACCTGTCGAAGCCCATGGAGGTGTCAGCCACCTTCTTATGGTACCAGGCGGTGGCGGCATAGCTGGGCAGAAAGGACCAATAGGGCACCAGGTTGCCCCGCGCGAAGGTCAGCGAGGTGTAGTCCATGGCCGGCGAGATCAGGATCAGGCCGTTCAGGGACACGGTGGAGGTGGTGCCACTCAGTTCCGGCAGCATGGCCCCGGTGCGGATGCCGCCGTAGCTTTCTCCCCCTAAGAACTTGGGGCTGTTCCAGCGCTTGTTGTCGCCCAGCCAGACGCGCACGAACTGGGCGATGGACTTCGCGTCCTCCTTCACCCCCAGGAAATCCTTCTCCTCACCCTTGCCGATGGCGTGGCTATAGCCGGTGGCGACCGGGTCGATGAACACCAGGTCGGTCACATCCAGGATGGAATACACGTTGTCGATCAGGGGGAACGGCGGCGGGCCGGGATTCTCGGCATCGGCCGGGATCTGCACGCGCTTCGGCCCAAAGACGCCCATGTGCAGCCACAGGCTGGCGGAACCGGGGCCGCCGTTATAGAGGAAGGTCACCGGCCGGGTGGCGGGATTGCCGCCCTTCTTGGTGTAGGCGACGGCGAAGATGCTGGCGACCGGCTCGCCCTTCTCATCCCGCAGGTAGGTTTCGCCCGCCGTGACGGTATAATCGACGCGCTTGCCGTTGAAGGTGCCAGAGCGGTCGACGGTGACGCGCTTGGGTGCGTCCACCCCCGCCTTCTTGTCGGCGTCCTTGTGATCCTGCTTGTCATCCGGACGCGGCGCGTCCTTCTTCTCCTGCGCGGCCGCCATCTGGGCGGGCGCCATGACCGCCGGTATCGTCACGGCCAACAATGCCGCCACCAGCAGTCCCCAACGCCTGTTCTTCATGGAAATCCCCATTCTTCATTATTCGGGCGCTCCGCCGTGCCCGGACCCCGCTTCCAGACACCGCCGGCCCCCATTCTGCCAATGGGTGTGGCCCGATAGCAGGCAGCCTAACAAAAGCGGCGGCAAAAGGGGGCCTGGATTAAAGTTTTAAGCGGGGGCATCGCTGCCCCCGTCACAGCGACACGGGGTTGGCGGCAGCGATTAACCACCCTAAGATGGTGCCCGTTCAGGAAATACAGCCAGGGCGGATCGATCCCCATGTCTCGCGTGATCAAGGTTTTCGACGCCATCCCCCCAGCCCTGGTCGCCCTGCCCGGTGTCCGCCTGCTGCAGGACTATCCCGCCTTCCGCATCGTCGAGGCGGATGGCGACGCGGCCGTGGCGGCGGTGACGGCGACGGGCCTGACGGAGGACATCACCGACCACTACACGGTGCAGGCGGGCGGCCAGGCCATCGCCACCGATCTTCCCCGGGTGGCCGCGGACGGCAGCCACCATCCCCATCCCGCCTATGCGGGCCAGGACGCCCTGCCCCAGGGCAGGCACCACTATATCGTCCAGTTCGTCGGCCCCATCCAGGACGCCTGGGTGGCCGACGTGGGCGCCACCGGGGTCGAGGTGATCGAGCCGTATCAGAATTTCGCCATCGTCGTCCGCGCCACCGCCGACCAGGCGGGCGCGCTGACCCGGCTGGCGCCTGTGCGCTGGGTGGGGCACCTGCCCTATGCCGCCCGCCTGGCCCACGACATCGATGAACTGGCGGCTCCGCCAGCACCCGGCGCGCACCACGGCCACGCCTTGCCCGACGCCTACACCGTCGCGTTCTTCAGCGCGGCCCAAGCCAGGCATCAACAAGCGGCCGTGATCGCCGCCGGCTTCACCGTCCTGGAGGAGGCGCCGGGCAGCGCCCTGCTGGTGGTGGAGACGACACGACCCGATGACGGCGCCCTGCGGGAAAAGCTGCTGGCGCTGGCGCGGGTGCATGGGGTCAAGCGCATCGGCCGACAGGTTCTGCCCCTGCTGTCCACCGACCAGGCCACCCGCATCATCGGCACGGCCAGCCCCGTCACCGACGTGCCGGGCCTGGGGCTGTCGGGTGCCGGGGAGGTGGTGGCGCTGTGCGACACCGGGCTGGACACGGGCGACCCCGCCACCATCCACCCTGATTTCGCCGGCCGGGTCCTCAGCCTGAAAAGTTATCCCATCAGCCCCAGCTATGCCTCCCGCGTGAACAACCCCGGTGCCGATGACGGCCCCGCCGACGTCAACCGCGGCCATGGCACCCACACCGCCGGCTCCCTGCTGGGTGACGGCACCGCCAGCGCGGACCTGGCCAACGTGGCCGGACCGGTCCGGGGACTGGCCTACAAGGCGCAGCTGGTGGTGCAGGCGGTGGAACAGCATCTGGACTGGAAGTCCGATCAGCAGGGAACCGCCACCCCTCCCCCGGCCTACGCCCTGGCCGGCCTGCCCAGCGACCTCAAAGTGCTGTTCGGCTGGGCCTATGACCAGGGTGCGCGCATCCATTCCAATTCCTGGGGCGGGGGCACCCGCCAGGCCTATAATTCCTATTGCAGCGACATCGACACCTTCATCTGGAACCATCCAGACTTCTGCATCGTCTTTTCCGCCGGCAACGACGGGGCCGACAATGACGGCGACGGCAGGATAGATCCCGGCAGCGTCACGCCCCCCGGCACCGCCAAGAATTGCATCACGGTGGGCGCCTGCGCCAACGACCGACAGGGCATCGCCATCACCAATGGCAAGAAGTGGGGCCCCAAGGCGGTGCCGGTCGACGCCTTGGTGGCGGGCGGCCCCGACCAGATGGCCCCGTTCAGCAGCCGCGGCCCCACCCAGGACGGGCGGGTGAAGCCCGACGTGGTGGCGCCCGGCACCTACATCCTGTCCGCCCGGTCGCGCCTGCTGCCCGACACCTATCGCGGCCAGGCGCCCTACGACCCTTCTTCCGAATTCTACATGTATGAGAGCGGCACCAGCACCGCCGCCCCCCTGACCGCCGGCGCCGTCACCCTGATCCGCGAATATCTGCGCACCCGGGCGGGTGTCGCCAGCCCCTCGGCCGCGCTGTTGAAGGCGGCGCTGATCGCCGGCACCGTTCCGCTGAACAGCGCCGATACATCGCCCCCGGATAACAACCAGGGCTTCGGACGGGTCAATCTGGTTTCGGTCCTGGCGCCCACCGCGCCGGTGCGCGCCACCTTCCTGGACGGCAACGCCGTCTCTACCGGCGACTTGTACCAATACGGCCTGACGGTGACGGCGGAGGGCCAGCCCCTGCGGGTGGTGCTGGCCTACAGCGACTATCCCGGCGCCAATCTGGTCAACAATTTGAATCTGGTGCTGCGCGGGCCCGACGGGTCGACCCGCACCGGCAACGCCGGCGCGGATGGACAGCAGCTGGACAACGCCAACAATGTGGAGTCCATCGCCATCACGGCCGCCGCCGCCGGCGCCTGGACCGTGCAGGTGATCGGGGCCAACGTGCCGCAAGGCCCGCAGCCCTTCGCCCTGGTCGTCCTGGCCGCGAACTGATCCGCGCGCGGAAAGCAGGAAAGCCCTCTTCGTGGCGGCGCCTCAGCTGTGCAGGCCGGGGGCCTCCTGTCCGGTGCGCGCCACGTATTCGGTGTAGCCGCCGCCGTACTGGTGGATGCCGTCCGGCGTCAGTTCCAGCACCCGGTTGGACAGCGTCGCCAGGAAGTGCCGGTCGTGCGACACGAACAGCATCGTGCCTTCGTACGCCGCCAGCGCCGTGATCAGCATCTGCTTGGTGTCGAGGTCAAGGTGGTTGGTCGGTTCGTCCAGCACCAGGAAATTGGGCGGGTTGTAGAGCATGATGGCCATCACCAGCCGGGCCTTCTCCCCCCCCGACAGGACACGGCACTTCTTTTCCACATCGTCGCCGGAAAAGCCGAAGCATCCCGCGAGGGTGCGCAGCGACCCTTGGTTCGCCTGCGGGAAATGGCCCTCCAGGGCCTCGAACACGGTTTGCTCCTCGTCCAGCAGTTCCATGGCGTGCTGGGAGAAATAGCCCATCTTGACGCTGCCGCCGACGGCGACGGTGCCGGCGTCCGGCCGGTCGGCCCCGGCCACCAGCTTCAGCAGCGTCGACTTGCCGGCGCCATTGACGCCCATGACGCACCAGCGTTCCTTGCGGCGGATGGTGAGGTCGAAACCCTGGTAGATGGTGCGGCTGCCATAGCCCTTGTGCACGTTCTTCAGCACCACGACGTCGTCGCCGGAGCGGGGTGCGGGCGGGAAGTCGAAGGTCACGGTCTGGCGGCGCTTCGGCGGTTCAACCCGCTCGATCTTGTCCAGCTTCTTCACCCGGCTCTGCACCTGGCTGGCGTGCGAGGCCCGGGCCTTGAAGCGCTCGATGAACTTCAGCTCCTTCGCCAGCATGGCCTGCTGGCGTTCGAACTGCGCCTGCTGCTGCTTTTCGTTCAGCGCCCGCTGCTGTTCATAAAAGGCGTAGTCGCCGGAATAGCTGGTGAGGGACCCGCCGTCGATCTCGATGATCTTGGTGACGATGCGGTTCATGAACTCCCGGTCGTGCGAGGTCATCAACAGGGCGCCCTCGTACCCTTTCAGGAAGCCCTCCAGCCAGATCAGGCTTTCGATGTCCAGGTGGTTGCTGGGTTCGTCCAGCAGCATGGCGTCGGGCTGCATCAGCAGGATGCGGGCCAGCGCCACGCGCATCTTCCAGCCGCCCGACAGCATGCCGACGTCCTTGTCCATCATCTCCTGGCTGAAGCTGAGCCCGGCCAGCACTTCCCGCGCCCGCCCCTCCAGCTCATACCCGCCCAGCTCGTCGAAGCGCGCCTGCACCTCGCCATAGCGCTCGATGATGGCGTCCATCTCATCGGCCCGGTCGGGATCGGCCATGGCCATCTCCAGACTGGCCAATTCCCGCGCCACGTCGCTGACCGGACCGGCGCCGTCCATCACCTCCGCGACGGCGCTGCGGCCGGCCATCTCGCCGACATCCTGATTGAAATAGCCGATGGAGACCTGCTTCTCGACCGACACCTGGCCCGTGTCGGGCAGTTCCTCGCCCGTGATCATCCGGAACAGGGTGGTCTTGCCGGCCCCGTTGGGCCCGACCAGGCCGACCTTCTCGCCCCTGTTCAGCGCCGCCGATGTCTCCAGGAACAGAATCCGATGACCATTGTGCTTACTGATGTTTTCGAGGCGGATCATAGGTGGTCAAGTTCCCGAGGCGTGGATGGCCCCCTTATGCCACAGGATAAGGAACGCGATAGAGTCCTGATCGGCATGCCGTACCCAACGACACGGCATGGCGCCATCCCGCCAACCCCGCCGTGATCAATGCGCCCGCCCCCGGGGGTTCGCCCATACCGGCGCCCACCCGGCTTCCGGTGCTGCAGGAGCGCCCGGAAATGCCAGGAGGGGCGCCGTTGCCGGCGCCCCTCCTGAGCTGTCGAATTCCTTCGCGGCGTCGCTGTACCGGCGCCGCGTACCCGCCGCCGCGATCACTGGCCGCGCGGCGGAACCACCACCACGGTACTGCCACCAGCGCCGGTGGACCCAGTGCTGCCTTTGCTTCCGGTGGCGCCTTTCTTGCCGTCGGCCCCGGTGTCACCGGTATCGCCCTGACTGCCGGTGGCGCCTTGCGAACCGGTGGCTCCCTGGGCGCCGGCATTGCCGGTATCCCCTTGGCTGCCCACGGCCCCTTGCGCGCCGGTATAGCCGGTGTTCCCCTGGTTGCCGGTGGCACCCTGGGAACCGGTGTAACCCGTATTGCCCGTGTTGCCCTGTTCCCCCCGTGGTCCCGCCGGACCTGTGCAGGCGCCAACACCGAGAGATGCAAGAAAAACTACTGAATGAGCTAAATGTCTCATGACGATTCCTTTAATAATCGGCGCCACGAAGAGGCGAAACCGATGCATGTTCACGATATTATTAAAATCATGACGAGTTATAGGGCCGGAAATTACCTACGGACCGGAGATTTTTAAATAATGAAATCCCGGATTGATGCCACATCAATCGCATGAGACATGGGCGAGCGCGAACGCCATGGCCGTATCAATCAGCGCGCACCAGACATCACCCGCCAGCCGAAACGGGCGCCGCGTTCAAAGGCCGCCCCAGCGTTGCTCTGGAGGGCTGAAAGGCGGAAACGGGGGCCATGATCAGGCCCCGCTTCCGGTGATGCATCAATGGCTGTATTTGAATTCCGGGAGGCCCTTCAACGAATCCTTGGTGGCACCCCGCAACAGCATCCGCTTGTCACTGACTTCAAGGGCGCTATAGGGCACCACCACATATTTCGTGCCCATGCCCAGAAAACCACCGACCGACAAGACGGCGAAGGGGACCTTCTCGCCGGGGGTGACGATCAGGTCGTCGATGGTGCCGATGGTTTCATCGGCCTCGTTCAGTACGGAACTGCCGACCACCTTGGAAGTCCGATAACCTGTCGCCAGCGACGCCGGGTCAATCTTCAGCAGGGAAATCGTTTGCGGGGCGCCTTGGGCGAAGGCGGGGCCCGCACCGAGGACAAGAGCGGCCGCCAGCAAAAGTGGAATGGTACGCGTCATGATCGTTCCTTTCACGGATCTGGTCACAAACCTGGATCAAAAGTTCGGTATCAGGACGGGGCGACCAGGAAGGACGGGATGGTCCCACCCCTGCACTTCCCTGCAATCCCGCCCGGCACCGGACAGGCGGAGCTGAATAGCTGAAGGGCTATCTATGGTGCGCAGAATGGGGCCCACGCACCCCGCACGCCAGGATCGGAAATCACTTATCACGCGAAGGAGCCAAGGGTTGCTGACAACCCGCCGGCGCTTTGAAGACCAGCATCTCATCGTAGTGAAGGGATGCCGCCGCCAGGGAACGAACACCATTTAAAGGTGAACAGATCAATACTTATGAGGCAAACGGGTGCATGCCGCCGGAATTGCGCGCATGCCCGTATATACCAAGGGTTATATGATAAGCGCGGTGGCGTTAACCTATTATTTGCGATCTCAGATACAAGATACGTTAGATCAATTATTTTTCCGGATGGGAACAATGTTGGGTTTTCTGAAAAAGAACGACACGCTGATGCGCAAGACGGCGGCGCTGGACGCCTTGCGGGCGAAAGTCATGGTCGCCGATGAAAATCTCAATATCGTCCACGTCAACCCATCGGTCGTCGCCCTATTGCGCGAGGTCGAGGGCGACTTGCGCAAGGAACTGCCGCGGCTGGACGTGAACCGCCTGGTCGGCGCCAACATCGACATCTTCCACAAGAATCCCAGCCATCAGCGCACCATGCTGGCAGCACTGACCCAACCCCATCGGGCCACGATCAAGGTCGCCGGTCACCAGTTCGACCTGCTGGTCACCCCCTTGACCGAGGGAGCGCGCCGTATCGGCTTCGTCGTCGAATGGGCCGATGCCAAGGAGCGGCTGGAAAACCAGGACTACGCCTCGCAAATGGTCGCGATCACGCGGTCGCAGGCCGTGGTGGAGTTCACGACCGAGGGCATCATCACCAAGGCCAACGACAATTTCCTGTCGGCCATGGGATACCGGCTGGACGAGGTGGTGGGCAAGCATCACAACATGTTCGTCGAACCGGACTATCGCAACAGCGCCGACTACAGCCGGTTCTGGGAAAGTCTCCGCCGGGGTGAGTATCAGGCGGCGCAGTTCAAGCGGGTCAGCAAGTCGGGCAAGCCGGTCTGGATCGAGGGCGCCTACAACCCGATCTTCGATGACAAGGGCAAGGTGACCAAGGTCGTCAAGTTCGCGTCGGACGTGACCGCCCAGGTGGCCCTGCTGGGGAACCTCAAGACGTTGATCGACGAGAATTTCGGTGAGATCGAGCATGCGCTCGACCTGTCGACCCGAGAAGCCAACTCCGCCAACACGGCGGCCGACAGCACCTCGGCCAGCGTCCAGGCGGTGGCCGCCAGCGCCGAGGAGCTGGCCGCATCCATCGATGAGATTTCGCGCAGCATGACGCGCGCCCGGACGGCCACCGACGGCGCGTTCGACCGGACGGTGACGGTGGGTGTCAGCACCGACCGCCTGACCGCCGCCGCCCAGGCCATGAACGGCATCGTCGGACTGATCAACAACATCGCCGGCCAGATCAACCTGTTGGCCCTGAACGCCACCATCGAGGCCGCGCGCGCCGGTGAGGCGGGCAAAGGCTTCGCCGTCGTGGCGTCGGAGGTCAAAAACCTCGCCAACCAGTCGGCCAAGGCGACGGAACAGATCTCGGCGGAGATCGAGGGCATCCAGGCGACGTCGACCGAAGTGGCGGCGTCGCTGGCCGCCATCCGGGACGCGGTTTCAACCGTCCGGGAGCATGTGACCGGCACCGCCGCCGCGGTGGAGGAGCAGACCGCGTTGACCCGCACCATGTCCGGCAACATGCAGAGCGCCTCCGCCGCCGTGTCGACGGTGACCGCCAATGTCACCGCCATCTCGGCGGCGGTACAGCAGGTGACCGGAGCCGTCGGCAAGACCAAGGAGGCGGCGCGCGTCCTGGTCCGCTAACCCGCATGCGCCAGGGTGTCCATGGCGGCTGAGCCGTCAACACTGGCGGGCGACGCGGCAGCGCGGCGGCCATCACCGGAGACGGCAAAGGAAAGGGCGGTCACCCCAGGGAGACCGCCCTTTCAACATTTTCACACAGCACCAGCGCGCCTCCCCGAGGCCTGATCATCGGGGAAAGCTGAGGCGCCCGTCAGGCGGGGCGCGGGGTACATGCCCCGCGCCCCGACAGCCTCACAGCGCGTCGGTGTCGGTCTCGCCCGTGCGGATGCGCACGGCCTGGGCCAGCTCCAGAACGAAGATCTTGCCGTCGCCGATCTTGCCGGTGTTGGCGGCGGCCTGGATGGCCTCCACCGCCTTGTCGGCCAGTTCATCGGGCACGGCCACTTCGATCTTCATCTTGGGCAGGAAGCTGACCGCGTATTCAGCGCCCCGGTAGATCTCGGTCTGGCCCTTTTGGCGGCCATAGCCCTTGACCTCGGTGACAGTGAGGCCCTGAACCCCGAGACCCGTCAGGGCGTCGCGGACCTCGTCAAGCTTGAAGGGTTTGATCACCGCGATAATGAACTTCATCAGACCACTCCCTGATTGGATATTCGTGATCGCCGAGGGGCTGGGTCGGCCGGGGTAGCTTAACATCCCCGGCCAACTTTGGTTCCCCTCGGATCCTCTTGGACTTCAGACCCTTAGGGATAGCCCTTGACGGGGCCGGCCCCTCAGCAGGCAACAAAGGCTTGGTGGCCCAGGCTCAGTGGATGGACTCACCGTGCAGGGCGATGTCCAGGCCGTCGCGCTCGACATCCTCATCCACGCGCAGGCCGATCACCAGGTCGATGATCTTCAGCAGCACGAAGGTGATGACGCCGCACCACACGATGGTGAAACCCACACCTTCCAGCTGGATCAGCACCTGGGCAGCGTTGCCCTCGATCAGGCCCAGCTTGGTGTCCGGCGCGTCCTTCAGGGCCGCGGCGAAGGCACCCTCGGTGTTGGCCACGGCAATCTTGGCGAAGACGCCCGTCAGGACGGCGCCGACGATGCCGCCGATGCCATGCACGCCGAAAGCGTCCAGGCTGTCGTCGTAACCAAGCAGCTTCTTCAGCGAGGTCGCGGAGAAGAAGCAGATGATTCCGACGGCGATGCCGATGGCGAAGGCGCCCACGGTGTCGACGAAGCCGGCGGCCGGGGTGATGGCCACCAGGCCGGCGACGGCGCCGGAGATGATGCCCAGAACCGACGGCTTACCCTTGACCGCCCACTCGACGAACACCCAGGACAAAGCCGCGGCGGCCGTGGCCACCTGGGTCACCGTCATCGCCATGCCGGCGCGCGGGCCGGCGGTCAGTGCCGAGCCGGCGTTGAAGCCGAACCAGCCCACCCACAGCAGCGAGGCGCCGATGAGGCTCAGCACCAGGTTGTGCGGGCTGAAGTCGGCGTTAGGGTAGCCCTTGCGCTTGCCGATCACCAGGCAGGCCACCAGGCCGGCGATGCCGGCGTTGATGTGCACCACCGTGCCGCCGGCGAAGTCCAGCACACCCAGCTTGGCCAGATAGCCATTGGGGTGCCACACCGTGTGGGCGATGGGGGCGTAGACCAGCAGTGACCACAGCGTGATGAAGACCAGCATAGCCGAGAACTTCATGCGATCGGCAAAGGCGCCGGTGATCAGCGCCGGCGTGATGATCGCGAAGGTCATCTGGTACATCATGAACACCGGCTCCGGAATCGTCGGGGCCAGGGCGTGGGTGCCGGTCGGATCCATGCCCGCCAGCAGCACGCGGCTGAAGCCGCCGATGAATTCCTTGGCGTCCGCCGCGTCACTGGCCGCCGAGAACGCCAGGCTATATTCGACCAGCGCCCAGAGCACGGTCACCAGGCAGGTGATGGCGAAGCTCTGCATCACCATGGCCAGCACGTTGAACTTCCGCACCATGCCGCCGTAGAACAGCGCCAGGCCAGGGATGGTCATCATCAGCACCAGGGCGGTGGATGTCAGCATCCACGCCGTGTCGCCTCCACTAATCGTGGGCGCCGCCGGTGCGGCCGCAGCCACAGCCGCGGCCGCGGCGGGTGCCGCATCCTGCGCAAAGGCCAGCGCCGGCACCATGCCCGCCAACGCCATGACCGCCAATCCAAGTAAACGGTTCCCAAGCAAACGGTTCATCTGGCTCCCCATTCCCGTTCGTTTAAGCCGGTTCCGGTATCCCCAGGTCTGCCCCCGGGAACCGGTCCAGCCGTCAGCCAACCTCATCCCCCTTTCAAAGTTCGTGCCGCACTGCGAACACGGCGCGGATGGGCGAGAACACTGGCCTTATGGGGAGGGGAGTTGAGGGGCTTTTATTGCCAAAAGGTTAAAAAAACCGCACGGATTCCGCCCCAGTCGGCCCTCCCCCTGAATGATTGCCCATATTATGGGCAAATCAGGATGGCACACAGCCTACGGTTTCGGGTTCTTTTTGAAGGTGTTTCAAGAGACTGAGCCTACTGGTTGAGCCCTGTGGATCAGGCCCAAACCGAGGATTTCGCCCCATGCATAAAAATCGTGCACATTTTTTCAAATCCCCACCCTGTCGCACAACTTATGGAAACCAGTTTCACTGATGACGGGGCTCATCACAACTTTCCAGCGTGAAAACGACCAGCCCCGACCTTCAGCCCGGCAAATCAACCTTTTGTGGCCAATGGCACCAGCCTGCGGTCAAGCGCCGCAGGGGGCCGATATCGGAGCCATGCCTTTTTTTCGAGCAGTCAACGTCTACTGGCATCGATCTTGCTGCATCGCAAAACGCAGTCACTGCTTACATAAAACAACAAGCCTCACGGAGAATAACCAATGGCCTCAGTTCGGGAGATTGAAGTCGACCGTCCGCTTGCTGCTCTCGCGCCGGCCCCGCGTGGACGCACCACCAAAGCCATCCTGCTGGCGGCGACCGCCGCGACCGCGGTCGGCTTTATGTTGGGGTTGTCCGCCGTCGCCACGCCTGCGCTGGCGGATGAGGCGGCCCCCGCCGAGCCCCCTGGCATCAAATGGTCCGGCTATGCCGAAGTCGGCGCCACCTTCAACAGCGACGGGCCTTCGGGCGGCGTCAACTATGGGCACCTGTTCACCGACAAGACGAATCAGCTGGTGCTGAACCAATTGTCGGGCACCGTTTCCAAGGACCTGGACCCCAAGGCTGAAGGCTTCGACTGGGGCTTCAAGGTCCAGGCCTATTACGGCACGGATGCCCGCTACACCCATTTCCTGGGCATCCTGGATACCGGGATCAAGGAGCGGGCCCAGCTTGACCTGGTGGAAGCCAACGTCATCCTGCACTTCCCCAGCCCCGGCGCGGGCGGCCTGGACTTGAAGGTGGGCGCCTTCTCGACGCCATTGGGCGCCGAGGTCATCGCCGGCCCCTCCAACCTGTTCTACAGCCACAGCTACATCTTCAATTTCGGCCTGCCGCTGAAGCACACCGGCGCGCTGGCCACCCTGCACCTGACGCCGGACGTGGATCTGTACGGCGGCGTCGACAGCGGCGTGAACACGACGTTGAGCGACGGCGACAACAACAGCGCCGCCGCCGGCATCTTCGGCATCGGCCTGAACAACTTGCTGGATGGCAAGTTGACCGTGCTGGCCCTGACCCATGTTGGTCCGGAAAACCCCAGCCTGAAGGCGCCGCTGGGCTACGCCGACGCCAATAATGAAAACCGCTGGATCAGCGACATCACCGCCACCTTCAAGGCGACGGACGAACTGACGCTGATCACCGAACTCAACTATATCAAGGACGACCTGTTCAACGTCGACGGCGGCGGTGTCGCCCAGTACGTGAGCTACACCCTGACGCCGGAACTGACGGCCAACCTGCGCGCCGAATACTGGCGGGACGGCCACGGCTTCTTCGTGGCGGCCTTCCCCGGCAACCGCGACTTCGTCTACCTGGAAAAGGGCTATCCCCTGGAAAAGACGGCCCTGGCCACCGGCGTTGGCACCAGCTATGGCGAGCTGACCCTGGGCCTGACCTGGAAGCCGGCGGACCTGGGCGTGCTGGACGGCCTGACCCTGCGGCCCGAGGTGCGCTACGACAAGGCCAACCACAACGCCTATGACAACCTGACCAAGGACAGCCAGGTCACCTTCGGCTTTGATTTGATTCTGCCCTTCGGCGGTTAATCCGCTACTATGGGATTGGCGCGGACGGTTCCTCGAAACCGTCCGCGCTTATTCGAAAGAAGAAGATCGGGCTATGGCGCCGGGCAGTCGCCGCAGCTTCCTGTCCTTTATGGATTTGATCGCTTATGGACGCGCGCTTGAAAGGCTGCCCCTCATGAACGTCACGGGCACGCGGAGGCTTGGTTAGGTGACAGGTTTGCCGGTTTCCCTGCGCATTGAGCATCCATCCCCCATGACGGCCCCCATGACGGTCCTGACACCGGTGCCCATCCACACCCCGGCCGCGGACATCAGTGTCGAGGCGGACCTGGCGCATCCCGAGGACCGGTATCGCCGCCTGTTCGAGCAAGCGCCCTGGGGCTTGTTCCAGACCACCATCGACGGCCGCTATCTCGACGCCAATCCCGCCCTGGCGCGCCTCTACGGCTATGAGTGCCGCGAGGACATGCTGCGGGCGCTGACCGATATCGGCGTCCAGTTGTATGTCGACCCGGGCCGTCGCGAGGCCTTCGTCGCCGAGATGCGATCGCGCGGCGTCATCCAAGGTTTTGAATCCCGCATCCGCCGCCGCGACGGCACCATCATCTGGATCGCCGAGACCTGCCGCGAGGTGCGCGATGCCAACGGCCACCCCCTCTATTACGAGGGCACGGTGGAGGAGATCACCGCCCGCAAGGAGGCGGAACAGGCGCTGCGCGCCGCCAATGAACAGGCCCAGCGCGCCAACGAAGCCAAGGAACGCTTCCTGGCCCTGGTGACGCATGAGCTGCGCACGCCGCTGCACGCCATCCTCGGCTTCGGTGACCTGATCGGCCAGTTGGACCAGGAGGAAACGGCCGAACGCAACGACTATCTGCGGGAGATCACCAGCGCCGGCAACCGCCTGCTGCGCACCGTCAACCGCCTGCTGGACTATACCCGCCTGGCATCGGGAGCCGCCGCCACCGAACTGCAACTGATCGAGTTGGAGCCCTTCATCGCCCGCCTTGTCCGCCAGTTGGGCGGCGGGCGTGACAAGCGCGTGCGCGTCCAGCACGCCCCGGACACCGTCGCCCCGTGCGTGCTGGAGGTGGACGGCAACCTGCTGAACCGGGCCTTGATGGAACTGCTGACCAACGCGCTGACCTACTCCCCGCCCGGACAGCCGGTGGTGGTTGAGATCGGGCAGAGCCTGGAAGCCGTGACCCTGCGGGTGATCGACCAGGGCCGGGGCATGTCGGCGGAGGAATTGCAGGCGGCGGCCGTCCCCTTCGGCAGCGTCATCCTACAGGCCCGCTCTCGCCAGCAGGGGCTGGGCCTGGGATTGCCCATCGCCCAGAGCATCGCCTGCATGCTGGGCGGCCAGCTGGACCTGTCCAGTTCGCTGCTGAACGGCACCGTGGCCACCCTGTACCTGCCCACGCCAACCGGCAGGCTGGCGCCTTAAAGGAAAGCGGCCGGCAGCCTGGCGCCGCAAATTCAGGTCTTTCAGGCGCCGGGCAACGGTGCCGGCGCGGGGGCAGCGCACAGCGCCTCCACCTTCGCGGCCAGCCGTTCCACCACCACAGGCTTCAGGAAAAAGGCATCGGCACCGGCGGCCAGCACGGCCCGCTCGTCAGAGCGTTCGCTATAGCCGGTGTACAGCACGCAGGGGAGGTCCGGCCGGCGCGCCTTCAGCAGGGCGATCAGGGCCAGCCCGGTCATGCCCGGCATGGTCTGGTCGCTGACCACGGCATCGAAGGCCTGCGGGTTCTCCTCGAACACCTCCAGCGCCTCGGCCGGGGTTTCACAGACGGCGACCTCATGCCCCCGGCGCGACAGCCCTTCCAACAGCATGTCGCCCATCTCCGCCGCGTCGTCCACCACCAGGATGCGCAGGCGGCGGCGCGGGGGCGCCGGCTGGGCCAAGGGGGTGAAGGGGGAGGCGGCGGCCGCCCCTGGTCCCCCCACCGGCAAGACGACGCGCAGCAAGGTGCCCTGGCCCTCCGCCGACATCACGGTCATGCCGCCGCCGTGGGCGCGGAGGATGCCATAGACGACAGGCATTCCCAGGCCGGTTCCCCGGCCCTTGCCCTTGGTGGTGAAGAAGGGCTCGAACAGGCGGGTCATCACCTCCATGGGCATGCCATGGCCCTCATCCTCCACCTCCAGCACCACGTGCGGGCGGCTTTTGTCGAAGGGCAGCGCCTCATGCTCCTGCCAGCGCCCCTCCCGCACACGAACGTCAACCGGGGCGGGGCCGGGAAACAGGCGAATGCGGATGCGCCCGCCCTCGCCCCGGCGGGCGTCATGGGCATTGATCACCAAGTTCATCAACACCTGGACCAGTTGGGTGGGATTGGCGCGCACATTGGGCACCGATCCCGCGATCTGGAAAATCATCTCCGTCGTCGCCGGCACAGCGGAGCGCAGGATCCCCCGCGCCTCCTCCAGCACCGCCACCGGCGACACGGCCTGAAGCTCCCCCTTGTCCGACCGGGCGAAGGTCAGGATCTGGCCCACCAGGTCCTTCGCCCGCTTGCCCACGGCATTGATGCGGGCGACATAGCTGTGGGCCTTGTCCTGGGGGTTGAGGTCATCCAACAGGAATTCGACATAGCCCAGCATGGCGCCCAGCAGATTGTTGAAATCGTGCGCCACACCCCCGGCCAGCCGGCCGATGGCCTCCATCTTGTCCTGTTGCAGCAACTGGCGCTGCAGCTCCTCCCGCTCCCGCGCCACCCGGCGGGCGGCCGAGACGTCGCGCAGCACCATGACGATATCGCCATTGGGCCGCAGGCTCAGGGTCGTCTCGTACGCCTCCATGGTGCGGCCCCAGATACTCTCCCATTTCTCGCTCACCATGTGGGCGTAGCCGGTGGACATCAGGTCGGCGCGGCGGCGCTGGCGCCCCTCTTCCGCCCGGGCCACCGTGTCAGGCGTCAGTAGATCGAGCCAAGGGTGGCCGACCACGGCGTCCGCGTCGGGGGCGCCCAGCAGGGCTATCGCCGCCGGGTTGGCGTAAAGCACGGTGTAGTCGGCATCGAACAGCACGATGGCGTCCTTGGCCGCGCCCACCCCGGCCAACATACGCTCAAGCGCCGTCGTCCGCTCCTCGACCTGGACGCGCAGCCGGTCGCGTTCCGCCAACGTGCCACGGAAACGGTCCAGGGCGCGGGCGATGCCGCCGATCTCATCCCCCCGCGCCGTGTCGGGCACGGCCACCAAGGCCCCCTGGTCCAGCAGGTCGATCGTGCGCGCCGCCCGGGCGAGGGGCGCGCCGATGATGGAGCGGACAGCCGCCACCAGCACCAGGCTGAGCAACACGCCGGTGGCAAGCGAGGCCAGCATGATGGCCGTGCCAATGCCGGCGAAAGGCGCGCTCAAGCCTGCGACCGGGACATCGAACAGCAGCATGCGGCGATTGTCGCCCTCGAAAAACACCATGGGCACGGCGTAACGGCGGACGCGGTGGCCGGCGGCGTCCTGGCGTTCCACCTCATAGGGCTCGACCTTGAGCACCTTGGCCAGCTCATCCGGCCCCAGCTGGAATTGCGGCCCCTCACCCACCGTGGCCTTGGTCGCCAGCAGGGCGTGCTCCGGGTGATAGGTCCAGTTGCCCTCGCGGTTGATCATGTAGATGTTGCCGCCCAAGGGCCGCCGCGCGTCCAACTCCTGCGCCCGCTGTTCCAGCGACAGGTCGGTGCCGGCGACGCCGATCAGACGTCCATCAACGATCACCGGTATGGTGTAGGAGATCATCCAGATCGGCCGGCCCAGTACGGTGTACAAATAGGGCGGGACGGCTTGGCGGGCCCGGGTCTGGGCCGGGCGGGCATAGTACGCGTCATTGTAGAAATCGGGACGGACTTCACCCGGCTTCACCCCGCCCTGGCCATCAGCGACATAATAGGTCGCGAAGCGCCCGCTTTTCGGCAGGCCCAGGACCGGATCGCCCTCGCTGAAGTCCCGGTCCGCCCCCAGGAAATCCGGTTCCGCCAGGAACCAGAAGCCGACCAGGGTGGGATGGGCCAGCGCCGTGCGCTCGATATACTTGGCCACCAGCCGCCGGTCATGGGTGCCGGTGGCCACCATGGCCTCCACCTGCCGGGCGAGGCCTTCCACGAAGGCGATCTTTTCCCGGGTGATGGCGGCGATCTCGCCCGCCTGTTTCTGGGCCAGGTCCTCGCCGTATTCCACCGCGAAGCGCTCCACCACGGCACGGCTGGTCCGCACCGCCACGAAGGCCGTCCCCACCGCCGCCAGCAACACCAGCGGCACCAGGATCAGCAGCAGGCGGGTGGAGACGCTGCCCCGCGCGAGCGGTCCTCGCGCCAGCGGTCGTCGCGCGCCGGGGGCATCAGGCGGCGGGCTCACAGGCCTCCTTCCCCGGCTGGGCCAGGAAATCGGCAAGAAGCGGGCCGAGGCCGCCGCCCTTCTCGGAAATGGCGGCGCCGTAGATCAGCTGCGCCGCGCGCAGGCAGGGGGCGGTGATGCCCTCCGGCCCGTCGCTCAGGATCAGCAGCGGCATGTCCGGGTGCATCGAGCGGACCTCACGGGCCATTTCCAATCCATCCATCTCCGGCATCAGCAGATCCGAAATGACGGCACGCACCGGCTGTCTCACCAGGATCGCCAGCCCTTCGCGGGCCGAGGCGGCCATGACCGGGGCATGGCCCAGACGCCGCACCGCCTCGCACAGATAGTCGCGGAATTCGGCGTTGTCGTCGACGATCAGGATGGCGCTCATTGGGATAGGCTTTCGGGAAATGATCCGGGGAAAAGGCGGTCCGCTGTGGGCCTCCTGTTGGGGCCGCATATCACCCGAACCATTACCCCGCCGCATCTGCGGCGAAGGCTATCGCCGCGGGGAATAGGGATAGCGGGGATAGCGACCCGCTATCCCACGCTTTCGCATGGACGCCATGCCCCGCGCCGGGCGCCGAACACCCCTGCGCCGCCTTTCCCCCGCCCCCTCAACCGCCGCCCCCTCAACCCCCCGCCCCCTCAGCCACCACCCAGCAAGCCCAGGTCGCGCGCCCGCGTCACCGCCTCCACCCGGTTCTTGGCGCCCAGCTTGCGCAGGATGCGGCGGGTGTGCAGCTTGATCGTCACCTCCTGCAAATCCAGCAGCCGACCGATCTCCTTGTTGGTGGCACCGCCCGACAGATGGTCCAGCACCTCGCGCTCCCGCTCCGTCAGCAGGCCACCGGTCTCCGGCGCCAACGCCGACGGGGGAGCCAAGGCGCCCGCCATGCGCAGGGCCACGTCCGCCGGCACGACGCTGCCGCCGAACGCCACGACCTTCAGCATCTGCACCAGGGCGACGCTGGGCAAGGTCTTGGGCAGGAAGGCGCAGGCGCCCCGGGTCAGGGCCTCGCGCGCGATGGCGGCATCCTCATGCCCCGTCACCACCGCCACCGGGGCGTCGATGCCGGCGGCGTCCAGCCGATCCATTCCGGCCCCGCCCTCCCCGCCCGGCAGCTGCCAGTCCATCACCACCAGATCGAACTCCGGAACCTCCGGTTGCCCGGCCAGGGCGTCCAGTTCCTCCAGCGAGCCGACGGCCGTCAGGCTGGCCTCGGGCCAGTCGCGCGTGATGTACAGTTCCAGCGCGTCGCGGTACATCGGGTGGTCATCCGCGACCAATACACGCATCGGCCTTTTCCCGGCATTTTCCACGGCATCCCCCTCGGCCTTGCCATGCCCAGTGGCACCTTGCCCAATGGCCCCATGCCCAGTGGCACCATGCCCAGTGGCACCATGCCCAAAGGGTGGCGTCCCACCAGGGCGGCGTCCGTTGGCCGGCGCCTTTGTCGGTGTCCATCATCCGCCGACGCCGGCCCCAAGACAACAATTTCAAAACAACGCCTTGACGCCGGGAGCGCCGTGGCGCCCCGGGCCCGGGGCCCGCAGGCGTCCAAGCGGCCGGTTTACAGCCACGGGCCCCTTCGTTACGGTGCCGGGCAGTTTGGGACCGTAACCGACGGCGCTGGCCTGAAGGCGCGCCGCCTTGGGAGGCTGATATGGGGACGTGGGGACGCGCCGGCGGGTCTGGCGCGGCGATGGGCTTTTGGCGCCGCCTTCTGGCCAGTGGCGTCGTGGCCGGTGCCGCTGTGGCCGGTGGCGTCCTGGCCGGCGGCACCCTGGCGGCGACACCGGCGCCGGCGGCCGACGCATCGGCGGGCACCGCGTTGACGGTGGAGCGCATGCTGGGCAGCCCGTCGCTGAACGGCCCCCGGGCGCGCGGCGTGAAGTTCTCCCCCGACGGCACCCTGGTGACCTATCTGAAGGCCAAGGCCGACAACGCCAACAAGACCGACCTGTGGGCCTATGACATCAAGGCGGGCGAGCATCGCCTGCTGGTCGACAGCGACCAGTTCAGCGCCAAGGAAAGCGAGGAGGAGCGCGGCCGGCGGGAGCGCCAGCGCATCCGCGACACCGGCATCGTCGACTATGGCTGGGATGAGGAGGGCAGGACCCTGCTGTTCCCCGTCGCCGGTGACGTCTTCGTCATGGCGCCGGGCGGCACCCCCCGGCGCATCACCGACAGCGCCACCACCAAGGACGCCGCCATCGACGCCCGCTTCGCCCCCGGCGGCGATCTGGTGACCTATGTGCGCGGCAACAACCTGTACGTCTACGACCTAGCCAAGGGCCAGGAGCGGGCCCTGACCCAGGATGGCGGCGGCACCCTGTCCTACGGCACGGCGGAGTTCGTGGCGCAGGAGGAGTTGAAGCGCAACACCGGCTATTGGTGGTCGCCCGGCGCCCGCTACATCGCCTACACCCGCGTGGACGAGTCCGCCGTGCCGCTGGTCAGCCGCTATGACTATGGCGCCGAGGGCGTGACCGTGGTGCCGCAGCGCTATCCCTTCGCCGGCGGCGCCAACGCCAAGGTGACGCTGCGGGTGATGGACCTGGCGTCCGGCAAGGTCGCCAGCGTCGACCTGGGCGACCCCGCCGGCTATTACCTGGCGCGCGTGGACTGGCGCCGCGACGGGTCGGAGGTGCTGGTCCAGCGCCTGAGCCGCGACCAGAAGCGGCTGGACCTGCTGGCCGTCAACCCCGCCACCGGGGCCAAGCGCACCCTGCTGACCGAAGAGAGCAAGACCTTCCTGAACCTGCATGAGGACCTGCGGGCGCTGGCCGACGGCCGCATCCTCTGGGCGTCGGAGCGGACGGGATACAAGCACCTCTACCTCTGCGACCATGAGGCGGCCAAGTGCCGGGCCCTGACCCGGGGCGACTGGGCGGTGGACGCCGTGGCCGGGGTGGATGAGGCGGCTGGCCACGTCTTCTTCACGGGCTTCCGCGAGGGGCCGCTGGACCACCATGTCTACGCCGTGCGCCTGGGCAATGGCGAGGTGACGGCCCTGACCCATGAGGCCGGCTGGCACGGCGCCGTCATGGCGGCCAAGGGCGGCACTTGGCTGCACAGCTACTCCGGCCCGCACCAGCCGCCGCAACTGTCGGTGGACGACGCCAAGGGCGAGCGCGTCACCTGGCTGATCGAGAACAAGCTGGACGAGGGCCACCCCTTCGCCCCCTATCTGGCCGGCGAGATCCAGCCGGAATTCGGCGTGCTGAAGGCCGACGACGGCAGCGACCTGCACTACATGCTGCTGCTGCCCCCGGGCGCCAAGACCAGCGGCAAGAAGTACCCCGCCATCGTCAACGCCTATGGCGGCCCGGCGGCGGCGCTGGTGACCCACGCCTGGGGCGACGCCCAGACCGGCTTCACCCAGGTGCTGGCGCGCAACGGCTACGTCGTCATGGTGCTGGACAACCGCGGCACGCCCCACCGGGGCCAGGCCTTCCTGTCGGCCACGTACCACCATTTCGGCTCGGTCGAGGTGGCGGACCAGGTGACGGGGGCCAACTACCTGAAGTCCCTGCCCTTCGTGGACGGCCAGCATCTGGGCTTTTACGGCCACAGCCACGGCGGCTTCATGACCATCATCATGCTGACCCGGGCGCCAGGCGTGTTCGCCGCCGGGGCCGCCGGCGCGCCGGTGACCGACTGGCGCCTCTACGACACCGCCTATACCGAGCGCTACCTGGGCGACCCGGCCCAGGGCACGGCGTATGAGGATTCATCCGTCTTCAAGGATTTGAAGAACATCACGGGCCGGCTGATGGTCATCCACGGCATGGCCGACGACAACGTCTTCTTCGACAACACCACCAAGCTGATCCGGGCCTTGCAGCAGCAGGGGACACAGTTCGACCTGATGACCTATCCGGGCCAGCGTCACGGCTTCTACGACACCTACGCCAACATCCACCGCTACAACACCATGCTGGACTTCTTCGACCGCACCCTGCGGCCGGCGGGCGGCACCGGCGCCCAGACGGCGGGCGGCGGGGCGTCGGCCGGGACGCCATAGGCGGGCGTTTCCTGGCGAGGGGCCGCCGGCCCTTCGCCAGGGCCTGAGCCCAGAAACGACAAAGCCACCGATCCAGCCGGGTCGGTGGCTTTTCTTATACCGTCTTCCGAAGAAGCGGCGACGCGGAGGAACGCTTACTCCGCCGCCCGCAGCACAGGCTCGGAGGTGTTGGCGCCCTTCCCCTCGTCGATCATCTCGCGCATGGTGTCGAAGCACCGGCCGCAGCGAGGCGAACACCCCTGCGCCTTGAACACCGCCCCAACGCTCTGCGCCCCCGCGCCGATATGGGTGCGGACGGTGCGGCAGTTGATGGCGTTACAGACGCAGACATACATGGCGTAAGCACCCACCCAGAGGCTGATCTGGTCCTCAAGATAGTGAGAGGCGTTCGCATTGGCAAGGCTGATTCTGCGAGGCATTCGCGGATGGGTGCGGTGCGTTTTGGAGTGTCGTTTGGCTTCACGGTGATTGCTGGCCGGGAAATGGCCGAGTGCATCGACTTCGGCAAAGGCTTCACCTTCGTCCGCCCGATATCGCAGACATTTCAGCGTGTTATTCCTAGACTTCCGACGTCAACGCGTCGATGCGAATCTTGCGCTCAGGTTGGCACACAATGCACATTGATAGTTGTATATTTTAATATATAATCTAGCAATTGCCGACAACCAAACCGAGAGACGATATTGGAAAAATTTCTTTCCCACAGAATAGCCTCTTGTCTAAAGACAATCAGCGACAGATCTGAAAGTCTTATAGACAATAAAGCATGGACAAGTTCCATTACCGATATGCTTTGCCAGATTGGAAAGATAGAATTTAATTATACGGTTGCCCACCCTGGTCACGGCGGATGGATGTTCGATATCGCCTGGTTGGATTATGATGATTTTGACAAAAGACTGCTCTCCAGACTCGTCCTGGCAGTAGAGTCTGAATGGAAAACTGATCTAAATAATCTTCGTATCGACCTTAATAAACTTCTCATTGCCAATGCGTTCCTATCAGTATTCATTTTCCAAAGCCGCGCCAAAGCCGATGTTGCACATTATCTGTCAAAATTCCAGGAGTCCATTAATAGTATCAACCCACCCCACCAAAACGCCATTCTGTTTTCGGCATACAATTTCACGAACAAGGAATTCGAATTCCATTTTTGGGATGGACGACAGTTCAGCGAGCTAGTTCCGCAATAAGCTTCCAAAACACATCACCCCGGCCGCCTGAACCCCGCCCGCGCCCGCTCCGCCTCCTCCCGCACCACGCAGCCCTCGGCGTGGTCGTTGATCAGCCCCATGGCCTGCATGAAGGCGAAGACGGTGGTGGGGCCGACGAATTTCCAGCCGCGTTTCTTCAGGTCCTTGGACAGGGCGATGGAGGCCGGGGAGGTGGAAGCGGTTTGGGGTGGGGCGCAATCCTCCGGCCGGGGCTCGTAGCGCCAGAGATAGGCGGCCAGCGAGCCCTCCTGCCGCACCAGGTCCTGGGCGCGGGCGGCGTTGTTGATGACGGCCTCGATCTTGCCGCGATGGCGGATGATGCCCGCATCCTGCAGCAGGCGGGCGACGTCGGCCTCGGTGAAGGTGGCGACGCGGTTGAAATCGAAGTCGTGGAAGGCGGCGCGGAAGTTATCGCGCTTGGCCAGGATGGTGCGCCAGCTCAGGCCCGACTGGAAACCTTCCAGGCACAGCTTCTCAAACAGGCGGTGGTCGTCGCCCACGGGGAAGCCCCATTCGTGGTCGTGGTAGGGCAAGAACTCCGGCGCCGCCGCGCACCAGCCACAGCGGGGGCGGCCGTCCGGCGCGGATGTCGTCAAGGCCATGGTGTCCCCTCCCCCCGAATGACTGAAAACGTCAGGCCAGCAGGAAGGCCAGGCGATCATCGGCCTTGCCGGGCGTGATCTCCGCGATCTCGGCCACCACCACGCCTTCGGCCACGAAGGGATCGGCGGCCAACCGGGCCTGCAGGTCGGGCAGCGTGGTGTTGTGGGCCAGGATGGCGCCACCCCGCTTAGGCTGGAGGGTGCCGGACAGCAGGAACACGCCGTCCTCGAAGCCCTGGCGTAGCCAGGCGTTGTGGCCGTCCATGTGCTGGGGCGCCTGGGCCCTGTTGGCGGCGAATGTCAGCGTGACAACGAACATGGGGGTTCCCTTCTAATTTGAGGCCTGGGGCTGTGCCGAACCTGGTGGTTCAGGGGCCAGGGCCGCCAGCCAATCATCCATCCGCCGCACCTCCGCCTGGACGAAGCCCTCATCGCGCAAAGCCTGGGCCAGGGTCGCCACACCCTGGCTGCGCGCCAGCAGGTGCAGGGCCAGGGCGTCGGCATCAGCCGCGCGGCCCAGCAGGGTGAACTGCCGGGCCAGCCAGTCACGGAACAGGGTGAACAGGCGGGTGGCGTCGGCCTGGGCCGCGTGGTTCAGCTTGGCCAGCTCATGGCACAGCGTGCCCACGGGGCAGCCGTGTTTCATGATCTTGGCCTGGTTCTGGATCAGGATGTGGATGAAGCGGCCGATGCGCCCCACCGGCGTGCCGCCCTCCGCCTCCCACCGCTCCAGCATGGCCTGGGTGGTGGCCAAGCGGTGGAGGATGACGGCGTCCAGGATCTCATCCTTGGTTTTGAAATGGTAATAGAAGTTGCCGCGGGAGATTTGGACGGCGGCGGCGATGTCGGTGAACGACGTATGCTCAAAGCCGTTCTCATAGAACAGCCGGTCAGCGCATTGGATGATCTGATCCCGGGTCGACTGGCCGCCCATGTCCCCCCACTTTCCGATGCCGCGCCCGGCCGATGGGCACGATTAGGATGACCGTCCTATAAGTTAGGACGATCATCCTAATGCGTCAAGCGGGCAGTCCCTCACTCGGACAGTCCCCTCACCCCGCCCCACAGATCGGGATCGGCCGGGGTGGGGGTGCCGGATGCTCCCGCCAGTACTGCGCGATCAACGGTTCCAGCCGGTCGCGGGACCAATAGGCCGGCGTGCCGATCTCCCGCAGGCAGGCGGCGTTCCAGTAGGCGCCGGCGTCCCCTCTGGTGACGGCGGCGATGTCGGTGGCCTCGGGGTAGATGTAGAGGGTGGTGGGGGCGTTGGTCACCGCCGGGACGATGTCGGCGGCGTCGGCGGGCGACCAGCTGGTGCAGCCGTTGCTGCGACCGCCGGTGTAGTCCACCAGCGTGCCTTGCAGGACATAGCCGTCGCGGTTGGCGTGCGGGTCGCCCGGGGCGTGGCGCCGGCAAAGGCCCTTGAGGGTGACGGCGGCGTGGCCGCCGATGGCGCGCGGGCGCGCGTTCGCCGTCTCCCCCTCGCCATCGAACTGCACGAAGGGGCGCACCAGGGGCACGTCGGCGCCATCGGCGGCGCGGTAGTAGCCCTTGAAGGTCGAGGTGGTTTCGGCGGTGACGTAGGCGCCGCCGGTGGTCAGTTCGGAATCCTGGGCGTTGCCGAAGTTGCGCGCGCACTCCCGCCCATTGGCGAAGTCAGCCACGCCCTCCAGCCGGCGGCCGGCACCGTGCCCGGCGGGAAGGGCCTGGAAGGTCCGCTCCACCTCGCAAATCCGATAGAAGCGGCGGCCCGGTTCGCCGTCCGGGCCGGTGTTGGGGCGGGTGGCGTCCATGGCGAAGTAGCAGGGGTTGCGCACCACCCCCTCACCCAGCTTGCGCTGGTACAGCGCCCGCGCGCGGGCCAGAACCGTGGGGGCGATCTGGCCGTCGCCATCGCCGACATGGGCGCTGAGCCAGGCGGGCAGGCCCGAGGGCGGGTCGGCCGCCGCCGGCGATGCCCACAGTGCCATCACGCCAAGCACCACCATCAGTCCCATCCGCACCGGACCCAACCCTTCCCGTTCTTTGTCCAGACGCCCCGGCGCCCGCGTGCCAGTATAGCGGTATCGGATTAGCCCCCCTACAGTCGCACGCTGGTGCGCACGCCCAGCACCAGGCCGTCGCCCACCGGGGTTGTCCGGCCCGGCAACAACACGTTGCCGCCAGGGTGGATGACGTATTGCACGTCTGGCTGAACCGTGGCCCACCCGGCGACAACGGCCTGGTAGCTCAGTTCCACCAGCAGCTCGTGGTCGCGCACCGGATAGTAGGGGCGGCCATAGCGCAGGTAATCCTGGTCCAGGCCGGCGGCGGCGGAGCCGATCCGGGCATAGGCGGCGGCCAGGCCCAGGGTATCGTCGGCACGCCCGGGCAGGACGCCTTTCCAGGTCAGGCCGCCGTCGGCGTAAAAGGCTATGAGGTTGCGGTCGGCCGGGGCCCCCGCCAGGCGCAGGAAGGCCGACAGGCCGCCATCCGGCTTTTCCCCCGGGTGCCACAGCGGGACGTCGGCCACACCATAGACGCCCCAGTCATTGTTCCTGGTGGCCGGCACACCACTCGACCGGGGATCGGCCAAGGTCACGCCATCGGCGGCGCGGTGTTCATCGTTGAAGGGGCCGCCATGGAACCACGCGCCCAGCTTCAGGCTGGGGGCCTGGCCTTCCCCCTCCCCAAGCGGTTGGTATTGAAGCTCGGCGATGGCGAGGACGTCGCCGGAGAAGCTGAAGGTGGTCCCGCTGGCGTCCTGGGCCTGCGCCTCCCCTACCGCCGTGCCGGCCGGATTGCCGGAGAAGACGGCACCCAGGATGGACAGGTCCGGCGTGGCCGAAACCTGCACCCGGGCACCGGGCGTGGCCAGGGGAAAGGCGGGCCCGCCCCCCGGCAGGTCGGCGCCGGTGATGGCCTGCCAGCCGAAGGTGCCGTTGACGAACAGGGCGGCCCCCCGGCTGGTGACGAACTCATCATCCGCCGCCAGCTGGCCCAGGCGGACGGACACCCGCCCATCCCACAGCGCCTGCTGCGCCCACAGGGTGAACAGGCGGGCGCCGGGCAGCGCCTCGATATCGCTGACGGTGGCGATGTTCTGCAGGCAGCAGCGGCTGAGGCCGTGCCCGTGGATGCCGTAGGCGGTGGCGTGCAGCAGTAGGCCATGCCAGTCCAGCATCGTCTGGGCGTCCAGTTCCACCGTCGCCTCCAGCCGGCCTTCGCCCACGCCGTCGCGCTTGACCCCACCTTGGGTGAGGCCGAACACCTCCCCCACATAGACCAGGTTCAGGGACAGGCCGTCATCCTGCAACCGGCCGCGCAGGCCGCCCCAGTCGCCGGTCAGGCTGTCGCGGTCCCAGAAGCCGGGCGGGGTGGGGGCGGCCCCGCCGCTGCCCACCGGCGACGCGGACGATGCGCCCGGCCCCTCCTCCCCCGCGACGGCCGGCGAGGCCTGGGCCACGAGCAGGGCCGTCAGCAGGGCGGCGGTCAGCAGCGGGGGGCGCGGGATCATGGCCATGCCCTCATTGCGCCGCGGCGTCCAGCAGGCGCCGGGTCATGTCGCACACGAAGGTCTGCAGATCGGCGTCCCGGCGGCCGCCCTGCACCTCCACCTGGCCGAAAACCTGGGTCTGATAGCGGCCCCCGCGATAGAGCCGCAGTTCGATGGAGAGCAGGCGATGCACGCCGAACAGACGGCTGGCGGCGGAGCGGGGGGGACCCAGCGTGCGCGACGCGCCGCCGGCATAAGGGTTGGGGCGGAAAGTCCATTCCACCCGGTCGGGCGCGGAAAGACCGGCGGCGACGAAGGACTGGCCACCCCCGGGCGTGTTCACGCCGGCCGTGGTCATCACCGTGGCCAGGAACGGCGCCACCTCCTGCGGCAGGAAGCCCGGCAGGTCACCCAGCGCGGTAACCACCAGCGCGGGCGCCGGCTCCGCCGCCAGGGCCATCCGCGGCAGCGACAACAGGCAGGCCAGCGCCAACAAGGCCCCTCCGCGCCGGCGGCGGCCTGGATGGATGACGAAGGGCGACGGAACCATGATGACGGCGCGATCTCGGCACGGACGAACCATTACCCGAGGGATAACACAGCTTCGGTACCGTTTCCGGCCCAAGCAGCGACCGTCACAAAAACATAAAGGCAAGAAAAACGGGCATGAAAAAGGCTGGGGGGCATCCTGGACCAAGCCAGGCGCCATCCAGCCCTTTCTATTTTTGCGTATGAGACGTGGTTCTTACGATTCCGCGCCCATCTGCTCCTGCTGGTAGTTCTGCAGGCCCACGCGCTGGATCAGATCCTGCTGGGTCTCCAGCCAGTCGATGTGCTCTTCGGTGTCCTCCAGGATTTCCCGCAGGATCTCCCTGCTCTGGAAGTCGCGCACCGACTCGGCATAGGTCATGGCGTCCTGCAGGGATGTGCGGTTGTGCCGCTCGATGGACAGGTCGCCCTCGAACATTTCCGGCACGTCCTCACCAATCTTCAGCTTCAGCAGGTCCTGCAGGTTGGGCAACCCCTCCAGGAACAGGATGCGCTCGATCAGCTTGTCGGCGTGCTTCATCTCGCCGATGGATTCCTCATAGACCTTCTTGGCCAAGCGCAGCAGGCCCCAGTTCTTCAGCATGCGCGCATGCAGGAAGTACTGGTTGATGGCCGTCAGTTCGTTGGTCAGGATCTTGTTCAGGTGAACGATGACCTGCGGATCGCCCTTCATCACTTATTCTCCATATAGGCGGGTTGGAATCCCGCAAACGGGCCACGACACCGTCCGCCGCGCGGCGTTCCCCAGGGACTCCCAGGCAAGGCGGGCGCCTTTCCGGAACGGCGCGCGGCGGACGGTACCGACGTTCGATTAAACTTCGACTTGGGTGCCCAATTCCACCACGCGATTGGGGGGAATGTCGAAAAAAGTGGTCGCGGACAAGGCGGTGGCCGACAACGCGATAAACACCTGCTCCTGCCAGCGCGACAGGTCGGAGCGCGAGGACGGCACCAAGGTCTCGCGGCCCAGGAAGAACGAGGTCTCCGCCAGGTCGATGGCCAGGCCCAGCGGCCGGCATTCGGCCAGGGCGCGCGGCACGTTGGGCTGTTCCATGAAGCCGAAATGGGCGGTGACGGAGAAGAAGCCCTTGCCCAGCTTTTCCACGGACACGCGGCGTTCGCGCGTCACCCACGGCACTTCCTCGGTCAGCACGCGCATCAGCACGACGCGTTCGTGCAGCACCTTGTTGTGCTTCAGATTATGCAGCAGGGCGTGCGGCACCTTGTCGACGCTGCCGGTCATGAACACGGCGGTGCCGGCCACGCGCACGGGCGTGCGGTCCGCCCGTTCCAGGAACAGCGCCATGGGCAGGGCGTCGCGATAGATGCGGTCGTACAGCACCTTGCGCCCCAACCGCCATGTCGAGACCAGCAGGAACACGGCCATGCCCACCGTCAGGGGCAACCAGCCGCCCTGGGGGATCTTCAGGCAGTTGGCGGTCAGGAAGCTGAAATCGATGAACAGGAAGAAACCGAAGACCACGGCGGCGCGCGGCCGGCTCCACCCCCAGACGTCGCGGGCGGTGAACAGCGCCATGATGGTGGTGATGGCCATGCTGCCGGTGACCGCCAGGCCGTAGGCGTCGGTCAGCTTGGCGGAGCTGCCGAACATGATGACCAGCGCCACCACCGCCACCAGGAGGGCCCAGTTGATGCGCGGCACATAGACCTGGCCGATCTCGCTTTCCGAGGTGTGGCGGATTTCCATGCGGGGCATGTAACCCAGCTGCACCGCCTGGCGGGTCAGGGAGAACACACCGGAAATGACGGCCTGGCTGGCGATGATGGTGGCGGCCGTGGACAACACCACCAGGGGCAACAGCAGGAAGTCGGGCACCAGCAGGAAGAAGGGGTTGTCGATGGCCTCGGGCCGCGACAGCAGCAGGGCGCCCTGGCCGAAATAATTCAGCACCAGCGCGGGAAAGACCACGGCGATCCAGGCGTGGCGGATGGGCTTGCGCCCGAAATGGCCCATGTCGGCGTACAGCGCCTCACCGCCGGTGAAGGACAGGACCGCGGCACCCAGGATGTAGAACACCGACCAGCCGTGGTTGAAGGCCAGGTCCAGGGCGTAGCGCGGGTCCAGCGCCTTCAGCACGTGGGGAACCTGCAGGATGTGCACGAGGCCCATGGCCCCCAGGCAAGCGAACCAGAAGCACATCACCGGGCCGAACACACGGCCAACGGTGTTGGTGCCGCCGCTCTGGATCAGGAACAGGCCCACCAGGATGACCACGGTGATGGGCACCACCCAGTGCTGCACGTCGGGGGCGGAGATCTCCAACCCCTCGACCGCCGACAGAACCGACACGGCCGGGGTGATCATGCCGTCGCCGTAGAACAGCGCCAGGCCCAGCATGGCCAGCACCGTCATCAGCCGGCGTTGCGAGCGTGACCGGTCCTTGCCGCTGAGCGCCAGGGTGGACAGCGACAGGATGCCGCCCTCGCCCTTGTTGTCGGCCCGCAGGATCAGGACCACGTATTTCAGGGTGACGACCAGGACCAGCGACCAGAACACCATCGACAGGAAGCCGAAGATGTTGGCCTCGTTCAACGGCATACCCGTGATGGTCGGGTCGAACGCCGTGTGCATGGTGTAGAGCGGGCTGGTGCCGATATCGCCATAGACGACGCCCAACGCCCCAAGGGTCAGGGCCCAGTGGCGGCGGCCGGCGTCCTGCTGGTCGCTGGAGTGGATGGATTGCATCGATGGGGATGAGATCGGCGTAGACTGCGTTAGGACGGCGTGCTTGGGGTCAGTCGGGCGACATAGCTAAAAGAGATAGGGGTCCAATAGCAACGGAACGACGGAGCGAAACACGACATCGGTGGCAAAGCGGCCGGATCGACCACGGCCCCACCCTGAGACGGATTGCGGCGTCAGTCAACAATCACATCGCATGTGCAGCATCCGGCGGGTCCGCCTAGCGCTTGAAAAAACGACATTTCGGCCTGCTTGCCCTATGATGGGACGACCCGCCCAACACCCGCTGAACAAACGGTTTTTCGCCCGTGCCCCCCCATCGCCGACTGGCCCGCCTGCACCAACGCCGCATCACCATCGACGGCCGCCCCTTCGCCACGCTGAAAGGGGTGCCGGCCCTGCGTTGGCAGGACCCCTACCACTTCCTGCTAAGCATTTCCTGGGGCGGATTCTTCGGCCTGGCCCTGGCCGTCTACCTGATCGCGAACCTGGTGTTCGCCGGCCTGTACCTGGCCGAACCGGGCGGCGTGACCAACGCCCGCATCGGCTCCTTCCTTGACGCCTTCTTCTTCAGCGTGCAGACCCTGGGCACCATGGGATATGGCGTCATGGCGCCCAACACCGTCTACGCCAACAGCGTGGCGGCGGCCGAATCTTTCACCGGCATGCTGGGCGTGGCCCAGATCACGGGCCTGATCTTCGCCCGCTTCTCCCGGCCCAAGGCAATGATCCTGTTCAGCCGCACCATATTGTTCACCCAGCATGATGGGGAGCCGGTGCTGATGCTGCGGGCGGGCAACACCCGCGGCAACCAGATCCTGGAGGCGGAGGCCAGCGTTTCCTTCAGCACCGCGCGTATCACCCAGGAAGGCGCACACATGCGCGGGTTCGAGGAACTGAAGCTGGTGCGCGCCAAATCGCCCCTGTTCGCCCTGTCCTGGACCATCATCCACCGCATCGACGAAACCAGCCCGCTATACGGCCAGACGGAATGGACGCTGCGCCAGAGCCAGGCCACCTTCATCGTGCTGTTGAGCGGCACGGACGAGAATTATTCCCAGAAGGTCTACGGCCGCAAAACCTACGACGTGGACGACATGCTGTGGGGTCAGCGCTTCGTCGACATCATCAAGATCCGCGAGGACGGCTATCGGCTGCTGGATTTCAGCGGCTTCCACGACACCGAGCCGCAACGCCCGCTCAAACCGGCAAAGGACCTGCCGGCCGACGCCCCGCCGAAGGGTTCCTGACGGCGCTGAGCGAAGGGGCCGGCGCCGCTCCGGCCGATAGCGAGCGGCGCCGGTCCAGCTTGGGCTATTTCGTCGCGGCCGCACAGGTGTCGCCGGCAGCACCATCAAGGTCCAAGCACCGGCCATCGACCTCACCCGGGGCGAGCTTGAAGTCCAGCAGTGCCGCCAGCGTCGGCATGATGTCGACCGTCTCGACGGAGAGCGGCTGCTCGAAGCCCTGCATGCCCTTGCGCCAGAACAGGATGGGCACGCGCCGGTCATAGTCCCACGGGCTGCCGTGCGTGGCGATGTAGGTGGCGGGCTTGGCCGGAATGGCGGTGATGCGCGGCTTCAGGAAGACCACCATGTCGCCGGAGCGGCTGGGGTCGAACGACGCCCGGGCGCGGTCCAGCAGGCTCCAACTGTCCGGCGCGCCGATCGGCATCGGTGCCGCCGCCACCTCAGCGGCGCTATAAACGGCGGCCACTTGCGGATCGGCACGGTAGAGGGCCAGGGTATCCGCCACCGCCTTCTGGCGCCAGGTGCCCGCGACCGTTGGCCCCACCCAGATATCGCCGTTGGCGCCACCGAACAGCAGTTCCGCCCCGTTCAGGCCCAAAGGCGCGACGGTCTTGCCGGCGTTCTCGGACACGAGCGCATCGTCCACGCGCGTCGCCATCGGCATGCCGCGCAGGCGCTCACGCTCCGGGATGTCATTGCCGCCATGGTCGGCCGACAGGGCCAGGACATAGTCCACGCCCGTGGCGTCCAAGGCCGCGACCAGCTTGCCCAGCGTGCGGTCCAGGTTGGCCATCTGGATGCACATCTCGGACCCTTCGGTGCCATAGCTGTGGCCGATGTAATCGGTCGCCGAGGCGCCGACCGTCAGGACGTCGACCGACTTGCCGTGGCCCAGCTTCATGTCCTTGATCAGCCGGGTGGCGAGATCGATGATGGCCGCGTCGAAGGCGGGGGAGGCGCGCCACTGCGCCTCCGCCTTGGGGCCGGGCTGCCGGGCGAATCGGCCGTTCCCGACCGTCAGGACATCGTCCTTCCGCTCGACGGAGACCGGCATGTCGATGGCCTTGCACCACTCGGGCTCGGCGTATTCCTTCGCGGGCTTGGCGATCTCGGCCAGGGCGGCCTCGTTCACGGCGGTCACGGCCGCCGGGACGGTCCTCCCCTCATAAGAGATGAAGCCCTGGCCATCCTTCCAAAACCACAGCTCATCCACCGCGTGGCCACCCATCATGATGGCCGCCCGGTCCTTGCCGGCGACGGAAACGGTGCGCACCTCGGCATCGGCCGCCTTCAGCCGTTCGCCCAGGGTCGGCACCTTCAGGTGCACGTCCGATGGGACGTAGGCCTTGTAGGTGCCCTTGGTTTCATCCTCGGCGCAGTAGATCTTGCCCGGCCGGGGGCCACGGAAATCATACCAGTCGTTGGCGATGATGCCGGTGCGGGCGGGACGGTCGCCGGTCATCAGCGTCGAATGGCCGGGGCAGGTCTCAGTCGCCGCATGGCTTTGATAGCCGTTGGGGAACACCGCCCCGTCCAGCAGCCGGCGCAGGCCGCCGGCGAAATGGCTGCGGTACTGCTGGAACAGGTCGGTGGAGAACTGGTCGACCGACACCAGCACGACCAGCTTGGGCGCGGGCGCCGCTGCCCCGGCATCCGCCGCCGCGCCAGCGGGAACGGCGCCGAATAGGGCGCCAACGGCACAGAGGGCCGCCATCCTGGATTGCCAACGCGTCACAACTTCCTCCTGCATCCCCGATGCGGCCTGCCCGCCAGGATTTGGTACCGTTGTTTTCCATTTCGCGCGCCCATCGCAACAGGTGATTCGCGATGCCATTGAAATGTCATATAGATTCCGATGAGTGGTCCCCGGCTTGTCCACACCACGGCAGCTGGCATAAGCTGGGGGGCGTTGGGGCGACCTCACCGGGGCATACATGACGGCGCTGGAAGTGCGGGGACTGGCCAAGGCGTTCAGCCGGCCAGCGGTGCAAGGCCTGGATCTGGCCATCGCGCCGGGGGAGTTCTACGGCCTGCTGGGCCCCAACGGGGCGGGCAAGACCACGACCTTGCGCATGGTGGTGGGCCTGTTGGCACCGGACGCGGGCAGCGTGCGCATCTTCGGCATCGACGCCCTGGCCGACCCCATCGCCGCCAAGCGCCTGGTGGCCTGGCTGCCGGATGAGCCGCTGATCTATGACAAGCTGACGCCGCTGGAGTTCCTGGAATTCGTCGCCGGCCTGTGGGGGGTGCCCGCCGCCGTCGCCGGCCCCCGGGCGGAGGAACTGTTGCACCGCCTGGACCTGTGGGACCACCGGGCCGAACGGTGCGAGGGCTTTTCCCGGGGCATGAAGCAAAAGGCCGCCCTGGCCGGCGCCCTGATCCACGACCCCCGCCTGTTGATCCTGGACGAACCGCTGACCGGTCTGGACGCGGCCATCGCCCGCGAAGTCAAAGCCATATTGGTGGAGCGGGTGCGCGCCGGCGGCACCGTCATCCTGACCACCCACATCCTGGAGGTGGCGGAACGGCTGGTGGACCGCATCGGCGTCATCCAGCATGGCCGCCTGCTGGCCGAGGGCACCCTCACCGAGCTGCGCGAACGGGTGGGGCGGGCCGACAGCACCCTGGAAGAGGTGTTCCTGGACCTGGTCGCCGCCCCCGCCGGCGCCGCCGATCCGCAACGGGAACCGGCATGACGGCCGGAACCCTGCCCTGGCTGCTGCGGCATGAGCTGCGCCTGGCCATCCGGGGCATGAAGCTGTCGTCGGTCGCCGTCTGGCTGTCGCTGCTGGCGCTGGTGGTGATATTCCATGTGGTCGGCGGCTTCCTGGCTTTCGGCCTCGGCCGAGGCGGTGGCGCCGCCCTGCCGGGGGTCAGCGCCATGGTGGCGGCCCTGGCCAGCTGCTTCATGGCCGGGACGGCGGTGTACCGGGCCATGGACACCATCTACAGCCGGGGCGACTACGACCTGCTGCTGTCTTCCCCCCTGGCCCCCCGGGTCATCCTGCCGGCCCGGGCGTTGGCGGTGGCGGCCGGCACCCTGCTGTTCCCGGCCTCCGTCCTCCTGCCCATCGCCAACATGGGCGCGGTGTTCGGGCATGCCAACTGGCTGGCCGCCTATCTGGCCCTGCCGGCCCTGGCCCTGCTGGTCACGGCCATCGCCCTGCTGGCCGCCCTGGGGCTGGTCCGCTGGGTGGGGGTGCGCCGCGCCCGCGTCGCCGGCCAGGCGCTGGCGGCCTTCACCGGTTTCCTCATGGCGATGGCGGGCCAAATTCCGCAGCTGATCGGCACACGGATGGACTGGATGGGCGGCGCCGGCCTGCACGGCCCCCTGGCCGCCATCCTGCTGTTCCCCGGCCGCGCGCTGCTGGGCGACCCGCTGGCCCTGCTCATCCTGCTCGTCGTATGCACCGGCGTCTTCGCCGGGGTGACGGTGCGCTGGGGACCCGCCTTCATCGCCGCCGCCACGGCCGCCGCAGGCGCCACCACGCCCCGGGCGCGGGCCCCCGACCGCGCCCTCCGTTTCCAGGACCGGCTCGGCCCCCTGCTGCGCCGCAAGGAATGGCGCCTGATGCTGCGCCATCCTCAGTTGGCCCTGCTGCTGTTCCAGCAGATGAGCGGCGCCATCATCCTGGTCATCTCCATGCAGCGGCAATGGCGGGCGGAGCCGCAGGTGCTGACCGCCCTGGTGGTGCCGATGGCGGCACTGGCGGCCGGCACGCTGGCCAAGCTGGCGCTGGCCGACGGCGCGTCAGACCTGATCAACGCCGCCCCGGTGCCGGCCGAACGGCTGCGCTGGGCCAAGGTGCAGGCCGCCATTCTGCCGCCGCTGGCGGTGGTGGCCTTGGTGGCGGCGCTGGCCGCCCCCCTGGGCCTGTGGGGCACGCTGACCATCCTCAGCTGCGGCATCGCCGCCACGGGCAGCGCCGTGGTGGCCAGCCTGTGGGTGCAGCCCATGACGGGTGCGGCCATGCAGCAGATGCTGAAGCCGCGCAAGGGCGCCGGCGCCAAGGTGGTGGGCCGCACCTTGCTGGAAACGCTGATGAGCTACGGCTGGATGGCCACCGCCGTCCTCATGCTGCACCACGACCTCTATGCCCTCCTGGTCGCGGGCGGCCTGATGGGCCTCGTCGCCATCCTGCGTACCCCGCTGTAAGTCCTGATATTCCGGCGCGGCCTCCAGCGACGCGGCGCTCGGCCTCATTCCGCCGGAGACAGCGCGCCGCCGCCGCGCCGGCGGTTGACGAACAGCACCATCACGGCGGTGACGACGCAGGCAAGGCCCGCCAGCTGGAAGGCGGGGAAGTAGCTGCCCCATTCCGTGCGGATGAGGCCGGTGCCGTAGGCGGCCAGCGCCGCCCCCATCTGGTGCCCGGCCCCCACCCAGCCGAAAACGACGGGCGCGTCGCGCCGGCCGAAGCGGTCGGTCACCAGGCGCACCGTGGGGGGCACGGTAGCGATCCAGTCCAAACCGTAGAACACGGCGAACAGCGAGAGGCCGTACAGGCTGAAACCCGAGAAGGGCAGATAGAACAAGGACAGGCCGCGCAGGCCATAATACCAGAACAGCAGCTTCCGGCTGTCCACCCGGTCCGACAACCAGCCCGAGCCGGTGGTGCCCACCAGGTCGAACAGGCCCATCAAGGCCAACAGGCTGGCCGCCGCCACCTCGGGTATCCCCTGGTCGAAGCAGGCGGAGATGAGGTGGGTGCCGATCAGACCGTTGGTCGACAAGCCGCAGACGAAGAAGCTGGCGAACAGCAGCCAGAAATCACCGGACTTCGAGGCCCGGCCCAGGGTGGTGAAGGCGATGACGATGGGGTTGCCGCTGGACTGGCCAATCTCATCCTCCAGCGTGCCGCCCAAGGGCGCCAGACCCACGGCGCGCGGGCTGTCCGGCAGCAGCAGGCCCACCAGCGGCACCAGCACCAGGGCCGCGGCGGCCACCGTCAGGCCCACGGCGCGCCAGCCGAAATGGGTGGCCAGGTACGCCATGCCCGGCAGGAACACGAGCTGGCCCGTGGCGGAGCTGGCGGTCAGCAGGCCCATGACCAGGCCGCGCTGCTGGATGAACCAGCGATTGACCACCGTGGCCGCCAAGGTCATGGAGGTGAGGCCGCTACCCAGGCCCACCAGCAGCCCCCAGGACAGCATCATCTGCCACGGCTGGGTCATGAAGGTGCTGGCCGCCGTGGTGACCGTCAGCAGCGAGAGGCCCGCCAGGATGGTGCGCCGCACGCCGATGGCCTGCATGATCGCGGCGGCGAACGGCCCCATGAAGCCATAGAGGAAGATGTTGACCGACACCGCCGCCGCGATGGTGGCGCGGTCCCAGCCCAGCGCCTGCTCCAGCGGAACGAACAGCACGCCCGGCGCCGCCCGCACCCCCGCCCCCACCAGCAAGGTGGCGAAAGCCAACGCCGCCGCCACCCAACCATAGTGCACCCTTCCCCCCAGTCGACGGGCCAGCCGGCGGGATAGGGCGGGGGCGGACCCGGGGACGGGTTCCGAGGCGGTGACATCAGCCATGGCGGTCTTATCCGATCGGGGTAGAGACGCGACCTCCATAATAAGGGCAATTACCCATATTTCAAGAACCGTTCAGGGGCAGCACCTTACCGCCCGTCATCCATCCGTCACGCGGGCGCCACAGACCCCAGGTCGGGGGCGGACCACGCCTAAGCCGTTCGTCTAGCACTATCCGATTTTGTTGCAGACGACCGCCTGGGATGGGCGTAAGCTTTTGTAACGCGGCGTGACCGCTTAGAAGGCGAGGATCGTCGCCTGACAGCTGATGCGTCAATAAAAACAAACATGGCCCCGCACCACCATTGCGGCATTGGCCAAAAAACGGAATGGAATACTGCCAGAACCGGACCATCGTCTGAGGCACACTAGGCGATCATCGCCTTATCCCTTGAACAGAGAGCTGGAGGGAACTATGGCCACTGACAATTTCGTCGAAAGCCTGCGCCAGAAGCATGCCAATCTGGAAGACCGGATTCATACTGAACTGGCACGCCCCTATCATGACAGCGCCGCTGTGCAGCGCATGAAATTCGAAAAGCTCAGGCTGAAGGAAAGAATCGACGAACACACGCGGCACTGATCAGCCGCGGCTATTGGCCATGCGGGCCGCGCCCCCTCCGCGAGACGGACTGGCGGGTGCCCGAAAGTGACAAAGACCGGATGGATCGCTCCATCCGGTCTTTTTTTGCCCCCGCGCCACCCAGGCGCCTTACTTCTTGTACAGGCCCTGGTATTCCTGGCGCAGCAGGTTCTTCTGCACCTTGCCCATGGTGTTGCGGGGCAGGTCATCCACGAACAGCACGCGCTTAGGCTGCTTGAACTTGGCCAGGCGTCCATCCAAGGCCGCCAGCACAGCGGCCTCGTCCACGGCCGCCCCCTTCTGGCGCACCACCACGGCGGTCACGCCCTCCCCGAAATCCGGATGCGGCACGCCGATGACGGCACTTTCCACCACGCCCGGCATGCCGTCGATCTCGGTCTCGATCTCCTTGGGATAGACGTTGTAGCCGCCGGAGATGACCAGATCCTTGCCCCGGCCGACAATGTGGACATAGCCCCGGGCATCGATCTTGCCCAGGTCACCGGTGATGAAGAAACCGTCGGGGCGGAACTCCGCCGCCGTCTTCTCCGGCATCTGCCAATAGCCCTTGAAGACATTGGGACCACGCACCTCGATCATGCCGATCTCCCCCTGCGGCACGGCAGCACCCGTCTCCGGATCCGCAACACGCAAGGCCACCCCCGGCAGGGGGAAGCCCACGGTGCCGGCCACCCGGTCGCCATCGTAGGGGTTGGAGGTGTTCATGTTGGTCTCGGTCATGCCGTACCGTTCCAGGATGGCCAGGCCGGTGCGCGCCCGCCAGCTGTCATGGGTCTCCGCCAGCAAAGGCGCCGAGCCGGAGATGAACAAGCGCATGTGCGCCGTCGCCTCCCTGGTCAGGCCGGGATGCTGCAGCAGGCGAACGTAGAAGGTGGGCACGCCCATCATGGTGGTGGCGCGGGGCAGCAGGCGCATGACCTCGTCCGCATCGAACCTGGCGAGGAAGATCATGCTACCGCCGGCCAGCAGCAGGGTGTTGGTGGCGACGAACAGGCCGTGGGTGTGAAAGATGGGCAGGGCGTGCAGCAGCACATCGGCGGATGTGAAGCGCCAGTAGTCCACCAGGGTCAGGGCGTTGGACGTCAGGTTGTCATGGCTGAGCATCGCGCCCTTGGACCGCCCGGTGGTGCCGGAGGTGTAGAGGATGGCGGCCAGATCGTCCGCCCCCCGGGGCACGTCGGCAAAGGTTTCCGGCTGCTCCAGCGCCGCCGCCAGCAGGGTGCCGGCATCGGCCGCCCCCTGCCCGCCGAGGGTTTCCACCGCCGCCACGCCCTTGCCAAGGGCCAGATCCTTCATGGCCGCCGCCTTGGCGGGATCGCACACCACCAGGTGCGGCGTGGCGTCACCGATGAAATAGTCCAACTCCGCCAGCGTATAACCGGTGTTGAGCGGCAGGTAGACGGCCCCGGCCCGCACGCAGGCCAGGTAAAGCATAATGGCCTCGGCGCTTTTCTCCACCTGCACGGCCACGCGGTCGCCCGGCTTCACCCCCCGGGCCACCAGCAGGTTGGCCATGCGCGCCGACAGCGCCACCACGTCGCCGTAGGTCAGCGTCCGCTCCGGCCCAGCCTTGGAGGCCGGGATAATGATGAAGGGCGTCTCCGGCGCCGGCATGCGGCCACGGATCAGGGAGAACAGGTGGTTGGACATTCGGCGTGACACTCCGGAATCGCGGCGGGCGTTTCTTGTTTCTTTAGGACACTCATGGGGAACACTCAACCAGACCGTCAGGCGGGTGGCTGGGGATCGGCCCTGGGACGGGGGGCACGCTTGGCCGTGCCGTCAGCCGTCTTTTCGGCCGTTTTATCCCCCGCTTTGGGTTTGGTCGGCGGCTTGGCCTCATCCACCCCGGCATCCGCCCTGAGGTGGCGGCGGACGGCCGCGGCGGCGACCACCTCCCCCCGGTCGGCGTAGCGCTCGTGATTGGTCTCGATATCATCCAGCTTATACAGGTAGTTGACCATCAGGCCGTGGGCCTGGGCCAAGCCCTTGGGCGACAGGTCGCCCAGGAAGTTCAGGCGCTCCAGCCGGGCGCCGTTGCCAAGGTGGAAGCGCGCGACCGGGTCCACCGGCTTGTTGCCCCGTCCCTTGGCCTTCAGGAAATAATGGGCCGCCGCCTGCAACAGCACGGGCGACACGGTGGCGGCGGTGCCAGGGTCCAGATGCCAGCCGCTATGGTCCAGCGCCGCCAGGATGGCCTTGTCCGCCGGCGCCAGCACGGCCGACGCCTCCTTGGCGCGTTCCTTGGCCAGCCAGCCGGCGAAGGATGGCACGGGCGACAAGGTGACGAAGGTGCGCAGGTTGGGCAGTTCGCCCCGCAGATCCTCCACCACCTGCTTGATCAGGAAATTGCCGAAGGAGACGCCGCGCAGTCCTTCCTGACAGTTGGAGATGGAATAGAACACGGCGGTGGTGGCGTCCGCCGCCGCGATGGGGGCGCGGCCCTCCGCCAACAGCGCGTCGATCGACGCCGGGATGTCCGGCGCCAGCGCCACCTCGACGAAGATCAGCGGATCGTCCAGCAATTGCGGATGGAAAAAAGCGAAGCAGCGACGGTCGGTCGGCGCCAGACGGCGGCGCAGATCATCCCAGTCCCGGATGGTATGCACCGCCTCATACTGGATGATCTTCTCCAGGATGTTGGCCGGCGTGGTCCAGTCGATATGACGCAGAACCAGGAAGCCGCGGTTGAACCACGACGCCAACAGATGGTTCAGGTCCGCGTCCACCGCCTCCAACCCCGCCTTCTCCACGCCCTGGGTTTCAGCCATGACCCTGAACAGCGCCTCGCGCATGCGCACCACCGCCTCCGTGCCGCCGGGCGCCAGGTTCAGGCGGCGGAACAGCTCCTGCCGGCGCGCTTCAGCGGCGTTGTGCAGCGCCAGGGCCGTACCGGCGCCAGGGGCGGCGCGATACGCGTCGATCGCCTTGTCCAGCTTGATCGGATCGGGTCCGAAACGATAGGCCAGATCCAAGAGGAAGGCCCGCTGCCCGGCGGCGTCCAATTCCGCCCAGCGCTCCAGGATCTGCCCCGCGAGCGCCACGCCCGACGCCTCCCCCCGACCGGTCAGCAGGGTGTCGCACAGGCTGGGCAGGTCGCGCCGGGCCGGCCCCTTGGCCGAGGGCATCAGCTTGGCCGCATCCTCCAGCAGATCCTCCACCATGGGGCCATGGCGGCGCAGCAGGGCGCGGCCACGATCGGCGATGGTGGTCAACATGGACCGGAAGAAGGTGCTGCTGCTCATGGGCTGGACCTCGCGGGGGCTGCGAACCAGTGAGAAGAAGGGCGGCCAACGGTCACCGCACGATGGTAGGCCGGGTGATGGCGCCCGCCAAGGACGGCTGCGGCGCCGCCACGTGATGGGGCATCGACATGTTGGACACGAAGTCGGACAGGCTGTCGCCCTGGATGCCGATATGGCGCCGCATCAGGGTTTCCGCCCGCTCCGCATCGCCTTCCAGCAGGGCGCGCACCACGTCGTCATGCTCCTGTACAGATTTGGCGACGCGACCCAGCTGGTGCAACTGGTTGCGGCGATACGGCGACAGCCGGTTGCGCACCCGCCGCGTCTCCTCTTCCAGCTGGCGGTTATGGCTGCCGGCGTAGATGACCTCATGAAAGCGGGTGTTCATGGCGTAGTAGACATCCGGGTCGCCGGCCGCCGCCAGGCGCTGGCATTCGGCATGGACGGACGTCAGCTCCGCCCGTTCCGCCGGGGTCATGCGACGGGCCGCCAGCCGGGCGCACAAGCCCTCCAGCACGGCCATGATCTCAAACAGCTCCAACACCTGGCGAACGTCCAGGCCCACCACCACCGCCCCCTGGCGCGGGCGGATTTCAACGAAGCCCTGGGCCGCCAGCATCTTCAGCGCCTCCCGCACCGGGGTGCGCGAGGTGCCGAACCGCTGGGCCAACACCTGTTCATCCAGGCGCGCACCCGGCAGGGCGCGGCCGGCGCAAATGTCATCTTCCAGCGCGCGGGCCAGCTGTTCGGATCGGGTTTCGGCCATGGCACGTCTCTCCCTTTCATTACGCATACACTATCGGTTTTCGTGCATGCAAGACAGCCAGTCTTGCGTTTCAATGATTGACGCCCCCAGGTCGCTCTGACATGCTTCCCACGTCAAGTTCCTGCAAATAAAACATATTTCGCTGTTGCAGCATTCATTGAGCAATCGCGAGAACAGGGAAGAACACAGCCTGGCCGCCCAGACGCGCGGCCGTCGCCCTTCATCCATAGGGTGCAGCCCCTTGCCGGCCGCACCGGCCCCCGATCCTTGAAACTGACGCTTCAGGCCCAACCCGACCGCCGGAACGCAGAAGCCCGGCGCCTGCCATGGTGAGGAACACGCACCCATGTCGACCGAACGGACATCCCCCGCCCCCCTTACCTCCACCCTGTCGCGCCGCGGCCTGCTGGGCGGCATGGCGGCCAGCCCCATCGCCCTGACCATGGGCGGCACCGTGCTCAGCGCCGGCGGCCTCTTCCCCGGCCTGGCCCAGGCGCAGACCACCCTCAAGATCTCCCACCAGTTCCCCGGCGGCACATTGACGGAGGGCGACTTCCGCGACCGGCTGTGCCGCAAGTTCGCGGCGCAAGTGGAGGCGGAGACCAAGGGGGCCCTGAAGTTCGAGATTTATCCCGCCTCCTCCCTCATGAAGACGGTGGCGCAACTGCAGGCCCTGCGGAAGGGCGCCTTGGACTTCACCCTCTATCCCATGCCTTACGGCGGCGGCGAAATCCCGGAAATGAACCTGGGCCTGATGCCCTGCCTGGTGACCACCTATGAGCAGGGGCTGGCCTGGAAGAAGAAGCCCATCGGGGAGGCGCTGACCAAGGCCCTGGAGGACAAGGGCGTTAAGATCCTGACCTGGGTGTGGCAGGCGGGTGGCGTGGCCGCGCGCGGCACCCCGGTGGTGCATCCGGCGGACGTCAAGGGCATCAAGATCCGGGGCGGATCGCGGGAGATGGACATGATGTTCAAAGCCGCCGGCGCCGCTGTTTCCTCCATCCCATCCAATGAGATCTACGCCGGCATGCAGACCGGCGCGCTGGACGCCGCCGTCACCAGTTCCACCAGCCTGATCTCCTTCAAGCTGGAGGAGCAGAGCAAGAGCCTGACCGCCGCCCGGCAGAAGAGCTTCTGGTACATGCTGGAGCCGCTGATGATGTCGAAGATGGTGTTCGACAGCCTGCCCGCGGCCCAGCAAAAGGCGCTGACGACGGTGGGCGAATCCCTGGAACCCTTCGGCCTGGAAGAGGCCAAGAAGGACGACCAGCGCGTGGCCGAGATTTACGCCAAGGCTGGCGTCAAGGTCGTGGACATGGATGACAAGGTGATGGACGAGTGGCGCGCCATCGCCCGCGACACCGCCTGGAAGGACTTCGGCGAGCGCTATCCGGAAGGGGCGAAGCTGCTGAAGCTGGCCGAGGATGTGGCATGAGGGCTGCCGGGCTGGAAACCAAGAGGCCGAAGGGAACGGCGGGCCCCATCCGCCTGGCGGGCAAGGCCCTGGATTGGACCAACCGCGTCATCGCCACCGTCGCGGCGGTGGCGGTGGTGGCGGCCGGCATCGTCATGACGGAAGAGGCCATGGTGCGCTATTTCCTGCGCCAGGCGGCCGACTGGCAGGATGAGACCGCCATCTTCCTGCTGGTGGGTGCCACCTTCCTGTCGGCGGCCTACGTCCAATCCCGCCGCGGCCATGTCGCCATCGAGGCGGTGGGCGGCCTGCTGCCCGCGCGCGTGGAGCGGGCGCGCCGCCGGGTGGCGGACCTGATCTCCCTCCTGTTCTGCGGCTTCTTCGCCTGGAAGTCCTGGGTGCTGTGCCAGGAGGCTTGGACCGAGGGATATGCCACCTTCTCCTCCTGGGCGCCGCCCTTGTGGATCCCTTACTCCGCGATGTCGCTGGGCATGACCCTTCTGACCCTGCAGATCGCGCTGCAACTGCTGGCGCCCCAAGCCGCGGACAACCCGGCGGGGCATTCTATGGAAGGACGCGGCCATGGGCACGGTTGAGATCGGCTTGCTCTATGGTGGTGCCACCCTGGTGGCCCTGTTCGCCGGCCTGCCCATCGCCTTCGCGCTGGGCAGCGTGGCGGTGGTCTTCATGTACTTCTTCATGCCGGCCGCGTCGCTGGATACCGTCACCCAGAACGTCTATGAGGAAATGGCCAGCATCACCATGCTGACCATTCCCCTGTTCATCCTGAAGGGGGCGGCCATCGGCCGGTCCCGGGCCGGCGCGGACCTCTATTCGGCCCTGCATGTCTGGATGGGGCGGGTGCCAGGCGGTTTAGGCGTGGCCAACGTCTTCGCCTGCGCCCTGTTCGCCGCCATGGCCGGCAGCAGCCCCGCCACCTGTTCGGCCATCGGCAGTGCGGGCATCCCCGAGATGCGCCGCCGCGGCTACTCCCCCGGGTTCGCCGCCGGCATCATCGCCGCCGGCGGCACGCTGGGCATCCTGCTGCCGCCGTCCATCACCCTGATCCTGTACGCCGTGGCGGCGGAACAGTCGCTGGGCCGGCTGTTCCTGGCCGGCATCGGGCCGGGCATCTTCATGGTGGTGCTGTTCGCCGTCTATGCCGTCGTGCGCTATCGCCAGGAAAAGGCGACGGCGGCAGCGGCCTACGCCCAAGGCGGCGACTGGTCGGAGCTGCTGCGCACCGACACCTTCACGGCGCGCGAGCGTTTCGCCGCCATTCCGCGCGTACTACCCTTCGTCATCCTGCTGATTGGCGTCATGTTCGCGCTCTATGGCGGCATCGCCACGCCATCGGAGACGGCAGGGCTGGGCGCCGTGTTGGCGCTGGCCATGGTGGGCGGCATCTACCGCGTCTGGCGGCCGGCGCAGGTGGGGCCCATCCTGATGTCGACCCTGCGGGAGTCGACCATGCTGATGATGATCATCGGCATGTCGCTGCTCTACTCCTACGTGATGAGCTACCTGCACATCAGCCAGGGCGCGGCGGAGTGGATCGTGGGCATGCACCTGTCGAAATGGCTGCTGCTGGCGGCCATCCTGGTGCTGGTGGTGGTGCTGGGCTTTTTCCTGCCGCCCGTCAGCATCATCCTGATGACGGCGCCCATCATCCTGCCCCCCTTGAGGGCCGCCGGCTTCGACCTCATCTGGTTCGGCATCATCATGTCCATCGTGATGGAGATGGGGCTGATCCACCCGCCAGTGGGCCTGAACATCTTCGTCATCAAGAACATCGCGCCGGACATCCCCTTGCGCGATGTGGTGATGGGGGTCCTGCCCTTCGTCGGCCTGATGCTGGTGTCCATCCTGGCGCTGTGTTTCGTGCCAGGCTTGGCCACCTGGCTGCCTACCCTGGTCTACGCCGGCTGAAACGTCGTCATCGTGAAAGACAGGGGCGGTCCCGCAAGCGCCGCCCCTGTCGCCTTTTCTCGCAGGTCATGCCGCGTCGGTACGGATTTCCTTCACCACCCCGTCCACCACGGCCTGCAGCTTCTCCACCCGGCCGGACAGCAGCTTGGACAGGTTGGCGATACCGTCGGCCGAGCCATTGGTGTCCGTCCAGGCGGACAAGGTTTCCTCACAGCCCCGGGCGGCGGCGCCGGCGCTCTGCACCGCCTCGGCGGCGCTGCGCGCGATCTCCTTGGTGGCGGCGTCCTGTTCCTCCACCGCCGCAGCGATGGCGGAGGTGGCGGCGTCCACGTCGAAGATGACGGTGGCGATGGATTCGATGGCGTCAGCCGCGTCATGGGTATTGTCGCGGATGGCGGCCACCTTCTGCGCGACCTCCGACGTCGCCAGGGCCGTCTGGCCCGCCAGGTTCTTCACCTCCGACGCCACGACGGCGAAGCCCTTGCCAGCCAGGCCAGCCCGCGCCGCCTCGATGGTGGCGTTCAGGGCCAGAAGATTGGTGCGTTCCGCGATCTCGCTGATGGTGGCCAACACCGTGCCGATGCTGGACGCCGCCTCTGACAGGCCGCCGATGATGGCCTGGGCCGAACGCGCCCGTTCCGCCGCTTCCCGTGTGACGCCGGAGGAACGGCTGACCTGGGTGCTGATCTCGGCGATGGCTTCCGACAGTTGCGAGGCCGCGTCCGCCACCTGGGACGCGCTGTCCAGCGCATCGCCACCGGACGCGGCGATAGCCCCGGCGTTGTCGGACCCCCGCCGCACCAGCACGCGCAGGTCGTCGGCACAGCTGCGGGCATTGGTGGCGGCACCCGCCACCTCTCCCGCCAGCCCGCCCACGTCACCTTCCAGACGCTGGGCCAAGGCCAGCATCAGACGGTTGCGCTCGTCCCGGGACTGGGCCGCCAGGGCTTCGCGGGCGGCGGTGGCCCTGGCCAATTCCTCGTGCGCCTGGCGGGCATCGGCCAGCGCCGAATCCGAGCGTTGGAAGGACCCGGCCATGGTCTGGGCGAGCCAAGCCATCAGGGCCCCCTCGAACACCACCAGCCAGACATACATGAGGATGCGCAGATATTCGCCGCCCCGGACGCCAGCCGCCTCGGGCACCGCGAGGCCACCAATGATGAAGAACAAGGCCACCGCCCCGGCGGAGGCCGCCAGCGTCCGCCCATCGCAGAAGCCGGCGGAAACGGCCACCAGGATATAGACGTAGATCTGCATGCCCGTCTGCCATGGGTTGCCGGCGAACGCCCAGATGGACAGGGCGCCGGCCAGAGGCAAACAACCGGCCAAAACCACGCGGCCCGCCGCCGCCGGCAAGGCCTGCCAAGCCACCGCCGCCGCCAGAACGACCACCAAGGTCGCCGCCGGCTGGCGCCAATCGAACCCGCCCAGGACCACCAGCTGTGCACCCAGGAGAACGAAGACCTGCCCGGCCAGCAAGGTCAACACCAGCAGCGTGGTGGTGCGGCGAACACGGTCCAGCGGCGATAGGGACGCGGGGGGAACGATGGATACAGCAGGCATAGGGCCGATCTCCTGGAAAAGGTTTTCCCAGATAACCGTTCCCCGCACGTCCGCGCTTTGACCTGGATCAGATCAACGCGACGAAACCGGGCGGAAATAGGCCCCGCCTTAGAAGAACGCCTGGCTCAAATTCTGCTGCGGCGTATGGACGGGGGTCGCCAGTGTCTCCACCGACGCCAGCCACTGGAAATAACTGACCACCACCACCCGCACAGCACTGGACAGGCTGGTCTCCGCATCGCGTGAACGGTCGATAACCTCCAGCAATTCGGGGATCTGGCAGCCCTCCTGGCGGGCCAACAGGTCCAGCCCGGTCCAGAACTGCGCTTCCAGCCGCATGGATGTGCGACGGGTGCCCACCCGCACGCTGCGCGGCACCAGGGACCGCGGCGCCGTGGCCTGATGCACGGCGGCCAGAACGGGAAAAGGAAGGCGATTGCTGGTCAGAACCGTCATGTCCGTGCTCCGTGACAGGGGCCCCCGCCGTTTTCGCGAAACGGCCGTCCCGGGGGTGTGATGGCGGTCCTTATCAAAGCGGCAGAATTAGAGTTACATAACTGTAGACTCATACAGGGTTAGGCGCCGTTGACGCGAAAGTGGTGCCCCCTCCCCATACGTACACGCCCACGCTGGATACCCTCATGCTTCTGGACGATGCCCTCAGCCGGTTGAGCCAGCCTGATGAACCCGAAGAATTATTCAATACGTTCAGTCAGCTGGCGCGTGACCTCGGGTATGCCGCCGTCAGCTATATCGACAGCCGGCCGGGCCCCGCCCCAGGGGAGCCGGACCTGTTCGTGCGCACGACGGTGCGCGAAGATTTTCTCCATACCTACCTGTCCGAAGGGTATATGAGCCATGATCCGCTGATGGTCATGGCCAAGCGCCAGGCGGCCCCACTGACCTGGGCGGATGTTCCGGAATTCCATGCCAGCCAGCAAGCGACCGCCAAGCTGGATTTTCCAAACCGGGGCCGCGCCAAGCAGGATGCCCGCCGCGCCATCGCCGTCATGGCGACAGCGGCCGATCATGGCTATACCCAGGGCTATGTCATCCCAACCCACACGGTGGACCCGCAAGGCCGGCTGGCCTCGGCGGTGGTCAGCCTGTTCTGGACGCAGAGGCCGGAGGGCCTGATCACTCCAGACTCGGCGCCGTCCTGGCTGCGCCTCAGCGCCCTCTATCTTCACGAGCGGGTGGTCAGCATGCGCCTGACAACCGCCGCCCCACCACCGGTGTTGACCCAGCGGGAGCAGGAGGCCCTGGTATGGGCCAGCCGTGGCAAGACGGTGGAGGAAACCGGGGACATCATCGGCGTATCGGGCCGCACGGTCACGTTCCACCTGCAGAACGCGCTGGAAAAGCTGGGCTGCTATTCAAAGATCCACGCCGTGGCCAAGGCCATCCAGATGGGCTTGATCCATCCTTGACCTTACGGCTGGTCCGCGACGGGCCCGGCACACGCCGCCATTCAGCCTGGGGAATGACGCTGGTAGTCGATCCCGCCTTTGCGCGACCTGCTCGCACAAAAAAAGCCGCAGGAATGCTCCCGGCGGCTTTTTTTATCAAGGGCGCGCCTGCTAGACGGACGATGGCCGACCGGGCGTAGACAAAACCCCAGCCGGCCATGGCGTAATCTGTGCGCGAGGAGCTTCACGCGCGGGCGTGATTCCGCCATCGCGGTCCGCTTTAGAAATGGGCGGCGCGGCGGCGGGCGACCATACGCTGCAGGTACTGGCCGTAAGGACTGTTCTTATAGGCCTTGGCCTGGGCCAAGACGGCCTCCTCATCGACGAAGCCCTGTTCCAGGGCGATTTCCTCGGGACAGCCGATCTTCAGGCCCTGACGGTGTTCGATGGTGCGCACGAATTCAGCCGCTTCCAGCAGGGAATCGTGGGTGCCGGTGTCCAGCCAGGCCGTACCGCGGCCCAGTCGCTCCACCTGCAGATTGCCCTGCTGCAGATAGACGTTGTTGACGTCGGTGATTTCCAGCTCGCCGCGGGGGGAGGGCTTGATCTCCCGGGCGATGTCCACCACCCGGTTGTCATAGAAATAGAGGCCCGTGACCGCCCAGTTGGACCTCGGGTCGGTTGGCTTTTCCACGATGCTGATGGCGCGGCCCTGCTCGTCGAACTCCACCACGCCATAGCGATGCGGGTCTTCCACCCAATAGGCGAAGACGGTGGCGCCCTTGTGGACTTGGGTCGCCTTTTGCGCCTGGGCGCTGAGCCCCTGGCCGTAGAAGATGTTGTCACCCAGCACCAGCGCGCAGGGCTCGTTGCCTATGAAATCACGGCCGATGATGAAGGCCTCGGCCAGGCCGTTGGGGGCGGCCTGCTGCGCGTAGGACAGGTTGATGCCCCAAGGCGCGCCATCGCCCAGCAGGTCCTGGAACAGCGGCAGATGGTGCGGCGTGCTGATCACCAGGATGTCGCGGATGCCGGCCAGCATCAGCACCGACAGCGGGTAGTAGATCATGGGTTTATCGTAGATGGGCAACAGCTGCTTGCTGACACTTTTGGTCAGCGGATGTAAACGGGTGCCGGAACCGCCCGCGAGAATGATGCCCTTCATGTCAATAGCCTTAAACGTATCGGGTTGCGGGAAAGCCTTGGTGCAAAATGGCAAGCGTCACGCGGGCAGCAGCCCGTCCAGGCTGCGGGCTAGGCTGTCCTGCCAGGCCGGCGCGCGCCAGTCGAAAACCCGTTCCAGCAGGCTGCAATCCAGCACCGAATTGGCCGGGCGCCGGGCCGGGGTCGGGTAATCGGCGGTGTCGATCGCGACCAGCCGCGGCACGCGGGCCCCGCGCGCCTGGGCCTGGGCGAAAATCTCCGCCGCGAAGCCATGCCAGGTGGTGGCGCCCGTGCCGCATAAATGGTAGGTGCCGAAGCTGTCACGCCGGCCGCCCAGAACTTGGGCGCCCACCGCCACCAGGGCGTCGGCGATGTCCGCCGCCGCCGTGGGACAACCATGCTGGTCCGCCACCACCCGCAGCTCTTCCCGCTCCGCGCCCAAACGCAGCATGGTCTTCAGGAAATTGGCGCGATCAGGGCCATAGACCCATGCCGTGCGCAGGATGACATGGGCCGGCAGGGCCGCACGCACCGCCTGCTCACCCGCCTCCTTGGACGCGCCATAGACGCTGACGGGAGCGACAGGGTCGGTCTCCACATAGGCGCCGATCTTGCTACCGTCGAAGACATAGTCGGTCGACAGGTGAAGCAGGGGCGTGCCCCCTGTGGCACAGGCCCGAGCCAGGGCCGCCGGGCCGTCGCGGTTGGCGGCGTAGGCGGCATCGACCTCGGTTTCGGCCTTGTCGACCGCCGTGTAGGCCGCGCAGTTCACCACCAGATCAGCCGCGGATACCGCCGCCTGGACGGCACCATCATCTGCGATGTCCAGCGCGTCCCGGCCTGGCGCCGTGACAAGCCAATCGGCCGGCGCCACCCGCTGGAAGGCCAGGCCCACCTGGCCAGCCCCGCCCAGCAGCAACACCCGGACATTCCCCTCAGTCCCAGTCATGGCGATTTCTCAACCAACCGTGGCGGCGGTGGGAGCGGCGGCGCCGAGGCGTTGGCCGGAATACTTGCCCTCCCGTATGGGCTCCCACCACCAGCGGTTGGCCAGGTACCAGTCCACCGTGCGGCGGATGCCCTCCTCGAAGGTCACCGTCGGTTCCCAGCCCAGCTCGCGCTTGATCTTGGAGGCGTCGATGGCATAGCGCTGGTCGTGGCCAGGGCGGTCGGTCACGAAAGTGATCAGGTCGCGGCGCTTGGTGGCGCCGGGCAGACGTTCGTCCAGCAGGTCGCAGATGGTCTCCACCACCTCAAGGTTCCGCCGCTCGGCGTTGCCGCCGACGTTGTAGCGCTCACCCGGCACGCCCTTGCGCACGATCAGCACCAGCGCGCGGGCGTGATCCTCCACGAACAGCCAATCACGGATGTTGTCGCCCTTGCCGTAAACCGGCAGCTTCTTGCCATCCATCCCGTTCAGGATCATCAGCGGGATCAGCTTTTCCGGGAAATGGAACGGCCCGTAATTGTTGGAGCAGTTGCTGAGCAGCGTCGGCAGGCCATAGGTATGGTACCAGGCGTTGACCAGATGGTCGGACGCCGCCTTGCTAGCGGAATAGGGGGAGTTGGGCGAATAGGCCGTGTCCTCGCGGAACAGCCCATCCTCACCCAGCGAGCCGTAGACCTCATCGGTGGAGATGTGGTGGAAGCGGAAGGCCTCCTTGCGTGCCGCCGGTAGCGCCTGCCAATACTCGCGCGCCGTCTCCAGCATCACATGGGTGCCGTTGATGTTGGTGCGGATGAAAATGCCGGATCCGTCGATCGAGCGGTCCACATGGCTTTCCGCCGCCAGGTGCATGACGGCATCGGGCTGATGACGCTGAAAGATGTCGCGCATGGCGTCGACATCGGCGACGTCCGCCTTCTCCAGCACAGCATGGCCGCTGGACAGAACTTCGCCGATGGATTCCAGGCTGGCCGCATAGGTCAGCTTGTCCACGCACACAAGGTCATCCTGACCTTCAGCCACCAGCAAGCGGCACACCGCGGACCCAATAAAACCGGCCGCCCCCGTCACCAATATCTTCACGCGACAAACTCCCCTAAGACTGGGCACCGTCCGCTAAGACCGCACGGCGACCGAAAATACAACTCCAGCCGGGTCAAATGCAAATCCGGCCATGGCAGCCGGGCAGTGATACTGGGGCGCGACGGACCCGGCAACCCCCAGCCGCATGCCGCACCGTATGACGACGAAGTTCATAGGCCGCTGGCCTTACATCGGCCTGTGGGGCGTACGCCGCTTCGCCGATGACCTTAAGGCGATTCAAAAGCGCGTACACGGAATTCATCTAACCCATAGGTAAAGTAATAAAAATAGCTCCCAATGGGCTCAGTTACCGACGTACGACCAAAGTATCCGTGACGAATGTCCGCAATGCGATGATGATCAAGTCATCGGATTCGGCGGCGAATTTAAGCCGATCGGGAACAGATATGACATGATGTTGGAGAGGAAAATGACTTCCAAGAATGGACTACTGATTTCCGGCGCCGTGATCGTGATTCTGGGCGTTCTCGCCCTGGCCGTGCCGATTTTCACCACCAAGGACACCAAGGAACTGGCTAAGATCGGCGACCTCAAGGTGACGGCCAAGGAAGAAAGCACCCACGTCATCCCTCCCTTTGTTGGGCCAGCCGCCCTGATTCTGGGCGTTGTGCTGATGGGGGCCGCCCTCGTCCGCCGGCAATGAACGTTTGGGGGGCGTTACCGCCCCCCTATCCGCCGCCCGGTGAACGGGTTCCAGCCGACCTGCGCCAGGACCGCCCACGCCGTGGCGCCCACATGCGGCTGGTGGTAGTAGCGGAAATCATCCGTGCTGGACGCCGGCCCCACCGCCAGCCCGGTCGTGACCGTGCCCGCCCCCGTGGCGTAGAGCAAGCCGTCAGGCCCGCCAGCCGCCAGCACAGTGGCCAACGCCGCCGCCGCCTTGGCCTCCTGCCCCAGCATCCTGTAAGTGAGCGCCGCCTGCGCCGTCCCCTCGATCCAGACGCCATCCCGATCATCATTAAAGTCGAAGCCACCGCCGACGGCGTGCCGCGCCTCAACCCAGGCCAAGGATCGCCGCCAGTCGGCAGGCGCGTCCGCGATGGCCAGGTGTGGCCACAGCTGGATGTCCAGGGCGGCGCCGGACGCCCAGGTGCGTCCATCCGGCCCGGTGCCGATACGAAAGCGTCCCTCCGATCCATCCCAGGCGGCCGCGACCAGCCCACGCGCCAGAGCCCCCTGACGCGTCCAGGCGGCGTCGCCCGTCAGGCGGGCCAGCCAGGTGAAGGCCGCCACGGCATCGATATTATGCTCCGTCGCCTTGTAATTGAGGCGATGCTGGGCAGGGTCGAAGCCGTCGAACCCACCGATATAGCCGCCCGGTTGGGCGGGGTCCGCCATCAAATCCGCCACCCAGCGCATGAGGCCTGCCGCGCGGTCGCGATAGCGCGCCTCCCCCGTGGCCTCGTGTAGGGTCAGCAACGCCAACGCCGCCCAGACAACATTCCCCGTGGCGCTACCGTCCTGATAAGGATCCTCCGCCCATTGTCCCGCCTTGTCGTCCCACCAACCAGGCGGCAGCGGCGGATCGGCGGCCGGACCAGCGCGATACGCGTTCCGGACCCGGCCGTCCTTGAAGGTGCGATCCGCCTCTGCGGCCAGGGCCAAGGCATCGCCAACCAGGCGTGCGTCCTCGGTATGGCCGCAAGCCACCAGGGCGATGGCTGCCAGGGCGTTGTCGTAGGTGAAGGCGCTGTGCGCCAGGGCCGGGTGGGCGTTCCCCGGATAACTGGTCACGAACCGGGGGCCGGAACCGGGCGCCGCGGCCCGCACCGCATGCTGCAGTGCAGCGCACAGCCCATCCGCCGCCAGCGCGTAAGTGCTTGTCAGAAAAAAACAAACCATCGCCAGGGCAATTTTCCTAAAATGCATTGCAGTTCCCTAGAACAACCAGAACAAAAGGCGGGGCGTGTCGGAAATCATCGGAGCGCGCCGATCGGGTTGCGGCCTATTCAACTATACGCCCCACCGGTACCAGAACCCCGCGTGCAGCGCAGCCCAACGATGCATGCGGGACTTGTTTTCACCTTGGCAAGGTTTTGCTAATAAACCGCCCGTAAACAAGCGGCCGTCGTCACAAGCGCACTCTGGGGCATCTGGTTCCACCCCCCTGTTTTGCGCCGCACAGAATGACGGACCACCGGGGCAGCAGAGAAGAGAGATCACGATGAACGCGAAGTTTCTTGGCATTCTGGCCACAGTTTCCCTTTTTGTCGCCGGCCCCGCGCTGGCTGAGTGCAGCACGCACGCCAACCCGCCGGCCATCCCGGATGGCGCCGCTGCCACGACCGAGCAGATGACCAGCGCCAACACCTCGGTGAAGGGCTACATGGCCGACATGCAGGACTTCCTGAAGTGCCTGGAAAACGACAAGGCCGCCGGCTCCGCCAAGTACAACGCCGCCGTCGACCAGATGCAGAGCATCGCTAACGAGTTCAACAAGCAGCTGCGCGCCTTCAAGGCCAAGGGTTGACCGGTCGCGCGGCGCGCCCCGGTTCAAACGGACGCACTTCGTTAAAAAAAGGGGATGGGCTCAGGCCTGTCCCCTTTTTGTTTTGGCCCTGCGCGGCGAATCGGCCTGCGCGGCGGTGTCTGGATGACGCCCGCCGCATCGCCCTGAACCGCGCGAGGAACGTCCCCTGCGGCACCGGGTTTGCGCGACGATTGACCACCACGCTACAGGATTAGCTGGCCGCGAATTAAAGTTGCGGAACCGCCGCCATCTTGGAACCCGTCGGCGATTGAGCGGTTATATACCCCTCTCTTGATTGCCGCGTTGCAGCAATCATGCAAAGCTGAGGGTAAGAGGTCTTCTCGAGTGGAAAGGATAGGCAGCGTGACTGAGACCGGCGCCCCGCCCGCTATTTCTGAACCTTCCCGCGAACCCGACGCCATCCGCCCCCTGCCCCCGCCACCGGCCTTGCCTGAAGAGGTGGATGGCGATGTCATGCGCGCGGCCATCCTGGCCAAGCTGACCTATGCCGTGGGCAAGAACCCCGAGGTGGCCAGCAAGCGCGACTGGTTCCTGGCCACGACGCTGGCCGTGCGCGACCGCATCGTCGAGCGCTGGATGTCGTCCACCCGCAAGACATACGAATCCAAGCGCAAACGCGTCTATTACCTGTCGCTGGAATTCCTCATCGGCCGCCTGCTGATCGACGCCCTGATGGAAACCGGCCTGACGGAACCGGTGCGCGAGGCGTTGGCCGGCCTGGGCGTGGATCTGGACGAATTGCGCAAGATCGAGCCGGACGCGGCCCTGGGCAACGGTGGCCTTGGCCGCCTGGCCGCCTGCTTCATGGAAAGCATGGCGACGCTGCAGGTCGCCGCCCATGGCTACGGCATCCGCTATGATCACGGCCTGTTCCGCCAGGCGATCAAGGATGGTTGGCAGCGCGAATATCCGGAAAACTGGCTGACCTTCGGCAACCCGTGGGAGTTCGAACGGCCGGAGGTGGATTATTCCGTGGGCTTCGGCGGCACGGTCGACACCATCGAGGTCAGTGAGGACGAGACGCGCCACGTGTGGAAGCCGGAGGAGACGGTGGACGCCATCGCCTTCGACACGCCCGTCACCGGCTGGCGCGCCGCCCATGTGAACACCCTGCGCCTGTGGTCCGCCCGGGCGCCGGACGCCCTGCGCCTGGACGCCTTCAACCAGGGCGACCATGTCGGCGCGCTGGCGGCCCGCGTGCGGCTGGAAGCCATTTCCAAGGTCCTGTATCCCAGCGACGCCACACCGGCCGGCCTGGAGTTGCGCCTGCGCCAGGAATATTTCTTCGTCGCGGCCTCGCTGCAGGACATCATCCGCCGCCACAAGCAGCACCATGGCGACCTGCGCACCCTGCCCGACAAGGTCGCCGTCCAGCTGAATGACACCCATCCGACCATCGCCATCGTCGAGATGATGCGCATCCTGCTGGACCAGGAGGAGTTTGGCTGGGACGACGCCTGGGACATCACCACCGCCGTCTTCTCCTACACCAACCACACCCTGCTGCCGGAGGCGCTGGAAAGCTGGCCCGTTCCGCTTATGGAACGATTGCTGCCCCGCCATATGCAGATCATCTACCTGATCAACGCCCTGCATCTGGAACTGGTGCGGTCGCGCGGCGAGCACGATGGCGGCATGCTGTCGGCCCTGTCACTGATCGACGAAAGCCACGGCCGGCGGGTGCGCATGGGCCATCTGGCCTTCATCGGCTCGCACAAGATCAACGGCGTGTCGGCCCTGCATTCCGACCTGGTGAAGCGCACGGTGTTCAACCACCTGGACCGCTTCTACCCCGACCGCATCGTCAACAAGACCAACGGCATCACCTTCCGCCGCTGGCTGTTCGAGGCCAACCCCGGCCTGACCAAGCTGTTGGTCGATTGCTGTGGCGCCCAGGTCATGGATGACCCGAACGCCCTGGCCCGGTTCGAGCATTACGCCGACGACGCCGGGGTAGTCGACCGCTTCCAGACCATCCGCCGGGCCAAGAAGGTGGAACTGGCCAAGATCATCCGCCAACGGCTGGAGGTGACGGTCAGCCCGGACGCCATGTTCGACGTCCAGATCAAGCGTATCCATGAATACAAGCGCCAGCTGCTGAACATCCTGGAGATCGTGGCGCTGTACGACGCTATCCGCGCCAACCCCGGCGGCAACTGGGTGCCGCGGGTCAAGATCTTCGCCGGCAAGGCCGCCGCCAGCTATCACCAGGCCAAGCTGATCATCAAGCTGGCCAACGACGTGGCCCGGCTGGTCAACCGCGACCCGGCCGTGCGCGGCCTGCTGAAGGTGGTGTTCCTGCCCAACTACAACGTCAGCCTGGCGGAAGCCATCATCCCCGCCGCCGACCTGTCGGAGCAGATCTCCACCGCCGGCATGGAGGCGTCTGGCACCGGCAACATGAAGCTGGCCCTGAACGGCTCGCTGACCATCGGCACGCTGGACGGCGCCAATGTCGAGATCAGGGACCATGTCGGCGACGACAACATCTTCATCTTCGGCCTGACGACAGACGAGGTGGACGCGCGGCGGCGCAAGGGCATTGACATGGCGGACGTTATCGCCGCCTCGCCCATGCTGGAGGAGGTGCTGGACGCGCTGGGGTCCGGCGTGTTCTCGCCGGGGGAGCCGGGTCGTTTTGGCGACCTGGTGAACACCTTGAAGTACCATGATTATTTCATGGTGGCCGCAGACTTCGACGCCTATTATGCCACCCAAAGGTTAGTCGACGCGCGATGGCACGACCGTGCCGCGTGGTGGCGTTCCGCCATCATCAACACCGCGCGCATGGGGTTCTTCTCCTCCGATCGAGCCATCGCGGAATACGCGACGGATATCTGGAACGTGCCGATCGTCGCCAAACCCTGAAGTGACGCGCGTTCGACAAGAAGAAGACCGACCAAGGGGGCCTGATGGCGAAGACGAAGGGGACGACGGGCTGGACGGCGCGGCAGGGCGATGTCGAGGCGCTGCTGGCCGCCCGCCATGACGATCCCTTCGCCATCCTGGGCCTGCATGACGGCGCGGCGGGACTGGTCATCCGCGCCTTCGTCCCGGGGGCGCAAAGCGTGGAGGCGGTGGCGCCGGATGGCGCCACCATCGCCCCCCTCACCCGCGTGCACGATGCCGGCGTGTTCGAAGGCCGGGTGCCCCGCCGCAAGAAGCGCTTCCGCTACCGCCTGCGCTGCGCCAATGACGGCGGGACGTGGGAATTCGACGACCCCTACGCCTTCGGCCCGGTCCTGGGGCCCACCGACGATTATCTGCTGGTCGAGGGCACCCATAAGCGCCTGTACGAAAAGCTGGGCGCCCACCTGAAGGCGCATGAGGGGGCGGACGGCGTGCACTTCGCCGTCTGGGCGCCCAACGCGCGCCGCGTCTCCGTCGTCGGCGACTTCAATGGCTGGGATGGGCGGCGCCACCAGATGCGCCGGCGCGTGGACAGCGGTGTCTGGGAGATCTTCGCCCCCGGCCTGGGTGAAGGGGCGGTCTACAAATATGAGATCGTGGGGCCTGACGACCAGGTCCTGCCGCTGAAGGCCGACCCCTTCGGCTTCGCCAGCGAATTGCGCCCCTCCACCGCCTCCGTCGTCGCGCGCACCGACAATTTTCCCTGGGGGGATGAGGCGCACCGCGCGTTCTGGCGGACGGCGAATGCCCGCCGCTGTCCCATCGCCATTTATGAGGTGCATTTGGGCTCCTGGCGGCGGGGGCAAGACGGCCGCTATCTGACCTGGGACGAACTGGCCGACCAGTTGGTGCCCTACGCCGTCGACATGGGCTTCACCCATCTGGAATTCCTGCCCATCTCGGAATTCCCCTTCGACCCCTCCTGGGGCTATCAACCCATCGGCCTGTTCGCGCCCACCGCCCGCTTCGGCCGGCCCGATGGCTTCGCCCGCCTGGTGGACCGCGCCCATCGCGCCGGACTGGGCATCATCCTGGACTGGGTGCCCGCCCATTTCCCCACCGATGTGCACGGTCTGGCCCGTTTCGACGGCACCGCGCTGTATGAGCACGAGGACCCGCGCCAGGGCTTCCACCCCGACTGGAAGACGGCGATCTACAATTTCGGCCGGCGCGAGGTGGCGAACTATCTGGCGGCCAACGCGCTGTACTGGATGGACCGCTATCACGTCGACGGGCTGCGCGTGGATGCCGTCGCCTCCATGCTCTATCTCGATTACTCCCGCAAAGCCGGGGAGTGGATCCCCAACCGGGAAGGCGGCAATGAGAACCTCGAAGCCGTGGACTTCCTGCAGACGGTCAACACGCTGGTTTATGGCGAGCATCCCGGCACCATGACCGTGGCGGAGGAGTCCACCTCCTGGCCGGGCGTGTCGCAGCCGGCCTATGCCGGCGGCCTGGGATTCGGCTTCAAATGGAACATGGGCTGGATGCACGACACGCTGGACTATGTGTCGACCGATCCCGTCCACCGCAAATGGCATCACGACCGGATGACCTTCGGCCTGCTGTACGCTTTTTCGGAAAATTTCGTGCTGCCGATCAGCCATGACGAGGTGGTCTACGGCAAGTGCTCCGTCCTGGAGAAGATGCCGGGTGACGATTGGCAGAAGTTCGCGACCACTCGCGCCTATTACGCCTTCATGTGGGGCCACCCGGGCAAGAAGCTGCTGTTCATGGGGCAGGAGTTCGGCCAGCGCGGGGAATGGAATTTCGAGCGGTCGCTGGACTGGCACCTGCTGGCCGATCCACGGCATGAGGGTCTGCGCACCCTGGTGCGCGACCTGAACCGGCACTACCGCCAGCGCGGCGCGCTGCACGAGGCCGATTGCGAGGCGGCGGGCTTCCGCTGGGTCGTGGCCGACGACAATGAGCAGTCGGTGTTCGCCTTCCTGCGCTTCGGCGATGACGGCGCGCCACCAGTGGCCGTCCTCTGCAACCTCACCCCCGTACCGCGCCACGGCTACCGCGTCGGCCTGCCCGTGGCCGGGCGTTGGGTGGAGATCCTGAACACCGACGCCTGGATCTATGGCGGATCGGGGCTGGGCAATGGGGGGGTGGTGACGGCGGACGCGGCGGCGCTGCACGGCCTGCCGGCCTCCGCCGCGCTGACCCTGCCGCCGCTAGCAACCGTATGGCTGACACTTGATCCTGGACAATGAACCGCCCGGGATTGAGCCGAAAATAGGGACGCATGGAAACAGGGGGGACGGTTGGACTGTTTGACGTACGGGGCGCCTGACTGCTTGGCCTGGATGCGGAATGACAATATGAGGCGGGCGCGAGACCCGCTGTACCGGGAGGTGACACCATGACCAACGCCCAATTCCCCGCCACCAGGGCCGACAGCGCCCGGTCGATCGTCAAGGCGCCGCTGGCCCGCCACGCCATGGCCTATGTGCTGGCCGGGGGGCGCGGATCGCGCCTGATGGAACTGACCGACCGCCGGGCCAAGCCCGCCGTCTACTTCGGCGGCAAGTCGCGCATCATCGACTTCGCCCTGTCCAACGCCCTGAATTCAGGCATCCGCCGCATCGGCGTCGCCACGCAGTACAAGGCCCACAGCCTGATCCGCCATCTGCAGCGGGGTTGGAACTTCTTCCGACCGGAGCGCAATGAGAGCTTCGACATCCTGCCGGCGTCGCAACGCGTGTCGGAGGATCTGTGGTATGAGGGCACGGCCGACGCCGTGTACCAGAACCTGGACATCATCGAGGACTACGACCCCAAATACATGGTCATCCTGGCCGGCGACCACATCTACAAGATGGACTATGAGTTGATGCTGCAGCAGCACGTCGACTCCGGCGCCGACGTCACCATCGGCTGCCTTGAGGTTTCCAAGCAGGAGGCCACCGGCTTCGGCGTCATGCACGTGGACGCGGACAATCGTGTCCTCTCATTTGTGGAAAAGCCCAAGGATCCGCCCACCATGCCGGGCAGCGACGACCGCTGCCTGGCCTCCATGGGCATTTATGTCTTTGAGACGAGGTTCCTGGCCGAACAGCTGTGCCGCGACGCGGCCGAGCCGGGGTCCAGCCGCGACTTCGGCAAGGACATCATCCCCTACATCGTCAAGCACGGGAAGGCGGTAGCCCACCATTTCTCACGCTCCTGCGTGCGGTCCACCGCCGAGGCGGAGCCGTACTGGCGCGACGTGGGCACGGTCGACGCCTATGCCGAGGCCAACCTGGACCTGACGGACCTGGTGCCGGGACTGGATCTGTATGACCAGAACTGGCCCATCTGGACCTACAGCGAGATCACCCCGCCGGCCAAGTTCGTGCATGACGAGGAGGGCCGGCGCGGCCAGGCCATTTCTTCCCTGGTGTCGGGTGGCTGCATCGTCTCCGGCGCGTCGCTGAAGCGGGCCTTGCTGTTCACCGGCGTGCGGATCAACTCGTTCTCCTCGGTGGAAAACGCCGTGCTGCTGCCCTATGTCGATGTCGCCCGGTCGGCCCGCCTGACCAACGTGGTGGTGGACCGGGGCGTGCGCATTCCCAACGGCCTGGTGGTGGGCGAGGATCCGGAACTGGACGCGGCGCGCTTCCGCCGCTGCGCCAGCGGCGTCTGCCTGATCACCCAGGCCATGATCGACAGATTGAAGGATTGAAACGGATGACGATCGCCGTCCTCTCGGTCGCCTCGGAGGTGTTTCCCCTGATCAAGACCGGGGGGTTGGCGGATGTGGTCGGCGCCCTGCCGGGGGCGCTGGCGGCCGAAGACGTGGCCGTGCGCACCCTGGTGCCGGGCTACCCATCGGTCCTGGCGGCCTTGGCCGACGTGACGCCAGTGCACAGCTTCGACGAGCTGTTCGGCGGCCCAGCACGGCTGCTGGCCGGAACGGCGCGGGGCCTGGACCTGGTGGTCGTGGACGCCCCCCATCTGTTCGACCGGCCGGGCAACCCCTATGTCGGCCCGGACGGCCGCGACTGGCCGGACAATCCCCTGCGCTTCGCCGCCTTGTCGCGGGCCGCCGCCGAGATCGGCCTGGGCCGGACCAGCCTGCCCCGCCCGGACGTGGTCCACGCCCATGACTGGCAGGCGGGCCTGGCGCCGGCCTACCTGCACTATGAGGGCGGCCCCCGGCCGGGTACCGTCATCACCGTGCATAACCTGGCCTTCCAGGGTCAATTCGACGCCACGCTGCTGCACAACTTGGGTCTGCCGTCCCATTCCTTCGGCATGGACGGCGTCGAGTACTACGGCGCCGTCGGCTATCTGAAGGCCGGCCTGCAACTGGCCGACCGCCTGACCACCGTCTCGCCCACCTACGCCCAGGAGATCCGGGGGCCGGAGGCCGGGATGGGCCTGGACGGCTTGCTGCGGGCCCGGGCCAACCGGCTGTCCGGCATCATCAACGGGATCGACACCACGGTCTGGGACCCCGCCCACGACCCGCTGTTGCCCGCCCCCTATTCCGCCAGGCAGCCCAAAGGCCGGGCGCTCTCCAAGGCGGCGCTGCAACAACGCTTCGGCCTGACTGACGACCCCGGCGCGCTGGTCTTCGGGGTGGTCAGCCGCCTGTCGTGGCAGAAGGGCCTGGATCTGCTGCTGGAGGCGTTGCCCACCCTGCTGGCCACCGGCGCGCAGCTGGTGCTGCTGGGTGCTGGCGAAGCAGCGCTGGAGCGGGGATACCGTGACGCCGCCGCCGCCCATCCCGGCCGGGTCGGCTGCATCATCGGCTATGACGAGGCCTTGGCCCACCTGATCCAGGCGGGGGCGGAGGCGCTGATCGTCCCGTCCCGCTTCGAGCCCTGCGGCCTGACCCAGCTGTGCGCCCTGCGCTATGGCGCCATCCCGGTGGTGTCCAGCGTCGGCGGCTTGGCCGACACCATCATCGACGCCAATGAAATGGCCATCGCCAACGGCGTGGGCACGGGCCTGCGCTTCCAGCCCACCACCACCCTGGCGCTGGAGGGCGCGTTGCAACGCGCCGCCAGCCTCCACGCCGATGCCGCCGTGTGGAAGCGGCTGCGGCGCAACGCCATGGCGACCGACGTGTCCTGGACCAACCCGGCACGCCATTACGCCGCCCTTTACCGCGAGCTGGCGGGAGTGGCCGCAGCGTGACCCAGCCGCGATACCGCCCCGCCGACGGTCCTGGCCAGCCTGAGCCCCTGGGCGCCACGCTGGCGGCCGACGGCGTCAATGTGGCGGTGCGATCCGGGACGGCCACCGCCATCGAGGTCTGCCTGTTCGATGGCGACCCGGCGGTCGAGACCGCCCGCATCCGCTTGACGGAGCGAACGGGCGACGTCTTCCACGGCTTCATCCAGGGTGTCCAGGCGGGCCAGCGCTATGGCCTGCGCGCCCATGGCCCCTGGGAGCCGCGCGCCGGCCAGCGCTTCAACCCGGCCAAGCTGCTGGTGGACCCCTATGCCACCCGCCTGGACGGCCCCTTCCGGCCCCACCCGGCACAGTTCGGCCATACGGTGGGTGACGCGGACGCCGACATGGCGGCCGATACCGTGGACAGCGCGCCCTTCGTGCCCAAGGCGGTGGTCGATGCGCCCTTCGCCCCCGGCGCGGTGGCGCGGCCCCAAATCCCGTGGGACCGCACGGTCATCTATGAATGCCTGGTGAAGGGTTTCACCGCCCTGCATCCTGAGGTGCCGGAAGCGGCGCGCGGCACCTTCGCCGGCCTGGGCCACCCGGCCAGCGTCGCCTATCTGCGCGACCTGGGCGTCACCACCCTGGAGATCCTGCCGGCCATGGCCTGGATGGACGAGCGCCATCTGCCGCCGCTGGGTCTCACCAACGCCTGGGGCTACAACCCCGTCGCCTTCTGCGCGCCCGATCCGCGCCTGGCCCCCGGCGGCTGGGCGGAGGTGCGGGCCGCCGTGGCCGCCCTACAGGCCGCCGGCATCGAGGTGGTGCTGGACGTGGTGCTGAACCATTCCGGCGAGTCCGATGAACTGGGCCCGACGCTGTCGCTGCGCGGCCTGGACAATGCCGGCTATTACCGCCTGCGCGGCGACGACCGGCGCTATTACGACAACGACACCGGCTGCGGCAACACCCTGGCCGTGGACCGGCCGATGATGCTGCGCCTGGCGCTGGACGCGCTGCGCACCTGGGCCGACCGGGCGGGGCTGGACGGCTTCCGCTTCGATCTGGCGGCCACGCTGGGCCGCACCGACCGGGGTTTCGACGCGGCGTCGCCCTTCCTCAGCGCGGTCGCCCAGGACCCGGTTCTGCGCGAGCTGAAACTGATCGCGGAGCCATGGGACATCGGCCCCGGCGGCTATCAGCCGGGCGGCTTCCCCGCCCCCTGGGGCGAATGGAACGACCGCTTCCGCGACGACGTTCGGCGCTTCTGGCGGGGCGACGGCCATCTGCTGGGCGCGCTGGCGACGCGGCTGGCCGGATCGTCCGACCTGTTCGCGGCCAAGCGCCGGCCGTCGCGCAGCGTGAATTTCGTGGTGGCCCACGACGGCTTCACCCTGGCCGACCTGGTCAGCCACCAAGGCAAGCATAACGAGGCCAATGGCGAGGGGAACCGCGACGGCACCACTGACAACGCCAGCTGGAACCACGGGGTGGAGGGCGCCAGCGACGATCCCGCCGTGACGCAAGCCCGCCGGGCCGACCAGCGCGCCCTGATCGCCACCCTGCTGCTGGCCCGGGGCACCCCGATGCTGGCCATGGGGACGGAGGCCGGACGCAGCCAGGGCGGCAACAACAACGCCTATGCCCAAGACAACGCGCTGAACTGGCTGGATCACGGCGCCGTGGACCAGGGCCTGTACGCCTTCACCCGCCGGGTGATCGCCCTGCGCCAGGCCCATCCGGCCCTGCGCGCCGACCGCTTCCTGACGGGCACCGCCGACGCGTCCGGCCTGTCCGACGTGGGCCTGCCCGACGTGGGCCTTCCGGACGTGGAATGGCTGCGCGCCGACGGCCAGCCCCTGGGCGACGCGGACTGGAACGACGGCGCCGCCGGCCTGCTGGTGGCGGTGTTCGCCGCCAGCGGCGGGGACGGCCGGCCTGACCGTGTGGCCGTCATCCTGAACCGGAACTGGGAGGCGCGCGCCCTGACGGCACTCTGGAACCGCCCCGGCCACAGCTGGCACGTCGCCTTGGACAGCAGCCGGGAAGACGGGGAAGCGGCCGCGACCGGCGACGGCCCCACCCTTATCCCCCCGCGTGGCGTCCTGGTGCTGGTGGAGGGGGCCGCCGATGCCGGCCGCCGTCAGACGCCACCTGACGCCACCCTGCTGGACCGCTATGCCCAGGCGGCCGGCATCGCCCCCGACTGGTGGGATGAGATGGGCGGCCACCATCCCGTGAGCGACCAGAGCAAGCGGGCACTGCTGGGCGCCATGGGCCTGGAGGCCGATACGGCCGGCGCCGTGAACGACGGTCTGGCCCGCCTGTCCGAGGAGGGGCCGCGCCGGCCGCTGCCCCGCGCGGTGGTGGGTACCGCCGGCCAGCCCCTGCGCCTGTGGGTGCCCGCTCCCCGCGGTGACACCCTCGACCTGGTGCTGGCGCCGGAAGATGGGCCTGTTCGGTCCTTGCGAACCCGACTGGATGGGCGACGGCAGGCCGTCATCGCCCCCGATGGACGACACGGCGTGGCGATGGAAATCACCCTGCCCGCCCTGCCCCCCGGCCTGCACGGCCTGCGCCTGGCGGACCGGCCGGAGATCACGGCCATGCTGGTGGTGGCGCCGCCCCAGGCCTATAGCCCGCCAGCCCTGCTACCCGGCGCGCGGACCTTCGGCATCGGCGCCCACCTCTACACCCTGCGCCGCCAGGATGGCGACCAGGGCGTCGGCGACTTCACCACCCTGGGCCGCCTGGGCGCGCTGGCCGGGGCGGAGGGGGCCGCCACCATCGGCATCAACCCGCTGCATGCCCTGTTCGGCGGCGACCGGGAGCGGGCCAGCCCCTACCACCCCTCTGACCGGCGTTTCCTGGACCCCATTTACATCGACCTGTCGGCGCTGGGGGATGCCGACCCGGACGGGGTGGCGGCCCGGCTGCTGACGGGCGAGGCGGCGACATTGGCCCGGCTGCGCGGCTGTCGCGCCGTCGACTACCCGGCCGTGTGGGCGCTGAAGCGGCAGGTGCTGGCGGCCGCGCATGCCGGTTTCGCCGACCTGGCCCGGCGCCGGCCCGGCCACCCGGCGGTGGCGGCGTTCCAGGCCTTCCGGGAGGCCGGCGGCCGCGCCCTGGCGCGCTTCGCCCGGTTCGAGGCGCTGGCGGACCGCCATGCCGGCCCGTGGGCCACCTGGCCCGAGGCCGCCCGCGATCCGGAGGCCGCCACCCCGGTGCCGGACGCGGAGTTCCACGGCTGGCTGCAATGGCTGGCCGACCGGCAGCTGGCGGCGGCCGACCGCGCGGCACGGGAGGGCGGCCTCAAATTGGGTTTTTACCGCGACCTGGCGGTGGGCGCCGCACCGGATGGCGCGGAAACCTGGGGGACGCCCGGCGCCTTCGCGCTCGCGGCCTCCATCGGCGCGCCGCCGGACCTGTTCTCCGCCCAGGGGCAGGTGTGGAACCTGCCGCCGCCCATCCCGCTGGCGCAGACGGCGGATGCTGGCGCGGCCCTCGCCCAGTTGCTGGCCGCCAACATGCGCCATGCCGGACTGCTGCGCATCGACCATGTCATGGGGTTGCGCCGGCTGTTCTGGGTGCCGAAGGGGGCGGAGGGGCGGGACGGCGCCTATGTCCAGGCGCCGTTCGAGCTGCTGCTGGCCCGCGCCCTGCTGGAATCCCATCGCGCCGGCGTCGCGGTGGTGGGGGAGGATCTGGGCACGGTGCCCGATGGCTTCCGCGAGCGCCTGGGCCAGGCCGACATCCTGTCCTACCGGGTGCTGTGGTTCGAGCGTGAGGGCGCCCGCTTCCGCGATCCGGCCCATTGGCCGCCACGGTCGGCGGCCTGCGTCTCCACCCACGACCTGCCCACCCTGGTGGGCTGGTGGGCGGGGGCCGACATCGCGGAAAAGCGGGGCCTGGGTCTGCTGGATGACACGGCGGAGGCAGCCGCCCGCACCGCGCGGCGGGAAGAGAAGCGCGTGCTGCTGGACCAGCTGATCACCGCCGGCGGACTGGACCCCGCCCCCATTGATCTGGACGGCGCGCTGACCGACACGGTGGCCGCGGCCATCCACGCCTACGTCTCGACCGCCCCCGCCGTCCTCTTGCTGGCACAGGCCGACGACTTGGCCGGCGAAGCGGAAGCCGTGAACCTGCCGGGCACGGACCGGGAGCGGCCGAACTGGCGCCGCCGCCTGGAACCGCCGGTGGAAGGGCTGTTCACCAGCCCGCGCGGCCGGGCCATCCTGGCGGCGCTGGGAAGCCGCCACACCTAGCAAGCTCAACATGTTACGCCGCACTCCCCGATATCACGGCCGGGGATTGAGGTGGATCATTTTGCCAATGGCCGGGATGGTGAATGGTTGGCTCATGAACGGATGATTGGCCGGGCGAACAGCACGGCGACCATCCTGCAGCCATGGCAAGGACGCCCCACCACCATGTCCCGCGATGCTTCAGCACCCCGCAACCGGGCGCAAATGACATCACCGGCCTATCGACTGCCGGCCCTGGACCGGGATTTCCTGCTGAGCGACGGCATGCGGGGCGCCCGTCTGCTGTTGGAGTATGAGAAGGCGGAGGAAGGGTTGCGCGCCTGGGGCGTCCGCTCCACCCTGGTCACCTTTGGCAGCGCCCGGGTGCGCCCGGCGGACGCGACGGTGGCGGCGACGGCGGAAGAGGCCGCCCGCGCCGCCGAATTCCCCGGTTCAGACCGGTGGTACGCCGAGGCCCAAGCCTTCGGCCGGCTGGCATCGCAGCGCGGCGGCGCCCTGGATGGCGTGCCCGGTGGCTATCGCGACAACGTCATCGCCACGGGCGGCGGCGGCGGGTTGATGGCGGCCGTGAACCGCGGCGCCTGGGAGGCGGGCGCCCCCAGCATCGGCTTCAACATCGCCCTGCCGCATGAGCAGGAGCCCAACCCCTACACCACGCCGGAACTGACCTTCCAGTTCCATTACTTCGCCATGCGCAAGCTGCATTTCGCGATGCGCGCGGCGGGCTTGGTGATCTTCCCCGGCGGCTTCGGCACCCTGGACGAGATGTTCGAGATCCTGACCCTGCGTCAGACCAACAAGTCACCGCCGATCCCCGTTGTGCTGATGGACAGGGCCTATTGGACGCGGGTGCTGGATTTCAACGTCCTGGCCAAGACCGGCATGATCTCATCCTCCGACCTGGAGTTGTTCAGCTTCGCCGATGACGCGGCGGGCGTCTGGCGCGGGCTGCTGGCCCACGGCCTGAAGGTGCCGGATCCGCCCGCCGCGACCGCCTGAGCCCCCGCCTACCTCCTCGAAGGCCTGTTCCCATGACCCCCACCGTCACCTTCCACGGCGCCGCCGGCACCGTCACCGGCTCCTGCACCCTGATCCGCCACGACGGCGGGGCGCTGCTGATCGACTGCGGCCTGTTCCAGGGGCCCAAAACGGTCAAGGAACTGAACTATCGCGACTTCCCCTTCGATCCCCGTGAGCCGGCGGCCCTGGTGCTGACGCATGCCCATATCGACCATACCGGCCTGGTGCCCAAGCTGTGCCGCCAAGGCTTCAGGGGCCGTATCCACTGCACCAGCGGCACCCGTGACCTGCTGACCTTCATGCTGCCCGACAGCGGCTTCATCCAGGAAAGCGAGGTTCTGCACCTGAACCACCGCAACCGCCAGCGCGGGCGGCCGGAGGTGCAACCGATCTATACCCGCAAAGATGCCGAGGCCTGCCTGGAGCAACTGGAACCGGCGGATTACGGCGTCTGGGTCGACGTCATGCCGGGCGTCAAGGTCCGCTTCTGGGATGCCGGCCACCTGCTGGGCTCCGCCTCCGTCGAGGTCAAGGTGGCGGGGGACGACGGCGAACAGACTCTGCTGTTCTCGGGCGATCTGGGCCCCGGGGACAAACCCTTCCACGGCGCGCCCGAGGGGCCGTCGGACGTGGACTGGGTATTCTGTGAATCGACCTACGGCGGCACGATCCGGCCGCCGGTCGACAATGACGAGCGGCGGCGCCAGCTGGGCGTCGAGGTGGCCGCGGCCCTCAAGACCGGCGGCGTGCTGCTGATCCCGGTGTTCGCCGTGGAGCGGACGCAGGAGCTGCTGTACGACCTGGACCGCCTGGTCGACCAGGGCGCGCTGCCGCGCACCGACATCTTCCTGGACAGCCCCCTGGCGGTGAACGTGACGGACGTCTTCCGCCAACACCTGCCGGACATCAACCAGGCCGCCGTCGCCAACCCGTTCGACCGGCCCTACTTCCATCCCATCAGCGAGGTCGAGGGCAGCAAGCGCCTGAACCGCCTGAGCGGCGGCGCCATCATCATGGCGGCCAGCGGCATGTGCGACGCCGGCCGCATCCGCCACCATCTGAAGAACCACCTGTGGCAACGCAACGCCACGGTGCTGTTCGTGGGCTATCAGGCGCCCGGCACCCTGGGTCGCCTGCTGACCCAGGGCGTCAGCCCGGTCCGCATCCACGGCGAAGAGATCGAGGTGCGGGCCCGCATCCGCACCCTGGACAGCTATTCCGGGCATGCCGACCAGGCGGCGCTGCTGGCCTGGCTGGCGGCGCGCGGCCCCATCCGGGGCGGTATCGCCCTGTTGCACGGGGAAACGGCCCCCCGCGCGGCGCTCGCGGACGCCTTGGCCGCCACCGGCCCAACCGTTCCCATCCACCAACCGTCACTGGATGAGACCATCGTGCTGCGGGCGGGCAAGGGCGTGCTGGTTCCAGCCGCCCAGCCGCGCCTTGCCTCCGTGCCGGACGAAGATTGGCACAATCTGTATGCCGCCACCGTGCTGGAGCTGAGCGAGACCCTGCGCCATGGCGACGACGCCCGTCGCCTGGCCCTACTGCATCAAATCGCGGCACTTCTGAAACCATCAAGCGACCCCTCGGCGCCCGCCGAGGGCCATTAAGGAGCACACGGACCATGCGTTTCCTAAGGTTCCTTCTGGTGCTCATCCTCCTGGCCGGTGCCGGCGGCGGCGGATACCTGTACTGGCTCCGCTCACGCGGCCCCGTCCTGCCGGCGGGCTTCGCCTCCGCCGACGGCCGTATCGAGGCGCAGGAGGTGGACATCGCTGCGAAATACGCCGCGCGCGTCCTGTCCATCGAGTTCGAGGAAGGCCAGTTGGTCCAAGCGGGCGCCGTGCTGGCGCGCCTGGATGTCCGTGACGTGCAGTCCCAGTACCGCGCCGCCGTCGCCGCCCTGGCCCAGGCGCAGAAGACCCGGGACCAGGCCACCAGCCTGGTGGTGCAGCGGCGCAGCGAGCTGGACCTCGCCAACAGGGAGATGCAGCGGGCGACAGAGCTGTTCTCGCGCGGCAACGTCTCGCAACAACGGATAGACACCAACCGCAACCAGCAGAAAACCGCCGCGGCGGCATTGCAGTCCGCCAAGAGCGGCCTGAGCGCCGCCGAGGAGAACATCCGCGCGGCGGAGGCCGATGCCGACCGATTGCGCGACCTGGCGGACGACGGCATCCTCAAGGCGCCGGTGACGGGCCGCATCCTGTATAAGCTGGCCCAGCCCGGGGAGATGCTGGGCGCCGGTGGCAAGGTCGCCACCCTGCTGGATCTGTCCGACGTCTACATGACCTTCTTCCTGCCGACCGAGTACGCCAACCGCGTGGCGCTGGGCGCCGACGTGCGGCTGTTGCTGGACGCCCTGCCCGGCCTGGCCATCCCGGCCTCCGTCAGCTTCGTGGCGCCCAAGGCCCAGTTCACGCCCAAGCAGGTTGAGACCCGGGCGGAACGGGACCGCATGATGTTCCGGGTGAAGGCCCGCATCCCGCAGGCCCTGGTGACCAGCCATATCGAACAGGTGAAGACGGGTGTCAGCGGCACGGCCTATGTCCGCCTGGACGCGCAAGCCGTCTGGCCCGCCTGGCTGCAATCGCGGCTGACGACAACGGCGGCCGCGGCGGCGGCCCCCGCGGCGGCGCGATGACGGCGCCAGCCCCATCGGCGGTGCGGGTCAGCGGCGTGAGCCACCGCTACGGCCGCACACCGGCACTGGCCGCCGTGGACCTGACGGTGCCGGCGGGCGCGACGCTGGCCTTGATCGGCCCCGATGGCGTTGGCAAATCCACATTGCTGGGCCTGATCGCCGGCGCCAAGCGCCTGCAGGACGGCAAGCTGGAGGTGCTGGGCGGCGACATGGCGCTACGCCGTGACCGGCGACGCCTGCAACCCCGGGTGGCCTTCATGCCCCAGGGCCTGGGCCGTAACCTCTATCCCGACCTGTCGGTGCGGGAGAACCTGGAATTTTTCGGCAAGCTGTTCGGCCAGGGCACGGCGGAGCGGCGGCGGCGGATCGATCATCTGCTGGCGGCCACCGGCCTCGCCCCCTTCCCAGACCGGCCGGCGGGCAAGCTGTCCGGCGGCATGCGGCAGAAGCTGGGCCTGTGCTGCGCCCTGATCCACGACCCCGACCTGCTGATCCTGGATGAGCCGACCACGGGCGTCGACCCCCTGTCGCGCCGCCAGTTCTGGGACCTGATCGACAGCATCCGCGCCGACCGACCGGGCATGACGCTGCTGGTGGCGACATCCTACATGGATGAGGCCCAGCGCTTCGACCGGGCGGTGATGATGGACGGTGGCCACATCCTGGCCGACGGCTCCCCGGATGAGCTGAAGGCCCGCACCGGCACGGCGGACCTGGAGGCCGCGTTCGTCGCCCTGCTGCCGGCGGACCGGCGCGGGCCGGGCCAGACCGTCCCCGTCGCCCCCCTGCCGACCGGCCGCCCCATCGCCATCGAGGCGCGGGATCTGACACGCCGGTTCGGTGACTTCGTGGCCGTGGACCGGGTCAGCTTCGCCATCCCCAAGGGGGAGATCTTCGGCTTCCTGGGTTCCAACGGCTGTGGCAAGACCACCACGATGAAGATGCTGACCGGCCTGCTGCCGGCCAGCGCCGGCACGCCCCTGCTGTTCGGGCAGGCGGTGGACCCGGGCGACCTGGCCACCCGCCGGCGGGTCGGTTACATGGCGCAGTCCTTCTCGCTCTACGGCGATTTGTCGGTGACGCAGAACCTGGACCTGCATGCCACCCTGTTCGGCCTGACGGGGGCATCCGCCCGCGACCGCGTGGCCGAGGTGGTGGGCGATTTCGGCTTGGCGCCCTATCTGTCCTCACTGGCCGACAGCCTGCCGCTGGGTGTGCGCCAGCGCCTGTCGCTGGCGGTGTCGGTGCTGCACAAGCCGGAAGTGCTGATCCTGGATGAGCCGACCTCGGGCGTCGATCCCGTCGCCCGCGACGCCTTCTGGCAGCAGCTGACCGCCCTGTCGCGGGACCAGGGCGTCACCATCTTCGTCTCCACCCACTACATGAACGAGGCCGCGCGCTGCGATCGCGTGGCCTTCATGCAGGCGGGGCGCGTGCTGGCGGTCGGTGCCCCCGACGAATTGCGCCGGGCCAAGAACGCCGCCAACCTGGACGATGCCTTCGTCGCCTACATGCGCGAGAACGCGCCGGAGGAAGCGGCGCCCGGACCGGTGTCGGTGACGGTACCGGCGACCGAGCCGTCAGCCACGGCGACGGAAGGCTTTTCCCTGCGACGCCTGTCCGCCTATGCCCTGCGCGAGGGGTTGGAGCTGAGGCGCGATCCGGTGCGGCTGACGGTCGCCCTGCTGGGCACCCTGCTGCTGATGCTGGTCTTCGGCTACGGCATCAATTTCGATGTGGAGAACCTGCGCTACACCGTGCTGGACCGCGACCATACCCCCCTGTCGCGCACGGTGGTGGAGGCGTTCTCCAGTTCCCGCTATTTCCAGGAGACGCCGCCGGCCACCGATGCCGCCCAGGCCTTGCGGCGCCTGCAGGCCAACGACGTCGCCCTGGTGGTGGACATCCCCCCCGACTTCGGCCGGGACGTGAAAAAGGGCGCGCCGGCGGAGATCGCGGTGCAAATCGATGGCGCCATGCCGTTCCGCGCCGAGACCATCCAGGGCTATGTCGCCGGATTGTTTACCCGGCTGCAGGAGGATTTGGCGACGGAAGCCGGCGTGACCTCCGCCCCCGGCCTGACCCTGGTGCCCCGTTTCCGTTACAATCAGGCCTTCCGGTCCGTCGACGCCATGGTCCCCTGCGTCATCGGCCTGCTGCTGGTGTTCATCCCGTCCATCCTGACGGCATTGGGGGTGGTGCGGGAGAAGGAACTGGGGTCCATCACCAACCTGTACGTGACGCCGGTCTCGCGACTGGAATTCCTGCTGGGCAAGCAGGCGCCCTATATCGCCATCGCTTTCTTCAACTACGCGGTCATGGTGGTGATGGCGCTGGTCATCTTTCATGTGCCGCTGAAAGGCAGCCTGGTGGGGCTGAGCCTGGGGGCGCTGGCCTATGTCATGGCCACCACCGCGCTGGGCCTGCTGGTGTCCTGCTTCGTCAACACGCAGACGGCCGCCGTCTTCGGCACGGCCATCGTCACCATGCTGCCCGCCATCCAGTTCTCCGGCATGATGCAACCGGTTTCGACCTTGTCGGGGATGCCCTACCTGCTGGGCGCCATTTTCCCCACGACCTATTTCGTGAAGACCGTCGTGGGCGCCTTCACCAAGGGCTTGTCGCTGGCGGAACTGACGCCCTTCATCCTGTCGCTGGCGATCTTCTTCCCCGTCCTGGTGCTGACGGCAGCCGTGCTGCTGCGCAAGCAGGAGACCTGAGCCCATGGCCCTCTTTCGCAACCTGCTGACCCTGGCGCGCAAGGAACTGGCGGGCCTGCTGCGCGACCACTTCATGCTGTTCTTCGTGCTGTACGCCTTCACCGGCATGATCTACCTGCAGGCCACCGGCATCAGCCACGAACTGCGCAACGCCTCCATCGCCATCGTGGATGAGGATCAGTCGCCGCTGTCGCTGCGCTTCCGCTCCGCCTTCCGTGGGCCCGACTTCCAGGCCCCCGCCCTGATCGGCAAGGCCGCGGTGGACCAGGCGATGGCCGACGCCCGCTACACCTTCGTGCTGGACGTGCCGCCCGACTTCCAGTCCGACCTGTTGGCCGGGCGGGGGGCGGAACTGCAAATCCTGGTGGACGCCACGGCCATGATGCAGGCCGGCATCGGCGCCGCCCAGATCCAGTCGGTGTTGAGCGACGAGGTCACGCGCTTCCTGGCCCGCGACAAGACATCCACCACGCCGGACGCGGTCAGCGCCCAGCTGCGCTTCGCCTTCAACCAGACCTTGGAGACGACACGCTTCACCGGCGTGATGGCCATCCTGTTCAACGTCACCATGCTGTCGGTGTTGCTGACCGGCGCCGCCGTGATCCGGGAGCGCGAGCACGGCACGCTGGAGCATCTGCTGGTCATGCCGGTGCGCCCGCTGGAGATCATGGGCGCCAAGGTGCTGGCCAATGGCTTGGTGGTCCTGGGCATGACCGGGCTGTCCATGGCCGTGATCATCCGCTGGGCGCTGGGCATCCACCTCGCGGGGTCGATACCGCTGTTCATGGCCGGCACCGCCGTCTATCTGTTCTTCTCCACGGCCCTCGGCATTTTCCTGGCCACGGTGGCCCGCTCCATGCCGCAACTGGGCCTGCTGTTCATCCTGATCGTCCTGCCGCTGAACCTGCTGTCCGGCGGCAACACGCCCTTGGAAAGCATGCCGGTGGTGCTGCAGCGGATCATGCAGTTCTCCCCCGCCACCCAGTTCGTCGCCTTCGCCCAAGCCATCCTCTATCGCGGGGCCGACATCACCCTGGTCTGGCGCCCTTTCGCCGCCGTGGCCGGCATGGGCACTCTGTTTTTCTGCCTCAGCCTGTGGCGCTTCCGGCGGCATCTGGCGGCCGTCCGCTGACCCGCCCGTCGGCCTGAAGATGGCCGAGGTAGGCGCAGAACATGTCGGCCATGGCGTCGGCATAGGCGGCGATTTCCCCCGGCGTCCGGGGCCTTTCGGAGAATTCCTTGCCCACGGCGGCCAGCGTCGTCTTCATCAGGTCCCCAGCCAGGGCGCGCGCCGCCCCGGTTGATTGGGGCAGCACCTCCGCCATGAAGGCCGCGACGATCCCATCACCAGCGGCCCTGATCTCTTGGGCCTCGGGCGCGTCGCGGTAGAGAGGGGCCGCAGCGTCAAGCGCCCCTCGCATGGCCGCCTCCTCACATTCCGACCGGACGAAGGCATGGACCAGGGTGCGCAGCCGATCCAGCGGCGGCTGGCGCGTGTCGGCCAGGATGTCGCGCAGCAGGCCGGTGGTCTGGCGCCATTCGTCGCTTTGCAGCCGGAAGAGGATCGCCGCCTTGTTGGGGAAATACTGATACAGCGAGCCCACGCTGACCCCCGCCTTTTCCGCCACCCGCGCGGTGGTGAAGCGCGGCACGCCCTCCGTCGCCAGAACCTGAGCCGCCGCCTCCAGGATGGTGGCGACAAGCCCCGCCGAGCGGGCCTGTTTGGGCTGCTTTCGCGAGGAGATCTGCGGGGGACGACGGTCGGTCACAGGGCGGCCGGGCAATGCGAATAGGGAACACGATGGATTAGTCGTATTTTGAACCGAACGCAAGACCGCGTTCCCGTTCAAGATCGAGGCCCTTCATGAGCACCCTGACCACCGCCCCGTTGGCCGACCTGCTGGATCGCCTGTTCGCGGAGGCCGACGCCACCTCTCCGGCCGCCCTCCCGGCCGCTGCCGCCCTATCGCCAGCGGAGCAGCAGCGCCTGATGCGCAGCAAAACCGACTATCTGGATTTCTACAGCCAGCTGAAGGACATGCCGCTGGCCGTCTCACGCGGGACCGGCGCATTGCTTTACATGCTGGCGCGCGGCGCCGGGGCACGAACGATCGTGGAGTTTGGCACCTCCTTCGCCATCTCCACCCTGCACCTGGCGGCGGCCTTGCGCGACAATGGTGGCGGCCGCCTGATCACGACGGAGTTCGAGCCGTCCAAGGTGGCGCGGGCGCGCGCCAACCTGACGGCCGGCGGCCTGATCGACCTGGTGGAAATCCGCGAGGGGGACGCGCTGAGGACACTGGCCGCCGACCTGCCCGACAACATCGACCTGCTGCTGCTGGACGGTGCCAAGGGGCTCTATCCCGACATCCTGGCCCTGGTGGAAAGCCGCCTGCGGCCCAGCGCCTTCATCGTCGCCGACAACGCCGACCACAGCCCCGACTATCTGGCCCGGGTGCGCGACCCCGCCAGCGGCTATCTATCCATACCTTTCGCGGACGATGTGGAGTTGTCCATGCGTCTCGCCTGAACCGGGATGGACAGGCTGGCGCACGACCCAGGCCCCAGCGTCGCCAACCCGGTCGCCACGGCGACGCCGCCTTGCCCCGACAGGAGCCACGTGCAAGGCGGTTTCGCCGACGTGAGCGGGCCTTAGAACCGGGTGTCCAGCCGGATGTAAACCTGCCGGCCCAGCGCATCCTCCAGGCTGGGCAGGTATCCCGTGAACTTGGCGCCAGGGGGATCGCGGTCGAACAGGTTGACCGCCCCCACGCTGACGCGCACGGCCTCGGTCGCCTGGTAGGCGTACTGAGCGTCCCACACCACCCAGGCGCCCACGGTGGCGGTGGTGGCCGCCCCCAGGTTGACGCCGTAATCATCCGCGACCCCAGAGGTGTAGCGCATGGTCACGGTGGCGGTATGGGGCCCGTGTTCCCAGGTGAGGTAGGTGTTGTCCCGCCACCGCGGCGTCACCGGGGCGAAGTTGTTGGCGTTGCGGTGGCCCACCACCTCATAGACCGGCGTGCCGGGGCTGTTCTGGATCTCATAGCTGTGGATGTAGGCCAGCGTGCTGCGCAAGGTCAGCTGGTGGTCGTCCAGGTCCCAGGTGTAGGAGGCGGTGACGTCGACACCGTCGGTCTTGACCGCACCCGCATTGAAATAGCCGACATTGACGCCCACCAGCGTGCCGCTGGCGTCGCGGATGACCGCCGGTCCGGTGGGATCGGCATTGATCACGGCCTGCGCGTTCTGCAGCGCGATCTTTTTCTTGAAGTCATAGTTCCAGTAATCGACCGACACCTCGCCATGCCGGACGGGTGTCCAGGTGATGCCCAAATCGTAGTTGGTGGAGGTTTCCGGCTGCAGCTTGTTGTTGGGCACGGTGTTGACGTTGCGGAAGGTGCCCTTGTCGCCGGCCACCAGCGGGTCGTAAAGGTTGGAGGTGCCGCTGGTGGCGGCACTGCCCACCGACTGCGCCAGGGCCGGTGCACGGAAGGCCGTGCTGGCCGCCGCCCGCAGGGTCAGTTCCGGCGTGGCGTGCCAGTTGACGCCGATCTTGGGATCCACACTGTCGAAGGGGCCGTAATCCTCATAGCGGATGGCGCTATCGATATAGAGGTCCTTCAGCAGGGGCAGGCCCAGTTCGGCGAAGCCGCTGCCGATCTGGCGGGTGCCGGAGCCCGACACGCCCGGCGGCAGATAGGCGGTGCGGCCGCTGACCCGGAAGGCGTCATAGAGGATGGAACGGTATTCGTTGCGGAACTGGCCGCCCACGGCCAGCGCGCTGGTGCCCCCCGGCAGGTCGAACAGCTTCCCCGTCACCACCCCTTCCGCGATCATGTATTCCGACACGGTGCGCGAGGTGGTGTAGGTGAAGAACTGGTCGATGACCGCCTGGCTGTTGACCTTCTGGTCCTTGCCGAAGGGGCTGAAATAGGAACAGCCGTTGGTCCCGGGGGCGAAGCTGGCGGTACCATTGAAGGATACAGGGCAACCGGCGCCGCCATAACCGTTGACGGCGTTTTGCAGCGATACGAGGTCGGTTTCCTTGACATCGTAGACCTGCTGCTCGCGCGAATAGACGCCGTCCAGCGAATATTCCCAATCCCCCCACAGCTTTCCTTTGCCGCCCAGCACCAGGTGCGTGCCGGTCAGGTTGGTCTTGTCGTCGTCATAGGGGCCGTTCACACCCATGACACGCCCCAGGAAGGTGACCGGCACCCCAAACGGATTGCCCGGGTTGCTGGCGGGCACGACGATGCTGCCCCGGGTGATGGGCGTGCTGGCCACGCCGTAGCGGTCGGAATCCTGGACGTAGTAGCGGCCTTCGAAGAAGATCTGCTGGGTGTCGGTCACGTCATAAGTGCCCGACATGTGGGACAGCACCTGCTTGTAGGCCGGCTGGATGGGGTTCATGGCCTGGTAGCTGAACTGGCACGCGCCCAGCGGGAAGCTGCTGCCCACGAACACGCCGCCGGTGCCGGGCACGTCACAGCTGGGGTCCGCCACCTGCACGTTCTTGGTGGCGGTGGCCGTGGGGCTGGCCCCGCCGGCCACGCGGGCCGCCACCGTGCTGTTGTACAACTGGGTATAGTTGATGGCGCCGTTGACGCCGTTGTCGATGATGACGTCGCCGCCGCCGGCGGTGTGCGGGGCCGCTGACAGGATGAAGTTGCCCGGCTGCGACGTGCCCGACGGGCTGTAGAAATTGGTCACCCGGCGCTGGGAATTCTGCAGGTTCTTCTGGTGTTCGTAACTGAACGAGCCCACGACGTGGAAGCGGTCGCTACCGCCGCCGTACATGCCCTCCGCCAGATATTTCGGCGCGCCGTCGACGAAGGTGTACTGCCCACCGGCGGCCACCCCGTTGAAATGGTCGTCGGTGATGAAGTTCATGACGCCGGCGATGGCGTCGGACCCATATAGCGCCGACGCGCCGTCCAGCACCGTTTCCACCCGCTGGATCTCGATCAGCGGCACCAGGGTGTTCAGGTTGACATAGGGATTCAGGTTGCCGTCGGTGTCGGTGGCGGCGGTGCGGCGACCGTTCAGCAGCACCAGGGTCGAGGACGGCCCCAGGCCACGCAGGTTGGCGGAGCGCGAACCGTGGTTCTCCGGGCCGCCCTTGGACAGGTCCTGCGCGCCACCCATGCTGCCGATGTTGGCCGGCGTCAGGTTGGTCAGCTGGCTGAGATTGCTGACGCCCGAACGGTTGATGGCATCCCGGTCCAGGGTCTGGGTGGGATCGGGAATGTCCGCCTGGCTTTTCACCTTCAAGTAGGTACCGGTGACGACCACCTCGGTAAGGCCATCATCCGTTTGCTCCGCGTCCTTCTGCTGGGCCAACGCCGGAAAAGCGCCGGCGCAGAAAGAAATAAACGCCACGATTGACGCGGTCGACCGCAGATGAGCCCGCAGGCCGGACACGGATAGACTTACGGATTTCATGATTTCCCCTCCCCGTTCGGCGTTTTATGCCGCCCCACGGCAGCATCGCCTTTCTCTATTCATGGGGAGTATTGTGAGATGAGACAGATTTGTAAAATTTGTTTTTTGCATGCATTAATATGGATTTCTTATAAATGCAATTGTCATGACCCCGTGACGACAACCATCCGCCATGGATTGTGATGAATGGGGCCGTATGATAAGGAAATTATATGGATGTCAATCTCAGGCAAATCCGCGCCTTCCTGGCGGTGGTTGGACTTGGCGGCTTCACCCGGGCCGCCTCCGCCCTGAACATTTCCCAGCCCGCCCTCACCATCCGCATCCGCCAGTTGGAGGACCAGATCGGCCTCAAGCTGTTCGACCGCAACACCCGCTCGGTGCAGCTGACGCGCGTGGGTCAGGAACTGCTGCCGGTGTTCCAGCGCCTGATGAGGGATTTCGACAGCGCCATGGCGGACATCCGGGAATTCTCGGAAGAGCCGCGCGGCACCATCCGCGTCGCCGTCCTGCCCAGCTTCGCCGCCGGCCCCCTGCCCGCCCTGATCGCCGATTTCCGCACCCGCAACCCGCGCGTCTCCTTCGTGCTGAAGGATGCGGTGGGCAAACGCGTGCTGGCCATGGTGCGCAATGACGAGGTGGACTTCGGCATCGGCGTGGGCGGCGTGGACGAGCCGGACCTGGACACCATCGAGGTGTGCGAGGACCGCCTGGTTCTGGTCTATCCCCAGGGCCACGCGGCCGGCGACCTGCCGCAGGCCACGGTGCCGGTCATCTCGCAGTTCCCGCTGGTGCTGATGGACAAGGACACCAGCGTGCGCCGCCTGGTGGACGAGGCGTTCGCCGCCGCCGGGTCCATCGCCACCCCGGCCTGCGAGGCCACATACATGTCGACGGCGGTCAGCATGGTGCGCGCCGGTCTGGGCCTGGCCATCCTGCCGGCGTCGGCCATCGAGATCCGGGGCTTCACCGACATCGCCACCCGGCCCATCGACGATGTCGGCTTCGTCCGCCGCATCGTCATCATCAAGCGCCGCGGCAGCTCGCTGCTGCCGGCGGTGGAGGAGTTCACCAAGGCCCTGCTGGCCGCCGTCACCGGATGCCGGCCGGCATCAGGCGGGTGTCTCGATCTCCAGGTCGAGAATGGCGGAGCTAAGGCACTTGCCATGGGCATCCAGGGCCAGTGAGCGGGTGACCCCGCCGCCCAGCGTGCGCGTCAGGACGAAGTTCAGCGCGCCCAGCCCCGGCAGGGCGTAGCGCACCACCTCACCCCGTACCAGGGCGCCCAGGTGGCCGCGCACCCGCTCCACCGTCACCGCCGCCTCCAGCCGGGCGTAGTCCTCCAGCCGGTAGGCGATGACGGAGATGTTGGAAGTGTTGCCCTTGTCCCCCGTGCGGGAGTGGGCGAGTTCGCGCAGCTTCACGACTGAACCTCCATCACATGCACCTGGGGGCTGACCAGATCGCGGGGGATCAGGGTCGAGACCACGGCGATGACCTCCTTGGCGGTCTTGGTGGCGCCGCCGCCGGCGGCCGGGCCATTGGTGTACAGCCCCTCCACCTCGTTGCCGATGCGCTCCGCATCCTTCAGCGTGTGGGTGCGGCCGGCGACGCGTAGGCGGACCTCATAGGGTTCCGGCGCCGCCGCCGACAGCGCCGGCCCGTGGATGGCGTCCACGCCGATCAGGTCCAGCCGCACCTCGCGCAGGGGCAGGCCGATGATGCGCAACCGCTCCGCCACGATATCGCGGGCCAGGCGGGCGCGGGCCAGCGCCCCCGGCCCGGCGTAGGAGATCTGGCCCTCACCGATATAGCCGTCGCTGTGGCCCAGCGACACCTTCAGGCTGGCGGGGCGGGCGCCGCCGCCCGCCCCCGCCAGCCCAACCCGATCGGGCCCAAACTCGGCGATGGTCACGCCGCTGAAATCCGCCGCCACGTCGGGCGTCAGATAGCGGGCGGGGTCATGCACCTCATACAGCAGCTGTTCCCGGCAGGTGGCGCCGGAGATCAGGCCGCCGCTGCCCGCCACTTTGGTGATGGTGGCGGCGCCATCCGCCGTGACCTCGGCGATGGGGAAGCCCAGCCGGGCGAGGTTGGGCACGTCCTTGTAGCCAGGGTCGGCGAAGTAGCCGCCGCTGATCTGGCCCGCGCATTCCATCAGATGGCCAACCAAGGTGCCCTTGCCCAACCGGTCCCAGTCATCGGCCGCCCAGCCGAACTCGTGCATCAGCGGCGCCAGGAACAGGGACGGATCGGCCACCCGGCCGGTGATGACCACGTCGGCCCCATCCCGCAGTGCCCGCAGGATGGGTTCGGCCCCCAGATAGGCGTTGGCCGACACCAGGCTGTCGCCCAGACTGGCCACGGCGGCGCCGGTTTCCTCGATGGTCAAATCCTGGCGGGCGCGCACCACCTCCGTCACGTCGTCGCCGGTGACGACGGCGATGCGCAGGGGTCCCAGGCCGAGGGACCGCGCCACCGCCGCCACGGTCGCGCTGGCGGCGTGCGGGTTGGCGGCACCCATGTTGGTGATGATGGTGATGCCATTGCGGCGGCACGCCGGCAGCACCGCCGCCATGCGATCGGCCAACAATGGATCGAAGCCGGCGGCGGGGTCGCGGCGCTTGGCCAACTGCGCCAACGCGATGGTGCGCTCCGCCAGGCATTCGAAAACCAGATAGCGGATGTCCCCCGCCTCGGCCAATTCCACCGCCGGTTCGATACGGTCACCGGAATAGCCGGCCCCGGTGCCTAGTCTGACGCGTTTCAACGCGGATGCCTCCTGGTCACAAAGACAGGTCGCCGGCCCTCACAGGGTCGGGTTCAAAGGGGCAGCACCCCCAGGACGACCGCCACCACCGTCATCAACAGCGTGGCGCCGAACAGGTAGGGGATGCTGAATTTCTGATGCTCGCCCAGGCCGATGCCGGTCAGCCCGATCACCAGGAAGGTGGCGGGCGTCAGCGGGCTGACGGGAAAGCCGGTGGTCATCTGCCCCAAGACGGCGGCCTGCGCGATGTGCACGGGCTGACCGCCCATGCTGCCATGGACGGAGGCGATGACCGGCAGGACACCGAAATAGAAGGAATCCGGATCGAACAACAGGCTGAGCGGCATGGACAGCACGCCCAGGATCACCGGCAGGTGGCCCGCCATGCCCTGCGGCATGACCGCGACGGCGGCGCCGGCCATGGCCGTCAGCATGCCGCTGCCCTGCATGATGCCGGTGAAGGCGCCGGCGGCCAGCAGGATGCCGGCCATCATCAGCGCCGCCTTGGCATGCGCGTCCACCCGCCGGCGCTGCTCCGCCACGTCGGGGTAGTTCAGGACCAGGGCGGCCACCGTGCCCAGCATGAACATCACCACCGGATCCACCCAGCCACAGACCATCACCGTCATGACGGTGATGGTCAGCGCCAGGTTCACCCAGAACAGACGGGGACGGCGCAGCGCCCGCTCCTCCGCGCTCAGCGGCCGGTCGGCCACGGGCGCGGCGCCGGCTGCATTCATCGCCGGTAGGCCCAGGCGCCGCTCCTCCCGCCGGCCCAGCCACCAGGCGGTGGCGAAGACGAAGACCAGCCCCGCCGCCTGCACCGGCAGCAGCGGCCGGAAAATGTCGGACACCGGCAGGTGCAGGGCGGCGGCGGCGCGGATCATGGGCCCCGTCCAGGGCAGGAAGTTCACACCCGCCGCCAGCGAGGTGACACAGGCCAGGATGCGCCGGTCCATGCCCAGCCGGTCGAACAGCGGCAGCAGGGCCGGGATGGTCACCAGGAAGGTCACGGCGCCCGACCCGTCCAGATGGATCAGCAGCGCCAGGAAGGCCGCGCCCACGGTGATGCGCCAGGGCCGGTGGCCCACCAGGCGCAGGATGCGGCCGATGATGGGGTCCAGCAGGCCGGCGTCGGTGACCACGCCGAAATAGAGGATGGCGAAGACGAACATGCCCGCCACCGGCGCGATGGCCTTGATCCCGTCCAGGATGAAGCGGCTGGTCCCCAGGCCGAAACCACCCAGCAGCGCCGCCGCCACCGGCACGGCGATCAGGGCTACCAGGGGTGATAGGCGGTTGCCGAGGATGGCCAGGAAAAGGACGACGACCGTGCCGAAGCCCAGGAGTGCCAGCATGCCTCGTTCCCCTCCCCACGACGCCCCATCAGCGCCACTTCCACGTGCCCAAGGTGAGGGAGGGAAGGCCGATAAGGGAAATAGATTTGTTCTATATTTATGATAGTTAAACTTAATGAATGCCGGCGGCGGGCACCGCGATCAGGGGCGGGCCGCCAGCGATAATCAAAATCTATCAATCGCATAAAGTTAATCTAATTCCTTCCCGTCCCCGGCCGTGGCATTCCCGATGGACATGATAAGCAAGCGGGCAGCGGGGAGGGAAAGCGATGGGTGTGAAGACCTGGATGGGGGTGGCGGCCGGCGCCCTGATGGCAGCGTGGGCACTGCCCGCCACCACGGCGCATGCCGCCGACTGCGCCGGCCTCACCGGACTTACCCTGCCCGAAGCGCGCATCCTGTCGGCCGACATCGTCCCGGCGGGTCCTTACAAGGCGCCGGACGGCACCGTCACCTTCCCCGATCTGCCGGCCTTCTGCCGCGTGGTGGCGCTGGCGGAAACCAATGTGAAGGTGGAGATGTGGCTGCCCCAGGCGGGGTGGAACGGTCGCCTTCAAGGGGTGGGTAACGGCGGCTTCGCCGGCGCCGTCAGCTATTACACCATGGGGCCGGCGCTTCAGGCCGGCTTCGCCGTGGCCGGCACCGATACCGGCCATGGCCCGGCGGAGGGCAAGCCCGGCACCCGCCTGGACTGGATGCATGACCCGGTGCAGTTGGCCAATTGGGGCCACAACTCCATCCACCGCATGACGGTGGCGGCCAAGGCCATCATCCGCGCCCGCTACGGCACCGGCGCCACCCGCGCCTATTTCGAGGGCTGCTCCACCGGTGGCGCCCAGGCGATGGCGGAGGCGGAGTATTTCCCCGACGACTATGACGGCATCCACGCCGGCGCGCCGGGCATGAACTACACCCGCCTGATGATGAGCTTCCTGTGGAGTTCGCGGGCGACGCTGCTGGACCCCGCCAGCACCCTGCCGCCGGAAAAGCTGACACTGCTGCACCAGGCGGTGCTGGCCGCCTGCGATGCCGCCGATGGCGTCAAGGATGGCGTGGTCGAGGATCCGCGCGCCTGCCACTTCGATCCCGCCGCCCTGCAATGCGCGCCCGGGACCGACACCGCCGCCTGCCTGACACCGCCGCAGGTCACCGCCGTGCAGGCGCTCTATGCCGGTCCGCGCAACCCGCGCACGGGCGAGGCGATCTATCCCGGCCTGGCGCGGGGCAGCGAATGGGGCTGGGACCTGCAGCAGGGCAAGCTGCTGGAGGCCTATGTCATCCCCCTGTTCCAGAACATGGTTTACGACGACCTGACGTGGCGCTGGCAGGGCTTCGATTTCGACCATGACGTGGCGCTGACCGACGGCAAGGTCGGCCCCATCATCACCGCGGTCACGCCGGACCTGTCGGCTTTCCACGCCCGCGGTGGCAAACTGATCATGAGCCAGGGCTGGGCCGACCAGCTGAACGCCCAGACCTACCCCATCGAGTATTACCACGCCGTGGCCGGCACCAAGGACCCGGCCCAGGCGCGGGTGCGGCTGGGCGACTATTTCCGCCTGTTCATGGCACCCGGCATGGGCCACTGCTTCGGTGGCCCGGGCCCCAACCATTTCGACGCCGTCACGGCGCTGCGGACCTGGGTGGAACAGGGCAAGGCACCCGACCGGCTGGTGGCCGCCAAACACGCCGACGACCGCGACCCCACGTCACCTGTGTTGCGCACCAGGCCCCTGTGCCCCTACCCCACCGTGGCCCATTGGACCGGCACAGGCTCCACCGACGAGGCGGCGAACTTCACCTGCCGCTGAGGATGGTCGACAACCGCCGGATCAAGCCCCGTACGGCGCCAGATCGGCCAGGATACGCGCGACGATGGCGTCACGGTGCGGCATGAGGAAGAAGTGGTCGCCCTCATGCAACGCCATGGTGAAGGCGCCATCGGTGACCTGTTCCCAAGCGGCGACATCATCGGCCGGCACCATCGGATCGGACTGGCCGCCGAACGCGGTGACGGGCGCCCGCAGCCGGGTGCCAGGCTGAGGCCGGTACGTCTCCGACAAGGCGAAGTCCGCGCGCAGCAGGGGCAGCAGCATGGCCATCAGGTCGGCATCCTCCAGGATGGCGGCCGGCGTGCCGTTCAAGCGGCGCAGGGCGGCGATGAACAGTGGCGGCGGCAAGTCATGGATGGGCGGCGCCAACCGGGGCCGCCCCGGCGCCTGGCGGCCGGAGACGAACAGGTGACCGGGTCCCCCGCCCCCAGCTTCCAGCCGTCGGGCGGCCTCATAGGCGATGGTCGCCCCCATGGAATGACCGAAAAAGGCGTACGGCCGGTCCAACGCCGGCGCCAATCCCGCCAGCAGGGGATCAAGCAGATCCTCCAGCCGGCTGTGAGCGACTTCGCGCAGCCGGCTTTCCCGCCCCGGCAGCAGGACGGCGCTGGCCTGCACCCTCGGCGGCAACGCCGTCGCCCAGGGCCGGTAGGCGGCCGAGCCGCCACCGGCGAAGGGGAAGAAGAACAGCCGGACGCTGGCCCGTGGCGCCGTGTTCAGGTCGGCGATCCAGCGCGGCGTCATCGCCAGGCGTAGTTGAAGCTGAGGGAAAGGCGTTCCTCATCCGCGCGGTTCAGCGCCACCTCATGCCGCAGCCAGCTTTCCCACATCAGCAAGGTGCCGGCCCGCGGCGTCAGGCTGATGGTCGGTTGCACGGCACGGTCAGCCTTCGCCTTGCGCGGTGGGGCGGCCATCATGAAGGGCAGACGCGGATCCTCGAACTTGAGGACCGAGGCGCCCGGTGGCACCCGAACATAATACGTGCCACTGATCACACTGTTGGGATGGATGTGGGAGCCGTGGAAGCCGCCCGGATCCAGGACATTGATCCACAGCGAATCCAATTCCAGCTTGCGGGCGCCCAGGTCCCATTCCTGCACCTTGGCGAAGGCCTTGGCGTGACGGTCCAGCTGGGCCTTCAGCTTCTTCAGGATGGGGAAACGCCAAATCAGATCGTCCAGCGAAGCGTAGCTGGTATAACCGGTGTAACCGTGCTTGTCCGACCAACGCTGTCCCGCCCCGTCATCCTCCGCCGCCGTCAGGCAGCAGGCCGCCATCTCCTCGTTAAGGGGCAGCATGTCGTCCAGTTCCGCCCGGTACAGCCGGGTGGCGAACAGGGTCTCGATCTGGGGGGCGCTGGCCGGAGGGGGTGTCTGGTCGGTCATGCCCTGGGCTTTAACGCGGGTGCCGCCAACGCGTCAACGACGGCGTAAGTCCCCGGCGCCAGGTCTCCCCCCGGGCAAAGGCTGGCGCCATGCCGGAAGCGTTTGAGCGATCACGGCTTCAGGAATGGACACATTCGGGAAATCAATGGGCGGCATGCCATGCCCTTGGGTATAAAGGGAACCCCCGGGGCCGCTTTCCCGTTTTGCTTTCCCTCACCCATCCCCTTGGCCCGGCGGCCTGTTTCAACGACAAGACCAGCCCGATCACCCAACTCCCCGGCAGGGGGACGAGGGTCGCGGCCGGCGCCCCACTGGAGTGATCCATGCAGTTGGCCCCCAACGCCGTCGCCCCGGACGTTCCCAGGAACGCCCCCCATCACGGCATCGGCTTCACCGAATTCGTCCTCATGGTCTCTTCCATGATGGCGATGAACGCGCTTGGCACCGATTCCATGCTGCCCGCCCTGGGCGAAATCGGCCGCTCGCTGGGCGTGACGGAGGAGACGCGCTGGCAATGGATCGTCACCGCCTTTCTGCTGGGATTCGGCGGGGCGCAGATCATCTACGGCCCCATCTCCGACCGTTTCGGCCGGCGGCCCGTACTGCTGTGGGGTATCGCCTTCTATGCCCTGGGCAACCTGGCGGCGGCGCTGGCCCCCAGTTTCGGGCTGCTGCTGGCGGCCCGCGTGGCCCAAGGCGTGGCCGTGGCCTCCACCCGCATCGTCGTCGTCTCGGTGGTTCGGGATTGCTACGGCGGGCGGCAGATGGCGCGGGTCATGTCGCTGGCCTTCATCATCCTGCTGGCCGTGCCCATCCTGGCGCCCAGCCTGGGACAGCTGATCATGCTGGTGGCCCCCTGGCACGCCATCTTCGCCTGCCTGGCGGTCTATGCCCTGCTGGTGCTGGTCTGGCTATGGCGCCGCCTGCCGGAAACGCTGCACCCGGAATACCGCCGGCCGATTAACGTGAAGAGCATCCTGGCCGCCGCCCGCCAGACGGTGACGGAGCGGCAGGCGGTGGGCTACATGCTGGCGCAGACCCTGATGATGAGCGCCGTGTTCGCCTACATCAACAGCCTGCCGCCCATCTTTGACACCGTGTTCAAGGCGCCGGCCCTGTTCCCGCTGATCTTCGCCCTGACCGGCATGGCGCTGGCTGTATCCGCCCTGCTGAACGCGCGCCTGGTCATCCGGGTGGGAACGCGGCGGATGTCGCACACCGCCTTGCTGGGCTTCATCGTGTTCGCCGGCATCCACACGGCGGTGGCCCGGCACGGCGAGGAGTTGGTGACCTTCACCACGCTGCAGGCGCTGACCATGTTCTGCTTCGGCCTGGCGGCAAGCAACTTCGGCGCCATGGCCATGGAACCGCTGGGCGCCATCGCCGGCACCGCGGCCTCCGTCCAGGGCTTCATCAGCACCGTGGTGGGCGCCCTCGTCGGCTTTGTCATCAGCCAGCATTTCGACGGCACCACCCTGCCCCTGATCGGTGGCTTCCTGGGTTGCGGTATTGGCGCCCTGGTCATCGTTCTGATAACGGAACGATTTCGCCTGTTCCGGCCCCACATGGGCAAGTAGGCGAAAGGGCGCCGGCCCGACGGGAGCCGGCGCCCTTTCCCGTCCCCGCATCAGCCGACGGAGCAGCCGAAGGTCTCCGCCACCCAGTCGGCGATATAGTCGCGCGAGATGGTGCCGTTGTCGGCGCCGCAATGCTCCACCTCGAAATCCGTGGCGCGGAACACATGCAGGTGGCGGTTGGGGCTGTTCACCGCCTGGTCGTAGGACTGGTGGGCGTATTCCAGCGGGATCTGGCGATCCCCCTCGCCATGGGTGACCAGGAAGGGCACCCGGATCTTCTCCACCACGCCGTCCAGGCACATGGCGGGCGCCCACGCCATGAAGCTGTCGATGTCCGGCTTGCCGAACACCCACATGACATGGTCCCAGTAGTGGGGCACGGGGTTCTCCCCCTCCCGCTGGCGGCGGCGCTTCTGCATTTCGCCCCAGTTGTGGTTGGCCCCCATGACGGCGCACAGCGCGAAGCGCGGTTCCATCGCCGCCGCCCGCGGGGCGTAGTAGCCGCCCAGCGACAGGCCGAACATGCCGATGCGCCGCGGGTCGACGTCATCCCGGGTCAGCAGATACTCCAGCGCCGCCGAGGCCCACCGCTCACTGTCGTGGACACCAGGCAAGCCCCGCAGGCGCAGCGCCTCGCCCGTGCCGGGCTGATCGATCAGCAGGGTGGACACGCCGCGCTTCAGGAAGGCCTGGGCGTTGCCGGCGTAGTAGATCTGCTCCTTCATGCTGTCCAGGCCGTTGCAGCTGACCAGGCAGGGCGCCGGGCGGCCGTCAGGCCCCGGGGGGGCCTTGATGAAGAGGCCCGTGTAGCTGGCGCCCTCGTAGGGGATTTCCACGAATTCGCAATTCTCGCGGCCCAGCCGGACGCGCTTGGCGAACAGGTCCAGGCCCTTGCGGTACGCCTGCTTGCGCGGGGCGTGGTCGCGGGCCTGCATACGCTCCGCCGTCAGGTAGTAGGTGGAGGCGCGGCCGTACTTCTCCGCCGCCGACAGCAGGCGGCCGGCGGCCTCGTCCGCCTCGGCGTTTTTTTCCACCTGCTGGGCCACGGCCAGCCAGCTGTCGAAAAAGCGGGCGGTGCCGGCGTCCTCCCCCCGCGCCGCCGCCTCCCGGATGGGGCGGCAGGCGGCGTCGATCTCACCGATATTGCCGCCGCACATCAGCGCCAGGTTGGTGGACAGGTTCCAGACGTAGTTTCCGGGAAACGGCTCATACATTCTTGTTCATCCTCAAAGGCCGGGCGCCACCAGCCGGTGGTTTGGCTTGCCCGGTTTCCAGTCCACCCGCGTCCTAGAGAAAGCGCCACGGGCCATGGCCCGTGGCGCCCCGTCACTTATGCTCCGGCTTGTCTTCGGCCAGGGGCTGGCCGTCGTGCAGATAGGGCGGCGCCTCGATCAGGATGAAGACGATACGGCAGGGCGTGTCGGCGCTGGGGTTGCGCCACAGATGGATGGTGCCACGCTGGATGATGATGCCACCGGCGCCCACGGTCTTCTTCGCGCCGTCGTCCAGCTCCAGTTCCACCTCGCCCGACAGGACGATGCCGTAGTCGATGCTGTTGGTGCGATGCATGGGGGAGGTGCCGCCCGGCAGCATATCCACCACCCGGATGACGGACCCGTGGTTCAGGGTGAGGCCGGCGTCGCGCAGGCGGCCGTCGGTCTCATCGTTGTTGTCGGCGGGAACCGTGGGCGTGGTCCAGATCAGCGTGAACGCGGCATCACCGGAAGGGATGCGCTTGGTCGGAAACTCATCGTCCGACTTGAAGATGGCGCGGGCGTCGGCGTCGTGCCCCGTCACCACACGGCGGACGGGGGGCAAGCCAGAGTCACTGGTCATGGTTCTGATTTCCTAGGGATGGGGCGGATCAAATGTCGGCCAGCAGGGCCGCCTGCGCCCTGGCCATCATGCCGCCCATGGTCTCGGGCGATACATGGTCCTGCTGCGCCTTGCCGATGGCGACGCTGCTTTCCACCACCAGCCGGCAGCGTTCGAAACGCCGGTCGGTGAAGGCCTGGAACGCGGCGGGCACGTCGTCATGGCGCTGCAATTCCTCCGCCAGGACCAGGGCGTCCTCCACGGCGATGCCGGCGCCGGACGCCAGGTGCGGCGTGGTGGCGTGGGACGCGTCGCCGATCAGGATGCTGCGGCCCTTGAACCAGCTTTCCTTGGGCAGCAGTACGGCCTCCAGGGGGCGGACATTGACCAGGCTGTCGGGGCCCAGGCTCTCGCGCACCGCCGCCACCGGGCCGCCGAACGGCGCCAGCAGTTCGGCCAAGCGCTTGTAGGCCGTGGCCTCATCCACCCAATGCATGGCCGGGACGTTTTCCAGCAGCCACATATACATGAGGTCCTGCGACACCGGCACCAGGCCACAGGTCACGGGCGCGCCCACGAAGAAGTGGGAGCGGTCGATCTCGGGCGGGCGCTTGGCCACCACGCGCCAGCAATACTGGCCGGTATAGGCGGGCTTGGGCGCGGCGGGGAACAGGAATTGCCGCGCCTTGGAAAAGGCGCCGTCGGCCGCCACCACGAAGTCATAGGTGCCGCTGCTGCCGTCGCTGAACCGCGCCTCCACCCGGTCGCCATGATCGGTCCATTCGGTGGCGGTCAGGCCCAGGCTGACGGTGACCCCGGCTTCCCGCGTCAGGCGGGCCAGCACCGTGTGCAGATCGGGGCGCATGATGCCCCCGGAAACCGGCAGGTCGGGCTGGATGGGCTTGTCCTGCAGGTCGGCCACGGGCGTGCCATCGGGGGTGCAGAGACGTCCGCCCTGGGTGACATGATAGCCCTGGGCCTTCAGATCCCCCAGGATCCCGAGGGTGCGGAAGGCGCGATAGGTGGGGCCCGTCACGGTGATGCCGGCGCCATAGACACGCCAGTTGGGGTCGGCCTCCACCACATGCACGGGCCAGCCGGCCCGGCGCGCGCTGATGGCGAAGGACATGCCACCGATGCCGCCGCCGAGGACGAGGATGGGCCGCCCAGCCCGGTTTTGAGGGGCGCGATCATCGCGCGCTGAGGACTGAGGCATCGCCTACTTCTCCGTTTTCTTCCCTAGTGCGCACTCTGGGGTACGTCACCGCCGATCCTAGAAGCCCCTCAGCTATTGTTAAAATTGATTTGGAAGATATCTTGTAACCTGTCCGGCAAATGGATCGCTGGCGCAACAGACGGTCTCGGGGCCAAGAGGGCAGGCGTTGCAAGGGTATGGAACTGAACTTGTCGACGGCCCGGGAGGCCCTGGCGATGGCATGGGGCCGTGTCGACAGCGGCCAGACGCTTCTTTCCAGCCCGTAGAGACATGACCGTCCTCTCCCTTTCCACCAACAGCCCGGCCTCGCGGCTGGCCACCCGGCTGGCTTTCCTGGCCGCCGGCTTCAGCCTGTCCTGCTGGGCCCCGCTGGTGCCCTACGCCAAGGCGCGCCTGGGCGTGGACGATGCGGCCTTGGGCCTGCTGCTGCTCTGCCTGGGCATCGGGTCGGTGGTGGCCATGCCCGCGACGGCGCCCTTAAGCAACCGCTACGGCACGCGGCCCGTCATCCTGGTGGGCGGCCTGGGCATGGCATTGGCCTTGCCGGCGCTGGCGACGGTCGACACCCTGATGGGCATGGCGGCGGCGCTGCTGGTCTTCGGGGCGTCGCTGGGCACCCTCGACGTCGCCATGAACGTGCATGCGACGGAAGTGGAAAGGGATGCCGACCGGCCGCTGATGTCCGGCTTCCACGGGCTGTTCAGCGTCGGCGGCTTCGCCGGGTCCGGCGGCATGACACTGCTGCTGGCCTCAGGCCTGGCGCCCTGGGCCGCCGCCTGGTTGGGCGCGGCCCTGGTCCTGGTCCTGCTGGCGCTGGCCTCCCCCCGCCTGCTCCGCACCCGCGCGGCGGAGGGGGAACGGGCCCCCCTGTTCGTGCGACCGCGCGGCATCGTCATCATGCTGGGGATCCTGGCCCTGGTCACCTTCATGACCGAGGGTGCCCTGCTCGACTGGGGCGCCCTGCTGATGACCGACCAGCGCGGCGTCGCCCCCACCCAGGCGGGCCTGGGCTACACCCTGTTTTCCTTGGCCATGACCACCGGGCGCCTGACCGGCGATCGCGTGGTGGCGATGCTGGGCGGTCGGCGGGTCCTGCTGTGGGGGGGCGTCGCGACGATCGCCGGGCTGGCCGTGCTGCTGCTGTCCCCCTGGACGCCCCTGGCCTTCTCCAGCTTCCTGCTGATCGGCGCCGGGGCGGCCAATCTGGTGCCGGTGTTGTTCAGCGCCGCCGGACGCCAGCGGGTGATGCCGCCGGCGCTGGCCGTGGCCGGGATGACGGCGACCGGCTATGCCGGCATGCTGGGCGGGCCGGCGCTGATCGGTTTCATCGCCCGGGGATTGGGCCTACCGGCCGCCTTCACCCTGTTGAGCGGGTTGATGCTGCTGGTGCCCCTGTCGGCCGGGCTGGTGGGCCGGGTCGATGATCAGGCGCAGTCCTGATCGGCGGCGGCCAGCACCTCCCGCACCACGGTATGCAACTGGCGGCCAAACAGCGGCTTGTACAGGATGGCGGCGGGGTGATCGGTCCTGATCCGCTCCAGCGTCGCCGGCTCGCGGGATGCGGTGATGAAAATGACCTTGGAACCAACGAGTTCGTGGATGGCCAGCGCGGCATCCACGCCGTCGCCGGCCCCCTTCAGCCGCATGTCCATCAGCACCAGGCGGGGCCGGTTGGCCTGGGCCAGGGCGATGGCCTCGGCAGCGGTGGCGGCGGTGCCGCACACTTTGAGGCCCATATCACGGATCTGGATGCTGAGGGTTTCGGCGATCAGAAATTCGTCATCCACCACCAGGACGCAATCTTCCAGGGCATTCATGACGCCACCATCGGTGTGGGCAGCAGGATGTCGGCCCGGGTCCCTTTATCAAACCGCATCGCTATTGTTCCATCCAGCTGTGCCACCAGTCCCTTGACCAGGGTGCCGCCCAGGCCGCGTCTATAGCCGCCCGGTTCCTCCGCCATCGCCGGCCCGTGTCCGTTCGACAGTGAGGGGACGCCGTCGTCCGCCACCACCACAAGGACGCCGCCCTCCCCCTGCGGCCGCATACGCAGCGTAATGGTCCCGGTCCCGTTGGGGAAGGCATGTTTCAGCGAATTGGTAATCAGTTCGGTCACCAGCAAGCCCAGCGGAATGGCGAAATCCAAATTGACCGTCAGCGGGCAGACGTCGATATCCAGCGTCACCCCCTCGTCCGCCCCCGCCTGCAGGATGTTGGTGGCGAGTTCATCCAGGAAAGGTGCGATATCGAAGGTCTGTAGGTCGGGGGAGGCCATCAACTGCTGATGCACCAGCCCCAGGGCATACACACGGCTGCGCAACCCCATCAGAGCCTGACGCGCGTTCGGGTCCGTCAACTGCGCGGCCTGCATCATGACCAATCCATCAATCACTTGCAGATTGTTCTTCACCCGATGATAGACCTCGCGCAGAAGCAGGTCGCGCTGCTTCAACGCCGCGGTGCGTTCTGCCACCACGACTTCCAGATCCGCCTTGGCCTCGCGCAGCGCCGCCTCCGCCGTTGCCCTCTCGGTCACGTCGATCAGCACGCTGGTGGCGCGGGTGGGCGTCCAGGTGACGGGGTCGCGCGCCACGATGGCACTGCGGTGGGAAAACCAGATCCACTGATCCGATCCCCCGCCCGTGTCCAGCTCCCCACCCGGATCCCCGTCGGCCCGGCGTACGCGGTACTGCACCTGGACCAGTTCCGCCGCCCCCGTCTGCAAGAGGCGCAAGCCCCCCGCCCGCTCCTCCCGGTCGTCGGGGTGGATCCAATCGGCCCAGGCGGCGTATTCGGGGCCGGCCATGGGGAACCAGGTTTCCGCCGGCAGGGTGCCGCCCGTCACCTCCGCCGTGCGCCGGTCCACCCAACACAGGCCCCGGGCCAAGTCCATTTCCCAGATGCCCAGCTTGGCGCCCTCCGCCGCCAGACGCAGGCGGGTCTCGCTTTCCCTCAGGGCCAGGGCGGTTTTGTGCATGGTGTCGATATCTTCGACCACCGCCAGCATCAGGGGCGGCAGACGGGCGCCGGCCTTGCGCACCAGGGTGGCGGACACGCGGCCCCAGACAGGCGACCCGTTCCGGCGCCGGAACCGTAGTTCGCGCACATAGACGCTGATCTCGCCCGACAGCAGGCGCGCGAATTCCAGGCCCTCGGCCGTGCGATCCTCCGCCCACAGCAGGGACGACCAATCCACCCGCGTGGCCAGTTCGGCCGGGTCATAGCCCAGCATGCCGGCAAAGGCGGTGTTCACCCGCAGCAGCCGTCCCGTTTGCGGATTGACCTGCACCTTGCCCACGGCGGCCGCCTCAAAGCTGGCGCGGTACTCCGCCTCGCTGCTGGCCAGCGCGTCCAGCGCCGCCGCCCGTTCGGCGAGCGCGGCCGTCAGCCGGGTATTGGCGGCGCTCAGTTCCGCCGTGCGCTCGGCCACCCTGCGCTCCAGGTCGGAATTGGCGGCCAGCACCTTGGCCTCGCTGTCGCGCAACAAGGCGGCGGTCCGTTCCTGCTCTTCAATCGTGCGGCTCAGTTGGGCATTCAGGCGGCTCAGCTGCGCTGGAGTGGGCAGGGCGAGAACCCGCGGCACCAGGGGCCACAGCATGGCGGCGGTGGCCACGGACAGCAGCGCCGTCATCCCCTTTACCACGCCCTCCGCCCCATAGGCCGGCACCCAGAGCGTCATGATGGAAAGGATGTGGGTCAGACCGCAGGCCAGGATGAAGGCCACGAACAGATGCCCCACCCAGCGGTAGGCCAGATCGTCGCGTCGGCGCACGAACCAGGCCAGGGTCAGGGGGATGGAGAAATAGGACAAGCCGATGATGGCATCCGACCCGGCATGCAGCCAGATGAGACCCGGCAGCCAACTGAGGCAAAAGCCGTGCGGCGTCAGGCCGGACGGGTCCAGCAGCCAATCCGAAATGGTCATGAAGCCGCCCTCCGCCGCAGGGACCGCCGAGGTATGCGCGCCGGACGGCCGCTAAACCTGGGCGAGCATCAGACGGTGGCGCGGCACCTGGCGACCGTCAAGTCGTGCATTGGATCACATAAGCCCCGCCATACGCGAAAGACGAGGCGGCGTCTCCGTCGCCGGCAGCGGCCTTCCCTCCTGTCGCGCCAATCTGTCCAGCAGCGGAAACTGGGGGTCGCCCAGCCAGGCGCGGACGGCGGCGACATCGGCCAGGGCGTATGGGGCGGCCGTCGCCTGCTCTGGCCGGCCCACCTTGACGGCGACCCCACCCAGCCTATGGACGCTCTCAAACGCGTGTTCGTCGGGCACGTCGTCGCCAATGAAGATGGGCCGGCGCCCCTTGAAAGGCTCCGTCGCCATGAAGCGGCCCACGGCGTCGCCCTTCAGTGCCTGGGCCGGCATCAGTTCCACCCCGACATTGCCCTCCACGATGCGATAGCCCGGGGGCAGGCCGGGTAGCGCCGCCTTGGCCAACCGGGTGACCTCGTCCAGCGTGCCGGGCGCCGGCCCGGTATGGATGGCCAGCACCGGCCCCTTGCGCTCGATGACGATGCTCCGGACATGGCCGAATTCCGCGTGCGCGCGCGCCGCGAGGGCGGCCAGGGCCGGCGGTTCCGGTGCGGCGACCGCCGGATCCGCCGGCGACAGGCGCATCTCGATGCCGAACAGGCCGCCGGCGCGCAACCGCATGGGCTGGAACAAAGTGTCGATGGACGCCAGCGAGCGACCGCTGATCACCGCCACCGCCCCACCCAAGCGGCGATCCAGGCGGGTCAGCAGGTCCCGCAGGTCCTGGTCCACCACCACCCCGGTCGGGTCCCTGTGGTGTTCCAGCAGCGTGCCGTCGATATCCAGGAACAGGGCCCAACCGTCGCCGGCGGCCGGCGCCGGGGCGGTTGGGGGCGGGCTGTCAGTAATGGCTGGGCTCAACGTTCTTTCCCTTCCCCATGCCGACCAGGCGCACCACGTTGCGGCCCAGGCCGTGGCGCCCGGACTGCTGCTTGGCCAGCTTGGCCGTGACATGGGCGGTATGGTGGCGTTTGCGGAGGCGGGCGCCGTCCAGCAGCATGTTGCCCGCCCAGCGGTAGATGTTGTTTTCGCGCACCGTCTCGCGCATGCGGCGCATCCGCTCGCGCTGTTCCTCAGGCGACATGGTCAGGCCGCGCAGCAGCGCGTCGGCCATCCCGGAGGTGTCGTAGGGGTTGATGATGATGCTTTCGGGAAGTTCCTTGGAAGCCCCGGCGAAGCTGCTGAGCACCAGCACGCCCTGCTCATCCTCCCGCGCCGCGACGAATTCCTTGGCCACCAGGTTCATGCCGTCGTGCAGGCTGGTGACCATGCACAGGTCGGCGGCGCGCAGCAGGCCGTAGACCTCATCCTTGCCATAGGACTCATTGAGCATGTGGATGGGCTGATAGCCGTCGCGACCATAGCGGGCGTTCAATTCATCCACATAGTCCAGGCATTCCCGCTGGCATTGCTGGTACGCCGGCAGCGCCGTGCGGCTGGGGGCCGCCACCTGCAGCATCACCAGGCGGCCGATCCATTCTGGCTGACGCTTGAACAGTTCCTCCACGGCACGGAAGCGGTCGATGATGCCCTTGGTGTAGTCGAACCGCTCCACCCCGACGCACAGCTTCACATGCGTGGGCAGGTTGAAGCGCTCGAAGATGGCACGGCGGCAGGCAGCCACGGGCGGCTGGCGGGAAAGCGACGCCGGCGGCCATTCGATGGAGATGGGATGGGCGTGGACGTGGGTGGTGTGGCCACCAAAGGTGACGGCGGCGGCATCGCGCTCGATCCGGCTTTCCAGGAAGCGGTCCACCGTCTCGATGAAGTTGTTGCAGTAGTACTGGGTGTGGAATCCCACCACCGAACTGCCCAACAGGCCGTCCAGGATCCGTTCCCGCCAGGGGCAGATGCCGAAGATCTCGGCGTTGGGCCAGGGAATGTGCCAGAAGGTGATGATGCCGGCGTCCGGCAGCCGCTCCCGGATCATCCGGGGCAGCAGGGCGAAGTGATAATCCTGGATCAGGACCACCGGCCGCTCGTCCCGCGCCTCCTCCACCACCACGTCGGCGAAGCGGCGGTTCACGGCCTCATAAGCCGCCCAGTCGTCGGCGTTGAAGCTGGGCCGGGTGAAGGCGACATGGCACAGTGGCCAAAGGCCATCATTGGAAAAGCCGTAATAATAGTGCTTCTCCTCCGCCTCGCTGAGCCAAACGCGGCGCAGGGTGTAGGACGGATTGTCGGGTGGCACGGCGATGCGGTCGTCCCCATCCACCGTCAGGCGGTCGGCAGACCCGCTGCCATGGGCGATCCAGGTGCCGGAACAGGCGCGCATCACGGGATCCAGGGCCGCCACCAGCCCCCCGGCCGGCGCGCGCAGCTTGACCCCGCCCCCTTCCTCCAGGTCGTGGATGAAGGGTTCCCGGTTGGACACAACGATGACCTGCGCGCCTGGCAGTTCCGTCTTCAGCAGGTGGCGCAACATGTCCGGCGTCCAGGTCCCCAAACGGTCCGTGGCGATGCCCTCGCCCGGAGAGGAGGAGCGCAACGCGCGCCGGGCGACATGGGCCGCGCGCGCGCCGGCCACGGGGGGCTCAGCCGCCGGGGCCTGGGCCGCCCTCACCTGACGGCGGGTTTCCTCATACGTGGGAATGGTGGCCTCGTCCATCGCCGGGGGCCGGCTGCGGCTCCAGCGCAGCAGCAGGGCGGTGGAAAGGATAAGTGCGGCAACGGATAAGAGTAGGCTGGCCCCCACCAGGTAGACGGCGGCGGGCTCCTGCGTCAGCAACGCACCCAAATCGATGTCCATCATGGTGATGCACCCATACCTAGCGGTTAAGAAGGTTATGACCTGGTATTATGATCACGAATATCCGGTCATATATCGCGCGGGCCGAACGGATATAGGCGTATCGGCCATTTCTACTGGTTAACGCTTCAATATTCTTATATTAATTCTAGAGTCGAGATTGTGTTCCAAAAAAGGCGCCGGGGATAAAGCCAGAACAGCAAAAACGCTTAGGCCCGCGCAAGCAGCCCCCGCCGGTCACGAGCGAACGATCAGGGGCACCAGCCCCTCCTCATGGTCGGCGATGGAGGCGATGACCTGCCCGCCGACGCGTTGGAAGGAAAGGTCCACGGTGTGTTCCCCCACCGTCACCCGGCGGACCGTCAGCTGATCGATACCGATGGGCAACTTGGGCCGGTTGACATGGATTTCGCCCCGCCAGCCATCCACCTCGATGCCCAGGCAGGCTTGCAGCAGCATGAAAACGGCGCCGGCCGCCCAGGCCTGGGGCACACAGGCCACTGGATAGGCGATGGGCGTTTCCCCCTGTTCCCGCGGGAATCCACAGAACAGCTCTGGCAGGCGCATGCCGAAACGCACCGCCGCCTCGAACGTGTCGCTCATCAGCCTCACCACGCCGGCGCGCACGCCGTAGCGGGCCAGACCGGCGGCGCAAATCGCGGTGTCGTGCGGCCAGACAGACCCGTTGTGGTAGGACATGGGATTGAAGCAGGCCTCGGTATCCGCCAGCGTGCGGATGCCCCAACCGGTGTGGAAGGATCCGGCCAGCAACTGGTCGGCCACCCGCTGCGCCCGTTCCGGCGAGGGCAGGCCCACGAACAGCAGATGCCCGACGTTGGAGGCGCGCACGCGGCAGGGCCGGCCCCTGCCATCCAGCGCCAGGGCGTAGAAGCCCATGTCCTCCATCCAGAAATGGGTTTCCACCGCCTGGCGCAGGGCCTCGGCCCGCTGCTGCCAATAGGTGGCCTGCGCGTCCTCTCCCCGGCGGGTGGCCAGGCGCGCCAGGCCGCAATAGGCGGCATAGACATAGCCCTGGACCTCGACAAGCGCGATGGGCCCCTCGGGCAGGCTACCGTCGGCATGCTGGATGCTGTCGAAGCTGTCCTTCCAACCCTGGTTGGCCAAGCCCGATTCCTCCGCGCGCTGATAGTCGACGAATCCGTCGCCGTTCTGGTCCCCCGCCCCCTCCATCCACGCCGCCGCGGCGCAAAGGGACGGCCACAACTGGTCGATGAAGGCCATGTCGCCGGTACGGTCGGCATAGACCGACGCCAAGTAGATGTAGAGTGGGGTGGTATCGACACTGCCGTAGTAGCGGCCGAAGGGCAGCTCGCGCAGCACCGCCATTTCCCCCTTGCGCGTCTCGTGCAGGATTTTGCCCGGCTGGGCATCACTGAAGGGGGCCGTCTCCGTCGCCTGGTGGGTGGCGAGAAAGGCCAGGACCCCCCTGGCCAACCGGGGGTTCAGCCACATCATCTGCAAGGCCGAGATGATGCCGTCGCGGCCGAAGGCGGTGGAGAACCAGGGAATGCCGGCATAGGGATAGGGCCCCGTCGCCAGTTCCGTCGTCAACAGGGCGGTATCGGCCTGGGCCCGCGCCAGCCAGTCGTTGAACACCCGGCCGGAGCTGTAGACGCTGGCGCCACGCCGACGCTTGGTGCGCATCTCCAGCCGGGCCCGCACGGCGGCGGCACGGAACCGCACCCGGCTGGGCGTGGCGGTGCGCTCCGTCCCCACCTCGATGTACAGGACATGCCGCCCTCGGGTGGGCAAGGTGACGTTGAAAACGGCGCGATCGCCCTGCAAGCGGTCGGGCGCCTGGGAAAAGGACAGGTTGGACTGGCGCGTCACATGGTCCAGCCCCTCATAGCTGAGCGTCACGCCATCGCCCGAGAGCTGGGCCTCATGCGTACGGCCGCGTAGCGGGCGGGTGGATCCCCGAACCTCGAACATGTCGCGGAAATCCGCGGCGAAGATGAAGGCCAGCGGTACCACGATGTCGCTGCCGCCGAAATTGGACAGGGTCACCCGCTCATACATCCGGTTCTGCCAGAGAATGCGCGTGCGCTCGATATGGATGACGCCCCACAGGGTCATGCCGCCACCGGCGGCGGGCATGGGCACATTGGTGCTGTTGGCGGTGAACAGGATGTTGTCCTCGCTGAGCGAGGCGCCCAGCAGCGAGGGTTCCTTGTCCGCGATGCGCAACTGGTAGCGGGACAGGATACGGGTGTCATCCACGAACAGGCCGTCGCCCTGTCCCTGGATGTCGCCATGGGCGTCGGCCACGACGAAGCAGTCGCCATGCTTCAGCGCGAACAGGCGAAAGGTTTCCCGCGGACCACTGCCGTCAGGGCCGGCCAGACCGATCGCCGGGTCCAGCTGTCGTTCATCAAGGACTGCCATGGGATTCTCGCGAGGTGCCGGACGGGGTCAAAGCGATGTGTGGGCCACGGCGCGGGCGCCGGTCGCGCTGCCGTCCCTCATCAGGACCTCGTAGGCGGCCACATAGGTGCGGGCCATGGCCGTGGCGGAAAAGCGTCGTTCGAACACCTGTCGGATACGGGCGCGATCCAGCGTCCGGGCCCGCGCGACCGCGTCCACCGCCTCCTCAATTGAGGTGACGACAAAGCCGGTGACGCCCTGGTCGATGATCTCCGGCATGGCGCCATTGTCCCAGGCGATGACGGGGGTGCCGCAGGCGAACGCCTCGATCACCACCAGGCCGAAGGGTTCGGGCCAATCAATGGGCAACAGCAGGGCCGCGGCATCCCCCAGGAAGTCCGGCTTCTGGTCATCGGTGATCTCGCCCACATGGCGGATGGTCTTGCCATCGATCCGGGGCTCCACTTGCTCGTGGAAATAGGTCCGGTCATCGTCCCCAACCTTGGCCGCCAACCTCAGCGGCAGGCCGGCGCGTTCGGCGATATCGATGGCGCGATCCGGCCGCTTGTCGCGCGAAAAGCGGCCCAGGAAGGCCAGATAGCCGCCGCTGCCGCCCGGCCGTCCCTGGGGTGGGCGATACAGGTCCGGCGGCAGGCCGTGATGGACGGTGGCCAGCCAATTGGCGTCCGCCAAGGGCCGCCGCTGCCGGTCGGAGATGGAGATCATGGGATAGCGCGGCCACAAGCGATAGGCCGGCGCCAGATCGGCATAATCGAGCCGCCCGTGCGGCGTGGTCACCGTGCGCTGGACGCATTCCCCGAAAAAGGGGAAGTGCAGGAAGTGGCTGAGGTGGAAGTGAAGGACATCAAAATCGTCCGCCCGGCGGCGCACCTGCTCCAGCATGGCCAGATGGGCCGCCACCGGCGACTTCAGAGGCGCGTCGTCCAGCCACAGGGCCTTGGGCCGCATGGGCGCCAGCGTCGCCTTGGTCCGGGACTCACCGCTGGCGAACAGGGTGACGTCGTGCCCCAGGCCCACCAGCGCGTCGGTCAAATAAGCTATTACCCTTTCCGTACCACCATAGTACGTCGGCGGCACCGATTCATAAAGGGGGGCGATTTGCGCAATCCTCATCGATGGAATTTCCCCAAATCGATGACAGAGAATCGGCGGATTCAGACACAAATATTATGTGTGCACCGCCGAAATGACGCATCAAACCTAACACTGACCGTTAGGCGCAACCATAATTCTTAGTGAATAGGGCAATGGTCCAGCAGCCGGAGCGGCGGATTTAACAAATCCACCAAGCCCTAGCCCTTTGGCCTAGGGCTTGCCACTTTGACCGGCCTCAGGCGCCGGCGGCAACCTTCGCCTTGGGCGCGTAGCGCTGGCGGACACCGTCGTCGGCGGCGGGGCCGGCCATCAGGCGGAAGTCACGGCTGGTGGCGGGCTTGCCGCTGGCGCGGTCGACCAGCATCAGGTCGGCGGGCAGGCCGGTGACCGTGTCGACCAATTGCACGGCCGGCCCCTCGGGCGCGAAATGGCGGTTGCCCCAGGCCAGCAGCGCCAGCATGACCTCGCGGAAATCACGGCCCCGCTCCGTCAGCACATACTCATGCCGGGGTGGCCGTTCGCTGTATTGCCGCTTTTCCATCAGGCCGGCATCGACCAGGGCCGCCAGACGGCGGGTCAGCATGTTGGGGGCGATATCCAGGCTTTTCTGGAACTGGTCGAAACGCGTCAGGCCATGGAAGGCGTCGCGCAGGATCAGGATGCTCCACCACTCCCCCACCCGTTCCAGGCTGCGGGCTATGGGGCAAGTCAGGTCTTCAAAGCTCTTGCGCTGCATGGGGCCGGCCTTCAGGCACAGCGGAAGATGGTTCCGCGACTATCATCGTGCAAGCATATGGCCGCCGCAGCCCCCTGCGCAAGGGCTTCCCGTCACCGCTCCCCCTGGGCACAGGTGTCAGAACCGCAAACCCTGGAACCAGCGGAACAGGGACTGCACGCTGGTGAACAGGCGCCCCACACCGATGGCGTCCATCCACTCCTGCCAGGTCTGGACCCAGCCGGACAGTTGGTCGGTAAAGGCGTTGATGGGCAGGCCATTGACCCAGTCGCCCAGCGGCTTGGCCCCCAGGACCAGCGCCACCAGCGACGCCGACGCCAAGGACAGGACGACGGACCGCAGGCGGGCGGGCGCCGCGCCGTCGATCACCTCGGCGGGATTGTAGCGGGGGCGCGGCGATGGCCGTCCGATGGGCGGGGGGGTGGTGCGCATAGATCGTCGCCCCTCAGAACTGGAAGTAGATGAACGGCGCCACGCCATCCGGCGCGCAGGCCTGGATCAGCACCACGGCAAGGCCCACGGCCGCGCCCCAGGCGGCCAGGGGCAGGCGGCGCACGGCCTCTTCGATACGGGCCAGACGATCGGCCGGCAAGAACTGGGACGCCAGCGCACCCGCGATCAAGGTGGCGGCCAGCGGCGTGATGGCGGTGGGCGGCATGGTCCAGCGGCCGAAGCCCGCCAGGAAGCGTCCCGCCAAATCCAAGGTGGGCGCGCGGAAGAAGATCCAGGTGAAACAGACGAAATGGAAGGTGGCGGCGATAGCCAACCCACGGCGCCACCCCTTGAACGCCGGCGCTTCCCACTCACCCATGGTCAGGGCCCGGACCTTGTTCACCAGATGCTCCGCCACCAACATGCCGCCGTGCAGCGCGCCCCAGATGACGAAGGTCCAGTTGGCGCCGTGCCACAGGCCGCCCAGCAGCATGGTGATCATCAGGTTGCGGCAGTGATTCCACGTACCGCCCCGGTTGCCACCCAAGGGGATGTAGAGATAGTCACGCAGCCAGGACGACAGGGAGATGTGCCAACGCCGCCAGAACTCCCGCAACGAGGCGGAGCGGTAGGGCTGGTTGAAGTTCTGGGGGAAGCGAAAGCCCAGAAGGGCCGCCAGGCCGATGGCGATGTCGGTATAGGCGCTGAAGTCGCAATAGATCTGCAGGGCGTAGCCATAGGTGGCCAGCAACAGGTCCAGGGCGCCGTACCGGTCGGGATCCATGAACACGGCGTCCACCAGGTCGGTCGCCAGGTAATTGGCCACCACGACCTTCTTGAACAGCCCCCCCAGGATCAGCAGATAGGCGCGCGTGGCGCGGATGTCGTCCGGTTCCGGCCGCTCCCCGATCTGTGGCAGGAAGTGGGAGGCGCGGACGATGGGGCCGGCCACCAGTTGCGGGAAGAAGGAGATGTAGAGCACCAGCTGCATCAGCCCGGCCGGCCGCTTCAGCGTGCCGCGGTAGAGGTCCACCAGGTAGGAGATGCCGTGGAAGGTGAAGAAGGAGATGCCGACCGGCACCACCATGTCCAGGAAGCCGACGCGGACCGGCAAGCCCAGCAGCGTCAGGGTATCGTTGGCCGCATGGCTGGCGAAGTCGGCGTACTTGAAAAAGCCCAGCAGGCCCAGGTTCACCGCCACCGCCAGCGATACCGCCAGCTTGGCGCCGCGCGGCGTCGACTGGCGCAAGATGACATGGCCGGCCGCGTAATTGAACAGCGTGCTGCCCGCCAGCAGGAACAGATAGCGCCAGTCCCACCAGCCATAGAAGACATAGCTGGCGGCCGACAGCAAGGCGACGCGCGCGCGCGGCCAGCGCACCAGGGCCCAGGCAAGGGCGAAGACGATCAGGAAGAACAGGCCGAAATTCAGGGTGGGGAACAGCATGAACGCACCCTTAGCGGCCGGGGACGGCGGCGGTGGCGACCGGCTGCGGCGGCGTCGCCCCTGGCTGGATGTAGCCCTGGTACTGATCCATCAGCCAGGCGAAGAAGGCGTTGGCCGTCAGGGTGTACCCCTCCGGCGTGAGATGGACATGGTCGGGCCGGGCCAACGGCACGGGCTGGCGCACCCAGCGGTCCATGCCGCAGGCCCCGGGCATCAGTTGCGCCCAATCCCAAAAGACATAGTCGCCCTTGCGGGCGCCCTGGGCCTGCAAGGCCCGCACCCGGCCCAGGGTGGGCGGGGTGTACCAGGCGCACCGGCCGGGCGGCGGCGGCGCCTCCTGGCACGGGAACACCGCGTCCTTGTCCGCGACCCTCTTGCAGGCGGCGGCTTCAGCCTGGCCGTCCAGGGGGCCCAGGACGATGACGGCCACCGGACCGGCGTTGACCCTGCGCACCGCCGCCCTGAACCGCTCCTGATAAGCGGCCAAGTCCAGGGCGGGATCGAAGCCCTCATTGGTGCCGTAAGCCAGGATGACCAGGTCCGGCTTGCGCTGGGCCAGTTCCAAGGCGACCGTATCGGGGTTCCAGCGGTCCATGGTGGTGACGCGGGCGCCGACCACGCCGGCGCTGTCCATCACCACGCCGGGCCGGGCCCGGTCCAGCGACCAGCCGGCGATGTCGACCGGGCGGGCGTCGGCGGCCACCAGCTTCAGCTGCTGCGCCTGGCCAGCGGTGGGCAGGGTGATCCATTGCGCGCTGCCGGCGGGTCCCTGGGTCGAAACCTGCCTCACCACCCGGTCGTCGATCAGCACCAGCAGGTCGCCGCCGCCCGGCTGCCGCACCACCGTGACGCCGGCGATGTCGAAGCCCAGGCCATCCTTGGGTGTCACGCTGATGGCGGCCCCCCGCGAGTGGCTGCGGGCCAGGAATCCGGTGATGCCCCAGCCCGGTGGCGACGGATCGTTGAGGCTGTTGAAATACTGCCACTTGCCTTCCTGCGTCACCGCCACGTCGGCCCGGCGGGAACCGATATAGGGTTTGCCCGCCGGCATGTAGCCGGGCCCGGCGGAGCCGAAGCGTTCCTGAAAGGCGTCCCGCAAACGCGTGGTGAAGACACCACCGGCGGTATGGCTGTCGCCCAATTGCAGGATATCGACCGTGCCACCGTGCCCAGCCTCGATGGCGGCCAGGCGCTGGAATAGCCGCTCGAAGCCGGCATTGCCGTCATAGGGCGAAGGCGCGCGCGGCGGCAGGGCCGGCGGCGCGGACCGGACGGTGGCGGCCGGCAAGCCCCCGCGCGAGGCGGGCGACGGGGCCGTGCTGCCAACGGGGGCGCCGCTGCACGCGGCGACGACGGCCAGAAGCAGCCCCAAAGGGAAAAGGCGGCGCATGCGGTCAGAACCACCGGGCCGGCATGGCGGCGGAGCGGGGCCCCGGCGGCGCCCCATGCGCGGCATCATCGGGGACGCTTGCGGGGGCACCGACGGGTCCCGGCACACTCCGGCTGGACGGGCCACCGGCGGGCGCCATGGCGGGGGGGACCGGCATCACGGCCGGCTTGGGCGCCGCCTTCGCGGTTGGGGCGGCGGGGGCCGTCGCCGGCTGCACCCGGGTCAGCACCTTGCTTGCGATCAGCTGATAGCCGTAGCCGGTGAAATGGATGCCGTCGTCCGACCGCAACTGCTGGCTTTTCTGGCGGCTGTCGTCGATCCGCTGCATGAAGTTGCCGTCAGCGTCCAGGTAATCCTGATACAGGGGCAAGAACACGGCGCCATACTTCTTGACCTCCGTCTCATAGAGGTTGGTCATGAACTTGGCGTCCTCGTTGGTTTCCGGCTTGCGCATGACGGGCAAGCCCACCCAGATGGTGGTGACGTGATGATCCTTCAGCGTCTGCAGCAGCCAGTCGATGCGCTGGGTGTAGACGTTGGTCCAGCCGGGCGACTTGAACAGGTAACCCTTGCGGTTCTCGTCCCGCACGCCCTGCATGTCATTGGCGCCGAACATGATGATGGCGTAGCCGCCGTCCCCGGCCTCATCGATCTGGCGGGCCGTTTCCGCCCGCCAGGTGACATAGTCGGGCCGGGTCAGCCCCGCCCCCAGCTGCGACCGGCGCAGCAGCCGCGTGTCGGGGGACGCCTTCAGACGATCATAAAGCCCGCTCCACACCCCATCGGCCAAGGAATCGCCATAGACCGAAATGGTGGCGGAAGCGGACGGGCTGGCCAGCTGGGGAGCCGCCGGCTCGGCGCGGGCGGCGGTGAATACACAAAGGAATGCGCTGAAAACAATAAAAAACAGGCGGTTCATGAGCGCCCCTGACTACCGAACCCATTAATCCGATGGTGTGATGCCGACGGCCTCAATATGGCCATCGGCATCCTCATACCGGGAGTCCCGGCGCCTGTCACGCGCCGGCTGGGAATGGGGCGGACGATCCCTTGTCAGGCCGTCAGGAACAACGCCTGTTCCTTTTGCCGCCGCGCCGTCAAGCCGGGCAAGGCGACCAGCTGGCCGTTCACGTGCGCCTTGTCCCAGACCAGGAACTGGGCGGCCGCGCCAGCATGGTCGCCCTGGTTCAGCAGACGCAGCAGGGTCGACTGGGTCAACGCGCCAATACCCAGATTGAAGACGAAATCCGTCAGCGCCGCGTACTGATTGTCGCTCAGCGGCACGGTCACCGCACCCATCACGCCCGTCCCCGCCGTCGCCAGATCCTGGAGCAGCAGATCCATGGCCTGATCCTGGGTGATGGTCATGCCCGGCGTGACATCGGGCCCGGTATGGCCATAGCCGATGGTGAGGCGCCCGGCCGGGCAAAGATAGGCCGTCAGTTTCAGCCCCTCGGACTGTTCGGTCAACGCGATGCCCGCCGCGTTCACTGCTCTGTTCATTTTTTTCAGCCCCCTTCAAAGAACACAATCCCCACGTGCCTATATGAGCGACCCATACCCGTGCTCAACCGGAAAAGCGGGCCGCACGGCCGTCAATTGACCTAAACGGTTGCAAATCTCCGCCTTTCGACCGCCATCCTTTGGGCACATTGGGGGCGGAGTATCGGTCCCCTATTATCAGTCCCTTAAAGGTAGCCGCCGTCCTGCCGGGCGCGGACGGGGTACTCCCCCGGGAAGAACCGGCCTTGAAAAGAAAGGTCCCAGGAACATGCGCCGTCTTCACCTGATCGCCGGCTTGTTCACCGCGCTGATGGCCCTGCCCGCCGTCGCCAAGGCGGAATACGCCTACACCGCCACCGGCACCATCCTGCGGGCGGGCCCGGGCGGCGGTTATCCCGCCATCGCCAGCCTGCCGCCTGGCGCCCCGGTCAACGTCTATGGTTGCCTCTCCGGCTGGTCGTGGTGCGACGCGGATTTCCAGGGCTATCGCGGCTGGATCTATGGCGGCAGCGTGCTGTACCCCTACCAGGGCCAGCGGGTTTACCTGCCGCAGTTTGGCGGCGTCATCGGCCTGCCCATCATCACCTTTTCCTTCAATGACTACTGGGGCCGCTACTACCATGACCGGCCTTGGTTCGCCGAGCGCCGCCGTTGGGAACGCGTGCCGCCGCCCCGTCCCATTTATCATCCCGACCACGACTTCCGCCCCGGTCCCGGTCCCGGCCGTCCGGGGTGGGAGCACCACGATGACCGCCCGGGCCCCGGTCCTGGCCGCCCCGGTCCCGGTGATCGTCGTGACAACAACCCGGGTCCCGGCCCCGGCCGCCCCGGCCCGGGTGGTGACCACCATGACAACCGCCCTGGCGACAACCGTCCCGGCCCCGGCGGCCCGGGGGGCGACCACGGCGGCGGCGACCATCGCGGCGGGGACAATCGCGGCGGCGACCGCCGGGACGGAGATGACCACGGCCCGCGCCGGAATTGATCCCCGACATCCCAAACATCAGGGCGGCCCACCGGCCGCCCTTTCCACAAATGACGGGGCTTCAGGCCGGTGGGCAAAGCGACCACCGTGCCCTGGCCGATATCAACTGACCGCCACGGTGACCTCGGCCGGGGTTCCCGGCCGCGCCGCCAAGCCGTGTGGGGCGGCGCGCAGGCGCACGCGGACGCGGCCATCGGCCCCAACCGGGGCCGCCGCGGCGTGATAGGCCACGCCGGTGACCCGGCCCTGCCAGACCCATCCGTCCGGCCCGTCACCGGCGGCGTAGACGTCATGATAAGCCGCCGCCGGGTCGGGCGCCCAACGCAGCCGCACTTCCGCCCGGCGAGCGCCGGACGTGATGGATCGAGCCTCCGCTATCAGCCCACGGGGGGCCGGCATCACGAAATCCTCAGGCGGCGCGCCGAGATACAACTCGCCAATGCGGAGGTCGACCGGCACGGGCGCCCCATTCCCCGAGGCGGCGCCCAACAGCACGGCAGCGATCGTCCGTCCCCGGTGGGGGGCCAGTCTGAGAGTCAGGCGGGACCAGCCGTCCGCCAGCGCCTGCCGAGGCGCGCCGGCCAGGGGTAGCCAGACGGGCGTGGACGGCGCGTCGGCAAAGACCAGGCCCAGGCGCAACGCCTCGGCCCCCTGCCCCTTCACCACCAACTGGGCCACCGCGTCGGCGACGGCGCCCACCGGCAGCGCGGTTTTATACAGCCATATCCGGGTGGCGTTGGCCGGCCCCAGCACCCCCGTGACGCCCAGGGACGAGCCGCCATCGAACGCCGTGTCATAGGCGTAGTCGACCGCCAACAGGTCCGTCGCCCCCGCGCGGGGACCGGCCATGGGCTCGACCCGCCATTGCCACGTCGGCAGGATGTCCTGGATACCCAGGTTGAACCATGGCTGTTCCGCCACGACCGCGCCATCGACATGGAAACGGTCCCCCTCGCCCGTGTTGAAGCGGGTAAGGAAGGGGAAGGCGCCGATCACCGACCGCTCGGCGATGAAGTTGGCGATGCCATAGGTCATGGGCAGGTTCAGCTGGTCCGTGACCTTGGGGGACGCGGGCTCGTAATCGGTGTAGCGGTGGCGGCCGCGAGCGCCGGGAAGATAGGCCCGCGCCTGTGCCGCGTCCGGCGCGTTGTCCAGGGCCGGGTTCTGCGATTGCCCGCTGAAGAACATGCGTTCCAGCGCCCCCAGGATACGGCGATCGGCCGGCGCGCCCGCCGCTTCCCCCGGCGCCAGCATGGCGGTTCGCGCCGTGCGCAGCAGGGTGCGCAGCCCATCCTCGACGCTATAGACCTGCAGGCCGCCGTAGGCATAGGCGCCATCGTTGGGGTGGATGACCTGGGGTGCCGCGGCGCCAAGATAGCCGGGCCCAGGATAGAGCTGGAACCCGAAATAGGCCGTGGCGCGGGGATCGAATCCATTGTTCAGGCAGTAGGCCCGGACCTCCAGCGGCGCCATAGGCCCACCGGAGCAGCAATTGCCCGGCCCGCCGTAGCGGCTCCACCCCTGGTCCAGCATGGTGCTGTTGGCGTAGGCCTCGCCCGGACGGTCGTCACGGCGGCGCATGAGCCAGCCCATGTCGGTGCCGCCGTCATAAAACTGGATATGGAAATCCGCCAAGCCGCGCCGCCGCGCCTCGTCGCGCATGGCGGCGATCCACGCCAGCACCTGGGCCTCCGCTTCCTCCGTCCCATTCTCGAAGTTGACGAAATAGCCGTCGAATCCGAAATACTCCGCCATGTCCACAAGCCGCTGGGCGACCTTGGGCATGGGCACGGCGCTGCCGTCATAATGGCGGCTGTCGGGCTGGAAAATGGTGCCCAGGGCCAGGGCGCCGTTGCGGTGGGCCACATCCACCAGGGCGGGATTGGGAATCAGGCCCGTGCCGCGCCAACCCACAACGATGTCGTGATAGCTGAAGATGCGGGGCACCTGGACCCCGCCGGGCAAGGGCGCGCCATAGCGCCGGCGCATCAGCGTTTCCTCGGACACCCCGGCAGCCAGGGGGCCGTAACAGTCGGACAGGCTGGCCACGCCCGGCAGCGGATCCAGCGCAGGATGCGCCTGGGTGGGGGCGAACGGCGCGATGCGGCGCGCCCGGCGCACCTGGGATTGATAGTAGGGCGCGTCGGCGTCGGTCCGGGGATCGTAGTCCATCAGGGCCTGGAAGGCGTCCCATCCGGGCCCGTCCGGGGTCAAGGGATAACGGGGCGGCAGGTGGCCGCCACCAAGGTCCCCACCGGCCACGTCGGCGGAACGGGCGGATGGCGGGGACGCCACCGCGGCCGCCATCGCCGCCAAGGCCAGGGAGGCGAAGCCCCGCCGTGTCAGCCGGGATACCCCCGGTGACAGTCCAGGCCCGGGTGACGGTGCCGCCAAGATATCCCCCATCGGCTGATCGCTCCTCAATAAAAGACAGGCCCCGCGCGGCATCGGCCGTGCGGGGCCCGGACTGGCCTTAGAACGAGACGGTGAAGCCCATCTGCACCATGCGGCCCAAGGCGTCGTAGACCTGGGGTATGGTATTCGAGCGGGCCAGCGAGATGTTGTAGGAGTTGGCCACGATGGGCGGCATCTTGTCCGTCACGTTGTTGACGGTCAGGCGCAGGCTGATCTGGTCGTTGACCATATAGCCAACGGCCACGTCGAAGTAATCATAGGACGGGATGGCGGTGAAGGTGCTGACATGGGTGGCGGCGCTGGAGCCCAGGGCCGGGTCGTTGCTGTTGGCGGCGTTGGTGACGCCGGAGATGTGACGCCAGTTGAGGGAGACGCTGTAGGCGCCGCCATCGCGGATGTAGGTGCTGCGCAGGTTGTGCGTCCAGGCCGGGAAGGGCTGGTTGCAGCGCGGACCGAAGTAGCCGACACAGCTGGCGGCCAGCGAGTTGGGCGTGTCCTGACCGCCCGTGCGGGTGCTGAGCGAACCGTTGAAGTCGAAGTCCAGATGACCGCCCAGATCCTCGACGGGAAGCACGTATTGGGCCTGGAAGTCATACCCCTCGGCGAAGGTCTTGTAATTGTTGGTATTGCCGTAGGTGACGAACCCGGTGCTGGGCGTGCCACCCCGCACGGTGTCGTAGCTGGTGAGCGACCCGTCCGGATTGCGGTTGAAATGGCCGCAGTAATAGGCGGTGGCGAACAGCGCGCAGCTGCTGCTGTAGAAATCGTCGTAGTTAAAGCCGATCGAGTTGTCGATCATGATCAGATAACGGTCCGCCGACAGGGTCAGGCCGGGCAGGAAGCTGGGCTTCAGCACCGCCCCATAGGTCAGGGTGTGGGCCGTTTCCGGGTCCAGCACGAAACCGCCCTGGCGCGCCAGACAGGCGTTGTCGTCGCACTGCTTGATATGACCGTACTGGGCGGCCGTGACGCCGGTCAGCTGGCACGCGGCCAGGCTGGCCGTGGGGTTGCTGCCGGCGCACGGGTCCGCGGCGCCTGAGGTGAAGCTGATGGACTGGTTGTTCTCGTAGATGTTCGGGGCGCGGGCCGCCTTGTTATAGCTGGTGCGCAGGGTCACATCCGGCACCGGGGCGTAGGTGCCCTCGATCTTCCAGGTGGTGAATGTGTCCGGGTTGGTGTCGTACTTGGACCAGCGGTAGCCACCCTGGGCGGACAGCAGGTGCACGAAGGGCTTGTCCTGCACCAGCGGCGCCTGGACCTCGATATAGCCTTCCTTCACGCTCTGGCTGGCCTTGAAGTTGCTGCCATAGCCGGCGTTGCTGACGAAGGCGGCGTCGACGGTGTTGTTCTCCATGTCCTTGCGGTACTCACCGCCAAAGGCCACGGCCACGCCGTCATTGGCCAGCGGGCTGGTGATGCCGTAATGCCCCAGGTCGCCGTTGAGGTTGGCGGTCACGTCCCACAGGCTACCGATCTGCACCTGCGTACCGCCGTAGCCGCCTTCATAGAAATTGACCAGCGCCGAGCTGCCGCCGTTGGCGACGAAGATGTTGGCGGGGACGCAGTTGGGGCTGGTGCCGGCAACCTTGGCGGCGCAAGTGGGCGTGCCGTTGACGTTGACGACGTTCAGGGAATCGGCCTGCGTCTGGTAGACCGGGTTCTCGAAGGCCGGCTTGTAGGTCTTGTCGAACCGCGCGTACACGCCGCCAACGTCATAGTGCCAGGCGTCCAGCACCTTGCCGCGGAAGCCCGCCGTCGCGCGCTGGTTTTCGTTCAAATAATAATCCTTCAGCTGCGGCGTGCTGTCGAACTGGTAGCGCACCTCGGTCGGCATCAGGGTGCTGGTGCCCGCGAGCGAGCCGCACAGCGCCTGCTGCTGCTGCGCCGACATCAGCGGGTTGTTGCAATTGATATTATAGGAGGATTCGCCAAACGTCGAAGGCGAGTAAAGCCGCGATGTCCGGAACTGATTATAGGAGGTGTCGCTGGAAATCAGGTAGGAGCCGTAAAGCTCGACCGAATCGGTCAGATCATAATTCAGGAATAGACCGCCATTTATGCGTTCATCCTGGCGCTGGAGGTAGTAATTCCCGTATGAGTTATAGGAATAGGTCTGGTCGCGGGTGACGAAGCTCTGCGATCCGTCCTTGGCGTTCGAGAAAACCTTGCCGGCGTTGTCGCCGGATTGCGGGCTGAAATAGCCGTACTTCGAGTAGGTCGAGGTCTGGCAGCTCAACGGGCCATCCGTCGTGGATTGGATCAGACCACAGCTGGAAAAATCACGATCCTTGTAAAGGACGGGTTCGGTGCGCCGGTAATCCACGAAAGCGCGCACGTTCAGCCGACCATCGGCGAACTTGTCGCCCCAGGCGGCGTTGATGTCGGCACGCCCCCCATCCCAGGCCTGACCGTTGGGCGACCCGATGCCATAGCGGTCGGCCACCGGCTGCACGATGGTGCGCTGGTTGTAATGGTCATAGAGGCTGTAGTTGCCACTGACCTGGAACCCGGTGAATTCCTTCTTCAACATGAAGTTCACCACGCCCGCCACCGCGTCGGAGCCGTAGGCGGCGGAGGCGCCGCCGCTCAACACGTCGATGCGTTCCAGGAAGGCGACGGGAATGATGTTCACGTCGAGGCCGATGTTGGTCGCCACCCGCTGACCATCAATCAGCGTCAGGGTGCGGCCAAAGCCGATGCGGCGCAGGTTGATCTTCTGCGCGCCGTCGCTGTCCTGATAGGTCTGCTGGTTGTCGGGGGAGACCTGCGGCAAGCGGTTCAGGATGTCTTCGACATTCAGGGCGCCCGACTGCTGGATTTCCAGCGACGTCACCGAGGTGATGGGGGCAGCCGAGGTGATGTTGGGGCGCGCCGCGATGTGCGACCCCACGACAACCACTTCCGTCAGTTCACCGGAGCCATCGGCGGTGGCATCCGTGCTTTGCGCCGCTTGCCCGGCCGCCCAAGCGGACTGGCCCCCCAAGGCCATGGCGCCAAGGGCGACGCCCAACGCCAAGGAGGATGGGACAGATCGTAGAACCATATTACGCCCCCTGTTTCTGTTTGTTGCTCGTTATTCGGCATATTAATCCCATTAGAACCATAGCAGTTTTGAAACCAGTTTCAATGCATATGTGAAACCAGTTTCACTGATAGCGATCCATCCCTGGGCCGCCCCCGCCCGGGCGCGCCATGGAGCGGCAGAACCGCCCCGGGCCCCGCATACGAATTCTTGTTGTTGTCCGCCCCCCTTCCTGTGCCATGAAGGGCGGAATGGTTGGACTTCCGGCCGGCGAACAAGGCCCACCCGCGACAGGGTCCAGGGCGGGGGCAAAACCAAAAATCAGGGAGGGGACGGCATGATGCCGGTTGCAGGCATGGCCTGGGTCGACTACGCCATCGTGGCGCTGTATCTCATCGGCATCATCACATTGGGGCTGTATCTGGCCCGCCGCCATGCCTCCACCGAGGATTTCTTCCTGGCGTCGCGGGGCACGACTTGGCCTGTCATCGGCCTGGCGCTGCTGGCGTCCAACATCTCCTCCACCACCCTGATCGGACTGGCGGGGGCGGCCTACGGCACCGGCATTTCCGTCTACAATTATGAGTGGATGGCGGCGGTCGTCCTGGTGTTCTTCTGCGTCTTCTTCCTGCCCTTCCTGCTGCGCTCCAAGGTCTACACCCTGCCGGAGTTCCTGGAGCGGCGGTACAGCGGCCTGGCGCGCAGCTACTTCTCAGGATTGACCCTGTTCCTGAACCTGGTGGTGGACACGGCCAGCGCGCTTTACGGCGGCGCGCTGCTGTTCAAGATCCTGTTGCCCGACGTGCCCCTGTGGGAGATCGTCATCGTCCTGGCGGTGTCGGCCGGCATCTACACCATCGCCGGCGGCCTGCGCGCCGTGATTTATACCGAGACCATCCAGGCCGTGCTGCTGCTGACGGCGTCGGCCATCATCGCCGTGCGCACCTTCCTGAAGGCCGGCGGCTGGGATGCCGTCATGGGCGCCGTCGACCCGGCCAAGCTGTCGCTGATCCGCCCCTTGAGCGACACCGCCGTACCCTGGCCCGGCCTGCTGACCGGCGTGCCGCTGCTGGGCTTCTATTTCTGGTGCACCAACCAGTTCATGGTGCAGCGCGTGCTGTCGGCCAAGGATGAAAACCACGGCCGCTGGGGCAGCCTGTTCGCCGGCGCCCTGAAGCTGCCGGTGCTGTTCCTGATGGTGCTGCCCGGCACCGCCGCCATCCTGCTCTACCCCAACCTGAAGTCACCGGACCTGGTGTTCCCCACCCTGCTGTTCGGCCTGCTGCCGGCGGGCCTGGTGGGTTTGGCGGTGGCAGGCTTCATGTCGGCGCTGATGTCGTCCATCGCCTCCACCTTCAATTCCGCCTCCACCCTGTTCACCATGGACTTCGTGCGCCGCTGGAAGCCGGAGATGCAGGGTGCGGCCCTGGTGCGGGTGGGCCGCCTGGCCACCCTGGTCATGGCCGTGGCCGCCATGGCCTGGGCGCCACAGATCCAGCATTTCGGGTCGCTGTGGCAATATCTGCAGGTCATCATCGCCTATGCGGTGCCACCGGTGATGGCGCTGTACCTGGTGGGCATCTTCTGGCGCCGGGCCAACGCCGCCGGGGCCGCCGCCTGCATCGCCGCTGGTGTGCTGGGCGGGGCCGCGCTGTTCGTCGCCAACACCGTTATGGACGTGGTCAACATCCACTTCCTGTACGTGGCGCCCTTGCTGTTCGTGCTGTGCGCCGCCGTGCTGGTGGCGGTCAGCCTGGCCACGGCGCCGGACGCGGCGGAGAAGTCGGCCGGCCTGGTCTGGACGCCCGCCTTCTTCCGCGAGGAGACGGCCCGGCTGGCGCATGAACCGTTCTGGCGCAACTACCGGGTGCTGGCCGGCCTGCTGCTGGCCGCCACCGCCGTCATCGTCTACACCTTTCGCTGAGAGGGGCCCATGGGCGATCCGTTCACGACCCCGGATCCGCGACGCGCATTGCGGGGACATGGATCGGATTGCTATCATCCACGCCCAGGGGAGCACCAAGAGGCTGGAACCAAGGGGATGCGGGTCAAGCGTCCGACATCGTTCGACATCGCCGAACTGGCCGGCGTGTCGCAGTCCACCGTGTCGCGCGCCCTGCGCAACGACGCGATGGTCAGCGAGGATACCCGGCTGCGCGTGGCCCAGGCCGCCCGCCTGCTGAACTACAAGGTGGACGTCAACGCCCGCAACCTGCGTTCGCAGAAGACCAACACCCTGGCCCTGCTGCTGTATGAAGACCCGGTGACCAGCCAGTCGCTGATCAACCCTTTCTTCCTGTCGATGCTCAGCAGCATCACCAAGGCCTCGGCCCGGCGCGGCTATGACCTGCTGATCTCCTTCCAGCAATCCAGCGACGACTGGAGTGCTGACTACGCCGCGTCCAAGCGCGCCGACGGCCTGATCTTCCTGGGTTATGGCGACTATCTGCGCTACGTCGACAAGATCAGCCGCCTGGACGAGGTCAGCACCGCCTTCGTCACCTGGGGGCCGGTGGTGGCGGGGCAACCCGGGCACTTCATCGGGTCGGACAATGTGCGGGGCGCGGTGGAGGCCGTGCGGCACCTGGTGGGGCGGGGCCGCAAGCGCATCGCCTTCCTGGGGGACATTTCGGAGCATTGCCCGGAATTCCGCGACCGTTACACGGGCTATGTCCAGGCCTTGGAAGAGGCCGGCCTGCCCGTCATCGAAGCCCTCTACGCCGACGCCGCCGCGTCGGAGGAAGTGGGGCACCAGGCCATCCTGAACCTGATCGACCGGGACGGCCCCATCGACGCCGTCTTCGGCGCCTGCGATCTGCTGGCCATCGGCGCCATGAACGGCCTGCGCGAGCGGGGTTTACGGGTGCCGGAGGATGTGGCGGTGGTGGGCTTCGACGACATCGTCGCCGCCCCCTTCACCGCCCCGCCCCTGACCACCATCCGCCAGGACACGGCCGCCGCCGGCGAGTTGCTGGTGGAAAACCTGCTGCGCCTGATCGACGGCCGCCCCATCGAGACCACGCAGATCGCCACCAGCCTGGTGGTGCGGGGCAGTTGCGGCGGGGTTTGAAAGCGCCCAGGGATTTCAGGTCCTCCCCGGCGGCAGGATGTCCCCGCGCCCCGGGGACATCCTGCGCTTTCCTCACGGCTTGGACGCGTAGCGCACGGCCACCGGGGCGTATAGATCCCAAACCCCGCCGTCATGCAGGGAGCGCAGCAGCTTGACATACTCGGCATGCGCCCAAGCCAGCGGTGTCGCGCTGTCCGTGCCGGCCCCGGGCTTGTAGCCCCGGCCGCCATCGCTGCCGACACCGTCCCACACCTGCTCCGGGATCATCAGTCCCTGGTTGGCGAAGCGTTCCAGCGCGCGGACATAGGTGGTGCGGATGGCCTCCACCTCCGCCGGCTTGGCGCCGCCGGGCTTGGCCGCGGCCAGCGCCAGCTCATAGTGCCCGCGCTCCCCCGTCAGCAGGGGCCAGACGCGACCGCGCTGGGTGGGGCTCATGGCGCCGCTGACGGCGTAGTTGGCGCCGGTCACCCGATCCTCGCCATAGCCGTCATTGCCGTAGCGCCGCCAGCCGGGATAGGCGGTGGCGTCGCCGCCGAAATGGAAAGTGTACTTTACACGCAGGTTTTCCGGCAGGGCCTCGTCATCCAGCACCGCCAGGCTGGCCTTGATGATGGGATCAGTGGGTGCCCGCACGCCATAGCGCACCAGTTCCAGGAAGCCGCCGTCGACATAGGCGTCCTCCGTCAGCGCCTGCTGGCCGTTGCGCACCGCCAGGGGCGTATGGGCGTTGGGCTGGCCCGTGGGGGCGATGCGCAGATAGTAGCCGGCCCCCTTGCCTGCCGCGGGCGATCCTTTCGGCGCCAACTGGCCGTTGGTGGTGACGGTCGCCGCGTTCAGCCCGGCGGAATACTGGTCGGCGGCGGCGTAGTAGCGCTTGACCGCCGCCTCGTCCCCCGCCTGTCCCGCCAGCTCCGCCGCCGCCGCCAGCCCGGCGATGACCGCCGCGGTGGTGGACGGGGAGTTGCCGGCCTGTTCCTCCCAGCGTTCCTGCTGGGTGGCGGGCGGGCGGATGGTCTCCTTGTTCCAGCCGATACCGGCGGTACCGCCCTTGACCAGGAAGTCGGCGGCCGGTTTCACCATGGTGGGATAGAGGGCCGCGACGTCGGCGTCGCTGATGACGCCGTTGCGCCACAGGCGCCAGGCCAGCATCAGGGGCATGGCCGTCTGGTCCAGCTGCACGCCCACCCATTCCGGCGTGCCGTCCACGTGGGTCTTCTGCAGGAACCAGCCGCCATCGCCATGGTTGCCCGGCGTCTTTGGCCCCACCTGGATGGTCTTGAGGTAGGCCAGCGCCGCCTTGGGCGTGTCGGTATCGCCCAGGGCCAGCAGGGCCATGGCGCACTGGTAGAAGTCGCGCGGCCAGACAGCCTTGTAGCCCGTCGCCGGCTTGTCCGCCTTCTGCGTGTCGCCCCAGGGCGCGGAGAGGGAGGCGATGAGCGCGCCGGGATGGGTCTTGTCCTCCTGCGCCTTCAGCACCAGGGCGCTGGCGTACAGCAGCTTGCCGCCATCGGTCGCCACCTTGGCCAGATCAGGCAAGGGCGCCAGCTTGGCCTGGTAGCCTTCCCACCCGGCGTTGTAGGCCGCCAGCACGGCGTCATGCCCCCGCTTCAGCGTGGCGCTGGCGGCGGCATCCGCCGTCTTGGCGCTGTCCCCGAAGCCGACGACGATGTCGAAGGTGGCCTCCCCGGTCACCGGCGCCAGCGCGCCGGCCAGGGCCACGTTGCCCCCTTTGTCGCCGGTGGTGGTGTAGTCGGCGTCCAGCGTGCCATCCTTCTTGAGCTGACCCAGCCCGTCGGAGGCGCCGACGAAGCCGACACTGGCGGCGGTGAAGCCCTGGGCGGCCTTCACCACCAGGTGGCGGTCGCCCTCATAGGCGTGCAGCGCGCCGTTGGCCACATCGGCCTTATCGCCGCCACCGGTGCCGGCCATCTGCGGGTCGACCAGCAGATAGGGCGTGACGGTGGCCCCCTTCAGCGCCCGCACCGTCACGCGCACCACCAGGGTGTCGGCGGCGGGGTCGGTGAAGACCTGCTTCTCAATCTCGTACTTGCCGTTTTTGGCCTTGTTGACAACGCGGTAGGCGAGCGAGCGCGGCCGGCCGGCGGCATCCACGTCCAGATAGCTGGTGGTGCTGTCGGTGTCCGCATCCTCCACATCCAGGAAGCCGTCGCCCTGGATGGCGAATTTCAGCTCGCGCAGCTGCACCTCATGGATCAGGCCATACATGGTCTCGGTGACCACGCCCTTGGCCAGCGAGAACCACACCCGCGACGGCACCGCCTTGCCCGCTGGCGCGTCATAGGCATGGTACGCCGTGCCGATACCGGTCTTGCCCGCATAGGCCCCTGTCGCCGCCTGGCCCGGCGCCCCCGGCGCCACGCCGGCGAAGGCCGCCGTCCCCATGCTTCCGGCCAGCAGCAGCGCCATCAGCGCCATGGCCCGTTTCCGTCCCATCGTCTTATTCTTCGTCATTCCATCACCAGGCTTGAAAGGCAGGGCACCACTGTCCCCCGCAGTGCGCCGCACAAGGGCTTGAATACGTATGGGAAGCGCGGGACGGAAGGGGGAAATACGTATGTGGATTTCCTATCGCCACCAAGGCCAGCGCCGGCGCGGCGATGGCTGGCGCACGTCGAGCGGATAGGGGTTATTGAAGCCGCCGGGCAACTCATCCTCGCGCGCCAGGAGCCAGTCGTTCAGGGCGATGCAGCCGCAAGCCACCAGGATTGAAAGTCCCCAGGGGAGATGGAAGACATGGTGGCCCACAAGAGCCCCGCCGGCCAATATGACAACCATCACCAACCTGACCCAGCCGCCCGACATGCTCGGTTTCCATGCGCTCTGCCCTTCGCAAATCGACGGGCGATCGGTGGCCTTACGGCCGCGACAGTACCAGACCACCGAAGGGCGGCAAGGTCCAGCCCTGGGTGCCGGACTGGGGCTCGCCCACGGCATGCACCACCGGCCAATTGGCGCCTTCCGGGGTCGTCCACGTCTCAGGGCCGAAGTTGAACAGGCACAGCAGGGTCTCATCAAGGTGGCTGCGCTCGAAGGCCAGCACATGCTCCCCCGCCTCGACGAAGCGCATGCCGCCGATGGCCAGCGCCTCATGGGCCTTGCGCAGGCCCAGCAGCTGGCGGGTCAGCGCCAGGTGGGACCGGGGGTCGGCCTGTTGCCGGTCCACCGCGAGGGCGTCATGGTCGGCGCCCACGGGCAGCCAGGGCTGGGCCGTGCTGAAACCGGCGTTGGGCGCATCCGCCGTCCAGGGTATCGGCGTACGGGCGCCGTCGCGCCCCAGGGTCAGGGGCCAGTTGGCGATGGCCTCGGGGTCCTGCAACTGCTCGAACGGGATGGCCACCTGGGTCAGCGCCAGCTCCTCCCCCTGATAGAGGAAGATGTTGCCGCGCAGGGTGACCAGCAGCAGGGCGGCCATGCGGGCGAAGGCGGCGCGGTCCTGCGGCTTGGCCCAACGGGAAACGCAGCGCGGCGCGTCGTGGTTGGAGAAGGCCCAGCTGGGCCAGCCCAGGCCGGGTTCGTCCGGCCACAGCTCCAGCGCCTGGCGCACCAGCGCCGGGGTCAGGGTGTCAGCGTAGAGGAAACTGAAGTCATAGGCGCTGTTCAGCCGCCTGTCGCCAGCGGTGAAGGCCTTCATCTCCCGGTCCGCGTCGGGCCCACCGACCTCCGCCACCGTGAAGCGGTCGCCGCCGTAGCTGTCCAGCACGCCCCGGATGCGCTCCAGGAACTTGGGGATGTCCGGGTGGGACATGTTCTTGGAATGCAGCTGGAAATCGAAGGGCCGGGTGCGCACCGCACGGGTGTCCGGGTTCACCGGGTTGTCGGTGAAGGCCGGGTCGTGCATGGAGAAATTGATGGCATCCAGGCGGAAGCCATCCACCCCCCGGTCCAGCCAGAAGCGCGCCACGTCCAGCAGGGCGTCCTGCACCACCGGATTGTGCACGTTCAGGTCCGGCTGCTCGGTCAGGAAGTTGTGCAGGTAATACTGCCGGCGCCGGGCGTCCCAGGTCCAGGCCGGGCCGCCAAAGACGGACTGCCAGTTGCAGGGCGGCGAACCGTCGGGCTTGGCGTCCGCCCAGACGTACCAGTCGGCCTTGGGGTTGCCGCGGTCCTGGCGGCTTTCCTGGAACCAGGGGTGCTGGTCCGAGGTGTGGGAATAGACCTGGTCGATGATGACCTTCAGGCCCAGCGCATGCGCCCGCGCCACCAGGGCGTCGAAATCCGCCAGGGTGCCGAACAGCGGGTCGACGTCGCGGAAGTCCGACACGTCATAGCCGAAGTCACGCATGGGGGAGGTGAAGAAGGGCGACAGCCAGATGGCGTCCACCCCCAGGCTGGCGACATGGTCCAGATGGCGGGTGATGCCGGGCAGGTCGCCCACCCCGTCATTGTTGGCGTCGGCGAAACTGCGCGGATAGATCTGGTAGATCGCCGCCCCGCGCCACCAGGGTCGGGTACCGCCCGGTCCGGTATGGGGGGGGTGTTCCATGGTCATGAAGCCTCTCCAGATGCGCAGACGACGTAATCAAGGGGGGCCACCTGGACAGCATAGCTGCCCGGGGCGGTAACGGCAGGGCCGCATGGGCCGTGCAGGGCGGTGAAAGTGGTCCACTGGCCGCCGACCTCAACCTGGGCATTCACGGCGTGCGTCGAGGTGTTGACGGCCACCAGCACCTCCCGCCCCGTGTCGGGGTCAATACGGGAGACGGCGAACAGGCCCGGCTTTTCGCTGGCGAAGCGCAGGACGCTGCGGCCGTGGCGCAACGCCGGCTCGGCCTCACGCAGGCGCGCCATTTCCGCCAGGCCCTGATACAGGGGATGGCCGGGATTGAAGCTGGGTGCGGCGGTGGTGGCCGTGGTGCCCACCAGGCGTTCGGCGTTGTAGGCCGGGACCCGGCTGCCGAACATGTCCTCGCGCCCCGCGCGATCCTCCCCGCCGCTGAAGCCCTGCTCGTCCCCGGAATAGACGACGGGCACCCCGCGCTGGGTGAACATCAGGGCGTTGGCCAGGATGACGCGCTTCAGGATCTCATCCTCGCCCGCGTGGGGGAAGGCCTTGCGGGCGAAGTGGGCGAAGCGGCCATGGTCATGGTTGCTGACGAAGGTCGGCAGCTGGCGGGCCGCGTCCTCGCCCCCCTCATAGAGGGCATCGCCGTCCAGCATCAGGGCCAGACGGTCGGTGCCCTTGGTCCCCGCCACCGTGTCGACCACGGCGCGGCGAAAGGCGAAGTCCAGCACGGCCGGCAGCTTGTCCACCCGGGTATGGCGGGCCAGGATTTCCACCCGGCCGTCGGTGTCCGCCACCTCGCCAAAGATATGGAAGTGGGGGATGCCCCGCGCCCGTGCGCGGTCCAGCATCGCGGGCACGAAGGCCTGCCAGAATTCCGGGTTCACGTGGCGGGTGGTATCGATGCGGTAGCCGTCGATGCCGTAGCGGTCGATCCAGGCACCATAGATGTCGATGAAGCCCCGCACCACGGCGGGATTCTCGGTCATCAAATCGTCCAGGCCGCCGAAATCACCGTAAAGGGAGCTTTCCCCCTTGAAGGTGGAGTCGCCGCGGTTGTGGTAAAAGCGCGGATCGTTCAGCCAGTCCGGCACCTTCACATGGGCCTCCGCCGCCGGCACGAAGGGCGTGTAGGCGTAGGCGGGATCGGCCAGGCGGGCGAAATTCTCCGCCGTGCGCACACCGTCACCCTGGAAGCCCGCGTTGATGGCGGGGCCGGCGGGGCCGCCCTTGCGGGTGTATGGATAGTCGGCCTTGGAACGATAGGGGCAGGGCTTGCCCCTACACTCCCGGTACTGGATGACATCGGCGGTATGGTTGATGACGATGTCGAGATAGACCTTCATGCCGCGCGCGTGGGCGGCATCCACCAGGGCCTTGAAGTCGTCGTCGGTGCCCAGGTGCGGATCGACATGGGTGAAGTCGGTGATCCAGTAGCCGTGATAGCCGGCGGACTGCCGGCCGGGCGCGCCCTGCACCGCCTTGTTCCTGAACACCGGCCCCACCCACAAGGCGGTGGCGCCCAGCCCCTGGATGTAGTCCAGCCGCCGGATGACGCCCTGAAGGTCACCGCCGTGGTAGTAGCCGCTGTCGGTCGGATCATACCCCGTCACCGACCGGTCGCCCGTCATGCCGCCTTTGTCGTTGGCGGTATCGGCGTTGTCGAAGCGGTCGGGCAGCAGGAAGTAGACGACCTCGTCCTCCGCCAAGCGGTCGCGAAAATCCGCGGCCCAGGCAAAGGGCGCGAGGGCCCCGGCGGTCAGGACCACGGTGGAAGCAAGCAGCGCCAGACGGCGGCCTAACACTTTCATGCGGTTCCTTTCAGGCTGTCGGTCAGGCTGTCGGCCCGGCAATGCCGGGCGATGAAGTCGGCATGGGTGGGCATGGCGTCAACCTCACGCGCCACGGCCATCTTCATGTCCTCCAGGAAGCGGCGCAGGTCTTCGGCCGACAGCTGGTCGGCCAGGGGATGATGATCACGCGGCCATATGCCCTGGCCGAGGAAGACGTGCAGCCAGCTGACCTCGCTGAACAGCTCGTCAAGGTCGCGCGAGACGCGTCCCAGCGCCTGGAACACCCGGATGCGGCGCGTCAGTTCCTCCGGGATCGGCCGGTCCCGGCACTCGCGCCAGAAGGGGCTGTCCGCCCGTTCCGTCGCCGCGTAGTGCAGGATGATGAAATCGCGGATGCGCTCGTACTCAAGGGCCGAGGCGCGGTTGAATTCCTCCGCCATCGCCGGATCGACGCCATGGTTGGGCAACAGGGTGATCAGGCGGGAGATGGCCGATTGCACCAGATGGATGCTGGTGGATTCCAGGGGTTCCATGAAACCGCCGGCGAGACCGATCGCCACGACGTTGCGGTTCCAGAATTTACGGCGGCGGCCGGCGGTGAAGCGCAGTTGCCGCGGCTCGGCCAACGCCTCGCCGTCCAGGTTGGCCATCAGGGTGGCGGCCGCCTCGTCATCGCTGACGTGCCGGCTGCTGTAGACGTAGCCATTGCCCAGGCGGTGCTGCAACGGGATGCGCCATTGCCAGCCGGCGGGCCGGGCGGTGGAACGGGTGTAGGGCGTGAACCCGCCGGCGCTGGCGCACGGCACCGCCCAGGCGCGGTCGCAGGGCAGCCAGTGGGACCAGTCCTCGAAACCGGTGTTCAGCGCCTGTTCAATCAGCAGGCCGCGAAAGCCCGAGCAATCGATGAACAGGTCGCCCCGGACGCGGGTGCCGTCCGCCATCTCGACCGCATCGACGAAGCCGTCATGGGCCCGCAGCACGGTACGGACGATCTTGCCCTCCCTCCGCCGCACGCCGCGCTTTTCCGCGAATTGGCGCAGATAGCGGGCGTAGAGCCCGGCATCGATGTGGAAGGCGTGGGCCAGCGGCTCCAGCGGGCTCTGCCGGCGTGGGTCTGGCCGGACGAAACGTCCGCGCCGCGCCGCCACGCTGTTCAGGATGTACGGTTCCCAGTCATCCGCCATGCCCAGGCGATGGGCGCGCAACCAGAAATCCTGGAAATGGCCCAGGCCCAGCGGACGGCCGAAGGCGCCGAAGCTGTGCAGGTAGCGGTGCCCCGGCCGCAGCCAATCCACGAATTCGATGGCCAGTTTGATGGTGCCCTGGGTCTGACGCAGAAAGTCGTCCTCATCCAACCCCAGCGCCCGGTTGAAGATGCCGATGGGCGGAATGGTGGCCTCACCCACGCCGACGGTGCCGATCTCTTCCGATTCCAGTAGTTGGACGCGGTGTCCACCGGGCCCCAGGATGTGGATGAGCAGCGCCGCCGTCATCCACCCGGCGGTGCCGCCGCCGACGATGACGATGTCACGGATGGTACCGGTCCCTTGCTCAGTGGCGGGGGCAAAGGTCATGGCCTGTCTTCCGCATCGCTGTTGCCGGATGGTCCCATGAGGGCGGGCAGGTTTCCCGTGGGCGCCAACGCCAGGGCCGATGCCCATGGGAAAGATGTCTTTCAGCCCTGGGAAAGAAAAGGGTGAGGCGGGCCCAGGTCCGCCTGGGTCTGGGCCCGCCTCACGAGGGCTCGGGGAGAAAGGTCGAAAAGCGCCCCGCCGACGCGGCCGTCGGCGGGAAACCCCAACCCTATCGGCTCAGTACTTGTAGGAAGCGCCGAGCAGATAACGCGTGCCGTACTTCTCGTACCGCCAGTTCTGGGTGGTATCGCCGTTGTAGTAGGTGACGACCGGCTCATCGGTCAGGTTCTGGCCTTGCAGGACGATGGACAGACCTTTCAGCGCGCCCTCGGTGAAGTCATAGCTGATCTGGGCGTCGACTAGGGTCTCCGGCACCGCCAGGTCGAACTCGCGGCCCTGGCCGAAACCCGTCAGCTCGGACAGGTAGCCGGAGCGGTGGGTGACCGAGACGCGGGCGCCGAAGCCACCGTTCTCGTAATAGAGCGTGCCCTGCTCGGTCCACTTGGAGTAGCCGGCCACCGGCAGGGTGCTGTTGCCCGATCCCACGCCCTGCGAACCGGCCTGCAGGTCGGTCTGGGTCCAACCGGCGGCGCCATTGATGCCGAAGCCTTCCAGCTTGGACCAGACCATGTCCAGCGGCACCGCAAGCGCCGCCTCCACGCCCTCGATCATGCCGCCATTGCCATTCACCGGCACGGTGACGTAGCCGAAATTGGTGGCCGGGGTGGCGGAGGAGTTGCTGTTGATGCCGGAGAAGTCGGTCAGCGTGCTCTTGTTATAGATGTTGTTTTCCAGGTGCTTGTAGAACGCCGCCAGCGACAGGTAGCCAGCCTTGTTGAAATAGTATTCGTAGGACAGGTCGACCGCATCGGCGTACCAGGGCTTCAGATAGGGGTTGCCGCCGGTGCCACTCCACGGGCCGTTGTTGGGGTTGGACACCCCGGCCTTGGACGCGTCGAAGGCGTACGACAGGTTGGCCTGCATCTGGTCCATGCGGGCGCGCATCATCTCGCGGGCGGCGCCCAAGCGGATCTGATGGTCCGGGTTGGGCAGGACGAAGGCCAGGTTCATGCTGGGCAGGATGTCGGTGTAGCCCAAGCCCAGCGTGCGATCCTGGTATTTGTTGGCGGCGGCGATGGCGATGCCCGTGGAGGACTGGTCGGTGTGCACCAACTGCAGGCCGACATTGCCGGAGACCTTGACCGCGCCGATGTTGCCATCCAGGTCGGCCTTGATGAAGCCAGTGGTGACTTTTTCATCAACCGTGTAGTGGCTGTCGCCGGTGCAGTTGGCGCGGTACTGGGCGCACGGGATCAGGGTGTAGACCCCCCGGGACAACAGCTCCACGGGATTATAGGCCACAGTATTGCCCAGGCCGATCCAGCTGAGGTCGGTGGAGCCGACCATGGCCCAGGACGGGATGGCGGCGCTGGCGCCCTTGACCCCGGTGATGGGATCGACCGCCGCGGTCAGGTTGGACGTCAGGGTGACGTACCATTCTGGCTGGAAGTATTCCTTGTTGCGTTCGGTGTAGTTCACACCGACGTCGATGTCCTTGAGGAAGGAGACTTCATGGAAGTCCTTCTTCAGGTCGCCCTTCAACGAGTACAGGTCATCGTGCACCCGCGGCTTGTTCAGATAGCCGTTCTGGGCATACGGGGTGGTGCCACCGTTCCAGTTGTTGGGATCCGTCAGCTTCATCAGGTTCGGATCGGCATAGTTCAGGTTGTGGGTGAACTGATAGCCGGACTGGTTGGTCCCGACATTGGTGAAACCGATGGTGTCGGTGGCGCCGGTGGACCCGCTGGACCCGGTGCCGTAGTAGGATTCTAAGCGGGTGGTCTGGCGATCGGCCATGCTGTAGCCAAAGTCCAGGGTGCCGACCCAATCGCCCTTGGTGTACTGGCCGTTCCAGCCGATGGAATAGAGGTCGGACTGGGTGGAGCCCACGTCACTGCGGCCCACGCCTTTCACACCGCTGAACGCGCCATTGGTGACGACGCCATTCTGCGCGGTGTAGCCGGGCAGCAGAGCCACCGCCGGCTGGGAACCGACAACACCGCCGTTACCCCACTGCAGCGGCATCTCGATGCCGCGCTGCCACTGGTAATCCTGGTAGTGGGTGTAGAAGAAGTCCAGCGAGGTGGTGAAGTTGTCGGTGGGTTTGTACTGCACCGTGCTCATGATGCCGGTGCGGTTGAATTCTTCGGAATTGGCGCGCACCTCGTCGCCACCGATGACGTAGTTGCCGTTGGACAGCTGGGGATAGCCCCATACGCGCGAGGTTTCCTGCTGCGTCGGCGAATTCAGATGGGCGATGGACAGCGACACGCCCAGGGTGTCGTGGGCGAACTGGTCGATATAGGTGGCGCTGGCGCGGTAGCCCTTGTCCTCGGAGTCCGGGTTGAGCTTGCCGATGGAGGTCATCTCGGCGCGGGCGGACGCGGCCATCACCTGCTTGCCATAATCCAGCGGACGGACGGTCTGCAGGTCCACCGTGCCGGCCAGGCCCTGGGCGGTGAAGCCCGCCTGAGGCGTCTTGTAGACCAGCGCGCTGCTGATGATTTCCGAGGGGTACAGGTCGTATTCGACACTGCGGTTGTTGCCGGTGGACACCTGCTCCCGCCCGTTCAGCGTGGTCAGGGTGAAGTCGGGGCCCAGGCCGCGCAGGCTGATGACCTGGGCGCGTCCGTCCACGCGCTGGGCGGCCAGGCCGGGCAGGCGGGCCAGGGATTCGGCGATGGAGTTGTCCGGCAGCTTGCCGATGTCTTCGGCCGAGATCGCTTCCACGATCTGGGCGGCATCGCGCTTCACCTCGATGGCCGATTCCAGCGAATGGCGGAAACCGCTGACGACGATTTCCTGCATGTCGTCATTGACGCCAGCGGCCGGGGCGCTCTGCGCGAACGCCGGACCATGCATCAGCAGCGTCACGGCGCTGACACCCACGGCCAGCCTGGTGGCCAACGCGATTTTCGAGTTCCTCATGGCACCCTCCCCTTCCATCTTGCCTGCGGGCCGTTACCCGGCCCAGTTGCAACTATTCTTCCAGAACCCGCTCACGGTGCGGGCGCCCCGGGGCTTCCCCCAGGGTCAACGAAGGCTCCGTCCACCCCGGTCGAAGGGCGGGCGCGCACGACGTCCTGACTGTCAACGGTGTGGATCAGCGATGACGCAGGTACGACTGTACCAAGCCGCTCACAGCGCTTTGGCCCGTCCTGTCACCTGATCGTGCATCAACCTGGATATAAGGTGCTTCGGCACCTTGGCCCCGTATCCTCCCGAATTTGCGATGATCATAGTGTGGGGCCGATTTTTGTAACATAGGCCGCATACGTATGTGCAACGATCCAGTAACAGTCGCATACGTATTCAGGCAGCCCTGCGCCCGTTAACTATTTTTGCTTCACCCACCCAAGTATTCATGTGTGCAAGCGCACAATGAGAACGGGCCGGCCCCCGTGGGGAACCGGCCCGTCAGACACCAATCCGCAACGACGCAGGCGCGCCCATCACTCCGTGCGCAAGGTCGTGGCGACCGGGGTCCGGGCGGCGGCGGCGGCCGGCATCGCCGCCGCCAGGACGGCGACCAGAACCGCGACGCCCAGGCCGGCGAACGCTCCCCAGGAACAGTCCTGGTAGTCGAAGGGATAGCGGATGATGCGCTGGCCGAAGCGGCCCACCACCGGCCGGCTGATCAGGGGCGCCAGGGCCAGGGCGATGGCCCAGCCGACCAGGGCGATGGCCATCGCCTCATAGATGAACAGGCGTATAAGGGCTGCGCCGCCACCGCCCATGGCCTTCATCACCCCCACCTCGCGCGCCCGCTCCGCCACGCTGACACCGATGCAGGCCGCCAGGCCCAGCACGCCCGTCAGCAGCGCCAGGACGGCGATCGCCATCAGCACGGTGGTGATGAGGGCCAGATGCCCGTCGATGATGGCAACCAGGGTTTCGGCCGTCTCCGCCGCCATCACCGGGATGCCGGCGGCGGCCAGGTCGTCCTGCAGGGCCTGGGCGGCGGGGCGCGGGCTGCTGCCGGCGGCCAGGGTGAGATAGAGGATGTCGGCCCCGCTGGCGGCCCCGCGCAGCGTGTCCATCACCGCCGCCGAGGCATAGACACGGCCCGGCCCGAATTCCCGCACCACGCCCACCACGGTGACGGCGGCGGCACGCTCCCCCGTCCGTAGCTGGTAGCGGCCGCCCAGACGCAGGTCAGGCACGTCGGCCAGCAGCTTTTGCGTCACCACCACACCCTGGGCGTCCGCGCCGTCCAGCCAGTGCCCGGCCAGCACATCCGGCCGGATCATGCGGGTGCCCGCCGGCGGCGCCACCACCGCCACCGGGTTGGCGAGACGCCGGCCATCCACCATCGGCACCGCCTCCACCCCCCTCCAATATTCCGCCGCCCGCACCTCGGACCGGCCCGTCATCCAGGCCTGAAGGCGATCGGTGGGGTAGGCCTGACGCAAGACCAGTTGCACATCGTAGGGCTTCGTCCGCATCACCGCCGCCGCCGTGCCTTGCATGGAGGCGCGGACATTGAGGGCCGTGAGGAAGAAGGCCAGGCCGATGGCCAGCACCAGCGCGGTCAGCACCGCCGGCCGCGGCCGGCGCAACACGGCGCCCAGCGCCAAGCGGACCAGCAAGGGCAGGACGGTGAAGACCCGCGCCAGCGCCCCGGTCCCCGGGGCGGCGCCGGCGCTGGCGCCGCCGCCGCGCAGAAGGGCCAGGCGCACCGGCATCCGCATCGCCTGCCGCACCCGCCAGGCAGTGACGGCCAGGGGGGCGCCGGCGCCGAACGCCAGCACCGCCGCCCACACCCACAAGGGTGGATGGGGGCTCAGCAGGTCAAAATTATTACCGGCGGCGATGAAGCGGGCGATGACCGTGCCCATGGCCAGGGCCGGCCACAGGCTGGCGAGGCCGGCGGCGAGACCCAGGAAGCCGGTGGCCAGCAGATAGTCGCGCGCCACCTGTTCCGGCCGCGCGCCCAGCGCCCGCATCACCCCGATGGCCCGCCGCTCCCGTGTCATCAGGGCGTCGATCAGGTTCACCACCAGCACCGTGCCCATGCCCAGCGTCGTGACGGCCAAACCCGCCATCAGCAGCATCAGCGCATCCAGCTGGTTCTGGTGGCCGTAGCGGGGCTGGTCATGGATTTCCAGGCGCCGCACCCCCACCCCGGCCGCCGCCAACGCGGCGGTGACGGTGGGGGCCAGGGTGGTAGCGCTGTCGGGGCCGCTGGTGGTCAACAGCAGGCGACTGCCGTCCAGCCCCTGCCCCCAGGCCGCCAGCGTGGCCCGGGTGACATAGCCGTACAGCACCATCTCCATCCGCGAGGGATGCTGACCGGGATCGAAGACATAGCCGGAAAAGGCGGCGGCGGCGGACGCACCGTCGGAAAAGCGCAGGGGCAGTGTCGTGCCCGGTCCACCGTCCAGGAAATAGCGCCCGTCGCGTTCCACCAGCAAACCACCGACGGGCGGTGGCCAGGCATCGGCCGGCAATCCGGCCTCGGGGGTGAACGTGGCCACCCGCAGCGCCCGGAAATCATCCACCACCGCCAGTTCCAGAGGCAGCCAACGGCCCGGTCGCACCTCCGCCCGCGCCATCACCAGGGGGCGTTGCTCCACGGCGGTGACACCGGGCAGATCCGCCAGCCGCCGCAGGATTTCCGGTGTCACCGCATCGGTGCGCAGCACCAGGTTGGGCGGGTTGGTGCGGCGGTAACCAGCCTCCAGGTCCGTGCGCAGCAGGGAATACGCGGCCAGCACCGCGCCGGTGACGAACAGCCCGATGGCCAAACCGGAAAAGGCCAACAGGGTCCGCCCCCAGCGGACGCCGAAGTCGCACCCGGCCTTTTTCACGCGAACCGGGATCATGCCCCCACCTCCGCCAACTGGCCGTCCTCAATCCGCAGCACGCGGTGATAGCGGTCCAGGCCGCCGCGTTCGTGGGTGGCGACGACGACGGTGCGGCCCTGGGCGACGCAGCGGTCGAACAACGCCGCCACCCGGTCGCCATTGGCCCGGTCCAGGTTGCCGGTGGGCTCATCCGCCACCAACAGGGGTGGATCGTTGGCCAGCGCCCGGGCGATGGCCACGCGTTGCTGTTCCCCGCCCGACAGGCGCCCCGGCGGGCGGAACGCCTGGTCGCCCAGGCCAACCTCCGCCAGCAGCGACAGGGCCCGCGCCCGCCGCCCCTTCGCCGGCACCACGCCCACCAGATCCATGGCCAGGATCACATTGTCCAAGGCCGTGAGCGTGGGGATCAGTTCGAAGAACTGGAAGACGATGCCCACGGTGGCGCCGCGAAAGCGGGCCAAAGCCCCTTCGCCCAGGGTTTCCAGGGCGGTTCCGTTGACGATGACGGAGCCCTGGCTGGCGCGGTCCACGCCGGTGACCAGGTTCAGCAGGGTGGACTTGCCCGACCCGGACGCCCCCGTCACCGCCACATACTGCCCCCGGGCGATGGTGACGGTGGCGGGCAGCAAGGCCGCATATTCGGCTTCGCCTTGGCGGAACGTCCGCCCGGCGGCCAGCAGTTGAATGACAGGCGACACGGGATACCCCCCTTCTGCGTCTCAGGAAGGGGCAGGATGGCGGGGTGATGTCCGGCGCCGTTGGCGCAATTGTCAGGAAAGTGTGGGACCAGTCTTGGGAATGGACCAGGGAAAGGCCATGACGGCGGTGGTGCCGACCGACACCGTGCTGTCCAGCGTCAGGCGTCCGCCATGCGCCTCCACCAACGCGCGGGCGATGCTGAGGCCCAGGCCGGCGCCGCCCGTGCCCCGCCCGCGATGACGGTCCACCCGGTAGAAACGGTCGAAGACATGGGGCAGGTCGGCATCGGGAATGCCCCGGCCATTGTCCGCCACCATCAACCGCCAGTTTTCGTCCGTCATTTCAAGGGTCAGGGTGATGCGCGGATCCGGTTGGCCTTGGGTGGCGGTCACGGCGTTGTCCACCAGGTTGCCCAGGGCCTGGGCCAGGCGGCCGGCATCGATGGTCGCGGTCCGGCCCGTGTCCCCGCTGACCGTCACGCCCAAGGCGATGCCCGCCTGTTCGATGCCGGGGCGGCTGCGGGCGAAGGCGTCCCGGGCCCAGTCAGCCAGGACCACGGTGCGCGGCGTCAGGCTGGCCGCCCCCTCCGCCACCGTCGCCGCCGCCAGGATGTCACCGATCAGACGGTCCATCAGCGCAATCTCGCCATCCATCTGCGCCAGGTGGGGTGCCGCCTCCGCCGGCCGGCGGGCGATGGTCTCCCCCAAGGCACGGAGGCGCCCGAGGGGGGAGCGCAATTCGTGCGAGACATCGGCCAATAGCCGGCGCTGCCGCACCTCGCTGTCCCGCAGGGCTTGGGACATGTGGTTGAAGGAGGTGACCAAGCCCGCCAGTTCCCGCTGGCGCGGCGGTTCCAGCGTCTCGCCGAAATGGCCCCCGGCCACCCGCGCCGCCAGGGTGGACAGCCGCCGAAAGGCGCCCGTCAGGTCGCGCACCGGCGGCCAGACGAGGATGGCGGCCAGCGCGACGAAGCCCAGCAGCACGGGCAGGAATTCCACATGCATCGGGATGGCCGGCTGGCCCCAGCGGCTGAGCACCAGGGTGCCGCCGTCCGGCAGGGGGGCGGTCCCCACCAGCATCTCCAGATCCCGGTGTCCGGGGCCAAGCAGGGAGGGATCCAAGGGCGGCTTGTCCGGACGGCTGTCGGCCAACACCGCGCCATCGGCGGCCAGCACGGTCAGGCGCACATGTTCGTGCGACCGCGCCCAGTCCTGGGCGACGGCGGTGGGAGCCGCCGGCCAATGCGCGGCCAGCCACCGCGCCTCATCCCGCAGATCCTGCTGCCAGGCGCCATAGAGGAAGACCCCCTGGAAATGAAAGGACAGCGTCACCAGGATGCCCAGGCAGATCGCCACCAGCAGCAGCGCCCGCCAGAACAGCAGGCGGAACAGGCCGGGGCCCTTCATGGACGGCATCCTCATGGCAGATGGAAGCGGTAGCCCACGCCCCACACCGTGCGGATGAAGGCGGGGGTCTTGGGATCGTCGCCGATCTTGCGGCGCAGGTTGCTGATGTGGGTATCCACCGCCCGGTCGAACGCCTCCGTCTCGCCGCCGCGCACGCATTCCAGCAGCATGTCGCGGGTGAACACCCGGCCGGGATCCCCGGCCAGCCGGGCCAGCAGGTCGAATTCCGTCCGCGTCAGGTCCAGGATCTGGCCGTTCAGGCTGGCCGCCCGGCTGTCGCTGTCGATACGGAAGGGCCCGGCCTGCTGCACGGCGCGCGGGCCCGAGGACACCGCCGGCCGGATACAGCGGCGCAGCACCGCCTTGGCCCGCGCCTCCAGTTCCCACAGGCTGTAGGGCTTGGGCAGATAGTCGTCGGCGCCCAGATCCAGGCCCAGGATCCGGTCGGCCTCCTGCCCCCGGGCGGTCACCATGATGATGCCGATGTCGTGGTCGCGGCGGATGCGGCGGCAGAGGGACAGCCCATCCTCCCCGGGCAGCATGATGTCCAGCACCGCCAGGTCGGCACCGTGCGCGCGCAAGTGCGCGTCCGCCGCCACGGCATCGGCCGCCCAGCTGACCTGGAAACCGCTGTCGGCCAGGTGGCGCACCACCAGGGGCGCCAGCCGCTCATCATCTTCCACCAGCAGGATGCGGGCGCCATCGGGAGGGGGCGGGTTCATGGGGAATGGGTGCCGTGAGGGATGCGGGGCGGCAACGATAGCGTGAAGCCGCGCGCGGGGCATCATCGCCCTTGCACTGACGGAAGTGCCCCGGAGATCCCCGCCCGCGACAAAGTCGCCCCCTTCCGGCCTAAGCAGGCTGGCCGCTGGTGGGGGGCCGGCTTCCGGCTTATCATGCGCACCCGCGTTAACCAAACCTGCCCATAAGCCCGCCCCGGCCACGCCCCAGGGGAAAGCTGGGCCCATCGGAGGGAAAGACCATGACGAAGTCCACGCTGCGCGCCGCCCTGCTGTCAGCCGCCACAGCGGTCGCCGCCATCGCCATGACCGGGCCGGCCGTGGCCGCGGCCCCCGTGATCACCACCGTTCACCTGATCACCGCCACCGGCGTGGGTGCCGCCGTCGGCACCATCACCGCCACGGAGGGCAGTGGCGGCCTGATCCTGACGCCGAAGCTGACCGGCCTGCCGCCGGGGGTGCACGGCTTCCACCTGCATGCCAACGCCTCCTGCCAGCCAGGGGAAAAGGACGGCAAGCCCGGCGCCGGCCTGGGCGCGGGCGGTCATTTCGACCCGGCCAACACCGGCAAGCATCTGGGGCCCATGGCCGATGGCCATAAGGGCGACTTGCCGCCGCTGACCATCCAGGCCGACGGCGCCTCCTCGACCGAGACGCTGACCGTGCCGCATCTGAAACTGGCTGACCTGGCCGGCCACGCCTTCATCATCCACGCCGGCGGCGACAACTTCGCCGACACGCCGGAGCCGCTGGGCGGCGGTGGCGGCCGCATCGCCTGCGGCGTGGTGGGCGATCAATAACCAAACCGGCATTTCCGATAGCCGGCAGGGCCCTGGCCGTTCGCGCGCCAGGGCCTTATTTTTTGCCCTCGTCTAATTTTTGCGTTGTCACAATTCGCCATACGGCCCTTGTTGCCGGCGCCATGCCCTGACTATAGTGATAGGCATAAAGGCCGGTCGTCGGGCTGCGCCTATAATTAAACCGGGAGGGTGCTGTTGGGGAGAGGGGGCCCGGTGCCCCGGCCATGTCCTCTTTCATGTCAGCACCACCCGAACCAACGCGGGGGCGTTATGGGTGAGAAGGCGGAGGCTGGAACGGCCAAGCCAGAGGCGGACGATCAGGCGCGCAGCCTCAACACGGCGGCGGTACGGGCCATGGCCGCCGGCCAGCCGGCACGGGCCCATGCCCTGCTGGAGGAGGCGCTGTCCATCGCCCCGAACCAAGTCCCCCTGTGGCTGAACCTAGCGGGCGCCCGCCGCGCGCTGGGCGATCCGGCGGCGGCATTGGCGGCCTTGGACAGCGCCTTGGGCATAGACCCCCGCAATTTCATGGCCCTGCTGATGCGGGCGTCGCTGCTGGACGGCATGGGGGAGGCGCGGCAGGCGGGGGCCGCCTACGGCACGGCGCTGAGTCTGGCCCCACCGGACGGCGCCCTGGATGCCCCCACCGCCCGCGCGGTGGCCCGCGCGCGGGAGCGGCACAGCCAATATCTGGCGGACCTGGACGCGTTCCTGAAGGGGGAGATAGACGGCGACCTCAGCCGCTGCCGCAGCGGCGAGGCCCGGCGCATGGCCCGCTTCGTCGATGGGGCGCTGGGCCGCGCCAAGCCGTATCACCAGCAACCGGCACAGTTCTTCTACCCCGGCCTGCCAGCCCTTGAGTTCCATGACCCCGAGGATTTCCCGTGGCTGATGGACCTGGAGGCCGGCACCGACGTCGTCCGCGCCGAACTGGCCGCGGTGTTGACGGACGAGGATGACCCGGAACGTTTCGTGCCTTATATCGCCTATCCTGACGGCCTGCCGCTGGATCAGTGGAGCGAGTTGAACCACTCCCCCCGGTGGAGCGCCTTCCACTTCATGCATTATGGTCGGCCGCATCGGGAAAACCGCGAGCGCTGCCCGCGTACCGCGGCCTTGCTGGACGCCATGCCCCAGCCGCAGGTGCCCGGCAAGTCACCGGCCGCGATGTTCTCCGTCCTGAAACCACGGACCCGCATCCCCGCCCATACGGGCGTGTCCAACACCCGCCTGGTGGTTCACCTGCCGCTGGTGGTGCCGGCGGGCTGCGGCTTCCGCGTGGGCAACGAGACGCGCGAATGGCAGGTGGGCAAGGCCTGGGTGTTCGATGACACCATCGAGCATGAGGCCTGGAACGACAGCGACCAGACGCGCGTCATCCTGCTGTTCGACATCTGGCACCCCCACCTGAGCGTGGCGGAACGTGAGATGATCACCCGGGTCATGACCGGCATCGACCGCTTCAATGGCGACGCGGCGCCGGCCGGCACCGCCGGAAGCGGCCTGTGACCGGACCGCTTCCGGTTCAACAATGCCGCCGGGGCCGGGCATCCACCCGCGGACGCCTCCGGTTCTAGCGCCCGCCGACTGCGGCCACCTCGCCCGCGGCCTTGTTGGCCTTGCGGTTGCGATTGACCACCATCTCATCATACAGCACGGTGATGGTGCGGCTGCCGGTGCGCACGAACAGGCCCGGGACCACGGCGTGCACCAGGCAAGCCAACCCTGCCAGCACCATGCGGCCGCCGAAAGAGGCGGCCATCACGGCATGCTCGCCATAGCTTTCCTGCACCGTCCTGGGATGATCGACAAACAGCTTGTTCCACACGGCCCTGGTCTCCCCATCGCATTCCCGCCGGCGATCCGCATGATCGGCCGGCCAAGGTCAGGATAGCCCAGGAACCCTTGAGAAAAATCCCAAACTGTCCCAGTATTGGCGCCTGAGACGATAATTTCATCCCACGGATTAGCCACTTTATGGTTCAGCTTGATAAGATCGACATCCGGCTGCTGCAGCTGTTGCAGGACGACGCGTCCCTGTCCATCGCGCAACTGGCCGACAGCGTGGCATTGTCAGCCAACGCCTGCTGGCGGCGGGTGAAGCAGCTGGAGGAGGCGGGCGTCATCCGCCGCCGCGTCGCCCTGCTGGACGCGGGCCTGATGGGATGTGGCATCACCGTGTTCGTGGCCATCCGCACCAACCAGCATAATGAGGACTGGCTGGACACCTTCGCCCGAGGTGTGGCCGATATTCCGGAGATCGTGGAATTCTATCGCATGAGCGGCGATGTCGATTATCTGCTGAAGGTGCTGGTGGCCGACATCCCCCACTATGACCGGGTCTACAAACAGCTGATCAAGGTGACGCAGCTGACCGACGTCAGTTCCAGCTTCGCGATGGAGCGCATCAAATACACCACGGCCATCCCCTTGCCGCGTCCGGCCGCCTGAGGCCGCGACCGAGCGGCGAAGGCATACGCCAAAGGCAAGATCGCCAGACGCCCAAATCTAGGTCATGGTCAATTCCCGTTGCCGACCCTTCGCGTGAACAACGCCGGAGGCCTTTTTTTATGCGCGGGTGTCGCCGCGCGGATGTTTCGTGAGGACCTGGGCCGTGGACATGCTGCTTCGACAGCGCGTGCGACTGGCGGGGCTGGCGGCCCTGGGCGGCATCGTCGCCTTGCTGTTGATCATGCAATCCATCTTCGCGGAGGTGGTGAGCAGCGAAAAGTGGGTGAACCACAGCCATCAGGTCCGCAATACCGCCACCCTGGTGCTGAGCCACATCCTGGCGGCTGAATCGGCGCAACGGCTCTATCTGCTGGTACATGCGCCGGAGGCCCGGGACCGCTTCCAGGGCTATCGTGATGATGCCACAAACCAGTTGCTGGCGCTGAGCACCCTGACCTCCGACAACCCCGACCAGGCGCGACGGGTGACCGCGCTGACCGCGCTGTCGACCGCACGGCTGGACGCCCTGCAGATGCCGATGGCCCAGACGCCGGCCGCCCCCGACCGCATCACCCTGGAACGGGGGGAATCGCTGATGGCGGAGGTGCGGGACCAGATCGCCGCCATCGACGATGTCGAACGGGCGCTGCTGACGCAGCGACAGGGCCGGGTCAATGGCCTGCGCCTGCTGTTCGTGGCGGGGAGCGTCGTCATCTGCGTCGTGGCCGGGGGGCTGGTCTGGCGCCTGTCCAGCGGCGCCATGTCGGAGGCCGACCGGGAAAGCCGTGTGCGTCAGCAGTTGCAGGACATGCTGGATGAGAAGGGCCGCCTGCTGCGCGAAATAAACCACCGCGTCGGCAACGGCCTGGCCATGATCGGCACCTTGCTGCAATTGCAGACCCATGACACCAAGGATCCCCAGGCCGAACGCGCCTTGGCGGAGGCCCGCACCCGGGTGTTGGCCATCAATGAGGTCCACAAGCGCATGCTGCAGGCCGAGACGGTGGACGAGGTGGAGTTTGGCGCCCTGCTGCCCGCCTTCTGCCGCGAGGTGGCGGCGGAATATGGCGCGTTGGACCGGGTGCGGGTGACCAGCACGCCCGTGCTGCTGCCGGTGGAAACGGGCGTGGCCCTGGCCCTGATCCTGAACGAGATGCTGACCCCCACCCTGCGCCGGTCGGACCAGCTGTCCAGCCCCGTGCATCTGAGCCTGAACCTGGTCGAAAATCGCCTGTCCTGCTTCATCGATGATCCCAGCGGCCAGTTGCCCAGCGACATGGGGGCCGCCCGCGTGGCCGGCATCGGCATGACCGTCGTCCAGGCGCTGTGCCGGCAGATCGGCGCGGAGATGGCCTTCGACAAGGCGGGAACCCAGTTTTACATCTCGGTGATTGTACCCCGGACGCGCAAAGTCCAGGCGGCCTGACCGCTCCACCGCCCAGCGGGCCGCCAGGCCCCATCGCCGCCCACTACTGCTAAAGAGTTGAAAAATCGGCTTTGAAGCAGAATTGTGGTACGGCTGCGCCTGTATCTCCGGTCCCGCTTTGGTTATGATGCGCCGACCCCAGCAGCCTATCCGGGAAAGGCTTGACGGCTTGCCACGCGACTACCTTAAGCTGCACGGCAAAGGCCTGCGCGCCCGTCTGCAAATCCTGCTGTTGCTGGTGGTGGCCCCCCTGGCGGCCCTGTCCATTGCCGACTACGGCGCCCGGCGGTCCGAAGCCATCGCCGCCGCCGAAGCCCAGGCGCTGGGCCTCGCGCATGCCGTGGCCGAACAGCAGGCCATCCTGATCGGCCAGGCACGGCATATCGCCGACACCCTTTCCAAGGAAAGCGCCAAGCTGCCGGTCGATCAATGCATCGAGGATGCGCGGTTGATGAAGGCCGCCCATCCCTGGATCGCCAACGTCAACCTGATGAAGCCGGACGGCCAGGCCTTCTGTTCCTCCAGCGCGCCTCCGTTTCCGAATTTCGGCGATCGCGTCTATTTCCAGAACCTGATCAAGACGGGCCGGCCGACCATCAGCGATTTCCTCATCGGTCGCATCACGGGCCGCCCTGTCCTGGTGGTGGCCCAGGCGCAGGCCACGACCAATGGCGATGTGGCCCAAGTGGCCAGCACGGCTGTCGATCTGCAATCGCTGGAGGACATGGGCCGCCACATGGTGGAGCGGCGACGGGCGGTTTTCCTGGCCGTGGACCGGCACGGGACGGTGCTGGCCCGCTTCCCCGAGATGGCGGGCGTGGTCGGCGGCAGCTATGAGCGAACCGCCCTGGTCCAAGCGGTCCTGGCCACCGCCGACGGCACCGCCGACGTGCCGGACCTGCGGGGTGAGAGCCGGCTGTTCGGCATCGTCGCCGTGGGCGACACGGGCGCCCGGGTGGCGGTGGGCCTGTCCAAGGCTGACGTGGTGGCCGCCGCCAACATCGATTTTCGCCGGAACCTGGTGGTTGTCCTGAGTGTCACCCTGGCCGCGTTGGCCCTGGGCGTCGTCGGGCTGGAACTGTCCGTGTTGCGCTGGCTGCGCGCGCTGGGCGCGGCCGCCCAGCGCATCGCCAACGGTGACCGCGCCATCCGCATCGACAACCCCGGCAGCGGGCCGGAACTGGACGCCGTGGCCCAAGCGTTCAACGCCATGGCCGATGCCGTCGCCCGGCAGGAACAGGAATTGGTGGCGCGGGAGGAGCGGTTCCGCGACCTGACGGAGGTGTCCACCGACTGGTACTGGGAGACGGATGAGACGCACCGTCTGACCTACATTTCCGAAGGGGTCCTGTTCGAAGGCATGGACATGAACATGCTGTTGGGCCGTACCCGGCAGGAGCTGTCCACCGATGCGCAGGCGGCGCACTGGGCCGTCTATGAGGGCTTCCTGAATAGCCGCACGGCCTTTCGCGACTTCATCTATTCGGCTTCGGGACCCGACGGCGCCACCCGCCATCTGGAAATATCGGGTCGGCCCTATTTCGCGGCGGACGGGCGCTTTCATGGGTTTCGCGGCGTGGGCCGCGACATCACCGCCCTGGTGGAGACGCGTCAGCATTTGCAGGAACGCGACCGGCTGCTGACCACCATTCTGGAATCCATAGACCAGGGCATCGTCGCCTTCGACGCCCAGCTGCGCCTGTCCATCCGCAACCAGCATTTCCTGGATCTGATGGGGCTGGCGCCGGAAGACTGCCCCCCCGGCATGCCCCTGCCGGAAGTGGAGCCCCTGTTGCAGGACGGCGCCGCCGATCCGCTGGCCGGGGTGCGCCTGCCCGCCGGCGCCCAGGGCGAGGAGACGGGCCAAGTGACCTATGAACTGACCCGTGCCGACGGCAGGACCCTGGAGGCGCGGGCCATCCCCATGCCGGGCAGTGGCTTCGTCGTCAGCTACATGGACATGACGGTGCAGCGGCGGCAGGTGTCGGACCTGATCGACGCCCGCGACCGCCTGGCGGCGCAGGCCCGCGAATTGCGGACCCTGGCCGAGGAATTGGATGCCGCCCGACGGTCGGCAGAGGCCGCAAACGCCGCCAAGTCGGACTTCCTGGCCAATATGAGCCATGAGATCCGCACCCCCATGAACGGTGTCATGGGCATGGTGCAGCTTTTGCTGGAAAGTCCGCTGACCGCCGACCAGGCGACCTATGCCGGCATCATCCGCGACAGCGCCGACGCCCTGCTGGCCATCATCAACGACATTCTGGACATCTCCAAACTGGAGGCCGGGCGGGTGGAGCTGGAGGAGGTGCCGTTCGCCCTGACCGACGTCACCGGCGGCGTCATGGCCATTCTGGAGCCGCGGGCCCGCGACAAGGGCATCCGGCTGGAAACCCTGTTGCTGGGCAAACCTCCCGGTCACTACCGGGGTGATCCGCTGCGCCTGCGCCAGGTCTTGCTGAACCTGGTGGGCAACGCCGTCAAGTTCACCGACCAGGGATCGGTCGTCCTGGAGGTGGAGGTCGGCATCACCAGGGACGGCCTGGTGCCCCTGCATTTCGCCGTGCGCGACACGGGCATCGGCATCAGCGCGCCAGCGCAAGCACATCTGTTCCGCAAATTCGGCCAGGCCGACACGTCCATCTCGCGCCGCTTCGGCGGATCAGGCCTGGGGCTGGCCATCTCCCAGCGCCTGGTGGCGCTGATGGGCGGGGCCATCACCCTGGACAGCGCGCTGAACCAGGGCAGCACCTTCGCCTTCACCGTGCGTCTCCCGCCCGCCCGCGCCAAGGACACGCCCAAGGTGCCGGCCTTGCCGCCCCCAGCCCGGCCACGGGCCAGCCGCGGGGCCGCGACGCCGCCGCAGGCCAGCCTGCCCCCCGGCAACGGCGCCCCCCTGCTGGTGGTCGACGACAACGCCATCAACCAGACCGTGGCCAAGACCATGCTGGAGCGGCTGGGCTACACGGTCACGCTGGCCGGCGACGCGCGGTCGGCGCTGGACCTGTACCAGCGCGGGGCCTTCCAGGCGGTACTGATGGACATCCAGATGCCGGAGATGGACGGGGTGCAGGCGACGCAGCGCATCCGTCAGATCCAGGAGGCGGAGGGCCGCCCCCGCACCCCCGTCATCGCCATGACCGCCAATGCCATGACCGGCATGCGCGAGGAATATCTGGCCGCCGGCATGGACGACTACATCGCCAAGCCTTTCGCCCTGCCAACCCTGGCCAACACCGTGGCCCGCTGGGTGACGGGGGAGGTGGCGACGGCGGCCACCGCCTCCAGACCCGCCGCCCCGTCCATGGAACCGCCGGTCCTGGACCCCGCGCCGCTGCGCCAGCTGGCCGAGCTGCTGGACACCGATACCCTGGCCGACCTGGTCATGTCATCGGTCGCGGAGTGCGAGGCGCGGGTGGCGGCGCTGGCGATCCTGGCGGGCGGCACCGACACCGACGCCATGGCGCGGTCGGCCCATACCCTGATCGCCACGGCGGGCGATATCGGCCTGCGCCAGATGCAGGCCCTGTCCAATCAGATTCAGAGCGCCGCGCGGGCCGGCGACGCCGACGCCTGCCGCCAGGACATCACCGAACTGGTGGGGGCCCTGCCGGCCGGCCTGGCGGCCGTGGCGGCGGTGCTGAAGCCCCTGCTGAAGAAACAACAGGGATAGGACGGGTCAGACCCGCTGCTCACCCGCCCACCATTCGTCGGCGGTCGGCAGGGTGCGGTAGCTCTGGCGCAGGGCGTTGGACCAATGGTCGCGCACATGCTGGAAGTAGCTGTCGGTCTCGGTGATGCGGCGGTGGATGCGCAAGCCCAGATCGTCGCGATGATAGACGGCCAAATCAATGGGCATGCCCACCGACAGGTTGCTGCGCAGCGTGCTGTCCATGGAAACCAGCACCAGCTTCACCCCATCCTGCACCGCCGTATCGTAGGAGACGACGCGATCCAGGATGGGCTTGCCGTATTTATGCTCCCCGATCTGCAGATAGGGCGTCTCGGGCGTGGCCTCGATGAAGTTGCCGGGGGAGTAGATCTGGAACAGGCGCATGCCCCTGCCCCGGATCTGCCCGCCCAGCAGGAAGGAGGCGTCGAAGGACACACCCTGCGCCTTCATGGCCAAACCGTCGTTGGTGTAGACGTCGCGGATGGCGGCCCCCACCAACTGGGCGGCGCGGAACATGGATGGCACGGTCGCCAGCGTCTCAGGCTCGGCCTCGCCGATGGACACGCCCTCGTGCAGGCGGTTCACCACCGACTGGCTGATGGACAGGTTACCCGCCGTCAGCAGGACCATGCAGCGTTCGCCGGAAGTCTCGAACCGGTGCATCTTGCAGAAGGTCGAGATGTTGTCGACGCCGGCATTGGTCCGGGTGTCGGACAGCATGACCAATCCGGCCTTCAGGAACAGCGCGACGCAATAAGTCATCTCTCAAGCCTCAACATGCGGATGCCGGCCCTTTTCGGGGCGCTTTTCTTCAGTTGAGGAACATGCCCAGGCACGGACAGGTCCCCTATCCCTATGCCCCGTCTCATACCCTGAAACCGGTTGCCGCCACCAGGGGCTGTCGAAATTAAATGCCATTAAGTTTTTAGGCGGCGCAACGAAACGGCCCGGCCCCGGGGTTTCCCCAGGACCGGGCCGTGTCACACCCTTGGCGCCAACGCTCAGCGTACGTTCAGGTAGAGCGGACGTTCAGGTAGAAGGCGCTGATCTCCTGGCCCAGGCGCAGCATGTCGTCGATGAACTGGGTGACGTATTCATGCAGGCCGAACTGGAAGATGTCCTCCACCCGGCCATAGCGCAGCCGGGCGTGGATTTCGCCCGCCAGGCGGTGGCATTCCCCCCGCTGGCCGCCATACCGCACCGCCAGGGCCTCCAGCAAATCGACCACGTGCGCCAGGCAGGCCACCAGCGACCGGGGCATTTCCGGCTTCAGGATCAGCAGCTCGGCGATCAGCCAAGGCTTGAGCCGGTCATGATAGACCCAGTGATAGCTGCGCAACGCGGACACGGCGCGCAGGATGCTTTGCCACTGGTAATAATCCAGCACCCCGCCCACGCCCTCATGATCCGGCAGCAGGACGTGGTATTTGACGTCCAGGATGCGGGCGGTGTTGTCCGCCCGTTCCAGCAACGTGCCGAGGTGGGTGAACAGATAGCTGTCGTTGCGCAGCATGGTGTTGGCGTAACTGCCGCAGAACAGCAGGGAGCGCTGCGCCACCCAGTCGAGCAGGCCCGGCAGGCTGTCCGCCGCCAGCCGGTCGGCCTTCATGCCACGGGTCAGTTGCCAGGTCTCGTTCAACGCCTCCCACGTGTCCACGGTCAGGGCCGTGCGCACCGCGCGGCCATTGCGCCGCGCGGTTTCGATGCAGGACACGATGCTGGACGGGTTTTCCGGATCCAGCACCAGGTAATCCAGCACCAGCGACGGCACCACCTCGCCATGCTTGGCCAGATAGCCCGGCTCCGTGCCGGTGGCCACCAGGGTGGAGCGCCATTCATTGCCCGGATTGTCCAGGGACAACGACATGTTGGACATGCGGTTGCCCACCTGGACCAGGCGCGCGACGCTGGCCGACCGCTCCATATAGCGGGCCAGCCAGAACAATCCGTCTGCGGTACGGCTCAGCATTCCGTCAACGCTCCAGTACCCAGGTGTCTTTGGTGCCGCCGCCCTGGCTGGAATTCACCACCAGGGAGCCCTCGCGCAAGGCCACGCGGGTGAGGCCGCCCGGCACCACCCGGATTTCCCGCCCGTTCAGCACGAAGGGCCGGAGATCGACATGGCGCGGGGCGATGCCCTGCTCCACGAAGGTGGGGCAGGTGGACAGCGCCAGCGTCGGCTGGGCGATGTAGTCGGCCGGCCGGGACTTGATGCGGTCGGCGAAGATCGCCCGGTCGGCGGCGGTGGACTGCGGCCCGATCAGCATGCCATAGCCCCCGGACCCGCGCGTCTCCTTGACCACCAGCTCGTGCAGATGCTCCAGCACGTACTTGCGGTCGTCATCCCGCTCGCACAGATATGTCGGCACATTCAGGAGGATGGGTTCTTCCCCAAGGTAGAAGCGGATCATTTCGGGTACGAAAGGATAAATCGCCTTGTCGTCCGCGATGCCGGTGCCAACCGCGTTGGCCAGGGTCACCCGCCCCGCGCGGTAGGCCGCGAACAGGCCGGGCACGCCCAAGGCCGAGTCCGGCCGGAAGGTCAGCGGGTCCAGATAGTCGTCGTCGATGCGGCGGTAAAGGACGTCCACCCGCTTGGGCCCCTGCGTCGTGCGCATGTAGACGAAACCTTCGTCCACGAACAGGTCATTCCCCTCCACCAGTTCCACGCCCATCTCATCGGCCAGGAACGAGTGCTCGTAGTAGGCGCTGTTGTAGGACCCGGGGGTCAGCACCGCCACGGTGGGCGCGTCGCGGCAGGCCGGCGGCGCCACCGACTTCAGCGTGTCCAGCAGGTCTTCCGGGTAGTGGGAGACGGGCGCCAGCTTGTGCATGCCGCAGAGATCCGGCAGCAGGCGCAGCATGGCCTCGCGGTTCTCCAGCATGTAGGACACGCCGGACGGCGTGCGGCAATTATCCTCCAGCACATAGAAATTATCGGCGTCCAGGCGGACGATGTCGATGCCGGCGACATGGGTGTAGGCCCCGGCCGGGGGCAGGAAACCCTGCATCTCGGGCCGGAAGCTTTCGTTGCCCAGCACCATTCGTTCCGGCACCTTGCCGGCCCGCAGGATGTGGCGTTCGCCGTACACATCCGCCAGGAAGGCGTTCAGCGCCTTCACCCGCTGTTGCAGGCCCAGGGACAGCCGATCCCATTCCGCACGCGCCAGCACGCGGGGAATGATATCAAAGGGAATCAGCCGTTCCGGGTCTCCGCCTTCCGTGTACACCGCGAAGGTGATGCCCACGCGCCGAAACAATGTCTCGGCCTCGCGGCGCTTCAGTTCCAGTTTGTCGGACGGCATCTCGCGCAGCCATCGTTCGATGTCCGCATACGGGCCGCGCACCTGGTCCGACATGCCCATTTCATTGAATGGACCGTCTGCTTTCGCCATAAACCCCTTCCCCATCGGTAGGCCCGACTGAGTGGTTGAGCAAGAGCCACGCCAACTCGGCCTAGCTAAGGAACTGCCTACGAAAAGTGCGGCCATCGGGCGATGCGAACCCCCCGTCGCCCAATGCGCAGGCAATCTTCGGGCGATCATCGCCCAGAAATTGTGCAATCGCTATGGTGTGGTGCCACGCTACCCTTTTGAGTGGCAAGACGCGTTTCAGGGACATGCCCGGCAGCGACCTTCCCACGTTCCCTCCTCACCTGTCATCACCGCCCACGCGGGTAAAACCCTGGGCCCGCTTATCCTTTGCCCCTTCAATCGGACACGCCCTGCGCCAGGTCAAGACCCGGCCAGGACGGTCAAAAGAAGTTCATGCCCGCGCGCCGGCTTTCAAGCGGCTGGCGCTATCGCTTAAGCCAAGTCAGGCCGGCCCATAACGCCTAGAAAGGCACTGGCCGCGCGGCTTAGCCCGCGACCGCCATGACGCAGCAGGGTGAAGGCGCGCGGCGGCAAGGCCAAGGGCACAGGGTGCAGCAACCCCACCTCGATACTGCCGCTGGCGACCGAGGCCGACAGGGCCGCGGCACCACCGCCGGCCTCAACCGCCGCCCGTACCGCCTCATTCGACGGCAGTTCCAGGGCGATGCGCAGCCGGCCGGGGTCCACCCCCAGACCCGCCAGCGCCGCCAGGAAGGCGGAACGGGTGCCGGAGCCTTGCTCGCGCATGATCCAGGGCGTCTCCGGCATGTCGGCGGCCGTCACCACCTCGCGGAAGGCCCAGGGGTGGTGCGGCGCCACCACGACCACCAGCTGGTCCAGCGCCACCTGGTGGGCGCTGAGATCGGCGCCGTCCACGGCCCCCTCGACGAAGCCCAGGTCGGCCGTCCCCTCCAGCAGGGCCGCCGCCACCTGCGCCGTGTTGCCGATGGCCAGGTCCAGGGTGACGCCGGAATGGCGTTCGCGGAACGCCACCAGATGGCGGGGCAGCCAGTAGCTGGCGATGGTCTGGCTGGCCTGGACCCGCAACTGCCCCCGCTGCAGGCCGGCCAATTCCGTCAGCGCCCGTTCCGCCATATCCGCGCGCGCCAGCACGGCCTTGGCCTCGACCAGGAATAGGTGCCCCGCTTCCGTCAGGGTGATGCCACGGCCCACGCGGTGGAACAGGGCCGTCTGGTAACGGTCCTCCAGGGCGGCGATGGCGGCGCTGGCCGCCGATTGCGCCAAGTTCAGCGCCCGGGCCGCCTGGGTCACGTGCTGGCGTTCGGCCACCGCCACGAAGATGCGCAACTGTTCCAGCGTCAAGGATAAAGCCCGTCGTCCCCGCCTGCCCCGGCGGGCGGCTGATGCCTACTGTAGCGTAGGGGGGATGGACGGGAAGCGATTATGTTGTCCGGAAACGGGCAACTGCGCCGTCCGAAAATGGACAGCGCCCGGCCCCGAACGGGCCTGGCGGGGCACCTGGCCTATACTTTTCAATATCTTGGCTAATGGTCCGCCCTTTGCTTGCCGGGGCGCAGCTCGACGTGGGGAGGGAAACGATGAGCGGACGCATGATGATCACGATCCTGCGCCAAGCGGCAAAGGGGGTACGGCGCACACGGAGCGATGTGCTGCTCACCTTCGCCGGCATGATCGTCGGCCTGACAGCGTCCCTGTTGATGGCGTTGCTGGTGCGGGATCAGGTGACCTACGGTCATGCCTTCCCCCACCATGAACGCACCTACCTGCTGTCCGGTACCCTGTCTGCACCCGGCGAGGCGCTGACGCCGCTATGGTCGACGCCGGCCCGCTTCGCTGAGTTGATGCCCACGGAGATTCCCGGTGTGGAGGCCGTCGCTCGCCTGAATGAAAGCGGCATGGAGATCTTGCGGCGGGAGGATGCGGCCTTCCGTGAAATGATCGCCTGGGCCGACCCCAGCTTGTTCGAGGTGCTGCCCGTGCCGGTGGTGGCCGGCGATCCTGTCGCCGCCCTGACGGCGCCAGATGGCTTGGTGTTGACGCAATCGCTGGCGACCAAGCTGTTGCGTCCCGGGCCGCCGCTGGGGCAAGTGGTGCGCATGCGCGGGCTGACCTTCCGCGTGATGGCCGTGCTCGCAGACCAATTGCAGCACGGCCCCTTGCGCGACTTCGCCGCCTTCTTCCCCAATGGCAGCGCGCTATCCCCTCTGCGGCAAGGGGACGACGCCAACCGCGTTTCCACCGCGACCCCCAGCACCTTCCAGCAGGTCTACACCTACTTTCGCATGCGGGCCGGAATATCCACGCCGGCGACGGACGCCGCCCTTGCCGCTTTCCTGACCCGCCAAATGCCGGCCGATGACAGGGCGCGGGTCACCTTGCGGGCTCTTCGTGTGGACCGTATCCAGCTGGACCCAGAACTAAACGGCAACCGCCGGGCCCAACTGTTCGTCATGCTGGCTATCGCATCCCTGACGCTGGCCATCCCCTGCATCAACTTCGTCACCCTGGCCACGGCCCGCGCCTCCCGCCGGCGGATTGAGGTCGGCATCGCTAAGATGGGCGGCGCCCACCAGCATCACCTGACGGCGCAATTCGTGCTGGAAAGCATCCTCCTGGTGGGGCTGGCCATGGTGGCGGCCATCTCCCTGACCGAGTTGGTCTTGCCGGCGGTGAACGGCACGCTCGGCATCCGCATGACCTTGGACCTGACAGCGCCGGATGTGATGGCCATCATCCTCGGCTTGGTGCTGGTTGTCGGCGTCCTGGCCGGCCTCTACCCGGCCCTTGTCCTGGCGGCCCATCGGCCGGCCGCCGTGTTGAAGGGCGGTGGTGCCACCGTGGACCACTCCACCGCAATCCGCCAGGGGCTGGTGGTGGGGCAGTTCATGCTGCTGATCCCGCTCTTGAGTGTCACCTTGGCCGTCCACCGCCAGCAAGACCTGCTGACCCATGCCCGCTTGTCTTATGATCCATCCCAGGTCGTTGTGGTGGAGGGGGTTTGCCGGCCGGGCATCCGCGACCGTCTGGCGGCCGTGCCGGGGGTTCGCACCGCGTCCTGCGCCGGCATGGAAACCTTGATGCCAGAAGGTGTTCCCATTGTCGCCAGCGCTCCCGGCGGGGTAGAGAAAACCATCAGCACCATGCGGGTGGATGCCAGTTTCCTCCTCCTGTTCGGCATCCCGCCTCTTGCGGGACGCCTGTTTGACGCCGAGCATTCCCGGGAAACCGCCGACACCATCCTGTTGAACGAAACCGCCGCCCGCGGCTTGGGCTGGTCGCGTCCGGAGACGGCCGTGGGACAGACCATTCGAGTGTCCGTCGCCGGAGAGAGCGGTTCGCCCGCGCAGGTCGTCGGAATCATCCCAGACTTTTCCATGGGCAGCTTGGAGGACAAGGTGCCGCCGATGCTCTTCCAAATACGGGGAGCACAGCTGGAAGCGCAGGAAAGTGGCCTGATCTACCTGAAGCTGGCGGGCGGCGATCCCCACGCCGCCCTGGCCGGGATCGACGCCGCCCTGCGCGCCGATGACCCAGGCATCCCCGTCAGCCGCTTCTTCTTCGACGAGCACCTCGCCATGCTGACCCGGGTCATCCGCACGGAAACGCAGATCTTCACCCTGTTCAGCGTGGTGAACCTGCTGATGGCCTGCGCCGGCATCTACGGCCTGTCCGCCTTCACCGCCGAACGGCGCACCAAGGAGATCGGGGTGCGCAAGGTCTACGGCGCCTCGGTCACCGACATCGTCCGCCTGTTGCTGTGGCAGTTCGCCAAGCCGGTGCTGCTGGCCGGCATGCTGGTCTGGATCCCCACCTATCTGGGCCTGCGCCGCTGGCTGGAGGGCTTCGCCACCCATGTCGAGGTCGGGCCGCTCAGCCTGTTGGCCGCCACCGCGCTGGCCCTGGTCATCGCCGGCCTGACGGTGGCCGGCCAGTCCATGTGGGTGGCGCGGGCCAAGCCCATCCGCGCCTTGCGTTACGAATGACGCTCACGCCCAGACGGTCATGATCAGCGCCAGGCTGACGCCGGCGATGAACAGGCTGGCCAGCGCGCCCAGGGCCAGGGGGGCGACGCCCTTGGCCGCCATACGGCCAATGTGGGTGTTGAGGCCCATGGCGGCCAGCGCCAGGGTCAGCAGGCTGGTGGTGACGCCGGGTGCCCAGTCCTTCACCACGGCGGGCACCAGGTGCAGGCTGTTCAGCGCCACCAGGGCGACGAAACCCAGGATGAACCAGGGCATCGGCACCGGCTGGCCGGCCGCCCCCTCGCGCCGCCGGCGCAGGGCGCCCAGGCTCAGCACCAGGGGCGCCAGCAGGGCGACGCGCGACAGCTTGGCCACCGTGCCGAACTCACCCGCCTGCTGGCCCGACTGGAAGGCCGCTGCCACCACCTGGGCGATCTCATGGATGGAGGCGCCGGCCCACAGGCCCGCCGCCCGGGGGGCCAGATGCAGGGCGGCCCCCAGGGCCGGATAGCTGAGCATGGCGATGCTGCCGAAGACGGTGACGCAGGCGACGGCGTAGGCCGCGTCCTCATCATCCGCCTGGGTCACGGTGTTGACCGCGACGATGGCCGAGGCGCCGCAGATGGAGGTGCCGGCGGCGATCAGCTCCGCCAGCGGCGCCGGCACCCCCAGCCAGCGGCCCAGCGCCTTGGTCGCCACGAAGGTGGCCACCAGGCTGAGGGCGATGATGGCGACCCCCACCGGCCCGACGGCCGCCACCTGGGCCGCCGTCAGTTGCAGGCCCAGCAGCGCCACGGCCAAGCGCAGCAGGCGGCGCAGGACGAAGCCCACGCCGGCCTGCGCCGCCGCCGGCATACCGACCGTGGTGCGCAGGGCGATGCCCACCACCACGGCCAGGATCATGGGGCTGAACAGTGCCAGGGCCGGCACGCGGTGCAGGGCCAAGCCGGCCACCGCCGGGACCAGGCAGTACCCCAGACCCGGAACAAGACGCCCGGCGGCGGACAAGGCGGGCCAGCGGACGGCGGGGGCGACGGTATCGGCGGTGTGAACCATGATCATCGGTCCTGAGGTGAAAGGGGCGAGGCCCTGTCCGGACCCCGCCCTTTTAACATCGCCGTCCTGTAATAAATCATCCAACAGATTGTTCCGCTGACAACAATCTGGATTACAGATTAATCAGTGGCGCCCCAGCAATTGCTTGTGAAAAGCGCCAAAGGTGGCCTCGGAGCACCCATGGCGCCTAAAGCGGCGCGAGGCCTAGACCACTGAGGACGGCCCCCACAGGTACGCGTAAGCCCTGATCCCCACACCAGGCCACCGCCGGGGCCTGATAAGGCGCCGTCACTCGACGGTGAACTCCCGGTACGTCAGGACGCCCACACAGACTAAAGCGGCCAAGAAGCAGCCCACAGCGAACAATATCGAGCCCAGCCAGCACATGACGAACATGGCAAGCAGGAATGCCGACGCCGCGGCGATCAACCGCTTCCGGATGGCGGTGCCGTGGCTGAGAGACTCGCGAAGTGCCCGCACCATCTACCCCTGTATCGTGACCTGACCGGCACTATCCGCCCGCCAGCCGGGAGCGGCAACCGGAAACGCCGCCGCCTCTTGTGGCCAACGGCGCGCCGTCTTCGGGGGCATCGCCCTAGCTGCTCTTGGCCCGGCCCTTGGCCACCACCTTGCCCTTGGCGTGGGCGTGGGCGTGGGCCTTGGCATGGGCCTTGGCGACGACATGCTTGCCGGCATGGGCCGCGGCGAGGCGCTGGCGGGGGGCGTGGGCGACGGCGCGGCCCCGGCGCTGCACCGGCGCCACCGCCACCTGCACCCGGCGCGCCCGGCCCGCATGGGCCAGGTGGCCGGTACCCCGCGCCCGGGCCACCCGGGTCAAGGGCCGGCCGGCGGCCAGTGCCACCAGCTTCGGATCCGTGTCGCGATTGGCGAAGGCGTTGTCCAGCAGGGTTTCCATCAGCTTGTCGCGGGTCTTGGCGCTGCTGCCCCCGAAGACCACGCCGAACAGGCGGCGGCCGTCATGCACGGCGGACGACACCAGGTTCGAGCCGGAGGCGTTGGTGAAGCCGGTCTTCATCCCGTCCATGCCCGGATAGCGGTACATCAGGCGATTGTGGCCGGTGAGGTGGCGGCCTTCGAACTCGAACTCACGGGTGGCGAAGTAGTGGTAGTCCTGGGGGAAGTCGCGGTGCAGGGCCATGGCCAGGCGCGACATGTCGCGGGCCGTGGTCACCTGCTCGCGGTCTGGCAGGCCGGACGCGTTGCGGAAAACGGTGTTGGTCATGCCCAACTGATGGGCCTTGTCCGTCATCATGCGGGCGAAGACCTGCTCGCTGCCGCCCGCCAGGGCCTCGCCCACCACCGTGGCGCCGTCGTTCGCGGAAATGACGATCATGCCCAGGACGCAATCCTTGACGCTGACCGTCTGCCCAACCTCCAGGCCCAGCTTGGTCGGTTCCTTGTTGGCGGCGTTACGCGACACCGGCAGCTCATCCTCCCAGTGCAGGCGCCCCTGGTGAATGGCCTCGAAGGTGAGGTAGAGCGTCATCATCTTGGTCAGCGACGCCGGGTGGTTCTCCTCGTCCGGATTGACGGCGTTCAGCACCGCGCCCGTGCCGCCATCCACCACCAGCGCCGCGTAGCCCGCCTGTGCCGGATGGCTGGCCGCGAGGCCGACAATGACCGCGCCCAACGCCGCCACAACGGCCCCCAACCGGCCCAAACCGCGCCGTGCCAACCCAATCGCCCCCTTAAATCCCACCGTGCCGCTCCTCTCGCCCCTAGGGTTCAGAAATACTGTCCCTAGGGGTAGAAGATTCGACGGAATCTGTCCAGGTATTGGGTGCAACAAAGATGACGCAACTAGATAAAGCGGATTTCACCAGGCGGTGGCGCCGCCGTCGATGGCGAAATCCGCCCCCGTGACCCAGGTGGATTCATCCGACACCAGGAAGGTGACCGCCCAGCCGATGTCCTCGGGCGTGCCCAGACGGGGCAGCATGATGGCTTCCTGCACCGCCTTGCGGAAATCCGGGTTTTCCAGCGGCTCCCGCGTCGCCTCGGTCACCACCAAAGCCGGAGAGATGGTGTTGACCCGGATGCCGTGCGGGGCGCCCTCCATGGCCAACTGGCGCGACATGGCAAGGACCGCGCCCTTGCCGGCGCAATGCGCCAGCGCGGGGGAGTTGCGCAGCGCCCGGTAGGCGTTGGCGGAGGCGAAGTTGACCACGGCCCCGCCGCCACGCTTGATCAGGTGCGGCCACGCGGCCTTGCACGCCAGGAACACCAGGTCGACCTCCCCCGTCAGGGTGCGGCGCCAATGCGTTTCGTAATCCATGTCCTGCAGCCAGACGAAGGCGCCGAAGGCCGCCGCGTTCACCAGGATGTCGATGCCGCCATGACGATTCACGGCATGGTCCATCAGGCGGGTGACATCGGCCGGATTGGTCATGTCGCAGGGGTGCAGGCTGGTCATGTCCAGCCCCTCCGCCGTCGCCTCCGCCACGGTGGCCGCCGCACCGGCGGCGTTGATGTCACAGCCCACCACCGTCGCCCCGTGGCGGGCCAACATCAGGGCCGTGCCCCGGCCGATGCCGGCGGCGACACCGGTGATGACCGCGACCTTGCCCGCCAAACGCGAGGACAGCATGGAACCTCCCTAACCGTTGTTTTCGCTTACCGGACCCAGTGTTAGCGAATGCGACGGCCCCGATCAAAGCAGCAATCCCGATACCTGACATTGGCGGCGCGGGTTATGGTTCACCGCCTGGGGGCGGCAACGGTTATGAGCCTGATCGTCGTCGGACAAACGCTCTGCTCGCTGGCCCTGGACCATTTCGGCATCCTGGGCCTGCCCCAATATGCCGCCAATCCGGCCCGGCTGCTGGGCGCCGGCCTGCTGGTCCTGGGTGTGATGCTGGTCCGCCTGTGACCGTCGCCGGACCAGCTGCCGGCTTCATCAATGCTAGATATCAAAAACCGTGATTTTACCGCCCGCCCTCCATGCCGGTAGTTTATCTGCGGCATGGTTCGGAGGCTGGCGGGAAAGCCCGCCCCGCCCATGGCCGGAGGAAAACAAACGGGCGTGGTACGCCCGCCCCCAAGGGAGGGTGATTAGACGTGGCTTCCGAAAAACGGCCGAACGGAAAAAGGACGGCTGGCGCCGTGCAGGGAATGTCGCTGCTGCTGCCCTGCACGATGTCGGTGATGGGCGTCGTCGTGCTGGCGCCGGTGCTGCCGCAGATGCTGGAGCATTTCAAGGACATGCCCCAGGCGGATTACTGGGTGCCCATGATCCTGACCACGCCGGCGCTGTGCGTCGCGCTGTTCTCCGCCCCGGCCGGCTGGCTGGCCGACCGCTTCGGCCGGCGCCAGCTGCTGATGCTGTCCATGTTGCTGTACGCGCTCTGCGGCGTCGCCCCCCTGGTGCTGGACAACTTCTGGCCCATCCTGGCCAGCCGCGTGGTCGTGGGCATCACCGAGGCCGCGGTCATGACCCTGACCACCACCCTGATCGGTGACTACTTCAAGGGGCATCAGCGCGAAAAGTGGCTGGCCCTGCAGACGGCCGTCGCCTCGGTGTCGGCCGTGGTGCTGTTCGTCGTGGGCGGCGCGCTGGGCAGCATCAGCTGGCGGGCCCCGTTCGCCGTCTATGCCAGCAGCTTGCTGTTGCTGGCCGGCATCCGCTTCTTCACCTGGGAGCCGGAGGAGACGGAGGACGTCATCCAGCATCCCGAGGCGCACAAAGGCGTCGCCTTCCCGTGGGCGCGGCTGGGCGGCATTTGCGCCATCACCATCTTCGCCTCCATCCTGTTCTATACGGTGCAGGTGGACCTGGCGCTGGCCTTGACCAACCGCGGCATCACCGAGCCGGGCACCATCGGCTGGATGACGGCCGTGGCCAGCCTGGGCGTGCCGGTGGGCACCCTGGTCTTCCAGCGGGCCGCCAACCTGCCGGTGGCGGCACTGCTGCTGATCGAGTTCGCCATCAGCGGCGTCGGCTTCACCGGCATGGCGCTGGCCACGGAACACGGCTGGCTTCTGGCCTCCGTGGCCCTGAACCAGTTCGGCTGCGGCATGATGCTGCCCACCCTGCTGACCTGGGCGTTGCGCGGCCTGGCCTTCGAGATCCGCGGCCGGGCCACCGGCCTATGGCAGGGCGTGTTCTCCGTCGGCCAGTTCCTCAGCGCCTTCGTCGTCACCGCCCTGTCGCATCAGTTCGGCGACATCTTCAGCGCCTTCCTGGGCCTGGGCATCGCCAGCGGGGTGGCCGCCGGGTTGGCCCTGGCCGGCATCTTCCTCAGCGGCGGCCGCACCCCGGCCTCCCTCAACGGGTCAGCCGCCACCGGTCACTGACCCCGGTTCGATGGGGCCCCGGTCCGACGGCGCCCCTGCGATACCTGGGTGACCGCGACATCTACGTGAATGGGGCGGCTGGCGACAGCCGCCCTTTTCATGCCCCCAGAAGATCGGCCACCGCCTCGCCGATGGCCAACGACGAGGTCAGGCCCGGGCTTTCGATGCCGAATAGCGTGACCAGGCCGGGCAAGCCGTGGACCTCCGGCCCATCCAGGCGGAAGTCGGGCTGGGCTTCGCCAGGCCCGTGGATCTTGGGCCGCACGCCGGCATAGTCCGGCACCAGCGCGCCGTCCGGCAGGCCGGGCCAGAAGCGCCGGATATAACGGTAAAAACCATCGGCACGGGCCGGATCCACGCGATAATCGGGCGCATCGACATATTCCAGATCCGGGCCGAAGCGCGCCTGGCCGCCCAGGTCGCGGCGGTAGTGCACACCCAGCGCCCCCGGGATGGGCGGCGGGTAGACCAGGCGGCGGAAAGGCGCGCGCCCGTTCAGCGCGAAATAGCTGCCCTTGCCATAGTGCGCCTGGGGAATCAGGGCGGGGGGAAAACCCTCGATGCGCGCGGCCACATCCTGGGCCGACAGGCCGGGCGCCGTCACCAGCAGGCGGGTGGTGACGGCATAGGGATCGCGCCCGCCGGTGCGCACGGTGAAACCGCCACCGTCCCGGGGAGCGACACCCAGGACAGGCGTGCCGGTGACGACCACGCCCCCTTGCCCTTCGATCTCACCGCGCAGGGCCACCATGTAGCCATGACTATCGAACACACCGCTTTCCGGGGACAGCAAGGCCGCCACCGCGCGCAATTCCGGTTCCAGGGCATGCACCTCCGCCGCGCTGAGCCAGCGCATCCCCTCCACATCATTGATCCGGGCCTGGGTGGCGATCGCCTCCAACCGGGCCAGTTCCCCCGCTTCGGTCGCCACCACCAGCTTGCCGCACTTGTCATAGCTGACGCCGTGGGCATCCAGGAAGGGGTAGAGCAGACGGCGGCCGGCCACACAGAATCGCGCCCGCAACGATCCGGTGGGGTAATAGAGGCCGCCGTGCGCCACCTCGGAATTGCGCGAGGAGACGCCTTGGCCGATGGCGTCCTCCGCCTCCAGCACCGCGACGGCCAGGCCCCGATGGGCCAGGGCCCGGCCGCAGGCCAGGCCCACGGCCCCCGCCCCAACCACGATCGCGTCGAAATCGGCCGTCGCGTAAACGGCACCTGGGCCGGCCATGCCTTGCTCCCGTCCTTAACACATCGCCCCAAATCTGCCTGCGGGGCGGGGCGCTCCGCAATCCCGCGCGCGCGTTTGGCCATTCCAAACCTTTAAGATAATTGTCGGACACGGGGGCGGGGCGTATTACCTTGCCGAAGTTCGTTCACCTGCCGGAAACATCGGTGGGCCATAACGGCGATCTGTTTGGCGCGTGTGCTATGGGGTTTGGAGCATGAGGGTGAGCACGGCTTGCCGCGGCGGCCTTCGGGGTCAGGTATGAGCCCGGCGGAGGAAGAGCGCGCCCGCACGCTGACCGACCTGGTGGACCGGCTGTCGCCCGAAGCCGCCCGCAAGCTGTTCGAGGAGGTGGACGCGGCCCCGGACCAGAGCCGGGCGGTGGTGCGCCGCGCGCTGATCCAGAAGCTGAACGCCCAGCGCCAGGCCCACGCCCGCCGGCAGTTCACCCAGCTGTTCGAGCCCTTCCTGACCAGCGATCCCTGGCTGCTGCGCGACGAATTCCATTGTCCCGGCACCATCCATCCCCTGGATGTCGGGGGGCTGTGGTCGGCCCTGGCCGCCAAGCCCTTGGCGCCGCTGAGCCGCTCGGTGGATGAGACATTGTCCGCCCTGGCCCAGGAACAGCCGCTGTTCGTGGTGCTGCGCACACCCAAGGCGCTGGCCCTGCGGGAGGAACTGCGCGTGGCCGCCACGACCCGCCTGTCCCAGACCTTGCAGGACAAGGCGGCGACCAAGGATCTGCTGGAGGCGATGAACGCCTGGCGCCGGGCGGAGGCGACGCGCAAGGGCCTGGGCCTGGTTCCCCGGCCGCTGGCGGTGGCGGACCTGTCGCTGCTGTGTGTCCTGCTGGAAAATGGCAGTCATTATGGCCGTCTGGTCACCGGCCTGAATAACGATGACGACAGCACCGGCGCCAACGGCGCCGGTGCCGTGCTGTCCCACCAGGCGCCGGGCGTACCGGCGGCGCAGGCGGCGCAGCTGAGCCTGCTGATGCCGCTGGTGCTGTTGAACCGTCACCGCGCCTACCGGCAGATGAGCGGCTATCTGGTGCAGGGGCCGCCCGACTGGCAGCCGGTGCTGCTGTCGGCCCTGGTCCGCCATCTGGCCCGCACCTGCCAGGTTCTGGCCGATGAGCTGGGCCAGCTGGCGGGCGCCGGCGAGGTGGCCCGCCGTCCGCTGGTCGTGGCGTCGGACCGCCGCGAACTGCTGGAACGGGAACTGGTCCATCTGGACGAGCTGCTGACCCTGTTCGATGAGTTCGACCTGCTGCGCGACGGGCGGGAGGCCAGCCTGGCCCATAGCCATCTGGACAGCATGATCAAGAAGGTGGAGGGCACGCTCTATCCCTATCTCTCCACCCGCGTCTCCGTCACCTCCCATGCCAAGGGCCGCATGGCCCTGGACCATGCCGCCTTGGCCTGGGCGCTGGGCTACACCATGCGCTGGCGCAACACCCTGACCCGCAGCCTGCACTGGGGCACCCGCTACAGCGACTTCCGCGACCGGCTGGTGGAGGATTTGACCGACGCCTACCGCGCCGCCTTTTCCCGCACCGAAGCCGGCGACAGCCGGGAAAGGCTGGGCCAGGCGGTGCGCGCGGCCGAACTGTCGCAGGCGGTGGGCGCGGACCTGCGGGAAAGCATGACGCTGCTGGACCAGGGGCTGGTGCAGACCGCCACCGACCGTCTGCGCGACGCCACCCCCATCACCGGCGCTGAAAACGCCCTGATCACCACCTTGCTGCTGAAGGCGCAGGATGAACTACGCCGCACCCGGCACTGGCGCGACGCCAATCTGGTGGATTTCGTCACCCTGGCGGAAGGCCGCGGGCTGAAAGCTTAGAGTCTTTCCGGCTTTCGTTGAATCGCCGGAAAGACTCTGGGACCTGTTGACAAAGTCTGATTTGGGACGTGATCCTACCATTCGGATTTTCCTATCAATTGGCTTAGGCTGTTCCGACGCCCATCATGCCGGAGCCCACTTATGCTCAATCGCCTCCTTCCTCGGTCACTGAACGATGGTTATTACGGGTCACAAATCGGCCTTTGGCTTTTCGGCGTAGTTCTGTTCATTGAGGGGGGCATCGGGCTGAGATCTGCACTCCAGCCGCGCTTGGTCGCGATGGGTGCCGATGGCTTGCCACTAGACAAGTTCGATCCCGCCGCCGCCGCCGCAGTGGTCGCGCTGTTTGCCCTAGTAGGTTTGGCTCGCCTAGCAATCGCCCTGATGGGTGTGGTGACCCTGGCTCGTTACCGCGCCTTGGTGCCGCTCTTCTATCTCCAGCTGCTGTTCTTTCAGGTAGGCAGCAAGCTTCTGCTGACCCTCAATCCCATCGCGCGGAACGACGATGTCGGCAGCCGGAGCGGCTCCGCGATCATCTGGGGACTTACGGCTCTGCTGGTGGTCGGTTTTGCATTGTCGCTGGTGGGTGGACGCCGAAAATCTTGAGTTGCGGACCGCCAAAGGGCTTTCAAAAGTAGCCCCCCAGTTTTGGTCCCAATAATCCCGGACATCGGCGTGTAGAAGCCTTTCTTTGCCCGTTTCAGAACCAGAAAGATGAATCGGGGGCGGCTAGGGCCTATTGACAAAGTCTGGCAACCAAATGCGTGCGGCGGCTAAGCATAGAAAACCAAGGTAGGAGACGGCAGTTTTATCGTAGCGGGTGGCAATGCGGCGGAACTGCTTCAAGCGGTTGAACATGCGTTCGATGCGATTGCGGTCTCGATAGCGCCAGAAGTCACCGGACCGTGGTGCTGTCGATCATGTGCTGCCAGTTATCGGTCAAACCGAACTCCACCAGCGTTTCTAGGATCGCATCCCAAACGCCCTGCTCGGCCCAGCGCCGGAAGCGGACATAAACCGAGTTCCGTCGTGCGATTCACGGTTCACATGCTTCTATCTGAACCGATCGCACTCTAGAGCATCGAGCCTTTAATTGGACGCATATCCTGCGGCCTTGAGGTAGTTCCAGCATTCGTCGGGGTCGTAGAGGTCGCAAATGTTTCCGATGGC
>NZ_JACIIZ010000002.1 GCF_014205765.1 Nitrospirillum iridis | reverse complement strand
GACCAATGACCACCTCCCGCCCGCCGCCGCCCGGGGTGGGGCATGCCCCACCCCGGGCGATCACCGATTTTCCACCACGCTCTCGGACGCTAACCGCAGGCCCGCCCGGTGCCCCGGCGTCCGTTGGCGGCGAATATCCTTTTCAAATTCTTGCCAGACGCGTTGTTGCTGCCGACACCGGTGTCGGATATCTCAGTCATGGGCAGTCAAGGGATCGGCCTCAGCGCGAAGCCGACGGAGTATTTGGGGGTGGCGAATGAATTGGTTCGGCAATAGAACAATTAACCAGAGATTATGGTTTCTCGTGGCAGTCGCCATCCTGGCAGCACTTGTCTGCATAGGTATTGGGGTTGCGCGGCAGAGGGCGCAGTTGTTTGAAAACCGTCGTGGGATGGCGCGCGATGCCGTGGGGGCCGCCCAGAGCATTGCCGAAACTTATATCCAGCGGGAAAAGCAGGGCGCCTTGTCCAGGGCGGAGGCGCAGGCGGCGGTGTTGGCCGCCCTTAAGGGCGTGCGCTTCGCCGGCGAGTATGTCTTCGTCACCGACGTCCACGGGGTCCTGGTCATGCACCCCGCCCAACCCGAATTGGATGGCAAGGACATGCGGGATTTCAAGGATCCCGCCGGGACGTACATGTTCCGCGACTTCGTCGCCATGGCGGCGGGGCCGCAGGGGCATGGCTTCGTGCCGTACAAATGGCCCCGGCCGCAGCAGACGGAGCCGGTGGACAAGCTGTCGTATGTTGCGCTGGTTCCGGCCTGGGGATGGGTATTGGGGTCCGGTGTGTACCTTGACGATGTGCAGGCGCAGGGGCGCGCCCTGATCGTGGGCGGCGTGATTGAGGCGTTGGTGGCCCTGGCCCTGGTGGGGTCGCTGTCCGTCCTCATCGCCCGCAGCTTGTCACGGGCGCTGGGTGGGTTGACCGGGATCATGGGGCGCATGGCCCACGGCGACCTGGCGGTGACCATCGATGGCACGGAGGCGCCCAATGAGGTGGGGGACATGGCCCGCGCGCTGGCGGTCTTCCGGGAGAACGCCCTGACCGCCCGCCGCCTGGAAGAGGAGCGGGCGGCCGCGCAGGAGATGCGCCAGCGCCGGCAGGAGGCGATGGAGGTGCTGGTGCGGGACTTCAAGGCCATGGTGGCTGGCAAGCTGCGCGCCGTGGCCGCCGCCGCGACGGAGCTGGAGGCGACCTCGGGCGGACTGCGGGAGAAGGCCGAACTCACCAGCGGCCTCGCGGTCACCGTGGCCAGCGGCGCCACCGCCGCCAACCAGAATGCCCAGACCGTGGCCGCCGCCACGGAGGAGTTGACGGTTTCCAGCGCCGAGATCGGCAGACAGGTGGAACTCACGACCGTCACCACCGCCCGGGCGGTGGACGAGGCGCGCAAGGCCAGCGCCGTCATGGCGGAGTTGTCCGATGTGGCCGCCGGCGTGCAGACGGTGGTGCAGTTGATCAACGACATCGCCGGGCAGACCAACCTGCTGGCGCTGAACGCCACCATCGAGGCGGCGCGGGCGGGTGAGGCTGGCAAGGGCTTCGCCGTCGTGGCGACGGAGGTCAAATCCCTGGCCGGGCAGACCGCCAAGGCCACCGAGGACATCGCCAACCGGGCCATGGCGGTGCAGACGGCCGCCGCCGACGCCGTTTCCATCATCGCCTACATCACCGAGGTGATCGAGCAGATGGGGGGCAATTCCGCCACAATCGCGTCCGCCGTCACCCAGCAGGGGGCGGCCACCGATGAGATCAGCCGTAATGTGCAGGAAGCGGCAGCCCGTACCGCGGAAGTGGCGGGCAACATGATCTCGGTGGAGGAAAGCGCCGTTTTCACGCTCAGCGCGTCCAGCCAGTTGCATGCCGCCGCCGGCGATTTGTCGGTGCAGGCGGAGCAGCTGCAGCAGGAGGTGGCGGACTTCCTGGTCGCCATGGAGCAGGCCGGCAGCCGCCCGCAGGGCGTGGGTAGTCCGGCCGCCCATCCGGCGGCGGAGTGACGCCGCATCGGGCATGACGTTTTGATGGTGGGGCGGCGGACAATAACGCATGGCTGAGGGGACGAGGTGTCCTTGGCCATGCGCGGTCGCCGGTTGCACTATCGGGCGTTTTTGACTATGTGCCCGGCCAACCCGTCTAGCCTTGCGAAGGAGTATCCATCCCATGTCCACCGCCTTGCGCGTCGCCATCCTCGGTGCCTCCGGCTACACCGGCGCCGAACTGGTCCGCCTGCTGGTCCGTCATCCCGACGTCCGCCTGGTGGCCCTGACGGCGGAGCGACAGGCTGGCAAGCCCCTGGGCGAGGTCTTCCCCCACCTCGGCGGCTATGACCTGCCGGACTTGGTGAAGATCGATCAGGTGGACTGGGACGGCGTGGATTTCGTTTTCTGCGCCCTGCCGCATGGCACCACGCAGGAGGTCATCGCCAGCCTGCCCGCACGGCTGAAGGTGGTGGACCTGTCCGCCGACTTCCGCCTGCATGACATCGAGACCTACGCCACGTGGTACGGCCATGCCCACAAGGCGCCGGAGCTGCAGACCGAGGCGGTGTACGGCCTGGTGGAAGCCAACCGTGAGGCCGTCAAGGGCGCCCGCCTCGTGGCCAACCCGGGCTGCTATCCCACCGCCTCGCAGCTGCCGCTGCTGCCCCTGCTGCGGCAGGGCCTGATCCTGGCCGACGATATCATCATCGACGCCAAGTCGGGCGTGTCCGGCGCCGGCCGCGATGCCAAGCAGGGTAATCTGTACGGGGAGGTGGCGGAGGGCATCCACGCCTATGGTGTCGCCAGCCACCGTCATGCCCCCGAGATCGAGCAAGGGGTGAGCGAGGCCGCCGGCAAGCCGGTGGTGCTGAACTTCACGCCGCATCTCATGCCCATGAGCCGCGGCATCCTGTCCAGCATCTATGTGAAGCTGGCGCCGGGGATCTCCGCCGACGACCTGCGCGCAGCCCTGGTCGCCGCTTATAAGGGGGAGACCTTCGTGCGCGTTCTGCCCGCCGGGCAGGCGCCGCAAACCCGCCATGTGAAGGGCAGCAACCATTGCCTGATCGGCGTCTTCGCCGATCGCGTGCCGGGCCGCGCGATCCTGCTGTCGGTTATCGACAATCTGGTCAAGGGCGCCTCCGGTCAGGCCATCCAGAACATGAACCTGATGATGGGCTTCCCCGAACAGCGCGGGCTGGAACAGGCGCCGATGTTCCCGTAATCAATACGGGACCCCGATGTTGAAAAGCCCGGGCCTCACCGCCCGGGCTTTTTTGCGAGTGATGAGGTTCAAGATGACCAACGTGACCCAGGCCCTGACCACCGTTCGGCCCACGGTGCTGCCCTACAAGGGCGTGCTGCCCCGCATCCACGCCAGCGCCTTCCTGGCCAACGCCGTGGTCATCGGCGATGTGGAGATCGGCGACGAGGCCAGCTTGTGGTACAACGTCGTCGTCCGTGGCGACGTGAACCAGATTCGCATCGGCAAGCGCACCAACATCCAGGACGGCACCACCGTTCACTGCACCCACCAGCGTTTCGCCACCGTCATCGGCGATGATGTGACCGTGGGGCACATGGCGTTGCTGCACGGTTGCGTCATCGAGGACGGCGCCTTCATTGGCATGAAGGCCTGCGTCATGGACGGCGCCGTCGTGGAGGGCGGGGCCATGGTGGCCGCCGGCGCCCTGGTGACGCCGGGCAAGCGGGTCAAGGCGGGGGAGCTGTGGGGCGGGAGCCCGGCCCGCCTGCTGCGCCCGCTGACGGACCAGGACAAGGCCACGCTGCCCCTGACGGTGCCGCACTATGTCCGTCTCTCCCGGCAGTACCTCGACGAGATAGGGTGAGCTGCGGCGGGTTGTCCGGACGCTTGAGGTGAACCCGCGCTCGGTTGTTCGCACCCAGCGGGACTGTCAAAACAAGGGAAGCATCTCCACTTGCCGCCAACCCATTTGGCTGCACCGCGATGCCCCTCCTCGCCAAGAGGAAAGTGTAAGATGACAGGCGATCATTGGGTGTATTGAGAAATCATATCGAATTTTGAGTAGCCAATTGTCGCACGTTATCTCGTTTTCTATTTATTTGGCGCCCGAATTCAATGCACGGCTTCTCCACATAGCGAAGCAGTACGTCAGAAATAAAAAGTCCAGTGACTAGAATCAGAAAAACATTCCAAAAGCCTTCTTTCTGCCAAGGGGCAAAGCCGGATACGGCATGCTGAGCCAGTGGTTGAATTAAGTAGAGTGAGTAAGATCTGCGGCCTACAAAAACAAACGGGGCGCTTGAAAGAATCCGGCCAGGCAGTCCCGGTCCGAGTATTGCTGGGATTAGTAAGATTACGACGATGGAGTACATGTTATCTAGTCGCGCATTGTAGGCATATCCCCAAATTCGCCCGGTCTGCGTTTGAAAAACTGCAAAAAAAACGAATACGGCGATAGAAACCCGCGGCCGCATTAAAAAAGAAATAATCTTAAACCCGGTTCTGTCGTGCATTATTATTGCCAACAGAGAGCCGTAAACGAGAACAGAATATTCTCGAATAGGAACTGGCGATCCCCAAGCGGCGAACGAAAGTAAAATCAGAAAAGCCGCCGCAATCAGGCGAGACCTAGTGCTGCGGGCTATGAAAAATGCCGCCAATGGCCAGCATAGATAGTATTTCCATTCGATGCCAAGCGACCAGGTCACTTTCCAGAGGGCGTTCCCTGTAAAGAATTCGTTACAAAATAGAAAATAATATGGAAGCGCATCTTTCAAGGATGTCCATCTGTCATCTGCAAGATTAAATGTTTGCCATATAACAAATATGAGGACGGTGTAATAGATCGGCATTATCCGAAAGGCACGGCTTATGTAGAATTTCCTGAGGTTTACGCTACCAGTTTCATCTTTTTCTCTAAGTAATAATGTCGTTATTAGAAATCCGCTGAGCACAAAGAAAATTTCCACGCCAAGTCGGCCGGTTATGCTGAGGCCGATATCGCCACCAAAATGAATAAAGAGAACGAGTGTCACTGCAATCGCTCTCAATCCGTCTAGTGCCGGAAAAAATGAAGTCTCTCTATAGTCTTCGTACGTCAATGGTGCTTTTTCGGACATTATTTCTCTCTTCCTGTTTTTGCTGCTTAGCGGTATTTATACAAATATACGAGGTCGCTAATTGGGGTTAGTTAGCCAATTTGAAGGACGTGGATTGGCCTCCTTACTGACACTACGCTGGCCAATGAAGGGTCAGAACCATATTAAGCCCACCTATACCAAGTTCCTCTGACTGTTACCAAGTATCTCTATATTTGATTGGAGTTCTTGCTATGTTCTGGGTTGGGCCGGGAAGCGGGAGGCAACGCTGCCCCTGACGGTGCCGCACTATGTCCGTCTCTCCCGGCAGTACCTCGACGAGATAGGGTGAGCTGCGGCGGGTTGTCCGGACGCTTGATTTGCGTCATGGTCACAGGGGCCGTGTGCTGGATAATGAAAAGCGCGCCGCCCTTTCGGTGTCGCGAAGCGGCTGTTCCGGCCTTTGGGCGGCCGCCCCGCGCGATTTTGTGACCTGGTGGAGGATAATACTCCATGGCCAAGCCGTCACCGCGACCCAACCGCCGCTATCATGCCACCGCCGCCCGTCTCGGCCGCCTGTCGCCCAAGCTGCGGCGGGATCTTACCGCGATGGAGGTTAGCGAACAGGCCTTCCGCAAGGCGGGCGCGCTGGCCCTCGCCGAGGCCGTGTTCGGCGACCGGGCCAAGGCTTTGGCCTGGCTGCGCGCCGCCGACGCCTGAGGGGACCGATCAGCCCAGATTGAAGTGGGTGATGGCCGAGGCGATGTCGTCGCCGAAACTGGGGCCCAGGCGCACCATGGCCACCCCCGGCGGCACGCCCTTCAGACTGGACGCGTCAAGGCTGGTCAGCAGCGCCATGGGCACCGTCTCGGTCAGGGAGATGGCCCGTAGAGCCCGGATAAGGTCGACGCCGCCCAGGCCGTCCATGACGGCGGACGCGATGATCATGTCCGGCGGGAGGCGTACGGCGACGGACAGGGCTTCGATGGGGTCCACCAGGGTGTTGACCTTGAAGCCGCAGGCCGCCAGTTCGGTCGCAACCCGGCGGGCGACGATCTTGTTGGGGCTGACCAGCATGATGTCGACATCGTGGATTTCCACGTCCGCGATGTCGAACTCGTAGCGGGAGGGCAGGGCGCGGATGAAGGCGTTGGTGGTCGCCAGGTCCGGCGTGTCCTCGCGATCGGCCGCCTCGGCGATGCGGTCGGCGAAGGTATGGAGATCGACGATTTGGCTTTCCGTCAGGTCCTTCAGACCATTGAGATAAGCCTCGAGCCGTTGGCCGATCAGGCTCACCAGGGGAAAACCGAACGAGGTGCCGGAACCGCGCAGGCTGTGCGCGTCGCGCCGGATGGCGAGCAGGCCGTCTGTCGTCGCCATGCGGCCCAGGGACACCGCCTTCAGCGTCTCATACAGAGCGCCCAGCCGATCATGAACATCGTCGCGGAATTCGACCTTGAGCTGTTCCACAAGATCGTCGAAATCAGTCTGCTCAACCATGGCGTCCCTCAAGCTCCACGGGGAGATCTAGCCCGGGGGCAGGCCGGAACGCAAGACGGGGACCGTTTTGACGCCCGGTGCATTGGTATCGGTTGAATGGAAAAGGCCGCCCAGATGGGCGGCCTTTTGTCCGGATTGGCCTCATGCGGCCTTGCGTAGCTCCAGCCGGCTCCACACGTCCAGCAGCGCGTCCACCAAGCGGGCCATATGGTCGTCGCCGTGGAAGGGCGTGGGCGTGATGCGCAGCCGCTCCGTGCCACGCGGCACGGTGGGATAGTTGATGGGCTGAACGTAGATGTCGTGCTTGGTCAACAGGTCGTCGCTGGCCTGCTTGCACAGGCGGGGATCGCCCACCAACACCGGGACGATGTGGCTGACCGACGGCATGACCGGCAGGCCCGCCTGCGACAGCAGGCGCTTCAGCGTGGCGGCCCGTTCCTGGTGCAGCGTCCGTAGCTCGTCATGTTCTTTCAGATAACGGACGGAGGCGGCGGCGCCGGCGGCGATAACCGGGGCGATGGAGGTGGTGAAGATGAAGCTGGAGGCGAAGCTGCGCACGCAGTCGACCAGGGCCGCCGAGCCGGTGATGTAGCCGCCCATCAGGCCGAAGGCCTTGCCCAGAGTGCCCTCGATCACGGTCAGCCGGTCCAGCACGCCGTCACGCTCGGCCACCCCGGCGCCGCGCGGCCCGTACATGCCCACCGCGTGGACCTCATCCAGATAGGTCATGGCGCCGTGCTTGTCGGCGACGTCACAAATCTCCGCGATCGGGGCGATGTCGCCGTCCATGGAATAGACGCTTTCGAACGCCACCAGCTTGGGACGGTCGGCCGGGTAGCGGCTCAGCATCTGGTCCAGATGCTCGGGATCATTGTGGCGGAAGATGTGCTTTTCCGCCCCGCTATGCCGAATGCCCTCGATCATCGAGGCATGGTTCAGCGCGTCGGAGAAGACGACGCAGTTGGGCAGCAGCTTGGGCAGGGTGGAGAGCGACGCCTCGTTGGAGATGTAGCCCGACGTGAACAACAGCGCCGCTTCCTTGCGGTGCAGGTCCGCCAGCTCCCGCTCCAGCAGGACGTGATAGTGGTTGGTGCCGGAGATGTTCCGGGTGCCGCCGGCGCCAGCACCGGACTTGGCCAAGGCCTCGCGCATGGCCTCCAGCACCACCGGGTTCTGACCCTGGCCCAGATAATCGTTGCTGCACCACACGGTCACGTCGCGCGGCGGCTCATCCGGGGAAGGGTAATAGGACGCGGTCGGAAACTCGCCCACGCGGCGTTCCAGATCGGCGAAAATGCGGTAGCGGCCTTCGCGACGAAGGCCATCGATCTGGGAGCGGAAAAAGGCTTCGTAATCCATCTGTCCGATGGCTCCTTCGTGGAGCGGTCCTCTCGTCAAAGAAGACCAGCGGCAAGCTACCGGTCGACACACAACCACCACCGACCCTGGGCTCGACTGTCATAGTGGGCAGTCAAACCCCCTCTGGCAAGTGCCGGAAGGCCGCGACCGAGCAGATGTACCATGCCAGTGGACCGGGGCCATCAGCTTTGATGTTGATCAATTCGGCGGGCAAATGGACCTTAACCCCGAAATCCCCGGCTGGAAAGCCCGGATGCGCAGGACAAATTGCCCAAGCCGCCCTTCTTTGGTCGCAAGAAGGACGCGCGCGGGCGCAGTCTGGCGCAACAATATTTCGCGGATGCCGGGATGATGCGGTGATATCAATGGGCGCAGGCGGCGCCGCCGACATGCGCGTCCAGCGTCTCCGCCAGCCGCTGCGCCGCCTTCAGGATCAGGGGCGGGGCAAAGGCGGCGTAGCCCAGCACCAGGCCCTGGGTGCCGGCCCGGCTGCCTCCGGCGCTCGCATGGAAGCTGCTGAGCGGTGTCACGTCGATGGACCTGGCGCGGGCCACCTGGCGCAGGATCATGTCGGGCGACAGGCGCGGATCCGTCCCCGGGGCGGCCCTCCACGCCAGGCCGTCGGTCAGGCGGGCGGCCATCTGCAGGCCGGCGGCAGCCGGCGTCAACGTCAGCGCCCCGGCCCACAGGCGCCGGGCGGCGTCGATCAGCGTCTCGCGCCGCTCCTGATAAGTCAGGCGGGCCCGCCGCAGGTGGGAGGCGAGGTGTCCCTCATCGATGAATTCCGCCAGGGCGCTCTGCTCCACCACCGGGGCGTGCAGCTCGAACAGGGCCCGCATGTCCAGCGCCCGGTCCAGCAGGTGGTCCGGCACCACCAGATAGGCGATGCGCAGGCCGGGATAGAGGATGCGCTCGAATCCGCCGACATGCAGGACGCGGTTGCCGCGCCCCGGTCCCGCGCCGCGGTCCAGGCTCATCAACGTGGCCGGTGGCCGTGCCTCGAAGGTGAAGCCGCCGTCGCCGTCGTCCTCAATGACATGCGCGTCGGCGCGAACGGTCCAGTCCAGCAGGGCCTGACGGCGCTCCAGGCTCATGACCGTGCCCAGCGGCATCTGGCAGTTGGCGGTAACCACGGCCAGCCGGGCGTCGGGCGCCAGTGCCTCGCCCTTGGCCGGGTCCAGGCCATCGGCGTCGGCATGCACCGGTACCGGGATCATCCCCAGGCGCCGGACCAGGGCCTGTGTCAGGGGGCAGCCGGGGTCTTCGGTCCACACCCGGTCGCCCGGGGATGCCGCCAGGCCCACGGCCAGGTCCAGCGCCGCGGCGCGGCCGGGCAGGATCAGGATCTGGTCGGGGTGGCAGCGCAGGCCGCGGCTTGCCTCCAGGAAGCTGGCCAGCGCGACGCGCAAGGGGCGCCAGCCGGGGGCGCTGTCGCGCTCCAGGGCGCGTGCCGACAGGCTGCGCCATGAGCGGCTCAGCACCCGGCGCCAAGCCTCGATATCCAGCTGGTCGCCGGCAGCGATGCCGGGACGGAAGGGCAGGGTGGGTGATGGCAGGGTGTTTTCGGCGGTTCCCGTGCCCTGGGGTCGGGGCGCCGGGGCGCGGATTTCGGCCGGCGCGTAATCGGGGGGCAGGTTCTCCACCACGAAGGTGCCGGAGCCGACCCGGGATTCCAGATAGCCCTCCGCCGTCAGGCGCTCGATGGCGGCCACCGCGGTGTTGCGCGACAGCCCCATGTCGCGGGCCAGGGTGCGGGTGGAGGGCAGGCGCTCGCCCGGGGCCACCACGCCGGTGGCAATGGCATGGCGCAGGCGGTCGAACAAGCGCTGTTGCAGGGAGCCCCCTTCACCGCCGTCCGTCAGCGTGAGCAAGGGCCCGCGTCGGCTTTTCATGGGGTGACTCCGTGAAGTGAAAGGACAACGGCTGGGCGGCCGTGATGGCGCTTGGGGAGGAGGACCGGCGGACGGCGCTACGCGCGCGCCGTCCGCCGGGTGCGATCAGGGATGGCCACACGACCATCAGGCCATCCCGTTTCGAACCGGCGGCGGGGAAGGGGCGCCACCACCACCGGTCTCGCGGGTGGGCGGGGGGCCGTCAGGCGCCCCGCGATAGGGATGGCTTTAGCGGTCCAGGACCTTGCCGCTGGTGGCGTCCACCCGGAACGACTTCACCGGAATGCCTTCGGCGGTGACGACCGGGACGTTGTAGTACTCATCCTTGCGGGTGGCGCTGCCGACGCGCAGGTTGCCCTTGTCGTGTTCCTGCAGGTAGCTCTGGACGGCCTTGCGGGCGTCTGAGCTGCTGACCATGGCCTCATCGGCGAAGGCGGGGGCGGCGGCGGCGACCAGCAGGGCGGTGGCGGTCATCAAGGCTGCGAAACGGTTCATGGTGGTTCTCCTCTGGGATGGGGTGGCTTGGCCTGGGGCGGGGTGTCGGCCGGGTGGCGCTGACCTTTGGTCCCGGGTTCCAGGCCTTCCTGTTGTTCGTTGACGGTCCCATCCCACCATGGGCCTGTTTCGCCGTGATTTCCGGCGAACGGGTCGAATGAAACAGTGCGTAACCGCCCTTGCGGGCATTTACAGTGTCGTTACAACATCTCCGTCGGACGTGGCGGGGATTGCCGGTACAGTTGTCCCTGCCTGGACACAGTCTTTTGGGACATGCTTTTTGGGAAAGCGCCTTCCGGGACATTCCCTTCCGGCGCCGCTGTCAAGGACGGGTCCAGGGCCCGCATATGGGACGTGAGATGTCTGAGAACATTCATTTGCTGGTGGTCGACGACGACCGGGAAATCCGCGATCTGCTGACCCGCTACCTGACGCGCCATGGCTACCGCGTCACGGCCGCCCGTGACGGGCAGGAGATGCGCAAGTTCCTGGCTGATCGGAACATCGACCTGATCGTGCTGGACCTGATGCTGCCGGGCGAGGACGGCTTGGCCCTTTGCCGCGCCGTCCGTGCCGAATCCGGTCCGCCCGTGGTCATGCTCTCAGCCATGGGGGAGGATGCGGACCGCATCCTCGGGCTTGAAATCGGCGCCGACGACTATCTGCCCAAGCCTTTCAACCCCCGCGAACTGGTGGCGCGCATCAAGGCGGTGCTCCGCCGGTCCCAGGCGGCCACCCCGGGAGGCGGTCCGGCGGCCGGCGCCTTCTTCAGCTTCGCCGGTTACATGCTGGATCCGGCGCAGCGTCGCCTCAGCGCCGCCTCGGGGGAGGAGATCGCGTTGACCGCCGGTGAATACGAACTGCTGCTGGCCCTGGTGCAGCGGCCGCGCCGCGTGCTGTCGCGCGACGACTTGCTGGAAATCACCCGCGGCCGCGCCGCCGGCCCCTTCGACCGGTCCATCGACGTGCAGATCAGCCGCCTGCGCCGCAAGATCGAGAGCGATCCGGCCGATCCCGCCATCATCAAGACCGTCCGATCAGGCGGCTACATCTTTTCCGCCGAGGTGGGAACGCCATGAGGGCCGTCACCGACCGCATGTCCTATTCCATCTTCGCCGTGCTGGTCGGCGGTATCCTGCTGAGCCAGGCCATCGCCCTGGGGCTGTACCGAACGGACCGTGCGGAAGCCGTGGCTGCGGCGCAGAGCGGGCAGCTGGCCGGGTGTCTGGCCAGCATCGCCGGCGTGGTGGACCACCAGCCGGCCGACATCCGCGACAAGATGCTGGCCGGCCTGCGCGACGGCAACTTCAAGGTTGATGTCGCCGGCAGCACCCAGGAGGTGTCGCTGGACGTTTATGAGAAGCCCAATGTCAACCCACCGGGGCCGCATCATACCGACATGATCGCCCTGCCGCCCTTCGGCACCATCACCACCCCGCCGCCGGAGCCCAAATACGTGATGGCCAGCCACCAGTTGGCCGACGGCAGCTGGCTGAACGTGCACATCCCCATGGCCGGCACCGACGCCCTGTCCGAACCGGGCTTCCTGGCCTCGCTGGCCGGCAGCGCCGCCGTGGCCATCCTGCTGTCCGCCTGGGTACTGGGCTTCACCACCCGGCCGCTACGCCGCTTCGCTGCGGCCGCCGACCGGCTGGGCATAGACATGAACGCCCCGTCGCTGGACGAGTCGGGCCCGCGCGAGGTGCGGCTGGCCGCCGCCGCCTTCAACAAGATGCAGCGCCGCCTGCGCGCCTTCGTGGAGGACCGCACCCGCATGCTGGCCGCGGTGTCGCACGATTTGCGCACGCCGCTGACGCGCATGCGCCTGCGGGCCGAGTTCGTCGACGACGACGGCGTGCGGGAGAAGATGCTGGAAGATTTGGGCGAGATGGAATCGATGATCGGCGCCACCCTGGCGTTCGCCCGGGACGAGGCGGCGCAGGAAACGCTGGAACCGCTGGATCTGAACCTGCTGCTGTCCCGGGCGGCGGAGGATTATCGCGATGCCGGCAAGCCGGTGGGCTTCAGTCCGGCGCCGGGCCCGGTGCGCATCGTCGGGCGCCGGACGGCGTTGAAGCGCGCTTTCACCAATGTGGTGGAGAACGCCCTGAAATACGGTCTCAGCGCCGATGTGGCGGTGGATGTCCAGGGCGAAACCGTGGCGGTGTCCGTCACCGACCAAGGGCCCGGCATCCCGGAGGGGGAGTGGGAGAACGTCTTCCGTCCCTTCTATCGGCTGGAAGCTTCCCGGTCCCGGGACACGGGCGGGACCGGCCTGGGCTTGTCGGTCGCCAATGACGTCGTGCGAGCCCATGGCGGCGAAATCCACCTGGAGAACCGGGTGGAGGGCGGACTGAGGGTGGTCATGCATCTGCCGCTGGAAACCGCGCGATAGGATCAGGCCGCCCTTGCCGGCCATCGTCCAAGGCCATGCATGCCGCCCGTGGGGGTAATCCCTCAGGGGTAGAACCCGGGGCAGATCGGGGAAATCATATGGGGAATTGGGCGTGGGCGAACCGGTGAACGTGCTGGCGGTTCGCCCCCGGGCCTGGTTATGATGTGTTTATCCAATCCGTGTGGCAGGCGCCCCCCCGGTGGGGCGCGCTTTTTCCCCGTTCCCCGCGTTGTGTTTCGCGTTTCCCTGAGATTCCGGTATGGCCATTCAGAACCGCATCGCCGATTTCCACGCCGACATGACGGCCTGGCGGCATCACATTCACGAAACCCCCGAGGTGGCGTTCGAAGAGACGCAAACCGCCGACTTCGTGGCCGGGAAGCTGACCGAGTTTGGCATCGCGGTGCACCGTGGCTTGGCCGGCACCGGCGTTGTCGGCGTCCTGCAGGGGGAGGGTAAGGCCACCGGCAAGAGCATCGGTCTGCGGGCGGACATGGACGCCCTGCCCATGCAGGAGGAAAACACCTTCGCCCATGCCTCCAAGATCGCGGGCAAGATGCATGCTTGCGGCCATGACGGGCATACCACCATGCTGCTGGGGGCCGCCCGCTACCTGGCGGAAACCCGCAACTTTTCCGGCACCGTGAACTTCATCTTCCAGCCGGCGGAGGAAGGTGCCGGTGGCGGCAAGCGGATGGTGGAGGAGGGACTGTTCGATCAGTTCCCCTGCGACATGGTCTTCGGCATGCACAACTGGCCCGAATTGCCCCCGGGGCAGATGGGTGTGCGTCCCGGTCCGGTCATGGCCGGCGCCGACCGGTTCGAGATCACCATCCAGGGCCGGGGGGGCCACGCCGCCCTGCCGCACCTGTCGGTCGACCCGGTGGTGGTCGCCTCGCAGCTGGTGCTGGCGGTGCAGACCCTGGTCAGCCGCAACATCTCCCCCGTGGAATGCGGGGTGGTCAGCATCACCCGCATCCACGCCGGCACGGCCTACAACATCATCCCCAACGAGGTGAAGCTGGCTGGCACCGTCCGCGCGCTGACGGCGGAAATCCGCCAGCAGCTGGAAGACGGCTTGCGCCACTTGGTCAAGACCCTGCCACCGGCGTTCGGCGCCACGGGGGGACTGATCTACCATCTGGGCTATCCCCCCACCATCAATCATGACGCGCCCTCGGTGATCGCGGCGGAGGTGGCCGCCAAGGTGGTTGGGGCGGCCAACATTCGCGACAATCTCGGGCCCAGCATGGGGGCGGAGGACTTCTCCTACATGTTGAACGCCCGCCCCGGGTCCTATGTCTGGCTGGGCCAGGGGGGCAGCGCCCTTGGCTGCGCGCTGCACAACCCGCGTTACGACTTCAATGACGACGTTTTGCCGGTGGGCGCCAGTTACTGGGCGACACTGGTGGAAACCGTCCTGCCCCGGGTGGCATGATCCCGCCCCGCACCCCCCGCCGGGAGGGTTCCCGGATTAAGGCGTCCGCTCCGCATGCCCACTGGGCGGCGGTGGGCGGGTGGCGTCGGTGCGCGGCCCCGGCGCTTTTGCTGACCGTCACCGCGGGCTTGGCGGGATGTTCCGGTGGACTGGCCTGGCTGGGGGGCGAGCCGCCACCGGACGACAACGCCCTGCCTGCCGCCATTTCGCCCAGTCTGGTGGGGCGGGGTGAGTGGCACGGCGCCATCAGCCGTGCGCAAAGCACGACCTATCTGGTGGCGCGCAACGCCGCGGAATGGCAGTCCTTATGGGACCTGGTGGGGATGCGCGTGCCGGGCGCGCTGCCGGAACGCCTGATGGCACTGGGCGTCTTCCTGGGGTCGCGCAATTCGGTCGGTGCCGGCGTGGAGGTGGTGAACACCCGCGTCGAACACCGTGAAGGGGTGCGCGACCGCCTGGTGGTGGAGTACCACGAATTCGACCAGTCCCCCCGCAATGCCACGACGGGCAGCCTGACCAGCCCCTATGCCATCATCCTGGTGGATTGGTCGGACGCCCCTGTCCGTTTCGCCCGCGTGCCCTGACACGGCTCCGCCTTTTCGCGATCTGCGTCCAAGATAAAGGCCCGGGACCTGCGTGGTTCCGGGCCTTTATCTTGAAAATCGTAGCGCTTGCGATCCGGCTCACGCCTGGTTGGGGAGGGGGCCTTCCGCCGTGGGCGGAACCAGGGGAACGGGGTCAAGCTGACGGTAGTCGGGCACGATGTGATGCAGCAGGGCCTGCAGACGCTCGGCGTCGCCCGTGGCGCAGGCCGCGTCCAGTTCATCCAGGGAGCGGCGCAGGATGGCCAGATCCACCGCGCGGGGGGAGGCGACCAGCACGCCCTCGGCCGAGGTCTGTTCCGGCGGTTCGGCGGCGGCGAACATCTCCTCGTACAGCTTCTCGCCGGGGCGCAAGCCGGTGAAGGTCACCTTGATGTCCTTGTCCGGACGCAATCCCGCCAAGCGTATCATCTGGCGGGCCAGATCGACGATCTTCACCGGCTGGCCCATGTCCAGCACGAAGATGCGGCCACGGTCGTCCCGGCCGGCGTTCATGCCATAGGCGGATGCCTGCAGCACCAGTTCCACCGCCTCGCGCACCGTCATGAAATAGCGGCACACTTCCGGGTGGGTCACGGTCAACGGGCCGCCGGCGCGCAACTGGCGGCTGAACAGCGGGACCACGGAACCTGTGGACCCCAGGACGTTGCCGAAGCGCACGGTCATGAAGCGGGTTTGCCAGCCCTTGTTGCCGCTGGACGCGACGATGTCCAGCGCTTGGCAATAACACTCGGCGATGCGTTTGGTGGCGCCCATCACGTTGGTCGACCGCACCGCCTTGTCGGTGGAGATCAGCACCATGGCCGCGGCCCCGGCGGCGATGGCGGCATCGGCGACGTTGCGGGTGCCCAGAACGTTGGTCAGAACGCCTTCGACGGGGTTCAACTCCACCATGGGCACGTGCTTCAGCGCCGCAGCGTGGAACACCAGTTCCGGCTTCTCGTCGCGGAACACTTCCAGCATGCGGCTGCGGTCACGGACGTTGGCCAGCACGGCGCGGCAGTCCAGGTCCGGGCAGTTCTCCCGCATCTCCATCTCGATGGAGTAGAGATTGAACTCCCCATGATCCAGCAGGATCAGGCGGCGGGGCTTCAACTGGGCGATCTGACGGGTCAGTTCCGAGCCGATGGTGCCGCCGGCACCCGTCACCAGCACGGTGCGTCCGGCCACCAGGCCGTCGATGGCGCCCTTGTCCAGGGCGACCTGCGGGCGGCCGAGAAGGTCTTCGATGACGATGGGGCGCACCGTCATGGGGCCTTCGGCGACCGCGTCGCGGAAGTCGGTCAGGTCGGGCAGGCGGGCCAGCACCAGGTTCAAGGCCTCGCACTTTTCCACCAGGGCGCCCAATCGGCTGCCCGACAGGCGGGCGCGGGGACGGGTCAGGATCAGGCGGCGCGGGCATTGCCCGCCGGCGGCCAGATCACCAACGACGGATGACAGTTCGGCGAGACGGCCCAGGACTTTAACGCCATGAATCTCGCGACCGATGCGACCGCCCTTGTCGTCCAGGATGCCCACCACGCGATAGGCGGCATCCCGGTCGGTGGCCATGGCCCGGATGAAAATCTCCGCCTCGTCGCCGGCGCCGACCAGCAGCACGGGGATGCGGTCGCGGGCGTTGCTTTCCAGGATGCCGGCCAGCCGGCGATCCTTGGCCAGGCGGTACAACAGCCGTGGGCCGCCCAGCAACACCACCAGCACAAACCAGTTGATGAGCGGGACGGAGCGGGGCAAGGCCTCCAGCCGCGTCACGAGGAACATCAGCAGCAGGAACACCAGGATGGTCGAGGTGACGGCCCGGGCGATGGCCATCAGATCGCGCAACGATGCGTAGCGCCAGACGCCGGAGTTCATGCCGAATAGGCGATAGGCGGCGGCGGCGATGATGGTGAAGAGGGCGACGCCCGGAACCAGGGCTTGGGTATAATGAGTGATCCCATCCCCAACCCGCAGGTAAAGCGAGACAATAAACGAAACCCCGGCAACCAAAATGTCATGAAAATACGCCAGGAAGCGCCGATCAAAAATAAGCGGCAACCGGAGAGTTTCTTTTAATTTGCGCATGGCTCCAGCCTGCGTTGATTGTTTATCAGCGATTAACAGCAAAGCGAAGCGGCACTGAAATCGCGTGCCAGGACAAGGTATTTCTAAACACCTGACGCGATCCTGACACCAACCGATACTCTGCTGCAAGTGCGAAAAAGGATTGGCAGGGCATACTCCTACTCTCGTAGGCCGCCGCCATTTCAAGGGGTGGAAATGGCATGGTCCCGCGAAGTCGATGCCAAGGACCCGGTCTTTCTAGCGCTACTCTCTCAAGACGCGGGGAGGAAGTAGCCAAAAGCATGAATCCATTGGCAATCTAGATACAGGCAGCCCGGCAAAATAGGTCTTTCCGGCTATAAGGGAAGCGATAAGCCGCCGGTGGCGAGGCGTGTCGGTCATGATCTCAGCCAGGCGAAAAAGCCCTTGCTCTTGGGTTTCGCCGCCAGAGCCGCTTTCCCGACGGGACGCTTCGCCGCAGCAGGCGCCCCAAGCGTTTTGAGTCCGGCAAAGTCGCGCTTGAACCGTTCCAAATCTTCCTTCAGGCCGAAGCGGAACGAGACGTGCAAGACCTGGCTACGTCGGTTCAGGCCGGGATCCAACTTCTCTTCCATGCCGAGGAACTCGACCGCCCAACGTCCCCGAATATTGGCCCGGATCCAATCTTCGGCTTTGTCCATGTCGCCAGCGGAATTCAATTGCAATGTTGTTGTGAAGTCTTGCTGCGCTGCCACGATGGCCTCTCAGGTCATTCTCCGGTTGCACCGATCAGGCGCGGGCTTTTTGCCGTTTCACTCAAACACCGCGAACCGTCGCCCGATCGCCGCCCCGCAACCATGTCATCCCGAGTCGCGTAGCCAGTTCGGGTTACGGGGCAGACCTTAGTCGACGCCTTTGGCGGAGGACTACGCATCTCCCGGACAGCCCGGGGGCGAGGGCGGTATAACCAATAGAGATAGAAGCGTACGGATGTATCCGTGGCGTGGATTTCAGGGCGGCGGTGTCGGGTTGCCCGCAGCCGCAGGGGTGGGCGGCATTCGATCCCGTTTCGCGGGAGGCCCTCGATCGGGTAGGGTCCTGGCCTTCGGCCGCACCGGTCCCGGTGCCGGCCCGGGACTATTGCCAGCGGATCTTCGCCCCCATGTTTCCGACACTGCTTGAGCGCGGCTTCCAGGTCGAGTTCCATTCACACGCCCGCGCCATCCTGGGCGTCGATTTCCCCAACGCCATGGCCGAGCTGGACGCCGTCATCGGCGCGCTGTCGATTCCGATCACCGAAATCGTCGGTTCCGGTGGCGGCGAGGCCAAGATAACCCAGAGGCTGCGCCGGTCGCTGGCGGATCATGGGTGGGGCAAGGCGCATTTCACCATCGAGAAGCGGGTGAACGGCAAGCGGCGCGAGTCCATCAGCCATGAGGTCGACCATGTGCGCGACGTGCCCGGCGTGGGCGTCATCGCGCTGGAGATCGAGTGGAACAATAAGGATCCCTTCTTCGACCGGGATCTGGAGAACTTCAAGCGCCTGCATGCGGAGGGTGTCATCTCCGTCGGCGTGATCGTCACCCGCGGCCGCAGCCTGCAGGATGACATGGTGCCCATGGTGCGCCGCTTCGCCCGCAGTCGCGCCCTGGCGTCGGACGCCGACGTGCTGGCGCTGGGCCTGCGCCCCACCACCCGCCAGCAGGAGGATGTGGCCCGCCGCATGGCGGGCGGCGCCCCGTCCTTCGCCGAGGCCTGGGCCGCCTCCTTCTGCCAGGACAAGTATGGGGCGGCCACCACCCATTGGCGCAAGCTGGAGGACCGGGTGCACCGGGGTGTGGGCAACCCGTGCCCGCTGCTGCTGATCGGCATTCCGGCGGAGGTCGTCACCTTCGACATCCCCTTGTCGGACATGCCCAAGGCCCCGGTTCAGGAACCGGCCGAGGCGGAACTGCCGTTTTTCTAGAGTGTGACCGGCCCAGGTGGCACCCCCAGAGCCGTGGACCACGCGCCGCGCCGGAAGCGTAGCGTGTTTCCGACGTTTCCGATCAAGTCGGAAACCCATTAATTCCCTCGGGTGCCAGGCGCCACCATCCGGCGGCCTCGACATACTCGCGTTTCAGTCCGCTTCGACCTCCACTTCTTGTCAGAGCAGGTCGCGCAGCCGGTACCACAGGCTGCCCAGTGCCAGCAGGGGCACCCGCCAGGGCGGGCCGATGAAGGACTGGTGCGGCAGGCGGGCGAAGACGTCGAAGCGTTCCGCCTGGCCGGATAGGGCCTCCGCCAGCAATTGGCCGCAGATGCCGCTGAGCGCCACCCCGTGGCCGCTGTAGCCGTGGGCGAAGTAGGTCGTGGGTGACAGACGGCCCAGCTGGGGCAGACGGTTCACCGTCATGCCCACGCTGCCGTGCCAGAAATGACTGACGGCCACGCCGGCCAGCTGGGGGAAGCAATGGCGCAGCGCCCGTGTCAGCCGGGCCTGGGCCCCCGCCGCCGCGCGGTTGGCGAAATTGACGCCGCCGCCGAACAGCAGGCGGTGGTCGGCGGTGCGGCGGAAATAGTGCAGGCCGACATTGGTGTCGGATACGGCATGGTCGCCGGGCAGGAGGGCCACGGCCCGCTCCGCCCCCAGGGGCTCCGTCGCCAGCATATAGGTGGCGATGGGCACCAGGGTGCGGGTGAGCGGCCGCGCCAGGTCGCCGAGATAGGCGTTGCCGGCCAGCACGAGGAAGCGGGCCCGCACCCGGCCAAGCGGTGTCGTCACCTTGGGGGCGGCCCCGGCATCGATCGCCACCGCTGGCGTTTTCTCATGAAGGCGGACGCCCGCCGCCCGCGCTGCGCGCGCCAGCCCCTGGGCGTAGGCCAGGGGGTGCAGATGGCCGCTGCCGCTGTCTTCCAGGCCGCTGTGATAGCGCGGGCTCGCCACCAGGGCGCGAAGGCGTTCCCCTTCCACCAGGCGCAGCTGGTCATAGCCCAGGGCCTGGGCGTCCACCAGCTGGGTCAGCAAGCCGGTGCGGTGACGGGGCTTGGCGGCGGCGTTAATGTAGCCCCAGCGCAGGGCGCAGTCGATGGCGTGCCGTTCCACCCGCCCTACCAGCAGGGCTTTGGCCTCCTCCGCCAGCGCCCACAGGCGGCGGGCGTCGTCGGGACCGCTCAGCCGGGCGATGGCGCTGACCGATTTGTTGTAGCCGCTGATCAACTGCCCGCCGTTGCGGCCGGATGCCCCCCAACCGACCCGCTCCGCCTCCACCACGACGACGTCGTAGCCGCGCTCCGCCAGGGTCAATGCGGCCGACAGCCCGGTATAACCGGCGCCGACGACACAGACGTCGCCGGCGGTGTCGCCCACCAGTGACGGCGCGGCCGGGCCGGGCGGGGCGGAATGGACGTACCAACTGTCCGGCCAACTGTCCGGCCCGCGGGTGGCGGAAGGAGGGGCTGCCATGGCGTGGCTCAGCCCGGCAGCCAGCGGCACCACAGCGCCAAGGTGGCCTTGCGTCCGTAGAAGGCGGCGTGCAGCAGGGCGCTGGTCAGCACGGCCAGCAGGCCGGCGTACATCACGTCGCTGAAGAAATGCCCGCCCATGCCGATGCGCAATAGGCCGACGCCGGCACCGACGCCCAAGCCACCCCAGAGCCACAGGCGCTGCCGGCGGCGGGCGGTGTAGGCGAAGCTGTGCAGGAAGAAGGCCAGGACGGCGTCCCCCGACACGAAGGAGCAGTTGCGGCCGCAATTGGCCTTGGGCGCCGGCAGGACGGGCGGGGTGTAGGGTGCGGCGCCGCCGAACTCCATCACCTGCACCGGCCGGGCGCGATGCCAATGGTCCTTCAGCACGGCATTGCCGATGAGGCCGGGCCCGATGGCCAGCGACAGCAGCAGGAAGGCCCAGGCCCGCAGATCCGCCCCCCACAGCGGCCGGCGGCGCCAGGCGGTCCAGGCCGTGCCCAGCACAAGCACCCCGGCCAGCACCCGCGCACCCACCTGCACCGCCTCATGCAGCGCGTTGGCCACCGGGTCCGCCCGCCAGTCGAATCCGCCCACCGGGTTCCAGAACCAGCCGGCGATGGCGAGGTCCAGGCGGGGGGAGACCGTCGCGTACACCAGCACCGCCAGGAGGCTGGTGAGCGCCAGATAGGTCAGCGCCCGGAAGGCTGTGGGCTTGGTCATGGCGGCGGCGGTCCGGCGGGGGCGGGGAGGGGTGCGGATCCGCACATAGCACCCGGCGGTGGCGCTGTCACCCGGCGGCACGCCGGCCGCCCGTCGCCTTTCGCTGGCCGCCATCGTGCCGCAATACCGCCCCGATATGATGGGACGGTCCCTGCCGATTTCGTCCGGTTCGCGGGCGTCGCCCAGTGGCGACGCCCGCGCCCGCGTCAATGTTCGCCGGCACCGATGTTCCCGGCGCCAATGCCCAAGGTGCAAGACCCATGGCTGTCCTGGAAGAGTTCATCCGCAGCAACCGCATCACCGAGGTTGAGTGCCTGGTCCCCGACCTGTCGGGCATCGCCAGGGGCAAGATCGTCCCGGCGGAAAAATTCCTGCGCATCCTGCGGGACCGGGGGCTGCGCCTGCCCGAAAGCGTTTTCATCCAAACGGTGACGGGCGACACGCCGCCCAACAGCATCACCAATCCGGAGAACTCGGACGTCTACATGCTGCCCGATCCGGCCAGCGTCCGCTTCGTCCCCTGGTACGACGCGCCCACCGCCGCCGTCATCTGCGACTGCGTCTATGCCGATGGCTCGGCTGTGGACATCAGCCCGCGCTGGGTGCTGAGGCGGGTGCTTGAACTCTATGCCGAGCGCGGCTGGAAGCCCCTGGTGGCGCCGGAGCTGGAGTTCTTCCTGGTGGCCTTGAACAAGGACCCCGACTATCCCCTGACCCCGCCGGTGGGCCGGTCCGGCCGGCAGGAAAGCGGCCGCCAGGCCTTCGGCATCGATGCGGTGAACGAGTTCGACCCCATCTTCGAGGCGGTCTACGACTACTGCGAGAAGCAGGACATCGACGTCGACACCATGAGCCATGAGGCCGGCGCCGCCCAGATCGAGATCAACTTCAACCATGGCGACGCGCTGAGCCTGGCCGACCAGGTCTTCCTGTTCAAGCGCACGGTGCGCGAGGCCGCCATCCGCCACGGCATCTACGCCACCTTCATGGCCAAGCCCATGCAGAACGAGCCGGGCAGCGCCATGCACATCCATCAGTCGCTGGTGGACGCGACCACTGGGCGCAACCTGTTCGGCCAGGAGGGTGGCGGCGACACCTCCCTGTTCCTGAGCCACATCGCCGGCCTGCAGAAGTACCTGCCCAGCGCCATGCCGCTGCTGGCGCCCAACGTGAACAGCTATCGCCGGCTGGTGCAGGGGTCGGACGCGCCCATCAACGTCCACTGGGGTCGGGACAACCGCACCACGGGCCTGCGCGTTCCCTTGAGCCCGCCGGAGGCCCGACGGGTGGAAAACCGCGTGGCTGGTGCCGACGCCAATCCCTACCTGGCCATCGCCGCCAGCCTGGCCTGCGGTTATCTGGGCATGCGGCAGGAATTGGAACCGACCGAGCCGGTGAAAGGCACGGCCCACCGCCTGGCCTTCACCCTGCCACGCCACCAGGGCGACGCCCTGGCCAAGCTGAACGCCTGCCGTCCCCTGAAGGAACTGCTGGGCGAGCGCTTCGTGGCCAGCGTCACGGCGGTCAAGCAGGCGGAGGACGCGGCCTATCAGCAGGTCATCTCCAGCTGGGAGCGGGAGAACCTGCTGCTGAATGTTTGAGTCCTGAGTTTCCCCCTACGGCGGCTCGCCTCGCTCCCGCGTTCCAGTCCGTCAACGCTTGCGGGAACGCCGCTTAACGGATGTTCGCCAGGAAGCCGTGGACCTGGCCGCGCAGCCGCTCCGCCTCCTGCGACAGCTCGCCCGCCGCCGCGCGTACGGTCGCGGCCACGGCGCCGGTCTCGGCCACGGCCTGGCGGGCGGCGGCGACGTTGCCGGACACCTGCTGTGTGCCGGTGGCGGCCTGCTGGACGTTGCCGGCGATCTCCGCCGTGGCGGCACCCTGCTGCTCCACCGCCGCGGCCACGGCGGACGTGATCTCGTTCATGCGGTTCACGGTCTGGCCGATGCCGGCGATGGCGGTGACGGCCGTGCCGGTCATGGCCTGGATCTCCGCCACCTTGGCCTGGATCTCCTCCGTCGCTTTGCCGGTCTGCGTCGCCAGGTTCTTCACCTCGGACGCCACGACGGCGAAGCCCTTGCCGGCCTCACCGGCGCGGGCGGCCTCGATGGTGGCGTTCAGGGCCAGCAGGTTGGTTTGACCGGCGATGCCGGTGATCAGCGCCACGATGTCGCCCACCCGGGCGGCGGAGGCTGCCAGTTCGCCCATGGCGGTGCTGGTGCGGCCAACCTCTTCCACCGCGCCGGCCGCGATTTGTGAGGACTGGGTGATTTGGCGGCCGATCTCGGTGATGGAGGCGGTCAGCTCATCGGTGGCGGCGGCCACGGTGGCGACGTTGGCGCTGGTCTGTTCCGCGGCGGCGGCGGCCGAGGTGGTCTGGTCCTCGGCTTGCGCGGCGGCGGTGGAGGCGGTGTCGGCCGAGGCCGCCATTTCCGTGGTGGCGGTGGCGATACCGTCGACCACCAGCTTCACGCTGCCCTCGAACTCGTCGGCCAGGCGGGCCAGGGCGGTCTGGCGTTCCCGCTCCGCCTCCGCCTTCAACCCTTCCTGCCGTTGACGCAGATGCACGGCTTCGGCCGAGCGGTCGCGCAGGACGTTCACGGCCTGGGCCAGGGTGCCGATCTCATCCGTGCGGTCGGTTCCCGGGACGGTGACCTCCAGGTCGCCGTCGGCCAGCCGGTTGGTGATTCCGGTCAAGCGCAGCAGGGGACTGGTGATGCCGCGGCCGAGCCACAGGGCCAGACCCAGGGTCAGCAGCGCCAGCACGGCGACGGTGCCGCTGGTACGCAAGGCGCTGGCGCGGGCCGCCGCGTCGACATCGTCCAGATAGATGCCGGACGACACGACCCATTGCCAGCCCTCGGTCATCTTGTTGTAGGTCGCCTTTGGCGCCGGCGGCGCACCGGTCTTGGGCGGCCAGACGTAATAGCTGAAGCCGCCGCCTTCCTTGGCGCGCTGCTGCTGCTCCTGGGCATAGTGGACACCGTTCGCGTCGGTGCTGTCCAGGTTGCGCTTGCCCTCCAGCGCGCGGTTCTGGCCGCTGGCCAGAGTCAGACCGGTGAGGTCGTGGATGATCAGATAGTGGTCGCCGTCGTACCGGAAGGCGCGGGACAGATCCAAGGCCAGTTCCTTGGCCTTGTCCTCCGGTATCTCGCCCGTCTTGGCCTTGGCTTCCAGCGTCTGGATCTGCGAGATCGCCGCCTCCACCGCCACGCGGGCGCGGGCGTGGCGCTCCTCCAGAATGGTGCGGTTGGACGTCACCACCGTAGAGGCGCCCAAGGCGGCCAGGGCGACGACCGCCAGCAGGGGGATGAGCAGGATGCGGCCGCTGATGCCGCGCAGTGATTTCAGGAAGGACATGAGGGGACCACCAGCCGGTACGGGTGCGACAGGATGTCGCTGTTCTCGCGGCTGGCTATACCCCGACTGCGGGCAAGGTGTGGCCTGCTATATCGGCATCGCCGACATTACCTTGGCAGGAACAGCTTACAGCGATTTTCCCATGTAGACGGCGTCGGCGCCATAACTCGACACGTCCAGGGATGCGATATGTATGGCAGTAAAACCTTTCCGTGACCAAAAGGCCATGGTGTTGTTCACCGATAGCAGCCGCATTTCGGTAAAGCCGGCGTCGCGCGCGTGTCCGGCGAGCATGGCGACCACGGCTTCCGCCTGGCCTTGGCCACGGGCGGCGGGGGCGATGGCGACATCGTGGATATAGTAGATGTCCGCATCGGCCGGCAGACCGCCCAGCAGGTGGTTCAGCTTGGGCACCCGGCCCTTCCCATACGGATGGCTGATGGCATAGCCGTTGACGCCGCCGTCCGTCCCGTCCAGCACGAGGCAGCCGGCCGGGTAGGCGGCCAGCTTGTCAGCCATCACCTCCAGCGCCTCGAAGTGGTCGACGTGGATGGCGCAGGCCAGGGTGAAGACGGCGGGCAGGTCGATCGCCGCCATGGGACGCCAGGGCATGGGGTCGCTTCGCTCAAGGGATGGGCGGCGCCATCTGCCGCCAGCGCCACCGCACCGTCAAGGGCCTTCCTGACGGTGCGCGGCATGCGGGTTCAAACCCGTGTCCCACACAATTATGCATGGACAGACCTGTTTCAGTTGTAATGGTGCGAGGGGGGCGAACGGCTCACCCTGCGTGGCGCGGGGATGCCCCGTCGAACACGGGCCATGACGAGTGCCGTTAGACTTGCGGGCGACCCCGGTTGCCAACCTTCGGGATCCAAATCCATGAAACGCAGTCACCACATCACGTTGGCGGTCTTGGCCGCCGCGACGACGCTGTCGCTGGGCGGGTGTGATTCCAAGCATGATCAGGATTGCAAGGCGAACCAGAACCAGCAGGCCGACTGCCGCTCCGGCGGTGGCACCCATGTCGGCGTCTATTCCTCCGGCTCCAAGTCGGGTGGCGTGGAGACGGGCGGCTTTGGCGAAAGTGCCGCCGCTCACGGCGGCGGCGGTGAGGGCGGCGGACACGGTGGCGGCGGCGGCGAGTAGCGGGGGGCGTGGCCATGGAACGCATTTCCTTCGCACCCCGGCCCGACTGGGTTGCCCGCATTGAGTCGCAAGGTCTGACCTATCACGCGCTGGGTCTGCCGCCCGGCGGCCAGGCGGAGGGCCTGTGGTGGGACGAGAGCGCCGCCTATGCCTTCAGCGCGGAAGAGATCGACACGCTGGAGGCGGCGGCCAACACCCTCCACCAGCTGTGCCTACAGGCGGTGGACGCGGTGGTGGGCAGCCCGACGCTGATGGACCGTTTCGGCCTCGATCCGGCCTACCGCGCGTATGTCATCCGGAGTTGGCGCCGCGGCGATCCCGCCCTGTACGGCCGGTTCGACCTGGCGTTCAATCCGGCGCGGGAGGGGCTGAATGAACCCAAGATGCTGGAGTACAACGCCGATACTCCTACGACATTGATTGAATCGGCGGTGGTGCAATGGTTTTGGCTGCGCGATGTGCTGCCTGACGCAGACCAGTTCAATTCCATTCATGAGCGGCTGATCGAACGCTGGCGGCGGATCGGCCGCCAGGTACCGGCGGGCGCCCCCGTCCACCTTTCCTCCTACGCCGAGTATGAGGAGGAATTGCGCACGGTCGAATATCTGGTTGATACGGCGCGGCAAGCGGGGCTGAACGCTGTCCACCTGCCCATTACCCAGGTCGGCTGGGATACGGCCAAGCGCCGTTTCGTCGATGAGCGGCGCCGGCCGCTGTCGGTGTGGTTCAAGCTCTATCCCTGGGAATGGCTGGCGGCGGAACCTTTCGGCGCGCACCTCCCGGACGCCGGCCTCACGGTGGTGGAACCACCCTGGAAGATGTTGCTGTCGCACAAGGCCATCCTGACCGTGCTGTGGGACCTGTTCCCCGGCCATCCCAACCTGCTGCCCGCCGCCTTCACGCCGGACGCGATGGGGGCGGACTGGGTCGCCAAGCCGGCGCAGGCGCGGGAGGGAGCCAACATCCGCCTGGTTCGCGATGGGCGGGAGGTGTTGCGCACCCCGGGCGGCTACGGCCAGGGGCCGATGGTCTACCAGCGGGCGGTGGATCTGGCCCGCGACGATGGCCGGCACGTGGTGCTGGGCGCCTGGGTGGTGGGGGACGAGGCCGCCGGCCTGTGCGTGCGCGAGGATGCGGGCCCCATCATCACCGGCACGTCGCGCTTCCTGCCCCATTACTTCCGCTGACCGACTTTTGTTGACGGATGCTGGGACCGCCTCCGGGACCGCCTGCGGGACATGGGGGCGGCCGCCCGGCTTGCCCCGGCCGTTGCATCCTTGTTAGGGTCCGGACGATCCGGGCCCCAAGCCATTCAGGCGGCGGTCCTTTCGCGGCAAGGTTTTGGGGGTATCCCGCGTGACCGAGACGTCCGGCGTCGACCTGATGCAGATCGTGGCCGTGCTGGGTGCTGGCGTGGTGGCGGCACCATTGTTCAAGCGCCTGGGCTTCGGCTCCATCCTTGGCTATCTGGCGGCGGGCCTGGCCATTGGCCCCTACGGTTTCCGCGTCCTGGCCGATCCGGCGGCCGTGCTGCACTTCGCCGAACTGGGCGTGGTCATGTTCCTGTTCCTCATCGGGCTGGAGATGCGGCCGGCCAAGCTGTGGACCCTGCGCCGTCAGATTTTCGGCTTGGGCGTGGCGCAGGCCGCCGTCTGCGGCGCCGTGATGACCATCGCCGGGGTGCTGGCGGGCTTCCCACCCGCCGTGGCCTTCGTCGCCGCCATGGGATTCGCCCAGTCCTCCACCGCCGCCATCATCCAGACCCTGGATGAGAAGGGCGAGATGTCGACCCCCTTCGGCCAGCGCGCGATGTCCATCCTGCTGCTGGAGGATCTGTCGGTCGTGCCGCTGCTGGCCGTCGTCGCCCTGCTGGCGCCGGAAGCCAGCCACGATTTGCGCGGCAGCTGGGTGGGGGTGGCGGTGGCCGCCGCCGCCGTGGCCCTGGTCGTCGTGGCCGGTCGCTGGGTGATGAACCCGCTGTTCGGGCTGCTGGCGGCGTCCCGGGTGCGGGAAGCGATGACGGCGGCGGCCCTGGCGGTGGTGCTGGGCACGGCGCTGCTGATGGAAAGCAGCGGTTTGTCCATGGCCATGGGCGCCTTCCTGGCCGGCGTGCTGCTGTCCGGTTCCGGCTTCCGCCACCAGTTGGAGGCGGATATCGAGCCCTTCCGTGGCCTGCTGCTGGGTCTGTTCTTCATGGCCGTGGGCATGTCGCTGGACCTGGCCGTGGTGGCGGCGGAGTGGCGGATGGTGCTGCTGGTGCTGGCGGGGTGCGTGGTCACCAAGGCGGCGGGCATCTATGCCGTTGCCCGCGTCTCCGGCGCCGATTGCCGGGAGGCCATCCAGCGCACCACCCTGTTCGCCCAGGGGGGAGAGTTCGCCTTCGTCCTCTATGGCGCCGGTGCCGCTGTCGGCGTGCTGGACGGGCAGGTGAACGCCATCATGACCGCCACCGTCATCCTGTCCATGGTGCTGACGCCCATGACCGTGCGCCTGGTGTGGTCGCTGCTGCCGGCGCCGGCCCCGGATACCGAGGGGCTGGCCCGGCCGGATGGGCTGGAGGGCGCGGTGCTGGTCATCGGTTTCGGCCGCTTCGGCCAGGTGGTCAGCCAGACCCTGCTGGCCCGGGGGCTGGACGTCACCATCATCGACACGGATGTGGAGATGATCCAGGCGGCGACCAATTTCGGCTTCCAGATCTATTATGGCGACGGCACCAACCTGGACGTGCTGCACGCCTCGGGTGCCGGGCGGGCCCGGGCGGTGGCGGTGTGCGTGGACGACAAGGACACCGCCAACAAGATCGTGGAACTGGTCAAGGCCAGCTTCCCCCACGCCGGCCTGCTGGTGCGCGCCTATGACCGCCGCCACACCCTGCACCTGATCGCCGCCGGCGTGGACCTGCAGGTGCGCGAGACCTGGGAATCGGCGCTGGCCTTTGGCCAGGGCGCGCTGGAGTTCCTGGGCCTGTCGGAGGAGGAGGCGCGGGAGACGGCGGAGGAGGTGCGCCGCCGCGACCAGGAGCGCCTGGCGCTGGAGCAGGCCAGCGGCCGCCTCATCGGCCTGAAGCAGTTCCTTCCCCTGGAGCCCAAGCCCACGCCGCTGTTCCAGGCGGCCAAGGAGGCCCGGCCCCTGACCCAGGAAACGCGCGAGATCGCGGAGCGTGTCACGCCGGTCTAGGCGGTGCCCAGGCAACCCAAGGTGCCTGGGTTTTCCATGGCTTGTCGCAAACAGCGCGGGCCTGCGCGCAGGATGTAGTCCAAATAGGCGACAGGGGCCCCCCACGGCTTGACAGGGCTGGCGCCATGGGGTGCAAATGCCCACCGACTGGCGGCCTCATCGAGGCCCCGCCGATTTCCAAGAACGGGGAAATGGATGAAAAAGAAGCTGGTGCCGCTGCTGGCGGGATTGGTGGCGGTGGTCGCCGGGGCCGCCTGGGCGCAGAGCAAGACGGTCCACGTCTACAACTGGACCGACTATATCGGCGAGACCACCCTGGCCGATTTCACCAAGTCCACCGGCATCCAGACCAAGTACGACGTCTACACCGACCTGGAGACGCTGGAAGCCAAGCTGCTGACGGGCAACTCCGGCTACGACGTCATCGTCCCCACGGCCCAGCCCACGCTCCGCAAGTTCATCCAGGCCCAGGCGGTGCAGAAGCTGGACAAGTCAAAGATCCCCAACCTGAAGAACCTGGACCCCGTCCTCATGGCCCGCCTGGCGGAGGTCGACCCCGGCAATGAATACGCCGCCATCTACCAGTGGGGCACCGTCGGCATCGGCTACAACCCGGACAAGGTGAAGGCGGCGCTGGGCACGGCCACCATCGACAGCTGGAAGCAGGTGTTCGATCCGGAAAGCGCCAAGAAGCTGGCCAGCTGCGGCATCGTCATCCTGGACAGCCCGGCCGACATCCTGCCCTCCGTCCTCAACTATCTGGGGCTGCCGCCCAGCAGCGAGAAGTCGGAGGACGTGAAGAAGGCGGGCGAGTTGATGGCCGCCATCCGCCCCTACATCAAGACCTTCGTCCCCTCCGTCATCGATCCGCTTGCCAGCGGTGACGCCTGCGTCGCCATCGGCTACTCCGGCGACGTGCTGCAGGCCCAGGCCCGTTCCGGCGGCAAGATCAAGATCGACTACGCCATCCCCAAGGAAGGCGCCCAGCTGTGGTTCGACACCCTGGCCATCCCGGCCGGGGCGCCGAACGTGGCCGAGGCCCACGCCTACATCAACTACATGCTGGATCCCAAGGTGATGGCCGGCATCAGCAACGCCGTGTCCTACGCCAACGCCGTGCCGGCCTCGCTGCCGCTGCTGAAGACGGAGATCAAGGACAACCCGCGCATCTACCCGCCCAAGGAGGTGGTCGAAAAGCTGTTCACCATCAAGCAGCTGGCCCAGCGGGCGGAGCAGGAGCGCAACCGCACCTGGACGCGCATCAAGACCGGCCGCTGAGGCCGCTGTCCAAGGCGGAACAAGAGGGGGCGCCGCCGCTTGGGGGCGCCCCTTTTCCTTGGGCGCCAACGGCTTTCCGCAGGCGGGTATTCGCGCAAATTCGCGCCTGCGGAAAAAACGCGCGGCCAGGGGCCGCAGACCCCATAGTTCCGGTGGACAGCGGGGGCGCACCCTGGCATTCAGCAGGTTCGGAACGCTTTTCCGGGCAAGCGATTCCCAATCCAGGAAGCGCCCATCGGACGTCCCCATCAGGCCCACTTCCAGCATTGTGATCAGCCGCCTCATGTCCGACGCCCCCGACCTCCGTCCCCGGCCGGCCCCGAAGAACCCGATTGGCAAGAGCCAAGCCGCCCCGCTTGAGCCCTGGCGTGATCCGAACGCCAAGCCTTATGTCCAGATCGAGAAGGTGGTTAAGCGGTTCGGCGACTTCACGGCCGTGGACAATGTCAGCCTGTCGATCTATCGCGGGGAGTTCTTCTCGCTGCTGGGCGGCTCCGGGTCGGGAAAGACGACGCTGCTGCGCATGCTGGCCGGGTTCGAGACGCCGACCGAGGGCCGCATCTTCATCGACGGTGTCGACATGGCCGGCATCCCGCCCTACGACCGCCCGGTCAACATGATGTTCCAGTCCTACGCCCTGTTCCCCCACATGACGGTGGAGAACAACGTGGCCTTCGGCCTGCGCCAGGATGGCGTGCCCAAGGATGAGATCCGCGCCCGTGTGGCGGAGATGCTGGAGATGGTGAAGCTGACCCCCTTCGCCAAGCGCAAGCCGCACCAGCTGTCGGGTGGCCAGCGCCAGCGCGTGGCCCTGGCCCGCTCCCTGGTGAAGAAGCCCAAGCTGCTGCTGCTGGACGAGCCGCTGGGGGCCTTGGACAAGCGCCTGCGCGAACAGACGCAGTTCGAGCTGGTGAACATCCAGGAGAAGCTGGGCGTCACCTTCGTGGTCGTGACCCACGACCAGGAAGAGGCCATGACCATGTCCAGCCGCATCGCGGTGATGGACCACGGCCATATCGCCCAGGTGGGCACGCCGACCGAGATTTACGAATACCCCAACAGCCGCTTCACGGCGGAGTTCATCGGGTCGGTGAACATGTTCGAGGGCCACGTCGTGGAGTCCGAGGCCGACCATTCCCTGATCCGTTCGGCCGAGGCCGGCTGCGACCTCTACGTCACCCATGCCGCCCATCTGCCGGAGGGCAGCCGCTGCTGGGTCGCCATACGGCCGGAGAAGGTCAGCATCACCAAGGACAAGCCGGCGGAGCTGGTCGAGGGCCGCAACGTCACCCGGGGCGTGGTGCGCGAGATCGCCTATCTGGGCGACGTCTCCATCTATCAGATCGACCTGCCCAGCGGTAAGCGCGTGCGGGCGACGGCGCCCAACGTGACCCGCCGCACCGAACTGCCCATCACCTGGGATGACGAGGTCTGGCTGTGCTGGCGCCCGTTCGCCGGCGTCGTGCTGACGGACTGAGGGGAGGGGACCCGCTTTGGCCGCACACCTTCCCGTCCGCCCGCCATCCCTGAAGCAGCGCGCGCTGGCCGTCACCCGCCGCCTGGGCCTCACCGGCCGTGGTGGCGTCATCCTGGGCCCCTATGCCTGGCTGGTGCTGTTCTTCCTCGTCCCCTTCCTGATCGTGCTGAAGATCAGCGTGGCGGAGCCGGCGGTGGGCATCCCGCCCTTCACCAAGCTGATCGAATGGGTGGATGGCGGCCTGGACCTGAAGATCCGCTTCAGCGGCTTCCAGGCGCTGTTCGAGGACGACCTGTACATCCTGGCCTATCTGAACTCGCTGAAGATCGCCTTCGTCTCGACCCTTTGCTGCCTGCTGATCGGCTATCCCATGGCCTACGCCATCGCCACGGCGCCGGAAAAGCGGCGCGGGCCGCTGCTGATGCTGATCATCCTGCCGTTCTGGACCAGCTTCCTCATCCGCGTCTACGCGTGGATGAGCATCCTGAAGGATGAGGGGCTGTTGAATAACCTGCTGCTCAGCCTCGGCATCATCCACGAGCCGCTGAAGATCCTGTACACCGATTGGGCGGTCTATATCGGCATCACCTATTCCTACCTGCCCTTCATGATCCTGCCGCTCTACGCCACGCTGGAGAAGCTGGACCATACGCTGCTGGAGGCGGCGGCGGATCTGGGTGCCAGGCCGTGGAAGGCGTTCCTGACCATCACCCTGCCGCTGTCGCTGCCGGGCATCATCGCCGGATCGCTGCTGGTGTTCATCCCGGCGGTGGGTGAGTTCGTCATCCCCTCGCTGCTGGGCGGGTCCGATACGCTGATGATCGGGCGCGAGCTGTGGAACCTGTTCTTCAACAGCCGCGACTGGCCGTCCGCCTCCGCCGTGGCCATCGCCCTGCTGGCCTTCCTGGTGGGCCCCATCATGATCTTCCAGCATTTCCAGGGCCGCGATCAGGACAAGGGGGCCGCCTGATGAGGAAATCCCGCCTGCCGATGATCCTGCTGGGCGCGGGCCTGGCCTTCCTCTACCTGCCCATCGTCCTGCTGGTGGTCTATTCCTTCAACGACAACCGCTCGCTGACGGTGTGGACCGGCTTTTCCCTGCGCTGGTACCACGAGCTGATCGAGGACGGGCAGATGCTGGAGGCGGCCTGGCTGTCGCTGCGCATCGCCTTCGCCACCGCCTGCGGCGCGGTGGTGCTGGGCACGCTGGCGGGCATGATGCTGGCCCGCTTCGGCGCCTTCCGCGGCCGGGCGCTGTTCGCCGGCATGATCTCCGCGCCCCTGGTGATGCCCGAAGTCATCATGGGCCTGGCCCTGTTGCTGCTGTTCGTTAGCCTGGAACAGCTGATCGGCTGGCCGGCGGGGCGCGGTGTGCTGACCATCGTGCTGGCCCACATCACCTTCACCATGTCCTTCGTCGCCGTGGTCATCCAGTCGCGCCTGGTCAGCATGGACGTGTCGTTGGAAGAGGCGGCGATGGACCTGGGGGCCCGGCCGGCCAAGGTGTTCTTCGTCATCACCCTGCCCATCATCGCACCCGCCATCGTGTCCGGCTGGCTGCTGGCCTTCACCCTGTCGCTGGACGATCTGGTCATCACCAGCTTCGTCTCCGGCCCCGGCTCCACCACCCTGCCGATGATCGTCTTCTCCTCCATCCGCTTGGGGCTGAAGCCGGAGATCAACGCGCTGGCCACCATCGTGGTGGCCGTCGTCGCCACCGGCATCGGCCTCGCCGGCTTCCTGGAAGCCCGCCGCGCCCGCATCCGTGAGCGTGAGGAAAGCCAGGCCGGCCGGGTCTGAGGACGACCTGGCCGAACTGCCGATTGCCAGCCTGCGGCCCGGGCTGGAATAGTACCTTTACAGCCGCCCCGCCCGGGGCGGTGGCGGAGAGCGGCGAAGCCCATGACCTTCACCCCCGGTTCCCCCGCTGCGGCGGGCTTTATCATGCCCGGCGAATGGCATCCGCACGACCGCTGCTGGATGGCCTGGCCCAACCGGGCGGAGACCTTCCCCAACGGGCTGGACGCCGCCCGCCGGGCCTATGCCGGCGTGGCCAAGGCCATCGCCCAGTTCGAGCCCGTGACCATCGTGGCCCCGCCGGGCGAGGTGGCGGAGGCCTCCGTTTTCTGTTCGGGATCGCCGGTCAGCGTCATCCCCGTGCCCCTGTCCGACAGCTGGATCCGTGACAACGGCCCCAGCTTCGTCATCGATGGCAAGGGCGGCATTGGTGGCGTGGATTGGGGCTTCAACGCCTGGGGCCGCAACTACGATGATTTCGACGCCGACACCCACGTGGCGGCCGAGGTGTTGAAGAGTTTGGGCCTTCCCCGTTTCCAGGCGCCGCTGATCATGGAGGGTGGGTCCTTCCATGTGGATGGCGAGGGCACGCTGATCACCACCGAGGAATGCCTGCTGAACCCCAACCGCAACCCCGGCCTGACCCGGGGGGAGATCGAGGGGCACTTGCGCGACTTCCTGGGCGTGCGCGGCGTCATCTGGCTGGGCCGGGGGTATGAGCAGGACGAGACCGACGGCCATATCGATGAGATCGCCTGCTTCATCCGCCCCGGCCTGGTGCTGGCCATGACCACGGACGACCCCGACGATCCCAACTTCGCCACCTTCCAGGACAATATCGAGCGGCTGTCCATGGCCACCGACGCCCAGGGCCGCGAACTGGAGATCGTCACCCTGCGCACGCCCGCGCGCCAGGAACAGGCCGGCGTGCGCCTGACCCTGTCCTACACCAACTTCTACCTCGCCAACGGCGGCGTGGTCCTGCCCGCCTTCGAGGACCCCATGGACGCGGAGGCGGCCAAGCTGTTCTCCCGCCTCTACCCCGATCGCCAGATCGTGCAGGTGCCGGCGCTGGACATCGTGCGCGGCGGCGGCGGCATCCACTGCATCACCCAACAGCAGCCCAAGCCCTGACGGGCTGGTCGCCGCCGGCCGTCGGTGGTCTTGCCCATGGAAGCCCCATCATGATCGTCCGGGACCGGCCTGGCCTGCTGCGGCTGTTCTTCATCCTGCGCGGTTCCATCGTCCTGCGCATCCTGCCGCAGGTGCTGGTGATCTTCGCCCTGTCGGCTGGCGTGGTGTGGGGGCGTGGCGCCCATCCCGGCTGGACGCCCGCCTTCAACGGCGCGCCCTTCGCCCTGCTGGGCATCGCCCTGTCGGTGTTCCTGGGCTTCCGCAACAACGCCTGTTACGACCGCTGGTGGGAGGCGCGCAAGGACTGGGGCCAACTGGTCCAGGCCGCGCGCGACCTGGCGCGGCAGACACTGATCATCGAGCGGGAGGGGGAGCCGAAGGCCGCCCGGCGGCAGCTGTTGCGCCTGACCATGGCCTTCGCCCATGCCTGCGTCTGCCATCTGCGTCCGGGGGTGGATGCCACCAAGGCGCGCAAGCCCCTGTCGTCCAGCCAGTTGGCGGGGTTCGAGGCCTCACGCAACCGGCCCGATTTCCTGCTGCGCCAGATGGGCCAGGTGCTGGCCGACCTGCTGGCCGGCCGCCACATCAGCGACATGCAGTATGCCGTGCTGGATGGCACGGTGGAGCGGATGTCGGCCGTGCTGGCGGCGTGTGAGCGCATCCGCAACACGCCGGTGCCCTTCGGCTACACCCTGCTGCTGCACCGCACGGCCTATCTGTTCTGTTTCCTGCTGCCCTTCGGCTTCGCCGACGTGCTGCACTGGGGCACGCCCTTCATCACGGCGCTGGTGGCCTACACCTTCTTCGGTCTGGACGCCTTGGGTGATGAGTTGGAGGAACCGTTCGGCACGCGGGCCAACGCCCTGCCCATCGAGGCGCTGGCCGACACCATCGAAATCAACCTGCGCGAGGCGCTGGGGGAGACGGACCTGCCGCCCTTGCCGCAGGCCAAGGGCCATCTTTTGATGTGAGCCGGCCGCCGCACCCCACGCCCGGGAGCGGGGAAGGGGCGCGGGGCCGAAGCGGGGTCAGTTGGGCGACAACTGGGCCTGCGCCAAGGCGCCGTCCAGGTTGGCGACGCAGCGGCTGTAGCCGGTGGTGCCGGGCATCAGGCCGACCTCGGCGCAGGCGGCGTTGTCGCTGGGCACGCCGCGGCGTTCGTGCGGCATGGCGGTGGCCAGCGCCTGGCTCAGCGTGCTGACGCAGGCGGCGTAGTCCGTGTCGTTGATCGTCAGGCCCAACGTCTGTTGGCAAGTGTGCTGGATGGTCATGGTGTCGCTGGCGGTGACCGGCATGGCGAAGGCGGCCGGGGTGGCAAAGGTCGCGGCGATCATCAGGGCGGCGGCAATGCTCTTGGTCGCGGCAGACAGAGTCCGGGTATTCATGGCCTAAGCTCCTTTACTTGGCATCGGGGGGGAGGGATTTGTGTTTCCCGCGCTGGGGATGCCAATAAGACGCCGGCCGCGTCGCTTTATTCCCGTCCTGCAAAGTTTTAGTTTTTTGCTTGGACAAGTCCGCTCAATGGCGGGATCGCATTTCGGCGCGGCGCTGCTGGCGTCAAATCTTGGCCTTCAGCTGCCGCCGCGCCTCATCCGCCAGGGGGTGCAGGGACTGGGGTGAGGCGTCGGCCACCAGGCTGTAGCCCAGGCCGCGATTGCACCAGGTGACGCCGCCCACCGTGTCCTTCTGGTGTTCGGTCATGGGGGCATCGCCATCCTGCTTCATGGGGCGCACCATCATGGCGATGCGGTTGCCGCTGTCGTCGTCATAGAAGAACAGGGCGCCGGGGCCATGGGCTGTTGCCACCAGCCGGCCGCCCATGAAGCGATAACCGGAGGCCGACAGGTCCGGAACCGCCACCGGGCGCTCCAGGCGCTTCGATATCCAGCGCAACAGCTGTTCCTGCTCGCCCGCCCGCATTTCCACCGGCCGAACGGTGTCGGCGGCGTAGACGCGATAGTTGTCCATGGCCTCCTGCGTCAGCATGTTGACCGGGGTCATGGCCCCTTTGGCGGCCATGCCGTGCATGGACCATCCCCCGGCCCCGCCGACCAGCAGCAGCGCCAGGGCGGCGGCGATGGTCCGCCAGGGGTCGATCCCGGAAGCGGCGCCGGCGCCAGAAAGCCAGGCGCGGGCGTGGCGATGCCGCCGCGCTTCGATCAATCGGGCCAGGTTCAGTCGGTCGGGCACCGGCTCCTCCACGACGGGGGCCAGGGTGGCGCGCAGGGCCGCGCGCTGGGCGGTATAGGCCGCCACGCGTTCCGCGGCGTCGGCATGGGTGGCCAGGTACTCCTCCACCTCCGCCTGACGCTTGGCGTCCAGGGCGCGGTCGACATAGGCCTGCAAGTCTTCCTCGGTGATGGGGCGACCCGCGCTCATTTCACTCTCCTGAAAAGCGACGCACCGAAAACCGGGCGGTGGACGGTGGCGCCGTCCTTGACACTCATCGGGGCGGAGGCACCCTCCATCTTCCGCGACAACTTCTCCCGCGCCCGGGCCAGGCGGGACATGACGGTGCCGATGGGAATGTCCAGCACCCGCGCCGCCTCGGCGTAACTCAGGTCTTCCACCGACACCAGCAGCAGGACGCTGCGCTGGTCTTCCGGCAGGGTGTGCAGCGCCTGCATCACATCGGTGTGGTGCAGCGCGTCCTCCTGTGTCGGCGGCCGGGCGATCATGGACTCGTCGACCACGTCGTCCAGGGCCACGTGGCCGCCGCGCCGCCGGTTCTGGCGCATGTGGCTGACGGCCAGGTTGTGCAGGATGGTGAACAGCCAAGTACGGGCATCGCCGTCCGCCCGCCGCTGGTGCCAGCGGGTGATGGCCCGCTCCAGGCAGTCCTGCACCAGATCGTCCGCCGTGGCGTGATCCTTGACCAGCGCCCGGGCATAGCGCCGGAGCGGGGGGATCAGCGGTTCCACCAGCCGCATCATATCCTGCATGGGCCACCTCCCAGGGCGCGCGTCCGCCGTCAGCGGCGGGTACGCCAGGCCGCCATGCTCTGGAACACGCCGTCCCTGAAAAGGAAGGCATGCATCAGCGCGGCGGACAAGTGGGCGATGACGGTGAGGAACAGGGCGTACGCAAGGTAGGTGTGCAGGTGGCGCAAGGTCGCGTACAGCCCGCGGTCTGGCGCCATCAGGGGCGGCAGATGTGCCGCACCCCAGACGGTGATGGGATAGCCCCCGGCCGACAGCATGGACCAACCCACCAGCGGCAAGGCGATCATCAGGGCGTACAGCACGATGTGCGACAGGTGGGCGATGGCCTTCTGGGGTGCCGGCATGTCCGCCGGCAGCGGCGGGGGGCGATGGGTGGCGCGCACCGCCAGCCGGATCAGCACCAGGACCAGCAGAGTGGCACCGACCGACTTGTGCAGCGGCACCAGCCAGGTGTGGCTGTTCCCCACGGTGGAGACCATGCCCACGCCGATGAACAGCATGCCGATGATCAGGACGGCCATCAGCCAGTGCAGCAGGCGGGCGGCGCCGCTGAAGGTATGGGGGCTCATTGCGCGGGCTCCATGGTGGCGGGCTGCCGGCCGGCGGTCGCCGGAAAGGCTGTGTCGTGGGCGAGCGCGCTGGGCGCGGCCGGCTCGCCGGTGCGGCGGGTATAGCCCACGGCGTAGACGGAGGAACGGGCGGCCAGCAGCGGGTCGTCCGATGGCGCCACGCCGGCCGGCAGGATGGTGGGGTCGAAGTTCACGTCGCGACAGGGGCCGTCATCCTCCGTCACCGCGCGGTCGATGGTCAGGGTGCCCACCTCCACGCGGCGGCGGTCCTCCGGCCAGGGCTTGGTGGCGTCGTCGGTGGGGTCGCCGACGTCGGGCAGGATGATGGACATGTGCCAGACCAGGGGGCCCTGGGCCAGGCGGCCGGCCACCTCGTCAAACAGGAAATCGCGCGGCTGGGCCGCCAGGGTGGCCTTGTCCAGTTCCTGGAACGGCGCCTCGGGCGTGAAGATCCAGCGCGCCAGCCGCGTCTGGCCCTGACCGTTGGTGAAGCGGAAGGCGTTGACGCTGTTGTAGCTGGCGTTGGCGAAGCTGCTGGGCAGGGGGGCTTTGGCCATGTAGTCGGCGAAGGCCTTGGTCTCCGGATGCCGGGCCATGTAGGCCTGGACTTTGGCCGGGTCGGGCTTGCCGGTGGCGGGATCGGGCGTGGTCGCCACCTGGAAATCCAGGAAGGCCTGCGGTGTGGCCACCGGGAAGACGGGCACGTGGTTCATGGCCATGCGCCACTGTTCCCCCGCCGGCAGCTGGAACTTCAGCGCCAGGCTGTGGAAGGTGACGCGGCCGTCGCCGGCATCGGGCACGCCGCCGGCCAGCGAGAAGCGGCCGATGACCGGTGTGGTCGCTTGGCGGAACAGGCTGGCCTTGCTCAGCGTCAGGCCTTGGCCGGTGCCGTCGAAATGGCCCACCACGCACAGGCCCTTGGCATGGGCGCGGCGGAAGCCTTCATGGCGGCCGTCGTGTCCCTCCAGGGCGTTGACGATGGGCGCGGGCTGCAGCCGGCTGGGCGCCAGCCATCCCCCGGCATAGGCGAACGCGGCGGTGGCCCCGCCGGCGACGGCGCCGATGGCCAGCAGCGACGTCAGGCCGCGGCGGTTGAGGATATCCTGTAATCGGTATGCACCGGGCATGGGCGGGGTCCCTTTCGGCCTCAACGGCCCCCCTTGCCGGGGGCCGCTACCAAGGTTGACGCCGCCGGTGCCGGATTATTCCGGACAATCCAAATTTATTTTCTGGCCAAATTTATTTTATGGCGCGTTCCCAGCGCCGCTGGCCCTCAATGGGCGAAGCTGGCGCAGTCGTCGTCTTCCAGGCCGTCCGCCTGGGGGCTGCCCTTGTCGGTGGCGGCGGCGATAGCGGTCAGGGTCAGGGCGCAGACGGCCAGGCCCGCGCCCAGCCAGGGCAGGTGACCGTAGGCGACGCCATGGTCGATGGCGATGCCGCCGAACCAGGCGCCCAGGGCGTTGCCCATGTTGAAGGCGCCCTGGTTCAGGGTGGAGGCGAGATTGGGCGCGCCGCGCGCCTGGTCCACCACCCGCATCTGCAGGGGGGAACCCACGCTGAAGGCGGCGATGCCCCACAGCACCAGGGTGGGGACGACGCCCATGGGGGTGGCGCTGGTCCACACCAGGGCCACCAGGATCAGGGTGATGATGCCGAAGGTGGTCATGACCACCGGCATCATCTTCCAGTCGGCCAGCCGCCCGCCCACCAGGTTGCCCACCGTCAGGCCCACGCCGAACAGCAGCAGGACGTAGGTCACCTGGTCGGGCGTGAAGCCCGTGACATGCTCCAGCAGCGGGGTGATGTAGGTCAGCACGCTGAACAGGCTGGCGGAGGAGATGATGCTGATCATCATGGCCATGGCGACCTGGGGGCGGCCCAGCACGCGGAACTCGCCCAGCAGGCTGCCGCCGCTGCTGCCGGGCAGGCCGCGGGGCAGCCACAGCGCCAGGGCGCCGGCGGCGATGAGGCCGATGACGACCACCGCCCAGAAGGTGGCGCGCCAGCCCAGCTCATGCCCCAGCGCGGTGCCCAAGGGCACGCCCAGGACGTTGGCCAGCGTCAGGCCGGAGAACATGAGGGCGATGGCCTGGCCCCGCTTGTGCCTGGGCACCAGGCCGGCGGCCACCACGGCGCCGACGCCGAAGAAGGTGCCGTGCGACAGCGCGGTGACGATGCGCGCCGCCATCAGCAGGCCATAGCTGGGGGCCAGGGCGCAGAACAGGTTGCCGACGATGAAGATGCCCATCAGGCCGATCAGCGCGCTCTTGCGCGGCAGGCGGGCGGTGGCGACCGCCAGGATGGGGGCGCCCACCACCACGCTCAACGCGTAGGCCGTGACCAGCATGCCGGCCTCGGGGATGCTGACGCGGAGATCCTGCGCCAGGTCCGGCAGCATGCCCATGATCACGAACTCGGTCGTGCCGATGCCGAAGGAGGCGATGGCGAGGGCAAGCAGGGGCAAGGGCACTGGAAACACTCCGGAATCGGCGGGCGCTGAACGATGTGCCCCCAGCATCGCTGAAAATGGGTAAGCGTTGTCATGCCGCGTTGCAGCATGAGCCATGCGGGTGGACGATGCCGGGAAGCCTGGGGACTGGCGGCGGGCGTCCGATGCCGGTGCCCGCCGCCCAGGGGTGGTCAATCAGAGGCGGTTAATAGGTGTACGTCGCGTTGATCATATAGCTGCGGCCCGGTTCCACGATTTCCGGGATGGCGTCGGCGTTGCGGCCGATGGTGCGATAGTAGCTGTAGTCGTCCAGCAGGTTCTGCACGGCGAGGCCCACTTGCAGGCCGCTGGCGAAGGTGTAACCGGCCGACAGGTCCAGCCGCTGGGTGGCGCGCAGCCATTCGTTCAGGGCATTGCCGCCGAAGGTGCCGAAGCGATAGCGCACCAGGCTGTCACCGCTGTAGCGGTACGACAGCGTGGTGTCGAAGCCATCCCGGTCATAGGAGAGGGAGGCGTTGAACAGCACGTTGGGCGTGCCCTGCATGGGCGAGGTATCCTCAATGCCGCTGCTGTTCAAATGGACTGCGGCACGCTGCAGCGTCAGGTTGCCGGCCAGGCTGAACCCGTCCAGCACGCCGGGCGCCAGGGGGCGCAGCTCCTGGTTCGCCGCCAGTTCCACGCCGTAGACGTGGCCGCTGCCGCCGTTCACCGGTTGCGAAATGCTGGACACCCCCGTCTGCGCCACGGCCGAGGCATGGTAGTCGGTGCCGCGATCATAGAGGTAATGCGACAGCGCCTTGTAGAAGGTGCCCGCCATGACATGGGTGCCGGTGTCCAGGGCCCATTCCCCGGACAGGTCGTAGTTAACGGACTCCGTGGGCTTCAGGTTGGGGTTGCCCTGGGTGATGCTGATGCTGCCATCGGAATTGAGCGTGGTTTGGGAGCCGCCGCCCAATTGATACAGGGCCGGCCGCATGTAGCTGGTCCAGACGGCAGCGCGATAGACGCCCCCGGCTTCCGGACGGAAGTTCACATGCAGGCTGGGCAGGGCCTCATTATAGAGGGTGCTGTTGGACTGCCACGATGACACCTGGCCGTCACCCGATGCCGTGTTCCAGTAGGTGTTGGCGATGCGGGTGTGCTCGAAGCGCAGGCCGGGAATGAACTCCCAATCGCCCCGCTTGATGCCGGCCATGACGTAGGCCGCGTATACCGCCTCGGACCCCCGCAGGGTGTTGCCGTTGTAGTCGTCGGCCGACAGCGTCCGCTGATAGGCCAGCTTCTTCAGCGCCGCCGCCAGCGCGTCGCCATCGCCCAAAGGCACGGTGTAGTCGTAGACGCCGGGGATGATGGAGGAAAGCTGGCCGTCCTGGATGTAGGGGTTGCTGGCCAGGCTGGAACCCGCGGGATAGGGTTGCAGGTCGCTGTAATCGCGGGAATAGGCGAAGCGGTGGCTCGTCACCATCTTCGCGCCCGCCTTGAGGTAATCCAGCAGCCCGTCGCCCATCTGGTAGGTCGCGTCGATATGGGCGCCCAGCTTGCGTTGCTCGCTGTAGGATTCGGTGAACTCGCCGCTGCCGTCGATGGCGGTGTAGTTGGCGGTGTTGTTGAAATACGCCCGCTGGGCGGCTGTCAGCACGGGAATGGGGTATCCCGCGCGGTTGTAGGTCAGCAGGAAGGGGCCGCCCAGGCCAGCCGTCTCATAGGCGATCTCGGCATGGTCGGGGGCCGAATTCTGGCCCCAGCTGTAGAACAGGTCGTAGTCCAGCGTCAGGCGGTCCAGGTGGGTGGTGCCGCCCAATTGGCTGGTCATCAACTCCGAGACCTCGGGGGACGTTTCAAACCAGTAGTGTTCGTCGGCGTCGTCCTCCGCGTTCAGGTAAGTGCCGTCGGCCTGCTGCACGGCCGCCGAATGGCCATCGGCCTGTAGGGCCTTCTGGTAGACTTCCTGGCGGATGTCGGACTTGGCGTAGGTGGTTCGCAGGTGCAGGCTGGTGGCGTCGCCCTGCCAGTCCAGCGACAGGTTGCCGCCATAGCGTTCCTGGGTGCCGCGCGTGAACTGGGCGTTCACGCTGGTCAGCAACAGATTGCCCGCCTTGTCCAGGCCGGGAACGCTGGCGCCCTGCTCCGAGGTGGTGCGCAGGAACTCCCACTGCCCCACCTGATAGTCCTGCATGCTGCTGACGAAATTGCGCTTGCCGTAATAGCCGGTGATATAGGCGCCGAAACGCTTGTCGGGCCCGAAGCGATCCGCCACTTCCACCTGGCCGATGCCGCCGCCGGCGTCGAGGCCGTAGTCCATCGCCCGGCCACTAAGGGTCCCTTGGGCGGAGATCCGCAGCAGCGGCTCGTCGAAATCGAAGGCGGAGTGGGTGCGGAAATCGAAGGTGCCGCCGACCGCGTCACCATCCATGTCGGGCGTGGATGTCTTGGAAACGACCACCTTGTCCATGCCGAACGGGGGCAGCAGGCTCAGTTCCACCTGCCGGCCATAGGGCATGCCCTCGGCGGCATTGGCCCCATTGATTAGGTTGACGTTGTATTCCGGATCCATGCCGCGCAGCGACACGAATTCGCCCTGACCGCGGCCTGCGGCGTCAACGCCGTTGTGGTTGCCCTGGCTGGGCGAGCCTGACGTGGCGTTGGGTGCGACCGCGACCCCGGGCAGGCGGGCCAGCGCCTCGGCCACGTTGTTGTCGGGGTTGCGCTTCATGGCTTCCGCCGTCAGGACGCTGGTGGTCCCGGTGGCGGCCAATTGATCCTCGATGGCGCGGTCGCGGGCGCGTTGGCCGGAAATCACCACCTCCCGCGCCGGACCGGTTGCCGGCAGCGTCACCGACAGATCGCCGCGGACGTCGCCCTGGGCCGGCACGTCGATGCTGCGGCGCGCCGGGCCGCCATCGCCCACCCGGGCCGTCAACTCATACCGGCCCGCCGGCAGGTCGGGGAAGGTGTAGCGGCCATCAGGCCCGCTGACCACCGTGTGTCCCCCGAGCGAGAGGATGGCGCCGCTAACGGTCTGGCCCGACGTGGCGTCGGTGACCGTGCCGTTCGCCACGCCCGCTTGCGCCCGCTCAGGGGAGGAAAGGGCCGCGACCAATAGGACGGGGAGGAGCAAGGAGGCGCCACTTAAGGTGGAGCCGGTCAGCAAGAGCCTTCTGGCCTTCTTGTACATGCGCGAGGATCCCAATTGCCATGGTGATTTGCCGCGCCCGGTTTCCAGGCCCCGGTTTCCAGGCGCGGAGCGCTTAAGGCGCTTTGTATTAATGAAAATTAAAATAACTTATCTGTATGACGAATTGGTTGCATGCAGGTGAAATAAAGGTAACTTCCTTCGGGAGTTATTGGCGATAAATGCGCGACAATTTCAATGAAGGGAGGTTCACATATATTTAAGAATCATTTTTCCTGAAGATCTTATCGGACAATTTTGGGGATATGATCCTGGTCCGCCCAGGGCTGCCTGATTGCAGCGAGACGGCATGCGTCATCGCGGCGGCCGGGCCCCCGTGGTCGATGGCCGTGATGCCATCGTCGACGTGGGCGCGAGCGTGCCGTTATCCGCCTTGGCGACGGTCCGCAATGGGCTTCAAAAAGGGGGGCGATCCGGCGGATAAAGCCAGTGGGCCGCGGCCGCGGCCGCTTTGGCGGCGTAGTCCGGCTCCCCCGGTCCCAGCAGGGGCAGGCCCCACTCCTCAACCACCCGGGCGATGCCGTCCGCATCCACGGGCAAGCCCAGTTCCTTGAGCCGCCAGGCCATGTTCATCTCTTGGCCCCAGAAGTAGACGGCTTTGGCGCCGGTATTGGCCACCATGCCGCGCACTTCCTTTTCGCGGCCCTGCTTGTGCAGGCCCAACCAGATGTCGGCCAACAGCGTGTCAACCGGCCGGCCGTCGTCGGGCCGCCAGTGGTAGGCGTCGCCTTGCCGGACGGTGATCTTGGCGGCCGCCTCGGCGGGCAGTTGCGCGAAGATGTCGGATTGCTCGATCACCGCCAGCACCTCGGGATCGAACTCCACCACCGTCACGGCGGTCACGGCGGGATTGAGGGCGGCGATGCAGGTGGCCCAACCCATGCCCATGCCCATCACCACGGTGTGACCCAGCGCCAGCAAGCAGCCGATCTCCTGGCTCTCCAGTTCCATGGGGGTCATGGACATCCAGCTTTTGAGGCCATCCCCCTCCTGGCGCATCAGCACCGCCATGTCCTGGATCATGCGGGCGGGGGACCAGTATCCGGCGCAGATCTGCAAGGGCACGAGGCGCAGGGTCCAGCGCTGGCCCTGGAAAGGACGGTAGACCGGCATGAACAGGTGAGTCGCCGGCTCGATGGGCAGGGGCGGCGGGTTGGAGGTCATGGGTAGGCTCCAGGACGCTAAGAAAAAAGCCGCCCGCGTCTGGTGCGCGAGCGGCTTTGATCGGTCAGTGGCTCAAGGCGCTGGACCTATTTCAGCTGGTCGGCCTTGCTGATGATGTGGGTGACGATGCCATAGTCCTTGGCCTCTTCCGCCGACATCCAGAAGTTACGGTCCGTATCCAGCTCGATCTTCTCCAGCGGCTGGCCCGTCTCCCGCGCCATGATGGTGTTGAGACGCTTGCGCATCTTCACGATCTCGCGGGCCTCGATGGCGATGTCGGTGGCCTGGCCACCGGTGCCGCCCATGGGCTGGTGGATCAGGAAGCGGGTGTTGGGCAGGCAGAAGCGGTTTTCCTTGGCGGCGCCCAGGAAGATATGGGCGCCGGCGCTGGCCACCCAGCCCGTGCCCAGGACCAGGACACGCGGGCGGATGAACTGCAGGATGTCGTGGATGCTGTCGCCGCTTTCCACATGGCCGCCTTGGGAGTTGATCACCAGGCGGATGGGGTCGTCGCCTTCAGCCGCCAGCGCCAGCAACTGGGCGATGGTGCTTTCCGCGATCTTCTGGTTGATCTCACCGAAGATCAGGACGGTGCGGCTCTTGAACAGGCTCTGGGCCACGGGGGAGAAGGGCGCGCCCTTCGACTTTTCCTCCTTGCCGCCCTCCGGAGCGGACTCGGGGGCGTCGTCGGGTTCTTCGTCATCGAAGCGGATCGGCAGGGTCACCAGGATCTCCATGGGAACGAACAAGACGGAGGGGCCGAACCGGCGGCCCATCCGGCCACCCCTATCAGGTAGCGGGATTCGCCGCCTCGTTCAACCCGCGCGTCGCACGTGGCTTTCACCATGATCGGCTACCCCGTCCTGTCTAGCAAGAGCGCCGTCGGGGGGCGCCGTCCGGGGCGCCGCCCGGGGCGCCGTTGAGGGGGGGTGGCGTCGGGGGCGGGCCCCGGGTAAAGGTAAACCCCGATAAGGGTCGAGACGGAGATGGCCGATGGGGCAGGGGGCGGCACCCTTCCTGGAATTGCAGGGCGTCACCAAGCGCTATCCCAACGGGACGCTGGCGTTGAGCGACATTTCGCTGGCGGTGGCGGAGGGGGAGTTCGTGGCCATCGTCGGCGCCAGCGGCTGTGGCAAGAGCACCATCCTGCGCCATGTCGCCGGTTTGATCGCGCCGTCGGCCGGCCGTATCCGTTGGTCGGCGCCGCCGGCTGCAGGCGGGATCGGCATGGTCTTCCAGGAGCCGACGCTGATGCCCTGGGCCCGCATCCAGGACAATGTCCGTCTGCCGCTGGACCTGGCCAAGGTGCCGCGGGCCGAGGCCGACGCCCGGGTGTCGGCGCTGCTGGCCCAGGTCGGGCTGGCCGATTTCGCCCAGGCTTATCCCCGCGAACTGTCGGGCGGCATGAAGATGCGCGCCTCGATCGCCCGCGCCCTGGTCACCCGGCCGCGCCTGCTGCTGATGGATGAGCCGTTCGCGGCATTGGACGAGATCACGCGGCAGAAGCTGAACGACGATTTGCTGGCCCTGTGGCGGGACCAGCGCTTCACCGCCATGTTCGTGACCCACAGCGTGTATGAGGGCGTTTATCTGGCGGGGCGGGCCATCGTCATGGCGCCCCGGCCGGGCCGCATCCATGCCGATCTGGCGCTGGACCTCCCCTATCCCCGGGATGAGGCTTTGCGCACCGACGCGCGCTATGCCACAGCCTGCCGCCAGGTGTCGCACGCGCTGGCGGAGGCCATGCGGGCGGAAGGGGCGGCGGCATGACCGCGCTGCGCCGCTTGGCCCCGCTGATCCTGGGTGTGATTTTCCTGCTGGGGTGGGAAGGGACGGTACGCCTGCTGGCCATCCCGGCCTTCGTTCTGCCGCCGCCCAGTGCCGTTGTGGTGGCGCTGCTGGCCGATCCCCAGACGCTGGGCCTGTCGCTGTGGTTCACGCTGACCGTGACCCTGCAGGCCTTCGCCCTGGCGGTAGCGGGGGGCGTGGCGCTGGCCATCCTGTTCACCCGATCCCCCCTGCTGGCCTCGGCGCTCTATCCCTACGCCGTCATCCTGCAGGTGACGCCGGTGATGGCCATCGCGCCCATCGTGCTGGTCTGGGTGGGGTATGAGCGGGTGGACTTGGCCCAGCTTATCCTGGCCTGGATCGTCGCCTTCTTCCCCATCCTGGGCAACACGACCTTGGGCCTGCGCTCGGCCGATGCGGGCTTGCGCGACTTGTTCCGCCTCTATGGCGCCAGCAAGTGGCAGGTGCTGTGGCGGCTGGAGTTGCCGTCGGCCTTACCCTACCTGCTGGCGGGCATGAAGATCTCGGGCGGCTTGGCGCTGATCGGCACGGTGGTGGCGGAGTTCGTGGCGGGATCCGGCACCGGCCAAGGCCTGGCCTGGCGCATCGTCGACGCCAGCAACCGCCTTAACACCCCGCGCATGTTCGCGGCCCTGTCCCTGCTGTCCCTGCTGGGCATCGCGATCTTCGCCCTGCTGTCGCTGATCCAGCGCCTGGCGTTGCGGCGCTGGCACGACAGCGAGGCGGGGCGCCCCTGACGCTGGATGCCGGCACCCAGCGCAGGAGGGGCTCCTGGACTACTTGTCGTAGTTCAGGAGAGAAAGAACAGGCACGTCCAGCTTCTTGCGGCCTTCCAGGAAGTCCAGCTCGATCAGGAAGCCGGCGGCGCGCACCTCGGCGCCCACGTCGCGCAGCAGCTTGATGGCGGCGTTCATGGTGCCGCCGGTGGCCAGCAGGTCGTCCACCACCACCACGCGCTGGCCCGGCTTCACCAGGTCCGCCTGAATCTCGACGGTGTCGGTGCCGTATTCCAGATCGTAGGAATGGCGGACCACGTCGCCGGGCAACTTGCCCTTCTTGCGCACCATGGCGAAGCCCAGGCCCAGCTTCAGGGCCAGGGGCGCGGCCATCAGGAAGCCGCGGGACTCGATGCCGACCAGGAAGTCGGCGCCCGTTTCCTGGATCAGGCGGGCCATGCGACCCATGGCGACGGCCCAGGCGTCGGCGTGCGCCAGCAGCGGCGAGATGTCGTAGAACAGGATGCCGGGCTTGGGATAGTCCGGGACGCCGCGGATGTGGCTTTTCAGATCCATGAGGAAGGGCCTCGGGGGAAACGGGAACGCCCCGGTCCGGGGCGCGAAATCATAGGGGACGCCCCCCGGGCTGACCAGCGCCAAGGGGGGTGCCGGTACCCGGATGGGCATGTCGCGGCCGCTGCTGTTGACCCGTGGCGGGCCTTTCTGTCAAGTGAAGGACGAGCAAGGCCGCCCGGCGCCCCCGTCGGGATGGGGGCGGGGACCGGCAGAGGGGCCGGCAGAGGGAAAGATGGCGGCGGGCATCGGCGTGATCAAAACGGCGTGGGAGGGCGACCACTGGCTGCTCGCGGCTATCGGCCGATGGGATCTGGCCGGGGCGGAGCAGTTGGACGAGCGCCTGATCCGCCTGAAGCCGGAAAAGAAGCCGGGCCAGGTCCTGCTGGATCTGTCGGGGCTGTCCGGTATGGATACGGCCGGCGCCCTGGTGCTGGACCGCCTGATCGAACGCCTGCGGGCGGAGGGCGAGACGGTGGCCGTCGTCGGCGCGACCCCGGCGCAGTGCACGCTGCTGCGCGACGTGCGGCGCGCCGTGGTCCGCCATCCGGAGGTCACCGCCCCCTACCACCCCTTCCACGACCTGCTGGAGCGGGTGGGCAAGGGCGCCTTCAGCCTGGCCCAGGACGCCTATCAGTTGTTGAGCTTCTTCGGGTTGGTGTTCATCACCATCGCCCGCGTCATCCGGGACCCCCGGCGCTTCCGCTGGACGGCGTTCTTTTTCCACCTGGAGCAGGTGGGCCTGAACGCCCTGCCCATCATCGGCCTGCTGACCTTCCTGATCGGCGTGGTGCTGGCCTACCAGAGCGCCGACCAGCTGCGCCGATTCGGTGCGGAAATCTTTGTCGTCAACCTGCTGGGCATCGGCATCATGCGCGAACTGGGGGTCTTGATCACCTCCATCATCGTCGCCGGCCGCTCCGGCTCCGCCTTCACGGCGCAGATCGGCACCATGAAGGTGAACCAGGAGGTGGACGCCATGCAGGTGCTGGGACTCGATCCCATCGAAATGCTGGTGTTGCCCCGCCTGGCCGCCCTGGTCGTGGCCTTGCCCCTGGTCAGCTTCTTCGCCGACGTGGTGGGATTGCTGGGCGGTGCTGTCATGTCCTATGCCACACTGGACATCACGCTGGGACAGTTCCTGCGGCAGTTGCAAGTGGCGGTCAGCCCGACCACCATGATCGTGGGCCTGATCAAGGCGCCGGTCTTCGCCATGGTCATTTCCCTGGTGGGCTGTTTCGAAGGCCTGAACGTGACCGGCAGTGCCGAGAGCGTGGGCAAGCTGACCACCCGGTCGGTGGTGGAATCCATTTTCCTGGTGATCGTGCTCGATGCCCTCTTCTCCATCCTCTTCTCCTACCTCAAAATCTGAGGCGCCGCCGCCCGCTGCGGCCGGCACCGCCGACCTGGTCATCCGGGTGCGGGGGCTGGTCACCCGCTTCGGCCGCCAGACGGTGCACGACGGGGTGGACCTGGACGTGCGCCGGGGGGAGGTGATGGGCATCGTCGGCGGCTCGGGCACCGGCAAGTCGGTGCTGCTCAAGGAGATCATCGGCCTGATGCGGGCCACCGCCGGACGGGTGGAGGTTCTGGGCGTCGACATGCTGGCCGCTGACAGCGCCACCCGCCGCGCCGTCCAGGGCCGCTGGGGCGTGCTGTTCCAGGATGGCGCGCTGTTCAGCTCCATGACCGTGGCCGAGAACGTCATGGTGGCGTTGAAGGAGCATACGCGCCTGGACCCCTGCCTGATCCAGGAACTGGCCCGCATCAAGATATCCATGGTGGGCCTGCCGCCGGACAGCTGCGCCAAATACCCGTCGCAATTGTCGGGCGGCATGCGCAAGCGGGCCGGCTTGGCCCGCGCCCTGGCCCTGGATCCGGAAATCCTGTTCCTGGATGAGCCGACGGCGGGCCTGGACCCCATCGGTGCGGCCGCCTTCGATGAGCTGATCGGCACGTTGCAGCGCAGCCTGGGGCTGACCGTCGTCATGGTAACCCATGATTTGGACAGCCTTTATGCCATTTGCGATCGCATTGCGGTGCTGGTCGACCGTAAGATCAAGGTGGGAACCATTGACATGTTGCTGGCGGACCCGCATCCCTGGATCCATGACTACTTCCATGGGCCCCGCGGACGCGCGGCGGCCGTGAAGCGATGAGCAGTTAGGGGCTGAATTCTCATGGAAACGCGCGCCAGCTATGCGCTCGTCGGCGGCTTCATCCTGGCACTGACGGCGGCCCTGTTCATCGCCATCGTCTGGTTGGCCAAGGTCCAGTTCGACAAGGCGTCGACGCCGTACCGCATCTATTTCTCGGGCTCGGTCACCGGTCTGGTGGCGGGCAGCCCGGTGCGCTATCGCGGCGTGGCGGTGGGGCGCGTCACCGATATCCGCATCGATCCCGGCAACGTGGAACGCATCGAGGTGAAGGTGGAGGTGCCGAAGGACACCCCCATCAAGTCCGACGCCGTCGCCTCGCTGGAGCCGGTGGGCGTCACCGGCGGCGTCTATGTGGAAATCGCCGGCGGCAGCCAGGAGGCGCCGCTGCTGCGTGAAACCCAGGCTGACGTGGATGTGCCGGTCATACCGTCGCGTCCCAGCAACATCGCCTCGCTGCTGCAGGAGGCGCCGCACCTGCTGGAAAACCTGATCAAGCTGTCGGACAGCCTGGCGGGCTTCATGACGCCGGACAACCAGAAGGCCTTTGCCTCCATGCTGGCCAATCTGGCCTCCACCGCCGGCGCCGCCAACGGCACGGTGCAGGACGCCGGCCATTTGGTGAATGAGCTGCGCGGCAATGTGCGGGAGATCAGCAAGCAGACCGAGGCGCTGCTGGTCGACACCCGCGCCACCGTCAACACGGTGGGCAGCGACGCCAAGCGTATCAGCGGCAACCTGAACCAGTCGGCCGAGGACGTGAAGGTCCTGACCCGCAACCTGAACCAGACGGTGGAGCAGTTGCGCGGCATGGTGGAGGAGAATCGCGGGCCCATCCGCGACTTCACCTCCAGCGGCCTTTACGATCTGAGCCAGCTGATCGGCGATCTGCGCACGCTCAGCAACAACCTGTCGCGGGTGACCAACCGTATTGAAAACGATCCGTCCGGCTTCCTCTTCGGTGGCCGGCAGCGTGGCGTGGAGGTGAAATGAGGGGGGCGCTGAACCGCCGCCGCCTGCTGGCGCGCGGAATGGGAGTGATGGGCGGCGGCTTGGCCCTGGGCGCGCTGCCGGCCTGCTCCATTTTCGAGAGCCCGCCGCATGTGGTGCGGCTGACCGCGGCGCGGGAATTCGCGCCGGCGCAGCCTGTGGGCTGGCAATTGCTGGTGGGCGTGCCCACCACGACCTCCGTGCTGAACACCACCCGCGTGCCGCTGCGTCGGTTGGAGGGGGACTTCGGTTATTTCGACGCGGAATGGCAGGACGCCCTGCCGGAAATGCTGCAGGGGCTGCTGATCGAGTCCTTCGAATATTCCGGCCGCATTTCCGGCGTTGGGCGTGAGGGCTCGGGTTTGCGCGCCGATTACGTCCTCCTGACCGACATCCGCGATTTTCAGGCGGAATACCCTCACGCGACGGTGGAGGACGTGCCCACCGTCCACGTCCGCGTCCAATGCAAGTTGGTGACGTTGCCCCGGCGCACGATCCTGGAAAGCCAGGGCTTCGAGATCCGGGTGGCGGCCAAGTCCACCGGTTTCCCCGCGGTGCTGGCGGCCTATGACGAGGCCTTCCACACGCTGGCCCGGCAGGTGGCCGAATGGACCCTGCAGCCCGGCCGGCGCGCCGGCGGCGGTGTTTGAAGGTAAGGCTGGCCCCCATGCCCCTTCTTCATGGCTCAGCGCGCGGCGCGACAGTGGTCGACAGCCTGTCGGACGAGACGCTGGTGAGGCAGCGCGAGGCGGCCCGGGAGGTTGCCCGCTGCACCCGCGCGCTGGCCAAGACCGGCGACACCGTGCTGGGAGAGGTTCTTCGCGATGCCGTCCAGCCTTTGGAGCCGTGGCGCCATCATCCGCCGGCCGATGTGTATGACAGTGAATACCACGCCCAATTCTACTTCCACGCCCATCCGGAGTCGGAACTGGTGGGGGAGGAGGTGGGCCACTTTCACACCTTCATGCGGCCCCTGGGCATGCCGGACGGTGTGGCGCCGGCCCCGTTGCCCGACCTCCAACCCGACCCGGACGGCAATTCGGCGCTGAGCCATCTGATCGGCATTTCCGTTGACCGCATGGGCTGTGTGACACGCTTGTTCACCACCAACCGGTGGGTGACGGGTGAAACCTGGTATCCTGCGGCCGATGTCGTCCGCATGCTGGAAGGCTTCCAGATCGACCACGCCCGCCCCTCCTGGCCGCTGAATCGTTGGATCACGGCGCTGGTTCGCCTCTATCACGATGAAATCCTTGAGCTTCTGCACGAGAGAGATGCGGTGGTCGCCCGCTGGCAGGCTGAACATCCTGGGTCTTACGTCTATGACGACCGCGCGCTCGAAGTGACGTCTGAACGCCTGGTGGATGTCGACGGCCGCATCCAGGAAATTGAGCGCGCCGTGCGGCGGCGCGCCCGTCAACAGTCCGCGGTGGTCCCTCCCGCTTAGCTGCCCGTGGGGGGAATGCGGGGCATATGACCCAAATGGCGTTGGCCAAGACGGGGAAGGCTGTATTATTAATGGGCAATGGTCATCCGGTGGAACGCCGGGGATCGCATGGTGGCGAGATCTGGCGCCCCCTGACCTTGATGTCATGACGACGGCGGGGAGGGGGAGAAAAGCCAGGCGGCCGGTCGGTAGCGAAGGGAGCGGGTTGCCCTGCCAATGTCCGAAACCTTGACGCATCAGGACGTGCAACGGCTATTGGCCGATCCGTCCGCCACGACCCGCGCCGAAATGGCCACCAAGATCGCGGCCCAGTTCGGCGCCGATCAACTGACCCCCTCCGAGCGGGCGCTGGCTGAGGATATCGTCCGCTTGATGGCCCGGGACGCCGCCGTCCGCGTCCGCTCCGCCCTGTCGGAAAGCCTGAGGAACTATCCCGCGATTCCCCGCGACGTCGCCCTGCAATTGGCGCGCGACGTGGAGGAGGTGTCGCTGCCCTTCATCGAGTTGTCGTCGGTGCTGACCGATGCCGACCTGATCGAGCTGATCAAGACCGGTTCGGAAGCGAAACAATCGGCCGTGGCCAAGCGGCCCGAGGTGTCCGAAGGTGTCGCTGACGTGCTGGTCGACGCGGGCGCGGAAGCCGCCGTCGCCACCCTGATGGCCAATGAGGCCGCCAAGGTGACCGAGGCGGCGCTGACGCGGGTGCTGAACCGCTTCCCCAAGAGTGACGCCGTCCACGCCCCCTTGATCGAGCGGGGCAGCCTGCCGGTCAATATCGCCGAACGGCTGGTCACCATGGTGTCGGAACAGCTGCGCGAGCGGCTGGTGGAGCGGCACGAGTTGCCGGCCGATGTGGCCAGCGACATCGTTCTGCAGGGCCGGGAAAAGGCGACCTATGAGTTGGTGGGTGTCGCCAGCGACGCCCAGCTGGAAACCCTGGTTGAACAGCTGTACCGCAACGGGCGCCTGTCGCCGTCGCTGCTGCTGCGGTCCCTGTGCATGGGCGACGTCGCCTTTTTCGAGGTGGCCTTGGCCCAGCTGGCCCGCATTCCCACGCCCAACGCCCGCATGCTGATCCACGACGCCGGCAAGCTGGGCATGAAGGCGCTGTTTGACCGCACCAGCATGCCGCAGTCGATCTACCCGGCCATCAAGGTGGCGCTGGATGTCGCCAACGAGACCGAGTTCGATGGTGGTGAGCATGATTTGGAACGCCATCGCCGCAAGATGCTGGAACGTATCCTCACCCAGTTCGAGGAGATGGCCAGCGACGACCTGGATTATCTGCTGAGCAAGCTGACGGACCTGACCGCCAAGGTCTGACGGCGGGGCCACGCTTCCACCACAATTGTCGCGCATCCCTGCCGCGGGCCAAAATGGCTGGCCTGAACGGATGGGGATCCTTCACCAATGTTGACCTCGACGCTGCGGGCGGCCTGTGCCGCCGCCATGAGCCTTGCTGTCGCCGCGCCTGCGGCCTTGGCGGGTACCCTGGACATGACGGCGCTGCAAACCCGTCTGGATCGCCTGGCGCGGGATTTTCCCGGCCGGGCCGGCGTGGCGGTCCGTGATGGCGCCAGCGGGGCCGTGGTGGGTGTGAAGGGGGACGAACGCTTTCCCGAGCAGAGTGTGTTCAAGCTGACGGTCGCCGTCGCGCTGCTGGACCTGGTGGACAAGGGGGCCATGGACCTCAAGCAAAAGGTCACGCTCTATCCCACGGACCGCTCCGTGTATTGGCAGCCCCTGGCCAAGAACATCACCCCGGCCGGTTGGACCACCACGCTGGACGACCTGATGGCCCGCATGGTGGCGGACAGCGACAACATCGCCGCTGACACCGTGCTGCGTCTGATCGGCGGCCCGGCGGTGGTGCAGGCCGCCCTGACGGCCAGGGGCCTGGAAGGCATCCGCGTGGATCGGGATGAGCGCCACCTGCAAAGCGACATCCTGGGCCTGACCTGGACGGACGCCTATGTCGAGCCGGCGGCGTTCGAGGCCGCCGCCGCGGCCGTGCCGGCCGCCACCCGTCTCGTCAAGCGCGAAGCCTATCTCAGCGACCCACGTGACACCGCCGAACCCTCCGCCATGGCCCTGCTGTTGGATCGGCTGGACAAGGGGGACCTGCTGAGCCCCGCCAGCACCCGCCGCCTGATGGATATTCTGAACCACACTACCACCCAGCCCCATCGCCTGAAGGCGGGCCTGGGCGCCGGCTGGACGGTGGCGCACAAGCCGGGGGCGGGCCCCTCGGTCGAGGGCGTGACCCTGGCCAACAACGATGTCGGCCTGATGACGGCGCCGGATGGCGGCCGCTATGCCGTGGCGGTCTATGTCGCCAGCCTGCAGGGTCCTCGTGAGAAGGCGGACGCGTTCATCGCCAGCGTGGCCCGCGCGGTCGTCGAAGCCTGGCGGCCTTAGAGTGCGATCGGTTCAGATTGAAGCATCTGAACCGTGAATCGCACGACGGAACAGAAGCTTAGAGTCTTTCCGGCGATTCAACGAAAGCCGGAAGGACTCTAAGTTCCACGCCGCTTCGCCCGCGCCGTCGGCTCCGCCTCCAGCGGGTTGTCCGGCCAGTAGTGGCGGGGGTAGCGTCCCGCCAGGTCCTTCTTCACGTCGCGATAGGTGTTGGCCCAGAACGATGCCAGGTCGCGTGTGACCTGGATGGGCCGGTGGGCGGGCGACAGCAGGTGCAGCAGCACAGGCACGCCGGCCACCGTGGGTGTCTGGGCCAGGCCGAACAGTTCCTGCAGGCGCACGGCCAGCGTCGGGATTTCCCCGGAATAGTCGATGGGCAGGCGGGAGCCGCTGGGCACGTCGATATGCGTGGGCGCCTGCCGTTCCAACGCCTGGCTGAGGGGCCAGTCCAACAGGCCGGTCAGCGCGCCGTGCAGGTCCAGGCGCTGAAGATGGCCGGCGCGGCTGATGCCCGGCAGGTAGGGTGCCAGCCAGTCTTCCAAGCTGGCCAGCAGGCCTTCGTCCGACAGGTCCGGCCAGGTTTCAGCGGTGCCGGAGCGGTGCAGGAAGCGCACGCGCTCGCGCCAGGCCTCCAGCGCCTTGGTCCAGGGCAGGGCCGTGACGCCCAGTTCCCGGATGCCCGTCATCATGGCGGCGGCCACGGCTTCGGCCGGTGGCTGGGTCAGGACCTCATCCTTCAGCACCAGGCCGAACAGGCGGCGGCGGCGGCGGGCCAGCACGGCCTGTTCCCGCACATCCCAAGTCACCACCTCTTCGGTCACGATGCGGTCGGCGTAGACCTCCTCGATCTCCTCCCGCGTGATCGGGGCGGCCAGATAGATGCGGGCCTCGCGGGTGTCCCCGTCCAAATCGCCCACGGCCAGCCAATCGTGGCGCGACAGGGCGTCGGCGGTGTCCAGCACGGCGCCCTTGCCGTTGGCCAGGCGATATTGGCCCTGGCTTCCCGGGCGCTTTTGCGCCAGGCGGTCGGGGTAGGCCAGCGCCAGCAGGCGGCCGGCATCCTCGCCTGTGAACGACCGGTCGGTGATGCGCAACTGGCGCATGGTCTGGCGGGCGCTTTCCCGTATTTGGCGCAGGGCGCTGCGGTCGGCGGCACCGCCGTCCTGGCCGGACAGCAGGTCCAGCCGGCGGCGCAGATCGGTATCGCGGGCGATGCCGCGCAGCGGGTCGCGCTCCTCCAGCAGGGCCGCGAGGTGGACCGCGGCCGCACCCAAGCCCATGTCCATGCCCACCAGCACCATGTGCGCCAGGCGGGGATGCATGCCCAGCGTGGCCATGCGCCGGCCGTGAGGGGTGATCTTCAGATCGTCCGTCAGCGCCCCCAACTGGGCCAGCAAGGTGCGGGCCTGGGCCAGGGGGGCGGCGGGTGGCAGGTCCAGCCAGGGCAGGTCGGCCACGTCGTCCACCCCCCAGGCCGCCAGCTCCAGCGCCAGGGGGGCCAGGTCGGCGCGCAGGATTTCCGGTGGGGCGTAGGGGGTGAGCGCGCGGTCCGCCTGCTCACTCCACAGGCGATAGCAGAGTCCGGGCTCCAGGCGGCCGGCGCGGCCGCGGCGCTGGTCGGCCGACGCCCGGGAGACCCGGGCCGTTTCCAGGCGGTTCATGCCGCTGCCGGGGTCGAAGCGGCCCAGACGGGCCTGGCCGGCGTCCACCACGATGCGGATGCCGTCGATGGTCAGGCTGGTCTCGGCGATGGCCGTGGCCAGGACCACCTTGCGCTGGCCGCCGGCTGCCGGGCGGATGGCCGCTTCCTGCTGGTCCAGCGCTAGATCGCCATAGAGGGGCGCCACGACGACGTCGCGCGGCAGGCCCAAATCCGCCAGCGCCTTTTCCGCGCGGCGGATCTCTCCTGTTCCAGGCAGGAAGACCAGGGCGCTTCCCGTCTCCTCCATCATCGCGCGCTTGACCACCCGGGCCACGGCCATTTCCAGCCGGTCGGTGGCGGCCGGCTCCACCCAACGCGTTTCCACGGGGAAGGCGCGGCCTTCGCTGCTGACGATGGGGGCATCGCCCAGGAGGGCGGCCACGCTGCCACCGTCCAGCGTCGCGGACATGACCAGCAGGCGCAGTTCCTCGCGCAGCAGGCCCTGGGCCTGTAGGCAGAAGGCCAGCGCCAGGTCGCCATCCAGGCTGCGTTCATGGAATTCGTCGAACAGGACGGCGCCGACGCGCTCCAAGGAGGGGTCGCCCTGCAACTGGCGCAGGAATAGGCCCTCCGTCACCACTTCGATGCGTGTCCGGGGGCCGACGCGGGTGTCCAGCCGGACACGGTAGCCCACCGTTTCCCCGACCGCCTCACCCAGGGTGTCCGCCATCCGTTTGGCGGCGGCGCGGGCGGCCAGGCGCCGGGGCTCCAGCATGATGACACGTTGGCCGTCCAGCCAGGGCTGGTCCAGCAGCGCCAACGGCACGCGGGTGGTCTTGCCGGCGCCGGGGGCGGCCTGCAGCACGGCGTTGGGACTGTCCGCCAGGACCCGCAGCAGTTCCGGCAGGACGGCGTCGATGGGCAGGGATGTCTGGTCGATGGGCGGCATGGCGCCGTCATACCGCGCGCCGCGCGTTGCCGCCAGCGCCCTTGTGCGGGGCGGGAAACCCGCCTCGCGGGCGGTATCTGGCCCCTGCGCCCGTCAGTCGGCCGCGAAAAGGTGATCAGGCCAGGCTGAGTCGCTCCAGGCTGCGCTGGAAGTCCTCCGGGCGGTAGGGCTTGGTGATGAAGCCGAGCGATACGCTGGGTGCGCGGCGCCGTAGCGTGCCGGCGTCGACGGCGCTGGTGAACAGGCTGCGGACCCCGAACCGCGTCCAGATGCGCTCCGCCGCGTCCACGCCATCATCGCCCCCGCGCAGCATGACGTCCATCAGCACCAGGTCCGGCCGGTGACGATCCACGGCCGCCACCGCCTCATCGACGCAGGCGGCCACGGCGCAGACCTCATGGCCCTGTTGCAGCAGGATCTGCTCAAGACCAAGGGCTATCAGCGCCTCATCCTCGACGATGACGATGCGGTAGCGGGGATGACGGGCGGTGGAGGTCCGCTGGGTCAGATCCCGATCGACTGTCTGTTCGGCACGCACGGCGCGATAACCTGTCAACGTCATTGGAACACCAGGGGCGCGCCGTTGCCAGGGGGCGACCCGGATTGACTGCATTTTTCCTTAAAGCGAGTTGAAAGGGTATCCGTCCTTGCGTGAGGGGGCGGTAGGCAACCTGTCGTAGTTCACAAGGGGGGACGGCCGCCCCCGGCGCCGGGCGGGGGTAGGGCGAAAAATCGCCTTGAACAGCGCGGACCGGGTGCCGTTAGCCCGAACGATATGGAATGGCACTTAAAATCCGCGGCGGCCCTGTCTACACTGCGCCATCTTCTCACCCCCCTTGGGCCCGCCCTCGGGCCTGCCTGTGGAAAATGCAAATGTCCGCTCTCAGCACCGTCATCGTGCCGATCAACCGCGCCGGTTGGCCCTTCATCCTGGCCTTCGCCGTGGTCACGCTCATCCTGTTCTGGCTCTCCACCTTCCTGGGCTGGATCGGGGTGATCCTGACGGCGTGGTGCGCCTATTTCTTTCGGGATCCCGATCGCGTGGTGCCCTCGCGTCCCGGCTTGATGGTCAGCCCGGCCGATGGCCTGGTGCAGATGATCACCAAGGCCGTGCCGCCGCCGGAGCTGGGCATGGGGCCGGAGCCGCTGACCCGCATCAGCATTTTCCTGAACGTGTTCAACGTGCACATCAACCGCACCCCCATCGAGGGCACGGTGACCCGCGCGGAATATCACCCGGGCAAGTTCCTGAACGCCTCCTTCGACAAGGCCAGCGACCTGAACGAGCGCATGAGCATCCGCTTGGCCATGCCCGATGGGCGCGAGATCGCCTTCGTGCAGATCGCGGGCTTGGTGGCCCGCCGCATCCTCTGCACCCTGAAGCCGGGACAGAGCGTGGCGACCGGTGAGCGCTACGGCCTGATCCGCTTCGGCAGCCGCACCGACATCTATCTGCCGGACGGCGTGCAGCCCCTCGTCATCGTCGGGCAGAAGGCCCTGGGCGGCGAAACCATCCTGGCTGACCTCACCAGCGCGGAGCCGCAACGCCAGGGCGTGGTGCGCTGATGGCGCAGCGTCCCCCTGGGGCGGGGGGGCCGTTGGGGCGGCGGCGCCGGGCCATCCGGCCGCCCCGCCTGGGTGGCCTCACCGTCAACAAGCTTCTGCCCAACATGCTGACGGTGCTGGCCCTGTCGGCCGGCATGACGGGCATCCGCTTCGCCACCGAACAGCGCTGGGAACACGCCGTCATCGCCATCGTGGTGGCCGCCGTGCTGGATGCGCTGGACGGGCGCATCGCCCGTCTTCTGAACGCGCAAAGCAAGTTTGGCGCGGAACTTGACAGCCTGTCCGACGTGGTCAGTTTCGGCGTGGCGCCCGCCATGATCCTGTACATGTGGGGCCTGAACGAGGCGCGCAGCTTTGGCTGGATCGCCTGCCTGCTGTTTGGCGCGTGCGCCGCCTTGCGCCTGGCACGCTTCAATACCGCGCTGGGGTCCGCCGCGCAAAAGCCGGTGTGGGCCTACAACTACTTCACCGGCGTGCCGGCGCCGGCCGGCGCCGGCCTGGCCCTGCTGCCCATCGTCGGCAGTTTCGAGATGGGGCGTGAGGTGGTGGGCCATCCCGCCTTCGTGGTGGTGTGGACCGTGGGCATGGCCGCGTTGATGATCAGCGCCATCCCCACCTTCTCGCTGAAGGGCCTGCGCATCCATCCGCGGTATGTCGTGTTCGTCTTCCTGGGCCTGGTGCTGCTGGCGGCCGGCGCGGTCAGCGCGCCCTGGACCACCCTGTTGATCCTGGGCGTGGGTTATCTCGTCACCCTGCCGTTCAGCGTGCGTCAGTACAAACGCCTGAGGACCCAGGCGGAAAACCTGGTGGCCGCCGAGCCCGGGTCCGAAGAGCCCGGGGATGCGTCCGTCACCTCGAACGATGGGTCGCCGCGGCCCTGATCAATCCTTACGCGCGACCACCAGCCGGGCGTGGAGATGGACGGGCACCCGCCCGTCCATCCCGGTCTCCGCCGCGACGGCGGCGGTGATGCGGTGCTCAAGCAACGCGCGCTCCTCCCTGGACAATCCGGCCAGCGCGGGGGCGAAGGCCATGTCCAGGGTCGGGCGCCAGAAGGGTTTGGCGCCCTCGGCCAGGGCCGACTGCCTCAGGGACGACTCGGTCACGGTGCCGAAGCCGGCGTCCCGGAGCAGCCCCGACAGGCTCCCCGTCTGGGCGAAGCGGAACAGCACGGCAAGGTCGGGCACGCCGCCGAGCACGGTATCGAGCAACCGGAACAGGGTATTGTCGGCTTGCGGGCCCCAGCACAACAGGGCGGCGATACCGCCCGGGCGCAGGACCCGGTACGCCTCCCTTGCCGCCGCCGCCGCGTCGGGCACGAACATCAGGCCGAACCGGCAGCTGATCCGGTCGACGCTGGCCGGGGCCAGGGGTAGGGCCGTCATGTCGGCGGCAATAAAGGACAGGGCGTCGATGCCGCCCCCGCGACGGCGCGCGCCGGCCAGCATGGCGGGCACCAGGTCGCTGGCCAGTACGCGGCCGGTTGACCCCATGCCCTGGGCGGCGGTCAGCGCCGGCTCTCCGGCGCCGCTGGCCAGATCAAGAAGGATGTGATGGGGGGCCAGGTCGAGGGCCGCCAGCAGGGGCTGGTTCAGTCGGGCCGCCGGGTCGGCCATGCTGTCGGCCCAGCGGTCCCAGGCCGCGCCGCTGTTCTGCCAGCGGCGCATCTCCCGGTCCCGGCTTGGGCCCGGGCCCGCGACGGAAGGGGCGGCCTTGGGGCCGCCGCCGCTCAATGCAGGACCCGCGGAGCGTTGTCCTGCGGTTCATAGCCGCCATCGGCGAGACGGTGGCGCAGGAGGTCCACCTCCTCCGCGAGGCGCTGGTTGAACTCGCCCAGGCGTTCCACCTGGCCGGCCAGGTCGGTCAGGTCGCGCTGCAGCCGGGTCAGGTGGTCGGAGGCGGTGCGGGCGAGGTTGGACTGGCGCGCGGCCAGGCGGCCCAGGCGGCGCCAAACATAGCCGACGGTCAGACCGGCCGCAGCCAGCACCGCGATGCAGGCGAAGGCCAGGAACAGGGTGGGGTGGGCGTTGTCCAGCTGCGAGAGCATGTTCGATCAACCATGGAGGCCGCGTTGCCGGGCGGCGGTCGAAGGGAAGCGGTGACCTGTTCTACAAATAAGCGGGACACCGTCGCGTGAAAAGGCCGCGATGGCGGCCCCAGATCACGAGAGGCTGCTTGTCGGCTCGGTCACCGTCTCCGGCGTCAGGGCGGCCAGCTTGTCGCCAAAGGCGCGCAACACCGGTAGAAAGCGGTCGATCTGGTCGCGGGTGACGTGCGCGTCGGTGCGCAGGATGATGTCGGGGGCGGCCTGCAGCAACTGAGTCATGCGGAAAGGGCCGATCTGGTCATCCAGGAACATGGACATGCCCATGAGCATGCCCAGCGTCACGTCCTCCGGCGCGCTGGGGGTGTTCAGGACATCGTGCAACTGTTCCATCAGCGTGTAGGTTAGGACGGAGGTCCGCTCGATCAGGTTGTTGTGCGGGATAGGCCGGGACATTGGACTGGCGCTCCTTTTAACACCTCCCCCGCCGGGGATGGCTAAACACCTCCCCTGCTGGGGATAGCCGAACCATACGGCGCCGCTTGTCACCAAACCGTTAACTGCGCGCGAACGCTGATGCCCGCCTGCGGGGGGAGCAGGTGCAAGGGTATAGTTCTGGATATGGGGCCGTCAGGGACGGGCGCTGGCCCGCATTAACCCGCGCACGGCTTGGCGGAAGAAGCTACACTGCTGGCAAAATCAAGTCCGGCTGGCTTTTTAGGGCGTTATGGCATCGGGAAAGTCCGGAAAATACTACCGCCTGGATGGCTTGAGCGTCCTGGTGGCCGACGACAACCGCTTCGTGCGCACCATCCTGATCACGGTGCTGCGAGGCTTGGGGATCGGCCGCGTGCTGCAGGCGGAAAGCGGGGAAGAGGCGATGGCCATCCTCGACGTCTCCACCCAGATCCAGGGCGCCAGCGACATTGACATCGTGTTCGCCGACCATCTGATGGCACCCGTCGATGGGCTGGGATTGCTGAAATGGGTACGCCACCACGACCATGAAAAGCTGAAATTCATCCCCTATGTGATGATGAGCGGCGAGGCGGACGAGAATGCCGTCCGTCTGGCGCGCGATGGTGGAGTCACCGAATACCTGGCCAAGCCCATGTCGGTGGCCAATGTGGCGTCCAGACTGTTGGCCATCGTCGACAAACCCCGGCCCTTCATTCGCGCGCCGGGCTATATCGGGCCGGATCGGCGTCGGCAGACCCTGCCCTATGGCGGGGATGACCGCCGCGTCATCACCGGCCACCGCGTCCTTTTGGAGGAGGCGTCGGCCGAGGCGCTGCCACCGGTGGGGCAAGCGGTGCCGGAAGTGGCGAGTGGTTCCGATGGGGACGCGGGCGCGGAGTCCATTCCCGTCGCCCCGGAAACTGTGGAGTAATCCGATTGGCTGGACATGCCGGCGAGCTTCCGGGACGATGCCACCCCGTGAGAAAGGGACAGGAATGACGGACAAATCGCCAAAATCCCCGGGGACCCCGCCTGAGAAGCCGGCGGGCGGCAAGGGCGCCCGGGTGGTGGAGATCATCGAGCTGCCCAACAAGCTGCGCGCGAAGGTGGGGGGCACGGCGGACGGCAAGCCCGGACAGATCGACCCCGCCCATATCGACCGCGCCACCCGTCATGTGGCGCGTATGGCCGAGGCGCATCGCGGCCAGACGCGCATCGACCTGACCTCCCTGCAGGCGGCGTTCGCGCAGGCCCAGCGCGATACCGAGAACCGGGCCCAGCACCTGCGCAAAATCTATAAGATTTCCGACGGCATCATGACGCTGGGCCGCACCTTCGGCTACAATCTGTTGTCGGATTTCGCCAATTCCATGAACCAGTTCCTGGTGGATCCGGAAAACACGTCCGATGCGCTGATGACGGTGCTGGGCTTGCACATCGACGCCATGCACGTCGTGGTGCGCGATGACATCAAGGGCGACGGCGGGGAACTGGGGCAGGCCCTGACCAAATCCTTGGCCCTGGCCCGCGCCAAGCTGATTCACCGGCGCTGACGCGCCGATTTATGCCGCCCCTCCGAAACCTTCACCCTTATACCAGCGGCACGAGATTCCGACTCGTGCCGCTGTAGCCCGCGACTGCGGGCGCCGGAGCTTACCGGGGAGCGTAGCGGACGGGAAAACGAGGAAGCCAAGCGACCGGATGGTCGCGCCCGGCGATTGAGGAACGGCATTTGATCGGTCACGATCAAATGCCGTTGGCATTACTTGTCCTTGCGGGCGCGGGCGAAGGCATCGGCCAGCGCGCCGCCGAAGGCGTTGCCAAAACTGCCGCCACGCGGTTCAGGTGCCGCCTTGTTCCCGCCGCCCTGGCCGGGGCGGGGGCCGCCCGGCTTGCGATCGCCCCGGGGACGTTCGCCCCCCGGACCGCGGTTCTGGCCCCGGTTCTCGGCCCGGGCGTCATCCTGCCGAGGGCCGGTGGGCCGGCCGGCGGCGGGCGCCTGTTCCTCCAGGCGCATGGTCAGCGCCACGCGGCGGCGTTTCAGGTCCACCTCCAGCACCTTGACCTTGACGATGTCGCCGGCGGTGACGACGGCGTGCGGGTCCTTCACGAATTTGCCGGCCAGCTGAGAAATGTGCACCAGGCCGTCCTGGTGCACGCCGACGTCGACGAAGGCGCCGAAGGCGGTGACGTTGGTGACGACACCTTCCAGCACCATGCCGGGCTGCAGGTCCTTCAACTCCTCCACGCCGTCCTTGAAGGCGGCGGTCTTGAACTCAGGACGCGGGTCGCGGCCCGGCTTCTCCAATTCCTTAAGGATGTCCTCGACCGTTGGGATACCGAAACGATCGTCGGCATAGTCGGCGGGGTCCAGGGAACGCAGGAAAGGCACGTCGCCGATCAGCGTCGCCAGGGTGCGGCCGGTCTTGGCCAGGATGCGTTCCACCACGGTGTAGGATTCCGGATGGACGGCGGAACCGTCCAACGCCGTGTCGCCGTCACGGATGCGCAGGAAGCCCGCCGCCTGCTCGAACGCCTTGGGGCCCAGGCGCGACACCTCCAGCAGCTGGCGGCGGTTGCGGAAGGCGCCGTTGGTGTCGCGGAATTCCACGATGTTGCGGGCGATGCTGTCGCTGAGGCCCGACACCCGGGCCAGCAGGGGGACGGACGCGGTGTTGAGGTCCACGCCCACGCCGTTCACGCAATCCTCGACCACGGCGTCCAGGGTACGGGCCAGCTTGGTGGGGCTGACGTCATGCTGGTACTGGCCGACACCGATGGACTTGGGATCGATCTTCACCAGTTCGGCCAGCGGGTCCTGCAGGCGCCGCGCGATGGACACGGCGCCGCGCAGGCTGACGTCCAGGTTGGGGAACTCCTTGGCCGCGACCTCGGACGCCGAATAGACCGAGGCGCCAGCCTCCGACACCATGACCTTGGTCAGCTTCAGCTGCGGGAACTGGGCCATGAGGTCGGCGGCCAGCTTGTCCGTCTCGCGCGAGGCGGTGCCGTTGCCGATGGCGATCAGGCCGACATTGTGCCGTGCGGCCAGCGCCGCCAGCGTGGCGATGGAACCGGCCCAGTCGCGCCGCGGCTCATGCGGGAAAACCGTGGCGGTCTCCAGCATCTTGCCGGTGGCGTCGACCACCGCCACCTTCACGCCGGTGCGGATGCCCGGATCAAGTCCCAGGGTGGCGCGCTGACCGGCCGGCGGGGCCAGCAGCAGGCCCTTCAGGTTGCGGCCGAAGACGGCGATGGCCTCATCCTCGGCCCGGTCACGCACCGTGCCCATCAGGTCCAGTTCCAGGTGCAGGGCGATCTTGGTGCGCCAGGCCCAGCGGCAGGTGTCCAGCAGCCAGCGATCGGCGGGCCGGCCCTTGTCCTGGATGGCGAATCGGTTGGCGATCGCCACCTCGCAGGGGTGCGGCTGACCCGGGGCCGGGTCTTCCCCCACCTTCACCGCCAAATCCAGGATGCCGCCGGCCCGGCCGCGGAACAGGGCCAGCGCGCGGTGCGACGGCAGGCCCGACAGCGGCTCCGCCTTGTCGAAATAGTCGGAGAACTTGGCGCCCTCCTCGGCCTTGCCCTCCACCACGGTGGAGACGACGCGGCCGTGTTCCTGGCAGTAGCCACGCAGGAAACCCAGCAGCTCGGCGTTTTCCCCCATGCGCTCCACCAGGATGGCGCGGGCGCCCTCCAGAGCGGCCTTGGCGTCGGCCACGCCCTTTTCGGCGTCGACGTATGCGGCGGCGCTGGCTTCCGGGTCGTGCGTCGGCTCGGTCAGCAGCAGGTCGGCCAGGGGCTCCAGCCCCGCCTCCCGCGCGATCATCGCCTTGGTCCGGCGCTTGGGCTTGTAGGGCAGGTACAGATCTTCCAGCCGGGTCTTGGTGTCGGCCGTGGCGATCTGGGTTTGCAACTCGGGTGTCAGCTTGCCCTGTTCCTCGATGGATTTGAGGATGGTGGCCCGCCGCTCCTCCATCTCACGCAGATAGCGCAGACGTTCATCCAGGGTGCGCAGCTGGGTGTCGTCCAGGCCGCCGGTCGCTTCCTTACGGTAGCGGGCGATGAAGGGCACGGTCGAGCCTTCGTCCAGCAAGGCGACCGCCGCGGCGACCTGTTCAGGGCGGGCGGCGAGTTCAGTGGCGATGAGGCCGACGATGCGGCGCGCGGTATCGGTCATGGCGGCTTGGGGACCAGACGTGGTGGCAAGGATAAGGACGCCCCTCGGGGCCCAGGCTCATTACCGCGACGCGGCGGGGATCGCCAGTCTTTGTCGCACCTACCCCCTTGGAAGGGGATTATCCACCTTTCGGGCAGGAGAATCGGGGCGTGGCGGGCGGCACAATTCCTGGACCTTCCGCCGTGGGCCGCTCTATTCCTGGGGGTGGGCGGGCGCGGGCCTTTCTCTTTCGGGCAGGGGGACGGGCTCTTTTCCGGCCGTGCTCCACAGACTTATCCACAGATGCCGATTATTTCGCACGGCAAAATCAGGCGACCGATAGGAAACGCCCTCTCCGGCCGTGCCAAGGTCGACTGATTTAATCTATGCTGCCCGCCCCGGCCAAAAGGGCGGGGGCTTGGCGCCAATCAGGCCGCCCATTGCGGGGGTGGGCGGGCAGGGGGATGGGGGACATTCGACCCGGACTTTCCTTGACCGTCACGCGCCCCTCTGGTATCGGCGCGGATTGCTGTTATGGTGCCGGCCTCGGTGTCGAAGAGTGAGCTGATGAGCGATATTTTTCGCGAGGTCGATGACGACCTTCGCCGTGAACGACTGGAAAAACTGTGGCGCCAGGTGGGCCCCTACCTCCTCGCGGGGGCGGTGGCCGTGCTGGCCGGCACGGCGGCGTACGTTGCCTGGGACCAGTACCGCAACCGGCAGGCCATCGAGCGCACCAGCGCCCTGATCGCCGCGACGGAAAAGGTGTCCCCCGCGATCGAGGGGGGCGACCCCAAGGAGGCCTTGGCCGCCCTGGCGGCGGTGACGCCCAAGCTGGGCGGTGCGCCCGCCACCTTGGCCCGTCTGCAGGAAGCCGGGCTGAAGGCCGCCAGCGGTGACGCCGCCGGCGCCATCGCCATCTATGACCAGATCGCCGGCAGCGCCGACAACGATCCCCTGTTCCGCGACCTGGCCCAGATCCTGGCCGTGATGCAGCAGGTGGATACCGGCAACCCGGCGCAGCTGCAGTCCCGCATCTCGGGGCTGAGCAAGGGCCCCTGGCGTTACAGCGCCCAGGAACTGTCCGGCCTGCTGTACTTGCGTGCCAACGACCTGGCCAAGGCCAGGGAGATCTTCCAGTCCTTGTCCGTCGATCCGGCGGCACCCCAGGGCATTCGCGCCCGCGCCGCCGATCTCGCCGCCCTCTACGCCGAGCAGAAATGACCAACAAGAACGCCGTCACTGGCTTGCCTTCCTCCGAGGCTTCGTCCCGTGCCCCCGCCACCGGTTCCCCGTCGTCCGGCCGGCCCATGCGCATCCGGCGCGCCGTCGGCCTCAGCAGCGCGCTGGTGGCGTGCATGGTCCTGACCGGCTGCGGCATGTTCGATTGGCTGGGCCTGGGCGATGACGACAAGCCCAAGGAAAAGCTGGCGGGCAACCGTATCTCGGTGCTGCAGCTGGATCAGCAGATCGAGCCTGACAGCCAGGCCCAGGCCAAGCAGGTGACCCTGCCTGACGCGGTGACCAATGCCGACTGGGCCCAGCCCGGCGGCAACGCGGCCCACAATCCGGGCCATGTAAGCCTGCCCAAGACGTTGAAGCAGGCGTGGAAGGTCAGCATCGAGGGCTCCTCCAGCGACAACCGTCTGCTGGACGGCCCGGTGGTGGCCGGTGGCAAGGTCTATCTGCTGGATACCGAGTTCATCCTGCACGCCTTTGACGAGGCCACGGGCAAGAAGCTGTGGGACAGCGAGATGAAGCGGCCGGACCAGGAAGGGTCGGCCATGGGGGGCGGTGTCGCCGTCGGTGACGGCGCGGTGTTCGTCACCACCGGTTTTGGCGAGGCCATCAAGGTCGATCCCAAGGACGGCAAGATCGCCTGGCGGCAGCGCATCGCCGCCCCCATCCGGTCCGGCCCCACGGTCGCCGGCGGTCGCGTCTTCGTGGTGACCATCGACAACCAGTGCATCGTGCTGGCCTCGGACAACCGGGTGCTGCAGTGGACGCACGCTGGCTTCCCCGAGCCGGCGGCCCTGCTGGGCGGCGCCAGCGCCGCGGTCGACAACGACATCACCATCATCCCCTATTCGTCGGGCGAGCTGTATGCCCTGCGCGTGGACAATGGCCACCCGGCCTGGAGTGACAACCTGGCCTCATCGCGCCGCGGCGCCAACCTGGCCAACCTGGCGGACATCAAGGGCCTGCCTGTCGTCGATCACAACCAAGTGTTCGCCATCAGCTACTCGGGCCGCATGGTCGCCATCGACCAGCGCACGGGTCAGCACATTTGGGAACAGGATGTGGGGGGCCAGAACCAGCCGGCGGTCGTCGGCGACTGGGTCTTCGTGGTGAATAATGAGGCCCAGCTGGTGGCGCTGACCCGCGACACCGGCCGCGTCCGCTGGATCAAGCAGCTGGAACGCTGGGAGAATCCGGAGAAGCGCAAGGATCCGATTAGCTGGGTTGGTCCTATTGCAGCCGGTGGACGCTTGATTATGGCCAACAGTCTGGGGCAGGTTGTGGAAGCGTCGCCCACCAACGGCGACATCCTCAACAAGACTGAGTTTGACGACCCGATCAGCGTTGCCCCCATTGCGGTCAACAACACCCTGTTTGTGCTGACGGACGACGGCGATCTCTTCGCGTATCGATAAGGCAAATGAGTTATGGCGAGTCCCCGCCGCTTGACGGTCGCTATCATCGGCCGGCCCAATGTCGGCAAGTCGACTCTGTTCAATCGACTTGCCGGTAAGAAGCTGGCCCTGGTCGACGATACCCCGGGTGTCACCCGGGATTGGCGTTCCGCTGACGGCTATCTGGCCGGCATCGAGCTGACGGTGGTGGACACCGCCGGCCTGGAAGAGGCGTTCGACGACAGTCTGGAGGCGCGCATGCGCCGCCAGACGGAAAAGGCCATCGACCGGGCCGATGTCGGCCTGTTCATGGTGGACGCCCGCGCCGGCATCACGCCGCTGGACCGTCATTTCGCCGCCTTCCTGCGCAAGGGCAAGACGCCCATCATCCTGGTGGCCAACAAGTGCGAGGGCAACGCCGGCAAGCCCGGGCTCATGGAATGCTTCGAGCTGGGGCTGGGCGATCCGGTGCCCTTGTCGGCCGAACATGGCGAGGGCATGGCCGACTTGGTGGAGGCCTTGACCCCTTATCTGCCGGCCTATGAGCCGGAAGATGAGGAGGCCGAGGAGGAGGGGCCGCTGGATGAAGAGGCGGCCGAGGCCCGGGACAACGCCAAGCCCTTGCAGTTGGCCATCGTCGGCCGGCCCAACGTCGGCAAGTCCACCCTGCTGAACAGCCTGCTGGGTGAGGAGCGGGTGCTGACCGGCCCCGAGGCCGGCATGACCCGCGACGCCATCGCGGCGGAGTGGATTTGGCGCGACCGGCCGGTGAAGCTGGTGGACACCGCCGGCTTGCGCCGTCGCGCCCGGGTGGATGACAAGCTGGAAAAGCTGGCGGTGGCGGATACGCTGCGGGTTATCCGCATGGCCCACGTGGTGGTGCTGGTGCTGGACGCCGACGCCATCTTGGATAAGCAGGACCTGACCATCGCCCGCCAGGTGATCGAGGAAGGCCGCGGCCTGGTCATCGCCGTCAACAAGTGGGACGCGGTGGCCAACCGGGCGGAAGCCCTGCAACAGCTGAGCGATCGGCTGGAAACCTCGCTGCCCCAGGCGCGGGGCATTCCCACCATCACCATCTCCGCGCTGAAGCAGCACAAGCTGGATGTCCTGCTGGACGCGGCGTTCGAGGTTTACCGCCTGTGGAACCGCCGCATCCCCACCGCGCAGCTGAACCGCTGGCTGAGTGGCATGCTGGAGGCACACCCGCCGCCCCTGGTGGACGGCCGCCGCCTGAAGATACGCTACATGACCCAGGTGAAGGCGCGTCCGCCGACCTTCGCCCTGTTCAGCAGCCGTCCCGTCGAAATTCCCGAGCACTACACCCGTTATTTGATTAACGGCCTGCGTGAGTCGTTCAAGATGCCGGCGGTGCCCCTGCGTTTCCTGTTGCGCAAGGGCAGCGACAATCCTTTCGATTAATCCTGCGGGCTCGATGTTCATCGTCAAAAAGGGAAGCGGGAAACCGCTTCCCTTTTTTCTTGGCCGGCGCCGGTAGGAGCCGGCTTTTCTATTTTCTTCGTGGGATGCGGGGGATCGCCTATAGTGTGGCGGGGAGCTGATTCCGGACTGCCGGGTCGCAAGGCGGGGTTGCGCACATGGGCATAAAATTCCGCAGCTGCAAGTTCGAGCTGCTGGGCCTGGACGACGGGCGCTGGACCATTCTTTTCATCGGCGACACGGAAGAGACCGCCGTTGCCGAAGCCAACCGCCGCTTGGCCTCGGGGAAGTGGAAGGCCGTGCGGGTCATGGCCGTGCGCACCGTCCTGAACGCCTTTCCCACCGGTACCCTGGTTTTCGAGAAGGTCGCGCCGCCGGTGGTCAAGCCGGACGTGCTGCGCGAGGCGCCGGACGGCACGCCCCTCTGCGCCTCGCCCGCCGACCTGTATGGCCGCCAGGCCCGCCGGGCCATCAGCCTGATCCTGCGCGACTATTTGACGAGACAGCAGATCAGCCCCCTGGAACTGCTGCATGGGGCCACCCACCTGCGGCGGCTGCAGGACACCGGCGCCATGGTCCAGGCGGCCTTGCACAAGGTGGCCACGGCGCAGGGCAAGCTGACCGGCCAGAACACCCGCGCCCGCATCACCGAGTTGGACGGCTATGTCGACGCGGTGGCCCTCAAGGCCCGCAATTTCCAGGCGGCCAGCCGCAAATGGACGGTGCCACTGAATGGCGCCGCCGCCGAGATCAGCACCGCGGTGGAACGGCTGGTGGGGCTGGAGGAGCATGACCACGCCTTCTATAGCCTGATCACCGTCCGGCTGGCCGGTATCCGTACCTTGGGCGGCAAGCTGGAAGAAGTGCTGGCGCTGATGACGCCCGAGACGCCATGGCGCCTACAGGAGATGCTGGGCGGCATCGCCGCCGATCTGCTGCGTTTCCCCGACGTTATCCAAGATCTGTTTGGCAACCAGCGCTGCCTCGCCGATTTCCTGGTGGCTCTGATCGACCTGCTGCGCGATCCGGCCGCCGTCGCCGCCAGGGTGGCGGCGGAGTCCAAGGTTCCCACCGCCATGGGCCTGCTCGCCCGGCTGTTGGCCGATGACCGGCTGCCGGAAGGGCGGGAGGCCCTGCTGGAGTGGCTGAGCACGGAACTGGCCAGCGAGCATCCGCTCAACCGGCACGATCCCAAGGGGGAAGCGAATGAGCTGTCCCGCATCGCCGCGGCGCTGACGGTCGACGGCGCCCTGATCGGGGGGGAGGTCGTGGAACAGGCCTTGGCCGCCCGCCGACTGGTGCTGCGCCGGCACACCCTGCGCGCCGAAGGGCTGCACATCGTGGCCGACAGCCTGAAGCCCGGGGCGCCGTAAGGGCGGCCCCGGTGCCGAATGCTCAGCCGATGGCGGGCTGGGGTGGGTCCTGCTCGTCGGCGTGTGGGCTGCGGCGATAGTCCTGCAGGCGGGTCGTGCGCAACGCCCGGGGGCCGTGGGCATCGATCAGGCGCTGCCAGGACAGGAACTCCTCCTCGGACAAGGTGTAGCGCGCGCAGGCCTCCTGCATTGTCAGAAGGCCGCTGCGCACCCCGTCCACCACCTGCGCCTTGCGCCGCATGACCCACCGCTTGGTATCGGCCGGCGGAAGGTCGTCCAGGGTCAGCGCCTTGTGTCCCCCGTTGATCAGCGCGCGGGGGCCGCGTCCGGCGTCCTGTGCCGACATGCCTTACCTCATCAGTGCCTGCAAACCCCGGCTTCCACCGAGGGCCTGCGTCACCATAGGGGCAGGTGCGTTAAAAAGAACTGAACGGCCTATCACTTTTAGGCAGGTTCGGTGGTTACCCTTACGAGGAAGACAGCACCGTGGTGACGTCGCTCATGTTTACCGTCATGTCGCCCATCTGAAGGGTCGGGGTGGTGCCGGACATATCGACGCCGGTGACCTTGCCCGCCACCTTCACCGTGGTGCCGACAGCTTTGCCGTTGGCGTCGGTGGCGGTCACCTTCACGCTGTAGACGCCATCGGCCAAGGTTTTGCCGGAGCTGTCCTTGCCATCCCAGGAATAGTTGTGGGTGCCCGCGGCGCCCGACACGTCGGTGGTGCTGACCAGCGCGCCGCTGCCGTCATAGACCGACATGGTGGCGCTGGTCGCCTTGCTGGCATAGGTGACGGAGACGTTGGCCGTGCTGCCCTGCAGAGGGAACTGGTCACCCTGCATCTCCACATACTTGCCCAGGTAGTTCAGCGCCTGGCTGGTCTGGCCGGAGGCCAGGGTGGATTGGATGGCCTTCAGCTGGGTGTTGGCTTCGATCTGCTGTTCGACCGAGCTCATCTGCACCAGCTGCTGGGTCATCTGGTTGGTGTCCATGGGCGACGTCGGATCCTGGTTCTTCAGCTGCGTGGTCAGCAGCGTCAGGAAGGTCGTGTAGTTGTTCGTCAGGTCGCTCAGCGGGTTGCTCGTCTTGGAGCTGCTGGTGGTTGACGTCGTGTTGGTGGTGGTGTTTGAACCGCTGACGGCATCGGTCATGATGGCTACTCCCTAAAATCTATCGTCAGATCCGCACGTCGACACGGCCGAGCGAGGGAATGATGGTGTCGGGGGACGCGGCTTCCTCGGCGGCGGCCGTGTCGTCCATGGAGAATTGGGCACCGGACTGGCCGCTGCGGCGTTCCTGCTGCTGCGGGGCCTGGCCATCGTCCTTGAGGTTGAAGGACAGGCTGTCGTTGTCGGTCTGCAGGCCGGCATCCTGCAGGGCCTTCTGCAGGTCGTCGGAATTGCGTTGCAGCAGATCCAGCGTCCTGGCGTTGTCCGCCGTCACGCTGGCGCGGACCTTGCCATCCTTGTGGAAGTCCAGCTTCACATCGATGCTGCCCATGTCATCCGGGGTCAGCTGGATGGTGACGCTGTCCATCCCGTTGCTGGCCGCCTTCTGAAAGCCCATGGACACCTGCTGCAGCACTGGCGGGTACTGCGCTTGGCGCGCCTGGCTGGTGCTGGCCATCTGGGTGGCGGCGAAGCCGGTTGGGAAGGTGTGCTGGCCGTCCACCAGTCCCATGAAGCCGCTGGCGTTCAGCGCCGCGTCGCTGGTCGACGTGCTGCTGACGCTTTCCGTACCACTGGCGGGCAGCAGGCCGTTTTCCGTCGTCGCCAACAGGCCGTTGCTGGCCGTCGTGGCGCGGCCGTTGCCTACCTGTTGCTGCAGCAGCACTTGCAAGGTGGCCTGGGTGCTGGCGGCGGTGCCCGTGGCGCTGTTGGCGGTGGCATTGGCCAGTGTCATCGCGGCCGGCGTGGCGGTGCTGGTGGTGTCGCCAACCTTGGCCAGGGGGGCTGCTGCGGCGGCGGCGTGGGCATCGGCGTAGGTCATGCCGCCAGAGGCCGCCGGGGCCGCCATGAGGCCGTTGCTGCCGCTGTCGTCGGTGGCGCTATCGGCCGTCTGCTGCCGCGTCTGGTCGGCCGTCGCCGCGACCTGGGCCTTGTCCTGACCGGCGGCGGTCGTCACGCTGACGGGAGTGGCCGAGAGCTTCGCCGCGTCGCTCTTGGCCGAAGCCTTGGCGGTGCCCGTCTTCAGGCCGGATCCGGAACTTCCGTCCGCCTTGGCGGCCTTGGCCGCGCCATCGGCCGCGACCGTGGCGCTGGCGGCCAGGGTGGCGGCGTCCGCCGCCGTTCCGCTCTGGGCTGCGATGGCATCCGCCTGGGCGGCCGGGACGGTGGTCTTGGTGGTGCCGGTGGCGATCTGCGCGCCAGGGGCGGGCGTCCGTGGGCTGGCCGCGGTGGCGCCGGTGGCCAGGGCCGCCGCCTTCTGGTCGGCGACCGCCAGGCTGGCGGCGGCTGCGGCGGCGGCACTGCCCTTGGCGGGGGCGTCCTGGGGCGCCCCGGTGGTGGTTCCGTCTCCTTTGGCGGCCTGCATGGCCTGGACCGCCTGAGCCGCCAGGGCGGCATCGGCGGCGGTCTGTTCATTGACGGGCGTCATGCCGGCCAGGGACAGCGACGACGAGCCTGCACCCGGAACGGTGTTGCCTACGGCTTGGGTGGCCCCGGCCTGAATGCCCGCGATCTGACCGGACGGCGCGGGGCCGGTGGCCGTCTGGCCAGCGGCTGTCTGGGTGGCTGCTGTCTGGTCAGCGCCCGCCTGAGCCGTCGCAGCCTGAGCCGCCGCCTGGGTCACGCCCGCCTGGGCCGTGGCGAACTGGGCCGTGGCGTCCTGGCTGACGGTGGGAACGGGCGGGGTTGGCTGCGGCTGGGCACCCATGGCGGCCAGCGCCGCCAGCGTGGTGTCGGCCACGGTGCTGTCTTGGGTGCTGGTGCCGGCCGTCTCGCTCGCGTTGGCATCCGTCGCGTCCGTTGGGGCGGTATCGGCCGACCAATGTGTTTGCGTCCAGCTGGAGGCCGGCAGCAGGGAGGAGGGGGTGTTGGTGGCCACGCCGGTCATCAGCGCCGCCACGGCTGTGCCGGTGGTGGCGCTGTTCTTCCAAGTCCCTGACGTGCCGGTGGCGCCCAGCGTCTTGCCGACGGATGAGGAACCGGCTGCGAATGGAATGGTGGAGGGTGTGAACGGCGAAGCGGTGCCGCCATTGGCGCCGCTGGTGCCTTGGCCGGCGTTCAGGAAGGCGCCCGTTTGGCCCGTCGCCTGGCTCTCCGTGGCGGTGGCGTCCACCATGCCGCTCAGCAGCTGGGTGAACAGATCCGCGGCGCCGTCGCTGCCCGCCCCCGTGCCGCCCAGGATTCCGGACGTGGTGCCCCCCTGACTGGGGAACAAGGACTGGACGGGCTGGAAACCGGTCATATATCGCTTCCTCGGGACCAGGGCCTGGCCTCCGCCTCGCGGCGGGGGACAAGGGCGGGCAAAGGCGCCCACCGCCTGTGAAGCAATCGACGTGCCAGCCCGGCGGCGTCGCCAACTCAATGTTTCCGGGGGCTTCGTGGGGGCCCATCCCCGCGTTGGGGGGCAGGGGCGGTTCGAGGGGTGGGAGCTTATTGCCGCAGGGGGCAGAATCTGCCGGTCCCCGCCCCGGGGGGCAACGCCAACACCCGCCGCTGGGGTCATGCCAGGGCGGGCGAAGCGGCGGGTAAGGATGGTGCTAGGCCGGCGGGGTCATAGGCACTGGTTCACGGCCATGGGGGGGATGCCCCCCCGGCGATAGCCCGCGGGGCGGGCGGCGCCGTGCTTGGAGATATAGCCATTCTCCTGGTTGCGCTGCTTGTTGATGGCGTTGACCATGATGTTGACCACCGATTGCGCCACGGCGGCGGCGGCGCGGAGCGCCGTCGCGTTCTCCATGGATTCGCGGTGGAACACGTCGGCCACGTCTTTCAGCCTGTCCTTCAGCGCCGGATCCAGGCTGCGCAAACCGGGCATATCCAGGCTGATGATGCGCACGGCGTCGTCATAGCTTTTGGTCAGCAGGTGCTTGCGCTCCACCAGGGCCAACATCGCCTTGATGTCCCGCTTCTTCAGCAGGGCGGTTTCTTCCTTGTACAGAGCCATCAGCCGTTCCATGGCGCTGATCAGCGACAGGGCGCGCGCTTCGGCGGCATTGGTGCCGGCGGGCGGGGAGGCCGCGGGTGGGATCGACGGGAAGGTCGGGTTCGGGGTCATGGCGTCTCATCCGATGCGGCGTCGGTGGCGGTACCGGGCGTGGCGGCGGGCGTTTCGGTGGCGCCATCCAGCGGCATGTGCTGGGCCAGCGTCGCCTGCGCCTGGGCATAAGCGTTCTTGGAGCGGCGCAGTGGATCGGCGCCGCCCGCCTTCTCCTGCATGCGCACCATTTCCTTTTTGATCTCGTCGGCGATGCCCAGGCCGCCCCCCTTGGTGATGGCCTTGGCCTGTTCTTCGATCATCATGCCGCGGAACATTTCCTCCGCGTGGCCGCCGCCGAAGTTCTCGTCGACTTTGACGCCTTCCCACATGTGCTGCAGCATTTGGCTGATGAAGACGGACTCGAACTCCTTGGCGGCCTTCTCGATGGCCGCGTCGTCCTTCATGCCGCCACCCGGGCCGTTTTGCAGCTTGGGCGTGCCCTTGGAATCCGCCAGGGCCTTGGCATCGTAGCCCGGGGGCGACAGCTTCATCTCGTCGCTCATCACATCACCTTCAGCTCGGCCTGCAGGGCGCCGGCGGCCTTGATCGATTGCAGGATGGAGATCATGTCGCGGGGACTGACACCCAGGGCGTTCAGGCTTTGCACCAGGTCCTGCAGGGACACGCCGGAGGGCAGGATGGCCAGCTTCTTCCCTTGGCCATCATCCACCTGGATGTTGGTCCGGGGTACGGTGGTGGTGGTGCCGTTGCTCAGCGGACCCGGCTGGGACACTTGCGGCGTCTCCGTGATCTTGATGGTCAGGTTGCCCTGGGCGATGGCGACGGTGTTGATGCGCACGTTCTCGCCCATGACGATCACCCCCGACGCCTCGTCGATGACCACGGTGGCCGGGCTGTCCGGGGCGACGCGCAACTGTTCGATGTCACGCATGAAGCCCACCAAGTCCGCCTTGCGGCCGGCCGGCACGCTGACCGCGATGTTGGACGGGTCCATGGCCATGGCCGTGCCGGTGCCGATGGCGGCGTTGATGGCGTCGGCGACCCGCTTGGCGGTGGTGAAGTCCGGGTTGTGCAGCGCCAGGTGCAAGGACTGCATGTCCGACATCCGGAAGTCCACCGTGCGCTCCACCAACGCGCCGGCGGCGATGCGGCCGGCGGTGGGAACGCCGCGGGTGACGCTGGCCGAGGCGCCCTGCGCCGTGAAGCCGGAGATGGCGACGGGGCCCTGGGCCACGGCATAGACGTCGCCATCGGGTGCCAGCAGGGGTGTGCCCACCAGGATGCCGCCCTGCAGGCTCTTGGCGTCCCCCAGCGTGCCCACCTGCACGTCGATGCGGGTGCCCTGGGCCGCGAACGGCGGCAGGGTGGCGGTCACCATCACCGCCGCCACGTTCTTGGTGGTCAGGGTGGTGCCGCGGATGTTGACGCCCAGTCGTTCCAGCATGCCGTACAGGCTCTGCTGCGTGAACGGGGCGTTGTTGATGGTGTCGCCCGTGCCGTTCAGGCCGACCACCAGGCCATAGCCCACCAGCACGTTGTCGCGCACGCCCTCCACGTCCACGATGTCCTTCAGGCGCGACTGCGCGCCTGCGGGCTGAACCGCGCCCAGGGCCAAAGCCAGCACCGTGACCATCAGCGCAACGCCTTTCTTCAGGGCGCGGACCGGGCCTTGCAGGGCGGCTGCGGTGGGACGATGGGTGGGGGCGTTCGTGAACAAGGGGGATACTCCCTAAAACAGATGCCAGTCCCCTAGCGAACTTCATGCCAACTTCAGCATGCGCCCAAATTCGGCGGAATCCCAGCCGCCGCCTGCGGAACCGGGACGGCAAGCCGGGGATTGGCGGCCGGCCGCCAGCCCCGGCCGCGTTGGGCGGCGGAATATCCCCGGCAAAATTTGCCCTATGCGCTGCTTGACCGCGGGTGGTAACAATAGGGCTGGCCGCAGGCCCGCCAGACCGGCGGAGTTGCCTTCCTTTTCGGGACCTGTCGGGACCGGATCGAGGGTGATGGTCCCGGGTTTTTCCGGGCGGCCAGCCCAGATTGCGGTGGCGGCACGACATGAAGATCGAAGGTCCTGGTTCCTCCCTTCCCTCCAGCCAGACGCGCAAAACGCAACGGGCCGGTGGCGACAGCTTCCGCACCCATGTGTCGGACGGCGATAGCGATGAGGGTGCGAAGTCGGTCACCGGCGCGCAGACCGCTATGGCCATCACGCCGCTCCTGGCCCTGCAGGAGGTGGACGACGCCCTGAACTCCAAGCGCAAGGCCCGCCAGCGGGCGGAGACGCTGCTGGACAAGCTGGAGGAGCTGCGGCTGGGCCTGCTGGCGGGCACTTACCCGCGTGAGCGGCTGCAGGAACTGGTGCGCATGGTGCAGAGCCGGCGGGACACGGTGACCGATCCACGCATGCAGGAAGTGCTGGATGAGATCGACCTGCGGGCGCAGGTGGAGTTGGCCAAATTCGAATCGGCCTCCCGGTAAGGCGGCATAGCGCTCCCCATGGGGGCGGACGGCCCGATGGTGGCGTCCCATCGCCGAGTTCCATGCGAACCGCAGGCGAGACTTCCTGTTTCCATCCGCTTGTCGCTGCCGCTTGAATGGCGGGGGCGGCTTGGGTTTTGGGCGGACATACCCACAATTGTGATCGGATTCAGGGACTTAAACGTTGCGTCCCGAACCTGTGCTCGGTATTGCGGGTTGCGTGCGCTCTCCCTATACTCCGCGCCGTCTCGACCACACTGGACTCGGACCAAAACATATGTCGTCTCCGATACTTCCCCCGGACTACCGTCCGTCCGAGGATGAGCCGTACATGAGCCCCGTGATGACGGAGTACTTCCGTCAGAAGCTGCTGCAGTGGCGTTCGGAACTTCTGAGGGAGTCCACCGAAACGCTGGTCAACCTGCAGGACGGTGGCATCCAGGAACCGGACATCGCCGACCGCGCCTCGGCGGAAACCGATCGCTCCCTGGAACTGCGCACCCGGGACCGTGAGCGCAAGCTGATCAGCAAGATCGATGAGGCCATCGAACGAATCGAATTGAACGAATACGGCTATTGCGAGGAAACGGGTGAGCCGATCGGCGTTCGCCGGCTGGAGGCTCGTCCCATCGCCACCCTGTCGGTCGAGGCGCAGGAACGTCACGAGCGCATGGAACGCACCCAGCGCGACGACTGACCTGGCTGCCGGAGGCCGGAAGGGTACGGATAAAAGAAGGGCCGGTGTATGCGACACCGGCCCTTTCAGTTTGTTCGAGGTCAACAAAGGTCCACAGAAAGCCCCGTGGACGTGGGGGCGACTAACCGGGGGGCGACTAACAACCGGGCGAAAATGGATAGGGCGGTCCCAGCGGCGGGGGCACCGCCGGGATATCCGTCATCAGAACGGCAGCAGTACATCCAACAGCTGCTGGCCATAGCGTTCCTGCTGCACGTCGGTGATCTGGCCGCGTCCGCCGTAGGAGATGCGGGCTTCGGCGATCTTCTCGTAGGAGATGGCGTTGGTGTTGTCGATGTCCTCGGGGCGGATGATGCCCTGGATGGTCAACTCGCGAAGTTCGTAGTTCACCCGCACTTCCTGCTTGCCCTGGATGACCAGGTTGCCGTTGGGCAGCACCTGGGTGATGAGGGCGGCGATCTTCAGGTCAATCTTTTCCGCGCGAGCGACAGTGCCCTTGCCATCGGACGACTTGGCGCTGGTCGTGGACACGAGGCTGGAGGCCGAGGTGGCGGAGTTCAGGACCTTCGGAATCTGGGCTTCCAGGCCGAAGAAGTTGGGCACACCCATGCTGTCTGAGTTGGAGCGCGACCGTTTGGTCTCGTTGGAGACGTCGGCACTGTCGTTGATGGAGATGGAGATGGTGAGGATGTCGCCGGTCTGGCTGGCGCGCTGGTCCTTGAAGAAGGCCCGCGCCCCTGGGCGCCACAGCGAGTTGGCCTGGCGCTCCAGCACCGGCGGTGTCGGCATGGGCATGCGCACCGGCTGGTAGCCCTTCTGCGTTGTCGGGTCGGCCAGGCCGCTCATGTTGGGGGCCTTGCCGATGTTCTCGATCCGGTCGACGGCGCCGCAGCCGCTGAGCGCCACGGCGGCGGCGGTGGCGATGAGGAGAGCGCGGAGGGTGGAAGGCAAAGGCATGATGTCTCTCCTCAATTCAGGGCGGTACGGGTGGCGCGGGCGGTGGCCTGGCCCATGGGGGCCTGGGCCGTCGGCTGCACCATGACCAGATCGGGGCCGGCGACGCGGGCGTCGATGGTCCGGTTGCTGGCGGTATTGGTGACGCGGATGGTTTCGTTCAGGCCGCCTTCGGTCTGGGCGCGGCCCTGGACCGTCAGCGTCATGTTGCCGGCCTGCAGCATCATGGTGACCAGGGCGCCGCGGGTGACCACCACCGGCGCCCGCACCTCATCGGTGCGCACCGGCTGATAGGGGCTGGCGCCGTGGCGCACGGTCAGGCCGATCAGGTCGCGGGCTTCGGTCACCACGTCGCCGCTGATGCGGGTGCGCGGCACCTTGGTCCATTCCACGTCGCTGGCGGCGATGGTTTCGCCCGGGGCCACGCGGCGGTTCAGCACCGGCAAGGTGACCATGACGGCGACGCGGGCGCCGAAGCTCTGGCGGATGACAGGCTCGCCATGGGCGGGGATCACCAGGTCGCCCGTGGCGCGACCGCGGCTGGCGTCATAATTGACGTTGGTGAAGGCGATGCTGCTGTCACTGTTGGCCGGCAGGCGCAGGACGGTGCCGGGATTGTCCAGCTGCACTTCCATGCCCGCCGGGGCGCCGGCCTCGGCCAGGGCCTTGGTGAAGGCGGCCTGGATCTGGTCGGCGGTGACGTCCACCGATGGGCGGCTGACAACCACGCGCTCACCCCCGGCCGGTTTCCAGTCCACGCCGTTGGCGGCGGCGATCCGCTCCAAGATGGAGGCGTCGTAGGTGATGCGATGGCCGGGGGCCGGCGCCTGGCCGATGACGATGCTGGCCTGGTTGGGGGCCAGCGCGTCGAACAGGTCGCCCAGGTGGATGGTCTCGGCGTTGACGTCCACGTCTCCATGCAGGTCGGCGGCCATGGCGGCGCCGGTGCCGAAGAGGATGCTGGTGCCCAAGAGGATGGCGGCCAAGGTTTTCATGACTGATCTCCGGTATCCCGCGCTCATCACTTCATGTTCGTGATGGACTGCAGCATCTGGTCCGTCGTGGTGACGACGCGCGAGTTCATCTCGTAGGCGCGCTGCGCCTGGATGAGGTTGGTGATCTCGGTCACGACGTTGACGTTGGAGGTTTCCAGGGCGTTCTGGGTCAGGCGGCCGAAACCGGTGGAACCGGGGACGGCGGTGACCGGCTGGCCCGAGGCCGGGGTTTCCAGCATCAGGTTGTCGCCGACCGCTTCCAGGCCTGCCGGGTTGGGGAAGTTCGCCAGGTTGATCTGGCCCACCGTGGCGGGGGTGACCTGGCCGTCGATCTTGGCCTGCACCTGGCCCGAGGCGTCGACCGTGATGTCCACCGCGTTGGCGGGGATGGTGAGGCCGGGGTTCAGCAGATAGCCGTCGGAGGTGACGATCTGGCTGTTGGCGTTCAGCTGGAAGGAGCCGGCGCGGGTGTAGGCGATCTGGCCGCTGGGCAGCGTCACCTGGAAGAAGCCGTTGCCGTTGATCGCCAGGTCCAGGCTGTTGCCGGTGGTGGAGATGTTGCCCTGCTCATTGATGCGGTACACGGCCGCCGTCTTGACGCCGGCGCCGATCTGGATGCCGGTGGGGACGATGGTGCCGGCGTCCGACGAGTTGGAGCCGACGCGGCGCATGTTCTGGTACAGCAGGTCCTGGAATTCGGCGCGCTGGCGCTTGAAACCGGTCGTCGTCATGTTCGCGATGTTGTTCGAAATGACTTCGACGTTGGTCTGCTGGGCCTGCATGCCCGTGGCGGCGATGGAGAGGCTGCGCATGATCTGTTGCTCCTGCTACTTCGTCGTCACTGGGCTTTGGCGAGGTGGGTGATCGCGTTGCGGATGCGATCGTGTTCCTCGTCCACCAGCTTCTGGGTGATCTGGTATTGGCGCAGCACCTCGATCATCGCGGTGGATTCGACGATGGCTTGCACGTTGGAGGCTTCGACCGCACCCTGGGTCACCTGCGGGTTGGCCGAGGGTTGCGGTGCCTGGGTGGTGGTCATCAGGCCGCCGCCCAGGGTCTGCATCTGCTGCTGGTCGGCGAAGGTGACGATCTTCAGCTTGGCCACCTGGGCGCGGTCGGCCATGACGGTGCCATCACCCTGGACCTTCAGGTCGGTGGTGCCATCGGGGATGGTGATGCGGTTGTCATTGCTGTCCAGCACCGGCAGGCCGTTCTGGTCCACCAGCTCGCGGCGGTCGTTCAGCTGGAAATTGCCGGCACGGGTGTAGCGGGGACCGGAGAGCGTCTCCACCGTGAAGTAGCCTTCGCCCTTCAGCGCCAGGTCCAGCGTGTTGTTGGTCACCTGCAGCGCGCCGGCGCGGACGTCGCGCATCAGCCCGTAATCCTGGACGAAGGAAACCCGTTCGCCGCGGGCCGGCTTCTCCAGGTATTCCTGGAACAGCATGCGCTGCTGCTTGTACCCGGTGGTGTTCATGTTGGCGATGTTGTTCGCCACCACGTCCAGCTGCCGGGAAAGCGCTTCCTGGCGGGACAGCGCGACGTAAATCGGGTTTTCCATTTTCGCCTCGAACTCGTGCCACCGGTCGATGCCGGGTGCTTGTTAGTCGCCTCCCTATATGCAGGGGGTGTGCCAACATTCGATTCGATGGAAAATCAATAACTTATAGGGAAGTGGGTGGGGCAGGGGCGGCAGGGTAGGCCGCTGACGGCAGTTTCTGCCGGACCGGGTCTTCCCAACCTGGCGAAGGGGGCGCGTTTTTGCCCCCCGGAACGCGCGTCCCCCAAAAACGGACCGCCCGCCCCCTTAAGGGGGCGGGCGGTCGATGCCGGATGGGCGTCCCGCCCATCCGAAAGCCTGAATCTTGGGGTCAGGCGGCGTCGGCGGCCACCTGCATCTTCACGATGCGGTCGGGATCGGTGACGCTGCCATTGTCGCGGCGGCTGCCCTTCTTCAGGGCGTCGACATGCTCCATGCCCTCGGTGACGGTGCCCCAGACGGTGTACTGGCGGTCCAGGAAGGTGGCGTCGTCGAAGCAGATGAAGAACTGGCTGTCAGCGCTGTCCGGGTTCATGGCGCGGGCCATGGAGCAGACGCCACGCACGTGCGGCTCGGCGGAGAACTCCGCCTTCAGCTTCTTGCCGGAACCGCCGGTGCCGTCACCGGTGGGGCAGCCACCCTGGGCCATGAAGCCCTCGATGACGCGATGGAAGCAGAGGCCGTCGTAGAAACCGTCGCGGGCCAGTTCCTTGATGCGGGCGACATGGTTGGGGGCCAGGTCGGGGCGCAGGGCGATGACGACGCGGCCGGCCGGCAGGTCGAGATACAGGGTGTTCTCAAGATCCATTTTGGGAAGCTCGTTTTTGATGGTGGGCGCGTCCGTGTCCGGCTTTGCCGGTCGGCGGACCATAGCGCCCCCGCTGGCTGATTTGAACCGCCCTTCTGGCGGGCCGGCCCCCCGCCAGCGGCAAAATTGCCGATGGGGCGGGTTGGAAACGGCAAGCGGCTTGCATGACGGTGGGGTCGCGGTTCCGGACCGGAACGATATTGCCGTGCGCAGGGGGCTGCGCCGCGGCTTGTCGTCTGGCGCCGGTATTGTCACTCTCCACACGGGTGCCGGTTGCCACATCGGGGCCGGGGAAGGAATCGGTTCGTCTTCATGTCCATGCCGCCGTTGAGACCGCCGCCCGGTATGCGGCCCCCTGATTTGAAGGCAGCCAAGGCTGGCGCGCGCAAAGGCTCCAGCGCGTGGCGGCGGCTTTTTTTGCCTGGCGCCTGGCGCCGCGCCGGACAGGTCTGGTCCTTGCCGCCGTGGGGACGGCGCTGGTTGTGGGTGCTGGTGCCGGTGATCATCTTCATTGCCGGGGGTGTCCTGTCCGCCCGGCTGTTCCTGCCGGAAACGGCGGAGCGCCGGTTGGCCTACGTCTTGGCGGCGGCGGGCTTCCCCCAAGCCCAGGTGACGGTGCGGCACGCCGGATGGGGATGGCTGGAGGCGGGGGTGCGGCTGGCGCCGGGGGTGGAGGCCGATACCGTCCTGATCAATTTTGCCGGCCTGGTGCCCTGGGGCCCGCCGGCCAGCGTGGCTTTGACCGGTGTCAGCCTGGATGCCGACCGCGGTGGTGGGCAGATCCTGGCCCGGTTGATGGCCTTGCCCATCGGCCATCTGGAAATCGGGACGGCGCGGCTGACCCGTGGTTCCTGGTCCGTGCCGCTGGAACTACACGCCGCCCTGGATCGGCAGGGCGAGGGCTGGCGGGGCCAGGCGGTGGTGGTTCCGGGGGAGGGCTGGCCGGCGATGGCGTTGACCGTGGGGCTGACCAAAACGTCGGCCGGCGTGGCGCTCAGCCTGGAAACGGCGGCCAACGCCGTGCCCGCGATCAGGGGCACGCTGGTCGGTGGCGACGGCACCGCGACCGCCGACGTGACCGTCAAGGGCCTGCGGGTGCGTGACTGGCCCGGCCCCATGGCGGGTCATCTGGTGGCGCACGGCGGCGGCGATCGCTGGACCGTGGACGCCACGGCCGATACGCCCAACCTGCATCTGGTCCTCGGCGGGGCCCGGCCTTGGGCCGGCTCGCAGGCGACCCCCTGGGGCTTCACCCTCACCGCCCGTGGGGCGGGAGACTGGGCGGGCACGGCAACGTTGACGATGGCCGCCACCGACGATGGCGCCCTTGCGGTGAGCGTATCGGCGGCCGACATGACGGCGCCGGACCTGCCGTTGATGGCGGGCTTTCTCAGCGGTGGCGGCACCCTGCGACCCCAGGGGGACGGCGCCTGGCGCCTGGACCTTGGCGGGCCGGCGCAAGCGGGCGGGCGGCTCCGGGACGGGCAGGGCACGCCGCTCAGCCTGGGCTGGGATCCCGGCGCCGATGGTCATCTGGTCCTGGACTGGCGCGGCGGCTGGGGATCGGAACGGCGGGGCCATGCCGATGCTCAGGGCGCCCTGGTGGGGCGGCTGGGGCCGGCGGCGGCCCCGCTGTTGGCTGGCGGCACCACGGGTCTGCGCGGCGGCGCCGACTGGGATGCCCAGGGACTCAGCCGGCTGGAAGCCAGCGCCGCCGTGCTGGAGGCGCCCGTGCTGCTGGGCGGCCGGCTGGAAGGCGCGCGTCTGGCCGCCGGCTTCGACCGGACCAACCGGGCCGCCCCCTGGCAAGCGACGCTGGCCGGCGGGCGCGTGCTGGGCGGCTGGCTGCCCCCCTTGGCGCTGGGTATCACGCTGTCCGGTGATCCAACGAAGATCCTGACCCTGGCAGGGCAGGCGAATGGCGTGGGCACGCCCGTGGTGTTGGGCCTGACGGGGCAATGGACCGGAGCGGAGAAGAGGGGGGAAGTCGCCGTCGTGCTGGAGCCGCTGGCACTGGCCGGCTTGCAGGACCTGACCCGCCTGCTACCCACCGCGGGCCTGACCGGGCCGGTGCGGGGCGAGGGAACGGTGGCGGGCGGCCTGCGCTTGAGCTGGGACCAGGGGAGCCTGACCGGGACGGGCGAGGTGCGGGCCGATGGCGTCGGCCTGGCCAGCCCGTCGCTGATCGTCGACGGGTTGGGGGGCAAGGTCGTTCTGGACGGTCTGTTCCCGCTGCACAGTCCGCCGGCCCAGCATGTCGCGGCCAAGACCGTGCGCGCCGCGCTGGCGGTGGGTGATGTCGGCCTGGATTTCCAGCTGGCCGACGGCCGGGTCCTGTTGCAGGGCGGCGATTTGGCTTGGGCCGGCGGCCATGTGCACCTGGCACCGGAAGAGGGGGGCGGTTTCAGCGCCACCGTGGCGGGCGTCGACCTGGCCCAGGCGCTCCCGGCCTGGACGGCCGCCGGCTACGACCTGCAAGGCAGCTTGGGCGGACGTCTGCTGGGGCGCTTCGACGGTCTGGTGCCCGTGCTGGTCTTCGGCGGTCTGCAGGCGGATGCGCCCGGGCACATCGGCTATGCCGACACCAGCGGCGCCGGCGTGCCGGTGGTCCTGAACCCCGATCGCAACGGCAAGGTCGCGCTGGTGACCCGGGCGCTCGCCAATTACGATTATCAGGCCCTGACGTTGGAGCCCAAGGGGGCGATCCTGACCGATCCCCGGGCGCGGCTGCTGATGCGCGGCGTCAACGCGGAGTTCTACGGCGGCTATCCCGTCGACCTGGATCTGGACCTGGATGGCGGCGACCTGTCCACCGGTGGCCTGTCGGAAAGGCGATAGTCCCTTACGGGAACGGGCAGTGATCGCCCACCACGTCGACGAAGGAGCGCGAGCCGGGGCTGATCTTGAAGCGGTATTCGGTGTCGTCGATGATGACCGAATGCTGCAACGGGAGCATGCCCGTGGTTTGGGTTTCCTTGCCGCTCTTGTCGGTGAACTTCAATGTCACCGGCTTCGCCGGGTCGAACCAGGATTGCGGCGCGCCGTCGGGGCTGCGGGAGGTGGCGCCCTCGCCAGAGACGGTGACGGCGCCATCGGCGAAGCCGGCAGAGGTGTTGGGGCCCTTGTACAGCGCGGTGGACAGGACGAAGCGCTTGGTTTCCGCCTTGCCGCAGGACCGGGGCGTGCCCGTCTGCTCGATGATCAGGGCCAGGCGACCGGCGTCCACACCTTCCACCATCTTCTTGGCCAGCAGATCCTTCAGCCGACCCAAATCACCGGCGGGCACATCGCGGTCATAGCGCACCTGCAACTCGCTGACACGCACCTCGGCCGTCTGCAGGGCAGTCTGCAGCTGGGCGACCTTGCGTTCGGTCTCCTCCTTCGCGGTCTGGGCCTGGGTCAGCTGGACCTGCAGGTTCTGTTCGCGACGGATCAACTGTTCCTGCCCCACCTCGTAGCTGAAGGCGCAGGCGACGCCGACGAGGCCGGCCAGCACCAGGAACTTGCCCAAACGCCCCCAGAAACGGCGGCGGGCACGGCGGCTGTGATCGTAGAGGCCATAACTCATCGCGGCGCCAACACCCAGCTGAAGAAGGTAAGGGAGAACAAGGAATTAGAAAGCCCGGGAGAGCGTCTCTCCCGGGCCTGACCCTAACGGGACCGTTCCCCAAACTCAAGCGGCTGTCGACCTGTTCATCGTCCGGAACGTGGTTCCCGCCCGCCGCACTATCCGGCGGTTCAGCTGCTGTGGGGAAGGGCGGCGTCGATCGCGGCCTTCAGTTCCGGCGATTCCGGCTCCACCTTGCTGGGGAAGGCGGCGATCAGCGCGCCTTCCGGGCTGATCAGGTACTTGTGGAAGTTCCACTTCGGCGCACCCTTGGCGGCGCTGACCCATTTGTAGAAGGGGTGGGCCTTGTCGCCGGTCACCGTTTCCTTTTCCGTCATCGGAAAATCGACGGCGAAATTGGCGTCGCAGAAATGTTTGATCTCTTTGTTGCTGCCCGGCTCCTGGTCATGGAAATCGTTGGCCGGGACGCCCAGCACCACCAGGCCCTTGTCCTTGTACGCGGTGTACAGGGCTTCCAGGCCCTTGTATTGCGGGGTGAAGCCGCACAGCGACGCGGTGTTCACCACCAGGATGGTCTTGCCCTTGAACTGGCTCAGCGGCAGCGGGTCACCATCGATGGAGGTGAATTTGTAATCATAGGCCGAGCCCGCGGCGGAACTGGGCAGGCTGGCGGCGGCGTCGCCACGGTGGGCGGCCATCGTCACGCCGGCGACGGCGAGGGCGGCCAGCGCCAGGCCCTGGAACAGGGCGCGGCGGTTAGGCGGGGAAGCGGGCATCGGTTCTCTCCCTTGGGGCATCGGCCGCGGCAGCCCTCTGCCTGGGGGCCGCGCCGGATGGCGATATCCGACTATACCCCCGGGACCGGCGTTCCCCGCAGGGTTAATGCGAGGTGCCGGTGAAGGCGGGGCTGACGAACATGCCAAGCTTGTTGAAGATCATGCGGAAGTAAATGCGGTTACCTGACGCAAGGCCCACGCGCTGCGCATAATCGCGTTCCATGATCAGCGAGAAGGTGTAGCAGTCGTCCTGATAGGTGGTGGTCAGGCTGGTCGAGACCGGGCCGCCACCCTCCGCCAGATTGTACCGCGTGGAAAGGCCCACGGTGTAATACTTCAGGAAGGACGAGGTGACCCCGCCGCTCACTTCCTGCAGGTTGGTGCTGGTGTCGGCCACGGTGCCGTTCTGCAGTTCCAGCTTGTTGATATAGAGATAGCTGCCGGACACGCGGAAGATGGACGGACCGAAGGAACCGGTGAAGTCATGCATGCGCTGGGCGCCGCTGGTCGGATCCAGGCGGAAGCCGTAGCTGACGTCCATCCACGGGCTGGGCGTCAGTTCCAGCCGGCCGACATAGTCGGACTGGCGGCTGTAGAGACCGGAGTTCGTCGCGAAATCGGTGTTGTGCTGCAAGCGGTAGCTCTGACCGAAGAACAGGGTGCTGCTGCCGCCGCCGTTGCCGTAGACGCCGGCGCGGATGCCGTAAGTCACGCGCTGGCCGCCGTCCAGGATGTCCACGCCCGGATAGCGGCTGAGCCGGAACAGATTGGTGGAATCGAATTCGATGTCCTGGCTGTCCTCGTTCGGCAGGTCGCTGCTGTTGTGGTAGTTGGGGGCGGCGGTGAAGGCCACGATCGGTTCGATCAGCTCCGACACCGAGCCGTCCTCGCGCACGAAGGGCAGGCGGGTCATGATCTGGCCCTGGGGGAAGATGCGGACACGGTTGAAGCTCTCGCGGTCCCCCGTGGTGGAGTTTTCCAGGTTGCTGATGGAATAGGCGTCGGTGCGCAGCAGGGCGTTCACCGTCGTGACCATGCCCAGGCTGTTGGTGTAGTCGCCCTGCCAGCCGGCCACCTGCGAGGCCCGGCGCGAGCGCGTGCCCTGCTCGCGCCACAGGTCCAGCATCTGGGCGTCGTAGGACCACCGGCCGCCCAGGGTCTCACCCGGCTCGCCCAAGGCGCTGTACGTGACCAGCGGCAGCGCCACCGGCTCTTCCAAGGTGTTGGAGGGCCGCAGGTCCTGGAAGCCGTAGATGCCGACGTTGAAGTAGTCGCGGCCGGCGAACCGTTCGGTATAGAGGCGGCTGGTCAGCAGCTGTTGCGAGCTATAGCTGTAGCGCAGCAGGAAATTGTCGTCGGTGACACGGTTGAGGTCGAAGCCCCAGCGCCAGGCGTCGTTGATGTCGAAACGGCCAATGCCTTGCGCCCAGCCGCGCAGTTCATGCGGACTGATGGTGCTGGTGCCCGAGGTCTGGGTGTTCTGGGCGTACGTCGCCGCGCCCTGCAGTTCCAGATAGCCGTTGGTGAAGCGCTCGCGATACTTCGTCCCCAACAGCAGCCCGTCATTGGCGCTGGGCGTTATATCGAACAGCAGGTCCTTGTCGGGCGACACGTCATAGTAGTATTTCAATCGGCCAAACATGCCAAGGTTGCTGTTGTAGCCGATCGTGGGTGTCAGGAAGCCGCTGCGCCGGTCGACCGAGGGGTCGGGCATGGAAAAGGCGGGCAGATAGGTGATGGGCACGCCCGCCACCTCGATGGTGGCGTCGCGGAAATAGATGTCGTGCGATACGCTGTCGTGCGTCACCTGCTTGGCGCGAATCTGCCAGGTGGGCGGCGCGCTCGGATCATCCTCGCACAATTTGCACGGGCTGTAGGTGCCCCGGGTGACGCGGGTGTAGCGGCCGTCGATGCGTTCGGCCTGATAGCCGGCCAGACGGCTGTTGTCCTGCAGCAGCATGCGCGACTGGTCGACGAAGGCCTGCTTCTGGTCTTCGGTCAGTTCCGCGTAGTCGCCGAACATCACCTCGCCGTCCGGCTGGATCATGACGACATGACCGCTGGCGGTGATGACGTTGGTGCGTTCGCTGTAGCTGATGGTGTCGGCCAGGACGACATGGCCGCCCTGGGACAGCTGGACATTGCCGGTGGCCGTGGTGATGCTCAGCTCGTTATCAGTGTCGACCTGGTCGGCCTCCAGCAGCACGGGCGGCTGGTCTTTCTTGGCCGGGGCCGCCGCCGGCTTGGGGGCGGGTTGCTGCTGCTGCGCCAGCGCCGTGGTCGACATCAGGCCCATCATCAAGGCCGCGGCGATCGCCCGGCGCTTCAGGGCCACGGGGGACAAGGTCCAGGTGCGCGTGCTCAACGGGTCACACTCCCCAGACGTTCGCACAGTCGCTCACAGGGGGAGGGGGTGCCGCCGCTTTGGGCCATTTGGCCGATGTCCTTGCTCCGCTTCATGGATCACCTTCTTGCCCATGCCGTGGGCCAAGTCAACACGGCTGGCCCGTTCCACGGGTGCCATCCGCCGTTATCGTCGGGGACGGCGCCGTCAATCCGGCCCGCCAGGTGCCGGCGGATGGTCAGGTGAACGCCTTGAAGGTGATGATGGTGAAGGTGTCCTTGACACCCGGCAGGGTCTGCAGGCGCTGGGTGACGAAATGGCCGATATCGGCCTCATCGCCGAGGTAGCACTTCATCATCAGGTCGTACTGACCGGAGATGGAGTGCACCTCGGACACCTCTTCCAGGGTCTCGACCGCCGAATCGGCCACGTCGTAGGCCTTGCCCAGCTCGCACTTGATCTGCACGAAGATGGTCTGCATGGGGACGCTTATGCCTCCGGCGTTATGTCCGGTCACGCTTCGGGCGTGTCGGTTCCATCGAAAGCGCCGGGCGCGCGGGCGGCGGCCACCGGCCGGGCCACCCGCAACATGAAGGCCGGCACGTCGTCGCCGAAACCGACCACCGACGGACCGTCATCCTCTTCCCGCCAGCGGCGGCGCGGCTCGCTCCGGTCATTCCGGTCGTTCCGCTCCTCCTGACGCGGCGGACGGGCCTCGCGCGGCGCTTCGGTACGCGTGCTGTCGCGGCCGCGCTCATTCCGGCCGCCACGGTCGCGGGGCGCCCGCTCCGGCCGCTCGGCGCGCTCCGGCCGTTCCTGGCGCTCGGGCCGCCGGGCCTCGACCACTTCCTGGACTTCGGGCGCCTTCTCCGGCGCGACCGGGACGTCGCGGGGGGCTTCGGCGGAGGCACCGCCGCGACGGCGGCTGGGGCTCTTGGGCGCGTCGCCCCGGGGGCTGCCGCCACGGGCGCCGCGACGACGACGGCCGCCATCACCTTCCCCTTCCGACATGTCGGGGGCTTCAAGCCCGTCGATCATGATGCGGGGGATTTCGCGGCCGATCAGCTTCTCGATGGCGCCCAGCGTACGGCTGTCGTCCGGCGTCGCCAGCATGAAGGCGCGGCCGGTCTTGCCGGCGCGGCCGGTGCGGCCGATGCGGTGGACGTAGTCGTCGGCGTGGTGGGGCACGTCGAAATTGAACACGTGGCTGACGCCGGCGATGTCGATGCCGCGGGCGGCCACGTCGCTGCAGCACAGCAGCGATATCTCACCCTGGCGGAACTGCTCCAGCGTCTCGGTGCGTTTGGATTGCGCCAGGTCGCCGTGCAGGGCACCGGCGTTGAAGCCGTGCTTGGTCAGCGACTGGTGCAGGACGGCGACGTCCCGCTTGCGGTTGCAGAAGATGAAGGCGTTCTTCACCTCTTCCGTCCGCAGCAGGTGGCGCAGGGCCTCGCGCTTGTCCTCGTTGCGCACCATGGTCACGGCCTGGGTGACGGTGGCGGCGGGCGAGGCCGGCGGGGCCACGGTGATCTCGCGGGGGTTCATCAGGAAGGCATCGGCCAGGCGGCGGATTTCCGGCGGCATCGTGGCCGAGAAGAACAGCGTCTGGCGGATCTTGGGCAGCAGGCCGACGATGCGCTCGATATCCGGGATGAAGCCCATGTCCAGCATGCGGTCGGCTTCGTCGATCACCAGGATCTTGATATCCGACAGCAGGATGTTGCCCCGGTCGAACAGGTCCATCATGCGGCCGGGCGTGGCGATCAGGACGTCAACCCCGCGCTCCAGCTTCTTGATCTGGTCGCCGAAGGATTCGCCGCCGATCAGCAGCGCCATGTTCAGCTTGTTGTACTTGCCGTAGACCTCGAAGTTTTCGGCCACCTGGGCCGCCAACTCGCGCGTCGGTTCCAGGATCAGGGAACGGGGCATGCGGGCGCGGGCGCGGCCGGACGCCAGGATGTCGATCATCGGCAGGGTGAACGACGCCGTCTTGCCCGTGCCGGTCTGGGCGCAGCCCAGCACGTCGCGCCCCTGCAGCACCCAGGGGATCGCCTTTTCCTGGATCGGGGTGGGCTGGCTATAGCCCGCGTCTTCAACCGCGCGAAGGACTTCCGGGCCTAGCCCAATTTCCGAGAAAAGCATGCGACCTATATCTGTATGGTGTGCATCTGTAACAGGGCCATGGCGGATGCCACGGTCCCCTCAAGTGTGGGGCGCCGGGCCGGCGGGGCCGCCATCCCGTGCCAAGCCCGACCTTTCAGCGGAACCGGAAGCGACGCCCGGCCCAGCCCCGATGGGTGGTCCGGTATCGCCCACGCTGGAGCCACGCACGGCTTGGCGGAAGCCGGGACATGGTCTAGGGTCGCGCGTTCGATATCAATTCCCGTCCGCAAGGGCAAGGATTTCCTTCAATGTCAACTGTTGTGTCGCCTTCCGGGGTGCGGTTCGCCCCGGAAAGGAAGCCGGTTGTGATCCTATTGCCCGGTTTGCTGTGCGACGCGGCCCTGTGGCGCCACCAGGTACGCGATCTCGCCGACCTGGCGGACGTGCGGGTTGCGGATTTGACGGGTGCCGAGTCGATGGCGGATCTGGCGGCCGGGGTGCTGGCCTCTGCGCCGGCGCGTTTCAGCTTGGCGGCGCTGTCCATGGGTGGCTATGTGGCGCAGGAGATCATGCGCCAGGCTGGCGACCGTGTGGAGCGGCTGGCGCTGATGGACACCTCCGCCCGGCCCGACAGCCCGGAACAGCGCCGGCGGCGCCAGGGGCTGCTGGCGCTGGCCCGGACAGGCAAGTTCCGGGGCGTGACGCCCCGCCTGCTGCCGCAGTTGCTCCACCCCGACCACCAGGCCGATCCCGCCATCGCTGGCGAGGTCATGGCCATGGCCGACCGTGTGGGGCGTGACGCCTTCATCCGCCAGCAAGGCGCCATCCTGGGCCGCCCGGATGGCCGCCCCGATCTGGCCGCCATCCGCTGTCCCACCCTGGTGGTGGTGGGTGGGCAGGACCAGGTGACCCCTGTGGCCTGGGCGGAGGAGATGGCGTCCGGCATCGCGGGCGCCCGCCTGGCGGTGGTGGATCGCTGCGGCCATCTGCCGCCGCTGGAACAGCCGGGGGAGACGACCCGCCTTATGCGCGAATGGCTGCGGCCCGAATAGGCCCGTGCCCGGGCGGGGTGACGGGCGCACGACGGCCGGGGGCTTGCCTGGCGCGGAGTGCCGCCCCATCGCGCCCCCCCCATCAGGATAGATGACACGACTTTGTCACCTGGGCGGTTGCGCATCCCGCGAAAACTGGTCTAGGCTTCCCTTGTTGGCTCAACCGCCATCTCGATTGTGAAGGATGACACCCATGGTCACCATTGGCATCGCTGCTTTCCTCGGCCTCAGCCTGCTCGCCGCGCTGTCCATCGCCGCCGTGAAGCCGGCCGAGGCCAGCAGCCATCATGGCCATGGCGGCCATGATCATGGGCACGGCGGTCACGGCCACTGAGCCGTCATATCCCGCGTGCGGTAAGGTTAGACGGGTGAGGGCACTGGCTTGCCAGCGCCTTTGCCGCGTCCAGGTGAAAAGGTCGCAGAAATGCGACCTTTTTTATTGGGCGTATGTCTGGTCCCGTGGCGTCAAATCAGCGCCCGTCGATACGTGGCATGTCATTCGCCGGGATGGAATGGTGTCACGCATAATACTCGCAAAAATCATTTGCTGATATGCGTGCGACCCGCTTAGATGGCGCCGGCCATCAGGGTGTGTCGGAAAGCGCTAAGCCTTGTCGTTGCCGCCTGCTTGGCGGCGCCCCTACACCCGTAGGCTCGAGGGACGATGTTTCCGGCTGCACACGGATAGGCTGACGCCGCGTCGTGGAGCAGGAGCGTTTTCGTGTTGGCAGCCGGCACCGTCACCCTTCATTCGACCAGTGCCGAGGCCTTGCGCCAAGCCACGGCGCTGCACGACCAGGGCAAGTATGCCGAGGCGGAGGCGCTGCTCGCCGACGCTCTGGGCCGCGATCCTGGCCATGCCGACCTGCTGAACGCCCGCGGCGTCATGTTCGCCCAGATGGAGCGGCACCTGGACGCCCTGTGGTGCTATCGCGACGCGGTGGCGGCCAACCCGCGCGGGTCGGGCATCTGGACCAATCTGGGCAACGCCCTGACCAAGCTGAAATACCTGGAAAGTGCCGTGAACGCCCATCGCCGCGCCATCGAGTTGGCGCCGCGCGACGTGCTGCTGCACCACAACCTCGGCGCCTCGCTGGCCGAGGCCGGGAACCATGGCGAGGCGGCGCTGGCCTTCAGCCGGGCGCTGGAACTGGACCCCAACTTCCACAAGGCGCGCTGGGACCGGGGGCGCAGCTATCTCTACTTCGGCAACTATCGCCAGGCGTGGCCGGATTATGAGGTGCGGTTGATCAGCGGCCAGGTGCCCGCCCGCGATATCGCCGGCGTCAACGGGCCCAGCACCAAATGGGATGGCCGCCCCTATGGCGGGCAGCGCCTGCTGCTGTTGTGTGAGCAGGGCTTCGGCGACACCCTGTGGGCGGCGCGCTATCTCTCCCGGGTGAAGGCCCTGGGCGGCGAATTGGTCGTCGAGTGCCAGCGCGAGCTGATTCCCCTGCTGGCGGAACTGCGGGTGGCCGACCGTCTGATCCCCCGGGGCGAGCCCTTGCCCGAGACCGACTTCCACGCCCATCTGTGCAGCCTGCCCGGCCTGTTCACCCCGGACATGGCCAGCATCCCGGCGCAGCCCTATCTGCGGGTGCCGCCGGACCGGCGCGCCAAGGCCGCCCAGATCCTGGGGCCGCGCGACGGCCGCCTGAGGGTGGGCGTCGTCTGGTCGGGCAACACCGGCTTCAAGCGCAACCATGAACGGGCCCAGCCCCTGATGCGCTTCTTCCAGGCCTTCGCCCTGCCGGGCGTGCAGCTTTACAGCCTGCAGAAGGGGGCGCCGGAGAAGGCGCTGGGCGAACTGCCCCGGGGCGGTCCCATCATCGACCTGGCCCCGCACCTCGGCGACTTCGCCGACACCGCCGCGCTGGTGGAGCAAATGGACCTGGTCATCATGACCGACAGCGCCGTCGCCCACCTGACCGGCGCCCTGGGCAAGGATGTGTGGGTGCTGCTGGGCGACGTCGCCCACTGGCTGTGGCTGCTCGATCGCACCGACTGCCCCTGGTACCCGACCATGCGCCTGTTCCGCCCTCGCGCCGAAGGCGACTGGGACCACGTCTTCGACCGCGCCTCAAAGGAGCTGACGCTCAGGACGCGGATTTTGAGTTTGTAAGACCGAGCTTCTCGGAATTCAAATTAGTGACGGAGATCAGAATATGACAACGACCATATCCGCAAGCTCTTTGACGACAACGGTCAGTGGCGACACCAGCTTTGTTATAACTGGATCCTCTGACACAATCACTGGGGGCGTTGCCACTTATACGGTTAATGGCTCATCGAACACGGTAAATAGCAGTGGCAGCAATTTGACGATCAATGGAGCATATGGTGTTGTAAATGGTAATCACGACACTATATTTCAAAGGGCGACATCGTTGACGGTAAACGGCAGCGAGAATGTGATATCATTATCGTCTTCCGGACTAACGTTGAGAATTTCTGGAAGTAATACCGTAAATATTGATAAAGGATATTCTGATATCATAAACGTCGATGCGGGGTCGTCGGCAAGGGTTGTTAGCTCAGATGCGAGTAGAACAACAATCAATGCGAACACGACGGTGGCGGGCCTAAGGTCGACGCTGTATCTGAATAGCAAGGGTTTGGTTGTCAATGCGAACTCAAGCGATATATATGTTAATGATGTTAGCGAAACAATTTCCGGATCAAATAATAATATAGTTGTTGAGAATGGTGATGTGGCCACCTTAACCGGCGGCTCCAACAACGCGGTGACCGTTGCCAGCAACGCGGTGGTGACGGTTACAGCTACTGGCGGTTCTGGAAATACGCTGGCTGCTAGCGGTAGTGGTGCTACGCTTATATCCTCGGCCGGAACTTCTGTGCTTATCGGGAATGGTCAGGGCAACAAACTCCAGGATACTCTTAAGAACGGTACCGCGCGGTATGTCGCGGACGATGTTTCCATAACGTTGAACGCCAGCGCATCGTTGGGGCCTAACGGTTCAGCGGGTGTCGCCGGGACAACGATTGCGGACACACTGATCGGAATTGGGACACTGCAGGCGTTTGGCAATAGCGCGAATATAAAGAGCACGGTGGGTGGACTATATGTGTCGCTTGGTGGCGACGGGGATGTTGTTAGTCTGAGCGGTAGTGGCAACACAGTGTCGATGTCCGCTGGCGCGGAGAATGCCAACATTACGATAAACACCACCACCCTTACCACGGCGACCGAAACGTTAACGACCAACAACAGCAATATAACTTTCACTGGCGCCTCCCTTAGCCCGATGGGAGGCACCATCTTCCTCGCGGGAGCTGGGAACACATTGACCAGCACCAATGCTCTGACCGTTACAATCAACACTGCAGGGGCCAGTGAAACGCTGAACATAACCGGCAGCACCATCCGGGTGACGGGGGCTAGCGACGTCATCACCATCGGTGGCAACCAGAATAATGTTATCGCATCTGGGCTTAACGATACTCTGATCGCCACCAACGGCACGTCCACGCTCACAAGCGCGGGGGGGACCACCACCCTGGTGGGCACTGGCCAGGGCAGCAAACTACAATCGACCGGTGGAGATGCGACCGCCAGCTACTTCTCGGATAATATGACTATAGACTTGGTGGTCGGCACCTCGAAGTTGGCTGGGGCCAGTGTGTCGGACAAGCTGATTGGTATCAGCAAGCTGGTTACGACAGGTAATACCGAAGCCGTGACGGCAGGCGGCAGTGCGATATTGTCACTGAATGGCACCGGTAATCTCGTTACCTTAACTGGTTCCGGGAACGCGGTAAGTGGCACCGGGACGGCGGCGATATCGATCACCACAAGCGCCATCGCGACTGAAGCGATCAATATTAGTAGCAGTTCGGTGTCCGTGGCCGGTTATGGGCAGACAACGGTTTCAATTGCCGGATCGAATGACAGCATAACCCTGAATAGCGCCAACGATGTTGCCATCTCGACCGGTACCAACAATACCCTGATCGCGACCAATGGCACCGCCACCCTCAAGAGCACGGCGGGTAGCGCGACATTGGTGGGGACCGGTGCCGGCAGCTTGCTCTGGGCTGCGGGTGGGGTCGCCACGGCGAGCTACAGCGCCAACGGCATGAGCATCAATCTTGCCGCAGGCAGTGCGAAGGTAACGGGCAGCAGTATGTCTGATACGCTCACCGGTATCAGCACGTTGATTGCCGCTGGTAATTCCGATGTGGTGACGCTGGGGGCTAATCAAACGGCGACCCTAACGGGGAGCCAGGATACGGTGAGCCTGACGGGCAATAACGCCAATGTCACCGTCTCCAACGCGGCGGTTAGCGTGGCGGCCAGTGCCACCGTCTCCATCACCGGTGGCGGCGATGTTATTAGCGCGCTCGACCATGCCTCGGTGACGATCGGTGGGAATGGCGAGTTTGGAACCTCCGACACCCTCACCCTGTCCAACGGGACGGTGTCCCTGAAGGCCGATTCCCACCTGGATGTTCACGGTAGCGGAAATACAATTCAGGTTGCGGATCACGCGGTGATTGGTGCCAGCGGCGGGTCGAACAGTATCGCCGTGACGGGCAGCGGCGGTTACGTTTGGCTGGTGAACACCAACAACGTCGTCACCGCCAGCAGCAATACGATTGTTGTGGAAGACAACGCCCAGGTGTTCCTGAGTGGGTCCAACGACAGTGTGCAATTGTGGCAAAGCGCGACCGCGACCATCTCCGGTCTGCACAACACGGTGACCCTTACAGGGGGCAACGTCATCCATGCGGATAGTGGGGAAGACATCACTATCGGCGGCAATGGTCAGTACGGTACGGACAGCACGCTCTACATCTCCTCGGGTAACGTGTCGGTGACATCCGGGTCCCGCCTGGAAATTTCCGGCACCGGCAATACCGTGCAAGTGGGCGACAATGACACGGTGGGGATTCTCGGGAATTCCAATATTGTTTCGGTGACGGGTACGGGGGGGTCGGTTTGGTTGAACGGAACCGGCAACACGGTGACCGCCAGCAGCAATACGATAATTGTGGAGGACAATGCCCAGGTGTCCCTGAGTGGGGCGAGCGACACAGTTCAACTGTGGGCAAGCGCGACCGCGACCATCTCCGGTCTGCACAACACTTTGACCCTCACGGGTGGCAATATCGTCCATGCGGATAGTGGGGAGGACATCACCATCGGCGGCAATGGTCAGTACGGCACGGACAGTACGCTCTACATTTCCTCGGGTACGGTGTCGGTGACAACCGGGTCCCATCTGGAAATTTCCGGTACCGGTAATACGGTGCAGGTGGGCAGCAATGACACGGTGGGGATTCTCGGGAATTCCAATACGGTTTCGGTGACGGGTACGGGTGGGTCCGTTTGGTTGAACGGAACCGGCAACGCAGTGACCGCCAGCAGCAACACTATCATCGTCGAGAATAGCGCTCAGGCATCTATATTTGGATCGAACGATACCATTAGTCTTTGGGCAGGGGCTTCGGCTTCCGTGACTGGCGCAGGCAATGCGATCACGGCTGCGAGCGGTGACAGCGTCACCGTTGGCGGGAACGGCGAATATGGTGTCAGCAATACTCTCAATATATCGAATGGCACCGTTGTGCTGACAGCTGATTCCCATAACAACATTTATGGCACGGGCAATTACATAACTGCCGGCGCGAATGTGGTTGTTGGCGCCAACGGTGGTAACAATACGGTGGTCGTCACAGGTTCAGGCGGCTCGGTCTGGTTGGTCGGGACGAACAACGCCGTTACCGCCAGCAGTGAAGTGATCATCGTGGAGGACAATGCCCAGGTGTCCCTGAGTGGGGCGAGCGACACAGTTCAACTGTGGGCAAACGCGACCGCGACCATCTCCGGTCTGCACAACACTTTGACCCTCACGGGTGGCAATGTCATCCATGCGGATAGTGGGGAAGACATCACTATCGGCGGCAATGGTCAGTACGGTACGGACAGCACGCTCTACATCTCCTCGGGTAACGTGTCGGTGACATCCGGTTCCCGCCTGGAAATTTCCGGCACCGGCAATACCGTGCAAGTGGGTGACAATGACACGGTGGGGATTCTCGGGAATTCCAATATTGTTTCGGTGACGGGCAGCGGTGGGGCGGTTTGGTTAAACGGGACCGGCAATACGGTGACCGCCAGCAGCAACGCTCTCGTCGTGGAGGACAACGGACAGGTCTCCCTCACCGGCGCGAACGATAGCGTCCAGCTATGGGCCGGGGCGGCCGCGAAGGTTACAGGAACTGGTAATACCGTGACGGTCACCGGCGCCAATACCACGCTGAGCCTTTCCACCAACGGCGTCGGCCCCAGCGGGGAACTGGATTTGTTCGTCGCGCACGATCAAATTTGGCTACAGCAGTCGGGCAATGACCTGATCATTGACCAACTGGGTGTTGCCCAGGATGTGAAGCTGACGGGCTGGTTCGCCAGTTCCAGCAACGATGTCGCCACCATCAAGGCCAGCGACGGCTACGTCCTGTCGCAGGCCGACGTCACCAATCTGCTGGGGACGATGAACACGTTCACCTCATCGCATTCCGGCTTCAATCCGCTGACGACGACGGCGACCAGCACCAGCAACAGCTTTTACAATGGGGCCGTGAGCGGCTCCTGGCACACCTGAACCCAGCGGCGGCTTTCGGGAGGATGCGTCCCGGAAGCCGCCTTTCCCTTCATGCCCAAAAGCGAAACGCCTGGACGGGTCTCCCTGTCCAGGCGTTTTCGGCTTCCGGCGCGGTGCTGGAACGGCTCAGACGTCCAGGTCCTGCGCGAACTTGGCGTTTTCCTGGATGAATTTGAAGCGCAGCTCCGGCTTGCGGCCCATCAGGCTTTCCACCAGGCTGGCCGTGTTCTCCGCGTCGTCCTTCTGTTCCGGGTCGCGCAGGTCCGGCACGGTCACGCGCAGCAGGGTGCGGCGCGTGGGGTCCATGGTGGTCTCCTTCAGCTGGCTGGGCTGCATTTCGCCCAGGCCCTTGAAGCGGCTGATCTCCACCTTCTGGTTGGCCTTGAACACGCTGGCCAGCAGCTCATCCTTGTGGGCGTCATCGCGGGCGTAGCGCACGGTGGAGCCTTGCGACAGGCGATAGAGCGGGGGCAGGGCCAAATACAGGTGGCCCTGTTCGATCAGCGCCGGCATCTCGCGATAGAAGAAGGTCATCAGCAGCGAGGCGATGTGGGCGCCGTCGACGTCGGCGTCCGTCATGATGACGATGCGCTCGTACCGCAGGCGGTCGACGGCGAAATCCTTGCCGGCGCCGCAGCCCATGGCCTGCACCAGGTCGCTCAGTTCCTGGTTGCCGCGCAGCTTGTCGATGCTGGCCGAGGCCACGTTCAGGATCTTGCCGCGCAGGGGCAGGATGGCCTGGGTCTCACGGTTGCGCGCCTGTTTGGCGGAGCCGCCGGCGCTGTCGCCCTCGACGATGAAAATCTCGGTGCCTTCGGAACTTTGGCGCGAGCAGTCGGCCAGCTTGCCGGGCAGGCGCAAGCGCCGGGTGGGCGTCTTGCGCGCCATGTCCTTGGCGGCCCGGCGGCGGGCCCGCTCCTCCGCCTTGTCCACCAGGCGGTCCAGCAGCACCTTGGCGGCGTCGGGGGATGCCGAGAGCCAGTGGTCGAAATGGTCCTTGATGGCCACTTCGGTGAGGCGCACGGCCTCGGCACTCACCAGCTTTTCCTTGGTCTGGCCCTGGAACTGCGGGTCGCGGATGAAGACGGACAGCAGGATGGTGGCGCCGTCCACCACGTCCTCGGCGGTCAGCGACGGGCCCTTGCGGTTGCCCACCAGTTCCCCATAGGCCTTCATGCCCCGGGTCAGCGCCTGGCGCAGGCCCTGGTCGTGGGTGCCGCCTTGGGGCGTGGGGATGGTGTTGCAGTAGGTGTGGCTGAAACCCTCGTCATCCTCGGGCCAGGCGACGGCCCATTCCACCCGGCCGGCCTGGTTGGGGAAGTCGGCCTGGCCGGCGAAGGCGGTGGGGGTGACGGTGCGCCGGTCCTTCAGCGCCGAGACCAGATAGTCCAGCAGGCCGTTGGGGAAGTGCAGCGTCTCCGCCGCCGGGATCGCGCTGTCGTCGGCCAGCAGCGTGGGGTCGCAGCTCCAACGGATTTCCACACCCCGGAACAGATAGGCCTTGGACCGCGCCATGCGGTACAGCCGCTCCGCCTTGAAGTGGGCGCCCTCGCCGAAGATCTGGGCGTCGGGGTGGAAGCGCACCAGGGTGCCGCGGCGGTTGTTCACCGGGCCGGCGTTCACCAGTGGGGAAAGGGGCACGCCCCGGCTGTAGCTTTGCGTGTAGAGGGTCCGGTCGCGCGCCACCTCCACCGTCAGCTGGTCGGTCAGGGCGGTGACGACGGACAGGCCGACGCCGTGCAGGCCGCCGGAGGTCGCATAGACCTTGCCGCTGAACTTGCCGCCGGAATGCAGGGTGGTCAGGATGACCTCCAGCGCCGACTTGCCGGGGTATTTGGGGTGGTCGTCCACCGGGATGCCGCGGCCGTTGTCGCGCACGGTCACGGTGCCGTCGGCCGCCAGTTCCAGGTCGATGCGGGTGGCGTGGCCGGCCACCGCCTCATCCATGGCGTTGTCCAGCACCTCGGCCACCAGATGGTGCAGGGCGCGTTCGTCCGTGCCACCGATGTACATGCCAGGACGGCGGCGGACAGGCTCCAGCCCCTCCAGGACCTCGATGTCCTGGGCGGAATAGCTGTCTTGCTTGCGGGCGGTATTCTGAAACAGGTCGCTCATACCCCATTATAGGAGTGGGCGTCGCTGCAGTTCAAGGACTAGGGGCGGCGGATCAGACCCGACAACCACCACATTTTGTAAGGATGGACGCGGCCCCCTCCCACATCGGGGGTGGCCGGCCAGGAGCGCTGACGATGAACGACCAACCGCCCACCCCCGATTTTTCCGCAGCCCCGGCGCTGCGCACCTTCGCCATGCCGGCCGACACCAACGCCAACGGCGACATCTTCGGCGGCTGGGTGCTGTCGCAGATGGATCTGGCCGGGGCGGCCAAGGCCGTGCGCCGCGCCCGGGGCAAGGTGGCGACCGTGGGAATCGAGGCCATGAAGTTCTATCGCCCGGTGGCGGTGGGCGATGAACTGAACTGCTACACCGAGATTATCGCCGTCGGGCGCACCTCCATCCGCGTGCGCATCGACACCTGGGTGCGGCGTGGCGCCACCGGCGAGGCGGTCTATGTGACCGAGGGCGTCTTCACCTACGTCGCCATCGGCGAAGATGGCCGCCCCCGCCCCATCGGGCCGGAATGATTTCTCCTTGCGTCCGGCCGTGCCCATAGGGCCGTGCACCGCAAGGCGGGCAGTGCGGATGAGCCAAGGGCGGATGCCCCGCCGGCGTCTGGGGCCTACGAACAACGAAAACGGGCCCGTTCCGGTGAGGAACGGGCCCGCAGACGTTAGTTAGGCCAAAGCCCCGACGAAGCGCTTAGTTGCCCTTCGGGGGTTCGGTGGTCGAGGGCTCCGGCGTGGCCGGGGCCGGGGTGGTGCTGTCAGACGGAGCCGGCGCCGGGGTGGCGGTGCTGTCAGACGGGGCCGGGGTGGCGGGCGCTTCGGCGGCGGGTGCCGCAGGGGCGGCCGCCGGGGCTTCGGTCTTCGGCGCAGGCGTGTCGTGCTTGTCGCAAGCGGCCAAGCCGAGCAGCAGAACCGGGGCGAGCATCAGGGCTTTAAAGCGCATATTCCTCTCCTTCTATGCGTCTTTACGCACGGATTGGGTTCCGCACGTCTTTGACGTCGTGACCCAAGGCTGGCTGGATCACAACAATGATTTTGCAGCATCTTCCGGCGGAATTAAGGCAAAGCGACCGGCGGATGCGTCAAATTTCCCAGCGCGTTAACCAAGGTGGAAGCGCTATCCCCCTGATAACACGCCAGACCGGACATCATTCCAACAAACAATTCGTCCTAGGCCTTTTTGGGCCCGCCGCGCCCGGCGCTCAACGGGGATTTCGCCTTAGTCCTTGGGTGCGGCAAGCCGCCGCAACGCCAGGTCCAGGGCCGATTTCAGCTGTCCGGCGGAATAGGGCTTTTGCACGAAGCCTAAAGGATAGGTCAGGCTGGCCCGCGCCATGGTCTGCTCGTCCGTGTAGGCGGAGAGGAAGACCGATCGCAGGCTGAACTCGTTCCGGAGTCGGCGGGCGGTGTCGATGCCGTCGACCGCGCCCTTCAGCCGGATGTCCATGAGGGCCAGGTGGGGATGGCTGCTGGCGGCCAGCGCGATGGCCTCGGGCTCGGACGCCGCGATGCCGCAGACGTAATAGCCCAGATCCTCCACCGTCAGACGGATTCCCAAGGCCACCAAGGCGTCGTCCTCGACAATCATGAGCCGGATCGCGGCGTCCACCCCGCCGTCGATTTCCCGGTTGATCTCAATCTGGCTCATGGCTCTCCTGACTTTTGGCGACATCCCCAGCGCGATGTCTCGCAGGAAGCCGGTCCCGGCCACCGCCCCAAGCATACAGTGTCCCTTCAGTAGGTACAGCAAGCCGTGGCTCTTAACAATTCGGCCAGTTGACCGAAACTTTCGGGGGTAAACTTTTGGGATTATTGCCTTAGCGCCGATGAGGGCTTTTGCGAGGGGGGTGTTTGGGCCAGGGGCCCCCCATGCTGGGCCGCGCACAGCCGGATGCGTTCCACCGCCTGGTCCACCGTCCGCCCGCCGCCCTCCAGATCCCCCGCCATGGGCCGGAAGAAGGCTTCGACCTGGGCGGCCGCCTGGTTGCTGCACAAGCCCTCCAGGGGCAGGGGCAGGGCGCCCAGCGTGGTGGTCGATCCCCGGGCGCGCAGATGCGCGATGTTGTCCTGGACCCAGGCCCAATAGGCCGGCAGGTGGCTGGCTTCGCGTCCCTGGCCGCGAATCAGCATGTTGACTTCGTTCAGTTTCAGATAGGGCGCGAAGCTGAGATCGCGTATCTCCGCCGCCAGGACGGGATCGGTCACCCGGTTCAGGGTGTCCACCACCATTTCCCGTTCCTGGGCGTCGGTGGAGGTCTTGAGCCGATCGATCAGGCCGCTGACGTAGGGGCGGCCCAGTTCCTGGGCCATGACCGCCATGCCCGTCGCCTCCACCTCCGCCGGGGGGCGTTTGTCGGCGTGGCGCATCAAGTCCATCAGGGCGGCGCGCAGGCCGGGCTCGCGCAGGTCCAGCGCCAGGAACGCCACCAGCCGTTCGCGCAGCAAGGCGGTGTTTTCCGGCGCCACCCGGTCCAGCCGACCCGGCGACAGCCCCACCCGCGTCAGCACGGGCTTCCACGCCTGCAGCAGGAACAGGCGCAGGGCCGCCCGCTCCTCCTCCGTTTCCGCCTGCTCCAGCAGCTGCTTCAGGCGGGGGAAGGGGGCTGCGGCGACGTCCCAGGCGGGCACGTTGGCCACGCCGACGGCGGCGGTCAGATACAGCGATTGCGGCTGATGACCGGCCCTGACCTCGCCCCACAGGCTTTCCAGCAGGGACAGCTGTTCCGCCGCCGGCAGGCGCGGCAGCACGCCCAGCAACCGGTGCCAATGTTCCGTCGTCAGCGACAGGTGGAAATAGCCGCTGCCGGCGGCGTTGGGAATCAACACCGAGGGGCATGAGGACTGGTGCAGGGCGAAGGTTTGGCGCGGCGCCGTCACCATCATGCAGGACGGCGCGCTGGAGGCATGGGGGCGCACGCACAGGGGAATGGTCCAGCGCTGCGCGGTATCCGCCACCGACCCCAGCGGACGGTATCGGCGCTGCGCGGTCTGCACCTGCAGCCCGTCGCGCGGGCAGGTCCAGCCCATGGACAGGCGCGGCAGTCCGGGCAGATTGATGTAGGAACGCAGGGCGTCCACCAGCACCGGGTCATGCACCGTGTCGGCCAGCGCGCCGAAGAAGTCATGGGCCGTGGCGATACCGTCGATGTGGCGGCGCAGGTGGGTGGTCACCGCCTTGCGGAAGGCGGCGGTGCCGATATACCCCTCCACCATCGCCAGGACCCCGGCACCCTTGCGGTAGGTGATGTTGTCGAAGGCGTTTTCGATGTCGCTGATGGTGGCGATAGGCTGGTGGATGGCGCGGGTGGAGGCCAGCGCGTCCAGGTCCATGGCCTCCAGCGCCTCCTGCTCCACCACCCGGGCGGTCAGCATGCGGGGTTGCCAGGCATCCACCGCCTTGGGCGCCAGCCAACTGGCGAAGGCCTCGTTCAGCCAGATGTCGTCCCAGCCGGCCGGGGTCACCAGGTTGCCGAACCACTGGTGCGCCAGTTCATGGGCGTGCAGCACCAGGAAGCGTCGTCGGGCGTCGACCGCGTCGTCGGGCGCCACCAGCAAGCGCTGCTCGCTGTACAGGATGGTGCCGGCGTTCTCCATGCCCACGGCATCGAAGTCGGGGGCGGCGATCAGGTCCAGCTTGCCGTAGGCGTAGGGGATGTCGAAATAGCGTTCCAGCGTCAGGAACAGCCCGGGGGTGACGGACAGGGCGTAGGCTAGGCGCGGCCCCTTGCCGTGCAGGGCGACGCCGCGCAGCGGGATGGGTTTGCGCCGGGCGCCCTGGGGCGGGATGGTCGGGCCCCGCACGATGTCCAAGGGGCCCACGGCGAAGGCCAGCAGATATGTCGGCAATGGCCGGGTGGCGCCGAAGGTCAGGCGGCGGTGGCCATTGGGCAGGGTCTCCTCGCGGACGGGCAGGGTGTTGGTCACCGCCACGTCCCCGGCCTTGACCGTCAGGGTGATGTCATAGGGGGTCTTGAAGCGCGGCTCGTCGAAGCAGGGCCAGGCCTGGCGGGCGCTGATGGCCTCGAACTGGCTGAAGGCGTAGTTGCGACCGCTTTCGCTGATGCGGTAGAGGCCGTCCAGCGACCCATCGAACGGGGCGGTGTAGCTGATCCGCAGGGTCAGGGTCTGCGGGGCCAGCGGCCGGGGGAAGTCCACGCGGGCGGCGCCGTCGGACGTCACCTGGTCCCAGGTGGCCGGCACATGCTCGCCCTTCGCCGTCACCACCTCCGCCGTGGACACGTCCAGGCCGCGGCCGTTCAGCCAGATGTGGTCGGCCGTCTTCAGCAGGGCGATCTTGATTTCCACCTGGCCGGAGAACTCGTTCTCATCCGGGTCGATGGCCAGGTTCAGGCGGTAGCGCAGCGGCCTCGCCGTGTCGGGCAGGCGCACCGTGGGGGGGGCTTCCGGTCCCGCTGCTGTCTCCGGAGCCCTGTCCCTGTCCATTGCCGCCGCCGGGCCGCTGGCCAGGGCGGCCACGGTCACCGCCAGCAACAGGGCCAGGATGAGGGACGTGAGACGGGACATGAAGGGCAAAGCGGCAGGCGTCCCTGGCAGCGGCAAACAATGATGCGGGCGCACTATGGCCGCGAGATTCCGTCTCGCGCAATGGCCTGATGCGTCTTCGGCGCCGGTGTCCTGGGACACGTCTTCGGCGCCATGGCCCCCAGACGCGCCTTCGGCGCTGTGGATGCGTGCTGCCGTCATGCAAGCTACGCCTTTCCCATATATGGTGTCGTCGCTTTAACGAAGGAAAGGCGTGGAAATATGCGGCGGCGGATGGCGTGGGCAACCGTGGGGGCGGTTCTGGTGGCCGTAGGGGGAATGGTCCCCGGTATGGCGGGGGCGGCGGAGCCCAAGCCCCTGGTCTACACGCAGCCGCTGCAGGACAAGCTGTTCTATGGCCTGACGCTGCTGTCGCGGGATGGGGAGGCCGCCGCTGCTGCGGCCTCCACGCCTGAACTGCACCGCCTGGCGGTGGCGCGCCGCGCCCGCGCCCGCGCCGCCGTGCAGGACTGCGGCACCGACACCGGGTGTTACGTCCGCGCTTTCGACTGGTCGGCGGCGGAGATCGCCGAGGCGGGCCAGGCCCTGGCCGACGCGCTGAGGAGCCATCCCGCCGCCGCCCGGCGACTGGCGGCGGCGTTGGACGCCAGCGGCCTCTATCCCGCCGGGCCGGGGCCGGAGACAGGGCCGGAGACGGGGAGGGAAGCGGATGGGATGGCGCGCGCCTGGGCGCAGGCAGCCGCTACCGCGCGTCATATCCTGGCGGTCTACGCCAGCGGGGAAACGCCGCGCGGTCCCGCCATCGACGGCCCGGCCTATGACGTGGCGGGAACGGCCTACGGCACGCTGGTGAAGCATGCCGCCTCCGTCCTGGTGGACGGCCTGGGTGACGATGGCCTGTTCTTCGAACCGACCGAGGCCTTCGCCCTGCTGCTGCTGGAGATCAACCGGCGGGACGAGGCCGGCCGGCTGGAACCGCTGGAGGCGGGGGAGAACAAGGCGGCCATGGCCCGCCTGAAGACCATCCCCTGGACCAAGTATCCCTACACCGCGCTGGTGGTGCCGGGGGCGGGGCCGGAGACCCCGGGCGTCGCCCTGTCGGCCTATGGTCTGCTGCGGGTCAAGCTGGCGGCCAAGCGCTTCCACGAGGGCAAGGCGCCGGTGATCATCGTCAGCGGCGGCTATGTCCACCCGAACCAGACGCCCTATAATGAGGCGGTGGAGATGAAGAAGGTCCTGGTGCGTGACTACGGCGTGCCGGCCGATGCCATCCTGATCGAGCCGCACGCCCGGCACACCACCACCAACCTGCGCAACGCCGACCGCCTGATCTATCGCTACGGCATGCCCATGGACCGCAAGGCCTTGGTGGTCACCGACATGGGCCAGAGCGGCTATGTCACCGAGGACCGCTTCGCCACCCGCAACCGGGAGGATTTGGGCTATGTGCCCTTCACCGCCCTGGAACGGGTGTCGCCCTTCGACGTGGCCTATCTGCCCACCCTGTCGGCGTTGAAGCTGGACGCCGGCGACCCGCTGGATCCCTGAGCGCGAGCGTAATGAGGGGGCCGCCCTGGCGCCTCGGGGCGGTCCGGCGATGGTAAAGTCCGGTCCTGCGGCTGTGCCGACCCTGGACAGCCGGGGCATCCTCCACCGATAGTTGGGGATAACAAATCCCCAGGGAGGACAATACGTGACCGGCACCGAAACCATCGCCCATCGCATCTGCCCGTTGTGCGAGGCCTGCTGCGGGCTGGAGATCACGCTGGCTGATGGGGCGGTGACCCGCATCCGGGGACATGATTCGGATGTTTTCAGCCACGGCTACATCTGCCCCAAGGGCGTCGCGCTGAAGGATTTGCACGAGGACCCGGATCGGCTGCGCACGCCGCTGATCAAGCGCGACGGCCGTTTCGTCGAGACGACCTACGAGGAGGCGTTCGCGGAGATCGAGCGGCGGCTGGTCCCCCTGCTGGAAACCCACGGCCGCGACGCGGCGGCGACCTATATCGGCAACCCAGCCGCCCATAAGATGGGCCTGCTGCTCTACACGCCGGTGCTGGCGCGCGCGCTGGGCACGCGCAACATCTATTCCGCCTCCACCCTGGACCAGATGCCCAAGCAGCTTTCGTCCGGCCTGATGTTCGGCCATTGGCTCAGCATCCCGGTGCCGGACATCGAGCGCACGCGGCTGATGGTCATCCTGGGCGGCAACCCCATGGCGTCCAACGGCAGCCTGTGGACGGTGCCGGATTTCCGGGGCAAGGCCCAGGATCTGAAGGCGCGCGGCGGCCGGCTGGTGGTGATCGATCCGAGGCGGACGGAGACGGCGGCCTTGGCCGATGAGCACCATTTCATCCGTCCGGGCAGCGACATCTTCCTGCTGGCGGCGCTGGTCCATACCCTGTTCGCCGAGGGCCTGGCGCGGCTGGGCCGGCTGGCCGAGCATGTGGCGGGGGTGGAGGAACTGCGCGCCGCCGTGGCGCCGTTCACGCCGGAGCGCGCCGCCGCCCACACCGCCATCCCGGCCGATGTCATCCGGGGCTTGGCGCGGGCGCTGGCGACAGAGGGGCCGGCGGTGCTGTATGGCCGTATCGGCACCTGCACCCAGACCTTCGGCACGCTCGCCAGTTGGCTGGTCGATGTCGTCAACGTCCTGACCGGCAATCTGGACGCGCCCGGCGGCGCCATGTTCCCCAAAGCCGCCGCCTTCGCCGCCAACACGGTGGGTGCCGGCGGCAAGGGGAGGGGCGTGCCGCTGGGCCGCCGCCGGTCCCGCGTTTCCAACGCGCCCGAGGTCTACGGCGAACTGCCCATCGGCTGCCTGGCGGAGGAGATCGAGACCCCGGGCGAGGGCCAGGTGCGGGCGCTGTTCACCGTGGCCGGCAACCCCATCCTGTCATCGCCCAACGGCGACCGCCTGGCCCGGGCGCTGGACAGCCTGGACCTGATGGTCAGCGTCGACATCTATCTGAACGAGACGACGCGCCATGCCGATGTCATCCTGCCCGGTGTCTCCCCCTTCCAGGACAGCCACTACGACGTGGCCTTCCCCCAGCTGTCCTATCGCAACCACGCCCGCTACAGCCCGGCGTTGCTGCCCCGGCCAGACGGAGTCATGGCGGAATGGCAGGTGCTGCTGAAGCTGGCCGCCATCGCCCAGGGCAAGGGCGCGGGCGCCGAGGTGGATGCCCTGGACGACGCCATGGTGGCGGACGAGGTGGGGCGCTGGGCGGGCGAGCACACCGGTGCCGTCCTGGCCGCCGTGTCGCGTTGGACGGGGCCGGAGCGCCTGCTGGACCTGGCGCTGCGCGCCGGACCCTATGGCGACGGCTTCGGCCGCAAGCCGGGCGGCCTGACCCTGGCCGCCGTCAAGGATAGCGCGGGGGGCATCGACCTGGGCGCCCTGCAACCCCGCGTTCCGGAGGTGCTGCGCACGCCGTCAGGCCGGATCGAGCTGGCGCCCGGCATCCTAGTGGCCGACCTGGCCCGGGCGCAGGCACAGCTGGACGCGGCGGCCCCGGACCTGGTCATCATCGGCCGGCGCGACGTGCGCTCCAACAACAGCTGGATGCATAACCTGCCGGTTCTGGCCAAGGGGCCGTTCCGCTGCACCGCCCTGGTGCATCCCGACGACGCCCGCCGCCACGGCGTCGTCCATGGCGGCCGCGCCCGCCTGTCCCGCGCCGACAAGGCCATCGAGGTGCAGGTGGCGGTCAGCGCCGAGATGATGCCGGGCGTCGTCAGTCTGCCGCACGGCTGGGGCCACGACGCCGAGGGCGTCCGCCTGGGGCTGGCCAGCCAGCGCCCCGGCGCCAACCTGAACACCCTGCTGGACGAGAACCTGCGCGACCCCCTGTCTGGGAATGCAGTGCTGAGCGGTGTGGCGGTGACGCTGGCGCCGGTGCCGCTGCCGGCGATCCAAGCGGCGGAGTAGGGGCAACGGTTTTGGGAACCGTGGGCCCCTACCAATGCCCCTTCCGCCGGTTCCAAGCATACAGCACGTCGGCGAAGCGGTTGTAGGCGATGCGGGTGAGGGGGCGCGTCAGGCGGTTGCCCAGCAGGGCGGCCAGCCAGGAATCGCCCGGGGTATGGCGCCAGAGGGCTATGGCGCAGTCCGCCCCCACCACCAGGTTTCCATCGGCGTCGAGGCCGTGCAGGCGGCGGCGCACAGCTTCCACGTCCGCGCCGAAACGGGCCAGGGCGTCCGGTTCCAGGTTGATGTCGCGGAAGGCGATGGTGCCGGCGCGGGCGGCCCGCACCAGGCGATTGGTCTGCCAGTCGATGCCGGCGTCACAGACCGGGCACTTGGTATTGTACCAGACCGTGAGGCGGGGGGCGTCGGCCAAGGTCATCCTCGAAGACGGTCGCGGGTTGCGGGCAGTATAGCGGCCGGGAGCGATATGGACAGTGGCTGGCGGCGCCAAAGTCTGGAAGGATCAGTGGTTGAACAGTGCCCCTGGAACCGTTGAGACCGCCCGATGCTACCCGTGGAAACCCTGCTGACCTTCATCACCGCCGCCGTCGTCCTGGCTTTCGCGCCGGGGCCAGACAATCTGTTCGTCCTGACCCTGTCGGCGGCGCGGGGCTGGCGCGCCGGTGTGGCGGTGACCCTGGGCCTGTGCAGCGGCTTGGTGGTGCACACCACCGCCGTGGCCCTGGGCGTGGCCGTCATCTTCCAGCGGTCGGACCTGGCCTTCACCCTGCTGAAGGCCGCCGGTGCCGCCTATCTGGTGTACCTGGCGTACAAGGCCTTCCGCGCGCCGCCGGAGGCGCTGGGCGGGGCCAAGGCGGGGGCGGACCGACCCATGGCCCTCTATGGCCGCGGCATCGTCATGAATGTCACCAACCCCAAGGTGGCCATCTTCTTCCTGGCCTTCCTGCCGCAGTTCGCGTCACCGGAGCGTGGGAGCGTCACCGTTCAGATCTTTCTGCTGGGGGCGGTGTTCGCCGCCGTGGCCCTGGTCTGTTTCTCCCTTGTGGCCATCCTGGCGGGCGGGCTGAACCGCTGGCTGGCCCGGTCCGGCAAGGCGCAAATCATCCTGAACCGCATCGCCGGAATCGTTTTCGTCGGCCTGGCGATCAAACTGGCGACGGCGCAGCGGTAAAGGGTCATCGCTGGCAAACGGGGGTATCCATGGGGCTGGAGGCTGTCTGTCATTGCGCCTGGGACGGCGGGGCCGGTGAGGTCAAGGCCCTGCTGGAAAGCCGGGAATTGATCCTGCGCGGGGAGGCGCGGCGGACCATCCCGCTGGCTGCCGTGACGTCCGTGACCGTCGACGGCGACGATCTGGTGGTGGCCACGCCCGAGGGGCGGTGGAGCCTGACCCTGGGTGCCGAACCCGCCGCCCGCTGGGCCAGGAAGATGACCACGCCGCCGCCCACCCTGGCGCACAAGCTGGGCGTGGGGCCGGCCACCCCGGCCCTGGTCATCGGCCCGGTGGATGATCCCGCCCTGATGGAGGCCCTGGCCGGCGCCGTGGCCGCCACGCCGGCCGACGCCCGCATCGCCCTGGCGGTGGTGGCGGACCAGGCGGCGCTGGAGCGGGCGGTGGCGGCCCTGGGCGGCCTGCCACCCGGTGCGGCCCTATGGGTTGTCCATGGCAAGGGCCCCAAGGCCGCCTTCGGGGAGGCGCCAGTGCGCGCCTGGATGCGGACGGCGGGCTTCAAGGACACCAAGATCAGCGCCGTGTCCGCCACCCTATCGGCCACGCGCTATAACCGGGCGCCCAGCCCCACGCCATAGCCCGCGCAGGGGCTGGCGATCAGCGTGGAACCATCATCGGCACTTCGGGCCCCACGGAAAGCCGCTGCACCGAACCGACCAGCACCACATGCGGCAGGGCGAAGCTGACCCAGGCGCCGTCGATGTTCTTCAGGTCCGGCAAGGGGCTTTTCCTGGCCTTGCCGTCCGCCGTGATGCGGTACATCCCGTCGATGCCGGCGGCGACCAAGGTGTCGCCCTCGGCCATGAGGCCGTAGAAGGGGACGGCGTGGCGATTATCGCCCGGCAGCCCGTCGGCGTAGGTGAAGGAGGACTCATAGAGCGGGTGGGCGGTGTTGCCGCACACCGCCATGACGCGGCCGGATGGCACGAAATGAATCAGGCCCACGGCCACGGCCAGGCATCCCTTGCGGCCCTTCCAGTCCCAAGGCAGGGGAAGCAAGGCGGTGACGGTATCCATGAAAGTGCCGAAGTGGGTGCCTTCCTCCTGGATGGTGACCACGGTACCGGTGGCCATGTCGACGCGCTGCAGGGCGCCACCCCATTCCCCCGCGTCGAATGCCACCCATAGTTGGCCGGGGCTGTCGAAGGTGGCGCTGACGTGGCCCGGGCTGTCCTTGTTCCACAGCGGGCCGGCCAGCGCCGTCACCGTTTGCGGCCGGGCGCCAACGTCGATCAACCTGAGGGTCGTGAGCAGCAGCACGCGATCCGCCCGGCAATCCAGGGCGGCCACCCGATCCCCGTCGGAATTGACCGTGGCCTCCACCTGCCAGCGGTCACCGACGCGGCGGTGGATGGTCCACAGGCCGGCGTTCCGCGCTGGTCCTGTGACCACGACCGCCTGGTTGCCTTGGGCGCAGAGATCCAGGACCCGGTCCGGCAGCTTTTCCTCCAGTCGCACCGTTCCGTTCTCCGCGATGCGCGAGAGATCCCAGCCTGCGAGGAGCCATAGCTGGCCATTGGCGAAGACGGCCTTGTCGACATACAGATCCTGGCGCTCGGCCGCATGCGCGAGCGTCGCGCCCATCACCGCCAGCAGCAGTCCCAGCGTTCGAGAGAGGCGTAACCAGGAGAGGGGCACGGGGGATCCTCCATGACGGGGAACGGACATGACGGGAAACGGAGTTGTTCCCAGAACGTTCCATAAACATATCGGGGCGCCGGGTGCCTGTCACCCGTATTATTGCCATTTAAGCAACTTAACACTAAACCACTTGCTTTAGTATTGGCATCGGAATACTAAAGCACATGCTTAACCAACCGTCCCCCCTCGACCTCACCTTCCAGGCGCTTGCCGATCCCACCCGCCGTGCCCTGGTGGAACGGCTGGTGCGCGGCCCGGCGTCGGTCAGCGAATTGGCGCAGCCGCTGGACATGTCCCTGCCGGCGGTGATGCAGCACCTGGCGGTGCTGGAAAGCTCCGGCCTGGTGCGGTCGGAGAAGGTGGGACGGGTGCGGACCTGCCGGATCGACGGCGGCACGCTCAGCCTGGCGGAGCAATGGATCAACCAGCGGCGGATGGAATGGGCAAGCCGCCTGGACCGGCTGGGCCAGTATCTCGAAACCCTGAAAAATCAAGGAGAGGAACCATGACTCAAGCGACGCCCCCCGCGGCGGACCTACCCTTGCGCCCCGATCCCGTCCGCATCTCCCGCACCATCCCGGCGCTGCGCGAGACGGTGTTCAAGGCGTGGAGCACGGCGGAGCATGTGAAGCACTGGTTCGCGCCGGAGCATTTCACCGTGCCGGCGGCCACCGTCGACATGCGGGTCGGCGGCGCGTTCGAGGTGTGCATGCGGGCCCCGGACGGGACGGATCACTGGACACGCGGCAGCTTCGCCGAAGTGAGCCCCGTTGACCGCTTGGTGCTGGACCTGCGCGTGGATGGCGATGACGGCCGGGTGCTGTTCACCGCCTGGACCGAGGTCACCTTCGCCGACGCCGTGGGCGGCACGCGGCTGGACGTCGTGCAGACGTACACCCTCTATGACCCCGCCATGGTGGCGGCCATCGGCGGCGCGCCGCTGGGGTGGTCCCAGACCCTGGACAAGTTGGCGGCCGAGGTGGCGCGCATGGACGGCCGGGGGGAGGATGGCAAGGCGCCCGGGGCGCCGGGGACGCGGTCGGTCGTCCATGCCATTTTCACGCTGGAGCGCACGTACGACGCGCCGGCGGCCCGGGTCTTCCGCGCCCTGTCTGACCTGGAGGCGAAGTCCAAATGGTTCGGCGGCGGCGATGATTGGGTGCCCCTGGAGCGGTCCATGGACTTCCGCGTGGGCGGCAAGGAGCGGGCGCGGGGGCGATGGACGGGCGGCTCGCACGGCAACACCACCACGACCTTCGACGCCCTTTACCTGGACATCGTGCCTGATGAACGCATCGTCTACAGCTATGAGATGCACATCGACGCGCGCAAGATCTCCATCTCGCTGGCGACGATGGAGCTGACGCCGGCGGGCGTCGGGCGCACCAGGCTGAAGGTGACGGAACAGGGCGCCTTCCTGGATGGCTACGACGACGCCGGTTCCCGCGAGCACGGCACCGGCTTCCTGCTGGACCAGTTGGGCAAGTCGCTGGCGGACTGATGCCGTCAGGCCGGTCGCGTATGGTCGGACCGCAGCAGGCGGGCGACGGTGACGCCCACGCTGGTGGTCAGGGCCAGGCCGCCGAAGACCAGGATGCCCTGCATCTCCGTCATTCCGGCGACCCAGGGGCTGGAGCCTTGGAGGACGGCGCCGAAGGCGTACAGCACGTAATAGCGATACTTCACCAACCGTCCGGGCAGTAGCAGCGAGGGGATGCGGTCCAGCGACTGGACGCAGGCCACCGCCGTGATGGCCCAGGGCACCAGGGCCAGGTGGCTCAGCGACAGCCACAGCGCGGCGGAGGCGCCGAGCGCCCCCAGGGCCAGCAGCCACAGGCTGGCCCGGCGCCATGCCGGCGTCAGGCGTTCCATCCACCCCCGGGCGGCCTGGGTGCCGCCCAGGACGACGGCGCCCAGGGTGGCGGCCAGCGCCATCTGCTGCGGCGCCTCCGTCGGCAGGTTGGGGGCGGTCCACACCAGCCAGGCGGCGAGCGGGATGGCGTTGATCAGCAGCGACAGGCCGGCGGTGGGAAGGCGGTCGCCGCTGCCGGCCAGTTGGCTCACCGCTGCCCACCATAGCAGTCCCAGGCTCAGCGCCAGGGCGCCCACCAGACTGACACCGTTCACGGGCAGGGCGGTGGCGGCGACGGTCAGAGCCAAGCCCGCCGGCAGCCAACCCAGGGAGAACCAGCCCACCCGGGACGGCGTCTGCCGCGCCAGCCATTGGGCCAGCCATCGGGCGGGCAGGCGGATGCCCAACTGATAGACCGCGCCGGCGGCGGCCAGCGCCGGCGGCAGCAGCAACAGATGCATCGGCTCTACGGACGGATCATCCGGCGGCAGGGTGGCCCGGATGTGGAGGTACAGGGCCAGGAACAGGGGGGCGGTCAGCAGCGTCCACAACAGCCCCGCATTGAAGTGGGGAGCGGTCAGGAAATCGTCCCACGCCGCCAGCGTCTGGGCGTCGAAATTGAGGCGCAGCGTGGCGTAGTCGGTGCGTATCAGCGTCAGCAGGGCGCGCACATCCTTGATCCGGTCGGGCAGGGCCAGGCGCAGGCCGGGGCTGCGCCGTCGCGGTGGTGCCCGCAACAGCCGGTAGGCGGTGGCGTAGGTATGATCACGGCCCTGGAGCTTGGTCAGGAAGGCCAGGTCGCGGCCCCGCTTCTGCACAGCGGCCAGCAGTTGGGTCTGTTCGCCGGCCTTCACCCGGTCCCAGTGGAAGTGGGCGATGGCGATGGGAACCAGCTCGTCCGACCGTGGGGCGGTGGAGAGCAGCAGCCGGGCCAGCCAGTCCTCCGTGCGGTTCTGGATGTCGATATGGCCCAGGGCGGGGGAGGCCAGCACCGCGCGCAAGGCCTCCATCAGGTTGGCGGGTTCCGTGCCCCGTGGCGTCGAGAGCAGGTCGCCCAGATGGTTGCACAGGGCGATATGGCGGACGACGGCCTCATCGACCGCCGGCGCTTCCTCGGGCGGGCCCTCCGCTGCCGGCGTTTCGGCAGGGGGCGAGGGTTCTTCGGCTGCGGCGACACTCTCATCCGGCGCTTGCCGCCGGGCCTGCAGCAGCGCGTCCTCATAGGCCTGGCGCAGGGCCTGGAAGCCGTCCGGATCGTCCTCCGGATTGGTGACCTTCAGCCGCCGGGCATAGGCGCGGCGGATGGCGACCTGGTCGGCGGTGGGGGCCAGCGCCAGGATGTCCCAGGGCGTTTGGCTCACAGGAAGGTCTCGCCGTCCAGCTGGTCCAGCGCGTCTGACAGGGACTGGCGGGCGGTGTCGATGGCCCGTGGCTCCTGCCGGTCCAGCACGCTCTCAAACTCCGCCATCAGGTGGGCGACATAGGCGCGCTTGTCGCCCAGGAAATCCTCATAGCAGCGGGCGGCCCGGGCCATCACGGCGCGGTTGGACTCGGTGTCGCGGGGGTGGACCTTCAGGGCGGCCAGCGCCTGGCGCCGGGCGTCCAGGTCGTCGGGTCTGGCCGTCTCCTCATCGGTGATGACCAGGTTGCGCTGCTCCCCCGTTTCCGGCACATGGACGTCCACCTCCAGCAGCCCATTGATGTCGTAGGTGAAGCGGCAATCCACCTTGACGGTTCCGGCCGGCCGGGGCGGCACCGGGATGCTGACCTGGCCCAGGGCGATGTTGTCCTGAACGTCGCGCGATTCACCCTGGTAGATGGTGAAGGTCACCGCCTTCTGGTTGGCCTGCAGGGTGTGGAAGCTGCTGACCCGGCTGGCGGGGATGACGGTGTTGCGCTCCAGGATGGGGGAGAAGATGCCGGTGCGCAGGCTGCCGTCGGCCGTGCGCTCGGCCACGTCCACGCCCAGGGAATAGGGGCAGACATCGGTGATGACCACCTCGTTCAGGGCGGCGTCGCGGCCCTTCAGCCCGGCCTGGACGGCCGCCCCCAGGGCCACCGCCTCGTCCGGATGGACGGAATGGGCGGGGAAGCGGCCGAACATGCGGGTGACGGCGCGGCGCACCGCCGGCATGCGCGTGGCCCCGCCCACCAGCACGACTTCACGCAGCGACCGCGCCTCCAACTGGCCGTCGCGCAGGGCGCGCAACACCGGCTCGCGCAGGCGGTTCAGCAGGCCTTCCGCCTTGGCCTCGAAGGCCTCGGCCGTCAGCTCGTATTCGAAGGTCCTGTCTTTCCAGACCAGGCGCACCGGTGTCGCGGCCTGGTCGGTCAGGGCGCGGCGCGCCCGCTCGGCGGCGGCGCGCAGGCGCTGGTACAGGGCGTCGCTCTCCCGCGCGTCGCGGCCCCAGTCGGCGGCGAAGCGCTGGCGCAGATCGTCCACGATCAGCTCGTTGAAATCCTCGCCGCCCAGGCGGTTGTCGCCGCTGGTGGCGCGCACCTCGATCACGCCCTCGAAGATCTCCAGGATGGAAACGTCGAAGGTGCCGCCGCCCAGGTCGAACACCAGGAACTGGGTCTCGTTCTCCAGCTGGTGGATGCCGTAGGCCAGCGCCGCCGCCGTCGGCTCGTTCAGCAGCCGCTCCACCTTCAGGCCCGCCAGCTCACCGGCGCGGCGGGTGGCCTTGCGTTGCTTGTCGTTGAAATAGGCGGGCACGGTGATGACGGCCTCGGTCACCGCCTCGCCCAGATAGGCCTCCGCGTCCGCCTTCAGGGTCTTCAGCACCAGGGCCGACAGCTCCTCCGGCTGGAAATCGCGTTTTCCCAGACGGGTGACGCGGGCCGACCCCATCAGGCGCTTGAAGGCGGTGGCCGTCAGCGTGGGATGGGTGGCCTGGCGTTCGCGTGCCGGCAGGCCCACCAGCACGTGGCCATCCTCGTCCAGGCTGACAGCCGAGGGCGTCAGGCGGTGGCCCAAGCTGTTGGGGATCAGTTCCGCCTTGCCGTCCCGCCAAACACCCACCGCGGAATTGGTGGTGCCCAAATCGATGCCGACGATCACCCTGAACTCCCCTGCCAACCCAGCCTTGCCAACCAACCGGTGGAGCGCGAAGCCGCGCCTCCGTTCTAGCCGCCGGTGGCGCCGGGGGGAAGGGGCCGATGGCCGTTGGGCCCAAGTTAAGGCTTCTAGCCGCCGGGCCGGGCCCGGTACAGTGACGCCAAACACCGGCCGTGCCGGCCGGAGGCGACAAGGGGGATCATGGTGGGTAAGTCGGGTTTTGCACGGTGGGGGGCCGCCGTCGCGGTGTCGTTGATGATGCTGGGCGGAAACATGCCAAGCGCGAACATGCCGGCCGGGGCGCAGGCGCGCGAGGCCCCGCCGGCCGACGCCGCCATCCAGCGGGCGGTGGACCAAGCCTACGCCAAGTTCAAGGGCGTGATGGAGGGGGAGAACGCCAGCTACATCCCCTATCTCGCCAAAGCCGATCCCAAGCTCTACGGCATCGCCGTGGTCACGGCCGACGGCAAGGTGTTCAAGGCTGGTGACTCAGCGCAGGAATTTCCCGTTGAATCAATCGCCAAGGTCTTCACCCTCGCGCGGGTTCTGAAGGACCAGGGGCCGGACGCGGTAATGGCCAAGATCGGCGTCAACGCCACCGGCCAGCCCTTCAACTCCGTCCTGGCCATTGAGCTCAACAACGACAAGCTGACGGGCAGCCCGCCGGCCGGCAACCCCCTGGTCAACGCCGGCGCCATCGCCGCCGCCAGCCTGGTGCCGGGGGCGGACGTGACCGCCCGGTGGAGAACGGTGCTGGACACGGCGTCCAGCTTCGCCGGCCGGACGCTGGCCCTGAACCAGGACGTCTACCAGTCGGAAATGGCGAGCAACCAGCATAACCAGGCCATCGCCCTGCTGCTGCAAAGCTATGACCATCTCTACGCCGACCCGATGGCGACGGTGGACCTCTACACCCGCGAATGCTCCTACAATGTCAGCGCCGTGGATCTCGCCACCATGGGCGCCACGTTGGCCAACGGCGGCACCAATCCCGTCAGCCACAAGGCCGTGGTGGATGGCGCCACCAGCGCCCGCGTGCTGGCCGTCATGGCCACCGCGGGCCTCTACAACACCACGGGCGAATGGCTGTTCAAGGTGGGCCTGCCGGGCAAGAGCGGGGTGGGCGGCGGCATCCTGGCGGTGGCGCCGGGCAAGCTGGCCATCGGCGTCTATTCCTCCCGCCTGGACGCCGCCGGCAACAGCGTGCGCGGCCAGTTGGCGGTGCAATCCATCGCCGAGGCGCTGGACCTGAACCTGTTCGCGGTGGCCAAGTAGCGGGCGAGAGGGAGGGGGCGGACGGAGTGCTGGAATGGCCGGCCGCCTCGCCTCTAGGTTGACAGGAACAAAATAGGAACTCATGATGCTCTTCCATCAACCGGGAGAGTGAACATGGATGGTTGGCAGCGTCGATACCGCCTGAGCAACGGCCCGGGCGGCCTGGGTGTCAGTTGCACGGCCGAAGGTCTGGCCCTGGCCGGTGTGCCCCTGTTGGCCAAGGGCGCCGGCGGCTTCCAGGCCCGCCCGGCGGCAGAGGTGGAGACGCTGCTGCGCCGCGCCTACGCCAGCAGGGAACCGGGTGCCGCTGTTCTGCCCGGTCTCACCAAGATCGCCGAGGCGCTGAACCAGGGCGACCTTGCCCAGGCCATGATCCGCGCCGTGCATCTGCGCCTGCCGGAATTGGACTGGGATGCCGCCGTCCGCCTGGCGCGGGCCAACGACAATCTGGCGAAGTACAGCCCCGACCAGCCGCGCGATGAGGGTGGGCGCTTTGCGGATCGGGGTGGCGCGGCGGGAGCGGCGAAGCCTGACGCGGGTTCCGCGTTACGGACCAACACTCAGGAACAAGCGGCGACGCATGCTTGCGGCGTTTTGCGTGTGGAAGAAAAAGACCTACTCTCGCCAGCTAAGGCGAAAGAGCTGTTCAGCAACGAGTTGAAGAAATTACAGGATGAAGGGCTTTTGCCAACACAGGAATTCCTGATGGGGAAAATACTCCCCGATTTTGAGTTCGTCCCCCAGTTTGGGTCCCTGCGACCCCACGATCGCGCCGTGCCGTTTCCCACTCTAAAGGAAGCTCAGAAAGACGCGGATAACTTCAATGGAATAATTGTCGGTGGATACACGCAGGGCAACTACAGCCAAATTTTCCGAACGGCCGCCGCGCCCACGTACATTCCTGGGCTGGGCCGCACGACACCTCAACAGACAATGAGGTTCGCCATTCTGCATGAATGGGCGCATCAGCAGCAGGGAGGGCGCTGCGGAGAAAATGAATGCTGCGCGGACAGCTATGCCCTCAAGCATATGGGGGTTGGAAATGAGGGTCGTTGATATAATTAAGCGCATCCCTGTGTGTAGGATTGTGGCGGTTCTGTCATCCTCTATATTACTGTGCCTGTATATAATGTGGAGATCCGCTCCATTTGTTTACCCAGTCGATTTCCAGCAAGCTTCTTTAAGCGCACTTTGGAATTATCTTGGTGATGGCTCTCGAATTGGTGAGGGTGATTTCTATTTATCAATAAATGAAACTGATGCGGATGATCAGGTTATTTCTTATTTTAAGGAACATTACCCAAAGCTGGTAATTCATCAATTTAGTGAAATGAAAGGATATGTAAGGTGCGGCGTTGAATTTGTGGAGCATCCACGGAAATGCGCGCCCTATCCTCTTATACACGCCGATCTTGTTACCATGCCGATGTGGCGGGTTGCGATAATCGCAACCGGTTCATGGAACTGCGGTGGGCAATTTTGGGTGCTTAAGATATTTGGCCGTTGGGTCGTTCTTTCGAATGACATCGGGTGCGCTTAAAGGGCTGGAGTCGTGCTCGGCGCGATTACCCTCCAGCGGTGAACGGGGCGGCTCTCATCGGAACCGCCCCGCCCAATGTCGTCAGGTAACGCTCCCGTCCCTCACGTCTGCTTCATGCGGCCCAGCGTCTTGTCCGGCACGCCGGTGAAGTTGTTGGAGAGGAGATAGCGCGGGCTGGACTGCACCCATTTGTCCAGGTCGATCTCCTCGAACTTGCCATTGTCCCAGGTCTGGATGATCTCCAGGTCCTCGGTGCCCACGTTCTGGATGGCGTGGCCAAAGCCCATGGGGATGTAGGCGACGTCGCCGGGGCCGAACTCCGCCACCTTGCCGCGCCCGCCGGACCCGAACAGCGCCACCTGGCCCTTGCCGCGCAGGTAGTAGTGCCATTCGTTGGCGTTCACATTCCAGTGCAGCTTGCGGATGCCGCCGGGTTTCAGGACCATGATGCCGCCCGACATGGTGTGGGAGGCGGGGAACTCATCCACCGTGGCCAGGCGAAAGCTGCCGCCGTCGAAGTCGCGCGCCGCCTTGGGGTCCTTCAGCAGGCGGAACTTGTGGGTGGATTCCTTGGGCCAGGGCGCTTCCAGGGCGTCCGCCGGATGCAGGATGGGACCGGACTGGATGTAGGCCTCCCCCTTGGGGAAGGCGTCGAACACGTCCTTGGGCAGGCCGAAGTTCAGGGCCAGCATCTCCTTCGGTGTCACGTCCACCCAGTCGGTGATGGAGAAGGTGCCGTGCTCGGAAAAGGCGCCGTTGTCGAAGGACAGGATGAAGTGGCAAGGCTTGTCGCCGACGCATTGGATGGAATGGCCGTGGCCCCTGGCGAAGTACCATAGGTCGCCCGGCTCGAAATTGTTGATCTCGCTGGCGCCGGAGGGGTCGATCACCACCGTCTGGCAGCGGCCCTCGATGACGAAGGCCCATTCCGCCGCGATGGCGTGCCAGTGCAATTCGCGCGAGGCCCCCGGCTGCAGGAACATGTGCACCCCGGCGATGCCCTTGGCTATGGGGAATTGGTGGACCGTCGCCTCCTTGGCCCAGCCGCCGGTGGTCACCTTGGGTTTGTTGCCGTCCAGCGAGAACCTGAAGTCCGGCATGGCGCCCACGTCCTGCGGGTCGTGATAGGCGACGGTGTCGCCTGGGGGCAGGGGCACGGCGTTGCGGCCATAGCCGCCGTCGCCGGGCCGGGCCATGAACTTGTCCGCCGCCTCGGCCACGCTGCGGAATGTGACCATGCCGCTGGCGCCCAGCGCCGCGGCGCCCAGAAAACCGCGCCGGTTTGTAGACATCAATACCCTCCCGTTATCACTCGCCCGGTATTCGCCGCGCGATGATTTGTATTTGCCCGCCAACTATTGACTTGGGCGGGGTAAATCGGAATGCTGATGATTAGATAACGGTGATCGAAAATCCCGATGAGGCGTCATGCTGGACCCCCTTCACCTGCGTACATTTGTCGCAATTACCGAAGTGAAGAGTTTCTCGGAAGCTGGGCGCCAGCTGGGCTTGTCGCAGTCCAGCGTCAGTGAGCATGTGAAGCGGCTGGAGCAGTTTGCCGGCCAGCGGCTGTTCCAGCGCGACACCCACTCCAACACGCTGACGGAGCATGGGGCGGCCATGCTGGAATTCGCCCGCGGCATCCTGGAGGTGAACGAACGGGCGAAGCGGCACTTCGCGCAGTCGACCAAGCGCCAGCTGTTCCGCTTCGGCGCCTGCGAGGATCTGGCGATGGGCTGGGTGCGCGACATCATCCGCTGCTTCATGGCCGGGCACCCCGACGTCGACCTGGACTTCACCATCGCCCTCAGCCGCACCTTGACGGAGATGTTCGACGATGGCCGGCTGGACATGGTGCTGTGCAAGCGCTGGCCGGACGGCGACCGGGGCGACCTGGTGTTCCGCGACCAGGTGGTGTGGGCGTCGGCGGCGGGGGAGGCGGTGTTCCGCCATGACGAGGCGCAACTGGTGCTATACCCACCGCCCAGCATCACCCGCTTCATGGCCCTGACGGCGCTGGAGCGCGCGGCCGTGCCCTGGCGCATCGCCTGCACCAGCGGCGACCTGAACGGCCTGGCGGCGGCCACGGCCATGGGCGTGGGCATGATGGCCCATTCCAGCCGCCTGCTGCCGGCGGGTGTGCATGCCTGCCCGCCCGACCCGCGCCTGCCGCAACTGGGCGCCCTGGAATTCGTCATCCTGGAACGGAAGGCGCGTGACCGCCGCTTCCTGACGGAAATGTCCGATGCCATCCGCGCCAAGGCGGCGGCGGAAACGGCGCCGCCGCCAGCGGCATGACGGGCGATTTTCGCGGGCGCGTTCGCGCTTCGGTTGACACGAACAAAATAGGAACATAAGATGCTCTTCCATCAACCGGGAGAGTGAACATGGATGGTTGGCAGCGTCGGTACCGTCTGAGCAACGGCCCGGGTGGCCTGGGTGTCAGCTGTACGGCGGAAGGTCTGGCCCTGGCCGGTGTGCCCCTGTTGGCCAAGGCCCCCGGCGGCTTCCAGGCCCGCCCGGCGGCGGAGGTGGCGCTTCTCCTGAAGCGGACCGGCATCGAGCCGCGCGCCGCCGTGCCCCCCGGTTTGGCCAAGATCGCCGACGCGTTGAACCGGGGCGACATGGTCCAGGCCATGATCCGCGCCGTGCATCTGCGCCTGCCGGAACTGGACTGGGACGCCGCCGTCCGCTTGGCCCAGGCCAATGACAATCTGGCGAAGTACAGTCCCGACCAGCCGCGTGATTGGCACGGGCGTTGGACGGATGGGAATGGGGAGGGAGCTGCGCCGCAACTGGAAGGGCATGAGAGGCATGGTCCACCAGCCAACGGGCCCGCTACGCCGAGGTGGGAGGCATCACCAAATGCTTCCCGATATCCACGGGCAATAGCCGGTGCGTTTAAAGAGCAGAGTCCAATTTTGGTGCAGGAGATATTGCCTTTTGGCGATTTCCTGGCGTTTGGGAGGTTGCCGCCATGGATTGAAGCGCTGCCGGATGCGGTCAAAAATGAATTTAAGGAACCGATTCCACGCTTGAGCGGTAAGGAAGGAGCAAAGGACCCCCCTAGTTGGGCGGAGGGGTTTAGGCCAAAAATTGGAGAAAATGCCGAGAGTTTCGCGCGGCGTCTGATGAATGATCGGTATGGTCCTGGTAATTGGAAAGACGGGCCTACTTCGCCATATAGCCAAATAAAAAAGTGGGCGGACAGAAGTTTCAGAATACCGAGATGGGTTTACGAACGATATGGTGCAATATGAAGACGGTTTATATTCTCTACCATTGCTACAGCACGGAATACGGCGAAAACCAGAAGATGATAGGAGTGTTTTCAGATTATGGTAAATGCCAGCATGCTATTGAGGAAATTTCCGGCAAGCCTGGATTTATCGACCATATTGATGGTTTCAATATTGTTGAAATTCAAATGGACAAAATTAAGAGCGATTTCTATCTGACCCTCATCGAGGACTAGATAAATGGCAAATTATGACAGTGTCGATGTTTTTAGTCTTTGGCTGAAGACCGTCAACAATGAAAGTGAGGTGTACTCTCTGCTGGGTATTTTTTCCAGCGATGAGAATGCACGTGCGGCTGTGGAAGATGCAAAGAAAATAAGCTCTTATTCTGGGGTTGGTGAATTCAAAGTTTTCAAATACGAGCTGGATTACATTGACTGGTGTGACGGTTTTATAAGTTCTGCCAAGGCACTTGGTCTGGAATGACCGGGATATAATATCGATTGGCGCTATGTGCCCTTGGTGCAAGGCCTCGAATATTTACAATTCCCGAGTAATCGGCACCCGACCATCGGTCGCCCCTTCTCAGCAAGGGCGGCGGCTAGGCTCCTCCCAGCCGCCGTCTATCCAGCTTCAGCCCTTCATCGCCGCGATGTGCTGGTCGATGATCCGTTCCAGCAGGGTCAGGGGCACGTTGCCGGACAGCACCAGGGCGTCGTCGAAGCGCTTCAGGTCGAAGCGCTGGCCCAAGGCGCCCTCGGCCTTCTTGCGCAGCATGTTGATCTGGTTGTGCCCCATCTTGTAGCCGCAGGCCTGGGCCGGCATGGCGCAATAGCGGTTCAGTTCGCTGCGCAGCTGGGCCACCGGCATGCCGGTGTTGGCGTGGAACCAGTCCAGCGCCTGCTGGAAGCTCCAGCGCTTGGCGTGCATGCCGGTATCCACCACCAGGCGGCAGGCGCGGAAGCCGATGGATTGCAGGAAGCCCAGCTTGCCCAGGGGATCGCCGTCATAGGCGCCGAGTTCGTTGCCCAGCTGTTCCGAATACAGCGCCCAGCCCTCCGAGCAGGCGTTGAAGGCCAGGTGGGTTCGGATCAGGGGCAGTTGGTTGGCGTACTCACCCTGCCAGATGTGGCCGGGAAGCCCCTCATGATAGCACAGCGTCGGCAGGGAATAGCGTGGCCAGATGCCGGTGTCCTTGAGGTTGATGTAGTAATAGCCCGGCACGCTGCCGTCGATGCTGCCGGCCGAGGCGTAGCCGTTGGGCGCGCCGTCCTGGATGGCGGGCGGCACGCGGCGGATCTCCAGCTTGCCCTTCACCAGGGTGGCGAAGGCGCGGGGCAGGCGGGTGCGGATGTCGGCAATGCGGTCGTTCAGGTATTCCAGCAGCTTGGCCCGGCCGGCATCATCGTTGGCGAACAGCAGATCCGGCCGCTTGGACAGCGCCGTCATGCGCTCGCCCACCGTGCCCTGGGTCAGGCCCTGGGCCTTCAGCAGGGTGTCCATCTCCGCCTGGATCTGGGCGATCTGCTCCCGGCCCTGGGCGTGCATCTCCTCGGCCGTACGGGTGGTGGTGGTGCCGGCCTTCAGCGCCCAGGCGTAGTACTCCTCGCCGCCCGGCCGCCGCCAGATGCCGGCCTCCGGCACGGCCACGGCGCGCTGGGCCTTGAACGCCGCGATCTGTTTGTCCAGGGCCGGCGCCACCTTCTGGGCGCACAGCGCTTCCACGTCATTGGCGTAACGGTCCGGCAGCTTGGCCTTGGCCGCCCTCTGCCGCAGGCTGTCCACCAGGCCCCATTGGGTGATGGGCTGGCCCCGGGCGGGCACCATCTGGCCCAGCATGATGTCCAGCACGAAGTCCGGCGCCACCATGCCGATGGACCGCTCATGGTCCAGGCGCTCGGCTTCCGCCGTCAGCTCGCCGGCGTAGGCTTCAACCCGCGCCAGGTAGGCGTCGGCGTCGGCCGCGTTCTCCACGCTGTGCTGGGTGTCCAGGAAGGTGGGGACGTCGACGTAGGCGCCGCCCAGCTGCGTCACCGAATAGGGCATGTTGCGGAAGCTGTTCTGGCCGGACAGCGTGCCGACGTCGCCGAAGGGGAAGCGCCAGCCTTCGATGGCGGTGTGGAAGGACGTTTCCGTCACGTCCACGTTCAGGGCCTGGGCCGGCGACAGCGCGGTGCGGTCCACCGCCTGCAGGGTCTTCAGCGTCTCTTGCGCCCAGGCGGCGCGGGCCCGGTCGGCGGCGGCCGACCGGTTGGTCAGGCGGGCGTGCAGGGCGGCGCGGGCGCCCTTGTCGATGCCCAGGGCGGTGGCGTTTTCCGGATATTCCGCCAGCAGCCGCTCGGCGATGCCGGCCAGCAGCCGTTCCGCGGCGGCGTCGCCTGGCGCTGCCTTACCCGGCGCGGCGTCCCCGGCCCAGGCGGACCAGGGCAGGGCCGTGCTGGTGGCCAAGGCCGAGGCACCCGCCAACAGCGCGCGGCGGCTGATATCCGTCATGTCTTTCCCCTGTTCGTCTGTAAAGCCCAGGCAAATTTTAAGCCCGGCTTGCTTTTTAACCGGGCCGACGGGGATGCGCACCAGGGAAACGCGTCCGGCCGACGCCCTGCGGCAATTGGGGGGCCCTGGAACCATCGCCGGGTGACGTGGGCGCCGCCGCCTGCTTTTCGGCCCTGTTTTTGTGCTCCTGCGGCGGTGGTGGCGCAGCTGCCCCTTGATCTTGTGCCCCACAACCGGATAAGAGGCTTCTCGCGCCCGAGCGCCGGATGGGTGGCCGAGTGGTTTAAGGCAGCGGTCTTGAAAACCGCCGTGGGGCAACTCACCGTGGGTTCGAATCCCACCCCATCCGCCACTTCAGAACAGAACTGCGAACGCCGGGCGTAGCCGGCTTTACGCCGGCCGCGGCGGTCAGCGTCTGAAGCAGATTGCTTTTCGAGCCGATGATGCGAACCTCGCGGTCTGCGACATCAACGCGCTGGGCGAGCGCGCGGAGATGGTCGCGGCGATAGCCGCCACCGTCGATCCTGATCCGCTCGCGTGCCGTCCTGGCGAACCTCTGGACCATCTGCGGCGTGATTGCCTGCTGGCCTGAAGACTCCAGCATCGCGGCAGCACGCGCGGCGTCGGCTCGCGCCTGGTCGCGGATCGCCTTCAGGCTCGCAACGCGGTCCTTCAGCGCCGGATCGTCGAGATCGGCGGCGCCGGCCTCGATCGCGTCATAGAGCCGCTTCAGCCGCCCGCTTGCTGGTTTTGCCCCGCTTCGCTGCATGTCGCTTCACAGGAACGACAACAACGCGAACGCCAAGCAGATCGGCCAGGGCCTGAAGGCCGGATGAAAGCTGCGCCTCGGTGATCAGTAGCGATGATCCGTTTGGGATTTTACCTTCAGCTTTCAGCTCGGCTCGCAGAAGTGCCTGATATTTTATGCACTGGTAAATTCCGCGCTCCAGATCGGCATTATTCGCATTCGCGGCTTTAACTTCCACGGCTATGCAGCCATCTTTATGCTCGAACATGACGTCCACGCGGTCAGCCGATGCAAATAGCCATTCGGTCTTTCCGGGGCGGTACGGAATTTTACTTCCCAATACTTGAGGGTTTTCGGCCACCCACTTCTTGAGCGCCTGATGCTCTGCGCTTTCTGGTTCATTGGACCAACCTCGCTTCCGAGGTGTTTTTCTCGGGCTATTGGAATGTAGGCTGGGAATGCCACCTTGAATGGGCTTTAAGCCGCATCGATTTAGAGTCTCGTCCCACTTCTGAAACCGCCACACTTCCTCCATGGTCTCCTCGGCCATGGCTTTCCGCTGCGCATCCGTCAGGCTTCGCGAGCGGTTCTTGTCGAGGTAGGTGGCAAGATAGTAATCGCACCCAGTGCCGGGGATTCCCGATTTGGCGTTGACGACGAGAGCGTTGAGGGGCGGAATTTTTTCGCCAATCTCCTTCTCTATCTCGATGCACGCATTACCAACTGCCCCAGCGGGATGTCCGTAGACGACAACATTCACGTGGTGACCCCAGCCGCGCCGTTGTAGCTCGGTGTCCAATTGGCCGTATGTGATTTTCTTTCCTTGCTGCGCGCACCACACGAGCAGCGGAAACATCCGCCGCGCGGCAACCGCGGTCCATCCGCTACCGCGGAGAGCTTCAGGAAGCGCCATGCCCAGCCCCTATGTCAGGCCCCGCAAATTCGCTGGGCAGGATATCACAGTGCGTCGCCTATGGTCTGCGGAGGCCAGGCCTGAACAGTTCATCGAAGAGATCGCCAAACCATGCCTCGAACACATTGAGCTCGGCGTCGGTGATGGGCACAGGGTCGGGCCAATCGTCTGTAACAGTCCACGCTGACAGGTCATGCTTTGCCGGCCGGCCGACGCGCGGCCAGGGCTCGATCGGAATGTAAAGGTCATCGGGCAAGATGCCCACATTGGCGCGCGGTCGGGACATCCCGAGAGGATCGCCCGGCGCGTCTCCGGGATGAACGGCCGATCTCTATCCTGTAGCATCCTTCCTCCTCCCGGCCGTCTGGCGGCATCGATGGACGGCGATTTCCACGTTGATTTGATTGACGTTTCCCTCAAAACGTATGGCACGGGTCGTCCGGCGGATGGCCAAATAGCTCAATCATTCCAGCCCACTGCGAGCGCCGGATGGCCTCGCTTTTCCCTTGCCGTCTGCAATCTGAATCGCCGCTCGTCCTCCGCAGAGGATATGTAACATATCCCCTTGATCTTGGGATTAAGATATGTTACATATTCTCTGACGGAATTGATGGAGAGACAGATGATGCCCGTAGTCAGAATCAACGACGCCACCTTTGCCGACCTGAAGTCCATTGCGACCTGGTTCGGCACCAAGACGCCCAGCGAGACTATTGACCGCATCGTACGCGAGGCGATGGAGCAGCTCGGCATGGAACGCGACGACGAGCCCGAGGAACTGGCGACCTTGACCAGAGAAGGAGCGATGCAGTTCGACACCGCGCCGGGGCTTACCTTTACGAAGCCGCTGGCGGCCTCGATCAACGGCAAGGCACTGCAGAGCCCGCGCTGGTCGGCTATCTTGCTGACGATGATTGCGCAGGTGAAGGCCAAGGGGTTTGAGGGGGACAAGCTGGTGCGCGAGCTGGCGGTTCCGGCCAAGGCGGAGCAGTACGACGAGGAAGGATTCAAGTACCACCCTGACCTGGGAATCTCGGTGCAGGGGCAGTCGGCGTCGGACTGCTGGAAGGAAGTGGAGCGCCTCGCCAAGAACTGGCACATCCCCGTTACGGTCGAGTTCTGGTGGCGGCAGAACCCGAAGGCGCAATACCCCGGCAAGACAGGCATGCTGCGGGCGGGGAAGGCGTAGGATTCGTGCAACGCACAAATTAGGACGGCCATGTCGCTTCAGTTCGACCCAAGCACGGGAAAAATCACTTACAAGGGCAAGGAAATAGGTGAGCACATCCTCAAGGATGGTCACTCCACCGTCCGGCTCAACATCGAATACGACGGCGGCGACGATTGGATCGTTCCGCTAAGTTGGTTTGCTCACGGGCTTTCCTTGCTTGCCGAGAATCAGCCCGCCCCGGCGTTGCTGACTGTCGAAACCTCCGAGGACAGCATCGCCGAGGAGTTCGAGGTCGTGCGCTACCTGACCGAGAAGCAGGTGAAGCGCGGGGGCTATATCTGGAAGTTCCACAAGTCCGATGCCGACGATTGGCCTTCACCATTGCACGGGCACGACTACGACAAGGGCCTGAAACTCGATGCCATCACGGGCGGCATTTACGACGTGGGGACGCGGGAGCGGTGCAAGACATTGAAAGCAGGCGACTTGCGGTCCGTCCAAGCCGAACTGAGGGCGTCAAAAGACTTTGAGGAAGCCGTCGCCGCCTTGATTGACAACGCTGCTGCTCCAGGCCCCTCCTAGCCCTTGCTGTATCTGATCGCGGCAGGGTGCCGAAAGTACAGCCGTCTATCAGGCGTCATCTTTGGAGGGCTATGGCGTAGACATAGTGCTCATCATCGTCGGTCGTGGCCCGCCATCGGCCCCATCGTGGGCTGTCGCCATCGGCCGCAAAGGCCGCAGAAACCCTGGGCTTTTTCGTTTTCTGTTGATTGCCTTCGATCGCGATTGACCGCCCCAAGCCGCTTCCGGGTGATAGGCTGAAGTGCGCCGCCATCCAGGCGACGGTCTGAACGCGCCGCTTTTCGTCCCCTCAGGAACGAAAAGCGGCATGGTGCATTTCCGGGAATGATCGCGGCGGCGGGGCCGGGCCGTTCCCCGGTCAAAACCCCAGCTTCGCCCGCATGGGGCGCCACCCGCCCTCGTTTGACAGGCGCTCCAGCAGATCATCGGCGTCGCGGGCGGGCCGATAACGCAGCTGCCGTTTCACCGCCGCGAAATCGCCTGGGGTGAGATGGCCGAGATCCGCTATGCCATCTGGGGCCGGCATGGCGAAAAACCGTTCGAAGGCCAGCGCGGCCCGTGTTGTTCCCAGCGGCGCCAGTTCGATCTTGAACACGAAGCGCCGCAGGGCCGCGGCATCCAGCCGATGCGCGTGATTGGTGGCGGCGATCACCGGCAGGGGATGGCGGTCCAGCCAGGTCAGCATCTCATTGACCTGACCCGCCTCCCAGCTGTTGGCGGCGGAGCCGCGATCGAACAGCAGGGAATCCACTTCATCGAACAACAGCACATGGCCGCGCTCACGGGCTTCGCTGAAGGCCTCGGCAATGGCGGCTTCCGTGCCACCCACCCAGCGCGACAGCAAGTCGGAGGCGCGTTTGACGACCAATGGGCGGTCGACCGCGCGCGCCAAATGATAGGCTAGCGCGGTCTTGCCCGTGCCTGGCGGCCCCGTCAGCAGGAGCGACACATCCAAGCCGTCGCCACCACCCTTGGCGGTCTGCTCCAACTGCGCGAGAAGGGGGACGAGCGGCACGTTGCTTTCGAACAGATCGAGATCCACCCGCTCCCCAATCGCCATGGGCGCGTCTTCGCCCCGCAAGGCGCGCACCAGCGCGGCTGCGGGGCGGGCGGCGCCCTCAGGCTCGTTGGCCAGACGTGTGGCGCGTGCCGCCACGCGCAGGATGGCGGCGGTCTCGGGCGCCGTATCCAACAAGGCCTCCAGCTGGGAGGACGGGACGACCCCTTCCTCAGAGGTGATCCGTTTCAGCATCCGCCGCGCCGCGCGGGGCGTGGCCAGATCCAGCTTGAGCACGAAGCTCATGCGTCGCAGGATCGCCGCGTCGACATTGCCCAGTGTGTTTGTCGTCCAGATCACCGGCACATCGTTGGTTTCCAGCAGGCGGTTGATGAAGACCTTGCTGCCTTGCCGTCCCGATATCCAATCACCGTTCGCCGGCTTGGCGTCGCCGATCAGATCCTCCATCTCGTCGAACAGCAGCGCGGCCCCGCCGGCTGGGGCGATGATGCGCTGGGCAAGCTGCAAGGCGGAGACGCGTTCCCAGCGGCTGGGCTCATCGCCATCCTCGTCGGCCTCGCCCACGCCATAGAGGGCCAAGCCCGCCGCCTGGGCGAGGGTGCGCGCCAATTCGGTCTTGCCGGTACCCGGCGGCCCATGGATCAGGATATTGATGCCGGAGGCCCGGTCGCGGCATGCTCCCATCAGCAGCCGTACAAGGAAGGCGGCATCGGCGACATGGGTAAAGTCGTCCAACGTCAGTCGCGCATGCTGACGTGGGCCGATCAGCGTGGTGACCACCGAAGCGTGGTCCGCGGCGGCCCGATCGACCAGCCGCTCCAGTGACCAGCGCAGATCGACCTCGACCACGCCCCGCCGGTTGGCGCGAAAGCCGGCGAGGCCCAGACGCAGCGCCGCGCTGCGCCGCACCGCGCGGTCGGCATCGACGGGCGCCGCCCCCGCCGCCTGACCCAGCAGGACGGGCAGGTCGCGGCCATTTTCGCTCCACGCTTCCGCCAGCGTGGAGGCGCGTGGCAAGCGATCCACCGCCACCAACAGGCGCAACAGGGCCGTGTCGAATTCATCCAGCGCAAGCGTTTTGGCCAGCACGTCCACGATGGCGAGCACATGGGGCCGGGGCTCAGCGGCATGCTCGCCGTTCAAAGCGGTGAGAGCGGCGGCCCAGTCGAGCTTGTCATCCAGGCCCAGCCATTCGGCGTTTGTGTCGGCCCAGTCGTTCAGGGCGCGGCGAAGGCGCACATCACCCGGCACGCCGATCCGGAGCGCTATGCCCCGGACGATCATCCATTCATTCATGGGAAGTCCGTCATACGATCAGTGCGTGTCGGCGAAGGCGACACGCAACTCGCGTCTATCCGTTGTTCGGGCTGCGGGCGGCGCATCCAAAGCCCCGCCGCATCGTCGCCTCAAGCGTGAGGACGCCCTACGGAAGGGAGTGGAAACAGCCGGCCGCGCCTATGAAGGGCGTATGGGCCAACAATCCAGTTACTCCTGATCGGACAGGCATAAAGGCCTGAGCGGAGACCTGTAGCCTTAATCCGGGGATATCGCAATGCTTGTCGTCGCGGCGCGTAATTCCGCCAGTGCGGGTGCGCGCGCGGACGCTGCCCCGCAAGCCGCCGCCAGCCTCAGCGGCGGGGAGGTGATGCGGGCCGGTCTCGCCTGCGTCCTGGGCGGGGAGGCGCCACCGCCGCTGTTGATCCTGGATGAGCCCACCAACCATCTGGACATCGAGTCCGTGGCGGTGCTTGAGGCGGGGCTGCGCGCCTATGACGGCGCCCTGCTGGTGGTCAGCCATGACCAGGCCTTCCTCCAGGCCATCGGCATCACCCGCTAGCTGACCTTGGGCGGAGGAGCGGCGTGCGATGAGGCGGTGGAGGAGGGAAGTTAAGAAATCAGATGAGATTGAGTACAATATACTATTTATATCAATATATTGCAGGAAATTTCTCAGGTCGATTCTCGGTGATGCTCCTTCCCGGACAGGGGGCTTACGGCTCCCCCATCGCCGACCGCATGCGCTGGGCATCCTCTTCCGTCGCCGGGTTGTAGATCACCATCGTCAGGTCGGTGCGACCGTCCACGGCGAAGGCCGAGTATTCGAAGGCCAAGGGCCCCAGCACCGGATGGCGGATGTGTTTCACGCCCTCGTGCGGGCCGGTCGGAACCTCATTATCGCGCCACAGGGCGGCGAACTCGGGACTGAGTTGACAGAGCTCATGCACCAGGGGTTCCATCTCCGCTGCGGCCCCGGCCCGGGCGGCATCGATCCTGAAGGCGCCCAGGACGAACCGTGCCACGCTTTCCCAATCGTATTGAAGGGCGCGTGAGCGGGGATCCAGGAAGAGGGTGCGCAGGATGTTGCGTTGGTCCGGCGGCAGCGCGCCATAGTCCATCAGCATCAGGGTCGCGGCCCGGTTCCAGGCCAGGACGTCCCAGATCGCCGTCCGGATGATGGCGGGGCTGGGGTCCAGCGCGTCGAGCACGCGCTGCAGACGGGGGGTGATGTTGTCGTTCCGGCGATAGCGCGCATCGGGCGGCCGGCCCAGGCCGAGCAGGAACAGGTGCTCGCGCTCCGCCTCGGCCAGCATCAGGGCGCGCGCGATGCGGTCCAGTACGTCGGCGGAGGGGGCGCCACCCCGGCCCTGCTCCAGCCAAGTGTACCAGGTGGGGCTGATGTTGGCGCGCTGCGCCACCTCCTCCCGGCGCAGGCCGGGCGTGCGCCGCCGCTCCTGCGGGAAGCCCAGGGCGGCGGGGTCCAGCTTCATGCGCCGGTCCCTGAGATAGTCGCCCAAGCTCATGCCCGTGGTGGGAGCGTCGCTCATCCTGGTAGCAATCTTACTATGATAAGGTCACTACTTTACCAGCATAAAAGCCGGAATGACACTCGTCTCCACTGAACCAGGAGATTGTGCTCATGCGCGTATTCGTTACAGGTGCCACCGGCAATATCGGTTCCGCCGTGGTGAAGGACCTGATCGCGGCCGGCCACCAGGTGCTGGGGCTCTGCCGATCGCCGGAGAAGGCCGGCGGGCTGGCCGCTGCCGGGGCCGAGGTCCTTCACGGATCATTGGAGGATGAGGACGGCCTGCGGCGCGGCGCCGCCCAGTGCGACGGCGTCATCCACCTGGCCTTCAACCACGACTTTTCCCGCTTCGTGGCGAACTGCGAGGACGACCGCCGGGTGATCCGCGCGCTGGGGACGGCCTTGGCCGGCACCGACCGCCCGCTGGTCATCACCTCCGGCACCCCCATCGCCAACACCGTGCCGGGCGAGCCGGCCCGCGAGGGCAATGCGACCGTGGGGGCGGACGCCCATCCCCGCGCGGCGTCGGAGGAGGCGGCCGCCCTGCTCGCGGCGGAGGGGATCAATGTGTCGGTGGTGCGCCTGCCGCAGGTGCATGACCCGGTGACACAGGGCCTTATCACCCCGCTGATCGGCATGTACCGCGAAAAGGGCGTGTGCGCCTATATCGGCGACGGCCGGAACCGTTGGCCGGCGGCCCATCTCTTGGATGTCGCCCGCCTCTACCGGCTGGTGGTCGAACGGGCGGAGCCGAACGCGAAGTACCATGCCGTCGCCGAGGAGGGGGTGGCGACGCGGGACATCGTCGACGCCATCGGCCGGCGGCTGGGCCTGCCCGTCAAGTCGATCACGCCGGAGGAGGCGCCCGACCATTTCGGTTGGCTTGCCAGGCTCGCCGGCTTCGACATGCCGGCCTCCAGCGCCCGGACCCGCGAGGTGCTGGGCTGGCAACCAACCGGGCCCGGGCTGATCACGGATCTGGAGCGGTTGGTGCTGCCCGCTCACTGACCCCAGTAGAGTACGGCGGCTGGGGTTGGGGCGGTTCGCTCCACCCCTCACGCCGCCTGTTTCGACCCGGGAAGCAAGCCGAGGCGGATCAGGCTTTCGGCGGTCGCGGCGATGGCTTCCTCGCTGGGGCGGGGCGCCCAGCCGAGCAGGCGGATCGCCTTCTCGCTGGTGGCGTTCAAATTGATGCCCAGCAGGGAAATGGCCCCCTTCATGACCGGGTTCCTCAGGCTGATCATGCGGACCAGCCAGTTGGGCAATACCCGCGTCGGTACCTTGGCGGCTGCGGCCCCCATGCGACGCCGCAATATTCGCGCGATATCGATCATCCACAGGCTTTCACCGGAAATCGCCAGGAAGCGTTCGCCGTTGGCGGCGGGATGGGTCATGGCCCGCAGGTGCAGGTCCGCCACATCCCGGACGTCGACGACGCCGCAGTTGAGCTTCGGGCATCCGGGTTGGCCGTTCATCATGTTCCGGATGAGCCCGATGGAGTGGGAGTAGTCGGCGCCCAACACGGGGCCGAGGACGGCGGTCGGGTTCACGGCCGACAGTTCCAGCCCGCGCCCCTCCCGCCTGATGAAATCCCAGGCCGCCCGTTCGGCAAGGGTCTTCGATTTCTGGTAGGGCCAGACGGGACCGGTCAGGTCGCTCCAGTCCGTCTCATTGAACGGCCGGGGCATGGCCTTGTGCCCGGCGCAGATGGCGCCGAAGGCAGAGGTCAGCACCACCCGCTTGACCCCGGCGTCGCGCGCGGCGCGCAGCACCCGCAAATTGCCTTCGACGGCCGGCCTGATCCAATCCTCCTCGCTGACCTGTTCCCCCGTCGGCGTGGGTGAGGCGCCATGCAGGACATAGGCGCAGCCGGCAACGGCCCTGTCCCATCCCTCATCGGCGGTTAGGTCGGCGACGACGAACGACAGGCAGTCGCCCGCATCCACCCCGCCGGCTTTGAGGTGCGCCCGTACCTCGGCTTCCCGCGACAGGGAGCGGACGGTGGTCCGCACGCGATATCCGGCATTCAGTAGCGCCAGGATGCAGTGCTGCGCGATAAAGCCCGTGCCGCCGGTCACGAGGATTAGTTGGTCGTTCATATCGGTTTCCTAAAAAGCACGCCCACGGTGTGAACGCGGGCCGGCCAACGGTGGTCCGTCGGTCTTGGTTGCCAAGGTAGAAGGCCCCATCCGGATTGTGAATGCTTGAAAGTGCGCATTACTTTCGCGATAGTTCGGAAATGAGCGTTGATCCCTTTTCCGACATCCTGAGGTTCACAAACGCGGAATCGCTGGTGACCGGTGGATTCACGGCGGGGGGGAGGTGGGCCATCCGCTTTCCTGCCCCGGACAAGATCAAATTCTTCGCCGTGGTTAAGGGCCGATGTTGGGCGCGCATCGACGGGGAGGAGCCGCCCAGCCGCTTTGAAACGGGGGACGTCGGCCTGTTGTCCGCGAGGCGGTCCTTCGTGCTGGCCAGCGATCTGGATGTCCCCGCCGTTGATGCCATGACCCTTTTTTCCCGCGCCGACAGGACGGGGGCGGTCGCTGTGGGGGAGGGCGATGACTTCGCCCATATCGGCGGCCATGTCCTGCTTGACCCAGCAAGCGGCCGGTTGCTGGCGGACGTCCTGCCGCCCTGGATCCATGTACCGGCGGCATCGCCGCAGGCGGCCGCCTTTCGCTGGCTGCTCGACCAGCTGGTGGCGGAACGGCGTGCCGACTTGCCGGGCGCGCCGCTGGCGACGGCGCACCTGGCCCAGTTGCTCTTCATTCAGATTCTGCGGGCCCACCTCAGGACCTCGGGCCCCATGCCCGCCGGGTGGCTGCGCGCGCTGGGCGATCCCCGCCTGGCACCGGCCCTCCGGCTGATGCACGACGACCCCGCCCGGGCCTGGCATCTTGACGAGCTTGCCAAGGCGTGCGCCATGTCGCGAACGACGTTCGCGCTTCACTTCAGGAGTGTCGCCGGCGTGGCGCCGCTGACCTACCTCACCGAATGGCGCATGCGCCTGGCCGAGCGCGCCTTGCGGGAAGAGGCCACCCCCGTCGCGACGATCGGCCAGGCGCTGGGCTATACCTCCGAGAGTGCGTTCAGCACCGCCTTCAAGCGCGTGACCGGCACGTCGCCCAGGGCATATCGGGATTCCGTCCGCATTTCCGCATGAGGCGGAGTTACACGCGGTGTTCGTCTGTGCCCAGCAGCAGGATGTTGGCGCGCTGCGCCACCTCCTCCCGGCGCAGGCCGGGCGTGCGCCGCCGCGCCTGCGGGAAGCCCAGGGCGCTGGGGTCCAGCTTCATACGCCGGTCCCGGAGATAGTCGCCCAAGCTCATGCCGGTGTTTGGTGATCCCCGGTAAGTGAGCCGGGCGGGGGACGGTGGGGTGGTCCATGGTCAGCGCGACGTGGGACAGCCCTGGTCGGGGGCTTGGATGTCCAGGCGGACGCCAGCCACCATGAGATCGGGCAAGGGATGCGGGACGGGCGTCGCAAGGCCCTGCTTCAGGGCGTCGCGGACCGCCGCGCAATTCGGCAGCCGTTCCAGGGTGCCGGTCTGGTGCCAGGCGCCGCTGTCGTCCTGCTGATACAGCCGGCTGGCGCGGTAGCCGTCCTGGATGATGACCGCCTCCGGCCCGCCGGGCGGCAGCGCGATCAGGAAGGCGTTGCAGGAGCCGCCGCCCTTCCTGCCGCAATCCCTGTCTTGGTCCGGGTGCAGGCTCGTGGCATAGGCCTGGAGGAAGGCGGGGGGCAGCGTCCGGCCGGCAGGATAGACCGTCACGTTTTCAAGCGGGTCCGTCGTGTCCGGCTGTCGGCGCAGAGCGTCAAGCGCCTGATAACGGTTCGGCTTGCTCAGCACGGTCGCCACGTTGGCGTGCAGGGTGCGGGTCTGGTCGGCGGTCCAGCGGGCGTCGGTCGCCTGGCCCAGGGCCGTCACCGCGTCCCGTCCCCAGCGGGCCCCCTCGAAGCGCAGGGCGACCAGGTCCAGTTTCTCCGGGGGCAGGGCCCCTGACCGCAGGCGGGCCATCTGGCTGTCCACCATCAGACGGGCGGGATCGGCCAGGGGCGTGAGCAGGGCCAGCAGCAGGAGCAGAACCAGGTGCGCGGTGATGTGGTTGGTCGGTTCCAACCGGCGCAGCCAGTGCGGGCCGCCCGGGTTGGGCGCGCGGATGACGGCGACGGCGTAGCCGGCCGTGTAGGCTGCCAGCACCAGGGTGACGGCGGCGGCCTCCACCCGTTGCACGCTCCAGCCATACTGGTCGACCCGCAGGCCCAGGGCCCAGCCGGCCAGCGCCACCAGGGGCAGCAACGCCACCGCCCCCACGGTGCCGGCCCAGCGCTTGATGGCCACGGTGGTGCGCTCCGCCGCCCCGTCCTGGTAGCAGCAGTTGATGAGAAGGATGAGCAGGGCCGCCGCCGTCAGCAGCAGGCTGGCGGCGACATGGGTGTGCCATAGCGGTTGCAGCGACAGGAAGGGCAGGCTGCCCAGGAAGCCCGCCACGATCACCACCAGGAGGGGGAGGAGCCAGGACAGCAGGGTCAGGGCCAGGGCGCGCGCGCCCCGGATCAGGGCGGGCTGCACATCGGTGATGTGCACGGCGCCGGCGATGGCCAGGGTGGTGGCGGGGATGGCGAACCAGTCGTGCCGGATCAGCCTATGGAAAAACCCTACCTTAAGCAGGTCGAACAGGCTGGCGCCGAGATGCAGCACGCCCCAGAACACGCCGACGAACACCACTGTCAGCGCCGCCTGCAGCCCCTGTTTCCAGGCGGTGTCGAAATGGCGGGGATAAGGGGGGCGCCACCGGCGCGCGATGACCGCGTCCACCACCAGCGTATGGGCGATGAACAGGCCGCCGGCCAGGCGCAGCCATAAATCACCATAAGGCCAGAGGAGGATGTCGGCTCCCGTCCCGCTATCCGCCGGCTGCGCGGGCGGCATCCGCGCGGCGGCGTGATAGCCGAGGCCGGCGATGATGACGGTCGCGGCCAGGCCCCAAAGGACCAGCGGACGCCGCGCGATCTGTCCCGCCCCCATCAGGATCAGCGGGGGGATCAGGCTGAAGACCATCAGCAAGGGGACGAACAGCGTGGGTTCCGTGGCCGGCCATGCCAGTGGTTTGGTCGCGGATTCCACCAGCAGGTAAAGCCCCGACGCTTGGATCAGCGCCACGGCGAGGCGGGTGAGGGGAACCATCGAAAGCCGCCCCGCAGCCTCCGGATCCGCCGGCATCGTCCCGTCTGGTGTCATGTCAGCCCCATCGCATCGTTGTACGGCCGCAGTTTAAGCGCGGCCGTGTGCAGAAGCGATGCAGGCCTTGAGGATTTTCCACGGGAGAGCGCGCCGGTGCCTCCTTCGCTATCGGTGGCATCCCCTCCCGCGCCGGGGCCCCTCCACCCCAAATTCCGCCGGGATGGGCCGCGACATCACGCCTCGATCCTCAATCCTGTTGAAGGCGCTGAACAAGCCGGTGACGTAGCGATCCGCCTGCTCGGCTCCCCGGTGATCTCGCGCATGGTGGTAGATTTCGTCGAGACGATAAGAGGCCGCTTCCTGAACGCGGACGACGGCCATTCTCAGGTCCGGTTGCGCTTGATGACATCAGCCGCGGTCAATTCGCGGTAGGAGGACTCCGGGGCCTGAAAGGCATGCTGAAGTTCAGCTTTCAGCTGTTCGAATGCTTCTTTCTCCGCTCTTTGCTTGTCGCGGCGTATCAAATCCCGGACATATTCGCTGATATTCTCATAAGCGCCATTCTCACCCACGTTGGTGGCCACGAAATCACTGAGGGTACCACTGAGGCGTACCGTCATGGTCGTGGTTCGCGACATGATCGTTGATCCTTAGGGCCATGTTCGTCTTCAATATAATCAAAAATGAATACACGGGTAGGCCGGCGGCTGGGGCGCCCGAACCGCCGGCACCCTGTTCAAACCCGCAAAATCTCCACCACCCGAGCCACCGGCCTTTCCGCGCCGGGCACGGTCAGGGCCAGGTGCGCCAGGCGACCGTAGAACGGGCTGCCGGGGGCGCTGTCCAGGAGGCGGGCCAGTATCGCATCCGCCGTCAGGGTGAAGAACAGCTGGGGGCGGCTGAGGAAGGGCAGGCCGGCGTCGGCCAGCAGGGTGCCGAAAGGCATGCGTTCCGCCAGCGCCTCGGCCGCCACGGCCGGGGGCAGGGCGGTCAGGTCCACGGACAGCAGGCCCAGCGCCAGGGGACGGCCGTCGGCCTGGGCGGCCAGGATGACGCGGCGGCGCAGGCGATCCAGGCCCGGCCCCTGGTCGCGGGCGCGGGCCTGGACGTTGACGCTGACCGGGCAACCGGCGTGGCGGGCCAGGGCCGCCGTCATACCGTCGATATGGTCCAGGTGCGGGCGCACTTGCGCGGGTAGGGCATCGGCCGTCACCGGGGTGATGGGCGGAGCGGGCGCCGCCAGGTCGGCGTAGGCGATGGCCAGGGCGGCCCGGGCGTCGTCCAGGGGCGTGGGGGCGGATATTGGGGCGGGGGCGAACATGGGCGCCACCATAGGGCGGCCGGGTCGCGGCTGCCAAGCGCCGGGCGCGGGGGACCCCTTTCGTTCCCGCAAGGCGGGGCGGTCGCTTCGGGGTTGAAATCGGCGGGGCGGCGCGGTATCACACCGCCCATCGTCAATCCCACACGTGGGCTTGCGGGGTGCCCTTATTATCTAGGGTGGTCCGCTTCCGGTGTCTCGAGGCCAGGTGGCCAAGGGGCATTGCCCACGGAGGCCAAACCGGAGAAAGGTTCCGTTACATGGCTATGCCCTCCTTTACCATGCGCCAGCTGCTGGAAGCCGGCGTGCATTTCGGTCACCACACCCGTCGCTGGAACCCGAAGATGGCCCCGTTCATCTTCGGCGTGCGCAACGGCGTGCACATCATCGACCTGGAACAGTCGGTTCCCATGCTGCACCGCGCCATGCAGGCCGTGCGTGACGTGGTCGCCGGCGGCGGTCGCGTCCTGTTCGTCGGCACCAAGCGCCAGGCCCAGGAAAAGGTGGCCGAGGCCGCTGGTCGTTGCGGCCAGTACTACGTCAACCACCGCTGGCTCGGCGGCATGCTGACCAACTGGAAGACCATTTCCCAGTCGATCAAGCGCCTGCGCGAGATGGACGAGCTGTTGGGTGGCCAGATCGCCGGCCTGACCAAGAAGGAATTGCTGAACCGCACCCGTGACCGCGACAAGCTGGAGCGGGCGCTGGGCGGCATCAAGGAGATGGGCGGCCTGCCGGACATCCTGGTCATCATCGACACCAACAAGGAGTCGCTGGCTGTTCAGGAAGCCAACAAGCTGGGCATCCCCGTGGTCGCCGTGCTGGACAGCAACAGCAACCCCGATGGCGTGACCTTCCCCATCCCCGGCAACGACGACGCCCTGCGCGCCATCGAGCTGTACTGCGAGCTGATCTCCGGCGCCGTGCTGGACGGTCTGCACGCTGAGATGGCCGCCTCGGGCATCGACGTCGGCGCTTCGGAAGAAGCCCCGGTGGAAGAGATCCCGGCCGCGGAAGTCGAAGTCGCCGCTGAGGCCTAAGTCTATGGCGGGCGGCCGGATCGGTGTCCCTGGAAAGGGGTGCCGGTCCGGCCGCGTTGCTGTCCGGGGGCAGGAAGCCTCTTGGATTGTCCGGGGGAAAGTCGTCCCCTGGGCTGACCGGGGGCGGGGTGCCCCTGGCCACCTCCGCCCCGTTTCGGGGCGGCTGTCATATGGGCGGCGCTCCCCGCGAGGGAACGGTCGCCCGCGAAATTCCCGGATGCGGATGGCGACGTCCCTCCGACCCCAGAAATATCCCTGCGGACGTTCGTCCGCTCTGATGCGATGAGAGAGGCGAAGATGGCTGAGATTACGGCTGCGCTCGTTAAAGAGCTGCGCGAGAAGACCGGCGCCGGCATGATGGACTGCAAGAAGGCCCTGAACGAGGTCGCCGGCGACATCGAAGGCGCCGTTGACTGGCTGCGCAAGAAGGGCCTGGCCGCCGCCGCCAAGAAGGCCGGCCGCGTCGCCGCCGAGGGTCTGGTCGGTGTCGCCTCCGAGGGCACCACCGGCGCCGCCGTCGAAATCAATGCCGAGACCGACTTCGTCGCCCGTAACGACCTGTTCCAGGGTCTGGTGTCCGGCGTGACCAAGCTGGCGCTGGCCGATGCCGACGTCGAGGCCCTGAAGGGCCAGGCCTTCGGCAACGGCCGCACCGTCGCCGAGGAACTGACCCATCTGGTCGCCACCATCGGCGAGAACATGAACCTGCGCCGCGCCGCCCGCCTGTCGGTCACCGACGGCGTCGTCGCCAACTACGTCCATAACGCCCTGGTCCCCGGCCTGGGCAAGATCGGCGTGCTGGTGGCCCTGGAGTCGACCGGCGACAAGGCCAAGCTGCTGGAGCTGGGCCGCCAGATCGCCATGCACATCGCCGCCGCCCGTCCGGAAGCCCTGGACATCGCCGACGTCGACACCGCCGCCCTGGACCGTGAGCGCAACGTGCTGGCCGACCAGGCCCGCGCCTCGGGCAAGGCCGAGGACATCATCGCCAAGATGGTGGAAGGCCGCCTGCGCAAGTACTACGAGGAGGTGGTTCTGCTGGAGCAGACCTACGTCATCGACCAGGAAACCAAGATCCGCAAGGTGGTGGAGAACGCCGCCAAGACCGTTGGCGCCCCGGTGAAGCTGACCGGCTTCGTCCGCTTCGTGCTGGGCGACGGCATCGAGAAGGAAGAGAGCGACTTCGCGGCCGAAGTGGCCTCGATGGCGCGCTGATCCCTCAGCCGACCAGAACTGGTAGTAAAAGCCGGCGCGTCCAGCGATGGACGCGCCGGTTTCTTGGGCGCCTCCCATTTCCCTCGCGGGAAGGGGGACAGCCCGCCGCCCCGGCCCGCTTCCCCGCGCCGCGCCATTTCCGTGTCATTGGCGGGGCGGCGATTCATCCGACATTCCTTAGTGGTAGAGTGGCCGCCGGCGCATCCGTCGGCGCCGCTCTTTTCACGCGCCCCGATTCCGGCTCAATTCCGGGTCCTACTGCGCATCCGCGAAACGCCGGGCTTGGCGGCGGGGGCAAGTTTGCAGTAGAGCTAAGCCGGATCTGACCCCGGACATTCGTGGCTTCCCAACCCGGCTTCCCGCCGGGCCCATCAACTGGCGAGAGGACCTGACCCCGTGGCTGCCCGATACAAACGCGTTCTACTGAAAATCTCGGGCGAGGCGCTGATGGGGGACCGTGAATTCGGTCTCGACCAGCAGATCGTCAACCGCGTCGCCGGTGAGGTGAAGACCGTGCTCGCCAGGGGTATCGAAGTTTGCCTGGTCATCGGTGGCGGCAACATCTTCCGTGGTGTCTCCGGCGCCGCCTCGGGCATGGAGCGTGCCACAGCCGACAACATGGGCATGCTGGCCACCGTGATGAACGCCCTGGCCATGCAGAGCGCGCTGGAGCGCATGGGCGTGCCCACCCGCGTGCAGTCCGCCATTCCCATGGCCAGCGTGTGCGAACCCTTCATCCGCCGCCGTGCCGTGCGTCACATGGAAAAGGGCCGGGTGGTGATTTTCGCCGCCGGCACCGGCAACCCCTTCTTCACCACCGACACGGCCGCCGCCCTGCGCGCCTCGGAAATGGGCTGCGACGCCCTGTTGAAGGGCACCAAGGTGGACGGCGTCTATACCGCCGATCCCAAGAAGGATCCCACCGCCGAGCGCCTGTCGTCCCTGACCTACCTGCATGTCCTGTCGAACGACCTGCAGGTCATGGACGCCACGGCGATTTCGCTGGCGCGTGAGAACAACATTCCTATCCTGGTCTTTTCCATCCATGAGGAAGGCGCCTTCGCCGAAGTCATGGATGGACGGGGCCGTTTCACGATCATTACGGAAGAAGAGGCTTAAAAGTGGCCGCTCCCTCAATGGACGACATCACCCGGCGCATGGACGGCGCCGTCGAGAGCTTGCGCAAGGAATTCGCCGGCCTGCGCACCGGCCGCGCGTCGGCCAACCTGCTGGAACCGGTGATGGTGGAGGCCTATGGCTCCTCCATGCCCCTGAACCAGGTGGCCACCGTCAGCGTCCCGGAACCGCGCCTGATCACCGTGCAGGTCTGGGATCGCGGCATGATCAAGGCCACCGAAAAGGGCATCCGTGAGGCCGGGCTGGGCCTGAACCCGCAGACCGATGGCAACACCATCCGGGTTCCCATCCCTGACCTGAACCAGGAGCGTCGCCAGGAACTGGTGAAGGTCGCCAACAAGTATGCCGAGCAGGCCCGCGTGGCCGTCCGCAACGTGCGCCGCGACGGCATGGACATGCTGAAGAAGCTGCAGAAGGATGGCGACCTGTCCGAGGATGAGCACAAGACGTGGTCGGACAAGGTGCAGGCTCTGACCGACGCCCACATCAAGAAGATTGATGAGGCGTTCGCGTCCAAGGAAAAAGACATCACCCAGATCTGACCTTCCTGGCCCCTATCCGCTTTGACGTCCCAGTCTTCCTCGAGAGTCCCATGTCCGGTGCCGCCGTGCCCCTGAATGCCCGTCCTCCCGCCCACATCGCCATCATCATGGACGGCAATGGGCGTTGGGCGACGCGCCGCGGCCTGCCCCGCACCGCCGGCCACAAGAAGGGTGTGGAGGCGGTGCGGCGCGTGCTGGAGGCTGCCCGGGAACTGGGCGTGTCCTACCTCACGCTGTTCAGCTTCTCCTCGGAGAACTGGAGCCGGCCGGAGGGTGAGGTCAGCGAGTTGATGCACCTGCTGCGGTTCTACCTGCGGGGTGAGATCGCCACCCTGCACAAGAACGGGGTGCGGCTGCGCATCATCGGCGATCGGTCGCGCCTGGCGCCCGACATCGTGACGCTGATCGAGAACGCGGAAAGCCTGACGGCCAACAATACCCGCCTGACCCTGGTGATGGCGCTCAGCTATGGCTCGCGCCAGGAAATCGCCAACGCCGCCCGCCATCTGGCGGAGGAGGTGCGGGCCGGACACCGCAGCCCTGAGCAGGTGACGGTGGAAAGCTTGAGTGGGTGCCTCTATACCCGGGACATCCCCGATCCGGACCTGGTGATCCGCACCAGCGGGGAAAAGCGCATCAGCAACTTCCTGCTGTGGCAGATGGCCTATGCGGAGCTGGTGTTCGTGGAAACGCTGTGGCCGGATTTCGGGCGCCAGGATCTGGATGACGCCATCCAGGAATTCCATCGGCGCGACCGCCGGTATGGGGCAACGGTTGGAACGCGCTGAAGGGCTGCTGGCCAAGCTTCCGGGTGATCTGAAGATCCGGATTTTTTCCGCCTTGGTCCTGGGGCCTCCGGTCCTGGTGGCCGTATGGCTGGGAGGCATCGTCTTCCAGCTCGTGCTGGTGGCGGTCGCCGTCATCGCCGCGCTGGAATGGCTGCGGCTGGTGGTGCCTGGGCGCCAACCCTGGGCGACGGCCATGGGCCTGCTGACCATCCTCGTTACCCTAAGCGGGGAGTTCGTGGCGGGGCCGCTGTATGGGCTGGTCCTGCTGGCGGCGCAGACGGCCCTGCTATGGTGGGCGGCGGCAGGCGGCCACGCCCGCCCCCAGACGCCGGCGCCTGAGCCGGCCCCGGCGCAGCAGGGTGGCCGTTTGCCGTCTCCCCTCTACTACGCGCTGATCGTGCCCTATGTCGGCGGCGGCTGCCTGGCGCTGGATTGGGTGCGCAACCGGGCGGGGCCCGAGGCCATCTGGCTGTTCCTGTTCCTGCTGCTGGCCATCTGGGCCACGGATATCGGCGCCTATATCGCCGGCCGCGCCATCGGTGGCCCGAAGCTGGCCCCCCGCATCAGCCCCAAGAAGACCTGGGCTGGCCTTTTGGGCGGCATGGCGGCGGCGGCTTTGGTAGGCTTGGCGCTGTCGCCGCTCGCCACCGTTTCCTCGCCTGGCGCGGGGGCCTTCGTCGCGGCCGTCATCGCGGTGGTGGGGCAGGTCGGTGATCTGTTCGAATCGTATATGAAGCGCCGGTGCGACGTGAAGGACAGCGGCTCGCTGATCCCCGGGCACGGCGGATTGTTGGATCGTATTGATGGGCTGGTCATGGCGGCGCCGGTGTTCGCGCTGTTCCATGCCCTCATTGGGGAGAATGGGTCATGGTGGTGAGTTCCCTGCAGGCCGTGGCGGCGCCCGCGCCCGTTGCCGTTCCGGCCGCGCGCACGGTGACCATCCTGGGCTCCACCGGCTCGGTGGGCTGCAACACGGTGGAACTGGTGGCCCGCTCACCGGAGCTGTACCAGGTGGAAGCCTTGGTTGCCCGCAAGAACGTGGACCTGCTGGCCCGCCAGGCCAAGGAGTTGCGCGCCAAGGCCGCCGTGGTGGCCGATGAGGCCCATTACGGCGCGCTGAAGGACGCCCTGGCCGGCACGGGTATCGAGGTCGCGGCCGGCGCCCAGGCCGTGGTGGACGCGGCCACGCGGCCGGCGGACTGGGTCATGGCCGCCATCGTCGGCGCCGCCGGCATGGAGCCCACGCTGGCCGCCGCCCGCCGCGGCGCCATCGTCGCCTTCGCCAACAAGGAAGTGCTGGTCTGCGCCGGCGCGCTGATGATGGCCGAGGTGAAACGCCACGGCGCCACCCTGCTGCCGGTGGACAGCGAGCACAGCGCCATCTTCCAGGTGTTCGAGTCCGACCGGGTGGAGGGCGTCAGCCGCCTGATCCTGACGGCCTCGGGCGGGCCCTTCCGCAAGAAGACGCGGGAAGAGATGGCGCGCGCCACGGTGAAGGAGGCCGTCGCCCATCCCACCTGGGACATGGGCGCCAAGATCTCGGTGGACAGCGCCACCATGATGAACAAGGGCCTGGAGGTCATCGAGGCGCATCATTTGTTCGGCATGCCCGAGAACAAGATCGACGTGCTGGTCCACCCGCAGTCGGTGGTGCACAGCCTGGTGGAATACGTTGACGGCTCCGTCCTGGCCCAGCTGGGCACGCCCGACATGCGGACACCCATCGCCGTGGCCCTGGGCTGGCCGCACCGCATCGCCACGCCCGGCGAGCGCCTGGATCTGGTGACGGCGGGGAGCCTGGAGTTCCACGCCCCCGATCCGGAGAAATTCCCGGCCCTGCGCCTGGCGCGCGAGGCCATGCGCGCCGGTGGCTGCGCCGCGTGCGTGATGAATGCCGCCAACGAGGTGGCCGTCGCCGCCTTCCTGGATGGGCGCATTGGTTTCCTGGATATTGAGCGTATTGTGGAACACGCCATGACGACGGTGCCGCATTCGCGCCTTAATTCACTGGACGATGTGCGGGAAGTCGATACCGTGGCGCGACGCATCGCGACCGAAGCGATTAAGGCGCGATAGGAAACGGGGGTCCCGGCCGTTCAAGGATGACCGGGGCCTGCCGGCCGGGTCGTGACGCTGCCAGCGATGACGTTTTGTTCATCGTCGCCAGGCAACATCGTGATCGGGCGCACAGGCTCTCTTCATATGCGTGGTCCCATTTTTTAGCCTCGGGTGAGGTGGGAAAGTCGGGGGCGCCCTTAAGGAGGGGGTGTTTTTGGAGTTTGGGACGATGCATCAGATCGTGAACTACGCCAGCACCTATGGGGGCACCTTCCTGGTGGTGCTGACCGTCCTCGTGTTCGTGCACGAATTCGGTCACTACTACATCGCGCGCCGTAACGGGGTGCGGGTGGAGGTGTTCTCCATCGGCTTCGGGCCAGAAATCTGGGGCTTCAATGACCGCGCCGGCACGCGCTGGAAATTCAGCCTGATTCCGCTGGGCGGGTACGTGAAGATGTACGGCGACGCCGACGCCACCAGCCGTCCCGGGGCTGAAGCCCGGACCATGACGGCGGAAGAGCGCGCCGTGTCCTTCCATCACAAGCGGGTGGGCCAGCGCGCGGCGATCGTCGCCGCCGGCCCGATGGCGAATTTCCTGTTCGCCATCGTCATCATGTCCCTGCTGTTCATGTTCTACGGCCAGCCCTACACGCCGGCCACCGTGCAGCAGGTGGAGCCTGACAGCGCCGCCGCCGCCGCCGGTGTCCAGGCTGGCGACCGGTTCCTGGAGGTGAATGGCCACCAGATCGAACGGTTCGAGGATCTGCAGCAGATCATCGCCGTCAGCCCCGACATGCCCTTGGCCGTGAAGGTTCAGCGCGGCGACGCGCAAGTGGATCTGCGGGTCACGCCGCGGGCCGTGGAGTCGGAAGACCGGTTCGGCAACAAGAGCCGCATTGGCCGCCTGGGCGTTATCCGCGGCCAGGATGAGTACCACCGTCGCGATCCGCTGAACGCCGTCCTGGCGGCCTGCAAGGGCACCTGGGCGCTGATCACCGGCACGCTGGAAGCGGTGGGGCAGATGATCATCGGGGCCCATGGCACCGAGGATCTGGGTGGGCCGCTGCGCATCGTGCAGATGTCGGGCCAGATGGCCCAGGTGGGCTTCGTACAGGTCGTGTGGTTCATGACCGTGCTGTCAGTCAATCTGGGTCTTATCAACCTGTTCCCCGTTCCCATGCTGGACGGGGGGCACCTGATGTACTATGGCCTGGAAGCTTTACGGGGCCGTCCCCTGGGCGAACGCGCTCAGGAATATGGTTTCCGGATCGGCCTGGCTTTGGTACTTAGTCTCATGATTTTCGCCACTTGGAACGATCTCGTCCACTTTGGTGTGGGCAGCATCGTTAAGTCTCTGATTTCCAAAGTTTGACCGGGGGAAATAATTGGGTTCGGTTTCGAGAGTAGCGGCGCTGTGCCTGGTTTTCGCCGGCACCACCGCAACGTCAGCTGTCGCTCTTTCGTCCGGTGCCTGGGCTCAGGAGATCCTGTCCGGTGGCGTCATCAAGGACATCCGCGTCGAAGGCACCCAGCGTATCGAGCAGGCCACGGTCCGCTCCTACCTGGTGGTTTCGCAAGGCGATGCCTTCAATCCGGACAAGATCGATGAGTCGCTGAAGGCCCTGTTCTCCACGGGGCTGTTCGCCGACGTGACCCTGCGCCGTGACGGCGACACCCTGGTGGTGAGCGTGGTTGAAAACCCGATCATCAACCGCGTGGTGTTCGAAGGGAACAAGCGCGTCAAGACGGAGGACCTGCAGTCCGAAGTCCAGCTGCGGTCGCGCCTGGTGTTCACCCGGTCCCGTGTGCAGCAGGACGTGCAGCGCATGCTGGACGTCTATCGCCGCAACGGCCGCTTCGCCGCCCGTATCGAGCCCAAGATCGTCCAGCTGGAACAAAACCGCGTCGATCTGGTGTTCGAGATTGATGAAGGCCCGCTGACCGGCGTGCAGCTGATCAGCTTCATCAACAACAACATCTATGACGACAGCGAACTGCGCGACGTCATGGTGACCAAGGAATCGCGTTGGTGGCGCTTCCTGTCCAGCGACGACACCTACGATCCCGATCGTCTGGCCTACGATAAGGAACAGATCCGCCGCTTCTACTTCCGCAACGGCTACCCCGATTTCCGGGTGATGTCGTCCGTGGCGGAACTGACGCCGGACCGTGACAAGTTCTTCATCACCATGTCCTTGGACGAGGGCAAGCGCTACAAGTTCGGCAAGATCGAGCTGACCAGCGCCATCAAGGATATCGATCTGGCGCCCTTGCGCGAGGTGATCGAGACCAAGGAAGGCGAGTGGTTCAACGCCGACAAGATCGAAAGCACGATCAACAAGCTGCAGGACAAGCTGGGTGACCAGCAGTACGCCTTCGTGCAGGTGGATCCCAATGAGGAGCGCCACGCCGACACGCAGACCGTCGACCTGCACTTCGAGATCAGCCCGAGCCCGCGTGTGTTCGTGGAGCGTATCGACATCAACGGCAACCTCATCACCTTGGACAAGGTGGTGCGGCGCGAGCTGCTGCTGGCCGAAGGCGACCCCTTCAACGCCTCCAAGGTCAAGCGCTCCGAACAGCGGGTCAAGGACCTGGGCTTCTTCGACGATGTGAAGATCAAACCCAGCGAGGGTAGCACGCCGGACCAGGCGGTGCTGACCGTCGACCTCAGCGAGCAGTCCACCGGTGAAATCCAGGTCGGCCTGGGTTACTCCACCACCGAAGGCGCGCTGATCGACTTCTCCATCCGCCAGCGCAATTTCCTGGGTACGGGCCAAGACATCCGTTTCTCGACGATGTGGTCCTACTACTCCAAGGAATTCACCATCTCCTACACCGATCCCTATTTCATGAACCGGGATCTGGCTGTGGGCACCGACCTCTTCCGTACCGACCGCAACGCCAACACGACGGAAGAGTCCTACAGCTACGACATGTCCAGCACGGGCTTCGACATCCGTGCCGGCTTCCCCATCTCCGAGCGTTTGCGCGAACTCGTGACCTATACGCTGGCCCATACCCGGATCAGCGACATCACGTACGAGACGTCGCGCTTCGTGCAGGAGCAGGTGGGGGCGACGACCACCTCGTCCATCCAGTCCGCTCTCACCTTCGACGCCCGCGACAGCCGTCTGAAGCCCACCTCGGGCTACTACTTCACCGTCACCAACCAGGTGGCCGGCCTGGGCGGCAGCGTGCACTTCCTGCGCAACCGCCTGACCTCCGGCATCTACTTCCCGCTCTTCAGCAATGTGGTGCTGAAGTTCGAAGGCGAAGTCGGTTACATCCTGGGCCTGGGCGGCGAGTTCGTGCGCATTCAGGATCGCTTCTTCCTGGGTGGCGACACCCTGCGCGGCTTCCAGGTGGCGGGCGTCGGCCCGCGCGCCTTCACCAGCAATGGCGGTAACGACGCCCTGGGCGGTAAGCGCATGGCCCGTGGCACGGCGGAAGTCACCTTCCCGTTGGGCCTGCCGGAGGAGTTGGGTGTCGACTTCCACGTCTTCACCGACGTCGGCAGCCTGGACCAGAGCGGTGAAAAGGCGGAAACGGGCGACGATTTCCACGATGAATTCGCCATCCGCGCCTCCTCGGGCGTGGGCGTGTCGTGGAAGTCGCCCTTCGGCCCCATCCGCATCGATCTCGCCTACCCGTGGATGAAGAAGAGCTACGACCGCATTCAGCAGTTCCGCTTCAGCTTCGGGTCGCAGTTCTAAGAACGAAGGGACGGGACATGATGGCGTTCCAACGCCGCACACCACCCCCGACCGTTTGCCTTTCCAGTGCGAGGGCCGCCTTGGCGGCCCTCGTTCTTGGTTTTGGGGGCTTGGCCGCGGGGCAGCCGGCCCTGGCCGCGGCACAGCCCAAAACACCGCCCAAGCCCGTGGCCGAGGCGGCGCAGAGCAAGCCCGTCACCACCATCGCCGTGGTCGACGTGCAGTTCCTGCTGGAGAAATGCTCCGCCATGCAGAGCGTCAAGCAGCAGGACAGCGTGCAGACCCAGAAATTCCAGGCGGAGCTGTCGCAGCAGGAACAACTGCTGCGGCAGGCGGAAAAGGAATTGGCCAGCCAGCGCACGGTGCTGGGGCAGGAGGCCTTTGACGCGAAGCGCAAGGATTTCGAGCAGCAGGTGGCCGACATGCAGCGCCGCATGCAGGAACGTCGGCGCCAGCTGGACAACGCCTTTTCGGAGGCCAGCGCCAAGCTGCGCGACAGCATGGTGCGCGTGGTGGGCGAGGTGGCGCGCGAAAACGGCTTCACCCTCGTCATCCCGCGCTCCAATATCATCTATATGGCGGATGACGCGCTGGACATCACCAACACCGTCCTGTTGCGTTTGAACGCCACGTTGCCGCAGATAACGGTCAACATTCCGAACTGACCGGTCCCCGGGCGCGCCTCCTGTCGGGCGCAGCCGCCCGGGGTGGTCGCTGCCGTCGAAAGGTGCCGTTCCCATGGCCGATCCCCGTTTCTTCAACCGGGCCGGACCCTTCACCCTTGCCGAGCTGGCGCGGCGCTCCGGGGCCGAGGTGGCGCCCGGCTCCGATGCCGGCCTGGTGCTGAGCGATGTCGCGGCGCTGGACGCGGCCGACCCCAGCCAGTTGAGCTTCCTCGACAACAAGAAATACGTGGACGCCTTCACCGCCACGAAGGCGGGTGCCGTGGTCGTGCATCCGGCGCTGGCGTCCAAGGCGCCGGCCGGCGTGGCCTTGCTGGTGTCGCGTAATCCCTATAAGGCCTATGCGCTGTGCGCCCAGGCTTTCTATCCGGCGCCCGCCCCCTCTGGCATCATCAGTGCCGGCGCCCATGTCGATCCCACGGCCGAAGTGGGGGAGGGCACCGAGATCGCCGCCGGCGCGGTGGTCGAGGCGGGGGCCGTCATCGGCGCCCGGTGCCGCATCGCCCCCAACGCCACCATCGGCGTGAACGTGCGGGTGGGGGATGACAGCGTGATCGGCGCCAACGCCTCGCTGACCCACTGCATCGTCGGGGCGCGGGTGACGATCTACCCTGGCGCCCGCATCGGCCAGGACGGCTTCGGTTTCGCCATGGACGTGGGCGGCCATGTGCGCGTGCCGCAAATGGGCCGGGTGATCATCGAGGATGATGTGGAAATCGGCGCCAATGCCACCGTGGACCGGGGGGCGGGGCCAGATACGGTCATCGGCCGGGGCTGTATGATTGATAATTTGGTGCAAATCGGGCACAACGTGCACCTTGGTGCCGGCTGCGTCATCGTGGCCCAGGCGGGGATATCGGGCAGCACGCGGCTGGATCATCATGTCGTGCTGGCGGCACAGGCCGGCGTGACAGGGCATTTGAAGATAGGCGCCGGCGCCCAGATCGCGGCACAGAGTGGTGTCATGCGCGATGTGGCGCCGGGGGAGAAGGTCGGCGGTTCGCCGGCCGTGCCCATGCGCCAATGGCTGCGCCAGGTCGCGGCGCTGGGGCGGTTGGTGCGGGGCAAGAATGGACAAGGTGATGGACGTGACGACTGAAGAGCATAAGGTTCCCGAGAAGGTGCCCGATCTGGACATCCTGCGGATCATGCAGATGATCCCGCATCGCTATCCCATGCTGTTGATCGACAAGGTCGTCGACATCGTCACGGGTGAGAGCTGCACGGGCATCAAGAACGTCACGATCAACGAGCCGTTCTTCACTGGGCATTTCCCGCAGAAGCCCGTCATGCCAGGCGTCATGATCGTCGAAGCCATGGCCCAGACCTCGGCCGTGCTGGTCATGCACACCCTGGGACAGTCGGCTGAAGGCAAGCTGGTCTACTTCATGTCCATCGAAGAGGCCAAGTTCCGCCGTCCGGTGGTGCCGGGCGACCGGGTGGAGATCAAGGTCCAGAAGATCCAGAACCGCCGCAATGTGTGGAAGTTCAAGGGCGAGGCCTGGGTCGACGGCGCGATGTGCGCCGAGGCCAGCTATGCCGCCATGATCGTGATGGAAAGCTAGGCCTTCCCGTGATGAGCGCTTCCGAAGCCGAGACCGTGATCCACCCGACCGCCGTGGTCGACCCCGCCGCCCAGATTGGTGCCGGGGTCAAGATCGGCCCGTTCTGCGTGGTGGGGCCCCATGTCGTCCTGGGGGATGGCGTCGACCTGAAAAGCCATGTGGTGGTGGAGGGCCGCACCCGGGTGGGGGCCGGCACCGTCATCTACCCCTTCGCCTCGATCGGCCACGCGCCCCAGGACCTGAAGTTCAAGGGGGAGCCGGCGGAACTGATCGTGGGTTGCAACAACCGCATCCGTGAGCATGTGACCATGCACATCGGTACGGAAGGTGGCGGCATGGTGACACGGGTGGGCGACGGTTGCCTGTTCATGGCATCATCCCACGTGGCGCACGACTGCATCGTCGGCAGCAACGTCATCCTGGCCAACAACGCCACCCTGGGCGGCCATGTCGAGGTGGGCGACAACGCCATCCTGGGCGGCCTGTCCGCCGTGCATCAGTGGGTCCGCATCGGCGCCCATGCCATGATCGGCGGGATGTCGGGCGTTGAAAGCGACGTCATCCCCTATGGCCTGGTGAAGGGCGACCGCGCCTTCCTGGCGGGCTTGAATCTGGTGGGGCTGACCCGCCGGGGGTTCTCGCGTGAGGATGTCCAGGCCCTGCGCACCGCCTTCGATGGCATCTTCGGCCACGACGGCACACTGGCCGACCGCATGGCGGCGGTGGAAACGGCCCACCCGGCCGCCGTTGTGGGGGAGGTCCTGGCCTTTATCCGCGGCCGCGGCGGGCGCGCTTTGTGCCAGCCGCGCTGATGCCCGACACCCCCGTAAAACTGGGGATACTGGCGGGCGGTGGTGACCTGCCCGCGCGGCTGGTCGAAACCTGCCGCGCGATGGGGCGCGAGGTCTTCGTCGTGGCGCTGGAGGGCCAGGGCGCCGTCGTGCCGCCGGACGCCCCGCAGGCCGCCTTTCGCATCGGTGCCGCCGGCGCCATCCTGGAGCGCTTGCGCGCCGAGGGGGCCACCGAGATCGTGCTGGCCGGCCGCGTGCACCGCCCCAGCCTGGCAGAAATGCGTCCCGACTGGTTCGCCGCCAAATTCTTCGCCCGCATTGGCGCCAAGGCGCTGGGGGACGACGGCATCCTGCGCGCCGTGGTGGCGACGCTGGAGGAGGAGGGCTTCCGCGTCGTCGCCGTGCAGGATCTGGTGCAAGGCTTGCTCAGCCCCGCCGGTCCCATGGGCGCGCTCGCCCCCGACGCGGCGGCGGCGCTTGACATCCGCCATGGCGTGGCCGTGGCCCGTGCCCTGGGGGCGCTGGATGTGGGCCAGGCGGTGGTGGTGCAGCAGGGGCTGGTGCTGGGTGTCGAGGCCATCGAGGGGACCGACGCCTTGATCGAGCGCTGCGGCGCCCTGCGGCGCGAAGGGCCGGGGCCCATCCTGGTGAAGATGCGCAAACCCCAGCAGGACATCCGCCTGGATCTGCCCACCATCGGCGTTACAACGGTGCGGACGGCGGCGGCCCACGGCTTCCGCGGCATCGCGGTGGAGGCGGGGGGCACCCTGACCTTGGGCCGGGAACAGGTGGCACAGGCGGCTGACGCTGCCGGCCTGTTCGTCACCGGTATTGTTACGGAGGCGGTATGAACGAGGACGTGCCTTTGGTCTTCCTCGTCGCGGGGGAACCGTCGGGCGATGTGTTGGGCGGCCGGCTGATGCTGGCCTTGAAGCAGGAGACGTTCGGCGCCATCCGCTTCGCCGGTGTCGGCGGGGAACGGATGAAGGCCCAGGGCCTGCAGAGCCTGTTCCCCATGGAGGAGCTGGCCCTGTTCGGCTTGGCCGAACTGCTGCCCAAGCTGCCGAACCTGTTGCGCCGCATGAAGGAGACGGAACAGGCCATCCTGGAGATGAAGCCGGCGGCGGTGGTGACCATCGACGCGCCGGATTTCTGCTTCCGTGTTGCGCGCCGGGTCAAGAAGGCCAATCCCGACATCCCGCTGATCCACTATGTGGCGCCCACGGTCTGGGCCTGGCGCCCGGGCCGCGCGGCCAAGATCGCCAAGTTCCTCGATCATCTGCTGGCCCTGCTGCCCTTCGAGCCGCCCTATTTCGAGAAGGTCGGGCTGGACTGCAGTTTCGTCGGCCATCCCATCGTGGAGAGTGGGGCGGATGCCGGTGACGCCGACCGTTTCCGGACCAAGCATCATCTCGGTAGCGACACCCGCGTCATCACCATCCTGCCCGGCAGCCGGCGCAGCGAGGTGACCAAGCTGTTGCCCGACTTCAAGGGCGCGCTGGACATTCTGGCGCCGCGACTGCCGCGCGTGGTGGCGGCGGTGCCCACCGTGCCGGCGACCAAGGCCCTGGTGGAGGCGGCGGTCAAGACCTGGCCCCTGCCCACCGTGGTGCTGGAGGGGGACCAGGACAAGTACGACGCCTTCGCCGCCAGCGAAGCGGCGCTGGCTGCGTCGGGCACGGTGGCGTTGGAACTGGCGCTCGCCCGACTGCCGGCGGTGATCGCCTATCGCATCCATTCCCTGACCTATCGCCTCTATCGCGGGCTGATCAAGGTGCGCTTCGTCAACCTGGTCAACATCATGCTGAACCGCATGCTGGTGCCGGAACTGCTGCAGGAGGAGTGTCGACCCTCGCGCTTGGCGGAGACCTTGGGACGCCTGCTGGACGACCCCGCCGCCCGCCAGGAACAGATCGAGGGCGTGGCCGAGGTGGCGGCGTGGCTGGGGCAGGGCGATACCCCGCCCAGCCGTCGCGCCGCCGAGGTCGTCATGCGCGTCATCCACGCCCGCGAGCGTGAGGCGGAACAGGCGGGCTTGACGTAGCGAAACTATAGTCGGCGCGCGGCACGCCGGGCGCCAGCCACGCACAGCACCACCACCAGGGCGGTGCCCAGCACGGCGGGCCCCACGGGTTCGCCCAGCAGCAGGGCCGCGACGCCGAAACTGCAGAAGGGCTGCAGCAGCTGAATCTGCCCCACCGCCGCCGTGCCGCCCAGGCCCAGGCCGTGATACCAGAAGAAAAACCCGATCAGCATGCTGAAGAGGGTGACGTATCCCAGCGCCAGCCAGGCGGGCATGGGCACGGCCTGCCAGTCGGCGGGGAAGGTGGTCCAGGCCAGCGGCGCCATCAGGGGCAGCGACAGCACCAGCGCCCAGCAGATGACCGGCCAACCGCCCAGATGCCGCGACAGCCGGGCACCCTCCGCATAGGCCAGGCCGCAGACGGCGACGGCCAGGACCATCAGGCCGTCACCGGGGGCGAGACGGAAGCCTCCCGCCAGGATGGCCGGCGCCAGGGCATAGGTGGCGATGGCGACGGCCCCGCCGCAGGAGAATAGCCAGAACGCCGCGCGCGGCCGGTCGCCGCCGCGCAGCGCACCAAAGACGGCGGTGGAGATGGGCAGTAGACCGCTGAAGACGATGGCGTGGGTGCTGGGCATCGACCGCATGGCCAGGGCCGAGAGCAAGGGGAAGCCGACCACGGCGCCGCCCGCGACCACCGCCAAGGCCGGTATATCGCGCCAGGTGGGACGGCGGGGGCGCAGCGCGGCCAACAAACCCAAGGCGATGACCCCGGCGATGGCCGCCCGCGCCAGGCTGAGGAAGCTGGCGTCCAGACCTGACAGGCCGATCTTGGTCACCGGCAGGCTGCCGCTGAAAATGATGACGCCGACCAGGCCATAGACGAAGCCGGCGGCTGGCTGGCGCGCGGGTGACAGCGGGGCGGCGATAGTCGCGGGGGCGGCGGTGGTGTCGGTCATGGCGCGGTATCCTGGGGGATCAAGGATGGCGATGCTGCCTTTCCACCGGTCAGCCCACAAGGTATGGTTCGGTACGGTTCCACCAAACTGTACTGGTTCAAATGGCGATACAGTCGATCAAGGCACCCGCCGGGTGCAGCCTGGTGGAAACAGTGATGGCCGACATTCGCGCGCGGGTGGACGGTCGGCTGTTGCCTCCGGGCGCCCGCGCGCCCTCCATTCGCGATCTGGCCCAACGCCTGGGCGTTTCCAAATCCACGGTGGTGGAGGCCTATGACCGGTTGGTGGCGGAGGGCGTGCTGGCGGCGCGGCCGGGGTCCGGCTTCTATGTCGCCAAGCGGGTGGCGCCGCTGGCCCTGATGGGGGCGGCACTGGCGGGGGTGGATCCGCCCCCGGACCGGGCGGTGGATCCGTTGTGGCTGATGCGCCAGGCGCTGGAACCGGGCGAGGGGGTGCTGAAGCCCGGCTGCGGTTGGCTACCCGGCGACTGGATGCCGGAGCAGGCCATCCGCCGGGCTTTCCGCGCCCTGGCGCGGGCGCCGGCCGCCGCCCTGTTGGAGTATGATACGCCCTTGGGCCACCCGCCCTTGCGTCGCCATCTGGCCGACCGGTTCGCCAGCCGCGGCATCACCGCCGGGGCGGAGCAGATCCTGCTGACCGACAGCGGTAGCCAGGCCATCGACCTGATCTGCCGCTATCTGCTGGAGCCGGGCGACGCCGTCCTGCTGGACGATCCCTGCTATTACAATTTCAAGACCGTGGTGGCCGCCCATCGTGCCCGGGCGGTACCGGTGCCCTATACACCCACCGGGCCGGATCTGACCGCCTTCGCCCAGGCCGCCGCCACCCATCGGCCGCGGCTCTATATCACCAACGCCGCCTTGCACAACCCCACCGGCGCCAGCCTGACGGCACCGGTGGCGCACAAGCTGCTGACCTGCGCCGCCGCCCACGACATCCTAATCGTCGAGGACGACATCTTCTCCGACTTCGAGGCGGAACCGACGCCCCGCCTGGCGGCCTTCGATGGACTGGAGCGGGTGATCCACATCGGCAGCTTCTCCAAGACGCTGTCGGCCGCCGTGCGCTGTGGCTATGTCGTGGCGCGGGGGGATTGGATCCAGGGCATCGCCGATGTGAAGCTGGCCACCGCCTTCGGCAACGCCACCACCAACCCCCGGGTGGTGCACCAGTTGCTGACCGACGGCAGCTATCGCCGGCATATGGAGGGTGTACGCGGCCGGCTGGCCGAGGCCATGGGCCGTACGTTGCGCCGGCTGGACGCCCTGGGCCTGCGACCGTGGACGGAACCCCGGGGCGGCATGTTCCTGTGGGCGGCCCTGCCGCCGGGCGTGTCCTCGGTCGCCGTGGCGCGCCAGGCGCTGGAACAGGGCGTGGTGCTGGCCCCCGGTGACGTCTTCAGTCTGACCAACAGCGCCGACGGCTTCCTGCGCTTCAACGTCGCGCAGTGCGACAACCCCCGCATCTTCGAGGTGCTGGCCCGGGCGCTGGAGGCCTAGCGCCCGGGCGTGCCGGTATCAGGCCTGGGCCAAGCCCGCCACCTTGTCCAGGTCGGCGATGGCATCCTTGGGGAGCGACAGCCGTGCCACCGCCAGGTTCTCCTTCAGATGCGCGAGGGAGGAGGTGCCGGGGATCAGCAGCACGTTGGGGGCCCGCCGCAGCAGCCAGGCCAGCGCCACTTGCAGGGGCGTGGCCTCCAGCCGCGCCGCCACATCCGACAGGGTGGAGGACTGCAGCGGGGTGAACCCGCCCAGGGGGAAGAATGGCACGTAGGCGACGCCTTGGCTGGCCAACGCGTCAATGAAGGCGTCGTCCGCCCGGTGCGCCAGGTTGTACTGGTTCTGTACGCAGACGATGGGGGCGATACGCTGGCCATCGGCGACCTGTTTGGCCGTGACGTTGCTGAGCCCGATATGGCGGATCAGCCCTTGCCGCTGCAGGTCGGCCAGTGTGCTGAGCGGCTCTTCCAGCGAGCCCTCGACCGGATGGTGCACGTTCAGCATGCAGCGGAAATTAACGACATCCAGCACGTCCAGACCCAGGTTGCGCAAGTTGTCATGCACCGCCTGGGTGAGGTCCTCGCGGGAGAAGGCCGGCAGCCACGACCCGTCCGCGCCCCGCCGGGCACCGATCTTGGTGACGATGACCAGATCGTCGGGATAGGGATGCAGGGCCTGGCGGATCAGCTGGTTGGTGACGTGCGGTCCATAGAAGTCGCTGGTGTCGATATGGTTGACCCCGGCGGCCACGGCGGCGCGCAGCACGGCCAGGGCCGCCCCGACATCCTTGGGCGGCCCGAACACGCCGGGCCCGGCCAACTGCATGGCGCCATAGCCGAGCCGGTTCACTGTCAGGTCGCCCAGCGTGAACGAACCGGAGGGGGTGATGGGCATGATCGGTCTCCTTGAGTTTGGGACCTGATCTTTGCCCGTTCTTTCGCTGTTCGATAATGGCGGTAAATCTGGATGGGCTGTGCAGCTGAATGAACAGTTGCTGATAAGCCCCATCGCGCAGGCGGGAACGGTGCCGCTGACGCCGGTTGCCAGGACCAGCGCGCGCCTCCCCCGGGTGATCAAGCCGCGCCGCCTTCAGGTCGGTGAGGTTACGGGCGAACCGCGCGCAATTCCAGCCACAGGCCGGCGGTCGTGTCCGGTGGGATCAGGATGCTGTCGCCCTCGGCCGCGTGGACGACGGTTGGCGCCGGGATGACCGCCTTCACCGCGGCCAGGGCTTGCTCCAGGCTGGCCACGCGGATGACGGCGCCAACCACGGGGCGGCCGGGAAGGCGCTGCCGGTCTGCCGGCAACAAGGTGATGGTGCCTTCCTGAAACCGCCACTGGCGCCGCATCATACAGTCGGGCGTACAGGCCAGGCCGACATCGCGTACGCCGCCCAGACCGCTCAGCAGCGCGGGCAGGCTGGCATCATCACTGGCCAGCCAGACGCCGATCAGCGATTGGCCGCCATTGGCATGCGCGAAGTGCTCCGGCCGGTCGGTGGGTGACTGGTTGCGATGCCAGAAGAAAAGGAAATGCAGCGGATCATTGGTGGGGAAGCCGACCATGGGCCCATCGCGGTGATAGCCGGGCGCCAGCGATGCCAGCACTGCTGGCAATGCATCGTGATCGGGGGCGTAGAGGCCGAGAAAGGCGGGGGCGTCGCCGGCGGCCAATAGGCGGCGATAGTCAGCGGTAAGCTCGTCCGTCGCCGTTGGCGCGGTGATCAGTTCCAGTTCCGTGCCATCGGGAAATTTGACGTGCTGGTTGCGGATGCCGTCCGCGTGCGTTACCCCCGGCTTCAGCGCGAAGCCCAGGGCGCGGAAGCGGGCGGCGGCCGTGTCCAGATCGTTCACGGCGATGGGGATATGGTCGAGGCCTGTCACCGCCGGGGCCGTCACCACCGGTCCGTCCGTGGCTGCGGCGGGGGGGGCCGTCAGCAGGCAGAGGGCCAAGAAAAAGGCCGCCCGGTTTCCCGGACGACCTTTCCCTTCGGATATGAGGGGCTTCACGGTCGCCGTCAGTGCAGCATGGACACGACGGTGGCCGCGACGCCCAGGACCACGCCCAAGGTGGCGAAGGTGGCCCAGGCCAGCCGCTTCAACCGCCGGCCAGGGGGCACGGGGTTGTCGTTGGCCGGGGGCGGGCCTTCCAGGGAACGGGCGGGCAGGATGCGGGCGCGGGGCTGGGGCCGGCTGCCGCCGGCACCGTTATCGCCAGTACTGGGATAGACCCGCTCGGCCATCGTCCTGTCCGCCTTTTCCGGGGGCTTAGCGCTGTTCGACCGGGACATAGTCCCGGGCGGTGGCGCCGGTGTACAGCTGACGCGGACGGCCGATCTTCTGCGAGGTGTCGGCGATCATTTCCTGCCACTGGGCGATCCAGCCCACGGTGCGGGCCAGGGCGAACAGCACGGTGAACATGCTGGTCGGGAAGCCGATGGCCTTCAGGATGATGCCCGAGTAGAAGTCGACGTTCGGGTACAGCTTCTTCTCGACGAAGTACGGGTCTTCCAGCGCGATGCGCTCCAACTCCACCGCGATGTCCAGCAGCGGGTCGTCCTTGATGCCCAGTTCGGCCAGGACTTCCTTGCAGGTCTGCTGCATGACCTTGGCGCGCGGGTCGTAGTTCTTGTAGACCCGGTGGCCGAAGCCCATGAGGCGGAAGCTGTCGTTCTTGTCCTTGGCGCGGGCGATGAACTCGGGGATCCGGTCCTTGTGGCCGATCTCCGCCAGCATCTTCAGCACCGCCTCGTTGGCGCCGCCGTGGGCGGGGCCCCACAGGCAGGCGATGCCGGCGGCGATACAGGCGAAGGGGTTGGCGCCGGAGGAGCCCGCCAGGCGCACCGTAGAGGTGGAGGCGTTCTGCTCGTGATCGGCGTGCAGGATGAAGATCTTGTCCATCGCCTTGGCGATGACCGGGTTGATCTTGTACGGCTCGCAGGGGACGCCGAAGGTCATGTTGAGGAAGTTCTCAGCATAGCCCAGGTCGTTGCGCGGGTACACGAAGGGCTGGCCGATCGAGTACTTGTAGGCCATGGCGGCCAGGGTCGGCATCTTCGCGATCAGGCGGTGGGAGGCCACCATGCGCTGGCGCGGATCCTCGATGTCGGTGCTGTCGTGGTAGAAGGCGGACAGGGCGCCGACCACGCCGCACATCACGGCCATCGGGTGCGCGTCGCGGCGGAAGCCACGGAAGAACTGCGACAGCTGCTCATGCACCATGGTGTGATAAGTGATGGACCGCTCGAACTCGGACTTCGCCTTGGCGTTCGGCAGTTCACCGTGCAGCATCAGGTAGCAGACTTCCATGAAGTCGCTCTTGTCGGCCAACTGCTCGATGGGATAGCCGCGGTGCAGCAAAATACCCTTGTCGCCATCGATGAAGGTGATCTTGGACTCGCAGCTGCCGGTCGAGGTGAAGCCGGGGTCGTAGGTGAAGTAGCCCGTCTCGGCATAGAGCTTGCGGATGTCGACCACGTCAGGGCCGGTCGTGCCGTGCATGACCGGGAATTCAAATGACTTACCGGTTTGGTTGTCGGTGAGGGTGACCGTTTTCTTTCCGGCCGCCGGGGTCGTCGTATCGCTCATTTCGGCACGTCCTTGTTTATACGAGGTGGGGCCCTCTGCCCCTTATTGGTCTTATGACGCGGTGCGGAGTGTAGTGTTCCGCACCGCCGAAGGCAATGATGGCCAGGGGGCTCAGACACCCCCTGCGACATCGCCGATACGGGCCAGGGTCTCATCCCGGCCCAACACTTCCGCCACCTCGAAAATCGGCGGCGAGACGGTGGAGCCGGAGAGGGCGGCGCGCAGCGGCTGGGCCACCTTGCCCAGCTTCAGGCCCGCTTCTTCGGCGTAGGCGCGGACGATCCCTTCCAGGGTCGCCGCGGTCCAGTCCGGCGCGTTCTTAAGGCGGCCGGCGATCACCGCCAATTGGGCGCGGGCGTCGGCCGACAGGAGCTGGGTGGCCTTCTCATCCAGCGGAAGGGGCCGGGCGGTGACATAAAACTGGGCGCCAGCGGCAAGTTCCACCAAGGTCTTGGCGCGCTGCTTCAGGCCCGGCATGGCGCGGCGCAGCACGTCGCGCTCGGCGTCGCCCAGGTCACGTCCCAGGGCCGTGACCAATCGCGGGCTGATCAGGCCCACCAGCCGGTCGTCGTCCGCCAGGCGGATGTAGTGGCCGTTGAGATTGTCCAGCTTGGCGTAATCCATGCGCGACGGTGAGCGGCCGATGCCTTCCAGGTTGAACCAGGCGATCGCATCCTCGGTGCTGATGATCTCATCATCGCCATGGCCCCAGCCCAGACGCAGCAGGTAGTTGCGCAGCGCCTCCGGCAGGTAGCCAAGGTCGCGATAGGCCTCAGCGCCCAGGGCGCCGTGGCGCTTGCTCAGCTTGGCGCCGTCGGGCCCGTGGATCAGGGGAATGTGGGCGAAGTCCGGCGGCGTCCACCCCATGGCCTGATAGATCTGCAACTGGCGGAAGGTGTTGGTCAGGTGGTCGTCGCCGCGGATGACCTGGGTGACGCCCATGTCCTGGTCGTCCACCACCACCGACAGCATGTATGTCGGCGTCCCATCGGCGCGCAGCAGCACCATGTCGTCCAGCTGGCTGTTCTGCACCCGAACCTCGCCCTGGACCTTGTCCTGCAGCACCGTCTCGCCCTCACGCGGGGCCTTGAGGCGGATGACGGGGGCGACGCCAGCGGGCGCCTCCGACGCGTCGCGGTCGCGCCAGCGGCCGTCGTAGCGCATGGGCAGGCCGGCGGCCTTCTGCTCCTCGCGCATGGTCTCCAGCTCTGCCGGGGAGCAGTAGCAGCGATAGGCCTTGCCCTCTGCCAGCATGGCGTGGGCCACCTCGGCATGGCGCTCCCGGCGCTCGAACTGGCTGACGGCGTCGCCGTCCCAGGTGAGGCCCAGCCAGCTGAGGCCATCGATGATGGCGTCGACCGCGGCTTGGGTGGAACGCGCCCGGTCGGTGTCCTCGATGCGCAGCAGGAAGGTGCCGCCATGGTGGCGCGCGTACAGCCAGTTGAACAGGGCGGTACGGGCGCCGCCAATGTGCAGATAGCCGGTGGGGGACGGGGCGAAACGGGTGACGACACTCATGGGAAACGCACTCTCCGGCATGCGGGCGGCGGCGCTTCGTCCTGAGCCATACGGATGTTCACCCCCTCTTTCGGCATGTTTGCCCGAGAGGACGTCATCCAAAGGTTGACGACGCGACGCGAATATCGAGATAGCTGGTGATCTGGTCCGGCGGCAGGGGAACCGCCAGGGGCGCATCACCAGGATGCGGAAGCCGCTGAGATAGCACACCCGGAACGAAGATGCACCCTGAGGCGGACCCCGCTGGACAGTCTGGCAGTTCCCCGGATTTTACGCTGGGGGGCCAGGGAGAGGGCTGGGAGGCGGCATCCTATTTAGCTACTGGGCGGAGCGAATTTGGCCCCGGGCCGCCCGCTTCAGATGTGATGCGGATCACACATCGTGTGCTCGCCGCGTTAGCCAGCATTGTGACATCAGCGTATGTCAATCTGGCGGAAGAGCGGGAGCGTTGGGTCCTTTGGGTACCGGTCTTCCTGGGATGCGGTATCGCCCTGTATTTCGGCCTGCCGGGGGAACCGCCGCCCTGGGCCGGCCTGATCTTCACCCTGGGCGTGTTCGGGCTCTGGCTCCTGGCGGGGGATCGTCTGGTCGCGCGCCTGGCGCTGGGCGCCCTGCTGGCGTTGGGCCTGGGCTTCACGGTGGTGCAGGCCCGCACCACCTGGCTGATGACCCCCATCCTGCAACGTCCCCTGGGCCCCGTGCCGGTGGAAGGCCGCGTCGCCAATGTGGAGCGGCTGGACAAGGGCGTACGCGTCACCTTGGCCGATCCGCGCATCCCCCGCCTGGCGCCGGAGGTGACGCCGCCTGCCGTACGCATCCGCCTGCGCCCCACCGACGCCGCCCCGCCGGCGGGCACGCGGGTGCGTATCCTGGCGGCCTTGCGCCCGCCACCCGACAGTCCGGAGCCAGGCGCCTATGACTTCCGCCGCTCCGCCTTCTATCAGGGTATCGGCGCCGTGGGCTTCGCCTTCAAGACGCCGGAGGTGGTGGCGCCGGCGCCGGTGGGCCTGGCCGGCTGGGTGAATGACCGGGTGGTCGCCTTGCGCGAACTGATCGCCCAGCGCGTGGCCGCCCGTCTGAGCGGGGCGCCGGCCATGATCGCCATCGCCCTGCTGAACGGCGAGCAGACGGGTATTCCGCCCGACGATTTGCAGGCCATGCGCGTCTCCGGCCTGCAGCACATCCTGTCCATCTCCGGCCTGCACATCAGCCTGGTGGCGGCGCTGTTCTATTTCCTGGCCCGGGCGGCCCTGGCGCTGTGGGAAGGGGGCGCCCTGCGGTACCCCATCAAGAAGATCGCGGCGGCTTTCGCCATCCTGGCGACGCTGGCGTACATGATGCTGGTGGGCGCGCAGGTGCCCACCTTGCGCTCCGTCCTCATGACGGCGCTGGCCATGGTCGCCATCCTGGCCGACCGCTCGGTCCTGAGCCCCCGGGCCATCGCCGTGGCCGGCATCCTCTGCTTGCTGTATCAGCCGGAACAGCTGCCGGGGCCCAGCTTCCAGATGAGCTTCGGCGCCGTCCTCGCACTGATCAGCACCTATGAGGTGTTGCGCGCGCCCTTGAGCCGCTGGCGCGAGGGCGGCGGCTGGGGCCGGCGGGCCCTGCTGTTCGTCGGCGGGCTGTGCCTGACGTCGGTGGTGGCGACCATCGCCACCATGCCCTTCTGCCTCTACCACTTCCAACAGGTGGCCAATTACGGCGTGCTCGCCAACCTGATCGGCATCCCCATCACCGAGCTGTGGATCATGCCGCTGTGCCTGTTGGCCTATGTCGCCATGCCCTTCCATCTGGAGGGCTGGATCATCGACATGATTGGCTGGGGTTGCCAGGGCATCCTGTGGACGGCGCGCGTCACCGCCGCCCTGCCGGGCGCGGCCCTGCACAGCGCCGCCTTGTCCGACGCGGCTTTCGCCCTGTTGGTCCTGGGCGGCCTATGGCTGGCGCTGTGGCGGCGGCGCTGGCGCCTGCTGGGCCTGACACCCATCGCGCTGGGCTGCCTGCTGGCGCCGCTGACGCCCCGGCCGGACATGGTGGTCTCGGGCGGCGGCACCATGGTGGCGGTGCGCGACGGGGGTGGCAAGCTCTGGCTCTCCTCCTCCCGGGGCGGTGGTTTCGAGGTCGAGACCTGGGGCAAGCGGGACGGTGGCGATGGGCGCCCGCCCGCTTGGCCCACCGTGGGCACCGACGATGGCAGCCTGCGGTGCGACAGCCTGGGCTGCCTCTACCATCCCGACCTGTACCACCCCAACCGGCAGGATCCGGCCCAGCCGGACGGCCGCCTGGTCGCCATCGCCTGGACCCGTGATGCCCTGGCGGAGGATTGTGACAACGCGGACCTGGTGATCTCGCGCGTGCCGACAGCGGGGTGTGACGCGCCGCGCGTCATCGGCCCCGACGTGCTGGCCGCCCGTGGCGCCCATGCCCTGTATTTCGAACGAGGCGGCGTCCGCATCGAAACCGTGCACGACCCGCAAAGCAAACGGCCCTGGGACTGAGGTCACCAGGGCCGTTTGGCTTGTATCTGTGGTCAGGGGGCGATCAATAGCGGCGGAACAGTCCCACCAGGCGACCTTGCACCCGTACCCGGTCGGCGCCGAACACCCGCGTCTCGTAGGAGGGGTTGGCGGGCTCCAGCGCGATGGAGTTGTTCTTGCGGCGCAGGCGCTTCAGCGTCACCTCGGCGGCGTCCACCAGGGCCACGACGATGGCGCCGTTCTCCGCCGTTTCGCAGCGCTGGATGATGACCGTGTCGCCGTCATGGATGCCGGCCTCGACCATGCTGTCGCCCGCCACTTCCAGGGCATAGTGCTCGCCGATGCCGAGCATGGAGACCGGGATGTCGATGGAGGTGCCGCTGTCGCGCAGCGCCTCGATGGGCAAGCCGGCGGCGATGCGGCCATAGAGCGGCAAGCTGACGGAGCCGACGGCATCGCCGACGTCGCGACCAGGCAAGCCAGCCTGGAAGTCCGCCTTGATGACATTGGGCTTGAAGCGGGGTTCCACGTCAGCCGCCGCGGCGACCTTCTTGGGCGCGGGCGTCGTCTCCGGCAGCCGCAGCACCTCCAGCGCGCGGGCGCGGTGGGGCAGGCGGCGGATGAAGCCCCGCTCCTCCAGCCCGGTGATCAGGCGGTGGATGCCAGACTTGGACTTGAGGCCCAGCGCGTCCTTCATCTCATCGAATGAGGGGGACACGCCGCCTTCGCCCAGGTGCTGGTGGATGTACAGCAGAAGCTCCTGTTGCTTACGCGTCAGCATATCGTCCCCTTCGCCAAGTCGAGCCGCTATATATGGAACAAACCCGAAACGTACTGGTCATGTTCTATTTTGGTTCACGGCTGGCGTCAAGCGTTAGCGATGAAAAACCATATCAGAGTGACAAATTTTGGGCGATGGAGGACCGACGGCCCTAAATCTCGTCCAGCGGGACGATGTCCACCATCACGCCGGCCTGGGCCGGGGGGGCATGAGGGACGCGGACGATCAGGCAATCCGCCGCCGCCAGGCGACTCAGCATCGCGCTGTCCTGGTGGGCGAAGGGGGTGGCCAGGGGCAAAGGCCCCTCGCTGGGCGTAAGCGCGGCCCGCAGATAGTCCTGCCGCCGGTCGTTGGCGGGCAGGGGGGCCGCCAGGACGGCCCGCGCCAGCGGCACGGACGCGGGCTCCAGACCTTGCAGGCGGCGCAAGGCCGGCACCAGGAACAGGGTGGCGCACACCAGGCTGGAGACGGGATTGCCCGGCAGGCCCAGCAGCGGCGTTGCGCCCATGCGGCCGAACATCAGCGGCTTGCCCGGCCGCATGGCGATTTTCCAGAAATCGAGATCCAGGCCCTGGGCCGCCAGCGTGCCGCGCACCAGGTCATGGTCCCCGACCGACGCGCCGCCGGTGGTGACCAGCAGGTCGCAGCCGGCGGCACCCCGCGCCAGGGTGGCCAGGGTGTCGGCGTCATCGGGGGCGATGCCCAGGTTCACCGGTATGCCGCCATATCGCTGCACCAGGGCGGCCAGCGCCAGGCCATTGCTGCTGACGATCTGGCCGGGGCCCAGCGGTTCCCCCGGCATCACCACCTCGTCGCCTGTGGCCAGGATGGCGACGCGGGGACGGCGATGCACCGTGAGGAAGGGATGGTTCATGGCCGCCGCCAGGGCCAGGTCGCGCACCGTCAACCGGCGGCCGGCCTTCAGGCCCACCGATCCGCTGGTGAAGTCCAGCCCGGCGGCGCGGACCCAGCGGCCCGGCGTGCCCTCGCGCACCCGGACGGTGGTTCCCAGATCGTCGCAATCCTCCTGCAGCACCACGGTGTCGGCGCCGTCGGGGATGACGCTGCCGGTGAACAGGCGCACGGCTTGGCCGGGCCCCACGCCGCCGACGTAGGGCCGGCCGGCCGGCGCCTCGCCGATGCGGGCCAGCGTGGTCGGCAGCGTCGCGATGTCGCCCCCCCGCACCGCCCAGCCGTCCATGGCGGAGACGGCGGCCGGCGGCTGGGTCACCCGTGCCACCACGTCGCCGGCCAGCACCCGGTCCAGCGCGTCACCCACCCCCACCATCTCGCCGCCCAAGGGCTGGAAGTGGGCCAGGATGCGGGCGAGCGCTTCGTCAACAGGGATCATGCGTGACCTATGGTCAGGGAGTTTCCGCGCGATAGGGGCCGCTCTTGCCGCCATCCTTGGCGATCAGGCGGATACCGGCGATGACCATGCCCTTGTCCACCGCCTTGCACATGTCATAAAGGGTCAAGGCGGCGACGCTGACGGCGGTCAGCGCCTCCATCTCCACGCCGGTGCGGCCCTTCAGCTTGGCCGTGGCCTCGATCTCCACGGCGCATTCCTCGGGCAGGCAGGTCAGGTCCACCGTCACCTTGGTCAGGGCCAGCGGATGGCACAGCGGGATCAGGTCCGGCGTGCGCTTGGCCGCCATGATGCCCGCCAGGCGCGCCACGCCCAGCACGTCACCCTTGCCCATCTGGCCGGCTTGGATCAGCGCCAGGGTTTCCGCCTTCATGATCACCCGACCGCGGGCGGTGGCCTGGCGTTCCGTTTCGGCCTTGTCGGAGACGTCGACCATCACCGCCTGGCCGGCGGCGTCGAAATGGGTGAAACCGCCGGTCTCTTCCGCCATGTCGGTCAGGCCTCGACAGCCGTGTCCAGGCCCAGCAGGGCGCGGGTGGCGGCCGCGACGTCCGCTTGCCGCATCAGTGATTCACCCACCAGGAAGCGGCGGGCGCCGACGATCTCCATGCGCAGCAGATCCTGCGGGCTGTAGAGGCCGCTTTCCGCCACCAGGTGCCGGCCCGGCGGCACCATGCCGGCCAGCATCTCCGTGGTGGCGAGGTCGATCGCCAGGGTCTTGAGGTTGCGGTTGTTCACGCCCAGCAGGCCGCCTGGCAGTTCCAGCGCCCGGCGCATCTCCGCGCTGTCGTGCACCTCGACCAGCACATCCATGCCCCAGCCGGTGGCGGCGTCATACAGCTCCAACGCCTGGGCGTCGTCCAGCGCCGCCATGATGAGCAGGATGCAGTCGGCGCCCAGGGCGCGGGCCTCGGCCACCTGATAGGTGTCCAGCATGAAGTCCTTGCGCAGCACCGGCAGGTCGCAGGCGGCGCGGGCCGCCACCAGGTACTCATCCGCCCCCTGGAAATAGGGCGCGTCGGTTAGGACCGACAGGCAGGCGGCCCCGCCCTGCTGATAGGCGCGGGCCAGGGCCGGCGGATCGAAATCCTCCCGGATCAGGCCCTTGCTGGGGCTGGCCTTCTTGATCTCCGCGATCAGGGCGTACAGGCCGGCATCCACCTTGGCCTGCAAGGCGCGGGCGAAACCCCGGACGGGGCTGGCGTCGCGGGCGGCCCGCTCCACCTCGCCCAGGGGGCGGGCGGCTTTGCGGGCGGCGACGTGCTCGCGCTTGTCGGCGCAAATCCGGGCCAGGACGTCGCCAGGAGGGGGGGGGGCGGCGTCGCTCATGCGCGGGCTCCTTCAATCTTCGCCGTCATCGCGGCAGGGGCTTCCTCCGCCGCCGCCGGCGGCAGGGGGCAGTGGCGGACCAGGGCCGCCAGCTTGGCGGCGGCGCGGCCGTCATCCAGCGCCTGGGCGGCCTGGGCCACGCCTTCGGGCAAGGTGGCGGCCTTGTCCGCGACGATCAAGGCGGCGGCGGCATTGATCAGAACAATGTCACGATAGGCGCCCTTCTGGCCCGCCAGCAGGGCGCGCAACGCCCGCGCGTTCTCCGCCGCGTCGCCGCCCCGGATGTCGGCGGCGCGAGCGCGGGGCAGGCCGGCGTCTTCCGGCGTGACGGTGAAGCGGCGCAGGACGCCGTGGCGCAGTTCCGCCACGCTGGTGGCGCCGGTGGTGGTGATCTCATCCAGCCCGTCCTCGCCGTTCACCACCCAGGCGACCTCGGTGCCCAGGCGGTTCAGCACCTGGGCCAGGGGTTCCACCCAGCGTTCGGCGAACACACCCATCAACTGGCGCTTGGCGCCGGCCGGGTTGGACAGGGGCCCGGTCAGGTTGAAGATGGTGCGGGTGCCCAGTTCCACCCGCGTCGGGCCCACGTTGCGCATGGCGCCGTGATGGCGGGTGGCCATCAGGAAGGTGATGCCGTCCTGCCACAGGGCGTCACGCACCGCCTCCAGATCCGCCTCCACGTTCACGCCCAACTGGCCCAGCACGTCGGCGGCGCCAGACTTGGAGGAGAGCGCGCGATTGCCGTGCTTGGCCACCGGCACGCCGCAGGCGGCCAGCACGAAGGCCACGGCGGTGGAGATGTTGTAGGTGCCGCTGGCGTCGCCGCCGGTGCCGCAGGTGTCGATGGTGCCCGGGGGGCAGTCGATGCGCGCCGCGCGCCCACGGAGGGCGCGCACCGCGCCGGTGATTTCATCCACCGTTTCGCCGCGCACGCGCAGCGCCATGAGGAAGGCCCCCATCTGTGAGGGGGTCGCGTTGCCGGACATGAGGATGTCGAAGGCGGCCAGGGCCTGATCCTCCGACAGGCGCTTGCCCTCGGCCACCCGGCCGAGCAGCGCCTTCATGTCGCCGATGTCACCGCTCATGCCGCCAGGCCGGTCTTCTTGACGGCCTTGCGCGCCACGCCGGCCAGATCCAGGAAGTTCGCCAGGATCTGATGGCCGTGGTCGGACGCGATGCTTTCGGGATGGAACTGCACCCCATGGATGGGCAGGGTGCGATGGCGCAGCGCCATGATCATCCCGTCATCAACATTCCCCTGGGGGCCGCCGGCGATCCAGGCGACCGACTCCAGTTCCGCCGGCAGGGTCTCCCGCTCGACGATCAGGGAGTGGTAGCGGGTGGCGTTGAAGGGCGTGGGCAGCCCCTTCATGACGCCCTGGCCTTCATGCGTGACCTGGCTGACCTTGCCGTGCATGGGCACTGGGGCGCGGATGACGCGGCCGCCGAAGGCCTGGCCGATGGCCTGGTGGCCCAGGCAGACGCCGAACAGGGGAATGCGCTTTTCCGCGGCGGCGGCGATCAGCGGCAGGCAAATGCCGGCGCGGTCGGGATCGCAGGGACCGGGGGAGAGGACGATGGCCTCCGGCGTCAGCGCCAGGGCATCATCCACACTCAGCGCGTTGTTACGCCAAACCGCCACGTCGGCGCCCAGCTCGCCGATGTAATGGACGAGATTGTACGTGAAGCTATCGTAATTATCGATGAGCAGCAGCATGATCTGGGACCCGACAGGGGGGATTGGACGTGGCCAAAGGTGGCCTACACTAGTCCCGGGGGCGCTGGCAGGGCAACCGGAATGGGCGCGCGCTCCCGCGCATAGGGGGCCCGCCTATGAGGATGGGCCGTCCATGCGCACCGGCATACGCCGCCTAGAAGATTGTCAGCCGTGCCCGCCCTGTAGCAGTACTGGTGGGCAGCAATACGGGTTGGCCGGCCGCCGATGCGCGCCGGGCTTCCGCGAAGGGATAGGCATGACCGTTTCCACCAACCGACGGGCCCGCTGATGGTTCGCCGCGTCACCCCGCCGCCGCCCCTGGGCCGGCCGGGACAGAAGGGACCCAGGCGCGCGCCGGCCCGGCGCAAGCGCAAAGGGGCCGGCATCACGCTGAGCCGGGGGCAACTGGCGGGCATCATCGGCCTGACGGCCCTGGTGGCGCTGCTGGGCGCCTACGTGGCGGGCCACCGCCACCCGGTCAAGCCCGGGGTGGCGACCGCCCCCGCCGGCAACGCCCCGCGCCTGCCGGGGACGGCGCCCGCGCCGCCGGTGCCCCGGGACCCGCCGGTTCCGGAACAGCATGCCCCCGAAGGATATGCCCCTGAACGATATGCGGGGGCCCTGCCGCCCGCCGCCCCGCCCCAGGCGCAGGCCCCGAGGACGGAACCGCCGAAGGCCGAGGGCGGCAAATCCGGCGCCGCCTGGCGGCGCAACGCCGTGCCCGCGCCCATCCCCGGGGTGGCCCACGCCCGCATCGTGCTGGTGATCGACGATCTGGGGCTGGACCGCCCACGCTCCGCCCGTGCCGTCGCCCTGCCGGGGCCGGTGACCACCGCCTGGCTGCCCTACGCCCACGACCTGGCGGAACAGACCCGTGCGGCCAGGGTGGCAGGGCACGAACTGATCGTGCATGTGCCGATGGAGCCCGTGGGCAAGGCCGACCCCGGCCCCGGCGCCCTGACCACCGATCTCAGTGATGAGGAGGTGCGGCGTCGGCTGGAGACGGATCTGGCGTCCTTCGACGGCTATGTCGGCATCAACAACCATATGGGCAGCCGCTTCACCGCGGATGAGGGCAAGCTGGCCATCGTCTTGGCGGAGCTGTCGCGGCGCGGCCTGATGTTCCTGGACAGCCGGACCACCCCGGCCACCAAGGGCCCGGAACTGGCCGCCCGCTACCACCTGCCGCTGGTCAGCCGCGATGTCTTCCTGGACGACGACCAGTCCCCCAAGGCGGTGCAGGCCATGCTGGCCAAGGTGGAGGAGGTGGCGCGCCACCACGGCACCGCCGTCGCCATCGGCCACCCGCACGACGTCACCCTGACGGCGCTGGAGCGCTGGCTGCCCACGCTGGCCGCCAAGGGCTTCACCCTGGTGCCACTGACCGCCGCCGTGGCACCGGCGCCCGGGGGGACTTGACGTCTTTGGTCACCCAAACAAGATGCGGGGGACGTTAGGCGATTGGAGGGTGGAATGAGCGCGTCTTATCGAGTCGACGGCATGACCTGCCAGGGCTGCGCCCGGTCCGTGACCAAGGCGATCCAGGCGGTGAGTCCCACCATGGACGTGGCGGTGGATCTGGAGGCGGGATTGGTGACGGTGACCGGCCCCTTGGACGGCGTTCAAGTGAAGGACGCGGTCGAGGGCGCGGGCTTTGATTTCATCGGACCCGTATGAGACGAAGTCCCCCGGCGCAGGGGCATGGGGCGCTTTATCGACCTGAAACAATTATGTAATAAATCTTCATCTGGTTGGTGCGACGCACACGAATACGCGCAACAAGTAAAAATCTGTATACATCCGCAACGCCGCATAGAGTATATCCCGAACAAGCGGGTATCGGCTAACGGGCGGAATCGATGGGGCATCTCGTCATAGGTCTCGGCGGCACGGGCGGCAAAGTCATCCGGGCGCTGCGCAAACAAATCTATGCGGAGATGCGGGCGGAAAGCCCGAAGGATGTGAAGGTCGGCTACCTTTACGTCGATTCCAGCGGCGAAATGATGGCCCAGGACGATCCCAGCTGGAAGGTGCTGGGGTATTCGGTTCAACTTCCTCTGGGCGCCCAGCTGCGTATCCTCGGTGAGGACCTGTCGGCCCGGCTGGCCAATATTGACACCTATGCCGGTATCAAACCCTGGATCGGGGACCGCGCCACCTGGGGCGAGGTGTTGGGCAGCATCGTTGGCGCCGCCCTCGGCGGACAAAAGCGCCGCCTGGGGCGTTTCCTGTTCGCCTGCAAGATCGACCAGTTCCGCAAGCAGGTGCAGTCGGCCGTCAAGGAGCTGCAATCCACCGGCGTGGGCGAGGTCACCTTCCATGTCGTCGCCGGTCTGGCGGGGGGTACTGGCAGCGGCACCATCATCGACGTCCTGGCGCAACTGCGCGACCTCTATGACGACTCGCTGCGCTACCGCATCATCCCCTACCTGCTGCTGCCGGAACGGCATCCCAACCCGAACTGGGACACGGGCAACTACCATTCCAACGGCTATGTGGCGTTGCTGGAACTGAACGCCCTGTCGACCACCGCCTACAAGCCGTGGGACGTGACCGGTGTCCGGGGACGACTGAACCTGCGGGACCCGTTCAACGGCGCTTATCTGTTCGCCAATGAAAACGAGAACGGCTACCAGGCCGATGTGGACCGGGAATTGCCAGGCGTGCTGGCTGATTTCCTGTTCCAGAAAATCATCATCGCCTCGCAGGTCGGTTGGCGCTCGCTGGAGCGCATGGAGAACGCCGAGAACGGCGATGGCGCGCCGGAGACGGCACCGGGACAGAAGGTGGGGGAGCGGTCGAAGCGCTTCCTCAGCTTCGGCATCAAACGGGTCGCCATCCCGGAAGAGGAGATCAAGGAGTATCTGACGCTGGGCTTCGCCCGTCAGGCCATCCAGCAATTGCGCTTCAACAATTGGCAGGAGGCCGTCGGCTTTGTCGATGAGGCGCGCAACGTCGATTACGGCGCCTTCGTCCGCCAGGCTGACGTGCTGGCCCGTTGGCTGCTGACGGACGAGCACCTGACCCTGTCGGTGGCGCTGCTGCCCCAGGACGATGCCGGGCGCAAATGGAAGCCCATCACCCAGGAATGGGACGCGGTGCTGCCCACCTTCAAGTCGCTGGTGCGGGAGCGGGAGCGCAGCACCTGGCTGGATGAGCTGGCCAAGCTCTGCCAGAAGCGCTTTGACGAGGATTACCGCAACCTGGGCGTCCCCACCTTCTACCGCACCAAGCTGAAGGCCAAGAAGGACATGGCGCGCGAGGTCCGCCTGCAGGTGGAGCGCGAGTTGTTCAGCGATTGGCGGACGGGCGTCCGTTCCGCCGCCGAGGTTGGGCGGGTGGTCGAGGCGCTGCTGGACTTCCTGCGGGAGCGGCAGGCGGGTATCGATGAGGCGCTGGCCAAGCTGGGCGGCGCCATCGCCGAGTGGGAGGCCCGTTTGGCGGAGAACAGCCGGGCGTGGGCGCAGATGGGCTTCCTGTCCAAGTCCGTCTTCGGCAAGCCGGACAGCCTGTTGGACAGCCACGCCATCTACCTGCAGGAACTGTATGTCCGCCGGACGCGGGTGGAGGCCTGGGGCTTCGCCCGGCAACTGATCGCCGAGATCGTCACCGAAGTCACCGATCTGAAGGGCGTCATCGACACCATCGCCTCGACCATGCGCGATGCGCTGAAGAAAGTGGAAGCGGGGATAGACCAGCGCTTGGGCGGGGCGGCGGCCGATGATTTGCGCGGCCATCTCATCCGCTTTTACGATCCCGCGCTGGTCCAGTCGGTGGGCCGCACCCTGATCACCGATGCGGCCGAGCAGCGGACGCAGACCAACAAGGTGCGGGCGGCCCTGATCGAGCGGCTGGGCGACAATCAGACCTTCACCGCCTTCAAGGAACGGGTCGACCCCGCCACCCTGACAGACACCATAGAGACGGTGTGCGCGCAGAACGCCCAGGTGGCGCACACCAATCTCGTGACCAACGCGCGGGACCGGATCCTGGGCGTTTCCATCATCGACAAGCTGAAGGAACGCTTTGGCGGCGATCCGCAGGAACTCAAGGCCTTCGTGTCCAAGCTGGTGACCCAGGCGGGATGCTTCCTGACGATCAACCCGCTGGAGGTCAACAAGTCGGCGCCGGGCATACCTGCGGGCGCGCAGACCCTGACGGCCAAATACGTCGTCATCCTGCCCAAGGCGCCGGAGCAGGCCGCCTTCGTCGACGCCCTGAAACAGGCCTTCCGCATGGCCCAGCCGGGTGATTTGGAATTCATCGAGGCGGAGGGGCGCCAGAACGAAATCACCATGATTTCGATCAAGAACCTGTTCCCCGCGCGCTATGTCCATGTCCTGCCGCTTCTGCTGGAACGGTATGAATACCGCCTGGCCGGCAACCCCGGCCGGGCCCGGCTGGAACTGCATACGGAAGGTGAGGGCCAGGACTTTCCGCCCCTGTTCGTCAAGACCGGCGACGAGGTCCAGAAGGAGGCCGTGCCGTATCTGCTGCTGGCGGACGCCACCGGCCTGGTGCATGAGGGCCGGACCGCCAGCGGTGCCCCCCAATTGCTGCTGGTCACCAAGGACGCGGACGGTTTTGACAATGAGCCCATCATGCTGGGCGCCGGCCTGCTGGAGGCCCCGGCCCGTATCGACCTTACCACCTTGGGTCCCTTGCGTGATGGCGTGACGGCCGCCTTGGCCCAACCGGCCTTTGGGGGAGCCGAGGCGCGCGCCGCGCTGCAGGCCCGCATCCTGGCACGCCTGGATGAGGTGAAGGCGGCGACCGGCGGGGACCCGCAGGAGGCGCGGTACCGGGCGTTCGTGGAGGGCGGCAAGGCGGCCGTCCGGTTGTTGAAAGGGGAAGCGATCTGATGACGGGGCAGACGGGGCATTGCACCAATTTCGGCAATTGTTCGATCGCCGACAGCCGCAAGCCGGTGGCCCGGCAACCAGGGCAGGATTTCGTGTGCCCGGAATGCGGCAAGGGTTTGCTGATCGCCCAGGCGGGGGGCGCCGCGCCGGGCAAGGCCGGCCTGTTGGCCGTGGCCGGGCTGGCCGTCGCCGTGATCATCGGCGGCGGTCTCTGGCTGATGAGCAAGCGCGGCCCGGCACCGTCGGCCGGTGCCACGCCGGCGGCGACCGCCCCGGCCCCCAAGGCGGTGGCGCCGGCGGCGGAGACGGTGATTCTGCGTCTGGCCGGTTCCAACACCATCGGTGCCAATCTGGCCCCCAGCCTGGCCGAGGCCTATCTGAGCGACCAGGGATATCAGAATGTGCATCGGGTCGTGGGCGAGATGCCGGGCGACGTGCGGATCGTGGGCGACCGCGCCGGCCATCTTGACGCCATCACCATCGCCGCCCATGGCACCAAGACCGGATTCGACGCGCTGATGGCCAATGGCGCCGACATCGCCCTGGCATCGCGCCGCGTGACGCCGGAGGAGGCGTCCGGCCTGAAGGGCCAGGGGGACATGACGGGGCCGGCCAGCGAACATGTGCTGGCGATGGACGGTATCGCCGTGGTGGTCAACCGGTCCAACCGGGTGGCCACGCTGTCCAAGGACAAGGTCGCCGCCATTTTCAACGGCCTTATCAAGGACTGGTCGCAGGTGGGGGGATCGCCCGGCCCCATCAACGTCTATGCCCGCGACGACAGGTCCGGCACCTTTGACACCTTCCAGTCCCTGGTCCTGGGCAAGTCCCAGCTGATCGTGGGGGCCAAGCGATATGAGGCGAGCGCCGAACTGGCCGACGCCGTGGCCGCCGACCCCGCCGGTATCGGCTTCGTGGGGCTGCCCTCCATCGGGTCCACCAAGCCCCTGGCCATCGCCGAGGCCGAGGCGACGCCCCTGGTTCCCAACCGCTTCACCGTGGGGACCGAGGATTATCCGCTGGCCCGCCGCCTGTTCCTGTACACGGCCGCGGCACCGGCCAACCCCCAGGCGCTGAAATATACCGAATTCGCCCTATCCGCCGCAGGCCAGGCGGTGGTGGAAAAGACTGGTTTCGTTCCCCTGACCATCCGGTCCGAGACCGTCACCGTCTCTTCCGTTTCCCAGCAGTTCGCGGAGTTGACGCGGGGCGCCCAACGCCTGTCCACCAACTTCCGGTTTGTCACCGGGGCATCCGCCCTGGATAACCGCGCCATGCGCGATTTGGCGCGGGTGGTGGATTTCGTGTCCGCCACCGGCGTCCGCCCCGACAAGCTGCTGTTGATCGGCTTTGCCGACAGCCGGGGCCGTCCGGACTTCAACGACAACCTGTCGAAGCAACGCGCCCGCGCCGTGGCTGACGCCCTGGGGCAGCAAGGCGTCCGGGTGGGCTTGACCACGTGGTTGGGCGCCGAGATGCCGGTGGCGGACAACGGCACGGAAGAGGGGCGGGAGAAAAACCGCCGGGTGGAGATTTACGTCCGTCCTTAAGGGGACCTATTCTAAGGGGATTTTATGGTGCGTGGGTGTCTTTGGGCCGCGTCGATGGTGGCGCTGATGGGTTTGGTGTCGGTTGCCAACGCGGCTTCCCGGTCTTTGCAATACGAACCAGCGGTGGTCGAGCTGACCGGCACGGTGGTGGTCGAAGACCACTATGGCCCCCCCAATTTTGGCGAAACCCCGCAGGAGGATGCGAAGCTGCGGGTGCCGATGCTGCGCCTCGACGCGTCGGTCGATGTCGCGGGCGATCCCCACAGCGACACCAACCTCTCCAGCTTCGAGGACGTTGATAAGATGCAGATCGTCCTGACGAAGGGGCGGTCGGTCGACGGTTTCATCGGCAAGCATGTGACGGTGACCGGCACATTGACGGAGCAGCTGGAGGGCGGTGATTTCACCCAGGTGCTGATCACCATGAAGACCATCAAGCCGGCGCGCTGAATCGGCGACGCGGTCATGGAAAAAGCCGCCGACAGGTCTCCCGCCGGCGGCTTTCGTGGAAACATGGGTCTCAGATGTTCCGCGTCGACCGCTTTTCCTGGGCGTAGCGCACGGCTTCCTCGGCGGCCTTGAACAGGGCCTTGGCCTTGTTGACGGTCTCCTGGTACTCGGCTTCGGGATCGCTGTCGGCCACGACGCCGCCGCCCGCCTGCACGTGCATGACGCCGTCCTTGATGACGGCGGTGCGCAGCGCGATGCAGGTGTCCATGGTGCCGTTGGCGGCGAAATAGCCGATGCAGCCGCCATAGATGCCGCGCCGGGTGCCCTCCAGCTCCTCGATGATCTCCATGGCGCGCACCTTGGGCGCGCCCGAGACGGTGCCGGCCGGGAAGCCGCCCACCAGGGCGTCGATGGCGTTGAAGCGGGACTTGTCCAGCTTGCCCTCGACGTTGGAGACGATGTGCATGACGTGGGAGTAGTGCTCGATCGTGAACCGTTCCGTCACCGTGACGGTGCCCACCTCCGCCACCCGGCCCACGTCGTTGCGGCCCAGATCCAGCAGCATCAGGTGTTCCGACAGTTCCTTGGGGTCGGCCAGCAGATCCGCCTCCAGCTCCTTGTCCTCCGCCGGGGTCTTGCCCCGGCGCCGCGTGCCGGCGATGGGGCGGATGGTGACGGTGTCGTCCCGCAGCCGCACCAGGATTTCCGGGCTGGAGCCCACGACGGCCAGGTCGCCGAAATCCAGGAAGAACAGGAAGGGTGAGGGGTTGATGCGCCGCAGCGCGCGGTACAGCGCGAAGGGGGGCAGGGCGAAGGGGACGGAGAAGCGCTGGCTGGGCACCACCTGGAAGATGTCGCCGGCGCGGATGTACTCCTTCGCCTTCTCCACCATGGCGTGATAGTCGGCGCGGCTGACGTTGGACGAGGGATCGGGCAGGGCCGCGATCTCGCCGCCGGCGTCATGGCCCATGTGCAGGGGCCGGTCCAGATCCGCCACGGCGTCGGCCAGGCGGCCCGAAGCGGCCAGATAGGCGGCCTCCGCCGATACGCCCGTCAGGGGGCGCACCGGGGTCACCAGGGTGACCACGTTCTCGATGCTGTCGAAGATGGCCATGATGGTGGGGCGGATGAGGACGGCGTCCTCCACCCCCAGCGCGTCCTGATTCTTCTCCGGCAGCTTTTCCATCAGCCGGACCATGTCGTAGCCGAGATAGCCGAACAGGCCGGCCGACATGGGCGGCAGGTGTGCCGGCAGGTCGATGCGGCTTTCATCCAGCACGTCGGCCAGCGCCTCCAGCGGCGGGGCGGACAGCGGCTCGAACGCCGTCGGATCGGTGGCGGCGTGGCGGTTGATCCAGGCCTTGCTTCCCTTGCTCTTCCAGATCAGGTCGGGCTTCAGCCCGATCAGGGAATAGCGGCCGCGGACGGAGCCGCCGGTGACCGATTCCAGCAGGAAGGAGAAAGGGCGCCCTTGCGCCAGCTTCAGCATGGCGGCGACGGGCGTCTCCAGGTCGCTGACCAGCCGCGTCCAGACGACCTGCGCCTGGCCCGCGGCGTACGCCGTGCCGAAGGCCGTCTCATCGGGGTAGGGGGTCACGACAGGCTTACTCCTGGTGTTCAAGGCGCTGCAGCAGCGTCCGGTTCTCGGTGATGCGGTAACGGCCGCGCAGCGCGTCCAGGAACTGGACGTAGAGGTCGCCGGCCACGCCTTCGCGCAGCTGCCTGGCGGCGATGCCGGCGCGCTCGGCCAGCAGGGGCTCGGGCATGGGCACCACCGCCGCCAGGCGCACCACCATCTGGCCATCCGGCACGGCGCCACTGGTGACCTCGCCCGGCTTCAGGGTGAACAGGGCGTCCACCAGGTCGGCCGGCAGGGGGCTGTCCTTGGGGGGCGTGCGGCCCACGGGCGGCTGGCGCTTGTAGACGGCACCGCTGTCCTTGGCCAGCTGCTCCGGTGCCGCACCGGCCTTCAGCTTGTCGGCGATGTCCTTGGCCTTGGCCTTGGCCGCCTCGGCGCGCTTGGAAGATTTCCAGTCGGCCACCACCTGGTCCTTCACCTGGTCCAGCGGCTTCAGGGCCGGGGCTTGCACGCTGTCGACCCGCACGGCGAAGTAGCTCTTGTTGCGCTCCCCCTCGGTCGTGCTGCTGGTGTCGCCCGAGGCCAGGCCGAACGCCGTCTGCACCACCTTCTGCAGGGCGGGCACGTCGGTCACGGGCTTGCCCGCCGGATCCTTGCCCTCGCGATCCACGGCGGCGACCTTGGTCACCGTCGCGTCGACCTTCTTGGCCGCCTCCTCCAGGGAGGCGCCGCCGGAGATGGCGTCGTCCAGCTTGTTGGACAGGTCGTACAGCTGATCGGTGGCGCGCTCGGCCTTCACCTGCTCCACCAGCTTGGCCTTGACCTCGTCCAGCGTCTGCGTGCTGCCGGGCACGATCTTGGTGACGGCGATGACGTGCCAGCCGAAGCCGCTGTGCACCGGGGCGGACACCTTGCCCTGCGGCAGGGAGAAGGCGGTCTCCTGCAACTCCGCCGGCAGGTCGGCCTTGGCGATATCGGCCAGGGGCAGCATGGTCACGTTGGCGGCCTTGGCGGCGTCGGCCAGCGACTTGCCCCCGGCGGCGGCCTTCACCACCTTGTCCGCCTCTTCCTGGGTATCGACCAGCACCTGGTCCAGGTCGCGGCGTTCCGGCTTCACGAATTCCTTGGCCCGGGCGTCATAGGCCTTCTTCAGGTCCTCGTCACCGACCTCCACCGCCTTGGCGATGGCCTCGGTCGACAGGGTGACCACGGTCAGGGCGCGGTATTCCGGGGCGGTGTAGCGGGCGGCCTGGTCCTTGTGGAAGGCTTCCAGCGCCGCCTGGTCGGGCATGCCGGGGTCCGGCATGGCCTTGTCCGCCACCAGCAGCGTCTCCGCCCCGCGCTGCTCGCCGCGATAGCGCACCACCTCGCGGGCCAGCAGTTGCGGCACGCGCACGCCGGCGGCCAGGGCCTCCGTCACCTCGGTGCGGGCCATGTCCTCGCGCACTTCGCCGACGATCTCTTCCTCGGTCAGCTGGTTCTGGCGCAGCAGGGCCCGCATCATCAGCGGATCGAACTGGCCGCTCTTGTCCTTGAACACCGGCATGTCGGCGATCTTCTGCGCCGCCGCCTGTTCCGAGACGCGCAGGCCGAAATCATGCGTCGCCTGCTTGATCAGGGCGCGCTGGATCTCATCCTGCAGCGCCGCCCGCATCAGGCCCATCTGCCGGGCCTGCTCGGCCGTCAGCTCCGGCATGCTCTGGCGCAGCCGGCTCACCTGCTGGCGAAAGGCCCGGTCAACGTCCTGGGGGGTGATTTCAGTGCTGCCGACCCGCGCCACAGCTTGATCACTGACCGTGGTGCCCACCCGGCCCACGCCCCAGATCCCGAAACTGATGATCAGGAACACGAACAGGATCTTGGAAAACCACGAGCCCGAGAATTTACGGATGAACTGAAGCATGTGCCTGCTGCGTCTTGCGAATTGGCTTTTCGGTGGGAACCGGGCCCAGGGCCCCGCATTTCCCACCCTCCCATCAGGGCGCGGCATCATAGAAGCAGGGACCCAGGGCGGCAATAGATGGTTGGGCCGGCCTGACGCATGGGGTTGCCGCCCCGACCCACCGTCTTGTCACGGCCGGAATCATGGAAATGCCGCCTGTGTACTGTTACAGCATGACGACAGGGGCAACCGTGACAAGGTGGGCCGCCCAACCATAAAGGCCCCCGCGCGATCGCTTCCCTTTTGAGTGCGTTAAACTCGGGGAGAACAAACAAATGCGCCGCAAATTCATTGTCGGTAATTGGAAGATGCACGGCCTGCGGGAGGGGGGGGCGACGTTGGCCTCCGACCTCGCGGGCCGGATGCTGGGGGCGGGGCCGGTGGCCTTCGACATGCTGCTGTGTCCGCCCGCCACCCTGCTTCATACCGTGGCCCAGGCCGTGGCCGACGCGCCGGTCAAGGTCGGTGGACAGGATTGCCATGGCAAGGACTCCGGGGCCCACACCGGGGACATCGGGGCCCCCATGCTGGCCGATGCCGGCTGCAGCCATGTCATCGTCGGTCACTCCGAACGCCGCCAGGGGCACGGGGAACTGAGCGCCGATGTCAAGGCCAAGGCCGCCGCCGCCCACCGCGCCGGCCTGGTCGCCATCGTCTGCGTCGGCGAGACGGAGGCCGAGCGCGACGCCGGGCGGGCCATGGACGTCATCGCCCGCATGATCGACGACTCCGTGCCCGATGGGGCGACGGCCGCCAACACCGTGGTGGCCTATGAGCCCGTCTGGGCCATCGGCACCGGGCGGACGCCCACGCCCGGGGACGTGGCAGCCATGCATTCCATGATCAGGCGCCGTCTCGCGACGCTGGTTGATCAGCCGGATGCGGTGCGCATCTTATATGGCGGTTCCGTCAAGCCGGACAACGCCGCCAGCCTGCTTCACATCGACGATGTGGACGGGGCCCTGGTGGGGGGCGCCAGCTTGAAGGCGGACGAATTCTGGGCCATCGCGGAAACTTGCCGCTAGCGCCCCGGGTTCGGACTGGGTAAAGAGATGCGCGAAGGTCGGCCGCTCCCCACCGGGGCGGCCGGCTAACCTGTGTTTATGCCATTCCCATTTTGGTCTTGCTGATAGGATTGCTGCTTCGATGTCCACCGTCGTCCTGGTTTTGCACATTCTGATCGGCATCGCGCTGGTCGGCGTCGTCTTGGTCCAGCGTTCGGAAGGCGGCGGACTGGGCATGGGCGGCAGCACCATGGGTGGCTTCATGACGGCCCGGGGCAGCGCCAACCTGCTGACCCGCACCACGTCCGTCCTCTTCGGCGCCTTCCTGGTGACCAGCCTGGTGCTGGCCCTGCTGAACCGCGCCGCCACGCATCGCGATTCGGTGTTCGACCAGCTGCCTGCGGCCCCCGCCGCCGCGCCGGCCACCCCGGCTCCCGGCACGGTGCCTTCCGGCGATCAGCCGGCGGCTCCCGCGGCGCAGCAGCCGGCGCCGACGCCCACCCCGGCTCCCACCTCTGGTGAGCCCAAAGTTCCGACCGGCCAGTAAAGGCGGGCGACACTAACGGAGGCGGCGAAAGCCGCCTCTTTCAATTCGGGGGGCCGGCGCATTCGCGTTGGCCCGACATGCGGCCTTTAGCTAAACTAGGCTTCCATGACGCGCTTCATTTTCATCACCGGCGGCGTTGTCTCTTCCTTGGGTAAGGGACTGGCGTCGGCCGCTCTGGGGGCTTTGCTCCAGACCCGTGGCTACAAGGTCCGTCTGCGCAAGCTCGACCCCTACCTCAACGTCGATCCCGGCACCATGAGCCCGTACCAGCATGGTGAGGTGTTCGTCACCGACGACGGTGCCGAGACCGATCTGGACCTGGGGCATTACGAGCGCTTCACCGGTGTCTCGGCCCGGCAGTCGGACAACATCACCACCGGCCGCATCTATTCCAACGTGATCGCCAAGGAACGCCGGGGCGACTATTTGGGCGCCACCGTCCAGGTGATTCCCCACGTCACCGACGCCATCAAGGAATTCATCCTGGGCGACGTGAAGGATGAGGATTTCATCCTGTGCGAGATCGGCGGCACCGTCGGCGATATCGAGAGCACGCCCTTCCTGGAGGCCATCCGCCAGCTGGGCAACGATCTGGGGCCGGAGCGGGCGCTGTTCATCCACCTGACCCTGCTGCCCTACATCCCGTCGGCGGGTGAGCTGAAGACCAAGCCCACCCAGCATTCGGTGAAGGAACTGCTGTCGGTCGGCATTCAGCCGTCCATCCTGCTGTGCCGGTCCGACCGCCCGATTCCGGAGAACGAGCGGCGCAAGATCGCCCTGTTCTGCAACATCCGGCAGGAGCGGGTGATCGCGGCGCTGGACGTGGACACCATTTACCATGTGCCCGTCAGCTATCATGAGCAGGGCTTTGACGAGCAGGTGCTGCGCTACTTCGGCCTGCCGGCTGACGAGGCTCCCGACCTGACCCGCTGGAAGGAGATCGCGGCCCGCGTCCGCCAGCCGGAGGGGGAGGTCACCATCGCCGTCGTCGGCAAGTACACCAGCCTGCTGGACAGCTACAAGTCGCTGGCCGAAGCCCTGACGCACGGCGGCATCGCCAATAACGTCAAGGTCAAGCTGGATTGGATCGATAGCGAAATCTTCGAGGGCGGCGGTGCGGTGCAGCGGCTGGAGGGGGTGCACGGCATCCTGGTTCCCGGCGGCTTCGGCGAGCGTGGTTCCGAGGGCAAGATCCGCGCGGCCCAGTTCGCGCGGGAGCGCAACGTGCCCTATTTCGGCATCTGCTTCGGCATGCAGATGGCGGTGATCGAGGCCAGCCGCCACCTGGCGGGCCTGGAGGACGCCGGCTCGTCCGAGTTCGGGCACAAGTACAAGCACCCGGTCGTGGGTCTGATGACCGAATGGGTGCGCGGCAACGAGACCGAGAAGCGCGGCGCCGAGGGCGATCTGGGTGGCACCATGCGGCTGGGCGCGTATTCCTGCCAGTTGCTGCCCGGTTCCAAGGTTGCGGATGTCTATGGCGCGAACCATATCGAGGAGCGTCACCGCCACCGCTACGAGGTCAACATCACCTACAAGGACCAGCTGGAGAAGGTGGGCCTGAAGTTCTCCGGCCTGTCGCCCGACGGCGAACTGCCGGAGATCGTCGAGATCCCGTCGCACCCGTGGTTCATCGGCGTGCAGTTCCACCCGGAACTGAAGTCCAAGCCGTTCGAGCCGCACCCGCTGTTCACCAGTTTCATCCGTGCCGCCATCGAGCAGAGCCGGCTGGTCTGAGCGGGGACGCCCGTCACCAAGTCATCAGGGGGCCGCCGCATCATGAGCGGCGGCCTTTTTGGTTTTAGGAGCAGTACCATGACTGAGAACCGCACCGTCCGCATCGGCGCCCTGGAAGTGGCGAACGACAAGCCCTTCATGCTGATCGCCGGCCCTTGCCAGCTGGAAAGCCGCGACCACGCGATGGAGATGAGCCACGCGCTGGTGGAGATCACGCGCAAGCTGGGCATCGGCCTCGTCTACAAGACCAGCTTCGACAAGGCCAACCGCACGTCGGTCAGCACCTCGCGCGGCTTGGGCATGGACAAGAGCCTGCCCATCCTGGCCGAGGTGCGGGAGAGGTTCGGCTGTCCGGTCCTGACCGATGTGCACGCGGCCGACCAGTGCGCGCCGGTGGCGGAAGTGGTGGACGTGCTGCAGATTCCGGCCTTCCTCTGCCGTCAGACCGACCTGCTGCTGGCCGCTGGCGAGACCGGCAAGGTCGTCAATGTGAAGAAGGGCCAGTTCCTGGCGCCGTGGGACATGAAGAACGTGGCGGCCAAGATCGCCTCCACCGGCAATCACAACGTCCTGCTGTGTGAGCGCGGCGCCAGCTTCGGCTACAACACCCTGGTCAGCGACATGCGCAGCCTGCCCATCATGGCGCGGACGGGCTATCCGGTGGTGTTCGACGCCACCCATTCCGTGCAGCAGCCGGGCGGCCAGGGCGAGACCAGCGGCGGCCAGCGCGAGTTCGTGCCGGTGCTGGCCCGCGCCGCCCTGGCCGTGGGTGTCGCCGCCGTCTTCATGGAAACCCATGAGAACCCCGACTGCGCCCCCAGCGATGGCCCCAACATGGTGGCGCTGAAGGATCTGCCGGCCCAGCTGGCGACCATGGTCGCCATCGACCGTATCGCCAAGGCCAACCCGATCTTCTGATCCCCCGGTCTTCTGATCCGGGGATGACCGGGCCGGGCGTTCCTCATCGCCCGGCCCCATCCTCCGTATAGGCGGGCCGGGGCGGCTTCCCAAGGGCGCGAACCTTCGTCATGCTGCCGCCCGTAAGCCGCCGGACCAACTGGCGGCGGTGGGAGGAAATCAGCATGGATGGCGCGGTGGGAGCACGGGTTCCCCGGCGGGGGAACGCCTTCACGCGCGGCCTGGGCCGCCTGACGATGCGCCTGATGGGGTGGCGTCTGGTGGGGCAGGTGCCCGACATTCCAAAATTCGTCGCCATCGCGGCTCCCCACAGTTCCAACTGGGACTTCGTGGTGGCCATGGCCGTTGCCTTCGCCATCGGCGTGCGTGTCACCGTGCTCGGCAAGCACACCCTGTTCAAGGGGCCCCTGGCGCCGCTGATGCGCTTCCTGGACGTGATGCCGGTGAACCGCGCCGCGCCGCAAGGCGTCGTGGGCGACTGCGTCGCGGCATTCGATGCCGCCGACCAACTGGTCATCGGCGTGGCGCCGGACGGCACGCGGGGCGGCAAGACCGGTGCCGGGGGTGACGCCGGCCGTTGGAAAAGCGGTTTCTATCGCATTGCGCGCGCGGCCCGGGTTCCGGTGCTGCCCGTGGCCCTGGATTACGGCCGCCGCGAAGCGCGCTTCGGGCCCGTCCTGATCCCCACGGGCGACGAGGCGGCGGATCTGGCCCAGTTGTCGCTGTTCTATGCCGGCACACGCGGCAAGCGGCGCAGCATCGGGGCGGCTGTGTCATTTTAAGGCGGCGTGGAACACGGGCTGGGGGCAAGCTGCCGCCGGTTCCCAGCCCGGCGCGGCGCTTGCGGCGAGGCGGGCTCCCGTACGACGATTTCGCAAGCATTCTGCCATGACGGGAATAAGCCCGCCAATCTTCCCGTGAATAAGCGGTGGCGATCGCCAAGGAAACGCGGGGCGGGCGCCCCCACAACCGCAGCCTTCAAAACGTCATAGGCGATACCGCGCCTGCTGGTCTTGCCTGCGGCGGCCCCTAAAGGCTATGACGGGCACCGTCCCGCCACGACGCATTCGCCGTCACGACGCATAAAGGGAAGAACCCATGTCCGCGATCATCGATATTCAGGGCCGCCAGATTCTTGACAGCCGGGGCAACCCGACGGTTGAGGTCGACGTTCGGCTGGAGTCCGGCGCCTTCGGCCGCGCCGCCGTGCCCTCCGGTGCCTCCACCGGCGCCCATGAGGCGGTTGAGCTGCGCGACGGCGACAAGACCCGATACCTGGGCAAGGGCGTGCTGAAGGCCGTCGACTCGATCAACACCGAAATCTTCGACACCATCGGCGGTCTGGAATCCACCGACCAGGTGGCGATCGATGCCGCCATGATCGAACTGGATGGCACCCCTAACAAGGCCCGCCTGGGCGCCAACGCCATCCTGGGCGTGTCGCTGGCCGTGGCCAAGGCCTCGGCGGCCGAGCTGGACCTGCCACTGTACCGCTATGTCGGTGGCACCAACGCCCGCATCCTGCCGGTGCCGATGATGAACATCATCAACGGCGGCGCCCATGCCGACAACCCCATCGACATCCAGGAATTCATGGTGATGCCGGTCGGGGCGGAGAGCTGCGCCGACGCCATCCGCATCGGCGCCGAGATCTTCCACGCCCTGAAGAAGAAGCTGAAGGATGCCGGCCACAACACCAATGTCGGTGACGAGGGCGGCTTCGCCCCCAACCTCGCCTCCACCGACGAAGCCCTGTCCTTCATCATGAAGGCGGTCGAGGGCGCCGGCTACACGCCCGGCGAGGACGTGGTGCTGGCGCTGGATGCCGCCTCCACCGAGTTCTTCAAGGATGGCAAGTACGTGCTGGCCGGCGAGAACAAGACCCTCGATCCGGAAGCCATGGTCCGCTACTGGTCCGACCTGGTGGGCCGCTATCCCATCGTCTCCATCGAAGACGGCATGGCCGAGGATGACTGGGCCGGCTGGAAGGCCCTGACCGACGCCATCGGCGCCAAGGTGCAGCTGGTGGGCGACGACCTGTTCGTCACCAACCCGGCCCGTCTGACCGACGGCATCCGGCAGGGTGTCGCCAACTCCATCCTGGTGAAGGTCAACCAGATCGGCAGCCTGACCGAGACGCTGGAGGCCGTGCGCATCGCCCAGGCCGCCGGCTACACCGCCGTCATGTCGCACCGCTCGGGCGAGACCGAGGATTCCACCATCGCCGATCTGGCGGTGGCCACCAACTGCGGTCAGATCAAGACCGGCTCGCTGTCGCGTTCCGATCGGATCGCCAAGTACAACCAGCTGATTCGTATCGAGGAGGCGTTGGACCTGGCGGCCGTGTTCCCCGGGCGCGGCGCGCTGAAGCGCGGCTGAGGCCGGACCCTGTTCAGGCCCCGGCCGGAACAGATGCAAAAGTAGGGGTGGGGGCGTCGCCTCCACCCCTTTTTCTTTGCACAATAGTCGGATCGGTTCGTCTGGCGATTGGTATTCGAATGAATTAAATGCGGCGCCGAGAGTAGGAGGCGCTTTCCATTTGACGGTTGCGGAACCCTTGTGGAACCATGGCCCCATGATTGGCGCCCGTTCTTTCCGTACCGCATTGAATCGCGCCCTGCGCCAGGTGGTTGCACCGGTGGTGGGGGCGTCCGTCGTCGCCTATTTCGCCTACCACACGGTGCAGGGCGACCGGGGGCTGATGGCGCTGACCCAGCTGCAGGCCCAGGTGACCCAGGCCAAGGCCCAGCTGGATCAGGTGCGGGCCGAGCGGGAAGCCATGGAGCGCCGCGCGCGCCTGTTGCGTCCCGACAATCTCGATCCCGATATGCTGGAGGAAGAGGCCCGCAAGGTGCTGGATTTCTCGCGGCCGGACGACCTGGTGATCCTTCTTCCGGGCAAGCCTGCCCCGCAGGAAGACAAGGGCACCCCGGGCGCCACCCCCGGCAAAACGCCGTAAACCGCTGAAAATCCATCGATTAACCTGAAATAGGTTAATCGCGAATAATCCTTTTGAAGCAATGTATTGCAGTGCACACTCCTTGCATTGCACCGCACTTGGCGTTAGCAGTGATCCTGTGCCGGCCAACCCGGCTCAAGGACCGCCCCCCGCCTGGGGGATCTGCCCTCGGGAACGCCCAGAAAACGCCCACGCTTGAGAAGGGAGACGCCAGTGGCCACGACCACCAGACGCCGTGCCAAGCCCGCTGAGAACGCAGCGCCGGAGCCGACCCAGGAGGAGCTCCTCCACTACTACAAGGAAATGTTGCTGATCCGCCGCTTCGAGGAGAAGGCCGGTCAGCTGTACGGCATGGGCCTGATCGGCGGTTTCTGCCACCTGTACATCGGCCAGGAGGCCGTGGTGGTGGGCATGCAGGCGTCGCAACTGCCGGGCGACAGCGTCATCACCAGCTACCGTGACCACGGCCATATGTTGGCGTGCGGCATGGAGGCCAAGGGCGTGATGGCGGAACTGACCGGGCGCGCGGGCGGCTATTCCAAGGGGAAGGGCGGCTCGATGCACATGTTCTCGCGTGAGAAGAACTTCTACGGCGGTCACGGCATCGTCGCCGCGCAGACGCCCATCGGCACCGGCCTGGCCTTCGCCCACAAGTACAAGAAGGACGGCTGCGTCGACGTCTGTTACCTGGGGGACGGCGCCGTCAACCAGGGCCAGGTCTATGAGTCCTTCAACATGGCCGCCCTGTGGAAGCTTCCGGTGATCTACGTCATCGAGAACAACAAGTACGCCATGGGCACCTCGCAGCAGCGCGCCTCGGCGGGTGAGCTCTACCTGCGCGGCAGCGCCTACGGCATCCCGGGCAAGCAGGTCAACGGCATGGACGTGCTGGAGGTCAAGAAGGCCGCCGACGAGGCCGTGGCCTACGTTCGTGGCGGCAATGGCCCCATGATCCTGGAGATGAAGACCTACCGCTACCGCGGCCACTCCATGTCCGACCCGGCCAAGTACCGCACCAAGGAAGAGGTCAACAAGATGCGGTCGGAATATGACTGCATCGACCATCTGAAGGCGACGCTGTTCGCCAAGGGCTACGCCGACGAGGAAAGCCTGAAGATCATCGACCGCGACGTGAAGGCCATCGTCACCGAGGCCGCCGACTTCGCGACCACCAGCCCCGAGCCCGACGCGGCGGAGCTGTGGACCGACATCCTCGTGGAAGCCTGATCGCTGGCCGGAGAATAAGAAATGCCCATCGATATCCTGATGCCGGCCCTGTCCCCCACCATGACCGAAGGCAAGTTGGCCAAGTGGGTGAAGAAGGAAGGCGACACGATCAAGGCCGGTGACGTCATCGCCGAGATCGAGACCGACAAGGCCACCATGGAAGTGGAGGCCGTGGACGAAGGCACGCTGGCCAAGATCCTGGTGCCGGAAGGCACCGAGAACGTGGCCGTGAACACCGCCATCGCCCTGCTGGCCGGCGAAGACGAGAATGCCGCCGATGTGAGCGCCCCCGCAGCGGCTCCCCAGGCGGCCAAGGCCGCTCCCGCCGCGGCCGAAGCCGCCCCGGCGCCGGTTCCCGCCAGCGCCCCCGCCGCGCCGGCGGTGAAGGCCCCGGTGGCCCCGCCACCGTCCGACGAGGACCGTTTCTTCAAGAACACCCAGACCATGACGGTGCGCGAGGCCCTGCGCGACGCCATGGCCGAGGAAATGCGCCGTGACCCCCACGTCTTCGTCATGGGCGAAGAGGTCGCGGAATACCAGGGCGCCTACAAGGTGACCCAGGGTCTGCTGCAGGAGTTCGGCGCCGACCGCGTGATCGACACGCCCATCACCGAGCACGGCTTCGCCGGCCTGGCGGTGGGTGCGGCCTTCGGCGGCCTGCGCCCCATCGTCGAGTTCATGACCTTCAACTTCTCGATGCAGGCCATCGACCACATCATCAATTCGGCCGCCAAGACGCTGTACATGTCGGGCGGCCAGATGGGCTGCCCCATCGTGTTCCGTGGCCCCAATGGCGCTGCCGCCCGCGTGGCCGCCCAGCACAGCCAGGAATACAGCAGCTGGTACGCCCACATTCCGGGCCTGAAGGTGGTGTCGCCCTATAGCGCCGCCGATGCCAAGGGCCTGCTGAAGGCCGCCATCCGCGACCCGAACCCCGTCGTCTTCCTCGAAAACGAGATCCTCTACGGCCAGAGCTTCGAGGTGCCGACCGATCCGGACTTCATCGTCCCCATCGGCCGGGCCAAGGTGGAGCGCGCGGGCACCGACGTCACCATCACCGCCTTCTCGCTGCAGGTGGGCATGGCGCTCGCCGCCGCCGAGAAGCTGGCGGAGCAGGGGATCAGCGCGGAGGTCATCAACCTGCGCTCCATCCGTCCGCTGGACGTCCACACCATCGTGGAAAGCGTGAAGAAGACCAACCGTCTGGTCTCGGTGGAAGAGGGCTGGCCCTTCGCCGGCATCGGCGCGGAAATGTCCGCGGTGATGATGGAACACGCCTTCGATTACCTGGATGCGCCGGTGGTGCGTGTGCATGGCAAGGATGTGCCCATGCCCTACGCCGCCAACCTGGAAAAGCTGGCCCTGCCGCAGGTGGACGACGTCGTCACCGCCGCCAAGGCCGTGCTGTACCGCTGAGACCGGCCGTGAAGGCGCCCATACTCCCTGAGTAGGGAAGGGGGCGCCTTCCGCCGCATCCGTCCGTGATTTGGGATGCCCGGGTCTGACGCCCGGCCCCTGGGGGAGATCAAACCCATGCCGATCGATATCCTGATGCCGGCCCTGTCGCCCACCATGACCGAGGGCAAGCTGGCGAAGTGGGTGAAGAAGGAAGGCGACACGATCAAGGCGGGCGACGTCATCGCCGAGATCGAGACCGACAAGGCCACCATGGAAGTGGAGGCCGTGGACGAGGGCACCCTGGCCAAGATCCTGGTGCCCGAGGGAACCGACGCGGTGGCGGTGAATGCCAAGATCGCCATCCTGCTGGAGGAAGGCGAGAGCGCCGACGCCCTGAACGCGGCCCCCAAGCCCGCCGCCGCCCCGGCGCCGGCCAAGGCTGAGGCCGCCGCGCCCGCGCCGGCCAAGAGCGAGGCCGCCCCGGCCGCCGCCGCGCCCGCCCCGGCGCAGGACGGCGCCCGTGTGTTCGCGAGCCCGCTGGCCCGCCGCATGGCCGCCCAGTCCGGCCTGGACCTGGCCAAGGTGTCGGGCTCCGGCCCGTCCGGTCGCATCGTCAAGGCCGACGTCGAGGCCGCGCTGAAGGGTGGCGCCGCCAAGGCGGCACCCGCCGCTGCGGCTCCGGCGCCGGCCGTTCCCGCGCCGGCCGTTCCCGCGCCGGCCGCCGCCGCCCCGAAGGGCATCGACGCCAAGGCTTTGGCCGACAAGCTGGGCATGAAGTACAAGGTCCTGCCCAACAGCGGCATGCGCAAGACCATCGCCAAGCGCCTGACCGAGGCCTGGCAGACCATTCCGCACTTCGGCCTGTCGGTCGATTGCGAGATCGACAGCCTGCTGGCGCTGCGCGCCCAGCTGAACGAGAAGTCGGGCGAGAAGGTCTCGGTCAACGACTTCGTCGTCAAGGCCGTGGCCGTCGCCCTGCGCAAGGTGCCGGAGGCCAACGTCTCCTGGCATGAGGACGGCATCCTGCAGTATGAGGGCGTGGACGTCTCCGTGGCCGTGGCCACCGATGGCGGCCTGATCACCCCCATCGTCAAGAACGCTGACCAGAAGGGCCTGGCCACCATCTCCGCCGAGGTGAAGGCCCTGGCCGCCAAGGCCAAGGAAGGCAAGCTGAAGCCCGAGGAATTCCAGGGCGGCACCTTCAGCGTGTCCAACCTGGGCATGTTCGGGATCAAGAGCTTCACCTCCATCATCAACCCGCCGCAGAGCTGCATCCTCTCCGTGGGTGCCGGTGAGAAGCGGCCGGTGGTGAAGGGCGACGCCCTGGCCGTGGCCACGGTCATGAGCCTGACGCTGACGGTGGACCACCGTTCGGTCGATGGCGCTGTGGGCGCCCGGTACCTGCAGGTGCTGAAGAAGCTGATCGAGGACCCCATCACGCTGATGCTGTGATGCGCATCCCCGGAGGTCCTGGCGGCCTCCGGGGATTTCTCTTGTCGTTGACCAAAAGCGCCAGGCGGGCGCCCACCCTAGGGTTGTACCCAGCTATGGGCGGGCCCGGCGCCTTTTGAAGGGAACAGACCGAAATGGCCGATACCGAATTCGACGTGCTGGTCCTGGGTGCCGGCCCCGGCGGCTATGTCGCCGCCATCCGCGCCGCCCAGCTGGGCCTGAAGGCCGCTGTGGTGGAACGCGAGCATCTGGGCGGCATCTGCCTGAACTGGGGCTGCATCCCGACCAAGGCCCTGCTGCGCTCCGCCGAGATCTACGGCTACATGAAGCACGCCGACGCCTACGGCCTGACCGTCAGCGGCGTGGGTTTCGACCTGCCCAAGGTGGTGAAGCGGTCGCGCCAGGTGGCGAACCAGCTGTCCGCCGGTGTGAAGGGCCTGCTGAAGAAGAACAAGGTGCCGGTGTTCGACGGCACTGGCAAGCTGGCCGGCGGTGGCAAGGTCACCGTGACCGCCAAGGACGGTACCGCCCAGACCCTGTCGGCCAAGCACATCATCATCGCCACCGGCGCCCGCGCTCGCGCCCTGCCGGGCCTGGAGCCGGACGGCAAGTTCGTCTGGTCGTACAAGGAGGCCCTGGTCCCCGACACCATGCCGAAGTCGCTGCTGGTCGTGGGCTCCGGCGCCATCGGCATCGAATTCGCCAGCTTCTTCCGCACCCTGGGTGCCGAAGTGACGGTGGTGGAGGTCATGGACCGCGTCCTGCCGGTGGAGGATGAGGAAATCTCCGCCTTCGCCCGCAAGTCGTTCGAAAAGCAGGGCATGAAGATCATCACCGGGGCCAAGGTCACCAAGCTGGACAAGGGGGCCACCACCGTCACCGCGCACATTGAGGTGGGCGGCAAGGTGGAGACCCTGACGGTCGAGCGCGTGATCACCGCCGTTGGCATCCAGGCCAACACCGAGAACATCGGCCTGGAGAACACCAAGGTGAAGCTGGACCGTGGTCACATCGTGACTGACGGCTACCTGCGCACGGATGAGCCGGGCGTCTACGCCATCGGCGACGTGGCCGGGGCGCCCTGGCTGGCCCACAAGGCCAGCCATGAGGGCGTGATCTGCGTGGAGAAGATCGCCGGGGTGAAGGACGTCCACCCGATGGACAAGCTGAACATCCCGGGCTGCACCTACTGCAACCCGCAGGTGGCCAGCGTCGGCCTGACCGAAGCCAAGGCCAAGGCCGCCGGCCATGAGGTCAAGGTCGGCCGCTTCCCCTTCATCGGCAACGGCAAGGCCATCGCCCTGGGGGAGGCCGAGGGCCTGGTGAAGACGGTGTTCGACGCCAAGACCGGCGAGCTGCTGGGCGCCCACATGGTGGGGGCCGAGGTGACGGAGCTGATCCAGGGCTATGTCGTCGGCAAGACCTTGGAGACCACCGAGGCCGAGCTGATGCACACCATCTTCGCCCACCCGACCCTGTCGGAAATGATGCATGAGTCGGTGTTGGCCGCCTACGGCCGGGCGATTCATTATTAATTTCCCTCAAGCGCCGGGCGCCGCCATCCGGCGGCTTGGCTTCCTCGCTCCGTCCTCCGGTACTCGCTCCGGCGGATGCAGTCGCATCCTACAACGGCATGAGGCGTGATCTCATGCCGTTGGTAAGGTGAGGGGCCGCCAGGCTTTTGGTATCGGGGCTGGAGCGGAGGGGCGATGCATGCGTGGGGTTCGCCCGGCGCACTTGGCCTTCCGCTCCGGCCCCCTTATGTTTCAGGAACACTCATCTCCAAGGCAGGCAGCCCATGACCGCCGACAAGATCCGCCATCCGGAAAAGCAGAACCGTCCGGACAACCCCATCCAGCGCAAGCCGGAGTGGTTGCGCGTGAAGGCCCCGGCCGGCGGCGTGTTCAATGAGACGCGCAACCTGATGCGTGGGCTGAAGCTGAACACGGTGTGCGAGGAGGCGGCCTGCCCCAACATCGGCGAGTGCTGGAAGCAGCGCCACGCCACCTTCATGATCCTGGGCGCTGTCTGCACCCGCGCCTGCGCCTTCTGCAACGTGGCGACCGGCCGCCCCGACCTGCTGGACCCGCATGAGCCCGACAATGTGGGCGAGGCGGTGGCCCGCATGAAGCTGCAGCACGTGGTGGTCACCTCCGTCGACCGCGACGACCTGCCCGATGGCGGGGCGGCGCACTTCGCCCAGACCATCCGCTCCATCCGCCGCCAGGCCCCCGGCGTCACCATCGAGGTGCTGACGCCCGACTTCATGAAGAAGCAGGGCGCCATCGAGATCGTGGTGGAGGCCCGCCCCGACGTCTTCAACCATAACCTGGAGACGGTGCCGCGCCTGTACCCCACCATCCGCCCGGGTGCGCGCTATTTCACCTCGCTGTCCCTGCTGTCGCGCGTGCGCGAACTGGACCCCAGCATCTTCACCAAGTCCGGCATCATGGTCGGGCTGGGGGAGACCAAGGAGGAGGTGGGGCAGGTGATGGACGATTTGCGCGCCGCCGACGTGGACTTCATCACCATCGGCCAATACCTGGCGCCCACGCCCAAGCATGCGCCGGTGGACCGTTTCGTCACGCCCGACGAGTTCGCCAGCTATGCCACCGTGGCCCGGGGCAAGGGCTTCCTGATGGTGTCCAGCTCCCCCCTGACCCGCAGCAGCCACCATGCCGGCGATGATTTCGTGAAGCTGCGCACCGCGCGCGAGGCCAAGCTGGCTGGCCGGCCGCTGCCGGCCGAAGCCGCCGCCGAGTAAGCCTGATGCCCACCCATGCCGAGAAGCGCGTCCTGCCCTACACGCCGGAGCAGCTGTTCCAGCTGGTGGCGGACGTCGAGAGATATCCGGAGTTCCTGCCCTGGGCGGTGGCGGCCCGTATCCGCCGCCGCGAGGGCAACACCTTCTGGGCCGACCTGGTGATCGGTTTCAAGATGGTGCGCGAACGCTTCACCTCCAAGGTGACGCTGAGCGAGCCCGGCCGCCGCATCGACGTGGAATACACCGACGGCCCCTTCCACTACCTGAACAACCACTGGATCTTCGAGCCGCACGCCGATGGCTGCCTCCTGGATTTCTACGTGGATTTCGAGTTCCGCAACGTCATCCTGCAGAAGATCATCGGCGCCCTGTTCGGCGAAGCCGTGCGGCGCATGGTCGCCGCCTTTGAGTCCAGGGCGCACCAGCTGTACGGCGAACCCGCCGGCCGGCCGGCGGGGGCGGTTTAGTCCGTACCCCATCGGCACCTTTGATCATTCCATGCAAGTTGCATAAACTGCATGGGATGGAGCACTGGAGCCATGGATATGCTGAAGGTTTCGGCGGCTGATTTTCAGCGCAATATCGGACGTTATCAGGATATCGCGTTACGCGAGCCTGTGGCGGTCACCCGTAATGGCCGTGAGTCCACCGTCCTGATCTCGACGGAAGAGTATGCCCGTCTCAAGCGACGCGACCGTCAGGTGTTAGGCTTGGTCGACTTCACCGATGCGGATATCGCGGCGCTTGAACAGTCCCAACCTGATCCGGCATCGGCGGCGTTCAATTCCGAAGTGCCATCTTAACCCGTGGCGCTGCCGAAGCCGACCCAGGGTCTTGTGCTTCGCTATAGCTATCTATGGCTACGGGAGCACGCGCGTGGCCAGGAGGAAGGTGTCAAAGACCGGCCTTGCGCCGTCGTCCTGGTGACCACACTGGAAGATGGGGATGAACTGGTCACGGTCTTGCCGATCACCCACACGCAACCATCCAATTTCGATCATGCCGTCGAAATTCCGGCGGCGACCAAACATCGTCTCGGCTTGGATGGAGAGCGTTCGTGGGTGGTGCTAACCGAGGCGAACCGCTTTGTTTGGCCCGGCCCGGATCTTCGACCACTTCATTCCGGGGACGCGGCGAGTATTGCATATGGTTTGCTGCCGTATGCGTTGATGGACACCATTCGGCGCAAGTTCGTCACCCTTCTGAAGGCAAATCGTGGTGCGATCGTGCCACGCACCGAGTAGGCGCCGCTCCGATTGCCGCAGTTTTAACGTCGGCTTAAATTTTGATGCCCTTCCGCCGCCCTGCTATGTTTGCCCAGCAACGCGAGAACCAAATAAGCAGGCAGGGACGAGATGGGGATTTCTGTGACGCGCACGCTGGCGGGCGTGCTTCTGGCCGGTTGCGCGCTAACGGCGCCGGGGGCCTTGGCCCAGACGGCGGCCGCCAAGAAGCCGCTCACGCATGAGACCTTGTGGATGATGAAGCGCGTCGGCGCGCCCATCACCAGCCCCAATGGCAAGTGGGTGCTGTTCTCGGTGGTTGAGCCGTCGTACGAGCAGGACAAGGCGGTCACCGATTTGTGGCTGGTGCCCACGGACGGCGCCGCCGCGCCCCGGCGCCTGACCAACACCAAGGCCGGGGAGAACGACCCCGTCTGGTCGCCCGACAGCGCCAGCATCGCCTTCGCCACCAGGCGCGAGGGGGACGAGGTCGAGCAGATCTACGTGCTGGACCTGGCCCAGGGTGGGGAGGCGCGGCGCGTCACCACCGTGTCCACCGGGGCCAGCCATCCGCAATGGCGCCCCGACGGCAAGGCCATCCTGTTTGAGACCCGCGTCTTCCCCGGCGCCGTGGACGACGAGGCCAACAAAAAGATCGCGGCGGAGCGCAAGGCCCGCAAGTACAACGTCCGCACCTATGAGCACTTCCCGGTGCGCTACTGGAACGAATGGCTGGACGACAAGCAGCCCACGGTGATGGTGCAGGGGCTGGAGCCCGGCGCCGTGGCCCGGGACATCCTGTCGCCCACGGCCTTCGCCCACACCGATGGCTTCGGCGGCGTGCAGGGCGAGACCACCACCTCTCTGGCCCCGATCTGGAGCCCGGACGGCAGTGAGATCGTCATCCAGGCGACGCTGGAGCGCTGGAACGCCGCGTTCGCCCATGTGCAGCACCATCTCTACCGCCTGCCCGCCGCCGGTGGGGCGGAGCCCAAGGAGATCACGCCCACGGCCGGTGAATACGGCCACGCCGCCTTCAGCCCGGACGGCAAGAGCCTGTACTTCACCTTCACCCCCGACACCGACGCCGTCTACAATCTGGGGCGCCTGTCCAAGGTGGCGTGGCCGGCCGGCGGTGCCGCGACCGTGGTGGCCCGCGACTTTGACCGGGAGCCCGCCCACTTCGCCATCTCGCCCGACAGCCGCACGGTTTATCTACTGGCGCCGGAGGCGGCGGGGGAGAACCTGTACAGCGTGCCGGCCGATGGCGGCAAACCCACCCTGGTGGCCCAGCCGAAGGTGGGCGGCTATACCGCCCTGTCCCTGCCCAGCAGCGGCAAGACCCAGTTGATCGCCCAGTACGGTAGTTCGGTGAACCCGGCGGAGATCGTGAAGATCGATCCCAATGGCTCTTCAACCGGTCAAGGCGGCGGCGGGAAGGGCGGCCACAACAACCTGACGGAGATCGACACCGCCGTGGCCGCCGGCATCGACTGGCAGCCGCCGCGGCACTTCACCACCGTCAACGCCCAGGGCCGCACCATCCACAGCATGATCGTGCTGCCGCCCAATTTCGACCCGGCCCGGAAATACCCGCTGTTCGTCTTCATCCATGGCGGGGCGGCCAGCAACAACGCGGACCAGATCGGCCTGCGCTGGAACTATCACCTGCTGGCGGCCAGCGCTGGTGGCACCGTCATCCTGATGACGGACTACACCGGTTCCACCGGCTTCGGCGAGGCCTTCTCCCAGGCCATCAAGCTGGACCCGCTGAAGGGCCCGGCGGAGGAGATCAACCAGGCGGCGGACGAGGCCATTCGGCGCTTCCCCTTCATCGACGCCACCCGCCAGTGCGCCGGCGGCGCCAGCTACGGCGGCCACCTGACCAACTGGCTGGAGGCCACCACCACCCGCTATCGTTGCCTGATCAGCCACGCGGGCGAGGTCGACCTGACCACCCAATGGGGGGAGAGCGACGGCATCTATAACCGCGAGCTGAACAACGGCGGCCCGCCCTGGGAAGGCAACCCCATCTGGCGGGAACAGAGCGCCATCACCTACGCCGCCAATTGGAAGACGCCCATGCTGATGAGCATCGGCGAGCGGGACTTCCGCGTGCCCCTGGGCAACACGCTGGAGGCCTGGGCGGTGCTGCAGCACCAGCGCGTGCCCAGCCGCCTGCTGGTCTGGCCCGACGCCTGGCACTGGATCACCAAGCCGGAAGACAGCCGCCACTTCTATGAGGAGGTGGGCGACTGGCTGGCGAAGTACCTGAAGAACTGATTTGGGAAGAACTGAGAGCGAATGGGGCCGGGCCGTAGGGTTTGGCCCTACTTATGGGGAAGGGATGGGCCAGCCTCAGTCATCCAATCCCTTCCCCTCCAGGATCTTCGGTCTCAGCTTCTCGATCCGCGCCTCGCGCGTCTTCGCCTGCTTGGCGGATGAGAAGTGCAGCAGGTAGGCCCGTTGCCGGCCGGGAGTCAGCGCCTCGAAGGCGGCCTTGAGTGCGGCGTCACCATCCAGGCGGGCCTGGAATTCCGCTGGCATCGTGAATTCGGCGGTCTTCTTCATCTCCACCTTCTGGCCGGACTTCTCCACCGCGATGGCGGCGTCGATGTAGGCCTTCAGGTCGGCCGCCATGCCGGCGATCTGCTGGGCGCTGGTGAAGCGGATCTGGCGGCTGGCCTGCACGTTCTCCGTCTGCCGGATCAGGATGCCCCTGGGGTCCGGCATCAGGGCGCCCTTGAAGAACAGCAGGGCGCAGTAGTCCTTGAAGCCGTGGATCAGCACGACGTTGGCGCCTTCGGCGGTGTAGCAGGGGTTGCCCCACTTGAAGTCTTCCACCAGGTCGCAGGAAAGCGCGAGGGCGCGTAGCTGCCCGAATTCCTCCCGCCATTGGGTGGCTTGGCTCAGGTAGGCGTCGACCTTGGGGTTTCGCGGATGGTCAGTCATGGGGTGTCGTTCCGTCGGGAGTCCTGGACCGCGTCTGTGAGTATGCCTGTTGCTCGCCCACCTTCACAGCGGGCGCTATCCGCCGCGGGGCGTGGCAGGCCGCCGTCCGACCGGCCGGCCTGGGTCGGTTGTCGGGACCGTCGCTGGGGGACGGGACTGATCCCTGGCGGTCGCCGCATCGTATTAAGACGTCGCGTATGCGCGGTTGAGAATGCGTGAAGGTGGGTTATGGACGGTTCCAATAGCGGTGCCCCCGACGGGTGCGCCGTGGTTGTGGGTTCGGGGGGCTTAGGCCGGGCGCTGGCCGCCGCGTTGGAAGCGCGGGGCGGGCATGCCCGGGTGATGTTGACAGGCCGCGGCGGGAATCCGGTATGCGACCTCACGGACGAACACACGGTGGCGGCGTTGGCCCAGCAGGTTTGGGATACCGGCCTGCCGCTGCGTACCGTAATCGTCGCCTCGGGGTTTCTCCATGGGCCGGGGGCCCAGCCGTATCAAGCTTTCGCGCCGGAAAAGACCTGGCGACAGCTGGATCCCGTCCACATGGCCCACGCCTTCGCCGTGAACGCCGTCGGCCCCGCCCTGGTGGCCAAGCACCTGCTGCCCTTGTTCCCCGCCAGCCGCCGGTGTGTCTTCGCCGCCCTGTCGGCTAAGGTCGGCTCCATCGGCGACAACCGGACGGGCGGCTGGTACGCCTATCGCGCCAGCAAGGCGGCGTTGAACCAGATCATCCGCACCGCCGCCATCGAACTGGCCCGCAGCCGGCCGCTGTCGCTCTGCGTCGCCATCCATCCCGGCACGGTGGAGACGCCGCTCTCCGCGCCCTATGCCCGGACCGGCCTGAACGTCCGCCCGCCGGACGTCGCCGCGGCGCAAATCCTGGAGACGCTGGACCGCCTGCACCCCGAACACAGCGGACGCTTCTGGTCGTACGACGGCGGCGAGCTTCCGTGGTGAGGGGCGGCTCAACCGCCAGCCACCGCCGCCCACTCCAGCCCGAACCGCTGCAGGTATTTGCGCAGCCGATCGGCGTCGTTGGAGGACGCGCGGCGGGTGCGTGAGGCGCTGAACAGGGCACGGCCAGCCTCCGACAGGGTGCGGCACGCGCGGCACACACGGACGACCTCGGCCAATTGCACCCTGTCGAAGGGATCCAGCGCCGCCACGGCCTCATCCCCCAGCAAGATCGCCAAGCCATCGTCTGCCGGTGCGCCGCCGCCCCATAGCCGGCGCAGGCGGGCGATTTCCTGGTCGACGGTGTCCTGGTCGATGCGGGCGCCGGGGGCCAGCGTCGCCATGCGGGTGACGCTGGCGGCGAGGTCGCGGAAGTTGCCGGACCAGGGGGCGTCGGGCCCGGTGGCGAAGGCCAGGTAACGGGCGCGCGCTTCCTTGTTGAAGGTCACGCGCTGGCCCTCGCGCTGGGCATGGCGGTCCAGTTCATAGTCCAGGTTGGGCTCGATATCCTCCCGCCGTGCGCTGAGGCCGGGCAGGGTGAAGGTCCACAGGTTCAGGCGGGCGTAGAGGTCGTCACGGAAGGCGCCCTGCGCCACGGCGGCACTCAAGTCCCGGTTGGTGCCGGCGATCAGCTGGAAATCCGACGCCACCTCCTTGTCCGATCCCACGGGCAGGAAGCGCTTGTCCTCGATGGCGCGCAGGATCATGGCCTGTTCGTCCAGGCCCAGTTCCCCGATCTCATCCAGGAACAGCATGCCGGTGTCGGCGGCGCGCAGCAGGCCGGGCCGGTCGCTGACAGCGCCGGTGAAGGCGCCCTTGCGGTGGCCGAACAGGGCGGACATGGCGCCCTCGCCGCGCAGGGTGGCGCAGTTGACCTCGACGAAGGGGCCGGCCACCTGGTGCTTCAGCCGCTTCAGTTCATAGACGCGGCGGGCCAGGTGGCTCTTGCCCGCACCCGTTGGTCCCATCAGCAACAGGGGCGCGCGGCTGCGCAGGGCCACACGCTCAATCTCATCCACCATGCGGTTGAAGGCGGCGTTGCGCGTGTCGATGCCGGATTTCAGGAAGGATGAACCCTCGGCCGCCGCCGCCGCGAAGCGGGTGGCGATGCTGTCATAGCGCGATAGGTCCAGGTCGATGGCGCTCCACTCGCCGGCGGGGTTGATGCCTTCGCCACGAGACGGCTGGGTCTGCAACAGCCGGCCGGGCAGGAAGCGCGCCTCCGTCAGCAGGAACAGGCAGATCTGGATGACGTGGGTGCCGGTGGTGATGTGGATCAGATAATCCTCGCGCTCCGGCTCGAACGGGAAGACGCGGGCGAAGTCCAGCAGCTTGCCGTAGACCTCCTCGAAGTCCCACGGGTTGCTGAAGCCCAGGGAGCGCCGCTCCACCGTGGTTTCCGGTGAGACGGCGCCGATGTCCTCCACCACCTGGTCGGCCAGGCGGCCGTGCCGTTCGCCATGCAGCAGGACGAAGCGGTCCACCCGCAGATCCTCGTGCATGCAGATGCCTACGCTGGGCCGCCATTTATGCCAGCGGCTGGGGCCGAACTTGGCGGCATCCAGGGTGGAGCCCAGGAAGCCGATGACGGTGAGGGGGCGGCGCACGACCTTTATCCATTTTTATAAATACGTATCTGTTGATATCTGATTTTCCTAACCGCCGAAAGCGGCATTTTCGGGCGCCGTTTTGAAGGAATAGGAAATATATATTTATTATCAAATAGATATAATAATCTCTCGTCTCCGCCACCGGCTCTGGCACGGCCATTGCTCTATATCCCGGCATCAGATCGGGGCCGCCGGAATGCGCCGGCGGCCCCCGGGGCGGATGCCCCCAGGAGAGAGGAGTGGGGACCATGGCCAACAAGCAGCTGTTCGCGTCGATGATCGCGAAACTGATGCCGGGCGCGCTGAACCGTGAGGGCGCGCCAGCCTACAGCTATGGTCCGGAACATACGCTGGCCCAACTGGCCGCCACCGGCACCCTGAACGACGGTGTCTACGGCACGGCCGAGGCGCAGCTGGCCGAGGTGCTGGCGGTGGTCCAAAAGGTCGACCCGCTGTTCGTGGCCAAGGCCGCAATCTATGCCCGTACCAAGGGCGTGATGAAGGACATGCCGGCGCTGCTGGCCGCGTGGCTGACCGTGGCCGATCCCGACCTGTCGGTGGCCGTGTTCCGCCGCGTCATCGACAACGGCCGCATGCTGCGCACCTTCGTGCAGATCATGCGGTCGGGCGTGGTGGGGCGCACCTCCCTGGGAACCCGGCCCAAGCGCCTGGTGAAGCAGTGGCTGGAGCAAGCTTCCATGGCGCAGCTGATGCGGGCGGCCACGGGCAAGGACCCGTCGCTGGCCGACATCGTGAAGATGGTCCATCCCAAGCCGGTCGATGCCACGACCCGCGCCTTCTACGGCTGGCTGATCGGCAAGCCTTATGACGTGGCGGCGTTGCCGGCGGAGACCGCGGCGTTCGAGGCCTGGAAGCGGGACCGCGCGCTGCCCCTGCCGCCGGTGCCCTTCGAATGGCTGACGGCTGAGCCGCTGACGTCCCGTCAATGGGCGGAAGTGGCCGAGCAGATGGGCTGGCAGGCGCTGCGCATGAACCTGAACACGCTGGCCCGCCATGGCGCGTTCGAGGGCACGGGTCTGGCGGAGCGGGTGGCTGCCCGCCTGGCCGATCCGGAGGCCATCGCCAAGGCCCGCGTCCTGCCCTATCAGCTGATGGCGGCGCGGGGCATGGTGGGGGAGGGCGTGCCGCCGGTGGTGGTCGCGGCGCTGGAAACGGCGTTGGAGCTGTCGCTGGCGTCGGTGCCGGTTCTGCCCGGCCGGGTGGTGGTGTGCCCCGACGTGTCGGGGTCCATGGCCAGCCCCATCACCGGCCACCGCAAGGGGGCGACGACGGCGGTGCGCTGCATTGATGTCGCAGCCCTGGTGGCGGCGGCGGTGATGCGGCGCAACCACGGCGCCCTGGTGCTGCCGTTCGAGACCAAGGTGGTGCCGCTGGACCTGGACCCCCGGGCCCCGGTGTCGGTGAACGCCGCCAAGCTGGCGGCCATCGGCGGCGGGGGCACCACGGTTTCCGCCCCGCTGGCGTGGGTGAACGCCCAGCGGGCGGTGACGGACCTGGTGATCATCGTTTCGGACAACCAATCTTGGGTCGATGCCCGGCGCCATGGCGCCACGGCGACGATGCAGGAGTGGGAACGGCTGAAGCGCCGCTGCCCCCGGGCCAAGCTGGTCTGTATCGACCTGCAGCCCTACGGCACCACCCAGGTGATGGAGCGCCCCGACGTGCTGAACGTCGGCGGCTTCTCCGACGCCGTGTTTGAAACCCTGGCGCGCTTCGCCGCCGATCAGCAGATGGGCGGCGGTGCCGGCCGGGACTGGGTCGCGGAGGTGAGTGCCACGGTCGTCTGACCGGGGCCAAGCGTTGAAGGTCGTGGCGAATGCTGGATGGGACTACATCCTCCACCGAAGCCCGTGGTAGAGCGCCCGGCCCGCGAGGGACGGGAGATGCGGTTCGAACCCGCCTTAGGAGAAGTAGCTCAAAGGGCGGTTTCATCCCCCCTGGTCGCCACGACCTTTCAACCTTACCCCGGTCACCGCCGGTGAATGCGGTGGGGAGTCCATTTGGTCTGGGGCCGAAAGGCCTGGCGGTTCGAGTCCGCCGACCTCCCCATCAATCTCGTCACCCGGGGGCGATGGCCGTCTTTTCCTCCGTGGGCGGATGCTGGCGAATGCCGGTCGGACTACTTGGAAAGAGCGCCCGCCCAAAAGGCGGGAGGTCGGCGGTTCAATTCCGCCTCCGGTCCATTCTCTGGGATGGCTGGATAGCTCAGTCATCGTCTGGCCATCCCTCGTCGCCACTTTTGCCGTGCGCTGTTAGAGATATGAAAGACTTGAAGGAAATGACCATGACCGAACATGGCTTCGAGGTGACGGTGGCCGAAGGCGCCGTGCCCGTCAAGATGTGGACCAAGGGTGTGGCGGTGGATGACCAGGCCCGCGCCCAGCTGGCGCGGGTGGCGCGCATGCCCTTTGTGTTCAAGCACGTGGCCGCCATGCCCGACGTCCATGTCGGCATCGGCGCCACCGTGGGATCTGTCATCCCCACCCTGGGCGCCATCATTCCGGCGGCGGTGGGGGTGGATATCGGCTGCGGCATGATGGCGGCCCGCACCTCGCTGGCGGCAAGCGACTTGCCGGACAACTTGGCGGCCCTGCGTACGGCGATCGAGCGCGCCGTGCCTCATGGCCGGGACGTGGGGCGCGGCCGGCGCGACAGCGGTTCCTGGGGTGACCCGCCCGCCGACATCGTGGCGGCATGGGGCACCCTGGCGGAACGTTTCGCCCGCATCACCGCCAAGTACCCCAAGCTGGCCGGCGCCAACACGCTGGTCCATCTGGGTACGCTGGGCACCGGCAACCACTTCATCGAGCTGTGCCTGGATGAGGGCGGGCAGGTGTGGGTGATGCTGCATTCCGGGTCGCGCGGCATCGGCAATGCCATCGGCACCTTTTTCATCGAACTGGCGAAGAAGGACATGCGCCGCTGGTTCATCAACCTGCCCGATGAGGACCTGGCCTACTTCCCGGAAGGGACGGACCACTTCACCGACTATGTCGAGGCGGTGGGATGGGCCCAGGACTTCGCGGCGCTGAACCGGCGCATGATGATGAGCAACGTCATCGCCGCCATGCGCACCGTCATCACCAAACCGTTCGACGCGGCGATGGAGGCCATCAACTGCCACCATAACTACGTCCAGCGGGAACGCCACTTCGACCGCAACAACGTCCTGGTCACCCGCAAGGGGGCGGTGAACGCGGCCGAAGGGGTGATGGGCATCATCCCGGGGTCCATGGGCGCCAAGTCCTTCATCGTGCGCGGGCGGGGGAACGCGGAAGCGTTCAACAGCTGCTCTCACGGCGCGGGCCGTCTCATGTCCCGGCATGAGGCCAAGCGGCGCTTCACGCTGGAGGACCACGCCCATGCGACCGAGGGGGTGGAGTGTCGCAAGGACGCCGACGTCATCGATGAGACGCCGGCGGCCTACAAGCCCATCGAGGCGGTCATGGCGGCGCAGGCCGACCTGGTGGAAATCGTCCATACGTTGAAGCAAGTCTTGTGCGTGAAGGGCTGAAGCCCTCACGCCCGGGGAAACAAGTCTTGCGCGTGACGGGCTGACGCCCCCGCGCAAGACCGATGGGGGTGAAAGTGATCATCATTGATGGGGCGGAGGGCGAGGGCGGTGGGCAGATATTGCGCACCGCGCTGTCCCTGTCGCTGGTGACGGGCCAGTCCTTCCGCATCGACAACATCCGGGCGAACCGGTCGAAGCCGGGTCTGATGCGCCAGCATCTGACGGCGGTGGAGGCCGCCTGCGCCATCGGCGGCGCCACGGTGGAGGGGGCCACCATCGGGGCGTCCAGCCTGGTGTTCACGCCGGGCCGGGTGAAGGCGGGCGACTACACCTTCGCCGTGGGCACGGCCGGCAGCACCGGCCTGGTGCTTCAGGCCGTGTTGCCGGCCCTGCTGCAGGCCGACGGGCCATCGCGCCTGGTGCTGGAGGGGGGGACGCATGCGCATGCCGCCCCGCCCTTCGACTTCACGGCCGATACCCTGCTGCCGCTGCTGGCCCGCCTGGGGCCGGCGGTGACGGCCCGACTGGTTCGCCCCGGCTTCCATCCGGTTGGGGGCGGGCGGGTGGAGGTGACGGTGAACCCAGCCCCCCTGCGGCCGGTGGAGTTTGTGGAGCGGGGCGCTTTGCGCGGCGTGCGCGGCCGGGTGCTGCTGTCCAACCTGCCGGCCAACATCGCCGAGCGCGAGGTGGCGGCCGCCCGCGCCGTGCTGGACTGGCCGGATGATGCGTGGAGCGTGGAGGACGTGCCCGACGGCCGGGGCCCCGGCAACATCCTGATGCTGTCGGCCGCGTTCGACCAGGTGACGGAGGTGGTCAGCGCCGTGGGGCGCATCGGCGTGCGGGCGGAGGATATCGGCCGCCAGACGGCCAACCGCGTGGCCGGCTACATCGCCTCCGGCGCGTTCGCCGGACCGTATTTGGCCGACCAGCTGCTGGTGCCCTTGGCGCTGGCGGGCGGTGGGTGCTTCACCACCGTGCGGCCCACGCCGCACACCCTGACGGCCGCCGGCGTCATTCGCCGCTTCCTGGAACGGGACATCCGTTTCGATGTCCGGGAGGAGGGCACGCATCTGGTAACGGTAACATAAATCCTTGATCGCCCCGCGCCGACGCGGCAAACCGGTGCCGGGGCGATCTTCGCTCCCTTGAAGGAATAGCGGACGGGGAGGAAACCATGACGGTGAACAGGCGCGGGGCCTTTGGCCTGGCCTTGGCCGGTGGGGCGGCGGCGGTGCTGCGGCCGGAGAGCGGGCAGGCGAGCGTGACGGTTCCCGTCAGCTGTCCCGGCGGCTTTCCCGCCCACTGGAAGCGCGGCTTCGACAACCAGCGCATTCCCGACCTGGGCGACGGGACCTTCCTGAACCCGCTGCTGTCGGGCGACCATCCCGACCCCGCCATTCTCAAGGATGGCGCCGACTATTACATGACCTTCTCCAGTTTCGAGAGCTATCCGGCGCTCACCATCTGGCATTCGCGGGATCTGGTGAATTGGCAACCGCGCAAGGCCGCGCTGACGCGCAACATCGGGTCGGTCTGGGCGGTCAGCCTGGCAAAGCATGCGGGGCGCTACTTCCTCTACATCCCCGTCAAGGCCAAGGGTGGGGACAGCATCTTCGTCATCTGGGCCGACCATATCGACGGGCCGTGGAGCGACCCGATCGACCTGCGCCTGCCCGACAACATCGACCCCTGCCACGCGGTGGGGGAGGATGGCAGCCGCTGGCTGTTCCTGTCGCGCGGCGACCGGGTGCGCCTGGCCGAGGATGGCCTATCCACCGTGGGCACGGTGGAGCATGTCTACGACCCCTGGCGCTATCCGGTGGACTGGGTGGTGGAGGGCTTCGCGCCCGAAGGTCCCAAGATCCACCGCCATGGCGGCTGGTTCCACATGCTGACCGCCGTGGGCGGCACGGCCGGCCCTCCCACCGGGCACATGGTCATCGCCGCCCGGTCACGTTCCATCCACGGACCGTGGGAGAATTGCCCGCACAATCCCTTGGTCCACACCCGGACCAAGGCGGAGAAATGGTGGTCGCGCGGCCATGCCTCGCTGGTGGAGGGACCGGATGGCGACTGGTGGGCCGTCTACCACGGCTATGAGAACGGCTACTGGACCTTGGGCCGCCAGGCCTTGCTGGACCCGGTCGAATGGACGGCGGACGGCTGGCCGCGCATGACCGGGGGTGACCTGTCACGGCCGCTGCCCAAGCCCAAGGGCGGCCAGGTCGTGCCCCATGGCCAGGCGCTGTCCGATGATTTCAGGACGCTGGACCTGGGGCGCAAATGGAACTTCTTCAAGCCGGCGGCGGATGAGGCCAGCCGGGCCAGCGTGGCGGACGGGGTTTTGTCGCTGACGGCGCGCGGCCACTCCCCGGCTGACAGCCCGCCCCTGATGCTGGTGGCGGGCGATACGCGCTACCAATTCGAATGCGATATCGCGGTGGAGCCCGGCGTCACCGCCGGCCTGCTGCTGTTCTATGACGAGCGGCTCTATTGCGGCCTGGGCTTCGATGTCGAGCGCTTCCAGCTGCACCAATATGGGACGGAGCTTTGGCGGTCGGTCAATCCCCACGGGCGACGCCTGCGCATGCGCCTGACCAACGACGATCATATCGTCACTGTGGACACAAGCGGCGACGGAGGCCGCAGTTGGACGCGCTTCGAGAATGGGATCGAGGTCTCGGGCTATCACCACAACGTGCGGGGCGGCTTCCTCATGCTGCGGCCGGCGCTCTATGCCGCGGGCAGCGGCACAGCCCGCCTGCGTGATTTCCGCTTCCGCGCGCTGTAGGCCGCCCAGTCACTGGCCCAGCGGCGCGACCGTCACGGCGTTCTGCGGGCCGGCGACGATGGTGGTGCCGGTGGCGTCGGGGATGAAGCGCACCGGCACCTCGATCCGCTTGGTGCAGGTGTGCAAGGTCCATACCTCCCGCCAGGGTGGGGACTTGCCGCCAGCCACGGGTGCGGCCTCCCGGTCGACGAAGCGGGTGTCGGCCACATATTCGCGGGCGCAGCCGGGCTCGCTGGTGTTGGGGGCGGTCTTCAGCAACTGATCCACCTGGCCGATGGCGTCGCGCTGCAGCAGCACGTCGGTGTGGGTGCCGCCGGGCAGCAGGGCGCCCATCGATATCGCCTGGCCCGCCTGTTTCCAGCCCAGGACGTTCAGCGTGCGGGTGACGCCGCAGCCGGCGAGCGTCACCTGCTGGCGCCAGATGCCGGTCTGCAACTGCCCCGCGGCATCGAACACCAGCGGCTGGAACACCGCCACGTCGGTCGACACCGTGGCCTGGGCGCCGGGGCAGGGGCTGTTCATGACCACGGCCGACTGCTGGGCCGTGGCCAGGGTCATCTGCCGTACCCCGGGATCAGCGAACAGCCTGGCCGTGTTGGCTTGGTCGTCGGCCAGGGCGGGGCTGACGGCCCCAGCCAGGGCGGCCCATACCAGGGCGATCGCGGCGGCGATCCGGGTACGCGTCATGCTCTCATTCCCCCAGGCTGTATGGTGGCGGCTCCCGGACTGAACTCTGGGTGGCTGGCCGCCCAGACTATGCCCCGGCCGGTCAGGATCGGGCAATGGTCGGAAGGGCTCATATGGGGCCGTCCAGCGGTTGACGACCCTTCAGGGACGCCTCAGGCTTGGGACCGGGACTGGTGACTGGAGGGCGGGGGAGATGCGGGGGCGTATCGCGCGGGTGGTGGCCTGCCTCCTGCTGATGGCGGGGCCGGCATTGGGGGACGATATCGTGCATCTCGCGGCCCGGCCGCAGATCCCGCCGCCGGTCGGGGAGGTTCCCCGGGGCATCCTCCGCCTGGGCGATGGCGTGGTCTACGTGCCTGGGACCTATCAGCCGGGAACACCCCTGCCGCTGCTGGTCGTCCTGCACGGCGCCGGCCAGCGCGGCGCCGACATGGTGCGCCTGTTCCTGCCGGCGGCGGAGGCCCGGGGCGTCATCGTCGCGGCGCCCGATTCCAACGACTACACCTGGGACATGCTGGCCGCGCGCAAGCGGGAGGTCGATGAGCGCTGGGGGCCCCGCTACGGTGCCGATCCGCCGCGCATCGACGCCTTCCTGGCGCCGGTCTTCGCCCGCTATGCCGTGGACCCGGCCCGGGTGGCGCTGGCCGGCTTTTCCGACGGGGCGACCTACGCCCTGTCGTTCGGACCGGAAAACCTGGGCCTGTTCCGCACCCTGATCGCCTTTTCACCCGGCCGGATCGCGCCGCCGCACACCCGGGGCGATTCGCCGGGCGGTGCCTCGGCGCGGATTTTCATCAGCCATGGCAAGGCCGACCGCGTGCTGCCGTTGGAGGAGACGGCGCGCGCCACGGCGCCGGCCCTGGGGCGGCACGGGTTCGCCGTGGAGGTGCGGGTATTCGAGGGCGGCCACGTCGTGCCGCCCGAGATGATCACCGACGCGCTGGATTGGTGGCTGGCAGGGCCGTGAACGCTATTCTTCCCGCGCCGTGGCGGCCAGTCCCAGCGCCAGGGACCGGGCCACGGCGGCCAGGCGCACCGCCTCGCGGTCGCCGGGGAAGACGTGGCGCTCCACCACCACCGCTTGGTCGCGGCGGGCGCAGCCCAGATAGACCAGGCCCACCGGCTTTTCCAGGCTGCCGCCGCCGGGGCCGGCGATGCCGGTGACCGACAGGGCGATGTCGGCGCGCGAGCGGGCCAGCAGCCCCTCCGCCATCGCGTGCGCCACCTCGCGGCTGACGGCGCCGTGCAGGGCGATCAGGCCATCGGGCACGCCCAGCAGGTCAACCTTGGCCTGGTTGCTGTAGGTGACCACGCCGCGGTCGACCACGGCGGAGGAACCGGATATCGCCGTCAGGCTGGCGGCGATCAGGCCGCCGGTGCAGGACTCGGCCGTGGCAAGCCACAGGCCTTCCGCTTGGGCCGCCGCTAGCAGCCGTTCAGCACTCCGGGTGATCTCCGCCGGGAACATGGGCTTATGCCCAGGGCAGACGGACGGTGCAGGTCGCCATGGCGGCGATGCCCTCGCGCCGGCCGGTGAAGCCCAGGCCCTCGGTGGTGGTGGCCTTCACCGACACGCGGTCCGGCGCGATCGCCAGCAGTTCCGCCACGCGGGCCACCATGGCCTCGCGATGCGGGCCCACCTTGGGGCGCTCGCAGATGACGGTGATGTCGCAATGGGCGATGGCGCCGCCCTTGGCCGTGACCAGGCTGGCGGCGTGCTGCAGGAACTTGCCGCTGTCGGCGCCGCGCCAGCGCTCATCCGTGGGGGGGAAGTGGCTGCCGATGTCGCCGGCGCCGATGGCGCCCAGGATGGCGTCGGTCAGGGCGTGCAGGCCCACGTCGGCGTCGGAATGGCCCTCCAGCTTATGGGTGTGCGGCACCTTCAGCCCGCAGAGGATGATGTGGTCACCCTCGGTGAACTTGTGCACGTCATAGCCATGGCCCACGCGGACGTCGCCCAACTCGTTCATGATGATCTTCTCCGCCCGCGCCAGATCCTCGGCATGGGTCACTTTCAGGTTGTCGGGGTTGGTGGGCACCAGGCGCACGGGCAATCCCGCCTTTTCCGCCACGGCGGCGTCGTCGGTCAGTTCCAGGCCCGCCAGGTCGCGGTGCGCCTTCAGGATGTCCTTGAAGCGGAAGCCCTGCGGGGTCAGCGCCCGCCATAACGCCGTGCGGTCCACCGTGGCGGCCACGGCGCCGTCCTGGTCCGCGCGCTTCAGCGTGTCGCTGACGCTGGCCGCCGCCAGGGCCGCCGGCACCTCGGCCAAGGCGTTGATGACGGCGGAGATGCTGGCCGCGTCCACCAACGGGCGGGCGGCGTCATGGATGAGCACGAGATCATGGCCGCCCTCAGCCGCGGCCTCCAGCCCGTTGCGCACACTGTCCTGCCGGGTGGCGCCGCCGGCCACCGGCGGGGGCAGATCCAGGCCGGCCACGGCCTCGTCATACAGGTCGCGGTGGGCGGGGTTGATCACCACCCGTACGGCCGTCACCTGCGGATGGCTTTGGAAGGCGGCCACGGTGCGCGCCAGGACGGCGCGGCCGGCCAGGGTCAGATACTGTTTGGGCAGGTCCCCGCCGAAGCGGGAGCCGCTGCCGGCGGCGACGATGAGGGCGAGGCAGGACGGCATGGTCGTTTCAAGATACCGGAGAATTGGGGATTCAGGGTCGGGACCCAAGAAATATCCCGATTGCCGGATCACAGATATCTCTCCTTAAGACCGGATCGCTAGGCTTGTTTGCTCATCGGCGTCACGATCTGTCATACCCCCGGCCATACCCCGGCATTCCGTGGCCGCATCTGCCATCTTCCGTGGCACCGCTTCCCTTTGGCGGGGGCTCATGATAGCTTGAACGCCTAATTTTGTAGCAGTCATGGAAAGCGCCTAGGAAATGGGCAGTAAGTTAGCGCCGATCCAGGTCGGTCCCGTCACCATCGAGGATCCGGTGATCCTCGCCCCCATGTCTGGGGTGACCGACACGCCCTTCCGCCGTCTGGTGAAGCGCGCCGGTGCCGGCTTGGTCGTTTCCGAGATGATCGCCAGCCAGGCGATGATCCGCGCCACCCGGGAATCGGAAAAGAAGATCGATCCCGACGCGGCCGAAGGCATCCTTTCCGTCCAGTTGGCGGGGTGCGAGCCTGAGGCGATGGCGGAGGCGGCCAAGCTGTGCGTCGACCGCGGTGCCGCCATCATCGACATCAATTTCGGCTGCCCGGTGAAGAAGGTGGTGAACGGCTACGCCGGGTCCGCGCTGATGAAGGATGAGCCGCTGGCCGGCCGCATCCTGGAGGCGGTGGTGAAGGCCGTGTCCGTGCCGGTGACGCTGAAGATGCGCAAGGGCTGGGATGAGCGGAACCTAAATGCCCCGCGGCTGGCCAAGATCGCGGAGGAGTGCGGCATCCGCATGATCACCGTGCACGGCCGCACCCGCAACCAGATGTACAACGGTGTGGCCGACTGGGCCTTCATCCGCCAGGTGAAGGATGCCGTCAGCCTGCCGATCATCGCCAACGGCGACATCGTCGACTTCCCCGACGTCACCCGCTGCCTGGAAGAGAGCGGGGCCGATGGCGTCATGATCGGCCGTGGCACCTATGGCCGGCCCTGGTTCGTGAACCAGGTCATCCAGATGCTGCGCACCGGCACGCCCCCGGCGGAGCCGGCGCTGGTGGACCAGCGCGACCTGGTGCTGGAACATTATGAGGCCATCCTGGAGCATTACGGCACCGATGCCGGGCTCAAGATCGGCCGCAAGCATATCGCCTGGTACTCCAAGGGCCTGCCGGGGTCGGCCGAATACCGCGCCAAGGTGAACACCATCGAGAAGGCGGAAGCGGTGAAGGATTTCGTGCGCGGCTGGTACCAGGACCTGCTGGATCGCGGCATCATCGGCCGCGACCTGTCCGGCCGGGGCGTCACCGAGCCCGGCTGCGACGCCGAAAACGACGACGTGACCAGCGGAAAGGCGGCTGCCTGATGGCGCGGACTGCGGCCGTGGTGGTCCCGGCGAACGGCGTGGTCGACCCCACAGCCATACTCTCCGCGCTGCCGGAACCCATCCTGGTCATCGACCGGCAACGGCGCGTCCATTTCGCCAATTTGCAGGCGGAGGAATTCTTCGACGCCAGCGCCAGCCTGCTGGTGGGCAGCCTGCTCGACACCCTGATCCCGGGCGACAGCCCCGTCTTCTCCCTGATCGACCAGGCGCGGGTGACGGGCGGCAGCGTGTCAGACTACAGCATCATGCTGGAGACGCCGCGCATCGGTCTGCATTTCCTGACGGCCAAGGCGGCGCCGCTGTCCGACCCGCCTGACCTGGTGGTCCTGTCGCTGCATGAGCGTTCCATCGCCCGCAAGATCGACAACCAGCTGACCCACCGGGGTGCCGCCCGCTCCGTCGTCGCCATGGCGGCCATGCTGGCGCACGAGGTGAAGAATCCGCTGTCCGGCATCCGGGGGGCGGCCCAGCTGCTGGAGGAAAACGCCACGGAAGGCGACCGCATGCTGACCCGCCTGATCTGTGATGAGGCCGATCGCATCGTCGCCCTGGTCGACCGCATGGAGGTCTTCACCGACGGCCGGCCGTTGGAAAAGACGGCGGTGAACATCCATGGCGTGCTGGAACATGTGCGCCGTGTGGCGCAGAGCGGCTTCGGCCGCGCCATCCGTTTCATCGAGCGCTACGATCCGTCGTTGCCGCCGGTGCTGGGCAACCGCGACCAGCTGATCCAGATCTTCCTGAACCTGGTGAAGAACGCGGCCGAGGCCTGCCCGGAGAAAGGTGGGGAAATCGTCCTGTCCACCGCCTATCAGCACGGCGTCCGCCTGGCCGTGCCGGGATCGGACAGCCGGGTCCATCTGCCGCTGCTGATCAGCGTGCAGGACAATGGCGACGGCATTCCCGAAGACCTGCGCGCCAACCTGTTCGATCCCTTCGTCACCACGAAGATGAACGGGACGGGGCTGGGCCTGGCGCTGGTGGCCAAGATCATTGGCGACCATGGCGGGGTCATCGATTTCGACAGCGTGCCGCGTCGCACGATCTTCAAGGTTTCGCTGCCGGTCGCACCGGGCCGGGCGGCGTCAGAGGGGGGCGTTTAATCCATGGGTCCATCCACCATCCTTGTCGCTGACGACGACAGGGCCATCCGCACCGTCCTGAACCAGGCCCTGTTGCGCCTGGGGCATGACGTGCGGGTCACCGGCAATGCCGCGACCTTGTGGCGCTGGGTCCAGGATGGGGAAGGCGATCTGGTCATCACCGACGTGGTGATGCCGGATGAGAACGGCCTGGACCTGTTGCCCCGCATCAAGAAGCTGCGGCCGGAATTGCGCGTCATCGTGATGAGCGCGCAGAACACCTTGCTGACCGCCGTCAAGGCGGCTGAGCGCGGCGCCTTCGACTATCTGCCCAAACCCTTCGACCTGAAGGATCTGATGGGCATGGTGGAGCGCGCGCTGTCCACGCCCCAGCCGGCACCGCCCATCACCGCCAGTGCCGCCGCCGCGCAAGCCGAGGAGGAGTCGCTGCCCCTCATCGGCCGGTCGGCGGCGATGCAGGAGATCTATCGCGTCCTGGCCCGCCTGATGGGTACGGACCTGACGGTGATGATCACCGGCGAGTCGGGTACGGGCAAGGAACTGGTGGCGCGCGCCCTGCACGACTACGGCAAGCGGCGTAACGGACCCTTCCTGGCGGTCAACATGGCCGCCATCCCGCGCGAGCTGATCGAGTCCGAGCTGTTCGGCCATGAGAAGGGCGCCTTCACCGGTGCCACCGTGCGCTCCACCGGCCGGTTCGAGCAGGCGCAGGGGGGGACCCTGTTCCTGGACGAGATCGGCGACATGCCGCTGGATGCCCAGACCCGCCTGCTGCGTGTGTTGCAGGAGGGGGAGTACACCACCGTCGGCGGGCGCACCCCCATCAAGACGGACGTGCGCATCGTCGCCGCCACCCACCGCGACCTGCGCACCCTGATCCGCCAGGGCCAGTTCCGTGAGGACCTGTTCTACCGGCTCAACGTGGTGCCCATCCGCCTGCCGCCGCTGCGGGAACGGACGGAGGATATTCCGGCCCTGGCCCGCCATTTCTTCGGCCTGGTGCACCAGCAGGGCCTGCCGCTGAAGAGCATGGACAACGCGGCCCTGGACCGTCTGCGCCGCCATCGCTGGCCCGGCAACGTGCGCGAACTGGAGAACATGGTGCGGCGCCTTGCCGCGCTGTACACCCAGGAAGTCATCAGCGTCGACGTCATCGAGCAGGAACTGGCCGACTTCGCGCCCGCCTCCGCCCCAACGGAGGAGCCGCAGAACGAAGGACTGGGGGCCGCCGTCGAACGGCACCTGAAGGACTATTTCGCCGCCCACAAGGACGGCGTGCCCGCGGCCGGCCTGTACGATCGCGTCCTGCGTGAGGTTGAACGGCCGCTGCTGTCCTTGTCGTTGATCGCGACGCGGGGCAACCAGATCAAGGCGGCCCACATGCTGGGCCTGAACCGCAACACCCTGCGCAAGAAGATTCGCGACCTGGATATCCAGGTGGTGCGCGGCCTTAAGTAGCAGGGCCGGCGGTTCCCGGGGGGCTTCCGCCGTAGGCCCTAAGACGACGGCTGGAAACCCGCGTGGCATTCTGGTAACAGAGGTTGGCGCCCGGGCAACAGCAGCCCTTCCGGGCGGTGCCTTTCTGGTCTGGGACCGGGCGGCGTCGTCCGGTGGGTGTTACCCGCGCCATCCCTAGGACGGGATGGCATCGCGCCGTGTAAACCACCGGCCTGGCAGGAACCGTGCATCGTTTCGCCTTTTTCGCGGTCTCACCATCAATCACAGCGACGCCGGCCCTGGGGCCGAACAAGGCGCCGGGGGCCGCGCCATGACGGCAGCACCCCCTCTCCTGGTCGCCCCGCCACCCGCCCCGCAGGCCCCTCCCCAGGGCCCCAAAGGGGACAGCTGGTGGCGCCGCCTGTCCGTCTGGGCCACGCGGCTGGGGTTGGGCAACAAGCTGGCGGTGGCGCTGGCCATCGCCGCCGTGCTGTCGGGCTTCGCCACATACGCGGCGCTGACCCAGCAGCCGCCTTTCGGCAACAACGCCAACACCGTCAGCCTGCTGCTGACGCTGGACGGTGCCTTGCTGCTGCTGCTGTTGGCGCTGATGGCCCGGCGCATCGTGGGATTGTGGATCGAGCGGCGCCGGGGCCTGGCGGGATCGCGCCTGCACGTGCGGCTGGTGGCGGTGTTCAGCCTGCTGGCCGTCATGCCCGCCATCGTCATGGCTGCCTTCTCCGCCTTCTTCTTTTACCTCGGCGTCCAATCCTGGTTCAGCGAGCGGGTGCGCACCGCGGTCAACGAAAGCCTGGTGGTGGCGCGGGCCTATCTGGATGAGCACAAGATCGCCATCCGCAACGACGCCTCCTGGGTGGCCAACGACCTGTTGGACCACCGCATGGGGCCGCTGATCACCCTGGATCCGCTGTACCTCTATTCCTTCCTGCGCAACGAGTCGTTCCAGCGCTCCTTCACCGAGGCCGTGATCTTCGACGGGCAGGGGCGGCAGTACGGCAGCTACACCCTCGGCTCCGTCTTCCAGCCGGAGGCGATGCCGAAGGAACGTATGGAGCAAGCCCGCAAGGGCGAGGTGGCGGTGGAGTTCAACGAACAGGACAAGCGCATCACCGCGCTGATCCGCCTGGATCCGGACTTCGACATCTTCCTGCTGCTGGGCCGCCCGGTGGAGGCGGCGGTGATGGAACACATGACCGCCGCCCAGACCGCCGTGGCCGAATATACCGAGCTGGAAGGCCAGCGCTTTGGTCTGCAGACCAAGATGACGCTGATCTTCATCATCGTCTCACTGCTGCTGTTGCTGGTCGCCATCTGGGCGGGCCTCAACTTCGCCAACAGCCTGATCACGCCCATCAGCGCCCTGATCATCGCGGCGGAGCGTATCCGCACCGGCGATCTGACGGCCCGTGTGCCGGAGATCCTGCCGGGGCCGGAGGACGAGTTGACCTCGCTCAGCCGCGCCTTCAACCGCATGACCAGCCAGTTGTCGTCCCAACGCAGCGACCTGGTGGAGGCCAACCGGCAGCTGGACCTGCGCCGCCGCTTCACCGAGGCGGTGCTGGCCGGCGTTTCCGCCGGTGTCATCGGCCTGGACGAGCAGGGCTTCATCAACCTGCCCAACCAGTCCGCTGCCTTGCTGCTGAACATTCCCGACCTGCATGAGATGGTGGGGCGCGACATCCTGGTGGTGGTGCCGGAGCTGGAGGATTTGATGTCCGCCATCCGTCGGCGCCCCTCGCGCCTGGTGGAGGCGCAGGTGCAGATCCGGCGGGGCAACACCCAGCGCACGCTGCTGGTGCGGGTGGCTGCGGATACCAGCGGCGCCGGTATCCGCGGCTTCGTCATCACCTTCGACGACGTGTCGGAGCTGCTGTCGGCGCAGCGCAAGGCCGCCTGGGCCGACGTGGCTCGCCGTATCGCCCATGAGATCAAGAATCCGCTGACGCCCATCCAGCTGTCGGCCGAACGCCTACGCCGCAAATACCTGAAGGAAATCCACAGCGATCCGGAAACCTTCAAGGCCATGACCGACACCATCGTCCGCCATGTCGACGACATCGGCCGCATGGTGGATGAGTTCTCGGCCTTCGCCCGCATGCCGACGCCGGTCATGAAGCCGCAGAACATCCAGGAACTGTGCCGCCAGGCCGTGTTCCTTCAGGCGACCGCCCAAACCGGCATCAAGTTCGAAAGCCTGTTGCCGCCCGAGCGCATCGAGGTGGAGTGCGATGGCCGCCAGATCTCCCAGGCCCTGACCAACCTGCTGAAAAACGCGGTCGAGGCCATCGAGGGGCGGATCGAGGAGGACGGCGCCGGTGGTGTCGAGCCACCGCCGGGCCACATCACCGTGCAGGTGGAGGGGGCGGACGATCACATCGTCCTGACCATCACCGACAACGGCAAGGGCCTGCCCCATGAGGGGCGCGACCGGCTGACGGAACCTTATGTCACCACCCGGGCCAAGGGCACCGGCCTGGGCCTGGCCATCGTGAAGAAGATACTGGAGGACCACGGCGGCACCCTGGGATTGGACGACAATCCCAGCGGCGGCGCCCGCGTCACCCTGGTCCTCCCCCTGATCCAGGCGGCCGCCCCGCAAGACGCGGATACGGCCGCGACCCCGGCTCCGGCCGGTACCAGTGCATCCAAAGGCGTTTAAACTATGCCGCATGACATTCTGATCGTCGATGACGAGGCCGATATCCGGATGCTGATCGCCGGCATCCTGGAAGACGAGGGCATGAAGACCCGCGAGGCGGCGGACGCTGACCAGGCCTTGGCCGCCGTCGCCGCCCGCCGCCCCAGCCTGATCATCCTGGACATCTGGCTGCAGGGCAGCCGCCTGGACGGCCTGCAGATCCTGGATGAGATGAAGCGCGACCATCCCGAGGTGCCGGTGGTCATGATCAGTGGCCACGGCACCATCGAGACGGCGGTGGCGGCCCTGAAGAAGGGCGCCTACGACTTCATCGAGAAGCCCTTCAAGTCCGACCGCCTGTTGCTGTTGGTCGAACGCGCCATCGAGGCCGCCCGCCTGCGCCGGGAGAACCGCGAACTGCGCCTGCGCGCCGGCGGGGAGACGGAGCTGATCGGCCGGTCGCTGATGATCAACCAGTTGCGCCAGTCGCTGGACAAGGTGTCGCCCACCGGCAGCCGTGTCCTGGTCAGCGGTCCGCCGGGTAGCGGCAAGGAGATCGTGGCCCGCATCATCCATGAGCATTCCCGCCGCGCCGACGGCCCCTTCGTGGCGTTGAATTGCGCCACCATGCGGCCCGACCGCTTGGAGGTGGAGCTGTTCGGGACGGAACATCCGATCGACGGCGCCGGCCGCAAGGTCGGCACCTTCGAGCAGGCCCACGGCGGCACCCTGTTCCTGGACGAGGTGGCGGACATGCCCCTGGAAACCCAGGGCAAGATCGTGCGCGTGCTGCAGGAGCAGACCTTCGAGCGGGTGGGCGGCAGCACGCGGGTGGAGGTGGACGTCCGCGTCATCGCCAGCACCAACCACGATCTGGCGGCGGAGATCGAGGCCGGGCAGTTCCGCCAGGACCTGTACTACCGCCTGGCGGTGGTGCCGCTGAAGGTGCCGTCGCTGCGGGAGCGGCGGGAGGACATCCCCCTGCTGGCCCGCTATTTCCTGCAACGTTCCGCCACCGCTTCCGGACTGCCGCAGCGCATCCTGGGCGAGGACGCCATGGCGGCGCTCCAGGCCTATGAGTGGCCTGGCAACGTGCGCCAGTTGCGCAATGTGATGGACTGGTTGCTGATCATGGTGCCGGGCGACCCGGATGAGCCCATCCGCGCCGACATGCTGCCGCCGGAAATCGGCTCCATCACCCCGACCGTGCTGCGCTGGGAAAAGGGTGGGGAGATCATGTCCCTGCCGCTGCGCGATGCCCGCGAGGTGTTCGAGCGGGAATATCTGCTGGCCCAGGTCACGCGCTTCGGCGGCAACATCTCCCGCACCGCCTCCTTCGTCGGCATGGAACGCTCGGCCCTGCACCGCAAGCTGAAGTCGCTGGGCGTGCATGGCAACGAGCGTGGCGATGGAAAGGGTGAGGAATAGGCGGCAGTCGTTTGATTTATAAACGATCTTTGCCATATCTTCAGGTTTAAGCTGAGGTTCAGCCCATGCCGCGGACAGCCTATGTCAACGGTCGTTACCTGCCGCACGGCGACGCCCATGTCCATATCGAGGACCGGGGCTTCCAGTTCGCCGACGGCGTCTATGAGGTGGTCTCCATCGTCAACGGCGTCTTCGCCGATGAGGACGGCCATCTGGCCCGCCTGGCCCGCTCCCTGGATGAGTTGCAGTTGCCCTGGCCCATGCATCCCATGAGCCTGCGCTTCGTCATGCGCGAAGTGGCGCGCCGCAACCGGGTGCGTAACGGACTGGTCTATGTCCAGATCACCCGGGGGCAGGCGCCCCGCGACTTCCGCTTCCCGGTGGATCCGGCGCCCACCCTGGTGGTCACCTGCCGCTCCACCAAGTTCAGCGCGCCACAGCATCTGGAAAAGGGTGTTGCCGTCATCACCATCCCGGACATCCGCTGGACCCGGCGCGATATCAAGTCCGTGGCCTTGCTGCCCCAGGTGCTGGGCAAGCAGCAGGCGGCCGAGGCTGGCGCCTTCGAGGCCTGGCAGGTGGACCCCGACGGCACGGTGACCGAGGGCTGTTCCAGCAACGCCTGGATCGTCACCCGGGATGGCGTGCTGGTCACCCGCGCCGCCAGCAACCGTATCCTCAACGGCATCACCCGCCTATCGCTGCTGGCCGAGGCGCAGGCCGCCGGCATCCCCTTCGAGGAACGGTCGTTCACGGTCGAGGAGGCGTATTCGGCGCGGGAGGCCCTGATCTCCAGTGCCAGCACCTTCTGCGTGCCGGTCACCCGCATCGATGGCAAACCGGTGGGCGACGGTGTGCCGGGGCCCCTGGGCCGCCATCTGCGCCAGGCCTACATGGCCCATGTCGGCGTGGCCGACCCCGTGCCCCATGTCGGCATAGCCGACCCCGTTATAGCGGCCCCGGTGGTGACAAGGCCGTGATGGTGACCGAGCGCGACATCCAGATGGTGCCGGCCCTGGCGCTCCCCAAAGCTGTCCTGTTCGATTGGGACAACACCCTGGTCACCAACTGGCGCTGCGTCCATGCCGCCACCAACGCGGCGCTTGACGCGTTCGGTATGCCCACCTGGACGCTGGAAGAAAGCTATACCCGGGTGCGCCAGAGCCTGCGCGATGCCTTTCCGGCCCTGTTCGGCGAGGGCTGGGAACGGGCGCGCGACATCTTCTACGCCCATTTCGAGGCCAACCACCTTGAGTTCCTGGATCCCCTGACCGGGGCGGGCCGCCTGCTGGAAACCCTGGCGGCGCGCGGCGTCTATATCGGTGTGGTCAGCAACAAGACGGGTCGCTTCCTGCGGGCAGAGGCCCGGGCCCTTGGTTGGGATCGTTGGTGCGGCGCCCTGGTGGGGGCGGGCGACGCCGCGGCCGACAAGCCCGATCCAGCGCCGGTTCATCTGGCCCTGGCCCCCGCCGGGGTGCCCGCCGGCCCGGGGGTGTGGTTCGTCGGCGATGCCGACATCGATATGGAGTGCGCCCACCGCACCGGCTGCCTACCTTTGATGGTGGGGGCGACCCCCCATGGCGACGGCGCGCTGGCCGCGTTCCCCCCGTATCGCCGCTTCGCCACCTGCGACGAACTTTGCACCTTGGTGGATGGGCTCTAGCACCCCATATCACTTCCTGTGCTAGGATGGCGGACGCTTCGGGGTGTTCCCGGGGCCGCCGGCACTTTTACGCACGGCTCCATAACCGCCGGAAAAGGCAATCCCGGGCGCTCCTTAGAGGGCCCCAATAAAGAGCGAGGCATACAATGTCCGAAAAATCGCAAAACGTTCAGGACGTGTTTCTGAACCACGTGCGTAAGAACAAGACCCCTGTGACGGTTTTCCTCGTCAACGGCGTGAAGCTGCAAGGCATCATCACTTGGTTCGATAATTTCTCGGTGCTGCTGCGCCGTGACGCCCATTCGCAGCTTGTCTACAAGCATGCGATTTCGACCGTGATGCCGGCCCACCCCATCCAGTTGTTCGAGACGGCCAAGGAAGGCGACCACGATTGACGTTCGTATACAGTCGGCCCCATCCCGCCCTGGGACGGTCCGGCCGGTTGACGGGAAGGATGGGGGCGCCGTGACCGACCGTCCGGCGGATGAGCCCGCCCTTCTTTCCGATACGCCTGAGGCGGCGCCGGCGGAGCAATCCGCCCGGCGCGCCCTGGTGATCCATCCCATCCTGCGTGAAGATCTGGATGACCGGCGCAGCCCGGAGTCCCGCCTGGAGGAAGCTGTCGGCCTTACCGCCGCCATCGAGCTTGAGGTGGTGGCGGCCGAATGCGTGCGCGTGACCCGGCCCAAGCCCGCCACCCTGCTGGGTGGCGGCTATCTGGAGGAGGCGGCCCGGCGCATCGCCGAGTTGGGCATCGGCCTGGTCGTGGTCGACCACGCGCTGACGCCGGTGCAGCAACGCAACCTGGAACGGGACCTCAAGGCCAAGGTCATCGACCGTACAGGCCTGATCCTGGAGATCTTCGGCGCCCGGGCCCGTACCCGGGAAGGCCAGCTACAGGTGGAGCTGGCGGCGCTGACCTATCAGCGCTCCCGCCTCGTGCGGTCATGGACCCATCTGGAACGCCAGCGTGGTGGCTTCGGCTTCCTGGGCGGCCCCGGTGAAAGCCAGCTGGAAATGGACCGGCGGCTCATCGGCGACCGCATCATCAAGCTGAAGGCGGAGTTGGAGGAGGTGCGGCGCACCCGCGGCCTGCACCGCAAGGCGCGTGAGCGCGTGCCCTATCCGGTGGTGGCGCTGGTGGGTTACACCAACGCCGGCAAGTCCACGCTGTTCAACCGCATGGCGCGGGCCGACGTGTTCGCCAAGGATCTGCTGTTCGCCACGCTGGATCCGACCATGCGCTCCATCGTCCTGCCGTCGGGACGCAAGATCATCCTGTCGGACACGGTGGGCTTCATCTCCGACCTGCCACACCATCTGGTGGAGGCGTTCCGCGCCACGCTGGAGGAGGTGCTGGCCGCCGACATCATCCTGCATGTGCGCGACGCCGCCCACCCGGACAGCGAGGCGCAGCGCGCGGACGTGGAGTCGGTGCTGGGCGAGCTGGGGATCGAGGTCGAGACCGACACCCGGGTGGTGGAGGTCCTGAACAAGATCGACAAGCTGCCCCCCCTGGACCGGGACGCCCTGGTGCGCCAGAGCCGCCGGCCTGACGGCCTGGTGGCGGTATCGGCCCTGACGGGTGAGGGGCTGGAAAGCCTGTTCAACGTCCTGGATCGCCGCATGGTGGCGGGCCGCGACGTGGTGCGGGTCAGCGTGCCCGTCGGCGACGGCGCCGCCGCTGCCTGGCTGTATGCCAGGGGCGAGGTGACGGAGCGGGAGGACGACGACGACCATAGCCACCTGACCGTGGCGTTGGAGCCGGCGGACGTGGCCCGCTTCCGCGACCGCTTTCCGGACTATCTGGTGACGGATACCCCGCCCTTGGTTGAACGGGTCGCCCCGGAAAGCCAAGTCCAGGCGTCCTGACGCTTACATTCCCATCGTGCCTGTGCATCCGCGCTTCCGGCCGCTTCGGCGGCTGGGCGAGGGTGCCGGCCACCCGACGCCGGCCAGCTTCATTGAAGGGGCCGGCGTCCTTCGCTGGAGGTTCAAAATGAGTTTCAGGCCCCTGCACGACCGTGTGGTGATCCGGCCCATCGAGCAGGATCAGAAGACCGTTGGCGGCATCATCATCCCCGACACCGTCAAGGAAAAGCCCCAGCAGGGCGAAGTCCTGGCCGTGGGCGGCGGCGCCCGCAACGAGAAGGGCGATATCGTCGCCCTGTCGGTGAAGGCCGGCGACAAGGTGCTGTACGGCAAGTGGTCCGGCACCGAGGCCAAGATCGACGGCAAGGACGTGCTGATCATGCGCGAGTCCGACCTGCTCGGCATCCTTGAATAATAATCAAATAAGGAATCAGGAAAATGGCTGCCAAGGACGTGAGATTTAGCACGGATGCCCGCGACCGCATGGTGCGCGGCGTGGACATCCTGGCCGACGCCGTGAAGGTGACCCTGGGCCCCAAGGGCCGCAACGTGGTCCTGGACAAGAGCTACGGCGCCCCGCGCATCACCAAGGACGGCGTCACCGTCGCCAAGGAGATCGAGCTGGCCGACAAGTTCGAGAACATGGGCGCCCAGATGGTGCGCGAAGTGGCCTCGAAGACCAACGACATCGCCGGTGACGGCACCACCACCGCCACCGTGCTGGCCCAGGCCATCGTCCGCGAGGGCGTCAAGGCCGTGGCCGCCGGCATGAACCCGATGGATGTGAAGCGCGGCATCGACGTCGCCGTCGCCGCCATCGTCGACGACCTGAAGGGCCAGTCCCGCAAGGTCTCCACCTCGGCGGAGATCGCCCAGGTCGGCACCATCTCCGCCAACGGCGAGTCCGAGATTGGTGAGATGATCGCCAAGGCGATGGACAAGGTCGGCAAGGAAGGCGTCATCACGGTGGAGGAGGCCAAGGGCTTCGACACCGAGCTGGAAGTCGTCGAGGGCATGCAGTTCGACCGCGGCTACCTGTCGCCGTACTTCGTGACCAACGCCGACAAGATGACGGTCGAGCTGGAAAACCCCTTCATCCTGCTGCACGAGAAGAAGCTGTCGGGCCTGCAGGCACTGCTGCCGGTGCTGGAAGCGGTGGTGCAGAGCGCGCGTCCGCTGCTGATCGTGTCGGAAGACGTGGAAGGCGAGGCGCTGGCCACGCTGGTGGTCAACAAGCTGCGCGGCGGCCTGAAGATCGCCGCCGTGAAGGCCCCGGGCTTCGGCGACCGCCGCAAGGCGATGCTGGAGGACATGGCCATCCTGACGGGCGGCCAGGTCATCTCCGAAGATCTGGGCATCAAGCTTGAGAACGTGTCGCTGGACATGCTGGGCACCGCCAAGAAGGTGGTGATCACCAAGGACGCGACCACGATCGTGGACGGCGTCGGCACCAAGGCCGACATCGAGGCGCGCATCGGCCAGATCAAGGCGCAGATCGAGGAGACCACCTCGGACTACGACCGTGAGAAGCTGCAGGAGCGTCTGGCGAAGCTGGCGGGCGGCGTTGCCGTCATCCGCGTCGGTGGCGCCACCGAGGTCGAGGTGAAGGAACGCAAGGACCGCGTTGACGACGCCATGCACGCCACCCGCGCCGCGGTGGAAGAGGGCGTGGTCGCCGGCGGCGGCACCGCCCTGCTGCGCGCCACCCGCGTCCTGGCCGGCCTGAAGCCGGTCAACGACGAGCAGCGCGTGGGCATCGACATCGTCCGCCGGGCGCTGCAGTCGCCCGTGCGCCAGATCGCCTTCAACGCCGGTGTTGATGGCTCCATCGTCGTCGGCAAGTTGCTGGACAACGGCGAGGCCGGCTTCGGCTACAACGCCCAGACCGGTGAGTTCGGCGACATGTTCGCGTTCGGCGTCATTGACCCGACCAAGGTCGTGCGCACGGCGCTTCAGCATGCGGCCTCCGTCTCCGGCCTGCTGATCACCACCGAAGCCATGGTGGCCGAGAAGCCCGAGCCCAAGTCCGGCGCGCCGGAAGGCGGCGGGATGGGTGGCATGGGCGGCATGGGTGGTATGGGCTTCTAAGCCCTTGCCATCAGGCGCCCGGGCATTCCATGCCTTGGGAACGGGCATTCCATGCCCGGGATAGGGGAAGGGATCGTCTGAAAGGGCGGTCCCTTTTCTTTTTGGGGCTTTATGGTTTGCCCTATCGATTCTATTGCTAGGGGGCCAGTCCGCCGCCGCCAACCATAGCTGTGCCCCATGACCGCTTCCTTGCCCGCATCCGACATTCCCGCCTTCGATCTGGCCGCTGTCGACGCCCTGATCCGTTCCGTCGCCGAAACGGAAATCCTGCCGCGCTTCCAGCGTTTGTCGGGGGAGGACATCCGGGAAAAGGGTCCCGGCGACCTGGTGACCGTGGCCGACGAGGCATCGGAACGGGCGCTGACCGCCCGGCTGACGGCCCTGCTGCCCGGCAGCACCGTGGTGGGCGAGGAGGCGGTGGCCGCCGATGACGCGGTGCTGGATCGCCTGCTGGGCGCCGCCCCCGTCTGGATCGTGGATCCCATCGACGGTACCGCCAACTTCGTGGCCGGCAAGCCGCGCTTCGGCGTCATCGTGGCGCTGGCCGCCCACGGCCGCACCGTCGCCGGCTGGATCCATGATCCGGTGGGCCGCCGCACCGTGCGCGGCCGTCTGGGGCGGGGCGCCTGGCTGGTGGGCGCCGACCCGACCGAGGACGGCATGCGCTGCGTGGCATTGCCGCCGGTGGCGGTGGCGCAGATGCGGGGCATCGCCAATGTCCGATTCTTCGACAGCGACATGCGGCGCCAGCTGACGCAACGGCGTGAACGCGTGGCGGAGGCCTATACCCAGCGCTGCTCCGCCCACGATTATCTGGACCTGCTGACCGGCCAGGCCCATTTCAGCCTCAACAAGATGATCAAGCCGTGGGACCACGCGGCCGGGGCATTCCTGCATGTCGAGGCCGGCGGCTATGCCGCCAAGCTGGACGACAGCCCGTACAACCCCACCGACCGCGATGGCGGCCTGATGATGGCCCCCGACGCGGAGAGCTGGAGGGCGCTTCACGCCACCTTGTTCGACGCCTGAGGACGACCTGGCCGCGCAGCTCCCGCGTCCATTGGGCCATCACACCAGGTCGGCGTCCGACCGGCTGGTGCCGGCGCTGAGCACGGTTTCGCCCTTGGCGTGTAGGGCCTGTGTTTCGCCTGTGCTATGCTACGTCTTGTTCCCCAGCCGGAAGAGCCGGAGCATGACGACGCAGGTGCGCATCCCTTTCGCTGCCGAGGGCTTGGTTTCGCGGTTGGCCCCCTTGCTGGTGATCGGCCTGGCGGCACTAGTCATCCGCACGCCTTGGGCGGAGGCCCACCCGCGGCTGGCTGTCGCCCTGTTCCTGTGGATCACCGTCGACAGCCTGACCACCGCCCTGGTGCTGCGGCACCGCCGGATGCGGGGGCGGCCGGGCGTGCGCTTGGTGCTGGCGACCATCGCCGTCGGTCTGGTGAGCGCGGCCGCCGGTCTGACGCCCCCCTTGCGTGCCGCGCTTTGGTCCATGCCTTGGGCCGTGGCCGGGGTGGCGGCCCTGGTCGGTGGGCACGTCCTGTGGGGCCTGGCCGGCGCCTGGACTGTCTGGCGGCGACCCGGTGAAGGCGAGGGGCGGCTGGAGGCGGCCGTCGCTTGCCTGGTGCCGCCGCCCTTCGCTCCCCTCGTGGCGCGGGAATTGAGTGTGCTGCACCTGGCCTTGTTTTGCTGGCGGGCCGCGCCCGACGTGCCGACGGGATGCCAGCCCTTCAGCTATCACCGCGACCTGACGCCGGTGATGGGCGGCCTGCTGGTGGCCCAGGTGATGGAGATCGTGGTGCTGGACGTGGCCCTCGGTATCCACCACCGCATGGTGGCCCTGGCCCTGTTCGTCCTGGGGGACCTGAGCTTCATCTACCTGCTGGGGTTGACCAAGTCCCTCCGCCTGCGGCCGGTGCTGCTGACGCCGCACGGGGTGCGCGTCCGCTTCGGCCCGCTGGTGGACAGGCTGGTGCCCTATGACGCCATCGGCGGCGTCGGCGTCGCCGCCGACATGCCCCAGCGTGGGCCGGAGAACCACAGCCCGCTACTGGCCCCCAACGTCGCGTTGACCCTGGTGGCCCCCGTGCGACGGCGGCGTTTCCTGCGACGCGCCCGTTCTATTTCAACCGTCGCCTTCGCCGTCGATGACCCCCAAGCCTTCATCCGCGCGCTGCAAGGGCGCCTGTCAGATGGGCGTGAGCAAGAATCCCCTTGAATGGGATATTGTATAAATTCTTAATGGCGGTTCCGAGATTGGGGAGCCGTCCATGCGTCGCCGTTCGTTCATCGCCGCCTTGCCTGCCGCCGCCGCCGCGGCCCATGCCGTCAGTGCCCGCGCCGCGGCCGGGGGGGCGGAGGCCGCCTTGGCCGCCGGGACGGTGGCCACGTCCCAGCCCGCGCCCGCTGCTGGGCCGGTGCCGACAGCGGCCGACTATGAGCGGGCGCTGTCCTTGCGCGATCGCTGGATAGGCCTGACGGAGAATGTGGCCTGGCCGGCCATCTGGGCGGGCCCAATCGGAACAGGCCAGGGCGCGCGCTTCCATTATCGCAAGACGGTGCCCGGTGGTTTCCAGTTCGTCAGCGTCGATGCCGGCACGCTGGAGAAGAAGCCGGCCTTTGACCACGACCGGCTGGCGGTGGAATGGAGCAAGGCCGGGGGGCCGGCCGCCACCGGCCTGACCTTGCCGTTCGAGCGGGTGCACTTCGGCGATGACGGCCAGACCCTGCGCTTCGAGTGGGATGAGGCGGAGTGGTCCTGCCGGCTGGCCGACTATACCTGCAAGCGGGAAGCGGAGGAGGGCGGGCGCCGCCCCCGGGGCTTTGGCGTGGTGCGCGACCTGGCCCAGCCGGGGGACAACGGCCCCAAACGCTCCCCCGACGGGCGGTGGGAGGCCCTGATCCAGAACCAGAACCTGGCGCTGCGCGAGCTTACCACCGGCACCGTGACGGTGCTGAGCACCGATGGCAGCGAGGGCGATTTCTACGACGGGGAGACCATCGCCTGGTCGCCGGATTCGCGGAAGCTGGCGCTTTATCGCGTGCGTCCCGGCTATCGGCGGGAGGTGCACAAGGTTGAGTCCTCGCCCAAGGACCAGATCGAGCCCAAGCTGCATACCCAGCTATACCCCAAGCCCGGTGACGCCGTGGACCAGGAGCAGCCTGTGCTGTTCCACGTGCCGGCCGCCGGTGCGCCTGGCCGTCAGCTGGCGGTGGACGCCGCCCTGTTCCCCAACCCCTACCTGATGACGGATTTCGAGTGGCGGGCCGACAGCGCCACGGTGGTCTTCGAATATACCCGTCGCGGCCACCAGATGGTGCGGGTGATCGAGATCGACGCCGCCACTGGCGCGCCCCGTGCCGTCGTCACCGAGACGGCGGGCACCTTCGTGAACAATGAGCGCCGCTTCCGCCACGACGTGAACAAGGGCGGGGCGGAAATCATCTGGCTGTCGGAGCGGGATGGCTGGAGCCACCTTTACCTCATCGACGGCCGGACGGGGAAGGTGAAGACCCAGATCACCAAGGGCGACTGGGTGGTGCGCCATGTCGCCAAGGTCGATGACGACAAGCGCCAGATCTACTTCGCCGCCAGCGGCATGCGGCCGGACGAGGACCCCTATTTCCAGCACTACTACCGCGTCGATTTCGACGGCCGCAACCTGGTGGCGCTGACCACCGCCGACGCCTATCACGACGTCAGCCTGTCCGACGACCTGGCCTATTATGTCGATCTCCATTCCCGCGTCGACATGGCGCCGGTGATGGAACTGCGGCGCACCGCCGACCGCTCGCTGGTGGCGGAGGTGGAGCGGGGCGACATCAGCCGACTGCTGGCCGCCGGCTTCCGTCCGCCGGAAGTGTTCAAGGCCAAGGGCCGCGACGGCAAGACGGACATCTGGGGCGTCATCGTCCGCCCCCTGGGATTCGACCCCGGCCGCCGCTATCCCGTCATCGAGAACATCTATGCCGGGCCCCACGACAGTTTCGTGCCCAAGACGTTCTGGCCCTTCGGTTTCCACGCCGGTGGCGACAAGGTCATCGGCATGCAGGCCCTGGCGGAGATGGGATTCGTCGTGGCCCAGATCGACGGCATGGGCACCATGAACCGGTCGAAGGCCTTTCATGACATCTGCTGGAAGAACCTGAAGGACTCCGGCTTTCCGGACCGCATCAATTGGTGGCGGGCCGCGGCATCCCAATATCCGCAGCTGGACATCGGTCGTGTCGGCATCTACGGCGGTTCCGCCGGCGGACAGAGTTCACTGGCCGCCCTGCTGTTCCATCCGGATTTCTACAAGGCCGCCTTCTGCTATGCCGGCTGCCATGACAACCGCATGGACAAGATCAGCTGGAACGAACAGTGGATGGGCTGGCCCGTGGACGCAAGCTACGCCCAGTCGTCCAACGTCGACAACGCCTGGCGGCTGAAAGGCCAGGTGGCCCTGGTGGTGGGCGAACTGGACGACAATGTCGACCCATCCTCCACCATGCAGGTGGTCAACGCCCTGATCAAGGCGGACAAGACCTTCGACCTGCTGGTCGTGCCGGGCGAGGGGCATTCGGCCGGCCGCTCCACCGGGCCCATCCGCTACGCCCTGCGCAAGCAGTACGGCTTTTTCCTGAAACACCTGGCGGCCGCCGAGGCCCCAGACTGGAACGCCAGCACCGCGGGGGCGCCGGCCGGCTAACGGTAGGAGGCGAAGCTGGGCGCGATGGGGGCCTGCAGAATCCGCTCCCTGAATTCATAGACCAGGGGGTGGAAGATGTCGCCCAGCAGCTCCGTCCATTTCAGCGGATAGGGGGAGGGCGTGCCGTCCGGTAGCAGGATGCCCTTGCGGTCCAGCGGATGGATGGCCGGGTGACGCCGCAATTCGTCCAACTTTTCATCCAGCAGGGCGTCCGTCCGCGCCAGCCAGGAGGATGTCAGGGGCGTGCCCTTGCGGAAGATGAAGGCGCAGAGGCCGATGAGGTCGGCGTGGGAGGCGCGCAGCAGGTCACCCAGCTCCCCGGTGATGGGGGCGACGCCGTTGGGAAGTTCCTGGTACCCGAGGGCCAGCGCGTCGGACTGGGCGAGTTGCTGGAAGAAGGGAACCCATTTTTTGGTGGTGGCCTTGATGTCGGTGTAGCCGCCGCCGTAATGGTGCATGAGATAGCAGCGCAGATAATCCGCCTTGTGCGTGGCGCTGAGATGGGGCCAGGCCGGGTGCAGGGGGAAGTCCGGCTTCACCCAGTCGGCCAGCGTGTCGCGGTTGACGAAGGCGACGGCGCAGCCGGTGTTGCGGAAGATGGTCCACAGCGCCCGCAGGCGGTCGTCCGACATCTCCTCATGCCCTGTCCACAGGCAGAACAGGGTGCGGTTTTCCAGGGCGTCGAGATCGTGGGGCATGGGGGGTGCGGGCCCGTCAGACCATGTCGGGGGTGACGGGCAGGCTGAAGCTGTTCAGCAATGCCGCGCGCTGCTGGCTCAAGTCCGGGGTGGGGGCAGCGTGGCGGCGATAGACATAGAGGTAGTCGAACACGGCGTTGTAGTCGTGCGATTGCTGGCTGACGCCGCGCCGTTCGGACTCAGCCCCGCTGTCCTTGAAGATGCGGGCACCCATGACCGGCACGTGGCTGGCCTGCTGCCGGCTGTAGACGGCCAGCATGAAGTCCCAATCCTCATAGGCCCGCATATGGGTGTCGAACGCCAGGCCGGCCAGCAGCGCGCGCGGAAAGGCGAAGCAGCACACCGGGATCTGGTTCTTGAGATAAATCCCGTCGTCCAGGCGGCCGGCCAGGTCGGCGCCCCCTTCCGACAGGAGGGCGGCATCGTCCCCGCGCCGCTCATTCACGATGGAGCAGTTGAAATAGACCGGCAGGCCCTGCCGCACGGCGGGCTGGGCCAGCAGCGCCGCCAGGAAGCCGTCATGCCAGGCATCGTCATCATCCAGGAAGATGATGTAGTGGCCCTTGGCCAGGCTGAGGCCCAAATTGCGGCTGGCCGAGGGGCCCGGCGCCCCATTGCGGCGGGCGTAGAGGTCGGCGCCGGTCAGCAGTTCCGCGCAGGCGGCGTCGGTGTCGGCATCGGTGGCGTCGGAGATCACCAGGATCTCCACCGCCACATCCACCGCCTGGGCCTTGATGGATCCCAGGCAGCGGCGCAGCAGGCTGGCGCGCTTGTGGGTGGGGACGATGACGGAAAAGAAGGGCAACTCGGCCATCAGGCACCCACAAGGCAAGGAAATGGGCCCGCACCCGGGGCCACGCCGTCATCTTCTCAGACAAACGGCGTGACGCCAAGGCCGGCCCGGTCGCCTCAGGCCTTCTTGAAGCGATGCACGGCCAGGCCGGCCGGGGCCTGGACCGTGGGCATGATTTCCAGGCGGTTGACGTTGAAGTGCGGGGGCAGGGTAGCGGCCCAGGTCACCGACTCCGCCACGTCCTCCGCCGTCAGGGGCGTGGTGTCGGCATAGACCTTGGCGGCCTTCTCCGCGTCGCCCTTGAAGCGCACCAGGCTGAAGCTCGTCTCCACCATGCCCGGTTCCACCGAGGTGACGCGCACGCCGGTGCCCAGCAGGTCGGCGCGCAGGCTGAGGCTGAACTGGGTGACGAAGGCCTTGGAGGCGCAATAGACGTGACCGCCGGGGTAGGGGTAGCTGCCGGCGGTGGAACTGAGATTGATGATGTGGCCGGCGCCCCGCTCCACCATGCCCGGCAGGATCAGGCCGGTCATGATCGCCAACGCCTTGTCGTTGGTGTCGACCATGATCTCCCAATCGTCCAGGTTGGCCTTCTGGGCCGGTTCCATGCCCAGGGCCAGACCGGCGTTGTTGATCAGCAGGTCGATGGCGGCGAACTCGGCCGGGATGCTGGCGATGGCCGCCTCCATGGCCTTGCGGTCGCGGACGTCGAAGGCCAGGGTGTGGGTGGGCACGTCCAGGCTGTCGGCCAGGGCCTTCAGCTTTTCCGGGGTGCGGCCGGCCAGGATGAGGCGGGAGCCCAGTGCCGCGAAGCGGCGGGCGAAGGCGCTGCCGAAGTCACCGGTGGCGCCGGAGATCAGCACGATGCCCGGAATATGGGGGCCCGGGATGTGGGGCGGGGCGTAACTCATGGCGACTGCCTCCTTATTTCAGCTGCGTTCCAGGCCCTTGGCCTTTGCTATTCACGTTCAAGGCCCTTGGCCTTTTCTATTTACGTTCCAGGCCCTTGGCCTGTTGCCACAGGGCTTCCATTTCATCCAAGGTCGCGTCGGCGGGGCCGCGCCCCCCCTCGGCCAGCCAAGCCTCGATCTGGCGGAAGCGCCGCTCGAACTTGGCGTTGGTGCCGCGGAGCGCGGTCTCGGGATCGACATCGATATGGCGGGCCAGGTTGGCCAGCGCGAACACCAGGTCGCCCAGTTCATCCTGCATGCGGGCCTTTTCCGGCACCGCGTGCTCCATCTCCGCCCGCAGCTCGCCGATCTCCTCCTCGATCTTGTCCAGGATTTCCTTGGCCTGGGTCCAGTCGAAGCCCACGCGGGCGGCGCGCTTCTGCAGCTTCACCGCCCGGGTCAGGGCCGGCAAGCCGCTGATGACGCCGTCGAGGGCGGAGGGCTTGGTGCCGCTGGCGGCGGCCTTGGCCGCGCGTTCCCCCGCCTTCTGGGCTTCCCAGTTCTTCACCTGGTCGGTGGCGTCGGCCACGGCGCCGACGTCTTCACCGAACACATGCGGATGACGGCGCACCATCTTGTCGCTCAACGCCGTGGTGATGTCGCTGAAGGTCCACAGGCCCCGCTCGCTGGCCATCTGGGCGTAGAACACCACCTGGAACAGCAGGTCGCCCAGTTCCTCCTTCAGGGCGGCCATATCCCCTAGCTGGATGGCGTCGGCCACCTCGTACGCCTCCTCGATGGTGTGGGGGGCGATGGTGGGGAAGTCCTGCTCCAGGTCCCAGGGGCAGCCGCCGTTGGGGTCGCGCAGCTTGGCCATGATGGCCAGCAGGCGGTCGATGGGGGCGGTTGCTGACGGCTGGTCGGTCATGGGCGGGTCCCCAGGGGGCGATGGAGTAAGGCGGAAGGGGGCCGATTGGCTCCCTTCCTTATACCGAACTCCGCTTCCGGGGCCAGGATCCCGGTGGGACAATCGCTTATTTCTTCAGGCGCTTATTTCTTCAGGCCGATTTCCCGCAGCCGTTGGTCCAGGTACTCGCCCGCGGTGTAGGCCTTGCTGAGGCGGACGTCCGGCCGGGGGTGCAGGAACATGGGCATGGAATAGCGCGAGACGTTGTGCTCCGGCGGCGGGTTGACGACACGGTGCGTCGTCGCCGGGAAATATCCGCCGGACGCCTCCTTCAGCATGTCACCGCCGTTGACGGCGATCATGCCGGCGTCGCAGGGCACGTCGTGCCAGTTGCCGGCGGTGTCCTTGGCCTGCAGGCCGGGCTCGCTGCCGGTGACCAGCAGGGTGATCAGGTTGATGTCCTCATGCGCCGCGGCGCGGACCGCACCCGGCTCGAACCCGTCGGCCAGCGGCGGATAGTGCAATACGCGGAACAGACTCTGCGTGCTGCCCTGCATCATGTCCGGCAGGGCGACGGAAAACCCGGCCTTCACCGCGTCCGGGGTGTGCGCCTGCAACCAGCCCAGCAGGTCGCTGCCCAGCGTGGTCAGGGCGGCGTACATGGCCTCCGTCGCCTCCTTCACGCCCGCCGGCAGGGGCCGGTTGGGATAGACGTGGTAAAATTCCTTCAGGTCCTTGATCGGGCTGTCCTTGGCGTTTTCCGACCGGAAGGGGAAATAGCCATCCTGCGTCTCGGGCGAGAACAGGTGGTCCATCTTGGACTCCGACGCGAAGAACGCCGCCCATTCCTGATAGACGCGATTGATCAGCGCCGGATCAATGGGGTGGTTGCGCAGCACGGCGAATCCGGTTTCGTGCATGGAACGTACGAATTCGGCCGGGGCCGAGGCATCGGTGCAATCAACGCTGGCGATATCGAACATGGGTGTTCCCTGAAGGCGCCCCTCCGCCCCCGCTCAAACGAGATCAGGAGGTCGTGCGGACGCCGTTACATCCGCCCCCGGGCCGCGGGCCAGGGACTGTTTTTAAGGATCAAGGCCGGCCGCGGGCAGCCATGTCGAATTTGGGCGACTATCAGCAGGCCGATGGTCTGCCGTCAACCCTGTGGATGTTGGAGAGTGTTTCCGATTTTCAGAGGGGATATGCGGCGTTCAGGCCTTCCTGGACTTCCTGGCCGGCACCTTGGCGGCGGCCGCCGCCGCCTTGTGCGTCCAGTTGTGCAGCGCCGGCGCGTCGGCCAGTAGGGCGTCCGGCACCACGACATAGGTCTTGCTCGGCGGCTGGTCCGGGCCGTACTGCAAGGGCTTGGCGCCCGGCAGGGCCAGCAGCGTTGTCTGGTCCGACCCCGCCAGTTTCAGCGCCAGCCCGACGTCGGACAGGGAGGCGACGGGCTTGCCCCCGGCATAGGCCAGGATGCCGCCGAACATGGGCTTGAAGGTCAGCTCCAGGTCGGGCACCGCCGCCATCATCACCGCCTGAAGGTCTTTGGGATCGTGGGCCATGGGTTTCCTGTGGTTTCGCGCCTAACGGGGAATTTAGCATCCGGGCGCTGACAGGTCCTGGCAGTATGTCCTGCGCGGGCCCGCGCCCAATCGCCGGCGAGAGGAAAATGACCAAGTCGAACGGGGATCGCACCAGGATTGTTCACCGGAGGACGCCGGAATCGGCGGCGATGGTGGCGAACGTCCGGCGGGCGATGGCGATCACCGCCAAGCTCAATCGCCTGACGTTCGAGGATGCGGATGAGGTCCGGGCGCTGTTCGGCGAACTGATCGGCCGGAGGGTCGATGACAGCTTCTCCCTGATTCCCCCCTTTTACACAGCCGGCGGCGGCGAAATCCGCGTCGGGCGCAATGTCTTCATCAATCAGAACTGCACCTTCTACGACCTGGGCGGGTTGGACATCGGCGACGACGTGATGATCGGGCCGAACGTCAGCCTCATCACCACCGGCCATGACCTGGCGCCATCGCGGCGCCGCGCCGTCACCATCGGAAAGCCCATCGTCATCGGGAAAAACGTTTGGATCGCGGCTGGCGCCATCATCATCGGTGGTGTGACGGTCGGGGAGAATTCCGTGGTCGCGGCGGGTTCGGTGGTCACCCGGGACGTTCCCCCCAACACCCTGGTCGGCGGCAATCCCGCGCGGGTCATCCGCTCGATCGACGACGACTGAAGGATCGCAAAGGCGCACTCCCATGACATACTCCTGGCAATTCTGGGCCGCCCTCTCGGCCGTCTTCGCGGCACTGACCGCAATCCTGGCCAAGGTCGGGGTGGAAGGGGTGAATTCCGACTATGCCACCCTGGTGCGTACGGCCGTGATCCTGTTGGTCATTGCCGCCCTGCTGCCCGTCACCGGTCAGTGGCAGCCGCCGGGTAGCGTGTCGGGGCGCAGCTATCTGTTTCTGGTGCTGTCGGGCTTGGCCACCGGCGGCTCCTGGCTGTGCTACTTCCGGGCGCTCAAGCTGGGGGAGGCGGCGCGGGTGGCACCCATCGACAAGATGAGCGTGGTGCTGGTGGCCCTGTTTGGCGCGCTGTTCCTGGGGGAACGGCTCAGCCTGCCCAATTGGCTGGGTGTCGCGTTGATTGCTGCCGGGGCCGTGCTGGTGGCCTGGCGCTGACGCGCAAATCCCCCTTTGCCCGCGGCCGATCGGAAAAGCTTTGTTAATTCCCTGGGGCATATCCTGAAGCCGGGGCGATACGCCCTGGAAGGATGGCGATCATGGATCGACCTGGAGAGGAACTGCAGACGGGTGCCCAGTTCACCGATGCCGCCCCCAAGCTGCGCGCCATTTTCCATGCCCAGTCCCAGGCATCCGCCGGCAGCCTGCACATGGTGGGCTTTGAGGACTTGCAGGCCCGACTGGGCGCCCGGTGGCCCCGGGTCGCGGAGCGCGTCCATATGCTGGCCGAGCGTCTGCTGCAGCAGGGTCTCAGCCCCAGCGACGCCTGGTTCAGATATGGCGACGCCGGCTATATCGTCGTCTTCGCCCAGCTGGGCCGGACGGAGGCCGGATTGATCTGCGCCAAGCTGGTGGAGCATTTGCAGCGCATGCTGTTGGGCGACGTCGACACCGCCGCAGTGCGGGTCCATTCCGCCATCCATGAGGTCGGGGGCGAGGTGCTTTTCCAAAGCGCCAGCCTGCATGACATGCTGGCGGGGGCTGCGCGCCTGAACGCGGAAGCAGTGGGGCAGGGGCCGGCGGAGCGTGAGGCCGCCAGCGGCTGGGGGCGGGTCGCCCACCAGGAATCGCCGGTCGAAATCGTTTACCGCCCCATCTGGGACGTCCGCAAAGAGGTGTTGTCCATCTATCTGGCGCGGGCTACGCGGCCCCGCCGGGGACGCCTGCCACTCTGGGGCTATGATTGCGTGGCGGACCCCAACGACATGCAGCAAATCCTGGCCCTGGATCTGAGCATGCTGCGACAGACCATGGAGGTTTACGGCGAACTCTACCAAAACCAGTTCCGGTGCTTCCTGTCGGTCCCGGTGCATTTCGAGACCTTGGCCGCACCAACGCGCCGCCGGGAATATTTGGTGGCGCTGCAGGCCATTCCCCGGGAATTGGTGTCTTTTCTGGCGTTCGATCTTGTTGGCCTTCCCATTGGGGTGCCCGTCAGCCGGGCCACCGAAATCGTCACCGTGCTGCGCCAGTTCAGCCGCGTGGTCATCGTCCAGGTGGAAAGCGGTTGCCAGGACCTGCCCGCTCTGGCGGCCGCCGGTGTGCACATCGCCACCCTGCTGCTGCCGCCCGGCGCCGGCCCCAAGCGATGGGGCGGGGAATTGACGCGCTTCGCCCAGGATGTGGCGCGGGTGAAGATGAAGGCCGGTGTGCAGGGTGTGGACACCGCCCTATTGGCCTCCTACGCCGATGGCGCCGGCTTCCACTACATGACCGGTGATTTCATTGGCACCTGGTCGGAGTATCCGGAGAACGCGTTGCGGCTGACCCATGCCGATTTACGTGCCCGCATCGCGGCGGTGTGATCATCGGCGGCGTCAAGGCTGGATGTTTGATGGGCCGCGGCCCGCTTTGATGTCGGCGTGGCGCGGGCGGATGGCCTCGGTCGGTCGAATCTTTCCCGAGATCGGGTCCCCCTTGGCAAGCCTTTCTTAATTTCCTCCCGTTATGCTCGCAATAGCTCCGGGGGGGAGAAACCTAAGGAACAAAACGCCATGGATGGGATGGGTCATCAGGAACGGGCGAATGCTCAGCTCGCCGTCGCGGCTCCCAGGCTGAGGGCGATATTCAAGGCGCAGACCGAAGCCAGCGTGGGCAGCCTTCATATGGTCGGTCTGGACGCCGTGCGCGAGCGGTTGGGTGACCGGTGGCCGAAGGTGGCCGACAGGGTCCACGCCTTGGCGGAGCGCATGTTGAACCAGATCTTGGGACCGACGGACGCCTGGTTCCGGCACGGCGAGGATGATTACGTGCTGGTCTTCGCTCGCCTGGGACGGAACGAAGCCGGGTTGGTGTGCGCCAAGGTGGTGGAACAGCTGCAAACCATGCTGCTGGGCAGTGCCGATACCTCGGCCGTCTGGGTCCACTCCGCCGTGCAGGAAATATCGGGTGAGATATTGTTCGAATGCACCAACCTGAACGGCATGCTTGCCAACGCGGCGCATTCGGTTACCGCCGGTTCCGAGATGGCTGGCCCGCCGTCGTACGATCCCGCCAATCCCTGGGCGCATCTGGCCCAGCAGGAACTGCCGGTCGGGGTCGTGTATCGTCCCATCTGGGATGTCCGTAAGGAGGTGCTTTCGATCTATCTCGCCTGTCCCAAGCGCCCCCGCCCCGGCCGCTCGCCGGCGTGGGGATATGACTGCGTGGCCGATCAGCGCGACCTGCAGCGGATCCTGGGGCTGGATTTGGATGTGTTGCACCAGTCCATGGAGGTCTATGGCGAGCTGTACCGCAACCAGTTCCGTTGCTTCCTGTCCGTGCCCGTCCATTTCGAGACCGTGGCCGGTGCGGTTCGGCGCCGGGAGTATCTGGCGGCGCTGCAAGCCATTCCCAAGGAACTGTTGTCCTTCCTTGCCTTCCATGTGGTCGGGCTGCCGCAGGGCGTGCCGGTCAGCCGCGCGACCGAGATCGTCAATTTCCTGCGCCAGTTCAGCCGGGTGGTCATCGCGGTAGTGGCGGCCGGCTGCCAGGACTTGCCCACCCTGGCGGCGGCCGGGGTTTACATCGCGACCCTGGTCCTGCCGCCGGGGGCCACGCCCAAGCGCTGGGGCGCCGATCTGTCCCGTTTCGCCCAAGAGGCGACCCGGGTGAAATTGCGGGCCGGTGTGGAAGGGGTGGATACCGTGCTCATGGGAGCCTATGCCGATGGCGCGGGTTTCCACTATATGGCTGGTGACTTCATCGGCACCTGGGCCGAAGTGCCGGAGAACGCGCTGCGCTTCACCCGCGCCGACCTACGCGCCCGCGTGATGGCGGGTTGAGCCGGTCGCCGTGCTGATCATCCGCACGTCTGGCTTTGGCCTTGCCAGTCGTCTTGTTGCGACTGCGTTGCCTCCGTCTCCGGGGCTTCCCGGCGCGCGCACGGGGGGGGCGAATCGTCCCATTCCTCGACATCGACGCTGACGTAAAGGGCGTGGGCGTCGCCGCCCAGGATGACGCCGCTCAGCGGGCAGACGTCCTCATAGTCGCGGCCATAGGCCAAGGTGATGTGATTGCGGTCGATCAGCGTGTCGTTGGTGGGATCCATATCCACCCAGCCGGCGGCTGGGCCACACCATACCTGCGCCCAGGCATGGCTGGCGTCGGCGCCTTGCAGGCGCGGCTGGCCCGGTGGCGGCAGGGTGCGCAGATAGCCGCTGACATATCGGGCGGGCAGGCCCAGGGCGCGCAACGCGCCGATCATCACATGGGCGAAGTCCTGGCAGACGCCGCGTTTCAGGCTCAACACCTCCAGGACCGGCGTGGTCACGCTGGTGGCGTTGGAGTCGAAGGCGAAATCGGCGTGGATGCGCGCCATCAGATCGAAGGCGCCGGCGCCCACGGGCCGGCCGGCGGGAAAGCAGCTGGCGGCGAAGGCCGCCAGGTCGGGGCTGGGCAGGGGCAGGCGCGGCGAGGATTCCAGAAACTCCGCCACCGCCAGCACCGCCGGCGCGGTCGCCACGATCCGTTCCCACGCGGGGGTGGCCTCCAGGTCCGGCGGCCGTTGCGGCGTCAGCGTCACGTCGAGTTCCACCGTCACCGAGAGATCCAGATGCGGGGTGTCGATGGCGATATAGGCGACGGGGTTGCCCAGCCAATCCCGCCGTTCCGCGATCACCGCAGGGGCGGGGTCGATCACCATGTCAAGCACCCTGGCCCGCTGCCCCGGGACCGCCCGCGGCGCCAGATGGGCGATCAGCTGGGATGAGACGACCTGTACCGTGTAGCTGTAGCGCGTGGTGTGGCGGCAGCGGTAGCGAACGGGTGCGCGGGACGCGGAGGTTCCCGGGACAGACGCCGATTCAGGCCCGGATACTGGGAATGAGGGCTCAGGCGGCACGGGCATGGACATGGCTGAAATAGGCCTGGGACAGCAGGTTGGACATGGCCGGCAGCGACCAGCCCAACTGGAACAAGGTGGCGCTCAGCAATCCCATGTCGCGGGTCAATGCCAGGTCCTGCAAGCGATAACTGGCCTGGGCCACCTGATCGGCCAGGCGGGCCAGGGGATCGGTGTCGGTGGCGCTGCCGAAGGCGGGCAGGGCCGGCAGGCGGCCGACCTGACGACGCACGGTATCCAGCTGAAACAGCAGGGAATGGGGATGTTCCGGATCGGTGAGCAGCAGGCTAAGCGCCGCCTCGCGCTGCACGCCCACGGGAAAGCGTTCGCGATAGGCGGGACCGGCCTCCGCCAGTTCCAGCAGCACCTCCAGCGTGGCGGCGTCCGCCCGCTCACTGACCACGCCGGCGGCCTGCAGCCGCTCCACGCTGTCGATGGACCGTTCCAGCCGGCGGCCCAGCACCAGGAAGCGCCAGCCCGCGCCACGCGGCATGCTGTCCAGTTCCAGGCCGGTTTGCGCCGCCAGCACCTGGCTGAAATCATCCAGCAGCAAGGCCAGGGCGGGGCGGTCCGCCTTTACCAGGGCACCGCCGATGGCGTCCAGCCGGCTCAGCACCTGGCGGGTGTCGGACGGCAGGCGGTCACGCACGCTGCCCATGGCGCGGCGCAGGCGGGCGGTGGCGGCCACCAAGCCGCCCGGGTTGGCGGGGTCGACAACGATCTCAAGCGCCTGGCGCATGCCGCGCAGCGCGTCACTGTCGGGCAGCTGGGCGATTTCCTGCGGGATGAGGGTGGCGCGGCCCATGAGGCGCAGCAAGGGGGACAGCTCTTCCCGTGCGGACGGGCGGCTGTCGTCGGACAGGCGCAGGGTGGCGCCGCGCAGCAGGCGCACGGCCGCGGCCGCCCGTTCGGCATAGCGGCCCACCCAGAAGAGATGATCGGCGGCGCGGCTGGGCAGGTTGCCCGGCACGGGGCTGGGCTCCCGCGCGCCATCGGGCGGGGTGGTGATCAGGCGGCGGACCGTGCCCGGCCGCTCCGATCCCACGATCCACAAATCCTTGGAACCGCCGCCCTCCTGCAAGGAGACGGCGGCGTGACGGGAGTCGGCGCTGATGCGCACCAGGCCGCCGGGCATGACGGTCCAGCCCCCTTCGCCGTTGGCGCACACGAAGGCGCGCACCACCAGGGGACGGGGTTCCACCCGCCCGTCGCGCCACAGGGGCGCGGTCGAGGGGGCCACCGGCACCTGGCCGGCCCAGTTCTGCGGCCGGGCGCGGATGCGGGCGGCCAGATCGTCGCGGGCGTCCTCTTCCAGATCCGGCCCATTGGCCACCTGGCCAGCCAGGCTGGAAAAGGCCGGGCGCACCACCATTTGGTCCAACTGCGACAGCAGGATCTCCCGCTGCGCCGGGTCGCCACCCCAATATGTCTGGACGTTGGGCAACAGCAGCTCCTCGCCCAACAGGCGCTGGCTCAGCGCCGGCATGTGGGACAGCAGGGCCATGCTCTCCGCCATGCCGGATCCCAGGGCGTTGACCACCGCCACCGATCCGGCGCGCACCGCCTGCAACAGGCCCGGCACGCCCAAGGCGCTGTCCACACGCAGCTCCAGCGGGTCGCAGAAGGCGTCGTCCACCCGGTGCAGGATGACGTCCACCCGTTCCAACCCGGCCAGTGTCTTGAGGTAGACGGCCTGGTCGCGCACCACCATGTCCGCCCCCTCCGCCAGGGTCATGCGCAGGTGGCGGGCGAGATAGGCATGCTCGAAATAGGCCTCGTTGAACGGACCGGGGGTCAGCAGCACCGCGCGGGGATGGCCGTCCACGCCCGAGCATTGCGGTGCGGACCGCGCCAGGGAGGCGCGCAGCGTCTCGAAAAAGGATGTCAGGCGCTCGACATTGCAGGCCCGGAAGGGATCGGCCAGGGTCTGGCTCAACACCGCCCGGTTTTCCAGGGCGTAGCCGGCGCCGGTTGGCGCCTCCGTCCGGCAGGTCAGGACCCGCCACTGGCCGTCGCCGTCGCGCACCAGATCGGCGGCGAACAGCAGCAGGCGCCGCCCGCCCGGAACGTCGAGCCCCTGGCAGGCCCGCAGATAGCCGGGGTCGGCATACAGCAGCGAGGGCGGGACGGTGCCATCCGCCAGCAGCGTCTGGGGGCCGTAGAAATCGGCCAGCACCTGTTCGGTCAGACGCGCGCGCTGCACCAGGCCGGCGCTGATGGCCCGCCACTCCACGGAGGAGATCAGCAGGGGTACGGGATCCAGCGGCCAGGGCCGTTCGGTCCCCTGCGGGTCACGGTAGGAATTGAAGGTGACGCCGTTCAGGAACAGCCGTTGGCGCGCCGCCGCCCACTTCACCGCCATCTGCTCCGGCGTGAAGGGGCCGTGGGCGGCGAAGAACTGTTGCCAATGCGGACGCAACTGCCCCGTGCCGGTCACCATCTCGTCAAAGATGGGACCGGTGCCGTAGCCAAGGTCGCCGGCGTCGCTGAACAGCGACGGCTGTTCGGGCGGCTGTTTGGGGGGCTCAGCCAAATCCTATTCAGCCAAGTCTGAGATCCAGGGTCATGGGATAATCCGGGTTCCGTGTTTCGGGCGGGATGGTCATGGGACCTGGTGTATGCCCGAATGGGGTGAAGCGCGCCAGCCGGCGTCCTTCGGCCTCATTGGCATTGACCGGGAAGGTGGTGAAGTTGCGCCCTCCTGGATGGGCGACGTGATAGGTGCAACCGCCGACGGACCGTTCGGTCCACAAATCCAAAATATCGAATACCAAGGGCGTATGCACGGGGATAGTCGGATGCAGGCATCCGGGCGGTTGCCAAGCGCGATACCGCACCGCCGCCACATACTCCCCTTCCGTGCCCGTGGGGTGCAGGGGGATGCGGCGGCCATTGCAGGTGACGGCGTACCGATCGCCCACCATGCCGCTCATCCGCACCTGGATACGTTCCAGGCTGCTGTCGACATAGCGCACCGTGCCGCCGCCGCCCGGCTCCTCGCCCAGGACGTTCCATGGCTCCAGCGCCGTGCGCAATTCCAGCGTCAGGCTGCGCTGGCTCACGGATCCGATCTTGGGGAAGCGGAAGTTCAGGTGCGGCGCGAACCAGCTTTCTTCGAAGCCATAGCCCGCCTCACGCAATTCCGCCACCACGTCCTGGATGTCCTGGGTCACGAACTGGGGCAGCAGGAAGCGGTCGTGCAGCTTGGTGCCCCAGCGCACCAGGCCGGCACGATAGGGTTCCCGCCAGAACCAGGCGATCAGGGTGCGCAACAGCAGCTGCTGCACCAGGCTCATCTGCGCGTGCGGCGGCATCTCGAAGCTGCGGAGCTCCACCAGGCCCAAGCGGCCGGTGGAACTGTCGGGGCTGTACAGCTTGTCGATGCAGAATTCGGACCGGTGGGTGTTGCCCTGCACGTCCACCAGCAGGTGGCGCAGGGCCCGGTCCACCAGCCAAGGCGGCGGGTTGGGGCCGGCGCGATCCAGCTCGCGGAAGGCGATTTCCAGCTCATACAGGGTTTCGTGCCGCGCTTCGTCCACCCGGGGGTGCTGGCTGGTCGGCCCGATGAACATGGTGCTGAACAGATAGGACAGGCTGGGGTGGTTCTGGAAATAGGTCAGCAGCGAGCGCAGCACGTCCGGCCGGCGCAGGAAGGGGCTGTCGGCGGCGGTGGGGCCCCCCACCACCACATGGTTGCCGCCGCCGGTGCCGACATGGCGGCCATCGAGCGCGAACTTCTCCGTGCCCAGCCGGGTCTGGCGCGCGTCCTCATAGAGGGTGGTCGTGGTGTAGACCAGGTCCTGCCAATTGGCCGCCGGGTGGACGTTGACCTCGATGACGCCCGGATCCGGGGTCACGGCGATGCTGTTGATGCGCGGGTCGCGCGGCGGGGGATAGCCCTCCAGCACGACGGCCAAATCCAAATCCACACAGGTGGCCTCGATCTGGGTCACCAGCTCGATCCAGTCCTCCAGATAGCTGGTGGGCGGCATGAAGATGTAAAGCCGGCCGTCACGCGGTTGGACGCACAGCGCGGTGCGCACCACCCACCAGGCGCTGCTGCCCTTTTCCGGCACGGGATCGCGCACGTCGGCCATGGAGCGCTGGCTCAGCGGCTCCGTCTGGCCCTTGCGCAGCGCCATCTGCTGTTCCAGCTGCTCGCGCGACGGCAGTTCCGGCCGGCTGTCGAAGGGATCCTGCTCATAGCTGTAGACGCGATCAGTGCTGTCGACCCAGGGCAGGGAGCCCAGGGGCAGGCGAAAGCCGATGGGGCTGTCGCCCGGTGCCAGCACCAGCCGGTCGGTGCGCACGGCCCAGGCGCTGGACAGCCAGACCGGGCCCGTCGCCTCATGCCGGCGGCTGATCGGCAGGGCGTAGCCAATGGGGTTGCCCAGCCCGGTCTCGAACACCTTGGCCAGGCGCGTCCTCTCCTCCACGTCATCCAGCTTGCTGTCGAAGGGATCGACGTTCACCGGCAGTTCGCGTTCCTTGCGGATGTAATGCCAGGGATCCTCGAAGGCGCCACGGGCGTAATCCGGGTCGATGCCCAACCGCTCCGCCAAGCGCCGGATGAACCGTTCGGACTCGGCCACGCCATAGCCGTAATGGCGCCGCTCATCCGCCAGGTATTCCGCGTGGGTCCACAGCGCGTCGCCATCCCGCCGCCAATACAGCTGCAGGGCCCAACGCGGCAAGCTTTCGCCCGGGTACCATTTGCCCTGACCGAAATGCAGCAGACCACCCTGCGCGTAACGGGCCTGCAGGCGGCGGATCAGATCGCCGGACAGCAGTCGCTTGGTCGGCCCCAGCGCCGCCGTGTTCCACTCCGCCCCATCCATGTCGTCGATGGAGATGAAGGTGGGCTCGCCACCCATGGTCAGGCGGATGTCGCCGTCCACGATCTCGCGGTCCACCTGGTGGCCCAGGCGGTCGATGGCGCCCCACTGGTCCGGGGTATAGGGCTTGGTGGTGCGGGGTTGCTCACGGATGCGGGTGACCGACATCGCGTGTTCGAAGGTCACTTCGCAAGGGTCCAGGCCGCCGGTCACCGGCGCGGCGGAGAAGGGGTCCGGCGTGCAGGCCAGGGGAATGTGCCCCTCGCCGGCGAACAGACCGGAGGTGGGGTCCAGGCCGATCCAGCCGGCGCCGGGCAGGTACACCTCCGTCCAGGCGTGCAGGTCGGTGAAGTCAGCGGTGGGGCCGTCCGGGCCCTCCAGCGGCTTCTGGTCGGCCACCAGCTGCACCAGGTAGCCCGAGGCGAAACGGGCGGCCAAGCCCAGGTTGCGCAGGACTTGGACCAGCAGCCAGGCGGTGTCCCGGCAGGACCCGGTGCCCAGGCCCAACGTTTCCTCCGGCGTCTGCACCCCCGGCTCCAGCCGGATGACGTAGCCGATGCGCTGTTGCAGCTTCAGGTTCAGGTCGGCCAGGAACGCCACCGTGCCGGTGGGTGTGAGGTCGACTCCGGCCAGCAGGGCGCTGACCAGGGGGCCCGGCTCATCGGCTTCCAGGAAGGGTTTCAGGTCCTTCGCCAGCCAGGGCTCATAGCTGAAGGGGAACTTCTCCGCCGCCGGCTCCAGGAAGAAGTCGAAGGGGTTGATGACCGCCATATCGGCCACCAGGTCCACCTCCAGCGTGAATTCCTCCGTCTTTTCGGGGAAGACCAGCCGGGCCAGCCAGTTGGACTGCGGATCCTGCTGCCAGTTCAGGAAATGCTGCTTGGGCGTCACCTTCAGCGAGTAGGAAAGGATCGGCGTGCGGCAATGGGGCGCCGGCCGCAGGCGGACCAGCTGGGCCCCCAGGTTCACCAACCGGTCGTAGTGGTAGCTTGTCTTGTGATTGATGGCGACGTGGATGCTCATGACTTCCCCTGTTCGCGGAAGCGATGGCGACCCATAGCCCCCGGTGCCCTGTCGGAAGCCACGGTACCATCATTGACGGCAATCGTTAAAGTGCGTTGCAGCATCTTTTTTGGGCAGCACAAAAAACGGGCATCTGTGCCGCCCCACCGGCGGGTGCGACCTTACGCCCGCCCGCCGATGTCGAACGCCACGGTGGTGCGCGTCTGCGCGCTGCGGAAGGGAATGGTGCCGTGCCACATATAGCTGGGGAATAGCACCAGCAGGCCCGGCCGTGGCTGGATGGCCCGTTCCCAAGGGCGGGTGGGTCCGCCGCCCAGGTTGATGGCGCCGAAGGTGATCCACCCTTGCTTGGCCTCCGCGTCGGCCACCACGTCGGGCAGGTCCACATAATAGCAGCCGCTGATCCAGCCCTCGGGGTGGATATGATCCGTGTGATAGCCCTGGTCGCGCAGCCGCGCCGACCACGACCCGGCCCAGTGCAAGGCCTGCCCCTTGCGCCTTAGGAAGGGATGGTCGCCATCGTCCGGCAGGGCCGCGACATAGCGCCGGGCCGCGGCCAGGATGCTGTCGCGCAGCCCCTGGATGGCCGGGGCGGCGCCGACACGGGTGAACAGGTTCTCGCGCGTCTGGGTGCCGTGGCGCAGCGTCTGCTCGATGGGCTCATGCGTCGCGACGTGCTGGGCGTCCAGCGCGGTCATCAGGTCGGCGTGAAAGGCGGCCAGATCGGCATAGCCCGGCGGCGGGGCCAGGTCGGCCGCCTGGACGAAGCGGTCGTAATCATAGAGGCCGCGCGGATCGGGTTGGCCCATCAGGCGGTGGGCCGTCGCCTCGAAGGCCACGGCGAACTGGCTGTCCCGCACCACGGCGCCCAAGCGGCGGGCGGCCTCCAGCGCGTCGGCCGGGCGGTCCAGGCGCAGGGACGCCTCCGCCACGCGGTGCAGCAGGCGGGGGTCGGCGGGGTCGGCGGCCAAGCCCTGGCGCGCGGCGTCCAGTGCTTCTTCCATCCGGTTCTGGGCCATGCGCAGCCTGGCGCGCAGGCGCGGCAGCGAGGGCGACTCCGGCCGCAGTGCCGCCGCCGCGTCCAAGTTGGCCTCCGCCAGGTCATAGCGGCTGAACAGGATGTTCGCCTCCGCCGTCATCTCCAGCAGATCGGGATCGTCGGGGCGCTGCTGCTTGGCCCATTCATAGGAGTTCAGCAGCAGCGCGTGCTGCCCCGTCTCCCACAGCGCCTGGTTAAGGGCATTCTGGGCGTCGTAATTCGTTGGGTTCAGCACCACCACCTTCTTCAGGCAGGCGATGGCCTCGTCCAGTTGGCCCAGCGCCAGCAGGGTGTTGCCCAGGTTCAGCCAGATTTGCCAATGCTCCGGTGCCAGATCCGCCGCCCGCTTGAGGTGCGGCGCCGCTTCCTCGAAGCGTTGCTGCGTCCGCAGCGCCGTGCCCAGGCTGTTGTTCAGGTAGAAATCGTTGGGGCGGCGGGCCAGCCCGGCGCGCAGCAGCGTCTCCGCCTCCTCCGCCTGGTCCAGCTGCAGAAGGGCCTCGGCCATGCCCACACGGGCCGCGACGTGGTCCGGTTCCAGGTGCAGGGCCCGCCGATACAGGGGCAGGGCGGTTTCCAGCAGCCGGCGGGCGGAAGGCGGGGGTTCCTTCTGCGCCAAGGCCACCAGGCATTCGGCGCGGTTGGTGTAGGCCTCGACATAGTCGGCCTTGTACAGGATGGCCTTCTCATAGAAGGGCATCGCCTCGGCCGGGCGGCCGGTGTCCTTCAACAGATTGCCCAAATTGTAGTTCACATGCGGCTGGCGGCTGTTCACCACCAATGAGTGGCGCAGCAGCCGTTCCGCCTCTTCCAGGCGACCATTGCGCTTGGCGATCAGGCCCATCAGCTGCAAGGCGTCCGGTTCCGCCGGGTCCACCGCCAGCACCTGGGTCAGCAGTTGCTCCGCCTCGTGCAGTTGGCCCCGGCTCTGGAATGTCAGCGCCTGGCTGATCAGCGCTTGGATGCGCTGGTGCTGGGTGGACGTTGTCGCGCGGGGGGCGGGGATGGAAAAAGGGGACTGGCCGTTGGTCATGAGGCGGGCGCCGATGCGTGGTGAGCGAATGGGAAGCGGCGGACCCCCGGGGTGGGGACCCGCCGCCGTATCCATGTTTATACGATAAGCCGCTTTGGAAGTCGGCGGGGAATCCCCGTCCGGCTTAGAAGTCGGCGGTGATGCCCAGGAAGAAGGTCCTGCCCAGGGTGTCGTAGATGCCGGGGTAGGTGTTGCCGTTGCCGTAGCTGCCCAGCACGCTGACGTAATCGTCGTTGGCGGATTGGATGGGCGGATCCTTGTCGAACAGGTTGTTGATGCCGAACCGCAGGGTGTAGTGGTCGGCCAGGTTCATGGTCGCCGCCAGGTCGAAATAGTTGTAGGCGGAGATGTGGCCGTCGATGTTGTCGTAGATGCCGGAGTTGGCGTTCAGGCTGGTGTCGCTGCTGTTGTTGTCCAGGTTGCTGCCGCCGATGTAGCGCCAGTTGACCGACAGGTCGGCGTTCCACGGGGTGTTCCAGGTGACGCGGAACTGGTGGCGCCAATGCGGCGTGGGTTGGCCGCAGGTGGCGCCGTAGAGGCCGGCGCAATCGTACTTGGCCTCATGCAGCAGCGGCTGGTAGCGGTTGAACTGCGTCCAGGAGCCGATGAACTTGAAGGTCACGCCGCCCAGATCCTTCAGGCCCAGGTCTTCCAGGTCCTGGCGGTAGGTGCCGGAGACGTCCACGCCCGCCTGCTGGCGGTAACCGGCGTTGATGTCGGTGGTGATGTAATAGCCGTCGCTGGAGTTCAGGCTGCCGCTGGAGCCACGGTGGATCAGGTCGCAGTAATAGGAATTCCCGGTGTTCAGGCATTGGGACATGATCTGCGAGGTCGGCACCGTGCCGATCAGGTCCTCGATCTTGATGTTGTAGTAGTCCACCGTGGCCGCGAAGTTGGGCAGGAAGGTGGGGGTGAAGACGAAACCAGCGGTGTAGGTGTCGGCCGTTTCCGGCTTCAGCGCCTTGTTGCCACCGCTCAAGGTGTTGCAGCCGTCCACCGACGTGCATTCGGAGATGTTGCCGTACTGGGCCGCCGTCACACCGGTGCGGCCGCACTGCGCCAGCGAGGCCGACGGCTTGGAGCCGGAGCAAGGGTCCAAGGCGCCGCCGATGCCTGAGGTGTTGGTCTGGAACAGTTCGATGATGTTGGGGGCGCGGACGGCGTGGTTGTAGCCGCCACGGAACGCGACGTCGTTGATCGGGGCGTAGTTCAGGCTGGCCTTGTAGGTGTTGGCCTTGCCCGCCAAGTTGTAGTCGGACCAGCGGTAGCCGGCGTCGATCGACAGGTCCTTGATGAAGGGCCGGTCGGAGACCAGCGGCAGGCGCAACTCGCCGAAGATGTCCTTCACTTCGGTGGAGCCCACGGCCGGCTGGGTGGTGCCGGCGCCGGAGCCGGACAGGTCGCCCGACAACACGTTCTCGCTGTACTTCAGGTCGATGGCGTCACGCCGCCACTCGGTGCCGAAAGCCACGGCGACCGGGTCCTTGGCGAAGGGGCTTTTCACGCCCCAGGCGCCGAAGTCGCCGGACACGGATCCGCTGACGATGTCCTGGGTGGTGGTGCCCTCCTTGAAACTCGTCGTGTAGACGTAGTTGTAGGCGGCGCTGCTGATCTTGCCCAACTGGAAGATGTTGATGGGCACGCAGCTGCTGTCGGTCCCGTTGATGACGGATTCGCAGGTGGCCACGCCATTGACGTTCTTCACCAGCAGGGCGTTCTGCAGTTTGCTGATGGAAACGTCGTTCTGGTACGTCTCGTTATAGATGACGGCGGAGTGCTGGCCGTAGACGTCATAGCTCCAGCCGCCCCCGAGGTCGCCCTTGGTGCCGATGACATAGCGGTAGTCGGTGTGCCGCAGGTCGTCGTAGCGCGGCGCGTTGTTGTCGGTGAAGCGGTAGGCGACGTAGCCCTTCCAGGTGGCGCTGGCGCTGCCGGCGTTGCTGCCGCATAGGGTGGAGGCTTCCGACGTCGACATCAGCGGGTTGTCGCAATTGATCGAATAGGTCGTTCCGCTGAAGAAGCCCGACGGCGCGATCTGCGCCTTGGTGTGGTCGGACATGAACATGAAGTCGGTATAGACGTCGAACGACGGATTGATTTCATAGTGGGCGAAGGCGCCGCCCGTGTAGCGCTCGTCCTGGCGCTGGATGTAGTTGTAGGGGCCGTAGTTGAAGGCCAGCGCGCTGTTGTACTTCACGAAGGACGCGGACCCGTCCGGGTTCAGCGAATAGCCGGTGCCCGAGCCGTTGGTGCGCAGGCGGCCATAGGCGCTGTTCGATGAGCCGGAGCAGTAACGCTGGTTGTCCTGAGTGGCCAGGGCGCTCTCGTCGCTGCTGGTGGTGGCCATGGTGCAGGCCGACCAGTCGCGGGTCGCCTGGGTCACCGGTTCCGTCCAGCGGTATGTGGCGTAGGCGGTGACGTTGCCCTTGTTGTTGGGCGAATTGACGCCCACGACGAAGGAACTGTCGCGAACGAAGCCATCGAACCGGTCGCCCGGGATGGTGACGGGATAGGAGGACTTCTTCAGGACCGACTGCGCGTCGCCGTTCTCGTTGCTGTGCTGGGCGGCGGAGAACTGGTAGTCGACCTTCACGCCCTCGAAATCGCGCTTCATCTTGAAGTTCACGACGCCGGCCACGGCGTCGGAGCCATAGACCGCCGAGGCGCCGCCCGTCACCACGTCCACGGTCTCCACCAAGGCGCCGGGGATGAAGTTCACGTCGGCATAGGGATATGTGGGGTCGCCCAGCGGCATGCGGCGGCCGTCGATCAACACCAGGGTGCGCGCTTCACCCAGGTTGCGCAGGTTGATGGTGGCGGTGCCGGTGGCGCCGTTGGACTGCGCGTTGGTCTGGGCCGCCGTGATGCCGGGCAGGTTGTTCAGCATCGTTTCGACGTTGGTCGTGCCCTGCAGCTTCATCTCGACGCTATCGACCGTCGTCAGCGGACTGTCGCTGGTCAGGTTCGCGGCCTGCTTGATGCGTGAGCCGGTGATGACGATTTCCTGCATGTCCGCACTGGCGTTTGCCGATTGTTGCGCCGCGGCATCAATCGACGCCGCCAGCGCGCCGACAAGCATGGTCGAAGACAGCAGCAATGCGCGCCGCCCGTATTTTGGCATGCCCATGGATTTCCCCGCTGTTCTGGAGATTGTTGATATTGCTGGCCCCAACCAGACAAATCTCTTTTTGAGTCGTGTCCCCCTTGTGCTGAGGCCAACGGGGAAATGCTATTTTGGATATTTTATGCCGGTCAATGCTGCGCCGCGAAAAGTGCAGCCATGCCATCCGGTTTTGCGCCCATGTGTAACTGCCGTGTAACAGTCGTGCGCAACTGTGAAACAATCTAGAAACATAATTACTAGCAATTTTGCATAGATAGAACGGATAGACCAAAAGACCTACGACTCGCGCCACTTTGTGAAAGGCTTAATCCCTTCAGCGCAATCTTCCGAAAGGCGTCTGCGTTCGCCACGGCGGGCGCGGACGCGACTCAGTAGGTAGGAAGGTGCCCAGGGGCGTGGCCGGATCAGCGCGCCAGCCGCTGCGACAGGATGATGGAGGAGTTGGTGCGTTCCACCCCATCCACGGCGCCGATCTCATCGATCACGGTGTTCATCTCGGCGATGGACTCGGTGGAGACCACGGCGATCATGTCGAAGGGGCCGCTGACGGCGTAAAGTTGGCGGACTTGGGGGATGGCCTTCAGCCGGGCTTCCACCTGGCGCGCCGCTTTGGGCAGGAGGGTGATGGCGACGTGGCCCTGGATGCGGCGGGCCAGGTAGTCGGCATCCAGCCGGATGGTGAAGGCGGTGATGACGCCGCGCGCCACCAGCCGCTCAAGCCTGGCCTGCACCGTGGTGCGCGATACGCCCAGGCGCTTGGCCAGGGTCACCGTGGGCAGGCGGCTGTCCGCTTCCAGCAGGCGCAGCAGGGCGATGTCCAGGTCGTCAGGTTGAAAAGTGTCGGTCTGACTGTTCATTATGCCCACCAATATCCGTCAGATTGGTCGCATTGGCTGTTCATTCCGTCAAGGGTTTGCCTGACAGTCGTTCTGACAGGGAACCTTGAACGGGAGAGCACACATGCGTCGCATCGTCGTCGTCGGGGCCGGCAAGATCGGATCCATCATCGCGGAGAACTTGGCGGGGTCGGGCGACTATCTGGTGACGGTGGTGGACCGCTCCGCCAAGGCCCTGGACGGGATTTCCAAGCGCCTGCCCATCGAGCGGCGCGAGATCGACATGAGCGACGTGGCCGCCCTGACGGAGGTGCTGACCGGCGCCTACGCCGTGCTGAGCGCCGCCCCCTATCACCTGACCATCAAGGTGGCGGAGGCCGCCGCCATCGCCCGCTGCCACTACCTGGATCTGACGGAAGATGTGGCCACCACCCGGCGGGTGAAGGAACTGGCGACCAACGCGCCCAACGCCTTCATTCCCCAGTGTGGTCTGGCCCCGGGCTTCATCTCCATCGTCGCTGGCAGCCTGGCCAAGAAGTTCGACACGCTGGAGGCGGTGCGCCTGCGCGTCGGCGCCCTGCCGCGCTATGCCAGCAATTCCCTGGGCTACAACCTGACCTGGAGCACGGACGGCGTCATCAACGAGTATTGCGAACCCTGCGAGGCCATCGTCGAGGGCACCTTGCGCGAGGTGCCGGCGCTGGAGGAGCGGGAGGAGTTCTGGCTGGATGGGGTGCCGTATGAGGCCTTCAACACCTCGGGCGGCCTGGGCAGCCTGGCGGAGGTGCTGAAGGGCAAGGTCCGTACCCTGAACTACAAGACCATCCGCTATCCCGGCCACTGCCAGCTGATGAAGACCCTGCTGAACGATTTGCGTCTGCGCGACCGGCGGGACCTGTTCAAGACGGTGCTGGAGGGGGCGCTGCCCGCCACGCTGCAGGATGTCGTCGTGATCTTCGTCACCGTCAGCGGCATGCTGGACGGCCAGCTGACCCAGGAAAGCTATTCCAGCCGCGTCTTCGGTGACCTGGCCCATGGCCGCCAGCGCACCGCCATCCAGACCACCACGGCCGCCGGCATCTGCGCCGTGCTGGACATGCTGGCCGATGGCCGCCTGCCGTCGCATGGCTTCATCCGCCAGGAAGACATCGCGTTGGAGGATTTCCTGGCCAACCGTTTCGGCCGCGCCTATCTGGGGGCGGGGCCGGTGGACCAGGTGGTGGCGCGCGTCGCCTGACAGGACCAGCCGAGCAAGCAAGAAAGCAGCATGAGGGAAGAGGCGATGACGGCAGTGAGCGGAACCCGGGACGACATCCTTGCCCTCCTGGATCGGTTGGGCGTGGACCGGGCGGTCCTGGCGGGCGGCGATATCGTGGCGCGCAGCCCCATCGATGGGCGCGAGGCCGGCCGGGTGCGGGCCCTGGCGGCGGGCGATGTGGACGCGCTGGTGCGCCAGGCCCACGCCGCGCACCTGGAGTGGCGGGGGGTGCCCGCGCCGCGCCGGGGCGAACTGGTGCGCCTGCTGGGCGAGGAACTGCGCGCCGTGCGCACCGATCTTGGGCGCCTGGTGACGGTGGAGGCCGGCAAGATCCTGTCCGAGGGCCTGGGCGAAGTGCAGGAGATGATCGACATCTGCGACTTCGCCGTGGGCCTGTCCCGCCAGCTCTATGGCCTGACCATCGCGACCGAGCGGCCGGGCCACCGCCTGATGGAGACTTGGCATCCGCTGGGTGTCTGCGGCGTCATCAGCGCCTTCAACTTCCCGGTGGCGGTGTGGTCCTGGAACGCCGCCCTGGCCATCGTCTGCGGCAACAGCGTTATCTGGAAGCCATCGGAAAAGACGCCGCTGACCGCCATCGCCGTGCAGGCCGCCTTTGACCGTGCCGCCGCCAAGTTCGGCGCCGCACCGGCCGGTCTCTCCATCCTGGCCCAGGGCCATGCCGATGTGGGGCAGGCGCTGGTGGATCATCCGCTGGTGCCGCTGGTGTCGGCCACCGGCTCCACCCGCATGGGCCGGGCCGTGGCGCCACGCTTGGCGGCCCGCTTCGCCCGCGCCATCCTGGAATTGGGTGGCAACAACGCGGCCATCGTGGCGCCATCCGCCGACCTGGAGCTGGCGGTGCGCGGCATCGCCTTCGCCGCCATGGGCACGGCCGGCCAGCGCTGCACCACGCTGCGCCGCCTGATCGTGCATGAATCGGTGGCCGACCGCCTGCTGGACCGGCTGGCCGGCGCCTACCGCAGCGTCACGGTGGGCGATCCCCGTGAGGCCGGCACCCTGGTGGGCCCGTTGATCGACCAGGCCTCGTTCGAGGCGATGCAGCACGCCCTGGCCGCCGCCAGGGCCGTCGGCGGTACCGTCATCGGTGGGGAGCGGGTGGATGTGGGCTCAAGCGACGCCTATTACGTGCGCCCGGCCTTGGTGACCCTGCCGGGCCAGCTCGGCCCCATGCTGGAGGAAACCTTCGCCCCCATCCTCTATGTCGTGCGCTATCGCACGCTGGAGGAGGCCATCGCCCTGCAGAACGGCGTGGCCCAGGGCCTGGCGTCCAGCATCTTCACCACCGACCTGCGCGAGGCGGAGATGTTCATGGGCCCGGCCGGTTCCGACTGCGGCATCGCCAACGTCAACCTTGGCCCCTCGGGTGCCGAGATCGGCGGCGCCTTCGGTGGCGAGAAGGAAACGGGCGGCGGGCGCGAGGCCGGTTCCGACAGCTGGAAGGCCTATATGCGGCGCGCCACCAACACCATCAACTATTCGCGATCGCTGCCGCTCGCCCAGGGTGTGCGGTTCGATATCGCTTGACGAAACGGTGCCAAGGAGAAGGTGCGATGAGGATTCCCACCGTCCAGAAGATCGCCCAGGGCCTGGTTGGCATCGAAGAGGCGGGCCGGCTGATGGAGATGCTGGCCCTGCATGGCGATTTCCTGATCGACCATGGCGACGCGATCCCCCGCGCCGCCGTGGCCCAGGCGCTGACCATGCAGCTGTTCCGTGGACTGTTGCTGGAGGTGCCGGAGGGTGCCCGCTACGTGCGGGAGCAGGGCGGTCGCATGGTGTTCGATCACGGCGCCCTGCGCACCGTCCATGCGCCCGGCCTGGGCGCCCTGCCGCCCGGGCACGCCGCCTTCGACCGCGTGCTGGTGCCGCTGGGCTATCGCATCGGCGGGACCTATCCGCTGGAGCGGTTGCGCATGGTGGGCTACGCCTACAGCCACCAAGACTATCCGGACGACATCGCCCAGTTCTTCGTCAGCGAAATATTCCCGGATCGCTTTTCGGCGGACGTGCAGGCGGCCGCGACCGAGGTGTTCCAGGTGACGGTCGATCCGTTGACGCCCGATGCCCAGGTCCTGCTGGAGCGTCTGGCCGGCGGCGCCACCCTGGGCCTGGCGGAGGCCACCGCGCTGGTGGGCGATCTGCTCCGCCTGTTCGACCGTCATCATCCGGTGCCCACTTTGGCACGGTATGAGACGCTGTTGGCGGAATCGGCGGAATTGGCGTGGGTCGCCACCGAAGGCAACCGCTTCAACCACGCCACCGACCGGGTGCCGGATGTGGAGGCGCTGGCCGAGGACTTGAAGGCCCGGGGCTACCCGATGAAGCCCAAGGTGGAGGTATCGCGCAACGGCACGGTGCGCCAGACGGCCCTGCGCGCCGCCCAGGTGGAACGCCCTTTCATCGACGCCGATGGGGGCCGGGTCGTTCGGGTGGTGCCGGGCTCGTTCTATGAATTCATTTCACGAGATTTCATCGATGCCGAAACCGGGGACACCAAAACCGGGCGACGGCTGGATCTGCGATTCGACAGCGGCAACGCCCAGGGTATCTTCAAGATGACGGCGGCGGGCCCCGGCTGCTGATCATTTGTGACGGACACCTGTCCAGGCGCCCCTCGAGAACCATCGGAGGCGTGGACGCTGCTATGGCGCACGGACTATTGGTTGACCCGGGACGGCCATGTCTTCCACAATCCGACGCCTGATCGGTGTCGCGGCGGGGGGCCAGTTCCACAACCGTCCGGCTTCACGCCCTAAACAGAAAAAGCAGACCCATGACCAATAAAGAGCAACCTGCGCCCGCCGATTCCACGCTCCTCGGCGGCTCGCGCACGCCCCTGATCGTGATCGGCCTGCTGTTGTTGCTGGGGCTGCTGACGGCCGGCGGCATCATGCTGTATCAGCGCCACAAGGCCAGCGCGGCCAAGTCCGCGGCGGCGGCGGCGGAAGCCCAGAAGCCGGCGGGGCCGCCTTGGGCCAAGAACTGCGCCAAAGACGCGAATGGCGCGGATGTCTGCTTTGTCGAACAGTTCGCCATCGCGAACCCGGGCAACGCCATCGTGCTGCATGTGCAGATCGGCTACATAGCGACGGATGGCAAGCCGGTGCTGGTCATCACCGTGCCCCTGGGCACGCCCGTCCAGTCGGGGCTGCAGCTGACGCTGGACGGTGCCAAGCCCATCGCCTTGCCGTTGACCCTCTGCCAGCCCGGTGGTTGCATCGCTTCCGCCAATTTGGACCAGGACGTGCTGAAGCAGTTCACCACCGGCAAGGTGCTGATGGTGCGTTACGCCAAGCCGGACAAGACGGCGATGGACGTGCCGGTTCAACTGGCCGGGCTGGCGCCCGCGTTGCAGAGCCTGGGCACGCCGCCGGCGCCGAAGCCCGCCGACAAGCCCGCGGAACAGCCGAAGAAGTGATCGGGCGGCCGGTTGGCAACCGGCCGGGGGTCAAGAAAAAGGGCGGCGTCCTTGAGGGGGCGCCGCCCTTTGCCATTCCACGGCGTCGTGGTTCAGCGTCGTCAGGGGATCAGGTGTCTGGGGGATCAGGTGCCCCGGGCCTTGGACTTGGCATCCAGGGCGGTGGCGGTGCGCGGCGTCATGTCGTCCAGGTTCCAATCGGCCGGGTTGAAGGGCCGGGCCGTGGGCTTCTCATTGGGATAGCCGTGAATGTCATCCTGGCTGTTGATGATCTCCCCCCGGCCCTCGGCCACGTCGGCCAGCAGGCGGACGTCGTCGTAGTCGCGGTCCCAGGGCCGGGCGCCGGCGTTGTGCAGCACTGACTTCTGCACCTCGGCCGCCGGCAGGGGCTCCAGGCCTTGCGGCCACAAGGGTGGTTGCGCCGTCTCGATCACCTTGGCGGGGGAGGTGGTGTAGCGGCCCATCATGGGCAGGGGCTCGCCCGCCCGGTCCACGGCGATGTTGTCCTTGCCGTAATATTCCAGGTCGCCATAGCCGCCGATTTCCAGGAAGGCCAGCGGGGTGGGGGTGGACGGGCCGGCGCGCAGCACGTTGCCCACCGCCGCCATCTGGCCGACCTGATAGGGGTGGTCGCCCCATTCCTCGGCCTGGAGGTTGTAGTGCACCGCCCGCTGGCCGGGGTCGTAGATCAGGTTGTTGACGATGACGCCGTGGACGCCGCCCTTGAACAGGGGGCTGCGCTCCACATTGTGGGCGTATAGGTTGCCGACGATCAGGATGTCGGTGATGTTGTCGTGGATGAGCGAGCCCTTGGAGTGCTCGATCTTCATATGGGTGGCGCGGGCCAGGCCCTCGGCGATGATGTTGTTGGAGTAGGTGATGCGGTGGGAGGTGTTCTGCCGCCATTCGTCCGGCGTGTCGCCCTTGAAGCGGGGGCCGGAGGCCGACAGGTTCTCGTCCGTCGCCCAGGTCAGGCTGCAATGGTCGACGATGACGTTGTAGGCGGCCCCCACCGTGCTGAAGGCGTCCTCCTCCCACCCGCTTTTCTTGGGCGCGCCGGCGTCGCCCACGCGGATGCGGATGTGCTGCATCACCACGTCATGGGCCCCCACGTCCATGCCGCCGCGGATGAGCGTGATGCCGGGGGAGGGGGCGGTCTGGCCGGCGATGGTGACGAACGGCTCCATCACCTTCAGGGTCTTCTGGTTCAGGTCGATGACTCCGCCGACCTCGAAGACGATGATGCGCGGCCCCTTGGTCTCAATGGCCTCGCGCAAGGAACCGGGCCCGTCATTGTTCAGGTTGGTCACCTTGATGATCTTGCCGCCGCGCCCGCCGGGCGTGTGCGCCGCCCAGCCCTGGGCGCCGGGGAAGGCCAACGGGTCCGCCTTCTCGGCGGCGCCCGCGCTGGCGATGGCCAGCAAGGTGGCCATGGCGGTGGTGGCCAGAATGCGTCTGATCAACGGTCTATCCTCCCAGGATATTGTTATGGCGAGGATGGGGCGTGTTCCCGGTGGGGGCCAGCGCCATCCGTCGGCGCCATAAATGACACCGGTTTCCTAACGGAGCAAGAGGCCAGTTCCAGGGGTGCGGCGGAATGACGCCCACCCGGGGCGCTCGGGTCCCACACCGCCCGCAAAACCCTTTTGCGGCGACGCGCGGGACGCGGCATGGTAGGGACGCCCGAGAAGAAGAACGAGAAGAAGACCCACAGATGACCCAGGACGTGCCGCGCAAGGGGCGACCGAGGCGGGGACGTGCCGCCGCCCTGCAGACCCAGCCGATGGAGGCTGTGACCTGGACCCTGGACCGGGCGCCCACCATCAACGACGTGGCCCGCCTGGCGCATGTGTCCAAGAAGACGGTGTCGCGCGTCATCAACCAGTCACCCTTCGTGAACGAAGAGACGCGCACCATCATCAACGCCATCATCGAGCAGATCGGCTACGTGCCCAGCCCCCAGGCGCGCGGGCTGGCCTTTCAGCGCTCCTTCCTGCTGGGCTTGGTCTACGACAATCCCAACGCCCAGTTCATCGTGAACATCCAGGAAGGCGTGCTCCAGGCCTGCCGCCTGGCGGGGTTTGAGCTGGTGGTGCATCCCTGCGATCAGAAGAGCCCCCATTTCCTGAACGATGCCAAGCAGTTCGTTCAGCGCCAGAACCTGGACGGCGTCATCGTCGTGCCGCCGGCCTCGGAAAACCCCCAGCTGGTGGACGTGCTGCGCGACCTGGGCTGCCGCTATGTCCGCCTGTCCGCCGTCTCCCTCGACGAGGCGGCCAACATGGTGGTCTACAATGACCGCCAAGGGGCGGCGGAGGTGGCCGAACACTTGGCCGCCCTGGGCCACCGCGATATCGGCTTCATCGCCGGCCCGTCGCGCCACCGGTCGGCCCATGAGCGCCGGGAAAGCTTCGTCGGCACCCTGAAGAGCCACGGCATCACGCTTCGGCCCGAGATGGTGGAGGAGGGCGCCTACACCTTCGAATCCGGGGAGGTCTGCGCCACCCGCCTGCTGACGCGGGAGCCCCGGCCCACCGCCATCTTCGCCAGCAACGATGAGATGGCGGCCGGCGTCTACAAGACGGCGCAGCGCCTGGGCATCAGCATTCCCCGTGACCTGACCATCATCGGCTTCGACGACAGCCCCATCGCCACCCGCCTGTGGCCGTCGCTGACCACCGTGCGCCTGCCGGCCAAGGATCTGGGCCGCCTGGCGGCGGAGAAGCTGATCATCCGCATCTCCAGCGATGAGACGGAGGGCCACACCGCCACCGGCGTCGTCAGCCGCATGGTGGTGCGCGAGTCCTCCGTCCCGCCCCGGGGCTGAAAACCGTCCCCGCGTCATTTTTGGCGCGGCGTTGGCGATGGGAAATTGACACCGGTTACCAGAACCGGTTACCAAAGGGGCGGGAAGAGGACGGATCCGCGCGCTTGGATGCCGTCCCGCGAACGACGGCTGCCGCATCGCCGATCCGCGCGAAGACGGACGGGGCCAGCCCGGTGGACACTGAAGGAAGGCCCCATGGCCCAGCAACCAGCCCAGCACCTGACCCTGCACGAAGATCGCCTGTTCCCGGCCGACCCCATCGTGCGCGCCATCGCCCGGCGCCTGTACGCGGAGGTGAAGGGCCTGCCCATCATCAGCCCGCACGGCCACACCGATCCCGCCTGGTTCGCTGGCAACGAGGCGTTCCCCAACGCCACCGCCCTGTTGCTGCAGCCGGACCACTATCTCTACCGCATGCTCTACAGCCAGGGCATCACGCTGGAGCAACTGGGCCTTCCCGCATCCGGGCAGCCCGCGCCTAACGTGGACCCGCGCGAGGCCTGGCGCCTGCTGGCCGCCAACTTCCACCTGTTCCGGGGCACGCCGTCTTCCACCTGGCTGAACCATGTCTTCACCCAGGTCTTCGGCCTGGAGGTGAAGCTGAACGCCGCGACCTCGGACCTCTATTTCGACACCATCACCGCCAAGCTGGCGACGGACGAATTCCGCCCCCGCGCCCTGTTCGAGCGCTTCAACATCGAGGTCATCGCCACCACCGAAAGCCCGGTGGACACGCTGGCCCACCATGAGGCCATCCGCGACAGCGACTGGAAAGGCAAGGTCATCACCGCCTATCGCCCCGACGCGGTGATCGATCCGGAGCATGAGAACTTCCGCGCCGCCCTGGCGCGGTTCGCGGAGATCACGGGTGAGGATGTCCACAGCTGGACCGGCTACCTGAACGCCCATCGCAAGCGCCGCCTCGACTTCAAGGCCGTGGGCGCCACCAGCAGCGACCATGGCCATGTCACCGCCGCCACCGCCGACCTTTCGCCAGCGGAGGCGGAGGCGCTGTTCGCCCGGGTAGTGAAGGGCGTCTTCACGGCGGCGGACGCCGAGCTGTTCCGCGCCCAGATGCTGACCGAGATGGCGGGCATGAGCCTGGAGGATGGGCTGGTCATGCAGATCCACCCCGGTTCCTTCCGCAACCACAACCGGCGCATCTTCGAAAAATACGGTCGCGACAAAGGCGCCGACATCCCGCTGCGCACGGAATATGTCCACGCGCTGAAGCCGCTGCTGGACCGCTATGGCAATGAGAAGGACCTGTCCATCATCCTGTTCACCCTGGATGAGACGGTCTATGCCCGCGAACTGGCGCCGCTGGCCGGCCATTACCCGGTGCTGAAGCTGGGCCCGGCCTGGTGGTTCCACGACAGCCCGGAAGGGATGATGCGCTTCCGTGAGCAGACGACGGAAACGGCGGGATTCTACAACACTGTCGGCTTCAATGACGACACCCGCGCCTTCCTCTCCATCCCCGCCCGCCATGACGTGGCCCGCCGGGTGGACTGCGCCTTCCTCGCCCGTCTGGTGGCGGAGCACCGTATCGACGAGGACGACGCGCGGGAGGTGGCGGTGGACCTCGCCTACCGCCTGCCGAAGCGCGCCTACAAGCTTGATTGAAAACAATAGTCACAGGGAGATTGGCCATGTTCAAGAAGGTCTACCAGGCGACCCATCCCGACATGATGGACGGCGCCCGGAACCAGCAGTTGCGCGACCGCTATCTCATCACCGGCCTGTTCGTGGCCGGTGAGGTCGCCCTGAACTACTCCCACAACGAACGCTTCATCATCGGCGGCGCGGCGCCGGTGGATGCGCCCGTCGACCTGCCCCTGCAGACGGAGCCCGCATCCGCCGCCGGCAAGCCCTTCCTGGAGCGGCGCGAGCTGGGCATCGTCAATGTCGGCGGCGCCGGCACGGTGACGGTGGACGGCACGGTTTACGAGTTGGCGCCGCGCGACGGCCTCTATGTGCCGATGGGGACGGAGACGGTGGTGTTCGCCTCCTCCGACGCCGCCAACCCGGCCAAGTTCTACCTGGCCAGCACGCCGGCCCATGCCCGCTTCAAGACTGTGAAGATCTCCATCGACCAGGCCGTGCCGCTGGAGCGCGGCGCGTTGGAGACCAGCAACGAACGTACCATCTATCAGTACATCGTGCCCCAGACCTGCCAGTCGGCGCAGCTGCTGCTGGGCCTGACCATGCTGAAGCCGGGCAGCGTGTGGAACACCATGCCGCCGCACCTGCACGACCGCCGCTCAGAAGTCTATTTCTACTTTGATATCAAGGATGACCAGCGGGTCTTTCATTTCATGGGAGAGCCGGAGCTGGCCCGCCACATCGTCGTCGCCAATGAGGAGGCCGTGGTGTCGCCGCCCTGGTCCATCCACATGGGTTCCGGCACCGCCAACTATTCCTTCATCTGGGCCATGGGCGGGGAGAACCTCGACTATACCGACATGAAGGTCTTGGACATCTGCCAGCTGCGTTGAGGGAGGACGATCCCATGGCTTTCAACCCGTTCGACCTGACGGGCCGCGTGGCCCTGGTCACCGGCGCCAACACCGGCCTGGGGCAAGGCCTGGCCGTGGCCCTGGCCCGGGCCGGCGCCGACATCGTGGCGGCGGGGCGCAGCACGCCCAGCGATACGCAAAAGGCGGTGACGGAGCTGGGGGGGCGCTTCCACTTCGTCCATGCCGACCTGGACAGCGTCGGCGTGGTGCAGGCGGTGGTGGACGGCGCCGTGGCCGCCTTCGGCCGCCTGGACATCCTGATCAACAACGCCGGCACCATCCGCCGCGCCGACGCGTTGGAGTTCTCGGAGGCCGACTGGGATCTGGTGATGAACGTCAATCTGAAGACGCCCTTCTTCCTGGCCCAGGCGGCGGCGCGCCGGATGGTGGAGCAGGGAGAGGGCGGCAAGATCATCAACATCGCCTCCATGCTGTCGTTCCAGGGCGGCATCCGCGTCGCCTCCTACACCGCCAGCAAGAGCGGCATCGCCGGCCTGACCAAGCTGTTGGCCAATGAGTGGGCGGCCAAAGGCATCAACGTCAACGCCATCGCGCCGGGCTATTTCGCCACCAACAACACCGAAGCCCTGCGCAACGATGAGGGCCGCAACCGCGACATCCTGGCCCGCATCCCCGCCGCCCGCTGGGGCCGGCCGGAGGATCTGGGCGGCGCGGCGGTGTTCCTGGCGTCATCCGCCGCCGACTATGTTCACGGCACCGTGCTGGCCGTGGATGGGGGATGGCTGGGGCGGTAAAGAACGGGAGACCGGATACCCGACATCAGGAAAGGACGGCGGGGCGCTTTATAAGCCTGGGGCGCTGCGATAGCGCCGCGGGCCCACCCCAGTCACCCGCTTGAAGGCGTTGCTGAAGGCGCTTTCGGAGGCATAACCCAGGCGGTGGGCCAGTTCGGACACGGGCGCGTCCTGTTCCTTCAGGGCCCGCTCCGCCAATCGCATGCGCCAGGCGGTCAGGTAGGCCAGGGGCGGCATCCCGGCCACCGCTTTGAAATGCGTGGCAAAGCTGGTGCGTGACATGGCGGCGGCCTTGGCCAGTTCGCCCAGTTGCCAGGCGCGGCCGGGATCGCCGTGCATCAGCCGTAGGGCCGGTGCCAGGCGGGCGTCGGTGGCGGCGCGCAACCAGCCGGCGGGCAGAGGCCTCCCCGCAACCAGATGGGCGCGCAGGATGCGGATGAACAGCAGGTGGGCCAGCTGTACCGCGGCGATGCCCGCGCCCGGCAGGTCGGCGGCATGCTCGCGCACGAGCTGGTCCAGCAGCCAGTGCAGGCCGTCGGCCTCTTGAGCCGTGCGGCGCAAAAGGATCACCGGCGGCAGGATGTCGGCCAGCAGCCAGCCGCACGCCGGGTCCAGTACCACATGGGCGCCCAGCAGGAAGAAGTCGTCACCATCGCCCACCTGCCGGATGCCGCAGCCGGCGTTGGGACCGAAGACGGCCCTGGCCTCCACCGGGTGCGTCGCCAAGTCGCTGCCCAGCCGGAAGGGCCGCTGCGCCGGCAGCAGGAACACGTCGCCCGCCGCCAGCCGATATGGCGCCGGTTCCCCCTCGATATCCAGCCAGCCGCCGCCCCGTAGGATGGCGAAGAATTTGATCTTGCCCGGTGGCGGAAAACGGATGCACCAGGCGCCGCCAGCGGTGAAACCGCCCGACACCACGGTCTGGGCATCGGCGAATTTCAGAAGGTCGGAAAAGGGGTCGAGGGTCGGCTGGCTCATTTTCGAATTTTCACGCAAGTAAAGCGAACGGACAAGCATTCATCGTTCGGGCCGGCATGCTTACTTTTGGGGTCCCTTCGCTTCATCAAAGGTAACCGTCATGCCTGTACGCCAGGAACCCCTTCATTCCGGCTTCGGCGCTGCCTCCAACGCCCTTGAGGTCATTCAGGGCATTGATCTGAGTGGCAAGATCGCGATCGTCACCGGCGGCTATGCCGGCATCGGGCTGGAGACCGTGCGGGCGTTGCGATCAGCCGGCGCCACCATCATCGTTCCCGCGCGAGACCTGCCCAAGGCCAAGGCCGCACTGGCCGGGCTTGAGGGTGTGGAGATCGGGGCGCTCGATCTGCTGGATCCCACCTCCATGGACGCCTTCGCCGATGGCTTCCTGACCAGCGGCCGGCCCCTGCATCTGCTGATCAACAACGCCGGCATCATGGCCTGCCCGCTGACCCGCGACGCGCGCGGGTTAGAGGCGCAGTTCGCCACCAACCACCTGGGCCACTTCCAGCTGACGGCGCGGCTGTGGCCGGCACTGCGCGCGGCCGGCGGCGCGCGCGTGGTTTCCCTGTCCTCCCTGGGGCACCGCTTCTCCCCCCTCGTGGTCGACGACCCCAATTTCGAGCGGCGGGAATATGACCGCTGGTTGGCCTATGGCCAGGCCAAGACGGCCAACATCCTGTTCGCCCTGGGGCTGGAGGCGCGCGGTGCCGCCCATGGCGTCCACGCTTATTCCGTCCACCCCGGTAGTATCGTGGACACGGACCTGCAGCGCCACCTGACCCAGGATGAACTGAAAGCCTTCGGCGTGCTGGATGCAGAGGGCAAGGCCATCCGCGACCCGGCGCGGAACCTGAAGACCACCGCACAAGGGGCGGCCACCACGGTCTGGTGCGCCACCAGCCCGCAGCTGGAGGGCCACGGCGGCGCCTACTGTGAGAACTGCGATATCGCCCAGCTTCTGCGACCGGGGGAGGAGGCCGCCCTGGGCACCCCGACCACCCGCCGCCCCGGCGCAGTCATGGCCGGCGTGCTGCCCTACGCCGTCGACCCGGCGGCGGCAGACCAGCTGTGGGACCTCAGCGAGCGCCTGTTGGGGATCACCTTCCGGCCGGCGTAACCCTCAAATCTCCGCATGGAACCGGAGGCCCAGCACGTTCGCCGGGCCACGGTCCCGGTTGTAGGCGGGATTGGCGATGAACTGGTAGTCGACGGTCAGGTTGATGCCGGTCCAGACGGCCACGCTGTAGTAGGCCTCCACAATGCGTTCGCTGCTGTAGTTGAGGCGGCCGTCGCCGACCAGGATGCCGTTACCGCCGGCCGCCAGGTAATCGCGGGCGTCGGCGTTCAGCATGTTGACCACGCCCGCCAGGCCGGCGGTGTCCTTATCCCGGCCCCAGGAGGTGCCGGTCACGGCGGCGCCCACGGCGACCGACTTGTTCACGTCGGTGAACTCGTAGGCTTCCTTGCTGCCGTCATTGGCGCTGGCGCGCAGGAACAGGCCCCAATCGTCGCCCATCTGCTGCTCCGCGTTCAGGGCGAAGCCGGCGCGGGTGGCATAGCGGCGCACATTGCCGGTGTCCGGCGTGCCGCCGGTCAGCGCGGCCTGGCGCAGGGCGTCGGCATAGTCGCCCATGTTGGCGTGGTTCTGGAACACCAGCAGCTTGACCTTGCCGTCGCGGCCCATCAGCTGGTGCCGTTCCTCCGCCTCGACCACCAGTTCATATTGGCCGAAGTCGCGCTGCAGCGCCTTGTTGTTGGGTACGCGCGACAGGTCGAACAGGCCGGCGCGCAGGGTCCACCATGACTGGCTCCATTCCGCCGCCGCGCCATAGCTGTAGCCCCAGGCGTCGGCGGCGTAGTCGAAGGCGCCGCTGTCCACCAGGGTCCAGTTCAGGAAATCCTTGCGCGGGTCATGGGCGTAGCTGTTGGTGTCGAAGATGTCGGTGACGGAGAACTTGCCGGCCGTGATGATCAGGTTATCGGCCGTGCGGCTGCCGCCTAGCTGATTGGCCCCGGCCTCCAGCGGCTGGACCGCGCCGCCCAGGTTGAAGGTCTGACGGAAAAAGGCCCGGTCCAGGCGGATGTAGGGCGTGCTTTCCCCCACCTTGTAGGCTTCGGCGCTGGGGAAGCCGGCCGCCCCCAGGGTGTTACTGAGACCGAAGCCCTGGTCGATCTCCGGATTGGCGTAGAACTCCATCCCCGGCCACAGGCGGACACCGGCGTACAGCGTGGCGTCCATGGTCTCATTGCCCCGGGCGCCCGGGTCCATGCTGTTGGCCCCGCGATAGGGCGAGGTGAAGGAGGGATGGTACTGCTCCACCAAGGTGAACTGGCCGTGCAGGCTGACGGTCTCCGCCTCGGGCAGGTCAGCCTCGTCGGCCAGCGCCGCGCCGCAAGAGAACACCAGGAGGGGTGTGATGGTGAGAAGCATTTTCATTTAAATAACTCGCCCGCCGCAACGTGAATTTTTCAACCATCCTCCTTTGGCAAAGTTCCGTTACGGTTTTGCGTTAGGAAGGGAAGTCGTTCTAGGCTTCCGGCGGGCGATATGCGCCCATCCATTGGTTTAGGCAAGTCGGACGTTTTGTCGCATCGCTCCTGAATTGTTCTGTTATTTCATAACGTTGGTGACGTTATTTCATAGCATTGGGCAGCCACAGGGATAGGAAGGGGATATAGGAGACCAGCATCAGCACCACACCTGCGGCTAAATAAAACGGCCAGATGGAGCGCATCAGCTGGCCCACCGGGACCTTGCCGATGGCGCTGCCGACGAACAGGACGGAGCCGATGGGGGGCGTGATCAGGCCGATGCCGCCATTCAGCATCATGATGACGCCGAATTGCACCGGGTCGATGCCGAAGGCCTTGGCCACCGGCAGGAAGATGGGGGTGCAGATGATGATCTTGGGGCCCATGTCCATGAAGGTGCTGAGCAGCAGCAGGATCACGTTCATGATCAGCAGCACCATCACCTTGCTGTCGGCCAGGGCCTTCAGCGCGGCGACAGCCGCCGCCGGCACCTGCAGATAGGACATCAGCCAGCCGAAGACGCTGGCCGCCCCGATCATGAACAGGATGATGCCGGTGGTGTGGGCGGAACCGGCGCAGCACTCCTTGAAGTCCGCCCAGGTCAGGCGGCGATAGACCGCGACCGTGATGATGACGGCGTACACCACGGCGATGGCCGCACTTTCCACCGCGGTGAAGATGCCGGCGCGCACGCCGCCGAACACCAGCACCACCAGAGCCAAACCGGGGCAGGCGGACAGCAGGCGGCGGCCCACCACCCTGAGGCCGGGGAAGGGTTCCACCGCATAGCCGCGCTTGCGGGCGATGAGGTAGGTCGTGATCATCAAGGCCGCCGCCATCACCACGGCCGGCAGGATGCCGGCGGCGAACAGGTCGGCGATGGAGATGCCGCCGCCACCCGCCGCGGAATAGAGGATCATGTTGTGCGAGGGCGGCACCAGCAGGGCCACCAGGGCGGAGGTGATGGTGACGTTGACGGCATAGTCCCGGTCAAATCCCCGGGCCACCATCTGCGGGATCATGGTGCCGCCGATGGCCGAGGCGTCGGCGATGGCGGAGCCGGAGACACCGCCGAAAAAGGCGGAGGCCACCACGTTCACCTGACCCAGCCCGCCGCGCAGATGGCCCACCAGCGCCGACGCCAGGCCGATCAGCCGTTCGGAAATGCCACCGCGCATCATCAGTTCACCGGCGAAAATGAACAGCGGGATGGCGATCATGGCGGTGGAACTGATGCCCGAGGTCATCTGCTGCACCAGCACCATGGGCGGCAAACCCATATAGGTGATGGCGGCGACGGCGGCGGCGGCCAGGGAGAAGCCCACCGGCACGCCCAGCAGCAGCAGGATGGCGAAGGCGCCGAAGAGGATGGCGATGTCCATGGGCTCAATCCTCCACGATGACATGGGGCGGGGTGGGCAGGGCCACCACCAGCCGTTCCAGGGCGAACAGGGCGATCAGCGCGCCGCCCAGTGACAGGGGCAGGTAGTTCAGTCCTTCCGGCAGGGCGGTGCCCGGCATGGCGACCGACCAGTTGTCGGTCATCAGGTCCCAGCCCCAGATGGCCAGGGCCGCGCCGATGGCCAGCACCACCAGCCGGGAAAGCGCGGCCAGCGCCGCCTGCACGCGCGGCGGGGCCACCTGGGCCAAGGCGATAAAGCGGAAGTGCGTCTCCCGCCGCACGGCGACGGCGGCCCCCATCAGGGCGGTGGTGGTCATGAACAGCAGGGTCAGGGGTTCGGTCCAGCCCGGGCTGTCGTTCAGGACATAGCGGGCGAAGACCTGCCAGCCTTCGGCCAGGCTCATCCCCACCATGCCGATGGCGGCCAGCACCGTGGCGGCATGGGACAGGCCGGTCAGGATGGAGCCGACCAGCCCGGTGGGGGCGGTCACGGCGTGGGTCGCGTGCATGGGTCAGGCCTCCTGCCGGATGCGGCGGTAGAACTGCTGGATATCGGCGTTTGCCAGATAGCTTTTCAGCACCGGCTCGGTCACGCGACGGAAAGCGTCCTTGTCCACCTCCGTCACCCGCACGCCATTGGCCAGGCAATGGGCCTTGGCCGCGGCCTCGTCCTTGTCCCACAGATCGCGCATGACGGGGACGGAGCGGGCGGCCAGGTCCAATACCAGATCGCGGTCCGCCTTGGTCAGCGCCCGCAGGCTGCGTTCGGAGATGAACAGCAGTTCCGGCGACATCGAGTGATGGGTTTCCGCCCAATGGTGCGCCACCTCGAACTGCCGGGTGGAGTCCAGGCTGGGCCAGTTGTTCTCCGCCCCGTCGATCAGGTGGGTCTGCAGGGCCGTGAACACCTCGCCGAAGGACAGGGGCGTGGGGTTGGCGCCCATGGCCTGGGTCATGGCCATGAAGATGTCGGACAGGGGCACGCGGATCTTCATGCCGTGCAGGTCGCCCGGCTCATGCACCGGCCGGCGGCCGTTGTAGATGCAGCGGGCGCCGCTGTCATAGAAGCAGGCGGCCACCAGGCCGCGCTGGCTCAAGGCCGCCAGCAGGTCGCGCCCCACGGCGCCATCCAGCGCCCTGCGCATGTGCGCCGTGTCGTCGAAGACATAGGGCAGCGTCAGCACGCCGGAAACGGGGAAGATGTTGGTCAGTGCTGCGAAGTTGACCCGGGTGAAGTCCAGCGCGCCATAGCGCGTCAGGTCTATGGTGTCGTTCTCCCGCCCAATCTGGCCGGAATGGTAGACGCGCATGGACAGGCGTCCGTCCGTCTCTTTGGCCAGTTGCTCCCCGATCCATTGGATGGCCTGGACGGTGGGATAGTCCTGCACATGCACGTCGGAGGCGGTGAAGGTGCCGGGTGGCGGGGCGCCGGCCCAGGCCCGGCCGGGCCCGAGCGCCAGGCCCATGCCGGCGGCGATGCCCCCCAGCAGTTGTCGGCGCTTGATCAATCCATCCCTCCCGTTTGCTCTTATTGTCTAGGAACCCTGTGGGCGTTTGCCGCCCTCAGGGTGGAGTGTTCGGCGCCGCCGCCGGCACCGCCCGGCAGTGCAGGACGCCGTCGCGACCGAAATCCACCCGGGCCTCCTGTCCCGCCACGATATCGTGGATGCCGGTGGTGGCGCCGGTGGAAATCAGGTCACCGGCCTTGAGGGGCCGCCCCCGGCCCGCCAAGTGGCTGGCCAGGAAGCGCAGGGCGGACAGGGGCCCGCCGGGTATGGAGGGCGCGCCACCGGCGCCCACGGCCACGCCGTCGATGAAGGTCTCGCACCGCATGCTGTCCCAGCCCCGGGCGCGCCAGTCCGCGATCTCCGGTCCCAGGATCAGACCGGCGTTGTTGCCGAAGTCCGACACCACCACCGGGGGGCCCAGGTCGTTGATGGTGGCCAGGGGGCTGCCGGCCGGTTCGATGCCGATGTGCAGCGCCGCCACCAGATCCGCCGCCTCATCCTCCGTCCAGGCCGTCTTGCCCTCGGGCGCGTCGGCACCCAGGCGGAAGACGTATTCGGCCTCCACGGCGGCGAACCCGCCGACGAAGACGGGGAAGGGGGTCTGGATGGCGTCCGTCGCCATCCAGACGTTAGCGGCGAAGATGGGGCCGGCCAGGCGCGGTTCGCCCAGCGTCTCCTCCCAATCCAGGGGGATGCGGCCGATCTTCCAGCCGGCGATGCGGTCGGGCCACAGGGCGATGGCCGCCTCCTGCGCCGCGTAGCCCTGCGCCAGATCGATCGGGGCGGGCCCCGGATAGCCCGGCAGGGCGGTGGCGGCGGCACGGGCCGCGACGAAGGCCGCGGCGGCGGCGGTGGGGGAAAAGGCGGCGGTCATGACCGCACCGGCTGGTTGAATTGCGCATCCCGGACAATGGCTGCCGCAACGGCAGGCACGGCACACCGAGCCATGGTCGACCCTCCCTGGGATCCCGTCATTTCTTGTCCATCGTGTCTAAAGGAAACCGGTGTCATTTACAAGCCAATCTGGGGGCTGGACGAAAGGACGGGTGGACCGCCCCTCGGGATCAGCCGATTGCAGGGATCAAACGGCGGCGATGGCGGCCAGCGTGGCGGCCCGTCCGCCATCGCCCAACCGCGCGTACGCGTCGCTGATCGCGGCGCGGAAGCGGGCGTCGGTGGCCAGCGGGCCGGTGAAGATGGCGGTGAGCGCCAGGAAGCGGTCGACATCGGCCGCCGTACCGTCGCAGCGCCCGCCGATGTCCAGCAGCGTCGTGGCCAGGGGGTCGGTCAGGCCGGCACCATCGAGCGCGCGCCGGCGGACGAAATGCATCCAGCCGGCCACCACCAGGGCGGGACGGGTGATGGATAGGCCTTGGGCCAACAGGTCCTCGATAACGCCGAACAGCCGGTAGGGCAGCTTCTGCGACCCGTCCCAGGCGATCTGGGCCAGCAGGTGGCGGATGGCGGGGTTGCGGAAGCGTTCCAGGATCTGCTGGGCATAGAGCGCCAGGTCATATCCCTGGGGCGGGGTGACGGTGGGCAGCACGTCCCGCAGCATCAGCCGTTCCAGGAAGCCCGCCAGTTCCGGCGTGGTCATGGCATCCGCCACCGTCTCCACCCCGGCCAGGCTGCCCAGGTAGGCCAACGCCGAATGCGGCCCGTTCAACAGGCGCAGCTTGGCCCGGCCGAAGGCGCCGACATCGTTGGTCAGGATGACACCCGCCCGATCCCAGGCGGGACGGCCATTGCAGAAGCGGTCCTCGATCACCCATTGGGTGAAGGCCTCGCGCTGGATGGGCCAGGCGTCGGCCAGGCCGGTGGCGTCCCGCACCCGCTGGCGCAAGGCGTCGTCGGTGGCGGGTGTGATGCTGTCCACCATGGTGCTGGGGAAGGTGACATGGTCACCCACCCAGGCGCCCAGATCCGCATCGATGGCGGTGGCGTATTGGGTCGTGGCGCGGCCCAGGCGCCGGCCATTGTCCGTCATGTTGTCGCAACTGATGACGGTATAGGGCGGCAGGCCGGCGGCCCGGCGGCGGCGCAGGCCGGCGACGATGTAACCGATGACACTGACCGGCGCCTCCGGGTGCGCCAGGTCGTGGGCGATGTCGGGATGGGCGGTGTCCAGGTCACCGGCGGAGGTCAGGCAATAACCCTTTTCCGTCACGGTGATGGTGACGATGCGGGTGGCCGGCGCGGCGAGGCGGGCCAGCACCTGGCCCGGCGCTTCCGGCGCGCACAGCACCTCGCGGATGGAACCGATGACCCGGTGGCCGATGGCGCGGTCCAGGGTCACCAGGGTGTAGAGCCCATCCTGGGGCACCAGGGCGTCGCGCACGCCGGGGCTTTTCAGCGACACGGCGCTGATGGCCCAGTCGCGCTGGTCCGGATCATGGGCCGCCAACGCCAGGGCGTCGTCGGTGTAGACCGCCTGGTGGGCGCGGTGGAAGGCGCCCGGGCCGAAATGGACGATGCCGATGCCGCATGCCGCCCGGTCATAGCCGGGCCGGGCCACGGACGGGGGCAGGGTGGGCAGGGTGGCGACGGACAGGCTGGCGTCGGACAGGGGCGCGGTCATCAGGCTTGGGCTCCGAAGGGGGATCAGCGACGGACGTCCAGCCCACCGGCGTCCTGGGCGGCCAGGATGTCGGCCTCGGACAGGGGCAGGGCGTCGCCGGGAATGGAATGCTTCAGGGCGGCGGCGGCGATGGCGAAGGCCAGGGCGCGGTCCGGTTCCCAACCCCGGATCAGGCCATGCAGCAAGCCGGCGGCGTAGGCGTCGCCGCTGCCGATGCGATCGACGATGCCGGCCAGCGCATGCGTGCGGCTCTGATGCAGGCTGTGCCGGGTGGCCAGCCTGCCATAGAGGTCCTGATGGTCGACGCCATGGTGGCTGCGCACGGTGGTGGCGATGGTTTGCAGGCGGGGGCAGGTGTCGAACAGGGCCTGGGCGGCGGCGGGGAAGCGCGCCGCCTCCTCCAGCTTGTCCACGTCCAGGTCCAGCAGCAGGGCGGCGTCGCGCTCATTGGCGAACAGCAGGTCGCACTGCTCGATGAAGCCGCGCAGGATGGCCGGGGCGTTGCCGCCGCGCGCCGTCCACAGCTTCTGCCGGTAGTTGCAGTCGAAGGACACCTTGAGGCCGATGGCGCGGGCGGCCTGCAGGGCGGCGCGGGCCGCCGTTTCCGCCTGCGGGCTGACGGCGGGCGTGATGCCGCAGATGTGCAGCCAGTCGGCGCCGGCCAGCAGGGCTTGCCAGTCATAGCCCGCCGGATCGGCCTCCGCGAAGGCGGACCGGGCGCGGTCGTAGATCACCTCCGACGGCCGGGTGACGGCACCGGCCGACAGGAAATACAGGCCCATGCGGCCATCCGTGTGGCGGATGCCGTCCGTGCCCACGCCGTGGCGGCGCAGCTCGCCGGCGCAGGCGCGGCCGATGGCGTTGTCGGGCAGGGTGCTGACGGCGCGGACGGTATGGCCGAACGATGCCAGGCCGACGCCGACATTGGCCTCCGCCCCACCGAACAGGGCCGTCAGGCCGGGACTTTGCAGCAGCAGCTCATGACCGGGGGCGGCCAGGCGCAGGAGCAGTTCCCCGAACACCACGACATGACCGCGCATCACAGGCCCACCCATCTCATTCATCCAATCCTGGCCAATCCTGGTCGCTGTCGTGGGCGGTCATGGCCGTCCCCCGCGTCCTCCCGCGCCCGTCTGACAGGCAGGCTTTGGGTTCTTATCCTGCCAGCGGGACCGGACCGGATCAATGACCAATTGACACCGGTGACAATAAAGGCGGCCTTTCCGGCACGGTAAGACCATCACGGCATCATCCCTAGGCCACGCACCCAGGCGATGTAAAGGTCCGGCCATGCCGCGGCCGGCAGCCCCGTGGCGCCGCGAATGCCGAAGCCGTGTCCCCCTTTCTGAAAGAGGTGCATTTCCGCCGGCACCCGGGCGGCGCGCAAGGCTGAATAGAAGCGCAGGCTGTTCTCCACCGGCACGGACGGATCATCGTCGGCATGCACCAGGAAGGTGGGTGGGGTCCGGGCCGTCACCGTCCGGTCGGTGGAATAGGCCGCATCCTGGGCCGGTGTCGGCGCCTCGCCCAGCAATTGCGTGCGTGAGCCCTTATGGGCGATGGCCGGGTCCATGCTGGCCACGGGGTAGATCAGGGCCAGGAAGTCGGGCCGGGCGCTTTGCTGGTCCACCGCGTCCTGGGGGGCGTACACCGACGCATCGTAGCGGGTGCCCAGGCTGCCGGCGACATGGCCGCCGGCCGAAAAGCCCAGGGCGCCCACCTTGTGCGGGTCGACGCCCCACTCCGCCGCGCGGGCCCGGATCAGGCGCAGGGCGCGCTGCGCATCCTGCAGGGGGACGTCGGCGCCATGGGCGTGGCCCTCACCCGGCAGGCGGTAGGCCAGCACGAAGACGGTGATGCCGGCGGCGCTCAGTCGACGGCCGATCTCGTCCCCCTCCTTGTCCACCACCACCCAGCGATAGCCGCCGCCGGGCATGACCAGCAGGGCGGTGCCGTTGGGGTGGGCCGGGCGGTAGAGCGACAGGTGGGGGCGGGTGATGCCGAGGGTGTAGCGGTCGCGCAGGACGGTGGTGTCGGCGCTGCGCTCCACCACCGTTTCCGTCATGGCCACGCCTTCCGACCCCGGGCCCGTGCCCGCCGGCCAGATGGGAAAGGGCGGGGGCAGGTCGTCCGCCCCGGCATTGCCGGTCGCCGCCAACAGTCCCGTCACCAGGACGCAGGCGGAAAATGCCCTCTTCACAAAAGAACGGAAACCGGTGTCATATATCGACCCGAGGTCGAGACGGGTATGGTCCATGGCGAGCCTCCCTGTTCTTGAGCGTCGGCCATAAAAGTAATTGGGAGGAAACATGGACCCGCTCCGACCGTTCCGCCAAGCGGAAAGTCGCGTCTCCTTGTCATCACTTTGGGGAGACGCCAATCGTCGACAGGTCCTGGCGCTGGGCGGGGGCGCGGCCGCCGCGCTGGCGCTGTCCCCGCGGGCCCAGGCCGCCGCCGCCCCCGTGGTCACCACCCGCCACGGCCGGGTGCGGGGTGCCCACCAGGACGGCATCCATGTCTTCAAGGGCATCCGCTATGGCGCCGACACCGGCCCCCGCCGCTTCCAGCCGCCACAGCCGCCGGCCGCGTGGACCGATATCAAGGACGCGTTGACCTATGGCGCCGCCTGTCCCCAGACCCGTTTCACCGAGCCCTTGTCGGAGGATTGCCTGTTCCTGAACGTCTGGACGCCAGAGGCCAGGGCCGGGGGCGACCGGCCGGTCATGGTCTACATCCACGGCGGCGCCTATTCCCACGGTTCGGGCGGCGACCCGCTGTATGACGGCACGCGGTTGGCGCAGCGGGGCGACGTGGTGGTGGTGACCCTGAACCACCGCCTGAACGCCTTCGGCCATCTCTATCTGGGCCGCCTGGCCGGCCCCGCCTACGCCCGGTCGGGCAATGCCGGCATCCTTGACCTGGTGCTGGCGCTGCGCTGGGTGCGCGACAATATCGCCGCCTTTGGCGGCGATCCTGGCCGGGTCATGCTGTTCGGCCAGTCCGGCGGCGGCGCCAAGATCGCCACGTTGATGGCGACGCCGGCGGCCCAGGGCCTGTTCCATCGGGCCGCGACCATGAGCGGCCAGCAGGTGACGGCCTCGGGGCCTCTGAACGCCACGGCGCGCGCCACCGCCTATCTGGCGGCCTTGGGCCTGACGCCGGAGCGGGCGGGGGAGGTGGCCACCGTGCCGATGGACAAGCTGTTGTCGGCGCTGAACACGGCCGATCCCATCGCCGGAGTCGGGGGCCAAGGCATGGGCGGGCTTTATTGGGGGCCGGTCCTTGATGACCAGGTGTTGGTCCGTCATCCCTTCTATCCCGACGCCCCGGCGCAGTCGGCCGGCATTCCCATGATCATCGGCAACACACATGATGAGACCCGCTTGCTGATCGGCGGCAGCGATCCCGCCACATTCAGCCTGACCTGGGAGCAAGTGCCGGCCTTGCTGACCAAGCATATGCGGGTGGACATCAACCCGGACCTGGTGGTGACCGAATACCGCCGCCTTTACCCCGATTACAGCCCAAGCGAGGTCTTCTTCGCCGCCACCACGGCCGGCCGCTCCTGGCGTGCCGCCGTGATCGAGGCTGAATTGCGGGCGGCGCAGACGGGGGCGGCGCCCACCTATGCATACCAGCTGAATTGGGGAACGCCCAAGGACAGTGGCAAGTGGCGGGCGCCGCATACGCTGGATATCCCCCTGGTGTTCGACAACACCGGCGTGCCCGACGCCCTGTCCACTGACGGGGCCGGGGCGCGGCGCATGGCGGAGCGGATGAGCACCGCTTTCATCGCCTTCGCCCGCACCGGCGATCCCAACGCCGCCGGCACCCCGCGCTGGACGCCCTATACGCTCGCGGGACGCGAAACCATGGTGTTCGACCTGGACTCGCGCCTGGAACAGGACCCGCGTGGGGCCGAGCGCCGGCTTTTCGCCCGTGTCCCCTTCACCCAGCAGGGCACCTGATTGACACTCAAGCCCCTGAAATACCGCACGTTTCTCCTGATGGCACGGGGGCGGGGACAAGATGTCGCGATAAACAACTCTTGGTGCTTGCATCGGCCGGTAACCGGTGTCATTTTAGCGGCAACGGCGATGGCTCGAAACGGGCCCAAAGATGCCGACGATACGGGAGGGGTGTGGGATGCCATCACACAAAGGCATGGGCTGCGGCGCCAAGGGTGGCTGCCACGCCCGATCAATTTTTCTGAATGAACGACTTGGATATCAGGCGAGCCAACGACCGCGCACGCGGCGCTGATGACGCTTGAGCGCCGCCCCGTGGCGTCGGCGGCACGCCGGGCTTAAGGGGCGGATTAAAATTGACACCGGTCCCAATAATGGGCCGGACGGACGGGGAGGTCGGACGGGTGCCGCACCAGGCGACAACGTCTGGTTTTTCTGGGAACACTTTGGCCGGGGGGAACCGGCCAGCGTTTCCGGGCGCGGCGCTTGCCGGCAAAGCAAAACAACAAGGCTATGGAGGAATTCGTCAAATGCTCAAGACCATGAGCCGGGCGCGGCGCCACAAACTGTCCACCCGCGTGTCCTGGGCGGCGCTGCTGCTGGCTTTGAGCGCCGGGGGAGCCGCCGGGGAAGCCCGGGCGGCCCAAACCGCCGACCAGGCCGCGCCCCAGGTGGCCGCAGCCGCCGATCAGGTGACGGCACCGGCGGAACAGGCCCAGGCGGCGCCGGCGGCGGCGCAAGGGGTCGCCGCACCGGGCAGCGACGCGCTGGACGAGATCGTGGTCACCGGCTTCCGCCGCAGCCTGAACGTGGCCCTGCAGGCGAAGCGCGAAAGCTCCGGCGTGGTCGACAGCATCATCGCGGAAGACATCGCCAAGTTCCCCGACAAGAATCTGGCGGAGTCATTGCAGCGTATCCCCGGCATCGCCATCACCCGCGACGCCGGTGAGGGGCGCCAGATCTCCGTGCGCGGCCTGGGCCCGGCCTTCACCCGGGTGCGCATCAACGGCATGGACGCCATCGCCACCACCGGCAGCTCCGACGCCCAGGGCGGCAACAACCGCTCCCGCGCCTTCGACTTCAACGTCTTCGGTTCCGACCTGTTCAGCAACTTGACCGTCCACAAGACGCAGTCGGCGGATCAGGAGGAAGGCTCGCTGGGCGCCGGCGTGGACCTGTCCACCCCCCATCCGCTGGATTTCGGCGGCTTCAAGCTGGCCATCAATTCGAAGGTCACCTACAACGACCAGAACAAGAGCAAGCAGCCCAACGGCGCCCTCCTGGTCAGCGACACCTTCGCCGACGGCAAGCTGGGCCTGCTGGTGGGCCTGTCCTATTCCAAGCGCGACACCCAGCAGCTGAGTTCGGAAACCACGCGCTGGGCCTCCAACGCCTCCAACGCCTCCGGTTCCTATAACGGCGGCGTCACCGCGCCATCCTCCCTGTCGGCTGTGAATGGCGCCAACGTCTACATGCCGCGCATCCCGCGCTACAGTGTCTATGAGTACAACCAGAGCCGCGCCGGCCTGGTGACCTCCCTGCAGTACAAGCCGGATGAGGACACCGAGATCAGCCTGGACGGCGTGTTCTCCGACCTGTGGGGCACCCGCACCCAGAACGATCTGGAGGCCATCAGCTTCAGCCAGTCGCGCACCACGGTGGGCAGCATCGTCACCGGCAAGCCGGTCATGCAGATCACCTCCGGCACGCTGGATTCGAATGGCAACTTGGTGGCCGGCACCTTCAACAATGTCGGTATCCGCTCGGAAGCGCGCTACGACGTGCTCAGCACCCAGTTCGGCCAGGAAACGCTGAACATCAAGCACAAATTCTCCCCCAACTTCCGCATGAACGCGCTGGGCGGCTATTCCGTCTCCGCCTTCAACAACCCGGTCCAGACCACCATCACCTTGGACCGTACGGGCAGCAACGGCTATTCCTACGACTACCGCGCCAACAGCCGCCTGCCGGTCCTGTCCTATGGTTTCGATGTCACCAATCCGGCGAACTGGAGCCTGGTGAACGGCCTATCCAACATCCGCCTGCGTCCCAACGGCACGCAAAACACCTACGGCAATGGCGATTTGGACTTCGAATATGATCTCACCAACGAGATCACGCTGAAGGCCGGCTTCCAGTTCAAGGATTTCGGCTTCTCCACCTACAACAAGACCCGCGCCTCGGAAATCGCCGTGCCGACCCTGCCGTCGGGTGTGACGCTGGCCAGCCTGACCAAGCTTGGCGGCGGCGTGGCCGGCTTCGCCCCGGCGGGCACGCCCAGCAACTGGCTGGTGGCCGACATCGACGCCTTCGCCAACGCGCTGAACATCTACAGCAAGACCGGCACCTTCGCCGTCAGCCAGACGGGTACCGGCTCGCTGGGCAGCAACTACGCGGTGGAGGAAAAGGACTACGGCGCCTATACCCAGGCCACGTTCAAGACCGATCGGCTTGGCCTGCCCATCCGCGGCGACGTCGGCGTGCGCTTCGTCACCACCGACCAGAGTTCGTCCGGTTACCAGGCGGTGGGCAGCACGCCCACCTGGGTGACGGTCGGCACCGACTATCATGACGTGTTGCCGTCCCTGAACCTGGTCGGCGATGTCACCGACGATTTCCTGGTGCGTGTCGGCCTGGCCAAGGTGATGGTGCGCAACGATTTGAGCGGCCTGAACCCGGGTGGCAGCGTCAACGTCGCCGGAACCAACCGGACAGTCACCTCCGGCAACCCCTATCTGAAGCCCATCCGTGCCAACACCGCGGACGTGTCCTTCGAATACTACTACCAGCCGGGCGCCCTGATCTCCCTTGGCTTGTTCTACAAGGACATCAACAGCTATGTGCAGACCCTGAGCGAGAACAAGGTCTACAACAGTTCCGGCCTGCCGCTCAGCCTGCTCAACGGCACCGGTCTGACCGGCAACGAGGTCTTCACCTTCAGCACCCCCGTCAACACCAAGGGTGGTGACCTCAAGGGCCTGGAAGTGAACTTCCAGCAGCCGTTCAGCTTCCTGCCGGATTACTGGAGCAATTTCGGCATCCTGCTGAACTACACCTACGTGGAATCGCGCATCAACTATCTGTTGTCGGCGACGTCGACCACCACCACGCTGGCCGATCTGGTGGGCCTGTCCAAGAACGCCTACAACGGCACCCTGTATTATGATGACAAGGTGTTCAGCGCCCGCATCTCGGCGGCTTACCGCAGTGGCTATCTGACCCAGGTGCCGGGCCGCAACGGTAACGACGTGGAAGGCACGAACTCCACGATGAACGTCGACTTCGCCTCCTCCTACGCCGTCGACGAACGCCTGACCTTCATGTTCAATGCCATCAACCTGACGAACGAGTGCAACGACCAATATGTCGGCACCGTCAACCGGCTAAACTACTACAACTGCACCGGCCGCATCTATGAGGCGGGCTTCTCGTTCAAATACTGATCGCGCATCCGTCTTGACCCTTTTTGAACAGCCGTGGCGCGGGTGAGGCGGCGCCACGGTTTTTCCCCCGTAGCCTCATGAGACCTTCATTTGTGCCCAACTTCCCAGACGCGCGCCGGCACCCGTTCGGCGCGCGTTTTCTTCTGCCATCTGTCTATCGGTTGTATCGCGCCGGGGCGCATGGTTCACTGACATAAGGATATGCGGCGAACGGGGTTGGGCATGGGGCGGGCGCGATGGCGGTATCTCCTGGGTGTCGCGACGCTGATGGCGGCGGGGCCGGCCCTGGGACAGGCACCGCCGGATCCACCGTCACCGCCATCGGCCATCACCCTGACCCCGGTGACGCCTTTGCGCTCCCCATCGCCGTCACCGGCCACGGGAACGCGGCCGTCCGAACCGGCCATGTCCGAGTTCATCGTCGAGGCGCCGCGCTTCGTTCTGCCCGATGCGCTGGAACAGGAGCGTTTCCTGCGCGATGAAGCGGAAAAGTGGCGCTTCAACAATATGGAGACCTATTACAATCCCGACAAAGAGGACATGTACCTGCGCCTACCGGAAATGAATACCGGCACGACGCTTGACCAGCGCTATCTGGGCAGCCTGCTGCATCCCTGCAAGCTCACCAAGGACCACACGCTCACCTGTCGATGACCCGGTGGCCGGTGAGCAGCGCCAGCGCCTCCTGGGCCAGCACCGCCGTGAGTTCGCCGGCGGGCAGGGACCGGGACAGCCGCGCCGCCTGGCCCGCCCACTGGTTGGTGAAGTCACCAGACCCCGCCGCTTCCGCCTTGGCGCGCAGGGGCGCCAGGGCGCCCCCGGCGGTGGGGAAGGCGGTGGGGTCGGTGGACAAGGGGCCAACCTCCCGCATCAGGCGGTTGACGAAACCGCGCGCCGGCCGGCCGGTGAACAGGTTGGTCAGGGCCGTGCCATCATCCGTGGCGCTTTCCAGCGCCTGGCGGTGCACTTCGGGGATTTTCGCCTCCGGACTGAACAGATAGGCCGTGCCGATCTGCACCGCCGATGCGCCCAGCATCATGGCCGCGACGATGCCCCGGGCGTCGGCGATGCCGCCAGCGGCGATGACCGGAACGGTCACCGCGTCCGCGACCTGCGGCACCAAGGCGAAGGTGCCCACCTGCGTCGCCATGTCGTCGGATAGGAAGTTACCGCGGTGGCCGCCGGCCTCCAGACCCATGGCGATGACGGCATCGACGCCGTGGTGCTCCAGCCAGCGGGCCTCCGCCACCGTGGTGGCCGAGGCGATGACCTTGGCGCCGCTGGCCTTCACCCGGTCCAGCAGCAGCTTGCCCGGCAAACCGAAGTGGAAACTGACGACCGGCGGCTTCACCTCCTCCACCAGGGTGCAGAAGTCGGCGTCGAAGGGTGTGCGTCCGCCGGCCGGCGGCGTTGCCTCCGGATCCAAGCCCAACTCCACATAGTAGGGCGCCAGGCGGGCGCGCCAGGCCATGAGGCGGGCGGGATCGGGCACCGGCGGCGTATGGCAGAAGAAGTTGATGTTGTAGGGCCGCTTGGTGCCGCGCCGCACCTCCGCCACCGCCGCCCTCAGCCCGTCCAGCGTGTACTGGGCCGCTGGCAGGGAGCCCAGCCCCCCCGCCTCGCTGACCGCCATCGCCATGGCCGGCGTGGTGGCATTGGCCATGGGCGCCTGCAGGATGGGCTTATCAATGCCGAACAGATCGAGGATGCGGCGGTCGGGCCAAGCGGTCATGCGACGGTTCCTCCAGCGGCGTTTTTGTGGCCGGCGGTGCCGGCACCTTGCCATGGCCAGCTTGCCACGGATCCAGGGGGCACGAAGACGTCGAAATCGGGCGGCAGCCATCCCCTGTGGGTTCAGCGCCGCCGCGCCAGGAGCAAGAGGGGCAGAAGGAATCCGGCTCAATAGTGCGGCGGCGGCTTCTCATCCTGGGGGGAGGGGCGCCAGCCGGACTCCGCCTCTTGCAGGCGGGCCACTAGGCGGCGCACACGGGCGGTCAGCATGTCGATCATCTGGCCTTGGTCGGCCACCACCTGCGACAGCTCCTCCGCCATGCGCTCATGGTGGGTGATGCGCGTTTCCAGGTCGATGAGGCGCTGTTCGACGGAATCCATGGGTTGCGGTCTCTGGACGATGAAAGGTCGGGCGGTGACACGAGAGGGCGGAACGCCCATGGCGCCTCTATAGCACCACGGGCGCCGCCGACCCTTGTGATTATTTCCGCCCTGCCGCACCGCCCCTTCAGGCTGCCTGAGGCGTCAGGCCGCCCGCCGTCGGTCCTGGCGCGTCCTGGGCGCACCGCCGCCAGGCCGCCGGCGTGGCGCCCATGGTCTGGCGGAACAGCCGGGTGAGATGAGCCTGGTCGGCCAGGCCACACGTCAAGGCGATGTGGGACAGCGGCTCGTCGGTGGTGGCCATCAACCGCTTGGCGCATTCCATGCGTTGCTGGATGATGTACTGCGTGAACGGCATGCCGAAGGTGATACGGAAGGCGCGTGAAAAATAGCTGGTGCTGAGCCGCGCCAGCGCCGCCACGTCACGGATGCGGACGGCATCCGCCAGATGCTGGCAGATGTGGCCTTGGACCCGGCGAACCTGCCAGGGCGCCAAGCCGCCGGTGACCGGGGGCGCCTCGGCCGCCCGATCCCGCAGCAATTCCGCCGCGCGCTGCAAGCAGATGGCGGCGGCGGCACTGTCGTTTTCCAGTAAGGCCAAGGCGTTTTTCAACAAGGCGGCAATCTCATCCCGGCGTTGCGCGAAGGCGGCGGTGCCGGGCCCTTGCACGATCGTAAGCATGGCTTCATCCCTGGATTGACCCTGCGACAGTGTTGGGCGCCCCGCGTGCCGCTGTCGAATAAATGGGTGCAAATTCGCGCAAAGCCGGTGTTGTCGAGACGGACGTTATGGGAAAATGGCCTCATAAAATCAGCATTTTGGGATTATTTCCCATAATCTTCCTTATCGGCTCTTCTTATGGCGGCGGGTGGACTCAAAAACGAAGTGCGACATTCCTTGATTATCAAGGCCGTGCCACGCCACCGTTCCCATGCGGATGGCGTGAAAGCGCTATCCGCGACGATGCGTGTCGGCATCATCCGACGACGCGGTGCCCGGTGACAGCAGCCGGTCCTCCTCCTTGGCGCGGGCCTTGCCCAAGGCTTCGGCACGTTTCAGGTCCTGGGCTTCCGGACCGTCGAGGGCGTCGGCCGCCGCGCGCGCCTTTTCCGCCACCTTGCCGGTGGCGACGAACGCCCGGGTGTGCGTGCCATAGGCGCGGGTCGCCTTGCGGCTGCCCTCGCCTTCATTATCGTTGCCGGTCATCGGACGCTCCTCCCTGATGGGGCGTGATGGGGATGGATTGGGCGTTCAGGGCGGTTCAGCCGACCTTGGCAGGGCCCGATGGTTCGGCCACGTCGCCCAAGGCCGACAAGGCGGCCTTCACCGCCGTCAGTTGATCGGCGGTGGAAGCCGGCAGGCCGGTGGTCATGTTTTCCTCGGACGCGACCATCATCAACTGCAGGTCATGATCCCAATGGCGCAGCAGCAGGATTTTCTCCTCACGGTTCAACTGGTCGCTGGCGACCAGATCATGCGGGGTTTCGAAGTGGCGCGACACATCGCCCAGCAATGTGTCCATGTCCGGAATGGGCTCGTGCGCGGTCATCTGTATCTCCCTCCAGGGGTTCGCCGGGTACCGCCGGCCGACGGGCGGCTACACCCTGCCTGTCAACACCAGGACCAGAACGACGATGAGCACGACGCCGAGCAGGCCGCTGGGGCCATAGCCCCAGCCGCGGCTATACGGCCAACTGGGAATGGCGCCGAGCAACAGCAGGATAAGGACGACAAGCAAGATGGTGCCAAGCATGGGATAGGTCCTCTGTCTGGGGATGGACGGGGCGGCGACGGGACGGCTGGTTCCGTCCGTCAGGCGGCGGCGCGAACCGGAGGGACGGCATGAGCCATTTCCTCCCAGGAAAGGGGCGACACGGTCGGGTTAAGGCCGTCCGTGGGACCCTGCCCGCCCGCCGGGTCACCCGGCTGGTAATCCGGCATGGCCAGGCCCCCGGGTGGTTCCTGGGATGCCAGCCATTGGGTGGACATGCGCTTCCACTGGGTGGCATCCCGCGACCACGGTTTCCTGTCAGGCACTTCACCGACATCCTTTTACTTTTTACCAAACTGAACGGTGGTGATCGGGTTGGGGTGGCGGGCCCCGCCTAATGGCTGCCGCGGTGACCTAATGGTTACCGACGCGGTGGAACGAGTCCCAGGCGCTGGATGAGGCCATGGCGGCCGGCGTACCCAGCCCGGTGTCGCCCACGGCCATGCCCATCAGGTCGGCCAAGCGGGCCCGGCCACGGTTGACGCGGCTTTTGATGGTGCCCAGAGCGCAGCCGCAAATCTCCGCCGCCTCCTCGTAGCTGGCGCCGGCGCCCCCCACCAGGACCAGCGCCTCGCGCTGTTCCACGGGTAGTTTCATCAGCGCCACCTTCAATTCGCGGCCGGCGATGCCCCACTCCTGCGCCGGGCTGATGGTCAGCCGCGCCGTGTGGATGCCATCGGGGTCGCCCACCTCGCGCTGTTGGTGCTTGGCGACGGAGTAATAGCGATTGCGCAGTATGGTGAAGAGCCAGGCGCGCAGATTGGTGCCGGGGGTGAACTGGCCGGCATGTGACCACGCCCGGACGATCGCGTCCTGTACCAGATCGTCGGTGTCAGACGCGTTGTTGGTCAGCGACCGCGCGAAGGCGCGCATCGCCGGGATGAGTTTGATCAGGTCGTCACGAAAGGTGGGCGATGTCTCGGCGGATGGCATGGGTCACACCTTTTTGTGAAAGGCCCGCTACGATCTTAAACACTTTAAGAAATCGTATCTGGTAGCGGGCGGAATTGGGTTCGTATTTCCCCGAAATTATTCGTCTTCGTGAGCCCACTATAAACAGAAGACAAAAAAATCGTCCCTCCATATTTCGGGAATAACCCTAGGTTTATCGCTGTATTTATTAGGTCTATTTTACATAAGGTCTATGACCATCCGATTATGCGCCTTCGCTCGCAGCGGTCCCTGGGTCTAGTCTTTTCAAAGGAGAGGAAGGGCAATTTTGTGGTAAGGCGCTTCCCCTCACCTACGCCCATCGCCACAGGCGCGGGGCGGCTCGGCCTACATGGAATGGGCGTTATCCCGTTGCCCACGCGGAACAAAGCCGCGATTAGCCGCTTTAGGGATGGAGCGAAGGGCATAGGCCCGGGATTTTAGGAAGGGCGTCATGGCAAAGCGGCAGAAAAGCATTGCATTTCAGCGCACTCTGTCTCCTTCCCCCCTCCTGGCCGCGGACTTCCCGACGGCTGCGGCCTATGCTGGCCCTTGTGACATCATCCCGGACGTGGTGGATGACCGGCTGCGCGAAATGTTCTGCGACGCCGTGGCTGAGCCATTGCCACTGGCGCTCCGTTTCTTGCTGGCGCGCTTGCGCGGGGGCCCTGCCCTGAATTAGCCCGTTGGCCTGCGCGCGGCGGCGGGGCCGTCCCGGTCTATATAATCCCTGTCTATGGCGGTGGCGCCACTCGGCCTCAGGCGGCCTGCACCCGGGCCAGGTAGTCATCCAGCTGGTCCAGGGTGCCGCCCCATCCCTGCCGCATGCTTTCCAGCCCGGCGCCGAAAGTCGCCTCCTCCTCCGCTGTGGCGTTGACGGCCACGGCGGCGCAGTCCAGGCGGGTACCGCCGTCCGCCACCGCGAAGCCGATGGTGCTCAGCACCTCCAGCGGCCAGCTGGGACTCAAGGGATGGCGCACCGCCGTACCATCCGCGTCAGTGAAGGACACCAGGAAGGACAACCGGCCGGGCGACTGGGGTGCGGGCGGCGCGATCTCCCGGAAGGTCCACTTGCCCCACATCGTGAAATCGCCGGTGTGCGGGCCCGACGCGGGCGCGCGCATGCCATAGAGGAAGGTGCCCCCGGGGCGCAGGTCCAACGCCCCCCGGACCCAGCTGAAGCCCTTTGGGCCCCACCACAGGCGCAGGCGCTCCGGCTCGGTATAGGCGGACCAGAGCAGGCACGGGCTGGCGGCGAAACGACGGCTCAGGCGGAACTCGGGCGCGATGGGGTCGGTCATGGTGCGCATCCTTCCTTTATCGCTGTAGGTCAGTCGGCCTGGGCCAATGGGCAGGGCTCGCCTGGAGCGGCCAGGGGATGGGCGAAACTCCACAGATGGCCGTACGGGTCGGCCACCTGGCCATAGCGGGCGCCCCAGAACGCGTCCATGGCCGGCATGGTCACGCTGGCGCCGGCGGCCAAAGCCTTCTCCATGGCGGCATCGCAATCGGCCACCTCCAGGTGCAGGACCACGCTGGTTCCATTCAGCACGGTCGGCGGGGCGCTGGTGCCGCCATGCTCCGCCCGGTATTCCGGGAAATCGTCACGCAGGAAAATACGGGCGCCGTTGACGCTGATCTCGGCATGCAGCAGGCGCGGGCTGTCCTTGGCCGGCATGCGGAATATTTCGCGCGCGCCCAGGGCCTCGACATAGAAGGCCAGCGCCGCCCGCGCGTCGCCAACGACCAGGTGGGGAATGACGCCCTGCTGGGCCGGCTGAGCGATATCGGATGCCATGGTGATCCTCCTGTTTCCGTATCCGGTGTTTGGGTGCCGACAGTCAGGCCATGCCGCCAGCCTATGACCGGCTGTCCCCAAGGACGGTTCCCCCCAATTCCCGTCCGACAGGGGATGCGCGATTTTTTTTTGGAGGGCTATGTCGGCGTGGCTTCCCGCTGCAGGCCGTCCAGATGCTGGCGGATGTGGGCCGCTTCCGCCGGGGTGTGGGCCAGGGCGATGGCGCGGTCGAACGCCACCCGCGCCTCGGCGGTCCGGCCCAACTGGGTCAGGTAGGCGCCCTTGACGCCGAAGAAGTGGAAATAGCCCGCCAGCCGGTCGGCCAGCGGCTCGATCATGGCCAGCGCCGCCGCCGGCCCCCGAACCTTGGCGGTGGCGACGGAGCGGTTCAGCGTCACCACCGGTGACGGCTGGATATGTTCCAACGTGGCGTACAGCAGATCGATCTGCGTCCAGTCCGTATCGGCGGCGGTGGCCGCGCGAGCGTGCAGGGCGGCGATCGCTGCCTGCACCAGATAGGGTGTGGGCCGGCCGTGGCGCATGGCCTTGTCGATAAGGGCCAGTCCTTCGGCGATCATCGGGCCGTTCCAGCGGCCACGGTCCTGGTCTTCCAGCAGCACAGCGGCGCCGTCGGCATCGAAACGGGCACCGGCGCGGGCCTGTTGCAAGAGCATCAAGGCCAGCAGGCCCATGATCTCCGGCTCGGACGGGAACAGGCGCAGCAGCAGACGGGCCAAGCGGATGGCTTCCTGCGCCAGGGGTGCTCGGCGTTCCACCGTGTCGCCGCCGGCGGAATAGCCCTCATTGAACAGCAGGTACAGCATGGCCGCCACGGCGCCCAGCCGCTCCGCCCGTTCCGGCGCGCCGGGCGTCTCGAACGGCACGCCGGAACGGGTGACGCGCGCCTTGGCCCGGGTGATGCGTTGTTCCATAGCGCTGTCCCCAATCAGGAAGGCGCGGGCGATCTCCGCGACACTGAGGCCGGAAACGATGCGCAGCGCCAGGGCGATCTGCTGCGCGGCCGGCAGGTCCGGCGGGCAGCAGATGAACAGCAGGCGCAGGATGTCGTCGCGATAGTCGGCACCATCCAGCCGATCGGCCAGGGTGGCTTCGGCGTCGTCCTCGCCCCCCTCGGCCAGCAGCGTGTCCTCCTCCGGCAAGGCTTGCTGACGGGCCAGGCGGCGGAGGCTGTCCACGGTGGCGTTGCGGCCGACGAGGATCAGCCAGGCGGCGGCGTCCCGCGGCGGGCCGTTGCGCGGCCACGCCTTCAGCGCCCGCAGACAGGCCTCCTGGAATGCTTCCTCCGCCCTGTCCAGATCGCGGAAATAGCGCAGCAGCGCCCCCATCGCCTGCGGCCGCGCGGCCGTCAGGGCGGTGTTTATCCAGGCCATGTCGGCGGCCTCGGCCATGGCATCAGGCCTTGGCGGTGGCGGTGGCGGGGTAATAGTGGCCCACCGGCCGGATCTCGTACGCGCCGCCGGGATTGGCGCGGCCCAATTCCCGCGCGGTGTCCAGGATCTGCTCCAGCGTCTCCCCCTCCACCAGGTAGAAGCCCAGCAACTGCTCCTTGGTTTCGGCGAAGGGGCCGTCGATCACCAGGGGCGGGTCGCTGTCCTTGCGCAGGGTGGTGGCGGCGGTGGTGGGCAGCAGGCGGGCCACGGGGCCGAGGCGGCCTTCGCGCGCCAGCTTCTCATGCACGACCGACAGCTTGGCCATGACGGCGTCATCTTCCTCCTTGGTCCAGGAACCGACGACGTCTTCGCGGTGATAGCACAGGATGGCGTAGAGCATGGGCGTGATCCTCCAGCGGCGGGGGCCGGGTTGAACCCGGTTCTTCCCAAGGACGGTGCGAGTATGCCCGGATCCGACAGCGCCGCCGGAAAAAACTTGGGGGTAGTGCGGCTGGTCTCAGGATTGGCCGCGCAGGTACGCCATGAAGGCCGGGCTGGCCCCCAGCGTCTCGAACACCGGCAGCACCAGCTGGAAGCCGTTGTCGCTGTTGGTCAGGAACACCGCTCCCTGGCGCGTGGTGGGACTATACCAGGCGAAGGTGGACACGCCCTCATCCCGGCCGGTGTGCATCATCACCGTCTCGCCATTGAATTCCAGCACCTGCCAGCCCAGGCCGAAACCGGCGTTGACGGGGCAACTGGCGGCCTTGGCGCCGGCGCACATCTCCGCCATCTGGCTGACCTGGATGTGCCGACGGTCCGCCGCCACGGCGGCTGTAAGGTCCTGGTCCTTCAGCACACCGACGATGAAGCGGGCATAGTCGCCGGCCGTGGTGTACAGCAGGTCGGCGGCATTGTACCCCGAGGCGAAGCCCGGCTCCAGCGCCTTGCCGGCGGCGTCCGTGGGCACGGCGACGCGGCCGTCGAACCAGGGCTTGCGCCCACTGGCGGTGTCGTTCATGCCCGCCGGCCTGAACAGCACGACTTGGGCCAGGCTCTCGAAATCCTGCCCCGTCTTCTTCTCCACATAGCGGGCGACGTACTGATAGCCCTCCCCCGAATAGCCGTAGGACGTGCCGGGCGTGAACTGAAAGGCCAGCGGCTTGCCCTGACCCCGCCAGTTGGGGAACCCCGTCTGGTGGCTGAGCGCCAGGCGCGGTGTCAGCGCTAGGCGGCGGTCGTCATTGGCGATGTCCGGATCGGTCCAGTAGTCCGCCATGGGCGCGTCCAGCGACACGATCTTGCGGGAGGCCAGGCGCAGAACCACCTCCGCCGTCACCGGCTTGGTCAGCGAGGCGATATTGTACAGCGTGGCCGGCGTGGCGCGCACGCCAGGGCTCTGCTCGCCGTAGGCGGTGGTCAGCGCGACCTTGCCGTCCTCGATGACCGCGATCGACACGCTGGGCACCTTGGCGCTGGTCAGCAGGCCGGGCACGCTCTGGTCCAGGGCGGCCCGCACCTCTCGCGGCCCGGCGGCTGCCGTTCCCGCCGCCAACAGCGCCAGGCCCACCAACGGCAGCGTCCATCCCCTCCGCTTCATGTCCATTCCCCACCTCAGGATCGATGACCGGGGGCCAGGACACCATGGGGAGCCGGTGGCGGGAAGCCCAGGAAACACAGCCGTTGCAAAGCTGTAGCAAATTTCCCGTCGGCGGAAACGCCAGCGGGTGCCTGTTACAGTCGAGGGGCCCCGCCCTACTTGGCGAAAATCAGGGAATCGTCACGGAAAGCCTTGAATTCCAAGGCGTTGCCGCTGGGATCGTACAGGAACATGGTGCCCTGCTCCCCCACCTGGCCCTTAAAGCGGACGTAGGGCTCGATCACGAAGGTCTGGCCGGCGTCGCGCAGACGCCCGGCCAGGGACGCCCAATCATCCCAGGCCAGGATCAGCCCGAAGTGCGGAACCGGCACGTCATGCCCATCCACCGGGTTGTGATCCGCGCCGGATGCGGCCCTGCCCGGCACCAGGTGGGCCACGATCTGATGGCCATAAAGATCGAAATCCACCCATTCCGGGGAACTGCGCCCCTCCGGACAGCCCAGCAGATCGCCATAAAAGGCACGGGCGGCGGCCAGATCGTGAACCGGGAAGGCCAGATGGAAGCGCGGACGTTGCGTCATCTTCATCCACTTTCTCAAGATGATGATATATAATAAATTCAGCAAGATATGGGAAATACCTAAGGTGAGAAATCACCTCAAGCAGGCATCTCCAGCACCGTGGCGTCGATGCGGCGGATGCCGTCCACGCCGGCGAAATAATACACGACCAGCACCCGGCCGTCCGTCAGCAGCGTCGCCCAGGGATAGCCCAGGTCCGGGCCGGGCCCATCGTCGCGCAGCACGATCTCCGCCCCATCCTCCGGCTGCTGGTTGTCCGGATGATAGACGCGGGCGCGGATGCCATAGGGGGCGTGGCGATAGCCGTAGGCCAGGAACACGCGCCCATCCGGCAGGGGCAGCGGATCGAAGGGATGACCGACCACGGTGGTCAGGCGCCAGGGCGCCCATGTCTGGCCCTCATCGGTCGAGACGCTGAGCGCCATCTGGTCGCCCATGGCGGCGGTGCGATGGAAAGCCATCAGCCGCCCGCCCCGGGTGCGCAGCAATGCCGGCTCCACCAGGCAGCCCAGTCCGGCCGCGTCGTGGGCGATGGGGCCCAGGGGGCGCCATCTCAGGCCATCAGGGGCGGTGGCATCCGGATCGGCGCGGAACAGATGACTGCCGCGCTTGCCATGGGCGCCGCCGGCATAGACCGCCTGCACCAGGCCGCCATCGGGCAGCAGGGCCGCCCGGCCGCGCAGCGCCCCGCCATGGTGGGGCCGTACGCCCGCCAGGAGATCGGGCTGCCCGGGCAAGGGGGGCAGAAAGGTGTGCGGGGTCCACACCCGACCCGCGGCATCGCCGACCCGCGCGTAACCGCCCCAGAACAGGAACAGGCCGCTGTCGTCCGCCGCGCCCACCAGCGGGCCGCCGGCGGCGCGGATGGCGCCCGCCAGACGCGGCGCCAGGGGATACCAGGAAAAGCTGGTCAGCAGCAGCCGGCCGTCCGGCAGGATGGCCAGGTTGGCGTCCTGGTCCGCCGCCTCGCCGTCCGGGGGCAGAACCTCGGGGGCGCCCAAGGGCTGCAGGGTGTGGCCGTCCAGGCGCAGCAGCACATGCTGCGATCGGCTGTCGACATGGTCGACGCTCATCAGCCCGGCCTGGTCGGCCAGTCCCAGGGCGCGGGCGAACCAGCGTTGGTCCCGCGCCCGGCGGAACAGCAAGGCCACGGTGCCGTCAGCCAGCGTGGCCACGGCCGGAAATGAGGCGTAGTAGCGATCGTCCCGGTACAAGGTCAGATGACGCATCTGGAAGCTCCCGGCGTGGGCCCGGCGCCGGGGCCCTGATCCTGACGCGGTTCACTTATCCAATAGGACGTATACGACAGGCAGTCGGAAAACCGGTAGAACTCGCCCCCTGTTCCCTGCCATTACCTGAGCATGCCGTATCTTGATTACCATGCCTGACGCGCCCCGCCCCACCCTGCTGTTCGTCGTGACGGAGGATTGGTACTTCCGCTCCCACCGCCTGCCTACGGCGCGGGCGGCGCGGGACGCCGGGTTCGACGTCGCGGTGGCCTGCCGGGTGGCCAATGACGGCGCGGCCATCGCGGCGGAGGGCTTCCGTGTCATCCCCCTGCCCTGGCGCCGCCGCAGCTTCAACCCCCTGCGCGCCCTGGGCGACATCCGCCGGCTCACACGCCTGTATCGCCGGGAACGGCCCACCATCATCCACCACATCGCGGTGAAGCCCACGGTGCTCGGCGGCTTCGCCCTGGCGCTGGCGGGCTTGCGCGATACCCGCGTCGTCGCCACGCTGGCGGGTCTGGGGCTGGGCCTGTCGGGCCCGGGCCTCAAAGCCGGCCTGGGCCGGGTCCTGCTGCGGTGCGCGCTGAACGCCGCCGCCTGGCGCCGGGGCCACGCCCTGGTGGTTCAGAACGGCGACGACGGCGCCCTGCTGGCCGCCGGCTGGCCCCGCCCGCCCGCCGCCCGCCTCATCCGCGGATCCGGCGTGGATCTGGCGCACTATGAGGAACTGGCCGACCCCATGGGCCCCGTCACCTGCGCCCAGGTGTCGCGCATGCTGACCTTGAAGGGGGTGGAGGATCTGGTGGCGGCGGTGCGCCAGGTGCGGGACCAAGGGATAGACCTGCGCCTGATCCTGGCCGGCTCCCCCGATCCGGACAGCCCCGCCGCCATACCAGAGGCGACCTTGCGCGCCTGGAACGCGGAGCCGGGCATCGAATGGCTGGGTCCGGTCAACGATGTGCGCACCGTCTGGAGCCGCGCCCACATCGCCGTGCTGGCCTCGCGCGGGGGTGAGGGCGTGCCCAAAAGCCTGCTGGAAGCCGCCAGTTGCGGCCGCGCCATCGTGGCGACCGATGTGCCCGGCAGCCGGGAGGTGGCGGTGGACGGGCGCAACGCCCTGCTGGCCCCCCCTCGCGATCCGGCCGCCTTGGCCGCCGCCCTGACCCGTTTGGCGCTGGACGCCCCCTTGCGGCGGCGCTTCGGCCTGGCCAGCCGGTCCGTGGTGGATCCAGACTTTGGCGAAACCGAGGTGAGACGCCGCATGCGCGACCTGTATCTGGGCCTGGTGACCCCGGTGCCGGCGCCATCGCGGCGGTAGATGACCAGAAAAGCGAAGGAGGATGGGCTATGCGCGCACCGCGTCCGGGGATCTGCCTGTTGCTGTCCACCCTTCTGGTAACGGCCCTCCTGCTGGCCGGCCCGTTGGCGGCGCGCGCCAGCGAGCAGGAGGTGAGCGTTGACGGTGGCAATGGGCCGCTGGTGGGGACATTGCAGATGCCGGACGGCGCCATGCCGGGACCGGTACCGGCGGTGCTGTTCATCGCCGGCTCCGGCCCTACCGACCGCGACGGCAATGGCCCCTCCCTGCGCACCGACTGCTTGCGCCAGTTGGCCCAATCCCTGGCCCTGAAAGGCGTCGCCACCCTGCGGGTGGACAAGCGCGGCGTGGCGGCCAGCAAGGGGGCCCTGGCGCGGGAGCAGGATTTGCGCCTGGAAACCTATGTCCAGGACGCGGACCGGTGGCTGGCCTTTCTGCGTGCGCAGCCCGCCATCGGCCCCATCTTCGTGCTGGGCCATAGCGAGGGCGGCCTGATCGGCACCCTGCTGGCGCAGCAGACGCCCCTGGCCGGTCTGATCCTGGTGGCGGCGCCGGGGCGTACGTTCGGCGACCTCTTGCGCCAGCAGTTGCCGCGCACGGACATGCCGCTGGACGTGCAGCAGGCGGCCCTGGACGCCATCGCCCGGTTGGAGAGGGGGCAGACCGTGGGACAGGTGCCGCCCCCGCTGATGAGCCTGTTCCGACCGGGCGTGCAGCCCTACCTGATATCCGAATTGACCCGTGACCCGGCGGTGGAGTTGTCGCGGACCACGGTGCCGGTACTGGTCCTGCAAGGGACCAACGACGCGCAAGTCGACATGTCGGACGCCGTCCGCCTGTCCCAGTCCCGGCAGGGCGTCCGGCTGGTGCGGCTGGAGGGGGTGAACCACGTGATGAAGAACGCCCCCCTGAACGACCGCGCCGCCAACCTCGCCACCTATACCGACCCGGGGCTGGCCATCAACCCCGGCATCACCAGCGCCATCGTCGGTTTCATTCAGGCGGCCCGTTAGCGCGGCACGAGCATACAATAAGTTCCACCGTATTTATACAGATGCGGGAATTTAAAAGAATTAGTCATATTCCTAATCGTTTTGATCTTAATTATCTTCTTTCCTTTGCCCAGTTGCCGCTCCAATCATCACGGCGTCTTCCCTCCCCGATAAAGCCGGGGACGCCATGAACCATGAAGGAGGGCTTCTCCCATGTCTACGCAGTCGGCAAGTATATCAATTCAAAATAATACTGGCGGAACGGCGCAAATTTTTCTTTTCCACACCAATTCCACCAATGGGCAACAAAGTGGCTCGTGGACTGCCGCCAATAACGAGACCGTCGGTCCGCTCACGGTTTATTTCGAAACCGGCCCGTCGGGCTGGGGCGTCACGGATTGGTGGGCGGCGATGGCCGTCGTCTCCGATGGACCGAATGCCGGTACCTATGTGAGCTTGAGCGAGCTTGATGTGAACTGGAAAGAGTGCGAGCTGGAAAGCGGTGACGACAGCTCCTCCCCCACGTTCGCTATCAGCACGTCGGAGCTGTCCATCAACCTTGATTCTGGTGGAACCACCTGTGGCATGCAGAAGCTCAGTCCATCGGGCCAGATATCTCATGTGTTCGTGGTGATGCTGGAAAACCATTCATTCGATAATATCTTCGCGCTGTCGGGAATTTCCGGCATCACCGCCGCCACATCGAGTGACTCAAACTCCTACAACGACAACAATTATTCCGTTGGAACGGGCGCCCCGTACAATATGCCGACCGACCCCGGGCATGAATTCCCCGATGTGGTTGAACAACTGGCCGGCGCCAACGCGTCCTATCCCACCAATGGGCCGTATCCGACGATCAACAATTCCGGCTTTGTCGCCAATTACGCCACCTCGACCAGCGAAGACACGGGCTTGCCCACCACAGCGGAGTTGGGCGACATCATGCTGTGTTTTGATACTCCGACGGTGCTGCCGGTTATCTATGGGCTGGCGACCAGTTTCGCGATTTGCGACAACTGGCACTCATCCTTGCCCGGCCCCACCTGGCCCAACCGCTTTTTCCTGCATGGGGCGTCGTCATCCGGTCTCGACACCAGCCCCACCACCGGCGAGATCGCGACTTGGGAGACGGTCGACGGGTTCAAATATCCTAACGGCTCGATCTTCGCCGCGCTTGACGGTGGCGGGATCCCCTATCGGTTGTACAATGACGCCAACGGCGCGCTGCTGAGCCTGTTCAGTGACGATTCCGCCGCAGGGTCGGCGGCGGGGGCTGTGACCCAAGTGGCTTCCCTGACGGGCATCTTCTCGACGGATATCAACTCTGTGGGCACCTTGGGACCCGACCTGCAGACGATCTATCCCTTCCCCTATACGTTCATCGAGCCGCATTACGGTGACATCGTCAACAATACCTATGCCGGCGGTTCGTCCCAGCATCCTATGGACAATATGTATGGTGGCGAGGGTTTGCTGGCATACGTCTATGGCTGCATCCGCAATTCCCCCTATTGGGAAAGCAGCCTGCTTGTCGTGCTCTATGATGAGCATGGCGGGTTTTATGACTCCGTGGCGCCCGGTCCGGCGCCGGCCCCGGGCGACAACCCGGACTATGGCTACAACACCTACGGCTTCAACTTCGAACAATACGGCGTCCGCGTTCCGGCGGTGGTGATCTCCCCCCTGATTCCGGCAGGTACGGTCGATCACACGCTCTATGACCATACCTCGGTGCTGAAGACGCTGGAGACGTTGTTCAATTTGGGATCTTTGACCAAGCGCGACGCGGCCGCGAACGACTTGTTGTCCTTGCTGTCGCTCAGCACGCCACGGACGGATTGCCCGCAGGGGTTCCCCCCGGGGCCGCCCCCCGCCGTCAATACCGAAGCACAGGCCGCCAAGCGCCGCCCCGACAACGAGGCGGTGCCGACAACCGGGAACCTGGCGGGCGCCCTGTATGTGGCCCGGAAGGCCGATTACGAACTGTCCGGTCAAACGCCGGAAGATGTCGTCGCCGTGAAGGCCAGGCACGCGGCGGTTAAAACCCGCGGGGACGCCCGCGCCTACATCTCCTCGATCCTGAACCGGGTGGAGGCGGCAAAGGCGGCCAAGCATAACCCGACCAAGGTGCCCGCCCCCAAGGGCTGAGTACCAACGACCCGCCCTGGCGGCGGGTGTGGTCATGCTGTCGACAAGGCCCTGACCCGTCTTGATGCAGACGGGCCAGGGCGTTTGCCCCGTCAATCAACGGCTTGGGAACCCGCCCCGGCGCGCCATCCCGGGCAGTGCTCCAGGGCCGCCAACGCGTCATCGATCCCCTTCCCCCGTGGCGCCAGGATCCGGGCCAAGGCGGCGACCAGTCCGGCGTCCGGATGTCCCGCGATCGCGGCCGCCTCGGCGTTGCGCGCCAGGTCGGGGCCTTCACCGATGAAGGGGCGCCATCCGGCCAGGCCCGTGCGGATTTCCCTCAGCGCCAAATCACGCGCGGTATCGTCGCCATGGGCATAGCGCAGGAACCAGGCCACCAGGTCATGCCAGCGCGCCAGATTTGGCGGCAGGGTCCGCAGCTGGGGATGGCCCAATACCTCCGGCAGCAGGGCCAAGCCCTCACCGGCCCGGTTGGTCGCCGTCAGCAAGGCCGCGAAGGTCAGGGTGATCATCGGCACGTCCCGGCGGGATCGGGCCCGCGCCAGGCGGAACCAGGTTTCGGCCGCCACCGCATCGCCCGCCGCCCACAGCATCACCGCGTATGTGCCTTTGGCCGCGGCATCCACAAGGGGATAGGCGCTGCCCCGTTCCGCCGCCTTCCGGAACCACCTCAGGGCGTTTTCCCTATCCTGGCGCTCATACCACAGGAAGCAGGCATAGTGGTTGAGCGCCAGCGGATCATCCGCCAGCGCCAGCGCCTGCTGGTAGAGCATCTCCTGGCGGTCGGCGTCCGCGTCACCGATGGCGCGTGCGAAACCGGCGTAGTGGGCCAGGATGTCGGGCGTGGGCGTGCGCAGCAACCGGGCGAAGATCAGCCGCGCCTCGTCCCCCTTGTTCCGGCGCGTGGCCAGGAACAGCGCGAAGGTGGCTTCCAGATGCGCCAGACCCGTGGGCTTGTGGGCGATCAAGGCCCGGTATTCCGCCTCAGCGGCATCCAGGCCGCCCAGGGCTTCCGCGCCGGAGAGGGTTTGGCTGAACGCCTCCCCCCAATCGTAGGGCAGGTCGGGGCCCGCCGTCAGCGCCGGGCCCACCTGCGCCACCAGGCGGCGCCAACTGGCGAAGCCGTAGTCACGCGCCACATCGCGCTGGGCGCCGGCCAGGGTGGCGATCGGATTGGATTGGCGCAGCAGGCGCAATCGCCGCTTCGCCTCCTTCCTCAAATGTTCCAGGCTAGGGCGGGCGGGCAAGGCCCGCGCCGCGCGTGGCGGCGCTTCGTCGGTCATGGAAACCTTCCTTCCAGGGGCGCCCGGTGTCCGCGTCGTTCGGGCAGGAAGCAAGGTTCGGGAATCGGCATTACGACTGGGCTGCGCCCTTCACGCGGACCGTGGGCCCGTCGATGGGCCAGGATCGGAAGATAGCATGGCCCCGCGCGCCCGGTCCAATCCTGGCGCCGGGGCGGGCGGCGCGGGGACGTCGGTGCGCAGCAACTCCGCCTTGTAGCGGCGGCTGGCGGTCGCCGTCAGGCCGGTGTTGAACGTAATGTCCAGGTCGCCGGAGGGGCGGGTGTCCACCCGTTGGATGGCGGCCCGGTTGACCAGGCGGGAACGATGAACCCGCACGAACAGGCTGGCGGGCAGTTCCGCCTGCACGTCGGCCAGCGACCGGCGGACCAGATGGACGCGCTCGGCGGTCATGACCTCGATATATTTGCCGGCGGCGGTGACCTGGATGATCTCCGCCGGGGACACGAACACGCGGCGGGACCCAACCTTCAACTCGATGCGTGGCGGGGTCTCGGGCGCGGGCGCCGGGCCCGCGGCGGCCGCTGGCGGGGACAGGCTGGCGGCCTGCTGCGCCTCCACCAGGGCCACCACCCGCGACAGGCGCACCAGTTGCCTTCCGCCCATCAGGATGGCGACGTCCATCATATAGGCCAGCATGTCCTTGCGGAATTCGTAGGGGAACTCCCGGGCCAAGGGCCCCATGCGATAGGTCCAGCCAACCGCGTCGTAGATCAGGACCCGCAGCCCCATCATGATACCGACATGCACGACGCTGAAGACCAGCATCGTGAGGACATGCAGGGCCAAGGTCCGCCAAGGCGCCCGCCCCCATCCAGGGGCGTGGTCGACGACCAGATAGATCAACGGCAGGGCGACCAGGCTGCCGATGGCGCTGGAATACTCCCAGCATATCGGTTCCCAGGGGGCGATATCGCTTTTGCCGCCACGCGCGTGTTCCGTCAGGACGGAGAAGATGTTGACCGTGGTGGGCAGCAGCGCCGCGACCAGCCACACCAGTGCCCAGGTGGTGCGCGCCGGCAGGGGCCACACTGGCAGCGTCACCGGCCGCGCCGCTTTTTCCACCGTTGGCGCCGTGAACATCGCCGCCCGCTCCCATTCATGTCCCTTGTCCCGCCGCCCATTCCCCCGGGTCTTCCGGAACCGGGCGGCGCGGTGACAGCGTAGCGCCATCGCCAGCCCTCGGGCCAGCCCCATCAGCCCGCCATCAAGGGCCCTTGTGAGAGGACACGCCATCGATGCCCGCCGCCGCGCGCCGCCATGATCTGGACTGGATCCGCGTCATCGCCTTCTTCTTGTTGATCCTCTACCACGTGGGCATGTTCTATGTGCCCTGGGACTGGCATGTGAAAAGCCCGCACCCGGTGCCGGCGCTGGAACCCATCATGCAGTTGACCAGCCCCTGGCGGCTGAGCTTGCTGTTCCTGGTGTCGGGTGCCGCCACCCGCTTCATGGCGGACAAGATGGCGGTGGGCGCCCTGACCCGGGCACGGGTGGCCCGCCTGCTACCGCCCCTGCTGCTGGCCATCTTCGTCATTGTGCCGCCGCAGAGCTTTTTCGAGATCGTGGAGAAGGTGCCGGACCAGGCGCCGCCCTTTGCCGCCTTCTATCTGAAATACGTCACCGGCAGCGGCCATTGGTGCCGGGGGACCGACTGCCTGATGACGCCCACCTACAACCACATGTGGTTCGTGGCCTATCTGCTGGCCTACACCCTGGCGCTGTCCCTGATGCTGACAACCATGGCGGCCGGGCTGAAGCGGCTGGAGCGGGCTTTGGAGACGGGCTTGCGGGGCTGGCGCCTGCTGGTGCTGCCCATCCTGGCGCTGGGCTTGATGCGTTATGCGCTGCTGGACCGTTTCCCCATGACCCATTGGATCGTCAACGACTGGTACGACCACGCCCTGTCGTTCAGCGCCTTCCTTTTCGGCTACCTGGCCGCCAAGTCCGAGACACTGCGCCAAGCCTTCCTGCGCCTGCGCCGGCCCGCCCTGCTGATCGCCGTTCTGTCCTACGCCACCGTCGCCACCTATTTCTGGATTTATCGCGCCGATGACGCGACGCCGCCGGACGCGCTACGCGCCGTGATGCGCTTCGTCTATGCCGCCGACCAGTGGGCGGCCATCGCTGCCGTGCTGGGTTTCGGCGCCCGCCATCTCAACCATGACAGCCCCGCGCTGCGCTATCTCGTGCCGGCGGTCTTCCCCTTCTACCTGGTGCATCAGACGGCGACCGTGGTCCTGGGCCACTATCTCGCCAAGGTGGGCCTGCCGCAGGGGCTGGAAGCCGCCCTGCTGGTGGCCGGCACCTTCGGTACCTGCCTGGGGGTTTACGAGGGGGTGCGGCGGGTGACCATGCTGCGGCCCTGGTTCGGCCTGAAGCCCAGGGGGGCGGGCCGGATGGCCGTGCGGCCCCAAACCGCCTGAGGCGCGATGGACGGCGGCGCTCAGTTCATCAGATTGGCGCTGGGCAGGCTGATGCCCAGCGCCAAGCCGCCGTCCTGCCAGTCGAAATTGAGATGTCCGCCCAATTGCCCCGCCAGCAACAGCTGGCAAACGGTGAGGCCGAAGCCCTTGCGCTGGGGCGGGCGGACATCGTTCAAGCCCCGCTCCCGCCAGCTCAGCGACAGCGCGTCCTCCTCCTGCCGCCAGGACAGGTCGACACGGCCGTCCGGATGGTTCAGCGCGCCGAAGCGGGCGGCGTTGCCCGCCAGCTCGTAAAGCGCCAGGCCCACCGCCTGGGATGCCTGCGGCCCCAGCACCGTCGGCGGGCCGCCGTGGGTGACCCGCGCCCCTTCCGGATCGAAGGGGTCGAAGGAAATGTGGGCCAGGCTGTCCATGTCGGTGCCGACCCATTGCCGGCTGGCCACCTGGCTGTGGATGGCGGCCAGCGCGGAGATGCGCCCCTCCACCAGGGCCACGAAGTCCTCCACCGTGTCCGCCCGGGTCAGGCGCAGGATCGACTGCACCACCGCCAGCGCGTTTTTGGCGCGATGATCGACCTCCTGCATCAGGAAGGATATCTGGCGTTGTGACCGGCGGTTCTGGGCGATGTCGCGGGCGATCTTGGAGGCGCCGATCAGCGTGCCCTCCTGGTCGTGTATCGGCGAGACGGAGAGCGAGATTTCCACCACGTGGCCGTCCTTGTGGCGACGCAGGGTCTCGAAATGGCTGACCCGGTCGCCCTCTTTCAGACGGGCGAGGATGCTGGGCATTTCCCCTTCGCGCCCCGGCGGGGCCAGGATGGCGATGTTCTGACCCAGCATTTCCTCGGCCGTGTAGCCGAACAGACGCTCCGCCGCCGCGTTCCAGCTGGTGACGGTGCCATCCAGGGTCTTGCTGATGATGGCGTCATCCGAGGAATCGACGATCGCGGCCAACATGGCGTGCGGGGACAAGGCTTCCATCGGTCGGCAGTGCCTCCAACCAACCCAAAAAAACAAGGTCGACGCTGGAAAGCACCGGCAAGGCCGGACTTTTCTGTGCGCCCATCGCCCGGGACGCGCTTCAAGGATTTCCGCGAAATCCCCGGAAGAGCGAGGTCCCATCGACAAGGACACTGTGGCCCATCGCCCCATCGCACTTCAAACGGACCTTAGACCTATACCGCGCGCTGTCGTCGGGGCGCGGCAGATAATCGAATGGGCATACATCTATTCTAGAATAGCTCTGATTTATACCGGCGGCTGACCGGAACGACGGCGCCGTTGGTCAGGGTGATGTCCATATCGCCCGAGGGGCGGCCGTCCGTCCGGGCGATGGCGGCGCGATTGACCAGATAGGAGCGATGAACCCGCACGAAGACCGTGACTGGCAGCTCCGCCTGGAATTCGGCCAGTGTGCGGCGGACGAGGTAGGCCGCCTCCGCTGTGATCACCTCGACATAGTTGCCGGCGGATTTCACCACCAGCACGTCGGCCGGATTCAGATAGAGCCGGCGGGAGCCCACCTTCACCTCCAGGCGTAAGGGGGCGGCAGCGGGTGGGCGCTCGCGACCCGCCGCCGCTAGGCTGGCCGCCGTGGCCTCCACCAGGGCGAGGGAGCGCGACAGGCGGATCAGGTGGCGCACACCCACCACCACCAGGACGACCAGCAGATACGTCAGCAGATCCCGGCGGAACTCATAGGGCAGGTCATTCCGCCAGTCCTCGAAATCGTAGCTCTGCCCCAACGCCCCGTAAGCCACCGTGCGCAGCAGCATCATCGCACTCAGGTGAACGAGGCTGAAAACCACCGCCGTGGCGGCGTACTGGCCGATGAAGCGGAGGCGCGCCTCCGCCCACACGGGGGTGTGGTTGATGGACCAGCGCACCAGCGGCAAGGCCAGCAGCAGGGCCACGCCGCTGGAATATTCCCACAGGAAGGGCTCCCACGCCGGGATGGCGCGGTTGGTCCGCGCGTAATCGGTCAGCATGGAAAACGCGTTGATGGTGGTGGGCAGAAAGGCGAATCCCAGCCACACCAAGGCCCAGGCCTTGAGGTTGGGGGTGTCCCAGAACGCGGAAAGTCGGCCCACCGCTTGTCTCAATTTTTCGCCCGTTCGTCCCTGCTTTCCAGCCATCCGTCCCCGCCGGTCCCGGAAATTCCGCCGCCCGCGTCACGGAAATGGCCGCCTTTCGCTTCGCGATTCAGCGTAGGCCATCGCCGCCAAGGCTGCCATCGGACAGACGTCCTACGACCAGGGGCCGAAAGAAACATGATGCCTTCCCGCACAGCGCCCAGTGGAACCCGGCGTCCCGACCTGGACTGGATACGGGTGCTGGCGTTTTTCACTTTGATCGCCTTCCACGTCGGCATGTTTTACGGGCCGTGGGAATGGCACGTGAAAAGCCCCCGCGCGATCCCGGAAATGGCGCCCATCCTGATGCTGACCAGCCCCTGGCGCTTGACCCTGCTGTTCCTGGTGTCCGGCGCCGCCACCCGTTTCATGGCCGACAAGATGACCGTGCGCGCCCTGACCCGGGTGCGGCTGGCCCGCCTGGTGCCGCCGCTGATCCTGGCGGTCCTGGTGCTGGTGCCACCCCAGACCTACTATCAGGTCATCGAGCAGGCGGTGACGCCGGTGGAGACGTTTTACCCCGCCTTCTACTTGAAATACCTGACGGGCAGCGGGCATTGGTGTCGGATCGGCGATTGCCTGACCACACCCACCTATAACCACATGTGGTTCGTGTCCTATCTGCTCATCTACAGTTTGGCGCTATCGGCCCTGTTGGCGCTGGCGGGCCCGCGCCTGCGCGCGCTGGGCGACATGCTGGAGGCCCAACTCACCGATTGGCGCCTGCTGGCCCTGCCCCTTCTGGCGCTGGTGGCGCTGGACCTGCTGGAACTGCGCTTTCCCATCACCCATTGGATGATTCACGACTGGTACAACCACCTCCTGTCTTTCACCGCCTTCCTCTTCGGCTTCCTCATCGCCAAATCCTTGTCTCTGCGCGACGGCTTCATCCGCCTGCGCTGGTGGGGGCTGGCCATCGCCGTCCCAGCCTATGCCCTGGTCGCCCATTACACCTGGGCCCATCCCTTCGGCGGCCCCACCCCGCCCTTGGGCCTGCGCGCGATCATGCGCGTCGTCTATGCCACCCAGCAGTGGGGCGCCATCGTCGCCGTGCTGGGCTTCGGGGCCCGCCATCTGAGCCATGACAGTCCAACGCTACGCTATTTGGTGCAGGCGGTGTTTCCCTTCTACCTGGTGCATCAGACCATCATCGTGGTGGCGGGGCATAATCTGGCCCCCCTGGGCCTGCCCTCGGGGGCGGAGGCGGCCATCATCCTGATCATCACCTTCGGCGGCTGCTTCGCCACCTATGAGGTCGTGAGGCGCGTGAACATCCTGCGCCCGTGGTTCGGCCTCAAGCGTCTCGCCCCCACCATCCAAACCGAGACAACGGAGCCGCAAGGCCAAACGCAGGCGGCGCAGGCATAGGCCGCCGCCAATCCTATGCGGAAGATAGGATTGCTTTTTATGAAAATTCTTTCGGAGTGTCGCAAAGTTTAAACCTAAATTTCACGCCCCTGTGATTATCCCTGGGGCGGGGCGGTTTGTAAGGTGATGCCGCCCCAGGCGCCGGCCCGGCGTCCGGGCCACTTTCGCCCTTGCCAGGACGGTCGCCCGCATGCGCCAGACATCCTCGATCCGCTTTGCCCCCGCTCTCGACCGTCTCGCAGCCTTTTCATCCGCCCTGAACGCCCGCTTGGCGCCCTTGCTGTCCAGCCGGGCCGCCATCGGTGGCCTTCGTGCCCTGGGGTGGGTGGCGGGCGGCCTGGGCCGCCTGGTGCCGCATCCCACCCGGCTGCGGTCCAAGTTCCTGGCCGTGGGTGGAACCCTGTTGTTCCTGGTGCTGCTGCAAAGCGCCATCGGCATCGGCATCGCCCGCCAATCCCGCGCCATCCTGGAGGGCACCACCGCCCAGACCGATGGCGCCATGGCCGATCTGGGCCTGGCCGCGACCTTGAAGAACATGCAGGTGCAGGTCCTGCTGACCCAGACGCTGATGGGTACGTTGGCCGTCGCGGAACCGGCCGAATTGAACAATTCCCTGCGCGCCATCGCCACCACCTACGCCGCCGGCCTGGACGAGGTGCGCCGTGTCGCCGCGCGCGAACGGGCGCAGGCTGCGAATGAGAACAGCCCCTTGGGGGACGTCGACACCAAGGTGCAGATGGCCAAGACCCAATTCGACGCCCTGCAGGAAACGGCGATGGCGCTGAAGCCCCTGGCCGGCCGTTCGGCGGCGCCCGCCGACCAGTTGCTGAAGCTGTCGGCCCAGGTGGACGGCCTGAACGATCATCTCGACCGCATGGCGGAGGCCATGAAGCTGGTGGCCAAGGGCGACCAGGCGCAGGTGCGCGCCGGCAACCAGGCGGGACTGGGCGTCATCGAGGATCTGAACCGCGGCATCCTGGTCAGCACCGTGCTGGGCCTGGTGCTGTGCGGGCTGGCGGCCGCGTTCCTGATGCGGGGCGTGCTCTCCCCGCTGCTGGCCGTCGCCGGAGCCACCCGCGCGCTGGCCGGGGGCCAGTTGGACGTGGCCCTGCCGGCCGCCCGCAAGGATGAGATCGGCGAAATGGTGGACAGCCTGTCCGTCTTCCGTGACAACGCCCGTGCCGTGGAGCGCCTGAATACCGAACGTGACCAGGAGCGCGCGCGGGCGGAGGAAATGCGCCGGCGCGCCTTGGAGGACACGGCCCAGAGCTTCGAGACCAAGGCCGGCCGCATCCTGGGGTCGGTCACCGAGGCCGCCCATGGCCTGGTGGAAACGGCGCGCGCCGTGTCGCGCACCGCCGCCGGCGCCTCCACCGCCGCCAGCGCCGCCGAAACGGCCGCCCAGTCCGCCAATGGCACCATCCAGGGTGCCGTGACCGCCGCCGATGAGCTGCGCGCCTCGACGGCCCACGTCCTGGAAAGCGTGGCCGAGGCCGCCAAGCTGGCCCGCACCACCGCCGACAGCACCAAGGGCACCAGCGAACTGATCGAGCGGCTGACCGTGGCCTCCCGCCGGATCACCGACGTCGTCGCCCTGATCCAGTCCATCGCCGGCCAGACCAACCTGCTGGCCCTGAACGCCACCATCGAGGCGGCGCGGGCGGGCGACGCCGGCCGCGGCTTCGCCGTGGTGGCCAGCGAGGTCAAGGGCCTGGCCGGCCAGACGGCCCAAGCCACCCAGGACATCCAGCAGGAAATCGCCGCCATGCAGACCGCCATCGCCCAATCGGTGCAGGCCTTCCGCGAGATCGTGGCGGCGGTGCAGCGTATCGACCAGGTGAACGACGGTATTTCCCGCACCATCAATGACCAGGCCCGTGTCACCCACGCCATCGCCATCACCATGACCGACGCGGCCCAGGGGGTCACCCGGGTGGGTGGCGACATCGGCACCGTGGCCCGGGCGGCCAACGATACCGGCCTGGCCACCAGCCAGGTGTTCAGCGCCAGCAGCGACCTGTCGGTGCAGGCCCAGGAACTGCAACGCGCCGTCGCCGACTTCCTGTCCGCCATCGTGGCGGCATAGAGCGGTCGTTCCCACGGCGGCCGAGTCGGCCGCAGAATAACCCGGACCGCGGGACGGGCCTCTCCTTGCCCGGGCAACAGGGGGTGGCCCGCGCATCTTTTCGCCAGAAGCCGTGAAACGGGACGCGCGGGCGGCGCATAAAGGACTACCTCCGCAGTAGGGGGATGCCGCGGGGCGTCCTATTCCCTACTTTGTAGCCTGTCAGGCATAAGCGAATTCCCTTATTTACCGCATGTAAACTTGTTTACGATGTTCTGTGTTGGTCCGTGCTGGCACGGGCCCCATTTCCCTCTCCCCCCGCCTGGCGTTCGCTGGCTGGAGGCTGCGGGGATAGGGCCCCCGTGCCAGAGGATGGACATAGGCGACGATCCGTGCTGGGGGTGCCGAGTGTCGGCCCTTGATGGCGGTGATCAAAAAGGCCAAGTCCCCGCATATCCCCTGCCTGTGGAGATGCTGGGGAGACTGCCTTGCCCCTCACGTGCGACAGGATTTAGGAAATGACGACGATAGAAAAGCCCAACAGCGGCCGGGGCAAGACCCGCAAGCGCACCATGCTCGCCGCCGAGGAAGAGAACGGCACAAGTGTCGACAGCTATGTCGGTGGGCGCGTGCGCCTGCGCCGCACCTTGATCGGCATGAGCCAGGAAAAGCTGGGTGAGGCCATTGGCCTGACTTTCCAGCAGGTGCAGAAGTATGAGCGGGGCGCCAACCGCATCTCCGCCTCCATGCTGCACAAGATCGCCCAGATTCTGGACGTTCCCATCAGCTTCTTCTTCGACGGCCTGGGCCCTCAGGGCCAGATTCCCGCCCCCGCCATCGAGGCGGCGGTGGAAGGCGGCCGCCCGCCCAGTGAACGGCGCGAGACCCTGGAACTGGTGCGGGCCTATTCCCGCATCACCGAAAGCTCGGTTCGCGACAGCATCATGGCGTTGGCGAAGTCCCTGGCCAGCCATAACGGCTGATCCCGGTAGGGACCAATCCGGGGGACCGCCAGGCCTATCCGTTTTGCGCTGCGGCATGGTTCGGAACCATCCGTGCCGCTGAAGGATTGAAGAAGCCGGACGATGACGATCGTGTCATCGTCCGGCTTTTTTGTTGGAGCAGCACCCAGGGCCAAAGTCTTCGACAGGGATGCGACCATTGCCCGCCCTGCAACGAGCGCGCAGCGGACATGCGTGGCGAAAACGTGAAGAGTGCAACGAACGGCCGCCGCACGTGAACCTTGTAAAACTTTCCTTAACCGCTGAGGCTGATAGTGGTGGTCATGGGGCAAGATGACACCACCCTGGGGTCACCGCCGAGCAGTTCCAACCCATTACTCATTTCGCTTCCGGTTTCATTAACTTTCCATTCGTCCACACCCTTTGGGTGCGGCCCGATTTCGACCGGAAGGGACATCCTTGGCACGCGAGCGCGCGGGGCATGCACGCTGGTTAAATCAAGGCTGCATCAAACGAGGGCCCGGAACTGACTTTCTGATTGCGGCACCGCAGCAAAAAGCTGGTATCGTTGCCTTGAGCCGGGATGGATGCCATGACAACTTTATCTCTCAAGAAGCCGCTGGGCTTTGAAACTAAACTAACTCTCGACGCCGCGCAGCGCGGTACGGTCAGCGACCGCGGCGCAACAAAGCGCGTCGTCGTGCTGGAGCGTACGCCGACGCCGGTGCGTAGCCGCGACCATGGTGGCGGTGGCGCAAGCCGCGACGGTGGCCGCTTCGACCGTGGGGAGCGCCAGCCCGAGTCCGACCTTCCGGACCGCCGGCAGCCCCGTGGCGAGGCGCCCTACCGTCCGGCGCACTATGACTACGAGCGGCCGGACAGCGATTTCCGCCCCAACTACCGCGCCCTGGAAAACCGTCCGCAGGACACCCGTGAGGGCCGCCCCTTCGGCGGCGAGCAGCGCGGCCGTCCCGCCCGTCCGACCACCCGCCCCGCCCATGCCGGCGGCCGTGGCCGGGAGGATGACGCCAGCGACCGGCCGCACGTCCTGTGGCCGCCCCGCGTGGTGGTCAACGATTTCGACGGCAATGCCATCTCCCTGCCCCGCGTGGCCGGCACGCCCTTGGAACTGCCCGAGGATTTGGCCCGGGTCCACGCCCAGTTGAGCCGCCGTTTCCCGGAAGCCTTCCCGGAAGCCCCGGTGCCGCTGAGCCTGACGGTGGAAAAGGAACTGGCCCGGGCGCTTGGCGACGCCGACATGATGGCCATCGCCGAGTCCTTCCTGTTCGTCTACCGCGCCCACCCGACCTATCTGGCATCCGTGGTGCGCAACACCCGGCGTGTCACGTTGGACGGCGCCCGGGCGGAACGGATCGAACCCGAGGAACGTGAACAGGCGCTGTGGACCTTGCGCGCCCTGGACACCACCTTCCAATAAGACCGCTCTTCTTCAAAGTATCCCGGCTCCCAGAAAAACGGCCGCTCCAGCGATGGGGCGGCCGTTTTCCTTGGCGAGCCGGAAGGGCGGCTCAGGCGGAGGGCTGTTCCTCGGCGTCGGACAGGAAACGTTCGCGCAGCAGTTCCCAGTCCTGGCGGCCGAACTCGACGGCCGACTGGGCCACGGCGACCGCGCGCTCCAGGTCCGCCGCCACGCAGGCCTCGTGCAGGGCCATGGCCAGATCCTGCAACCGGATCAGGCCGCAGGTGCCGGCCGTCGCCATCAGGTCGTGCGACTCCGCGCGCAAGGCCTTCAGGTCCCGGTTGCGGGCGGCCTCCGCCAGCGTCTCCACCCGCTGCTTGCCCAGTGTCAGGAAGCCGCTGACGATGCGGATGAAGTCCGGCCGGGCGGCCATGGCGGCCAGCTCACCCAGCCTGTCCTCCGCCAGGATGCCGAACAGCGGGGGGACGTTGGCCACCGGCTGCTGTGGCGTTTCCGGCTCAACCGACGGGCCGCAGGCCCAGTGCACCACCTTGCCGATGAAGTGGCCCCGGTCGAAGGGCTTGGCCACATAATCATCCATGCCGGCCGCCAGGTATTCCTCGCGCATGCCGGTCATGGCGTTGGCGGTGATGGCGATGATGGGCATCCGGGCGCCCATGGCGCGCATGCGCCGCGTGGCCTCGATGCCGTCCATGCGGGGCATCTGAATGTCCATCAGCACCAGGTCGAAGCGGCGGCAACGCACCGCCTCCAGCGCGTCGACGCCGTCTTGCACCAACACCGCCTCGAACCCCTCCTTGGCCAGCATCAGGCTGGCCACCTCCTGGTTCACAGGATTGTCCTCCACCAGCAGGACACAGCGGCCGGCGCCCCTGCCCTGGGCGGGGCCGGGCGGGGTGCCGCTCCCGCCCCAAACCGCCGGCGAGGGGCGGCTGACTGGCAAGCGGGCGCCGAAATCCTCGTGGAACGGCTGCTCCGCTGGCTCCAGCGGCACCGTGAACCAGAAGGTGCTGCCCGATCCCGGCTCGCTGGAGACGCCAATGGTGCCACCCATCAGTTGCACCAGCTGCCGGCAAATGGCCAAGCCCAGTCCGGTGCCGCCGAACCGCCGGGTGATCGAGGTGTCGGCCTGGCTGAAGCTTTCGAACAGGCGGGCGGCCTGCTCCGCGTTGACGCCGATGCCGGTGTCCCGCACCTCCCCCCGCAGGCTGAGGGACGCCTTGGCCCCAGCGCGTGCCTGTGGTGTCAGGGTCAGCCCCACCTCGACCTCCCCCCGCGAGGTGAACTTGACGGCGTTGCCCACCAGGTTCACCAGAATCTGACGCAGCCGGGTGGGGTCGCCCCGCACCAGCACCTGGCGATCGCCCGCCCCCTCCTCCCCGTCGTTGGCGCCGGGCCCGCCGACCAGCAGGCGGGTGCGGAAGGCCAGGCCCTTTTCCCGGGCCCTGGGCGCCAGGATGGTGGCGACACCGTCCAGCAGGCCGCCCAGCGAAAAGTCGACGATGTCGAGATCGACCTTGCCCGCCTCCAGCTTGGAGATGTCCAGGATGTCGTCGATCACGCCCAGCAGGGCCTCCGCGCTTTCGCGGATGGCCTGGGCGAATCCCCGCTGTTCCTCGGTCAGGGGCGTGTCCAGCAACAGCTGGACCATCCCCATGACGCCGTTCATGGGGGTGCGGATCTCGTGGCTCATGTTGGCCAGGAATTCCGACTTGCTCTGGCTGGCGGCCTGGGCTTGCACCCGGGCGCGGTCCAGGTCCCGGGCCAGCACCGCCAAATCATGGGCCTGACGCTCCAGCCGCTCCTGCTTTTCCGTCAGCGCGGCATTGGTGGCCTTCAGGTCCCGGGTGCGGCGGGCGACATCCCCCTCCAATCCTTCCAGCAGACTGACATTGTCGAAGCCGGCCGGGATCTTGGTGGCGAACAGTTCCAGCAGCCGCTGGTCCATGGCCGATGGCGGTTCCTGCGCCTTGATCAGCACCACCGTGCGTCCCACCTCGCGGCTGGAAATGTGCAGCACGCTCAATTCATCCACGAACAGCGAGCGCTTGGTGACCAGCGCCCGTTCGATCAGGTCGGCGCCGGGTATGACGCCGCCGACCTGGTCGTTCAGGTGGGCGTAGACGCCGCTGGCCGCCAGCACGCCCAGGGGCTGGCCCTCCAGCGCGTGCACGCACACCACGCCCACGGGGGCGCAACTGAGGAAGCTACCCACCTGGGTCAGCACGCCGGTGGCGAAATCCCGCATGGAGCGGATTTGAAACAGGGTGGCGGCGCTGTCGATGATGCGCTCCAGCCCCCGCTTGTTCTCCTCCAGCGCCACGATGTGCCCATAGGAACGCAGCGCCGTGATGATGGTGCTGGTCAGGCGGGCGGCGCTCAGGTCCGCCTTGGGGCGGTAATCGTCGATATCGTAGTCAACGATGACCTGTTCCTCCGGCGCCATGCCGGGCTGGCCCGTGCGCAGGATGATGCGCGCCGCCTCATACCCCAGGTCGCGGCGGATCCGGCGGGCCAGCACCAGGCCGGCATCATCGGTTTCCATCACCACATCCAACAGGATGACGGCGACGTCCGGCACGTCGGTCAGCACCTTGAACCCCTCGGCACCGGAATAGGCCGACAGGATCTCCACTTTGCGGTCGCGGAAGCGTAGGCGGTTCAGAACCATGCGGGTGAGGGCGTGGACCTCGGCATCGTCGTCGACGACCAGGACTTTCCAGGGCGGCACGATATCCGTCCGCCGGGGCTTGCCGCCCCCATCCTGATCATCCGGCCACATGGCCTCGTCCCCATCCTGCATTGGCCATCTTCCCCTTGGGGCGCCTACCCCCTTTTCAGGAAACCCACCGTTTCACCAGGCTGTTCCCTTTGGCTGGCCGCGCCGAAATCACCAGGCGGCCGCTTGTGTCAGACTATCGCAGATACTGGATCGAAGACATTCCTCATAAGGTTTCGTCAGCATTCAGCGACAGCTTTTCCAAGTTGGCGCGTATATCCGTCAAGCCGGTTCTAGAACGGCGAAGACGAATCTGACGAGGCTTGTAGATCCATGTCCCGCTTCCGAACTCAACTTTTGTCGACCCTGGCGGTCGGTGTCTTTGCCGTTGGTGTTGCGGCCGGCGCCTTCGCCCAGGACGGTAACCGCCCGGGCCAGCCGCCGGCGCCGCAAGAGCGCCGCCACGGTGGTCCCTGGGAACATGTGGATGGCCGGCTGGCCTTCTTGAAGGCTGAACTGAAAATCACTGCCGCCCAGGAAGGGCAGTGGAAGAAGTTCGAGGCCCTGGTCCGCGCCGATGCCGAGGAAATGAAGCAGAAGGCCGCGACGTTCGAGGCCGAGCACAAGGCGCGCTGGGAAAAGATCGAGGCGGCGAAGAAGGCCGGCCAGCCGGTGGAGCCCCCTGCCCCGCCGGCGCTGACCGAGCGTCTGGACCGCGCCGAGAAGATGGCGACCGAGCACGCCAAGCATCTCACCGAGATGAAGGCCGTCCTGACCCCGCTGTACGCCAGCTTCACGCCGGAGCAGAAGGAAAAGGCCGACCAGATGCTGGCCCATGGCTTCGGCCCGGGCGGCCATCATGGCCCCGGTCATCACGGTTTCGGCGGCCCGCGTTTCGGCGGCGGGCATCCGGGCATGGGTGATGGTGACCAAGGCATGCACGGTGGCCCGGGCCGTCCCGGCCCCGACGGCGATGACGACGGCGACATGCCGCCTCCGCCGCCGGATATGGACGACGCCAACTGATCTGGCGGTTCGTGCCGAGAAGCGCGCCTTAGAAGAAGACGGCGGTGGATCGTTGGGATCCACCGCCGTTTTTCTTTGGCCGCCTTTTGGGTGCCGCCTTTTTTGAAGACTCGGCCGCGTCAGCCACGGTTGGGGACCAGGGACACCAGGGCGGCCAGAACCGCCGGCACGGCCATCGCTCCGTAAAGCCAGTACGCCGCCGACTGGGCGCCGCCGATCCCACCAGGGTCGACCAGGCCAGCACCGTTGGCGATGACGCCGGCCAGCGCGGCCCCGAAGGCGCCGCCCAGCGACTGCATCGTGGCGATGGCGGCCGACGCTTTGTCCTGCTCCGCCTCTCCCGCCCATTTCAACACGCCGGCCACCAAATGGGCCCAGCACAGGCCGACGCCACCGCCCATCAACAGCATGGCCAGGATGGCTGGCGCCATGACCGCAAGTCCATCCCACGGGCCACCATTCGCCAGCAGGGGCGCCAGGGCGAACGTGGCGCCAGCCTCCAGCACGCAGCCGGCGGTGACGGCCAGCACGGCGCGCCGCCCGCTGAGCGTGCCGGTGAAGAAGGCCGTCAGCGTCCATCCCAGCGCCACCAGGGCCACCAGATACCCGGACATCAACGGCGGCACACCGTGCAGGGTTTGCAGGAAATAGGGGATGTAAACGTCGCTCGACACCGTGACGATCAGCGCCGCCATGATGAGATATAGCCGGGCGATAGGCTGGCCGATCAGGACGGCGCCGCAGGGCAGCAGCCGGGTGGAACCACGCCGTTCCACCACCACCATGGCGGTGGTCAGCGCCAGGGAGGCCGTCAGCAGCAAGGCCTTCACGCCCGGGCGCGCTTCCGTCCCGGCCGTGCTGACCAGCAGCACGGCGGACAGCAGCAAGCCGATTTGGGCCAGTGGTGTGCGATCCTTCGCCCGATCGTCCAGCACGGCCGGCAGCAGGCGCCTGGCGAAAGCCGCCATCAACAGCGCCGGCGGCAACAGCACGAAGAAGGCGTGGCGCCAGTTGGAACCGTCGGCGAACAGCCCGCCCGCGGTGGGCCCCAGGAAGGTCGCCACCCCCCAGATGGCGGCATAGAGAGTGGAGGCCTTGCGCCACAGCGGTTCAGGATAGACATGGCGGATGAAGGCATAGGCGAGGCCCGACAGCATGCCGGCGCCCAGCCCCTGCACCGCGCGGCCCAGCAATACGACGGCCATGCTGGGCGCCAAGGCGCAGATCAGGCTACCGGCGCTGAACACCAGGGCGCCCACGGTATAGACGCCGCGCAGGCCCAACGCCCGGGGCCGCAACGCGACGAACATCGATCCCAGCACGGCGGCGGCGACATACAGGGTGGTGACCCAGGCGAACAGTTCCAACCCGCCGATGTCGCGAACGATGGACGGCGCCACCGTGGCCGTGACGTAGGTCTCCACCGCGAACAGGGTGACGCCGCCCCCCAGCATCAGGGTGCCGGGCAAAAGGGCGCGGGAGAACAGGCGGAAGACTGATGGGGGCTGTGCCGCGACCGGGTCCGGAACAGGCTTGGCCGACCGGCCGGCGGATGATTGGGGGGACATGGCGGACATTTTCCTCGCGGGCTTATCCTTGACCTGTCGGATAATTTTTTCCAAGTTATTAATTGGGAAATAGGTTCCACACCGATTAAAGCAAGCGTAAACTTGGAATATTATGCGCCAGTCCCCCATGACTCGCCTGCTGCTGCTGCTTAAGACGGATGGCCCCCAGGCGACCGCCGCCCTGGCCACGACGCTGGGCATCACCGGCGAGGCCGCGCGCCAGCAGCTGTCGCGCATGGCGGGCGATGGATTGGTGGAAAGCGTGAGCGAGGAGGCGACAGGCCGGGGACGCCCCCGCCAGCTGTGGCACCTGACGCCGGCAGGCCATGCCCGGTTCCCTGACGGCCACGCGGCACTGACCACGGCCCTGCTATCCAGCGTCGTTGCCCACCTTGGCGCCGATGCCCTGGACAGGGTCATCGCGGCGCGCGAGGCGGAGGTCTTGGCCCGCTATCGCGCCGGCCTGGCAGACGCCCCCGATCTGGCTGGCCGCGTCCATCGCCTGACGGCCCTGCGCACGGCGGAAGGGTATATGGCCGACTGCTGGCGGGAGGCGGACGGAAGCTGGACATTGGTGGAAAACCACTGCCCGATCTGTGCCGCGGCCACGGCCTGCGCGGGGTTCTGCCGCTCGGAGCTGGAAACCTTCCGGGCGGCGCTGGGGGCCCGGGTGGAGCGGACCGACCACATCCCCCAAGGGGCGCGACGCTGCGCCTATCGCATCGTCGAAGAGGGGTAGCGCCGGCCAAGGAAGTGGCGTCGCGGGACGCCACAGGGGCCTGGAGTCTTTCCAGCACTTCCGTGAAGGCCTGAAAGACTCCAGGCGCTCATATGGATGATCGCATCATGCCTCAGTGGGCGGCCGGCTCACGGAAGGTGCCGCTGGCCTGCATGGCCAGCCACAGCACGCTGGCATAGGCCGCCGTCGATTGGTCGATGGTGGGGCGGTCGATCCGCTCCAGCGTGTCCTCGGCGGTGTGGTGGATGTCGAAATAGGTGGTGGCGTCCAGCGATAGTTCCGCCACCGGCATGCCGGCCTTGGCCATGGGGCCGAGGTCGGAGCTTTCCCCCTCTTCGTCATCGCGGCCATGGACCACCCGCAAAGGCTGCAAAGCGTTGGCGATGACGGCCTGCGCCGCCGCCGCGTTGGCGTTGCCCTTCATCTTGAACTGCCACACCGGCCCGATGCCGAGGTCGGCCTCGGTGCCCAGCACATAGCGGCCGGCCTCCGCCGCGTGCGCCTTGCCATAGGCGATGGCGCCATAGGTGCCCTCCTCCTCCGCCGCGAACAGCACGACGCGCAGGGTGCGCTTCGGCTTTTCCGGCAGGCCCTTGATCAGCTTGGCGGAGGCGAGCGCGATGGCGACGCCGGCGCCGTCATCGATGGCGCCGGTACCCAGGTCCCAGCTATCCAGATGCGCGCCCATCAGCACGATCTCATCGGGCTTTTCCGTGCCCTTCAGGTCACCCACCACGCTGTAGGTGGTGATGGGATCCTGCGGCCCCACGTCCAGCACCAGCTTCATCTTCACCGGGCCCTTGTTATCCGGTCCCGGGGCCAACAGGCGGTCCAGCTGACCGGCATCGATGGTCGACACGGCGCCGGCCGGGATCTTGGGCACCCCGTCCTCATACCGCATCATGCCGGTATGGGGCGTGCGGTGGGCGTCGGTGCCGACGGAGCGGATGAGCACGGCGACCGCGCCCTTCCTGGCCGCGACCACGGCGCCGCCCAGGCGCATGGCCACCGCCTCGCCATAGCCGCTGCCGTCCTGGGTGCGGGCCATGGGCAAGGCGATATAGGCGATCTTGCCGGCCAGCGAGCCATCGGGTGTTGCCTTCAAATCCGCCAAGTTGGCGAAGCGCACCACCTCGGCCTCGATCCCCTCCGGTCCCGTGCCGACGGAGGCGCCCAGCGCCGTCACGGCCACAGGCTGCGGCAAGGGGGCGATGATGCTGGCGCGTTCCAGGCCCCGGCGCCAGCCCGGCATGGGCACGGCCTCGGTGTGGACGTCCTGCAAGCCCATGTCCTTCATGGTCTTGACCGCCCAGGCCACGGCCGCCGCGTCGTTGGGGGTACCGGGCAGGCGCGGCCCCACCTGGGTGGTGAGCGATTCCACCACCTCATACGCGCCACTGCCGGCCAAGGCCCGCTTCTGCAACTCCTTGACGCTGGTCAGCGCCGAGGCGGGAATGGTGGCCGCCCCACTGTCCGCCCGCGCCGCCGTGGCCAGCAGGCCGCCCAGGATACCCCCACCCAGGATACCCAACGCCATCGCCGTCTTGCTCTTCAATCCAAACACGCCCGCCTCTCCCATCATCGGCTCGTTCCGGGAGGCCCCCGCCACCATTCCGGCCCGCTATTGCAGGCAAACTGCCATGGCACGGCCCCGAAGCGCCACCCCGCACTTGTCACGATGACATCGGATTGCTGGAGGTTTGGTCCGCCGCCTCTAAAGACTGGGCTCCAGCACCGGGGGCGTCTCGCTGGGCTGAAAGGCGCCCAGCTCGATATGGATGCGCGTGCCAGCTCCGGGCAGGCTGTCCAGGGTGAGTTCGCCGCGCAAGGGCCCGGTCACCAGATTGTGGACGATGTGCAGCCCCAGGCCCGATCCACCGGCCCCCTGCTTGGTGGTGAAGAAGGGTTCGAACGCCTGGGCCGCCAGGTCGGGCGTCATGCCGCGCCCATTGTCGGACACCGTGACGGCGGCGCGGCCCGCCGGCGTACGCGATACCACGATATGGATGGCCGGCGCCGCCACGCCATCGAAGGCGTGGACCACGGCATTCTGCACCAAATTGGTCAGCACTTGGGCCAATTGTCCCGGCCGGGTGGGGACGATCAGGCCCAGGGGGCCCTCCACCGTGGCCATCACGCCGTGGCCCTTGAGCAGCGGCTCCAGGCTCACCAGGGTTTCGCGCAAATATTCCGTCAGGGCGACGGCCCGGACCCGCTCGCTGACCTGGTCGACGGAAAGCTGCTTGAAGCTCTGCACCAGGTCAGCGGCGCGACGCAGGTTGCGGTTCAAGATCTCGCACTCGTCCCGCGCCTGGGTCAGGAATTCGTCAAGGTCGCCGCGGCGCAGGCGTTTCTCCGCCACGGCGCCGGCCAGCGTGGCGACCTCGCCTTGCAACTGCGAGCCGATGGTGACCGAAACGCCCAGCGGCGTGTTGATCTCATGCGCCACCACCGCCACCAGATTGCCCAGCGAGGCCAGTTTCTCCTGCTGCACCAGGCGGGTCAGGGCGTTTTCCAGATTGGCCAGGGTTTGCGCCGTTTCCTCGCGCGCCTGCTCCACCTCGCGGAAAGCGGCGGCGTTGGTGATGGCCACCGCGGCGAAGGCGGCCATGGAACGCAGCGCCTCGACATGCCGGGGCAGGGCCGCCTCCGGCCGGCTGATGCGCACCTCCACCACGCCCAGGCGACGCCCCCCCACGCGCAGGGGCGCGTACAGCAGCGTGCCATCGGGGCTGCTGCTGGTCGACGCGCCCGCCACGGCCCGCTGGTACAGTGGGTCCTCCGCCGGAAGCGGCCCCAGCCTCGCGTCCACCACGTCCGATACGCCCCCCGCGTAGACGAGGGTCAGGGGGGCGGCCTCGGTCTCGCCGAACACCGCCACGCGCAAGGACGCGGCCGGCATAAGCTCCGCCACATGGGCATGCAAGGCGCGGCAGATGGCTTCCCGCTCCAAGGAGGCTGACAAGTCGCGGCCGGCATCGCCCACCCGGCGCAGGGTGGCCGCCGATGCCGCCAGGTCCGCCGTGCGGGCGTCCACCAGTTGCTCAAGTTCCCGCTGACGGCGGCGATGCCAGGCCAGCCTACCCCAGAACGACAGCGCCACGGCGCCGATGACCGTAGCAGCGGCCAGGATACGGAACCACCATGTCTGGTACCAGGCGGGCAGCACCGTCACCGGCAGCGACAGGGTTTCGGGATTCCACCGTCCATCCTTGTTGCTGCCCCGGACCAGCAGGCGGTACCGGCCCGGTGCCAGGTTGGTATAGACGGCGCGGCGGCGCTGCGCGTCCTTTTCCATCCAGCCGGCGTCGAAGCCTTCCAGCATGACCGCATAGCGGTTGCGATCCGGGGCGGAGAAGTCCAGGGCGGTGAATTCCACCTCGAAACCACGATCGCCGGGATGCAGGATCAGCGGCACGCCGTCGATGGCGGCGGGCGGCACGCTCTGCCCGCCCACGCGAACGTCCGTCACCGCCAGGGGCGGGGCAAAGCGCCAGTCGGTGATGTCATTGGGCGACACCACCGTCATGCCGCCGTCGCCCGCGAACAGCAGCATGCCGTCCGGCGTCACCGCCGAGGCGTTCTCCCAATAGCGGCGGATCAGGGCGTTCTCCGCCGACCCCAGGACGCGCACGGCCAACGTGGCCACGTCGATACGGACCAGTTCGTCCGCCGTGGTGGCCCAGACATGGTCCTGGCCATCGAAGGTCAGGTTGTTGATGCGCAGGCTGGGCAGGCCGTTTTCCCGATCCAGCACGCGGAAGCGCGGCTTGCCGCCGCTGTCGCGCCCGTCCAGGATGGCGATGCCGCCCTGGGCGGTGCCCACCCACAGGCGGCCTTGGCCGTCCTCCGCCAGGCTGTTGATATAGTCGTGGGGCAGCGAGCCGGGATCGCTCTTGTCATGGGCCAGCCGCTCGACCGAGCCGGTGGTCGGATCCAGCCGGTTCAGGCCATGCTCGGTCCCCGCCCACACGGCGCCGGTGTGGTCCACCGCCAGGGCGATGATACGGTCGTCCACCAGACTGCCGGCGTTGGCCGTCTCATGGTGATACAGCGTTTTGGCGCCGTCGGCGTCGATCCGCACCAGCCCTGAAAAGGTGGCGACCCACGTGACCGGCCCGGCGGTGACCACGCGGGAGATGTAGGGATAAGGGTTGGCGGTGGGCAGGGTCTCGCGTTCAACGGCGCCCGTCGCCTCCCCCACGCGATAGAGGCCGCGCGGCGTGCCGGCCCACAGCAGACCCGGGGCGCCGTCACCGCCGACGCGGCGGGCCATGGCCAGCACGTCCAGTTGCGGCAGGCTGTGGGCCGGGTCGGCCTGCGGACCGCCGGCCAGGATGCGGCGCACCTGGCGCGTGGCCGGATCGAACGCCACCACCGCGCCGTCGCCACCCAGCCACAGCGTTCCCTGCGGCGCCACCGCCACGCTCTTGATCGCGGGCAGGTCGCCCAGCGGCGGGCGGCCGTTTCCGGTGAACAGGGTGACCAAGGCGGCGTTGGTCGGATTGTGCACGTCCAGGCCGGAATCGCCGCCGGTCCAGATCAGGCCGGACCGGTCTTTCAGGATGGCCCGCAGAGCGTTGCTGGACAGGGTGGCGGGAATGTCGGGCTCATGGCGGATGGTGTGGTAGACGCCCCGGGCGATATCCACCTCGGCGATGCCATTGCCCAGCGTGGCCACCCACAGGATTCCGGGGCGCACCTCCACCGCGCCCCGCATGGTCACAGCGGACAGCGGCGGCTCCCCCTCCCCCTGGGGCTGGATGACGGTCAGCGACTGGTCCGTCGGGTCATAGACGCCCAGGCCGCTGCGGTCGCCCCCCAGCCACAGGCGGCCATCGGCCCCTTCCTCGATCTGCCAGACGCTGTCGGCCAACAGGGCGGCGGCGCCAGGGGTGGGATTGGCGACGGGTGGCGGCGCGAAGCGGGTGCCACCCGCCGGCCGCATCACCAGCCCCTTGGCCGTACCGGCCCACAGCGCCCCCGACCGGTCCTGATGAACGGTGAACACCGTGCTGTGCGGCAGCGCGTCGCCATCCGCGTCGCCGCCCTTGGCCTTGGCCTCGGCCCCGGAACCCTGGGATCCCACACCGCCATGACGGAACCGCTCCATCACCCGTCCGTCGCCGGACAGGTGATCCAGGCCGCCACGGGTAGCCACCCAAACGCCCCCGTTACCGTCGTCACTGATGTCATAGACCGTCGCGGCGCTGACCCCGGCCGGGCCGGGGGCGATGGTGCGGAACCGCTCCGTCACCGGGTCATAGAGGGCCAGTCCGCCCACATGCGTCCCCACCCACAACCGGCCCAGGGGATCGACATGCAGCGCGCGGATGACGCCATCCGGCAGGGATCCCGGCACGGCGGGATCCGGTTGGAACACCCGCATGTGATAGCCGTCGAAACGGGCGAGGCCGTTGGTGGTGCCGATCCAGACGAAACCGCGCTGATCCTGCGCTAGGGAAAAGATGGTGTCGCTGGGCAACCCCCGCCCGCGGTCGATATGTTCGAACGCCGTCTGTCCCAAGGCCTGCCAGCGCGCGGATTCCGCCCGCGCCGCGCCGATGGACCCGCCAAAGGGGCCGAGGGCCGCCAGCCACAGCACAACAAGGAAGGACACCACGCGCATCAGCACAACCACCAGGGTGACGGCAATCGCCGGAGTCACCAGGAGGGGTGGTCCGAACAATCTTGGATTTTATAGGAAAGCCGATGGCGCGCCACAAAATCAGCACACATCCTCCCCATCCGGCGTAGGCCGTCCGGCGGAAAGGGGGCTGGGCGGCGGCGGGGAACGGGCCTATTGTGGTGCCAAGACAGGCCGCAAGCTGACAGCGCGCCTACTGCGCCCCCAAACCGGCAGACCATCGATGAGCGTCCAAGACATGTCCGCGACCGATACCGCTCCCGCCCTCCGCATCCTGGTCGCGGAAGACAACCGGGTGAATCGGGACCTGATCCTGGCCGTGTTGCGCCGCCTGGGCTATGAGGCCACGGGTGCCGCCGACGGGGCGGAAGCCATAACCCTGTTCGATGCCGCGGTCGAAACGCCCTTCGACCTGGTGCTTCTGGACCTGAACATGCCGGGCGTCGGCGGGGCGGAGGCGGCCAGCGTCCTGCACACCCGGCCCGCGCCGACCGGCCATGCCCGCCCCGTGCCCCTGGTCCTGATGACGGCGGAAACCGACGTCATCGACCACCTGACCACGGGCATGTTCTCCGGCTACGTCGCCAAGCCCGTGGTGTGGAACGACCTGGACTCCCTGATCAAGCGCCTGACCAGCATGGGCTGAGTCAGCCGGGCGGCCAGGCGGCGTCCACCGCCCGGCGCCATTCGCGGGCCATCAGGCCATGGCCGGCGTAGGTGGGATGGATACCGTCCCACGACCAATGATCGGCCGGCGCCTTGCGGCAGGCCTCGTCAAACGCCTCCTGATAGCGGATCAGCGGCAGGTGATATTTGGCGGCGAGATCGGCGACCACCGCCTGGCGCAGCTTGACCTGCGCCCGCTTGGCCGGGTAATCGGCCTGGTAGTCGCCCGCTGGCAGCAGGAAGGGCTGGCCCAGGATGATGCGGGTGCCCGGCAGTTGGGCCTGCGTCTGCTGGATCAGCCGCTCGTAGGTCCGGGCGTAATCCTCGACGGTTTCACCCTTGCCGTGGAAGGTGTCGTTCACCCCCACCAGGATGCTGAGCAGGTCGGGCTTCAGGTCGATGACGTCGGCCTGCCAGCGCGCGGCCAGATCCGTCACCGTGTTGCCGCTGATGCCCCGGTTGAGGAAGGTCAGACGGCGTTCCGGGTACTGGGCGCCCACCTCGGCGGCGATGATGTAGTCATAATCCTGCCCCATGGTGTGGTTCAGGTCATTGCCGGGCTGGCGGCCGCCCTCGGTGATGGAATCGCCCTGGAACAAGATGACCGCGTGGGGGCGGAGCGCCGCGAGCTCTTCCGCACCCGCGGTGCCCATCACCAAGCCCGCTGCCACGCCGCAGCCGACCATCCGCCACATCCCGCGCCGCATGCCAACGCCCCTTCCCGTCCTCACGTTTCCCCCCAAAACAGAATGGGCCCCCGGGAGATGTCCAGGGGCCCATTCGTTTCGAGCACTGGCCGGTGGAGGCTGCTTAGTTCACCAGCTCCGGCACCTTCTCCTCCGGCTTTTCCGGCTGGGCCGGGCGGGTGACGCCGCCGGCGACATAGTCGAAGGCCAGGGCCTCGTCCTTGACGGTGACACGGACGGCCCCACCCTTCACCAGCTTGCCGAACAGCAGTTCCTCGGCCAGGGGCTTCTTGATGTATTCCTGGATGGTGCGGCCCAGGGGGCGCGCGCCGTAAAGCGGATCATAGCCCTTGGTCACCAGCCATTCGCGGGCTTCGTCGGTCAATTCGATGGTGACGCCGCGGTCGCTCAGCTGCGCCTCCAACTCCATGACGAACTTGTCAACCACACGACCGATGATTTCCGGCGACAGTCCGGCGAAGCCGATGATGGCGTCCAGGCGGTTGCGGAATTCCGGTGTGAACAGGCGATTGATCGCCTCCTCATCCTCACCCGCCCGCTTTTCACGACCGAAGCCGAAGGCGGGCTTGGCCAAGTCGGACGCGCCGGCGTTGGTGGTCATGATCAGGATGACGTTGCGGAAGTCGACCGTCTTGCCGTTATGGTCGGTCAGCTTGCCGTGGTCCATCACCTGCAGCAGGATGTTGTAGAGATCCGGGTGCGCCTTCTCGATCTCGTCCAGCAGCAGCACGCAGTGCGGATGCTGGTCGATGGCGTCCGTCAGCAGGCCACCCTGGTCGAAGCCGACATAGCCCGGGGGCGCGCCGATCAGGCGGCTGACCGTGTGCCGCTCCATGTATTCCGACATGTCGAAGCGGGTGAGTTCGATGCCCAGGGTGCGCGACAACTGGCGCGCCACCTCGGTCTTGCCCACGCCGGTCGGGCCGGAGAACAGGTAGTTGCCGATGGGCTTTTCCGGATCGCGCAGGCCGGCCCGCGCCAGCTTGATGGCGCTGACCAGGGTGTCGATGGCCTTGTCCTGGCCGAACACCATGGTCTTCAGGTCGCGTTCCAGGTTCAGCAGCACCTCGCGGTCGTCGCGGCTGACGCTTTTCGGCGGGATGCGGGCGATCTTGGCCACCACCGCCTCCACGTCCTTGACCTGGATGGTCTTCTTGCGCTTGCCCACGGGCAGCAGCATCTGCGCCGCCCCCACCTCGTCGATGATGTCGATGGCCTTGTCCGGCAGCTTGCGGTCGCCGATGTACTTGGCCGACAGCTCCACCGCCGAGCGGATGGCCTCGCGGGTGTAGCGGACGTTGTGGTGCTTCTCGTAGTAGCTCTTGATCCCTTCCAGGATCTTGACGGCGTCGTCCAGCGAGGGCTCGTTGACGTCGATCTTCTGGAAGCGTCGGACCAGCGCGCGGTCCTTCTCGAAGTAGCTGCGGTATTCCTTGTAGGTGGTGGAGCCGATGCAGCGCAGGGCGCCACTGGCCAGGGCCGGCTTCAGCAGGTTGCTGGCGTCCATGGCCCCGCCCGAGGTGGCGCCGGCGCCGATGACGGTGTGGATCTCGTCGATGAACAGGACGGAGCCCTCGACCGCCTCCAGCTCCGACAGCACGCTCTTCAGCCGTTCCTCGAAATCGCCGCGATAGCGGGTGCCGGCCAGCAGCGCGCCCATGTCCAGCGCGAAGATGGTGGCGTTCTGCAGCACCTCCGGCACCTCGCCATGGACGATGCGGCGGGCGAGGCCCTCGGCGATGGCGGTCTTGCCCACGCCCGGGTCGCCGACATACAGCGGGTTGTTCTTGGAGCGGCGGCAGAGGATCTGGATGGTGCGGTCAACCTCCTGCGCGCGGCCGATCAAGGGATCGATCTTGCCGCTGAGCGCCTTCTTGTTGAGGTTGACGCAATAGGCCTCCAAGGCCTCAGTGCCCTTCTTGGGCGCCTTCTCGCTGGCGGGCGGCTCCTCCTCGGAGCCGCTGACGCGCTTGCTCTCAGACCGGCCAGGGGACTTGGCGATGCCGTGGGAGATGTAGTTGACGGCGTCGAAGCGCGTCATCTCCTGCTCCTGCAGGAAATAGACGGCATGGCTTTCCCGCTCGGAGAACAGGGCCACCAGGACATTGGCGCCCGTCACCTCTTCCCGGCCGGAACTCTGCACATGGATGGCGGCGCGCTGCAGGACGCGCTGGAACCCGGCGGTGGGCTTCGCGTCCTCGGACCGGCTGGAGATGAGGTTGCTCAACTCGTTGTCCAGGTACTCGCCCAATTCCACGCGCAGCTTATCCACCGACACGCCACAAGCGCGCAGCACGGCCAGGGCATCCTGGTCTTCGGTCAGCGCCAGCAGAAGGTGTTCCAGGGTCGCGTACTCATGCCGACGCTCATTGGCGTAAGCTAGGGCCCGGTGCAGCGTCTGCTCGAGATTACGCGAGAGCATGCCTACTAATCCTTCTCCAAGGTGCATTGCAGAGGATGCTGGTTCTGGCGCGCGAAATCCATCACCTGGGTGACTTTCGTTTCCGCCACCTCGTAGGTGAACACGCCGCACACCCCCACGCCGCGGCGGTGGACATGCAGCATGATCCGCGTCGCCTCCTCCCGGTTTTTCGAGAAGAAACGCTCCAGGATGTGAACGACGAACTCCATGGGAGTGTAGTCGTCGTTCAGCATCAAGACCTTGTACATGGAGGGCTTTTTCGTCTTGGGTTTGGCCTTGACCACGACACCGGTGTTGGTGCCGTCGCCGCCAGTGCCGCCCTCATTTCCCTGACTGTCGAACTCCGTCATGGCCTTCCAGGTACGTGTCTCTCGGGGTGGTGATCCCAGGAATAATATGAGATCGCGGGCGGCCGTTGGAAGACCCCTGGTAATCTTATTCATGCCAGGGGCGCGAATAACGCACCGAAATCACCACGCGGCGGCCTGGGACGGGCCCGGACTCCGGGCAAAATAAAACCCGGCGGGCCCGCTCGGGCGCCGCCGGGTTCATCATCATCCATAACAATCCGGCGTCACCCTCCGGAATTGGCCGCCGGGGGCGGCCAACCCTCCGGTCACGCGGCCAGGCGCGGCTTGCCGAACTTGGTCACCACCGCGTTGACGCGGGCGGAGATCGGCTCGATCGCCTCGTTGGCCAGCTTCACCGACAGCTCGGAGGTCTTGGTGGCCTCGCTGATCAGGGTGTCGAAGCTGGCCTTGGCGAACTCGGACTGCAGGTCCACCGCTTCGCGCAGGGTCTTCACCGCCAGCAGGGCCTTGGTGGCCGACACGCTGCTTTCCAGCGAGGACTGGGCGTAGGCGACGAACGACTTGGAGAGGTTCTCCAGGCCCTTGGCCAGGACGGTGGAGGAAAGGACGAGGGCGTCGACCGTTTCCTTGTTGAAGGAGGTCAGCTCCTCGTACGCCTGGAAGGCCTTCTTGCTGGCCTTCTCGACCTGCTCCTTGGTCAAGGCGACGGCCTGCTCATAATTCTTGGTCACGGCGTCCTGGGCGGCGGCGACGGTGGTCTCGGCGGCGTCCTTGACGGCGGCGGTGGTTTCGACCGTGGCGTCGGCGACAACCTTCTTCGCGCGCGTGGTCGTGGTGGGGGCAGTATTCGTGGTGGTCATGATAAATGCTCCTTCCAATGATCTCTGATGATCCATCGGCCGCCCGATGCGGCCCGTACCCGGGTCAGGCAAACCGGCATCGGCCGGGTGGCGTGCCTGCGCGCAAGCGGCCCGTAACGGCACCGCCATGTTGCATCGCAGCACGGTCCCATAATTGGGCCCGGCGAGCCGGCTTGTCAACCTACTTTTGTGCACCGCAAAAATAACGTCACATGGACTTTTGGGACGGCCTACCAGGGTAATTCGCTCCGAACCGGCTTGGAACGGCGCCAAATAGGCCCACAATGTCGGAGCACCGCCCCCAAAGGGGTGATTTTATATTGCGATGCAATATATCATATGAATTAACGGGACGCCCCTGCGGGGTAGGCCGACCGGGTCGGCGCACCCCGCCTTGATCGCCGGCTGATCATGTAAAACCACCAGTGCTGGTTGCGGCCCACTCGTACGGGTCCTCGCCCTTAACCGTATTTTCAATACTGGACAGCGATTCATCGTGCCTTTACTTTGATCATCGTCGGCAACGCGGCATGGCGGAGGGGCAGTTCACCGTGACCCATTGGAAGCGCATATTTCTGGGCGGCGGGCGCACGCGCTGGGCCGTGCTGGCTTTACTTGCGTGCTGGGCGTTCACCCCCGTCGCCGCCCACGCCAAATACGCCGCCATCGTGGTCGACGCCGAAACCGGCCAAGTGCTGCATTCCGCCGGCGCGGACACGCAGAACTATCCGGCGTCGCTGACCAAGATGATGACGCTGTACCTGCTGTTCGACGCGCTGGATGCCGGCAAGGTCACGCTGGACACGCCCTTCAAGGTGTCGGCCCATGCCTCGGCCCAGGCGCCCAGCAAGCTGGGCCTGGACCCGGGTGAAACCATCCGGGTGCGCGACGCCATCCTGGCCCTGGTCACGAAATCGGCCAACGACGTGGCGGTGACGGTGGCGGAGAATTTGGGCGGCAGCGAGCCGCGCTTCGCCCAGTTGATGACCGCCAAGGCCCACGCCTTGGGCATGAGCCGCACCACCTTCCGCAACGCGTCCGGCCTGCCCAACGCCGGACAGAAGACGACGGCGCGCGACCTGGCCCGCCTGGCCCAGGCGCTGATCCACGACCACGCCAAGCAGTACGCCTATTTCAAGACGGAGAGTTTCACCTACAACGGTGAGACGATGGCCAACCACAACCATCTCATGTCCCGCTACCCGGGCATGGATGGCATCAAGACCGGCTTCATCAACGCCTCGGGCTTCAACCTGGTGGGGTCCGCCGTGCATGACGGCCGCCGCCTGATCGCCGTGGTCATGGGCGGCAGCAGCGCGGTCTGGCGCGACAACCGCATGGCCGATCTGCTGGATGAAGCCTTCGACACCAAGCCCGGCGCCCTCCTGACGGCCGAGGCGCCCATCCGTGCGCCGAACGGCCGCGCCGCCGTGCAGGTGGCCAGCAACGACACCGCCACCGACAACAGCGCGTCGGAAGGCGACGAGGATGAGGCCGACGAGGCGCCGCGCCCGGCCCAGCCCAGGGCCACCCCCGGCGTCCGGCTGGCCAGCGCCGCCGGCAAGGCCGCCAAGGCCGTCGGCAAGGCGGCGGAAAGCGTGGCCGACCACACCCTGCTGGCTGCCCCGGCGGAAGCCGCCCCGGCCGTGGCCGCCGCGCCCAAGGCCAAGGCCGTGCCGGCGGGCTGGAGCATCCAGGTCGGCGCCTATAACGACCGTGCCGCCACCCAGGCCGCCATCGCCCGGGCCACGCAAAAGGCGAAGGGCATGCTGAACGCCGCCGTCCCGGATGTGCAAGCGTCAGGCGCGCGCCTTTACCGCGCCCGCCTGGCGGGATTGAGTGAGAAGACGGCCCGCGCCGCCTGCACCCAGCTGAAGCGTCAGGGCCAGGACTGCATCGCCATCGCCCCCGGCGCCGGCTGATCTTCCCGCTTGCCCATGCCGCCATCAGCGACGGGGGGTGACGCCATCGCCACCGCATCCCCCCTCCCCGCATCGCTTCTCTCGCTGGCGCGCCAGCGGCGGGAGCCGTGGTGGTCCTTCCTGGCCGGCCTCGCCATCGTCGTGCTGGGCGCCATCGCCATCGCCATCGTGCTGGTGAAGGCGCCGCAGTGGCTGCGCCTGGAACCAGCGCTGAAGCGCAGTGAGGCGCTGCGCACCATCGTCGACCTGCTGCTGATGCTGGGCAGCGTGGCCGCCGCGCTGCTGCCCCTGATGCTGGCCTTGCGCTGGCTGCACGGGCGGCCCCTGCGCAGCGTCCTCTCCCCCACGCCCGGCCTGGATGTGGGGCTGGCGCTGCGCTCGGCCCTGCTATGGGGTGGACTGGTGCTGTCGACCGTCACCATCGGCGGCCTGATCGACGTCGCCCATGGGGAGCCGTTCGCCCCCGGTGGCCAGCCCTGGCGCCAAGTGCTGGCCTTCGCCGCCGCCACGGCCTGGATGGTGCTGCTGCAGGTGACGGCGGAAGAGGCGCTGTTCCGCGGCTATATCAGCCAAGGGCTCTATGCCGTGACCGGCAACGCCTGGGCCACCGCCCTGCCCGTGGCCGTGCTGTTCGCCGGCCTGCACACCCAGTCCTGGAGCAACGGGGTGTGGGACCAACGCGCGCTCTATTTCATCATCTCGCTGCTGCTGTCCGCCGTGACGGCCCGGGCCGGCCGGCTTGAGGCCGCCATCGGCATCCATCTGGGCCAGAACCTCACCGCCATCTATGTCATGGGCGTGCTGGGCCCGCCCTTCCCCTCCCTGCTGGGCGTCGGCGCCCCAGAGGGCAAACCGGCAGGCGTGGAGGACGTGGCGGTGGTCCTGGCCACCATGGCCGTGGTCTGCGGCCTCTACTGGTACCTGGGCGTGCGGCGGAGGTGGGTGGTGCGGCGGCCAACGGCGGGATGACCCACTACTACCCCCACAGGCTTTCCCGCTCCTGAACGCGTTCGCCTGGCCCTCGCAGGCTGGTCCGCCGCCGTGGTGGAAACGGTGACGATGCGGTTCATGGTGGCGCCGACGATGGGGCACGTAGGCCCGCCACATCGTGCCGCTGCACGGCGCGGTGCTATCCGGCGGCGCTGCGCTTATTTGCTGGACTTGGGCCCGCCCTACGCCCAAGGGCGGGGCACAATCCAAGGATGAAGCGGTGGCCCGGATCCTGATAGACTATAGCCACAAGGGAACCCCACAGTGATCGTGCCCATCCCCACCAATGCTGGTGCCCCGACCGACAGCGGTCCCTTGCCTCCGCCAGCGATTCCGCACACGGTCAGCCATATGGACAACGGGATCGTCTGGTTGTTGACCCAGTCACCCCTGATGGCGGAGCAGGTTCGCATCTATCGTGAGGGCACCCAACCCATTGGCGTCGTCACCTGGGCCTACCGGTCGAAAGAGGCGGAAGCTCGCCTGACCACGGGCGGCCGCCCCCAGGTGGCTGACTGGAAGACCAACGACCGTTGCTTGATTATCGCCCTGGCGGCTCCCACCACCAGGGCGGAAAGCCTCCTGGCTCCCCGCATACCGGACGACTTGCGCAAGACGGTGTTGAAGGGCAATACAGTCAAGCTGCAGCAGGTCGATTTTAACGGCAACGAAAATAAAGACGAATTGCGCTGCGTGAATTAGAACTATAAATTAGGAGATAGCAATGGCTCTGCCAGAGGAATTTTCAGAGATTGATAAAGAAAATGGAATCACAATCTCATGCATGGGGTCGGTAAGGGATGAAGAAAGAAGCGGTGAAACCATATTCATTTACAAATACTCGTCCAATAATATGCTTGCTTGGTTTTCTATTTTGCTTTCAGACAAACAAAGCGAGAAATATGGCGCCTGCATTTTTGAAAAGAGATTGTTTTGGCAAGACGAGAATGGATTTCAGAACGAGGGGTTCTCTGACTGGAGCGGCGTTCTCGAGAATTTCAGAAAGTACCTAAGTGTTAATGGATTCTATCCCCTCAGGAAGATTGAAATAGACGCATCAAGAGTTTTTATATCAATATAGATATTCATTTATAGAATGATTTTCTATGCTTAAATAAACACACCCCACATAAATATTTTCTCTTTTGATAATTAAAATTTAGGCCTAACACACCCATCCTCTGCCTGGCGCCTATGAAAAAGCCGCGCTCCAGCGGATCGCGGCCGTCTCTTCACTCACTCAAGTGATGGCTCAACGGCATCGGCGTAAACGCCTTCCCCATGAACACGCTCAAGGGATCAAGGCGGTAGTCGGCGAACGGACCGCAACGCACAAAGCCGGCGCGGGCGTACAGCCCCAAGGCCTCATGGTTCGACACCCCCGTCTCCAGCCGAAGCGTCTCGACACCGGCTCCCCGCGCCTGCGCCTCCAATGCCGCCAGCAAAGTCTTGGACGCCCCTCGCCCACGCGCCGCAGGCACCACCCACATGGCCTTCAGTTCCGCCCACCGTCCGTTCAGCACCACCGCCCCCGTGGCGACAGCGCGGCCCTCCGCATCACGTCCCACCAGGAAGCGGACATTGGCGGCCCGAAAGTCCTCAATGGACAGGTGGTGGTTGCTCTCGGCCAGATAAAGGCTGGCGGAATAGGCCTCCCCGCGCACCAGCAAGTCCCTGATCTCAGGCTGAGACGGATCTTCAACAGAGACGCTCAGACGCACCGGCCCCTCCAACGGACAACGGGCCGCGCCCGAAAGGACGCGGCCCGTTCACCCCAACTCAGGAAGCCACCACTCAGAAGCCGTCGGGCGCCGCGATGCCGCTCTGGCTCAGCTGGTCGCGGATGCTGCCCTTCAGGCGTTCCAGGCCGGCCTCGCTGAAGGCCTCGGCGCGGGCCACCAGCACGTCCTGGGTGTTGGACGCGCGCAGCAGCCACCAGCCGTCCACCGTCTTCACCCGCACGCCGTCGATGTCGTTGACCTCGATGCCGTCGCCCGCCAGGGCCTTGGCGCGGGCCACGATCTCCTCCACCGCCTTGAACTTGCGCTCCTCATCCACCTGGAAGCGGACTTCCGGGGTGTTGAACACCGGCGGCAGCACAGACTTCAGCTCGGCCAGGCTGCCCTTGCGGCTGACCAGACCGGCCAGGCGCACGCCGCAGTAGGGCGCGTCGTCGAAGCCGTAATACTTGTCGGCGAAGAAGATGTGGCCGCTCATCTCACCGGCCAGGGGCGAGCCGGTCTCGGCCATCTTGGCCTTCAGCAGGCTATGGCCGGTCTTCCACATCAGGGGCTTGCCGCCGTTCTTGGCGATGTCATCGTACAGCGTCTGGCTGGACTTGACGTCGGCGATGATGGTGGCGCCGGGATGGGTCTTCAGCACGTCGGCGGCGTAGATGGCCAGCAGCTGGTCGCCCCAGACGATCCCGCCCTGCGCGTCCACGGCGCCGATGCGGTCGCCGTCGCCGTCGAAGCCGATGCCGATGTCCGCCTTGTTGGCGGCCACGGCGTGGATCAGGTCTTCCAGGTTCTCCGGCACCGTCGGGTCGGGATGGTGGTTGGGGAAGGTGCCGTCCACCTCCTCGAACAGCAGGATGTGCTTGCCCGGCAGCTTGTCGGTCAGGCGGCGCAGGATGTGGCCCACCGCACCGTTGCCGGCATCCCAGACGATGGTCAGGTCGCGGGTGCCGTCATAGTCGCCGGCCAGGCGGCTGATGTAATCCTCGCTGACGTCCAGCTGGCGGGACGAGCCGACGCCCGTCTCCAGGTCGCCGCCGTGGACCAGGCGGCCGATCTCCTGGATCTGCTCGCCATAGACCGGGCCCTTGCCCAGCATCATCTTGAAGCCGTTGTAGTCCGGCGGGTTGTGCGAGCCGGTGATCATCACGCCGGCGTCCAGTTCCAGGTGCCGTACGGTGAAGTAGAGCATGGGCGTGGGGCCGAGGCCGATGCGCACCACCTCCAGGCCGGTGGACATCAGGCCCTCGACGCAGGCCTGCTCCAGCTCCGGCGAGGACAGGCGGCCGTCGTAGCCGATGGCCACGCGGGTGCCGCCGGCCCGCACCACGATGGTGCCGAAGCCTTGGCCGATGGCTCGGGCATCGTCCGGGCCCAGGGTCTTGCCGATGACGCCGCGGATGTCGTACTCGCGCAGCACCGTGGGGTGGAACCGATGAATAGCGGTCATGACTGCACCTGCTCCCTTGCTGCTTGGAATTATTGGCGCGCCGACCGGCCGGATGGCCGGCCAATGGACCGGTAGAGGAAACCGGCGGCGCTCATGTCTTCAGGATTGTAGACGTTGCGGAGGTCGACCAGAACCGGCGTCTTCATGGAGCGGCGCACCCGGTCCAGGTCCAGCGCGCGGAACTCGTTCCATTCCGTGAGGATGGCCAGGACATCCGCGTCCTGGGTGGCGGCATAGGCGTCGGCGCACCAGGACACCCCCGGCAACATCCGCTCCGCCTCGTGCATGCCGGCGGGATCGTAGGCCTGGACGATGGCGCCCAGACGTTGCAGTTCCGGAATGATGTCCAGGGACGGCGCGTCGCGCATGTCATCGGTGTTGGGCTTGAAGGTCACGCCCAGGATGCCGACGCGCTTGCCCTCGACACTGCCGCCGGCGGCCTCCACGATGCGGATCGCCATGGCCTTCTTGCGCTTGTCGTTGATGTCGATGACCGTCTCGACGATGCGCAGCGGCGCGCCGACGTCGGCGGCGGTGCGGGCCAGGGCCAGCGTGTCCTTGGGGAAGCACGACCCGCCATAGCCGGGCCCGGCGTGCAGGAACTTGCGGCCGATGCGACCGTCCAGGCCGATGCCCTTGGCCACGTCATGGACGTTGGCGCCCACCTTCTCGCACAGATCCGCCACCTCGTTGATGAAGGTGATCTTGGTGGCGAGGAAGGTGTTGGCCGCGTACTTGATCAGCTCCGACGTTTCCAGGCTGGTCATGACGATGGGCGTCTCAATCAGGTACAGCGGGCGGTACAGCGCCTTCATCACCGCCTGCGCCCGCTCCGATTCGGCGCCGATGACCACGCGGTCCGGCCGCATGAAGTCGCCAATGGCGGCCCCCTCGCGCAGGAACTCGGGGTTGGAGCAGACGTCGAACTCCAGGCCCGGCCGGGTTTCGCCGATGATGCGCGCCACCTCGCGGCCGGTGCCCACCGGCACGGTCGACTTGGTCACGATCACCGTGTAGCGGTCGGCGTCCAACGCGCGGGCCACTTCCTGGGCGGCGGCATAGACATAGGACAGGTCGGCATGGCCGTCCCCCCGGCGCGACGGTGTGCCGACGGCGATGAACACGGCGTCCACGCCCTTGACCGCGCTGGCGAGATCGGTGGTGAAGGACAGGCGGCCCGCCTTGGCGTTCTTGGCCACCAGATCGTCCAGGCCCGGCTCGAAGATCGGGATCTCACCCCGGTTCAGGCGCTCGATCTTGCCGGCATCCTTGTCGACGCAGACCGTGGTCACGCCGAATTCGGAAAAACAGGCGCCAGAGACCAAGCCGACGTAGCCCGTTCCGATCACCGCGATGCGCATACCCATCCCCTATAGTCACGACGTCCCGGCGTCCCGGGCCCGGTATGGTCCGTGTGGACGCACCACATGGATAGGGCATCGGGATCAGGGGCGGCACCGGTATTTACGCCGGACCGCCCCTTATTTAAGGCGACACCATCGTATCGCGCATGTGACCTTTTAGGGTCCTTCCCACTTTAATTGAAGCCGCAAAAGCAGCCCAAGCCCTCGGTTGCGTCCGCGGCCTCGGTTCAGGCCGCCCGCCCCGTCACCCCTGGAGCATTTCCTTCAGGGCGGCGCGCACCTTGTCCGCCATGTCGGGCCGCGCCAGGGCGTAGGCCGCGTTCGCCAAGACGAAACCCAGCTTGTCGCCGCAATCGAAGCGCTTGCCTTCGAAGCGGAAACCATGGAAGGGCTGCTGGCCGATCAGCTTGGCCATGGCGTCGGTCAGTTGGATTTCGCCGCCGGCCCCCTTCTCGAACCGCTCCAAGTGCTGGAAGATCTCGGGCTGCAGGATGTAGCGCCCCTGGATGGACAGGGTGGACGGCGCGGTCGCGGGGTCCGGCTTTTCCACCAGGCCCTTCACCTCGGCCAGGCGACCATCGTCCGCGCCGATGTCCAGGATGCCGTACTTGTTGGTCTGCTCGCGCGGGACCTCGAACACCGACAGCAGGTTGCCGCCGACCTGGGCATAGGCGTCCATCATCTGCGCCAGGCAGGGCCGGTCGCCCAGCACCTGTTCGTCAGGCAGCAGCACGGCGAAGGGCTCATCGCCAATGAATTCGCGCGCGCACCACACGGCGTGGCCCAGGCCCAGCGGCTCGGACTGGCGGACATAGGCGATCTTGCCGCTGTCGATCTGGATGTCCTCGATCATCTTGAGGATATCCAGCTTGCCCCGGTTCTTGAGCGTCTGGTTCAGTTCGTAATTCAGGTCGAAATGATCCTCCAGCGGGGTCTTGCCCCGGCTGGTGACGAAACAGAACATCTCGATCCCGGCCGCCTTGGCCTCATCCACCGCGTGCTGGATCAACGGCTTGTCGGCCAGCGGCAGCATTTCCTTCGGTATGGCCTTGGTCGCCGGCAGGAACCGCGTGCCCAGACCGGCAACCGGAAACACAGCTTTACGTACGCGCTTGACCATGACCGACCCCTGGAGTTCAAGCCCCGCATTATCGGGGGATTATTGGAAATTGGTGTGCGGGTCGCCCCCCGAGTCCGGGCAGCCCCCTGCATTCTGGCCCTTCTGCCACAACGGTAACAGGGCACGCAATCAGGCTGACGAGACTTTCTGACGCTTTCGTGGCAAGAAAAACCGCCATTCCTGGGGATGGCGGCCTATATCCATACCTATGCCCATGGTCGGGCCCCGGCGCCCTTTGGTTGGATCAATCGCCTGCCCAAACGATAACTTTCGCCTCAATCGCGCCTAAATCCGTTGCTTAAATCAACCGACCCAAGTCAAATCAGGGTGACAGGGCCAGGCCGAGTTTGTAGTAGTTTAGCTTAAAGTCCGCGTTTCAATATTCCCGCAGCGGGACTGTTCATCCAGCCACCGATGGTTTCTGCCCCCGGGTGTATGATAAAGCTGCCGACGGCGCGCGTACGCAGGTAAACAACATAGTCGTCTGGGTTCACTGGCAACCTTGGTTCCCTACTACCTCTGAACGAGAGTCGGACATGAACATCCTGATCGGTGATGACCACCTGCTGTTCCGCGAAGGCCTATGCCGGCTGCTGACGCAACTGAGCGCCGACGCCACCTTCACGGAGGCCGGTACCTTCAACGAGGCGCTGGACTACGCGCAGGGCGAACAGGAATTCGACCTCATCCTGCTGGACCTGCAGATGCCCAACTGGCCGGGGTTCGCCGGCATCCAGGAAATCTGCGAGATTCAGGCTGGTACGCCGGTGGTGATCATCTCCGCGTCCGAAAGCCAGTCGGACGTGCGTGCGGCGCTGGACGCTGGCGCCTCGGGCTACATTCCGAAGTCCTCCAGCGTGAAGATCATGCTGAGCGCCCTGAACCTGGTGTTTTCCGGTGGCATCTACGTGCCCCCGGCCGCCATCCACGGCGACACCACGGCGCCGAGCAGCGCCACCACCTCGGCGTCCGGCGGCGGCGGCGGCAATTCACCGTCCCTGACCCAGCGTCAGCGCGACGTCCTGCGCTGCCTGCGCGAAGGCAAATCCAACAAGCAGATCGCCTATGAGCTGGGCTTGTCGGAGGGGACGGTTAAAATCCACGTCACCGCCGTCATGCGGTCACTGGGTGTGCGCAACCGCACGCAGGCGGTTATTGCATCGGCCGATATTCTGCCCTAAGACCCCGGTTCGCGTTTTACTCCCTTTCCCGACGTGCCGACATGACCGGTCATCCGGATGGAACCAACGCCCCGGCGAGCGCAGCTCCCGGGGCGCGATCTTTTGACAATGCCGAGTCGCCCGAGGCCATGTCCGCCGGGGGCGCCGCCTATCTGGCCGCCGACGGCTTCCTGGAGCCCCTGCTGGAGGAATTGGACGATCCGACGGCCGTGGTCCACGGACGGCTGGTGATCACCCAGGCGCCGGCACGGCCCGCCGCCTGGTCCATCAACACCTGGCTGGCCCCCCGGCGCATCGCCATCGCGTCCATCAAGGATGGCGCCCGCGCCTTGCGCGCCATCCAGCGCAACTGGGCGGCGTATGAACATGGCCACCACCGCCGCTCCCGTCTGATCCAGGAGCAGTTGCCCCATGTGTCGGCCAAGCCCCTGGTCTTCCCGGCCCCAGCCCCAACCGCCCCCCTGGGCGCCTGGACCTTGCTGGACGAACACACCATCCTGGCCTCCGGCGCCTGCAGCAGCGCCTTCGCGAATGGCGAGGTGGCGTTTGTCGAGGACAAGGCCACGCCGCCCAACCGCGCCTACCTCAAGCTGTGGGAGGCGCTGACCCTGGCCGGCCGCATGCCCGGGCCGGGCGACCGCTGCCTGGACCTGGGCGCCTGCCCGGGGGGCTGGACCTGGGTGCTGCAATCCCTGGGCGCGGAGGTCACCGCCATCGACAAGGCGCCGCTGGACCCGCGTATCGCCAGTCTTCCGGGTGTGACCGTGCGCCGGGAAAGCGCCTTCGGCCTCGATCCGGCGGAAATCGGCCCCGTGGAACGCCCCATCGACTGGCTCTGCAGCGACGTCATTTGCTATCCGGAACGATTGCTGCGTCTGGTGCGGCAGTGGAAGGATGGCGGTCACGCGCGCAATTTCATCTGCACGCTCAAGTTCCAGGGGGAGACGGACCATGTCAGCGCCCGCGCCTTCGCCGCCATCCCCGGATCACGCCTGCTGCACCTGTCGCACAACAAGCATGAGTTGACCTGGATCTATTTGGCACCCGAAACATCAGCGATTTAGCCACTTTCGCTGTGATGCAGGCCCTTGCGCCCGCCCCGCTCTGGGCGCAAAAGGTTGGCGGGGCGGTCCTGGTCGTATGGGGGATCGGTCGTAATCTGGATCATGCCAGAGGCTGGTTTCACCAGGCCCCGCCGCTGTTTCGCGCCCTGGGACGATATCGTCCCGTCTGGGCGCCTTGTGATGGGTGACGAATGCGCCGGGTGTTCTCTTGGATCGCGTGGCCGGGGCTGCTGGCCCTGTGCATAGCCGGATATGCCTATGGGAACGCGCTGGGCCATCCCATCCTGGCCTACAACATCACCTATTTCGGCATGGCGGCCGCCCTGCTGCTGCTGGAACGCCTGATGCCGTATGAGCCGGCCTGGGCCAAGAGCGACGGCCAGACGCGGCAGGACATCAGCCACACGGCCCTGAACAAGGGCATCGGCCAATTCCTGGCCGGCACCGCCGCCATGTTGGGCGCCAGCCAGGTGGCGCCGGCCACGGCCAGCGGTTTCTGGCCCGCCCACTGGCCCATGGCGGCGCAGGTGGTGCTGGGCTTGGCGGTGGCGGAGTTCGGCCTGTATTGGGCGCACCGCCTGGGGCATGAGATTCCCTGGCTGTGGCGGTATCACGCCGTGCACCACAGCGTCACCCGCCTGTGGGTGGTGAACACCGGCCGCTTCCACTTCGTCGACAGCCTGATCGCCACGCTGTTCGCCCTGGTGCTGGGCATCCTGGTGGGCGCCCCGAAGGAGGTGGTGGTCTGGGTGTTGGCCATCACCACCTACATCGGCTTCCTGACCCACTGCAACGTGGACATGGATTGCCGGGGGCTGAACTGGCTGTTCAACACGCCGGATCTGCACCGCTGGCACCACAGCCGGCTTCCGTCCGAGGGCAATACCAACTACGGCGAAAACCTGCTGCTGTGGGACATCATCTTCCGCACCCGCTATCTGCCGCTGGACCGCCGTCCGCCGGTGGACATCGGCACGGCCGATCCGGTGCCCCTGACCTTCCTGGGCCAGCTGGCCTACCCGTTCCGCCGCCATGGAGCCACGGCCCCCGTGCTGGACACTCCCGCGCTGGAAACCAGGGCTGAAGCGGCGGGTGGCGATTAAGTTTTAGTCGGGGTTTAACTTGGCCGCGCGCCGGTCACAGCGCCTGGCCGGCCACCCAGCCGGATGACCAGGCCCACTGGAAGTTATAGCCGCCCAGCCAGCCGGTGACGTCCACCGCCTCGCCCACGACATGTAGGCCGGGGACCTTCTTGGCCTCCAGGGTCTTGGACGACAGCTCATTGGTATCGATGCCGCCCACCGTCACCTCCGCGGTGCGGTAGCCTTCGGTGCCCGCCGGCACCACCGTCCAGCGCCGCAACTGCTCCCCCACCGCCGCCAACGCCTTGTCCGACAGGTCGCGCAAGGGGCGGCTCTCGATTTCGCCGGCCCCGCCTTCCCCGCACAAGCGGTCAGCGAAGCGGCGGGGCAGCACGTCGCCCAGGATGGTCTTCAACTCCGCATTGGGGCGGGCGCGCTTGGCGGCCTTCAGATGCTCCGCCAGGTCCAGGTCGGGCGTCAGGTCCACGGTGATGGCCTCCCCCGCCCGCCAATAGCTGGATGCCTGGAGGATCGACGGGCCGGACAGGCCACGATGGGTGATCAGCAAGGCCTCGCGGAACGCCGCCTTGTGGGCCTTCACCACCGCGTCCAACGCCACGCCGGACAGTCCCTGGGTGCGGGCCAGGTCCTGGGGCGTGAAGGTGAAGGGCACCAGGCCCGGCCGGGGGGCCACCACCGCCAGCCCGAACTGGCGGGCCAAGCGGTAGGCGAAATCGGTGGCGCCCATTTTGGGGATGGACAGGCCGCCGGTGGCCACCACCAGCTTGGGCGCCGTCATCTGCCCCCGCGCGGTGTCGACCACAAAGCCGCCGCCCGCCACGCCCTCGTCTCCCGCCCGCACGCCGCCGATGGCGCAATCCAGGCGCAGGTCCACCCCGGCATCGGCCGCCTCGTTCAGCAGCATGGCCAGGATATCGCGGGCGGAGTTGTCGCAGAACAGCTGGCCCAGCTTCTTCTCATGCCAAGCGATGCCGTGCCGCTCCACCAGGGCGATGAAATCGCGGGGGGTGTAGCGCCGCAGCGCCGAGATGCAGAAGTGCGGGTTGGCCGACAGATAGCGTGCCGGCTGGGCATCCAGGTTGGTGAAGTTGCAGCGCCCGCCGCCGGAGATCAGGATCTTGGCGCCGGCCTGGGGCGCGTGATCGACCACGGTCACCCGCCGGCCGCGCTTGCCGGCGGCAATGGCGGTGAACAGGCCAGCGGCACCGGCGCCGATGACGATGACGTCGGGAGAGGAAGAGTCGCTCATCTGAAGGTTTATCAGTCCATGTCCACGGAACCGCGCAGCCGCTTCACACCGCTGCGGGTGGCCTTGGCCTCCAGCCGCCGCTTCTGGGATCCCAGCGTCGGCCGGGTGGGCCGGCGCGCGGCCTGACGCACCGTGGCCTCCCGAATCAACTCGAACAGGCGCTCGCGCGCATCCTCGCGGTTGCGTTCCTGCGTGCGGTGGCGTTGCGCGGTGATGACGATGACGCCGTCGCCGGTCCAGCGGCGGCCGGCCAGGGTTTTCAGCTTGTCCTTCACCCACTGTGGCAGGTTGGGCGAGGCCGCCGCGTCGAAACGCAGCTGCACCGCCGTTTCCACCTTGTTCACGTTCTGCCCGCCGGGGCCACCGGCCCGCAGAAAGCTCTCCTGCAGTTCCGTCTCGGCCAGCCGGATACCCGGCGCGACCAGCACGGTCGGCCCTTGAAACGGGGGCGGGGAGGATGGCGGAATCATGGAAGTGGAACCAGCGGGGACAAGGCCGGTGATTCTAGACGGGTGGGCAGCACTTGTCGAACGGCGGCCCTGAATGGCTGCAGCGCCGTCAGGGGGCGGGCGCGTCCACATCCCACATGAACACCGGCCACTCCTCCGCCTGGCGGCGGCGCAGGGGCCCCGGCGTCGCGAGGTCGCGCAGGGCGTCGAAATCCTTCACCACAACCACCGCCCCCTCCAGCGCCACGCCATGGCGGCGCAGGTCGGCGAAAGTCCAGGCGACATCTTCCGGTGTCGTCTGCAGGACGGTGGCCACGGCGGCCATGTCGAGGTTCAGGCGCCCCCCGGCACGGCGGGCGGCATGTTCCTTCAGCAGATGGGCCGCCAGGCGCTGCGGCAGGGACAGATCGCGTAGGGCGGCCACGGCCTCCACCAGCGCACGTTCGCGGGCGGCCTGCCCCGCCATCAGCGACAGGGCCAGATCAGCACCGCTACCCAGGCGGGCGCGCAACGCCGACGATGGCAGCACCAGCAGACGGACATCGCCAACCGCGCGCACAGTGAGGGACGCCGCCGCACCGGTCAGGGCCTCGGCCAGCAGGAAGGTGGACTCCGGCCCCCGCCGCTGTCCCACTTCGGTATTGCCGGCGACCAGCGCCACCGTGCCGGACAGCAGGACATGGATGTCAGCCAGTGCCGTGCCCTGGCGCGCCAGCAGATCCCCCGGCGCGAAATCCTGAACCCGACAGGCGGCCGCCAGGGCGGACAGCACATCCGGCGTCAACCGGGCGAACGCGGGCAGTCCCGCCAGGCTTGCGGTCACCCCGCCCCTCGTCACATCCACCGTCATCCGACCCAACCCCATCTTGCCCCACCGGGTGTCCCCGCAGGCGGCGGCCACCTTATGCCTTCGGCCAAAATCCCTGTAGTCGAGCCTTTGCCGTAGGCCTTTTGGATACGCGCCGTCTGGAAACGTTCCAGCTTCCAGTCAGCCGTCGCGGCGGCGATAGCGCCTCCGCTCGCGGGCCATGGCCACGCTGCGCAACACCTGGCGCCAGACCATGAGCAGCACGGGAGCCGCGACAGCCCGCACCCCGTGGCCGATGCCGACGACAACCCGCCAGGCAGGCAGCGCCTTCAGACGGTCGATCCATCCCACGATCCAGCCGTGAACCCGGGCGAACCATCGAATGGTCAGCAGCTTGTGCCGGCTGCGCTGGAACAGCCGTTCCACCGTCAACAGCTTCAACACCTCCGCCCCGATGATGAGCAGAAGGCCCGTGCGGGTCTTGCCCTGGGCGATCAGGAAGGCGCCCAGCGGCTTCACCGGCTCCAACACGATCAGGGGCACCAGGAACAACACCAGGGTCGCACGGGGCCCCAGCCGGTCTATCAGACGGCCCAGCGCCTGGAAAGGCGACCACCGCCCCATCCATGCGGCGAACGGCCGCACCAGGGGCAGGAAACAGACATCGACCAGGACATAGAGCAGGGCCGCGACCACCGCCAATGGGGTCAGCAGGCGCCGTATCCACAGGCGCGCCCGCGGGCTGGGGCGCCAGCCGAGCGCGCGGCGTATGCCGCCCGGCTTACGACCCGCCGGTTCGCGATCAGGCATCCGTTCCGTCCTTCCTTGGGTTCAGGGACGAACCCTTGACCTCAGGCTGACGGTGGGCTGAACGCCGGTCCGCGCGCAAGGTCCACTTGGTGGCATTATTGTGGAGCCTTCTCGCACAAATCGCGTGCGCCCAAAAGGAAAAGGCGCCTTCCCCGGTGGGGAAGACGCCTTTCCAAACAGCAATCCAAAAACGCCGGGGCCAGGTGGCCAGTGATCAGCGCTTGGAGAACTGGAAGCTACGACGGGCCTTGGCCTTGCCGTACTTCTTACGCTCGACGACGCGCGGATCACGGGTCAGCAGGCCGGCGACCTTCAGCGACGGGCGCAGGGCCGGCTCGAAGTAGGTCAGGGCCTTGGAGATGCCGTGGCGCAGCGCGCCGGCCTGGCCGGACAGGCCACCACCGGACACGGTGCAGACGACGTCGTACTGCTCAACCCGGCCCACGATCTGGAAGGGCTGGTTGATCATCATGCGCAGCACGGGACGGGCGAAGTAGACGGTGATGTCACGGCCGTTGACTGTGACCTGGCCCTTGCCCGGCTTAATCCAGACGCGGGCGACCGCGTCCTTGCGCTTGCCGGTGGCGTAGGAGCGGCCCTGCGCGTCGATCTTCGGCTGGGCCGGCTCGGCCACCGCCTCAGTCGTCACAACGGCGGCGCCCTGCTTCAGGTCGGCCAGGCTGTTGATGGTCTGTGCCATGGATTAGGCACTCCTCTTATTCTTCGGATTCAGGGCGGCGACGTCCAGCACCTCGGGGTTCTGAGCCTCGTGGGGATGGGTCGAGCCCTTGTAGACGCGCAGGTTGCTCATCTGCCGGCGGCCCAGCGGGCCACGGGTGATCATGCGCTCAACGGCCTTCTCGATGACCCGCTCCGGGTACTTGCCGTCCAGGATCTGGCCCAGGGTGCGCTGCTTGATGCCGCCAGCATACCCGGTGTGCCAGTAGAAGATTTCGTCGCTGCGCTTGTTGCCGGTCAGCTTCACCTTCTCCGCATTGATGACGATGATGTTGTCACCGCAATCCATGTGGGGGGTGTAGGTCGGCTTGTGCTTGCCGCGCAGGCGCATGGAAATGATGCTGGCCAGGCGGCCCAGCACGAGGCCGTCGGCATCGATGAGAAGCCACTTCTTCTCGATCTCAGACGGCTTGAGAGACAAGGTTTTCATCCGCGCACTCACTCAAAATGAGGTCCGGGCCAAAAGAGGCCCCAGGGCACCGCTCCTGGGACCGGCACCGAAGTGGGCGGTTTTTATGTCGGGTCGGGCTGGGTGTCAACGGGAAAAAGCGCCAGTCCGTCAATCGCTTACCATTGAGGTATCATAATACCATAGATCGAATACCATTGATTCCATTGACTATTTTCAAACGACGAAATCGAGACCATCCCCATTTTCCCAATGAAACCAGGGCGTTGGACGCCCGCCCGCGATGGCGCCCAGGGCCCGGGCGTCAGCCCCGTGGAATCGCATAGGTGCCTGTCGCGTGGGCGACCGGGTCGTCCTCCCCCTCGGAATGGAGGGTGACTTCGCCGTACGCCAGGCTGCGCCCCATGCGCACGATGCGGGCGTGGGCGACCAGGGGCTTGGGCGACGGCCGGCGCAGGAAGGTGATGTTCATGTTGCTGGTGACCGCCAGCACAATGTGTCCCGCCATGCTGAGCACGGCGCCGTAGAGCGCCACGTCGGCCAGCGCGAACATCGTGGGGCCGGAAACGGTACCGCCCGGGCGCAGCAGATCATCGGACACCGGCATGGTCAGGGTGATGGTGCCATGCCCCATCTCATGGGTGCGAATTCCGGCGCGGTGGGCTTGGGGCAGGCCCTTTTCCAGCAGGCGGTCGAAATCCGCCGGCGTGAACACGGGCGCCTTGCCCATGGCCGCCAGCTTGTCGTCCATCGTGCCCTGCGCGGTGTCCTCATCGGCCGTCATTCCCATATCCCTCCCCAATCCCATTTATGATGTTCCGGTATACCCGTCCCCGGGCGCCCCTCCCACCCCGTTGGACATCCCCATTTGCCGAAGGATCCGCCCCTGATGAGCGACACGATCACCGACGACGTCCTGCGTGACATCTTCATGAAGACGAAGACAGTGGCCATCGTCGGCATATCGCCCGACCCGGCCAAGCCGTCGCACTATGTGCCAGCGTTCATGCAGCGGGAATACGGGTACAAGATCATCCCTGTGCACCCGGCCCACGCCGGAACCACCATCCTGGGAGAGCCGGTGGTGGCCACCCTCGCCGACCTCCCGGATGGCGTGGACTTCGTGGAAATCTTCCGCGCGGCCCCGGCCATCGGCACCTTCGTGGTGGAGGCGGCTGAACGCGGCATCCCCTACATTTGGATGCCGCTGGGCGTCAGCCACGCGGAGTCGGCGGCCCAGGCACGGGCGCTGGGCGCCACCGTCATCATGGACCGCTGCCCCAAGATCGACCTACCCCGCCTGTTCCCTCACGGGCTGCCGGATCGGGGTTGACAGTTCACGCTTGATCGGTGGCGTCGGGGGCCGCAGACGCGGCGATCCACTCCAGGAAGCCCGGATTGCCCGACACCACCGGCAGAGCGATGACGCAGGGCGTGTCGTAGCTGTGCAGTTCCTTGACCCGTCGGGTCAGGGCCTCGAACCGGTCAGCGCGGGTCTTGGCGATGAAGGCCACCTCCGCCGCGTTCTCCACCCCGTCCTTCCAGCGATAGATGGATTGGATGCCGCCCAGGATATTGACGCAGGCGGCCAGCCGCTCCTCCACCAACGTCCGTCCTATGGTCTCCGCCTCCGCCACCGAGGCCGCCGTCATATAGACCAGGAACGCCGCCATCACCCACCTCTTGCCTTGTAAGGACCGCGGGCTTGAGCCCGCCGGCGCCGCGGCGCCTGACACGCCGGCCGTTTGACGCCCGGTGTCGTCAGGGTAAGATACCGGCAGGCCCGGCGCCATCGCCTAAAAAGGCGCGCGGCCCGATTGATGACGGGGGAAGGCATGGCGCGCGGCAAGGCGGCGGGGCCGGAAACACCCACCCAGGAGACGGCGCCAACCGCCGCCCCCCCGCTCATGCCCACGGCGGTGCAAAAGCGCTGGCTATGCCGAGGCCTGGCGCAAGCCGGAGGCAAGCTGCCCCTGTTCTGGGCGGACGGCAGCAAGGTCAGCGCCGCCACGGTCAAGGCCTGCCTGGCGGCCGGTTGGGCCGCCCCCTGGTTCAGCAACCCCTTGAAACCGGATTGGCTGGTCTGCCGCCTGACCGACGCGGGTCGGGCCGTCTGCGTCGGCGCCCATACACTTAAAAAGTGATATTCATACCGGAGATACCTTCATTCAAGGCGGGCATGGCCGTCCTTGAAATCAGGTTTTTGAGGACGCCCAATGTTCCGACACTCAAGCAAGAACAAGCCTTCAAGCACGCGCCAGCCCGGTCGCGCCAGTCAGCCGGCCGGCGCCCCTGACGCCACCACCGGCATGGCACCGCCTTCCCGGATCGGCGGCGGTCTGGCGGCGATGGGCGCCGATCTGAACCGAGGGCCGTCCGTCACCGCCCTACGTCAACTCACCGCCACCCTCGCCGGCCGCGCGCCAACGCCCGGTCAGGACGTGGTCCAGCGCCAAGTGATCTTCACCGGCGGCAGCCCGGACGAGAGCACCTGGCGCCCCCTGAACATTGAAAGCATGAGCGATGTTCGCCATTTCCTGACGGAGGTCCAAGGGGACATACATTCCCTTGGCTTCAAACTCCAGAATGGGGGGATCGCGCGGGTCCATGAATGGCTGACGGGCGACCAGCCCATCAAGTTCGCCGACAAGGCGGCCCTGATCCAGAAGCTGTTCGAGCTGGATTTCTGCTTCCGTCCACAAAAGCACGCGTCGTCGGGGCCAAAGACTTTAGGCCCCCGCCCCACCTTTCAAGGGGGCGCCAACGCGATGGCGTACGGCAAAGACCATGGCGACACCGCCCGGCGCCATGTGATCTCATCCAGCACGCTTGGATTGGCGATCGAGAAATCGCAGGCCAACCTGCAAGTGGTGAACGGCTTCCTTGAGCGATGGGGAGGACAAGCCGTTCAGGAGCAGACACCGGCCGCCCTCCATGTCGCCAAGCGTCAGGCCTGGACCATCGCGCACAATCACGTCGGAAACCTGTGGGTCGGCCCCTCGCCGATCAACACCGCGATTGGCTTCATCCGCGGCCCATTCCTGGCCGCCGTTAAAATTCTTCAGCACCAGGAGGGGCCGTTCCCCGTGCAGGAGTTGGTCGACTACTATGCCCAACCGCAGGGTCCGATGAACAAGGCCGCCCAGAAGGAATGGCAGGACCTTGCCGAAATCCTCACCCCCGCCCTTGAGGGACTGGCGGATTCGGATGGCAAGATTGAAAGTCCGGAAGAGGCCATCGACCTGATACTGGATTTCGCGCGCAACGCCGATTTGGACATGCCGCAGGAGAAGCAAAACCCCGGGTACCATTCGACGGTGACCGGACTCTATTCGATGATCCTGGGGGCGGTACAGACCGGTGAGGATATATTTCAGCCCGACGCCGCGCTGGACCTGTTCATGCGAACCCGGAACGGCGAGGAAGATACCGCGATGGAGGTGGAGTGAGCGCCCCATGCTGGCGTGGCCCAAAAGCAATCAGCCCCGCCGGGTGACCCGGCGGGGCTGATTGCTTTCGAGAGATGGTCGGAGCGACAGGATTCGAACCTGCGACCCCCAGACCCCCAGTCTGATGCGCTACCAGGCTGCGCTACGCTCCGACCTCTCGAGTGAACCGCAGCGTGGGCTGCTGTTCGGGCGCGGACTATATCCATGAGGTTCCCAGGATGCAACGCCCATGCGTCCTCTAAGTTCAAAAAAATGAATTTTTCTATAAATGTGTTATTTATCAATTAGTTATGATTCATTTTTCAGGCCAACCCCTCCGCTGCCCCCCCAAAAAAGGGGAACGGCGGAGCGAAATCCGCCTATGTCCTGGGCGTCAATGCCAGTAACCGCTGAAGGTGCCGCCGTAATAGGCGTTGTTCGTGCTGGTCGACGTCGTGGTCAGCGGGTTGTAGCCGGCGTGGCCGCCGGCGAAGGTGGTCATCTTACCCAGAAGGCTGGTGACGTCCGTGGGCGTCAGCACCACGCCATCGCTGGCCTTGATGGTGGCGACCTCGCTGCTGGTGCTGCTGAACCAATTCGACAGCTTCACAACCTGGGCCGTTCCCAGCTGATCGACCACCAGGTCATTGCCGGAGCGCTGCAGCCAGACCTTGTCATGGGTGACGATCAGGTCCAGTTCGCCGCTGGGCCCCACACCGTTACTGGAAAGCGCCAAGGTCGCGCCTGTGCTTTTGGCGACGATCGTGTTTCCGGTCCCGGTCAACGCCAGCGTCTCACCCGTCGTCGTCAAGGCGATGGTATTGTTGGCGCCGCTCACGCTGGTGCGGGAATTGGCCGGCGTTGCCACGGTCACAGCGGCACCGTTGGCCGTCACCGTGTCCATTCCCCCGGCAACGGTGACGGTGGCGCCGCTGCCCACGGTCACCGCGACATTGGATCCATTGATGGTCGCCCCGCCGTTCGCCGCGACGGCGACGGTGTCGCCGGCGATGGCGTTGACGACATGGCCGCTACCGCTGAGCTTCAGGGTCGCCCCCGTCGTGGTCAGGGAGATCGTGTCCCCGCTGCCGCTCACCGTCTCGACATAGCCGCTGGGCGTCGTCACGGTCAGCGCCGCGTTGTTCGCCGTGATCACATCGTTGTTGCCGGTGATCCGCACGGTGGCGCCGGTCCCCAGGCCAAGCGTCATGGCCGACCCATTGATGGTGGCGCCGCCACCCGACGCCACGGCGATCGTGCCCCCCAGAGTCCCGTTGACCTGCTGGCCGGTGCCGCTGAGGGCCAGCGTCTCCCCCGCGACCGCCAGGGTGATCAGGTCGTTGGCGCCGCCGATGGTGGTGGTGCTGCCCGTTGGCGCCGCGACCGTCACCGTGGCGCCGGTGGCTGTTATCACATCCCCGGCCCCCGTCACCTTCAGGGCGCCCAAATTGGCCACGCTGATGGTGTTGCCGTCGCCGGCGATGGTTGCCGTGGCGCTGGCGGCCAGGGTGATGGTATCGCCGGCCGCCGTCACGGCATTGCCGCTGCCGCTGAGGGCAAGCGTGTCGCCGCCGACGGTCATGGCGATCGTATTGTTGTTGCCGCTGACCTTTGCGGTCGCCCCGGCCGGCGCGGACACGGTGAGCGACGCGCCCGTCGCGGTGATGGTGTCGCCGCTGCCCATGATCGTCGCCATGCCGCCGCTGGCGATGGTCACCACGTTGTTGGCGCCATAGAGCGTAGCGCTCGCGGCGGCGGCCACGTTGATGGTGCCGCCGGCCGCCGTGGTCACCTGGTTGCCCGTGCCACTGAGGAACAGCGTGTCCCCAGCGCCCTGAACCGTGACAACCGCACCGGTCGCGCTGATGGTTTCCACGCTGTTGGTCGCGGTGATGACCACCGTTTCACTGCTCTTGGCGCTGCCCAATACGGTATTGCGGCCCCCCGTCAGGGTGACCATCCCACCCGTTCCCGTCAGCGACAGGATGGCGCCGGTGTTGGCGATCAGCGTGTCGTTGTTGCCCGTGGCCAACAGCGTGCCGACGCCGGCCAGCGTGTCGGATACTGTCGCACCGGCGGCCGTCGCCCGACCCGTCACCAGATTGATGGTCATGCCGTTGGCGTCGTAGCGGACGGTCGCGGCGGGAGAGCCGGTCAAGGTCGCCCCCGTCCCCGCGCCCACCAGCACCGAGGAACCGGCGGTGGAGGCGACGCTGGCGCCCCCCAGCGCGATCAGGGTGTCGCCCACCCCCGAAACGGTGGCCCTGGCCCCATCGCCGACGGTGACGATATTATTGTTGCCCAGGATCGAGGCCGCGGCGCCCTGGCTTACGGTGACGATGTTGCCGTTGCCGTTGACCGTGTCAGTGCCGGCCACGGTGACGGTCTCGCCCGAGCCCACCAGGCTCTGGCCGCTTCCCGCCAGGGTGAAGGTCGCGCCCGATCCGGCGACCGTCAGGATGGCGCCACTCCCCGACACGGTGATGGACGCGTTGGACGGGTTGGTGAGGGTGGCGGCGCCACCGCTCAGGAAGTTCAGCGACGTGCCGGCACCGTTCACCACCATGGCGGCGCCCGTGGTGATCGTCCCGGACGCGACGTAGATACGGTTGATCGCGGCCTTGACGGCGCCGGAGATGGTGACATTGGTGGCGCCGGCCAACAGGCTGATGGTGTTGCCCACCGCCTGGACCTGCACATTGCTGCCCCCGACCGAAAGCTTGTTGGTCGAGTCGTTCATGAAGATGGTGTCGCCGACACCTGTCACGGTCTCGATCAGGTTGCCACCACTGAAGACGATGGTGGAATTGCGGCCCAGTTCGGTGACGATATTACCGGAACTGCTGAGGTTGAGCGTCGCCGCGCCGTTCAAGGAAACCAGGTTTCCCCCGCCTCCGACGGTCAGGCCCCCGCCGCTGGCGACCGTCAGATAGTTGGCGGCGCCGGTGTAGCGGGACGAAAAGCCCGTGAACAATATCCGGTCACCGGAATAAGCGTCGTAGACGATATTGTTGTTGTCGATCTCAACGGTATTGCCGCCGCCGACAATATTGATCACGTCCGCCGTGGCGGAAACCACCGCCGACCCGCCCCCGACGTTGATCGTGTTGCCAGCAAAACTATCGACGATGGTATTGCCGCTGCCGGTGATGGTAACGGAAGCACGGACGACCGACTGGAGAAGGGTTATGGTGTTGTTCGCACCAACGATCGTGTTGCCGGTGCCTTGCACCACGATGGTTCCGCTGTTGACCAGCGTCGCCTGATTATTCCCCGTGATGCTCGCCATCCTGACATTCCCCTATCGGCATTGGGGAAGCATATGGCCACGAATTTAATCGTTGCATAGGCCATAAGCATATTCGCAGCAGAAATGCGCACATGCGGGAAGCGGCCGATGACGCCCACGCTGGCGACGGACGCGCCTACAGCACCCGGCGCAGGAGATCGCGAATCTCCTCAAGGTCGGCTAGCACCAGGGCCAGGGCCTCACGCTTGGCGGTGGGCAGCCCCCTCTCCACCTTCTCGGTGACCACTCGACGCGCCGCTTCCGGGGACCGGGCCGGCGCCGACACCGCCTCCAACGGGGTTGGCGGGGTACGCGCCCATTCAGGATCGGCTTCGGGATCATGGTCGAACAGACCGATGATGCGCAGCTTGTCCTCCGGCCTGGGGCCTGGCGCGGACGGGAGCGCGGTCGGCGGCGACGCCGACTCCCCTTCCAGCGACGCGGTGGCGTCCGGTTCCTCCGCGCTCAAGGTCGCCGCGGTCGCTTCCACCCCGTCATCGGCGGCCGGCGACATACGGGCGCTCCCGGTGCGCAGCAGGCGCTGCACGCCCTTGATGGTGTAGCCTTCCTTGTAAAGCAGCACCTGGATCCGGCGCAGCAACTCCACATCGTCCGGCCGGTAATAGCGCCGGCCACCGCCCCGCTTCAGCGGACGGATGTGAGGGAACTTGGTTTCCCAGAAGCGCAGCACATGCTGCGGGACATCCAGTTCGGACGAAACCTCGCTGATGGTGCGGAACGCGGTGGGCGATTTGCCACGGCCACGGTCCACCGGCGGCGCCCCGGCATCAACGGTATCGAACTCCGCCCCGTCCTCGCCGCCGCCCGCCCCGCCGACCTCGGGAATACCGTCATCGGGCAGCCCGTCGCTGGTGAGACCATCGCCGGCGGTGAGGGGCTCTGGCGCGGGCGTCCCGGACATGGCTTAGCGCTCGTCGGCCGTCAGGACGTCGTTGATGCGGTTTTTCAGCACGTGGCTGGCGCGGAACACCAGGACACGGCGCGGCAGGATCGGAACCTCCTCCCCGGTCTTGGGGTTGCGGCCGACGCGTTCGCCCTTGGCGCGGACGGAAAAACTGCCGAAGGAAGAAATCTTGACCATTTCCCCCCGCCCCAGCGCGGAGGCGATCTCATCCAGCACGCTCTCCACCAGATCGGCGGACTCGTTCCGCGACAGCCCCACCTCTTGGTAGACAGCCTCGCTCAATTGAGCGCGCGTGACGGTGTGATCTCCCATGGGTGCCCTCCCTCAACCAGTGGCCCCTTTGCCAACTGCGGGAACGGTAATGCCCAGCGGGAAAGCCGTCAATTCCAAAGGTTTGCCAAAGTGTTGTCAGATTCGGATAGACCGTCCGTCCGGCTTGGACGGTGCTGCAGGGCACCCAAGAATGGTGCGCCGCGAAAGCGCCGGGGAACACGAACCCGGAAAAGCCCGCGCCGCGCGGGCCAGCGCCCCAGACTACGAAGGTAAGCCGCCGTCCTTAGAACCGGACCAGCGCCGCGCCCCAGGTGAAGCCACCGCCCATGGCCTCCAGCAGGACCAGTTCGCCCCGCTGGATGCGGCCATCGGTCACGGCCTCGCACAACGCGAGGGGAATGGAGGCGGCGGAGGTGTTGCCATGATGGTCCACGGTCATCACCACCCGGCTGGGGTCCAGCTTCAGCTTGCGGCCGGTGCTTTCGATGATGCGGCGGTTGGCCTGGTGCGGGACCAGCCAGTCCAGGTCGCCGGGCGTCAGGCCGTTGGCCGCCAGCGCCTCCCCCACCACCTCGGCCAGATTGACCACGGCGTGCTTGAAAACTTCCTGCCCCGCCATGCGCACGTGGCCCACGGTCTGGGTGGAGGACGGGCCGCCGTCGACATACAGCAGGTCGTGATGGCGGCCGTCGGAATGCAGATGGGTAGACAGGATGCCCCGATCCTCGGATGTCCCCTGCCCCTCCTCCGCCCGCAGCACCACCGCACCGGCGCCGTCACCAAACAACACGCAGGTGGTGCGGTCTGTCCAATCCAGGATGCGGGAGAAGGTCTCGGCCCCGATAACCAGCACGGTGCGGGCCTGGCCCGCTTTGATGAAATTGTCGGCGACCGACAGCGCGTAGATGAAGCCGGAGCAGACGGCCTGCACGTCGAACGCGGCCCCCCGGGTCATGCCCAGGGCGGCTTGCACCTTGGCGGCGGTCGCGGGAAAGGTCTGATCCGGCGTGGCGGTGGCCAGTACGATCAGATCCACCTCGTCCACCGCGACGCCGCCATGCGCCAAGGCCGCCTGGGCGGCCTTCAACGCCAGGTCCGATGTCTTTTCGCCCTCGGCGGCGATGTGGCGGCTGCGGATGCCGGTACGCTGGGTGATCCACTCGTCGGAGGTGTCGACCGTCCTGGCCAGCTCGTCGTTGGTCACGATGCGGGCCGGCAGGTAAGAGCCGCAGCCCACGATCACGGAGCGCATCACCATCGTTCAACCAGCCGTCATGAAAAGGGCCGTCACTGGGCGACGGCCTGGGGGTCGGTACCGGAAGCGGCGGCCGCTGCCTGCAAGCTCTCCTGAAGCAAGGCCAGTTCCTTGCGGATCTTGTCGTCAAAGCCGTGCTGGACCAGGTCGACCGCCACGCAGATGGCGTTGGCGAAACCCAGCGCATCGGTGCCGCCATGGCTTTTGACGCATACGCCCTGGAGTCCCAGGAACATGGCGCCGTTGTAGCGCCGGGGATCCAGACGCTGGCGCAATTTATTGAAGGCGGTGCGGGCCAGGAGATAGCCCAGCTTGGCCAGCAGCGACGACTGGAAGGTGCGGCGCAGGTACTCACCGAACAGTTTGCCGGTACCCTCAGCCATCTTCAGGGCCACGTTGCCCGTGAAGCCGTCCGTCACCACGACATCAACCGTGCCGGCCGCGATATCGTCGCCTTCCACGAAACCGTGGAAGTTGCGGGCCAGCGGTGTGGCGCGCAGGGCGGCGGCGGCGGCCCGGATGTCCTCATGGCCCTTCTGCTCCTCCGAACCAACGTTCAGAAGGCCGATGGTGGGCTCCAGCAGACCCAGTACCGTTTGCGCGAAGACCGTGCCCAGGACGGCGAACTGCACCAGATTATCGGCGTCGCATTCCAGGTTGGCACCCAGGTCCAGCATCACGCAATCGCCCCGGGTGGTGGGCAGCATGGTGGCGATGGCCGGCCGGTTGATACCCGGCAGGGTCTTCAGCACGAACTTGGCCATGGCCATCAACGCGCCGGTGTTGCCGGCGGAGACGACACAGGCCGCGTCACCGGAGGCCACGGCATCAATGGCCAGGCGCATGCTTGAGCCACGACCAGAACGAAGGGCCACGGATGGCTTCGCATCCATGGCCACGACGTCGGCGGTATGGCGAACCTGGGAGATCGCCTTCAGTGCCGGCCGGCTTTCGAGCAGCGCTGTGATGCGCTGCTCATCACCGACGAACAGGAAGTCCACGTTCGGGCAGCGTTCGCGCGCGATATTCGCGCCGTCCACCACCATGTCCGGGGCGTGATCGCCGCCCATCGCGTCTAGGGCGATTCGCAGGCGTGTGCTCACCGGACAGCGACCTCCTCAAGCACCGGGGCGAACCGGATCAGGCGGCAGCGGCAGCAGTGTCGACGACGACCTCACGGCCATCGTAATGGCCGCAGGAGCCACAGACATGATGCGGACGGGTCAGCTCACCGCAGTTGGAGCATTCGTGGTGCGCACCAGCGGAGATGGCGTGGTGCGAACGGCGCATGTCGCGGCGAGACTTGGAGGTCTTTTTCTTAGGAACGGCCATGATCGTCTACTCTCTACTCGGTTCAGACGACCACCCACGTGCCGTCTTGCTAACCATCGTCAGGCCCCATGCTGTAGCGAAACCGCCATCCTTTTCCCACCCCTTTTTATTGGGGGCGGGCTTGCGGAAAACAACATGAGGCCAAACGACAAGGAACCCGGTCCAGCCCTGGACCGGATGAAACAGGGCGCTTTCATTACTTGAAATCCCAGCGGAGGGCAAGCGCCAAAGACCAAATTAAGTTTTGGGACGCAGCTTCGCAAGGGCGCCAAAGGGGTTGGGCTTCCCGTCCCCGGCATCGCCGGCTTGAGTCGCGGCCCCGGCGAGCGGCGACTCCGGCTCATCCTCCGCCCCGGCCTTTTCGGGCGGTGGCTCGTTGGGCGCATCGGGAAACTCGCCCTCCCCCTCCCAATCCTCGACATGGACGAAGCGTTCGGCGTCCGCCTTGCGGGGATAGGGATCGAGGGCCAGCGACAGGTGCTGGGCCACCAGCTCACCGATGTCGATGCGGCCGTTCTCGATGGCCTCAGGCGGGTCGACCTCATCATCCAGCCCCAGGGTTTCCAGGTCCGCCTCGTCCTTGGGCACGAGATGGGCGGGGGCGAACAGGGCCTGGAAGGTATCGCGGACGTGTGCTGGCAGCGGCTCCAGCGTCACCACGCAGCTCTGGACCACCTGGGCCTCCAGCTCGCCGGTGACGCGCACCATCTGGCCGCCGCGGATGCGGCGCAGGCGCACCAGGGCCGTCAGGCTGTCCAGCGAGACGAGATCCAGGCGCTTGGCCAGGGCCACCCGCTCCGCCGGCGTGGCGGTGATCTTCTCCACGCTTTCGCGGGACGAGACCTTGTCGGCGAAGACGGGACGGGAAAATTCAGGGGTCATGTCAGCCATGACGCGCAACTCCATAAGAAACGAATGGCTTCACAGCCGCGGCGAAGCGGGAAAGGCCGGACCGTCCACCAGCAGGGACTCGCGCGGTTGCGCCGCCAGACGGCCGGCCGCCGCCAGGACATACAGGGCCATCGCGGCCACTTCGGGCCCGTCCGGGAGGGTGGAGCCGAACAGGTTACGGTCCAGCGCCTCCTCCAGCGCCTTCCGGCCGCCCTCCCCCGCCTCCACCTTGAGGGCCGATTCGTAGGCGTCGGCCCGGCCGTAGAAATGCTTGCCCAAATCCTTCACCTTCTTGCCCACGACCATCTCGCTGGCGCCCAGTTCGCGCAGGCTGAAATCCAGGTCGGTGAACATATGGTCGAACAGGGCCTGGTTGAGATCGGCCAGGGCGGCGCCTTCCGCCGCCAGGCGGCGCATGACCAGCCAGGCGTGCAGGGTCACCACCTCGAACCGCCCCTCCACCGTGTCGGGAACGCCCCGGCCTTCGCCCGCCGCCGCCGTGTAGAATTCCGGCTGACGCGCCTGATCGACGATGCCGGCGTAAAGGCGCAGCACGGCCGCTTGGCGGCGGGGGCTGCGGAACAGGCGTTCAATCAAGGCAATCACGGTGAGAAACCCGGCTTTCGTTGACAGGACAAAGCGGCTGGTGCGATTGTCACCGGCCAGATGGGGGGCGGTCGTCCACCGGTCAAGCGCGACGATGGACGTCTCGCCGGACAGGAAAAGGCCAGCGCCCCCTGGCCGATTGGTCCTCTTTACCGGATTATCGCATTCCGTGCGACGGATGACGGATGCCTCAATCGTGGAACGGGCCGACCCGCGATCAACGTTCTTGGGATTAACGTCTTAGACCATGCCGAACAAGACCCTTAAGTTGCTGTCTCCCGCTGGCCTTCTCAGCCTGGGCCTTGTCGGGATCGGGCTGACGGCCTGCACGCCCACGATCAACAATCGCGGCAACCTGGTGGAGGACCGTCGGCTTGCCGACGTGCGTCCCGGTACCAGCACCAAGGAAGACGTGCAGAAGGCGCTGGGCTCGCCCAGCACCACCAGCACGGTCGACGCCAACGTCTGGTACTACATCGGCGCCATCACCGAGAACGAGGCCTTCTTCGATCCGGAAATCGTCCAGCAGCGGGTGGTGCAGATCAGCTTCAACGACCAGGGCGTGGTCAACACCGTCGGCGACGTGGATCTCAGCCAGCAGGAAGAGATCAGCCCCGAGGATCGCGAGACCCCAACGGCCGGTCACGACGTCACCTTCCTGGAGCAGCTCATGGGCAACCTGAACCGCACCAAGAAGAAGGACGACAAGAAGAAGAAGGGCGGCGGCGGCGGGGGTTGATCCCAGCGCGCCCCTGAAATGAGGAAAAGCCCCGAGGACGACGCCCCGGGGCTTTTTTTGTCGGAAAATGGATAATACCAGTGGTACGAGATTCTGAGCTCGTGCCGCTGTAGCCCGCGACGGCGGGCGCCGGAGATTCGCGGGGAGCCGAAGGCGGACTGGAAATCGAGGAAGCCAAGCGACCGGATGGTCGCGCCCGGCGATTGAGGGACGGCATTTGACCGGTCAAGGTCAAATGCCGTCGGTATAAGGCCGCTCAGCCGTGGGCCAAGATGGCCAGCAGCAGAAGCGCCACGATGTTGGTGATCTTGATCATCGGGTTCACCGCCGGGCCGGCCGTGTCCTTGTAGGGATCGCCCACGGTGTCGCCGGTGACGGCCGCCTTGTGCGCGTCCGACCCCTTACCGCCATGGTGCCCCTCCTCGATGTACTTCTTGGCATTGTCCCAGGCGCCGCCGCCCGAGGTCATGGAGATGGCGACGAACAACCCGGTGACGATGACGCCCAGCAGCATGGCGCCCACCGCCGAGAACGCGGCCCCCTTGCCGGCGATGGCGTTGATGACGAAGTACAACACCACCGGCGCCAGCACCGGCAGCAGCGAGGGGATCACCATCTCCTTGATGGCGGCGCGGGTCAGCAGGTCCACCGCGCGGCCATAGTCGGGCTTGGACGTGCCGGCCATGATGCCGGGATTTTCCCGGAACTGGCGCCGCACCTCCTCCACCACCGAGCCGGCGGCACGCCCCACCGCCGTCATGCCCATGGCCCCGAACAGATAGGGCAGCAGCCCGCCCAGGATCAGGCCCACGACAACGAAGGGGTTGTCCAAGCCGAAGTTCAGCGTGCCCGACAGGTCGGCGAAGTAGGGATACTCCGTCGGGTTTGCCATGAAGAAGTGCAGGTCCTCATTATAGGCGGCGAACAGCACCAGGGCCCCGAGGCCGGCGGAGCCGATGGCATAGCCCTTGGTCACGGCCTTGGTGGTGTTGCCCACGGCGTCCAGGGCGTCGGTGGTCACCCGCACCTCCGCCGGCAGATCCGCCATTTCGGCGATGCCGCCGCCGTTGTCGGTGACGGGACCATAGGCGTCCAGCGCCACGACCATGCCAGCCAAGGCCAGCATGCTGGTCACGGCGATGGCGATGCCCAGCAGCCCCGCCATCAGGTGGGTGGTCAGGATGGCGGCGCAGATGACCAGGGCCGGCAGCGCCGTCGACTCCATGGAAATGGCCAAGCCCTGGATGACGTTGGTGCCATGGCCGGTGGTGGAGCTTTGCGCCACCGATCTTACCGGGCGGTAGTTGGTGCCCGTATAATACTCGGTGATCCAGACGATCAGCGCCGTGACCAGCAGGCCCACAACGGCGCAGCAGTACAGCGTCTGGCCGGTGAACTCCTTGCCATTGACGGAAAAGGCGGTCGCCAGGTGATCGGGCAAGACCCAATAGGTGACGCCCCATATGCCCACCAGCGACAGCAGGCCGGTGGCGATCAGTCCCTTGTACAGCGCCCCCATGATGCTGCCCGCCCCCAGGCGCACGAAATAGGTGCCGATGATGGAGGTGATGATGCAGACGCCGCCGATGGCCAGCGGGTACAGCATCATCGGCGCCAACAGGTCCGATCCGGCGAAGAACATGGACGACAGCACCATGGTGGCCACGGTGGTGACGGCGTAGGTCTCGAACAGATCGGCGGCCATGCCGGCGCAGTCACCCACGTTGTCGCCGACGTTGTCGGCGATGACAGCGGGATTGCGGGGGTCATCCTCCGGAATGCCGGCCTCGACCTTGCCCACCAGGTCGGCGCCCACGTCCGCCCCCTTGGTGAAGATGCCGCCCCCCAGGCGCGCGAAGATGGAGATCAGCGATGCGCCGAAACCCAGGGCGACCAGGGCGTCGACCAACGGTCGCCCGGTGATGCCCAGGTGGGAAAGCAGTCCGAAATAACCGGACACGCCCAGCAGGGCCAGGCCGGCCACCAGCATGCCGGTGACAGCCCCCGAGCGGAAGGCGATGGACAGGCCCGACGCGATGCCGTGGCGCGATGCCTCCGCCGTGCGGACATTGGCCCGGACCGACACGTTCATGCCGATATATCCCGCCGCCCCCGACAGCACCGCGCCGATGACGAAGCCCAGGGCCACGTACCATTTCAGGGTGATGTACAGCAGGATGGTCAGGACCACGCCGACGATGGCGATGGTGCGATACTGGCGGTTGAGATAGGCCCCCGCCCCCACCTGGATGGCGGCCGCTATTTCCAGCATGCGCGCATTGCCGGGGCTTGCCGATAAGACGGACCTGGCGGTGAAAAGACCATAGAGCACGGCCAAGGCGCCGCACCCCCACACGAAGGGAAGCACTCCTGTCATGTCGTTTCCTTTTCCCTGACTGGTTTCCCAGGATTCGGCGCCCCCCCAATTCTGATGCCGGGGTCGGTCGTCGTTAGCCTGAAAAAAGTGGCATGGATTCAGGGCCTAAGCAATCGCCCGCGATCAGCTTCTCCCAAATTTGGAAGAGTAAAAGCTAAAATGTCCACCCAGAACGCGAAAACACCCGGAAGAGAACATGCCCCCGTAGCTGGTCCGTCGACTTGTTAACTTTTGCCAGCGATTGCCATACCCGGTGCGGGGATGATTATGAAATCATCTAAAACACTTGACGTATCGGAGTAATCCGACGGTACAGGAGCGGACGGTAGCATCGCCCGATTACCCACCCCATGCCGCCGGGGTGGAGTGGGGCGCGGCGTCACGCCGTCCCGAGCATCCCCCGACTCCGATGACCCGCCAACGCGACCGGACTTCGAGGTCCTCTCACAGCACCAGCGTATAGAATCGGGAATCCACCGCCATACGGGGGAAACCCGCAGGCAGGGCGTCGGGCGCCACCACCTGGAATCCGTTCTTCCCATAGAAGCGATGGGCCGCCAGGAACTTGTCGGTCGTTCCCAGATAGAGGGCGCGCAGGCCCTGTGCCCGGGAATGATCCAACAGCACATTCAGCAGGCCGGCCGCCAACCGGTGCGGCGCGCCGCGGTGGCTGGCCGCGACGAACATCTTGCGCAGGGCCCCGGCGCCATCGCCGATGTCCTTCAGGGAAACGGTGCCGACCACACGCCCATCATCCACCGCCACCCAGAACTGGCCGGCACCCCTCTGGTAAAAGCCGGGGATATCGCCCAGGTCCGGCTGTTCGGCGTAGGTGATGGGAACGCCAAATTCCTCCCGCTGGATGGGCACGATCAGATCGGCGATGCCCGACTCGTCGCCGGGCCGGTAGGGGCGGATGTCCATGGCGGCGCCTCCGGGATGATCATCAATAGGCGGGGTGCTGGTTCGCCGCCTGGATCAGCACGTCGTCCACCACGCCGTCGCCCATGACCTTGTTGGTGGCTTCGATCAACCAGCGGCGCACCTGCACCACGTCGATCACCTGGCCGGACTTGATCTGTTGCTTGCCCAACTTGCCATACAGCGCCTCGATGTAGGCGTTCTGCAGGCGATAGCGCTGTGCCTTCACCGTCTCCTTCACCTCGTCGCTGGCCACCTGCAACTGGACCTGGAGCAGCAGGTTCTGTTCGATCTGCTTGTCGCCCATGACCGGCAGGACGAAGGGCCCGATATCCACGAACTGGGGCGGCCCCGCAGGCTTCTTTTTCTCTTCCTCGACCTTGGGCTGGCCCTCCTTGCGGACCAGGAAAACATAGCCCCCCACGCCAGCACCGACGAGCAGCAGCAAAGCCAAGACCAACATGACGATTTTTTTCATAGATGAGATATCCGACAGAAGGAACGCGGGCGCAGAAACCATCGCCGCGCGCCATCCTGGCGCCCGGACGTTAAAAAACCATGCGCATCCCAGGGCGCACCCAGGGGCACAACGTCCCCGCTCCTCAGGATAGACCAGGATCAGAAGTGCTGCCACCCGGCGGCGCGGGGGGTGATGTCCCGGCCCATGGCATCCACCAGCCGGGCGGGACCGGTGCCATCCGTCCAGCCGCCGCCGGCCGCCAGGGGCCGCAAGGCCCCGATCTCGGTGACGGTGAGCTTGGCCTTGGCCGCCGCCGCCATCAGGGCGGGGCGGGCGGCGGGCGGGGCGGTGAACACCACCTCGTAGTCCTCCCCACCGGTGACCAGGTCGGTGATGGCGCAAGCGTTGGCCGCGAGCATGCGGCGGGCCGGCACCGACAAGGGGATGCGCTCCGCCTCCAGCACCGCCATCAGGCCGCTTTCGCGCGCGATATGGCCCAGATCAGCCAGCAGGCCGTCGGAAACGTCGGCTGACGCCGTCGCGCCAGCCCGCAGCACCGGCCCGAGTCCCAGGCGCGGTCGCGGCCGGTGGAAACGGTCCAGCAGGAATTCCCGGTCCTCTTCCGGCACGGGGCCCTTGCGTCCTTGGGCCAGGGCCAGTCCCAGCGTGGCGTCGCCGATGGTGCCGGTGACGAAAACCAGATCGCCCGCCCCCGCCCCTTGGCGGTGGACGGCCGCCCCGCTGTCGACCAGGCCGAGCGCGCTGATGACCAGCGTGATCGGACCGTCGGTGACGGTGCTGTCCCCGCCCAACAGGTGAATGCCGAATTCCGCCTGGTCCGCCGCCAGGCCGCTGGCAAATCCCGCCAGCCAATCCTCAGGCAGGGCCCGGGGCAAGCTGGTGACCAGGCTGTAGGCCAGGGGATCGGCGCCTTTGGCCGCAAGGTCGGACAGATTGGTGCGCAGCAACTTGCCGGCCACCAGGGCCGGCGCATCGTCGGGGAAGAAATGGACGCCGGCCACCATGGCGTCGGTGGTCACCACCAGTTCCTTGCCTGGCGGCACGCGGACATAGGCGGCGTCGTCGCGCAGGGCCATGGCGCCGGGGAACCCCTGGGCCAGTGGGCGGAAATAGCGGGCGATGCGGTCGAACTCACCCAGCGGCGCCGTCCCCCCGGGAGGGACGGCGACAGGGGCGCGGGACTCGGGGCCGGTATCCACCATCCGCCTCTATCCGCCCCTTCCTCAGCCGTCAGTCCTGACCGTTGGTGCGGGCCGCCAGTTCGTCCGGGCGAACGATGCGGGCCACCTTGTCCAGAACGCCGTTGATCATGCCGGGTTCCCGGCCGGCGAAAAAGCCATGGGCCACGTCGATGTAATCGTTGATGACGATACGGGCGGCGGTGTCGCCGCCGGCCAGCAACTCCCAGGCGCCGGCGCGCAGGATGGCCCGCAGCAGCAGCTCCAGCCGGTCCAGATGCTGGCGGTCCAGGGCCTGGGTCAGCACCGGGTCGATCTCATGCTGGCGCGAACTGGCGCCCCGCACGATGGCGGCGAACAGCTCACCATCGGCGGAGACGTAGCGGTCGCCGTCCAGTTCCTGCCCCAGGCGGTAATTGGCGTACTCGGTGATGATCACCTCAGGCGAGCTTGACGTCAGCTCGATCTGATACAGGGCCTGAACGGCGTTCAGGCGGGCGACGCTGCGCCGCGCCTTGGCGGAGCCGGCGCGCTTGGGCGGGGGAAGCTTCACTTCCGGCGCGGGGGTGGTGACCTTTTTGCGGGGTGCCATGATCTCGGAAACGCTTTTCGCCAGGAAGGGACAGGATAGTCGAAAGTAGGGAAAGATGGGGCAGCCGGCCAACCGAAAAATTAGGCGGCATAGCGGGCCTGCCCAGGAAGCGGACGCGGCCGGCGGTGGAGGAGCTCCCTGACTGTCCGGCGTCCTAACGCGTGTTCAGCCTGAACTGACGCTTCAACTCGATCATCTCAAGACAGGCGCGGGCGGCTTCAGCCCCCTTGTTCTTCTGCGCCATCGACGCGCGGGCCCAGGCCTGCTCCCGATTCTCCACCGTCAGCACGCCGTAGCCCAGCGCCAGGGTGTGGCGCAGCACCAGATCGTTCAGGCCCCGGGCGCACTCGGCCGCCACGGTGTCATAGTGCGTGGTCTCCCCCCGGATGAGGCAGCCCAGCGCGACATAGCCATCGAAACGGCGGCGGCCGGAATAAAAGTCCATGGACTTCACGGAATACTGGATGGCCGCCGGCAGTTCGAAGGCCCCCGGAACCTGGAAATGCTCATACGTCGCCCCGGCCTTGGCGATTTCCGCCGCGGCCCCGCGCACCAGTTCCTCGCCGATATCCTCATGGAACCGGGCCTCGACGATCATCAGGTGGGGGGCTTCGGCCAATCCCGGCTCCTCAGGCGAGGGAGGGGCGCGGGGGAATGGCGCGCTGGCTGTGGATGGTCAGGCCATACCCGTCCAGTCCCACCGGGGTCTTGGGATTGTTGGTCAGCAGATCCAGTTCCTTGACCCCCAGGTCCAGCAGGATCTGCGCGCCCACGCCATAGTCGCGCAACTGTCCGCTGTCCGGCGCGCCGGCGCCATCCAGCGCCCGCAGCCGGTCCAGCAGCGAGAAGGGTTGGGCGTCCCGGATGACAACGATGACGCCCCTGCCCTCGCGCGCCACGGTCGCCATGGCGATGTCCAGGTCGCCCGCGCCCTGCCGGCGCACGTCGCCCAGCAGGTCGTGCACCACCTCAAGCGCGTGCATGCGGGCCAACACCGGCCGGCCATCGGCCACGTCGCCCATGACCAGGGCCAGATGCTCGGCCGCCGTGATGCGGTTCTTGTAGACGTGGACGGTGAAATGACCGCCGTGACGGCTTTCGATGCCGGTGGTGTAGGTGCGCTCCACCAGCGTTTCGGTACGGCGGCGATAGGCGATGAGGTCGGCGATGGTGCCGATCTTCAGTCCATGTTCGGCGGCGAAGGGCAGCAGGTCCGGCAAGCGGGCCATGGTGCCGTCATCCTTCATGATCTCGCAGATCACGCCGGCCGGCAGCTTGCCGGCGAGCCGGGCGAAATCCACCGCCGCCTCGGTATGGCCGGCACGGACCAGGACGCCCCCGTCGCGCGCCACCAAGGGGAAGATGTGGCCGGGGGTGGCGATGTCCTGCGGGCCGCTGGCGGGGTCGATGGCGACGGCGATGGTGCGGGCGCGGTCGGCCGCCGAAATGCCGGTGGTGACCCCTTCCCGCGCCTCGATGGAGACGGTGAAGGCGGTCTGGTGGCGGGACGCGTTGTCCCGCGACATCAGGGGCAGGTTCAGCCGGTTGATCTGGGCCGTGTCCATGGACAGGCAGATCAGGCCGCGGCCATGCCGCGCCATGAAATTCACGGCGGCGGCATCGCAGCATTCCGCCGGGATCACCAGGTCGCCCTCATTCTCCCGGTCCTCGTCATCGACCAGGATGAACATGCGGCCGGCGCGGGCCTCTTCGATCAGTTCCTCGGGGGAGGACAGGGCCACGACGGCCGGAATGTTGCTCATTTCGTTTCCACCAATCGGGCGACGTAGCGCGCCAGCATGTCCACCTCCAGGTTCACCACGCCGCCCGCCTTCAGGTGCTGGAACGTGGTCTTTTCCTGGGTATGGGGAATGATGTTGATACCAAAGCGCGTGCCCTCGACCGAGTTCACGGTGAGCGACACGCCGTCCAGCGCCACCGAGCCCTTGGCGGCGATGAAGCGGGCCAGTTCCGGCGGCGCGTCAAACCACCAGCGCTGGCTGTCGCCGTCCGGCTGAACATCGACGATGCGGATCACGCCGTCGACATGGCCATAGACCAGGTGCCCGCCCAGTTCGTCGCCCAGGCGCAAGGACCGCTCCAGGTTCACGGGCGTGCCGGCCTGCCAACCGCCGGTGGTGGTCTTGGAATGGGTCTCGGCGGAAACGTCCACCTTGAACCAGTCCGCGCCCTTCTCCACCACCGTCAGGCAGACGCCGTTGCAGGCGATGGAAGCGCCGATGGCAACCGTCTCCAGGTCGAACCCGGTGGCGATGGTGAAACGGGTATCGCCACGCCGTTCAACAGCGGTGACCTGCCCGACATCCGTGATCAGTCCGGTAAACATGGCCGACAAACTAGAACCGGGCGATGCGGCTGGCGAGTACAAAATGGCGGTTATTTGGGCATGCGGCCGCAGGGCGGTTAAGCGTTTCGCCAACCGCCGGGCGGTCAGGCGATGCGGCGATAGCTCTCGGCCTTGTCATCGCCGGCCGCACGCACGTCCACGAGAGTGAAGCGCGGCGCGCCGTCCAGCCGCTCCAGCCCGAACCCCTGGGCCGCGGCCAGGCCATCGCCGCCGATGACCTTGGCCGCGCGGTACCACTCCAGACGGTCGACCAGATCATCCTTGAACAAGGACGCCGCCAGTTGCGCCCCACCCTCCACCAACACGCGGGTCAAGCCCCGGGCGCCAAGTGCCGCCAACACCGCTGGCAGCGGCATGAGGCCATCGGCGTCGGGATCGATGTCGATCAGATCGACGCCGCATTCCTGATACGCCCGCCGGCGGGCGGCATCGCCGCCGCTGAGCGTCGCCACCCACACCGGCACACGCCGCGCGTCGCGTACCAAGCGGCTGGTCAACGGCAGACGCAGGCGACTGTCCACCACCGCGCGGATGGGGGAGCGCTCCTCCAGCCCCGGCAGCCGGCAGGTCAGTTCGGGATCGTCGGCCAGGGCGGTGCCGATTCCCACCATGATGGCATCGTGGATGCTGCGCAGGCCATGCCCCCAGGAACGGGCGACGGGCCCCGTGATCCACTGGCTTTCATGGGTGCGGGTGGCGATGCGGCCGTCGAGCGTGGTGGCCAGTTTCAGCGTCACCATGGGCCGCCCCTCCGTGACGCGGCGCAGGAAGCCCTCGGTAACCAGCCGGGCCTCCTCGTCCAGCAATCCCACCTCGACGATGATGCCGGCGTCGCGCAGGCGGGCGATTCCCCGGCCGGAGACGCGGGGGTCGGGGTCGCCGATGGCCACCACCACCCGGGCCACGCCCGCGGCGATCAGGGCGTCGGCGCAGGGGGGCGTCTTGCCGACATGGCTGCAGGGTTCCAGCGTGACATAGGCCGTCGCCCCCTCCGACGCGTTGCCGGCGTGGGCCAGGGCCATGGTCTCGGCATGCGGTCGGCCGCCCGGCTGGGTCCAGCCCCGCCCCACGACGCGGCCGTCCTTCACCAGCACACAACCCACCGCCGGGTTGGGCGCGCACCGGCCCAGGCCCCGCGTGGCGAGAGCCAGGGCCGCGCGCATGTGCGCGACGTCATCTGCGGTGAAATGGGTGTGGGACGTTGTCATGGGATGCGGCCTCTCCTCCTTCATCAGGATGGGCCGTCAGGCGGGGCCAGTTCAAGCCCCGCCCGAAGTGCCGGAAAAACGTCAGGCTTCCGGATCGGTCTTCAGATGGCCGACGAACTCATTGAAATCGGCCACCTCACGGAAGTCCTTGTAGACCGAGGCATAGCGGATGTAGGCGATCTGGTCCAACTGGGCCAGCGTATCCATCACCATGCTGCCGATCTGCTTGGACGGGATTTCCGTCTCACCGGACGATTCCAGCTGGCGAACGATGGAGTTCACCACCCGGTCGATGCGGTCGGCGTCCACCGGCCGCTTGCGCAGGGCGACCCGCATGGACCGCAAGACCTTCTCGCGGTCGAAGGGTTCGCGCTGCCCGGTCGCCTTCACCACGGTCAGCTCGCGCAGTTGCACGCGCTCGAACGTGGTGAAGCGCGCGCCGCAGGAGGGGCAGAAGCGGCGGCGGCGGATGGCGGAATTATCCTCGGTCGGCCGAGAATCCTTCACCTGGGTGTCGTCGTTACCACAAAACGGGCAGCGCATTACTCCTGGTCCCCCTCCTGGAACGGCTGTTTCTCAGCCTATGTTAGTAGATCGGGAAGCGGTGGCAGAGCGCCTGCACCTTTTCCCGCACCCGGGCCTCGGCGGCGGAGTTGTCGCCGTTGGACTTGGCCAGCGCGTCCAGCACCTCGATGATCATCTCGCCGACCTGGCGGAACTCCTCGGTGCCGAAGCCGCGCGTGGTGGCGGCCGGGGTGCCCAGACGGACGCCCGAGGTCACCATCGGCTTCTCCGGATCGAAGGGCACGCCGTTCTTGTTGCAGGTCATGCCGGCGTGTTCCAGGCTGACCTCGGCATCACGGCCGGTCAGCTTCTTGGGACGCAGGTCGACCAGGACGATGTGGCTGTCGGTCCCGCCGGAAACGATGTCCAGGCCGCCCTTGATCAGGACATCGGCCAGCACCTGGGCGTTGGCCTTCACCTGCGCGGCGTAGTCCTTGAACTCCGGCTTCAGGGCCTCGCCGAAGGCCACGGCCTTGGCGGCGATGACATGCATCAGCGGGCCGCCCTGCAGGCCAGGGAACACGGCGGAGTTGATTTTCTTGCCGAGATCCACGTCGTTGGACAGGATCATGCCGCCACGCGGACCGCGCAGGGTCTTGTGGGTGGTGGTGGTGGTGACGTGGGCATGGGGAATCGGGCTGGGGTAGACGCCGGCGGCGACCAGGCCAGCGTAATGGGCCATGTCCACCATCAGGTAGGCGCCGATCTCATCCGCGATGCGGCGGAAGCGGGCGAAATCGATCTCGCGCGGATAGGCGGAGGCGCCGGCGATGATCAGCTTGGGCTTGTGCTCACGGGCCTTGGCCTCCATCGCGTCGTAATCGATGCGGTGGTCATCCGGGCGCACGCCATAGCTGACGACGTTGAACCACTTGCCCGACTGGTTGGCGGCGGAGCCATGGGTCAGGTGGCCGCCGTGGGTCAGGTCCATGCCCATGAAGGTGTCGCCCGGCTTCAGCAGGGCCATGAACACCGCCTGGTTGGCCTGGGCGCCGGAGTGCGGCTGCACATTGGCGTAGGCGCAGCCGAACAGCTGCTTGGCGCGGTCGATGGCCAATTGCTCGGCCACGTCGACATACTCGCAGCCACCGTAGTAGCGCTTGGAGGGATAGCCCTCCGCGTACTTGTTGGTGAGGACCGAGCCCTGGGCCTCCAGCACCGCGCGGGACACGATGTTCTCCGACGCGATCAGCTCGATCTGATCCTGCTGACGGTGCAGTTCGTCACCGATGACGCGGGCGAGATCGGGATCGGCCGCCGCGAGCGTATCGCTGAAGAAACCGGCGCTCTGAGTAAAAGCCATTCTGACAACCCTCTATGATGCGGATCCACGATCGCAGGACCCGCGCCGGGGCGCCGGTCCCGGGTGCGCCTCAGCCCAGCATGGCAACGCGCCGGGCGTGACGTCCCCCTTCATACGGCGTGGATAGGAAAGCCAAGGTGCAATCGCGCGCCACCTCCAGCCCGACGATGCGGGCGCCCAGCACGAGGACGTTGGCGTCGTTGTGCTGGCGGCAGAGGCGGGCGGTGGTGATGTCGTGACACAATGCCGCACGGACGTGGCGATGCCGGTTAGCGGCGATGCTGATGCCGATGCCGGTGCCGCAGATCAGGATGCCGGACTGCGCCCGCCCATCGGCCAGGGCCGCGGCCACGGCGTCGGCGAAATTGGGATAGTCGACGCTGGCGGGCCCGTCGGTGCCGAGGTCGAGCACGGCCACGCCCTGCTCCTCCAGCAACGCCTTCAGCCCGGCCTTCAACTCAGTGCCGGCGTGATCGGAAGCGATGGCGAACGTCTTGGCGGTCATGAGGCCCAACACCCGTTTTTCAAAGGCGCTACCGGGGGCACGCCCCACCGGCCCGCCCCATCGGCGCCATCCCAGTCCCGGCGTGGCCGCCAATGGTGAGGCGCCACAAGAAGTGGGGGCTGAAAACCGTGTGGACACTACCAGATGCGCCCCGCCCGCACCAGTTCCGGGATCCGCAGCCGTTGCAGCCAGGATATGCCCAGCACGCCGATCTGGCGACTGAACCGGATAAGCGCAGAGACCACTGCACATTTGTTCAATATAGCCACCTGCGACCGCAATAGGGGCCCAATGTAGCAACCCAACCGTGAAGCCCACAATCCGTCTAAAATTGTCCGGATGTGACGGACATCACAATGAAGGGCCGGAGAGCCAACTATCCCCCCTCAAACAAAACAGGATAAACACTTTAGAGAAGCTGGGAAGAACAGGCCTACATCGACAGGCCGATCCGAATTAACATTGACATGGCATTATGACTGTGCGAGGGGTAGCGACACTTCGTTCCAATGTGTCAAGGCAGTTGAAATGATTGAACAACAGGACGGCGATCTGCGCACGTCTCAACTTCTCCGGATGACGTCGGAAATCGTTTCTGCCTATGTTGGCAAAAATGCCCTGCCGGCTCAGCAGATCCCTGAGATCATCAGCACCGTGTACGGCTCACTGGCCGGGCTCGACACGCCGCAGGTTGAGGCGCAGCCGGAACCGCAGCGTCCCGCCGTGCCGGTCCGCAAGTCGGTGACCCCCGAATACATCGTCTGCCTGGAAGACGGCAAGAAGCTGAAGATGCTGAAGCGGCATCTGCGCTCCACCTACAACATGACGCCGGACGAATACCGCGCCAAGTGGGGCCTGCCGGCGGATTATCCCATGGTCGCCCCGAACTACGCCGCCCAGCGGTCGGAGTTCGCGAAGAAGATCGGCCTAGGCAAGGCCCCGGCCGATCAGCCCCGCCGCCGCGCCTCCTGAGCCGTCGACGGACACGGCCCAGCCTCCGGCTGGGCCGCCCAAACGAAAACCGCCGCCCTCCCGGGACGGCGGTTTTTGTTTGGCGCTATAGCCGGCTGCGTTTAATCGGAACCACAGCCGGCTATAGCTCAGTCTGTCCGCGAGCGGCTTCACGCCCAAAGGCGATTCCGCCTTCGGGCGATCCGCTCTAAGCGAAGATAAGGCTACGGAAAGAAAAAGGCGTCAAACCAAGATACCCCTGGGCCGCTTCTTCTTGGCCAGGACATAGCGCAACTTGGCGACCACCACGCGGCGCAGATGCTCACGCGGAAGGTTGGCCGGCCCCTGGATGGAAACCTCCACGCCCGTATTGGCGTCGATGGCCGTCGCCTTCACGATCTGGCCAATCCGATGGTATTCGACATAGACCTCGTCGTTCCCGGCCATCCCCGGTTTCCCGATAAAAACGCGGCGACTTAGGCGGCGGAGCTGGCCGGATAGTTGGTGTAGTCCAGGGCCGAGGTCCAGAACCGCTCCAGCTTGCGCATCAGGTCGTTGGCCTTGTTCAGCTCCTCGGCGGACAGGCCGGCCTCACCCAAGGCGCCCACTTGCCGCTCGAACAGGGTGTTGATCTTGTCCCGCAGGGCAATGCCTTTTTCCGACAGGCGCACGCGCACGGAGCGGCGATCATGGGCCGACCGCTCCTGCGTCAGATAGCCGTTCTCATGCATCTTCTTGACGTTGTAGGAGACGTTGGAGCCCAGGTAATAGCCACGGGCGGTCAATTCCCCCACCGTCAGTTCATCCTCGCCTATATTGTAGAGGATCAGGCTCTGAACGTTGTTGATATCCTGCACGCCCTGGCGGTCCAACTCCACCTTCAGCACCTCCAGAAAGTGCCGATGCAGCCTCTCGATCAACAGGATGCTGTCGTAATAAGGTTGCTTCAAAGCCCTCTCCTTCAACTAAACCGTCGATATAGCAGTGTTCGACGGGCAAAAAGACCGCTAGGAACCGGGGGGATACGCAGATTCCATTGAACGGACAAGAGTCTAGCGCATCACCCCCGGGTAATCGACCCGATAATGTAAGAAAAGCTCAGAATCTCCCGACCTGGCAGCGCCGTCCCTACCCCCAAAGGATAGGTGAGGCAATCGTTTGTCCGACATATCCCTTCCGGATGGGTACGGCGCGCGCCTCGGCCGGATCACCGCTAAGTGCGTATCTCAATCGGCGAAGTCGAGATCGCCCTGGGGGACAGGCTCGAAGTGGCGCGCCACCTCAGACTCGGACACCTCGGCAAGGGTGGCGGGTAGCCATTTCGGCTGACGGTCCTTGTCCACGAGTTGGGCCCGGATCCCCTCGTAGAAGTCGTGGCCGGCCATCACCGCCTGGGTCATGCGGTATTCCATGACCAGCACGTCCTCGATCTCCATCGCCACGCCCCGGCGCAACTGTCGCAGCGTCACCTTCAGGCTGGTGGGCGACATGCGGGACAGGGTTTTGACCGTCTCCGCCGCCCAGGCGTCGTCGAAGCCCTGGGTCTCATCGCACAGGCAGGCCAGGATGTCCTCCACCGTCTCGGCGGCGAAGCTGCGGTCGATGGACGGCAGGTGGGCGGCCAGCGGCGCCTCACCGGGGAAGACGGCATGGCGCGCCAGCACACCGTCGACCGTCGCCAGGGCGTCGGCGCCATAGGTCGCCGCCGCCAGTTCCTCAATCACCGCGGGCAACCGGGCCGAGGGGATATGGTGGGTGCCGATGCCGGCATAGCCGGCGTCGGCGGCGCCCAGCCGCGCGCCGGTCAGCGCCAGATAGGTGCCCAGTTCGCCCGGCAGGCGGGAGAGGAAATAGCCGCCGCCGACATCCGGGAACAGGCCGATGCCGGTCTCCGGCATGGCCAGCATGGTCTTTTCCGTCGTGACGCGATGGCTGCCGTGCACCGAAAGGCCGACGCCGCCGCCCATGGTGATGCCGTCCAGCAGGGCGACATAAGGCTTGGGATAGCGCTTGATGCGGCGGTTCAGCCGGTATTCCTCCCGGAAGAAATCGCGGGCGACGGCGCCGTCGCCTTCCCCGCGCAGCAAGGCCTTGCCACTGTCCCAGACGGCCCGGACATCGCCGCCCGCACAGAAGGCCCGGTCACCGGCCCCCTGGATGACCACCGCCTTGACAGCCGGATCGCGCGCCCAGGCGGCCAGCTGCGGATCGATGGCCCGGATCATGTCCAGGGTCAGGGCGTTCAGCGCCTTGGGCCGGTTCAGCAGGATATGGCCAATGGCGCCCCGCACGGCGCAGATGACATGAGGCTGGTCCGCCCCGGCGTCCACGATCTCGTTCATTTCCTCATCCCCCAGGTTAGGCCCTTGAACCAGGTCCTTTAAATTTATGGCTTATCGTCGGGGCGCGATAGCGGCTGGCGGCCGCTCCCCGGACGCGATCATAAGGAGGGACGCTGGCGCGCGCCAGTCCGGCGGACGTCCCGCGACCGGGCAGGGCTGCGTTGCCGGCGGCGGGCGGCAGAGTCTCCCACCCGGTCTTGAGGGGCGGGGGGACGGGGCGTAGCATCCCCGAATATCCCGCCCGCGGATATCCCACACGGACTTGGAGCCTTCCCATGGTCGATCATTCCTCCCTGCCCCGCCGCTTCGGTGGCGATCCCCGCCAGCGTCCGCGCCGCAACCGCGTCGACGCCTGGACGCGCCGGCTGGTGGCGGAGACCCGGCTGTCGGTCGATGACCTGATCTGGCCGGTCTTCGTGGTGGACGGAGAGAACTGCCGCGAGCCGGTGCTGTCCATGCCGGGGGTGGAGCGGCTGAGCATCGATCTGCTTGTCCCGGCCGTGGCCGAGGCCCGCGATCTGGGCATCCCCTGTGTCGCCCTGTTCCCCTGCCTGCCGGCGGACATGAAGGACCCCATGGGCAGCGAAGCCACCAACCCCGACAATTTGATGTGCCGCGCGCTGCGCGCCATCAAGCGTGAGGTGCCGGACATCGGCACCCTGGGCGACGTTGCCCTGGATCCCTACACCAGCCATGGCCATGACGGCATCGTCACCGACGGCCATATCCTGAATGACGAGACGGTGGCCGTGCTGGTGCAACAGTCGCTGGTCCAGGCGGCGGCCGGCTGCGACATCATCGCACCGTCCGACATGATGGACGGCCGCGTGGGCGCCATCCGCGACGCGCTGGACGAGAGCGGGCATGAGCTGACCCGCATCTGCGCCTATGCGGCCAAGTACGCCTCCGCCTTTTATGGCCCCTTCCGCGATGCGGTGAAGACCGGCGGCCTGCTCAAGGGCGACAAGCGCACCTATCAGATGGACTCCGCCAACACCAACGAGGCCTTGCGCGAGGTGCAGCTGGACCTGGAGGAAGGGGCGGACATGGTCATGGTCAAGCCGGGCCTGCCCTACCTGGACATCGTCCACCGGGTGAAGGCGGAATTCGGCGTGCCCACCTTCGCCTATCAGGTCAGCGGTGAGTTCGCCATGATGAAGGCCGCCGCCCAGAACGGCTGGATGGACTATGAGAAGTCCTTGCTGGAGACGCTGCTGGCCTTCCGCCGCGCCGGCGCCGACGCCATCCTGACCTATGGCGCCGTGGACGCCGCCCGGCTGCTGCGCGGCGGCCGCTGACGCCAGCCGCCGACGGGCACGGGCGTGGCCCCGGGCAGGCGTCCCGGTCCACGCCCGTCCCCCGCCCCGCTATTCGGGATCGTGGCAGACGGCTTCGATGTTGTGGCCGTCCGGATCCAGGATGAAGGCCCCGTAATAATTGGGATGGTAGTGGGGGCGCAGTCCGGGCGCGCCGTTGTCGCGTCCGCCGGCGGCCAGCGCCGCCGCATGGAAGGCGTCGACCGTCGCCCGGTTGGCCGCCGCGAAGCAGATGTGCAGGGCGCCGCCCTGGAGACGCCGGCCGGTTCCGATCCAGAAATAGGGTTTGCCGCCGCTGCCATAGCCGGCATGGGCGCCGGCCCCCGTCATCTCCGCCGTGATATCCATCAGTCGGGTGACGCCCAAGGGGGCGAGGGCATGATCGTAAAAGGCCGTGGACGCCGCGAAGTCAGCGACGGAAATGCCAATGTGATCCAGCATGGGAATGACCCTCCCAGATGTTTATTATCGCATCCCCATCATGCCAGCGTTTCCAGAAAACGCATCAGGCATCGATCAACCCAGGTGCCGGCAAGGCCGCCCGGCTGTTCCCCTACCGGTCGCTCCCCCATCGGCTGATCGCGATCACCGTGGAACCCGACATGCCCCCCCTGGGGGACGATCAGGGGGATCAGCGCCGGATGGGCCGCCCAGTCGAAGGCGCGATAAGGGTCAGGGGCGATCCAGGGATCGTCCAGGGCATGCACCACCAGGGTGGGCCGGCTGATTCCACGCAGGAACCGGAGCGCGCTGTTGACCCGGTAATACTCTTCCGCGTCGCGCCAGCCATTGGCTGGCGCCACATAGCCGTCGTCGAAGTCGTAAATGGTGCGGGCGCGGACCACGGCCGCCAGCCACCCGGCCTCATCGCTGCCGGGCGCGGCCGGCATGGCCAATGTCTCCGCCTTCATCTGGCGCAGCAGCCAGAGATGGTAGGGGCGGTTGCGGGCCTTCAGGAAGCGGCGGGAGGTGGCGGACAGGTCGATGGGCGCCGAGACCGCCATGGCCCCGCGCACCGCCGGCGGCAGGCCCGGCTCCCCCATCAATTTCAGCACCATGTTGCCGGCCAGCGAATAGCCCGCCACGACGATGCCGCCCGCCGTCAGGCCGGGATGGCCGGCGGCCAGCCGCGCCAGCACGGCGCGGGCGTCGGCGGTGCGCCCGGCGTGATAGCGTTGGCGCGTGCGGCCGACGAAGGGGCCGGCGCCGCGCAGGTTCAGGCGCAGGGCGGCATGACCACGCGCCAGCGCGGCGGCGGCGGCGGAACGGATGTAGGGACTGTCCTCCGACCCGGCGAGACCATGGACCAGCACCACCAGGGGGCGGTCGCCGACCGACTCCGCCGGCTGGTGCAGCGTGCCGGCCAGGCAGTCGCCGGTGCCGTCATCCATGGGGAAGAGCAGCGCCTCCCCCACGGGCAAGGGATGTCGGGGGCGGCGCAAAGTGTTGCGCAGGGTCTGGAGATCGGGGCCCCACCACGGCGCCCGCGGCCGGAAGGGCGGATAGCCCGGGGGCAAGGGCGGCACGGAATCCAAGTCAGCGCAGGAAATCGCGTACCGCCGCCAGTTGCGCCGGGTCCATCAGCGCCGGGGCGTGGCCCGCGTCAGCCACCCCGAACAGCGTGGCCTTGGGGCCGCGCTCCGTCATCGCCTGCGCGATCTCCGCCGTCAGCAGGTCGGACTGCAGGCCGCGGATGGCCAGGACGGGACAGCGGATCATGGACCATACCGGCCACAAATCCACATCGGTGATGGGGTTGGTCTGGAAGGCGCGGGCGATGCCGGTGTCGTAGGCCAGGCCCAGGGTGCCGTCGGGACGCGTCCAATAGCCATGATCGGCCAGATGCTGCCACTGTCCGTCCGTCAGGTCGCCGAAGGGGGCGTAGAGGGCGCTGAGATAGCGCTTCACCTCCCCCACCGAGTGGAACACCGGATTGGTGCCGACATAGGTGCCGATCCGGTCCAGCGCCGCCTTGGGCACGAAGGGGCCGACATCGTTCACCACCAGGCGGGTGATGGGGGTGTCGGCCTGGGCCGCCAGCATCATGCCGATAAGCCCGCCCATGGAGGTGCCGACCCACTGCACCGTTTCCACATCCAGGCGCGCGATCAGGGCGGCCATGTCCGCCAGGTATTGCGGATAGCCGTAGAGGTCGGGGTTGGCCAGCGTGCCGCTCCGGCCCCGGCCCACCACGTCGGGGCACACCACGCGGGCCCCCAGGCTATCGGCCAGATCCGCCGCCAGGACGTCGAAATCCCGTCCATTGCGGGTCAGCCCATGGCAGCAGACGATGGTCCGCGTGCCCCCCCGCCCAGCGGGCAGCCATTGCGTGTAGGCCAGGCGGTGAAAGCCCAGGGCGGAGAGACCCCTAAGGGTGTGTTCGGTCATGGTCGCCATGGAATAAAGCGATACCATGGGCCTGCGCGCAGGAAAAGGGCGGCCCTTGGCGATGGGCGCGCCCGTGACCATATGGCGCCGACGGCGGACGGCCGACGTGACGATCGCGCCATTTAGGATCTGTCGCGCCAGCCCCGGCCCCGGTTACACTGCGGGCCTGATTCAGCATAAGGGGATAGTGGCTTGGCCAGCGCGGGTGGCGATGAAAAAGCGCCCATCATCATCAAGAAGGTGAACAAGGGCGGCGAGGGACACCACGGCGGCGCCTGGAAGGTCGCCTACGCCGACTTCGTCACCGCCATGATGGCCTTCTTCCTGCTGCTGTGGCTGCTGAGCGTGACCACGGCGGAGCAGAAGCTGGGACTGGCCGACTATTTCAGCCCCGCCACCCCGTCAAAGCAGGAAAGCGGCGCCGGCGGCGTGCTGGGCGGCAAGACCATCACGGTCAATGGCGCCGCCATGAACAACAGCTCCCCCACCTCGGTGGCCGTCCCCCTGCCCTCGCGCCCCCAGGCGGCCAACGCCTTCCAATCGGTGGAGGACGCCACGGACGAGGCCCAGGGCAAGCCTGACGGCAAGGACGACAAGACCAGCGGCACCACCGACTACAACGGCGGGCGCAGCGACGGCAGCAAATCGGGCGACGGCCGGCTGGACATGGACCAGAACGGCGACGGCAAGGTGGACGAGCAGGAGTTGAAGCAGGCCCTGGCCCAGCATGAGGAACAGCAGTTCAAGGAAATCGAAAAGGATGTCCGCCAGGCCATCCAGCAGGTTCCGGAACTGAAGGACCTGCAGCAGAACGTCATCATGCAGCGCACGCCGGAGGGGGAGCGGCTGAACCTGGTCGACCAGGACGGCTATTCCATGTTCCCGTCCGGCAGCGCCAAGATGAACGCGCAGACGGCCCAGTTGCTGTCGCTGGTGGCCCAGGCGGTGGCGAAGCTGCCCAACAAGGTGTCCATCACCGGGCACACCGACAACACGCCGTTCGCCAACGGTTCCGGCAGCTACGGCAATTGGGAACTGTCGTCCGACCGCGCCAACGCCAGCCGCCGGGCCCTGGCCGCCGCCGGCGTGGCGGAGGATCGCATCGCCTCCGTCGTCGGCCTGTCCGACCGTGACCCGCTGTTCCCCGAGGATCCCAAATCCCCGCGCAACCGGCGCATCAGCATCACCGTGCTGCGGGAACATCCCCTGACCGCCACAGGGACGCCGCCGGCCACCACGCCGGCCGGGGCGCCCGCGAGGCCGGATGGCCGGCCCCTCGCGCCGCCGCCCTCCGTCACCACCCGGCCGGGGGGGGCACCGCACTGAATCCAGGGCCATCGCCCGAGGCAACGAAACGCGTTTACCCCGAAAGGGAATGCCTCTGGAACGCCCCTACATCTCTCGGTAAAGTTCATCGGATCGCGTCATCAGGTATGGTTCTTGAGTAGGCCTCCCATCGATCGCCCCCGGGCGTCCCCCGTGGCTCTGACCGTCTAAGAAAGGCGCGGATGTCCGTCATCCCCCCCCATTCCCGGCCGCTGCAGCAGTTCTACCGCTCCGGTCCCATGCCCTGCCCCTATCTGCCGGGCCGGATGGAGCGCAAGCTGTTCACCCGCCTGGTGGGACAGCAGGCCAGTGGGGTCAATTCGGCGTTGTCGCGCGCGGGTTTCCGCCGCAGCCACGACATCGTCTACCGGCCGGTCTGTTCCGGCTGCGCCGCGTGTGTGCCGGTGCGCATTCCGGTGGCGGACTTCACCCCCAACAAGACCATGCGCCGGGTGATGCGCGCCAACGCCGATCTGACGACCGACATGCAGGCGGCCACGGCCACGGCGGAGCAGTTCCAGGTCTTCGCCACCTACCAGGCCGCCCGCCACAGCGACAGCGACATGAGCCGGATGGGCATGACCGACTATACGGCCATGATCGAGGAGGGGCAGGTCGACACCCGGCTGTACACCCTGCGCGACCCGGCCGGCGCCCTGATGGGCGCCATCCTGACCGACCGGCTGGATGACGGATTCTCCGCCGTCTACAGCTTCTACAACCCGGATTTGCCGGAACGCAGCCTGGGCACCTACCTGATCCTGACCCTGGTCGAGCAGGCCCGGCGGGACAGCCTGCCCCACGTCTATCTCGGCTATTGGATCGAGGGCAGCCGCAAGATGGACTACAAGCGTCGCTTCCAGCCGCTGGAGGCCTTGGGCCGCGACGGCTGGCTGCCCCTGCCGCCAGCGCCCTGACCCGCCGGATAGGCACCGCACTCCCCTGTCCTTTTGATGAAGGGGGCGATGGCTCTGTCAAAAACCCTCGCATAATGCAAGCCCCGTCTTTCATTGAGCAACGGACGGGCTTCGGACCGCGAGTCGGATGGGCCGGAGCCGGCAGCGATTAACGGCATGTTTCTTGCTGCGTTGCGAGATGCTCGGCAGTGGAGTCCATCGGGGACGTCGCGCCGGCTGGAAGAAGGGATGACTTGGTCCCCATGCGTGCGTTCAGCGGCATCGTCCGCCCCGCATTCCTGGCCTTGATTATGGCGTTGCCGGCAGTAAAGCCGGCGATGGCGCTGAACATCGCCGTCAAGGGGGTGGTGGAATCCAGTTGTTTCGTGTCGGTCTCCACCGGGGATACCAGCCTGTCGCCCGACGGCGGCAACGTCATGCTGGGCGACCTGGGCGAACGCTGCAACGAGTCCGCAGGCTATACCGTCGTGCTGTCATCCACCAACGGCGGCGCCCTGGTCGACGCCAATGGCAACAAGATCCCCTACACCATCTCGTACGACCAGGTGGACGGCCGCCCCTTGAGCGAGCCGCAGGTCCTCAACCGCCTGGACCCGCAGACCGAGTTGCGCACGGGCGCCATCCTGCTGAGCCTGCCGCGCCAGGTGGTCCACCAAGGCGGCTTCTACAGCGACACCCTGACCATCACGGTCCGCGCCCGCTGAATCAGCGCCCGCCGACGGCTCCCCTCACTCCCGATCTATTGCCTGAGGCCTATCGCCTGAGGGTTGTGCCTCGCCCCGCTTTGCCGCAAACTGCCCTCAAATGGTACCGTTAACAGAGAAATGTTAGCGCTAACGGGAGGGACGACACGATGCGGACCGTTTGGTTTGCCGCCGCCTTGGCCATTCAGCCTTGGCTCATCCAACCTTGCCTTGCCGCCGCGCCCCCGGGGCTGACCATCAGCCCGAATGAGACGCTGGAGATGCCGGGGCTCAGCGTCATCGTTGACCAGATGCACTTCCATCCGGTGTTCCGCGATGAGAAGAACGCCGGCATCCAGATCATCCTGCATGGCGAGCGCATCGCCACCGACGGCGCCATCCGGCTCAGCCCCACGCCGGAGCAATGGGCCCCGGTGCCCGCCTTCGTGAAGCGCGAGCGCGGCCCTGACGGGCTGACGGTGTTCAGCGATTTCACCGAGCAGAAGCTGAGCTACCGCCTGGTGGTCACGCCGGAGGGCACGGGCTTTCGCGTGGCGGTGGACCTGGATCAGCCCCTGCCGGCCGATCTGGTCGGCAAGGCCGCCTTCGGCCTGGACTTCCTGCCCACCAGCTATTTTGGCAAGACCTATGTGTTGGGCGACGCCACGGGCATCTTCCCGCGCACCCCGGGCGGCCCCATGGCCAAGGACGGGTCGGGCGATCCGCTACCGCTGGCGGCGGGCGGCCAGTCCATCGTGCTGTCGCCGGAGGATCCCCTCACCCGCGTGACCATCACCTCCGACGGGGCGCCACTGTCGCTGTATGACGCGCGCAACCGCGCCCAGAACGGCTGGTTCGTGGTGCACGCGCTGATCCCGGCGGGGAAGACGACCAACGCCCTGGTCTGGCATGTGCAGCCCAACGTCATCAAGAACTGGACCCGTGATCCCGTGGTCGCCTTCAACCAGGCGGGCTACACGCCGGAGCGACCCAAGGTCGCGACCATCGAACTCGACCCGCATATGAAGGCGCCGGCAGACATCACGCTGGTGCGCATCGGCACCGACGGCACGCGCACGCCCGCACTCAAGGGCACCATCAAGCCCTGGGGCAAATGGCTGCGCTACGACTACGCCACCTTCGATTTCTCCGCCGTGCGCACGCCCGGCGTCTATGCCATCTCCTACGCCGGGCACCTGTTCAACCCCTTCCGCATCGCCACCGACGCCTATGCCCACCTCTGGCAGCCCTCGCTCGACACCTACCTCGCCGAGCAGATGGACCACATGGCGGTGCGGGAGCAGTACCGCGCGTGGCAGGGCCTGTCCCACATGGACGACGCCCGCCAAGCCGCACCCAATATCCAGCATTTCGACGGCTACAAGATGGGGCCGCACCTGGACTCGCCGTTCCAGCCGGGCGAACACATCCCCGGCCTGAATGTCGGCGGCTGGCAGGACGCCGGCGACTACGACATCCAGACGTCCGACAACGCCTGGGTGGTCCGTGATCTGGTCTGGGGCCGGGAACTGTTCGGCCTGGACTGGGATGAGGACACGATCGACGAAGCCGCGCGCTCCGTGGAAATCCGCAAGCCCGATGGCGTGCCCGACGTGCTGCAGCAGATCCGCCACGGCACCTTGCAGTTGCTTGCGCAGTACAAGGTCTTCGGCCATGCCATTGTCGGCATCATCGAGCCCACATTGAAGCTGTACACCCACCTGGGTGACGCCGGCTCGCAGACCGATCGCCTGATCTATGATCCCAAGCTGGGGCCCAACGAGACCAACGGCCTCTATTCCGGCGTCCCCGATGACCGCTGGGCCTTCACCTCCGACGTGCCGGCCGACGATTATCATGTGGCCGGCGCCCTGGCCGCCGCGTCCCGCGTGCTGGGCGACATCGATCCCGACCTCGCGGCCCAGGCGCTGGCCGCCGCCAAAGTGATGTGGGCCAACCAGCAGGACCCCAGCGACCGCATGGACCGGCCGGAACGCGGCGACTGGAACGCCGGCGTGCTGGACATGGCCGCCGTCTCCGCCACCGTCGATATGGTGATCACCACCAAGGGCGAGGCGCCGTACGTCGCCAAACTGAAATCGCTGCTGCCCACCATCAAGCAGCGCTTCCAATGGCTGGGCGGTGTCGCCACGCTGGCCCTGCCCTACATGGACGCCGACTACCGCGCCCAGCTGTCGCGGTTCACCGCGGAGGCCAAGACCGCCATCGATGCTGAGGCCGCCAAGACGCCCTTCGGCGTGCCGGTGGCCATGGGCACCTGGGCCGGTTCGGGCCAGGTGGCCGGCTTTGGCACCACCATGTACCTGCTGCACCGGGCGTTCCCGCAGATCATCGGCACCCAGTACACCCTGGACGCCCTGGATTACATGCTGGGCCGCCATCCGGCGACCAACCTGTCGCTGGTGTCCACGGTCGGCACCGAGTCCAAGATGATCGCCTACACCCACAACCGGGCGGACTATTCCACCGTGCCGGGCGCCATGGTGCCGGGCGTGCTGGTCGTCCAGCCGGACTTCCCGGAACAGAAGGTGCAGTGGCCCTTCCTGTGGTTCGAGAACGAATCCACGGTGGCGACCACCGCGTCCTACATCCTGGGCGCCAACGCCGCCATCGCCGTGACCAGGGAAAGGTGAACTCGGTCCACGCGGACAAGGTGCCATTCGGCGATCGGGTGGCACCGCCGCGCTCCTGCGCGAGACCATGGAACGATCATTTTCTTCAGCGGCGTCACGGAATCGCTGGCGCAAATGACGCGGAGCGGGATTTAGCAATCCGCATCATGACCCCGCGATCTCTGCCCGGCCTCCAACGCCCAGCGCTCAAGCAAGGGCTGCACCAGCAACCCGAACATATCGATCGCGATATGCAGGAGGATGGGCGCCAGCAGACTTCCCGTCGCAAGGTAGAGCAGGCTCAGCACGGCGCCAGCCAGCGTCGTGGCCAATACACCGGCCCATCCTTGGTACAGATGGACCAGGCCGAAAGCCGCGCCCGAGAGAATGAAGGCCACACCCGGATTGCCCGTCACCAGGGTGATCAGCAGGGGCAACAACAGCCGGAACGCCAACTCCTCCGTGACACCGGCATTGACGGACAAAGCCGCCGCCCATAACCGCTCGGCGCCGTTGCGGGGCAACAGGGCCTGCACGTCCCCCGGCACCGCCGATCGAAGCGGGCGCGTTGGGGATTGGCGCGTCAGCCTGGCATGCACCAGCGTGGGGATCAGTCTGCCCGCCAGGAAAGCGCCCCCTACGAACATCAAGAAGACTCGGTCCGCCAAGGCCTCGCGAAACGGCGCGACGATATCGCCGGACGCCAAAGCGGCGAATTCAGAGGGTGGCTGCCATAGCTGCGGCAATCGGCCCAGCAAAGCCAAAGCGACGATGGTACCCACCCCGAACAGCAAGGCGCTGACCACCACCCAGGAGCGGAAGAAGGCCTGCCGTACCCGCGTATCCGCTGCCTTCTTGAAAGCGGCATAGGCCGTCATGTCTCGGTAGACCCAGACCGCCAGTGTCCCGAGGAACAACACCAACAGGATCAACGGAGGCACTGTCATTTCCTAATCCCCCTTCTCCTTTGAGAAAGATGGAACAGGAAGGCCACCACCTGAAGTGGATATTTTAGTCGTTGGCTTTGAGTGGATGACGGAGAGCACGGTCGCGGCGGCGCTCATCATCCTGAAAGCACCGACGCCGGAGTGGCTTCCCACTCCGGCGTTTTCAGCGCGCGCAATCAGAAGCGGTTGTTGCGGGGGAAGCCGTTGGGCGGCAGCTTGCCGACCGAGCCGCGGGCGCCGCGCCAGGGCGACAGGTCCGTCTCCACCCGCGTGCGGTCGCCGGCCCCGCCCATCTTCCACGACAGGCCCTTGGCCCCCTCGAAGACGCAGACGTCGGACAGGCTGGCGTCCTTGTACTTCTGCAGGGCCACACCCTTGCCGCGCACCATGACGGGCAGTTCCTCCAGGGCGAAGACCAGCAGTTTGCGGTTGTTGCCGATGACGGCGATGGTGTCGCCCTCCACCGGCACGCAGGCCAGCGCGGTGGCGCCGTCACCCACGTTCAGCACCTGCTTGCCCGAGCGGGTCTGGGCCACCACCTCGTCGGTATCCACCTGGAAGCCGCGGCCGTCGCTGGCCGCCACCAGCAGGCGCTTGCCCGGCCGGTAGGGCATCAGGGTGACGATGTCGGCATCGCCCAGATCCACCATCAGGCGCACCGGCTCGCCAAAGCCGCGCCCCCTTGGCAGGCGGTCCACGCCGATGGTGTGGAACTTGCCGGTGCTGGAGAAGACCAGCAGCTTGTCCGTCGTCTCCGCATGCAGGACGAAGCGCTCGGCATCGCCCTCCTTGTACTTGGCCTCCGCCGTCTCCGCCGCCGGCAGATGTCCCTTCACCGCCCGGATCCAGCCCTTTTCCGACAGGAAGACGGTGACCGACTCACGCTCGATCATGGCCTCGACCGGCACGATCACGTCGGTGGGGGCGTCGCCCACGGCGGTGCGGCGGGCGCCCAGCACGGTGGCCTGGCCAAAGCGCTTCTTGGTGGCCGCGACCTCGGCCGCGATGGCGGACCAGCGCTTGCCCTCATCATCCAGCAGGGACAGCAGTTCCGTCCGCTCGGCCGACAGGCTGTCGTGCTCCTTGCGGATTTCCATCTCTTCCAGCTTGCGCAGGGAGCGCAGGCGCATGTTCAGGATGGCCTCGGCCTGCACGTCGGTCAGGCCGAAGGCCTTCATCAGCTCGACCTTGGGCTCATCCTCCTCGCGGATGATGCGGATGACCTCATCCAGGTTGAGATAGGCGATGAGGTAGCCGCCCAGCACCTCCAGCCGGTGGTCGATCTTGCCCAGGCGATGGCGCGACCGGCGGACCAGCACCACGTTGCGGTGGTCGAGATACGCCCGCAACACCTCATGCAGGGTCATGACGCGCGGCACCTGGTCGGCGTCCAGCACGTTCATGTTCAGCGGGAACTTCACTTCCAGGTCGGTGTTGCGGAACAGCTGTTCCATCAGCACCGCCGGGTCGACGTTGCGGCTCTTGGGCACCAGCACCAGCCGCACATCCTCCGCCGACTCGTCGCGCACATCCTCCAGCAGGGGCAGCTTACGCTCCATGAGGAGTTCAGCGATCTTCTCCACCAGGCGCGACTTCTGCACCTGGTAGGGCACCTCGGTGACGATGATCTGCCAGGTGCCCTGGGCCAGCTTCTCCGCCTCCCACTTGGCGCGCAGGCGGAAGCCGCCCCGGCCGGTGCGGTAAGCCTCGCGCACCGAGTCCCGGCTTTCCACCAGCGTGCCGCCGGTGGGGAAGTCGGGGCCGGGCATCAGGGTCACCAGCTCATCCACCGTCACCGGGCGGCGGCGATCCTCCGCCGCCAGCAGTTCACGGTCGATGATCAGGCTGAGCGCGTCGCAGATTTCCCCGGCGTTGTGCGGCGGGATGCTGGTCGCCATGCCCACGGCGATGCCGGCCGAGCCGTTGGCCAGCAGGTTGGGGAAGGCCGCCGGCAGCACCACCGGCTCCTCGCCGTCGCCGTCGTAGGTGGCGCGCAGATCGACCGCATCCTCGTCGATGCCATCCAGCAGGGCCTTGGCCACCTCGGTCAGGCGGGCCTCGGTGTATCGCATGGCGGCGGCGTTATCGCCGTCGATATTGCCGAAATTGCCCTGGCCCTGGACCAGGGGATAGCGGGCGGCGAACTCCTGCGCCAGGCGCACCAGCGCGTCATAGACGGAGGCGTCGCCATGGGGATGGAACTTGCCGATGACGTCGCCCACCACGCGGGCCGACTTCTTGGGCGGGGTGTTGGGTTCCAGCTTCAGCTGGCTCATGGCGAACAGCAGGCGGCGGTGCACCGGCTTCAGCCCGTCGCGCACATCGGGCAGCGACCGCGACACGATGGTCGACAGGGCATAGGACAGGTAACGCTCGCCCAGCGCGTCGGCCAGGGGCTTATCGAGGATCTCGGTGGCGGCATCGGTCATGATGCGGCGACACTACCAGATATGGTGCGGCGATTGCCAGACATGGCGCATCCATGGGCCATGTCCCGGAAAGCTCACCTTTCCGGGACCTCCGCCGCCTCCACCGGCGGTGGCGCCAGGCCGTGGACGCGGAGATAGCGGTCCACCAGGCGCTGGCGGGCCGGCGGCACCTCGGCATGGCGCTGGGCGAAAACGTGGCGCTCCAGGAAATAGCCGGTCAGGCGCAGGCCAGCCGCCACATCCTCCTCCCCGCCGCCGTTGAAACCCAGGCCGATGAGGAAGCCTGGCAGGGGCAGCAGCTTATCGCGGTAGGGTTCCCCCGCCGACAGCGACACGGCACGGCCGGTGCGGGGGCTGACATAGGCCAGGTGGTCATTGGCGGCGCCGGCGGGCAGGCCGGTGCGGGCGCATTGGCTGAGATCCAGGCCGAACCCCGCCTCCTCCAGCAGGCCCACCTCCCACCGCACGTAGACGGCGGGCCAGATGTCCAGGTCCAAGGCGGCGAACAGGGCCACGGTGGCATCATAAAGGCCGGGATGGGCCTCCCGCTCCGCCAGCATGGCGTCGATCAGGGCGGTGGCGGCGATGATGGCGGCCAGGCGCAGGGGATCATCCAGGTACAGCCCGGCGGGGGAGCGCACAGGCTCCACCGTCCACGTGCCCAGCTGGTCGGCGGTGCGGGCCCGCCAGCGGGCGCTGACCTGGGCGCCCGGTTCCAGCACGCCCCGATAGCGGTGCGACTGTCCGCCGTGCAGCACGCCGGCGTGCCGGCCATGCTCACGGGTCATCAACACCACCAGCGCGGCGGTATCGCCGAACGGGCGGGCCGAAAGCACGATGGCGTCGTCAGTCCATTCCATGGGACCCTTCTAGCAGACAGGCGTCGGTTCGCCTAATGCCTGAAAAACCGTAAAGCCTGAGAAACCGTAGCGTAAACGCCCGCTCGCGCACCATCGGGACAGTGTATGCCAATGGCACGGCCGCCTGATGCCGGCCGATGGTGTCCACGCCGCGCTTTTTAGTATAACCTGCATTAATAACCATTGAACCGAGCGGCGCGTGTACAGCCCACCTTTTGGCCATCGTTGGAGTTTGGGGGCTGGTTCACCACGCGGACTGGCAAAGGGGCCCGTCATGTCTGGGACGGCGCACCCCCTGAAGGGCGCCTGGCCATGACCCCCAGCAAACCCGCCCGGCTGGGCGCCCCGTCACCCCACACCCCATCCGCCCCCACCCCGTCTTCCCCCGCCCCGCCGGCCCCCACCGCATCGGCGGACGAGTCCAGCCGACTGACGCTGGAGCGCTACACCCTGGCGGCGGCCGCCACCAACGAGGGCCTGTACGACTGGGACCTGCGCACCGACCGGGTCTTTTATGCCGAGTCCTGGAAGGCGCTGCTGGGCTATGCCGAGGATGAGATCGGCACGTCACCGGATGAATGGCTGAGCCGGGTGGACCCGGATGACCTGATCTGGCTGCAGGCCACGCTGGACGCCCAGGCCAGCGCCGGCGGCAAGCCCTTCCAGATCGAATACCGCATAACCCACCGCGCCGGCCACGTGCTGTGGATGATGTGCCGCGGCATCGTCGTGCTGGACGACGACGGGGAGCCTATCCGCATCGTCGGCGCCCATCGTGACATCACCGACCGCAAGAACGCCGAGGAACAGCTGCGCCTCAGCGAGGAGCGCTACGCCCTGGCGGCGCAGGGCGCCAACGACGGCCTTTGGGACTGGCACGTGGCGACCGACCAGCTCTACTGTTCCCCCCGCTGGACGGCCATGCTGGGCATCAATGGCGGCGCCCGCACCAGCACCATGGAGGACTGGTACGCCCAGATCGACGGCGAGGACCGGCCCCGCCTGCGCGCGGCGGTCGACACCCATCTGGCCGGTGGCAGCGCGCACCTGGAAGAGGAGGTGCGTACCCGCCACGCCGACGGGGCGGAGCTATGGGTGCTGATCCGCGGCGTGGCCATCCGGGATGAGGCGGGCGAGGCCATCCGCATGGCCGGCTCCATGACCGACATCACGGCGCGCAAGCGGGCGGAACAGCAGCTGCTGTTCGACGCCTTCCACGACGGCCTGACCCGCCTGCCCAACCGCATGCTGCTGCTGGACCGCGTCGGCCAGGCGCTGGGCCGTCGGCGCCGCCCGGAAGAGGCGCAGTTCGCCGTGATGATCTTCGACATCGACCACTTCAAGACGGTGAACGACAGCCTGGGCCCCCTGGTGGGGGATGAGGTGCTGTGCGCCGTGGGGGCGCGGCTGGATGGCGCGCGGCGCAGCGGCGACACGGTGGCCCGCCTGTCGGCCGACGAGTACGGCGTGCTGATGGACGGGGTGCTGGACGTGAAGGCGGCGGTGGACGCGGCCGAACGCCTGGCCATGGCCGTGGCGGAACCGCTGGTGCTGCAAAACGGGCAGGAAGTGGTGATGGGCGTGACCGCCGGCATCGCCCTCTCCGGCTCCGGCTACGCCTCGGCCGGCGACATGCTGCGCGACGCGGGCCTCGCCATGTACCGGGCCAAGACCAGCGGCCGCAACCGGGTGGAAATGTTCGACGACGCCCTGCGCGAGCGGGCGCTGACGCGCCTGCGGCTGGAATCGGACCTGCGCCACGCGGTGGAGGGTCGGCAGTTCCGCCTGTTCTACCAGCCCATCGTGCGCTTGTCCGACGGCAGCGTGGCCGGGTTCGAGGCGCTGATGCGCTGGTTCCATCCCCAGCGCGGCATGATCCCGCCCAGTGATTTCGTGCACCTGGCGGAAGAGACCGGCCTGATCCTGAAGATGGGCCGCTGGGCCCTGGTGGAGGCGACGCGCCAGCTGGCGGAATGGCAAGGCCGCTTCAGCCCCGACTTGTTCATGAGCGTCAACGTCTCCGGCCGCCAGCTGATGGAGGATGACCTGGTGGCGGTGGTGACGGAAACCCTGGACGCCCACCGCATCACCCCCGGCACCCTGAAGCTGGAGATCACCGAAAGCCTGCTGCTGGACGACCCCGGCCGCTGCCTGGGCATCATGGAGGCCCTGAAACGCCAGGACGTGAAGCTGTCGCTGGACGATTTCGGCACCGGCTTCTCCTCCCTCAGCTACCTGCACCGCTATCCCATCGGCACCCTGAAGATCGACCGCAGCTTCGTCCGCGCCGCCGGCGAAAGCGACCGCCGCAGCGCCATCGCCCGCATCATCACCCTGCTGGCCCAGGCCCTGGATCTGGAAGTCATCGCCGAGGGCATCGAGAAGGAAACGGAGGCTGACTTCCTGCGCGGCCTGCACTGCCAGTTCGGCCAGGGTTTCTACTTCTCCCCACCGCTGCCCAAGGAAGCGGTGGAGGAACTGATGGACGCCCGCAGCCGGGAGCGTGAGGCCCTGGCCGGGCTGTCGGCGCTCCGGGGGTTGCCGCCCAAGGGGCGGTGAGCGCCCGGAACGACATTGGCGGAACGGGCCAAAGGTAAGCATGCCTCTCGCGGGCATACCTAATTTTGCAGCCGCCGCCGGATGTCCCGGTAGGCGGCGGCGATCAGCGCCGTGAGCGCCGCCGCGTCATGCGCCTGCCCCCAGTGCAATTTCACATGGCGCATGCGCTTGCCGGTACCCTGCAACAGGCCGGCGGGGTCGTCCAGGTCGGCGCCGTGGAAGAAGCCCACGCTGGCATGCGCCGTGTAAGCGCCGACATAGGCGAAGGCCGCGTCACCCACGCAGACCGTGGGCTGGCGGTCGTGAATCAGTTCAACCACGTCCGGGCCGCAGCCGCGCAAGACCTCGAACCATGGCTGGATCATGAGGCGCAGAGGATCGCCTTGGGCAAACCAGGCGTCGACCTCAGGCGCGCGCCGCACAGCGCCCGGTAATCGGAAGATGGCGTCCATCGACGCAGTTTGCGTGGGCCGGACGGAAATGTCGAGGCGATGGCACCATCACGTCACAATGCCGGGGCATTGCAATGCCAACCGTACTTATCCATAATTATTAATATAAATAAGCAATGGGGCCAGGGATGGAAAAGGCGGGCACGATGGACCGGCGAACGCTTTTGCAGGTGGCAGCGACAGCCGGGGTCGCCCCGGCCACCATGGCGGGACCCGCCGATGCCGCCCCCCCGACCGCCCTGCCCCCCACCCCGCTCAGCACCGTGCCCCTGCGGTTGCCCGCCACGGAATTCACCTATGAGGCGGTGGTGGAACTGGAACCGATGGTTCCACTGGGCAAGTCGCCGCTGGGGGAGCGCCGCATCATCCCCATCACCGGCGGCGTGTTCCAGGGGCCGCGCATCCGGGGAACCGTGCTGGCCGGTGGCGCCGACCGGCAACTGACGCGGTCCGATGGCGTGGTGCTGCTGAACGCCCTTTATGAACTGAAGACCGACGACGGCGCCATCATCACCGTCAACAACCGGGCGCTCATCGACGCGCCGCCGGGCCAGGTGGCTTACGCGTACTCCGTCCTCGACTTCACCGCGCCCGAGGGGCCCCACGCCTGGCTCAATCGGGGTATTTTCGTCGGCACCGTCCATGGCCTGCCGCCGGAGCGGCACGCCGTCCTGATCCGGGTCTACAGGGTGGTGTGAACGGCCTCCGGCGTCGCGCCCCCCAAATCCTCCAGGATGGGACAGTCCGGGCGGTCATCGCCGGCGCAGCAGTGGGCCAGGTGGCGCAGCGTGTCGGCCATGGCCTGCATCTCGCGGATGCGGGTGTCCAGGTCGGCCAGGTGGCGCTGGGCGATGGCTTTGACCTCGCGGCTGGGGCGGTCGCGGTCACGCCACAACGACAGCAGCTGGGCGATCTCCGTCATGTCGAAGCCCAGGGTGCGGGCGCGTCTGATGAAGCGCAGTTCGTTGACCTCGCGGGCGTCGTATTCGCGATAGTTGCCCTCCGACCGGCTGGCCGGACGCACCAGGCCCACCGCGTCGTAATAGCGGATCATCTTGACGCTGACGCCCGACGCCTTGGCGGCCTGGCCGATATTCATAGGCGTGCCCTCACAGGGGCCGGAAGCGGCGCAGCCGCAACGCGTTGGTCAGCACGCTGACGCTGGACAGCGCCATGGCGCCGGCCGCCACCATGGGGGACAGCAGCAGGCCCCACAGCGGGTACAGGGCGCCGGCGGCCACCGGGATCAGCACCACGTTGTAGCCGAAGGCCCAGGCCAGGTTCTGGCGGATGTTGCCCAGGACGGCGCGGCTGAGCGCGATGGCCGTGGCCACACCCCGCAGATCGCCGCGCACCAGCACCACGTCCGCCGCCTCGATGGCGATGTCGGTGCCGGCCCCCATGGCCAGGCCCACGTCGGCGGTGGCCAGTGCCGGCGCGTCGTTGACGCCATCACCGGCGAAAGCCACTCGGCCGTGGCGACGCTGCAGGTCCTTCACCGCCGCCACCTTGCCTTCCGGCAGCACCTCGGCGGCCACATCGTCGATGCCCAGGGTCCGGGCCACCGCCTCCGCGGTGCGGCGGTTGTCGCCGGTGACCATGATGACCTTCAGGCCGGCGGCGTGCAGGGCCCGCACCACCTCGGCCGCCTCCGGCTTCACCGGATCGGCCACGGCCAGGATGGCGGCGAGATGACCGTCGATGGCGACATAGAGCGGGCTCTTGCCCTCCCCACCCAGTCGCGCCGCCGTCTCGGCCACGGGTGCCACGCCGATGCCCAGGCGGGCCATGTAGCGATCAGCGCCCACGGCGACGACGCGCCCATCCACCCGCGCCTGCGCCCCGAAGCCAGGCACCGCCTGGAAGCCCTCGGCCACCGGCGGCGTCAGGCCGCGCGCCTGCGCTCCGGCGACGATGGCCTGGGCGATGGGATGCTCGGACCGGCCCTCCACCGCCGCCACCAGGCGCAACACCTCGCCGTCCTCAAACCCGTCCACCACCGCCAGGTCGGTCAGGGTGGGCCGGCCCAGGGTCAAGGTGCCGGTCTTGTCGAAAGCCACGGTGGTCACGTCCCTCAAACCCTGCAAGGCGTCACCCTGGCGGAACAGGATGCCCAGTTCCGCCGCCTTGCCCGTACCCACCATGATGGAGGTGGGCGTGGCCAGGCCCATGGCGCAGGGGCAGGCGATGATCAGCACGGCCACCGCGTTGACCAGGGCATAGCTGAGCGCGGGCGCGGGCCCGAAGAAGTACCAGGCGGCGAAGGTCAGCAGGGCCGCCACCATGACCGCCGGCACGAACCAGGCCGTCACCCGGTCCACCATCGCCTGGATGGGCAGCTTGGCGCCCTGCGCCGTTTCCACCATGCGCACGATCTGGGACAGCAGCGTGGCCGCCCCCACCTTCTCGGCCCGAAACCGGAAGGCCCCGGCCTTGTTGACCGTGCCGCCAACGACGGCGGCGCCCGGCCCCTTCTCCACCGGCAGCGGCTCGCCCGTGATCATGCTCTCATCGACGTAGGACGATCCGTCCAGCACGGCGCCGTCCACCGGCACCCGCTCCCCCGGGCGCACCAGGATGATGTCGCCCACCACCACCTCGGCGATGGGCAATTCCACCACCTGGCCCCGCCGCTCCACCCGCGCCGTCTTGGCCTGCAGGGTGAGCAGATGCTTGATGGCCTCGCTGGTGCGGCCCTTGGCCCGCGCCTCGAACAGGCGCCCCACCAGGATCAGGGTGACGATGACGCTTGCTGCCTCGAAATAGACGTTGTCGGTCCCGGCCGGCAGCAGACCGGGTGCCACCAGGGGCGCCACGGTGGCGACGGCGGAATAGAGGAAGGCGGCGCCCGCGCCCAGCACCACCAGGGAATTCATGTCCGGCGTGCCGCGCAGCAGATTGGGGACGCCCTTGGCGAAGAAGCGGCCGCCCGGCACGGCCAGCACGAAGGCCGCCAGCACCAGGCTGACCCAGCGCCACGGCTGTTCGCCCACCGTGGCGGCCAGCCAGTGGTGGAAGCCGGGGACGGCGTGCCGCGCCATCTCCACCGCGAACAGGGGCAGGGTCGCAGCGGCGGCCACAGCGGCCGCGCCCCTCAGGGCGCTGATCTCCGCCGCCCGCGCCGCCCGCTCCCGGTCCGTCTGGCCGGCGCCGTCATTCGCGCCTATGGGCCGGGCGTCATAGCCGGCCTTGGCCACGGCGGCGATCACCGCGTCGAGGTCCGCCCCGTCCACCAAAGTGAGGCTGGCCCGCTCCGTCGCCAAATTGACGGCGGCCTCCACCACGCCCGGCGCCGCGCGCACCACCTTCTCCACCCGCGCGACACAGCCGGCGCACGTCATGCCCTGGATGGCCAAGTCGACGGTGTGGGTACCGGGGTCGTACCCCGCCTTGCGGATGGCGTCGACCACATCGGGCAGCCGGCCACCCCGGTCCAGCTGAACATGCGCCCGCTCCGCCGCCAGGTTGACGGCGGCATGGACAACCCCCGGCACCGCGGCGATGGCCTTCTCCACCCGTCGCACGCAACTGGCGCAGGTCATGCCCGCGACGGGGATGTCGATGGGCTGGGGGATGGACGGGGTAGCGGCGGCGGAATGGGACATGCCGGTCTCCTGGACGCGATGTCCCCTAGCAATAGACCCTCCCACCATAGGAGGGTCAAGCGCGCGTCGCGGTCGCGGCGATCCGTGACGGCGACGAGTGGAGCCCCAAAATTGAATAAAATACCAAATAAAATAGAAACAAGTTTTCGCTGAAATGATTCCGCTTTGTCCAGTCGATGAAGTGCGTTACCCACAGGATTTTTTATCCAATAGTGGCGCCTCCCCAAAAGGCGGCTATATTTTTAGAAAAAACACCTTATAACCTATCCCAAGGGATAGTAAGCGGCGCCCCGCGTTCTGCCGATTCTCCCTTGTGGAATCCTGATATCTGGATCTTCCCCGAATAAGCGGGCTGATCTGGGAAGAAATAGTGCGGTCACAGATCAACACCGTCGCCCGACGGGGCTAATTGACTAGGGCAGGTAGAATGAAGCGTACCAAGCGTTATCTTGGGTTTGCTTTCGCGAACGCCGACCTTCTCCTTGAAGTTGATTCGCTGGGTGTGATTCATTTTGCCACCGGCGCCTGCCTGGCGCTGATGGGCATGACGGATGCCGATCTCATCAACCGTTTGTTGTTCGACTATCTGGCACCGGCGGATCAGGCGCTCGTGCGGCGCGTGCTGGCCACCCTTCGGGAGAACGACCGGGCGCCGCCGCGATTGATCCGCCTGCGGCACCAAGAGGGCGGCGCCCTGCCCTGCACCATGGCGGTCTACCGCATGCAGGACTCCCCCCTGCTGAACATCACCTTGAGCCAATATGGCAACCGAGAGCAGCCGGTGGCGCCTGCGGATGGCGATGTCGACGCCCAGACGCAGCTGTTGATTCCCAACGCCTTCACCAAGGCGGCGGTGGCCTCTTTCGCCGCCGAGGACGGCGGGACGTCGAAGGCCCTGACGCTCGTCCAGATGAGCAACCTGCAGCAGATCCGCGCCCATCTGACCGAGGATCAGGACCGCGTGCTGATGACCGAGATTGGCGCCGTCCTGCGCCAATACAGCGGACCGGAGGCCGTGGCCGGACGGTTGGCGGAAAATCGCTTTGGCGTCATGACGCCGACCGACCTGGCCGACCTGATCGCGCGCGACATCGTGCAATTGGCCCATGACCTGGGCCTGGACCAACCGCTGGAGGTTGATGCGCGCACGCTGGACGCCACCGGGTTCGCCCTCAGCCATCCCGACCGCGCCCGCCTCATGCTCTACGCGCTACGCCGCTTCGCCGAGGACGGGATCAAGGACATGGACGCCCTGTCCTCCTCCTCCTCCATCGTGGCCGACTTCGCCCGCGACGCGATGGGCCGGTTGGCCAAGCTGCGCGGCGACCTGAAGGGCAGCCGCCTCGCCCTGTCGTTCGAGCCCATCCATGACCTTTCCACCGGCAGAACCCACCATTTCGAGGTGCTGTGCCGCATCAACGGCGAACGTCCGGGTCCCTCCATCACCTTCGCGGAGGAGGTGGGCGTCATCAACGACGTGGACATGGCGGTCTGCGGCATGGCGATGCGGGAGTTGGAGACCGCGCCGGGCGACATATCGCTGGCGGTGAACCTGTCCGCCGCCTCCGTCTCATCAGACCTGTTCATGCAGGCGCTGATGGCCCAGTTGTCCACCCGGCCCAGCCTCGCGGGGCGGCTGTTGTTTGAAATCACCGAAACCGGGCGCCTGGATGACCTGGCCCGCGCGCGTAGCGCGCTCAACGGGCTGCGTCAGCGCGGGTTTCCGGTATGCCTGGATGATTTCGGCGTCGGCATGGCCTCCTTCACCTATGTCCGCGCCCTGGAGTTCGACTATGTGAAGCTCGACGGTTCCTTCGTCAGCCGCATGTGCGAAAGCCACCGGGAGGAGTCCATCGTCGTCTCCATGCTGACGCTGTGTCGCAGCCTCAAGGTGACCGCCATCGCGGAACATGTGGAAACGGCGGAGCAGGTGCTGCGCCTGCGCAGCCTGGGCTGCGCCATGGGCCAGGGCTGGTTCTTCTCCAAAGGCATGTCCCGGCCCAAGCGCCGCGACATCGACCTGTCGTCCCTCACCCGCCCCTCGCGCTGGACACCGACGGTGCAGGATTTCAGGGCCTGAAATCCCAGCCGCAGTGTCCGGATCGACAGGGTGTCCGCGCCCTCACGCGTTGAAGTCCAGCCCCCACTGGCTGTAGCTGTCCGGCTTTTCCGCCCAGTCCTCGCGCACCTTGACGAACAGCATGACGTGCACGCGGCGGTCCAGGATCTCCTCCAGCTCCGTGCGCGCGGCGGCGCCGACCGATTTGATCTTGGCGCCGTTCTTGCCGAGGACGATGGCCTTCTGGTTGGGGCGCTGGACGTAGATCAGCTGGCTGATCTTGACGGAACCGTCGTCGAACTCCTCCCACGCCTCGGTCTCCACGGCGATGGCATAGGGCAGTTCCTGGTGCAATTGCAGGAACAGCTTCTCGCGCGTGATCTCGGCGGCCAGCAGGCGCATGGGCATGTCGGACAGCTGGTCGTCCGGGTAGAGCCACGGGCTTTCCGGCAGGCGGTTGGCCAGGTTGTCGAGCAGGTCCGGCAAGCCGTTGCCAGTCAGGGCGGAGATCATGAAGATGTCCGTGAACACGCCCGTCTCGTTGAAGCGCGCCGCCAGTTCCAGCAGCCGCTCGTAGGGGATCAGGTCGATCTTGTTCAGGATCAGGATGGCCTTGCGCTTGGACTGGGTCAGCCGCAGGATGATGCCGTTGGTGTCGTCATCCACGCGGCGCGACGCGTCGACCAGCACGGCCACCACGTCGGCCTCTTCCGCGCCGGACCAGGCGGCGGCCACCATCGCGCGCTCCAGCCGCTTCTTGGGCGTGAAGATGCCGGGCAGGTCCACGAACAGGATCTGGGCGCGCTTGTGCATGCCGATGCCCAGCACGCGGGAACGGGTGGTCTGCACCTTGGGACTGACGATGGAGACCTTGCTGCCCACCGCCGCGTTCAGCAGCGTGGACTTGCCGGCGTTGGGCGCGCCCACCAGGGCGACGAAGCCGCAGCGCATCGGGGCCAGGGGCTCACCCTCGTCCTCTTCGCCGTCCTCGTCCTCATCCTCGAAGTCGTCTTCGTCGTCCACATGGTCTTCCTCACCCTCCGGCGCTTCCGTTTCCGGTGCTGCCTGGTCGTGGACGTCCTGGGCGGCGTCCTTGTGGGGGTCGGGGAGAAGGCCGTCCTGGCCGTGTTCGACGTCGCTCATTACCGTAATTCCTCGAAAAGAGGGCCTGTCCTCAAGAAAACGGCGGGCCGGGACGCCCCTTGGCACCCGCCCGCCGCCGCATGGGCGGGTTCATGACACAGCCGGGGCCGCAACACCAGCGGCCGTCCGGCATCCAAGGATTGCGTGCGGCCGATCCATACGCCACCGCCTCGGAAATTTAACACGAGGGCCGGGAACGCGCAGGCTATAGCTCAAAAACCAAAGGGTTAACGCCCCGTCCCGGTCCCAGTCTATCAGGAGCCCGCCCCGATGTCCCTGCCGCACCGCCTGGCCCGACGCCATCTGGCTCTTCTGGGCCTGCTGGCCCTTCCCCTGGTCCCCGCCACGGCTTCCGCCCGCGACCTGGATATCGAGGCCCACCGTGGCGGCCGCGCGCTGTGGCCGGAGAACACGCTGCAGTCCTTCGCCCACGCCCTGTCGCTGGGCGTGACCACCCTGGAGATGGACATGAACATCACCAAGGATGGCGCGGTCATCATCTCGCATGAGCGGCACCTGAACCCCGACCTGGCCAAGGGCCCCGACGGCACCTACGTCACCGCCCCCACCCCGGCCTTCTTCAGCCTGACGCTGGACCAGATCAAGACATACGACGTGGGCCAACTGCGCCCCGGCAGCGCCTACGGCAGCCATTTCCCCGACCAGCGCCCCATTCCTGGCACGCCTATCCCCACCCTGAAGGAGGTCATCGACCTGGTGAAGCGGTCGGGCAACAAGACCGTGAAGATGAACATCGAGACCAAGATCGATCCCAGCCATCCCGAGGACAGCCCCACGCCGGAGGTATTCGTGGATAAGGTGCTGGATGTGCTGAAGGCCGAGAAGTTCGAGGACCGGGTGCTGATCCAATCCTTCGACTGGCGCACCCTGCAGGTGGTGCAGAAGAAGGCGCCGCACATCCCCACCGTCTACCTGACGGAGCAGGACCCGCGCGAGCCGTCGGTCAGCCTGACCGCGAAGCTGCCGTGGACGGCGGGCTTCGATCCCGTGGACCATGGCGGCAGCGTGCCCCAGGCGGTGAAGGCCGCCGGCGGCAAAGTCTGGTCGCCGCTCTACACCGACATCGACGCCAAGCTGGTGGCCGATGCCCATGCCCTGGGCCTGACCGTCATCCCCTGGACCGTGAACAAGCCGGAAGACATGGCCCGCCTGATCGACATGGGCGTGGACGGCATCATCTCCGACCAGCCGGTGCTGTTGCGCGCGGCCGCCGCCGCCAAGGGCATCACCCTGCCCAAGGCCACCCCGGTGGAGGCCGTGCCGGCCAAGCGCTGAGCCCACCCCTCACATTCCACACCCTGCGCCCCCGGCCGGTTCGCCCCGTCGGGGGCGTTTTTCTTTTCAGCCCCTCTTGTCGGATTGCTATCGTTCGCTATATCGTACGATATGTTTTCCGATAACACATCGTCACCTCCCCCTTTCCTGGCCATGGGCGGGCATGGGGGCGGGTTTGGCGGCGGGCATGGGCGGGGCGGTCCCGGAGGTGGGCCTCACTGGCGGCACGGCGGCGGCTTCTGGGGCGGCGGGGGCGGCATGCCCGGCGGCGGCCGCAAGCTGTCGTCATCCGACCTGCAACTGGTCCTGCTGGCCCTGCTGGAGCAGAAGGCCGCCCACGGCTATGAGCTTATCCGCGCGCTGGAGGAACGCTCCGGCGGCTTCTACGCCCCCAGTCCGGGGGTGATCTATCCCGCCCTGACCTATCTGGATGAGATTGGCCACGCGGTGGCGGAGCCGGAGGGCAACCGCAAGCTTTACCGCCTCACCGACGCCGGCCGCGCCCATCTGGACGGCCACCGGGGCACGGCCCTGGCCATCCTGGAGGCGCTGGGGCGCATCGGCGGACGCATGGACCAGGTGCGCGAAGCCTTCGCCGGTGTCACCGACGCCGACCCCGAAGCGTCGGAGGAACTGCACCGCGCCCGCCACGCGCTGAAAAGCGCGATGTACGCCAAGCGTGGATGCGACGCGGCCGAAGCCCGGCGCCTGGCCGACATCCTGCGCCGCGCCACGGCCGAGATTTTGAACAGCGACACACGAGAGACCGAATGACTGACAGTCAACAGCGGCACCAGATTGGCCGCATGCGCTTCGACACCCGCCGCCGCACCCTGACGGTGGTCAGCGTGACCCACCTCACGCCTAAGATGCTACGCGTGGTCCTGACCTCGCCCGAGCTGGCGGACTTCGACAGCCGCGGCGCAGACGACCACATCAAGCTGTTCTTCCCCGGGCCGAATGGCGAGCCGCTGATGCGCGACTACACCCCCCGCGCCTTCAGCCGGGAGGAGCGCACCCTGACGCTGGACTTCGCCCTTCACGACGCCGGCCCGGCCACCGCCTGGGCCATGGCCGCCAAGGTGGGCGACACCCTGGAGGTCGGCGGCCCCCGAGGCTCCATGATCGTGCCGGACGATTTCGACTGGTACCTGCTGATCGCCGATGAGACGGGCCTGCCCGCCATCGGCCGCCGGCTGGAGGAACTGCGCGCGGGCGTGCCGGTCATCACCGTGGTGGCCGTGGACAGCGCCGCCGAGGCGCAGGCCATCGAGACCAAGGCGCAATGGACGGCGCATTGGGTGACCCGCGATAGCGCGGGCGCCAACGACGCCGATACCCTGCGCCGCGTGGTGGAGGGGCTGACCCTGCCGCCGGGCGACGGCTATGTCTGGATCGCGGCGGAGGCCACGGTGGCCAAGGCCCTGCGCGGCCATGTCGTCGACACGCTGAAACACCTGCCCCAATGGATGCGGGCGTCCGGCTACTGGCTGCGGGGCGAGGCCGGCGCACACGAGAACCTCTGATCCCGTTAGCTATAGAGATCGGTGCGCACCGCATGGTCGTAATGCGCATCGATCGCCCGCCCCTCGGCAGCGGTCTTCCGGGTCATGGCGGCCAGCATTTGGCCAGGCGTCGGCAGGCTGCCCCGTTCCAGCCGGGTGGCAGGGTCCCATAGGCGTGCCCGGTTCAGCGCCTTGCCGCAGTGGAACAGGACCTCATCCACCGTCACCACGACGACGACCTTGGGAACCTTGCCGCCCTCCGCGAGATCGGAGCGCAAGGTCGCGTCTTGCGTCAGGCGGCCGCGCCCGTTGATACGCATGAAGACATCCAGGCCGGGGAAGAGAAACAGCATTCCCAACCGGTCGTCCGCCTGAAGGTTGCGCATGGATTCGATACGATTGTTGCCCGGCCAGTCGGCGAACGCCACGGTCTTCGGGTCCAATGTCCGTACGAAGCCAGGCGGCCCGCCGCGCGGCGACGCGTCCAGTCCACCATCCCTTCCGGTGGCCAGGCAAAAGAAGACCGCCTTGCGCAGATACTGGATATGGAAGTCGATCAGTTCGGGCATCACCGCCTTCTGGACGTGTTCCATGGGGGGATCGTAGAGCGCGTCCAGGTTCGGAGTGTCGGCATGCTGGGCGGACATCTGTCTCTCCATGGGGCTCAATCCAATCCAGCCTTGCCCGGTGCCCAATAGGCCTTGGCCTGGCGCCGTGACGCCGCGACGCCCTGGTCCTTCAGTGCCCGGGTCAGTTGCTGGATGGCTGGCGCCCGGCCAGTCAACGTGATCGCCGCCCCGTCACGGGCGGCACGTGTCAGCGCGTCGGCGGCCGCCGTCAGGTGGCCGTCGCCGGCAAGCCGGCCAATCAACGTCGCATCCCCCAGTCCCACCGCATCCAGCACGGACCGGGCCTCCGCCTGGTCCGACACCTCGAAGACACAGCGGAAGCCGCTGCCCAGCGCGATACGGCAGGCCAAGCCCAGGGCGAACGAGGTCTCATCCCCGAACAGCGCCCAAGGCCCCTCGCGGTCCGGAAAATCCAGGGAACGGCGCGGGCCCATGAACTGGCAGTGGTCTCCGACCCTCAGCCCCTCGGCCCACCGGCTGCCCGGTCCGTCACCGTGGGCGAACACCAACAGCTGTGTCGTCCCCCTGATCCCCTCCCAGGACACCGGGGTATAGGTACGGGCGGCCAGACCGGTGCCCATGGCGACCTGTATCTTCTGCCCCGGCGCCCACAACATGCCCTGAAGCGCCTCCCCCTCCAGCCGGATCCGACGGAAACGCGGGGACAAACGCTCAATCGCCCCCACGCGGGCGGAGCGCATGAACCACCGCAGCAAAGTCCGCGTCACAGCGCCCGGTGCCGCTGCGGGGACGTCGCCCCGCTCCCGGCCCAGTTCCTGATTGTCCACCATCGATACTCCCAGGCCCGGCCCAGCGCCGGCGTCCGGGAATTGGTATCTCGATGGGGGCTTGGCGTCATTGGCCAATCATGCCAAATAATTTCGAGAATCCGCCAACATGCGCATGACGGAGCGGAAGCAATTCCATGCCCATTCTGAGAGACTTGGCCGGCAGCGACGGCGACTGGCCAGCCGGTCTGATCAACCCGGATGAGGTGCCCCGCCCCATCGCCGCGTTCGGCGTCATCGGGCTCACCACCGGCATCGAACTGGCACCCCACCGCCACCGCAAGGCGCAGCTGCTGATGGCCTTGCGCGGCATCCTCACCTGTGAGGCTGAAAACGGCCTGTGGATGGTGCCACCCAACTGCGCCTTGTGGATTCCAGGCGGAACGCTGCACGCCATCCAGGTGTCGGGGACGATCGAAGGCTATAACGCCTTCATAGATCCCGCCGAAACGGCGGCGATGCCCGCGCACTGCTGTACGGTGGCGGTGACGCCGCTGCTGGTGGCCCTGCTGGTCCGGGCGTCCGCCCTACCACAGCTCTACCCCGAGGCCGGCGCGGAGGCCCGCCTGGTCACCGTCCTGCTGGATGAAATCGCGGCGGCGCCGGAGGAACGCCTCCACCTGCCCATGCCCAAGGACGACCGCCTGCGCCGGCTGGCAGCCTTGATGATGGCGGCGCCGGGAGAGCGCGGGACCCTGGAGCAGTGGGCCAGACGCACAGGCCTCAGTGGGCGCACCCTGGCCCGCCTCCTGGCGCGGGAAACAGGCATGAGCTTCGGCCAATGGCGCCAGCGGCTGACCATCATGTTGGCCCTGCAGCGGATGGCGGAGGGGGCGCCGGTCCAGCAGGTGGCGCTGGACCTGGGCTATGAGAGCGCCAGCAGCTTCGTCACCATGTTCCGCAAAGTCCTGGGCGCTCCACCCGCCCAGTACATGGCCCGGCAGCGGGAAACCGATTCCATCAGAATCCCATGACCGCGTTTTCCACCGGTAGCTGCCGGTGGCGCGGTTGCGGCGCCTGGTCGGGCCGCCAGGCCTGTCCCTTGTCAAGCGCGTCGGCATCGGGCACCACCCCGGCCAGGGTGAAGGCGTCGAAGACGAAAGGCAGGCCGTCCGCCGCCGCGACGTGGCCCTGGTCGCCCACCTGCAGATGCAGATGTGGCGCGTCGGACTGGCCGGAATTGCCCAGGCGGCCCAGCACCTGGCCCCGGCGCACCGCCTGGCCCGGCCGCACGGCGATGCTGCCGGGAATGAGGTGGGCGTAGACCACGTAGACACCCCCGATGTGCAGGATGACCTGGTTGCCGGCGATGGTATCCAACGTGGCCTTCTGCGCCGCCGGCTGTCCGGGAACATTGTCGGGCAGGCCGTCCCGGATGCTTTCGATCACGCCGTCGGCGACCGCCAGGATCGGTTGGCCGTAACCGGCCCAGGAATCATTGCTCGCCTGGTCCCCACTGAATTCCCGGCCGTCCTCGCCCAGCTTCATGAAGTCGATGGCGTAGCGCTCCGGCACCCGCGCCTGGCCGTCCACCACCATGAGCGTGGTGCGGTGGATGGAGGTGTTGGACAGCGCGTTGAAGGCCACCCACCCCAGCCCCATGAGCGGGGACGACAGGACGACGGCCGGCGTCCGGTCCAGCGGGACCGGAACGGTCGCGTTCAGCGTGGTGTCGGGCAGTCCGGGCCTGAACGGCGCGATGCTGAGCCCCAGGCGCACGTCGCCCACCATGATCCCATCCGACACTGGAACGTCGAAAAGGGCGACGGCGAAGCTGTTGCCGCCAATGGTCGCCGGCGAAGGCCCGCCCTCCGCGGAAGGCTCTGCCGCCTTCCCCCCCGGTCTCTGCAACAGCTCCGCCAAGGCTTTGTCCTCGAACCGGCCCAGCGCCTCCGGCTGCTCCACCGTGCCCAGGCGCAGGGCCGACAAGGTCAGGGGAAGCGTCGAGAAATTGGAGATCACCGCCTCGAACACCAGGTGCCGCCCGTCGGTCGTGGGGACCACGCTGGCGGGTCGCAGCACGCGGATATCCAAGGGCGTAATGGAATGGGCAACCGGCTCCGCCTGTTGGGCGTAAACAGGCACGGTCGTGCCGAAGGTCAGGACGGCACTGACCACCACGCCCAGGACGTAACGGCGGACCATACGGCCTCCCGAAACATGGTTAACGACACGGCCGAGAATGCCGGATCACGCGCGCCGGTCAAGACAAAGTCCCGGCCGCCGATGAGCCCCCGAATACCTCACTGCCCGCGCAGATCAATGAAACATGAGGAACCGATTAACGCCCGGCCTATCCTCCCGGTCACTACGCCAGGTCGTATTGGTCGACAACATGTCCACAGCATGAGTTTCGACCATTCCGGTGAGGGTCCCATGTTTTCGCGCGTTTACCTGCCCCTAGTCGTGGCAATCGGGCTGGCGACGCCTGCCTGGGCCGCAGGTCAAGCCACCAAAACGGAGGCTGTGGCCATGGTGACTCGCGCCGTCGCCCACCTGAAAGAGGTGGGGCGCGAAAAGGCCCTCGCCGATTTCAGCACCGCGGGCGGGCCCTACACCGACCGTGACCTTTACGTGGTCGTGTACGATCTGACCGGCACATGCCTGGCGCACGGCGCCAACGCGAAACTCATCGGCAAGAACCTGAGCGACGCCGAGGATGTGGACGGGAAGCTCTACATCCAGGAGCGCATGGCCCTCGCCAAGGCTAACAAGACCTTCTGGCAGGACTACAAGTTCACAAATCCCTCCACCAAGAAGATAGAACCCAAGGAAATGTACTGCCAGGTGGACAGTGATCTGGCTGTGTGCTCGGGCATCTATAAGCAGTAGCCCCAGACAGGCGGTAGAGTCCGATCGATCATCCAATTTTGATTTCTGGAGGCTGGCATGTCGATCGCCAGACGGGTTTCTTTACTCTTTTTCCTGCTCGCTGGTGCGACGCTGTGCCTCAATCTCGTTCAAGTCGTATCGGTTCATCGACTGGCGACCAAGGCCGACTCCGCCTTTGTCCAAGGGGTGGAAAGCGACGCCATCATCGACAATTTCACCATCACCCTGGCCAACCAGCGCAGAGCGCTTTACGAACTGGTGGCATTGGCGGCCACCGGCGCGCAGGCGGACAAGGTGCGGGTCGCCAAGGAGCAGGTCCAGGCGCTGACGGCTCAGGTGGACCGGGGGAGCCCCCAATTCCTTGCCGTCGCGACCGCCATCGGCCAAGTCCAGAATCTGGACGCGCTGGAACCCCTTCTGCGCAAATACGTCAAGAAAAGCGCCGACCTTCTCGACATCATCGATGGCGATGTCGCCACCACCCTGACCTTCAGCGGCAGCCTGGAACGGGCGGCGGCAAGCCTGCAGGAGACCATCACCGCCATCAAGGGCAGGGAGGCCGCCATCCTGGATGGGGCCAAACGGCAGGTGTCCCAATCCATCCTTGTCACCTATCTCGTGCTAGTGATCGGCGCCTTGGTGCTGGGTAGCGTCATCACCGCCATGTTCCGCTTCATCACCAAAGGCATCGCCCGTCCACTCGCCACCCTCACGGACATCGCCCACCGATTGTCCGCCGGGGCCCAGGATCTGGCCATCGAGCCCGCCCTTAGCCGCCGAAGTGATGAGATCGGACGCATGGCGGCGGCCATCGCCGTCCTGGTGGATCACGAAACCGAACGTTCCCTGCTGCACCATGAGCAAAGCAAGGCCGCCGACAGCGAGCGCAAACGCGCCCATCTGATCGCCAACCTGTCCGCCACCTTTGACAGCGCCGCCCGGTCCACGTTGCAGGAAACCCTGGCCGGCGTGCGGCAGTTGGAGGAAACGGCGCGGACCATCGCCCTGGGCGCGAATGAAACCCGCGACGCGTCGACCGGCATGGCCAGCGCCATCGATACCGCCGCGGACAATGTCCATAAGGTTGCGACCGCCACGACCCACCTCGCCGACGCGCTGACCGAAATCCGGAACCGGGTGGACGTATCCATAGGTGCCGCGCAGGACGCGGTGGCGGAGGCGGAACGGACGGATACCCTGGTAAAAGGTCTGACCGGTGCCGCCGACAAGGTGGGCATGGTCGTCAAGATGATCTCCCAGATCGCCGGACAAACCAATTTGCTGGCCCTGAACGCGACCATCGAGGCGGCGCGCGCCGGCGAAGCCGGCCGCGGGTTCGCCATCGTCGCCGCCGAAGTGAAGTCCCTGGCGCGCCAAACCGCGCAGGCGACGGAAGAGATTGGCGGTCAGATCGGCGAAATCCAGGACGTGGCCCAGACCGCCGTCGCGGCCTTGAACGCCATCGCCACGACCATAGAGGCGATGCGTGACTCCAGCCTGGCCGTCGCCGGCGCCGTGGAGGAACAGACGCGCATGACGGATGAAATCGTCAGAAGCGTGCATCTGGCTGGCGAAAGCACGGCCCAGGTCACCACCCGGGTGGAAAGCGTCCTCCGCGGCGCCACCGGGGCCACGGAAGCCTCACACAACCTCTCGGGCGCCGCCCAGGGGCTGACTCATCGGTCGGAGGCCTTGGCCGCGGCCATCAGCCGATTCCTGGATGACGTGCGCACGGCTTGAGGTCCCATCCATCCACCACCGTCGCAAAGGACGGGTGCCCCGTCAGGGCGTCTCCAGGCGCTTCAGCAACTGGAGCGCCGCGACTTTCTCCGCCGCCCGTTTGGACGGGCCGCTGCCCATCTCGCTGCCCTTGCCCTGGACGGCCACCCGCACGGTGAAGACCGGCTCATGGTCCAGCCCGCTACGCGACACCTGCTCATAGACCGGGAGGGGCAGACCACGGGCGAGTGCCCATTCCTGCAGGGAGGTCTTGGGCTCCACCGGGGGCAGTTCCGCGGCGTCGATGCGGCCCGCCCAATGCCTGCGGATGAAGGCGCCGGCCACATCGAGGCCGCCATCCAGGTAAAGGGCGCCGATCACCGCCTCGCACGCGTCCGCCAGGATGGCGGGCTTGGCCCGGCCGCCGGCGTCGGCCTCACCCGGGGCCAGGCGCAGATAGCGGCCCAGATCAAGGTTTTCGGCCACGCCCGCCAGGGCCTCGGCCCGCACCAGCGCGGTGTGGCGCTTGGCCAGGCCGCCCTCGTTCTCGTCGGGGAAACGCTCCAGCAGCCAGCCGGCGATGACCAGGCCCAGCACCCGGTCGCCCAGGAACTCCAGCCGTTCATAGTGACCGGTGGCGGCGCGGGGACCGCGTCCGATACCAGCCACGCTGGGGTGGGTCACCGCCTCCAGCAAGTGGCGGGGATCGGTGAAGACATGGCCCAAGGCGGCGGCCAGCGTCGCGACATCGGCACCGCCGGTGTCCAGCGGGTTGGCGCCAGGGGCGACGGGCGTGCCCATGGCGTCAATGCGCCTTGTTGAAGATCTGGCCGAAGCGGATGGCGGTCGGCCACTTCCAGATTTCCCAGAAGTGCACCCCCTCCTCCAGCGAGAAGAACTTGAACTGGGCCTTGCCCACCAGGTTCTCCAGCGGCACGTAGCCGACGACGGTCAGGACGCGGCTGTCCTGGCTGTTGTCGCGGTTGTCGCCCATGCAGAAAATGTGGCCCTCGGGCACGGTGTAGACCGGCGTGTTGTCCAGGCCGCCCTCGTCACCCATGATCTCGATGATGGTGTGCTGCACGCCGTTGGGCAGGGTCTCGATATAGCGCGGCACGCTGCTCTCGCGACCGAACGGCGTCTCCATCGTGTAGTCCGCGATGCGCTCGCGCTTCACCGGCTCGCCATTGATGTGCAGGATGCCGTCTATCATCTGGATGCGGTCGCCGGGCAGGCCGATGACGCGCTTGATGTAATCCTGGCTGGTATCGGTCGGCAGGCGGAACACCACCACGTCGCCCCGCTCCGGCACGCTGCCCATGATGCGGCCATGGAACAGCGGCAGGCCCAGCGGCAGGGAGAAGCGGCTGTAGCCGTAGCTGAACTTGGACACGAAAACGTAGTCGCCGATGAGCAGGGTCGGGATCATGGATCCCGAAGGGATGTTGAACGGCTCGAACGCCACGGTGCGCACGCCCAGCGCGATCACCAGGGCATAGATGACCGTCCGCACCACGTCGCCCCAGCTTTCCGCCTGCGGTTGGGTGGCCGCGCGGCCGACGCGATCATTCTGGCTCATAGGACGAAACAACCTCGTAGAGTGGGTGGCACCGATCTAGCGGCCCCACCAGGATTTTCAAGCGATACCACTGTTGCCCGGGCCATTGCCAACCCCATCGGCCGGCGCCGCGGTGATGATGACGAAGGCCTCGGCCAGCGGCGGCTCATCCGTCAGCGTCAGGTGGATGCGGGCCACCATGCCCGGCGGGGTCATCGCCCGCAACCTCTCCAAGGCGCCACCGGTGAGACATAATGTCGGCTGGCCGCTGGGCAGGTTGATGACCCCCATGTCGCGGTGGAACACGCCTTCACGGAAGCCGGTGCCCAGCGCTTTGGAGCAGGCCTCCTTGGCGGCGTAGCGCTTGGCGTAGCTGGCGGCCCGGCCGCCGGACTTGGCGCGACGGTCCGACTTGGCCTGTTCCACATCGGTGAACACCCGCTCGACGAAGCGCTGTCCGAAGCGTGCCAGCGTCTTCTCGATGCGGGTGATGTCGATCAGGTCGTTGCCGATGCCCAGGATCACGCTCCCGGGCTGGAAAGCGCCGGGACTCATCAAATGGCCCGCGCCTGGTCCATCAATACGCGCATCTGGCGGATGGCGCCCTCCAGGCCGACGAAGACGGCCTCGCCCACCAGGAAATGGCCGATGTTCAATTCCCGCAGCTGGGGCAAGGCGGCGACCGGCACGACATTGTCGAAGCGCAGGCCGTGGCCGGCGTGGCATTCCAGGCCGATGGCCTCCGCGTGCCGGGCGGCGTCCGCCAGACGCGCCAGTTCCATCTCCACCTCGGCGGCGTCCTCGGCATCGGCGTAGCGGCCGGTGTGCAGTTCCACCACCGGCGCGCCGACCTTGCGGGCGGCGTCCAGCTGGTCCCGTTCAGGCGCGATGAACAATGACACGCGGATGCCGGCGTCGTTCAGGCGGCCGATGAGGGGGGCAAGATGATCGTATCCGCCGACCACGTCCAGCCCGCCCTCCGTGGTCCGCTCCTGCCGGCGTTCCGGCACCAGGCAGGCCGCATGCGGACGGTGGCGCAGGGCGATGGCCAGCATCTCCTCCGTCGCCGCCATCTCCAGGTTCAGCGGTAGTGAAATCTCCGACATCAGGCGGTCGATGTCGCTGTCCCGGATGTGGCGGCGGTCTTCGCGCAGGTGGGCGGTGATGCCGTCCGCACCAGCGTCGGCGGCCAGATGGGCGGCGCGCAGCACATCGGGATGGGCGCCGCCACGGGCGTTGCGGATGGTGGCCACGTGGTCGATGTTCACGCCCAGTCGCAGGCGCTGGCCCGGGAAGTTGGACGGCGGCACGAGGCTCATATCAATCTCCGGCGGACCTGGGCTGATGTTCCAGGACCGGATGGTGGTGGCTGGCGGCGATACGGTGATGCTTGTAACGCGCGATCAGGGGACGCAACACCATAAAAACCAGGGGCCAGGTCAGGGCGGCGGAGAGGAACCCGCCCACCGTCATGGGCGCCACCACCTGCCAGGCGCTGTGGCGCAGCACGTTCCACGAAAGCTCCATGGGGCCGTTGCCGTGGGGATGCGTGTGCAGGACGAAGCACCCCAGGCGGTAGGTCGCCAGCCAGATGAAGGGCCAAGTCACCGGATTGCCGAACAGGGTGCCCAGCAGCGAGGCGGCGATGGAGCCGCGCAACAGCCAGGCGAGCCCGATGGACAGCGGAAAGTGCACGCCCATGAAGGGGGTCATCGCCATGGCGACGCCGCTGGCGAAGCCGGCGGAAATGCCGTATGGCGTGCCGGGCACGCGGCCCACGCGGTGCATCCAATACCGGCCGGCCCGGCGCCAACCCATGGTGGGCCAGAACGTTTCCTTCACGGCTTCAGCGAATGGCCTTTTTTCACGTCGGCGGAACATAAGCCTGCTGCCCCTGGGATGAGTGTCGGCGGGTGGGTGTCGCCCTCCTGACAAACCTGCACTGTTTTAGACCTAGGGACGACACGGCGCCAGCGCCGTATCACCTTCGTCTAGGCCGTTCGCGCCACAAGCCCCACGGCGCGGCCGGCCCCTCCCCTGCACCGTCTTTTCGCCGGTCAGCGGCCCCGGGCGCGGTCAACGGAATTGATGACCGGCGTGGCCCTGAGGGCGGCGATGATATTGGTCAGATGTTTCACATCATGCACGTCGATATCGATCAGCATCTCGAAAAAGTCGGTCGTCCGGTGGGTGATCTTCAGGTTGGTGATGTTGCCGGCGTTCTTGCCGATCACCGTGGACACGGTGCCCAGGCTGCCCGGCTCATTCGCCACCACCACCGTGATGCGGCCCACCTTCTCGTCCGCACCCTCGGCCTCGTTGTCCCAGGAGACGTCGATCCACCGCTCCGGACTGTCGTGGAAGCTCTCCAGCGTCTCGCAGTCGATGGTGTGGATGGTGACGCCCTTGCCCGTGGTGACGATGCCGACGATGCGGTCACCCGGCAACGGGTGGCAACAGCGGGCATAGTGCACGGCCATGCCCGGGATCAGGCCCTTGATGGGCAGCGGGCTGTCCTTGCCCTTGGGCTTGACCTTGCCGCGGGTCAGCTGGACGATCTTCTCGTCCGGCGTCACCTGCTGCACAACCTTGTGCCCGGGGAAGACGGCGTTGAAGACGTCGCGGGCGCCGGCCAGGCCGGCACCGATGGCGGCGATCAGGTCGTCGACCGACTGGTACTGGAAGATCTTGAGGACGCCGTCCAGCGCCTTGTCCGAATAATCGTAGCCCTCGTGGCGGAAGATCTTCTGGATCATCGCCCGGCCCAGCTCGATATGCTGGGCGCGTTGCTGGGTGCGGATATAGCGGCGGATGCGCGCCCGGGCCTTGCCGGTGACGACGAAATTTTCCCAGTCCGGCGATGGCGTCTGCGCCTTGGAGGTCACCACCTCCACCTGGTCGCCGTTCTGCAGCTGGCTGCGCAGCGGCTGGATGCGGCCGTTGATCTTGGCGCCGACGCAGGTGTCGCCGATCTGGCTGTGCACGGCGTAGGCGAAATCCACCGGCGTGGCGCCGCGCGGCAAGGCGATCAGGTCGCCCTTGGGCGTGAAGCAGAACACCTGGTCCTGGAACAGTTCCAGCTTGGTGTGCTCCAGGAACTCCTCCGGCCGGACCGCGTGCTCCAGGATGTCCAGCAGCTCGCGCAGCCAGCGGTATTGCCGGCCTTCCGTCTTGGGCTGGTTGCTACCGTCCGACTTGTAAGCCCAGTGGGCGGCCACGCCCAGTTCGGACACCTCATGCATCTCGTCGGTGCGGATCTGCACCTCGATGCGCTGACGCTCCGGCCCAATGACGGTGGTGTGCAGCGAGCGGTAGCCGTTGGGCTTGGGCGTGGAGACGTAGTCCTTGAAGCGCCCGGGGACCACCGGATAGCGGGCGTGGATGACGCCCAGCGCCTGGTAGCACTGCTCGATGGAGTTCACGGTGATGCGGAAGGCCATGACGTCGGACAACTGCTCGAACGTCACGTTCTTGCGCTGCATCTTGCGCCAGATGGAATAGGGCGCCTTGCGCCGGCCCGACACGGTGGCCTCGGGCAGGCCGTTCTCGTGCAGCGTGTCGACCAGCTCATGGATGATGCGGTCGACGCGGCCGGCCCCCTGCTCCTCCAGATCCTGCAGGCGCTTGGTGATGCTGTCGTAGGCGTCCGGGTTCAGTTCCTTGAACGACAGCTCTTCCAGCTGGTCCTTCCAGCGCTGGATGCCGATGCGCTCGGCCAGCGGCGCGTAGATCTCCAGCGTCTCGCGAGCGATGCGCTTGCGCTTCTCCGGCTTGGACAGGTAGTGCAACGTCTGCATGTTGTGCAGGCGGTCGGCCAGCTTGACCAGCAGGACGCGGATGTCTTCCGACATCGCCAGCACCAGCTTGCGGAAGTTCTCCGCCTGCTTGGACTGGTCGCTTTCCAGGTTTTGCAGCTCGATGCGCGACAACTTGGTCACGCCATCCACCAGCCGCGCGATCTCCGGCCCGAACAGGCGCTGCACCTCTTCCAAGGTGGTCAGCGTGTCCTCGACCGTGTCATGCAACAACGCCGTGATGATGGAGGCGCTGTCCAGCTTCAGCTGGGTCAGCAGACCGGCCACCTCCAGCGGATGGGAAAAGTAGGGGTCGCCGGAAGCGCGCTTCTGCGAGCCGTGCGCCTTCATGGAGAAGACGTAGGCGCGGTTGAGCTTGTCCTCGTCCGCGTTGGGATCGTAGGACCGGACCCGCTCAACCAACTCGTACTGACGCATCATGAACGCCCTGCCCGGCCCCTGGCCTTAGCGAGAGGGGCCTTGGCAAGGGCGAACCGCGCGGTCACGAAGCAGCCCATGGGTGGAAAACCAGGAGGGACGGGACGTTCACGCACGACCAGCCCCATCACCGGCTCAGAGGCCCTCGTCGTCGCCGAGGTCCTCACCTTGCGCCAGTTCCTCGGCGACCTCGCCCTCACCCGCCAGATCGTCGTCCTCACCGGGGGCGGCCTGCACGGCCCAGGCCTGCTCGCCAGCCATCAGCTCGATGATCTCTTCCTCAGGCTCGTCCTGTTCCTGAACGCGCTGATGGCCCTTGATCAGGGCGTTCTTCAGGTTCTCCAGGACCACCGTCTCGTCCGCGATCTCGCGCAGGGCGACGACCGGGTTCTTGTCGTTGTCGCGATCGACCGACAGCGGCGCGCCGGCCGCCACGTCCCGCGCCCGCTGGGCCGCCATCATCACCAGCTCGAACCGGTTCGGAACCTTCAGGACGCAATCTTCAACGGTAACGCGGGCCATACCTTGCTCACTCCAACAACGAAATGGGTGCCGGGAATAGGGGCACTGAACACCATCCCATAGTTATAAGGGGCCGGTTTCCCGGTTGCAAGGAAGCCGACATTCCCCGCCCCCACTCTGTGGCATGGATGCCACGCGCGAAGACGTTGCGGGAAAAACGTCGCCGGCCCCCGTTCAAATGCGGGCGCCCACCGCATCCAATGGACCGCCCGCGCCGTAATGCGGATGGTCGTCCGAACCGGGACCCAAACCGGGAGACGACCACCCCTCGGACCGGAGACATCCATGCGCGCCCATCTCGCCATTTCCTGCTGCTGCCTCGCCCTGGCGGCGACCCTGTACCCGACCTTCGACGCGACGGCGGCCACGGTTGTCGTCACCCAGAAGGGCCGCGCCTTCGTGCCCTCCCAGATCAAGATCATGGTCGGCGACACCATCACGTTCCGCAACGATGACGTCGTCCCTCATCATGTCGTCTCGCACACCCCCTTGTTTCCCTTCGACCTGGACCTGGAGCAGCCGGGCCAGGAACGGTCACAGACCTTCACCCAGGCGGGCCAGGTGATCGTCGGCTGCGACCTGCACAGCAGCATGGAAGTGGTCGTGGACGTGGTGAAGGCGGCACAGTAAGGCCCCGCCTTGACGTGCCCGCCTTGACGATAAGGCCCCCGATGGCGGCGTCATCGGGGAGGGGACCGGGGCCGGCGGGGCGGATCAATCCACCCGCCGGACCTCACCCGTGTACAGCACCGGCCCGGTGGGGGCACCCGTGGGTGACCCGCCCTTGGGCTCCAGGCTGATGGCCAGGACCACGGCCCCGCCCGCCAATGTGGTTCGCGGCAACGGCAGCCGTTTTCCGGCCTGAACCAGGCCAACGGCCCGGGGCGCGGCCCCCTTGGTGATGCTCCACAATTCCAGATCCTTGCCGGCTGGCGGCTTCCAGGCCGCCAGCGGCGTCAATTCCACGGTCCCGCGGGTACGGCTCTCCACCAGCCAGGTCGGCTGGCCCTGCCCCTCGGCCGCCATCAACGCCAGGTAGCGAGGCGCCCGCTCCGGCACCACCGCGAACCAGGCCAGGGATGCCGCCAGGGCGGCGGCGCCGGCCGCCGACCAGCGCCAGACACCGGGCGAGCCCCAGGCACGCCGCAGGACATGCACCGTCCCCCCGCTGGACCGGCGCCCCGCTGACGCCGGCCCGGCGTTCAAGGCGGTCTCGATCCGGGGCCACAGGTCGACCGGCGGAGCAACCGGTGGCGCCAGGGCGGTCAAGGGGGCCAGGCGGCTTTCCCAGGCCAGCACGGCCGCGCGCAAATCGGGACGGGTGTCCAGCGCGCCCGCCACGGACCGGGCCTGGTCGGCGTTCGCCGTTCCCAGCACGTACTCACCCGCCAGCGTGTCCAGGTCTTCAGGATGATCGGGGATCATGCCGCCAGGCACTCCTTCAAAGAGGACAGGCCGCGCCTGATCCAAGACTTGACCGTACCCAGCGGGGTCGCCAACCGCTCCGCCACCTGCCCATGCGACAGGCCTTCCACGAAGGCGAGAACGATGGCGCGCCGGCTTTTCTCATCCAGCCTATGCAGGCAGCGCGTCACGCCGGCGGCGTCGCGCGCGTCCTCCAGGGCCCGCAAGGGATCCGGCGCGTCATCGGCGGCATCGGGGATGGTGTCGGTGAGGCTCTCCCGCCCCATGCGACGGGCGGCGTCCAAGGCCCGATAGCGGACGATGGAGGTCATCCAGGCCGCCGCCGACCCCATGCCGGTGCTGAAGGCCCCGGCGTTGCGCCAAATCTGCAGGAAGGCGTCATGCAGGGCGTCCGCCGCCACCTCCGGCCGGCGCACGATGCGCAAGGCGACACCATGCAGTCGCGCCGCCTCGCGCTCATAAATCTGGCGCAACGCGCCCTGGTCGCCCTGCGCGACGCGGCCCATCAAAACCTCAAGACTGGTCATCGCCGTCACCGCCCCACCTCCGTCGCCCCGACACGCCCCAGTCGTGTCCCCCCATCTACGCTGGAAACGGAAGGTTGGATGAGGACGCATCCAAATTCAATTGTGCGACGTAAAGGGGGTGATCCTCCTGAAACGCGACGGAGCTTTTGCAAGCGATGCGTCTTTGTTCACTTCTCCCGGCCAGCCTCTGCGGGCTTTTACTGCTCGCCGGCTTGGCCCGCCCCGCCGCCGCCAATGACACTGGCGGCAAACTGCTGGCGACCGGCGGCGTGACCCAACTGGAAGGGGCCGCCGGCGGCGGCCTGACGCCATGGGCGGTCATCGGTGGTTACGAAACCGTCGATCAAGTGGGTGCCAACGCCTTTTACACCCGGGTGCAATCCGGCAGCTACAGCCTGAACAGCTATGGCGCGTTGGTCGGCATCGCCAACCGCGTGGAGTTGTCCGTGGCCCGGCAATCCTTCAACACCGAGGATGTCGGCGCCCTGCTGGGACTGGGCAAGGGGTACACCTTCAACCAGACCATCGTGGGCGCGAAGGTGCGCCTGGCGGGCGACGCGGTGCTGGAGCAGGACAGTTGGCTGCCGCAGATCGCTGTGGGCGCGCAATATAAGCACAACGACCAGGGGGCCGTGCTGCGCGCCATCGGCGCCCGGCATGATGGCGGCACCGACTTTTACGTGTCGGCCACCAAACTGTTCCTGGCGCAAAGCCTGCTGGTCGACGCCACGGTGCGGTTCACCAAGGCCAACCAGATCGGCATCCTGGGGTTCGGCGGCAAGGACGACAGCTATCATGTCGAGCCGGAGGGCAGTGTCGCCTATCTGCTGTCCCGCGATTTCCTCATCGGGGCCGAGTACCGCAAGAAGCCGGACAACCTGGCCATCGCCCATGAGGACGACTGGTACGACCTGTTCGTCGCCTGGGTCCCCACCAAGAACATCTCGGTCACCGTGGCGTTCGCCCCCTTGGGTAACATCGTCATCCGCGACCATCAGAACGCCGCCTACCTGTCGCTGCAGGTTGGCTTCTAAAACCAATCAAGGACTCAATCCATGCGCCCTCACCTGATGTTCACCGGGGCCTCGTCCCGCGCGGCCGTGACCGCCCTCGCCCTGGCCCTCACCCTGAGCGTCGGCCCCGTCCACGCCGCCCGCGCCGATGACGCGACGTTCCAGGCCTTCGGTGGAAAGGCCGGCCTGCAAAGCCTGATGGAGGATTTCATGGCCAACCTGCTGGCGGACGCCCGCACCCGGCCCTTTTTCGAGAAGGCGAACCAGACCCGCATCAAGGCCCAGCTGGTAGACCAGTTCTGCCAGGCGCTGGAAGGCCCATGTCACTACAAGGGTCTGGACATGGCATCCGCGCACAAGGGCCTGCCCCCGATCTCGCGGGAGCATTTCAACGCCCTGGTGGAAGACCTGCAGGACGCCATGGACAAGCACCACGTCCCGTTCACCGCACAGAACAAGCTGCTGGCCCAACTCGCCCCCCTGCATCGCGACATCGAGCATCCCTGACACCGGCATCGGCCAGGGCGGCGCACGCCTTCTTCAGTTGTCGCGGCGGGCATCCACCCGCCGCGATCATAGCGGTTCCGTCACCTGGCCCGGCGGCAGCGCGGCGATCAGCGCGGCCAGATCCAGGCCGGAGACGGGATGGCGCCAATCCGGCGCCAGGTCGCGAAGGGGCAACAGGACGAAGGCCCGCTGGTGCAGCCTGGGATGCGGTAGCAGGGGCGCGTCGGCGCTGACCTGATCATCATAGGCCAGCAGGTCCAGGTCCAGCCCCCGGGCCTCGTTCACCCGGCGGCGGACCCGCCCGAAATCCGCCTCCACCTTATGCAGCGACGCCAGGAGGCCGGCGGCGTCCAGCGCGGTCTCGACCCGCAGGACGCCATTGACATACCAGGGCTGATCGGACGCCGGCACCGGCGCGCTGCGGTACCAGGGCGATTGCGCCGCGATCGACACCCCCTCCGCCGCCAAGGCGCGCACGGCGGCGGCCACCACCTCCAGTGGTCCACCGACATCCGGCACCGACAGATTCGACCCCACCCCCACGAAAATCATTCCCAGCCCCCCGCACAGCGCCCCAGCCCCCGCGCGCGGCACCCGTCCCTTGCGCGGAGCGGCCCCGGATGGTTGAACGGAATATGTTCCAGCGGCTTAATTTCGCGGATTTCCACCATTTTGATAACCTCAAATGGGAGACGGGGCTTTAAATCGGCGCGGTGCGACCATATCTCGCTTGAACCCGTTAACCTATTCACTTTATGTAAAGAGCTTGATGGTTTGGCAAAAAGCCGACATGCTACTCATAATTGAGACCATTGCATTTCTAGCCATATGATATTCAAAGGATACAAAAATGCTGCATTACCCTGAGGAGCGCCTTGCCCTTTTCATTGATGGCGCCAACCTGTTCGCTGCCGCCCGCGCCCTCAATTTCGATATCGACTATAAGCGTTTGCTGAATTTCTGCGGCAAGAAGGGGCGCCTGATTCGCGCCTTCTACTACACCGCCCTGGTCGAGGATCAGGAGTATTCGCCCATTCGGCCACTGGTCGATTGGCTGGACTATAATGGCTACACCATGGTCACCAAGCCGACCAAGGAATACACGGACGCCTCCGGGCGCCGTAAGATCAAAGGCAACATGGACATCGAACTGGCCATCGATGTCATGGAGATGGCGCAGCACCTGGACCACATCATGCTGTTTTCCGGTGATGGCGACTTCCGCCGCCTGGTGGAGGCGGTGCAGCGCAAGGGCGTGCGTGTGTCGGTGATCAGCACGGTGCGGTCCACCCCGCCGATGATCGCCGATGAACTGCGCCGCCAGGCGGACAATTTCATCGAACTGATGGATCTGGCGCCCGATATCGCCCGCGCCCATGCGCCTCGCCCGGCGGTGGATGCCATCCAGCATCTCGACACCACGCCGTTGGAATGATATCCGGCGCCCCACACGACATGTAAGCGGGCGCCCTTTCCATGACGCAGAACCTGACGCCGCCGCGGGATAGCCATTCCCCCGCCCCTCCGGGGCATGACTGCTCCCCTGCCCCTCCGGGGCATGACTGCCCATTGTGTCCCCGGCTGGTGGACTACCGCCTGCGCAACCGCGCGGCCTTCCCCGACAAGTTCAACGGGCCGGTGCCGTCCTTCGGCGGCCTGGACGCGCGCCTGCTGGTGGTGGGCCTGGCGCCAGGCCTGCGCGGCGCCAACTTCAGCGGCCGCCCCTTCACCGGCGACTATGCGGGCGACCTGCTGTACGCCACCCTGCTGAAATTCGGCTTCGCCCGGGGACAGTACCTGGAACGGGCGGACGACGGCTTGACGCTGATCGGTGCCCGCATCACCAACGCCGTGCGTTGCGTGCCGCCGGAAAACAAGCCCACGCCGGAGGAGTCGCACACCTGCCGCCCCTTCCTGGTGGATGAGCTGGCAGCCATGCCGAACCTCAGGGCAATCGTGGCGCTGGGGTCCGTCTCCCACACCAGCGTCATCCGCACCTTTGGCCTGCGCCAGGCCGCCCACCCTTTCGGCCATGCCGCCCGGCATGACCTGGGCACGGGGGTGACGCTGTTCGACAGCTATCACTGCTCCCGCTACAACACCAACACCGGCCGCCTAACCGACGCCATGTTCGAGGACGTGTTCCGCGCGGTGCGCCTGGCGGTCGACGCCTGACAAAAAGGCCGGGGAAAACCCGGCCTTCCGTCGCCACCTGTCAGCCCTTGGCCCGCATCAGGCGGGCCTTGTCGCGCTGCCAGTCGCGCTCCTTCTCCGTCTCGCGCTTGTCGCCCTTCTTCTTGCCCTTGGCGACGCCGATCTCGACCTTGGCGTAGCCACGGTCGCTGAAGTAGATCGACAGCGGGATCAGGGTGACGCCATCACGGCGGACGGCGGCGAACAGCTTGTCCATCTCCCGGCGGCGGACCAGCAGCTTGCGGGGCCGTCGCGGCTCATGCTGGAAGAAGCGGCCCGCCAGCTGGTATTCCGGAAAGTGGGCGTTGATGAGATACAACTCCCCATCCCGCTCCCCGGCGTAGGACTCGGCGATGCTGACCCGGCCGGCGCGAAGCGACTTCACCTCCGTCCCGGTCAGCATGATGCCCGCCTCGATCGTTTCGTTGATGAAAAAATCGAAGCGGGCGCGCCGGTTCTGAGCGGCGTATTTACGTTCGTCGGCGCGTGCCATGGCGGTTTTACCGGCCCTTCCTATCAGCCCAACAGTCCGGTATGGACCAGGGCCGCGCGCACCATCTCCTGGGTCGCGGGCGTGGTTTCCACCAGCGGCAGACGCAGCTCCGGACGGCAGAGGCCCAGCAGATGGGCGGCGTACTTCACCGGCGCCGGGCTGGTTTCCACGAACATGGCGTGGTGCAGCGGCATCAGCAGGTCGCGGATGCGGGCCATCTCCACCATGTCGCCGCGGTTCCAGGCGTTGTGCATCTCCGCGCACAGGCGCGGGGCCACGTTGGCGGTGACCGAGATGCAGCCCACCCCACCCTGGGCCAGGAAGCCCGTGGCGGTGGCATCCTCGCCCGACAGCTGGATGAAATCGGCCCCGATTTCAACCCGGGTGCGCAGGGGCCGCGCCAAATCGGCGGTGGCGTCCTTAACCCCAACGATGTTAGGCAACGCGGCGAGGCGGGCCATGGTGGCGACCGACATGTCGATCACGCTGCGGCCCGGAATGTTATAGATGATGATGGGCAGGTCGGCCGCATCATGGATGGCTTTGAAATGCTGGTAGAGACCTTCTTGCGTCGGCTTGTTGTAATACGGCGTCACCACCAGGGCGGCGTCGGCCCCGACGGCCTTGGCATGCTTGGTCAGGCTGATGGCCTCGGCCGTGGAGTTGGAGCCGGTGCCGGCGACCACGGGGACGCGGCGGTCCGCCACCTCGACGCACAGCTCGACCAGACGGCGGTGCTCCTCATGGCTGAGCGTGGGGGATTCGCCGGTGGTGCCGCAGGGGACAAGACCGTGCGTACCCTCTTTGATCTGCCAGTCCACCAGGGCCTGAAAGGCGCGCTCGTCCACCTTACCGTCGGAAAACGGCGTGATCAGGGCGACGAGGGAACCGGCGAGGGTGGGCGTGGCGGTGGTCATCTCTGCAATCTCCGTGGGCATTCGACCCGAAAGGCGCGAACCTTAGCGGCCCAGCCCCTGGGTGACAAGCGACGAGAAACGGCCCCCTGGGCCCCATTGCGACGGGGGCTGGCGGCCTTGCTGCTGCCATTGTCGCTGCTGGCCTGCCCGATCGCGGCGTCGGCCCAGTCCTCCGTCGATATCGGCACGTATCGCGCGGCCTTCAAGGCGGCCGACAAGGGCAAGTGGGGCGAGGCCCACCGCCTGGCGGAACGGGGCCACGACGCCCTGGCCGACAAGGTCCTGACCTGGATGGACCTCAGCCGCAGCGACACCGACGCCAGCTTCCAGGACCTGAGCGACTTCATCGACAAGAATCCGGACTGGCCCGGCCTGGCGGCGTTGCGCCGCAACGCCGAAATGCGCATGCCCAACTTCGGCGACACGCCGACACGCGACTGGTTCGACAAGCATCCGCCGCTGACCACTGCCGGCTTCAACCGCTATGCCGACGCCCTCCTGAACCTGGGTGACAGCGAGAAGGCCATCGGCCTGATCCGCGATCGCTACATCAAGGGCAACTTCGGCGTGGTGGACGAGCGCACGTTCCGCACCAAGTACGTGGCCATCCTGCGTCCCGCCGACCACTGGGCCCGCCTGGACCGCCTGCTGTGGGAGAATGACGAGGAGGACGCGCGGCGCATGCTGCCCATCGTCGATCCCGGCCACCAGGCCGTGGCCCTGGCGCGGCTGGGCATGGCCGACCTGGATCCGGGGGTGGAGCGGCTGCTGCAACAGGTGCCCGCCCCGCTGATGACCGAACCCGGCATCACGTACGAGCGGCTGCGCTGGCGCCGGCGCAAGGACATGGACGCCGCCGCGCTGGAGATCGTGGAGAACCTGCCCAAGGACGTGGGAAAGGAATTGGGCCATCCCGAGGCCTGGTGGATGGAGCGGCACATCCTGGCCCGCCGGCTGATGGACCAGGGCCAGATGCAGCGGGCCTACCGGCTGGCCGCCAACCACGGCGTCACCGACGGGCTGGGCTTCATCCAGGCGGAGTTCATGGCCGGCTGGCTGTCGCTGCAGTTCCTGAACAAGCCGGAACAGGCGCTGGACCATTTCACCCATTTATATGAAGGCGTGTCGTCACCGATCGGACAGTCGCGCGGCGCCTATTGGGCCGGCCGGGCCTGCGAGAAGCTGGGCAACCCCGAGCGCGCGCGCCAGTGGTACGAGCTGGCCGCCCGTATGGGCAGCACCTTCTACGGCATGATGGCGCAGGAGAAGCTGGGCCAGGCGGAGGCCATTCCCATCGCCCCCACGCCGTCCGCCGACGCCCATGCCAAGTTCGAGAAGAAGGAACTGGTGCGCGCCGCCCGCCTGCTGGACAAGGTGCTGACGGACGATGACGACCGGGTCGACCTGTTCCTGCGCAAACTGACACAGGACGCCAAGACGCCCGACGATTTCGTGCTGGTGGCCAAGGCGGCGCTGGAGATGCATCGCCGCGACCTGGGCGTGGGCATCAGCCGCCAGTCGCTGAGCCAAGGCATCGTGCTGGCCGACGCGGGCTATCCCATCATCTCCTCCCGCCTGCCGCCGCAGCCGGAACCGGCCCTCATCCATGCCCTGATCCGGCAGGAAAGCAGCTTCAAGGTCGACGCCGCCAGCGGCGCCGGCGCGCTGGGCCTCATGCAGCTGATGCCGCCCACGGCGCAGCAACTCGCCCGGCGCGAGGGCATGAAATACGCCGTCACCAAGTTGACCCATGACGCGGACTTCAACATCCGCCTGGGCAGCCTGTATGTGCAGGACCTGCTGGACCGCTTCGGCGGGTCCTACATCCTGGCCATCGCCGCCTACAACGCCGGCCCCGGACGCGTCGCCAACTGGCTGCGCGATTATGGCGACCCGCGCATCGACGCGGTGGATCCGGTGGACTGGGTGGAAACCATCCCGATCTATGAAACGCGCAACTACGTCCAGCGCGTGCTGGAAAACCTGCACGTCTACCGTATTCGGACGGGCACCCGGCAACTGCCCATGACAACCGACCTGAAGCGGGGCACGGCCGGTTAGGATGGACGGCACCTTTTGGTTAATTCGCGCAAAAGGTTAGGCAATTCACCTATAAGCCCACTGTTAACTTGCGATTAATGAGCGGGGCCCTATCCTACGGGGGTAAACAGCACCCACTAGGAATGCGCGATATGGCCTCTGTTCCCCTGGCGCCGCAGTCCCTGCCCGCCCCCCTGTTGCAGGCGGCGGCCGTCCATAACCGATTGGTGGCCGCCTTCATTCAACTGACCCGTGCGGAACTGGCGCGGCAACGCGACGACTACGCCCGCGACAGCCTGAATGAACTGTTGGACGTGCTGAAAGCGCAGCTGACGGCCTATGACACCCGGCTTGCGCGCAGCGGACATGAGGCGGCGAACCAACCCTGATACGCACTCAAGGGAACGACCACGGCACCCGTCACGAGTCGCGCTCCCAAGGCCCATCCGTTCCCAACTTTTCGGCCGCTGAAGGGCTTGACCCACACCACCAGCGTGCACGGAGCGATTGTCGCGGAGACCCGAAAGATGAATACTATTGTATTCTCACAGCTAAACAGCTCTAAAGAAGGAAACCGCGAGGACAGGTTGAGTGGGCCGGGATAATGCCAGTTGTCAGCATCGAGACATCTCCATACTCTCGCCCCAATTCTGACTTCCTACCTTAGTAGGTAATGTTGTCGTCCCATCCGATGAACTGAGGTGGTGCGTCATCGACTTGGAGTAGTGCACATGCCCCGCAGGACTAAGAACACGGTTGTTGCCGAACTTGAAGGCAAGATTGAGAGCCACGTCGCGAGCCGTATCCGCCTACGTCGCGGTCTTTTGGGGATGAGCCAATCGGATCTCGCCCGGGCATTGGGTATTACATTCCAACAGGTGCAGAAGTACGAGCGTGGCTCCAACCGCGTTTCCGTCGGCAAACTGTATCGCCTGGCCGAAATCCTGGACGTGCCGCTGACCTTCTTCTTCGATGACCTGGAAAGCGGCGCCGACCGGCCCGCCCCCACCACCTTCAGCGCGCCGGACGAGGGTTCGCCCCTGCTGTCCCGTCGCGACCTGGACTTGCTGCGCGCCTGGCGCAACGCGCCGGCCGACATCGCCGACTGCGTGGCCGGCCTGCTGCGCGCCGTGTCCCACGATGAGGACGTCGCGGACGCCCCGGCGTCAGCCCCCGCGCCCGCCACCACGGCGGACGATGCCGCCTCGGATGAATCGAAGCCCACCCGCCGCCGCCGCGGCGCCGTCTGGGACCCGGCCGACATGTACAAGGCGGCCGCCAAGCCGCAGAAGCGCGGCAAGACGGCCCCCACGGCGCCATAAAGGCGCGCGGACGACACCATATCGACCACGGGCGCGGCAACCCACTGCCGCGCCCGTTTCGTTTGGTCCGTCTTTTCCGTTTTGGCGCCCCGCGACCGCCCCGACATACGGGGCGCATCTGCGCTCTGACCCGTGCGGCCTATTCATCCATCCGCTGCTGGCTGTTCATCACCCGGCGTACCCGCTCGTAAAGGGAGGCCCGGGCCAGGGCGGCGTCCAGGCGGTCGAGCGTCGACATCACGTCGGCCGCCTCGGCATCAAGCTCAGCCGCCACCACGTCCATCGCCGCCCAGACGGGCGCCAGCCGGCCATAAAGCGCCCGGCCCCGGTCGGATAAATCAAGCCGCCGGCTGCGCGCGTCACGGGGATCCGCCTGGGCCTCGATGAGACCCGCCGCCTCCAGGGAACGGCGGGTCTGACTGACCGACGGCTGGGTGATGCCAAGGGCCCGGGCCAGTTCCGCCACCGACGACGGACCTTGCTCGGCCAGCTGCTCCATCACCCCCCACCACCGCTGCTCGAACACGACCCCGAGGTCGGCATAAATCCGGCCGGCATCCTGGTCCATGCGTTCAACCAGACGGCGCAGGCGGCCACCGATCGCCAGGGGGCCACGCTTGCGGGTGTGATCCGTCGCCATCCGTTCCTCGTTCTTGCATTTGCATAGGCGCCTAACTATTATCCGGGCGGCCCTGGATTGCATACCACTTGGTTACGAAACCAGCGAAGGGGGGATCATGCGGCGCGTTTCCGAAATGCCGATAGGGCGCTGTGCGCAGGCGGCGGCGCTTCTTTGCCTCCTGGCATTGGCTCCGCCACGAGCAAGCGCGCAGCCCATGGGCACGATCCAGGAGAGTTATCCGGCCGACCAGGTCCAAACGGATCTGGACACGCTGTATCAGCGGCTGAAGACCGATGCCTTCGATCTTTTCGCCTTCACGCCGGAGGCTGATCTGGACAATCTCCACCAGGCACTGAGGGCGGGCATCACACGGCCCATGACACGGGGCCAGGCCGAGGAGCGGTTCCAGCGCCTCGCAGCGGCGGCCCACCAAGGCCATACGCGGGTCGAAGGCGTATACGGCGCCTGGGCGGCCTATCAGAAGGCGCAGGCGCGCGCGTTCCCCTTCGCGGTCCGCATCCGGGACGGCCGGCTTTATGTCTCCGCCACTCTCAGCGGTGATCCGCATCTGCCGCCGGGCGGCGAGATCATGGCCATCGATGGCGTTCCGGCGGTGCTGTGGCTGGATCGCGCGCGCGCCCATGTCTCAGCGGAGACGACGGATCTCGCGGACAGCATCCTGGAATACGACTTCCCCATGTACCTCTGGGTGGAGGTCGGCGCCCGGTCCCGTTTCAAGGTGCGCGTGAAGGCGGCCAACGGGGACACGCTCGACGCCGATGTCGCCGCACGAACGGCATCCGAAATCGCCGCAGCGGCCAGCCGGCAGCCTCCCCGCCTGGATCTGGAGCATCCCTTGCGGGATGCCCGCATCCTGGCCAATGGCGTCGGCTATCTGCGCCCCGGTCCGTTTTACAACGAGGCGGCCAAGACCGGCGCGGAGGAATGGGACGTGACCGCGTTCCGGAGGTTCATCGACAACGCCTTCGGCATGTTCGCGGCGAAGAACGTGCACCGTCTGATCATCGACCTTCGCGGCAATCCCGGCGGCGACAGCCTGTTCAGCGACGTCATGGTCTCCTGGATCGCTGACAGGCCCTATCGATTCTTTTCATCGTTCAAGATACGGGTCAGCGCGGACGCCATCGCGGCGAACCAGGACCGGATCCTGCATGACGCGGTCGCGGCGGGCCCGATCTCCCACCGCTTCGCCGAGTTGTACGCCACGGCCAATCTGGGCGACGTCGTGGACTTCACCCTTCCGGAAACGCAGCCCAACCCAAGCGGACGGTTCCAGGGCACGGTGTACGCCCTGATCGATCGACACAGCTATTCCAACGCCGTGGCCGTCGCCGCCACCCTCCAGGACTATGGGTTCGCCAAGGTTCTGGGCGAAGCGACCACCGACATGGCGACCGCCTATGGCGCCATGGAGCGATTCACCCTGCCCGCCACCGGGATCGTCGTCGGCTTCCCCAAGGCGCATATCGTGCGCCCCAACGGCGATACGCGGCCCAAGGGTGTAACCCCGGACATCGTGATCCCCGCGCCGTTGATCGAGACACCGGATGACGCCATGCTTCAACGCGCGGCGGCGATCGCCGCCGCGGGCGGCCAAGGCCAACCGTAGCCTGGCGCCCATGGACGGGTCGGCTGGTTCAGCCCTTCTTCACGAATTCCGCCCGCAGCACCAACCCTTTGATGGTGTCGTGGCGGCAGTCGATCTCCTGCGCGTCGCCGGTCAGGCGGATGGAACGGATGACGGTGCCGCGCTTCAGCACCTGGTTGGCGCCCTTGACCTTCAGGTCCTTGATCAGGGTCACGCTATCGCCGTCGGCCAGCAGGTTGCCCACGGAATCGCGCACCTCGACCACGCCCGCCGCCGCGCCCGCCGCCGCGTTGGCGGCAGCCTGGCTGGCCGGGATCCACTCCCCGCTGGCTTCGTCGTAGACAAATTCTTCATTGTCTGAACTATTCATCGGGCACCTTGATCCTTGCGCAGGCAACGCCGTCGCCCGGAAGGCCTGATGGCACGGGCGCGGCGTTGTCGTGTTTGTCTGAACGCGGGGGAACCTAGCGGACGGACGGGCGGGCGTCACGCCCGAATGCCGAATAGGCGCCCCGCACATCGGCCGCCATGCCCGACATGGCCCCGAGGAAACTGGCCCCTTCTCCTTGTAAAGCGTCGGCGACACCATCAGCCAGCCCCCCAAGGGGCTTTGCCCGAGCAGATTGCTTCAGTACCGCCGACTTGATATGGTCCGATTGTCGAAAAGAGAGCGGGCCAATTGGTAGCATGGCCTGTCCGGCACCGCCGGAAGTCTCGCTCGTGAGAGACCGCGACACCCTGGGGCTGATTTCAGCTCTTCCGGGTGCTCGCGCCGTTTTTCCGGTCAGGGCACCCCTATTATCAAGGTGCGCCGGATGGAAAATCCCCCTCATAGATCGTTGATCATCGGCCATGGTGCCGCATCGGCCGCGCATTGGCCGATACCGTCGCCACGCCCGGGCGCAGTCGCCCCCATGGCGACGTCCGGCGGGCAACCGCCGCACCCCAGGTCCTGATCGCCCCGGCGGGCTTCGTGCGCGCGAGGGGCGGAGGCTTCTTCACACGCATCGTGGACCGACCGCCGGCAACGACCGTGGTTCCCATCAATCTCAAGACATTAGGACATCCCGATGAACGTCATCATAATTGGGGCCGGCCTCGGCGGTCTCTGCCTTGCCCAGAGTCTCAAGCGCGCGGGCGTGGGCGTCAGCGTATTCGAACGCGACGAAGCGCCGGAGGCACGCCGGCAGGGTTACCGCCTGCATCTCGACGCCGATGGGGTCGCCGGACTCAGGGCGGCGTTGCCGGAGGACCGCTTCGCCCTGTTCGAGGCGACCTCCATGGTCCCCCTGCGGTACACCACCATCCTGGGCACCGACTTCGCCATACGGCGCCGCTTCGTGACCGATGAATACAGCCGGACGACCCACCATCTCGACGCGGGGATTGCCACGCACCTCAACGTCGACCGGGCGACCCTCCGCGAAATTCTGCTTTTGGGGTTGGAGGACGTGGTGCGGTTCGGCAAGGCCCTGACCCATTATGAAAGCGGCGAGGACGGCGTCACCGCCTGCTTCAACGACGGTTCGCGCGTGCGGGGCGACCTGCTGGTCGGCGCGGACGGCGCCGCTTCCGCCGTCCGGCGCCAACGTCACCCCCAGGCGCCATGGATGGATTCGGGTGCCCGGTCCATCTATGGCCGGCTTGATCTCGACGTGGCGCGTCGCCTTCTGCCACCGTCGGCACTCGCCGACGTCTTCACCGGTGCCGCCGACGAGCGGAAGCTGCTGCTGGGTGTCGGGCCGGTGATCTATCCGATGCGTCCCGAGCTCGCCGCCGCCGCCCTGACGCCCGGCTGCACGCTGTCGCCCCGCCAGGACTATGTCGGATGCATCATCGCCGGCCGCAAGGAGCATTTCGGCGACGACGCGACGCTGCGCACGCTGGACAGCGTGGGGCTGCAGCGGCTCGCCGCCCGCCTCCTCAGCGGCTGGCCGGCACCGGCCAGCGACGTCGTGCTCGCGGCCCAGCCCGAATCCTTCTTCTACATCGAGATGAGGTCCAGCATTCCCACGACCTTCGACCGGCCGACCAATGTCACGCTGCTCGGCGACGCCGTGCACACGATGACCCCAAGCCTGGGGCGCGGGGCCAATGTGGCGTTGCGCGACGCGGCATCGCTGGGGCAGACGATCCTGACGGCGCTGCGGTCCGGCCAACCCATGGCCGATGCGCTCGCCGGCTATGAGGCGGAGATGCAGCGCTATGGCTTTGATGTCGTGCGCCACTCGGCCGACATGGGGGCGCGCTTGTTGGGACAGGATCCGCTGCCGGACGCATGACCGGCACCTGCCGTCGGCGCGGACATCGGGCTAAGAAGGCCGCGCCGATGGCAGGTTGTCCCACGTGGCCGCGGGGGCAACCCCGTGGCGAAGGACTCAGGCCCAATGCGGCCAAGGCGCCCCCACGGGAAGGCATCCCCCCACGAACGCTGGGCCGCCTGTCCGCCGTGACGATGCCGCGCGCTACGCCAAATAGGCCACGGCGCTTGGGCACCGATACACCGCCGAACCGCCCTTCGTCCCGTCATGGGGCACGGCCTCCGCCCCGACGCGCGGGCGGGCGGTCTTGGGCAGCATCGTCAGGCTCAGCACATAGCCGATCACCGCGCTGCCACCATAACCGACGATTGGCGTGGGGTAATTCCCAAGCGCGGCGGACAGGATCGCGGTAAACCAAACAGCCCCGAATACCAAATAGGTCTCCTGATGATCGGCGTCGCATAGCTTGCCCACGATCGCCGGCACCAAGAGCAGCGCGGCGCCGGTCATCACCAAAAGGCCGGCGACGATGTGAACGTCAAAAGCGGAGTAGAAGACCTTTTCGACATAAGGGGTGGGCCGCAGCGTGTCGGTTCGGATCAACGTCACCGCGAAACTGGCGACGCCACTGGCGAACGCCGGGGTCACGAAGGGGGCGTCGGGACGCATCATCACCAGGACCGCCAAGCCCGTGGCCAGCATCCCGGCCATGGCGCGATCAGGCTGCAGGGCCAACGCCACGGCGGCTATCACCATCCCGAGGGTCGAACGCCCGTTGGGCGACTGGGCGAACCTGACAATCATCACTGGAAGAAGCACAAGGCTGGGCTGGATGAACAGCGGCCCCAACCTCACCCAGCGCGCGGCATCCTGGTCCTTGTCACCGAACAAGGCCGTCCCCAGCAGCAGGATGGCCATGGCCAACGTCATCACCCCAGACCACCGCCGGTCCCGCCACGGGGTGCCGCCGACCATGGCGAGCATCGCCAGGCCGATGAGGAGCGCCCCGGCGTTAACGCCAAGATAGCGCATCGGTGCGCCCGCCATTGTCAGATAGACCAACCCCAGCAAGGCCGCGCCGACCGCACAGACGATGCCGATCGAACGGGGGTGTGACGTGCCGTCATGGCGAAGCGGCATGCCGAGGACATCCCCCCAAGGAAAAACGCGACCTGGAAAGAGCGCTACGATGGGTTGGAACAGGTGATGGGCGAAAATGCGGGGGGCCAAGCCGCACAGGCTGCCGAGCGCGAAGACAAGCGCATCACCATCGTCTTCGATCGCCCTGGTCTCAAGCCGGATGGCCCGTCCCCAGCCCTCAAGGCCAGGCGGCATCGCCCCTTGCAGGAGGTGGCAGGCCAGGACCGCAAGGCAGCGCCGTAACCCAATGCTCATATGATTGCCTCCAGGGGATGGGCGCCGGCGGCTGTCACCGGATCGGGCGGATTGTCATGGGCGAGTTGCACCCCCGCAACTGTCAGGCGGTAGGCATGACGGGGCGGGCGGCCGCCCTCCACCGGCTGTTGCCACTCGGCCTCCAGGTATCCCTGCCCCTCAAGCCGGATCAGCAGAGGATAGAGCGTACCCGACTTCACGCCGGCCAGCCGGACCAGTTCATAGCCATGGCGCCAAGCGTCAGGCTCCTCAAGCAAGACGGCGAGGATCGTTCTGGCGTGGTTTGAGAGGGCTCGCGTCCGTGTCATACAACAATAAATCTACCTATGTAGATTTATTGTCAAGGGAAACCCCAGATACGACAAAGCCGCCCCGAAGGGCGGCTTGTCCATCTTACCTACCCTGATGTGGCCTGGGCAAGTAATGGCGGAGGGGATGGGATTCGAACCCACGGTACCAGTTTCCCGGTACGACGGTTTAGCAAACCGTTGCCTTCAGCCACTCGGCCACCCCTCCGTCCACCGACTGTCGTCGGCGGTTCGCGTATGTACTCGGGCGGCGGCCCCCTTGTCAACGGTAACGGTGAGGGAAAATGAAAAGGGGGACCGTTTGGTCCCCCATCCCCACCGCGTCGGGGCGATCCCCCAGGCGCAAAGGCATTTTTGCCTGTCGGGCCAAGGCCCAACGGCTAAGTCTTAACCTCGCGCCTGCGCCTCAGCCCTTCAGTTTGGCCGCCAGGATCTCGTTGACCAGGGCGGGGTTGGCCTTGCCTTGGGTCGCCTTCATCACCTGGCCGACGAAGAAGCCGAACAGCTTGTCCTTGCCGCTGCGGAACTCCGCCACCTTGTCGGCGTTGGCCGCCATCACGGCCGCGATGGCCTGGTCGATGGCGCCGGTGTCCGTCACCTGGCGCAGGCCCTTCTCCTCCACGATCTGGGCGGCGGGCTTGCCCGTCTCCAGCATGTCGGCGAACACGTCCTTGGCGATGCGCCCGGAAATGGTGTTGTCGGCGATCAGGTCGATCAGGCCGCCCAGGTCGGCGGCGCTGATCGGCGAGTTGTCGATGTCGCGGCCCGTCTTGTTCAGGGCGCCCAGCAGATCGCCGATGACGAAGTTGGCGGCCTGCTTGGGATCGCGGCCCTTGGCCACCTCTTCATAGAAGTCGGCGCGCGACCGCTCCGCCACCAGCACGCCGGCGTCATAGATCGGCAACTTGTAGTCGGCCATGAAGCGGGCCTTCTTGTCGTCCGGCAGTTCCGGCAGGGTGCGCTCGATCTCCGCCACCCAGTCGGCATCCAGTTCCAGCGGCAGCAGATCCGGGTCGGGGAAATAGCGGTAGTCGTGCGCCTCCTCCTTGGAGCGCATGGACCGCGTCTCGCCCTTGTTCGGGTCCCACAGGCGGGTCTCCTGCACCACCACGCCGCCGTCCTCAAGCACCTCGACCTGGCGCTGGGCCTCATACTCGATGGCCTGCTGGACGTAGCGGATGGAGTTGACGTTCTTCGTCTCCGTCCGCGTGCCATAGGGCTGGCCGGGCTTGCGCACCGAGACGTTGATGTCGCAGCGCATGGAGCCTTCCTCCATGTTGCCGTCGCAGGTGCCGAGATAGCGCAGGATGGTGCGCAGCTTGCGCAGGTAGGCCGCAGCCTCCTCCGGCGTGCGCATGTCGGGTTCCGACACGATTTCCATCAGCGCCACGCCCGACCGGTTCAGGTCGATATAGGTCTTGGTCGGGTTCTGGTCGTGCAGGCTTTTGCCCGCATCCATTTCCAGGTGCAGGCGGGTGATGCCCACCTCGCGCGTGCTGCCGTCCGCCAGGTCCAGGACAATGGTGCCCTTGCCCACGATGGGCTGCTGGAACTGGCTGATCTGGTAGCCGGACGGCAAGTCGGCGTAGAAGTAGTTCTTGCGGTCGAAGACCGAGCGCAGGTTGATCTGCGCCTTCAGGCCCAGGCCGGTGCGCACCGCCTGCTCCACACAGACCTCGTTGATCACCGGCAGCATGCCGGGGAAGCCCGCGTCCACGAAGCTGACTTGGCTATTCGGCGCGGCGCCGAAGGCGGTCGCCGCCCCGCTGAACAACTTGGCCTGTGAGACGACCTGGGCATGGACCTCCAGCCCGATCACCACTTCCCATTCGCCCGTCTCGCCTGCAATCCGATAAGCCATCGTCTTCGCCATCAAGTCCAATCATGGAGAGAGGGGTTTTCATGGCCGGAATCGCGTGAAAACGCAACCGGCTTGGGCGGGGGGCAGCCCGGATGATCGCCGGCATGACCTTCCATCGCCCAGCAGACACCCGTCCAAAGTGTTGTGGAAGCCTCCCCTTTCTTCTATTTTGTCAGACAGTCTCTGAATAAAAGTTAATACATTATAAACTAAATGGTGCAAACTAATGGGTTAATACCGAAGGCCTATCCATCTCCCTTCCCCCGCCGCAGCAGGACCCCACGATGCCCCGGACCCTCAAGATCGCCCATAAGCTAGGCCTGGCCGTCCTCCTCTTCCTCATCCCCGTGGGCTATCTGCTCTACGCGCTGATCGCGCAGCAGCAGATCTCCATCGACTTCACGGCGAAGGAATTGGCGGGCACCGCCTATCTGCGGGGTCTGCAGGGCGTCCAGACGGGACTGGCCGCCGCTGAAGCCGGTGGCAAGGCCCTGGACACGGCGGCGGCGGCCGCCACGGTGCGCCAGTTGCAGGCCGCCTGGGGAGAGGACATGGACACCGCGGCCAAGGCGGATGAGGTGCTGGCGGCCCTGGGCAAGACGGGTGGCGCCAGCCGCCCCGAGACCCGCACGGCACTGCGCGCCCTGATCGCCCAGATCGGCGACAAGTCGAACCTGATCCTGGACCCGGATCTCGACAGCTTCTACGTCATGGACATCGTGGTGGTTAAGCTGCCCGAGCTGGTGGACCAGACCACGGGCCTGCGGGCGGTCACCCACCAGCCGGGGGACAACAAGGTTGACCTTCTCATGGCCCTGGGCGGGGTGAAGTCGCTGCTGGCCGGCCTCGATTCCTCGGCCACCTCGGCCTATGGCGGCAATGCCGACGGCAGCGTAAAGGCCGCCCTCGCCACCCCGGTGGGCGGCGTGCAGAAGGCCGTCGCCCTCCTCTCCACCGGCGCCGACAAGGGCGGTGTCAGCGACGGCGACACGCTTGCCGCCCTGAAATCGCAGGACGCCCTGTACGCGGTCGCGTCGGCGGAGTTGGAGCGGTTGCTGCGGGCCCGAATCCAGGGGTTCAAGGCCACGCAGGTCCGCGTGCTGCTGATCAGCCTGGCGCTGTTCGCCGTGGGCAGCGCCGCCGTTTACCTGGTGGTGAGCCGCTTCGTCATCCGCCCCTTGAGCAGCCTTACCGCCGCCATGGGCCACCTGGCGCAAGGACGGTTGGACACGGGAATCCCCCATGCGGACAAGGGTGACGAGGTCGGGGCCATGGCCCGCGCCCTGGCGGTGTTCAAGGAGAACGCCATACGGAACCGCGACCTTGAGGCGGCTCAGGCGGTGGAGGCGGAGCGGCGTCTGCGCCGGCAGCAGGCCCTGGAAACCTTGACCAAGGACTTCCAGATGCTGATCAGCGCGGAATTGCGCAGCGTCGCCGCCGCCGCCACCGAGCTGGAGGCGACCGCCGCGTCGCTGTCCAGCCAGGCCGACCAGACGGCAAGCCGGACCGAAGCCGCTGACGACAGCGCCCAGCGCGCCACCGCAAACACGCAGACGGTCGCCGCGGCGACCGAGGAACTGGCCGCCAGCAGTTCGGAAATCGGCTCCCAGGCGGAGCGCACCGCCGCCACCACCCGGACGGCGGTGGAGGAAACGGAACGGGCCCGCCAGGTGGTCGACGAACTGGCCCATGTCGCGGAAAGCGTGAATGAGGTCGTGCGCTTCATTCAGACCATCGCGGCGCAAACCAACCTGCTGGCGCTGAACGCCACCATCGAGGCCGCGCGGGCTGGCGAGGCCGGCAAGGGCTTCGCCGTGGTCGCCAACGAGGTCAAAGGCCTCGCCAGCCAGACAGCCCAGGCGACGGACGACATCCAGATGAAGGTCAGCGGCGTGAAGGCCGCCGCCGACAGCGCCATCGCCATCATCAGCCGCATCACCTCCACCATCGCCGTTGTCGACGACAATTCCGGCGCCATCGCCGCCGCGGTCAGTCAGCAAAGCGCGGCCACCGGCGAGATCAGCCGCAACGTGGCCGAGGCCGCGGCCCGCACCCAGGAGGTGACATCCTCCCTCGTGTTGGTCCGGGACAGCGCGGAGTTCACCAAGGTGGCGTCGACCCAGCTGCTGGCGGCGGCCAATGAACTGTCCCAGCAGTCCGAACATCTGCGCACGGAGGTGGAGGAGTTCCTGACGGCCATGCAGACGGCCGAAGACCGGCGCCGCTTTGAACGCCATGACCTTGACCGTCCGGTGACGCTGGCCCCGCTGGGCCAGCCCGCGACAGCGAGGGGCCACCGCCTGCTCAACATCGGCCAGGGTGGCTGCGCCATCAGCGGCTCCCCGGTCGCCGCCCCGGGCCGTGACGTGGAGATCACGGTGGATGGCATCCGTCTCGTCGGCAGGGTCATCAGCCAGGATGCGCAAGGCACGCGCGTGCAGTTCCGCCTGAACGACAGCATGGCCCAGGCCGTGGATGATCTCGTCGCGCGCCACAGGGCGGCCTGACCACAAATCCGGCGGCTGGGACGCGAGACGGAACACGTTTTACAGCAAACAGGCCGGGCCGGGGCCGCCGGCCGCGATGGCCAAAAGCATAGCCTTGCCAGAAGGGGTATGCGGGTAACCCCTTATTCAGATATTGCCCTTAGTCCTGGGGATGAAAAACATGTGAGCCCAGGATGAGTCCTCAGAATTCGCCAGCGGCCGCCCCGGGAAATAATGCTTACCCAAGCCTCGGGGGCTGGCTGTCGACAATACGGTCGCGGATCACCCGCGCCGTCGCCATGCCCATTCTTCTACCGTTGCTGGTGCTGACGGTGAGTCTGGCAGGCGCCGCCACCGCCACCTGGTTCACCACCCGTCACAATCGGGCCGTCGCCGCCGACCGTCTGACGGTCCATGCCGGCGAGTTGACGGAGGATTTGCGGCAACGCCTGACCTTGTACCGATACGGCCTGCACGCCGCCCAGGGCGCCCTGGTCGTGGCTGGCCCGGAAGCGCTGACGGCGGAGCGGTTCCGCCGCTACAGCGAAACCTGGTCGCTGGAAACCGAATACCCTGGGGCCCTGGGCTTCGGCCTCATCCGCCGCGTGGCCGCCGTGGATGAGGCCGCCTTTGTCGAGGCGGAGCGTCGGAACGGCCGTCCCGGCTTCCAGGTGCGACAGTTGGCACCCCATGACGGTGAACGGGCCATCATCCAGTTCATCGAACCGGACGCGGACAACGCCGCCGCCCTGGGCCTCGATATCGCGTCCGAGCCGGCGCGCCGCGCGGCCGCCCGTGACGCCATGCTGTCGGGCGAACCCCGCCTGACGGCACCCGTCACCCTTGTGCAGAAGACCGACGGACGGACGCCGGGCTTCCTGTTGTTGCTCCCCATCTATCGCCGGGGCGCCGAAACCACCACACCGGCGGAGCGCGAAGCGGCCGCCCTGGGATGGAGCTATGTGCCCTTCGCCATCGACAGGATGCTGGCCGATTCCGAACTGATGCGTCCGGATATCGGCTTCACCCTGAGCGACGTGACCGACGCGGCCGACCCCGCCCCCTTCTACAGCTCGCCCGAAGAGGCCGGGGTATTGATCCAAGGGTTGGCGAGGGAAGAGACGCTCTCCCTCTTCGGTCGCCTCTGGCTGGTCCGCTTCCACGCCACGCCCGTGTTCCTGCGGTCGCTGAACCTGATGCCGCCATGGGTACCCGCGGCCCGCCTTCTCGTCGGCGGCGTGCTGTTGGCCCTGCTGCTGCGTCTGCACCTCATGAATCTGGCACGCCATCTGGAGGCCAGCCGCGAAAAGGCCAACCAGGCGGACATCCTGGAAGCGGAGGTCAAGACCCGTACGGCCGAACTGGCGGAACGTGAAGCGCGCTTCAAGACGCTCACCGAACTGTCGACGGACTGGTATTGGGAGACGGACGCCGACGGGCGCTTCACCGCCATATCCCAGGGCGTCGCCCGCCTGGGGCTCGACCAGACAGCGGTGATCGGCAAAACCCGGCGGGCGTTGGCGGCCGATCCGGATGACCCGCGCCTGGACGAGTATGAGGGGCATATCCGGAACGGGCGGCCCTTCCGGGACCTCGGCTATGACCTGATGGGACATGACGGGCGGCTGCGCCACATCGTCATCAGCGGCGCCCCCGTGGTCGACCCTGGCGGCGCCTGTGTCGGCTTCCGCGGTTCCGGACGGGATGTCACGGAGCAGTTGCGCGCCCAGGACGCGCTCCGCGCCAGCCAGCGCTTCATCCGCGCCGTCGCCGACGATATCCCCGGCTTGGTCGGCTATTGGGACGCGGAGGAGCGCTGCCGCTTCGCCAACCGGCGGTATCTGGAGTATTTCGGCAGGCCTGCGGAGGAGGTCATGGGCCGCAGCCTGCGCTCCCTGCTGGGCGAGGAGATGTACGGCGCCAACCTCCCGCACATCGAGGCGGCGCTGCGCGGCGAAACGCAGCGCTTCGAGCGCGCCATGATCAAGGCTGACGGCAGCCATAGCGATATCTGGATCAACTACATGCCTGATATCGATCACGGCGGCCACGTCCAGGGCTTCTGCGTGCTGGCGACCGACGTCACCCCGCTGAAACGGGCGGAGCGTGAATTGCGGGCCACCTCATCCCGTCTGGCGCTGGCCACCCAGGCCAGCGGCATCGCCATTTGGGAATATGACGTCAACACGGCCCGCATGGCGTGGGACGAGCAGATGTTCCGCCTCTACGGCGCGCGCCCTGGCGATACCGAGGTTTTCGCCGTCTGGCGGGCTCAGTGCGTGCCGGAGGACCAGCCGCGGGTTCAATCGGAATTCCGCCGCGTGGCCCGTGGTGAGGGGGATCTGGACATCGAATTCCGCATCCGCCACCCCGACGGCGGTCTGCGACAGGTCAAGGCCGCGTCGATCACCGAACGGGATGCCGATGGCCGGCCGCTGCGCATCATCGGGGTGAATTGGGACGTCACGGAGATGCGCGGCCGCGAGGCGGCCTTGGTCGCCGCCCAGGCCGCCGCCGAAGGGGCCAGCCGCGCCAAGACGGATTTCCTGGCCAACATGAGCCATGAAATCCGCACCCCCATGAACGCCATCCTGGGCCTGACCCAGCTTATGGCGGGGTCGGAGCTGTCTGACCAGCAGCGGGACTTCGTCACCAAGATCGCGACCGCCGGCCGCGGCCTTCTCGCCCTGATCAACGACATCCTGGATTTTTCCAAGGTCGAGGCGGGGCGGATGGAACTGGAAAACGCCGAGTTCCATCTGCCGGGCCTGCTGGACGGAATGGTGTCGCTGATGCAGGTCAACGCCAGCGAACGGGGCCTGCGCCTGACGGCCAAGGTGCTGCCGGGGACGCCCGCCGCCGTGATCGGTGACCACCTGCGCCTGCAGCAGGTGCTGCTCAACCTGCTGGGCAACGCGCTGAAGTTCACCCACAGCGGTGGCGTGGCCCTGCGGGTCCGGCAGGACGGCTGGCATGCGGACGGCCGGGCGCTCCTGCGCTTTTCCGTCGCCGATACCGGCATCGGCATCGCCGACGACGCGATCCCGGCGCTGTTCAGCGCCTTCACCCAAGCGGACAGTTCGACCACCCGCCGTTATGGTGGGACCGGCCTGGGCCTCGCGATCTGCAAGCGGCTGGTCACCCTGATGGGCGGTGAGATCGGGGCGGAAAGCCGGCCGGGCCAAGGCAGCACCTTTTGGTTCACGGTCCCCGTCGAGGTCGCGACGAGCGCAACGCCACCGGCACAGGACCCGCCCCCCACACCGCCGGCCAAAAAGCGGCCGGGCGCGAAACGCCTCGACGATGTCCGCGTGTTGATCGTCGAAGACAACGCCATCAACCAGGATGTCAGCACGCTCATCCTGCAATCCGAGGGGGCGTCGGTGACCCTGGCGGCCGACGGCCGCCAGGCCTTGGAGCTGCTGGGCGCGGAGCCGCCGCCGGTCGACATCGTGCTGATGGACATGCAGATGCCGGTGATGGACGGGTATGAGGCCACGCGCCAGATACGCCAGAACCTGGGCCTGCGGACCCTGCCGGTGGTGGCGCTGACAGCGGGCGTCCTGGATGCCGAGCGGCGGCGCGCCTACACCGCCGGCATCACCGACTTCATGACCAAGCCGTTCGATATTGATCAGATGGTCGCCACCATCCGGCGCTATGTGCCCGTCCCCGCCGAACACGAGACGCATCCGCCCCGGTCGCCGGTCGACATCGACAGCTTCCGCGACGTCGTGCCCGGCATAGACGGCCGGCTGGCGGCACTCGGGGTGAACGGCGACCGGGCGCTGTTCGACACCATGCTGCATCGCTTCGTGGTGGAGTTCAGCGGCGCCGCCCCCCGTATCCGCCAGGCCGTGGAGAGCGAAAAGCCGGAGGATGCCGCCCACAGCCTGCACACCCTGCGGGGCACGGCCGCGCAACTTGCCGCCACCGAGGTGGCCGCCGCCGCCGGCGTGGCGGAACAGGCGCTGCGCCGGAAGGACTGGGTCGCCTGGGACGCCGACATGGCCACGCTGACCACCGCGCTGGACGCGCTGACCCGGGTGGTGCTGGCCGATGGCCCGCCCCCCGCCCCCCACCCTGTGGGAGAGCCGCTCGACAGGGCGGCCCTCCCAGGCTGATCGGGCGACGGCAGCGAGGCCCTGGTCAGACCCGGTGGATGGGGTCAGACCTGCTGGATGGCCGACAGCAGCCAGTGGCCGCCATCCGCCCGCACGAAGGTCCACAGTTCCTGGACCTCTTCCGGGCGGTGTTCATCGCCCTCGACCACGCGGCCCGTGGCCTCGTTCACCGTCCAGTCGCGGGCGCGCCAGCGCAGCAGCGCGGTGCAGTAGGTGCGCCCCTCCTCCTGCCAGCTTTCCACCACGTCGCCCTTCACCAGTTGGACGTCCGCCACCTGGTTGCGGATGCCGCGGCTCTGGTTCTCCGTCATCTCCTCGCCGTAATAGGACAGCATTTCCGGCGTCAGGTGGCGGCGCAATGCCGTCAGGTCACCCCGGCTCCAGCCATCCATGATGCCGGTCAGGATCTGCTCGAACGCCGACAAATCCTGGCCCTGCATCTGCACGCCGATGGCGGGCACCGGTGCGGGCGGCGGCATGGCCCCCCCCTGGCCATAGGAGGAACCGAAGGGTGTCGCCTGATAGGGCGGCTCCTGCGGCTGGTACAGCTCATAGGTCATGCCCGAATTCGTGGCGGGGCGTGGGCCGCCCAGGGCCATGCGCACCAGGCGCCAGATCATCCAGGCGATGCCCAGCATGATCAGGATACGCAGAAAGCCACCGAACGCCCCGCCGGAGCCGCTGCCGTAGTCACCGCCCGCGCCGTAGCCATGGTGACCAAAGAACGAGTTGTACAGGCTGGCGCCCAGGAAGCCGCCCATCATGCCCGACAGGAAGGGATGGCGCTGGGTGAAGCTGGGCTGGGCGAACCCGGGCTGGGCGAACGGCTGCTGGAAGCCGGGGCGCGGCTGATAGGCCGGCGCCGCCGGGGCGGCGGCCGGCGGCGGCGTGATGCTGCGCTGGATGGGCTGCCCCGTCACCGACGGCGTGGCGGGCGTGGTGTAGGTCCGGCTGCCGCGGCTGCCGGAGCTGGAACTGCGGCCCGGGCGGGCGTCGGCGGCCAAGGGCGCCAAGGCCAAGGCCACCGCCAGGACGGCGGCGACCGCACGCGAACCAAACCGACCGAACATTCTCTCTCCCCCTTGAAATGCGGGGCCCACCTCCGGCCCCACCCTAATGTGGGCCCGGAAGACAATTTTGCGAGGGCCAGTGTCGCACGGCAAGGCCATACCGCTTTTCCACCCGCCGCGACAGATGGGACCTTTGCCCTGGGGCCGCCCTCATGCCTAGACTGCATCCAGGCGGGCTGGGCGTCGCGGGGAGGCGCCTGACCGCACCGATAATGAAACCAAAGGGTAAAACGGGGGTTCCTTCTCATGCCCGCACCGAAATGGAAGCTGGCGGCCCTGCTGGCCGGCACGGCCATGGTCCTGCTGACCACGCACATGGCCATCACCAGCCGGCCGGCCAACGCCGGCGACAAGCCGGCCGCCGACCAGGCCAAGGCCGACGACAAAGGGGACAAGGCCAGTGGCGACAAGGCCAACGGCGACAAAGACTGGACGCCCAAGCACTTCACCGTCGAGCGCAGCGGCACCTTCAACGGCAAGCGCGTGGATTATCAGGTGCTGGCCGGCGAAACCCATCTGGTGAACGACAAGGAGGAGGATGCGGCCACCGTCTTCTCCACCGCCTATGTGAAGAAGGGCGTGAAGGACCCGACCCAGCGCCCTATCATCTTCCTGTTCAACGGCGGCCCCGGTTCCGCCAGCCTGTGGCTGCACATGGGCGCCTGGGGCCCCAAACGGGTGGACGTGCCCAGCGACGCCACCAGCGCCGGCAGCCCGCCCTATCCCCTGAAGGACAACCCGCAAAGCCTGCTGGACGTGGCCGACCTGGTGTTCATCGACCCGGTGGGCACCGGCTACAGCCGCCTGCTGCCCAAGGGGGAGGAGAAGGACTATTACGGGGTGAAGCAGGACGCCCATTCCATCGCGCAGTTCATGCGCAAATGGCTGACGGAGCACAAACGCTGGAACTCCCCCGTCTTCATCGGCGGCGAGAGCTATGGCGGCATGCGCATCGGCGCCCTGTTGCCCGAACTGCTGGAGAACGGCGCGCCCGTGGGCCTGAACGGCCTGATCGTCGTTTCCGGCGCCGTCGACTACGGCGCGTTCGAATTCAACCGCGGCAACGACCTGCCCTACCCCGCCTTCCTGCCCACATACGCCGCCGTCGCCTGGTATCACAAGAAGATCGCCGACACCGCCATGGGCTTCGACGCCTTCATGAATCAGGTGCGCAAGTTCGCGGTGGAGGAATATCCGGTGGCCCTGCTGAAGGGCAACCGCATGAGCCCGGCCGAGCGCAAGGGCGTGATCGACAAGCTGGCCCGCTTCACCGGCCTGTCGCCTGCCTACCTGGACCGCACCAACCTGCGCATCCGCGACGTGCGCTTCGCCAAGGAACTGCTGCGCGACCAGGGCAAGGTCGTCGGCATCTATGACGGCCGCTATACCGGGCAGGAGTATGATTCGGCCGGTGACGCGGCGGAGAGCGACCCTTCCGGCTATGGCGTGGGTGCGGCCTTCGCCACCACGCTGCAGAGCTATCTGCTGAGCGACCTGAACATCAAGATGGATCGGGAATACCGGACCAGCGGCGACGTGGGCAAGAACTGGGACTGGAAGACCTGGGGGGATGAGGGCGGCGGCTACGCCAACGTGGCGCCCTGGTATGGTGACGCCATGCGCCAGAACCCAAAGCTGAAGGTGTTCATGGCCGGCGGCTGGTACGACATCTGCGTGCCCTTCTTCTCCAACGAGAACGCCATGAACGCCAACGGCGTGCCCACCGACCGCGTGACCTTCAGCTATTACGAGGCCGGGCACATGATGTACCTGAACCGCTCAGCCTTGGATAAGCTGACCGACGACGTCCGCCATTTCGTGAAGGCGGCGGCGCCGGGGGCGACGGAGTAAGACCGGAACCGGCGGGGCGGCGCTGACCGCCCCGCCGACCCATGCTTTTTTTCGTCCGGCTACCGCACAGGGGGGCTCACCGCTTTTCGAAACGCACGGTAAGAATAGCGAGGACAAAAAGCATCCCGGTGACGTCGCCCCGCCAGCATTCCCGGGCGGCGTTCAGATGCGCGAACCGCCGTTGGCGCATTCTTGAAGCGGCCGTCTCAACACGCAACGCGAACAGAGTGAAAATGCAGGAAAGGTCGCCGGCCGCTGATCGAATTCGTGAAAGCGCTTCCGGACAAGGCCGCCTGTTGGGATCAAGGGGCGAATTTTGAGTCTTTTACAGATCGACGAAGACGGTTTTCAAGAAGCCGTGCTCGCCAGCAAAGGGGCACTGCTGCTCGATTTATGGGCGGATTGGTGCGCGCCGTGCCACGCCTTGACACCGATACTTGAACGCTTGGCCCAGGCGTACGATCAATTGATCACGGTTGCGCAACTGGACATCGACACTAATAAATCCCTCAAGGATCGCCTGTCGGTCCGCGGTATTCCAGCCCTGTTGCTGTTCAAGGATGGCGCCGAAGTCGCGCGGCTCACCGGACCCCAATCCTATGGCAAGCTGGTCGCCTGGCTGGACGCCAATGGTGTGGCACCGCCCGATGGCCACGCCAAATCGGTTCAGCATGAAGCGGAGTGGCGCGCCTTCCACGGCGATACGGAACTGAAGCGTTTTTTTTTCGACAGGGTTTTGGCCCACGCCAAGGCCGGCGAAATCACCATCGCCCGCATGTCTTATTGGGGGCCCAAGGGGGGCACGATCTCCGCGGCCTTCATGCGGCAGGTGAAGCCATCCGTTTTCGAGCGGGCCACGGGGCTGCCCATTTCGCTGGGCCTGGCGCTGGAGTTCGCCAGGGTGACCACCGCCGAGCAGGTGGGGCGGGTGTTCGACGTCATCCCGCCTGGCGCCAATCTGGCCGACGTCGCCCCACGACTGATGCTGGCCTGGCTGGGCGCCCCGGACAACCTGACCCCGGCCTACCTCGACGATCCCCGTCTCGACACGATCCGCATGGACTGGGCGCGGCATCTGCGGGCGGCATTGGCGGGGGGAACGGTCGCCCCCGCCATATGGGCAGACCTGCGGTCGCGGGCGACGGAATTCCTTAAAGATTTCGCGCAAGACCGCACGGTGCCGCGGCATGTCGCCATGATGCTGGCCAACCTCTCACCGCCACCGCAACCGGATGACGGAGGCGAGTGGGCGGCGATTCTTCTGCTTACGGGCGTCTATACGATACTGTCCCGATCCGAGTTCGAGGCGGGCTACACGCACTATCATCTTAACCTGGAGGACGTGCGGCATCAGTTTTGCGTGAAGGTCGCCAATGGACGGCCCCCCACTCCCGAGGTCATCGCGGAAATCCACCACAAATGGGAGACTGAGCATGCGGACTTGGAAAAAATCCTCCGGGAGATGAATGAATTTATGTGTGCGAATACGTCTGCGGAAACCAACCGCCTCACTCCGATGCTTATCGCATCCATCGAAGACGCTCTTTCCGCCTGAGGCGGGTCACAGTTCAGGGTTTGGCCGGGACCAGTATGGACGGTTTCATGCCCTTGCCAACCTCCTGGTGAACGTCTGGCAAGGGCAACCGCAATGCAGGCCTAGGCCACCGCCTCCCGCGGCCGGGTGACCAGGAAGGACAGGACCAGCGCCGCCGCCAGCAGCACGGCGGCCAGCAGGAAGGTCGATCCGTGCGGCAGCATGGCGAAGGGTCCCACGCTGTTGGCCAGCACGCTGGTGAACAGCAGGGGGCCGATCATGCCGGTGACACCGCGGATGCTGACCAGCGTGCCCTGCAGCAGCCCCTGCTCCGTCGCCGACACCCGGGCCGACATCAGGCTTTGCGCCGACGGCCCCACCATGCCCCACAGCGCCACCAGGGGGATGCCACAGAGGAACCCCGCCCCCACGGGCGAGGCGCCGAAGACGGCGAAACCGCACACCCCAGCCACCAGGCCCACCATCATGGTGCGGCGCGCGCCCAGGCGCTTGACCACGCGCCCCACCAGGCCGCCCTGCACCAGCGTGCTGCACACGCCCACCCCCGCCAACGTCAGGCCCACCGTCTCCGGGCCCCAGCCATAGCGATCGTTGACGTAGATGACGAAGGTGTTGTTCAGCACCTCATGCGCCAGATAGTAGAGCCAGACCACCCCGCCCAGGCCCAGCAGGCCCGGCGCGCCGCGCAGCAGGGCGAAGGCGCCCAGCGGGTTGGCCCGCCGCCAGGAGAAGGCGGCGCGGCGGTCGGCCGGCAATGATTCCGGCAGGACGAACAGGCCATAGCAGGCGTTCAGCAGGCTGAGCCCCCCCGCCACCCAGAATGGCAGACGCGGGCTCACCGCCCCCAACAGGCCGCCAGCCGCCGGCCCGACGATGAAGCCCAGGCCGAAGGCGGCGCCCAGCATGCCGAAGGCGCCGGCCCGCTTCTCCGCCGGGGTGACGTCAGCGATGTAGGCCGAGGCGGTGGTGAAGCTGGCGGCGGTGATGCCGGAAAGGATGCGCCCCACCACCAGCCAGCTCAGGGTCGGCGCCACGGCCATCAGCAGGTAGTCGGCGCCCAGGCCGAAGCAGGACACCAACAGGATGGGCCGCCGGCCGAAGCGGTCGGACAGCGCGCCGATGAGGGGGGAGAACAGGAACTGCATGGCGGCGAACAGGGTGCCGAACACGCCCACCATGTGCGCCGCCCGGGCATTGTCGCCGCCGACAAAGCCCTTCACCAAGTCGGGCAGGACCGGAATGATGATGCCCAGCGCCAAGACGTCCATGAGCGCGGTGATGAAGACGAAGGCCAGCGCGGCGCGGCGCGGCGTGGGGGATGCGGTCATTGTCAGGCCCAGACTTGAGGCCCGGCGTTGCGGGCACCGGGATAAGGAAGGTCGTTGTCTCGCGGGTCCTACCCTTAATCCTTTTGCGCGGCGGCGGGGAGTCCTGAAACACCCCGGGGGACACTATGTCCGGTGGCCTGTCCGGCGGGCGCTAAGCACTGGCCTTCGCCGCCCCGCTACCCTTATGGTGCCTGCCGGTCACCCCCTGTTGGTCCCCCCCCCCTTCCGATAAACGAGGACGAACGATGCGTCATGTCACCTGTGTTCTGGATGCCCAGGCCCAACTGGGGGAATGCCCGCGTTGGGACGCGGGGGGACGGGACGCGGGGGGGCGGGATGCGGGGACGGGCGTGCTCTACTGGGTGGACATTCCGGCCAAAACCCTGCACCGCTTCGATCCCAGCAGCGGGCAGGACGTGCAGCGCGGCTTCAGCCAGCCGGCGGCCTGCCTGGCCCGCCACGGCGCCCACGGTTTCGCCCTGGGCATGAAGGACGGCTTCGCCCTGCTCTCCGATTTCGGTGCCGAGCCGGAGCCCCTGGGCGCCCAGGTGGAGGAGACACGGCCGGACAACCGCTTCAACGATGGGCGTTGCGACCGGCTGGGACGCTTCTGGTCCGGCACCCTGGACGGCACCAAGCAACACCGGAACGGCACCTTGTACCGCCTGGGCATCGACGGCGTGGTGACGGAAATGGCCACGGGCTTCCTGACCAGCAACGGCATCGCCTTCTCGCCCGATGACCGGACCTTCTACCTGGCGGACACGCCCAACCACGTCATCCACGCTTACGATTTCGACCTGGCGTCAGGCCGCATCGCCAACCAGCGTGTCTTCCACCAGTTCCCCCACGGCCTGGGGCGGCCAGACGGCGCCTCGGTGGACGCGGAGGGCTGTTACTGGACGGCGCTCTATGACGGGGGCCGGGTGGTGCGCCTGTCGCCGGCGGGTGAAATCCTGGAGGAGGTGGCCATCCCCGCCCGCCTCTGCACCATGATCGCCTTCGGCGGCCCGGACCTGAAGACCGCCTACGTCACCACCGCCCGCCAGAAGCTGGATGATGAGGAACTGGCCCGCCATCCGCAGTCCGGCGGCATCTTCAGCTTCCGCGTCGACGTGCCGGGTCTGGCGGAGCACAAATACGGCGGATGACGCCAGGGCAGGCTGGTCGTGCGGCTATCAGAGCGACCGGCCGCCGAGACGTTTTATGAAATCCTGATCGGGATGCGTGTCGGCGTCCGCCGACACGGCGGGGGACGGGCGTTCATGCCTGCCTTCCAGGCGGCTTATGAACAGCCGCGCCGGATCATCCAGGGGCTGGGCCTGGGATGACGGGACCTCCCGTCGCGCGGCAGGTTCCTGTTTTCCCGCCAGCGACGCGATGAAGGCTGCCGCCGGATCCTCATCCGGCGCGGCCAGCGCCGTACCGGACATAACTCCGAACAGGACCAAGGCCGTGACCGGGGCACGCAACATTCCATGGACCGAGGCGAACATCATCTGTCTCCGGGGATGCGCCGAACGCCGCTCGCACAGGGGCGCAACAGGCGATCGGCTGCTGAAACGAACCCGCACCGTTATGGGCGGCTGCAGCTTCAAACTGCACCTTCAAGATATGTGACGAGTGATGAATTATCAATATCGTCACTCGTCAAATTCACGGATGCCCGCCATGCCGTTGGAGCAGCTCGCCGACAGGTTTATCTGTTGAAATGGATCGTTTCGGCCCCATGAGGGCACTGGTGAAAGGTGATCCAGGGAGGGGATAGGTTGGCATGGCCAGCCTGCGGGAGCCCTGTCACGGCCCCCGCGGCGCGGCGCGGACTTCACCAGGATCGGCGGCGGGAAGGAAAGCCCCGACCGCCCATGACCTCAATCATCCCCCGCAGCGCTCTCCGTCGCCGGCTTCAGCGGGTGGGTGTGGTGGCCGCTCATCTCTGCACCCGCGTCCGGGTCCAGGCGGATGAAGTAGAATAGCGAGGCCAGGCCGATGACCATGATGGTCAGGAACGCCACCATGAAATCGTATGGCTCCAGCTTGGCGCCCCCGTGGGTGGCGAGCGTGGTGTGCAGCAGCAGGGCGCCGGCGGCCACGCCCATGCCCAAGGACACCTGCTGCACCATGGATGACAGGCTGGTGGCGGCACTCATGCGGCTGGGCGGGATGTCGGCGAAGGCCAGCGTGTTGAGACCCGTGAACTGCAGCGAGCGGAAGAAGCCCCCGACCAGCAGCACCACCAGGATCAGGGCGATCGGCGTGTCCGGCCGGAACAGGCCGATGGCACCCGTCAGCAGGGCCGACACCACGCTGTTGACCACCAGCGCCTGGCGGAAACCATAGCGCCGCAGGATGGGACCGGCCGTCATCTTCATGACCAACGCGCCGGCGGCGGTGGCGAAGGTCAGCAGGCCGGAGACGAAGGCCGTCATGCCGAATCCCACCTGCAGCATCAACGGCAGCAGGAAGGGGATGGCGCCCATGCAGATGCGGAAGAGGGAGCCGCCCAGCACGCTGATGCGGAAGGTGGCGGTCTTCAGCAGATCCAGGTCGACCAGCGGATGGGGATGGCGGCGGGAATGGCGCACGGCCACCGCCCCCACCAGCACGCCGAAAGCCAGCAGGGCGGGCGCCACGCGCCAGTCCAGGCCGTCGCGGCCGATACACTCGAACCCCGCCATCAGGGCCGCCAGCGCCACCCCGGAATTGACGAAGCCCCAGCCGTCCAGCTTGCCCACCGATTCCTCCCGGTGGTCGGCGATATAGCGCCAGGAGAGGTAAAGGCCCAGCAGGCCGATGGGAATGTTGATGAAGAAAATCCAGCGCCAGGACAGGTATGTCGTCAGCAGGCCGCCAATGGGCGGGCCGATCAGCGGGCCAACCATGGCCGGTGTCGTCAGGTAGTTCATGGCGCGGACCAGCTGGTCCTTGGGCACCGTGCGCAACAGCACCAGGCGGCCCACCGGCACCATCATGGCGCCGCCGACGCCCTGCACCAGGCGGGCCAACGCCAGTTGAGGCAGGGATTGGCTGAGCCCGCAGGCGATGGAGCCCAGGGTGAACAGGACGATGGCGGCGCGGAAGACGCGGCTGGACCCGAAGCGGTCGGCCACCCAGCCACTGATGGGGATGAAAACCGCCAAGCTCAGGATATAGGCGGTGATGGCCAGGCTGAGATGGATGGGACTGACGCCCAGGCTTTCACCCATGGCCGGCAAGGCCGTGGCCAGCACGGTCGCGTCCAGGTTCTCCATGAACAGGGCGCACGATATGATGAGCGCGACGAGCATCGCCGTCACAGTGCCTTTCATCAGGCCGTGGGTGGGGGGCCAAGGGTTGGGGGCCGTTGGTGCGGCCCGGTGGTATGGGCGGCCAGCGGTTGGGGAAGAAAAACGCTGCCTGCCGTTTGAGAATTTGGGCAAAGCCCCCCGGCTGACAAGTGCGGCGCGGGCATGGCTGACCGTCATGGACGCCGCACCCCGTGGGGCCCCCTGCCCGGCTGGCCGCCTCGCCCGCCGTCAGGCCTTGGGGGCCGCGCAATGGTCCTGCCACTTCTGGAAAAGGGTGGCGAGCCGCGCGTCGCGGTTCAGCCATTCCGCCAGGGTGCGGCCTATCCTGTCATTCGCGGCGTCGATGGCCTTCCCCAGGACGGGATGATCTATCGCCCGGATCTGGGAGAGGGCGCTGAGTTGGTCATGGTAATGAAGGACGCTGACGTCGTCCGGCACCGCGCGATAAAGCGACGCCTCCAGATGCAGGGGGAAATTGACGCCTGCCGGGATGTGGTCATACACCAAACCAAGCTGGTCCATCGTCAGCGCCAGGCTGAGCTGGTCGACGAAATTGCGGTACCGGCCCATCCGCTCAATGCTTTCCAGCAAGGCCAGGGCGTGCTCGCGCCAGACCGGGCCGATGGCGCGCAACACGTCGGTCGAGAAGACATAGAAGCCGCCGTTCCAGTTGGTCGCGATGGTCAACCCGTCCGGCGAAGGGGCGAAAGTGGCCGGGACGACCTGAGGCAGGGAAATGCCGCGCCAGTCATAAATTTCTTGAATAATGGGAAGCGGTGGATTGGGGAAATCCACGATCCGGCCCGCCGCCGGGGCGGATATTCCCGATAAATCAGGCGCGGACAGGAAATAAATATCGCAATCACACAGCACGACACGATCATAACCATTGAACGAATCGACCAGAGACTGCTGTATCTTGTTGCAGTAGCCATGCCCCATGGGAAATGGCTCGATCGCCCTGACATCGATCCCCTGATCCGCAGCGAACCGCCGGAAGTCCGAGCCGACCGTCGGGGTCACATGAACCTTGATGTCACCGGCGGGAACGCCCGCGTTCAGCATGAGGCTGAAACATAGGGTCACAGCCTGCCATTCGAACTTGGCGCCGCCATCGACGACACAGGAATAGGCAACCCTCATCGCATCACTCCCTCAGCCCGCCCAGCGCGACACATCACCACCGTTGGTTCGCAAGGGTGAAAATAGGACCACAGCCTGCTCCATCCCAATAGAAATATCGCTTTACAGCACAGCGATGCCAGATGTGAATTCACAGCAGAAAAATTGCAATGAAATAACATTATATTGCATGCATATTCAAATAATGGACGACCCAACAACCGGCGCGACGCCGTCACCTGTTAGCGAATGACGATCCGCGACAGCGCAACGCGCGATCTTCCTGCGCCTTTCAAAGCGCTTGGCATCCCGGGACACCGCCTATAGGAATGGACCCGTGTGCGGCTCCCGCCATGGTCCTGATGCAAGGGGCCGACACCAGGCAAAGAGGATAATCCCATGAAGCTCTACTACAAGGCTGGCGCCTGTTCGCTGTCACCGCACATCGTGGCCCTGGAGGCCGGTCTGGACATCGCCATCGAGGCGGTGGACCTGAAGACCAAGGTGACCGAGAGCGGCGCCAACTTCCTCGACACCAACCCCAAGGGCTCGGTCCCGGCGCTGACGCTGGACGATGGCAGCCTGCTGACCGAGGGCGCGGTGATCGCGCAGTACCTGGCCGACCAGGCCCCCGCCAGCGGCCTGATCCCCGCCGCCGGCAGCCTGGACCGCTACAAGGTGCAGGAATGGCTGAACTTCGTCGGTACGGAGTTGCACAAGGGCTGCAGCCCCCTGTTCAACCCGGCCACCCCCGATGAGTACAAGGCCATCGCCAAGCAGAACCTTGAGCGCCGCCTCGCCTATCTGGAGCAAGTGCTGGCCGATGGCCGTTCCTACCTGACCGGCGAGACCTTCACCGTGGCCGACGCCTACACCTTCGTCGTGCTGAGATGGACGCCCCACCTCGGCATCGACCTCGGCGCCTACGCCAAGGTGGCCGCGTTCTTCGCCCGCGTGGGCCAGCGTCCCAAGGTGCAGGTGGCGTTGAAGGCCGAAGGCCTGCTGGCGGCCTGATCGGACCCCACCAGCGACACCAAAAGGGCCGTCCCAGCCCAGGGCTGGCCCTTCTTGCCAGGCCAGATCGCCCGAAGGGGATTCGCCTCTGGGTGATCTGGTCGCGGACAGACTCATCTATTGCCGGCTGTGGTTCCGATTGAGGCAGCCGGTTATAGCGGGCCCTTGCGATATCCCCATGCGTACGGAGGCGACCCTATGCCCATCCCCATGGAATTGCAGCACGCTTCCCAGGATTTTGAACGGTTCCTGATCGATGCCCGGGACGCGGCGGGCTTGGCCACCCGCAACCAGACCTACACCATGGTGCAAGGGGTGCTGCAGACCTTTCGCCGCCGCCTTTCCTTTGCCGACGCCATACGCTTCGCCGGCGTCCTGCCCCCCATAGTGCGGGCCATCTTCGTGAGCGACTGGGATTTGGACGAACCTCGGCCCCCCTTCGACGACCGCGAATCCATGACCCGGGAGGTGCAGGCGCTGCGCCGCGATCACAACTTCGCCCCCGACACCGCGATCCGCGACGTGGCGGAGGCGCTGCGCCGCCATGTCTACCTGGAGGATTTCACCCGCGTGCTCGCCTCATTGCCCCCAGGCGCGGAGGAGTTCTGGAGTGTGCCGCCCCCCACCGCGCAAGAAGGCGGGCCTGCCATCACTCACATCGCTCCAGCCGAATGCTGACCGCGGCACCGGTGTAGACGAAGGTCCCGCCGTCCGCGCCACCCGACGCCGCGCCGCAGACGATGCGGAAGCGCCGGGACGGGGCCATTCCCGGGAAGGATCCATCCCGCGCCTTGATGGTGAGTTGGCGCTGCTTGTCCGACCAGACGATGGGCGTGACCGCCCGTTTCCCGGCCTGATAGGCGTAGCCATCGCCCTCGTCGTCATAAAGCTCATAGACGGCGTCGCGGCCGGGATAGACACGCAGTTCAACCGGTTCGTCGCTGGGGGCGCCGGCATAGGCGGTGACGGGTCCCAACGGCACGATGCTGCCGCCCCGAACGAACAGCGGCAGCGTCGCCAGGTCCGCCTTCGCGTCAACGAGCCGGCCCGCCGGCTGCGCAGCACCTGTCCAAAAGTCGAACCACCTGCCATCGCCTGGAAGATAAACGCTGCGCGTCGTGGCCCCCGGCTGCAATACAGGCGATACCAGGAACGCCTTGCCGAACATGTACTGATCATTGATCCGCAAAGCTGTCGCGTCCTCCGGAAAATCAAAGGCCAGTGCCCGCATCATTGTTCCACGGTGGCTCAGCACATCCCAGGAGAGTGAGTAGATATAGGGCAGCAGGCGGTAACGCAGCTTGACGTCATCGATCAGGATTTTCTGGATCGCTGGCTCGAAATTCCAGATTTCCTTGCCCTGCCCCGCCCCATGGATCCGGAACATGGGGTTGAAGACGCCGAACTGATGCCAGCGAACGAAAAGTTCGGCATAGCCCGGTTCCTTTTGGGGATCGGGGCTGAAGAAGCCGCCGATGTCCGCGGACCAGTAGGGTTCGCCGCTCAGCGAAAAATTGAGCGCCGCCGGTATCTGCTTGGCCAGGGTCTCCCAACTGGCATGGGTGTCCCCAGACCAGGTGACGACCCCGTTGCGCTGCTGGCCGGCATAGGCGGAGCGGGACAGGATGAACACCCGCTTGTCCGGCTGGTCCCGCCGCATGCCGTCATGAACGCCGCTGGTATGCAGCAGGGGGAAGCTGTTGTTCACCACGATGCCGGGACCGGCGGCGGTCATCTGCTCCCGCATCTCGCCCGTTTGCCCGCCCAGTTCGGCCTCGTCCCCATCCAGCCACCAGCCATCGAAGCCCAGGACACCCAGGTTCCGCATGATTTGAGACCAGTAGATCTCCCGGCCCTTGGCGTTCCAGGCGTCGTACCAGCGGCCGAAGCCAACCGGGTAGACATTGTTGAAGGCGTCCGGAAAGGCGGCGCCGACCTGATCCAGTTCCGCGAGATTGCCGGTGTCGAGGTCGAACCTGGGCCACACCGATATGATGGTGTGGACGTTCAGGTCATGGATCGCCCGCACCATGGACTTGGGGTCGGGGTAGCGCGACGCTTCGAACCTGTGGCTACCCCACTGGCCCGGCGCCCAATATTGCCAATCCTGCACCACGGCATCGATGGGCACGCCCATGTCACGGTAGCGACGCGGAATGGCGACCAGTTCATCCTGCGTGCTGTAATGTTCCTTGGACTGCCACATGCCCCAGGTCCAGCGGGCCATAAGCGGGACATCCCCGGTGAGCACGCGATAACCCGCGATCACGTCATCCAGCTTGGGCCCCAGGATGAAGTGGTAATCGACACCCGGTCCCGCCTCGGATCGGATGCCCAATGGCAGCTTGCCATTGGCGATGTCGACGTCCGTGACCGACGCGTTGTTCCACAGCAGCCCAAAGCCCTTCGGCGACACGAGCATGGGGATGCCGACATCGGTGTTGGCCTGCTGCAGGTGGATGGTGTGGCCCGTATAGTCCAGCAAGCCGTTCTGGTGCTGCCCCAGCCCGTAAACCGGCGTCTCGGTCTTGAACCATTGGGTGGCCCCCAACCCGGCGTCTCGCTCCCCCTCCTCCAGGATGACGTGGTCCGTCGCGTCCAGGAACGTGATGGCGGCCGTCCGCTTGGCGACCCGGACATGAAGCCGCCCGGTGCTGAGGACATAGGCCTCGGGCGTCTCGTCGACACGGAAGGCGACGTTTTCGGGAGCGCCGATGACGGCTGGATTGTAATTGCCGCGATAGCCGGGCGTTCCGAAACGGACGTGGATGATGCCGTCCCGCCACGGCTCGATGGTGAGGACGCCGCGCTCGGTCCGCAGCGCCAGCGCGCCGGCGCCTCCCAACTTCTCCACCACGGTATCGGCCGAGGCCGCGGATGACAGGGCGACCGCCACGGCAAGACCGGACAGCACGGAACGCCAGGACATGAAATACCCCGATGCCATACGCATTTCCTTCCCTGCCGCTTGTTTTATGGGGATGTCGCGTCCAGCGTGACGCGCCGCGTCGGCATGCCCGCAAGGTCAACGTCGATCGTGATGGGGCCCGCCCGCGTCCCGGCCCGCACCGCCAAGACCAACCGGCCGTGGAAGGTGCGGCGCTGGCCGGATTGGAAGCTGGCGGCGTCGCGGGGATTTCCGTTGCCCAGGCCGGCCAGCACGCCGGCCCCATCCACCCGCACCGCGGCCATCCGGTCACCATCCTGGGCATAGACGGGCGCGCCATCGGCATCGACCAGTTCCACCGTCAGATAGGCCAGGTCCTGTCCATTGGCCCGCACCGTCTTCCGGTCCAGCGACAACCGGGCCCCGGCCGGCGCGCCGGCGGTGCGCAGTTCCCACCGCCCCGCCGGCCGGCCATCACGATAGCCGACGGCGACCAGGCGGCCCGGCGCATAGGGAACCTGGAAGGCCGTCTTGTACTCACCCTCCACGCCCACCGGGTGGCGGCCCAGGCTGCGGCCGTTCAGGAAAAGCTCCACCTCCGGAAACTCGGAATAGACCACCACCTCCAGCGGCTTGCCCTCCTGCCCCGGCCAGGTCCAGCTGGGATGCACGTCATCCAGCGACCAGTCCAGGTGCGGGGGTTGGATGGTGAAGTAATGACGGTCGGGGAGGTCCTCCGTCCCCGGCGGCTGGCGGACGAAGGCGGAAATCGGGTCGATGCCGGTCTTCCACAGCACCTCGCGGTAATAGGCCGCCGGGCGCTTGCGTCCCGTGGCGTCGATCTCGCCACAATAGGCCAGGGTCCAGGGATAGGGCGCCAGCTTTTGCCAATCCTGGCTGTAGCCCATCCAGCCGATGCCCGCCTCGCCGATATAATCCACCGCCGTCCAGACGAAATCGCCGATGACCCAGGGCATGGTTTCCACCGGCCGCCAATACTGGAAGGCGTCCTGGGGCGTGGATTCCGTGGTCAGCATGACCCTGTCCGGGAACTGGACATGGTCCGGACCGAACAGATGGGCCCGGTAGTTATAGCCGGCCACGTCCAGCACGGCGAACTGGCGGGCGTTGTCTGGGCCGTCGATGCTCACCGCCTGCGTCACCGGCCGGGTGGGATCCAGGTGGCGCACCCGGTCGGCCAGACGCCGTCCCGTCTCGGCCCCCTGGGGCGTGCCCTGCTCCGGTATCTCGTTGCCGATGCTCCAGAACAGCACGCTGGGATGGTTGCGGCCGCTGACCACCAGGCTGTCGAGGTCCGCCGCCCAGTCGGTCGCGAAGAAACGGGCATAGTCCTGGGCGCGCTTGGGCTTGTCCCAGGCGTCGAAGGCCTCATCGATCACCAGCATGCCCAAGGCGTCAGCGGCGTCCAAGGTGGCCTGGCTGGCCGGGTTGTGGGCGCTGCGGATGGCGTTGTAGCCGGCGGCCTTCATCAGCGCCACCTTGCGGGCGTCCGCGTCCGGCAGGCCGGCGGCGCCGATCATGTAGTTGTCGTGGTGGATGTTGCCACCCTTCAGCACCACCTTCTGGCCGTTGATACGCAGGCCCTGGCGCGCGTCGACGGTGATGGTGCGGATGCCGAACCGGGTACGCCGCTCATCCCTCAAGACACCACCCACACGCACCTGCTGCACCAGGGTGTAAAGGTTGGGCGCGTCCGGCGACCACAGCGCCGGCCGGTTCACCCGCAGGGCTTGGTCCCAATCCACCCGGGCGTTGGCCGCCACCGGCAGCGCCCGCCGCGCCTGGGCGACCACCGTCCCATCGGCGGCCAGCACCCGGGACAGCAGGTCGACGGTCGCCGCGCGCGGTGACCGGTTCACCACCGCCGACCGCACCGCGACCTCGCCCCGCTCTTCCGTCGCCACGGGGGTGGTGACGGCCACGCTGTCCGGTGCCACATGGACAAGGTCCAGAAGGTCCAGGCTGACCGGGCGGATGAGGCCCGTGCCGGCATACCAGCGCGACGACGGGTCGGCATGGTCGACCCGCACGGCGATGACATTGTCGCCCGGCCGGACCTTGCCGGTCAGATCCAGGGTGAAGGCGGTGTAGCCATCGTGGTGCCGGGCGAGAGGCTGGCCGTTGAGCCAGATATCGGCATCCATGTAGACGGCTTCGAAATTCAGGCGGATGACACCCGCCGCCTGTGCCGCGTCCAGAACAATGTGCCGCCGGTACCAGGCCTGCATGCCCGGTAGATAGCCGGAATCCTGGCCGGCGACGGCCTGCGCGTCGAACGGCGGCGTTCCATCGGGATGATCATCGACGGACACGTCATGGGGCACCGTGACCTGCCGCCAATCGCCGTCATCAAACGCCACCGCCTCGGCCCCAACCACGGCACCGGGATGGACACGCCAACCGGACACCAGGGGCATCCGTTCCGCTTCCGCCGCAACGGACAGAAGGGCGAAAATGGCCGCGAGCGACAGAACGCGGCCGTGGCTTGATGACATCGCTATCCCCCCTGGTTTGGGGATCGGCAACCGGTGCCCGCCCGCATCGCCGTCCCCTCACCCTCTTTCATTCTGAGTCGTCAATCACAGCGGTACGGCCCCTCCCCTCCCGGAGGTGAGGGCAAGGGCCGCGCCGATGAGAGCGCTAACATGGGAGGTTATTTGTCTGAGTAATCAGATCAATGTCAAGACACCGCCACCAGCGGCGCTGGGGGGGAGGCCAATGGCGCCATTCGCGCCCGCCTTTACGGCAGGAACGACTGATTGTCGCGCATCCGCTTCAGCATGTCCTTGCCGGCGTCATTCACCGCCTGGGAAAAGGCGCCATACATCATGTCCAGGCTGGCGCGGGCGACGGGGCCGCCGGGGTCGGTCTTTTCGGGTGCGACCCATGGGTATTCGCCACCGTCCACCTCCCCCGTCTTGGGATTGACCAGGGACACCAAACGCTGGGTCTCGACATAGCCCTTGTCGGCCATGTCCTTGGTGGTGGCCAACAGATAGAGGGTGGGGCCGTTCAGGCCGCCGCCGGGAAAGCTGGACAGGAAGCGCTCTTTGTCCACCGCCTGGGTGTCGCCGTCGCTCAACCGGTCATACAGCGCGTCGGCATCGACCCTGCCCCCCTGGCCACCCGTGCCGCTCACCACGGCCTCCACCTCGGACTTGGTAAGGACGCCGTCATGGTCCGTATCGGTGATCTGGAATATCTGGTTCAGCGCCGACTGCCGGGCGGCCGTGTCATCCCCGCCCGGGGCAACCAGCTGGCCAAGGTCCAGATGGTAACTGACTGTCGGAATGTTGGTCATCGTTCCCCTCTCCATTATCTATTGGTGGGTTGTGATTGACAAAAATGCAACTTTCAGGCCGATAACAAGTCCTTGATGCCGTTGGCATCATGCTCCGGCGACACCCGGCAGCGGCGGTGTCGCCGGTCATTTCATGCCGGGTTCCCCGGCGAAAGCTGCCCCCCTCACGCCACGAAGGCGTTGTCCACGCCAGCCCAGCCGGCAGCAACCCTGTGGCCATAATTTGATTGAAGAGTTTCCGCCGACCGCCGCAATCCATCTATCAACTGCTATCGGCCCTTTACACGCCATTCCAGGCCTGACACCCAACCCAAATCATGGCCAAAAGTGCCGTCAGCACCGGAAAGATCATGGCGGCCGACAGCCCGCTTGAGAAGCATACGGGTGGTGAATTGCTCGGTTGGGTGCACATCGGCGCTTATCGGGCAGACGCGGGGCCCAGTGCGGCTTCGAGCCACGCGCGCGTCTGTTCCAGAACCTCATCCGAAAGCGTCGTGTCGTCGATCGCGCGGGAGAGGATAACCGCCCCCACCATCGCAGCCCAGGTTCCGATCGCCGCGCGGCGCCTTTCGGCCGCATCGATATCCGGGAGGGCTTTCATCACACGCTCGATTTGCGACCGGAGCCCGGCGGTCATGGCGGCACGGGCAGCCGGTGTCTGGTGGCGGATATCCGCGGCAAGGCCCGCCGTGGGGCAGCCAGCAGCCGCATTGTCCCTATGTCGGGGCGCCAGATAGTCGTCGAGATACGCGCGGAGGTCGCCGCCCCCCTTTTCATCGTTGGAGAGCACATAAGCAATGGTCTCGGCCACGAGGTCGTCCTTCGAACTGAAGTGGCCATAGAAGCCGCCGTGCGTAAGACCGGCCGCCTTCATCACCTCGGACACGCTGACGGCGTCGAACCCCTTGTCGCGGAACAGCCTGCTGGCGACATCCAGAATCCGGCGGCGGTTCTCCACCATCTGCTCTCGGCTGACCTTCATTTCAAATTTCTCCACCAGGCCCATTGACATATTCATGATAGCCATCATATTTAGGCAATCATGATGATTATCATGAATATAGGTTTCAGCGGAGCAGAGAGCAATCCCATGGCTGCCATTCCCTCAGTCCTTGTTACCGGCGCCTCCACCGGCATCGGCGCCACCTATGCCGATCGCTTCGCCCGGCGCGGCCATGACCTTGTGCTGGTCGCGCGGGACCGGAAGCGCATGGAGGCGCTTGCCACGCGCCTGCGGCAGGAGACCGGCGTGGCGATCGACATCATTCAGGCTGATCTGACCCAGGCCGCCGAGCTTGCGGTGGTGGAGGCGCGTCTGCGCGACGATGCGCGCATCGGCATCCTCATCAACAACGCCGGAACAGCCCTTGGCGGCAGTTTCATCGAGCAGTCCACGGACGATGTCACACGGCTCGTCGCCCTCAACACGACGGCGCTCCTGCGGCTCTCAAGTGCCGTCGCGCCCCGGTTCGCCAAGTCTGGCGAAGGAGCCATCGTCAATATCGGCTCCGTGGTCGGGCTGGCGCCGGAGTTCGCCATGACCGTCTATGGCGCGACCAAGGCGTTCGCGCTGTTCCTGTCACAGGGGCTCAGCGTCGAGCTTGGCCCGAAGGGTGTCTATGTCCAGGCGGTGCTTCCCGCCGCGACGCGCACCGAAATCTGGGAACACGTCGGCGCCGACGTCAACACCATGACCGGTGTGATGGAAGTCGATGAACTCGTCGATGCGGCGCTGGTCGGCTTCGACCGTCGCGAGCCAGTCACGATCCCGCCGCTGCCCGATGTGGAACAGTGGAACACATATCAGGCCGCGCGTCAGGCCATGTTGCCGAACACACGCCAGGAACACGCGGCGGCGCGCTATCGGACGGCGTTCTGAGCAATCTCGCGGCCAATCTCCAATTGGAGGGGGGCGTCGGCAGTTACCTGGAGAGCAGATCATGAAGGCCTTCATCATCGATAAGTACAAGAAGGGCGGCGCCCTACGCTTCGGCGACATGCCGGAGCCCGTGGTGGGGGACGAAGATGTCCTGGTCGAGATCCATGCCGCCGGGCTGAACCCTTTGGATTCCAAAATCCGCGATGGAGCCTTCAAACCCCTCCTTCCGTATCGCCCGCCCTTCATCTTGGGGCACGACATGGCCGGAGTGGTCGCCCGGGTCGGGTCCAAAGTCCGCCAATTCAAGGTGGGGGACGAGGTCTATGCCCGGCCACGCGATGGCCGGGTCGGAACGTTCGCCGAACACATTGCCATAGATGAGGCCGACCTTGCGCTGAAGCCGAAGAACCTCTCCATGAAGGAAGCCGCCTCGATTCCCCTGGTCGGCCTCACCGCCTGGCAGGCGTTGGTCGAGCGGGCCGGCCTGCGGAAAGGGCAGAAGATCCTCATACACGCGGGCTCCGGCGGCGTCGGGACATTCGCCATACAGCTTGCCAAACACCTCGGCGCAACCGTCGCCACGACGACGAGTACGGCCAACGTTGAGTTGGTCAAGAGCCTCGGCGCGGACGTCGTGATCGACTACAAAAAGCAGGATTTCGAGAAGGTCCTGTCCGGTTACGACGTTGTCTTGACCAGCTTGGACGGCGGCACGCTCCAAAAATCCCTGAGTGTGCTGAAGCCCGGTGGCAAACTGATTTCCATTTCCGGTCCGCCAGACCCCGATTTTGCCCGGCAGCAAGGATTGAACTGGTTCCTGCGTCAGGTCATGCGTCTTCTCAGCTTCGGCATCCGACGGAAGGCCGCAAGCCGGGGAATCGGCTATTCGTTCCTGTTCATGCGGGCCGATGGTAGGCAGTTGAGCCAGATCACGTCGCTGATCGAAGCCAGGATCATCCGCCCGACCTTGGATCGAACCTTCCCGTTCAAATCGACCAATGAGGCGTTGGCCTACGTCGAAACTGGACGGTCAAAAGGCAAGGTCGTCCTCACGCTGAGGTGACGGCGGTATCGCTTCCACCCTGAAGCAAGGGTCGGCGCCGCAGCGTATGTCTGCCGCTCATTCCGAAGACACGATCGTGAACACGTCCCATATCCAGCAAGACGGATCGACAGCGATGCACTCAAACTCCCAAAAGACTGCCCTCGTGACAGGCGCATCGTCCGGCATCGGTCGTGCGAGCGCCGAGGCCCTGGCGCGCGCCGGCTTCACCGTCTTCGGCACCAGCCGCAAGCCGAGCGGAAACAACCCGAGCCAGGTTTCCATGCTGGCATGCGACGTGACGGACGAAGCCTCTGTGGCGTCCCTCGTTTCCGAGGTGCGCGCACGCACCGGGCGCATCGATGTTCTCGTCAACAATGCCGGCCTGGGCCTGTTCGGAGGCGCCGAGGAATCCTCGGCCGCACAGGTTCAGCGCCTGTTCGACGTCAATCTGTTCGGTGTTATCCGGGTAACCAACGCGGTGTTGCCGTCGATGCGGGCGCGCGGGCAAGGACGCATCATCAACCTGAGTAGCGCGCTTGGGTTCTTGCCGGCGCCGTATTCGGCACATTATGCCGGGAGCAAGTTCGCCCTCGAAGGCTACTCGGAGTCACTGGATCACGAAATCCGCGCTTTCAATGTCCGCGTGTCATTGATCGAGCCGGGCACGGTGAAAGGTAACTTCGACCAGAGCGCGCTGGAGCCCGACACCAAGATGCCGGAGTATGATGGCGGGCGCGCCTGGGTGCATGGTTTTTACAAGAAGGCGTTGCTGACGGCGGTCACACCAGAAGAGGTGGCGGACGCGGTGCTTCTGGCGGCGACGACACCGCGCCAGCGGCTGCGCTATCCCGTTGGCAAAGTGGCGAGGCAGGTCAGCTTGTTGCGCCGACTCATGCCCGCGCGGATGTTCGACAAGATCTTGCGCCAGCAATTCGGCCTGCCCGGCTGAATGGGGTGGGGCCTCGCCCCCATGGAAAGGCTCCGTCAGCTTTGGGGATTGTAGATCCATGCACTGCGACGCCCTCTCTGGAGAGCATGACGGCATTGCCGACATGGGTGGCCGAGAACTGTCGGCGGCGATCGCATGCGCAGTCCGGTCCTTCCTATCCCTCAATATCCCATTCTACGCCATGACAGTTCCCGCCACTCCCATTCCATCATCTATTGGTGGGTCGTGGTCGACAAACATGCCGCTTTCGGGCCATCGGCAAGCCCTTGACGCCGTTGGCATCATGCTCCAGCGACACCCGGCGGCGGCGGTGTCGCCGGTCATTTCATGCCGGGTCTTCCGGCGAAAGCTGCCCCCTTACGCCACGAAGGCGTTGTCCACGCCGGCCCAGCCGGGCAGCCCTTCGGCCACCACCAGATGGTCGCGCACCTCGCGCACGCCGGCGCCATTCTCGGCCACCACGCGGAAGGCCTGGGCCACGCGCGCGTCATAGACGGCGCCGGTCAGGGTGACGATGCCGTTCTCCACCACCACGTTCACCCGGCTGTCCGCCCACCAGCGCTTGTCGGCCAGTTCCACCAGCAGGCGGTAGCGGATTTCCGTGTCCAGCAGCGGCGGCTCCTCCACCGGGTCGGTGCTGACATCAAAGGCATGCAGCAGGGCCCGCACCACGTCGGCGCGGCTGATCACACCGGCCAGGTGGCCGTGGGCCAGCACCGGCAGGCGCTTCACCTTGTGGCGGTCCATCAAGGCGACGGCGGCGGTGACGTCGTCATCGACGTCGACGCTGATGACGTCCCGCGTCATCACCTCGTCCACGCGCCGGCCGTGGACCTTGCTATACTGGTCGGCTTGGTCGCCCGGGGTGGTGAACATCCGCCGCCACCAGGAGGCCGGCGTCTCCGTGCCGGTTTCCGCCCGGCGCAACAGGTCGCCCTCGGTCAGGACGCCGACCACGCGGACAGCCCCTTCATCATCCACCACCACCGGCAGGCCACTGATGCGGTTGCGCACCATCAGGCGCAGGGCATCCACCAGCGGCGTGTCCGGCCGCACGGTCAGGACGCCGGGCGTCATGATCTGGCGGACGGCGGTGGGGGCGAGGAAATCGACTTTGGGAGCGGGCGCGGTCATGGCGGCATCCTCCGGTTGGGATGCCGCCATACTGCCCCCACGGTCGGGGGGCGTCCTTGATACGGGTCAATCAGCCGTCCATCCAATTGTCGCCTGAACCGAATTCGGCGGCGGCGAAATCCAGGAAGCTACGCAGCTTGGGCGTAACCCGATGATCGGGGGCATAGAGCACGTGCATGGGCCGGGCGGGCACGGTGTAGTCCGGCAGCAGGACGCGCAGGCGGCCGGCCGCCAGGTCGGCCCGCGCCACCTCGACCGGCTGCAACGCGATACCCAGGCCCGCCAATACCGCCACCTGCAGCGCCTCTCCGCTATCGATGCTCAAGCGTCCGGCGACAGGGACGGACACGGAACCATCCGGCCCCACGAACGGCCATGCGCTCCGCAGCGCCGTGTTGGGGAACAGCAGGCACTCATGGTCCCGCAAATCCAGCGGGTGGGTCGGGAGCGGGTGGCTGTCCAGGTAGGACGGGGCGGCGCACAAGATCAGCCGATAGGGAGCCAGCGCGCGGGCCATCAGCCGGCTGTCCGCCAGTTCACCGATGCGGAAGACCACGTCATATCCTTCGTCGATCAAGTCCACCCGCCGGTTGGCCAGGGTCAGGTCCACCGACACCTCCGGATACCGGCGCATGTACACTGGCAGCCGAGCCGCCAGCAGGTGGATACCGAAACTGACCGGGGCGTTGACGCGCAAGCGCCCACGGGGCACGGCACGACTTTCCGCCGCCAGGCTGTCGGCGGCGTCGACTTCCGCCAGGATGATTTTGGCCCGCTCATAATAAATGCGACCGATGTCCGTCAGTCCCTGGCGCCGCGTGGTGCGGTTGAGCAGGCGTACGCCCAGATGCTGCTCCAGCGCCTGGACATGCTTGCCCACCAGTTGGGGCGACAGGTCCAGCGCCGCCGCCGCCGCCGAGAACGAGCCGAGTTCCACCGCCTGGACATAGATGCGCATGCTGGTCAGGCGGTCCATTCCATCCAATTTATTTCTAATGATCAGCGATAACGACGATTTATCACGTTTGATCGCCAACCGTACAGTCCGGCAACGCCAGCCCTTACCGAGACGGACAATGACTGAACAGGATATCGCCGCCGCCGTGGCCCGCATGCGCGCGGAATACCGCGCCATGATCCCTTCCGCCGGCACCCCGGATCTGGTGGCGGAAGAGCGGACGCTGGCCATCCCGGCCAGTGGCCCCGCCCGAACCATCCCGGCGCGGCTGTACGTGCCGGCCACAGCGCCCCAGGGGATGACGCTGCCGGTGATCCTGTTCGTGCACGGCGGCGGCTTCTCCGCCGGAGATCTGGAGACGCATGAGGTGCTGGCGCGGGCCATCGCCAGTAAGGCGTCGGCCCTGGTGGTCTATGTCGACTATCGCCTAGCGCCGGAACACCCCTTCCCCGCCGGACTGAGCGACGTCTATGCCACCCTGGAATGGCTGGCGGCCCACGCCCCGGAGATCGGCGGGGACGCCACCCGCATCGCCCTGGCGGGGGACAGCGCTGGCGGCACCCTGGCGGCGGCCACCGCCCTGCTGGCGCGTGAACGCCGCGGCGCCGCCGTCGTCGCGCAATGGCTTATGTACCCTTCCACCAGCAACAGGATGGACACGCCCTCCTGGGCGGAATATGGCGATACCCATTTCCCCACGCGGGCGGCCAAAGGCATGTTCATGTCGGCCTATATCCCGGCGGGAATCGATCCATACAGTCCGCTGGTGGCGCCGCTATCGGCCCCAAGCCACGCCGGGCTGCCACCGGCCCTGGTGCAGACGGGGGAAATGGACCCCTTGCGGGATGAGGGCGTGGCCTACGCTGAGGCCCTGGCGCGGGCGGGCGTGGACGCCCATGCGGTGGTCTACCCGGGGCAGACGCACGGCTTCATGCAATTCTTCAAGGACAGGGCCAGCAACCCTCTGGGCGAGGCCGCGGTCGACGCGGGCGTCGCCTTCCTACGGTCTGCCTTCGGGACCGCATGAGGGGGACGGTGCCGCCTGCTGGTCAGCAGGCGGCGCCAGCGTCCAGGATAGGCGCCACCAGGGCGTGCAGCGACAGGGCGTCCGGGGCGGCGCGCAGGCTTGCGGCCAGGCCGGGGGTGCGCAGCGCCCTGCTGATGCGCGCCAGGGCCTGGAGATGGGCGTTGCCGCAATGGACGGGCGTCAGCAGGCCGAAGACCAGATCCACGGGCGCGCCATCGATGGCCTCGAACTCCACCGGGCGGGCCAGACGGACGAAGGCGCCGATGGGGCGGCTGATGCTCATGAAGCGGGCGTGCGGGATGGCGATGCCGGCGCCCACGCCGGTGGAGCCCAGCGCCTCACGGGCGCGCAGGTCGTCCATCACGGCGCCGACGTCCAGGCCACCGGCGGCGGCGATGCGCAGGGCCACTTCCTTCAGGACACCATCCTTGGTCGCGACCGTGATTCCCAGCCCCACCGACGACGGGGCCAGCGCCGAGGACGACGGATCGGACGTGATGGAGGCCATGACGTCAGCGACCTTGGGGGCGGGGAAGGCCGGCCCGGCCGCAACGCTTGAGCGGTGCATGAAAACAACCGTACTGGTGACCGATCGCCGTCAAATAAGGGATCTCAGGGCCTTTGGGAAGCCCCATCTGCGGCGGCATAACGCACCCGCGAACCGGGAATGGATGCACGTCCATGATTCGTTTCCGTGAAAAGCCCATGAAATCAGGGGGATTCGTCGCTAATCACCAGGCGGTAGCCGATGCCGGGTTCCGTCTGGATGATTCCCGGCGCGTTGGGATCGTTTTCGATCTTCTGGCGCAACATGCGGATATAGACCCGCAAGTACTGCACCTCGTCTTCCTTGGCCGGGCCCCAGACTTCCTTGAGGATTTGCCGGTGGGTCAAAATCTTGCCGGCATGGGCCGCCAGATAGCGCAAGAGATCGAACTCCGTCGGGGACAGGTGCAGTTTCTCCCCCGCCCGGCTCACATGCCGGTTGATCAGGTCGATCTCCAGCCCGCCGGCGTTCACCACCGACCGCCCCCCCTGCTGCTGCACGGCATGGCGCAGCGCGGCGCGGATGCGGGCCATCAGTTCGGCCGTGCCGAACGGCTTGGTGACATAGTCGTCGGCGCCCAGATCCAGCGCCGCCACCTTGTCATCCTCCTGATCCCGGCTGGACAGGATGATGACGGGCGTGGGCCGTTCGGCCTTCAGCCGCCCCACCAGATCCAGGCCGTCGCCATCCGGCAACCCCAAATCCAGCAGGACCAGGTCGATGCCGGGCAGACGCGCCTGCACCATCCCCTCCTGCGCGGTCGCCGCTTCCACCACGGTCCAGCCCAGGGGCGTCAGCACGGCGCGCAGCAGGCGGCGGATGGCCACCTCGTCCTCGATCACCAGGATGCGATGGGGTTTGCTCATCTTTTCACCCGAGAACCCAGGCATCCAGCGCGTCATCGGTCGGCAGCGTCAGCTCGAACACCGCCCCCGACTTGTCCGTGCGGTTGGTCGCCCTGATGGTGCCGCCCAAGGCGGTCATGAATCCCCGGCAGATGGCCAGGCCCAGGCCGGTCCCGGCCTGGCGGTGGTCACGCTGCTCCACCCTATAGAACTTGTCGAAGATGCGGTCCAGGCTGTCGGGCGGGATGCCGACGCCCTCGTCCATCACCCGGATCAGGACATGGTTGTGCCGCCGCGCCGCCGACACCGTCACCCGCGCGTCGGGCGCCGAGTATTTGGCGGCGTTGTCCAGCAGGTTGAACAGCACCTGTTCCAGCAGCAGATAATCGGTGCGCACCAGCGGCAGGTCGGGGGCGAGGTCCAGGTCCAGGGTCCGCCCGGCCAGCACGGGGCGCGCCCGCTGGGTCGCGGTGTGGACGACGTCCACCAGGTCGGTGGGCTCCCGCTTGATGTCCAGCCCGGCCTCCAGCCGCGTCATGTCCAGCAGGTTGCGCACGAACCGGCCCATGCGCTCGGCCTCCGTCAGCAGGTCGGCGGTCAGTTGGGCGCGGGTGGCGGGTTCCATCCCCTCGCCTTCCCCCTTCAGGGTGGTGGCGGTGCCGATGATGGCGGCCAAGGGGGTGCGCAAATCGTGGGAGAGCGAGGTCAGCATGGCGGAGCGCAGCCGCTCCGTCTCCCCCTCCAGCCGGGCCTTGTCGATGTCCTGGACCAGCTTCACCCGCTCGATGGCCACGGCCGCCTGATCCATGATGGCGTCCAGCAGGCGACGCTGGTCCGGCGTCAGGATGGGGCCGGGGTCGTCGGTGTCCACGCCCACCACCGCCACCACGCCGCGCTCCGTCCGCACCGGCAGGAACAGGCGCTGGGTCCCCGGCAGCGTGGGGGCGCCGCGGCCGGCCGGCTTGGCGTTGTCATAGGCCCAACGGGCGGCGGCCAGGTCCATCTCCCCCACCTGGTCCTCGGGGGGATAGCCGGCCTTCACCTCCAGCGCCGCGTGGTCGTCGGGCATCAGCAGGACGACGCGCACCTTCAGCAACAGCGCCACCTGGTGGGTGGTGGCCCACAGCAAATCCTCCATCTCGCCGATGCCGGCCAGCTTGCGCGCGAAAGAGAACATTTGCGCGGTGATGCGGGCGCGGTTGGCAGCGATGGTCGCCTGTTCGCGCACCCGCGCCGTCAGGCGGCTGGTGAAGACGGCGACGATGGTGAAGAACACCAGCGCCACCACGTTGGACGGATCGCGGATGGTGAAGGTGTAGAGCGGCGGCAGGAAGAAGAAGTTGTAGGCCAGGACGCTGAGGCAGGAGGCGAACAGCGAGGGGCCGTAGCCGTGCAGGATGGCGCTGGCCAGCACGGCGGCGATGTAGACGAGCGAAAGGTTGCGCACGTCCATGGTGTTGCCCAGCAGGCTGCCCACCACGGTGGCCAGCGCCACCATGAGCGTGGCCACGCCATAGGGCCGGAAATCCAGCCCGCCCGCCTCGGGGCGGGTGCGCACCAACTTGGGCGGTATCTCCTCCGTCTCCACCGCCTCGCCGGCGATGACGTGGACGGAGATGGTGCCGGCCTTGCGCACCAGTTCATGCACGACGGAGCCGTGCACGATTTCGAACCAGCGCGGCCGTTCCGACTTGCCGATGATGATATGGGTGAAATTGTTGGATCGGGCATAGCCCAGCACGTCGGCGGCGATGGTGCGGCCGGGAACGGTGATGGCCTCGCCCCCCAACTGCTCCGCCAGGCGCAGGGTGTCGGCGATGCGGTCGCGCGCCGCCTCGCCCAGGCGCTGGGTGCGGGCCGTCTCGACGTAAAGGGCGGTGAAGCGCGTCTTCAGCCGGTCCGCCAGGCGCTTGGCATAGCGCACCAGGCCGCCGGCGGTCTTGTCCTCCGACACGCAGACCAGCACGCGGTCGCCCGCCGCCCACGGCCCCTGGATGGCGTGGCGCTGCATGTAGGACAGCATCTGGTCATCGACCCGCTGCGCCGTACGCCGCAGCGCCAGTTCGCGCAGGGCCGTCAGGTTGCCGGGCGAGAAATAGTGCTTCAGCGCCCGCTGCGCCTGCTCGCGGATATAGACCTTGCCCTCGTTCAGGCGTTTGATCAGGTCTTGCGGCGGCAGGTCGATGACCTCGATCTCATCCGCCGTCTCCAGCACGCTGTCGGGCACCGTCTCGCGCACGCGGATGCGGGTGATCTGAGCCACCACGTCGTTCAGGCTTTCCACATGCTGGATGTTCAGGGTGGTCAGCACGTCGATGCCGGCGGCCAGCAGTTCCTCGACATCGGAGTAGCGCTTGGCGTGGCGGCTGCCGGCGGCGTTGGTGTGGGCCAGCTCATCCACCAGGGCCAGGCGCGGACGGCGGCGCAGCAGGGCGTCGATGTCCATCTCCTCCAAGGTGCGGCCCTTGTAGTCCAGCACCCGGCGGGGCACGACCTCCAGGCCGGCCAGCATGGCCTCCGTCTCCCGCCGGCCATGGGTCTCCACCACGCCGACCACCACGTCCACGCCTTCGGCCTTCAGCTGCCGGGCGGTTTCCAGCATCTGATAGGTTTTGCCCACACCCGGGGCGGCGCCCAGGTAGATGCGCAGCTTGCCCCGGCGCTCCTGCATGGCCTGGCTCAACAGGGCATCGGGCGATGGACGATTGGTATAGTCGGCGTTGGTCACAGCGAACGGTCGATCTTTCAAGGCAAGGCAAGGCAAGGCAAGGAAACAAACGGCAAAAAGCCACCGTCCGGCCCGTTGGCGAGAATAGCGCCAACGGTTCCGGAACAGCGAGCCTTTAGCCTAACCCCCTCACGGATGCGTGGCATCCAAGGCGCGGTTCAGCGCCAGGACGTTCACATGCGGCTCCCCGATCAGGCCCAGCACACGGCCTTCGATGTGGGCGTCCACCAGGCCGCGGACGGCGGCTTCGCTCAGCCCCCGGGCCTTGGCCACGCGGGCCACCTGGTAATAGGCGCCGGCGGGCGAGATGTCCGGGTCCAGGCCGCTGGCCGACGCCGTCACCAGATCCACCGGCACCGGATGGTCCTTGGTGGCGCCATACTTCTCGACATCCCCGGCGATGCGATCGACCAGCGCCTTGGAGGTGGGGCCGAGGTTGGAGCCCGAGGAGTTGGCGGCGTTGTAGGGCGACGCCACCGTCTTGGTGCTGTCGTTGGGGTCGGTGTCGGTGGTGGCCGACGGCCGGCCCCAGAAATACTTCTCCGAGGTGAAGTTCTGCCCGATGAGGGTGGAGCCGACGATGGTGCCGTCCTTGGCCGCGATCAGGCTGCCGCCCGCCTGGGCCGGGAACAGCGCCCGGGCGATGCCGGTCATGCCCAGGGGATAGATCAGGCCGCAGAGCACGGTGAAGAACAGGGCCAGGGTGATGGCCGGGCGGATTTGCTTGAGCATGGGATTGGCCTCCTCAGGCCAGACCGACGGCGGTCACGACCATGTCGATGGCCTTGATGCCGATGAAGGGGATGACGATGCCGCCCAGGCCGTAGACCAGCATGTTGCGCGACAGCAGGCTGGCGGCCGGCAGGGCCCGATAGCGCACGCCCTTCAGGGCCAGCGGGATCAGGGCGATGATGACCAGGGCGTTGAAGATGATGGCCGACAGGATGGCCGATTGCGGTGTGGCCAGGTGCATGATGTTCAGCGCGTTCAGGGCCGGGTACAGGCCCGCGAACATCGCCGGGATGATGGCGAAGTACTTGGCGACGTCGTTGGCGATGGAAAAGGTGGTCAAGGCGCCCCGGGTCATCAGCAGCTGTTTGCCGATGCCGACGATCTCGATCAGCTTGGTGGGGTCGCTGTCCAGATCCACCATGTTGCCGGCCTCACGCGCGGCCTGGGTGCCGGTGTTCATGGCCACACCCACGTCCGCCTGGGCCAGGGCCGGGGCGTCGTTGGTGCCGTCGCCGCACATGGCGACCAGACGACCCTCCGCCTGTTCCTTGCGGATCAGGGCCAACTTGTCCTCCGGCGTCGCCTGGGCCAGGAAGTCGTCCACCCCGGCCTCCGCCGCGATGGCGGCGGCGGTCAGCGGGTTGTCACCGGTGATCATCACCGTGCGGATGCCCATGCGCCGCAGTTCGGCGAAGCGGTCGCGGATGCCGCCCTTGACGATGTCCTTGAGGTAGATGACGCCCAGCACCCGGTCGTTGCGCGCCACCACCAGCGGCGTGCCGCCAGCCTTGGCGATGCGCTCGACGATGGCCTCCAGCTCGGCGTGGCGCACCGGCTGGCTGCCGCGCAAGCTCGCCACATGGCGCAGCACGGCATCGCCGGCACCCTTGCGGATCTGGATGCCGCCCTCCAAATCGACACCGCTCATGCGGGTCTGGGCGGCGAAGGGGACGAAGCGGGCGTTCAGGCCGCCCATGTCCTTGCCGCGCAGGCCGTACTTCTCCTTGGCCAGCACGACGATGGACCGGCCTTCCGGCGTCTCGTCGCTCAGGGACGACAGCTGGGCCGCTTCCGCCAGTTCCTTGTCGCTCACGCCCGACACGGGGATGAACTCGGCGGCATGGCGGTTGCCCAGGGTGATGGTGCCGGTCTTGTCCAACAGCAGGGTGTCGACGTCGCCCGCCGCCTCCACCGCGCGGCCGGACATGGCCAGCACGTTGAAGCGCACCAGGCGGTCCATGCCGGCGATGCCGATGGCCGACAGCAAGGCACCGATGGTGGTGGGGATCAGCGTGACGAACAGGGCGACCAGCACCACCACCGGCACCGCGCCACCGGCGTAGGCGGCGAAGCCGGGGATGGAGACGACGGCCAGGATGAAGATCAGGCTCATACCCACCAGCAGGATGTTGAGCGCGATCTCATTCGGGGTCTTCTGCCGCTCCGCCCCCTCGACCAGGGAGATCATGCGGTCGAGGAAGGTGGAGCCCTGGGCGGCCGTGATGCGGACGATGATGCGGTCGGACAGCACGCGGGTGCCGCCGGTGACGGCCGACCGGTCGCCGCCACTCTCACGGATGACGGGGGCGGATTCACCGGTGATGGCGGACTCGTCCACCGTGGCGATGCCGTCCACCACCTCCCCATCACTGGGGATGATGTCACCGGCGTCGACCACGACATGGTCGCCCACCTTCAGGTCGGCGGCCCCCACTTGCTGAAACGAGGCGGCGGTGAGCGCCGCCCCCTTCTGCACCATGGGGCCGGTCAGGCGCTTGGCCACCGTTTCGGTGCGGGTCTTGCGCAGGCTGTCGGCCTGGGCCTTGCCCCGGCCCTCGGCCACCGCCTCGGCGAAGTTGGCGAACAGCACCGTGAACCACAGCCACAGCACGATCTGGGAGGAGAAGCCGGTGTTCGCGGCCCCCGTCACCAGGTCGCGCGCCAGCAGGACGGTGGTCAGCAGGGCCACCGCCGCCACCAGGAACATGACGGGGTTCCGCACCAGGGTGGCGGGGTTCAGCTTGGTGAAGCTGGCCTTGACGGCCGGGCCCAGGATGGCCGGATCCAGCAGCGCGGACTTGGCGGTCCGGCGGCTCGACGCGGCGGGCGCGGGCTCGGTGGGCTGGGGGGCCACCGGCTGCTGCCCCGGATGGACGATGGAAGGGGATGACATCTCAAAATCTCCGAAGAACGGATGACGCCAAAACATGCGTTTCAACCTTGGGTCTGTGCCCAGGGGATCCAGCCGGGGTCAGTAGGTGGTGCCGGTCATGAGCTGCAGATGCTCGACCACGGGTCCGAGCGCCACGGCGGGGAAGTAGGTCAGGCCGCCGACGATCAGGATCACGCCCACCAGCAGGCCGACGAACAGCGGGCCGGTGGTGGGGAAGGTGCCGGCCGACGCGGGCACCGACTTCTTGGCCGCCAGGGCGCCGGCGATGGCGAGCGCCGGGATGATGATGAAGAAGCGGCCGACGAACATGGTCACGCCCAAGGTCACGTTGTACCAGAGGGTGTTGGCGGAAAGTCCGGCGAAGGCGCTGCCGTTGTTCGCGGCGGCGGAGCTGAAGGCGTAGAAGATCTCCGAGAAGCCGTGCGGGCCGTTGTTGGCGATGCCGGCGGTGCCCAGCGGAACGGCGGAGGAGATGGCGCCGAACACCAGGATGACCAGCGGCATGGCCAGGATGGCCAGCACGGTCATCTTGACCTCCTTGGCCTCCAGCTTCTTGCCGATGTATTCCGGCGTGCGGCCCACCATCAGGCCGGCGACGAACATGGCGATGATGGCCATCAGCAACATGCCGTAGAGACCGGCGCCGACACCGCCGACGATGACCTCGCCCAGCAGCAGGTTGACCAGGGGGACCAGGCCGCCCAGCGGGGTGAAGCTGTCATGCATGCCATTGACGGCGCCGCACGACGCGTCGGTGGTGACGGTGGCGAACAGGGCGCTGTTGGCGATGCCGAAGCGGACCTCCTTGCCCTCCATGTTGCCGCCGGGCGACAGCAGGCTGGACGCCTGGTCCACCGGCAGGCTGGCCAGCAGCGGGTTGCCCTGGGCCTCGGCCCAATAGCAGACGCCAACGCCGACGACGAACAGGGCGCCCATGGCGGCCAGGATGGCCCAGCCTTGGCGCTCATTGCCCACCATGCGGCCGAAGACGTTGGTCAAGCCGGCGCCGATGACGAAGATGGCCAGCATCTGCACCAGGTTGACCAGGGCGTTGGGGTTCTCGAACGGGTGGGCGGAGTTGGCGTTGAAGAAGCCGCCGCCGTTGGTGCCCAGCATCTTGATCGCCAGCTGCGAGGCCACGGGGCCCTGCGCGATCACCTGCTTCGCACCTTCCAGCGTCGTCGCCTCGGTGTAGGCCATCAGGTTCTGCGGCACACCCTGCCAGACGAAGAACAGGGTCATGACGACGCAGACCGGCAGCAGCACGTAAAGGGTGGCGCGGGTGAGATCCACCCAGAAGTTGCCGATGGTCTGCGCGCCGCGGCGGGAGAAGCCCCGCACCAGCGCCAGGGCCAGGACGATGCCGGTGGCCGCCGACAGGAAATTCTGCACGGTCAGGCCCGCCATCTGCACCAGATAGCCCATGGTGGATTCACCGCCGTAGGCCTGCCAGTTGGTGTTGGTGACGAAGCTGATGGCGGTGTTGAAGGCCAGGTCCGGCGCCACCGCCGCCTGGCCCTGCGGGTTGAAGGGCAGCACCGCCTGGAAGCGCATCAGCGCATAGAGCAGCAGGCCGCCCACCAGGTTGAACAGCAGCATGGAGACGGCGTAGGTCAGCCAATGCTGCTCCGTCTTCTCGTCCACGCCGCAGACGCGGTAGATGCCGCGCTCCAGGGGGCCGAAGACCCGGCGAGCCCGAGTGGTCTCGCCGGAAAAGACACGGGTCAGGAAGCCGCCGATGGGCCGCGTCAGGACCAGGATGATCGCCGCGAACAGCGCGATCTGTAGGATGCCGTTGAAGGTCACGGGAAAGGTCTCCGCATACGCGAGGCGGCGCTCAAAAGCGCCTGTCTTAGAACCGTTCTGGCCGGATCAGGACATAGACGAGGTAAAGGGTCAGGCCGACCGAGACGGCGGCGCCCAGGATCAGGTCGAACATGGGCGCCTCACAGCCTTTCGCAGGCATAGGCGTAGGCCACGCCCAGCCCGAAAAGCCCCACCAGGAGGGCGACAAGGATGACGTCGAGCATGCGGTTGTTCCTCACGAACGAAGCCCGGAAGCCTTTCATAAAAGGAGCTTCCGGGCGGAATGGGTCGACGCTGAGGAAACAGCCGATGGCCATCAAAATTCGATGGCAAAGCCGGGGGGCGGAAATAAAAGGATTTTAATGTTTGGCCCCGCGTCCGCCCAAACGGCAGCAAACGTCAAACTGGACGTGTCCGACGTGTCCAGCGTCATGGCGGACATTTGCCCGTTAAAAGATAGCACTATGAAATATATGAAAAACTTTCTGGCGCGTTTCGTGCAAATCGAGATTTTGGACGCCTGCCCACTCCATGGGAAGCTCCCAATCATCATGATAACTCTCGCGCCGCATAACCAAATACGGCCATTGACTTAACGATCAGCAAAAGGAGATTTCTATGTCCACCGTTACCCTTACCTCAAACACGACGGATTTCAATGGCAATGGAATCCACATTTACGCCGACATTGGCGCTTCAACCTATAATAAAAATCCAATCCCGTATGTAAGTCGAAGGGATTTTCAAGTTGATACCGGCTCGAGCGGAATAGTGGTGGGGCTTCTTGATTTTAACAAACCAGTCAGCTACGATATTCTTAACAAATATTATCCTTGCTTCGGCCCATACACAATTAATTACTTTCCAAGCGACGTTTCTCATAGCGGGTATTGGTATTACATGCCCGTGACGCTTTACAGCGGCACATCGACAACCGCAGCGGCCACCTCCTACGGCATGGTGCTGGTTTGCGACGGATCTGTCGGCATGATGGGAGTCTCAGCAAAAGGGGAAAACCCCCTATTCAACAATTTCCTTCAGGTCTCGGATACCAAGGGCAATTTACTTGGCGCCGGGTACAAGATAACGACCACCGGCGGCCCGGCCGTTATCATCGGCCAACTATCAAGCACTACTGACGGCTTCCAATATTCACCACTTTCTCCCGCGACCCTCCCTCCACTTCCCGCGCAAACCAATACAGTTCCCTTTAGTCCTGTCAATACCGCCGCGACATGTTGGACGATGCCGCCGGCCAACCTCTCCATCACCACGACTACAAGCGCTGGCGCCACCTATACGTTACCTTTCGAGCTTGATATCGGAATAAACCAAGTCATGATCTGCATGCCAAATGATATTATCGGATATTCAAGTGGGTTAACACCGATTCCAAGCAATTACCTTCCCCCTGCATCACTTGGGCAATACGACGTATATGGAGCAAGATGGTACTTTTCTACGACAGCGTCTCTGACAGTTAATTTCCCCGCTGGCAATCAAACTCCAGTTCTTTCCTATACCTGGACTGCCGGTTCCACGCCCCCGCAAAGCCCCCCGAGCGCGGCACCAACCGGTGACACGCTTTATTTGGGGCCTCCCAATTTTCTTTCAGCATCTGGCTCGGGTGCCACGGATATTGCCACCGCGCAGGCTTACGCAAGGGTAAATGTTGGGAGATGTCCGTTGAATGTGGTCGACTACATATATGACGCAGTCAATGGGATGATGGGGGTCAAGAAGAATTCATAGCGTTGGATCACAAGTCACACCCAGTCGCGCTGATCCTGGTCAATGACCAGGATCAGCGCCGCCAAGGGCAGACGTTCAAATGGGCCCGGCGCCCTGGGAGCAATGCCGCATCACAGCCCCACCACCACCGCCAGCGCCATGAGGACCAGCGACAGCGCGACCAGCACGCCCCACAGCGGCAGCACGAAGCGCATCCAGGCGCCGTAGCTGACCCGCGCCGCCGCCAGGTAGGCCAGCAGCATGCCGGAGGTGGGCGTCACCATGTTGGTCAGGCCATTGCCGAACAGGAAGGCCATGACGGTCAACTGGCCGCTGACGCCCGACATCTGGGCGATGGGAGCCAGGATGGGCAGGCTGACCGCCGCCTTGCCGGAGGTGGAGGGGATCAGGACGTCCAGCGCCATCTCCACCCCCGTCAGGCTCTGCGCCACCAGCAGCGGCGACCGCTCGTCCGCCACGCTGGCGAAGGCGTGGATGATGGTGTCCAGCACCAGGCCATCCTTCAGCACGGTTTCCACGGCACTGGCCAACCCCACCAGGATGCCGGCCAGCAGCATGCTTTTCATGCCCTCTGTGAAGGCCTCCGCCGCCCGGGCGGAGGACAGCCCGCCCACGCCGGAGATCAGGATGGCCAGCACGATGTAGAAGGCGCCCAATTCGCGGTTGCCCCAGCCCAGTTCCAGGCCACCATAAGGGATGACGGCCATGGCCACCGCCAGCAGCGACAGCACGCCGGCATGGCGGCGGGACAAGCGCCCGGCGGCCGGCGGCGCCACCGGCACCCTGTATCCCACCTGTCGCAGATAGCGCATGACGTACAGCATGCCCAAGGCCATGAAGGCGAGATAGACGGCCAGGCGCAGGCCCACCCCGCTGAAGGCCGGCACGCCGGCGATGGGCTGGGCGATCAGCAGTGCCACCGGATTGGTGACCGAGGCGAGGTAGCCGATCTTGGCCGCCACCGTCACCACCGCCACGGCGAACAGCGGCGCCAGTCCCAGCCGCTCCGCCAGCACCACCATCACCGGGATGATGACCAGGAATTCCGAGATCATGCCCAGGAAGGTGGCGCCGGCGGAGATGACGGCCATCAGGATGGGCACCAGCACATAGGCGTTGCCCCGCGCCACTTCCACCAGGCGGCTGACACCGGAATCCAGCGCGCCCGAGGCCTTGAGCACGCCGAACATGCCGCCGGAGAACATGACCATGAAGATCAGGTTGGCGGTGGTGGTCATGCCCGCCGGGATGGACAAGGCGACGCCCGGAATGCTGGCGGGAAAGGCCTGCTGCGGTCCGCTCTTGTGCGGCAGCAACAGCGCGTCCAGGCCATAGTCCTTGGGCACGGTGTGGAAGGTGCCCGGCACCACCAGCTTGTCCGCCCCCCGCGCATATTCGCCCGACGGCACCAGGTAGGTCAGCAGCGCCGCCCCCAGGATGATGAACAGCATCATCATCACCGGATGCGGCATGCGGCCGTATGAATGCCCGCCCGCCCTGGCGGTACCCTCCTGTTCCCCCTGTGGGCGGCGGGACGCCGCCTCCTCCGAAACCGCCATTTTCCTGTCCCCGGCTTTTCCCTGTTACCGGGCACCTTACCCAAGCATTGCAGAATTACGAGCGATTATTTGATGCCATAACCAAGATGCATAGGATGTTCTGATTCATTCATAATATTGCGGCATTCCTCCCCCATCGTTTACCTAGCCCCATACACAGGGAGCATTGATCCCGGGAAGCCGGGGGGACACCCCCACCACCCGGGACGTCATGGGAAAAATCGGGGGATAGAACAATGAAGACAGCAGTTGGGTCCCGCTTCAGGAAGGCCGCCGGCACCGGCCTTCTCATGTCCACCAGCCTGCTGGCGCTGGCGGCCTGGTCCAATCCGGCCCTGGCGCAGCAGGCCGCCCCGCAGGGGTCGGCCCCAGGGTCGGCCCAGACATCGGCACTCGACGACCTGCAGGAAATCGTCGTCACCGGCACCCACATCAAGGGCCAGGACGCCCAGTCGGTCGGCAACATCCAGAGCCTGTCGATCGAGGACATCCAGGCGGCGGCGCCCCTATCGGTGGGCGACCTGCTGCAAGCCCTGCCCTCGGTGGGTGTCAGCCTCAATTCCAACGGCACCCAGGGCACGTCCTTCGGCGTCAGTTCCATCAACCTGCGCTACCTGGGCAGCGCCGAGGGCAGCGGCAACCGCACGCTGGTGCTGGTGGACGGCCACCGCTGGGTCAACGCCGTCGGCGGCCGGGGCTTCCGTGACTTCGTCGACCTCAACACCATACCGGTGGGCCTGGTGGACACTATGGAGGTGCTGAAGGACGGCGCCTCCGCCATCTATGGCGCCGACGCCATCGCCGGCGTCGTCAACATCCACCTGGTGCGCGACTTTGAAGGCGTGCGGGCCAACGTGCAGTCCGGCATCTCCTCCAACGGGGACGGGCGCAGCGTCTCGGCCGACATGACGGCGGGGGTGAAGCTGGGCCGGGGCACGCTGCTGTTCTCCGCCGACCTGGTCGACATCCTGCCCATCTACACCCAGGACCGCGACCTGACGCGCGTCGCGCTGACCGCCCCGACGTCGCCGCCCATCAGCCCGCGCGGCCTGTACAACCTACCCGGCGTGTCCTCATCCACCCTCACCCGCATCGCCGGCACGGACGGCACGTCCACGTCCAACTTCCGCGCGGCAGCCCTGCCCGGCGACTACTTCAACACCCTGGTCCAGGGGCGCGACGCGACCGGGCCCAGCACGCGCTACGGCACCTTCCTGCGCTACACCACCGACATCACCGACAGCGTCAGCGGCCATGTGGAGTTCCTCTACAACCACCGCCGCTCGGCGCAGCTCTATTCCCCCTTCCTGCTGGACGTGAACGGTGGCCAGGGCATCACCATGCCCGCCAACCAGGCCTACAACATCTTCGGCAAGGCCTTTTCCGGCTCCTCCTTCCGGCTGCGCCGTTACCTGGACGACGTCGGCGACCGGCAGAACGTGCAGGAGGTCAACACCTGGCGGGCGGACGCCGGGCTCGAGGGCAAGGTGGATTTGTGGGGCACCTGGAACTGGGACGCCTTCGTCTCCTACTCCCGCAACGAGGCGACGTTCGACAGCGCCAACAACGTGGACTACGACCACCTCGCCCTGGCCCTGGGCTCCCCCACCCGCTGCGCCGCCACCGCCGGCTGCGTGCCGCTGAACATCTTCGGCAAGATCACGCCGCAAATGGCGAACTACATCCGCTACAACGCCCATGACGAGGACGGGGTGTCGCAGACCAGCGCCGAATTCAACCTGTCGCGCAGCCTGTTCACCCTGCCGGCGGGGGACGTCATGGCGGCGGCCGGCGCCTCCTACCGCCGGGAATACGGCTACGACACGCCGGACGCGGTGGTGAACGCCACCCCCGTCTATGTCACCGGCCTCACCCGCACGTCGGCGGCCACCCGCAACCCCACCAGCGGCAGCTACGACACCAAGGAAGCCTACGCCGAATTCGACATCCCGCTGCTGCGCGATCTGCCGGCCATCTACAAGCTGGATGTGGACGGGGCGCTACGCTACTCCAACTACAGCACCTATGGCGGCAACACGACGAAAAAGGCCGGCGTCGCCTACCGCCCGGTGGAAGACCTGCTGTTCCGCGGCAGCTATTCCGAAGGATTCCGCGCCCCCTCCATCCTTGAGCTGGACCAGGGCGGCCGCAACACCCAGTTCCAGGCCGTCGACCCCTGCAACGGTGGCGGCAAGGGCCTGGCCGGCTGCGCCGGCGTGCCCACCAGCTACAGCCAGTACAACTACGGCAACGGCCTGATCAACGGCAGCACCGGCGGCAATCCCAACCTGAAGCCGGAAACCTCGCGCACCGACAGCGTCGGCCTCGCCTACACCCCGGCGTGGGCCAAGGGCGCGTCCGCCACCGTCGACTATTTCGCCATCGAGGTGGACGACGCCATTTCCAGCCAGACCGCGCAGCAGATCCTGACCAGTTGCGCCAACACCGGCGGCAGCGCCTGCAGCCTGCTGCAGCGTGACGCCACCACCGGGCAGGTGCTGAACGTGCTGCAGGCCGTCAGCAACTTCAGCAAGATCAAGGAAAAGGGCGTCGACGTCTCGCTGGGCTACACCTTCGACAGCGGCTTCGGCATCGTCACCACCGGCGTCAACGCCTCGCGTCTGCTGCAGTTCGACAACTACATCCCCCAGCCTGACGGCAGCATCCTGCGCCAGGAACTGGCCGGCCATTCCGACCAGCCGCGCGCCACATACCCCTACTGGAAGGGGCAGGCCTCCCTCCGCTGGAACCAGGATGACGAGGGGCCGTGGTCGGCCGGGTGGAAGGCGCGCTACATCGGCACCTCGCGCGACATCCCGAACAACGCCGTCAATGGCGGCCGCATCCCGGCCATCGTCTACCAGGACGTTCAGGTGGGCTACAATTTCAGGGACCTGTACACCCGGGTCACCCTGGGCGTGGACAACATCTTCAACGTCCAGCCGCCGGCCTCAGCCGCCAACAACCCCATCAACTTCGACATGTACACCTACGATGTGCGCGGCACGTACCTGTACATGCGCCTGCAATTCCGGATGTGAGGCGGACACGCGACCCTGGGGGCGGGCCGGTTCCGCCCCCCTTCCCCAGAAATGCAGACAAGGTGGCTTTGGCATGAACCGTATTCCTCCGGTCGAGGATGTGCACATCGACAGGGACGTGCCCGTCGCCATGCGCGACGGCGTGACCCTGATGGCGGATGTCTACCGCCCCGTGGTCGGGGGCGCGGTCTGGGACCGGCCCCTGCCCGTCCTGCTGGAACGCACCCCGTATGACCGGCGCGGCCTGGTGCTGTCGGAGATCAGCGTGGCCAACCCGGCGCCCCGCACCCGGCTGGAGGTGGCCAGCGCCTTCGCCCGCGCGGGCTATGTGGTGATGCTGCAGGACTGCCGCGGCCGCTACGGTTCCGAAGGCGTGTTCACCAAGTATGTGAACGAGGCGGCGGACGGCGTGGACACCCTGGCCTGGATCGGCCGGCAACCCTGGTGCGATGGCCAGGTCGGCACCTATGGATTATCGTATTGCGCCCATGTGCAGATGGCGGCGGCCTGCCAGAACCCGCCCCAGCTGGCCTGCATGGTGGTGGATTCCGGCGGCTTCGCGGAGGCCTACCACGCCGGCATCCGCCAGGGCGGCGCCTTCGAGCTTAAGCAGCTGACCTGGGCCTACCGCCAGGCGCTGGTGTCGCCGGCGGTGGAACGGGATCCGGCGCTGCGCGCCGCCATCGAGGCGGAGGACATCGCCGACTGGGTCAAGCGCTGGCCCTGGCGGGAGGGCCACTCCCCCGTCGCGGCCCTGCCGGAGTTCGAGGCCTACGTCCTGGAACAGGCCCGCCATGGCGAGTTCGACGACTACTGGCGGCAGATGGGCCTGGGCGCCGCCCGGCACTACGCCGCCATGGCCGACGTGCCCACCCTGCTGCTGTGCAGCTGGTACGACCCCTACGCCTCGTCCACGCTGGAAAACTACCAGGGCATGCGCGCGCATAAGCACGGCCCCACCCACCTGATCATGGGGCCCTGGACCCATGGCCGCCGGTCGGAAAGCTTCGCCGGCGATGTGGATTTCGGTCCTGCCGCCACCCTGGACGGCAGCTTGGCGCCGGACTACGACACCCTGCGCCTGCGCTGGTTCGACCGGTGGCTGAAGGGCGCCCCCGCCGGGACCGGGGCGACGGCGGACAGGCCGGTGCGCATCTTCGTCATGGGCGGGGGATCGGGCCGCCGGCGGGACGCGGATGGACGGCTGGACCATGGCGGCGCCTGGATGGACGCCCCTGACTGGCCCCTGGCCGGGATGACGCCCATCGCCTATCACCTGCATGCCGACGGCCGCCTGGATCCGGCGGCCCCGGCGGCGGGGCCGGCCAGCAGGGCCTATGACTACGACCCGGCGCGCCCGGTGCCCACCTTGGGCGGGGCCACGGCGTCAGGCGCCCCGGTGATGGAGGCCGGCGCCTTCGACCAAGTGACCCTCCCCGGCAGCTATGGCGCCACCGCACCCTTCGGCCCCTTGGCCGACCGTGACGACGTGCTGGTGTTCGAGACGGCGCCCCTGGCGCGGGACGTGGTGCTGGCCGGCACGCCGCGGGCGGTGCTGCATGTCAGTTCCGACCGGCCGGACACCGACGTCACCGTCAAGCTGGTGGACGTGCACCCGCCCTCAGCCGACTATCCCCGGGGCTATGCCATGAACCTGGCCCACGGCATCCTGCGCACCCGCTATCGCCAGGGGTGGGAGTGGCCGGTGATGATGGAACCTGGGGAGATATACGAACTGACCATTCCCTTCTTCCCCACCGCCAATCGCTTCAAGGCCGGCCATCGCATCCGGGTGGAGGTGTCCAGCAGCAACTTCCCCCATTTCGACGCCAACCCCAACACCGGCGGACCCCAGGGCTGGCCGGGACCGATTCTGGTGGCGCGCAACCGCGTGCACCTGGACGCGGCCCATCCGTCGCAACTGGTGCTGCCGGTGCTGCCCGAATGAAGGGCATGGCATGAGCACGCTGAACCGGCGGGGAATGATGGTGGGCCTGGCCGGCCTGGCGGTGATGCCCGGCGGGCCGGCCGTGGGCGCCGGCGGCGTCCTGCGCCTGACCGCCACGGGCCAGGCGCTGCTGCAGGCCGAAATCTCGGCCCGGCCCTACGAGGGGTTCGCCGACCTCGCGGCACGGCTGGCCCAGGCCGACGCGGTGTTCACGCAGCTGGAGTCCGCCTTGGACGCGCCCGGCGCCGGCCCGCCCACCCGCGCCGCGGAGCTGGAGCACGCGGCCCCACCCGACGTGCTGCGGACCTTGCGGGCGCTGTCGGTGAACCTGGTGGCCACGGCGGGCAATCATGCCTTCGACCTGGGCACCGGCGGCGTGCTGGCGACGCTGGCAGCGCTCGACGCCGCCGGCCTCGCCCACGCCGGCACGGGTGCCGACCGCGCGGCCGCCGCCGCCCCCGCTTTCGTGGACACGCCCGCCGGCCGGGTCGCCCTGGTGGCCATGGCCGCCGGCAAGATCCGGGAGGGCGGGGCCGCCACCGCCGACCGCGCCGGCGTCAACGAAATCCGCCGGCGGCCGGACGGCACCTTCGATCCCGCCGACGAATCCCTGACCTTGGCGGCCATCACCCGGGCCGCCGCCGGGGCGGATTTGGTCGTGGCCTACCACCACAACCATTATTGGGCCGACGACCCGGCGGCGACGCCGGACTGGCTGGCGGCGTGGGCGCGGCGTTGCGTCGACGCCGGCGCCCATGTCTTCGTCGGCCATGGCCATCCGGCATTGCAAGGGATCGAGGTCTATCGCGGCCGGCCGCTGCTGTATGACCTGGGCGGGCTGTTTTTCCAGACCCGCACGCCACTGGGCCGCTACCCGGCGGAGGCTTGGCAAAGCGTGCTGGCGGAGATGGCGTTCCGGGACGGCGCCTTGCAGGGACTGGAACTGGTGCCGGTGGTGCTCAACGAACGGGCCGAGGGCACGGGGGGCGAGACCGACCCCGCCACCCGCGGCCTGCCCCGCCTGGCGCGGGGGGCGGAGGCCGCCGCCATCCTGGACCGGCTGGCGGCCCGCTCGGCCCCTTTCGGCACGCGCTTCACGCGCCAGGGCGACCGGGCGACGCTGATCGTGTAGAAAGGATCCCTACTATCGGGGTAGGCGGCGGGGGGCCGGATCGTGAAGCTGAACCTGCGGGCGCTGGAAGCCTTTCGACTGACATTGGCCACCGGGTCCGGTTCGGCCGCCGCGCGCCAGCTTGGCATCAGCCAGCCGGCGGTCAGCCGCCTGATCGCCCGGCTGCAGAACGACGTGGGCTTCGACCTGTTCTATCGCGAGCGGGGGCGCCTGGTGGCCACACCGGAGGCGCTGATCCTGTCCAATGAGGTGGAAGCGGCGCTGGCCCGCCTGGACCAGGTGGCCTCCCTGGCCCGTAACATCGGCCAGTTGGACATCGGGGAGCTGCGCATCGTCGGACCACCCAGCCTGGTGGAAGGGGCGTTGGCGCCCGTCATCGCCGGCTTCCTCAACAAGCACCCCAAGCTGAAGGCCGTCATCCACCCCCGCGACGTCGACACCACCAAGGAAATGGTGGCGACCAAGGAGGCGGAGTGCGGCTTCGCCAAGCTGCCCATCAACCACGCCGGCATCCGGGCGGAGGTGCTGGTGGTATCGGAAACGGCCTGCGTCCTGCCACCCGGCCACCCCCTGATGGACCACGACATCATCACCCCGGCCGAGTTGCGCAACGTGCCGCTGGTCGTGCTGGGCCAGGGCCGCTGGCCGCGCACCGCCATCGACGCGCAGTTCCACAAGGCCGGCATCGCCCCGCATGTGCGGCTGGAAACGCAGAGCGTCGGTTCCGCCTGCGCCTTCGCCGCCCAGGGCGTGGGCGTCGCGATCGTCAACGAATTCATGGCGCGCGACCATGCCTGGCGGGGCGTGCACATCCGCACCTTCCGCCCCCAGATCCTGCACAAATACGCCTTCATCACCGCCAGCGCCGCCCCCATGGCCAAGGTGACGGAGGCCTTCCTCATCCACTGCCGCAACGCCCTGAAGATGGACGTGGCGGCGGAGTGAGGGGCGGGCTGGTGGCGGCCACCCCCGCGCCCATCAAATCATCGGTTGGAAATCCGGGCGAAGGGGGGATAACGTTCCCCGATAAAAGTCAGGGAGCGTCGCCCGAACTTGGCGGAACCATATTCATGACCAACCATCTTCGCCGGCTGGCCACCCTGGTGGCGGCCCTGGTGGCGGCTGCGGTGCTGGCCGGTGGTGCGGGCGCCGCCGAACCGCCGACCCAGCCGGCCATGGACACGGCGGCACGCCTGGCCCTGGCCGACGCGGCCCGGCAGCGGCAGACGCCGGCGGAGGTCGCCACCGCGCGGGCGCTGACCACCCAGGGGGACCGCGCCTACCGCCGGGGGGATTACGGCAAGGCCTACGCCGCCTACAGCAGCGCCTATCCCAACAGTCCCCTGCCCTACGCCTATGTCATGGCCAGTGACGCCCACTGGCGCGCCGTGGCGCGGACCCACGCGGCGGCCCGCAAGAAGGGCGGCAAGCGCTGTGAACAGGTTGGCAGCGACCGGCTGGCGGGCGACCTGGCGCAAAGCCTGGAGCAGGAGCTGGACTTCGGCCTGGCGCTGGCGGCCCATGACGCCGCCCATGACGGCGACCGTGCCTTCCTGGACTCCCCCCTGGCCATCCGCGCCGGCGGCATCGCCACCTGCCTGCGCGACCTGACCCAGCGCCTGCGCGCCGGCGGCCCCCGCTGCGACGACACCCGCGCCATCGAACACTGCCTGGGCGACCCGCTGCCGGTCGGCGGCGGTTGACCTCCATCCGGCCCTGTCCTATCGTCACCGGGCGCGGCCACCCAAGCCGCCCCCGGACCCGCGGGAAGGGCTGAGCCCACTTGGGATCGATGTCAGCGGTCGTCCCCGACCTTTGTGCAGCCGGATTTGCGGGTCATCGGCATGTCATGCACGGAGGTTCGCCCATGACCAAGCCGCTCCCCGACCATCCCCATATCGACCAGCTGAAACGCCAGGCCAAGGAATTGCTGGCGGCCTACCGGCGCGGCGACGACGCCGCCCTGGCCCGCTTCCGTGGCGCGTTGCCGGCCGCCATGGGCAAGGACGATTCCCAGATCGCCGCCCTGAACCTGCGCCTGCACGATGCCCAGTCCTGCCTGGCGCGCGAATACGGCTTCCCGTCCTGGGCGGAGCTGGACGCCTTCGTCACCACCCGCCGCGCCGCGTCAGCCGACAGGGCGGGCGCGGTGCTGGAGTGGCTACGTCTAGTCTATGCCGGCGACATCAGCGGCACAATGCGCCGCCCGCGCCCGGCCGCCGCCGTCCGCCTGCTGGCTGAGACCCCGCACCTGCTGGCCGGCGATGCCCTGTTGGCTTGCGCCACCGGCGACGTCGACCGGGTGCGTGCGGCGATCGCCCAGGACCCCGCCTGGGTGAACCGCCCCGGCGGCCCCCTGAAGCTGCCGCCCCTGGTGGCGGTCACCCATTCCAGCCTGGTGGGGCTGCCGGCGTTCGCCGGGCGCCTGCGGGCCTGCGCCCGTCTCCTGCTGGAAGCCGGTGCCGACCCCAACCAGTCGGTGGGCAACCGCTGGCCGCCGGCAAGCGCGGACAAGCCGTCGGAGACGGAGCGCTTGTCCGCCCTCTACGGTGCCGCCGGCCAGAACCACGATTCCGGGCTGACCGCCCTGCTGCTGGACGCGGGCGCCGATCCCAACGACGGGGAGTCGCTGTACCATGCCCTGGAGAGCCCGGATTGCGTTGATCTGCTGCTGAAGGCGGGCGCCCGGGTCACCGGCTCCAACGCCCTGTATCGCGTGCTGGATTGGGAGGCGCCCGAGGTCCTGCGCCTGCTGCTGGTCCGGGGCGGCGACGCCAACGAACCAGCCAGCGGCCGGCCCACGGCCGATTGGGGCTCGCCCCTGCTCTGGGCCATCCACCGCCGCCGCTCCCCCGCCTGCGTCCAAGCCTTGCTGGCAGCGGGCGCTAATGTCGCCGCGTCGGCGCCGGATGGAACGAGCGCTTATGCGGCGGCCCTGCGGTTCGGCCTGACGGCGGTGGCGGATGTGTTGCGTCAGGCCGGTGGCGGCGAGGCTTTGTCCGTCGAGGACCAGTTCGTCGCCGCCTGCGCCGGCGGAGACGAGGCGGCGGCACGGGCCATACAGGCTCGGCAGCCGGATCTGCCCGGCGCCTTGTCGGACGCCCAGCTCCGCATCCTGCCGGAATTGGCGGCGCAACCGGGTTGTGGCGAGGCGATCGAGCTGATGGTCCGCCTGGGCTGGCCCCTCACCGTCACGGCCGGCGACTGGAACGCCACCGCCCTGAACCACGCCGTGTTCCGGGGCGATGCCGATCTCGCGCGGTTCCTGCTGGATCACGGCGCCCGTTGGACGGAGGCGCACGGCTTCGGCGACAATGTCAGCGGCACCTTGTCCTGGGCCTCGCTGAACCTGCCGGAGGACAGCGGCGATTGGGTGGCCTGCGCCCATTCCTTGCTGGCCCACGGCATGCCGGTGGCCAGAGCCCCCGCCGATGGCAAGGGCGGACTCATAATCGACGGCCAGCGCAAGTGGTTCTCCGAAGACGTGACGGAGGCCCTGCTGGGCAGCGTCGTTAGCCAGTGAAAAGGCAGGCCCCAGCGAAAACCGGGGCCCTGTGAAAAGCGGGGCCGGCAGTCGCCCGCCGGCCCCCAGTTTTCCCACTGTAAGCCAGTTTTCCCACTGTAAGGACGCCAAGCTGTCAGGGCGCCTCCGCCGTCGCCACCTGGGTTTCCGGGTCGCAGGGCCGGTTGGCGGGACAGACGGCGCCGGTGGGGCGGATGCGGACCATGGCCGTGCCGGTCCGATCCATGCCCAACACCCGGGCGGCGGCGGCCGACAGGTCCAGCACGCGGCCCTTCACGAAGGGCCCCCGGTCGTTGACACGGACCTTGACCAGTTGGCCATGGGCCGACACCTCGATCACCGTGCCCAGGGGCAGGGTGCGGTGCGCGGCGGTCAGGCCCTCGGGATCGTAGGCCTCGCCGCTGGCGGTGCGGTGGCCGGCATGTTCCCGGCCGTACCAGCTGGCCCGGCCCACCTGCCCGCCCCCGACCGACCCGTTATCCGGGGCCAGGTGATCGCGCGCGAACGCCGGCGTCGCCGCCAACCCCGCCACCATCGCCAGGCAACCCCATCGATGCGTCCTCATGGGACTTCACCGTCCTTGTTGTGGAAATCTTCGGGCTCAGCCGCCGAAGGGGATCAGCATGTCCAGACCGAAGGTCGTCTGCCCCTGGTCGCCGGCGAAGGGCCGGGCGTTGCCCAGCGAGCGGTCGTAACGCACCTCCGGCCGCAAGGCGAGGCCATCGGGCAGGGCGTCCCAGCCCAGGCTGGCCGCCGGCTTCCAGGTCACCCCGGCGGTCAGGGCCAGATATGTGGCCCCCTGGCCGGCGGACAGCACCGGCGCCCGGGTCGGCCACCCGGCCTCCGCCAGCACATAGTCCTGGTTGCCCTGGTAGGCGGAGACATAGAAGCCCTGGACATCGCGGAACAGCTCCGTCCGCAGGGTCAGCGACAGGGCATCGTCGTATTTCCAGGTGGCGTACTGGGCGGCGCCGAACGCCTCCGCCTTCACCAGGTCGTCGCGGACGTAGTTCAGTTCGGTGATCAGGGTCAGATTGTCGTTGGGCTTCACCGTCAGCACGGCATCGTTGATCCAGCGCGCCTCATCATTGGCATGGGCCAATCCCAGGGGAGCCTTGGTGCTGGCGTTCTCCGGCCCGACATGGGTCAAGGCCACCAGCGTGACCGTGCTGTCGGCATTGGCGTAACCGAAGCCGAAGATGCCGGACCAGGCGTCGTTGTTGTCCCCGTCCTTGCCGAGGCTGGTGTTCACGCCGCTGTCGACACCGCCATACAGGTCGATGCCGCCCGACAGGTGCAGGGTGGCCAGGGCACCGGTGTGCTTGAACGGCAGGCCGAAGTTGAAGATGTAGCTGTGGCTGTACAGCGGGTTGCTGGACGCCACGATGGTCTCAGCACCCAGGGGCGAGGCGTACTGCCCCACCTTCAGGTCCAGGCTGCCGCCGGCCACCTGCGGGATGTGGGCGGTCACGTTGGCCTCGACGATGTCCAGTTGGGTGCGTTCGCCGATGCTTCGGTCCAGCTCGCCCAGGAAATGGGTGTAGCGGGCGTCGGTGCCATACATCCCCTGCAGCTTGAAGCCCCAGCCGAACTCGTCACCGGAGCCAGCATCCTTGGCGATGGTGCCCACCGCCTGGTTCAGCACCAGCTGGTCGGTGCGGTCGGTGAACAGGTGGCCGTAGTTGGGGCCGCGATCGGCCCCATGGTCGGCGGCGGTGATGCCAGCTTCCACCAAACCGCTGAACGTGATGCCGGCGGGCGCGCCGGCCGGGGCGTCATCGGCACGGGCGGCACCCGCCGCCAGCATCAGGGCGCAGGCGGCCGTCGCCGAGGCGACGCGGACGCCGCGGACGGCGCGGCGGCGGGGAATGGTGGATTGGATGGAGTGCGACATGGCAAGGCGTCTCTTGATCTTCTCTCCGGCGGGGTGCCGGCGTCGCGCCAAGAGACGGCAGGGCGACCTTAAAGTTCGATGTGAAAGCAGGCGGACGAAAATAAAAAAAGTTAAACTCGGGCCGCCCTATCGCATCACTTCCACTTGTAAACCCGATGCTTACACTGTGGCGCTTCCCGAAGCTCACGGCGGACACCGTTCGCTGACCCTGCCGCTGGCACCAGGCATGGGGCCCCATCTCCCAGGCATTGTCCCAAGGTAATGCCCGACGTGTCCGACGTGCCCCCCACCAGCCCAAATGACGCGCCATCGATCATAAACCATTGATATTAAAATATCATTTCTTGGCACAAATACTGCTGTGCAATACGCGCCCCATTCCCCGGTGAAGGACGCGCTTCATTAGCGCAGCGCGCTTTAAGAAACGGGCGGCAACCGAAAAGAGGTCTATAATGTCTTCCACTTTGACAAGCATACCAAGCAATCCGAACGAGGCCGCCCCCTTCATCGGGACACTGCAATGTCAATTGGGCGCCGTGGGCGATTTCGGATCGGGTGGTAATGGAGTCCATCCCACCGCCGCCGCCGCTGTCGCCCAGCAGATGACCTCCTGGCTGCCGCTGTCGCAGGGCCAAGGCGGCGATGGTGATTTGCCATCCTATATCCTGTCGCTGGGCGACCAGGTCTATTACCCGGAAGATGGCAGTGAGCAGACGCCCGGCACGGCTCAGGATTATGTCGCTGCCGTCAGCGACCTCTATGCCCAATACATCGACCTGTCGGCAACGGTCGCGAAGCCTTTCTGGCCAGAGACGGGCAAATTCGCTAGTGGCATGTATTTCTTTCCGGTCATAGGCGATCACGACTGGTGGAAGCAAAAAACCAGAATGACATCATCAGAGTTCGGCACCACCTACATGATGAATGGTGACGACCTATATCAGAGCATATATTCCGGTCTATGCCTTCCCAATAATCCCTACTCCCCTGTGCCGACCTGCGATCCGCCTTACACCGATATTTCTCTCGAGGCTCCATGTATTCGATATTACGCTCTCCCCCTCGATGAAGCGCCTGTCAACATCTTTGCTCTCAGCAACGACCCCAATGAGCAAGCGCTGGGGACACTGGTCCTTGCTGGCGGAAATAAGCGCATCCACCCAGGGGCAAGCGAGGCTGACCTCACCATCGACATTGACGCCTCCCCCCAGGTGCAGTGGTTTATGAAGACCTTGAGTGCATTTCGCCTGGCCCAGGCGGAGGAGGCGGCCCCCGCCTGGAACATCGCTTTCGCTCATCAGCCACCCTTCACCACATCGGGTAAGCAGTATGGCGGCCATTCGAGCACGGGCTATTTCCAATTCTTCGACACGGTGGCCGCCAGCGCCCAAGCCAATGTCGATCTGGTGCTCTCCGGCCACGTCCATGCGTACCAGCGCCTGCACTACTGCGACGGGACCCAATCGCCCATACCCTACATCGTCAACGGCGTTGGCGGATCGCCGGAAGACCCAGCCAGCTTCCCGGCCATCGGCGCGGCGGACAGCTCATCGCTGGGCTTCTCCGCCGACTGCGCGCAGGCGCAGACGACCGGGCTTTACGGCTTTCAAATCATCCTGGTCGGTTCGACCATGCTCAGTGTCCAGTTCTGGGCCGCGCCGCCGCCCTCCAAATCAAAGTCGCACTGGTCCTGGGCCTTGTACGATCACCTGGCCATCCTGCGTGATGGGCAATCGGTGGCGGTCGCCGACCTCACCTACGTGAATGCCCTGCAGGTCCAGTCCGCCGTGGCGGGTCAGCCCAGCGGCTTGACCCTGGCCACGAATGGTGGCGCGCAGAGCCTCAGCCTGAACATCTATATGAATGGCACCCTCTCTGTCGGTGGTGGCGGCACCTTGACCATCGGGCCGGCGGCCCAGCCGGTTGGCGGGGGGAACACCACCGCGGTGCAAACAGACGGCCCGGCTGAGTACAACCCCACCCTTCCCCCCAGCGCCAACACCATGACCATTTCCATCCTGGACGCGGAAACCGCTGTGGTCATGGGCGGGTTCATCTACACGCTGGATCCGGAGACCAACACCACGGTGATGATGCCGATCCTGCCCTGACACCAGGCGCCAGCCGGCTGGCCATTCGGCGGGTAACACAGTGGTCTGGAGGCGATATCCCCGTCCCGTTTCGGCGGGGCGGGGATATCTCGCCGGGGCGCGGTCTTGCCGCGAACCAACCATGCCCCTTGGCAAAGGGCTGCCGCCCATGAAAGCATGGCACCCACCAACCCCGCCTCGGCATGAAGGCGGGCGCATAACGGGAGGAGACCATCGCCATGACGATGCTGTGGGAAAAGTCCTATCCGCCGGGTGTCCAGTGGGACAGCCAGCCGGCCCTGCCCACCCTGGTGGAGGATTTGGACCGCGCCGTGGCCACCTGGCCCGCCAACCCCTTCCTGATCTGCATGGGCCAGACCATGGACTTCGCCACCTTCGGCGCCCTGGCGGACCGTGTGGCGGCCAACCTGGTGAAGATGGGCGTGGGCCCCGGCGTTCATGTCGGCCTGCACCTGCCCAACACCCCCCACTTCGTCCTGGCCTTCTACGCCGTGCTGAAGGCGGGTGGCGTGGTGGTGCCCCTGAGCCCGCTGGACGCGGAACGGGAACTGACGCACAAGCAGACCAAGGCCGACATCCGCCTGATCGTCAGCTTCGCCGGACTGTTGGACAAGCTGCCGCTGGCCAATGGCGTGCGCCTGGTGGTGGCCGGCCCCACCGATTTCGCCGGCAAGGGACTGCCGCCCGAGGCGCTGCCCGCCGGCGCCCTGCCCTTCACCGCCCTGCTGGCGCCGGCGGAGGCGCCCGCCGCCGGCTGGCCCACGCGCTGCCTGAACGATCTGGCCACCCTGCAATTCTCCGGCGGCACCACCGGCCTGCCCAAGCCCGCCATGCTGACCCACCAGAACCTCAGCGCCTCGGCGGACGCCTATGACACCTTCAGCCGCTTCTTGGGCCTGACGCCGGGGCAGGAACGGCTGTTGGTGGTGCTGCCGCTGTTCCACATCTATGCGCTGGACACGCTGATGGTGCGGGCCCTGCGCAACGGCTATTGCATGATCCTGCACCCGCGCTGGGACACCGACGCCGTGCTGGACAGCATCCAGGAACACAAGCCCACGCTGTTCGCCGGCGTGCCCACCATGCACCGGGCCATCGCCTCCTCCCCCCGGGTGAAGGACATCGACTTCTCCAGCTTCAAGTTCGTGGGCAGCGGCGGCGCGCCTTTGCCGGTGGAACTGGCCCATGAGTTCGAGGCGGCGACCGGCAGGCCCGTCCTGGAAGGCTGGGGCATGAGCGAGACCAGCCCCGCCGGCACCATCACCCCGCCCCATAAGCGCAAGGTGGGCTCCGCCGGCATCCCCATGCCGGGCATCACCATCGAGATCCGCGACCTGACCGACCCGCACAAGGGCCTGGGCCCCAATGAGAAGGGGGAGATCTGCATCAAGGGCCGCAACGTCACCCAGGGCTATTACAAACAGCCGGAGGAGACGCGCGAGGCCTTCGTCGACGGCCTGTTCCGCACCGGCGACATCGGCTATCTGGACGAGGACGGCTTCATGTTCATCGTCGACCGGCGCAAGGATATGATCCTGTCCGGCGGCTACAACGTCTATCCCCGCGTGGTGGAGGAGGCGATCTATGAGCACCCCGCCGTGGCGGAGGTCATCGTCATCGGCATCCCCGACAGCTATCGCGGCGAAAGCGCCAAGGCCTTCGTCACCCTGCGTCCCGCCGCGGAGCCTTTCACGCTGGAGCAGCTGCGCGCCTTCCTGGCCGACAAGCTGGGCCGCCATGAATTACCCGTGGCGCTGGAGTTCCGCGACCTGCTGCCCAAGACCGCCGTGGGCAAGCTGTGGAAACAGCCCCTGGTGGCCGAGGAACGGGCCAAGGCCGCCGCCACGGCGGCCTGAAATAGCGCCCACGGCGTGAAGAATCGGAACGGCGCCCCGGCGAAACCGGTGGCGCCGTCGCCGTCTTCACAGGTATTTCCTGAGGGATGCCCATCCCTTACGCCTGAGATCGCCTGATGAGCACCCCGGAAAGCCGCGCCGACTATCGCCACTTCCAGCCCATCACCACCCGCTGGATGGACAACGACGCCTATGGCCACGTCAACAACGTCGTCTACTACAGCTATTTCGACACGGCGGTGAACCAGCACATGATCGAGAAGGGCGTGCTGGCTCCGGACAAGGGCACGGCCATCGCCCTGGTGGTGGAAACGCAGTGCCGCTATTTCGCCCCCATCACCTTTCCCGACCGGGTGACGGTGGGGGTGCGGGTGGCGCATATGGGGCGTAGCAGCGTGCGCTACGAACTGGCGCTGTTCCGCAATGAGGAGGACGCGCCGGCCGCCGCCGGGCACTACGTCCATGTCTATGTCGACAACGCCACCCGGCGGCCCACCCCGATCCCGGAGGATGTGGCCGCCATCCTGCGGGGCATGATGATCGCGCCACCGGACGCCTGACCCTATAGCCGGCTGTGTTTAATCGGAACCACAGCCGGCTATAGCTGAGTCTGTCCGCGAGCAGCTTCACGCCCAAAGGCGATTCCGCCTTCGGGCGATCTGCTCCAGGCCGCCCCCGTCACCGGCCCGTCACGGGGATCAACTGACGCCGCCGCGATGCCGGCGCAGCACCGTGGATGGCGTTTCGCCGAAAGCGGTCAGGAAATCCTTGCTGAAGCGGCTGAGGTCGCCATAGCCGCAGGAAAGGGCGATTTCCGTGACGGTCAAGGGGCCACCGCTCTCGGCCAGGCGGTGGGCGCGCCGCAGGCGCGTGCGCTTGAGGAATTCCATGGGCGTGTAATCCCGATATTGGGCGAACGCGCGAAACACGCTGCGCGCGCTGGCGCCCGTGGCCGCCACGATGTCGTCCAGCGTGATCGGATTGTCCGCGTTGGCCTCGATATAGTCCTCCGCCCGCGTGACCTGCCAGGGGGCCGCACCCGACACCGGCCCCTCCAGCAGATGGCTGTGGTTGTGCCGGCACGCGACCAGCAGGGACGTCGCCAAGGCCTGTTCCAGTTCCGCCGTCACCAAGGCGGCACCCGGGCCCTGCGGGCCATCCGCCACGTCGGCGAGACAGGACAGGATACCGCGCAGATGGGCCCCGCCCGCCGAAGCCAGGTCGATCGAGGCGTCGAAACGCAAAGGGGTGCCAACGGCGTCGCCGGTGAGCGTGGAAAGTTTCCGCACCAGCGCCGCGATCGGCACGCGCCAGACCATCTGCTGAAAATCCGCCGCGAAGTCGATCTCCGCCTCGGCCGCCGAGATACAACCCGCCGTTCCGGTCAACGACACCTGGACGCCGCCGACGCGCGTCTGGCCGGCGCCCGCATGGGGCACCTGAACGCGGAAATAGTCGCCCTCACCGAACCGTAGCGTGACCGGAAAACCATAGGCGCAGAACCACAGCTCACCCACCGGCAGGGCGCGATGGCTGGCGTGGGTGGCGCATGGCGTCGCCGGCACCGGCGCGCGCAGGGCGCGGACACCCAGCCGCGCTTCGGCGGACCCGATGGCCTCATCGACGGTGGAGGCGCGGAACGCGAGGTGTCTATCAAGCGGCATCGGCCCCTCCCTTTCCATCGTCACACGGCGAGATGGCGGCGACCTTAGCGGAACAAGAGCTTCAATACCTTAAAGACAGGCCACCCTATCCTATTTCCCCGATCAAATGGCGCTGTCCGCCAAAGCCAGGCAGCGGCGGCCAAGCATCAGGGAGACTCTGGCGATATAGTAGAAGGTCAAAATTCAAAATGCCGATGGCGCGCCAATCAAGGCAATGAGAAGGGAAATTTACCTATCCGTTTGGTCATAAAGGCGTTTTCTTATGATCAAACCGAAAGCCATAAAGACTGCATTAACGCATTAACGGTAGAAATGACTTCAGACAGAGGGAAATTGGTCGTTTCCGTACGAAGACCATGCCCCGCCAAATCTTACTGACGTCTTAGCGACTTGGAGTGTGCAGCATGTTCGGATTGAAGCGTGATCGGGAGTCGGTGGCGAGCCTGGCGGCCTTGGGCAAAGCCCAGGCCATGATCGAATTCGCCATGGACGGCACCATCCTGACCGCCAACCCCAATTTCCTGAAGGCCGTTGGCTACCGCCTGGATGAGGTCACGGGACGTCATCACAGCATGTTCGTCGAGCCCGGCTACAAGGACAGCGCCGACTACCGGAAGTTCTGGGACGATTTGCGCCGGGGCGAATTCCAGGCGGCGCAGTTCAAGCGCATCGGCAAGGGCGGCAAGGAAGTCTGGATCGAGGCCAGCTACAACCCCGTTCTGGGCGCGGACGGCAAGCCCTTCAAGGTGCTGAAATGCGCCACCGACGTCACGGCGCAAAAGATGGAATATGCTGACCTTCAGGGCCAGATCAACGCCATCCGGAAATCGCAGGCGGTCATCGAATTCACCATGGACGGCACCGTCCTGGACGCCAATGACAACTTCCTGAAGGCGCTGGGCTATACCCTGGCCGAGGTCAAGGGCAAGCACCACAGCCAGTTCGTGGAACCGGCCTATCGCGACAGCGCCGACTACCGGAAATTCTGGGACGATTTGCGCCGGGGCGAGTTCCAGGCGGCGCAGTTCAAGCGCATTGGCAAGGGCGGCAAGGAAGTCTGGATCGAGGCCAGCTACAACCCCATCCTCGACCTCAACGGCAAACCCTTCAAGGTGGTGAAGTACGCCACCGACATCACCCGCCAGATCAAGGTCTTGGACGATCTGAAAGTGCTGATCGACGACAACTTCGGGGAGATCGACAAGGCCGTCGAGCAATCGACCCGCCAGTCGAGCGACGCGGCGCACGCCGCCGGCGAGACATCGGGGGCGGTACAGATGATGGCATCCAGCGCTGAAGAGTTGGCGGCCTCCATCCGTGAAATCTCGCAGAGCATGTCCCAGTCGCGGATGGCGGCCGACAGCGCCGCCGAGCTGGCGACCAAGGCCGACGCCGCCACCCAGCGGCTGGCGGAGGTGGCGACCTCGATGGAGGGGGTGGTGGACGTCATCCGCGCCATCGCCGGCCAGATCAACCTGCTGGCGCTGAACGCCACCATCGAGGCGGCCCGCGCCGGCGATGCCGGCAAGGGCTTCGCCGTGGTGGCGACGGAGGTCAAGAACCTGGCCAACCAATCCGCCAACGCGACACAGAAGATCTCCAACGAGATCGAGGGCATGCAGGCGGTGTCGGGCGATGTCGTCGGGGCCCTGAACGCCATCCGCCAGTCCATCGGCACGGTACGGGAGTATGTCACCTCCACCGCCAGCGCCGTGGAGGAACAGAGCGCCGTCACCCGCGACATGTCATCGAACATGCAGAAGATGGCGAACTCCGTTGAGTCGGTGACCCGCAGCCTGGGAGAGATCTCGGCGGCCAATGACCAGGTGGGTCAGGCCGTCGCCTCCACCAAGGAAGCGGCGCGCGTTCTGGCGCGTTGAGCCGGGATGCGGCGGGGGGCCAGTCCCCCGCCGCACCGCGGCTTGTCAGTTCGACAGCTTGTCAGGGGGCCGAGGTCGCGCGGGCGGCCAAGGTCCGGCTGCCGCGGCCGATCAGGCCGGCGGTGGCGACGAAGCCGGCGCCGATCAACGCCAGCACCAGGTCGATGACCAGGGCGGCGGCGGACACGGGGCCGGCGGCGCCCGGGCCCCCAGCGGCGCCCAGGCCCAAGGCATGCGCGCCGGCCAACAGCGGCAGGGCCAGGCCCAGGGCGAGGCGCAGGGCGCGTGAGGCCCGCTCCCCCGTGGCCAGCGGCAGGCACAGCAGCGGCAGGGCCACCACCAGGCCCCAGAAGATCCGCAGATAGACCGTCTCATGCGCCAGGCCCGGCACCAGGGTGGCGGCGGCGGAGGCGGTCACGGCCAGAGGCACGCCCCACACCACGCCCGCCCAGGCCCGTTCCAGCCGGGGCAGCGGCCGGCCCCGGTCACGCCGGCGGGCCAGGAAGATGGAAAAGCCGGTGGCGGTGATGACGCTGAGCGCCAGGCCCAGGACGCCGTAGACCAGCCGGATGGCCAGCCCGCCATAGGTGGCGCAGTGCAAGGCCAAGGCGGCGCCATAAACCCGCATCCCCACCGGCCCGTCGAAGAAACCCGCCGGGCGCAGCGCCTTACCCGTCCCGTCGAAGTAGAAGCGGTCACCCTGGGTCAGGCCGTCGCCCCGCGTCATGTCCAGCAGGACGCGCTGGCCCTGGGTGCCCGGCCGCTCGACATAGAAGAAGCGGGAGACGCGGGGGGCGGTGGGATCGGGGTCCACCACCTGGCTCCGCAGCAACGCCAGCGGCGGCAAGGGCTGCGGGGTCGCGTCGGCCTGCACCACCGGGCCGGTCAGGGGGGCGTAGGTCCGGTTCAGGTCCCCCTTGTAGCCCACCTGGGCCACGGTCAGGATCATCAGGCTGGCCAACGCGAACAGCACGCCGGTCACGGTGATGGCGATGTGGAAGGGCAGGCCCCAGACGCTGAGGCGGTTGTGCAGGTCGGCCAGGCCCAGGCGCCGCGCGCCGGTCAGGCGCAGGGCGAAGGCGTCGCGGAAGATGCGCGGATGGGCCAGGATACCGGAGACCAGCAGCGACAGCAGCGCGATGCCGACGACGCCCACGGCCAGCCCGCCCCATAGGCCGGGCAGAGTCAGTTCCATGTGCACATCGCCGATGACCCGCGTCCAGTCCTGGGTCGCGGTCTCGGCCAGGACACCGTCGGCGCCGGCCCGCCAGGCCATCTCCCCCTCGGCGGTGTAGGCCATCACCTCCAGGTGGGGCCAGTCCGGCCGGGGCAGGATGCCGTAGAGCGCCGTCACCTTGTCCACCCCACCGGCCTTCTCCGCCGCGCGGGCGAGGCCGGTGGCCATGGCGGCGTCCACCACCTCCGTCGGCAGGCTGGCCGTCTCCCCGATGCCGGACCATTCCCAGCGGCCGAGATCCTCCGCGAAGACGGCGATGGTCCCGGTGAGGCAGACGATGTAGATCAGCGCGCCCAGCGCCAGGCCCAGGGCGGAATGGCCCGCCAGTGACGACTGGACCAGGCCGCCGCCCCTGCCCTGGGCCTGGACCTGGGTTTGGCGGGCCTGGTGGGGCTTGCCACGACGGGCCAGGACGCGGGCGGCGATGTGCTTCAGCATGATCTCTCCTCAGACCCGGGCCAGCCAGGCGGCCGCCACGGCGACGACCGCCATCAGGGGCAGCAGCAGGCCGACGCGGGCCAGGCGGGCATCGGCCAGGGCCCAGGTCATGGCCAGGCCCCAGACGATGGGCCCGATGAAACCGGCCGCCACCAACCGGTTGACCTCCAGCCCACCGGCGCGGACCGCGACCAGGGCCGCCAGCGCCATGCCCAGCACCGCCGCCAAGGGCCCCGCCAGCAGGGTGCGGGCGGCACCGCGCAGGACGGTCACCCCGCGCCGGCCGGCCGGTGCCGGGGGCGGCGTGACGGGAGCCTTGGGCGCGCGGTGCGGCCGGCGGCGCCGGTCCAGGCCCAGGGCGACCACGGCATAGCCCACCAGGGAAAAGGCGAGGATGCCGATGACGATGGCCTTGTCGGCGTCGGCGACGGTCAGCCAGCCGGCGAAACCCGCCAGGATCAGCCCCCAGCCCGGCAAGGTGCGCCGGCGCGGCGCCTCCGCCGACGCCCAGACCCGCCGCAGCTGGGCCACACCCAGCGCCGTCAGGACCAATCCCCCCAGAAACCCGCCGATCGCACCCATGCCGCCGCCTGCGCCCAATCCCAAAACGTCCGGCACTATAAATAAGAGTAATTCGCAATTGCAACTGAGAATGTCAGGCCCCTGACCGTCAGGCCCAGGTAGGGGCGCTGGCGCCCAGCGGTTCCGCCGGCCGGTCCCAGGCCGGCGGCACGCCCGCGACGGTCAGGGGTGCCGCCAGGCGGCGGGCGGGGCCCCAGGCGGTGTGTTCCACCCCCGGCGCCCAATCGGCCGGCGTCTCAGGCGCCGGCGGGACGGCATCCGCCGCTCCTTCCCCGCCGGCCATCAGCAGGCGGGCGGTGGCGGCGAGCGACGTCCGGCCCGCCGTGCCCTGGCCGGTCCGCCGCCGATGCGCCAGGCCGCGCAGCGCCATGGCCGCCAGGATGTAGCCGGTGGCGTGGTCCAGGGCCTGCACCGGCAGGGGCGTGGGCCTGTCGCGCCCCTGCCGCCGCATGCCGGCCTCGGCGATGCCGCAGCTCATCTGCACCAGGCTGTCGAAGCCGCGCCGGCCGGCCCAGGGGCCCGCCCAGCCATAAGCGTCCAGACTGATGTCCACCAGGCCGGGGTTGAGCGCCCGGCGGCGCGCGCTGTCCAGGCCCAGGCGGGCCAGCGCGTCGGGGCGGTAGCCATGGACCAGCACGTCGGCCTGGGCCAGCAGCGCCTCGAACACCGCCCGGCCGTCCGGCCGCTTCAGGTCCAGCCGGGCGCAGCGCTTGCCCAGCGTCACCTCCGGCACCACGCCCGGCTCGTCCCAGTCCGGCGGGTCGAGGCGCAACACCTGGGCGCCGTAGCCCGCCAGGAAGCGGGTGGCCACCGGACCGGCCAGCACGCGGGTCAGGTCCAGCACGCGGATGCCGGCCAGCGGCCGGGCGGAATGCCGGGTCCAATCCACCGGCGCCCCCCGCCCCGCCGCCTCCAGGGTCAGCAGGGGGGCCCGCGCCACCGCCCGGCCCTGGGGGTGGGCGGCCCAGGCATCGGCGCCGCGCATCTCCGCGGCACAGCCGCCGGCCGCCACCACCGCCGTCTCCAACGCGCCCGCCGTCCAGCCGGCGACGGCCCGGGCCACAGCCTCCCGCTCCCCCGCCACGCCCAGGACGGAGAGGGCGGCGGCGCGGTGGTGCGGGGCGTTGGTGTGCAGGCGGATCCAGCCATCGGCCGCCGGATAGTCGCCCGCCACCGGGTCCCACGGCGGCGGCGGGGTCCAGCCCTGGGGCCGCAGGGAGGACGCGAACCAGGCCGACGCCAGGCGCCGGTCGGCCGTCACCTGCCCCCCGTCCATAAGGTCTCCCAGCGCCAGGCCGGCGACGGCGACGGAGGCCACGGCCAGGTCGCTGACCGGGAAGACGGAGGGCAGGCTGCCGGCGCCGGTGAGGGTGACGCGCGCCGCCTCCCCGGCCGCACCGCCCAGGGCCTGCCACAAGGTGTCGAGAAACGTGCGGTCGGGTGCGGTCATCATGGGGCGATTCCATCAAAAAATCGGGATGCCGTGACGATGAACCACTGACATTGATCGTCAATGTTGATTAACTTATTCAACATGGATTGAGATGATCAACATGAAGACCCCCGCCCCCATCCCCGACCTGCTGACCGCCGCCCAGGCCGCCACCCGGCTGGGCGTCTCCCGCCCGACGCTGTACGCCTATGTCAGCCGGGGCCTGCTGCAAGCCCAGCCGGCACCCGACACTCGCGAAAGCCGCTACCTGGCGGCGGAGGTCGAGCGGCTGGCCCTGTCCCGCGTGCGGGGGCGGCGGCCGCGCGACATCGCCAAGGCGACGCTGGACTGGGGCCTGCCGGTGATGGAATCGGCCATCACCCTGATCCGGGACGGGCGGCTCCAGTACCGGGGCCACGACGTCCCCACCCTGGCCGCCCGCGCGACGGTGGAGGAGGTGGCGGGCCTGCTGTGGCAGGTGCCGCCCAGGGAGGCGTTCGGCACCCCCGCCCCCCTCGTCCCCCCGGCCTTCGCCGCCGCCCAGGCGGCCTTCCATGGCCGGCGGGCGGAGGAGGCCCTGCTGCCCCTGCTGGCCCTGGCCAGCGAGGACGCCGACACCGCCCTGTGGCAGCGGGGGCCGGGCCGCCCGGCGCAGGGGGCGGCGGCGCTGGTGCGGCTGCTGACCGCCTGCCTGCTGGGCACCGCCCCCGGGGACGCCCCCATCCACACGCAGTGCGCCACGGCGTGGAACCTGGACCAGGACGGGGCGGAGCTGGTGCGCATGGCCCTGGCGCTGTGCGCCGACCATGAGCTGAACGCCTCCAGCTTCACGGCGCGCTGCGTCGCCTCCACCGGCGCCAGCCTGCGGGCGGCCGTGCTGGCCGGGCTGGCGGCGTTGAGCGGCCCCCGCCACGGCGGCCTGACGGCGCGGGTGGAGGCGCTGTGGGACGAGGTGGGGGCGGACGGCGGCACCGCCGCCCGGCTGCGCCAGCGCCTGGCCCGGGGCGACGACATCCCCGGCTACGGCCACCCGCTGTACCCGGCCGGTGACCCGCGCGCCACCGCGCTGCTGGCCCATATCCTGCCCCAGCGCCCGGCCTGGGCGGTGGTGATGGAACAGGCGCAGCGCCTGGTGGGCCAGCCCCCCACCATCGACCACGCCCTGGTGGTGCTGCGCCGCCATCTGGGCCTGCCGCCCGGCAGCGCCTTCGGCCTGTTCGCGCTCGGCCGCTCCCTGGGCTGGATCGCCCACGCGCTGGAACAGCGCGCCGACGCCCACCTGATCCGCCCCCGCGCGCTGTACACCGGGCCGCAACCGGGCGGTTAGCTAACTTGCCTAAGTCCGTATGGTTGGCTAAATTGATCCTTTGCCGGAAGGCGATTTTGCCGGGAGGCGATGATGCGCCAAGTCACCATTCATGCGGCCAAGACCAACCTTTCCAAGCTGATCGAGGCAGCACTCAAGGGTGAGGAGATCATTATCGCGAAGGGCAGCAAGCCCGTCGTCCGCATCGTTCCGATCAGTCGAAGCGGCTTCAAGATCGGGCTGCTTGAAGGGCAGCTGGGATCCGGTCCCGACTTCTTCGAGCCTTTGGCGGACGACGACCTCGACCTTTGGGAAGGCGGGCAGTGACAGGCATCCTGCTCGACACGCACGCCTGGGCATGGAGCCTGGGCCGTGACCCGCGCCTGTCCCCGGCGGCGCGGGCCGCGATGGAAAAGGCCGACGCCGTCTTCGTCAGTCCGGTTTCCTTCTTCGAGATCGCTCAGAAGGTAAGGCTGGGCAAATGGCCCGAAATGGCCCCGTTCGTCGCCCGGCTGCCCAGCCTGTTGGAAGAGCAAGGCGGCCTGGTCGCCGACGTTGAACCCGCCGTGTGCATCGCGGCGGGTTTGATGGACTGGGCCCATCGCGACCCCTTCGACCGCCTTCTGGCGGCGACCGCGACACACCACAAGCTGCCCTTGGTTTCAGCCGATGCCGTCTTCGACGGTGTCGTCCAACGGGTGTGGTAGCCTCCCCCCCGTCACACCGGCTGCGCCGTCACCTCCAGCATGCGTTTCACCAGGCCCACCCGGTCCACGTCCTGGCGGCGGGCCATCTCCCACTCGCCGGCGAGGATGGAGCTGTCGACGATGAACCGGCAGCGCTCGAACCGCCGCGCCATGTAGCGGGCCAGCAGGTCGTCCAGCGCCGCCGCCTGGGGCAGCAGCTCGGCCAGCACCAGGGCGTCCTCGATGGCCATGCCGGCGCCCTGGCCCAGATGGGGGGTGGTGGCGTGCACGGCGTCGCCCAGCATGACCACGCGGCCCCGGTACCAGGGGGCGGGCATCATCAGCACCTCCATCGGCTTGTAGACCACCTGCGCCGGGTCGGTGATCCGGTCCCGCAGGGTGCCGATCAGGCCGCCGAAGCCCTTCAGGCGGTCGCGCATCAGAGTGTGCAGCTGGTCCGCCGGCATGCGGGGGTTGCCCGGCTCCACCGACGTCACGAACAGGTACATCAGGTCGGCCGCCAGGGGACGGAGGCCGGCGGCGCCGTCCGGGCCGGAGAAGGTGGCCAGGTGGTCGATCTCCGCCGGGCGGGGGAAGTTGTGGCGCCAGACCCACTGGCCGGTGTGGCGGGGCGCCGGCGCCTCCGGGAACGCCAGGCCCCGCACCTTGGAATAGAGGCCGTCCGCCCCCACCACCACGTCATAGCGGCCGGTGGCGCCGTCGCTGAAGGTGACGTTCACGCCGGCCGCGTCCTGGTCCAGCCGCGCCACCGTCGTGCCCAGGCGCACGCGCGTGCCCTTCTCCAGCACGGCCGAGCTCAACACCCGGTGCAGCGCCAGGCGGGAGATGCCGAGGTTGGCGGGATAGCGCGGCCCGGCCAGGCGCTGCCCCGGGATCATGGCCTTCAGCCGGCCGTCGGCGGTGTACATGCCCACGCTCTCGAACGGGAAGCCGGCGTCCAGGTAGCGGTCCACCAGGCCCAGATCGGCCATGGCGCGGACGACGTTGCACTGCTGGATGATGCCGACGCCGTAGACCGTCCATTCCTTCTGGATTTCCACCAGGTCGACATCCAGGCCCCGGTCGCGCAGGGCCGAGGCCAGCGACAGGCCGCCAATGCCGCCGCCCACGATAAGCACCGCCTTCACCGGTTCCACCGACATGCCGTCCTCCCCTCCCCTAAGCCCTCAAGGGACCGGAGCCGACAAAGGCCCGGATTTCCCAAAGGCGTTGTTATGGCGGCCACGGTAAGGCGGCGGGCGGCGATGGTTTGAGGCGTATTTTCCGATGCCGCCCATCGGCGCCACCAATAGCTGGAATTGGCGCGGGCACGCCGCCCGCGACATCAAAACCGTCGACCAGCTATCGGTTTTGTCGTACCAAAATGCGGCGAGCTATCGCTTGAAATAATAAACTTGGGAGGATGGACGCCATGCGCTTCCGCCGTTTGGACCTCAACCTGCTGGTGGCGCTGGATGTGCTGCTGGAGGAGCGCAACGTGTCGCGCGCCGCCCACCGCCTGCACCTCAGCCAATCGGCCATGAGCGGGGCGCTGGCCCGCCTGCGCGATTATTTCGAGGACGAAATCATGGTGATGGTGGGCCGCACCATGGTGCCCACCCCCCTGGCGCTGACCCTGGTGGAGCCGGTGCGCGACATCCTGATCCGGGTGCAGACCACCATCGAGGCCCGCCCCACCTTCGACCCCGCCACCGCCCAGCGCGTGTTCCGCATCGTCGCCTCCGACTACATCACCGAGGTGGTGCTGGCCCGCGCCATCCGCCGCCTGCGGCGCGAGGCCCCCGGCCTGCGGCTGGAGATCAGCGCCGTGGCCGACGCCGTGCATGACCGACTGAACCGGGGCGACGTGGACCTGGTGATCACCCCCAACGACTATCTGGCCAGCGACCAGCCCAAGGAGGTGCTGTTCCACGAGACGCACAGCTGCGTCGTCTGGCAGGGCAACACCGACGTGGGCGAGACCCTGTCGTTCGAGCAGTACCTGGACATGGCCCACGTGGTGGTGGTCATCGGCAACAAGCGCACCCCGGCGTTCGAGCAATGGTTCCTGGACCGCTACGGCTACGCCCGCCGCATCGGCGCCGTCGCCCCCGACTTCTCCTCCGTCCCCACCATCCTGGTGGAGACGGACCTGATCAGCACCATGCACACGCGGCTCGCCCACCTCTACGCCCAGCACCTGCCCCTGCGCGTCCTGCCCGCCCCCATCGAGTTCCCGGTGATGACCGAGATGATGCAGTGGCACTACCAGTTCGACCGCGACCCGGGGCTGATCTGGCTGAGGGGGTATTTAAGGGAGTGCGCGGGGGAGTGAGGGGCGGCGTCAGGCCGGACGCACCGCCACCGTGAGCCCGGCGCCCAGCAGCGTCAGGGCGAAGCACAACACCAGCATGATTTTCAGAAACGATCGCCGTTGGCCCCAGCGATTGCCCGGCAGGTCCGCCGCCAGCAGGAGCCCCCACGCCCCGAGGGTTGCGGCGGCCATGCCCAGGGTGGCGACCTCATACCGCTTGTCCGCCTGCGCGAAGAACGCCAGCAGGCCGCCCAGCAGGATGAACCACTGGCCATGACGGCCAACCCAGCCGCGAAGGGTCACGAGGGTCATCGCATCATCCGCCGGCTGTACTCGTTCATATACCGTGGCCACAGCCGCCCCAGGCGCGCGGCATCCCAAGCGCCGCCGGGCATGAGGTGGCTTGTGATCGCCCCCAAGGCGGTCGAGACGGTGGCCCGCGCCGTCGCGGAGCCCAGCGCCGCCCCGCTGAGAGCGGCCGCCCCCGCCACCTCCGGCAATATGGTCGTGACGGCGGCCCCGACGACGACGCCCGCGCCCACGGCGAAAATATCCTGCGCCAGGGCGGAGTAGAAGCTGGGCGGATTGTAGATGCCTTGGACATCCGGCATCTTCCCGCCGAAATTCTTGGTGGCGTGGTAATCGAACTCCCGGTCCGTCAGGACGAAGGGCCATTCGTCAGGGGCCTGGGTGACCTGGAACTTGGTCATGATCATCCAGGAATAGAATGGTCCCCAGCCGGGCTTGTGACGAAAGCCGTCCAACTCCCTCTCGAAGGCCAGCCTGAACGTGTCGCTCCGGCGGATCAGGCAGAGCCCCGCCACCAGGATGCGGGCGCGTTGTGGGTCGGATGTTTGGCTCAGCAACGCGAAATCGCAATTGGCCTCGTTCAGCAACAGGGCCATGGCGTCATCCTTCAGCCAGCGATGGGCCACAATGATGGTATCGGCCATCCGCACTCTCCCGTCCTCCGCCCGCCCGGCGATAAATAGTTCCGGGCCCCCATCAAATATGGCGTGGCCGCAGACCGGCAAGCGGGCTACACGCAAGAGGTAGGGATGGCTCGGCGCCGTCGCCCCCGACTTCTCCTCCGTCCCCACCATCCAGGTGGAAACCGACCTGATCAGCACCATGCACACCGGCTCGCCCACCTCTACGCCCAGCACCTACCCCTGCGCGTCCTGCCCGCCCCCATCGAATTCCCGGTGATGACCGAGATGATGCAGTGGCACTACCAGTTCGACCGCGACCCGGGGCTGATCTGGCTGCGCGGGTATTTAAGGGAGTGCGCGGGGGAGTGAGGGAGGACAAATCCAGTCGGCGGCATCAAGGGCGTGGGCAAGGTCTACCTGCGGGCCGCCATGGAGTGCCACGGCCACCCCGCCTGGTTTAAGCTCTACGCCAACAAACTGCCGCTGACCGCTGTCCAGAACCTCACATCGACCTTCCGGTGATCCGTCCGGTGGTGACGCGGGTGGAGTTGTTCGGCGGGCGTTGTCGGTGCTGCGGCAAGCGCTATCGGGCGCCCCCTCCGGCCGGGATGGCGCCGGGGACGCCGTTCGGGACATCATCTGAGAATGGATACCAGAGCGTATTTTTGAAAGATTACCAGGAGTCTGGCGCCCAATACGGTATATTCCATGGAATTGGTCACGCCCTTAACGCCACTTGTCATATGACAGCCGCAAGCGATGAGGCGGCTGCCAACACAGCTGGTGGCTCTCTACATAAGCCATCAGTATTTTTACCATAATGGTGGATATATCATGAATCTGCGATTTTTTGTTGTTATGTCAGTGCTTTATATTATAATATTGAATCATTCGCATGCGCGATCGGGCGAGCCCAAATCTGCGAATACGTCGAATGAGAAGTGCCAGGGACGGCTCGATATTGCATATGCCGCCCTCTATGGAACAGTTCATTTAACTGACATCCTTTCTAACGATGCCCCAATTTTTCCTTTGGTTCTGGACAAGGGCAGCGACGGAAATTTCGAGACCGTCCCCCTAAAAGAGAAAAGTGATTTCTGGAAAATAGGTTGGAAAGGAAAATCGCCAGCAGCGGAGATGATTCACTTATCATATTCCACCCCGTACAGGTCATTGGTGAAACATTGTATTCAAGATCACAAGAAGACACGCCCAGTAGGTAGCCTCTTGAGTGATCGCTACAAATTCTACACGCCAACTGTCGCTCCATATTTTACAAGCTATGGCCCCTTGGAAGTAAAAGTCACCGATCCAATCGTCAATTCCGAAGGGACACAGGCGTTGATTTTTTATAGTGTCGCCGAAATAGACGGCATAGGAGGGAGTAACGGAATTGTCTTTCTGAAGGTTAATGAAAACAAATGGGATGTGGTTGGGCGACGTATATTATCGGTGTCATGAAATTCTGAGCGATCAATCGCCCGATAAGTAGCGGCCATACCGGCCACCTAGCCTGGATAATTCACCGCCCCGATTTGCCCGGCTCATGCTGGTGACGCAAGTTCGCGCATAGGATGTGCGTTACCCACCGCCCCCCGCTGGGGGAGCGCGATGGTGCGGGGCTTGTGAGTTGACGGGGAAGGGTTCTGGGGGGGGGGCACGTCGCCCCGGCGCTCACGGCGGCATTGAGGCCAGACGGGTGGCGAGTGCCGAGAAGCCCTGCTGATATGCAAAGCCTGGGGGCAGGGCGACCTTGATCCTTGTGGCCAACTCGCGGACGCGGACCGCGACCTTGATCAGGCCGAGGCGCAGGGTGTCGAACTGGGCGTCGCGCCAGAAGGAGGCTTTCGGCGCCAGTCCCCGCAGGCTGTGCATCAGCCAGTAGGCGGCGGTGTGGATGAGCAGGCGGAACTGGTTGGCCTCCGCCTTGGTGCAGGAGGTGCGGTCGGAGGCGAGGTGCAGCTTGTGGGCCTTGATCAGGTTCTCCGCCTGGCCCCGGGCACAATAGACCTTCTCGTACAATGCCTTGGGCTGACCGGTCAGGTTGGTGACGATGAAGCGGCTGTCCACACCCTGGGATGAGGCTTCGATGCGGGCGATCACGCGGCGCTCGGTCTTCCAGGACTTGGCGGCTAGCGGAACTGGGCGTAGCGCCGCGTCTTGTCGGCGGCGGCGTCCAGGCGCTCCAGGGCGATTTGTTCGGCCTCGGCGGCCACGCTGCGCAGCAGCACCTTGTTGCCGCCCAGGCCGAAGATATAGCCGACCCGATGACGCTCGCACCCGCGGCGAAGCCGCGTCACCCGTGCCGAAGGCCACGGTCGCAGAGCGACCGTGAGGGCCATGGCCTCGGGGCGGCCATAGTGACTGTCGCCCCGGACCAGGATGTCGACACGTGGCCAGCGGGCGCGGAGGACGCGGACCACATGGCGCAGAACCAGGGCCACCTCGGTGCCGTCCGGCGTCTTACCCGGCCTCAGGAAGACCGCCACCGGCTTGCCGGTGACGGCCTCGTAGATATGGATGGGCATGAAGCAGCGGCTGTCGTGATGGGCGTTGAACAGGGACAACTGCTGCTGGCCATAGGCCCGGTCCTCGGTGTCGTCGATGTCCAGGATGATGCGGCGGGGAACGGCGGCGAAGCTGTCGCAGAACAGTTCCACCATGGCCGCCATCATGCGCTTCAGCGCCACCGTGCCCGGCAGGTTCTCCAGCCGGGTCATCGTCGGCTGCGAGCACAGGTCGCCCTCGGTCTCCGGCAGGCGGCCAACCGCCATCTTGAACGCCGGATCCTGGCGCAGCCGGTCGCAGTCGTTGGCGTCGGGATAGCCCGCCGCGATCGCCAAGGCGCGGAACCGGACCATCTCGGCCAACCCATGGACGATCCGCTCCGGCGCGCGCGGGTCTTCGATGCAGCGTGCCAACCGTTCGGCGATCCCCAGCCGGCGTTCCACCTCCGCCAGAAGCAGGACGCCTGCCGTCCGACGACAACCGCCCACCGTCAAAGCGGGCGATGACGGGCTTGCCGCAGACCGGTGACAGGCCCGGCAGCGGCAGGGTAGGATCAACGTCGGCGGGCATGGCGCTCCGGAAACAGCAGGTTCGGCCTCAGCAATCGAATCCTACGTGATTCCAGGGCCTTAGCCCACGCCCGCCAACCCTGGTGAATTATCCAGGCTAGGGGTGATGATGAGATGAAGAAATTAATCGATATTCTTGCATTAATCTTTATGCCGGCGCCATTTATATTTGGCATGTTTTCGATTTTTATTGGTTTTCGATGGAATTTTATGGGGATGCCTATTTTTATTTTTCTTATGATGGTGTCATTGTTTCCGTGCGTTGTTTCATCCATTTGGTGCGCATTCCGAGTCAACTCAGTGGATCATTGTAAGGTCGGATCTTTATATGGAAAGAATACGCTCAAGATAGCTCTGGTTATTCCCGCTGTTATCATGTGTTTGCTAATTATTGTCATGAAGATGATTGGCGTTTAAGTTAATAAAGATCGTATTCCCAGATGGTTATACTGTTTCTGCTGCATTCACTTGGGTTGTCGATCAAATCCGTAATGGATTTATGCCAGACCAGCTCTTAGGTATTCGAAATATCAATGCCGGTGCTCAGCTTGATGCTATTTCGGCTAATTTTTCTGTATCTGTCACTCTGGAAAATCCCTATGCAATTAGTGTCGCGCTGCAGACTAATACATTTGCCTTTTAAACGCAGGTTCTCGTTACTCAATTATAGGTGAATATTCGCGAGGTATTGAACGGCGTCTTCCACGTGCTGATGACCGGGTGCCAATGGGGTGCGCTGCCCAGGGATCTGCCGCCCAGGAGCACCGTGCACGAATATCTTGGTCTTTGGGAATGGGACGGCACCTTGGCCCGCCTCCATCACGCGCTGTTCGTCGAGGTGCGGGAGTTGGCGGGAAAGGAAGCCAGCCCGACGGCGGCGACCATCGACAGCCAAAGCGTCAAGGGCGCGGAAAAAGGGGGGCGCGGATCGATCCGTCCGGCCACGACGCGGGCGAGAAGGCCACAAGGCAAGAAGCGCCACATCGTCGTCGATACGCTCGGCATGATCCTGGCCGCCCACATCCAGCCCGCCGATATCCAGGATCGCGACGGCGCCTTGCCGGTGTTGAGGAGGTCCGTCGCCTGTTCCCGTTTGTCGAGCGGGTCTTCGCCGATGGCGGTTACCAGGGAGCCGCCACGGCGGCGGCGGTGCGGGAACTGGGGGAGTGGCATCTGGAAATCGTCAAGCGGTCCGACACCGCCAAAGGCTTCGAGGTGTTGCCCAAGCGCTGGATTGTCGAGCGCACCTTCGGTTGGCTGGGGCGCTGCCGCCGTCTCGCCAAAGACTTCGAGAACCTGTCCCGGATGTCTCTGGCGTTCTTGCGCCTGGCCCCGATCCTGCTCATGCTACGCAGGATCACAAGACACAGAAAGTCATAGGGAACTTCGCGGACGGACGCTTAGGGAAAGATAAGAATGAAATGATGTTCTATGGATGGGTATCTTGAGGCGAATTCTGGATATTTTGGCATGCCTAGCGATGGTGTCGCCGATATTTTCGCTTATTTGGATTGATATTTGGCCACATTCTCATCTGAATGCCCTTGGTATTCCAAATGCCATTGTATATTCTTTTATTTCAATGCCGGTTTCCTTGATGGGGGCTGGGTGGGTTGTTTACTCGTTATCCGTAATATTATCTGACCCACAAAGAAAGAAGAGACTCGAAAAAATAATACCTTTAGTTCGAAAAATACTTTTTTTATTATTATTGGCTGGCTTTGTTACTTTATTGATAATGAGGGAATAATATGACTACCGCTGCCACCTAGAGCCCGTCCGGAAGGTTCTTGAGCCGCATGAATCAGTTGTGATTCCATGGCCCTCGAAAACGATTTCGAGGGGCGCATGTGGACGAAAGAAAACCGGCAGGTTTATGAGCGGCATGGGCTGCGGTATCCCAGCGACCTGACTGACGAAGAGTGGGCGCCCGCGGAACCGCCGATCCCCCCGGCGAAGCGTGGCGGTCGACAGCGAACGGTGAACATCCGCGAGGTATTGAACGGCGTCTTCCACGTGCTGATGACCGGGTGCCAGTGGCGTGCGCTGCCCAGGGTTCTGCCGCCCAGGAGCACCGTGCACGAATATCTTGGTCTTTGGGAATGGGACGGCACCTTGGCCCGCCTCCATCACGCGCTGTTCGTCGAGGTGCGGGAGTTGGCGGGAAAGGAAGCCAGCCCGACGGCGGCGATCATTGACAGCCAAAGCGTCAAGGGCGCGGAAAAAAGGGGGGCGCGGATCGATCCGTCCGGCTACGACGCTGGCAAGAAGGTCAAAGGCAAGAAGCGCCACATCGTCGTCGATACGCTCGGCATGATCCTGGCCGCCCACATCCAGCCGGCCGATATCCAGGATCGCGACGGCGCCTTGCCGGTGTCGAAGGAGGTCCGTCGCCTGTTCCCGTTTGTCGAGCGGGTCTTCGCCGATGGCGGTTACCAGGGAGCCGCCACGGCGGCGGTGCGGGAACTGGGGGAGTGGCATCTGGAAATCGTCAAGCGGTCCGACACCGCCAAAGGCTTCGAGGTGTTGCCCAAGCGCTGGATTGTCGAGCGAACCTTCGGTTGGCTGGGGCGCTGCCGCCGTCTCGCCAAAGACTTCGAGAACCTGTCCCGGATGTCTCTGGCATTCTTGCGCCTGGCCCTGATCCGGCTCCTGCTGCGCAGGATCGCAAGACACAGAAAGTCATAGGGAACTTCGCGGACGGACTTTAAGGAAGCCGGCGTGGCCATATCCCTTCTGGTGGAGTTTGATGAGGTTGCGAGCAACATCACCCCCGACACTCCCCCCAGGCTGGGCCAAACCTGTTCGACTTTGATGTCGCCAACCCCAGATTAATACCGGTGGGCAAAGACTATGACAGCGACAAGGTCCGGATAGCCCCGGTTGCCCGCAGTGTTCAGCCCATTATTCAGCCCAGATCGAACCGACGCCCCCCATCGCCTGCGGCCTCCTGAGATACATGAGCCGCAACCGCATAGAGTCCATGTCAATCAGCTGAAGCATTTCTAGCGCGTCGCCATCATACACAATAAAATCGAAAATTTATTCCAAATTTTTCTTACTATTACCGTCTCTAAAATCTGATTACTGGCCTCTATCAACCGAAATTGGCTATTACTGATTGCAATAGAAAAGCCACTCATTCCGGAAAAAGCGCCATCCCCCAAAAATCACTTCCCCCGATACACCCCTATCTCGCCTATCGATTTGATGAATGCATAATTGCATTCTACCTTCCCCTGTAGCGGCCCAGCAGGCGCCCATGAGAGGACGCCCCGGCCTTCAGGTCCTTGGAAGAGCACGGACTTTCGTTCGTGGGGACCGGAGGCCGGCCAAGGGAGGCCGCACAGGGAGGGAAAACCATGCACCGGATCGTGCGTCCGGCGACGGCTGTCGTCGCCCTTATGCTGGCGCCTGGCGCCATCGGCATCACCACCACAGCGAGCGCGCAAACGACCGCGCCAGCCCCGCAGGCCGGCGGCGGCGCGCAGGGCCAGGCGGCCCAGCTGGACGAGATCGTCATCACCGCCGAGCGGCGGGAGCAGAGCCTGCAAACCGCGCCGGTGGCGGTGTCCGCCCTGGGCGGCGCCACCCTGAAGGAAGCGGGGGTGGCCGACGTGTCGGACCTGACGCGCAGCGTGCCCTCGGTGGTCATCGCCCCGGCGGCCGGCGGCGTGCCGCAGGTCTATGTGCGCGGTGTGGGCACCTTCGCCAGCAACGCCTATGCCGAGCAGTCGGTGGCGGTGAACCTGGACGGCATCTACATCTCCCGCCCCGCCGGGGCCAACGGCTTCTTCTATGACCTGCAACGGGTGGAGGTGCTGAAGGGCCCGCAGGGCACGCTGTACGGCCGCAACGCCTCGGGCGGGGCGCTCAACGTGCTGCCGGAGACGCCCAAGCTGGGCGAGCAATCGGCCACGGCCACGCTGGACATCGGCAATTACGACCTGCGCAAGGGCGACGCCGCCGTCAACGTGCCGCTGGGCGACAAGGCGGCGCTGCGCGCCTCGGGCATGGTCATCGACCGCAAGGGCTATCTGACCGACGGCTACAACGACGACCAGGGCCAGGCCGGGCGCCTGCAGCTGCTGCTGGAACCGACGGAGGATTGGCGGGTCCGCCTGTCGGGCGATTACTATCACCGGGGCGGCAAGGGCTCGGGCCAGGTGCAGTACCCCTATGTCGACACCGACAACCCGTGGATCGGCCCGTCCGACGCCCGCGCCGTCGCCGCCTATTACGCCGGCCTGCCGGCGGCCTCCGCCCACAGCCCGCTGATCCAGAACGCCAAGAAGGACGGCTTCATCGATGACCAGTTCTGGGGCACGCATGCCGAGATCAGCCACGATTTCAGCTTCGCCACCCTGACCATCATCCCCGCCTACCGCGAGGTCAAGGAGGACTATCTGTCCTACATCCCCAGCGCCTTCCGGGTGAACAGCGAGAGCCAGCAGCGCTCGGTGGAGGCGCGGCTGGCGTCCCGGGACAGCGGCCCCCTCACCTGGCTGGCCGGCGCCTATTACTTCAGCGAGGATGTGGACGCCAAGCAGGACTACAATCACTGGGTCCAGGAAACGGTGATGAATTCCAAGCTGACGGACGAGACGGTGGCGGCCTTCGGCCAGCTGACCTACGCGCTGACCGACGCCCTGCGCCTGACCGCCGGCGGCCGCGTCACCCATGAGGAGAAAAGCCAGGACAGCCAGTTCGGCACCGCCACCTTCAGCCCCACCAAGCCGGCCCTGTCCAGCCGGGCGGACGACCGCATCTGGAACGCCGCCACCTGGAAGGTGGGGGTGGATTACGACCTGGCGCCGCAATCGCTGCTCTACGCCAATGTCGGCACCGGCTTCAAGGCCGGCGGCTTCTACGCCAGCGCCGGGGCCGACACCTTCAACCCCGAGCATCTGACGGCCTATAGCCTGGGCCTGAAGAACCGCTTCTGGGACAACCGGGTGCAGCTGAACCTGGAGGCGTTCGATTACGAATACCGCGACCAGCAGATCAGCTATCTGGCGCCGACGCTGACCGGCGTGTCCAGCTTCCCCTACGCCCCCAGCTTCGTGACGCAGAACGTCGGCCGCTCCCGCATCCGGGGGTTCGAGATCGAGGGGCGGTGGAAGGCGACGTCCAGCGACCTGCTGACCGCCACGGTGCAGTACACCGACACCCGCTACACCAGCTTCACCTATAATTACTTCTCCAACTTCGGCGCCCCACCGTCCGTCGGCTGCCCCTACACCAACGCCTCGGGCACCGCGTCGCCGACGCCGGTCGCCCCCTCCGCCATCTATTCCGTCAATTGCAGCGGCAAGCCCGCCACCAACGCCCCGCGCTGGACCGCGAACATCGGGTATGAGCATGAGTTCGCCTTCGCCGATGGTTCCGGCCTGACGGCGGCGGCGGACGTCTACCTCTCGGCCTCCTACTACACCGCCTATGATTACTTGGCGGAGCAGGTGCAGGGCGGCTATCACATGACCAATCTGCGCCTGACCTACAATGCCGCCAATGACCGCTGGTCCGTCACCGGCTACGTCAACAATGTCGAGAACCAGGCGGTGGTCAACACCAGCTATCAGCCCAACCAGGCCTTCGGCAACGGCCTGAACTTCGCCAACATCCGCCCGCCCCGCACCTACGGCGTGCGCGCCACGGTGCGGTACTGACCCGGCGGTATCAACCCGGCTGTACTGAAACAAACGCGACGGCGGCGGCACCCCCCGGGGGGGGGGGCGCCGCTACCGGGGTAGTAATGCCGGCGTAAAACGGCCCGGCGACGGAAGGGCTGTTTTCCGGGCGGTTCCGCCGCCCAGCGGCGAACCCGCCATGTGTTTCTTGGGCATCAGTGATCGAATCTTACATTAACGAATTTTTCTTCCGTTGCCTTGGATAGCTTCTTTCTGTTTCCTGACCCCGTCTGCAGAGGCACGAAGGGCGCCGACCAATCGGCGCGCCGGTCCCCCACCGGGACCGGTCAACAGCCGCCCTGCGTTGGGGACGATGATGAAACGACTGTTGGGGCCGGCGACGGCCATGGCCACCCTATTGCTGGCCGCCGCCAGCGCGCACGCCGGCGGGCTGCCGGATGACGCTGTTGGGGACGCCACGGGGGGGGACGCCACGGGGAACGCCACGGATGCGGATACCGGCGGCACGCTGAAGGAAGTGGTGGTGACGGCGGAGCAGCGGGCCCAGGCCCTGCAGTCGGCGCCCATCGCGGTGCAGACGGTGGATGGCGCCAGCCTGGCGGTCGCCAGCCTGACCAACACCGCCGACCTCACCCGCACCCTGCCGGCCCTGGTGGTGGCGCCCGCCACCGCCGGCACGCCGCAGCTGTACGTGCGCGGCATCGGCAGCTTCATCAGCACCAGTTATGCCGAGCCGGCGGTGGCCTTCAACCTGGACGGCGTCTACGTCGCCCGGCCGGCCGGCGCCGGCCTGGCGTTCTATGACCTGCAGCGGCTGGAACTGCTGCCCGGCCCGCAGGGCACGCTCTACGGCCGCAACGCGTCGGCCGGCGTGCTGAACGTGGTGCCGGAGGTGCCGCGCCTGGGTGAGACCTCGGGCCACGCCTCGCTGGAGTTCGGCAACTACAACCTGCGCAAGGGCGAAGGCGCGCTAAACGTGCCGCTCTCGCCCAAGGCGGCGCTGCGCGTCGCCGCCCAGGTGGTGGACCGCAAGGGCTATCTCTCCGACGGCTACGACGACGACCAGAGCCAGGCCGGCCGCGTGCAGGTGCTGCTGGAACCGGCGGACGACTGGCACATCCGCCTGGCGGCGGACTACGCCCACCGGGGCGGCAAGGGCGACGCCCAGGTGCAATATCCCTTCGTCGACGCCAACAACCCGTGGATCGGCCCGTCGGACCCCCGGGCGGTGACAGCCTATTACGCCGCCCTGCCGGCGCTGGCCAGCCGGAACCCGCTGATCGGCAACGCCAAGAACGACGGCTTCATCGATGACAAGGCCTGGGGCCTGAAGACCGACATCGTCAAGGATTTCGGCTTCGCCATCCTGACGGTGACGCCGGCCTATCGCGGGATGGATGAGCACTACCTGACCTATGTGCCCAGCGCCTTCAGCCTGACCTCGCGGTCGCGCGCCACCTCGGTGGACGCGCGCCTGGCCTCCACCGGCACGGGGCCGCTGAGCTGGCAGGGCGGCGTCAGCTATTTCCAGGAGACCCTGTACGCCGACCAGGACTTCAACAATTACGTCCAGCACGCCGTGGGCAAGGGCAGGCTGACGACGGAGGCCGAGTCCGTCTACGGCCAGGCGACCTACGCGGCGCTGCCCGACCTGCGCCTGACCGCCGGCGGCCGGCTGTCGCATGACGAGAAGACGCAAGACATCCTGTTCGGCAGCAACACCTTCACCGCCGCCGCCCCCACCCTGCTGCCCCGCAACGACCGGCACGATTGGAACGGCACCAGCTGGAAGGTGGGGGCCGATTACGATCTGGCGCCGGCCTCCCTGCTCTATGCCACCATCGCCACCGGCTACAAGGCGGGGGGCTTCTTCTCCTCCCCCGTCGGCATGAGCGATCATTACGCGCCGGAGCACCTGACCGCCTATACCGTGGGCCTCAAGAACACGCTGTTCGACAAGCGGGTGCAGCTGAACCTGGAGGCGTTCGACTACGAATACCGCGACCAGCAGATCAACTACACGGCACCGGTGCTGACCGGCGTGGCGCGGGCCCCCTATGTCGGCCTTCTGGTGACGCAGAACGCCGGCCGGGCGCATATGCGCGGCCTGGCGGTGGACGGACGCTGGCAGGTGACGGCCGACGATTTGCTGACCGCCAGCGGCCAGTATCTGGACACGGCCTATGACGATTTCAGCTACCGCAACTACAGCGGCCTGGGCCTGGCGCCGGCCTCGGGCTGCCGCTACACCAACGTCTCGGCCACGGCCGTGCCCAAGCCCACCGGCGTCTCCAAGATCTGGGCGGTGAACTGCGCCGGCCAGCCGGCCCTGAACGCCCCGCGCTGGACCGCCACCATCGGCTATCAGCACGATTTCCGCCTGGACGGCCACGGCACCGTCACGGCGGCCGGCGACGTCTATTTCTCCTCCTCCTACCGCACCGCCTATGATTACGACGCGCGGCAGATCCAGGGCGGGTATCACATGACCAACCTGCGCCTGACCTACACGCCGGCGGACGCGTGGTGGAGCCTGACGGGCTATGTCAACAATGTGGAAAACCAGGCGGTGGTGGCCACCGGCTATCAGCCGGCCCAGGGCCTGGGCACCGGCTACAACAGCGAAAGCATCCGCCCGCCCCGGCTCTACGGCGTGCGCGTGCGGGTGGCGTACTGAAGTGAAGACGAACCGCCCCGCCGGGCGCGAAGCCTGGCGGGGCGGCTTTCCTGGGCGGGGCGGTCAGCCCGCCTTGTAGCGGTCGGCGGCGTGGTCGCGCGACAGGTTGGGACCCAGGGCGTAACGGGCGGTGTTCACCGCCGCGAAATCGGCCGGGTCGGGCAGCGAGGGGATGGTGACCAGCTCGCCCTGGTCCAGGCCGGCCAAGGCCGCCGCCACCATCTCGCCCACCTCCATCACCATCTTCGGGTCCAGATCGTCGAAGGACTTGCCCACGCGGTCGAAAATCTCCGTCCGCGTCAGGCCGGGCAGCACCGCCTGGTAGCGCACGCCGGTGACGCCGGCCTTGACCACCTCGGCGTTCAGCGACTGGGTCAGGGCCAGGACGAAGGCCTTGGTGCCGACATAGGTGGCGCTGAACAGCTCCGGGATCAGGGCGACGACCGAGGCGATGTTGATGATGGTGCCGGCCCCCTTGGCGACGAAGGCGTCGGTGGCGGCGATGGCCAGGCGGTTCACCGCCGTGACGTTCACCGCGATCATCGTGTCCTGATAGCCGATGTCGGAGCCCAGCGCCGGCCCCTGCGGCCCCAGCCCGGCATTGTTCACCAGCAGGGTGATGGCGGCGTCGCCGCGCAGGCGCCCCTCCACCCGGGCGACGTCGGCGGGGTTGGCGAGGTCGGCCGGGAAGACCTCGACCGCGACGCCGGTCTCGGCGCGCAGGCGGGCGGCCAGCTCCTCCAGCCTGTCCTGGTTGCGGGCCACCAGGATCAGGTCATGGCCGCGGCGGGCCAGATGGTCGGCATAGGTGGCGCCGATGCCGGATGAGGCGCCGGTGACGAGGGCGGTGCCTTGGGAAGACGGGCTCATGGGGACAACTCCGTAAGGGAAACGGGGAGGAAGAAAAGGCGACGGTGGGCGGGGGTGCCGGCGTCGTTGATCACGAAACTGGTATATGCCACTATCATCATGCAAGTCAATACACCCCCCAGGCGTCGAACCCCGCGCCGGTGGCATCGCTGGCCGGGCGCGAACGCCGGTGAGGATGGCCCCCGCCCCGGCCGGGGCCTATGCTGGCGGTCTTGGCAGGAGGGTGATGAGAATTGGATGAGCGTGTGCCCACAGCGCCGGAAGACGCGGCGACGTCACCGGCGGCGGAAAAATGGGCTTGGGAAAAATGGGGTTGGGATTATTGCACCAACACCGCCCTGCGCCGCGCCACCCGGCGCATCGGCCAGTTGTACGGCGACGTGTCGGCGGCGTCCGGCCTGACGCCACCGCAGCACATCCTGCTGAGCCATCTGAAGCTGGCCGCCGACTCCGCCGACCCGGCGGCCGCCACCCTTCGGGGTCTGGCCGCCGCCATGATCATGGACCTGTCGGCCCTGGGCCACACGCTGAAGCCGCTGATCCGCGATGGTTATGTGGAGTTGGTGCCCGATGCCCGCGACCGCCGCGTCAAGCGCGCCCGCCTGACGCCCAAGGGCGAGGCCAAGCGGGCGGAGGGCCATGCCCTCTGGCTGGTGGCGCAACGGCGCTTCGACGCGCTGTTCGGGCCCGAGGAAGCCGCCGCCCTGCGCCGCGCCCTGGCGGTGGTGGCGTCGGAGGAGTTCGCGGCGGCGTTCAGGAAGGGGGACGCGGAATAAGGCTCAGCCGTCGTGCCCGAGGACGGCGACGGCGTACCGGCGGATCATCGCGTCAACGGACACGATCGTCAGTCCTTCCACTTGCGCCTGAGCCACAAGCATGCGGTCGAATGGATCCTGATGGTGAGGTGGCAGCATCCCCGCCCTGGCCGCATGGGCGACCGTGATGTCGAGCGGTGAGAAGCCTGCCAGGGCCAGGTCCTCATCAAGTCGATCCAAGGGGAATTTGAGACGCCCAAGCGCGGTCTTGATTGAAATTTCCCAGATCGTCGCCGCGCTCACGAAGACCTTTGAACCCCGGTCCTGAAGCGCCGCCCTGGCGAGGGCCGGTAAGGCCGGATCGTTCGTCATCCACCACAGCAGGATGTGCGTATCGATCAGCAACCTCACGGCAGGCCGCGTCCAAAAGCCCAGGCGATCTCTTCCGGCAGAGGCGCGTCAAAATCCGGACCGATTTCAATCTTTCCCTTCCACAGGCCCGGCACGCGCGGCCCCTCGGCCACCTCCAGAGGCATGAGGCGAGCCATGGGGCGGCCAGCCTTGGCGATGATGATCTCCTCCCCCGCCGCCGCCCGCTCGACCAACTGGGACAGATGCGTCTTCGCCTCATAAAGATTGATGGGATCGGACATGGCGCCCTCCTGACCAACTTGACCAAAGGGTACCATGCGGCGGGCGATTGGTCGAGTTGGTCAGGCTCACCGGAAGTTCCGCCCGTCCGGGAACGTGGCGTCCGCCCGGCGGGGGATGGCGGTGCCGGTGGGTTCGTCCAGGCGGGACAGCAGGTCGGAATAGTCGACCAGGCGTTCGGCGCGGATGTGGATGACGGGGGTGGCCTCGGGGCCCTTGTCCTGGGTGGGGGCCACCACCCGCTCCACCCGGCCCAGGCACAACAGCAGGCGGCTGCCCAGGATGTGGCGGCGGAAGGCGGTGAAGATGTCGGGCATCAGCACCAGGTTGGCGATGCCGGTCTCATCCTCCAGGGTCACGAAGATGACGCCCTTGCTGCTGCCCGGCCGTTGCCGCACCAGCACCAGGCCGGCCAGGGCCACGCGGGCGCCGTCGGCGGCCTCGTCCAGCTTGTCCATGCGCAGCAGCGGATAGCGGCGGCGGGCCACCTTGTCCAGGCCCGCGTCCACGCTGGCCATGCGCGCCACCACGGCGTCGCGCACCAGGCTCATGGGATGGCGCTTCAGCGACAGGGACAGGCGGGTGTAGTCCTCCACCAGATGCTCGCCCAGGGTCATGGCCGGCAGGGTGGCCAGGGACGGCTCCTCCGACCAGGGGTCGCCCGTCCCGTCCTCCAGCCCGGCGTTCGCCAGGTCCAGCAGCGGCGGCGGCGCCTCGCGCAGGGCGCTGACGGCCCACAGCGCCTGGCGCCGGTCCAGGCCCATGGACTGGAAGGCGTCGGCCTCCGCCAGCAGTTCCAGGGTGCGGGGGTCCAGCCGGGCGCGGCGCCACAAATCGTGCGGGCTGGCGTAGGGGTCGTGGCCCCGAGCCTCCAGCAGGGGCCGCACCGCCGCCTCGCTCAGGCCCTTGGCCAGGCGCAGGCCCAGGCGCAGGGCCTGGAAACGCTGCCCCCGCGCCGGCGGCTCCAGCCGGCTGTCCCAGTCGGAATGGTTCACGTCCGGCGGCCACACCACCACGTCATGCTCCCGCGCGTCGCGCACGATCTGCGCCGGGGCGTAGAAGCCCATGGGCAGGCTGTTCAGCAGGGCGCAGGCGAAGACGTCGGGGTAGTGGCACTTGATCCAGGCGGAGGCGTAGACCAGCAGGGCGAAGCTGGCGGCGTGGCTCTCGGGAAAGCCGTAGGTGGAGAAACCCTTGATCTGGTTGAAGCAGCGCTCCGCGAATTCCTCGGTGTAGCCGTTCTTCAGCATGCCCTGGCGGAACTTCTCCCCAAACGTCTCGATATCGCCCAGCTTGCGGAAGCTGGCCATGGCGCGGCGCAGGGCGTCGGCCTCCGCCCCGGTGAAACCGGCGCCGACGATGGCGATCTGCATGGCCTGTTCCTGGAACAGGGGCACGCCCAGCGTCTTCTCCAGCACCTTCTTCAGCGCCTCGGACGGATAGTCCACCGGCTCCAGCCCCTGGCGGCGGCGCAGGTAGGGATGGACCATGCCCCCCTGGATGGGCCCGGGGCGGACGATGGCGACCTGAACCACCAGATCATAGAACTTGCGCGGTCGCAGGCGGGGCAGCATGGACATCTGCGCCCGGCTTTCCACCTGGAACACGCCCAGGGTGTCGGCTCGGCACAGCATATCGTAAGTCTCTTCATCCTCCGCCGGGACGGTGGCTAGGTCCAGGTCACGGCCGTAATGGTCCCGCAGCAGATTGAACGCCCGGCGCAGGCAGCTGAGCATGCCGAGACCCAGGACGTCGACCTTCATCAGGCCGGCGGCGTCCAGGTCATCCTTGTCCCACTCGATGTTCTGCCGTTTGTCCATGGCGGCGTTCATGATGGGACAGAACGTGGCCAGCGGCTTGGGCGTGATGACGAAACCGCCCACGTGCTGGGACAGGTGGCGGGGGAATTTCGAAATCTGGCCCGTCAGGTCCAGCACTTGGCGCAACAGCGGGTCGTCGGGGTCCAGCCCGGCCTCCCGCGCCCGCTCCTCCTCCGGCGTGCCGCTGCCCCAGCCGGAAATCATGGCCGACAGCTGGCCCACCGCGTCCTGGCTGAGCCCCATGGCCTTGCCCACGTCGCGCACCGCCCCGCGCGAGCGGTAGCAGATGACGGTGGCGGCGATGGCGGCGTGGTCGCGGCCGTATTTCCCATAGATATGCTGGATCACCTCCTCCCGCCGCTCATGCTCGAAATCCACGTCGATGTCCGGCGGCTCCTTGCGCGCGGTGGAGATGAAGCGTTCGAACAACAGGCCGGTATTCACCGGATCGATGGAGGTGATGCCCAGGCAATAGCATACGGCGGAGTTGGCGGCCGACCCCCGCCCCTGGCACAGGATGCCCTGCTCGTTGGCGAACCTCACGATCTCATAGACCGTGAGGAAGTAGGAGGCGTAGCCCAGCTCCCCGATCAGGGCCAGTTCCTTGTCGATCTGCTTTTGCACATCCTGCGGCACGCCTTCCGGATAGCGCTCCCGGGGATAGCGCCAGGCCGCCCCCGCCGCCGTCAGCCGGGCCAGGCGCCCTTGCGGGGTCTCCCCCCCCGTCACCTCCGAGGGGTAGAGGTAGTCGGCCCGCAATTCGCTGATGGAGAAGGTGCAGGCCGCCACGATGTCGCGGATGCGGGCCAATGCCCGGGGATGGCGGTGGAACAGGCGCGCCATCTCCTCCGGCGGCTTCAGGTGCCGCTCGGCATTGGCGGCCAGGCGCCAGCCCGCCGTCTGGATGGTGCAATGCTCGCGGATGCAGGTCAGCACGTCCTGCAGGGCCCGCCGGCCGGGGTGGTGGTAGTGCACGTCGTTGGTGGCCAGCGGCGACAGGCCGTGCGCCTCCGCCAGGGCCGCCAGCCGGTCCAGCCGCCGGGCGTCGTCGCCCTGGTAGCGGTGGGTCAGGCATAGGCTGAGGGTGCGGCCGAAGCGGCGGCGATAGTCGGCCAGATCGGCGACGAAGGCCGTCTCCCCACCCCCTGCCAGACCGTCCGGCGGCACCACCGCCATCATCTGGCCGGCCGCATGCGCCTCCACATCCGCGCGGGTCAAAAGGCACTGCCCCTTGGGCGCCCGGCGCATGCCCACCGTCAGCAGGGTGGACAGCCGGCCGTACGCCGCGCGGTCGGTGGGCCAGCACAACAGCGACGGCCCATCCGTCAAATCCAGCCGCGCGCCCACCACCAGGCGGAAATCCTGGTCACGCGCCGCCGCGTGCGCCTGCACCACCCCGGCCAGGCTGTTGCGGTCGGTCAGCGCCATGGCCTGGTGGCCCAGGGCCTTGGCCGCCAGCACCAGCTCATTTGCCCTGGACGCACCGCGCAGGAAGCTGAAATTGCTGGCGACTTGGAGTTCTGAGTAGTTGTTCATTGTTCCCTCAGACGCCGGGCGGGGGCTTATTAGTTTCCTCAAGCGCCGGCGGGCCATCCGGCCCTTGGCTATCCTCAGTTTCCAGTCCGCTTCGCTCCCCGGAAACTTCCGGCGCCCGCGGTCGCGGGCTACGCGGTTTCCTCAAGCGCCGGCGGGCCATCCGGCCCTTGGCTTATCCTCGATTTCCAGTCCGCCTTCGGCTCCCCGCAAATCTCCGGCGCCCGCAGTCGCGGGCTAGGGGTTTCCTCAAGCGCCGGCGGGCCATCCGGCCCTTGGCTGATCCTCAGTTTCCAGTCCGCTACGCTCCCCGGAAACTTCCGGCGCCTGTGGTCGCGGGCTAGGGGCGCAGGATAGGGAGTGGGAGTTGGGGTTGGTGAACGGTCGTGCCCCTCAGCCAAAGAAGCCATGCAGGAACCAGCGGGGGGGCGGGCCGCCGGCGTGGTAGAGGCCCAGGCGGTAGAGCCAGAAGCGCCGGCCCTCGCCATCCTCCACCCGGTAATAGTCGCGGGGCTCCGGGTTGGGGTCGGGACGGCGCTCCCCCCCCTCCCACCATTCCGGCATCAGGCGTTCCGGCCCCTCCGCCCGGCCGACACGATAGGTCTGGTCGCGCCAGCGGAACAGCAGGGGCGGGTCGTCGGGAATGGGGGCCACCACCTCCACCGCCTCCGGTCTCGGCAGCAGGCGGATGGGGCGCGGCCGGTCGGCCGGCCAGGCCCCGTTCCCCAAGAAGGGGGCGGCCGGCGCCGGCGGGGCCGCCATGGGTGAGGTGGACTGAGGCGCGTTGTCCTGCGCCTCGGCCGGCACCGCCCGCACCGCCCGTTCCGGAATCCAGCTCTGCCGGGGCAGCAGGCGCAGCACCCGGCCCTGTCCCAGCCGGGCGCCCAGGCGGTCCACCAGTTCGGCGACCGGCGGATCGGCGAGGACGGGGTTGCCGCCGGACAGGCCGCCCCCCAGCGGCGGCCCCGCCAATTCCCCCAGCCCATCCCCCGCCAGCACCGCCTGGCCGCCGTCGAAGGGGGCGGCGTGGGTGACGGAAACGGCCATGACCTCGAAGCCCGGCCCCGGCTCCAGCTTGTCCATGCGCGGTTCCAGCAGGCGCCAGAGATGGGCGGGGTCGCGGTTGGGGCGGCTGGCGCCCACGCCCAGCACCTGGGGCGGGGCGTCGTGGCCGGCATCAATGCGCCAGGCTTCCAGCTCCAGCGAGCGGGCCCCCTCCCCCGCCGCCGTCAGGCTGGCCGCCACCCGGCCCAGCAGATGGCGCACCGCCTGGGCCAATCCTTCCGGCGTGGAGATGGGGTCGACCACCGTCAGGCGCGCGGTATGGCGGGCCGGCGGCCGGCGGGGTGACAGCGGCTCCTCCACCCAGCCCAGGGCCTGGTCCAGCCGCAGGGAAACCTGGGCGCCATAGCGGGCGGCCAGCGCCGCCCGGCTTTTGCCACCGGTGCCCTGGCGCATCAGTTCCCCCACCCGGCGCAGGCCCACGCGGCGCAGGCTGGCCACCAGGTCCGGCCCTAAGCGCAGGGCCGGCAGCGGCAGGTCGGCCAGGGCCTCCACCGCCCCACCCGGCGGCGCCACCAGCAGGGCGCCGAAGCGGGCCAGCGCCCAGGCAGCGCCGATGGTGTCGGCGATGGCGGCCCGCCCCTCGAACCCCGCCTTGGCCAGCCGGCCCTCCAGGTCCAGCAGCAGTTGATGTTCCCCGCCCTGCAGATGGGCGCAGCCGGTGATGTCCAGCAGCAGGCCGGGCCCCCCACCAATCCCTTTGGGGCCGAAGCCGGGCGGATCACTGGGGTCCACCGCCGTCCAGGGGGTATAGCGCCGGGCCCAGTCGGCCAGGCGCTCCAACGCCGCCCTGTCACCGTCGGGATCGGCGTCCACGACATGCACCTGGGGTTCCAGCGCCCGGGCGTCGGCCAGGCCCATGCCCGGCACCAGGCGCTTTGCCCGCGCGGCCGCGTTCACCGCCGCCACGGTCAGGCGCCCCTTATCCGCCATCCGGGTCAGCAGGGGCGTGTCGGCCGCCAGGGGCGGCACCAGGCCCCGGCGCACGCGGTCGGTGGCAAAGGTGGGCAGCCAGAGGGAGAGGATGCGACGCATGGGATCAGCCCGCCACGCGCAAGGCCGGGGTGAACGGCAGAACGGCCGATGTCGGCGGCGGGGTTTCCAGCGCCGGCAGGGCCACGTCACCCGCCGCCTCCAGCCGCAGGCCCTCGCGTTCATACCCCCCGCGTTCGCATAGGGTCCAGGCCCCCGGCCGGCCACCCCGGCAGCGCAGAAGTTCCACCCGCCAGGCAGGGCCGGTGAAGGCGGACGGGGCCGAACCATCATCCTGGATGGGGGCGGTGGACACCTGCCAGCGAGTGACGGCGGCGCTGGCCAGGGTGCTTTTCAGGTCAGTGCTTTTCAGGCCCATGTTTTTCAGGCCAGCGTTTTTCACGCCCCGCTTGGCGCCCTTGGCCGCGCCCAGGCGCAGCAGCAGGCCCGGCACGCCGCCCGCCTCCGCCGCCAGGTGCAGGCGGCGGCTGGCCGTCAGGTCCAGATCCCCCGCCTCCCCCACCACGGCGCCCACGCGGGCGCAGCGCAGCGCCTCCTCCATGGCCCACAGCAGATCGACCTCGCAGGCCGCGTGCACCACCACCAGCCGGCCAGGCCCCACCCCCTGGGCGTCCAGCCCGGGGGCGTAGAGGTCGGGCGCCCGGGTCATCCACAGGATGGGGCCGCGCACCTGTTCCGCCAGACGGGCGGCCAGCAAGGCGGTGAAGGCGGTGGCCGCACCGGCATCGAGGGCGCCCACCGCCGCCACCTCATGCAGGGCGGCGCGGGGCAGGCCGCGCACGCCGCTTTCCCCCGGGCCGGCCGCCGGCAAATGGGCATCCACCGCCGCCACGCCCAGGGGCACCACGCCCCGGCCCATCCCCGGCGCCTCCACCGCGCGCACCTGTTCCCGCAGCACCGCCAACAGGTGCCGGCGGTCCAGGGGAGCGCCCGGTCGCCCCTCTTCAGGGCAAGCTGTTGGCCGGGCTTCGGAAATGGGCGGGGGAATGGCGGGCATGGGGATGCTGCCTTGGTCTCTCACGGGTGCGGGGATGATGTTCTTGTTATGTTCTAATCCGGAGTCGCCCGCCCGGTCAAGATGAGTCACACGCCCCAAAGCGGACTATCCGGAATCGACCGCCGGCCCGGAATCGACAGCCAGCGTTGACGCGGCGGCGCATCGACTATATGAAACATATACGTTTCATATATCGCAGAGGATTCCCCATGGGCATCGTGAAGATCGACGACGATTTGCATGAGGAGGTGCGCAAGGCCAGCACCGTGCTGTGCCGGTCCATCAACGCCCAGGCCGAATACTGGATGAAGATCGGCATGCTGGCGGAGGCCAACCCCACCCTGTCGCTGAACGACATCCTGCGCATCCAGCTGAAGATGGCGTCGGTTGACCTGGAACTGACGCGGGCGGGCCCCTGATGGTCAAGCGCCCCGACGAGATCGAAAAGCTGGGCGAGGCCGGGCGCCTGCTGGCCAGCGTCTTCCACATGCTGGACCAGATGCCGCTGGCGGGCCTCAGCACCCTGGCGGTCAATGACCGGGTGGAGGACCACATCGTCAATGAGCTGCGGGCCCGGCCCGCCAGCAAGGGCCAGTATGGCTATGGCTATGTCCTGAACTGCTCGCGCAACCACGTCGTCTGCCACGGCGTGCCGTCGGCCGACGATATCCTGGCCGCCGGCGACATCGTCAACTTCGACATCACGCTGGAGAAGAACGGCTACATCGCCGATTCCAGCAAGACCTACCTGATCGACGAGGTCGCCCCGGCCGCGCGCCGCCTGGTGCAGACGACGTATGAGGCGCTGTGGCACGGCATCCGCCAGGTGCGCCCCGGGGCGCACCTGGGCGACATCGGCCACGTCATCGAGAGCCACGCCAAGCGTAACGGCTATTCCGTCGTGCGGGAATATTGCGGCCATGGCATCGGCCGGGAGATGCACGAGGACCCGCAGGTCCTGCACTTCGGCAAACCGGGCACGGGCCTGCGCCTCAAGGAGGGCATGGTCTTCACCATCGAACCCATGCTGAACCAGGGCGGCGCCAAGGTGAAGACGGAAGACGACGGCTGGTCGGTGGTGACGACGGACGGCAAGCTGTCCGCCCAGTTTGAGCACACCGTGGCGGTGACGGCCACCGGCGTGCGCGTGCTGACCCTGCGGGCGGAAGAGCGGGGGCGGCGGGATCGGCCTTGAAGAGGGCTATGCCTCATTCCTGAAAGGATTGACGATCCGCAGCCGATCAACGATCAGCAAACCGTGCTGCATATCTTCCGACCACAGCGTGTCACAGCCCGCCTGCAACGCCGCCGAGACGATCATGGCGTCATAGAGCGACAGTTGGCTTCCCATCGTCGGAGCGCCATTATTGGCTCTCCCCCTTAATATACTAGAAGAAACCGGGATTAGAACATGGACGCCTTCGAACAGTTGGTCGGTGAAATCCTTCGAATGAAGGGTTTCTGGGTGCATACCTCTGTAAAGGTAGGCCTGACCAAGGAAGAGAAACGATTGATCGGTCGTTATTCCGCTCCCCGTTGGGAGTTGGATGTCGTTGGCTATCGAGGTAGCGACAATGTCCTCCAGATCGTTGAATGCAAGAGCTATCTAGATTCCATAGGCGTTCAAGCGGCGTCCTTTGTCGAAGCCGAGCTCGGCCACGGTGGTCGGTATAAGCTTTTCAATGAGAAGCCGGTGCGTGAGGTGGTATGTAAGCGTCTGGTAGCACAATTAGTCGAATCCGGAGCCTGCGCCGCGACTCCCAAAGTCCAATTGGCATTGGCTTGCGGAAAATTCAAAAGCAACCACGACCGCCAATCGGTTAGCGAATATTTCAATAAAAACGGCTGGGAACTTTGGGATGATACTTGGTTGCGGGACAGCCTGAGGAGCATGGCAAATATGGGTTATCAAAATCAAATGTCGGCGGTCGTTGCCAAACTCTTATTACGAGGAACGTTAGAATAACTGTAAAATAGAAAACCTCACTTCACTCTGTTACAACACATCGCCGGGCGCCTCTGGTCCTGACGTCACTCGGGCATCAGTTGGCCTCTTTTTCTGCAAGAATACGAAGTTCCTGCCATTCTATCGGATGACCCAAGGAATCTTTAATCTCGGTCTTTTCATCGCTTGCATGAAGCTGTTGAACAAGAGTCCAGGCCTCCGCAGCAGTATTCTTGGTCACCGATTTTGGCGTAACGCCCGCAGTTAGATACAATGGCTGAAATGTGATGGTGTATGGCATAGCCCTCTCCATGCTTTCCGCTAAGCATACAGAAGGCCGGCCGCGCGAGCGATAACCCGTCAACCCCATCCAGATTTCAAACTGAGACACTGGCAACCGATCAACCCCCTCTTGGAAAATCCGCCCGAAAGTCCATTAGGGCTTCCATCCGATCCAAATTGGATAATATATACTATTAATAAACTGCCCCTGGAGCCCCCTGCCATGCCGGATTTGACGCGCCGCCGCCTGCTCGCCACCGCCGCCACGCTGCCGTCCTTGGGGGCTGTCTTGAGCGGGACGGCGGCCGGGATTTCCCCGGCGGCAGCGGCCACGCAAGCTCCGCCCTCCCCGCCCATGCCGGTGCCCGCCGGCCTGGCCCCGCGCGAGCGGCTGCGCCTGAATGACGGCTGGCGCTTCCATTTGGGCCACGCCGCCGATCCGCTGCAGGATTTCGGCTTCGGCGCCGACCGCAGCACCTATGCCAAGTCCGGCGACCTCAGCGCCCCGGTGGCCAAGGCCGATTTCGACGACAAGGATTGGGCCGCCGTCACCCTGCCGCATGACTGGGCGGTGGACCTGCCCTTCACCCAGGCGCGGCTGCCCGGCAACGACGCGGCGGAGGCCATGGCCTACCAGGGTTTCAAGCCCCTGGGCCGGCAGTTTCCGGAGACCAGCGTGGGCTGGTACCGCCGCTGCTTCACCCTGCCGGCCGACGACGCCGGCCGCCGCCTGTCGCTGGAGTTCGACGGTGTCGCCCGCAACTGCCTGGTGGTGCTGAACGGCTTCATCGTCGCCACCAACGAAAGCGGCTACGCCCCCTTCCGCGTGGATATCACCGACTTCGTCCTCCTGGGCGGCGCCAACACCCTGGTCATCCGCGTCGACGCCACCCTGGGCGAGGCCTGGTCGTATGAGGGCGCCGGCCTCTACCGGCACGTCTGGCTGGTGAAGACCGCCGCGGCCCATGTGCCGCAATGGGGCACCTTCGTGCGCAGCGCGGTCACGGCCACCGGCGCCGACCTCACCATCACCACCGAACTGGCGAACGAGGGGCCGGCGGCCGAGGTGCGGGTGCGCAGCACCGTGCTGGGCCCGGATGGCGCCGCCGTCCTGCAACTGGACGCGACCCCATTGGCGCTGGCGGAATGGGCGACGGGTGCCGTGGTGCAGACCGCCGCCCTGGCCTCACCCGTGTTGTGGTCGCTGGAGACGCCCGCCCTCTACACCCTGGTGACAGAGGTCGGCGTGGGCGGCGCGGTGGTGGACCGCTACCACACCCCCTTCGGCATCCGCACCCTGCGCTTCGACCCAACCCAAGGCTTTTTCCTGAATGGCCGGCCGGTGAAGGTGAAGGGCACCTGCAACCACCAGGACCATGCCGGCGTCGGCTTCGCCGTGCCCGACCGGCTGCACGCCTATCGCGTGGAACGAATGAAAGAGATGGGGTCCAACGCCTGGCGCACCACCCACCACCCGCCGGCGCCCGCCCTGCTGGACGCCTGTGACCGGCTGGGCATGCTGGTGATGGAGGAAACCCGCCAGATGTCCAGCAACCCGGAGGGCATGAGCCAGCTGGAGCGCATGGTGAAGCGCGACCGCAACCGCCCCTCCGTCTTCCTGTGGAGCATCGGCAACGAGGAAATCCACCGCGGCACGGAACAGGGTGCGCGCATCGCCGCCAGCTTGAAGCGCGCGGTGTATCGCCTGGACGGCACCCGCCCGGTGACGGAGGCCTTCAACGGCAAGTTCGGCCAGGGCGCCAGCCCGGTGCTGGACGTCATGGGCTTCAACTACTACCTGGATGAGATCGACGCCTTCCACGCCCGCTTCCCCAACCAGCCGATGATCGGCACGGAAACGGCCAGCACCGTCTGCACCCGCGGCGTCTACGCCCATGATGACGAGAAGCGCTACGTCCCCGCCTACGACAGCGAATACCCCAAGTGGGCCAGCACGGCGGAAGCGTGGTGGACCTTCTACGACAGCCGGCCCTACCTCTCGGGCGGCTTCGTCTGGACGGGCTTCGACTATCGCGGCGAGCCCACACCCTTCATCGGCTGGCCCAACACCGTGTCCAACTTCGGCATCCTGGACCTCTGCGGCTTGCCCAAGGACAACTATCACTACTACCGGTCCTGGTGGCGGCCGGAGACGCCGCACCTGCACCTGTTCCCCCACTGGACCTGGCCGGGGCGGGAGGGCCAGGACATCGCCGTGTGGTGCCACAGCAACCTGGACGCGGTGGAGTTGTTCGTGAACGGCCGAAGCCTCGGCCGCAAGGATGTCACGCGCAACCGCCACCTGGAATGGCAGGTACCCTACCAGCCGGGCGTGATCGAGGCCCACGGCTACAAGGACGGCCGCCGCGTCCTGACCGACCGGCGCGAGACCGCCGGCCCGGCCCACGCCCTGACCCTGACCGCCGACCGCCTGAAACTCGCCGCCGACGGCGACGACGTGGCCGTGCTGACGGTCAGCGTGGTCGACGCCAAGGGCCGCCTGGTGCCCGACGCCGACAGCCTGGTGACCTTCACCATCGATGGCCCCGCCGCCCGCCTGATCGGCGTGGGCAACGGCGACCCCACCAGCCTGGAACCCGACCACGCCCCGTATCGCAAGGCCTTCAAGGGCCTGTGCGGCGCCATCGTGCAGACGGGCCGCCAAGCCGCCCACGTGCGCGTCACCGCCTCGGCGGTGGGGCTGAAGGCGGCGACGGTGGAATTGACGCTGGACATGGCGATGCCGGTGCCCAGCGTGGGCCCGGCCTGACGCCGAGGCGGGACATGGCGCACACCCTGACACGGAAAGGTCCCCGCGCCAGGGCGTCGCCCCCGCTCAGAACGGCGCGTCGATGTCGACGACGTCGATCAGCTTGTGGTTCACGAACTCCTTGATGCCCAGGCCCAGCAGTTCCCGGCCATAGCCGGAGCGGCGGATGCCGCCGAACGGCAGGTCGGCCTTCACCATCGTCGGGTGGTTGACGAAGACCATGCCGGTGGAGATGCGGGCCGCCACCGCCGCCCCGCGCTGGGTGTCGCGGGTGAAGACGGAGCCGCCCAGGCCGAAGGGGGAGTCGTTGGCGATGCGCACGGCGTCGTCCTCATCCCTGGCGCGGAACAGCATGGAGACGGGGCCGAAGAATTCCCAGTAGCGGGCGGGGTTGTCCTCCGCCAGCTCCGTCAGGATGGTGGGCTGGACGAAGGCGCCCTGGTTGGGAACCCCGGGCCCTACCTCGACCGCCTTGGCGCCCTGGGCCACCGCCTCGCGGATTTTCTGCCTCACCTCGTCGGCGGCCCCTTGCGAGGACAGGGGCGCCAGGGTCGTTTCGGCATCGAAGGGATCGCCGGCCTTCAGGGCCGCCACCCCGGCCAGATAGCGGTCCAGGAACTGGTCGTAGACCTCATCGACGATGATCATGCGCTTGGAGGAGACGCAGACCTGGCCGCCGTTCCAGTGCCGGCCGAACACCGCCCACTTGACGGTCTTCTCCAGATCGGCGTCGGCCAGCACGACGAAGGCGTCGGCGCCGCCCAGTTCCATGGTGGACTTCTTCAGGGCCTTGCCCGCCTGGGCCGCGATCACCGCACCCGCCGCCTCCGACCCGGTCAGCGCGACACCGTGGACGCGCGGATCGTTCAGGATGCGCTCGATCTGGTGGCGGGTGGCGTACAGGTTGGTGAAGGCGCCGTCGGGCAGGCCCGCCTGGCGCATCAGCGTCTCGAACGCCGCGGCACTCTGCGGCACGTTGGAGGCGTGCTTCAGCAGCATGGTGTTCCCGGCCGACAGTTGCGGCGCGATGATGCGGGCGATCTGGTAATAGGGGAAGTTCCACGGCTCGATGGCCAGCAGCACGCCCAGCGGCTCGCACACCAGCACGGCCTCGCCCTCCGCCGGGTCGGCCACCGGCAGCTTCTCCGGCGCCAGCAGCGCCTCCGCCTTGTCGGCGTAATATTCGAAGATGCGGGCGGACAGTTCCACTTCCGCTTTCGCCTCGGTGTACAGCTTGCCCATCTCCAGCGTCAGCAGCCGGGCGTAGGCGTCCACCTCGGCGCGCAGGATGTCGGCCGCCTTGCGCATGATGCCGGCGCGATGGGCGAAGGACGTCTCCCGCCAGGCCAGGAAAGCGGCGTGGGCGTCCGCGACGGCGCTGTCCACCTCCGCGTCGGTGGCGTCGGGAAAGGTCTTCAGCACTTCGCCGGTATAGGGGTTGGTGGTCGCGTAAGGCATGGCGTCGTCCTCCATGGGGGGCCGGCGCGATTGACGAGGCCGGCTGGCGGCATGGGACCACCGCCGCCGCCGCGCGGCCATGACCTGGGTCAAGGCCGCCATCAAGGGACGGCACCGTCATTGGGCCGCTGGAGACGAGATCGCCACACCCCGGCGCACCGACGCGACGGGAAAGGCGACGATCACGGGAATGTTTGGGGGCACGAATTCATGCGAATTCTAAGCACGGCATATCTGTTGACCGCGGCGTTTTCCAGGTTGCCGTCATCCTCGTCAGCCTCGGCAACAGCCATCCTCTGATCAGTATCGTCAAATACACCAGGCTTCCAGCACGCACCGAGAGCTTTTAGAGCCTGCTTAAGCAGAACATTCGCTGATTTGAAATCGCCTTGCCTGATCCTCTCTTCCGCCTCAACAGCGTTTTGGGCGACCCAGAGCGCGCGCGGCGTGATTACGGGCAATGGCAATGAATCTTCTTTGTTTTTAGAATTATTAAATGTAAAAATCAAAGGCACAGAAATCAATAATAATGCCAACCTGATGTTATTCTTCATCTTTTTACGGAGTGGCATTTCATCACCTCGCAAGTGCGCCCCTATCCAAGCCAGCATTCATCGGCGCAGATCTCGGTTAGGGAGCGATGCAACGAGCACCACTCCCGCGCACCAGCCTATGGATAGACCCGGCGAAACAGGCCACCGCTTCCCTCATAATAGGCGAAGCCATATAGCGATCTTGCCGAAACCGGACAGCAGCACGGCGGCATTCAATTCCGCGCGCCCATAGGCCCGTTCCAGCAGCACCGCGACCTCCTCCGCAGATCGGACCTGGAAACCGCTGGCGCCCTTGGCCAGCAGAGGCACACCGGCCAAGGCCAAACCTTCCGCCGTACAAGTGACGCCCAGGCCACCCGGCCCGTTGCTCAGACGGTATCGACGCTGCCAACCATCCATGTTCATTCTCCAGGTTGATGGAATAGCACTATATGTTCCCTTTTTGTTCCAGTCAACCTGGGCACGAACGGCGAGCAGGATCCGCATTCACCGCCCCCCCATCCGCGCGGGGTTGCCCTTCGCCCCCCGCACCTTGCAATCGGCGGGCATGGCGGCTAGCTTCCGGCACGCAAGGTGACGGGTGCGCTGCCGGCCAAAATTGGCGCGCATCCCGCCTCTCCCGGCCTCCAACGATTGGATTTGCGGCCCATGAAGTCCGCCGTCATCGTCTTTCCCGGTTCCAACTGTGAACGGGACATCGCCGTGGCCCTGGAACAGGTTTCCGGCCACAAGACCTTTCACGCCTGGCACCGCGACACCGACCTGCCCGAGGTCGACGTCATCGCCGTTCCCGGCGGCTTCTCCTACGGCGACTATCTGCGCTGCGGCGCCATGGCCGCCAACTCCCCCGTCATGCGGGTGGTGAAGGAGCGGGCCGCCAAGGGCGTCAAGGTCATCGGCGTCTGCAACGGCTTCCAGATCCTGACGGAGGCGGGGCTGCTGCCCGGCGCGCTGATCCGCAACCAGTCGCTGAAGTACATCTGCAAGACGGTGGACCTGAAGGTGGAGAACACCGACAGCGCCTTCACCAGGAACTACACCCTGGGCCAGCACATCGGCATCCCGGTGGGCCATGGCGAGGGCAACTACGTCGCGGATGAGGAAACGCTGAAGCGCCTGGAAGGCGAAGGCCGCGTGGCCTTCCGCTACACCGACGCCGACGGCGTGGTGAACGCGGCCGGCAACCCCAACGGCGCCACCAACAACATCGCCGGCATCTTCAACGAGACGCGCACCGTGCTGGGCATGATGCCCCACCCCGAGCGCGCCTTTGACCCGCAGCACGGCAACACCGATGGCCGCGCCCTGTTTACCAGCCTGCTGGAGAGCCTGTCGTGAGCAAGACCACCCATAGCCCCGACAAGGAACCCGTCGTCACCGCCCAGCTGGCGGCCGAGCATGGCCTGAAGCCCGACGAATACGCCAGCATGCTGGAAAGCGTGGGCCGCACGCCCACCCTGACGGAGCTGGGCATCTATTCCGTCATGTGGTCGGAGCATTGCTCCTACAAATCCTCGCGCGTGTGGCTGAAGCAGCTGCCGACGACGGCGCCCTGGGTCATCTGCGGCCCCGGTGAGAACGCCGGCGTCATCGATATCGGCGACGGCCAGGCCGCCATCTTCAAGATGGAAAGCCACAACCACCCCAGCTTCATCGAGCCCTACCAGGGTGCGGCGACCGGCGTGGGCGGCATCCTGCGCGACGTCTTCACCATGGGCGCCCGCCCTGTGGCCAACCTGAACGCGCTCCGCTTCGGCGAACCGTCCAACCCCAAGACCCGCCACCTGGTGGCGGGCGTGGTGGCCGGCATCGGCGGCTACGGCAACTGCGTGGGCGTGCCCACCGTCGGCGGCGAGACCAATTTCCACAAGGCCTACAACGGCAACTGCCTGGTCAACGCCATGACCGTGGGCGTGGCCCAGACCGACAAGATTTTCTATTCCAAGGCGGCGGGCGTGGGTAAGCCCGTGGTGTACGTGGGGTCGAAGACCGGCCGCGACGGCATCCACGGCGCCACCATGTCGTCGGCCGAGTTCACCGAGGACAGCGAGGCCAAGCGCCCGACGGTGCAGGTGGGCGACCCCTTCACCGAGAAGCTGCTGATTGAAGCCTGCCTGGAACTGATGGCCACCGACGCCATCGTCGCCATCCAGGACATGGGGGCCGCCGGCCTCACCTCCTCCTCCGTCGAGATGGCGGGCAAGGGCGGCCTGGGCATCGACCTGGACCTGGACGCCGTTCCCCAGCGCGAAGCCGGCATGACCCCGTATGAGATCATGCTGTCGGAAAGCCAGGAACGCATGCTGATGATCCTGGAGCCCGGCCGCGAGGAAGAGGCCAAGCGCATCTTCGACAAGTGGGAACTGGACTTCGCCGTCATCGGCAAGCTGACGGACAATGGCCGCATGGTCATCCGCATGCACGGGGCGACCTGGTGCGACGTGGAACTGGCGCCCCTGTTCGACAAAGCGCCGCTGTACCACCGCCCCACGGAACCGACCCCACCGCAGGCCGAGATCGCCGCGTCGGAAGCGCCGCTGAAGGCGTCGGCGCGCGACACCCTGCTGGCCCTGATGGGCACGCCCGACCTGGCCTCCCGCCGCTGGATTTGGGAGCAGTACGACAGCCAGGTGGGTGCGGACACCGTCATCGGCCCGGGGGGCGATGCCGCCCTGGTGCGGGTGCACGGCACGCCCAAGGCGCTGGCCATGACCACCGACTGCACCCCGCGCTACTGCCATGCCGATCCGGTGCGCGGTGGCGCCCAGGCGGTGGCGGAAGCCTACCGCAACCTGATCACCGTCGGCGCCCTGCCCCTGGCCATCACTGACAACATGAACTTCGGCAACCCGGAGAAGCCCCGGATCATGGGGCAGTTCGCCGGCTGCATCGAGGGCATGGCGGACGCCTGCCGCGTGCTGGACTTCCCCGTCGTGTCGGGCAACGTCAGCCTGTACAACGAGACCAACGGCGAAGGCATCCTGCCCACCCCCGCCATCGGCGGCGTGGGCCTGCTGAAGGACAGCACGCTCGCCATCGGCAGCGGCTTCAAGAACGCCGGCGACGTTGTCCTGCTGTTCGGCGACACCAAGGGCCATGTCGGCCAGTCCTTGTACCTGCGTGAGGTGCACGGCCGTGAGGAAGGCGCCCCACCGCCCGTGGACCTGGCGGCCGAGCGCCGCGCCGGCGACCTGGTGCGGGGCCTGATCGAGGGTCGCCGGCTGACCGCCTGCCATGACCTGGCCGACGGCGGCCTGGCCGTGGGCCTGGCGGAAATGGCGCTGCGCGGCAAGCACGGTGTGGCCCTGACTGGCCTGGATGGTGCGGACGCCGGCCTGCTGTTCGGCGAGGACCAGGGACGCTATCTGGTCACCGTCGCGGCGGCCGATGTGGCGGCCGTCACCGACGCCGCCACCGCCGCCGGTGTACCGGTCACGCCCTTGGGCACCGTGGGCGGCGACGCCTTGACGGGCCTGGGCGGCGGCGCCCTGGCGCTGGCCGACCTGCGCACGGTGCACGAAGGCTGGCTGCCCGGCTACATGGCTGGCGACGCCGCCTGACACGGGCACTTGCGCGACAAGCGACGGCGTGGGGAAACTCATGCCGTCGTAGCCTGCGACCTCGGGCGCCCAGCGACTGAGGAAACACTGAAAGGAACAGCAAAATGGCCATGGACGCGGTGGAAATCGAGCGCCTGATCCGGGACGGCATCCCCGGCGCCGATGTGCGTATCGAGGATCTGCGGGGCGATGGCGACCACTACGCCGCCTATGTCACCGCGGCGGCCTTCAAGGGCAAGAGCCGGGTGGCCCAGCACCAGATGGTGTATGCGGCCCTGGGTGGCCGGATGGGCAACGAACTTCACGCGCTGGCGTTGACCACGGCGGCCACGCAGGACTGATCCGCGAACTTTGCGGAGCGGTGCGCCGGCTATTCCCTCTGGACAGACGGACGGCGCGCGCTCATTTATGGCGGGTGAAAGTTGTTGAGTGAACTGGTTCGCCGCGAGCGCTACCATGGACACCGGCGACACCGGGCGGCAGACTTGCCCGGTTTGGGTTAGACCGCTGGCCACCGCCCCCACGGGCGTGGCATGGCACCAGAGGATCGATCGTACATGGACAAGACCGTCGAAGAGCGCATCCGCCGCGACATCACCGAGAACGACGTCGTGCTCTATATGAAGGGCACCCCCGTTTTCCCGCAGTGCGGCTTCTCCGCCGCCGTCGTGCAGGTGCTGAGCCACCTGGGCGTGAAGTTCAAGGGCATCGACATCCTGGTCGACCCGGCCTTGCGCCAGGGCATCAAGGAATTCACCAACTGGCCGACCATCCCGCAGCTGTATGTGAAGGGTGAGTTCGTCGGCGGCTGCGACATCATCCGCGACATGTATGAGTCGGGTGAACTGGTGCAGTTGCTGGCCGAAAAGGGCGTCGCCGCCCAGGCCGCCGCGTAAGCATCCGGCATCCGGATTGACGAAGGGCCGCCCCGGGAGACCGGGCGCGGCCCTTTTTCGTGTTTCCGAAAACGTGACGCGCCTGGCGTGAAACGGCGGGGTCACGGCCCCAAGGCGGCAGCGCCATCCGGCGATCCGCCCTGGATGCTCAAGAGGTCAATGAAACACCAGATAGATGATGATCAGGACGGGCAGCGGAACCCCCAACAGCCATAATAGTCCGTATCGCATCGCCGTACCCTCCTCGCTTCTCAGACATGCCGCCTCAAATTCTTGAGACGGGGCCCGCTTGACTGGGACCTACGGCAATAAAAGCGGCGGGGGCACGGTTTTGTTCCGCCGCCATGGCGACACCTGCAGTCAGGGGGCCGAAAAACGGTACCGGAACAAACGATAGGGCGGGATCGTTCCAATGCCGTCCGGTCCCTGACATCCCGTCCCTGACCGCCCGCCTTATTCCTGGAGACACCGATGGCGAAGAACGCCTGGATGCGCAACGGCCTCAACAGTTGGTTCCTGGGCATGGAGGCGATGCAGGTCATCACCCTGCGCACCATGAAGTTGGCCGCCGGGGGCGCCGACGCGCGGACGGAGGCACAGCGCATGGTCAGCGAGAAGATCGCCGCCGGCGTGGACCTCCAGATGCGGGCCATGACCGGCGGGCTGGGCCTGACGGCCGATGGGGCCACGGCCAAGGTCCTGGCGCATTACCGCCGCAAGGTCCGCGCCAACCGTCGGCGCCTGGGCAATACCGGCGGCTGACGCCGGCGGGGAGCGTCAGCCGCCCGACGAGGGCTTCCGCCTTCCCGGCTATAGCTGAGTCTTTCCGCGAGCGGCTTCACGCCCAAAGGCGGTGCCGCCTTCGCCCGATCTCTAGGGGCGCCGCATCCGACCCCACATCTTGCCCGCCTGGCGCAGGATGCTGTACCAGCGCTCCCGCACCTGCCACAGCGGGGACGGTCGGCTGGGCGCCTCCAAATACCCCAGGGACAACAGCGTGGGCTCGATCAGGCGCAGCACTTCACGCCGCTGCCGGCGACGCTGGTGGTGCTTGCCGATGGCGCCGCGCCGCACGGTGGCCGACCGGGCCGTCAGCGCCGCCTCCACCGGGGCCAAGCTCAGGAAGCCCAGGATACGGCGGGAGACGGGAATGAAATCCTGGCACAGATCCTCATACCGCACCTCCAGGCAGCGGCCGTGCAGCATGGCGCCGTAGCTGCGCCCCACCTCCACCGCGTTCATCCAATGCAAGGCGTTGTAAATGTGCGGCCGGCGGACATAGGCGCGGTTGGTGAGGGACAGGCCGCGCCAACCCTGGATATCGCCGTTATTGAAGTAAACCTTACGCCAGAAGCGGGCCTGCGGCGGAACATGGTCGCTGAAGGCCACGTCCTGGCCATCCCGCAACAGGTGGATGAAACGCGCCTGGGGAAAGACCGCGGCGATGATGGGAATGATGTAGGTGGTCTCACACAGCTTCCAGCCCCAGGGCGAGCGCCCGTCATAGCCGGTGAGATGCTCCATCAGGGCGGTGACGAACAAGGCCTCCAGGTCGGTGGGCCATTCCTGGTCCCATAACGTCTGGTAATTCGGATAGTAATCCTCCACCAACCGCTCGATCAGCGGCAGGATGGCCATGGCGTCATTGGATTCATTCAGCTTGCCGCCGATGAACACGCCCTGATCGGCCAGCATCTGGGCCAGCAGGCGGCTTCCGGAGTGCGACTTATTGTAGATCACGACCGGCGGCGGCAGGTCGGCAAAGCGGCGCCGCAACCGATCGATGGTGCCGCCGCCCGCGCCAACCGGCCGGAGGCGGGCCGGCGCCACGGCACCCGCCCGATTTTCACTGCCCCAATTCTTGGCGTAAGCTTTCGACAAGACGTTGTCCCCATCGTAGTGATTGGGCAAACGACCCCGTTCCCGGAAAAGTCCAGGCCGCGATGCGTCCACAAGTCACAGGGCTAATTTGTGACCTTCCTGTTACGATGGGAGACTAAAAATCCTTCTTATACTTAAGGCAGAATTTTCAGATTCTGTGACGCATAGGGCTATCCTAAACGGTCTATTGAGGTCATAGAGAAGAGGCATATCTTTAGGGCGTTTGTTTGCATTTCTTCGATAATTACACCCATGGTTTATAGACCTCGGCAATCTGGACCCATTTAACAACCTTGGCGCGCAATCCCCCGCCGCCGCCGCCCCACCGCCGCCTCCCGGGCGCAAACGCCGCGCGACAAAAAGTCGTGCGCTTGGGCCCAGCCCGCCAATCTCCCCCCGGCGCCGGGCGATCGTCCCCTGATGTGTATCAACGCGGCCCCCACCAACAGGCGTACCTTGAGACGTGCGCCCATAAACCCTGCCCTTTGGGGGGCCCATGACGCCGACACCAACGGCTTCGGCCGCACCACCCGCCACCGGCCCGACGGAGGCCGCCGATATCCCGGCGGGCCTGACCGACGCCGAGGCGGCGTCGCGCCTGGCGACGGAGGGGCCCAACGAACTGCCCCGCCCCGATCGGCGTTCCCTGCTGCGCATCATCCTGGACACCCTGCGCGAACCGATGTTCGGCCTGCTGGTGGCGGCCGGCCTGATCTACCTTCTCCTGGGTGATCGCAACGAGGCCCTGCTGTTGCTGGTCTTCGCCTGCGCCTCCGTCGCCCTCGCCGTCGGCCAGGAGAGCCGCAGCGAAAAGGTGCTGGACGCCCTGCGCACCCTGACCAGCCCCCGCGCCCAGGTCGTGCGCGGCGGGCGGCGCCAGCGCATCGCCGGCCGCGAGGTGGTGCGGGGCGACATCCTGTTCCTGCGCGAGGGGGATCGCGTTCCCGCCGACACGCGCCTGCTGTCCGCCCAAGACCTGCAAGCCGATGAATCCCTGCTGACCGGGGAGTCGGCCCCGGTGCGCAAACGCGCGGCGGCGGCCGTGGCCGCCGACATCCGCCCCGGGGGCGACGACCTGCCCATCGCCTTTTCCGGAACCCTGGTGGTGCGTGGCCAGGGATATGGCGAGGTCACGGCCACGGGATCGCGGAGCGAGATCGGCAAGATCGGCGTGGCCCTGGGCGGCATCGCGCAGGGCCCCAGCCGGCTGACGCTGCAGACCCGGCGCCTGGTTCGCAGCGCGGCCGTCATCGCCATCGTCCTCAGCTGCGTCGTCACCCTGCTGTACGGCCTGGCCCGGGGAACCTGGCTGGACGGCGTCCTGGCCGGCCTGGCCCTCAGCATGGCGATGATGCCGGAGGAATTCCCCCTGGTCCTGACCATCTTCATGGTCATGGGGGCCTGGCGCCTGTCGCGGGTGCGGGTGTTGACCCGGCGGGCCGCGGCCATCGAATCCCTGGGGGCCGCCACGGTGCTGTGCACCGACAAGACCGGCACCCTGACCCAGAACCGCATGGCGGTCGCGGATCTGCGGGGACGGGACGCCCTGACGATCCCCCAGTCGCCTGGCGATGGGCACCGCCTGCCGGCCCCCTTGGCGGCCCCCTTGGCGGACCTGGCCTATCATGGTCTGCTGGCCAGCGCGCCGGACCCTTTCGACCCCATGGACCAGGCCTTCCACGACCTGGCCAAGGCCGCAGCACTCGAAATCCCCGCCGGCGGAACCCTGGTGCGCCAGTATGGCCTGGACCCCAGCCTGCTGGCGGTGTCACAGGTGTGGGCCCGTCCCGGGGGCGACCGCCTGGTGGCGGCCAAGGGTGCGCCCGAGGCCATCCTGGACCTGTGCCACGCCGACCCCGCCACCCGGCGCGCGGCGCTGGCGGCGGTGGACGGGATGGCGGCGCAGGGCATGCGCATCCTGGGGGTGGCGGGGGCGCCCCTGGACGACGGCCCCCTTCCGTCTTCCCAGCGCGACTTTCCCCACCGTTTCCTGGGTCTGGTCGGCCTGTCGGATCCCTTGCGGCCGGAGGTCGCCGCCGCGGTGGAGGAATGCCGGGCCGCCGGCATCCGCGTGGTGATGGTGACGGGCGACTATCCGGCCACCGCCCGCGCCATCGCCACCCAGGCCGGACTGTCGGCGGGCGAGCTGCTGACGGGCGACGCCCTGGCGCGGCTGACCCCGGCGGAGTTGGCGGCACGGGTGGGCAGCATCGCCATTTTCGCCCGCACCCTGCCGGAACAGAAGCTGCGCATCGTCGACGCGCTGAAGGCGGGGGGGGACATCGTCGCCATGACCGGCGACGGCGTCAACGACGCCCCCGCGCTGAAGGCCGCCGACATCGGCATCGCCATGGGCGGCCGCGGCACCGACGTGGCGCGGGAGGCCGCCGCCATCGTCCTGCTGGACGACGATTTCGGCTCCATCGTCCACACCATGCGCCTGGGCCGGCGCATCCATGACAATCTGCGCAAGGCCATGGGCTACATCATCGCCGTCCATGTGCCCATCGCCGGCCTCGCCCTGCTGCCCCTCCTGTTCGGACTGCCGCCGGTGCTGGGGCCGGTGCACATCGCCTTCCTGGAAATGGTCATCGACCCCGTCTGCTCCGTCGTGTTCGAGGCGGAGCCGGCGGAGGCGGACATCATGCGGCGCGCGCCCCGCCCGCCGGACGCGCCCCTGTTCTCGCTGGCCCTGGTGGGCTGGAGCCTGCTGCAGGGGGTGGTGGCGCTGGCCGTCGTGGCCACGTTGTTCATGGGGGGCCTGGCGCGCGGCATGCCGGCGGACGAGGCGCGGGCCTTGGCCTATGTGGCGCTGGTCCTGGTGAACCTGGGGCTGGTGCTGGTCAACCGCACCTTCACCCCCTCCCCCCTCGCCGCCCTGCTGCGGCCCAACCGCGCGTTTTGGGTGGTGGGGGCGGTGGCGGGCGGAATCCTGCTCCTGACCCTGGTCTGGCCGCCGGCGGCGGAACTGTTCAAGTTCGGCCCCCTACATGCCGACGACCTGACGGTGACCGCCGCGGCCACCGTCGGCGTCGTCATGCTGCTGGAATTGTTGAAACCCCTGTGGGCGGGCCGGCTGCGCGCCTGACCGCCCCCACAATAGGCTCTGGCAAAATGAACCACTCCCTTCCCGCCACGACGTACAGCCCAGTCATGAAAGGGTTCCACTGGGCCACCGTCCTGCTGCTGATCGTGCAGTACGCCCTGGGCTGGACCATGCCGGACATCCGGCGCGGCATGCAGCCGGAAAGCCTGATGAACCTGCACATGTCCTTCGGCGTGGTCATCGGCCTGCTGATCCTGGCCCGGGCCGCCTGGCGCGTGCTGACGCCGCAGCCGGCCCCGGACACGACCTTGCCCGCCTGGCAGCGCAAGGCGGCGGCGGCGGTGCATGGGCTGCTGTATCTGCTGGTCCTGGTGCTGGTGTTCACCGGCTGGGCCTACGCCTCGCAGCGTGGCTGGACCGTCACCCTGTTCGGCGCCATCCCCCTGCCCGCCCTGTTCGAAACCGGCTCCCCCACCGGCCATGCGGTGGGCGAACTGCATGAGGGCCTGGTGACGGTGCTGCTGCTGGTGGTGGGCGCCCATGTGCTGGGGGCGCTGGCCCATCTGGTGTTGTGGCACGACGGGGTGATGCAGCGGATGCTGCCGCGCGTCGGCCAGGGCCGCTGACACTAGCGGCATTTGATCGTGACCGCTCAAACGCCCCCTCAAACGCCGGGCGCCGCCATCCGGCGGCTTGGCTGATCCTCGATTCCCAGTCCGCCTTCGGCTCCCCGGAAATCTCCGGCGCCCGCAGTCGCGGGCTACAGCGGCACGAGTCAGACTCTCGTGCCGCCGGTATGACGCCAACCCGGCCGCCGGGGAGGAGCCGTCGGGCGCCCCAGGGCGAAACAGGATGGCGGATGCGCATAAGGAAAAGGCCGCGTCCCGAGGGGCGCGGCCTGATCCTTTCGGCTCCCGGAGGAACCCGACCCGTGATTAGCGCGAGTAGTACTCGACCACCAGGTTCGGTTCCATGGTCACCGGGTACGGCACGTCGGCCAGGTTCGGGGCACGGACGAAGGTGCCCTTCAGCGCGCCGGTGTCGACCTGCACGTACTCCGGCGTGTCGCGCTCACCCGAGGCCACGGCCTCCAGGATAAGGGCGAACTGCTTGGCCTTCTGGCGAACCTCGATGACGTCGCCATCCTTCACGCGGTAGGAGGCGATGTTCAGGCGCTTGCCGTTGACCAGGATGTGGCCGTGGTTGATGATCTGGCGGGCCGAGAACGGGGTCGGCGCGAACTTCATGCGGTAGACCACGGCGTCCAGGCGACGCTCCAGCAGCTGGATCAGGTTCTCGCCGGTGTCGCCACGACGACGGACGGCTTCCTGATAGATGCGGCGGAACTGACGCTCGCCGATGTTGGCGTAGTAGCCCTTCAGCTTCTGCTTGGCCATCAGCTGCAGGCCGAAGTCGGACGGCTTCTTGCGGCGCTGGCCATGCTGGCCGGGGCCGTATTCGCGGCGGTTGACCGGGCTCTTGGCACGGCCCCACAGGTTGACGCCAAGACGGCGGTCAATCTTGTACTTGGACTGGATACGCCTGCTCATCTCTCAAGCTCCAAATGCCGCTGTCGCGGCTTGTTGTCCCGGTAGTTCCATGACGCCCCGGCCCAGTTTCCTGGCACGGGACCCATGGACGGGGATAGGGGGAGAGATCCCCCCAGACCCACCTTCCCGGGAAGTGAAGGCCGGCACTATAAGCGGCGCGGAAGCGAAGTCAACGGAAAGTCCCACCGTCCGCCGTCGCCGGCCGCAGGTGGCCCATGCGGCCGGCGACGGTTCGGCAAACCACGCGCAGCAGGGCAAGAGGGCTTGCACCGGACCTTGGGTCCGGTTTTACGCTGACCTCATGGATCAGAGAAAGCCCCCTGCCGCCGGCCTCGGGCCCGGCGATGTCGCCACCAAGCTGGGCATCACGCCCAAGGCGCTGCGCGTCTATGAGCGGGCCGGCTTGCTGACGCCCGAGCGGCGGGCGGGCGGCTGGCGCCGCTACAGCAATGAGGACGTGGCACGGCTACACCAGATCCTGGCGCTGAAAGGCCTGGGCCTGTCGCTGCGCCAGATCGGCGACGTGCTGGCCGGTGATGGCGCCGGGCTGGCCCAGACGCTGAGCCTGCAAAGTCACCATCTGGAAAAGCAGATCGCCGCCCTCGGCCAACGGCTGGAAGCGGTGACGCATGCCCGCCGGCGCCTGGCGGCGGGGGAGAGCCTGTCCCTGGACGAACTGATCGGTCTGGCCCGCCAGGCCGCCGCACCCCAGGCGCCGCTGACGCCGGAGGAGGTGCGCCATCACTTGATAGAGCGGGCGCGGGAGCGGGGCCTGGACCAGGAACTGGCGGCGATGCGCAACGCGGTCGCCGATCGCCTGCGCGGCAGGGGCCGGGACATCGATGATATCCGCGCCGACGTCGCGCACCTGCTGAGCGAGGCCGACCGCCTGGCCCGCGATGGTCACGCCGCCGGATCTCCCGCCGCCCAGTCCCTGGCCCACCGTTGGCAGGTTCTGGTGTCGCCCCTGCTTCCCGCCGCCGGAGAGGGGGAACCCGTCCCTTTCGGCGCGGGTCTGCGCCAGCTGGCCGTCGACCTTCATGATGGCCCGATCCTGTCCCCCGGCTTTTCCCTCTTGATCAAAGCACTGACGCCTCCCGGAGACCACGCATGACCAGGCCCGCCATCCTGCCACCCGCCCTGCTCTATGCCGTGGCCTATCTGTTGGCCAGCGGCTGGGACCTGTGGACCACCATGCTGGCGCTGCGGGCGGGCGCCGGCGTCCATGAGGGCAACGTCTTCACCCTGGCGGATGTCGGCTATTCCTTGGGCCGGGCGGGGGCCATCACCCTGATGGGCGGCCTGGCGCAACTGGCACTGTTCGTCTTCGGCGTGCGCAACGTCACCCGCATCGCCCCCCTCTGGCTGGATCGCCCCCTGGCGTCCTTCCGCCGCCCCTACCTGAACCCATGGTCGCGTCGCCATATCGACCGCTCGCCCCTGCACGCCCTCAGCTACGCCCTGGCCTTCATCAGCCTGCGCCTGCTGGCCGCCGGCAACAACTGGATCCTGGCGGAGGGTGGCACCGGCCCCCTGGGCTTGTTGGTGACATGGGCCACCCGGCTCACCACCCCCTTGATCGGGTTCGCCCTCAGCATGGGCGGCCTTTACCTGCTATTGGCCCTGGCCCTGTCGCCCCTGGCGGCGGGCCTGGCACGGTGGCTGATGAACGATCCGGCGTTACCGTCCGTCCCCTTGCCGCGCGCCCGCAACGCTGGGTGAGCGGCGGGGCGCGGGATTGCGGAAGCCGCCCAAGCTGGGCCAATCTGACCTCTCCACCGCCCAGGGGGATGAGGACATGACCGCCAATCGCTTCACCGCCCTGCGCTGCCAGGTCAAGGGGGTGGAGGCCGTGGAGGCGGAAACGGCACGGACCTTCGACCGCCATATCCATGAGCAGTTCGGCATCGGCCTGATCGCCCGGGGCGCGCAACGCTCGGCCAGCGGTCGCGGGCCGGTGGAGGCGGTGGCCGGCGACGTCATCACCGTCAATCCCGGCGAGGTCCATGACGGCGCGCCCGTCGGCGACGGTGGCCGCGCCTGGCGCATGCTGTATCTCGCCCCGGCCGTCATCGACCGGGCGGCGGCCGATATCAGCGACGGCCGCCGCGGCGGGGCCAGCGTCGAATTCACCCATCCCGCCCTGCGGGACGCCCGCCTGGCCTCGGGCTTCCAGGCCCTGTTTACGGCGGCGACCAGCGGCCAGCCCCTCGACGCATTGCTGTTGCCCCTGCTGGCCGGCCTCCTGGCGATCCGCCCCCGGAGCGCGGCCCCCCTTGCCGCTGGCATCGCCGTGGCGCGGCAACGGATGGACGACGACCCCGCCGCCGTGCTGACCCTGGAGGTTCTGGCGCGGGACGCCGGCCTCGGCCGCTACCAATTCCTGCGCGGCTTCGCCCGCGCCACGGGTCTGACCCCGCACGCCTATCTCCTGCAGCGTCGCGTCAACCTGGCGCGCCGCCTGGTCGCCGATGGGGTGCCGCTGGCGGAGGCGGCGGTCGCCAGCGGCTTCTCCGACCAGAGCCACATGACCCGGCTGTTCGTGCGCACATTCGGCATGGGCCCCGGCGCCTACGCCCAGGCGGTGCGCTGATCCCCCCCGCCGGGAGCGGTCCGTCCTGCAATTTCATTCAAGACGTCCGCCCGGCGGCGATGGCACGGAAAGGGGACCCTTCGTCCCACCCGGAGCATGCCATGACCCCCGAATTCCTGATCACCTCCGTCATTGTCGCCGCCTCCCCCGGCACGGGGGCCGTCCTCACCCTGACGGCCGGCCTGTCACGCGGAACCCGGGGCGCCGTCGTCGCCGCCTGCGGCTGCACCCTGGGCATCGTGCCCCACATGCTGGCGGCGATCACCGGCCTGGCGGCGCTGCTGCACACCAGCGCCCTGGGCTTCGAGGCGGTCAAGTACGCGGGCGTCGCCTACCTGCTCTACATGGCGTGGAAGACGCTGCAGGACGACGGCCCGCTGGCGCTCGACACGCGGGACGCGCCCCGTTCCAACGGAGCGACGATCCGGCACGCGGTGCTGGTGAACCTGCTGAACCCCAAGCTCTCCATCTTCTTCTTCGCCTTCCTGCCCCAGTTCGTCAGCCGAGACGACGAACACGCCGCCTGGCACATGACGGTGCTGTCGCTGGTCTTCATGGCGGTGACCCTGGCGGTTTTCCTGGTCTACGGCGTCTTCGCCGCCAGCGTCCGCCATCATGTCCTGTCCCGCCCCGGCGTGTTGACCTGGATGCGCCGGGGCTTCGCCGCCGCCTTCATCGGGCTGGGCCTGAAGCTGGCCTATACCCAGCGGTAGGGCGCCTCACGCGGCGGCGGCCACCGCCGCCACCCGCCGCGCCGCGTCCAGAATGACGCCCGGCTCGGTCCGCGCCAGCCAGTCGGGCGTGACGTCGACGAAACGCACGACGCCGGCGCGGTCCAGCAGGATGACCGTCGGCATGGGCAGGTCCCAGGTGCCGGTGCCCGTCACCTCCCCCAGGTGGGAGCCCTTGGCTAGGCTGGCGGCCTGAGTGGCGGCGTTGGCGGTGAAGACGATGCCCAGGCGGTGGCCCAGGGCATTGTCCTTGTCGCTGGCCACGGCGAAGCCCAGATCGTGGCGGCGCTTGATCTCCACCAGCCTGTCGGCCGGCTGCGGGCTGACGGCCACCAGTTGAACGCCCAGATCGCGCAAGCCCGGCCAGAGGTGGCGCTGGTAATAGGGCAGCGCGATGTTACAGGCGGGACAGCCGGCGAAGCGGAAGAACACCAGCGCCACCGGCCCCCGGGCCAGCAGGGCATCCAGGTCCAGCGCCCCGCCCTCCACATCCGCCAGCACCACATCGGTCAGCCGATCACCCACCTGGACGAAGGCGGCACGGTCCGCCGTCTCCACCAGCTCGCGCCGCTGGTCGATGTTGAGCTGCAACTGCGCCGGATCCATGGTCGCCACCCGGTGGGCGTGCAGGTCGGCGTACAGCTGGCCCAGGCTGGGCTCGGCCGTGGCGGCAGAGGGGGCGACAGAGGCGGCGGCGGAGGGGACGGACGGCTGGCTCATGCTCTGGGGCTCCCAGGGTTTGAAGGGTTGCCGCTACTCTGCCAGCGCCCACGCCCCGAAAAACCCGAGTAATCCTTGAGAGGCTTATTGGCCGGCGTGAAGTCCACGCACGCCTACCGCGCTTGGGCGTCGGCCTGCCGCCGGCGGACTTCGTTCAGCTCCAGCTGCGCCAGCCCGTTGCCGGGAAGAACCTCCAAACAGCGCCGATACGTGGCTTCCGCCTCGTCCAACCGCCCCAGCGCGAGATAGGCGCCGCCCAGGCCATTGAAAGCATCGGCAGCTTCCAACGCCCTCTCCCTCGGCGGTGACAGGTCAAACGACGCCACTGCCGCCTGATAGGCCTCCAGCGCCTTCGGCAGCTTCTTCAGCGCCGTGTACAGGGCCCCCAACTGGATCAGCACCGCCGTATTGGCCGGCGCGAGGATGCGGGCGCGCAGCAGGCCGGCCTCGGCCTTGGCCGGATCGCCCAGGATCATCAACTCGCGGGCCCGGTAGACGTAGGCGACGACCAAGCCCGCTTCCACCACCCGGGCTGATCGCTTGTGGACCAAGGCGTCCTGCATGTAGCGGGTCGCCTCCGCCATGGTCCGGGCGCAATAGAGCGGTTCCTTGATGGCCGCATAGCGGACCTCATACGCGGCGACGATCGGATCGAAATAACCGTCAACCGCCCGGCGCGCGTCGCCCGCCCGCACCGCCAGCAACGCCTCCGTCATGGCCTTGCTCAACACCGGATCGGGGGAAAGGTCGGCGGTGGGCAGGGGCCCCGCGATTGGCCCAACGCCCGTTCCGGCCGGTCCCGCACAGGCCGTGCAGACCAGAAGCGCGACAGCCAGGATAGTGGGGCGAAGCCACACCCGCATGCCGGCCCCCTACCGGACCTGGGCCTGCTTAGCCCGTTGCTGCGCGATATAGTTCAGCTCGCTCTGGGCATAGGTGTCCTGGGGATTCTTTTCCAGGCATTGCTTATAGATGGTCTCGGCCTCATCCAACTTGCCGGTCTCGGAATAGACGAAAGCGATGCCATGCAAGGCCGCGGTCTCGTCCTTATCCTTGAGCTGGGGCAGGGCAAACGCCGCGACATGTTCCTTGGCTGCCTGATAGGTCTCCAGCGCCAGCGGCCAGTTCTTCTCGCCTTTGTAGATGTTGGCCAGTTCGTTCAGGAAATGGGGATTGTAGGGCGACAGGTCGCGCGCCTTTTCCAGGGCGGCCTTGGCGCTCGCCGTATCCCGCAACTCCACCAGGGCATAGCCTTTCATGAAGTAAGCCACCGCCCAGGTGGGGGCCAGCGCCTTGGCCGCCTGCTTCTGGCTGGCCGCCAGCATCATATAGGCCAAGGTCTCCGCCATCCCGTTAGCGCAATAGAGCTTTTCCTTGCTATCCTGGTAGCGCGCCTCATAGGTGGCGATGATCTTGTCATAGGTCTCGATCGCCTGCCGCGGCTGGCCGGACCGCATCAACTGCGCCCCTTCCCCCAGCAGCCGCAGCATGGCTTCGTCCTCGGCCTTCTCCGCCGCCACCTTGGGATCGGCGGGCGGCGAACTGGCGGCAGGCTGCCCTGCCCCTGGATCCTGGGCCCATCCCGGATGCGCCAACAGCAACAGTCCGGACATCAGCAAACAAGCAAGCACCCTGGCGCGCATCGTTCCCCCTTTGGCATCCCCGTCCGCAACGCGTCGCTTGCAGAGATGCCATCATATTATCAGGGCGATTGTGACGCGCCAGAGGCACAACCGCGCAGGCTCACTTCCCCGCCTCATACACCTTCCTGCCGTCCACCCAGGTGGACAGCGGCTTGATGTCGGCGATCCGGCGCGGGGCCACGGTCAGGGGGTCGGCGTCGAGGATGACGAAGTCGGCGCGCAGGCCGGGCTTGAGCGTGCCCACCTCGCCCTCCATGAAGCCGGCGTAGGCGGCGTCGCGGGTGAATCCGGCCAGCGCCTCCTCCCGCGACAGGCGCTGGTCGGGCAGCCAGCCGCCGGGGGGCTGGCCCGCCAGGTCCTGGCGGGTGACGGCGGCGTAGAGGCCCAGCATGGGGTTCGCCTTCTCCACCGGGAAGTCGGAGCCGAGCGCCAGCCGGGCGCCGGACTGGCGCAGACGCTGCCAGGCATAGGCGCCGGCCAGGCGGTCATGGCCCAGGCGCTTCTCCGCCCACGGCATGTCGGAGGTGGCGTGGGTGGGTTGCATCGAGGCGATGACGCCCAGCGGGGCGAAGCGCGGAATGTCGTCCAGCGTCAGGATCTGCGCATGCTCCACCCGCCAGCGCAGGTCGGATTTGGTGTCGGCGCCCAAGACCTTGGCGTAGGTGTCCAGCACCGTGCGGTTGCCGCCGTCGCCGATGGCGTGGGTGGCCACCTGGACGTGGCAGCCCTTGGCCTTGGCGACGACGCGGGCGTAATCGGCGGGGTTGGTGACATAGATGCCGCTGTTGCCGGCATCGTCGCTGTAGGGGCGCAGCAGCTTGGCGCCCCGGCTGCCCAGGGCGCCGTCCATATACAGCTTCACCGCCCGCATGCGCACCCGGCCGGTGGGGTCGGTGTAGCCGCCGCCCTGGGCACACAGCCAGTCCAGCGCCTCATGGTCGCCATCGGCCATGGTGTAGAGGCGCACCGGCACCTCCCCCTTGGCCGCCATGTCCTGCAGCACGCGGAAGGATTGGAGGCTGATGCCGGGCTCATGCGTGCCGGTCAGGCCCAGCGACACCATCTCGGCGAAGGCCAGCTGGTAGTTCTGGCGGATCTGCGCGTCGGTGCGCGGCGGCATGGCCTCGGCCACCAAATCCATGGCGTTGTCGATCAGCACGCCGGTGGCGGCCTTGCCCTGGCGCATGATGCGGCCGCCCTGGGGCTGCCAGGCGCCGTCCAGGCTCTTGGCCCCCGGCTTGGCCGCCGCCACGCGCAAGGCCGCACTGTTCACCCACAGGGCGTGGCCGTCGATGCGTTCCAGCACCACCGGCCGGTCGGGGAAGGCCGCGTCCAGGTCGGCGGCGGTGGGGAAGGCCTTGTCCGCCCAGCGGTTCTGGTCCCAGCCCCGGCCCTGCAGCCAGTCACCGGGCGCCAGCTTGGCCGCCTGCGCCTTCAGTCGCGCCAGGATCTCGGCCTTCGACGTGGCGCCCACCAGATCGGCGGTCAGCAGCGAGGCCCCCTCCTCCTGCACATGGCCGTGGGCGTCGATCAGGCCGGGCACCACGGCGCCGCCGCTGGCGTCCACGGTGGTGGCGCCGGGGTAGCGCCGGGCCAGGTCGGCGGCGTCACCCACCGCCAGCAGGGTGCCCGCCTCATCCCAGGCGAGCGCGCCGGCCGTGGGGTTGGCCGGGTCCTCGGTATGGATGACGGCGTTGACCAGCAGCGTAGGGGCCGCCCCCGCCTGCCCCGCCAGCACGGCCAGGGCGGACACCGCCGCCGCTATCAGCCCCGTGCGCCCCATGCGCCTGACCGCCATCTTTTCCCCCGATCCCCTTGGTTTCATTGGGGCCAGGGTACAGGGGATTTCCTTGCGGTCAAATCCCCGTCACAGGGGCGCGGACCGCTGGCGGCGAGCCCTCAAGGCGCCCGCGCCGTCAGCGCGTTCCATGCCGCCAGGGAGTCCATATAATCCCGCCAATGCGCGATCTTCCGGTTCTCGATCCGGATGATGGAGGCGAAACGGTTGTCGTAACGGACGCCCGTCGCGAGGATGGTGCCGTGGACCTGGTACTCGATGACGACGACCCGGCCGTCGTCCGCCCCATGGGCGACCAGGTTATCGGCGGCGTCCAGCGCGATATGCTGGCTGTAGCCGGCGAACCTCTCCATCAGCTCGGCCCGGCCCCGGACGATGCGCGGCCAGCCGGGGAAGTCGTAGAGGACCTCATAGATGATGTCGTCGGCGACGACGTCGAAGAAGTGCGCGCCATCGACACGGTCGCCCAGCGCGCCCCGCACCAAGTCGAAATAGGGGGCCGCCCCGTCATAGGCGGCGTAGTCCGCGTCCGGCATCGGGTGCTCTCCTGGCAAGCGGTTACAGGAAGGATTCGACCGCCGCCAGGAAGGCCTGGGGCGTCTCGATCATCGGGGCGTGGCCGCTGTCGGGGATGGTGACCAGGCGTGATCCGGGTATGCCCTCGGCGAAGAACTGGCCGTCCGCCGGCGGCAGCAGCCCGTCATCCGCCCCCCACACCACCAGGGTGGGGATGGTGATGTCCTTCAGCTTGCCGTCCACCGTCTCGTTAAGCAAGCCAGGGTTGGTGTAGACGGAATGGATGGTCCAGGCGTCGCCCTTGGACAGGCTCCAGGCGAAGCCGCGCTTCAGCGCCGCCGGCCCGCTGGACCAGCGCGGGTCATGGAAGACGGCGCCCAGCAAGGCCTTCTGCCCGGCCAATGAGGCGGACGGGGGCGGCGCCTCGGCGCCCGCGGCCTTGGGCCCGAAGGTCTTGGCCATGGTGTCGTGCCGGCCGGCGGCGTCGCACAGCACAAGCTTGGACGGCTTGGGCAGGGCGAAGGCCGGGTCGGCGGCGATGCCATCCAGGGCCTGGATGGTGTATTGCGCCGATATCCAGCCGCCCAGGGACTCGCCCATCAGGGTGAAGTCCGTCACCTTCTTCCGGCGCAGGAATTCGCCCAGGAAATCCACCCAGGTCTGGATGGCATAGTCGATCATCGGCTTGTCCGACGTGCCGAAGCCCAGCTAGTCCAGCGCCAGGACATGATGGGTCTTGGCCAGATCCGCCATGACCTTGCCCCAATCCCCCTGCGCGCTGCTGCCCAAGCCGTGGACCAGCACCAGGGTGGGGCCCCGCCCCGCCTCATAATATTTGATCGAGGCGCCGAACAGCTGGATGGTCTGGGGGGCGCCCTTGGACCCTGCGCTGGCGGCGGAGCCCGTCGCCTCCGCCGCGCGCACGGCCGCCGGCCCCACCATCAAACCGGCGACCATCATCGCCGCCGCCATCCTCAAACCCATCCGCATGCCGCCCCCGCTATCTCAAAATTCCGCATGACAGACACCCTGGCCCGGCGACGAGGCGACGGCAAGACCCGTCACCCGGTGCGGCGTGACGGGGCAGAGGCGGGAACCTCCCCACCGGTTGTCTTGTGTTGCTTTCATTATTCTTTCATGGCGGAAAAATTGACATTTTCTCCTAATAGAATTCTATTGATTGCCAATAACCACCATAAATAGCCGGAACCATGCGCCTGAAGCACGCCGCGTCCATTGCCCTGGCCTTGCTGGCCATGACGTCCCGCCCCGCGGCGGCCTGGGGGCTGGTCGGCCATGTGCTGGTCGCCGACATCGCCGAAGCCCGCCTGACCCCCGCCGCCCGCCTGCAGGTGGATGCCTTGCTGGCGCTGGAACAGCGTCATGGCCTGGACGACGTGGCGGGCTGGGCGGACGTCATCGGCCACGCCCCGCGCGATCAGGGCGGCCTGCCCGAGACCTTGCCCTGGCACTATGTCGACGTCGATATCAACGCCGCTGGCTACGTTCCGGCACGCGACTGCCCCGGCGGCGCCTGCGTGGTCGCCAAGCTGCCTGAATTCGCCCGGACTCTGGCGGACAAGGGACGCCCCGCGGCCGAGCGCCTGACCGCCTTGAAGTGGGTCGTGCATCTGATGGCCGACCTGCATGAACCGCTGAACGTGGCGGAACGCGACCATGACAAGGGCGGCCTGAAGATCAAGGTCACGTTCTACGGCCAGGACGCGCAAGGACACCTGAACCTGCACTCCCTGTGGGGCGATGACCTTCTGGCCTACAAGACCGGCCTGAAGGTATCGCCCGACTACACCGTCGACCCGGCCAAGGCGCGCGCGGCGGCGGCCAGTCTGGACCAGGCGATCACGGCGGAACAGGCGGCACTCTGGACGACACCCGGCCTCATGGGGCGATTGGAACCCCTGGCCCTGGAGTGGGCCGCGGAGGGCCGGGTGATGGCCAAGGACCTCGTCTATGGCAAGCTTCCGCCGTCGGGTGAGTTGGGCCAGGACTACGACCAAGCGGCTTGGCCCGCCGTCCGGCAACGCGTGCAACAGGCGGGGGTGCGCCTGGCCGCCCTGCTGAACGCGACCCTCGCCCCTTGACGACGGGCCCGCGCGTCCAAGGCCAGCCCCCCTCACCCGTGCGGCGCCGCGCACCGCCGGATCAGCATCTGGCAGAAGAAGTGCGCCCATTCCGCCCAGCGCCCCGACCGGTGCACGGCGACGATACGATAGTCATGATAGGCCCGATTGACGCGCACCAGGGCCGTCAAGTCCAGCGCGCCGGCACCAGCGTGATGCCGTTCCAGCAGCAGGCGGGCCAGGGCGCGGGACAGGCGTCCATTGCCGTCATGGAAGGGATGAATGGCGACGAACTGATAGTAGACCAGCGCGCACTGGATAAGGTCGATGGGGCCAGCCCGCCGCACCCCCTCCACATAATCCAGAAGTTGGCGCAGCAGGTCGCGGGCGGCATCGGGCGGCGGCGGCGCGTAGACCTGCCCCTCCCCCTCCCGTCGCATGGTGGTCGCCACCACCCGCAACAGTCCCGGACGCATATAGGCGCGGGCCTCCTCCGGCAGGGCGACGTCCAGCGCGGCATGGGCGGCGGCCAGATCGTCCAGGGTCAACGGCCGGTCCAAGGCCCCCGACAGCACGGCGTAAGCCGCCGCCGCGCGCGCCTCCTCCATCGGGTCGGACAGGCGCCATGCGTCGCTGGGCGCGATGGGCGCCCGGGGGATGCGCCCCTCGGGCACGCCCGCGAACGGGTCCCCGCTGATGAACAGGGCCGCGTCATCGAGTCGCAAGGGCGGCAGTCCCCGCAGGCAGGCCGCCCGGATGGTTTCAGCGGCCCGCGCCGCTACCCCCTGCAACCGGCCCAGCGGAATTGCCGGGGGAAGGGGGGCGAGGGTTGCGGTGTACGCATTGGTGGTCGCCTTATAACTCAAGGTTGATTACCTCCGTAATCAGAACCACCCCTGATAGGAATAATTCAACGGATCATATTGTATAACAAATATACCACCATCTATGGTTTCGCCGATGGGGAAATCCACCCTCATCTTCATGAAGGGAAAACATAAAATGCAACTTTCCTCGATGCTTGCCCGCAAAGGCATCACTGCGCCGGACGCCATCGTCGGCATGCCCATGACCCGTTTGTCGGCCGCCGCGCTGGAAAGCGTGGCTGGTGGCGACTTCGACCTGTCGTTCGACTTAACGTTCGACCTGACCTTCGACCTGACCTTCGACCTTTCCTTCTCGTGATTTAAGCGGGCGGCATGGGTGAACGCCCATGCCGCCTTTCCCAATCAATCAATGGGTGGGGCGGGCGATGTCTGGAATATTGAAGACGAAAGTAAGACGCATCGAGGTGATCGTTAAAATTACGGAACGATGCAACATTAATTGCACATACTGTTATTTCTTTAACATGAATAATGATGATTATAAAAGACATCCGGTTCATCTACCGTTGACGACCGCCGAATCCATCGCCGATTTCTTACGCCAGGGCGTCATCGACCTGGGGGCGGAGGCCGTAACCATCGATATGCACGGCGGCGAGCCGCTGATGATCAAGAAGGATTCGTTCATCGCCATTTGCGATATCTTCAGTTCCAGGCTGGATCCCGTATGCCACCTGCAGTTCAAGGTCCAGACCAACGGCATGCTGGTCGACGATGAATGGATCAGCATCTTTTCCAACTACAACTTCTCCATCGGCGTCAGCATCGATGGCCCCCGCGACTACAATGATCTGGAGCGGGTGGACCATCGCGGCCGGGGAACCTATGACGGCACCGCCGCCGGCATCCTCAAGTTGCAGGCCGCCGCCGCGGCGCAGCGGATCGGTCGCGTCGGCGCCTTGTGCGTCATCAACCCCCGCTTCGACGCGCGCCTGACCTACCGCCATTTCGTCGATGATCTGGGCTTCACCGGCATGGATTTCCTGCTGCCTCTGGACGACCATGACACCTTCGACCCCACGCTGGCGGAAGGCTACGGCCATTATCTCTGCGACCTGTTCGACGAATGGGCGAGGGACGACAATCCGGCCATCCAAGTGCGTATCCTGAAGAACGCCCTGATCGTCCTGTCGCAGGGGCGGGCCGGCATCCGGCGCATCGACGACGAATACCACCACGGCCACCAGGCCCTCACCATTTCCTCCAACGGCGACATCGGGCCGGACGACACCCTGCGCGCCACCAGCGGCAATTTCTTCGAGAGCGGCGTGAACGTCGCCAACACCCCGCTGATCGACTTCATCAACCGCCCCATGTTCCAGGAACTGACGGAATCCCGCCGGAACCTGCCGGCGAAATGCCGGGAATGCTGCTGGAAGAACGCCTGCAGGGGGGGACGGCCCATCAATCGCTTCAGCGCGAAACGGCGGTTCGACAACCCCTCCGTCATCTGCGATGGCCTGCAGGATTTCTTCAGCCACGTGGCCGCGTACCTGCTGCGGCACGGACTTTCCTATGAAAGGCTGCAGGAAGCGCTGGGCCTGCTGGAGGCCGCCTGACACCCGGGAGCCGTCTTGTGCGTGTTTTTCCCTATACCATTGAAATATCCATGGGAATTGTGATGACCGCTATCGCCCTGGCCGCCCCACCCCTTGTCGCCGCGCGCCCTGCCGAGGCCGCCCAAGCGGCCCCCGCCCCGGCGGAGGCCGGCCCGGAGCTGATGGTGCGCGACCGTGTCACGGACGCCAAGCTCAGCCCCGACGGCAACTGGATCAGCTATCTGGCCCCCCATGGCGGCACGCGCACCATATGGCTGGCCGACCGCCACCATCCCGGCAACCGCCGCCCGCTGGACATCGGCGGCAGCGGCCGCATCGCCAACCACCTGTGGAGTGCTGATTCCCGGTTCGTGCTGGTGGCGCAGGACGCCACCGGCGGCGGCGAACGCCACCACGTCTACGCCGTGCCCGTGGCTGGCGGCGCCGGTCGCGACCTGACGCCCGGTCCCGACCTCAAGGCCCAGCTGATCGCCACCAGCAACACCGCCCCGGGGCTGGTGTCCACCCTGATCACCCTGCCCCGCCAGCCGCCCAACCTGGTCAACATCGACATCGCCACCGGCGTCCAGACGCAAACGACCGAGAACCGGCAGTATGGCTGGATCGGCGTGGACAACGACCTGGCCCCCCGCATCGCCATCCGCCCCCTGCCCGACGGCGGCGGCGAATGGCGGTGGCTGGCGGGCAAGGACAGCCACAGCCTGCTGGTCATGGGCGCGGCGGACTTCGCCGGCAGCAAGCCCCTGGCGATCGCCACCGATGGCGGCTGGGTGGTGATGCAGGACGCGACGGCCGGCGACTTCCCCACCCTGGTCAAGATCGACACGACCACGGGCGCCCGCCAGGTCCTGCTGCGACCGGACCAGGAGATCGCCTCCGTCCTGCTGGAGCAGCACAGTCGCGAGGTGCAGGCCGTGGCCCTCGACGGCCCGACGCCGGAATGGCGGGTGCTGGATCCGGCGGTGGCGGAACCCCTGGCCGACCTGCAGGCCCGCGGCCTGGGCTTCCCCCAGGTGCGCGGACGCACCGACAAGGGGACGTTGTGGCTGGTCTGCTTCACCGCCACCGTGCGGCCCGAGGCCTGGTACCTTTACGACACGAAGACGCGGGCCCTGACATCCGTCCTGGCCGACGCCGCGGGCGAGGCGCCCGCCGGGCGGCCCATGGCGCCGGTGGCCTTCACCGCGCGCGATGGCCTGCCCCTGTCCGGCTATCTCACCCGCCCGGCCCAGGCGGGGGCGGCGCCCCTGGTGCTGCTGGTCCATGGCGGCCCGTGGGAGCGGGATCGCCTGAATTGGAATCCCCTGCACCAATGGCTGAGCGGCCAGGGCTACGCCGTGCTGAGCGTGAACTACCGGGGGTCCACCGGCTTCGGCAAGGCCTTCACCGCCGCCGGCGACCGGCAGTGGGGCGCCAAGATGCAGGACGACCTGTTCGACGCCGTCTCCTGGGCCGTCGACCAGGGGATCGCCGACCCCAAGCGCCTCTGCATCATGGGCGGCAGCTACGGCGGTTATGCCACGCTGAACGCCATCGCGACCCAGCCCCAGCGCTTCGCCTGCGCCATCGACATCGTCGGTACCAGCGACCTGGTGAGCTTCGTCGAGGACACCATCAACGAGAACAAGGCGCTGGGCGGGCGCCTGCGGAGCAGCGTGGGCGACCCCGCCACCCCGGAGGGCCGCGCCCTGCTGGCGGAACGGTCGCCGCTGAACCGGGCCGACCGCATCCGTACCCCCCTGCTGATCGCCCACGGCGCCAACGACCCCCGGGCCCATGTCGAACAGTCCGACCGACTGGCGGAAAAGCTGCGCGAGCACCAGAGCCCCTACACCTACCTGGTCTTCCCCGACGAGGGCCACAGCTTCGGCAAGGCCGGCAACATCGTCGCCTTCTACACCATCGCCGGCCAGTTCCTGGCGCGGCACCTGGGTCCCGCCGCCGGTGCGCCGCCGGCACCGCTGACGGGCGCCCTGCTGGCCCGGTCCTCGGTGGAGATCCGGGACGGCGCCGACCGCGTCCCTGGCCTGGCCGCGGCCCAGGCCGCCCGCGCGGCCACCCAGACGGAAACCGCCCGCGCGGCCGCCCAGACGGAGGCCGGGCGATGACGCCGCCGCCCCCCACGGCGGAGGACGGCGCGCCCGCACCGGCCGTCATCTTCCGCAGCGAGGTCATGGCGCAGCAGCGCTATCGCCTCTACGGCGATGTCGTCATCGAGGCGCCGCGCCTGTACCGCCGCATGGTGTTCCTACTGGGCGCCATCGTCGTCTTCGCCGCCGGCGTGCTGACCTTGTGCCAGTACGCCCGCAAGGAGACGGTCTCGGGCTATCTGACGCCCAACCTGGGCCTTTCCAAGGTATTGGTGCCCCGCGCCGGCATCGCCAGCCAGATCCTGGCGGTGGAGGGCACCCATGTCACCGCGGACGCGCCGCTGATGGCCGTGACCATCGACACCTGGCGCGCCGACGGCCAGAACAGCGACGAGCGTGAACTGGTCGAGCTGCGCGCGCAAAAGAACGAGCTGGAGCGCCAGATCGCCCTTGGCCAGCAGCAGGAGGACAGCGAGCACAGCCGCTATCTGTCGCGGCTGGCGTCCCTGAAGGAGGATCTGGCCGGGCTGCGCGCCAAGAAGCAGTTCCAGACCGAGCGGCTGCAGTTCACGGGCAGCCGCCTGGCCCGCACCGAGGAACTGCTGAAGGCCGGCTACGTCGCCACCGTCGACTGGGAAACCCGCAAGGACGCGGCCCTGCTGGCCCAGCAGGACCTGGTGACCACCAACCGCGACATCGGCGACGTGGAGCGCCAGATCCGCGACATCCAGGCGTCGCTGGAACAGGGGCCCATCCAGCTGGGCGCCAAGCTTTCCGCCCTGCGGGGCTCCATCAACGACCTGGGACAGAAGATCGAGGAGGTGGAGGCGCGGCGGGCCTACGTGGTCAAGGCGCCGGTGGCCGGCCGTGTCGTCTCGGTCCAGGTGAAGGCCGGCGAGGCCGTCACCAACGGGCAGTTCGCCATGGGCGTGGTGCCCGATGGCGCCCAGCTGGAAGCGGAGATGATGGTGCCCACCCGCGCCATCGGCTTCGTGAAGCCGGGCCAGGACGTGCGCATGATGTACGACGCCTTCCCCTACCAACGCTTCGGCACCTTCGGCGGCAAGATCAAATCGGTGTCGCGCACCGTGCTGGCGCCGGCCGAGGCCAACGTGCCCTTCACGGTGGGAGAGCCCGTCTACAAGGTGGTGGCGGCCCTAGACGACCAGGCCGTCAGCGTCATGAACACGCCCTACGACCTGCAATCGGGAATGCTGTTCAAGGCGAACATCGTGCTGGAACGCCGCCCGCTGATCGCCTGGATCCTGGAACCGCTATACGGGGCGCACATCGAATGACGGACATCCTGAGCCTCCTCAATTTCACGTTCAGGCGGCGCCTCTCAGTGGTGTACCAGGCGGAGGCGGCGGAATGCGGCCTGGCCTGCCTGGCCATGGTCGCCAATTACTACGGCCTGGAATCCTCGCTGACGACGCTGCGCCAGCGCTTCTCCACCTCGATGAAGGGCACCAATCTGAAGACCCTGGTGGGCATCGCCGGCCAGTTGGGCCTGGCGTCCAACCCCCTGCGGGTGGAGCTGGAGCATCTGACCAAGTTGCAGCTGCCCGCCATCCTGCACTGGGACCTGAAGCATTTCGTGGTGCTGACCGCCGTCAGCGGTGGCCGTGTCACCATCGCCGATCCGTCCAAGGGCGAGTTCTCGCTGGGCCTGGCGGAATTCTCCAAGCACTTCACCGGCGTGGTGCTGGAACTGCGGCCCACGGCCGATTTCCGGCCGCAGAAGGAGGAGCGCTCGGTCCGCTTCGCCGATTTCTGGCAGAAGATCTCGGGCATGGGCACCGCCGCCACCCACCTGCTCGTGCTGGCGGCCATCGTGCAGCTGCTGGTCATCGCCATGCCGTTCTACAGCCAGATCGCCGTGGACGAGGTCATCGTCAAAAACGACACCGACCTGCTGCCGGCCGTCGCCATCATCTTCGGCGGCGTGGCCACCATAACCTGGATCGCCACCCTGACCCGCAGCTGGTTCACCACGCACATCAGCAACATGCTGATCTACCAGCTTTCCAGCAACCTGTTCTCCCACCTCGTCCGGCTGCCGCTGTCGTTTTTCGAGACGCGCCATTCCGGCGACATCGTGGCCCGCTTCGGGTCGCTGAAGACCATACAGAAGTCGCTGACGGAAGGGCTGATCACGTCGCTGATCGACGGCGGCTTCGGCATCCTGACGCTGTGCATCATGTTCTTCTACAGCGCCGAGCTGTCGGCCATCACCTGCGTCTCATCCGTCATCACGCTGGTGCTGACCAAGGTCTATCTGGAGCGCGTCTCGGCCCGGAACCATGCCAACATCGTGGCGTCCTCGCGGGAAAGCTCCTTCTTCCTGGAGACCATACGCGCCATCCAAAGCCTGAAGCTCTATGGCCGCGAAGCCGAGCGCCAGGTGGCCTGGCAGCATCATCTGGCGGACTCCGTCAACACCAACGTCCTGGCCGGGCGCGAGCGGTCGGTGTTCGATTCCACCGCCGACTTCATCGGCACGGTGGAAATGGTGGTGGTGACCTATTTCGGGGTGCGCGCCGTGCTCAACGGCGGCTTCACCGTCGGCATGCTGATGGCCTTCATGGCCTACCGCAACATGTTCAGCACCCGGCTGCGCAGCGTCCAGACCCAGGTGATGGAACTGCGCCTGGTGCGCCTGCACCTGACGCGGCTGGGCGACATGCTGCACACCGAGCCGGAGCCCATCGCCTTTCAGCGCAGCGGCGCGACCCGGTCGGTGCAGGGCACGTTGACGCTGCGCAACTGCGGCTTCCGCTACTCCAACGACGAGGACTTCGTCTTCCGCAACATCGACCTGACCATCGAGGCGGGGGAGTGCGTGGCCATCACCGGCGTGACCGGCGTGGGCAAGACCACCCTGATCAAGGTGATGCTGGGCCTGCTGCCGCCCACGGAGGGCGACGTCCTCATCGACGGCATGCCCATCCACCGCTTCGGCATCTCGGACTTCCGGGCCCAGATCGGCGCGGTGATGCAGGAGGATCGCCTGCTGTCCGGCAGCATCCTGGACAACATCACCTTCTTCGACCTGGCGGGTGACCGCGACCGGGCGGTGGACGCCGCCCGGCGGGCGCACATCCACGACGAAATCGAGGCGACCACCATGCGCTATCAGACCCTGATCGGCGACATGGGCAGCAGCCTGTCGGCCGGACAGAAGCAGCGTGTCCTGCTGGCGCGGGCGCTCTACCACGCGCCACGCATCCTGTTCCTGGACGAAGGCACCGCCAACCTGGACCAGGAGACGGAGATGGCGGTGGGCCGCAGCATCGCGGCCCTGGGCGTCACGCGCATCATCGTCGCCCACCGCCCCGCCACCATCCAGTTCTGCAACCGGGTGCTGCAGCTCAACCGCGAGGGGCTGGTCACCCTGAAGCAGACGCCGCCCGCCGCCGCCGTGGCCAACAGCTATCGCTGATCCCGACGCGTGGCCGCCCCCTCAATGCCCCTTCACCGGCCCGCCGTCCTTGCGGCGGCCGACCAGGGCGGCGATGACGCCGTGGAAGGTGCGGACCTCCTGCTCCGTCAGGTGGGCGCGCTGCAGCATGTTGCGGATGTTGCGCACCATGCTGGGGCGCTTCTCCTCGCTGGTGTAGAAGCCGGTGGCGTCCAGCTCCAGCTCCAGATGCTCGAACAGGTTGACCAGCTCCTCCTTGGTCGCCGCGCGCGAGTTACCGGTGTAGAGCTGGCGGGCCGGCCCCGTCTCCACCGACTGGAACCATTCGTGCGCCACCAGCAGCACGCATTGCGCCAGGTTGAGGGAGGAGAAGCCGGGGTTCAGGGGGATGGTGATGATGGTGTCGGCGAGTGCTATGTCGTCGTTGACCAGGCCCGTGCGCTCCGGCCCGAACAGGATGCCCACCCCCCGGCCCACCTGCACGTGGGCCCGCATCTCCGTCGCCGCCTCGCGCGCCGTCAGCACGGTCTTGACCATGAAGCGGGGCCGCGCGGTGGTGGCGTAGACCTTCTGCAGGTCGGCGATGGCGTCCGTCGTGCTCTCATAAACCCGGGCGTTGTCCAGCACCAGGGTGGCGCCAGCGGAGGACGACACGGCCTTTTCATTGGGCCAGCCGTCGCGCGGCTTCACCAGGCGCAGGTCGGTCAGGCCGTGGTTCAGCATGGCCCGCGCCACGGTGCCGATGTTCTCCCCCAACTGGGGTTCCACCAGGATGACGGCCGGCCCCTCCCCCGTCCCGTCCGCCTCGCCACGCGAGGCTTGGGATTTGGCGAGCATGCGACGGTCGGTTCCACTCATGGCGGCGGGGTCCTGGACTGAGGGCGTCCCTCACGCCGAGGGGACGGTCGCCCCCGCGCGGTAGAGACAATAGGTGATGCTGTCAAACAGCGCGTTGTAGGACGCGTCGATGACGTTGGCCGATACCCCGACGGTAACCCAGGGGGCGCCATCGGGCATCCGCGTTTCGATCATGACGCGGGTCACCGCCTTGGTGCCGTCCTGGGGGGTCAGGATGCGGACCTTGTAGTCGACCAGCCGCATCCCGTCCAGATGCGGGTAGGCGGGCAGCAGGGCCTTGCGCAGCGCCGTGTCCAGCGCGTTCACCGGGCCGTTGCCCTCCGCCACCGTCATCAGGGCGTCGGCCACGCCCGGCACCTCCAGCTTGGCGGTCGCCTCCGACAGGGTGACCAGTTGCCCCTGCGCGTTCCACCGCCGCTCATCCAGCACACGGAAGGAGATCAGGCGGAAATAGTCCGGCAGCTGGCCCAGGGTGCGCCGGGCCAGCAGCTCGAAGCTGGCCTCCGCCCCATCATAGGCGTAGCCCTCGAACTCCCGCCGCTTCACCGCCTCCACCAGTTCACCGACGCGGGCGTCGCCGGAGTCGATGGCGATGCCCACCTCGCGCAGGCGCGCCAGGACGTTGGAGCGGCCGGCCTGGTCCGACACCACCACGTGGCGGCGGTTGCCCACGCTTTCCGGCGGCACATGCTCGTAACAGCTGGGGTCCTTCTCCACCGCCGAGACGTGCAGGCCGCCCTTGTGGGCGAAGGCGCTTTCGCCGACATAGGCCGCGTGGCGGTTGGGCGCGCGGTTCAGGCGGTCGTCCAGCAGGCGGCTGACATGCACCAGGCGGCGCATCCCCGCCTCATCCACCCCGGTCTCATAGCCCATCTTCAGGGTCAGCGTCGGGATGAGGGAGATGAGGTTGGCGTTGCCGCACCGCTCCCCCAAGCCGTTCAGGGTGCCCTGGATCATGCGGGCGCCGGCGCGCACCGCCGCCAGGCTGTTGGCCACCGCGTTCTCGGTGTCGTTGTGGCAATGGATGCCCAGCCGCTCACCGGGGATGACGCGCGCCACCGCCGCCACGATGGCCTCCACCTCATGGGGCAGGCTGCCGCCGTTGGTGTCGCACAGCACGATCCAGCGGGCGCCCCCCTCATGGGCCGCGCGCACGCAGGCCAGGGCATAGTCGGGGTTGGCCTTGTAGCCGTCGAAGAAATGCTCCGCATCGAACAGCGGCTCCCGCCCCCGGGCCGCCGTCTCCGCCACGCTGTCGCGGATCAGGTCCAAATTCTCGCCGCGCGGGATGTTCAGCGCCACGTCGACATGGAAGTCCCAGGTCTTGCCCACCAGGCAGACGCCCGCCCCCGGCACCCTGTCGGTGGCGTTGAACAGGGCGTTCAGCCCCGGGTCGTTGCCGGCGCTGCGCCCCGGCCGCCGGGTCATGCCGAAGGCCGTCAGCCGCGCCCGGCGGAAGGCCGGCGGATCAGCGAAGAAGGCGTCGTCGGTGGGGTTGGCCCCCGGCCAGCCGCCCTCGACATAGTCGATGCCCAGCCCATCCAGTTCCCGCGCGATGGCGGCCTTGTCGGCGGCGGTGAAGTCCACGCCCTGGGTCTGCGCGCCATCGCGCAACGTGGTGTCGTACAGGTAGATGCGGGTGCGGTCGGTCATAACAAGGCCAAATAACGAAATGGAGTTGCGACAATGGCCCATCCAACGCAACGAAGCAACCTTGCCAGCCCCCAGGACCGGGCATGGCGGCCTTGCCGGCCCCGTACCGCCCGACCGGACGCCGGCGCCCGGCCAAAAGGAACGCGGCCGCCGCCGGTCATTCACCAAACGTTAACCAATAATTAATAAGGAAACTTGAATTCAAGACCTTGCGCCCGACAGTATAATGAATAATATCCGCGCTCCAACGCCACCGGCATCGATCCGGCGCAAACCTTGCGCCGTCCCATCGCCTTGCCGGGTGCCCCCATCGCGACCCCGCCGGCGTCGACACCTTCAATAAACGGCAGAACAGGAAAACGGGGCCTTACCCATGCGCCTTACCCCCAAGCTATTGCTTCCCGTGGTCGGCATGGCGGTGATCGCCGGCGTCCTGGTCATCGCCGGCCAGATCGGCCTGCGGCGGACGGCGGCCATCTCCCACACGCTGGAGGAGGCGCAGGCGGTGATGGTCCAGGCGACGGAGGTCCGCGCCCTCAGCCGCGCCATCCAGCGCGACGCCCTGAACACCATCCTGGAACCGGCGGCGGCGAAAAAGCCCTTCGCCGACCGCGCCCTGAAGCGCGTGGGGGAGATGCGCGCCCTGGTGGCGGCCTTGCAGCCGCGATTGCCGGCCGACGGCGCCATGACCGCCTTCACCCGCGACCAGGAGGCGGTGATGCGCGAGGCGGAGGCGGTGGTGAAAACCGCCCTGGCCGGTGACGACGCGGCGGCGGCCACCCGCTTCCGTGAGCAGGTCCGCCCCCGGGAACGCGAGGCCTCGACCCTGACCGACGGCTTCATCGACGACCAGGGCCGGACGATCGCCGCGCTGACCGCCGAGGCGGCGCGCGTGCGGGCCCAGACCGGCCAGGCGCTGGCCTGGACCGGCGCCCTGGGCGTGGCGGCGGCCCTGGCGGGCGCCAGCATCCTGGGCCTGCGGCTGGTGGTGCGCCCCCTGGGGCGGCTGACCGCGACCACCCGGGCCATCATCGCCGGCGACCTGGACGTGGCCGTGGCCGCCACCGACCGGGGGGACGAGCTGGGCGACCTGGCCCGCGCCCTGGCCGTCTTCCGCGACACCACGGCGGCGATGCGGCGGCTGGAGGCGGAACAGGCAGCCCTGCGCCGTCAGGCCGACCAGGACCGCAAGGCGGCGCAGGCCGCCGTGGCCGACACCTTCGAGGCCCAGGTGGCCGGCCTGATCGCCGACCTGGCGGCCTCGGCGCGGGAGATGCGCGACACGGCCGATGCCATGGCGGACGCGGCGGGCGTCACCCGCGACCGCTCCCACGCCGTCGCCGGGACGGCAGTGCAGACCTCCGCCAACGTGCAGATGGTGGCGACCGCGTCGGAGCAGCTGTCCGCCACGGTGCAGGAGATCGCCCAGCAGGTCGACCGCTCCCGCCGGCAGGCCCAGGACGCCATCGCCGATTGCGCCACCTCGGCCGAGGTGGTGGGCCAGCTGACCGACAGCACCGCCAAGATCACCGAGGTGGTGGGGATGATCGCCGGCATCGCCGCCCAGACCAACCTGCTGGCCCTGAACGCCACCATCGAGGCGGCGCGCGCGGGCGAGGCCGGCAAGGGCTTCGCCGTCGTGGCGACGGAGGTCAAGGCCCTGGCGACCCAGACCGCCCAGGCGACGGAGGACGTGACCGACCAGGTGCGGCGCATCCAGACCCTGGGCGAACGCACCGCCGCCGCCATCGCCGGCATGAGCGGCGCCATCACCGGCATGGCCGACATCGCCCTGGCCATCGCCTCGGCCGTGGAGGAACAGACCGCCGCCACCCGCGAGGTGGCCCGCGGCATCACCGAGGCCGCCAGCGGCGCCGAGGACATGTCCCGCGACATCGCCCAAGTCAGCGCCGCCGCCACCACCACCGGCAGCGCCGCCACCCAGATCAAGGGCACCTCCGGCAAGCTGGCGGAGCACGCCGACGTGCTGACCGGCGCGGTGGAGCGCTTCCTGGGAACGGTGCGGGCGGCGTGAGGGGGGCGTTGGGGCTGACCCCATAGGCCGCTCGCGAGAGGCCACGTTCCCGCATCAGCGAGGCATCGCGGATTGCAATTCAAGCGGGAATGCGCAAAACAGTTAACTCGCTAAGGCCTATGATTCTCACCCACGGCGCTTGGGTGCGGGGAGCCAAATGAACAAGCGGGATATGAGTGAACGCGATATCTGCTCAAAGTTCATTACGCCGGCCCTGAGCCACGCTGGATGGGACCTGCTCCGGCAGGTCCGCGAAGAGGTGGGGTTCACCAAAGGCCGGATTATCGTCCGTGGCCGGATGGTTACCCGCGGCCAAGGCAAGCGCGCCGACTACGTCCTCTATCACAAACCCAACCTGCCGCTTGCCATCATTGAGGCGAAGGACAACAGCCACCCCATCGGGGCTGGACTTCAGCAGGCGATGGGGTACGCGGAGATCCTGGGCATCCCGTTCGTCTTCTCCTCCAACGGTGACGGCTTCGTCTTCCATGACCGCACGGGCATGGCCCCGGTGATGGAGGAAACACTGAGCCTTGACGCCTTCCCCACGCCCGCCGAACTCTGGGCGCGATATGCGGCCTGGAAGGGGCTGACGGGCGAAGCGGAACGGATAGCCCAGCAGGACTATTACGAGGACGGCGGCGGAAAGTCCCCACGCTACTACCAAGTCAACGCCGTGAACGCTGCGGTCGAAGCGATCGCGAAGGGACAGGACCGTGTGCTGCTGGTCATGGCCACCGGCACAGGCAAGACCTATACGGCGTTCCAGATCATCTGGCGCCTGTGGAAGGCGGGCTTAAAAAAACGCATCCTGTTCCTGGCCGACCGCAACGTGCTGGTGGACCAGACGATGGCCAACGATTTCCGCCCGTTCGGGGGTGCTATGGCCAAGCTGAGCACCCAGGCGAAAACGATAGAGCGCGCCGACGGGTCCAGGATTGATCTGACGGTAGCGGTTGACCGCCAGCGCCGGATCGACACCGCCTATGAGGTTTATCTCGGCCTCTACCAAGCCATTACCGGGCCGGAGGACCATCAGAAGCTGTTCCGGGAACTGTCACCCGGCTTCTTCGACCTGATCATCATAGACGAGTGCCATCGTGGCAGTGCGGCGGAGGATTCGGCCTGGCGGGAAATCCTGGAGTATTTCTCCAGCGCCACGCAAATCGGCCTGACCGCCACGCCAAGGGAGACCAAGTATGTCTCCAACATCGACTATTTCGGTGAGCCTGTCTTTTCCTACACCCTGAAGCAGGGCATCCGCGACGGCTTCCTGGCGCCCTACAAGGTCATCAAGGTCCACATCGACCGCGATGTGCAGGGCTATCGCCCCATCCTGGGGACGCTGGACCGCGACGGGAACGAGGTCGCGGACCGCATCTACAACATCAAGGACTTCGACCGGACCTTGGTCATTGATGACCGGACCAAGCTGGTCGCGAAGAAGGTGACGGATTTCCTGCGGGAAAGCGGTGACCGTTTCCAGAAGACCATCATCTTCTGCGTGGACGAGGAACATGCCGCCCGCATGCGACAGGCCCTGGTGAACGAGAATGCGGACCTGTGCGCGGAAAACCCGCGCTATGTCATGCGCATTACGGGGAGCGACGCCGAGGGCCAGGCGCAGATCGACAATTTTCGCGACCCGGAATCCCCTTATCCGGTGATCGCCACCACCTCCCGCCTGCTGTCCACCGGCGTGGATATCCAGACCTGCCGCCTGATCGTGCTGGACCGCGAGGTCGGTTCGATGACGGAGTTCAAGCAGATCGTCGGGCGCGGCACGCGGGTCCATGAGGACAGCCATAAATTCTATTTCACCCTGATGGATTTCCGAGGGGCCACCAATCTGTTCGCCGACCCAGCCTTCGATGGCGAGCCCGTGCAGATTTATGAACCGGGAGACGACGACCCCGTCGCCCCACCCGACGATCTGCCGACGACGGAAGGGGAGGAGGACGCGCCGCCGGACACCCCCACCGAGGATGAAACCATCCTGGACGGCGACCAACCGGACGTCACCTGGCCACCGCTGGGGCCGCCCCCGGGCCCGCGCCGCAGCAAGATTTATGTGGATGGGGTTGAGGCCACAGTCGTGGCGCAACGGGTGGAATACCTGGATGAGGCGGGACGGCTGGTCACTGAAAGCCTACGCGATTACACCAAGAAGGCCCTGCGCCAGCATTTCACCAGTCTGGAAGCCTTCCTGACACGCTGGAACGGGGAGACGCGCAAACAGGCGGTGGTGGAGGAGTTGGCGGCGGAGGGGTTGCCGTTGAACCTGGTGGCGGCCGAACTGGGCTATGACCTCGACCCCTTCGACCTGATCTGCCACATCGCCTTCGACCAGCCGCCGCTGACCCGGCGGGAACGGGTGGCCAATGTGCGGAAGCGCGATGTCTTCACCCACTACGGCCCCCAGGCCCGCGCCGTGCTGGACGCGCTGCTGGCCAAGTACAGCGACGATGGGCTGCTTGATCTGGGCGACCCCCGGATATTACAGATTGCCCCGTTCGACCGGATGGGCACGCTGGTGCAGCTGATCCGGCGGTTCGGCCGTCGCCCGGATTTCGATGCGGCGGTCGCCCAAATCCAGTCCGCCCTTTATGAGGAAGTCGCCTGACCCATGTCCGTTCGCACCATCGTCAAGACCATCCAGGACATCATGCGCAAGGACAGCGGGGTGGATGGCGACGCGCAACGCCTGTCCCAGCTGTGCTGGATGTTCTTTCTGAAGATCATCGACGACCAGGACCAGGAGTTGGAGGAGGTGCAGGCCGGCTACCGCTCCCCCATCCCGCCCCAATACCAATGGCGCCATTGGGCGGCGGATCCGGAGGGGATAACGGGCGACGCCCTGTTGGCCTTCGTCAATGACGATCTGTTCCCAACCCTGAAGACCCTGCCCCTCACCGGCCTGCCGGGCGACCGCCGCCGCGTGGTGCGCGGCGTGTTCGAGGACGCGTACAATTACATGAAGTCCGGGCAGTTGATGCGCCAGGTGGTGAACAAGATCGCCGCCGTGGATTTCAACGACCTGGCCGAACGGCGGCATTTCGGCGAGATTTACGAACAGCTGCTGAACGATTTGCAGAACGCCGGCAATGCCGGGGAATATTACACGCCCCGCGCCGTGACCTCCTTCATGGTGGATCGGATCGACCCCCGGCCCGGCGAAATCCTGTTCGACCCCGCCTGCGGCACCGGCGGCTTCCTCACCTGTGCCATCCGGCACATGCGCGACCGCCATGTGAAACGGCCGGACGACGAACGCCGGATGCAGGCCGCCCTGCGCGCGGTGGAGAAGAAGCCGCTGCCCCACATGCTGTGCACCACCAACATGCTGTTGCACGGCGTGGAGGATCCCGGCTTTGTCCGGCACGACAACACCCTGGCCCGCCCCTACACCAGTTGGACCCAGTCTGAACGGGTGGATGTGATCCTGACCAACCCACCCTTCGGCGGGAAGGAGGAGGATGGGATCGAAAGCAACTTCCCCGTCCATTTCCGCACGCGGGAGACGGCCGACCTGTTCCTGGCCCTGATCATCCGCCTGCTGAAACCCGGCGGGCGGGCCGCCGTGGTGCTGCCCGACGGGTCGCTGTTCGGCGAGGGGGTTAAGACCAGGCTGAAGGAGCATCTGATGGAGGAGTGCGACCTGCACACCATCGTGCGCCTGCCCAATTCCGTCTTCCGTCCCTATGCCTCCATCGGCACCAACCTGCTGTTCTTCGAGAAGGGCCGTCCGACGACGGAGACCTGGTATTGGGAACACCGGGTGCCGGCGGGGCAGAAGGCCTATTCCATGACAAGGCCCATCCGCCAGGAACACCTGGACGATTGCGCGGATTGGTGGGGCGGGGCCAAGCGTAAGGGACGCGAGGAAAATGAACGCGCCTGGCGCGTGCCAGTGGACCAGGTCAAGGAACGCGGCTGGAACCTGGACATCAAGAACCCGCACGCGGTGGCCGACGACCATGGCGACCCCGAGACCCTGGCCGCCGACCTGGACGCGGCGGAACGCGACGTGGCCCGCCTGCGCGACCAGTTGAAAGCCATCCTGGCCGAGGCGTTGGCCCGATGAACGCCGACATCCTTCTGGACCATTACGACAGGATCGCCGACGCGCCGGACGCGATCCCGCGACTGCGCCGCTTCGTGCTGGATTTGGCCGTGCGGGGCAAGCTGGTACCACAGGACCCGGCGGATGAGCCGGCTGCCGTTACATTACGTCGCCTTGTAGGCCCTGTCGTTCAGGATGGCGCTTTTGAGCTACCCCCCACTTGGTGCTGGGTAAAAGTCGGAGATGTAGCTCACACTAGGTTGGGCAAAATGCTCGATAAGGAGAAAAACAAGGGCCCCCTCCGGCCTTACCTTCGCAACATAAATGTGAGATGGTTCGACTTTAACTTATCTGACTTGCTGGAAATGCCGTTCGAAGACAAGGAACTAGAAGATTTTTGTCTAAAATGTGGCGACGTAATGATTTGTGAAGGCGGTGAGCCTGGGCGTGCGGCAGTCTGGCGGGACGCGGCTTCAGGAATTTATTTCCAAAAAGCTATCCATAGAGTCCGATTATTCGAAATAATCAATCCTGATTTCTTTGTTTATGCACTTAAATCGAGCGCCAATGATGGGCGACTTTATGAATACTTTACTGGCTCTGGGATCAAACACTTCACGGGCAGAGGTCTAAACCTTTACCAATTTCCCCTTCCCCCCCTCGCTGAACAACGCCGCATCGTCGCCAAGGTCGATGAGTTGATGGCGCTGTGCGATCAGTTGGAGGCGGCGCGGACGGCGCGGGAGGAAACGCGCGACCGGATGGCGGCGGCCAGTCTTGCCCGCCTCAACGCCCCTGACCCCGAAACCTTCCCTACCGACGCCCGCTTCGCGCTGAACGCCCTGCCAGCCCTCACCACCCGCCCGGATCAGGTGAAGCAGCTTCGCCAAACGATTTTGAATTTGGCGGTACGAGGAAAGTTAACCTACCAAGATTTCAGCAGTGAATCAGTTAAGGATTTTCTTGGACGTTTGCCACATCAAAGGAAGTCGCTGGAATTGAAATCAGAAAAAACAATAAAATATAACAATATTCTAGGTCATCATTCAAATCCAAATGATCTTCCACATGGGTGGGAGTATGAAGCATTGGGGAGATTGACTAATCCATTAAAAAAAATTTCTTATGGCGTGCTTATTCCTGGACCTGATGTCGATAACGGCGTGCCATTTATCAGAGTACAAGATCTCGCTTTATCTGACCATCCTCCACGCCCACAAAAAACAATTTCGCGAGATGTTGATCTTCAATATCACAAAACTAGAATAGAAGGTGGCGAAATTCTTATCTGCGTAGTTGGAAGCATCGGGAAATTGGGAATTGCACCAATTCAATGGGCTGGATCTAATATTGCTCGTGCCGTTGCTCGCATTTCACTAATTTCAGATTTGAATTCAGAATATATAATTATTTTCTTGAGAAGCGACTATGCTCAAGGTTATTTTCTAGATGCAACTCGGAAGCTCGCGCAGCCTACCCTGAACGTAGGGCTACTTGAGATGCTACCAGTTCCCATTCCCCCCCTCGCTGAACAACGCCGCATCGTCGCCAAGGTGAACGAACTGATGGCCCTGTGCGACCAGTTGGAGGCCGCCTTGACCGCCGCCAGCACGGCGCGGGCACGGTTGCTGGAGGCAGCGCTGCAGGCGGCCCTGGTGCCGGTCGAGCCCCTTCTGAACGCTGCGGAGTAACGATCGGCCATGAGCATCCATCACGCCATCTGGACCGTCGGCTCGCCGCCCGCGCCGTTGTCCCGCGCCACGCTGCCCAGCGAGAAAGCGCTGGAGGACATGATCGTGGCGGCGCCGCAAATCCTCTCGGATTCCTGGATGCTGATCGGACGGCAGGAGCGGACGGCGCATGGCGGCATCGTCGACCTGCTGGCCATCGCGCCCGACGGCGCCCTGGTGCTGATCGAACTGAAGCGCGACCGCACGCCGCGCGATGTGGTGGCCCAGGCGCTGGACTATGCCAGTTGGGTCGAAGGGCTGAAGCCCGAGAACATCGCCGCGATCCATGGCCGCTTCGCGCCGGGCCGCAACCTGGCCGATGATTTCCGCGCCCGTTTCGGCACCGACCTGGATGAGGAGACGCTGAACCACGCGCATGAGGTGGTGATCGTCGCGGCGGAACTGGATGCTGACAGCGAACGCATCGTCAGCTACCTGGCCGACCGGGGCATCGCCATCAATGTCCTGTGCTTCCAAGTCTTCACCCTGGGCGGACAGCAGGTGCTGAGCCGCGCCTGGCTGAAGGACCGGGTGGAACCGGCGCCAGAGATCACACAAGCCGCCGGCGGAGCGAAGGAGCCGTGGAACGGTGAATTCTACGCCTCCTTCGGCGCCGGTCCGCACCGGTCCTGGGATGACGCCGTTGACCATGGTTTCATCAGCGCCGGTGGGGCCAGTTGGTACAGTAAGACGCTGGGCCTGTTGAAACCGGGGGACCGTGTCTGGGTGAAGTCACCCGACCACGGCTTCATCGGCGTCGGCCGCGTCACCGGCCCCGCCGAACCGGCAAGCGGCTTCACAGTGCGCAACGCCGCAGGCGAATCGGTGCCGGCCCTGGACCTGTTGACCCGCGCTGATTACCACCGGGCATTCGCCGACGATCCCGACAAGTGCGAATGGTTCGTGCCAGTGGAGTGGATCGACACCGTGCCCTTGAACCGGGCGGTGCGGGAAATCGGCCTGTTCGGCAACCAGAACACTGTTTGTCGCCCATTGACGCCAAAATGGCGGACGACCGTTGAGCGGCTGAAGGCGTGCTTCCCCGGTTTCCGGGAGTGACCAACGGCAGCGATCTGCGCCTCGGTACGGAGTGGTGGCCCATGCGGCGCGGCCCTGTTCGCTGACCGCCCATCCCATCCCTGACACTCCTGCACCCATCTGCGCCCCCGGGGCCACACCCGGCGCCCCAGATTCACCATGATAACGCGAATGACTTGCAATCGCGGCGTAACGCCGTTAAGGAGGCCCCCGCCACCCTATCGCTGACATCCCATCCGGGAGGAACCGTTGAAACTCCGCGCCCTCTGCCTCACGCTGCTGGCCACCACCTCGCCCCTGGGGGCGCTGGCGGCCTCGGCGCCCGACGACCAGTCCGCCACGCCGGAGGTGGTCATCACCGGCACCCGGCAGGACGATGCCACCGAGGGCAGCGGGTCCTACACCGTCAAGACCACGCGGGGCGCCACCAAGCTGCCGCTGTCGCTGAAGGAGACGCCGCAGTCGGTCACCGTGGTCACCCGCGACCAGATGAACGATTTCGGCCTGCGCACGGTGAACGACGTGCTGGCCAGCACCACCGGCGTGAACGTGCAGGAGGTGGAAACCAACCGCACCTATTTCAGCGCGCGCGGTTTCGACATATCCAATTTCCAGTATGACGGCTTCGGCTTGCCCATCGTCGACGGCATCCAGAACGGCAACATCGACATGGCCGTCTATGACCATGTCGAGGTGCTGCGCGGCGCCAACGGCCTGATGTCGTCCACCGGCAATCCGTCGGCCACGGTGAACTTCGTGCGCAAGCGGCCGACGGACGCGCTGGCGGCCACCGCCTCCTTCACCGGCGGCTCCTACGACAACAAGCGCGGCGACGTGGACGTGTCCACGCCCCTCAACGCCTCGGGCAGCGTGCGCATGCGCGTGGTCGGCGCCTATCAGGACACCGACAGCCAGCTGGACCGCTACAACAACAAGCGCGGCCTGGGCTATGGCGTGATCGAGGCCGACCTGGACCCGCGCACCACCGTCTCCGTCGGCTACCAGTACCAGGACGATCGGGCCAAGGGCGGCCTGTGGGGCGCCCTGCCGCTGTACTACACCGACGGCACGCCCACCCATTACAGCCGCGGCACCAGCACCTCGGCCGACTGGAGCCGGTGGGACATCCAGACCCAGCAGATGTTCGCCGACATCCGCCACGACCTGGGGTCCGGCTGGATCGCCAAGGCCAGCGTCATGCACAGCGTGACCGAGGGCGACAGCGACCTGTTCTATGTCTACGGCACGCCGGACAAGACCACGGGCGATGGCCTCTATTCCTACCCCTCGGCCTATCACAACCATGACCGGCAGTGGACGGCCGAGGCCTACGTCTCCGGCCCGCTGCAGGCCCTGGGCCGCACCCACGACCTGGTGCTGGGCGGCAATTGGGGGCGCAGCAACAGCTTCCAGCATTCCGACTATGGCCAGGGCATCGGCACCGCCCTGCCGGGCGACAGCGCCTTTGACGGCAGCTATCCGGAACCGGCCATGGACGCCTATATCGGCGAGGCCCATTACTACTACACCCGGGAAACCGGCTATGCCGCCGCCCGGCTCAGCCTGCTGGACCCGCTGAAGCTGCTGGTCGGCACCAATGTCACCCATGTGAAGATGTCGGGCGACAGCTATGGCGCCCCCAACAGCTATGACCTCACCCGCGCCCTGCCCTATGCCGGCCTGGTCTATGAGGTCACGCCGCAGATCTCGGCCTATGCCAGCTACGCCCAGATCTTCAACCCGCAGACCCAGACGGACATCAACAACAAGATCCTGGCCCCCATCGAGGGCGACAATGTCGAGGTCGGCGCCAAGGGCGCCTGGTACGATAACAGGCTGAACGCCAGCTTCGCCCTGTTCCAGGCCAAGCAGAACAACACGGCGGAAAGCGCCGGCACCAACCTGACGACCGGCCAGACCTACTACACCGGCATCAACGCCACCTCGCAAGGCGTGGAGGCGGAGGTGTCGGGCCAGATCGTGCCGCAGGTGCAGCTGGCCGCCGGCTACACCTATGTGGAGATCGAGGATGAGCAGGGCCACGCCGCGCGCACCTATGTGCCGCGCCACACCCTGCGCCTGTCGGCCAACTACCAGCCCATAGACAAGCTGAAGCTGGGCGCCACCCTGTCGTGGCAGAGCCGCATCTATCGCGACCAGCAGGCCGTCAGCACGACGACGGGCCAGGAGATCTACACCGAGCAGGGGGCCTACGCCCTGCTGGGGGTGATGGCGCACTATGACATCGACCACAACTGGTCGGTCACCGCCAACCTGAACAACCTGACGGATGAGAAGTACATCACCAGCCTGTACTGGTCCCAGGGCTTCTATGGCGCCGGCCTGAACGGCACCGTCAGCATCAACTGGAAGATGTGAGGGCGTTAGCGTCCGAGAGCGTGGTGGAAAATCGGTGATCGCCCGGGGTGGGGCATGCCCCACCCCGGGCGGCGGCGGGCGGGAGGTGGTCATTGGT
>NZ_JACIIZ010000001.1:679196-684039 GCF_014205765.1 Nitrospirillum iridis | reverse complement strand
AACTGTCCCAGCCGTCACATTCTCACCCAAAGCCGCCTGACCAACGGCCACCTCAAACGCGCGCCGCTTTTACACCAGCTTGACGGACGCTATCGGCCTGCGGCCATTTTCGGAGGTGTCAGGCAACACAACGGCCAATTAACGCGCCCCAAAAATCCTCGGACCCAAAAGGCCCTCAGCATTTACCAAACGTCCTTCAGCCTCGGGCACGGGCAGACGCCTAAGACAGTCAAGTGGCTAAAGTTCCTGTTCTTGCCCCATGTCTACGAAACTCACCTTGAGGTTAGGTTTTATCCAAATTAAAGTGATCTGGTATCCAGGTTGGGTATATCGTCGTTGGATAAATACTCGCGTGCCCCCCGCACCGGCGCGTCCAGAAGGGATCAGGTCGCCCGGGGATGAAAGTACTTCTGACAATCCCAGAAGGGGACCGGCAGGAGATGAAAGACCCACGTGGCTGTGGGCGCGCCTAAAAGGGGCGTTGCGGTGCCGAGGGTGAAGCATCTCAAAAGAGATGCGATCGGAGAGGGTCATGGTTTCGTCTATTGGTTCCTTAAGCCCATCGCAGATTGCGGCTTATACGACGGCGAATATTCAGGCCCTGACCACTCAGGACGTCGCGGCCCTTACGACTGCCCAGATCACTGTCCTTTCCACGACGCAAGTGGCGGCCTTCACGGTCAGCCAGATGGTTTTCAGCGCCCAGCAGCTGCAGGCGTTCAGCGATGAGGACATCGCCGCCTTCTCCCCCGCCGACATTGAGGCCCTTAAATCCAACCAGGTGCAGGCGCTGAGCGCCGACCAGGTCGATTCCATCACCACCGACCAGCTGGCCGGCCTGTCCACCGCCTCCATGCGGGAATTCAGCCGCAATCAGGTGGGCTATCTCACCACCACCCAGCTGAACTCCCTGTCCACCGCGCAGATTCAAGCGCTAAGCACGGCCCAGGTGGGCGGACTGACGGCCAGCCAACTCTCCGCGCTCAGCAGCGCCAACCTCTCGGCGCTGACCAGCAACCAGGTGGCGCAGTTGACCACCGCCCAGGTCCGGGCGCTGACCACCGATCAGCTGAACGCGCTGTCGACATCCGATATGCGGGAATTCACCACCGTCCAGCTGGCGGCGCTGACGCCTGACCAGATTGAGGGGCTGAGCAGCCGCAACCTGTCCGCCCTGACCACCAACCAGGTGCTGGGATTGACCTCGGCCCAGGTCACGGTGCTGACGACGGATCAGCTGGCCGGCCTGACCACGGCCCAGGTGTCGACCTTCACCGCGACCCAGTTGCGCACCCTGGACGGCGGTCAGCTCAACGCCCTGTCCACCGCCGACTTCCGGGCCCTGACCACGGCCCAGGTCGCCAACCTGACCACCGATCAGATATCGACGCTGAGCACGGCCAACCTGTCGGCACTCAGCGGCACCCAGGTCGCCAAACTGACGACCGCCCAGATCCGGGCCCTGACCACGGACCAGTTGGGCGGCCTCACCACCGCCGATATCCAGGAGCTGGCCTCGAACCAGGTCCAGGCGCTGACCACCGACCAGCTGGGCGGCCTCACCACCGCCGAGATATCCGCCCTGACAACCAGCCAGTCGGCGATGCTGACCGCGGCGCAGATCCGGTCGCTGGACACCGCGCAGGTCAACGCGCTGCCCACCGCTGATCTGCGGAATTTCACCGCCGGGCAATTGACCGCCCTGACCACCGACCAGGTCGCGGGCCTGGGCACCGGCAGTCTGGCCGCCCTGACCACGGCGCAGGTGGCGCAATTGTCCACCCAACAGGTCGGGGCGCTGACCACCACCCAGACGCGGACCCTGTCCCAGCCGCAGCTGGCCGCCCTGACCACGGCGCAGATCAAAGCCCTGGACACGGACAGTGTGGCCACGCTGACGACCGCGCAGGTCATCCAGCTGTCGTCGGCGCAGTTGCGGGCGCTCAGCAGCGATCAGGTCAACGCGCTGACCACAGCGGACATGCGCGCCCTGACCGCGAACCAGATCACCGCCCTCACCGGGGGGCAGCTGGCCAATCTGGAAACGGACAATCTGGTGGCGCTGTCCACCACCCAGGTCGCGCAGCTCACCACCGCGCAAATCCGCGTCCTGACCACCGACCAGTTGAACGCCCTCTCCACGGCGGACGTGCGCGCCCTCTCCACGGCGCAAATCGCCTCGCTGCTGGTCAGTCAGGTCACCAATCTGGCCACCGCCAACGTCGCGGCCCTGTCCTCGCTTCAGGTGGGCCAACTGACGACGGCCCAAGTCCAGGCGCTGACCACCGACCAGCTGGGCGCCTTGCCCTCCGCCGACGTACGGGCGCTCACTTCCGCACAGCTCCGGGCGCTGACCACCGACCAGTTGTCAGCCTTGAGCGGCAGCGCCATCGCCGGCTTCACCACCACGCAGCTGAATGGCTTCACCTCCGACCAGCTGGGGGCGCTGACCACCGACCAGATGGCCGGGCTGACGACGCTGCAGGTGGCCGGCTTCACCACCGCCCAGGTCAAGGGCCTGACCAGCGACCAGTTGAACGCCTTCACCACGGCGGATATCGCGGCGCTGACCACGGCGCAGCTGGCGGTGCTGAGCACAAGCCAGGTTTCCAACCTCACCACCCGCAACGTGGCGGCCCTGACCAGCGACCAGGTGGCCCGCCTGTCCACCGCGCAGCTCAGGGCGTTATCCACCGAGCAGCTGAGCGTGTTCAGCACGGCGGACACCCGGGCGTTGAGTTCGGCGCAGGTGCGAGCCCTGACCACCGACCAGGTGTCGGGCCTCAGCACCGCCAATCTCGCGGCCCTCACCGCGGCGCAAGTCGGCAACCTGACGGCCGCCCAGCTGGGCGCGCTGACCACCGATCAGGTGGCGAGCCTATCCACGGCGCAGGCGGTGGGGCTGTCCAGCGCCCAGGTCCGGAGCCTGAGCAGCGACCAGCTGAACGCGCTCAGCAGCGCCGACCTGCGCGCGCTCGCCACCACCCTGACCGCGGCGTTGACCACCGGCCAGGTCGCGGCCCTGGATACCGACGCGCTGGCGGCCCTGACCACCGCCCAGGTTGCGGTCCTGTCCAGCGCCCAGTTGCGGGCGTTGGGCAGCGACCAGTTGAACACCCTCGGCACCGCCAACATCCGCGCGCTGGCCAGCGCCCAGATTTCGGCGCTGACCACCGACCAGATCTCCACGCTGGGCACGGCCGAACTTGCGGTCCTGACGCCGGCGCAACTGGCTGGCCTGAACACTGGCCAGGTGGCGTCGCTGACCACGGATCAGGTGAACGGCCTGGCTACCGCACAGGTGTCCGCGCTCTCCGGTTCGCAGATCCTCGCCCTGACCACCGATCAGCTGAACGCGCTGACCACCACCGATATCGGCGTGCTGAACACCGCGCAGATCGCGGCGCTCAGCACCTTGCAGCTATCCAACCTCGTCACCAGCGCCGTGGCGGCGCTGGGAACGACGCAGGTGGTGCGCTTGTCCACCAGCCAACTGCGCGCGCTCAACAGCGACCAGCTGGGCGCGTTGTCCACCGCCAACATGCGCGTGCTGGGAACAGGGCAGATCGCGGCACTGACGACGGACCAAATCTCAACGCTCAGCACCGCCAACCTGTCGGCCCTGGGCGACACCCAGATCACCAGCCTGACCAGCGGCCAGCTGCGGTCCCTGACCTCGGATCAGCTGAACAGCCTGACCACCGCCGACATGCGGGAATTCACCTCACCCGAAATAGCCCTGTTGACGACGGACCAACTATCGGCGTTGGCATCGGACAATCTGTCGGTGCTGAACAGCGCCCAGATCGCGGGACTATCCAGCGGCCAAGTACGCTCCCTGACCTCGGACCAGCTGAACAGCCTGACCTCGTCCGATGTGCGGGAATTCACCTCCGCCCAAATCCAGGCACTGACCACCGACCAGCTCTCAGCGCTCAGCACCGCCAACGTGACGGCGCTGACCACCGCCCAGTTGGCCGGGCTGGGCACGGGCCAACTGGTGTCGCTGACCTCAGACCAGGCGGCCGCCCTGTCGACCTTGCAGGTGGCGCGGCTGTCCACCACCCAGGTGCGGACGCTGACCTCCGACCAGCTGAACGCCTTGAACAGTGCCGCCGTGCGGGCGTTGTCCAACGCCCAGGTGGCGTCCCTGACCAGCGGCCAGCTGGCGAACCTCAGCACGGGCACGGTCGCGGCGCTCAGCACCACCCAGGTGGCCAGCCTGTCCGTCGGCGTCCTGAACTCGCTGACCTCCGACCAGCTGGCGGCCGTGTCCACGGCCGGCATACGCGCCCTGAGCACAGCCCAACTGTCGGCGCTGACCACCGCCCAGTTGTCAACCCTCAGCACGGACAATACCGCCGCCCTGTCCGCCACCCAGGTCGCGGTCTTGTCCACGGTTCAAATCCGCGCCCTGACCAGCGACCAGCTGAACGCGCTGACCACCACCGATGTCCGCGCCCTCACCTCCGCCCAGGTCCAGGCGCTGACCACGGACCAGCTCTCCGCCCTGGGATCGGACAATCTGTCGGCGCTTGGCAGTGCCCAAATCAACAAGCTGTCCAGCACCCAGGTCCAGGCACTGACCTCGGACCAGCTGAACACGCTGACCACCACCGACGTGCGGGAGTTCACCTCAAGCCAGCTGTCGGCCCTGACCACCGACCAGCTGTCCAATCTGACGTCGGGCAACCTGGCGGCCCTGGCCAGCAATCAGGTCGTGGGGCTGTCCGCCGCCCAGGTCCGGGCCCTCACCACCGATCAGCTGAACAGCCTGACCTCGTCCGATGTGCGGGAATTCACCTCCGCCCAAATCCAGGCCCTGACCACCGATCAACTGTCG
>NZ_JACIIZ010000001.1:463906-679099 GCF_014205765.1 Nitrospirillum iridis | reverse complement strand
GGACAATCTGTCGGCGCTTGGCAGCGCCCAAATCAACAAGCTGTCCAGCACCCAGGTCCAGGCCCTGACCTCGGACCAGCTGAACACGCTGACCACGGATGACGTGCGGGAGTTCACCTCAAGCCAGCTGTCGGCCCTGACCACCGATCAGTTGTCCAACCTGGCGTCGGGCAACCTATCGGCCCTGACCAGCACGCAGATCAAGGGCCTGGGTGGAGCCCAGGTGCAGTCCTTGACCAGCGGCCAGTTGAACGCCTTGAGCACTGGGGACCTGCGCGAGTTCACCTCGGCGCAAATCGGCGCGTTGACCACGGACCAGGTGTCCACGCTGGGCACCGTCAATTTCTCCGCCCTGTCGACCGCGCAGCTGGCCGGCCTCACCACCGATCAGGCAGCCGCCGTGACCACCAGCCAGGTCGGGTCGCTGAGCACCCTGCAGGTGGCGAAACTCAGCACCGCCCAGGTCCAGGCCCTGACCAGCGATCAGCTGAACGCGCTGAACACCGACGACGTGCGTGCCCTGACCACCGCCCAGGTCCAGGCGCTAACGACGTCCCAGCTGTCCACCCTGGCGTCGGCCAATCTTTCGGCGCTCGGCAGCGCGCAGATCGTCCGCCTTTCCAGCAACCAAGTGCAAGCGCTGACCAGCGACCAGCTGAACGCGCTGAGCACGGCCGACGTGCGGGAGTTCACCTCCACCCAGCTGTCCAGCCTGACGACCGACCAGCTGTCGGCGCTTGTCACCGCCAATTTCTCCGCCCTGTCGACCACCCAACTGGCGGGCCTGAGCGGAACCCAGATCACGGCACTGACCACGGACCAAACCTCCGCCCTGGGCACCGGGCAGGTGGCGAAACTGTCGACCACCCAGGTCCAGGCATTGACCAGCGACCAGCTGAACACGCTGACATCGGCCGAGATCCAGGCGCTGACCACGGTGCAGCTGGCGGCCCTGACCACCAGCCAGTTGACCCAACTGGGTACCAGCGCGCTGGCGGCGCTGACCACCCTGCAGGTCGCGAGGCTGTCCACCACCCAGGTCTCGCTGCTGAACACCGATCAGCTGAACGCGCTCAATACCGACGACATCCGGGCGCTGAGCAGCGCGCAACTGCAAGCGCTCGGCACCGATCAGCTATCGGCGCTCAACACCGCCGCCACCGCCGCCCTGACCAGCGCCCAGGTGGCCAAACTGACCACCGACCAGGCGCACGCGCTGACCAGCGACCAGCTGAACGCCTTGAACACTTTGGATATCCGCTCGCTGACCTCGGCCCAGCTGGCGGTGCTGACCAGTGATCAGTTGTCCGCCCTTGGCTCTGATAACCTGTCGGCGCTGTCCAGCGCTCAGATCGGCACCCTTTCCAGCGGCCAGGTGGGGTCGTTGACCAGCGACCAGCTGAACGCCCTGACCACGGCCGACATGCGCGAGTTCACCTCGGCGCAGCTGGGAACGCTGAGCACGGAGCAGATCTCGACGCTGGTCACCGCCAATTTGGCCGCGCTGACGACGACGCAGCTGGCCGGCCTGGGCACGGCCCAAGTGGCGGCGCTGACCACCGATCAGGTGGCCGGCCTGACCACCGCCCAAGTGGCGAAACTGTCCACGGCGCAGGTCCAGGTGCTGAACAGCGATCAGCTGAACGCCCTGACCACCGCCAATATCCGGACGCTGAGCACCACCCAGCTGTCGGTCCTCGGCACCGCCCAGCTGTCGGCGCTGACCACGGACAACACCGCGGCCCTGACCACCACGCAAGTGGCAAAGCTGAGCACCGCCCAAGTCCGGGCGCTGACCACAGACCAGCTGAACGCGCTCAACACCGCGGACGCCCGTGCCCTGACCACCGGTCAGGTCGCGGCACTCAGCACCACTCAGGTGGCCGCCTTGGGCACCGTCAGCATCGCGGCGCTGACCACGGCCCAAGTGACGACACTCGGTACGGACCAGGTGGCGGCGTTGACCTCCGACCAGCTGAACGCCCTGACCACGACCAACGTCCGCGCCCTGACAACGGCTCAGGTGAGCACGCTCAGCACCGACCAACTGTCCATGCTGGTCAGCACCAACTTGGCCGCGCTGAGCACCGCGCAGCTGAACGTGCTGACCACCAGCGAAGTGGGCGTGCTGACCACCGACCAGGTGTCGGGGCTGACCACAGCCCAGGTGGCGGGGTTCAGCACGGCGCAAATACAGGCGCTGAGCAGCGACCAGTTGAACGCCCTGACCTCAACCGCCGTCCGCGCGCTGACCAGCGTCCAGCTGGCCGCCCTGTCAACGGCGCTGGTGACCTCGCTCAGCACCGACGCCGTTGCGGCACTGACCACCGCCCAGGTTTCCAGGTTAACCACCGATCAGGTGCGGACGCTGAGCAGCGACCAGTTGAACGCCCTGCCCTCAGCCGATGTGCGCGCCCTGACCACCGCCCAGATCCAGGCCCTCGCCACAGCGCAGCTTGACGGACTGTCCACCGATACCGTGCAACGGCTGGCCACCAACCAGGTGACGGCGCTGACCACCAGCCAGCTGGTGAGCTTGAGCACCGGCACCCTGTCGGCCTTGACCAGTGCGCAAGTTGCACGTCTGTCAACAAGCCAAGTGCGGGCCCTGACCACCAGTCAAGTGCAGGCCCTGACCACCGACGACGTGCGGGAGCTCACCACCACCCAGGTGGCGGCGCTGACCACCGCCCAGGCCGCGGCGCTAACCACCGGTCAGCTTTCCACAATGGGGCATACCCTGGCGGTGGCCATCACCGCCACCCAGATCGGGGTCTTTACCACCGACCAGATGAATGCCTGGCTGAACAGCTTCCTGAGCGCGTCCAATTAGTGCCGGACGCTACCGCGCTTGACAGCAGCGGGCGGCAATCGCCGCCGATGCCAGGCGATGATGAGTTTCACCCATCGCGGCCTGACAAAACTGGTCAAGACGCATTAAAAGTGGCTGTCGTGTACGGCATAACATTAATATTGCCGCCAACCAGATCGTAAAGCACAGCGTTCCCCAAGAGGAATTGGATGCCAGTGTTGATGTATCCGGCGGGATCATTGTTCGACGGCCCTGGCGCCACGTTGACCCCGTCATAGGGAGCGCCCGGGTACGTTACCATTGTTGATCTGAGCCGCCGTCGCTGTAAGTGATTTGACGTGCGACGGCGGATCGCTCATCGCGGTTCCCGGGTGCACGGTGGTAACCGCCCCGGTATCAAAGCAAATTCCAACGCCATCATAAGGGAGCGCGCCTCAGCAGCCTCCCCACCTCCGTCGCCGGACGGACCTGAAAGCCGCCCGCGCCCTTGACCACCAGGGGCACACCGGCCAGAGGACCATTTTGCGGGAGCGTCTGCCGGGCCATTGGGGCTGTCCCAGCGAGGCAACGGCCTGGCGGAACTGGGTGGTCCGTTCCACTGCATGACGCCAAACCGGCCGAGCTGGCGGCTGGCGCCGGCCTCCACCCGCGAGAACGCGCCTATGCTGGGCGTACCAATGAAAACGGCCGCCCCTGGGGGCGGCCGTTCCATGTACTCAATCGTCTAATCCAGGCACTCAATCGCCTGGCGAACCGGGCCCGAAAGAAATCAGGCTCAAGCGGCCTTGCCGCTCTTCGCCACGATTTCGTCGGCCACGTTCTTCGGCACCGGCTCGTAGTGCGAGAACTCCATGGTGTAGGAGCCACGACCCGAGGTCATGCCGCGCAGCTGACCGATGTAACCGAACATTTCGGACAGCGGCACGTGGGATTCGACGGCGATGTTGTGGCCACGCTCAAGCTGGCCCAGCACCGTGCCGCGACGACGGTTGATGTCGCCGATCACATCACCCAGGTAGTCATCGGGAACCACGACCTCGACCTTCATCACCGGCTCCAGCAGGATCGGACCAGCGGTCCGGATGCCTTCGCGGAAGCAAGCCTTGGAGGCGATTTCGAACGTCAGGGCGTTCGAGTCCACTTCGTGGTACTTGCCGTCCAGCAGGGTGGCTTCGAAGTCCACGGTCGGGTAGCCGGCCAGGACGCCGTCTTCCTTCTGAACGGTCAGGCCCTTTTCCACCGACGGGACGTATTCGCGCGGCACGGTGCCGCCGACGACCTTGTCGGTGAACTTGAAGCCCTCGCCGCGCTCCTTCGGCTCGAAGCGGATCTTCACTTCGGCGAACTGGCCCGAACCACCGGTCTGCTTCTTGTGGGTGTAGGTGTATTCGACGGTCTTGGTGATCGTCTCACGATAGGCCACCTGCGGACGGCCCATCACGCCTTCCACGCCGAACTCCGTGCGCATACGGTCGAGCGTCACTTCCAGGTGCAGCTCGCCCATGCCGCGCAGCAGGGTCTGGCCGGTGTCGCGGTCCGTTTCCAGACGCAGCGACGGATCCGCGCGGACCATCTTGCCCAGGGCGGCGCCGAACTTGTCCTGGTCGATACGGTTCTTCGGCTCCACCGACACGCTGATGACGGGGTCGGGGAAGCGCATGCGCTCCAGCACCACCGGGGCGGTGGGGTCGGACAGGGTGTCACCGGTATCCGTCTCGGCCAGCGAGACGAAGGCCACGATGTCGCCCGCGCGCGCCTCGTCCAGGTCGTTCGCTTCCTTGGCGAACATTTCCACGATACGGCCGATGCGCTCACGCTTGCCGCGGGTGGTGTTCAGGAGCGAGGTGCCCTTGGAGACAACGCCGGAGTAGACGCGCACGAAGGTCAGGGCGCCGTACTTGTCGTTGATGACCTTGAAGGCCAGGCCGGAGAAGGGCTCGTCGTCCGACGACAGACGCTCGCCGTTCGGGTTGCCGTCCGGGTCCACGGTCTTGATCGCCTCGACTTCGGTCGGCGACGGCAGGTACCAGATCACCGCGTCCAGCAGCTGCTGCACGCCCTTGTTCTTGTACGAGGAACCGCAGAGAACCGGGGTGAAGACGGCCTGGAGGGTGCCCTTGCGCAGGCATTCCTTCAGCACGGCGGCCGACGGCTCCTCGCCGCTCTCCAGATACTGCTCCATGGCGGCATCGTCGAGCATCAGGCAGGTGTCGATCAGCTCGGCGCGGTACTCGGCGACCTTGCCCAGCAGCTCACGGTCATAGGCGTTGGTGATCTTCAGCTTGTCGGCCAGGTCGTCGGTGACGTCCCAGACTTCCCACTGGCTGTCCTTTTCCTCGGAGAACCAGACGTAAGCCTTCATCTCGACGAGGTCGATCATGCCACGGAAGTTGTCTTCCGAGCCCAGCGGCAACTGGATGATGGCCGGGGTGGCACCCAGGCGCTTGCGGATCATGTCCACGCAGCGGCCGAAGCTGGCGCCCGAACGGTCCATCTTGTTGACGTAGCACATGCGCGGAACGTTGTAGTTGTCCGCCAAGCGCCAGTTGGTCTCGGTCTGCGGCTCCACACCGGCCACACCGTCGAACACCACCACCGCACCGTCGAGCACGCGCAGGGAGCGGTTCACCTCGATGGTGAAGTCCACGTGGCCTGGGGTGTCGATCAGGTTGATCTTCTTGTTCTTCCAGAAGCAGGACACGGCCGCGGACTGGATGGTGATGCCGCGCTTCTGTTCCTGTTCCAGATAGTCGGTCGTGGTCGACGACTTCAGGTCCTTGGTGTCATGGATGTCGACGATCGTGTGCTTGCGACCCGTGTAGTACAGGATGCGCTCGGTGGTCGTCGTCTTGCCGGCATCGACGTGGGCGATGATGCCGATGTTGCGAATATCGTCCAGCGGTGTGCTGCGGGGCATAAGGGGGCTCCGTCGTCCAACGTCCGGTGCAAAGATATGAAGCCGGCGCGGGGGAAGTTCAAAAACGAGCGCGGGCCCGAAGGGACCCGCACGAAAAAAACCGGGGGGTCGACGGCACGCCGCTTTACCTCCCGGGCGGCCGGATATCTAGCGCGTTCCGCCACGTTTTCCAAGGGCTCATGCGGCATGTCACCCCTGAGCAGGGGAGATTTCGACGCATGGCGGCCCTTTCGGCCAAAGGGACCGCCGCGCGGGCCGGGGTCCACCATAAGGGCGCAGCCCGACTCCATTTGCGCGCGCCCTTGCCCACAGTTACCCTGTTACATCATTAATACCGAGGACGGCGCCCCTTCCCGCTCAGAATCCCGAGGCAGCATGGCCGAAGCACTGAACCGCATCCTCTATGTTGATGACGAGCCCGACATCCGTGCCATCGTGGAACTCAGCCTGCGCCATGTCGGCGGCTTCGACGTGCGGATGGCGGAATCCGGCGCCCGGGCGCTCGAACTCCTGGAGGACTGGACGCCGCAGCTTGTCCTGCTGGACGCCATGATGCCGGTCATGGACGGTCCCGCCACCTTGGCCGCCCTGCGCCAGCGCCCTGCCCTGGGGGCCATTCCCGTCGCGTTCATGACCGCCAAGTCGCAGCCATCGGACGTGGCGTGGTTCAAGTCGCTGGGTGCCGTGGGGGTCCTCGCGAAGCCCTTCGATCCCATGGGCCTACCCGACACCGTGCGCGAGCTATGGAACGGCATCGGCTAGACATGAGCACCGACACCTTCTCCGATATGCCGTCGACGGCATCCCTACCCGAGGAGTTGCTGGCGCGGGTGCGGAAGATCCGCCAGGACTTCACGGCCGGCCTGCCCGATCGCCTGGCGCAGATACGCCAGGCCGCGAAGGCGGTCACCGATCCGGACACTGACGCCACCCAGCGCGCGCGCATGGAAATGGCGCGCATGGCCCATGCCCTGGCGGGGTCTGGCGCCACGTTCGGCCTGCCGGAACTCACTGTAGCCGCCCGGGCGCTGGAAGGGGTGGTGAACCAACCGGGGGGCATCCCCCCCACCGCCCTGTGGGAGGCCATCGCCGGACTGGAGCGGTCGGTGACCGCCGCCGCCCCCCCCGCCCCGGTCGAATCCCTGCCCACCGCCCCAACCCCCGCCCCGCACGGCACGTTGCGCACCGTCTATCTGATGAGGGGGCATGGCGAGGAGGCTGGCGACCTGGGTGAGATCCTGGCCGCCTACGGCTATGAGATGACCATCTTCCAGGACGCCGCGGGGCTGGCGGCGGCGGCGGGCCGATCGGCGCCGGAAGCGGTGATCCTGGATGTGAACCCACATGACATGGCGCCGGGCTCCGCCCAACTGGCCGACGCCAGGGGCCGCAAGATACCGACCATCGCGCTTTCGTCGGCCACGGGCTTTGCCGCCCGCCTGGCGGCGGCGCGGGCCGGCTGCGACGCCTATGTCGTGAAGCCGCCCGACGCCAACGCCCTGGTTGATCATCTGGATCGCCTGACGGAGCGCGAACCGGACCAGCCGTTGCGCATCCTGATCGTGGACGACGACGCCACCCTGGGCGCCTATTATGAGACGGCGCTGCAGTCGGCCGGCATGCACACCCGGCTGGTGACCGATCCATTACAGGCGGTGGAGGCCTTGTACGACCACAACGCCGACCTCATGGTCACCGACCTGATCATGCCCCAATGCACGGGTTTCGAGCTGGCGTCGGTCTTGCGCCAGTATGACGCCCTGCTGGCCCTGCCCATCGTCTTCCTCACGGCGGACCTGGACGCGGAAACGCAGCGCTACGCCGTGCGCACGGGCGTCGACGCCTATCTGACCAAGCCGGTCGACCTGGGCGACCTGGCCGAAACCGTGCGCGCCCGCGCCCGCCGGGCCCGCCAGTTGAAGGCGCTGATGGTACGCGATGGCCTGACCGGCGCCTACAATCACCCCATGATCCAGGATCTGCTGGCGGCGGAGGTCGCGCGCGCTCAACGCGACGGGACGAACCTGTCCTTCGCCATGCTGGATATCGACCATTTCAAGAAAGTCAACGACAGCTATGGCCACAGTGCCGGCGATCGCGTGATCAAGGGGCTGTCCCGACTGCTGCAACAACGGCTGCGGCGCACCGACATGATCGGACGCTATGGCGGCGAGGAATTCGCCGTCTTGATGCCCCACACCAATGCCAAGGACGCGGCGGAACGGCTGGACCTGTTGCGCCAGCAGTTCAGCGAAATCCCCTACGTCCACGGCGACACCCAGTTCCAGGTGACGTTCTCCGGCGGCGTGGTGGGGTTGAGGCCCGGACTGGACGCCAAGGCCCTGAACCTGGCGGCCGACGCGGCGCTCTACCGCGCCAAGAACGCCGGCCGCAATCGCATCGAGCTGGGGTGACCGTCAGCGGACGGGTGCCGTGACCACCTTGGCCGTGGTGCTGACCGCCGTGCCGGCCACATCCGCCGCCGCGCCCACGGCCGTGCCGGCGGCATCGACCACCACGCACCCGCTCAGGGCGCCCAGCGCCAGCCCCACGGCCAGCACGGTCTTGCCCACCCGGCAAATCTTTCCCTGGAAAACCGATACCCCCGTCATGGCGGAACCCCTTGGCTTGCCTGGCCCTCACAGGGACCTGGGCGTACATGGGGACCGGCCGCCGGCCCCCTTAGCCTTATACGAAAGCAAGGGGCGGGCCAGGGTGGTCTCTGTCAGGCTATGCCTTCCGGGGCAGTCATGTCGAAACCGATGGGGGTGATGGATATCAGGCCGTGCTTCAGGGCGCCGGCGTCGGTGTCCGGGCCCAGGATGGGCATATGGCGGCGGAAGGACATCCAGTAGTAATTGCCACCGCGCAGATCGGTGCGGGCCTCGACATCGATGCGATCCAGCGTGCCCCGGCTCTGCCGCGTCACCACGACGTCGCCGACATCGGCCGCGTCCAGATCGGGGAAGTTGACGTTCAGCACGGCGTTGCCGGCCACGCGCAGGCCGAGCGCATGATCCAGCGCCCGGGGCAGCAAGGCCCGGGTCGTGTCCCAGCGCACATGCGTCCGGTCGGTGACGACCTGGCTGAAGGCGATGGCGGGGACACCCAGCAGGCGGGCGGTCAGAGCGGCCGCCACGGTGCCGGAATAAGGCACCTCGTCCCCGACATTGGCGCCTCGGTTGACACCGGACAGTACCAAATCCGGGGCTGAGTCCTTCAGCAGGTGGCGCAGGCCAAAGATGGCGCAGTCACTGGGCGTTCCGGTCACGGCGTAGCGGCGGGGCCCCCGCTCCTCCACCCGCAAGGGCGCCATCAGGGTCACGGCGCGGGACATGCCGCTCTGGTCCTTTTCCGGCGCCACCACCCAGACCTCGTCCGCGATCTCCGCCGCCAGTTCCGCCAGCAGGGCCAGACCCGGGGCGTTGATGCCATCGTCGTTGGTGAGGAGGACGCGACCGAAACGGCGGGCCGGAAGGGCGGATTGCGGCATGGGACTGGCCTCAAGGAAAGTGGGAACCTATAGATACCGGCGCACCTTCCCGGGGCAGGACGCGGATGGCAAGCCGCAATCCCCCGCTTGAAGACTTTTCCCGGCCGATTTTTCAGGAGCTTGGCCCATGTCCGACGACCGGCTGTCCACCGCCCTCTGGGTCCAGCTGCACCTGCGCCGCTGCGCCGCCGACAGCATCCCCGTCTACGTCCTGCGCAAGGGCGAGGCGGAGAGCGGACTGATCCTGCTGAAGGTGGTCATCCCCTTCCAAGGCGCCAAGGTCTACACCCAGAGCCGCGACATGGCCGGCAATCTCGGCTGGTTCCCCGGCCTGAACGGCGCCCAGGTGCCGGAATCCGAAGCCGACGCCTTCATCGAGCGCGCCACCCGCCGCGACCCCGACCTGTGGGTGATCGAGGTGGAGAGCCGCGATGGCAGCCATCCGTTCGAAGGGAAGGTTATCTGAATTTTTTGGTCACAAAAATATTAGCAGGTTAACTGCTCTCTCCAATCAGCGACTTTTCTAATATTAATAGACATTGTACGACCCTATCCTTATTTTAAAAATGCCTCACCCTCATTTATCCTTGAAATCCTCCGTTATCGCGCCTTAATCCCTTTGTATGGCAAGTCCAGAAAGGGAGGTTGGAATGCCGAAATCTGTCGGCGTCAGATGGAAAATCCTGGTCGCCGTGCTTCTGCCCATGGCCGCGATGATGATCATTGCGATCTTGAGCACTTTCCATGAGCGGGCCCTGATGCTTGATGGCCGTAAGGAACAGATGGTGCGACAGGTTGAGGCGGCGACGAGCCTTCTGGCCCATTATCACGACCTGGCGGGACAGGGGAAATTGACGGACGCGGAAGCCCTGGAACGGGCCGAGGCGGACATTCGCGCCATCCGCTTCGCCAACGGCAACTACGTTTTCGTCTATACCGATACCGGCACCGCCCTGGTCGTCGGACCGCAACCCCAGATGGAAGGCAAGGACCAGAGCAACCGGACGGACCCCAACGGCGTTCCCTTCATCCGACTGTTCATGGAGGCCGCGCGGGCCGGCGGCGGCGACGTCGCGTATTCTTTCCCCCGCAAGCAGGGCGACCCCGCCGTGGCGAAGCTGGCCTCGATCCGGCCGTACACTCCCTGGAAGCTGGTGGTCGGCGCCGGCGTCTACATCGATGACATCGATGAATTGTTTCACCAGCGGCTGATGACCTACGGCATCGGACTGGCGGCGGTCAGTCTGGCCATCCTGGCGCTGTCGCTGTATTTGGTGCGCACCATCACCCATCCGCTGGCAGCGATCACCGATGCCATGGTCCGACTGACCCATGGGGATCGGGATATCACCATCACCTATGCCACCCGGGGGGATGAGATCGGCAAATTGGCCCAGGCGCTCACCGTCTTTCGTGACAGTCTGCGCGAACTGGATCGGAAGGAAGAGGAAAGACGCGAGGCTGAAGACCGGGCCGCCGAGGCGCGGAAAGGCGAGCGGCTGGCCATCGCCGACACCTTTGAGCAAAGCGTGATGGGCCTGATCCAACGCAGCGCGGATGCCGCCGGCGAAATCCACCAGACGACGGAAACCATGAGCGCCGTGGCGGACAAGGCCAGCGTCCAGGCCCACGACGCCGCCACGGCGGCCAACCAGGCCAGCGGCAACGTGCAGACGGTCGCCGCCGCGTCGGAAGAACTGTACACGTCGATCAGCGAGATCAGCCGGCAGGTGGCGGAGGCGGCCCGCGTCTCCATCGAGGCGGCGCAACAGACCGACAAGGTCAACACCATGATGGTCAGTCTGTCACAGTCGGCGGTGCGGATCGGGGAGGTGGTCCAGTTGGTCGCCGGCATCGCCAGCCAGACCAACCTGCTGGCCTTGAACGCCACCATCGAGGCCGCCCGGGCCGGCGAGGCCGGCAAAGGGTTCGCCGTGGTCGCCAGCGAAGTGAAGAGCCTGGCGACCCAGACCGGCCGAGCCACGGAAGAGATCACCGCCCAGGTCGCCGGCGTGCAGCAGGAGACGGCGGAGGCCGTCGCCGCGATCCGCGCCGTCAGCACCGTCATCGACCAGATTCGCGACATCTCGTCCGGCATCGCCGCCGCCGTGGAGGAACAGGGGGCGGCGACGCGGGAAATCGCCCGCAACGTCACCGAGGCGGCCAGCGAGACACAGGAAATGACGGCCAACATCGGCGGTTTGACCGAAGCGGCCGCCACAACGGGGGCCGTCGCGCAGAAGCTGTTGTCGGCATCCAGCGAACTGGCCCGCAACGCTGAACGCATGCGGGGCGATGTGGACCACTTCCTGCGCGGCGTTCGCGCTGGCTGAAGGCGGAGGCCACCCAGGCCGCTCCGGACGTGCCTACTCCGCCGCGTCGGCCCGCCCGTCGGTGTTCGCCGGGACCAGGCGGCGGGCGGCGCGCCGGGCCTTGCCTTGGTGCAGTAGGCGGTCGATCCAGCGGCTGAAGTCCTCCATGTAGAGGTACAGCACCGGGGTGATGTAGAGGGTCAGCAACTGCGACACCACCAGGCCGCCGACCACGGCCACGCCCAGGGGCTGGCGCAGCTCCGCACTGGCGCCTGAGGCGAGGGCTATGGGCAGGGTGCCCATCAAGGCCGCCATGGTGGTCATCATGATGGGCCGGAAGCGCAGCAGGCAGGCGCGGTAGATGGCGTCCTGCGGGGCGGCACCGTCGCGCCGGGCCTCCAGCGCGAAGTCGATCATCATGATGGCGTTCTTCTTCACGATGCCGATCAGCATCAGCACGCCGATGATGGCGATGACGCTGAGGTCGAAGCCGAACAGCATGAGGGAGCCCACCGCCCCCACCGCCGCCGACGGCAGGCCGGACAGGATGGTCAGCGGGTGGATGAAGCTTTCATACAGCACACCCAGCACGATGTAGATCACCACCACCGCCGCCAGCAGCAGCAGTCCCTGGTTGGCCAGCGCCTGCTGGAACACCTGGGCCGTGCCCTGGAAGCTGCCAGCGATGCTGTCGGGCATGCCGATCTCGCGCTGCACACCCTCGATGGCCGTGACGGCGGCGCCCAACGACACGCCCGGGGCCAGGTTGAAGGACAGGGTGACGGCCGGCAGCTGGCCCTGGTGGTTGACGCTGATGGGGCCGGAGGTGCGGTCGATGCGGGCCACGGCGCCCAGGGGGACCAGCTTGCCGCTATCGGACCGGATGTAGATGCGGTTCAGCACGTCGGCCGACTTCTGCGCCTCCGGCGACAGTTCCAGGATCACCTCGTAATCGTTGGTGGGCGTGTAGATGGTGGAGATCTGGCGGGTGCCGAACGCGCTGTAGAGGCTGGAGCGCAGGTTCTCCGCCGTCAGGCCCAGCATGTAGGCCTTGTCCAGATCCACATGGATGGAGGCGTTCTGGCCGGACAGCTGCAAATCGCTGGTCACGTCCTGCAGTTGCGGCATCTGCGCCATCTTCCGCATCAGCCGGTCCGACCATTGATACAGCGCCGGCTGGTCCAGGCCCTGCAGCGTGTACTGATACAGGCTCTTGGACTGGCGGCCGGAGACGTTGAGGTTCTGCACCGGCTGGAAAAAGACGTTGATGCCGGCGATGCCCGCCACGTCCTGGCGCAGGCTCTGGATCACCGCCTCCATGTTGGGCCGGTGGGCGCGGTCCTTCAGCGACATGAAGATGCGGCCGGTGTTGGTGGCGTTGCCGCCGCCCCCGCCACCGACGGAGGAGATGAAGGTCTCGATATAGGGGTTCCTGGCCACGGCGGCGGCGGCCTGCCGCTGCAAGGCGATCATGGCATCGAAGGAGATGTCCTGCCGCGCCTCGGTCTGGGCGAAGATCTGGCCGTTGTCCTCCGTGGGGAAGAAGCCCTTTTGCACCTGCTGGAACAGCACGACGGTGCCCACCAGCGTGGCGAGGAACACGGCCACCACCACCCGACGGTGGCCCAGGCACCAGGTCAGGGTGCGGTCATAGCCCCGGAGCCAGGCCTCGAACCCGGCCTCCGTCACCCGTTGGAACCGGTTGGGCTTGGCGTGGCCGTCATGGTGGATGAAGCGGCTGCACAGCATGGGCGTCAGGGTCAACGAGGTCAGCGCCGAGGCGGCGATGGCCAGGGTCACCGTCACCGCGAACTCATGGAACAGCCGGCCCACCACGCCGCCCATCATGAAGATGGGGATGAACACCGCCACCAGCGACAGGGTGATGGAGACGATGGTGAAGCCGATCTCCCGGCTGCCCTTCAGCGCCGCCTCGAAAGGGCTCATCCCCTCCTCGATATAGCGGACGATGTTTTCCAGCATGACGATGGCGTCGTCCACCACCAGGCCCACCGACAGGGTCAGGGCCAGCAGCGAGATGTTGTCGATGGAAAAGCCGAAAGCCTTCATGGCGCCGGCGGCGCCGATGAGGGAGATGGGCACGGCGATGCCGGGGATGAGGGTGGCGCTGACCTTGCGCAGGAACAGGAAGATGACCATCACCACCAGGACGATGGTCAGGAGCAGGGTGAACTGCACATCTTCCACCGCCGCCCGGATGGACAGCGATCGGTCGATCAGCACGTTGATGTCGACGGAGGGTGGCAGGCTGGCCTTGAAGGTGGGGATGACCCGCCTCACCGCGTCCACCACCTCCACCGTGTTGGCGTCGGGCTGGCGCTGGATGGCCAGCACGATGGTGCGGGTGGTGCCATTGTACCAGCTGGCGGTCTTGTCGTTCTCCACCCCGTCGATGACGGTGGCGACGTCGCCCAGGCGCACCGGTGCGCCGTTGCGGGTGGCGATGACCAGGTGGGCGAAGCTCTGCGCGTCGAACAGCTGGGTGTTGGTCTCCAGGATCAGCTGCTGGGAGGCGCCGGAAACCACACCCACCGGTGTGCTGGAATTGGCGGCGGCAATGGCGTTCTGCACCTCGTCCACGCCCAGACCACGGGCGGTCAGCGCCTCCGGGTCCAAACGGATGCGCACCGCGAACTTCTGCGCCCCCCAGACCTGGACCTGCGCCACGCCCCTGAGGGTGGAGATGGCGGGGCTGAGCAGCGTCTCCGCATACTCGTCCACCTGGCTGAGCGGCAAGGTGGGGCTGCTCAAGGTCAGCAGCAGCACCGGCTGGTCGGCGGGGTTGACCTTGCGATAGCTGGGCGGGGTCGTCATCTCGATGGGCAAGCGGCGCTGCACCCGCGACAGGGCCGCCTGCACGTCCAGCGCCGCGCTGTCGATATCGCGGTCCAGCTCGAACTGGATGTTGACCGTCGTGCTGCCCTGGACGCTGGTCGAGGTGATGCTGTCGATGCCGGCGATGGTGGAGAACTCACGCTCCATCTGGATGGCAACCGACGACGCCATGGTGTCCGGGCTGGCGCCGGGCAGCGAGGCGTTGACGCTGATGACCGGGAAGTCCACCCGCGGCAACGCCGCCACCGGCAGGTATCGATAGGCCAGCACGCCGCCGAAGATGAGGGCCGCCGTCAGCAGGACGGTCATCACCGGCCGGCGGATGCAAAGCTCGGAAATGTTCACGTCCGCGCCTTTCCGTTCGCCTGCTCGGGGCTGGCGCGGCCGACGCTGGCGCCGGTGGCGGCCTCGGGCGCCGGCACGCCGTCGGCCTCAAGGCCACCCTGGCCCTGCGTTTGCCCGGCGGGAGGTTCCGTCACCTTGGCGCCCGGCACCAGGCGCAACTGCCCCTCGGTCACCACCCGCTCGCCCGCCTCCAGGCCGGTGGCGATCACGGCCCCCTGTTCGGTGAAGCGCGCCACCGTCACCGGCCGCATGTCCACGGTGTCGTCGGACTTGACGACGAAGACATAGGCGCCGGCCTGGCCGCGCTGCACCGCCACCGCCGGCACGGACAAGACGTCCGCCTCCGCCCCCAGGTGCAAGGTCACGTTCACGAACTGGCCCGGCCACAGCGCGCGATCCTTGTTCGGAAACAACCCCTTCAGCTGGATGGTGCCGGATTGCTGGTCCACTGTGTTGTCGATGAAGACCAGGCGCCCGGTGGCGCTGACCAAACCGTCGCCGGTCTTCACCGCCACCGATGGCGGGGCCGTCGACCGCAGGGCTTGGCGCACCACCGTCACATGCTTCTCCGGCACGGTGAAGGTGACGTTGATCGGGGCGACCTGCACCAGGGCGGTCAGGGTGGAGCCGCTGTCGCTGCCCTTCACCAGGTTGCCGGGCCGCAACTGGATGCTGCCCACCACCCCGTCGATGGGGGAGCGGATTTCGGTGAAGGCCAGGGTCAACCGCGCCTGGTCCACCGCCGCCTGGTCGGCCAGCACCGTGGCCTCCTGCGCCTTGGCCGTGGCGGCCGCCTGTTCGTTCTGTTGCAGGGAGACGGCACCCCGGGCGAACAGGCCGGCATTGCGCTGGGCGTCCGACCGCGCCTGGCCAAGGTTGGCCTGGTCGCGGGCCAGGTTGGCCTCCGCCTGCATCAAGGCCGCCTTGGCCGGGCGCTGGTCCAGCAGGAACAACAGGTCACCGGCCTTGACCTCCTGCCCTTCCTCCACCTTCGCTTCCATCAGCTGGCTGTCGATGCGGGCGCGCACCTGCACGGTGGAGATGGGCTGCACGGTGCCCACCGCCGTCACGTCCACCGGCATGGCGCCCCGGCGCACGCGCGCCGTCACCACCGGCACGGGGCCGTCATTGCCCCGGCGGGGCGGCTGCTTGCCCGCCGGGCCGGCGGCCTCGGCGACGGGCGGGCCCTGCCAGGACTTGGCGCCCCACACGCGGTATCCGCCGTACAGGCAGACCAGGGCAAGGGCCAGCGCGGCGATGGCCAGGGGGCGTTTCATCAGGATGGCTCCGAAGGCGGACGGATGCGGGGACGGACGGCGGCGCGATCCTGAGGAAAAACGGCGAAAGACGCGCTATTGCGGGCAGCCGGCCGAAACACCGCCGCCCCCTGGACGGCGGGCGCCCGGCCCAGCCCTGTCAGTCCACGCATCCGCATTCGCGCCCCGAACCGCACTCAGGCACCCCGACCGGCATGTCCCGCAAAGGGGGCAAAATGCCGCGGATCCCGATTCCCGCTGTCTTATAAGTTATAGCCTGAGCCCAAGCATTATCCTAAAAGTATGAGCGCCTTAGGCTGACCCCCCGCTACAGATGCGGCCTGGACATCGGCGCCGGCACCCCGCCGGCCTGGACATACCGCCCATCCCCCAGCGTGGCAGCATCATCCCTTCGCAGCGCCGCCGGGATGGGGTAAACCGGCGCCGTTTCCAACATCCTCATTTGCAAAGACCTTAAGGAGGCTTCTGTAACGATGCGCCGTCTGTTGCTGCTGTCCACCATCCTGGCGGGTTCGCCCGTCGTTCCGGCTTCGGCCGCCCTGGCCGCAGACGTGTTCGCCTCCTATACCGCCGACCATACCGACGACCGACATACCGACGACCCCCATACCACCGGCGGACAGACGTCCGCCGCGCCGGCCGCGCCGCAGGCCCCCTCCGTCACCGCCGCCGATGACACCCAGTCCCCCCTGGACCAGATCGTGGTGACCGCCACCCGCCGGGCCGAAGCCCTGCGCGACGTGCCGGCCAGCGTGTCGACGGTTTCGCGCGCCGATTTCGAGCAAAAGGGCGTGCTGTTCATTGGTGACGAACTGACGGACCTGCCGGGCGTGCTGGTGTCGAAGAACGACATGGGCACCTACACCTCGATCAGCCTGCGCGGCGTGCCCAACAAGATCCACAACGACACCCTGGTCGTGCTGATGGACGGCGTGCCCTTCGTCACCGGCGACGGGGAGGTCGACCTGGAACAGTTGCCGTTCGGTGCTGTGGGAAAGGTGGACGTGGTGCGGGGCCCGATGTCGGCCCTGTACGGCCGTGGCGCCATCAGCGGCACCATCAACTACCAGACGCGCGACGTTACCGACCAGCCGCTGCGGGAAGTCACGCTGCAGGCCGGCAGCGACGGCTGGCTGCACGCCGACGCCCTGCTGCAGACCCCAACCGTGCAGGGCGGCGCCCTGCTGGTGGATGTGGGCAGCGAGCGCGGCGATGGCTGGCGCGACCGCACCAGCCGGCGGGAGCGCAACCTGTTCCTGAAGCATGTCCTGGACATGGGGACGGCCGGCCGCCTGACCGTCACCGCCACCTGGGTCGACACGCGCCAGGGACTGGCCGGCGAACTGCCGGTGGACAGCCGGGGCGAGTTGATCGACCTGCCCGGCGGCCGCAAGGCCAACTGGAACGAGGACAACGCCGGCTTCAACAAGCGCATGGCGACCGCGACCGCCACGTACGAAGTGGATCTGGACGAGGGGCTGGTGGCCACCACCAAGCTGCATATCCGCCAGGCCTTGACGTCCGCCCTGCAAGGGGCGGCGAACGAATACGACCCGACGGCCGGCAGCGTGACCTTCACCGGATTTCGGGTCGACGGCAACACCGTGACCGGCTATGGCGAGCAGCAACTGGCCTGGACCCGCGGCCCCTGGCAGGTGCTGGGCGGGGTCAGTTTCGAACAGGTGCGCGCCCATCATACCGAGCATTGGACCGGGCAGCTGGACGACACCTATTTCTATGGCCAGCAGCGCAGCATCCAGACCGGAGCCGATCTCAACACCAGCGACTGGGTCAGCGATGTGCTGCTCAACGCCTATGGCCGCGACCGGGCCTATGCCGGCTATGTCCAGGTCGACCGCACCATCGGTCCGGTGACCCTGGACGTGGGCGGCCGCTATGATCATTTCCAGCGGCACGTCGATTTCGGCCCCACCACCAGCGGCGGCGCCGACGGCACCATCACGCCGGGCGGCACGGCGGACGACAGCAACAGCCACTTCAGCCCCAAGGCGTCCGCCACCTGGAAGGTGACGCCCCAGGTCAGCGCCTATGTCGCCTATGGCCAGGGCTTCTCTTCGGGCTTCGGCCCCCTGTGGTCGTTCCGCTCGCGGGAAAAGGGTCTGAACCCCGAGCTGGCGGACAATGTCGAGGCGGGCGTGAAGGGCGACGCCTTCGGCGGCCTGCTGTCGGGCGGCGTCACCGTTTACCGGCTGCAACGCAACGACCTGCTGCAGGTGCTGGAGGTCAACGGCGTCCAGCGCACCATCAATACCGGAAAGCAGTTGTCGCAAGGCGTTGAGCTGCAGGGAACGGCCCGGCTGGACAGCGTGGTGCCGCACCTGTCGGCCGACGTCACCTACGGCTATACCGAGGCCTACTGGCTGCGGGACAAGTTCGTGGAGGCCGACACCCTGGTGGAACATGATTTCACCGGCAAGCGTATCCAGGGGGTGCCCCGCCACACCGGCAGCATCGCCCTGAACCAGGGCCTGCCGGAGTGGGGCGTGTCGGCCAAGCTGTGGGTGGAGATGTTCGGCGACTACGCCTACGACAACCAGAACAGCCGCATCAGCGGCGGCTACGCCCTGTGGAACACCACCTGGACGTGGACGCCCAAGGGCCAGGACACGCTGGATTTGGGCCTGACGGTGCGCAACCTGCTGGATCGCAAGGTCAACCTGATCGAGGCCGACGACAACGGCCCCCTGGGCGCCTTCCCCCAGCCGCCACGCCAGTTCCTGGCCACGGCCAAGGTGCGGTTCTGATCACCTGATCCCTCTGGGGAGAACGTTGACGGCGCGCGGGAGGTACCCCGCGCGCCGTCTTTCTTTATCGCCATCGGTCCAGGTCCCGCGATCCGCCCTTCCCGTCGCCGCGGAAAACCATACGTTGTTTATGGAATGTCCCCAAAGCAACGGATCGTCATGACAAGCAGCATCGCCCTGTTCTTCCCCATGTTGGCCCTGTTCCTGTTCACCGTGCTGGTGGGCATCCGCCTGTTCGCGCTGCGGGTGCGGGCGGTCAGGCAGGGGAACGTCGGCCTGTCCTACTTCCGCAACTTCGCCGCCGGCACGCAGCCGGAGGAACTGGCCACGGGCCAGCGCGCCTTCGACAACCTCATGGAGGCGCCGCCGCTGTTCCATGTCATCTGCACGGTGTTGATGGTCCTGCATCAGGGCGACCATCTCTATGAGGCCCTGGCCTGGGCTTATGTGGCCCTACGCCTGGTCCAGGGTCTGATCCACCTGACCTATAACAACGTCATCCACCGCGCCACGGCCTACATGGCCTCCATGCTGGTCCTGGTGGTGATGTGGGTGCGGCTGGGCGTCACCTTGCTGACGGTGCCGGGGCTGATGGTCCCCGGCTAAAGCGGGCGGCTTGGCCGCACACGCCAGTAGAGGTAGGAACGGACCCAGGCGATGATCGCCACGGTCATCACCACGCTGACGCTGAGGCTGGGGCCGCGCAGAATGCCCGGGGGCAAGAACAGCGCCAGCGCCATCAGGATCAGGCCGCCGGCCACGGTCAGCCAACCGCCGAAGCGATGCGTCCGGTCCCACACCCAGTCGTCGGCCTTGGTCCAGGGCGTGCGGATGCCCAACAGATGGTTGGGCCGCACCTTGCCCAGGACATTGCCGATCACCGCCATGGCCAGGCCCAGCGCGAAGGCGTGCAGCCGTCGCAGATCCATCGGATGCCCCAAGGCCGTGACCGCCAGCCCCAGATGCGTCATCGCCAGCACGCCCAGGACGGACAGGCGGGATATGCGCCAGGCGGCGGCCGACCGCTCCAGATTCTCCGCCATCGGCAGGAGACGCGCCATCAGCGGCAACGCCACGGCCAGGACCAGCGCCATCAGCGGCCCAATCCCCAACGCCCAGGGGGCGTGGGCGAAACGGGTTGGATGACCGGCGGCATCGAAATGCACCGGCAACGACACGTCCGGCCCCAGCCGCCACAGCGTATACATGCTGGCGCCCACCATCAGCGCCAGGATCTGAACCGTGAGAATCCAATGGGTGCGCGCGGACATGACGCTATTTCTCCTGTTTCAGCAGGTCGCCCGCCGCCCCCGGCTCTCCCTGCCCTATCCCCATGCTGTCCATGAGGCCCGACAGCGCCTCCTCCAGCACCGACAGCTTCAGGCGGTAGTAGATGGTGGTGCCCTGGCGTTCCTGGTCCACCAGATCGGCCTCGCGCAGCACGGCGAAATGGCCGGACAGCGTGGGCTTGGCCAGATCGAAGTGGCGGGCGATATCACCGGCGGACAGCGGCCCATCGCGCAGCAACTGCAGGATGCGGCGGCGGCTGGGATCGGCCAGGGCTTTGAAGACGCGATTCATGGGAATGGTATTTAGCTAATCACCGAAATAAAGTCAAGGGCCGCCCGCTTCTGAATCGTTGCAATTTGCAAAAACAATGCCCCGAGCAACCCTTGTTGAATGCAACACCGCCCACCCTGGCAAAATGCGTGACGCAAATGACACACTTTCCAAGGTGTAGGAAAATTTTGCCGGGCACCCCCTGTTTCATTCCCTGAACGTTCCCAGAATCCTCGCAAACGCTGAGTCGACAGTATAGACTCCCCTGTGATTTTTCGGTGACCGCCGGCCGGGAGCGGACCTTGGAAAACCTTTTGCAGACCTTGCGTAATCTGGGCCCGGTGCGGCTGGGCGCCATCGGTGGCGTGGCCCTGCTGATCATCGCCCTGTTCGGCTTCCTGCTGTTCAACGGCTCGTCGCCCAACATGGCCCTGCTGTACAGCGACCTGTCGCCCAGCGACGGCGGCGCCATCGTGCAGCAGCTGGACCAGATGCAGCCCAAGGTGCCCTATCAGGTCAGCCCCGACAGCACCCGGATCGAGGTGCCCGCCGACCAGGTGGGGCGCATCCGCATGCTGATGGCCCAACAGGGCCTGCCCACCGGCGGCAATGTCGGCTACGAAATCTTCAACCAGCCTGAGGGCCTGGGCACCACCAGCTTCATGCAGTCCGTCCAGCAGCTGCGCGCGCTGGAGGGTGAGTTGTCGCGCACGGTGAACACGCTGGCCCCGGTGCAGCAGTCGCGCATCCACCTCGTGCTGCCCAAGCGGGAGCTGTTCAGCCGCGACACGCAGAAGGCCACCGCCAGCGTCGTCCTGCGCCTGCGCCCCGGCCAGCAGATGAAAAAGGAACAGGTCGCCAGCATCCAGCACCTGATCGCCGCGTCGGTGCCGGGGCTGCAGCCCGACATGGTGTCGGTGGTGGACGACAAGGGCAACCTGCTGGCCCGCGGCATGGGGTCCGACAGCAAGGAAGCCATGATGGCGACGGCGGAGGAAAAGCGCCTCGCTTATCAGCAGCGCCTGACCGACAAGGTCGAGGAGATCGTGGGCCGCACCGTGGGCATGGGCAAGGTGCGGGCCGAGGTGACGGTCGACATGGATTTCGACCGCATCACCACCAACAGCGAGATCTTCGACCCCGACAGCCAGGTCGTGCGCTCGACCGAGACCAACAACGAGAACTCGGAAGACATCAACAAGGAAGGCCAGGACCCGGTGACGGTGGCCAACAACCTGCCCTCCGCCAACGCCGAGAACGCCAGCAACGGCGCGTCCAGTTCCAAGAGCACCAAGGCCAACGAGCGCATCAATTACGAGATCAGCAAGACCGTGAAGGTCCATGAGCGCGAGGCGGGCCAGGTGCGCCGCTTGTCGGTCGCCGTGCTGGTCGACGGCAACTACGCGCCCGACGACAAGGGGGTCGCCCAGTACCAGCCGCGCTCGGACGACGAGTTGCAGAAGCTGGCGTCGCTGGTGCGTTCCTCCATCGGCTATGACGGCTCACGCGGGGACACGGTTGACGTCGTCAGCATGAAGTTCGCCACCCCCGAAGGCGAACTGGACGCCAAGGAAGAGACGCTGTTCGGCCTGCCCAAGCAGGACGTGTTCCGCATCGCCGAGACCATCGTGCTGGCCATCGTCGCCATCCTGGTCATCCTGCTGGTCATCCGGCCGCTGGTCGCGCGCGCCCTGGACCGCACGCCCCAGCTGGACGAGGAGCCGGACCTGCTGTCCGACAGCGGCGTGCCCCAGTTGGCGGGCCCCGGCGGCGGCGCCCTGGCCCGCGAATTGGCGCTGGAGGCGGCACAGGCCAACGAGGAACTGGAACAGATGATCGACATCAACCGGGTGGACGGCCGCGTTCGCGCGTCCTCGCTGCGCAAGGTGGGTGAGATCGTCGAGAAACATCCGGAGGAGGCCGTGTCCATCATCCGCAACTGGCTGTACCAGGAAAATTGAGCGCGGACGTGAGCCTATGACCAACATCCGCAGGTTCCTGTTCGACAATTCCTTCGACCCCGAGGGCCGCCGCGTCGAGGTGGCGGAGGATTTGCCGCCGCCGATGCCGGAGCGGCCGCCGGAACCACCGCCCCCACCCCCGCCGCCGCCGGAACCGACCTTCAGCCTGGCCGACCTGCAGCAACAGGTGCGCATGGCCCGCGAGGCGGGCTACGCCCAGGGCCACGCCGAGGGCATGGCGGCCGGCGCCGACCAGTCGGCGCAGGCGCTGGCCCACGTGCTGGGCCAGCTGCAGGGCAGTGTCGCCCAGCTGATCCAGGCGGAGACGCAGGCCCGGGCCTTGCGGTCGCAGAACACCGTGCGGATCGCGCTGGCCATCGTCCGCAAGATCTTCCCGGCGATGGTCAAGCGCCACGGCCTGGTGGAGGTGGAAGCGACGGTGTCCTCCTTCCTGGCGGAGCTGTCGGACGAACCGCGCCTATTGGTGCGGGTGCATGAGAACTGGCTGGCCCCCATCAAGGAAAAGATCGAGGACATGGCGGCGCGCCAGGGCTTCGCCGGTTCCGTCGCCGTGGTGGCCGATCCCCGCGCGGGCGAGCTGGACTGCAAGGCCGACTGGGGTGATGGCGGCGCCGAGCGCGACGTGGCGGCGCTGTGGGCGGAGATCGACCGCATCGCCGGCAATTTGGGCCGGCCGCTGGAGGATGGCCGCGCGGCGGCGGAGTGACGCCCCGACGGATATCGTCGTGCGAATAGGCCTTGTCGGGCCAGGGTGTTATGCGATGCCCCCCTTGTGTTATGGGGAACTGTGTTATGGGGAACATGGACGGGGCCTGCGGCCCCGGGGTTGAGAAACGAGGGAAGCGATGAGCCTGGACGATTTCGACGGCCAAACAGGCATGGACGCCGATGGCGCCCCGATCGTGAAAGACCTGGAGGCCGTCTACGACATCCCGGTTCAGATTTCCGCCGTGCTGGGCAAATGCACCATGCAAGTGAGCCAGCTGCTGAAGCTGGGCCGCGGCGCCGTGGTGGAATTGGACCGCAAGGTGGGTGAAGCCATCGACATCTACGTTAACAACCGCCTGGTCGCCCGTGGCGAAGTGGTGGTGGTGGAAGACCGCCTGGGCGTGACCATGACGGAAATCATCAAGTCCGAGCGCACCTGATCCCGAACCCCCGCCTAAAGCCGAAGACGCCAGCATCCAGACCAGCATCAAGAGACGAGAGCCCGGTGAACACCCGTCCCCCTTCCCCAACCTTGCGCGCCGCCGCCCCCGGCGGACGGACGGGCGCGGCAGCAGCGGCGCCGGTGCCGGCGCCGGAAGCGGCGAACGAGGCCAAGGGGGCTCCCCATCCCGCGTCCGCCCCGCTGCCGGAACCGGTGCGGATACGTCATGGGCTGGACCTGACCACCGTGCTGGGCCTGGCGGCCGGCTTCGCCCTGGTATTCTCGGCCCTGGCTTTCGGCGGGCATGCCCGCGCCTTCATCAACGTGCCGTCGCTGATGATCGTCGTGGGCGGCACCATCGCCGTCACCATCGTCTCCTTCGCGCGGGAAGACCTGACTGCCTGCCGCCGCCAGCTGACGCGGGCCCTGATGCGGCCGGTTTCCGACATGGCCGACGTTTCGGGCTATGTGCTGCAGATGGCGGAGGCCGCGCGGCGCAACGGCCCGCTGACCCTGCAGCCGCTGTTGAAGGACAAGGGTGTGGAGCCCCTACAGGCCCGCGCCATCGAACTGGTGGTGGACGGCATCGCGGCCGAGGATGTGGAACGCATCCTCCGCACGGAGATCGAGGCGCAGCAGGCCCGCTCCCGCCACGCCGCCGCCGTCCTGCGCCGCGCGTCGGAAGTGGCGCCGGCCATGGGCCTGATCGGCACGCTGGTGGGCCTGGTGCAGATGCTGGGCAACCTTCAGGACCCGGCCGCCATCGGCCCCGCCATGGCCATCGCCCTGCTGACGACGTTCTATGGCGCGTTGGTGGGCAACATGGCGCTGGCGCCGCTGGCCGGGAAGCTGGAACGCAACACCGACGCCCAGACCATCGTGGACACGCTGTTCATGCTGGGCGCCATCTCCATCGCCCGGCAGGAGAATCCGCGCCGGCTGGAAATGATGATGAACACGGTTCTGCCGCCTGAACTGCGGCTGAGCCATTACGACTGACACTAGGGGCGAATAGGGCGCCGCCCATGTGGGGCGCCCTGGTTTGAAAGGGTTGTGAGCGATGCGGTTGCTGATCGTAGGGACGCTGGAAGGCTACATCACGGCGGCGGGCAAGATCGCGCTCCAGAAGGGCGCGAAGGTCGCGCACACCGACAGCATCGGCGGGGCGCTCAACGCCCTGCGCGGCGGCCAGGGCGCCGATCTGGTGATGATCGACGTCAAGCTTGACGTCGGCATGCTGATCGAGGCGCTGAAGGCCGAGCGCATCACCGTGCCGGTGGTGGCCTGCGGTGTCGCGACGGACGCGCAGGCGGCGGTGAAGGCCATCCGCGCCGGCGCCAAGGAATACATCCCGCTACCCCCCGACGCGCAGCTGATCGCCGCCGTGCTGGAGGCGGTGGCGGAGGAAAGCCACGCCATCGTCAGCCGCGACCCGTCCATGGCCAGCGTGCTGCGCCTGGCCGACCAGATTGCCCCCAGCGACGCCAGTGTGCTGATCACCGGCGAGTCCGGCACCGGCAAGGAGCTGATGGCGCGCTACATCCACCGCAAGAGCCGCCGGGCCAACGCCGTGTTCGTCTCGGTCAATTGCGCCGCCATCCCGGAAAACCTGCTGGAGTCCGAGCTGTTCGGCCACGAGAAGGGCGCCTTCACCGGCGCCGTGGCGCGGCGCGTTGGCAAGTTCGAGGAGGCCAACGGCGGCACCCTGCTGCTGGACGAAATCTCGGAAATGGACATCCGCCTGCAGGCTAAGCTGCTGCGCGCCATCCAGGAGCGGGAGATCGACCGGGTGGGCGGGACCCAGCCGGTCAAGGTGGACATCCGCGTGCTGGCGACCAGCAACCGCCTTCTGGAAGAGGAGGTGCGGGCCGGCCGCTTCCGTGAGGATCTGTTCTTCCGCCTGAACGTGGTGAACCTGATCCTGCCGCCCTTGCGCGAACGCCCGGCCGACATCGCCGTCCTCTGCCAGCACTTCGCCACCAAGTATTCCGAGGCCAACGGCCTGCCGGAACGCACGGTGGGGCCGGAAGCCATGGCCCTGCTGAAGGGGCACCGCTGGCGCGGCAATGTGCGTGAGCTGGAGAACACCATGCACCGCGCCGTGCTGCTGTCCCGCGGGACGGAGATCGGCACCGACGCCATCCTGCTGACCGGTGCCGAACCGGCACCGGCGGCACCCGGCTACAGCGCCGTCGCCCCGGTGGCCGCCCGCGCCACCGCGGCCGCGTACCCCGCCTCGTCCGTCGACCCCGGCGCCTCGGGCACGGCCGGCCTGGTGGGCCGCAGCGTGGCGGACGTGGAGCGCGACCTGATCATCGACACCCTCAGCCACTGCCTGGGCAACCGGACGCATGCCGCCAACATCCTCGGCATCTCCATCCGCACCCTGCGCAACAAGCTGAAGCAGTATGGTGACGAGGGCGTGGCCGTTCCGCCGCCGGCGGGCGGTGAGTTGGACCGGGCGGCGATATAATCGGCCCCCTGACCGGGACCGGAAAGAGAGACCATGGCTGACCAGACCGCGGCCTCCGGCAACAATCCGCTCGCCACCTTCCTCGGGAGCGCGCGCACGGCCGGGCCAGCCTTGCTGAAGCGGACGGAGATTCTGTTCGCGCTGGGCATCGTGACCATCCTGGTCATGCTGGTCATTCCCCTGCCCACCTTCCTGCTGGATTTCGGGCTCGCCGTTTCCTTCACCTTCTCCGTCCTCATCCTGATGACGGTGCTCAGCATCCAGAAACCGCTGGAGATGAGCTCCTTCCCCACCATCCTGCTGGTGTCCACCATGTTGCGCCTGGCGCTCAACATGGCCTCGACCCGCTTGATCCTGGGCCACGGGCATGAAGGCACCCAGGCCGCCGGCCACGTCATCCAGGCGTTTGGCGGCTTCATCATGGGGGGCAACTTCATCATCGGCGTGACGGTCTTCGCTATCCTGGTGATGGTGAACTTCACCGTCATCACCAAGGGTTCCGGCCGTATCGCCGAAGTGGCGGCCCGCTTCACCCTGGACGGCATGCCCGGCAAGCAGATGGCCATCGACGCCGACCTGTCGGCCGGCCTGATCGAAGAGGGCGAGGCCAAGAAGCGCCGCCGCGAACTGGAAGAGGAAAGCCAGTTCTTCGGCGCCATGGACGGCGCGTCGAAGTTCGTGCGCGGCGACGCCGTGGCCGGCATGGTCATCACCTTCATCAACGTCGTTGTCGGCATGATCATCGGCGTCGGCCAGAAGAACATGTCGTTCCTGAAGGCCGGGGCCACCTACACCCAGCTGACCATCGGCGACGGCCTGGTCAGCCAGATCCCGGCGCTGATCGTCTCGCTGGCCGCCGGCCTGATGGTGTCGAAATCCGGTTCGTCCGGGTCGGCCGACAAGGCGCTGTTCGGGCAGCTGAGCTTCTATCCCGCCGCGATGGGCCTCAGCGCCTTCCTGCTCTGCGCCCTGGCCCTGCTGCCGGGCCTGCCCTTCCTGCCCTTCATCTCCCTGGCCATCGCCCTGTTCGCCGGCGCCTACTACCTGCCCCGCTTGCGCAAGGCGCGGGGCGACCAGCCCGCCGAGGCCATGGCCGGCGGCGCCCCGGGCGCCCCCGGGGGACCCGGGGGCCCGCCCGCCCCAGCGCCGGAGGAGCCCATCTCCTCCGCCCTGGCCATCGACCTCATCCGCCTGGAACTGGGCTATGGCCTGCTGTCGCTGATCAACACCGACGCCGGCCATCGCCTGACCGACCAGATCAAGGGCCTGCGCCGCCAGTTGGCCAGCGAGATCGGCATCATCATGCCGGCCGTGCGCATCCAGGACAATTTGCAGCTGCCGCCCAACAGCTACGTCATCCGCATCAAGGAGATCGAGGCCGGCCGGGGCGACGTGCGCCCCAACATGCTGTTGTGCATGGATCCCCGGGGCGAGCCCATCCAGTTGCCGGGCGAGGTGACGACGGAGCCGACCTTTGGCCTGCCCGCCATGTGGATCGAACCGGCGTACCGCGAGGAGGCGCTGTTCAAGGGCTTCACCGTCGTCGACCCGCCCACCGTGCTGACCACCCACCTGACCGAGGTGGTGCGCGACAACATGGCGGACCTGCTGTCCTACGCCGAGACGCAGAAGCTGCTGGACGAACTGACCAAGGAACAGCAGAAGCTGGTGGCCGACGTCATCCCCGGCCAGATCGGCGTGGGCGCCTTGCAGCGTGTGCTGCAAAGCCTGCTGGGCGAACGCATCTCCATCCGCGACCTGCCCGCCATTCTGGAAGGCGTGTCGGAGGCCACGGGTTATACCCGCAACATCACCCAGATCACGGAACACGTGCGCGCCCGCCTGGCCCGCCAAATTTCCGACAACCACACCAACGACCAGGGCTACATTCCCCTCATCACCCTGTCGCCGGAATGGGAACAGGCCTTCGCCGAGTCCATCGTGGGCGAAGGCGACGAGCGCAACCTGGCCATGGCGCCCTCGCGCCTGCAGCAGTTCATCACCGCCGTTCGCCAGACCTATGACCGCCACGCCATGATGGGTGAGTCGCCGGTGATGCTGACCAGTCCGGGCATCCGGCCCTTCGTCCGCTCCATCATCGAGCGATTCCGCCCGGCCACCGCCGTCATGTCGCAAAATGAGATCCACCCCAAGGCCAAGATCAAGACGCTGGGACAGGTCTAAGCGGGGCATGCCGCCGGCGCGGGGGACCTTAAAAGGGCATTGCCGTGCATTTTAGCTAACGTAAAATTAAGCATAAGCGGCGTAAAAAGCACGCTGGCGGGTAAGTGTTGCGCCCGCACCCTGATCGCTGATGCAACGGTACTGATAAAATGCCATCCTTACCTTGACGTATTTGTCCACTGGGCGGCAGACAGGCTCCCATCATCCGCGCCGGTTGGGCGCACGATGGGGGCATGCGCCCGAGGGGAAATCGTCAGGCGAAGCCGGCCCATCAGGTCCGGCGCCAGGGTTTCGAGAGGCCGCGACGGCGGGTGCAGCCGGCGCGGCGCCGGTGGCAGGGTCCCGCAGGGGGTGGGCCCCTGTGGGGAGGTGGAGTGGATATGGCCCCTAGGGCAGGACAATCATGCGGCTGAAGTCCTTTCACGCCCCAACCATGGGCGAGGCGATGCGCCTTGTGCGGGAGGTGCTGGGGGATGACGCCATCATCGTCGCCACGCGCGAGGAGGAAGGGGTCGGCGTCCGGGTGACGGCGGCGGTGGAGGAGTCCATCCCCGGTTCCGGCATGGCTTCCCTCAACGACCGCTATCACGACCCGATGGCCCCCAACCCGGCCGACCAGGTGACGGACATCCTGTTCCGCCACGGCCTGCCGGCCGACCTGAACCAGCGGCTGATGGACAGCATCGCCGATTTCGACGCCAAGGACGCCCAGACCCTGCTGGCCGCGGCCCTGGAATCCGTCTTCGCCTTCCAACCCCTGCCCGAGGGCCGCTTCCCCAAGCCGCTGATGCTGGTGGGGCCGCCCGGCGCCGGCAAGACGCTGACGGTGGCGAAACTGTGCGCCCGCGCGGCCTTGAAGGGCCGGCCGGTGGGGGTCATTTCGACCGACACCGTGCGCGCCGGCGGCATCGACCAGCTGGCGGCCTTCACCCGCGTCCTGAAGCTGCGCCTGATGACGGTGGAGGATCCGCTGGCCCTGGCCGACGCGCTGGACGTGCAGCGGGGGGCCGAACAGGTGCTGGTCGACAGCGCTGGGCGCAATCCCTACAATCAGGCCGACCTGAACGATTTGCGCGATTTCCTGGTGGCCGCCGACATCGAGCCGGTGTTGGTGATGCCTGCCGGCATGGATCCGGTGGAGGCCGCGGAAATGGCCCGCGCCTTCCGCGCCCTGGGTGCCCGGCGCCTGCTGACCACCCGTCTCGACATGGCCCGGCGTCTGGGCAGCATGCTGACCGCCGCGCATGAGGCGGGGCTCGCCCTGTGCGACGCCAGCGCCAGCCCGCGCGCCGCCGATGGCCTGACACCGCTTTCACCCACTTCGCTCGCCCGCCTGATGATGCCCGGCTCAGAGACCAGCGAACGCCGCGCCAAGCAAACGGGGACCCACGCATGAACGACCTACTCTCCCCGGCCGGCGTGCCCGCCGCGCTTGCCGCCGACAACGTGATGCCCTTGCGACGCCAGAACATCCTGGCGGTCGCCAGCGGCAAGGGCGGCGTGGGCAAGACCTTCTTTTCGGTCACGCTGGCGCACGCCCTGGCCCGCACCGGCAAGCGCACACTGCTGTTCGACGGTGATCTGGGCCTGGCCAACGTCGACATCCAGCTGGGCCTGATGCCCAAGCGCGACCTGGGCCAGGTGATCGACGGCATGGTGACCCTGCAGGGGGCGGCCCAGCGCTTCCCCGAGGGCGGCTTCGACATCATCGCCGGCCGCTCCGGTTCCGGCAGCCTCGCCAACCTGCCCCCGGCGCGCCTGACCCAATTGCGGACGGAACTGGCCGATGTCGCCAAGAGCTATGACTGGGTGGTCATCGATCTGGGTGCCGGCGTGGACCGCATGGTGCGCACCTTCTCCGGCCCGGCCGGCACCACCCTGGTGGTGACAACGGATGAGCCGACCTCCATCACCGACGCCTACGCCTTCCTGAAGCTCAGCTATCAGGCCAACCCCATGGCCGATCTGCGGGTGGTCATCAACATGGCTGACAGCCGCTCGCTGGGCGAGAAGACGTATGAGAAGCTGCTGACCGTCTGCCAGCGCTATCTGAAGATGTCGCCCAAGCTGGGTGGCATCGTGCGCCGCGACGCCAAGGTGCGCGAGGCCATCCGCAACCAGTCGCCCCTCTTCGTGCGCTTCCCCACCTCGGACGCCGCGCACGACATCGAGGCGGTGGCCAATCGACTGAACCTCGGCGGCTGATCCGGCGTGGCCAGCGGCGGCGGGGCGGACGGTAACGGGCGGAGGTCTCACCGTACAGGACGGAGACCGTGGCCATGAGCGGCGTCCAGACCCCATCCGTCGTTGCCCCGACCAGCGGCGCCAGCGCCGGGGCGGCGCCCACCGTCCTGGGCCAGGTGACGGTGACCCAGCTGCCCGACAAGCTGACCGGCCTGGCCCGCGCGCTGGCCGTCAGCGGCATGGTGACGGAGCAGCGGGGGGACCAGGCCACGCTGCGCACCGCCGCCGGCGACGTGCAGGTCCGCAGCGACCAGCCCTTGCCCACGGACCGGCCGGTGACACTGCAGATCCCCGCCCAAACCAGCGGCGCGGCCTTGACCGCCACCGCGCTGGCGCAGTCGGCGAGCCAAGCCACCGGCCAGACCGCCGGCGGCGCGGCCGTTCAGACGGCGGCGGCCCAGACGCAGACCGCTGGCCCGGCGGCCACCCTGCCGGTATTGCAGGTGGGCACCACCCTGGCGGCTGTGCTGCTGAGCCCAGCGCCGGCGGGCAACGCGACAGCCTCCGGCCCGGTCGCGACGGCGACGCCCCCGTCCGACGTCAGCCAGGGCCAAGGGCTGGGTCTGATCGTTCGCGCCCAGGGTGACACCGGCGACCAGCCGGACCTGACAGACGACCGTCAGCCCCCCAGCCAGCCAGCCCCCACCCAACCCGCCCCCAGCCCGACAACGGCCGCGTCACCGTCCGGCACCCAAGGCGGCGCCAGCCAGCCCACACCCACGCCCCAGCCGGGAACCGCCACGGACAATGGCGGCACGCCCGCCGTATCATCGCCCCCCACCACGGGTGGCCAAACGGCGAGCGCGGCGCCGGCCGCCCCCGGCGGCAATGCCGCGCCGTCCTTGGCCGACCTGCTGCCCGATATCGCGCCGCCGCTGGCGGCGCAAACGCAGACCGCCCGTGCCGTTCCGGCCGACCTGTCCTCCTGGATGCCAGCGCCGGACACGCCGGAACAACCGCTATCAAGTCCCACGGCGACACCCACCCCCGCACCGGCGCCAGCCGCGCCGGGCGCCCCGGGCGGCGCATCGAACCCCGCGTCCCCGCCACCGTCGGCGACACCCGGGGCGGGGGCGGCACCCGGCGGCGCCCCCCCACGGGATGGGGCGCCCGCGCCCACCGTCCCGCCATCCCCGTCTTCGGCGGCCGCCACCCCACCACCACCCGCCGCCGCCCCCCTCGGCCAGGCGGCCACACGGCTGGCCGCCCTGGGCCAACCGGGCTTCCTGCCGGACCTGGGTGCCAAGGCTGGCGGCGCGGCGCCCGCTCAAGCCCCCGGCGCACCAGCGCCGCGCATCATGCCATCCGCTGGGGATGATGCGCCCTTCGTCGCCGGGAGCCTGTTCCTGAACACCCGCCCCAGCTTTGTGCGCACGGGCCTGCCGTCGGGAACCGCCGCGCCCTTCTCCCCCCTCCCGGCCGTCACGCCACCGCCATCCGGCCAGGCATCGGGGCAAGCGGCGGCGCCCCCCCCAGCGCCCGCCGGCGCCCCCTCCACCTCACCAGCCGCCCCGGTCCCCCGGATGAACGCGCCGGTCGTTCCCGCGCTGGCCAGTTCGGTGCTGGCCAGTTCGGTGCTGGCCAGTTCGGTACCGGGCGTCTCCACCGGCCAGGCCGGCCCGCCCTCAGCCCTGGGCGGCGGCTCCCCTTCCGTCCTGGGCGTCCCGACGGCCAGGCCCACGGGTATGGCTCCAGCGGCCACCCTACTGCCTGGCGCCCTCGCTCCGCAGGCGGCCGAGTTGACATCGGCGACGGTGGGGCCGACGGCAAGCGCGGCACCGGCCGCCGTCGCTTATGCCACCCCGCTGCGCGCGGCCGCCAACCCGGCGCCCGTCCAGACCGTCAGCTTCACCCTGGTGTCCATCCAACCGCCCGACGCCGATCATCCAGGCATGGGGGAATCACCGACCCCCGGCATCCTGCCGCCGGAGGATCCGGTCACCGACCCCGCCATCCGGCCCGGCGTCGCCCCCACGGTGCCCGGCACCGTCGTGGGCCTGACACGCGCCGGCCAGCCGGTGGTGGAAACGCCCAGGGGCACCTTCCTGCTGCACGCCCGCACCGATCTGCCCCTGGGCACCAAGGTGGATTTGGCGCCCGCCGCCACGCCGGTGGCGGACCTGGACGCGCCACCGCCCCCCATTGATCCGGCGCGTGGGCGGGATTGGCCGGCCCTGCGCGAGGCCTTGGCCGTCATCGCCGCCGCCAACCCTGCCTTGGCCCGCCAGTTGATCGAAAGCATCCTGCCCCGCCCCACGCCGCAGCTGACCAAAACCCTGGTCATTTTCCTGGCGGCCCTGCGGGGTGGCGACGCCGGCGGCTGGCTGGGATCGGAGGCCATGTCCACCCTGGGCAAGGCGGGACGCGGCCGCCTGTCCGCCCGCCTGGCGGACGACTTCAGCAGCATCGCGGCCCAGGCCTCGGAACCCAACAAGGAAGGATGGCGCACCTACGCCGTGCCCTTCGGGGACGAGGTCGGGCGACTGCAAGTGCACGTCCGCGCCATCAACGACGAGGACGGGAATGAGGAGGAAGGCGGCCCCGCCCGCGCCGGCCGGGCCCGGCCCTTGCGCCGCTTCCTCATCGACCTGCACCTGTCACAGCTAGGGCCCATGCAGTTGGACGGCCTGATCTGGACCGGTCGCTTCGACCTGGTCATCCGCACCCGTCAGCTACTGCCCACCAGCCTGACGCGGGAGTTGCACGGCATCTACAGCAACAGCCTGGCCGCCGTGGGTTACAGCGGCGGCCTGTCCTTCCAGACCGGCGCCCACGGCTGGGTCGATCATGCCATCGCCCCCACTGGCGGTGCCGGCGCGGGCCCCATCACCCGCATCTAGAGCAGATCGCCCAAAGGTGAAATCGCCTTTGGGCGTGAAGCTGCTCGCGGACAGACTCAGCTATAGCCGGCTGCGGTTCCGATTTAACGCAGCCGGCTATAGGCCCCTTGTCTGAACCCGGCGGCGTCCCACTTTGGTTAATGCCCCCGGATTTCCGACAGTGGACCTGACCCATGACCGACCAGCCGACCCTGATGCTGAACGACGGCCGCGCCATGCCCCAGCTGGGCCTGGGCCTCTGGCGAACGCCGGACAGCCAAGCGGGCCCGGTGGTGGGCATGGCGCTGGAGGCCGGATACCGGCTGGTGGATACGGCCGCCCTCTACCGCAACGAGACGGGCGTGGGCCAGGGACTGCGCAGCACCGGCATTCCCCGCAGCCAGGTTTTCGTGACCACCAAGCTGTGGAACGACGGCCACGGCACCGACGCGCCGGCCGCCGCCCTGGATGCCAGCTTGACGCGGCTGGAGCTGAACGCCGTCGATCTTTATCTCATCCATTGGCCCATTCCCAACCAGGGCCGCCATCTGGAAATCTGGCGGGCCCTGATCGCGCTCCGGGAAAGCGGCAAGGCGCGCTCCATCGGCGTATCCAACTTCACCGCCGCGCAGTTGACCCAGCTGATCGAGGAGACGGGCGTCGTGCCCTCCGTGAACCAGGTGGAATTGCACCCCCGGTTCCAGCAGCGGGAATTGCGCGCCTTCCATGAGCGGCACGGCATCGTCACCCAGTCGTGGAGTCCCCTGGGTCAGGGCACCCTGCTGGACCACCCGGCGCTGGCCGAAATCGCCCGTAAGCATGAACGCACGCCGGCCCAGATCGTCATCCGCTGGCATCTGGATCTGGGATTGGGCGTCATCCCCAAATCCGTCACCCCGCATCGCATCCGCGAGAACATCGCCGTCTTCGACTTCCGCCTGGACGAGGCCGACCAGGCCGCCATCGCCGGCCTGGACGATCCCCACGGCCGGCTGGGCCCGCATCCCGACGATTTCAACTGATACCGACGACATTTTGCCGTCCCTCAATCGCCGGGCGCGACCATCCAGTCCGCTACGCTTCCCGGAAAGCTCCGGCGCCCGCAGTCGCGGGTTACAGCGGCACCAGTCAGAATCTCGTGCCGCTGGTATGAGACGGACAGCGGGCCTACTCCTCCCCTGACCCGCCCTCCCCTTGCTGGCGGGTGTGGCGTTGGGCGGCCACCTCGTCCAGCATCATGGATTCCTTGCGGGCCAGTTCGGCCTTTTCCTGCCGGATGCGCTCCTCCTCCGCCAGTTCGAAGCGCTTCAGTTCCTGGAAGGCCTGGGCCAGGTCCTCCTCCGCCCGGCGGATGGCGATGACCAGCTGCAGCCGGGCCTGCTCCAGGGCGTTGCGCTGCAGCTTGATCTGGGGAATGTAGTTGGCGAAGGCCATGGCCATGTCGACCGACGTGCCGGACAGCTGGCGCTCCATCTCCACCTGGGCCTCGAACTGCCGGCGCCGGGCGGCCAGCTGGTCGTCATGCTCACGCAACTGCGTCAGGTGGCGGCGCTTGTCGTCAACCTCGTTCTTGTGCAGGCGGATCAGGGTCTTCAGGCTCTTCATGACTTAGGATCGTGCCGGTCTCAAACCGGCCAGGGGGCGCCGTTCAGGATGGCCTGAAGCTGGGCGTAGCCGGTGGCGAGGTCGCTGCGTTCATGCCGGCCCTGGCGCAGGAAGCCCTCGATATGGGGGTTCAGCTCGATCGCGCGGTCCACCTGCGGATCGCTGCCCCGGCGGTAGGCGCCCAGGCGGATCATCTCCTCCATGTCGGCATAGGATGACATCAGGCGGCGGGCGGCGATGACCAGGGCGTTCTCCTCATCCGTGTTGCAGTCCGGCATGGTGCGCGAGACGCTGCGCAGGATGTTGATGGCGGGATAGCGCCCGCGCTCGCCAATGCGGCGTTCCATGACGATGTGGCCGTCCAGGATGCCGCGCACGGCGTCGGCGATGGGTTCGTTATGGTCGTCGCCGTCCACGAGCACGGTGAACAGGCCGGTGATGGTGCCGTCGCCCGCCCCGGGACCGGCCCGTTCCAGCAGGCGCGGCAGCTCCGCGAACACGGTGGGGGGATAGCCCTTGGTGGTGGGCGGTTCCCCCGCCGACAGGCCGATCTCGCGCTGGGCCATGGCGAAGCGGGTGACGCTGTCCATCATGCACAGCACGTCCTGGCCCTGGTCGCGGAAATGCTCCGCCACCGCGAAGGTCATGTAGGCGGCCTGGCGGCGCATCAGCGGCGGCTCATCGCTGGTGGCCACCACCACCACGCTGCGCGCCAGCCCCTCTTCCCCCAGGTCGTCCTCGATGAATTCCTGCACCTCGCGGCCGCGTTCACCGATCAGGCCGATGACGGTGACCGAGGCGGCGGTATAGCGCGCCAGCATGGACATCAGCACCGACTTGCCCACGCCGGAACCGGCGAAGATGCCCATGCGCTGCCCCCGGCAGCAGGACAGGAAGGTGTTGATGGAGCGCACGCCCAGATCGATCTTCGCCCCCACCCGCTTGCGCGTGCTGGCCTGGGGCGGGGCGGCCTTGATCGGGTTGCCGACGGGGCCGATGGGCAAGGGGCCCTTGCCATCCAGCGGTTCGCCCAGGGCGTTGATCACCCGGCCCAGCCAGGCGGGCGTCGGGCTGATCTCCGGCTGGCCCTCCGCCACCTCCGCCCTGCAGCCCAGACCGATATCCTCCAGCGTGCCGTAGGGCAGCAGCAGGGCCTTGCCGTTGCGGAAGCCCACCACCTCGCAGGGGACGGGACGGCCGCCGCGCGAGATGACACGGCAGCGCCCGCCGATGGACAGGCGGCGCTCCACCCCGCCGACCTCCACCAGCATGCCCAGCACCGAACTCACCCGTCCGAATATCTTGAACGGGGCAAGCGCCTCAATCTCGGGGATCAGTAGGCGGGGATCGTACATCATGGTCGGTGTCGTCGCCCTAACATCGGGTGTTATCAAGCCATTACCTGTGAACGCGACCCTGTCGCCCAGGGCGGACCGGTCTTGCGTCCACAACGGGTGAGATAGCTAAAGGATAGCCTTACCCGCGTAGCATAATGCCGCGGCATCTGTTAACCTAGTCGGCAGTTAACAGCCCGCGTCCTAGAGACTACACCTCTTTCAGGGAAGACGCCCATGAGAGTACTGGTCGTAGAAGACGATCCCTCGATGGCCAAGAGCATCCAATTGATGCTCAAATCCGAAGGCTTTATCGTGGACATCACCGATCTGGGCGAAGATGGCCTGGAAATCGGAAAGCTGTATGACTACGACATCATCATCCTGGATCTGATGCTGCCCGACATCGACGGGTATGAGGTGCTGCGGCGCCTGCGGTCGGCCCGGGTGACAACGCCGATTCTCATCCTTTCCGGCCTGACGGAGCTGGACGCCAAGCTCAAGGGCCTGGGCTTCGGCGCGGACGACTATTTAACCAAGCCCTTTGACAAGCGCGAACTGCTGGCCCGCATGCAGGCCATCGTCCGCCGCAGCAAGGGGCATTCGGAAAGCGTCATCCGCACCGGCCCATTGACCGTGAACCTGGATACGCGCTCGGTGGAGGTTTCCGGCCAGCCCTTGCACCTGACGGGCAAGGAATACGGCATCCTGGAATTGCTGTCGCTGCGCAAGGGCACCACCCTGACCAAGGAGATGTTCCTCAACCATCTCTACGGTGGCATGGATGAACCGGAACTGAAGATCATCGACGTCTTCGTCTGCAAGCTGCGCAAGAAGCTGGCCCAGGCGACGGATGGCACCAACTACATCGAGACCGTCTGGGGCCGTGGCTATGTTCTGCGCGATCCCAACGAGGCCCAGCAACAGGCGGCCAGCTGAGCCCGCCCCCTGCCGGAAGAGCGATCAAGGCCGCGAGCCGCCCCTTGGGGCGACGCGGCCTTTTACTTTCAGATGGTCGGCAACTTGTGGAAGCCCATGGCGCCGGGATCGGTGCCGGGCTTGGCCACCACCTCGGTCACCACGGCGTGGGTGGGGCCGCGGCGGCAACGGTCGACCATCTCGGCCACCGCCACCGGCGTGCCGGCGAATAGCGCCTCCACCGTGCCATCGCTCCGGTTACGCACCCAACCGTCCAGCCCCAGGTCCAACGCCTGCTCCACCGTCCAGCCGCGGTAGTAAACGCCCTGCACCCGCCCGTGCAGCATGACATGGGTGGCGACGCGGTTGCTGGGGTCGGCCATGGGGGCTCCGCTGGCAAGGAAGAGGAACGGCGACGGGTATAGAGCAGATCGCCCGCAGGCGGAATCGCCTTTGGGCGTGAAGCCGACTCGCGGGCAGGCTCATCCCGCCAACGGCACGATGGACAAGGCGTCCCGCCCTTCGGCATCATCGCGCGCACCGGCCCCGAGGGGCACGACCATGGGTGGAGGGAACGATGCGGCGCGCGATGCTGGAATGGGGTCGGTTCATTCTGATCTGGGCTGTCTGCGTGCTGTCCTTCCGGGCCTTCGCTTTCGGCAGCTATTACGTGCCGTCGGAAAGCATGCTGCCCACGCTGGCGGTGGGCGACCACTTCGTCACCGCCAAGTACGCCTATGGCTACAGCCGGTATTCGCCGGACTTCACCCTGCCGGAGGGCAGCATCCCCACGGCGGACGGCCGCCTGCTGCCCCAACTGCCGCGACGGGGCGACATCGTCGTGCTGAAGCCGGAAGGCGCGCCGGATGCCTTGGTCAAGCGGGTCATCGGCCTGCCGGGCGACACGGTGCAACTGGTCCACGGGCGGCTGGTGCTGAACGGCCAGGTGATAGCCCGGCATGAGACCGGCGCCTATGATTACCGCGATGACCACGGCCGCACCGTGCACGTGACGGAGTATGTGGAGGATCTGCCGGCCGCCGACGGCACCCTCGCCCGCCATGCCGTGCTTCAGCGCAGCGACAACGGCCCGGCCGACAACACCGGGGTCTACACCGTGCCCGCAGGCCATGTCTTCCTCATGGGCGACAATCGCGACAACAGCCAGGACAGCCGCTTCCCTTATCCCGAGCTGGGCTTCGTGCCGCTGGACCGGGTGGTGGCGCGCGCCCAGTTCACCGCCTATACCAATCATCTGTGCAGGGCGGATGGCGCCCTCGCCTGCCCGGGCGGCGACTGGACCAGCCGCTTCGGCCGCAGCCTGAAGCCCTGACCTGACCGCACTCCCCAACGGAAGCCCCCCTGCCCCATGGCCAAGCCGACCAAGCCGCCCGCCGCCAGCCCGTCGATTCCGCCCGAGGCCCTGTTCGCCCAAGGCGTGGAGCATCAGAACCAGGGCCGCTGGGCGGAGGCGGAGGCGGTCTACCGCGATGTCGCCCGCCTGCTGCCCCGCGCCTCGGCCGTGCACTGGAACCTGGGCACGGTGTGCAAGCATCTGGGCAAGTGGAAGGACGCGCTGGAGGCCTTCCGCAAGGCCATCAGCCTGGACCCCACCTGGCGGGGGCGTGACTTCAACATCGGACTCTGCCATCAGAAGCTGGGCCACGCCAAGGAAGCGGCGGACGCCTTCGCCCGCGCGGTGGCGGCCGAGCCGGATGACCCCATAAGCCGCTTCAACTTGGCGGCGGCGCTGCGCGACCTGGGCCGAATCGCCGAGGCGGTGGCGCATACCGAGACCGCCCTGGACCTGAAGCCGGACTTCATCGAGGCGGAATTGCAGCTGAACAAGCTGCGTACCGCGCTGATGCCCCGCTGGCACCTGCCGATGATGAACGATACGGAGCGCAACGCGGCTTACGAGGCGGCCCTCACCGCCGCCGTGCGCCCCGGGGACATCGTCTTGGAAATCGGCACCGGCTCCGGCCTGCTGGCGATGATGGCGGCCCGCGCCGGCGCCGCCCACGTGTACACCTGCGAGGCCGACCCCACCATCGCGGAAGCGGCCCGCGCCATCATCGCCGCCAACGGATATGGCGACCGCGTCACCGTCATCGCCAAACCCTCCAGCGCGGTGACCGTGGGCACGGACCTGCCGCGTCCGGCCGATCTGCTGGTCTCGGAAATCCTGTCCAGCGATCTGCTGTCCGAGCGGGTGCTGCCGGCGGTGCGCGACGCCAAGGACCGGTTGCTGGCCCCCGACGCGCGCGTCATCCCCCAGGCCGGCGGCGTGCGGGCCCTGTTGGCCGAAAGCCGGACGTTGGAGCGGAACTTCTTCGTGGAGGAGGCTTGTGGATTCGACCTCGCGGCGTTCAACCGCCTGGCTCCCCGCTCCGTCCGTCTGGAACGGGCGGTGCCGTTCCGGCCGCTGTCGGAGCCGTTCCAGGCGCTGAGCGTCGACCTGACCGATCCCTCGCCGGGCAAAAGCTGGCACGGCCACCTGTCCCTGCCGGTCACGGCCGATGGCCGCTGTGTCGGCCTGCTGCAATGGATCTGGCTGAAGCTATGGGACGGGGTGGAATTCGAGAACAGCCCGCTCAACCCCGGCGAGGCCTCCGGCTGGCAGCTGGGCCTTTACCTGCCCCGCCGCCCCCTCGACCTGATGGCCGGCGAGGCGGTGGACGTCAGCGTCTTCCACGACGGGCACAATGTGTGGCTGAGCCTGAAGCGCTGAGGCCACGGCGGGCTTTCCCTCTTAACGTAAGAGGGTGAAGGATTCCGGGAACGGCCCTCCCTTAAAGTCGATTTGGCCGGCAGTGCCAGGGGCGCGTTTGGTAAACCCCGCCTTGAAGATCTGTTTCGCCATCTCTGGCGCCTGCTGCAGGCTGACCTGGTCGCCCAGGCAAAGGTGCGCGCCGTAGCCGAAATGCATGTAGACGTAGCCAGGCCGGCCGGGAATGAAATTCCCCGGCTGGGGAACGGCGGCGGCGTCTTGCATGGCAGACGCGTTGGAACAGAAGACCAAGGTGTTGGCCGGAATGGTCGTTTCCCGCGGCGTTCCGCCGGCGATGACATAGGGCGCGACCGAAAGGCGCACCACGAAGGGATTGATGGGATTGAAGCGCAACGCCTCCCAGAAAATGGCATCGAAGGCCGTGTCATCATCAGCCAGCACCGCCTGAAGCGCGCTTGCCAACACGGCAGGCCGGTCTAGGATCTGGTCGATGGCCTGGACGGTGGCAGCCGATGTCGTCTCAATCCCACCGACCAACAGCCCCATGGTGTTTGTCATGATGCGGGCCATGTCAAAGCCGATCTGCGGCGGCGTCACCAGGCGCAACAGGCGGGCGACGACGTCATCGATTTGTGGATCGGCGGCCACCTGTCGCGCCCTTTGCGGCAGGAACGTGGACAGATAGTCCTTCATCCCCTGCCCCGCCGCCAGGTTGGCGGCATGAATGGTGGGGTCGTCGCTCAGATTGTGGAACATGTCGTACTGGGTGGCGTAGGACCACTTCAGCATCGTTGTCACGTCCGGCCCAGGGAAGCCGAAATAGGCCCCGGTCAGCCCGACCGGAACCGGGCGGGTGACCTGAGTCACCAAGTCCAGGCGCCCGTCGTACGATGCCCCGTTGGCTATGGCCTTTTGCGACAGAGCCGATACCGTCCGGCGCACCCCCGGCATGTCGATCTGTTGGATCAAGGCCCGCAGGATGCCCTTGTCGCGCTGATTATAGACGGTGTCGTCATGGTCCAGCATGAATGGCCCGACCGACGGATCGATCTTGGGCAAGTAGGGGCGGACGGTGAACACAGTGTTCCGCGACAGCGCCTCCTGCACGTCGGCGCATAGGGTCAGCAGCACCGGCCCGCCCGGAACAGCCAGAATGGGCCGCTGGTCGCGCAACTGCTGAAACAGCACCAGGGGCTTCTGGGCCACCCACAGGAGCAGTAGCTGCAACTTCTGTTGCGGGGTGGGGGCCGCGTCATAAGCGGGCAGGAACTGATCGGAGAGGGCGGTCATTGGGGGTCTCTTAGGTTTGTCGGCAAATGTTTTACCCTTAAGAAGGGCAAACTATCTTCCAATGCGTCCGATTATGATATAACACTTAAAATTGTTCTGTGCGAGTTTTTCTCTACCAAGGGCGGACGATATGAAATCCTGGTGGAAAGTGGTGCTGGCAGCGGTCGTGGCGATCGTCGTCGTGGGGGGCTACGTCTATATCCGGCCCATCTGGAACAAGCTGTCGCCAACCCTGCCGCCGGCCCAACCGGTGAAGGAGGCCCGCTGGCTGAACCAGAACTGGCGCTCGGCCGACCGGTACTGGTACCACCACGCCAGCCAAGGCACATCGACGCTGCCCATTCCATACAAGTGGTTCATTTCCCTAGCGGAACCGCGGCTATCCCTTTGGGGGCAACCCCCACTGCTGGCGCGTGACGCCTATTTGACAGGTTTCGGCTTCATCCCCAGCCCGCCATCCGGCGGCGGCCTCTCGGCCAATGGGAAAGGCGGCCAGTGGACGGACCCGCGATACGGCTACGCCCAGCCGGTCGACGGCGGTGAATACGCCAACTACGGAAAAGCGTTGGACGATGCCAACCCCGATGGCCTGCCGGTAGGCTTCGCCATCACCCGGAACGTCACCAACCCCACCACCGGCACACCCCTGCCTGACCAACTTGGCTTCACTTGCGCCGCCTGCCACACCGGGCACTTGGAATACAAGGGTGTCAGTCTGCGCATCGACGGCGCCAACGCCGGGTTGAACCTGGGCACGTTCACCGACGCGCTGGGCGGGGCCCTTCTACTGACCGATCTGCTGCCCTGGCGTTTCAATGACTTCGCAGGGCGCGTCCTGGGACCGAACGCCAGCGACGCCGACAAGAAGGTGCTGCACGAGCAACTGAGCGCCGTGCTGAAGACCCTTAAGGACGCCGCGGGCGCGGTCGCCTCCGTCAGCAAGAACGACATCCAGGAAGGTTTCAACCGACTGGACGCCCTGAACCGCATCGGCAACACCGTATTCTATCAGAACCTGGCGAACGCGCCCGGCTTCAACGCGGTCAGCAATTATGCCGCCCTGAATGCGCCGGTGAAGTTCCCGCACATCTGGGACGTCCCTTGGGTCGATTGGGCGCAATACGACGGTTCCATCCTGCAGCCGGTCATCCGCAACGCGGGAGAGGCCATGGGCGTGAACGCCCTGATGAACCTGACCACGGCCAATGATCCTGGCCGGCTGTGGAGTTCCAACGTCGCCGTCGACACCATCTCCGCGATGGAACACCTGCTGGCGGGCCCCTACCCCCTGACCCCGGCCGGTGACAACAAGGTAACGGGCTTCAACGGCCTGATGTCGCCCAAATGGCCGGAAGACGTGCTGGGCCCCATCGATGCCGCCAAGCGGGACAAGGGCCGCGCGCTGTATGCGCAGTACTGCCAGGGCTGCCATCTGCCGCCCATGGACGCGCCGGATCAGGCGATCTACGCGCCCACCCTGTGGACCACCCCGAACGAGCATGGCGAGAGCTATCTGAAGGCCGTCCTGATCGACCAGAGCGAGGTCGGCACCGACCCTGCGGAGGAGCAAGTTCTGCTCCAGCGCCAGGTGACGGTTCCAGCCTACCTGGGCGTCCAAGCCGGCAATCCGGGCTGGCAGCCGGGCACCCTCTGCTTTACCGACCCATCCGAGCCCCAGACTAAGCTGGGATTTGGCCCGGCCCTCGCCTACTCCGTCCAGATGGTGGTCAAGAAGTATCTGGACGATCAGGGAGTGACGCAGGACAAGAACACGCGCGACGCGTTGAAGGGCAACCGGCCCAATTGCATCCAGGCACGCCCGGTTTACAAGGCCCGCCCCTTGAACGGCATCTGGGCGGTGCCACCCTACCTGCACAACGGGTCGGTGCCCTCGCTGTACGCGTTGCTAGGTTCCGATCCCGCGAAGGATAGGCCCAAGAGCTTCTGCCTGGGTAACCGCGCCTATGACCCGGGAAAGGTTGGCCTGGACGTGAACGATTGCCCCGGCGGCACCTTCACGCTGGACACCACGCTCGCGGGCAACTCGAACCGCGGACATGAATTCCGCAACGGCACGGTCGGCCAGAATGGCGTTATCGGCCCGGCATTGAGCGAAGACGACAAGCTGGCCCTGATCGAGTTCCTGAAAAGCCAGTGAGTGGCTCCGGTGCCACGCAGCGGGAAAGCCCCTTGCGCCGCGCGCCGATTTGGTGGAATTAATCTCCATCCAATACACTGATAAGGGGAGATGTGCGGTGGGGGCATTCGACACGGCGACGGGGCGGCGGTCCATACTCAAGGGGTTGGGCGCCCTGGCCGTGGGGGCCAGCCTGCCGGCGCGGGCGCAGCAGATGCTGGCCAACCCGGGCGAGGAACTGCATGCGCAGCCGCACCTGCCCGGCAAGGGCGCCTGGGTGGATCTGGCGCGGGCCCTGAAGGGCGCCCTGGTGCTGCCGGACGACCCCTTCTTCGGCGACTATTCCCGACCCAACAACCTGCGCTATGCCACACGGCCAGCGGCCGTCGCCCGCTGCTCCACCGCCGATGACGTCATGGCCTGCCTGAGTTGGGCCAAGAAGACCGGCACCCGCTTCTCCGTGCGGTCCGGTGGCCACAATTACGCCGGCTATTCCACCACCCATGGGCTGCTGATCGACATGTCGCCCATGGCGGGGGTCAAGCTGGTGGACGAGAAGCGCGGTCTGGTGCGGATATCCGGCGGCACCGTCAATTCCCTGGTCTACAAGGCGCTGGAGCGCCTGGGCCGCACAGTCACCCACGGCCGCTGCGATGGCGTGGGCGCCGCCGGGTTCCTTCTGGGGGGCGGCATCGGCTTCAACATGCGGCTGCTGGGCATCGGGTCGGACCTGATGCGGGAAACCGAGTTGGTTCTGGCCGACGGCACCCTGGTCAACGCCAGCGCCGATGCCGACAAGGACCTGCTGTGGGCCTGCCAGGGCGGTGCCGGCGGCAATTTCGGCGTCAATACCAGCTTCACGCTGGAGACCTTCCCCGTCACCACCGTCGCGGTGTTCGAGGTGCACTGGTCCCTGAAGCGGGATCGACTGGAGCAGGTGCTGTTCGACCTGCTGCACCGGTTGCAGGGGGCGCCCGACGGCTTCGGCAGCAAGATATCGGTGACGGTGCCCAGCCGCCAGGCCCGGGCCGCCGGCACCGGCATCACCATATCCGCCATGGGCCAGGCCCATGCCGGCATCGACGTGCCCCAGTTGTTCGGTCCGCTGTGGGACGAGGCGGTGAAGGACAAGTATGAACCGAGCGCGCCATACTGGCAGGCCCAGGACATCCTGGCGGAGGAGACCTTCCCCTATTACTACCGGGAACAGTCGACCTTCCTGCGGACCAGCGATCTGACGCTGGAGATGGTGGCATCCATGCTGGCGTTCGCCGACGCCATGCCAGGAACCTGCATGGCATCCGCTTTCAAGTTCTTCCAGGTGGGCGGGGCCGTGAACAACCTTCAGCCCGGTGATACGGCCTTCGTCCACCGTGGATACGATTGGCTGTTTTCCAGCGAAGTCAACTGGTGGACCCTGAAGGACCCGCCCAGCCTGGTGCAGGAGAACCTGGCCTGGCAGCAAAGGTTCTATGACGATGTCCGCGCCCGGGCGAAGGGTGTCGGCGCCTACCAGAACTTCCCCGACGCATCGCTGAAGAACTGGCAGCGGGACTATTACGGCGAAAACTACGCGAAGCTGCGGGCGGTCAAGACCCAGGTCGACCCCAAGTCGCTGTTTACCTATGGCCAGGGGATCCAGCCCGTCTGACGGTGGGCTGGATCTTCACGGCCTCATACCTGCGGCATTTGATCGTGACTCCGGCGCCCGCAGTCGTGAGCTACGACGCGCTGGGATCAATCATCCAGCATGCCGGCGAGCTTCATCGCCACGCCCATATCGCCCTGGACCTTCAGCTTGCCGAAGGTGAAGGCCAGGGTCGGGCTGAGCTTGCCGTCGCTGAGCTTCACGAAATCGGCCAGCGAGATTTTCAGTGTGGTGTTCACGTCCACCGGCTCGCGCGACACGGTGGGCACCTTGGTCGCGTCCAGGAACAGGGCCCCGTCGGCGCCAAAGTCGAACTTCACCTTGGCACCCAGGCCGGTGAACTGGCTGAGCGAGGCGCGCATCTTGGCTTCAATCTGATCGAAGGTCATGGGGAACGGGGTCCTTGAAGTGCTGGGCTGAACAGTTATTGCACCGCATATAAGGGGGCGACCGCCGCCCAGTTCCAATGATTTCTGCGCCCCGCCACTCAAGCCCGCAGCAAGTCCAAGTAACGTAAACTGGCAAGCAGGTCGGCCCTCAGCGACTGGCGGCGGTCCTTGGCCTCATCATCCTCCCCCCACCGCTCGATTTGGAACGACTCGTCGAGTTCCGCCAGCTCAAAGGCCTGATGCCCATCGATACGGCCCTCGAACAAGGCGAGCCCCAGGATGAGCGACCCGGTCAGCGCCACGACGTTCTGCACCCCGGTCAGTTGCCAGTCGTCCAGCTCCTCCAGCGCGCGCTTCAGGGCGTTCAGCGCCGATGGGTCCTGGGCGCGGTGGATGATGCCGGTGGTGGTGTGCAATAGGGCGTCGTAGCGCAGGACCGCCCAGTCCAGCAGGGGCTGCCAGGCGCGGGCCTGCCGCTCCACCAGCTTCGCCGGTTCCGCCGCGCGGTAGCACAGCAGATCGGTGCCGCCGTAGGCCGCCGCGCTGTCTAGGATGACGGCGCGTTGCGGCCCCACCCGGTCGACGCAGGTGGACGCCAACTGCATCATCGGCATGCTGTCCGGCACCACGGTATCACCCTGGGCCTCCCACTCCGCCGCCACCGCCTGGGCCAACGCCTCGGTCGGCAGCACCAGGTCCGCCTTGGCCGGCGATTTCAGGACGCGGGCGTCCAGAAGCACCTGCCAGCCGCCAGCCGCGCCAGGCACCACAGCCACGGTCTTGTAAATCCGCTTCATACCCCTGTTCCCGTCTTCAGGCATTTCCGTCTTCAACCCCGGTCCGGCTTAAACCCGGATCAGGGCCGCCACCGCCGCCGGCACCTCGGCATAATCGTGACAGACATGGGCGGCCCCCGCCGCCAGCAAATCCGCTGGCGCGTGATAGCCCCAGGCCACGCCCAGCGCGGCCACGCGGGCGTGGCGCGCCATTTCCATATCATAGCTGGTGTCGCCGATGACCACGGTGGTGGCGGGATCGGCCCCCGCCTCCGCCATGGCGCGCAAGGCCATGTCGGGGGCGGGTTTGCCCGGCGCGCGATCCGCCGTCTGCAGGGTGAGGAAACGTCCGTTCAGGCCGTGATGGTCCAGCGTCGCGACCAGGCCCCGGTGCGACTTGCCGGTGGCGATTCCCAGCAGGAAGCCCGCCGCCTCCAGCGCGTCCAGCGCCTCCACCAAGCCGGGGTACAACGGTTCCACCGTCCCTCCGTGGGCGCGGTTTTGATGGAAGGCCCCTTTGTAAACGGCGGCGATGCCGGCCACCGCCCCCAAATCCGCCCCTGGCGGCAGGAGGCCCAGGATGGCCACCTCCAGCGACAGGCCCACCTGGCGCCGCACCGCCTCATCAGGCGGCGGGGCCAGACCCTGGCTGGCGAAACCGGCCGCCATGGCGGCGATGATGGCGTGCTGGCTGTCCACCAGCGTGCCGTCACAGTCGAACAGGGCCAGGCGGTTGGCGCCGGCCATGATCAGGCAAAGCTGGCGAACGGGTCGCCATCATTCATATCGAAGCCGAAATATTCCCAGGTCTGGGCCATGTGGGGCGGCAGCGGCGCGCTCACGTCGATGGGTTTGCCGCCGCGCGGGTTGGGAATGATGATGCGGCGGGCATGCAGGTGCAGCTGGCGCGGCAGCGCCGCCCCCCCGGCCAGGAAAGCCTCCTGCCCGGCATATTTGCCGTCGCCCAGGATGGGCGTGCCGATGGCCATCATGTGGGCGCGCAGCTGGTGGGTGCGCCCGGTGAGCGGCCACAGCGCCACGAAGGCGGCGTGGCGGTGCGCGTTCTCCACCACCTGGTACAGCGTGACGGCGCGGGCGCCCTCCCCCTCATCCACGGCCATGCGCTCGCCCCGGGTGCCGGCCTCCTTGGCCAGGGCGGCGTCGATCTTGCCCTGGTGCTGCTTGGGCACGCCCACGGTGACTGCCCAGTAGTATTTGCGGGCGTCGTGGCCACGGAAATATCCGGCCAGCCGGGTGGCGGCGAAGCTGGTCCGGGCCAGCACCAGGCAACCGCTGGTGTCCTTGTCCAGGCGGTGGACCAGCTTGGGCCGTTCCTTGCCGTCGAAGGTCAGCACGTCCAGCATGGCGTCCAGATGCTTGTTCTGGCCGGTGCCGCCCTGCACCGCGAGGCCGGCGGGCTTGTTGAGGACGATGACGTCGGCATCGCGGTACAGCACCGCGTCGCGCAGGGCCTTGACCTCCTTGTCCGACAGCAGGGGGCGCGGCTTGCGCGGAGCGGCGTCCGGGTTCAGGGGCGGCAGTTCGGGCATGGGTGGAATGCGCACGGACTGCCCGGCCACCAGGCGCGTGGCGCCCTTCACGCGGCCGCCATCCACCCGCACCTGGCCGGTGCGCAACAGCTTTTCCAGCTGGATATGGCCCAGCAGGGGGAAATGCCGCTTGAACCAGCGGTCCAGACGCATCTCCGCCTCATCCGCGGTCACCAATCGCGTCTCGACCTTACGGCCACCCTCTTCACTCATGACACCACCGCACGTACCAGGGCCAAGCCCACGAAAAACCCACCGACGCCGACCATCAGCGTCGCCATGACATACACCATCGCCAGCGCCCAGTCGCCCCGCGACGCCAGCGCGCCGACATCCAGCGAGAAGGAGGAGAAGGTGGTGAACCCACCCAATATCCCCACCGCCAGGAAGGCGCGCAACTCGGGCGACGGGCTCCACACCCGGCCGGCCGCCTCCACCAGCACGCCCATGAGCAGCGAGCCCACGACGTTCACGAACAGGGTGCCCCAGGGAAAGCCCTGCCCCAGCAACCGCCCCAGCCACACCTGCGCCAGATACCGCAGGACCGAGCCCAGGGCGCCGCCCAGGGCGACGACGACAAGCTGGTTCATCCCCCACCCTCGATGCCGGTGACGCCGAAAATCCATCCTTCGCGCCGCGCCGTGTCGGTGTCCAGCCCCTTGGGCGCCCATACATCGTCGCGCGCGGCCCAGCGCATCATGCCGGCGGCGGCGATCATCGCATCCCCGGCGTGGTCGTCAAAGACCGCCGGCACCTCCGGCCCCGCATGGCAGCCCACCCGCGCCAGCGCCGCCGCCATGCCGGCCCAGTCGCGAATCTTGGCCAGGCCATGCGCCTGGCGCCGGAACAGCGTGGGAAAGATTTCCGCCACCACCGAGCGCGCCCGGCCCTCCGGCCCGGCCAGCGCCTCCGCCGGCCAGACCGCCAAATCGTCGCCCAGACGGGCCTTCAGGTGGCGCAAGGCGCGCATGCCGGCAAGCGAGGCCTTGCCCACCTGCTTGGACGCGGCCGCCAGATTGAAGACCGACACGGGATTGCCAACGCCGGTGCGGGCGGCCACCAGTTCCACCAGACGCCGCTTGCCGCCCCCCTCCCTATCCGTCCAATGGGCCGGCCGTGGTCCGGCCAGCCAGTAACTGGGGCGCAAGCGCGGGTCCGACAGGGCGGGCGTGCCGCAGAAATCCTCGGCGGCCGGTCCCCCGCCCGCCGCCGCCTCCACCAAATCCCAGAGGCCGAACAGATCGTCCACGCTCGGAACACGGCCATCGAGGTAGCCTTCCCCCTCCACATAAGGCAGGGAGAAGCCGCAATCGATGCCCACCAGGGCACGGGTACCCGCTTGCCCATGGGCGATGAGCCGGCCGGCCACCCAGTCCATCGCCTGGCGACGGCTCCAATGACGGCCGGGCGGCGGGACCAGATGAACGGCATCCCCCACCAGACCGGACGCCGCCCCGCCCAGCGGCCCCCCGCCCACCGGCGCCGCATACGCGATGGCGATACCCCGCGCGGGCGAGGCACCCGTCCAGTCGATGCCGATATATTCGTCAAAGGCCGCCACCGCCGCCCCCTCCCCAGCCTCTTGATCATCCCTTATAGGCTTCAGCCACGCCCGATGTGGTACTACCGGGCATGGGCCCGCGCTTTTCAACCACCCCACCCTTGCCCTGTCTGCAAAGGACGCGCGCGAGGTGGGCGGGCAGGCAACAGTTGGCAGGACGGTCCCACGTGGTAAGCTGTATGACCGTCGCTGCGGAGTTTTTTCCCGTGTTCGCCCGTACCTGGTTCGCCCGCGCTTGCGCGCCCTCCGCCCGCCTTGTCCCTGTCCTGGGATTGGCGGCGCTCGCCGCGACGGTTCTGGCCGCCCCGCTGGCCCATGCCCAAGCCACCGCCCCGCAAGCGGCGGAGGCGCCGAACGCCGGCGCGCCCAAGCCGGGTCTGGACAAGAACGGCCTGCCCACCTCCGTGATCAAGGTGTCGGCGCCGCCCCAGGACCCGGACGCCGTGGCGCCGCCCCGCACCGAGGGGCCGGTGGATGAGATCATCATCACCGCCCCCCAGTTCGGCAGCCGGGAAGAGGTCGAGGCCTTCCACAAGGCGGAGTTCGAGCGCCTGGACAAGCTCTACGGCAAGCATGAGGAAAAGCGCAGCCGGGGTGACACCCTGACCAAGTCGCCGGAGAGCAACACGGGCACCACCCGCGACGGTCCCATCACCCTGGATCGATAAGGTCCCTGGGCGCCAGGGGCACGGAAGCGCCACCCGCTTGGGCCGCCCTCACAGCGCCAGCGTGGCCAGCGTGATATCGCTGATGTCACGCCCCTGCACATGGGCCAGCGCCGCCATGGCCAGTCCGTGGTCATCCCGTTGCGGCAGGCCGGAAACCGTCAGCGCGCCAACGCAGCCTGCCCCCTTGACCACCAGCGGCACGCTGCCGCCATGGCTGGCGTAGTCGCGAAGCGGCAGGCCGCTCTTGATCTCCAGGGTCGTGCCCTGCTGCGCCAGGTTCAGGCCGATGGCATAGGAACTGCGGACGAAATGCAGCGCGGTGTTGCGCTTGCGCCGGACCCAATCGTCATGGTCGGGCGTGGCCGCCCCCACGGTCAGGCGCAGCATCTGCTGCCGGTGCAGCGACACGTCGACCACCAGCACCGCCCCCTCTGCCAGCACCAACCCGGCCTGACGCAGCCAGCATCCGAGAGCCCAGGCCTCATCCTGCCCGAAACGGTCGAACACCAGACGCCGCTCCTGCGCGGCGATCCGGCGCAGATCTTCTTCATGGGACATGGGGCGGCTTTCCTGCTGACGGATGTAAAGCATTTCATACGCCTGGGGACGCCCCTCGCGCCATAGGTCCCCGCGCCATCGGGACGACCAGCCTCTACCGCTCCACCACGATGGTCACCCGGCGGTTGGCCGCGCGATCGTGGACGTCCAGAGGTCTGGTGTCGGCATAGCCCACGGCCCGCAGCCGTCCGGGTTCCACGCCATCGGCGATCAGTTCGCGCACCACGGCGCTGGCGCGGGCGGAGGAAAGCTCCCAGTTGGTGGGGAAACGTGCGGTGGCGATGGCGACGTCATCCGTGTGTCCCTCGATCGTGACAAGGCCGGGCAGCGTGCCAAGGCTGTGGGCCAGGGCGGCCAGCAGGCCGCGCCCCCGGGCCGCGAGGTCGGCCTTGCCGGACGCGAAGAGGATGCGGTCCTTGATGGCGATGGTCAGCCGCCGATCCGTCAGATTGATATCCAGATTGGCGCTCTGACCCGCCGCGTCGAGTTGCGCCAGCATGGTGCGCATCCCCGGGGTCAAGGGCGACGCCCCTTCCGCCCCCCCGGCCACCGGGCCCGTCTCCTCCAGCCCCGCCACCGAGGCCACCGGCCCGGTCTCCCCCGACGCGGCGGGCGCGGGACAGTCCTGATCCGCCCGGGCCACCGCGACCATAGGCGATTCGGCGGGGGCAAGCCGGCCCTTCATGCCCAGGATGGCGACCATGCCCAGGAACACGATCATCAGCAAGGTCACCATGTCCATGTAGCTGATGACCCACTCCTCCGACTCCTCCGGCGGCGGCGACACGGTGGTGAAGGGTTCCAGCTTGGGCCGACGCGGGGGAGCGGCCACCCGGGGAGCGACGGTCGCCCCACCAGCCTGGGGAGCCCCCTCCGCGGGGACTCGATTCCAAAAATCAGCCATCGACCTCTTTCACCAAAACGACATCGCTATCCATCGGCGGAGCGTAGGAACATCGCCGCCGCCTGAAACGGCGAGAGCCCTCCTTATAATTGAAATTTTGAAAACTATGTTCTTGAGCATATATTTATAAACGCCTGGCGCGTATTGACCTGAATCAATCAGCGCGGACCAAGCTCTACAATATGATGTTATCTGTCCGGACGGACCCAAAGCCCGCATAATTACACGATGGCAAGCCCGAAATGGCCAGTAAAAATCAAAATATATCGCCAGAATCTTCAGTAATATTGCAAAATAAGGACCGTTCGCGCGCGGCTATTCTTGATCTGTCGCGCGTCGTCGACGCCAACGAACCCGTCATTCAGAGAATTGTGAATACGGAACTTCATACCGTTACCGGAGGCGCGGATGACGCCCTTGGTATTAATACTTATAGGGTAGGCCGCTACGGCTGGCTTCTGATCGGTAATATGAAAAGCCTGCCGGCTTTATTGACGGCCACAGACCGTATCAGCCAGGTTTTCGCCGAAGCCCATCAAGGCAAGGTCGATGTCCATTGGTTCGATCTTCCCCGGGAGGCCAAGCCGCTGGCCGCCTGCCTGCGCATCCTGGCGGACGATCGCCCCATCACCAGTCCGTCGCCGCTTACGGAGGACGTCATCGGCTTCTTGCGCGTTGAGCGGGCGCTGCACAATGCCGACCTGTCCTCGTTGATCCGCCATCACCCCATCCATCGCGTTGAGGAGGGCGGGGCGTTGGTCCCGGTCATGCTGGAACAGACGGTCGACCTGACCGCCCTGGAAAAGATGTTCAACGTAACCATCCTGGCGTCACCCTGGATGTTGGCGCGGGTGACCGAGCTCCTGGATAGACGGATGTTGCGCCACCTCTTGCACGAGCAGACGCCGCCCCGGCTGCCCATCGCGGTCAAGCTGCATACCGGGACGATGCGTCACACGGATTTCGCCACGCTGCTGGACGAGTTGCCGGCGCATTGGCATGGCAACCTGGTGATCGAACTGCCCTACGCCGAGTGGCACGCCGCGCCGGACGCGGTGAAAGAGGCGCTGGCCATAGGGCGAAAACGTCAATGCGTGATCGCCCTGGACAACGTCCCGGTGGATCATTCCGCGGAGCCACCCCTGCCGGACGACATCCTGTTGCGTTTCACCACGGCCGCGGCACCCACCGGAACCTCGCGTAAGACACCAGCCTTGCATCCTCATGCCACCGCCCGCGGCGCGGAGTTGAAGGCCCTGATCCACAATCTCGGGGCGGACAGGTGCATCCTGACGCATTGCGACAGCCTGGCGCTGGTACGCCAGGGGCTGGATGCCGGGTTCCGCCTGCTGCAAGGGCCGGCCGTCAGTGACTTCGTGGAAATGCGGAATGAGTTGTCGCCCGCGCCGACCACCACGGCGGAAGCCAAGGCCGCCCCTGAGGAAGAAGACGGGCCGGCCGGCGAGGCCAACGCAGGCGCAGCGGCCCCGGCCAGCTTCATGACCCGCGCATTCCGCTGGCTGGGCCTGGGCTCACCGCTGGACAAGGACGCGGTTCACACGAAGACCGGGGGATGATGAGGCGGGGCCCATCATCCCGCGCAACCGGAGCCGGGGTGGCCTATCCCTTTGGGGCAGGGTATTACTAGGCCCATGGAGCAGGAACCCGTCAGGGCCCGGAGTATGCGCACCGTCGGCGAGGTCCTGGCGGTGGCGCTGGAGCATCACCGGGCCGGCCGCCTGGCGGATGCCTGCGCGCTCTATTCCTCCCTGCTGGCGCAGGAGCCGGAGCAGCCGGACGCCCTGCACCTGCTGGGCGTGGCCACCGCTCAACGTGGCGGGGCGGTCGAGGCGGAGCCGCTGATCGCCCGCGCCATCGCCCTGCATCCCGGCGTGGCCGATTTCCATGCCAACCATGCCCAGGTGCTGGACACGCTGGGCCGCACGGATGAGGCGCTGACAGCCTATACGCAAGCCCTGCGCCTGAACCCGCAGCATCCAGACGCCCTGCGCAACATGGCCCGCCTGCTGGCGCGGATGGAGCGGCTGTCCGCCGCCGCCGACGCCCTGCGCGCCTGTGTGGAGCGGGCACCGGACGACCTGCCCACGGTGGCCGAACTGGCCCGCCTGTGCGAACGGCTGGGCCGTGGGGCCGAGGCGGAGGGCTGGTATCGCCACATCCTGACGCGCGATCCCTTCCACAGCCTGGCGCTGAACAATCTGGGGGACCTGAAACGCCGGGCCGGTGATACGGCGGAGGCCGTCAGCCTGCTGGCCCGCGCCGTGGCGGCCGCCCCCGACGCCCCCCTGCCCCGCTGCGCCCTGGCGCACACCCTGACCAGCCTGTGCCGCTTCGAGGAAGCGGAAGCGCATCTGGTGGAGGCGACGCGGCGCCGACCGGACGCCATGCTGCCCCACCGCGACCTGGGTGTGCTGCTGCGCCTGCTGGGCCGGACGGAGGAGGCGCTGGCCGCCTTCCAGATGGCGGTGGCGCTGGCGCCCGATGAGCCGGCCGCCAATTTCGGCATCGCCCTGTGTCTGTTGCGCCTGGGCCGCTATCGCGAAGGCTTCGGCCTGTACCACTGGCGCTGGCCCTCGGTCGCGCGGCCGCCCCGGCACCAGGGCCTGCCCGCCTGGGGCCAAGATGCACCCGCCGCGCTGCGCCTGCTGGTGTGGCATGAGCAGGGGGTGGGCGACACGCTCATGTGCCTGCGCTTCCTGCCCTTGCTGGCCCGCGCCGGTGCCCGCTTGACCATCGAGGTCCCGGCCGGCCTGGCCCCCTTGGTGGCGGCGCAGGGCTATGGCGCGGTCGTCGTCGACGCCCAGACGACAGCCCCCGGCACCGGCTCCACATCCCCCCCGCCCTGGGATGCCCAGGCGCCCCTGATGGACCTGCCGGCCCGCTTCTGCCCCGAGCCCGCCACGGTGCCGTGGGCCGGCCCCTACCTCAAGGCCGACCCCGGCCGCAAGCTGCGCTGGACGCAGATGCTGGGACCCAAGCGGGGCCTGCGCGTGGGCCTGTTCTGGCAAGGGAACCCGGATTTTCCGGACGACCATTGGCGCTCCCCCGGCCTCATCCCCCTGCTGCCCTTGCTGAACGTGGCGGGGGTGGAGTTCGTCTCCCTGCAGATGGGCCCGGCCAAGGCGGCCCTGACCGACCCGGGCGTCCCCCCCGGCCGCATCCGCGATGCCGCCGCCTCCATCCGCGACTGGGCGGACACGGCGGCGCTGATCGCCGGGCTGGACCTGGTCATCGGGTCGGACAGCGCCTGCATCCACCTGGCCGGCGCGCTGGATGTTCCCGCCTTCCTGCTGCTGTCCTCCACCACCGATTGGCGCTGGCACGACAGGGGCGAGACCAGCCCGTGGTATCCGTCCCTGCGCCTGTTCCGGCAGAAGCGCCTGGGGGATTGGGTGGCGCCAGTGGCGGCGGTGAAGGCGGCGTTAGAGGTCTTCGCCCAACGGCAGTAAGTCTCCGTGCGATTTAAGTTATCACCCATCCCCTGGATGCAATTGCCCGCCACCGCCCCATAAACCTCACAAGCATATACTCCGAATTAGAGCGACGGCACGTGTCGCCCGCATTCTCCCTGCTGGTCGATGCGTTGCGCCGTCGCGGGCAGCACACCTGAAGGTGCCTGGAAAAGTGCAGGGCCATCGCCTTCTGGCCGGACATTGGCCTTCCGTCTGCCGTGTCACGCCATGCTGGGGACAGTGTCGCCGCGCAAGGGGGCCGCCGCGCCATCCCCATTGAGGGACGGCGCGGCGGCTGCCGGTCACATCAGCTATAGACCTGCATGTCGATGACGGTGCCTGGGCCGCTGCCCTGGGTGGCAAACAGGACGTTGTATTTGTTCTGCTGCGCGAACTGTGCAGACGCGAATTGCGCCTCGGTCACGGTCAGGTTCGGATGGAAGACCCCGTTGCTGTCCAGCGCGGCGATCATCAAGGCCGGATAGCCCGGCGTGGACATGTTGCAGGTGACGGTGACCTGTGCCCAGAAGGAGTCGCTGGTGTTGGTCGTCGCGGCCGCTTCGGAGGGCTTCTTGATCAGGGCAGTAATCGCGGACATGTTTACGCTCCATTTACTTATGGGTTGATGATGTTTTGGTCGCCCTGGCAAGTCGCCAGGACGAGAGAAATTTAGCAGGCCAAATCCACGCCTGTTCTTCTGAAATTCTTCTCGGTTGCAACATCTTGAGACAAAACATGTTTCTGGGATTACATAAACAAAACGATACATTCCTCTGCGCGTGTGCGCCCCAGCCGGCGGGCGCCTGGCGACCTCCTGCCGGGCTGCTGGAACAGGGCGGTGGCGGCCCGCGCGGTCACGGGCCACCGATCCCCGTCGGGCCGATCCCCGTCAGAACGTCTCGCGCACCACGAAGCGGATGTCCCGGCCCCGCATCACCACCAGGTCCTTGTTGAGCGCCACGGCATTCCGTTCGGTGGCGTCCGTCAGGTTGTGAGCTGGTACCAGGAAAGTGGACATATCGTTAAGCTTGGGTTTTGCTATCTGCCAACGGAGAGAGGACAGCAGAGCAATGCCGGCCCTGACCGCGCGCTGGTTCCAAATAGTCACGCCCGCCCCCCTCAAGCGTCCGTTCCGTTGATGCCCATTCTGGCGCCGTTCCCTCCACCCGCGAGACTTTTCGAGCCCCGGGGCGCAAACCTGCCCGCATGGCAATACCGCAATGCACATATCAATGCTGCATCTGCGAACGAGCCTAGGATAACGTTGCCATAACCCATTGTTCGCTTGCTTGAGTGCCCATGTCCCACGCCCACACCGTGCCCACCGACCGTTCCTCCCCGCTGGGCCGGCTTGCCCGCTGGCTACAGGCCCGGTCGTTCGCGCTGACGCCGGAGCAGATCGGTATCGCCGAGGGAGTGCGCGCCGCCACGGCGGTGGCGCTGATGGTGACGCTGGCGCTGTACCTGGACCAGCCCATCCTGTCCTGGGCGGCCTTCGCCGCCTTCTGGGCCTGCCTGGCCGATCCGGGCGGGCCGTTCGGCGTGCGTCTGCGCGCCATGGGCGGGTTCGCGTTGATCGGCACGGTGATGGCGGGCGCCATCAGCGCCGTGGCGGCCCTGGGCCATGCCTGGGCGGCGCCGGCGCTGTTCGCAGCCCTGTTCCTCTGCTGCCTCAGCCGGGTCTACGGCCCGGCCGCCACCCAGGTGGGTGTGCTGGCCTGCTGCGTCGCCGTGGTGGCCGTGGGCTATCCCAGCGCGCCCCTGGACGCGCTGCGCCTGTCTGGCGTGTTCCTGGCGGGCAGCGGCTGGGCGGTCGTCCTCTGCCTGCTGGTCTGGCGCATCCACCCCTATGCCCCCGCCCGCCGGGCCGTGGCCGCCATCTATTCGGAGCTGGGCGACATGGCGGCGGAACTGCTGGCGCTGCACAGCAGCGGCGCCACACAGGATGCGCGCTGGAAAAAGCATGCGGCGGAGCATCGCCGGGCGGTGCGCGACACCATAGAGCGGGCCCGCGCGGCGGTGGCGCGTTTCTCCGCCGGACGCGGTGCCGGCGGTGACGTTCGCCAGGCGCTGCTGGCCGCCATCGAGGCCGGGGAGCGCATCTTCGCCGGTCTGATCGCCCTGGGCTTCGACCTGGAGCCCCATGCCACCGGCACCCCCACCGACGCCGACACCCTGCCGCTGCGCCAGCTGCGCGCCGCCCTGACCCGCACCAGCCGGGAGGTGCAGCGGTCCGAACCCGACCGCGCCCTGGTCGCCTATGAGGCGGAAGTGCTGGACCGCGTCGCCCGGCCGACGCTGGACCTGGTGGGCCGGGTGGCGCAGGTCTGCGCCCAGGCGCTGCACGACCTGACGCAAGCCTGGGCCCCGGCGTCCGAGCCGGAGGCGGCCCCGTCCGCGCGGCTGGCGGAAGAAGCGCATCGTCGGCGCCTGACCCCGGCGCGGGCCCTGCGCCTCGCCCTCAGCCCATCCTCCCCCATCGCGCGCCACGCCCTGCGCGTGGCCCTGGTGGTGACGGCGACCTACACCGTCACCGCGTATCTGGACGTCGCCTACGCCTACTGGGCCACCATGGCCGCCGTGGTGGTGATGCAGCCGCAAGCGGCCACCACCTGGCCCCGCACATTGGAGCGGGTGGTGGGCAGCGTCACCGGCGGTGCCGGGGCGGCCTTCCTGGCGGTGGCCCTGCCGACACCGCTGTGGCTGCTGGCCGCCATCTTCCCCTTGGCCGCCGCCACCATCGCGCTCCGCTCCGTCAGCTACAGCCTGTTCGTCACCTTCCTCACCCCCCTGTTCGTCCTGGTGGCCGACCTGCTGCATCCGGACGTCACCGGGGGCGAAGGCATCGCGCTGGCCCGCGCCTTCAACAACACGCTGGGCAGCATCATCGGCCTGGCCGGCTGTCTGATCCTGTGGCCGGAGCGGGAGCCCAAGAGCTTTTCCCAGCGGCTGGCGGCGGCCGTGGAAGCCAACATGCGGTACGCCACCCTGGTGGTGCGGGCGGGTCAGACGCCCTATGCCGAGATCGACGCCGCCCGCCGCGCCGCCGGCCTGGCAAGCACCGCGGCCGAGGTGACACGCCAGCGCATGGTGCTGGAAGGTCGCCGCCGCCGCGCCCACCTCGATGAGGCGGCGGCCCTGCTGGAAACCCTGCGCCGCCTGGCCGGTGCCGCCACCGTCGCCTGGCTGGACGAACGCACCGACCCGGGCCCCCCCGACGCCCGACGCATCGGCTATTGCGAAGCGGCCACGCTGCGTCTGGGCGCGCTGGTGCGGGGCGTTCCAACGCCGGACAGCGCCCTGGCCCGCGAGGGCGAGCCGCCGGACGACATCGCCCGCGCCGTCACCCATGTGGTGCAGGCGGCCAAGGACTACGCGCGCGCCATGGCGGCCAACGCCAGGACCTGAATCCCCACACGGGTGGCGGTTTTCAAAGGTGGCCGTTTGCGGCACTCTGGCCCGGCCCCCTGCCGCAGCGGAGATGAGGTCGTCCATGCCCCACCCCGACCCCGTGATCGACTGGCTGCTCCAGACCGATCCGGCCATCCGCTGGCAGGTGATGCGCGACCTGCTGGACGCGCCGGAGTCGGAATGGGCGGCGGAGCGCGCCAAGGTGGAGACGGAGGGCTGGGGCGCCCGGCTGCTGGCCTGCCAGGACGCCGATGGCCAGTGGGCCGGCGGCGCCTTCTTCCCCGCCGATTTCACTCCGCTGGAATGGCATCAGCACGGCCAGCCCTGGACCGCCACCTGCTTTTCCCTGTCCCAATTGAGGGAGTTCGGCCTGGACCCCGCCTCCGATCGCGCCCGGCGCACCGTGGCGCAGGTCGGCGCCCATTCCCGCTGGGACGAGGGCGGTCAACCCTTCTGGCAGGGCGAGGTGGAGGAGTGCATCAACGGTCGCACCGTGGCCGACGGCGCCTATTTCGGCGTTGATGTCGCCCCCCTAGTCGAGCGGCTGGTGGGGGAACGGCAGGGGGACGGCGGATGGAATTGTGAGCGCGCCAGCGGTTCCGCCTGTTCCTCCTTCGCCACCACCCTCAACGTCCTGGAAGGGCTGCTGGAATATGAGCGGGCCAGCGGCGGCACGGCCGCATCGCGGGGGGCGCGACGGACCGGCGAGGAATACCTGCTGGCGCGCCACCTCTTCCGCCGCCTCAGCACCGGCGGGGCGGCCGATGCGCGGTTCCTGGATTTGTTGCACCCCAACCGCTGGCGCTACGACATCCTGCGCGCGCTGGACTATTTCCGCGCCGCGGCCCGGTTGACCGGCGCCCGCCCCGACCCCCGTCTGGCCGAGGCCATCGGGCTCCTGCGCGCCAAACGGCGGGAGGATGGCACCTGGCCCCTGGACTGGGCGCTCCGGGGGCGGGTGTGGTTCGACGTCAATGAAGGCCCGGGCAAGCCCTCGCCCTGGGTGACCTTGCGGGCGTTGCGCGTGCTGAAATGGTGGGATGGCGTGGGCGCCTAACCTTCACCGCCCTCGCCCCCTTCGCCTCCAGCCGCCCGCTGGCGCAGCTTGGCCCAGTACTCCTGGCGCTTCTTGATGTCGCGTTCAAAGCCACGCTCCACCGGCTGGTAGAACTCCCGCCGGGCCATGCCGTCGGGGAAATAGTTCTGGCCGGAGAAGCCATCCGCCGTGTCGTGGTCGTAGTTATAGCCCTTGCCGTAACCCAGTTCCTTCATCAGGCGGGTGGGCGCGTTCAGGATGTGCTTGGGCGGCATCAGGCTGCCGGTCTCCTTGGCCGCCCGCTGGGCCTGCTTGATGGCCATGTAGGCGGCGTTGGATTTGGGCGCCGTGCCCAGATAGATGACACACTGGGCGATGGCCAGTTCCCCCTCCGGGCTGCCCAGCCGCTCATACGCGTCCAAGGAGGCCAGGGCCTGGACCAGGGCCTGGGGGTCGGCCATGCCGATATCCTCGCTGGCGAAACGCACCAGGCGGCGGGCGATATAGCGCGGGTCCTCACCGCCCGCCAGCATGCGGGAATACCAGTAGAGCGCGGCGTCGGTATCGGACCCGCGCAGCGACTTGTGGAGCGCGCTGATCAGGTTGTAGTGCCCCTCCTGCGCCTTGTCGTAGAGCGGCATGCGCCGCTGCACCGCCACGGTCAGGGCGTTGGTGTCCAGCGGCTCGACGTCGCCCCCCGGCCGCTCCGGCACCACGGCGAAGATTTCCTCCACCAGGTTCAGGAAATAACGGCCATCACCGTCCGCCATGGCCTTCAGCGCCGCCCGCGCGTCCTCCGTCAATGGCAGGGGCCGGCCCTCCTCCGCCTCCGCCCGGGCGATGAGCTTCTCCAGCGCCTCCTCGCCTAAGCGGTTCAGGACGAAGACCTGGGCCCGGGACAGCAATGCGGCGTTCAGCTCGAACGACGGGTTCTCCGTCGTCGCCCCCACCAGGGTGACGGTGCCGTCCTCGACATAGGGAAGGAAGCCGTCCTGCTGCGAGCGGTTGAAGCGGTGGATCTCATCGATGAACAGCAGGGTGCCCTGGCCCGCCTGCCGCCGCTGCCGGGCCGCCTCGAACACCTTGCGCAGGTCGGCCACGCCGGAGAACACAGCGGACAGGGGCTCGAACGCCAGCGTCGTGGCCTGGGCCAGCAGCCGGGCGATGGTGGTCTTGCCACACCCCGGCGGCCCCCACAGCACCATGGAACTGAGGCGATGGGCCGCCACCATGCGGCCGATGGGACCCTTGGGGCCCAGCAGATGCTCCTGCCCCACCACCTGGTCCAAGACCGTGGGCCGCAGCCGGTCCGCCAGGGGGCGCGGCGCCTCCGCCTCGAACAGGGAACCCGATCCGCTCTTCACCGCCATGACGCCCTATCCAGGATAAACGACCCATCGGGATACAAACCCGGAACACCATGCCAGACCGGCGAGGCGCTTGGCATGGTCCTTTTGACTGGGCCGCCGCTAGCCACTTCTGCAGTCTCTCAGGCAGAGTGGTCTATAGCCGAGTCAGTCCGCGAGCAGCTCAACGCCCAAAGGCGCACGAATAAGCGGCAGACTACGCTCGTTCGCCGAATCCGACGGCGATCCGGTTGGAACAACCAGAAGCGATTCCGCCTTTAAGGGATTTATCCCGACGCGCCTGGGCGGCGATCGCGAGCCCCCTGTTTCCGACGTTCTCTTAATAGTTGGGCCGCACCAGGAGGGCCCAAAGCTTTCCGATGAATGCCTTCAGATAGGCCGATGCACACATTCCGCACCCTGCCGAGCCGCCCGTGTCCAAATCGGTCCGCCCCTGCAGCCAGCACAGATGCAATGAACAACCATAGAAGCAATTGGGGAGGTTGATGGACGACGTGGAGGATATGACCAGCAGGCACCAGATGCGATCAAAGGACTTGATCCACCCGGTGCCGCTGCCCAAGCCTCTTAGAGGAGACGAATTTCATTCAAGAGATAAGCCAGCCGGCGCTCATCATCCGTTCCGTGCAATTCCTTGGGCACGAAGTTGACATCACAGGCCAGTTCAACCTTGAAACGCGACCCCGCGCCAATAGCCAAAGGCATTTCAAGGACGAAAGATTCGTTTTTGTCCACCGTGTGAGAGTAGGCCTTCCCATCAACAGTAATCGTAAAATTACGGGGACCTATAGGAGAATTCGGCGTTATATAGCCTCCGATGGACAACAAGGACAATGGCGCCAAAGCCTCCAGCTCCACCGAAAACTGATTCCCCACCCAGTCATCGTGATAGACCGCACCAACTGCCTTGCCTACCTGCTTTGCAAAGCCGACAATTGGCAGCTTAATCCGAGAAAGAAGTTCAAGGAAATTCCTCTCAAGCCCACTGATGCGCCGCCCCGTAACCTCCTCGGCTTTCTGATAGAGCTCAATATAGTTATCACGCTGCCGAACCGCAGACTTAATCTCCACGACATCTTTTGATGTTAGAGTATACCCCTCCACAAAACGTTTCGAGAGCGGCCTTTGCACATAGAATGTACCATGATTTCCCGCAATTTCATGCGCAGGCCGTTCCTTTGTGTATAAATACACCGAAAGGCATTTACGGCTATTATTACGCTGGCTTGCTTCGGGCAGGTTGATCCTGGGGAAACCGTGCCAGCTTATCTCATTGGTTTCAAAGATTACAGCACGGTTAAAAATAGGGGAAAACGCGTTAATCTGATTATTATCAGGATCCCGCGGATTGGAATGAAGCTCGATCGCCCCGCCCCAATCGTCATTCCAATCCTTATTCAGGTACAGAAGCAGATTTGCACGTCTATGGACAACGCCATCACCCACGGCGATGGCGTTGAAATCAATGTGCGGATCCAGCTCCTGCCCGTGCAAGTTCTCGTGGGTACCGCCGCCGAACATCGTCGGATCCGCTATCAGGTTTTCGATACCCGTGATAGCGGACATCGTGTCGAGAAATTCCGCAGACAGCAAATAGCTATAAATTCCGGCATAAAATGGACTAATGTCCGCTAGCCGAGTATGAACAGCCTTCCGCCCAACGTTCCCATATTCATCAATAGCCTTAGAGGGGTCAAAAGAGGGAAAGTCCCTAAGCAGGGACTCGGCAGCTTCATCGGTAAAAAATTCATCGATGCAGACGTGCTTGAATGGCGTTGACCCAACAAAAGACTTACGAATATCCGCCGATCTTTTGATCACTTTTTCTGATATCATTCCCCACCCCGATTTCCAAGAGAATCATAGATAAGTAGACAGGCTGCAGGCGCCACCCTGTATGTACCAAAAGCAAATTAACCCGTACACTCCAATCAACTTGGGATGAACGAGCCCCCAACTCATTAGCCTGAACGTGCACGCAATCACCCTTCCGCCGGCGCAGGAAGGGGGTGACACTCCACTTCATGGTGCGGACCGACCATCAGCCCCCGACGCTCAGCGTCAGCACCTGATCGCCCCGGCGGACGGCCAGGTCCCAGCGGCGCTGCGGCTGGTCCACCACCCGCTTCAGGTCGGCCACCCGGGTGATGGGCTGGCCGTTGACCTTCACCACCACATCGCCTGGCTGGAAGCCCAGGGCCTGGGCGGTGGTGCCGGGCTGCACCTTCAGCACGATGACACCGTCCGACGTGCCGGCGTAGCCCACCTCCTCGGCGAGCGCCGGATTGATGTTGGCGACAGTGGTGCCGGCGAAGGGCTGGCGGCCCTGCAACGTCGCCTCGTCCCGGGGCGGATCCTCCGGAGGCCCCATCAGCTTCACCGGCAGCTTGGTCTCGGCCCCCTTGCGGACCAGCGTAAGGGTGGCGGTGCCGCCCACGGGCAGCAGGGCGATGCGGTAGCGCAGGCTTTCCGGATCATCGACCAGATGGCCGTTCACAGCCGTCACCACATCCCCCACCTTCACGCCGGCCTGTTCCAATGGCCCTTTGGGATTCAGCTGGTTGATCAGCACGCCCTGCGGCCGGGGCAGGCCCAGGTTGGTGGCCAGTTCCTGGGTCACCGGCTGACCGCTGGCGCCCATCCAGGGCCGCACCAGCTTGCCGCCGCTTTCCACAGCCGTCACGACGGAGCGCACCATGTCCGCCGGGATGGCGAAGCCGATACCGACCGAGCCGCCACTGCGCGAATAGATGGCTGAATTGATGCCGGCCAGCTTGCCGTCCATGGTGATCAGCGCGCCGCCGGAATTGCCGGGGTTGATGGCGGCGTCGGTCTGGATGAAGAAGTTGAAATCGGAGACGCCGACACCGGTGCGGGCGAGCGCCGAGACGATGCCGCTGGTCACCGTCTGGCCCACACCAAACGGGTTGCCGATGGCCAGGACCAGATCGCCCACCTGTATCGTATCGCTGTCGCCCAGATCCAAGGTCGGCAGCTTCTCACCCTTGGTGTCGATGCGCAGCACCGCCAGGTCGACCTTCTCATCGGCGCTCATCACCTTGGCCGGGAACTCCCGCCGGTCGGCCAGCACCACGGTGATCTGGTCGGCATCCTTGATGACGTGATCGTTGGTGACGATCAGGCCGTCGGGACGGACGATGACGCCTGAACCGAGGGAGGACTCCACCCGCTCGCGCGGGACACCGCGAAAGGCGTCACCGAAGAACTGCCGGAAGAACGGGTCCTCCATGAAGGGGGACGCGCGTTGCTTGACCACCCGGCGGCTGTAGATGTTGACCACCGCCGGCGCCGCCCGCTTCACCAGCGGCGCGTAGCTGAGCGTGATCTGTTCCCGGCTTTGGGGCACCTGCTGGGGCGCCGCCTGCTGGGTCTGGGCGGAAGCCGCCAGGGGCGAAAGGGCCAGCCCGGCGGCGACGGCCGCGTAAGCGACGCGGGAGAGGACGCGGCGGCCGGCCATGGGCCGGAACAGGGGAGCAAGCTTCACGGGAGACAACTCTGCGTCTGATCGAAACGAAGGGGGTCTGGGCTGAGATAGGGTTCAGCCCGGGTCGCCGCAACGGTTCAGGCAGGATTTTAAGTCGCGCTGGCACATGCCGTTGTTCAGCTCGGGCGTATGGTCGCTCTGCCCCGCCTTGGTGTCGCCGCAGACCTGGCTGTCGCGGTTGCAGCGGGCCACGCAGGCCGCGTGGCTATCCAGCTTGCCCTCGCGTTGCGACGGCAACGCCATGCAGCCCGACATGCCCACCAGCAACAGCATCGCCGCCGCAGCCTTCATCCCCAAGATACGCACGGTTTCATCCTCCTGTCCGTCATGCCGGTGCGCCAACCGTACCGGCGATGGACGGGCCGCAGGATGCGCGATTTGGCCCCCGCCCGTCGAGATCCGAAAACGGGGAACGGTCCTCGGCCCTGTATCCTTACACGGTCATACCCGTGCCCATGGTCGCGCCGGATGGCCAACGAACGGCCGCCGCGACCATAAGAAAAGGGGCGGACCCTCGCGGATCCGCCCCCTCCCACTTTTCCGGAACCGAAACAGCCTAAGCTCAGGCCGCCTCTTCCTCGCCCTCGACCACCTGGACCGGACCGCTGTCCTGGCCCTTGGCGGAAACGTCACGATCCACCAGCTCGATGACGGCCATGGCGGCCATGTCACCGTAGCGGAAGCCGGCCTTCAGAACGCGGGTGTAGCCACCCTGACGGTCCTTGTAACGCTCGGCGATCGTGGTGAACAGCTTGTCGACCATGACGTTGTCGCGCAGCTCGGCGAACGCCAGGCGGCGGTTGGCGAGGCCACCCTTCTTGCCCAGCGTGATCAGCTTCTCGACGATCGGCCGCAGGTCCTTGGCCTTCGGCAGGGTCGTCTTGATCTGCTCATGCTTGATCAGGGCATTGGCCATGTTGGAGAACATGGCCAGACGGTGGGTAGAGGTCTTGCTGAACTTACGTCCGGAAACGCCGTGACGCATGGTGCTTCTCCTTCATGTCCGGGTGTCGGATGCCGACACCGATGACGAACCCCGTGGCGCCCGCCTTTGCCCCCTCGGACTTGCATCCTGGAGGGGCGCCGGACGGTACGGCGGGGGTGGGCCCTATGCCCTGAAATCCCGCGCCCCGGCGTGATGCCGAGGGGCGGGAAACTCATAAACCTGAGATCAGTACGGCTCTTCCAGACGCTTGGCCAGGTCCTCGATGTTCTCAGGCGGCCAGTTCGGGATTTCCATGCCGAGGTGCAGGCCCATCTGGGACAGCACTTCCTTGATCTCGTTCAGCGACTTGCGGCCGAAGTTCGGGGTGCGGAGCATTTCCGCCTCCGTCTTCTGCACCAGGTCGCCGATGTAGACGATGTTGTCGTTCTTCAGGCAGTTGGCCGAACGGACCGACAGTTCCAGCTCGTCCACCTTGCGCAGCAGGTTCTTGTTGAACGGCACCTCGTCGGACTTCTCCGACGCGGTGACGGCCTGCGGCTCCTCGAAGTTGATGAACAGCTGCAGCTGGTCCTGCAGGATGCGGGCGGCGATGGCCACGGCATCCTCAGGCGTCACGGCGCCGTTGGTCTCGATCGACAGCGACAGCTTGTCATAGTCGGTGCGCTGGCCCAGACGGGTGTTCTCCACCTTGTACGCCACCTTGCGGATGGGGCTGTACAGGGCGTCGATCGGAATCAGGCCGATGGGCGCGTCTTCCGGACGGTTCTGGCTGGCGGGGATGTACCCCTTGCCCTTCTCGACCGTCAGTTCCATGTTCAGGCGGGCACCGGCGTCCAGGGTGCAGATCACCAGGTCCGGGTCCATCACTTCGATGTCGCCCGTCACCTCGATCATGCCGGCGGTGACTTCCTTGGGCCCCTCGGCGCGCAGGCGCAGCCGCTTCGGGCCCTCGCCCTCCATCTTCAGACCCATGTTCTTGATGTTCAGAACGATGTCGGTCACGTCCTCACGGACGCCGGGGATGGAGGAGAATTCATGCAGGACGCCATCGATGTGGATGGCGGTGACCGCCGCCCCCTGCAGGGACGACAGCAGGACGCGGCGCAGGGCGTTGCCCAGGGTCAGGCCAAAGCCACGCTCCAGCGGGCCGGCAACGATCGTGGCCTCGCGGCGCGGATCGGCACCGACGTTCACGTCGAGCTTGCTGGGCTTTTCCAGGGTCTGCCAGTTCTTCTGAATCACGGGTAGCTGCCTCTAATGCCATCAGGAGGACACGACACCCGGTTTCACCGCTGCCTGGCGTGGAGGAAGGCGCCGGCCCAAAGACCGGCGCCTTCTCCTGGTGCCAGACCACCTCCCCCATGCGTGAACGTCCGCGATGGCATGCGGACGCCCGTCCCGGGGCGGCGGGGAAACGCGGAAGCGTTGGGCCGGAAGGGCCCGCGAAGGGCCCTTCCGTAATCGGTAGAATCAGACGCGACGCTTCTTCGGCGGGCGAACGCCGTTGTGCGGGATCGGCGTCACGTCGCGGATGGACGTGATCTGGAAGCCGACCGACTGCAGGGCGCGCAGGGCGGACTCGCGGCCCGAACCCGGCCCCTTCACTTCCACTTCCAGGGTGCGCATGCCGTGTTCCTGGGCCTTGCGGCCCGCGTCTTCGGCGGCCATCTGGGCGGCGTAGGGGGTGGACTTGCGCGAACCCTTGAAGCCCATCATGCCCGACGAGGACCAGGCGATGGTGTTGCCCTGGGCATCGGTGATGGTGATCATGGTGTTGTTGAACGAGGCGTTCACATGCGCCACGCCCGAGGTGATGTTCTTGCGCTCGCGGCGACGAAGCCGGGCGGCAGAAGCATTGGGCTTTGCCATTTCTTATCAGTCCTTCAGCTTACTTCTTCTTACCGGCGATCGGCTTGGCCGGGCCCTTGCGGGTCCGCGCGTTGGTGTGGGTGCGCTGACCGCGGACCGGCAGGCCCCGACGGTGACGCAGACCACGGTAGCAAGCCATGTCCATGAGCCGCTTGATGTTCATGGCGACGGAGCGACGCAGGTCGCCTTCGACCGAATAGTCGCTGTCGATGACTTCGCGGATACGCAGGACTTCGTCGTCGGTCAGCTGATGCACGCGGCGCTCCAGGGGAATGCCAACCTTGCCGCAGATCTCCTTCGCCATGAAGGGACCGATGCCGTGAATGTACTGAAGGGCGATCTCCACCCGCTTCGCGGTGGGAATATTAACGCCAGCGATACGCGCCACGCGCTCTCTCCATCTTTCATGCCCGTCCCGGCATTGTCGCCAGGACGGTGCGATCTTCGTCCACACCCCGCCTGAACACCGGCCCCCGTGGCGGGGATGACCGACGAACTTCGAGGCATCTCATCCGAAGAAGTCCCGGAAATCCGGGATCTCCAAATGCACATACGAACCAACCCCGCCCCGCCACCTCAAAAGGCGCAGGCCGAAGCCGGTTTTCCGAATCCCTCCCAAGCCGCGAAGGCACGGGATTGATCGGATGCGGGAGTATACGCAGGCGCGACCACATGTCAACAGCGCCAGCGAGGGTACCGCCCCTCTCTAAACGCACGCGATCGAGTGGGGGGGGGCCAACGTGGAAAAGGCCGCCTCCCCTCCCGGGGAAGCGGCCCTTCCTTAGTCATCCCATCGGCATCCGCCCAGGGGACTCAGACGCCGAGGATAGCTTCCAGCTGCCGGGTGACCTCGTCGATCTCCGCCATGCCGTCGACCTGCTTCAGCACGCCCTTGCCCTTGTAATAGGGCAGGATGGGCGCCGTCAGCGCATGATACTCAGCCAGACGCTTGGTGAAGGTCTCGGCGTTGTCATCGGCGCGACGCTTGAATTCGGTCGACCCGCAGATGTCGCAGACGCCGGCGACCTTGGGCTGGTGGAAGGAGTCGTGGTAACCGGCGCCGCACTTGGCGCAGGTATAGCGCCCGGTCACGCGCTCCACCAGGGCGGCGTCGTCGACCACCATCTCAATGATGTGGTCGAGCTTCAGGCTTTTCTCCGCCAACATGCGATCCAAAGCTTCGGCCTGCGGAACCGTACGGGGAAAACCGTCCAAGATGAAACCCTTGGCGCAATCCGGCTGGGTGATGCGGTCGGCGATCATCTCGACCATCAGCGCGTCCGGCATCAGCTTGCCGGCACCCATGATCTCCTTGGCCTGAGCGCCCAGCGGGCTGCCGCCGGCGACCAGCGCCCGCAACATGTCACCCGTCGACAACTGCACCAACCCGAACTTCCGCTCTAGCCGCTGCGCCTGCGTCCCCTTGCCGGCACCCGGCGGCCCCAGAAGAATCAGGTTCATCCACGCCTCCCCTTTAGCTTCGCCTTCTTGATGAGGCCTTCATATTGATGCGCCAGCAGATGCGAATGGATCTGGGCCACCGTGTCCATGGTCACCGTTACCACAATCAGCAGGCTGGTGCCGCCAAAATAGAAAGGTATCGCGTTCTTCGCCATCAACAATTCGGGCATGAGGCAGACGATCACCAGGTAACCGGCGCCCAGCACCGTCAGGCGGGTCAGAACGAAATCCAGGTAGTCGGCGGTATTCTTGCCCGGGCGGATGCCGGGGATGAAGCCCCCGTACTTCTTCAGGTTTTCCGCCGTCTCGGTCGGGTTGAACACGACCGCCGTGTAGAAGAAACTGAAGAAAACGATCAGCGCCATGTACAGCACGATGTACAGCGGCTGGCCATGCGTGATGTAGCGGGCGACGGTCTGCAGAATCTGCGGCCCACTACCACCGGAGAACCCGGTGACGGTGGCCGGCAGCAACAGGAGCGAGCTGGCGAAAATCGGCGGAATGACGCCCGACGTGTTCAGCTTCAAGGGCAGGTGCGAGGCTTCGCCACCGTACACCTTGTTGCCGACCTGGCGCTTCGGGTACTGCACGATCAAGCGACGCTGGGCGCGTTCCATGAACACGATGAAGAAGATCACCCCCACCGCAACCAGCAGCAGCAGCCCCAGCAGGCCGAAACCGATGGCGCCGGTGCGGCCCAGTTCCAGCAACTGCATCAGCGCCTTGGGCAGGGCCGCCACGATGCCGGTGAAGATGATCAGCGACGTGCCGTTGCCCACGCCCCGGGCGGTGATCTGCTCACCCAGCCACATCAGGAACATGGTGCCGCCCACCATGGTGACCACGGTGCTGATGATGAAGAAGGGACCGGGATCGATCACCGTGCCACCCTTGGCGCCCTGCAGCGCCACGGCCAGCCCGTAGGACTGGAAGATGGCGAGGATGACGGTGCCGTAGCGGGTGTACTGGTTGATCTTCTTGCGCCCCGCCTCGCCCTCTTTCTTCATGGCCTCAAGGCTGGGGATCACGGCCGTCAGCAGCTGCACGATGATGCTGGCGGAGATGTAGGGCATGATGTTGAGCGCGAAGATGCTCATGCGCTCAATGGCGCCACCCGCGAACATGTTGAACATGCCCAGGATGCCGCCCTTGGCCTGGTTGAAAACATCGGCGAAGGCCTGGATGTTGATGCCCGGCAGGGGAACATAGGTGCCCAGGCGGAAAACGATGAGCGCTCCCAGGGTGAACCAGAGCCGCTTCTTCAGTTCCGTGGCCTTGGCGAAGGAGCCGAAATTAAGATTGGCGGCGAGCTGCTCGGCGGCTGAAGCCATGGAATCCGTTCCTATCGAGGCGCCCTATATGGCGCGGCACAGACGGTACAAAAGGACAAAAGAAAAGGGACCGTCGCCGGTCCCCCTGATGGGTCCCACCCCAGATGGGGAGACCTGCGGCAGAAAGAAAGACGGCCGACGCTCGCTTTTATCACGAACGCCGGCCGCACTTCCTTAAATCACTCGGCAGCAGCTTCGGCGGGCACCTTGACGGAACCACCAGCGGCTTCCACGGCGGCCACGGCCGCGGCGGAGGCGCCGGCGACGTCAAACGCCACCTTCGCGGTGATGCTGCCCTTGGCCAGCAGACGCACACCGTCGCGGGTAGCGCGCACCAGGCCGGCACCCACCAGGATCTCGGCGGTGATCACGTCGGCGGCGTTCAGACGGCCTTCATCGATGGCCTTCTGCACGGTGCCCACGTTCACCACCGCGTAATCGGTGCCGAACAGATTGTTGAAACCACGCTTCGGCAGACGGCGATGCAGGGGCATCTGACCGCCTTCGAAGCCATTGATCGACACGCCGGAACGCGAGGTCTGACCCTTCACGCCACGGCCGCCGGTCTTGCCCTTGCCGGAGCCGATGCCCCGACCAACCCGGGTGGGCGCCTTGCGGGCGCCCGGGTTGTCGCGAATATCCGTAAGCTTCATGACTTTATCCCTTCAAGCCGTATCGGGAAGGCCTCAGGAGGCCTTCTCGACGCGCACGAGGTGCTGCACCTTGGCGATCATACCGCGGACCGAAGGAGTATCCTCCAGCTCGCTGGTACGGTGCAGCTTGTTGAGACCAAGACCCACCAGCGTCGCCCGCTGGTCCTTCTGGCGGCCGATGGGGCTGCCGATTTGGGTCACGATGACGGTGTTCTTCTCGCTCATCACGCGCTCTCCTTCACCTCGGCACCGGCCTCGCGGCGGCCCAGGATGTCGCTGACGCGACGGCCACGGCGAGCGGCGACGGCGCGGGGGCTGACGCACTGGGACAGGGCGTCGAAGGTCGCCTTGATCATGTTGTGCGGGTTCGAGGTGCCGACCGACTTGGTCACGACGTCCTGGACGCCGAGAGCCTCGAAGATCGCGCGCATCGGACCACCGGCGATGATGCCGGTACCGGCGTCGGCGGTGCGCAGCACCACCCGGCCGGCGCCAAAGTGACCATGCACGTCATGATGCAGCGTCCGGCCCTCACGGAGCGGAACGCGGATCATGGAGCGCTTGGCCTGGTCGGTCGCCTTGCGGATGGCTTCCGGCACTTCGCGGGCCTTGCCCGAACCAACGCCGACGCGACCCTTGGCGTCACCCACCACGACCAGGGCGGCGAAGCCGAAACGACGGCCACCCTTCACCACCTTGGCGACGCGGTTAATACCAACGAGCTTTTCTACCAGCTCGCTTTCCTCGCGGTCCCGGGGCGTACGATCCCGGTCTCCGCCACGCTCGCGACCGCCGCTGTTGCCGCCGTCCCTTTCGTTACGTGCCATAATCGCTACCCCTTAGAACTGCAGGCCGGCTTCGCGCGCGGCGTCGGCCAGGGCCTTGACCCGGCCATGGAACAGGTAAGAACCGCGATCGAACACCACTTCCGTGATGCCGGCTTCCTTGGCCCGTTCGGCAATCAGCTTGCCGACGGCCTTGGCCGCCTCGATATCGGCACCGGTCTTCAGCGCCTCGCGCAGGGCCTTGTCGATGGACGAGGCAGCGGCCTTGGTCTGGCCGGCCACGTCGTCGATGACCTGGGCGTAGATGTGCTGGCTGGAACGGAACACCGAGAGGCGCGGACGCCCCTGGCCCAGCTTCCGGACCCGTGTGCGCACCCGCTGCTTGCGGCGCGCGCTCAGAACTTTCGCATTGCTCATGATCGTGCGCCTTACTTCTTCTTGCCTTCTTTGCGGATGATCACCTCGTCCGCATACTTGACGCCCTTGCCCTTGTAGGGCTCGGGCGGACGGTACGCGCGGATCTCAGCCGCGACCTGGCCGACCTTTTGCTTGTCGAACCCGGTGATGGCGATAGAGGTGGGCTTGTCGCACTTCATCGAGATGCCCGCCGGGATCTGATAGCGCACGTCATGGCTGAAGCCCAGGTTCAGGAGCAATTCCTGGCCCTGGACAGCGGCCTTATAACCCACGCCGGTGATCTCGAGGTTCTTGGTGAAGCCTGCATCGACACCCTTGACCATGTTGGCCAGCAGCGTGCGGGAGGTGGCCCAGTTCACGCGAGCCTTGCGGCTCTCCGTGCGGGGCTTCACCACCAGCGCACCGCCTTCCAGCGTGGCGGAGATGTCGTCAACCAGGGTCAAGCTGAGCTGGCCCAGCTTGCCCTTCACGGTGATGTCCTGGCCGGTGACCTGAACGGTCACGCCAGCCGGAACAGCCACCGGATGCTTGCCGATACGAGACATGTGGCCAGCTCCTTAGAACACTTTGCAGAGGACCTCGCCGCCAACATTGGCGGCACGGGCCTCGCTGTCCGACATAACGCCACGCGGCGTCGACAGGATCGAGATGCCGAGGCCATTAAAGACCCGCGGCAGATCAGCGATCTTGGAGTAAATGCGGCGGCCGGGCTTCGACACGCGCTGCACCTGCTTAATGACAGGCTCGCCTTCGTGATACTTCAGCTCGATACGCACGCTATGGACGCCCGGACGAACCGTGTCCAGGGAGTAGCCACGGATGTAACCCTCGCGCTTCAGCACCTCCAGAACGTTGGTGCGCAGCTTCGAGGCCGGGCTGGTGACAGACTGCATGCGGGCCCGCTGTCCATTACGGATGCGGGTCAGCATATCGCCCAAGGGATCGCTCAACGCCATTTCCCGAACCTCCGATTACCAGCTGGACTTCGTCATGCCCGGGATCTGGCCGGTCGAGGCCAGGTCGCGCAGGGCAATACGAGACAGCTTAAACTTACGGTAAAACGCACGCGGACGACCGCTCAACTCGCACCGGTTACGGATGCGGGTCGGGCTGGAGTTGCGCGGCAGTTCGGCGAGCTTGAGGCGGGCGGCGAACCGCTCCTCGGGCGGCAGAGTGCGATCGGAAGCGATCGCCTTCAGCGCGTTGCGCTTACCCGCGTACTGCTTAGCCAGGCGGGCACGGCGCTTGTTCTTTTCAACAGAACTGGTCTTGGCCATGGGAAGCTCCTGCCGTTCAGTTCGAGAACGGCATCTGGAAGCCCTTCAGGAGGGCCTTGGCCTCCTTGTCGGTCTTCGCCGTGGTGACGATGATGATGTCCATCCCCCGGATTTCATCGACGCGGTCGTAGTCGATTTCCGGGAAAATGATCTGCTCCTTGAGACCCATGGCGTAGTTGCCACGGCCGTCGAAGCTCGTGCCCGACACGCCGCGGAAGTCGCGGACGCGCGGCAGGGCAATCGTGATCAGACGGTCGAGGAACTCGTACATGCGCTCACGGCGCAAGGTCACCTTGCAACCAATGGCCATGCCTTCGCGCAGCTTGAACTGCGCGATGGACTTGCGGGCGCGGGTCACCACCGGCTTCTGACCGGACAGCGCGGTCAGGTCGGAGACGGCGGCGTTGATCTTCTTACCATCGGAGGTGGCTTCGCCAACGCCCATGTTAATGATGATCTTTTCGATCCGCGGCACTTCCAGATCGTTGGCGTAGTTGAATTCGCTCTTCAGCGACGCGCGGACGACGGAATCGTAATGTTCTTTGAGCCTGGCAGCCATAACGCCCCTCACAGGTCGATGACTTCACCGGACACCTTGGCGAAACGGACCTTGCGGCCGTCCTCCAGGATCCGGTAGCCGACGCGGGTCGGCTTGTTGGTCTTGGGGTCGACATGAGCGACGTTGGAGACGTCGATGAACGCCTCCAGCTCAACGATGCCGCCCTGCTGGGTCGGAGTCGGACGCTGGTGCTTCTTGACCAGGTTCACGCCGCGCACCTTGACGCGGTTCTCCTTCGGCAGGACCGCGATCACCTCGCCCTGCTTGCCCTTGTCCTTGCCGGCGATGATGATGACCTTGTCGGCCTTCTTAATCTTCGACATTTACAGGACCTCCGGCGCCAGGGAGATGATCTTCATGAACTTCTTGGCGCGCAGCTCACGCGTAACCGGCCCGAAGATACGGGTCCCGATCGGCTCACCCTGCTTGTTGATGAGCACGGCCGCGTTGCGGTCGAAGCGGATAGCGGAACCGTCGGTACGACGGATTTCCTTCGCGGTGCGAACGATGACGGCGCGATGCACGTCACCCTTCTTAACGCGGCCCCGCGGAATGGCCTCCTTGACCGAGACGACGATAACGTCGCCAACGGCCGCGACCTTCCGCATGGAGCCGCCCAGCACCTTGATGCACTGCACCCGGCGCGCGCCGCTGTTGTCAGCGACCTCCAGGTTGGTTTGCATCTGGATCATGGTTTGGCTTCCTTAAGCAAAACAGTTAGACGGCGGCGCCCGAAGGGGCGGCGCTTTCCACGACGACGGCCCACCGCTTCCGCTTGGAAATCGGACGGCATTCCTCGATGGTGACCGTGTCGCCAGCCTTATAAGCATTCTGCTCGTCATGAGCAGCATACTTCTTCGACTGCTTAATAAACTTCTTGTACACGGGGTGCATAACACGACGCTCGACCAGCACGATGACGGTCTTGTCGCCCTTGTCACTCACAACCGTGCCCTGCAAAACACGCCGGGGCATAACGCTTCCCCCTGTCAGGACACGGGCGCAGCGGTTTCCCGCTGGCCCAGGATGGTCTTTATCCGAGCGATGTCGCGCCGAACCTGGCCGACACGCGCGGTATTCTCCAGCTGCCCGGAGGCGCGCTGGAAGCGCAAATTGAACTGCTCTTTCTTCAGCTGCAAGAGCTGGTCCTGCAACTCATCCACGCTTTTGGTGCGCAGGTCGACGGCTTTGGTCATGCCTCAGCTCCCTCACCCAGGCGGGTGATGAATCGGGTCTTAATCGGCAGCTTGGCAGCCGCCAGCTCGAAGGCGCGCTTGGCGAGGTCCGCCGGCACGCCATCCAGCTCGAACATGATGCGGCCGGGGGCCACGCGGGCCGCCCAGAACTCGGGCGAACCCTTACCGGAGCCCATGCGGACTTCGGCGGGCTTGCTCGACACCGGCACGTCCGGGAATATCCGGATCCAGACCCGGCCCTGACGCTTCATGTGACGGGTGATCGCGCGGCGGGCCGCCTCGATCTGGCGCGCGGTGATGCGCGCCGGTTCGACCGCCTTCAGGCCAAAGGCGCCGAAGTTCAACTGGGTGCCGCCCTTGGAGGCGCCGTGGATGCGCCCCTTGTGCTGCTTGCGGTACTTAGTACGTTTCGGACTCAGCATGGCAATTGCCCTCTAGTATCCGTTCACCCTCAGCGCGCCGCGACGGGCTGCTGATCGGCGCGCTTGTCCTGGGCGAACGGATCGTGCGCCAGAATTTCGCCCTTAAACACCCACACCTTGACACCGCAGGTGCCGTAGGTGGTCTTAGCCGTCGCCGTGCCGTAGTCGATCTCGGCGCGCAGCGTGTGCAGCGGAACGCGACCTTCGCGATACCACTCCATACGAGCGATTTCGGCGCCGCCCAGACGGCCGCCGCAGTTGATACGGATGCCCTGGGCGCCGAGGCGCATGGCCGACTGCACGGCGCGCTTCATGGCGCGACGGAAGGCGACACGACGCTCCAGCTGGCTGGCGATGTTCTCGGCGATCAGCCGGGCGTCGAGTTCCGGCTTGCGGATCTCGACGATGTTCAGGCTGACCTCGGAACCGGTCATCCGGCTGAGATCAAGGCGCAGCTTCTCGATGTCCGCGCCCTTCTTGCCGATCACCACACCCGGACGGGCCGTGTGGATGGTGACGCGGGCCTTCTTGGCCGGACGTTCGATGATGATGCGCGAGGCGCCGGCGGCGGCCAGCTTGCCCTGCAGGTGCTTGCGCAGGCGCAGGTCCTGGTGCAGCAGCGTGGCGTAGTCGCGGTTGGCGAACCAGCGGCTGTCCCAGGTCCGGTTGATACCGACGCGGAGCCCGATGGGATTGACTTTCTGACCCATGTTACGCGGTCTCCCCCGTGGCTTGCTCGGCGCGTTCACGCACGACCACGGTCAAGTTGCTGTAAGACTTCTCGACACGGGCGCCGCGACCGCGGGCCCGGGCATGGAAGCGCTTCATCACCAGGGCGCGGCCCACGGTGGCGTAAGCGACCACCAGCCGGTCGACGTCCAGCTGGTGGTTGTTCTCGGCGTTGGCGATGGCCGACTGCAGAACCTTCTTCACTTCGCCGGCGATACGGCGCTTGGAGAAGGTCAGCATGGCCAGAGCCTGGCCGGCTTCCTTGCCGCGGATCATCTGGGCGACGAGGTTCAGCTTGCGGGCACTGGACTTGATCATCCGGCCGTGCGCCGCAGCCTCGTTGTCGGCGAAAGGCCGTTCAGATTGAGGCTTGCTCATTTTATTTCCTCTTCGCCTTCTTGTCGGCCGCGTGGCCGTAGAAAGTCCGCGTCGGGGAGAACTCACCGAACTTGTGTCCGATCATGTTCTCGGTCACGAGCACCGGCAGGAACTTATGGCCGTTGTAGACGCCAAAGGTCAGACCGACGAACTGGGGCAGGATCGTGGAACGGCGCGACCAGATCTTGATGATCTCGTTGCGGCCGGACGCGCGCGCCTTCTCTGCCTTCTTCAAAAGGTAGCCGTCGATGAACGGCCCCTTCCAGACGGAACGGGTCACGGGTCCTACTCCTTACTTAGAGCGACGACGGCGGATAATCAGCCCGTCAGTCTTCTTGTTGCTACGCGTCTTCTTGCCCTTGGTCGGCTTGCCCCATGGGGTAACCGGATGACGGCCACCAGAGGTACGGCCTTCACCACCACCGTGCGGGTGGTCGATCGGGTTCATGGCGACGCCACGGACGGACGGACGACGGCCCAGCCAACGGTTGCGACCGGCCTTGCCGATCACGGTGTTGGCCTGGTCGGGGTTGGACACGGCACCGATGGTGGCCATGCACTCGCCGCGGACCATGCGGAGCTCACCCGAAGGCAGCTTCAGCTGAGCGTAACCCTGGTCACGACCCACCAGCTGCAGGAACGTACCGGCGGAGCGGGCCAGCTGGCCGCCCTTGCCCGCACGCAGCTCCACATTGTGGACGATGGTGCCGACCGGGATGTTCTTCAGCGGCATGGCGTTGCCGGGCTTCACGTCGACCTTCTCGCCAGCGACGACGACGTCACCGGCCTTCAGGCGCTGCGGAGCCAGGATGTAGGCCAGATCGCCGTCCTGGTACCGGATCAGGGCGATGAAGCCCGTCCGGTTGGGGTCGTATTCCAGACGCTCGACGGTCGCGGGGACGTCGAACTTCCGGCGCTTGAAGTCGATGAGACGGTAGCGGCGCTTGTGGCCGCCGCCCATGCGACGCGCGGTGATGCGACCGGTGTTGTTACGACCGCCGGTGCCGCTCAGGCCCTCCGTCAGACGCTTAACCGGCTTGCCCTTGTACAGCTCCGAACGGTCGACCAGCACCAGCTGGCGGAGGCTCGGGGTAATGGGGCGGTAAGTCTTAAGTGCCATCGTTTATGCCCTCACACGCCGGTGGTGACGTCGATCGTGTGCCCTTCGGCGAGGGTCACGATGGCCTTCTTGAAGTCGGACCGACGAGCCACGATGCCCCGGAAGCGCTTGGTCTTGCCCTTCGAGACGATGGTGTTGACGGCCGTCACCTTGACCTTGAACAGGCCTTCGACGGCCTGCTTGATCTCGGGCTTCGTCGCATCCAGGGGCACCCGGAAGGTGACCTGGTTGTGCTCGGAGCCCAGGGTGGACTTTTCGGTGATGACGGGCGCGACGATCAGATCGTACATGCGCTCGGCGCTCACAAACGGCTTCGCGTTCTTGCTCATTTCAGGCGAGCCTCCAACTGCTCGACCGCGTTGCGGGTCAACACCAGGGTGTCGCGCCGCAGGATGTCGTACACGTTGGCGCCCTGCTCCGGCAGCACATCCACGTGGGGGATGTTGCCGGCGGCCCGGACGAAGTTCTCATCCAGGTTGGCGCCATCGATGATCAGCACCGAGCTGAGGCCCAGCGCGCCGAACTGCTCGACCAGCGCCTTGGTCTTGTGCGTCTCCGCACGGGCGTCGTCGATGATGACCAGCTTGCCTTCGGCGGCCTTGACCGACAGGGCGGTCTTCAGGGCCAGCTTGCGGACCTTCTTCGTCAGGTCGTGCTCATGGCTGCGCACCACCGGACCGAAGATCACCGCGCCGCCGCGGAACTGCGGCGAACGCAGGGAGCCTTGACGGGCACGGCCGGTGCCCTTCTGCTTCCACGGCTTCTTGGTCGTGCCGGAGATCTCGGAGATCCCCTTGGTCTTGTGCGAGCCCTGGCGGCGCTTGGCCAGCTGCCAGTTCACCATGCGGGCCAGCAGATCGGCGCGGGCCGGCAGGCCGAACACGGCGTCGTCCAGCTCGATCTCGCCGACTTGCTCGTTCTTCAGGTTCTTAACGGTCGTCTTCATGATGCTCAGCCCTCCTGCGCGGCAGGAGCGTCCTGCGTCGGCGCACGGAAGGCGGCCGGGAAGGGAACACCCTCCGGCAGCTTCTTCTTCACGGCGTCCTTGACGAGGATGTAACCGCCCTCGGAGCCGGGGACGGCGCCGCGGACGAGGATCAGGCCGCGCTCGACATCGACCGAGACGACCTTCAGGTTCTGGGTGGTGACCTGCTCAACGCCCAGGTGACCCGCCATCTTCTTGTTCTTGAAGGTGCGGCCCGGATCCTGGCGCTGACCGGTCGAACCGTGCGAACGGTGCGACACGGACACACCGTGCGTGGCGCGAAGGCCGCCGAAGTTCCAGCGCTTCATGCCACCGGCGAAGCCCTTACCGATGGTCGTCCCGGTGACGTCCACGAACTGGCCAGCGACGAAATGGTCGACGGTGATCTCAGCACCGACCTCGACCAGGGCGTCCGGGGTCACCCGGAACTCCACGGTCTTCTTCTTCGGCTCAACCTTCGCCTTCGCGAAGTGGCCGCGCTCAGCCTTCGTGACGTTCTTCACCTTGGCCTTGCCCACGCCGACTTCCAGGGCGGTGTACCCGTCCCGGTCTTCGGTCTTGTGGGAGACGACCTGGCAATTGTCGACTTTCAGCACAGTCACCGGCACGTGCTCACCTTCATCCGTGAAGATGCGGGTCATGCCGAGCTTCTGCGCGATCAAACCGGATCGCATTTTAGTCTCTTCTCCTAACAGGGGACATCCTCAGGGGGAGAGGTCCCACCACTCTTACTTACAGCTTAATCTCGACGTCGACGCCGGCGGCCAGGTCGAGCTTCATCAGCGCGTCCACGGTCTGCGGCGTCGGATCGACGATGTCCAGCAGGCGCTTGTGGGTGCGGATCTCGAACTGCTCGCGCGACTTCTTGTCGATGTGCGGGCTACGGTTGACCGTGAACTTCTCGATCTGGGTCGGAAGCGGGATCGGACCGCGCACCCGGGCACCGGTCCGCTTGGCCGTGTTGACGATCTCGCTGGTCGACTGGTCGAGCACGCGATGATCGAACGCCTTCAGGCGGATCCGGATATTCTGGCTTTCCATCGTCCTAAACCTTGGTTGGAAGCGGTGCCGAATAGCATCGGCACCGCACACCGGTCAATCAAATCAGTTGGTACTATCAGGCGATGATCTTGGCGACCACGCCGGCGCCGACGGTACGGCCGCCTTCACGGATGGCGAAGCGCAGGCCTTCGTCCATGGCGATCGGGGCGATCAGCTCCACGGTCACCTGCACGTTGTCGCCCGGCATCACCATCTCGGTGCCTTCCGGCAGCGAGACCATGCCCGTCACGTCCGTGGTGCGGAAGTAGAACTGGGGACGGTAGTTGGTGAAGAACGGGGTGTGACGGCCGCCTTCTTCCTTCGTCAGGATGTAGGCTTCGGCCACGAACTTGGTGTGCGGGGTGATCGAGCCGGGCTTGGCCAGAACCTGGCCGCGCTCGACGTCTTCACGCTTCGTGCCGCGCAGCAGCGCGCCGATGTTGTCGCCAGCCTGGCCCTGGTCCAGCAGCTTGCGGAACATCTCAACGCCGGTGACGGTCGTCTTCACCGTGGCCTTCAGGCCGACGATCTCGATTTCCTCACCCACCTTCACGATGCCGCGCTCGACACGGCCGGTCACCACGGTGCCACGGCCAGAGATCGAGAACACGTCTTCGATCGGCATCAGGAAGGGCTTGTCAACCGGACGCTCCGGCTGCGGGATGTAGGCGTCGACCGCCTTCATCAGCTCCAGGATGGCGTCATGGCCGATCTCCGGGCTGCGGTTCTCCAGCGCGCACAGCGCCGAGCCCTTCACGATCGGAATGTCGTCGCCAGGGAAGTCGTAGCTGCTCAGCAGCTCGCGCACTTCCAGCTCCACCAGCTCCAGCAGCTCGGGGTCGTCGACCATGTCGACCTTGTTCATGAACACCACCAGGGCGGGCACGCCGACCTGGCGGGCCAGCAGGATGTGCTCGCGAGTCTGCGGCATCGGGCCGTCGGCGGCCGACACCACCAGGATCGCGCCGTCCATCTGCGCCGCACCGGTGATCATGTTCTTCACGTAGTCGGCGTGGCCGGGGCAATCCACGTGGGCGTAGTGACGGTTGGCCGTCTCGTACTCGACGTGCGCCGTCGAGATCGTGATGCCGCGCGCCTTCTCTTCCGGCGCCTTGTCAATCTGGTCGTACGCGGTGAACGTGGCACCACCGGACTCAGCCAGCACCTTCGTGATCGCAGCCGTCAACGACGTCTTGCCATGGTCGACGTGACCAATGGTGCCGATGTTGCAATGCGGCTTGGTGCGCTCGAATTTCGCCTTCGCCATGGTTACTCTTCCTTCTCTTGACTTCTGCCAGATCAGGCCATCTTGGCGCGAACGACATCCGCGATGGCAGCCGGCACCGGCTCATAGTGGTCAAACTGCATCGAGTACTGCGCCCGGCCCTGGCTCATCGAGCGCAGGTTGTTCACATACCCAAACATATTGGCCAGCGGGACCCTGGCGATGATGACTCGCGCATTGCCCCGCTGATCCATTCCTGTCACCTGTCCCCGGCGACTGTTCAGGTCGCCGATGACGTCACCCATGTAGTCGTCGGGGGTGACCACCTCGACCGCCATCACCGGCTCAAGCAGCACGGGCTTGGCTTTCGCCATACCCTCCTTGAACGCGGCGCGAGCGGCCTGCTCGAACACTTCGGCGGAGCTGTCGACGTCGTGGAACGCCCCATCGACCAGCACCACCGTCAAATCGATCACCGGGAACCCGGCGATCACCCCACTGTCCCTGGCGGCGTCGACGCCGCCCTGGGCCCCGTGGGCGAATTCCTTGGGCAGCTTGCCGCCCACCTTGTTTTCGAACCGGAACCCGCTACCGGGCTCGGACGGTTCGAAGGCCAACGTCACCTGGGCGAACTGCCCCATGGCGCCAACCTGCCGCTTCAGCGTATGGGCGACCTCAGCCTTCTGGGCGATGGTCTCCCGGTAAGCCACCTGTGGCGCCCCGACATCAGCCTCCACCCGGTATTCCCGCCGCATGCGATCGACGATGATCTCCAGGTGCAACTCGCCCATGCCGCCGATGACGGTTTGCCCCGTCTCGGCGTCACGACCGACGCGGAAGGACGGATCCTCCGCCGCCAGGCGTTGCAAGGCCATCGCCATCCGGTCGTGATCCGCCTGCGTCTTAGGCTCGACCACCACCTCGATCACCGGCTCCGGGAATTCCATGCGTTCCAGCACCAGGGGTGCCGCCGGATCGCACAGGGTGTCACCCGTCGTCGTGTTCGCCAGCCCCGCCAGGGCGACGATGTCGCCCGCGCACGCCGCGTCGATCTCTTCCCGGGTGTTGGCGTGCATCAGCAGCATGCGGCTGACGCTCTCCTTCTCACCCTTGGTCGCGTTCAACACGCGATCGCCGACCGCCACCCGCCCCGAGTACACCCGGACGAAGGTGAGCGATCCCGCGAAAGGATCGTTCATCACCTTGAACGCCAAGCCGGCGAAAGGCGCCGCGTCGTCCGTCTGCCGGCTGGTCGGTTCCCCGTCCAGCGCCACGCCCGCGACATCGTGGATGTCCAGGGGCGAGGGCAGAAAGTCGACAACGGCGTCCAGCATCGGCTGAACGCCCTTGTTCTTGAAGGCCGAACCGCACAACACCGGAACCAGGCGCAGTGCGATCGTCCCCTTCCGGATCAGCGCCTTGAGCGCCGCCTCATCGGGTTCCTCACCCTCGAGGTAGCGCTCGGTAGCCGCTTCATCCATTTCGACCGCCTGCTCGACCAGACGGGCGCGGTACACGCTCGCCTGCTCGGCCAGGGCGGCCGGAACTTCCGCTTCGAAGAACTCGGCACCCAGCGTCTCTTCTTTCCAGACGATGGCCTTGTTCTTCACCAGGTCGACGACGCCGGTGAAACCGGCCTCCGTCTTGATGGGGAGCTGCAGGACCGCCGTATCGGCGCCCAGCCGCTCCTGGATCATCTGGACGGTGCCGAAGAAGTCGGCGCCGACCCGGTCCATCTTGTTGACGAAACACATGCGCGGCACACGGTACTTGTCCGCCTGCCGCCACACGGTTTCCGATTGGGGCTCGACCCCGGCCACGGCATCAAACAGCGCCACCGCACCATCCAGCACCCGCAAGGACCGTTCGACTTCGATGGTGAAGTCGACATGCCCCGGCGTGTCGATGATGTTCACCCGGTGGTCACGCCAAAAACATGTCGTGGCCGCCGAAGTGATGGTGATGCCGCGCTCCTGCTCCTGCTCCATCCAGTCCATCGCGGCGGTGCCCTCGTGGACCTCGCCCATGCGATACGACTTGCCGGTGTAGTACAGGATCCGCTCGGTCGTCGTCGTCTTGCCGGCATCGATGTGCGCACAGATGCCGATGTTCCGATAACGGTCGAGTGGATGGGAGCGCGCCATGATTCCTTAAGGCCTAAGCCAGTCCCAACCTTACCACCGGTAGTGCGAGAAGGCCTTGTTGGCCTCCGCCATACGGTGGGTGTCTTCACGCTTTTTCACGGCAACGCCGCGCTGGTTGGCCGCATCCAGCAGCTCACCCGACAGGCGCTCGGTCATCGTGTTTTCCGACCGGCCGCGAGCAGCGGTGATCAGCCAACGGATGGCCAGGGCCTGGGCGCGCTCCTGACGGACTTCGACGGGCACCTGATAGGTCGCACCGCCGACGCGGCGGGAACGCACTTCCAGGTAGGGACGAACGTTGTTCAGGGCATCGTGGAACAGCTGAATGGGATCAGCCTTCACCTTGCCCTCAATACGCTCCAGAGCGCCGTACACGATCTGCTCGGCGACGGACTTCTTTCCATCGTACATCAGGCAGTTCATGAACTTCGTCAGCACGGTATCGCCATACTTGGCATCCGGCAGGACTTCACGCTTCTCGGCGCGACGACGACGTGACATAGACTAACTCCTTACTTCGGCCGCTTGGCGCCGTACTTGGACCGACGCTGGCGACGGTCCTTCACGCCCTGGGTATCCAACGAACCGCGGATGATATGATAGCGCACGCCGGGAAGATCCTTCACACGGCCGCCGCGGATCATCACCACGGAGTGTTCCTGCAGGTTGTGCCCTTCGCCGGGAATGTAGCTGATGACCTCGTGGCCGTTGGTCAGCCGCACGCGGGCGACCTTACGCAGCGCCGAGTTCGGCTTCTTCGGGGTGGTCGTGTAGACGCGCGTGCAGACACCGCGCTTCTGGGGGCATTCCTGCAACGCCGGGACCTTGTCCCGCTCCGGCACGCCCTCACGGGACTTGCGGATCAACTGGTTGATCGTCGGCATCTACCGCTCTCGGTTCACAGTTCCAAACAAGAAGCACCAAAACCCGTGCTCCGAACGACGAAAGTCCCGTCACGAAGCACCACTGGCTCCGCGCGGGCCTTGCAAACGCCGTCCGAACAAGGACTCGGGTGCGGCTATACAGATTTTCGAGGGGGTCTTTTTGAGAGACAGCGTCTAGCCCGCAAGGGCGGCCTACAGCCTGCCCCTCGAAAAATGTGGGCGGACTATATGGACGTCGCCCCTGCCCGTCAAGCGCTCTGCGCGGAAAAATCCAGGGTAAGCCGTGCGTCTAGGACAACGGCCCGCCCCACATTTGCGGGCCCCTCCCCTGCGCGTCTGGCACGCGCGCCAGAGTCCGCGGGGGATGGGCAAACGGGCCCGGTATCGCTATATACCCGGCCCAGAAGAGCGGGCGCGCCCGACGGCACCACGCTCACCTTATAGTATAGAGCAAGCGCGCCTTCGAGAGAGCCCTTTGTCGCCGACCGCAAGCGGCGCCGGGTTCTTGGCCGGCGCCCTTTTTGGATTCCAGAGCGCCGCCATGAGCAAGCCCAACCTCCTTACCCCCTCCCCCGCCGCGCCCAAGGTCGGCATCGTCAGCCTGGGTTGCCCCAAGGCCCTGGTCGACAGCGAACGCATCCTGACCAAGCTGCGCTCCGAGGGGTACGAGGTTTCGCCCAGCTACGATGACGCCGACGTGGTGCTGGTCAACACCTGCGGCTTCCTCGACAGCGCCAAGCAGGAAAGCCTGGATGCCATCGGCGAGGCCATGCGCGAAAACGGCCGCGTCATCGTCACCGGCTGCATGGGTGTGGAAGAGGGCCGCATCCGCGAGATGTACCCCAACGTGCTGGCCGTCACCGGACCGCACCAGTATGAGCAGGTGGTGTCGGCGGTGCATGACCATTTGCCGCCGGTGCACAACCCCTACACTGATCTGGTCCCGCCCGAGGGCCTGCGCCTGACGCCGCGCCATTACGCCTACCTCAAGATTTCCGAGGGCTGCAACCACCGCTGCAGCTTCTGTATCATCCCCTCGCTGCGCGGCGACCTGGCCAGCCGGCCGGCCGGCAATGTCCTGCGCGAGGCGGAGCGGCTGGTGAACGCCGGGGTGCGCGAGCTGATGGTGATCTCCCAGGACACCAGCGCCTACGGCCTGGACCTGCGCCACGCCGAAAGCGAGTTCAAGGGCCGCCAGGTCCGCGCCCACATGACCGACCTGGCCCGGGAACTGGGTGGCCTGGGCGCGTGGGTCCGCCTGCACTATGTCTATCCCTATCCGCACGTCGATGAGGTCATCCCCCTGATGGCGGAGGGCCTGGTGCTGCCCTACCTGGACATCCCCTTCCAGCACGCCAGCCCCAGCGTGCTGAAGGCCATGAAGCGTCCGGGCAACCAGGAAAAGGTGCTGAACCGGATTCGCAGCTGGCGCGACATCTGCCCCGACCTGACCATCCGTTCCACCTTCATCGTCGGCTTCCCCGGTGAGACCGAGCAGGACTTCCAGTTCCTGCTGGACTGGCTGTCGGAAGCCAAGATCGATCGGCTGGGCTGCTTCAAATATGAGGCAGTGGAAGGCGCCCCGGCCAACGCCCTGGACGGGGCCGTACCGGAAGAGGTGAAGGAAGAGCGCTGGAACCGCCTGATGGCCCACCAGCAGGCCATCAGCGAGGAACGCATGCAGGCCAAGGTCGGCCGCACCATCGACGTCATCATCGACGAGGTGGACGAGGAAGGCGCCATCGGCCGTTCCGCGGCCGACGCGCCGGAGATCGACGGCAGCGTCTTCATGAACGGCGACACCAGCGTGGCGGTGGGCGATATCGTCCAGGTGACGGTGGAGCATGCCGAGGAATACGATCTGTGGGGCACGCGCGTCGAAGCCTGACCGGCGTCACCGCCAAAGCCCATATCCAATATCCAACTTTCGGCAGGGCGCATCCCCAGGCCCTTGGCTTCGCCGTCGATACCCCCGTATGCTGCCGATCAAGCGGCGCTATCGCGGGGTAACCGCCGGCGACACCGACCAAGATTATGGGGATTCATCCTAATGGGAGCCAGACTACGCACGGGGCACGCGGCGCTGATCGCCGCGGCCCTGGCGATGGACGTCGGGGCGGCCAGCCTGGGGCAGGCGAAGGACGCCAGCCCAGTGACGGCCGGCGCCTTGTCCGCCCACGTCAAAATCCTCGCCTCCGACGATTTCCAGGGCCGCAAGCCCGGAACCGCGGGTGAGGAGAAGACCATCGCCTATATCCAGGAGCAGTTCAAAAAGGTCGGGCTCAAGCCCGCCGCGGGCCAGGACGGGGGCAAGAGCTTCCTGCAGGACGTGCCCATGACCGAGATCACCAGCAAGGCCGACGGCCCCATGGTGTTCACGGCCACGGGCAAGGACGGCCAGGCCAAGGCCCTGTCGTACGAGTACTTCAGCCAGATGATGATCTGGAACCGGCAGCGCACCAATCATGCCGAGGTGAAGGACAGCGACCTAGTCTTCGTCGGCTATGGCATCACCGCCCCGGAATTCGGCTGGGACGACTATGCCGGCGTCGACGTGAAGGGCAAGACGGTGGTCATCCTGGTCAACGATCCCGGATTCGCCACCGGCGACCCCGCCCTGTTCGGCGGCGGGGCCATGACCTGGTACGGCCGCTGGCCCTACAAGTATGAGGAGGCGGCCCGCCATGGCGCCGCCGCCGCCATCATCGTGCACGAGACCCGCGCCGCCGGTTACCCCTGGGGCGTGGTCGCCAACAGCAACAGCGTGCCCAAGCTGACGCTGATGCCGGCCGACGGCGGCCTGCAGAGCCGCAGCGCCATCGAAGGCTGGGTGCAGTTGGACGTGGCCAAGGAACTGTTCCAGGCCGCCGGTCTGGACTACGGCACATTGAAGGACAGCGCCGCCCGGCGCGGCTTCAAGGCAGTCCCCATGAACGCCAAGATGTCGGTCGGCATCACCCCCGTGGTGCGCGACGTCATCTCGCACAATGTGGTCGGCATCGTCCCCGGCGCCAAACGCCCGGACGAGGTGGTGCTGGTCGGCGCGCACTGGGACCATCTGGGCATCGGCCCGGCGGTCAATGGCGACACCATCTATAACGGCGCGCTGGACAACGCCACCGGCATCGCCGGCCTGATCGAGATGGCCAAGCGCTACACCCACGGGCCGAAGCCGGACCGCACCCTGCTGTTCATCGCCTACACGGCGGAGGAGCAGGGCCTGTTGGGCTCCGAATACTATGCCCAGCATCCGCTGTACCCGGCGGGCAAGACGGTGGCCGGCTTCAATATGGATGGCCTGGGCGTGCTGGGCCCGGTGCACGACGTCGTGCTGGTGGGCGGCAAGAAGTCCGACCTGGAGGAAAGGCTGAAGGCCTGGACCGGCAAGCACAACATGGTCCTGAACCCGGAGCCCTTCCCCGAGCGCGGCTACTACTACCGCTCCGACCATTTCAACCTGGCCAAGGTGGGCATTCCCGTCATCGATGCCAGCATGGGCATCGACAGCGTTGCGCACGGCGCCGAGTGGGGCAAGGCGAAGGACGAGGAATACACCCGCCTGCACTACCACCAGCCGTCCGACGAATGGTCGCCGGAGATGGACCTGAGCGGCGGTGCCGTGGAGGTCAACATGCTCTACGACATCAGCCACGACCTGGCGTTCAGCGACGCCTGGCCCAAGTGGTACGAGAAGGCCGAGTTCAGGGCCGCCCGGGAAAAGTCCCAGGCGAAGTGAGTGTCACAGGCCGCCGGTTCCCAGGGCAGGGAATCGGCGGCAATCATTTGGTGTCCGCCCGCGATTGTTGGCGGAGGGCGCGGACAACGACAAGGAACGCAGATATCGTGCGAACCCCTATGAAAAGGGCCCTGTTGAAGGGCACGGCCGTGGCGGCACTGGCGGCGGCGTTGACCCTGCCGGCCGTGGCGGCAGAAAAAGTGACCAAGGATGTGGCGCCGGTGACGGCCGGCGCGCTGTCCGAGCACATCCGCATCCTGGCGTCCGACGAGTTCCAGGGCCGCAAGCCAGGGACGGAAGGCGAGGACAAGGCCATCGCCTACGTCCAGGACCAGTTCCGGAAGGCCGGTCTGGCCCCAGCCGTGGACGGCAGCTATCTTCAGAACGTGCCGCTGACGGAAATCATCAGCAAGGCCGATGGCCCCATGGTCATCACCGGCCCCAAGGCCGTCCCCCTGTCGCTGGAGTACTTCAGCGACATGATCGTCTGGACCCGCCAGCGCACGCCGCATGTCCAGGTGAAGGACAGCGACATGGTGTTCGTGGGCTATGGCATCACGGCGCCGGAGTTCGGCTGGGACGACTATGCCGGCGTGGACGTGCGCGGCAAGACCGTGATCATGCTGGTGAACGACCCGGGCTATGCCACCGGCGACGCTAATCTGTTCGGCGGCGGCGCCATGACCTGGTATGGCCGCTGGATGTACAAGTTTGAGGAGGCGGCCCGCCACGGGGCGACCGCAGCCATCATCGTGCACGAGACCCGGGCCGCGGGATACCCCTGGGGCGTGGTCGCCAACGGCGGCAGCATTCCCAAGCTGAGCCTGATGCCGGCCGACGGCGGCCTGAAAACCCGGTCGGCGGTTGAAGGCTGGGTGCAGTTGGACCAGGCCAAGGCCATCTTCGAGGCCGCCGGCCTGGACTACAACACGATGAAGGACAGCGCCGCCCGGCGCGGCTTCAAGGCCGTGCCCCTGCCCCTCAAGATGTCCGTCGGCATCACCCCCACGGAACGCGACGTGGTTTCCCACAACGTCATCGGTACCATCCCGGGCACCAAGCACCCGGATGAGATGGTGCTGGTCGGCGCCCATTGGGACCATCTGGGCATCGGCCCGGCCATCAACGGCGAGACCATCTATCACGGCGCCATGGACAACGCGTCCGGTGTCGCCGGCCTGATCGAACTGGCCAAGCGCTACACCAAGGGGCCGAAGCCCGACCGCACCCTGCTGTTCATCGCCTACACGGCGGAGGAGCAAGGCCTGCTGGGCTCGGAATACTATGCCCAGCATCCGCTGTTCGCGCCCAACAAGACGGTCGCGGGCTTCAACATGGATATGTTGAGCAGTGTCGGCCTGACCCGCGACATCGTGCTGGTCGGCGGCAGGAAGTCCGACCTGGAGGACAGGCTGAAGGCCTGGACCGACGCCCACATGATGGCGCTGAACCCCGAGCCCTTCCCCGAGCGCGGCTACTACTACCGTTCCGACCACTTCAACCTGGCGAAGATCGGCATCCCGGTGATCTATGCCCACAGCGGTATCGACAGCGTGGCCAACGGGGCGGAATGGGGCAAAGCCAAGGAGGACGAGTTCACCCGCCTGCGTTATCACCAGCCGTCGGACAAATGGTCGCCCGATCTGGACCTCAGCGGCGGCGCCATGGAGGTCAACATGATCTATGACCTCAGCCGCCCGCTGGCCTTCGGCACGGACTGGCCGAAATGGTACGACAAGGCGGAATTCAAGGCCGCCCGCGACAAGTCCATGGGCAAATAAGAAACGAACGCCGGGCCGCATCCCCTTCCCCGGGGGTGCGGCCTTCGCATTTCCCAGAACAGGGATCATCTCATGACGCACACGATACGGGGTGCTGCCGCCCTGTCCCTGGCGCTGCTGGCGGGCACCGCCCTGGCGGCCTCCAAGGATGGCCCGCCGGTGACGGCGGGCGCGTTGTCCGGCCACGTGAAAATCCTCGCCTCCGACGATTTCCAGGGCCGCAAGCCGGGCACCGCCGGCGAGGACAAAGCCGTCCCCTATATCGAGGGGCAGTTCAAGAAGATTGGGCTGAAGCCGGTGGCGGGCAGCTATCTTCAGAACGTGCCGATGACCGAGATCACCAGCAAGGCCGATGGCCCGCTGACGGTCACCGGAAACGGCAAGACGCTAGCCTATGAGTACTTCACCCAGATGATGCTGTGGACCCGACAGCGCACCGCGCATGCCGAGGTCAAGGACAATGACGTGGTCTTCGTCGGCTATGGCATCACCGCGCCGGAGTTCGGCTGGGACGACTATGCCGGCGTTGATGTGCGCGGCAAGACCGTCCTGATCCTGGTGAACGACCCCGGCTTCGCCACCGGCGACCCCGCCCTGTTCGGCGGCGGGGCCATGACCTGGTACGGCCGCTGGCCCTACAAGTATGAGGAGGCGGCCCGCCACGGGGCGGCGGCGGCCATCATCGTGCATGAGACCCGCGCCGCGGGATATCCCTGGGGCGTGGTCGCCAACAGCAACGGCATTCCAAAGCTGACCCTGATACCGGCCGACGGCGGCCTGGACAGCCGCAGCGCCATCGAGGGCTGGGTGCAGCTGGACGTGGCCAAGGAGATGATGCAGGCGGCCGGCCTGGACTACGCCACAGTGAAGGACAGCGCCGCCCGGCGCGGCTTCAAGGCCGTGCCCCTGCCCCTGAAGGTTTCCGTCGGCATCACCCCCACCGAGCGCGACATCATCTCCCACAACGTGGTGGGCATGATCCCCGGGACCAAGCGCCCCGATGAGGTGGTGATGGTCGGCGCCCACTGGGACCATCTGGGCGTGGGCCCGGCGGTCAACGGCGACACCATCTACAACGGGGCGCTGGACAACGCGTCGGGCGTCGCCGGCCTGATCGAGATGGCCAAGCGCTACACCCACGGCGCCAAGCCCGACCGCAGCCTGCTGTTCATCGCCTACACGGCGGAGGAACAGGGCCTGCTGGGGTCCGAATACTATGCCCTGCATCCCCTGGTCGCGCCGGCCAAAACAGTGGCGGGATTCAACATGGATGGGCTGGGCGTGCTGGGCCCGGTGCGCGACGTCGTGCTGGTGGGGGGCGGCAAGTCGGACCTGGAGGACCGCCTGAAGGCTTGGGCCGCCACCCACGGCAAGGTGGTCAACCCCGAGCCCTTCCCCGAACGCGGCGGCTATTACCGCTCCGACCATTTCAACCTGGCCAAGATCGGCATCCCCGTCGTCTACGCCAAGAGCGGCATCGACAGTGTCGCCAACGGCGCCGACTGGGGCCGGGCCAAGCTGGATGAATTCACCCGCCTGCACTATCACCAGCCGTCCGACGAATGGTCCCCCGCCATGGATTTCACCGGCGGGGCGGCGGATGTGAACATGCTCTATGACATCAGCCATGACCTGGCGTTCAGCGACGCCTGGCCCAAATGGTACGGGAAGGCGGAGTTCCGCGCGGCCCGGGAGCAGTCCCAGAGATGACGCGATAGGCCGTCGCCGTCCTCAGGAGCTGGTGGGGCGCGCGAGGAGCCCCGCCACCTCGGCGGTGATCTGGAAGGAGCGCTTGCGGGCGGCGTGGTCGTGGATGGCGGCGGTCACCATGATCTCGTCCGCCCCGGTCTGCTGGGCGATGGCCGACAGGCCATGGCGCACCGTCTCCGGCCCGCCCACCACGGAGTAGCGCAGGGCCCGGTCGGCCCAGGCGCGCTCCTCCGGGCTCCACTGGATGCCCGGCTGGGGCGGGCGCAGGGGACCGGGGTTGCCCCGGGCCAGGGCCACGAAGCGTTCCTGCAGAGAGGTGAACAGCACCTCCGCTTCGTCATCCGTATCAGCGGCGAAGACGTTCACCCCCACCATGGCGTGCGGCTTGGGATTGGCCGCCGTGGGCTTGTAGTGCTGGCGGTAGAGGTGCAGCGCCTCCATCAACTGATCGGGCGCGAAGTGGGAGGCGAAGGCGTAGGGCAACCCCAGCTCCGCCGCCAGACGGGCGCCGAAGGTGCTGGACCCCAGGATCCACAGCGGCACGTTCAGCCCGGCGCCAGGCACGGCGCGCACCGCCTGCCCGGGTTGAGCCGGGCGGAAATAGGCCTGCAACTCCTGTACATCGCGCGGGAAGTTGTCGCCGTTATCGCTGCGGTCGCGGCGCAATGCCCAGGCGGTGCGCTGGTCACTGCCGGGCGCGCGACCCAGCCCCAGATCGATACGGCCGGGGTAGAGCGACTCCAGGGTCCCGAACTGCTCGGCGATCACCAGCGGCGCGTGGTTGGGCAGCATGATGCCCCCCGCCCCCACCCTGATATGGCTGGTGCCGCCCGCGATATAGCCGATGACCACGGAGGTGGCCGCACTGGCGATGCCGGTCATGTTGTGGTGTTCCGCCACCCAGAAACGGCGGTAGCCCAGGGCCTCGGCATGGCGGGCCAGGTCCAGGGTATTGCGCAGGGCCTGGGCGGCCGTGCCGCCCTCGACGATGGGGGAAAGGTCCAAAACGGACAGGGGAATGGTGAGCGACACGGGGGGACCGGTCCTTTCTGCGAACCGCGACGGAACTGCCACCGTTAGCTAGGCACGCCGCCGCGGCTTTGCGAGATGAGGCCGGTCACAGCCCCTCGCGCCGCATGGCCCCCTGGCCGCTAAACGCCAAGATAGGCATGGCGCACCAGCACCAGACCGTGCATCAGCACCAGCACCATGCCCGCACAGGCCAATGCTGCCATGCCTTCCCGCACGTATTCCACCCACCGGCCGCGCATCAACCGGGCACCGGCAAAAGCAACGGGCAGCGACGGCAACGCCAGGACGCCCATCGAAAAAAGCGGACTGAAATAACGTCCCTGCATTCCCAACACCCTGGAGGCCCCCACAGGCGTCCAGGTGACGTAAAGGGCTAAGGCGATACCACCGCATACTGTGAGGATGATCGGCCAAGCCGCCCCCGCTACCCGGAAGGAGGCACCGGATCGATGCAACAGCACGGCTATAGCCGCCAACGCTATAGCCCACCATCCCACCGCATACGCCCAAGAATGGAGCACGATGCTGAGCCAGCCCAGCACGCCAATGATATGCGATGCGACATCTTCGATGGCGGAGCCGCTGTTGGCGATGATGAGCGGGATACGCCAGGGCTGGGTAAGGATCAGTTTTAATTGCGCACCGGCATCGATGGTCGGGTCGAGGGCAAGCCGTGTCCCCGGGACGTGCGCCCAGAAAAGCCAAAGGATAGCGGAAGCTATAGTAACGGCAGGCGCCAGAAGCGGGGTCGCCAGACCCTTGAGGAAATTGCGCCGGCGCAGCAGAGCCTGGACACCCGGCCCTCTCGGATGAACCAGCAAAAGGGCAAGCAGCATGTATGGCGGACGCGCCAAGGCGAGCATCCAAGCGCATGCCAGCGCCACCAGAAAGGTCCGATCCACGGTCAGCCAGCCCGTCTCGGGAGTTCGGGACCAGAGCCTGGTAAGCAACGCGGCATAGAGCGCCGCCACCGAAATAAGCAGGCCGTCCTGGGACACCGATACTGTCAGAAATAGATACATGGGCGTAAGGAGCATGACGACCAGCAGCGGCCGCCCCCAACTGGCCAGCGCAATGGCGGCGGAAGCAAGCAGTATGCTGGTCAACGCCCCCGCTACCCGGGCCAGACGGTAGGACTCATCGACCGACAGGTCGATCAGGCGCCCCAGGACCAACGTCACCGCCTGCGGCAAATAGAAAAAGGGACCGTATTGTGCCGTGTTGGAGAAGGTGACCTGCGCGTGGTCGTTCGACCACCGTACCGCCGCCGCGTCATCGGCCACGGCGGGCGAAACCGGTGACAGCTTAGTGATGTGGGGCTGATAGGTGTGGATCAGCCTGAGGATGGCCCCGTCGACCTCTCCTCCCCGCTCATCCCCAATGACCCGGGGCCTGACCTGCCCCCTGGCGATAGAGTCGGCCTTGAGAAAATGGGCCGGCTCGTCCGGCGCCTCAAATGGCGGCACGACCGAGCTAAGCGTCAGTACCGAAGCCAGGGCCACCAGAAAATAGAGCGCCGCCACCAGCACGCCGCGGCGGGATAAACCCAAGCCTGCAAGCCGGCACCCGCCCGCCGGTGGATCCAGCGCCCCCCCCTCACTCAGCACTTGCCCCACCCCGGACCTCATCGGAAGCTAAATAGGGGTCAATATGTGCAGTCCCTTCCCCTATTTTTGCAATCGTTGATCAACGCGGGACCTGCGGCGCGGCGCCTCAAGGTCCGGCCAAAGCCTCCACCGCCACCTTGAACGCCGCCAACTCCAGCGCGTCCAGATCCCCATCCCACAGCGACTGGTGCAGACGCCCCCCGTCATTGACCAGGCGGTCGGAGCCCACGACGATGCTGGCGGCCTTCAGACCCATGAGGGTGGCCAGGGTGAAGAACGACCCTTCCTCCATCTCCACGAAGGTGGGCTTGTCCGGCCCCCGAATCGCCAGCAGGTCGCGCAGGATGCTGCCCGGCTGGAAATAATAGATGGGCATGGTGTAGCCCACACCCCGGGCGCTGGGCAGGCCGGACCGGGCCGCCGCCGCCCGCACCTGGGCGGTGAACGCGGCATCCGGCCGGGCCACCTGTCCCTTTGCATCGGGTGCCAGCAGGAAGCCGCCGCCGTCGCGGTAGGACCCATCGGACACGATGATCTGGCCATAGGGCACGTCGGGCGACAGCAGCCCGGCCGTACCGACATGGATGACGCGGCGCGCGCCCATGGCCTGCAGTTCCGCCACCTGGGTGGTGATGCCGCCGGCGCCGGGCAGGCCGCGCGCCACGACGAAAGGTCGCGCACCCTCCTTGCGCACCACCCACAGGTCGGTGGGATCGGTGAAGCCATAGGACAGGTGGGTGTAGTGGCCCTTGTAGCCCAGCTGGTCCAGATAACCCTCGATGTCCACCCGGTGCAGCACGATGGCGTCGGCGGGGAAATCGTCCAGTTCGCCATGGACGAAGCGGTTCTTCCTCAGCCAGTCGATCTCATCGCCGGGGGTGTTCAGCCGCTCCTGGTGGCCATGGCGGGCATAGCCGTCCAGGACCTTGTAGGGTTCCGCCGCCAGCGCCCCCGCCGCCGCCCCCGCCGCTGCCAAGACCACACCGAAAGCCAACACCGCCGCCCGCGCCCACATCATGCCCGCCCCCTTTGGTCATTGGGGCCGCACCGACGCGGCCCATGGGTAAAGGGTCCGCAAAAACAATGGGCTGCGCAATGGCTTCGATGCCACCGCGCAGCCCCGGAGAGCGGATTTCCGTCCGGCCTTACTTCGGCTTGCGGAACTTGAAGACGAATTGGTCGGTATGCCCCCGCAGGCTGGGGTCGAAGACCTTGAGGCTGTGGTTGTCGGCGGAATTGCGCAGGGCGTCATCCTCGCCATCCAGCACGAAGCCGGCGGCCTCAACCTCCTTCTTCACTGTTTCGGGATCGATACGATGCAGGGTTTCCGTATCGCGCAGACCAGAGCCCTTGTCGCCCGCATGGTCCAGGACGATATAGACGCCACCCGGCTTCAGCGCGTCGAAGATGGCCTTGTTGACGGCCGCCACGTCGGCCGGGCCCAGGAAGGCGTCATGCAGGTCGTGATAGTTCTGCGAGGTCCAGACCACGTCCACCTTTTCGGGGAAGACGGGGGCGTTGACCGGCTGGACCAGCGGCACGATGTTGCCATAGGCCTTGTCCTGGGCCAGGGCCTTCTGCCCATCCACCGCCTTCTGCGAGCGGGTGGCCAATTCCCCCGGCAGCAGGGTGTAGACCCGGCCCTTGGGGCCCACCGCCTTGGCGAACAGGCGGGTGAAATAGCCGGCGCCCGGCATGAAATCCACCACCTTGTCGCCCGGCTTCACCCCGGCGAAGGCCAGCATCTCGGCGGGCTTGCGGTCGCCATCGCGATCCCTGTCGGCCTGGGGCCGATTGACGTCGGCGATCGCGGCCGTGATGGCGGCCGATGGGGTGTTGGCCGATGGGGTGGCGGCGCTGGCCGTGAGCGCCAGGCTGGACGCGGCCAGCCCGAGGGCCAGCGCGAGGATGGAGACACGAGACATTTTACCCTTCCCTCCCTGGGTGTCAGCATTCGGCCGAAGAAAGAAGCCCCCAACAGGTTCCGCGCGGCCGGCTGCCGCTAGAAGGTGCGGAGCCGCGGCCATAAATCAATCCCATCGCCCGGAAAAAGCGGCGACCGGGCCGCCGCCGGGTCATTGGGCCGCAGGAGCGGGGCCGCCCTCAGCCGAAGGCCGGCGGAGGGAACAGGCCGGCGATGGTGCGCACCGCCTGCTCCGCCAGCGGCCGATCCGGTTCCACAGTGTCGTCGCCATAGCCGTAATAGTCATCCGGCCCGATGACCTGAAAGACGAAGCCGTCGCGCCGCGGCACGAAGGACACGCCGTTGTAGAACAGGCCGTAATGGACATCGTCCTGCGGGATCATGCGCGCCAGCTGGCCCCGCACCGGAATGATCGAGCTATCGCCCATCAGCGCCCGGGCGCCATAGCCGGTGCAATTGACCAGCACCTTCTGCGGCAGGCGGGCGAAATCGGCCGGCGTGTGGAACTCCTGCATCTCGATGCGGCCGCCATTGGCGTGGAAATCGGCCAGCAGCAGACGGGCGTAGGTCGAGATGTTGAACACCATGTTGGCGCCGCGCCGAACGTACCGCGCGCCGAAGGGATGCAGGCCCGCCGGCACCTCGGCGGAATGGGGCGTCAGGGTGGGCAGCAGCTCATGCTGCAGATCATCGGCGAAGGGCGGGCGGCCATCGGTCACCGCCTCATGACGATCACGGTTGGCCTGGTCGGCCACGAAATAATTGTCCACCCACTCGACGGGCGTGCCGGGCAGGCCCAGCAGGTTCTGATAGGCCTGGAAGGAGGTCAGGCACATCCGCGCCCACGCCGCCTTGAATTCGGGCGTGGCGTGCTGTTCCAGGCAGATGCGCGAATCCGGCGACCACACGCCGGTGGCGAAGCTGGATCGGGTGTCCGGCGGCAGGTCCTTGGCGTAGATGGTGACCTTGGCACCCGCCCGTTGCAGCTGTAGGGCGGTGGTGAGGCCGATGGCGCCACAGCCGATGACGGCGATGTCGCGCTCGCCCAGCGCCATGGCCTTTTCCGTGGCGGCCAGGCCCGTGCCCCAGGACAGGGACCAGCCGCTGCCGCCATGGCCATAGTGATGCACCACCCGCTTCTCGCCGATGCGCTCCACCTCCAGCCGGGGGCCCTGGGCGCGGAAGGGGCGGGTGCAGACGGTGACGCGGGTGATGCGGTCCGGCGTGGCGCGAATGGGCACCAGGCTCAGGGGTAGGTGCCGTTCCTCCAGCACCGCCGGTTTGCCGCCGCGCTCCACGGATACGGCGCAACCCGCCAGCATCAGGCTGGCGCCGGCCCCCACCAACAGCTTGCGCCGGCCCAACCGGTTCGCCGCCAGCCCAAGCCCCTCGTGCATCCGCTCCGCCGCCATCTGTCCCCCTGCCTAATCCCGGACGGAACCGCGCCGCCACCATGCCGGTTAACCATAAAGCAAAAAATTAAGGTGAAAACCTGAGTCTCGTCAGGGCGTCCCGAAACGGACGGCGTGAAGCACGCGCCCACCTGCGCCATCCATCCGGCGTTCTTTAGAATATGTGGGAAAAATCAAGGAAATGGTGGGCCCGGCAGGACTCGAACCTGCAACCAGACCGTTATGAGCGGCCGGCTCTAACCGTTGAGCTACAGGCCCACGCGGCCCGCACTTTGCCGGGTGCGGTCCCCGGTTGCAACACCCTTCATCAAATTTTTACGACAGCCCCCAAACCGTTGGAACGACGGCGCTATCCCTATGATTTGTTGGGACTTGGCGCGCGATTGCCATGTTGCCCGCTCAAGACTGAGATGCTACCTTCGCAGGGCTTGGGACGGTACCGGTACCTCTTGTCCACGTGGCAAATGGCCGCGCGGACAGGGAAATCCGGTGCGGAACCCAGGCGAACGCGGGCCCCGCACCGGGGACCCGCATGAGGCTCCGGCCAACGGGGCCCACCAAGCGGTTGAGTGTCAGGCCCGGGGCCCTGCCCCGGGTGAGGGGACGGACGCGAAGGGGGCCAGCGGCGAACAGATCCGACATCCATGCCCGACATCCGGGCTCGTCTTTTGGGTCCCTTTTGAGGGCCCGGGGGGAGCCACCAACGGTGCGCGGCGTCACCGCCCGCCCCCTAGGAGTTTCCGGGATCGGGAAGGCCAGCCGACCCGCCTTTCGCCGCAGCCATATCAGAACATCCATGGGAGGAAGTCACGATGGCGAACATCGCCAGCAGCGCAACGGCCAGTGGGGCCTCGACCCGCATGACGAAGGAGGAGCGCAAGGTCATCTTCGCCTCGTCCCTCGGCACGGTGTTCGAGTGGTACGATTTCTATCTTTACGGCGCGCTCGCCACCATCATCGGCGCCCGGTTCTTCTCGGGCCTGCCGACGCAGGGCGCCAAGGACGTGTTCACGCTGCTGGGCTTCGCCGCCGGCTTCTTCGTCCGCCCCTTCGGCGCCCTGGTCTTCGGCCGGTTGGGCGATCTGGTGGGCCGCAAGTACACCTTCCTGGTCACCATCGTCATCATGGGCCTGTCGACAGCCGTCATCGGCTTCCTGCCCAGCTATGAGGCGGTGGGCGTGCTGTCGCCCATCCTGCTGATCTCGCTCCGCCTGCTGCAAGGCCTGGCGCTGGGCGGCGAGTATGGCGGGGCCGCGACCTACGTGGCCGAGCATGCCCCGCACGGCAAGCGCGGCGCCTACACCGCCTGGATCCAGATCACCGCCACCGGCGGCCTGTTCCTGTCGCTGCTGGTCATCCTGGCCTGCCGCACCAGCCTGTCCAAGACGGACTTCGAAACCTGGGGCTGGCGCATCCCCTTCCTGGTGTCGCTGCTGCTGCTGGCCGTGTCGCTGTGGATCCGCCTGCAGTTGGACGAATCGCCGTTGTTCAAGAAGATGAAGGAGGAGGGCAAGACCTCCAGCTCCCCCATCCTGGATAGCTTCGGCAACCTCTATAACCTGAAGTTCGTGCTGCTGGCCCTGTTCGGCGTCGTCGCCGGCCAGGCCGTCGTCTGGTACTGCGGCCAGTTCTACGCCCAGATTTTCCTGAAGAGCACGCTGAAGATCGACCCCAACACCGCCGACACCCTGGCGGCCATCGCCCTGCTGTTCGCCACCCCGTTCTTCGTGGTGTTCGGTTCCCTGTCCGACCGCATCGGCCGCAAGAAGGTCATCCTGGCCGGCTTGGCCCTGGCCATCCTGACCTACTTCCCCATCTTCCGGGGCATCACCCACTTCGGCAACCCGGCGCTGGAGGCGGCCATGGCGGCGGCACCCGCGACCGTCACGTCCGACCCGGCGGAATGCACCTGGCAGCTGAACGTCACCGGCACATCCAAGTTCACGTCCAGCTGCGACGTGGCCAAGGCGGCGCTGGTAGCCAAGAGCGTGCCCTACACCGCGGTTGACGGCGGTGCCGGCAGCGTGGCGCAGATCAAGATCGGTGACACCGTCATCGACAGCTATGACGGCACCGCGCCGGATGTGAAGGAAAAGAAGGCTGCCTTCGACAAGGCGGTGGCGGAGGCGGTGAAGGCCGCGGGCTACCCGGCCAAGGCCGACGAGGCCGCCATCAACAAGCCGATGCTGACCTTCCTGCTGTGGATCCTGGTCATCTACGTCACCCTGGTCTACGGCCCCATCGCCGCCATGCTGGTGGAGATGTTCCCGTCGCGCATCCGCTACACCTCCATGTCCCTGCCCTACCACATCGGCAACGGCTGGTTCGGTGGCTTCCTGCCCGCCATCTCGCTGGCCATCGTGGTCACCACCGGCCAGATGTACGCCGGCCTGTGGTACCCGATCATCATCGCCGCCATCACCTTCGTGATCGGCCTGCTGTTCGTGAAGGAAACCAAGGACGTGGAAGTCAGCCACGACAACTGAGCGCCGCTAACGCGGGCGCCCATGACGAAAGGCCCGGACACACCGTCCGGGCCTTTCTTGTAAGCGCGTGACTCAAATGGCGGTCGGCACCGCCCGCCGGTCAGCGGCCGTAATCCAGGCCGCCCGATCAGGGCCGCTGGCGCAAATGGCGGGAAAAGCGGAGGGGCGATGGCATGAGGCTGGCCAGCCCCTTCAGCGACGCCGCCTTGGGCAGGGACAGCGTGGCCAAGCCCTTGCCGAGAGCCATCACATTTTCGATGCGGCGGTCCAGAAAGGCCCAGGTGTCGGCATGCTCCGTCGACCGGTCGCTCAGCCAGTACAGCACGGTGGCCGTCTGCACCCCGGCCAGCAGGGCCCGCTTGGTGTAGTAGTTGAAATCCGTCGACTGATCGCCGGCGGCGTACCAGACGGCGTCGACCGTGCGGTACAGCAGCCGGGCGCCCAAGGCCATCTGGGTGGGCATGGCCAGGAAGGAGGTGGCGCGCTGCACCGCCTCACTCCATGGGGCCAGCACCTCCAGCCGGACGCGCACGGCCAAGGCCACCCTGGCCCGCACCTTCATCGCCGACAGGTCCCGGCCCGCCAGTCGCACCATCATGGTACGGTCGGCCCAATCGCTGAGTTGCGCCACCACGTCCGCCACGCCCCCGGGGAACAAGGCCGCCACCTGGGCGTCATCCATGCCGGCATCCGCCGCCCCCTGGCGCAGCGCCACCACCGACCAGCCGTCGAACGCCACATGGGGCAGCACCGCCAGCATCAGCCGGTCGCGCAAGCCCAGCCGCGCATCCGGGATCGGCGGGGAGTCGGGAATGGAATCGGACGGGGGGGCGGCGGCAACCATGGGATGTCCCTTCTGGGTCGGCGGCCCTCTGAGCGGCCGCGCGGATGGCGTGTAGTATAGGCTGGCGCCCATCCCGCCTCCAGTTCCCCGTCAGCGGTCAGCCGGGCAGCTTGGGCACAGGCTCGGCACCGAAATACTTCATTTCCTCGGTGAAGCTCAGGAAGCGCAGGTCATTCATGCGGTCCAGGTACAGGACGCCATCCAGGTGGTCGCACTCATGCTGCACCACGCGGGCGTGGAAGCCCCGGGCCTCCCGCTCCACCACCGTGCCGTCCAGCGCCAGACCGCGATACCGGATATGATTGTACCGGGGCACGGCGCCACGCAGACCGGGAATGGACAAACACCCCTCCCAGCCGAACTGCATGTCTTCCGACAGCGGCTCGACCACCGGGTTGACCAGCACCTGGGCCTCGACGTTCTCCCCGGCGGCGCGGTCGGCCGGAACGCGGAAGACAATGACCCGCCAGCCGACATGCACCTGTGGGGCGGCCAGGCCCACGCCCGACGAATCGACCATGGTTTCGATCATGTCCTGGGCCAGTTGGCGCACCACGGCGGGTATCGGCTCGTCCACCGGCACGGCCGGCCGCCGCAACACTGGGTGCCCCATACGGGCGATCTTCAGGATGGCCAATGCTCCCCCTTTCCCTGCGTCAGGCGTGTCGGGCGCGGGATCCGCACCCGGTGGCGGCACCCATGCTATATAAGTGGAATCCTGTCAGTTTCCACGGACGCCCCCCGGCTGTCATCCCATGCCGTTTGCCCTGTCCTTTTGGTCAAGCGAAGCCAGGGGACACAGGCGCCAAGGCGGGCACATCCCCGGCGGATGCATGGGGGGCCCGCGCCATTGCGGCGGGAAAGGCTTCACAGGGCAGGAGGCCTGTGTTATATCACCGTCCTCCGATCGGGCTGCCTGCGCGACCGTGCGTCTTGGCTATTACCCGTAAAACCTTTTCTCTGTTTTGGAGTGGTGACGTCCCGTGCAAGTGCTGGTTCGTGACAACAACGTCGATCAAGCCCTCCGCGCTCTCAAGAAGAAGATGCAGCGCGAAGGCATTTTCCGCGAGATGAAGCTGCGTCGCAACTACGAGAAGCCCTCGGAGAAGCGCGCCCGCGAGAAGGCCGAAGCCATTCGCCGCGCCCGCAAGCTGCTGCGCAAGCGTCTGGAGCGCGAGGGCTACTAAGCCTCTCACGCGCCTTTTGACGCACGGACGGAGCCGCCCCTGATGATCAGCGGGCGGCTTTTGTCATGCCCGCGATTTGCTGGGCGCGCTCACGAAAAAGCCCCGGACCTGCGCCCGGGGCTTTTTGTTTCACAGCCAAACCCACGAGGGGTCAGGCGGCGGCCAAGGCCTGGGTGAACCGCCGCACCTCCGTGCTCAACGTGTCGGAATCGCGGGCCAACAGCGCGGCGGAGCTTTGCACTTGGCTGGCCGCCACGCCGGTGCTGGAGGCCGCCTCGGTCACGCCACCGATGTTGGACGTCACCGTTTCGGTCCCGCGCGCGGCCTCCTGCACGTTGCGGGCGATTTCGTGCGTGGAGGCTTCCTGCTCCTCCACCGCCGCGGCGATGGCCGAGGCGATGCCGTTGATGTCCTGGATGCGCTGGGCGATGGCATGGATGGCCCCCACCGCGTTGTCGCTGGCGGAGCGGATGTCGGCCACCTGCGCGCTGATCTCCTCCGTGGCCTTGGCCGTCTGGGTGGCCAGGCTCTTCACCTCCGAGGCCACCACGGCGAAGCCCTTACCCGCCTCCCCCGCCCGTGCCGCCTCAATGGTCGCGTTCAAGGCCAGCAGGTTGGTTTGGCTGGCGATGTCGGCGATCAGGCGGACGACGTCGCCGATGCGCTCCGCCCCCGAGGACAGCGTCTGCACCACCTGGTCGGTCTCATGCGCCTGTGACACTGCATGGTTGACCGTTTCCATGGTCCGGCCCATCTGCCGGCCGATCTCCTGGATGGAGGCCGACAACTCCTCGGCCGCCGCCGCCACCGTCTGCACATTGGCTGATGTCTGCTCCGCCGCCGAGGACACGGTCATGGACTGGCGGCTGGTCTCTTCCGCGTTGGCCGCCATGGATTTCGCCGTCGCATCCATCTCATTGGCCGCTGACGCCAGGGATTCCGACAGTTCGGCGATCTTGGCCTCGAAATCGCGGGTGATGCGGGTCACCCGCTCCGCCCGCCGCGCCTTCTCCTCCTGCTCCGCGCGCTGGGCGGCCTCCATCTCACGCGCCTTGATCAGCCCGATCTTCAAGTCGCCGAACGCCTGGGCCATTTGCCCCACCTCATCCCGGCGTCCCGCGCCCGGGACCTCGACCGCGTAATTGCCATTGCCCAGATCGGCGAGGCCCCCCGCGACCCGCGCCAACGGACGGCCAATCAAGGTCACCGCCAGATAGCTGGCGAAACCGCCGACAAGGATCACCCCAGCCACCACCGTGCCGAACACCACCCAGATGGTGGCCTTGGTCGACTCATGATTCCCCTGCTCCACCTGAGCGGCATAGTCTCGGATGCCATCCGCCAGCTTTGCCTGCCGGTCTATCAGGGCCATCACCGCCGGGTCGCACTTCGGCCCCATCAGGGTGGTGCTGATGCGAACGTTCTCTTCCGCACTGGCCGACTTCACCGCGGCGGCGAGGGTTTGCCCGCACACCCCGTCGGGCGCCAACAAGGCGCGGGTTTCATCCTCAAGGGACTGAAGCTCCGCCACACGGCCGGGCAGCGCCGCCTTGGCCGCCGCCATGAACTGATAGTAGGCCTCGACGCCCTTCTTGTAATTCGCGTCCGCCTTGGCGTTGCCGGCGTCATCCGTCACCGTCATGCCTTCGTAGATGGACCGTTCCAGGAACACCAGGCTGCGGTTGGCGCGGGAAACGGCAAGCGACGCCTTGGAGGCGCCCTGCAGCAGGCTGCCGTAGCTGGCATCGATGGCGTTCATGCGGGATGCGGCGAAAATCGTGGCAAGCAGGGCGACCAGCCCCAGCAGGCCCAGCATGGCCAAAATCTTGAAGGTGATCTTCAGGTTCGTGAACGCGGTCATGGCGCCTCTCCAACACCGAGACGGGTCTGGGACTCCCGCCTAACAGGGTAGTACCGAGATAGCGCCGCGAAGATATAAGAGTTAGTTAACGAGGCTGCCGCGTATACTTACGAACAGAATCTTCAAGGGGAAATTATTGTTGTAAGCAACGATTCCGCCACCAAGAAGATCGAGGGCTGCGCTATTATTGACGCCCCCGGCCTCCTCACGGCTATCAGGCCGATTCAGGCGGCGCCCGACCTCAGTGGCCGCGCCACCTTCTGGACGTCGCGGGCGATTTCAAGGATCGAGGCGTCTTGCCCTTCCACCACCGCGACGACGGCGCGAACGGTACTCACTGTTGTATCCGACATCAGGGGCACCACCTGGCCGATACGCCCCACACCAGCGGATGATGCCGCTATCGACGGCGCGGTTCCGTGCGGGTCACGAATTCCGGTGGCTTGGTCGCCACCCAGCGGATAAAGGCGGCGATGGCCGGATGGGTGCGCAGGGCGTCGAGCGTGGCGTACGGCCCGGCCAGCGCGCGCTCCGTCAACTCGGCATGGATTTTACGGTGGCAAACCCGGTGCAGCGGCACCGTTACCCGCCCCCCGGCGCTGCGCGGCACCAGGTGGTGCTGTTCCACCGACGGCCCGGGGACCAGCGGGCGGCCGCACAAGGCACAAGCGCCCGGGGCCGCGTCAGGGGGCGGTGACACCAGATCAGCTTCCGCTGCCCTGGCCCCCGCCCCGGATTTACGACTTTTGCCCATGGCTCCCCTCCCCGACCGGTTCAAGGCCGGGGAGCGGGGCGTGCCTCAATGGCGGCGCGCGCCGTCCTCACCGAACACCACCACCGGATAGCCGTTGTAATTCTCCGGCGCGCCATGGTCCGGGGCCGTCACGCGCAGATAGATCAGGCCTTCACCAATTCCCACCCCGACCACGGGGCGGCCGGCTTCCGTCAGTTCCTTGAACAGGGCGCGGCCGGCGGCGGCCAGCGCATGGGAATCGGTCATCACAAATTCTCTCGTCCACATGGGCGTCGCCCCTATCCTGGATAGCCGTTGCTGTCTGATGATTGTTCAACGGCGGATAGGGAAACACCGGGCGCAGTTTAACGGCCGCGGGGGGAGCAGGCCACCCCTATGTCCCGCATAGGCCCTTTTTCGCCTTGCGTCCGGACGTGCGCTCCGGGACGCTGTGCCCGCACCCCGATCCCGGTCGGCCAGGCCCCGCCAGGGCGCGCCCCGCTGATCGCACCGCATGGCTGGCCTTTATGGTAACCGGTGGACAATGCCACTTTCGCCTGTGCACCCTGTCCAGCACGAAGGGAGGGGCGGGTACCGTTAATCATTTTTGCTGCGGAGCCTTGCGGGAACCGTGACGGTTCCATGCGTCGCCCCCGGCGGTTCTTCACAAAGATTACCGGATAGGTCATGGTGGCCCAGCGTCATCACCCTTCGCGACCAGAAACTCTTCGCGACTAGATTGCATCAAGCTGGTAGTAGCCCGGCGATCCTGGGGGCCAGCGATCATGGGGAGCGTAACCAATGAAAATCGGCGTACCTAAAGAGCGTCGACCGGGGGAGTTGCGCGTCGCCGCATCACCCGAGACGGTACGGAAATTCGTCGGCCTCGGCTTCGAGGTCACCGTGGAGACGGGTGCCGGCCTGGGGGCCGCCATCACCGATGACGCGTTCACCGCCGCCGGCGCCACCATCGCCCCCGATGCCGCCGGCGCGCTGGCCGATGCCGACGTGGTGCTGAAGGTGCAGCGGCCGGAACCGGCGGAGCTGGCGCTGATCAAGCGCGGCGCCAAGCTGGCCGCCATCCTCAGCCCCTATGGCGACGCGGCGGGGGTAAAGGCCTATGCCGACGCCGGCGTCGACGCCTTCGCCATGGAGTTCATTCCCCGCATCACCCGCGCGCAAAGCATGGACGTGCTGTCCAGCCAGGCCAACCTGGCCGGGTATCGCGCGGTGCTGGACGCGGCCTATGAGTTCGGCCGCGCCTTCCCGATGATGATGACGGCCGCCGGCACCGTGGCGCCGGCCCGCGCCTTCATCATGGGTGTGGGTGTCGCGGGGCTGCAGGCCATCGCCACCGCCCGCCGCCTGGGCGCCATCGTGTCGGCCACCGACGTGCGGCCGGCCACCAAGGAACAGGTGCAGTCCCTGGGCGCCACCTTCGTCGCCGTGGAGGATGAGGAGTTCCAGCAGGCGCAGACCGCCGGCGGCTACGCCAAGGAGATGAGCGCCGAATATCGCGCCAAGCAGGCCGCCCTGGTGGCGGAGACCATCAAGAAGCAGGACATCGTCATCACCACGGCGCTGATCCCCGGCCGCAAGGCCCCGGTGCTGGTGACCGACGCCATGCTGCGCACCATGAAGACCGGCGCCGTCGTCATCGACCTGGCGGTGGAACAGGGCGGCAACGTCGAGGGCAGCGAGCCCGGGAAGATCGTCGAGAAGTACGGCGTGAAGATCGTGGGCCACGCCAACGTGCCCAGCCGCATCGCCGTGGACAGCAGCGCCCTCTATGCCAAGAACCTGCTGAACTTCCTCACCCCCCTGGTGGACAAGGAAGCCAAGGCGCTGAAGATCGACTGGAACGACGAGATCATCAAGGGCACGGCGCTGACCCACGACGGGGTGGTGGTCCATCCCGCCTTCGCCCCGGCGGCCCCAGCCCCTGAGCCGGCCGCCGAACCGGCCGCCACGCCCGAGAAAGCGGAGTAAGCCCCATGGACGCGCAAAACTACGCCAAGAACGCGGCCGACCTCGCCACCAACGCGCAGAAGCTGGCGGAGCAGGCGGCCAATGTCGCCAACCAGGCGACACAGATCGCCACGGATCAGGCCCAGCAGGGCATGCCCTTCATCGTCACCGGCCTGACCGTCTTCGTCCTGGCCGTCTTCGTCGGCTACTACGTGGTCTGGCGGGTGACGCCCGCCCTGCACAGCCCGTTGATGAGCGTCACCAACGCCGTGTCGTCGGTCATCATCGTCGGCGCGCTGATCGCCACCGGCGCCCACCATTTCGGCTTCTCCATGGTGATGGGCTTCCTGGCCGTCATTCTGGCGTCGGTGAACATCTTCGGGGGCTTCATGGTCACCCAGCGCATGCTGGCCATGTACAAGAAGAAGGCCCCTGCCCAGGGCGCCAAGAAGTAAGGGGGCCGGACCATCATGCTCGTCGCGACTTCGCTCGCCTACCTCGTGGCCGCCGTGTGCTTCATCATGGCGCTGCGCGGCCTCTCCAGCCCTGAAACGGCCCGCGCCGGCAACACCTACGGCATCGCCGGCATGGCGCTGGCCATCGTCACCTCGCTGTTCGTGCTGCCGCAGTTCTCCTTCCTGGCGGTCGTGCTGATCGTCATCGGCATCGCCATCGGCGGCAGCGCCGGCGCCTACATCGCCCGCACCATCAAGATGACCTCGCTGCCGCAGCTGGTGGCGGCCTTCCACAGCCTGGTGGGCCTGGCCGCCGTGTTCATCGCGGCCGCCGCCTTCTACGCGCCGGAGGAATACCGCATCGGCACCGACGGCGACATCCATGTCGGCTCCCTGATCGAGATGAGCCTGGGCATCGCCATCGGCGCCATCACCTTCACCGGATCGCTGGTCGCCTTCCTCAAGCTGGACGGCCGCATGAGCGGCAAGCCCCTGGTCTTCCCCATGCAGCACCCGCTGAACGCGGCGCTGGCGGCGGGCCTGGTGCTGTTGCTCATCCTGCTGTGCACGACCCAGAGCGCTTTCTTCTTCTGGCTGATCATCCTGGTGTCGCTGGGCCTGGGCTTCCTGCTGATCCTGCCCATCGGCGGCGCCGACATGCCCGTCGTCGTCTCCATGCTGAACAGCTATTCCGGCTGGGCGGCCTGCGGCATCGGCTTCACCCTGCAGAACCCGCTGCTGATCATCACCGGCGCGCTGGTGGGCTCAAGCGGCGCCATCCTCAGCTACATCATGTGCAAGGGGATGAACCGGTCGATCTTCAACGTCATCCTGGGCGGCTTCGGCGGTGACGCCGGCGCCGGCGCAGCCGCCGGCCCGGCGGGCGACCGCAGCTTCAAGTCCGGCTCGGCCGACGACGCCGCCTTCATCATGAAGAACGCTTCCTCCGTCATCATCGTCCCCGGCTACGGCATGGCGGTGGCCCAGGCCCAGCACGCCGTGCGCGAAATGGCGGACATCCTGAAGAAGGAAGGCGTGGACGTGAAGTACGCCATCCACCCGGTGGCGGGCCGCATGCCCGGACACATGAACGTGCTGCTGGCCGAGGCCAACGTGCCCTATGACGAGGTGTTCGAGCTGGACGAGATCAACCGCGATTTCGGCCAGGCGGACGTGGCCTACGTCATCGGCGCCAACGACGTCACCAACCCCGCCGCCAAGACCGACCCGGCGTCGCCCATCTACGGCATGCCCATCCTGGACGTGGAAAAGGCCAAGACCGTGCTGTTCATCAAGCGGTCGATGGGGGCGGGCTACGCCGGCGTGGAGAACGAACTGTTCTTCCGCCCCAATACCATGATGCTGTTCGGCGACGCCAAGAAGGTGACCGAGGAGATCGTGAAGGCCATGGCCGGCGGCCATTGAGCCTTTCCGGTAAGCGCAAGAGACGAGGCCCGGCGGAGCAATCCGCCGGGCCTTTTGTCATCCTACTCAAAGTGCGCTGCGCATCCCTTCAGTGTATGCCCCGTAGCGTCAGTGCGCCTCTCCCTGCGGCCAGAAATCATCGGCCATGATCTGGTCGAACCCCCAGGGGCAAACGTCGGGAAAGATGCTTTCCTGCAGATTGGTTTCAGAGGCCGCAGCGATCACCGCGCGTTCGTAGCCCGCAGCAAGTGCCTCGTCCAGTCGAGCCTTCAGACTCGGATTGTCAGCCAGATGGTCGCGTACCTCCAGGCGTTGGGTACGGATCGTCGCTTCCCACGAACGGCTCCGACGCTTCGGCTCGTAGCGCCACTTGAGCAGATGGCAGAGCAGGACGGCAAGCCGACTGATGAGTTCCCGCTTCTCGGTCTTGCCCATGCTCTCGATTTCCTCAGCAATGTGCGCAACATCCGCCGCCGCCAGCTTACCGGCACGGAGCAGAGCCGCCTGCTCGTTGGCCCACGCATAGAAGTCGCGCTCGTAGAGCGAGGAGGGGAAATCAGGCATTGTTTAGCCTCCAGCAAAACTGCGGAGTTCGATCATACTACCCCGCCACGCCGCTCTCCAGAACCGTCAGCGTCCGCGCCGTGGCGTCCAGCCGGGCCTGGACGCCCAGCGGCACGGTCAGGGTGTCGTCGGTGTGGCCCAGGGCCAGTCCTGAGAAGACGGGGATGCCCAAATCGCCCAGCACCAGGTCGAACACCTCGTTCAGGCCGTAGGGCGAGGCGTCGGAGGACTTGTCGCAGCCAGCGCAGGCGCCAACGACGATGCCGGCCGCCGCCTGGAGCTTGCCGGCATGGCGCAGCGTCCACAGCATGCGGGCGATGGCGTAGGGCGCCTCGTCCACGTCCTCGAACAGGAAGATCGCCCCCTTGGTGTCAATCTCCCACGGCGTGCCCATGGCGGCCATGATCATCGACAGATTGCCGCCCACCAGGCGGCCGCTGGCCTGGCCCGGCGCGACGGTGCGCAGGGGATAGGCGGGGCGCAGCGGATTGCCGTCCTCCGGGCTGGGCAGGGTGCCCACCGGCTCCGCCGCGCACACGGCGCGGCGCAGGGCCTCCAGCGAAAAGGGCGTGAACTTCATGAGGCCCGGCATGCGGCCGTGGAAGGTGACCAGCCCGGCCCGGCGCGCGATGGCCAGGTGCATCAGCGTGGGATCGCTGAAGCCCAGGAAAACCTTGGGGTTGCGGCGGATAAGGTCGTAGTCCACGCGGTCCACGATCTCACTGACGCCATAACCGCCACGGGCGCAGAAGACGCCACGGACAGACGGGTCGGCGATAAAGCCATGCAAATCCGACAGGCGTTCCTGGACGGACGTCTTGAAGGCGCGCGAGCGGTCCAGCAGATGGGGTGACAGCACCGGCACCAGGCCCAGCGCCTGGATGACGGCGGTGACGCGATCAGCGACGGCGGGATCGTAGACGGCGGTGCTGAGGTCCAGCACACCCACCTTGTCGCCCGCCCGCACCATCGGGGGACGCAGCAAGGGCGGCTTGGTCAGGCCTGGAGCGGTGGCCGCCGCGCCCGCCGAGGACGCGACCACGCCAGCGGTCGCCGCCGTGGCCAGAAATGAACGCCGATCCACTGCCATCCTCCATGCGGTGACGACGGCAGCTTAAAGGATGCCGGCGGGCCCGCAAACCCGCCGGCGCCCCCCGCTGGCGTCCGGCTCAGATCGGCGCGGTGGCCGTGGCCAGCCAGGCGGCGGCATCCGCATCCAGATGCGGGCCCACCTTCGCGGCCACCCGGGCGTGGTAGGCGTTCAGCCAGGCCTTCTCGGTCTCATTCAGCAGCGCCGGCTCGATCAGGGCGCGGTCGATGGGCGCCAGCGTCAGGGACTCAAACGCCATCATCGGGTGCTCCCCGCCCGGGATGTCGGCCGCCGGCAGCACCAGCACCAGGTTCTCGATGCGGATGCCGTATTCGCCGGCGCGGTAATATCCCGGCTCGTTCGACAGGATCATGCCGGGCACCAGGGCCACGGTGTTGGGCGTCTTGGCGATGCGGGCCGATTCCTCATGCACGGAGAGGAAGCTGCCCACGCCGTGGCCGGTGCCGTGGTCGTAGTCCAGGCCCTGGGCCCACAGGTACTGGCGGGCCAGGATGTCGATCTGCGAGCCAGTGGTGCCCTTGGGGAAGCGCAGGGTGGCCAGGGCGATATGGCCCTTCAGCACCAGGGTGAAGTGGCGCTTGGCCTCGGCCGGCGGCGTGCCCACCGCCACCGTGCGGGTGATGTCGGTGGTGCCATCCAGGTACTGCCCGCCGCTGTCGATCAGGTAGACGCTGTCCTTTTCCAGCACCCGGTTGGTCTCGGGCGTGGCGCGGTAATGGACGACGGCGCCGTTGGGCCCGGCGCCGGAAATGCTGTCGAAGCTGGTGCCGCGGAACAGCGCCTGCTCCTTGCGGAATTCGAACAGCCGGTCCGACGCCTCGATCTCCGTCAGCGTGCCGGCGGCGACGGCCCCGCTCAGCCAATGCAGGAAGCGGGTGACGGCCACGCCGTCACGGGCATGGGCGGCACGGGTGCCGGCGATCTCCACGCTGTTCTTGGCCGCCTTGCGGAAGACGGTGGGGTCACGCTCCTTCACCACCGTGGCGCCGGCCTCGGTCAGGCGGTCGAACACCCAGGACGCGGTCCAGACCGGATCCACCCGCACCTTGGCGCCGGTGGCGCCGATGGCCTCCAGCGCGCCGCGCAGCTCCTCCGGCTTGCGGACGGAGACCTGGTTGCCCAGATGGACCTCCAGGCCCGGCACCAGTTTGCGGCTGTCGATGAACAGGTCGACATCGCCATCATTGGTCAGCAGGGCGTAGGACAGCGGCAGCGGCGTGTTGGGCACGTCGCCGCCACGGATATTCAGCAGCCAGGCGATGCCATCGGGCTGGGTCAGCACGGCCGCCAGCTCGCCGTTGCGCTTCAGCTCCGCCGCGATCTCCGCCCGCTTGTCGGCGGAGGACTTGCCGGCATGGGCCAAGGTCTGCGCCACCACGGGGCCCAGCGGCGCCGACGGCCGGTCGTGCCAGACGGCGTCCAGCGGGTTGGCGTCCACGGCCACCAGCTCCGCCCCCGCCCGGCCCAGCGCCGTCTTCATCCGGTCGATCCAGCCGACGGTGTGCAGCCACGGGTCATAGCCGATGCGCCCGCCCTTCTTCACCGTGCCGGCGATCCAGTCACCGTGGAAGGTTTCCGTCAGATGGTGGCGCTCGTACAGGCTGCCGGACACCTGGGTCTGGGCCTGCAGGGTGTAGCGGCCATCGACGAAGATGGCGGCGCGGTCGCGCAGCACCACGGCGATGCCGGCCGAACCGGTGAAGCCGGTGATCCAGGCCAGACGCTCGCCCCGCGCCGGCACGTATTCGCCCTGGAACTCATCGGCGCGCGGGATGACGAAGCCGTCCAGGCCCAGGCGCGCCAGTTCGCCGCGCAGCGCCGCCACACGGGCGGCGATGTCGCCGACTTGCGGTTCCGGCGGCGCCTCGATCAAGGCCTTCAAGGCGGCCAGCTGGGCCGCCAGCTCATCGGGCAGGTCGGTGCCGAACAGCTTCAGGAAATGGCCCGCGTCCACATCCTCCGGCGCCGCGCGCACGCCGCGCAGCAGCTCCCGCACCGACGCCACGTCACGGTCGATACCGGCCGCCTTCAGCAGGCGGGCAAGCTCGGCATCACCCCGGTAGGGTTCGGTGGCAGGCAGGGAGGTATGATGGGTGCTATCCACGGGTACGACGCCTCTCGCAAGGCCGCACGGATGGGCGGCCGATTGATTTGGGGGACGAAGCTAGGGCGCCGAACCGCCGCAGGCAAGGGTGTGAGCCCCGGCGCCACGGGTCACCGACGCGGCCGCCCTGAAGCCCCCTTGCGCCAGTGTAGGCGAGGCTTTTGACAGCATCAAATTTTTTGGTGGTCCTGGGGGAAGGTAAGCGCCGCGGCGGAGACCAACGCGGGGAGAAGACCCCCGCCGCGACTTACCGGCGCCGGTCGCCCGATGCCGTATCCGTCGGGTCGACCGTCGCGCAGACGGCCGGAACACCCGTGCAGGCCTTTGTGATACGCCTGCCGCCGGGGAGCTGTCTGCCGTCGTTACCGTCGTGTTACATGAATTTACACGGGCGAAAAGCCAGGGGCGAAAAGCCCGGCCGCGAGCCTCAGCCCTTCATCACCAGCGTGTTCCACTCGCCGATGCGATAGCGCCGCACCAGCTTCAGGCCCTGGCGGCGATGGGCGGCGATGACCAGCTTTTCCTGCCGGGCCAGCAGGCCGGACAGGACGGCGATGCCGCCCGGGCGCAGGTTGCGGCGCAGCTGCGGCGCCATGCGGGCCAGGGGACGCGCCAGGATGTTGGCCACGATCAGATCATAGGGCGCCTTCTGGCGCACGATGGCGGTGCGGTAACCGTCGCCACCCCGGCAGGTGACCAGCTTGTCCACCTTGTTCAGGTGGGCGTTCTCCGCCGCGATCATGATGGACAGGGCGTCGATATCCACCGCCGCCACCGGCGCATGCCACAGCTTGGCGATGGCGAAGGCCAGGATGCCGGAGCCGCAGCCCATGTCCAGCGCCCGGGTGACGGGCATGGACTTGCGCAGGTCGCTGAGCGCCCGCAGGCAGCCCTGGGTGGTGGCGTGCTCACCCGAGCCGAAGGCCATGGCGGCCTCGATCAGCAGGCCGATGCAGCCGGCGGGCACCGGCTTCTTGTGGTGGCTGCCGTGGACGAAGAAGCGGCCGGCGCGGATGGGCGGGAAGCTGAGATAGGTCTGGGTGACCCAGTCGATGGGGGCCAGCGGCTCCACCTCGATGGTGGGCTGGGCGACGCCCAGCGCCATGGCCAGCACGGTGACACGGGCCACAAGGCGCGACTGGTCGGGCTCGCCATGGCTGGTGCCCTCGATCAGCCAGTTGCCACCCTCTTCCAGCTCAAAGGTGGACACCGCGTCGACATGGGCCTCCAGGACCTGGGCGAAGTTCTGCACCACGTCCTCATGCACCGTCAGCGCCACCCGCCACATGCCCGACATTCCCTGCACTCCCGAAATCCTGAAAGCCCATGGCAAAAGTTCCGGCGAGTTACCCCGCCGGAACCTGCTGTTTCTCTATAGACGGTGCGGATTCGCCTGTGAAGGGTTTCATACCGGGCCCCTCAGTCGCCGGGCGCCCCCATCCGGGGGCTTGGCTTCCTCGGTTTCCAGTCCACTCCGTTCCCCGGAAACCTGCGGCGGCCACGGTCGCGGCCTACAGCGGCATGAGGTGCCGCTGACGTCAGTCCTTCTGATCCAGCAACCGTTCCATCTCGGTGATGACGGTGTCCATGCGCCGCACCAGCGCCTGGTAGGGCGCGGGCGAGGCCATGTCCAGGCCGGCCTTGCGCAGGACGGTGACCGGATAGTCGGAGCCGCCGGCCTTGAGCGCCGACAGATAGGTGTCGCGCGCCGCCGGTCCGCCATCGCGGATCTTCTCGGTGAAATAGGCGGAGGCCGAGATGGAGGTGGCGTACTGGTAGACGTAGAACGGCCGGTAGAAGTGGGGGATGAAGGCCCATTCGGCGGCGTACACCGGATCGATCTGCATCACCCCCTGGTCGGCGCCGTGGTACTTGCGCAGCAGGCCCAGGTACAGCTCCGTCATGCGCTTGCCCGACATGGGCTCGCCCTTCTCCACCGCGTCGTGCACCGCCAGTTCGAATTCGGCGAACATGGTCTGGCGGAAGAAGGTGGCGCGGATGGTCTCCAGCTCATTGCCCAGGTACAGCAGCTTTTCCTGCCTGGTCTTGGCGTTGGCCAGCATGTAGTCCGACAGCAGGAACTCGTTCGCCGTGGACGCGATCTCCGCCATGAACAGGGAATAGCCCGACAACTCATAGGGCTGGGCGCGGTTGGCCAGGGTGGTGTGCATGCCGTGGCCCCATTCATGGGCCAGGGTGGAGACGGAGTTGTAATTGTCCTGATAGTTCAGGAAGACCACGGGGTGCAGGCCGTAGACACCGGTCTGATAGGCGCCGGACTGCTTGCCCTCCTGCGGGTAGGCGTGCATCCAGCGATGGGCGAAGGCGTCGGCCAGGGCCTTCTGATAATCGTCGCCCAAGGGCTTCACCGCCGCCAGCACCAGCTTCTCGCCCTCCTCGATGGGAAACTTGGTGTCGGACGACACCAGGGGCGGATAGATGTCGTAATAGTGCAGGTCGGGCAGGTTCAGCATGCGCTGCCGCAGTTTGAAATAGCGGTGCAGCGTGGGCAGGCCCTTGTTGGCCTCCGCCACCAGGGTGCGGTACACGCCCTCGGGAATGTCGTTGCTGGCAAGGGAGGCCGCCACCGCCGTGGGATAGTGGCGCAGCTTGGACTGGACGACGTCGCCCTGCACCGTGTTGCCCAGGGTGGATCCCATGGTGTTGGCATACTGGCCGAACTTGGTCCAGAAGGCGTCGAAGACGGCCTTGCGCACGGCGCGGTCCGGATCCTCGCGGTACTTCTGGTAGTTCGCCTGGGTCAGCTTCACCGACTTGCCGTCTGGAAGCGTGATGGTGGGCCAGTCGATATCGGAATTGGCCAGCAGGTTGTAGGTGGTGCTGCTGCCCCCCAGCGCCGGGCCCAAGGCCGCCAGCACGCCCTCGGACTCGGCACCCAGGGTATGCGGCTTCAGGCGCAGGGCGTCATGCAGGGCGAAGCCGAACTTGGCCAGCTTGGGCTCCGCCTTCAGATAGGCGTCGACCTTGGCGGCGCCCAGCGCCTGGATCTCCGGCGACAGCCAGGCGGTGGCGGCCGAGACCTCACCCGCCAAATCCTGGGCCAACCCCTCCCGCTCCTGCGCCGACGCCTCCCGGGTGTCGGTGGAGGCGATGGTGCTGGCGTAGGTCGTCACCTGTTCCAGGTCGTGATAGACGGCGTAGATGCCCTCCAGCGCGGTCAGGGTGGCGGCCGGCCCCTTGGCCAGCGTGCCCTTGTATTTGGCCAGGCCCGGCAGCATCGCCTTGATCTTGGCCCGCGCCGCATCCCAATCGGCCGGCGTCTTGTAATAGTCCGTGAGGTCCCACAGAAACCGGGGATCGACCTTGGGGTCGTCCGCCGCGCGCACCGGCAGGGTCAACGCCAGCAGGGAGACGGCGGATACCGCCGCCAGGACGGCGCGGCGCAGAGGGACCCGATGCAACGTAATTGTTACCGACATGAAGCAAAGCCCCCGTGATTCTATCGGCGGGCCGCCACAGCCGGCGCCCCCGCAGGTTACGCCCTTTATATCAGTGCCTTGAAACCGAAGCGCGCCAGGCTTTGTAACGCGGGTGTTTCTTAAGGCCCCGCGGCCACGGTGCCGACCTTGCATCGCCGCACCGCATTGGGCATACCTTCATGAGGTTGCATCTGCGCAAAGATATAAATTTCATGAGGGAAGCCGCTCCCCCACCCGCCACCCTGTTCCAACAGGCGTTGAGCGCGCACCGCGCCGGTAAGTTATCAGCGGCGGCAACGGCCTATGAGCAGCTGATCGCGGTGACAAGCGCGCGGCAACCGGAGCATCGCGCCGCCTTGGGCAATCTGGGGGCGCTGCGCCTGAGCCAGGGCGATGCGGCGGATGCCGACCGTCTGTTCGAGGCCGCCTTGAACCTGGCGTCCAACGATGCCGGGCTGCTGGACAATCGGGGGGCCGCCCTGAAAGCCCTGGGGCGGTTGAGCGAGGCGGCCGAGTATCATCGCCGCGCCATCGCCGCCGACCCAGGGAAAGCCAGCGCCTATGGTAACCTGGGCATCTGTCTGACCGCCCAAGGCGACCTCGGAGGCGCCTTGCGCTGCCTGGAACGGGCGACGGCCCTGGCACCGGCCGTCGCCGAGCCGTGGCACAATCTGGGTGTGGCGCGGGAGGGGCTGGGTGACCTGCGTGCCGCCATCCAGGCGTACCGGCGCGCGCTGGCGGCGGACCCGGGGTTTCTGCCCGCCTGGATCAACCTGGGTACCACCCTGGATGCCGTGGGGGATGCGGTGGGTGCCGTCGCGGCCTATGATTCGGGCCTGGCATTAGCCCCCAGCGACGCAAAACTCCGCTGGAACCGGTCGCAATCCCTCTTGGGCTTGGGCCGCTATGCCGAGGGCTGGGCCGACTTCGAATGGCGATGGAGCGGCAATGCCAGCATGGCGGCTCAGCGCCGTCCTTTCGCCATGCCGCTTTGGGACGGTCAGGATTTGGGGGGCGCCCCCCTGCTGGTTCATTCCGAACAGGGATGGGGCGACACGCTGCAGATGCTGCGCTTCCTGGCGCCGGCGGCCCACGCCGCCGGTGGCCCGCTGATCGTGGAGACCCGGGCTGAACTGATCCGCCTCATCGCCAGCAGCCTACCGCTGCTGGGCCTGGACAGCCCGCCCACCCTGCTGCCGCTGGCTGGAGATTTTCCCGGCATCGCGGGCCTGCCCGACGCCGGCGCCCACGTGCCGATGATGAGCCTGCCCGGTCGCCTGGGGATCACCCTGGATCGGCTTCCGGGAGCGCCGGTGCCCTATCTGCGGGCGCCGGAGGATAGCCGCCGCCGCTGGGCCGAGCGCATAGCCACGAAACGCGGGGAAGTCGCCATCGGCCTGGTCTGGCAGGGCAACCCCGGCCATTGGAACGACCGGCGGCGGTCGCTGACGCCTTCCCTGCTGGCGCCGCTGCTGCACCGTCCAGGGATCGCTTGGTTCAGCCTGCAGAAGGATGCCGACCCGGCCCTGGTGGAGACCTTGGGCCTGGTCCCGCTGGGCGACGCGCTGACCGACTTCGCCGAAACGGCGGCGGCCATCGACGCCCTGGATCTGGTCATCGCCGTCGACACCTCCGTCGCCCATTTGTCCGCTGCGTTGGGCAAACCCACCTGGCTGCTGCTGCCCCATGTCGCGGAGTGGCGCTGGATGCAGACCCGCTCGGACAGCCCCTGGTATCCGTCGATGCGTCTGTTCCGCCAGCCCGCGTCGGGGGACTGGCCAGCGGTGGTGGCGGCGGTGGGACAGGCGCTGGATGCGCTGCAGACTTAAGAAGTGCTCGCCACCCGCTCCAGGTATTCCCGCTGCTGGCGCTCACCCGCCTCGTCGAACAGGAAGGGCAGATAGGCGTAGCGGCGGCCACGGGTGACGGGCATCGCCTCGTGCAGCAGGCCGCAGGCGAAGACCACGGCGCCGCCGGTGGGCGCGCGATAGGTGCGGGGGCCGAATTCGGGAAAGCGCAGGTCGCCGCCCTCATAATCGTCGGCGTTCAGGTTCACGGTAACGGCGAAACGGCGGTGGGCGGTGCCGGCGGCGGTATTGTCGCGGTGCGGCCGAAAATGGCCGCCCTCCTCCGCGTCGTAGCAGGCGACGATATGGCGTTCCAGGCGGGTGGCGTCGAAGGCGAAGGCCCGCCGCACCTCGGGCACCAGGCGACGGCTGATGCGCTGGGCGGCCGCAAGGCATAGGGCCTCGTCTTCCATGATGTAGTCCCGCCGCCGCTTGCGGGCATAGTCGTAGACGCCGACCAACTGGCCGTCGACCTCATGCATAACGCCGGAATCCAGGCCGCCGTGGTGCTGGTGCAGGGCGACCAGCAGGCGGCAGAAATCGGGTTCGAACACGCGGGGGACCAGCAGGACGGGCGCCCAGGCCTCCGTCACGCCGGCATGGTCCGCCGACGGCGGAAGGGCCGCGACCGCCGCCATCACCCGGCTGGATTCCGCCGCCGGCGCCGCCATCAGCACGCGCAAGGTGGGATCCAGCAACAGCCAGAAAGGCGTGTGGCCACCGCCCGCGCCGTCCACCGCCGTGTCGACCGCGCCGTAGCCCCGACTGAGGCTGGAATCCTCGTCCAGGAAATAACGGATGCCCGGCAGCTGCGGCGGGATGCGGCCAGCCGGATCGTCAGCGGCATCGGTGGTGACGCCGAAGAAGCAGACGCGGTCATCATCGAACAGGACACGATGCGCCGCCACCGCGCCCAGCATCGCGGCCCCCGCCTCATCCTCGGCGGAGGCGAAAAAGCCCAACAGCACGTGCCGCCCGGCCACCGTGTCCAAGGCGAAACGGGGATTGCCCCGGATGGGGCCGGTGAACCAGGGCACGGGCTCACCACGGACGAAACGATCCCACGGGGCGACAGCCGACATCTCAAACCCGACCTTCATCCAATAACCAGCGCCCACCGGGGGCGCGCGAAAGCAACCCCGCCGGGCGCGCGATCATAGCAGCAAGCGGCCCCCCGCCCGCCAGTGGACGTTCCGCCGCCGGGCGGGGCGCCGCTATGCCCCAGATGGGCCCACGCTCAGTACCGCCCCCAGATAGGCCCCCAGCGCCAGTCGCATTTCCGACAGCAGGGCGACCGCATCCCCCTCCTCCGCCAGGTCGGGTATGGCCTTCATCAGATGCAGCAGCATGCCAGCGACCGTGGCCATCCGCTCCGGCGGCAGGGTCGGCGCGTGAACCGACAGGACGTGCGCGATGTGACCGCGTATGGCCGCGCGCAGCCGGCCGCGCTTGTCTTCCGCGCGAAGGACTTCCGGCGCGTCCCCTCGGCGATCCATCATCAGCACCTTCATCATGGAACGCTCACCGGCCAGATCCTGCATCAAATCCACCAGCGCGTCGGCCAAGGCGGTGGGCGTCAGACGCGGGCTATGGCCGGCGATGACGGATAGCCCGGCCGTCGCCCGGTCGCTGTAGCGCCGCAGCAGCGCCTCAGCCAACGCGTCCTTGGATGGGAAGAAGCGGTAAAGCGACCCGATGGCCGTACGGGAACGCGCCGCCACCTCCGTCATCGTCGCGGCGTCGAAGCCCTTCTCCGTGAATACGGCCACCGCCGCGTCCAGGATGGCCGCCACGCGCAGCCGGCCACGCGCCCGCTTGGGGGTCCGCCCCTCAGCCGCCCCATCGGATGCGGCCCCCTGGGCGTCCTCGGTGATCATTGACTTTTGCGAAGACATCCTCAACTATCCGTTATGCGAGACCACCCTCGCATAACACAGCCCCCGGGCGCCGTCACGTCCCGCGCCAGGGGATGGGCCGCCACCAGCCTTCGCACAGCGTTTCAGGACCGACCGCCCGTGCCACGCCATCCCCTTCCCGACCATGCCGCCCCGCGGCCGCCACGCCAGCGGGCGGGGATGCCAGTGGCGTGCTTCACCCTGGCGCACGCCACCGGCACGCGCCGGGGCGCATCATCCATGCCCGAAGCGGGAGGAACCGCATGAGGATCACCCTGGACAGCAGCGGCCTGAGCCCCCTGCCCCTGGACAGCGGTCTCGGCCAGGAACCGGTGGCCCCCAGGCGCCACTGGTTGGGCCGCCTGCTGCGCGGCCTTCGCGCCGGCGATGGCCGCCTGGTCATCAATCACGCCCTGGTGATGGATGCGCCGGCCACCCTGCGCCTCAGCAGCCCGGCCTTCACTGATGGCGCCCGCATGCCCCGGCGCCATGCCGGCGGCGGCGTGGGCGACAACCTGTCGCCGGCGCTCACCTGGACGGGTGTGCCCGCCGGCACGGCGGCGCTGGCCCTGGTGATGCAGGACCCGGACGCGCCCCTGCCCCGCCCGGCGACCCATCTGCTGGCCACGGGCATCGCCACCAGCCGCAAGTCCTTCGAGGAGGGGGAGCTATGCCCCCAGGTCGGCAACGGCCTGACCCTGGGCCGGGGCCTGTTCGGCCGGGTCGGCTATGCCGGCCCCCGGCCGGTGCGCGGCCACGGCCCCCATCGCTACGTCTTCCAGCTTCTGGCCCTGGAACACCCGCTGGCCCTGCCGGAACTGCCCAGCCTGGGCGACCTGCTGGCCGCCCTGACGCCCCAGACCGTGCTGGCCTGGGGCGCGCTGACCGGAACGTACGAGCGGGTGTAAAACCGCGGCGTGAGGTTTTGTCTGAAGCCAAACCGGCGGATGCCGGCGCCCAGCGTGTGAGGGAACTGTAAAAACCCCGCCTACTTCCCCGCCTGGTCCGCCGGCACGACGAAGCTGTCCATGACCTTCTTCGTGCCGGAGTGTTCGAAATAGATCTCCAGCTTGTCGTTCTCGACGTTCTTCACCACGCCGTAGCCGAACTTTTGGTGGAAGACGCGGACGCCTGGGCGGAAGGGCGCGTCGGGGCGGGCGCGGGGGGTGACATCCAGCGCCGTGCCCTCGATCAGGCGGCCACGGCCGCCACCAGCGGGCGCCTGGCGGCCCATGCGGTTGAAGCTCTCGTTGAAGCTGTCACCGCGCGCGCCCCAGGAGCCGCCGCCGTACCCGCCGCCGCCGGCCATGCCCTGGCCGCCCATCCCTTGGCCCCAGTGCCCAGAGGTAAGGCCGGGGTCATTCTCCACATTGATATGCTCGTCCGGCAGTTCGCCAATGAAGCGCGACGGCAGGCTGGTGGACCAGGTGCCGTGGATGCGCCGGTTGGCGGCGTGGCTGATGAAGACGCGCTTGCGGCCCCGGGTGATGCCGACATAGGCCAGCCGCCGCTCCTCCTCCAGGCCGGCGATGCCATTCTCGTCCAGGGTGCGCTGGCTGGGGAACACCCCCTCCTCCCACCCCGGCAGGAAGACCACGTCGAATTCCAGGCCCTTGGCGCCGTGCAGGGTCATCAGCGACACCTGGGCGGCGCCCACCGTTTCGGTGTTCTCCATCACCAGGCTGACATGTTCCAGGAAGCCCAGCAGGTTCTCGAACTCGCCCATGGCGTTGACGAGTTCCTTCAGGTTTTCCAGGCGGCCGGGCGCTTCCGGCGTCTTGTCCTCCTGCCACATGCGGGTGTAGCCGCTCTCATCCAGGATGGCCTGGGCCAGGTCGGTATGGCGCACGGTGTCGATCTGGGCGCGCCAGCGGGCGAAATCCTCCACCAGGCCGCGCAGGGTCCCGCGCACCTTGGGCTTCAGTTCGTCCGTCTCGGTCAGGCGCCAGGTCGCCTCCAGCAGTGGCACCCCCAGAACGCGGCTGGTCTGGTACAGCTGCTGGATGGTGGCGGGGCCGATGCCGCGCTTGGGCGTGTTGATGATGCGCTCGAACGCCAGATCGTCCGCCGGCTGGGCCACCACGCGCAGGTAGGCCATGGCGTCGCGGATTTCCAGGCGCTCATAGAAGCGCTGGCCACCCACCACGCGGTAGGGCAGGCCCAAGGTGATGAAGCGCTCCTCGAACTCGCGGGTCTGGAAGCCGGCGCGCACCAGCACGGCCATGTGGTCCAGGCCCACGCCCTTGCGCTGTAGCGCCTCCACCTCATCGCCCACCCAACGGGCCTCGCTGTCGGCATCCCACAGGCCACGCAGGCGCACCTTTTCCCCGCCCTCGGCTTCCGTCCACAGGGTCTTGCCCAGACGTCCCTGGTTGTTGGCGATGATACCGGCGGCGGCCCCCAGGATGTGGCCGGTGGAGCGGTAGTTCTGCTCCAGCCGGATGATCTTGGCACCGGGGAAGTCCTGCTCGAACCGCAGGATGTTGCCCACCTCGGCCCCGCGCCAGCCGTAGATGGACTGGTCGTCGTCCCCAACGCAGCAGATATTGTGATGCCCCTGGGCCAGCAGGCGCAGCCACAGATACTGCGCCACGTTGGTGTCCTGGTACTCGTCCACCAGGATGTAGCGGAAGCGGCGGTGATAATCCGCCAGCACGTCCGAATGCGCCTGGAACAGGGTGATGTTGTGCATCAGCAGGTCGCCGAAGTCGCAGGCGTTGAGATTGCGCAGGCGTTCCTGGTATTGGCGGTAGAGGGTCAGCACCTTGCCGCCGGCGGCCTCGCCCGCATCCTCGGGGCGCAGGCGATCGGGCGGCAACGCCCGATCCTTCCACCGCTCGATGACGGACAGCAGCACGCGGGCCGGCCACTTCTTGCCGTCCACCCCCTCCGCCTCCATCAGCTGCTTCAGCAGGCGCAGCTGGTCGTCGGTGTCCAGGATGGTGAAGCTGGAGGTCAGGCCCACCAGCTCAGCATGGCGGCGCAGGATGCGGGCGGCCAGGGCGTGGAAGGTGCCCATCCACCAGCCCTCGGTGTCGGTTCCCATCAGCGCACCGACGCGGTCGCGCATCTCGCGCGCGGCCTTGTTGGTGAAGGTGACGGCCAGGATGTTCCACGGGCTGACGCGCCGGGTCATCAGCAGGTGGGCCAGCCGCGTGGTCAGCGCCCGGGTCTTGCCCGTGCCGGCGCCGGCCAGCACCAGCACCGGGCCGTCCAGCGCCTCCACCGCCTCGCGCTGCGCCGGGTTCAGGGCGTCGAGATAGGCGGGCGACCAGCCGACCGGCAGGGGCGGCGGCGGGGCCGGCCTGGACACGCCCAAGGGGGCGCTTGAGGCGGCGGCGACCGGTGGCGCGGCCTTCTCAGGCTCGACCTTCTTGGGCGGGGCGGGCGGGTCCAAACGGGAAAAAAGATCGGTCATGATGGGGAACATATATAGCACAAGCCCGCTTTCGTCTGCCCCCGCGATAACCGGGCCCATCCCTGCCCTTGCTTTCCGACCGGTGGACCCACCCCAAAGGGGGAGCACCTATAGCCGGCTGCGTCTAATCGGAACCACAGCCGGCTATAGCTCAGTCTGTCCGCGAGCGGCTTCACGCCCAAAGGCGATTCCGCCTTCGGGCGATCCGCTCTATCCCGTTGCACAAGCGGTTCATATGGTGGAAAGATGATGCTTAACGTGACGAAGCCGTTCGTCCGGCGGTGCCCTTGGGCCCCTGGCCGACGAAGCGGGGAGTGAACCGATGAACCTGCGCTTGAACGATACCAAGACGCTGCAAGCGATCGGCATCCTGGCCGACGTCCTGGACGATTTGTCCGGGCCGGAGCGCCTGGAGTGCCTGATGGCGGCCAACGCGTTGCGCCAGGTTCTGGAGACCCGGTCGGAGAACGCGATGGTCTTCGCCCGCGAGGCTTTCGAATCGCTGGAACCCGATGTGCGCCGGCAGATCCAAACCGACGCGACCGAGGCCGCCATCAAGGTGGTGGCCACCACCCGCACCCAGGGCCCCTTGCGCGCCACCCGCAAGTCCACCGGCAGCGCCTTCCTGGACGCCATCAACGCCGGTGGCATGAAGACCGAGCGCAAATGGTAAGGACTGCCCCCTAACGCCGCACTCGTTTCCACCGCCCAGTTTCCCGGAAGAACGCGGCGAGCATCATCGCGGTTAGCAAGCCGGCACCAATAAAGAGCGGCAGGAATGCCGGCTGTCCCGTCTGCATGGCAGCGTAAAGGACGCCTCCTGCCGCTATCGATAATGCGAAGGATAGCCGGCGAGCGGCAAAAACCTTCCTCGCGTTAGCACCTTGCGAATCCGGATTGAGGAACGGCGAGCCAAAAGCCGCCTTGAACCACAATGCCGGGACGACGATCAAAGCCAACCAGCTCATGATTTGACGATCCGTTATACCAGCGCCGCTTCGGCCGGCGCCACGAAGGCCCGAACCTGGTTGCGGCCTTGGTGCTTGGCCATGTACAGCGCCTCGTCCGCTCGCTGGATGAAACGGCCCAGCGTCTCGCCCGGCTCGTAGAGGGCGACACCGACGGATAGCGTTATGTTGCCGATGGCGGCGCCGGAGGTGCGCTTCACGATGCGGCGGTTGGCGATGGTGGCACGGGTCTGCTCGGCGAAGGCCAACGCCTCGTCCAAGGTCGACTCGGGCATGATGATGGCGAACTCTTCGCCGCCGAAGCGGGCGGCGGTGTCACGCCCGCGCACCGAGTCCTTCAGGGTGCGTCCCACCAGCTTCAGGACCTGGTCGCCCACGACATGGCCGTGGTTATCATTGAATTTCTTGAAGAAATCGATGTCGATCATCAGCAGGCACAGCGGGCGCCCATCTTCCATGGCGGTGGCCGCGGCCTCGCGCAGGGCCTGGTCGAACTGCTTGCGGTTGGCGAGGTCCGTCAGCGCGTCGGTCATGGCCTCACGCCGCACGGTGTCCAGGTCGCGGCGCATGGTTTCCAGCTGTTGGGCGCTGTCGCTCAGTTGCGTCTGCAGGAACTGGTTGCGCACAGCCACCCGCTGCGCCTGCTCGGTCATGGCGCGGATGATGCCGCGCAGCTGCTCCAGCGTGTCTGACAGGTCGACCTGCCCCTGGAACACCTTCAGCGCCGCGCCGAAGGTCCCCACGTCGTTGCCGGCGGAGGCCACGGCGCCGGTGACGCCGGACAGGGCCTCGGTCAGCTTGGCGCCGATTTCCTGGATGGCCTGGATTTCGTCATCGGCGGCGAAAAACTTGTGATACAGCTCGGCGCAGCGCTGCTCGGTAAAGGGCAGGCCGTTGCTGGCGATGATGTCCACCGCCCGGGTCAGGTCGGGATAGCGGCCGCTGTAATAGGCGTACCAGACGGTGAAGTTGTGCGGCTGTGGCGCCACGGACTCCGTACGCATGCGGTCCATCGCCCGTTGGGCGAGATGGGCGGCAGCCTGTGATCCCTCAGCGAACAGCACGTGCTCTCCCCGCACAGTGGGCTTGGCCGGGCGGGTGACCGGATCGGGCCACCCGTTCAGGGTACCCCGCTTTCAAGAGAGGCCGCCCGCCACCCTCATCCGTCAGAGTAAGTCACAAACGCCGAAAATGGAAACGCGGGAAAATCAGAAAGCTTTCGGATATCCGAAATTGTTGACCGCCCCCGCCCCCGTCGCCAAACGGGCACACCAAAAGACGCGCGTGGTTTGGTAAACAAACGGGCCCGCGCCTGGAAGGGTAATCCCCGGCGCGGGCCCGCGAATACACTGTCACCCCTTGAAACCCACCTTTCGCAGGCGGGTACGCCTTATCAGGCGGAGGTGATCGCCCGCTCGACCAGCTGACCCAGGTGCTGGGTGCGCTTGGTCAGGCTCTGCAGCACGGCGGAGATTTCCGCGGTGGCGGCGGCGGTCTGGCCCGACAGGTTCTTCACTTCACCGGCGACGACGGCGAAGCCCTTGCCGGCCTCGCCCGCGCGGGCGGCCTCAATGGTGGCGTTCAGGGCCAGCAGGTTGGTCTGCTTGGCGATGGCGTCAATCTGCTGGGCGACGGTGCCCACCTTTTCGATCTCGGCGCGCAGGCCTTCCAGTTCCCGGCTGATTTCCTGGAGGGCGGAGGACAACTCGGTCTTCGACAGACTGGTGGGCGTGGAGCTCATCGATGGCACCTAGGGTTGAATGGTGTCGCTGGATCGGTGGCCGGGGTCCCCTGCCGGGATGACCAAGCCGGTGACTTCTAATACCACAGAAGAACAGGGGTCGGGACGCACAAAATCGGCTCTTGCGGATATGGTCCGATTTATTTAGTTCGTTCCCGAAACGATCAAGGGATTGACCAAATGCCCATAAAAAAAGCCGCCCCAGAGACCTCCCCGGGGCGGCTTGTCCTATCCAAATAGACTGACGCCAGGCGCTTAGAAGCGCAGGGCTTTCGCCCGCACGACGCTGGCCAGGCCTTGGATGCGCTCCAGCAGGGCATCGCCCACTTCCTGGTCCACCGACACCAGGGCGATGGCATTGGCGCCCGCCTCAGTACGGCCGAGGTGGAAGGTGGCGATGTTCACACCGGCATCGCCCAGGGTGGTGCCCAGCTTGCCGATGAAACCGGGCTTGTCCTCGTTGCGGATGAACAGCATGTGCTCGCTCAATTCCGCTTCGATCGGCACTTCCTCGATCTGCACGATGCGGGGCTTCTCGCCGCCGAACAGGGTGCCGGCCACGGTGCGGGTCGCCCGCTCGGTCTGCACCACGACGCGGATCAGGGTCTGGTAGTCGGCTGCCTCGTCGCGCTTGGTCTCGGCCACCTTGATGTCCCGCTCGCGCGCGATGACGGGGGCGTTGACCATGTTGACCGAAGCCAGCAAGGGCGACAGCAGGCCCATGAGGACGATGGCGGTCAGCGGCCGGGTGTTGAGGTCGGCGACCTGACCCTCGTACTCGACCGTCACCGACTTCAGGCCCGTCTCGGTGATCTGGCCGGCGAAACCGCCCAGCTGCTCGGCCAGCTTCATGTATGGCTTCAGCTTGGGCGCGTCTTCCGCCGAGACCGATGGCATGTTCAGCGCGTTGACCACGGCGCCGGTGACCAGGAAGTCGGACATCTGCTCGGCCACCTGCAGAGCCACGTTCTCCTGCGCCTCGGTGGTGGAGGCGCCCAGGTGGGGCGTGCAGATGATCTTCTCATTGCCGAACAGGATGCTTTCCTTGGCCGGCTCTTCCGCGAACACGTCGAGCGCGGCACCGGCCACATGGCCGCTGTCCAGCGCCGCCTTCAGGTCGGCCTCGACAATCAGGCCGCCACGGGCGCAATTGATGATACGCACGCCAGGCTTGGTCTTGGCCAAGGCCTTGGCGTCCAGGACATTGCGGGTGGCGTCGGTCAGGGGCGTGTGCAGGGTGATGAAATCGGCCCGGCGCAGCAGCTCGTCCAGCTCCACCTTCTCCACGCCCAGGTCCTGGGCACGCTCCGCCGACAGGAAGGGATCGAAGGCGACGACGCGCATCTTCAGGCCCACGGCGCGGTCGGCGACGATGGAACCGATGTTGCCGCAGCCGATGACGCCCAGGGTCTTGCCGTACAGCTCGACGCCCATGAAGCGGTTCTTTTCCCACTTGCCGGCGTGGGTGGAGGCGTTGGCGGCCGGGATTTCACGGGCCAGCGCGAACATCATGGCGATGGCGTGCTCGGCGGTGGTGATGGAGTTGCCGAAGGGGGTGTTCATGACCACCACGCCGCTGGCGGTCGCGGCGGGCACGTCGACATTGTCGACGCCGATACCGGCGCGGCCGACCACCTTCAGGTTGGTGGCGACGGCCAGGACTTCCTTGGTGACCTTGGTCGACGAGCGGATGGCCAGGCCATCGTACTTGCCGATGATGGCCTTCAGCTCATCGGGCTTCAGGCCGGTGATGACGTCGACCTCGACGCCGCGCTCCTTGAAAATCTCGACGGCGCGGGGGCTGAGGCTGTCCGAAATAAGAACCTTGGGCATGGCTCTCGTATCCTTCTGGCGAGGATGGGCCGGCGCCGCCGTCCGGATGGTTTCCGGGTGTGGGGCGGCGCCAGGCCGTATGTCAGGGATAGGCTTTTAAAGCGCGGGAACGCGGATCAGGCGACGAGCTCGGCCGCGACCGTGGCGTAGGCCCAGTCGATCCAGGGCAGCAGCGCCTGGATGTCGGACCGCTCGATCGTGGCGCCGCCCCAAATGCGCAGGCCCGGGGGGGCGTCGCGATAGGCGCCAGCGTCCAGCGCCACGCCTTCCTTCTCCAGCAGCGAGGCCACCTTCTTCGCCACCTCGGCCTGGACTTCCGGCGTCTGGCCGGCCAGCTTGGGATCGGCGAACTTCAGGCAAATCGAGGTGCAGGAGCGGGTGGCGGGCACATCGGCCAGGAAAGCGGCGGTGGTGCCGCTGGCGACCCAGTCGGCCACGGCCGCCAGATTGCCCTCTGACCGTTCGATCAGGCCCTTCAGGCCGCCCACGGATTCGGCCCAGCGCAGGCCATCCAGGGCATCTTCCACCGCCAGCATGGACGGGGTGTTGATGGTTTCGCCCTTGAAGATGCCTTCGACGATCTTTCCGTCCTTGGTCATGCGGAAGATCTTGGGCAACGGCCAAGCCGGCTTGTAGCTTTCCAGGCGAGCGACGGCGCGGGGGCTCAGCACCAGCATGCCGTGGGCCGCCTCACCGCCCAGCACCTTCTGCCAGGACCAGGTGACCACATCCAGCTTGTCCCACGGCAGGTCCATGGCGAACGCGGCCGAAGTGGCATCGCAGATGGTCAGGCCTTCGCGGTCATCGGCGATCCAGTCACCGTTGGGCACGCGCACACCGGAGGTGGTGCCGTTCCAGGTGAAGACCACGTCGTTCTTGAAATCGACCTGCGTCAGATCGGGCAGCTTGCCGTAGCCGGCGGTGAAGGTGCGGGCATCGGCCAGCTTCAGCTGCTTCACGACGTCGGTCACCCAATCCTTGCCGAAGGACTCCCAGGCGACCATGTCGACGCCGCGGGCGCCGAGCAGGGACCACAGGGCCATTTCAACGGCACCGGTGTCGGAGGCCGGAACGATACCGATACGGTAGTCGGCCGGGATATTGAGCAGGGCGCGGCTGCGGTCTATGACCTCTTGCAGCTTGGCCTTGCCGGGCTTGGACCGGTGCGAGCGGCCCACCAGGGCGCCCTTCAAGGCATCCAACGTCCAACCGGGACGCTTGGCGCAAGGACCAGAGGAGAAATTAGGATTCGACGGCCGGCTCTCGGGCTTCGGCGGTACGGTCATGATGCTATTCCTTGCAGAATAGTTGCGCCCCGTTGGGGAGGCGTGTCCCGCCGCGGACACTAGGGGCGCCGCGCAAGAACGTCAATCATGACGGCATGGCCGCGATACATTGCTGCCATGCCGGAATGCCGTACGTAACATCCTTTCGGCTATGGCGCCGGAGGCCGATTTCAGGCGGCGGCGTGGGGAATCAGCGCCGGCGGCACCAGACGGCTGGCGGCCAGGGTCTCGCACAGCTTGAAGTAGTTGTCCCGCCGCTCCGTGGCGCTTTCGAAGCGCTCCAGGTAATTCAGGATGAATTCCGGTCGGCGCAACGCCGTGGTCAACGTCTCGCTGGCGAAAGTGCGGGCCCTGCCCTCCGGCAAGCCACCGCAGGTGTTGATCAGCGCCAGCATGCGGTCGGCGAACCCCATGGCCTGGTTGCCGACGATCTCCGTCCGCACCGTCTCGAACAGCGCGCTGTCGATAATCTCCAGCATTTCGCGCTTGGGCCCCTCGGGCAAGCCGGCGGCCAGGATGCGGTCGGACAACTCGCTCAGCGGCGGGATGATGTCCATACGCCGATTCTGGCAGCCCATGTCCCAGACGATATCGTCCGGCACGATGAGCGAGCGCAGGTAGGGCGCCAATTTGGCCTTGGCCTGCCTGCCCGGCGCCATGTTCACCAAACTCAAGATCAGGTTGATCTTGGAATAGGTGCCGCGGGCCAGCGCCATCACATCCGACATGGCCTCAGGCTGGATCAGCTTGTCGGCGCGCAGCGCGATGGCTTCCTGGATCTCCTCGTCATTCACCAGGCTGGGTGCGGTGACCTTCAGATGGTCCTGGATACGGACCAGCGCGCGCAATTCATCCTGGACATGGCGCTCCCCATGAAACGGCAGACGGGCGTGCAGGTGGCGCAACAGACCGAGGCGCAGTTCCGCCAGCGTGCGGGGCAGAACACCCTGGGCCAACAATTCCGATAGGGTGATGACGCCCGGCAGATGGCTGCCGGCGGCGTCCATCTCCACCTTGCCCAGCTTGCCCACATAGAGGTTGATGGCGTTCAGCACCAGCTCGATGCGGTCAGCCTCCTTCCCCACCAGCTCACGCAAGGCCAGGGAAGAGCCCATGATCTCCGCGGCGATGCTATCGATGATGCGCATCTCGCGCACCGTCAGCTCGGGACTGAACAGCCGGAACAGCCGGTCCAGCTTTTCCATCCACGTCTTGCAACCGGCAAGATAGGCCGCGGTGGCGCGATAGAGGCCCGGGATGGGATCGCCAGCGGCCGCGAGCTTGTCCGACAGCGCCTTGAGGCCCCCTGGCGCCAATGGCGGCACGGGGTTGCCCTTGGCCTTGGCGACCAGACGGCTGAGGCCATCGTCCACCATGGCCATCAGTTCCTTCATGCGCGATACGGCCGTCTGCTGGCTACCGCGCACCTGCTGGCTGGCCAGACGCTGCAACGCCCCTTGCACCAGGGTGCCGGCGTTGTCCAGCGCGCGGGCCGCCACCTCGTAATACAACACCTCAAGCGGGGTCAGCCGGCTCTCATCCAGATAGCGGGCGAACAGCCCGCGGATGACCTGGCGCTGGACATCGCCGGTGAAATCCTCCGGCCGCTCACACCACGAGGCGTCGCGTCCAGGATTGGCGATCTGCAGTGGATCGGTTTCCGCCACCCCGGCGCGCAGGCGCTTGCGCACGGTGATGTGGCTCTTGAAGTCATGATCGACATAGTCGCGGCGGCGGACGATGCGGACGCCATCGACCTCCTTGCGATCGATCAGCAAGGCCGCCGCCGGCTCGATCTGGCGCAGATCCGGCCCTTCCTTGACCAGAAGCCACTGGTCATTGTGCAGGCTGTGCAGCTCGAACGCGGTCTTTACCGTTCCGATCAGTTGCTGTTGCCTTTCCACGGGCCCCCTGGCTCCAACGAATAGATCGGCGCGGCCGTATTGTTAATACAGCATAAACGCCCCGTTTTATGAAAGATACGTGGACCATCATCCCGCATCCTCACCGCTTGGTAAACGGCAATGTCAGCAACCACCCCTTCCGGAACCGGCATGCCAATGGAATCGGAAAGATTCTGACCGCGAGGCGGGTATACCCGGAGCGGAAGGGTCAAACCGCCGGTTGGGGGCAGACCAACCAATGCCATACCCCTTCCGACTCCGAAGCGTGGCGCATCCTCCCCAAAAGACGGTGGCCGGGTCAATCCGCTGAACGGCATAGGCCTTCGGCCACATCCCCCCTTTCGGGCGATGCGGGCCCCGATACGCTGGCGCGGCAGCGGACGCCCGCCACCGCCGGGCGCTTCCCTCAGATGTGAATATGCCCCTCCAGGAACAGGACGGCCTGCCCGCCGATGCGCACGCGCTCGCCCTCCAACCGGCACGTCAACGCCCCACCCCGCCGCGACACCTGCCGCGCCGCCAGCCGATCGGTGCCCAAGCGCTGGGCCCAGTAGGGAATCAGGGTGCAGTGGGCGGACCCCGTCACCGGATCCTCCGGCACCCCCTCCGACGGCGCGAAGAAGCGGGAGATGAAATGTACGCCGGGCTCATCCCCCGGCGCGGTGACGATGACGGCGAAGCGATCGATGTCCATCAGCGCCGCCATGTCCGGCGCCAGCGCACGCACGACGGCGGCATCGTCGTAAACCACCAGATAGTCCCGCGCGGCCAGGATCGCCGCGGGGGCCGGCCCGCCCAGAGCCGCCACCAAGCCTGGGTGGATGGCTTCCGGCAGCCGCGGCGGACGGGCGGGAAAGTCCAGGGTCAACAATCCCTGTTCCCGCGTCACGGCCACCAGGCCGGCCTTCTGTGTGCGGAACACCACCCTGTCGGTGCCGGGGTGCAGGATGTTCATCATCAGGTGCGCCGTCGCCAGCGTGGCGTGGCCGCACAAATCGACCTCCACCGCCGGCGTGAACCAGCGCAGCCCCCAGGCGTCCTCATCGCCCGGGCCCGGCGGCACGAAGAAGGCGGTTTCAGACAGGTTGTTCTCCGCCGCGATGGCCTGCATGACCGCGTCCGGCAGCCAGGCGTCCAGCGGCACCACGGCGGCGGGGTTGCCCCCGAAGACGGCATCGGTGAAGGCGTCGATCTGGTAGACGGGCAGGCGCATGGGGGCATCCTCCGACGGACAAGTCCGCATTGTCCGCGCATGTGGTGGGTAGAAATCAGCACAATTTCCGAATAGAACAGCTAAATGCCCCCATCAATACGGATATTGTCGCCATGACAATGACCGGTAAGCAGCCCGCGTGGCTGCCCGACATTTCCCAGCGGCCCGGCCCCCGCTACCGGGCCATCGCCGCCGCCCTGCAGGATGACATCGGCAGCGGCAGCCTGCCCATCGGCGCCAAGCTGCCCACCCACCGGGATCTCGCCTGGCGGCTGGGTGTCACCGTGGGCACGGTGACCCGCGCCTATGCGGAAGCCGAGCGCAGCGGCCTGATCGGCGGGGAGGTCGGCCGCGGCACGTTCGTGCGCGACCCCCGTCCGGCGGAGGCGCCCACGGGGGACGACAGCGGCGTCATCGACCTGTCCGTGAACGCCTTGACCCAGCGCCCCAACGAGGAACGGCTGCGCCAAGCCCTGATGCAGCTGGCGGACCGCGGCGACCTGTCGGGCCTGATGCACTATCCGCCCGTCAACGGCAGCGCCCGCCACCGCCAGGCGGGCGCCGCCTGGATCGAACAGACCACCGGGATGGTGGCCGACCCCGCCCTGATCCTGCCCACCGCCGGCGGGCAGAACGCCATGCATCTGGCGCTGGCCGCCATCACCCGCCCTGGCGACAGCCTGCTGGTGGAGCGGCTGTCCTATCCGGCGGTGAAGCCACTGGCGGGCCTGCTGGACCTGCGGCTGGTGCCGGTGGCCATGGACGGCGAGGGCTTGGTGCCCGACGCGCTGGACCAGGCGGCCCGAACCCACGGCGCCCACGCCCTGTACTGCATGCCCCGCCTGCACAACCCCACCACGGTGACGCAAAGCGCCCCCCGGCGTCAGGCGCTGCTGGAGGTCTGCCGCCGGGCCGGCATCCTGGTGGTGGAGGACGACGTCTATGGTTTCCTGGCGCCCAGGACGGACCCGGCGCCCCTGGCGGCGCTGGATCCGGAGCGGGTGCTGTTCCTGACCAGCCTGTCCAAGAATCTGATGCCGGGCCTGCGCACCGGCTTCCTGCTGTGCCCGCCACCGCTGATGGACCGGGTGCGCAGCCTGCTGCGCGCCACCCTGCTGGGGGTCAATCCCCTGGGCGCGGAACTGGCGGCGGAATTCATCCTGTCCGGCGCCGCCCTGGACTGCGCCGGGCAGCGGCGCGCGCTAGTGGCGGAGCGTCAGGCCCAGGCCCGCCGCCTGCTGCGGGGGGGCGCCTCCGACCCCGCCTGCCCCCATCTATGGCTGCCCCTGCCCGAACCCTGGCGGCGGGAGGACTTCGCCCGTGCGCTGCTGGGCCGCGGCGTGCGGGTCACCCCGGCCGACGCCTTCGCGGTCGCGCGCGGCGACACCCCCCATGCCGTGCGCGTCTGCATCGGCGGGGTGGAGCGCACGGACCTGCTGGAGCAAGGACTGCGCATCGTCGCCGGCCTGCTGGCGGAGCCGGCGGCAATGGGGGAGAGTTTCGTTTGACCTCATCAAGCGCCGATCTGGGCCCGTCCGCATGAGGCAAGGCCTCACGCCCCGGGATTAGGGAAACGGCCTGACGGTGTGCGCGTGGTTCAGCGGGCCGTGGCCACCGCCGAAACCGGGGGCGGTGCGGATGGCCTCCTGCACATAGGCGTGGGCGCGGGCCACCGCCGTCGGCGCGTCCAGCCCCTGGGCCAGGCCGCAGGCGATGGCCGAGGCCAGGGTGCAGCCGGTGCCATGGGTGTGGACGGTGTCGATGCGCGGCGCGGTATAGGTGTGTTCCCCCATCGGGGTCACCAGTACGTCGGTCACCACCGGGCCGGCGCGATGGCCGCCCTTCATCAGCACGGCGCGGGCACCGAAGCCCAGCAGGCGGTCGGCGGCGCGGCGCATGTCGTCCACGCTGTCCACCGCCAGGCCGGTCAGGGCCGTGGCCTCCACCGTGTTGGGGGTCAGCAGGGTGGCGATTGGCAGCAGCCGCTCGATGGCGACGGACACGGCCCGGTCTTCCAGCAGGCGTTGGCCACCCTTGGCCACCATGACGGGGTCGACCACCAGGGCGGGGGCGCCCAGCTCGGTCAGCACCGCGACCACCGTCTCGATGATCTCGGGCGAGGCCAGCATGCCGGTCTTGACGGCGTCGGCGCCGATGTCGGCCAGGCACAGCCGCATCTGCAGGGCGATGAAGTCCGGCGGCACCGGCATCACCGCCCGCACGCCGTGGGTGTCCTGCGCCGTCAGGGCCGCCACCGCCGTCATGGCGTAGCCACCCAGCGCCGTCACCGCCTTGATATCCGCCTGGATGCCGGCGCCGCCGCCGCTGTCGGAACCGGCGATGATCAGGACACGGCCGCGCACCGCCTTATTCCGCGACTTTGGAGGCCGGCCGCGGCGCCGCGTCCTGGATGGCGCCGATGATGTCGTCCACCACGGTCGTCACCAGGCCTTGGTCGTCACCCTCCGCCATGACGCGAATCAGCGGCTCGGTGCCCGACTTGCGGATCAGCACGCGGCCGGTGCCGCCCAGCCGGGCCTCGCCAGCGCGAATGGCGTCCTGGACGCTGGCGGCCGCCAGGGGCGTGGCGCCCCCTGCCGGGTCGAACCGCACGTTCTTCAGCACCTGGGGCAGCGCCTGGAAGACCCGCAGCACCTCCGACGCCGGCTTGCCCGACTGCTGGATGACGGCCAGCACCTGCAAGGCGGCCACCAAGCCGTCGCCCGTGGTGCCATGGTCGGACAGGACGATGTGACCGGACTGCTCCCCGCCCACGTTGAAGCCATGCTCGCGCATATGCTCCACGACATAGCGATCACCCACCGGCGTGCGGGCCAGGCTCAGGCCACGGCGCTTGAGGTGCAGTTCCAGGCCCAGGTTGGACATGACCGTGGCCACCACACCGCCGCCGCGCAGCGTGCCGGCATCGGCGCAGGCGCCGCCGATCAGGGCCATGACCTGGTCGCCATCGATCTGGGTGCCGGTCTCATCCGCCAGGATCAGGCGGTCGGCGTCACCGTCCAGCGCGATGCCCAGGTGGGCGCCATGGGCCACCACGGCGTCGCGCATGGCCTTGGGCGCCGTGGCGCCGCACTCCTTGTTGATGTTGAAGCCATCGGGCGATACCGCCACGGGAATGACCTCGGCCCCCAACTCCCACAGCACCTTGGGCGCCACCTTGTAGGCGGCGCCGTGGGCGCAATCGACCACGATCTTCAGCCCATCCAGGCGCAGGCCACGGGGGAAGGTGGCCTTGGCTTGCTCGATATAGCGGCCGATGGCGTCGTCCAGGCGCTGGGCGCGGCCCAGGTCGCGCGGGCTGGCCAGGTCGCCGGAGAAGCCTTCCACCATGCGTGCCTCGATGGCGGCCTCCACCTCATCCGACAGCTTGTAACCGTCGGGCCCGAACAGCTTGATGCCGTTGTCATAGTAGGGGTTGTGGGAGGCGGAGATCATGACCCCCATGTCGGCCCGCAGGGAACGGGTCAGCATGGCCACCGCCGGTGTCGGCATGGGGCCCACCAGGGTGACGTCCATACCCATGGAGATGAAGCCCGCGGTCAGCGCCGGCTCCAGCATATAGCCCGACAGGCGGGTATCCTTGCCGATGACCACCAGATGGCGATGGTTGCCGCGGCGGAACTGCAGGGCGGCCGCCATGGCCACCCTCAAGGCCGTCTCCGCCGTCATGGGCTCGGTATTGGCCGTGCCGCGAATGCCGTCGGTACCAAAGAGTTTACGCGCCATCGTCTTCCACGCCGTCATCAGTTCAAAGCAACGCCCAATCAGGGCAATCCGTGCAGCGCCTGCCATAGGGCGCGGGCCTGCACCGTCTCCGCCACATCATGCACCCGCAGGATATGCGTGCCCCGGTCAAGGCACGCAAGGCCGGCGGCCAGCGATCCGGCCACCCGATCCTTCGGCGCCTCCCCCCGCGACAGGGCGGCGAGAAAGCGCTTGCGCGACAGGCCGACCAGCAGGGCGCAGCCGGTGCCATGATAGAGCGCCGTGTGGCGCAAAATGTCCAGATTGTGCGCCACCGACTTACCGAAGCCGATCCCCGGATCGACCGCGATGCGTCCCCGGGGAATGCCTGCGGCGACGCAGGCCTCCACCCGGGCCAGCAGATAATCCATCACATCCAAGGCGGCATCTTCGTACCACGGCTCAACCTGCATGGTGCGGGGGTCGCCCCGCATGTGCATGAGGATGACGGGGCAGCCGCGCGCCGCCACTAGGGCAAGGCTGTCGGGGTCCCCTTCCAACGCGCTGACATCGTTGACGATGTGGGCGCCGGCATCCAGCGCCGCCGCCATGACGGCGGCGTGCCGGGTATCGACCGAGACCACCGCCGCCCCCTCCGCCACCAGGGCGCGGATGACGGGCACGACGCGAGCGGCCTCCTCAACCGGTGACACCGGCGCCGCCCCCGGCCGGGTGCTTTCGCCACCGATGTCCAGGATGTCGGCGCCGGCGGCCAACAGCGCGCGGCCATGGGCGACGGCGGCATCCGTAGCGGCGAAATCACCGCCGTCGGAAAAGCTGTCGGGTGTGACATTAACGATGCCCATGACCAGGGGGCGGCCCATATCCAGCCCGGCGAAGGGCGGGCGCGGCGACGACAGCGCCGCCAGGCGTTGTCCGATCTCAGCCGTCAGCCCGGCACCGTCCGCCCAGGCCGCGAGGTCGGCCAAGCCCAACACACGGCGGCTCACCTGCCCGCCCCGGCGTACCGCGACCTCCACCCCGGTGTAGGCCAGCGCCGTGCCCGCCAATGGCCGGCCGGCCGCGGCGTGGGCGCCCGACACCAGGCCCACGGGTGTGAGGTGAACGTCTTGGGGGGCGATGGGACCGGCGGGCAGGGATTCACGGGTCATCGGCGGCATCCATGGGGACAGGGCGCGATTCTAGCCGCCCGCATTGCGCGCCGTCATCCCCGCTGGCGGCAGGCCAGCCGCGCGGGCGATGGAGCCCGCCCCGAAAAGACGAAACCCCCGGGCGCCAGGGCGACCGGGGGTTTCGGAAACTAGATACCAAGCGCTATCAGGTGCCGGGCTGCGGCTCCGGCGAGAACGGGCCACCCTCGGCGCTGGGCGTCCCGCCGGTGGTCGGCACCGAGGTGCGCCGACCGACGCCGCGGGGCGGAACCTTGGGCGTGTCGTTGGCCTCGGGCCGCACGATCGACTCGCCGCGCAGCAGGGCGCGCACCTCGTCACCCGACAGCGTCTCATACTCCAGCAAGGCGCTGGAGGTGTTGTGCAGGTCGTCCATATGCTCCGTCAGGATGCGGCGGGCGTTGCCCTCGGCCTCCTCGATGATGCGACGGACTTCCTGGTCGATGATGTTGGCCGTCGCCTCGGACATGTTCTGCTGCTGGGTCACGCTGTGCCCCAGGAACACCTCCTGCTCGTTGGCGCTGTAGCGCACCCGGCCAAGCCGGTCGGACATGCCGTATTCGGTGACCATGGCGCGGGCCATCTGGGTCGCCTTCATGATGTCGTTGGACGCGCCGGTGGTCACGCGCTCCGGCCCGAACACCAACTCTTCCGCCATGCGGCCGCCGAACAGCACGGCCAGGCGGCTTTCCATCTCGACCTTTTCCCAGCAGTACCGGTCGCGTTCCGGCAGGGCCATGGTCACACCCAGCGCGCGGCCGCGCGGGATGATGGTCACCTTGTGCAGGGGATCGGCCTTGGGCATGTAGATGCCCACCAGGGCGTGGCCCATCTCATGATAGGCAGTGGTGCGCTTCTCCTCCTCGGTCATGACCATGGACCGGCGCTCGGCGCCCATCATGACCTTGTCCTTGGCGTTCTCGAAGTCGGCCATGCCCACCACCCGCTTGCCGCCGCGGGCCGCCAGCAGCGCCGCCTCGTTCACCAGGTTGGCCAGGTCGGCGCCGGAGAATCCGGGGGTGCCGCGGGCGATGGTGCGGGCGTCCACGTCGGGGGCCAGCGGCACCTTGCGCATATGGACCTTCAGGATCTTCTCGCGGCCCAGGATGTCAGGGTTGGGCACGACCACCTGGCGATCGAAGCGGCCGGGACGCAGCAGGGCCGGGTCCAGCACGTCGGGACGGTTGGTGGCGGCGATGAGGATGACGCCCTCGTTCGCCTCGAACCCGTCCATCTCCACCAGCAGCTGGTTCAGGGTCTGCTCACGTTCATCGTTACCGCCGCCCAGGCCGGCACCGCGATGGCGGCCGACCGCGTCGATCTCGTCGATGAAGATGATGCAGGGGGCGTTCTTCTTACCCTGTTCGAACATGTCGCGGACACGGGACGCGCCGACGCCGACGAACATTTCCACGAAGTCGGAACCGGAGATGGTGAAGAAGGGCACGTTGGCCTCACCCGCCACGGCGCGGGCCGTCAGCGTCTTGCCGGTGCCCGGCGGGCCCACCAGCAGCACGCCCTTCGGGATCTTGCCGCCCAGGCGCTGGAACTTCTGCGGGTCCTTCAGGAACTCGACGATCTCTTCCAGCTCCTGCTTGGCCTCGTCGATGCCGGCGACGTCGTCGAAGGTGACACGGCCGACCTTCTCGGTCAGCAGGCGGGCGCGGCTCTTGCCGAAACCCATGGCCTTGCCGCCGCCGGACTGCATCTGGCGCATGAAGAAGATCCAGACGCCGATCAGAACCAGCATGGGCAGCCAGGACAGGATGATGCTGAACAGCGTTGGGTTGCCGCTGTCGTCGGGCACCGCGGTGATCTTCACGTTCTTGTCGGCCAGGCGGCTCACCAGGTTGCTTTCCGGCGGCACATAGGTCGAGAAGGTGCGGTTGTCGCGGTAATGACCCGTGACCTGGGGCCCCTTGATGGTGACATCGGCGACCGTGCCGCGCTCAACCTCCTCCAGCAACTCGCTGAAAGGGATGCTGGCCTGAGTCGTCCGATTGGTGGAAGTCTGAAAAAGGTTGAACAGCACGAACAGCAGGACGCCGATAAAAGCCCACAGCGCCAAATTTTTACCGAAGTTGTTCACGTCTCTCAGCCTTTCCTCGACCAACTGGGCCCTGCCACCCGGCCGTCATGGCCGGTCTCGATGGCGGGGGCCTCAGCCCACCCGGTGGTTTTCGCACATATCCGGCATCAAACCACAGGGACCGTTTGCATTAGATAATGACGCCGGCGTCAGAGACAACTGCCATCACGTCTAGACCGGCCTCCACCGTTGGCAAAAACGGGGAGGGAGCCACCGGCGACAGCGGGCGGAAAGCCAGCCGCGGCCACGTTTCCCCCCGCCCTGGCAGAGCCGGCGGCGGGCGAAGCGGCTCCACCGCCCAGTCCAGATGTGGCACCGCCACCAGTGTTTCCCCGCGCCGAAAGGCCGGCAGGGTCGGCCACACCGGCTTTGGCAGGCGCGCGAACGCCACCCCATCCGACGCCGCCAGCCGGCGCGCGTCCACCGTTCCCAGGGCGCCCAGCGTCAAACCGGCGCCCGCCGCCCCCACCGCCTGGAAGCGGCCATCCCAGCGGGCGCCGCCCCCGGACACCGTCACCGGCGGGGCCATGCGTCCCGCCTGGCGCAACAACAGCAACAGCCGCCGGCCGCCGGCGCCGGCCAGGCGCCGGGCCTGGCAGCCGGCCAGCGTTAGGGCCAGCGATCCGCCATCCGTCGTCCACAGGCCGGGCAAGGCCGCCAGCAGCCGCCCCACCGCCGCCGAGGCGGGCGCATAGGGCTGGCCCCCCAAAGCCGCCGCCAGGCCCGCCAGCATGCGCGACGCGACCGGCCGGGGTAGCCGCGCCAGCGCGTCGGCCGCGACCACCGCATAGCCCTCCGGCGCCAACATGACATGGTGGGCCACGGCGACAGCCACGGCCGTTTCCAGCGCCGCCCGCGCCCGGCCGGCGTCCGCCGCCTGCGCCAGCAGATCGTCCACGGGCCGCGCCAAGCCCTCGCGCCGCAGCCGGCCCCGGGCATAGCGGGTCATGAGATTGGACGGGTCGTCGATCCAGGGCTGTCCGAAGGCGCGGCAGGTGGCGCCCAGGTCGGCGCGGCTGACCGGCAGCAGGGGGCGCAACAGCCGCACGTCGGCCAGCGCCCGCGCCGCCGCCATGCCGGCCAGCCCATCGGCGCCGCTCCCCCCTTCCAGCCGCAATGCCACGGTTTCCGCCTGATCCTCACGATGATGGGCCAGGCAGAGGTGCAGGATTCCGCGCGCCCGGCAGGCCGCCGCCAGCAGATCGTGACGGGCTTGCCGCGCCGCCGCCTGCAGCCCCGTGGCCGGCTTGGGGCCTTCCCAGGTCAGGGTGGTGTGCGGAATGCCCCGGCCAGCCAACCAATGGCCGACCTGTGCCGCCTCCGCCGCCGACTCCGGGCGCAAGGCGTGGTCCACGGTGAAGGCGATGACGTGGCCCCCCCGGGCACGCGCCCAGCGGTCGGCCAACAGGGTGAGCGCCAGGCTGTCGCGACCGCCGGACACGCCGACAGCCAGGACGGGCGCCGTCTCATACGGGCCCAGCGGGGCCATGAGGCGGGCGAACAGCGCCTCATTGAGGGCCGTCCCCCGCGACTCGCCGGCATTCGTCATGGGAGAAGAGACAGGGGGCGCCCGGCCATCACCCATGGCGCCCCTCCGGGTCCTACTTGCAGCCCAGGCGGTTCTTCTGGTCCTCGCCCCGGCGCTTCACGGTGGGGGCGGCGTCCTTGTCGGCGTCCAGCTGCTTCAGCACCACGCAGGCGCTGGGCCGGTCGCCCAGGCTGTCCAGCGACATGGCCAGCTTCAGCAGGTAGTCCGCGCCCTTGTTGCTCTTCGGATACTTCTTGTAGCCATCGCCGAAGGCCACGGCCGCGGCCTTGAAATTGCCCCGGATGTAGAAGGTCTCCCCCAGCCAGTACTGGGCGTTGGCGGCCAGCGGGTTATCCGGATTCTGTTTCAGGAACTGGCTGAAGGCCTTCTCCGCGTTGGGGGCGTCGCCCTGGCGCAGCAGATTGAAGGCGTAGTCGTATTGGTCCTGGGCCGGGCCAGCCGGCAGCGGGCCGCCAGCGTCGGCGGGGGCCGCTGAAATCGCCGGGCCCTTGGCGCCGCCGGAAGCGGGGCCGGAGACGGCACCGGTGTCGGCGGCCGGCGGCAGGGGCCTGGCCCCGCCCTTCAGGTCGGCCGGGGGCGACCCGCCAGCGTCAGCGCCCCCCCCATTCATCGACGCCCCAAGGCCGATGCCGGCCTTGTCCTCCAGCTTCTGCAGCCGCAGGTCGATGTCGGCCGACAGCTTGTCCAGCCGTTCCTTGATCTGGGAGACCTGATAGGCCAGCTCCTCATACTTGCCGGTCTGCTGCTGCGTCTGGGTTTCCATCTGCAGCTTCAGCACCTCCAGCTCGCCGGCGGCGGCCGAGCCGCCACCGCCGGGAACGCCCGTCATCGGGCCGGTGGGCTTCACGCCGTTGCGGTAAACGTCGCGCGACAGGGTCTGCACATCCGTTTCCAGGCGCGACAGGCGATTCAGCAGGTCCTGCATGTCCCGGCTCTGCGCGCCGGCCGGTGTGGGCATCAGCAACGGGGCGGCCACCACCATGGCCATGGCGCACACGGCGGCCCAGCCCCGCCAGCGGATGTTGCGGCGCGGCAAATGGGGGGAGGTCAGGGACGTCAGCGACGGCGTCATGGGGCGATTCCGGGGAAAAGAGTCATCGGGGGACGGGGCGATAAGCTTGGCCGGCGCCACGCGTCCCGCCCCGCGCGACCTTAGAGCAGATCGGGCAAGGGCGGAATCGCCTTTGCGCGTGCCGCCGCTTGCGGACAAACCCGGCGAGAGCCGCCCTGGCTTCGGACGCGTCGGCCGCGCACGCTACCTCAAAAGCAATATTACCCTGCCCTTAGGTAATATACGCCAAGTAAAAAGGGCGCCGCCCGACCCTCAGGTCAGACGGCGCCCCCTTAACCGGCTACCCTGATGGGGTAGATCAGTTGATGACCGTCACGCCGCGACGGTTCTGCGCCCAGGCGGCCTCGTTGGAACCGAGGACGGCGGGACGCTCCTTGCCGTAGCTGATCACCTGCACGCGGGCCAGGTCGACGCCCAGGGCGGTCAGGTAGTTCTTCACGGCGTTGGCACGGCGCTCACCCAGGGCGAGGTTGTACTCGCGGGTGCCGCGCTCGTCGGCGTGACCTTCAACGGTGATCGTGACCGAACCGTACTTCTTCAGCCAGGCGGCCTGCTTGTCCAGGGTCGCGGTGGCTTCGGGGGTCAGGTCGAACTTGTCATAACCGAAGAACACGCGGTCACCGACGTTGACCACGAAGTCTTCCTTGGAACCCGGGACCGGGCCGGTCGGCTTCTGGACCGGCGCGGTCGGGGTGGTGGTGGCGGTGCTGGCGGCGGCGACGTCGACCTTCTTCTCCGGCGTGGAGGAGCAAGCGGCCACCAGGGCGAGAGCCGCACACAGGCTCAGGTATTTCATGCGCATAGTTTGAGACCCCCTACGGACAACTTAAAAGTGGGATTGATATTTTCGCGACCGCGATCTCGATTGAAGTGAGGCGACGGCGGCGGCTGTCAAGCCGCCGCCGTCACTTATTCCCGTCTCTGTAGACCGACAAGCCTTACGTCGCTCTTGCGCTGCGAAAGTACTGTGGCGCACTCACGGAATCAAGGGCGACCAAGCGGGATCGGACGCGTCGGTGGGCGTGAGCATCTGCCGTTCGTTGCGGCCGGTGAGGTCGATGGAGTAGAGGCGGACCTGACGCTGGCGACCGCCCTCCCCCACCGGCTTCTCCTTAAAATACATGAGGACACGGCCGTTGGGCGCCCAGGTTGGGCCCTCAACCAAGTAACCGGTGCTCAATTCCCTTTCACCGGAACCATCGGGGCGGATCACGCCGATTGAGAACCGGCCGCCGTTGATCCGTGTGAAGGCGATGAGGTCACCGCGAGGCGACCATACCGGGGTACCATACTTACCAGCACCGAAAGTAATACGCTGAACATTCGTGCCGTCAGCATTCATCGTATAGATCTGCTGACTGCCCCCTCTATCGGATTCGAAAGTAATTTTACTTCCGTCCGGAGAGAAAGAGGGAGCGGTATCAATGGCCGGATTGTCGGTCAGGCGGGTCTGGCGACGGGTCCGCAGGTCCAGCAGGTAGATGTCGGTGTTGCCATTCTGGGCCAGACTCATGATGACCTTGTTGCCATCCGGCGAGAAGCGCGGGGCGAAGGTCATGCCCGGGAAGTCGCCCAAAACCTCCTGCCGGCCGGTGTCCACGTTGAAGATATATACCCTAGGTTTGTTGTTGAAGTAACTCAGGTATGTAATTTCCTGAGCCGTCGGCGAGAAGCGCGGGGTCAGCACCAGGACCCGGCCATCGGTCAGATACAGGTTGTTTTCGCCATCCTGGTCCATAATGGCCAGGCGCTTCTGCCGCGTCGTCGCCGGACCCGATTCGGCGATGTAGACGATCCGGGTGTCGAAATAGCCATCCTCGCCCGTCACGCGCTTGTAGATCGCGTCGGCGATGATGTGGGCGATGCGGCGCCAACCGTCCGGCTGGGTGAAATAGGCCAGGCCGGTCAGCTGCTGTTGCGCCAGCACGTCGAACAGGCGGAATTCCACCTTCAGCCGCCCGTCGGGCTGGACGGCGGCGGTGCCGCTGACCAGCGCCTGGGCGTTGATGACCTTCCAGTCGCCGTAGCGGGGCAGGCCATTGGCCAACTGGTCCGGCGTCTGGATGAAGGCCCGGTGGTCCAACGGCCGGAACAGGCCGGACCGCTCCAGGTCGGCCTCGACCACATTGGCGATCTGCTGGCCCACCGGCTCGCCATAGAACTGGGTGACGGCGATGGGCAGGGGCTCGACCGTCCCCTTGCTGATGTCGAGATGCAGTTCGGCCTTGGCCGGAACCGCGGCCGCCAGGAACAGCACGGCGGCCAGGGCGATGGCGCGCCTTAGGGCGGTTAGCGTCTGTCGCGTGGGCATCAGAACATGTCCTTCGGGCTGAACGTGAACACGATGGACCCGGCCCCGCCGTACTTTTCCTTGGGCAGGCGCAAGGTCGAACATTGATCTTTCTGCAGCGCGCGGAGGGTGCTCTCCACGAAACTGCGGTACGTCGGGTTGGACAGCGCGCCGTTGCCGCTCACGTAATCCACCTTGGTGACATGCATGGAACTGTCGAAGGTGACGCGGATATCGGCGCTCATCTTGTCCACATCCTTGCCACCGGCCGGCACAGCCCAGCATCCCGCCAATTGCGAGCGCAACGCGTCCTGCTCTGACACCGAAAGATGGTCGGATTGAGGCTGCGCCGCCGAGGTCTGCGGTGTTTTCGGCGTGTCCTTGGCCGGGGTGTCCTTCGCCGTCTCCTTGGGCTTGTCTTCCTTCAGCTTGTCCACGTTCTTCAGGATGCTGTCCAGGGACGGCACGTCCTTCTTCGGCGGCTCGGGCTTCTTGGGTTCGGGCTTGGGCGGCTCAGGCTTCGGATCGGGCTTGGGCACGGGCTTGGGCTGCTCCAACTCCGCCGTCTTCTGCTCCTCCACCTTCGGCACCTCCATCTTCTTGATGGGCAGGGCCTCGGGCTCCGGCGGCGGCGCGGGCTTGGGCGGCGGGGGCGGCTCCGGCTTCGGTGGTTCCGGCTTGGGGGGCTCGGGCGGAGTCGGCTGTTCCGGCACCTTTTCCGGCGGCGGGGGCGTGGGCTCCGCCTGGGCTTGCTGCGGGGGCGTGGGCGGGGTGGGGTCGGGCTGCGGCTCCGGCGCCTTGGGCGCGGGTGGCTGCGGCTTCTCCGTTTCCTTGACCGTCGTGTTGGTCAGCTCGCTGATATCCATCTCCACCGCCACCGGCTCCGACATGACCAGCGGTTCGCTTTTCAGCAAAGGCAGGCCCAGGATCGCCAGCAGCAGCAGCGCGACGTGCAGGACGGTTGAAAAGATGACGGCCGGACGCATGGGTTGGGTCTGGCTTCCTACTTGCGGCGGGCGGGTTGGTCAGGCATCTGCGAAATCAGCGACACCTTCTTGTAGCCGGCGCTGCTGATCGCCCCCATGACCTCGATGATGCGGCCATAGGCAAGCGCCTTGTCACCGCGGACGAAGATGCGGGCGTCGGCGTTGTTCTGGCTGATGGCCTGCAGGCGGGGCACCAGGTCGGTCAGGTCGGTCTTGGTCTCGTTCAGGTAGACGTCGCCGTTTTCCCGGATGGAGACGACCAGCGGCTCGTCCTGCCCCGGCACCGCCGGGGCCGAGGCCTTGGGCAGGTCGACCGGCACGCCCACGGTGAGCAGGGGGGCCGTGACCATGAAGATGATGAGCAGCACCAGCATCACGTCCACCATGGGCGTGACATTGATGTCGGCCATGGGCCGCGCGCGGCGGCGGCCCCGGCCGGTGGACTGCTTACCCGACAGCGACGCGCCCATCTCAGCCCCGCTCTTCCAGGTGACGCTGCAGGATGGCGCTGAATTCCGTCACGAACGAGTCCAGCCGGTCACCGAAGCGGGCGATGTCGGATGAGAATTTGTTGTAGGCGATGCTGGCCGGGATGGCCGCCACCAGGCCCAGCGCCGTGGCGAACAGCGCTTCGGCGATGGAGGGCGCCACGACCGCCAGGCTGGTGTTGCCGGCGGCGGCGATGCTGGTGAAGCTGTGCATGATGCCCCAGACGGTGCCCAGCAGGCCGACGAAGGGGGCGTTGGAGCCGACGGTGGCCAGCACGGTGATGTAGCGTTCGGTCTGCGCCATCTCGCGGCTGACGGTCACCGACATCACCCGCTCGATGCGCTGGGCCAGGTTGGCGCGCATCGCGCCGGACGAGGTCAGGCCCCGTTCGTTGGCGTGGCGCCATTCGCGCATGCCGGCGGCGAAGGTGGCGGATAGCGGATCGCTGGGGGCCTTGCCCACCTCCTCATACAATTGGTCCAGCGAGCCGCCGGACCAGAATTGCTCCTCGAAGTCGGCGGCGGCGGCCTTCATGCGGCGCAGCTTGATCGACTTGTCGAAAATGATGGCCCACACCCAGACGGAGGCCGCCAGCAGCCCCAGCATGATGGCCTTGACCAGCCAGTTGGCGGTCATGAACAGGCTGAGGGCCGACAGGTCCGCCGCCGGGTTGGCGCCCAGGGCCACGAAATTCAGGATCTGATGCTGCATCGCCACTCTCACTCTTCCGACGGGGCGCCCGTCGGCGCGCCGTCCCCCTTCGAATTGATCTTCTCGCCGCCGTCACGGCCCGCACCCAGACGGGCGAAGGCCTGCGCCACCGGCGTTGGGACCCGCACCGCCCGCCCTTGGGCGTTGATGCAGGCCAGTTTCAGGCTTAGCCGGACCAGCACCTGGTCCTCCGGTTCGGCCGCGCCGGCGGGCACCCTGCCACCACTTTGTGGCCGGTATATGGTCTGTTCGGCGACAATCGTCGCGCCGGTCACGCCGGTGATGCGGCTGCGCACGACCAGCGTGTCCTCCAGCCGGGCCGGGGCCAGAAAGTCGGCGGTGCAGCGGCGCACGGCGAAGGCGACGCCGGTGGCCGCCACCTGCGCCGCATGGGGCACCCCCAGCACGCGCAGCATCTCCGTCCGCGCCCGCTCGGCATAGCGCAGGTAGTTGGCGTGATAGACGATGCCGCCCGCGTCCGTGTCCTCGTAATAGACCCGGACGGGGAAGACATGGACATCGCCCGCCATCTGGCCGGAAAGGTTCGGCGCCTCAGACATCCGGCCCCTCCTCCGCATCCGGCCCGTCCACCTCCGGGGCGCCCAGCATGTCCAGCTGGCGCGCCGGGCTGGTGACGGGGGCCGGCAGGCCGAGATAGCGATAGCCGGTGTCGGTCAGCAGGCGGCCGCGCGGCGTGCGCTGCAGCAGGCCCTGCTGGATCAGGTAGGGCTCGATCACCTCTTCCAGCACGTCGCGCTGTTCCGACAGGGCGGCCGCCAGCGTCTCCACCCCCACCGGCCCGCCGCCATAATTGTTGGCGATGCAGTTGAGGTAGCGCCGGTCCATGGCGTCGAAGCCCAGCCGGTCAACCTCCAGCCGGGTCAGCGCGATGTCGGCGGCGCGGGCGTCGATCTCGGTGGCCCCGGCCACGGCGGCGAAATCGCGCACCCGGCGCAGCAGGCGGCCCGCCACGCGCGGCGTCCCGCGCGACCGGCGCGCGATCTCCAGCGCGCCCTCGGGCAGCAGCCGCATGTCCAGCAGGCGGGCGGCGCGCCCGACGATCAACTGCAACTCCTCCGGCTCATAGAACTGCATGCGCAGGGGAATGCCGAAGCGTTCGCGCAAGGGCCGGGTGATCAGGCCGGAGCGGGTGGTGGCGCCCACCAGGGTGAAGGGCGGCAGGTCGATGCGCACGGAACGCGCGGCCGGCCCCTCGCCGATGATCAGGTCCAGGTGGAAATCCTCCATGGCGGGATAGAGGATTTCCTCCACCGCCGGCGACAGCCGGTGGATCTCATCGATGAACAGCACGTCGTGCGGCTGCAGGTTGGTCAGCAGCGCCGCCAAGTCACCCGCCTTGGCGATGACGGGGCCGGAGGTGGCGCGGAAGCCCGCCCCCATCTCCTTGGCGACGATCTGGGCCAGGGTGGTCTTGCCCAGGCCTGGCGGCCCGAACAGCAGCACATGGTCCAGCGGTTCGGACCGGGACCGGGCGGCCTGGATGAAGATGGACAGGTTCTCGCGCACCTGGCGCTGACCGGTGAAGTCGGCCAGGGACAGGGGCCGCAGCGACACGTCCATGCCGTCACCGGCGGCCCGCTCGCGGCTCACCAGGCGGTCGGCGTCCGGGCCGGACGCGGGGCCGCTCATGCGCTCAATTCCTTAAGACCGGCGCGAATCAGTTCGGACACGCCCGCCTCGGGCCCCAGGCGCGCGGCACAGGCCGTGACGGCGGCGAAGGCCTCCAGCCGACGGTAGCCCAGGTTGACCAGGGCGGAAACGGCGTCGGCCACCGCGCCATTGCCCGCCGGCGGCGCGGCCGCCGCGTCCGTCTTGCCGGCCGGCGTGCCGGCGGCGGTGGGCGCCAGCGCCAGGGCCGGCACCTTGTCCTTCAACTCGCTGATCATGCGGGTGGCGAGCTTGGGGCCGACGCCGTCCGCCTGGGTCAGGGCGGCCCGGTCCTGGGCCATCAGGGCCTGGGCGATCTGTTCCGGTGACAGCACGGACAGGACCGCCAGGGCCACCCGGGCCCCCACCCCCTGCACCGTGGTCAGCAGACGGAACCAGTCCCGCTCCGCCACGTCGGCGAAGGCGAACAGCTGCATCTTGTCTTCCGACACCCACATCTCGGTCAGCACCGACACCGCCTCACCCGTGCCGCCCAGGCGACGCAGCGTGCGGGACGAGGCGGAAACGAGATAGCCCACGCCGCCCACGTCGATGATGGCCCAGTCCAGGCCCGTGCTGTCGAGTAGCCCCTTGAGCTTGGCGATCATCGGGCGGCTCCCGCCTGGGTGGTCATCGGGCGGCCCCCGCCATGATGCCGCCCACCAGGCGCCGGGTCTGGCTGTGGTGGGCGTGGCAGATGGCGACGGCCAGGGCGTCGGCGGCGTCGGCCTTGGACAGTTGGAAGCCCGGCAGCAGCATGCGCACCATGGCCTGCACTTGCGTCTTGTCGGCGTGGCCGGCGCCCACCACGGATTTCTTCACCAGGTTGGGCGGGTATTCCGACACGGGCAATCCTTCCCGCGCCGGGGCCAGCAGGGCGATGCCCCGCGCCTGCCCCAGCTTCAGGGTGGAAACGGGGTTCTTGTTGACGAAGGTCTCTTCCACCGCGGCCTCATCCGGCGTCCAGGTCCGGATGATGTCCTGCAAGCCGTCGTACAGGGTGACGAGACGGCGGGCCAGATCGTCCCGGTCGTCGGAATGCACGACCCCGTCGGCGACATGCGTCAACCGGTTGCCGGAGACGTCGATGACGCCCCAGCCCATGTTGCGCAAGCCTGGATCCAGGCCCAGCACGCGGATCGACCGATCGCCCATGGCCGCCGTCCCCTTTCCCGCACCCGGCGGTTAGCCCAGCTTTTCCAAAAGCTCCGGCGACAGCTCGAAATTGCCGATGACGTTCTGCACGTCGTCGCTGTCATCCAGCACGTCCATCAGCTTCAGCAGGCTCTGCGCCACGTCTTCCGACGGGGCCACGGTGTTCAGCGGCTGCCAGGTCAGCTTGGCGCCTTCCGGCGCGCCGAACTTGGCTTCCAGCGCGTCGCGCACCTCGCCCAGGCTGTCGACGCCGGTGATGATGGAGTGGCCCTCCTCATCGCTGCTGACATCGTCGGCGCCGGCCTCGATGGCCGCCTCCAGCACGGTGTCGGCATCAGCCACCGTCGCCGGATAGGTGATCAGGCCGATACGGTTGAACATGAAGCTGACCGAATTGGTCTCGCCCAGGGTGCCACCATGCTTGGAAAAGGCGGAGCGCACTTCCGACGCGGTGCGGTTGCGGTTGTCGGTCAGCGCCTCGACGATCAGGGCGACGCCACCGGGGCCGTAGCCCTCGTAGCGCACCTCGTCATAGTTGGTGTCGTCGCCGCCGCCGGGCGTGCCCTGCTTGATGGCACGGTCGATGCGGTCGCGCGGCATGTTCTGCACGCGGGCCGCCTGGATGGCGGCACGCAGGCGCGGGTTGTGCCCGGGGTCAGGCAGGCCCGCCTTGGCGGCCACGGTGATTTCACGCGCAAGCTTGTTGAACAGCTTGGACCGCTTGACGTCCTGGGCGCCCTTGCGGTGCATGATGTTCTTGAACTGTGAATGTCCAGCCATGGGACCCTGAACTCTATATGGGGTTGAGCGGGGGGTGTTCCGGGCAGCTTGTACCACATGTTGTGGCACCAGGCACGCCCATGGACAGACCCTGGGGCAATGCCTGCCACAGGTTTGTCACGGGAGCGGTGCTTTCCGTCCGGGTTACGGCGGCTTTATGGCGGAATTCCGGCGATGCCGCCAAGGAGGTTTCTGCAACGCTCCCCGGAAAGGCTGTTCAACTATTCCCTCAAACGCCGGGCGCCAGCATCCGCTGGCTTGGCTTCCTCGGTTTCCAGTCCACTCCGTTCCCCGGAAACCTGCGGCGGCCGCGGTCGCGGCCGACAACGACACGAGTCGAGAACGGCGCGGGTCGCGGGCACATGCCCTTGGCGTCAGGTCAGCTTGGGCAGGGATTGCGACAGACGGCCGCCCACGCGCACGGCCTCGGCCCGCACGGCCAGGCCGGTGCGGTCGTCCGTCTCCACGAACACGCCGCAGACGCTGACGGTGGCGTCGTTCTCCGCCGGGGTCAGGCGGTCGGTCGGCAGCTTGCGCGTCAGGCGCAGCACCGCCGCCTCCTTCTTCATGCCGATGACGCTGTCATAGTCGCCGCACATGCCGGCGTCGGTCTGATAGGCGGTGCGGCCGTTCAGGATCTGGGTGTCGGCCGTGGGCGTGTGGGTGTGGGTGCCCACCACCAGGGTGACGCGGCCATCGCAGACATGGCCCATCGCCATCTTCTCCGACGAGGCCTCGCCATGAACGTCGATGACGATGGCGTCGGCCCCGCCCGGCCCCAGGCGATAGGTGCGCAGCACCTTCTCCACCGCGGCGAAGGGATCGTCCAGGGCATCCATGAACAGCCGGGCCATGACGTTGACCACCAGCACCTTGCGCCGCCCGTCCCGGGTGACCAGCAGCGAGGCGCCGCGGCCGGGCGTGCCGTCGGGATAGTTCAGCGGGCGCAGCACGTTGGGCAGGCGGTCGATCTGGCCCACCAGTTCCTTCTGGTCCCAGACGTGGTTGCCGGTGGTCAGGCAATCGACCCCGGCGGCGAAGAACTCGGCCGCGATCTTCTCGGTGATGCCAAAACCGCCGGCGGCGTTCTCACCGTTCACGATGACGAAGTCGAGGGCCAGGGCCTTGCGCAGTTCCGGCAGGTGCCGCATCACGCCGTCACGGCCGCTGCGGCCCACCACGTCACCCAGGAACAACAACCGCATGACCACCCTCGACCCTGAAATACGGGGTCAGCGCTTGCGGCGCTGCCCGGCCCGAACGGCGTAGCGTTCGGTAACGATCCAATCCAGGCCTTGGTCATGCGCGTCGCACGGCACCTTGTCCAGTTCCTGATCGGCAAAGGCGATACCCACCGCCTGTATGGCCCTCTGCCGCCGCAGGGCGGCCAGCGTGCGGTCGTAGAAGCCGGCGCCATAGCCCAGGCGCGCGCCGCGCCGGTCGAACGCCAGCAGCGGCACCAGCACCACGTCAGGAACGATGGCGCCGCCGTCGGGCCCCTCGGCGCCCGGCAGGGCCTCCGCCATGGGGGCGGGCACGCCCATGCTGTCGGGCGCCAGCAGCGTGCCCGGCCGCCAGCGGCGGAACAGCAAGGGCTGCCCCTTGGCCTGGCAGACGGGCAAGGCGCCCTTCACACCGGTGGCGACGGCGCGGTGCATCAGGGGCCGGGGGTCGATCTCATCCCCCATGGGCCAATAGAAGGCGATGGTGAGGCCCACGGGCGCGAGGCCGTCGGTGATCTTGGGCAATGCCGTCAGGAAATTGTCGGCCATGGCCTTGGCGGCCGCCGCGCGGTCCAGATCCAGCGCGGCGCGTACCCGGCGCGCCGATACCCGCACCGCCTTCTTGGCGGCACGCGCCACCTCTTCCACAGCGGCGGCGTTGGCCGCGCCCGGCACGTCCAGGGAGGCGACACCTGGGGAAGCGGTACCGGGAATCGCGGCAGGGGCGGGCGTACGGGACGGAGCGGCGGTCACGGGCGGAGAGGGTCCCTCAAGGACGGACCGGACCTGAAGGCCGGGTCCGGAGGGGGACGCCCGGGAAGGCCGGGCGTCAAAGGGGTCTGGAAGGGGCCGCGACGGCCGATGGCCATGGATATCCTCCACGGCCTGCCAAGGCAGGTGGGAGCCATATGTCCGACACCACGGTGTCGGCAGGGACAGCCCCCTAGAGGATTGGGTATCGGCCCTGGGGATAAAGCGACCTGTCGCACCGCGCAGCCACCTTCCAGATCCCTAATCTAGGTGCGATCGAGCCGCGCCGCAATGTCTTCGATGCGTTTGGCCAAACTGTCGACGGCGGCGATGACGCTGTCATCCTCCGCCCGAGGAGCGAAACCGGCATCCGCCACCGGGGTCGGCACGGGCCGGCGCGGGCCCCCCAGCTCGGCCCGGAGGTCGAAAATCTCATCCGCCAGCATGAGGGCGGTCAGGACCAGGAGTTGGGTTTCGCTACCGCCGGACGCGTCGTGCGCCACCTCGCGCAGGCGGGCGTCGACATAGGAGCCAAGCTCGCGCAGGCGCTGTTCCTGGCCATCGTCACAGGCCAGGCCATAGGGGCGTCCATTCAGGATGATGTCCACGCGGGCCATCTTTAAATCAGTCCTCCAGCACCGCACGCAGCTGACCGATGGTCCGGTCCAGCCGCTCCGACAAGGCCGCGGTCGCGGCCTTGGCCCCCTGTTCCCGTCCCTCAGCCGCCGCCAGCGCCCGCTCCAGCTGAGTGATGCGGGCCTTGGCCCCCTCATCGACATCGGCGCAAACGGCAGCGGGCCGCGCCAAGCGGCGTTCCAATGCCCCGTCCAGAACCAGGACGGCGGCGTCCAAACGATCCAGCGCGGTCTTCAGTCGATCCATGGAACGCGGCAAGCCCGATAGGCGATGGGAAAAGGCGAATGGAAATAAGATGGATAAGCTGGGGCGTCGAATAAAGAAAGAAAGCGGTGGGGACCAGCGAAAAACGGCGGGCACGGTCGATTAGGGCGGTATTTCGCGGCGCGCGGCGCGAAACGCCGACACCAACCGCAGGGCGCGGGTGTGGCGGCTGGCGGGGCGCGGCACGAAACGCCCCCCGGAATGCAGGCGTTAACGCTGGCCGCGCTTGCAGTTTTCGGAGGGCCCCGGAGCTTGACGCCGGGGGCGGTGGCGGTCATGGTGCGGCCCGCCCCTCGCGCCTGGAACGTGCGCGCACAGCACCCATCAGATGGGTGGTGCGGCGGCGCAAATCGGGAGCCTTGGGCCCAGGATCGTTTCCCGGGAACGCCCTTCCCGTGCGGCTTTCCCGGTTGCATCCGCCAGGCGGCGGGCGTCCACCACCCGGTTGCCCCGACCAATCGCCCCCCCTGGCCTCAGAACAGCGCATCCGCTTGATGAAAGGCCCTTTGCCCATGCCGTCCCAGCCCGCAACCGGTGATGTCGTCGGGGGCGTCCCCCACAAGGATCTCGCCACCGCCATCCGCGTCCTGGCCATGGACGCCGTGGAAGCGGCCAAGTCCGGCCATCCCGGCATGCCCATGGGCATGGCCGATGTCGCGACCGTGCTGTTCACCCAGTTCCTCAAGTTCGATCCCAAGCGCCCCGACTGGGCCGACCGCGACCGCTTCGTGCTGTCGGCCGGCCACGGCTCCATGCTGATCTACGCGCTGCTCTACCTCACGGGGTATGAGGACATCGATCTGGAGCAGATCAAGAAGTTCCGCCAGCTGGGTGCCCGCACCGCCGGCCATCCGGAATACGGCATGGCCCGCGGCATCGAGATGACCACCGGCCCGCTGGGCCAGGGCATCGCCACCGCCGTCGGCATGGCGCTGGCCGAGCGTCATCTGAACGCCCGCTTCGGCGACGACCTGGTCGGCCACCACACCTATGTCATCGCCGGTGACGGCTGCCTGCAGGAAGGCGTCAGCCATGAGGCAGCCTCGCTGGCCGGCCACCTGGGCCTGGATCGCCTGATCGTCCTGTGGGACGACAACAGCATCTCCATCGACGGTCCCACCAACCTGTCCCTCTCCGAGGACGTGAAGGCCCGCTTCGTCGCCTATGGCTGGGACGTGCAGGCCGTGGACGGCCATGACCCGGTGGCGGTCGCCGCCGCCATCGCCCAGGCCAAGACCACCAACAGCCCGTCGCTGATCGCCTGCCGCACCACCATCGGCCTGGGCGCGCCGACCAAGGCCGGCAAGAACTCCAGCCATGGTTCGCCCCTGGGGGCCGCCGAAATCGCCGGCGCTCGCGCCGCCTACGGCTGGGAGCATGGGCCCTTCGAGATCCCCGCCGCCATCCTGGACGCCTGGCGCCAGTACGGCGCCCGGGGTGCGGCCGCCGCCGCCGCCTGGGACCAGCGCCTGGCCGCGGCCGACACCACGCTGGCCACCGCCTTCAAGGCCGCCCAGTCGGGTGAGGTGCCGGAGGCGCTGGACGCCGCCATCACCGCCTTCAAGCGCGCCACCAGCGAAGCCCGCCCCAGCGTCGCCACCCGCCAGGCTTCCGGCAACGTGCTGGACGCCATCTTCGACGTGGTGCCGGAGCTGATCAGCGGCTCCGCCGACCTGACGGGGTCCAACAACACCCGGACCAAAGGCGTGGTCAGCCTGCAGCGCGACAAGTACGAAGGCCGCTACATCCATTACGGCGTGCGGGAACACGCCATGGCCGCCGCCATGAACGGCATGGCCCTGCACGGCGGCCTGATCCCGCTGAGCGGCACCTTCCTGTGCTTCGCCGACTACAGCCGCCCGGCCATCCGCCTGGGCGCCCTGATGAAGCAGCGCGTGGTGCACGTCATGACCCATGACAGCATCGGCCTGGGCGAGGACGGCCCCACCCACCAGCCGGTGGAGCATATGGCGGCCTTGCGCGCCATCCCCAACCTGCTGGTCTTCCGCCCCGCCGATCAGGTGGAAACGGCGGAGTGCTGGCAGCTGGCGCTGAAGACCAAGGACCGGCCCTCGGTCCTGGCGCTGACCCGCCAGAACCTGGCCACGCTGCGCGTCGAGCACAGTGAGGAGAACCTGGCCGCGAAGGGCGCCTACGTCCTGCGCGAGGCGGAGGGCGGTGCCGCCAAGGTGGTCCTGCTGGCCACCGGCTCGGAAGTGGAGATCGCCGTGCAAGCCCGCGACGTGCTGCAGGCCGAAGGGGTCCCCACCCGCGTCGTCTCCATGCCCAGCTGGGAGCTGTTCGTGGAGCAGGGCGAGGCCTATCGCGCGGAAGTGCTGGGCGGGGACGTGGTGCGCGTGGGCGTGGAAGCCATGGTCCGCTTCGGCTGGGATCGCTGGATCGGCCCCAAGGGCGGCTTCGTCGGCATGCCGGGCTTCGGCGAGTCGGGCCCCTACAAGGAACTGTACCACCACTTCGGCATCACCGTCGAAGGCGTGGTCGCGGCCGCCAAGGCCCGCCTCTAACCATAAAGCCTGTAATCATAAAGATTGGGGGGCCGGCCCGGTGTCAAATCCGGGGCGGCCGCCATCGACACAGGGTACGGGATGGGACGTCCCACTATGGTAGGCCTGCCATGCAAGCCCCATAGCGCCTAAAACGAAGGCGGGACGTTTACCATCTTCAAGGTTTCAGCAAAGCCGGCCCCATCCCTGGGGCGGCTCAACGATGTCGGAGGAAGACACATGGCTGTTCGTGTTGCCATCAACGGGTTCGGGCGCATCGGCCGCCTGGTGCTGCGCGCCATTTACGAAAGCGGCCGCAAGGATGTGGAAGTCGTCGCCATCAACGACCTGGCCGATGCCAAGACCAACGCCCACCTGCTGAAGTACGACAGCGTGCACGGCCGTTTCCCCGGCACGGTCGAGGTGGTCGACGGCAACCTGGTGGTCAACGGCCACACCATCAAGGTGGTGCAGGAACGCGACCCGACCAAGCTGCCCTGGGGTGACCTGGGCATCGAGGTCGCCATGGAATGCTCCGGCATCTTCACCGCGCGCGACGCCGCCGCCAAGCACCTGACCGCCGGCGCCAAGAAGGTGCTGATCTCCGCCCCGGGCACGGATGAGGACATCACCGTCGTCTACGGCGTGAACCACGACAAGCTGACGCCGGAGCACAAGATCGTCTCCAACGCCAGCTGCACCACCAACTGCCTGGCCCCGGTGGCCTTCGTGCTGAACAATGCCATCGGCATCGAGCACGGCTTCATGACCACCATCCACAGCTATACCGGCGACCAGAACACGGTCGACACGATGCACAAGGACCTGCATCGCGCCCGCGCCGCCGCCCTGAACATCATCCCCACCTCCACCGGTGCCGCCAAGGCCGTGGGCAAGGTCCTGCCGGAGCTGAAGGGCAAGCTGGACGGCACCTCGCTGCGCGTTCCCACCCCCAACGTCTCGGTCGTGGACTTCAAGTTCGTGGCCAAGAAGGCCACCACGGTCGAGGAAGTGTCGGCCGCCATCAAGGCCGCCGCCGAGGGCCCGCTGAAGGGCATCCTGGGCGTCTATGCCGAGCCGCTGGTGTCCACCGACTTCAACCACGACCCGCACTCGTCCATCTTCGCGCTGAACGAGACCAAGGTCATCGACGGCACCTTCGTCCGTATCATGACCTGGTACGATAACGAGTGGGGCTTCTCCAACCGCATGAGCGACACCGCCGTCGCCCTGCACAAGGTCGGCTGATCCCCCTCCGGGATCGCTGTCATCGACGTGGTGAAGGGGGCGTTCCGCAGGCCGGGACGCCCCCTTTTCTTTGGGACTTCAGCACCATGCCCCGCCCCATCCAAATCCTGTCCCTGGAAGACGCCCGCGCCGCCCTGACGGCGGCCGGCGGCGCGCCCGTGTGCCTGGTCAGCGCGCCGGACGCGGCGGGCGCGCTGGGCGCCGGGGGCTGGCGGGCCCTCTTGGACGCCGTCGCCCAGGAATTTCCCGAGGCACCGGTGACAGCCATCCTGGACTGCGGCGACGCCGCCGGTCACGCCCTGGCGGCCCTGGCGCTGGGCATCCCCGATATCCGCTTCACCGGCGATGCCGCCGCCGCCACGCGCCTGGCCGACATCGCGCGGTCCCAGGGAGCACGGCTGCATCCATCGGACGAGGCCGGGCCGCTGGACCTGCGCGGCCGGCGCGATCCCATCGCCGCCTGCCGCGACTGGCTGGCCCGACCCTGACGCGCCCGGCCCCAGGATGGTCACTCGCCGGGCACCGTTTTTTCGCGGAAATCTGCCATGATCCCGCCCCATCATCGGGGCAGATTGCCATCCAGCCGATGCTGGGATATCAACCCCGCATAAGGCGTCCAAATAAACACAAACATTCAAAACAGACTCGGGGATACCGTAACCATGAAGCTGACCCGCCGCGTGAAGGAAATCCTTTCCTGGTACGAGAGCGACAATCCCGGCACCAAGGCCAACCTGGCCCGCATCCTGATGGAAGGCCGCCTGGGCGGCACCGGCAAGATGGTCATCCTGCCCGTCGACCAGGGCTTTGAGCATGGCCCCGCGCGCAGCTTCGCGCCCAACCCGCCGGCCTATGACCCGCACTATCATTTCCAGCTGGCCATCGACGCCGGCCTGAACGCCTACGCCGCCCCCCTGGGCATGCTGGAGCAGGGTGCCGCCACCTTCGCCGGCGCCATCCCCACCATCCTGAAGATGAACAGCTCCAACAGCCTGTCGCGCGGCGGCGACGCCCCGGACCAGGCGGTGACCGCCACCGTGGCCGACGCGTTGCGCCTGGGCTGCTCGGCCATCGGCTTCACCATCTATCCCGGCTCCGACGTCATGTTCGACCAGTTCGAGGAGTTCCGCGAACTGGCGGCCGAGGCCAAGGCCTGCGGCCTGGCGACCGTGCTGTGGTCCTACCCGCGCGGTGGCGACCTGGACAAGGACGCCGAACTGGCCATCGACATCAGCACCTACGCCGCCCACATGGCGGCCCTGCTGGGCGCCCACATCATCAAGGTGAAGCTGGCCACCGACCATCTGGGCAACAAGGACTCCAAGAAGGTCTACGAGTCCAAGAACATCCCCCGTGGGACCCAGGCCGAGCGCGTGGCCGACGTCATGCGCTCCGCCTTCAACGGCAAGCGCCTGGTGGTCTTCTCCGGCGGTGCCGCCAAGGGTGAGGACGCGGTGTTCGACGACGCCCGCGCCATCCGCGACGGTGGCGGCAACGGCTCCATCATCGGCCGCAACAGCTTCCAGCGTAGCCGTGAGGACGCGCTGGCCCTGCTGGACCGGATCGTCCGCATTTACCAGGGCAAGGAATAAGTTTTTGAAGGCTGATTGCCGTCTTTACCTGGTGACGCCGCCGGCCCTGGAGCCGGCGGCGTTCGCCGTTCAGTTGGCCGCGGCCCTGGACGCGGGCGATGTCGCCTGCGTCCAGCTGCGCCTCAAGGATGTGGACGACGACACCGTGCGTCGCGCCATCGACGTGCTGCGCCCCGTGGTGCAGAGCCGCGAGGTGGCTTTCATCCTGAACGACCATCCCCGCCTGGCCAAAGAAACGGGCTGCGACGGCGTGCATGTCGGCCAAAGCGACACGCCCTATCGCGAGGCGCGCAAGATCGTCGGCGCGGAGGCCATCGTCGGCGTCACCTGCCACGACAGCCGCCACCTGGCGATGGAGGCGGGCGAGGACGGGGCGGACTACGTCGCCTTCGGCGCCTTCTTCCCCACCGGCACCAAGCAGGTGGAGCATCACGCCACGCCGGACGTCCTGACCTGGTGGCAGGAGATGATGGAGATTCCCTGCGTCGCCATCGGCGGCATCACGCCAGATAACTGCGGCGACCTGGTCCGCGCCGGCGCCGACTTCCTGGCCGTGGTGTCGTCCGTCTGGCAGCACCCGGACGGGCCGGCCGCCGCGGTGAAGGCGTTCACCAAGGCGATCGCGGAAGCGTGAAGGCCAAAAGGGGTATGGGCGTCGCCCTACCCCTGCACCGGCAGCATCACCGGCGCCCACAGCACCTCGTCGATGCTGGCGGCGTTGGTGGCCAGCATGACCAGGCGGTCGAAGCCCAGGGCGATGCCGGCGCAGTCGGGCAGGCCGAAATCCAAGGCCGCCAGGAAATCAGCGTCGATGGGATAGCGCTCGCCGTACAGCGCCTGCTTCAAATCCATATCGGCCTCGAAACGAGCCTTCTGAACAGCGGCGTCTGTCAGCTCGCCGAAGGCGTTGGCCAGTTCCACGCCGCAGGCGTACAGCTCGAACCGCTCGGCGACGCGGCCGTCTTCCGGTTTTGGCCGCGACAGGGCGGCCATGGACACGGGATAGTCGGTCAGGAAGGTTGGCCGCCCCATGCCCAAATGCGGCTCGATACGATCCAGGCTGATGCGGAAGAACAGGTCCTCCCAACTGTCGCCGTCATGGGCGTGGATGCCGACCGCCTCGGCGGCCTGGGCCAATAGGGCGACATCGGGCCGGGCCGGGTCGGGGGCCGTCGCCAACAGGTCGATGCCGACATGGCGCTGGAACGCCTCCTGCACCGTCAGCACCTCCCACGTCGCGGCGGGGTCGCAGGTGAGGTCGCCCCGCCTCAGCATGCCCACCCCGGCGGCAGCGCAGAGCGCGCGGGTCAGGCCGATGCAATCATCCATCAGGTCACGGTAGCCCGCCCCCACCCGGTACCATTCCAGCATGGTGAATTCCGGGCTGTGGGTGGGGGAACGCTCGCCGTTGCGATAGACATGGGCCAGCTGGAAGATGCGCGGCAGCCCCGCGACCAGCAGCTTCTTCATGGTGAATTCCGGGCTGGTGTGCAGGCGCAGGGTCAGCCGGTCGTCGGGATGGCTGCCCACCAACTCGGTGGCGAAGGCCATCAGATGCGGTTCCAGTCCCGGCGACACCTGCAAGGCCGGCGTCTCCACCTCCAGGAAGTCCCCGTCCTCGAACCAGCGGCGCAGCGCCCGGGTCATGGCGCTGCGCGCGGCCAGGTTGGCGCGGCGGCTGGCCATGCGGTCGGGGTGCCACCAGGGCTGGGCGGGGGTGTTCATGGCTGGCGGTCCTTCCACGGCAAACGATATGCTGGGCGGCATACCGCCCCCACCCGCCGCTGTCGAGTCCCCCCTTGGTCCAGCCTGCCCCCTCCCCGCCCCCCGCCGGCCGCGCCGCGCCCGAGATCGCCCTGCGCTGGGACGCCCGCATCAGCGAATGGACGGCCCTGCTGAAGCGGGTGCCGCGCAGCAGCCTGACGCAAAGTTTCGGCTATGCCACCGCCATGCTGACGGTGGAGGGATGGAAGCCCCGCGTCGGCATCTTCGAGCGGGAGGGACAGCCCATCGGCCTGGTGCTGGTGCTGGAGAAGCGCCTGGCGCGGGCGGTGCGCGTCGCCAAGGTGCATCGCGGCCCCCTGCTGGTGCCCGAGGCGCAGGACTGGACCACCGTGGGCGTCGTCTACCGCCTGCTGCGCCAGGCCTATCCCACCGGCCTGCTGCATTGGCCCAGCGTCATCGCCGAGCTGCCGGCCGGCCCGCTGGCCACCACCGCCCTGACCTGGGCCGGCTGGCGCCACCAGCCGGGCCCCGGCTACCGCACCATCTGGCTGGACCTGACGCCGGATGAGGCCACGCTGCGCGCCAGGCTGGACCCAAAATGGCGCAACAAGCTGCGCCAGGGTGAGAAATCCGGCCTGGTGGTGGAGGTCGACCGTGATGGCGCCACCCTGCCCTGGCTGCTGCAAAAGCATGAGGCCGACCGCGCCGAGCGCAAATACCGCGCCGCCAGCTCCAAGCTGCTGACCCGCCTGCGCACCGCCCTGCACAAGGACGGCGACGTCCTGATCCTGCGGGCCCTGCTGGAGGGGGAGCCGGTGGCCGGCCTGCTGATCTTCGGCCATGGCGTGGCCGCCACCTACCAGGTGGGCTGGAACGGGCCGGAGGGACGCCGCACCCGGGCGCACCAGCTGCTGCTGTGGCGCGCCTGCCTGGAACTGAAGGCGCAAGGGCGAGTGGCCTTCGACCTGGGCGGCCTGACACCGGACGTGGAAGGCATCAACACCTTCAAGCGCGGCCTGGGCGGCGAAGAGGTGGAATTGGCCGGGGTATGGAATTAGCTGACGCGTTTCCTCAGTCGCCGGGCGGCCGCAGTCGCGGCCTACAGCGGCCTGAACTGGGTTCAGGCCGCTGCTGCGATCACCGCTGATCCAGCTTCAGTTCGATGCGGCGGTTGCGCGCGCGGATGTCGGGGGTGTCGCCCGGTTCCAGCGGCTGGAATTCGCCAAAGCCGGTGGCGGCCAGCCGGTCGGGGGCCACGCCCTGCTGAATGAGGAACTTCACCACCGCCGTGGCGCGGGCGGATGACAGTTCCCAATTGGTGGCGAAGGCGGGGGTGTGGATGGGCACGGCGTCGGTGTGGCCGTCCACCCGCAATATCCAGTTCAGATCCTTGGGGAACTTCTTGGAGATGTCCAGCAGGGTCTTGGCCAGGCTGGCCAACTGCTTGCGTCCGCGCTCCCCCAGATCGGCGCTGCCGCTGTCGAACAGCACCTCCGACTGGAAGACGAAACGGTCACCCACAATGCGGATGTCCGGCCGGTCACCCAGCACCTCGCGCAGCTTGCCGAAGAATTCGGAGCGGTAGCGGGCCAGTTCCGCCACCTTGCCGGCCAGGGCGGCGTTCAGCCGCTTGCCCAGATCCACGATCTGGACCTGCTGTTCCTTGTCCTTCTGTTCCGAGGCCGCCAGGGCGGCATTCAACTGCGCCAACTGTTGGCGCAGGGCCGCCAGCTGCTGGTTCAGCAGATCCACCTGGGCCTTGGCCTGGGCGCTGACGTTCTTCTCGGTGTCCAGTTCCGCCTGCCTGGCGCCGGCCGCGTCGGTCAGGGCCTGGACTTGCGCCGTGAGGTCGTCCTTGGCCTTGCCCGCCGCGTCCAGATCGGCCTGCAGTTGGCCATTCTTGGCCAGCGAGGCTTGCAACTGGTCATTCAGGGCGGAAAGGTCGGCGGACAGCTTCTCCTTGTCCGCCTTCTCCATGGCCAGCTGGTCCACCAGCAGGGCGAGGCGGCTGTTCAACTGGCTCAGCGCCTCATCCTTGCCATGCAGCAGGGAGGAGAGCGCGAACTGCGACAGCACGAACACCATCAGCAGGAAGACGATGACCATGACCAGGGAGGACAGCGCGTCCACCCAGCCCGGCCAGATGTCGAGTTGGCGGCGTACGGCCCGCCGGCCCCTGCCCGCCATCGCCTAGCGCTCCGCCCCTTCGCCCAGCGCCGCGATGGTGCGGGTCAGGATCTTGATCTCGGTCCGGATTTCCTGGGTGGACTGGGCGCGGCCGGTGGCCACCTCCTCCACCAGGCGGGCCAGATAGAGATCCAGGTTGCGCAGATGGGCGCGACTGGCGTCATCCAGGCCGCCGCCGCCCATGCCGCCGTTCTGCCCCAGGCGCTCCGCCAGGCGTTGCAGCACCGGACGCATCTCCAGCTGGCCTTCCGCCAGGCGCACCATCAACTGCTGCTCCGCCTTCATCTGATCCGACAGGGCCCCCAGCCGCTCGGTCAAGGCCACCAGGCTGGCATTGGCGCTGCGCCGGTTATCCTCACCCTGGGCCATGGTGTATTGCAGCTTCTCGATATTCTCCGCCGTGGTTTCCAACAGGGCCTGGATGTAGGCCGGCACCGGCTGGTCACCCACCTCCACCAGCCCGCCACCGCCGAGGCGGGTGGACCCGGCCAGCCAATCCTCCAGATCCATATAGAAGCGGTTCTGCGCCTGGCCCGCCTGCAATTCCAGGAAGCCCAGCACCAGCGAACCGGCCAGGCCGAACAGGCTGGCGCTGAAGGCCGTGCCCATGCCGGCCAGGGGGGCCGCCAGCCCCTGCTGCAATTCGGCGAAGATGGCGACGGCGTCGCCGTCACCCACCTTCAGGCCGGAAATGACGCCGCCGATGGTCGAGACGGTCTGGAGCAAGCCCCAGAAGGTGCCCAGCAGGCCCAGGAAGATCATGAGGCCGATGAGGTAGCGGCTGATCTCGCGGCTTTCGTCCAGGCGGGCGCTGACACCATCCAGCAGGGATCGGGTGGCGATGGCCGACAGGTTCAGACGGCTGCCGTGCATGCCCGCCGTGCCGCCCCGCCCCCGGTCACCCAGCATGTGGGCCATGGGCGCCAGCAGGCGCGGCTGGGTGGAGCTGGCGCCGCCGCTGCGGAAGGTCTCCAGCCAGTCCACTTCCGGGCGCAGCAGCAGGACCTGGCGGAAAATGAACAGGATGCCGATGGCCAACGCGCCCAGGATCAAGCCGTTCAGGGCCGGGTTGGCCATGAAGAACCGCTCCACCTGCGGGTAGAGCACCCCCATCACCGCGGCGATGGCCGCCAGGAAGACGCACATGCGGAAAAGATAGGGGGTTGGGCGCGACACGTTTCTTCCTTCATCGCTGCTGCGGGTCCCCCCGGCCGGCTGCCACCGCCCGGACCCGCTTGAATACAGTCCACTCGAAAAGCGGCCCGATGCGGTTCGGCCTAATGAATAAAGGTCAGTTCCACCCGGTCAAACGTCTCCGGTGGCAATTGCGAGCCCTTGCCGGCGCCGCGGACGGCATTCTTGTCGTCCAGGTCACCATTGACGGAACCCATGGCGTAGATCACCAGGCGTTCCTTGGGTATGCCCAAGGACATCAGATGCGCGCGCACGGCCTCCGCACGGAACAGGGACAGCCGGCGGGCGGCCGCCTCCCGGTCCAGTGCCGGCAGCGGGGCGTAACCACGAATTTCCAACCGGCGGTTCGGGTCCTGGCCCAAGCGCCCGGCGATGGCCGCCAGCGCCCCCTCCTGCTTCTTGTCCAGGGTGGATGACCCAGCGGCGAACGGCACCGTGACATGGTCCGCCTGGGTCGCGGGCGTGGCCTTGTCCACATGGGTGACGCCGCGCGGCCGCACCTCGCTGGTGACGGGTGGGCTGGCCCCGTCCGGCTCCTTGGCGCGGGCGGGAACGGGCGTCGCCTCCGGCTTGATCAGGCTTTTGGGCGTGTCGGGTATCGGCACCACCTTGGGGGTGGGGGCCGGCTTGGCCCGCTCGATGACGGGGACGCCCAACTCACCGGAAGCCGGCGGCGTGACCGCCTTGCCCGACTGGCTGTCAGTGGCCTGTCCCGGAACGGCCGGCTTGGGCGCGGGCTTGGCCGCCTTGCCCGGGCCGGTCTTCGCCTTGCCGTCCGGCTTCTGGCCCTGATGCTGGGCCGTGTCCCCTGTGGCGGCGGCGTCGGACGGCGTGGCGGCTGATTGGGGAGTCGGCGATTGGCCTGCCGTCGACTGGGCATAGGCCGGCACCGCCAGAAAGGCGATGGCGATGGCGATCACGGCGGGGGAAGCGGACATCTTGAAACGACGCATGCGTAGGACGACTTTCAGCCAGCGGACTAAGCCTTGGAAATGTGGCCGATCTATGTTCGACGCAACCATTTTATCACTGGTTTGCCACGCGCGCCCAGTTTGCCCCGTCAGGAAGCTTGACGGAACGCCTTAGTTTAGAATAATTCTAAATCATCAATTAACGCTGACGCCCAGCGTCAGGCCAGCCCATCGGCCGCAGGAGCCTTCGTCCCATGTTGCCCCAGTCGCAAACCGCCACCGCCCCCACCGCCCATGCCTTCAGCTTCCAGCAACTGGGCGGCAAGGGCGCCGTCCCCCTGGCCGCCTTCGCCGGCCAACCGGTGCTGGTCGTGAACACCGCCAGCAATTGCCGCTTCACCAATCAATATGAAGACCTGCAAGCGCTGCACGCCCAATATGGCCCCCGCGGCCTGGTGGTGCTGGGCGTGCCCTCCAACGATTTCGGCAAGCAGGAGCCGGGCTCGGCATCGGAGATCGGGGCGTTCTGCCAGCGGAATTACGGCGTTGAGTTCACCATGGCCGACAAGGAGGTGGTGGTGGGTTCCGGCGCGCACCCGTTCTTCAGCTGGCTGGTCGACGTGGCCGGCGAGGACGCCGCCCCGCGCTGGAATTTCCACAAATACCTGCTGGGCAAGGACGGCCGCCTGGTCCGCTATTGGTCCTCGGTCTTCCGCCCGTCCAACGCAGCCATCATCCAGGCGGTCGAAGCGGCGCTATAGGCGGTTCCCCGGGTGTGGGGCGCCCTTGATGTGGAAAACGCCCCCGGGGCCGGCGGCCCCGGGGGGTGCTTATAGCCGGCTGCGTTTAATCGGAACCACAGCCGGCTATAGCTGAGTCTGTCCGCGAGCAGCTTCACGCCCAAAGGCGATTCCACCTTTGGGCGATCTGCTCTGGTTGTCAGAAGCGATACCCCACGGCCGTGAAGGCCCGGACGCTGGTGGCCGCATAGGTGATGGGGCTGTCGGCGGCGTCACCCAGCAGCCGTTTGCCCGTGACGTCACCCGTCACGAACCAATGCTCATCGAAGCGGTAGACCGCCAGGACCCCGGCGCTGACATCCTTGAAACCGGACCCGGCGTTGAAGGCGGTGAAGCGGGACTTGGCGGCCTGGGCCGGGGTCACGCCGAAGTAGGTTTGCATATAGCTGTCGTTGGCCCAGGTGGCACCGAGATGCGGCGTTAGCATCAGCCGGTCGGCCAGCTTCAGGGGCAGACCCATGCCGGTCGTCAGCACGATGCCGTCATTCTGGTCGCCAGTGTACTTGGTGACGGCGGCATCCAGGCTGACCCGGCCCAGCTGATAGGCCCCGAACACCTTGATGCCTGCCGACGAATCGATATTGCCCAGGCCCTTGAGACGGTCGTCGCCAGTATTGAAAATGCCATTGCCCTTGCTGTCGTCCCGGCCGGGATCGAAGGTCAGGGCGGCGCCGACCCTGAAATTGCCCTGGTGCCAGTAGGCGCTGAGTCCCTCCGGCCCCACGGCGATCATGTCATCGTAGCGGACAGTGAACAGGGGCACCGGACTCGCCTGATAGCGGTCGCTGCCCTCGAAGGTGGGACGCAGGGCGACACCACCGCCGACGGTGATATCCCACAGCGGCGTCTGGCGCGCCATGGGCTGATCATCGGCCAGGGCGGGCGCGGCGAAAAGCGCGATGCCCACCAGCAGGGCGGCGCGGGCGGGGAGGAAGCTATTGCGGAAAGACATGGAGCGGCTTGGCCTCTTACTGGAAGAACGGCGCCCAGCGGCCGTACCCCGCCGGCCTCACCCCACCCCCACCCGCTGGGCGAAGGCCCCCCCATCCGGCCGCTGGAACGCCCTTATCCTAGGTCGCCATTCTTGGCGGCTGATGTCGCGTTTGCGGCGGCAACGGCACAATGTGTCTGACTTGAAATAATCCGCGTGGACAACGGACATATGACCCCGGTGCCTCCGTGCTAGCATGCGATCCATGACGCCCGCCACCGTCCCCCACCCCGCCACCGCCCCGGGACCCACCCTGCTGATCGTCGATGACGACGAGGACATCCTGTCCCTGCTGACCCTGTTCTTCCAGCGACATGGCTATGTGGTGCGCGTGGCGGAGGACGGCGTGGGAATGGCGGCGGCGCTGGCCGCCGGCGCCATTGATCTGGTCATCCTGGACGTCATGCTGCGGGGTGAGGACGGCTTCAGCCTGTGCCGCGGCTTGCGCGCCACGTCGCGCGTGCCGGTCATCATGCTGACGGCCATGGCCGACCATACCGACCGGGTGGTGGGGCTGGAGATCGGCGCCGACGACTATTTGACCAAGCCCTTCGACGCGCGTGAGCTGCTGGCCCGGGTCAAGGCCGTGCTGCGCCGGACCACCGAGGCGGCCGGCCGGCCACCGGCGGAAACCCGCCCTTGCCTCAGCTTCGCCCGCTGGCGGCTGGATGTGGCGCGGCGGGAACTGCGATCGGAAGACGGCACCCTGGTGCTGCTGTCGGGCGGGGAGTTCGACCTGCTGCTTGCCTTCGTGGAGCATCCACAGCGGGTGCTGACCCGCGACCAGCTGTTGGATCTGGCGCGCGGCCTGTCCCATGCCGCCTACGACCGCAGCATCGACGTGCAGGTCAGCCGCCTGCGCCACAAGCTGGAAGACGACCCCAAGAACCCCGCCCTTATCCGTACGGTGCGCAACGGCGGCTATATCTTCACGCCGCAGGTGCGCCACCAATGACGCGGCCACGGTGGCCACAGGACACCATCGCGCGGCGCTTCGCCCTGACCATCATGGCGGCGGTGACGGCCGCCACGGCCTTGAGCGCCCTGGTCGTCAGCCTCGCCGGCGCCTGGCTGCAGCCGCCCGCCAACGACGCCGGGCTGGTACAGATCGTGGTGAGCGTCACCCACGCCATCGAGGCCGCCCCGCCCCCCTTGCGACCCTCCTTGGCCACCGCCGCGAGCGCACGGCTCTACAGCATTGAATGGCATCCGGCGGACGACCCCCTCGCGGCGCTGCTTCGCCAAGGGACCGGCTTGGATGACTTCCATCCGGTGGAGGGCACGTGGCTAAACGACCTGACGTCCCGATCGTTCCTCTTCCGGGTCACCGCGACCGACCCTGCCGGGCCCTTGCTGCGGCACGACTTTTCATCCGATCCCCATTCGCCGTTCCCGGCCCGGTTCCTGGCCGTGCGGCTGATGGACGACAGCTGGCTGATCTACATCTCCCTGGACCGCAGCCGCGACACCATCCGCGCCCTTCGCGTCGCCATCGCCCTGGTGTTGCTGCTGCTGTCCGCCGCCGCCGTCTCGCTGATCGCCGCGCGGCAGTTGTCCCGCCCCATCGAGCGCATCGCCGAAGCCGCCCGCCAGTTCGGCACCAACCCCCAGGCCCCGCCCATCGCGGAGTCGGGCCCGCGGGAGCTGCGCGGCGTCATCCGCGCCTTCAACGCCATGCAGGGGCAGATCCAGAAGTTTGTCGGTTATCGCACCGCCATGCTGGCCGCCATTTCCCATGACCTGCGCACGCCGCTGACGCGCATGCGCCTGCGCGGTGAGTTCGTGGAGGATCCGGAGCAACAGGCGCGGCTGTTCCGCGATGTCGATGAGATGCAGGCCATGGTCGACGGCGCCCTGGCCTTCTTTCGCGATGACGCGGACGAGGAGGCGGTGACCGCCTTCGACTTGGGCGGCCTGCTGACCACCATCGCCGATGAATATGCCGACCAGGGCGTCGCCGTGGCCTATGCCGGCCCCGCCCACGCCGTCTATCGGGGACGGCCCTTCGCCCTGAAACGCGCGCTGACCAACCTGATCGAGAACGCGGTGAAGCACGCCACGCCACCGACGGTGATGTTGAACGACGAGGCGGGCTTGACCGTGATTTACGTGCGGGACGACGGGCCGGGCATTCCCGAGGACGCGCTGGAGCAGGTCTTCAGCCCCTTCTTCCGCCTGGACCGGTCACGCAACCGGGTCACAGGCGGCGTGGGCCTGGGCCTGACCGCGGCCTTGGCCATCGTGCGCGGTCATGGCGGGGAGATCACCTTGCGCAACCGCCCCGCTGGCGGGCTGGAAGCGAGGGTGACGCTGCCGGCGTGATGATGCCGGCAGCGCCTATCCTTCCGTTCCGTTCTGCGATGTCATACCAACGGCATTTGATCGTGACCGGTCAAATGCCCCCTCAAACGCCGGGCGCCGTCGCGGGCTACAACGGCACGAGTCAGATTCTCGTGCCGCAGGTATCAGCCAGCGGTCTTCTTGCCGGCGTTGCGCAGCAGGGTGCCCAGCGGCAGGTGGAGGTGGGAGTTGGCGGCCAGCACGCTGGCGCCGCTCTGCGGGTTGCGGCCACCGGCGATTTCGGTCGCGAAGCCGCCGGCCTCGGTCACCATCAGCACGCCCGCCGCCACGTCCCAAGGCTTCAGGTTGGTTTCGAAGAAGCCGTCGAAGCGGCCGGCGGCGACATAGGCCAGGTCCAGGGCGGCCGCACCCAAGCGACGGATGCCGGCGACCTCGCCCATCACCGCCTGCAACTGCGGCAGATAGGCGGCGTGGTCGCCATGGCCCTTGAAGGGGATGCCGGTGGCGATCAGCGCGTCCGGCAGGCTGCGACGGGCGGACACACGCAGGCGGGTGTGGTTGAGGAAGGCGCCCGCACCCTTCTCCGCCCAGAACATCTCATCGTGGATCGGCTCGTACACCACGCCGGCCACGATCTCCCCATCCTTTTCCAGGGCGATGGTGATGGCCCAGTGCGGCAGGCCGTGCAGGAAGTTGGTGGTGCCATCCAGCGGGTCGACGATCCAGCGGTGCGACGGGTCGCTGCCCGCCACCGTGCCCGATTCCTCCAGCAGCAAGCCGAAGCTGGGACGGGCCTTGGTCAGTTCCTCGCGGATGATGGCTTCCGACTTGCGGTCAGCGGCGGAGACGAAATCGGCCGGGCCCTTGCGGGAAACCTGTAGCTGCTCCACCTCGCCAAAATCGCGCACCAGGGCGCGGCCCGCCTTCTCGGCGGCTTTGGTCATGACGTTGATGATAGCGGAACGGGCGGCCATGGGGTGTCCCCTTTAAATCTCTTCAGACGGGCCGGTCCCCGGGGGACCGCCCTACCATAAAAGCCGAGAGCGAATTCCACCGGAAGGCGGAATTCGCTCTGGCTGTCGAACCTGCCGTCCCGTGGAACGGCGGCGGGAAGGAGGCTTAGTCCTTCGCGCGTTCCATGTATTCGCCCTCGGCGGTGCTGACGACCACGCGGGTACCGGCCTCGATGTGCGGCGGAACCAGGACGCGCACGCCGTTTTCCAGCAGGGCGGGCTTGTAGGAGGAGGAAGCCGTCTGCCCCTTCACCACCGGGTCGGCCTCGGTGATCATCAGGGTCACGGTCTGCGGCAACTCGACGGACAGCGGCGCGCCTTCGAAGGTCTGCACCGTCACTTCCATGCCATCGGTCAGGAAGACCTTGCCGTCACCAACGATATCGCCGGGGATGGAGACCTGCTCGAAGGTTTCCTTGTCCATGAAGGTGTAGCTGTCGCCGTCCTCGGCGAACAGGAAGGTCATCTCGCGTTCGTCCAGGTAGGCACGCTCAACGCTTTCCTGGGTGCGGAAGCGCTCGATCGTCTTGGTGCCCGTGCGCACGTCCTTCATCTCGATCTGGATGAAGGCGCCGCCCTTGCCGGGCTGCACGATCTGCGTCTTCACGACCACCCACAGCTTGCCGTTATTATCCATAACTTGGCCGGGGCGCATGGTGTTGGCGTTAACCTTCATGGTGCTTCAACTTTAACCTGGGTGTTTGCGAGCGGCGCGGACCCTAGCAGCTTGTTCGCAGCCGGACAAGATCAGCCGGAATTCCACCCACGCATGCCGCGTCGGCGTTATCCACCAAGCGGGCCTGTGGAATGCGCCCCGCCCCGGACAAAAGCCCCGCCGAACATAAAGAAGGCCCGGCCAAGTCGAGGACTGGCCGGGCCGCAAGGAGGGGAGATGGGAACGGGAAAAGAGAGGAACTACGCTTGCGAACACGGATCTGCATAATGCCTACGACAACGGCGCTCAGGGCTTGCTGAGGGCGCCGATGGCGGCACCACCGGCGGCGCCGATGGCGGCGCCCGCCAGGACCGGGCCGCCGACGATGGCGGTGACGGCGGCGGCACCCGCGGCACCGATGGCGCCACCTGACAGCGCGCGCTGCTGGCGGGCGGTCAGGCCGGAACAGCCGGCCAGCAAGGACCCGGCCACAACGACGATGACGGCATTCTTCAACATGACGGCCTCACTGCTCTTTGGAAACCGGGGCGGAACCCATCGGAGGTTCCGCCCCGGGCCGGACGTCATGCCGGCTCACTTGAAAGGGGGACGAGGATTAACGGATGGGAATGACCACGTTCAGGCCAGCCGGGGGATAGTAGACCGGCGGGGGCGGCGCGTAGTAGGCCGGGGGCGGCACGTACACCGGACGCGGTGGCCCATAGTAGTAGGGGGGTGCCACGTAGACCCGCGGGCCACGATAGTAATCGTGGTCGTAGTAGCGGTAGTGGTCGTGATGGTGGCGCCAATACTCATCGGCATGGGCCGTGGTCGACGTCAGGGCAGACGATGCAGCGACCCCGACCACGACCAGTGCGGCAGCGGCGGCAAAGCGCTTCACCTTCGCCAGACGCAGGAAATCGCTTGTCATGATCTTACCTCCAGAACGGTGGGACGCCTTCTACCCCGGGTATTTGATTGGGGGGCTTCCCATGACGTGTATCCTGGAGGGGGATGTTGACGATTTAAGGGCGACGTTTGCCTTAATGCGACCTTATTTCAAAGGGGTCCGAAGGGGGGCCGGAGGCGGATTTTCCGCCCCCGGAACAACGCGTAAGGGGTCAGTTCACCACCACGCCGGTGCCACGGCCGCGCGGGTCGGACGCCGTTTCCAACCGGATGCCATCCACGCGGATGGCCTCCACATCGCCCATGTTCCAGCCCTGGTCCTGCAGCACATAACCCATGGCCTTCAGCTTGTCGGCCTCCGGACCCACCAGCGGAGCGTAGGGATCATAGAAGATCGTGTCCTTGGGCAGCAGCTGGTGGTGGATGCGCTGCGCCGACACCGCCGCCTGCAACGGCATGTGGAAATCATAGACGTCGGTGATGACCTGGAAGACGCTGGTGAAGATGCGCGACCCGCCGGGGGAGCCCAGGACCAGGCTGACCTTGCCGTCGCGCGTCACGATGGTGGGGGTCATGGAGGACAGCATGCGCTTGCCCGGCTGGATGGCGTTGGCATCCTTGCCCACCACGCCGAAGCCATTGGGCACGCCCGGCTTGGCGCTGAAATCATCCATCTCGTCGTTCAACAGGAAGCCGGCGCCGCTGACCACCTCGCCGTTCCCGAACTCGAAGTTCAGGGTGTAGGTGTTGGAGACGGCGTTGCCCCACTTGTCGACCACGGAGAAGTGGGTGGTCTCGTTGGGTTCCAGCCCCGGCTTCACGTCCGGGGTGGGGGAGATGGCATGGGGGTTGATCTCCGACGCCCGCTTGGCCAGGTAGCCGTCGCTGATCAGCTGTTCCAGCGGGACCTTGTAGAAATCGGGATCCCCCAGATATTCGGCGCGATCGGCGAAGACCCGCTTTTCGATCTCCGCCAGCAGGTGGATGTACTGGGCGGAGTTCAGGGCCACCCCCTGAAAGTCGGCGGCGCGCAGCTCCTTCATCTTCAGCAGCTGGGCCAGCGCCTCACCGCCGGAGCTGGGCGGCGGTGCCGTGTAGACGACGTTACCCTGCCATTTGAACTGGATCGGCTCCCGCCAGCGCGCCTTGTAGGCGGCCAGATCCTCAGCGGTGATCAGGCCGCCATCCTTCTTCATCTGGGCGACCAGCAGCTCCGCGGTCTTGCCGGCATAGAACTCCTGCGGCCCGCCGGCGGCGATGCGCTTCAGCGTGGCGGCCAGTTCCGGCTGGGTGAAAATCTTGCCCGCCTGCATCTTGCCGAAATACTGGGCGAAATTGGTGACGGAGAACTGCTCCATCATGTCGGTGCGGTAGGCGATGATCTTGTCGGACGGCAGGAAGCCCTTCTCCGCCAGCGTGATGGCCGGCTGCATCACCTGCGCCCAGGGCAGCTTGCCAAAGCGGTGGTGCGCCTCCCACAGGCCCATGACAGTGCCGGGCACGCCAGCGGCCTTGGCCCCCACCAAGCTGAGCTTAGGCACCACGTCGCCCTTGGCGTCCAGGTACATGGTGCGGGTCGCGGCCTTGGGCGCCACCTCGCGATAGTCGACGAAGTAGGGCTTGCCATCGACGAACAGGGTCATGAACCCGCCGCCGCCGATGTTGCCGGCCTCGGGATAGGTGACGGCCAGGGCGAAGGCGGTGGCGACGGCGGCGTCCACGGCATTGCCGCCCGCCTTAAGTATCTCCGCCCCCGCCGCCGTGCCGAAGCTGTCAGCCGATGCCACGGCACCACCGGACAGCAGGGCCGCCGGGGCGGTCGCCGTTTCCTTCGCCTGGGCCAGCGGAGCCCCGCCCAAAAGGGCCAGCCCCAGGGCAAACGCGCCCATGGCGTTGAACCAACGGCGCGTCACGCCCTTACCAGCCTGCCCAAGGCCCGCCTGCCGAGACCCCATTCGGTCACCCCTCTTGTTTTAAGTCTTCGTCCGCCTGCCGACGGAGACGAACAGCATGCCCAGATCGCCCGGGAAAGATAAGGCAATTTTGCGCTGCGGCATGATGAGCGGGCCTTGACGAATTTCCCATATTTGAGAAATATTCCCGACATGGAACAAACACCCGCCCCCTTCGATCTGCGCTTGGCGGCCCGCCTCGCGAGCCTGCGCCTGGAACGCGGCTGGACCCTGGAAACGCTGGCGGAGCGCAGCGGCATCAGCCGCGCCACCTTGTCCCGCCTGGAACGGGGGGAGACCAGTCCGACGGCCGCCTTGCTGGGCCGGCTGTGCACCGCCTATGAACGCCCCATGTCGCGCCTGCTGGCGGAGGTGGAGGCGGACCCCCAGCAGTTCATCCCGCCCGCGGCCCAGCCGGTCTGGACCGACCCGGAAACCGGCTTCCGGCGCCGCGGCATCTCCCCGCCCGCCAGCGGCTATATGACGGAGCTGGTGGAAGGCACCCTGCCCCCGGGCGCCGTCATCGCCTATCAGGCGCCGCCGGTGGCGGGGCTGGAGCATCATCTCTGGATGCTGCAAGGCCGGCTGGATTTGGCGCTGGACGGCACCGTCCACGCGCTGTCGGCCGGCGACTGCCTGCGCTATCGCCTGACGGGCGGCAGCCGCTTCCATTGTCCCGGTCCTGAGACCGCCCGTTATGTCATCGCCATCACCCGCCCCTGAGAAGCCGTCCCTGAGAGCCGCACACCGAGAAACCCATGACCACCCTGGCCATCCGCGAAATCCCCGCCGCCGACCTGGACGCCCTCACCCCAGCGCTCAGCGGCATCCTGCACGCCTGCGTCCTGGGCGGGGCCAGCGTCGGCTTCATCCTGCCCTTCGCCGAAACGGAGGCCATCGCCTTCTGGCAGGGGCTGAAGCCCGGCCTGGAGACGGGCGGGCGCCGGCTGCTGGGCGCCTGGCTGGGCGAACGGCTGGTCGGCACGGTCCAGCTGCTGCTGGCCGGCCCGCCCAACGGCCGCCACCGGGCGGAGGTGGCGAAGATGCTGGTCCATCCCGAGGCCCGTCAGCGCGGCATCGGCCGGGCGCTGATGACAGCGGTGGAGGCGGTGGCACGGGCGGAGGGGCGCACCCTGCTGCTGCTGGACACGGGCAGCGACGAGGGCCGGGCGCTCTATCGCTCCGTCGGGTTCCAGACCGTGGGCGACATCCCGGGCTACGCCATCCATGTCGATGGTACGCCCCTGGCCACCACCCTGCTCTACAAGCGCTTGGCCGCATAAGCCGTCCGCCCACCCCAGCGTCCGCCCGTGAAAAAATGTTGCGCCAGCGGCATTTTCACCCGTCGACCCTGGCCCCGCCTTGCCGCCCCCTGGCTCTAAGGGTAAGGTCGCCGCTGGCCCCGGCATGGCGGACCGCACCTTGTCCGGTGCCGGAACCGGCCCACAGCACGCCGGGCGGCCATCGATGGGGGCGGTTAAGGCGGCAATGGGTTTCACGCTGGCAGTCGGCACATTCCTACAGCATCTGATCAACGGCCTGACCCTGGGCGCCATCTATGGACTGATCGCCATCGGCTACACCATGGTGTACGGCATCATCCGCATGATCAATTTCGCCCATGGCGAGATTTACATGATCGGCGCCTTCATCGCCGTCACCACCTTCACCCTGCTGCTGGGCGCCGGCGTGACCTCGGTGCCGCTGGCCCTGGTGATCGTCCTGGCCGTCTCCTGCGGCTTCACCGCCGTCTACGGCTGGTCCATCGAGCGCGTGGCCTATCGCCCGCTGCGCACGGCGCCCAAGCTGGCGCCCTTCATCTCCGCCATCGGCATGTCCATCGTGCTGCAGAACTTCGTCATGCTGACCCAGGGCGCGCGGTCGAAGTCGCTGCCCCCGGTCATGACGGGCGGCATCACCCTGTGGCGTGACGGCGATTTCAGCCTGGGCGTGACCAACATCCAGCTGTTCATCATCCTGCTGACGGTGGCGCTGATGACGGGCTTCACCCTGGTCATCAATCGTACGGCGCTGGGCCGCGCCCAGCGGGCGTGCGAGCAGGACCGGACCATGGCGGCCCTGCTGGGCATCAACGTCGACCGCACCATCTCGCTGACCTTCGTGCTGGGCGCCGGCCTGGCGGCGGTCGCCGGCGTCATGGTCACGCTCTATTACGGCGTCATTGATTTCTACATCGGCTTCCTGGCGGGTATGAAGGCCTTCACCGCCGCCGTGCTGGGCGGCATCGGCAGCCTGCCCGGCGCCATGCTGGGGGGATTGCTGATCGGCCTGATCGAGGCCTTCTTCTCCGGCTACGTCTCCAGCGCCTACAAGGACGTGGCGGCGTTCTCCATCCTGATCCTGGTGCTGGTGGTCCGCCCCTCGGGCCTGCTGGGCCGTCCTGACATCGAGAAGGTGTGAGGTCATGGCCGCACCCGCGTCCCCTTCCATCCCGTTCGCCCGCAACCTGCGCGAGGCCGGCATCGCCGCGGCGATCGCGATGGCCCTGGCCATCCCCTTCCTGGGCCTGCGCACCGTCAACCTGGACCAGGGCCTAGTGGTGCAGGCCAACCTGCGCTATGTGCCGCTGGCCGGACTGGTCGTCTTCCTGGGCCGCCTGGTCCTGGGTCTGCTGGCGGCCCCCTTGCGCCGTGCCGTCGCCCCGCTGGCCGGCCTGAAGCCGCCGGCCGGCGCCCAGCGCCTGCGGCCCTATGGCGGGCCGCTCCTGATCCTGGCCGCCGCCGTCCTGCCCTTCCTGCCCTTCGCCAACCGCTATGTCATCGACCTGGGCACAACGGCGCTGATCTATATCCTGCTGGCGACCGGCCTGAACATCACCGTCGGCCTGGCGGGCCTGCTGGATTTGGGCTTCGCCGCCTTCTACGCCATCGGCGCCTACACCTGCGCCCTGACCACGACCCAGTTGCACTGGGGCTTCTGGCCGGCCCTGGCGGCAGGCGGCCTGGCCAGCAGCCTGTTCGCCGTGCTGCTGTCCTTGCCCATCCTGCGGCTGCGCGGTGACTATCTCGCCATCGTCACCCTCGGCTTCGGGGAGATCACCCGCATCGTCATCCTGAACTGGCAGAGTTTGACGGGCGGGCCCAACGGAGTCTCCGGCATCGCCCGGCCCACCCTGTTCGGCCTGACCTTCGACCGGCGGGCGCCCGAGGGCGGCCACACCTTCGCCGAGATGACGGGCATCGCCTATGCGCCGGAACAACGGCTGATCTTCCTCTACCTGGTCATCCTGGCGCTGACCGCGTTGGCGGCCTACACGGTCGGCCGCCTGCGCCGCCTGCCCATCGGCCGGGCATGGGAAGCGCTGCGTGAGGATGAGATCGCCTGCCGCTCCCTGGGCATCAACCCCACCATGGTGAAGGTTTCGGCCTATGCCACCGGCGCCCTGATGGGCGGCCTGGCCGGGTGCGTCTTCGCGGCGCGCCAGGGCTTCGTCAGCCCGGAAAGTTTCGGCTTCATGGAATCGGCCACCATCCTGGCCATCGTCGTGCTGGGCGGCATGGGCAGCCAGGCCGGCGTCATCATCGCCGCCTTGTTCATCGTCGTGCTGCCGGAACTGGCGCGCAGCTTCGCCGACTACCGCATGCTGGCCTTTGGCCTCGCCATGATCCTGATCATGATCTGGAAGCCCGGCGGCCTGCTGTCCGGCCGCACGCCCACGATCACCCTGTCCGCCCGCAAAGCCAAATCCATGGCGGAGGCCACCTCCTGATGAGTACGGAGCCCCTTCTGGACGTGCAGGGCCTGACCATGCGCTTCGGCGGCCTGCTGGCCGTGGACCATGTCGACCTGACGGCGGAGCGCAACCGCATCACCGCGTTGATCGGCCCCAATGGTGCCGGCAAGACCACCATCTTCAATTGCCTGACCGGCTTTTACAAACCCACCGCCGGGCGCCTGCTGCTGCGCCACCCGGTCCGGGGCCCCATCGAACTGCAGAAACTGAAGGGCTTCGGCGTCGCCCGCACCGGCGTGGTGCGCACCTTCCAGAACATCCGCCTGTTCCCCAGCATGACGGTGCTGGAAAACCTGCTGGTGGCCCAGCACCAGGCGCTGATGCCCCAGTCCGCCTTCTCCTTCGCCGGCCTGCTGAACCTCAAGGGCTGGCGCGCGGCGGAGGACGCGGCGGTGGAAACCGCCCGCGACTGGCTGCGCCGGCTGGATCTGCTGGCCGTGGCGGATGAGGCGGCGGGCAATCTCTCCTACGGCATGCAGCGCCGGGTGGAGATCGCCCGCGCCATGAGCACCAACCCCCTGCTGCTGTGCCTGGATGAGCCCGCCGCCGGCCTGAACCCGCGCGAGACCCGGGCGCTGGCCGAACTGCTGGTCGGCATCCGTGTCGAGCACGGCATCGGCATCCTGCTGATCGAACATGATATGGGCCTGGTCATGGACATCTCCGACCGCATCTTCGTCGTCGACCATGGCGCCCGCATCGCCGCCGGCACCCCGGCCGAGATCCGCAATGACGAAGGGGTGATCAAGGCCTATCTGGGCGAGCCCGACGCCGATGAGGCGACCACCGGCACGGAGAGCCCGTGATGGCCGGCCCGCTGCTGCAACTGTCCGACCTTCACGCCAGCTACGGCCCCGTGCATGCGCTGCGCGGCGTCAACGTCACGGTGAACGAGGGGGAGATCGTCACCCTCATCGGCGCCAATGGCGCCGGCAAATCCACCCTGCTGATGACCATCTGCGGCAATCCGCAGCCGTCGCAGGGCCAGATCCTGTTCCAGGACCGCAGCCTGGTGGGCATGCCCCCGCACCTGATCGCCACCCAGGGCATCGCCCAGGTGCCAGAGGGGCGGCGCATCTTCCCGCGCATGACGGTGCTGGAGAACCTGCAGCTGGGCGCCACCCTGGCCGACCCCGCCCATTTCGCCGAGGATCTGGCCACCTGCTACGCCCTGTTCCCCATCCTGGAGACGCGCCAGGCCCAGCGCGCCGGCACCCTGTCGGGCGGAGAGCAGCAGATGCTGGCCATCTCCCGCGCATTGATGAGCCGGCCGCGCATGCTGCTGCTGGACGAACCCTCGCTGGGCCTCGCCCCGCTCATCATCCGCCAGATCTTCCAGGTCATCGAACAGCTGAACCGGGAGCGCGGCATGACCATCCTGCTGGTGGAGCAGAACGCCTATCACGCGCTGAAGCTGGCCCACCGCGCCTATGTGCTGGCGTCCGGCGAGGTGGTGCTGACGGGATCAGGCCGGGAACTGCTGGCCAACGAGCAGGTGCGCGCGGCGTATTTGGAGGGTGGGGCGCACTGAGTAGAAATGGCGTTACCGTGATTTTATTCGCGCTTATCGCTGGATTTACCCATGAATCCTCTCGTCGTCCAATAAGCCATTGCCATTATTAATCCGAATATAATTGGAATAGAAACAATAACTGCAATGATATTAAATATTCTAGAATTATCATTGCTCAAAGAATACAAGCGCCTCAATACAACAGTGACTTCGCGCTCCGTCATTTCTGGAGGAAATTCTAATATTCTTCCATCCGGCCCCAGAACGGAAATTGCGCCTACTGAAGACTTTGATTTATCCGAATCCGCACCCCATAGCTCACACAAGACCGATTCGTATCTGCATAATGCATTTGCTATATTATTCATGAGGGGGGTGCCGCGAAAATCGTCATAATTAAAGGCAATTACCAAAGCCATCCATAAACATGACAATGACAACCAGCATCTAAAGAGGCCACGGCCTATATTCATATCGCCCCTCACCATCAAGAACGCAATGGATTACCTGATACAGAATACATTCAAAATCAATAGGCAATCGAGCAATCGCAGCAATATTCATATGATCTACTGGTCCTTTCATCACCTCGCCCCTTCCCCTTGGTTTCGTCGAACGGCGGCGCCGCCAGGCGAGCGTAGAGGCCGCCCCCTGGCGGATCAGGTCCTCGTGCCGCCGCTGGCGACGATCTCCTCCTTGTCGAGGAATATGATGCGGTCAGCGTTAAGCACGGTGGCCGGACGATTAGCGGTGATGAAGGCGGGGCGCACTGAATTCACAGAAGGGCGTCTATCCCCTTGCGGCGGATGACATTCAGCAGCACGAGGGCCGCCCCCTTGGCCTGCTTTGTGCCGCGTTCTAGTTGTGAGACATAACCCGTGGTCAAGTTCAAGTACCTGGCAAGCGCGGCTTGACTGAGATGCGCCCGTTCGCGCATCGCCTTGACTTCCTCACCCGAAATCGGCTCGGCCGACGGCAGGGTTCCCACCCCGAGATGCCGCACGGTGATCTTGCGATACGTGGCGTCGTCCATGATTCCAAGACGATGCTGACCGGCAGCCATCTCCAAAATCTCTTCGGTCAATCGGCTAGGTTTCCTGGTCGTCATCGACGATCTCCTTCAAATCCCCATCTTCCATGGCCTGCGCAACCCTTTCGGCCGTGGCCGCAAGCCAATTTGCGCCGATGATGCGAAGAGCCTGCAGTTCATCGTCCTCAATGTTCTCGCGGTCATTCTTGGCGAACCCGTACAAGAAGATGGCACGGCCGGCGGCCCGATAGGCCACGATCATCCGAAATCATCCAGACCTGCCTTGGCCCGGCCGGGCGACACGCTGTTTGATGAGGCCACCACCCAAGTCGGCGTCGATGATCCCGCGCTCGGCTCGGTCGACCGCCTCCTTCAAACTCGCATCGGCGATCCGCTCGCGGCGGGTAAATCGCGTCACCCCCTTGGTCTTGAAGATCCGCACACCGTCACCCTATAGCGCTATAAACTATAGTTCATGGTGCTATAAATCAAAGTCCTTGAGGCGCCCCACCTACTCCGCCGCGTCCCCAATGCTCCTCGCCGCATCGAACTGCAGGGCCGCCAGGCGGGCGTAGAGGCCGCCCTGGCGGATCAGGTCCTCGTGCCGGCCGCTGGCGACGATCTCGCCCTTGTCCAGGACGATGATGCGGTCGGCGTTCAGCACGGTGGCCAGGCGGTGGGCGATGATCAGGGTGGTGCGATCCTTCATCAGCGTTTCCAACGCCTTCTGCACCGCGCGCTCGCTTTCCGCGTCCAGCGCCGACGTCGCCTCATCCAGCAGCAGGATTTTCGGGTTGCGCAGGATGGCGCGGGCGATGGCGATGCGCTGGCGCTGGCCACCGGACAGGCGCACGCCCTTCTCACCCAGGTAGGTGCCCAACCCCTCGGGCAGCGCCTCCAGGAAGTCCAGGGCATGGGCGGCACTGGCGGCGGCGCGCACCTCCTCATCCGTGGCCGTGGGGCGGCCGTAGCGGATGTTCTCCCACGCGTTGGTGGAGAAGATCACCGCCTCCTGCGGGACGATCCCCAAGCGGGCGCGCACGTCGGCCGGGTCGGCGGTGCGCACGTCCACGCCATCCACCAGCACGCGGCCGGCCTGGGGGTCGTAGAAGCGCAGCAGCAGCTGGAACAGGGTGGTCTTGCCGGCACCGCTGGGTCCGACGATGGCGACCGTCTCACCCGGCGCCACCGTCAGGTCCAGACCTTCCAGCGCGGCGTGATCCGGCCGTGCGGAATAGTGGAAACGCACGCCCTCGAACGCCACGGTGCCGATGGGCGGGGTGGGCAGCGGCACGGGGTTGGCCGGGGCCACGATGTCAGGCCGGGTGTCCAGCAAATCCACCAGCCGTTCCATGGCGCCGGCGGCGCGCTGCAACTCCCCGGTCACTTCGGAGATGGCGCCCACGGACCCGGCCACCAGAACGGAATAGAAGATGAAGGCCGACAACTGGCCGGCGGAGATGCGGCCGGCCAGCACGTCATGCCCACCGATCCACAGGATGACCCCGATGGCCCCCATGACCAGGGAGATGATGATCATCGCCATCAGCGCCCGCACGCGGATGCGGCGCACGGCGGTGTCGAAGGCATCCTCCACCCGGCTGCCGAAGCGCGCCGTCTCGATCGCCTCATGGCCGAAGGCCTGGACGATGCGGATGCCGCCCAGCGTCTCGTCAACCTGCGCACCCACGTCGGCCACGCGATCCTGGCTGGCCTTGCTGAGTTTGCGCAAGGACCGCCCCAGGATGACGATGGGCAGCACCACCAGCGGCACCACGATCAGCACCAGGGCCGTGAGCTTGGCGCTGGTGACCGCCAGCATGATCAGGCCGCCCATCAGCATCAGGGAGTTGCGCAGCGCGATGGAAACGGTGGAGCCCACCACCGTCTGCAACAGGGTGGTGTCGGTGGTTAGGCGCGACAGCACCTCACCCGTGCGGGTCGATTCGAAGAAGCTGGGCGACAGGGTCACCAAATGGTCGAAAACCGCGCGGCGGATGTCCGCCACCACCCGTTCCCCCACCCAGGACACCAGGGAGAAGCGCACATAGGTCGATCCCGCCAGCACCAGGATGACACCCAGCATGGCCAGCAGCGCATGGTCCAGCAGCTGCGGGTTGCTGGTGACGAAGCCCTGGTCCACCACGGCCTGCAGGCCCCGGCCCATGCCGATGGTGGTGGCCGCGGCCACCATGAGCGCGATACCCGCCCCCACCGAGTGCCAGATGTAGGGCCGGACGAAGGGCATCAGAAAGGCCAGGGGCCGCAAAGACTTACGGCCGGGAGGCGCTGAGGCCGCGGCGGTCGGGGGGACGTCGGTCACCGGCAAGATTCCAATCTGTCAAACCTGGGCGCGGCAGCGGCCGTCCCTTCATTGAAAGGTTTGCCCCCGCCCGCCTGATGGCTTAGGTAATGCCTCAAGCGCCGTCGGGCAACCAGGGCCAAGGCGACTTTCGCCCCTGAAATCGGCCCGCATGCCATCAAGCCATGCGTGGGTGTGCCGTCTGGGCACGCTGAACGCTTGAGATCGGGTGTTGATCCCGGGGCCCGTTTTGGCTATAAGCCCGGCTTCGCGTTTCGAGATTTGTTTTGGGACTTGGGCGATCATGAAAGCTGACATTCACCCGGATTACCATGAGATCACCGTCGTGATGACCGACGGCACCTCGTTCAAGACCCGGAGCACCATGGGCAAGGCCGGCGACACGCTGCGCCTGGACATCGACCCGAAGTCGCACCCGGCTTGGACGGGCGTGCAGAAGCTGGTCGACACCGGCGGCCAGATCGCCAAGTTCAACCGCCGCTTCTCGGGCCTGGGCCTGAAGTAAGCCGCGGGCGGCCCTGGCCGCACGCCGTTGAGCTTTCAAAAAAGGGCGTCCCAACCGGGGCGCTCTTTTTTGCTGTCCGCGTGGTTCCGCAGGACGTACTGCAGGACTGCGCGGGAAATCAGGGGGCCGGATCAAGGCGCGTCAGGCCACGGCGCGCCGGTACTGGTCTTCCAGGCGCTCGGCGCGCATGTAGAGGCTATGGCTGCGCTGCAGCAGGGAGCGCAAGCCGGACGGCAACTCGCTGTTGTCAGGGCCGGATGGGTCGCTGCAGATGGTCCCGCCGGAGAGCGCGAACTGCTCACCCAACACTTGCTCGGCCGTCAGTTCATGGGCATGGAGCGCCTTCAGGGCCAGCAACCAGGCCATCACCTGGGTCAGGCGACTGGTGACGCGGAGCGATTCGTAGCTGATCTGCAGACGAACCTGGGGCGGCAGCCCCCGCTGGTCTTTGGCTTCCTGGAAGGCCACGTAGTTACGTGCCTCAACCAGGAGGGCCATCGTCTCCTCGTACGTCCGGTCGAAGAAGGCATTGGACTCGAGCAACGACGTCCCTTTCTCCGGGCCTACCCCAGGAAACCTTGTGAGGGATGCCACAAGGGGTGATCCCATGGGCGTACCCCGGCCACGGTCTTGGAACTGTAAGATCGAAATGGCCCGGGCCGCAACATGCGCGACCCCGGGATCACCTTCTGGTCACAGGAGGTGACGCTTGAGGGTGCCACCAAAGGCTTAAATCTTTGGAAAGAAGCAGGGCCGGAGCGGCATCTATCCTTTCGCGATTTCCACAAATCCGCCCCCCTATTGAAATCCGGCCGGCGCGTTCACAAATGCAATCGCGTCGGCGGGAATGCCCTGAAGGGGTTCCTGGAGCCGGCATGAGACCCCAACCGCAGGGACGGCCAGCATGGCGCCCGAGGGACGGGGTGATCGCTCTATCGGAGGATTATCATGCGTACCTATGACCTTTCGCCCCTGTTCCGTTCCACCGTCGGTTTCGACCGCCTGACCCGCTTGATGGAGTCGGCGCTGAAGACCGAGGACCAGGGCACGGCCTACCCGCCCTACAACATCGAGAAGCGGGGCGATGACGATTATCGCATCACCATGGCGGTGGCGGGCTTCAGCCAGGAAGAGATCGACATCGTGGCGCAGGAAAACGCGCTGACGGTCATTGGCAAGTCCCGCAAGGACGATCAGGCGCAGGAGACACAGTATCTGCACCGCGGCATCGCCGCCCGCGCCTTCGAACGGCGCTTCCAGTTGGCCGAACACATCCGGGTGACCGGCGCGGCGCTGGAGAATGGCCTGCTGCATATCGACCTGGTGCGTGAGGTGCCCGAGACGGCCAAGCCGAAGCACATCCCCATCGCCAACCTCGGCAAGGGCTCGACCGCGTTGCCGGCCAGCCAGACCACGAACTGAGGGTGACGGCGGCCCGGGTGGCGATCCGCCCGGGCCTGCCTCCTTGGCCGTTTGACAGAGACTAAAACGGAAAGGGCCGCAGCTATTGCGCTGCGGCCCTTTCACATTCCCAGCGGCGCTGGTTTTCCAGCTGCCTGATTTTGCCCGCCCGTTCAACCCGTACCAAACTTCGAGGCAGACGGTATGCAGGGCACGCGGGCCAGTCAACCCACTTTGGCAATAAGGGCCGCAGATCGGTCAACGCACCGTCACAATTTTGCCACATGCGAGGTACCCCGAAGCGGCAGGTGCGCTATGGCAGGTCATTGATCTGGAAGGGATTTTCCACCGAATCCCGCAGCCGCCAGGGCGGTCCCGATCTCCTCTAGAATCACCGGGTCGTCAATGGTGGCGGGCATGGCCCAGGCCTCGTGGTCCGCAATCTTTTGCATGGTTGCCCGCAATATTTTACCGGACCGCGTCTTGGGCAGGCGGTCGACCACCAGCGCCTGACGGAAGGCCGCCACCGGGCCGATCACCTCCCTCACCCGCTGCACCACCTCGGCCACGATGGTCTCGTGCGGACGGGCGACGCCGGCCTTCAGCACCAGGAAGCCCAGGGGCAACTGGCCCTTCAGCGCGTCATGCACGCCGATCACGGCGCACTCCGCCACATCGGGATGACCGGCCAGCACCTCCTCCATGGCGCCGGTGGACAGGCGGTGGCCGGCGACGTTGATGATGTCGTCGGTGCGCGCCATGATGAAGAGATAGCCGTCCTCATCCACGTAGCCGGCGTCCGAGGTCTGGTAGAAGCCGGGATATTCGGACAGGTAGCTGCGGATGAAACGCTCCTCCGCGTTCCACAGCGTGGGCAGGGCGCCGGGCGGCAACGGCAGCCGCACGGTGACGGCGCCCAGCGTGCCGGCCGGCACCTCATGCCCCTGCCCGTCCAGCACCCGCACATCCCACCCCGGCAGCGGCCGGCAAACGGAACCGTGCTTGACCGGCATCAGGCCCAGTCCCATCGGATTGCCCGCCACCGGCCAACCGGTTTCCGTCTGCCACCAATTGTCGATGACGGGTACCTTCAGGTGGGTTTCGGCCCAGCGCAGCGTGTCGCTGTCCGACCGCTCGCCGGCCAGGTACAGCTGGCGCAAGGACGCAAGGTCGAAGTTCTTGATCAGCAGTCCCTCCGGGTCCTCGCGCTTGATGGCGCGGAAGGCCGTGGGGGCCGTGAACAGCATGGCCACCTTGTGCTGGCTGATCACCCGCCAATAGGCGCTGGCGTCAGGCGTGCCCACGGGCTTGCCCTCGTACAGCACCGTGGTGGCGCCATGCAGCAGCGGCCCATAGACGATATAGCTGTGCCCCACCACCCAGCCCACGTCGCTGGCGGCCCAGAACACCTCCCCCGGGCGCAGGCCATAGAAATGCTCCATGGTCCATTTCAGGGCCACGGCGTGGCCGCCGTTGTCACGGACCACGCCCTTCGGCTGGCCCGTGGTGCCGGAGGTGTAGAGGATGTAGAGCGGGTCGGTGGCCGCCACGGGCACGCAGGCGTGCGGCGGCGCCCCCTCGATCTCGGTCCAGTCGATGTCGCGGCCCGGTATCAGGGTCGCCGGTTCCTGCGGGCGTTGCAGGATGATGCAGCGGTCGGGCTTGTGCGTCGCCTGCGCGATGGCGGCGTCCAGCAAGGGCTTGTAGGGGATGACCCGCGCGCCCTCGATGCCGCAGGAGGCGGAGACCACCACCTTGGGCCGGGCGTCATCCAGGCGGGTGGCCAATTCCCGCGGGGCGAAGCCGCCGAAGACGACGGAATGGATGGCGCCCAGGCGGGCGCAGGCCAGCATGGCGATGGCTGCCTCCGCCACCATGGGCATGTAGAGGATGACCCGGTCGCCCTTCACCACGCCCTGCGCCGCCAGCAGGCCGGCGAAGCGCGCCGTCAGGTCCAGCAGTTCGCGGTAGGTGTACTTGGTGACGGTGCCGGTGACGGGGCTGTCGTGGATCAGCGCCACCTGCTCGCCCCGCCCGGCGGCCACGTGGCGATCCAGGGCGTTCCAGCAGGTGTTCAGCTGGCCGCCGGAAAACCAGCGGAACAGGGGCGCGCGGCTATCATCCAACACTTGGTCCCAGGAATGGATCCAGTCGATGGCCCGGGCCGCGTCCCCCCAAAAGCCCTCGGGATCCGCCAAGGACCGGTTGTAGACTTCCGCGTAGCGTCCGCTCATCCGCTTATCCCTCCCCGGTGGCCGCCAAAGGGCCCCGCTTTTATCAGTGCCGCCCATCGTGGCAGGCCCCCCGGCGGGGGGCCATGAGCCAGATCAACAGCCTGCATCCATCCTAGCGGGTCGGGACCGGAGGCCAAGCCTCAACCGTCCCTGCCCTCCCAAAGGACAGCAGGCGCGGGGGAACGGGCCTTGAAAGGGATTTCGTTTTCAGATGACCGCCCGCGCGGCGGCGAAGCTGCTTTCGCGGCCCACCTGATCGTAGCAGCGGTCCAGCCACTCGGCCGCCGCCGCCCGGCCCATGTCGCGCAGTTCGGTCAGGAAACCCCAATCGGCGTTCAGTTTGCTGGAGACGCCCAGATCGGCCATGCCCGTGCCCGGTTCCACCACGTGCAGGAAGACGGGCCGGACGCCGGCCTCCGCCGGATCGATGCCATGGTCGGCACAGAGGCGGTTGATCAACTCCAGCGACTTCAGCTCACGCAGCAAGGTGGCGTTGAAGCCGATCTCGCTCATGCGGTCGACGATGGCGCTGGGCGCCGTGGGCACGGCCGGCCGCTGCAGGGGGGTGACCTGCACCACCAGGATATCGGTGGCCCGGCACTCATGCAGCAGGGGGTGCAGGGTGGGATTGCCCATGTAGCCGCCGTCCCAGTACGGTTCCCCGTCGATCTCCACCGCCTGGAACAGGATGGGCACACAGGCCGACGCCAGCAGGGCATCCATGGACAGGTCCTGGCCCTTGAACACCCGCAGCTGGCCGCGGTTGACGTTGGTGGCGCTGACGAACAGCCGCACGGCATCCGAGCGGCGCAGCACCTCGAAATCGACCAGCCCATCCAGCACATCGCGCATGGGGTTCAGGCCCAGCGGGTTGAACTGATAGGGCGACATCAGGCGAACCATCAGGTCCAGGCCGGCGTAAACCGGTGAATGGTCCAGGTTGCGGCGGGCAGCCCCGCCCGTCATCCAGTCCAGCCAGGTGGGCTGCAAGGGGCCGGCGGCGGAGCTTTTGGCCATGCGTCGCCACAGCCGGTGCAGAAGCGCCCGCGCCGCCTCCGGCCCGCCGGTCAGCAGGCCATAGGCCAGCAGGGCGCCGTTGACGGCGCCGGCGCTGGTGCCGCTGATGCCCTCGACATCCAGGCGGCCATCCTCCAGCAGGCGGTCCAGCACACCCCAGGTGAAGGCGCCATGCGAGCCGCCGCCCTGCAGCGCCAGGTTGACGGTGCGCCGCGCCGGCGCCGTGTCACCCGGGCTTGCCGCCGGCGCGGGCGACACCGGTGTCGCCCGCCGCCGCCGCCTGGCCACACCGTCCCCAGAACCGTCCATACCGCCCTAGCCCTCGAATAAAAGCGGCCCGGCATCCAAGGCGAAGCACAGAATTCGCCGGACCGCCGAAGCCAACATGGTTAACAACTGCCTGGGTTTATCGATCAAATGCCACCCGTCGCACCGGGCATTTCATACCCCGTTAGGCCTGGCCGAACAAACCCGTCTTGAACAATGCAGATCCTGGGTTAAGGTTAGGTTAGTGACTTGGACGAGAAGGCATCCGGCGGCCCATCACGGGTGCGCCGGCTTCAGGTCCGCTGGGACGAGCGACGAGGGGAAAGACAGCCGTGGGCGACGTCGTCAACCTGAACCGGTTCCGTAAGCAAAAGGCCAAGGAGGAGCGGGCGGTGAAAGCCGCGGAAAACCGCGTCATCCACGGCCGCACCAAGGCCGAACGCACGGCCGACCAGCAGCAGCAGGACCGCCAGACGGCGGACATGGACGGCAAACGGCTGGAGCCGGGCGACGGCGAGGACTAGAGAAGATCGCCCAGAGGCGAACTCGCCTTTGGGCGTCAAGCTGCTCGCGGACAGCCTCAGCGAGAGCCGGCTGTGCTTCCGATCAAAAGCAGCCGGCTATAGACCCGGCGCCCCATAGGCCGAGCCATGCCCCCGCGACCCCGGGTCGCGGGAGCGGGCACCCCAGGAAACACCAGCCGCCTCAACGGGGGCGGTTCACATGCCCCATCTTGCGACCGGGGCGCGCCTCCGCCTTGCCATAGAGGTGCAGGTGGGCGCCCGGTTCAGCCAGCAGGGCGTGCCACTGGTCGACATCATCGCCGATCAGGTTCTTCATCATGCACGGCGCCAGGATATCGGTGGCGCCGAACGGCAGGCCGCAGACGGCACGCACCAGCTGTTCGAACTGGCTGGTGACGCAGAAATCCATGGTCCAGTGGCCGGAATTGTGAGGCCGCGGCGCCACCTCGTTGACCAGCACCCGGCCCTCGGCGGTCACGAACATCTCCACCGCCAGCAGGCCCACCACGTCCAGCGCCTCGGTCAGGGCCTGGGCGATGCGCCCCGCCTCCGCCGCGACGGCCGGCGTCACCGCCGCCGGCACCAACGTCTCATCCAGGATGCCCTTGGCGTGGCGATTCTCCACCACCGGGAAGGCGGCCATGACGCCGTCCGCCCGCCGGGCGACGATCACCGACACCTCGCAGGCGAAGGGTACGAAGCCTTCCAGCACGGCGTCGGTGGTGCCCAGCGCGCGCCACGCGGCGGCCAAATCGGTATCGGCGTTCAGCCGCACCTGCCCCTTGCCGTCATAGCCCATGCGGGTGGATTTGAGGATGGACGGCGTGCCCAGCTCCGCCACGGCGGCCCGCAGGGACGCCACGTCGGTCACGGCGCGGAAGGGCGCGGTGCCGATGCCAAGGCTGTTGGCGAAGCGCTTCTCCTCCAGCCGGTCCTGGGCCACCGCCAGGACACCGGATCCCGGGAAGGTGGGCACACGGGCGGCCAGGAAATCGATGGTGGCGGTGGGAATGTTCTCCCACTCCAGCGTCACCACGTCGACCGACCGGGCGAAGGCCTCCAGCGCGGTCCAGTCGTCAAAGGCGGCCCGGGTTTCCACCGATGCCACCTGGGCGCAGGGGCTGTCCCCGTCCGGCCCGTAGGCGTGGGTGCGATACCCCAGGTTGGCGGCGGCCAGCGCCGTCATGCGGCCCAACTGGCCGTTGCCCAGCATGCCGATGGTCGAACCGGGCGGAACGACCGTGATCGCCTGGGCGCTCATGCCTCGTCCTGGGGTTCCAGGGCCACGCGGGCGGTCTGGGCGGCGCGCCAGGCATCCAGCGCGTCGGCCAGGCGCTTGTCGTTCAGGGCCAGCACGGCGGCGGCCAGCAGGGCGGCGTTGATGGCGCCGGCCTTGCCGATGGCCAGCGTGCCCACGGGGATGCCGCCCGGCATCTGGGCGATGGACAGCAGGCTGTCCATGCCCTTCAACGCGTGGCTTTCCACCGGCACGCCGAACACCGGCAGCGGCGTCATGGCGGCCGCCATGCCCGGGAGATGGGCGGCACCGCCGGCGCCGGCGACGATGACCTTCAGCCCGCGATCACGGGCGGTGGTGGCGTAGTCGACCAGACGATGCGGGGTGCGGTGGGCGGAGACGATGCGCGTCTCGAACGGGACATCCAGCGCCTCCAGCACGGCGGCGCCATGGCGCATGGTGGCCCAGTCGGACTGGCTGCCCATGATGATGCCGACTAACGGCGCGTTTTCAGGATGCTGGCTCACCGGTGATGCTCCCCCCGCTCTAAAGGAAGCGCCGGATTATAGGAGGGGGCGGCGCCTTCGCAAGCGCCGGCACCGCATGACGGCCACGCCCGGGCGGATGCCCCGGGCGCCATCAACCGACATCAAGCGATGATGTCGGGCAGCAACTGGCTTTCCAGGCGGGCGATCAAGTCCTTGAGCAGCAGCTTGCGCTTCTTCAGACGCTGAATCTGCAGCTGGTCCACCGGAAACTGTCCCGTCAGGCGGGTGATGATGTCATCGAGGTCACGATGCTCCACCCGAAGCGTCGCCAGCTTCTCCTTCAGGGTGTGTTGTTCAGTCATCCGTGCCTTTTAGCGTTCACTGGTCTCGATCACCGGCGTTCTATACCAGAAATCCGGCGGCAGGGGTGCTGCCTTTCGGCATGGCGTTCGGCGATTGCGGGCAGGTCCGGTTTTCCGCAAACTCAGGTCTCGCGGATGGCTTCGGTGGGCGGGACACCTGATGATGAGTGACGGCATGGGCGGCGGCAAGCGTATCGGCATCCTGACCAGCGGCGGCGATTGCGCCGGCCTGAACGCGGTCATCCGCGCCGTGGTCCATCGGGCGGTCACCACCTATGGCTGGCAGGTGCTGGGCATCGAGGAAGGGACCCATGGCCTGCTGGATCGGCCCGTCCGCCACCGCGCGCTGCTGCCGGGTCAGCTGGACGGCAACATCTTGCGCCAGGGCGGCACGGTGCTGGGCACCACCAACAAGGGCGACCCCTTCGCCTATCCCATGCCGGACGGCGGCAAGAAGGACCGATCCGAGGAGATCATCAACGGCTACAAGGAACTGGGCCTGGACGCGCTGATCGGCATCGGCGGTGACGGCAGCCTGGCCATCCTGCGCCACCTGGCGCAGCAGGGCGGCCTGAACCTGGTGGGCATTCCCAAGACCATCGATAACGATCTGGGCCTGACCGAAGTGTCGGTGGGCTATGACACCGCCGTCGCCGTGGCGACGGAGGCGCTGGATCGCCTGCAGCCGACGGCCGCCAGCCACGCCCGCGTCATGGTGCTGGAGGTCATGGGGCGCGATGCCGGCCACATCGCCCTGGCCGCCGGCATCGCCGGTGGGGCGGACGTCATCCTGCTGCCGGAAATCCCCTGGACGGTGGAGGGCGTGGCCAACCGCATCCGCCAGATTCGCGCCCAGGGCCGCAACTTCGCCCTGGTGGTGGTGTCGGAGGCGGCGGCCCTGCCCGGCGGCGGCAAGGCGCGCCAGGAATTCACCGACGGGCAGAAACGCTATGGCGGCATCGGCGGCTATCTGGGCCACCTGATCGCGGAGGCGACGGGGGCCGAAACCCGTGTCACCGTCCTGGGCCATGTGCAGCGCGGCGGCTCCCCCAACGCGCGCGACCGGCTGATCGCATCGGCCTTCGGCGTCCATGCCGTGGACCTGATCGCGCAAGGGCGGTACGACCGCATGGTCGCCTGGTCCAACCGCAAGGTCATCGACGTGCCCATCGCCGACGCCATCAAGGCCTATGCGGCGGTGGAGGTGGACGGCACCCTGGTGCGCACCGCCCGCGGCCTGGGCATCTATGTCGGCGAGCCCGTTGCCTGAGGCCCCTGGCCTATGGCCCTACGCCCTGGCCGTCTACGCCCGGCCGGGCGTCGCGGAGGTCTGTCTGGAGGCACAGGACGCGCACGGCGCCGACGTGCCCCTGCTGCTTTGGGGGGCCTGGGCGGCGGCACGGGGCCGGACGCTGACCCAGGACGACATGGCGGCGGCGCGGGGCCTCGCCCATCACTGGCGCGAGCCCATCATCGCCCCCCTGCGCCAGGTTCGCCGCGCCCTCAAGGCCCTGCCCGCCGACGCCTTGCGGCAAGCGGTGAAGGCGGCGGAGCTGGAGGCCGAGCGGCTGTACCTCGCGGCGCTGGAGGACCTGGCCCGGGATTGGCCCGACGCGCCGGCCGCCCCCCAAGGCCTGCGCGACAATCTGGCGCGGCTGCTGCCGCCGGATGCGGCCCCGGTTACAGAGCGGTTACACAAGGCGCTTTCCTGACGTCGCCGGCCCTATGGTACTGTCGCGGCCATCAAATCATTTCGCCTGGATGAAATTTTCAGGGAAAGGTGATGGTGATCCCGGAAGGTTTCAGGCGGCGACCGTGGGCAGCGGGGCCGTCCCAAAAGGCGGACCGCCCGGGCACATAACGACAACAACAGATGATGGTCATCATGTCCGGGGTACGCAGCCTTACCGCATCGGCCGCACTGGCCACCTTGATCGCCGCCGGCCTGGCCGGCTGCCAATCCACCGGGACCACGGCGCCCCCGCCGCCGGCACCCGCCGCGACTCCGGCGCCAGCGACCACGCCCCCCGCCCCCGGCCTGCCGGTGGTCGACAACGACGTCAGCCCTTGCGAGAACTTCTTCCTGCACGCCTGCAACGTATGGAACAAGCGCAACCCCATCCCGGCCGACCAGCCGCGCTGGGGCAGCTTCAACAAGCTGGCCGACGACAACCTGGCCCTGCTGCATGACGAGTTGGACAAGCTGGCCGCCCATCCGACGCCGGAGAGCCAGCGCGTGGCCGACTTCTACGCCGCGTGCATGGACGAGAAGGGCATCGAGGTGCGGGGCCTGGCGCCATTGCAGCCCGTGCTGACCCGGATCAACGGCCTGAAGAGCAAGAAGGGCCTGACCAGCCTGCTGATCGACCTGCACATGTCGGGCGTCAACGCCTTCCACCGTGTGGGCCAGCAGCAGGACTTCAAGGACGCCACCCAGGTCATCACCGGCGTCTACCAGGGTGGCCTGGGCCTGCCGGACAAGCCCTATTATTTCCGCGATGACGAGAAGTCCAAGCAGCAGCGCGCGGCCTACGTCACCCACATCCAGAAGATGCTGGAACTGGCGGGCGTGCCGGCGGCGGCGGCGGCGACCAAGGCCCAGACGGTCATGCGCGTCGAAACGCAGCTGGCCGACGCCTCCATGGACCGCACCACGATGCGCGAGCCGGAGAACCGCTACCACCTCAAGACCTTCGCCGAACTGCGGGATCTGGACCCGGCGATCGACTGGAAGGCCTACGTCCACGCCGCCGGGCTGACCCCGCCGGCCTCGCTCAACGTCAGCAACCCCGACTTCATGAAGCGGGAGAATGAGCTGATCCACCGCCTGAGCCTGGACGACATCAAGACCTATCTGACCTGGCGCACGCTGAGCGCCTACGCCACCTGGCTGCCCGACGCCTTCGTGCAGGAGAACTTCAATTTCTATGAGCGCACCCTGCGCGGCGCCCAGGAGATGAAGCCACGCTGGAAGCGGTGCGTGTCCGCCACCGACAACGCGCTGGGCGAGGATCTCGGCAAGTACTTCGTCGCCCGCGCCTTCGGGCCGGAGAAGAAGGCTCGGATGCTGCAGATGGTGGCCGACATCCGTAAGTCGCTGGATCAGACCTTCCCCACCCTCACGTGGATGAGCCCGGAGACCCAGGCCAAGGCCCACGCCAAGCTGGACGCCTTCACCGCCAAGATCGGCTATCCCGACAAGTGGCGCGACTACGGCACCCTGACCGTCAGCCGCACCGACGCCTTGGGCAACGCGCTGCGGGCCGAGCGATTCGAGTTCCGCTACGACATGGCCAAGATCGGCAAGCCGGTGGACAAGGGCGAGTGGTCCATGACCCCGCCCACGGTCAACGCCTATTATTCCTCCGCCCATAACGACATCAACTTCCCCGCCGGCATCCTGCAGCCGCCCTTCTTCAACGACGCGGCCGACGATGCCGTGAACTACGGCGCCATCGGCGTGGTCATCGGCCATGAGATCACCCATGGCTTCGACGACCAGGGCCGCAAGTTCGACGGCGACGGCAACCTGAAGGATTGGTGGACCGCCGAGGACGCGGACAGGTTCAAGACCCGCGCCCAATGCCTGGTCGACCAGTACGGCGGCTATGTCGCCGATGGTGACGTGAAGGAGAACGGCAAGCTGAAGCTGGGCGAGAACACCGCCGACAACGGCGGCATCCGGGTGGCCTATCGCGCGCTGCTGGAACGGCTGGGGCCGAAGAAGGAGGAGAAGATCGGCGGCCTGACGGCGGCCCAGCGCTTCTTCTACGGCTTCGCCCAGGTCTGGTGCGGCGAGGCGCGGCCCGAATACCGGCGCCTGCAGGCCCAGACCGACCCGCACTCCCTGGGTGAATTCCGCGTCAACGGCACCCTGTCGAACATGAAGGAGTTCGCGGAGGCCTTTAACTGCAAACCCACCGACAAGATGGTGGCCGGCGAAAAGGCCTGCCGCGTCTGGTGAGGCCCATCCGAGTCGGGGCGCCGGCATGATGCCGGCGCCCCATCGCATTTCCAAAAACATGACGACAAAAGGTGGAGCACCCCACATGAGCAAACCGATCGCGGGGATCCTGAATCGCGCGGCCCCCATCGCCCTGGCGACAGCCCTGGTGGCCCTGCCCTTCGCGGCGACGGCCGCAGAGAGCAGGCCTGCCGACAAGGCGTCTGCCACGGAAGCGGCCCTGCCGCAGGTCGACGAGTCGGTCGACCCCTGTCAGAACTTCTACCAGTACGCCTGCGGGCCGTGGCTCAAGTCCAACCCCATCCCCAGCGACCAGTCGCGGTGGGGCAGTTTCAACGCCCTGCATGAGCGCAACCAGACCATCCTGAAGACGGCGCTGGAAGATGTGGTGGCTCATCCCAACGCCGACAATCAGCGCGTGGGCGGCTATTACGCGGCCTGCATGGACGAAGCCGGCGCCAATGCCAAGGGCGCCGCGCCCATCCAGTCGCTGCTGGACCGGATCAAGGCCCTGACCGCCAAGGAGCAGTTGGCCCCGCTGGTGGCCACACTGCATGATGTGGGTGCCGACGTCTTCTTCGGCTTCGGCGCGTTGACCGATTTCAAGGACGCCACGCGCGACATCGCCATCGCCGACCAGGGCGGCATCGGCCTGCCGGAACGCGACTTCTACACCCGCGATGACGCCAAGTCGGAGGAGACGCGCAAGGCCTATGTGGCCCACGTGGCCCGTACCTTCATGCTTCTGGGTGACGACCAGACCACGGCCGACGCCAAGGCGCAGGCGGTCATGGGCATCGAAACGGCCCTGGCCAAGGCCTCGCTGAACCTCGCCGACCGTAACGACCCGGAAAAGACCTACCATAAGAAGCCCACGGGTGAACTGGCCAAGCTGGCCCCGGATTTCGCCTGGGACGCCTATTTCAAGGCGACCGGCGCCCCCGCCTTCAAGACCCTGAACATCGCCGTGCCGGACTTCATGAAGGCCGTCGGAGACGTCATCAGGTCGTCCAGCGTCGCCGACATTCAGGCCTACCTCACCTGGCATGTCGCCCACAGCTTCTCACCCTGGCTGTCCCAGGCTTTCGTGGATGAGCGTTTCGCATTCTATGCCAAGACCCTCTATGGCACGGAACAGAACCTGCCGCGGTGGAAGCGGTGCGTGGCAGCGACGGACAATGCCCTGGGGGAAGACCTGGGCAAGTACTACGTCAAGGCCGCCTTCGGCCCTGATCAAAAAGCCAAGATGCTAACCATGGTGAAGAACCTGAAGGCGGCATACTCGGTCGACATCGACCAGCTGGACTGGATGAGCCCGGAGACCAAGAAGCGGGCGCACGAGAAGCTGGACACCATCGTCGACAAGATCGGCTACCCCGACAAATGGCGCGACTATTCCAAACTGGAGGTGAAGAAGGACGATCTGGTGGGCAACGTCCAGCGCGCCAACGCGTTCGAGACCGCGCGCCAGCTGGCCAAAATCGGCAAGCCGCACGACCGGGCCGAATGGCAGATGAGCCCGCCCACCGTGAACGCCTATTACGACCCGACAGAGAATGACATCAACTTCCCAGCTGGCATCCTGCAGCCACCGTTTTATTTCGCCGACGCGGACGACGCGATCAACTATGGCGCCATCGGTGCCGTCATCGGCCATGAGATGACACACGGCTTCGACGACCAGGGCCGGCAGTTCGACAAGAACGGTAACCTGAAGGACTGGTGGACCAAGCAGGACGCTGCCAAGTTCAAGCAGCGCGCCCAGTGCGTCGTCGATGAATACGATGGCTTCATCGCCATGGATGACGTGCACCTGAACGGCAAAGCCGAATTGGGGGAGAACCTGGCCGACAACGGCGGCCACGCCATCGCGCTGAAAGCCCTACTGGCCACCCTGAAGGGCGTTCCCGCCAAGAAGGAGGGCCGCTTCACGGAAGAGCAGAAGTTCTTCCTAGGCTATGCCCAGGTGTGGTGCAGCAACCAGCGTGACCAGGCGCGCCGCACCCAGGCGCAAACCGATGTCCACGCGCTCTCCGAATACCGGGTGAACGGCGTCGTCTCCAACAATCCGGAGTTCGCCAAAGCCTTCAACTGCAAGGCCGACGCCCCCATGAATCGCGGCGCCAAGGCCTGCAAGGTCTGGTAAGCGGATGACGCTGGCGACTCCGCCCGGAGTCGCCAGCCAACGAGAGAAGCCCCGCCGACAGCAGCCGGCGGGGCTTTTTCATGCGCGAGGCGGATCTCCGGGGCCGGAGAAGCCCATAAAACATCAAAACAAAAACCGCGCCTTCATTCAGGCGCGGTTTTTGGTTCCGATGGCCGGCGAACCGGCCAAGGGGCAGAAAACGCTAAATCAGCCCTGACGGGCCTTGAAGCGCGGGTTCTGCTTGTTGATGACGTAGACGCGACCCTTGCGGCGAATAACGCGGCAAGCCTTGTGGCGGGTCTTCATCGACTTCAGGGAGTTCACGATCTTCATGATTTGGACTCGGGCACTTGGATGGGGATCACGGTCGAGGCCGGGAAAATAGTAAGGGCGGCCCCGCCTGTCAACCTGAGTCATGCCGTAAAAGTGATCAGCTGATATCCGCCGGCTTCAGGACGTAAAAACGATAGAGCCGGATGCCCGCGTCCAGCACCGCCACACGGCGGGCCCACAGCTCCACCTCCTCCACCACCGCGACCTTGGTTTGATGGTCCATGCTGTGCTGTTCCAGGTGCGCCACCAGCCCCTGGATGGCGCTCAGGATCAGGCCGCGATGCAGGTCGGACAGGTCCTCGGTGATGCGGATGTCCAGGTTGCGCTGCTGCAGCCCCTGGGCATACTGGTCCACGGTCCAGGGATGGGGTTCCACCGGCTCATGATCCAGCCAGCCCTTGAAGACCGGGCCGCTGGCCCGGGCCTTGTCCAGTACATAGTCGGTGAACAGGAAATGTCCCCGCGGCTTCAGCGCCGCCTCCACCGCGTCCAGCAGGCCGTCCTTGTTGCGGACGGTGTAAAAGCCCTCCTTGGCGAACACCGCGTCCACGCGCTTGGGCCAGGAGAAGGTTTCCGGGTCGTAAGCCTGCACCGGCGCCTGGCGGGCCATGCCGGCCTTGTGCGACCGGAACATGCCGGCCTCCGCCAACACGGGGTTCGACTCCAGCCCCGTGACCCAGGCGCCGAACTGCGAGGCCATACTGCGGGTGGACCCGCCCAGGCCGGCCGCCAGGTCCAGCACGCTCATCGCCGGGTTCAGGCCCAGGGGCTTCACCAGGGAGGGGATATGGTCGTTGCCGCCGGGGGTGGCGTAGCCCTCACCCCAAATCTTTTCCGCCACCTGCACGCGGGTGGCCGTCCACAGGGGCTTGCCGGTGCGGTTCAGTGTGCGACGGTCGGTGGAGGACTGCGTCGACGCCTGCCGGGGGTGGCCACCGGCATCGCCCGCGTCAGCCTCGTCCGCAGGCGGACGGCGGCTGAGCAGCGTCGCCAGGTCATAGCCTTCCCACCAGGCGACGAAGCGATCCTTGATGGACGCCTGAGGCAACGCCGCACCCTTTGAGCCCTGCTGGGCAGCCATGCGTGGAACCAGCCCCGTGGAACATTAATACGGAAACATATTGTACAGAGATTGCGTGACGGTTGAAATGGCCATGCTGAAACGCGCGTGCGGTCCAACGGCGTCCGAGTGGGGATACGGGTTCCAGCCTCGCGTCGCACGTTTGTCCCAAGCGCCGCTCCGCCTTGTCCACCCGCGCCACGTCCACCCGCACCACCAGATAGGCAAATGACCGAGTCGGATCTCAACCGGGTGCTACTCGTCGAGGATACCGCCCCCCTGGCCCGGGTCTACACCGAGTATCTGCACAGCGAAGGGTATGAGGTGGAGCATCAGGAAACCGGCGCGCAGGCGCTGGAAAGCCTGCGCCAGCGCACCCCCGGCGCCCTGGTGCTGGATCTGAAGCTGCCGGACATCGACGGGCTGGAGGTGCTGCGCGCAACCCACGCGGCCCACCCCGACCTGCCGGTGATCGTGGTGACGGCCCACGGCTCCATCAGCGTGGCGGTGGAAGCCATGCGCGACGGCGCCTTCGACTTCCTGGTGAAGCCCTTCACCGCCGCGCGCCTGATCGTCACCGTGCGCAACGCGCTGGAACGGCGGCGGCTGACCCGCATCGTCGCCCATTACCGCCGCGAGTTGGACCGGGGCAGCTTCCACGCCTTCGTCGGCGCGTCGGCGCCGATGCAGACGGTCTACCGCCTGATCGAAAGCGTCGCCCCCAGCCGGGCCAGCGTCTTCCTGACCGGCGAAAGCGGGACGGGCAAGGAACTGGCGGCCGACGCCATCCACCGCTGCAGCCCCCGCCGCGACCAGCCCTTCATCGCCATCAACTGCGCCGCCATCCCCAAGGACCTGCTGGAAAGCGAGATCTTCGGCCATGTGAAGGGCGCCTTCACCGGCGCCGTCAGCGACCGCGCCGGCGCGGCCCGCCAGGCCGACGGGGGCACCCTGTTCCTGGACGAGGTGTGCGAGATGCCGGTGGAGTTGCAGGCCAAGATCCTGCGCTTCGTCCAGACGGGCATGTTCCAGCCCGTGGGCGGCACGCAGTTGGAGAAGGTGGACGTCCGCTTCATCTCGGCCACCAACCGCGACCCGCTGGCCGAGGTGGCCGCCGGGCGCTTCCGCGAGGACCTGTATTACCGCCTGCACGTGGTGCCCATCCACCTGCCCCCCCTGCGGGAGCGCGACGACGATGTCTGCCTGATCGCCCGCCACTTCCTGGCGGACATGGCGACGGAGGAGGGAAAGGCCTTCCAGCGCCTGGACGGGGATGCCGAATCGGCCTTGATGGCTTATGACTTCCCCGGCAACGTCCGCCAGTTGCAAAATATCCTGCGCAACGTGGTCGTCCTGTACGATGGGCCGGCGGTCACCCGCGCCATGCTGCCCGAACCGCTACGCACGGCCAGCGGTGGCGGCCGGACAAGCGGCAGCCGCGGAATCCCCCAGGAATCCGCCATGCCAGGGGGCGACGCGCCGGCCGGGGCGACCGAGATCGTGCCCTTATGGCGGCTGGAGAAACAGGCGATTCAACGTGCGCTTGCGGCTACGGGCGACGACGTTCCACGGGCGGCGGCCCTTCTTGAGATCAGTCCGTCGACCATCTATCGCAAGCTTCAGCAGTGGAAAATCAAGATCACGGGCTGATCAAATTCAGATCCCCATATCTTGGGTCTGTGCCCCAGCATTGCTACCCGTTATTGGGGCGAATCCGGCTTGATCGCGGGATTGCGCGCGCGATTGGCCAGATACCTCCCAAACGACTGGCATCCAGGCCATTGCATGGCTGGTGCAGTCCTTTTTTTTTCGGTATAAACTGACACACAGGAGGAAATCCTGCGCAACCAAATCCGGCTTGGCCAAATCTGGCTTGGGAAGGGTGCGCGGTAGGGTCCGTCCTTGCGACCGGTGCCCCCGGCCAAGCACTTTATCGACTACGTTGAGTTCAAATCACATGTATGAGCGCCGTTCTCCGCAGAGCCCGCAGATCACCCGCCGGGGCGTCAACGCCACCGTCAAGTGGTACAACCCCACCAAAGGTTTTGGTTTTGTGACCCTGTCCGATGGGTCGCCCGACGCCTTTTTGCATGCCTCCGTCGTGCAGGCCTTCGGCCATGACAGCCTGGCGGACGGCACCACCATCAATTGCGACCTGTCGCAGGGCCAGAAGGGTCCGCAGGTTGCCGCCATCCACAGTGTGGATGAATCCACCGCCACCCCGGGCGGCGGCGGCGGCGGCATGGGCGGCGGCATGGGCGGCCCGCGTCGTGACAGCTTCGGTGCTGGCGCCCCGCGCCGCGCCGGCGGCGGCGGCGGCGGCTGGGAGTCCAGCGGCCCGACCGAGACGGTCGAAGGCACTGTGAAGTTCTACAGCGCCGACAAGGGCTTCGGTTTCGTGACCCCCGATGGCGGCGGGAAGGACGTGTTCGTCCACATCACCGCGCTGGAGCGTTCGGGCGTCCGCGCCCTGACGCCGGAGCAGCGGGTGCGCCTGACGACCAGCATGGGTCAGAAGGGTCCGCAGGCCAATCGCGTGGAAGTCCTCTGATCCATCCGATCTGGTCGGACGGGATAAACCGGCACCGGGGAAGCCTGGTGCCGGAATTCCTGTTCACCTGAGAGATGGTTCATCCTCGACCCGCTGGCGCCCGGTGGCATCACTTGGGCGCTGGCGTTGAGGAGCATCATTTGCGGGCCGGAGACACGGAACGCGCCGCCCAGCAGGGCGGCGCGTTTTGTTTTATGCGCATGGTAGCGGTAGCATCGCCCCACCCTGCGCGCACTTGCCGCGCCGCCCGCGCCGCGGTTTTCAGCCGGGCTCCGCCATGCCATTGTAACGGCATGAACAAAGCCGCCCGGCAGCCCGCCCCCACCGCCCATCCCCCGTCCCAGGACCATGGTTTCCGGGGCCACAGATCCTTGGCCGCAGCCCTGCTGGCCAGCGTCTTGGCCTTGATCCCCGTGACAGCCGGCCACCCGGCGTGGGCGCAAGGCGCCGATCCCGAACTGGCGTCCCCCTTCACACCGCGTCCGCTGGTTCGGACCCAATCCGACATGGTGGTGGCCGCCAATCCGCTGGCGGTGGAGGCCGGACACGCCATGTTGCGTCAAGGCGGCAGCGCCGTGGATGCCGCCATCGCCGTGCAGTTGGTGCTGGGTCTGGTGGAACCACAGTCCTCTGGCCTCGGCGGCGGCGGATACATGCTGGTCTGGGACCCCAAGACCGGCGATCTGGCATCGCTGGACGGGCGGGAGACGGCACCGGCCGGCGCCACCGCCGACCGATTCGTCGGCCCCGACGGCCGGCCCATGCCCCTGATGCGCGCCTTCGACGGCGGCCGGGCCGTGGGCACGCCAGGCATCCCCGCGCTGTTGGCGGAGGCGCACAAGCGCTATGGCAAGCTGCCCTGGGCGGCGCTGTTCCAACCGGCCATCAAGCTCGCCCGCGACGGCTATACCGTCAGCCCCCGCCTGGCCCTGCTGTTGAAGGGCCTGACGCCCATCCTGAAGGACCGGCCCGACATGGTGGCCTTGTTCTTCCACACAGAATCCGACGGCGGCCTCACACCCTTGCAGGCTGGGGAAACCTTCCGCAACCCGGCCATGGCCCACACGCTGGAGGTGCTGGCGACGCAGGGGCCGGACGCGTTCTACCACGGCGTCCTGGGGCGGGACTTGGCCCGGCATCTGGCCGACAGCGCCCTGCCCGCCGACACGGCCGGGGGCAGCCCGGCCCTGGTCACCGCCCAGGACCTGGCCGCCTACAGAGTGGAGGAGCGGGATCCCCTGTGCACGCCCTACCACCAATGGAAGGTGTGCAGCATGGGCCCCAGCAGCTCGGGCGGCATCGCCATCGTGGAAATGCTGGGCCTGCTGGAGCATTTCGACATGAAGGGCCTGGGCAAGGACTCGCCCACCGCCTGGCACTTGATGGTGGAGGCCAGCCGCCTGGCCTACGCCGACCGCGACCTCTATGTCGGCGATCCCGCCTTTGTCACCGTGCCACGCGGCCTGCTGGACAAGGGCTATCTGGCGGAGCGCGCCAAGCTGATCGACCCGGCGCACGCCGCCCAAGGGCCGGTGGCGGCCGGCGTGCCGCCGCAGAAGCAGGGCGCGCTGTACGGCCCCGGCTGGCAGGCGGACATCCCGTCGACCTCGCATATGTCGCTGGTCGACAAGAACGGCATGACCGTGTCCTTCACCACCTCGGTGGAATTCGCCTTTGGTTCCGGCATGGCGGTCGATGGGTACGTGCTGAACAACCAGCTGACCGACTTTTCCTTCATCCCCACCTCCCCCGGCACCGGCCTGCCGGTGGCCAACGCCGTGGCGGCGGGCAAAAGGCCCCGCTCATCCATGGCACCCACCATCGTCTTCGACCAGACGGGCAAGCCCGTGCTGGTGGTGGGGTCGCCCGGCGGGCCGGCCATCATCGGCTATGTCGCGGAAACCATCGTGGCGGCGCTGGACTGGGGCCTGGACGCGCAGGAAGCCGTCAGCCTGCCGCGCATCATCAACCGCAATGGCACAACCACCCTGGAGAGCGGACCCTGGGCCCCGCCGCTGAAGGCCGGCCTGGAAGCGCTGGGCCAGAAGGTGGAATTGAAGTCCATGCCCAGCGGCCTGCACGTCATCAAGCGCACCCCCCAAGGCCTGGAGGGCGGCGTCGACCCCCGGCGTGAAGGCTTGGCGGCTGGGGATTGAGTTTTATTGAGCCGACACTGACCACCCAGTTCCAACGGGAACCGGGTTAGGCCGCGACTGCGGCCGCCGGAGCTTTTCGGGGAGCGCAAGCGGACTGAAAAGCGAGGACAAGGCAAGCGGGCGGATGCCCGCGCCCGCCGCCTGAGGGGAACCTGAACTAAGCCGCCGAGCGCGCGGCCTCGGCCATGATGTCATTGGCGCTGGGCACCCGGCCCATGCCGGACTTGGCGCGCTTGGCCGCCATGGGCAGGATGGGGGCGGCGGTGGTGCCACCCTCCGCCGCGCGCCGAACGCTCCGCGCCACCTTGCTGTAGGCACCGGTCTCGATCTGGCGGATGCGTTCCTTGCTGACACCGTAGTGCTGCGCCAGGCGCTCCAGCGTGACCGGCTCGTCGGCCAGGTTGCGGGAGATGAAGATGTGACGCTCCCGATCGCCCAGGGCCTTCAACGCGTCCAGCATCAGGCCCTTGCGCTGGCTTAGCTCGCTGCCTTCAGCCAAGCGGCTTTCCACCGATTCGGCCTCATCGGCCAGCAGATCCATGGCCTCCTGGTCATTGTCCTCGCCCATGGACACGTTGAGCGAGGCGACGGGGGTGGCGAAGCGATGCTCCATTTCGCGCACCTCCTCCACCGTCGCGTCCATTTCGACGGCGATACGCGCCGCTTCGTCGTCCGTCATCATGCGGTCATGCACGCCCAGACGGCGCTGCGCCTGGCGCAGGTTGAAAAACAGACGCTTCAGGGCGGCGGTGTTGCCGCCCTTGAGCATGGACCAGTTGTGTAGGACGTAGGACTGCACCTCCGCCCGGATCCACCACAAGGCATACGTGGCCAGCCGGAAGCCCCGCGACGGATCGAAGCGCTGCACCGCCTTCACCAGGCCGATATTCGCCTCCGACACCAGATCGCCCACCGGCAGGCCGGACCGGGCGTAGCGCGAGGCGATCTTGATGGCTAGGCGCATGTGGCTGTGGACCAACTCATCGGCCGCCCGCTGGTCCTGGGCGCTGGCCCAGCGGTTGGCAAGCTCAAGCTCGCGCTCGGGCGACAGCATGGGGTAGCGATTGGCCTGGGCCGTGTAGGCCCGCAGCAGGTCGACCGACTCGGAAGAGAATGCACCCATCGCCGTCCCCTTTCAGTACCGTCCTGGTCGCCCGATGGCGCCGGACTTGGCCTATTGTTGCCCTGGTGTGGCGGGCTTAGCCCAACGCGACCCGTTCACCACGCTGTCATCTTTTGCCGGGACATCTGAAGATTGGGTTAACGGTCTTGAACAAGAACGCACCATGCCCAACGACCTTTCCAACACGGGGGCGGATAGACGGCTCACCCCCTAGACCACTTGCCGCAGGGCCGAGAGGAAGCTGCCCAGGTCGCGATTCATCTCCTCGGACTGGCGCGCCAGGGTCGCCGCGGCGGCCAGCAGACGGCCGGCGGCGGCACCACCCTGGGTGGCGGCGTGGTTAACCGTGGCCATGCGGCTGGAAACGTCGGCGGCCCCGTGCGCCGCCTGGTCCACGTTGCGGGCAATCTCGGTCGTCGCCGCCCGCTGCTGCTCCACGGCCGACGCTATGGAAACGGTGATGGCGTTGACATCGTCGATGACATGCGCCACGTCGGTCATGGACCCCACGGCGGCCCTGGTGGCGGCATGGATGGTGCCCACCACTTCCTGGATGTCCTCGGTCGCCCGCGCCGTCTGGCCGGCCAGGTTCTTCACCTCACCGGCCACCACGGCGAAGCCCTTCCCGGCGTCCCCCGCCCGCGCCGCCTCGATGGTGGCGTTCAGCGCCAGCAGGTTGGTTTGACTGGCGATATCCGTGATCAGGCCGACCATGGCGTCGATTCGGGCGGCGGCATCCGCCAGACCCGCCACCTGCCGCGTGGTGTCCCCGGTGCGCCGCACGGCCTGGCTGGAAATGGCGGTGGAGCGGTCCACCTGTGCGCCGATCTCGGCGATGGATACCGACAGTTCCTCCGCCGCGGTCGCCACCATCTGCACGTTGCCACTGGCCTGTGCCGCCGAACCCGCCACCATGAGTGATTCCCCCTGGGTGGCGTCAGCGGCCGTGGCCATGTCCTCCGCCGCCTGCTGCACCTGGCATGCGGCCTGGGCCAGCCCCTGCCCCACCGCGCGCATGCCGGCCTCGAACCGATCAGTGGTGGCACGGAAGGCCGCCGCTTTGGCGCCCATGGTCGCCGTGGCGGCGTTGATGGCGCGGGCGGCGTCCCGATAGGCGCCGGGCATGCCCTTCTCGATCACGCGGCGATGGTCTTGCCGACGGGTCACGGCCTCAAGCGCCGCCTGGGCTTCGCGGACGAAGGCGTCCGCCCGGTCGGCGGCGTCGTTGACGGCATGCTGCAGGGCGCCCACGGGGCCGCCCTCGACCACCCCCACCACCCGGGACTCGAACCCGCCGGCGGCCAGCGCGCGGAGCACGCCCAGCACCCGCGCCAGTTCCCGCCCCAGGCGGCGCAGTTGCCAGGCGGCCGCCAGCGCCAGCAGGACAGCCACCGCGGACAGCGGAAGGCGGGCGCCCTCCAGGGGGAGCAGGGCGGCCACAGCGGCACCCGCGGCGGCCAGTGTGGCGGCCTCAGCCTTCCAGAGAGAACATGTAGCGATCATAGTCCGTGTCCAAATCGGTCAGGGTCTGGGTCAGCAGGCGGCCGCCCGCGGCGATGGCGGCGGCCGGGCTGTCGTGGCGCCCTTCCTCCCGCAGCAGACGCTGGTAGAGCGGCGCCACCACCGTGGCGACGACATGAGGGTCCGGCGCCCGGCGGTTGGAGTGGTAGCCGGTGATGCGGCCTTGCCCATCCCGGCTGGGGGTGACATGGGCGAACACCCAGTAATGGTCGCCGTTCCTGGCCCGGTTCAGCACGTAGCCGAAGAACTCCCCGCCGCCGGTGATGGTCTGCCACATCAGGTGGAAGGCGGCGCGGGGCATGGCCGGATGGCGCAGGATGCTATGGGGGGCGCCCAGCACCTCCCGTTCCGTGAAGCCCGACACTGCGAAGAACGTTTGGTTCGCGTAGGTGATCCGACCCTTGAGGTCGGACTTGGTGACGATGACCTGATCATCGTCGAACCGGCGTTCCACACCGGTGAGGGCCCTTTTCATGGGACGCGCGCTCCCCTGGTTGAGTACTCAAGCCTTATACCCGGAAGCCTTATACCCGGACCTGGGACCGGGAATTGATTTGGATCAGGCGTGGTTCAGACGGTGAATGGCTGAATCTTCAAACTTTTAAGCGTACTTGAGATGATTTGATGGTGGGCCCGACGCGGGCCTTGCCCACCGCCCGGCCGTGCGGCAGCATCCCGGCATAAGCAATCACTAACCTCCGGGGCCAAGTCAGACCGCCGGGGACACCTTGGGAGACAGAAGATGAGTCAAGCCACGGTCCTGGTGGAGGACGGGAACGGGGTGCGCACCCTGGTGCTGAACCGGCCGGAGAAGCGCAACGCCCTGACCGGCGCCATGTACACCGCCCTGGCCGAAGCGCTGACCAGCGCCGCCGCCGATGACGCCATCGGCGCCGTGCTGATCCAAGGGTCGGGGGGCAGCTTCACCGCCGGCAACGACCTGGCGGACTTCCTGGCGGGCCCGCCCTTCACGGCCGACGCCCCGGTGATACGCTTCCTGCGGGCGCTGGCCACCTTCCCCAAGCCCGTCGTGGCGGCGGTGGAAGGCCACGCGGTGGGCATCGGCACCACCCTGCTGATGCACTGCGACCTCGTCTACGCCGCCCCCACCGCCCATTTCGTCATGCCGTTCGTCAATCTCGGCCTGGTGCCGGAAGCGGGCTCCAGCGTGCTGGCCGCCCGCCTGCTGGGGCACCCCAAGGCCGCCGCCATGCTGATGGCGGGCGAAGCGCTGACGGCGGAGGGGGCGGAGGACGCCGGCCTGATCAATGCCGAGGTGCCGACGGAAACACTGTACGAACACGCGATGGCCAAGGCCGTGGCCCTGGCGGCCAAGCCCCGGGCCGCCATGGCCCATACCAAGGCCCTGATGCGCCACGACACGCCGCACATCCTGGAAACCATCGCGCGGGAAGCCACCCTGTTCGCCCAGCAGCTTGCCAGCGCCGAGGCGCGGGCTGCCTTCCAGGCCTTCCTGTCGAAGAGCAAGGCCTGACGCCGGACGTCGCGCCCCTGCCCGAGTGCGGGCCGGGGCGTGACGCGGCACCGCCGGATAGCCGAAAACCGCGCGCGGACAGCACCGGCGCGGTCTTAACTCTTTGGATTTCCTGGGGGAATGCCTGGTGGAAGGATGGTGGGCGCGACAGGGATTGAACCTGTGACCCCTACCATGTCAAGGTAGTGCTCTCCCGCTGAGCTACGCGCCCATCCTTCAAATCCGCCGATTTTTGCGGGGCCTCGTTTCCGAGGTCATCGGCGTGGGCGGCTGTGTAGCACCGCCCAAACCGGCTGGCAACCCTTCTGTTTCATCCGGCTGAAAATTTTCAGGCCCAGGGCGGTTGGCCGCCCCCAATCGCCTGGGGGATGCGACCACCGGGGATGGGACTTCGCCCCGCCGATGGGCGGCCAGGGTTGATTGGAAGCGAGCCGGTGTCTTGGAAGGGGATTCCGCCCTGGGGCCCATCGTCGGGTCAGCCGCCTATGCGGCGCCGTAGCGGATGGACACGGGTAAAGGACAGGGGACCGTGCGCCAACGGCAAGCGTCACCGCTCGTCCAAAAACAGTCCGCGTCACCTGGGGTGTGGGGTCGCGACTCGTCGGGGATCCACCCTACCGACGCGGCCGGAACGGGCCGCCGACGCCGGAAATAAAGAAGGGCCGCGCCTGACGGCACGGCCCTGAGTTTAGGGAGGAAACGCCCAAGAAGTGCGTTACGACAGAACCGCAATCGCGATCATGTCGCACTGCACAATATGCCGATCCGACCCCACTTGATCAAGCAAAAAATGAAGGCCGCCCGAAGAATCTTGATTATTCAGTCTGTTGACCCTGACCGGGCATGGCGGGGCTGGTCAGGCCGTTGTGCGACGCAACACATTGATTCCAGGGAAACTCATGTAATTGCGTTACCTCCTTCCGGCCCCCTCCCCCTCGATTTTCCTGCACCAACGATATTGACAGCGCTGTCTCCGCCACGCTCTAAGTCGGGGGCGAAAAACGCGCGCGGACGGGCTTTCCCTCCACGCCGTTTCCCTATTGGTATAATAGGGAATACGCGCCCCGGCGGCCCGACACGATGCCGGCGGGGAAGTGGGAACGGGAAGGAAACGGAAAGGAAGGCGGTCACCTATGCAGGGCCTCTCGCTCTTGGCTGATATCGGCGGCACCAACGCCCGGTTCGCCCTCTCCGAATCCGTCGATTCCGCGCCGCATGACCCCCATGCCGCCCACATCTCCGGCGTGCGCATCCTGCCCTGCGCCGACTATCCGTCGCTGGAGGCGGCGGCGGAGGCCTATCTGGCGCTGGAGGCCCCGGGCGCCCGGCCCACGCAGGCCGCCATCGCCCTGGCCGGCCCGGTGACCGGCGACCGTATCCGCATGACCAACCTGCCCTGGGAATTCTCCATCGACAGCGTGCGCCGCTCGCTGGCCCTGGACCGGCTGGAGGTCATCAACGACTTCACAGCCGTGGCGCTGTCCATCCCCACCCTGGGTCCGGATGACCGGGTGCAAGTGGGCGACGGCGCGCCGGTGGCGGGCGCCCCCATCGCCATCCTGGGCCCGGGCAGCGGCCTGGGCGTCTCAGCCCTGGTCCCCCGCAAACGCAGCAATGGCGAGCCCGGCTGGACAGCGCTGGCGACGGAGGGCGGGCACGTCACCATGGCCCCGGTGAATGACCGGGAATCGGCGGTGCTGGCCGTGCTGCGCAAGCAATTCGACCATGTCTCGGCGGAACGGGTCATTTCCGGCCCCGGCCTGGTCAACCTGTATGAAGCCGTGTGCCTGGCCGACGGCAAGGAGCCGGCGTCCCTGACCGCCGCTCAGATCACCGCCGCCGGCACCACCCATGCGGGCGAACCCGCCTGCATCGAGGCGTTGGAGATTTTCTGCGGCATGCTGGGCACGGTGGCGGGCAACTTGGCCCTATCCATCGGCGCGCGTGGCGGCGTCTACATCGCCGGCGGCATCGCGCCGCGCATCCTGCCCTTCTTCACCCACAGCCGCTTCCGCAAGCGCTTCGTGGAAAAGGGCCGCATGCGCGATTACCTGGGGCCCATTCCCACCTATGTGGTGACCCACCCCCTGCCCGCCTTCCTGGGCCTGACGGCGAAGCTGGACGGGTAGCGTCCAAGGTCCAAGGCACGCCTCAGGCGATCTCCGTATCCTCGGGCGGCGCCTCGCCCCAGCGGCGCAGGCGGCCGCTGTCGATGTCGAACAGGTCCAGGATGCGGCCGATGGTGTGGTCGACCAGGTCGTCCACGCTCGTGGGCCGGATGTACATCGCGGGCACCGGCGGGGCGATGACGGCCCCCATCTCGGCCAGCGCCGTCAGCGTGCGCAGATGCCCCAGGTGCAGGGGCGTCTCCCGCACCATCAGCACCAGGCGCCGCCGCTCCTTCAGCACCACGTCCGCCGCCCGCGTCAGCAGGCTGGAGGTCACGCCCGTGGCGATCTCACTCATCGTGCGCACCGAACAGGGGGCGATGACCATGCCCAGGGTGCGGAAGCTGCCGCTGGAGATGGGCGCCCCCACATTGGTGACGGCGTGATTGACGGCGGCCAGGGCGCGCACATCGGCGGGCTTCAGGTCCGTCTCATGCGCCAGCGTCATCTCCGCCGACCGGCTCATCACCAGGTGGGTTTCTATGGACAAGTGGCGCAGCGTTTCCAGCAGGCGCACACCGTAGTGCACGCCCGAGGCGCCGCTGATGCCGACGATGAGGCGGGGAGGGGTGGAGCTTGTCATCCCTGGGATGTAGCGCCGGCCAGAAGCCTAGTCCATGGGGAAACGTTTGAACAAAACACTGGCGATAGGGATAACCCACCACTATTCGCGAATCGCGAAGGGTCTAGTCACGACAGCGGGCTAAAAACAGCGCGGCACCGCCCTTATGTTGGTTTTGTCCCGCCGCAAAACCTTGTGGATTTCCGCCAATGACCACGACATCGAACCTGTTCACCCCCGCCCGGATCGGCGCCATACCCGTCGCCAACCGCATCGCCATGGCGCCGCTGACCCGTGCCCGTGCCGGCATGGACGGTGTGCACACGCCCCTGGCGGTGGACTATTACCGCCAGCGCGCCACCGCCGGCCTGATCATCACCGAGGCCACCAACATCTCCCGCCAGGGGCGCGGCTACGCCTACACCCCCGGCATCTACACGGCCGACCACGTGACGGCCTGGAAGGCGGTGACCGAGGCCGTGCACACGGCCGGCGGCCGCATCGTGCTGCAGCTGTGGCATGTGGGCCGCATCTCCCACACCAGCCTGCAGGAGGGTGGGGCCGCCCCGGTGGCGCCCAGCGCCCTTCAGGCCGGCGGTGAGACCTATGTCGAGGGCGGCTTCGCCCAGCCCTCCCCGCCCCGGGCGCTGGAAACGGCGGAGATCGCCGGCATCATCGCCGACTACCGCCATGCCGCCGAGAACGCCAAGGCCGCCGGCTTCGACGGCGTTGAGGTCCATTCCGCCAACAACTATCTGCTGGAGCAGTTCATCCGCGACAGCACCAACCACCGCACCGACCGCTATGGCGGCAGCGTGGAGAACCGCACCCGCCTGACGGTGGAGGTGGCGGAGGCCGTGGCCGAGGTGTGGGGATCGGACCGCGTCGGTGTGCGCCTGTCGCCCATCACCCAGGCCGCCGGCAACACCCCCCTGGACAGCGACCCCAATGGCACCTACGGCTTCCTGGCGGAGCGGTTGGGCGCCTTGAACCTGGCCTACCTGCACTGCGTGGAAGGCCAGACCCGCGGACCCAACGGCGCGCGGAATTTCGACTTCCAGGAGTTGCGGCGGAAGTTCGGCGGCGCCTACATCGCCAACAACGGCTATGACCGCGACTTGGCGGATCGCACCATCGCCGAGGGCCGGGCCGACATGGTGGCCTTCGGCCGCCCGTTCATCGCCAACCCCGACCTGGTGCAGCGGCTGAAGACGGGCGCCCCCCTGGCCCAGGCGCCGCAGGAGGCCTTCTACGGCGGTGGGGCCAAGGGCTACACCGACTGGCCCACGGCGGCCTGATGGGAAGTAAAAAAGGGCGGCCTCTCGCGGGGCCGCCCTTTTCCATTCCTGAGGTCAGATCAGAGGATCAATCCTCGATCTCCTCCTCACGCTCCTCGTCCTCCAGGGCCGACCGCTCGGCGGCGGCGCGCTGCTCGGCCGTCTCCAGCAGGGTGGTGGCCTCCAGCTCCGGCTCGGGCAGGCCACGGCGGGCGCGGGACAGCGCCGCCTCCAGCTCCCGCTGGCTGCACAGGCCCAGCAGCACGGGGCTGCGCGGCTTGATGTTGCTGGTGTTCCAATGGGTCTTGTCGCGCACCGCGGCGATGGTCGGCTTGGTGGTGCCGATCAGACGCGAAATGGCGGCGTCCGACAGCTCCGGATGGCTTTTCAGCAGCCAGGCGATGCCGTCGGGCTTGTCGCCGCGCTTGGTCACCGGCGTATAGCGCGGGCCTTTGGAGCGGGCGATGGGCTGCGGCAGGTCATGGATGCGAATCTGCAGCTTCAGGTCCTGGTTCTTCTCGCAGCGCTCGATCTCATCCTTGGTGAGCTCGCCGTGGCCCACCGGGTCACGCCCGACCATGCCGATCGCCACCTCGCCATCGGCGATGGCCTGCACTTCCAGTGAGTGCATGCCGCAGAACTCGGCGATCTGCTCGAAGGACAGCGCGGTGTTCTCAACCAGCCAGACCGCGGTCGCCTTCGGCATCAAGGGCAGTGCCATGCTTCCTCCTAACCCGTGGCGGGGCGTCACCGCCAACACGCCTGAAAACCCGTGAACAAGGTCGCGAAAAGCAATATCCGCCCGTCGCGCGGGCTGAAGGCCCCACGCAGCCGGACGGAAAACTGTGACGCGTACATGAGCTATATAGAGGCACGCGGCGGGCGAGGCCACGCCTTTTTACGGGCGCGGCCCCTCTTGTTCCCGGGCGTCGCCGCCCTTAAACCACCAAAACGATCTTGCCGACGTGCTGGCTGCTTTCCATCAGCGCGTGCGCGGCGGCGGCATCGTCCAGCGGAAAGGTCTGGTGGATGACGGGCCGCACCGCCCCTTGCGCCAGCAGCGGCCACACCCTTTCCCGCAGGCTGGCGGCGATGGCCCCCTTCTCCGCCGCCGTCCGCGGCCGGAGCGTGGACCCGGTCAGGATCAGGCGCTTGGCCATGACCGGCTGCAGATTCACCGTCACCTTGCCGCCGCGCAGGAAGGCGATGCTGACATGGCGGCCCTGGTCTGCCAGGGCATCGATGTTGCGCGGCACATAGTCGCCGCCCACCATGTCCAGGATGACGTCCACGCCCCGCCCGCCGGTGGCTTCCTTCACCACGGCGACGAAATCCTCCGCCTTGTAGTCGATGCCGCGCTCGGCACCCAAATCCTGGCAGGCCCTGGCCTTGTCCGGGCCGCCGGCGGTGGCGAAGACCTGGGCGCCGAAAGCCTTGGCCAGCTGGATGGCCGTGGTGCCGATACCGCTGGTGCCGCCGTGGACCAGGAAGCTCTCCCCCGCCGCCAGCCGGCCACGGTCGAAGACATTGGTCCAGACGGTGAAGAAGGTCTCCGGCAGGGCCGCCGCCTCCACCATGCTGAAACCCTTGGGCACCGGTAGGCACTGGCCCGCCGGCGCCACGGCATGGTCGGCATAGCCGCCGCCATTCACCAGGGCGCACACCGCGTCGCCGACCGCCCAGCCCTCGACGCCCTCACCCAGGGCGGCGATGGTGCCCGCCACTTCCAGCCCCGGCAGGTCGGAGGCGTCGGGCGGCGGTGGGTAGGCCCCCGCCCGTTGCAGGCAGTCCGGCCGGTTGACGCCGGCGGCGGCCACCCGGATCAGAACCTGGCCCAGGCCCGGCTGAGGCGTCGGCCGCTCAATGGGCTTCAGGACGTCGGGACCGCCGGGTTCGGTGATGGCGATGGCACGCATGGGATCCGGATCTCCGCTGTACGTCTGGCGGGGGAGTGCCCCCTCGCCGCTTGGGGTCTTGCACCATGTAGGCCCCCGGCGGCACAGTGACAACCGACACCGTTCCAGCGCAGGTTGCCACCCCATGGACACCGACGACATCGCCCCGCCCCCCAGCCGCCCCACCGGCTTCCTGGACATCAGCCGCCTGTCGGTGACGGAACTGCGCGAATACCGCAACAGCCTGGAAGCTGAGATCGCGCGGGTGGACGACGCGGTGAAGGCCAAGCAGGCCTCGCTGAACGCCGCCGCCGCGTTCTTCAAAAGCTAGACCGGCACGGCTTCCAACGTGGCGGTATCCAGGGTGAAACTGCCGTCGGCCTCGATGGCGAAATGGCCGGTCACCGCATCCGCCATGCGCCCTTGCAGGGAGCGGATGGCCGCCACGTGGCTGTCCGGCGGGTTCATGCGGGCGATCCAGCTGCCGAATTCCAGGCGCAGCCGGCGTTCCGTCACGCCGGTGACCTGGAAGCCCGCCGCGCCCAGGGCCACCCGCCACTCGGCCAGGGAATAGTTGCGCACGTGCGACGGGTCGCGCAGCAGCTCGACGCTTTGCAGGAAGGTGTCCAGCAGCGGGTGATCCGGCGTCACCACGTCCATGAACACGGCCACGCCACCCGGCTTCACCACCCGGCGCGCTTCCGCCAGGCCGGCCGCCAGATCGGGCCAATGGTGGGCGCTGTAGCGGCTGAACACGGCGCAGTACTGCGCGTCGGGCACCGGCACGGCGTTGGCACGGCCCGCCCGCGTTTCGATGTTGGCCAGGCCGCGTCGCCCGGCCTCCGCCGCCACGGCGGCCAGCATGTCGGGCGACAGGTCGCAGGCCGTCACCCGGCCGACATGCGGCGCCACGGTGAAGGCAACATGCCCGCCGCCACAGCCCAAATCCAGCGCGGTCTTGTACCCCTTGCCCGCCACCAGGCCGGCCAGCTGCGCCAGATCCTCGCCCTGGGCATGGACGGCGCTGGCGACGTAGGCAGCGGCCTGGGGCCCGAACTGGCCGGCCACCACCGATTCCTGGTCGCGGCCGGAAAACTGATCCCGCTGGGGATCGCGCTGGGTGGTCATGTCCCTACTCCTCGGGTTTGGTCCCCGCTGCGGCGGGGTGGAGCGGCAGGATGGCAGGCTGGTAAACCGGTACCAGATCCGACTTTATACTGGTATCAAAGGCTACCCCCTTCCCTAGATGAGCCCGGCAGGCCATGGACCATCCCCCGATCCTGGACACGGCGAAGCGGCGGGAACTGGGCGAATTCGTCCGAGCCCACCGCGAACGGCTGAGCCCCGCCGCCCTGGGCCTGGCCCCCGGCCCCCGCCGGCGCACGCCGGGCCTGCGGCGGGAGGAGCTGGCACAGCTGAGCGGGGTCAGCGTCACCTGGTACACCTGGATCGAGCAGGGGCGGGAAATCTCCATCTCCCCCGCCGCCCTGGGCCGCCTGGCCCACGCCCTGCGCCTGTCGGCGGCGGAGCGGGCCTATCTTTACGACCTGGCGGGCAAACGCGACCCGCAGGAGGGCCCGGCGCCGGGCGACACCGTCGTGCCGGCCGCCCTGGACGGCCTGGTGCGGGGCATCGCCCACCCGGCCTACCTGCTGGACCGGACCTGGAACGCGCTGGCCTGGAACGCCCCGGCCGCCCGCCTGTTCGCCGGCTGGCTGGAGGCCGCCACCCCGGGCGGCAACCCGGAGCGCAACCAGCTGCGTTATCTGTTCCTGAACCCCGCCGCGCGGGCGCTGATCCCCGATTGGGCGGAGCGGACGCGGCGGGTGGTGGCGGAGTTCCGGGTGGATTACAGCCACCACCTGGACGACCCCGGCATGCGGGCCCTGGTGGCCGACCTGACCGCCCGCAGCGCCGCCTTCGCCGACCTGTGGCACGCCCACACCGTGACCACCCGCGCCGGCGGCGAACGCGCCTTCCTGCACCCGGCCGATGGGCTTGTGCGATACGAACAGGTGACCCTCACCCTGGCGGGCCAGGCGGCGGTGAAGCTGGTGACGCTGGTGCCGACCTGATCAACCTCGGCGTTTTCTCGAGCACACCCCAAACCATTTACGTGCACTCGGTGGAGCGGCTACGCTGGTTGGGTGACGATGGGGCGGGGCATGGCGGACGGCAGCGGGACAACGGTACGAACCATCAAGGCCCTGGCGGGCGGAGCGGCCCTGCTGACCGCCGTGACCACCGTGGGCGCCTTCGCCGCCCCGGTGTTGGCGCCCACGGCCACGGGCGCCCTGTTGACCCTGGCCGGCGGCCTGGGTGGCAACATCCTGGCCAGTTGGATCGACAAGCTGGGCAGCCCCGTACCCGGCGCGGTGGCGGAGATCATTCGCCGCCGCCGGGCGGGTGGCGCCCTTCCCATAAACCATGACATCGAACGGGCGATTCTGTCCGCGCTGGACAGCGCCGTCCACCATTGCATCCGCCGCTATGCCGCCGCCGTGACGGGCGGGCCGGACACCCAGGCGTTCCTTGACCTGGTTCGCCACAACGCCACGGCGCTGAGCCCGGCCAGGCTGGCGGCGGAGGCCATCAGCGACGCGGACATGCGGGCTGTGGCCCAAATCGCCGCCGGCAATGACCCGACCGCCCTGCACGCACCCTTGGCAACGCAGGTGCATACGCTGTTGGTGAGTTCCTTGATGGCCGCCAAGCCCGCATGGCAACCCCTGTCCGACGGCCTTCTGGCCCTGCTGGACGGAAGCGATCCCCAGGTACCGGGCGGCCTGGCGGGCGCGATGGGCGAATTCGTGAAAGAGGCGTTGAAGACCGATGAGCGCTTCTTTCGCGTCGTCCTGCTGGGCCAGGCGCACATCGCGGCGCAATCGGCCACCGCAACCCAAGCCGCCCTGGCGGACCTGAACCAACAGGCCAGCGCGATCTTCGACCATCTGGGATCGCGCCTACCCGTCCTGGACGCCCTGGTGGACGATCTGGCCGCCCTGCGGACGGAACTGACCACGCATATCGATCGTCTGGTGGCGGAGTTCGACCAGGACCGTGCCCCGCATCCGTCCTGGCCCAAGGCCACAGCGGCGCCCGAAGACAGCTTGGTTTACTGGGAACGGTGGGCGGACCTGGTGGGGAGGGACCCGGCCCTGGCGGCGCTGGCCACCTTCCTGGCCGCGCCCAGGCCGCTGTTGTGGACGGTGGTCAGCGGCCCGGCGGGCATGGGCAAAAGCCGACTGGCGCTGGAGGCCCTGGCCCCTTTGCGCGCCCTTGACGATATCGGCCTGGCCGATGTCGGCTTCCTGACCCAACGGGAATGGCTTACGGAAAGATGGTACGCGAAATGGCGGGCGCCCCGCCCCACCGTGCTGGTGATCGATTACGCCGGCATCAGCGCGGACACGGTGCGGGACCTGATCAGCAATTTGGCCACGCGGCCGGATGACCACGCCCTGCTGTCACCCGTGCGGCTGATCCTGTTGGACACCCTGCCCCCGGACAGCGAATTCAGCGTCCGGCAAGCCATCATCGACCACACCGAACGGGGCCGTCAGCGGGCCGACATCGCGTGGCAGGGCGACAGCACCGCCCTGAACCTGGGCCCCCTGGACACGGCGGGCGTGATGGCCGTAGCCGGCCGGTATGCCGGCGCGCCCTTGGACGCGGCGGCCCAGGCCCGGGTGACGGACGCCATCGCCGCCGACCCCGAACTGTCACGCCCTCTGTTCGCCGGCCTGTTGGGCCTGGCCCTGGCCGCCGGCACCCCCGGGCGCCTGGACCACCATACGGTGACGGCGGAATTCCTGAAACGACAGGACCTCCATTGGCAGGACCAGAACGTGACGGCGGCGGACCGCATGCTGCTGGCCGTGGCCACGGTGGCGGGCCGCTGTCCACCCGACCTGCTGGATGATTTGGCGCCGGAACTGGACCGTTGCGGCGTGGATGGGGATACCGCCTGCCGGCGGTGGAGCATCATGGCCGGCAAGGCCTATGCCGACGAATTCACCAAACTGGAGCCTGATTTCGTCGGCGGCCTGTATGTCTTGAATCACCTTGGCGCCATCCGCGCGCCGGCTGTGCGGATACACACGGCCCAGCGTATCCTGGACCTGGCCTGGCAGCGGGGCGACCCTGTCCCTTTCCTGGCCAACCTGGCCGCGAACTTTGGCGGTGTCACCACCTTCCATCCCCTGTTGACCCAGATGGTCAGCCACACGCCCACCGACACGGTGGCGCGGATCCGCTGGGCCATGGCGCAAACCGATGTCGTGTTCGCCTTGACCCGTCACGGGGCGGACGGCGTGGTGAACGCGGTGCTGGACGCCCTGACACGCGCCAAAGACGCCCCGCTGGTGCCCGCCGCCCACGCTCGTGCCCTGTTCGCCGCCGGCCTGACCGGCGAATTCACCAACCACCCCCGCACCGATGATCGGTTGGCGGCCCTGCGCGGCTTGGCGACCAATTGGCCCCAGGACGCCGCCGTCCGCGAGAACCTGGCAAAGGGACTGTTCAACGCATTCAACAACGCAGGCGCCGACGTCCTGCGCGCGGACAAACTCCTCGACGAACTCCGCACACTCGCCAGTGAATGGCAACAAGACGTCGCCGTCCGCGAGAGACTGGCCAAGGGGCTGGTCAACGCGGTCAACAACGCCGGCGCCGATACACGGCGCGCAGACGCACTCCTCCATGAACTCCGCACACTCGCCAGTGAATGGCAACAAGACACCGCCGTCCGCGAGAAACTGGCCATGGGGCTGGTCAACGCAGTCAACAACG
>NZ_JACIIZ010000001.1:53717-463814 GCF_014205765.1 Nitrospirillum iridis | reverse complement strand
CAACAACGCCGGCGCCGATACACAGCGCGCGGACGCACTCCTCCACGAACTCCGCACACTCGCCAGTCAATGGCAACAAGACACCGCCGTCCGCGAGCAACTAACCAGGGGGCTGGTCAACGCGGTCAACAACGCCAACGCCGATAAACAGCGCACGGACGCACTCCTCCACGAACTCCGCACACTCGCCAGTCAATGGCAACAAGACACCGCCGTCCGCGAGAAACTGGCCATGGGGCTGGTCAACGCAGTCAACAACGCCGGCGCCGATACACAGCGCGCGGACGCACTCCTCCACGAACTCCGCACACTCGCCAGTCAATGGCAACAAGACACCGCCGTCCGCGAGCAACTGGCCAAAGGCCTGTTCAACGCCCTCCACGACGCCGGCGCCGATACACAGCGCGCGGGCTCACTCCTCCACGAACTCCGCACACTCGCCAGTGAATGGCAACAAGACACCGCCGTCCGCGAGCAACTGGCCAAAGGCCTGTTCAACGCCCTCCACGACGCCGGCGCCGATACACAGCGCGCGAGCTCACTCCTCCACGAACTCCGCACACTCGCCAGTGAATGGCAACAAGACACCGCCGTCCGCGAGCAACTGGCCAAAGGCCTGTTCAACGCAGTCAACAACGCAGGCGCCGATACACAACGCGCGGACGCACTCCTCCACGAACTCCGCACACTCGCCAGCAAATGGCAGCAAGACACCGCCGTCCGCGAGCTACTGGCCGGGGGACTGGCGATCGCGATGCTTCGGGCCGTGTCGGCCACGCCCCGGCGTGATGAAGAGGCGAACATGTGGTTGGCGGAACTGAGGGACTTGGCGCGGACGCAGCCAGAGGACCAAGGCGTGGCGCAGATCCTGGCGTTCGTGCTCGACAGGTTCTCCCCGCCCGACGAAGGGTGACGCGCCGTGAGAGCCGATCCCTACCCCGCCCGCCCCTTCACCCACAGCAATGCGGCGACGCGGAGCGCGCTGGACAGGTTGCCGTCGCGGTCGCCATCGATCTCCTCGACCAGGGCGTTGACCGACAGGCCGCGCGCCACCGCCATGTCCTTCAGGGTTTCCCAGAAGGGTTCCTCCAGCGTCACACTGGTGGGGTGGCCGGCGATGAGGACGGAGCGTTTGCGCAGGCTCACGATACCGCCCTCTGATGCTCGGTCACGGCGTCGACCACGGCGCGGGTGAGGAAGGCCAGGTCATCGGCGCCCATGGTAAAGGACGGGGTGAGGTAGACGATGCGGCCGAAGGGCCGCACCCACACGCCCCGGTCGATCAGGCGCCGCTTCAAGCCGTTCATGTCGGTGATACGCTCCAGTTCCACCACGCCGATGGCGCCCAGGGTGCGCACGTCCTTGACGCCGGGCAGGTCGCGGCAGGGTTCCAGGCCGGCGGCCAGGCCCTGGGAGATCGCGGCCACCTGGGCCAGCCTGGGCTCGCTCTCGAACAGGTCGAGCGAGGCGTTGGCGGCGGCGCAGGCCAGCGGGTTGGCCATGTAGGTGGGGCCATGCATCAGGGCGGCCAGGGCGTTGTCCGACCAGAAGGCGTCGAACACCCGGTCGCTGGCCACGGTGGCGGCCAGGGCCAGGGTGCCGCCGGTCAGGGCCTTGGACAGGGTGATGATGTCCGGCACCACGTCGGCGGCCTCACACGCGAACATCGCGCCGGTGCGGCCGAAGCCGGTGAAAATCTCATCGAAGATCAGCAGCAGGCCGTGGCGGTCGGCGGCGGCGCGTAAAGTGCGCAGCACGGCGGCGTCATGGAACAGCATGCCGCCCGCCCCCTGCACCAGCGGTTCCACCAGGATGGCGGACAGGGTGTGGGCATGGGCGGCCAAGCCCCGCTCGAACCGCGCGGCGGACTCGTCATCCACCGGCAGGTCCAGGATCAGGTGTTCGGGCAGCAATCCTGCAAACAGGCTGTGCATGCCCTCCTCCGGGTCGCACACCGCCATGGTGGCGATGGTGTCGCCGTGATAGCCGCCGCGGAAGGCCGCCAGCTTGGTGCGGCCGGGCACGCCCCGGTTCAGCCAATACTGCGTCGCCATCTTCATGGCGATCTCGACGGAAACGGACCCGCTGTCGCAGAAGAACACGCGGTTGAGATCGCCCGGCAGCATCGCCGCTAGGCGTGACGCCAAGGTGTAGGCGGGCTCATGCGCCAAGCCGCCGAACATGACGTGCGGCATGCGCGCCAACTGCGCCTCGACCGCCTGGCGGATGTGGGGGTGGTTGTAGCCGTGGCAGGCCGTCCACCAGCTGGCCACGCCATCCACCAGGGTACGGCCATCGGCCAGGGTCAGGCGCCCCCCCTCCGTCGCCACCACGGGCAGGGGCGGCAGCGCCGTCTTCATCTGGGTATAGGGCAGCCAGATGTGTCGGCCGCCCGTTTCAAACCAATCGTTCCGGGTAGAGAACGACCCAGCGCTACCCATGTCAGTGGTCACACGCATCCTCGGCGCAGCCTTCCTCGACCACGTTCATGGAGGTCATGCCCAGACGGGCCAGCAGCTGCTTGTCATGGTCGGCCACCGGGTTGGCGGTGGTCAGCAGCTTGGGCCCGTAGAAGATGGAATTGGCGCCGGCCAGGAAGCACAGGGCCTGGGTCTCGTCGCTCATGCCCTCGCGGCCGGCCGACAGGCGGACCATGGAGGCCGGCATGGTGATGCGGGCGACGGCGATGGTACGCACGAAGTCGATGGCGTCCAGGGCGGCCTCGCCATCCAGGGGCGTGCCGTCCACCTGCACTAGCATGTTGATCGGCACGCTCTCGGGATGCTGCGGCAGGGTGGCCAGGGTGTGGATCATGCCCACACGGTCCGTCAGATCCTCACCCATGCCGACGATGCCGCCGCAGCAGACGTTGATGCCGGCCTCACGCACGTTGGACAGCGTGTCCAGCCGGTCCTGATAGGTGCGGGTGGTGATGATGTTGCCGTAATATTCCGGCGAGGTGTCGAGGTTGTGGTTGTAGTAGTCCAGCCCCGCCTCCTTCAGGCGCAGGGCCTGGCCGGAATTCAGCATGCCCAGGGTGACGCAGGTCTCCATGCCCAGGGCCTTCACCCCCTCCACCATGGCGCAGACCGACTCCAGGTCCTGGTCTTTGGGGCTGCGCCAGGCCGCGCCCATGCAGAAGCGGCTGGCGCCGGCGTCCTTGGCGGCCTTGGCCTCCGCCAGCACCTTCTGCACCTCCATGAGCTTGCTGGCCTTCAGGCCGGTCTCATGATGGGCGCTCTGCGGGCAATAGGCGCAATCCTCGGGGCAGCCGCCGGTCTTGATCGACAGCAGGGTGGAGATCTGCACCTGGGTGGGGTCGAAGCGGCGGCGGTGCACGGCGGCGGCCTGGAACACCAGCTCGGTGAAGGGCAGGTCGAACAGCGCCTGGATCTCGGCGCGCGTCCAATCGGTGCGCACGTCGTCGCTATCCAGAACCGGAGTGAAGGCGGCGGGGCGGCTGATGTCGATGGCGGTCACGGGATGCGTTTCCTTGGGGGAACTGTCGGGGCGGGGCCCCAAGGCCCGGCGCCTGGCGGCACCTAACGGCAGCGGCGGGGACCGGTCAAGAAAAACCGGGGCGCGGGCCGCCGGAGGGGGCGGTGAGCGCCACCGCGCTAAGGCATCGCCCTCCACAGGGCCTCAAGGAGGGCGATCAGCATCTGGCCCAATATGTCAACCAGCCAGGACCAGGCCTCCGCCCGTTCGGCCAGCCGCGACGCCTCCTCATCCGGCATGGATTCCATGGTCCCGCCTCAAAACAGAACCCGCACCAGGCTGACGACCGCATCAACGACCAGCCACTTGCCCCAGGCCAGCCTCTTGCGGGGCCGGCGCCTGAAAAGTGGCATGACATTCCCCCGTTACACGTTGCCTGTGCGGTGGAGATGGGAAGGCCTTCCACGCCCCGCAACCCAGGCGCGGCACTTTCGCACGCACGTCACGGGCTCTTGCCGCTAATCTCCAGCCCACCCTGTCCAACCGATGGCGCGCCCATGCAGTCCCTGACCGAATTCGCCGAGGCCAAGCTGGCCGAGATGGACGCAGCGTCCCTGCGCCGCCGGCTGGTGGACAGCGACCGGGAGGGCGACGGCGGCCTGTGGATCACGCGCGGCGGCCGGCGCCTCCTGTCCTTTTCCTGCAACGACTATCTGAACCTGGCCCACGACCCCCGGGTCAAGGCCGCCGCCATCGCGGCGGTGGAGCGATACGGCGTCGGCGCCACCGCCTCCCGCCTGGTCACCGGCAACCACCCGCTCTATGCCGTGCTGGAGGAAAAGCTGGCGGCGCTGAAGGGGGCGGAGGCCGCGTGCGTCTTCGGCTCCGGCTATCTGGCCAACACCGGCATCATCCCCACCTTCGTCGGGCCGAAGGACCTGGTGGTGGTGGATGAGCTGGCGCACGCCTGTATCTGGGCCGGCGCCAAGCTGTCCGGCGCCACCCTGCGCATTTTCCGTCATAACGACGTGGCGCATGCCGCCCAGGTGCTGGCCACATATCGCCCCCGCCACGGCCGCGCCCTGCTGGTGACCGACGGCGTCTTTTCCATGGACGGGGATCTCGCCCCCCTGCCCACCCTGGCGGCGCTGTGCGCCGACCATGACACTTGGCTGATGACCGACGACGCCCACGGCATCGGCGTGCTGGCCCAAGGCCGGGGCTCCAGCTTCGCCTTCGCTGACAGGCCGCAGGTGCCCTTGCAGATGGGCACGCTGAGCAAGGCGGTGGGCGGCTATGGCGGCTATCTCTGCGGCGACAAGGCGGTCATCGACCTGGTGAAGACCCGCGCCCGCACCCTGATCTATTCCACCGGCCTGCCGCCCGCCAGCGTGGCCGGCGCCATCGCCTCCCTGGACATCATCCAGGGCGATCCCGACCTGTGCGCCCTGCCGCTGGTCAAGGCGCGGCGCTTCACCGCCCTGCTGGACCTGCCGTCGGCGGAAAGCCCCATCGTGCCCATCGTGCTGGGCGCCGCCGCGACGACCCTGGCGGCCCAGCGCCTGCTGGAGGATGAGGGCCTGCTGGTCACCGCCATCCGCCCGCCCACCGTGCCGGACGGCACCGCCCGCCTGCGCGTCACCTTCACCGCCCGCACCCCGGATGCGGAGATCGAGCGCCTGGCCGGCCTGATCCGCGACAAGGTGCTTCCGCTCCAGAGTGTTGAGACCCCCGAATGACCGTCCCCGCCTTCTTCGTCACCGCCACCGGCACCGACATCGGCAAGACCTTCGTCACATCCGGCCTGGTGCGCCGCCTGCGGGCCAAGGGCGTCGGCGCCACCGCGCTGAAGCCGGTGGTCAGCGGCATCGACCTGGAGGACCCGGCCAGCCTGGCGGCCAGCGACCCCGCCCAGCTGCTGGCCGCCATGGGCCGGCCGGTAACCCCCGCCGAGGTGGCGCGCATCAGCCCCCACCGCTACGCCGCTCCGCTGTCGCCCGACATGGCGGCGGCGCGCGAGGGCCGACCGCTGGACGTGGACGGCATGATCGAATGGTGCCGGGAAAAGGTGGCCTTCGCCGCCGCCCCCCTGTTCGTGGAGGGCGTGGGCGGCGTCCTGGTGCCGCTGGACGAGAGCCGGACGGTGCTGGACTGGATGGTGGCGCTGGACCTTCCCCTGCTGCTGGTCACCGGCAGCTACCTGGGCACCCTCAGCCACACCCTGACCGCGCTTGACGTCCTGGCCCGGCGCGGCCTGACCGTCGCCGCCATCGCCATCAGCGAGACCCCTGGTACCACCGTACCGATGGCCGAGACGCTCACCACCCTGGCCCGCTTCGCGCCCGGCATCCCGCTGACCCCCGTGCCCCGGGTGAACCGACGGGAAGACGCGGATGCGGCGTTCGCCGCCCTGCTGGCGACCCTGGGGCTTTGACCCGGTTCGGCAATTGCGGGCGCGGCGTTTTGACGGCATAGCTTCGCGCGCGGGCCCGCGCCCTTTTCTCCCCCTCCCACCGCCCCTAGCGCACCCCGGGCGCCCCCCCCCGAGCGCCAAGGACCGGACCAAGACCTGGCCATGCCTGACATCCATACGTTTTGGAGCTTCATGCCGCGCCGCCGCGCCCTCTCCCGGTCCACCCTAGACGCGCTTTGGTCCCTGGCCACCGGGCTGCTGCTGCTGGCCAAGGGGCTGTGGGACAACCGTGCGCTGTTCGGCCATGACCTGGCGCCCTTGGACGATGCGGCGGCGGACATGCTGCTGTCCGAACGCATGCATCATGGCCTGCTGCTGACGGGCCATTACAATTTCATCGGCGTTTATCATCCGGGGCCGTTCCTGTTCTATATCCGCTGGCTGTTCGAGCCGCTGGCGCCACTGGTCGGCACGGTCCATCTCACGCACCTCATCGCCATGATGGCGCTGGACAGCGCTTTCTTTGCCCTGATCGCCGTCATGGCGCTGCGCCTGACGCGGGATGACGGCGTCGGGCGGGGGGCGGTGCTGGCGGGCCTGTGTGCCATTCCCCTGCAGCTTTCCGGCGCGGACTGGTACGCCACCCTGTTCATCCCCCACTATTTGCCACTGCCCACCGCCGCCTTCATCCTGGCGGTGATCCTGCTGGCCCGGGGCTCCGCCTTCGGACTGGTGGCCGCCACCGTGCTCACCGCGATCCTGGTGCACGCCTATATTCCCCTGGCCCCCGCAACGGTGCTGATCTGGGCTCTTGCCCTGGCGCGCGGCCGGTCCGAACGGCGCCGCCTCCTAGGCCGGGGCTTCACCCCCGCCACCTGGGTCGGATGTGCCGCGATCATCGGCCTGTTCATCCTGCCCCTGGCGCTGGACGCCATTTTGAATCCACCCGGCAACATCGTCGCCATCTTCCAGGCCGCGATGACGTCGCCCCACACCGCCGACCAGCATCCCCTAGGGCGCGCCGCCGCTTTGGCCTTGGGCAAATGCCTCCTCCCCCGCGACTTCATGGTGCCCTTGCTGCTGGTCGGCATCGTGTTGGCGGTCCGCCGACGCCGGTTCCAACGCCTGTGGCGTGAGATCCTCACGGTGAGCGCGCTGCTGATGGGCCTGGAGATCGCCCTGCTCTCCCACAACGCCGCCGGCGTTCGTCCCTATATGCTGGACTTCGGGGCCGCCCCGTTGTTGCTGGCGCTGTTGCTGTCCACCACCATGATCGTGGCGGAGGTGCAGGGGCTTTCCCTCAGCGGCGGCGCCCGCGCCCTACCGGCCGCGATGCCGTGGGGTATCGCCGGGCTGACCCTGGCCCTGGCCAGCACCACGCACTCGTCCACCTGGTTTTCCAAGGAAGTCTCCCCCTTCGTCACGGCTATCGTCGACCGAAGCCGTCCGGGGGATATGGTCACCATCGTCAACGAGCGCCTGTATGGCTGGCAGCTGCCGCTGACCCTGATGGTCGAGCTGGACCGGACGGAAGTCCACTCCTGCTTCGAGCATCGCCAGCCTCAGCAAGGGCGCCGGAGGGTGCTGGCCGTCGCCGCCACGCGCGAGCGGCTGTGCGCGCAAGCGACGAAGCCCCCCGACCATGTTTTCCGGCTCGACCCGGTGGCACCCTGCCCCAAGGCAGCCGCGCCCAGCTATCGGGAGGGAGAGATGGGATACCGCGCCGTGATGGCCATCGCCCACCAGCTCGGGCTGCTGCGACAACCGCCCGACCCGACAGGCAGTTGCCTGGATCATCCGCCAGACGATGCCATCATCCTGCATTGCCTGGAGGATCACAGCTGCTACACACTAGCGCAACTGAAGTAGGCGAATGACGATCTCATCCTGCGGATTGGCGTTGACCGCCACGGCGACCACCCTGGCGCACTCCATCCCGGGCGTTCCGCCACATGCCGTGGCGCGCGTTACGCAAACACAGGATGCGAAAGCGACTTTAGACATGCTGCTGGCCATGCTTGTTCTGTGGGATAATCGTGCCATGGTTGCATGAGCGAGGATGGAGATTACCGTCACGCCGATAGTATGCTGCCCGCATCCGCGTTAAAAAAGCTTGTCCCATGGCCTCCATCGGATCTTTGACATCGCCTAGCTCTCGTGACACCAGCATATCCAGCCGCATAGTTGATTATATTTGGTCGTTTGCCGTCGGCGCATTCCTTTTGGCCAAAGGGATTTGGGACAATCGCCTCTTATTCGGGCGGGATGTCGTACCCTTGGAGGACGCCGCCGCCGATATTTTATTATCGGAGAAAATGCACCATGCCATTTTGCTGACAGGCCACTACAATTTCATGGGTATCTATCACCCTGGCCCGTTCTTTTTCTATGTCAGGGGATTGTTTGAATTCCTAGCACCAGCCGTCGGATCCATATTCCTGGCCCATATCATCGGCATGATGGTGATCGAGGCCGGCTTTTTTTCTTTGACGGCGGCCATCCTGCTGCGCTTGACTCAGGCTGAGGGCATCGGCCGGGCCGCCGCCCTTGCCGGAATTTGGGCCATTCCCTTGCAGTTGTCGGGATCGGAAAGTTACGCGACGCTGTTCGTCCCGTCCCTGCTGCCGCTTCCGCTCACCGCCCTGATAGCGGCCACAGTCCTGACCATGCGAGGGTCGGCTGCGGGCCTGGTGGCAACCACCCTGCTTACCTGCATCCTTGTCCACGCCTACCTGCCTGTCGTCCCGGTGGCGGTGGGGTTATGGGGGTTTGCGCTGGTATGCGGCCGGAGGGCGCGGCGGCATGTCCACCCCGCAGGCTTCCCCATGGCCACCTACGGCATATGTGCAGGGATCATCGGCCTGTTCATCCTCCCCATGGCCCTGGACGCCATCCTGTTCCCACCCGGCAACATCATTGCCATCCTGAAGGCCGCTTTCGCGCATTCCAACGGCAACCGGCCGTCCATGGCGTATGCTGCGGCGCTGGCCCTGGGCAAGGGCTGGCTTCCCCGCGATATCATGATCCCGGTGCTGCTGACGGGCGTATGGCTGGCCGTGCGCCGGCATCGACTGCGCCGCCTATGGCGTGAAACAGTACTGGTGGGTGGGCTGACGACAATTTTGGGTATCGCTGCCCTCAGCCGCAGCCCGGTGGAGCCCTCGGCCTACATGGCGCAGTTCATGACCGCGCCATTGCTGATGGTATTGACGCTATCGATCACGACCCTTGTCGCGGAGTTGAGCGACATTCCAGGATGGCCGGCCCAGCACCGGCTGGGCTGGATATCGGCCGGTGCCCTTTTCATTCTGACCATGGCGCTCAGCGACGTCTCAACCAATGCGCGGTGGTTTTCCGCCAACGTCGACCCCTTGCCGGCGGCCATCGCCGCTCGCAGCCGACCTGGCGACCTCATCGCGATAGCCAATGCGCATTCCCATGAGCACAGTATCGCCCAAACACTGCTTGTGAGATTGGAGCGCTTCGGCGTCCAGTCCTGCCTTGATGACGAGGCGGTGCCCGAAGCGGATCGCAAAGGGGCGATCGTCGCCGTGACGCGGGAGCGTGCATGCTCCAACGCCGCGCGAAAGCCGAATCAGTTCTATCGTGTCGAGGCCGTGGCCCCCTGTCCCCCGAAAGCAGGCCCAAGCTATCGAGCCCAGGATCTGGGGTATCGTGCAGTCATGACCGTCAGCGGCTGGCTCGGCCACCCTCCAGCGTCATTGTCCGAACTGGTCACCTGTCGTGATCGGCCCCCCCCTGACGCCATCATCCAGCACTGCGTCGCGGACCGGCAATGCTTCACACTGGTGGAAGTGACGCGTCCGGCGGCCGATAGAGGCGATGCGGGCGCTGATACGCCTCCTTGATGGGGAGGATATCGATCCAACCGGCGACGCCTCAGCTCAACGCCGTCTCCGCCTTGATCTCACGGATCAGGTTTTCCATGCGGCGCATGAGACCTTCGGCCACCCGCAGCGGCACCACCACCACCTCATCCTCGCTACCGAAGCCACCCTGGCGACGGATGACGATCTCATCCCTGGGATTGGCGTAAACCGCCACGGCGGTGGCCATGTCGGCCACGATGCTGCCTTGATCCAGATGCCCCCATTGAAACCCGCCGGCCATATCGTCCTCCATCGCTGGGACTGCGAAAGAACAAACTGGGAACGATCAAGGCACAAAACGGGAATGCGCGCAAGGATATTTTCGCTATTCGTGTTCCGAGGTCGGCTTCGCGATACGAAGCACCGCCCCATCGGGACGGGCGATCTCGATGATCGTTTCCACGCGAACCAGGCGGCGGTCCAAGTTCCGCATGTCCTTGGTCAATTCGGAAACGGCATTGCCCACCGAAACGACCTTGCTGTTCAGCTCGATGGTTGTCTTGAGACCGTTCAAAATATCCTTGAGCGTGCTCATTACCCAGCCTCGGCGCGCAATTGATGCCGGGTCAATTCAATGTCCATCAAGGCCCTGTCCAAGGCCGCGGCCGCGTCCCGATTGCTGTGATCCAATTCCGCCGCCAGCGCAGCCAACTGGGTAAGCAACATGGCTTCCTCCGGATCGAAGGCGTCCACTGATCGCCGTACGAATTCTCCGACCGAAACGCCCACCTTTCGAGCCTTGGCCTCCAGTTTGGCTTTCTCGGAGGGAGTCATCAATGTCGTGACACGCTCCGTCGCCAGTTCCTGCGCATCCAACATGGATCACCTCATTATCATCACCTGCACATGATAATGAGGTGATCATCTTTCCATTGCAACCGGGTTCAGTTCAGCTGGGATGGATCATATCTTCCGGCTTCACCCAGGCGTCGAACTCCGCCTCGGTCAGGAAACCGAGCGCCAGGCCGGCGGCCTTCAGGGTGGTGCCTTCGGCGTGGGCCTTCTTGGCGATCTTGGCGGCCTTGTCGTAGCCGATGTGGGGGTTCAGCGCCGTCACCAGCATCAGGCTGTCGTGCAGTGACTTGGCGATGCGGTCCTCGTTCGCCGTGATGCCCACCACGCAATTGTCGGTGAAGCTGACGGCGGCATCGGCCAGCAGGCGGATGGACTGGGCCACGTTGTAGATGATGACAGGCTTGAAGACGTTCAGCTCGAAATGGCCCGTCGCACCCGCGATGGTGACGGTGGTGTGGTTGCCCATCACCTGGGCGCACACCATGGTCATGGCCTCGGACTGCGTCGGGTTGACCTTGCCCGGCATGATGGAACTGCCCGGCTCATTCTCCGGCAGGCTCAGTTCCCCGATGCCGCAGCGCGGGCCGGAGCCCAGCAGGCGGATGTCGTTGGCGATCTTCATCAACGACGCGGCCAGCGTGTTCAGCACGCCCGACACCTCCACCAGGCTGTCGTGGGTCGCCAGCGCCTCGAACTTGTTGGGGGCGGTGACGAAGGGCAGGCCGGTCAGGGCCGCCACCTCGGCCGCGAAGGCGACGTCGAAGCCCTTCCTGGCGTTCAGGCCGGTGCCCACCGCCGTGCCGCCTTGGGCCAGGCGCAGCAAGGCCGGCAGGGCCGCCTTCACCCGTTCCACCCCGTAGGCCAGCTGCTGGGCATAGCCGGAGAATTCCTGGCCCAGGGTCAGCGGTGTGGCGTCCTGCAGATGGGTCCGGCCGATCTTGACGATGCTCTTGAACGCGTCGGCCTTGGCCGCCAGGGCGTCGCGCAGATGTTCTAGCGCCGGAACCAGGGTGCCGTGCAGTTCCACCGCCGCCGCGATGTGCATGGCGGTGGGGAAGCTGTCGTTGGACGATTGGCCCCGGTTCACATGGTCGTTGGGATGGACGGGCTTCTTGCTGCCCATCTCCCCGCCCAGCAGCTCGATGGCGCGGTTGGAAATGACCTCGTTGGCGTTCATGTTGGTCTGGGTGCCAGAACCGGTCTGCCACACCACCAGGGGGAAGTGGTCGTCCAACTTGCCGGCCGCCACCTCCGCCGCAGCCTGGATGATGGCCCGGCCCAGGGCCTCATCCAATTCGCCCAGCTTCACATTGGCCTGGGCCGCCGCCTGCTTCTGGATGCCCAGCGCATGGACCAGGGCCGGCGGCATGCGCTCCCCCCCGATCTTGAAGTTGCCCAGCGATCGCTGGGTCTGGGCGCCCCAGTAGCGGCCGGCTGGCACCTCCAACGGGCCGAAGCTGTCGGTTTCGGTACGGGTTGCGGTCATGGCACATGCTCTCCAGGCTGGTGAGGGGCGGATGGTACCCCGCCCCCTTATGTCAGCGCTTGTCGAGGATGTTGCCTATGGCGCCGAACACACCCCCATCCTCCCGCGTTCCCACCAGCGAGGAGGCCAGCATGCGGCCGGCGAGGCGCGAGAACGGCAGGCTTTGCAGCCACACCTTGCCGGGGCCGCGCAGCCGGGCGAAGAACAGGCCTTCGCCGCCGAACAGCATGGATTTGATGCCGCCCACCTGTTCCACGTCGAAGTCGATGTCGGCGGTCATGGCGGCCAGGCAACCGGTGTCCACGTGCAGAACTTCCCCCGGCGCCAGGGTGCGTTCCACCAGGGTCCCGCCCATGTGGATGAAGACGGTGCCGTCGCCTTCCAGCTTCTGCATGATGAAGCCGTCGCCGCCGAACAGGCCGGTCAGGATGCGCCGCTGGAAATAGATGCCGATGGCCACACCCCGCGCCGCCGCCAGGAAGCTGTCCTTGTGGCAGATCAGGCGCCCGCCATAGTCCGCCAGCTTCAGGGCCGAGATGGTGCCGGGATAGGGGGCGGAGAAGGCCACCGTGCCGGGACCGGCGCCGCGCTGGGTGAAAACGGTGGTGAACAGGGTGGAACCGGAGAGCACACGCTTGCCCGCCCCCCACAGCTGGTCCAGCACGCTGCCACCATCGCGGACGGAGCCGTCACCGAAGATGGTGTTCATGTCGACGCTGGCATCCTTGTAGAGCAGGGCGCCCGCCTCGGCGATGGTGCTGTCGCCGGGGGCCAGCCTGACCTCCACATACTGCATCTCATGGCCGTGGATGGTGTATTCCAGGGGATTGGCCGGGCCCGGCGGCGGTGCCGCGGTGAAGGCCCCCCAGATACCCCCGCCGCCCGGCGGCGGGGGCGGCGGCGGGGGCGAAGAAGCGGCGCCGCCATAGAGATCGGCCACCTGCCCCACCGGCAGCCAGTCGGTAAAGCCTTCCCGCCAGCAATGCGCGCCCGGATTGGCGCGGGCGAAGTTCCGCGCCGCCGCGTCATCCAAGGGTCCCGCCTGCTGCTGACCATTGTGGAAGAACCATTCCGTCATAACCCCACCCTTCCCAATTCGGTTTCTTGCATTCCCTTTTGCCAAAGCCCTTTTATCAAAATCGCCTGCGCCGCGACAGTCCGGCCGGACTGGCACCCGCTCAGGTGGCACCTTCCGGACGGCGGGCCACGGGCATTGGCGAGCGCGGGCCGGGCCGCTATGGTGCCGTCCAGCCTTCCTTTTTTAAACGCCGGCTGCTGCCGAGGTGGGGGACGATGAGCATCTGGGGCAAGATCGTGGGCGGTGTCGCGGGTTTCGCCGTGGGCGGCCCGCTGGGCGCGCTGCTGGGCGTGGCGGCCGGACATGCCGCGGATTCCTGGGCCTCCCAGGCCACGACCGCGCCCCCCGGCCCCGATGGCCAGCCAGACCAGACCCGCACCATGGCCTTCACCATCGGTGTCATCATCCTGGGCGCCAAGATGGCCAAGGCCGATGGCGTGGTCGAGCGGGCGGAGGTCGACGCCTTCAAGCGGGTGTTCCACATCCCGCCGGAGGAGGCGCGCAACGTCGGCCGCATCTTCGATCTGGCCAAGCGCGACAGCGGCGGGTTCGAGCCGTATGCCCGCCAGCTGGCCGGCATGTTCCGCGACCGGCCGACGGTGCTGGAGGATCTGCTGGGCTGCCTGTTCCACATCGCGGCGTCCGATGGCCAGCTGCACCCGGCGGAGGTGGCCTACCTGGCCGGGGTAGCCCGGATCTTCGGCATTTCCGAGGCCACGTTCGAGGGCATCCGCCGCATCCACGGCGGCCATGCCGCCGGGTATGAGGACCCGCTGGACGACCCCTACGCCGTTCTGGGCGTGGCGCGTACCGCCAGCGATGCCGAAATCAAGCTGGCATGGCGCCAGGCCTTGCGCGACAACCATCCCGACACCGTCATGGCCCAGGGCCTGCCGGCGGAATTCGTGGACATCGCCACGGCCAAGACGGCGGCGCTCAACGCCGCCTATGACAAAATCCAAAGCCAGCGGGCCGTTCCGTCCGGCCCGTAACCCCTGCTCATCGCACTCATACCGCCGAGTTCATCGCTTCCATGGCACCCACCCCGCCTATCGTCGCCCTCAAGGGCGCCCAGATCACTCTCGGCGCCACCACCCTGTTCGAGAACGTGGACATCGCCATCGGCCGCGGCGACAAGGTCTGCCTGGTCGGTCGCAACGGCAGCGGCAAGTCCACCCTGCTGAAGGCCCTGGCCGGATTGGTCGACCTGGACAAGGGTGAGCGCTACATCCAGCCCGGCGCCCGCATCGGCTATCTGCACCAGGAACCGGACTTCAGCGGTCACGCCACGGTGGCGGACTTCGTCCGCGCCGGGCAGGTGGAGGACGCGCCCTACCGGGTGGAGGCCGTGCTGGATGAGTTGAGCCTGCCCGGCGACCGCGCCGCCGCCACCCTGTCGGGCGGCGAGGCCCGCCGCGCCGCCATCGCCCAGGCCCTGGTCAGCGACCCCGACGTCCTGCTGATGGACGAACCGACCAACCATCTGGACCTGCCCACCATCGAGTATCTGGAAAAGGCGCTGCAATCCTTCCGGGGCGGGCTGCTGCTGATCAGCCACGACCGCGCCTTCCTCAACACGCTGGCCCGCCGCACCCTGTGGCTGGACCGGGGCAGCATGCGGGAAACGGAACGGCCCTTCGCCGAGTACGAGGCGTGGCGGGATGAGGTGTTCGCCGCCGAGGACCTGGCTTTTTCCAAGCTGGACCGCAAGATCGCGGTGGAGATGAAGTGGCTGCGCGAGGGCATCAGCGCCCGGCGCACCCGCAACATGGGCCGCGTCCGCGCCCTGCACGGCCTGCGCAAGGAACGGTCGGACCGCAACCGCCAGGGCCAGGTGAAGCTGGCGGTGTCGGAGGCTGAAAGCTCCGGCCGTCTGGTGATCGAGGCGACGCACATCGCCAAGAGCTTCGCCAATCCGGAAGGGGGCCCGGAGGGGACGCGCAGCATCGTCCGCGACTTCTCCACCCGCATCCTGCGCGGCGACCGGGTGGGCCTGATCGGCCCCAATGGCGCCGGCAAGACCACCATCCTGAAGATGCTGATGGGCGAGATGGCGCCCGACAGCGGCACCATCCGCCTGGGCACCAACCTGGAAACGGTGGTGTTCGACCAGCGCCGGGCGCAGCTGGACCCCAACCAGAGCATCCGACAGGTGCTGCTGCCCTTCGGCGGTGACAGCGTGGTGGTGGGCGGCACGCCGCGCCATGTCGCCTCCTACATGCGCGACTTCCTGTTCGACCCCGGCATGCTGGAACAACCGACCCGCGCCCTGTCGGGTGGGGAGCGCAATCGCCTGCTGCTGGCCAAACTGTTCGCCCAGCCCAGCAACCTGATGGTGCTGGACGAACCGACCAACGATCTGGACATGGACACGCTGGACCTGCTGGAGGAGGTCCTGAGCGACTATCCCGGCACCCTGCTGCTGGTCAGCCACGACCGTGACTTCCTGGACCGGCTGGTCACCTCCACCATCGCGGTGGAAGGCGACGGCGTGGTGGAGGAGTACGCGGGCGGCTACAGCGACTATCTGGTCCAGCGTCCGGCCCGCGCGCCGGCCACCGCTCCGAAAGGCGATGCCGCCAGGGCGGCGGAAGTGCCCCAGGGGGGGAACAAGCCCAAGCGCAAGCTGGGCTACAAGGAACAGCGGGAACTGGACCAGCTGCCGGCGCTGATGGACAAGCTGGGCGACCAGGCGAAGAAGTTGGAGGCCAAACTGGCCGATGCCACGCTGTACACCCGCGATCCCGCCGCCTTCCAGAAGGCGTCCGCCGACCTGGACAAGGCCCACCAGGACCTGGCCGTCGCCGAAGAGCGCTGGCTGGAGCTGGAGGCCCTGAAAGAGGAACTGGAGAGTGGGGCTTGAGACCCCTTGATGTCCTGCGCGCCCTGATCGTCGTGGCCATCTGGGGCATCAATTTCTCCGTCTCCAAATTCGCGCTGCGGCAGTTCCATCCCGTCACCGCCATGGCCATCCGCTTCGCCTTGGTGGCCCTGGTGCTGGTGCCCTGGCGGCGGCTGCCCCGTACGCACGTGCGGCCGGTGCTGGCCTATTCCTTCGTGCTGGGCGGCCTGCACTTCCCCCTGGTGTTCAGCGGTTTGATGGGGTGCAGCGCGGCGGCGGCCTCCGTCGCCATCCAGTTGCAGGTGCCGTTCGCCTCGCTCATGGCGGCGGTGTTCTTCAAGGATAGGCTGGGCTGGCGCCGGGCGGCCGGCATGGCGGCAGCCATCGCCGGCGTCGGCATCATCGCCTATCACCCCGGCGGCGCGGACGATCCGGCGCATCTGGGCCTGGTGGTATTGGCGGCGGCGGCCTTCGCCTTTTCCAGCATCCAGCTGAAATGGATGCCGCCCATGGACCCCTACACCCTGAACGGCTACATGGCCCTGTTCGCCGTGCCGCAGTTGGTGGTGATGTCCGCCCTGCTGGAACAGGGGCAGTGGGCGGCCATCCTGTCGGCACCGCCGGCCGCCTGGGCCTCGATCCTGTTCATGGGCCTGGTCTCCACCATCCTGGCCTATGTGCTGTGGTTTCCGCTGGTCCAGCGCTATGCCGTCAACCAGACCATGCCCTTCATGCTGCTGGTGCCGGTGTTCGGCGTCGCCGGCGGCGTCATCCTGCTGGGCGAGACCTTGTCCTGGCACCTGATGGCGGGCACCCTGGTGACCATCGCCGGCGTGGGCGTGGTGCTGCTGCGCCGGCCCCGCCTGGTGACCGCCCGCACCGCCAGCTGATACCCCATGCCCCTGACCGTCCATCATCGCCCCTCGCCCAACCATGGCCCCCGTCCGGCGGGCGCCACCGTGGACATCCTGGTGCTGCACTACACCGGCATGGCGACGGCCCAGGCGGCGCTGGACCGCCTGTGCGACGAGGCCGCCCAGGTCAGCGCCCATTACCTGGTGGAGGAGGATGGCGCCGTCTGGCGGCTGGTGGATGAGCGGCGGCGCGCCTGGCATGCCGGCAGGGGCGCCTGGGGGGCCGCCCACGATGTCAACAGCCGCTCCATCGGCGTTGAGATCGTCAACCCTGGCCACGAGTTCGGCTACCACCCCTTCCCCGACGCGCAGATGCGCGCGGTGACGGAGCTATGCCAGGGCATCCTCCGCCGCTGGCCCATTCCGCCCGGCAACGTCATCGCCCATTCCGACCTGGCGCCTGATCGCAAACAGGACCCGGGGGAACTGTTCGACTGGCGCGGCTTGGCCATGGCGGGCGTGGGGCTCTGGCCCCGCGCCGCGGATGGTCCATCAGCCGACGGTCCGCCCGTAATGGCGTCGATGGTGACGGACTCGATGGTGGCAGCCTTGCTGTCCCGTCTTGGCTATAGCCTCGACGGGATGGATTTGGCCCTGCCTTTGAGGGCGTTCCAGCGCCATTGGCACCCTCAAGCCTTGGGGGAACCGGCGGATGGGGAGACCATCCGTCGGTTACGCGACCTGGTGGCGCAAGTCTCCGCTCCAAATCCCAGCGGTACACTTGCCCAGCCCGCCGAATAAAGCGACTGTAAGCGATGGCGGAGGTGAGGAAGGCCACGGATCAAGGCCCTTCCGCCCCTTGGAAATAGTGGGAGCCTAAAAGGCATGCCTGGCGTTAATCTCGACGGAGCCCCGCCGGCCGGGCCGACCCAGCCCAGGATGATTGGTCCGCGCGCGCTGTTGGCCGTGGCGCTGGTACTGACCTTGCTGGCCACGGGCGCTGCCGTCTGGCTGACCCACCTGCGCAATCTTGAACACGTCACGTCGCGGATGGCCGATGAGACATCCGAGCTGACCGGCGACCTGGGCCAACGGCTGACCACCTATCAATACGGTTTGCGAGGCGCGCGGGGCGCAGTCATCGTCGGTGGCGTGGACGACATGACACTGGCGTCCTTCCGCCGGTACATGGCCACCCGCGATCTTGAGCGGGAATTCCGCGGAGCGCTGGGCTTCGGCTTCATCCGCCGCGTGTCGCCGGCGGATGAGCAGGCGTTCGTCGCCGGCATGCGGCGGGACGGGCGCCCCGAATTCCAGGTCCGGCAACTGTCGCCCCACGATGATGAGCGCGCCATCATACAGTTCATCGAGCCAGAGGCCCCCAACGCGCAGGCGGTGGGCTTGGACATCGCCTCCGAAACGCATCGGCGCGCGGCGGCGGAAGCGGCGATGCGCACCGGCGAGCCCACCCTCACCGCCCCGTTGTCCCTGGTGCAGGCGACCGGCAGGCCGGCCAAGGGCTTCCTGCTGCTCATGCCCATCTACCGCCCCGAAATGCCTACCGGCACGCCGGAGGAACGGACCGTCGCGGCCATCGGCTGGTCCTACGCGCCGCTGATCATCGATGACGTTTTGGAAGACCTTGATCCGCTGGAGGCTGACTTGGCTTTCAGCATTCGCGACGTGACCGACACGCCCGACGGGCCGGCCTTCTATAACACCGGGGGTGACGTCGCTGACAGCGACCTAGCCCAGCCGATGGACCAACGGCTCAGCCTGTATGGCCGCCGATGGGTGGTGACGTTCCAGGCGCGCGAGTCGTTTCTTGAGAAGTCGAACCTGACCCCTCCCTGGTTGACCGGCATGGTGGTCGGCACCGTGGGCCTGCTTCTCTCCATCCTGCTGCATCTGTTCGTCGGGCACATCGGCCGGCGGCTGCAGGCGGGACAGGAAAAGGCCCGCCAGGCGGCGATGCTGGAAACCGAGGTGGCGCTCCGGACGGCCGAATTGCGGGAGCGGGAGGAACGGTTCAAGGCCCTGACCGAACTATCCAGCGACTGGTACTGGGAGGCCGACCGGGACGGGCGCTTCACCGCCATGTCCCAGGGGGTCACCCGCATCGGCCTGGCCCCCAAATCGCTCATCGGCAAAAGCCGGCGCGACTTGGCCGCCGACCCGGCCGACCCGGGTCTGCATGAGTATGAGGCCATGATCCGGCAGGGGCGGGCATTCCGCGATTTCGGCTATGAATTGATGGGCGATGACGGCCACCTTCGCCAGATCGTGGTCAGCGGCGTTCCCATCCAGGATGAGGCGGGGCGCTGTGTCGGTTTCCGCGGAACCGGCCGGGACGTTACCGAGCAGCTGCGGGCGGAACGCGCCCTGGTGGCCAGCCAGCGCTTCCTGAACACGGTGGCCGACAACATTCCCGGCATGGTCGCCTATTGGGACAAGGATCTGCGCTGCCGCTTCGCCAATCGGTATCACCTGGAATGGTTTGGCAAACGGCCGGACGAGATCATCGGCCACGGCATGCGTGAGATGATGGGCGAGGAGCTGTATGCCCTGGAAGAGGATGGGTTGCGCGGGGTCTTTCAAGGAAAGGCTCGGCAAATCCACCGCCGCCTGCTGAAGGCGGACGGGGAGGTGGGCCACGCCTGGGTGCACCAGATACCCGACATCGACGCCAACGGCGAGGTGATCGGCATGTTCGTGCTGGTGACCGATGTGACCCCCCTGAAACGGGTTGAGGAGGAATTGCGCACCTCCGCCACCCGCCTCGCCCTGGCGACCAAGGCCAGCGGCGTGGGCATCTGGGAATTTGACCTGGCCACCCGGCGGATGACCTGGGATGACCGGATGTACGAATTGTTCGACCTCCCCTCCTCAAACGGCGACATCCAGGCGGGTTGGCGGGCCCGTTGCCTGGAAGAGGACAGGGCCAAGGTCGAGGCCGCGTTCGCCCGGACCTTGCAGGATCACGTCGACCTGGATCTGGAATTCCGCATCCTCGATTCCCAGGGGGGCCTGCGCCACTTCAAGGGCGTGTCCGTGACCGACCGTGACCCCCAGGGCCAACCCGTCCGGATCATCGGCGTCGACTGGGACATCACCGCGACCCGTGACCGGGAGGCGGCCCTGGTGGCGGCCCAGGCCGCGGCCGAAAGCGCCAGCCGGGCCAAAAGCGATTTCCTGGCCAACATGAGCCATGAAATCCGCACCCCCATGAACGCCATCCTGGGGCTGACCCATCTGCTGCGACGGACGTCGCTGACGACCGAACAGCAAGATTTCGCCGCGAAGATCGCGCAATCGGGGCAAGGGCTGTTGGCCCTCATCAACGATATCCTGGACTTCTCCAAGGTGGAGGCCGGGCGGCTGGAGATCGAAGCCACCCCCTTCCAACTACCCGACCTGTTGAATTCCCTGGCGACCATCATGGCAGTCAACGCCGGCGACAAGAGCCTGGAACTGGTGATCAATCAGACGCCGGAAACGCCCAATTCCCTCGTCGGGGATCGCTTGCGCCTGCAACAGGTCCTGATCAACCTCACGGGCAACGCCATCAAGTTCACCGCCGCCGGCACCGTGACGTTGACGGTCGAACAGGCGGGAAGCACGCCGGAGGGCGTGCTGCTGCGCTTCACCGTCAAGGACAGCGGCATCGGCATCGCCCCCGAAATCCTGCCTTCCCTGTTCACCGCCTTCACCCAGGCCGACACCTCCACCACCCGGCGGTTCGGCGGCTCCGGATTGGGATTGGCCATCAGCAAACGCCTGGTGGAACTGATGGGCGGCCAGATCGGCGTGGACAGCGTGCCGGGAAAGGGCAGCACCTTCTGGTTCACCATCCCGTTCGGGCTGGGACCGGAGCCGCGCGCCGCCCGGTTGCCCAGCCTGCCGCTGGACATCCTGATCGCCGACGACAACGCCATCGCGCGCCAGGTCCTGGCCTCCATCGCCACGTCGCTGGGCTGGAGCGTCGAGGCGGTGACCGACGGGCGGGAAGCGCTGGAACGGGTCCGGCATCACAATGTGACGCACGTGCCGTTCGATGTGCTGCTGCTGGATTGGAAGATGCCGGACACGGACGGCCTGGCGGTGGCGCGGGCGGTGCGCCATCTGGAAACGGCGCCGCAGCCGCCCATCATCATCATGGTCACGGCCCATGACCAGGACGAGTTGCACCGTACCGCCAGCAAGACGTCGGTTGATGCCATTCTGGTGAAGCCGGTCACCGCCTCCACCCTTCATGACGCCGTCATGGAGGCGCGCGCCCGCCGCGCCCAGCCCCTGCCCCCGCTTGAGACCCCACGCCCGTCCCCCGCCGTTTCGGATCGGGGCAGGCTGCGGAACGTCCGGCTGCTGGTGGTGGAGGACAACCCCGTCAATCAGCAGGTGGCGCGCCTGACACTGCAGGCCGAGGGCGCGACCGTGACCCTGGCGGGCAATGGGCAAGAGGCGCTGGACATGCTGGCGACCGATGGCCGCGCCTTCGATCTGGTGCTCATGGACGTGCAGATGCCGGTGATGGACGGCTATGAGGCCACCACCCGCCTGCGCCAGGACCTGGGCCTGACCAGCCTGCCGGTGTTGGCCCTTACCGCCGGCGTGATGGCGGAGGAGCGGGTCCGGGCGCTGGCGGCGGGGATGAGCGACTTCATCGCCAAGCCTTTCGATTTGGATCAGATGCTGGAGACCATCCAGCGCCACCTGCCCGGCGGGGGCGGGGCGCGCTGACCGCGCCGATAATCCACGCCCATGCCCCATGCCAGGCTTGCATCACGGCGACCATGCGCCTAGGGTCGCCGCCTGCCAGACGGTCGGATGGCCGCCTTCCGGCAATGGTGAAAGCCGCCGGGGGGAGGAAAGTCCGGGCTCCACGGAAGAACGGTGCCAGGTAACGCCTGGCGGGGGCGACCCTAGGGAAAGTGCCACAGAAAGCAAACCGCCCGCCGCCCGCCTCTTCGGGGGATCGGGGGGCCGGCAAGGGTGAAAGGGTGCGGTAAGAGCGCACCGCGCCCCTGGCAACAGGGGCGGCATGGTAAACCCCACCGGGAGCAAGACCGAATAGGGGCGGCACGGCCGGGAAACCGGCCAAAGCATCTTCCGAGCCGCCGCCCGGGTAGGTCGCGCGAGGCGCCTGGCGACAGGCGTCCCAGATGAATGGCCATCCCACGGCCGCCGCCCCTTCACGGGGGGACGGGCCGCAGGACAGAACCCGGCTTACAGACCGTCTGGCAGATTTCCCGCCTGCGTCAGTGAAACTGATAAGCGGCACGAGATTTTGACTCGTGCCGCTATAGCCCGCGACTGCGGGCGCCGGAGCTTTCCGGGGAGCGGAGCGGACTGGAAAGCGAGGAAGCCAAGCGACCGGATGGTCGCGCCCGGCGATTGAGGGACGGCATTTGACCGGTCACGATCAAATGCCGTTGGTGTGAGGCGGCTCCGCCGTCACCGCCTTCAGGAAAAGCGGCACCAGCAGGGGGTCGAAATGCTGGCCCGCCTGATCCTCGAGATAGTCGACCACCTCATCCCGTGACCAGGGTCGCTTGTACGGGCGGGGGGACAGCAGCGCGTCATAGACGTCGGCCAGGGCGACGATGCGCCCCTCGATGGGAATGGCGGTCCCCGTCAGGCCACGGGGGTATCCCGTGCCATCCCATTTCTCGTGGTGGCAAAGGGCGATGCTGGCCGCCAGACGCATGAGGGAGGACCCGTTGGTACCGATGATGGCGGCACCGCGTTCCGGATGGGTCCGCATCAGCGCCATCTCCTCGGCGTCCAGCCGCCCGGGTTTCAACAGGACACGGTCGGGAATGCCGATCTTGCCGATGTCGTGCATCGGCGCCGCCAGCCCCATGGCACGGCAGGCATCGTCGCCCCAGCCCAACGCCCGGGCCAGCATTTCGGAGTAGTGGCCGATGCGGCGCACATGATCGCCGGTTTCCTGGTCCTTGTATTCGCCGGCGACACACAGCCGGTCCAGGATGGCGGCCTGGTCGACCAAGGCGATGTGGGTCCGCACCCGGGCCCGCAGCAACGGAGCCGAAACCGGCTTGGCGACGTAGTCGACCGCCCCCGCCTCGAAGCCCCTGGCCTCGTCATCAACGGCCCCCATGGCGGAGACGAAGATGACCGGGATATGGCCCAGTTCGGTATCCGCCTTCAGCCGCCGGCAAAGCTCATACCCGTCCATGTCCGGCATCATGATGTCCAGCAGGATGAGATCGGGCCGATGCCGCCGGGCCGCGGCCAGGGCCTCCTGCCCGTTCTTGGCGTAAACCAGCGCGTAGGTGTCGGACAGGATGTCGCGGAGGACCTGCAGGTTCACCGCCTCGTCATCCACCACCAGTATTTTCCACAACTTATGCATGACCAGGGCATCCTTGATCGGCGGCCGCCGCCTCGGTCCAGCGCGTGGCCAGTGTTTGGTCGAGGGTGGCGGCCACCGCGCGCGCCTGCGCGAATTCAAATTCCCCCACCAGCCGCCGAAAGCACCGCACGGCCAACTGATCCAGCCCGGCGGCGCCCAGCCGATCCAGTACCGGCTCGATGATGTCGGGATCGTCACTTTCCAGCGCGGTGCGCAGGGCGGCCAATTCTTGACGCACCGGCGCCGGAACCGTGACGGCGGTGGATAGGGGCTCGGGCGCCGCCATGGCCATCGGCGGCGACCCTGCCTTGTCGGGCACCAGCCGCAGCATCAGTTTGGCCAGCGTGTCGAAATTGATCGGCTTGGTGACATACGCGGTCATGCCGGCGGCAAGGCAGGCGTTGCGCTCGGCCGGTCCCTCGTCGGCGCTGAGCCCGATGATGGGCAGCCGGCTGCCGCCGCCCCCTTCCAAGTCGCGGATGCGGCGAGTCGCCTCCTTGCCATTCATCCGCGGCATCTGCACGTCCATGAGGACAAGGTCGAACCGTTGCCGGCGCACCAAGTCCACCGCGGCGGCGCCATCGACCGCGGTGGTGACCGCATGGCCCCGCCCCGTGAGATGGATGTTGGCCAATTCCCGATTTTCCGGCACGTCGTCCACAAGCAGGACGCTCAGCGGGTGGCATGCCGGGCCGGGGAGAGGCGCGGCACTGTCCGCCAGCTCCCGATATTCCTCCTCCCCGGCCAAGGATTGAAGGCTGTCGGCCGCGGCCGGCAGCCAAAGCTGGACACGGAAGGTGCTGCCCTGACCCAGCTGGCTTTCGACACGGACCGTGCCACCCATCAGTTCGGCCAATTCCTTGCAGATGGACACGCCCAGGCCGCTGCCGCTGAAACGACGGGTACGGCCACCATCCACCTGGAAGAAGCGGTCAAAAATGCGTTCCGCCTGATCAGCGGCCATGCCGATGCCCGTGTCCGCGACCACCAGTTCGACCATGCAGGCACCATCCACCGCGCCGGCGGACAGGATGACGCGCCCCGCCTCCGTGAACTTGATGGCGTTGCTCAGCAGGTTCTGGACGATCTGCCGTACGCGGGCGGGATCGCCGATGCGCGCCGGGGGAAGGTCGGGACCGAAATGTAGTTCCAGCGTCAGGCCCCTCTCCAACGCCTTGTCCCGCACCTGGTCCAGGCAGGCGCGCAACAGGTTGCGGAGATCGAAGACGACAGGCTCCAGCAGCAGGCTGCCGCTCTGCAGCCGGGACAGGTCCAGGATATCGTTCATCAACGCCAGCAGCGATGTCGCGGCCTTGTGCGCCATCCGCAGCTGTCGCCGAATATCCGCCGGGATATCGCGTTCCAGCACCAGCCCGACAAAGCCCAGGATCGCGTTCATGGGCGTGCGGATCTCATGGCTCATGTTGGCCAAGAAGCGGCTTTTGGCCTGGTTGGCCTCGTTGGCCTCCTTCAACGCCGCTTCCAACCGGCTATTGGCCGCCGCGATTTCCCGCGTGCGTTCCACGACCTGCGCCTCCAGGCTGCGGCGGTATCGCTGCAATTCATCCACGGCGCGTTTGCGGTCGCTGATGTCCCGGGCGATTTTCGAGGCGCCGACGACCCGCCCCGTGGCATCGCGTATGGGCGACACGGTCACGGAAACGTCGATATCGTGACCATCCTTGTGACGGCGCATCGTATCGAAATGGCCCACCGTCTCGCCACGGCGGATGCGCTCAAGAATGACGGCCTCATCGCCCCGCAACTCCGGCGGAAAGAGGGAAATGACGGGCAAGCCGATGACCTCGCTGGCCGTGTAACCGAACAGGTGCTCCGCCCCGGGGTTCCAGCTGGTGATGACCCCGTCCAGTGTCTTGCTGATGATGGCATCGTTGGAGGAGGTGACGATGGCCGCCAGGATGGCGCCGGCCCGTTGCGCCTCCTCCAGTTCGGCGACGCGGCGGCGTCCCTCTTCCGCCGACGCGGTGGCGGCGACGGCGGACCGCGTCGCCCGTTCCCGCGCCCGGTGGAGGCGGACAACGTATAAGGTGAGGGTGACGAGGAACCCCAGGAGCAGCAGGACGGCGGCCGTCGTCGCCGGCGCCCATATCTCCGCCAGGATCGCCGCCGCCGCCAGCAGGCCGGCGAAGGTCGGAAGCAAGGCCAGGGAACGGCATCGGGCCACGCGGCGCAGCATGCCGTCCAGGGCGGCAAGGAAGGTTTCTGCGTTCAATGAGACGGTCCGCCGCAATAGTCCAGGGTCGGGTCGGTTTCCCCCGCCCCGTCATACAGCGCCACTGCTTAATTTTATCTTGCGGCGCCGGCCCTGGGCGCCCGCCGATACTGGCGCAATGGAATAGGTCTGCTTCTCCCGTGGAACAACGGACGCTCAGGGGAAGGAGGCAGGCGGACGCGGCGGACCAGAACGGGACCCTGCGGCGCACACCGCGCAAGGCCTGGCCGCCACCGCGTCACCCGAGGCCGCCCCGGGATGGGATGGCATGGGAAAACGCGCCCCGAACGGCGTGACTCCGGCCCCTCCTGGGTGGGCATGGGATTCCCGGGCGGTTTTGGGCGGGCCATGGGAAATCATGGGAAAGTTCCGATAATCGCCCGCTTGCCGCTATATATGGCGGCCTATGACCTTTTGATCACCATATTTGGTGCCACTGCCTAGCCTGGCGAGTACTTGGGCATAAAACCGCAACCGAATAACAAGAATGGCATACCCAAAAGATTTCGCCGTCTTTTAACTAACGGTTGCCCCCACCCCACCCTTATCCACAGGATAGGTACCCCCTGCCCAAAGGCTATTAGATTCCGCAGGAATCCACGAATATATGGCCAGGGCACCTACCCGTTCGATTTAGACCGGGGCGAAAGAAGAAGCGTTGTCCACAACTGTGGAAAAGCGCCCTGTGGACAAGCATTGGCCCGTCGTCCCATTGACGCCCATACCATCCCATGTTACCCCATATGAACCCAAAAACAGGGCGCGCACGCCTGTCCGGTCTTACCCGGAGGTGCCGCGCATTCTGAGTTGGGGCTGGTGCCGGATCGGTGGGGCGCGGAGGCGCTGGAGACGCGGGGATCGATGGGCTTGTTCCTGTCCACATATGTGAACAAGGTCGACAAGAAGGGTCGGGTTTCAGTCCCGTCTTCCTTCCGCGGCGTCCTTGGTGGACAGACGGAACTGATCGTCTTCCGGTCCCTGCAGGCCAACGCCATTGACGCATGCAGCGTCGACTACATGGACCGCCTCTCCGAGGCGCTGGACAACCCCAACATGCCGGATGACATGCGTGACCTTATCGAGACCACGGTGTTCGGCGGCTCCGTCCGCCTTGCACTGGACCCGGAGGGTCGCATCGTCCTGCCGGAGGCGTTCATCGCCTTCGCCGGGATCACGGAGGGGGCCGCCTTCGTCGGGCGCCGCCACACCTTCCAGATCTGGGATCCCGACGCGTTGAGCGCCCATGAGGCCGCCAGCCGCGACCGCAGCCGCGCGCAGAACATCTCGCTCTCCACCATCCTGGCCCGCACCAATTCGGTGTTGGCGGCCGGTTCCAACGGCGGGGGGGCGCAATGAGCGACACGGATACCGCGACCAGCGCCCCGATCCACATCCCCGTCCTGCTGGCCGAAGTGCTGGACGCGCTGGCCGTGCGCGCCGGCGGCGTTTATGTCGACGGCACCTTCGGCGCCGGCGGCTACAGCCGCGCCATCCTCGAGGCGGCGGACTGCCAGGTGGTGGGTATCGACCGCGACCCCGCGGCGATCCAGCGGGCGGCGCCGCTGCTGGCCCGCTTCCCCGGTCGCCTGCGCATCATTGAGGGGCGGTTCGGCGACATGGCCGAGCTGCTGGCCGCCAACGGCATCGGCCCGGTGGACGGCGTGGCCCTGGACATCGGCGTCTCCTCCCCCCAGATCGACGACCCGTCGCGCGGCTTCTCCTTCCGCTTCGACGGCCCCCTGGACATGCGCATGAGCCTGAGCGGCCCCACCGCCGCCGACGTCGTCAATGAATATGCCGAGGCCGACATCGCCACCATCCTGTGGCGCCTGGGCGAGGAGCGCATGTCCCGCCGCGTGGCCCGCGCCATCGTCGCCGCCCGCGCCACCGCCCGAATCGAGACCACGGCGCAACTGGCCGACATCATCCGCAGCGTCGTGCCCCGGTCGAAGAAGGATGGCATCGACCCCGCCACCCGCAGCTTCCAGGGCCTGCGGCTGCATGTGAATGATGAGCTGGGCGAACTGGACCGGGGCTTGGCGGGTGCCGAGCGGGTGCTGGCGCCCGGCGGGCGGCTGGCTGTCGTCTCCTTCCATTCCCTGGAGGATCGGCGGGTCAAGGACTTCCTGCGCCAGCGCAGCGGATCGGAAGGCGCGCCCTCGCGCCACATGCCGGCGGCGCACGCCGGCCCGGCCCCCAGCCTGCGCCTTCTGGGTCGCGGGGGGGTCACCCCCGGCGAACCCGAACTTCGCCATAATCCGCGCGCCCGATCAGCCCGGTTGCGCGCCGCCGAACGCACCACCGCCCCCGCCTGGCCCATAGGAGAAGCAGCATGATAGGCAAGTCCACGCTCGTCTGGCTGTGCCTCGCCACCGTCGCCAGCGGCATCCTCTATCACACCAGCTACCGCGTTCAGGAAGAGCAGGAGCATCTGTCCTCGCTCAACCGCCAGATCCAGCAGGAGCGTCAGTCCATCCAGGTGCTGCGCGCCGAATGGGCCTACTTGAACGATCCCACCCGGCTGGAGCGGCTGGCGACCGAGCATTCCACCCTGCGCCCCACCAAGGCGGCACAGATGGTGGCGCTGGCGGCCATCCCGGACAGGCCCGAGGCGCCCGCCCAGGCGGTGCCTACTCCGGCGCCGTCCACACCGACGCCCGCGGCACCCGCCAGCCAGCCCGCGACCAAGCCGGCCCCGGCGCCTGAATCCACCTACGTGGCCAGCGCCGCCCCGGCGCGACCCCAAACCATGGTCGTGGCGCTGAAGGCGCCGGACGTGCAGACGGCCACCCCGGTCAAGGCCGGCGGCGGCAAGCCCGCCGCCACGCCAAAGGCGACCAAGCCGGTGGAGCGGCCGGCGGACCGGGTGGACAGCATCGGCGCCCTGATGGCCAGCCTGGACGCGGCCCCGCCGGTCAAGGGCAAGGTGACATTGGCATCCGTTGGCGCGTCCGCCACCGCCGGCCAGAAGAAGGCGCAGCCCATCCTGGTGGCGGAGCAGACCTTGAGCGCCAAGCTGGGAGCGGCCCGATGAGTGACGCGCCCTTTTCCCTGACCGGGTTCGACATCGCGGGCATGGAGCGCATCCAGGCCCCCCGATCGGAGGGCCGGGTGCGCCTGAACAACCCGGCCACGCACGCGCTGGAACAGGGTCGGTCGCGCCTTCTGGTGACGGCCGCCCTTTTCGCCTTGGCGCTGGGGGCCATCGGCGTCCGCCTGGCGGACACCATGGTGTTCCGCCGCGAGGTGGAAGCGCCGACCGCGGACAGCGCCACCGCCCGGCCGGCGCCCATCACCCGCGCCGAAATCACCGACCGCAACGGGGTGCTGCTGGCGACATCGCTGGCGACCGCGTCGGCCTACGCCGATCCCAAGCTGATGATCGACGTCGAGGACGCGGCGCGCAAGCTGGTGGCCACCCTGCCCGACCTGGACTACCGCCAAGTCCTGAAGGACCTGAAGGGTGACAAGCGCTTCGTCTGGATCAAGCGCAACCTGACGCCGCGGCAGGAGTTCGAGGTCAACAAGCTGGGCATCCCCGGCGTGTTCTTCCAGCAGGAGGAGCACCGCATCTATCCGCAGGGCAGCCTGACCGCCCACCTGATCGGCCTGACCGGCATCGACAACAACGGCCTGATGGGCATCGAACAGTCGTTCGACAAGCGGCTGCGCGAGAAGCCGGAACCGCTGCGCCTGTCCATCGACGTGCGCCTGCAGCACATCATGCGCAAGGAGATCACGCAGGCCATCCAGGACTTCAACGCCATCGGCGGCGCCGGCCTGATCATGGACGTGAAGACGGGCGAGCTGCTGTCCATGGTCAGCCTGCCCGACTTCGACCCCCAGAACCCCGGCGAGATGAACGACGAGTCGAAGTTCAACCGCGCCACGCTGGGCGTCTATGAGATGGGTTCCTGCTTCAAGATCCTGAACACCGCCATCGCGCTGGAATCCGGGACCGTGAAGCTGCACGAGAGCTTCGACACCAGCCATCCGCTGAAGATCGGCCGCTTCACCATCCATGATGACGAGCCGGTGAATTACTGGATGGACGTGGCCGACATCTTCCGCAAGTCGTCCAACATCGGCTCCGCCAAGATGGCGGAAAAATTCGGCATCGACGTCCAGCGCGAATATATGGGCCGTTTCGGCATGCTGAAGGCCCCGTCGCTGGAGATCCCCGAGGTGGGTGGCCCGCTGGTGCCCAACCCGTGGCGGCCCACCACCTTGCTGACCGTGGCGTTCGGCCATGGCCTGTCCGTGAGCCCGATACAGATGGCCACCAGCGTGGCCGCCGTGGTCGACGGCGGCATCATGCGCCCCGCCACCCTGCTGAAGCGCGACCCGGGCGCCGACATCCCCGAGACACGCGTGATCTCCCCCCAGACCTCCGCCACCCTGCGCAAGCTGATGCGCCTGGTGGTGACGGAGGGCACGGGCAAGACGGCGTTCGGCACCGGCGAACTGAAGGCCGCGGACACCCTGGACTATCTGGTGGGCGGCAAGACCGGTACCGCCGAAAAGGTCAGCGGCAAGGGATACGCGCGCAAGTCGCTGCGCTCCTCCTTCGTCGGCGCCTTCCCGATGACGGATCCCCGCTATGTGGTTTTCGTCATGGTGGATGAGCCGCATGGGAATAAGAAGAGCTTCGGCTTCGCCACCGCCGGGTGGGTCGCCGCCCCGGCGGTGCAACGCATCGTCTGGCAGGCCGCCCCCTTGCTGGGGGTGAAGCCGGTGGTTCGCAACGACCCCGAGGTGTTGCAGGCCATGGCCATCAATTAACCGCCCCCTTCCTTATCCATCCCAGAGATGGGGCACCTGACAAGGGTGGGGGTCGACCGATGCCGGAGCGCGCGCTATCAACGCCGCCCCGGCATCCCGTGTGAGAGGGACCCTTGCGTCTTACCGATCTGATGGCATCGCGCACCGAAATCGCCGTATCGGCGCTGGCCCTGGAACGGGACCCCGAGATCACCGGCCTGACCGCGGACAGCCGCGCCGTCAGGCCGGGCATGCTGTTCGCTGCCTTGCCGGGCAGCGCCCGCGACGGGCGCGACTTCATTGCCCAGGCAGTGGCCGCGGGCGCCGTGGCCATCCTGGCGCCCAAGGGCACCGCCCTGCCCCAAAGCTTGCCGCATCCCGTCACCCTGATCGAGGACGCCAATCCCCGGCGGCGCTTCGCCCTGTTGGCGGCGGCCTTCTACAAGCGGCAGCCGGCGACCATCGCCGCCGTCACCGGCACCAACGGCAAGACCTCCACCGCCCAGTTCACCCGCCAGATGTGGTCGCTGCAGGGGCACCAGGCCGGCGCCATGGGCACGCTGGGCCTGATCGCCCCTGGCTTCCCGCGTGAGGACAGCCTGACCACGCCCGACCCCGTGGCCCTGCACGGCACGCTGTCGCGCCTGGCCGACGGCGGCGTCACCCACCTGGCGATGGAAGCCAGCAGCCACGGCCTGGACCAGTTCCGCCTGGATGGCGTGCTGGTCACCGTGGGCGGCTTCACCAACCTGACCCGCGACCACCTGGACTACCACGGCACCATGGAGGCCTATTTCAAGGCCAAGGCCATGCTGTTCGACCGGGTGATGCCGCGCGGGGCCACGGCCGTGGTCAACGCCGACATCCCGGAATTCCAGGCCCTGGCCGACCTGGTGCGCGCCCGCAAGCAGACGCTGATCGGCTTTGGCGAGCAGGGACGCGACCTGGGCGTCAAGGCGCTGCGCCCCCTGCCCCACGGCCAGGCGCTGACGCTGGAGGTCATGGGTACCACCCATGACATCGTCCTGCCCCTGGTCGGCCGCTTCCAGGTGTGGAACGCGCTGTGCGCGCTGGGCATGGTCATCGGCAGCGGTGCCGAGCCGCAGGCCGCCTCCGGACTGCTGTCGCAGCTGGACGGGGTGCGCGGCCGGCTGGAACTGGTCGCCACCCTGGACAACGGCGCCGCCATCTATGTCGACTACGCCCACACCCCCGACGGGCTGGAGACGGTGCTGAACAGCCTGCGTCCCCATGCCGAGGGCCGCCTGTCCGTCGTCTTCGGCTGCGGCGGCGACCGTGACCGGGGCAAGCGCCCCATGATGGGTGCCATCGCCGCCCGCCTGGCCGACAGCGTCATCGTCACCGACGACAACCCCCGCACCGAGATCCCGGGCGCCATCCGGGCCGAGGTGATGGCCGGTTGCCCCGATGCCACGGAGGTGGACGACCGCGCCGCCGCCATCGCGCAGGCCATTGGCGCGCTGAAGGCCGGCGACGTGCTGGTCATCGCCGGCAAGGGCCATGAGCAGGGCCAGATCATTGGCAAGGAGGTGCGGCCCTTCGATGACGCCGCCGTCGCCCGCGGGGTGCTGGGCCTGCCCGGGGGAACATCATGACCGCGCCGATTCCCGAAAGGAAAGTGCTGTGGACGGCGGCCGATGCCGCCGCCGCCGCCAACGCCCGGACCCAGGGCCCCGACTGGGTCGCGACCGGCGTGTCCATCGACAGCCGCACGCTCAGCCCCGGCGACCTGTTCGTCGCCATCAAGGGCCCGAGCTTCGACGGCCACGGCTTCGTCGTCGGCGCGCTGGAGCGGGGGGCGGCCGCCTGCCTGGTGAGCCGAGTGCCGGACGGGGTGGGAACCGACGCCCCCCTGCTGATCGCCGACGACACGCTGGCCGGACTGGAGGATCTGGGCCGCGTGGCCCGGGTGAACACCGCCGCCAAGATCATCGCCGTCACCGGATCCGTCGGCAAGACCAGCACCAAGGAAATGCTGCGCGCCTGCCTGGCCGCCCAAGCCCCCACCTTCGCCACCGAAGGCAACCTGAACAACCACTGGGGCGTGCCCCTGTCGCTGTCGCGCATGCCGGCCGACGTGCGCTATGGCGTGTTCGAACTGGGCATGAACCACGCGGGCGAGATCGGCCCGCTGTCGCGCATGACGCGCCCGGACATCGCCATCATCACCACGGTGGAAGCCGTTCACCTGGAGTTCTTCGCCTCCGTCGAGGCCATCGCAGACGCCAAGGCCGAGATTTTCGAGGGCATGTCCCGCCAGGGCACGGCGGTGCTGAACCGCGACAATCCCCAATACGCCCGCCTGCTGGCGGCGGCCCGCACCCGGGGCATCGGCCATGTGCTGAGCTTCGGCGCCACCGCCGGGACCGATGCCCGGCTGATCGACCTGGACCTCTCCGACACCGGCTGCGACATCACCGCCGAGATCCAGGGCCAAGTGGTGCGCTACACCCTGGCCCTGCCTGGCCGGCACCAGGCCATGAACAGCCTGGCCGTGCTGCTGGCCGTCTCCGCCGCCGGCGGCGACGTCCAGGCCGCCGCCGTGACGCTGGCCACCCTGACCCCGGTCAAGGGCCGGGGCGTGCGCCAGGTGGTGGATTTGCCACCCAACGGCGCTCATGCCGGCGGCGGCGTCACCCTGATCGACGAAAGCTATAATGCCAGCCCCGTCTCGGTGGCCGCCTCCGCCGCCGTGCTGGGCCATACCCAGCCGGGTCCCGGCGGTCGCCGCGTGGCGGCCCTGGGCGACATGCTGGAGCTGGGCGCCGATTCCCCCAAGCTGCACGCCGGCTTGGCCGATGCGCTCATCGCCGCGCAGGTGGATCTGGTCTTCACCTGCGGCCCCAACATGCGCCACCTGTTCGACCAGTTGCCGGCCGCGCGCCGCGGCGCCCACGCCGCCACCAGCGCCGACCTGGCGCCGCTGGTGGCCGGGTCCGTGCGCGCCGGCGACGTCATCATGATCAAGGGGTCCGCCGGCAGCCGCATGGCCAAGGTGGTGGACGCCCTGCAGGCCCTGTCCCACCCGTCCCCCTCTACCCCCGCCGTCTCCGGGAGCTAAGATCCGTCTCATGCTGTTCAACCTGCTGTTCCCGCTGGCCGACGAATTCCAGCTGTTCAACCTGTTCCGGTACATCACCTTCCGGACGGGCGGAGCCATGCTGACGGCGCTGATCATCAGCTTCCTGATCGGCCCCGGCGTCATCCGCTGGCTGAAGTCCATGCAGGGGTCGGGGCAACCCATCCGCACCGACGGGCCGGAGACGCACCTGAAGAAGAAGGGCACGCCCACCATGGGCGGCCTGATGATCATGATCTCGGTCCTGATCTCCACCGTGCTGTGGGTGGACGTCACCAACGCTTACACCTGGATCGTCCTGCTGGTCACCGTTGGCTTCGGTCTGGTGGGCTTCGGCGACGACTTCCTGAAGCTGACCAAGCGCAACACCAAGGGCCTGTCCGGCCGCGGCAAGATGGTGGCCATGATCGCGGTCGCCGGCGTCGCCACCGCCTGGTACCTGCAGGTGGCGCAGAGCCCGCTGGACACCGGCCTGACCGTGCCCTTCCTGAAGGACGTGCTGATCCCCCTGGGCTACCTGTTCGGGCCCTGGGCCGTGTTCGTCATCGTCGGATCCAGCCATTCGGTCAACCTGACCGACGGCCTGGACGGCCTGGCCATCGTGCCCATCATGATCGCCGCCGCCAGCTTCGGCCTGATCGCCTATCTCTCGGGCAACGCCGTCTTCGCCAACTACCTGCAAATCCACCATGTGCCGGGCACGGGCGAACTCGCGGTGTTCTGCGGCGCGCTCGTGGGCGCCGGCCTGGGCTTCCTGTGGTTCAACGCGCCGCCGGCCATGGTGTTCATGGGCGACACCGGCTCGCTGGCCATGGGTGGCGCGCTGGGCACCGTCGCCGTGATCACCAAGCATGAGCTGGTGCTGGCCATCATCGGCGGCCTGTTCGTGCTGGAGACCGTGTCCGTCATCGTGCAGGTCGCCAGCTTCAAGATGACGGGCAAACGGGTGTTCCGCATGGCGCCCCTGCACCATCATTTCGAGAAGAAGGGCTGGTCGGAGCCGACCGTCGTCATCCGTTTCTGGATCATCGCCGTCATCCTGGCGCTGGCCGGCCTGTCCACCTTGAAGCTGCGTTAACCCCATGACCGCGCCCCGGCCCCTCCTCATCCCCCCCTACCAAGGCCGCCGCGTGGCGGTGATGGGCTTGGCGCGCTCAGGCCTGGCGGCGGCGCGCGTGCTGACCGCCAGCGGGGCGCAGGTCCTGGCCTGGGACGACGGCACCGGCGGGCAAAAGGCGGCGGAGGCCGCCGGCATCCCCCTGACCAACCTGCATGAGGCGGATTTGAGCGGCGTCGCCGCCCTGGTGCTGTCGCCCGGCATTCCCCACACCTTCCCCCGGGCCCATCCGGTGGCGGCGCGGGCCAAGGCCGCCGGCATCCCCATCATCGGCGACGTGGAATTGCTGCGCCAGGCCCGGCCGGACGCCGCCTACATCGGCATCACCGGCACCAACGGCAAGTCCACCACCACCGCCCTGACCGGGCACATCCTGGCCCATGCCGGCCGCACCATCGCCGTGGGCGGCAATCTGGGCATCCCGGTCCTGACCTTCCCGGCCTTGGGGGAGGGCGACGTCTATGTGCTGGAGATGTCCAGCTATCAGTTGGAACTGACGCCGTCCCTGGGTTTCGATGCCGCGGTGCTGCTGAACATCACCCCCGACCATCTGGACCGCCATGGCGGCATGGACGGCTACATCGCCGCCAAGCGCCTGATCTTCCAGCCCGGCGCCCGCGACGCTTCCAAACCCTTGCCCGTCGCCATCCTGGGCGTGGACGAACCCAACACCGCCGCCATGGCCGATAGCCTGGAGGCGCCAGCGGGGGACAGTATCGCACGCCGTGTCGTGCGCATCTCCGCCGAGCGCGCGGTGCCCGGCGGCATCCACGCCGCCGATGGCGTGCTGGTGGACGACACCGATGGACGGGCCCTGGCCGTGGTCGATCTGCGCGACTGCGCCGCCCTGCCGGGTCGCCACAACTGGCAGAACGCCTGCGCCGCCTACGCCGCCACCCGCGCGGTGGGCGTGGCGCCCGAGGTGATCGCCGAGGCGATGCGCACCTTCCCCGGCCTGGTTCATCGCCAGCAGACCATCGCCACCATCAACGGCATCCGCTTCGTCAACGACAGCAAGGCCACCAACGCCGACGCCGCGTCCAAGGCCCTGGGCTGCTACCAGGACATGTACTGGATCGTGGGCGGCAAGGCCAAGGAGGGCGGCCTCTCCGGACTGGAGCCCTTCATGGGTCGGGTGCACCACGCCTTCCTGATCGGGGAGGCGTCGGAGGAATTCGCCCCGTGGCTTGAGGGCAAGGTCAGCTACGGCCGCTATGGCACGTTGGACCAGGCGGTTCCCGCCGCCTACGCCATGGCGCAAGAAGCGGGTGGCGGCACGGTGCTGCTGTCGCCCGCCTGCGCCAGCTTTGACCAGTATCCCAACTTCGAGGTGCGCGGCGACGCCTTCGTCGGCATCGTCAGGGCCTTGCAGGAAAAGGACGGGACGCCATGATCACGCTGTCGCGTACCGACCAATCCGTGATCGGCCGCTGGTGGTGGACCGTCGACCGCTGGACCCTGGCCACCGTCTTCCTCATCGCCACCATCGGCGTGGTGCTGATCCAGGCGGCCAGCCCGCCGGTGGCCGAGCGCATCGGCCTGGATAACTTCCACTTCATCCAGCATCACGTGATGATGCTGATCCCCACCCTGATCATCATGGTGGGGGTGTCGCTGCTGTCGCCCAAGGGTGTCAGGCGCATGGCCATGATCATGTTCCTGCTGTCCCTGGCGGGGGTCGCGCTGACCCTGGTGTCGGGTGTGCAGATCAAGGGCGCCACCCGCTGGATCCATCTGCCGGGCCTGTCGGTGCAGCCGTCGGAATTCATCAAGCCCGCCTTCGCCGTAGTGGCCGCCTGGCTGTTCGCCCAGGCCCGGCACACCAGCAACGTCATCTATTTCGGCGTCTGCATCGTCTTCTACCTGATGATCGTGGCCCTGCTGCTGATGCAGCCCGACCTGGGCATGACCTTCGTGGTCAGCGCCGTGTGGTTCGGCCAGTTCTTCATCGCCGGCCTGCCCATCCTGCTGGTGGCGGTGCTGGTGGTCTGCGGCCTGTCAGGCCTGGTGGGGGCCTATCTGCTGTTCCCGCACGTGCAAAGCCGCGTCAACCGCTTCCTGGACCCGGCCGCCGGCGACAACTACCAGGTCCAGCGCGCGCTGGACGCCTTCCAGCACGGCGGCTTGTGGGGTACCGGCCCCGGCCAGGGCACGGTCAAGATGACCATCCCCGACGCCCATGCCGACTTCATCTTCGCCGTGGCGGGGGAAGAACTGGGCATGCTGTGGTGCCTGTTCATCGTGCTGCTGTTCGGCGTCGTGGTCATGCGCAGCTTCGCCCGCGCCTATGGGGAGCAGAGCCTGTTCGTCATGCTGGGCGCCGCCGGCCTGGCCATGCAGTTCGGCCTGCAGGCCTGCATCAACATGGCGTCCAGCCTGCACATGATGCCGACCAAGGGCATGACCCTGCCCTTCATCTCCTACGGCGGTTCGTCGCTCATCGCGCTGGGCATCGGCGTCGGCATGCTGCTGGCCCTGACCCGCAAGCGCTTCGGCCAGGGGGATCTGCCATGAGCCGCTCCGCGCAAGGAACCATCGTCCTGGCGGCCGGCGGCACCGGCGGCCATCTTTTCCCGGCGGAGGCGCTGGCCCGCGCGCTGCGCGCCCGGGACCTGCCGGTGGCGCTGGTGACCGACACCCGGGGCCAGGCCTTCGGCGAGGGCCTGACCGACATCCCCGTGCATCGGGTCAGCGCCGGCACGCCCGGCCGCAGCCTCATTTCCAAGGCCCGCACGGTGCTGACACTGCTGGCTGGATCCATGCAGGCCCGCCGCATCCTGAAGGACATGAAGCCCGCCGTGGTGGTGGGATTCGGCGGCTACCCTTCCGTGCCCACCGTGTTCGCGGCCCAGCGCCTGGGTATTCCCGTGGTGTTGCATGAGCAGAACGCGGTGATGGGCCGGGCCAACAAGCTGTTGGCGGGCGGCGCCCGGCTGATCGCGACCTCCTTCCCCGCTGTCGCCGGCCTGCCCCGCCACGTGGCGAGTGTGCGCACGGGCAACCCCGTCCGCCCCGCCATCCTGGCCCTGGCCGACCGTCCCTACACCCCGCCCGGCGGCACTCTGTCCATCCTGGTGACCGGCGGCAGCCAGGGCGCCTCCGTCTTCAGCACCATCCTGCCCGCCGCCGTCGCCCGCCTGTCGCCGGAACACCGCCTGCGCCTGCGCATCAAACAGCAGGCCCGGCCCGAAACGATGGAGCAGGCGCGCGAAGGCTATGCCGGCCTGGGCGTGGAGGTGGAACTGGCCCCCTTCTTCCGTGACATGGCCGGCCGGCTGGACGCTTGCCACCTGGCGATTTGTCGTTCCGGTGCCGGAACGGTGGCGGAATTGGCCGTGGCCGGCCGTCCCGCCATCCTGGTGCCCTATCCCCAGGCCATGGACGACCACCAAACCGCCAACGCCAAGGCGCTGGTGGACGCGGGCGGCGCGTGGCTGATGCCCCACGCCCAATTCACCGCCGAGGCCCTGGCGGAGCGACTGGCCGCCTTCCTGGAGGACCCCGCCCCGCTGGCCCTGGCGGCGGCCGGCGCCCGGTCCTTCGCCATCCCCGACGCGGCCGAGCGCCTGGCCGACGCCGTGCTGGACGCCGCGAGCGGTGCCGTCCCCTTGGGGAGGGCCGCATGAGCCACATGTCTTGGCCCCGTATGACGAGCTTCCCAGACGCCCTGACCTTCCCCTATGGTCCGGCCGCCGCGGACGGGGTCCGCGCGCAATCCCCCTATCGCAGCGGAGACGGCCAATGAGGGCGATGCCCCTGTCCATCGGCACCATTCATTTCGTGGGCATCGGCGGCATCGGCATGTCCGGCATCGCCGAGGTGCTGCATAACCTGGGATACTCCGTCCAGGGCAGCGACCTGGCGGACAATTACAACGTCAAGCGCCTGCGCGATCTGGGCATTCCCGTGTCCATCGGCCAGCGGGCGGAAAACCTGGGCGAGGCGGCGGTCGTCTGCATCTCCTCCGCCGTGAAGCGCGACAACCCCGAGGTCATGGCCGCCCGCGCGGCGCTGGTGCCGGTGGTGCGGCGCGCCGAAATGCTGGCGGAACTGATGCGCCTGAAATGGTCGGTGGCCATCGCCGGCACCCACGGCAAGACCACCACCACCTCGCTGGTCTCGGCCTTGCTGGACGGCGCCGGCTTCGACCCCACCATCATCAACGGCGGCATCATCAACGCGCTCGGCACCAACGCCAAGCTGGGCTCCGGCGACTGGATGGTGGTCGAGGCGGATGAAAGCGACGGCACCTTCACCAAGCTGCCGGCCACCATCGCCGTCGTCACCAACATCGATCCCGAGCATCTGGATTTCTACGGCACCTTCGACCGGGCGCGCGAGGCTTTCGACCAGTTCGTGCAGAACATCCCGTTCTACGGCTTCGCCGCCCTGTGCATCGACCATCCCGAGGTCCAGGCCCTGATCAGCCGGGTGGACCGCCGCATCGTCACCTACGGCTTCAACCCCCAGGCCGATTTGCGCGCCACCAACCTGCAGACCACGGTGCAGGGCGCCTTCTACGACGTGGTCGTGTCCGACCGCGTGGTGGGGGAGGAACGGACCATCACCGGCCTGCACCTGCCCATGTATGGGCTGCACAATGTCCAGAACTCGCTGGCCGCCATCGCCGTCGCCCTCAACATGGGCATCAACGATGAGAGCATCCGCCAGAGCCTGGCCAAGTTCAGCGGCGTGAAGCGGCGCTTCACCAAGACGGGCGAGTCCAACGGCATCGCCGTCATCGACGACTATGGCCACCACCCGGTGGAGATCGCGGCCGTGCTGAGTGCGGCCCGCACCGCCGGAACCGGCCGCACCATCGCCGTGGTGCAGCCCCATCGCTACACCCGGTTGCAGAGCCTGTTCGAGGAGTTCTGCACCTGCTTCAACGACGCCGACGCCGTCATCGTCGCCGACGTCTATGCCGCCGGTGAAACACCGATCGCCGGCGTCAGCAAGGAGGCGCTGGTGGATGGCCTGCGCACCCACGGCCACCGCCACGCGCTGCCCCTGCCCTCGCCCGAGGCGCTGCCCTCCATGATCCGCGACATGGCGCGGCCGGGTGACTTGGTGGTCTGCCTAGGCGCCGGCAACATCACCACCTGGGCCAACGCCCTGCCGGCGGAGCTGGACCGCCTGTTCGGCACCGCCAATCCGGGAGGGAACGCCCGATGATGGCGGAGCGGCGCCGGCATGAGGGGACGGAGGGCCCGGGCGAGACCCGGGGCGCCGCCCTGCTGCGCCGCCTGCCGGAGGTACGCGGCCGGCTGACTCCGGACGCCGCCCTGGGGCCCCTGACCTGGTTTCGCGTGGGCGGCCCCGCCGACGTGCTGTTCCGCCCGGCCGACGAGGATGACCTGGCCCGGTTCCTGGCCGCCTGCCCCGCCGATGTGCCGGTGACCGTCATCGGTGTCGCCAGCAACCTGCTGGTCCGCGATGGCGGCGTGCGCGGCGTCGTCGTCCGCCTGGGTGGTGCTTTCGCCCAGGTGGCGGTGGAGGGTGAGCGGGTCCGCGCCGGCGCCGGCGCCCTGGACCTGACCGTGGCCCAAACGGCGCAGGCCGCCGGCCTGTCGGGCCTGGAGTTCCTGTCCGGCATCCCCGGCACCATCGGCGGCGCCATCCGCATGAACGGCGGCGCCTATGGCGGGGAGACGGTGGAGGTGATCGAGGACGCCGTGGGTATCGACCGCCAGGGCCGTCGCCGCACCTACAGCCGGGATGATCTGCACCTGACCTATCGCCACTGCGGCGTGCCGGAAGATGTGATCTTCACCACGGCCACCCTGGTGGGCCGGCCGGGCGACAAGGCCGCCATCCAGGCCCGCATGGACGAGATCGCGGCCGCCCGGGCGGCCAGCCAGCCGGTGCGGGCCCGCACCGGGGGGTCCACCTTCGCCAACCCGCCGGGCGAGAAGGCCTGGGCCCTGGTGGACAAGGCCGGCTGCCGCGGCCTGGTGGTCGGCGGCGCCCAGATGTCCGAGAAGCACGCCAATTTCATGCTGAACCTGGGCGACGCCACCGCCGCCGACATCGAGGCGTTGGGCGAGGAAGTGCGCCGCCGGGTTTTTGAGATGTCCGGCATCCCGTTGCGCTGGGAAATCCGCCGCATCGGGGAGCCGGTTTGAGTGAGTCGGGGTACCCGCGAATCAGTCCTGGCGCGACACCGCGACCACCCGGACGCCGAGTCGTTTTCCGACCCGTCCGGACGACATAGGGAAGGACTATGGGTAGTTATACCCTGGTTGCAGCGGCCTGGACATTTCAACGCTATAGCTAGCGGTTTTTAAAAAGAGGCGCCTGAAAACTTACAAAATCTTGCGTTTCCCAGCGGTTCTGCAAAGGTGGGCTATCCTCTAGGGATTGTGTCACCATGGCTGGAACCGATTCAGCCAATAGGGAGCGGTTTGATGAGTGGTCACCAGCCTAAGCATGTCACCGTCCTGATGGGCGGGTGGTCTGCCGAGCGCGAGGTGTCGCTTGTCAGCGGCGCGTCCATCGTGACCGCGCTGGAGTCCAAAGGCTATGTCGTGCGCGCGGTGGATGTGCAGCGCGACCTGGCCGGCCTGCTCGCGGCGCTGACGCCCAAGCCCGACGTCATTTTCAACGCCCTGCACGGCCGCGGCGGCGAGGACGGCCTGATCCAGGGCGTCCTGGAATATCTGGGCGTGCCCTACACCCATTCCGGGGTCATGGCCTCCGCCGTGGCCATGGACAAGGCCATGACCAAGCGGGTGCTGAGCACCGTGGGCATGCCCATCGCCGACGGCGTCATCGCGACGCGCGAGCAGGTTCTGGCCGGCCACGTCATGGAACCGCCCTACGTCATCAAGCCGGTGGACGAGGGCTCCAGCGTCGGCGTCCGCATCGTGCGCCCCGGGGCCAACGGCCCGGCCATCGCCGCCGAGCATTGGGTCTATGGCGACACCGTGATGGTGGAAAAGTTTATCCCCGGCCGCGAGCTGACCGTGGGCGTGGTGGGCGACCGCGCCCTGACCGTGACCGAGATCGTGGCCAGCACGGAATTCTTCGACTACACGGCCAAGTACACCGAAGGCCACGCGGTACACGTCTGCCCGGCCCGGATTCCGGCCGAGGTGGCGGAGGAAGCCAAGCGCCTGGCCCTGCTGGCCCATCAGACGCTGGGCTGCAGCGGCGTCAGCCGCAGCGACTTCCGCTGGGACGACAGCAAGCACGGCAGCGCCGGCCTCTGCTTCCTGGAGACCAACACCCAGCCCGGCTTCACCCCCCTGTCGTTGCTGCCGGAACAGGCGGCCCATGTGGGTCTCAGTTATGCCGACCTGTGCGGCTGGATCGTGGAGCACGCCGCATGCCACGGGTGACCCATCCCTCCAGCCCCGGGCTATTCCCCGAGGGCGACACCCCGCGTAGCCGCATCGCGTATGAGACGCGGCGGACGACGCAGCGTGCCGCCCAGGCGGCCAACCGCCGCCGCGCCACCCCGCGGTGGCTGCGGTTCCTGGGCCGCCGGGCCACCATCCTCGCGCCGCTGGCCCTGGTCGGCGGCCTTGTGCTTTGGGGTTGGGCCAGCGGCAAGCTGACGGCCGCCGGCAACGCGATGAACGCCGCTTTCCTGGACGTCACATCCCGGGGCGGCCTGCAGATCCAGGAAGTGCTGGTCAAGGGCCGCAAGGAGACGGACGGCGCCCAGGTGCTGGCAGCCCTTGGCGTGGAGCGCGGGTCGCCCATCCTGGGCTTCGACCCACACGCCGCCCGCAAGCAGCTGGAGCAGATCCCCTGGATCGCCAACGCCCGGATCGAGCGCCGCCTGCCGGACACGCTGTACGTCGTGCTGACCGAACGCCAGCCCATCGCCATCTGGCAGCATGAGCAGAAGCTGGCGCTGGTGGATGCCGAGGGCACGGTGCTGACCGACCATAACCTGGACCACTTCCCCAACCTGCCCATCCTGGTGGGCGACGGGGCGCCGAAGCAAGGCCACACCCTGCTGGCGGCGTTGGCGGCCGAACCCACCATCCAGGCGCGCGTCGACGCCGCCGTGCTGGTCGGCGGCCGCCGCTGGGACCTGCATCTGAAGGGCGGCACCGAAGTGCGCCTGCCGGAATTGAATTTCGAGGCGGCCCTGCATCAGCTGGCCGCCCTGGAGGCATCGGACAAGGTGCTGGACCGCGACGTGGTCGCCATCGACCTGCGCGTGCCGGACCGGCTGGTGGTCCAGACCTCGGCCACCGCGGCGGCGGCTCGGGCGGACAAGGGCAAACGCCCGCCGGCGAAGAAGAACTGAGGGCGGACCAGACCATGGCATTCACCGTAACCGGCCGGTCCAAGCCCAAGCGCGTCGCGCGTGGCGGAACCATCGCCGCCCTGGACGTGGGCAGCAGCAAGGTCGTCTGCTTCATCGCCCGGGTGGAGGAGCCCGGCTCCATCCGCGTGGTGGGCATCGGCCACCAGGTGTCGCGCGGCGTGCGCGCCGGCGCCATCGTGGACATGGAGGCGGCGGAGACCGCCATCGGCACCGCCGTGCACGCGGCCGAGACCATGGCGGGCGAGCAGATCCGCGAGGTGCTGGTGGGCCTGTCCGGCGGCCAGCCGGAAAGCCAGACCCTGACGGTGGAGACGGGCATCTCAGGCTCGGAGATCACCGACGCCGATTTGCGCCGGGCGCTGGCCCATGCCCGCAACCTGAACGTCTCCGCCGATGCCGAACTGATCCATTCCATCCCCGTGGGCTACACGGTGGATGGATCCAGCGGCATCCGCGACCCCCGCGGCATGGTGGGCGAGAAGCTGGGCGTGCGCCTGCATGTGGTGACGGCCGCGGCCGGCCCGGTGCGCAACCTGAATTCCTGCGTCGGCCGCTGCCATCTAGGTGTGGAAGGCTTCGTCATGTCCCCCTTCGCCGCGGGCCTGTCCTGCCTGGTGGAGGACGAAATGGATCTGGGCGTCACCCTGATCGACATGGGCGGCGGCACCACCAGCATATCCGTCTTCTTCGACGGCAAGATGGTGTGGACCGACAGCGTGCCCATCGGCGGCAGCCACGTCACCAGCGACATCGCCCGTGGCCTGACCACGCCCTTGGCGCATGCGGAGCGGCTGAAAACCTTGTACGGCAGCGCCCTGCCCGCCCCCTCCGATGAGCGTGAGATCATCGACGTGCCGCAAATCGGGGAGGAGGATCGGGCCCAGGCCCACCATGTGCCCAAGTCCCTGCTGGTCGGCATCATCCAGCCCCGGTTGGAAGAGGTGTTCGAGTTCGTGCGCGGCCGCCTGGACGCATCGGGCTTCGCCAAGCTGGCGGGCCGCCGCGTGGTGCTGACCGGCGGCGCCAGCCAGCTTCCCGGCATGCGCGAGCTGGCCCAGCAGGTGCTGGACAAGCAGATCCGCCTGGGCCGGCCGCTGCGCATCGGCGGCCTGGCGGAATCCGTGGGCGGTCCGGCCTTCTCCGCCGCCGCCGGCCTGCTGGCCTATGCCGTGCAGCAACACGCCGAGGCCCCCGCCTTGGCCCCCCTGATCGAACCCGCCGGCTCCGGCTGGTGGGGCCGCATGGGCAACTGGCTGAGGGACAACCTATGACCCCCGACCACGCCCCGGCCACGCGACAGAATTTCCGGCCACCGCCATCCGGCACCCCCGACAGGGGCCGATGTACCGGCCACCGAAGTATTGGCTCAAGACCGCCGAAACCGACCCACGACCTAACCGCACCGTATTCCGGACGCTCCGCAGAGGGGACAACGCCATGACCATCAAAGTCACCATTCCGCCGGTGGAAGTGCTGACCCGCCCGCGCATCACCGTGTTCGGTGTCGGCGGCGCCGGCGGCAACGCCGTCAACAACATGATCCGCTCCAACCTGGAAGGGGTGGAGTTCGTGGTCGCCAACACCGACGCGCAGGCGTTGACCGGCAGCGAGGCCACCAAGCGCCTGCAGCTGGGCAGCACCATCACCCGCGGCCTGGGCGCCGGTTCGCGCCCCGACGTGGGCCGCGCCGCCGCCGAGGAGCAGCTGGAGGAGATCCTCTCCCACCTCGAAGGCACCAACATGTGCTTCATCACCGCCGGCATGGGCGGTGGCACGGGCACGGGCGCGGCCCCGGTGATCGCGCGCGCCGCGCGGGAACAGGGCATCCTGACCGTGGGCGTGGTGACCAAGCCCTTCCACTTCGAAGGCGCGCACCGCATGCGCATCGCGGAGCAGGGCATCAACGAGTTGGCCAGCTACGTCGACACGCTGATCATCATCCCCAACCAGAACCTGTTCCGGGTGGCGAATGAGAAGACCACGTTCGCCGACGCCTTCAAGATGGCCGACGACGTGCTGCATTCCGGCGTGCGCGGCGTCACCGACCTCATGGTCATGCCGGGCCTGATCAACCTGGACTTCGCCGACATCCGCACCGTGATGACGGAGATGGGCAAGGCCATGATGGGCACGGGCGAGGCCACGGGCGACCGCCGGGCCGTGGAGGCCGCCGAGGCCGCCATCAGCAACCCGCTGCTGGACGACGTGTCGATGAAGGGCGCCCGCGGCGTCCTGATCAACATCACCGGCGGCTACGACATGACCCTGTTCGAGGTCGATGAGGCGGCCAACCGTATCCGCGACGAGGTCGACCCGGACGCCAACATCATCTTCGGCTCCACCTTCGATGCCCAGCTGGACGGCAAGATGCGGGTGTCCGTGGTCGCCACTGGCATCGAGACCCTGGCCGGCCAGCAGCCGCGCCAGCCGGTCGCCCCCCAGCTGCAAGTGGTCAGCGGCACCGCCGTCCGCCGCGCGGCCGCGCCAGCCACCCCGTCGGTCAGCACGCCGGTGCGTCCCGCCGCGGGCGCCAGCTACCACGCGGCGCTGACGCCCGCCCCCATGGCGCCGGCCCCCACCGCGACGGCGCATGCCGCGCCGGTTCCGGCCGTGACCACGCCGGCACCAGCCCCCATGGCGGCCCCGCAAATGGCGGTGCCGACGCCTGCGGCCTTCACCCCGGTGGCGGAGCACGCCCCGGCGGCCCCAGCGGTTGAGGCGACGCATGAGCACGCCCCCGAGCCCGCGCCGCGGACCGAGGTGCCGATGCGCGCGCCGGCCCCGGGCACCCTGCGTGGCGAGCGTGGCGGTGCCGGCTTCATCCCACCGCGTCCCGCCGATGGCGGCCCGCGTCTGGGCGCGCCCAATCCGGATCGCTACACGCCGCCGCAGGCTGAGCCGCGCAAGAAGGGCATCTTCCAGCGCATGTTCGGTTTCGGCGGTGAGGACCAGGCGCCGGCCCCCCAGCCGCAGATGGCCCCGCGTCAACCGGCCCCGACGGCGCATTACGCCCCGCAGCCCGCCCCGCAAGTCTCCCAGCCGGTGCAGCAGCATGCCGCCCCGGCGGTGACGCCACAGGGCGCGCAGCACCAGGCACCGCGTCAGCCCACCCCGTCGGTGCATCCGGAGCCCGGCCTGGGCCGTGCCCCGGGCGAGGACAGCTCGCTGGATATCCCCGCCTTCCTCCGCCGCCAGGCGAACTGATGGGCGCGAATTGATGCACCCCATGTGACCCGCGTCACTGCATCGCATCATGTGAAGGGCCGCTTCCCGCAGGAAAGCGGCCCTTTTCATTTGCGGCGGCATCAAGGCGAAATTGCATTTGTGCTCAAGTAGATACGCATAGCGTGACGTAACATTCCGTAACAAAGAGTGATTTGAAGGCTGGGCGTCCACTTGTTACTTAGGCAGCATGACGTTTGGCTTTGGATGCACCGCAACACGCGGTTGACATCCCGGGACGGAGGTCGGAACCGAGGCGACAAGGCGGCAGGGTCAAAATTGACCGCAAGCCGAACCGGTCGCCGGACGTGGATGGCAAGGCCTGTGGTCGTCAAAGACCGCTTCCCCGACACCCGCCCCGTCCGAACCCAAAGTCCCCAGGTGGCCCACCCCTGGGGCGCACGTGATGCAGGAAGGGCCCGCGCCTGACCGTATCACGGCAGAATAAGGAAGTTGGACCCGTGTACGCCGATCGTGAACCCACCACCGCCGCCCGCCAGCAGACGCTGAAGGCCCCCATCAATTGCACCGGTGTCGGCCTGCATTCCGGCCTGCCCGTTGCCATGACGATGCGCCCGGCCCCGGTGAACAGCGGCATCATCTTCCGGCGGCTGGATCTGCTGCGCGGTGGGGCCACGGAGGCCCAGGCGGCCGTTCCGGCCCGCTGGGACGCGGTGGTTGACACCCGGCTGTGCACGGTGGTGTCCAACGCCACCGGCGCCACGGTGGGGACGGTGGAACATGTGATGTCGGCGCTGCGCGGTTGCGGCATCGACAACCTGTTCATCGACCTGGACGGTGCCGAGGTTCCCATCATGGACGGGAGCGCCGCCCCCTTCGTGTTCCTGATCGAATGCGCCGGCATCGCCCAGCAGGACGCCGCCCGCCGGGTCATCCGGGTGCTGCGTCCCGTGTCGGTGGTGGAGGGCGAGAAGGTCGCCACCCTGACGCCGTCGTCGGGCTCCAGCTTCGCCTTCGAGATCGACTTCGCCAGCGCCGCCGTGCGCCGCCAGGAAGGTTTCGTCCGCCTGGAAGCCGACAGCTTCAAGGATGAGGTGGCCGAGGCCCGCACCTTCGGTTTCCTGCAGGAAGTGGACATGCTGCGCCGGGCCGGCCTGGCGCGCGGCGGTTCCATGGATAACGCCATCGTCATCGACGGCGACCGTGTCCTGAACGAGGGCGGCCTGCGCTTCGACGACGAATTCGTGCGCCACAAGATCCTGGACGCCGTGGGCGACCTGTACATGGCGGGCCTCGCCATCGTCGGCCACTACTCGGGCATCCGCTCCGGCCACGCCCTCAACAACAAGCTGCTGCACGCCCTGTTCGCCGACCCCTCCGCCTATGAGATTGTCGAGGAAGTGGACGCCGCCTTCGTCCCCCAGGCTTGGGGACGGCCCCGGTTGGTCGCCACCGCCTGAGGCATCTTATTGACCCAACACCGCCGCATCCGTCCGGCCAACAAGCACAAAAGACCGAACACAACACGAATAACTGAGCCTCAAACGAAAAGGCCTTCTTCCCCATCCGGGAAGAAGGCCTTTTCCGTCTCCGGGCGTGGCGTCCGGCGGACTTGTCCGGCAGGGCCGGCACCTCACAGCATGGCGTTCAGGCACAGTGCCACGATGGCGGCGACGGACAACATGCCAGCCGTCTCGACCAGGGCCGAAAGACGGGCGGTGAAGCTGAAGGACATGGCGGTCTGGGTGGCGGTGGTCATGATGGTTCCCCTTGGTCGGATTGGATGATCGCTGGTCAGGCGATGGTCGGTGGATTGGATGCGCGGGTCGGTTCGCGGGAGGGTCACAGCATGGCGTTGACGCTGGCGGCGATCAGCAGGGCCACAGCCAGCATGGCCCCCGTTTCGACGGCGGCGATGGACGGCAACAGCTTGAAAAAGCGGAACGACGCGGTGCGAGTGGAAGCGGCGAAGGCGGTCATTTTCATCTCCGTCAGGATGATTGGTCGGTGTTGCCCCCTTATCAGCAAGGCCCGTGCCAACCGCTGAAACGGCGGAAATCCTGGGGTTCCAACCGAAGCCATCTGCCCGCACATGCTCCTCGCACCATGAAATCGCCATTTTTGTCATTCAGTATAAAAACTGGCGATTCTTGTTCGTGCGCTTCCGGACACTGTTCGTTTTTGAACAGCCAGCCGTCCATTCCCGGACGCCCGGCATCACGCACCGCAGGCTGGAAAAGCGAAAGGCCTTCCGCCCAGATGGGGGGAAGGCCTTTTCCGTTGCGCCGGAGGGCTGATCAGCGCGCCGGTTCCGGGCCGGGCGCGCGCCGTCTTCGGACATCCTCACAGCATGGCGTTGATGCACAGGGCCACGACGGCGGCGACACCCAGCATGCCGGCGGTCTCGACCAAGGCGGTGACGCGGGCCAACAGGTTGGGGGTCGTGGTCCGGGTGGCGGTTACGGTGGTCATGGTTGCTGTCCCTGGTTTCTGAAATGGATCGTTGGTCGGGCGGTGGTCTTGGGCGCGCAGGGCGCGACTTTAGAACATGGCGCCGATGCTGATCGCGATCAGCAGGGCGACGGCCACCATGGCACAGGCCTCAACCGTGTCGGTGCTGGGCAAGCCCTTGAAGAAACGGAAGGAAGCGGTACGGGGGGCGGCGGTGTAGGCGGTCATTCGCATCTCCATCGGAAGGTGGTTGGTTGTCGTGCCCCCTATCAGCAAGGGGTGTGCCAACCGCCCAAAGCCGCGGAAATCGACCGGTCCCCGTCACGGGCTCATGAGTCGTTGACGAAATCACGCCACTAAATGACCCGATCCACCACAATTGGCGAATATGGCGACCGCTTGGGCGTTCGACATCGCCCACTGTCCGTTTACGGACAGTGACCCCGTTCATAGGCGATCGGCGCGGATCAGCCGCCGAACCAGACCTTGGTGTCGAGGTAACGCGACGCCAGGAAGCGATAGAGGCGGCTGACCTCGAACATCGCCTCATCCTTGGCCGGGTCGAGGGATTTCCACCGCTGGGGAATGTCCTCCCAGGCCATGGTCTCGAAATGCAGGGCGTCGCGGTGCCGGCGCAGCATGGCCACGGTGCCGTCGAACTGCTTCAGGGCGGCCACCGCCTCGCCCGTTCCCGCCTCCACCTCATCGAACCAGCTGCGGTACTTGTCCACCGGCACCTTCAGCAGGGACTGGATGCGGCGGAGCTGATGATCCAGTTCCCGATCGCCCCGCGCCAGTTTCTGCATTTCCCGCAGCTTGCGGCCGATATCGAACACCGGCTTGAAGTACTCCCGCAGCGCCTCAAGGAAGGCCAGCTCGTTGGCCAGCATCTCGACGCGGTCCACCACCTCATGCTTGCGCTCGGTCGGCAGCCCCACGATGGCCGCGATCTCCGCCGCCTGTTCGCGCATGCGGCGCTTGGCGTCCTCGCTTTCATCCAGGGAGGAGGCGTCGCCACGCGCGCCGGCGATGGCCTTCAGCAAGGAACCGCCGATCTTGAGGAATGCCATGTCGCGATGGCGGGACTCGATGGACCATGACGCCGTGCCGTCCAGGATTTCAGACGGGATGCGGTCACCATTCCTGATGATGCGCACGAACTTCAGGCTCTGCGCGATCATCCCCAACAACTGCCCATCGCCGCTGTCCGGGGGGACGGAGAACATCTGCGACACCTGGCGCAAGGGGATGGCGCCCCGCGCGTCACCCAGGTCGATCTGCAACACGGCCTCGCCATGGCTGAGCGTGAAAAAGGAATTGGGCAAGCACAACGCCGGATGCGTGAAGCTGAATTCGGTGATATTGGGCTTGGCCGTCTTGTCGAGCATGGCGATGGGGTTGATAAGCGTTCTGTCGCAGGGGGCGTCCCAAGCTAGCGGTCAGCCTATGGCACATCCACCCCGAACGCGGTCGCCTGTCGATGCAAAAATGCCCCGCCAGGCCGCACCCTATCCCCCCGTGTAGGGTGGGGACACGGGGGCACTGATCGCCCCATGGTACCGCATTTCAAAATATTTCGCTGTTTGATCGACAATGTGCCGCTTGGCGATGGGCGGCATGACCGTGCTATAACACGCCGTCGCGCATCCCGCCGCCTATTCCGCCCCGAGAAGATGCCCTTGTCCTTCCCCCGCATTGCCTTGTCGCCCCGCCGCCTCCGCATCCTGGCCCCGCTCGCGCTTGTCGCGGTAGCGGCTTGCTCCAGCGATGAGAAGGAAGCGCCTTACATCGAACGCCCGGTGGAGCAGATCTACTCCGAGGCTGGCAACGCCATCGATCGCGGCGAATACCAGAAAGCGGCCCTGCTGTTTGGCGCCGTGGAGCAGCAGCACCCCTACTCCACCTGGGCCATGCGCGCCGAGCTGATGGCCGCCTACGCCTATTACCAGGCCAACAAGTATGATGAGGCCGTCGGTTCGCTGGACCGCTTCATCAGCCTGCACCCCGGCAACCCCAACGTCGCCTACGCCTATTATCTGAAGGGCCTCTGCTATTATGAGCAGATCTCCGACGTGCGGCGCGACCAGACCCCGACGGTGCAGTCGCTGAAGGCCCTGGAAGAGGTCATCCGCCGCTTCCCCGCCAGCCCCTACGCCCGTGACGCCAAGCTGAAGATCGACCTGACCCGCGACCATCTGGCGGGCAAGGAAATGGACATCGGCCGCTATTACCAGAGCGTGGGCCTGAACCTGGCGGCCATGAAGCGCTTCCGCCAGGTGGTGGACCAGTATCAGAGCACCAGCCATACGCCCGAGGCCCTGCACCGCCTGGTGGAGGTCTATCTGTCGCTGGGCATGCTGGAAGAGGCGCGCAAGGCCGCCGCCGTGCTGGGTTACAACTACCCGGGCAGCGACTGGTACCAGAACACCTACGACCTGATGAAGGACGCGCCCAAGCCGCGCGTCATTCCGGTGAACCTGTCCGCCAAGGCCCCGGCCGACGCGGCAGCACCCGCCCCCGGGACCGCCACCGGAGCCCCGACCACGCCCGCCGACGGCCAGCCCACCGGCGCCAAGCCCGCCGACCAGAAGCCGGCGGACCAGAAAGCCGAGAAGCCGCGCCAGGAAGGCAAGGACCGTGGCTTCTTGGGTTGGCTTTTCGGTGATTAAGCCCTAGAAAATCCTATCCCGACAGCGGGGCTCCGGATCGGTGACAGACCAGTCCGGGGCCCTTCTTGTCTGACAGTTCCGTCTGAAGGCTCGCAAACCGGGTGAGTGCCATGCTGGCGTCCCTCTCGATCCGTGACGTGGTCCTGATCGAACGGCTGAATCTGTCGTTCGGCCCAGGCTTGTGCGTGCTGACCGGCGAAACCGGCGCCGGCAAGTCCATCCTGCTCGACGCGCTGGGGTTGGCCCTGGGCGGTCGGGGCGACAGCGGCCTGGTGCGCCACGGCGCCGACCAGGCGACCGTGGTGGCTGAATTCGATCTGGGCGGGTTCGGTGGCGCCAAGGGCGGCGCCTCCCACCCCGCCCTGGCCCTCCTGCGGGAGCAGGACCTGGACGCCGACACCACGCTGGTCCTGCGCCGCACCGTCACCGCCGATGGCCGCTCCCGCGCCTTCATCAACGATCAGCCGGTGGGCGTGGCCCTGCTGCGCCGCGTCGGCGAGACGCTGGTGGAGGTGCATGGCCAATTCGACACCCACGGCCTGCTGAATCCCCTGACCCACCGCGACCTGCTGGACGGCTACGCCGGCCTGGCGGCGAAGCGCGCCCATGTCGCCGGGCTCTACCGCGCCTGGCAGTCGGCGGAAACGGCCAGGCGGGATGCTGATCGCGAGGCCGCCCGAGCCCGCGAGGAAGAGGACTATGTCCGCCACGCGCTGTCCGAACTGGACGTGCTGGACCCCAAGGACGATGAGGAAGAGGCGCTGGCCGAGCGCCGCGCCGTCATGATGCACCGGGAGAAGCTGGTGGAGGCCTTGACCGGCGCCGCCGGCGAGATCGCGGGTGAGCGCGGGGCCGAGCGCGCCCTGGCCAACGCCCTGCGCCATCTGACCCGGGTGGCGGACAAGGCCGCCGGCCAGTTGGACCCGCTGATCGCCACCCTGGACCAGGCCGCCGCCGAGATCGGCGAGGCCGCCCGCGCCCTGCAGATCATGGCCGGCGACATGGACCATGACGGCGCCACCCTGGAAAAGCTGGAGGAGCGGCTGTTCGCGCTGCGCGCCTGCGCGCGCAAGCATGGCATCAGCGTGGCCGGCCTCGCCACCCTGCGCGCCGACTTCGCCCGCCGCCTGTCGCTGATCGAGGACCAGGGCGATCTGCTGACCCGCCTGGCCAAAGAGGCGCTGGAGGCAAAACAGGCATACGCCTCGGCGGCCAGCGCCCTCACCCAGGATCGCCGCGCGGCGGCCGGCAAGCTGGACAAGGCGGTCATGGCGGAACTGGCGCCGCTGAAGCTGGAAAAGGCCCGCTTCGTCACCGCCGTCGATGGCGTGGCCGAGGCTGACTGGGGCCCCAGCGGCAGCGACCGCGTCGCCTTCACCGTCGCCACCAACCCCGGCGCCCCGCCGGGCCCGCTGGCCAAGATCGCGTCGGGCGGTGAACTCGCCCGCTTCATGCTGGCGCTGAAGGTCATCCTCGCCCAGGTCGGCACCGTGCCCACCCTGGTGTTCGACGAGGTCGACACCGGCATCGGCGGCGCCGTGGCCGACGCGGTGGGCGAACGCCTGGCCCGCCTGGGCGCCGGCCTGCAGGTGCTGGTGGTCACCCACAGCCCGCAGGTGGCGGCCCGCGGCCGGCATCACCTGAACGTGCGCAAGCGCGTGGCCGCCGGCAAGACCACCACCGACGTGGTCATCCTGTCGCCCGAGGAACGGCGGGAGGAGATCGCCCGCATGCTGTCCGGCGCCGAGATCACCGCCGCCGCCCGTGCCGCCGCGTCCGAACTGATGGCCGCCGGCTGAACGCCGGCGCGCTTGTCCCCTTCCCGTCTTCCCCCGAGTCCCTCCCCATGGCATCCCCCACGGCTATCGACGCCCTGACCCTCGAAGACGCGCGGACGGAACACGCCCGCCTGGTGGCCGAGATCACCCACCACCGCGCCCTCTATTATCAGAAGGACGCGCCGGAGATTTCCGACGCCGACTACGACGCGCTGGAAAAGCGCCTGTTGGCCATAGAGGGTCGTTTCCCGGATCTGGCCAGCGCCGCCAGCCCCACCGCCACGGTGGGGGCGGCACCGGCGGCGGGCTTCGGCAAGGTGACCCACAAGGTGCCCATGCTGTCGCTGGGCAACGCCTTCGAAGACGAGGATGTGACCGACTTCGTCGCCAGCATCCGCCGTTTCCTGCTGTTGGACGAGGCGGCGCCGCTGGACTTCGTGGCCGAGCCCAAGATCGATGGCCTGTCCCTGTCCATCCGCTATGAAGCCGGCCACCTGGTGCAGGCGGCCACCCGTGGCGATGGCGCGGAGGGCGAGGATGTGACGGCCAACATCCGCACCATCCGGGACATCCCCAACACCTTGACCGGGACGGCCCCCGCCGTGCTGGAGGTGCGGGGCGAGGTCTATATGCGCCGCGAGGATTTCCTGGCCCTGAACAAGGCCCAGGCGGAGAAGGGCGAGAAGGTCTTCGCCAACCCGCGCAACGCCGCCGCCGGCAGCTTGCGCCAGCTGGACGCCAGCATCACGGCCGGCCGGCCGCTGCGCTTCTTCGCCTATACCTGGGGGGAGTTGTCGGAACCGCTGGGCGCCACCCAGTCGGAAAGCCGACAGCGCCTGGCCGAACTGGGCTTCACCCTCAGTGAGCCGTCGCGCCTGTGCCACACGGCTGAGGATTTGCTGGAGTTTTACCGCGACATTGGCGCCCAGCGGGCCACCCTGCCCTTCGACATCGACGGCGTGGTCTACAAGGTCGACCGGCTGGATTTGCAGGAGCGCCTGGGTTTCCGCACCCGCACGCCGCGCTGGGCCACGGCGCACAAATATCCGGCCGAACAGGCCCAGACCATCCTGAAGGCCATCAGCATCCAGGTGGGCCGCACCGGCGCCCTGACGCCGGTGGCGGAGCTGGAGCCCATCACCGTGGGCGGCGTGGTCGTCTCCCGCGCCACCCTGCATAACGAAGACGAGATCCGGCGCAAGGACGTGCGGGTGGGCGACACCGTCATCGTCCAGCGCGCCGGCGACGTCATCCCGCAGATCGTGACCTCGGTGGCGGCCTTGCGCCCGGCCGACGCCCTGCCCTTCGAATTCCCCACCCACTGCCCCGCCTGCGGCAGCCTGGCGGTGCGCTCAACCGCCGAGAAGGCCGATTTGGCGGCGGAGACCGCCGCCGTGGAAGGGGCGCCGGACGGCACGGCCGACGGCGAGGCGGCCCCGGCAGCGTCAACGGATGCCGAACCCGATGGCGTGGTGCGGCGCTGCACCGGCGGCCTGATCTGCCCGGCCCAGGCGGTGGAACGCCTGATCCATTTCGCCAGCCGCCTGGCCTTCGACATCGAGGGCCTGGGCATCGAGCGCATGCAGCTGTTCTTCCGCCAGGGGCGTATCCGCGAACCCGCCGACATCTTCACCCTGGAGAAGCGCGAGGCCGAGCGGCTGGACCGCATCGTCACCATGACCGGTTTCGGCAAGAAGTCGGTGGAGAAGCTGTTCGCCGCCATCGAGGCCCGGCGCACCATCGGGCTGGACCGCCTGATCTACGCCCTCGGCATCCGTCAGGTGGGGGAGGCCACGGCCAAGCTGCTGGCCCGCCACTATCTGACGGTCGGGCACTGGCGCGACGCCATGGCCAAGGCGGCGGAAGAACGCGCCGCCCAGCCGGCGGAGCGGAAGCCCGACCTGGTGGGCGAGGCCTATGCGGAGCTGTGCGCCATCGAACAGATCGGCGTGGGCGTGGCCGACGACATGATGGCCTTCTTCCGGGAGGAGCATAACCGCGCCGTGCTGGACCGCCTGCTGGCCCAGATCACCGTGGAAACCTATCAGCGGCCCACCACCACCGGCTCCCCCGTCGTCGGCAAGACGGTGGTCTTCACCGGCACGCTGGAAACCATGGGCCGCAGCGAGGCCAAGGCCAAGGCGGAGAGCCTGGGCGCCAAGGTCGCGGGCTCCGTCAGCGCCAAGACCGACTATGTCGTCATCGGTGCCGACGCCGGCTCCAAGGCGACCAAGGCGCGCGAGCTGGGCGTCACCATCCTGACGGAACAGGAATGGGTGGACCTGATCAGCGGCAAAGCCCCGGCCCAGGAAGGATGGTCAAATCACCCACCCAATGGCGTTAACGGCGATTAAATCGCGGACGCTGTTGGATGCCTCAGGGCCCGGTCCAGGGTTTCCGCGGCCCTTGGAACTGGCACATCCCTTGCGATAGCGGCGGCAACCGGTCCGGCGTCAACGGACCGGAGCTTCCCGGACCGTCGTCAGCGTCGGTCCCCGCCTCATCGTCAGGGAGACCCCCGCCCATGCTCCGCCTGCCCCACCGTCTGGCAACCTTGTCCGTCGCTCCGCTGGCCACGGCGCCACTGGCCGCCGCCTTCATCGCCATGTTCTCGCTCCCCCTGGCCGCCACCCCGGCCCATGCCGCCACCGTCGGCCCGCAGACCCTGCACGGCCGCACGCTGGAGTTGGAGGGTCTGGTGGCCAATGTCGAGATCACGGTCTCGTCCTCGGCCAAGGAAATCACCGTCTCCGCCAATGGCACCGACGATCAGGTGAACCGCCTGTCCTTCCATACCGAAGGCGACAAGGCCAAGGTGGAACAGGAACATCGCCACCACGAGCATTACAGCGACCGGGACTTCATGACGGTCACGATCACCTTGCCCGCCGGCACTGGCCTGGCGGTGAGCGACTTCGTCGGTGACTTGACCGCGGGCGACCTGAACGCCGACCTGGCGGTGGACGATCTGCACTCCGGCTCCATCACCGTGGGCCGGGTGCAGGCGGCGTCCCTGGACGTGACCGGCAGCGGCAACATCGCTGTGGGCGACATCGCCAAGGCGACGTCGGTGGAAATCAATGGCTCTGGCAAGGTGCGCACCGGCAAGACCACCGGCGAGGTGTCGCTGGAAATCAGCGGGTCCGGCAACGTCGACATGGCCTCGGTCAACGGCTCCGTCTCGGCTGAAATCCACGGCAGCGGCAACGTCACCATCCATGCCGGCAAGGCCGACCCGCTGTCGGTGGACATCTCCGGTTCGGGCGACTTCACCATGGATGGAGTCGCCGCCAACCAATCCATCAGCCAGCACGGCTCCGGCCAGGTGCACGTTCGCAACCCCGGCCACTGAGCCCCCGGAAGAAAGGTGGAAGCGGCGCGGGGGCCGCCCCCGCCTTCAGAAGGCCCGCCGGTCATCCGGCGGGCTTTCGTCTTCGGCGCCAAGGGCATAAGGTCGGAGCCCGAACACGACACCACCCGGGAATGTGCTGATGAAATACCTTCACACCATGGTCCGCGTCACCGACCTGGACGCCTCGCTGGACTTCTATGTCAACAAGCTGGGGCTGGAACTGGTGCGCCGGCGCGACTATGAGAAGGGTCGCTTCACCCTGGTCTACCTGGCCGCCCCCGGCAGCCCGGAAGCGGAGGTGGAGCTGACCTGGAACTGGGATCCGGAGGTTTATACCGGGGGCCGTAACTTCGGCCACCTGGCCTTCGCCGTGGACGACATCTACGCCACGTGTCAGCGGCTGATGGACGCCGGCGTGACCATCAACCGGCCACCGCGCGACGGGCACATGGCCTTCGTCCGCTCCCCCGATCAGATCTCCATCGAGCTGCTGCAGGCGGGCGACGCCCTGCCCCCGAAGGAGCCCTGGGCCTCCATGCCCAATACCGGTAGCTGGTGACGGGACGGCGGCATGGGATCAATCCCGTGCCGCCACCAGCCCCAAGCGGCGTCGCCGGACCTTTCCGGCGAACACCGTGGAAGGGCACACATACGGTTGCGGGCCCAGCCAGTTCATTCTATCCCTACCCCATGCTGCTGCTGATCGTCCTGGCTGTGATGGGGGGTGGCCTGGTCCTGGCGCTGGTCGCCTGGCTGGCCACGCGCGGCCCATCGGAACACGAAATATTCCGGCGATTCGACGCGCTGGAAGGCTTCACCATCACGGAACGCCACGCTTACGAGGGGTCGGGTATCGCCGCCGACGAGGCGCGCGGCCGGGTGGCCGTCATCGGCAAGGGCCTGGAGAAGCACCCCCCCGTGCTGCTGGCGGCCAAGGATCTGGTGGCCTGGCGCTACCAGGCCAAGGACCAGCGCTTCGAAATGACCGTGAAGTCGCGCCGCCACGCCCAACCTTTCCTCATCCTCTTTCGCAAGCGGGCCACGGCCGATGAATGGCTCAAGATTTTCCGCAACATCGTGGAAGGGCGCTGACCGGCGCCCCCTCCTCCTGCGCCCAGGCCGCCTCTACGGAAGTGCGAGACTCCGGCCCCCCATACGTCTTAAGGTCACTATTGGCGTCTTCGGATGCCGCTGACTTGAACTGCCCGTGACTTGAAGGTTGGCATGACGCCCCCACCATCCTCCGAGGCACCCACGTCCCCCCGGACCCTGGCACAATTGGGGGCGGCATCCCCATACGCGGGCGGCGGCGCCCCGACTGCCTCAGGCGGGCAGGCGACCGACACCGGCGCGGCCCCCGGCGGGCCCGGGGAGGACAAGACACCGGCGGCGAAAAAGGTGCAGCTGCCGCTGCGCAAGCGCCTGTCCTACAAACAGGCGCGCAACACCGCCCTACTGACCCTGGCGCTGGGACTGATCCTCAACACCGCCCAGATCACCTATGACCTGTTCAACGTCGAACAGCAGACCGACCAGCTGGTGCGGCAGGTGCTGAGCACGGCGCGGCAGCCGGCGGCGGAGGCCGCCTACGCCTTCGATCAGGCGCTGGCCGAACGGGTGCTCACCGGGCTGTTCGAATACCGTCCCCTGTACCATGCCGTGATCTACGAGGATTTCGGCAACCAGCTGGCCGCCAAGGACAGACCCGAAACGGAAGGCGGCCTGAAATGGCTGGCGGAGATCCTGCTGCCGCAGGAAAAGACCTTCGCCATCCAGCTGGTCATCGAACGCCATCACCAGAACGTGGGCATGCTGAAGGTCAGCGTCGACCGCTACCTGATCGCGCTGGATTTCTTCCGCCGCTCCGCCATCGTCCTGGGCGTGGGCCTGGTGTGGACGGTGGCGTTGGCCTTGATCCTGGTGGTGGTCTTCTACATCTCCCTGTCCAAGCCCTTCCTGCGACTGACGCGCGGCATCGCGGCGGTGGACGCCCGACGCCCGGCGGAGTTGCTGCTGAGCGTGCCGCCCCAGCACGCGGGGGACGAGCTGGGCCTGCTGGCCAGCACCACCAACGACCTGCTGCTGGAATTCGACCGCGCCCTGGTGGAGCGCGAACGGGTTGAGGCCCGCCTGCGTGAACGCGAGGCCCACCTGTCCGGCATCATGGACAACGTGGCCGACGGCATCATCACCTTGGATGAGGATCTGCGCGTCGCCACCATGAACCGCGCCGCCCATCAACTGTTCGGCTATGAGCCCGGGCAGGCGGCGGGCCAGCCCTTCGTCAGCTTCATCGCCGACAACGACTGGCCGCGGGTCTCGACCGAGCTGATGGCCAGCCTGCGCCGCCAGGGCGGCACCTACGGCGGGGAGCAACGGTCGGAAGTACAGGGCCGGCGGCGCGACGGTACCGGCTTCGCCATCGCCTTCGGTGTCAGTCAAATGCGCCTGGGCACACGCCGCACCGCCATTTGCGTCATCCAGGACATCACCCAACGCAAACGGGCGGAACGCGCCGTGCGGGAGAGCGAGGAGCGGCTGAAACAGGCCGTCAGCGCCACGCGCTCGGGCGTGTTCGACAGCGACTTCGTTACCGGGCTGACGTGGTGGAGCCCGGAATTCCTGGAGATGCTGGGCTATCCCGGGGGCGCCAGCCCCTGGCATGACAAGCCGCTGGAGGCCCTGCTGCATCCCGACGATGCCGCCGCCACCCTGGGCACCATCGAGCGCTATCTGTCCGGCGACACCGGCGACTATCTGAGCATGTTCCGCCTGCGCAAAAGCGACGGCAGCTGGTTGTGGATCGAGGCGCGCGGCCTGGCCATCCGGGACGAGCGGGGCCGACCCTCGCGCTTCACCGGCACCATGACCGACGTGACGGACCGCAAGCGCTTCGAGGAGCAGCTGCTGTACGTCAGTACCCATGATCCGCTGACCGGCCTCGCGAACCGCACCCTGCTGCAGGACCGCCTGCAGCATGCCGTCGCCCACGGCGCCCGCAAAGGCACCTCGGTCGCCGTTCTGGTCATGGATCTGGATCGGTTCAAGCTGGTGAACGACAGCCTGGGCAGCCAGGTGGGTGACAAACTGCTGCGCGCCCTGGGCCAGCGCCTGGTGTCCTGCGTGCGCGCCGCCGACACGGTGGGCCGCATGGGGGCGGACGAGTTCATGGTGATCGCGGAGGACCTGCCGGAGCCCCAGGTGGCCGCCCGCATCGCCGAGGCCATCCTGGTGGGCCTGACCCGGCCCTTCGCCATCGACGGTCAGCAGCTGTTCATCACCACCTCCATCGGCATCAGCCTGTTCCCCGGCGACGCCAGCGACACCGACGCCCTGCTGCGCGACGCGGCCACCGCCATGGACAATGCCAAGGCCGCGGGCGGCAACAGCTACCAGTTCTTCACGCCCCGCATGAACGAGGAGGCGGTGGCGCGGCTGTCGATGGAGCACGCGCTGCGCGAGGCGCTGGATCTTAACCAGTTCACCCTGCACTACCAGCCCAAGATCGACCTGGTGACCCTGGAACCGGTGGGCACGGAAGCCCTGATCCGTTGGCAGCATCCGGAAATGGGGCCCGTCTCCCCTGCCAGCTTTATCCCGATGGCGGAGGAAAACGGCCTGATCGTGCCCATCGGGGAATGGGTGATGCGCACGGCGCTGGCGCAGATCCGCAGCTGGCAGGAGCAAGGGCTGCAACCCCTGCCGGTGGCCGTCAACGTCTCCGTCCGGCAGGTCTCTTCCGGCCAATTCGCCGAGCGGGTGCGCCAGCTGTTGCAGGAGTACGGCGTGGGGCCGGAGTTCCTGGAGCTGGAGATCACCGAGACGGCGATGATGTCCAACCTGGCCTACATCGCCGACACCCTGGCCGAACTGCGGGCCCAGGGCATTTCCATCGCCATCGACGATTTCGGCACGGGCTATTCGTCGCTGTCCTACCTGCGGCGCCTGCCCATCACCACGCTGAAGATCGACCGGTCCTTCGTGGCGGAGGCGACTTCCAACACCGACACCGCCGCCATCGCCGCCACCATCATCGCCATGGGGCGGCAGTTGGGCTTGACCGTCGTGGCCGAGGGAATCGAGACACAGGAGCAGTTGGACTTCCTGCGTCGACACCAGTGCGACCAGCTTCAGGGGTTCTTCTTCTCAAAACCGCGACCGGCGGATGATTTTTGCAAAACTTTTTTGAAGCCCGCGGAGATGCGCGCAGCGGTGTCCTGAACCCCGCTTGACGCCTACTGGCAACGCCCGATCACACCCCCGCACACCCCCGAAATCCGAGTTGAATGGCGTTGCAGATTTGCCCTATTCCCCGCGGAATCCCTTGATCCTGCACATCAATAGCTTGACGGCAACGTTCGGAAAACCGAGGCTTTCCCCAGAGACGCTGGACACGAGTCCCAGGCATTAATGCCAGGAACGACTCGGGGCCTAAAAATAACGTACAGGGAGGAAAGACGCATGGTGGCGAACGTCTTTGGGAAGTCGTGCCTTAAATCTCGTATTTTGGCGGGCGTGAGCGTCGCGGCGCTCGGCACGTCGCTGTTCGCTTCGGTGCCGGCGCGCGCCCTGGACTTCAGCAGCGGCGATCTTCAAGGCAGCTTCAACACCACGCTGACCTTCGGCGGCCTGATCCGTGTGCAGGAGCGCGACAAGAACCTGGTGGGCAAGGCCAACGGTGGCAACGCCTCCTCCATCAACCAGGACAACGGCGACCTGAACTACGGCACCGGTCTCGTGTCCACCGGCGCGCGCATGACCAACGAATTGAAGCTGGACTACCACGACGTCGGCTTCTTCAGCCGCGCGACCTTCTTCTACGACCCCATCAACAACGACGCCAACAGCACGTCGGCCGCCCGTACCGGCGCCTTCACGCTGAGCTCGACCGCCCGCGACCAGTCCGCCGCCTACGCCCGCCTGCTGGACGCCTACGCCTACGGCAACTTCAACCTGGGTGGCGGCACCACGCTGAGCCTGCGCGCCGGCAACCAGGTGCTGAGCTGGGGCGAAAGCACCTTCATCCCCAACGGCATCAACGCCATCAACCCGGTGGACGTGTCGGCCCTGCACCAGCCGGGCACGGAACTGAAGGAAGTGTTCCTGCCGGTGCCGATGATCAGCGCCAACCTGGGCCTGACCAACAACCTCAGCATCGAGGCCTTCTACCAGTTCAAGTGGCAAAAGACGCTGCTGGATCCGGCCGGCACCTACTTCAGCAGCGACGACGCCCTGTCGCCGGGCGCCCGCTACCTGTCCCTGCCGTTCGGCAACCCGCTGGCGGCCGACAGCCCCCTGCAGCACGCCATCGAGACCAACGGCACCGTCAAGAACCCCATTCTTGGGCAGGTCACCCCCATCGCGCCCTTTGGCACCAACGTGCCGCGCCTGAACGACCACAACGGTCGCGATGACGGCCAGTTCGGCTTCGCCATGCACTATTCCGTGCCGGCCCTGGGCGACACCGACTTCGGCCTGTTCTTCATGAAGTACAACAACCGCGTGCCGGATCTGTCGGTCAAGGTGGGCAGCTTCGGGGACTTCGCGTCCAATCCGGAGACGTTCAGCAACCACAGCGGCTACTACGCCGACTACGTCAACGACATCAAGATGTACGGCGTCAGCTTCAACACCTCCATTGAAGGCGTCGCCATCCAGGGCGAATACTCGTATCGCCAGGGCCAGCCGCTGCAATATGACGCTGTCGACGTGCTGCAGGCCATGCTGGCCGCGCCGTCCGTCTTCGGCTTCATTTCCACCGGCGCCACCCAGGGCGCCGCCGCCGGCACGGCCGCCGCCACCGCCTCCTACCAGGCGGCGGTTAACAAGGTGCTGGCCGTGGCCGCCCCGTCATTGGTTGGCACCTCCTACACCTCGCTACCGAGCGGCCTGCAGACGGCGGTGCGGAACGCCATCGCCGCCGCCGGCGGGCCGGCCTCGCTGGCCGCCGCCCAGGCTTTGGGCGCCAGCGCGGGTTCCACCGCCGGCGCCCAGCAGGCCGCCACCGCCGCCGCCCACATCTTCAACACCAACGCCCTGATCAAGCGCCTGGGCGGTATCCAGGGCACGACAACGGCGGAAATCGAAAGCAGCGCGTCGCGTCTGTTCGGCAGCACCATCCAGGGCTATGGCCGCTATGACATCAGCCAGGTGCAGATGACCTTCACCAAGGATCTGCCGCCGATGCTGGGCGCCAGCCAGGTCATCCTGCTGGGCGAAGTGGGCGCGGATTTCGTCCACAACATGCCCGACGGCGTGCATTTCAGCGGCACCGGCACCAATGTGGGCGGCAACGCCAACTTCCTGGGGCTGGGCGGGATGGAAAGCGTCGCCACCAACGGCTTCGGTACGGAGTTCTCGTGGGGCTACCGCATCGTCGCCCGCTTCGATTACCTGAACGCCATCGGCGGTATCAACCTGATGCCGCGGATCGTCTGGGAACAGGACGTGCACGGCACCACGCCGCTGCCGGTCGGCACCTTCATCGATGGCCGCAAGGCCGTGTCGGTGGGCCTGACCGCGACGTTCCTGGAGAAGTGGTCGGCGGATGTGAACTACACCAACTTCTTCGGGGGCGGTGATTTCAACCTGATCAACGACCGTGATTTCGTCAGCTTCAACGTGAAGTATTCCTTCTAATCCCCGCCGCCCCCGCCGCGGGGCGGCTTCCCTTTCCTGGTTTTATGGGCGCCGGCCGCCGAGAGGCGGCTGGCGACTTGAATGATGAAATTCCGCTTCCTCGCCGCCCGGCTGACCGCCGGCGCACTGTCCCTGGCCCTGGCCTCCAGCCTCGCCCCCGGGGGCAACCTAAAGGCGAGGGAGATGGCGGCGGGCGACAGCCGCACGTCGTCCACCTCCGCGGAAGGGGCTGGTCCGGGCGCCGCCGCCGCGGGTGACGCCGCGAAGGCCGCGGCGTCTCCTGTCGCCCCCATCCCGGCCCTGATCGCCCCGTTGGCCGCCCGTTCCCTGCTGCTGGCGGCCACGCTGGCGGGCAACCGCCTGGTGGCGGTGGGGGAGCGCGGCCACATCCTGCTGTCCGACGACAACGGCCGCAGCTGGCGCCAGGCGCCGGCGCCAGCCAACGCCACCCTGACCGGTGTGCGCTTCATCGACGCCCTGCGGGGCTGGGCCGTTGGCCACGACGCCACCATCCTGCACACCAATGATGGCGGCGAGACCTGGGCCCTGCAGAACTTCGCGCCCGACTGGGAACAGCCGTTGATGGACGTGCTGTTCGACGACGCCAGCCATGGCATCGCGGTGGGCGCCTACGGCCTGTTCCTGGAAACGACCGACGGCGGCAAGACCTGGACCAGGCGCCGCATCACCGATGACGATCTGCACCTGAACGCCATCTTCGCCACCGGGGGCGACACCCGCATGGTGGTGGGCGAAGCCGGCGGCGTCTATGTCAGCACGGACAAGGGCCGTACCTGGACCAAGCGGCCCCTGCCCTACGAGGGCTCGCTGTTCAGCGGCGTGGCCGTGGATGACAGGACGGTCGTCGTCTTCGGCCTGCAGGGCCACGCCTTCCGCTCCACCGACGCCGGGCAGAGCTGGCAGGCGATCGACACCGGCACCAAGGCAGGGCTGATGGGTGGCGTCGCCACCCCGGACGGCCATGTCGTCGTCGTGGGCGCCCTGGGCACCATGCTGACCAGCGGCGACGGCGGCGCCAGCTTCACGTTGACCTACCGGCCCGACCGCCTGGCCCTGGCCGACGCGGTGCGTGGCGCCGACGGCAGCCTGATCCTGTTCGGGGATGAGGGCCCCAAGCTGGCGGGCACGCTCCCGTAACACCCGGCCTTCACGCCCGCCCCATCCCGCGTTCCCCCGTTCCCCCCCGAGTGCCCCCATGCTGACGTCCCTGCCCCGCTTCCTCGACGCCCTGATCTTCCGCCACCGGCAGGTGGTGCTGGTGCTGTTCGCGCTGGCCACGGCCTTCTTCGCCTGGCAGGCCAGCCACTTGGCGGTCGACACGGCCTATGAGAAGCAGCTGCCGCAAGAACACCCCTATATGAAGACCTTCCTGCAGTATCAGAAGGAATTCGGCGGGGCCAACCGGGTGATGGTGGCGCTGAGCGTCGACAAGGGCGACATCTACACCCCGGAGTTCTTCACCAAGCTGAAGCAGGTGACGGACGAGGTGTTCTTCATCCCCGGCGTTGACCGGGCCAGCGTCACCTCGCTGTTCACCCCCAACGTCCGCTTCATCGAGATCGTCGAGGACGGGTTCAGTGGCGGCAACGTCATCCCGGCGGAGTTCAAGGCCACACCGGACTGGCTGAACGTGGTGCGCGGCAATGTGCTGAAATCCGGCCAGGTGGGACGCCTGGTGGCGGAGGATTTCACCGCGGCCCTGGTCAGCATCCAGCTGCTGGACCGTGACCCCAGGACCGGCGCCAAGCTGAACTACATGGAGGTGGCCAAGAAGCTGGAGGCCATCCGCACCAAATACGCCGGCGGCGGCGTGGATATCCACATCATCGGCTTCGCCAAGGCCATGGGCGACGTGGCCGACGGCACGGTGGGGGTCATCGGCTTCTTCGGCGTCGCCTTCGTCATCACCGCCTTGCTGGTCTATGTCTACGGCCGGTCGGCGCGCATGACGGCGGTGCTGCTGGCCCTGTCGGTCGTCACCGTCATCTGGCAGCTGGGCCTGCTGGTGCTGATGGGCTTGGCCATGGACCCCATGTCCATCCTGGTGCCCTTCCTGGTGTTCGCCATCGCCATCAGCCACGGTGTGCAGAACGTCGGCACCATGACGCAGGAGATCGGCAAGGGGGCCGACGCCTTCTCAGCCGCCCGCATCAGCTTCCAGCGCCTGCTGGTGCCCGGCGCCTCGGCCCTGGTGGCCGATGCCGTCGCCTTCCTGACCATCCGGATCGTCAAGATCCAGATGATCCAGGAATTGGCGCTGTCGGCCTCAGTGGGCATGGTCATCATCGTCATCACCCACCTGATGATCCTGCCCGTCGCCCTGTCCTTCCTGACGCTGGGCGATGGCTATCGCCGCCGCGTTTCCGGCCAGGTGGACCGTTTCGACCGGGTGTGGAAGGTGTTCACCGTCTTCGCCCGGCCCAAGGGCGCCATCCCCGCCCTGATGATCGGCCTGGCCGTCTTCGCCTGGGCCCACCACGAGTCCGGCCGCCGCGTCATCGGCGATGCCGAGGCCGGCGTGCCCGAGCTGTGGCCGGACAGCCGATACAACAAGGACGCCGACTATATCGCCGGCCATTTCGCGATCGGCGTGGACATCATCCAGGTCATCGCCGAGGGGCCGGCCAACGGCTGCATCGACTATCAGGTCGCGTCCCAAGTGGATGATTTCGCCTGGCGGATCCGCAATGTGGAAGGCGTGCAGTCCACCCTGTCCCTGCCCCAGGTGATGAAGACCGTCAACATGGGCTGGAACGAGGGCAACCTGAACTGGCGGGTGCTGCCCCGCAACAGCCAGGTGCTGGTGCGCGCGGTTTCCCCGGTCGAGACATCCACCGGCCTGTTGAACGCCGACTGCTCCGTCATGCCCATCATGATCTTCACCAAGGACCACAGGGCGGAAACCATCGACCGCGTGGTCAAGGCGGTGGAGACCTACAACAAGGCGCACAGCACCGACGCGGGGGACAAGAGCCCGATCCACTTCCGCCTGGCCACCGGCAATGTCGGCGTCATGGCCGCCACCAACCAGGCGGTGACGGCGGCGGAGACGCCCATGCTGCTGTGGGTCTACGCCACCGTGCTGGTGTTCTGCGCCATCACCTTCCGTTCCGTCGTCGGCACCATCGCCACCGTGCTGCCGCTGATCGTGGTGTCGGTGCTGTGCGACGCGCTGATGGCCGAGCTGATGATCGGCCTGAAGACCAGCACCCTGCCGGTCACGGCGCTGGGCGTGGGCATCGGCGTGGACTACGGCCTCTACATCTTCAACCGCCTGCAATCCTACCTGAAGCACGGCCTGTGCTTCGCCGATGCCTATTACAAGACCCTGCAGGAAACCGGCAGCTCCATCCTGTTCACGGCCCTGACCCTGGCCGTGGGTGTCGCCACCTGGTCCTTCTCCGCCCTCAAGTTCCAGGCCAACATGGGCGAGTTGCTGACCTTCGTCTTCATCGCCAACATGCTGGGCGCCATCATCCTGCTGCCCGCCATCGCTGCCATGCTGTACCGCCTGTTCCCCAGCCTGTTCGAGGGCGAGGTCAAGCGGGCGCAGAAGCGGACGTTCGCCGCGCATTGAGTCGTTTTCCTCGGGCGCCGGCGGGGGCTTTTTCTTTGGCCTGACGCTACTGCGCCTTCTCTTGCCCCGCCTCCCATTCCGGGTCCGTGGTGCCGCCATCGAGGATGAAGCGCCACTGGCCATCCTTCTGACGCCGCCAGACGGTGACGTACCGCACCGGCGGGCGTTCCACCACGGCGCCATCCGGCTTCCTGAGGCGGGAGCGGGCCTTGCCCCAGCTGTAGCCGAGGGTGCCGTCGGATGAGATGGCCGCATCCTCCGGCGCCCATTCCAGTTCCAGACCGGCGGGGAACAGGCCGGCCAACGCCGCGCGGTCGACCCTGGGCTGGGCGCGATTCAGCAGGGTCACCTCCTCGGCGGCGTAGGCCTGGAAGGCCGCGCCCACGCCCGCCTCCCGCGCCTTGGCGGCAAAGGCGCGATCGGCGTCCAGGATGGATTGCGCGGGGTTGCCGGGACCGGGAACCCCCGGCGCGGGCAGCGGCCCAGCGCCCCCCTGGCCGATGAGGGGAACCGCGAGGGCGCAGGCGGCGGCCAGGCCCAAGGGAATGACAAAACGCCAGCGGGACATGGATGCCCCCTTCCTGAGCATAGATTCTCTGGCCGCCAGGGTAGCAATAAAAGGGCCGCGGGAATATCCCGCGGCCCCAGTCAATCAAACGCTGTTTATTGCGTCTCAGAACCCGACGCGCAGATGGCCCATGACGGCATGGTCGGTGCGGTCGCCATTGTCGAACGTCCCTTGGTAGGACACGGCGAAGCTGACGGTGTTGCCCTGGATGGCAAGACCGCCGCCGCCCACGAAGGCGGTGCGCTTGCCGGCACCGGCGTTGGTCTCCGCCACCTGGCCACCGGCCAAGGTCGCCTGGAAGACGCGGCCGGAGTTCAGGAACTCATGCTGCAAACCCACCTGCACCTGCGGCGCCACCACCACGTCGCCGACGACGAAGGGCACCGCGGCCTGGGCGCCCACCTGGCCCCGGAGACTTTCGGCATCGAAATCAGGAACGGTCAGCGCCAGGGCGCCGGCGTCCTTTTCCGTATAGCCGTGGATGCTGGCCCGGGCGTAGCGGAAGCCGGCCGTGGGCCCGAAGGACAGGCCGCCCAGGTTGACGGTGTAGCCGCCCGACAGGCTGGCGCCATAGGTGTTGCCGCTGGGGGCGGCATTGCCCCACGGCTGCGGCGCGAAGCCCGTCTGGCGCCGCATCTGGGTGAACTCGTCATACCCATAGCTCAGCATGCCATCGGCGTAGAACGCCCCCATCTGGGCCGTGGCGTAGGCCATCAGGTTGTAGGCGTGCAGCTCGTCCTTGCCGAAGCCGTTCTGGAAGTTCAGGCGGTTGTCGCCATAGCCCAGGGCCAAGCCGGTGGTGACGGTGTCGCTGACCTTGTAATCGATGCCGGCGGCGCCGGTGTAGCTGTTGTAGCTGTAGCCCATCTGGCCGGTGATGGCGTCGCGGTCACCGGTGCCGTAATTGCCGTAGAGGAAGATGCCGACGCGGCCGTCGCGGCCGGTTTCCGTGCCCGTGCCCATGCCGCCGCCCACGCCGGCCACCGGCGTGCCGGAACGGATGCCGTTCAGGCGGGCGCGGACGGAACCGGTGATGCCGTCATCGGCGATGAAACCAAGCTGCGTCGCGGCCACCGCCGCCTGCGGCGCCTGCAGCACCGTGGTCAGCGTGCCCGCCACATATTCCGCCACCAGGGTATGGCCGGTGGTGGTGGGGTGCACGTCGTCCCAGAACAGCATGGTGTTGATGTTGGACGCTGTGCAATAGCCCGTGGCCTTGCCGCCCAGCAGGCAGGAGTGGGTGGCATCGGTGATGCCGTAGGCCGACGGGTTGGCCTGGATCATGCTGAAGATGGTGTTGACGTCCACCAGGATGACCCGGGCGCCACTGGTGCCGTTGAGGCTCTTGGTCAGGGCCAGCACGTCGGCGTTGTGGATGGCCGTCAGCTGGTTGGCCTGCAAGGCGGCGCTGGCGCCCTGGGCCGAGATGGATGGCGTGTTGCCCAGGTTGGGCAGGTTGAAGATCAGCATGGTGCGGGCGCCGGCGGCGATCAGCTTGCTGGCGCCGGTGCCGATATTGCCCACGACGCTGGCCGCCTCCGTCGCCGCATCGACCGTCGACCCGCTGGTGGCGTACTGGAAATAGTCATTGGCGCCGATCCACAGCGAGTACAGCTGGTTGCTGGTGATGGTCGGCTTGGCCGCCAGGAAGGCGCTGATCTGGTTCAGGAAGTCGATGGGCCGCTCAGCGGTGGAGCGGGCGCCGCCATAGGCGTAGCTCTTGAACGGCACGCCGCCCAGCAGCGCGCCCACCTTCTCATCCCACAGGAGGCCGTTGGAAAAGCGGCCGTTATAATACGGCGCCGGCGGCGCCAAGCCCAGGGGCACCAGGTTGCCGGTGTCGCTGAGGCTGTCACCGAAGACGATGCCGGCGGAATATTGCTGGGCCTGCGCGGTGGTGGTGAAACCGACGAAAGACGTCATCATCGCCACCGCCATGGCGGTGGTCGTGCGTAACATCCGGCTGGTCATTGGGCTCCCTCTCCCTAGGACGGCGGGCCGTTCAGGCGGCCCGCTCGTTCTCGACGCGGGCCCAGGGTTCCACAAAACCATCCCCTGTCGTCAAGGGAGGAAACGTCACATTCTCGCGAATATCACCGGTTGTGTCGTCACAGCAGCACCTGAAGAATTGCGATGATCCGACCCCGGCGGACACCGCCAGGATCGGGCCCGCGCCCCCCTTACTTCAAGGTCGAGAGGTAGGCGATGACGTCGGCGCGGTCCTGGGCGGCGGGAAGCCCGACGAAGGCCATGCGGTTGCCGGGCACCAACGCCCTGGGATTGGTCAAGTACACGTCCAGCGTGGCGATGTCCCAGGTCTTGGCGGCGGCCTTCATGGCGGGGGAGTAGTTGAAGCCGTCCTTGGTGGCCGACGCGCGGCCCACCACGCCCCACAGGTTGGGACCCACCTTGTCCGCACCACCCTTCTCGGCGCTGTGGCAGGCCTTGCAGCGCTGGAAGACCTTCTCGCCCTTGGCGACATCCCCGGCTGGATCGGCGGTGGCGGCCCCCGAAAAGGCGATGGCTAGAAAGGCGGCGGCGACGGCAATCTTCATGGAACGACCCCTGCGGTTCTTCGTGTCACGTTTTGGCGGGCGCGACGGTAGGGGGGACCGGCCGGCCCTGTCAATCGGACGCACGATCATCAGCCGCAAAACGCCACCAGCCGCAAAAAACCGGGACAAATGAGAGGGATAGCTCAGTCGCCGCCATCCAGGCTGGGCTGGCCCCGCAGGCCGCCGCTCAGCCGTCCCCCCTCCAGGCGCCCTCCCTTCAGGCGCGCCATGCCGTCCGCCGCGTGCTGGGCGACCAGGGCGCCCCGTTGCGACAGCGTCGGCGCGGTGGGGCGCAACACCCACAGCACCGCCAGGGCCCCCACCGCGCCCACGGCGGCCGGCAGCAGGGCCACCGCACCAGCCACCAGGCCCGACACCAGGGTCAGGTCGAACAGCATGCCGTGGCGCGCCGGGGTGATCAGGTGGGCCAACAGCACACCCAAACCGATGACCAGAACCCATACCCCCCATTGGCGGGGGGCCGCCGCGGACAGCAGGAAGCCGGCGATGCCCAGCATCACCAAGGTGCCATCCAGACTGGCGGAGGTCAGGTCCCAGAGGCCGGCGGCGGCGCCGAAGCCCGCGGCCGTCAGGGGCATAAAGACAGTCTTGAGCAACATGGCGACACGCTGATCCCGAAGGAGGAACATCCGTCCGGCACCCCTACCCCGAACGGCAGTTGCCATAGGGGGAAAGCGCCCGGTGATGGTCATATTTAGCGCCGGGATTGCGGCGGAAGCCGGGCAACGCTGGGACCATGACGGGGCGATTGGCCGGGTTGGCCCCCCCGCGACCGGCATGGGCCATGCGCCCCGCCGCCCTTGAACAAACGCGCAAGATGTCCAACGCCGGTGACCTAGGCGCCCTACAATTCCTCGGGGTCGGTGGGATAGGGATCACCGCCTTTGACCGAATAGCCCCGTTCCGGCGGGAAGCGCTGCAGGGTCTTGGACACGGCCAGCTTGGCGCTGGACGCCCACACCAGATAGCGCCGCCCCATGCGCCAGGACGACACGACCGATTCCACTGCGCCACGCGACACTACCTGGAAATTGGAGTGGGTGATGGTGACCAGGTAGCCGCTGTCATTGGGCATGCGGCGCTCGTCATAGACGTACAGCAACGCCTCATCCGCCCGTCGCACCTCCGCCAAGCGGTCATGCTCGGTGACGCTGGAGCGCAGCTGCTCCAGCTCCGTCGTCATCTTGCGTTCCTCGCGTTTCAAATCCAGGGTCAGCTTGGCCCGGCTCCGCACCTCCTGGAACAGCTCCTCCACCTGGCGGCGACGGGCGCGGGTGTCGCGGCGCATGCGACGGATGCGCCGGGCGGTGGCGGCGGCCACCTGGCCCGCCGCGGTCAGGCCGGCCGCGATACCGAACAGCAGGGCGAAGTTCATCGGACGCCCCCGCCTTACGACCGGCGGGCGGAGGCGTCGGCCTCCACGTCGTCCAGCGTGCGGCCTTCGCCGTCATCCGCCAGCGTCCCATCCTCGGACGGCTCACGGATTTCCAGGATGTGGAAGCCCATGGAGTGGGGATAGTAGCTTTCCACCAGGGTCTTGGCGTCACCGACATTGGGCGCCCAGGCATGGACGTTCTGGGTGCGCGACCAGCTGCGCGACAGGCCCATCACATCCTTCTGCTCCAGCACGGCGCGCTGCACATGGCGATTGATGACGGTGGCCACGAAATGCCGGGGCGGCCGGCCGGGGCGGGCGAAAGCCTCCTCCTCCCCCAGGACGCGGATCAGCTGGTCGCGCCTGGCCTCCAGGTCCGCCACCCGCCGGGTGGACATATAGTTCTGCCGCCGGGCCGATTTCAGCGCGTTGTCCAGGCGGGCCACACGCGGCATGATCTTGCCGCTGCGGTCCTCGAACTTGCGGTGCAGGACGTTGGCTTCATGAAAGCGCTCATCCACCCGGTCCACACCCTCACTATGATGCAGATGCCGTTCCACCAGATGTGACAGGGCAAGGGCGGCGAGGTATGAAACCCCGGCCACCATCATGAAAATCGCCACCGCCGTCAGCAGATCGCTCATACCACCCGTTCGGTTTAAAAATCGTTGGTCCAGGACGCCGTCTACAAGGCAAGCTCCGCCCCGGGTCGCTGTCAAGCGGCGGCACGAGCCGGCCCCCCAATCATTAGCATTCGCGCCGTCGTCACGATAGGTTTGCCGCCATGATCCCAGCCACCGCCCACCCCGCCCCACGGCCCGCGACGCGCCTGGACATCCAGCTGGTTCCGGCCTTGAGCGACAACTACATCCACCTGATGCGGGACGCCGCCACCGGCACGGTCGCCGTCGTCGACCCGTCGGAAGCGGCGCCCGTGGTGGACGCGCTGGCTCGGCGGGGCTGGACCCTGGACCTCATCCTCAACACCCATCACCACGGCGACCATGTCGGCGGCAACCTGGACCTGAAGGCGCGCTACGGCAGCGCCATCATCGGCCCCGCCGCCGACCGCGACCGCATCCCCGGCCTCGACCGCGCCATCGCCGATGGCGAGACCTTCCTGGTCGGCGCCTGTCCCTTCACCGGCATCGACGTGCCCGGCCACACCCGGGGCCATATCGCCTTTCATGCGGCCGAGGACGCGGCGCTGTTCTCCGGCGACACGCTGTTCTCCCTGGGCTGCGGCCGCCTGTTCGAGGGCACGCCGGACCAGATGTGGCGCTCATTGACCCGGCTGCGCGCCCTGCCTGGCGAAACGGCGGTCTATTGCGGCCATGAATACACCGCCGGCAACGGCCGCTTCGCCCTCACGCTGGAGCCGGACAACGCCGACCTCACCGCCCGCATGGCGGCCGTGGCGGCCCTGCGCGCGGCCGACCGCCCCACCCTGCCGACCACCATCGGCATGGAGCGGGCAACCAACCCCTTCCTGCGCGCCGACCTGCCGGCGCTGGCCACCACCGTGGGCCTGGCCGCCGACGGCGATCCGGTGGCCGTCTTCGCCGAAATCCGCCGCCGGAAAGACAATTTCCGGGGATAGAACTCCGCTGGTTCCAGCCTCTCAGAAAGCCTGACCATGAAGCTTTTCTACAGCCAGACCTCCCCCTTCGTGCGCAAGGTGCTGATGGTGGCGCATGAACGGGGCCTGGTTTCCCGCATCGAGCTGTCGCCCACCGACGTCTGGTCACCGGAAACGGTGGTGCCCACGCTGAACCCGCTGGGCAAGATCCCGACCCTGGTGACCGACGACGGCATGGCCCTGTTCGACAGCCCCATCATCGCCGAATACCTGGACAGCCTGGGCACCCTCGGCCAGCCGCTGTTCCCCACCACGGGCGCGGACCGCTGGCGGGCGCTGCGTCAACAGGCCATCGCCGACGGCATTTGCGACGCCGCCATCCTGCGCCGCATGGAGGGGCTGCGGCCGGAGAACCTACGCTCATCGAGCTGGATCGAGCGTCAGCGCCAGGCCATGGCCCGCGCCGTCGACCTGCTGGAAGCGGAGGCCGACCAGTTGCGGGGCCTGACCATCGGCACCTTGTCGGTGGTGATGGCCCTGGCCTACCTGGATTTCCGCTGGGAGGGCGACCACTGGCGCGAGGGCCGGCCCAGGCTCGCCGCCTGGTTCGCGCAGGCGTCCGATCGGGACAGCGTCCGCCTGACCCAACCGCCCCGGGGCTGAGCGGCATGAACGCGGCCCCCATGGACGCCGACGCCATCATCCGGCTGCTGGGCCTGCACCCCCATCCGGAGGGCGGGCACTATGTGGAAACCTATCGCCACGCGCCGGCCGACGGCGGGCGGGGCGCCTCTACCGCCATCTACTTCCTGCTGCGGGCGGGGGAGCGGTCACACTGGCACCGGGTGCGTGACGCGGATGAGGTCTGGCATTGGCATGCCGGGGCGCCGTTGCGCCTGTCGCTGTCGGCCGATGGCGTCATCACCACCGACCTGATCCTGGGCGTGGATCTGTCCGCCGGCCAGCGGCCCCAAGGCGTGGTGCCGGCCGACCACTGGCAGGCGGCGGAGAGCCTGGGGGACTGGACCTTGGTGGGCTGCACCGTGGCGCCGGCGTTCGAGTTCCGCGCGTTCGAGATGGCGCCGCCGGATTGGGCGCCCAAAGGGATGCGGGACGCGGGGTCCGACGGTTGATGGCGGCCCTGCATAACGGCGGTTTGCAATCCGGCCGGCGATGCCCGATAAACGCGGCCAAAGCGGCCCCTTACATCTAGAGTACTCCCATGGGATTCAATTGCGGCATCGTCGGCCTGCCCAACGTCGGCAAGTCGACCCTGTTCAACGCGCTGACCAGCACGGCGGCGGCGGAAGCGGCCAACTACCCCTTCTGCACCATCGAGCCCAACGTGGGCCGCGTCGGCGTGCCCGACCCGCGCCTGGATAAGCTGGCGGCCATCGCCAAGTCCCAGAAGACCGTCCCGACCCAGCTGGAGTTCGTGGACATCGCCGGCCTGGTGCGCGGTGCCTCCAAGGGGGAAGGCCTGGGTAACCAGTTCCTGGCCAACATCCGCGAGGTGGACGCCATCGTCCACGTGCTGCGTTGCTTCGAGGATGGCGACATCACCCACGTGGAAGGCTCCATCCACCCCACCCGCGACGCGGAGACGGTGGAGACCGAGCTGATGCTGGCCGACATGGACAGCCTGGAAAAGCGCCTGCCGGCCCTGCAGAAGAAGGCCAAGGGCGGCGACAAGGAATCCAAGATCGTCGCCGACCTGATCGAGCGCGCCCTGGTGGCGCTGCGCGACGGCAAGCCGGCGCGCACGGTCCAGGTGTCGGAGGAGGAGCGCGGCCTGTGGCGCCAGCTGGCGCTGCTGACCGGCAAGCCGGTGCTGTACGTCTGCAATGTGGAAGAGGCCTCGGCCGCCACCGGCAACAGCCTGTCGGCCCAGGTGGCCGAGATGGCCAAGGCCCAGGGTGCCGTGTCGGTGGTCATCTCCGCCGCCATCGAGGCCGAGCTGTCCCAGTTGGCCGATGAGGACAAGGCGGAATACCTGTCCTCGCTGGGGCTGGAGGAGCCGGGCCTGAACCGCCTGATCCGCGCCGGCTATGGCCTGCTGAACCTGCTGACCTTCTTCACCGTCGGCCCGAAGGAAGCGCGCGCCTGGACCGTGCGCCGCGGCGCCAAGGCCCCGGAGGCCGCCGGCGTCATCCACACCGATTTCGAGCGCGGCTTCATCAAGGCCGAGACGGTGGACTTCGACAGCTACATCGCCCTGGGCGGCGAAGCCGGCGCCAAGGAGGCCGGCAAGATGCGCATCGAGGGCAAGGAATACCTGGTCCACGATGGCGACATCTTCCACTTCCGATTTAATGTTTAATTCCTCGGGCGCCGGCGGACACGGTCGCGTCCCAGGAATCAGCTATCTCTTTTCGTTCCGTTAGCGAAATAACAAAGGCGGCCAGGGCATCCCGGCCGCCTTTGTTATTGTCAGCGCTCGCTGTCCAACGACGCCATGCCGTGAGCGGGATAGCGGTCGCCGGCGGCGCTGTCCTTCGGCACCGCCCGTTCGATGGCGGCAAGGTCGTCGGGTGAGAGGGTCACGTCCAGCGCGCCCAAGGCTTCGGCCAGACGGTCGCGGCGGCGGGCGCCGATCAGCGGGATGATGTCCGTCCCCTGGGCCAGCACCCAGGCGATGGCGATCTGGGCGACGCTGACGCCCTTGGCCACCGCCACCTGGCGCAGGGCCTCGACCAGGGCCAGGTTGTGATCCAGATTGTCGCCCTGGAAGCGCGGGCTGTGGGCGCGGAAGTCGACGCCCTTGCCTTGGTCCTTGTTCCAGTGGCCGCTGATCAGGCCACGGGACAGCACGCCATAGGCGGTGATGGCGATGCCCAGGTCACGGCAGGTGGGCAGGATGTCGCGCTCGATGCCGCGCGAGATCAGGGAATATTCGATCTGCAGGTCGACGATCGGGTGCACCGCCACCGCCCGGCGCAGCGTCTCCGCCCCCACCTCCGACAGGCCGATATGGCGGACATAGCCGGCCTTCACCATGTCGGCGATGGCGCCCACCGTCTCCTCGATCGGCACCCTGGGGTCCAGGCGGGCCGGACGGTAGATATCGATGTGATCCACCCGCAGACGCTGCAGGGTGTAGGCCAGGGAATTCCTAACCGCCGCCGGGCTGGCATCATAGCCCACCCAGCTACCGGCCGGATCGCGCAGCGCACCGAACTTCACGCTGATCTGCACGTCGTCGCGCTTATGCCCCCTGGCGAAGCCGGCGTCCGCCAGGGCGTCGCCGATCAGCATCTCATTGTGGCCCATGCCGTAGAAGTCGCCGGTGTCCAGCAGGACCACGCCGGCGTCCACCGCCGCATGCAGGGTGGCGATGCTCTCGGCCCGGTCGCTGGGGCCGTACATGCCGGACATGCCCATGCAGCCCAGGCCCAGGGCGGAGGTGGCGGGGCCCTCGGCCCCCAAATTACGCCGCAGCATCGTGATATCCTCGGTTGGGAACGGCGGGCACGCCGTTGGCGAGGCGGACTATGCCGCCTGCGGCCATGCATGATAATCTGGGCAATCATCAATGAACTGTTCGATTTATCGAACAACGGTGTCCCGATGCCCGCCCCCAACCTGGCCGATCTGGACCTGTTCCTGGCCGTCGCCCGTCACCGCAGCTTCCGCCGCGCCGCCAAGGAACGGGGGGTGGCGCCCAGCACCCTGAGCCTGGCCCTGAAACGGCTGGAGGAGGATCTGGGCGTGCGCCTGTTGAACCGCACCACGCGCAGCGTCACCCCGACGGAGGCCGGCCAGCGCCTGGTGGCCCGGCTGGCGCCCATCTTCACCGAAGTGGCGGAATCGCTGGATGAGGTGAACAGCTTCCGCGACACGCCCACCGGCCTGTTGCGCCTGAACGTGCCGGTGGTGGTGTCATGGCTGATCCTGGCGCCGCTGGTGCCCCGCTTCCTGGCGGCCTACCCCGGCATCACGCTGGAGATCATCGACAACAACGCCCTGATCGACGTCTTCGCCGAAGGGTTCGACGCCGGCATCCGCTATGGCGAAGCGCTGGCCCAGGACGTGGTGGCTGTGCCCATCAGCCCGCCACAGCGCTATGTGCTGGCCGGATCGCCCGATCTGATCGCGCGCGAAGGCCTGCCCCAGCATCCACGCGACCTGGTCGGCCGCCCCTGCATCCGCCACCGCTTCGCCGACAGCGCCGCCCAGCCCTGGGAATTCGAACGGAATGGGGAGGTCGTGCGGGTGATGGTGGACGGCCCGCTGATCGCGAACAGCGTGCACATCGGCATCAGCGCGGCGGAATCGGGCCTGGGCTGGTATTGCACCTTCGAGGGATTCCTCGCACCCTCGCTGGCGGCCGGGCGACTGGTGCCGGCGCTGGAGGATTGGCTGCCCCCCTTCCCCGGGCCCTATCTCTACTACCCCAGCCGCCGCCACGTGCCGGCCCCCTTGCGCGCCTTCATCGATTTCATGAAGCGGCACTATGATACCAACGGCATTTGATCGTGACCGGTCAAATGCCCCCTCACACGCCGGGCGCCGCCATCCGGCAGCTTGGCTGATCCTTGTAACTTGAACGAGGCCGGGTCCGGTAAGCTAGCGGACGCGGGCCACAGCGGCACGAGTCGGAATCTCGTGCCGCTGGGATGAGTCTGAAACAGCTCAGCTTTAAGCCCGGTAGCGGGCGGGCGTGACGCCGAAACGGCGACGGAAGGCGCTGACGAAGGCGCTGGTGCTGCTGTAGCCGGCCTCCAGCCCCGCATGGGTGACCGACAGGCCGGTGCCCAGCAGGCTGGCGGCGTGCAGCAGGCGCAGTTGCTGGCGCCATTCGCCGAAGCGCAGCCCCGTCTCCTCCTTGAACAGGCGCTGCAGGGTGCGGGCGCTGGCCCCCACGGCGGCGCCCAGGGTGTCCAGGTCAGCCTCGTCCGCCGGATCCTGGCGCAAGCGTTCGGCCAGGGCCAGGGCACGGCGGTCACGTGGCCAGGTGAGGGACAGGGGCAGACGCTCCGCCGCCGCCAGCCGGTCCAGCAGCACGCCGGCCAGCCGGGCGTGATCCGCCTGGTCAGCCCGCAGCATGCCCACGGCAACGATGTGCAGGATCAGTTCGCGCAACAGCGGCGCCACGCCCAGCACCTGGCAGGTGGCCGGCAGGTCTTCTCCCTGGCCCGGCGCCACACGATCGGAGGCGATGTAGAGGGTGCGCATGGCGACACCGCCGCGCATTTCCACCGCATGCGCGGCACCGGGCGGCAGCCACACCGCCTGGGCCGGCGGCACCAGCCAGGCAACGCCATCGGCCATCACCCGCATGACGCCGCGCGCGGCATAGAGCAGTTGCCCCCACGCATGCTGGTGACTGTGCAGCCGATGCCCATCGCTGAAAGTCAGGGCCAGGCTGCGGACAAGGAAGGGATCGGCCATCTTGGCGCCTTCGCGACAGAGATCGTCATCCTAGCGCAAGACGGCCATGGCTGGACACGGCATCATGGACCCATTCCCCAACCACCCTGGAGGCTGTCCCATGGCCAACCATCTGCGCTTCTTCGCCATCCATGCCGAGGATGTGGAGCGCGCCAAGGCGTTCTATGAAGCGGTGTTCGACTGGCGCATCACCCCCTGGGGGCCGCCCGGCTTCTACCTGATCCAGACCGGGCCGGAGGGGGAAAAAAGCGTGGGCGGCGCCCTGCAGCAGCGGCACGAGCCCGTGACCGGCACCGGCATGAAGGGCTTCGAGTGCACGGTGGGTGTGGACGACCTGAACGCCATCATCGCCCGGGTCGAGGCCCACGGCGGCGCCATCGTCATGCCGCCCTACACCATCGATGGCGTGGGCCGGCTGGTCTACCTGCACGATACGGAGGGTAACCGGGTCGGCGCCATGCAGTACGACCCGGCCTACGCCGCCCAGTTCTTCTGAGCCCCTACCAGTTGCCGTCGCCACCGCTGCTGCTGCTGCCGCTGTCGAAGCTGCTGGAGGAGGAACCGCCGTCGGAGGAGCCGCCCCAGCCGCCGTCGGCGGATGAGGTGTCGTTGCCCGGGTCGTAGGACGGGCGGTTGTTCTCATACACCCGGTTTTCGGTGACGTTGTTCACCACCGTCTCGTGAATGACGGTGTCGTGATGGTGGCCGCCGCTCATCATCTCCCCCACCAGCATGCCGGTGAAGAAGCCGGCGCCGTTTTCCTGCACCACCACCGGGGCGTAGCCGGGCTGCCCGTAAACCGGCGGGGCATAGGCCGGCGGGGCGGCTTGCGGATAGGGCGGCGGCACCGGGCCGGTGGCGGGGCGGTAGCCGCCGCCATAGGCGGGGCGGCTGCGACGGAAGACCATGAAGATGGCCAAGGCCGCCAGCAGCAGGCCACCCACCACCAGAACGATGGTCATGCCGTCATCCGACGCCGCCTTGGGCGGCGGGGCCGGCGTGTGGGGCACCGTGGTCTGCTGCACGGTCGCGTGCGGCATGGCCGGGGCGGGCGCCGCGGTGGGCGCCGGCGTGGGGACGGGGGCCGGCTCCGCCGCGGCGGCCGGCTTCAGGAAGGACTGCTCCCGCGCCAGATGCTGCTGAAAGGTCTCCGGGCTGTGGGCGAAGTGCAGGGTGGGGTCGATCTTGCGCGCCAGTTCCAACTCGCCCACCGCGTCCTGGTGACGGCCTTCCAGGCCCAGCACCTCCCCCAGCTCATAATGGGCGCGGGCGCTGTCGCCATGCTCACGGATGGCGCCGCGCAGCATCTGCTCGGCGGCGGGCAGGTTGCCGGCATCCACCGCCTTCTTCACCTGCTCGGGTGTGGCGGCGGCCCAGGCCGGGCTGGCCCCGACCAGCAGCAGCCCGACACCCAGCCCCATTAAAATGCCGTTAAAACTCAATGGTTTGGCATAAACGCTCATGACACGCTCCCCGCGACGGCCCTGAGGGACCTATGGAGCCGGATGGTAACGGCGATGCAGGGGCCGGTATAGGACCACTTGGAATTGCGCCTCAACGACCGGACGGTCTGCGACAGTCCGTCGCACCCTCCCGCCAGCGATCAGAAGCCTGCCCCCGGCTGGTCCAGATAGTCCCGTTCCGCCGGCGTGCTGGACCGGCCCAGGGCGGCGTTGCGGTGGGGGAAGCGGCCGAAGCGGCGGATGATCTCGCGATGGCGCTCGGCATGGTCCAGATGCGGGCCGGGGCCGATGCGCTCCGCCACCAGGGCGACACAGCAATCCTGCAGCACGATCTCCTCCGCATGCTCGAACGGCAGGTAGAAGAACAGGCGGCGTTCGCCCGGCTGTTCCAGATCCTGCGCCCGGGCCACGGCGCGCCTGGCCAGTTCCTGCGCCCGTTCATCGGTGGCGAAGGCCAGGGCGTCCCCCCGGAAGAGGTTGCGCGGCACCTGGTCCAGCAGGATCAGCAGGGCGAGCGCGCCATCCGATGTGTCCGCCCAGCCGTCCAGCGCCCCTTCCGCCGCCGCGTGATAGCCGCCCCCCAAGCGCTCGCGCACCTGGGCATCCACGGCCTCCCCACCCCCGAACCAGGCATCCGGCCCCAACTCCTCAAACCAGAAGGCCAGAACCTCCCCCACCGTCGCCACGCCCATGTCGTCCACCCTTCCCAACCTTCTCACCTCTGCAACGACACATCTGTCGCGTGTATTCCCCGCCGGGTTCTCGGTTACACTAACCGTGGGCCCGTCTTGGGGAAGGGCCCCGTATCATCGCATGGGGGAACAATGCCTGACCTGGTTGATGTGTCCAGCGCCGCGGACGGCCCGGCGCCTGGGGGTTCGTACGCCTTCCGCTTCCACGGCAGCGGCCGTGAGTATTTCCCGATCTGGATCGTGAACCTGCTGCTGACCATCGTCACCCTGGGCATCTATTCGCCCTGGGCCAAGGTGCGCAGCCAGCGGTATTTCCATGAGGCGACCGAACTGGCCGGCGCCCGTTTCGGCTATCACGCCCGGCCGCTGTCCATCCTGATCGGCCGGATCATCGTCCTGGCGCTGTTCCTGCCCTACGCCATCCTGATCAAGCTGCAATCGCCCTACGCGCTGGTATGCCTCGCGATCCTGGCCCTGGCGGGGCCGTGGATCGTGGTCAAGGCCCTGCGCTTCCGTCTGCGCGTCACCTCATATCGCGGTGTGCGCTTCAGCTTCTCGCATGAGCCGGGCGTCATGAGGGGGGCCTACATCAACTTCCTGGGCCTGCCCTTCCTAGGGGGCCTGAGCCTGGGCCTGCTGTACCCCTATGCCCTCCACCAGCAGTATTATTGGATCGCGGACAACAGCCGCTACGGCGCCACGCCTATGGGGATGAGGCCGGCGGTCGGCCGTTTCTACGCGCTATGCGGCATCCTGGCGGTAACCTTCATCGCGTTCGGTGCCTGCGTGGTCGCGATCATGCGTCCCTTGATCCAGGCGACAGCGAACCATGAGGTTCCGCCGCTGACCGCCTATGCCGGCATGTCCCTCCTGCTTCCCCTCTATGCCGCCGTGATCCTGGTTGCGCTGCTGGTGGGCTTGTCGCTGCTCAAGACCATGGTTCAGCGCCTGTCGCTGGCGGAGGTCACCCTGTCGGCCGGCTGGCGCCTGGGACCCGTGCTCTGGCTCTACGTCAGCAACGCCCTGCTGCTGCTGGTCACCCTGGGCTTCGCCTATCCCTGGGTCCGCTGCCGCGCCGCGCGCTACATGCTGGAGAACCTGACGGTTCACGCCCCGATGGGCCTGGACCATTTCGTCGCCGGCGCGCAGAGCGAAGCCAGCGCCTTCGGCGACCAGGCGGCCACCTTCTTCGACATCGACGTGGGAATCGGGTTTTGACGTCCAGCGTCGGCCCGGACACGGAAACCTGGACGGGCCGGCTGTTCCGCGCCGGCCTGTCCAGGGCGGAGACGGTCAGCGTCAGCGCCCGGGGCCAGGATCTGGTCCTGGACGGCACACGCACGGTAGCCCGCCATGGCTACACCATCGTGCCCCCGATCGGGGGCGGCTATTGGCGGTTCGATTTCGCCAACGGCGACACGCTGGAGGTCATCGGCGGCGATGCGCTGGCGGCGGCGCTGGGCCACCGCCCCAGCCTGCTGTCCCGGCTGGAAAGGTCTTGGCGCCTGGCACTGGCCAGCGTCCCCGTCCTGCTGGGCATCGGGGGGGCCGCCTGGTACTGGGGGGTGCCCTTCGCCGCCGACCAGGCGGCGGCACACCTGCCTCCCTGGGTGGAGCGGCAGGTGACCCAAGCCAGCCTCGACCTGATCTTCCGGGATGAGAAGGGGCAGAGCCAGGTGGCCCCCGCCCGCCGCCAACGCTTGACGGCCATCCTGGCCGACATGGTGGGCCCAGAGCCACTCGACCGCTATCATCTGCATTTCCTGGACGCCCCCCTGATCGGCCCCAACGCCTTCGCCCTGCCGGATGGCGACATCGTCGTCACCGACCAATTGCTGTCCATCCTGGATGACGAGGAGGTGACGGCGGTGCTGGCGCATGAGGTGGGCCATGTGCGGCACCGACATGGCCTGCGCCTGGCCCTGCGGGCCAGCGGCCTGTCCATACTGGCCGCGGCGGCGGTGGGCGACGCCAGCACCGCCGGCCATTTCCTGGTGGCGGCGCCGGTTCTGCTGCTGAACCTGCGCTTCACCCGGGAATTCGAGACGGAAGCCGATACCACCGCGCTGGAATGGCTATCGCAGGGTGGTCGCAGCCCCTGCACCTTCTCCCACGCGCTCCGCAAGATCGTCGACAGCCCGGAGATGAAGCGCGCGGGGGAGATCGCCGGCCATCTGCCGGGCTGGTTGGCCACCCATCCGGTGACGGAGGAACGGCTGCGCCGCTTCGACGCCGCTTGCCCAGTCAAATCGTAACGGTTTCCCGGAAGCAAGAAGGGCGCCCCGGTCACCCGGTGCGCCCTTTCCTTTAATCCCGCGAGGGATGGACTGGCTTAGTGCTGGTCCGCCCACACCGCGCGCTTGGCGGCGTAAAGGATACCGGCCAGCACGAGCAGGAAGATCATGACCTTCAGGCCCATTTGGTGGCGGGCCTCCAGGTTGGGCTCGGCCGCCCAGGCCAGGAACGTGGCCACGTCCTTGGCCTGCTGCTCCACCGTGGCCTTGGTGCCGTCGGCGAAGGTCACGCCACCGTCCGACAGGGGCGGCGGCATGGCGATGACATGCCCGGCGAAGGCCTTGTTGTAGTTGCCGCCGGACGGCAAGGCGAAGCCGGCGGGGGCTTCCTCAAACCCGGTCAGCAGGGCCACAAGGTAGTCTTCGCCGCCCTTGCGCGCCTTGACGATCAGCGACAGGTCGGGCGGGGCCTTGCCGCCATTGGCGGCAGCGGCAGCCTTCTCATTGGCGAACGGCGCCTTGAAGTGATCGGCCGGCACGCCCTTGCGGGTGAACATCTCCCCTTCGTCATTGGGCCCGTCGGTCATGTCGTAGCCGGCGGCGATGGCGGTGATCTCCGCCTCGTTGTACCCCAGCGCGCCGAGGTTGCGGTACGATAGCAGGTTCATGGAATGACAGGCGGAGCAGACTTCCTTGTAGACCTGGAAGCCGCGCTGCAGCGCCTTGCGGTCGAAGGTACCGAAGATGTTGCTGAAGCCGCGGGTGACGCCCCCGTGGCTCCACTCGTTCTTCGGATACTCCATCTCTTCGCTGGCGACCGCGGGTGCGGCCGCAGCGACGGCGACGAGACCGGCGAGGATCAGGGACCGAAGACGACGCATCAGGCTTTCTCCATCGGCTTGGCGGCGCCGGCGGCGGCCGAGGCCCCGCCGCCCAGGACGGGCTTGGCGATGCTGGCAGGCAGCGGCAGGGGCTTCTCGATCAGGCCGATGAACGGCAGCGACAGGAAGAAGCCGAAGTAAACGAGGGTGGCGAGCTGGCCGACATAGACCAGCGGGATTTCCAGGCCGCCGAGGTGCCAGGCGGCATCCGCCGTCTGGGCGCCGACGTACATCAGCAGGAAGAAGGCCACCAGGAAGGCGAAGATGCCCTTCTTGAACAGGGGACGGAACCGCGCGCTGCGCACCGGCGACGTGTCCAGCCAGGGCAGGATGAACAGAATGGCGATGGAGCCGAACATGGCGATCACGCCGCCCAGCTTGGCTTCGATCAGCTTCAGCCCGGTGAACGGGATGGTGATGTCGAAGGTGACGGACTTCAGGATCGCGTAGTAGGGCAGGAAGTACCATTCCGGCACGATGTGCGGCGGGGTCACCATCGGGTTGGCGGGGATGTAATTGTCCGCCTCACCGAAGAAGTTGGGCGCGTAGAACACGAAGGCGGCGAAGATGGCCAGGTAGACCACCGTGCCGAAGCTGTCCTTCACCGTGTAGTAGGGGTGGAAGGGCAGCGTGTCCTGCGGGCCCTTGGGCTCGACGCCATAGGGGTTGTTGGACCCGGTGACGTGCAGCGCCGCCACGTGCAGGAACACCACCGCCGTGATGACGAACGGCAGCAGGTAGTGCAGGGCGAAGAAGCGGTTCAGCGTCGGGTTGTCGACGGAGAAGCCACCCCACAGCAGGGTCACGATGTCCTGGCCCACCAGCGGCAGGGCCGAGAACAGGTTGGTGATGACGGTGGCGCCCCAGAAGCTCATCTGGCCCCACGGCAGCACGTAGCCCATGAAGGCCGTGGCCATCATCAGCAGGAAGATCACGACGCCGATCATCCACAGCAGCTCACGCGGCTTCTTGTAGGAACCGTAGTACAGGCCGCGGAAGATGTGGATATAAACGGCGATGAAGAAGAAGGACGCGCCGTTCATGTGGATGTAGCGGATCAACCAACCGAAATTCACGTCGCGCATGATGCGCTCGACGGAATTGAAGGCCAGGTTTGTGTTCGGCGTGTAATGCATGGCCAGGACGATGCCGGAGACGATCATCGTCACCAGCATGATCATGGCGATGGCGCCGAAGTTCCAGAAGTAGTTGAAGTTACGCGGGGTGGGAAACACCCCGTATTCCTTCTGGATCATCGTGAAGATCGGCAGCCGCTGGTCGAGCCAGTTGACCACCGGATTCTTGAAAGAGGACGAAGGGCCGTGAGCCATATCTCGCTCCCTGGGGGTCCGGCTTAGCCGATCCTGATCGAAGTGTCGGTCTTGAACGCGTAGCTGGGCACTTCCAGGTTACGCGGGGCGGGACCTTTGCGGATGCGGCCCGACGTGTCGTAGACCGACCCGTGGCAGGGGCAGAACCAGCCACCATATTCGCCACGGGGATCGGAATTCTTTTGGCCCAGCGGAATGCAGCCCAGGTGGGTGCAGATACCGACGACGACCAGCCATTCCGGCTTCTTGGCGCGCGACGCGTCGGTCTGCGGATCGCGCAACTCACCCACGTTCACATCGGCGGCGGACTTGATTTCCTCGGCCGTCCGGTGACGGATGAAGACCGGCTTGCCGCGCCAGGTGACGGTGATGGACTGGCCCACCTGCACCGGCGCCAGATCGACGTCGGTGCTGGCCAGCGCCAACGTGTCGGCCGCGGGGTTCAAGCTGTCGATGAAAGGCCACACCGTGACGGCGGCGCCCACGGCACCGGTCGCGGCGGCGGCCAAGTAAATGAAGTCGCGACGAGAGGGATCCCCGCCGCTATGAGAGCCGCTCCCCGGCCCGTGCCCGGCCGTCTGGGTCGTGTCCGCCATACCAAGCTTCTCCTCGAAGTCAGGGGGCACCTGAAAACGCCCCGGCGCCCGCCTCACAAGGGTTTCCCAATATTCTTATATCCTTACCCAAACGATCCGGTCTTGCATCGGCCCGTTACGGCATAAGGTTAACGGCCGGCGTCTTGTCCGGTCGCGGTAAATCCATATACATGCGCCCTAGACCGTTGGGAAGCGTGTGAATGCAGCACCAGCGCTATTCTTAGCTGCACAAGCGAAAGGTTTTGTGGCTGAAGAGCTAGTATTTCCAATAACTTATCGGACTACTTTCACGTGCGGATAGCCCTTTACCAACCCGACATCCCCCAGAACGCCGGAACCTTGATGCGCCTGGGGGCCTGCCTGAATGTGGGCATCGACATCATCGAACCCTGCGGATTCGTTCTCGACGACAGACGGCTACGCCGGTCGGGCATGGACTACCTGGAGGGTGTGGATCTGGTGCGCCACACCTCCTGGAGCGCGTTCGAGGCGCGTCGGCGGGCGAACGGTCAAGCCCCGGACGGCGCAGGGCTGTCCCCCGCGCCGGGGAATGCCGGCGTCCCCCGTCTGCTGCTGCTGACCACCCGGGCCGCCGTGTGCTACACCGATTTCGTCTTCCAGCCGGACGACATCCTGCTGCTGGGCCGGGAATCAGCCGGCGTGCCGGAGGAGGTGCACACCGCCGCCGACGCCCGTCTGGTCATCCCCTTGCGCCCGGGGTTGCGCTCGCTCAACGTGGCCATGGCCGCCGCCATGGTGGTGGGCGAGGCCGTCCGCCAGCTGGACGCGTGGCCCCGCTGACCCTTGCGTACTCTGGAACCTCGACCGATGACCGACACCCCCCTGCCCGCCACCCCGCCGCCCCCGGAAGCGCTGGAGGGCGACGCCCCCCTGGAGCAGGAGCGCAAGGCCCGGGCCACCGCCTGGTTCCAGGACCTGCGCGACCGCATCTGCGCCACCTTCGAAACCATCGAGGATGAGGCCGCGTCCCTGCCGGCCTATGGCGAAGGCGCGCCCGGACGGTTCGAGCGCAAGGCCTGGAGCCGACCGGACGCGGATGGCGAGGGCAAGGGTGGCGGCGGCGTCATGTCGCTGATGCGCGGCCGCGTGTTTGAGAAGGTGGGCGTCAACATCTCCACCGTCCACGGCACCTTCTCGGAGGAGTTCCGCGCCCAGATCCCCGGTGCCGCCGCCACCGGCCGCTTCTGGGCCAGCGGCATCAGCCTGGTGGCCCACATGCGCTCCCCCCTGGTGCCGGCCGTGCACATGAACACCCGCCATCTGGTGACGGAGGAAGCCTGGTTCGGCGGCGGCGCCGACCTGACGCCGATGTTCATGGACAGCCCGGAGACGGCGGAGGACGCGGCACTGTTCCATGCGGCGTTGAAGGCCGCCTGCGACGCCCATGGCGCCGACTACTACACGCGTTTCAAGGAATGGTGCGACCGCTATTTCTTCCTGCCCCACCGCAACGAACCACGCGGCGTGGGCGGCATCTTTTATGACCGTCTCAGCACCGGCGACTGGGAGGCGGACTTCGCCTACACCCAGGCCGTGGGGCGGGCGTTCCTCGAGGTCTATCCCCAAATCGTGCGCCGCCGCCTGGGCCTGCCCTGGACCCAAGCGCAGCGGGATCATCAACTGCGCCGCCGCGGCCGTTATGTCGAATTCAACCTGTTGCACGACCGTGGCACCCTGTTCGGCCTGAAGACCGGCGGCAATATCGAGGCCATCCTGATGAGCCTGCCGCCCGAGGTGACTTGGCCCTGAGTTCCTGGCCCCCTCCCGCGCCCCGCAGCGCGGCGGCGAAAAAAGGCCCCCGTCCTTCCCTCAGTGCGCTTGGCAACCCAGCCTCTTTCGGGCAGGTTTACGCGGCGGACGGCGGGAACCTCCGTACGATTGTGCAGGATCATGGGTAGCGGCGCCGAAAGACCGTCCCCTGGGCCGGTCAGGATTTGTTGGTGGGGGAGTGGCGGGCGCTTATGACTTGTTCCAGGACCGTTGGCGTCATCGGCGCCGGGCCCGCCGGCTTGACCGCCGCATACGAACTGGCGGGCCAGGGTGTCCAGGTCGACGTCTTCGAAGCCGGCCCCAAGGTCGGCGGCATGGCCGGCAGCTTCAGCCTCTGGGGTCAAGTGGTGGACTACGGCCCCCACCGCTTCTTCAGCACGGATGATCGGGTCAACCGGGTCTGGCATGAGGTGATCGGCGACGATTACGACATGGTCGACCGGCTGACGCGGATCTACTATCGGCGCACCTTCTTCGACTATCCGCTGAAGGCGATGAACGCGCTGAAGGGGCTGGGCGTGGGGGAGGCCATCGCCTGCGTGGCCAGCTATGGCTGGCAGCGCCTGTTCCCGGAAAAGGACGAGAGCACTTTCGAAGGCTGGGTCAGTAACCGCTTCGGCAAACGCCTATTCCGAATCTTTTTCAAGTCATACAGCGAGAAGCTGTGGGGCATCCCCTGCCGCGCGTTGGACGCGGACTTCGCCGCCCAGCGCATCAAGCGCTTTTCCCTGTCCGAAGCCATCAAGGCCGCCCTGCTGGGCGCGCGGCGGATCACCCACAAGACGCTGGTGGATCAGTTCGCCTACCCCACGGGGGGCAGCGGCGACCTGTATGACAAGATGGCGGAAGCCCTGGTGGCGGCCGGCGGACGGCTGCACCTCGCCACGCCGGTGCGGCGCGTCACCTTCGACACCGACGGCCGGCCGCGGATCGAGCTGGGCACGGGCGAGGTCCGTACCTACGACCACGTCATCTCCTCCATGCCGCTGACCGCCCTGGTGGCCGGGCTGAACCCGCCGGCCGAGGTGGCCCAATGCGCCGCCCGGCTGCGTTACCGCAACACCATCCTGGCCTATCTGGAGGTCGAGGGCGCCGGCCTGTTCCCGGACCAGTGGATCTACGTCCATTCGCCGGAGCTGCGGACGGGGCGCATCACCAACTTCCGCAACTGGCTGCCCAGCCTGTGCGGACAGTCGCGCAACACCATCGTCTGCCTGGAATATTGGTGCAACGATGACGACGCGCTATGGACCATGGCGGACGGCGACGTCGCGGCCCTGGCCCGCCGCGAAATGGCGGCGACCGGCCTGACCGGCGGTGCCGGCATCCTGAATGCGCACATCGTGCGGGTGGGCAAGAGCTATCCTGTCTACGGGCACGGCTACCGGCAGAACCTGGCGCCGGTGGAGGCCTTCCTGTCCCGCTTCCCCCGGCTGCACGCCATCGGCCGCTATGGCGCGTTCAAGTACAACAACCAGGATCACAGCATTTTGATGGGCGTCCTGGCCGCCGAGAACATCATCGCCGCGGACGGGGAGGACGGCCACCCGCCCCGCCATGACCTTTGGCAGGTCAATACCGACACCGACTATCAGGAAGCCGGCCGGATCACCGACACGGGCCTGCAAAAGGCGGCACCCTGACGACACCCCGAGGCCCGATCCCATGCCCGCCCTTCCCCATTCCCCGGCCATGGCCCGCGTCCGGTCCGTCCTGGTCACCGGTGGCGCCGGCTATATCGGCAGCCACACGTGCAAGGCCCTGGCGCGGGCGGGCTATCTGCCTGTCACCTACGACAGCCTGCAAACCGGCCATGCCGATGCCGTGAGATGGGGACCGCTGGTGCGTGGCGACATCCGCGACGCCGCCACCCTGGCCGGGACCATCGCGGAGTACGGCCCGGTCGCGGTGATGCACTTCGCGGCATCCGCCTATGTCGCGGATTCCATCGCCGACCCCGCCGCCTACTATGACAACAACGTCGCGGGATCGTTGTGCCTGCTGAACGCCATGCGCGCGGTCGGCCTGGACGCCCTGGTGTTTTCCAGCAGTTGCGCCACGTACGGCCCGGTCGACACCCTGCCGGTCACGGAGGAGACGCCCCAGCGGCCCGTCAGTCCGTATGGGCGGACCAAGCTGATGGTGGAGCACATCCTGGAGGATTACGGGCGGGCCTACGGCCTGCGCTCGGCGGCCCTGCGCTATTTCAACGCCGCCGGCGCCGATCCGGACGGCGAGATCGGGGAGCGGCACGATCCCGAACCGCACCTGTTGCCGCGTGCGCTGCTGGTCGCCCTGGGACGCCTCCCCCACCTCGCCATCAATGGTGACGACTACGACACGCCGGACGGCACCTGCCTGCGCGACTTCGTCCATGTCAGCGACCTCGCCCGTGGCCATGTGCTGGCGCTGGAGCACCTGCTCCGCGGCGGCCCGTCGCTGCGCCTGAACCTGGGCACCGGCCGCGCCACCTCCATCCGCGATCTGGTCCGCGCGGTGGAACGTGTATCCGGCCGACCGGTTCCCTGCCAAATATCGCCCCGCCGGCCCGGGGATCCCCCGGCGGTCTACGCCGCGCCGGACAAGGCGCGGGCCATCCTGGGGTTCACCACCGCCTTCAACGACATCGACGCCATCGCCGCGACGGCTTGGCGCTTCCTGCTGACGTCGGCAGCAAGCCACGCGCAGCCCCCGGAGGAGCGCCAGGCATGAACCCGCTGATCCAGGCCTTGCGCCAGCCCCTGCCCGGCGGCCGGTTCTATCCGCTGCTGCCGCCGCTGTTCATGGCGTTGGTCGCCATCGGCCTTTGGCATCATCCGCTGTGGTTCGACGAATTGCAGAACTGGCGGATCATCCTGGACAGCCCCACCCTGCCGGCGCTGTTCAGTAATCTGAAATATGAGGGCCACCCCTCCCTGTGGTACCTGCTGCTCTGGGCGCTGCAGTGGATCAGCGTCAAGCCGGCGATGATCAAGCTGGCGCATTGGGCGGTGGTCTCGGCGGCCATCGCCGTCGTGGGATATCTCGCCCCCCTGGCCAGGCGCGACCGCGTGCTGATCATGGCCAGCTATTTCATGCTCTACCAGTGGGCGCTGATTTCCCGGAACTACGCCATCGGCATGCTGATGGCCTTCCTCTATGCCTGGCTGGAATGCGCGCATCCCCGGCGGCGGCTGTGCATCTATCTGACATTGGGCCTGCTGGCCAATTGCTCGGCCTTCGGCCTGCTGCTGTCGGTGGCGCTGGTGGGCACACGGGCCTTGCGCGCCTGGCGGGCGACCTCGCTGACCACCGCCCTGCGGCAGGAAGCGGCGGGCCTGGCCCTGTATGTCGCCCTGGTGGCCGGCTTCATCTGGACGGTGCTGCCGCCAGCCGACATGGCCTATGCCGGCGTCGGCGGCGAGAGGCCCACCTTCCATACCGTGGATGGCGCCCTCGCCGTCTTCCGCCGCCTGATCTTTGATCGAACCTACAAGTTCGGTGATGAATACTACCTGGGAAAGGGCATCACCACCGCCTGGGGCCGTTGGGTGGATGCGGTTCTGGCCGTGGCCGCCGCCGCCCTGTTCTCCCTGGCGCCCTTCGCCGTGCTGTGGCGGGACCGGGCCATGCTGTCGGTCTATGCCCTGACTTTCCTGATCGTCTTCCTGTTCTGCTTCATCGTCTACCAGCAACCGGAATACCGCCACGTCGGTGTCCTGTGGCTGGGATTCGTCACCTGCTTCTGGCTGTACCGCCACCGTGGCGGCGCCCCCACCCTGCTGGCCACGCTCTATTGCGGCGTCTGGGCGCTGTGGGGCGCCTACAGCTATGCGGGGGAGTTCCGCCACCCCTTCGCCAACAGCGAGGCGATGGCCCATTGGGTCGGGGATCACGGCCTGGCCGACGCCTATTGGACCTCCTACCCGGATGAGGCCGGCGTGCCGCTGTCCGCCGTGCTGGGCATCCCGACATACTCCCCCACCTGCCAGTGCACCCTGACCCATGTGGTGTGGAACCGGCGGCGCAACCGCCTGCTGCCCTCACAATCGGTGGGTGGAATGCTGCTGCCCACGCTGCGCCAACACCCCGTCGCCTACCTGGTGGCGGAGAACAACGCGGAGAAGGACCCGGATGGCCTGAAGCGCGGCTTGGACGAGGCCGGCATCCACTATGAGCTGCTGCAGCGCTTCACCGGCGCCACCTTCGGCAACTATGACCTGTTCCGGCTGACCGCCCCCACCGACGGCGTAGACCCGGAACAGCGCTGAAACAGACAACACGCGGGGGATTCGCCCCCACCCAGGCTCCTGGACGTCCGTGCCCCGAGCACGCGCCCGCGCATGGGGATGCCCGGCTGCGAAGAACAGCGGGAACACCAGCTGGTAGGTCGGAGCCATGCTGATAAGCCTGCGGCCCCAGGTGAAACGGCCGCGTGGCCCCACCGCAACAATAACGTGATTTGCCTCATGCCGATGCTACAGTGGAGTGCGTCGAACCGAGGAGGCAAGCGGGTCCATGTCCAGTGGCGACCAGGCACATCATCCGCCGGCCCAGCGGAAATCCGCCGAACCGACCTTCCAGCGCCCGGCGCGGGGCGGGGCGACATCACACCCGGCGCTGATGCCGCTGCAACGGATGCTGGACGACAGTCCGCAGTCGCGGCGGCTGGCCGCCCTGGACCATATGGTGAACCAGTCTCCGCCCGCCCCCGTGCAACGGCGGGCCAACAGGACGGGCCTGCCCGACAGCCTGAAGGCCGGTGTGGAGCAATTGTCCGGCCTGGCCATGGACGACGTGCGCGTCCACTACAACTCGGCGCAACCCGCCGCCGTGCAGGCGCACGCCTTCGCCCAAGGCTCGGAAATCCATCTGGCGCCCGGCCAGGACCGGCATCTGCCGCACGAGGCCTGGCACGTGGTGCAGCAGAAACAGGGCCGGGTGCGGCCGACCCTGCAGTTGCAGGGGATCTCGGTCAACGACGACGCCGGCCTGGAAAGCGAGGCGACCCGCATGGGCGACGCCGCGGCCCACGCCGCGCCGAGCCCCGATACCGACCCTCGTCAGGTGCAGGCCCTGGCCACCGGACCAGCCCCCGCCCTACAGCGCGCCCGCAAGCCGGCCGGCTTCAACAGCCTGGAGATCGGCCATGCGGAAGATGAACTGTTCACCAATGGTCTGGCCAATTGCATCGCGGTTATCGCCTGGGACCGTGCGCGGAGCATTGGGGTGATGGCGCATTTCGACACCCTGCAAGCCGCCCAGTTGGAAGCCGCTGATAGTGACGAGGAGGATGAGGGCGACAGGCCGCCAAGGACTTTCACGTTCGACACCGCCCCCCTGGAGCGCCTGCGGAACCAGTCGCTCGCGAAGCTGGCCAGCGCTCCCGGCGACGGCGGTTTGGCCCAGGAGAATGTCGAGTACCGGATCGGACTGGGTAGCCTATGGGATGTTGCGCCACTGGCCCTTTCACGCCCGAACCTGACCGCCGCCCTGCAAACGGTGTTCAACGTCGCACCTGTCGTGACGGGCGCCATGATGCGCTTCCTGCCTAGCACCGGTGACCTGAGTGTCTTAAGCGGCCATGAGGCCCAGCAATTCGCGGCGGCATGGAACGGCCAGGGCGGTGATCCCATTCAATATCACGCTGTCCCAGGGGCCGGCGCCCCAGATGGGGATGAAGACGATGATCGGGTCGTAGCCAACTCTGATGAGGAAGACATGTTTGGGGACTTCCAACAGGCCGTCCCGCAAGGGGAAAACCAGCAAGGGGAAGTGGGTGGTCCGCCGGGCAACACGGGCGCCAATGGTGGCTGGGCCCACTTCGACGACTTCTAATCAGCTTAAAATAGAACTGGCCCCCGGGATGCTGATCCCGGGGGCCGATAAAAAGAGCCGGTCGACGGAAGGGGAAAGGAGGCCGCCATTCCGCCCATCGCGCCACACGACTAGCGCGCCGCCGACCGGCTGTACGGTGCCCTGTCTTGAACGGGGGCGTGGACTCCGCATCGCCCAGGCCCCAGGCACCGATAGGAACTTTAAGGAACGCTGTTCACCCTCAGGGCGCCTTGTCGCCTCTGGCCTTGTCCAGCAAGGGTTTGAAGGCGGCGGCCAGGTCCACGTCCGCCTGGTCCACCTTCTGGTCGCCGTTCTTGTCGTGGTAGCCGAACATGCGCCAGCCCGAGGCCATGAATTCCTCCCGCGACATTTTCTGGTCGCCGTCCAGGTCGATGGCGACGAAGCGGATATGGGTCTGCTTCAGCTGTTGCGCCTTGCGGTCCGCCGGCACGTTTTCCTTGGCCAGCCGCGCCTCGAACTCGGCGGTGTATTCCGCCTCGCTCACCCAGCCGTCGCCATTGGTGTCCAGCGCCTTGAACTGATTGTCCCGCACGGCCTGGTATTCCTGCGCCGTGACCACGCCGTCGCCGTTCTGGTCATGCTCCCTGATGAAGGTCGCGACGTCATGGGAAGCGCCACGGGCGACACCGGCGGCGAGCAGGGCGGCACAGGCCAGGGTGGAGGCCGCCAAACGGGCGGGGCTGCGGGTCAAGGCCATGAAGGAAAATCCTTGGAAGGTAAGCTCGGAATGAGGACGGCGGGGCGTTAAGCCGCGACCTCACGGCGGTTTTGGCAAGGATGGGTGGTTTTATTCCGGGATGCTGACGGTCGGGATGTGGCTGTTTGGACCAACGCCCGCCACCGGCGGCAGCGTCACGGCGCGCACTGTCCGAACGCAGCGACATGTGGTCTGTGTCCTTCCCAATCCCCGACCCCCAGATCGCGTTCAACCAACGTGTCCCCTGTTGAATAATGAGAGTCATTCGCATTTGCAAGTGAAAAAGAGACATCGCCTGAAAGGGCTCACAGGCGCCAATCCGGCCAGCTGCTGCTCGAAACTATAACCAAAAGATTATAACAGATCAAAGTGCGCTACTTTAACGAGTAAAGTAGTGTATTAATCTCTATCAATGATCGATATAATGCCTTGTCACCCAACCCCTGGAGGCACCGATGAGCCCATCCAAAGTCACCTATAGCGATATCTTCGCCGCCGACTATTCCGTCACCGGCATCCGCCAGGACGACGGTGACGGTCGGCCGGTGGTGATCACCGGCAGCTACCAGTCGGCGTCGGGCCAGCCCCAGGGACTGCTGTATCGCGGCCCCCTCTCCCCCACCGACGCCGACGGCTACATCTTCCTGGCGCCGACCTTTCCCGGCCAGACGGTGACGACATCGGTCTTCTACGGCCCCAACACGCCGTTGTTCGACCCCGGCATCGGCAAGGGCAACGTCCGTGTGGTGGGGAGTTACAAATACAGCCAGGGCGGCAAGGGCGACCATGGCTTGATCTATCAGGGCGCCTTGGATGGGTCCGGCACCTGGACCCAGATCGACGTGCCCTCGGATTTGGCGGGCGGCACGGTGGCGAACACCATACCACACAGCACGATGGGCGATCTGGTGGTGGGCGATTATGATCTGGCGGGACAGGCGGGGTCCGCCAACGCCTTCATCTACAACGTGCGCACCGGCACCTTCCAACTGCTGGACATCGGGCCGCTGGCCACCGCCTATGGCATTTGGCAAAACGGCGACGGCGCCGCCTACACCATCGCCGGCGGCTACAAATCCGGGCACGGGGCCAACCAGGGCGTCCTGCTGGACTACGACGCCGCGACCGGCGCCATCACCCGGGTCACCGGCTTCAGCTACAATAACGATCCCGGGATCGTCACCCATTTCGAGGGCATCACCGGCGTCCCCGACGGCTATGCCCTGGCGGCGACCACCGACGCGGGTGCCGCCTTCGCCAAGGTGGCCCGCGCGCCCGACGGATCGTTCGGCCCAGCCGAATGGCTGGCCACCACCAATCCCGCCACCGTCGGCATCTGCACCGCCAATTCCATCCTGGAGAACAACCTGATCGGCATCTACCAGCCGGCGACGGGCGGCATCCAGAGCTATGTCGCCATCCTGTCACCCGCGTAGGCGCCATCCCACGGCCATCGCCGGAGCCCACGCGGGGTGCCCGCATTGACAGCCCCGCCGGCCCATGCAACCCTGCCTCAGGTAGACTGAGCGCGGTTTCATGGGGCCGGCGGGCCCTTGCCCGGTCGCACCCATGATGCAGACTGATAAAATATAAACATAACAGGTTGTTAATAGACGGGCTGTTCGTTCTCGACGTAATCACCAGGATGCGCGCCTGAGCCAGCGGCCCTTGCCGCCAGGAACGGGGTGGCGATCCTGCCTGAGAACGCCTGCCCGGCAACGATAAGCCGGCGGGATCATCGCCGGACATAAAGCAGGGGGACTCGCCGCACTTCAAAAAATAATGGAGGCGGAACGGGCATGGTTTTGAGTGGCATGAAAAGGCGCGACCTGCTGACCCTGATCGGCACGGTGGCGGGCAGCGCCGTGATGTACCAGGCTGCCACCAGCCTGGGGCTGGCGGCGGAGACGACGTACAAGGGCCCCATCAAGCTGGACGGCAACCCCAAGGGCGCCTCCATCCTCATCCTGGGCGCCGGCGTGGCCGGCCTGGTGGCGGCGATCGAGTTGCGCAAGGCGGGCTACAAGGTCCAGGTCCTGGAATACCGGGAGAAGGCCGGCGGCCGCAGCTGGAGCCTGCGCGGCGGCGACACCTACACGGAACTGGGCGGGTTCAAGCAGACGGTGGGCTTCGACCAGGGACTGTACGTCAACCCCGGCCCCTGGCGCATCCCCTACCACCACCGCGCCGTGCTGGATTACTGCCACCGCTACGGCGTGGCGCTGGAGCCGTTCAACCAGGTCAACTACAACGCCTACCTGCACTCCGCCAAGGCTTACGGCGGCAAGCCGCAGCGCTTCCGCGAGATCCAGGCCGACTATCACGGCCATGTGGCGGAACTGCTGGCCAAGCTGACCGGCCAGAAGGCGCTGGACGGCACGGTGTCCAAGGAGGACCAGGAAAAGCTGCTGGAGTCGCTGCGCGCCTGGGGCGGCCTGGACAAGAACTACGCCTATGCCGCCAGCCTGGAGTCCAGCAACCTGCGCGGCTATGACAAGGCACCCGGCGGCGGCATGGACGGCGCCCCCGTGCCCTCCACCCCCGCCTCCCTCAGCGACGTCATGCAGGGCGGCTTGTGGCGCTATCTGGGCATGGGCCTGCATGACGAATTCCAGTCCACCATCTTCCAGCCGGTGGGCGGCATGGACCAGTTCCCCACGGCGCTGGCCCGCGAGGTCAAGGACCTGATCCGCTTCAACACCAAGGTGACGGAGATCCATCAGGACGACCACGGCGTCACCGTCACCTACACCGACACCGTCAAGGGCGGGGCGCCGCAGACGGCCAAGGCCGACTGGTGCCTGTGCACCATCCCCCTGTCGGTGCTGAGCCAGATCAAGCTGAACGTCGGGCCGAAGATGGCCAACGCCATCAGCGCCGTTCCCTACGAGGCCGCGGCCAAGGTGGGCCTGCAGTTCAAACGCCGCTTCTGGGAACAGGATGAGGCGATCTACGGCGGCATCAGCTTCACCGACCTGCCCATCGCCATGATCGGCTATCCCAACAGCGGCTACGGCAGCCCGGGCAAGGGCGTGCTGTTGGGCACCTACGTCTTCGGCGCCTATGCCATGGAGTACACCGCCCTGCCGCCGGAGGAGCGCATCAAGCGCGCCCTGGCCTATGGCGCCCAGATCCATCCCCAGTACGCCAAGGAGTTCGACAACGGCGTGGCCGTGGGCTGGCACCGCGTGCCCTGGACCCTGGGCTGCCACGCCTCGTGGACCGAGGAGAGCCGGGCCGCCCACTACCAAGATCTCTGCCAGGTGGACGGCCGCATCGCGCTGGCGGGCGAACACGCCAGCTACATCACCGGATGGCAGGAGGGGGCCGTCCTCTCCTCCCTCGACGCCATCAGCCGCCTGCACAAGCGGGTTGTCGCGGCCTGAACGCGCCGCCCTTCGATCACGAGGCACCCCACCCATGACTGTCACCAAGATCCGCGCGCTCAAGGCGGCCGGCCTGACGGCCCTGCTGACCGCGCTTTACACTATTGCCGGCACGCTGCCCCACGCCGCCCACGCCCAGGCGTCGGACGCCAGTTCCGCCGCCTTCGCCAGCCCCCGCCATTTCGGCCAGAAGGACGGCGCGGCCCTCTACCAGGCCATCTGCCAGGGCTGCCACATGCCGGACGCCAAGGGCGCCACCGGCGCCGGCACCTACCCGGCGCTGGCCGCCAACGCCAATCTGGAGACGGCGGGTTATCCCGTCGCCATGGTGCTGCACGGCCAGAGGGCCATGCCGGCCATCGGGGAGTTCCTGGACGACGACCAGGTGGCGGCCGTCGTCAACTACGTCCGCACCCATTTCGGCAACCACTACACCGACGCGGTCACGGTCGCGGACGTGAAGGCGGCGCGCTGACCGCCGAGAGCCCCGCTCCCCGGGGTTTTCCCGGGGAGCGAAGCGATTGCGACGCGACCGCGTCCAAACTGAGGAAGCCCAGGCGGCGGATGCCGGCGCCCAAGGGCATGGATTAACACGCCAGTCGCCGCCCCAGTTCAGCCAGGCAGGCGTCGCGGTCGGGCTGGAAGTCGTGGGCGATCCACCAGCGCTCCACCTCCCCCATCAGGCGGCCGACCTCCGGCCCCGCCGGCACCCCCTTGTCCAGGACATCCTGGCCCCGCAGGGGAAACGGCGTTTCCCGCCAGGCGGAGGCCTCGGCCAGCGGCTCGAACAGTTCGAAGGCCGGCGTGCCCATGGCCGCCGCGGCCAGCAGCAGCACGGCGCGGTATATCTCCGGCCCCAGGCGGTGCAAGGCGATGCGCCGCGACTTGAGGGGCAGGTTGGGGTGCACGTCCACCACCGGGGCGGCAATGGCGGCCAGCCGATCGCGCTGGAAGTTGGAGAAGCGCAACCGGTCGGCCACTGCCGCCGCCGCCGCATGGGCCAGGGGACCACCCGGCAGCAAGGCCGCCAGACGGGCCAACGGCTCCGTCTCGCCCACCATCCATTCCAGCCGGTCCAGCGCCGCCAAGCGGTCCACCGCCATGGCCTGGGGCAGGACATGCTCCATGATCCCCTGGTCCACCATCAGGCGCCAGACCTCGGCGGCGCGGTCGGTGGCCAGCAGCTTCAGCACCTCATCGCGCACCCGCTCACCCGACAGGGTGGTGACCAGGGGGGCCAGGCGGGCGCAGGCCGACAACGCCGCCTTGTCCGGGGGCCCCTTGCCCAGCCGGGCGTAGAAGCGGAAGAACCGCAGCAGGCGCAGCACATCCTCGCGGATGCGGGCCTCGGCATCGCCGATGAAGCGCACCCGCCCCGCCGTGAGGTCGGCCACGCCGCCGAAAGGGTCGTACAGCTCGCCATCCACCGTCAGCGACAGGGCGTTGAAGGTGAAGTCGCGCCGGGCGGCATCGGCCAGCCAATCGTCGGTGAAGGCCACCCGCGCGCTGCGGCCGAAGGTTTCCACATCCTGCCGCAGGGTGGTGATCTCGAACGTCTCATTGCCGATGACGGCCGTGACGGTGCCATGCTTCAGGCCGGTGGGGATGACGCGGATGCCGTCGGCCTTCAGCCGGCGCATCACCTCTTCCGGCGGCAACGGTGTGGCGATGTCGATGTCGGCCGCCTGGATCTCCAGCAGGCAATCGCGCACGCAACCGCCGACGAAGCGCGCCTCCTGTCCCGTGCGCATCAGGGACTGCAGGACGCGGCGGCTGGCCACGGAGGCCAACTGGCCCGTGGGCACCAGGGTACGGACAGAGGTCATGACGCCTTGGGGTTGTATTTCAAATTAGCTTTAGCAAGTATCCCTGGGAGGGACAACGACGTCCCGCCTTAAGGCCGCGGGGGATGAAAGTCCATCCGTCCCTCCGGCGTCATATGGGGAACGCCCAGCACGTCGCACAGGTTGACCAGCATGCCGGCGGTGGCGCCCCAGATGTAGCGCTCGTTATAGGGGAAGACCCAGAAGGATCGCTGGGCGCCCTTGAACTCGCGGGACTGACGCTGCCGGCTGCCTGGGTCCAGGATGAAGGCCAGCGGCACCTCGAACACCTCCTGCACCTCGAACGGGTCGGGCTGCAGGAAGAAGGGGGGGCTGACCAGGCCCACCACCGGCACCACGCGGAAGCCCGTCCGCGTGTGGTAGGTGTCGAGGCGGCCCACCACCTCCACCTGCGTGGGTGACAGCCCCACCTCCTCCTCCGTTTCGCGCAGCGCGGTGGCCACGGCGTCGGTGTCCTCCGGCTCCACCCGGCCACCCGGAAAGCTGATCTGCCCGCCATGGGCCGCCAGGTGGACGGAACGCTGGGTCAGCAGGACGGTCATGCCCTCCGGCCGGTCGACCAGCGGCACCAGCACGGCGGCGTCGCGCACCGCTGCCGGGGTTTCGAACACGCCGTCGACATCCGCCCCGTTGCCGTCGCGGTCGCCCCGGACGTTGATGCCCGGGCCCTCGGGCGCGAAGATGCCCTCGCGCCGGCCGGGGAAGGCGCGGCGGATCGCCGCCGCCATGCTCACGTCCCCTTCTCCCCGTGATCGCGCTCCAGGGCGAAGAATAGGCCCTGGCTCCAGACACCAGCCGGGCCCTCGCCGCCGACATCCCCGTCCGCCGCCAAGGCGATGTCGGCCAGTTCATAGAACACCGGCCGGTTCAGCCGCGCCTCCAACCCCCGGCCGATCTCCCCGCGCACATGGATGTAGGGGCTGGGCTCCCCCGATTCCGGATCCAGCGCCACGCGAATCGGGTGCTCGGCCCCCGCCGTCACCCACTGGTCCAGATTGGTGCGGAAGGACAGCGCCTGGTCCTGGCCCTGCCCTTCGCGGCGCATTTCCACCGCCACGAAGGGGGCGTCATCCACCCGGATGCGCCCCCGCTCCGCCGGGGTGATCAGCCAATAGTCCCCGGAATCGTCCCGTCGCAGGACGGTGGAGAACAGCTTGACCAAGGGCAGGCGGCCTATGGGACTTCCGTGGTAGAACCACGTGCCGTCGCGGGCGATGCGGATGTCGTACCCCTCATCCGGCCGCTCGTCCGGCCGCGTGTCCGGATTGGCGCCGGTCCGATCGTGGGGGACCCGCAGGCCGGCCAGATCGGCGGGGGCCGCCGGGGATGGCGCCGCCTTGTCAGCGGCGTCCTGACCGGTTCCAGAACCGGCATCAGGCTTGCTTTCCGTCATGGCGCAATCAACCATCAATTCAAAAGGCCCATCCTCGGCAGCCCGCCTGCCGAGGCCCTGGACCGGAAATTTTTCCGATTTCGGCCACAAAGCTAGCATAAAGGGGGCTGGCATACAGGCCCGGAGCCGGTGTTTTTGGCATGCTGGTGAACCAGTGCACCTTTGGGAGACCCCGCGTTGAGCATCACCGACCTGCCCCGTGACCAGGTTTACCCCGACGCGGGCCTGGCTTTGGACATCGAGAACACCGGCCTGAAGCTGGCTGGCGTCCGCGCGATGATCGGCCAGGCCATCTTCGGTCAGGAAGAGGTGATCGACCTCAGCCTCGTCACCCTGCTGGCCGGCGGCCATTTGCTGCTGGTCGGCGTGCCCGGCCTGGCCAAGACCCGGCTGGTGGAAACGCTGGGCGTGGTGCTGGGCCTGGACGAACGCCGGGTGCAGTGCACCCCCGACCTGATGCCGGCCGACATCCTGGGATCCGAGGTGCTGGAGGAGGGGGAGCATGGCCGCCGCGCCTTCCGCTTCATCCCGGGTCCCGTCTTCGCCCAGCTGCTGATGGCGGACGAGATCAACCGCGCCAGCCCGCGCACCCAGTCCGCCCTGTTGCAGGCCATGCAGGAAGGCCGGGTGTCGGTCGCCGGCCGCTATCACCCCCTGCCCCGGCCCTTCCATGTGCTGGCGACGCAGAACCCGCTGGAGCAGGAGGGCACCTATCCCCTGCCCGAGGCGCAGCTGGACCGTTTCCTGCTGCAGGTGGATGTGACCTATCCGGAGCGGGATGCCGAACGGCTGATGATGATCGCCACCACCGGTGCCGAGTCCACCCCCGTCCGCCCCGTGCTGACGGCGGCGGAGTTGCAGGCGGCGCAGGACCTGGTGCGCCGGGTGCCGGTGGGCGACAGCGTGGTCGACGGCATCCTGGACCTGGTGCGCAGCGGCCGTCCCGAGACCTCCGACGTGGCGGAGGTGCGCCGCCATGTGGCCTGGGGCCCCGGCCCCCGCGCGGCGCAGGCCCTGATGCTGGCCAGCCGCGCCCGGGCATTGATGGATGGCCGCTACACCCCCTCGCTGGACGACGTGGTGGCCCTGGCCAAGCCGGTGCTGCGCCACCGCATGGCATTGAACTTCAGCGCGCGCGCCGAAGGCGTCACCCTGGACGCCGTCATCGACCGCCTGTGCGCGCCGCTGGCCTGATGTCCGCCGCCGACACCCGCGCCAAAGGCCCCAACCCCGCCCGGGATCCCGCCCAGGATCATCCCGCACAGGCGGCCAGCCGTCTGCGTGACCGCGCCGACACCCTGGCCCAGCGCCTGCCGCCCCTGCTGGTGGCGGCGGAGCGGGTGGCGGCGACCGTGGCGCCCGGCCTGCACGGCCGCCGCCGGGTGGGCACGGGCGAGGCCTTCTGGCAATTCCGCCGCTATCAGCCGGGCGACGACACCGACCAGATCGACTGGCGCCAGTCGGCCAAGGGCGACCACGTCTATGTCCGCGAGAACGAGTGGGAGGCGGCACAGACCGTCTGGTTGTGGCGCGATGCCGGCCCCTCCATGGACTGGCGCTCGGACCGCGCCCTGCCCCTGAAGCGGGATCGCGCCGACCTGTTGGCCCTGGCGCTAGCCTGCCTGCTGGTGCGTGGCGGGGAGCGGGTGGGCCTGTTGGACGGTCCGCGCCCCCTCCCCGGCCGCACGGCCCTGGAGCCGCTGGCCCTGGCCCTCAGCCGCAAGGAGGCGGCGGCGCGGCCCCTGCCCCCCGCCCGGCCGCTGGCGCGACACGCGCGGCTGGTGGTGATGGGCGACCTGCTGGCCCCGCTGGCGGACATCCAGGCCGCCGTCGCCTTCCACGCCGGCCACGGCGTGCGCGGCCATCTGCTGCAAATCCTGGACCCGGCGGAAGAGACCCTGCCCTATGAGGGACGGGTGGAATTCCAGTCCGTCCAGGGGGCGGCCGACGGCGACCAGCGCCTGCTGGTGCCCCGGGTGGACGGCCTGCGCGCCGCGTACCAGGAGCGGCTGGCCGCCCATCGCGCCGGCCTGGCCCAGATCGCCCGCGCCCAGGGATGGTCCTTCTCCCTGCACCACACCGACAAGCCGCCCCAAGCGGCGTTGCTGGGACTATGGGGCGCCCTGTCGCAGGAAAGCCTGAGAAGCGCCACCGCGCATGCCGGCGTGACCCACATGAGCGGGGGGGACGCCTGATGGCCTTCGCCAGCCCGCTGGTGCTGTGGGCCCTGGTCCTGCTGCCGGGCCTGTGGTGGCTGCTGCGCCTGACGCCGCCGGCGCCCAAGCGCGTCACCTTCCCGGCCCTGCGCCTGCTGTTGGGGCTGTCCGCGACGGAGGAGACGCCGGCGCGCACGCCCTGGTGGCTGCTGGTCCTGCGCCTGGCGCTGTGCGCCCTGCTGATCATCGGGCTGGCCCGGCCGCTGCTGCACCCGGACGCCGCCCCGGCCGCAGGCGGCGGTCCCCTGCTGCTGCTGGTCGACACCGGCTGGGCCGCCGGCCGCGACTGGCCGGAACGCCAGCAGGCGCTGGACCGGTTGGTGACCCAGGCCGAGCGGCAGGACCGCCCCGTGCTGTTGCTGACCACCGCCACCAGCGCCGGCGGGGAAGCACCGCAGGTCCAAGGCCCCCTGAGCGCCACCGCCGCCCGCCGCCTGGTGCAGGCCCTGGCGCCCCAGCCCTGGCCCAGCGACCGCGCCGCCGCCCTGGCCGCCTTGGATACCGCCCAGAGGACCGGGCCCCTGGCGGGTATCACCGTCGACAGCTATTGGCTGGCCGATGGCCTGAACGACGGCAGTGTGGGCGCGCTGGCCAACCGCCTGCGCAGCCTGGGCCGCGTCACGGTGATGACGGCGGGCGCCGACCACGGCCCCCTGCTGCTGCGCGCGCCCAACAATGGTGCCGGCGCGTTGATGGTGCCGGTGGAACGGGCGGAGGGGAGCCAGCCCCAGCCCATCGCCGTGGAGGCGCTGGGCGAGGACGGCCGGGCCCTGGGCCGGGTGGAGGGCATCTTCACCCCCGGACAGCGCCAGCTCGCCTTGCCCCTGACACTGCCGGGCGAGTTGCGCAACGCGGCCGTCCGCCTGCACCTGGAGGACCGCACCGGCGTGGGGGCCACCCTGCTGCTGGATGACCGCTGGCGCCGCCGCCCCGTGGGCCTGGCCAGCGCCGGCCCTGGTGGCGACAGCCAGCCGCTGCTGTCCAGCCTCTATTACCTGGATCGCGCCCTGGCGCCCTACGCCGAGGTGCGCCGGGGCGTCGTTCCCGCGCTGCTGGAGGGTGGCGTGTCGGTGCTGGTCCTGCCCGACATGGGCACCCTGGCGCAGGGCGACACCAGCCGTATCGCCCGCTGGATCGACCAGGGTGGCGTGCTGGTGCGTTTCGGCGGCCCCCGCCTGGCGCATGAGACGCCGCCGATGGGGGAGGAGACGCTGCTGCCGGTGCGCCTGCGCGGTGGCGACCGGTCGCTGGGCGGCGCCCTGTCCTGGACCACACCCGCCCATCTGGCGCCCTTTGACGACAAGAGCCCCTTCGCCGGCCTGGACGTTCCGGCCGACGTCACCGTCAGCCGCCAGGTGCTGGCCGAACCCGCCCCCGACCTGGGCGACAAGGTCTGGGCCCGGCTGGAGGATGGCACGCCGCTGGTGACAGGGGAGCGGCGGGGCAAGGGCTGGCTGGTGCTGCTGCACACCAGCGCCGATCCCACCTGGTCCAACCTGGCCCTGTCGGGCCTGTACGTGGACATGCTGCGGCGCCTGGTCAGCCTGAGCGACGGCCTGCCCGGCGGCATCGGCGGCAATGCCGGGGGGGCCCTGCCGCCCCTGCTGGTGCTCGATGGCCAGGGCCGGCTGGTGGCGCCCTCCGCCCTGGCCCAGCCGCTGGAGCCGCAAGGCGCGGGCGGCCAGGATGGCGCCAGCGCGACCGAGATCGGCCCCCTGCATCCCCCTGGCTATTACGGCGTGGGTGACCGGCGCCGCGCCCTGAACCTGGGCGCCTCCGTGGCGCCGCTGGTGCCTATGGAACCGTTGGCCGGCGTCGCCTACCAAGGCTTCGGCGGAACGCGGGAGACGGATTTGCGCCCCTGGTTCCTGGGCCTGGCGGCCATCCTGTGGGTGGTGGACCTGTTCCTGTCGCTGGTGGCGCGCGGCCTGCTGCCGTCTCCCGCCCGCTGGCCCATCCGCTGGCCCGGCCCCTGGCGGCGGGGGCCGGCCACCATCGCCCTGGTGCTGGTGGCCCTGCTGACCGCCCCGCACACCCGCGCCGCCTCCTCGGATGAGGAGATCGTGCGGGCCACCACCGCCAACTGGCTGGCCTATGTCGAGACGGGTGACCGCGCCGCCGACGCCACCACCAAAGCCGGCCTGCTGGGCCTGGGGGAGCAGCTGAACCGGCGCACGGCGGTGGACGTGGCCGGCGCCATGGGCGTCAACCTGGACAAGGATGATCTGGCCCTGTTCCCGCTGCTGTACTGGGTGGTCACGCCGGGACAGGGCGCCCTGTCCGACGCCGTGGTGGCCAAGCTGAACCAGTATCTGCACGGCGGCGGCATGATCCTGTTCGACACCCGCGACCAGGGGTCGCCCGATGCCGGCATCCAGGCCCGCCTGCGCGAGCTGACCCGGGGCCTGGACGTCCCGCCCCTGGCCCCGGTGGGGCCCGACCACGTCCTGGGCCGCACCTTCTTCCTGATGCAGGACTTCCCCGGTCGGCAGGCCGGGGGGCAGCTGTGGGCGGAGGCGACGGAGGGCCGGCTGAACGACGGCGTCTCCCCCGTGCTGGTGGGTGGCAACGATTGGGCGGGCGCCTGGGCCGTGGACGGCCAGGGCCGGCCGTTGAACGCCGTGGTGCCGGGGGGGGAGCGCCAGCGTGAGATGGCCTACCGTTTCGGCATCAACCTGATGATGTACGCCCTGACCGGCAACTACAAGGCCGACCAAGTGCACGTGCCGGCGATCCTGGAGCGGCTGGGGCAATGATGGACCTGTTCTCCGGCCTGAGCGTCAGTTTCGAGCCGCTGCTGCCCCCCTGGCTGCTGGTCATCCTGGCCCTGCTGTCGCTGCTGGGCCTGGCGCTCATGGCCTGGCGGCGGGCGCGGGGACTGACCTGGCGCGCCGCCACGCTGGCGGCCCTGGCCCTGCTGCTGCTGGACCCGGCGCTGATCCGGGAGGACCGCCACCCCCTGAAGGATGTGGCCGTGGTGGTGGTCGACACCTCCGCCAGCCAGAATGTGGGCCATCGCAAGGAACGGACCGAGGCGGCCCTGGCGGCGCTGAAGACCAAATTGTCCGCCGTGCCGGACCTGGATTTGCGGGTGGTGGAGACCGGCACCTCGACCGGCGGCGGCAAGGGGGAAGAGACCCGGGCCATCGACGCCCTGACCCAGGCCGTGGCCGACATTCCCCGCCGCCGCCTTGCCGGCGCCATCCTGCTGACCGACGGGCAGGTGCACGACGTCCCGGAAAAGCCCGACAGCCTGGCCGATCTGGGGCCGGTGCACACCCTGCTGACGGGGGAGCATGGCGAGGGCGACCGCCGTCTGGTGCTGGTGCGCGGCCCCAGCTACGGCATCGTCGGCAAGACGGTGACGGCCACCGTGCGGGTGGAGGACCTGCCGGCCAGCGACGGTGCCGCCGACAGCGCCCTGCTGACCATCCGCCAGGATGGCCAGCCGGAGCGGCAGGTGCCGGTGCCGGTGGGCGAGGACGTGCCCCTGACCATCACCGTGGGCCATGGCGGGCCCAACCTGCTGGAACTGTCGGTCAATGCCGGCCCGGCCGAGCTGTCCATGGCCAACAACCGCACCGCCTTCATCGTCAACGGCGTGCGCGATCGCCTGCGCGTGCTGCTGGTGTCGGGTGAACCGCACGCGGGCGAGCGCACCTGGCGCGACTTGCTGAAGGCTGACCCGGCGGTGGATCTGGTGCACTTCACCATCCTGCGCTCGCAGGAGAAATCCGACAGCACGCCCATCCGCGAGCTGTCGCTGATCCAGTTCCCCATCCGTGAGCTGTTCGAGGTGAAGCTGAACGACTTCGACCTCGTCATCTTCGACCGCTATCGCCAGCGCAACGTCCTGCCAATGGCTTATCTCGCCAACATCGCGGAGTATGTGCGCAACGGCGGCGCCTTCCTGGAGGCCAGCGGCCCCGCCTACGCCACCCCCCTGTCGCTCTATCGCACGCCGTTGGGCGGCATTCTGCCGGGTGAGCCCACCGGCACGGTGACGGAACAGCCCTACACACCCTCGCTGACCGAGGCCGGCCGCCGTCACCCGGTGACCGCCGGCTTGGACGGCTACGGCGATGGCGCCCCGGCCCCGGGGGACGCCCGGAAGGCGCCCTGGGGGCGCTGGTTCCGCCAGATCGACATCGTGCCCCGCCAGGGGACCGTGGTCATGGCCGGAGCCAACAACCAGCCGCTGGTGGTGTTGGATCGCGTGGGCAAGGGCCGGGTGGCCCAGATCGCCTCGGACCATATGTGGCTGTGGTCGCGCGGCTTCGAAGGCGGCGGCCCGGCGGCGGAGCTGCTGCGCCGCCTGGCCCATTGGCTGATGAAGGAACCGGCGCTGGAGGAGGATGATCTCAAAGCGCATGTCGACGGCGACAGGCTGGTGGTGGAGCGCCGGTCGCTGAAGCCCGACGCCGACCCGGTGGAAGTGCGCTCCCCCAGCGACGCCGTCACCACACTGCCCCTGGCCGATGGGCCGGACGGGGTGGCGCGCGGCGCCCTGGCCGCCACGGAGCCCGGCCTGTGGCGGGTGAAGGATGGCGACCGCACGGCCTTGGCCGTGGTGGGCGCCTTGAACCCACCTGAACTGGCCGACATGCGCACCACGCCCGACCGTCTGGCACCCTTGGCCAAGGCCACGGGCGGCGGGGTCTTCTGGCTGGTGGATGGCCCCGGCGGCAGCGGCGGCCTGCCCGACCTGCGGCGTGTCGGTCCGGGCCAGAGCGCCTCGGGCGGCGGCTGGCTGGGCCTGCGCGCCAACGGGGACTACACCGTCACCGGCGTCGCCCGTGTGCCCCTGGTGCCGGCCTGGGCGGGCCTGCTGGTTCTGGCGGCCCTACTGGTCCTGGGCTGGCGGCGAGAGGGACGGTGACGGCGCCCGCCGGCGGCTCAATTGGACTTGGTCACCGCAGGGAAGGGCTTCAGGCGCCTCGCTGCCAAACCTTGGTGACCAGGAAGTGCTGGGCCAGGAAGTGATAGGTCTTCTTCAGGCGGGCCTCCAACTCCGGGCCGCGTTCGATGGGCTCGCCCTCCCAGGCGTAGATCACGTCATCCCACAGCATGAGGCGGGTGTGTAGTTCGTCGCGCATGCGGCGGATGAAGCCCAATTGGCTGTCATAGGATTTCAGCACCGCCACGATCTCACCGGTTTGGGCATCCAACTGGCCGAAGATGTCCTCGAAATCCAGAATAGGCTGCTTGACCAGGGCCATCATGCGTGACAGGTCGGACTGGATCTGACGGTCGGTCTTGTAGATGCGTCCCGTCTGGGCCAGGCCGGAAAGGATGTGCTGCACCTGGCCGTAACGGTCGCGCAGCGCCTCGATATAGGACAGCTCACGGGCGATCGATTCGACCTTGTCCACGATCTCCTGCTTGCGTTCCTCAGGCAGGCCGAGGCGGCGGGCCAGTTCGCTGAAAGCCTGCTGCGCCCGCTGTTTGGTCTGTGGATCCTCCACCACCTGTTCCAGCTGGGCCCGGTCGGTGATCAGGGTCTCCTTGCCCGTGATCCACGACACCAACTGCACCGTGATGCGGCCACGGGCGATCTGCAGGTGCTGGTCCTCGACCCGCCAGGACGCAGTGCCGTCCAGCAGTTCGCGGGGGATGCTGTCCCCGGGGCGGATGGTCTTCACATATTTCAAGCCACGCTCGACCACGCCCAAAAGCGTGGCGTCCGGGCTGTTGTCGTCAATGCCGAAGGCTTCGCGCAGGGTACGGAAGGCGATCTTGCCCCACAGCTCACCCAGTTGGACGTTATAGACGGGCTCGTTGCCATCGCGGGCGAAGGAAAAGAAGGCGCCGGGAACGGAGAATACCTTGTTCTCGAACAGGAAGTGCGTGCTGCGGCCGGCTTCCACCTCCTCCGGGGAAACGGACACCGGTGACGTTTCGACCGTCGTCGCCGTCGCGGCACCCTGGCCTGCGCCGTCCTCGGCAGCGGCCGCCTGTACCGGATTTTCACGTCCCAACATCGTCTCCGGTCAGTCTGCCCAAACGCACCGTGCGCCGGTGCCGGAACGACCCACCTGTTCCGCACTGTGACCCGATGGCCCCGGGCGGAAAGTGACACAGATTTCGCGGCCCGGCGATAACCTCGTTTTAATGGGAAGAGCTTACCGGGCGATTAAGGCGCCGAAGATATTATCCACCGGGGGCCGATCCCACCGGTGGATAGGACAATTCAGTCGTCGTTCATGACCTGCGCCGTCTTCAGCGCGTCACGGACCAGCACGCTCTTGCGCAGGATGTTGTCGATGACCCGGCCCTGGACCAGACTGATGCCCATCTTCTCCGCCCAGATCAGTCCGGAAACGGTGCCGCACCGGGCCAGGATGTAGCGGCAGTTTTCCTGCTGCCGCACCTTTTCCTGCAGGGCCTCGACCTCCTCCTCGCTCATGCTTTCCATGTCGGGGGACCAGATGATCTTGGCGTAGTCGCAGGCCATGTATTCCAGGTCCATGTGCGTGACCCAGAAATCGTTCAGCCCATCGATGCAGATTTTGTAGCCACGGGTGGCAGCGAAATCGACAACCTCCTTGTACATCGAGACGTTCTCGATCAGGTCGGTCTTGTTGATTTCCAGGATAACGTTACCGCGCAGGTCGGTCGTCAGCCGCTCATCGAACTTCACGAAGCTGGCCGACAGGATGGTGGCCAGGTTCAGGTTCAGGCCCAACCGCTTGCCGCGCAGGAAATCGACGCCGTAGTTCAGCGCGCGCAGCACCGACAGATCCAGCTGGGAGGTGAAGTAGCTGAACAGCCAGCGGTTGGCGGTGATGTCGAACTGAGGCGACAGCCGCTCTTCCAGCGCCTTGATGGCGATGTACAGCTCGAAATACTCGAACTCGTTCTCGGTGGGGTTCTGGATATTCACCACCGGCTGATTCAACATGAACGGCGACAGGTCGAACATCTGCACGGCGCGTTCGATCTTGCCCAGCTCCTCCAGGGTGATGGGGGGCTTGGTCTGCTCAACCGGCGCGTCGCCGCCCTCACCCTTCTGCAGGCCTTCGATGAAGCGGATGACGCTGACGAAGTTGAGCGACAGCTCCATGATCGAATAGAGGCTGTCTTCCCGGTAGGGGTTCTGCTTCGTCATCGTCGTGCGCGACAGCAGCAGCTTCTCGATCTTGGAGCAGACGTCGCTGATCAGCGAAAACTTGATGCCCTTGTACAGGACGATGACATCATCGTTGGAAAGATTGAACGCCTGCAGGTAGGAGGAGTTGTCCGCCGTCTCCTGCATCGCGCGCTTGATGGACAGCAGGTCCAGGTTGCTCTTGTCCTTCAGGAGGGACAGGTGCAGATGGATGAGGCGCAGGCCTTGCAGTTCACGCTTGGCGGACTGCAACAATGTCAACAGCTTCTGATCGTCGAATTCGGGCTTCTCCGGCACCACCGCCGAACGTTCGCCGGGTTTCACCCGGACCCAATCCCGTTTCGGCGCATTCTGACGATTCATCTCATCTCCGCAACCGGATGCTTCCAAGGCCCCGGGCAACAACTAGGACGTGCATCTTGTTCCCATCGGGCGGGCTCAAGCCTTGGAGCCCGAAGAGACCCGAACCCAACCCCGGATCCGCGCGAGGGGCAGGCCACAGGACCTGAACCGCCCGCGCGCAACCTTTACCATAGGATATCATGGCCGATACTTTGGCCAATTCAATATCCCGCTAACCCTTGGGATGGGCCCCCTTCACGGGCAAACCTATCCTTGCGGCAATAATACTTTGGAAGGGGCGCAGGTGATACATAAAATTTGACGAATCCTGACACGACATCCCGGGCGCGCGAGTGCCGCAGCGGCTCCCGCCGAAAATCGGCACCGGCAAGCGCATGCCCACGCGGACGACGACACGACACGGGGAAATTGCACCACAACAAACAAGTCTGGGGCTGCCCCACGCGCACGGAACCGACCCGGATTCAGGCGTCTGACGAAGTGCATGCAGGGAGATGGCTGGGGCGGGAGGGATCGAACCTCCGCATGGCGGAATCAAAATCCGCTGCCTTACCGCTTGGCGACGCCCCATCACCGGGCCCCCGTCGGGGAGGGCGGCACCATAATCAGAAAGCCCGGCCGACGCAACGCCCCAAATCGCCCCGCGCGTGTCATCCTCTTCCATCGGCCCCTTTCCACCGGGTGGACCCCGCCGGTTCAACGCCCCTTTCCTCCCTCCCCGGTCATGGCACTATGACGGGCCCTTCACCCCGCCTGGTCTCGCCCATGCCGCCCGCCCGCCCGCGTCGTCTGTTCCACGCCACCGGCTTGGCCGTTCTGCTGCTGGCGGCCCACGCGCTGGCGGCCCCGGCCGAACCGCCGCCGGAACCAAAACCGGAGCCGCCACCGGCGGGCGCCGCCGCCGACCTTCGGGACCTTGATGCGCGGGCGCGCGACGGGGATGCCCAGGCGCAGCTGGACCTGGCCGACGCCTATGGCGACGTGCCCTTCGACCGGCCGGCGGACATGGTCCGTGCCCGGGCCTGGTACCGGCTGGCCGCGACGGCACAGGACGGGCGCATCCGCGCGCGTGCCTGTGTCGCCCTGGGCGATCTCGAAGCCGGCGGCATGGGCTGGCCGGAGAATGTGTCCGCGGCCCTGCCCTGGTACCGCTGCGCGGCCGACCTGGGCGACGCCCAGGCGCAGTTCGACCTGGGCCTGCTGTATGACGAGGGGGTGGACGTGCCGGCGGATGCCCGCCAGGCGGCCGACTGGTACCGCCGCGCCGCCGACGGCGGCCTGGTGCTGGCGCTGGAACGGCTGGGCGACCTGTATGAACGCGGCGTGGGTGGGGGGCCCGATCGCGCCGCCGCCGCGCGCTGGTACGAACAGGCCGCGGCCAGGGGGGATGGCGATGCCGTCCGGGCCCTGGAGCGCTTGAAACGGGGCGGGCGATCACCCGTGGTGGTGGGCGTCGGCCTCGCGGCGCAGCCGCAGGACCCGGCCACGGTCAAGCCGGCGCCCAGGCCCGTGCCCGGCCAGCCGCGCACCCCGCCCGCCGCCGTCGGCCCGGACGGCTTGCGGCTGATCCAGGTGCGCTTGCGGCGGTTGGGTTACCTGATGGGCCCGGCCGACGGCCGCATGGGCGCGCGAACCGCCAATGCCATCCTGGCCTATGAGGCAGCACACCCCGTCGCCTGGGATGACGCCGCGCCCGCGCCCGATGGCTGGCCCAGCCGCGATCTGCTGGCGCGGCTCAGCCGGTAGAACAGCTCAGTCCGCCACAACCTCGGCCGCCGGGACCTCCGGCAGCAGGGCGGCGGCCTTCACCCACCAGGTGGGACGCACGCGGTTGATCAAGGCCGCGGCCGCGGCCGCGGCCTCGACCTCGGCATAGAGACCGATGCAGGTGGCGCCGCTGCCCGACATACGGGCCAGCAGACAGCCGGGCGTGGCGTCCAACGCCGCGAGCACGTCGGTGATGGCCGGCGACAGGCTTTCCGCCGCGGCACCCAGGTCGTTGCCCCGCGCCCGCAGCAACCGGGCGAAGTCGGCGACGTCCACCGGGTCGCGCTCAAGCCGGCCGGCGGTGGACCAGGCGCCGGCGCGGGCGGCGAAGACATCCTTGGTCGGCATGTGCACGCCGGGGTTCACCAGCAGCAGCCCCGTCGCCGGCAGACGCGGCCCCGCCACCACCTGCTCCCCCGCGCCACCGAAGTAAGCGGTGCGGCCGAACAGGCAAACCGGCACGTCGGCACCCAGGGTGGGGGCCAGTTCCACTAGGCGGGCGTCGTCCTGTTCCACGCCCCACAGCAGGGCCAGCGCCTTCAGCGTGGCGGCGGCATCGGCCGATCCGCCGCCGATGCCCGATGCCACCGGCAGGTTCTTGGTCAGGCGGATGGCGACGTGCGGGTCGCGGCCCAGCACCTCCGCCAACGCGTGGGCGGCGCGCGACACCAGGTTGCGACCAGTGCCTTCCGCCACCAGGGTGCTGCCGAAGGGGCCGTCGATTGCCAGGCTGAAGCCCGGCGCCTCGGTCACGGTGATCAGATCATGGGCGGTGGCGAACACCACCAGGCTGTCCAGCTCATGATAGCCGTCGGGGCGCTTGCCCAGGACATGCAGGTAGAGGTTCAGCTTGGCGGCGGCGGCGGCACTTACCGTGGTCACGGGACTGGATTCCTTGGGACGAACCGAACGGCGGGGACGAACCGAACGGGGAGATGATTGAACGGACAGTCGGGGTCAGTTTACCGCGCGGCGGCGGGGTCGCGCTTCAGCTTTTCTTCCAGGGCCGCCTTCAGGGTGTCCTCGGGGTTCTCCCGAACGGCGCGCTGCCACTGATAGTGCGCCTCCAGCCGGCGGCCGCTGGCCCAGTAGGCGTCGCCCAGATGGTCGTTGATGGCCGGGTCGCGGGACTTCAGCTCCGCCGCCCGCTCCAACAGATCGACCGCGCCGCCGACATCGCCGGCGCGGTACTTGGCCCAGCCCAGGCTGTCGACGATGGCGCCATCGTTGGGGCGCAGCTTCACCGCCTGTTCCAGCAACTGGCGGGCCTGGTCCAGCTTCACGCCCCGCTCCGACCAGGCGTAGCCCAGATAGTTCAGCACGCCCGGCTGGTTGGGCTGCAGCTGCAGGGCGCGCAGCAGGTCGGACTCCGCCTCCGGCCAGTGGCCCATCTGGTCCTGCACCGTGGCGCGGGCGTAGTAGAGGAACCAGTCCCCGCCATTGGCATGGCCGCCCAGCCGGTCGATGGCCTGGTTGTAGGCGGTGAGCGCCTCCGCCAGCTTGTTGTCGGCGCGCAGCAGATCACCCAGGCGCACCAGGGCGTCGCTGCGGTCCGGCCGCTCCGCCGCCATGGCCTTCAGGATGGTCGCCGCCTCCGGCGTTCTCTTCAGGCGGGCCAGCGCGTCGGCTTGGCGCAGGCGCGCGGCCCACAGCAGGCCCGCGTCCGCCTTCTCTCCCACCTTCATGCCCAGTTCGGTGACGACGGCGTTGTATTCGGCCACCGCCTCGCCGTCCCGGTCCAGCTCCGACAGGGTTTCGCCCGCCAGCATGCGGGCCGGGGCCAGCGACGGATCCAGATGCAGCGCCAGCCGGGTGTAGAGCAGCGCCACCTCCGCCACCTTTTCCTGGTTGATGGCGGCGGCCACATCGAACAGCGCTTCCGCCAGGCCCTCGGTGGCGGTGGCGACCATCCGGGCCGGATGGGGCCGGGCCAGCGCGGCCCGGGCGGCATCGCCCATGGGACCTCGGGGGTCCGCTTGCAGGATGGCGGCCACCGCCGCCTGCGCCTGGTCGGGGTGGCCGGCGCGCATCTCGAAATTGGCGCGCAGCATGGCGACGCGCAGCACCTGCCCGCCGTCCCCGGCCTGGGCGTACCAGGTACGGGCCGCGTCCTCATGGCCCGCCAGATCCTCAATCAGGGCGGCGTGCAGGGCCGCCATGGCGCGGAACGAAGGCTGGGCCACCAGCGGCTCCAGCGCCGCCTTGGCCGCCGGCCAATCACCTTTGCGCGCCTTGACCCAGGCGGTAACCAGGGGCCGCATGAAGGTGCCCAGGCCGTCCTTGGGCAGGGCGTCGATGGCCTGCAGGGCGGCGGCCTCGTCCCCCGCCGCCACGGCGTCGGCCGCCAGCAGGGTCAGGGCCACAGGGTTGCCGTCCTTGGCCGCCACCAGGCGCTTGGCCAGGGGCAGCGCCACCTTGGTGCGGCCGAGGCCGACATTGATCAGCACCGCGCGGCGCAGCAGGGTCAGGTCATCGGGGTCGGATTTGAGGCTGAGCGCCAGGAAGTCGGCCGCCGCCGTCCAGTCCCCCGCCCCTTGCGCCACCTTGCCGGCGACGAAGGCCGACAGGGGATCGGGACCGGCCGGCTGTTCCGGCGCCTTGGCCGCCCAGGCGGAACCGCCACAGGCCATGGCCCACAGGCCCGCCAGTATGATCCGTGATGATGTCCGCCGCAAAAACTGCACGAGATGCCGCCGTTTCTCAAGGAATGCGCCCCCGCCCGTCGTCGGCGGGGGCCCTGCGGCCCCAAGCTAATCGGTAAACGCGCGCGGAACAACCACGCCCGCCAGAAACGGGAAAGGCGCCCGGGGTGGGGCGCCTTCTCAGCCGCAGGCTCACATACCGCATCACATATTGGGATAGTTGGGGCCCCCGCCGCCCTCCGGCACCGTCCAGTTGATGTTCTGGGTCGGGTCCTTGATATCGCAGGTTTTGCAGTGCACGCAGTTCTGCGCGTTGATGACGAAGCGCGGGTTCTGCCCGTTGTCGTCGCGCGTCACCTCGTACACGCCGGCCGGGCAGTAGCGCTGCGCCGGCTCGTCATATGTCGGCAGGTTGAAGGCGATGGGGACCGTTGGATCCTTCAGCTTCAGGTGCGACGGCTGGTCTTCCTCATGGTTGGTGTTGGAGATGAACACCGAGGACAGGCGGTCGAAGCTGATGACACCATCGGGCTTGGGATAGACGATCTTCTTGGCCTGCGCCGCCGGCACCAGGCTTTCATGGTCCGGCTTGCCGTGATGCTGGGTCCACCCCACCAGGAAGCCCAGCTTCAGGTCGTTGAGCCACATGTGCAGGCCACCCAGCGCCGTGCCCAGCCATAGGCCGTGCTTCAGGCTGGGCTTCACGTTGCGCACCTTGTACAGGTCCTGGAACACCCAGCTCTCGCGCCACTTGGTCTCCAGCGCCGTCAGCTCGTCATGGCCCTCGCCGCCCGCCGCCAGGCGCTCGAACGCCGCCTCGGCGGCCAGCATGCCGGTCTTCATGGCGTTGTGGCTGCCCTTGATGCGCGGCAGGTTGACGAAGCCGGCGGAACAGCCGATCAGCGCGCCGCCGGGGAAGGTCAGCTTGGGCACCGACTGCAGCCCGCCCTCATTGATGGCGCGGGCGCCATAGGACAGGCGCTTGCCACCCTCCAGATAGGGGCGGATCAGCGGGTGCTGCTTGAAGCGCTGGAATTCCTCGAACGGCGACAGGTAGGGGTTGGTGTAGTTCAGGTGCACCACGAAGCCGATGGCCACCTGATTGTCCTCCAGGTGGTACATGAAGGAGCCGCCGCCGGTCTTGGTGTCCAGTGGCCAGCCCTGGCTGTGCAACACCAGGCCCTGTTTGTGCTTGGCCGGATCGATCTGCCACAGCTCCTTGATGCCGAGGCCGTACTTCTGCGGGTCGACACCGTCGCGCAGGTTGTATCGGGCCATCAGCTCCTTGGACAGGTTGCCGCGCACGCCCTCGGCGAACAGCGTGTACTTGCCGTGCAACTCCATGCCGGGGGTGTGGCGGTCCGTCGGCTCGCCATCCTTGCCGATGCCCATGTCGCCGGTGGCGATGCCCTTGACCGACCCGTCGTCGTGGTACAGCACCTCGGCCGCGGCGAAGCCGGGATAGATCTCGACCCCCAGCTCTTCCGCTTGGCCCGCCAGCCAACGGCAGACGTTGCCCAGGCTGACGATGTAGTTGCCGTGGTTGTTCATCAGCGGCGGCAGCAGCGCATTGGGGATGCGGGCCGAGCCGACCTCGGTCAGGATGTAGAAGCGATCGTCGGTGACGGGGGTGTTGAGCGGCGCGCCCTTCTCTTTCCAATCGGGGATCAGCTCGTTCAAGGCGATGGGATCGATGACAGCGCCCGACAGGATGTGGGCGCCCACCTCCGACCCCTTTTCGATGACGCAGACGCTGATTTCCGTGTCCGCGGCGGCGGCCAGCTGCTTCAGCCGTATCGCGGCCGACAACCCCGAGGGGCCGGCGCCGACGATGACGACGTCATACTCCATCGACTCCCGTTCCATGTCCTTGCGCCTTCTTCTTCCCTGGTTACCGGTGCGGCGGTCCCTAGCTCTCTTCACCAAGCGCATTCACGCTTCAGGGCCCTTTTGCGGATGGGCCCTAGCCATGCGGGGAGCGACGCCCTTTTCGCGCGCGTCCGCCCCATGCGGTTGATGAAGAAACACAACGGCGATGGTAGGGTCAAATCATGATTGACACGGCAAATGCCGTCGCGGATCTGGCCTGGCTGGTCGAGATCGGCGCCGACGAAGCGATCAACGACCAGCCGACGGATTGGACCCGCGTGGCCAGCCGCAGGACGCCTACTGCGCGCGACGCCGCCCCCGCCCGCCCGCCCGCGGGTGCGCCCGCCCCTGGCCGCGCGGCAACACCGCCGGAAAAAAGTTTCAGCCCGCCGCCGGCCATCCCGCCAGCCGTCGCCACCGATGGCCCCCCGGCCGCCCCCTTCGGGGCGAACGAGGTGCGCGCCAGCGCGCGCAGCGCCGCCATGGCCGCCACCACGCTGGAGGATCTTCACAAAGCCCTGCTGTCGTTCGATGGCTGCCCGCTGCGCCAAACCGCGACCTCCACCGTCTTCGCTGACGGCAACCCCAAGGCCCGAATCATGCTGGTGGGGGAGGCGCCGGGCGAACAGGAGGACCGGCAGGGCAAGCCCTTCGTCGGCCCCGCCGGCGCGCTGCTGGACCGGATGCTGGCCGCCATCGGCCTGGACCGCCATGCCGAGGATCCGGGCAAGGCGGTCTACATCAGCAACGTCCTGCCCTGGCGCCCGCCCGGCAACCGCAACCCGACGGATAGTGAAATCGCGGCCTGCCTGCCCTTCGTGCAGCGGCATGTGGAGATCGCGGACCCCGATATCCTGGTCTTCCTGGGCGGCATCTCGGCCAAGACCCTGCTGGCCAAGACGGAGGGTATCACCCGCCTGCGCGGCCGCTGGTTCGACTATGGCAGCCCCGGCCTGACCCGGCCGCTGCCCGCCCTGCCGCTGCTGCACCCCGCCTACCTGCTGCGCAACCCGGGGGCGAAGCGCGAAACCTGGCGGGACCTGCTGTCGCTGCGCCAGAAGCTGGACGCCCTGCCGCCGCGACCCTGACACCCGTCCCGATCGGGGGCCGGCCTTGCGTTTTGGCAGCCCCCATGTTCTATCTATGTTCCCAGGCCACTCATTGACGGGCCGGACCGCAATAGGCAGCATGGCCCGATGACTTCCCCCCTGGATGCCCCCTCCCCCACGTCTGCCCTGGACCCGGCGCGCGATCTGTTGGCCACGGCCGGCAAGAAGCGCTTCGCCACCGTGCTGGCCGACCCGCCCTGGCGATTCGTGAACCGCACCGGCAAGATGGCGCCGGAGCATCACCGCCTGTCGCGCTACGGCACCATGTCGGTGGAGGAGATCTGCGCCCTGCCGGTGTCCAAGGTGCTGGCCGACACGGCACACCTGTACCTGTGGGTGCCCAACGCCCTGCTGCCCGAGGGCTTGCAGGTCATGCAGGCCTGGGGCTTCCAGTACAAGACCAACCTGGTGTGGCATAAGCTGCGCAAGGACGGCGGGTCCGATGGGCGGGGCGTGGGCTTCTACTTCCGCAACGTCACAGAACTGATCCTGTTCGGCGTGCGCGGCAAGAACGCCCGCACGCTGGACCCCGGCCGCACCCAGGTGAATTACCTGGGCACCCGCAAGCGCGAGCATTCGCGCAAACCCGATGAGCAGTACGAGCTGATCGAGGCGTGCAGCCCCGGCCCCTATCTGGAAATGTTCGCCCGCGGCGCCCGTCCCAAATGGACCGTGTGGGGCAACCAGGCGGATGAGAGCTACGAGCCCACCTGGGACACCTACGCCCACAACTCCGCCACCCAGCGCCGGGTCGCGGCGGCGGAGTAGGCTCAGTCTTCGCTCGGGCGCCGGGCCGTGTGGCGGAAGCCGTGGATGACGATACTGTCCCCCATAACCTGATAGAGAATCAGGTACGGGTATGGGGTGGCCACCGCGCGTCGAATGCCTGGGCGCTTCGTGAGGCGCCCGACGTAAGGGTGGGCCGCCAATATGGCGACAATATCCTGAAGCCTGCGCTTGACGTTCCGAGCCCCCGATGGCGAGCGCTCGTCAATATAATCCAGTATCGCCGCAAGTTCGGCGCCGGCCGCCGGCGTATAACGGACCTTCATAGACCGTGCTTGGCCCAAATCGCCTGAATTTCTTCATCGCTGGCAAACTCACCGCGCTCAGCCTGAGCCAGCGACTCCTCCAGCCCCGCCATCTCCTCATCCGTCAACTCGACCGCCGCCTGATCCAAGCCAGCAAGTTGGAGAAGGACGTGGGCGAGTTCGTCCTGAACCGCGTCCGGCAAAACGCGCACCGCTTCAACGGCTTGTTCAAGTAAGCGGGTCATCGCCGATACTCCAGGTAATGGCCAGGCCCACTGAAGATGGCATCGACGCTATGCCGTGTCGAGACGCGGGCTCGGTTCAGCGCCCCCGCCGTCCCCAGAACAGGCCGGCCTTGCGGCCGGTGGCGCGGGTGGCGGCTTGCTCTTCCAGGAAGGCCTCTTCCAGCGCCGCCATCTGCTCCGCCGTCAGGCCCAGGGGCAGGTAATCGATGTCGGACGCGGGGTTGGCCACGCGCCCACCGGAGGCGCCCCGATGAGCGGGGGCCCGCTTCACATCAGAACCGAACAGACGCCGCATCGCCTAACCTCAAGCCAAACTGCCAAACATTAGAACGGCTTCCCGATTTCCCGGGGCCGATTTCCCAGCGCCGACTTCATGGGCACGATGACACAACAACATCGCATGGGAATGCCGCGTTTTCGCGGCAAAGACCATGTGGCAAAAGGTTAGGCTGCCACAACCGACAGGTCTAGGCCGCCGGATTAGGCCACAGGATTAGGCCAGGGTAGCGTTGAGGCCCGCATCCAGGTCGGCGATCAGATCGTCCACATCCTCGATGCCCACGGACAGGCGCACCAGGCCGTCATCGATGCCCGCCGCCGCCCGCAGCTCCGCCGGGATGGAGGCATGGGTCATGATGGCCGGATGCTCGATCAGGCTTTCCACCCCGCCCAGGCTTTCGGCCAGGGAGAACAGCTCCGTCCGTTCCAGCAGGCGCTTGGCGGCGCCCAGCCCGCCCTTGAGGCTGACGGAGACCATGCCGCCGGCGCCGCGCATCTGGCGCCGGGCCAGGTCATGCTGTGGATGGCTGGCCAGGCCGGGATAGCGCACCCGCGCCACCGCCGGGTGCCGCTCCAGCCACTGGGCGATGGCGGCGGCGTTGGACCCGTGCCGTTCCATGCGCAGCGACAAGGTCTTCAGGCCGCGCAAGGCCAGGAAGCTGTCGAAGGGACCGGCCACCGCCCCGACCGCGTTCTGCAGGAAGCCCAGGCGCTCCGCCACCGCCCCCTCCTCCCGCGCCACGGCGACACCGCCCACCATGTCGCAATGACCGTTCAGGTACTTGGTGGCGGAGTGCACGACGACATCGAAGCCCAGTTCCAGCGGGCGCTGGGCGTAGGGCGTGGCGAAGGTATTGTCGCAGACGGCGATGAGGCCATGCCGCCGGGCGAAGGCGGCCACCGCCTCCAGATCCACCAGCTTCAACAGCGGATTGGTCGGCGTCTCCACCCACAGCATGCGGGTGTTGGGGGTCAGCGCCGCCTCCAGCCGGGCCGGGTCGGTCATGTCGACGAAGCTGGCGGACAGGCCCATGGTCCGTTTGCGCACCCGCTCGAACAGCCGGTAGGTGCCGCCGTAAAGGTCGTCCATGGCGATGATGTGGCTGCCAGCGTCCAGCAGTTCCAGGATGGTCGCCTCCGCCGCCAGGCCGGAGGCGAAGGCATAGCCCCGCACGCCCCCCTCCAGATCCGCCACACAGCGTTCATAGGCCATGCGGGTGGGGTTCTGGCTGCGGCTGTACTCATAGCCCTTATGGACGCCGGGGCTTTCCTGGACATAGGTCGAGGTGGCGTAGATGGGCACGGTGATGGCGCCGGTGCTGGGGTCCGGCTCCTGCCCCGCGTGCACGGTGCGGGTGGCGAAGGCCCGCTGGTTGGGAAGGGCGCGGGTGGGGCTGTCGTCGGCCATGGGGGTTCCTTGTGGGAAGACCGGGAGGGGGAGAAGAGCGGAGCGGTAGGGCGGGTCAGCCCAGTTGACGCCGCAGATGGTTCAGCAGGTCGACACGGGTCAGCAATCCCAAGAAGGCGTCGTCCTCGGTGACCAGGGCCACCATGTTGCGGCTGAAGATGCCGTCCAGCACGCCGATGGGGGCGGTCACCGGCACGGTTTCCAGCCGCGCCGTCATGGCCCCGCTGACCGGCCCGCGAAAGCGGCTGGGGTCGGGCTCCACGTGCAGCAGCAGGTCGGACTCGTCCAGCAGGCCCACCACCCGGCCGCCCTGCATCACCGGCAGCTGCGAGACGTCGGCGATGCGCATGCGCTTGTACGCCGTCAGCAGGGTGTCGTCAGGGGACACGGTCACGACCTGCCCCTTGTCCACCCGCCGGGTCATCAGGTCGCGCAGGTCACCCGTCCGCTCACGCGGCAGGAAGCCCTGGTCGGCCATCCAGCCGTCATTGAACATCTTGGAGAGGTACTTGTTGCCGGTGTCGCAGACCAGGGTGACCACCCGCTTGGGCACCGTCTGCGCCCGGCAATAGCGCAGCGCGGCGGCGAACAGCGTGCCGCTGGACGACCCGCCCAACACGCCCTCCTTGCGCAGCAACTCGCGGGCGGCGTTCAGGCTTTCGGAATCGGGCACCGTATAGGCGTCGTCCACGAACTGCAGGTCACAGTTGGGCGGCACGAAATCCTCGCCGATGCCCTCCACCACCCAGCTGCCGGGCTCGTCATGGCGGCCGGTCTTGACCAGGTCGCGCAGGATGGAGCCCTGGGGGTCGGCCAGCACCAGGCGGGTGCGCGGGCTGGCCGCGCGGAAATAGCGGCCGAGACCGGTCAGCGTGCCGCCGGAGCCGACACCCACCACCACCGCGTCCAAGCGCCCGTCCATCTGGCGCAGCAGCTCCGGCCCCGTCCAGCGCTCATGCGCCGCCGGGTTGTCGGGGTTGGCGAACTGGTTCATGTAGACCGCACCCGGGATTTCCCCGGCCAGCCGCTCGGCGATGTCCTGGTAATAGTCGGGATGGCCCTTGCCCACATCGCTGCGCGTCACGTGGATTTCGGCGCCCAGCGCGCGTAGATGGTTGATCTTCTCCGCCGCCATCTTGTCGGGGATGACCAGCACCAGGCGATAGCCTTTGGCGGCGCAGACCAGGGCCAAGCCTAAGCCGGTGTTGCCGGCCGTCGCCTCCACCACCGTGCCGCCGGGCTTCAGGCGGCCGGACTTCTCCGCCCCCTCCACCATGGCGAGGCCGATACGGTCCTTGATGGAGCCGCCGGGGTTCTGGTTCTCCAGCTTCAGGTACAGCTCACACGGGCCGGTATCGACCTTGGTGACGCGGATCAGCGGCGTGTTGCCGATCAGGGACAGGATGGCGGGGCCGGCATCGCCGGGGCTGTCAGGGGACGGGGCAAGGGCGGCTGGGGTAGGGGTGGACGGAACAGGGGCGGACGACGCGTGCGCGATCGACATTGGGGCAACCCTCTCGGTCTGTTTGTTAAACAAAACAGTGACCGATGGCCCTGGGCCTGACAATCCCCCGTCAGTATAGGGACTTATGGCCGTTCTGTCGCCGCGCGTTCCATTTGGCGGCGGGGCCTATTGCTTTTGCCGCAATGCACCATATTACAAGCTTGCGACACGCCCCATTACTTCGAAATGTTCTGGCGCCACGGGGCGGTAATTCGCATCAATCAAACCCCGCCGATGCAAATTGGCCAGGTTGGCCGCCAGATTGTCAATGCAGGCGGGACGGTCCCAGCCTTCCAGCCAGTTCTGCTCCAGGAAGGCCAGGATGGCGGGTTGGCCCAGCTCCACCTCCCACAGGATGCCGATGAGGGAGGACAGGGCCTCCTCCTCGATCTGGGTTTCCAGGTCGACGCAGATGGCGGCGTTGGCCTCCGCGATGCGGCCGGTCTCCGGCCCGGCGCCCAGGCCGAAATCGACCAGCCCCCGGCGCTCCGGCGGCGCCACCAGCCAATGCCCGATCTCATGGATCAGGACGTAGGATTCGCTCTGGGTACGGATGGCGTGCCCGTCCCAGCTGTAGGCCTGCATGGGCAGCTCATCAATGGTCGCTATGCCGAAGCGATGGGCAAGGGCGATGCCGGCCGCCCGGTGCTGGGGCGTGTCCACGCCCATGGGCACCAGCTCCAGGGTGGCGGCGATGCGCTCGAACACCTCGACCGCGAGGCGCGGCACGGCCGGAACCTCGGCCCGCATGCGGCGGCGCAAATCGTCCAGGATGGCCGGCAAATCCTCCAGGGGGATGGGCGTCAGGATCATCAGGCGCGCTCCAGCACCACGAAGCTGTGGGCGGGGGCGGGATCGACCGCCACCTCCAGCGCCGGCACGTCGCGGCGCGACACCTCGCGCCACTCCGCCCGGTCGAAGGCGGGGAAGAAGGCGTCGCCCTCGGGGTTGGCGTGGACCTCGGTCAGGTACAGCCGGTGCGCGGTCTTCAGCGCGGTGGCGAACAGCAGCTCCCCGCCGATGACCATGACCTCGGCCGCCCCATCCGCCGCCGCGATCAGGCGGGCCTGGGCGATGGCGGCGTCCAGGCTGTGGCACACCACGCCGCCCTGGGCGCGGTAGTCCTGCTTATGCGTGACGATGACGTTGGTGCGGCCCGGCAGCGGCTTGGCCCCGATGCTCTCCCACGTCCGCCGGCCCATGACCACCGGTTTGCCCAGGGTCATCTCCTTGAAATACTTCAGATCCCCCTTCAAGCGCCATGGCAGGCGGTTCTCCACGCCGATGACGTTGTTGGTCGACACGGCGGCGATGAGGGCCAAGGGGATGGCGGCGGGATCGGTCATGGGTGCGCGGGCCTGGCTGATGAACGCTCAAGGCCTGCGGTTTTACGGCAAACCGCCGTGCCGGAGAATGCGGAAGATCAAAGGGCGGGGGTGCGTCAGTCAGCGGGGCGCCAGCCCGCCCGGGCCAGCTCAACGCGGCAAACGTCCGCCAGTGTGGGCAATCCGACCTTGACTGTTTCCCACAGGATGGCGCTTTCCCGCATGAAATATTCGTGGATCAGCAGATTGCGCATGCCGAGAACCTGCCGCCACGGCACCTGCGGATGCCGGGCCTTCAAGGCTTCATCCAGATCCTTGGATGCCTCCCCAATGGCCAGGATGCGATAGGCGGTGGCATCCTGGACGTCCATGTCGTTCAGGAACGTTTGCCGGTCCAGCGTCGCAACCTGCCGTTCGATCCGGGCGATCAGCTCCAGAATGTCCAGTAAGATGTCGACGGCCGGGCTGTCGGACATCAAAACACACGTACCGCATCCGCCTCGATCCGACCGCGCCGCCGGGGGTGGATGGCCTCGCGGGTCATGATGTCCACCTTCGCGCCCAGAATGTCCTGCAGGCGCTCCTGCACCGCCGCCAGGCTGAACAGGGTGAAGCCTTGCGGTTGGTCCAGGTCGAAAAAGACATCCACGTCGGACGTGTCGGTCGCCTCACCCCGCGCGACCGACCCGAACAGGAACAGCGCGCCGATGCCGGCACGGCGGAATTCCGGTTCGTGCTGCTTCAACAGACGTATGGCGTGGTCACGGTTCATCAGGACTGGGATCGCTGATCCAATTTGCGGGCACACCGTAAATTTACGTCCCCGGCCCGGTCCTGTCCATGCCCCCTCACCCGCCCGCCTTCAACGCCACCAGCCTCCGTTCCGCGTTCGTGTTCTTCGGGTCCAGCTCCAGCGAGCGCTGGTAGGCCACGATGGCCCCCGCCTTGTCGCCGGTGGCGGCCAGCGCCTCGGCCAGGCTGTCCTGGGCGTTGCCGCTGGCGGGGAACAGGTCAGCCACCAGCTTCAGCAGCGGCAGGGCGTTCCGGGGCTGGCCGTTGCTGAGCAGGCGGTAGCCCCAGTCGTTCAGTTCCGCCTCCTCCACCTGGAAGGCCGGGTCCTTGGCCTTCAACTCGGCATAGAGGGCGGCGGCCTGGTCATAGCCCCGGCGCTGCAACTCCGCCCTGAGCGCCGCGACACCCGTCAGCTTGGCGCCGTAGAAGGCGGCCACCTGGTCGATCATGTCCTCCGGATTGGCGCCGGACAGGTTGGTCAAGATGACAACGCCGACATCGTCCTCGGGATAGAGGAAGAAGGCGGAGCGGCTGCCGCCGGTCATGCCCACGGCGCGGTGGTCGCCCCGGTTCAGCACCACCCAGCCCAGGCCCCACTGGCTCGCGCGGCCGTCGTTGAAGCGGGCCGGGGTCCACAGCAGGCGCAGGCTGTCGGCATCCAGCAATCGCTCCTGGCTGACGGCGATCATCCAGCGCGCCATGTCCTCCGCCGTGCTGTCCAGGCCGGAGGAGGCGCGATGCATGGGACGGAACAGCTCATAAACCGGGTGGGGCGTGGCGACGGGCGCGCCGTCCGGCCCCGGCGCATAGCTGTTGCGGTATCCCGCCGCCTTGCCCGGTGTCACCATGCCACTGTCGCCATAGGCGGTGTGGGTCATGCCCGCCGCCTCAAACTCCCAGCCGTTGATGGGCGTATCGGGCGGCTGGCCCGTCAGCCCGTCCACCACCCGCTGGATCAGGGTGTAGTTGGTCTGGCAATAATCGAAGCGCTCACCGGGGGTGAACTTCATGGGCTGGGCCTGGACCCAGGCCCAGATGGCGTCGCCCCCCACGCGCTCATCCCGGTCGCCCGGCGCGCGGTTGATGTCGGGCAGGCCCGACATGTGGGTCAGCAGCTGGCGGATGGTGATGGGGCGCCAGGCGGCGGGCAGGTCGGCCAGGTACTGGCCCACCGGCGCATCGAGGTCCAGGCGTCCCTCTTGCACCTGGCGCATCGCGGCGACGCCGGTGAAGGCCTTGGTGATGGAGTTGACGGCGAAGATGGTCTCCGCCGTCACCGGCACCGGGGTCTGGAGATTCGCGATGCCATAGCTGCGCGACAGCACCAGGCGGCCGTGCTGGATGACCGCCACCTGCATCCCGGGAATGCCGCCCGCCCGCATCTGGGCTTGCAGGAAGGCGTCCACCTGGGCCGCGAGAGGGTCGGCCGCGGCGGATGCCGCCACCGCCTTGGGTTGGGCCATCGCCACCGCCGGCAGGGCGGTCAGCGCGACCGCCGCCCCAATACCCATCCACCATCCCGCCCACCGCATCGCGTCCCCGCTTCATTCATCGCTGGTTCGGGGACACGGTAGCAGGCGGGAGGCGCAGGCCCGAGGGCCACTCCGCGAGGGGCCAATCACACGGCCACGTCGGCCTTGATATGGGGGTGGGGATCGTAGCCGGTGATCTCGAAATCCTCGAAGCGATAGTCGAACAGGCTGTCCGGCTTGCGCTTGATCACCAGTTGGGGAAAGGGCCGGGGCGCGCGCGTCAACTGCTCTTCCGCCTGGGGGACGTGGTTGAGGTAGAGGTGGACGTCGCCGCCCTGCCACACCAAGTCACCCACGTCCAGGCCGCACTGATGGGCCAGCATGTGGATCAGCAGGGCGCCTTCGCACAGGTTCCAGGGAAGGCCCAGCAGGGTGTCGGCGCTGCGCTGGAAGATCAGGCCGGACAGCTTTCCGTCCGCCACGAAGAACTGATAGGTCATGTGGCAGGGCGGCAGCGCCATGTCCGGCAGGTCGGCCACGTTCCAGCCGGTGAACAGCAGGCGCCGGCTGGTGGGGTTGGTGCGGATGCCGTCGACCAGGTCCTGGATCTGATCGATGACCCGGCCGTCCGGCCCCTGCCACCGCCGCCACTGCTTGCCGTAAACGGGGCCCAGATCGCCCCATTGGGCGGCGAAGGCATCGTCGGCCAGGACACGGGCCTCGAAATCCTCCTGGGAAATGGTCTCGCCCGTCTTCTTGCGGTAGTTGGCCAGCGGCCAGTCCGTCCAGATGCGCACCTTGTTGGCCAGCAGCGGACGGATGCTGGTGTCGCCCGACAGGAACCACAGCATCTCGTGGATGGCCTGGCGGTGGAAAATCTTCTTGGTGGTCAGCAGGGGGAAGCCGGCCGACAGGTCGAAACGCATCTGCTCGCCGAACAGCGCCTTGGTGCCCACGCCGGTGCGGTCCACCCGGGCCACACCCTGGTCGATCAGGCGGCGCAGCAGCGACAGGTACTGGTATTCCGGATGCGCCATGGCGGGCCCCTCACGCGATGCAGGACGTCGCGGCGACGTTACGACACGTCGGCGGCGCGACGCCACATAATGTGGTGACGATCCGGTATGCCGGCCCCCCAGGGGCGGTGGCCGGGCCGGTGGGGGGGCCAGATCGACCCGGGGCGCAACCGGGCCATGTGCCGGCCGGCATGCCTAATCCCGACAGGGGACTAGCGCGACGCCCCCCGCGTCCCTATATTAGGGACGTCGGGTTCGCCCGACTATGGCGATAAACGCCTTGCGGAATAAGCGTTACGGACCCGGGGGCGGTACCCGGCGCCTCCACCATCATGGGGGCGAATTAGGATCGACGTGCGTGGTAAAGGCATGGTTTTCGCTCGGCATGGTTCCGCCGTCATCGGGCCGTTTTATAGGTGCCAACGATAACACGGCGCCTGCTCTTCGCATGGCCGCCTAATACCCTCAACGGGGTGTTAGTGGTTAGCTAAGAACGGGGTTCGGGGGGCACCCGGCAACAGAAGCCCCCCACTTTAAGAGAGCGGATCCGCGACAAGGCACCCCAGGGCGCCTTGGGTTCCGCGATCCCTCTCGACAGAACAAGGATAGGCGGCTATGTCCGCCCTGCCCCGCCAGCGCTTTCGCGCGCCCAGGCTTGCAAATTGCGCGGCGGGCGGGTCTATTGGTGACGTCATCATCCCGCTACCGGAGCGTTTTGCCTGCCATGTCCACTGATCTCCTTCGCTACGACCGTATGGTCGAGGCCGCCCTGCGCCGGGTTGTGCGCGATGCGCTGAGGGAAGTGCAGGAACATGGCTTGCCCGGGGAGCACCATTTCTTCATCAGCTTCCGCACCCAGTATCCGGGTGTGCGCATGCCGGAATTCCTGCGCGCCAAATACCCGGATGAGATCACCATCGTCCTGCAATACCAGTTCTATGGCCTGGACGTGAATGACGAGCGGGTGGAAGTCACCCTCAGCTTCAACGGCAGCCATGAGCGCCTGGTGGTGCCCATGGCCGCCATCACCACCTTCGCCGACCCCTCGGTGAACTTCGCCCTGCAATTCCAGCCGCCCGATGAGGAGGAAGGGGAAGACGTGGTGGACGAGGCCGTCGAGGAAGAGCCCGCCCCCGCCGAGGGTGAGGACGAGGACGCGCCCAAGCAGGGCGGCACCGTCGTGGCGCTGGACGCCTTCCGCAAGAAGTAAGCCGGACACGGCCGGGGAGCGTCGCCTATGCCCGTCTCTCCCGACTTTCTCGACTACATCCTGGACCTGCTGGCCCCGCTTTCAAACGAATATGGGGGGCCGGTTGAGGCGCCCCGCCTGTTCGGCGGCCGGGGTTTGACCCTGCACGGCCGCAACTTCGCCCTGATCACCCGCGACGACACCCTCTACCTGAAGACCGACGCCGTCAGCCAGCCCACCTTCGCGGCCGCCGGCTGCATCCGCTTCACCCCCTGGGCCGACAAGCCCCACCGCTCGCTGGGCTATTACACCCCGCCCGATGGCGCGATGGACGACCCCGACGAGTTGCTGCGCTGGGCCCGCCTGGCGGTGGGCGCCGCCCTGCGCGCGCCAGCCAAGGCGCCGAAGAAGGCCAGGGCACCGGCAGCGGCGAAAAAGAAGAACTTGGCGGACATGCTGCTGGAGTAGGCGCACGGTTTTGGTACCGAACTGGAACTCCCCAGTGTCATCGCCGGTAGATCACAACCCTGTTTCCCCAGATGACCGCAAGACGGTCGCCGCCCACAGCGGCGTCATAAAGATTTTCGTAAATCCCCACCGCCTGCGAAAAGCGCGACGTAAGCGTCTGATCTATCATCAGAATTTTATTTGAATCCGCAGTACTTACGAGCAGCCGACCATCACCAAGCCAGCGAATGGACTGGATGCCGCGCGCGCCTAGGTCCTGCATCGGCATGGCCGTATCGGATTTCAGGTTGTAGGCGACGAGGGGTGACATTCCCTGGACGCCCTTTGGCACCCATTCTCCGCCCACGAACACCTGCTGATCCTCCTCATCAACATCGAGAGAGTGAAACGACAACTCCCCTAGGGGCCGCAGGACAGGGCTCCGGTTCTCGCCATCGCCAATGTCGGAAATGAACAAGGCGCCTATGCTCGCCACGGCAATACGCCGCGACTGATGAAGAAAGCGAATGGCCGAGATAGAGGTACGCCTTGACGCCCCCTCGGAGAAGGCGTTCACCGCAACAACAGACCAATCGGTCGTGCTGTAGATCACGACCCTGCTATCTATTCCGGCTCCAGCGGCGGCGAACATCGTCCCATCTGGCGACAGGTCACAGGCGCCGACCTGACCGACACTAGCACGCAGTTCCAACGGCTTTTCAATCCGCCTGATCAGATGACCGTCCGTGCCGTCCCAAACAGCCGCGAAAGAGTTCCGATCTACATCATCATGCGGCACCAATGGGGCGATGACATTGTTGTCCTTGGTGAAAAAGCACACCGCGAAAAGCTCGCCCCAATACCCGAGAACTCCCCGACCGTGTGCCAGTCATGTGTATCGACAATAGCCAGGGACCTGCCCATCAACACGGCAAGACGGGACCCATCCCCATTCCAGGCAACGCCGGTGGGCTGCGAGAATGGCAGCTCCTTCTCCACCTTGTAGTCCAGCATGTCGTGAGGGACAGGCCCTGGTTTCGGAGGGACGGAGATGGCCAGAAGGACGACGAAGACAGTCGCCAGCGTTCTCAAAAACGGAACCGCCAGCACGATCAAACCAAGCGCGACCGCGGCAACCACGCACACGGCAATACCGATCAGCAAGCGCTTCACCCGTTCCTCTCAATCCTGAACGATACCCGGAGATGTAGCACGGCAAGCCTATCAGCGCCCATTCCCCCATGCAAAAAGGGCGGCCCCGATGGGAGCCGCCCTTTTCGTTCACGTGCCTGAGCCCGGTAGGGATCAGGTGTCCAGGAAGCTGCGTAGCTTGCGCGAGCGGGACGGGTGCTTCAGCTTGCGCAGCGCCTTCGCCTCGATCTGGCGGATACGCTCGCGGGTCACGCTGAACTGCTGCCCCACCTCTTCCAGGGTGTGGTCGGTGTTCATGCCGATGCCGAAGCGCATGCGCAGCACACGCTCCTCACGCGGGGTCAGCGAGGCCAGGACGCGGGTGGTCGTCTCGCGCAGGTTCGCCTGGATGGCGGCGTCTAGCGGCAGGACGGCGTTCTTGTCCTCGATGAAGTCGCCCAAGTGGCTGTCCTCCTCGTCGCCGATCGGCGTCTCGAGGCTGATCGGCTCCTTGGCGATCTTCAGGACCTTGCGGACCTTTTCCAGCGGCATCATCAGCCGCTCGGCCAGTTCCTCCGGCGTCGGCTCGCGGCCGATCTCGTGCAGCATCTGGCGCGAGGTCCGCACCAGCTTGTTGATCGTCTCGATCATGTGCACGGGGATGCGGATGGTGCGGGCCTGGTCGGCGATGGACCGGGTGATGGCCTGGCGAATCCACCAGGTGGCGTAGGTCGAGAACTTGTAGCCGCGGCGGTATTCGAACTTATCAACGGCCTTCATCAGGCCGATGTTGCCTTCCTGGATGAGGTCCAGGAACTGCAGGCCGCGGTTGGTGTACTTCTTGGCGATGGAAATGACGAGGCGCAGGTTGGCCTCCACCATTTCCTTCTTCGCCCGGCTGGCTTCCTTCTCGCCCTTCTGCACCGTGGAGACGATGCGGCGGAATTCGCCGATGGGCAGGCGCACCCCTTCCGCGATCTCGTTGATGCCCTCGCGGACCTTCACGATCTCGCTGGCGCTGCGCTCGGCGAACTTGGCCCAGGCCTTGGAATTGCCCTTCACCCGGTCCAGCCAGTTGGGGTCCAGCTCGCTGCCGTAATAATGGTGCAGGAAGTCCTCGCGCTTGACCTTGCAGTCGGTCGCCAGGCGCAGCAGCTTGCCCTCGAAACCCATCAGGCGGCGGTTCATGCCGTACAGCTGTTCGACCAAGGCCTCGATGCGGCCGTTGTTCAGCCGGACGGAGTTGACCAGTTCGGTCAGCTCGGCCTTCAGCTTCTCGTACTTCTTGTCCTGGGCCTTGCCCAGATCCTCACCGCGCTGGATGGCGACCAGGCGCAGCTCCTGCATCTTGTGCAGTTTTTCGTAGGTCTCCTCGATGGTCTGGAAGGTTTCCAGCACCATCGGCTTCAGCTCGGCCTCCATGGCGGCGAGCGAAATGCCGCCCTCATCCTCGGCGCCCTCGCCAGGATCACCGCCCTCGGCCCCTTCCGGACGCTCGGCGCCAGGCTCGCCTTCGGCGCCCTCGCCGCCTTCGGCCGCCGCACCTTCCTCGCGCGGGGCCTCCTCGGCGCCCAGCACCGCCTCGGTCAGCTCACCCGACTCCGGATCCACGCCGTAGGTGGCGTCCAGGTCGATGATGTCGCGCAGCAGCATCTTCCCTTCATTCAGGGCCTCATGCCACTGGATGATGGCGCGGATGGTCAGGGGCGATTCGCAGATCGCGCCGATCATCATCTCGCGGCCGGCCTCGATGCGCTTGGCGATGGCGATTTCGCCCTCGCGCGACAGCAGCTCCACCGAGCCCATCTCGCGCAGGTACATGCGCACGGGGTCGTCGGTACGGCCGATGTCGTCGTCATCAAGATTGCCGGAGACGCGGCCTTCGCCGTCGCCGCCGCTTTCGCCACCGGCCTCGGCGTCCTGCTCCTCCGATTCGATGACGTTGATGCCCATTTCATTGAGCATGGCCATCGTGTCCTCGATCTGTTCAGACGAGGACTGGTCGGGGGGCACGGCGGCGTTCAGTTCGTCGATGGTGACGAACCCCCGCTCCTTGCCGCGCTGGATCATCTTCTTGAAGGCGAGGCCCATGCCGTCCATCAGCGGGCCGTCCAACTGTTCCTCACGCGCCTCGGAAACGTCCGCACTCTGCGCTGCTTTCGTGGCCATTCGCTCAATGTCCCCGACTAACTGAAATGCAAACCAACTGGAATGCCGGTTCAACCCTGACGCCGGCTTTCCTTGGGCGCCGGCCCATACCCTTACTCAACCCATACCCTTACTCACCATGGGGCGCCCGCGCTCTTGGGCACCCACCACTCGGATCAAACTGGCGGGGCCCGATAACCGGGCGCACGGCCGACCTGACACTTCTCGAATTACGAGGCACACCCGATACCCAAAGAAAGCGCTGGATCCCACCAAAAACAGGGGCAAGGACGAAAAAAAGGTGCCGCACCGGACGAAAACCCCGGCCACGCCACCCCGCCATCCGTTCCTAACCGTCCGTCCGTGCCGGACCCCTACAGCCTTTTCGCGTAATCGTCGCTCCCCAACGCGTCGTCACTCAAAACCAATTTCGGCCCCGCCCCGCCTTCGGGGGGAACCGCCCCGCCCGGTACGGGGCCGCCTCGGGCGTGGGCGTCAGACGCCTTCGCCCTCCGGATCCAGGGCGTGGCCCCGGCGTATCAACTCTTCCCGTTTAAGGGCCATCAGCCGGGCCAGGGTATCCTCGCTGGGATCCTCGGCCAGGCGCCGCTCCGCCTCACGCAACTCGGTCTGGAACACCAGTTCCTGGGAATTGAGCCAAACCTCCTGCCAGCCCGCGCGGGCGGAATCCAACGTCGCTTCCGGACGGGCATATGAGGGCAGGTCTGCCCCCAGCATCTCATCCAGCTCCTCAGCGAAGCCGCATGCTGACAAGTGGCGTCGTAAGCCGTCCGCGTCAAGTCCCGAATCGTGGAACAGCCGTTCGACCAGCGCCTGGCGCAGCCGCTCCAGCCCCTCGGTGGCGAAGCTGATCATGGCCAGGGTCTCGCCCAAGCTCTCGAACAGGGCCGGGTGGTTCAGCACCACGGCCAGCAGCAAACGCTCACGCCCGCGCACCGAGCCCATCTCCGCCCCGGCGCGGTAGCGCTTGTCCCACTGCCGCGCCACGGGGAAGGGCAAGGCCCCCGGCCGCTGTCCGCGCACGAAGGGCGTGCCGCCGCCCTGGAACGGCGGCCGCGCCGCGCGTCCCAGCTGGTACAGCCGGTCCTTGAAGGCGCGCTGATAGGCACCGCGCACCCGGGTGTCTGGTATGCGCTCCAGTTGCGCCTCCAGCGCCGCCTGCATGCCCGCCTGGGCATCGGGCTGGGCCAGGTCGCGCTCCGCCGCCTCCATGTCCCACAACACATCCGTCAGGGGCCGGGCGCGGTCGAGCACCGCCTGGAAAGCGGCGGCGCCGCCACCCCGGATCAGGCTGTCGGGGTCTTCCTTCTCCGGCATGAAGGCGACGCGGACGGAATGGTCGGGGACCAGCAGCGGCAGGATGCGCTCCACCGCGCGGAAGGCGGCGCGCCGGCCGGCGTTGTCGCCGTCGAAGCAGAGGATGGGGATGCGCTGGCCTTCCGGCGCCAGCTTCCACAGCACCTGGATCTGGGTTTCGGTCAGCGCCGTCCCCAGGGGCGCCACCGCCCCCTCGAACCCAGCCATGACGCTGGCGATGACGTCCATATAGCCTTCGGTGACGATCAACGGCTTGCCATCGGCCGCCGCCTGGCGCGCCCGGCTCATGCCGTAGAGGATGTCACCCTTGTGGAACAGCGGGTTCTCGGCCGAGTTGATGTATTTGGGCCCGTCGCCTTCCAGGATGCGGCCGCCGAAGGCCACCACCCGGCCGCGCCGGTCGGTGACGGGGAACAGGACGCGGTTGCGGAAGAAGGGAAAGGGGGCCCGGCCATCCTCCGGCCGCTTGAACAGCCCGGCCTCCACCATGTCGGCCTCGGTATAGCCGGCGGTGACCAATTCGGCGCGCAGGCCCGCGCCGTCGCTAGGCGCGTAGCCCAGGCGGAACCGGGCCATGGCCTCATCATCCAGCCCACGGCCGCGCAGATAGGCCAGGCCATGGCGCCCCACCGGCGCCCGCAACTGTCCCTCGAACCAGCGTGTGGCCCGCTCCACAAGGTCGTAGAGCGACTTTTCCCGTTCGAAGCGCTGGCGGTCCTGCGGGGTGGCCTTGGGCACCGTCAGGCCGGCGTCGGGCGCCAGCAGCTCCACCGCCTCCATGAAGGACAGGTTGTCCTGCCGCATGACGAAGCCGATGACGTCGCCGTGGGCGCCGCAGCCAAAGCAGTGGAAGAAGCCCTTCTGGTCGTTGACGTAGAAGCTGGGCGTCTTTTCGTTATGGAAGGGACAAGGCGCGCGGAATTCCCGCCCCGCCCGCTGCAGGCGCACGCGCCGCATCACCACGTCCGACAGGGTCAGCCGGTTCCGCAGCTCTTCCAGGAATTGGGGCGGCAGGGCCATGGGCGGTGGGCGATTCCAAAGACAGGATCAGGCACAACGAAAAGCGCCGGGAACGGGGCCGTCAGCGGCCCCGCCCCGACCGGGCATCAGGCGCCCAGCGCCGCCTTGACCAGCGGGCCGGCGCGGGAGAAGTCCATCTGGCCGGCGTACTTGGCCTTCAGCGCGGCCATGACCTTGCCCATGCCCTGGATGCCGGCGGCACCGGTCTCGGCCACGGCGTCGGCGATGGCGGCCTTCACCTCGTCCTCGGTCATCTGCTTGGGCAGGAAGGTCTCGATGACGGCGATCTCGCCCTCTTCCTGGAGCGCCAGTTCCTCACGGCCGCCCTGGCGGTACAGGGTGACGGATTCGCGGCGCTGCTTCACCATGCCCTGCAGCATGCTGGCGATCTCAGCATCGCTGATGCCCTCGGTGTTGCCGCCGGGGCGGGCGGCGATATCGCGGTCCTTCAGCGCGGCCAGGATCAGACGGACGGCGCCCAGCGTCCGCTGGTCCTTGGCCCGCATGGCGTCCTTCATGGCTTCGGTTAAACGCGCGCGCAGCATGGCGTCAGTATCCTCAAGGTTCGCGGCAACCGGCATCCGCCCCGGGCCACAAGTCCTTGGGGGGCCGTACCGGGGTGAAAGCCAATCAATGGGGAAGGACGAACCTTACCCGCCCAACCCCGGGAGCGCCAGCGCCCAGATGGCGGAGGGGCCCCCGCGCCGCGAGCATGGGGGCCATCGCTTGACCCGGCGGGCCGTGTTCTCTATGTGACAGAAGAATTTCCGACGACATTGGGCGGCCCGCGCGGCATGCCCGCGCTCAAGAGATCAAGGGGGCGGTTCCCTCCCCTCACTTAGGCGCGCGTCCACGGTCGGCCGGTCGAGATGAGAGGACGCCCGCCGGGGCCGCATCCCGGTGGCGCGTTCCGCAGCAGATGGAATGAAGCGATGACCGCCCCCACCCCCACCCGCCCCTCGCAGCCCTGCCCGTCGCAGCCTGAGGGCGCAACCGGCGTGTTGGTCCTGGCGGATGGCAGCGTCCTCTGGGGCAAGGGCATCGGCGCCGCCGGCCATTCGGTGGGGGAGGTGTGCTTCAACACCTCCATGACCGGCTACCAGGAAATCCTGACCGACCCGTCCTACGCCGGCCAGATCATCACCTTCACCTTCCCGCACATCGGCAACGTCGGCACCAACGATGAGGACATCGAGACGGTGACCCCCGCCGCGCGCGGCCTGATCCTGCGCGCCGACATCACCGAGCCGTCGAACTGGCGCGCCACCCGCGGCCTGGACGCCTGGCTGAAAAGCCACGGCCTGGTTGGCCTGGGCGGCCTGGACACCCGCGCCCTGACCCGCCGCATCCGCGATCTGGGCGCCCCCAACGGCGTCATCGCCCACGCCCCCGACGGCAAGTTCGACCTGGACGCCCTGGTGGCCCAGGCCAAAGCCTGGCCCGGCCTGGAGGGCATGGACCTGGCCAAGGACGTGACCTGCGGCCAGACCTTCACCTGGGACGAGAGCACCTGGACCATCGCCGGCGGCTATGGCCGGCAGACCGATCCCAAGCACCACGTGGTGGCCGTCGACTTCGGCGCCAAGCGCAACATCCTGCGCTGCCTGGCCAATGCCGGCTGCCGCGTGACGGTGGTGCCCGCCACCGCCACCGCCGAGGAGATCCTGGGCCACAAGCCCGATGGCGTCTTCCTGTCGAACGGCCCTGGCGATCCGGCCGCCACCGGCGCCTATGCCGTGCCCATGATCCAACAGATCGTGGCCAGCGGCGTGCCCCTGTTCGGCATCTGCCTGGGTCACCAGCTGCTGGCCCTGGCGCTGGGCGGCAAGACCACCAAGATGGAAAAGGGCCACCGCGGCGCCAACCATCCGGTGAAGGACCTGGCCACCGGCCGGGTGGAGATCACCAGCCAGAACCACGGCTTCGTCGTCCTGCCGGAAAGCCTGCCGGACACGGTGGAGGTCACCCATGTCTCGCTGTTCGACGGCAGCAACGAAGGCATCCGCCTGAAGGACAAGCCCGTGTTCTCCGTGCAGTACCACCCGGAAGCGAGCCCCGGACCGGAGGACAGCCACTATCTGTTCGACCGGTTCGTCGAGAACATCGCCGCCCGGTGACCGGACGCCCGTTAGCCCGGGCAAGTATTCGTTAAGCAAAATGGCGGCGTGGGAGTACCCCCACGCCGCCCCGGTTCCCAGGGTGTGGCCTGCCTACGGACACCCCGAACCCAGGCCGTACCTCCTCTCGGGGACGGCGAGACCGACTCCCCCTCCCTTTGCTCTGACCAGCCCCCCTCGTAAAAACCGCCGAATTCTGTTACAGAATTCGATTACGGCTGGTGTTGAGGGCAATAATGGGCGTGTTCGACTTCCTGAAAAAGGACGTGATGGAAAAGGTCAAGGTGCCCGCGCTGGCCGCCAGCGTCGTCATCGACTCCAAAACCTATGCCATCAACAACATGGCGGCGGGCAGTTTTACCGCCACGGGGGCCGCCGGGCTGGGCCAGGGTGCCACCTTCAAAATGAAGGTCGCGTTCAAGGACAGTAAGGAAAACATCGCCTTCGTCTGCGACGGGCAGGTGGCCGCCATCATCGGCAAGGACGCCAAGATCAACTACGTCAACCTGGATGAGGCCCGGCGCCTGCGCGTGGCCGGCTTCCTGACGCGCTATCTGCGCTCCCGTGGCGGCTGAATATCGACTGATTTGAGTAAAATTTTAAATACTTCCATTTAATACCTCCTTCATCACTTGAATGCGCATACTCGCCGCCGCAGTCGAGCGGTGGTATTCTCAAGTGATGCGCCCCTATTCTCTCTTTTCCCCGGCATCCCTGGCCGTGGCCTCCTTGGCCGCGATGCTGGCGGTCCCCCTGCCGGCCGGTGCGCGGACAGCCAGCTCAGCAGCGCCCCATGACGGGCTGAAGCTGGCGCAGCCCCAACCGGACCATCTGGGCGCCGGTCCCTATGACCCCAGCCCGACACCCGCGGTGGCCCTGCCCTTGCCGCCGCGCTACACCATGCCGCGCATCGTCTACGCCTTCGCCCAACCGGCGACCAAGATGATGGTCCTGTCGCGGGCGCTGTCGGACGCCTGCCGCCGCGGCCGCTTCATCCAGCGCGTCGATATGCTGTACCGCGCCTTCGGGCCCAAGGAGACGCCGCTGGGCGTGGCCTACGGCACCTGGGCCATCAACCTGGTGGATCCCGACCGCAAGCGGGAGGTGGGCATGGTCTATTTCTTCGACAAGCAGGACACCGCCCGCTGCGCCGTCTACACAGCCCGGCAGGACGTGCTGATGCCCTGGTACTACGGGCCGGGCGGCGGCTATGGCAAGGACCCGGCCGCCAGCGCGCGTGGTCCAAACGCGGCGTCCCCGACGCCGGTGTCAGCCACGACGCCGCAAGCCCCGTGAACCCTGGGCTTTCCCGGGATCAAGCCCTGGTTTCGCGCCCGGGGTTGCGGTAGGCGCACCCCCCCACCCCATATGCAGCGCTTCCCCCCGGGGCGCCCCCCCTTTATATAAGCGGCTCAGCCGAACAATCCCCCGCGCCACCATTCCAGGGCGGGGGATTGTTTTGTGTGGCCGGAGTCTGGAGCCCTCCCCTCTGGGATGGGCCGGACGGTCCGGGCGGTAGAATTCAAAAAATGGCGGCTGACCCTCATGCCTAAACGCACCGACATCAAGTCCATCTGCATCATCGGCGCCGGCCCGATCATCATCGGCCAGGCCTGCGAGTTCGACTATTCCGGTGTGCAGGCGTGCAAGGCGCTGAAGGAAGAGGGCTACCGGGTCGTCCTGGTGAACTCCAACCCCGCCACCATCATGACCGACCCGGGCCTGGCCGACGCCACCTACGTCGAGCCCATCACCCCGGCCATCGTCGCCAAGATCCTGGAAAAGGAGCGTCCCGACGCCCTGCTGCCCACCATGGGCGGCCAGACGGCGCTGAACACCGCGCTGAAGCTGTTCCATGACGGCACGCTGGAGCGGCTCGGGGTGAAGCTGATCGGCGCCAAGGCCGACGTCATCGAAAAGGCGGAAGACCGCCTGCTGTTCCGCGACGCCATGGACAAGATCGGGCTGGAAAGCCCCAAGTCGCGCATGGTGAAGTCCGAGGCCGAGGCGCAGGAAGCCCTGGCCTTCGTCGGCCTGCCCGCCATCATCCGCCCCAGCTTCACCCTGGCCGGCACCGGCGGCGGCATCGCCTACAACAAGGCGGAGTTCGAGGACATCGTGCGCGGCGGCCTGCGGGCCAGCCCGGTGCACGAGGTGCTGGTCGAGGAATCGGTCCTGGGCTGGAAGGAGTATGAGATGGAGGTCGTGCGCGATTGCCGCGACAACTGCATCATCATCTGCTCCATCGAGAATATCGACCCCATGGGCATCCACACCGGTGACAGCGTCACCGTGGCGCCCGCGCTGACGCTGACCGACAAGGAATACCAGCTGATGCGCAACGCCTCGATCGCCGTGCTGCGCGAGATCGGGGTGGACACCGGCGGGTCCAACGTCCAGTTCGCCGTGAACCCGGAGGATGGCCGCGTCGTCGTCATCGAGATGAACCCGCGCGTCAGCCGTTCTTCCGCGCTGGCCTCCAAGGCCACCGGCTTCCCCATCGCGAAGATCGCCGCCAAGCTGGCCGTGGGCTACACCCTGGATGAGCTGGACAACGACATCACCGGGTCCACGCCGGCCAGCTTTGAGCCGACGATCGACTATGTCGTCACCAAGATGCCGCGCTTCGCGTTCGAGAAGTTCCCCGGCGCCGATGCCCTGCTGACCACCTCCATGAAGTCGGTGGGCGAGGCCATGTCCATCGGCCGCAGCTTCGCCGAGTCGGTGCAGAAGGCCCTGCGGTCCATGGAAACCGGCCTGACCGGCTTTGACGAGGTCGACCTGACCGGCGGCACCGGCGTGGTCGACCCGCTGAAGATCCGGGCGGCGTTGTCCAAGCCGACCCACGACCGCATCCTGGTCATCGCCCAGGCCTTCCGCCACGGCCTGACGGTGGAGGAGATCCACGCCGCCTGCCGTGTCGACCCGTGGTTCCTGCGCCAGATCGAAGAGATCATCCGCACCGAGGCGGGCGTGAAGGCCAGCGGCCTCGCCGCCCTGACCGCGCGTGACTTCGCCAAGCTGAAGGCCCAGGGCTTCTCCGACGCTCGCCTGGCCACCCTGACCGGCAGCACCGAGGCGACCGTCGCGGCCGCCCGCCGCGGCTTCAAGGTGCGTCCGGTGTTCAAGCGCATCGACACCTGCGCCGCCGAATTCGCCAGCAAGACGCCCTACATGTACTCCACGTACGAGGGGGACGGCAGCGCGCCCGGCGACTGCGAGTCGGAGCCGACGGACAAGAAGAAGGTCGTGATCCTGGGGGGCGGCCCCAACCGCATCGGCCAGGGTATCGAGTTCGACTATTGCTGTGTCCACGCCGTCTACGCCCTGCGCGAAGCCGGTTATGAGACCATCATGGTCAACTGCAACCCCGAGACCGTGTCCACCGACTATGACACCGCCGACCGCCTGTACTTCGAGCCGCTGACGGCCGAGGACGTGATCGAGCTGGTGCGGACAGAGCAGGCCAACGGCGAGGTGCTGGGCGTCATCGTCCAGCTGGGCGGCCAGACGCCGCTGAAGCTGGCCCGTGACCTGGAAGAGGCCGGCATTCCCATCCTGGGCACCAGCCCCGACGCCATCGACCTGGCCGAGGACCGTGAGCGCTTCCAGCAGCTGCTGCACAAGCTGAACCTGCGCCAGCCGGCCAACGGCCTGGCCCGCTCGCTGGAAGAGGCGGAGAAGGTGGCCGACACCATCGGCTTCCCCGTCGTCATCCGCCCGTCCTACGTGCTGGGCGGCCGCGCCATGGAGATCGTGCACGACGGGGCGGGCCTGAAGCGCTACATGGGCAACGCCGTGAAGGTGTCGGGCAAGAACCCGGTGCTGATCGACAGCTACCTGCAGGACGCCATCGAGGTGGACGTGGACGCCGTCTGCGACGGGACCCAGGTCTACGTCGCCGGCGTGATGGAGCATATCGAGGAAGCCGGCATCCATTCCGGCGACAGCGCCTGCGCCCTGCCCCCCTACACCCTGCCCAAGGCGGTGGTGGAGGAGTTGGAGCGCCAGACGGAGGCGCTGGCCCACGGCCTGAACGTGGTCGGCCTGATGAACATCCAGTTCGCCATCAAGGCGAACCCCGACGGCGACGGCCCGGCCGGCCAGGACATCTACATCCTGGAGGTCAACCCGCGCGCCTCCCGCACGGTGCCCTTCGTCGCCAAGGCCACCGGCACGCCCATCGCCAAGATCGCCGCCCGCGTCATGGCCGGTGAAAAATTGAACGATTTCAAGCTGGGCGGCGCCTTCCCGCCGCACACGGCAGTGAAGGAAGCGGTGTTCCCCTTCAACCGCTTCCCCGGCGTCGACATCCTGCTGGGGCCGGAAATGCGCTCCACGGGTGAGGTCATGGGCCTGGATCCCAATTTCGCCATGGCCTTCGCCAAGGCGCAGCTGGGTGCCGGCGTCACCCTGCCCACGACGGGCACGGTGTTCATTTCGGTGCGGGAACGAGACAAGCCGGCCCTGGTGCCGGTGGCCAGCCGCCTGGTCGACATGGGCTTCAAGATCGTCGCCACCTGCGGCACCGCCAAGGTGCTGTCGGCGGCCGGCATCCCCGTGGCCCAGATCAACAAGGTGCTGGAAGGCCAGCCGCACATCGTCGACGCCATGATCGACGGCGCCGTGCAGCTGGTATTCAACACAACGGAAGGCGCGCAAGCGGTGTCCGACAGCTTCAGCTTGCGCCGCACGGCTCTCGTCAATAACATTCCCTACTACACGACGGTCGCGGGCGCCCGCGCCGCCGTGGACGCCATCTCGGCGCTGCGCACAGGCAGCCTTGAGGTTGCGCCGCTTCAGTCCTATCTGAGCGGGACTTACTAACCTGCGGGTGATCGATCGACCTGGGGATGACGGCCGACCGGCCGCCATCCCGGGATCAAGATCACCCTCGGGAGGGTTTCTCGTTGTCGCGATGCGGCCCTTCGGGGCTCGCCCCAGGGCAACACCCCTGGGTTCTGAGTAACGGAATATCGAAGGCTATGGAAAAAATCCCGATGACGGCTGCGGGCTACACCCGCCTCCAGGAAGAACTGAAGCATCTGAAGATCACCGAGCGGCCAGCCGTGATCAAGGCCATCGCCGAAGCGCGCGAGCACGGCGACTTGTCCGAAAACGCGGAATACCACGCCGCCCGTGAACGCCAGAGCTTCATCGAAGGCCGTGTCATGGAGTTGGAGGACAAGATCAGCCGCGCCGAGGTGATCGACGTCAGCAAGCTGTCCGGCAACGCCGTGAAGTTCGGTGCCACCATCCGCCTGGCGGATGAGGACACCGACGAGGAGACGACCTATCAGATCGTCGGCCAGGATGAGAGCGACATCAAAAACGGCATGCTGTCCATCTCCAGCCCGCTGGCCCGCGCGCTGATTGGCAAGCATGTCGGCGACAATGTCGAAGTCACGACGCCCGGCGGCTCCAAAAGCTACGAGATCGTGGAAATCGCCTTCCGCTAAGGCGGCGGTTTCCGAACGGCCTTGAAAAGAAAGGCCCCCGCTGGTGATCCGGCGGGGGCCTTTCTTTTAACGTGCGCTGTCTGGCGGCGACGGGAACGGGGTTACTCCTCGTCCTCCTCGTCGTCCAGCACCTCCGGCCCGACATCGACATCGATGGGAACGCCGGGGGTGTACTTGGACTGGCGGATGGCCAGGGCCGACTTCACGTGGCTGACGTTGGGGGCAGCCGTCAGCTTGGTGGTCAGGAAGCGCTGATAGCTGTCCCAGTCCGCCGCCACGATCTTGAGCAGGAAGTCGGTTTCGCCGGCCAGCATGCTGCATTCCCGAACCTCGGGCCAGCTGTTGACCATGCCTTCGAACTTCTTCAGATCCGCTTCCGCCTGGGAGGAAAGGCCCACCTGCGCGAACACCGTGACCCCGAAGCCCAAGGCCTCGGGGTTGATGTCGGCATGGTAGCCCCGGATGTAGCCCGCCTCTTCCAGCGCGCGGACACGCCGCAGGCAGGGGGGCGCGGAGATGCCGGCCCGCCGGGCAAGTTCCACGTTGGTCATCCGGCCGTCCGCCTGCAAGTCGCGCAGGATACGCCGATCAATTCGGTCGAGTTTGACCCGCCGCATGGTATTTTCTTGTGCTCCCGGGAGGGGTGGGTTGGAAAGGATATTACATAGATTGCCGATCGCCCCCAGGCAAGCAAGGTTGTTGCGAGCGAAACGATCCCATCCTTCTGCGACGCCGGTTACACTGCCGCCATGAACACCCAGCCCCCCATCGCGGCATCGGCCGCAGCCCCCCCCACCCGCCCCGCAACCCCGCCCTCCTGCTGGGTTTTAACCGACGGCAAGGCCGGGATGGAGAACCAGTGCCTGGGCCTGGCGGAGGCCGTGGGCGCGACACCCCTGGCCAAACGCATACATCTGAAGTCACCCTGGCGCCAACTCAGCCCCTACTTGCCGCTGAGCCTCGACCACGGCCTCACACCCGACTCCGACGCGCTGTCCCCGCCCTGGCCGGATCTGCTGATCACTTCGGGGCGGCACGCGGTGGGGGCAGCCCTCGCCATCCGGCGCCGAAGCGGCGGACGCACCTTTTGCGTCCACATCCAGAATCCGGGCGTGCCCTTTTCCCGCTTCGACCTGGTGGTCATGCCGGCGCACGACCGCAAGGCCGGACCCAATGTGATGGAAAGCCTGGGCGCCCTCCACCGGGTGACCCCCCAGCGGCTGGCGGCGGAGGCGGCACGCTTCGCGCCGGGTTTGGAGCATCTGCCCCGGCCGCGGGTGGCGGTCCTGGTGGGCGGGTCCAACGGCGTCTACCAGCTGACCCCGGCCCTGACCGGGCAACTGGCCGACCGGCTGGCGGCCCTGGCCCGACAGGGCATCGGACTGATGGTGACGCCATCGCGGCGCACAGGCGCGGAGAACGAGGCGGTGTTGCGCCAGCGTCTTGCGGGCCTGCCGGCTATGGTCTGGGACGGCGCCGGCGCCAACCCTTATTTCGGCTACTTGGGCCTGGCCGACGCGGTGCTGTGCACCGGCGACAGCGTTTCCATGGTGTCGGAGGCGGCCAGCACCGGCAAACCCGTCTACGTCATCGGCCTGGAAGGCGGCTCGGAAAAGTTCGACCGCTTCCACCAGCTGATGGTGGCGCGCGGCGTCACCCGCCCCTTCACCGGTGTGGTGGAGAGCTGGACACCGACGCCGCTGGACGACACATCCCGCGTGGCGGCCGAAGTGCTGCGGCGCATGGCCGCCCGGCGCTGAGGCAGGCGACGGGGTGGGGCACGGCCACCTGTGCTATGGTGGGCCGGTCTGTTGCCGCGGTGGGCCCATCGGCCGCCCGGGGCATTGACCCCGATGCGCCGACGCCCCATCTGGGGTGAGGTATTTGCGAGCCAGTCGCAGAGAGAACGATTCTAAAGTAAGACCCACTCCGGTTCTCCTCCGCGTCAGTCCCTAGCGGAAGGGAACCAGCCCAGAAGAAGCAGGACCATGATCGGCACCTCCTCCTCGTCCGCGCCCGTCCCCGGCGCCTCCCCCACCGGCGTCCATCCGGCGACGGACCCGGGCCGCGCCATCGACCTGGACGCCTTCCGCGCCAAGCCGCTGTCCTTCGACCCCTTCGCCCATGTCATCATCCCCGGCTTCGTGCGGGCGGAAGCGCGCGCGGCCATCCACCGCGACTTCCCCGAGATCGAACTGCCCGGCAGCTTCCCGGCGCGCGAACTGAGCTACGGCCCCGCCTTCGCGGCACTGCTGGAGGAGATCCAGGGCCCAGCCATGACGGCGGCGTTCGAGGAGAAGTTCGGCGTCGACCTGTCCGACCACCCCACCATGGTGACGGTGCGCGGCCGGGCCAAGGCCCAGGACGGCCAGATCCATGTCGACAGCAAGACCAAGATCATCACCGTCCTGATCTACATGAACCCGGCCTGGGAAAGTGCGGAGGGCCGCCTGCGCCTGCTGCGCGGCCCCGACAGCCTGGACGATGCCGTGGCCGAGGTTCCGCCCGAGGAGGGCACCCTGCTGGCCTTCCTGAACGGCCCCACCGCGTGGCACGGCCACACCAGCTTCGTCGGCCAACGCCGCGCCATCCAGCTGAACTGGGTGCGCGACGAGGGGGTGGTGAAGCGGGAACAGTTCCGCCACGCCCTCTCCGCCAAGGTGAAGCGCCTGAACCCCTTCCGCTGAGCTTGGTCGCCGCGGGTCGCCGAGTTCGCCTGTGAAAACGGCGGCCCTGCCCGTATAACGCCCTGATGCATGCCCGCCGGCCCCCGCGTGATGGGGCCGGCGACTCCCTATCGTTTGGACCCGCCCATGCCCCTCAAGATCGAAACCTTCAGCAACGTCACCGGCGGCAGCAGCTACTTCAAGGCCATCGGCCACCCGCTGGCGGCGGAGCCGGCGCGGGCGCTGCTGGCCGATCTCCGCGGGGCGGGGCGCGTCGCCGTCTACGACCCGCTGAACATGCTGGAGCCGTTCGACGAGATCCACCATCTGACGGGTGTCGACGTGGCGGGCGTCTATGCCCAGAACGTGGACAAGATCGGACAGCCGCTTCTGGGCCACCCGGCCCAGCCGGTGACGGCGCTGGCCGGCACGGATATCGATGCCGTGTTCATCGCCGCCTTTGACGCCGAACGCCTGGTGGCTCACATCCAGCATCTGATTCCGGCCGGCGTCAAAGTCTACTCCCTGGACCCGCTGAAGCTACCGGCCGACCTGCTGACCAATCCGGCGACATACCTGGCGCCGTTGAACTTCGCCACCAACTACGCCTTCTTCCGCGACGCGGACGGGCATCACACCCGCGTGGTCACCGCCAACTACTGGTCCAGCTATGGCGCGGAAGATCCCTATCTCTGGCTGTGCCTGTTCGGCGAGGACGGCCAGGTGCTGGCGCGCTGGACCCAGGACCTGCCCGGCGCCGACGGCACCGTGGTCATCGACAGCGCCCATGTGCGCCGGAAGTTCGATCTGCCTGCTTTCACCGGCCAGCTGTTCATCCACGTGGTGGGTGCGGCCGGCCACGACGTGGTGAAGTACGCGCTGGACACCTACGGCGACACGGCCGACACCCTGTCCTGCACCCATGACGCCAACGCCTGGCCCTCCGACTTCTACGCCGGTCTGCCGGCGCCGCGTGGCGATGAACGCGTGATCCTGTGGGTGCAGAACAGCCACCCCTGCCCCATCCCGGCCGGGGCCGTGGCCCTGAACCTGATGGGACATGAGGCCTCGGTGGCCCTGGCGCAGGAGGTGGCCCCCTATGCCACCTACGCCCTGGACGTGGCCAGCCTGCTACCCGACGCCCGCTGGCCCCAGCAAATCGAGATCCGCGCCGGCAAGCACTTCGTCCGCCCCCGGTATGAGGTCATCCGCACCACGGCCGGCGTCACCCGCCACCGCATCGCCCACCCCAACGTCGAGCGGGTGGACCTGAAGCCGGACCCCAAGCTGGCCAGCCTGACCAATCTGATGGGCAAGGGCTTCATCCTGCCGGCCCCCATCTTCCCGGCCAGCCGCTTCCGCACCCTGGCCCTGCCCACCCCCATGGGCACAACCCAGACGCACCTGCCGCTGACCGCCATCGTCTATGACGCCGACGGCACGGAGGTGGCGCGCCGCGACCTGGGCCGCCTGCCCCGCGACCATGAGACGGCGTTCGAGGCTTCGGACCTCCTGGAGGGCAAGCATCTTCCCTCCGGCTACGGGCATCTGGAGCTGGTCTATGACTTCGCCGCCGGCGAAAACGATGCCGATGGCTGGCTGCACGCCTTGTTCCGGTACGAGGACGGCGTCAGCGGCCACGCGGCGGAGACCAGCTTCGGCGCCCACATGTTCAACACCGTGCTGACCTACCGGAACGAGCCGCAGTCCTATTCCGGCCGGGCGCCGGGCCTGTCCACCCGCCTGTTCCTGCGTACCGGCATGGCGGCCGACGTGGACACGCTCTGCCACCTGATCTATCCGGCCAGCACGCCGTGGAAGACGCGGTCCGACACCGCCCTGATCCTGACCACCAAGGATGGCGACGAGATCGCCCGCCGCACGGTCAACATCGCCTGCTCTGGCAGCTTCCACTTCCGCGTGGGCCAGACCTTCACCGGCGCCGAGATCAAGGAGGCGGGCCGCGACGCCTACGTCCTCATCCGCGACACCACCTGTCGCCTGTTCGGCTATCACGGCCTGATCCGCGAGGGGGCGGGCGGCGCCTTCGCCCTGGATCATATGTTCGGGTTCTAGCGGTGGGCATCCCCTTGTCCGTGAGGGACGTCACGCGCGAAGGCGGTTCCGCCGTCGCGCGATCTGCCCTAGTATCCTGAGTATCCTGAGACCAAGCGGATACCAGGCTTGAGCAGCGGAGTGCATGACGATGCCCGCCATCGACTACAGCAACCTGACGCCGGCCGAGAAGCTGGCCCTGATTGGTGAGATTTGGGACAGCATCGAGGCTGATGCCGTCCCCCTCACGCGGGCCCAGGCCGCCGAAATCGAACGGCGCCTTGAAACGCTGGACGAAGATATCAAGCATGGCATCGATGCCGATGCCCTGGAGGCAGAGCTTGACCGTCGCTTTCCGTGATGCGGGTCATTCTCTCCCCACAGGCGCGGGCTGAGTATATCGAAGCGATCGAATGGTACAGGCATCAGGCGCCCGGCCTGGATAAGCGGCTCCGGGCAGCTTTCACCGTGGCGCGAACGCGGATCGCCGCCAACCCACTACAGTTTCCATCCGTGATCGGCGGTACACGACGTGCCCTGCTGCAGGACTTTCCTTATCTGGTCATCTACCGGGTCACGGGTGGGGCGGTTCAGGTGATCGCCTTTTTCCACACGAGCCGCAATCCGCGCCAATGGCAGCGCCGGATATGACATCAACCGAGAGAACGCCGGCGCGTCGCCACACCGGCCTTCTTCATCAGCGCGGCTTGTCACTCCGCGCTGGCGCTCCGCTTCGGCAGGCTGCCCACGGCGTCCAGCACCTGGGCTTCCGTCAGGATCTGCGGCCACACGTCGGGTTCCGCCTGGCCGGGGCGGTAGAATAGATAGAGCGGCACGCCGCTGCGGCCGTGGGCCTGCAGCACGCGGGTGATCTCCGCATCCCGGTTGGTCCAGTCCCCCTTCAGCAGGGCGACGTCGCGGCTCTTCAACGCCTGGTGCACCGTGTCGCTGGACAGGGCCACGCGCTCGTTCACCAGGCAGGTGATGCACCAGGCGGCGGTGAAGTCCACCAGCACAGGCCGGCCGTCGGCCCGCAGCTTGTCCAAGGTGGCGGGGGAGAAGGTCTCGAAACCGTCGGCGCCCGAAACCTTGGTGGCGCCCCCCGGGGCCGCGGCGGCATCGCCACCACCGTCATGGGCCGCCACCGCCGTGACCGCCAGCACCAGGGCCACCAGGGCGCCCAGGGCGCCGCCGCGCCGGCGCCAGCCGTCGGCATAGTGGGTCACGCCATAAAGCCAGGCGGCGAAGCCCACCAGCACCACGCCGATCAGGATGTTGGCCATGCCGATGGCCCCCACCTGCACCGCGAATACCCAGACCAGCCAGGCGGCCGAGCCGTAGAGCGGAAAGGCCAGCACCTGCTTCAGCCGTTCCATCCACGCGCCCGGCCGGGGCATGTGGCGCAACAGCCAGGGGGAGGAGGCCAATGCCAGGAAGGGCAAGGCCATGCCAAAGCCCAGGGCCAGGAAGACGGCCAGGGCGACATACCAGGGCTGGAGCAGGGCATAGCCCACGGCGGCCCCCATGAAGGGCGCCGTGCAGGGGGTGGCGACGACGGAGGCCAGCACCCCAGTGAAGAAGGAAGCGGCATAGCCGTCGCCCTGCGTCAGCTCCTGCCCCGCGCCCATGAAGCGGTCGCCGACGGTGAAGACGCCGGACATGCTGAGCCCCAGCAACAGCATGACATAGGCCAGCACCGCCACCACCAGGGGCGACTGCAGCTGGAAGCCCCAGCCGATCTCCTGCCCGCCGGCCCGCAACGCCATCAGCACGGCAGCGATGGTGGCGAAGCAGGCCAGGACGCCGGCGGTATAGACCAGGCCGTGCACGCGGGCGTGGGCGCCCTGGTGGCGCACCAGGGCCATGGCCTTCATCGACAGGACGGGGAAGACGCAGGGCATCAGGTTGAGGACCATGCCACCCAGGCAGGCGAACAGCACCGCCTGCCACAGGGGCAGGACCGCGGCCGCGGAGCCGGCGGCGGCACCGCCGCTGGCCGCCGGGGTCCCGGCGCCATCCGCGATGGCGATGGCCAGCGCCTGGGTGGTGGGCCTGCCGTCCACCAGTTCCGTCACCTCCAGGATGCCGTTGACGGGACCGGGCTTGGCGCGGCCCGTGGGCTTCAGGGTCAGCACCAGCCCGTCCTTGGTGAAGGACACCGGCTGGGGGGCGCCGGCCTCCACCAGGTCCGGATTCTCGGCGAAGAAGTAGGCATCCTTCACCTGGTCCGCCGTCAGGCCGGGGGCGGCCAGGCGCAGGGTGATGACGGTCTTGCCGCCGCTGACGCTGGCGGCATAGGGGCTGGGTACCGGCAAGGCCGCCCGCGCCTCGGCGAACAGGGGCGCCACGGCGGCATCGGGCGCGGCCGAGGACGCGACCGGCACATCCAGGGTCAGGGTGGCGTCTTCCGGGACGCAGACGTCGGCGCAGATCAGCCAGTTGGCGGCGGCGGTCAGGGTGACGGTGCCGCCGGGCCGGGCATCGGCGGGCACGTCCAGCCGCACCAGGACGCGGGTGGCCTTCTCATAGCCGTAATTGACCAAAGGACCGGTGGTGAAGCGGTGCGGGGCGGGGAAATCCAACGGCCCGGCCTTCCAGCCCGGCGGCAAGGTCCAGGTGACCTCCGTCGGCAGGCCCGAGTCGCCGGGGTTGATCCAGTAAGTGTGCCAGCCGTCCTGCAGCTTCTGGTCCAGCGCCACCCACAGCGGCTGGCCGGGCACGGCGGCCCCCTCGGCCACCAACTGGCTGAGGGTATGTTCGGTCTGAACCGGTGCCGCACGCGCGCCCGTGATGCCGGCGACCACCAGGGCCGCCGCCAGTCCCGCCACCGCCCAAGTCCTGAAACCGCCCATCACCGCCGCCGTCCCGCCGTTCGTCCGCAAACCTATCTCCCTGATGTAGTGCATCCCGGGCGCGGTCGCCATGGGGGAATGGCCGCAGCCTCGCGCCCATCCTGCCATGCGTTCCGTCGGGGTCGGGCCGGTCGATCTGTGACGTCCGGCGTTGAGCCCGGGGCCACTTGCCGCTATCGTCCGGCGTCTTCGTGAATTTCCACGCCTGTCCCACCATATCTTGAGGGCGGCGAGGGCCCAGCCCCCATCAAGGGCCCCCTCCCCGGCCAGGAACAGTCCCCCATGACCACGCATCGCACCAAGGTCCTGATCATCGGCGGCGGCCCCGCCGGCTACACCGCCGGCATCTACGCCGCCCGCGCCAACCTCCAGCCCATCCTGGTCCAGGGCATGCAGCCGGGCGGCCAGCTGATGATCACCACGGAGGTGGAGAACTACCCGGGCTTCGCCCAGGCGGTACAGGGCCCCGACCTGATGGAGCAGATGCGCCAGCAGGCGGAGCATGTGGGGACCACCCTGGTCTACGACGTCATCACCTCGGTCGATTTCAGCCAGCGCCCCTTCGTCTGCAAGGCCGACAGCGGCGACGAGTTCGTGGCCGACACCGTCATCATCGCCACCGGCGCCCAGGCCCGCTGGCTGGGCGTCGCCGGTGAGCAGGAATTCCAGGGCGCCGGCGTGTCGGCCTGCGCCACCTGCGACGGCTTCTTCTTCCGGGGCAAGGAGGTGGCGGTCATCGGCGGCGGCAACACCGCGCTGGAAGAGGCGCTGTACCTGACCCACCACGCCGCCAAGGTGACGCTGGTCCACCGCCGTGACGCCTTCCGCGGCGAGAAGATCCTGCACGACCGCGTCTTCGCCAACCCGAAGATCGAGGTGGTGTGGAACCACAAAGTGGACCGGGTGCTGGGCACGGGCGGGGCGGCCGACGGCGGTTTCGACATGAACAATCCCAAGCAGGTCACCGGCCTGGCGCTGACGGACACCGTTACCGGCGAGGGCCGCGAACTGGCCGTGGACGGCGTGTTCGTCGCCATCGGCCATGACCCGGCCACGGCCATCTTCAAGGGCCATGTCGAGATGGACGCGGAGGGGTACGTCGTCACCGCCCCGGACAGCACCCGCACCAACGTGCCGGGCGTGTTCGCCGCCGGCGACGTGAAGGACAAAGTCTTCCGCCAGGCCGTCACCGCCGCCGGCATGGGCTGCATGGCGGCGCTGGAGGCCGAACGCTTCCTGGGCGGCCACTGACCGGCCCCTGAAGATCCTGGCGAGTCACGGGGGAGGAGCGCCCCATCCCTGGGATGGGACGCCCCGCTTCGCGCCATTTCGGGCCAATTCGCGGCTGGACGGGCGGATTTGGCGCCGGGGCGTTGCCAAAACGGCACGCTGCGGCGCTAAAATGCCTTATCAGTCTATGGCCTAACCGTGTGGACACCCACAATCGGTAGCGTCCCGGACAAGCTGGGTATATATTCTTTGCATGGCGGCCCGCTTGAGGCCGTCATTTCCAGACGGTCCCACACCGGGATCGCAACGTCTTTGACGCATAAGGACCGGGAATGGACTGGGACAAGCTTCGCGTTTTCCACGCGGTGGCGGAGGCCGGCAGCTTCACGCACGCTGGCGAGACCCTGAACCTCAGCCAATCAGCCGTCAGCCGGCAGATCAGCGCGCTGGAGGAAAGCCTCCATGTGCCGCTGTTTCATCGCCATGCCCGCGGCCTGATCCTCACCGAACAGGGTGAACTGCTGTACCGCACCGCCCGCGAGGTGTTCGCCAAGCTGTCGATGACAGAGGCGATGCTCTCGGAAAGCAAGGAACACCCGAAGGGCCCCCTCAAGGTGACGACCACCGTCGCCTTCGGTTCCACGTGGCTGACCCCGCGCATCCGGGAATTCCTGTCGATTTACCCCGACGTGCAGCTGACCCTGCTGCTGGACGACAATGAGCTGGACCTGTCCATGCGTGAGGCGGACATCGCCATCCGCATGGTGCCGCCGCGCCAGCCCGATCTGATCCAGCGGCACCTGATGACGGTGCGCACCCACCTCTACGGTCATCGCACCTATCTGGAAAAGCGGGGCACGCCGGAAACGGTGGAGGATCTGCAGAAGCACGACCTCATCGCCTATCCGTCGGACGCCAAGGCGCCCGTGCCCAACATCAACTGGCTGCTGGCCCTGGGCGACCCGCCCGGCGGCGAGCGCGACACCATCTTCCGCGTCAACAGCCTGTACGCCCTGTACAAGGCGGTGGACAGCGGGCTGGGCATCGCCGCCATCCCCGACTACATCATTTCCGAGAGCAACCCCGACCTGGTCCGCATCCTGCCGGACGTGACGGGCCCCCGCATCGACGCCTACTTCGTCTATGCCGAGGAACTGCGCCATTCCAAGCGCATCGCCGTTTTCCGCGACTTCCTGGTGAAGAAGGTTGCGGAAACATTCCCAGCGACGCATGCGCCGGGCGCATAGCTGAGGCGGCTAATCACCCCTTTAAACGGGGCATCAAAAGATTAAATATTAGGCCATCGGATGTTGCGTTGCAGCATCCGATGTTTCCCCCCGGATGCCCGTCCGGGGGTGGGCCTTCGGGCCCAACGTCTCCCAGACGTGAAGCCTCCCTGTTCAACTCGCCGGTAAGTCTTCGACTTACCGGCAGTTTTTTTACGTGGTGGTTTTGATTGCCCCTTGGGGCACCCCCAGGAATGTCGCCAAGCGCGCCTCTGGGCACTCTGGTTTTATTTGCCTGATACAATCTGGCCGTCGCGCATTCCATACCGGGATGAGGATGGGTTGTTGCCGTTTTCGCGTCCGCTTCGGGCACTAAGAAAAGCCCGTATGACTTGGGGACGCTCCTGAGAACATACGGATGGAGACGAGAATGACTGGTCCTGCTGCCTGGGGTGCGAGCGCAGTCGCGCGTTTTCCTTTGCAAATTCAGAATTCAAACCTGCGCCTGCTGCATGACTATTGGGACATTGTGCGCGGCGACCGCGCCTTTCCCGCCAGTTCGGAAGTGGAAGTGGTGGATCTGCCGGTTTCCCCCGGCAGCGTGATGCTGGTGAACGTAGCCCCCAACCAGATGGCCTACACCCTGCACTGGGTGGGTACGGACTACGTGCTGTGGTTCCGCCGCGAGTCCACCGGCCTGCAGCTGGAAGAGTTGCCCCCCACCCCCAACACCGTGCCCTTCGCGGAAATGCTGCGCCGCTGTGCCGACAATGGCCTGCCCCAGGCGCGCACCCTACCCGCCATCCCCTTCCTGAACGTCCCCGCCGCCGATCTCCTGGTGCTGCCCCTGGGCGGTGTCGACGGCAAGGTCAGCCGCCTGCTGGTCGGCTGCGCCTTCGACCGCAAGCGCCGCGGCCTGCAGGTCATCGGCTGATTTTTTGGGCCGCGGATGGTAGCGCTACCGTCCGAAGAAATCCTTCAGCCGCATCACGGCGCCATCCAGGATGGCGTCCTGCTTGGAGAAGCAGAAGCGGATGAGATGCTTGGGCGCCCCTTCCTCATAAAAGGCGCTGACCGGGATGGCGGCGACACCCGCCTCCGTCGTGAGGCGCCGGCAGAAGGCGGCATCATCCTCCCCCTCCCGCAGGCCGCGCACGCCGCTGATGTCCGCCACCACGAAATAGGTCCCTTCCGACGGCAGGACGGTCAGGCCGGCCGACGCCAGCCCCGCCGACAGCCGGTCGCGCTTGGCCTCCAGCGCGGCCGCCAGCAGCCCGAAATAGGCGTCGTCCTTGGCCAGGCCGTAGGCCACCGCCGCCTGCAGGTTGGGCGGGGTGGTGAAGGTCAGATACTGGTGCGCCTTGGCCACGGGCTGCAGCAGGGCGGGTGCGGCGGTGACGTAGCCGACCTTCCAGCCGGTCAGGGAGAAGGTCTTGCCGGCGGACCCGATGCGCAACGTGCGCTCCCGCATGCCCGGCAGCGCCATCAACGGCACATGACGGCGGCCGTCGAACACCAGGTGCTCATAGACCTCGTCACAGACCGCCAGGCAGTCGTGGGCGACGATCTGCTGGGCCAGCAAGTTCAGCTCCGCCGACGACCAGACCTTGGCGGCCGGATTCAGGGGATTGTTCAGCACCACCAGCTTGGTGCGGGGGCTGAAGGCGGCGGCCAGTTCAGCCGGATCCACGGTCCAGCCGGGCGGGCGCAGGGGCACGAAGCGGGGGATGCCGCCGGCGCGCCGGATGATGGGGACATAGCTGTCGTAAAGCGGCTGGAACAGCACCACCTCGTCCCCGGGCTCGATCAGGCCGAACAGGCAGGCGGCCAGCGCCTCGGTGGCGCCGGAGGTCACCATCACCTCCCGCTCCCAGTCCACGGACAGCCCGTAGAAGCGCGCCGCGTGGGCCGCCACGGCCTGGCGCAGGGCCGGCAGGCCCATCATTGGGGGATACTGGTTGTTGCCCTCCAGCAAGGCGCGGGCGGCGACCTGCAGCACGTCCTCCGCCCCACGGTCGTCGGGAAAGCCCTGCCCCAAATTGATGGCGTTGTGCTCGCCCGCCAGCCGCGACATGGCCTCGAAAATGGTGGTCCCGTATCCCGACAGGACGGTGTTACCCGATCGCACGCTTTTGCTCCCCCCAAGCCGGCGCCGGCCGCGTCAGTCCGGCCGGGTGATGCGCCATGCTGGGGGCAAGGTCAACTTCCACGCAACTGATTTGGGCTCGCGAGGCAGGGACCGACGGCGATTCAGGACGCGTGGGCGACGATCCAGCGGGCGATGGCCGGCCAATGGTCCTTCAGGGTCCTCGCCCCCATGAACAAGCCCACATGGCCGCCGGGCACCGTCTCCGCCACCAGGGCGTCCTTGGGCGTGCCGATGTATTTGGCCGCGTCCAGCACCTGTTCCGGGGTGGTGATATCGTCGCTGGCGCCGGCCAGCAAATAGGTGGGGCACCGGATGTCGTGCAGGTTGAGCTGCCGGCCCAACGCCACGAAGCTGCCCTTGGCCAGCCGATTCTCCTTGAAGATCTGGTGGATGGCCTGCAGGTACCAGCGGCCGGGCAGATCGATCGGATTCTCGTACCAGCTTTCGAACACCTCCTCCTTGGCCAGATAGGCCGGGTCGTCGAGATGTTCGTACAGATCCACATGCTCCTGGAAATAGTGCTGCTTGGGATTCATGTTCTTCCACCCCCGCAGCATCAGCTTCCCCTTCATCAGGCCGCCGCCCGCCTCCACCAGCTTCTCGTAAAATCCTTCCGGGGCCTCCTGCACCATGTGCTTCAACGGGCCATCACCGGCGAAGGTGTCAATGGGGGCGCCGGCCAGGACCAGACTATTCACCTTGTCAGGGAAGCGCGCCGCCACCATGGCCGATGTCCAGCCGCCCTGGCACAGGCCCACCAGATTGACCCGGCCGCCCAGATCGTCAATCGCCACCACCAGGTCGGCCAGGTAGTTGTCGATTTCCAGATCCTTCATGTCCGGCGTCGCCGACTTCCAGTCGGTCAGCGCCACATGGGGCAGACCGTTGGCCAGCAGGGTTCCCACCAGGCTTTGGCTTTTCTGGTAGTCGGCGATCATGGCCGTGTGCCCGGCGAAGGGGGCGTTGACCAGGGTGGGAATGCCCGCCCCGGGCGCGCCATAGTCACGGAGGGTCATGGTGCGCAAGGGAAGGCGCACCTGGTTGGGCGTGGCCAGCACGGGCGCCAGCCCACCGTGCAGCTTGAGTTCCTCCGCGACGAACTTGAGGTTCCGGCTGTAAAGCGCCGCTTCCTCACCGACGAGGGAGGCGTACATCTGAAGGGGCCAGAACGCCGGGATACTGAAGAGGGGCGGTTGCCGGGCCGCGCCGGTTTCCTGAGCCATGGATCTGTTCCTTTTTCCGCCATCGCCACCGGTTCGGCGGCGCGCACTGCCAATGGGCAGGGATGCTGGCCCCGTGGGCGGGGCGCGGCATTGATCGGCATCAAGGAAAGGGCGGCCGCGACAAACGGCCCCAGGGGGCTGCTAAGCCAGGAGGCTGTTACGCCTGGCCGACAGGCGCCTGCAGGGCCAGGGGGGCACCGGCCAGCGCCGTCGTCGCCCGCCGGTCCTTGGCCGCGATGTCGCTGGCGGCCCTGTCATTGGCGGCCAAGTCGTTGGCGGCGGCCAGCACAGCCGGCACCCGCACGTGCACCCGGTGGCGGTGACGATGGCGCCAGGCGTCGAAGCGACCGAACAGCGGCCGCACCAGGCGGGGGGCGTGGTCGCGGGCACGGACATAGTGCCGACGGGCGGATACGGAGTTGCGCAGCACCAACAGGCCACCCATCACCACCAGGGGCGTGGAGACCGGGCCGGGGATGGGCAGCGCCAGGACGCCCAATCCCATGACCAGCCAGCCGGAAGCCTGCAGCGCCGGGCGGCGCAGGCGGGCGATTTCGACCCTGGGCAAGCTGGTGACGGTCAACATGGGGAGATCCCGGCGGATGGTTCTGCGGCAGCGGATCGGCCGCTGAATGATGTGTGACAGCAGATTTGGCCGAAATTGAGATGGAAGCTAGGCCCCCCTGGGGCAATGCCGATTTGTGCGCGCTGCAACCCGCCCTCCCCCTTGGGGGGAAAGCCCATCCCCAGGCGACGGCGGGCCAAAGAAAAAGGGCGGAACCCAGCGATTCCGCCCTTTCCCCAACCATGTACCCGGGCCACCATTGCGGCCCCGCCCACCCCTTTAGGCGGCAGGCGGCGTCCAGCGCAAGACTGGCTTGCGCGCGGCCCCGGTCTCATCCAGGCGACGACGGGGCGTGTAGCGGGGCGCCGCCAGGAAGTGGGCGGCATCGCCCGCCTTGGCCTTGCCCGCCAGGTGCCGCATGGCACCGATGAACTGGTCCAGCGTGGCCTTCGGCTCCGTCTCCGTCGGTTCGATCAGGAAGGCGCCATGCACGACCAGGGGGAAGTACATGGTCATGGGATGGAAGCCTTCGTCGATCATCGCCTTGGCGAAGTCCAACGTGGTGACGCCCGTGTCCTTCAGGAAGCGGTCATCGAACAGGGCCTCATGCATGCAATAGCCGTCGAACGGCACGCTCATCACATCCTGCAGCCGCGCCTTCACATAGTTGGCGTTCAGCACGGCGTCGCTGGAGGCCTGGCGCAGGCCGTCGGCGCCGTGGCTGAGGATGTAGGCCAGCGCGCGGACGAACATGCCCATCTGACCATGGAAGGCCTTCATGCGGCCAAAGGGCCGGCCCTCGGCGTCCGCCGCATGCTCCACCAGGCGCAGGCCATCGGCGCCGTGCACCACGTAGGGCAGCGGGGCGTAGGGGGCCAGCGCGTCGGACAGGACCACCGGGCCGGAGCCCGGGCCACCGCCGCCATGCGGGGTGGAGAAGGTCTTGTGCAGGTTGATGTGCATGGCGTCCACGCCCAGGTCCGCCGGGCGGACCCGGCCGACGATGGCGTTGTAGTTGGCGCCGTCGCAATAGAAATAGCCGCCGGCGGCATGCACCGCGTCCGCGATCTCCTTCACCTGGGGCTCGAACAGGCCGCAGGTGTTGGGATTGGTCAGCATGATGCAGGCGACGTCGGGACCCAGCTTGGCCTTCACCGCCTCCACACTGACGCGGCCGTTGGCCTCCGCCGGGATGGCGTCCACGGTGAAGCCGCAGAAGGCCGCCGTGGCGGGGTTGGTGCCATGGGCCGATTCCGGCACCAGCACGCGGGTGCGGCCGGTTTCACCCCGGGCCTGCAAGGCGGCGCGGATGGCCATCAGGCCGCACAGCTCGCCATGGGCGCCGGCAGCCGGCGACATGGCCACGGCCGGCATGCCGGTCAGGGTCTTCAGCCAATGGGCCAGCTGGTCGATCAGCTCCAGCGCCCCCTGGACGGTCGATTGCGGCTGCATCGGATGGATGTCGGAGAAGCCGGCCAGGCGGGCCAGCTTCTCGTTCAGGCGCGGGTTGTGCTTCATGGTGCACGAGCCCAGCGGGTACATCGTGCTGTCGATGCCGAAGTTCTTCTGGCTGAGGCGCGTGTAGTGGCGCACCACCGTCGGCTCCGACAGGCCCGGCAGGCCGATGCCCGCGCGGGCCTTCAGGCCGCCCAGGCGGCTGGTGACGGCGGGCGCCGCCTCCAGGTCCACGCCGGTGACGCCGGGGTTGTCCAGTTCGAAGATCAACGGTTCTTCATGCACCAGGCCACGGTTGCCGGTGTAGGTGCCGACATCCGTGCCGGCCGCGGTTTCCGCGTCGGGGGTGGTCTTGCGTCCTTGGGTGTTCATCACTTCGTCCCTCCCAGGGCCAAGTCTTTCAAGGCGTTGACCAGGGCGTCCATGTCGTCTTCGGTGGTGGTCTCCGTCACCGCCACCAGCAGCAGGCCGGCGAGATCGGCCTGGCCGGGGTAGAAGCGGGAAACCGGCACGCCAGCCAGCAGCGGCTCATCCGCCAGGCGGTCCACCAGCGCGGCGGCGTCGCCATCCACCTTCACCGTGAACTCGTTGAAGAAGCCGTCGTTCGCCACGGTCACGCCAGCGGCCGCCAGCTTGTCCGCCAGTTGCACGGCCTTGGCGTGGTTGAGCTGGGCCAGGCCGGTGAACCCGACCTCGCCCAGCAGGGACAGGTGCATGGTGAAGGCCAGCGCGCACAGGCCGGAGTTGGTGCAGATGTTGGACGTGGCCTTCTCGCGGCGGATGTGCTGTTCGCGCGTCGACAGCGTCAGCACGAAGCCGCGCTTGCCATCGGCATCCACGGTCTCGCCACAGAGGCGGCCGGGCAGCTGGCGCACGAACTTGTCGCGGGTGGCGAACAGTCCCAGGTAGGGCCCGCCGAAATTCAGGCCATTGCCGATGCTCTGGCCTTCGGCGACCACGATGTCGGCGCCCATGGAGCCGGGCGACGGCATCAGGCCCAGGCTCACCACCTCGGTCACCACCACCACCAGCAGGGCGCCCTTGGCGTGGCAGGCCTCGGCCAGGGGCGTCAGGTCGGCGACGTGGCCGAACAGGGTGGGGTTCTGCACGACGACGCAGGAGGTCTTGTCGTCGATGGCCGCCGTCAGATCCTCGATCCCCTTGGGATCGGCCGGCAGGGTCACCAGATCCACGCCCAGCACGCCGGTGGTGGTGGCCGTGACCTCGCGGTAGTGCGGATGCAGGCCACCGGACAGCACGGCGCGGTTGCGGCGGGTGACGCGGTTGGCCATCAGCACCGCTTCGGCGCAGGCCGTGGCGCCGTCGTACATGGAGGCGTTGGCCACATCCATGCCGGTGATCAGCGCCACCTGGGTCTGGAACTCGAACAGGTATTGCAGGGTGCCCTGCGTCACCTCGGGCTGGTAGGGCGTGTAGCTGGTGAGGAACTCACCGCGCGTCAGCAACTGGTCCACCGCTGCGGGGACATGATGGCGATAGGCGCCGGCGCCCAGGAAACTGGGGCAGCTGCCGGCGGGCACGTTGCGGGCGGCCAGGCGGGACAGGGCGCGTTCCACCTGCAACTCGCCCTGGTGCGGCGCCAGGCCGGCGATGGGCTGGTCCAGGCGGGCGGCCAGCGGCACATCGCCGAACAGCGCGTCCACCGACGGGGCGCCGATGGCCGCCAGCATCTCCCGCCGGTCAGCCTCGGTCAGGGGCAGGTAACGCATCAGTGCTGACCTTCCACGAAGGCGTCATAAGCGGCCTGGTCCATCAGACCATCCAGTTCGGCCGGATTCGCCAGGGTCATCTTGAAGAACCAGCCCGCACCCTGCGGGTCGCTGTTGACCAGCGAGGGGTCGTCGACCACGGCCTGGTTGCCCTCGATCGCGGTGCCGTCGACCGGCGCGAAGACCTCGCTGGCGGCCTTCACCGATTCCACGACCGCCGCTTCCTTGCCCTTGACCAGCGCGCGGCCGGCCTCGGGCACCTCGACGAACACGACGTCGCCCAGCTGGCTCTGGGCGAACGTGGTGATGCCGACGGTGGCGACGTCACCATCAAGGCTGATCCATTCATGGTCTTCGGTAAAGCGGATGGTCATGGCGTTGGGTTCCCTCAAAACAGGAAAGTCGAATTGGGTAGATTGACAGGCGCATCCGGAATCATTCCGGATGCGCAATGGATTTCAGCCGCGGTAGTAGCGCTGCGGCACGAACGGCAGGGCCGCCACTTTGGCCGGCAGGGCCTTGCCCCGCACGATCAGCGACACGGGCGTGCCCACCGCGGCGTTGGCGGCGGTGACGTAGCCCATGGCGACGGGGGCGTTGGCGCTGGGCCCGAAGCCGCCGGAGGTGACCTCACCCACGGTCTGGCCGGCCGCGTCTTGAATTTCGGTGTGTTCGCGCGCGGGCGCCCGGCCCTCGGGCTGGATGCCGACGCGATAACGCGAGGCACCCTCGGCCAGCTGCCGGCGGACGATGGCGTCCCCGGGGTAGCCCCCCTCCTCCCGCCGGCGCTTGGAGATGGCCCAGGTCAGGCCGCCCTCCACCGGGGTGGTGGTGGTGTCGATGTCGTGGCCGTAAAGGCAAAGGCCGGCCTCAAGGCGCAGGCTGTCGCGGGCGCCCAGGCCGATGGCCGCCACCTCCGGCTCCGCCAGCAGCAGGCGGGCCACGTCCTCGGTCCGGTCGGGGTCGATGCCGATCTCATACCCGTCCTCACCGGTGTAGCCGGAGCGGGCGATGGTGACCGGGATGCTTTTCAGGCTGGCGGTGATCAGCGACATGAAGGGCATGGTGGCCACCTCGGGCACGAAGCGGGCCAGCACGGTGGCCGCGACAGGCCCCTGCAAGGCCAGCAGGCCACGGTCGTCGCCCAGATACTCCACCTCCACGCCCGGCAGGCCGGCCTTGAGGTGGGCGATATCGGGAACCTTGCAGGCAGCGTTCACCACCAGGAACAGATGGTCACCCATGTTGGCGATCATCAGGTCGTCCAGGATGCCGGCCTGGTCATTGGTGAAGAAGCTGTAGCGGATGCGGCCCTGCTTCAGCGCCCGCAGGTCGCCAGGCACCAGCTTTTCCAGGGCGGCCACCGGGTCGCCACCGCGCAGGATCACCTGGCCCATGTGCGACACGTCGAACAGGCCGGCCTTCTCGCGGGTGTGCAGATGCTCCTTGAGCACGCCCAGGGGATACTGCACCGGCATGTCATAGCCGGCGAAGGGCACCATCTTGGCCCCCAGCTCCCGATGCAGGGCGTTCAGCGGCGTGACGAGCGAAGGCGAATCGGTATCGATAGACATGAGGTCCTGGGACTCCCGGCGGACGAGTTACTCCCGCACGGACGGATTCCGTGCGGGCTCGCCCCCCTCTGTCCTGGCCCCTGAGAGATTCACGGGGGGTCCCCTCGTCGCCAAGGGGCCCGCTTACTCCGTCGGTGGGCCATGGCCTCCAACACCGCGACGCCACCCCGGCAGGGATGGCGTCCACGCGTCGCTCGTGAGGCCGAGCCGCTTTCCAGATGCGCTTCTTTCTCGCGGTCCTTTTGCCTGAGAGTTTCCGGGGGCGGTTGCTCCTTCGGCGCCGGCCCAAAACGGGGCCGGTCTCTCCCGCGAGATGTCATCAGCTTCGCATGCGCACCCTAATCCAACGGCGCCCAAAAAGTAAAGGCGGGCCGCTGCCCCGCGACCCGCCCTCCCCAGATTCACCGGCCCTGGCGCCCCTGCCTAGCCGAATGAACCGATACGCTGACCTTACTGGACTGACGCCTACTTGGCCGCCGGCGGCGCCAACGGCTTGGTGTTGAAGCGGACATTGGCCTCAAGCTGCTCCGGCGTCAGCTGGAAGCCCACCAACACCTCGTAATACCGGCCGTCGACCACGGGATCGAGCGGGATGAACTGGGTCAGCCGTTCCACCGAACCGCCGCTGCCGCTGCTGACGTCCAGCGTGACGTTGTAGGTCTGCTTGGTCAGCACCTTGCGATCGGCGTCGGTGACGGCGACGAAGTAGGTCAGCGGCAGGGGGCCGCCGGCGTAGGCCGGACCGGTGCTGGCGCCGACGCGCAGATCCTCGGTCATGGTCACGCCCTTCTCGCTATACTCGCACCGCCCCTCGATGTTGGGCATCACCGCGGTGTAGGACAGCTGGCCGTTGGCCCCCGGCACGCCGACCGACGAGGCGTCGCGCACGATGGCGACGGTGGGACAGCCGGGGCGGTAGCCAACGTTCTTGTTGGCGCACGCCGCCAGCGACAGCATGAGAGGCATCCCCAAAAGCAGGGCCAACTGGCCGCGGGTGCCTTTCCTGGCGGGCGAACCTATATTAGTGTCCGTGTGGATGTTCATTGAAGCGGGGCTCGTCTGGAGTTGGACGCCGGCCGGCGTCGGGGCCCCGCGACAATAGAGAAGCAGCCATATCGGCACAAGACATCGCCTGCGCCGTCCCTATATTGAGGGGGGGCGCCACTTCATCCATCGAGGCTGGCGGTCCGCCGACCCGCGTTTTATGATCCACCGCCGTGGAATCGGCCCCGCGCCGGGGCCGTCCAGAACCGAGTAGACCTGACGATCATGACCAAGCCGACGCTCAACATCCTCCTCGCCTCCCCGCGCGGTTTCTGCGCCGGTGTGGACCGTGCCATCCAGATCGTGGAGGTGGCGTTGCAGCGGTATGGCGCCCCGGTCTACGTCCGTCATGAGATCGTGCACAACCGCTATGTCGTGCAGGGCCTGGAGGCCAAGGGCGCCATCTTCGTGGAAGAGCTGGATGAGGTGCCGGATGGGCGCCCCGTGGTGTTCTCCGCCCATGGCGTGCCCAAGTCCATCCCGGCCGAGGCCGAAAGCCGCCAGCTGATGTACGTCGACGCCACCTGCCCGCTGGTGTCCAAGGTCCACCGCGAGGCGGAGCGCCACCATGCCGACGGCCGCCAGATCATCCTGATCGGCCATGCCGGCCATCCGGAGGTGGTGGGCACCATGGGCCAGCTGCCGGCCGGCGTCGTGCTGCTGGTGGAATCGGAGGAGGATGTGCGCACGGTGCAGGTGGATGATCCCCTGAACCTGGCCTTCGTCACCCAGACCACCCTGTCGGTGGACGACACGGTGCAGATCGTCGCCGCGCTGAAGGCACGCTTCCCGGCCATCGCCGGCCCGCGCAAGGAAGACATCTGCTACGCCACCACCAACCGCCAGACGGCGGTGAAGGCCATCGCCGCGAAGGCCGACGCCATCCTGGTGCTGGGCGCGCCCAACAGCTCCAACTCCATGCGCCTGGTTGAGGTGGCGGCGAAGCACGGTTGCACCAATTCCATGCTGGTGCAGCGCGCCACCCAGATCGATTGGGCGATGATGGACAACGTCAAGACCCTGGGCATCACCGCCGGCGCGTCGGCCCCCGACATCCTGGTGCAGGAAGTCATCGAGGCCTGCCGCGAGCGCTATGACATCCAGATCGAGGAAGTGGTGACGGCGGTGGAAAACATCACCTTCAAGCTGCCGCGGGGTCTCGCGGCCGCGGAGTGAAGGGTCCCCCGTGACGGCCCGCGCCCACATCCTGTTCGACACCGCCATCGGCGCCTGCGCCTTGGTGTGGGGGCCGGGCGGAATCGTGGGCGCGCAGCTGCCGGAAGCGGGCCGTTCGCAGGCGGAGGCCCGGCTGGCACGGCGCTTTCCCGGCAGCACGTTGGCGGCGGAAGAGGCATTGCCCGCCGTGGTTGGCGCGGCCCGGGCCCGCATCCAGGCCCTGATGGCCGGCGAGGCGGTGGATATCGGCGATATCCCCCTGGATCTTGCTGGTCTCGATCCCTTCGCCCTCCAGGTCTACGCCATCACCCGCGCCATTCCGCGCGGCGCCACGCTGACCTATGGCACGGTGGCGGACCGCATCGGCGCGCCTAGGGGTGCCGCGCGGGCGGTGGGCCAGGCGCTGGGCCACAATCCCATCCCCATCCTGATCCCCTGCCATCGCGTCCTGGCGGCGGGCGGCGGCACCGGCGGCTTCTCCGCCTCGGGCGGCGTCGACACCAAGTTCCGCATCCTGGCCATCGAGCGGGCCCGGCCGGAGAACGAGGCGCCCAGCCTGTTCGACGCGCTGCCCTTGGCGATCAAGCCGCGTACCTGAGCGCGCCGCCAACCGGCGGAATCACGAAATAATAACAGCGGCACGAGATTCTGACTCGTGCCGCTGTAGCCCGCGACTGCGGGCGCCGGAGATTTCCGGGGAGCCGAAGGCGGACTGGAAATCGAGGATCAGCCAAGCCGCCGGACGGCGGCGCCCGGCGTTTGAGGGGGCGTTTGAGCGGTCACGATCAAATGCCGTTAGTATGAAACCGGCCCCCACCGCGTAACCGGGGTGCCTGGCCCATGGGGCCGGCTTCCCGGGGCGGTGGGGGCCGGTCGGGACGGTCCCCCGCGAACCGTCCGATCGGCGGCCCGTGCGCGGGCCCTTCACCTGGGCCCTTACCAGGGCGCGCGGGCGCGATAGAAGGTGCGGCTGACGTAGACGTCCTCCCGGTCGGCGTACTGGCTGTCAAGCACCAGGGCCAGGACACCGTAGACGACCAAGGTGGCGCCGAAGAAGAAGAACAGGCTCAGCACCGTCAGGATACGCACGAAGGTCACGGGCAGCCCGGTGTAGCGGGCAAGGCCGGCGCAGACGCCGAACAGGACGGCGCGGCTGGGGTCCTTGGCCAGGCGATTGCGGCGCATGGTGGCGGAAATACGCTTAAAGCTCCTCATGATCCCCTCTCCACTGTTCAATGGCGGGCGCTGCGGCGCCCTGGTGTTCAGAAGCGGGCGCCTCGGCGCCCTGGTCGTTACGCTAAATCTCGTGTTCAGGTCCGGGGCGCGCCGCGACCGGCGACGCGGGCCTTGAGCGCCTCAAGCTCGGCGGTGACCTTGTCGTCGCCCAAGGCGTCGATTTCGGCGGCCAGACCGCGCGGCTGGCGGCCCATTTCCATGACCTCGGCCTCGCTCTCCAGCATGTCGATGTCGCGCTGCAGGGTGCCGTAGTGGGACAGCGCCTCATCCAGGCGGGTGTCGTGCAGTTGGCTGCGCACCCGCAGGCGGGCGGTGGCGCTGCGGTGCCGGGCCATCAGCCCGCCTTGGCGGGCACGGGCGTCGGCCAGCTTGGCCTCCAGTCGCGCCACGTCGTCAGCACCCTTGGCCAGGCTGTCGCTGATGGCCTGGATTTCCCGGCGGATGGGGTCGGCGGCCTCGGCCAGCCGGCTCTTGGCCACCAGGGCGCCCCGGGCCAGATCCTCGCGGCCCTTGGTCACCGCCAGTTCGGCCTTGCGGTCCCATTCCAGCAGTTCAAACTCGACATCGCGGTAGCGGGCTTCCAGCTCCTTGCGCCGGGCCATGGAGCGCACCGCTTCGGCGCGCACCTCGACCAGGGTATCCTCCATCTCCTGGATGACCAGGCCGATCAGACGCTCCGGGTCTTCGGACCGGTCCAGCATGGCATTGAGGTTGGCATCGATGATGTCGCCGAGGCGGGAGAAAAGTCCCATGGCAGGCGTCCTTGAGAAAGAGGCGGTGGCGGACGAGGCGGGCAGCCGGTGCTTACGTCGTCGCGGCTTAGAACAGGCTGATGATGGCGACCGACAGCAGGGCGGTGGCGACCAGCAGCGGCAGGTGGCGCAAGCCGGCCAAGAGGCCCTGGGGGGCGAAGCCGGTGGTGGCGTTGAAGTCGCGGGCGGCGGTCAAGGTCAGGTCGGTCATGTCAGTCTCCGTTGGGCGAGGCTCGGGGGTGGTGAGCGCGAAGCCCGGTGGTTTCGGGAGCCGGTCGCCGGTGGCGGTGTCGGCCATGTCCCCATAAAAGCAACCGCCGTGCCAACTCCCGACAGCCGCAGTAATGCTTTGTTTTTGCTGGCCTAAAATTTTCACCCCGGTTGGCGACGCGCAACACCGTGATCATTCCGGCGATTAAGTCGCCAAATCCACCACTCGATCGGCGCGCCCTGCTCCCGACGCCAAAAAAGGGCGGCGCGGCGCGGCCGGCGGGCATTGACCCCGGCCGGGATTCCCGCTACCTCGCAGGGTATGGCCGTCTATACCGAAGTCACCGATGAGGAACTGCGCGCGTTCATCGCCGATTACGCGATCGGCGATGTCATCTCGTGCAAGGGCATCGCCGAGGGGGTGGAGAACTCCAACTACCTGATGGTGACGACGGAGGGGCCCTACATCCTGACCCTCTATGAAAAGCGGGTGAACCCGGCCGACCTGCCCTTCTTCCTGGGCCTGATGCGCCATCTGGCGGCGCGCGGCATCGTCTGCCCGCAGCCGGTGCCCGGCCGCGATGGCGTGGCCCTGCGGGTGCTGGCCGGCCGGCCGGCGGTGATCGTCACCTTCCTGACGGGCATGTGGCCCCGCCGCATCCTGCCGGAGCATTGCGCGGCGCTGGGCACGGCCCTGGCGCAGCTGCACCTGGCCGGCGCCGACTATGCCGTTGCCCGCCCCAACAGCCTGTCGCTGGATGGCTGGCGCGGCCTGGTGGCGGCCACGCGGGAGGGCGCCGACGGTGTGAAGCCCGGCCTGGCGGCGGTGCTGGCGGACGAACTGGCCGCCCTCTCGGCCCTGTGGCCCGGCCACGGTGGCCGGCCCGGCCTGCCCCAGGGCATCATCCACGCCGACCTGTTCCCCGATAACGTCTTCTTCCGCGATGGCGCCCTGTCGGGCCTGATCGATTTCTATTTCGCCTGCACCGACATGCTGGCCTACGACCTGGCCATCTGCCTGAACGCCTGGTGCTTCGAGGCCGACGGCGCCTTCAACGTCACCAAGTCGCGCCTGTTGCTGGCCAACTACGCCCGGGTGCGGCCGCTGTCGGCGGCGGAGGTGGCGGCCCTGCCGCTGCTGGCCCGGGGCAGCGCCCTACGCTTCCTGCTGACCCGCCTGTATGATTGGCTGAACACCCCCGCCGGCGCCTTGGTGAAACGCAAGGACCCGCTGGAATATCTGCACAAGCTGCGCTTCCATCAGCAGGCCCGCGGCCTGGCCGACTATGGCCTGGCGCCGGGCGATCTGGCGCTGGCCGACGCCCCTTAAGGACATCCCATTTGAGCGACATCGCCGAAAAAGTCATGAGCCCGCGGGTGGAGATCTTCACCGACGGCGCCTGCAGCGGCAACCCCGGCCCCGGCGGCTGGGGCGCCATCCTGCGCTGGGGCGGCACGGAGCGCGAATTGAAGGGTGGGGAGCCCGACACCACCAACAACCGCATGGAACTGATGGCGGCCATCCAGGCGCTGGAGACGCTGAAGCGCCCGGTGAAGGTGGATTTGCACACCGACAGCCAGTACCTGCGCGACGGCATCACCAAATGGATCCACGGCTGGCGGGCCAAGGGCTGGCTGACCGCCGACCGGAAGCCGGTGAAGAACGTGGATCTGTGGCAGCGCCTGTCCGCCCAGGCCGACCGGCACGAGGTGGTGTTCCACTGGGTGCGCGGCCATAACGGCCACCCCGAAAACGAACGCGCCGACCAGCTGGCGCGCGAAGGCCTGGCGGAAGCCCGCGGACGGTAATTCGCCCCTCCCCAAGCGCGGGCGGGCGGGCGCGTCGCTACGCCAAAGGCCCCGGTCGGGGCATACCAGCGGCATGAGTCAAAATCGCCTGCCGCTGGCACGCCCCTGGCTTCACAGGTTCTTCAGCACCGCTTCGGCGCTGGACACCTCGAAGGCGCCGGGCTTTTCGATGTCCACGCGGGTGACGACGCCGTCGTCGATGACCAGGGCGAAGCGCTGGCTGCGCTGACCCAGATTGTAGGCGGTGCCATCCATGACCAAGCCCAGGTCACGGGTCAGCGTGCCGTTGCCGTCGGGCAGCATGAACACCGTATCACCCACGTCGTTGGCCTTGGCCCAGGCCCGCATCACGAAGGGATCGTTGACCGCCAGGCAAATGATGGCATCGACGCCCTTGGCCTTCAGCGCCTCGGCATTCTGCACGAAGCCCGGCAGATGCTTGGCTGAGCAGGTGGGGGTGAAGGCGCCGGGCACGGCGAAAAGGACGACCTTCTTCCCCTTCAGCAGCGCCTCGGTGCTGGTTTCCTGCATGCCCGCGTCGGTCAGATGCTTCACGGCGACGCTGGGGAAGGTATCACCAACCTGGATGGTCATCGGTTTGAACTCCCTGGAATACGGCCCCATTGGCGTTTGCCACGGCCTATGGGAATGCGTTTGCGGGTCTCTCGTGCCCCCGTGGTTCTAGGCCCCAGGGGGCGGATGGGCAAGGGAAACGGACCGCCCGCCCTTGTCACCAGCCGCCGGCGCGCAATATGACCTGAATAGGACAGGGTGATCCCGCCCCTCGGGGGCGACGACAGGGTACGGCCATGCTAGGCTTATGGGCATGGAATGGCCGTGTGATCGAGCGGGCCGGCCAGGCCGGGCCCGAATGGCTTCCAATCGGGGAAGCCGGAAGCATGAGGGAAGGCGCCGCCCATGAAGGACACAACCATCCGACGTTTCCTGACCGGGCAACTGCTCGTGGCGATGCCGTCCATGCCGGATGAGCGTTTCGCGCGGACGGTCATTTACGTCTGCGCCCACACCGACGGCGGCGCCATGGGCCTGGTGGTCAACCGCCTGTTCGACGGCATCGACGCCGGCGGCCTGCTGGAGCAGCTGGGCATCGACGGCGGCGACCCGGGCGACCGGCTGCGCGTGCATTTCGGCGGCCCGGTCGAACCGGGGCGCGGCTTCGTGCTGCACAGCACCGACTATCAGCGCGAAGGCACGCTCCGGGTGGAGGATGAGGTGGCGTTGACCGCCACGGTCGACATCCTGCGGGCCATAACGGAGGGGCGCGGCCCCCGCCAGTGCCTGCTGGCCCTGGGCTATGCCGGATGGGGCGCCGGGCAATTGGACCAGGAGATGCAGGCCAATGGCTGGCTGCACGTCCCCGCCGACGCGAACCTGCTGTTCGATGACGACATGGACACCAAATGGGAGCGGGCGATCGCCAAGCTGGGCGTCAGCCTGCCCATGTTGTCGGCCGAGGTCGGGCACGCCTGACCCTCGCCTTTCCCCCGCCATTTTCGGCCCCGATCATGGCCGCATGATCGCGCATCGCCCCGCCCCGTCCGTCCGCCCCCGCCGCCCCTTGCGGGCCGCCGCATGCGCTGCAATGGCGGTCGCCGCGCTGATCACCCTTCCCGCCGCGCCAGGGGGCGCCACCGAGGCCCCGCCATTGGTGGCGCCCCCTCATCATCTGCGCCTGGGCTATGACGTCTATGTCGGCGGAATCAAGATGGGGCGCATGACCCTGGAGACGGAGACCGACGGGGGCGGCTACCGCGTCAAGGTCGCGGCGGACGCCGGCGACCTGCTGGCGCGACTGATCAAATGGTCCTACACCGCCGAGGCCGAAGGCCAGTTCGGCGGCGTCAACGGCGTCGCCCCGCGCCATTTCCACAGCCTGCGCACCCTGCGTGACAAGAGCTGGGACGCCACGCTGGAGTACGCCACCCCCTACGGCACGGGAGAAACGGCGGTGACCTTCACCCAGACGCCGCCGCCGTCGACCGACGACGCCAACGCCGTGCCACCGGAGAAGCGCCCCGGTACCGTCGACCTGCTGAGCGCCGCCACCGCCATCAGTCGGCATGCGGAAGCGGGCAGTTGTGCCAGCCGGCTGCCCGTCTATGACGGCCGCCGACGCTATGACGTGGTGATGGAGAACCGCCCCAGCCGGCATATCGAGAAATCGGATTACACCGTGTTCAGCGGCGAAGCCATCGGCTGCCGGGTCTCCATCCTGCCGGTGGCCGGCTTCCAGCAGGCGGGCCGCGGGACCCAGAATTTCTGGACGGCCGCGCCGGACGGCAAGCCCCGGGGCTTCGATTTGTGGGTGGGGCGCCCAGTACCCGGCGGGCCGGTGGTGCCCGTCCGGCTTGAAGCGGGGGAGTTGTTCTTCACCCATGTCGTGGGGCATCTGGCCCAGGTCGACGTGCTACCCCCCCGCTGAGTCGCCCCCGTCGCCCTGCCAGCCGACGCCCGGCCCGAGGATGACACCCCCTTTACTCCCCTTGACCATCCGGTCAGAATAGTCAGACGAGCGCCATCCCGGCGATTTGGCGACAAGCGGTTGGATTTTTATCTTAGACGCCTGAAAACGTTTACGGCGTGGCAACCGTTCAGGGATTATACCAAACAGGGGTTGTGGGTGTACGATGAAGGCGCGCCGTTATGTCGCACCCTGTCCCTGAAGCTTGTTCCACCCCTATCACCAAGGTCCCGCTCCCTGTCCAACGCCGTCGTCCCCAAACCTGTTTCCGGTCCGCCGTCCATGGACGGTGACGTTACCGAGCGGCAGTACGCCGCCATCCCCATCCGGGTGCGGAATGGGCATCTGCAGGTGATGCTGATCACCTCGCGGGAAACTCGGCGCTGGGTGGTGCCCAAGGGCTGGCCAGAGAAAAAGCTGAACGCCCGGGGCGTGGCGGCGAACGAGGCGTTCGAGGAAGCGGGCCTGATCGGCACCATCCACAAGAAGCCCATCGGCACCTTCCACTATTTCAAGGTCATGCCTTCGGGCAAGCGCCTGCCCTGCGCCGTCGACGCCTATCTGTTCGAGGTGGAGCGGGAGTTGGAGGACTGGCCGGAAAAAGGCCAGCGCGAACGCCGCTGGGTCAGTCCGTCGGAAGCGGCCCTGATGGTGGCCGAAGGGGGCCTGGTCAGCATTCTGCTCTCGCTGGCCAGCATGGCGGCGCATGAGGACTTGTAAGCCGTCAGTCGAGTCCCCTCGGGCCACACGCGGCATATGGCCACGCCGCCGAGCCGCGCCCGGCCGGAACGCTACATCCGTAAGTCGATACCGATGTGGACCACCCGCAAGAGAGGTCGCTGCGGTCAAATCCGTTCATTTGCAAAAATTGGATTAACAAATACCCCTTATGGGCTAATCTTCGCTCATAAATGCGCATTTGGTTGGGGTTGCGTTCAGACATGCACGTTTCGGCTTGCTTCGGCCCGCGGTGCCCCCTTGTTGACCTGACGGCGCTGTCAGGCCTCGCCCCTCCCCCTGCCGATTAAGTCCTTCCCCTCCTTCCCGCTGCCGGGAACGGCCTTTCGCCGTTGCCCGTCCTGACGTGCCGCGTCTTGCCGAAATTGATTTGCCTGGGAGTGCCTTCCGATATGCTGACCGCCGCCCTGCCCCGTTCCAAAGCCTTGCTGCCCAAGACACTGCTGCTGGGCGCCTCCGTCCTGGCGTTGTCCGCCGCCTGGCACGGCGGCGCCCGCGCCGACACCACCATCACGGGCAACTCCGGACCGGTGCGCATCACGTCGGGTGGATTGGTGAATAAGGGGACGCTTAGCGGCGGCACCTTCGCCGCCGCGGTCAATGCCTCCGGCTCGCTGACAGCCATCATCAATAGCGGCACCATCGCGCCCCCGACCGGCAGCTATTACTACTACAACGCGATCGTCACCATCGGACCGTCCAGCATTTACGGCGCCCAGGGCTACACGTATCAGGCCAGCAGCATTGGGACGATCCTCAACGCCGCAAGCGGCACGATCATAAATAGTGGGTGGGGCGGGGCGCTGTCGGCGACGGGCGCCTCCATCGGAACGTTCAGCAACGCCGGCATCATCAATGGCGGCGTGAACCTGGGCAACGCCTCCATCTACAGTTCCTCCAGCAGCGGCACCACCTACAGCTATGGTTACCAGGAACTGCAATCCACCATTGGTCAATTGACCAATGCGGCTGGTGCCACCATTCAAGCGGGAACCCTCGGCGGCAGAACCGCCCTCTCCGCCGTGGGCGCTTCGATAGGAACGCTCATCAACGCTGGCATCATCAGCGGTGGCGTCGATCTAAGCTCCGCCGCCGCCTTCACCTACTCCAGCAGCGGCACGAGCTCCAGCTTCAGCTACCAGGTGGCGCAATCCACCATCGGACAGTTGATCAATGGGACAGGCGCCACCATCGGCACCGTCGGTGGCGGAACTGGCCTGTCGGCCGTGGGCGCTTCGATCGGCACCCTCACTAACGCCGGCGTCATCAATGGCGACCTAAACCTGGGCGCACTTAGGCGGTATCCGTACTCTAGCGACGGCACCACCTACAGCTTTGGCTCTCAGGTGGTACAATCCACCATCGGACAGCTCACCAACGCCGCCAACGCCGCCATCACCGGGAACATTTTCCTGGGAACCTCCGCGCAGACGATTGAAAATGCGGGCAAAATCGGCGGATCCATCTCGGCGCCCCAAGCCACCATCGCTGGCATCAGCAACGATGCCGGTGCGACACTGGGGGGGATCAGCGTCACCGGCGGCACCATCGGCAGCCTGATCAACAGCGGCATCATCGCGCCCACGACCAGCGGCTATTATTATGGCGCGGCCGTCGACGTCGGAGTGTCCAGCATTTACGGCACCCAGGGCTACACGTTTCAGGCCAGCAGCATTGGGACGATCCTCAACGCCGCAAGCGGCACGATCATAAATAGTGGATGGGGCGGGGCGCTGTCGGCGACGGGCGCCTCCATCGGAACGTTCACCAACGCCGGCCTCATCAATGGCGGCGTGAACCTGGACAACGCCTCCATCTACAGTTCCTCCAGCAGCGGCACCACCTACAGCTCTGGTTACCAGGAACTGCAATCCACCATTGGTCAATTGACCAATGCGGCTGGTGCCACCATTCAAGCCGGAACCATCAGCGGCAGAACCGCCCTCTCCGCCGTGGGCGCATCGATAGGAACGCTGACCAACGCCGGCATCATCAGTGGTGGCGTCAATCTAAGTTCCGCCACCGCCTCCACCTACTCCAGCAGCGGCACCACCTACAGCTATGGTTACCAGGTGGTGCAATCCACCATCGGACAGTTGATCAATGGGCCCGGCGCCACCATCGGCACCCTTGGTGGCGGAAGCGGCCTGTCAGCCGCGGGTGCCTCCATCGGCACCCTCAGCAACGCCGGCGTCATCAATGGCAATCTCAACCTGGGCGCGCTCAGCCTATACACTTACTCCAGCAGCGGCACCACCTACAGTTCTGGCTATCAGGTGGTACAATCCACCATCGGACAGCTCACCAACGCCGCCAACGCCACCATCACCGGGAACATTTTCCTGGGGACATCCGCGCAGACGATTGAAAATGCGGGTAAAATCGGCGGATCCATCTCGGCGCCCCAAGCCACCATCGCTGGCATCAGCAACGATGCCGGTGCGACACTGGGGGGGATCAGCGTCACCGGCGGCACCATCGGCAGCCTGATCAACAGCGGCATCATCGCGCCCACGACCAGCGGCTATTATTATGGCGCGGCCGTCGACGTCGGAGTGTCCAGCATTTACGGCACCCAGGGCTACACGTTTCAGGCCAGCAGCATTGGGACGATCCTCAACGCCGCAAGCGGCACGATCGGAAATGGCGGATGGGGCGGGGCGCTGTCGGCGACGGGCGCCTCCATCGGAACGTTCACCAACGCCGGCCTCATCAATGGCGGCGTCACTCTGAGTTCGGCCGCCGCCACCACTTACACCTTCAACGGCACGAGTTCGAGTTCCACCTACCAGGTGGTGCAATCCACCATCGGTCAGTTGACCAACACCGCCGGTGCCACCATTGGCCTTGGAGCCAACAACGGATATTATGGAACAAGGGCCCTGTCAGCCGAGGGGGCGTCCATCGGGACCTTGACGAATGCGGGCGTGATCAATGGCTGGGTGGACCTGAATTCGGTCACTCTCAGCACCTACGCGAGCAGCGGTACGGTTTCGAGTTATGGCTACATGATGGTGCAAACCACCATCGGCCAGTTGATCAACGCGGCCGGCGGCACCATCGGGAGCGCGGCTGGCTACGGCCTTTCGGCAACCGGGGCATCCATTGGAACGGTGACAAACAACGGTGTCATCCGCGGTGTTCTAGAGCTGGGATACTTTAACCTCAGCGGCTCCACCGTAACCGGCACGACCTACAGCTATAATAATCAGTTGCTGCAATCGACCATCGGCCAACTCACCAATACGGCCGGCGGCACCATCGGCGGCATCCTCCTGGGCGGCTTCGCCCAGACAATCAGCAATGCCGGCCTTATAGATTCGTATTTCACCGGGTTCTCCGCCGCCACCGGCACCATCAGCACGTTCACGAACGCAGCCACCGGCACGATTACCGGCGGATTCTATGGCGTGTCCATCACCAACGCTTATATCGGAACCTTGGCCAACAACGGCCTGATCAGTGACACAGGGGCCAGCAACGGCGCCGGCGTCGTCGTCGGCCTTTCCAGCTATCTGAGCATCGTCGGCCCGCATGGCATCGGCACCCTGGTCAACGCCAGCGGCGCCACCATCAGCGGCCTGGGCCAAGGCATCCATGTGGACGGCGATACCATCGGGACCCTGATCAACAATGGGGTTATCGTCAGCGACTATACGTGGGGCCAGAACAATCACGGCGGCATCGGCCTAGAAGTCGACGCCGATCTGGGTAATTCAGCGCTGGAATACGGCAGTGTCGGCACCCTGGCCAATGCCGCCGGCGCCACCATATCCGGTGGCTCCGTGGGCATGGCCGTCGGCGGCGGCACCATCGGCATTCTCAGCAACAACGGCGTCATCAGCGGTGGCAAGACCGGCTTGGCCATGAACGGGACCGGCTATACCGGCTGCTTCAACAGCGCTTGCAGTGTAACCGTGCTGGCGGCCCCAGGCTCCATCGGTGTGCTGGACAATGCCGCGGGCGCCAGCATCGTGGGGGGCACCGTTGGTCTTTCCCTGATGAACGGCACCATCAACACCCTGATGAACGCGGGCCTGATCGCGGGAACGGCGGGTACCGGTATCTTCCTGGGACAGTCGTACTACTATACCCAGAGCGTGATGTCGGTCGACACCTTGGTCAACACCAGCACAGGCACGATCACGGGTGGCAGCATCGGCATCAACGTCGCCCAGAGCAACATCGGCACGCTGCTGAACCAAGGCCTAATCATAGGCACGCTTACGGCCATCGCCAGCAGCGGATCCAATACCTTTTTGGGCGTTTCGACGTCAATCGGCGTGCTGGTCAACACCGGCACCTTGCTCGCCACTGGGTCTGGAACCCTCGGGACCACAGCAGCCGTCGCCTTGAACTCCACAAACCTCGGAACGCTGGTCAACAACGGCCAGATCATCGACACGGGCACGACGGGCGCTGGCATCAGGATCAATGCAGGCACACTGGGCACCTTGCTCAATCTTGCCGATGGCACCATCGCTGGCGGGGCCGTGGGCGTCTTGAACACGGGCACGCTCGGGGCGCTGGAAAATGTAGGCGTCCAGAAAGGGAGCGTTGCGGCAATCCGGGTGACCGCCAGCAGTTCCACCTTTCTGACATACCTCTTCGGCAACGCGCCGTATAGCGCCAGCACCTATCCCCAAACTGGCAGCATAGGTACGCTCAGCAACTCCGGCACCTTGACCGGCGGCATGGACGGCCTGGAATCCGCCGGCTTGATCAATACGCTCACCAACAACGGTACCATCACCGGCGGGACGGGCGCAGGCATTGCGAACGTTGGTGCCTTCACCTCACAAACCGTCCTGACCGGCTATGTCCCGATTGGTCACTACTATTTCTGGACCAATGACACATCCACCACGCTGAGCAACGCGGGCGGCAACCTTTCGACCCTCAATAATAGTGGCCTCATCACTGGCGGCCAGAGCGGCATCGTCAACGGCCTGTCTTCCAGCATCGCCACGGTGATCAGTTCCAGTAACTACGGCGAAACTATCACCACGGTGGTCGGCACCACCGGCCCCCTCGGCGGGACCATCGGTACACTTGTGAACGCTGGCACCATCCTGGGCGTGGCCGGGGCCGGCATCGATAACGGCGCCGTCAACGCCACCATCGGCGCGATCACAAACAGCGGCCTGATCCAGGGCGGGCAGACGGGCATCATCAACGCCGGAACCATTGGCACGCTGACCAACAGCGGCACCATCACCGGTGCCGTGGCCGCCCTCCGCAACACCGACAGCGGCACCCTGGGTCCCATCGTCAACACTGGCGTCATCGCCGGCGACATCCTGAGCAGTGGGGGCCAGGCGCTCAGCATCACCGGCGGCGCTGGCACGGTGTTCGGCACCTTGACGGGTGCTGGCGGCACGCCGGGCACCCTGGCCAGCACCAACAGCAATATCACCCTCGCCGGCAACCTGGTGCTGAACGACATGGTCAGCATCGCCGGCCACACCCTGGTCGCGGATGGCGGCAGCCTGGTTCTGGCCGCCCCAACCACCATCACCGGCAACTACAGCCAGTCCAGCGGCACACTGGCCGTGCTGGCCACCGGTACCACCATCAACAATCTGACCGTCAGCGGCACCGCCAGCATCAGCGGCGCCACCGTCGTCCTGACCTCGCAATACGCTTATGGCCTGACCAGCGGCGCCAGCTACACCATCGTGACGGCAGGTGACGCCACCTCCAGTTATAGCGGCGTGACGGCGCTGGCGCCGGGTTATACCACCACCACCGTCACCACCACCCTCGCGGGCGGGCTGACAGACCTGATCGTCAGTGTTGGCAACAGCCAGTTGACGGCGGGCTCCACCGCCACCATCGCCGGCGGCAACGGCACGCTGGACCAGATGACAGGCGGCACCCTTGCCATCACCGGGGGCACGCCCACGGTGGGCTCGATCAGCGGCGGCGCGGCCAGCCTGACTGGCGGCAGCGCCAACATCGGCACAATCAGCGGCGGCACCGTGTCGCTTACCGGCGGCAGCGCCACCCTGGGCACCGTCAGTGGTGGCGCCGTGTCGCTTGCGGGCGGCACCGCCAGTCTGACCACTGTCAACAGCGGCTCCGTTTCCGTCAGCGGTGGGAACGGAAGCCTCGGCATGATCAGCGGCGGCACCGTCTCGCTTACCGGCGGCAGCGCCACCCTGGGCACCATCACCGGTGGCACCCTGGCGCAGACGGCAGGTGCCATCATCACCGGCACCACAGCGGTGCAGGTGATGGGTGGCAGCCTGAACCTTGGCGGCACGGTCACGGCGCCGCTGGCGGTCAACGGCGGCCTGGTGGCGGTCAACGGCCAGGCGTCGGGCACCGTCACGGTCGGATCGGGTGGAACGTTGCGCGGCTCGGGCGTGGTCACCGGGTCGGCCTCGGTCTCCGGCATCCTGGCGCCGGGCAACTCGCCGGGCACACTGACCTTCACCAACGGCCTGACCCAGGGCGCCAAGTCGGTGCTGTCCATCGACATCGATGGCACGGGCACCGGGTCCGGCGCGGGCAACTACTCCCGCGTGCTGGTCACCGGCGGCAGCTACGTCATCGGCTCGGGCGCCGTGCTGACCCCCAAGCTGCGCGGCATCACCGGCAACGCCAGCAACACCTACACCCCCAGCCTGGGCACGGATTTCACCGTCGTCCAGGCGGCGGGCGGCGTCAGCGGCACCTTCACCAGCGTCGTCCAGCCGGCCAGCGGCCTGGCCACGGGCACGCAGTTCACGGCGCTGTACGCCACCAACGCCGTCGACCTGTTCGTCACCCCCACCTATGGCAGCCTGGCGTCCCTGGGCGCCAGCGCCAACCAGCAGGCGCTGGGCCGGGTGGTGGCGGGCCTGAATGCCCCGGCCGGCAGCGACCTGGCCACCGTGCTGAAAGCCCTCTACAGCCTGCCCAGCACGGCGGCGTCCCTGGACGCCCTGGCGCAGATGGGCGGCAGCACCCATGCCAACATCGCCGCCTACAGCCTGACCCGGGGCCTGGCGGCCACCCAGGTGCTGGGCCAGCGCCTGGCGGCGGTGCGCGACGGCGTGTCGGGCGGCATGCAGGGCACCATGCAGGCCCAACTGGTGGGCCGCACCCTCTACACCAGCATGGCCAGCGGGAGTGAGGCGGCGCCAGCCGATGAACGCGGCATGGCCGCCGGTTCGGCGGCCGAGGACGGCTGGCACTTCTGGGCCCAGGGCCTGGGGGCGTTCTCGCGCGTCGACAGCGACGGCAACGCCCAGGGCGGGCACAGCAACACCGGCGGCGGCCTGTTCGGCGGTGACCGCACGGTGGCGCCGGGCGTGACCCTGGGCCTGGCCGGCACGCTGCTGCAAAGCACCTCCGGCGGCTCCAACGAGACCAGCAGCTATGGCCTGTCGGCCTATGGCAATGCCGACCTGGGGGACGGCCTCTTCGTCGCCGGCAACGCCGGCTACACCTACGACCGGTACGACACGGCGCGAACCATGGGCTTCGGCGGCCTCAGCCGCACCGCCTTCGGCCACACCACCGGCGACGAACTGGGCGCGGGCGTCACCGCCGGCTACCGGATGCGGGTCTCCAACCTGACCCTGGAGCCGCAGGCCGGCATCCAGTGGCTGCGGGTCGGCCGTGATGGCTTCACGGAAACAGGGGCCGGCGCCCTGAACCTGGTGCTGCAGGATCTGGACGCCACCGCCCTGCAGAGCAGCGTCGGCGCCCGGGCCAGCGGCAGCTGGAAGACGGACGGCGGCACGGTGATCACCCCCACCGTCCGGGCATCCTGGCTGCACGACTTCCGCGACCGGGCCCTGACCAGCCAGGCCGCCTTCGCCGGCACAACCTTCGCCGTGACCGGCCCCGACACCGGCGCCAACGCGCTGGGCATCGGCGGCGGCCTCACCCTGCAGCAAAGCGACAACCTCAACCTCTACGCCAACTACGACGGCACGCTCCGCCGGCACGAAACCGACCACGTCTTCACCGCCGGCCTCCGCCTCAGCTGGTAAGACACCCCTCAACGCGAACGACAACGGCCCGGGAGATGATCCCGGGCCGTTCGTCTATCGGCGGCAAAGGAGGGGGCGACAAGGACGCCGCCATCCCCATCCGGGTGCGGGTGGGCATCTGCAGGTGATGCTGATCACCTCACGGGAGACGCGGCGCTGGGTGGTGCCCAAGGGCTGGCCGGAGAAGACGCTGAACGCCCGGGGGCGGGGCGGCGAACGAAGCGTTCGAGGAAGCGGGCCTGATCGGCACCTTCCATTATTTCAAGGTCATGCCCTCGGGCAAGCGCCGTCGACGCCCATCTGCTCGAGGTGGAGCGGGAGTTGGAGGACTGGGCGGAAAAGGGCCAGCGCGAACGCCGCTGGGTCAGCCCGTCGGAAGCGGCCCTAATGGTGACCGAAGATGGCGGCGCACGAGGACTGAAGAGCAGCGGCTCCTCTTCACATTTGCCTCTCCACCACGGAACCCCGCGTACGCAAAAACAACGCGCGAGCATACTTATGTATGCCATCCACTTTGCGAGAAGTTTCATTGGGACTAACGCTGGCGGAATAGCTCCTAATTTGCAAAAATGAGTTAACCGCCATGAAGAATGCGTTTTTGTCAGCTAAAAATGTAAAACAGATGGGCAGTCCCATAAAATGCTTGATCGAACAGCGCGAGGTCACCCCCGCTTAGCGGAGGCTTGAAAACCGTCAGAGAGCCTTTGCGCTCTAGCCCCCCAAGTTCGGCAGATACTCCAGACAAATCCTAGATTTGCCCCCGACCCCTGCGGCACGGGCTCTCCCCATTACGTCGAAAATCATATCTCAGGAGCATTTCCCACCATGCGCACCCCCGCCCATAACCGCGCTAAGACCCTACTGCTTTCTGCCTCCGCGTTCGCCATCATAGCGTCTTCCCCCGGCGCTCGGGCCGACACCACGATAACCTCGCCATCAGGTTCCATCTCCGTCGGGTCCGGCAATCTGACGAACAACAGCACTATCAGCGTGACGGGGTCGTTCAGCAGCAGTGTAGCGGCAGCGATTCAAAGCGGCGCCACTATCGGTACCTTCACCAACAATGGTCTGATAGCGATCAACATCAGCAACGGTGTCGCGATCGGCGTCGATGTGGAGGGGACGACGTCGGTCTTCTCCAATACCGGGACAATTCTGGCCCAGGGCAGTCTGGCAAATGCCGTGGGCGTGGAATTCGCCCGCCCGATCGACGTGATCGCCAACAGCGGTACCATCCTGGCCTCACCACCAAGTGGCCAGGGGGTCGGCATTCAGGTGTTCAGCCACGCCGGCAACCTCACCAACAGCGGCACAATCGGTGGGGTCGTAGGGATTGTGCTGGCGTCTCAATTGAGCGTCGGGGGCTCGGTCCCCACCATCGCTGGCATCGATACGCTGATGAACTTGCAGGGCGCGGTGATCGCCTCGTCCGGCTTTGGCGATAACGTCGCCATCAAGCTGACGGGGGGAACCATCGGCAGTCTCGTGAACAACGGTTCCATTCTTGGCTCCAGTTTCGGTGGGGCCATCAACTTGACGTCTGAATATCTTTACCAATTGGATTCCCACACTTTTAGCATTGTGGGATCCATTCCAGCCATTGCGTCGATCTCGCAGCTGATCAACGGCCAGTCCGGTACCATCCTTGGTTACCAGGGCATTTCCCTCAACAGCGGCGTGATCGACACATTGACAAACAGCGGCACCATCACCGGAACGGCGTCCGCAGGTATCATCATGTCCGCTTCCTTGTCGCCGGGTGCCCCGTTTGTCGGGACGCTGATCAACGCTGCCGGTGGTGTCATTGCCGGGGGCACCCATGCGTTAAAGCTCTCAGATGGAAGCATCGGCACGATTCTAAACAGCGGCCTTATCAAGGCCACCTTCGGCACTGGCGCTGACCTTGAGGCTTTCACGGCCGATCGGATCATCAATGCCAGCGGCGGCGGCATCATCGGTGGCATGCAAATGGGCGGCGTCACGATCGGCACGGTGGCCAATAGTGGCGTTATTGCGGGTGAGGTGGGCGGCGCTGGGCTGGAAGTCTACGCGGCCACCATTACCCATTTTGAGAACGGCAGCGTCGTTGGCGGATTCTTCGTTCCGACAATTACGCAGATCGATAATCAGTTGGGCGGCACCATCAGTGGTCATAACAGCGTCAGGCTCGACAGCGGTACGCTGGATACCTTGAGCAATGCAGGTTTGCTGGCGGGCGCCGTCTACATTGGTGGCGAAGTCAACAGCGGCACGGCGGCAGTGTTGGGCACCGTGATCAACAGCGTCACGGGCACCATCGTCGGCACAGACAACGGGCTGAACATCAACGGCCGCAGCACGCTTGGCGGCGTCGGCAATTACGGCACCATTTTCGGCACCTACGCTGGCATTAGCGTGAGCGAGCTGATAACGAACGACCCAGTTTATCAGACCGTCACCATCGGCAGCATCACCAATGCTGCCGGTGCCGTCATCGCCGGTAGCGGAACGGGTCTCCGCCTCCAGACGGGCACAATCGGCACGGTCACGAACAGTGGCTTCATCGGCGGTACCGGCAATAGCGGCTATGGCATGGTGGTGAGCGGCGCGGCGGCGTCCGGCATCACCCATCTTGGCAGTATCGGAACCCTACTGAACGATGCTGGTGGCACGATCAGCGCTCAGAACACCGGCTTGGTGGTGGACCGAAGCGATATCGGCACGGTTGCCAATAGTGGAACAATCGCCGGAGTGAATGGCGCAGGTATAGCTGTCTTCGGTGGCCCGTATTTCGATACCGTTGGCCATTCCATTAATGTCGCCGGGTCCATAAGCGTTTTGACCAACGGTACTGCGGCGCGGATCTCCGGGCAGAATGGACTGACAGCAGCCGATGCGACTATCGGCACATTGGCCAATGATGGCATGATTTCCGGTCTCGGGATCTCGATCTCTCGGGGCCTTAATCTGGTGGACACCGGTATCGGCACCTTGAGCAACCGTGCCACCGGCGTCATCTCCGGTTTCAATACGGGTATCGCCGCCTATGCCGGTTCCATCGGCACCTTGAGCAACGGTGGTCTCATCAGCGGCAACACCAGCGGCCTTTCCTTCGGCAACAACTATGACACCGCTTGGTCGGCGGGCGTCGTCGACAACCATTCCGGGGGCACCATCCGCGGTGGGACCGTGGGCGCCCTGCTGACAGGTGGCACGGTGGGAACGCTGCACAATGCCGGCCTGATCACCGGTATCCTTTCGGCGGGTGTTGTTGCGGATGTCAGCCCGCTTCTGCGCTACGACACCATCGCTTCGACCTTCAGTACCTTGGTCTCAGGGTTGACCATCGGCAGTCTGCTCAACGACGCGGGCGGCACCATCGTCGGCGGCAGCATTGGCCTGGAAAGCAATGCCCGCATCGTCACCTTGGCGAACGCCGGCACCGTCATCGGCACGGGCTATTACAGTGCCGGCCTGGTACTCGATGGCACGGTCATCTCCGGTACCGCCAGCGCGGGTAGCATCGGCACCCTGATCAACAGCATCGGCGGCACCTTCGCCGGCGGCACCGCGATCCGCTTGGTTGACAGCACCATCGGCACGCTGGTCAACAGGGGCCTGATCGGTGGTGGCACCGTCTTCTCCGGTGCGGGCATCAGCCTGACTTCCGACGGGGCGGTGGGCCAGTCGGTGGCCAGCATCGGCAGCCTGATCAACACCAGCACCGGCACGATTCAGCAGAACAACGGCGCGATCCAGTTGATGGGCGGCACCATTGGAACCCTATCCAACAGCGGCCTGATCAAGGGCTATTACGTCGCGTTGACCGGGTCCCTGTCCGGCCTGGCCGGCACCACGCAGCCGCGGATCGACAGCCTGCTGAACCTGGCCGGTGGCACCATCACCGCCATGAACGCGCTGCAGTTCCAGGGCGGTGCCATTGGTGCGCTGGTCAATGACGGCCTGATCGGGGGCAACTCCTCGATCGCCAGCGGCACGGCCATACAGTTGCTCTCATATGGTACGGTCGTGGGTCAGATCGGAACCATCGCCAACCATTCCGGTGGAACCATCAACGGTGGCAGCGGCGGCTTGGCCATCGGCGGCCACGAGACGGTCGGGGCCATCGTCAACGATGGCCAGATCCTGGCCGGCTCCGCGTCTTTCGGGGACACCATCACCTACGGCGGCACGGCGTTGTCCGTTGCCAATGGCGCCGTCGTGACGGTCATCCGCAACAATGCTGGCGCCACCATCGCCGGTGGCCAGGGGGGCGGTGGCGTCACCATCGGCACAGCCACCGTCGGCACCCTGGTGAACGGCGGCTCAATCAGCGGCGTCGGTGTAAGTGGTTATTCTTATTCCTCCACGTACACCGTCGCGACCTTGGGTACGCTGTCCAACCTTTCAGGAGGCACCATAGGGACGTACGGGGCCTATTCCCGTGCCGGTGTGTCAGTTTCCGGCCCCGCCGTCGTGTCCTCGATCGCGAACTCCGGCCTGATCCAAGGCCAGGTTCAGGGCTTGGCGGTGGGGGGTGGGGTCTCTGCCCAAGTCCCCCCCACCACCATCGGTGCCATCACCAACGCCGGCACCATTCTGGGCGTGGGCGTGAACACCATCTCGCCGGGCTACAGTTCCAGCGGTGGCCTGATCGTCAATTCGGCCAATGTGGGGACCATAACCAATAGCGGCGTCATCAGCGGGGCTGTTGGCGTTCTTACCAGCCAAAGCGTCAATCCCTATGTCAGCCTTCCTGCCAACGGCAGCATCGGCACCCTCACCAACCAGGCGGGCGGCAGCATCCTGGGAAGGGGGCCCACGGCCGCCATCGAGGTGGGTAGCAGCATCGGCACGCTGCTGAACGGCGGCTTGATCCAGGACACCGTGGGGACGGCCGCTGTTGGCGTGGACGTGCTGGCGGCGCGGACCGGCCTTCTACTGAACGCCACCGGGGGCATGATCGCTGGCATCCAAGCGGGCATCCAGGTGGGCGGCACCATGAACACCGTGGCGCTGGGCAGCTTGGCCAATGCCGGCAGCATCGCCGCCGGCGCAGGCGGCACCGGCATCCTGTTGAAAGGATTCGCCAGCAGTCTCCTGGGTGTGAGCACCATCTATGGTGCCACCGTCGGGTCCATTGACAACAGCGGCGTGATCACGGCGGATCTGGTCGGTGTTGGCGGTGTCGGCACCATCGGCAGCATGGCGAACAGCGGTACCATCGCCGCCGCCGGCAGCGGCCTGCAGAACTTTGGCACGGTGCGGCAAGTCTACTACGATCTGGAATTCGCCCTGCGGACCGACAGCATGCCCCGTGCAGGCAGCATTGGGACGTTGACGAACTCCGGCCTGCTTAGCGGCGGTCAGTCCGGCATCGTCAACGGCCAAGAAACCGTGGTGGAAATCACCCACCAGACGACGGTTGGCCCTGATTTCGGCCAGATCACAACCTCCACGATTTTGACGCCCCTGGCTCCTCTTGCCAGCACCATCGATATGCTGGCCAACAGCGGCACCATCCAAGGCGTCGCCGGCATTGGTATCGCCAATGCCGCGTCGACGGCATTCATCGGCGCGCTCAACAATGAGGGCATGATCCGGGGCGGGCGCACTGGCGTGGCCAATCTCGGCACCATCGGTGCGTTGAGCAACGGCGGTACCATTGCCGGCACTTCGGCCGACTTTGGTTTCTATCCCACGGCCGTCGCCAATCGCGGAACCATCGGGAGCATCCTTAACCAGACGAGCGCGGTCATTGTCGGTACCATCGGGGCGGCTGGCACCTTCGCCCGTGGTACGGCCATCACCAACGGCGGAACAATCGGGGCAATCGTCAACCAAGCAGGCGCCACCATAGCCGGTGTCCTTGGTGGCCTTCCCGACTTCCACAGTGGCGACGCCATCTCAAATTCCGGTGCCATTGGCACCATCGCCAATGGCGGCGTCATCATCGGCGACATCTTTGTTGATGGCTATTTCTCTGACGACGGCTCCTATATCAGCGGTACAATTGGCCTTATCGACAACCACGCGGGCGGGACCATCCGCAGCGCAGGGACCCTCCTATGGATCGGTGGCAGGGTCGGGACCATCATCAATGCCGGCCTCATTATCTCTGACAACAATGCTGGTATTGGAATCGCCACCCTGGGCTCCCTCGGCTCCCTGGTTAACAGGGGTACCGGAACGATCAGCAGCGTATCCAACAACGGCACTCTCGGCACTTTGGTCAACGACGGCCAGATCTCCGGCGGCATCGGCAACGGCGGCTTCAGTACCACCACGATCCAAAGCACCATCGGTGGGCTGACCAACAACGGCCATATTTCCGGCATCGCCAGTTGGCGGCCGGCCCCTGCGGCGGGCGTACAGAACGTCAACGCCTTCATCGGCACCCTGGTGAATAACGGCACCATCGACGGCTCCGGCAGCTATGTCTTCAGTGCCGGCTTCACCGTCGGGAACCGGGGCATCGACAATATCGGCGGCACCATCGGCACCCTGGTGAACAATGGCCGGGTGTCCGGTTCCATTGGCATCAACAACGACATCATGGTGATGGACACGGCGGATGGCACGGTGACGGTGGTATCCACTATCGGCACCCTGACCAACGCCGGCACCATCGAAACCGATAACATCGGCTTGGCCACCAGCGGCGTCATTGGAACACTGTCCAACAGCGGTGGCATCTCCGGCGGCAATACGGGCCTGGCGGTGGACAGCACGATGGTGACGCGGAACTTCACGGCGGCGGGAACCTCCACCACCGCTGTGATTGTGGGCGGCCGCATCGGCGTGCTGACCAACAGTGGCTTGATCAGCGGCACCGGCTTCGGCATCGATGTCGGCATCGGCACCATCAACACCCTCATGAACCTGCCCGGCGGTTCCATCGGCGGCACCCTGGGGGCGTTGACCATCGCCAGCACCGGCGTCCTGGGCACCCTGGTGAACCAGGGCGTCATCGCCGGCAACATCATCAACAACTCCTCCCGCGACCTGCTGATCGTGGGCGGCAGCGGCGACAATTTCGGCCTGTTCACCGACTTGGCCGGCGTGGGCCAGTCCATCGTCGGCGCCACCATCGTCAACACGCTCAGCAACGTGGTGCTAGCCAGCGGTAACGTCGCGCTGGCCGCGGACGTGGCTTTAGGGAGCCACACGCTGACCAACAGCGGCAGCGCCACGCTGCGACTCGATACCATAGTCAACGTGGCGGGCAACTATGCCCAGTCCGGTTCGGGGGTGCTGCTCATCAATGTGGCGTCGACCAGTATCTATGGCGGCTTGAATGTCACTGGCAATGCGGCCATCAGCGGCGGCGCCATCATCCTGAATCCAACTTCCGGCTTCACGCTGGTGGATGGCCAGACCTACACCATCGTGATGGCCGGCGACACGACGTCGACCTATGCCGGCTATAATCTGGTGGCCCCAGGTCACATCTTGACCACCAGCACCACCGTTGTCGGCAACCAGACGGACCTTATCGTCAACATCGGCGACGCCAGCACGGGGACTGTCGGCAGCATCGGATCGGGGAGCACCACCACGATTGGTGGCGGGTCCAGCACCACGGTGGATCAAGTGACGGGCGGCACGGTGAACGTGACAGCCGGCACGCCTACGCTGAACACCATCAGCAGCGGCACGGTGAGTATCAGTGGCGGTCAATCGACACTGAACACCATCGCTGGCGGATCGGTGAACATCAGCGGCGGTAGCGCCTCGGTTGGCCAAGTGTCTTCGGGTACGGTCAGCCTTGGCGCCGGCGCCACCATCGCCGGCACCCAGACAGTGAATGTGAGCGGTGGCTCAGTGGCGGTGTTGGGCACCGTGACGGCGCCAGTGTCGGTCAGCGGCGGCGATGTGTCGGTGGGCAGTGGCGGCGTGGTGAACACGTCCGCACCCATCCAGGTCTCATCGGGCAATCTCTCCGTCACCAGCGGTGGGGTGATCGCCAGCGACAAGCCGATGCAGCTTTCCGGCGGCGCGGTCAATGTCGCTGGCGTGATCGCCGCCCCGATCGAGGTCGGCAACAGCACAGCCACGCTCTCCATCAGCAGCGGCGGCATCGTGACCCAGTCCCTCACCGCCAGCGCCGGCACCGTCAACGTCGGCGGCACCATAGCCGCCCCCGTGACCGTCTCAGGCGCCGGCGCCACGCTGTCCATCAGCAGCGGTGGCCTCGTGACCCAATCCCTCACCGCCAGCGCCGGCACCGTCAACGTCGGCGGCACCATAGCCGCCCCCGTGACCGTCTCAGGTTCCGGCGCCACGCTGTCCATCAGCAGCGGTGGCCTCGTGACCCAGGCCCTCACCGCCAGCGCCGGCACCGTCAACGTCGGCGGCACCATAGCCGCCCCCGTGACCGTCTCAGGCGCCGGCGCCACGCTCTCCATCAGCAGCGGCGGCCTCGTGACCCAGGCCCTCACCGCCAGCGCCGGCACCGTCAACGTCGGCGGCACCATAGCCGCCCCCGTGACCGTCTCAGGTTCCGGCGCCAGCGTGTCGATCAGCAGCGGCGGCCTCGTGACCCAGTCCCTCACCGCCAGCGCCGGCACCGTCAACGTCGGCGGCACCATAGCCGCACCCGTGACCGTCTCAGGCGCCGGCGCCACGCTGTCCATCAGCAGCGGCGGCCTCGTGACCCAGTCCCTCACCGCCAGCGCCGGCAACGTCAGTGTGGCGGGAACCGTGGCCGCACCCGTGACCGTCTCAGGTTCCGGCGCCACACTGTCCATCAGAAGCGGCGGCCTCGTGACCCAGTCCCTCACCGCCAGCGCCGGCACCGTCAACGTCGGCGGCACCATAGCCGCCCCCGTGACCGTCTCAGGTTCCGGCGCCAGCGTGTCGATCGACAGCGGCGGACTGGTGACCCAGTCCCTCACCGCCAGTGCTGGTAGCGTCAACGTCGGCGGCACCATAGCCGCCCCCGTGACCGTCTCAGGTTCCGGCGCCACGCTGTCCATCAGCAGCGGCGGCCTCGTGACCCAGTCCCTCACCGCCAGCGCCGGCACCGTCAACGTCGGCGGCACCATAGCCGCACCCGTGACCGTCTCAGGTTCCGGCGCCACGCTGTCCATCGGCAGCGGCGGCCTCGTGACCCAGTCCCTCACCGCCAGTGCCGGCAACGTCAGTGTGGCGGGAACCGTGGCCGCACCCGTGACCGTCTCAGGTTCCGGCGCCACACTGTCCATCACAAGCGGCGGCCTCGTGACCCAGTCCCTCACCGCCAGTGCCGGCACCGTCAACGTCGGCGGCACCATAGCCGCCCCCGTGACCGTCTCAGGTTCCGGCGCCAGCGTGTCGATCGACAGCGGCGGACTGGTGACCCAGTCCCTCACCGCCAGTGCTGGTAGCGTCAACGTCGGCGGCACCATAGCCGCCCCCGTGACCGTCTCAGGTTCCGGCGCCACGCTGTCCATCAGCAGCGGCGGCCTCGTGACCCAGGCCCTCACCGCCAGCGCCGGCACCGTCAACGTCGGCGGCACCATAGCCGCACCCGTGACCGTCTCAGGTTCCGGCGCCACGCTGTCCATCAGCAGCGGCGGCCTCGTGACCCAGTCCCTCACCGCCAGTGCTGGTAGCGTCAACGTCGGCGGCACCGTCACCGCGCCGGTGACGATCAGCGGCGGCAATGTATCGGTGGCCAGCGGCGGCACCATCGTCAGCAGCCAGGCGGTGCAGGTCACTGGTGGCAGCCTGTCGATTTCCGGCGGTGTGAATGCTCCGGTGCAGGTGTCCGGCACGACCGTGTCGGCCTCGCAGATCGCGTCGGCCACGGCGGTGATGACAGTGGACGCCAGCGGCACCATCAGCCAATCGGTGACGGTGGATGGCGGCAAGGTCGCGATGAACGGTACCATCAGCGGCGCCGTCTCCATCGGCGATGGCGGCGCGCTGCGAGGCAGCGGCGTGGTCACCGGGTCGGCCTCGGTCTCCGGCATCCTGGCGCCGGGTAACTCGCCGGGCACACTGACCTTCACCAAGGGCCTGACCCAGGGCGCCAAGTCGGTGCTGTCCATCGACATCGATGGCACGGGCACCGGGTCCGGCGCGGGCAACTATTCCCGCGTGCTTGTCACCGGCGGCAGCTACGTCATCGGCTCGGGCGCCGTGCTGACCCCCAAGCTGCGCGGCATCACCGGCAACGCCAGCAACACCTACACCCCCGGCCTGGGCACGGATTTCACCGTCGTCCAGGCGGCGGGCGGCGTCAGCGGCACCTTCGCGAGCGTCGTCCAGCCGGCCAGCGGCCTGGCCGAAGGCACGCAGTTCACGGCGCTGTACGCCACCAACGCCGTCGACCTGTTCGTCACCCCCACCTATGGCAGCCTGGCGTCCCTGGGCGCCAGCGCTAACCAGCAGGCGCTGGGCCGGGTGGTGGCGGGCCTGAATGCCTCGGCCGGCAGCGACCTGGCCACCGTGCTGAAAGCCCTCTACAGCCTGCCCAGCACGGCGGCGTCCCTGGACGCCCTGGCGCAGATCGGCGGCAGCGCCCACGCCAACATCGCCGCCTACAGCCTGACCCGGGGCCTGGCGGCCACCCAGGTGCTGGGCCAGCGCCTGGCGGCGGTGCGCGACGGCGTGTCGGGCGGCATGCAGGGCACCATGCAGGCCCAACTGGTAGGCCGCACCCTCTACACCAGCATGGCCAGCGGGGGTGAGGCGGCGCCAGCCGATGAACGCGGCATGGCCGCCGGTTCGGCGGCCGAGGACGGCTGGCACTTCTGGGCCCAAGGCCTGGGGGCGTTCTCGCGCGTCGACAGCGACGGCAACGCCCAGGGCGGGCACAGCAACACCGGCGGCGGCCTGTTCGGTGGTGACCGCACGGTGGCGCCGGGCGTGACCCTGGGCCTGGCCGGCACGCTGCTGCAAAGCACCTCCGGCGGGTCGAACGAGACCAGCAGCTATGGCCTGTCGGCCTATGGCAATGCCGACCTGGGGGACGGCCTGTTCGTCGCCGGCAACGCCGGTTACACCTACGACCGGTACGACACGGCGCGAACCATGGGCTTCGGCGGCCTCAGCCGCACCGCCTTCGGCCACACCACCGGCGACGAACTGGGCGCGGGCGTCACCGCCGGCTACCGGGTGCGGGTCTCCAACCTGACCCTGGAGCCACAGGCCGGCATCCAGTGGCTGCGGGTCGGCCGCAATGGCTTCACGGAAACAGGGGCCGGCGCCCTGAACCTGGTGCTGCAGGATCTGGACGCCACCGCCCTGCAGAGCAGCGTCGGCGCCCGGGCCAGCGGCAGCTGGAAGACGGACGGCGGCACGGTGATCACCCCCACCGTCCGGGCATCCTGGCTGCACGACTTCCGCGACCGGGCCCTGACCAGCCAGGCTGCCTTCGCCGGCACAACCTTCGCCGTGACCGGCCCCGACACCGGCGCCAACGCGCTGGGCATCGGCGGGGGCCTCACCCTGCAGGAAAGCGACAACCTCAACCTCTACGCCAACTACGACGGCACGCTCCGCCGGCACGAAACCGACCACGTCTTCACCGCCGGCCTCCGCCTCAGCTGGTAAGACCCCCCCTCGGCACAAACGACAGCGGCCCGGGAGATGATCCCGGGCCGTTCGTCTATCGGCGGCAAAGGAGGGGGCGACAAGGACGCCACCGGAGCCACGCCGGATCAGGAAAAAAGCAGCCAGGAACGGCCGTCATCATGGAATTCCGCAGGCACGGGGCGCGCCTTAGCTGGAGCCAGGGGCCGCCGCCTTGGCGGGCTTGGCCGGCTGGGTCGCCAGCGCGATGCGGCTTTGGAACTTCTCCGGCTCCCCCTCGGTCATCAGGGGGAAGTCGCTGACGATGGCGTCCAGGAAGGGCACCAGCCAGGTCTGGTCGGCCTTGGCGAAGTTGGACAGCACCCAGCCGTGCACCAGGGTCTTGTCCCCCGGGTGGCCGATGCCCAGGCGCACGCGCCAGTAGTCCTTGCCGATATGGTCGTCGATGGAGCGGATGCCGTTGTGGCCGCCGGCGCCGCCGGCCTTCTTGACGCGCAGCTTGCCGGGCGGCAGGTCCAGTTCGTCATACAGGACGATGACCTGCTCGGGCGTCATCTTGTAAAAACGCATCGCCTCCCCGACCGATTGGCCGGACAGGTTCATGAAGGTCTGCGGTTTTAACAGGTGGATTTTCTCGGGGCCGATCTGCCCCTCGGTGATCAGCCCCTGGAAGCGCTTCTTCCAGGGGCCGAACCGATGGCGACGGGCGAGTTCGTCCGCCGCCATGAAGCCGACGTTGTGGCGATGGCCTGCGTATTCCGGGCCAGGGTTGCCCAGACCGACGACCAACCGCATCGTCTGTTATCAGGCTTCGGCAGCCGCCGCGTTCTCTTCGGACTTCAGGCCCGAGGGAGCGGCGACGGTGGCGATGGTGAAGTCGCGGTCGATGACCGGACGGGCGCCTTCCGGCAGCGCCACGCCGCTGATGTGGATGGACGCGCCGACGTCAACGCCGTCCAGGTTCACCGTCAGGTGTTCCGGGATGTTGTTGGCGCGGACGTGCAGTTCCACCTCGTGGCGGACGATGTTCAGCACGGCGCCACGCTTCAGGCCGGGGCTGGCTTCGTGGCCCACGAACTCCACCGGGATCTTCACGACGATCTCGGTGGTCTCGCTGACGCGCAGGAAGTCGACGTGCAGGGGACGGTCCGTCACCGGATCGAACTGGACGTCGCGCGGCAGGGTGCGGGTGGTCACGCCATCGACGGTGACGTCGTACAGATGGGTGAAGAAGCCCGGCTTGTGCAGGACGCGGGTGAAGTGGACGGCCTCCAAGGAGATCGTCACAGGCTTTTCCTTGTTGCCGTAGATCACGGCAGGGATGCGGCCATCGCGGCGGGTCTGACGGGCGGTCCCCTTGCCTGCCCCGTTCCGCGCCTCGGCGGCGAGCGCGATAATCTGGGTCATTGGTACTCTCCTTAAGAAAATGCGCCAGCCTCCAGGGGTGCTGAGCGCGGTCGGAATGCGCGGGTGTATGCGCGCGAGGGCCCGGAGTCAAGACACAGATCCAAGAAGGCGGCCATGAGGCCGCCTTCAAGGGTACCGGGTCCTATCGGATGGAGCGTCAGTCGAAGAGACGGGCGCGACTGACCGAAGGTTCAGTCGAAGAGAGACGACACCGACTTCTCGTGGCTGATGCGCTCAATGGCTTCGGCGATCAGCGGGGCGACCGTCAGGTGGCGGACATTGCGCGAGACGCGCACGGCCTCGGTCGCCTGGATGCTGTCGGTGGTGATCAGCGCCTCCAGCGGCGACTGCGCCACGCGGGCGACGGCGCCACCGGACAGCACGCCGTGGGTGACGTAGGCGCGCACCGACAGGGCCCCCCGTTCCTTCAGGGCCACGGCGGCGTTGCACAGGGTGCCGGCGCTATCCACGATGTCGTCGACCAGGATGCAGTGGCGGCCGGTCACGTCGCCGATGACGTTCATGACCTCCGACACGCCGGCGCGCTCACGCCGCTTGTCGATGATGGCCAGATCGGCGTCCAGGCGGTTGGCGATGGCGCGGGCGCGGACTACGCCGCCCACGTCGGGCGACACGATCATTAGGTTTTCGCGGCCCATGGTGGCCTCGATGTCCTGCACGAACACCGGGGCGGCCACCAGATTGTCGGTGGGGATGTCGAAGAAGCCCTGAATCTGGCCGGCGTGCAGGTCCATGGTCAGCACGCGGTTGGCGCCGGCGGTGGTGATCAGGTTGGCGACCAGCTTGGCCGAGATCGGGGTGCGGGGGCCGGTCTTGCGGTCCTGGCGGGCATAGCCGTAATAGGGCAGCACCGCGGTGATGCGCCGGGCCGAGCCACGACGCAGCGCGTCGATGGTGACCAGCAGTTCCATCAGGTTGTCGTTGGCCGGGTAGGAGGTGGACTGGATGACGAACACGTCCTCGCCACGGACGTTCTCCAGGATCTCCACGAAGACTTCCATGTCGCTGAAGCGCCGGATGCTGGCCTTCGTCAGCGGAACCTTCAGGCAGACCGAGATGGCCTCGGCAAGCGGACGATTGCTGTTGCCGGCGATGAGCTTCATGGGTCGCTCTTTTGAGTAGGAAGTGGGCGACGCCGGGGCGTCTTCATACCTTCATAAAGGCGCGCGGACCATATCAGCCGGACCCCACCCTGTAAACCGCAGCCCCCCGCGATCACGGCACAGGGGGCATGCGCCCGTACAGGGGTAGGACGGTGCGGAGCGGCCCGCCTCAGGGCCCAGGCGACAGGGCTATCACACTGATATGACGCCCATAATCGGCTTCGCGCCGCAGCGTGGCGCGGCGATAGCTGAAAAACAGATCTTCTTGCGCAACCGTGTCGTGACCGGTGTCGGCTATTGTATCCAATCCGCATCCGGCCAGCCGGTGGCCGACATAGGCCCCGATGTCGAACAGGGGATGGCCGGCCCGCGTACCGGCCTGGAAAAAGCGGCGGTTGTCGCCATCGGCGTCCAGGAAGCGCGCCTCGAACTCCGGCCCCACTTCGTAGGAGCGGGCACCGATATGGGGGCCGACACCGGCGACAATGCGGGCGGGGTCGGCGCCCAGGGCCACCATGGCCGCCACCGTGGCCTCCAGCACACCGGTGAAGGCGCCCTTCCAACCGGCGTGCGCCGCCCCCACCACGCCGGCCTCGGCATCGGCGAACAACACGGGCACGCAATCGGCGGTCAGGATACCCAGGGCGATGCCGCGCTGGCGGGTGACCAGGGCATCGGCCTGCGGCGCCTCCTCCCTGGGCCAGGGCCGGTCGACCGTCACCACGGTGGGGCTGTGCACCTGATAGACGGTGACCAGGCTGTCAGCCCCAAGCCCCAGGTCGGCGGCGCAGCGCGCCCGATTCTCCGCCACCAGGCCGGCATCGTCGTTGGAGCCGAAACCGACATTGCGCCCGGCGTACAGTCCGCCGGACACGCCGTCGCGCCGGGTGAAGTAACCGTGGCGGACGCCCGGCAGGTCCAGGGCATCCAGGGTGATGAAGGCGCGGTCCGGGGGAATGGGGGCGGCGGTCATGGTCTTCAGCCTTCTGCTGCGTCGAAGCCTGCGGGCGGGGGGCAGCCGGGGCTGGTCAGCGCCAGGGCCTTGAACAGGCGGCCCATGTGATCGGGATGGGTCAAACGGTCCAGCGCCAGATCGATGGCGTGGGCTTGGGGGGACGTCGCGGCCCGCTTCAGAGCGTCGGCGCGCTGCCTGATGCCCAGGCGCCCCAGCAACGTGCCCTGGTCCACGACCCCATGGGCTTGGGCCCCGGCCGACACGGCGGTGGCCGCCAGGGTGCGGAAATCGACATGGGCGGTCAGGTCCGCCAGGCCGGGGGCATCCAACACCGGGGCATAAGCGTGGTTGCGCACCGCCTGCAAGGTGTCGCCGAGCGGCGGGGCGTCATAGCCGTAGTCCACGGCCAGCGCCGCCCCGGGGGCGGCCGCCAGTCGCCGGCCGATCTCTCCCGCCACGGTCAGGGCGGCGGGGCACAGCTCCACCACGCCCCCCTCCTCCGCCCCCCGCAACGCCGGCGGCACCAACAGCTCGGCCCCGCCCGTGGCGTCCAGCGCCCAGGCGAAGCGGCGCTCGGCCGGCAGCCAGGTGACGCAGCGTTCGGCCCAGCCACGCGCGGTCTTCTGCATCTGGCGGATGGGCAGCGCGTCAAAGAACTCATTGGCCAGCAACAACAGCGGTCCCTCGGGCACCGCCTCGAGACTGTCGGCCCAGGCGATGGAATGGGGCGGCAGCACGGCGGTGGGCAGGGCCGCCAGCGTCGCCCGCTGCCGGGCGCGCAGGGCGGGACTGGTCTCCACCATATGGACGCGCAGCGCGGCGGTCAGACCGGGCACCCGGCCCATGGCGCGCAGCGCGTCGGCCATCAGGGTGCCGCGCCCGGGGCCCAGTTCCACCAGATGCACCGGCGTGGGCGAGCCCAGGGTCAGCCAGGACTGGGCGCACCACAGGCCCAGCAGCTCGCCGAACATCTGGCTGATCTCGGGCGCGGTGGTGAAGTCGCCAGCCACCCCCAGGGGATCGCGGGTGGTGTAATAGCCAAGCGTGGGATGACCCAGCGCCTCCGCCATGAAAATGGACAGGCGCAACGGGCCCTCGCGGCCAATGCGGCGGATGAGGTGATCCGCCAGGGTGCCACTGGCCTCGGCGATCATCAGGCGGTCGCCGGCGCGCGGCGCCGGGCCAGCGCCACCAGCGCCACGCCGATCAGGGCCATGGGAATGGACAGGATCTGGCCCATGGTGACGCCGCCGCCCAGCAGGAAGCCCAACTGCGCGTCGGGCTCACGGAAAAACTCCGCGGTGATGCGGCAGAGGGCGTAGCCGATGAGGAAGGCGCCGGTCAGGGTGCCGGTGCGGTCACGCACCGCGGGCAGCCGCGACAGCAGGAACAGGACGCTGAACAACACGACGCCCTCCAGCCCGGCCTCGTACAGCTGGCTGGGGTGGCGGGGCAGACCGTCAGGCGCGTGGGGGAACACCATGCCCCAGGGCACATCGGTGGGCCGGCCCCACAGCTCCCCGTTCACGAAGTTGGCCAGGCGGCCCAGGAACAGGCCGATGGGGGCGGCCACGGCGGCGAGGTCGCCCAACACCAGCGGATTGAAGCCGCGCCGCCGGGCGAACAGCAGGATGGCCAACGCCACGCCGGCCATGCCGCCGTGGAAGGACATGCCGCCGTGCCAGACCTTGAGCATGTCCAGCGGGTTCTGGAGGTAGAAGTCCAGATTGTAGAACAGGATGAAGCCGATGCGGCCGCCGGCCAGCACCCCCACCACCGCCCAGACCAGGAAGTCGTCCAGCTCAGTCGGTGTCGGGCGGCCCTTCATGCGCCGCGCCATGCCCAGGGCCAGGCGGTAGCCCAGGGTCACGCCGACGATGTAGGCCAGCGCGTACCAGCGCAGGGCGAAGGGGCCGATTTCCACGATGGTGGGGCTGATGTCAGGAAAGGCGAGGGCCATGATGCTGCGGAAATCCCCATGGACGTCTTCTGGAACAGGCATGCGGCGGGCGCTGGGCTCACCGGCAGGCCTTGTCCCGGTATGGTTCCACCCCCACATGGCCGCTAACCCACGGGGCAGAGATCCCGAGGGGCGGGCCAGGCGCATGGATAAGACCGGCTGCTGGGCTTTATAGGGTTCCGGGGCCGGGGTCGCAACCGCCACCCATGGGACTGATGGCCTCAGTCGGCTCCCCCAAGGCGCTGTTGCACCTGCGAATAGGGGGGACGATAATGGCCGCTTCATTGACCGCGCGTCCATCGACCCCGTTTCGCGGGGTGCGGCGGGGCGCCGGGGGCACTTCGAGGGTTGAGGCGATGCAGGTGGATAATAAGGTGCTGGACGATTTGGCCCGCGTGGCCGGGGGCGCCATGGGCGCCGTGGCCGGGCTGAAGAATGAGGTGGAGACCCATGTGCGCCAGCGTCTGGAACGCGTGCTGAGCGGCCTTGACATGGTCAGCCGGGATGAATTCGAGGCGGTGAAGGAAATGGCCGCCCGCGCCCGCGCGCAGGAGGATGAGATCAACCGCCTGATGGCCTTGCAGCAGGCGTTGCTGGACCGGGTGACCCATCTTGAGTCGGTGGTGGCCAAGGCGGCGGCCGCCTCGGCCGATGACAAGGCGGTCTGACCGGCCACGCGTGGCCTGAAAGGGTCCCGGGGCGCCAAACCCAGGGCGCCCCGGCCTTGGGCCTTCACGCCCCCGCCGGCCGGGCGGGGCGGTGTAGCCCCTCGGGGCAGAAGACGGGGCAGAAGACGGTTGCGGGGCCGGTTATCCTCTGGCACCGTACCCCTGGTAGCTTCCACGCCCGGCAGCACCAGATTTTGAGTTTTTAGGCCGGAACGGTTTTCGGCCATGACGCCGGGGTGGAATAGGTCGTCCCTTGCCATCGCGCGCGACAGGAGGGCGTATCATGTCGGCACTTGCCGTCGAGACAAGCAGCAACACCCATAATCCCCTCGACATCGTTGAGGAGATCGTCACGGCCAACGAATGGCCGTTCGAGCGCGCCAGCGAAGACGAGATGATCGTCGAGATCAACGGCCGGTGGTGCGACTACCGGCTGTTTTTCGTTTGGCAGAATGAAGTCAGCGCCATGCAGTTCTCCTGCCAGTTCGACATGAAGGTGCCGCCGGCCCGCAAGGTGGCGGTCAACGAACTGCTGGCCGAGGTGAACGGCAAGATGTGGCTGGGCCATTTCGACGTGTGCAGCGAAGAGCACACGCCGATGTTCCGCCAGACTCTGCTGTTGCGCGGGACCCGGGCCGCCAGCGTAGAGCAGATCGAGGATCTGGTGGAAATCGCGGTGGCGGAATGCGAGCGCTATTATCCCGCGTTCCAGTTCGTCATCTGGGGGGGCAAAAGTGCCGCGGACGCTGTTTCCGCCGCCATCCTGGACACGCTCGGCGAAGCTTGATACAGCCCCCACCCCGGGACCTCTGTTTGACTGAAATGAATAAGGTGCGGGGATGACGGCAGTGGATTTGTTGCTGGTGGGCTTCGGCAAGATGGGCGGCGCCATGCTGTCCGGCTGGCGCGCGGCGGGCACCGTCCGCCGCGTGGTCATTGTCGATCCGGGTGTGTCCGCCGCTGGCTCCGGCGCCGGTGACGCGCTGGTCGTGGCCGACGCTGGCGCCATCCCGGCGGATTTCGTCCCCGCCGCCGTGGTGCTGGCGGTGAAGCCCCAGGTGATGGACCAGGCGCTGCCGGCCTACGCGCCCTATGCCGGGCGCGCCGTGTTCCTGTCCATCGCCGCCGGCAAGACGGTGGCCACCTTCCAGAAGGTGTTGGGGGACGCCGCCGCCCTGGTGCGCGCCATGCCCAACACGCCGGCGGCCGTCGGGCGGGGCATTTCCGGCGCCTTCGCCACCCCCGCCGTGTCGGATGGTCAGCGCGACCTTTGCCACCGTCTGCTGAGCGCCGTGGGCGAGGTGGTGTGGGTGGATGACGAGGGGTTGATCGACGCTGTCACCGCGGTATCGGGCAGCGGCCCCGCCTATGTCTTCCATCTGGTGGAGGCGCTGGCCGCCGCCGCCGCCGCCGCCGGCCTGCCGGCGGACCTGGCGTTACGCTTGGCACGCGCCACCGTGACCGGGGCCGGTGAACTGCTCCACCGTGAACCCGGCACCACCGCCACCCAGCTGCGCATCAATGTCACCAGTCCCAAGGGCACCACCCAGGCGGCACTGGACGTGCTGATGGACGAGGCGGCTGGGCTGACACCGCTTATGACCCGCGCCGTGGATGCCGCCGCCCGGCGGTCCCGCGAATTGGCGGGCTGACACCATGGCCGGTCCCCTCAGCCCCAGCGCGCAGAAGATCCAGAACCTGCTGAACGACCTGGGCCAGCCCATCCATGTCGTGGAATTCGCCGCGGCCACCCGCACGGCGGGGGAGGCCGCGGCCGTGATCGGGTGCGACGCAGCACAGATTGCCAAGTCAATCGTTTTTCGCACACGCGAAACGAACAACCCCGTCCTGGTGGTCGCGTCCGGCGCCACCCGTATCAACGAGGCGCTGGTGGCCCGCGCCCTGGCGGACCGTCTGAATGGCGACCGGCTGGTGCGGGCGGATCCGGAATTCGTGCGATTGACCACCGGTTACCCTATCGGCGGTGTTCCACCATTGGGTCACGCGGTGACGCCCGTCACATTGTTCGACCGGCGTTTGCTGTCTTTTCCTACGGTTTGGGCGGCAGCGGGCACCCCTAACGCCGTGTTTCCCATTGCCCCGGACGTCCTGGCCCGCCTGGCGGGCGCGCGGGTCGTGGACGTCGCCTAGGCGGACCGGCGGCGCCCAATGCACCTCCGTGACCAGTTCGACCTGTGGCGGTACCCGGCGGGGCGCACTAGCCTAAAGAGTTCATTGTGCGGTGCACAAAAACGGTTGACCGGCCGGGCCTCCCCGAGCATTATCCCCTCGGAATTGCCGCACCGCAGCGGCGCAAGCCGTATAGGGAACTGACACTATGGCGACCAACCCGTTTCTCGATTTCGACATGACGAAGTTCTTCGATCCGTCCAAGTTCGCGGAATTCACCAAGATCGATTTCAGCAAGACGCTGGCTGACTACAAGGTGCCCGGCATCGATGTCGACGCCTTCGTCTCCGCCCAGCGGAAGAACATCGAGGCCGTGACGGCCGCCAACCAGCTGGCCGTGGAAGGCATCCAGGCCGTCCTGCGCCGCCAGGCCGAAATCCTGCGCCAGAGCCTGGAGGAGACCTCCTCCGTGGTTTCCGACTTCCTGTCCGTCGGTTCGCCGGAAGACAAGGTCGCGAAGCAGGCTGAGCTGGTCAAGACCGCCTTCGAAAAGGCGCTGGCCAACATCAAGGAACTGGCCGAGCTGGTCGCCAAGTCCAACAGCGAAGCCGCCGACGTGCTGTCCAACCGCGTGAAGGAAAGCATCGAGGAAGTGAAGGCGGCGATCGCCAAGGCCCAGCTGAAGCACTGAGCCTTTCGATAGCGCGAAAGTTCAAGGCGGCGTCCCTCACGGGGCGCCGCTTTTGTTTGTCGATGAGCCGCGCCACAGTCGACCGCCACGGTCGGCCATCGGGTCACCGGCGTTAAAGCCGCCGTGGCCGACTACAAACCGTCAACCGCGCCAATCATCGCGCAGGATGGCGTACAGCACATGATCGGCCCAACGGCCATCGATGCGCAGATAGCCGCGCGCATACCCCTCTCGCACAAAGCCCACCTTCTCCAGCAGGCCCTGGCTGGGCTGGTTGGTGGGCAGGCAGGCGGCCTCCACCCGGTGCAGGCCCAGCTGGCCGAAAGCGAAGCCCAACGCCACGATGGCCGCCTCGCTGGTATAGCCGCGCCGCGCGTGGGGCTTGCCCACCCAATAGCCCATGGTGCCCATCTGGGCCACGCCGCGGCGGATGTTGGACAGGCCGATGCCGCCCACCAGCCGGTCGGATGAGCGTTCAAAGATGAGGAAGCTGTAGGCCTCATCATTGCGCCATTCCGCCGCCTGACGGCGGACCCGGCGCAGGAAGGAGGGACGGAGCAGGGCATCGGCCGGCCAGGTGGGTTCCCACGGCGCCAGGAAATCCCGGCTGCGTTCCCGCAGATCGGCCCAGTCCCGCCAATCCTTCACCTGGGCCGGGCGCAGATAGACCTGCTGCCCATCCAGGCGGATGGCCGGTGTGCTGAGGATATCGGCGTTCAACAGCCGTATCACCGCCTTGAGCCCCTCCCTGCCCCGGTTCGTCGCCGTTTCTCAGTGACCCAGGCGGGTCCGGATGCGGTCATACGATTCCAACCCGTCCAGCGGCCCCAGGGCCGTCACCACCGGCGCGCTGTCCAGCAGACGCCGAGCGCACCGCTCCACCGCCGCCACATCCACAGCGTCCACCCGCGCCAGCATCTCCGCCACCGGGATCGGGCGGCCGTGGATCAGCATCTGCTGCCCCACCTGCTCACACCGCGCCATGCTGCTTTCCAGCGCCATGACCAGGCTGGACTTCAACTGCGCGCGCGCGCGGGCCACCTCCTCCTCCCGGATGGTGCCCACCACGCCGACAACTTCGCCGCAGACGACGGGCACCAATTCCGCCACCTGCTCCGGCCCGGTGCCGGCATAGATGCCGAACAGGCCGGTCTCGGCGAAATGGCTGGCGAAGCTGTAGATGCTGTAGACCAGACCGCGCTTCTCCCGCACTTCCTGGAACAGTCGGGACGACATGCCCCCGCCCAGCAGGGTGGATAGCACCTGGGTGGCGTAGTTGTCCTCATGATGGACGCCCACGGCCTCGAACCCCAACACCAGATGGGTCTGCTCCAGGTCACGTTCGTCGCGGAAATCGCCGCCGTGATAAGTGGCCGTCTCCTGCACCCAGGACTGCGGCTTGGGCAGGTCGCCGAACATCTCGCCCGCCATCTCCACCATACGGGCGTGTTCAATGCGGCCGGAGGCGGCGACCACCATGGCGGGGCCGGAATAGTGGCCTTGGACGTAAGCCGTCAGGTCGTCCCGGCTGAGCTTTTCCACGATCTCCGGCAGGCCCAGCACCGGGCGACCCAGCGCCTGACCTGGGAAGGCTGTCGCCTGGAAATGATCGAAGATGATGTCGTCGGGCGTATCCTCGGCCTGGCCAATCTCCTGCAGGACGACCGTGCGTTCCTTCACCAGCTCCTCGGCGTCCAGGCTGGCGTGCTGCACCATGTCCGACACGATGTCCAGCGCCAGGGCCGCGTCCTCCTTGAGCACCTTGCCGTAATAGGCCGTGTGCTCGCGCGTGGTGTAGGCGTTCAGATGCCCGCCCACATCCTCGATCTGGCTGCTGATCTGGTAGGCGTCGCGCTTGGGCGTGCCCTTGAACAGCATATGCTCCACCAGATGGGCGACGCCATTGACCTCCGGCGTCTCATCCCGGGTGCCGACACCGACCCATACGCCCAGTGACACCGTCTCCACGCCCACCATGCTGTCGGTGACGACGCGCAGGCCATTGTCCAGGGTGGTGACCTGGATACCCGTCCCGGCGCTCATGCCGCCACCACGCGGGACTTGGCGCGCACGAAGGCCTTGACCGCCTCCACATCGTTGGGCAGCACGGTCACGCGCTCCTCCCGCTCATAAAGGTCGGCCAAATGGCGGGGTAGCGGCGGGTGCACGCCGGTGGCGGCCTTGACCGCGTCGGGGAACTTGGCCGGGTGGGCGCACGCCAGGGAAATCAGCGGGACATCGGCCGGGACGGCGCCGGATGCCCGCGCCTGGGCGGCGGCATGCACGCCCACCGCCGTGTGCGGGTCGAGCAGATAGCCTGTCGTCGCGAACACCCGGCGCATGGTCTCGGCCGTCGCGGCCTCATCGGCGCGGAAGCCGTCGAACAAGCCGCGCGCCTGGGCCAGCTGCCGCTCATCCACCGTGAAGCGGCCGGACGCGGCGAAGCCGTCCATCACCGCCGTCACGGCGGCGCCGTCGCGGCCCAGCAGGTCGAACAGCAGGCGTTCGAAGTTGCTGGACACCTGGATGTCCATGCTGGGGCTGATGGTGGGCACGACGCCGTTGGTGGCCATGGTGCCGGACTGGAAGAAGCGGGTCAGGATGTCGTTGCTGTTGGTGCCCACCACCAGCCTCCGGATGGGCAGGCCCAGATTTCGCGCGCCGTAGGCGGCATAGACATTGCCGAAGTTGCCGGTGGGCACGGCGAAGGCGACCTCCCGGTCCGGCGCGCCCAGAGCCACGCCCGCCGCCACGTAATAGACCACCTGGGCCAGGATGCGGGCCCAGTTGATGGAATTGACGGCGGAGATGTTCAGCTCATCCCGATAGGCCTGGTCATTGAACAGGGCCTTCACGATGGCCTGGCAGTCATCGAACGTGCCTTCCAGCGCCACGTTGTGCACGTTGGGCGACAGCACGGTGGTCATCTGCCGGCGCTGCACCTCAGACGTGCGGCCTTTGGGGTGCAGGATGACGATGTCCACCAGCTCACGGTCGCGGCAGGCTTCGATGGCGGCGGAACCGGTATCGCCGGAGGTGGCGCCCACCACGGTGATGCGGCGTCCGCGCTTGGCCAGCACGTGGTCGAACAGGCGGCCCAGCAGCTGCAACGCCACATCCTTGAAGGCCAGCGTGGGGCCGTGGAACAGCTCCAGCACCCAATCCTCCTGCCCCAGCTGGGTCAGGGGGGTGATGGCGGCATGCGCGAAACTGCCATACGCGTCATGGACCAGGGCTCGCAACTCATCGTCGGCAATGGCACCGGCCATGAAGGGGGACATTACCCGTGTCGCAAGCTCACCATAGCTGAGGCCACGCAAGGCGCGCAAAGCGGCGGCGTCGAAGGACGGCCACGCCGCCGGCACATACAGGCCACCGTCCCGGGCCAGCCCCGCCAGAAGCGCGTCCTCAAAGCCTAAGACCGGCGCCCGGCCCCGCGTGCTGATGTAATCCACCCTAGGCATCCCTCGACTGTACCCGAACCCCTACAGTAGCCAGTGCCCGCAAGGTCCCGCAAGTGGCCCAACCCCCGGGGGGCATGGGTGATTCGCATGGGGGATGCGCGGCCCGGCGGATGGGCGCCGGTCAAGGGGCCTCCCCACTCCCAAACGACATCTAAAATGCATGGAAATGACACTTGGAAAGTCGCGCCGGTTGCGGTGCAATAGGAACGACGGTTGGGCGGGGCCCCGCCGTTCAATAGCAGCATCCCCCGTTGAGGCAGCCTGGACCGACACATCGGTTCCGGGGCGCGTGGGGATCATCAGATGGGGCGTTCCGCGGAAACATGGGGCTTCTGCACGCGATCATGCTGGCCGGCATCCTGGCGGTGGTGGCGGGCCTGATCACCCTTATTGTCGGTAGGCTGGGCGAGGCGGCGGTGGAACGCCAGCCGGAGGTGCGCCATGCCGCCAGCCGCCTGCCCCTGGGCGCCCAGATCGAAAACAGGCTGGAGTCGCGCGAATCCGATCTGCGCCAGGAACTGGCCGGTCTGCAGACCGCCCTGGGCGAGGCGCGCCGCCGTCGCTACGCGCTGGACAAGGAATTGGAGGACGCGCGCCGCAGCGCGCTGGCCCCGGTGCGGGTGGTCGGGCGCGAGGATGCCGGCCTGAACCGCTTCGTCGCCTGGATGGTCAACCGATTGGTCCAGCAGGCCCAAACCGACACCAGGAACCCCGTGGCCCTGGACCCGGAGTGGGCGAGCCCGCAGATGATCGAGGTGTGGTCGGAGAACCTGGCCGACGCCCGGCGCGACCTGCAACGCTATTTCCCCGCCCCGCTCGGCTATGTGCTGTTGAGCATCCAGCTGGCCAACAGCGGGGCGGCGAAGGCCGGCGACGAAACCAAGGGCGGATAGGGGGACGTGTCATGATGGCCTTGTTGCTGAGCCTGTTGGCCGTGGCGGTGACCGTGGGCATCATGGGCGAACGCGCCTGGAGCCGCGTCCGGCAGGCCAAGGTCCGCCGTCGTCAGGCCGTGACCCGCCGACGGGACCAGAACGAGCGCATCCGGCGCCTGGCCCGCGCCACCTACGCCATGAAGCAGCAGCGCCGCCACATCCTGCTGACGCTGGAAACACTTCAGGACGAAAGCGCGCGGCTGGAACAGGAGGCCAAGCGCTTGTCCCGGCCGGAAAACCGCATTTTCGTGCTGGAGGAACGGCGCAATCCGACCGACTCCGCCTGGATCGCCACGGTGGAGGTGGGCGGCACCGTCGCCGACAACGCCCTGCCCGCCGCCGTGCCGTGGCAGCGCCGGCGTTTCCTGCTGTGGGCGGCGGACGATACGGGCGCCCGCGGTCGGCTGGAACGGCGCTTCCCCCACGGCAGCGGCTTCCGCATCACCCATCTGGCCCTGCGGCCCGTCACCATGCCCGCCGCCAGCCGGGCCACCTTGGAAACCCGGGCGGCCAAGGCGGCACGGGTGGGGGCTCCTTGAGTTTTCCCACAAACGCCGGGCGGGCACATCCACACCCTCGCGCTTGTCCTCCTTTTTCAGGCCGCAGACACCCCCAGGCCCTCGTTCACGCTTCCTCCATCTCCACGCGGCTGAAGCGCAGATAGGCGATGACGGCCAGGGCGACGGCCAGGCAGTACCAGGTGAGGGCGTATTGCAGATGGTCGTTGGGGACGGTGACCCGGGTCTGGCCACCCACGGGGAAGCCGCCGGGGTTGGGGGTGCCACCGGCCTCCACCACCACCGGCGCCGGCACATCCGTTCCCGCCTTGGCCGCCATGGCCGGCAGGTCGTACCACAGCCAGAAATTATCATTCACCAGGTTGTCAGGCTGCATCCAGCCCCGGGCCGGGGGCACCCGGGCCACGCCTTCCACAGTCACCTCCCCCTCCAGCTGGCCTTCCGGCCGGCGGGCGGGGTCCTTGCCCTGGGTGGGGACCCAGCCGCGATCCACCAGCACCACACCCGCGCCATCGGCCCGTACGAAGGGGGTGACGACGTCATAGCCCGGCGCGCCCTTCAGCGAGCGGGCGCCCAGATACAGCTCACGATCATTCAGGAAGTGGCCGGTGATCCGCACCCGGCGATAGTCCCAGGCCTTAGGCTCGTCGATATGCGCCGGTAGATCGGTGGGGCTTGCGGCCATCTGTTGCTGGATGTGGTCCAGGATGCCCTGCTTCCAGAACAGCCGCTGCACCTGCCAAGTGCCCAGGCCCGCCATGAAAAGGATGGCGCCGCCGGCCACCAGGCCGCCCCAGAAGGTGGGACGGAACCGCCGGCGCCCCTTCGCGGGACGGCCCGGGGTACCGGTGCCCGACGGGGTCGCGGCGCCCGAAGCGGTGGAAGAGGAGGTCATGCGCCAGGGTTCCTATCGCTATCGGAATCGGTGTGGTCGGGATCGTCGAATTCGGCGCGGCGGTACCGGTACTGCAGGGCGAACACCACGCCCTTGGCCGGACGCAACAGCCCCAGCGTGCCCCCCAGTATGACCACGCCCCAGACCAGGCCGGTCAGCCACAGGGGCCAGTCCACGCGCATGGACACCATCAGCGCCACCGGCACGATGACGAAGCCCAGGATGAAGATGAGAAAGACGGCCGGGCCGTCACCGCTGTCGCCCCGGGCAAGCTCCAGGCCGCAGACGGCGCAGCGCTCGGCCACCGTGAGGTAGCCCACGAACAGATCGCCCCGACCGCAGCGGGGGCACTTGCAGCGCAAGCCCGCCAGGATCGGGGCGACAGGGGAGGCATCAGCGTCCAAGGCGATTTTCCGTTTTGAAACGGGGGGCCGTCAGCAACGGAATGGCCGGCCGGGCATCAGTGCGGGATCACGCCGCGCGGCGTGGAACCCCACCAGTAGATGCTGATGAACAGGAACAGCCAGACCACGTCGACGAAATGCCAGTACCAGGCCGCCGCCTCGAAGCCGAAGTGGCTCTTGGGCGTGAAGTGGCCGGCGCGGGTGCGGAAGAAGCACACGATCAGGAAGATGGTGCCGACGATGACGTGGAAGCCGTGGAAACCGGTCGCCATGAAGAAGGCCGAGGTGTAGGCGTTCTGGGCGAAACCGAACTCGGCATGGATGTATTCGTAGGCCTGGAAGCAGCTGAACAGCAGGCCCAGCAGGATGGTGAAGCCCAGGGCCTTGGCCGCTTCCTTGTTGCGGCCCTCCACCAGGGCATGGTGCGCCCAGGTGACGGTGGTGCCCGACAGCAGCAGGATGACGGTCATCAGGATGGGCATGTCGAAGGGGTTGACCGGCTCGATCCCCTTGGGCGGCCACATGCCGCCGTTGGCGGCCGTGCGGGCGACCTGCCCCGCCTCGTTGAAATAGATGCTGGTATCGAAGAAGGCCCAGAAGAAGGCCACGAAGAACATGACCTCGGACGCGATGAACAGCGACATGCCGTAGCGCAGGCCAATCTTCACCACCGGGGTGTGCAGCTTGCGCACCACCGATTCGCCGATGACATCGCGCCACCAGGCGAACATGACGCCCAGCACGCCCAGACCGCCGATGATGGCCAGGATCCAGCCATGGCCATGCATGCCCAGCACGGTGCCGCTGGTCAACAGGCCAGCCGCGATGGCGGCGACCAAGGGCCATGGGCTGGGGTCCACCAGATGGTAGGGCTGCTTTATGCCCTCAGAGTTTCCGGGAGCGGAGTGAGCCTGGACTTCAGCCATGTTTTTGTTTCCCTCGGATCAAAACAACGCGTGGTCGTCAGATGATGGCGGACATTGCCGCCCCGGTCCTTATGGTGCCCTCCCTGATCCCCGCCACGCCGGGCGGGGACTGGACACTCCCTTGGTAAACTTTCCTGCCGTCCCCGTCCAGAGGTTGTGCGGCCCAGAGATCGTGTGACGACGAAGCCATTGCCTGGGGACGCTTTAGCCCCCAGGACGGCCCTCGGGAGCGCGGGGAGCCTGCGGGCCGTCCTGCGCGGCCGCCGCCGTCTGGTCGGCCGCCAGGAAGAAGGTATAGGACAGGGTGATGGTGGCGACGTCCTTCATGTGCGGATCGTCCGCCAGCGACGGGTCGACGAAAAAGGTGACGGGCATGTCGAGTTCCTGCCCCGGTTCCAGCCGCTGGCGGGTGAAGCAGAAGCATTGGATCTTGTTGAAATAGATGCCGGCCTTGTCGGGTGTGACGTTGAAGGTGGCGGTGCCCACCAGCGCTTTGTCCGACAGGTTTTTGGCGTGGTACCGGATTTCCCGCACCTCACCCAGCTTGACCTGGACGGCGTTCTGCACGGGGCGGAATTGCCAGGGCAACTCACGATTGACCTCGGCATCGAAACGGACGGTGACGGCGCGGTCCACAATCCGGTCCGCCCCCTTGGTCGCCACCTGGGTGGTGCCGCCGAAGCCCGTGGCCTTGCAGAAAACCTGATAGAGCGGCACGGCGGCGAAGCTGAGGCCCACCATGCCGGCGACGACGGCCAGGGCCCCCACCAGCATGCGGCGGTTGCGCCGGGCGAGCGCCGCGCCCGCCTGCGGACCGTGCGGGGACTCGGGACCTGGGGTGTCAGCCAACCTGTCGCCTCCCTGGGCATTGTCGACGGCGGCTTCGCCCGCCTGGGGTTCTTCTTTAAAAAGGCGGCCTAGTGGCCCGGCGCGTTCAGCCCCATGCGCACGATGGCCACGACATAGATCAATGCGACGAAGCCCAGCAGCGAGAAGAATAGGGCCAAGTTCTTGCCGCGCTGGCGCCGGGCCCGCTCCGCCGCGTCGAGGACGGGATCCGGGGCCGGGGAAGGTGCGCTGGAGGGAACGGTGGTATTGGCCATGCGGACGGGGTTCCTATGCGGAGGAGCCCTCTTTCGAGGGGTCGGATCATGCCACCAGCTTCTCACCGATCAGGATGGCGAGCAGCAGGAAAAGGTAGAGGATGGAGTAAGCGAACATCTGCTTGGCGGCGCGGTGGGTCTTGTCCAGCATGACCCGCACGGCGCAAACAATGAACAGCAGGCTCAGGCCCGTGGCGCCCACCAGGTAGGCGATGCCGCCCACACCGAACCAGTGCGGGGCGATGGCGATGGGCAGCAGCAGCAAGGTATAGGCTAGCATCTGGCGCTTGGTGGCGGCCTCGCCCGCCACCACCGGCAGCATGGGCACGCCGGCGCGGCTGTAGTCGCCGCTGCGGAACAGGGCCAGGGCCCAGAAGTGCGGCGGCGTCCAGAAGAAGATCAGACAGAACAGCAGCAGCGGACCGATGGTGACGTCGCCCGTCACCGCCGCCCAGCCGATCATGGGGGGGAAGGCGCCAGCGGCACCGCCGATGACGATGTTCTGCGGCGTGCGGCGCTTCAGCCACATGGTGTAGACGAAGACGTAGAAGGCGTTGGCGAAGCCCAGGATGGCGGCCGCCACCCAGTTGACCGCCAGCCCCATCAGCAGGACGGAGGCCACGGACAGGACCACGCCGAAGGCCAGCGCCTCATCCGGGTTGACCCGCCCCTGCGGAATCGGCCGGCCACGGGTGCGTTCCATGATCGCGTCGATGTCGCGGTCGTACCACATGTTGATGGCGCCGGCGGCACCGGCCCCCACGGCGATGCACAGCAGCGCCACCACCGCCAGCACCGGGTGCAGGGCGCCGGGCGCCACCACCAGGCCGGCCAGGCCGCTGAACACCACCAGCGACATGACGCGGGGCTTCAGCAGGGCGATATAGTCGGCGACGCCCCCCGGCAGGCTGTCGGCTTGGACGGAAACGGGCTGGCCCTCGAAGGCGGTATCGGTCATCGGTCTTCGCATCTCATCTGACGCTGCATCCCACAGGGGGCCGGTCCATGCGGGGACCGGCAGCGCCTTTAATCAGGCAAAACCGCGCGGGAAGCCACCCCTCCCGCGCGGTCGTCGCCCATGCAGATGGTGCCACCCTCGGAACATCAACTCACTTGATGCGGGGCAGAACCTCGAACTGGTGGAACGGCGGCGGGCTGGACAGCGTCCATTCCAGCGTCGTCTCGCCCGTGTTCCAGTAGTCGGCGCCGACGCGCCGGCCGAACATCAGGGTATAAAGGGCCATCACCACGAAGAACAAGGTGGAGCCGAAGGAAATGTAGGCACCGATCGAGGAGATCTGGTTCCACATGTGGAAGGCGTCCGGATAGTCCGGAATGCGGCGCGGCATGCCCTGCAAGCCCAGGAAGTGCTGCGGGAAGAAGATCAGGTTCACGCCGACGAAGGTGGTCCAGAAGTGCAGGTGGGCCGCCCATTCCGGATGCTCGCGACCCGACATCTTGCCGATCCAGTAGTAGTAGCCGGCGAAGATGGCGAACACCGCCCCCAGGCTCAGCACGTAATGGAAGTGGGCGATGACGTAGTAGGTGTCGTGCAGCATCACGTCGAGGCCGCCGTTGGCCAGCACCACGCCGGTGACGCCGCCCACGGTGAACAGGAAGATGAAACCGATGGCCCAGACCATGGGCGGCTTGAACTCGATGGAGCCGCCCCACATGGTGGCGATCCAGGAGAAAATCTTAACGCCCGTGGGCACGGCGATGATCATGGTCGCCGCGGTGAAATAGGCGCGGGTGTCGACGTCCAGGCCGACGGTGAACATGTGGTGGGCCCAGACGATGAAGCCGACCACGCCGATGGCCACCATGGCGTAGGCCATGCCCAGGTAGCCGAACACCGGCTTGTGCGAGAAGGTGGAGATGATCTGGCTGATGATGCCGAAGGCCGGCAGGATCATGATGTACACTTCGGGGTGACCGAAGAACCAGAACAGGTGCTGGAACAGCAGCGGATCGCCACCGCCGGCGGGGTCGAAGAAGTGGGTGCCGAAGTTGCGGTCGGCCAGCAGCATGGTGATGGCGCCGCCCAGCACGGGCACGGCCAGCAGCAGCAGGAAGGCCGTCACCAGCATCGACCACACGAACAGCGGCATCTTGTGCAGGGTCATGCCCGGCGCCCGCATGTTGAAGATGGTGGTGATGAAGTTCGCGGCACCCAGGATGGAGGAAGCACCCGCCAGGTGCAGGGCGAAGATGCCCATGTCGACCGACGGCCCGCTATGCCCCACGGTGGAGGACAAGGGCGGGTAGATGGTCCAGCCGGTGCCAGCACCCGGCCCGATCAGCGAGGATGAGACCAGCAGCAGGAAGGCCGGGACCAGCAGCCAGAAGCTGATGTTGTTCAGGCGGGGGAAGGCCATGTCCGGCGCGCCGATCATCAGCGGCACGAACCAGTTGCCGAAGCCGCCGATGACGGCGGGCATGACCACGAAGAACACCATGATCAGGCCATGGGCGGTGATCAGCACGTTCCACTGCTGGCCGATGTCGGCCGACAGGTGGTTCAGGATCTGGATGCCCGGCTCCTGCAGCTCCATGCGCATGATCACCGAGATGGCGCCGCCGATCAGGCCGGCGATCACGGAGAAGATGAGGTAGAGCGTGCCGATATCCTTGTGGTTGGTCGAGAACAACCACCGCTTCACGAACCCGGGCTTATGGTCGTGATGCGCGTCGTGAGCCGTATCGTGGGCTGCGTGCGCCATAATTCCAGTTCCCCTCGTTAAATCTCAGGCGGGGTTAAATTTCAGGCTTGGGGGGACTCAGCGCGCAGCGCCGGCATCCGCCGCCAGGACCGGCTTGGTGACCTTGGAGGCTTCCAGCGCCGCGAGGAACTCACGGCCCGCGTCGATGCCGGCGGTCTTGGTCTTCTCGGCCCAGGCCTTGTAGTCCTCCTTGCTGACGGCATGGACGACGATGGGCATGAAGCCGTGGTTGGTGCCGCAGATCAGGGTGCACTGGCCGTAGAAGGTGCCTTCCGTGCTGGCCTGCAGCCACGTCTCGTTGATGCGGCCGGGTACGGCGTGCAGCTGCACGCCCAGCGACGGCACGAACCAGGAATGGATGACGTCGGCGCCCGTCAGCAGCAGGCGGACCGGCGTGCCCACCGGCACCACCATCTCATTGTCCACCGTCAGCAGCCGGGGCTGGCCGGGCTTCAGGTCACCATCGGAGACGATGTTGCTGTCGAAGGCGATGTCGTTGTTGTCCGGATATTCGTAGGACCAGTACCACTGGTGCCCGGTGATCTTCACCGTCAGCTCAGGGTTGGGCGTGCGGTCGCCATAGTAGAGGACGCGGAAGGACGGCACGGCCACGATCACCAGGATCAGCACCGGCAGCACCGTCCAGGCAACCTCCAGCAGCGTGTGGTGGCTGGTCTTGGACGGGACTGGGTTGGCGCGCTTGTTGAAGCGCACCATCACGACCAGCAGCAGCAGCGACACGAAGGCCACGATGCCGATGATGATGTACAGCAGGAGGGTGTGGAAGTCCTCCAGTTGCACCGCGACCGGCGAATAGGCGTGCTGCATTCCCAGCTTGCCCGCTTCGGGCTGGCTTACCACCGGATCGGCCAGCGCCACGGAAGCGCGCCCCGCCAGGGCCGTAAAAAGGGCCGCTAAGGCGGCGGCGTTCTTGCGTACGGACATCCCTTACCACTCTCGTCGTTGCCGGGGACGCGTGACGCGTCCCACCCGAAGATTGTCCTAGTGACCCCGCCGTTTGGCCGCCCCCTGTTCAGGCGTCCGTCTTGGGCGCGGGATGCCGCCCCATCCTCCCGTTTATTATGGGGCCCCGCTTATCCGTCACCCTGGCCCCCTCCCCTACCTCCCGTTGCGGCGGGACGAAGCGGCGATGGCTTGGGCTATCGAGGCACCTGCCCGGGAGTTCAGACCCAGCATCACAGGCGACCCCAATGGTTAAGGATCGCCTGTATCATGGCAGACCATAACGTTCCCGATCCTTGACGTAAAGCGGACAACGCGTCCCAGGACATACCGACGGGCGTAATGCCGCGCGGGCGGAACCCGCAACGGTGGCGTCGCGCGCACGCGTCGCTACAGCCTTGGCGTGTTTGGCACAATTGGCGCGGACCGCGCGCGGCACGGCCTTTCCGCCCTATCATGAACAGGTTATGAGCGAGATGCGATCACAGGTGATCGCATCTCGCTCTGGCGGCGGCGGCACCGACGCGCCATGTTATGGAATTGTACGCCCATCCGCGGAGCCGCGGACCGGGGCCCGTCTTTTTGGAGTTTCGCGTCCATGAGCTTGCTCGCCCAGACCGACGATTTGTTTTTCACCCGGGCCGGGTTGGACCGCGCGCGCACCGAATCGATCGTCGCCGACGCGCTTCGGGGCGGCGACGATGGCGAACTGTTCCTGGAATACGCCCAGTCGGAGGGCGTGTTCTGGGATGACGGCAAGCTGAAGAACGCCTCGTTCGACACCACCCAGGGCTTCGGCCTGCGCTCCGTCGCCGGCGAGACCACGGGCTACGCCCACGCCTCCACCCTGTCGGAGGAGGCGCTGAAGCGCGCCGCGGCCACCGTGCGCACGGTGCAGGCCGGCCACGGCGGCACCTATGCCGAGCCACCGGTGGGCACCAACCGCGCCCTCTACGCCTCCGACAACCCGCTGGCGCTGGTGCCGTTCGAGGCCAAGGTGAAGCTGCTGGCCGAGATCGACGCCTACGCCCGGGGCCGCGACCCCCGGGTGCGCCAAGTCAGCGCCAGCCTGACGGGCGAGTGGCAGGCGGTGCAGATCATCCGTGCCGACGGCCACCGCGTGGCCGATATCCGCCCCCTGGTGCGCCTGAACGTCTCCGTCGTCGTCGGCGAAGGCGACCGCATGGAGGCCGGCAGCCATGGCGCCGGCGGCCGCGTCGCCTATGAGCGCTACATGCGGCCGGAAACCTGGCGCCACCATGTGGACGAGGCCCTGCGCCAGGCCCTGGTCAATTTGGCCGCCGTCCCGGCGCCCGCCGGTGAGATGCCGGTGGTGCTGGGGCCTGGCTGGTGCGGCGTGCTGCTGCACGAGGCCATCGGCCATGGGCTGGAGGGGGATTTCAACCGCAAGGCCACCTCCGCCTTCTCCTCCCTCATCGGGCAGCGGGTGGCCGCCCCCGGCGTCACCGTGGTGGATGACGGCACGCTGGAAGGCCGCCGCGGCTCCATCTCCGTGGATGACGAGGGCACGCCCAGCCAGTGCAACACCCTGATCGAGGACGGCATCCTGGTGGGCTACATGCAGGACCGCATGAACGCCCGCCTGATGGGGGTGAAGCCCACCGGCAACGGCCGCCGCCAGGGCTTCAGCAGCGTGCCCATGCCGCGCATGACCAACACCATGATGCGGTCCGGCAACCAGACGCCGGAGGAGATCCTGTCCTCGGTGAAGCGCGGCCTCTACGCCGCGAACTTCGGCGGCGGCCAGGTGGACATCGTCTCGGGCAAGTTCGTCTTCTCCGCCTCCGAGGCCTACCTGATCGAGAACGGCAAGGTCGGCCCGTCGGTGAAGGGCGCCACCCTGATCGGCAACGGCCCGGACGCCCTGACCAAGGTCACCATGATCGGCAACGACAGCTGCCTGGATGAGGGCGTCGGCGTCTGCGGCAAGCAGGGACAGAGTGTGCCGGTGGGCGTGGGCCAGCCGACCCTGCGCATCGACGGCCTGACCGTCGGCGGCACCGCCGCCTGACGGGACGGAGCGCTCCGCCCATGGGCAAGAGCCCCGACGACATGATGGCCGCCATCCTGCGCAACCTGCCGGCCAAGACCGGCCGGCAGGTGGACGCCTGGGTGGCGCTGATCAGGGCGGAGGGGCCGGCCGAGCCCAAGGCCTGCGCCCGCTGGCTGAAGGCGGCGCACGGCCTGGGCGGCGCCACGGCCCAGGTGCTGGCGGCAAAGGCGCTGGGCGGCATCCACGCGCTGACACCGGCGGAGCGGCTGGACAAGCTGTATGCCGGGCGCGAAGGCCTGCGCCCCATCGGTGACCGCCTGACGGAACTGGCCCACGGCTTGGGGCCCGAGGTCACCAGCGCCGTCCTGTCGACCATGATCTCCTTCAGCGCCGGCCTCAAGTTCGCCGAGGCCAAGCCGGTGGGGAAAGGGCGAATCGACTTGGGCTTGGCGCTGGGCCACGGCCCCCTGCCCCTGACCCTGGTCAAGACGGCCGATGCCAGCGACCGCATCACCTACCGCATCCCACTGGCGTCGGTGGAAGACGTCACCGACGAGGTGACCGCCTGGCTGGCCCGCGCCCACGCCCACGCCGCGCGGGGCTGAGCTTTTTTCTGATCTGTGAGCGACAGGCCCGCCGCACAGCCCCGTGTGTGGTGGATCCACTGGCATGCAAGGGGCACCGTCACATGGGCACGCGGGCGATTCGATCGATTCTCTACGCAACGTCGCTGGGGGTGCTGCTGGCGGGTGGCGCCTTCGCCCAGACAACGCCATCGGCGGACGGCCAGGCCAGCGCCCCAGAAACACCGGCGGCCGCGACCGATACGGCGGCACCGGGCCCGGCCACGGAAACAACGGCGCCCGACGCCAATAGCCCAGCCCCGGCCAAGCCAGCGAAGAAAAAGTGCCCCACTACCGGCAGCAGGCTGGGCAGCACCTGCCAAGCGGGCCACCAGGCGGACCCGCGGGAGGTGCTGGAGAATCGCACCAACCCATCCGGCATGCCGCCGCGTTAGGCGTTTCCGCACATTTTTAGGCACTTATGTGCAGTGCAATGCAGGGCGCGCGGAGCTGGACGGAAACCGGTATCAATTGCGCAACCCTGTGGTTCAGAACCCGGTTGCGGCACCAACGATAGTGCGCATTAATCCTACGGTTGCTTTTATGCAAACGCATGGGGTTTGAATGAAAAACTATCTGTTATTGGCGGCAACCACTTGTGCCGTCCTGGCTGCCGCGGGCTGCCAAACCACGCCCGACGCCAGCCAGACAGCCAACGCCGCCGCCAAGCCCGCCGGCCAGGCCGCGCCACGCAACTGCGTGAACACCGGCAGCCGTCTTAGCGGCACCTGCTATGCCGGCGGACAGGCCGATCCGAAGGATCTGCTGAATCGTCCGCTGGGAACCAAGGTTCCCGGGTCATAAACCCACCCGCGCCCGCCGCCACCACGGGGAACTCAGGATCAGGGACGCCGCCAGGCTCCGGGGGGAAGCCGGGCGGCGTCGATGCCTTCACCGCCTTCCGTCACCCGTGGGACCGGAAAGGCTGCGGCGTCCAGGCCATGAAGCTTAATAGGCGTACTCGGCATAGACGCGGTCGATATCGCCATCCCACTCGCCGTTGAACTTGTTCAGCAGTTCGGTGGCCGGGGAGATGCCGCTGTCCACGATCTCCTGCAGCGTGTCCAGGAAGTGACTTTCGTTATCGCCCATGCCCGCCATGCGGGCGCGATTATCGAGGCCGGCGCGGGAGATGGCGACCGTCCGGCGTGCCAGATCCAGCACCGTGCCGCCGCGGAAGGGCGTGTCCAGGCCCAGGCGCGGCACGTTGTTGCGCAAGCTGGCCCGCTCCTCCTCCGACCAGTCCTTGATCAGGTCCCAGGCGGCATCCAGCGCCGTGGTGTCGTAGAGCAGGCCCACCCACAGGGCCGGCAGGGCGCACAGCCGGGCCCACGGGCCGCCGTCGGCGCCCCGCATCTCCAGGAAGCGCTTCAGCCGCACCTCGGGGAACAGGGTGGTCAGGTGGTCCACCCAGTCGGTGATCAGCGGCCGCTCGCCCGGCAGGGCCGGCAGCTTGCCGGCCAGGAAGTCCTTGAAGCTCTGGCCCGAGGCATCGACATAGACGCCGTCGCGATAGGCGAAATACATCGGCACGTTCAGGGCATGATCGGCGTAACGCTCGAAACCGAAGCCATCCTCGAACACGAAGGGCAGGTCGCCGCAGCGGTCGGGATCCGTGTCGGTCCACACATGGCTGCGCAGGCTCTGGAAGCCGTTGGGCTTGCCCTCCTTGAAGGGGCTGTTGGCGAACAGCGCCGTGGCGATGGGCTGCAGCGCCAGGCTAACCCGGAACTTCTTCACCATGTCGGCTTCGGAACTGAAGTCCAGGTTGACCTGCACGGTGGATGTGCGGGTCATCATGTCCAGGCCCATGGTGCCTTTCTTGGGCATGTAGTCGCGCATGATGCGATAGCGGCCCTTGGGCATCCACGGGATGTCCTCGCGCTTCCACTTGGGGTTGAAGCCCAGACCGATCATGCCGATCCCCAGCTCGGCGCCGATGGCGCGCACCTGGGCCAGGTGTTCCGACACCTCGCCACAGGTCTGGTGGATGGTGTTGAGCGGCGCGCCCGACAGTTCGAATTGGCCGCCCGGCTCCAGCGTGATGCTGGCCTGGCCCTTGGTGAGGGCGATGACGTTCTCGCCCTCCGTCACCGGGGTCCAGTCGTAACGGCTGGCCATCTCGTTCAGGATGCGGCCGATGCCCTGCTCGCCCTCATAGGGCAGCGGGCTATTGTCGCCCAGGCGAAAGGCGAACTTCTCGTGTTCCGTGCCGATGCGCCAGGCATCCGCCGGCTTGCTGCCCTGTTCCAGGTACTCCACCAGGTCGCGGCGGTCGGTGATGGGGGCACCCGGGTTCTTCGGCGGCGCAGACATCAGGGGCGGTCCTTCTTCACAAGGCTTGGGGCACGTAAGCGCGGGTGGGGCTGGCGGAAACGGAACGGAACGGCACTCAGCGGAACGGCGGGCGCGCGTCCTCTCCCGGGGCGGCGGTCCAGTCGCCCGTCAGCGCCTGCCACACGGCAAGCACGGCGAAAGCGGCCGTGTCCGCCCGCAAGATGCGGGGACCCAGTCCCACCGGGACAACAAAGGGTGTTTTGGCAAGCCGGTCAAGCTCGTCCGGATGGAAGCCCCCCTCCGGTCCCACAAGGAACGCGGCTTTGCCGCCGGATGCAGTAGCCGCCGTCACAGCGGCCGCCAGGGGCCGGGCCGCCCCCGTTTCCGCCGCCACGAACAGGGGGCGGTCTTGCGTCAACGGATCGGCGGGCCAGCGGGCCAGCACGGCCGCCAGGTCGGCCAGAGGCTCCACCACCGGCACGGACAGCCGCTCGCACTGCTCGGCCGCCTCCACCGCGTTGGCGCGCAGCCGGTCCAGGTTGACGCGGGGCACGTCCCCCCGGCGGGTCAGCACGGGGCACAGGCGGGCGGCACCCAGCTCCGTCGCCTTCTCCACCACATATTCGGTGCGGCCACCCTTCAGCGGCGCGAACAGCAGCCAGATGTCCGGCCCGGCCGCCGCCGGCGCCCGCACCTGTTCCAGCAGGGTCACGGTGCCGGCTGATTTGGCAAGAGTGGCGATGTCCGCCAGCCACTCGCCCCCGGCCTCGTTGAAGGCCAGCAACCGGTCACCCGGCGTCTGGCGCAGCACGCCCCGCAGATAGTGCGCCTGGTCGCCGGACAAGGCGGCGGACTGGCCGGCCGCGAACGGCGCGTCGATGTGCAGGCGGGTGCGGGGGCGGTCGGCCATTGGGTCGTCTGTCGCGGGTGGCGGGGAAACGGGACGGAACAGGAGAGGTCTAGATGCGGAACATTAATCCTTTTGTCCATTCTACCATTTAACACTTCAGCATTTTTAAAGGGTCAGCCCAGCCCGCTGACGCGTGACCGGCCCGCCGCTTCCGGCTAAGGTCCCCGGCAAGAGCAATCGCCCGACCGCCCCCGAAAGGCCCCCCATGCCCAGCGACACCCTAAATGGCACCTCCCGGGGCAACGGCACCTCCCAGGGCAACGGGACCTCAAGGGGCGGCGGCCATACCGACATTCGCCCCGGCGATTGGATCGACCGCCACCTGCCGCCCGCCGCCCGGCCTTATGCCCGCCTGGCGCGATTGGATCGGCCCATCGGCACCTGGCTGCTGCTGCTGCCGGGCTGGTGGTCCATCGCGCTGGCGGCCCAGCCGGGTCATCTGCCCGATCTCTGGCTGATGACGCTGTTCGGCATCGGCGCCGTGGTCATGCGCGGCGCCGGCTGCACCCTGAACGACATCATCGACCGCAAGTTCGACGCCCTGGTGGAACGCACCCGCGTACGCCCCATCCCCAGCGGCGCCGTCAGCGTGCCCCAGGCCATCGCCTTCCTGATCGCCCAGTGCCTGGTGGGGCTGGCCGTGCTGGTGTGGATGAATGGCGCCACCATCGCCCTGGGCGCCGCCTCGCTGGCCCTGGTCGGCGCCTACCCGCTGATGAAGCGCATCACCTGGTGGCCCCAGGCCTTCCTGGGCTTGACCTTCAACTGGGGGGCCTTGCTGGGTTGGGTCGCGGTCAAGGGCTCCCTGGGCTGGACCCCGGTGCTGCTCTACGCCGGCGGCATTCTGTGGACCCTGGGCTATGACACCATCTACGCCCACCAGGATCGAGAGGACGATGTGAAGGTTGGCGTGAAATCCACCGCCCTGCGGCTGGGGGCCGCGTCCAAGCGCTGGATCCTGGGCTTCTACGCCGGCACCACGCTGCTGTGGGCGGCCGCCCTGCCCCCCACCGGCATCCATCCCCTGGCCTATCTGGGCGTGGCGGTCACCGGCCTGATGCTGCTGCGCCAGGCCTGGCAGTGGCGGCCGGAGGACCCGGCGGACAGCCTGGCCGCGTTCCGCGCCGCCCGCGTCGCCGGCTGGGTGCTGCTGGCGACCTTCATCCTGGGCATGGCGGTGGCCCGGTGACCGCCGGGCCGCAGGACCGCGCCGCCTTCATCCGCGCCAACACCGCCCCCGAAGCCCCGGCCCTGGTGCCGGAAGTGACCCTGCTGACCGCCACCGAGATCACGCCCCTGTGGCAGGCGACGGAGGATACGCTGGCGGCCAAGGACCTGCCGCCGCCGTTCTGGGCCTTCCCCTGGGCGGGGGGCCAGGCGGTCGCGCGGCATGTGCTGGACCATCCGGAGCTGGTGCGGGGCCGCCGCGTGCTGGACTTCGCCGCCGGCGGCGGCCTGATCGCCATCGCCGCCGCCAAGGCCGGGGCGGCGGCCGTGACGGCGGTGGAGATCGACGCCTATGCCATCGCCGCCACCGCGCTGAACGCCGATCTCAACAGCGTGGCGGTGACGGCCGTGGAGATCGACGTGGTGGGCCAGCCCCTGCCGGACATCGACGTGGTGCTGGTGGGCGATGTCTGTTACGAGCGGCCCATGGCCTTGCGGGTCATGGCCTGGCTGCGCGGCCTGGCCGGCACGGGCGTCCTGGTGCTGATGGGCGACCCCGGACGCACCTACCTGCCCAAGGACGGGCTGACGGCGCTGGCGACATACCGCGTGCCCACCACGCTGGAACTGGAGGACCGCACCCACCGCGACAGCGTCGTCTGGCGGGTGGAACCTTGACCGGAAGGCGCCACATACGCTCCTTTAACGCCTGATCCTCGTAACGCCCGATCCTTGCGCCTGTTTGGACATCCCCCATGCCCTACGCCTCCCTGCGTGACTTCATCGACCGCCTGGAACAGACCGGCCGCCTGGTGCGGGTCAAGACGCCCGTCTCCACCGTGCTGGAGATGACGGAGATCCAGACCCGGCTGCTGGCCGAGGGCGGCCCCGCCGTGATCTTCGAGAACGTGACCAAGGCGGACGGCACGCCCTCGGAGATGCCGGTGCTGGTCAACCTGTTCGGCACGGTGGAGCGGGTGGCCTGGGGCATGGACCGGGAGCCGCACCAGTTGCGCGAGGTGGGCGAGACGCTGGCCTTCCTGAAGCAGCCGGAGCCGCCGCGGGGCCTGCGCGACGCCTGGGAGATGCTGCCCCTGATCAAGACGGTCATGGCCATGCGGCCGCGCACCGTCGGCACCGCGCCCTGCCAGGAGGTGGTGCTGACCGGCGACCAGATCGACCTGGGCCGCCTGCCCATCCAGAGCTGCTGGCCGGGGGAGCCCGCGCCACTGATCACCTGGCCGCTGGTGGTGACGCAAGGCCCCACCGCCAATGACAAGGGCGGCCAGGCGGAGGACCGTTTCAACCTGGGCATCTACCGCATGCAGGTGCTGGGCCGCGACCGCACCATCATGCGCTGGCTGAAGCACCGGGGCGGGGCGCAGCACCACCACCGCTGGAAGGCGGCCGGCAAGCGGGAGCCCCTGCCCGCCGCCGTGGTGCTGGGCGCCGACCCGGGCACCATCCTGGCTGCGGTAACCCCCGTGCCGGACACGTTGTCGGAATACCAGTTCGCCGGGCTGCTGCGCGGCAAGAAGGTGGATCTGGTCGACTGCAAGACCGTGCCGCTGAAGGTGCCGGCCCAGGCCGAGATCGTCCTGGAAGGCCATGTCTCGCTGGACGAATACGCCGACGAGGGCCCCTATGGCGACCACACCGGCTATTACAATTCGGTCGAGAAATTCCCCGTCTTCCAGGTCACGGCCATCACCATGCGCCGCGACCCCATCTACCTGTCGACCTTCACCGGCCGGCCGCCGGACGAACCCTCGGTCCTGGGCGAGGCCTTGAACGAGGTCTTCATCCCCCTGCTGCGGCAGCAGTTCCCGGAGATCATCGATTTCTGGCTGCCGCCCGAAGGCTGTTCCTACCGCATCGCCGTCGTCTCGATGCGCAAGGCCTATCCCGGCCACGCCAAGCGGGTGATGATGGGCGTGTGGTCCTTCCTGCGGCAGTTCATGTACACCAAGTGGGTGATCGTCGTGGACGACGACATCAACGCGCGCGACTGGAAGGACGTGATGTGGGCCCTGTCCACCCGCATGGACCCGGCGCGCGACATCACCGTCATCGAAGGCACGCCCATCGACTATCTGGACTTCGCCAGTCCCGACTCGGGCTTGGGCGGCAAGGTGGGCCTGGACGCCACCAACAAACTGCCGCCCGAGACCCACCGCGAATGGGGCGAGAAGATCGCCATGGATGAGGGCGTGGTGGACGAGGTCAGCCGCAAATGGGCCAGCTACGGCCTGCCGGGCAGTGGCAAGCCCATTTGGCGGGGGTGAAACGCGGCCGCATCAGCCACCGCCGGGACCGTTGTCCCCTTCCGGCTGGCGACTGATGCGCAACGTGGCGCCATGGGGCCGCGCGATCTCGACAATGGTCTCCAGCCGGGTCAGGCGGCGCTCATGATCGGCCAGCGCCCTGGTCGTCTCGCGGCGCAAGTCGCCCACGGTGCTGTCCAGGCGCCGCACCCGTTCCTCGATCAGCACGACGGTGCGCAAGCCGGCCAGGATCTTTTTCACGCGGACCGGCGCTCCCGCACCTCATCGATCGCCGCCTCGGCTTCGGCGATGGACCGGTCCAGGCTGGCCATGATGCGCTGAGCGGCATCCGCCAAGGTGGCCAACAGGGCCTCGATCTCTTCGCGGCTCTCCACCAGATCGTCTTCGGCAACCCGTCGGCGCACAAATTCAGAGGTGGAGACGCCCAGGCGCTTGGCTTGTGCGGTAAGGCGCCGCTTTTCCGTCGGCGTCATCTGAACCACCAGTCGGGCCGTCGCGGCCGTCGCCGTCTCCCTCATGTCCATGGACATCCCGTGGACATGATCGCATCAAGAACCGCTGGCGCCAAGGCGGCCTCAGTAGATATCCCGGATCGCCGCCGCCAGCCACATGACCGTGGCGGCGTCGGTCTCCCGGGCACCAGGCTGGACGAAGCCGAAGTGCAGCAGGTGGGGGTCCACCACCGCCGGCGCCATGCCGCAGGAGGCGTGGACCTCGCTCACGCCGGTCTGGCGGATGAGGTCTACGGCGTTGTCACCGTTGACGCCGCTGCCAGCCATGATGCTGATCCGGCCCCGGGCATGGTCGACCAGTTCGGCGATGGTCTCCGCCCCCTCCACCGCCGTGCGGGCACCGCCGGAGGTGAGCACCCGCTCGAACCCCAGCTCGATGGCGATGTCCAGGGCCTCGATGGGGTCGGGCGTCAGGTCGATGGCGCGGTGCAGGGTCAGGCCCAGGCCATCGGCGCGATCCACCAGGATGGCGAGCGCCGCCGCGTCCAGTTCGCCGCTGGGCAGGCTGGCGCCCAGCACCACGCCGGGCAGGCCCAGGGCGCGGGCGGTATCGATGTCATCACCCATCACGTCCAGGTCGGCGGGTCCGTAGACGAAGTCGCCCGGCCGGGGGCGGATCATGGCGTAGGCGGGCCGGCCGCTGGCCGCCGCCAGGGCCATCAGGCCGCGCGACGGCGTCAGGCCCCCCACCACCAGGGCGGCGCAGAGTTCCAGCCGGTCGGCCCCGCCCCTGATGGCGGCGGCCACGCCCGCCGGGCTGTCCACGCACACCTCAAGCCGCACGCGTTCAAGAACTTCCGTCCGGGTCATGCCCCCATCCCCCTCGATACCCTATTCCGTTCCAGCCATTCCGCACCCAGGATGGCCGCCCCCACCAGGCCGGCCGCGCCGCCCAGCACCGTGGGCACCAGCAGCGGCCCCGCCGTGCGTCGCAGGATACGGGCCCGGACGGCCCGGTCCAGCGCGGAAACCAACGCGGCGTCGGACGACAGGCCGCCGCCCACCGGCACCAGGCCGGGACCGATGGCGTTAACCACCACCGCCAGCGGGTCCGCCACCAGGTCGACATAGATATCCAGGGTGCGGGTCGCGGCGGGGTCGCCCGCCGCCCAGGCGGCCGTCAGCGCCTGGCTGTCGAGGGTCACGCCATGCACCGCCCGGTGCAGACGTTCCAGTCCCCGGGCGCCGCCCACGGTGTCGACGCAGCCCCTATGACCGCAACCGCAGGCCAGGCGCAGCAGGGTGAGCGGCGGGTCGCCCGCCACCTGCTTGACCACCGGCCCGTGCCCCCACTCGCCGGCGATGCCGCCGGCGCCACGGACCAGGTGGCCGTCCACCACCAGGCCGCCGCCCACGCCCGTGCCCAGGATGATGCCAAAGACGACGCCATGACCACGCGCGGCACCCACCGTCGCCTCCGCCAGCACGAAGCACGCGGCGTCATTGGCCACCACCACCGGCCGTCGCAGGGCCGCCGCCAGGTCGGCCACCAGCGGGCGGCCCGTCAGGCAAGGAATGTTGGCGCACGAGGCCAGGCCCGTGTCAGGATCGATACCACCGGCCAAGGCCAAGGCCGCCGGCGCGTCGGCGGGGCCCGGCGCCTGGGCGATCAGATCGGCCAGCGCCTGGACGAAGGCGGCCGGGTCATGGGTAGGCGTCGGCACACGACCGACACGGGTGACACCGCCCGTCACCATTACATCTGTACTGGCTGTCCCCAGGGAAATGTATGACCCACCGATGTCGAAACAGTATATCAAGATTGAAATCTTCTTTCGTGGAAAGGTCCCATTTTAACGAAAATGGACCGCAAATCATCGACAGAGTGGAATATGGGGGAAGGATCGATGCCAGGGATGGACGGGCATGGGATGGATCGGCACCACGCCCCCCTTCCCGCCAACCCCACCATCAGCGACGTGGCCGAACGGGCCGGCGTCTCGCGGGCGGTGGCGTCCCGGGCGCTTTCGGACGAGCAGCGCCCCGTGTCGGCGGAAAAAAAGGCGCGCGTGCTGCAAGCGGCGCAAGAGCTGGGCTTCCGTCCCAACCTGCTGGCCCGCAGCCTGACCACGAAAAGCGTCAACTTGGTGGCCGTCGTCGTCAACCACATCCATGACCTGAGCGACCTGGACCTGTTCGACCCCCTGCTGGCCGCGGTCCAAGCGACGGGCAAGCAGGTGATCCTCATCCGCGTGGGCTCCAGCGACCGGGTGGAATCCTTCCTGCGCACCGGCGTGGCCTATCACGTCGATGCAGCCATCGTCTTTTCCGACTTCGCCGACGCCGCCACCGCCCGCACCCTGTTCCGCAGCGACCAGGTGCTGATGCTGAACGGCCGGCACGATCACGCGTCGCCGGCCGTCATTCCCGATGAACGGGTGGGCATCGTCGAGGCGGTGGCCCATGCCGCCGCCCAGGGGGTGAAGACGGCGGCCGTGGTGACGGGGCGCCCCACCTCCGTCCTGGAACAGGCGCGCATCCGCTTGTACCAGGCGGCGTTGGCGGCCGAAGGCATCCGCCTGACCGCCACCCTGCAGGGCGACTATTCCTACGCCAGCGGCCACCGGGCCGGCGAGGAACTGGCCAAGGCGGCCCGGCCGGACGCCATCTTCTGCACCTCCGACGCCATGGCCATGGGCGTGCTGGACCGACTGCGGCCGGACTTTCCCGGCGGCCGCCCCACGACCACGCGGCTGTACGGCTACGACAACCTGTCGCTGACGGATTTCGACGCCTATCCCATCTCGTCCATCGGCTATGACCGCCGCGCCTATGTCGACGCCATCATCGGCGTGCTGACCGGCACCGCCACCGGCCCCTGGCCCCTGACCCTGCCCACCCGTTTCCATGCCCGACTGACCGGCTGACGGTTCGATCAGCCTGCGGGGTTGGTCCCGGCGGTCAGGACCGGCACCGCCGCGTCCTTGCCCCACCATTTGCGGTAATTGGCCTCATAGGCGCCGGAGCTTATGTAGTCCGCGACAAAGCCGTTCAGCCAGCGCAGGAAGTCGCCGTCCCCCTGGGCCAGGCCGATGGCGATGGGGGCGTTGGAATACAGGTCCGGCAGGGTCTTCAGCGCCGGGTTGGTGTTGGCCAGGTAGTCCATCATGGACGAATCCTCGATACCGGCATCCACCCGCCGCTGCACCAGCAGCAGCACGCCATCAGGCGCGAAGGTGTCGGTATAGACCAGCTTGGCGCCCGGCACCGCCTGGCGCAGGAAGGCCTCACCGGTCGTGCCCCGGCCGACCACGACCTTCTTGCCCGCCAGGTCCGACAGCTGGTTGACCCCGGCGCTCTTCTGCACGATGACGCGTAAGCCCACCCGGTTGTAGGGGATGGTGAAGGCGATGGTCCGCGCCCGTTCCGGCGTCGCCGTCAGATTGGCCACCGCCACGTCGATCTGTCCCGACACCAGCATGCTGACCCGGGCGTCGCCGGAGACGTCGGTGTATTCCACCCCCACCCCCAGCTTGTCCGCCAGACGCTTGGCGACATCGACATCATAGCCGGCCGGCGCGTTGCGGTCGTCGCGGAAGCCGATGGGTTCCCCGCCCAGGGACACCCCCACCCGCAGCACGCCACGCTGGCGGATGTCCTCCAGCTTGCCGGCCCAGGCGGGCCCGGCCAAACCGGCGACGGCCAGGAAAAGAACGGCGAGCGCCGGCAGCAATTTGCGCATGGGGTACTCCTCAAACGGTGCGGGCGACGCGCTCTTCCGGGGCCGTCAGCGACGGATCCCAATACCAATAGCGGATGGCGGGGCCGCAACGGAAGCTGACGACCTCATGGTTGCCCTGGGCGTCCAAGGCGTGGATGACCACGCCCGCCAGGAAGCCCAGATCCAGCGTGGCCAGATCGGCCACGGCCAGATCGACCGCCTCCCGCAGGGTCCGGCCCAGCTGCAGGGCCAGCACGATGGACCGGGCGGTGCCGCAGCGCACCGTCATCTCCCCGGTATGGGTGCAGGCGGCGGCGCCGAAACGGCTGTCGGCGTAAAAGCCGGCGCCGGCGATGGGCGAATCGCCCAGGCGGCCGGGGTACTTCCACGCCCAGCCGGACGTGCTGGTGGCGGCATGCAGGCCGCCACCCGAATCCTGGCCCAGGAACACGGTGGTGTCGCGCACCCGCTCGGGATCGGTGATGGCCCGGCTCAGGGGGGCGAGGGGAATGTCGGGAAAGGCGGCAAGGTCGGCCGGCGGCAGTTCCTTCTCCAGCCGTTCCCACCATACGCGGCGGGAGTCCTCCAGCAGGGTCGGCTCCGCCGCGAACCCGCATTCCAGGGCGAAGCGCCGGGCGCCGTCGCCCGTCAGCAGGACGTGCGGCAGGCGGCGCATGACCTGGAGCGCCACGGCGCTGGCCGGAACCACGTCGCGCAGGGCGCCCACGGCCCCCACCTGCCGGGTGGTGCCATCCATGACGCCGGCGTCGAACTCCATCTCCCCCAGCATGTTGGGCCAGCCGCCGTAGCCGACGCTGCGCACCGTCACCTCCCGCTCCACGCATGAGATGCCGGCCACCAGGGGATCGGGGCCCCGCTCCCCCGCCCTCAACCGGTCGACGGTGGTCTGGAAGCCGGGCCAGGCCTCGGAATTGGCGATCAGGATCACGGGCGCTCCCCAACAGGCGTCATTTTGGACAGGAACTGGTTGATACGCGGATGGGCCAGGCCCCGCGCCGGGTCGAAGAAATCCGCCGTCGGCAGATCGACGATCAGCCGGCCCTGGTCCAGGAAAACGATGCGGGTGGAGATGCGGCGGGCGAATTCCACCTCATGCGTGACGAACAGCATGGTCGTGCCCTGGCTCGCCAGCCGGCCGAGGATGGCCAGTACCTCCGCCGTCATCTCCGGATCCAGGGCGCTGGTCACCTCATCCAGCAGCAGATAGCGCGGGTTCATGGCCAGCGCCCGGCAAATGCCCACCCGCTGGCGCTGGCCGCCCGACAGCTGGGCCGGGTAGGCGTCGGCCTTGTCCGCCAGGCCCACGCTGGCCAGCAGGGCGCGCGCCTCCGCCGCCACCTCGGGCTCCGGGCGCTTCAGCACCACCTCCGGCGCCAGGGTGACGTTCCTCAGCACGGTCATGTGGGGGTAGAGGTTGAACAGTTGGAACACGGTGGCGGACAAGCGTCGCGCCTGGGCCAGCTGGCGCGGGTTGGCCACGTCCAGCCCGTCCACGGTGATGCGGCCGCCGTCCAGCCGTTCCAGCCCGTTGATGCAGCGGATCAGCGTGCTTTTGCCCGACCCGCTGGACCCCAGGATGGTCACGACCTCACCGGGCGCCACCGTCAGGCTGACGCCGTCCAGGACCGTCTGCGTCCCGAAGCGTTTGACCACGCCCTCCACCGCTATCATCCGCGCATTCCTCGCAAGTCCCGCCCTAAAATCCGAGCGGCGGGGCATGCGCCCGCAGCCGCCGTTCCCAATGATGGCCCAGCAGCGTCAACCCCTTGGCCGCCGCGAAATACAGCGCGCCCACCATGGTCCACACGGCGAAGGGGCGCAGCGTGCGCAGGTTCAGGATGTCACCCGCCTTGGTCAGGTCCATCACGCCGATGACCGAGACCAGGGAGGTCACCTGCAGCTGGTTGACCGCCAGACCCACCAACGGACCCAGGGCGAAGGCCGCCGCCTGCGGCGCCAGGATGTGGCGCACCAGCTGGGCGCGGCTGAACCCATAGACCCGCGCCGCCTCGACCTGGTCCCGCCCCACGGCGTCCAGGCCGGCCACGGCGATGAAATAGACGAAGGCGGCGGTGTTGGCCGACAGCGTCACGCCCGCCGCGACAACCGGGGTCAGCGGCTGGTGGATCAAGGCCGGGATGCCGAAGAACACCAGGAACAGCTGCACCAGCACCGGTGAGTTGCGCAGCAGTTCCAACCCGGCGTGCAGCGCCGCCCCCAGGGCCGGCACGCGGAAGTGGCGAACGACGGCGGCGGCCGAGCCCAGCACCAGGCCCAGGGCGAAGGTGCCGGCGAACAGGCCCAGGCTGACCCCCAGCCCCTGGGCCAGCAGCAGGCCGTCATGGACGGTGAAACCCGTGTGCCGCATCAGGCCCGCCCCCCCGCCACCAGGTGCCGGTTCAGCCGCCGGTGCAAGGCCCCGACGCCCAGGGACACGGCGTAGGTCAGGCCGGCATAGGCCACGAGCAGGAAGGCGTAGACCTCGAACGGGCGGTAGGTTTCGGCGGCGACCCCTCGGGCGGCCCCCGTCACCTCATCCAGCGTGATCATGGAGAGGATGGAGGAGCTGAGCACCAGGTTCACGAAGACGGAGCCCAGGGGCTGCAGCGCGGTGCGCAGGGCGATGGGCAGGACGATGCGGCGGAAGATGGACAGGCGGCTGAGGCCGCTGACCCGTGCGGCCTCGACCACCCCGGGCTCGATCGCGAGGATGCCGCTGCGCACCACGTCACTGGCATAGGCGCCGCCCACCAGGGTGAGGGCCATGACCCCGGTCCAGAAGGCGTCGATATACACCCCCACCTCCGGCAGGCCGTAATACAGGAAGAACACCTGCACCACGAACGGGACGTTGCGGAAAACATCGACATAAAAACGGGCCAGGCGGCCGGGCCAGCCATGGGTTGTCGCCGCCAGGCCCAGCCCCGTGCCCAGGGCGAAGGCGCCGACAATGCCCAGCGCACAAACCTCGGCCGTCAGCAAGACGCCCGCCAGCAGCGCATCCAGATGGGGCAGCAGCACCGTGAGATCGAAGCGCAAGGGGCGTCCCTGTAAGTGAAATCGGTTTCAGTTTGCCGCACAGGCCATGAATGTCAATGCCTTCCGGCGCCTGTTCCTTTCATAACCGATAGGAAAGGGCGCCGCGTCGATGCCGGAAAAAGAAAAAGGGCCGCGAGGTTGGCGCCCGCGGCCCTGGAAGGTAGATGGACATACTTCCGGGAACAAGAAACCCGAAAGGTGACCGAACGAACCGGGGCGGCAGATCCCCGTAGTGGCCCGTCCGGACCGGCCCCGTGCGTCAGGCGGGGCAGCCCGCATGCACTGGCCAGGTGACCCTAGCCGCAGCCGGTAACCAACGGATGTCAGATGTTGATAGGCTAAGAAACATATCGTTGCAATTATGCTTTCAGTTACCGTTCTGAAACAGTCCGGGAAGACGCGCCCCTCGGCCCCGTCTCCTCCCTGGCCCCCTCCCCTGCCCCCGCCCCGCAAGGTGAGGCTTCCCCCCCGGCCCCGCGAACTGGCAAGGTGGTCCAGCCCCATCCCCTCTCGCCCTTTGAGCCGGAGCCCAGCGCCCATGCCTCCCCTGCCCCCCGACGCCACCGCCGCCGGCATCCTGGACGACCTGTTGACCCTGGCGCGCAAGGCCGGCGCGGACGCCGCCGATGCCCTGCTGGTGGACAGCGCCGCCATGTCCATGAGCCAGCGCCTGGGCAAGCCGGAGGAGGTGCAGCGCGCCGAATCGGGCGATTTGGGCTTGCGGGTCTTCGTGGGCAAACGCCAGGCCATCGTATCGTCCTCCGACCGCAGCTCGGCCCTGCTGAAGGAATTGGCGGAACGGGCGGTGGCTATGGCCCGCCTGGTGCCGGAGGACGGCTATTGCGGCCTGGCCGATCCGGAGTCGCTGGCCCGCGACTGGCCCGACCTGGATTTGTGCGACAGCGCCGAACCGGTGGCCGAGGACCTGCTGGCCCAGATCGCGGAGTTGGAGGAAACGGCCCTGGCCGTGCCCGGTGTCAGCAATTCCGAGGGCGCGGACGCCGGCTGGTCGCGATCCACCGTCACGCTCGCCGCCAGCAACGGCTTTTCCGGCGGCTACAGCGTCAGCCGCCGCAGCCTGTCCGTCTCGGTCCTGGCCGGCAGCGGCACGGGTATGGAGCGGGACTACGACTATCATTCCACCGTCTACGCCGCCGACCTGGAGTCGCCCGTCACCATCGGCCGGCGGGCCGGGGAACGGGTGGTCGCCCGCCTGAACCCGCGCAAGGTGGCGACCCAGGCGGTGCCCGTGGTGTTCGATCCCCGCGTGGCCGGCGGCCTGCTGGGTCACCTGACGGGCGCCATCTCCGGCGCCGCCATCGCCCGGGGGACCAGCTTCCTGAAGGACAAGATGGGCCAGGCGATCTTCGCCCCCGGCATCACCATCGTTGACGATCCGCACATCCGCCGCGGCCTGCGTTCCAAGCCCTTCGATGCCGAGGGGCAGCCGGGCCAGCGCCGCAACCTGATCGACGGCGGCGTGCTGACGACCTGGCTGATGGACCTGCGGTCCGCCCGGCAATTGGGCCTGGCCTCCACCGGCCATGCCTCGCGCGGGACCGGCGGCCCGCCCGGCCCGGGCGCCACCAACGTCTATCTGACGCCGGGGACCGAAACGCCGGAGCAGCTGATCGCCGACATCGGCCAGGGCTTCTACGTCACCTCCCTGATGGGCAGCGGCGTCAACGGCATCACCGGTGACTACAGCCGTGGCGCGTCGGGCTTCTGGATCGAGGACGGCAAGATCGCCTTCCCGGTGGCGGAGATCACCATCGCCGGCAATCTGAAGGACATGTTCCTCAGCCTCCGGCCAGCCAACGACCTGGAATTCCGCCATGGCGTGGACAGCCCCACCGTGCGGGTGGAAGGCATGACGGTGGCAGGCACCTGACGGGGGCCAGTCACCGCGATATCAAGCACGAAGCGCCCAGAGGGAGGCAGCCCGATGACCTTCACCCTTGACCGCCGGCGCCTGGCCCTGGCCGCGCTGGGCGGTGCCGCCTTGGGGAATTTGGCCCTGACGCGCCCCGCCCAGGCCGATGGCGGATCCGCCGCCGATCTGGTGCGTCAGTCGCGCCAGCGCCGCGACCCGGACATGCTCGCGCCCCTGTGGCCCGGCACCCCACCGGGGGGCGAGGGCCTGACGATCAAGGACGTGGTCACCGACCACGGCCCCGTGGGCGGCCCGCCCGACCGGGTAGCGGAGAGCGTGGCCACGCCCACCCTGGCCTTCTTCCGCAGCGCCAACCCGGGCCCGCGCGCCACCATCCTGGTCATTCCGGGCGGCGGTTACACCAATGTCTGGTTCGACAAGGAGGGGTATGAGATCGCCCGTTGGCTGAACGCCACCGGTGTGCATGCCGCCGTCCTGACCTATCGCCTGCCGGCCGAGGGATGGAAGAACGGGCCGGACGTGCCGTTGCAGGACGCCCAGCGCGCCATGCGCCTGCTGCGCCACCAGGGCAAGGGGTGGGGCGTGGATGGCGGCCGCATCGGCGTCCTGGGATTTTCCGCCGGCGGCCATCTGGCGGCCAGCCTGATCACCCGGCACGATGCCGCCGTTTACACGGCGGTGGATGAGGCCGACACGCTGCCGGCCGGGCCCCAGCTGGGCGGCCTCGCCTATCCCGTCATTTCCATGGAGGAGTCGCTGACCCACCTGGGATCGCGACAGCACCTGCTGGGGCCCAGCCCCAGCGCCGCCCAGGTGGCTGCCTATTCACCGGACCAGGGTGCGCGCCCCGGCACCTGCCCCACCTTCCTGTTCCACGCCGCCGACGATAGCGCCGTGCCGGTGGGCAACAGCCTGGTGATGTTCCAGGCCTTGCGCCGCCAGAACGTGGCGGCGGAGATGCACGTCTTCGAATCCGGCGGCCATGGCTTCGCCCTGCGCGAAATCCCCGGCCGCTCGGCCGAGCCCTGGCCCGACCTTTACCACCGCTGGCTCACCCGGCATGGGTTCGTGTGAGCCCGCCGACGCCTGAAGGCGGGCCTTCATCGCCACCGATGAAGGCCCAGCCACCTCAGTTCACGATCTTCCACTGCCCATCAGGCTGGCGGCAGGCGGTGCCGGTCACGGTCTGCTTGCGGCCGCCCACCACGGCCACGCTCTGGTATTCGCGGCAATAATTGTCGGGCGATTCCTGCCAGGTCTTGACCGGCGTCATCTGGTATTGGGCGCCGTTGTCCGGGTTGTTCCAAACGATCTGCTGGCCGTCCGGCGCCTTTTCCATGGCCTGGGCGAAGCAGCCCTGGTCGCTGCTGTCCATGCGGTTGAAAGCGACGTTGCCGGCCAGCGCCCCCAACAGGACGCCGGCGCCGGTCATGGCCGCCTTGCCGCCGCCATGGCCGAACTGCGAGCCGGCCAGGCCGCCCAGCAGGGCGCCCACCACCGTGCCCACGTTCAAGCCCACCGCGCCACGGTCGCAGCGCCCGTCCTCGATCCCCACGTCGGCGCCATAGAACTCTCGATAGTGGGGGGAGCGGCGGTCGACATAGTGCCCCGGCGGCGGGCCCCGGCGATCGTCCCGGTGATCATCACGCCAATGATCGTCCCCCCGGCGATCGTCTCCCCGGCGGTCGTCGCCACGGTGATCATCCCCCCGTTGGTCATCCCGGCGATCATCGCCACGGCGATCATCCCGTCCATCCCGGTCCCGATAGTGATAGCCGGAGGCGTCGGCCCACGGCGGCGGGTCAGCCCAAGCCGGCAGGGCGGCAGCCAGCGCCACGACGGCGGTCGCGGCGGCGGCGATAAGACGGGACGAGCGCTTCATGATGGCCCTCATTTCTTCCGATGCTTGGGGGACGCGATGTCCGGCGCGCCCCCGGGGGTGTCGTATCAGCGACAGTATGACGCTGATCGTGGCGACCATGGGGCAGTGTTTCCCACACCGTCATCGTGGCTTTCCGGCTTAGTCAGAAAAGCCAGGATCTTTCCGCCCGCGCCTGGGGCGCGCTAGACTGTTCGGCGGAGGCGCCATGATCCGATTCGGTCCTTGGAGTACCATGCTGGGCATGGCGGCCGGCTTTGGCGCGCTGGTGGCCCTGCTGCTTCTGGCGGCACCGGGCAATCGCGTCGCCAACCGCCTGCTGGCGGCCCTGCTGGGCGTGGCGGTGCTGCGGCTGATGCCCTATGTCCTGGGCTTCGCCGGCTTTTATGACGCCTATCCCTGGCTGTCCTTCGCGCCCTTCGATCTGGGCCTGGCCACCGGCCCGTTGCTCTACCTCTATATCCGCCGCCTGGCGACACCGCGATTGCCCCCCGGATGGGCCTGGCACTTGGCACCCGCCGCCCTGGACCTTGCTTACACCGTCTGGGCCTTCACCCTGCCGCTGGCGGCGAAGATGCGGTGGAACGACACGGTCCATGAGCCCTGGATCGCCCCGGCGCAGACTTGGGCCGCCACGCTGTCGCTGGCCTTTTACCTGGCGGCCGCGGCCCGGTTCCGCCACCGCTACCAGCACTGGCTTGCCGGCACGGTGAGCAGCCCCGCCGACCTGCGCCAACCCTGGCAGCGCACGCTGCTGGCGGCCTTGGCGCTATGGCTGGTGGTGGCGGTGGCCTTCGACCTGATCGATGGCCTGCTGGCCCCCCTCAGCTACTATGACCGCTTTCCCCAGTATCTCGCCTTCGCCGCCATCGTCGTGGGCCTGGGCCTTGAGGGCTGGCGCCATGCGGCGCGCGCCTATCCACTGATGGCCGCCCAACAACGCCCGCCCGCGCCGGCACGCGAACGCGACTGGACGGCCCAAGCCGACCAGTGGCGCGGCACCATCCGGCGCGAGGGCTGGTGGCGGGAGCCTAGCCTGACCCTGGCCCAGGTGGCGCAGCGGCTCGGCACCAACGAAACCTACCTGTCCCGCGCCATCAACCAGGGCCTGGGCTGCACCTTCAGCGCCCTGATCAACGGCTTGCGCGTGGAAGCGATCCAGGAACGCCTGGGACGGGCGGAACCGGGGGAGCTGCTGGCCCTGGCGCTGGACTGCGGCTTCGCCTCCAAGGCCAGCTTCAACCGCGTGTTCCGGGAGCGCACGGGCCTGAGCCCCAGCGCCTGGCGCGCGTCTCAAAAGCCGGAAAACAGCAGATTTACGGGGGATGAGGCGACGGCGGGGGGCGATGCCGCCTAACTGGGCGTGACGTGCCGGGCGGAACCGGCCGACTACCCAGAGGCCCACCCCATGCGTTTGCCGCCCTTCCTTGGCCCCCTCACCCTGGCCTGCATCCTGACCCTGGCCCCGCCGGCCGTGGCCGCACCGGACGCTGGCCCCGCCTATGCCCCGCTGTCCCTCAGCCCGGCGCAGGCGCGGGCCGACGTCGCCCTGCTGCGGCGCGCGCTGGAAACCATCCATCCCGGCCTCTACCGCTATGGTACCCGCGCGGAGGTCGACCAAGCCTTCGCCCGGCTGGAGGGCGCGGCTGCCCAGCCCATGACCGACCTGGAGCTTTGGCGGGCCATCGCCACCCTGGTGGCGGCCATCCACTGCGACCACACCAAGCCCGAGCCCTCGGCCGCGATCGAAGATTGGCGGACCAGGCACCCGACCCATCTGCCGCTCCGGTTCACCCTCGTCGAAGGGCGCATGATCGTGGTGTCGAACGATGGCCAGCCGGGCGCCCCACCGCCGGGCGCGGAAATCACCGCCATCAACGGCCGCCCAGTGCCGACGGTGCTGGCCACCCTGGGCCAGGCGGTCGCCTATGATGGCGACACCACCCAGGCCATAGCCGTCAAACTGGCCGTCGACAGCGACCTGATGGGCGACGATTTGGACGAATATTGGCCGGCCTTCTACGGCTTCCCCGACCACTGGACGCTGGAGTGGAAGCGGCCGGGCGACAGCCGGCTTTCCCAGGCCACGCTGGCGCCCATCCCCTTCCGCCAATGGATGGCGCTGGCCTGGCCCGAAACGTCCTACCGGGATGAGTTCTACAAGGCCGTGACGTGGCGGCTGGCGGGGAAGACCGCCTACCTCCGCATCGACACCCTGGTGAACTACCGCAACCCGGTGGACCCGACGGCCTTCCTGGCGGGCTTTTTCCGGATCCTGAAGCAGCGCGGCGTCGAGCGTCTGATCCTGGATCTGCGCAACAACGGCGGCGGATCGGAGGACGTGTCGGTGGCGCTGGGGCGCTATCTGCTGCCGCACCCCTTCACCTGGTCGAAGCCGCCCCTGCTGAAGGCCGTGCGCTATGGCGACCTGCCGGCGCACATGGAGACCTGGGGCGACCCCAAGGCGCTGTTCGAGCCCGCGATGGAGGGCTTCAGCCGCACCGCCGCCCTGGGATGGGCCGATGGGTGGTGGCAGCGGCTGCCCCGGGACGGCAACCCGGATGACGAGGGGCTGTGGCCGCAGGAGCCGTCACCGGACCATTTCACCGGCGCCCTGGTGGTGCTGACCGGCCCGCGCAACGGCTCGGGCGCCACGCGGATCATCGCCCAGCTGCGCGACAAGACCGGCGCCCGGCTGGTGGGCGAGGACACCAGCGGCAGCGCCGAGGGGCCGACGGCCGGCCACATCTTCCTGCTGACCCTGCCCAACAGCGGCATACGGGTACGCATCCCCAATGCCTGGAACCGCACCAACCTGGACAATCCCGCCCCCACGGGTGGTGTCGCGGTCGACGACCGGGTCACGCCCACCATGGCCGACCAGTTGGCGGGTCTGGACCGGGCGCTGGCGGTGGCGAAAGCGTCGGCCTCCACCCCGGACCCGGCCCCCGGGCTGGCCGGGGCGCTGGCCGGCGATTGGACCGGGACCCTGGATTACCGGGACTATGGCAGCGACCGCCGTGTCATCCTGCCGACCCGGCTGTCGGTGACCACGGACGGCGGGACGGCGCGGCTGTCGTTCACCTACGACGACGGTCCGGGCAAGACGGTCCGGTCGCAGGAAACCTGGTCCCTGGAAGGGGACGGGCAGGCCCTGGTGATGGATGATGGTGAGCGGCACCAGCGCTATGACGTCCTGGAACGGCGCGGGGGACCCGGCCCGGGCGACCTGACCCTGGTGGCCCAGGGTACGGGGGTGGAGAACGGCCATCCCGTCGGTCTGCGGGTGATCCTGGCCCGGCGGGGCGGCACGGTGTCGGTCACGACCTTGAGCGCCGGGCCCGGCCAACCCTACCTGATGCGCCACGCCTATTGGCTGAGCCACCCCTGACGGGCGGCGGCGCTACATGAAACTGGCTACATGAAACTGTAGGGGTCCACGTCCACCTGCACCCGCACGGTTCCGGGTATGGGGATGGACGCCAGCCAGGATTGCAGCAGCGGCTGCACCGCGACACCCCGCGCCGTCTTCAGCAACAGACGGCGGCGGTGGCGGCCGCGCAGCAAGGCCAGGGGGGCGGGCGCCGGGCCAAGGACCAGGACGTCGTCGCCCTGCGGCGCCACGCGGGCCAGGTCGCGCGCCAGCTTGTCCACCTGGCGCTCATCCTCCCCCGAGACGATGAGCGCCGCCAGCCGGCCATAGGGCGGCAGGTCCATGGCGCGGCGCTGGTCGGCCTCCGCCGCCAGGAAGGCGTCGCGGTCGTGGGCGGCCAGCGCCTGCATCACCGGGTGTTCCGGCATGTGGGTCTGCAGGAAGACGCGCCCCGGCCGGCTCTCACGCCCGGCCCGGCCCGCCACCTGGTGCAGCATCTGGAAGGTGCGCTCCGCCGCCCGCAGGTCGCCACCGCCCAGGCCCAGATCGCCGTCCACCACGCCGACCAGGGTCAGCATGGGGAAGTGGTGGCCCTTGGCCATCACCTGGGTGCCGATCAGCAGGTCGACCTTGTGGGCCCGCACCTCCTCGATCACCGTCTGGATGGCCTGCGGCCCCACCAGGGTGTCGCTGGTCATCAGCGCCACGCGGGCATCGGGGAACAGTTGCGCCACCTCCTCCGCCACCCGCTCCACGCCGGGACCGCAGGCGACGAAGGAATGCTCCGCCTCGCAGGATGGACAGGTCTCGGGCAGCCGGTCGGTGTAGCCACAATGGTGGCATTGCAGCCGGCGGCTGAGGCGGTGTTCCACCAGCCAGGCGGTGCAGTTGGGGCATTGCAGGCGGAAGCCGCAGCTGCGGCACAGGGTCAGCGGCGCATAGCCCCGGCGGTTCAGGAACAGCATGCCCTGCTCGCCCGCCGCCAGCGTCTCCTTCATCGCGTCCACCAGGATGGGCGACAGCCAATGGCGGGCGGGCGGGCGGCTGTCGGGGCGGCGCAGATCGATCAGGGTCACATCCGGCAGGCTGGCGCCGCCGTGGCGGGCCGGCAGGTCGATTCGGCCATAACGACCCGTTTCGGCGTTGGTCAGCGTTTCCAGGGAGGGCGTGGCCGAGACCAGGGCCACGGGGATGCCCCCCAGGAAGCCGCGTGCCACCGCCATGTCGCGGGCATGGTAGATGACGCCATCCTCCTGCTTGAAGGCGGCCTCATGCTCCTCATCCACCACGATCAGGCCCAGGTCGGGATAGGGCAGGAACAGGGCGGACCGGGCGCCCACCACCACCGGCGCCTCGCCATTGACGATGGCGCGCCAGGCGGCGCGACGGTGGGCGCCGGCCAGATCGGAATGCCATTCCACCGGCCGCACGCCGAACCGCCGGGCGAAGCGGTCCAGCCATTGGCTGGACAAGGCGATTTCCGGCAGCAGCACCAGGGCCTGGCGCCCCTGGCGCAGGCAGGCGGCGATGGCCTCGAAATAGACCTCCGTCTTGCCTGAGCCGGTGACCCCGTCCACCAGCGTGGCGGAATAGCCCCGCGCATCCACGGCCGCGCGCAGGGCATCGGCCGCCGCCGCCTGGTCGGGCGACAGGGTGGGCCCCGGCCGGTGGGCATCGGGAATCGGTGGGCGCGGCTGGGCGCGCAGGGCCACAGGCGTCAGCAGCCCCGACTCCGCCAGGCCGCGGATGACGCCGATGCCGCAGGCGGCCTCCCGCGCCAGGTCGGCCGGCGTGCGGGGCGGCCCCTCCTCCTCCATCAACGCCAGCACGCGTCTGCGCGCGTCCGTCATCTTGAAGCCCGGCGGTGGTGAGTCGCCCGACGGCAGATAGGCCAGCAGCGCCTTTGGGTCCTCCAGCGCCGCCGAGACGCTGACCGCCATGCGCAGCACCGACCCCGGCGACGACAGGGTGTAGGCCGCCACCCAGTCGATGAAGCGGCGCGACACCTCGGGCATGGGCGGCAGGTCGAACCGGCGAAGGACGCTTTTCAGGCGATTGGCCGGCACCCCGGCCTCATCACCATCCACGGCCCACACGACCCCGAAGACCTGGCGGGGGCCCAGTGGCACCTCGACATAGGCGCCGGCCTCCAGATCCATGTCGTCGGGCACGCGGTAGTCGTAGGCGCTGGCCAACGGCAGGGGCAGCAGAACGCGCACCCGCCGTACCGGTGGGGGCCCCGCCTCTATCCCGCTTGCCGTCAACAGATCCATGGCCCTGCTGTTACCACCGACCGGGGGCCAGGCGCCATTGTCTCAAGCATCGCGGGCGACGCCCGGGGCACCCCCCGGGCTGCCGCATGCCCCCCATCCCGACCCGGGCCATATCAGCCCGTGCACGCGGGGGCCGCCTCGGCTAGAGTGCCGGCCAACCCGGGGGCGGGCCCCGGTCCTGATCCAGATCCTGAGGGCATTCCCCCATGAAGTTCTTCGTCGATACCGCGGACATCAACGACATCCGCGAGCTGGCCTCCACCGGCCTGCTGGACGGCGTCACCACCAATCCGTCCCTGGTCGCCAAGTCCGGCCACAGCAGCTTCATCGACCTGATCGCCGAGATCTGCGACGTGGTGAAGGGTCCCGTGAGCGCCGAAGTGGCCTCCACCGACTTTGAGACCATGCTGAAGGAAGGCAAGCACCTGGCCAAGATCGCCCCCAACGTGGCGGTGAAGGTGCCCCTGACCCAGGCCGGCCTCAAGGTCTGCCACCACCTGTCGCAGGAAGGCACCATGGTCAACGTGACCCTGTGCTTCTCCGCCGCCCAGGCCATCCTGGCGGCCAAGGCCGGCGCCACCTTCGTCTCGCCCTTCGTCGGCCGCCTGGACGACATGGGCCAGGACGGCCTGGCGCTGATCGAAGAGATCGTCACCATCTATGACCAGTACCCGGCCTTCGAGACCGAGGTTCTGGTCGCCTCCATCCGCAACCCCATCCACGTCACCCAGTCGGCCAAGATGGGCGCCCACGTGGCCACCATGCCGCCGGCCATCATCCGTCAGCTGTTCAACCATGTGCTGACCGACAAGGGCCTGGCGCAGTTCGTTGCGGACTGGGCCAAGACCGGGCAGACTATCCTGGATCAGCCGCTGCCGACCCGCTGATACCCCGTCGCGTTCCAGCGGATGCCTTGTCCGGCCCGCCCAGCGATGGGCGGGCCGGTTCGCGTTCAGGGGCCATGCGTGCCGGGAAACCGGCCTTTCACGGGAAGGTCTGGATATGGGCGGCAAAACACCGCACAGCGCCTTGGGCGACGCCCTGACAGCGGAGGATGTCGCCACATACCTGCGCGAGACCCCGGATTTCCTGCAGCAGCATCCCGAGATCGTCCACCACCTGATTCCGCCGGCGGAGAATCGGGGCAACGGCGTGGCCGACCTGCAGCACTTCATGCTGCTGAAGCTGCGGCGCGAGGTGGCCGACCTGACGGCCCGGCACGACGACCTGATCGCCACCGCCCGCGCCAACATCAACAACCAGAGCCGGGTGCACGCCGCCGTCCTGTTCCTGATGGACGCGCAGAACTTCGAACATCTGATCCAGACCATCACCACCGACCTGGCGGTGCTGCTGGACCTGGACCTCGCCTGCCTGGTGGTGGAACAGCCCGAGGACAGCCCCCTGGCCCTGCACAGCGACCGCACGGGCCTGCAGCTGGCGGAGACCGGCGCCATCGGCCGGTGGATGAACAAGCGCGAGGTGACCTTGCGCGGCAACATCCAGGGCCTGGCGGAAATCTATGGCCCCGCCGCCCCCATCGTGCGGTCCGAAGCCTTGGTGCGGCTGCAGATCGGCCCCGAAGGCCCCGTCGGCCTTCTCGCCTTCGGCTCCCGCGACGCCGACCTGTTCCATCCGGGCCAGGGCACGGAACTGCTGTGCTTCCTGGCGAGGGTGGTGGAGCGGTGTATCAGGGGCTGGTTAAGTTTGTAGACCGGATGCGACGGACATTGTCGCGGTTGGAGGGGTTCTGGCGTGGATTTCGGCTTCAAGATGCGGCGCGGCGGTCGGCGAATATTGCTGGCATCCACAGTGGGGCTATCGGTATGCGGGGGGCTTATGAGCGCTGGAACGGCGGCGGAGGCGGTGAGGAGCTGGCACACTGATCGGGTTAAGCTGCTGGACAGTCCGGAAATGATGGCGTCCACGGCGCGCGTCCTGAACGGTACGCTTCCAGGGACCAACAAGCCCTACGACGCCCAGAAGGTTGCCGACGATCTGGTCCAGATCATATTCGCCGAACTCCAGGACCAGTCCGGCGTCCATGCTGAAACCGCCCTGACGGCCCTGGGCGCACTGGCCGGATTCTCCGTCCAGATGGGTTTGCGCGAAACCCTGGTAAAGCCGGGGAAGGCGCCCGAAGACAAGGTCTTCGTCATCGCCAAGACCAAAGACGGCGAAACCTTCTATCTCGGTGACCTCGCCAATGAAGGGCTGTTCGGCGGAAAGCCGGGTGTTTACTCGGTGTACGCCCTGGTCGGCGGCGGCGCCCAGAAGGCCGGGGCGAAGGAATTACCCGATGTCCGCGAGATTGCCGGGTATGTCGCCAGCACCCTTGGATCGGACAAGTTCGGTATTCCACGTATCGCGGCTGACCATATGCCGCATGCCCGTCCCATCGAGTTACTGGACAAGTTCTGGAACCCGGTACGCAATTACATGGTTCTGAACGTCCAGGCCCCGTTACAGTGGCCGCTCGTCCTCGCCCTCGCCTCCCAAAAGGTCATCGTGATGGGCAAGGACACGCTGGACCCGGCGCTTGGAGCCAAGCTGGTCATGGAGACGGCGACCGCCATGGCGAAGATCGACCCCACGCGTATCCACAACGCCTACTTTCAATGAGAAGACGACCTCACGGATCGCCCCGATGACCAAGCCCCCTGCCCTGGGATATTCCTGCGCGCCGGACGTGGCGGCGGCGCTGGAGGAGTGGCGGCGCTGGCTGGTGTCGGAGAAGACGGCTTCGCCCCATACATTGAGGGCCTATCAGGGCGACGTCGCCGCCTTCCTCGCTTTCCTGACGGAGCATCAGGGCCGGGCGCCCGGCCTGAACGATCTGGCCGCGGCACGGTTGGGCGATTTCCGCGCCTGGCTGGCCGCCCGGGCGGGTGAGGGCGCCATTGCCGCCAGCCGGGCGCGTTCCGTCTCGGGCGTGCGCAACCTGTTCCGCTGGTTGGACCGCTCGGGCCGCATGCACAACCCCGCCATCGGCCTCTTGAACGCGCCCAAGGTGAAGCGCCCCATCCCCCGCCCCCTGACGGTGGAGGATGCCGGCGTGCTGCTGGAGGAGTCCTCCGACATTCCCGCGGCCCCGTGGGTGGGCCTGCGCGATCGCGCCCTGTTCACCCTGCTGTACGGCTGCGGCCTGCGCATGGACGAGGCCCTGCGCCTGTCCCGGGCCGAAGCGCCGCTGGCCAGCGACACCCTGCGCGTGACCGGCAAGGGATCAAAGCAGCGCGACGTGCCGGTGCTGCCGGTCGTACGCCAGGCGCTGAGCGCTTACCTGGAGGCCTGTCCCCACCCGCTGCCCGCCGCCGGGCCGCTGTTCGTGGGCGTGCGCGGCGACCGGCTGAACGACCGGGTGGCGCGCCTGGCCATGCAGACCCTGCGACAGCTGCTGGGCCTGCCGGACACCGCCACGCCCCATGCGCTACGCCACAGCTTCGCCACCCACCTGCTGGGCGGTGGCGCCGACCTGCGCGCCATCCAGGACCTGCTGGGCCATGCCAGCCTGTCCACCACCCAGCGCTATACCGACGTGGATGCCGAACAGCTGCTGTCGGTCTATGAGACCGCCCACCCCCGCGCGCGGCGCGGTGGATGAGCCCCCCTTGCCTACCCGAGGCGCCGCCCATGTCTGCCAACGCGAATCGTTTCCTGGGGCCACTGAGATACGCGGCGGTGTTGCTGTGCCTGGTGCTGCTGTGCCTGGCACGCCCGGCGGCGGCCACGGACGCAACGCCCCTGTCGCTGGCCGATAGGACCGTCACCCTGACGCCGTCCCCCGCCTTTCAGTATGTGAGCGGCGGTGAGGTCCAGACCTTCGTGACCAGGCATTGGCGGGGACGCCCCCTGGCCGGCGGCGCCGGGCTGGGCCTGCTGGTGCCCGCCGATACCGACCCCGCTTGGCTGGTGGCCCTGAGCTATGACGGCAGCGGCCATGTCGGGGACCTGGACGCCGACCGGCTGGACCCCGACAGCCTGCTGGCGGCGCTGAAGTCCGGCGACGCTGGCGGCCCCCTGCCCTTGACCGGCTGGGCCCGGCCGCCGACCTATGACGGCACCACCCACACCTTGGTCTGGGCCACACGCCGCCAGGCGGACGGGGGTGCCGTGGACAGCCTGGATTATCACGTCCGCCTGCTGGGTCGCCGGGGCGTTCTGGGCCTGGACATCGCCGCCCGCATGAACGATCTGGCCGATATCGAGGGGCGGACGCCCACGCTGCTGTCCATGCTGCGCTTCACGCCCGGCAACGGCTATCGCGACTACGTCCCCCTGGCCGACCGGTCCGTCACCCTGGGCCTGGGCGGCCTGATCGCCGGCGACGCCCTGGTGAAGGGCGGCCTGATGGACCACCTGCTGACCGGCATCACCAGCCAGAACTTCATCCTGCTGCTGGCGGTGCTGGTGGTGATGATCGTGCCGCGCTACATCCGCCGCCGCCTGGGCCCCAAGCCGCCGCCGGCGCCCCAGCCGGACGGACAGCCGCCGCAGCCCCCGCCCCCCCCGCCCAAACGCGATCCCCCAGGCCCGCCGGGCCCCTGGTCGCTCCCGGCCCCACCGGCGGTGGGGGATGGGGACGGTGAAGACGGGGACCGGACCTGAAGCCCGCCCGAAAGGCCGTGCCCAGACGCGGACACCCATGCTAGCCTACGGGCAATGGGCGCATGGGTGGGCGACCGCCTGGAAGATTGGGGACCGACGACATGAACGACGCTTCCGCCAAGGACCCGCAGACAACCGCCGCCGCTGACGCGGAAACGCCTGAGGCCCTGCGCCGGCGCGAAGCCCTGCGTAAAATGGCGCAGCTGGCCGGCGTGGGCGGAACCACGGCCGCCGTGCTGCTGACCTCGCGCCGTTCCCGCGCCGGCAGCTGACCCCAAAATCGGGCGCCCTGACGACGACGCCCCGTTCGGGGCGTCCTTTTGCATAAGCACGCATATACGGGTGATTGGAAGTGGGCTCCCGTGACCCAATCCCTCTGGTGTCCCCTCCGGTGCCCCCGGTCGTTCCCCTGCGCGGGGGCCGCATCCTGCTGCTGTCCCGGGGCCAGGGCATGGTGATCCTGTGTGATGACGAGGGGCGGGACGACACCCTCGATGGGCTATGCGCCGCCGACCTGCCGGCTCCCGTCGCCCCCAGCTGCCCCCCCTCCTGGCCCCCCTCCTGGCAGGTCGCCGCCGCTCAATCCGTGCTCTGGACCCTGGTCCTGGACTGCCCCCGGGGCAAAGTCCTGGTGCGCGGCCGCGTTCCCAGCCCAGGCGACCTGCCGCTAAGGCTGGGCCCGCTGGTGACAGCCACCGATGGCGCCGCCCCGGCCTGGACGATAGACCTGACCGCCGATGGCGACGATCTCGCCCTTTGGGTGGATGGCGAATACCGCGCCAGCGCCGACGGGGCCAATCTGGCCGTCTGCGAGCTGCTGGGCCTGTTGGCTGAATTGAACACCGCGCCTGGCCCCGTCGTGCTGTTGACCCACGCCGCCGGGCTGGTGGTGAAGGGCCACCCCCTGCTGCTGGCCGCGCCGTCCTCGGGCGGCAAGACCACGCTGGCGACCGCGCTGCTGGGACGTGGCGCGACGCTGCTGAGCGATGACACCATCGCCGTGGCGGCAGACCACAGCCTGGCCGGCGTCGCCACCGCGCTACGCATCCGCGCCGGCGGGGCCGATCTTCTGGCACCGTGGCTGGGACCCGCGCCGCGATCCGCCCCAGCCGGTGAACCCCGTTTCGTCGCCCCCCGGACCGTGGGCCGGACAGCGGCGGCGGCCGGGCCCGCGGCGGCCGTGATCCTGCTCGACCACGCGCCCGGCCTGCGCCCCACCCTGACGCCCCTGACGACGGCCGAGGGCCTCATGGCCCTGGTGGGCGCCGGCGCCTCGCTTGTCGGGGGCCCCAACTTGCCGCGCGCCCGAGCCCTGGCCCGATGGGCTGACGCAACCCCGTTCTTGTGGATGAGCTATGACACCCTGCACCAGGGAGCGGAAATCCTTGAAGCTGTCGCGGCCGCGTTGGCGGGGGGCCTTCCGGTCGCTGACGCGGCTGCTGTCGCCGGCCAATCCCAGCCGGCGGGGGCATCCGCCACCTGACGCCCTCGCCGGCTGGGATTGGCCGGCCATCCTGCGGGTCGCCAGCGACCTGCGGCTGGCCAGCACCCTGCATTGGCGCCTGGCGGATCACGGCTGGCTTCCCCTGATGCCGGACGCCGTGCGCGACTGGACGGAAGGCGCGGCGGAGCTGGGCCGGATGCGGGCGGAGGCGCAGCGGGAGGAGGCCCTGGTGCTGACGCGCCTGATGGCCGCCGCCGGCATCAAGACCGTGCTGTTGAAGGGCACGGCCGCCCTGTTCGACGGTCTCTACCCCGATCCCGGCGCCCGCTACAGCGGCGATATCGACGTGCTGGTGCCGGCCGACCGCCTGGACGCGGCGCAGGCGCTGCTGCGGGCCCAGGGCTTCGCGCCCATCCAGGCGCCCTACGCCATGACGGCGCGGGCCAAGCACCTGCCCCGGCTGGCCCATCCGGACCGCCGCTTCGGCATCGAGCTGCACCAGAACGTGGTGGAGCCCGCGTTCCAGCTGGCCCTGCCCCCGACCGCCATGCTGGAACGGGCGATCCCGGCCCAGGACAGCGCCGCCGTCTGGCTGCCGTCCCCCGAGGACAGGCTGGCGCATTGCCTGGCGCACCTGATGGACGATCGCCGGCAAAGTCCCGTGCCGTTGCTGCGCCAAATGCTGGAACTGCGCCTGCTGGCCGAGAGGACACCGCCGGATTGGGCCACCATCACCGCCCGCTTCGCGGCGGCAGGTGTACGCGGGGAGTTGATGGACACCCTGGCGACGGCGGAAGCCCTGGTCGGCCTCGCCTGGCCGCCCGCCCTGCGGCGCCCCCGGTACGGCCTGGCTTGGCGCTGGCGGCTGTGGCAGCAGCTTCATGTTCCAGGGCTGGCGCGGGCCACCCGCTTGGCCACGCTGGCCGCCCCCCTGCTGCGCCCCCGCCGTTTGGGCGGCCTGCTCCGCCGCGCCGCCACCTCCGGCGATATACGCGCCTTCATCGGCCCCCGGCTGCGCGATTTGCGTGACCGCACCGACCCCCGGGCCTGACGCCCGAAAACGAAAACGGCGCCAAGTTTCCCTGGCGCCGTTCCCCAATTCCCCGATGGGGGAAGCTCACATATGGATGGTCCGTCCCAGCACGCCCAGGGCCGCTTCCTTGATGGCCTCGGTCAGGGTGGGGTGGGCGTGGCTGGTGCGGGCGATGTCTTCGGACGAGGCGCCGAATTCCAGGGCCAGGGCCAGTTCCTCGATCATCTCACCGGCCGACGCGCCGATGATATGCGCGCCCAGCAGCTTGTCGGAGTGGGCGTCGGCCAGCAGCTTCACGAAGCCTTCGGTCGCCTGCATGGAGCGGGCGCGGCCGTTGGCGGTGAAGGGGAACTTGCCGACCTTGTAGCTCACGCCGGCGGCCTTCAACTGCTCCTCCGTCTTGCCGACCGAGGCGATTTCCGGCCAGGTGTAGACCACGCCCGGAATGTAGTCGTAGTTGATGTGACCGGACTGGCCCGCCATCACCTCGGCGCAGACCACGCCCTCTTCCTCGGCCTTGTGGGCCAGCATGGCGCCGGCGACGACGTCGCCGATGGCCCAGATGCCAGGCACGTTGGTGCGGAAGTGGTGGTCGGTCTTCACGCGGCGGCGCTCATCCAGTTCCACGCCCACCGCGTCCAGGCCCAGGCCCTCGGTGTAGGGGCGGCGGCCGATGGCCACCAGCACCACGTCGGCTTCCAGCGTCTCGGCGGTGCCGCCGGCGGCGGGTTCCACCGTCAGGGTGACGCCGGTGTCGCTGGCGACGGCCGAGGTGACCTTGGTCGACAGCTTGAAGGACAGGCCCTGCTTGGCCAGGATGCGCTGCGACTGCTTGGAAACCTCGCCGTCCATGCCCGGCAGGATGCGGTCCAGGAACTCCACCACCGTGACCTGGGCGCCCAGGCGCTGCCAGACGGAGCCCAGTTCCAGGCCGATGACGCCGCCGCCGATGACCACCAGGCGCTTCGGCACGCCGGCCAGCTCCAGGGCGCCGGTGGAGGAGACGATGCGCTTCTCGTCGATGGTCACGCCCGGCAGCGGCATGACGTCGGAGCCGGTGGCGATCAGGATGTTCTTGGCGGTGACGGTCTCGGTGGAGCCGTCCTCCTTGGTCACCGTCACCTGGCCCGGGGCGGCGATGCTGCCCTTGCCGGTGTAGCGGGTGATCTTGTTCTTCTTGAACAGGAACTCCACGCCGCTGGTGTTGGACTTAACCACGTCGTCCTTGTGCTTCATCATCGTGGGCAAGTCGAGCTCGACGCCCGAGACCTTGACGCCGAAGTTGCCCAGGGAGTGGCTGGCTTCCTCGAACTTCTCGCTGGCGACCAGCAGGGCCTTGGACGGGATGCAGCCCACGTTCAGGCAGGTGCCGCCCAGCGTCTTGCGCATCTCGACGCAGGCGACCTTCATGCCCAGCTGGGCGGCGCGGATGGCCGCGACATAGCCGCCGGGGCCGCTGCCGATGACGACGAGGTCGAATTGGGTTTCGGTGGTCATGTTTTCTGTTCCCTCAAACGCCGGGAGCGGCCTCCGGCCGCTTGGCTTCCTCGCTTACGGGTCCACTTCGTTCCCCCGACGCTGCGGCGCCCTCAACGGGCATAGTCGCTGCGCTCCAGAGTGATGATCCTGAGGCGGACCTGGGACCGGCGCTTGGATAGTTGGACTGGGTATTGGGAAGGCGTGCTTCAGGCAGTCAGCAAACGGGGGGCCGTGGGGCCCCCCGTCCGTCGGATTAGACATCCAGCAGGATGCGTTCCGGGTTCTCGATGCATTCCTTGACCCGCACCAGGAAGGTCACGGCCTCGCGGCCGTCGATGATGCGGTGGTCGTAGGACAGGGCCAGGTACATCATGGGACGCACGACGATCTGGCCGCCCACCACCATCGGACGCTCCTGGATCTTGTGCATGCCCAGGATGCCCGACTGCGGGGCGTTCAGGATGGGCGAGCTCATCAGCGAGCCATAGACACCACCGTTGGAGATGGTGAAGGTGCCGCCGGTCATGTCCGCGATGGACAGCTTGCCGTCGCGGGCCTTCTTGCCCAGCTCGTTGATGCTCTGCTCGATCTTGGCGAAGCCCATCTGGTCGGCGTCGCGCACCACCGGAACCACCAGACCGGTCGGCGTGCCCACGGCGACACCGATGTCGTAGTAGTTCTTGTAGATGATGTCGGTGCCCTCGATCTCCGCGTTGACCGCCGGCAGTTCCTTCAGGGCGACCAGGCAGGCCTTCACGAAGAAGGACATGAAGCCCAGCTTCACGCCGTGCTTCTTCTCGAACTGGTCCTTCAACTCGGCGCGCAGCTTCATCACGTTGGTCATGTCCACCTCGTTATAGGTGGTCAGCATGGCCGCGGTGTTCTGGGCGTCCTTCAGGCGGGCGGCGACGGTCTGGCGCAGGCGGGTCATGCGCACCCGCTCCTCACGGTCGGCGCGCGCGCGCGGACCGGCCGGGGCCTTCGCGACCGGGTTCGGGGCGGCGACCGGCGCCGGGGCGGCCTTCGGCGCGGCCAGGTGGTCGATCACGTCACCCTTGGTGACGCGGCCGTCCTTGCCGGTGCCGGCGATGCCGGCCGGGTTCACGCCGGCGTCGGCGGCGATCTTGGCCGCGGCGGGCATGACACCGGCCGAGGCGGGTGCGGCCGGAGCGGCGGCGGGGGCCGGGGCGGCGACCTTGGCCGGGGCCGGGGCGGCGGCGGCCGGAGCGGCGGCCGCGGCGGCGCCACCCTCGGTGATCACGCCCAGGACGGCGTTGACGCCCACGTTGGCGCCCTCAGCGGCGCGGATTTCGCCCAGCGTGCCGGCGGCCGGGGCGTTGACTTCCAAGGTGACCTTGTCGGTCTCCAGCTCCACCAGCGTTTCATCCGCCTTGACGCTGTCGCCAACCTTCTTCAGCCACCGCGCGACCGTCGCTTCCGACACGGACTCGCCGAGGGTGGGCACCAGGATTTCCGTCGCCATGTTTTTGGGACCTTGGTTCGTTTCTAACAGGGGTTCGTTTTTAAGGGACTAGAACTGGACGAAAATCATTCCGGGGCCGCAGCGGGCCCCGGAATGCTCAACATTTGGGTCAAGAGACCGTCAGCGCCTCGTCCAGGAACTTGGCCAGTTCCTGGTTGTGGCGCTTCAGCTGCCCGGCGGCCGGCGAGGCGGACTCGGGGCGGCCGGCATAGGACGGACGCCCCGCCTTGTGCCCGAGATCCTTCAGCACGCCCTCGATGCGGCGGTCGACGAAGGACCAGGCGCCCATGTTGGCCGGCTCTTCCTGACACCACACCACGTCGGCGTTGGGGTACTTGGCCAGCTCGATCTTCAGGGCCTCATGCGGGAACGGGTACAGCTGCTCCAAGCGCAGGATGGCGATGTCCTTCAGGCCCCGGGTCTCCCGCTCCTGGAACAGGTCGTAATAGACCTTGCCCGAGCAGATGACGACGCGGCGGATCTTGGCCGGCTCGACCAGGTCCACGCCATCCTCGTAGAGGACGCGGTGGAAGCTTTCGTTGCCGGTGAACATCGCCAGGTCGCTGACGCACAGCTTGTGACGCAGCAGCGACTTGGGGCTGAAGACCACCAGCGGCTTACGGAACTCACGACGCACCTGGCGGCGCAGCACGTGATAGTAGTTGGCCGGCGTGGTGCAGTTCACGATCTGCCAATTGTCCTCGCCGGACAGCTGCAGGAAGCGTTCCAGACGGGCGGAGCTGTGCTCCGGCCCCTGCCCCTCATAGCCATGCGGCAGCAGCATCGTCAGGCCGGACATGCGCAGCCACTTGCTTTCGCCCGAGCTGATGAACTGGTCGATGATGACCTGGGCGCCGTTGACGAAGTCACCGAACTGGGCTTCCCACAGCACCAGGGCATGCGGCTCGGCCAGGGTGAAGCCGTATTCGAAGCCCAGGACGGCGGCTTCCGACAGGGGGCTGTCGTGAACCTCGAACCGGGCCTGGCCCTCTTTGTGTTCCGGGGGACGGATGTGGTCCAGCGGCACGTACTTGGCCTCGGTGGTCTGGTCGACCAGCACGCAGTGGCGGTGCGAGAAGGTGCCACGACCCACGTCCTGGCCGGACAAGCGCACGGGCACGCCCTCGACCAGCAGGGTCCCGAAGGCCAGCGCCTCGGCCGTGGCCCAGTCGATGCCCTTGCCGGTGGCGAACATCTCCTGCTTGGCCTTCAGCTGACGAACCACCTTGGGGTTCACGTCCACGCCTTCCGGCACGGCGGAGATGGCCTTGCCCACTTCCTGCAGCAGGTCCATGGACGCGGCGGTCTTGCCCTTGCGGTCATCGTCGGTGGCAGCACTCAGCCCCTGCCACTTGCCTTCCAGCCAGTCGGCCTTGTTGGGCTTGTAGGTGGTGGACGCCTCGAACTCCGCGTCCAGCGCCTTGTGGAAGTCGGTGACGACAGCCTCGGCCTCCTCGGCCGTCACCACGCCTTCAGCGATCAGCTGCTTGGCGTACAGTTCCCGGGTGGTGGGCTGGTTGCGGATGGCCTTGTACATCAGCGGCTGGGTGAACGCCGGCTCATCACCTTCGTTGTGACCCTGGCGGCGGTAGCAGACGATGTCCACCACCACGTCCTTCAGGAACTTCTGACGGAACTCCACGGCGATGCGCGCGACATGCACCACCGCCTCGGGATCGTCACCGTTGACGTGGAAGATCGGCGCCTGGATGGCCTTGGCCACTTCCGTCGGGTACGGGCCGGAACGGCCGTACTGCGGAGAGGTGGTGAAGCCGATCTGGTTGTTGGTGATGATGTGGATGATACCGCCGGTGCGGTACCCCTTCAGCTCGGACAGCAGCAGCGTCTCCGGCACCAGACCCTGGCCGGCGAAGGCGGCGTCGCCGTGCAGCAGCAGGCCGATGACCTCGGCGCGCGCCGCGTCCGTCGGCGGCATGGTGGAGCGCTGGACCTGCTTGGCGCGGACCTTGCCGCTCACCACCGGGTTCACCGCTTCCAGATGCGACGGGTTGGCCGTCAGCGACAGATGGATGGTGTTGCCGTCGAAGTCGCGGTCGGCGGAGGTGCCCAGATGGTACTTCACGTCACCCGAGCCCTGCACGTCCTCGGGGTTGGCGGCGTTGCCCTGGAATTCGGAGAAGATGGCCTTGAACGGCTTGTTCATCACGTTGGCCAGGACGTTCAGCCGGCCGCGATGGGCCATGCCGACCACCAGTTCCTTCAGGCCCAGCTGACCGCCGCGCTTCAGGATCTGCTCGATGGCCGGGATGGTGACCTCGCCCCCTTCCAGACCGAAGCGCTTGGTGCCGGTGTACTTCAGCTGCAGGAAGCGCTCGAACCCTTCGGCCGCCGCCAGGCGCTGCAGGATGGCCTTCTTGCCCAGGACCGTGAAGTCGGTCTGGTTGCGGATGCCTTCGATGCGCTCCTGGATCCAGGCCTTCTGCTCGGGGTCCTGGATGTGCATGAACTCCACGCCGATATGGCCGCAATAGGTGCGCTGCACCGCGTCCACGATCTGGCGCAGGGTGGCGGTCTCCATCCCCAGCACGTTGTTGATGAAGATCGGACGGTCCAGGTCGGCGTCGGTGAAGCCGTAGCTCTTGGGATCCAGTTCCGGATGCTCGCTGCGCTTTTCGAGGCCCAGCGGATCCAGCTTGGCCATCAGGTGGCCGCGGACGCGGTAGGCGCGGATCAGCATCAGGGCGCGGATGCTGTCCAGCTGCGCCTGGCGCAGCTGCTCGGGCGTAATACCGCTGGCGACCGGGGCGGCGGCGCCGTTCGCACCCTTGGCGCCCTTCGCCGGGGCGGCCGGCTTGGCGTCCGGATCGGGCACGCCAATGACGGCCGCCTTGTTGGGCGCCCAGCTCGCCCCCTGGATCTCGCCCAGCACAACCCGGGCGTCATCGTCGAGCCCGGCGAAGAAGCTGCTCCATGAAGGATCGACGGAGGCCGGATCCTGCAGGTAGCGGGCGTAGAGCTCGGCGACGAAGGTCGCGTTGCCGGCGAAAAACAGGGAGCTTTGATCGGTTACCATGGCGCTCTGCGCTTGATCTGGGAGGGATAGGGCGCCCGCGTCTACGTGGCAGGGCGTCCCGATGGACCGAAATTCGCGTTCTTTTACGCCATGATACCAGCGCCTTCAATATGCGACGGCGCGGGGGCCGTTGCCACGAAAACGCCTACCACGCATAAGAAACGCCCGTATTCCGCAACAAGGCCATCAGTACCGGCAAATGCCCGAACCTTTTGTTGCGTGGCGTTTGATAGGCGGGTCACCATGAACGTGCAGCGCGCAGGTCAAAAAAGTTGACGCGCCCGCCAACAGTGAGGTGGCACCAGCATCCCACGGGGTCAAGCGACGAAGCGGGGGCAATGCCTCATGCCAGCCATGGAAAAACGGCGGCCCCAGGTGCCAGACATGCGCTGGACCCAGGTGCCGCCGTATCATCCCGGCCGGCCCGGGAAAGCCCCGGGCCGGCCGTCATTTTCCCGAAAGGCCGGAAATCAGCCCTTCAGCGCCTTCAGCATGGTGGAGCCCAGGCTGGCGGGGCTGTCGGCGACATGGATGCCGGCGGCGCGCAGGGCTTCGACCTTGAAGTCGGCCGTGTCGTTGCCACCGGAAATCACGGCACCGGCGTGCCCCATGCGACGGCCCGGGGGGGCCGTGCGACCGGCGATGAAGCCCACGACCGGCTTCGTCGTCTTGGAGTCGCGGATGAACTCGGCGCCATCGACTTCCGCCGAACCGCCGATCTCGCCGATCATGATGATGCCCTCGGTCTCCGGATCGTCGAGGAACAGCTGCAGGCTGTCCACGAAGTTGGTGCCGTTGACCGGGTCGCCACCGATGCCAATGCAGGTGGTCTGGCCCAGGCCGGCCGCGGTGGTCTGCGCCACGGCCTCATAGGTCAGGGTGCCGGAGCGGCTGACGATGCCGATCTTGCCACGCTTGTGGATGTGGCCCGGCATGATGCCGATCTTGCACTCGTCCGGCGTGATCACGCCGGGGCAGTTCGGGCCGATCAGGCGGGTCTTGGACCCAGCCAGGGCGCGCTTCACCGTCACCATGTCCAGCACCGGGATGCCTTCGGTGATGCAGACCACCAGCGGGATCTGGGCATCGATGGCTTCCAGGATGGCGTCGGCCGCGAAGGGCGGCGGCACGTAGATCACCGAGGCGTTGGCGCCGGTGGTGTGCACGGCCTCGGCCACGGTGTCGAACACCGGCAGGTCGAGGTGGGTGGTGCCGCCCTTGCCGGGGGTCACGCCGCCGACCATCTTGGTGCCGTAGGCGATGGCCTGCTCGGAATGGAAGGTGCCCTGCGCGCCGGTGAAGCCCTGGCAGATCACCTTGGTGTTCTTGTCAACCAACACGGCCATGATTACGCGGCCTCCTTCACGGCCTTGACGATCTTTTCAGCGGCGTCGGCCAGGTTGTCGGCGGACAGGATGGGCAGGCCGGACTCGGCCAGGATCTTCTTGCCCAGCTCGACGTTGGTGCCTTCCAGGCGGACGACCAGGGGAACGTGCAGGCTGACCTCACGGGCCGCCGCCACCACGCCCTCGGCGATGACGTCGCAACGCATGATGCCGCCGAAGATGTTGACCAGGATGCCTTCGACATTCGGGTCGGACAGGATGAGCTTGAACGCGGTGGTCACGCGCTCACGGGTGGCGCCGCCGCCCACGTCCAGGAAGTTGGCCGGCTCGCCGCCGTACAACTTGATGATGTCCATGGTGGCCATGGCCAGGCCGGCACCGTTGACCATGCAGCCGATGTTGCCATCCAGCTTCACATAGTTCAGGCCGTGCTTCGTGGCCTCGGTCTCCGACGCCTCTTCCTCGCTCTCGTCCCGCAGCTCTTCAATGTCCTTGTGACGATAGAGCGCGTTGTCGTCGAAGTTCATCTTGGCGTCGAGGGCGATGATGTCACCGGCGCCGGTCACGACCAGCGGGTTGATCTCGACCTGCGAGGCGTCCAGCTCCACGAACGCCTTGTACATGGCGCTCAGGAACTTCACCGCGGCGCCGACCTGCTTGCCTTCCAGCTTCAGGCCGAAGGCGATCTGGCGGGCATGGAAGCCCTGCAGGCCGGTGACCGGGTCGATCGCGATCTTGACGATCTTTTCGGGGTGGCTGTGGGCCACCTCCTCGATCTCCATGCCGCCCTCGGTCGAGGCGATCACGGTGACGCGCGAGGTGGCGCGGTCCAGCAGCAGGGACAGGTAGAGTTCCCGCTTGATGTCGCAGCCTTCCTCGACATAGAGGCGCTTGACCTCCTTGCCTTCCGGACCGGTCTGCTTGGTCACCAGAACGTGACCCAGCATTTCCTTGGCGTTGGAAGCGACATCCTCGACGGACTTCACGACGCGGACGCCGCCCTTGCCCTCGGGATTGTCCTGGAAGCGCCCGGCGCCACGGCCACCGGCATGGATCTGGGACTTCACGACCCACACGGGGCCGCCCAGCTCGCCGGCCACCTTCGCGGCCTCCTCGGGGGTGTAGGCAACGCCGCCGCGGGGTACCGCGACGCCGTATTTCTTCAGCAGGCCCTTGGCCTGGTATTCATGAATATTCATTCGGGGATCGCCCGCTTCCGGTTGGGAAACGGCCTCGGAAAGATCGCGGCCGATCGCGGGGCCAACCCCGCGCCGGGGGGCACTGTAGTGAGCAATGCCGCACCGATCAACCGCGTAAAGTGACGGGACGGGTGGCTCGTTCGTTATTCCGGTATCTCTTTGCCAGATGGCCCCGCACCGCGAGCGCGGGCGAGGCCATCCAGAACGTCATACCGGAACCCGAACGATCAGCCGGCGACCTTGGCGGTCACCTCGACCAGCTGCTGCACGGCGGCGACCGACTTTTCGAAGTTGGCCTTTTCCTCGGCGTTCAGCTCGATCTCGATGATCTTTTCGACGCCACCGGCGCCGATGATCACCGGCACGCCGATGTACAGGCCGTCCACGCCGTACTGGCCGGTCAGCTTGGCGGCGCAGGGCAGCACGCGCTTCTTGTCCTTCAGGTAGCTTTCGGCCATGGCGATGGCCGACGCCGCCGGGGCGTAGAAGGCGGAACCGGTCTTCAGCAGGGCGACGATCTCCGCACCGCCGTCACGGGTGCGCTGCACGATCTGGTCCAGCTTCTCCTGCGTGGTCCAGCCCATCTTCACCAGGTCGGGCAGCGGAATGCCGGCGACGGTGGAGTACCGGACGGACGGGACCATGGTGTCGCCGTGGCCGCCCAGCACGAAGGCGGTGACGTCCTCGACCGAGACCTTGAATTCATCGGCCAGGAAGTGGCGGAAGCGGGCGCTGTCCAGCACGCCGGCCATGCCCACCACCTTGGCGGGATCGAAGCCGGTGACCTGCTGCATCAGGCCGACCATGGCGTCCAGCGGGTTGGTGATGACGATGACGAAGGCGTCGGGGGCGTGGGCCTTCAAGCCAGCGCCAACGGCCTTGATCACCTTGGCGTTGATGCCGACCAGGTCGTCACGGCTCATGCCCGGCTTGCGCGGCACGCCGGCGGTGACGATCACCACGTCGGCGCCGGCGATGTCGGCGTAGTCGGACGCGCCGGTCAGGCTGGCGTCGAACCCTTCCACGGGGGCGGCTTCAGCGATGTCCAGCGCCTTGCCCTTGGCGACACCCTCGAAATCGGGAATGTCGAACAGGACAATGTCGCCAAGCTCCTTCAGGCCGGCCAACAGGGCCAGGGTGCCGCCGATCTGGCCGGCGCCGACCAGCGCGATCTTCTTGCGTGCCATGGTTGGGTTCCTCGAACTTTGGGTTGAATGAAAAGGCGCTCACGAAACAGTGGGCCCTGGCCGCCCGAGGCTCGAAGCCATCGAACGGGAGTCCCGGAAATTCGCCATGCGGGGTCCCAGGCGCCAGGGCGCCCGGCCTTCGGGGCCCGAGGAACGAGGGAGCCCGCGGCGGGCTGATTAGCCTGAATCCGGCCATCGGGCAAGGCACCCCGTAAATGGACAGGCGCGCGCGCCTGCCATGGCAGGCCCTCTGGAAAAGGTGTGGCCCGGAACCAAGGGCCGGGCGCACGATCTTCAGTCCCAGGCGGAGCGTGCGACACCCTCCCGCCCGGACCCGCCCGGCGCCCCTATTTCGGCGGGATGTCGAACAACTCCAGATGCCAGTGCATCTCGACCTCGGTCATGGGGTAGTCGGTGCCCAGCCGGGCGTTCAGCAGCTTGCGCGGCGCGATGCCGGCCCCCCGGGCCTGCAGGGCGCGGGCGCCGCGCATGGAGAAGCCGGCACGCCAGGCCAGCGCCGTCACCGCCTTGGGGCTTTGCGTCGCCAGGATGCGGCGCACCGCATCCGCCGGCACCCGCGCCAGCAGGGCCAGCGCCGCCTGGGCGAAGCCACGATCGCCCCAGCTGAGCGCGTCGCACACCACCTCCTCGTTCAGGCCACCGGCGGCCGCCAGGCGCGCCGCCTTTTCCGTGGCGCCCTCCCCGCTGCCATAGCCGGCAGCCCAATCCAGGCGGCGGGCGGCGGCGGTCACCACCGCCTCGACCCCCGCCCGATCCAGCCCCTGCCCCGCCAGGCCGTCACGGATGGCGTCCTCCACGGCGCTGGCCAGCCGCTGCGACACGGCCGTGGGGCCGGCGGGCGGGGCCGCAGGGCCAGGGGCGTTGGAATCAGGTACCTCTTCGGGCGGCAGGCCGCCGATGGGCATATGGCCCTTTTCCGCCAGCAGGCGGCGGGCCTTGGGCGACAGGTCGGCGCCGGGGTTGCCGGCCAGCGTGGCCCAGGACTCATGGTCGCCCACGGCCACCACGGCGTCGCCCACCGGCCGGGAAACGGTGCGCCGGCCGGCCACCGCCTCGACCACCCAGGGCTCCGGCCGGCGGGACAGGATTTCCAGCAACTCCTCGTCCGACAGGGCCATGCACCAGCGCAGCACCGGCCCGGCCACGTCGCGGGCCACGTCGCGCGCCAGGGTCACCGCCAGCTTGGGCGGGGCGCATTCCACGTCGGCCAGCGCGCTGGACAGGGCGGAGCGCACGCGGATGACCTGATCGGCGGCCAGCAGTTCCAGGGCGGCGAAGGCGACATCGCGCATGGCCCCCACCTCGGGCCGCGACAGGTCGGGCAGCAAGCGCGTCAGCTTTTCCGCCAGCAGGGTCCGCACCCGGTCGCTGGGGTCGCGCGCCAGGCGGCCGAAGGCCCGCACCGGCGTCATGGCGTTGGTCACGACCGCGCCGCGCACCCGTTCATCATCGTCATCCGCCAGATAGTACAGCAGTTCCGGCCGGGTATGGGGGCTGTTCGCCAATTCCACCCGTGCCGCCACGTCACCCCGGGCGGCCACCGTCTTGGCGGTCTCATAGTCGATGGACGGCTTGGACGACAACGACAACGGCTCCCTCGGGCTGGGTCACGGGCGCTTGTCCTTACCTTAACACATGCGCCCGCTGAACCGTCAGATCCAGTGCCTGACCTTAAGTGAGATGCCCCGCCGCCAGATAGTCCTCCGCCTGCATTTCCATAAGGCGGCTGACGGTGCGCTGGAATTCGAAGGCGTGCTGGCCCTCGGGGTAGAGCCGGGCCGCCGGGGCCTCGGCCGCCATGATCAGGTGCACCTTGTGCTCATAGAGGGCGTCGATGAGGGTCATCAGGCGCTTGGCCTCGTTGCGCAGGGACGGGTCCAGCATGGGCACGCCATCCAGCAGCACGGTGTGATAGTGGGTGGCGATGGCCAGGTAGTCGCCGGACCCCAGCGGCTGGCGGCACAGCTCGTCAAAGGTGAACCAGGCGACACCCTTGGCCTGGCGCGGCACCGGCAGCGTGCGACCCTGCACCATCAGGCTGGTGGCCGTGGGCTGGGCGTCCGTCAGTTCGGTGAAGGTCCGCCCCAGGGCGGCGGTGGCGGCCGGGCCCAGCGGATCGAAATAGACCTGCCGCCCCTTGATGCGGGCCAGACGGTAGTCACGGGCACCTTCCAGGTGCAGCACGTCCAGCCTTTCCTTCAGCAAGGCGATGAAGGGCAGGAACAGGTCGCGCTGCAGGCCATCCTTGTAGAGGTCCCCGGGCGCCCAGTTGCTGGTCGCCACCACCACCACGCCCAGGTCGAACAGGTGGGTGAACAGCCGGCCCAGGATCATGGCGTCGGCGATGTCCGTGACATGGAATTCGTCGAAGCACAGCAACCAAGCCTGGTCGGCGATGGTGCGCGCCAATTCCGGCAACGACTCGTCCGCCCCCTCGCGGCGCAGGTCCGGCCGTTGCCGCAACGCGTGCAGGGACTTGTGCACCTCCAGCATGAAGGCGTGGAAATGGACCCGGCGGCGGCGCAGCACCGGTGCGGTCTCATAGAACAGGTCCATCAGCATGGACTTGCCCCGGCCGACATCGCCATAGATGTACAGGCCCTGGGGGGCCGGATCGGGCCGCCGCGCCAGGCCGAAGCGGGCGCGCCAGCCGCCCTGGCCCTGGGCCGGGCGGTAGTCCCGCAAGGCGTGCCACAGGCTCTGCAGCTTCTCCGCCGCCAGTTCCTGGGCCGGATCGTCCTTCAGCGTGCCGGTGCCGCGCCGGGCGCGGTAGACGGACAAGGGGCCTTCAGTCATGGGGCGACCACCGGAAGCTCAGGAGGGAAAAGGGCGGTTCCTCATATCGAAACGGGCCGTGGCCATCAACCGACGGCGGCATCAACGCACCCTTGCGCCCGTCCCCCGCCCGGCGGAAGGCCGGTACCCGCAACGGCGTCGGCGTAATATAAGTTCACGGAAGACCCCGCCGCCGATACTTCCCTTGCGTTTCGGTGGGGGCTGGCGCGCGTTGACGTATCATCGCGGATGGTTGTTGGCCTCGTCCCGCTTGTGGCAGAAAGGGGCGGCATCACCCCTGTAGTGTAGTCACCGGACGAGAGCCCATGGACAAGTTCACCATCCTGACCGGCGTCGCCGCCCCCCTGCCGATCCAGAACATCGACACGGACATGATCATTCCGGCGCGGTACCTGAAGACCATCAAGCGCACGGGTCTGGGCAGCGGGCTTTTCTCCTCCCTCCGCTTCAACGAGGACGGCAGCGACCGGGCGGACTTCATCCTGAACCAGCCGGCCTACCGCCAGGCCAGCATCCTGGTGGCGGGCGACAATTTCGGCTGCGGCTCGTCCCGTGAGCATGCGCCCTGGGCCCTGCTGGACTACGGCATCCGGTGCGTCATCGCCCCCAGCTTCGCCGACATCTTCTTCAACAACTGCTTCAAGAACGGCATCCTGCCCATCGCCCTGCCGCAGGACGTGGTGGACCGCCTGATGGATGAGGCGTCCAAGGGCGCCAACGCGACCTTCACCGTCGACCTGGAAAAGCAGCTGATCATCACCCCGGACGGGGAAAGCGTGGGCTTTGAGGTGGAGGCGTTCCGCCGGCACTGCCTGCTGAACGGCCTGGATGACATTGGGCTGACCCTGCAGCAGAACAGCGCCATCGACGCGTTCGAAGCGCAGCAGCAGACGGGCCAGCCCTGGCGCTGGGCGCGCTGATCCGCCCCCGCCCCCTTGTGATTTTCCTGTGACGGGCGACGGACCGGCGGATCGCCGCAGGTCCTGACCGAAACGAGGGGTTGGCAGGATGCCGGCCCGCCCGATACCTTCCCTCATCAGACCTACGGGCCGCACGCGGGAGCGGCCGCCGGTCCCGCGCCTGTGGCATGGGATTATCCGGCAGCCGCGGCGGTGCCGCCCCAACCGACAAAAGGGTTGATCCATGGCCGCTTACTCACTCCTCATGTTGCCGGGCGACGGTATCGGGCCGGAAGTCATGCGCCAGGTGCGCCGCGTCATCGACTGGATGAGCCGGCGCCGCGACCTGGAATTCACCGTGTCCGAAGGCCTGGTCGGCGGCTGCGCCATCGACGCCCACGGCGTGCCCCTGTCCGAGGCGACCATGGAACAGGCGCTGGCGGCCGACGCCGTGCTGCTGGGTGCCGTGGGCGGCCCGAAGTGGGACACCGTCAGCTACGACAAGCGCCCCGAGGCCGGCCTGCTGCGCCTGCGCAAGGAGTTGGAGCTGTTCGCCAACCTGCGCCCGGCCGTGGTGTTCGACGCCCTGGTCGACGCCTCGACCCTGAAGCCCGAGGTGGTGCGCGGCCTGGACATCATGATCGTCCGCGAACTGACGGGCGGCATTTACTTCGGTGAGCCGCGCGGCATCGAGGATCTGGGCAACGGCATCCGTCGCGGCATCAACACCCAGGTCTACACCACCCCGGAAATCCAGCGCGTCGCCCGCGTCGCCTTTGAGCTGGCGCGCAAGCGCGGCAACAAGGTCTGCTCCTGCGAGAAGCGCAACGTCATGGAGTCCGGCCTGCTGTGGAACCAGGACGTCACGGCCCTGCACGCGGCGGAATACAAGGACGTCGAGCTGAGCCACATGCTGGCCGACGCGGCCGCCATGCAGCTGGTGCGCAACCCCAAGCAGTTCGACGTGATCGTCACCGACAACCTGTTCGGCGACATCCTGTCGGACGAGGCCGCCATGCTGACCGGTTCCATCGGCATGCTGCCGTCGGCCTCGCTGGGTGCGGCCGACGCCAGTGGCCGCCGCAAGGCCCTGTATGAGCCGGTGCACGGCTCCGCCCCCGACATCGCCGGCCGCGACGTCGCCAACCCCATCGCCTCGCTGCTGAGCTTCGGCATGGCGCTGCGCTACTCCTTCGACCGGGCCGAGGAAGCGGATCTGCTGGACCGGGCGGTGCAGAACGTCCTGAAGGGCGGCATGCGCACGGCCGACATCATGTCCCCCGGCATGGCCCGCTGCTCCACCTCCGTGATGGGCGACAGCATCCTGCGGGAGCTGGACAAGCTGGTTGCCTGATTAGAGTGCGATCCACGGCTCAGATGGAAACATCTGAGCCGTGGATCGCACGACGGCACAAAAGCTAGAGTTGTTCCTCACGCGCCCGCGCGGGCATTCGCCCGCCTAGCCATCCTTGGCGCTTCGTTCCGAGGGCGACAAAGGGCAGCGTATTGGCATCCCCCCATCCTTGCGCGTACGGGATGGCAGCCCCAGGCAACTCCGGCGGTCGGAACGGTCTTCCGCACGGATCACGGGCTGGAGCATGCCCCAGTCCGTGATAGCGCAATTCCCAACAGAATTGGAAAACCCAAGCGGCCGGGCGGCGGCGCCCGGCGCCTGAGCAATCAATCAAGTCCGCGGCGCATGCTTGTTCAGGATGCGCTGCAGGGTGCGGCGATGCATCTTCAGGCGACGGGCGGTTTCCGAAACGTTGCGGTCGCACTGCTCGAACACCCGCTGGATGTGTTCCCAGCGCACGCGGTCGGCGGACATGGGGTGTTCCGGCGGCGGCGGCAGGGGACCGTCGGTCAGCAGGGCCGCCTCCACCGCGTCGGCGTCGGCCGGCTTGGGCAGGTAGTCGACGGCGCCAGCCTTCACCGCGGCCACGGCGGTGGCGATGTTGCCATAGCCGGTCAGCATGACGATGCGCGCCTCGGGCCGGGCGTCCCGCAAAGCCTTGACCACGTCCAGGCCGCTGCCGTCCGCCAGCCGCAGATCAACCACGGCGTAGCGGGGGGCGGCCTCCTGCGCCACCTCCACGCCCACCGCGACGCTGTCCACCGCCACCACGTCAAAGCCGCGCTTTTCCAGCGCGCGGGCGAGGCGGATGCGGAAGGGGGCGTCGTCATCGACCACCAACAGGCTGCGCGAGGCGTCCCCGGTGAAGCCGAGGCGCATGGGATCGATCACGTCACCGGTCTCAATAGTCATCTTCGAAAACCCCTTATTTCCCGGCCGTGGACTGAAGAACGGTTGCAAACTTGGGAACCATGGTACCACGCCCCTGTATCCCCAATCCCGGTGGTGGCGACACGCGGCAAAAGGACGCCCCTCCATCCACAACAACGCACGGTCACATGGATACGCCGGCCCGCCGCTCCAAGGGCGGCAATACGCCGCTGCCCAAAATACGCCGGAGGACGGACGGGATATTCCCCTGATGTCGCGGCGAAGCCTCAGGGGGCGGGCAGCGCGCCGCTCCAGCTGACCATGACGCGGGCGCCGGCGCCCAGGGGCGTGCTGCCCGGCGGGCCGTTGGCGTAGGCCACGGTGGCGCCGGTGCGTTCCAGCAGGATTTGGGCGATGAACAGGCCCAACCCCATGGTGCCGGGCCCGCCGGCCCGCACCGGCACCTCCTCCAGCCGCTCGTCCCGGTCGGAGACATAGGGCTCCCCCAACCGTTCCAGCAGGCTGACGGGAAAGCCCGGGCCGTCATCGGCCACGGTCAGCATCAGGGCTGCGGCGTCGCAGTGCAGGGTCACGTCCACCCGGCTGTGGGCGAACTGCATGGCGTTCTGAAGGATGTTGCCCAGGCCGTGCTGCAACTCCGGCGTCAGCGGCAGGGGCGAGGGCGCCCCCTCCTCCGCCCCGGTCACGGTGATCTCCAGCGCCACCTCCGGCCGGCGGTGGGGGGCGGCCACCGCCTCCACCACCTGCACGGGCCCCAGGGGGGCATAGGGCTCCATCTCGCCCTCCGCGTCGGGGCGGCGGGCCAGGTCGGCCAGGATGTCGCGGCAGCGGGCGGACTGGCTTTGCAGCAGCTGGATATCCTCCGCCCAGGGGCTGTCGGGCGGCAGGTCGCGGGCCAGTTCCTTGGCCACCACGGCGATGGTGCCCAGCGGGCTGCCCAGTTCGTGGGCCGCCGCCGCGGCCAGCGCGCCCAGGGCGGAGGCCTTCTGCGCGCGGGCCAGCGACACCTGGCTGGCGATCAGCGCCTGTGACAGGTCACGGCCGGACTGCGCCACCTTGTAGACGTAGGTGGCGATGAAGATGGCGGACAGGGTCAGCGCCGCCCAGATGCCGTCCAGATAGACGGGCGGCAGGGTGACGCCATAGCTGGCCGGCCAGGATAGTGGCATGGCCAGCACCCACACCAGGGTGAGGCAGGCGGCGGTCAGGGCCGTCAGCCCCGTCACCAACCGGCGACCCAGCATGCTGGCCCCCACCATCAGTGGCGCCAGCACCAGCACGGCGAAGGGGTTCTCCAGCCCGCCGGTCAGCATCAGCAGCACGGTCAGTTGCACCGTGTCATAGCCCAGGAAGACCGCCGCCCCCCGTTCCGTCAGAAAGGGGCTGCGCCGGCGGCGGGAGATGGCATAGAGGTTGATCAGCAGCGACACGGCCGTCACCGCCAGGGCCGGCAGTAACGGGATGTCGATGCCGACCAGATCCTCCACCGTCAGCAGGGTGATGGCCTGGCCGGCGATGGCGATCCAGCGGATGGTGTTGAGGGTGCGCAGGCTGACCCGAGCCCCGGCCCAGCGGTCGCCGCCGAGCCGCGCGCCATTGGGCCGGGCGCCATCGGGCCGGCCCCCGGGGCCATCCCTGTCTCCGCCCCAGGGGCTGGGTTCCGCGTCCGCCGCCCTCGTCCACGCCTGCCGCGCCATCGCCCTGACAACCCCATCTTGGATGGCCCGATAAGATCAGCGGAACCGTCCCGGCTTCAAGCTATAGCGCACGGGGCACGGCGTCGCACCTGTCCGCTGGATGGACGCGCGCCAGCCCCTTGCCCCCGGACGCGCGGCGCTGATAATTACCCTTGCCCTATGCGGTTGGGCCCTACGCGGGTGGAGAACGATCCTTGGAAAGCCAGCGCAAATTCGCGGTGCAGAAGCCCCAGGGCAAGAAGTGGGAGACGCTGGCCCTGGTCGACAACCTGCCGGCCGGCAAGCGTGAGTTCAGCGAGGCGGTGCGCGCCCACGGCCGGGGCTATGTCCGGCTGATCCAGGTGGATTTCGAAAGCGAGGAGGCGCTGTCCAACTACGACTGGCGCCTGGTGGAACTGCACGACCCCTACAAGGGCACGGGCCGGCCCAAGCCCACCGTGGTGGCGGGGTCGGAGCGCCCGATGAAGCCCAAGAAGGGCAAGGGCCCGGGCGAGAAGGTGCCCGTGCCGCTGAAGACCTGGATGCTGGCCTGCCTGATCGCCGTGGTCGTGGGCATCGCCTGGGCGCTGACGTACCACCGGCCGTGAAGCGTCAATCTCAATACTTCAAAAACGCCTTCATGATGGTTCGCGCGGCCATAAATACCAATGGCACCGGGATCACGACCATCAGGATGGCTGAGAACAAATTGTCCCCAAACACGGCGGGAAACCCGGCCATCAGCAAGCAGGCAGTCACGAAGATTGCAATCCCCCTGGGGATGTGGCGCCACTTTATGTGGCTGTCCCAGCAACCGGACTTTTCGTCGATCACAATGCCTCGCTGGATTGCCGTCCTGTCCACCGCTTCCATTTGCAACGGTCTGGGTACCGGGTTCCGATTGTAACCGGAACCCGGCGACCGTCGAGATCAATGCGTCGCCCGGCCCTCGCCGCCGCGCGTGGACACACCAGCCTCGGCGAAGGTGGCCATGCCGGTGTGACAGGCGACGGCGGCTTGCAGGATGGGCAGGGCCAGGGCGGCGCCGGAGCCCTCGCCCAGGCGCATGCCGAAGCTCAGCAGCGGTTCCTGGCCGATGACATCCAGCAGGCGGCGATGGGCCGGCTCGGCCGACAAATGGCCGACGATGCAATGGTCCAGGGCGCGCGGGTCGGCCTTGAACAGCACGGCGGCGGCGGCGGTGCAAGCGTAGCCGTCCAGCACCACGGGCGTGCGGGCCATGCGGGCCGCCATGATGGCGCCGACGATGGCCGCCAGCTCATACCCGCCCACGGCGCGCAACACATGGAAGGGATCGGACAGCAGGTCGGCGTTGGCGGCCACGCCGGCGGCGACCACCGCCGCCTTGCGCGCCATGCCCTCGGCGTCCAGGCCGGTGCCGGGGCCCACCCAATCCTCAGGCTTGCCGCCGAACAGCGCCAGGCACAGGGCGGCGGCGGACGTCGAATTGCCGATGCCCATCTCGCCCAGGCACAGCACGTCGATGCCGGTTTCCACCGCCATCATGCCGTAGGCCATGGCGTGGGCGCAGGCCTGCTCGCTCATGGCGGGACCATGGGTGAAGTCGGCCGTGGGGTTGTCCAGGTCCAGCTCATAGACACGCAGATCGGCGTCGGCCTGGCCGCACAGCTGGTTCACCGCCGCCCCGCCCTGGGTGAAGTTGTGCACCATCTGCGCCGTCACCGCCGATGGATAGGCGGACACGCCGAGTGCGGCCACGCCGTGGTTGCCGGCGAATACCGCCACGCGCGGATGCTGCACGCGGGGTGGCGTGCGGCCCTGCCAGGTCGCCAGCCACTCCGTCAGGCTTTCCAGCCGCCCCAGCGCGCCGCGCGGCTTGGTCAGCTGCACCTCACGCTGCATGACGGTGGTCGCGGCCTCCAGGTCGGGGCCGGGCAGATCGGCCAGGACGCGGCGGATTTCGTCGAAGGAGGGGATGTCGCTCATGATGCTCCGGCCCGGTGATGGGACCCGCGACAAGGACGCCGGAGTGGCGCTGGCGGGCGGACGGGACTTCCCGTATACCGGAACCATGACTGATGCAACGGGGCCGCGCCTGGGCGGTGTCTTCGCCGAATTCATAGCCGCCGTGATCTTTTTGACGCGGCTGCCCATCCATTGGCGCGGGGCCTGGCCGCAGGACCTGGATTCCCGGGCCCTGACCTGGTTTCCCATCGTCGGCACGCTGATCGGCGCGGTCGGCGGCCTGGTCTATTGGGGGCTCTCGGCCGTCAACGTGCCGCCCCTGCTGGCCGCCTTGCTAACCGTGGGCGCGCTGATGGGCCTGACCGGCGCCCTGCATGAGGACGGCTTGGCCGACGTGGCCGACGGCTTCGGCGGTGGCCGCGACCGCGAGGCCAAGCTGACCATCATGAAGGACAGCCGGGTGGGCACCTATGGCGCCGTGGCCCTGGTGCTGAGCGTCGCCGCCCGCGCCCTGGCCCTGGCCGCGATATCCAGCCCGCACCACGTGGCCGTGGCCCTGATGGGCGCGCACGCCTATGCCCGCTGCCTACTGCCGGGCATGAAGCTGCTGTTGCCCGAGGCACGGCTGGTGGGCCACAGCGCCGGCGTGGGAAAGCCCAACAGCGCCCGCGCGCTGGCGGCCCTGCTGGCCGGATTCGTCCTGGCGGCCACCACCCTGACCAAGCTGCCCCTGGACGGTGGCATGACCCGCCTGGCCATCCTGCTGGTGTCCGGTGGCGGCATGATCGCCCTGGCCCTGCTGGCCCGCCGCCAGGTGGGCGGCGTCACCGGCGACGTCCTGGGGGCCGCCGAGCAGGTGGGGGAAATCCTGTTCCTGGTGGCCGTGACCGGCGCCCTGGGCGGCGGCGCCTCCGCGCCATGATCGCCGGCGCCGTTCGCTGGTGGTGGGTGCGCCACGCGCCCCTGGCCGAGCCGCACCGCATCGCCGGCCAGTCGGACGCGGCCCTGGCCCCCTGGCCAGAGGCGGACGCCCATCTGACGGCCGCCCGCCTGCCCCCGGGCGCACTGTGGCTGGCCAGCCCGCTGACCCGCACCCGGCAGACGGTGGAGCGCCTGGCGGCCCTGGTGACCGGGCGGCCGCCGCTGCCCGAGACCGACCCCCGCCTGATGGAACAGCATTTCGGCACATGGCAAGGCCACAGCTATGCCGCGTTGGAGGATGCCGGGGACCCGCACCTGGCCGCCTTCTGGGCCGACCCGGCGGGCACCGCGCCGCCGGGCGGCGAGAGCTTCGCCGACCTGTGCCACCGCGTGGCCGCGGCGGTGGAGGATTGGAGCGGACGACAGACGGGCGGCCAGCGGACGGGTGACCGTGACATCGTCTGCGTCTGCCATGCCGGGCCGGTGCGGGCCGCCGTGGCCCTGGCCCTGGATCTGTCGCCGGCCAAGGCTTTGGCCCTGGACGTCTCGCCCCTGTCCATCACCCGGCTGGACCGCATCGCCACCGACGCTGGCCCCGTCTGGGCGGTGAGGGGCGTCAACCGCGCCCCCTGACCCGCCCGGGCGGGACTTTGCCGCACGGCCGCCTTACTTCGCCTTTAGGGTCGCCCCGAAGGTGCCGGTCGCCGACTGTCCAACGGGGCCACATCTCTCTGGGGCATGGGCGACCGTACCCAGATATGGTAGGAATTCTGTCAACAGCGTCAACGGATGGTTCGGGCGGCCGCCAGCGGCCCCGAATGACGAAAGAAGGAACGAAACGATGATCGATCGGCGGCAGGTGTTGGCGGGTGCGGCGGCGGGCGCGGCCCTGGCGCTGGGCACGGCCGTGCCGGCGCGGGCGGAGGTGACGGAGGCGCAACTGATGGTGGAGCGCGCGCGCCTGACCGCCATGTCCCTGCTAGGCGACCCGCAATACGCCCCCCTGAAGAACCTGCTGGGCCGGGCCAAGGGCGTGCTGATCCTGCCCAACGTCATCCAGGCGGGCTTCTTCCTGGGCGGCGGTGGCGGCACCGGCGTGCTGGTGGCCAAGGGCAGCGACGGATCGTGGAGCGGCCCGGCCTTCTACACCATGGCCGAGGCCAGTTTCGGCCTGCAGTTCGGCGGCCAGCAGGCGCAGATGATGCTGGTGATCATGACCGACAAGGGCCTGAACGCCGTGATGGACCGCAGCGTGAAGCTGGGCGCGGACGCCAAGGTGGCGGTGGGCGAGCTGGGCACCCAGGTCGGTGCCGGCTATGGCGTGGGCATGGACGCCGACATGTATGTCTATGCCAAGACCAGCGGCCTGTTCGGCGGCCTGGCCGTCGACGGCTCGGTCATCACCCCGCGCAAGGAATGGAACGACATCTTCTACGGCCAGCAGACGACGCCCGAGCAAATCCTGCTGGACCGCGCCTTCTTCCGACCGGAAGCCCAGGCCCTGGCGGCCGTTCTCAGCCAGTAATCCCTATAGCCGGCTGCGTTTAATCGGAACCACAGCCGGCCATAGCTCAGTCTGTCCGCGAGCGGCTTCACGCCCAAAGGCGATCCCGCCTTCGGGCGATCCGCTCTAGCGACTACGGACTTGAGCGGTCGTGGCGCCGTCCAGGATGACACCCTCCAATTGGGCGTCGCGCAGGTCGGCGCCGGTAAGGTCGGCCTCGCGCAGGATCGCGCCCCGCAGGTTGGCACCGCGCAGGTTGGCCCCCCGCAAGCGGGCGCGGGTCAGCCGCACCGGCCATTTGCGGTCGGGCTGTTCCGCGCTTTCCAGCAAGCCCAGATTGGCGTTCTGCAGATCGGCGCCGTTCAGGTGGGCCCGTTCGAAGTTGGCGCCCCGGGCATCCACGCCCACCAGCACGGCGTCCTGCATGTCCACGCATTCCAGGTCGGCCATGACCAGTGACGCCCCCGTCAGCACCAGGCGGCGGGCCACGGCGAAGGCCATCTTGGCGGCGGTGAGATTGCGGCCCGAGAGATTGAGGCCGGTAAGGTCGCGGCCCGACAGGTCGGCGCGCACACCCGAGCGGCCAGCGGCGCCCACCCAGACGGCATGCTCCTCCACCATTTCGGCCACGGGACGGGCCGAGTCCCCACCCTCGCCCGGCAGGGTGGCGCCCTTGCCGCGCAAACGGCTGATCAGGGTGGATTCCATGATGGCGCCACGGAAGTTGGCGTCCTCCAGGATGGCGTCGTTGAAGATCGTGTCGGTGAGCAGGGCGCCGGCGAAAGACGTACCATGCAGCCTGCTTTCCGAAAGGTTGGCGCCCTGCATGTTGGCCCCCTTGAAGACCGCGCCGCGCAGATCGGCGCCCCGTAAATCCACGCCGGCCAGGTTGGCGTCGGTGAAATCCGCGTTCAAGGTCCAGGATCCGTTCATGCGGCTGTCGGACATGTCCGCGCCGATGGCGATGGCGGAGGTCAGGTCCGGGATACGGCCATCGAAGGTTTCCGGCAGGGGCTTGCCACCGCGATAGACGGCCAGAACGGCCTCGCGCACGTCCGCCTCACGCATGCGGGCCTTGGTCAGGTCCGCCCCGCGCATGCTGACGCCACGCAGGTCGGACTTGGACAGATCGGCCTGGCGCAGGCAGGCCAGGCGGAAGTCACACGCGAAGAGGGAGGCGCTGCGCAGCCGGGTGCCCACCAGTTGGGCCTGGTCCAGGCGGCTGCCCGTCAGGTCGGCGTCGGTCAGGTTCAAGGTGGACAGGACGGCGCCACGCAGATCATGCAGGACAAAGGAGAAACGGGCGCCGCCAATGCGGCCCTCGATCAAGCGTTCATGCTTGCGCGCCGCGTCCATGACCTCGGCCGGGGTCGCCCGGCGCCACTCAAAGCCGTCCTGGTACTGGCGTTCAGGATGCATGCAATCTAGCCATCCGGGTTACCGACATCGCCCCTGGATCAGGGTCGGTAACTATATTGTTGCACCCCCGCCCGGCTTTTTAGAAGCGGATTCGCCTGATGTTTATGGAAAGAAATCGTCGTTTCTACGACACAAACTTGCGGCAATTCTCCACCATTGTGCCGTAGAGGGCACGAATCAACTCTGACGGGCGCAGGCGGCCAAAGGGGATATTCTCCACCGCGTATTCCACCAGTACTTCCGGGGGTTTGACCGGCACGACCTCGAAGCCGGCCTTGCGCAGGCCATCCACGACAGCCTGGGCCTGCTTCGTGTAATTCTCGTTGAAGAAGGTCTTGTCCGCACGCTTGATCGCCTGGGCGATGGTTTCAACGATCGTGGGCAAGGCGGCATATCCTTTGAAGGCGGGCCAAAGCGGAAGGCGGATGCTGGAACGGATGGACGTCAGCCATCGATGCCATACCGACGCAGTTCAGGCCCCAGGCGCCCGATCACGTACAGGAAGAACATGCGGAAGTCGCTGACCAGCGACCATAGCGGATAGGTGAAGGTGGCGGGTCGGTTGTGTTCCACGAAGAAGTGACTGATCCAGGCGAAAAGATAGCCGCAGACCGGCGCGATGGCGAAGAGGCGCCAATCACCCGTCCAGATGCCGGCGGCCAGCGCCGCCAGCACCAGGCCGGTGCCCACGAAGTGCCAGGCCCGCGTGGCCGCGCGGGCGTGCTCCCCCAGATAGAAGGGCCAAAAGGCGCCGTACGTGGCGATGCGCGGTCCGTCTGCCGTCACCCTCATTCCCTCCCTGTAGTCGCATGCGGGTCGTTCGCGGGGCGGCACTGACGCCTGCGCGCTTGCAAACCCCGCCTGCCCGCCTTAAGTCTCCGCCGGATTAGACCAGAGCGGCCCCCGCCCCCGCAAGCGGCCCGCCCCTCCGGTCCCCGCCAGAGATATGAGGAGCATGACCATGGGCTATAAAGTCGCCGTCGTGGGCGCCACGGGCAATGTCGGGCGCGAGATGCTGCAGATCCTGGCGGAACGGAATTTCCCGGTGAGTCAGGCGGTGGCCCTGGCCTCGGAACGCTCCATCGGATCGGAAATCAGCTTCGGCGATGAGGACCTGCGTGTCCAGGACCTGGCCAAGTTCGATTTCGCGGGCACGGACATCGTGCTGTCCTCCGCCGGCGCCAAGATCTCCGCCCAGTTCGCGCCCAAGGCCGCCGCCGCCGGCGCCGTGGTCATCGACAACACCAGCCACTTCCGCATGGACCCGGACGTGCCGCTGGTGGTGCCGGAGGTGAACCCCGAGGCCATCGCCGGCTACAAGAAGAAGGGCATCATCGCCAACCCCAACTGCTCCACCATCCAGATGGTGGTGGCGCTGAAGCCCCTGCACGACCTGGCCCGCATCCGCCGCGTGGTGGTGTCCACCTATCAGTCGGTGTCCGGCGCCGGCAAGGAGGCGATGGACGAGCTGTTCACCCAGACCCGCGCCATCTACGTGAACGACCCGATCGAGAAGCGGCAGTTCACCAAGCAGATCGCCTTCAACGTCATCCCCCACATCGACGTCTTCATGGACGACGGCACCACCAAGGAAGAGTGGAAGATGATGGTGGAGACCAAGAAGATCCTGGGCCCGTCCATCAAGGTGACCGCCACCTGCGTGCGCGTGCCCGTGTTCATCGGCCACGCCGAAGCGGTCAACGTGGAATTCGAGAACCCGATCAGCGCCGACGAGGCCCGCGCCGTCCTGCGCAAGGCCAAGGGCGTGTCGCTGATCGACCACCGCGCCGACGAGGGTTATGTGACGCCGGTGGAGTCCGCGGGCGATGACCTGGTGTTCATCAGCCGCCTGCGGGAGGACATCACGGTGGAGAACGGCCTGAACCTATGGGTCGTGGCGGACAACCTGCGCAAGGGTGCGGCCCTCAACGCCGTGCAGATCGCCGAGCGCCTGGTGAAGGACCATCTGAGCAAGTAGGCCCCGGGGCAACGTTCCAAAAACAATGGGCGCCGCCTCGACGAGGCCGGCGCCCATTGTTTTTTCAGGACCGGTTCAGAGCCGGGACGGCGATGCCGGCGCGGCCCATCGCGTCAGGAAAGCCGCCACCTTGTCCACGTTGTAGCCCTTGTCCTGCTCCAGCAGGCCCGTGTCCTGGGATTGCAGCAGCCTGCCGTCGGCATCCAGCACGAACAGGTGGGGGTAGCCCGCGACCTTGGGCCATTGGCCCAGCAGCGCCTCGTTCTTGTTCTCCTTGCTCCAGTTCACCTTCACCGTGACGAAGCCTTGCTCCCGCAGGGCATGCAATCGGGCGTCATCGGTGAACAGGGCGTCGAGGCGGTGGCACCAGACGCACCACTCGCCCCCCACATCCACCAGCACCCGCTTGCCACCCGCCTTGGCCTGGGCCACCGCCTCGGCCACGTCCCGAGCGGCGTCGCGGGCGGGGTCGAAACGATCCCCCGGTACCGATACGACCGTGTCGGCGGCCCAAGCCGGCGTTTGCGCCAGGGCGGGTGCCGCCAGCAGGGACAGGATGAGCAGCAGGCGGCGCATGGGGTCTCCTTAGGACTGACGGGCAACCACTTCCAGTTCACAAATGGGAGAGGACATGCCGCGGGCCGACAGGCGCACATGCATGCCCTGGGCGTCGCGCACCTTCAGCGTGGTGGCGGCGCCGGGCGCCAGGTCCATGGTCCGGCCGGCGGTGGCCATCGTGCTGTCGGTCAGGATGTATTCCAGGGTGCAGCGGCGGTTGCCGGTGTTGTGGAAAAGCGCGTCGCCGGGGCCACTGATCTTGAAACCGAAGCTGCGGCCGTCGTTGAAATCCATGCGGCCGGCGCAGGGGCTGCCCACGCCCACCACGCATTCCACGTCGCGCGGCGGCGCCTTGGCATTGCCCACCAGACGGGGATCGCGCAGCAAGGGCTGGTTGGCGGTCACCGATTCGCCCGGCGTCCCCGTTGGGGAGGGGCCTTCCTGACCGGGCGGCGGAGCCGCCTGGGCCCACGCGCCACCGGCGGCCAGGCAGAGCACGGACGCCAGCACGGCGCTGCGCGCCGTGGGGAGGAAGGGATGGCGGGGACGCGACGACATGGGGGCAATGCTCCTCGTGGCAACAGTCCTAGGGGTAGCCCCAAGGACCGCCACTGGGCAAGCCGCATGACGAGGGGCATAGGGACGCAAGGCTATTATCACGGAACAACGGACATCAGCCGTCGCCGCCATCACAGCGGATCAGTATGCTGCCCGGCGACCGAGCCCTCTCCCCCTGGGAACCGCCCATGACCGCCCGCCCCCGCCGCTCCGCCCTGTACATGCCCGGCTCCAACGCCCGCGCCCTGGAAAAGGCGACGGCCCTGCCCGCCGACATGCTGATCCTGGATCTGGAAGACGCGGTGGCGCCGGACGCCAAGGACCTGGCGCGGGAACAGGTCCTGTCGGCGGTGGCCGGGGGCGGGTTCGGCCGGCGGGAGCTGCTGATCCGCACCAACGGCCTGGACACACCCTGGGGCCTGGCCGACCTGACCGCCGCCGCCACGTCAGGCGCCCACGGCGTGCTGATCCCCAAGGTGGAATCGGCCGAAGCCGTGCGCCAGGCCGACCGCCTATTGACCGCCGCCGGCGCGCCGCCGGACCTGGCGCTGTGGGTCATGATGGAAACGGCGCTGGGCATGCTGAACGCCAAGGAGATCGCCTCCGCCTCCCCGCGCCTGGCCGGCATGGTGCTGGGCACCTCGGACCTCGCCAAGGAATTGCATGCCCATCACACGGCCCTGCGCCTGCCCATGATCACGGCGCTGGGCCTTTGCCTGCTGGCGGCCCGCGCCCATGGCCTGGCCATCCTGGACGGCGTGCACCTGGATCTGGAAGACGAGGCCGGGCTGGAAGCCGCCTGCCGCCAGGGGGTGGAATTGGGCTTTGACGGCAAGACCCTGATCCATCCCAAGCAGTTGGACGCCGCCAACCGCGCCTTCGCCCCTGACGCGGCGGCGTTGGAGCACGCCCGTCGCCTCATCGCCGCCCATGCCGAGGCCATGGCCGAGGGCAAGGCCGTGGTGCTGGTGGACGGCCGGCTGGTGGAGGCCCTGCACGTGGCGGAGGCGCGCCGTCTGGTGGCCCTGGCGGCGGCTATCGGCGGCTGAGCCGGCCATCCCCCCAAGCCGGCCCGCTCAGGTTTCCCCCTTCAGGGCGTGCCGCTCCACGGTCACCGGCCGGACGGCGTGACCGCCGAACGCCGTCAGCGCCGCCTGCATCATCGACCAGGCCCAATCCCCGGGCTTGCCGTCGTTCAGGCGGAAGAACCCGATATAATTCCTGGAATAGCCCGGCCCGCGGAACCCCATCTTTTCCAGCTTGCGACCCACCGCCGCCGTCACGACACGGCGCAGGGCTGGATTGGCATCCGCGGACTCGATCTCGCACAGGATCACGGGCTCGTCCGCCTTCGTGCATTGGATATGAAAGTCGCCCCAATTGAAGATGGCGACCCGGCGGCCCGGCCCGGTCGCCCCCGTCAGCCAAGTGAAGGCGTCACCGACGTCCTTGAGGTTTTGCTCGACCTGGGCGTTGGCATCGTCGGGCTCCATGGGAATGGACTTCAACGGCTTGGCCAGCTGCGACTCATCCTCGGTGTCCCTGCCCTCCACTTCGCAGCCCTCATCCAGGTCCTTCGGGGAGCGGTCGTTGAACGCGATCTCCCCGCCGAAGTCGCGGCCGGTGGGATAGCGCGGCGGGCAGGCTACCGCAGGGTACGATCCGGTCTCCGTCTCGATATCCTCTAACCTCACATCATAACCACCGACCAGCGTAGCAACCATGTAATCCGCCAGCTTGCTGTCCGACCACGTCGATGGATCCAGACGGGCGACGAAGTTGCCGGTCTTCCGGTCGGAGGCATAGCCCAAGTCCTTCAGATTTTCCCGCCGCTTCTTGGTCAAGGGATGCCGCATCCAGGGTTGTCCCCGCGGTCCCGCCGCCTCGCAGGTTATGAGTGTCTCATGAGGCGCCCGCCGGCATTGCACGAACTGATCGCCATCGTGCGCCTCCACGGCGGCCCCACGCCCATCCATCTGGTCGGCGTGGGCCAGGGCGGCGACCGCCTTGGTCAACGCCTGTTGCGGCGTCTCCTTGGCATATGCCTCGGAAGTGGCCCCCAAGGCCATCAACAGGCCGGCAGCGGTGATCGTCATGCCCCTCATGGTGCTCTCCATCATCTGGCGGGTTTGGAGGTGTGGCGCTCCACCTCCAGCGGGAGGAAGACGTAGTCGCCGAAGCCTTGCTGCGCCGCCTGCGCCAGCGTGTCCGCGATGGCCTTGGTGGCGTCACCCGCCTTCAGGGGAAAGACTTGGGCGTAGTTCAGGGAGTAGCCGGGCTCCAGGAAGCCCAGTTTCTTGAGCTTCCGTCCGACGGCCGGCGTCAGCACGGGCTTGAGCCGGGGATTGATGTCGGCCGACACCACCTCGCATTGCATCGAGGGCTCCTCCGCCTTCAGGCACTGGATATAAAGCTCGCCCCACGAGAAGATGGCGATATGGTGTTCCGGACCGGTGCCGAGGGCCACCCAGTCCACCGCCTCCGCGATGCTTTTATATTGCTGGGACATGAGACCCGGCGCGTCGTCCGGCGTGGGCGGAGAGGGCGGCAAGGGATCATCGTCCTCCACCTCCCGCCCTTCGAGGCGGCAGCCCTCCGCCACGTTCTTGACCTTGAGACCGGAGAGCACGACGGCCCCGCCATAAGGATGCCCCGACGCGACCCGCGCGGGGCAGTCGGCGGCGGGAAACCAGCCATATCGCAGCTCGTTCTCCTGGCCGGTGCTGCCATAGCCGACATCCAGGGCATGCACCATGAAGGCCATCAGCAGCTTGGGCTCCGGCGGCGGATCCCATCGCCGGATGAAATTCCCCGTCCGCCGGTCGGCGGCGAAGCCCATTTCCTTCAGGGCGGCCCGGCGCTCCTTGGTCAGGACGTGGCGCATCCAGGGTTGGCCCCGCGTTCCCGCCGCCTCGCACGTGATGACGGTCTGGTGCGGCAGGTGCCGGCATTGAACGAACTTGTAGCCCTCGTGAACTTCCACCAGCCCGCCACGGCCCTCCGGATCATCCACAAAAAGCTGCGCCTGAACGATCTTGGTGATCGACTCCAGCGTCGGCTCTTCCGCACGCGCCATGACAGGGCCCAACAGGAGCCAAAGCAATCCCGCGACGACGCCCCTCATCACCCCCATGCCCCACACCCCATAGGTTGCCGCATGGGCAATCTACTTGTGGGCGTTGGCGGCATCAACCATGCAACTAAGGCGCCTGGCGATATTGATAGCGATAGACCGTCCCGAACCCCGCGCGGGCGTACGTCGCCAGCGCCGCCTGGTTGGCGCCGCCCACCTGCAGATAGGCGTGCCCGGCGCCCGCCTCCGCCCCGGCCGCCAGCAGCCGGGCAAGCAGGCGGCGTGACAGGCCCCGGCCACGCTGGTCCGGAGCCACCAGCACCTTGTAGATGCCCAGCCAGCCGCGATCGACCACGCCCAGCGCGCTGGCGGCATAGCGGTCGCCGTCCCAGGCGCTGACATAAAGGGTGGGCGGCGCGATCGCGGCCAGTAGCTGGCGCATCGGCTCCCGCTCCACCGGCGGCACGGGCGACGCCGCCTCGTATCCCGCCAGCAGATCAGCGGCGGGTGCTGCGTCCACCCGCCAGCGCAGGCCGTCCGCCTCCACCGCCAGATCGGCGGGAACAACCGCCGCCTGCACCAGGTTCTCCTCCTGCCGGCGATAGCCGCGGCGGTCCAGTTCCGCCGTCAGGGTGGCGGGGGCCAGGGGGGTGATGCGGAAACGCGGGGGCAGGCCTTCACGGATGTAGGCCCGTTCCGCCCGGTCCACCTTGTCCGCCACCGCCAGATCCCCAGCCCAGAGGCAGCTGACGGCGTTGGCACGGCCGGTGTGGCCCCGGGCGAACCGCAATAGCCAACCATCATCATGGATGGTCTTCAGCGCCGGCCAGGCGGTGAGGCACAGATCTTCCAGCAGGCGGCACAAGCGCTTGTCCGAAAGGCCCCAAGGGTCGATTTGAGAATGGATTTGATCGGTCGCCGTCATACGCCGACTGTAGCCAGCCGCCGGGCCACCGGCAACCTGACACACCCCTGGACTCCTGTCCGAAATGGGGCCGCCCGGGGATCCTTCCGCAGCCATGCCGAAAAACTCATCCACCCATGCGCCACCACCCCTCGCATTCGCAAAAGTCGGCCCCCGACAGGGCGTTGACGGACCGGGGGCAGGGGCGTAATTGACTTCACATCCTATCCGCCCCCGGCGGTGCAACAATTCGGCCGGCGCCCCGACCCGCATGTCGTGGGCGCCACTTGGCCGGTGCGGCACCGGCACCTGATAATCCAAAAGGACGAGGACGCGCGAATCATGAGCGAGACCAGCGTGGCCAAAAAGGCACGGCCGCTGTCGCCCCACCTCCAGGTCTATCGCCTACCCCTGGCCGCCGTGTCGTCGATCACGCACCGCTTCACCGGCATCGCCCTGACCGTGGGCACCCTGGTGCTGACCTGGTGGCTGGTCGCGGCCGCCAGCGGGCCCGACGATTTCGACACGGCGCAGCATGTGCTGGGCAGCCCCATCGGTCTGCTGGCGCTGCTGGGTTGGACCTGGGCCTTCGGCTACCACCTGCTGAAGGGCATCCAGCACCTGATCTGGGATGCCGGCAAAGGCGTAAACACCGCAAGCGCCCAGCGCAACTCCGTGCTGGTGTTCGGCGGTTCCTTCGTTCTGACGGCGATCGTCTGGATCGCCGCTTTCGCCCTCTGACGGGAGCGCGCATTCCATGGCTTCTACGTCCGATAACGGCTTCCGCACGCGCCTCGGTCGCGTGCGCGGCCTCGGTTCCGCCAAGAGCGGCGGCGCCCAGTGGCTGGCCTACCGCATGGTCGCCGCCCTGCTGGTTCCACTGACCATCTGGTTCCTGATCGCCATCGTCCGCCTGGCTAAGGCGGAGCATGCCGACGCCATCGTCTGGCTGCACCAGCCGGTGAACGCGGTCCTGCTGCTGATCACCCTGGTCGCCACCTTCCACCATGCCGCCTACGGCCTGCGGGAGGTCTACGAAGATTACATCCACGGCAAGTTGGCGCGCCTGGCCGCCATCGGCCTGACCAACGGCGCCGCCATCGTGCTGGCCGCCGCCAGCGTCTTCGCCGTGCTCAAGATCGCCTTCGGGGCGTGAGGAAGGACTGTCATGGCTAACGCCTACCCCATCATCGACCATCAGTACGACGTCGTCGTCGTGGGCGCCGGCGGCGCCGGCCTGCGCGCGACCTTCGGTATGGCCGAAAAGGGCCTGAAGACGGCCTGCATCACCAAGGTGTTCCCCACCCGCAGCCACACCGTGGCGGCCCAGGGCGGCATCTCCGCCGCCCTCGGCAACATGGGCGAGGACGACTGGCGTTACCACATGTACGACACCGTGAAGGGGTCGGACTGGCTGGGCGACCAGGACGCCATTGAATACATGGTGCGCGAGGCCATCCCGGCCATCATCGAGCTGGAACATTACGGCGTGCCGTTCTCGCGCACCCCGGAAGGCAAGATCTACCAGCGCGCCTTCGGCGGCATGACCACCCGCTTCGGCGAGGGCCAGGCCCGGCGCACCTGCGCCGCCGCCGACCGCACCGGCCACGCCATCCTGCACACCCTGTATCAGCAGAGCCTGAAGCACGAGGCCGAGTTCTTCGTGGAATACTTCGCGCTCGACCTGCTGATGGAAGACGGCGAGTGCAAGGGCGTCCTGGCCTGGAACCTGGACGACGGCACCATCCACCGCTTCCGCGCCCACCAGACGGTGCTGGCCACGGGCGGCTACGGTCGCGCCTATTTCAGCTGCACCTCGGCCCACACCTCCACCGGCGACGGCGGCGGCATGGTGCTGCGCGCAGGCCTGCCCCTGCAGGACATGGAGTTCGTGCAGTTCCACCCCACCGGCGTCTACGGCAGCGGCTGCCTGATCACCGAGGGTGTGCGCGGCGAGGGCGGCTACCTGACCAACAGCGAGGGTGAACGCTTCATGGAGCGTTACGCCCCGTCGGCCAAGGACCTGGCCAGCCGTGACGTGGTCAGCCGTTCCATGACCATCGAAATCCGCGAAGGCCGCGGCGTGGGCGCCCACAAGGACCACATCCACCTGCACGTGGAGCATCTGGACCCGGCCGTCATCCACGAACGCCTGCCCGGCATCGCCGAGACCGCCAAGGTCTTCGCCAATGTCGACGTGACGCGGGAGCCCATCCCGGTGCTTCCGACCGTGCACTACAACATGGGCGGCATCCCGACAAACTATCATGGCGAAGTGATCAACCCGACGGCCGAGGATCCGGACCGTGTGGTCCCGGGCCTGATGGCCATCGGCGAGGCGGCCTGTGTGTCGGTGCACGGCGCCAACCGCCTGGGCTCCAACTCGTTGCTGGACCTGGTGGTGTTCGGCCGCGCCGCCGCCAACCGCGCCGCCGAGACGGTGAAGAAGGGTGCCGCCCACAAGACCCTGTCCCAGGACGTGACGGACAAGGCGCTGGCCCACCTGGACCATCACCGCAACGCCAAGGGCGGCACCCGCGTCGCCCACCTGCGCCTGGAAATGCAGAAGATCATGCAGAACAACTGCGCCGTCTTCCGCACCGGTGAGGTGCTGGACGAAGGCGTGGAGCTGATGAAGGGCGTGTGGGAGAAGCGCGGCGACATCGCCGTCAGCGACCGCTCGCTGATCTGGAACTCCGACCTGGTGGAATCGCTGGAACTGGACAATCTGATGCGCCAGGCCGCCGTCACCATCAACTCCGCCGCCAATCGCAAGGAAAGCCGGGGGGCGCACGCCCGCGAGGACTTCCCCGACCGCGACGACGTGAACTGGATGAAGCACACCACGTCCTGGGTGGATGAGAAGGGCGCCGTCACCCTGGGCGATCGTCCGGTCCACATGTACACCCTGACCGGTGACATCGACGTCATCCCGCCCAAGAAGCGCGTCTACTGACCGGAACGCCCCAAACCGCGATCTCCAGTCATCAACGCCTTAGCAGAACGGACCCGATGCCATGGCCGAGTTCTCCCTTCCCGCCAATTCCAAGGTGCACACCGGCAAGACCACGTCGGTGAAGACGTCCGCCACCAAGCGGGCCAAGACCTTCCGCATTTACCGCTACGACCCGGACAAGGGCACCAACCCCACCGAGGACCGCTACGAGATCGACCTCGACAAGTGCGGCCCCATGGTGCTGGACGCCCTGATCCACATTAAGAACGACGTCGACAGCACGCTGACCTTCCGCCGGTCGTGCCGCGAGGGCATCTGCGGCTCTTGCGCCATGAACATCGACGGGCGCAACGCGCTGGCCTGCCTGAAGCCCATCGAGGATGTGAAGGGCGACGTCAAGATCTACCCGCTGCCGCACATGCCGGTGGTGAAGGATCTGGTACCGGACCTGAACACGATCTACGCCCAGTACGCGTCCATCAAGCCGTGGCTGCAGAGCCAGAGCCCGGCGCCGTCGCGCGAGCGGCTGCAAAGCCCGGAGGAACGCGAGCAGCTGGATGGCCTGTACGAGTGCATCCTGTGCTTCTGCTGCTCCACCAGCTGCCCCAGCTATTGGTGGAATGGCGACAAGTATCTGGGCCCGGCCATCCTGCTGCAGGCGTATCGCTGGATCGCCGACAGCCGCGATGAGATGACGGGTGAGCGCCTGGACAACCTGGAAGACCCCTTCCGGCTGTACCGCTGCCACACCATCATGAATTGCACCCAGACCTGCCCCAAGGGCCTGAACCCGGCGAAGGCCATCGCCGAGATCAAGAAGCTGATGGTGGCCCGCGCCGGCTGATCCCTGGCGCCCCTGACCTGCCGGAAAAGCCGCGACGGTTCGCCATCGCGGCTTTTTCCTTGCCGGGCCTCCGGCCTCCCCTGCGCACGGTGGACGCCCCGCACAAACGATGCGATTGGCGTACAAAACCGCAAGCATTTATGCGATAGCAGTTACAGCCTCGCGCAAATGTGCACACTGGGCGCTAACAGTCCGTAGGCCGGGCGAACGGCACCGGTCCCCATTGCATTTTCTGGATATGCCATGATGCTGAATACTGCTGCCGCCCATAGCATCTCACAAGAGTATTCGGCATCGCCCCCATCCCATTTCAAAAGACCCCCGACTGAAGCTGCGCTGCGCGCCTACAAATGGGCGATAATCCTGGTTCTATTAGCACCACTGCTAGTGAAGCTTCCGCTTATCCTCGGCCTGCTACTCGCCGATCCGCGCATCCTTTATTCCGGCCTTGCCGCCGATGTCGTGGCGCCCAGGGGACTGTCCACGTTGGACCCCAACATCGCTTTCACCAGCGACGCATTGGGACACCGGGCCGCTCTTGACCTGTTGTCCGGCCACATCCCCTGGTGGAACCCCTACGAAGGCGTGGGTGGTCCGATGGCGGGCGAAATGCAGTCCGCGGCGCTGTTCCCCCTGAACCTGTTGCTCGCCCTGCCCAATGGCCAGCTGTATATGCACCTGTCCCTGCAACTGTTGTCGGGCCTGTTCACCGTCCTGCTGATGCGTCGCCTGGGAACGTCGGCCCTGGCGGCAAGCGCCGCCGGTCTCTTGTTCGAATTCAACGGAACCTTCGCCTGGCTGGCCAACGCGGTCGTGAACCCGATCCCCTTCCTGCCCATGGTGCTATTGGGCGTCGAGGAGGTGCGGCATCGGGTGCTGACAGGCTTGCGGGGCGGGTGGGCGTGGATCGGGATTGGCCTGGCGCTCTCCCTTTATTCCGGCTTTCCCGAGGTCGCCTACCTTAACGGCTTGCTGATAGGCGCCTGGACCTTGGCGCGGCTGCCCCTGGCTGCCAAGCGGCCGGCGGTGGCCTATCTGCTCCGGGTGGGACTGGGCGCCGCCGGCGGGCTGGCACTAGCCGCACCGATCTTGATCGCCTTCCTGGGGTACCTGCCGGACGCGTTCGTCGGCGGCCATGAAGGCAACGGCTTCCGCGATGCGCATGTCGAAGCCCAGCATCTCGTCAATCTGACCATCCCCTACCTTTTTGGCCGCCTGGCGGAGCTGCCGGGCACCGAGGGCGGCATGTTCTGGGGCGGTGTCGGCGGTTATGTGCCATTCGGTGGCATGGCGCTGGCGATCGCGGGTTGCTTCGGGCGCACCTTGCGCGGCCTGCGCTGGACTTTGGCGGCATGGAGCGCGGTGGCCCTCGCCGCCATCTACGGAACGCCTGTCCTCACCCAGTTGGTGACCAGCATTCCGGCCGTCGGTACCGCCGCGTTCTTCCGCTATCTCCCCCCATCGGTGGAATTCGCCATGGCCGTTCTGGCGGGTTTCGCCTGCCAAGACCTCATCGCGGCAGGCCTGGCAACGCCCCATCGGCGTCTGAGCCCAGCATTGCTGATGGGCTTGGTGCTGGCGTCCACGGTGACCGCGCTCGGGATGTTCATCGCCGTTCGCTACTACCCCCAACTCCCCCGCCCATCGATCTGGTTCCCTGTTTCACTGGGCCTGGTCGCACTGGCCGCCACTCTGATCTTCCTCTTGAACGTGGCGCGTTTATCCAGTGAGCAACGCGCCCTGGCGGCCAGCGGCATCGTCGCAGTGGAAGCCGTGCTGATGTTTGCGTTTCCCATGGCCGTCACCCCACGGAAGGGCACGCTGGTTGAAGGCGGGGTTCAGTTCCTGCAGTCCAACCTGCACCTTCAGCGCTTCTATACGCTGGGCCCCATAGCGCCCAATTACGGGGCCTACTATGGCATCGCCAGTATCAACCATAACGACCTGCCATTGCCCCGGGCCTGGGTGCGGTACGTACCCGAGCATCTTGACAGCAACATCATCGACATCTTGTTCACCGGCAATCAGCGGGCTGTCGCCAACGGTCCATCCGCCGCCGATGAACTGCGTCGCAACCTTGAGGAATATCAACGCGTCGGCGTGCGCTATTTAGTGATGTCCGCAGGTGAAAATCCGTTCCGCCGGCTGCCACGGGAATTCGCGGTGGAACGCCCGAACAACCAAGCCATTTCCCTTTCCGACGGCGGTAAAGCCGTTCTCCGCTGGAGCCATCCGGACATCGATCAGCCGGTGGCCGCCGTCAGCATCATGATTGGCACCTATAACAATAAGAGCGATGGCCTATTGGCAGCGACGATCTGCGCCGACGATATTTGCGCCGACACGACACGTGACCTGACCAAGGCCGGTGACAATCAGTTCTTAACCCTAGACTTGGCGCAGCCGCTGCCGCCGCCCAAAGAACATCTGACGATCAGCCTGCGCAAAGTGGGGGGCGGTACGCCGGTGGCGCTTTGGGCCTGGCCCTCCCAGCCGGACAGCCGAATGAGCCTCGCCGTGGACGGCTTCAGCGGTCCGGCCCATGAAGTGAAAATTGCCGTGGACCTTTCGGACAGAGCCGAGAAGCCCAAGCAAGTCTACGCCGACCGTGTCATGACGATTTTCGAGCTGCCCAACCCGGCACCGTATTTCGCGGCCGAAGGGTGCGAATTGCAGCCGCAGTCCCGAGAATGGGTGGTGGCCGACTGCGCGGCGGCGGCATCGCTGACACGACAGGAACTGTTCCTGCCCGGCTGGAGCGCCCAGGTTGGCGCCGACCAGCAGGAGGTCCGGCCGGACGGACCGATCTTTCAAAAGATCGACCTGCCGGCCGGCCGGTCGGAGGTGCGTTTCCGCTATCGCCCGCCTTACATGCCGGCCGGATACGCCCTTTTCCTGGTGGGCATCGCCCTGGCGCTATGGGCCTTGCGCTCCGGCGCCCAGGCCGATCGCAAACAGGCATGAGGTGGACGAGACGGGGGGAGGAAGGATCACCCTCCCCCCTTTGCTTCACAGCGGCGGTGTCGGTCACCGATCCTCGTTGACCGATATCAGCGCCGTGTCCTTCACCACGCAGCGCATGACGTGGCGGCCGGCGGCGCTGGTGATGTCGCGACGGGGCATGAGGGTGAACGGCTGAGTCACCACCTGGCGGCCATCGGCCTCCGTCACCAGGGATGGCAGGTCGAAGGCGATCTTGTAGTAGTCGTCATAGACATGATCGACCTCACGCCGACAGACGGTCGTGGCCGTCCGCGGCGGATCGTAATGGTGCCCGCTGTCATCGGCATTGATGACACAGCCCCCCAAACCCAGGCAGCCGATGGCGGCGCCGGCGATCACGAAGTTACGCATTGCCCTATTCTCCCCTCATATGGCGGTCGAGGAGGCGCGCAGACGCTTCCCACCCGCCTTCTCTACAAGGGAAGTCCGGGCGGACAAGGGGCGGAAACCAGGGGGTTACCGGAATTTACCAGGCGGTAACGCGCGCGCCCTCCCGGTAACGGGCCAGCCAAGGAGGCGGGGCAAGGGGGCGGGGACGGGCTCAGCAGGCGAAGTCGCTGATCTTGCCGTCGTCCCCGACATGCACCACGCATAGCCAGACGCCGGCGGCGTAGCGGGCCTCATAAACGTCGTGGCTGACGCGGGCGTCGGGCGCGTCCTTCTTGTTCAGGGCCCGGTCTATGCTGCCGACATAACGCAGGTCCTGCAGCGCCCCCCGCCCGGCGGCACGGCCGGGGCGGGCCAACAGCTTAGTAAGACGGGGCAAGAGGTTGGGCGTGTACAGGCCCGCCGTCAGCTGGCCACTGTCCCAGTCCTGCAAGGCCTGCCGCAGGGCGGCCAAGCTGGGGGGGGCCGCCTCCGTGGGGGGTTGGAAGCGGGCGCCGCGCGCCGGCACCTCGGCCGTGACCGGCAGGAAACCCACCAGGCGCCCGGCGGCCTTGCCGGTGAAGGACAGCGGCCCGCCGACATCCCCCTCCACCTCCGCGTCCACATGGAAGGCGACGCCCCCCGCCAGACTCCACGACAGGCTGAGATGGCGGCCGTCCAACTCCCCCTCCCCCACCGAGTCCAGCAAGGGGCAGTAGGCCAGCAGGCGCGTGCGCCGCTGCTCGAACCGGCAGATATGGGTGTCGTTCTCATATCGCTTGTAGAAGGCGGAATCGCCCAGGCCGAAGGTCGAGCGCGCGGTGATCTTCCAGTAGCCGCTGACATCCAGGGGGGTGACCAGCACTTCCTGGATGGCCGGCTCCGGTGGCGGCGCAAACGGACCGGCGGCGGTGGCCGGCGCCGGGTGGGCGGGCGGGGCGGTGGCCAGGCGATGGCCGGCGGGCGGCGTCCCACCACCCGGTGCCGCCGGGCTTGACGCGGTACCTGGCGCCGTCGCCGGCGGGTCGTCGGTGGAACCGGCGGCGGGGTTGGCGGCGGGGAGCGTCGCCCCCCCTCCTTCCAGCGGCAGCATCACCCCGTCGGCGGGACCACCCAAATGGTGCAGGGCCGTGCCCCGTTCCTGGCCGCCACCGCCGGCGCAGGCGGCCAGGAGGCACAGCGCGGCCAGCGCCAGCCCCGGACGGACCATATGGCCCGGCATCGTCACGCCCCGCCGTCCGGGGTTCCGGAACCCTCGGCCTCGGGCGTCTGGTGCTTCAGGATCAGGGGCACCTGGGCCATGCTGAAGACGACGAACAGGGGAATGACGACGAAGGACTTGTAGGCCACCCACTGGTCGGTGGTCAGGAAGCGCCACGCCACCTCATTGGCGGCGGCCAGCAGCAAGAAGAAACCGGTCCAGCGCACGGTCAGACGGCGCCAACCGTCCTGATCCATGTCCACGCCCACCAGCACGTGGGCCAGCAGATTGCGGCGCAGGGCGATCCCCACGGCCAACGCCACGGCGAACATCAGGTAAATGATGGTGGCCTTGACCTTGATGAAGGTTTCATCGTTCAACCACAGGGTCAGGCCGCCGAACACCAGGACGAAGCCGCAGGTGACCAGCGGCATCACCGGCCATTTGCCATCCAGCTTGCGATAGATGGGCAAGGCCACCACCGCCGCCACCATGAAGGCGGCGGTGGCGACCATGATTCCGCCCTTGGCGTTGGCCACGAAGAAGACGACCAGCGGGCCCCATTCCAGCAACAGGCGAAGCAACTGGGCCATCACTGGAACGCCGCTTCCACGAAGCTGCGCAGCTTGCGGCTGTGCAACCGTTCCAGCCCGTTCTCCCGCATCAGTTCCATGGCCAGCATGCCAATGGCCAGATGCTGGTCCACCCGGGCACGGTAGAAGTGATTGGCCATGCCCGGCAGCTTCAGCTCACCATGCAGCGGCTTGTCCGACACGCAGAGCAAGGTGCCGTAGGGGACGCGGAAGCGGAAGCCGTTGGCGGCGATGGTCGCCGATTCCATGTCCAGCGCGATTGCCCGGCTTTGGCTGAAGCGCAGCACCGGTTCCCGATAGTCACGCAGTTCCCAGTTGCGGTTGTCGATGGTGGCCACCGTGCCGGTGCGCATGAGGCTCTTCAGCTCCCAGCCCTCCAGCCCGGTGACATGGCCCACCGCCTTTTCCAGGGCCACCTGCACCTCGGCCAGGGGCGGTACGGGGATCCAGGTGGGCAGGTCGGCGTCCAACACCTTATCCTCGCGCACATAGCCGTGGGCCAGGACGTAGTCGCCCAGGCGCTGGGTCTCGCGCAGGCCGGCACAGTGGCCCAGCATGAGCCAGACATGGGGCCGCAACACGGCGATATGATCGGTGATGGTCTTGGCGTTGCTGGGCCCCACGCCGATGTTGACGATGGTGATGCCGTTGCCGTCCGCCCGTTTCAAATGGTAGGCGGGCATCTGCGGCAGACGCTTCACCCGCTCACCCGACGGCGCCCGGCCTGGCTCCAGCGCCTGATTATAGGTGACATGGTCGCCTGGTTCGACGAAGGACACGTACTGCGACCGGTAGGCCTGCACCTCGGCATCGTCCGACGGCTCCATGGTCTCCAGCCCGCGCCGCACGAACTCATCGATGTAGAACTGGTAGTTGGTGAACAGGACGTAGTTCTGGAAGTGGTCCGGCGCCGTGGCGGAATAGTGCTTCAGCCGGTGCAGGCTGTAGTCCACGCGGGGGCCGGTGAACAGCGCCAACGGCTCCGGCGCGCCCGCCGGACAGACGTAGGTGCCGTTGACGATGCTGTCGTCCATCACCGCCAGGTCGGGCAGGTCGAATACCTCGCGCAGCTTGTAGAGGTTTTCCGGCGACAGGTCGCCTTCCACATGCATGCCCTCGGGGAACGCGAACTGGATGGGAATGGGCATGTCGCTCACCCCCACCTCGATGCTGGTGGTGTGGTTGCGCAACAGCTGCTGGAACTGGTGCCGGTAGTAATAGGCGTAGAGGTCGGGCCGGGTCAGCGTGGTGCGGTAGGTGCCCGGTCCGGAGACGAAGCCATAGGCCAGGCGGCTGTCCACCCGGGGCTCATGATCCACCGTCACCTGCACGAAGGGGTAAAAGTGCCGCACCCGACCCGTGAATTCCGCGCCCTTGGCGTAGTCCTGGAAGCGGGCCCGCAAATGGCCGACCGCATCATCGTACAGCGCCTGCACGTGGGCGAAAGCGGCATCCGCGTCGGTGAAGGTGACGACCTTGTCGGCTTGCAGGGAAACCGGTGCGTTCAATCGGCGAACTCCTTTTTATTCTTGGGGTGCCTCATCCTCCCGCGGCCGGATTGCCGCCGGTGGGCGCCCCATGTCACCAACGTCTTTTAAAAATAGAAAAGCCGCAGCGGAGTACGTCCCCGCATGCGGCTTGTGCTTGATAGTCCGCCAATCGCCCTGGGGTGTCAAGCGCACCCTGATGACGGTTTGGTCACACCGGCGACACCCAGGCGCTACGCCCCCGGCCGCTATGCCTCCTGTCGCGCGCACCAGTCCCGCCACAGCTGACGATACGCCACCTCGACCGCCCGTGTGTAAGCGGCGGTGTCGAAGACGGGCGTTCGCGCCAGACGGTCACGCATGCCCGGACGAATGGACCGCACCGCCACCGGGTCGTCCGCCAGCGCCGCCATGCGGGCGGCGAATGCCTCCGGCGAATCCACCACCCAGTCCGCCATGCCGGCGCTCGTCATGATCGCCGCGGAACTGCGCGCGCCCGAGGTCAATCCCGTGGACAGCGCCAACACCGGCACGCCCATCCACAGCCCCTCGCACGTCGTGACGCCACCGGAGTACGGCACCGGATCAAGCGCCACGTCGATGCGGCCGTAGGCCGCCAGATGCTCGGCGCGCGGCGTGCGGCCCGCCATCTCCACCCGGTGGGACGCAACGCCACGGCGCTCCAGCCGGGCCAGCAAATCGGCGCGCAGGGCCTCGCCCTCCAGGGAGGGGTCCTTGAGGAACAGACGTGACTGGGGCCGGGCCCGCAAGCCCATGGCCCAGAGATCCAGACTGGCGTCGGACACCTTGGAGAGACGGTTGAGACAACCGAACGTGAGGGGCGCCCCGCTGGCCGGACCGGGTGGCGGCGGTGGGCAATCCGGCGGTGGCTCGAAACAAAGGAAACAGGGCAAATCCACCACCCGCTCCGCGAAATGAACGCGTTCGGGGGGCGGAATGACGATGGGATCGGCAAAGAGCGCATCGATGGCGGGGATGCCCGTACCCGTAACATGGCCCCATGCTGACACCTGCACGGGCGCAGGCTTGGCGACGAATAGGGATAGCCGGTTGCCATTGGTGTGGCCGGACAGGTCGACGAGAATGTCGACCCCGTCCTCGGCGATCATCCGGCTGACCCTCGCATCCGGCAAACCCTCGATCATCCGCCAGCCGTCCGCCGCCTGGTGGAAGCGGGCTGTGGTCGCGTCCCCTCCAGCGCTGTTGAAATAGCAGAGGACGCGGAACATCGTCCGGTCATGGCCACACACCACCGGCCCAAAACAGGCGGCGGCAGAATGCGTCCGGAAATCGGCGGAGACATAACCGACAGTCAAGGGGCGGTCTGGGTCACGGCTGTTGGACCAGGGCCCCAGGGGCTCCCCGGCGGGAACACCGTACCGCTCATTCCAACGCCGCCGTTCATCCTGGGCCGACGCGACATCAATGGTCGCATCATGATCCAGGGCGAAGATGAAATTGCTGTGCACGTCGGCGGCGGGCGACGCCGCCAGGGCGCGCTTGAAATAGTGGATGGCCTCCAACCCACGGCCCGCCACCTGCAAATGCGTGCCCATGTTGTTCAGGAAACCAGCTTCGTCCGGATGCATTTCCAGGGCGCGCTCGTGAAACGGGCCTGCCGCGTCGGCATTGCTCTGCTTGTCGAACAGAACGCCCATCAGGCTGAGCGCCGGTCCAAAATTGATATCGAGATCAAGGGCCCGCGCCAGATTCTCGTAGGCCCTGGTACCGTCCCCCTTGGCCAGGAACAGCCCGCCGAGGTTGCTGTGAAGGTCCACGTTCCCAGGGTCGGCCGCGACCGCCGCGTTCAGCGTCCGGATGATTTCCGGTGTCAGCGTCGGGCATTTCAGCGCCGCCGCCAACAGGCCGCGCACGCCCTCGGCATGGGTGGGGCTTTCGTCCAACAGGCGCCCATACTGCGCCGCCGCGGCAGGCGCCTCGCCGTCTTCCAGCAGTGTATTGGCGAGGTTCAGTCGGGCATCGGCCAAGGCCGGGTCGAGGCCCAGCGCCCTGTCATACGCCGCCGCCGCGGCGGACCAGCGCCGCATGCCCTGCAGCGCCAAACCCAGATTGTAGTGATAAAGCGCCACGCTCCCATCAAGCGCCACCGCCGCCGAGAGATCAGCCACGGCCTCGCGGTTCAACCCCGCGCGGGTTCTCAGCACGCCGCGGGCCGCCAGAAGGTCGGCGCGGGCCGGCAGCAGCGCGATGGCGCGGGCGTAAGCGGCGTCCGCCTCCTCAAATGTCCCGATTGCTTCCAGGCTGCGGGCCAGGCCTGTCCAGGCATCTCCATGATCCGGCGCCACCGCGACGACCCGCCGGAACCAGGGCAAAGCTTCTTCCGTCCGCCCCGCCTGCCAGAAGATCGTGGCGAGGGCCCATGCCGGCGCCAGCGCGCGGGGACGCTTGGCCGCCAGCCCCTGAAGAAAGGCCAACGCCTCCTCCTCACGGCCCAGGGCCTGGTAGGCGACGCGCAAATTGTTGAGCGCCTCCCCATGGTCGGGGTTTGACGCCAACACGGCGCGCAACGGTTCCAGGGCGAGGTCGGCGCGCCCCGCCTGCAGGAACAAGGCGCCCAGCAGTCGGCAGGCGTCCGGCTGCCCTGGCACGGCGGCCAGGACCTTCTGGTAGAGGGGGACAGCCTCCGCCAAGCGTCCGGCCTGATGCAGGGCCATGGCCTGCTGTAGGGTGTTGGCGAGCGTCGTCACGGGGGGGCAGTCCTGCCATGTGCCGGGCCCCAACAGCCCGCATCGGCTAAGGACTATACGGGATGGGGGGCCCGGAAACCGAGCGCCATCTGCGGATGGCGCGGGCGGGATCAGCGCCCCTCGTCCAACCCCACCAGCGACGCGGCGAAAGACTGGGCGTCGAAGGGGCGCAGGTCGTCGATCCCCTCGCCCACACCGATGGCGTGGACCGGCAGGCCGAATTTCTGCGCCAGCGACACCAGCACCCCACCTCGCGCGGACCCGTCCAGCTTGGTCAGGATCAGGCCATTGACCGACACCATCTCCTTGAACACTTCCACCTGCGAATGGGCGTTCTGGCCGGTGGTGGCGTCCAGGGTCAACAGGGTGGTGTGGGGGGCGGTGGGGTCCACCTTCTTGATGACGCGCACGATCTTGCGCAGCTCTTCCATCAGGCCCTGCTTGTTCTGCAGGCGGCCGGCGGTGTCGATCAGCAGCACGTCGGCGCCGGCCGCGCGCGCCTTTTCCAGCGCCTCATAGGCCAGGCCGGCGGCGTCGGCCCCGGTCTCCTTGGCCACCACCGGCGCGCCGGTGCGCTCGCCCCAGATCTGCAGCTGGCTGACGGCGGCGGCGCGGAAGGTGTCGCCGGCGGCCAGCCATACGACCTTGCCGGCATCGCGCAGCTCCCTGGCGTACTTGCCGATGGTGGTGGTCTTGCCCGTGCCGTTCACGCCCACCACCAGCACCACGTGCGGCTTGTGGCTTCCATCCAGCACCAGGGGGCGGGCCACCGGTGCCAGCACCTTGGCGATCTCATCCGCCAGGAAGCGCTTAACCTCATCCGGCGAGATTTCCTTGCCGAAGCGGCTCTTGGCGAGATCGCCCGTGACCCGGGCGGCCATGGCCGGCCCCAGGTCCGCCTGGATCAGCAGTTCCTCCAGCTCCTCCAGCGTCTCGTCATCCAGCTTGCGCTTGGTGAAGATGCCGCCGATGCCGTCGGTCAGCCGGTTGGTGGACTTGGACAGGCCACGGCGCAGGCGCGACAGCCAGCTACCCGCAGGCGCCTCTTCCACCGCCGCCACCGGGGCGGCATCGAGGATGAGGGCGGGTTTGGGAGTGGCCGGCCCGGGGGGGGCCACCGCCTCAGCCGCGAACGGAACCTGTTCCGGCAGCGAAACAGTCTCGGTGGGAGCTTCCACAGGCGTCGGCGCCACAGGGGCGGCCGGGGTATCGGCGGGCTTCTTACGCTTGATCCAATCGAACATCAGCAGCAACCCATCAGCATGTCCCCATCCAGCCCGGTGATGCGGGCCTCCACCAGCGTGCCCGGTGCCAAGTCGCGATCCAGCCGCACCTCGGCGAACTGTTCGGTGCGCCCCACCCGGCCTTTTTCCACCAGCACCATGACGGTGCGCCCCTGCTGGCTGGCCAGATGGCGGCGCACCGCCGCCTCGCCCGCCGCGCGCAGCCGGGCCGCCCGTTCCTTGCGCACCGCCTTGTCCACCTGCGGCATGCGGGCCGCCGGCGTGCCGGGGCGCGGGCTGTAGGGGAAGACGTGCAGCCAGGTCAGGTCGCAGTCGGCCACCGCGTCCAGGGTGTTCTGGAACATCTCATCGGTTTCCGTGGGGAAGCCGGCGATCAGGTCGGCACCAAACACCATGTCGGGCCGCAAGTCGCGGGCACGCTGGCAGAAAGCCACGGCGTCCGCCCGGCTGTGCCGGCGCTTCATGCGCTTCAGCACCATGTCGTCGCCCGCCTGCAGGCTGACGTGCAGGTGGGGCATCAGGCGCGGCTCCTCGGCGATCAGGCGCCAGAGGTCGTCATCGATCTCCACCGGGTCCAGCGAGGACAGGCGCAGGCGCGGCAGGTCCGGCACCAAGGCCAACAGGCGGCGGATCATCTGGCCCAGGGTGGGCGCGCCCGGCAGGTCGGGGCCGTAGCTGGTGACGTCCACGCCGGTCAGCACCACCTCGCGGTAGCCCTGTTCCACGAGGGTGCGCACCTGGGTCACCACCTCGCCCATGGGGACGGAGCGGGAATTGCCCCGGCCGTACGGGATGATGCAGAAGGTGCAGCGATGGTCGCAGCCGTTCTGCACCTGGATGAAGGCGCGGGCGCGACCTTCCATGCCCTGGATCAGGTGGCTGGCGGTCTCGCGCACCGACATGATGTCGTTGACGATCACCCGCTCCGCCTGGCCGGCGCCGAAGCTGGTCCAGCTGTCAGCCTTCAGCTTCAGATCATTGCCCAGCACCTGGTCCACCTCGGGCATGGCGGCGAAGGTGCCGGGGTTCACCTGGGCGGCGCAGCCGGTCACGACGATGCGGGTGGCGGGGTTCTCGCGCCGGGCCTTGCGAATGGCCTGACGGGCCTGGCGCTCGGCCTCGGAGGTCACGGCGCAGGTGTTGAAGATCAACACCGGGCCCAAGCCGGCGGCGCGCGCATGGTCGCGCATCACCTCGGACTCATAGGCGTTCAGGCGGCACCCGAACGTCACCACCTGGGGCCCGCCCGCCTCACCGGAAATCTCAGGACCCGACCCTTCCTGGCGGTGGTCGTGGCCTTCTTCTGTATGGTCGACGCTCATGGGCAGGGGCCCGACAAAAGGCTCTCGTCCAGTTCCCCGCTGAAGGCGGTGGCCACGGGCCCGGTCATCAGCACGTGGCCGTCGCTCTCGCGCCATTCGATGGTCAGCACCCCGCCATCCATGACGATCTCGGCCCTGCGGCCGGTCAGGCCGCGGCGAACCGCCGCCACCAGCGTGGCGCAAGCGCCGGAGCCGCAGGCCAGCGTGATGCCCGCGCCCCGTTCCCACACCCGCATGCGCACCCGGCCGGGGGCGACGACGGTCGCCACCTCGATATTGGCGCGCTGGGGAAAAGCCGTGTGGTGTTCCAGCCGTGGGCCCCAGCTGGCCAAGTCCACCGCCTCGGCGTCATCCACAAAGAAAACGGCGTGGGGATTGCCCATGTTGACGGCGCAAGGGGCGGACAGCGGACCGGCGCCCACATCCAGCGACAGGGTGTCCGCCGGCTCCGCCAAGGGTATCTGCCGCCAATCCAGGCGGGCCGGGCCCATGTCCACCGTCACCAAGCCGTCGGCATGGCGAACGGCGGGCAACAGGCCGCTGATGGTTTCCACCGTCAGCCGGTCGCGCCCCATCCCTTCAGCCGCGACCAGGGAGGCGACGCAGCGCGTGGCGTTGCCGCAGGCGCCGGATTCACTGCCGTCCGGATTCAGGATGCGCATGAAGACGTCGGCGCCGGCGGATTGCGGCGGCTCCAGAATGATGATCTGGTCACAGCCGACGCCAAAGCGACGGTCCGCCAGGACGCGCGCCTGGGCGCCCGTCAGCGACAGGGGGGTATCGCGGGCGTCCAGAACGACGAAGTCGTTGCCCAGCCCGTGCATCTTCAGAAAGCGGCGCGCCATGATGCCCGGTTATATGGCCAGGATCGACCCGCTGTCCATGGGCGTGCCCGGCAGGGCCGGCCTGCCCCCACCGCAGATTGGGGCGACCGCGCCCCAAGCACCGGCTGGGCGGCAAAGGCCCCCGGCGCTATTTGCGCCCGAAGACCAGCATCTTGGACAGGACGAAGTTGAAACCCATGCCGGCCAAGGCACCGGCCCCCTTCGCGCCATAGGGCCAAAGCGCGGGCAGCCAGGGCAGGATGGCCACGGCGAAGGCTGGAGCGTCCAGCCAGACGATCACATTGTAAGTCGTCAGGTTGACGACGCCGCCAACCGAATTGGCCACCAGGAACTTGGCCCATTGCTTCAGGGCGCCACGCCGGCTGACGCCCTTGAAGGTGAACTGGCGATTCATCACCCAGGTGAAGGTGGCCGCCACGAAATAGGAAAAAAAGCCGGCGCTGTGCTTGTCCAGCCCCAAGGGGTGCATCGCCACCCACAGCGCCCCCATGTCGACGAACAGGCCGCCCACGCCGATGAGGGCGAAGGACACCACCTCCGCCCGCACGTGCGCGGACTGGCCCTGAGGGGGCGTGCCCGCCGGCGTCGCCGCCGCCTCAGGAAGGCTCGCCAACGCTCAGCCCTGCCGCAGCGGAGGGAAGTTCGGCGCCGGGATTTCCAGATAGCGCAGGCGCTTCATCTCCCGCCGGCCACGCGTCACCGTGTCCAGGATCAGGCCACAGGTCAACGCCAGGAAGGCCAGGGTCATCAGGCTGGTGGCCAGCACCGCCGTGGGCAGGCGCGGCACCAGTCCCGTCTCGACAAAGGTCACGAAGATGGGAATGCCCAGGATCACCGACAGCAGCGCCAGCAGCAGGGCGGCCCCGCCGAAGAACAGCATGGGCCGCTCCTCCTTCACCAGCTTGGTGATCATCCACAGGATGCGGAAACCGTCCTTGTAGGTGGACAGCTTGCTGACCGACCCTGGCGGCCGATCCTTGTAGGGGGTCTCGACCTCGGCGATGGGCATGCGCAATTCCAGCGCATGCACCGTCAGTTCCGTCTCCGTCTCGAAACCGCCGGCCAAGGCCGGGAAGGACTTCACGAACCGGCGCGAGAAGACGCGGTAGCCCGACAGCATGTCGTTGGTGCGCTTGCCGAACACCATGGTCACCAGGCTGGTCAGCAGCACGTTGCCGAAACGATGGCCGGGGCGGTAGGCGGCCTCGATCTCCGTGACGCGCGCGCCGTTCACCATGTCCAGCTGCTCGACGACCAGCCGGTCGACCAAGGCCGGCGCGCTGGCGGCATGATAGGTGTCGTCGCCGTCCACCATCACATACACGTCCGCCTCGATATCGGCGAACATGCGGCGCACCACATTGCCCTTGCCCTGGAGCGGCTCACTGCGGACGACGGCGCCGGCGGCGCGCGCCACCTCCACCGTGCGGTCCTTGGAATTGTTGTCGTAGACATAGACGGTCGCGTCCGGCAGGGCCGCCTTGAAGTCGGCCACCACCTTGGCGATGGCCGCCTCCTCATTATAGCAAGGCACCAACACGGCCACGACGGGCTTGGAACTGGTGGAATCGACCATCAAGAAAAGTCCTTAAAAACAATAAATGTCAGTTCACCGGGTTCATATCACGGCCCGCCGCCGGTTGCAGCGGTATGATGCGGCATAACAGCATGGGCTCATCCAGGGTCGACGTGACAGGCTGGCACGGCTCCCCGGCGCCCGTAAGGCCATAACGTGGCAAAATCTGGTCTATGGTCCACGTCTCCCAATGCGCGACCAGCAGGTAGAAATCATCGCCATCGGCGATGCCCTGGTCGATACGCTGGCGCATCCGCCGGTTCAGCAGGATGTCGCCCTGGTCGGGATGGATGAAATAGCTCTGCAGCCGCAGGAAGGGGATTTGCGCGGGGAATCCGGGAATGAGGAAGCTGGTGGGGGCGTAGCCCGTCATCAGCATAACGGTGTGGTCCGGCCGGGGCAGCGGTGGCGCCTGCACCTCCGACACCTTGGCGTCCCACGGCCGGTCGCCCCAGGGCACACGGGCCCATGTACCGGACTGGCCGGTGGCGGCCAACAGCAGCAGCAGCACGGCGGTGACGCCGCCCCGCACCCGGGCGGAGGCCGGCCACAGGGCCACCGCCGCCAGAATCAGGACGGGCGCCAGCATCTCCAGCGGGATGAGATAGCGGTAGATCGCGAACAGCTTGAGCCACACCAGATAGCTTAGCGCGCCCGCCAGCAACAGGTAGCGCCGGGCACGGGCCGGGCCGCCGATGTCGATCACCCCCGCCCCACCCGCGAGCCGCGCCCGCAGCCATCCGGCCAGCACAACGGCCCCCGTCAGCAGCAGCACGACGTAAGCCGTCAGCACACGGTAGTCGCGAAAGATGATCTCGCCCACCAGCTTGGGATCCAAAGCCCAAGCCAGCGGGAACAGGGCGGCCGCCACCGGACCCTTGGGAATGAATTTGTCGTCCCGGTAGGGATCGGGGGTCCCCCAGGGGGAATGGAAAACGTTGTTGAAGTAAGGGAACAGCGGGTTCTGGAAATGGCTCCACAGGAACCACATCCAGTGACCGGAGAAGAGGGCCATGCCGGCCAGCACCCCCAGGCCGAAGAAGAAGGCCAGGAACAGGCGCCGCCAGGCGGTACCCCCGGCCAGGAGGAAGGCGGCGCAGGTGCCGACGGCGAAGACGATGGTGGGTTGCTTCAGCCCCACGCCGCCGCCCACCAGCAAGCCCGCCAGCGCGACACGGCGGAAGGCCGGGCCGTTGGGACCGTTCCAGGCCACGCCGTCCCCGCCGATGGCGACCAGCAGGCCGCCCAGGACGAACAGGCTGATGACGTTGTCGTAAAAGGTGGTGCCCAGCAAACCCACCTGTCCGCCGCCCACCATGCCGCAAACCGCAACGGCCAGCGCCACCAGGGCGCGCCGCCGTTCCGGCGTCTGCGTCCCTTGAATCGTCCACGCCAAACCGTAGAGCAGCACCAGGTTGGCGCCCTGGATGCTGCCCAACAGGAATTCGACCAATCGAGCTGGCAGCACCTGCGCCGCCAGGAAGAACGGCAAATCCAAGGTTGGATTGTAGAAGCTGGCCACCTGGGCCGGCGCGACATCCATCCCCCAGCGCCCGGTCAGGAAGGCGTAGGCGTTGTACCAATGATAGTTGCGCAGGTCCCAGTTGCCGTCCTGGCCCAGCAGCACGGCCCAGAGACCGAACAGGAATGGGCCGGCCAGCAGCAGGCTGAGCACCAGGCGGCGGGCGGAACGGTCTTGTGTGGGCAGCGGCATGGACGTCCGGCGGGGAGGCGAAGAGGCGGGGTCGGGGGGCGACAGCCTTGTAAGGAAACCTTGGCGGGGAACTAGGGCAAAACTAGGTCAGTGGACCATGCCGACCACATCCGCCATGTCGGCGCCATCCAGGTCGGTGTCGTTCAGGTCGACATCGCGCAGATCGGCACCAGCCATCTTGGCGTCCGACAACTCCGCATCCTTCAGCACCGCCCCCACCAGCGAGGATTGGGACAGCACCGCCCGCTTCAGCATGGCGCCGGACAGGTTGGCGCCGTCCAGCCGCGCGCGGTGCAGGTTGGCGCTCCACAGGCGGCCGGTGGAGCTTTGGATCAGCACCGGCCCCAGGTCTGCCCGCACCAGTTGGGCGCCGTTCAGCGTGGCGCGTTCCAGCGACGCGCCGCGCAGGTCGGCCCGGCTGAGGTTGGCGTCGCGCAGGTCGGCCAGGGACAGGTCGGCCATGGGTAGGGAGGTGCCCACCAAATTGGCCTGACGCAGGCAGGCGCAGTGCAGCAGGGCGGCCGACAGGTTCGCGCCGGCCAAATCCACGCCGCTCAGATCCAGACTGGACAGATCGGCCCGGGCGCCCTCGCGCCCACCCGTCTCCACCCATTCCGTATGCAGCACCAGCATGGCGGAGAGATCCAGGCCCGCATCCTCCGGCGTGGGGGCATGGATACCTTCCAGCACCTCTTCCGCGCGCCGGGCGTTGTCATCCAGGATGGTGCCCATCATCAGGGCCCCTGCGAATCGCGCAAGGCCCAGCTCCGCCCCTGTTAGATCGGCGCCGTGCAGCTTGGCGCCTGTCAGGTTCGCGCCCGTCAGGTCGGCGCCCTTGAGGTCGCAGCCCGTCAGGTTGGTGTTCGTCAGGTTGGCCCGTGCCATCTTGGCGCCGCGCATGATGCAGTCCGTCAGGTCCGACTGCACCAGAAAGGTATTGGACAGCTTGGCCCGGCTGAGGTCGGCGCCCACGACGGTGGCGCACGACAGTTCCGTCTGCACGGGCACGGCGTCGAATTCATGCGGGGTGATGCTGCCGTCTTTACGAACGTGCATGATGGTGCCTTCCCGCAGGTCGGCCTCGGCCATGGAGGCCTGGTTCAGCACCGCGCCGCGCAGGCAGGCGCCCCGCAAATCGGCCCGCCGCAGGTCGGAGCGTTCCAGGTTGGCCAGGCGCAGATCGGCGGCATACAGCGATGCGCCGGTCAGGATGCAGTCCACCATGCGGGCGCCAAACAGCTTGGCGCCCGAGAAGTCTGCCTCGGCCAGGTTAAGGCCCGACAGATCCATGTGGGACAGGTCACGCAGCTTGAAGCTGGCCCGCACGCCCCCCGGCTGTTTTGTCAAAAAGGCCCGATGCTTGCCAACGATCGCCAGAAGCTCCGTCTGGCTCATCCTCGACCGCTCGGGTTCGGCATTTCTGCCGGACGACATCGACATACCAGCCTCCGCGGGGCCGCCCCCCCGCAATTCATACCCGCCACGGGACGGCATTAACAAGACTACCCCGATAACCTGTTCATACCTTATCTTAATTGCGCCCTGGAAGAGGGGCCGCGCAGTCCAAAGCAGGCTTTAGGCGAAATAGCGGGATACTCGCTCCGTCTATTACAGGTGTACAGGCCGCTGACAACCGCGTGTTTTGACTAAGCCGCCCTATCCCCGCGCAGGCCCCCATTGTCGGGGCCCCGACTTCGCGGACCCCGACCGCTTCGCGCGCTTGACAGCGGCAAGGCTGGGTGGCGTCGCCGGTCGCAGGGTAAGGATTGACAGACGCCCGCCACAGGTCTAGATACCCCAGCCTCAGCCCGGGGTCCTCGCGACCCGGGGGTGATCCGCATGCCGCGCCTAGGCGCGCCGCCAGTCCACGAGTTTCGTGCACTGGCGCTTTTCGTTTGGGCAAATGGGCCTGATCGAGGGGCTAGCCAAGGGGCGGTGGCGGATATCTGAACGGCAATGGCCAGGACGGGTTTATGTTTGACGGCTTGACAGGACGGCTCGGCGACATCTTCGACCGGCTGCGTCGGCGCGGCGCCCTCAGCGAAGAGGATGTCGGCGCGGCGCTGCGCGAAGTGCGCGTGGCCCTGCTGGAGGCCGACGTCGCCCTGCCCGTGGTCAAATCCTTCATCAATGGCGTGAAGGAAAAGGCCGTCGGCCAGGAGGTGCTGCGTTCCATCACCCCCGGCCAGATGGTCATCAAGATCGTCCACGACCATCTGGTCGAGATGCTGGGCGCCGAGAGCGAGGGCATCAACCTCAACGCCGAAGCGCCGGTACCGGTGCTGATGCTGGGCCTGCAAGGCTCGGGCAAGACCACCAGCACCGCCAAGATCGCCCGCCTGCTGAAGACGCGCGAAAAGAAAAAGGTGCTGATGGCGTCGCTGGACACGCGACGCCCGGCCGCCCAGGAACAGCTTCGCATATTGGGCGAGCAGGTGGACGTGGCCACCCTGCCCATCGTCGCCGGCGAAGACCCGGTGACCATCGCCCAACGCGCCATGCGCGTGGGGCGGCTGGAAGGCTATGACGTCGTCCTGCTGGACACAGCCGGCCGGCTGGCCATCGACGAAGAGTTGATGGACGAGGTGGTGCGCATCCGCGACGTCACCCACCCGGTTGAAAGCCTGCTGGTGGTGGATGCGATGACCGGCCAGGATGCCGTCACCGTCGCCACCAACTTCAACGACAAGGTCGGCGTCACCGGCATCGTCATGACCCGCATCGATGGCGACGCCCGCGGTGGTGCCGCCCTGTCGATGCGCCAGATCACCGGCCGCCCCATCAAGCTGCTGGGCACCGGCGAAAAGATCGACGCGCTGGAAGCCTTCCACCCCGACCGCATCGCCGGCCGCATCCTGGGCATGGGCGACGTGCTCAGCCTGGTGGAAAAGGCCGCCGAAACCATCGACCGCGAGGAAGCCGAAAAGCTTGCCGCCAAGATGGAAAAGGGCAACTTCGACCTGGACGACATGCTGTCCCAGCTGCGCCAGATCCGGAAGATGGGCGGCATGAGCGGCATGCTGTCCATGTTGCCCGGCGTCGGCAAGATCAAGGACCAGCTGTCCAAGGCCAACGTCGACGAGCGCATGCTGAAGCGTCAGGAGGCGATCATCACCTCCATGACCCAAAAAGAGCGCCGCGACATCAAGATACTGAACGCATCGCGCCGGCGCCGCATCGCGCTGGGGTCCGGGACCACGGTGGCCGACGTCAACCGGCTGCTGAAGCAGTACCAGGACATGGCCGACATGATGCGCAAGTTCAAGAAACTGGGGAAGAAGGGGCTGATGCGCCAGGGCCTGTCGGCCCTGATGCCCAAAGGCCGCTGATCCCCAGCCTGTTTAGTTCGCGTTTCACCATTCAGTTCAATCAACATCAGAGTCAGGAAGTAAAGAAATGTCCCTCAAGATTCGTCTCGCCCGCGGTGGCGCCAAGAAGCGTCCGTTCTACAGCATCGTCGTGTCCGACAGCCGTTCGCCCCGCGACGGCAACTTCATCGAGAAGATCGGCACCTACAACCCGATGCTGCCGCGCGAGCATGCCGAGCGCATCACCCTGAAGGAAGACCGCGCCCGCCATTGGCTGTCCGTCGGCGCCCAGCCGACCGACCGTGTCGCCCTGTTCCTGGGCCGCGCCAACATCATCGACCTGCCCAAGGTGGTCGAGAGCCCCAAGAAGTCCGCCCCCAAGGCGAAGGCCCAGGAGCGCGCCAAGCTGGCCGCCGCCGCCGCCGCCAGCGCCGAGGGCTGATCCAGGCCCTGAACCGGTTCCCCGTGTCAAACGGGCCGGGTACAGGCTGACAGGATGCGACGGGGGCGGGCGACCGCCCCCGTCGAGCTTTTCGGCCCCATGCAGTCTTCGAGAGAGTACGTTTGATGGATACCGCCACGCGCATCTGCGTCGGGCAGTTCGTGGGCAGCCACGGGGTGCGCGGCCGCGTCAAGGTGAAGAGCTACACGGCCGTGCCGGAGTCGCTGTTCGCCTATGGCGCGCTGACCGACGAGTCGGGTGCCCGCACCTTCGCCCTGACCATGACCGGCATGGGCAAGGATCATTTCCTGGCGGAATTGCAGGGGGTACGCGACCGCGACGCCGCCGACGCCCTGAAGGGCACGCGGCTGTTCATCAATCGCGACCAGTTGCCGGCGACCGATGACGCGGATGAGTTCTACCATGCCGATCTGATCGGCCTGGTGGCGACCACCGCCGACGGCGAGCCCTTCGGCGAGATCAAGGCCATCTATGATTTTGGTGGCGGCGACATGCTGGAGATCGCGCACGCGGGCAGCGGCAAGGCCGTCACCATCCCCTTCAGCCGTGCCGCCGTTCCGGTGGTTGACGTGAAGGCCGGGTTGGTGACCGTCGAACCGCCGGCCGGCCTGTTTGACAAGGTGAAGCCGACGCCCGAGGAACTGGCCGAGATGGAAGGCGGCCCCGCCGCCGACGAGGCAGTCGCCACGGATGAAGACGCGCCCGAGGCCGAGGGCCCCGAAACCGAAGGGCCCAAGGGCGACGAGGCCTGATTCCATGACGTCCGGATGGCATGTGACGGTGCTGACCCTGTTCCCGGAAATGTTTCCGGGGCCGCTGGGCATGAGCCTTGCGGGGAAAGCGCTTGAAAATGGCACCTGGTCTCTGGAATCAGTGGACATCCGGTCGTTCGCGAGCGATAAGCATCGCTCCGTGGACGACACCCCGTTCGGCGGCGGACCAGGCATGGTCATGCGGCCCGACGTTCTGGATACAGCGCTGACCGCCAGCCGGTCGCGCTTGAGCCAGGACCAGCGGGAACGGGGCCGGGCGATCTACCTCTCGCCGCGTGGACGTGTGCTGGACCAGGCGTTGGTACGGGAATTCGTATCGGCGCCCAGCCTCACCATCCTGTGCGGCCGGTACGAGGGGGTGGATGAGCGGGTCCTGGAAGCGCAGGGCCTCGAGGAAGTGAGCCTCGGGGATTTCGTGCTTTCCGGGGGTGAGCCCGCGGCGCTGTGCCTGATCGACGCCTGTGTCCGGCTGCTGCCGGGCGTCATGGGCAACGTCGAGACGGCGGGTGAAGAGAGTTTCGAGCGGGGACTGCTGGAATATCCCCACTATACGCGGCCCGCCGTCTGGCAGGACCGCGCGGTGCCCGAGGTTCTACTCTCCGGGCACCACGAGAAGGTGAAAGCCTGGCGGTTGGCCGAGGCGGAGCGCATCACCAGGGACCGGCGACCGGACCTGTGGCGGCGCTACGAGGAGAGCCGGCCCAAGGTCGAGAGCAAGAACCGCCGCCGGCGCCGCCGGAGCGGTTCGACCGTAGAGGATGGTGTTTCCCCCCTGGACCCCATGGTGGAGACGGCGCCTGTGTCGAACGTGGATTGACCGCCGTGAGGCTGGCCATTGTCATCATTTGGAGTGTTGAGTCATGAACATCATTCAGAAGCTCGAACAAGAGCAGATCGAAAAGCTGACCGCCGTCCGTGCGGTGCCGGAATTCTCCCCGGGCGACACCGTGAAGGTGAACGTGAAGGTCATCGAAGGCTCGCGTGAACGCGTGCAGGCCTACGAGGGCGTGGTCATCGCCCGCCGCAACGCCGGCGTGAGCTCCAGCTTCACCGTCCGCAAGATCAGCTACGGCGAAGGCGTGGAACGCGTGTTCCCGCTGTACAGCCCCCGCATCGACAGCATCGAGCTGATCCGCAAGGGCGACGTCCGCCGCGCCAAGCTGTACTACCTGCGCGATCGCCGCGGCAAGTCGGCCCGCATCACCGAGCGCACCACCGGTCGCGGTATGAACAAGGAAGCCAAGTAAGGCTTTCTTGGGGACGCGACTGGCGCCCGCGCCGTCGCTTGCCCCCGATTGCAAATGCCAGACGCCTGCCGAACACCCCGTTCGGCGGGCGTTTTGCATTGGGCTTTCATGCCGTCATCGGCGCATCCGCATCCCGCCCAGAAAACGCCACGCTTCCGCCCCACGGCCGCCGCCGTGGGCACGCATCCCTCGATCGCGATGGGAACGCGTATAAGCTGCGGAAGGGGGCGCCATGGCACAGCGATGGTGGTGGATGGCGGTATTGACGATGGGGCTGTCGGCCTGCGCCGAGCCGGGGCTGATCCCGCCGCCCCTCTCGCCCCTGACGCCCCCGCCCCTGACGCCGCAAACTTTCGCGGGCGAGGCCGGCAGCGTGCGGGGCAACTACCCCGGCTTCCAGATCGACGAGACCTATACCCCGCACCCGCCCCTCACCGGCCCCTGCGCCGTGTTCGTCTGGGACAGGCCCCTGCCGGGCGGCTGGGCCCTGCGCGCCAAGTCCGCCTCCTGCCCCGTGCCGGGCCTGTCCGGCTTCCAGATGCCGGTGGACCTGGGCCAGGGTTATATCCCCATGGCCGACAGCACATTGGCCCACGGATGGGACATGCCGCCGGAACCCGACCGGCCACCCACCGCCCCCAACGCCCGCCGACCGACGGTCGACACGGGGCGATAGGCGATTACGGCACCACGTCCAGGAAACGGCTGGGGATGACGTCCAGGGGATTGGGGGTCCAGCCAATGACACGGGGCGACACCAGCCGCCGCATGGTCTTGTGGAACAGCGGAATGACCGGCGTGTCGTCCATCATCAGCCGTTCGGCGCGGCGCAACAGGCCGGCGCGGCGGTCGGCGTCAGCCTCGCCGTTCGCCTCCTCCATCAGGGCGTCGAACAGCGGGTTGCGATAGCTGGCGTAGTTTTCCTGACCCGCATCGCTGCGCATCAGGGCCAGGAAGCTGTTGGCGTCCGCGTAGTCGCCGATCCAGGACGCGAAGACGATGTCCTTGAACCTCTTCTCGTTCGCCTGGGTGGACACGGCGCTGAAATCCTGGCCGTCGAGCCGCACATCCACGCCCAACGTGGCCTTCCATCGCGCCGCAACGGCCGCCGCCGCCGCCTGCCAGTTCCCGCCCAGCGGATACAGCAGGGAGATGGAGGGCACAGGGGCACCCGGGCCGTAGCCCGCCTCGGCCAGCAGGGCTTTCGCCCGCCGGTCACGGTCCGCCTGGGTCAGCGTCCGCCAAGCGGGCCAGCCCGGCTCATAGCCGGCCGCCCCCACGCCGGCGGCTTGCGGGGGCACATAGCTGTAGGCAGGCTGCTCCCCCTGTAGGACCTGGGAAGCCAGCCCCTCGCGATCCACCGCCAGGCTCAACGCCTCACGCAGCTTGGGCTGCGACTTCCAGGGCTCGTTGCGCAGGTTGAAGCTGAGGAAATAGGTGTCATAGGCGTCCGACCGGACGAAAGCCTCCTTCAGCGCAGACCGCGCCCAGGCCACCTGGTCGATGGGCAGCTCATAGGTGGTCATCAGTCCGCCCCCCTGGAACAGTCGCGTCTCCACATCGCGCTCCTCCAGCGGCAGGTCCCGCACGGTGTCGATGCGGACTTTCGCCTGATCGTAATAGGCCGGGTTGCGCACCAGCGTCAGGTGATCCCGCGGCACGTTCTCCGCCAGCACATAGGCGCCACTGGAAACATAATGGCCGGGCTGGGTGAACGCGTCGCCATAGGCCTCGACGCTGGCTCTTTGCACGGCGAACAGGGCCTGATGCTGAAGCATGGCCAGGAAATAGGCCGTGGGACGCACGAGCTCGACCTGGAAGGTGCGGGCATCCAAGGCCATGACGCCCAGACGGGCGACGTCCTTGATGGCACCCTTGGCGATGGCCTCGCCGTTCACCACGACCCACATGTAAAAGGCGAAGGGCGCGACCGTCCGGGGATCGGCCAGACGCCGCCAGGAGAAGACGAAATCATCGGCTGTGATCGGTGTGCCGTCCGACCATTTGGCGTCCGGCCGCAGCTTGAAGGTGTAGATGCGGCCATCGGGGGAGATGGTCCAGCTTTCAGCCAAGGCCGGGCGGGCGCCTCCCTTGCCGTCGGGCGCCAGCAGCCCTTCCAGCAGGTCATTGATCACCCCGCTTTCCGAGGCCAAGTCGGCGTGCTGGGGATCCAGCGTAACGGGCACACCACCGATGGCCCGCACCAGGGTCTTGCCCGGCGCCTGACCCCGGGGGGCGGGGTCCGCCGCCGCCGCAGCGGGCTGGGCGAAACCGGCAAGCCAGGCCAGCAGCACCAGGCAGGGCGCCCATGCCCGGCAACGCGACGTTTCCCCCATGCGCACGGCCCCCAAGCCCAGTGTCCCGCCCCTTGCCTGCCCCCCCTGCCCTGCCGGCGCGGGTTGCCAGGACCACGCCACGGTAGTGGGGCGGCCGTGCGGGAGCAAGCGTCAGCTGGCGGGGGAAGGTTGGGCGGGGGAGGCTGGCGGTTGAGGTGCCACCTTGGGCAGACGCAGGAAGAAGCGGGTGCCACGGCCGGGCGTGCTGTCCACCTCGATGCGGCCGCCCAGGGTGCGGGTCACCAGATTGAAGACGATATTGAGGCCCAGGCCCGTGCTGCCCGCCCCACGCCGGGTGGTGAAGAAGGGGTCGAAGATGCGGGGCAAGGCCTCTGGCGCGATACCCTTGCCGTCGTCGGCGAACAGGATCTCCACATGTTCCGCCGCCGGCCGCCCCGTCCCCCCGCCCGCCGCCAGCGGCAGCGGCGACGCCGTGATGGTCAGCCGCCCGGCTTGCCCGGGGGCGTAGCCGTGCAGCGTGGCGTTGACGATCAAGTTGGTCAGGACCTGGCTCAAGGCCCCCGGATACGTGTCCAGGACCAGCCCCGTCGGGCAATCGATCGTCAGCGTGTGCCCCGGACGCTTCCACTGCGGGCTCAGGCTGATGGCGATCTCCTCCAGATAGGACTTCAACGACAACAGGCGCCGCTCATCGTTGGTCTGATCCACGGCGATGTTCTTGAAGCTCTGCACCAGGCGGGCCGCCCGGCCGGCATTGACGGTCATCAGGTCCGCCGTTTCCCCCACCAAATCCAGGAACTCCATCATGGTGGCGCGCCGGGGCGTCCGCTCCAGCTCAACCCTGAATTCACGCAGGCGGTCGCTGAGGAAGGTGGCGGCGGTGTAGCTGATGCCGACGGGGGTGTTCAACTCATGCGCCACACCGGCCACCAGCTCCCCCAGCGACGCCAGTTTCTCCGCCTGGACCAGGCTTTCCTGGGTGTCGCGCAGTTCCTGCAGGGCGCGGGCGGTCTCGGCATGGGCGCGCGCCGTCTCCTCCTCGCGGCGGTAGCGCTCGGTCACGTCGTTGTAGATCGACACCCAGCCCAGACCGGGCATCCGACTCCGGCGGAATTCCACGATGCGGCCGTCGTCGCCACCGATATGGATGGTGCCGCTGCCCTCCGCCCGTTCGCCATCGGGCCGGCCCTCGGGGCGGTAGCGCAGCAGCTGCCACTGGACCAGCAGTTCCCGCTCCTCATCCGTGGGGATGAGTTGGGGGGGACGGGCGGCCTGCAAGGCAAGCAATCGGCCCAACCAGGGAATGGAGGCGATGGTTTCGGTATCGAATTGATTTGCCTCCAGGCGAATGGCGTCATAGTCGCCGCGACGCGACTGCCAGCGGGCGAGATCGGGCATGTTGGGGTAGGCCCGGACGATCTCATCCGTCGCCCCGCCGATGGCGGGCCAGTTGCGGCTCCACACCACGAAATTGAACCGCTCGTCCATCACCATGAAGCCGCCCGGGACCGCCTCCATGGCGGCGCTGAGGATGGCGGACTTGCGCCGCAGCTCCTCCTCCGCCACCCGGCGGTCGGTGATGTCGTGGTAGCTCAGCACGATGCCGCCGCCGGGGATGCGTTCCTCCACCGCGCGGTACCAGCGATCGCCGATCATTCCCTCGCGCGCGATCCCCCGCTGCGCCATGCGTCGGGCGATGTAGGCCTCGGGGTCCCCGTCCGCCTGCGGAACCTGCCCCGCGGCGATGGATTGGCGCAACAGGTCCTCGAAGCTCCAGCCCAGGATGGCGCCGGGCGCCGGGGACCGGGGGAACATCTCATGGTAGCGGTCGTTGGCGAACACCACCCGGTCGTCGGGACCGAAGACGACGATGGCTTGGGAAAACAGCTGCAGCACCCCATACAGCTGGGCCGCCATGTCCGGGGTCGGCCTTGGTTGGGCATCCGTCGCCGTGGGGCCGTTCTTGCCGTCCGCTATCATCCCGTCCCGTCGCCCTTCTTGTTGGCCGCCCTCATGCCGCCGTGATCGTGGAGGTAGACTATCTGCTATTTTCGGGTGTTTGCAACATGACTTGCCCCTTTTGCGTGTATATGCCCGCCAACGCGGCGCCGTCGGCGCGGCATTGCGCATTCAACGCTGTTGCGCGGGCCCCGCGCATGTTTTACCTCTCCCGCTGTCATCCGGCCCGCTATCCGGACGACGTAGGTTTTGCCGATGGTCGCGGGCGCTATACCCCTGGACGATATCGGGCTATACGTGCCCGGTGCCGCCGCTGGAATGCAGGCCGCCCCGGAGGGGGCGCCCCGGGGCCCCGGGTTTTTAAGGAGAGTGCGAGCAATGCCGTATGTCGTGACCGAGCAATGCATCAAGTGCAAGTACACCGACTGCGTGGAAGTCTGCCCCGTGGACTGCTTCTACGAGGGTGACAACATGCTGGTCATCCATCCCGACGAGTGCATCGACTGCGGCGTCTGCGAACCGGAGTGCCCGGCGGAGGCCATCCTGCCGGACACCGACGGCCGCGCCGAGGAATGGCTGGAAATGAACCGCCAGTACGCCGCCGCTTGGCCGAACCTGAACCGAAAGAAGCCGGCGCCGGCCGACGCCGACGCCTTCAAGGGCGTGCCGGACAAGTTCAAGACCTATTTCAGCGACAAAGCCGGCAGCGGCAACTGAGACGGGTGCAGGCGCCGCCATCCACCGGGATGAGCGGCGCTTTTCTTATCTTTCGGCTGGCCTGCCCAAATCTTTGGCGGCCATTGCCCAAGACATGCGCGATTCGCATGTCCGACATCCTGGCCCACACCAGGAACTTAAGTCGAACACGGTCTTGTCGACCTGTCATCGCACGGTCATATCGGATATAGTCCTGGACGCGAGGATCGGCACGCCGTTCGCGAACGCCTAGTGCGTGCCCTGTTCCCCCAGCGCCTTCGTGCTGTTGTCCCTTGTCGCGGCCCCTATGGGGCCGACAGCGACGTTCGCATGCCGTTCCCGGCGCCCAGCCCCGCCCTCTGGCGGGACTTCAAAGCCGAATTGTGAGAGCCGATCCAAATGACCGATAAGCTCGATTTCGTCACTGGTGATTACGTCGTTTACCCAGCCCATGGGGTTGGGCAAATCGTGGCGATCGAAAAGCACGCCATCGCCGATATGGAGGTGGTGCTGTACGCCATCACCTTCGAGAAGGAGCGGATGACGCTGAAGGTCCCGGTGACCAAGGCCCGGAACGCCGGCCTGCGCCGCCTGTCGACCAAGGACCGGATCAAGGACGCGATGGAGACCCTGCAAGGTCCGTCCAAGATCAAGCGCATCATGTGGAGCCGCCGGGCCCAGGAGTATGAGGCCAAGATCAACTCCGGCGACCCCGTGTCCATCGCCGAGGTGGTGCGCGACCTGCATCGCGGCACCGACCAGTCGGACCAGTCCTACAGCGAGCGGCAGATTTATCATGCCGCGCTGGAGCGTTTGGCCCGTGAGCTGGCCGCCGTCGAGAAGATCGATGAGCGCAAGGCCACCGAGCGGCTGGAAGCGGTGCTGGCCAAGGCCGCCTGACCACTGCCGCCAGGACGCCTTCCGTATCCGCCCATTGGGGGTACGGTTCGGCCGCATCACTATACTTAGTGCAAAAAGGGGTGGTCGGGCTCGATCGCCCCTTTTTTCATGCGCCGGTGGCGCATACACTGTCCGACATCTTCTTCTGCCGGTCTGACCCAACGCATGAACGAACAAGAGCGCTTTGTCGTGCTGGGCCGTCCACGGCGCATCTGGGCCGTGGGTGCCATCCATGGTGACGTGGATCGGCTGGCGGCCCTGCACGATGACATCGGCGCCCGGTTCCAAGCGGGTGACCGGCTGATCTATCTGGGCAACCTGATCGGCCGCGGCCCCCGGGTGCGCGATACGATGGACGAGCTGCTGTCCTTCCGCCGGGCGATCCTGTCGGTGCGCGGCGTCATTGTCAGCGATCTTGTCTATCTGCGCGGCGGGCAGGAGGAGATGTGGCAGAAACTGCTGCAGCTGCAGTTCGCCCCCAACCCCATCGAAGTCCTGCAGTGGATGATGACCCAGGGGGTCGACGCCACCCTGGCCGCCTATGGCGGCAGCGCCTACCAGGGCGTGGCCGCCGCCCGAGACGGCGCCGTCTCACTGGCGCGTTGGACCGGACAGTTGCGCACCGCCCAGCGGGCGTCCCCCGGCCATGACACCCTGTTCGCGGCCTTGCGCCGCGCCGCCTATACGGAACGACGGCAGGAGGGCCTGCCCGAACTGCTGTTCGTCAACGCCGGCATCGACACCTCACGTCCCTTGGCGGCCCAGGGCGACAGTTTTTGGTGGGGGGGGACGGCCTTCCCCCGTATCGACACCCCTTATGCCGGTTTTGGCCGGGTGGTGCGGGGCTATGACCCGGCCCACGGCGGGCTGGCGGGCACCGCCCACGCCGTGACGCTGGACGGGGGCTGTGGCTTCAACGGCGCGCTGGCCTGCGGCTGCTTCGGCACCGATGGTGAGCTTCTGGAAGTGGTCGAGGTCTGACGGCACCGGGGGCCCCGGGCTGTTGACGGCTGGCGTCCGCCCCCTCACTTAAAGCGCAGCATTGCCACAGGGAACACAGCCCCATGTCCCGCATCGACGAAACCCGCCCCTTCCTGCCCGTGCAGATCGCCGTGATGACGGTGTCCGACACCCGCGACCCCACCACCGACAAGTCTGGTGACACGCTGGTGGAACGGCTGACCGCCGCCGGCCATGTCCTGGCGGGCCGCGCCATCGTGAAGGATGACCAGACGGCCATCTCCGACCAGTTGCGCGCCTGGATCGCCGACCCCGCGGTGGACGTGGTCATCTCCACCGGCGGCACCGGACTGACCGGGCGGGACGTGACGCCCGAAGCCTTCGACAGCGTCTATGAGAAGCGAATCGACGGCTTCGGCGAAATGTTCCGCACCCTGTCCTATGAGAAGATCGGCACGTCGGCCCTGCAAAGCCGGGCCACGGCCGGCGTGGCCGGGGGCACCTATCTGTTCGCCCTGCCCGGCAGCCCCAGCGCCTGCCGCGACGGCTGGGATCTGATCCTGCGGTACCAGTTGGACAACCGTTTCCGCCCCTGCAATCTGGTCGAGATCATGCCCCGCCTGCGGGAGCATCACCCCTGATGGCGGAGGCCCACGGGCGACCTCCGCGCGATTTCGGTTAAGGGCGGCCCCCGCAGTTGAAGCGCGGGGGGAAAACCTGTATCGATTCAAGGCCCGGCTGGACGCGCCGTTTCATGATGTCCAGCCCGTGGCCAGACGCGTTCCGGGGCTTCAGTCCCCGAGGGGTTTCGCCGCGCGGCGGCGGACGGGAATGCGGGTGGCCCGGAAAGGGGCGGCCGGGGACGCCGGCACCAAGAATGCGGGACCAGGAGAACGACCCCATGACGCGAACCTATATCTCGATGGCCAAGACCGGCGGCCAGGGCAAGACGCTGGTGGCCCAGATGCTGGTCCTGCAGCACGAGCAGAAGGGTGCGCCGGTGAAGCTGGCCGCCGCCGACAGCGACCCGCTGAACCACCGGTCCAAGTTCGGCCGCCTGTTCGCGGGCGTGAAGGAACTGGGCATCGGCGAGCAGCTGACCAACATCAAGACCTCGACCGACCCCAACCTGGCCATCAAGTACTGGGACGAGTTCGGCCGCACCCTGCTGGAGGGTGGCTATGTGGTGGACGTGGGCGCCAATGTGGCCGCCGACCTGTTCGCCTGGGCCGAGGCGCGCAACGCCGGTGCCCTGCTGCGCCGCCGCAACAGCAACCCCATCGACCTGATCGTCACCACCAAGGCCGAGGCCCAGGCCATCGAGGACGCGCGCGCCCTGATCCAATACTCCTTCGACAAGAACGAGTGGCTGCCCTTCGGCCGCCGTTTCATCGTGTTGAACGAAGTGGCCGGCGGCTTCGCCCCCTATGAGAACGACCAGTCCTTCCGCCGCCTGAGGAGCTTCCAGAGCCAGGGCGTCGGTGTGATCACCATCAAGCGCTGCGAAAGCGACATCTGGAAGCTGTTGGAGAAGGAGTTCATCTCCGTCCGCGACGCGCTGAAGATGACCGACGCCGACCTGGAGAAGCGCTACGGCATTGACGTGTGGACCGGCCACAGCGGCCTGACCGATCTGCGCGCCTGGGCGCAGGAAACCCTGACGGCGTTCGAGAAGGCGGGCCTGTTCCCCACCACCGAGCGCGCGGGCGGCGAGGCGGCCACGGCCGAATAAGCCCCCGTCGCAGATTCCGGACCGGGCCCGGTTCCCCATGCCCCTACGGGCGGCCGGGCCGGGCCCGTTCCATTTTCGCCCCCTCTATTTCCGCGCCACTCCCTTTCCGCCCCCTCCCCTTCCGCCAGGACGAGACTCCCGTGGTTCGTTTCGAAAATGTCGGCCTCCGCTACGGCACCGGTCCGGAGGTGCTGCGCGACATAAGCTTCGAACTGGCGCCGGGGTCCTTCCACTTCCTCACCGGCCCCACCGGCGCTGGCAAGTCCAGCCTGCTGAAGCTGCTGTATCTGGCGGAACGGCCGTCGCGTGGCCTGATCACCCTGCTGGGCCATCCCCTGTCCAAAACCCCGCGCAAGGCCCTGCCGGCCATCCGCCGCCAAATCGGGGTGGTGTTCCAGGACTTCCGCCTGATGAACCACCTGACCGTGTTCGACAACGTGGCCCTGCCCCTGCGCCTGGCCGGCCAGGACGAGGCCCACGTGCGGGAGAGCGTCACGGAACTGCTGTCCTGGGTGGGGCTGAAGGCCAAGCTGGATGAGCGGCCCCTGCGCCTGTCGGGTGGGCAGAAGCAGTTGGTGGCCATTGCCCGCGCCGTCGTCACCCGGCCCAAGCTGATCATCGCCGACGAGCCCACGGGTAACATCGACCGGGAGATGAGCCTGCGCATCATGCGGCTGTTCATCGAGCTGAACAAACTGGGGACCACCTGCCTGGTGGCGACCCATGACATGGTGCTGGTCGACCGGCTGCAGAAGCCGGTGATGGAGCTGTATGAGGGGAAGCTGGCCGATTCCGGCTGGTGGATGGACGGCGGCGCCAGCGGCGCCGTGGGCGTCAACCGGCCCGTCGCGTCCGCGCCCGAGGACCTCTCGCCGGATTTTTGACCCAACACAATTCGCGGTTCCACCGGTCGGTGTTAAGCTGCCCTTCAGGGTTATCCCTTTACCCTGGGAAACAGGACCAACGCCTCAAACACGGAGTCGGCTTCGATGCCGATTCCTGCTATCCAGACGCCATAGAAATCACCCCTACCGGCCCCCGCCGCCGGCCCCTGACGGAGTGCACACCCCGGTGACCAACCCCGCCCGCGACACCGCCCCCACGCAAAGCGCCCAAGGCACGGCGAAAGACTATCTGGACGATATCCAGGCCGCCGGCGCCATTCCGTTCATCATCGTGCACCTGGTCTGCCTGGCGGCCATCTGGACCGGCGTCTACTGGCAGGATGTGGCGTTGGCGGTGGGGCTGTATGGCCTGCGCATGTTCGGCATCACCGGCGGCTATCACCGCTATTTCTCACACCGCGCCTACAAGACCAGCCGCTGGTTCCAGTTCGTGCTGGCCTTCATCGCCCAGACATCGGCGCAGCGCGGCATCCTGTGGTGGGCGGCCAAGCACCGCCACCATCATCGCTATTCCGACACGCCGGCGGACGTGCACTCCCCGCTGCAACGCGGCTTCTGGTACGCGCACATGGGCTGGATCTTCACAGCCCGCCATGACAAGACCGAACTGACGGCCGTGCCGGATCTGGCCAAGTTCCCCGAGCTGCGCTTCCTCGACCGGTTCCACTACCTGCCGGCCTTCCTGCTGGCCGTGGGCGTCTGGGCCGTGGCCGGCTGGTCCGGCCTGGTGGTGGGCTTTTTCTGGAGCACGGTGGCGACCTACCACGGCACCTTCTGCATCAACTCCCTGGCCCATGTGTACGGCCGCCGCCGCTATCTGACCGGCGACGATAGCCGCAACAACTGGTGGTTCGCCCTGCTGACCATGGGCGAGGGCTGGCACAACAACCACCACGCCTATCAGAGCGCCGCCTGCCAGGGCTTCCGCTGGTGGGAGGTGGACACCACCTACTACATCCTGAAGGCGCTCTCCTGGGTGGGGATCACCTGGGACCTGCACCGCCCGCCCGTCGCCGTGGTGCGCGGCGAGCAGCGCCTGGGCAAGGCCATCATCGAAAAGGCGGCGGGCCAGTTGGCCGCGACCTTCCATGTCGAGCAGATCGCCGCCCGCCTGCAGGCCACCCTGGCCGACAGCCCGTCGCTGGCCGATGTGAAGGCCGAGTTGCAGCACAAGCTGCAGACCGCGCGCGCCCAGGCGGAGGCCATGCTGGCCTCGCTGCACATGCCGGACCTGCACATGCCCAGCCTGCCCTCCATGCCGACCATGCCCCCCCTGCCCACGCGCGAGGACCTGAGGGAACGCGCGGCCGCGATGTTCGTGCGCACGCCCTCCATGGATGACATCGTCGACCGCGCCCGCCAGATGCTGATCGAGGCCGTCTGCGCCCGGCTGGCGGTCTCCGCCGCCTGATCGGTGCCAATCACACGACGATGAAAAAGTGGGCCGCCCCCAACGGGGCGGCCCTTTTTCATGGCCTACTCAGGTCATGTTCTTGTTGTGTTCTCATTTGTCCGGATCTACGCTCTCCCCTCGCCGCTGCTGAGGAGGGGTGCCATGGTCGATGTTCTGGACGATCGCCCGTTGAAGGGGCGGGGAACCGCCTCCAACCGCGTGGGCCGCTTCGAGACGCATACGCGCCTGCGCACCGATGACGGCTGGGCCCGGCCAGGGCAGGACGGGTGGGATGAGGAGGCCGACCTGGGCGTCCCGCCCGCCACCCAGATCCGGCTGGACACCTCGCGCAGCGTGATCAGCTACAACGACAGCCCGGACGTGAATTTCGACCGCTCCATCAATCCCTACCGGGGGTGTGAGCATGGCTGCGTCTATTGTTTCGCCCGGCCCAGCCACGCCTACCTGGGCCATTCCCCAGGGCTGGATTTCGAAACCATCCTCTACGCCAAGCGCGACGCGCCCGCCTTGCTGGCCAAGGAATTGCGCGCCCGGGGCTATGCCCCCAAGCCCATCGCGCTGGGCGCCAACACCGATCCCTACCAGCCCATCGAGCGAACGGAGCGCATCACCCGCGGCGTGCTGGAGGTGCTGCGCGATTTCCGTCATCCGGTGGGCATCATCACCAAGTCGCCGCTGGTGCTGCGGGACATGGACATCCTGGCGCCCATGGCGGCGGCGGGGCTGGCCCGGGTCTCCATCTCCATCACCACCCTGGATCGCGATCTGGCCCGGCGGCTGGAGCCACGCGCCGGCACGCCGCAGCGGCGCCTGGACGCGATACGCCAGCTGGCGGACGCGGGCATTCCCGTCAGCGTCCTGGCGTCGCCCATGATCCCGGCGCTGAACGACGCCGAGCTGGAGAGCATCCTGGCCGCCGCGAAGGAGGCCGGCGCCTCCCAGGGCCACTACATCCTGTTGCGGCTGCCGCGCGAGCTGGCCGACCTGATGGAGGAATGGCTGCGCCACCATGTGCCGGACCGGGCCGACCACGTGCTGAGCCTGATCCGCCAGTGCCGGGATGGTGGCCGCAACCATGCCCAGTTCGGCACCCGTATGCGCGGCACCGGCGTCTATGCCGAGTTGCTGGCCGCGCGCTACAAACTGGCGGCCCGGCGCCTGGGGCTGGATCAGCGGCGGTGGAGCATGCGCTGCGACCTGTTCCAGCCCCCGCCCAAGGCGGGGGATCAGTTGGCGCTGCTCTGAGCCCGCAAACGACGAAGGCCGGCCCCTTCAGGGACCGGCCTTCGCCATTTCCGTACCGGCGCCGAGGCGCCGCAACGATCACGCGAACGGGTTGACGCCCGCCTGGATCAGGTAAAGACGGGCGACGTCGGCGGTGCCGTCGGTGCCCTTGATGCTCTTCGCGATTTCCAGGGCCTTGGGCTTCTGGCCGGCGGCCAGGTAAGCCTGGACCAGCCGCAGCTTGGCCTCTTCCGGATACTTCAGCTGGTCCTTCTTGATGCCAGCCTGAATGATGTCGATCGCCTTGGCGGTGTTGCCCAGGGCCAGGTACTGCGTGCCGATGCGAACCAGCTGCTTGCCGTCCGGCTGGGCGGCCGCTTCCTTCTCGTCATCCGGCAGCTTGCGCTGATCGTCCTCGACCTGCTTGCCGGCCATGTCGGCCAGGCGCTTCTCACGGTCGCCCTGGGCCTTGCCCAGGATGCCGGCCTTGAAGCCCTTGTCCATGGCGGCCTTGGCCTCGGCGCCCAGACCATCGCTCATCGCCAGCTGCGAGAATTCCAGGTAAGGGCCGGCTTCCTTGGCGACACCGGTGGCGATCTGCAGGCGCAACACGTCGATCTGCAGGCGGTTGGAGTTGAAGCCAGGCAGCTTCTGCACGGCCCGGATCACGCCATCCCAGCTGTCCGCGTCGGGGTAGTAGACCAGCAGACGTTCCATCGCCTCGGTGAAGGCCGGCTTGTGGTCCATATTATATTCGGCGTTGGCCACCGTCTGCAGCAGCGTCTTGGACGGCTTGCCGCCCTGGGCCTGGATCATGGCGCGCGCGGCCTTGGCGGCGTTCGCGTAGTCCTTCTGATCCATGTAGATCTGGACCGAGAGCTCTTTCAGCTTCTGGTCGGTCCCGCCGTCCTTGTAGTACTTGTCGGCGGCGGCGGAGAACTTCGGATAGTTCTTCGCGGTGAAGTAGGATTCGGCGATCATCTGATCGCGCTTCACCACTTCGCCGTCCGGCAGCTGGCAGCTGGAGAGGGTCGCTTCCAAAGCCTTGGCCAAGTTGCCCGAATCCCGCAGGCCGCTGTAGGCGGAACCACGCAGGGTCTCGATGGTGCAGGTCTCAAAGGCGGACTTGCCGCTCTTCTTCTCCGCCTCGTCGATCTTGTCCAGGGCGTCCTTGTACTTGCCGGCCTTCAGCGCCTCTTGGGCCGCCTTCAGCGCGTTGCCGACTTCCGGGCTGAACTTCTTGGCTTCGGCGGCGTTGGCCGGCGTGGGCGCGCTGACAACAACGGCGCCGCCCATGGTGAGCGCCGAGGCGAGGAGTGCGGCACGAAGGAAGTGCTTGGCGATCATTCCGAGGACTCTACCTGCTTTGTGGAAGGGGCTGGACCGACGAGCGGCCCCTCGTTTGAAGACGTCTAACCGGCGTTTGGGGTGAAATCGGGACAGGCGCCCCGAACAGACCCTCCGTCCCCAAAAGATCACGGGAGGGTCTCTGAAAACAGAAGCGGCGGCCCCGCTTCCCAAGACCAGCTTGGTGACGAGGCCGCCGCGTGCACGGACTTAATCCATGAACTGTTCCGCACCCACCAGGCCCAGCTTGGTCACACCCAGGCGCTGAGCCTCGGCCATGACCATCGCGACGGTGTCATATTTGGCCAGCTTGTTCGGCCACAGATGAACCTCGGGCTGGGGAACCTTGGCCGCGGCATCGCGCAGATGCAGCTCCAGGGTCTGGCGGTCAGGGATCGTAACGCCGTTCCACTGAACGGTGTTATCGAAGTCCACCATAATGTTGATCACCTCAGGCGGCGGGCCGTTCGGCGGCGGGGGATTTCCCACCGGCATGTCCAGCTTCACCGCGTGGGTCTGGATCGGAATGGTGATGATCAGCATGATGATCAGCACCAACATCACGTCGATAAGCGGCGTGGTGTTGATGTCCATCATGGCTTCGTCTTCACCACCTCCGCCAACGTTCATAGCCATGGCTCTAACTCCTTACCGGCGGACCGTCATTGCGCGGCGGCGACGCCCGCCGGCGGCTCGGTGATGAAGCCGATCTTCACGATGCCGGCACGCTGGGCCGCGACGACCACCCGGCCCACATATTCGTAGCGGGCGTTACGGTCGCCACGGATGTGGACTTCCGGCTGGGGCTGTTCCACGGCGCGCGTCTTGAGCTTTTCAAGCAGCGCGGTGTAGTCCGGCATCTTGGCCTCGTTCCAGAAAATGTCGCCATCCCGATTGACCGCGATGATGATGTTTTCCGGCTTCGTCTTCGTGGGCTGATTCTTCTCCCTCGGCAGATCCACCGGCACCGTGTGGGTGACGACGGGAACCGTGATCAGGAAGATGATCAGCAACACCAGCATGATGTCGACGAGGGGGGTCGTATTGATCGCCGATACGACCTCGCCATCATCATCACCGTCGCCGGCAGGCCCGACGTTCATCCCCATGGCTTAGGCGCTCCGAGCGGACTTGCCGGCGCCGAGACGACCACCGCTGACCAGCAGGGCGTGCAGGTCGGCGGAGAAGTTGCGGACGCGATCCATGGCGGTCTTGTTGCGGCTCAGCAGCCAGTTGTAACCCAGCACGGCGGGAACGGCGACCATCAGACCGATGGCGGTCATGATCAGGGCTTCACCGACGGGGCCGGCGACCTTGTCGATCGAGGCCTGACCGGCGATGCCGATGGCGGTCAGGGCGTGATAGATACCCCACACCGTACCGAACAGACCGACGAACGGACCGGTCGAGCCCACGGTGGCCAGGAAGGCCAGGCCGGACTTCATACGGTTGCTGATGCTGTCAACCGAGCGCTGCAGCTGCATGGTCACCCAGGTGTGCAGGTCGATCTGGTCGACCAGGGTGCCTTCATGGTGCTCGGTGGCGCGCAGGCCGTCTTCGACCAGCATGCGGAACACGCTGCTCTTGTTCAGCTTGGAGGCGCCATCGGCCAGCGACGGGGCGGTCCAGAAGGACTTGTCGGCCTGGCTGGCGGAGCGCAGCAGCAGGCTCTGCTCGATCAGCTTGGTGATGATGATGTACCAGGTGCCGGTCATCATGATGGCCATGATGATCAGGACGCCACGGGCGACGAAGTCACCACCCTTCCACAGGGCGCTCAGGCCGTAGGGGTTCTCGACGGTCTCGGTGGCGGCAACCGGAGCGGCGACTTCGCTGCCGGCAGCCGGGGCCGGGGCGGCCGTGTCAGCGGCCGGGGCGGCGGCGGCCGGAGCGGCGCTGTCGGTGGACGGGGTCGTGGTCTGGGCGACCGCGACCGAGGCGAAGGTACCGACGACCAGGGCAACCATGGCGAAACGCACCATGGAACCGGCGGTCGACTTGAAACGCTCCCTAATGCTCATGACAATTCCAACACATTTGGGTTGATGGGATGAGGAACCCTCGCGCAGCAGCGTCTAAGAGGCCCCGGTTTTCTTAAACTCTATTAACGCGCGTCCTTGAGCTGGAACCGGTAGGCCATCTTGGTGGACGACCAGGTCGCCAGGGCCTTGCCGTCCTGCGTCTCGGCGGTGCACTTCCACACGCCACGCTGGGCCTGACGAACCACAGCCTCGTCGAGGCGATCATGACCGCTGCCCTCGACAACCTTGGCATCGGTGACCTTGCCGTTGGAGTCGCAGTAGACCACGAACACGACACGACCCTCTTCACCCAGGCGCGACGACGCCGACGGGTATTCCGGCTGATAGCGGCTGAAACTGGCCGGGTCGAGCTTCACCGGGCTGGACGCCGGGGCGGGCGGGGCCTGCGGGGCAACCGGAGCGGTCGGGGGGATCACCACCGGCGGCTTCGTGGACGTCGTCTGGGCGACCACGGGCGGCGGCGGATTCTCGATGTTGATTTCCACCGGCGGCACAAAGGGCGGCGGCTGGATATCAACATGCGGCGGCGGCGGCGGCGGCGGCGGCGGCGGCGTGTCCGGCTTGATCTCTTCGATGATCTTGGTCTCCACAGGACCCTTGACCACCTCCACGACCTTGTTCGCAAGGCCGGTGAAGAGCGCGTAGACGATACCGGCCTGGATCAGGACCGTGGCGGCCAGCCCGATCAACCGGCTGTTTGACGATTGTTTTGCGGTGTAAGGCATTTTCCTGCGGTCACATCACGAAGGAAGACACCGCATCGGAAAACGCCTGGGCGTATCCGAGCGGAAGGGATTTACGGGAGACGGCGCGGGGGCAATCCACGACATCCGGAACCTGAGGTTCGCCTGGACATCGCTCAGCAACCCTGGGGTCGCGTAACATCGACCTTCCCACATCTGCCTCCAATTTCATGTGCGAAGCAGTATCCGGCGCCCGTGGCATCCATTCGGTTATTTCATAACCTGATGGACACCGCCCCCAAGCACCGCAGCCCGTTTTTTTGACGGACCTGAACACCGCTCGCGATCATTGTCGACCTACACAGTCGAGCCTTGTTGGTTTTCGTATGCCCGATTTCTAAGACGCACGCAAGCGGCAGCTATGCAGGAAATGACTCTCTCGGTCACTGCCTGTCATAAACCGGCCGGCCTTCGTAATTTCATGCAACTTTCGCGGGGCACTATCGCCATTTTGCTGCGCTGCAGCAGCGGCGTGGGGCTTTCCTCCGTTAACCAGGGGGACTGTTTTTTTTCAGTCTTCTAAGGCCGTTTGTGAAAGCAGGCAGGAAACAGCGGGCGTTTCGCGGGCGCGTCAAACCGCCCCATCTTGAAAACTTCTGAAAAAAATCTACACGGCATAGCTGTGGCGCCCGGAGCCCGGATCGAAATAGGCATCGAACAGAACCGCGACACTACGGACCAGGGGCCGGGCCTCCTCCCGCACCTCGACCCTGGTTTTGTCACAGATGATCATATCATCACTGGACAGCGCGGCCAAGGCGCGCTCCGTCGCAGGGGTCAGGATTTCAGCCAGCGGACGGCCATGCCGGCGGCAGGTTTCTTCAAGATCAACGGAGAAGCAGCACATCAGTTGCTCGATGATGTCGGCGCGCAACCTGTCGTCGTCGGACAGCGCCAGGCCCTTGGCCACGGCCCACCCCTCCCCGCCATCTTCCCAGGCCTTGAGATAGGCGGGGACGGCCACCTGGTTCTGGATATAGCCGCCGCGGGTGCGCCCGATGGCCGAGGCCCCGAAGCCCAGCAGCGCCGTGGCCGTGTCCACGGTGTAGCCCTGGAAATTGCGTTTCAGCCGGCCGGCGTTGTAGGCCAGCGCCATGACGTCGTCGGCCCGGGCGTAATGATCCAGCCCGATGGCGACATAGCCCGCCGCCTCCAGCGCCGCCGCCATGGCGGCGGCCTGCTCGGTCCGTTCGGCGGCGCCGGGCAGCGCGGCGGCCTCGATACGACCCTGGTGGGCCTTCAGCGACGGCATGTGGGCATAGCCGAAGACGCTGAGCCGGTCCGGGGCCAGTTGCAGCGCCTGGGTCACGGATTGAACACAGCTGTCGACCGTCTGGTGGGGCAGGCCGTAGATCAGGTCCAGGTTGATGCCGCCGATGCCGGATTGGCGTAGACGGGCGACCGCCTCGGCCGTGGCGGCATAGGGCTGGACCCGGTTGATGGCGCGCTGCACCCGGTCGTCAAAGCTTTGCACGCCCAGGCTGGCGCGGGTGACGCCGCCCTGACCGAGAGCGGCGGCCATGGCCGGGGTCAGCGTGCGCGGGTCGATCTCCACCGCGATCTCGGCCGTGGCGGCCGGCCGGCCGAAGCGGCGGGCCAGACGGTCCATCAACGAGAGGAAGGCGTCGGGTGGCAACAGGGTGGGCGTGCCGCCCCCGAAATGGATATGGGTGACGGGGGGCAGGCCGCCGCCCCTAGACAGCGTAGAGTCCGGAACCAGCGCGCCGGCCACCGCGTCGATCTCCGCCTCCAGCGCCGCCTGGTAGCGGCGGATGGGGGCCTCATGCGTCACCACGGTGGTGTGGCAGCCGCAGTACCAGCACATGCTGCGACAGAAGGGGACGTGCAGATACAGGGACAGGGTGTCGGCGGCCGTCAGTTGCCCCAGCCAGCGGCGATAGTCCCCGGCGGTCACCGCGGCGCTGAACTGCGGTGAGGGTGGATAGCTGGTGTAGCGGGGGACGCGCTGGTTGCGGTACTTGGCGACAAGATCGGGACGCATGGGACGGGCCTGCCGGGCGGGTGATGAGACGGACGCATGCTGCGCCCGATGCGTCGGTGGCAAAATGATCTGCCTCAAGCGATGTCCTCCTGCCCACCCCCGATCTTGCGGCGCGAGGGGACGATCGCCATCATGGCCCCCTTCCCCCCATGTAAGCTGTGACCGATGCCGCGCCCTCGTAAGTCCGTTCCCGGAATCTCCGCCTCCAACATCAATCTTCGCCTGGGGCCGCCGACGCTGCGACCGGAACTGGACGCCGGCCACGGGCACGACAGCCTGGTGTGTGGCGTGGACGAGGCGGGCCGCGGCCCGCTGGCCGGCCCGGTCGTGGCCGCCGCCGTCATCCTGCCCGTTTGCCAGGAGCCGCCGCCCTGGTGCGGGGGCATCAATGACAGCAAGAAGCTGACGCCCGCCGCCCGCGAGGCCCTGTTCGACGCCATTCGCGCCCATGCGCGGGTGGGGGTCGGCATCAGCGACGTGGAGGAGATCGACACCGTCAACATCCTGCAGGCGACCTTCCTGGCCATGAGCCGGGCGGTGGCCGCCCTGACCGCCGACGGCGGCCCCGCGCCGGCGACGGCCCTGGTGGACGGCAACCAACGACCGGCGGGCCTGTCCTGCCGCATCACCACTCTGGTCAGCGGTGACGCGCTGAGCCTTTCCATCGCCGCCGCGTCGATCATCGCCAAGGTCACCCGCGACCGTCTGATGGCCGATTTGGCCCTCTCGCACCCCGGTTACGGGTGGGAGCGCAACGCCGGTTACGGAACGGCTGAACATCGTGACGCAATCAAGATGTTGGGGGTCACGCCCGTCCACCGCCGTACATTTGCTCCAATTTCAGAACAACTCGCCCTAAACCTTTGACTCTACTGACTCTTGACAAAAAATATACATTGACGGCGACTCGGGGCCGACTCATTGTCGGCCGAAATCACCAACCGATTCGGCGAAATACTCCCCATGTTGAAGACCCCGGAAACCCGTACTGACTCCAAGACCAAATCCAAGGTGCGCGAGGCCGCGCCCGCCAACCGGATACTTGTGGGCGACTGCGTTTCCCTGATGCGGGATCTGCCGGCCGGATCGGTCGACATGGTGTTCGCCGACCCGCCCTATAACCTGCAGCTGTCGGGCGACCTGATGCGCCCCAACCACACCCGCGTCGACGGGGTGGATGAGGAATGGGACCGCTTCGCCGACTTCGCCACCTACGACCGCTTCACCCGCGACTGGCTGGGTGCCGCCCGCCACGCGCTGAAGGATGACGGCACGCTGTGGGTCATCGGCAGCTATCACAACATCTTCCGTGTGGGCGCCATCCTGCAGGACCTGGGCTACTGGATCCTGAACGACATCATCTGGCGCAAGACCAACCCCATGCCCAACTTCCGGGGCAAGCGCTTCACCAACGCGCACGAGACCATGATCTGGGCGGCCAAGTCGCAGGACGCCAAGTACTTCTTCGCCTATGAGGCAATGAAGAACCTGAATGAGGAGCTGCAGATGCGCAGCGACTGGCTGTTCCCGCTGTGCACGGGATCGGAGCGGCTGCGCGACGCCGACGGCAACAAGGCCCACCCGACCCAGAAGCCGGAGGCCCTGCTGTACCGCGTGCTGTCCAGCTCCACCCGCGTGGGCGACACCGTGCTGGACCCGTTCTTCGGCACCGGGACCACCGGCGCGGTGGCCAAGCGCCTGCGCCGCAACTGGATCGGCATCGAGCGGGAGAAGACCTACGCCGAGGTGGCCCTGTCACGCATCGGCCAGGTCGAGCCCGCGGCCGAGGCCGAATTGCTGGAGCCGCCGACCAAGCGCAGCCAGCCGCGCGTGCCCTTCGGCTGGCTGGTGGAGCGCGGCCTGCTGCAGCCCGGCACCACCCTGTACGACACCCGCCGCCGCCACAGCGCCCGCATCAAGGCCGACGGCACCCTGGTGGGCGCCAACCATCTGGGGGAACACAACGGCTCCATCCATAAGGTGGGTGCCGCCATGCAGGGCCTGCCGGCCTGCAACGGCTGGACCTTCTGGCACTATGTCGAGGGCGGACAGCTCGCCCCCATCGACATGCTGCGCCAGCGCGTCATCGCCGAGATGCACTGAGGGCCCCTTCCCGGCGGCGGGCCGGGATGGTAGAGGAGCCGCCCATGAACAAGCTCTTCTCCCAAGTGACCGGGATGCACGGCATGGGAACGGCCGCCAAGGCCGCGCCCGTTCAGACCGTTGCCCCGGCCCTGGCCCGCATCTTCGTGCGCGACCTCGTGGTCATGGCCACCATCGGCATCTATGACCATGAGAAGCGCCAGGCCCAGCGCCTGCGCGTCAACCTGGACATGATGGTGGCGGATCGATTGGGATCGCGCCGCGATGACATCGCCGACGTGGTGTCCTACGAGGACGGCGTGACCATCGTCCGCGAACTGGCCGCCCAGGGCCATCTGAACCTGGTGGAAACCTTCGCCGAAACGGTGGCCCAGCGCCTGCTGGCCGACGCCCGGGTGCACAGCGTCACCGTGCGGGTGGAAAAGCTGGACGTCTTCCCCGACGCCGGGTCCGCCGGCATCGAGATCACCCGCCAGCGGCGGTGACTTTTCGCCCCCCATCACCGGCTGGACACGTTTAGTCCCCGTTCAGCGACTTGACCTGGAATCCGTTACCCCGAAGCGCCTCCACCACCCGGCCGGCATGGTTGGCGGAGCGGCATTCGACGGTGATGTCGATGTCGGTGGCCTTGACGTTGGCGGTGCTGAACAGGCGCTGGTGCACGGCCTCGATGATGTTGCCGCCGGCCTCGCCGATCAGGGTGGTGATGCGGCCGAGCGCGCCCGGCCGGTCGGGGATGACCACGCGCAGGGTGACGATGCGGCCTTCGCGCACCAGCTGGCGCAGGATGACGCTGGCCAGCACGCGGCTGTCGATGTTGCCGCCCGACAGCACCAGCCCGACCTTGCGCCCGGCGAAGCGCTCCGGATGCTTCAGGGCGGCGGCCAGTCCCGCCGCGCCAGCGCCTTCGGACACCGTCTTCTCGATGTTGAGGAACAGGGCGACCGCCCGCTCCACCTCCCAATCCTCCACGAGGATGATGTCGTCGACGTGTCGGCGGACGATCTCCAGCGTGGTGACGCCCACGTTCTTGACGGCGATGCCCTCGGCGATGGTGTCACCGCCCACGCTGAGCGGCAGGCCCTTCAGCGCCTGGTACATGGGCGGGTAGGCCGTGACCTCCACACCGATGACCTCGATATCGGGCTTGCGCGCCTTGGCCGCCACCGCCATGCCGGAGATGAGGCCACCGCCGCCCACCGGTATCAGCAGCACGTCCAGGTCGGGTGCGGCGTTCAGCATCTCCAGCGCCACGGTGCCCTGGCCGGCGATGACCAGCGGATCATCATAGGGATGGACGAAGACGTAGCCGTGTTCCCGCTGCAGCCGCTCGGCCTCCGCCGCCGCTTCCGCCAGAACCGCCCCCTTCAGCACCACCTTTGCGCCGAAATTCTCCGTATGCTCGACCTTGATGAAGGGGGTGCCCTCGGGCATCACGATGGTGGCGGGGATGCCCAGCCGCCCGGCGTGAAAGGCCACACCCTGGGCGTGGTTGCCGGCCGACATGGCGATGACGCCGCGTCGCCGCTCCTCCTCCGTCAGGGACAGGAGGCGGTTCAACGCGCCGCGCTCCTTGAAACTGGCGGTGAACTGCAGGTTCTCGAACTTCACCCAGATTTCACAGCCGGCGATGCGCGACAGGGTGCGTGACGGAATGCAGGGGGTGTCGATCACCTGGCCGCTGATCGCCAGGGCCGCCGCCCGCACATCATTCAGGGTGACCGCTTCCGCGCCGACCTTGCTGTCCATCACATCCTCTGTCCGTGATAAAGGCGCCCCTGACAACGGCGGCCTTGAGAAAGGCGCCAACCATAGACCCCGAGCGGCGGCCCGCGACAGGGATTTGTCGCGGGCCGCCGTTTCGCCTACTCCGCCGCCAGCGGGGAGGAACGCCCCGGTGCGCCGGGGGTCCGCCAGTCGCGCAGCCGGGCCTCTTCCTTGGCCTTCACCTCGGCATAGGCGCGGTCCTTGACGTGGCCGTAGCCGCGGATTTTCTGCGGCAGCTCCGCGATCTCCACCGCCAACGCGTGCTTATCCTCGGTCAGGCCGGCCAGCAGTTCGTCCACCGTGGCGCGGAAATCATTGATCAGCTGGCGTTCCAGGCGCCGCTCGGCCGTGCGGCCGAAGATGTCGAAGGCCGTGCCGCGCAGGCCCTTCAGCCGCGCCAGGACGCGGAAGGCGGTCAGCATCCACGGCCCGAAGGCGCGCTTGCGCATCTCCCCCGTGGCGGGGTCGGTGTGGGCCGTGGTGGGCGGGGCCAGGTGGAAGACCAGCTTGTAGTCGCCCTGGAACTGCTGGCGCACCTGGTCGAGGAAGCCGCTCTGGGTATAGAGGCGCGCCACCTCATACTCATCCTTGTAGGCCATCAGCTTGAACAGGGTGCGGGCCACCGCCTCGGTCAGTTGCTCGGCACCGGGAACCTTGGCGGCCTCGACGCTCCGCACCCGCGCCACCACCTGGCGGTAGGTGTCGGCATAGGCCGCGTCCTGATAGCCGGTGAGGAAGGTGACACGGCGCGCGATCACCTCGTCCAGCGTCTCCGACAGGCGGCGGTGCGGGGCCTCGGCGGCTGGACCCTTGGGCGTGGCGATCTTTTCCACCGCCGCCTGGTCCAGGGCGGCGCGGCGGCCCCAGCGGAAGGCGTCGGTGTTCATCTTGACCGCCGCGCCGTTCATCTCGATGGCCTTCTCGATGGCCTCGCCGCTGACCGGCACCAGGCCCAGCTGATAGGCGTAGCCCAGCATGAACAGGTTGGTGGCGATGCTGTCGCCCAGCAGGCCCGTGGCGATGCGGGTGGCATCGACGGCGTTCACCGCCTCCGCGCCGCAGGCCTTGGCCACCGTCGCCACCATGGACGCCCCATGCATCTGGAAATCCGGGTTGGTTACGAAGGCGGCGGTGACCGCCTCATGGGTGTTCAGGATGGCGCGGGTGCGGCCCTTCGCCATCTTGGTCAGGGCGTCGGCGTTGGCCGCCACCACGATGTCGCAGCCCAGCACCACGTCGGCGCCGCCGGCGGCGATGCGGGTGGCGTGGATGTCCTCCGGCCGCTCGGCGATGCGCAGATGGCTGGTGACCGCCCCGCCCTTCTGCGCCAGGCCCGCCATGTCCAGCACGGTGCAGCCTCGGCTTTCCAGGTGGGCCGCCATGGCGACCAGGGCGCCGATGGTGACGACACCGGTGCCGCCCACGCCGGTCACCAGGATGTTCCAGGGACGGTCCAGCGTGCGGCGTGCCGGTTCCGGCAGCGCCTCCATGCCCTCGGCCTTGCCACCGGCCGGCCCCGTGGCCCGTTGGGGCTTGCGCAGGCTACCACCCTCCACCGTCACGAAGCTGGGGCAGAATCCCTTGAGGCAGGAGAAATCCTTGTTGCAGCTGGACTGGTCGATCTGGCGCTTGCGGCCGAACTCCGTCTCCACCGGCACCACCGACAGGCAGGAGGACTTGGCGGAGCAATCGCCGCAGCCTTCGCACACCAGCTCGTTCACCACCACCCGCTTGGCCGGGTCGGGAAAGGTGCCGCGCTTGCGGCGGCGGCGCTTCTCGGCGGCGCAGGTCTGTTCATAGATCAGGACGCTGACGCCCTTGATCTCCCGCAGCTCGCGCTGCACCCGGTCCAAATCGTCGCGGTGCTCGATGGTGGTGAAGGGCGGCAGGCCCTGGCCCAGCCCATAATTCTCCGGCGTGTCGCTGACCACCACGATGCGCTCGACGCCTTCGGCCTCCAGCTGGCGGGCGATCTGGTGCACGGACAGGCTGCCGTCCACCTTCTGTCCGCCGGTCATGGCGACGGCGTCGTTGTAGAGGATCTTGTAGGTGATGTTGACCTTGGCGGCCACGGAGGCGCGCACCGCCAGGATGCCGGAATGGAAGTAGGTGCCGTCGCCCAAATTGGCGAAGACATGCTCCTCCCCCGCGAACGGCGCCTGGCCGATCCAGTGCACGCCCTCGCCGCCCATCTGGCTAAAGACGTCGGTATTGCGGCCCATCCAAGTCACCATGTAGTGGCAGCCGATGCCGGCCAGGCCACGGCTGCCCTCGGGCAGATGGGTGGAGGTGTTGTGCGGGCAGCCGGAGCAATAGAAGGGCGCCCGCACCACCGTGCTGGCCGAGGCCGACGGCCGCAGCTGGGCCTCCAGCGCCCGCACCCGTTCCGCCACCCGGTCGACCATCAGGCCCAGCTTGGCCATGCGGCCGGCCAGCGCCAGGGCGATGGTGGTGGGCGACAGCTCCGCCTTTTCCGACAGCAGGGGCCGGCCATCCTCGTCACTCTTGCCCAGGATGCGGGGACGGCGGTCCCAATTGTACAGCTGCTCCTTCAGCTGCGCCTCGATCAGCGAGCGCTTCTCCTCCACCACCAGCAGCTCTTCAGCACGCTCGGCGAAGGCGCGGATGCCGTGGGGCTCCAACGGCCAGGTCATGGCGACCTTGAAGACGGCGATCCCCAGGTCGGCCGCCATCTCGGCGCTGATGCCCAGCTCGTCCAGGGCCTGGCGCACGTCCAGATAGGACTTGCCCACGGTGACGATGCCCAGGCGGGGCTTGTCGGCGCCCAGGATCACCTTGTCCAGGCGGTTGGCCCGGGCGAAGGCGCGCGCCGCGTCCAGCTTCCACTGGATCATGCGGTCTTCCTGGATCAGCGGCGTGTCGTGCAGGCGGATGTTCAGCCGGCCCGGCGGCATCTCGAAATCGGTGGGCAGCACCACGTCGCTGACAACGGACGGCACGCGCACGATGGCGGAGGTGTCGATGGTGTCGGCCAGGGCGGTGAACCCAACCCAGCAGCCGGAATAGCGCGACATCTCCCAGCCGACCAGGCCGTAATCCAGGAACTCCTGCACGCCGGCTGGGCTCATCACCGGCATGAAGGCATGGATGAAGGCATGGTCGGACTGGTGCGGCAGGGTGGAGGATTTGGAGGCGTGGTCGTCGCCGGCGATGGCCAGCACGCCGCCATGGCGGCTGGTCCCGGCGAAGTTGGCGTGCTTCAGCGCATCCAGCGAGCGGTCGACGCCCGGGCCCTTGCCGTACCAGATGCCGAACACGCCATCGACCTTGGCGCCCTTGAACAGGTTGACCTGCTGGCTGCCCCAGACGGCGGTGGCGCCCAGTTCCTCATTCACACCCGGCTGGAAATGGATGTCGTGACGGGCCAGATGCTTGCGCGCCTGCCACAGCGCCTGGTCGTACGCGCCCAGGGGGGAGCCGCGATAGCCCGAGATGAAGCCGGCGGTGTTCAGGCCCGCCGCGCGGTCGCGGTCACGCATCAGCATGGGCAGGCGCACCAGCGCCTGGGTGCCGGTCATATAGACCCGGCCGTCCCGCAGGACGTACTTGTCATCAAGGGTAACGGCGGCCAGCGACATAACGCATCCTCCCACGCGGTGGAACCTGCCCCAGTCAACGCCCTTCCCGCACATCCTACGCGAAGGGAACGGAGCCGTCCGGAATAGGGTTCCGACGGGCCCGGCGCCGATGTTTCCCGGCTTGCCCGACCATCTAACCCGAGGAAGCGTAGTCGCGGAAATAGGTCATGTATACTGACATATTTCCTGTCGGAAGCACCGCAGCAATCGCACCGACTCGTTCGCGCGCGCCCTCCGCCGCGACCGTTCCTTGCGTTCGCCCCCCTGGGTCGAATCGTTGGACGAGGACAGGGGCCGAAAGCCGATTTTTCACGGTCGCGACTCGGGCACGGCGCTGGCGCCCGCGCGGACCTGCGTTTAGGCTGCCGCCGATCTTCCCCGCTGACGAGCCCGGCCCCCATGTCCCCCAAACCCGTCGACCCCACCACCCTGCCCTATCGCCCCTGCGTCGGCATCTGCCTGCTGAACGCCCAGGGCCTGGTCTTCGTCGGCCAGCGGCAGGACACGCCCGGCGCCTGGCAGATGCCCCAGGGCGGCATCGACAAGGGGGAGACCCCGGCGGAGGCGGGCCTGCGCGAACTGATGGAGGAGATTGGCACCAACAAGGCCACCCTGCTGGAGGAAACGACGGAGTGGCTGCGCTATGACCTGCCGCCGGAACTGCTGGGCAAGGTATGGAAGGGCAGGTACCGGGGCCAGAAGCAGAAATGGCTGGCCTGCCGCTATACCGGCCAGGATAGCGACATCAACCTGGAGACCGAGCACCCGGAGTTCGACGCCTGGCAGTGGGTGCCGCTGGAGCGCACGGTGGACCTGATCGTCCCCTTCAAGCGGGATATCTACGCGCAGGTGGTGGCGGCCTTCCGGCATCTTGTTTGATTTTTCCCTCAGGCGCCGGGCGCGGCCATCCGGCCGCTTGGCTGTCCTCCCTTTCCAGTCCACTTCGTTCCCCGGAAAGGTCCGGCGGATGCGGTCGCATCCTACAGCGGCACGAGATCCCGCTGCTTCAATTCAAAAAACAAAACACCGCCCTGGACAACCGGGGCGGCGTTCTTGCTTGCGATTGTGCGAGACGTCAGGCTGGTAGCGGCTCGCCGGCCTTCTTTTTCATGCGCTTGTAGGCGTAGCGGGCGGCGAAGTCGTGCAGCCAGCCCTGGGGCTTCAGCCCACTGGCCTTCAACACCATGGCGACCATGCGGTCCAGATGGTGGGGCCGGTAATAGCTGTAGGCCCGGCGCACGTAATTCTCGAACGCCGTCTCGCGGTGATAGGGGGCGTCGCCGTTGTTGGCGGCGTGGTAGGCGAAGGACAGCTCATCATCCTCCGTCTCGTTGATGCGCGACAGCGAGACACGCAGGCGGCCGAATTTGCCCAGCCGTTCCTTCACCAGGTACTCGCCCAGATAGTCGTAGAACAGCTTGTAGTGCCGGAACTCGTCGGCCGCGATATGGCGGCAGATCTGCTTCAGCACCGGCTCTTCCGTGGCGTCGGCCAGGGCGGTGTAATAGCTGCTGGTGCCGGTCTCGACGATGCAGCGGGCCACCAGCTCGCCAGCGCGGGAACCGCGCACCGACTGGCTGACGTCGATGTTGATCTTGTAGCCTTCGCGGAAGCGGGCCACCGCCGCCTGGAAGTTCCAGCTGGGGTCGACGCGTTCCGCCCAGGCGCCAAGCGCCTCGCCGTGCTGCACCTCCTCCACCGCCCACTGGCGCGCGGTCTGGCAGAATTCGGCATTGTCGGCGAACACATTGCACAGATAGTCGGCGTAGCTGTCGCCGTTGTACTCGACCAGGGCGGCGGCCTTGATGAGCTTCAGAATGTCGGGATTGACCTTGGCCGGGTCCAGCTTGTCCCAGGGCAAGCCTGCAACCGTCCAGTGACCAGTCCGAGAGTCCGTACCGTTGACGTCTGCCATGCGCGTTCCGTTCTTAATGCCCCAGGGCCGGCACCGTCCGATGGGCGCGCCGGCGTCCGATGACCATTATACGAACCCAACGCCGCCGCCGTGCCCCACCGCGGTGATTGGGTCCCCTCAAGATCCCGCCCAAACAAAAAAGCCGGCGGGCCTTCCATGATGCCCCACCGGCCGGTATGCCACAAATCCGTAACACCCGCCAAGCCCGGCACCAAGGCCAAAGCTAGCACGATGCCGCCGACCGGCAAAATCCCCGCCCGTTAAGTGGCGGAAACTATTGTGCTAAATCAAGGAATTGGCTTTTAGGCGCGGGGGCCGCGCCGAAGGTTAAAGGGGGCTAGGCACGATGTCCTAACCCCCTTTTCTTCCTTGCGATTCGCTCTCAGCTGGTCTTAGTGCGCGGCCGCGCCGGCGCCCAGCGCCTCCAGCTTGGCCTGGGCCACCAGCAGCTTGGCCTCGACGGCGCGCTTGTCCGCGTCGCCAGCGGCGTCCGCCAGATCCTCGGCCAGGTCCTTCACCTGCTGCTCGACCGCCGCGCGGTCCAGGGCCGACAGCTCAATCGCCTCTTCCGCCAGCACGGTGCAGCGGGTCTCCGTCACCTCGGCGAAGCCGCCGGCGACGAAGATGCGGTTGCTGATGGTGGTGATGCCGTCGAGGTAGATGTCGATGACGCCCGGCTTCAGCGTGGTGATCAGGGGGGCGTGGCCCGGCAGGGCGCCCAGGTAACCTTCGGTGCCCGGGACGACCACCATGTCCACCGGCTGGGAAACCAGCAGCTTTTCCGGCGACACCAGCTCGAATTCAACCTTATCGGCCATGATGGGGCTTCCGTTCGGCGACTTGTTTGGTCGTGTGTTTCACGGCCAGGTGGCCGGTCACACTCCTACGATAAAGGACGGAAGGGGGATCACCCCTTCCGTCCCGGTACTACTCAGGCGATCAGGCGGCCTCGGCGGCCATCTTGCGGGCCTTCTCGACGGCTTCCTCGATGGTGCCGACCATGTAGAAGGCCGCTTCCGGCAGGTGGTCGTACTGGCCGGCCACGATACCCTTGAACGCGCGGATGGTGTCTTCCAGGCTGACCAGCACGCCGGGCGTGCCGGTGAACACTTCGGCCACATGGAAGGGCTGGGACAGGAAGCGCTGGATCTTGCGGGCCCGGGCGACCGTCAGCTTGTCCTCTTCCGACAGTTCGTCCATGCCCAGGATGGCGATGATGTCCTGCAGCGACTTGTAGGTCTGCAGCACCTTCTGCACCGAGCGGGCCGTCTGGTAGTGCTCTTCACCCACCACGCGCGGGTCGAGCGCGCGGGAGGTGCTGTCCAGCGGGTCCACGGCCGGGAAGATGGCCTGTTCGGCGATGGCGCGGCTCAGCACCGTCGTGGCGTCCAGATGGGCGAACGAGGTGGCGGGGGCCGGGTCGGTCAGGTCGTCGGCGGGCACGTACACGGCCTGCACCGAGGTGATCGAGCCCTTCTTGGTCGAGGTGATGCGCTCCTGCAGGGCGCCCATGTCGGTGGCCAGCGTCGGCTGGTAACCCACCGCGGAGGGGATGCGGCCCAGCAGCGCCGACACTTCGGCACCGGCCTGGGTGAAGCGGAAGATGTTGTCGATGAACAGCAGCACGTCCTGGCCTTCCTCGTCGCGGAAGTATTCCGCGATGGTCAGGCCGGACAGGGCGACGCGGGCGCGGGCCCCCGGCGGCTCGTTCATCTGACCGTACACCAGCGCCACCTTGGAGCCGGGGCCGTCGAGCTTGATGACGCCCGACTCGATCATCTCGTGGTACAGGTCGTTACCCTCGCGGGTACGCTCGCCCACACCGGCGAAGACCGACACACCACCGTGCGCCTTGGCGACGTTGTTGATCAGCTCCATGATGGTGACGGTCTTGCCCACGCCGGCGCCGCCGAACAGGCCGATCTTGCCACCCTTCAGGTACGGGGCCAGCAGGTCGATGACCTTAATGCCCGTGACCAGGATCTGCGCGTCGGTCGCCTGTTCCTCGAAGGTCGGGGCGGAGCGATGGATGGGGTAGGTCTTCTCGGAAGCGACATCGCCGCGCTCGTCGATCGGCTCGCCGATGACGTTCAGGATGCGGCCCAGGGTGTTGGCGCCGACCGGCATCTGGATGGGCGCGCCGGTATCGGTCACGGCGGTGCCGCGCACCAGGCCGTCCGTGCTGTCCATGGCGATGCAGCGCACGGTGTTCTCACCCAGGTGCTGGGCCACTTCGAACACAAGGGCCTTGCCCTCGTTCTGCGCGTGCAGGGCGTTCAGGATGGCGGGCAGTTCGGCGTCGAACTGCACGTCCACCACGGCACCCAGCACCTGCGTGATACGGCCGACGGCGTTGGTCGCCTGATTAGTCGTAGCCATGGGGTAAGCTCCCTCGGACCCTTGCGAATGTTGTCGTGGCGCTATCAGACCGCTTCAGCACCGGAGATGATCTCGATCAGCTCCTTGGTGATGAAAGCCTGGCGCGTGCGGTTGTAGTTAAGCGTCAGCTTCTTGATCGTGTCGCCGGCGTTGCGCGTGGCGTTGTCCATGGCGGTCATCTGCGCGCCGAAGAACGAGGCCGAGCTTTCCAGCAGCGAGGTGTAGACCTGGATGGAAACGTTGCGCGGCAGCAGATCGTTGAGGATGTCCTCCTCCGACGGCTCGAACTCGTAGATGGCCTTGGGCTCGGACGAGGCCGGGGCCTCCTCCGTCACGGCCGTCACGGCGAACGGGACGATCTGCTGGACGGTGACGATCTGAGTCATCGCCGACTTGAACTTGTTGAAGATGATGGACGCGACGTCGAACTCGCCGGCATCGAACAGCTCCAGCACCTTGTTGGCAACCTGGGCCGCGTCGGCGAAGCCCAGGCGCTTGCCGCCCAGGTTCTCGTAGCTGTGCACCATCAGGCCGCTGAACTCGCGGCGCAGCAGGTCGCGGCCCTTGCGGCCCACGGTCAGCAGCTTCACCGTCTTGCCCTCGCCCTGCAGGCGGGCGATCTGGCGCTTGGCCTCGCGGACGATGGTGGCGTTGAAGCCGCCGCACAGGCCACGGTCACCCGTCAGCACCACCAGCAGGTGCACCTGGTCGGAACCGGTGCCGGCCATCAGCTTCGGCCCCTGCGCGCCCGCCGGCACGTTGGCGGCGAGGGAGGAGAGCATGCGGCCCATGCGCTCGGCATAGGGACGCCCGGCTTCGGCCTGTTCCTGGGCGCGGCGCAGCTTGCTGGCCGCGACCATCTTCAGGGCCGAGGTGATCTTTTGCGTCGACTTGACGCTGTCGATCCGGATCTTGAGGTCCTTAAGGCTGGGCATGCCGTGCCTTCACTTCCTAGGGAAACTGGGGCGGACGGCCCCGGATGGGACCGTCCGCCATTTGACGGATCAGGCGAAGACCTTGGAGAAGCTCTCCAGGAAAGCCTTCAGCTTTTCCTCAGTGTCCTTGCTGATCTGCTTGTCGGTGCGGATCGCGGTCAGGATGTCCTGGCCCTTGCTGCGGATCTCGTCCAGGAAGCGCGCCTCGAAGCGGTTCACGTCCTCGACCTTCACCTTGTCCAGGAAGCCACGGACGCCGGCGAAGATCGACACCACCTGCTCTTCCACCGGCAGCGGGCTGTACTGCGGCTGCTTCAGCAGTTCGGTCAGGCGGGCGCCACGGTTCAGCAGGCGCTGGGTCGAGGCGTCCAGGTCGGAGGCGAACTGGGCGAAGGCGGCCATTTCGCGGTACTGGGCCAGTTCCAGCTTAATGGTGCCGGCGACCTGCTTCATCGCCTTGATCTGGGCGGCGGAACCGACGCGGCTGACCGACAGGCCGACGTTAATGGCCGGGCGGATACCGCGGTAGAACAGGCCCGTTTCCAGGAAGATCTGGCCGTCGGTGATGGAGATGACGTTCGTCGGGATGTAGGCCGACACGTCACCCGCCTGGGTTTCGATGATGGGCAGGGCCGTCAGCGAGCCGGCGCCGTAGGCGTCCGACATCTTGCAGGCGCGTTCCAGCAGGCGGCTGTGCAGGTAGAACACGTCGCCGGGGTAGGCTTCGCGGCCCGGCGGACGGCGCAGCAGCAGGGACATCTGGCGGTAGGCGACGGCCTGCTTGGACAGGTCGTCGTACACGATCAGGGCATGCATGCCGTTGTCGCGGAAGAACTCGCCCATGGCGCAGCCGGTGTAGGGCGCCAGGTACTGCAGGGGCGCCGGCTCGGACGCGGTGGCGGCCACGACGATGGAGTATTCCATCGCGCCGGCTTCCTCCAGCGTCTTCACGATCTGGGCGACCGTGGAGCGCTTCTGGCCGATGGCCACGTAGATGCAATAGAGCTTCTTGGACTCGTCGCCGGAGGCGTTGACGCCCTTCTGGTTGATGAAGGCGTCGATGGCGACGGCGGTCTTGCCGGTCTGACGGTCGCCGATGATCAGCTCACGCTGGCCACGGCCGACGGGCACCAGGGCGTCCACGGCCTTCAGGCCGGTCTGCATGGGCTCGTGCACCGACTTGCGCGGGATGATGCCGGGGGCCTTGACCTCGACGCGCTTGCGCTCGACGTCGACCAGGGGGCCCTTGCCATCGATGGGGTTGCCCAGGCCATCCACGACGCGGCCCAGCAGGCCACGGCCCACCGGAACCTCGACGATGGCGCCCGTGCGCTTCACCGTGTCGCCTTCCTTGATGGCGCGGTCGTCACCGAAGATCACGGCGCCGACATTGTCGGCTTCCAGGTTCAGGGCCAGGCCCTTGATCCCGCCCGGGAACTCGATCATCTCACCGGCCTGGACCTTGTCCAGACCATGGATGCGGGCGACACCGTCGCCGACCGAGAGCACCTGGCCCACTTCAGCAACGTCGGCCTCAGTGCCGAAATTCGCGATCTGCTGTTTCAGGATCGCGGAAATCTCTGCGGCGCGGATTTCCATCAGCCCACCCCTTTCATGGCGATTTTCAGCTTGGTCAGTTTTGTGCGCACGGAACTGTCGATCATGCGCGATCCGACCTTAACGATCATGCCGCCCAGCAGCGTCGGGTCGACGCTGGCGGCGACGGAAACTTTGGAGCCCAGGGCCTTCTTCAGCGCGTCGGTCACGGCCGAGAGCTGATCATCCGTCAGCGGACGGGCCGAGATGACGGTCGCCGTCTCCTCGCCGCGGCGCGTGGCCAATTCGGCAAGGAAGGCGACGATCATGCCGTCGAGGGCGAAGAGCCGACGGTTCTGGGCCACCAGACCAATAAACTTGCGCACAAGCTCGGACGTGCCCGCCTGTGACAGCACCGCCTCCATGGCGCGGGCCTGATCGGCACGCGACAGGACGGGGCTGCGCACAACGCGACGCAGATCCGCGCTTTCGGCGAGAATCTGCTTGAGCGACGTCAGGTCCTGCGCGGTCTGGTCCAGCGCCTTCTGCTCGTCGGCAAGGTCGAACAGCGCCGCCGCATAGCGGGCCGCCAGTCCGGATACGACTGTCCCTTGGGATGCCACCTGGAAACCTCGGTTAATCCGCAGACCTGAAGGATTTCAGGGCCTTAGCAATGTGGGTCCGAACCAGGTGTAAACCACCCCGGCGTCGGGCGTCGTGCACTTAACACAGGATGCCGCAGGGCGCAACTGCATCACTCTATCGAAGGCATACTATCCCACGGGTGAGCGTCCCCCTTTAAGGCGCCATTAACAGTTGGAGCCGCATAGTCCCCTCAACGCGCCAAAGCCACCCGGCGCAGCGAAAGAAAAAGTCCGGAACCGTCCGGACCCCTCCGATCCAGGGTGGCAGAGTGCTGGTGAGTCATGACCGTCGTCCCCTTCTCCTCCGCCCGTTTCACCCCCTTCGATCTGACCGAGTGGAACAGTGTCGCCCTGCCCAAGCTGGAGCGTGGCCTGTGGGAAACGGTCAGCCGCCATACCGCGCCGGATCATGACCAGCTGATCGTGCGCTTCCCCAATCTGGACCGCCCGGTCTTCCGTTTCGAGCGTGACCGCCGCGGCACCTACCGTCTGTTCTTCAACGACCGCCGCGGCTGGTACTGCATCGGTACCGGCGAAAGCGCCGAGGAATGCCTGTCCGTCTGGCGGGGCCGCGTGCCGCGCGCCTCGACCGAGGCCGGCGCCCAGGCGGGTCGCTGATACTAAAGAACGAGGGGGCTTCCCTGCACGGGGGGCCCCATCGGAGGGCGCGTTGCCTGGTTAGGACCTGATTTATAGGTGGCCTTCGGTTTATCGAGCCTTGGTGTTGTCTTGAGTCGCGGACCAGTTCAGTCGCGTTGCCTTGCCTGAAGCAGCATTGCCTGGAGTTAACGTCCGGGGACGGGTTCCGCCCCCGACGACAGTCGGGACACGGAGCGGAGCGGCGGCGCCAGCACACGGAACGGCGCCGCCGTTTCCATATCCACCGGCAGGCGGGCGATGGTATCGCCGTCCCCCTGCACCGGATCGCCCACCGGCCCCTCGATATGAACCCGCACCGCCGGCACCACGCGGTAGCCCAATCCGCTTGGGCCATTCCCCCGCTTGTCCTGCCATCGGGCCAGCCGCCCCGTGACCAGGGCCGCGCCGTACCCCAGCGCCGCCAGCCGCCCGCCCTCCTGGAACAAGCAGACCTGGAACCCGCCCTCATCCAGCCGGGCCTGGGGGGCGCAGACGAAGCGCCCGCCGTAGAAATGGCCCTTGGCCACGATGCAGGACGCCGCCTCGTGCTCGTCACGCCGGCCCGCCGCATCCTCCGTCACCACGCGAAAGCGGGGGCTGGGCCAGCGGGCGATCTGCGCCAGGCTTTCCAGGACATAGGCGCCCTTGCCCAGGCGGCGCTTCACCGCCGGGTCCACACCCTCCACCACATGGGCGTCCAAGCCCACCCCGGCCATCATGGTGAACAGCCGGCCGTTGGCGCGGCCGGCATGGATGGTCAGGGGTGCTGCGCCGGCCAGCGTGCGGGCCAAATCGGCCACACCGCAGGGCAGGTCCAGCTCCGCCGCCAGCACGTTGGCCGTGCCCAGGGGAATGAGGCCCAGGGCCGGGGGATGGGAGGTGGGCGCGCTCAGCAAGCCGTTCACCACCTCGTTGATGGTTCCGTCGCCCCCGGCCGCCACCACGGCGTCGGGGATGCGCCCGTCCGTCAGGGCGCCGGTGGCGGCCAGCGTCGCCAACCGTTCGGCATCCCGCGGGCCGGTGGTTTCCACCACCGCCACCTCGGCCCCGCCCAGGCGCAGGGCATCGACCACCCGGCCCATCAACCCCCGGCGACGGCGCCCCGCCACCGGATTGTGGATGACCAGAAGTCGACGGGCGGGCGCGGCAACAGAATCCATGACAGCCAAGTGAAAGGCGGAAGACATATTTATGAATGCCCCGTGAATATATGGTGAAGTCCTTCACCACGCCGTCATCACCATTTGTCTTGCCCTACATGCTGCGGTATAGCCCTGTCAACATTACTATTGATTGTCTGTGTAGATCATCTCGGGGGCGTAGGATGGAGACGGACATGGATACGGAACACGAGGCCCCGCGGCGCTATCGCAGCATCTGGCTCTCCGACCTGCATTTGGGCACCCGTGGCTGCCAAGCCGACATGCTGTTGGATTTCCTGAAGCATACCGAGTCGGAGTATCTGTACCTGGTGGGCGACATCGTCGACGGCTGGCGCCTGAAAAAGGGTTGGTACTGGCCCCAGGCGCACAACGACGTGGTGCAGAAGGTGCTGCGCCGGGTGCGCAAGGGCGCCAAGGTCTTCATGATCCCCGGCAACCATGACGAGGTCTTCCGCGACTTCATCGGGCTGCAGTTCGGCGGCGTCACCATCCTGGAAGACACGGTGCACACCACGGCTGATGGCCGCCGCTTCCTGATCCTGCACGGCGACCAGTTCGACGCCGTGGTGAAGTACGCCAAGTGGCTGGCCTATGTCGGGGACAGCGCCTACACGGTGCTGCTGACCCTGAACACCTGGCTGAACGCCGCCCGCCGCCGCTTCGGCTTCCAATACTGGTCCCTGTCCGCCTACCTGAAGAACCGCACCAAGAAAGCGGTGGAATTCATCGGCAACTATGAGCAGGCGCTGGCCGACGAGGCCAAGCGCCGCCAAGTGGACGGCATCATCTGCGGCCACATCCACCACGCGGAGATGCGTGACATGGACGGCATCCTCTACTGCAACGATGGGGACTGGGTGGAATCATGCACCGCCTTGGTCGAACACGCCGACGGCACCCTGGAGATCATTCATTGGGCGGACGAAGTGCGAAAGCGCGCCGCGGCGCGGGCGCCTGGACAATCGGGCGGACAGCCGGGGACGACACAGAAGGCTGCAGCGTGAAAATCCTCATCGTCACGGACGCCTGGCACCCCCAGGTCAACGGCGTGGTCCGCACCCTGACCACGACGCGGGACGAATTGCGCCAGCTGGGCCATGAGGTCGAGGTCATCGCCCCCGACCGCTTCCGCACCGTGCCCATGCCGACATATCCGGAAATCCGGCTGGCGTTGAGGCCCGGCGCCCGGCTGCGCCGCATGATCGACGAGATCCAGCCCGACGCCATCCACATCGCGACCGAAGGCCCCCTGGGGCTGGCCGCCCGGCGCTATTGCCTGCGCCGGCAGATCCCGTTCACCACCGCCTACCACACCCGGTTCCCGGAATACGTCCGCGACCGCATTCCCATTCCGCTGCGCCTCAGCTACGCCCTGGTGCGCCGCTTCCACGCGCCGGCCTCGGCCGTCATGGTGGCGACGCCGTCCATCGAGAACGACCTGAAGGGGCGGGGCTTCCGCAACATCAAGCGTTGGTCGCGGGGCGTGGACACGGACCTGTTCCGGCCCCGCGACAAGGACTTCCTGTCCTTCCCCCGCCCCATCTTCATGTATGTCGGCCGGGTGGCGGTGGAGAAGAACATCGAGGCCTTCCTGTCGCTGGACCTGCCGGGCACCAAGGTGGTGGTCGGCGGCGGGCCCCAGCTGGACGACCTGAAAGCGAAATACCCGGCCACCCAGTTCGTCGGCCCCAAGCATGGCGAGGATTTGGCCAAGCATTACGCCGCCGGCGACGTCTTCGTCTTCCCCTCGCGCACCGATACCTTCGGCCTGGTCCTGCTGGAGGCGCTGGCCTCGGGCGTGCCGGTGGCCGCCTACCCGGTGCCGGGGCCGCTGGACGTGCTGGCAGGCTCCGACGTGGCCGTTCTGGACGAGGATTTGCGGAAGGCGGCGATGGCCGCGCTGGAAATCCCCGGCGACGCGTGCCGCCGTCACGCGCTGACCTTCTCCTGGTCGGCGTCGGCGGCGCAATTCCTGAACAACCTGCGCCCCTTCCGGGGGCATCCCGTCCTGGACCCACCGCCGGTGGAAGAGACCAAGCAAGCCAGCTGACAGGCGTATCCAAGGGACGGGCATACGTTGAAGAGGGAACGGGCCCGGTGCTAGGGTGGCGGCGACCGCGGCCGGGCCCGTCCCGCCGCCCCTTCCGTTCCCTGACACTATCGGCATGCTGGAAGCGCTTTATCGCGGGTTGACCGCCCTGGCCGGCCCCGCCGTCCGCCATCTGCTGGACCGCCGCCTGGCCGTCGGCAAGGAAGACCCCAACCGGCTGCCCGAGCGCCTGGGCCATGCCGGCCTGGCCCGTCCGGACGGCCGGCTGATTTGGCTGCACGCCGCCAGCGTGGGCGAATCGCTGGCCGTCCTGCCCCTGATCGACCGGCTGCTGACCCTGGCGCCCCGGCCGACAGTGCTGGTCACCACCGGCACCGTCACCTCCGCCACGCTGATGGCCCAGCGCCTGCCGCCGGGCGCCCTTCACCAGTTCGTGCCGGTTGACCTGCCCGCCGCCGTGGCGCGCTTCGTCGACCATTGGCGGCCGGACGCCGCCCTGTGGATCGAATCGGAGTTCTGGCCCAACCTGCTGCGCGCCTTGCGCAAGGACGGGGTGCCGGCGGCCCTGGTCAACGCCCGGCTGTCGGCCGGCAGCCACCGCAACTGGCGCCGGGCGCCGCGCACCGCCCGCCGCCTGCTGTCCACCTTCCGCCTGGCGCTGGCCCAAACGGCGACGGAGGCGCAACGCCTGCGCGATTTGGGCCTGGCCGACGTGCGGTGCGTCGGCAACCTGAAATACTCCACCACGCCCCTGCCGGCGGAGGCCGACGCCTTGGCGACGCTGCGGAACGCCATCGGCGACCGGCCGGCCTGGGTCTTCGCCAGCACCCATCCGGGGGAGGATAATCTGGCGGCCCAGGTCCATCGGCAACTGGCCCCCCGCATCCCCGGTCTGCTGACCCTGGTCGTGCCTCGGCATCCGGCACGGGGGGCAGAGATCGCCGCCGGGTTCGAGGCCCAGGGACTGGCCGTCAGCCGGCGCACCACCGGCGCGGTACCTGCCGCGACGGACGCCCTGCATGTGGCCGACACGCTGGGCGAACTGGGCCTGTTCTTCCGACTGGCCCCGGTGGCGGTCATCGGCGGGTCCTTCGTGCCGGTGGGCGGACACAACCCCATCGAGCCGGCACAGCTGGGCGCCGCCATCGTCTACGGCCCCCATATGCACAACTTCGCGGAAATCGCCGCCACGCTGGAGGCGGCGGGCGGCGCGGCGCGGGTGTCCGATCCCGACGGCTTGGCCAACGCCGTATACACGCTGCTGACCAACGTGGCCGCGCGCGACGCCCAGGCGGCGGCGGCCAAGGCGGTGGCCGAGGACAACCGTCACGCCGTCGACCGGGTGATGACGGCGCTGTCGCCCCTGCTGGCCGAGGCGGGCATGCGCCTGCCGGGGGCTGGCCGGTGAAGGCGCCCGGCTTCTGGTACCGGCAGGCGGGGTGGGCGGCGGCGCTGTTGGGCCCCCTGGGCGCGCTCTATGCGGCGGGGGCCCGCCATCGGCAGGTGGGGGCCACGCCCCAGCCGGCCGGCATTCCCGTCATCTGCGTCGGCAACCTGGTGGCCGGCGGGGCTGGCAAGACGCCGCTGGCCGAGGCGGTGATGCGCCGCCTGCGCGCCCGGGGGATCGACGCCCAGTACCTGTCGCGCGGCTATGGCGGGCGCTTGCGCGGCCCCCTGCGGGTCGATCCCGCCCAGCACCGCGCCGCCGACGTGGGCGATGAGCCGCTGCTGCTGTCGGCCTCCGCCCCCGCCTGGATATCGGCCGACCGCCTGGCCGGCGCCCGCGCCGCCCGTGACGGCGGCGCCCAGGCGGTGGTCATGGACGACGGTTTCCAGAACCCGGCCCTGGCCAAGGATTTGTCGCTGCTGGTCGTGGACGGGGGGGCCGGCTTCGGCAACGGCCGCGTGATCCCCGCCGGTCCCCTGCGCGAGGACCTGGCCGACGGCCTGCGGCGGGCCCATGGGGTGGTGATCGTCGGCGCCGACCGCCTGGACGCCCGGCGGACCGTCGCCACCCTGGCCCCGGCGCTGCCCGTCCTGACCGCCCGCCTGGTGCCGGACCCGGCGGTCGCCGCCCGCCTGTCGGGCCACCCGGTGCTGGCCTTCGCCGGCATCGGCCGACCCCAGAAGTTCTTCGATACCTGCCTTGAATTGGGCCTGTCCGTCGCCGAAAGGGTTTTTTTCCCGGACCACCATCCCTATACCCGGGAAGAGATCGCCCGTCTGCTGGACCGGGCGGCGGCCATCGGCGCCACGCCGCTGACCACGCAGAAGGACTGGGTGCGCCTGCCGGCCGAGGCCCAGGCCCGCGTCACCGCGCTGCCGGTGGTCCTGCGATTTGACAACGACGGCGCCCTGGATGGGCTGCTGGATAGCGTGACACGAGACCGCCCATGGCCAACCACAGCCCCCTGCGCCGCACCCTGACCCGCACCGTCGGGTATCCGTTGGAAGCGCTGGCCGTGCGTACGCTGTTCCGCCTGCTGGGGTGGCTGCCGGCCGATACCGCGTCGGACCTGGGCGGCTGGGTGGGGCGCACCCTGGGACCCCGCCTTGGCGGCAACAGCACGGTGCTGCGCAACCTGCGACGCGCCCTGCCCGGCCTGGACGCCGCCGCCCATCGGCGACTGGCCCGGGACTGCTGGGACAATCTGGGCCGGACCCTGGCGGAATACCCGCACCTGAAAACCATCCGGGCGGAGTGGGGCCAACGGGTGGAGCTCAGCGGGACCGAACACATCCTGGGGCTGGAGACGGACGGCATGCCGGGCGTCATCCTGACCGGCCACTTCGCCAATTGGGAACTGGTGGCCATGACGGTGCACAAGTGCGGCCTCAGGATGACCGCCATCTACCGGGCGCCCAACAACCCTTCGGTCGACAAACTGCTGGCCGAGGCGCGGGGCGACCTGGGCACCGACCTGGTGCCCAAGGGTCGGACCTCGGCCAAGGGCATCCTGGCCACCATGCGGGCCCGTGGCATCCTGGGCATCCTGGCCGATCAGAAGCTGAACGAGGGGATCGCCGTGCCCTTCATGGGGCATGACGCCATGACCGGCACCATCGCCGGCGACGTGGTGGTGCGCCATGGCGCCGTCGTCGTGCCGGTGAAGGTCACCCGCCAGCCTGGAGGCGCCCGCTTCAGGATCCAGGCCTTCCCGCCCCTGGACCTCCCCGCCCTGACCGGCGACCGCCCCGCCGACATCCGCGCCGTCACCGTGGCCGTGAACGAGCTGTTGGAAAAGTGGGTGCGGGAAAGCCCCAGCCAATGGCTGTGGACCCACCGCCGCTGGCCGGACTGATACGCACGGCATTTGATCGTGATCGCTCAAATGCTTCCTCAATCGCCGGGCGTCGCCATCCGGCGACTTGGCTTCCTCGCTCCGTTCCTTCGGTACTCGCTCCGGCGGACGCGGTCGCGTCCTACAGCGGCATGAGTCAACATCTCATCCCGCTGGCACGAGTTCTTTTTTGGGGGTATGGGCGACTTGCGTTGACGACGCGCTGGTTGGACCGATCCGCGCCGTGTTAGACCGCATGACACTAGAGCAGATCGTCCAAAGGCGGAATCGCCTTTGGACGTGAAGCTGCTCGCGGACAGACTCACTCTATAGCCGGCTGTGGTTCTGATTGAACGCAGCCGGCTATAGACTCCCTGTATGGGTCCCATGGCCACCAATAGCCCCCTGCGCGCCGCCCTGTCCCGAAATGTGCGGTACCCGCTGGAGGCGCTTGCCATCCGTGGGCTCTTCGGCTTCCTGTCGCTGCTGCCCGCGGACAGCGCGTCCGACCTGGGCGGTTGGGTGGGCCGGACCCTGGGCCCGCGGCTGAAGGCCAACCGCCGGGTACAGCGCAACCTGGAACAGGCCATGCCCGAGCTGGACGCCGCCGGGCGGGCGCGGGTGGGCCGGGAAAGCTGGGACACCCTGGGCCGCATCATGGCCGAATACGCCCATTTCAAAACCATCTCGGCCGAATGGGAAGACCGGGTGGACTTCGTGGGGGCGGAGCACCTGGCCGGCCTGCGCGACGACGGCAAGCCCGGCATCGTCCTGACCGGCCATTTCGGCAATTGGGAAATGGCGGGCCTGGCCAGCCACAAGATGGATTTGCTGATCACCATCATCTACCGGGCGCCCAACAACCCCTGGGTCGACCGCCTGCTGCTGCGCGCCCGCAGCGACCTGGGCAACAGCCTGGTGCCCAAGGGCCGGTCGGCCGCCAAGACCATCCTCGCCACCGTACGCGGCGGCGGCCACCTGGGCGTGCTGGCCGACCAGAAGCTGAACGAGGGCATCCCCGTGCCCTTCCTGGGCCGTGACGCCATGACCGGCACCATCACCGCCGACATGGTGCTGCGCCACGGCGCCGTCGTCGTGCCGGTGAAGGTCACCCGCCCGGGCAAGGGCGCCCGCTTCCGCATCGAGGCCATGCCGCCGCTGACGTTCGCCCCCACCGGCGACCGCGCCGCCGACATCTACGCCATCACCCTGCAGATCAACCAGGTGTTCGAAACCTGGGTGCGGGAGGACCCCGGCCAGTGGCTGTGGACCCACCGCCGCTGGCCGAAGTAGCGCCGCCTCAGAACAGGCTGCCTTGCCCCCCGGGGCGACCCGGCGCGCGAACCTTGGGGGTCGGTGACGTCGATGCCGGCCGCACGGCTTCCGCTGGGGCCCCACCCTCACCATCCAGCGTGGCGCCCACCGCGCCGTCGATGAATTCCACCCGCACCCGGCCACCGGCCGGCGCATCGGCCGCCCTGGTCACGGGATGGCCCTCGGCGCTGGTGACCAGGGCGAACCCCCGGGCCAGCACGCCGCGATAGGACAGGGTCTCCAGCAACTTGGCCTGGCCTTCCAGCCGCCGGGCGCCATCGGCCACGGCGCGGCCGAAGCTGGCGTCCAGCCGGCGGCCCAGGTCGGCCAGGCGCAGACCGCCCTCCTCCACCCGGCGGGCCAGGGGTTGGGGCGTCAGGCGCGGGGCCAGGGCCTGGACGCGCGAGGTCCGGTCGGCCACCAGGCGGGTGACACCGCCGGAGAGCCCCCGGCCGGCGATGTCCAGCCGGGCATAGGCCAGGCCCAGCACCTGGGCCGGGTGCCGCAGCCCGGCGCCCAGCTTCGCCACTTCCGTCCGATGGCGGCGGATCAGGCCGGTCATCGACAGCGCCAGGCGTTCCCCCCGGTCGTCCAGGCGCTGGGCACAGCCTTCCAGCAAGGCGCGGGGATCACCCAGGCCCCGGGCCAGCCCCTCCACCCGCGAGCGGCGCTCGACCAGCAGGCGGTTGGCCGTGCCCTCCAGCCGGCGGCCGCATTCCATCACCTGGGCCAGCAGCTCGGCCCGCACCGGCACAGCCATTTCGGCGGCGGCGGTGGGCGTGGGCGCGCGACGGTCGGACGCGAAGTCGATCAGGGTGGTGTCGGTCTCATGCCCCACGGCGGAGATCAGGGGGATCTGGCTGGCCGCCGCCGCCCGCACCACGATCTCCTCATTGAAGGGCATCAAATCTTCCAGGCTGCCGCCGCCACGCGCCACGATCAGCAGGTCGGGCCGGGGCACGGGGCCGCCGGGGACGATGGCGTTGAAGCCCTGGATGGCGCGGGCGATCTGCGCCGCCGCCGCCTCACCCTGCACCGCTACCGGCCACAGCAGCACATGGCGGGGAAAGCGGTCGGCCAGGCGGTGCAGGATGTCGCGGATGACGGCGCCGGTGGGGGAGGTCACCACGCCGATGACCCGGGGCAGGAAGGGCAGCGGCCGCTTGCGCTGCGCGTCGAACAACCCCTCGGCCGCCAGGCGGCGCTTGCGCTCCTCCAGCATCTTGAGCAGCGCGCCCTCGCCCGCCAGCTCCATGGTCTCGATAATCAGCTGGTATTGGGAGCGGCCGGGGTAGGTCGTCAGGCGGCCGGTGCAGACCACCTCCATCCCGTCCTCCGGCTTCACCGCCAGGCGCATCACCGTGCCTTTCCAGCACACGGCCTCGATCACCGCCTGGTCGTCCTTCAGGCGCAGATAGAGGTGGCCGGAGGAAACGCGCTTGGGCTGGCTGACCTCGCCGCGCACGCGGACATAGCCGTAGGTCTCCTCCACCGTGCGCTTCAGCGCGCGCGACAGGTCGGAAACGGACAGCTCCGGCAGGTTGCCGCCGGCCACCGGCGCGGCGCCGGCATAGCCCAGATCGGCGTTGGGAACGGGGGGGGAGTCGGGGAAGTCTTGAGTCATGGCGCGGGCATGATACAACCCCCCGCTCAACAGATGGAATCCTGATCGGGAGTAGAGGCGATGAAGATCCTGGTGGTCGGATCCGGCGGGCGGGAGCATGCGCTGTGCTGGGCCATCTCCGCCTCCCCCCTGTGCGGCACCTTGTGGTGCGCGCCGGGCAATGCCGGCATCCGCGACGTGGCCCAGTGCCTGGACATCAAGGCCGACGATGTCGACGGCCTGGTGGCCTTCGCCACGGCCAACGCCGTGGACCTGGTGGTGGTGGGCCCGGAACAGCCGCTGGTGCTGGGCCTGGTGGACCGGCTGAACGCGGCCGGCATCAAGGCCTTCGGCCCCAGCCAGGAGGCCGCCGCCCTGGAAGGGTCCAAAGGCTTCATGAAGGACATCTGCGCCAAGTACGGTGTGCCGACCGCCGCCTACCGGCGCTTCACCGATGCCGCCGCCGCCAAGGCCTACGTGACCGAGCAGGGCGCGCCCATCGTGGTGAAGGCCGACGGCCTGGCCGCCGGCAAGGGTGTCGTCATCGCCATGACCCTGGACGAGGCCCACGCCGCCATCGACGACGCCATGCTGCACGGCCGCTTCGGCAGCGCCGGCGCGGAAGTGGTGGTGGAAGAGTTCATGGATGGGGAGGAGGCCAGCTTCTTCGCCCTGTGCGATGGCGTCCACGCCCTGCCCCTGGTGGGCGCGCAGGACCACAAGCGGGTGTTCGACCATGACCAGGGCCCCAACACCGGCGGCATGGGCGCCTATTCCCCCGCCCCGGTCCTGACGCCCGAGTTGCAGGACCGGGTGATGCGCGAGATCGTGGAGCCCACGGTCAGGGGCATGGCGGCGGAGGGCAAGCCGTTCAAGGGCGTGCTGTTCGCCGGGCTGATGATCGTTGCGACCCCGGAAGGACCGAAGCCGCGCCTGATCGAATTCAACGCCCGCTTCGGTGATCCGGAATGCCAGGTGCTGATGCGCCGCCTGAAGTCCGACATCGTGCCCCTGCTGCTGGCCACCTGCGACGGGCAGTTGGACCATGTGGACGTGCGCTGGCACGACGACCCCGCCCTGTGCGTGGTTATGGCGGCCGAGGGCTATCCGGGTGATTATGTGAAGAACACCGCCATCGGGGGGCTGGACGATGCGGGCAAGGTCGACGGGGTCACCGTCTTCCATGCCGGCACCAAGGTGGCCAAGACACCCGAAGGGGATGATCGCGTGCTGGCCAACGGCGGCCGGGTGCTGGGCGTGACGGCGACGGCCAAGACGGTGGCGGAGGCCCAAGCGCTGGCCTACCAGGCGGTGGACCGCATCCGCTGGCCGGAAGGGTTCTGCCGCCGGGACATCGGCTGGCGCGCGGTGGAGCGGGAACAGAAGCAGGGTTGAGGCCGGCGCCCGGGAAACGGGCCCCGCCGCATTTTCAGGGACAAGGGACCAGATGAATCGCCAGGACCGCCGCCGCCGCATCGCGGAAATCTCCAAGGACGCCAATGCCGGCGCGCCTTTCGTCAACGACATGCGCGTAGCCGCCGACCTGCACCGCCAGGGCCGCCTGAAGGAGGCGGAGAACGCCTACCGCGCCATCATCCGCATCTACGCCTCCGTCCCCGACATCCGCGTCGCGTGGTCCAACCTGGGCGCCGTGCTGCAGGGCCTGGGCAAGCTGGAGGAGGCGGTGACCTGCCTGAAGAAGGCGCGGTCGCTGAACCCCAACCACCCGCCGCCCCACCAGAACCTGGGCATGGCCCTGCTGGGCCAAGGCAAGGTGGATGAGGCCATCGAGAGCTTCCGCCGCGCCGTGGAACTGAACCCCAGTTTCACCGAAGCCTGGCACGCCCTGGGCGTGGCGTCGGGCCAGAAGAACGACTTGGCCGGGGCGGAGGACGCCTGGCGCCGGACGCTGGAGTTGGACCCCAACCGGGCCGAGACCCGCTTCAACCTGGGCATGGTGCTGCGCAGCACCGGCCGGCTGGACGCCGCCGCCGCCGAGTTCCACGCCTGCGCCACCCTGGACCCGTCCCAAGGCGACGCCCGCCTGGCCCTGGCCGACACCCTGATCGCCATGGGCCGCGCCGAAGAGGCCGCCCAGATCATCTGGGTGCTGATCCAGACCACGCCCGCGCACCCCGTGCCGCAGCAGTTCTACGCCCGCGCCCTGACGGTGATGGCACAGAGCGGCAACGGCATCGCCGCCGCCGACCGCGCCGACCAGTGGGCCGCCGCGTATCCGGACAGCGAATCCGCGCGCTCGGTCAAGATCGCCTTCGACGCCTATCGCGCCGAACGGGCGGCGGCCGAGGCCCAGACCGACACGCCGCAGACGGACACGCCAACAGCCGATACGCCGAAGGCCGAGGAAGCCACCGCCAAAGAAAAGCCTGAAGCCTAAGACCCGGTCCGGTCCCGCCGCTGTTCGCGTGACGCCGCCACCCGCAGGGCCGGGGGGTGGCTCGGCGGCCGGCGGCGGGAGCCGGCCCAGCCCAGCCAGCACTGCCGCACCGCCCAGCCGAAGCAGGCCAGCAGGATCAGCGCCAAAACCAGGCCGGCCGCCTTTTCCGCCCAGTCGGCCCGGCCAAGCATCACCGCCACCTCGGCCCGGGCGGACGCGGGCAGCACCAGCACCATCCCCAGGATATAAAGAACCGGCCCCACGACGAACAGCAGGGGCGCCAGCACCAGGCTCAGGGGCTGGGCCGGCACCAGGCGCACCGGATGGCGTAGCGTGGCGCTCTCGCATGACAGGGGCACGAGCACCGACTGGGTCATCATCGCCAGCAGGAAGGCCGGCATCAGGATGCTGGACGCCAGCGCCATGGGCCAGCCGTCGGGGATGACCACCAGCCCGGTGATCAGCGCCACCGCCAGGGCGCCCAGGCCCACCGCCTGCAGGGCCAACAGCCCCAGGACCCCGCGCAGCGTCCAGAGCAGCCGTCGCTCCTGCCCCGGCCGCACCCGCAGCATCCGGGTGCCCGCATCCTTGTGGAAGGGTGTGTCGCGCACCACCTCGCCCGTCACATCGCCGCGCAAGGACCAGTACAAGGCGCCATAATCGTCCCGGTAGAGCGGCATACGGTTCCTTTCCTGGGTTCAGCGCTAACGGCGTTCCTTGAAGAAATCCCGCAACAGGGCGCCCGCCCGCCGTTCCTGCAAACCGCCGTAGGTTTCAGGCGCGTGATGGCAGGTGGGCTGGCTGAAGAAGCGGGGGCCGTGTTCCACCGCCCCACCCTTGGGATCGTAGGCCCCGAAATAGACCCGCCGCAGCCGGGCGAAACTGATGGCGGCGGCGCAGAGCGCGCACGGTTCCAATGTCACGTACAAATCCAGGCCCGGCAGGCGCGGCTGGCCCACGGTCGCGCAAGCCGCGCGGATGGCCAGCACCTCGGCATGGGCGGTGGGGTCGGCCAATTCCTCCGTGCGGTTGGAGGCGGCGGCCAGGATGGCCCCGGTGGCCGGATCGACGATGACGGCGCCCACCGGCACCTCCCCCCGCGCTGCGGCGGACGCCGCCTCGGCGAAGGCGCGCTCCATGGGGGACGAGTCGATCAGCGGTTCAGGACGGGGCGACAACATGGCCCCAGCCTGGGGCACCGCCCGCCGCACCGTCAAGCGGGCGGGCGACGCATCCGTCATCCGGCGAAAAAGTCCAGCAGCAGGGCGGCCAGTTCCGCCGGCATTTCCTCCGGGATGTAGTGGCCGCAGTCCAGGACATGGCCGCGGACGTTGGCGCCATGTCCCAGCAAGGTGTCGGCCAGCACCGTACCCACGCCCGCCCTGGCCCCCACCGCCAGGATGGGCAGGGTGAGACCCCGGTCCGCCCGGGCGCGGGCCTGGGCCAGCGACGCGGCGCCGAAGGCCACGCGGTAGTGGGCGAAGGTGGCGCGCAGCGCGCCGGGGGCGGACAGCACCCGCACATATTCGTCCAGATCCGCCGGCCCGATGGCCCAGCGGTTCACCGCCTTGGCATGGAACAGGTGGCTGAGATAGGCGCGCTCCCGCCCCGCGATCAGCAATTCCGGCAGGTCGTCCAGGCGGTTGAAGGCGAAATGCCAGGTGCGGGCGTTGGCCTCATCTGACGGGATGCCGGGCGGCGGCGGGGGCGTGATGCCGGGTAGCGCCGCGTCCAGCAGCGCCAATCGGCGGATGTCGGTCGGCCAGTCAGCGGCATAGGCGTGGCCGATCCAGGTGCCCACGTCATGGCCCACGACGTCCAGGCGGCCGCCGTCCAGCACGCCCAGGGCCCCGGCCAAGCCGTGCATGTCAGCCGCCACAGTGGCCAGGTCATAGCCGCCAACCGGCCGGTCGGAATCGCCGAAGCCGCGCGGGTCCACGGCGATGACCCGCCGGCCGCCATCGGCCAGCAACGGCATGACATGCCGCCACGCGTACCAGCTTTGCGGCCAGCCGGGGATGAGCAGCAGCGGCGCGCCCTGCCCGCCCTCGACATAGTGCAGGCGCACACCGTTCACTGTCGCCTGGCCATGACGGAAACGGGTCCAGAAGCGGGCGGGGTCGAAGGATGTCATGGTTTCAGTCTCCATTTTGGGAATGATCATTTCCTAATTTGGCGCCCTAATTTGCCGCAAGGCGATGAAAGGCGGGGGCGCCAGGGGTCAGTCCAGCAGCTTCAGGGCGCCATCGGCCACCGCCGCCATCTCCGTCGCGTGCCGTCCGGTCTTGCCGATGAGGCGCATGCCCTGCAGCACGCACAGCAGCAGCCGGGCGGTGACGGCGGCGTCGAGATGGGGGGCGACGGTGCCATCGGCCTGGCCCAGCGCCACCAGGGCGGCCAGGCGGCCCTCATTCACGTCCAGCGCGCCGGCGACGCGCGCGGCGACCGCCGCGTCGGCGGTGGCGAGGTCCACGGCGCTGGCCACCACCAGGCAGCCCCGGCGCCCATCGGGGCCGTGACTGCTGTCGGCGTAGAAGTCCAGCACCGCCCGGATCTTGGCCCGGCCGGTGGACGCCGCGTCCAGCGCCGCCCGCAGCCCTTCGGCCCGCAGCGCCACATAACGGTCGAAGGTGGCCAGGAACAACCCGCGCTTGTCGGTGAAGGCCTTGTAGAGGCTGCCGGCGGTCAGGCCCAGCGCTTGGGTCAGGTCACTGATGGCCGTGCCATGATAGCCGCGTTCGCTGAACACGGCGATGGCGCGGTCCAGCGCCAGGTCGGTGTCGAACTCGCGGGGGCGGCCCGGGCCACGTTGGCGGGAAGGGAGGGATGCGGGGGGCGTCATGCGCCCCTTATAGGAAATGATCGTTTCCCAATCAAGTGGTGATTGTCGCCAGCCATGCCCGGCGCGGGGGGCCCATAGGCTGGCGCCGCCGCCGCCGGACGCTTGGCAAGCCGGGCAGCGACGCATACAGTCCGCCGCATGTCCGATACAAAATCCCCCGAAAAGTCCGGCGAGCGCATCGCCAAACGGCTGGCGCGCGCCGGCCTCTGTTCCCGCCGCGACGCCGAGCGCTGGATCGCCGACGGCCGCGTGGCCGTGAACGGCCAGGTGCTGACCTCGCCCGGCGTGAATGTGCAGCCCGGCGACCGCATCGTCGTCGACGGCCAGGTCCTGCCGGAGCAGGAGCCGACGCGCGTCTGGCGCTATCACAAGCCCGCCGGCCTGGTGACCAGCGCCCGGGACGAACTGGCGCGCGCCACCGTGTTCGACCGCCTGCCCGAGGGCATGCCCCGCGTCATTTCCATCGGCCGGCTGGACCTCAACACCGAGGGCCTGCTGCTGCTGACCAACGACGGCGAACTGGCCCGCCACCTGGAACTGCCGTCGACCGCCTGGCCCCGCCGTTATCGCGTGCGCGTGCACGGGACGCCGGACACCGCCAAGCTGGCCAAGCTGGCGGAAGGCATCTTCGTCGACGGCATCGAGTATGGGCCGATCGAGGCCGTGCTGGACCGGGAGAAGGGCAGCAACGCCTGGCTGACCATGACCCTGCGCGAAGGCAAGAACCGCGAAATCCGCAAGGTGCTGGAGCATCTGGGCCTGACGGTGAACCGGCTGATCCGCGTCTCCTACGGCCCCTTCCAACTGGGCAAGCTGGAACGCGGCGAGGTGGAAGAGGTGCCGCGCCGCGTGCTGCGCGACCAGTTGCCCCAGTTCTTCCCCAAGGAAAACACCCAGGACCGCAAGGAGGCCCGCGCGCGCAACGCCGAGAAGGCGGCCGAGATGCCGGCCCTGCGTTTCGACAAGGCGCCCAAGGCCAAGCCGCCCGCCGCGAGGGCCGCTGCTGAAAAGGCGCCGGCCAAGGCCACCCCCCGGCCCCGCCGCGAAGAGACGACGGAGGCCCCGCGCGCCGCCCGCGTGGCGACCCGCACGTCCACAGTCCGTTCCTCCGTCGCCCACCCGTCGGCCACCCGCCCCTCCGCCCAGGCCGACGCCACCGTGCGCGCCAAGCGGCCGCCCCAGGCACCTGGCAACAAGCCGACCGGCGACAGCGCCGCCGACAAGGCGCGCGCCCTGGCCCTGGCCCTGGACAGGGCGCTGGACGGCACGCCCGATGACGACGCGGACGGCGCACCCAGCCGCCGCCCGCGCAAGGGCGCGGTGAAACCGGCGGCCAAGACCGCCCCTAGCCTGGGCGAACGCGTCGAGTCGCGCGGTCCCCAAAAGCGGGACGGAGCCAAGCGAGAGGGCGCCCAGCGGGACGCCCCTACGCGGGACGCCCCTAAGCGGGAAGACGGCAAGCGCCCCAGCGCCCGGCGTGAGGATGCCAAAGCGGCGCCGGCCCGCAAGGCCGCCCCGACCGAGAAGGCCCCGCGCGCCGGCAAGACCGCCCCGGGTGGCAAACCCACGCGCACGGCACCCAAGGCCACCGGCAAGGGCGGTCCCCGTAAGGGGGCTCCCAGTCAGGGGGTTCCGAGTAAGGGCGGCCGGGGCTGATGCGCATCGTCGGCGGGCAGCATCGCGGGCGGGTCCTGGTGCCCCCCTCGGGCCGGGACGTGCGGCCCACCAGCGACCGCACGCGCCAAGCCCTGTTCAACATCCTGGAGCATGGCGACTTCTTCACCGACGACGCGCCGACGGTGGCGGGCCGGGTGGTGCTGGACGCCTTCTGCGGCACCGGCGCCCTGGGGCTGGAGGCGCTGTCGCGCGGGGCGGAGGCGGCCTTGTTCCTGGACATCAGCCGCCCGTCCCTGGATCTGGCCCGTGCCAACGCCGCCACGCTGAAGGAAACCGGCCGCTGCCAGTTCATCCAGGGCGACGCCGCCAAGCCACCGCTGGCACGGCAGGCGGCCAGCCTGGTGTTCCTGGACCCGCCCTACGGCCAGGGCCTGGCGCCCCGGGCACTGGAATCCCTGTCGGCCGCCGGCTGGCTGGCGCCCGAGACGCTGTGCGTCGTGGAGGTTGGCGGCAACGATCCCTTCGATGCGCCGCCCGGGTTCGAGCCCTTGGACGACCGCCGCTATGGCGATACCCGGGTGCTGATCATCAAGCGGGGCTGAGGATCAAGGGGTGGTGTCCCCCACCACCCGCTCCACCAGCCCTTCCAGGTTGCGGTCGCGGATGCCCAATTCCTCCAGATGGCGGACGGTGTTGACCAGATAGTCGACATTGCGTCCGCTCTCCCCCACGCCCTGGCGGATCAGCCCGGCCAGATCGTCGGGCGGCAGGCGGCCGCAATACTGCTCATGCCCCCGCACGACGGTGAAGGCCACGGTGGGGACCCGCGGCCCGTGTTCCAGGGCCGCCGTCAGCAGCCGCGGCTCGTAGACCGCGTTCTGCATCTCGCGCTCCCAGAGATAGTCCAGCACGCCAGGCGCCTCGGCGGCGGCCACGCGGTAGGCGATGCCCCGGCAGGTGCCGCCACGATCCAGGCCCAGCACCGCGCCCGGACAGGCGCGGGTGCCGCGATGGCGGAAGGAATAGACGCTGAACCCCCGGTGCCAGCCGCGCACCGTGGCCCGGCGCCGCTCGACATAAGGGAAACCGGGATTCCACATCAGGGAGCCATAGCCGAAAACCCAGACGTCGGCGTCGGCGGCGACACCGATGGCACGATAGGGGGCGGCGATCTCAATGGAGGGAACGGGGGTGATTGAAGACAAGGCCGGGCGCCCAGTAAGGGATGGCAAGGGAAGGGATATCGTCCCCGAACCCTGGACGGAGTGCCCCCCGCCGTCAACCGCTGGTGTCCGCTTGGAAGGGTGGGGATGATCCGTGGGAATAAGCGCTGGCATTCCGGGTGGCCGATACCGACCTATGACTGAAGACGGGCGCACCGGCGGCGCCCTTGCCAAGCCCACCCGGCCCGTGGCCTGATCCGCCCCCGTGCCCCCGGCGTACGCCACGGCCGCCAGCCTGGCGCCGCCGACGCCCGTGACCAACCAGGAAACCCCATGCGTGTCCGTCCTATCACCCTCGTCCTCTTCCTGGTGCTGGTCCTGGTCACCGGCTATGCCGTGTGGTGGCACCGCATGGCCACGCGCCTGCTGACCCTGCTGGACCACAACACCGATTTGGCCCGGGCGGCAGGCGCCACCATCACCTATCAGCCGCCCACCCTCGGCGGCTTCCCCCTGGGCATCGCCATCACCGCCAACCAGGTGAAGGTGGAAAAGCCCAACGGGCTCAGCTGGACGGCCGACACCGTCAAGGCCTCCGCGCCCGTCTGGCGGTTGGATGACGTGGTCCTGACCCTGGCCAAGGGTGGCCATGCCACCCTGCCGCATGAGGGCGCCCGCCCCGGCCTGGACGCCACCGCCGCCATCGCCGGGGCCCGCGTCGCCCTGGACCTGGCCACCGGCATCCTCCGGTCGATGCGGGTGGACCTCAGCCATGCCGTCCTGACGGTCGCGGCACTGCCGGTGCCGGAGGGGACGGCCGAGGGCGCGCCGCCACCCGCCAGCCTGATGCCGGCCGGGGCCTATCCACTGGAGAGCTTTTCGATAACGGTGGAACGGCCGGCGACGCCGCCCACCGACCACACCGGCACCGGGCTGATCCTGCACCTGGATGTGGCGGGCATGACCGTGCCGCCGGTGCGCAGCCTGGGCCCGACGCTGCAGCGCCTGGTCCTGGCCGCCCGGGTGCAGGGCCCCCTGCCCGCGGCCCCCACGGTGGACGCGGTGACCCCATGGTCCAAGGACGGCGGCACGGTTGAGGTGGACAGTCTGAAGCTGGATTGGGGCGATCTGCACCTGGTGGCCAACGCCACCCTGGCGCTGGACGACAATCTGCAGCCCCAGGGCTCCGGCTCCGCCGAGCTGTCAGGCCTGGACAGCTTGGTGGACGCGCTGAAGGATGGCGGCACCCTGCACCCCAACCAGGCCGCCCTGGTGCGCGCCGGCCTGGCCCTGCTGGCCAAGCCCAGCGCCAACGGCGGCGCCCCCAGCCTGAAGCTGCCCATCACCATGCAGAACCACAAGCTGCAGATCGGCCCGCTGGCCGTGGGCCACTACCCGGACATTGTTTGGCACTAATGCCGCCCCGCAAACGCCGGGCGCGACCATCCGGTCGCTTGGCTACAGCGGCACGGGTCAGAATCTCGTGCCGCTGGCATTAAGATAAGGGCTGGGAATCGCGCGCGGACATCGATGGGGCCGCGTTCCCGCTGAGGAGCAACTCCCCCAGGAGCCTGTTGGGGAAGCGGCGCTTCTGGACGATGGCATAGAAGCTCTCGGTGACCTCCGCGATGCGGCAGTGTTCGACCAGGATCCCGGCCTCCAGCTCATCGCGCACGACGATGGGCGGCACCAATGTCACGCCCTCCCGCTCCCGGGCGAGAAGGCGCAGCATCGCCATGTCGTCAACCTCGGCAAGGATGGTCGGCCTGATTCCGGCCAGTTCCAGCACCCGGTCGAACGCCACCCGGATATCGCTGTCGAGGCTGGGAAGAAGCAGGGGCTCGCTCCGCAAGTCATCCGGGAAACGGAACGGCCGCTGATCCGGCCGGGGACGCCCGACCAGACTGACCGGTTGCTCATTGAGCAGGTGGTTGCGCAGCGATGAGCGCGCATCCCGCGGCGCCGCGCTGTTCGCCAGAACGACATCGATGGCGTGCGCCTCCAACTGCGCCAGCAGATCCCGGATGTTCCCCGACCGCACGATCAATTCCACGTCCGACCGGCCGACGAGCGGCCGCAGGAATTCCAGCTGGAAGTTCCGCGACAGCGTCGTCAGCGCCCCGACCCTGAGGACCTGACGGCTGGCCAGGGGGCGGCCCCGCATCGTGCTCATCAGCTCGTCGCCCGCCTTGAACACCGTGTCGGCATAGTCGAGCGCGATCTGGCCCGCCTCCGTCAGCACCAGCTTCTTGCCGACACGCTCGAAGAGCGGGTGGCCCATCTGATGCTCAAGCTTCTGGATCTGAACCGATAGCGCCGATTGGGACAGGTTCATGCGCTCGGCCGCCCGGGTCAGGCTGCCCTCATGCGCGACCGCCCAGAAATAGCGCAGGTGATTGTAGTTCAGGTCCCTCATATCGTTCTATTAAAACGAACGATATTGCCGAAACAATGAATTTTTATCAGAGCGCGCGCTCGGGTACCCCTGTCCCCGCATCGAATTTCGCATCGAAGGGGACCCTCCGTGCCCATCCATCTGTTGCTCTTGCTGGCGCCCGTTCCCCTGCTGATGGGCGCGGCCATCGGCTTCATCAACCCGGGACGCAGACCCAAGCGTGTCCCCGAAGTGGCCGAGGCGGCCACGCTTACGGCGCTGGGCTTCGCCTTGGTCTCGGCTGCGGGGTTGATCCTTTCCGGGGGCGGCGTCCGCCCCCTGATCGGGCCTGGGGACTTCGGACCGTCGGTCCGCCTGGACGCCGTCAGTGCCACGATGCTGCTGCTGGTGACGTTCATCGGCTGGGTCGTCGTCCGCTATGCCGGCACCTATCTGGATGGCGAGGCCCGGCAAGGTCCTTTCACCGGCTGGCTGTGCATGACGCTCGCCGCGGTGGTGGCGCTCGTCACCGCCGGCACCCTCTTCCAGCTGGTGCCCGCCTGGATCGCCACCAGCCTGTTCCTGCACCGGCTTCTGCTGTTCTATCCCGGGCGGGTGGCGGCGCGGCGGGCGGCGCGCAAGAAGTTCATCACCGCCCGCCTGGGGAATGCCGCGCTGATCGGGGCGGCGGCGCTGCTCGCGGCGGCCTACGGCACGGCCGACATCGGGGCGATCCTTCAGGCCGCCCGCGCCGGGGAAGGCGGCAGCCTCGCGACCGGCGCGGCCGCCCTCCTGGCGCTGGCGGCGATGCTCAAGTCCGCCCAGTTTCCCACCCATGGCTGGCTGACCGAGGTCATGGAGACGCCCACACCGGTTTCGGCGACCCTGCATGCGGGCGTCATCAATGCCGGCGGCTTCCTATTGATCCGCTTCGCCGACGTCATGCTTCTGGCGCCGACCGTGCTCGCCCTTCTTGTCATCATCGGGGGTCTCACGGCGCTGTTCGGCAGCCTGGTCATGCTGACCCAGCCGGCGGTGAAGACCTCGCTGGCCTGGTCGACCGTGGCCCAGATGGGGTTCATGATCTTCGAGTGCGGGTTGTCGCTCTTCCCCCTGGCCTTGCTGCACATCGTGGCGCACTCGCTCTACAAGGCCCACTCCTTCCTGGCCTCCGGCGGTGCGGTGGAGCGGGTCGCCGCGATCCGGCGGCCCGGTCCGGTCGCCATCCCCGATGCGGGCGCGGTCGGCCGCGCGTTCGCCTGGGCGCTGGCCCTCTATGTCGTCGTGGGGCTCGCCTTCGGACTGACCCACAAATCGCCCCAGGCCATCGCGCTGGGCGCCATCCTGATCTTCGGCGTGGCCTACATGCTGGCCCAGGGCTTCGCCGATGCCGCCCCCCGGGCGCTGACCCGGCGCACGGCCGTCTACGCCGGGGCGACCTCGGTCGGCTATTTCGCGCTGCAGAAGGCGGCGACCTCGCTCACCGCAGGCCTCCTGCCCCCCGCGCCGCCGCCCGGCCCGCTGGAATGGGCGCTGATGGCGCTGGCGGTTGGCAGCTTCGGTCTGGTGGCCGTCGTGCAGGCCATGTTCCCGCTGTGGGCCCACCACCCCGCCGCCGGCGGGCTGCGCGTCCACCTCTCGAACGGCTTTTACGTCAACGCCGTGTTCGACCGCATCGTCGGCGGCTGGTCCAGCCGCCGCCCCTCCTGATCAGTCCCGTACGGAGCTTTCATGATGTCCCATCCCTCCCCCTCGGCGCTGATTGATATGACGGTGGTCGAGATTGCGGCCGATCGCGCGGCGCGGGCCATACCCCCCGTCTGGCCGCTGGCCTCCAGCGTCGCCGTCAATCCCTTCCTTGGACAGACGGGCGAGAACCTGGCGGCGGCCGGCGCACGCCTCGCGCGGGTCGCGGGCGTGGCCGTCACCATGCCCCGACGCTGGTACCAGGAGAAGATCGCCATCGGCGCGATTTCCGACGAGGACTTGGCCGACGCCTGGATGAACGCGCCCGCCGACCTGCGGCCGGCCGACCTGGCCGCGCTGAAGGCCGCCGCCGCCGCGACCCCGGCCAAGCCGGCCGCCTTGCCAACGATCGCGGACCTCGCGGCCCAGATCTCGGGCGTCGACTGGCCGGGCCTGATCGCCGAACGCCTGGGCGCCTGGGCGGCCGGATATTTCGATGAGGGTCAGGCGCTCTGGGCGGCGCCGCGCGGCAGGAGCGCGTACGCCGCCTGGCGGTTCGTGGCCACGCATGACCTGACGCCGGAAATCGCGGGGCTGCCGGGCTTCCCGCTGCACGTCTCGGAGGCGCCGGAGGGTGCCATCGCCGCCATCGCCCGTGTCGCCGACCGCCTCGGCCTCGATCAACCGGCCCTGGACACCTACTTCCACCAGATGCTCATGACGCTGGGGGGTTGGGCGCAGTATGCCCGCCACAAGGCATGGGTGGCGGAGCTTGCCGGCAGCACGGATCGGACGGTCACGGACCTCCTGGCGATCCGCCTGATCTGGGAGGAGGCCCTATTCCTGCGGTATGGCGAGCGACTCGCGGACCTGTGGGCGGGCGTGCGCTCGGCGCACGCGGCGCCGGTCACGCCGACCCCCGACCTGGTCACCGACGCCATCCTGCAGGAGGCGGCGGAGCGGGCGGCCCAGCGGGCCCTGGCAGCCACACTCGCGGCGAGCGTCCCGCATCCCGCCCCCGGTCGCCCCTTGCTCCAGGCCGCCTTTTGCATCGACGTCCGTTCGGAGGTGTTCAGGCGCGCGCTGGAGAGCACGAGCCCGCATATCCAGACGCTCGGCTTCGCCGGCTTCTTCGGCCTCTCCACGGCGCATCGCCGCTTTGGCTCCGATGTCGAGGAAGCGCGGCTGCCCGTGCTGCTCAATCCCGCGCTCAAATCCCGCTGCGGCGGGCCCGACGTCGCGGCGGCCGAGGGGGCCGCACGGGTGAAGGCGCGGGCGAAGCGTGCCTGGGGCCGGTTCAAGCTCGCCGCCGTTTCCTCCTTCGCCTTCGTCGAGGCGACAGGTCCGATCTATGTCGGCAAGCTTCTGAGCGACGCCTTGGGATGGCGGGGCGGGGCGTCGGACGCCACCCCCGCGCCGCGCCTGGACCCCGCTCTCGATCTCGCCACCCGGGTCAAGGCCGCCGGGACGGTGTTGCGGGCCATGTCGCTGACCACGGGCTTCGCGCGGCTGGTCCTGCTGGCGGGGCATGGCGCGAACGTCGTCAACAACCCCCACGCCAGCGGGCTGCATTGCGGCGCCTGTGGCGGCTATTCGGGGGAGGTCAACGCGCGCCTGCTGGCGGCACTTCTGAACGATCCGGAGGTCAGGGCGGGATTGGCGCCGGACGGCATCGAAATCCCGCCGGACACGCTGTTCGTGGCGGCGCTGCACGACACGACGACGGATCGGGTGACGCTCTATGCCCAGGACCATCCGTCCGACGCGCATCAGGCGGATATCAGCCGGGCCCAAACCTGGCTGGCCACGGCGGGCGACCTCACCCGGGGAGAGCGCGCGCTGCGGTTGCCCCGCGCGGGCCATGAGGCCGCCATCCCCAAACGCAGCCGTGACTGGGCCGAGACACGGCCCGAATGGGCGCTCGCCGGGTGCAAGGCGTTCATCGCCGCCCCCCGGACGCGCACCAATGGCAAGACCCTGGACGGACGCGCCTTCCTGCACGATTACGACTGGAGGCGGGATGGGAACTTCGGCGTGCTCGACCTGATCCTGACCGCCCCTGTCGTGGTGGCGAGCTGGATAAGCCTGCAATACTACGGCTCAACCGTGGCGCCCGACGTGTTCGGGGGCGGCAACAAGCTGCTGCACAACGTGACGGGCGGCATTGGCGTCGTCGAGGGCAACGGGGGGCTGCTGCGGCCCGGCCTGCCCTGGCAATCGGTTCATGACGGCGAAGGCTATGCCCACGAACCGCTACGCCTGTCGGTCTGCGTCGAGGCGCCGCGCCAGGCGATAGCGGACGTCCTGCGGCGGCACGACACCGTCCGGGCGCTTTTCGACAATGGCTGGCTGCACCTCTTCGCCCTTGATGAGGCGGGGCGCATGGCTTGGCGTTACACCGGCGACCTGCAATGGACCGCCATGCGTGAAGCCGACGCCGAGCGGCAGGCCCGGCTCCAGGTCGCGGTCTGACAAAAAGCGGCGTCAGGCCTGCTTGGCGTCGATGATGGAGCGGCGGATGGCGCGGGTGCGGGTGAAGAGATCCAGCAGCTTGTCGCCCTCCCCCCAGCGGATGGCGCGTTGCAGCGCCGTCAAATCCTCGGTGAAGCGCTGGATCATCTCCAGCACCGCCTCGCGGTTGTTGAGGAAGATGTCGCGCCACATGACCGGATCGGAGGCGGCGATGCGGGTGAAGTCGCGGAAGCCGGAGGCGGAGAAGCGGATGACTTCCGACTTCGTCGTCTCCTCCAGGTCCGTCGCCGTGCCGACGATGGTGTAGGCGATCAGGTGCGGCAGGTGGGAGGTGATGGCCAGCACCTGGTCATGATGGCTGGGGTCCATGACCTCGATCTGCGAGCCACAGGCGGCCCACAGGCGCCCCAGCCGGTCCACAGCACCCGCGTCAGTCCCGGGGGGCGGCGTCAGGATCAGCCAGCGGCCGCGGAACAACTCCTTGAAGCCGGCATCGGGGCCGGAATGCTCCGTCCCCGCCAGGGGGTGCCCCGGCACGAAGTGCACGCCGTCCGGCACATGGGGGGAAACATCGCGCACCACCGCCTGCTTGACGGAGCCGACATCGCTGAGCGTGCTGCCCGGCGCCAGGTGGGGGCCGATTAGGGCCGCCACGTCGGCGTAGGCGCCCACCGGGGTGCACAGCACCACCAGATCGGCGCCGGCCACGGCCAGGGTGGCGTCAGCCTCAACCCGGTCAGCGATGCCCAGCTCGGCCACGCGGGCGCGCACCGCATCGGACCGGTCGCAGGCCACCACCTCGGCGGCCAGGCCGCGATCATTCATCAGGCAGCGCAACAGCGACGAACCGATGAGGCCCAGGCCGATGACGCAGACCCGGTTGTACAAGGTGGCAGCCGGTGGGGCGTTCATTTCCGCAGCGCTCATTTGCCGGCCACCCAGTCGGCAAGGCCGGCGACCACGGCGCGCATCTCATCCTCCAGCCCGATGGTGACGCGCAGGCAGTGCGGCAGACCGTAGGAGCCCATCTGCCGCACCAGGATGCCGCGCGACTTCAGCAATTGCCGGGCGCCTTCGGCGTCGGCGCGGTCACCCGGCTGCTCGGCGAAGGAGATCAGGACGAAGTTGGCGACGGAGGGGTGGACCACCAGGCCCAGGTCGCGGACCTGGCCCACGAACCATTCACGCCACTGGGCGTTGTGCCGGCGGCTCCGCTCCAGGAATTCGGTATCCTCCAGGGCCGCCAGGCCGGCGGCCTGGGCGCTGGACGCCACGTTGAAGGGGCCGCGCACCCGGTTCAGCACATCGGCCACGGCGGCCGGGCAGTAGGCCCAGCCCAGGCGCAAACCGCCCAGGGCGAAAATCTTGGAGAAGGTGCGGGTCATGACGACGTTGCTGAATTCGTCGACCAGATCCGATCCGTCGGTGTAATCCGCCGCGTCGACATACTCGGCATAGGCCGCGTCGATGACCAGCAACACGTTCTCCGGCAGGCCGGCGTGCAGGCGCCGCAGTTCGGCCTTGTCCAGGTAGCTGCCGGTGGGGTTGTTGGGGTTGGCGATGAAGACCACCCGGGTGCGGGGCGTGACGCGGGCCAGCATGGCGTCCACGTCGGTCTTCAGGCCACACTCCGGTGCCGCCACCGGCGTGGCGCCGGCGAAGCGGGCGCTGATGGGGTAGATGGCGAAACCGTGGACACTGTGCAGCACCTCATCCCCCGTGCCGGCATAGGCGCGGGTCAGCAACTGCAGCACGTCGTCGGAGCCATTGCCGCAGACGATGCGCCCCGCATCCAGGCCGAAGCGGCGGCCAAGGCCGGCGCGCAAGGCGCTGGACCCGCCATCGGGATAGCGGTGGATCTGCTCCGCCACGGCCTTGTAGGCGGCGATGGCCTTCGGGCTGGGGCCCAGCGCGCCCTCGTTGGACGCCAGACGGATCAGCCGCGACGCCCCGGGCGCATGCGCCTCGCCCCCGACATAGGCATGGATATCAAGAATGCCGGGATTCGGAACGGGAGCGGACATGGCGGCAAGCAACCTTCTTCTGGCAGGCGGTGGCGGTCTTCTTCCCAGCGCCCATCCCCAGCGGGTGGGATGACGCCGAACAGGCGGGCCCGGGACCAAACCCGCCTGCAAGTAAGGATAGCCGTGAGTCTTATCAAAGCCTTATGCGAATCGGGGGCGCATGCCCTGCGCGGTGGGCCGCGACTCGGGGAACGGTGGCTCAGCCCTTCCTGGCGTCCAGGGTGATGGGCAGGGCGTAGGCCCCCACCGGCAGGACCCGCACCAGGACGTCGCCCAGCTTGTCCGCCAGGGCGCGCAAGCGCTGATCATCGCCATCGACGAAATCCGCCACCTCGATCAGGTGGACGGACCCGCCGCCGCCCGGCAGATGGAAGATGCGGAACCAGCCCACGGACAGGTTCACCGCCTCCATCATGTCCTTCAGGCGACCACGGCTCATGTCCTGCGCCAGTTCCACGCCCAACAGGGTGTGGTCCTGGCCCGTCGCCTCCAGCGGCACCGCGCCCAGGATCAGGGCGTCGCCGCCCTCCTTCTGGCCGGGGCGGCTGCAGAACGGCAGCCGGCCGATGATCTTGGGCGTCTTGGTGTCGTCGCTGATGAGGAAACGCCACCAGGGGTCGGTCTCCTCCTCCTCCGGCACGGGCACAACGCCAACGGTGGCGCTGCCCTCCGCCAGGGCGCGCAGCACGGCCTGGGCCGTGTTGGCGGGAGTCAGCGGGGTGACGGTGCCATAATGGTCCCGGGCGATGTCCCACAGGCGGCGGTCGTCGCCCGGCGCGTAGACCGCCACGGCGAACGGCCCCTGGATCAGGGTCATGGCGGCGATCATCTCACGCCAGATGCGCACGATGGCGGCCACCGGCACGGCGCCCTGGTGGCGGGCCACCAGGCGGCGCAGGATGCCGGCCTCCCGTCCCGGACGGATGAAGACCTTGGAGCCCGCCTTGGAGTGGGCGATACGCTCCACCACCCGGGCACGCCGCATGATGAGGTCATGGATCGCCACATCGATTTCATCGATTTCACGGCGCAAGGCGTCGACGGAGGGGCTGACAGGGGGCATGGATGGGTTCGGACTTTTAGGACCTGAAACCAGTGAGTCTTAGAGCCTGCCCCCCGCAAAATCAAAGAAAACGTTGACTTGGCCCCCGCCACCTTCCTAGTCATTCAGGCTGAATTCAAAGGTCCCCCTATCGCGATGATCACCCCGCCCGCCCCCTTGGACAGCTCCGGCGCCCCCTCTTCCGCCCTGCCCGGGCGGCGGATGGTGCTGGGCGCCGACCGGCCCATGCCGCTGGACGGCGGCGGGCAACTGGGCCCTTTCACCCTGGCCTACCAGACCTACGGCACGCTCAACGCCGACAAATCCAACGCCATCCTGGTGTGCCACGCCCTGACCGGCGACCAGTACGTGGCCGACAGGCACCCCATCACCGGCAAGCCCGGCTGGTGGGAGATGCTGGTGGGGCCGGGCCGTCCGGTGGACACCGATCGCTTCTTCGTCATCTGCAGCAACGTCATCGGCGGCTGCATGGGCTCCACCGGCCCGCATGATGTGAACCCGGCGACGGGCCAACCCTACGCCATCGACTTCCCCGTCATCACCATCGGCGACATGGTGCGGGCCCAGGCGCTGCTGATCGACGCGCTGGGTATCGACCAGCTGTTCTGCGTCATCGGTGGCTCCATGGGCGGGATGCAGGTGCTGCAATGGGCGGTGGCCTATCCGGAGCGGGTGTTCGCCGCCGTACCGATCGCCACCGCCGCCCGCCATTCGGCACAGAACATCGCCTTCCACGAGGTGGGGCGCCAGGCGATCATGGCCGACCCGGAATGGCGCGACGGCGCCTATCAGCATGCGGGCGCCAACCCGGCGCGCGGCTTGGCCGTGGCCCGCATGGCGGCGCACATCACCTACCTGTCCGAGGCGGCGTTGCACCGCAAGTTCGGCCGCAACCTGCAAAGCCGCCAGGCCATCACCTTCGGCTTCGACGCCGATTTCCAGGTGGAAAGCTATCTGCGCTACCAGGGGGCCAGCTTCGTCGACCGCTTCGACGCCAACAGCTACCTCTACATCACCCGCGCCATGGACTATTTCGACTTGGCGGCGGAGCATGGCGGCCAGCTGGCCCAGGCCTTCCGCGTGGGGGCCAAGGGCACGCCGGTGCGCTTCTGCCTGGCCAGCTTCTCCAGCGACTGGCTGTTCCCCACCTCCGAGTCGCGGGCGGTGGTGCACGCCCTGAACGCCGTGGCCGCCAACGTCAGCTTCGTGGAGATCGAGACGGACAAGGGCCACGACGCCTTCCTGCTGGATGAGCCGGAATTCCACCAGGTCATCCGCGGCTTCATCAGCGGCTGCGCCGACCATCGCGGCCTGAAACGGCGGGTATGATGGACGCCACGGTCATTCCCCCCCGCACCGATATCCGCAGCGACCTGCGGCGCATCGCCGACATGGTCAGCGACGGCGCCCGCGTGCTGGACGTGGGCTGCGGCGACGGCGATCTGCTGGACCTGCTGACCCGGGTGAAAGGCGTGGACGGGCGCGGCATGGAGCTGGGCATGGACGGCGTGCGCGCCTGCGTGTCGCGCGGCCTGTCCGTCATCCAGGGCGACGCCGACACCGACCTGAAGGAGTATCCCAGCGACGCATTCGACTACGTGATCCTATCGCAGACGCTGCAGGCCACCCGCGACCCGCGCGGCGTGTTGCTGCAGATGCTGCGCATCGGCCGGCGGGTCATCGTCTCCTTCCCCAATTTCGGCTATTGGCGGGTGCGCCTGGCCCTGCTGCTGACGGGGCGCATGCCGGTGACCGACCGACTGGGCTTCCAGTGGTGGGAAACGCCCAACATCCATTTCTGCACCATCGCCGACTTCACCGCGCTGTGCGACGACCTGGGCGGCGTGAGGGTGGAGCGCAGCGCCATCCTGGACCATGACGGCCGCCAGCTGACCAGCAACGCCGCCAGCTGGTGGGCCAACTGGTCGGGCGAACAGGGGATTTTCCTGCTGCGCCGGGATTAACCTTCAAAGGCGATGGTGTCGACCAGCCGGGCGAAAGTGCCGTCGGACAGCTGGAACCGCACCCAGCGGAAGCGGCTGGGACGGATGGGCAGATCGGTGGAATGGTTGGCGCGGGTGGTCAGCTCCAGGGCGGGCGCCGCCGGCTCGAACCATCCCAGATCGGGTAACCTCGCCTCCGCCGCCACGATGTCCTCGCTGGCGTAAGGCCAGAGCGAGGTGCCGATGAGGTCGGCCCGCGGCCGGCCGAAATCCCGTTCCCGCGCCGGCGACAGGGCCAGCAGCGTGTGCGTCAGGTCGCACACCAGATGGACGGCGCCGCTGGACTGGCTGACCAGCCGGGCCAGTTCGCGGTCGGCGGCGCTGTCCAGGCCGGCGCGCATCAACCGGCGAACGGCGGTCTGCTCATCGGCGTCCGGCGCCAACGCGCCCGATTCCCAGCGCGATACCGTGGCCTGGGAGACGCCCAGCAGCTCCGCCACGTGCATCTGCTTCATGCGGCGCAGCGTGCGCCACATCCGGAGCGACGGCCCCAGATGCGGCACGGGGCCGATGAGTGCGGCGATGCTGTTGCCCATGGGGGATGGTCCGATCCGGGGGGAACAGGCGGCGTTGCCATCGCGACCCGCCGCTGTCCACGCATATCTTATTCACGGCGTTCCGGCCCCGGCCATGCCAAAAATGTCGCCCCGTCCGCCGGGTCATACGCTTTCGAGGGCATCATGGACAGAAGCTGGGTCAAGATCGTCTGGTTCTACGGCGTCGGTGTCATCGCCGCCGCCCAGTTGGGCAAGATGTCGGCCCTGATCCCCCTGATCGCCCGCGACCTGGGCCTCAGCCTCACAGTGGCGGCGCTGGTGATCTCCTTGCTGGAGATCGGCGGCGCCGGTTTCGGCCGCATCGCCGGTGGCCTGATCCAGCGGGCGGGCCGGCGCCCGGCCTTACTGGCCGGCACCGCCTGCCTGGCGCTGGGCGGGGTGGGTGAAAGCCTGGCGCAGGGCCCCACCGCCCTGATCGCCTGGCGCGTGCTGGAAAGCGCCGGGTACCTCACCACCGTCATCGCCGCCCCCATGCTGATCCTGGAGACCGCAACGCCGCGCCAGCGGGGCGTCGCCCTGGCGCTGTGGAGCAGCTTCGTGCCCGTGGGCCTGGCGCTGGGCGCCATCCTGTCTGGCTGGGCGGCGGAGCTGTGGTCGTGGCGGGGCGCCCTATTCGGCGGCGGCATGGTGGCGGCGGGCGCCTTGGCCCTGTCCCTGCCCATGACCTCCGGTGTCGGCGCGCGGGTGCGCGGCGCCGCGGCCGGCGGCACGGCCCCCACCCGCCGGGCCTGGGCCCTGGCCGTGGGCTTCGGCTGCTACACCACCTTCGAGGTCGGGCTGCTGGGCATGCTGCCCACCTTCCTCGTGGACAAGGCCGGCGCCAACGCCGACACGGCTGGCCTGATCACTGGCGTCGCCTCCTTCGCCACGGTGGCCGGCAGCGCGCTGGCCGGGTGGTGGAACCACCGCAATCATGGGCGTGACCTGGCGCGGGGATCCTCCTTCGCCCTGATGGCATTCAGCATCGTGGCGCCGGCCCTGCTGCTGTTCGGGGTGTTCGGGCCCCGCCCCGACCTCGCCACCGTCGCCATCGTGGTCATCGCGCTCAACGCCCTGTCCGGCGTCTATCCCGGCCTGGCCTTCGCCATGCTGCCGGCCGTGGCGGGATCGGACCGGGGATTGCCGGCGGCCAACGGCCTGCTGACCCAGTTCGGCGCCAGCGGCTCCCTCATCGGGCCGCCCCTGTTCGCCGCATGCGCCGGGCATTGGGGGTGGACCAGCGCCGCCGCCTGCGGCCTGGCCGCATCCCTGCTCTGCCTGGCCTTGATGCGGGCGGCGGGGGTATCGTCATCCACCGCCGCCGCTGATCAAGCGGCCTGAGTTCCTCTGGAGTTTCCACGACCATGCCTGGCACCGGTTCGCCCGCCTCCTTGCCACCCCGGGTGATCGCTTTGGACGGCGACGACACGCTCTGGCACAACGAGGTCATGTTCTCGACCTCGTACGCCGAGTTCCGCGACCTGCTGCTGCGGCACAGCGACCTGGACCAGGCCAGCATCGACACCCGCCTGCTGGCCATCGAGCGGCGCAACCTGGTCACCTACGGCTACGGCATCAAGGGCTTCACCCTGTCGATGATCGAAACGGCGCTGGAACTGACGGAGGGCCGCATCCCCGGTATCGCCATCGAGACCCTGGTGCAACGCGGCCGCGCCATGCTGGCCCACCCCGTGGAACTGATCGACGGTGCGGTGGAGGTGATCGAAACCCTGCGGGAGCGCGACCACGAGGTGTGGCTGATCACCAAGGGCGACCTGTTCGACCAGGAAAGCAAGATCGCCCGCTCCGGCCTGGCCGACCTGTTCCACCGCATCGAGATCGTGTCGGAAAAGGACAATGGCACCTATCGCCGTCTGCTGGACCGCGCCGGCGTGCACCCCACGGAATTCGCCATGGCCGGCAACTCGCTGAAGTCCGACGTCCTGCCGGTGGTGGCCTTGGGCGGCCGGGGCTTCCACGTGCCCTACCACACCACCTGGGCCCACGAAATGGTGTCCGGCCCGATTCCCCACCCCTATATCGAGCTTGCATCCTTACGTGAATTGCCGAGCGCGTTAGGGTCCAGGTAAGGAATCGACTCGGGATGCGGGATGGTCGGGATCAATAGTGCAGCCGGCACTGGGCGATCTGGACCTCCTGCTCCTCCCCTTTGCCACGCACCCGATAGACCAGGCGATGTTCCTGGGTGATACGGCGGGACCACCAGCCGGCAAGGTCACCTTTCAGCGCCTCGGGCTGGCCCACGCCCCGGAAGGGATCACGGCGGATATCCTTGATCAGGCCATTGATCTTGCGCAGCACGTCCATGTCCTGGGACTGCCAATACAGGTAGTCGTCCCAGGCTTGCGCCGTGAACCTCAGTTGCATCAGCGAAGGTCGTCAGGCACGTCCGCCGTGACGAACTCACCGGCGTCGGCGGCGGCGATGGAGGCCAACAGGCGCTCGGCATTCCGGGGGCTGCGCAGCAGGTGCAGCGTCTCCATCATGCCGTTGAACTCATCCTCGGCGATGACAACCACCGACCGGCCGCCCTGCCGCGTCACCACCAGCGGCGCCCGGCTGTCGCAGGCCGCGTCCAGGTGCGCCTTCATGTTCTGGCGGAACTCAGTGAAGCTGACGTGGGACATGAGGAAGACCCTTTCACAAGTCCATGTACATATATCTGTACAGGATGACGGTTACAAGGTCCCCTGGGTAATTATTGCCAATCCTGTTGACGAGGGGCTGTCCTCACCCCAGCGCCAGGTCGTCCCGGTGGATCATCTCGTCGCGGCCGCGCCAGCCCAGGTTGGTTTCGATCTCGGCGCTGCGGCGGCCCTGGATGCGGCGGGCGTCGTCCGCGGAATAGGCGACCAGGCCGCGAGCGATGACGCGGCCGGCCTGGGTGCGCACGGCCACCAGGTCGCCGCGCTGGAAATCGCCCTCGACCTCGCGCACGCCGGCGGGCAGCAGGCTGCCCCCGCGCGCCAGCGCCTGGGCGGCGCCATCGTCCACCACCAGCACGCCGGCGGGCTTCAGCGAGCCGGCGATCCAGCGCTTGCGCGCCGTCTGCGGCCCAGCAGAGGGCAAGAACCAGGTGCAGAGCGCCCCGCCCTGGTCGGCCGCGCGTTCCAGCGCCGCCAGCGGGCTGGCGCGCTTGCCCGACACGATGGCCATGCGGCAGCCGGCGGCGACGGCGATGCGGGCGGCGGCGATCTTGGTCACCATGCCGCCGCTGCTGTAGCCGGCGGGCGGCTCCCCCGCCATGGCCTCGATCTCCGCCGTCACCTCGGTCACCACGGGCAGATGGCGGGCATCGGGGTCTTTGCGCGGGTCGGCAGTGTAGAGGCCGTCGATGTCGGACATGAGGATCAGGGTGTCGGCGCTGATCATCTGCGCCACACGGGCCGCCAGCCGGTCATTGTCGCCGAAGCGGATCTCGGCGGTGGCCACGGTGTCGTTCTCGTTGATCACGGGAACGGCGCCCAGCTTCAGCAGGGTCTCGATGGTGGCGCGGCCGTTCAGGTGGCGGCGGCGGTCCTCGGTATCGTCCAGGGTCAGCAGCACCTGGGCCACGGTGATGTCGTGGCGGGCCAGCGTTTCCTGATAGGCGTGGGCCAGGCGGATCTGGCCGGTGGCGGCGGCGGCCTGCTTTTCCTCAAGCTTCAGCGGGCGGCCCACCAGGCCCAGATGTTCCCGCCCCACGGCGACCGCGCCGGAGGAGACGATGACCACGTCCACACCCCGGCGGCGCAAGGCGGCCACGTCGTCGCAGACGCTGTCCAGCCAGTCGCGGCGGATTTGGTGCGTCTCGCCATCCACCAGCAGGGCGGAGCCGATCTTGACGATCAGGCGCTTGGCTTGGCTCAGCGGCGGGACATCAAGTAACGCCGCCGCACCGGTTGGGGAAACATCCGTGCGGGCGGCGGCGTCGGTCATTTTCTAACGTGTCCCTTTATCGGCCTGGGAGATGTCATCCAGGGGATTGTACCGCGCCTTGTATGCCTTGCTGCGCGATTCCTCGCCATCCGCCAGACGCGCAGCCTTGATCTGCTCCAAAAGCGCATACAGCACGTCGGGCACATGCTCGCCGGTGGCGCCGGACAGCACCATCACCGGTTTCTTGGCGGAGCGGCGCAGCTTCAGCTTCTTTTCCGCCAGCTCTTCCTCGGTCAGGGCATCGACCTTGTTCAGGGCCACGATCTCCGGCTTTTCCGCCAGACCGCCGCCATAGGCGCGCAGCTCGCGGCGGATGGTGCGGTAGGCCTTCTGCACATCCTCCTGCGTGCCGTCCACCAGGTGCAGCAGCACGCGGGTGCGTTCCACATGACCCAGGAAGCGGTCGCCCAGGCCGTGGCCCTCATGCGCACCCTCGATCAGGCCGGGGATGTCGGCCACCACGAACTCCTCCTCACCCGCCCGCACCACGCCCAGGTTGGGCACCAGGGTGGTGAAGGGGTAGTCGGCGATCTTGGGCCGGGCGCGGGAGACGGCGGCCAGGAAGGTGGACTTGCCGGCGTTGGGCAGACCGACCAGGCCGACGTCGGCGATCAGCTTCAGCCGCAGCCACACCCAGCGTTCCTCCCCCGGCCAGCCGGGACCGGCCTTGGTGGGCGCGCGGTTGGTGGAGGTCTTGTAATGGGCGTTGCCGAAGCCGCCGTCGCCGCCCTTCAGCAGCACGATGCGCTGGCCCACCTCCATCATGTCGGCCAGCACCGTCTCCTGGTCCTCGTCCAGGACCTGGGTTCCGACGGGGACCTTCAGCACCATCTGTTCGCCGGCGGCGCCGGAGCGGTCGCGGCCCATGCCGTGGCCGCCGCGCTGGGCCTTGAAGTGCTGCTTGTAGCGATAGTCGATCAGCGTGTTGAGGCCGTCCACCGCCTCGATCACGATGTCGCCACCACGCCCGCCGTTGCCGCCGTCCGGCCCGCCGAACTCAATGAACTTCTCCCGGCGGAAGCCGACGCAGCCGGGGCCGCCGTCACCGCTTTTCAGGTAGATCTTGCACTGGTCCAGGAACTTCATGATGGGCGGGCCTTTTAAAACGGTCTTCGATCCTAAGGGATCAAAGACCCCTCAATCGCCGGGCGCCGGCATCCGCCGGCTTAGCTTCCTCGCTGCGCCCTTCGGTGCTCGCTCCGGCGGACGCGGTCGCGTCCTAGGAAAAGGGAGCGATGGCGGCCGAAGCGTCGGGCGACGCGCGGCAAATGCAAATCGGGGGGACGGTCACCCGTCCCCCCGATCAGACTCGAAACACCTGATGCCGAAGCGGCAGGTTACTCGGCGGCGACGGCCACCGGCTCCTGAGCCAGCTCCACGGACACGTAGGTGCGGCCCTGACGGCCGGTGTGGAACTTCACGGCGCCATCGGCGACCGCGAAAATGGTGTGGTCCTTGCCCAGGCCGACATTGGCGCCCGGGTGGAACTTCGTGCCGCGCTGGCGGACGATGATGTTGCCGGAAACGACGGCTTCACCGCCGAAGGCCTTCACGCCCAGACGACGACCGGCGCTGTCACGACCGTTGCGGGAGCTACCGCCTGCCTTTTTATGTGCCATCTCGAAAACTCCTTAAATCGAGGGGGGCGGGCTGCCGATTAGGCGCCGGCCTGGATGTCGGTGATGCGCAGGATCGTCAGGTCCTGACGATGGCCATTCTTGCGGCGGTAGTTCTGCCGGCGCTTCTTCTTGAAGATGATGATGTGCGGCGCATGAGCCTGGGCCACCACGGTGGCCGTCACGGCGGCGCCAGCCACCAGCGGGGTGCCGACGGTGGTGCTGCCGGCATCGCTGACCAGCAGGACTTCGTCCAGCTTCAGGGAGGCGCCGGCTTCACCCGCCAGCTTCTCGACCTTAATGACGTCGCCGGCCGCGACCTTGTACTGCTTACCGCCGGTGCGGATGACTGCGAACATTCTAGCCCACCACTGATCTGGCCGGGGCTGGCCGTGATGGCCAGCGCCCACGCAAAACGGAACGACGGGACCTAGCACAGGACCCGTTTCTAAGAGAGCGCGCACTATACAGGCGACCTGGGCCCTGTCAAGCACCCCCAATACGAGTCCGCGCGAAATCGGCGCGCCCGGCACCGTTGCGGGAATCTCAGGGCTTGGGCTCGGGCTCCACCAGGCGGGGCAGCATCCGCCGCTCCGCCGCCAGGCCGGAGAAGGCCGGCTGGGCCACGGAGGGCGCCATGCGGCGGCGCGGCTCCAGCACCCGGGTGGAGGTGGTGGCGTAGATCTGCTTGCTGGCTTCCACGATCTGGATGCCGGCGAAGGCCTTGAACCAGCGCGCGCCCAGGTTTTCCACCGCCCCAGCCGACGCCATGAAGAAGCGCGAGGTGACGGGCGGCATGAACAGGGCCGACGTCTCCCGCTCCGGCACGAACAGGTTGGCGCGCAGCACGCGGCGCAATTGCCCGCTGGAGAAGGGGGAGCCGTGGCCGAAGGGCGTGCGGTCGGTGCGGGCCCAGATGCCGCGGCGGTTGGGCACGATGGCGATCAGCCGGCCGCCGCCGGCCAGCACGCGCCAAATCTCCTGCATCATGGGCTTCAGGTGTTCGGTGAACTCCAGCCCATGGACCAGCAGCACGCGGTCGACCGACATGTTGGGGAAAGGCAGTTCCGATTCTTCGCCCAGCGTCACCAGGCCCGGCCCCTCGGGCGGCCAGAACACCACACCCTGCCCCGCCGGCATGACCGCCGCCACCCGTTCGGCCTCATTGAGGAAGGGGCGCAGGAAGGGGGTGGCGTAGCCGATGCCCAGCACGCGCTGGCCGGTGACGTCGGGCCACAGCTCACGCAGGCGGCGGCGCACCAGCCGCCGGACCACCTGGCCCAGGCTGCTCTCGTAGAACTCTCTGAGGTCGACGACATCGTTATACATCAGCGCCATCGTACCATGGCCGGGGGGCTTCGCCTACCCGCAGGCGCCTGCGGCGTTCGGTCTCCTAAACCGCCGTGGCTTGTGGCACCGCCATGGCTTGTGGCGCCGCGAATCGGGGCCTACCCTCAGGACAACCGCCGTGGGAGACCCCAGCCATGTCACGCACCGCTCATTACCCGATCCTTATCGCCACCTTGGCCACCGGCCTGCTGGCCGGTTGCGCCGCCGACCCGTCCCCCAGTCAGCCCGGCTCTCCACCACAGACGGCGAAGGCCGAACCGGCGGACCGGGGCCTGATGTGCATCCCCGTGCGCGGCATGCGCAACACCACGGTCATCGATGACCGCACCATCCTGGTGGAGATGCAGGACCGCACCAAGTTCACCCGCATCGACCTGGCCAACCGCTGCATCGGCCTGGGCACCTACGGCTTCGGCTACGTCTCGCACAATGACGAGCTATGCCGCACCGATCCGCTGACCCTGGTGGGCCTGCCGGTACCGCCCGTCTGCCTGATCGACAGCATGATCCCCATCGACAAGGCGGCGGCCGATGCCCTGAAGGCCCAGAGGGACGCCAAGAAGCGCGGGGACGCCGCCCCGGCCGCCCAAGGTGCTGTGGATTAGTTACCCCGTCACGCCCACCGCGGTGGGCAGCGCCCAGTGGCGCCAGACGCTGATCATGCGCAGGGCGAAGCAGGCGCCGCCGCCGGCCAGCGCGGCGTAGCGCGGCTGGATGCCCAGGCGGATGGCGCCCGTCATGACGGTGGCCCCCAGCAGGGCGGCGGTGGCGTAGACGTCAACCCGCAGGATGGCCGGCACCTGGGCCAGCAGGATGTCGCGCAACGTGCCGCCGCCCACGCCGGTGATGGTGCCCATCAACACGGCGCTGAAAGGCGGGATGTGGCGGTTCAGCGCCTTTTCCGTGCCGGCCACGGCGAACAGGGACAAGCCGGCCGCGTCCAGCGTGGTCATCACGCCCATGGGCACCTGGTCCATGGGATTCTGGCCCACCATGACCTGGACGGCGAAGGTGGCCCCACCGGCGGCGAAGGCCATGGCGGGATAGCGCCAGTCGCGCAGGGCCGTGGGCGGCCCCGCCCCGATCAGCACGTCGCGCAACACGCCACCGCCCAGCGCCGTGGCGAAGGACAGCACCAGCACGCCGAAGAGGTCCAGTCCGCCTTTCAGCGCGGCCATCGCCCCCTCCACCGCGAACAGCACGGTGCCGGCCATGTCGGCCACGGCCAGCACCATATCCGTCTTCCTACCCATCGCCCTCTCGCCCCGGCGCCATCCTCGCCTAAGCAGGTTCCTCCGGATCGGGCCACACATGGCCCGGCCTGGAGTAACCTGCCGACTCTATGGTTCAGCAGATTTCCGAGCCCGCCCATGGGGGGGCTCGGAAAGTCTGCTTAGCGATACACGCGCCTGGTGACGGAAGGCTAGAGAGCACCGCCCCGTCGTATCTGCCGGCGGACCAGCAAGACGGCCAGCAGGCCGCCCACCGCGACCAGCGGCAGGATGCTGAACAGCACCTGGGCCGCCGACTGCCCGGCCCCCACCAGGACACCGCCCAGCAGGGGCCCGACGACGGAACCCAGGCGACCGGCGGCCACCGCCCCCCCAACGCCGGTGCCGCGCATGGACGTGGGATAGCACAGGGGTGCCGCGGCATAGAGCGTCGCCTGGGTGGTGATGATGGTCGCGCCGATACCGGCCCCCACGGCCAGTGCTACCGTCAGATCGGCGGGCATGACGCTGAGCAGCACCAGGAAGACCGCCAGGCCCACGAACACGGTGACCGTGTAGGACAGCCGCCGGGGACCATCCAGGAAGGGCCCGGTGACGGCGCCGATGAAGGCGCCGGCCAGGTTCAGCACCCCCTGGACCAGGGCCGCGTCCGGCTTGCTGAAGCCCCGTCCGATCATCAGCGTGGGCAGCCAGTTGAGCAGCAGGTACAGCACCAGCAGGGTGGCGAAAAAGGCGATCCACAACAGGAGCGTCTCCGCCGCCCGACCGCCGCCGAACAGCACGGTGGGGATGCCCGGCCGGGCGCTGGCCACCGCCGCCTCCGCCGGCGCCTTGAACTGCCGCGAATCGGGCAAAGCCCAGATCAACAGCGGCAGCACCAGCAACGGTGCGGCACCGGCGCCATAGAAGATCACGCGCCAACTGTCCGGCCCGCCCGCCACGCCGCCAAAGTAGGCCACGGCGCTGACCACCGCCCCGCCCAGGGGCATGCCGCAATACATCAGGGACACCGAGCCGCTGCCCCGGCCGGGCGGGCTGTTCTCCGCCGCCAGGGCCACCAGGTTGGGCAGGGTGCCCCCCAATCCCAGGCCGGTGAACAGGCGCATCAGGAACAGCGTCTCCGCCCCCTGGGACAGGGCCGTGCCCACGGTGAACAGGCCGAACAGCGCGACCGAGATCACCAGCACCACCTTGCGCCCGAAGCGGTCGGCCAGCCGGCCGCCCACCAGGGCGCCCATGAACAGGCCCATGGTGCCGGCGCTGAAAAACCAGCTCAATTCCTGCGGGGTCAGTTTCAGGGCCGGCGCCAGCTTGGGCGCCGCCACGCCAGCGGCCTGCAGGTCCAACCCTTCCAGGATGGCCACCAGCAGGCACAACAGCGTGGTGCGGTTGATCAGGCCGACGGGCCTGGACGCCGCCGTCGCCGCCCCAGACGATACGCCAGCCGCCGTGTCAGGATTGAACACGTTTCCTCTCCCACTTGTTCTTATCGGCGCCCGCCGCCGGGTGGGCACCGTCGGCATAAAGTGCGCCGATGAACAGTGGATGTCCAGGACAGTTGCTTCTTATAACTATTGATGGCGACGCTTGCCCGCGACCAGCCCCCCTAGGCAGAACAGCGCCACCCCCACCATCAGGCCGACATCGGCCACGTTGAAGATGCCGGTGCGCAGGGAGCCCAGACCGACGTTCAGGAAATCGAACACCACGCCGTCTTGCGCCAGGCGATCCACCAAATTGCCCAGGCCCCCGCCCAGGAAACTGCCGGCGCCCACCAGTTCCCAGCGGCCGAGCGACCGGGCGCGCAGGCTCCACACCAGCAGCGCCACCAGCACGGCGGCCACGCCCACGGTGAAGACCAGGCCGCGGGCATGGTCGTCCAGCCCGGCGCCCAGGCTGAGGAAGGCGCCGGGGTTGTAGACCGGCGTCACCACCACAGCACCATTCAGCGCCACCAGGTCAACCCCGGGGGTCAGGGCCTGCTTCAGCCAGGCCTTGCTCGCCTGGTCGGCGATGAGCCAGGCCAGGGCCGCCGGGACCAGCCAGCGCAGACGGTCCATCGTGCTCATTCCTTGTTCTTTCCGGTGATGGCCAAGTCCTCTCCGGCGACGGCGCAGGCCTCGCGATAGCGGGACGGCGACTGGCCGATGACCCGTTTGAAATCCTGGGTGAAGTGGGCATGATCGAAGTAGCCCAGATCCTGGGCCAGGGTGGTCAGGTCCACGGCCTGGCCCTGACCCAATTGGTAGGCCGCCTCATGCAGGCGGGCGCGGCGGATGACCCATTTGGGCGCCATGCCGACCAGGTCGGCGAACAGGCGCTGCAGGGCGCGGACGCCCAGGCCGCACCGGGACACCAAATCGTCCACGCGCAGGATGTCGCGGTCGGTCTCGATCATCGCCACCAGGCGGTTGACCTCCCCGGCCATGGCCGGCGCTTCCTTCATGGCGTCGCGCAGCAGGGGCTCGGCCACGGCCACCATGCCGGCATCGCCCTCCGCCGACAGCACCGCGTCCTCCGCCCCGTCCCCCGCCGCGCCGAACACCGGCGCCAGCGGCAAGGACCGGTCCACCAGGGTGGTCAGCGGCGCCCCCAGCAGCGCGCGGAATCCCGCCGGTCGGAAACGGATGCCCAGCACGCGCCCCGCCCCCGTCAGTTCGTAGGCGAAAATGCCGTGCATGGGGCCGAAGATGGCGGTACGGCCCCGATCGAACACCAGGTTCACGGCGGGATAGGGCAGCGTGCGCTGGACATAGGGTGGCTGCCCCGTCAGATCCCAGGCCACCACCCAGTAATGTTCCACCACCGGCGCCAAATCCGCCGCCGGCAGGTAGCGGCCCAGGCGGAAGCGCTGGGCCGCGGCACCAGGCACCAGCACGCCCTTGGGCGCCGCCGTCACCGGGCGCATGCGGGGGCCCAGCGGGCCGTCGCGATCAGGCCGTCGCGTTTTTCCAAGCGGGGCGCGCGGCCACAGCCTATCGTTGCCATTGACCGGACCGACAGTCGCCGCCGGCCCCCCCTTTGGCCCCCCATCCCCGTCGAGAACCGCCATGAAACTCTATTCCCTCGCCCTGTCGCCCTTCGCCGCGCGCGCCCGCGCCGCCATCCATGCCAAGGGCCTGGCCGTCGACATCCTACCCCCGCCGGAGGACTGGCGCACCTCCGCCGCTTTCCGCGCGCTGAACCCCATGGTGCGCGTGCCCGTGCTGGTGCTGGACGATGGCCGCGCCATCCCGGAATCGGGCGTGATCGTGGAGTATCTGGAGGACGCCTTCCCCGAGACGCCACTGCGCCCCGCCGATCCGGTGGACCATGCCCGCGTCCGCCTGCTGACCGCCGTGGCCGACCAGTATGTGATGCGCGAGACCTTCCCCCTGTTCGGCCTGTTCGACACCAAGACACCGGATGAGGACGCCATCCAGGCGCAGTTGGCCAAGCTGGACTCGGGCCTCGCCCACCTGGAGGGCCTGCTGGCCCAGGACACGGGGCGCGGCGCCTTCGCCTTCGGCGGACGGGTCAGCACCGCCGACGTCTGGCTGACCCCGGTGCGCTACACGCTGGAAGGCCTGATGCGCTTCTCCGGCCGCGCCCACCTGCTGGACCGCCACCCATCCGTGGCCGGCTATGCCCAGGGCCTGCGGGAAAGCCCGGCCCTGGCCCGGGTGTGGGACGAGATGGAGGAGGGCCTGCGCGCCTTCCTGACCCAGCGCGCGGCCAGCGCATAAATTATCCAAATCACCCCGACTGACGGGGAAAGGCGCGGAAAGGCGGCGGGCCTTGTGGTAGGAGGGATGGCAGCGCGCCGGCCGGGAACAAGGCCGGCCTTGAACCTCCGGGAAAGCTTCAGCCATGGTTTCGCGCCGCCTTTTCCTCACCGCCGCCGTGGCCGCCCCCGTGGCCGCCACCGCCGCCTCGGCCCTGCCCCTGAGCGCCAGCGCCACCTCCCCCGCCGGCGACCTGGCGGCCCTCCGGTCCCTGACCACGGGCGCCAAGCCCATCACGGTGGAGGAGCGCCGGGCCCGCATCGCCAAGCTGCAGGATCTGATGGGCCGCCAGGGCATCGGCGCCTTCCTGGTCGAATCGGGCAGCAGCCTGGACTATTTCACCGGCATCCGCTGGCACCGCTCGGAACGCACCACCGCCGCCGTGATCCCCGCCAAGGGCGAGGTGGTGGTGGTCACCCCGGCGTTCGAGGAACCGTCGGTGCGCGAGACGTTGCAGGTCGGCGGTGACGTCCGGCCGTGGGACGAGCATGAAAGCCCCTTCCAGCGCCTGGCGCAGGCGCTGAAGGATGGCGGCGTGGCCAAGGGCAAGGTCGCGGTGGAGCCCACCACCCGCTTCTTCATCATCGACGGCATCCGCCAGTTGACCCAGGATTACGATCTGGTGTCCGGCGATGGCCTGGTGCGGGCCTGCCGCATGCACAAGTCGCCGGCGGAGCTGGCCCTGATGCAACTGGCCAACGAGGTCACCCTGGCGGCCCTGCGCTACGCCCACGCGCATGTGCAACCGGGGATGCGGGCCGCCGACATCGGCGCGCTGGTGGACAGCGCCACCGCCGCCCTGGGCGGCAGGCCCGACTTCTCCCTGGTGCTGCTGAACGAGGCCAGCGCCTACCCGCACGGCTCCCTGCTGCCGGAGGTGGTGAAGGAGGGGTCAACCGTGCTGCTGGACTGCGGCTGCGGCGTCCATGGCTATCAGTCCGACATCTCCCGGACCTGGGTCTTCGGCACCCCCAGCGCCAAGCAGCGCAAGGTGTGGCAGACGGTGAAGCGCGGGCAGGAGATCGCCCTGGAAACGGCCAAGCCGGGCATCCCGGTGGGCGATATCGATCGGGCCGTGCGCCGCCATTACGAGGCGGAAGGCTGGGGCCCCGGCTATCATCTGCCGGGCCTGTCCCACCGCACCGGCCACGGCATCGGCCTGGACGGGCACGAATCCCCCTACCTGGTCCTGAGCGACACCACCCCGCTGGAAGCCGGCATGTGCTTCTCCGACGAGCCCGGGCTGTACATCCCTGGCGAGTTCGGCATCCGGCTGGAGGATTGCTGGCACATGACGGACACGGGGCCGACGCTGTTCACGCCGCTGGCCGCGTCCATCGACCAGCCGGTGTGAAGACGCGCTGGTGTCAGGCCGCTTGAGGGCGTTATCGAACCTCTTCGTCAAACACATGTTCCTCCAGCAGGAACTTCAGGCCCCGGTCCCAGGACTCGTCCGTGTTGCCGCGGATGTCGACACTGCCACCCTTCAGCACCCTCCCGGTAGCGACGTCGCGGATGCTGACATTCAGGTTCAGGATCAAATTGCTGACCTTCTGCACCCAGGCGATGACGGCCACCGTGGCCCCCGCCTGGGTCGCCGTCTCCAGGGCGCAGGGCGGGCAGTCGCGCGGCACCGGCTGGGCGGCCAGCTTGGCCGCCCAGGGGCGCATATCCACCAGCCGGTAGCGCCCTGATTTCACCAACGCCGCCCGCAGCGCCCCACCCAGCCGCGCCACCCGCGCCGCCTCCTCCGGCGTCGTCTCCGCCAACGAGCTGTTGACGAGCTGCACGTCGAACACGGCGGTGGGCGGCGGCCCCTCCGCCCGCAATGGCGCCGCCGTCAGCGTCATCGCCAGGACCATCCAGCACCAGACCTTGCCCATGCGGCACCTCCGTTGTTGACCGCAGCATGGCGCGGATGGAAGCGGAACGCAGGATGGCCTTTGGATGCAGACGGATTTGGACAGGAACGTGTACTGGCGACACCTTCAATCCCAGAACGCATTTCTCGAGGCTGAAAGGACACGCAAAGCGGGAATTTTTCTTGACGCTTTGTTCGCACAATGTTCTCATTTCGTCTGGTCAATATCGGACGGGGCTTCATGTTCGCCGGCATGGGCCAGGAAGCCGAACGGGGAAAGCCGATGACAAATAAGAAAAGGGCCATTCTCGGTGGCATGGCGGCCGCCTTGGCGGTCGTCGCCATCTTGTGCACACAGATAACGATCTTCGTAATCCAGCCCATCGGGTCAATCCCTGATGGGAAGACTTTGGTGATCTCCCGGCTGAACAAGATGGAGTTCATCGACAGCGCGGACGCCATGTGCGACCGCATCCAAGATGGTGTCAGCATTTTATGCCGGGGCATGCTGCTGGGCACCGTCGCCAAGAACGCGACCATCTATCTTCGCCTGCCCTACAGCAAATGGCTGTACAGCGTTTCCACCGGTGGCAAAGAATTCGATAGGTAGTAAATCAAATGCTGACGATCTTGATGCTGAGCGCCCTTTTGGGCATCCTCCCCGCCTTCATCGCGCACAATAAAGGCCGGTCGTTTTTTCTTTGGTGGATATACGGTGCCGCGATCTTCATTGTCGCACTCATCCATGCGCTGCTGATCTCACCGGACAAGGCGGAGGTGGAGAAGCGACAGGTGGAAAGCGGCCTGAAGAAATGCCCGCACTGCGCCGAGATGATCCAGGCGGACGCGAATGTCTGCCGGTATTGCGGGCGCGACCAGCAAGCCGGAGCCCGGGACGCCCAGCCCGCTTGAGCGGGGCTGGCCGTCTGATCCCAGGCACACCGATGGTGACACAAGGTTCCCGTCGATGTGCCGAGGGCAATCACTAGCGCCCATCGAGCGCCTGGTTGACCACCCATGCCAGCCGCACGCCGGCCATCTCCAGCCGCATGCGGACCAGCGGCCAGGTGGTGGTCTCATAGCCCTGGGCCAAGCCGATCACCCCATCCGATTCCGGGGCCGGCAACTGGCCGTAGGTCACGTCGCGGGCCAAGCCGTGGCTTTCCTCGCCCCAGGCCAGCACCGCCTGGTCCAGCCCTTTCAGGCCGGTCTTGGCGGGCCCCTTGGGCAGCCACGCCTTGCCGTCATAGGCGGTGATGTTTGGTTCCAGGATCGCGGCGGCCGCCTTGGCCTTGGCCAGGTCGATGGAATAGTCCTTGTTCACCGCCAGGCCCAGCTCGCGGTCGACGATGGAGCCGTCCCAGACGGAGTGCAGGTTCAGGTGGCCGTTACGGTCGTCGCCGAAGTAGCGGACCTTGACGTCGTTGCCGCCCTTGTCGTGGTCGCGCTCGGCCGCGTGGAGCGGCTGGTGCAGGTCGCCCACCAGATGGACCACCCACTTCAGGGCGGCCAGGCGGGCCTCCGGCGCCGCCTTGACGTCCGCCATCAGGCGGACCTGTTCCGGCAGCCGGGCGATGACGCAATTGTCGCCGGCGCAGTCGCGCGCCGCGTCATAAGCGGGCGCCTGCGTCGGCACGTCGACATAATGCCAGAGCAGCGTGTCCGGCAGGCCGCCCTTGTCCGCCGGCAGATGGCCGACCGTGTCCGGCCAGCTGGCCACCTCATCCAGGGTATGGTGCCCCTCCAGCGACAGCAGCCGGTCCACGGCGGCCTTGGCCTTGGGCGTCAGGCGGTCCTGGGCGATATCGCCGACGATGGCGTGCCCGTTCGGCCCCCAGGCGAGCGCCGGTCCGGCGGTCAGCGCCAGGACGGTGGTGGAAAGGAGGGCGGCGACGGCGGTGCGGCGAAAGGCGGTCATGCGGGTTCCCGTTTGGCTGAAGGCGGCCAAGGTAACCGGCGGACGTTGCGCTGTCATGTCATGACGCCGCCGCACCCTGCGGGCGCCAAGGCGCGGTCACCGCCTGGGAGCGGTGGCTGGTAAGAGGCGACCCAACCCGCGCCGCTCACCACGGAACGGCGCGGCCCTCGCGATCCAGATATTGGAGACCGGGCTTGCCCCGTTGCGCGAGAAGCATGGTCACGATCTGGGGCACGGTCTCTTCCATGCTGAACGGCGCGTCGGGGCCGCCCAGTTCCGTCCGGATCCAGCCGGGCGCCACGAGAACCAGGGCGCGCCGGCCGCCCGCCTGCCGGGCGGCATAGCTTCGCATATATTGGTTCAGCGCGGCCTTGCTGCCACGATAGACCTCGCGGCCGCCCTTGGTGTTGTTGCCGATGCTGCCTTGCCCCGAGGACATGACCCCGATCATACCGGTCGGGGACACGAGAGCCTGCAGGCCCTCGATCACACGCATCGGGCTCAAGGCGTTGGTGACCATGACATGGATGAACTCCTCTGTGGCCACCTCCGCGATGGTTTCGTCCGGATTGGCATTGGCCGTGCCCGCGTTCACGAAAAGGATATCGATGCCGCGGCCCGCCAGACGCGCCCGCAGAGGGCCGATCTGCTCGGGTTGGTTGACGTCGAGCTGCTCGATCCCGACGCGGCCGGGATGGGCGTCCGCCAGATCGTGCAACGCGGTGCGATGCGCGCCGCGCACTGTTCCGATGACCGTCCAGCCCCTGTTCAGAAACTCCGCCGCCATGGCATGGCCGAGGCCGCGCGACGCGCCGATGAGCAGGATCGTGCCTGCCGCGTCCTGTGACACGCTTGAGATCATGGGTGATGCCTTTCAACTGCCGCTGTCCGCCGCGACTATGATTTCCGGGGAAGGCAGGCGCCAGACGCAGGGAAAGCAAGGTATTGTTGCATCAAACGGTATGTCCGGCCGACCGGCCGATGTAGTGTTCGGCCATGGACGCTCCCGATCTGAATTTGCTGCCCGCCCTTGACGCGCTGCTGGCCGAAGGTAGCGTGACGGGCGCGGCGCGGCGGCTCGGTCTGAGTTCGTCCGCCATGAGCCGGACCCTCGCGCGACTGCGGGCCGCGATTGGCGACCCGCTGCTGGTGCGCGCCGGTTCCAGGCTGGTTCCGACGCCGTACGCCATCGCGTTGCGTGACCGGGTGCACACGCTGGCCCGCGAAGTGCGGGACGTCCTCAGCCCGCAGGACAGTCCCTTGGACCTGGCGACGCTCGATCGGACTTTCACCATCCGCGCCAATGAAGGCTTCGTCGGCTTGTTCTCCGCCCCCCTGGTGGCCGCCGTCCTCGCGGCGGCGCCGCGCGTGCGCCTGCGCTTCGCCCCCAAGCCCGCCAAGGACGCCGGGCCGCTCCGGGATGGCGCGGTCGACCTCGACATCGGCGTGCTCGGCGCCTTCGCGCCGGAGGTGCGTACCCATTTGCTTTTCCGGGACAGGTTCGTCGGTGTCGTGCGGACAGGACATCCGCTGTTGTCCGCGCCCGTGACCCCGCCGCGCTACGCCGCCGCCCGGCACGTCGTGGTCTCCCGCAAGGGCGGCTTCAAGGGCCCCGTTGACGAGGCGTTGGCAATGCTGGGCCTCCAGCGCGAAATCGTCGCCGTCGTGCCGGGCTTTCCGGACGCCCTGCGGATCGCGCGGCAATCCGATCTGGTCGCGCTGGTCCCGCGATCCTGCGTCGGCGACGCTTCGTTCCCACACGATCTGCTCAGCTTCGAGCTTCCAGTCGCGACACCGGAAATCGCCGTCTCGGCCATGTGGCACCCTCGCCTGGACGCCGACCTCGCGCACCGGTGGCTGCGCGACACCGTCATGGCGGTGTGCCGCGCGGCGACGCGTGATCTTCGGGAGCGACCCGGCTGGCCTGGTATGGCAAGTCAGGCATCTTCAGCGGGCGAGGGGTAGGGAACTGGGCGGCTTCCGGCCGCGGTCGCTTCAAATGGAAATGGCGGAGAGGGTGGGAGAAGTTCCCATTTTCCGTCATCCCCCGGAAACCCTAGGGTTTGCGCGCTGGCGTTGTCCGGAACCGGGTGGGTTCTGTACCAAAATTCTGTACCACGAGATAGGCCGGGGAGTGCAATCAATTGCAATGCCTTGCCTGACCCAAGACAGCGAGAACCGTGTGATCAAATCTTTGTGGCCAACAAACGGCCAACTCAGCGGAACTCGCCAAATTTCAAAACATAAATGATGGCATTCGCCCCGACATGCACATGGAATATTCTGTATTCCTATTATTAAACACAACCTATCCCGGAACCCTCACAGTAATACGCGGCTTAATATTTATATTCGCACGCACCTCGTTATAAACCTGTACCGCTCCGGGCATTTCAATTGTAACAGCAAGCCCAAATGGGATCGCTTCATCGATGGGCGTCCCTTGATCCTTTTCTCGCTGAATTTGAATTGGGACAGTAGAACCAGTGGGAGCATTGCCAATCCGAGCGTCACGCCACCGGCGGTGAATGATTGTCCCACTCTCAGATTGGCTATTTGTAGGTTGGCTGCTTGTCGTATTAACTCCTGCCGTCTGGCGAGAATTTTGCTCAAGAGAGTCAATCTTTAATTTTACAGCCCTGTAAGCTAAGTGGCCTGGCCGAATGGGTGTAAACCAAGCCAACGTCGCGCGTATCTCTCGAGCATCCGCGCTAGCTGCTAACGTAGCAGGTACTGGTATATCGAAGGTCAGTGACCCTTGGCCGGGAAGAGTGCCCGTGGCCCACATCGTGGCACGATCAGCAGTACATGCAATGGCGTCATCAGGGTCAACGAAGCCATATCCTAGATAGCGACAAACCTCCCGACGCCAAGTCTCATGGTGGATGGTCTCAGCTGGGTCAATAATGGACCTGATAAACTGTTCCGTGTCCCGCCATGAAGCGCTATGTACCAACAGTGCCTTAAGCAATACCGCACGCTCCGTTAGAGGCATGGGCGCTATTAGCTGCGGATAAGCGTTTTCCAACGCATCGAAAATGCGGTGAGCCGTATGCGTCGCCAGTGCCGTAGCCGCGCTGGTCCCCATCGTAAAGTGCGTGCCCACAACCCCCTCAACCGGAGGTGCAGCAACTCTCATCCCCCAATATCTACTTGGCAAAGGATGTGACCTAAGAATGAGTGATGGTGTAGCTACAGGGTCAAATCTCACAGGTTGGCGGCCGCCAGCGAATAAAGCCTCTGGCTTTGTTGCGCGCCGCAGGCCAGAACCCAGCCGCGACGACACGTTTGGCATTTCGTGATCCGCATACGGCGAAAATGGTGAAGTTCCAGGGAAAGTCTCCTGGCAAGCATCTCGATGCCAAGACCCTATCGTCAGCGCATTCACACTGTCAGCAGGTGCCAGAAGCCGACGTTCCGCCTTTACAGCATTCAGCGCCCTAAATACCGCACCGGCCCTTTCAAAGGAATTTGCTTCATGGAACGCTGATTGATCTGCATAATCCACAATAGTTAAACTATCACCCGCATTTCCGGCACTGACCAGGAACAATATTCCATATCTAAAAGCCAGATAGTCAATTGCACGAGCCCACGTAGATATTTTTCCAGAGAATGGCTTTGTTTTATCTCCAAGAGATAAATTAACCACCACAACCTGCGCCCCAACATTCGAGCGCATGCGTAAAACCGCTTCCACGATTACATCAATTATTAGTCTATCATTGTCAAAAATCTCATCGCCGAAAGCCGGCGCATACATTACTGGATAAAAATAGACCCGACGGCTTATAGGAGAAGACGGGCTATTTAAGTCCCCATGCACCGCAAGGGAAGCCATAGCCGTCCCATGGATACGCTGACCCACTGCTCGGGCCTCAAGATCGGTTGGGTCATCCAGCAACAACCTTCCAGTAAGGAGAGGGTGCGCTTGCATTGGCACAGCATCGAAGACGGCAGCAATAGGCGGCGAATCTCCCGGTAAGACAGGCGCCGCACCAACATCCAAACTATCCGTAGCTGCAATATGAGTTCCCACACTTTGGGGGACGATCGCCGAAATCCGATCTGCTCCAGCCAATGAATTGCGATCGAGATTTGCAATACGCCGTATCTCCGCCGCAGGTACGTCAGCCAAAACAGCGTGATAGGCAAATGCCTGCTGACGGGATCGGCTGATGACATGTCCACCACTTTCCACCACCATTGTGGAAATTTCATTTTCTGCCAACCGAGACGCCTCAGGTCCCGGACGAAAGACAAGTTCTATTTCAATTCTAACCGGCTCATTATCCGGCGCACCATCGGTGATACTAAGAAAATACTCTCTGTTTTGTGGCGTTATCCGGTCAGCTGGTCCCCATGGCCTGACTTTGCGTAATTGCAAGAAGAGATCGCGCCAGGGCGCATAGCCCCTGGGCAAATCCTCTCCACGTTCCCACCGTTCCCAAAGCGATACAATTTGCTTTAGCGCACCAAGCTGGGGGACAAGTAGATAGAATTCCGGACTTTCATCGAGGTCATCTCCAGCAATTTCCTCTTCGCCCGCAAATTCCAATCCCATTATTTTAGAAACGGCACTCACGAAATTCTGTACGGAGCCGGTAACCTCGAAGACCAATAAGCGCTCAGGTGCTAACGAGCTAGGATCTGCGCGTAGCTGGAGCGCAGCATCTTGCCGATCCAAGACACTTCTTAATTGGCGGAAGACTGGTCCATGCGCACCAGATTGCGTAGCTGTAGAAAACTGCCGCGTTTGACTGCCGCCTCCACCTGACGGCCTCCGCGCAGTATGTTTAGGACTGTTCAGTCGAAGAAGCGGTTTTTCCAGGTCGTGGGCCATAAGTCTCTTCAGGCGCGGTTCTGGTAGACCAAAGCTCTACCTGCTCCCTTAGAATATCCCTTAATGACATATTTGCGAGAGACAGAATGTGGCGCCGCCGCACGGTCTGGCAGAACTCACGCGCCTCAGCAAAACTGATATGACCCAACTTTGTGGCCAACGCCGTTGCGCTCATACCGGCCTTCTCTGGCCATGCCTCAAGCTGACGGTCCAAAAACGCTGCGAGGACGTCACGCGATGGCTGAGGGAGAGCAAGGCGCAACTGAAACCGCCGCCAAACAGCGCGGTCCAGCAACTCCGCATGGTTTGTAGCAGCGACCGTAACTACGTAGCTTGGCAATTGGTCAATCTGCATCAGCAAGAAAGAAACGACCCTCTTAATCTCACCGGTTTCGTGGCTATCGCCCCGCTCCTTGCCGATCGCGTCGAACTCATCAAAAAACAAGACGCATGGAACTGTTCGAGCATAGTCAAAAAGGCGAGCGAGCCGCGTATTTGTTTCACCAAGAAAGGACCCAACTAGGGCGTCATAGCGGACAGTGAAAAACTGAACGGAAAGCGCCTCAGCTATTGCTTCAGCCACAGAGGTCTTACCATTACCTGGCGGCCCGGATAAAAGAACCCTGTGGCGCGGTTGCATACCATGGGCCCTTAGCAGGTCCGCCCTATGCTGTTCCTCAACCAGCTGCCGAATCTGCTGAGCAACCGGCATCGGCAAAATTAAATCTTCCAGTCGCTGACGCGGCTGCGACTCAAGGATCGTATCCTTACCAACCTGGGAAACGTGCGTCGACGAGGTCGGAGGCGTGACGGCTACCGCGTTCAGTGCCCGCTGCAATCGATCGGCTAGAATGTGATGATTCTTTGCCCTCTCATCGGCCATGAGCGCTTCGGTGGTCGATTTCAACATCTCCCTATCGCCAGTAGCTCCGGCGCGAACGAGGGAAATGAGAAGATCACTGCGGGCCATGGCTTTCCGAACTGTCGAAGGTTTTGCGCCCTTGACGGGCTCTCTTCGATTCTAACGGCAAACGATCATCGTGTCGCCAAAAATGGACGAGAGGTCCCTCAGCGCTTCGGACTATCAAGCGCGTTAGCGGAATCACTGATTGGCATTTATTTGTTGCCTCAAATGACATATCTGGCCATTTCCCGAGGGAAAATCCCGAAATGCCCCCGCCCCCCCTCTCTACCTTAGTTTCAGTGGAAACCATCAGTGCCCGCTACTTCCATGTCAGGTCACCTACCTCGAACCGCCAGGACCGGTTTCCATCCTGGTACATGGGCAACTCGATCAAGACACTCTTTGACCGGCTCAGTTCCTTCAGGAACTTCGGGTACTCCCCAATGAAAACCATCTCCGTTGTGCCATCGCTTGGCCGCCGTGCCGAAAACGACATGGCTGGTCGGTTATCAAAACGGACTTCGATGTAGCAGTCTTCGTAGCTGAGGCAGAGGATCTGCCCCTTATCAAGGGTAATGTAGGCGTTTTTCCCGAAGCGCGGATGTTTGCTCAAGGTCAGGACGGCTCCAACATTTGGCCCATACGGCCAATGGAGATCCTCCACATTGGCACTTACCGTCTTCGCCAACGCCACATCCTTGCTCGTCATTTCGTCTTTGTAGAAGGAATAGGACCAACCTAGAGCAGGGCGAGGAGGAGACTGGGGGTGCTTCAGCGCCTCAACAGTTCGAAATGCGGCCTGAAGAGCTTCATCTTGGACCGTGTCCGATTGGGAGTGGCGTGGGCCCCAGCGAAGCCCAATGAGACCGATGATCAGAAGCAGAATAATGGAACCGCCAACAGCCGAAACCATCGGTCCTGACCCGCTCCCCATCTTTGCCCCACAGCTCGGACATAGCGGTACCTCGCCCTTGGCCACGTGCCCGCATTCACGACAAGTTACAGAACGCATTGCCTTTCTCCCCCGCATCCAGATCAACACCCGGCGTGCAATCAATTGCAATTTCAGTGGCGCAGCAGTTCCGTCCTGATCCGGTTCAGGTCCTGGAGATTCTCCCCAACCACGTTGATCGCCGGATCGGCGGCGCTCATGTCCACGCCTTGGGACTCGAAATCAGCCTCCCGGCCCAGGTGCTCGGGATTGATCGCGTTGCACCAAAGCCGGCGCTTGGCGACCTGGCTACCCTCCGCGAAGAAGACGCCCAGGCCGGTGGCGGCCTCCCATCTCCGATCTGGCACGAAACGCTCCAGCACCGTCCGCACCGCATTGTTCTGCCGCACGAAGCGGGCGATGGCGGCCTTCCCCAATCGGGTGAATTGGTCATAGGCATGGAGGGGCAAGCCGTTGACGCAGGTCTCCTGCGGTACGCTCCGCGCCTCCCAACGGTGAGGCTCGCCGTTGGTGACGGCGGACAGCATGGCGGGAACGAGAACGACGGGGTGCCCCACTCTGCGGATACCAATCCGGGTCGCGGCGACAATGCCGGGTGCGGCCCCGGCAGACTCAAAGGCGTCCATGAGCCCATCCAGGTCACCGGCGCCCACACGCCGTTCCGGGTACCATTCCACACCGGAGGCGAACCAAGCGGCGGTGATCCGGTCCCCGATGGGGAGGGAGGCGTCCTCGACCATGCGGAGGCGGTCCGTAAGAGACCTGTTGCCAGCAGCCTCCCGCGCGTCCTCCCAGGCAGGATGGCTTCGCGCGGCACAGATCAGATGATCCGCAGATCGGTCCTTGACCCCTTCCGCCAGAAGCTTGCAAAGCGTGACGGCCACCCGCGCGTCACCGCCCATCTCCGCTCTCCAAGCTGAATGCTCGACAGCGGCCGCGCACATGGCAACGGCGTTTTCGTCGCCAATACCGACATCCTCGAAAGCGATGGTCAGAAGGCGGCGCCAGAGCCCGGAGCGGTCCAACGGCAGCAACGCCAGGGCGGCACCGGCCGCCTTGGCGGTATCCCCTCGCCTAATGGCTTTCTGCAGAACGCTGAGCCCAATCCATTTATCCGGCAGCGCCAGCGGTTCCATGATCTCATCCAGCGAAACCAAGAAAGAAGAAAGAGAGTTACGATACAAATCAAGCATTTAATCCCCCTGATATTGTGAAGTAAGGGGATCGTATTATTGTCCGTGGAACTATCAATTATTATTTTTATGAGGTGACATAGACTTTATTTCGACGAAGTATCGCCGAATTAAGGGGGTTAGTGCCTCTGTCATTTTCGCCACTTCGTCAAAAGTGCGGCCAACAGCATCCTGGTCGCCCATGGCTGGCTGGGGCACGGTGGCCGTGATCAACGTGTTCGGTGTCACGCTGGATGACTTGGCCATCACCCCCTTGAACACCCCACTCCACTCTGCCTGATGAGCGATGAGGAACTCAGGCAGGCCAGGGGCGGCGTCCGTTCGGAAATGCAGACGAAGGGAGACAACGCCCGCCTTGTGCACATCCACCCGAAAATGGAAGTCCCCAAACGGAAGCGGCCAGGATGTTTCCGCGAAGGGGAGCGACATCTGGTTAACCTTACTGCGCAGGCTCCACCCCTTCTGTTCCGCCAGTTCCGTCAGTTTCCGGGCGAGGTTGGAAAAGAGCCACGCGTTATAGCCATTTCCCGCGCCTGGGAGGGCCGTAGAGTCCTGTGATGCGGTTGGGATGGGGGTAGGTAGCCCTGCAGATGAGATCGCGCTGGACGGCGCTTGGGCGGGAATGTCGCCCAACAAAGTCGCCGTCTCCAACACCTCGGCATTTCCCACGCGGAAGTAGGTGAACGTCATCAACGCCAAGGGCATACCCGTGTTGATGAGCAAGACCGCGCTTTCGAATACCCGCGCGTCGAAACTTTCAGCGGCTATGACCAGCCTGAAAGTCGGCTTGCTGGCCTTTGACAACGGGCGGCCAAAAAAGGAACCAAACGCCTGCTCAGCCGGCCGGCCATGAACCTTGTGGGAAAGCTGGTCAACGGCATCCCATTCCAGTCCGCTGATGAAGCTGGCGTACTCCAGGATTTGGGCAATCACTTCGCGGGGAGCCCGCCCCCGTTTCATCTCCACCGCCACCAGCGCGCCGTTACCGTCGAGGAAGAGGTTGTCAATGGACAGCCCGTGCTTGGTCGGGATTTCCATGCCCAGCGGCAACATGGGAGAGCCAGCGTTGATCATGGCCGGGCATTGGTTCACCCAAACCTGAACATCCCGTTCCAAGTGGGCGTCACTGAACGCCACCCGGGCCAACGGCGCCGCCGTTTCCCCACCAACGATGAACAACCCCACGCCGCCCTCCCTGGCACTGTGGAGTCCGTTTTATCGGCTTCGGCCGAAAGTCGCTACCATATTACGTGTAATTGATTTCAAACGTATTTTGGCATCATGGTCGATATCCCGACCCGACTCGATAATCCGGGTCGTATGATGAACTTGAAAATGCACATCGGTCTGAGAGTCAAAACTGCGCGTCAACGGGCAGGCCTTACGCAGGAGGCACTTGCCGAGGCCGTTGGTAAGGCTACGGAGACCATCTCCAACATCGAGCGCGGTTTCGCTTTGACCGGCCTCGATACCCTGCAGCGCATCAGTGATGCCGTTGGGTCGCCAATGATCTTCTTCTTCGAGGACATTCAGGACAGTCGGGAAGTCAGCCGACGGCGGTTAGAAAAAGAGCTTCATATCCTGATGCTAATACGAAGCCTTTCCGATAAGGACCTACAGGTAATGTCAACTCTAGCCGAAACCTTGACTCAGCAGCGCCGTTTCTAACGACACCGCCTTCCTGATCAACGATCAGTCGCCCGGAACGGAATCTGTGATGCGGCAATCTTGCTCACAAGCGCATCCCGCTTAAGGGCTTTTAGCATGCCTGCAAACCCCTTAATTGCTAGGGGCGTAGCCTGACTTGGGCCCAGGAGAATCCGATCAACCACATCCTCAAAACTCCAATCATAGGTCGTACCATCAGGCAGGTTTATTGGCTTAAGAGGATGCCGCAACCTGGGCTCGACGCCCCCTTTGCCGACAATGTATGTCAGGTATTCAGAAAGCCGATCAGGTGTATCTCGCTCCGGAAGGTAGATAACTCGCCACTCACGTTCCTCGGAAAACCCATGATGCTTTGACGTCAGGGCAAAGAGCCTGAGGATGTGGAAAGTCTCATACGCAAGAACATAAAGCTGATCATCTGGAATAAGGCTCCCAGCTACTTGTTCTTTGGCAAGGGTGACGATGGACCTAATTCTATCCAAGCGAGCTTCATCTGTTCCATAGCTAACTCGGCAAATTAGGAAGGGGGAAGCCATGTTCAGATTCACGAAATCCGTGCGAAAGACAATGGCCGCACCGCTGCCATTTCCACCATAGCCCCTCCACATCGATAACCGTCCATCTGGACTATCGCGGTCAAACTCGCTCAAGCAGAAAATAAACAAATTGAATAGGCGATTCTCATCGTAATCTTTGAAATAGTGCATAAACGCATTCAAGAAAATTGGGACTCTTCGCCTGGCATCATCAGACACCTGCGCCAAGGCCATCAACTCCCTGTCAACTAAGTTGCGACCTTCAATAAATCCAAATCGAACTTCCTGAAAGTCATTCATGAATAGTGGATTTGCAAACCAAATCTCATTGCTTTTCAATATGCACTCGATCGCAGAAAGCGATGTGTAATGGGCCAAAAGTGAGGGGCGCGCTTCCATTGCCGCTAAATTCGCGATAGAATCATAGTGCTCATAAAACAATTTCTGTATTTCATATTTTTCCATAATGCTGTCCAATCAGCCAGGATTACACTTAAAAATAATAGCGTCAGACTCTGCTTCTGATATGGCGATGCCTCTCGCTACCAGCCGTGCACAACACTGGCGCTATATAGCGCAGACTACGCATATTAACACGATATCGTCCTTGAGGCGAGGCGCTCGCGGGAGACCACTTGCCAAATGGGCCGGCTCTCCCATTTACAACGCAGATGCAGCGGTCTAGCCACGTAGAAGCCGCCGCACTTGAGTGGCTGACCAAGAGCCTCCTCGCGGCGCTCTTACTGCTCGGTCGTTTAGCGCTCGGGCGATTTGCCGGAGACTGCACCCCCCGGCGGCGTCAATCTCTTGAATAACAGGTTTAAGATCAGCCGCCCGCTGTTGCGCCGCGTTGGTTTTTTTTTGGTTCCCTGCACGACTGCCCGCCAAGCGATTGGCCAAATTGTCCGGACTCCCCAATTTCACCCCCCGCGCCTTCGCCGCTGCAAGCGCAGCCTTGGTGCGCGCGCTGATCATCTCCCGCTCATGCTCCGCCACCGCCGCAAGGACATGGATGGTCAGCCGGTTGGCCGCCGGCATGTCGCAGGCGACGAACTCAATCCCTGCCTCCATCAGGTTGGCTATGAAGGCCACGTTTCGGGCCAAACGATCCAGCTTGGCGATCAGGAGAGTGGCCCCGTGGACACGGCATAGGGCCAATGCCTCCAGAAGGCGGGGGCGGTCATTCTTCCGTCCGCTCTCCACCTCCTGGACCTCAGCAACAAGCTTTCCCCCCAACCGGCCTATAAACTGGCCGACGGCCATCCGCTGCGCCTCCAGCCCGAGCCCTGACGCTCCCTGCCTTGCGGTGGAGACGCGGAGATAGGCGACATAGCGTGTCATTCGGGGCTGCCCCTCGGCGTTACATTGGGTTGAAGGGTGGTTTAAGGGAATGAAACGGTAACACTGGAGCGGTCGAGTGCAATTGATTGCAAACTGAGCCGGGCGGTTTGTCGCCCCCCCGGTGGCATCCTTCACCAGACTCCCCAAGGGTTATCACTTATGGGCGGTGGCCTTCGGGGATCGGCGCCATAGATTGAGTCGCGTGGCGGGCCTACGCGCCCGCCGTGCAACTGATGACGGCCAACATCATGCCCACGCCATTTCCCGCTGACACAGCCCAAGAGGCCAACGCTCTCCTGTCCCGGCTCAATCGGCCGGACGGCACCGGCTGGGCGGATCATCCCGAGCTGTTCAACAAGATGGCTGACGCCAACGGCAACCCCTCCCTGCCGATAGCCGCATGCCCTACCCACGGTATCTTGGATCAGGTCTCCAAGGGCTTCCTCAGCTTCCCGCAGGGATGGGCGGGCGGCCTCATCCAGATCACCATGTTGGCCGGCACCTTTGGCGAAGTGCAGAAGCGCCATGCAGTGCTGCGCAACCACGTCCTGCACTCGGTCATATCGATGGCCCTTCAGGACCTGGAACGAACGGGACGCGTCCTGAAATGGATAGCCATCAACGTACTCCCCAAGGACGCCGCTTTCATCGCGGCCCGATTCGGGGGAGCGGCATTCACCGCCTACGCCCTGCGCCTGCGAAAGCTGAACGACACGGCGAGGTATGGTGGCCTGGGCCTAAATTTCATCCTGGCCAGTTATGGCTCCGCCATCCTGGGTATCGCCAAGGGGGACCGGCAACTGCACGCCATCGCATACTCTATTCTGAGCGGCCGCTATGATGGGCTGTGCGTGCCGGTCGATAAGATGGAGCGCGAGTTGAAGGACATGGACATCAAAGACACGGGCCCGATGGTGGATGCGCTGAAAGGCATCCTGAACTTCGCGCAGGACGCCGAAACCCAGGGCACAGAGAAGCATTGATGGCTCTCCTTCCTCCTCGCGCGTGCCCGTCCTGCAGCAACCGGACGATCCCCTCTGGCAAGTCGCGCGATCTGCGCCGCTCCCATCCGTTCATCTGTCCATCCTGCGGCGCCCAGGTTTATATGAAGTGGCGCCCTGCCCATGAGCTATGGGCTGGCCTGGTCATCTATCTCATGCCGCTTGTTGCCCTCTATGCCTTCGTGTTCACGGATAGCGGCTGGGTGGGCGGTGGAGCAGCCCTGGCCCTCCTGGTGTTCGGGATGGCCGTGGACCTATTCCTGTGGCCCCTGGGCGTCCTGAAGCTCGGTGCGGACAACACGGGGACTGCGGTCAATCATCAGGCTGTGGGGGAGTGAAGCGTTTCGGCTTTAATCGCGATCCGCTTCCATGTCGGGCTGCCACTACGAGCATGCAATCAATTGCACGCTGATCGCCCTGAAAATCGGGGTTTTTTATCACCTACAGTTAACCTATCCCCGGCCAGATAAAATCTGGGATGCAGGACATTGTAATATCGATACGAACTCAAGATTATCGCTCCAGAACTTACTTGTGACTTTACCCCCCCAAGGTATCGATCTTGGCGGTAGGTCATCCATTAGGGAGGTAAGACATTCCCGGAGACATATCGATTTGTCCCCCGAGGCATAGGGCCGTATGTCAGCAACACCGTTCTGATTCACTGGTCCTTCAGGCCCTGAATCAGCTGCGCTGAAATATCTGCCCAACTACCCCATAGCTTACCTGCGTCCCAAAAAGCACCAGCCTCCATTAGGCACTGAGAAAAACTTTGCCGGATCACTTCATCCTGGATCAGCGCCAATGCGTTTTGAGGGCCACGCATTCGGCAACTATCCAAGAACAGAGGCCAAACATCCCCATGGAGGTTCGGGGGATAAAGGCCTGCCAGATAAACGGAAACCTCACCAAACGGGTTTTCCATTTTAGAAATATTCTTTAGGTGCATCTTGGGGTCTTTCCGCTTCTCAATGCGGAGACAATCAACATCATGATAATGATATGACTTTTTCTTCTCAGTCGCCTGCAGCTTCTTGTTATATGCACACCAATTTCCAGAGCCATTTTTTGTGAAAATTGCATATATCGTCTGAACGGCGCCAGAAGGAGCCATGTACAGGATCTTCTTTTTGAGAGTCTTCTGCGCCTTAATAGGGTGGACAAGGGCGTCCTTGATGTCCACACCTAATATATCGACCGTAATATCCAACCTTGAGACACGTGCATTGTCGATAGCTTCGGACAAAGCTTGGGGAGCATTAAGAAACATCACCAAGAACATTTCCCGCAAGACTTTCAGCCCTGCATCCGATGCTTTCTGCGGGTTCATTTCCACCCTGATGAAGCTCTTTATCTTGCTCGCATCTTTGGGCTTCACCTCCACAATGATCTTGTGCCGGCTTCCTGGGATTTTGGCAAAAAGCCGGACTTGATACCGGCTCTTTGCATTGCTCACCCACTGGAAACCGGCGCCCGACTGACAGAGGATCTTAGCCCCTTCCACCACCTCATCCTGCAAGGCAAGGGGGACATCAATCAACAAGGTCATCTTATCTATAAACGGCTTGAGTACCCTAAACGTCCCCCCGGTGGGAAGCGTTCCTGAATACGCGATCTTACTGAGTGAAAGGGTCAGGGGCTTATTAGAGGGACTCAGCTTGGAGTCCACGATCGTCACCGGCATTTCAGTGCTTTCCCCTCATCACAGAGGGGGAATGAGGTGGACAAGATCGACATCAAACTTAATCTTCTCCATCGCTTCCGCAAGCGCTTTTATTGATGGCCTTGAGCCATAAGAGCCATGGACGCTGTTGTCTACATGCCCCACCAGAGCAAAGCCAATTTTTGCTGGAATGGCCGCTTCCTCAAGGGCATCAATGAAATTATGCCGAAAAGAATGAAACGCCGTTTTCTTCTTTTTAAATCCGACCTGCGTGGAATATCGCCCATACCATTTGCTGAATGCATCCGAATAGTTCTTACCATTTCCAAGATTTATATCCGGAAATAGAGGAATCTTGGGATTCTTGTGGCGAAGCGCGTTTACGTATCCCATAAAACCAAGCTCCACCAAACCGGGATGAATTGGTATTTCCCGCTTGCTGGCTTTGGTTTTCAAATGCTGGTTTTTCTCGTCGTCCTCGGTCAGGTCAAAGAAGGAGCAACCGTCCCTCTCCTTTACGTCCGACAGAAGCAATTGGATAATCTCCCCAAGACGCGCGCCCGTGAACAAGCCGACCAGGGGGATCCAATACCTGCCATCGCGCACGATCAAACTTCCTGGAGTAGATCGGCGCCCCAGCGACTTGCTGCCCGTGTAGACGGGAGAAGAAAAAATCTTCTGCAGTTGTTCCGGGCTATATGGATATCGGGCGTCGGAAGCAGATGGGAGCGTAGGCAGCTTCAGCTTCTCCCCCGGCACCTTCTGCAGATAGTCCTCGGCCACGCACCAATGAAAGAAGGTTCGCTGCATCCCGAAATACTTATCCACCGTTTTCAGGGAGAGCGTCTTTTGCCCCGCAGGCAGCGCCACCAGTTCCTTAAGGCTCTTCCCCTTCAAAGCGGCCATTTTGGCATAGTTGGCCGGGAGCTTCAGAAGCATGTCCCGGAAATCCCTAATGTGAGGGGTCGTAACCTTGTCGACCGGGCAGTCCGGGCCGATGACCTCCAACAGCAAGCGCAGAACGCGCTCATAGTCCTTGCGCGTACCCTCCTCCCACTCGCCCTTGCTCTTCAGAGCCACGAACTCCTGCTGAACCTCGCTTAGCGTCTTCCCCTTTGGGGCGGAAACAGCTTCAGGCGGCTCTTGGCCGGGCAATAGAGGGAGCGGTGGATAACTCTCGACGCCCAGTCCCTGGAACAGCGGATCACCGGGGCTGGTATTCCAGGGCCGCCCTTCCAGCCTGGCCACCTGTATCCGTAACGACTCGATCTCAGCTCGCAGCACCCCCTCATACAGGTCCGCAAGACCAGAGGATGATACGGCCTTGGGTTCGACCTCCGCGCCGGCGAGGATGTCCATCGCCGCGCCCTTGATAACCTGGCGGAATTGCCGGCTCGCCAGTTCCTTCCTCAGGGCCTCCAGATCCCGCTGGGTAAGAGCCGTCTCCTGCTCAAAGTCAGCCATCGCGTCGTCCCGCATACAGGCGATGGTTTCCTTGCCCTTATCGACCAATCCCTGGAAGTAGCCGCGTACCAGGGCCTGTAGCTTCTCGTGGCTCAATTCTTCCATGTGGCGTAGCCGTGCAATTAATTGCTCAAAGTCGCCGCTCAGCCGGCGTGCTAGGAGTTTAGCAACGGCAGGGTCCCGCGTCCGCAACGATCCCTTGAATTCCAAGAAGCCGGTTCGGCGGGAAATATCCTTGGGAACGGCCATGCGGAACCAGAACGTGGTGTTCCGGATGACCAGATGGGGGACATGGGAATAAGCCATGGCAGCGTCCGTGCTGTACCACGGTTCTGTACCACTGGCGCGACTCAGGGATTTTCGGGAAGCGTAAGCCTTTGTTTAAGAAGGCTTGAGCTCAGGAAATGGCGGAGAGGGTGGGATTCGAACCCACGGATCCATCGCTGGATCAACGGTTTTCGAGACCGCCCCGTTCGACCGCTCCGGCACCTCTCCGTATTCATTTCCGTGTCCGGCCCCCGTTTTGCTGTCGAACGGGAAAGGGGCCGGCTGGCGAAGCGGCGCGGACCCTAGCCGAAGCGCATCGCTTGCGCAAGCGCTATGTGTGACGGAATTATAAGCCCTCTGCCGCGCCCCTGCGGGCGTTCCAACTGGCGATGACGGCGCCGGCGATGATCAGGGCGCAGGCGGCGGCCACCACCCAACTGGGCTGGGCCCGGCCCGCCAGGATCAGCAGCAGGGTGGACATCAGCGGCGTGGCGTAGCTGAGCGCGCCCAGAGTGTGGATGTCGCCCTTCTTCATACCGATGTCCCAGACGAAGAAGGCGGCCCCCACCGGCCCCAGGCCCATGAGCCCCAGCAGCGCCGCCTGCCCCGCGTCCGGCACCACCGTCACCTCCAAGGCGGCGTGGCACAGGGCCGACAGGGCGGCCGTGGCCAGGCAGAAGAAGGCCACGGCGTCGGTGGGCACCGCCCCCAGGAGGCGCGACAGGGCGGAATAGGCGCCCCAGGTGATGGCGGCGCCGGCGGCGGCCAGGAAGCCCGGCAGATAGGCGGGGTCGACGTGGACGCCCTGGCCCCGGGTCACCAGCAGCACGGTGCCGGCCAAGCCCACCAGCGCCCCCAGCACCTGACGCCGGCCCAGCCGCTCACCCGGCAGCAGGCCGGCGAACAGCACGATCAGCAAGGGCCAGAGATAGTTGATGAGGTTGGCCTCCGCCGCCGGGGCGGACTTCAGCGCCAGGAAAAAAAGGAAGTGATAGCCGAACAGGCCGCCGACGCCCAAGATCCAGGCGGCCGGCGGCTGGCGCAGCGCGGCAAGGGGGGAGCGACCGCGCGCCGTCATCCAGACGATGCCGGTGAGGCCGCCCACGGCGAAGGCCACCGCCTCCGTCTCGAAGGGCGGGATGGGGCCGGTCAGGGTGGTCAGCAGGGCCAGGGTCGACCACAGCAGAAGGGCGCCGGCGCCGATGGCGGTGGCCCGCCGCGCGCTGACGCCCGCCATCATCCCGGCCTTGCCCTCAACCATGTCGACCATCGCTCACCCCTTCGCCGCCTGGTTCCGGCGCGTCGCCCAGCCCAGGTCCACCACCGCCTTGATGGACGGCCAGGTCACCAGGCGCTCACACGCCGCCTGATCGGCCCACAAGGCCTCGGCCGCGTCGTCGCCGGCGACGGGCACGCCCCCGGCATAGTCGGCCATGATCTCCACGATGGTGAAATGGAAACGCACACGCGGCTCCCCCTCCGGCCCGGCGCCCGGGGGGCGTGGATCGCGGGTGATGCCGTCCACGACCGTCAGCACGGTGGTGGGCCGGCAGGAGACGGCCGTTTCCTCCCGCACCTCGCGGGCCGCCGTCTGGAACAGGGTCTCCCCCAGTTCCTGGCTGCCGCCCGGCAGGCACCATTCGCCGGCCAGCGGCGCCTTGGCCCGGCGGATCAGCAGCAGCTGGTCCTCCTTCCATACCAGCACGCCCACACCCACGCGGGGGTGGTCGGGATAGAGATGGGGGGAGGAGGATGGCTGATCGGACATGGCACCGCACCCATGACAAAGGGCGGGCCCGTCACCGGACCCGCCCCTGTCATACCTCATGGCCTACAGGCCAAGCTATATGAGCACTGCCTCAAGCGGCATGAGAGACCTCTCATGCCGTAGGCCGCGACCGCGGCCGCCGCAGCGAGCACCACAGCGCGCAGCGAGGATGAGCCAAGGCCACGGATGTGGCCGCCCGGCGCCTGAGGGCCCCCTAATGCCGAGGCAACCCTTAATACATGTGCTGGCCACCGTTGATGGACAGCGTGGAGCCGGTGACGAAGCCGGCATCGTCCGCCACCAGGAACAGAACACCGCGGGCGATCTCTTCCGCCTTGCCCAGACGCCCGACGGGAATCTTGGCCACGATCTTTTCCAGCACCGCCGGCGGCACCGCCCGCACCATGTCGGTGTCGATGTAGCCGGGGGCGATGGCGTTGACCGTCACACCCTTGCCGGCCCCTTCCTGCGCCATGGCCTTGGTGAAGCCATGGATGCCGGACTTGGCGGCGGCGTAGTTCACCTGGCCGTACTGGCCGGCCTGGCCGTTGATGGAACCGATGTTGACGATGCGGCCGAAACCACGCGCGCGCATGCCGTCGATGGCCACGCGGCAGGTGTTGAAGCAGGAAGCCAGATTGGTCTGTATGACGGCGTTCCACTGCTCGAACGTCATGCGATGCAGCACGCTGTCGCGGGTGATGCCGGCGTTGTTGACGATGATCTCGATGGGGCCCAGATCGGCTTCGATCTTGGCCATGCCGGCCTGGACTTCCTCGAAATTGGCCACGTCGAACTTGTAGGCCGGAATGCCGGTCCGTTCGGTGAACTCGCGGGCCGCGGCCTCGTTGCCGCCGAAGTTGGCCGCGACCTTGTAGCCGGCGTTCTTCAACGCCACCGAGATCGCCTCGCCGATGCCACGGGTACCACCCGTCACCAATGCAACACGCCCTGTCATCCTAGTCCTCCCCTTGTCTGGTCAGAAAACCGGGTCTAATCAGAAAACCGGTCGGGAAATATCCCTGGTGTTTCATACGGGACCGGCGCCACGCGACCCATCGGCGGCCCCCATCCGGCGGGGGGACGGGGACGACGTTGCATCCCCACCACCCGCCGGGCGCTTGACTGGTTTCGCAGCCGGAACAATCAGTCCCGGGCCACACACAGGGCGATGCCCATGCCGCCGCCGATGCACAGCGTGACCAGACCCTTCTTGGCGTCGCGCTTCTGCATCTCATGCAGCAGGGTCACCAGCACGCGGGCGCCCGAGGCGCCGATCGGGTGGCCCAGGGCGATGGCGCCGCCGTTGACATTCACCTTCTCCGCCGGCCAGCCCATGTCCTTGTTCACGGCGCAGGCCTGGGCGGCGAACGCCTCGTTGGCCTCCACCAAGTCCAGGTCGGCCACGGTCCAGCCGGCGCGCTGCAGCGCCAGCTTGCTGGCCGGAATGGGACCGGTGCCCATGATGGACGGGTCGACGCCGGCGGTGGCCCAGGAAACGATGCGGGCCAGCGGCGTCACCCCACGCTTGGCGGCGTTCTCCGCCGTCATCAGCACCACGGCGGCGGCGCCGTCGTTGATGCCCGAGGCGTTGCCGGCGGTGACCGTGCCGTCCTTGGCGAAGGCCGGGCGCAGCTTGGCCAGGGTTTCGGTCGTGGTGCCGGCCTTGGGGTATTCGTCGGCCTCGACCACCACGTCGCCCTTGCGGCCAGGCACGGTGACGGGGACGATCTCATCCTTGAAACGACCGGCCTTCTGCGCGGCCTCGGCCTTCTGCTGGCTGGATGCCGCGAAGGCGTCCTGTTCGTCGCGGGAGATTTCCCACTTCCTGGCCACGTTCTCGGCCGTCGTGCCCATGTGGTAGTTGTTGAAGGCGTCCCACAGGCCGTCCTTGATCATGGTGTCCACCATGCTGGCATCACCCATCTTGGTGCCGTTGCGCAGGTGGATGGCGTGGGGGGCCTGGCTCATGCTTTCCATGCCGCCGGCCACGACCACGTCGGCCTCGCCCAGGCGGATGGCCTGGAAGCCCTGGGCCACGGCGCGCAGGCCGGAGCCACAGACCTGATCCAGCGTGTAGGCGGTGCGTTCCACCGGCACGCCGGCGGCGACGGACACCTGGCGGGCGCTGTTCTGGCCGGTGGCGGCCTTCAGCACATGACCCAGCACCACTTCGGACACCTCGGCGGCGTCGACATGGGCGCGGCGCAAGGCCTCGGTGACGGCCACGGTGCCCAGGGCAACGGCCGACAGGCTGCTGAGCGCCCCGTTGAAGCTGCCGATGGGCGTGCGCGCGGCGCTGGCGATGACCACTTCGACCATGATGTTTCCTCTCTTCCCGAACGATTTCATGCCCCGTCTTCCTGCGGGGCGCCCTGTCCCGCCGACGCCCCTTTCAGGTTGGGGCGGCGACGGGAAAGGGCGGTGGAAATTCCGGTGGGGATCGGCGATGGCCCTCCCCGGCCCCTAGTCTTGGCCATTTACCATTCCGGGCGCAAGCACGCTCGGCGGCCATCGCACCACCAAAGCGCGAAACACCCTTGCGCATAGGGTTTCTTCTTGCGTCAAAAATTAACTTGCCGCAGCGACCCTCGCCCTGATTCGGATCAATAGGGCCGATTTGAAAACGGAAAAGAACGCGGCACGAGGTCGCTATTGGGATGTGCGGGGGGATATGGAGCGGATCGCGCGAAGGCGGAATCGCCTTTGCGGGTGAATCCGCTAACGAACAGACCCAGCGAGAGCCGGCTGTGGTTCCGATTTATCGCGGCCAGCTCCAGCCCCTCGCCGCCCGCTGGAACGCTCGGGCGGAAGGCCCAATAGAAAACCCCGCCCACCGGTGAGGGGGGACGGGGTTTCGCTACTCAATCCGGCGGGAAGGACGGCGATCAGCCGGCTTCGGCCTGCTTCTGGGCGCGCTTGCGGTCGGTCGGGTCCAGCAGGCGCTTGCGCAGGCGGATGGACTTCGGCGTCACCTCCACCAGCTCCTCGTCCTCGATGTAGGCCAGGGCCTTCTCCAGGGACATGTCCATGGGCGTGGTCAGGCGCACGGCCTCATCCTTGCCGGCGGCGCGGATGTTGGTCAGCTGCTTGCCCTTCAGCACGTTCACTTCCAGGTCGTTGCCCCGGCTGTGCTCGCCGATGATCATGCCCTGGTACACCTTGGCGCCCGGCTCGATCATCATCGGACCGCGATCTTCCAGGTTCCACAGGGCGTAGGCCACGGCCTCACCCTCGCCGTTGGAGATCAGCACGCCGTTGCGACGGCCCTGGATGGGGCCCTTGTACGGGGCGTAGCCATGGTACAGGCGGTTCATCAGGCCGGTGCCGCGGGTGTCCGTCAGGAACTCGCTCTGATAACCGATCAGGCCGCGCGACGGCACGTGGAACACCAGGCGCACCTTGCCACCGCCCGAGGGCTTCATCTCCAGCATGTCGCCCTTGCGCTCGGAGATTTTCTGGACGACGACGCCCGAGAACTCCTCGTCCACGTCGACCACCACTTCCTCGATCGGCTCCATGCGCTGGCCGTTCTCGTCCGTCTTCAGCAGCACGCGGGGGCGGGAGATCGACAGCTCATAGCCTTCGCGGCGCATGTTTTCGATCAGGATGCCCAGCTGCAGTTCACCACGGCCGGCGACCTCGAACGCGTCGGCGTTCTGGGTCTCGCGGACGCGCAGGGCGACGTTGCCCTCCGCCTCGCGCATCAGGCGGTCGCGGATCATGCGGCTGGTGACCTTGTCACCTTCGCGACCGGCCAGCGGGCTGTCGTTGACGCTGAAGGTCATGGCCAGGGTCGGCGGGTCGATGGGCTGGGCGGCCAGGGGCTCGGTCACCGCCGGCTCACAGATGGTGTCGGCGACGGTGGTCTTGGTCAATCCTGCGATGGCGACGATGTCACCCGCCTGCGCCTCTTCCACGCCCACGCGCTCCAGCCCGCGGAAGGCCAGCAGCTTGGAGATGCGGCCCTGCTCGATCAGCTTGCCGTCGGCGCTCATCGACTTGATGGCCATGTTGGCGCGGGCGGTGCCGGTCTGGATGCGGCCGGTCAGCAGGCGGCCCAGGTAGGGATTGGCCTCCAGCGTGGTGGCCAGCATGGTGAAGGGGGCGTCGACGTCGACCTTGGGGGCGGGCACGTGGCGCCGCACCAGCTCGAACAGCGGGCGCATGTCCTCACGCGGGGCGTCCAGGCTTTCCGCCGCCCAGCCGTTGCGGCCCGAGGCGAACAGCGTGGGGAAGTCCAGCTGCTCGTCGGTGGCGTCCAGCGCCGCGAACAGGTCGAACACCTCGCTGTGCACCTCGTCCGGGCGGGCGTCGGAGCGGTCGACCTTGTTGATGACGACGATGGGCTTCAGGCCCAGCTTCAACGACTTGCCCAGCACGAACTTGGTCTGGGGCAGCGGGCCCTCGGCCGCGTCGCACAGCAGGATGACGCCGTCGACCATGCTCAGGATACGCTCCACCTCGCCACCGAAGTCGGCGTGGCCGGGGGTGTCGACGATGTTGATGCGGGTGCCTTCCCACAGAACGCTGGTGCACTTCGCCAGAATGGTGATGCCGCGTTCCCGTTCCAGGTCGTTGCTGTCCATGGCGCGTTCGGCAACCTGCTGGTTGTCACGGAACGAGCCGGACTGACGCAACAGGACGTCCACGAGCGTGGTCTTGCCGTGGTCGACGTGCGCGATGATGGCGATGTTACGCATATCCATTGGACGCTAATCCCGCGATGCTTGAGGTCAGGACCCGGTCCAAAAACGCGAAATGCGCCTGGCTATGGCCCAAAAACAAAAGCCCGCCCCCTGGCGCACGAACGCCGGGACCGGGTTTTCTCGGAACGGAATATAGCTATTGGCGGGCCCGGGAGAAAGGCCCGCCAATGGGGGTTGGACGCAAGAGGGGGTTACGAGTACCGCAAGGCAGACTATAAATTCGCCACTATCTTGTTGGCTAATCATGGTTACGGCACCCTGTTTGCCCCGCGGTGGGGGTTGGGGCGCCCTGGCCGTCATAAAGACTTAACACCGCCGGCCGGCCGGAAGGCCGGAGAAAGCCGGCAAACCACAAGGCCTGAGAAACACCGCAAGGCCAGGGAAGCGAGGAGGCAACAGTACCGTCCGGGCGAGGCAGCCCATGGTTCACCCGTCCGCCACCGCTCACCGCTTGGCCCCAAGCACGACCACCACCGCAGCCGTTGGAGCCCGCGTCGCCCTTGCCCCGTTTTCGACCCCACGCGCCAGCCCGCCCGGCAGCCCTGGCGTTGCTCTCCGCCCTGACCCTGGCCTGCGGGCCGGCGCCGGGCCACGCCCGAGGTGCGCCCGCGGCACAGCCGGCGGCGCCCGCCGCGAAAGCGACGCCCGATACCGCCCCGGGTGGCGGCCCCCAGGATACGGCCCAGACCGGCGCCGACACCGCGACGGACGGCGACGACACGCCGGGAAGCGTGCTGGCGCGCAAGGCCGAGCAGCAGGAAGGACCGGGCGGCGCCGCCGACCAGCCCGACGCCGAGCCGCCGCCCGCGACCTACACCGTGGATTTCCACCCGGCCAAGGGGGTGGAGGTCGATGACGACCTCATGGACGTGCTGCGCAGCGCATCGTCCTTGCTGACCTTGCAGAACGACCCACCGTCGTCGCTGCTGGGCCTGGAGAAACGCATCGACAACGACTACGACAAGCTGGCGGCCGCCCTGCGCTCCGAGGGGTATTTCGACGGCAGCGTCACGGTCAAGGTGGATGGCGACGCCAAGCCGGTGGCCGTGGCCATCGCGGTGACCCCTGGCCCGCGCTACACCATTTCCAAAGTCTCCCTGGCCCTGGCGGACGGAGGGCCACCGCCGGGCGGGCCCCTGGATCTGGCCAAGCTGAAGCTGAAGCCGGGCGACGCCGCCCGTGGCCCGGCCGTGCGCGACGCCGAGGCGGCGGTGGCGCCGCTGATGGCCACGCGTGGCTATGCCCGCGCCACGGTCAGCCAGCGGGACCTGGCGGTGGACGTGCAGGCCCACACCATGGCCGTGGCCTTCACGCTGGACCCCGGTCCTCTGGTCCGTTTCGGTCCCACCACCTTCACCGGCCTGGGGCGCCTGGATCCGGAGGTCGCCTACGGACGCCTGCCCTGGAAGCCGGGCGACGTCTACGACCCGGCCAAGGTGGACAAGGCCCGCAACAAGCTGACCAACCTGGGCGTCTTCTCACAGGTGCGCGTCACCCTGGACGACGTGCCCGGCGAGGCCCAGCCCGATGGATCGCGCGTGGTGCCCATGCTGGGCCAGATGGAGGAGCGGGATCGCCACTTCGTCAACACCGGGCTGACCTACGGCACGACCGATGGCGCCGCCGCCACCGCCACCTGGGGCGACCGCAACTTCCTCAGCGGGGCCGAGGCGCTGACCGTCACCGGGTCCATCGGCGGCATCGGCCGCAAGAAGTTCCGCGACTCCGATGGGCTGGACTACAGCCTGGGCAGCACGCTGAAAAAACCGGACTTCCTGGAAACCGACACCACGCTGAGCCTGTCGGCCCAGGCCATCTCGGAACATCCCGAGGCCTACTCCCGCGACGCCCTCACCCTGGGGGCCATCGTCCAGCACCCCTTGCTGGAACATCTGGTGGGCAGCGCCGGCGTCACGCTGGAACAGTCGTCCATCAAGCAGGACCTGACCGGCGACGGCGTGCTGACCACCACCGACAACACCCTGGTGGGCCTGCCGGTGACGTTGAATTTCGACAGCACCGACAACCTGCTGAACCCCACCACCGGTTATCGCTGGAACGCCGGTCTGACGCCTTATGTCAGTCCCCTGGGCGACAGCGGCACCTTTGTCATCAGCAGGGCCGGCGCCAGCGGCTACTGGTCCCTGGACCAGGCCAAGAGCTACGTCTTCGCCGCCCGCCTCAACCTGGGCGCCGTGTTCGGCGGCGGCCTGTCGACGGTACCGGCGGACAAGCGCTTCTTCGCCGGCGGCGGCGGATCGGTGCGCGGCTACGCCTATCAGAAGGTGGGCCCGCTGGACTCCAGCAACGACCCGACCGGCGGCCGTTCGCTGATCGAAACCAGCGCCGAGTTGCGCATCCGCCTGACCGACACCATCGGTCTGGTGCCCTTCATCGATGGCGGCAACGTCTTTGAAAGCGCCTACCCCGACCTGAGCCAGGGCATGCGCTGGGGCGCGGGGCTGGGTGTGCGCTATTTCACCTCCTTCGGTCCCTTGCGCCTTGACGTCGGCGTGCCCTTGGATCGCCGCAGCGGCGACAGCATGTGGCAGCTGTACGTCAGCATCGGCCAATCCTTCTGACGGAACCCGGCATGTCCGACACGCCCCCAACGCCCGGTCCCGCCCCCCACCCGCCCCGCTCGCCGTGGCGGCGCGTGCTGTCGGTGGGGCATGTCGCGGTCTTCGCCCTGCTGGGCATCATCGCCGGGCTGGGTGCCGCATTGGGCATCGGCCTGTGGTGGATGGACACCGGCTCCGGCCGCGCCTTCGCCACCCGCCAGGCGGAGGCCAACGTGCCCGGCCTATCCGTGGAGGGGTTGTCTGGCCTGCCCTTCCACCCCCGGGTGGCGCGCGCCACCCTGGTCAACATCATCACGGGCAAGCCCTGGCTGGTGGTGGAAGAGGCGGCGCTGGACTGGCGGCTGCTGCCCCTGGCCCATCGGGAATTGGCGGTCGACATGTTCAGCGCCAAGCGCATCTGGGTGGACCAGCCGGCGCCATCGCTGGAACCGCCGCCGGACGGCACCGTCCCCGAGGGCACCATCAAGGACGACGCCCCCTTCACCCTGCCCTTCAGCGTGACGCTGGAGCGCCTGGACCTACCGCGCGTCGAGCTGGCACCGGGCCTCGCGGGGGGCAAGGGGGCGGCGCTCGCCACCCACGGCACGGTGCGCCTGGGGCCCAGCCTGGATGGCGACAGCCGCCTGACCCTGACCCAGTTGGACGGGGGGGCCGCCCATGGCGACCTGACCGCCCGGTTCACCGCGCCCGGCCTCACCAGTCCCGGCAGCCTGACGCTGGACCTGCAAGGGCAGGAGGAGGCCGGCGGCCTGGTGGCCCGCCTGGCCGGCCATCCCGAACTGGGGCGGCTCACCCTGGCGCTGAAAGGCGACGGGCCGCTGGACAAATTCCAGGCGCACCTGGAGCTGACGGAGACGCCGGAGCCCGAGACGCATGGGGACGGCACGCCGCTGCCCCGCGCCCTGTCGCTGGTGGCGGACGTGGGCCTGGCCCGGCCGGCGGGCAAGGCCAAGCGCCTGACCTTGGCCCTGAAGGCGGCACCCGGCCGCCTGCTGGCCGACGATCTGGCCTCGATGGCGGGAGAGGCCGCCACCCTGCGGACCGCGGTGGCCCTCGATGACGGTACCCTCACCCTGGAAAGCCTGGACCTGGACGCCGCCGCCGGCCACCTGACGGCCAACGGCACGTTGAAGGAGAGGGTGGGCGACCTGACCTTGCGGCTGGTGCCGGCCTCGCCCGGGGCACTGGCCCCGGTGGCGCCGGGGCTGGCGCTTGGCAGGCTGGACGCCGTGCTGCACACCACCGATCCGACGGCGGGCCGGGCCGGCGCCAAGAGGGCGCGCACGGTGACCGCCGACCTGACGATGGCGGAGGTCGGGTACAACGACGCCCACATCCGCCACCTGACCGCCACCGCCAAACTGCAGGAGGACGGCACCCGCCTGCTGCTGGATCTCGGATCCAAGCTGCAGGGCTTGAGCGCCCCGGGACTGCCGCCGGCCCTGACCGACCATGCCGACCTGGCATTGACCGGCGCCCTCGACCGCGCCAGCGGCGATATCCAGGTGGACACGCTGGATCTCACCGGCGGAATCGGCCACCTCACGGGCAACGGCAGCGCCCGGGCCTGGGGACGGCAGGCCAAGGGCGCCCTGCACCTGGCCGATGGTGAGCTGGCCACCCTGATGGCCCTTGCCGGAATGGACAAGGAAACGGCCAACACCCCGCCAGCCCCTGACCCGATCACGGGCAAGGTCGCGGCGACGGTGGAGGGCACGGTGGCCGATGGCGTGGCCGACGGCGTTCTGACGGTGCAGGCCACCGACCTGCGCACCGGCCAACCGACGGAAGAGGCGCTGCTGGCCGGTCGGGCGGAAATCCATGGCAGGCTCCGCGCCAGCCTGGATGGCAAGGACGTCACGCTCGACCCCCTGACCGTGCGGACCGGCGCCGTCGACCTGACCGGCACCGTGGCCCTGAAGGACAACACCCTGACCGCCGACCTGAAGGGCAACGGCCAAGTGGTGGGCAACCCCGCCAGCGTGGCCGCCCATCTGGTCAAGACCGGGCAGCGCCTGACGGTGCGCGACCTGGCCGCAGCGCTGGGCCCCAACAAGCTGCAAGGCGCGTTGGAGGCGGACCTGGACCGTCGGGTGGCGACTGGCAAGCTGACCGCCACCTTCCCCGATCTGTCCAGCCTGGGCGCCCTGGCGGGCGCGCGTCTGGCCGGCCAGGCCAAGGCCGACATCGTCCTGAGCGCCGCCGCCGCCCCGACGCCGGCGCCGGCGGCCCGAGCCAAGGCCCGCAAGGGACAATCCGCCCCGCCATCCCCGCCACCGGCCAAAGCCGGATCAGCCCCCAGGCGCGACCAGCAGAGCATCGACGTGAAGGTCACGCTGGATGAGCTGGTGGTGGACGACCAGCGCATCCACCAGGCCAGCCTGACCGGCCGGATCGACGATGTGCTGGGCAGTCCCCGGCCCAACATCAGCCTGGCCGCCGATGGCATCGAAGCGGGCCAGGTGCTGGTGAACACGGTGACGGCCGCCTGGCGCGGCACCCTGGGCGAGGGCGACCTGACCCTGGCCCTGGAGGGCACCACCGGCGTGGGCGGCGTGGGCCGCCACCGCGCCTTCCGGGTGGACAGCGCCGGGCACCTGGTCCAGGCAAGGGACGCCAGGGCGCCCACCGTCGTGCGGCTGGACCAGCTGGACGGACGCCTGGACCAGACCACCCTGAAGCTGGCGGCGCCCGCCACCCTGACCTTCGCCAAGGGCAGCGTCGCGGTGAAGGACCTGGACCTGGCCCTGGGCACCGGCCGCATCCGCGCCGACCTGTCGCTGGATGGCAAGGCCGTGACGGCGCAAGTGGAGGCGACAGCCCTGCCCCTGGCCCTCGCGGCCCTGGTGGATCCCGCCCTGACGCTGGCCGGCACGCTGGACGCCAAGGTCACGGCCAGCGGCACCGCCGCCAACCCCACGGCTGACGCCACCGTCAGCATCCACGGCCTGTCCATGCAGCAGCTGGCCGTGACCTTGGACAGCGCGGCGACCCAACCGCCGGGTGCCGCGCCCGAAGCCGCCGCCCCCGCCCGGACGTCGGTGACCAACAACCCGGCCAACGCCACCGGCGCCGACACCACCCCGGTGAAGAAAAAGACGCTGGAGGTGAAGAACAGCGCCGACCGGCGGCTGAACGCCGACGCCACCCTGACCGCCGCCTGGCGCCAGGGAAGGGTGCATAGCACCCTGGCGGCCCGGACGGCCGATGGGGCCGTGGACCTGAACGCCGACGCCGACACGCCGCTGACCCTGAACCCGGAGACGCTGGCGCCCATCCTGGTGGGGCCGGTCAGCGCCAAGATCACCGGCCGGACGGAACTGTCGCGCTACAATGACTTCCTGGCTGCCTCCGCCCAGCGCATCGGCGGCAAGGTCACGGTCGACCTGGCCATCGCCGGCACGGTCGCCGACCCGAAGGTGACGGGTGCCGTCGACCTGGTGGATGCCAAATATGAGAACGGCGGCAGCGGCACCCAGATCTTCGGCCTGAACGCCCATCTGGTGGGCGATGCCCGCGGCTTGGCGGTGGAGAGGTTCCAGGGCAGCACCGCCGATGGCGGCAGCGTGGCCCTTTCCGGCCGCATCAACCTGGGCGACCCCAATGCCCAGGAGAAGGCGCCGGTGGTGGACCTGCATGTCATCACCAAGAACGCGCGCCTGCTGCGCACCGACCCCATCACCGCCTGGGTGGACAGCGACCTGACGCTGAAAGGGTTCATGAACAAGCCGGATCTGGCCGGCATGGTACGCCTGCGCGAGACCTGGGTGGGCCTGCCGGACAAGCCACCGGCCGACGTGGCCGACCTGCCGGTGCGCTACGTCAACGGCCGGCCGCGCCAGCCGCAGGGCCAGATGACCGCCGGCAGCACCCTGGTCATCCGCCTGAACGTGGACATCAAGGCGGCCAACCGCATCTATGTCCAGGGCCGGGGCCTGACGGCGGAGTTCGCCGCCGACATGCAGGCCCGGGGCACCAGCGCCGACCCGCACCTGACGGGCCGCGTCACCCTGGTGAAGGGCGATTTCAGCGCCCAGGGCCAGACCTTCACCCTGACCAAGAGCGACATCAGCTTCACCGGCGACAGCGACCCCGTGCTGGACGTCTCCGCCTCGTCCACCAAGGCCGACTTCACGGCCATCCTCAACATCACCGGCCGGCTGTCCAAGCCGACCGTGGCCCTGACCTCCGACCCGGTGCGGCCACAGGACGAGGTGCTGTCCCGCCTGCTGTTCGACCGGCCCATCAGCCAGATCAGCGCGCTGGAAGCCCTGCAACTGGCCCAGGGCGTGGCGCAACTGTCGGGCGTCCTGGGCAGCGGCCCGGGCATTCTGGATAATGTGAAACACAGCCTGGGGGTGGACCGGCTGGAATTCTCCAGCGCCGCCGTCGGCTCCAGCGCCTTCGGCACGGTCAGCGCCGGCCGCTACATCAACAGTCGCACCTATATCGGCGTCAGCCAGTCCGTCGGTGGCACCGGCACCAACGTCACCCTGGAATACGCCCTGACCCCCCGACTGCGCCTGAATGGCGCGGTGGGCAGCACCGACGACACCGTGGGCCTGAAGTATCAGTGGGATTATTAGTGTTGGTGTTCCTCAAGCGCCGGCGGCGCCTGCGGAACATGAGCAAGATCCACCACCTGAGGGCTATTTGCTAATAAACGCCCCGACCAAATCCTGCAGGTTCTCCGGCACCAGCGAGAAGAAGCTGAGCAGGGCCATCAGCCCCACCACGCCGAGCACCACGCCGGTGCCGCGGTTGATCCACTGCACCAGGCGGGGCGTGAAATGGTGGCGGATGAGGAAGGTGCCACCGCAGAGGATGGACCACCAGGTCAGTGAACCGAGGAAGACGCCCAGCGTCATGGTGCCGGCCTTGGCATGGTCCAGGGCGCCACCGAAGCCCACCACCACGGTGATGATGCCCATGATGGTGATGGGATTGGTGACGGTCAGGAACAGACCGGTGCCGACGGCGCCGATCAGGTTGGTGGCGTCGGGTGGGGAGTTCTTGCGCTCGTGCGGTTCCTTCAGCAGGGAATGGACGGCGGCACCCAGCAGGAAGATGCCGCCGATCAGGCGCAGTTCCTTCACGTGACCCAGCAGGGCGTCCAGGATGGCGTTCACGCCGAAGGCCGCCACGCCGCCGAAGAATCCGTCAGCCAGGGCCGAGCCGATACCGGTGGCGAGCCCGGCCATGATGCCCCGCTCCACCGTCCGCCGGATGCACAGCAGGCCGATGGGGCCGACCGGCGCCGCAATGGCCAATCCCAGGACGATGCCCCGGATCAACACGCCGAAATCGTCGAACAATGCGGACTTTCCCTGAGAGGTAAGGCAAGCGGCCCCCGGATGGCTCCAGCGAGGACGCCGCGCTGACACGGGGGCCGCCCCCGTGATGCAACATCGGCGCACCGCGCGCAACGCCTAAGGCGCCAGAGCCCCCGTCAAGATGGGCGCGGGGCAAGGAAAGGTAGGGCGCGACTGCCGGGCGTCCAGCCCCGGCGACGCCCACCTGGATGGGGAAACGGTGGGGTCAGACCCCACCGAACAGGTCGCGGACGCCCAGTTCATCGCCGCGCCGCCGCTCCAGCTCCTGCGAATACCGGCGCAGCGCGTAGGCCTCGGTCAGGTAGCCGATGACGCGGCGGGTTGTCACCCCCTCGACCACCGGCAGGCTGTCGGCGTCCCAATCGGCGAAGCGCTGCAAGGCCATGCGCACCGACTGGTCGGGCAACAGGAAATGCTCGCGGTCGCGCGCCTGGTCCGCCGCCCGCTGGTCGGCCGGCAGTTCATGCTGCGGGTCGTGCACGGCGTTCATATCCACACGGCCGGCGAAGCCGCCGCCGGGCTCCACGGCGAACACCGTCTTGGCGCTGCCCGGCGGGTAGTGGCCACGCAAGGCGCCCAGGGTGATGTCCGCCGGCACCGTCTTGGGATCGCCCCGCATCAGTCGGCCCACCGTCATGTCCTTGACCCAGCCGATATCGTGCCCGCCCCGGATTTGCACCCCGCGCTGATGGAAGCGCCAGGTGGCGAAGGAGTAACCGAAGGTCTCGCGCACCAGCAGTGTGGAGGCGATGACGCCCATGAGCACGCCGGCCGACGCCCGCAGGTCACCCGTCAGTTCCAGCACCAGCAGCACCATGGTGACCGGGGCGCCGACCACCGCGGCGGCCAGCGAACCCATGCCGACCAGCATGACGGCGGAGCGCTGGGCCACCAGTCCCAGGGGCAGCATCGTCCCGATGTCCGCGACCATGCTGCCGAACAGGCTGCCCAGCAGCAGCGAGGCGCTGAACAGGCCGCCGCGGAAGCCGGCGCCCAGACACAGGGCGGACGCCACGATCTTGGCCATCAGCATCACAAACGCCAAGCCCAGGCCATAGCCGTGGTCGAAACCGTACTGCAAGGCCCCCTGGCCCCCGCCCAGCACGCCGGGCAGCGTCAGCGCCATGGGGCCCAGCAGCAGGCCACCCAGGATCGGATGAAGGGCGCGCGGCACCGGCAGCTGGCGGAACAGCCGTTCCGCGTAGGTGACGGACTGCATGGTGACGATGGCCAGGGCGCCGGCGGCCAATCCCACAAGCAGGAAGGTGGCGAAGTCGCCGCCACGAATGATCGGAGGCTCCGCCAGGATGAACAAGGCCGGGCGGTTCAGCACCGCCTGCGCCACCTGGTTGGCGACCACGGCGGCCACGCAGACCGGCGCCAGGGTGGCCAAGGTGTAGGTGCCGATCACCAGTTCAAACGCATAGAAGGCCCCGGCCAGGGGGGCGGAGAAGGCGGCGGAGATGGCGGCGGCGGCACCGCACCCCACCAGCGTGCGCAAATCGTTGCGGCGCAGGTTCAGCCGCCGCCCGAAGTTGGAGGCGAGGCCGGCGCCCGTCTGGGTGAACGCGGCCTCCATCCCCACCGAGCCACCGGCGCCATGCGACACGACGATGGACAGCGTCAGGCGCAGACTGTCGCGCAAGGACATGCGCCCGCCATAGAGCGCGTTGGCCTCGATGGGGTCGACGGTGTCGCGGGCGCGGCGGAACAGCAGGCCCAGCCCCGCCAGCAGGGCGCCGCCCACCACCGGGGCGGCCAGCGTCAGGGTGGCGGGGATGAACAGCGCGCTGCTGATGTGTTCGCCGAAGGGAACCCTGAAAGCCAGGGTGTGCAGCGCCAGCACGAGCGCGTGCAGCCCCGCCACCACCAGGCCCACGCCGATACCCACCGGCAGGCTGAGCAAGGCCAGCGACAGCTCGGAGGAGCGCAGCCCCTTGGGCGTCAGCGCATGGGTCAACGCCCGCCAGGCGACAGGCAGCCGGCGACCGCTGCCCCGGCGGCGCGGCTGGGACGCGGAACCCGGCGCGGCCGGCGGATCAACCACCGGCGGCTCCGCCTCCGGGCCGGACTCCGGGCCAGGGGCGGCGGCCGGCGTCGGGGAAGAAGGCGGGTGGATATCCATGGTACAGCGGGAAATGAGGCCCCTGATCGGCCTGGACAAGGGTGCGGGCGGATGATGTCGGCGGTATGACCGAGAAAAGCGGCGCTTCTATGGAAAAAGGGCGGCCACCCCGTCACAGGGTGCCGCCCTTTGTTTGCTGTCCCTCAGGCGCCGGGCGCGGCCGTCCGGCCGCTTGGCTTCCTCAGTTTCCAGTCCACTTCGTTCCCCGGAAACTTCCGGCGCCCGCGGTCGCGGGCTTTTGAAGCCCCTCAGGCGCCGGGCGCGGCCGTCCGGCCGCTTGGCTTCCTCAGTTTCCAGTCCACTTCGTTCCCCGGAAACTTCCGGCGCCCGCGGTCGCGGGG
>NZ_JACIIZ010000001.1:0-53620 GCF_014205765.1 Nitrospirillum iridis | reverse complement strand
GGCTATTGCGGCAGGAGCAGACGCCCCTGCCGCTGACATCAGCCGAAGCGGCCGGTGATGTACTGTTCGGTCTTCTCTTCCTTGGGCGCGGTGAAGATGGTGTCGGTGGCGCCGTACTCCACCAGCTCGCCCAGGTACATGAAGGCGGTGAAGTCGGAGACGCGGGCCGCCTGCTGCATGTTGTGGGTGACGATGGCGATGCAGTAGTCGGGCTTCAGTTCGTCCACCAGCTCCTCGATCTTGGAGGTGGAGATGGGGTCGAGCGCCGAGGTCGGCTCATCCAGCAGCAGGACGGCGGGACGCACCGCCACGGCGCGGGCGATGCATAGGCGCTGCTGCTGACCGCCGGACAGCGACAGGCCGCTCTGGCGCAGCTTGTCCTTCACCTCGCCCCACAGCGCCGTCTTGCGCAGGGCCTCTTCGACGCGCACGTCCATGTCGGCGCGGCTCAGCTTCTCATAGAGGCGGATACCGTAGGCGACGTTGTCGTAGATCGACATGGGGAAGGGCGTCGGCTTCTGGAACACCATGCCGACGCGGGCGCGCAGCAGGTTCAGGTCCTGCTTGGGCGAGAGCAGGTTCTCACCGTCCAGCAGGACCTCACCCTCGGCCCGCTGGTTCGGGTACAGGTCGTAGATGCGGTTCAGGATGCGGAGCAGCGTGGACTTGCCGCAGCCCGACGGGCCGATGAACGCCGTCACCCGCTTGTCGAACAGCGGCAGGTTGATGGCTTTCAGGGCGTGGTAACCCCCGTAGTAGAAGTTCAGGTTGCGGACGCTGATCTTCTCGCGCAGGTCACCGTCGGTGGCGAGGGCCGCCTGGGACTGTTCCGCCGTCATGGAAAGCGCGGTCATGGGGATCACTGGCCTTTCTTGGTGCCGATGGAAGCGAGCATACGCGCGCCGATGTTGAGCGCGAGGATGGCGACCGTGATGAGGAGCGAACCGCCCCAGGCCAGCCGCTGCCAATCCTCATAGGGGCTGAGGGCGAACTGGAAGATGGTGACCGGCAGGTTCGCCATCGGGGCGTTCATGTCCACGCTCCAGAACTGGTTGTTCAGGGCGGTGAACAGCAGGGGCGCCGTCTCGCCGCTGATGCGGGCGACGGCCAGGAGGATGCCGGTCATGATGCCGCTGCGGGCGGCGCGGTAGGTCACCTGGACGATGACCTTCCAGCGGGGCGCCCCCAGGGCGGCCGCGGCCTCGCGCAGCGAGCCGGGCACCAGGTTCAGCATGTCCTCGGTCGTCCGCACCACCACCGGGATGACCAGGACGGCCAGGGACACCGCCCCCGCCCAGGCGGAGAAGTGGCCCATGGGGACCACCAGGACGGTGTAGATGAACAGGCCGACGATGATGGACGGCGCCGACAGGAGGATGTCGTTGATGAAGCGCGTCACCTCCGCCAGCTTCGTGCCCTTGCCGTATTCGGCCAGGTAGGTGCCGGCCATGATGCCGATGGGCGTGCCGATCGCCATGCCCAGGATGGTCATGACCAGGCTGCCGAAGATGGCGTTCAGCAGGCCGCCGGCGCTGCCGGGCGGCGGCGTCATCTGGGTGAACAGCGACACGCTGATGGCGCTGAGGCCGTTGATCAGCAGGACCGCCAGGATCCACACCAGCCACAACAGGCCGAAGGCGGCGGCGCCAATTGCCAGCCCCATGGTGATGGTGTTGGAAATCTTGCGCCGCTTGTAGCGGCCCATGGCGAAATTGGTGCCGGGTGACATATCGGTGATGGCCATGGCTCAGACCCCCGCCTTGCGGTTCATGCGCACCAGCATCAGCTTGGCCATCGCGAGCACGATGAAGGTGATGACGAAGAGGACGAGGCCCAACGCGATCAGCGACGAGGTGTAGGTCTCGCCCACCGCCTCGGTGAACTCATTGGCGATGGCCGCCGAGATGGTCGTACCCGGCGCCAGCAGCGAGTTGGCGATGCGGTGGGAGTTGCCGATGACGAAGGTCACGGCCATGGTCTCGCCCAGCGCGCGGCCCAGCCCCAGCATGACGCCGCCCACCAGGCCCACACGGGTGTAGGGGATGGTGATGTCACGCACCACTTCCCACGTCGTGGCGCCCAGGCCATAGGCGCTCTCGCGCAGCATGGTGGGCATGGTCTCGAACACGTCGCGGGTGATGGAGGTGATGAAGGGCAGGATCATGATGGCCAGAATCAGGCCGGCGGTCAGGACGCCGATGCCGTAGGGCGGGCCCTTGAACCAGATGCCGATCCCGGGAACGTTGCCCAGGGTATTGATCAGGAAGGGCTGTACCGTCCGCTGCAGGAAGGGCGCGAACACGAACAGGCCCCAGATGCCATAGATGATGCTGGGGATGCCCGCCAGCAGCTCCACCGCGACGCCGATGGGCCGCTTGGCCCAGGCCGGGCACAGCTCGGTCAGGAAGATGGCGATGCCGAAGCTGACGGGGACCCCGACCAGCATGGCGATGGCCGAGGTGACCAGCGTGCCGTAGATCGGCGCCAGCGCGCCGAACTTCTCGGTCACCGGGTTCCAAATCTCGGTCCCGACGAAGCCGAAGCCGAACAGCTTCAGGGCCGGCCAGGCGCCGTGGATGAGGGAGATGATCACGCCGCCCAGCAGCGTCAGCACCAAGAGGGCGAAAAACAGGGTGGCGCCGCGAAACAGAAAGTCGTTGCGGCGTTGCGTGCGCGCCCGCGGGCTCGCCGCGCTGATGTCCGATGCCTTTACCGCCATGTCCACCAAAGCACCCCTCCGGCCGTAGGCCTGGTAATGACCTAAAAAACCCGGATGTCCAAAAGGAAGCCCACAAAGCTGGAGAGGAGCCGCTGGCGACCCCTCTCCCCTCTTCGTCCGCCGGTCCTGCGACCGAAGGCGGCTTCCTTTTACCCGAGGACTCTTACTTCGACCAGACCGGCTTGCCGTCGGCGGTCTTGATCGTGGCCCAGGACTTCTGGACCTGGGCGACCACGGCGGCCGGCATCGGGACATAGTCCAGCTGCTCGGCGGCCGGACCACCGCTGGTGTAGGCCCAATCGAAGAACTTCAGGGCCTCGCCCACTGCCGCCGCGTCCTGCGGCTGGCTGTAGACCAGGATGAAGCTGGCGCCGGTGATCGGCCAGCTCTCGGCACCCGGCTGGTCGACCAGCACCAGGTAGAAGCCCGGGGCGTTGGCCCAGTCGGCGCCGGCGGCGGCGGCCTGGAACGCCTTGATTTCCGGGGCGACGACCTTGCCGTCCTTGTTCTTCAGCTTGGTGAAGGTCAGGGTGTTCTGCTTGGCGTAGGCGTATTCGACGTAGCCGATGGCGCCGTCGGTCAGCTTCACCATGTTGGCCACACCCTCGTTGCCCTTGGCGCCCAGACCGGCGGCCCACTGGACGGAGGTGTTGGCGCCGACGCGCTCGGAGAATTCCTTGTCTTCCTTGGACAGGTAGGTGGTCCACAGGAAGTTCGTGCCCGACCCGTCGGAACGGTACACCGGAACGATGGAGGTGCTGGGCAGGGCCAGGCCGGGGTTCAGCGCCTTGATGGCCGGATCGTTCCAGGCGGCGATCTGCCCCAGGTAGATCTTGGCGATGGTCGGGCCGTCCAGCTGGATCTGGCCGGGGGCGATGCCCTTCACGTTGATCACCGGGACGACGCCGCCCATGATCATCGGGAACTGCTGCAGACCCGCTTCCTTCAGCTCTTCAGCCTTCAGGGGCATGTCGGACGCGCCGAAGGTGACCGTCTTCGCCTTGATCTGCTTGATCCCGCCGCCGGAACCGATGGACTGGTAGTTCAGACCGACGCCGGTCTTCGCCTTATAGGCCTCGGCCCACTTGGCATAGATCGGATACGGGAAGGTGGCGCCGGCGCCGCTGATGTCGGCTGCCTGGGCGGCGCCCACCATCATGACCGCAGCCGCGGCGGCAACCACGCCCTTCAGCAGGTTCTTCGGTTGAAAGTTCACGGGATTCCCCCACGGGTTGGAACATTTGAGGTCGACCATCTCGGGGCACCGGCCGGTCAATCCCAGGGGCATGCCCCGCGACCGATCCTGATCCCGTCTCGACGGGCGGACCCTAGATTCCGGGTCCTGAACCTTTGGTGACGTCTTTGTTACGTTTTTGTGAAACCGTGGGCCTTTTGTCGCAGGCCCGCCCCGCGTTCACGCCCCGTACCCTAGGGCCGGCATGCAACACCTGGGGTCGGGGTCGGTGCCGCCGCCCGACCGCTGGTGAAAGAACCGATCCTCAAGTTCCTCTCAACCATCGGCCTGACCTTTTGCCCGCGGTGCTTTTTCTGCGGCTGCCCACTCCCGTATTCAGGGGGCCAAGCAGCCTCCCGGGGTGCGCCCTATTCACCACACTATAGATACGATGGGACGACCGGACCTTTTTTTATGGCCGGTATAACCACGCCACCTTCTATTGCGACGGGGGGGAATTTGTTGGCCAGCCTTACTTTAAGGCCCCTAAAACCCCCGACTCGAAACTGTTGCATCTGGGCCACAGCTGGCCGCTTTCATAAATCTGTCAGACTTCAGCAGTCTCGCTGTCATGCTATATTGCTACCGAGCGCTTCGTTAGGGCCGCAGCCCAACGCTCCAAACGCGTGACGTCGGCCCCGCAACCACCGGGACTTGGGCGGCATGCCGTAGACCGGATGATGGGAGAATCAAAGAATGAAGCTGAAGACCGTGTTGCTCGCTGGCACGGTGCTGGGTGTGGCTTTCGCCGCCGCTGGCGCCTCCGCTGCTGAAAAGACCGAGAAGAAGGCCAGCGCCAACGCTGCCACCGCCGCCGCCGCCACCCCTCTGGCCACCCAGGCCCAGATCGACGCGCTGAACAAGCAGATCCAGGCGCTGCAGTCGCAGCTGCAGGCACTGGCGACCCAGTCCGACGCCGCCAACAAGGCCGCCGCCGAATCCAAGGCCGCCGCCGAGAAGGCCGCCACGTCGGTGACCACCGCCACCGCCAACCTGCCCAGCATCACCTTCCCCAACGGCGTGCCGACCATCACGTCCGCGGACAAGGCGTTCAGCTTCCAGCCCGTCGGGCGCATCCACCTGGACTACGGCTACAATTTCCAGGATGCGAAGAGCCCCGACAATCGCGCCAACAAGGACATCACCGACGGCTTCAACTTCCGTCGCGCCTACCTCGGCTTCGCCGGCAAGGCGTTCAACGACTTCACCTACAACGTGACGGCCGACTTCCCGGGCCGCTTCAACCAGTCCGGTCGCCTGCAGACCGCCCAGCTGTCCTATAACGGCTACAAGGGCTGGATCATCGACGTCGGCGCCATGCAGCCGGCCTTCACCTTCGAAGATTCCATCAGCTCCAACGACATCGGCCTGCTTGAGCGTCCCGGCATCAACAACGTCGTGACCGGCCTGATCGCCAGCGAAGGCCGCGTGTCGGCCGGTGTCCGCACCTTCGGCGAGAACTACTTCGCCGACGTCTACCTGACCGGTGACAGCGTCAACACCAGCCCGTTTGGCAGCACCACGGTGCTGACCAGCACCGCGGGCGCCACCTCGTCCGTCACGTCCAGCGCCACGACGGGTGTCGCCGACGACCAGAAGGCCGTCTTCGCCCGTGCCGCCTACCGCCCGATCAATGACGAGCACACCATCGTCCATGTCGGCGCCGATGTCGGCTACATGTACGCCCCGCCGCAGACCAACGGCGTGAACGCCGCCGGTTCGCATGTCCTGTCCCTGTCCGAGCGTCCGGAAAACCGCTATGGCGGCCTGGGCTCCATCCTGAGCACCGGCAACATCAACGCCGACAGCGTCGCCATCTACGGCGGCGAGCTGGCCGCCCGTTACGACAGCTTCTGGGTGCAGGGTGAAGGTTACCAGATCGACATCCAGCGCCGTAAGGACCTGTCCACGGCCACCAGCGACCCGAGCTTCTTCGGCTACTACGCCGAAGCCGGCTGGGTGCTGACCGGCCAGAAGCGTAACTACGTCGCCAACCAGGGCGCGTTCAGCGCCCCGACGGTCGACAAGCCCCTCAACCCGGGCGCTGGCCAGTGGGGCACCTGGGAAGCGGTGGTGCGTTACAGCTTCCTGAACCTGAACTCCGACACCTGGGCCACCAACACCGCCAATCGCGTGCGCGGCGGCCAGCAGGAAATTTGGAGCCTGGGTCTGAACTGGTACCTGACCCCCAGCGTCCGCTTCATGCTGGACTATCAGTTCATCGACCTGAAGAAGTACTCGTCCGCCACCAACAACACCCAGGTGGGCGACAACTGGCAGTCGTTGGGCGGTCGCGTCCAGTTCACGTTCTAAGGCCCGCCCCTCCCCCCGTGGGAGGAACGGCTGATGTCAAGGAAGCCCCGCCGGTTCGCCGGCGGGGCTTTTCTTTGGCTGCGACACTTGTGCACGGACGGATCCGGCGCGCGGCCATATCTTCGCGCGGGTGGATCGCGGAAAATTGTCATGGTTCGGTTATAGAACCCATAATCAGTAACAGTATCGGCGTTGCAGCCGGGCCGCTGCGACGAGAGGAGAGGATTGAGTGATGGACGAGGGGCGTGGCAGCGGTGGAACGCCGCCGGATGACGGCGCAGCGCATCTGGCGCGTGACGAGGACCAGGAGGCCGCCATCGCCGCCGAACTCGCGGACGAGGCCGAGCAATTGGCGGAGGCCGACCTGCTGGAGGGTGACGACGACGGCAACGACGGCGCGGACGAGGACGCGGGGCTTGACGCCGGCCCGGCGTCCGACGGCGTCGGTCCGACCGGCAGCAAGCGCGTGGCCTGCGGCGTTACCGGCAAGTTGCGTCCCAAGCGCGACCTGATCAGCCTGGACACCCTGCGCCCCAGCCTGGCGGTGCGCATCCGCCGCGATCATCCCGGCCTGCCGGCCGATGGCCTGGTCAGCCGCGGCGTCATCGCCCGCTACCGCTCGCTGTACGTGGAGGAACTGCTACAGCAGGAAAAGGGCGAGCTGACGGAACTGGATCGCCAGGTGGCCGAAAGCATCGCCACCCACGAAACCCTGGCGGAGAACATCGAGGAGGGCTACGCCGAGGAACGCACCCTGGGCGAGCGCATGTCGGACCACCTGGCCAGCTTCGGCGGCAGTTGGACCTTCATCCTGACCTTCGGCGCCTTCCTGATCGCCTGGATGATCATCAGCGGCTTCCAGGGGGACAGGTCTTTCGATCCCTATCCCTTCATCCTGCTCAACCTGCTGCTGTCCTGCCTGGCGGCCATCCAGGCGCCCATCATCATGATGAGCCAGAAGCGGCAGGAGGCCAAGGATCGCCTGCGGTCCGAAAACGACTACCGGGTGAACCTCAAGGCCGAACTCGAGATTCGCCATCTGCACGAAAAAATTGATTATCTCATCCAGCGCCAGTGGAAGCGGCTCACGGAGATTCAGCAGCTGCAGCTGGAGATTATGCAGGAAAAGCGCTACCGCCGCTGACCCATATATCCCTTTCGAGCCGCCTTCCGGTTATTCCTGGCTAGCTAGGGCGTGGGGGCTACGCGAAAGGGCTAAAGCGACCGGACACAAGTGAGGGTTGTCTAATGCGGCGAATGCGCCAATATTAAACACTCCGATTGAGTTGCATCTGCGTCGGAGGTTTGGATCATGGCCAACCATGATGTTTTGGTGATCGACCCGAGTACCCTGTTCCGTCAAGGACTAAGGCAACTGCTCCCGCAGGATTTTCGCGTGGTTTCCGAAGCGCGGGACGTTGACGGCGTGCGGACGGAACTGAACAATCCCACACCAAATGATACATCCCTGGCCCAGCCGTCCGGCAAGGGCATCGCGCTGGTCCTGTTCGACGTGACCGACGCGGGTGAATTGCGGACGGCCGCCAGCCAACTGCACAGCCTGTTCCCCGAAGCCCGGCTGGTCTATCTGACCAACGGCTTCGACGCCCCCCGCCTGCGCATGGCGCTGGAAGCCGGTATTGACGGTTACCTGACCAAGGACCGGTCGTCCAACGCCCTGATCCAATCCCTGCATCTCGTCATGCTGGGGGAAAAGGTCTTCCCGTCCGACCTGGCGCTGCTGCTGACCCAACAGAGCCATCCCGGCGTCGGTTCCGGCGGCCCGCACAAAGGCCTGTCGATGCGGGAAACCCAAATCCTGCGCGCCCTGGTCAAAGGTGAAAGCAACAAGGTCATCGCCAACGGCCTGCACATCACCGAGGCGACGGTGAAGGTTCACCTGAAAAGCCTGCTGCGTAAGATCAACTGCAACAACCGCACCCAGGCCGCCATCTGGGCGCTGAACAACGGCCTGACCGAAGCCACCCCTACGGCGGGCGCGGCCTGAAGCCAGGCGCCCCTGCACCCTGACACCCGGAGCGTGGCCCCGTTCAGAGGCCCCCGCCCCCATGAGGCCCCGCCGTTTTGAACGTGGGCTCGCAAAAGAAAAAGGCCGCCGTCCCAGGCAGGGGATGGCGGCCTTTTCTTTTTGCGGCCGCGGGGCCGGCGGCGGCTTCCACCAGCGGCACGAGATTCCGACTCGTGCCGCTGTAGGACGCGACCGCGTCCGCCGGAGCGAGTACCGAAGGAACGGAGCGAGGAAGCCAAGCGACCGGATGGTCGCGCCCGGCGATTGAGGGACGATATTATAACAGCGGCACGAGATTCCGATCTCGTGCCGCTGTAGGACGCGACCGCGTCCGCCGGAGCGAGTACCGAAGGAACGGAGCGAGGAAGCCAAGCGACCGGATGGTCGCGCCCGGCGATTGAGGGACGGTATTAAGCCGCCGCGCGTTGGCGCCGCAGCGCCACGGCGTAGAAGATGGCCCCGGCCGCCAGAAGGGCCGCCACCTGGCCACCGAAGTAGGCGAAGGGCGACAGCCGGTCATAAAGCTGCACATAGAGGCCGCCCACCATGTCGCCGGCGAAAATGGTCAGGTAGAAGACCGCGGTGATCGACGATTTCAGGCGGGCCGGCGCCTCCATATAGGCCCATTGCAGGCCGATCATGCTGATGCACAGCTCGCCGAAGCCCAACAGCACGTTGGACGTCAGCATGAACCAGATGCTGACCGGATGCTCCTTGCTGGCCAGCCCGCCCGCCACCGCCATGATGGCGATGGACAGCGCGGTGATGCCGAAGCCCACGAACACCTTGGTCCGCGCCGGGGTCAGGACGCCACGGCGGCGGTCCACCCACCCCCAGACGGCGTTGAAGATGGGGGTCAGCAGGATGATCATCAGCGGATTCACCGCCTGCATCTGGTCCGGGGTCAGGTCGACACCGAAGGGCCAGAGGTTCAGGTCGATATAGTCGCGGGCGAAGAACACCCAGGTGGTGGCCGTCTGGTCGTAGGCCATCCAGAACACCAGGATCATGGGGAAGCCCAGCAGCATGCGCATCAGGCGGACGCGCTCCTCCGGCGTCATGCTGGCCTGGCCGGGTCCCCCTTGGGTCCGGGCGGCCGCGCGGCTGGCGGCACTTTCCTGCGGATAGAAGCGCCGACCGGCGGCGAACACGATCAAGGCCCCGGTCATCAGCGCCGCCGGCAACATCAGCGCCACCTGGTAGCCCGCCTTGTCGCGCACCCACGGCAGCGCGTAGGAGGTGACGAAGCCCCCGACGTTGATGGCCACGTAGAAGTAGCTGAAGGCCTTGTCCATCAGGGCTTCCTTGCCCTGTTCCTGGTACATGCGGGCCATCATCGGGCTGACGTTGGGTTTGATGGCGCCGGCGCCCATGGCCAGCAGGCCCAGGCTGGCGTACAGCATCCACGGGCTGCCGGCGAAACCCAAAGCCACTTGGCCGAAGATGTAGGGAAAGGAGAAGAAGATGATGGTGGGATAGCGGCCGAGCCAGCGGTCGGCGATGTAGCCGCCAACCAGGGGCAGGGCATAACAGGACGCCATGAAGATTTGGATGACGGTGGCGGCGTCGCTGTCGGAAAAGCCCAGCTGGGAGGTGATGTACAACGCCAGCAGGGTCCGCATGCCGTAGTAGCAGGCGCGCTCGGCCAACTCACCCCAGAAAACGAACCAGAAACCCACCGGATGCCGAACGCGTGCCCTGAGCTGTGCCTGCATGCCCAAATCCTTGAAAATGGAGCGTAGATGCGCGGCCCCCGAACGGCTTGAGCGGAGGATGTGCCCACCTGTTGTTCCGCGCGGCCCGTTCCGCCAGGGCCGTCGTTCGCCCGCTTCGTTAGGGGAATCGGACGCGCGACACAAGCCGGGAATGGCAAATCGCCAGCCCATCAAAAAATTTAGCGGAAGGCCGCCGCGTCTGGCCGGCGGTGGCCCACCCCGCGCGTGGCCTGGCTTCCAGGAAGGGCCGGCACCATCGGCGCGCTGTCAGGGCGTGCGCGGATGAGGCAAAGTGTAGCGCCGGCATAAACGGGGATCCCGTATTCCCCATTCGCGGGCTGCCTCTCTTTTGATTGTCTTGTGCGCTGCGGGAGCGGCCTGTTAATTGGCGGAAATGATGGTTGCCCTGGATGCCAGCGCGCGCAGCGATGCCCGCCCCCGTAGCTTGGACCTGCCCGTGGCCACGGCGCTGGGCCTGTTCGCCTTGGCGGTGGTCCTGACCCCGCTGTTCTTCGTGCTGGTGCCGCCGCTGACGGACTACGCCAACCATCTGGCGCGCATGCAGATCATCGCGCGCCTGAGCCAGGAACCGTTGCTGCAGCGGTTCTACACCATCGACTGGCAGGTCATCCCCAACCTGGCCATGGACCTGGTGGTGCCCCCCCTGGTCAAGGTGGTGAACGTGTTCGCCGCCGGCAAGCTGTTCATCGCCGCCATCGTCGTCAGCATCGTCACCGGCACCTGGGCCCTGCACCGCGCCCTGCACCGGGCGGAGCATGGGCCGGGCGGCGCCAACGCCCTGCTGGCCATGGCCTTCATGTACAATGGCATCTTCCTGCTGGGCTTCACCAACTTCCTGTTCGGCATCGGCCTGGCCCTGTGGGGCACGGCCATCCGCCTGTCGTTGCGCCGCCAGTCGCATCTGCGGCGTCTGGCCGCCTCCACCGTCACGGTGCTGGTGCTGTTCTTCTGCCATCTGTTCGCCGTCGGCCTCTATGGCATGGCCATCTTCTGCCTGGAGGCGCCGGACCTGGCCCGCCGGCCCTGGCGCCAGGCGCTGCGCCATCTGGGCCTGATGGCCCTGCCCTTCCTGGTGGTCCTGCCCCTGCTGGCGCTCAGCCCGACCATGGGCCTGGCCGACCAGGTGGTGTGGAGCTGGGTCGGCAAGGGCGAGGGCTTGCGCTTCCTCGTCACCACCTTCCATGAGAATTGGGAGGTGCCCCTGGGCCTGGTCGGGCTGGCCGTGGTCGTGGCCCTGCTGGCCACCCGGCGCATGCACCTGCATGCCGCCGGCTGGATGCTGCTGGCCACGGGGGCCGCGACCTACATCGCCATGCCCACCATCCTGTTCGGCTCGGCCTATGCCGACGAACGGTTGCCGGTGGCCCTGCTGTTCCTGGGCCTGGGCTTCGTGCGCTTCGAATTCCGCAGCCGCCTGGGCCGACTGACGGCGCTGGGCGCCATCCTGGCCATCATCGTGGCGCGCAGCGTGGTCATGATCGGCGACTGGCTGCCCCTGGGCCAGGTGTACAAGGATATGCGGGCGTCCATGGCGGTGGTGGAGCCCGGCTCCACCATCCTGGTGGCGGAGGCGACGGTGCCGACGGGCGACGTCAACTTCAACGCCGCCTTCAGCCATGCGCCCTGCCTGGCCATCATCGACCGGCAAAGCCTGGTCAGCACCGCCTTCAGCGTGGCGGGCAAGCAGGTGCTGGCGGTCAAGCCCGCCTATACCGAGCGCGTGGACCGCGAGGATGGCGATCCGCCCAGCACGGGGGAGATGATGAAGGCGGTGGCCACCCCCTTCCCCGTCGGCACCTACTTCTGGCAGGACTGGCGGCGTGACTATGACTACGTCATCGTCCTGAACACCGAGGCCGGACATCGGGAGTTGACGGGCCTGGCCGACCTGGTTCATGAGGGCAAGGGGTTCCAGCTCTATCGCGTGCTGCACGACGCGCCGACGCTCCCCGCCCCCTAAGACCGCCCGCGAAGGACGGCATACCCGGGGCGCCCGCCACCAACCGCACTGGACACCGCCCCCCCGAATGGATCCCTGGACCTGGGCCCTGCTGATCGGCGCCGCCTTCGCGGCCGGCATCCTGAACGCCGTCGCCGGCGGTGGCAGCTTCCTTGGCTTTCCGGCCCTGGTGTTCGCGGGCCTGCCGCCCGTCACCGCCAACGCCACCAACACCGTGGCCCTGTTCCCCGGATCGTTCGCCAGCGTCTACGCCTATCGGCGCGATTTCCAGCCCATCCAGGGCGTGGGCATGGTGCCCATGGTGGCGGTCAGCCTGGCGGGCAGCGTGGCCGGCGCCCTGCTGCTGCTGAACACGCCGGAATCGGTGTTCGTGGCCTTGGTGCCCTGGCTGTTGCTGCTGGCCACCCTGGTCTTCGCCTTCGGCCGCCAACTGACCGCGTTGATGAAGGATCGCCTGCACCTGACGCCCACGGCGCTGCTGTGCTGCCAGTTCGTCATCGCCATCTATGGCGGCTATTACGGCGGCGGGGTGGGCATCCTGTCCATGGCGGCCATGACCCTGTTCGGCCTGCGCGACATGCACGCCATGAACGCCTGGAAAACCCTGCTGAGCGGCAGCCTGAACGCCATCGCCACCCTGACCTTCGCCCTGGGCGGCCGGGTGGTGTGGGGCCCCGCCCTGGTCATGATGGTCGCGGCCATCGCCGGTGGTTATTTGGGGGCCGCCGTGGCCCGCCGCCTGCCCGGCGAGCTTGTCCGGCGGTTCGTCATCCTGACGGGCGTGGCCATGACCCTGTATTTCTTCGGTAAACTCTATCTTTGAGGCGCGTCAGCGGCCGGCGGACACCACCACCGGGTCTGGGGCGATCCCGGCCTCCTGCGTCGCCTCCGGCGGCGCGCTCAGCACCACCGCGGTCAGGAAGGCGGACACCGCCACCAGCACCATCAGGTCGACACCACGGCCGCGGTCGTTGAAGCGGCGCATCAAATTGGCGAGATCGGATGGCATGGCTCGGTTCCCCCGGGGGCGCCGGAGGACGTTCCGGCCCACCTGATACGGATGGGGTGCGACAACCGTGCGCCTTGAAACCGGCGATTTCAAAAAAATGGGAAACCGGCGATTTCAAAAAAGACGGCCGCGCCCCGTTGAGGCTGCCCAGACTGAAACCCTCAACGGAAGGCGCGGCCGTCCACGAAAGGGGGCTCTGGGAGAAACACCCCTTTTCCTCTCAAGACAATCAGGCGGTGCCCGGCCCCGCCCCTCCTCCTACCGGCACCCGCGCGTGAACACGGGCGTGCCGTTACCGCGCCATGCGGCCGGATAAGAAGGACGTGGTGATTGCCGGAAACCGTCGGCGATTCGATCCCTGCGCTTTTTCCACCGGTCGCGCGAAGCGGACAGCCCCCGCAACCACCGATGGTTGAGAGGAAGAATTCCAGGATAAGACAACGCTGTCAAGTCTGATTCCGTGAGACTATCGGGCACAATGCCCGTCATGCGGGACAGAACTTGTCAGAAGGAGTCAGCCGGGTGGCAGCGGGGCGCCCGCCTCCAGGGCCAACTTCTCCTCCGGCCCGTCCTCGCGCAAATCGACCGGGATGGCCTTGGAGGTCTTGGCGCCCATGTCCTTCAGCTGCTCCACCTGGCGCACCAGGTTGCCGCTGCCGGTGCTGAGCTTGGTCATGGCGCCGCCATAGGTCTTCTGCGCCCGGTCCAACTGGGTGCCCAGGCTGCGCATGTCCTCCAGAAATCCCACGAACTTGTCGTACAGCTTGCCGGCGCGGTCGGCGATGGCCTCGGCGTTGCGGTTGCGGCGCTCCACCTGCCAGACGTTGGCCACGGTGCGCAGCGCCACCATCAGGGTGGTGGGCGTGGCGATGGCCACATTCATGTCGGCGGCGTACGCGGTCAGGGCCGGATCCTCCTGCACCGCCACGGCCAGCGCGCCCTCGATGGGCACGAACATCAGGACGTAGTCCAGCGCGCTGCCCACGGCGCCCGTGTAATCCTTGGATCCCAGGGTCTTGATATGGGCGCGCAGCGAGACGACGTGGCGGGCGAGCGCCGCCATGCGCTCCACCTCGGTATCCGCGTTCACGTGCGCCTCGAAGGCCGTCAGCGACACCTTGGCGTCGATCACCACCCGTTGGCCGCCCGGCAGGTTCACCACCACGTCGGGGCGCAGCCGGCCACCCTCGGCATCCGTACGGCTTTCCTGGGTCACGTACTCCTCACCCTCGCGCAGGCCGGAGCGTTCCAGGATGGTGGACAGGATCATCTCGCCCCAGGCGCCCTGGGTCTGGGCCTTGCCCTTCAGCGCCTGGGTCAAATTATGCGTCTCGCTGGTCATGCGGGCGCTGGTGTCGGTCAGCTGGCGGATCTGCTGGGCCAGGGCGGCCCGGTCCTTGGCGCTTTCCGTATGGGCCAGTTGCAGGCCCTGCTGGAATTCCACCATGCGGTCCCGCAAGGGGGCCAGCAGGCCGTCCAGCTGGCTGCGGTTCTGCTTGGCGAAGGTCTCGCCGTGGCGGGTCATCACCTCGTCGGCCAGGACCTTGAATTCCTTGGCCATCGCCTCCCGCGCCTGGGACAGCAGAAGCAGCTTCTCCTCCGCCTGCTTCAGCTCGCGCACCAGCGCCTCGCGCGAGGCGGCCAGGTCCTGGGACAGCCGCGCCTTCTCCTCCCGCACGGCCGACAGGTCGCGTTCCAGCAAGGGCACGCGGGACGCCCGTTCCCCCTCGACCGCCAGGCGGCGATCGATTTCGGCCTTGGCGTCGCGCAGGTCCGCCAGGTCGGCTTCCAGCGCGGCCAGCCGTTCCGCTTGCGCCGCCCGCGCGCCAGCGCCGGCCACGCGCGCGGCCACCAGGGCCACGACCAGCGCCGCCACGAAACCGAGGGCCAGGGAGAGGAGATCGAGGGACATGGACGCGCGTCCTGCTCAAGAAGATGGGGGTAAGGGCTTGATACACCCCCATCCGCTTGAGCGGAAGGCATCACAGGAACAAAACGGGGACGGGTGCCCGTGCGGAGACGCCCCCGGCCGCTGGTCCCGGCCAGCGCGCTTACTGCGCCGGGTAGGGGCTCTTCCCGCCCTCGGCGATGAAGCGGTCGATGCGGGCCTCCAGCACCGGCAGCGGCACCGACCCCAGCTTCAGCACCGTGTCGTGGAAGTTGCGCAGGTCGAACTTCTGGCCCAGCGCCTTCTCCGCCTTGGCGCGGGCCTTCAGGATGGCCATCTCGCCCAGATAGTAGGACAACGCCTGGCCCGGCCAAGCGATGTAGCGGTCGACCTCCGTCTCGATCTCATGGTCGGCCAGGGCCGTGTTGTCGTGCAGGTATTGCTGGGCCTGTTCGCGCGTCCAGCCCTTGGCATGGATGCCGGTGTCCACCACCAGGCGGGCGGCGCGCCACATCTGGTAGCTCAGCATGCCGAAGCGCTCATACGGCGTCTCATACATGCCCATCTCCTCGCCCAACTTCTCGCAGTAGAGCGCCCAGCCCTCACCATAGGCGGAGATGTAGACCTTCTGCCGGAATTCCGGCTGATCCTTCTGTTCCGCCGCGATGGGCATCTGGAAGGCGTGGCCGGGAGCGGATTCGTGCAGGGTCAGCGCCGGCAAGGAGTAGAGGGCGCGGGCCGGCAGATTGTAGGTGTTGACCAGGTAGACGCCGGGACCGCCGCGGCCGGAGGTGTAGAAGGGGGCGATGTCCGCCGGCACCGGGATGATGGCGAAGCGCGACCGCGGCAGGTAGCCGAAATACTGGTCGGCCTTGCCGTCGAATTTCTTGGCGATCCACGCCGCCCGCATCAGCAGCTCTTCCGGCGTCTTGGCGTAGAACTGCGGATCGGTGCGCAGGAATTTCAGGAAGGCGGGGAAGTCGCCCTGGAATTTCACCTCCTTCATCACGTCCAGCATCTGGGCGTGGATCTTGGCGACCTCATCCAGGCCGATCTTGTGGATCTGGTCGGCCGTCATGTCGACGGTGGCGAATTCCTTGATCTTGGACTGGTAGTAGGCCTTGCCGTCCGGCAGCGTCTCCGCCGCCAGGTCGGTGCGGGCACCGGGGAAGTACTCCTCGCGCACGAACTTCAGCAGCGCCTGGTGGGCGGGCACCACCGACTTGGTGATGGCGGCCACGGCGGCGGCGCGCAATTCCGTTTGGGTGGCGGCCGGGATGCTGTCCGGCATCTGCTTGAAGGGCGTGTAGTAGACGTTGTCTTCGGGCGTCTTGGCCTCGACCACGTTCACCAGGCCGCTGTCGCGGCCGGCCAGCGTCACCTTGGGCGGGGTGAAACCGCGCTTCAGGCCGGCGCGCATGTTCACGATCTGCTCGTTGAAATAGCGCGGGATGTCATTCATCTGGCCGATGAAGGCCTTGTACTCCGCCGCCGTATGGAACGGCTTGCGCGCGCCACCGGCCAGATTGGACCAGAAGGAGCTGTCGGCGTTCAGCGGCTTTTCATAGTCACGGAACTGCTGGCTGGCCAGCAACACCGCGATCTGGTCACGATAGATGCCGTAGTTGACCTTGGCCTCGGGCGAGAGGTCGGCCTGGGGGACGGCCTCCAACTCCTTCATGATGCCATCCCAATATTTCAAGCGCCGGTCCTGGGTGGCGGCGTCGACCTTGGGCAGGTGGTTGGTGACCTGGTCGGTACTGTCCTCGTCGTCCTCGCCCTTGAACTCCTCCTGCCGCCACGTCCATTCCTTGGTGTAGATCGCCTTGAACTGGGCGTCCGCCTTGCCGGCCACAGGATTGGCGGGCGTGGCGGCGTGCGCCACGGTGGCCAGGGGCCCGGTCACCTGACCGATCGACACGGCGCTCACGAAAAGGGCGGTACCGACAAGCAGGCGGGCGGCCAGTCGATTGGAAGGCAGGCGGTTCATCAGATAGGCGCTCCCTGAGAGGCTGACGCTGCGACGACGCGGCAACCGAAGACCGGTCCCGCGGAATAGCCGGTCTCCGGCTCAAACCGGATGACGACAGTGAATTTGCCCGCCGTCAGATCGGCGGGGATGGGGTATTCCACATCAAAGAACGCACCCGGCCGTTCCGCGTCCAGCTTTTGCGTGGCGATGCGGGTGCCATCGACCAGGATGTGGAACCAGCGGCGGCGCTCGTCGCCCCAGTATGTGGCCTGCAGCACCAGGGCGCCGGACCGAACCTTGGCCTTGAACTCGAAGAAGCCGCCCGTACGCGCGTCACGCCCGTTCCGGCCCCGGTAGGTCACGGGGTAGGAGGTCTTGGCCTCCAGCCCATGGTCGCGTTCCGGCTGCATCTCGCCCAGGTGCATGACGTCGACGGAGCGCGCCTGGATGTCGCGCTGGCGCGCGGCCTCCTGTGCCAGGGCCGCTTCGGCCGTTTTCCACTGCGGCTCGGTATAGCGCTTGAAATAGACGGCCGTGCGCCGGGTGTACTGCTGATAGAAGGGCTTGAACTCCATGTCGCCCGGCCGGCCAATGCCGGCGGTCCGCCACACCATCGCATCGGGGGCGGCACGCTGAAAGCCATCCAGGACGGACGCCGCCACCAGGGCTGGCGCGGGCCCCTGGAAGGCCTCCGCCACCGGCGTCGGTTGGGGGGAACCGGTGGGCGCCTCACTCTTCGGCGCCGGGCCCAGATCGGCCGCCAGCACCAGGGGGCCGTGCAGGAAGGCCACCGTGTCGGCATCGTCGTTGGTCGATTCCAGGCGCAGCGCCATGGGCAGTCGCAAGGCGACGGCATCGCCGGCCTTCCATTCCCGCCGCACGACGGCATAGCCGTTCCGCGCCTGCATCTCCTGCGGCTTGCCGTTCACCGCCAGCGTGGCGCCGGTGCACCAGGCGGGGATGCGGAAGCTGATGGCGAACGTGGCCGGGCGCTTCAGCGCCTTCAGCGTCAGCAGCACCGTCTCCGCTTCCGGATAGCGGGTGTCGAGTTCCACCACCGCCCCACGCTCCGCCCAGGTGAGGGTGGAGGGGATGTAAAGATTGACGGCCAGATCCTCCGCGCCGCCGTTTCCCGTGTTGGCCCGCCAGTAGATGCTCTCGCCATGCTTGGCGTGGCTTTCCATGCCGCTGCCGACACAGCACCAGAAATCCTCGGTGGGGGTGGAGAAATCGCGCGCCGCGCCGGACATCAGCGGCGTCATGTAGGTGAACATGCCCGTTTCCGGGTTCTGCTGCGCCAGCACATGGTTCAAATGCGCGCGCTCATAGAAGTCGAAATAGCGCGCGTCGGCCTGGCGGGCGTACAGCATGCGGGTCAGCTTCAGCATGTTGTAGCTGTTGCAGCCCTCACAGGTCTGTTCGGTGATGTGACGCGAGATGGAGCGCGGCTCCTGGAAATACTCGCGGTCCGCGTTGCCGCCGATGACATAGGAATGGTTGGTGGTCACCGTCTGCCAGAAGAAGGCCGAGGCCTTGGCATGGCGTTCCGCCCCCGTCAGTTCCGCCAGGCGGGCCAGGCCGATCAGCTTGGGGATCTGGGTGTTGGCGTGGATGTTGGCCAGCTCATCCCGGCCTTCCGACAGGGGTACCAGCACCTTGGCGTGGTAGAGCCGCTCCGCCAGCAGCAGCCAGCGGCGATCACCGGTGTGGGCGTAGAGTTCGGCGAAGCTCTCGTTGATGCCGCCATGCTCGCAATCCAGCACCTTCTGGACCTGCTCGTCATTCAGGTGGCTGAACACCCCATCGATATAGCCGCCCAACTTGACGGCCACGTCCAGGGCCTGGGTGTTGCCGCACAGGGTCTGGGCGTCGAACAGGCCGGCATAAAGCTTGTGCCAGTTGTACAGCGGCACCCAGCAGCCGTTAAGGTCGAACCCGGCGGAGCGGATGTCGCCACGCCGCAGTTCATCGAACACGACCTTGCCGTCCTCGACGATGTCGCCGCGCTTGCGGGTGAAGCCGGCGACATAGCCGTCGCCCTGGGCCTTCTGGCACTCCGCCAGTTCGGCGACGATGTAGTCCACCCGCCGCTTGCATTCCGCGTCGCCGGTCTGGGCGTGCATGAGGGCCAGCGCGCTCAAATAGTGGCCCAGGGTGTGGCCGGCAATGGTGTCGGCCTCCCACCCGCCATAGACCGCACCCTTGGCCTCAAGCCCGGCGCCGGTACGGAAGTTGTGCAGCAGGCGGTCGGGTTCCAGGCTGTGCAGATAGCGCGTGTTGGCATCCACCGCCGCCTTGAAGGGCGAGGGCTTCAGCCGCACGGCCGACAGCGGGAAGGGCTGGGCCGTGCCGGACGCCAAGGGCGGCGCAAGCGGGGCCGCCACCGCCGGCAGGGACATCAGGGCGGCGGCCGAGGCCGCGCCGCGCAGGATGGTGCGCCGCGACGGCGCACTGAAATTCGTCATGGGGTTGTCTCCCAGCTCACGCGCCATCACCATGCCCCTGTGTTTTTGGATTTGTTGTCGTGATCAGATTGGGGCGCCCCGGCATAAACGCCATGGGCCGCCGGCGATGCGGGCGGCGGAGCAAAGGGACCCAACTGCCAAGCTGGTTTGGGATATCGTATACGATTTTGCATCTTGAAGAACTACGCCTCCGGTCATAGGACGGAAGTGAGGGATGAGGGCGCCTTACGAGAAGCGGTCCAGGGCCATGGCCGGGTCCGGCCGCGTGCGGCCGGCGACGATATCGGCCATGCGGCGCGCACTGACGGCGGCCAAGGTCAGGCCCAGGTGCTGATGACCACAGGCGGCATACAGACCGCGGTGCCGACGGCTGGCGTCCAGCATGGGCAGGTAGTCGGGCAAACTGGGACGACACCCCGTCCATTCGCTGCTGTCCCCACCGGGGGCCATCAGGCCGACCTCCCGCAGATGGTGGCGCAGCAGGGCCGGGCGGCGGGGATCGGGCGCGTCATCGGGGCCGTTGAAATCGGTGAAACTGGTGGCGCGCAGGCCCATCGCCATGGGTGTCACGATAACGGTGCGGTCCTCGAACACCACCGGGCGGTCGAGCCCCGAGTCGCCCGGCACCACGACATGATAACCGCGCTCCGCGATCATCGGGACGCGATAGCCCAGGGGCTCCAGCAAGGTGCCCGAGTCGACGCCCAGCGCCACCAGCACGGCGTCGGCCGTCATCACGCCACCGCCATGGCGCAGCCGCCAGCCCGCCCCGTCGGTTTCCAGGGATTGGACGTCCGCCTTCTCGATGCGCCCGCCACGGGCCAGGAAGCTTGCCACCAGATCCTGGGTCAGGCCGAAGGGGTCGTTGACGTGGCCCGTGCCGGTATAGGTCATGCCGCCCGTCACCCGGTGCCGCAGGGCCTCGGGCAAGGCCGGCCAATCCTCAGGCCGGGAGCCCCAGTTGGTGACGGGCACGCCCAGGGCCTGGGCGGCGGCCACGGATGCCGCGATGGCGGCCTCCGGTGCGGCACTTTCCCAGACGCTATGATGGCCACGCGTCTGGAAGCGCGCCTCGGCGCCCGTGCCCACCAGCAGGCCGCGCCAGTCCTGCACCACGGTTTCGATCAGGCCGGACAGGATCGCGGTGCCCTGGGCGTGGGCGCGCGGCAGGCAGGCGGCCAGGAAATCCTTGGCCCACCCCCGGGCGAGGATGGGCAGGGCGCCCTTGCGGATACCCAGCGGGCCTTTGGGATTCAACAACAGGCGCGGCACGCGGCGCAACGTGGCGAAGGACGCCAGGGGCAACAGTTGTTCGGTGGCGATGTGGCCGGCATTGCCATAGGAGCAGCCGCGCCCCGGCTCATCCCTGTCGATCAGGACGACCTCATGGCCGTCGCGCACCAGGGCCAACGCCGTCGCCGTGCCCACCACACCCGCCCCCACCACCGCGATGGTGCCGGCACCGGGGCGGAACGGCATGGGTGGGTTGCGGCTATTATCAGCGGCCGACATGTGCGGAGTCCCTTGATTGGATACAATATCCCATTATAGTATCCATCGGAGCGCATGCCGACAAGCGCGTATGCGGAATCGTGAAAGGTTTTAAGAGATGGCCCTGCCCAACTGGCGCGGTGTGTTCCCCGCGGTGACGACGCAGTTCAACGAAGACCTCAGCATCAACCTGGCGGAAACGCAGCGGGTGATCGACGGGCTGATCCGCGACGGCGTGCACGGCCTGATCATCATGGGCACCGTGGGCGAAAACAACTCCCTTGAGCCTGACGAGAAGCGCAAGGTCCTGGCCGCCGCCAAGGAAGTGACCGCCGGCCGCGTGCCCGTGATCACCGGCGTGTCGGAGCTGACCACGCCGCGCGCCGTCGCCTATGCCCGGGACGCCGCCGAAATCGGCGCCGACGGCCTGATGCTGCTGCCGGCCATGGTGTACGTGCCGACCGAGGAAGAGCTGTTCCGCCACTTCGCCGCCGTGGCCGCCGCCTCGCCGCTGCCCATCATGCTGTACAACAACCCGCCGGCCTACCGCGTGGACATCAGCGTGGCCCTGCTGCAGCGCCTGGCGGAAATTCCGACCATCGTGGCGCTGAAGGAATCGGCCCCCGACACCCGCCGCTTCACCGATCTCGCCAATGCCATCGACGAGACCAAGCTGATGCTGATGGCGGGCCTGGACGACGTGGCCCTGGAAGGCCTGCTGCTGGGCGCCAAGGGCTGGATCTCCGGCCTGACCAACGCCTTCCCCAAGGAGTCGGTGGCGCTCTATGACGCCGTCGTCGCCGGCGACCTGGCCAAGGCCCGCGCCATCTACCGCTGGTTCCTGCCGCTGCTGCACCTGGATGCCCGCCACGACCTGGTGCAGAGTATCAAGTTGGCTGAGCAGGTGATGGGCCGGGGTTCCGAGCGCGTGCGCCCGCCGCGCTACCTCCTGGAAGGCCAGACCCGCGCCGACGTGATCGCCATGGTCGAGAAGGCCGCCGCGACTCGTCCGAGTCTCTAAGTAGTTCCCTCAGACGCCGGCGGGGCTTGTTCGTTTTCCTCAAGCGCCGGCGCCAGCGTCCGCTGGCTTGGCTATTCTCGCTGCGCCCTGCGGTGCTCGCTCCGGCGCCCGCCGTCGCGGGCTAGCGAAACTGGAACTGGGGAACCAGTTCCAGTTTCGCCAGTATCCCCAGTAGTCATCTGCCTTGAAGGCCTGCTCCCATGACCACCGCCCCCAGCGCTCCGACCGGCGATCCCGTGCTGCCCACGGGCCGTCAAACCTTCGCCTGCATCGACGGGCACACCTGCGGCAACCCGGTGCGCTTGGTCATGGGCGGCCACCCGCCCCTGGTGGGCGCCACGATGAGCGAGAAGCGCCAGGATTTCCTGTCGCGCTTCGACTGGATCCGTACGGCGCTGTGCTTTGAGCCGCGCGGCCACGACATGATGTCGGGCGGCTTCGTCTACCCGCCGTGCAGCCCGGAGGCCGACGCCTCCATCCTGTTCATCGAGACCTCGGGCTGCCTGCCCATGTGCGGTCACGGCACCATCGGCATGGTGACCTTCGCCCTGGAACACGGCCTGATCCGCCCCCGCACGCCGGGCAAGCTGGTGCTGGACGTGCCCGCCGGCCAGATCGGCGTCGAGTATGAGATGGCGGCCGGCAAGGTGACCTGGGTACGGCTGTTCAACATCGACAGCTTCCTGCACAGCCGGGGCATCACCATCGAGGTGCCGGAGCTGGGCCCCATCACCCTGGACATCAGCTACGGCGGCAACTTCTACGGCATCATCGAGCCGCAAGGCGCCTACAAGGGCATCGACGACCTGGGCGCCCAGAAGATCATCCATTACAGCGGCCTGGTGCGCCAGCTGGTGCGGGAGAAGATCACCCCCGTCCACCCGCTGGACAGCACCATCCGGGGCTTGAGCCACGTGATGTGGGTGGATAAGCCCAAGCACCGGGACGCCCACGGCCGCAACGCCGTGTTCTACGGCGACCGCGCCATCGACCGCTCGCCCTGCGGCACCGGCACCTCGGCCCGCATGGCCCACCTGGCGGCCCAGGGCAAGCTCAGCGTCGGCCAGAGCTTCGTGCACGAGAGCATCATCGGCAGCCTGTTCGAGGGCCGCGTGGAAAGTGCGGGCAAGCTCGGCGACTTCCCCAGCATCCGCCCGTCCATCAAGGGCTGGGCGGTGCAGACCGGCCTCAACACCATTTACGTCGACCCCACCCAGGATCCGTTCTGGCGTGGCTTCCAGGTCTAAGTCCCAAGCCTGGCTTAGATCTGGCGTTTCCTCCCAAGGCACATCCTGACAAGGGCCGGTCCTCGCGGATCGGCCCTTTTTTTCGCCCTCAGACGCCGGGCGGGCGCATCCGCGCCCTTGGCTTGTCCTCCGTTTCCGGTCCGCTGATGCTCCCCGGAAACGTCCGGCACCCGCAGTCGCGGGCTACAGCCGCATGATCAATGGACCATGCGGCTGGATGCCCCGCTTAATGATGCAACCCGAAGGGGTTATCCACGTCGGTCGGCGGGGTGGTGAACCAGCGGGGGCCGTCTTCCGTCATGTAGACATGGTCCTCGAAGCGCACGCCGAACTTGCCGTAGAGGCACAGCATGGGCTCCACGCTGAAGCAAAGGCCAGCTTCCAGCGGCTGCTTGTTGCCGCCGACGATGTAGGCGGGCTCATGCAGGTCCAGGCCCACACCGTGGCCGGTGCGGTGGGGGCAGCCCGGCACCTGGTAGCCAGGGCCGTAGCCGCGCGATTCCAGGAAGCTGCGGGCGGCGATGTCCACCGCCTCGCACGGCACGCCGATCTGGGCGGCGTTGAAGGCCGCCATCTGGGCGTCGCGCTCATCCTCCCACACCCGGCGGTATTCGATGGAGGCGTGGCCGAAGGCGTAGCAGCGGGTGATGTCCGACTTGTAGCCCTCGATGGCGCAGCCGGTGTCGATCAGGACGGGATCGCCCTCCTTCAGGAACCATTCGCCCGGGGCACCGTGGGGATAGGCGGTGGCCTCGCCGAACTGCACGGCGCAGAAGGTGTTGCCGCCGTCCGCCCCCAGGGCGCGATGGGCCTGGCCGATGAAGGCCACCACCTCATCCGGGGTGATGCCGGGACGCAGGATGCCGGCCGCCAGGCGGTGGACCTCCAGCGTGATGGCCTTGGCATGGGACAGCAGGGCGATCTCATGCGCCGACTTCACCCGCCGGCAGGCCTCCGTCAGGGGCCGCGCGTCGACCAGCGTCGCCTGCGGCAGACTGGCCGCCAGATCGAAGAACACGCCGGCATAGCCCAGCGCGTCCACCGCCACGGTGGCCCCGCCGCCCGACTGGCCGCGCACCAGATCCGCCACCAGGGCGTAGGCGCTTTCATCCTCCTGCCAGGTCAGGATCCGGTCACCGATGGTGAGGTGACCGCGCAGCTTGGGCTCCTCGAACGCCGGGCAGACGTAAATGGGATCGCCGTCCTTCAGGATCAGCGCCGCCGTCAGCCGCTCACTGGGGTGCCAATCGAGGCCGGTGAAATACAGCAGGTTGGAAGACGCCGGCAGCAGCAGGGCGTCCACCTTGCGTGCCGCCATCTGGGCGCGCACCGCCTCGATCCGGGCGCGGAACTCTTCCGCCGTGATGGGCTGCACCGCCGCCCGCCGGGATTTCAAGGTCGACAGCACCGCCGGGGCTGACAGCCCCCCAACACCCTTGGTCATTTTCAAAAATCCGTCTTTTTCAGGATCGTGAGAGATATGGCAACGGCATGAGCATGCCTCATGCCGTTGTAGGACGCGACTGCGTCCGCCGGAGCTTTTGGGGGAGCGTCAGCGGACTAAAAAGCGAGAACAAGCCAAGCTGCCGGATGGCGGCGCCCGGCGCCTGAGGGAACTTGCCAGGTCAATCATTCAGACGGCGCAGCGGCACCACCAACAACAGCAGCAGCACCGCGGCCGCGCAGGACCACAGGCCAGCCGTCAGATACACCGCCTGGTATGAGGCCAATTGCGCCGCCGCCGGCAGGCCGCTGTCGACCACCGTCGCCTGGGCCACCAGCGCGCTCAGGCGCTGGCCATAGGCGGTGGACAGGAACCACAGGCCCACCAGCAGGCTGGTGATGGCCGGGGGAGCCAGACGGGTGATGGCCGACAGGCCGGTGGGCGACAGGCACAGCTCCCCCACCTCCTGCAGCAGGTAGAGCGACAGCAGCCAGGCCACGCCGACGCGCAGGCCCGCCGGGGTCAGCTCGATGCCGCCGGCCAGCGCCAGGAAGCCCAGGCCCACGAACAGCACGCCCAGGGCGAATTTGGTGACCGGGCCGGGATCGCGCCGCCGCCGGTCCATCCAGCGCCACAATCCCGCCAGCGGCAGGGCCAGAAGGATGACGAAGGCCTTGTCGGGGAACTGCAGCACGGGGGCCGGGACCAGTACGGGGCCGATATGGCGGTCGGTCCATTCGGCGGCGAAGACGTTCAGCGACGCCGGCCCCTGGTAGAACAGCGTCCAGTACAGCACCGACACCAGCATGAGCAGCAGCAGCAGCGCCAGGTGGCGGCGCTGGCGCGCATCGTAGCTCCGCGCGAAATAGAAAACGGCGGCCAATCCGGCCACGGCGGCGATGTCCAGCACATGGCCCACCACCTTGGGGTGGTCGACGATCAGCCAGCAGGCCAGCGCCACGGCCAGCCCGCCGGCCAGCGCCAGCACCCCGCCACGGCTGGTGCCGGCGGTGCGGGGCCCACCCTCGGCCACCGGCAGCTCCGGCGGCAGCAGGCGGCGGCCCAGGGTGAAGGTCGCCAGCGCCACCGCCATGCCGATGCCGGCGGCCCCGAAGCCCCATTCCCAGCCCAGCACGGCGCCCAGCCAGCCGCAGACGATGCTGCCCATCAGGCCACCGGCGTTGATGCCCAGGTAGAAGATCAGGAATCCCCGGTCACGCGCCGCGTGGCGCTGGCCATAAAGGCGGCCGACCAGGGCGGAAATGTTGGGCTTCAGCAGGCCCACGCCGGCGGCGATCAGCGCCAGCGACAGATAGAAGAGCTTAAGCCCCGGACCATCCGGCTTCTTTTCCAGCCGGCCCACCAGGGTGACCGGGGCGCCGTCGGGACCGGCATAGGTCAGCGTCCGGACATCGGGGTCGCCATCCGGCACGCCGACCAGGCTGGTGATCACCTGGGCGGTGCCGTTCACCACCACCTGGCGGGCGCCCTCCTCCCCCTCGGCGGGGTAGAGGATGGGGCGCTTCAGGTCATAGCTGGCGTCGGGCGTCACCAGCCGTTCCACCGTCTGCGCCGGCTGCCAGGCCATCAGCCCGTGGCCCAGCATCAGCAGGACGGCACCGGCGCGCACGGCATGGCGGGCGCCCACCCAACGGTCGGCGATGAACCCGCCCACCACCGGGCACATATAGACCAGCACGCCGAAGGCGCCGAGCTGGGCATAGGCCGAGACCTTGTCCATGGACAGGTGCCACAGCAGGAAGAAGATCAGGATGGATTGCAGGCCGTAATAGGAGAACCGTTCCCAGAACTCGACCGCGAACAGGAGATAGAGACCGGGGGGATGCCCGCCGCTGGCGTCGTCGCCCTCCGGCGCACCCGCCACCGCGACGCCATTCCCTGGACCGCTGTCCGCACCCGCCATCGCCGCCATGCTGTGCCCTGTCCCGTTATCGTCTTTGATCATGCCTCTGGGCGCGCGTGGCCCTGGCAGGGGGATAGCGTATCGGATACGATATCCAAACTGTCAAGCTCGGCGCCGCCCCGTCCCCGGGCCCCATCCCCGGAACGGACGGCCGTGGCGCCCTCGCTTGAGGCTGAACGGGAAATAGACCGGGCCATGCACCAACAACCCATGGCGCGTCCGCCCCGAACCGTCTAGCCTATTTTAGAAAAACAATTGCTTTTACATCCGTTTTAAGGATGTTCAGGGGCAATTCACAGGGTCGCCTTTTCCAATCCGCATCCCTTCCCAAGAAGCCACCAAATGATTGCACGCGCCAAGATCGAACGGAAATCGTTGTCGGCCCAGGTGGTCGACGCCCTGCGGCAGATGATTCTTTCCGGCGAATACGCCCTGGGCGCCCAGTTGCGCCAGGATGAGATCGCCCAGAAGCTGGGCGTCAGCCGCATCCCGGTGCGCGAGGCGCTGCAGCAGCTGGAGGCGGAGGGCCTGGTGGCCACCATCCCCTACAAGGGCTCGGTGGTGGCGCAGCTGTCCCCCGCCCAGGTGCGGGAATATTTCGAGGTGCGACTGCTGCTGGAGATCGACCTGCTGAACCGCGCCATCCCGCAGTTGAGCGCGAAGCAGATCAAGAAGGCGGAAGGCGTGCTGAAGGACCTGCACACCGCCGACCCCAGCCGCTGGGGCACCCTGAACTGGCAGCTGCACGAGGCGCTGTACGAGCCGGCCCAGCGCCCGGTGATGCTGGAGATGGTGAAGCGCATCCACGACAGCCTGGACCGCTATGTCCGGCTGCACCTCTCCATCACCCCGGCCATCCACGACCGCTCCATGGCCGAGCACGACGCGCTGGTGGCCCTTTGCCGCGACGGCAAGCGCACGGAAGCCGTGGACCTGCTGCGCACCCACCTGACCCACGCGCTGGAGGAACTGGTGGCCGTGCTGGAAGGGCAGGAGGCGGCGCCGGCGGCCTGATGCCCCGGTTCCCTCGACCCACAGGCGCCCGCATCCCAACGAGCCGTTTGCCCCGCCCGTCCCGGCATATGCCCGGTACGGTAACAGCGAAATGATGATTTGAGAATCATTCTTAATCGCAGTATCGTCGTGCCGTTGTTTCACTGGCGCGGAAGGGGACCACCATCATGGCAGAGACGGAAGCGACGCTGGACGAGATCCTGGACGAGCCCATCGTGCGCTTGCTGATGGAGCGCGACCGCGTGTCGGAAGGGGAGGTGCGGACGCTGATCCGGGACACCTCCCCCCTGCTCTCGCTGTTCCTGTTCGCGGCCTGACCGACATCACCCCACTGTCACCCTGTTGCAGGCGTGGGCCAGGCCCACGCCGCCGGTCTCGCGCGCGGATCTGTTGGCCTAAGCCCAGCGCCGGCTGGCGGCAGGGTGGTTGTCCGGCAACCGGGCGCCCTGGCCGGACAGCTTTTCCCGCAGCGTACCGGGCGTGTACTCGGTCTTGTAGGCGCCCCGGCGTTGCAGTTCCGGCACCACCAGGTCGATGAAGTCGGTGAAGCATTCCGGCGTCACCGTGCGCGCCAGGATGAAGCCGTCGACGTCCGCCTGGTCCACCCACGCCATCAGTTCATCCGCCACCGTCGCGGGTCCGCCGACGATGGGCGCCTGGCGTCCGCCCAGCCGCAGGCCGTCCACCAGACCGCGCCGTGTCAGCACCTTGTCCCGCCGGCGGGCGGCCTGGTTCTCGATGTTGGAGGTGACGGCCTGACTCTGCCCGGCATGGATGGGTTCGTCCCAGTCCTTGGCGGCGAAGTCCATGCCCAGCGAGGCCGAGGCATGGGCCAAGGCGCCCTCCACGCTGGCGTGGCGCTCATAGTCCTGCCGCTTGACCTCGGCCAGGGCGTCGGTCTCCGCCGCCACCACGGTGGCGCCCACGAAGACCTTGAGGTCGGCCGGATCACGGCCCAGGCTGCGGGCCAGGCCGCGCAGGTCGGCCACCAGGCGGGCGACGTGCGGCTTGGGGCCGCCGTTGACGAAGACGCATTCGGCATGGGCGGCGGCGAACTTGCGCCCCCGGTCGGACGAGCCCGCTTGGTACAGCACCGGCGTGCGCTGGGGCGACGGTTCGGCCAGATGCACACCCTGCATCCGGAAATGGGGGCCGCGGTGGCGGATGGCGCGCACGCGGGCCGGGTCGGCGTACACCCCCGCCTCACGGTCGCGGCGCACGGCGTCGTCGGCCCAGCTGCCCTCCCACAGGCGGTAGACCACGTCCATGTATTCCTCGGCCACGGCATAGCGGTCATCATGCGCCGCCTGGCCGTCCAGCCCCAGGGCACGGGCCGCGCTGTCCAGATAGCCGGTGACGATATTCCAGCCGATGCGCCCGCCCGTCAGATGGTCCAGCGTGCTCATGCGCCGGGCGAAGGTGTAGGGCGGCTCATAGCTCACATTGGCGGTGACGCCGAAGCCCAGATGGGTGGTCGCCGCCGCCATGGCCGGGACCAGCAGCAGGGGATCGCCCACCGGCACCTGCACCGCCTCGCGCACCGCGACCTCAGGCCCACCCTGGTAAACGTCGTAGACGCCCAGCACGTCGGCCAGGAACAGGCCGTCGAACAAACCGCGCTCCAGCGTGCGCGCCAGCTCCATCCAATAGGCCAGGTCGGTGTATTGCGTCGAACGGTCGCGCGGATGGCGCCACAAGCCCTGGTGGATGTGGCCGACACAGTTCATGTCGAAGGCGTTGAGGCGGATCTGCTTCATCACGGGCGGGTCCGGTTGGGGGCCTGGGGCGCGGGGCGGCGCCATGATGGCAAGGTGGCCACAATGCCGCCATGAAATTGCCAAGTGACACCCGGGGATGGATCTCCTATGACACGGGACTGTCCATATAGCCTATGCCGGGTCCTCCCCGCCCCGGTCGTTTCCAGGGAACGGTTCCGCCCGTGTCGCGATCCATCCGGTTCGGCCTGCCGGCCACTGTCATTTCCGCCACCCCGCTCTGGGCCGCCCCCCTCTGGGCCGCCCTTCTGCTGGCCGGCTGTGCCGCCGACTATTCGCCCAACACCTACAATGCCGCCGCCGTGCAGCAGGCCAACAAGGCCGAGCCGGGAATCATCATCGGCTTCCGCCAGGTGTCGATCAGCGCCAGCGGCACGGTTGGCGCCGTGGCCGGCGGGGCCGCGGGCGGCATCCTGGGGTCACAGCTGGGCCCCAGCAGCGCGCTGGGCGCCGTGGGCGGCACCGTGGTGGGCACCATCGTCGGTACCAGCGCGGAGCACATGACCGGCGACACCACCGGCTGGGAATATATCGTGCGCAAGCCCAACGGCGACCTGCTGTCGGTCACCCAGCGCGAGCCCGCCCCCATCCCCCTGGGCCAGAAGGTGCTGGTCATCACCGGCGCCCAGGCGCGCATCGTGCCCGACTATACCGTCGCCATCGACCCGCCGGCGGAGACGAAGGCGGCGGAACCAAAGCCCGAGTCCAAGCCGGCCAAGCCCGCGCAAGCGGTGGCGGTCACCCCCGCACCGGTCACACCAGCCCCTGTCACCCCCACCGCCGTCACACCCGTCCCCACGGCGCCGGAGCCGGCCACCGCCGTGCCCGCCCCGGCCGCGCCGACACCGCAGCCGGAGGCGGCCCAGACCGCCGCGGCGCCGGAACCGACGCCCGCGCAGCCGGCGCAGCCACCCCAGATCGCGACGCCCCCAGCCACGACGCCCCAAGCCACGACGACGCCCGCCACGACGCCACCTGCCGGGCCCCCCGACACCGCGACGCCACCGACGGACGGCGCCGCCCCCAAGACCGGCTGGGTGCCGGCCGAGCCGGACTCCGCTCCGGCGACGACAGCCACCGAGGGCGATACGCCCAAATAAGGACAGCCGCCCCATGACCGCGCCGCGCACGCCCTATCCCCCCATCGAGCCCTATGAAACCGGCACGCTGGATGTCGGCGATGGACACGTGATCCATTACGAGCGCTGCGGCACCCGGGGGGCCAAGCCCGTGGTCTTCCTGCACGGCGGCCCAGGCGGCGGCATCAGTCCCGGCCATCGCCGCCTGTTCGACCCCGCCCTCTACGACATCCTGCTGTTCGACCAGCGCGGCTGTGGCAAGTCCACGCCGCACGCCAGCCTGGAGGCCAACACCACCTGGCACCTGGTGGCGGATATCGAGCGCCTGCGGGAAATGGCGGGCGTGGAGAAGTGGCAGGTGTTCGGCGGCTCCTGGGGATCCACCCTGGCGCTGGCCTATGCCGAGACCCACCCGGAGCGGGTGAGCGAGCTGGTGCTGCGCGGCATCTACACCCTGACCCGGGCCGAATTGCTCTGGTACTATCAGTTCGGCGCGTCGGAGATGTTCCCCGACAAGTGGGAACGCTTCCAGGCGCCGATTCCCGAGGCCGAGCGCCACGACATGATGGCCGCCTACCGCCGCCGCCTGACCGGCGATGACGAGGCGGCCAAGCTGGAAGCCGCCAAGGCCTGGGCCATCTGGGAGGGTGAGACGGTGACCCTGCTGCCCGATCCGGACCTGGCCGCGGTCTTCCAGGACGGGCGCTACGCCCTGGCCTTCGCCCGCATCGAGAACCACTATTTCGTGCACGGCGCCTGGCTGGAGGAAGGGCAGTTGCTGCGCGACGCGCACAAGCTGCGGCACATCCCCGGCACCATCGTCCATGGCCGCTACGACATGCCCTGCCCCGCCCGCTACGCCTACGCCCTGCACAAGGCCTGGCCGGAAGCGGACTTCCACCTGATCGAAGGGGCCGGCCACGCCCATTCCGAACCCGGCATCCTGGACCAGCTGATCCGCGCGACCGATCGCTACGCCGGCAAGAACTGAGGCGTCGCAAGCCGGCCAGGACATGCGCCTGAGCCGGCTTTCATACCTTGCGGTACCGCTACTTCAACACCTCATCCAGCGCGCCCTTCCATACCTTGGCCTGGGTCAGGGTCTGGTGGCCGCGCGTCTGGTCCGACGCCGGGATCAGGACATAGCGGCCGGTGGGGATGCGCGTCATCGCCGCCTCCATCACCCCCAGTTCGGCGGGGTTCAGCAGGTCGTCGGCGAAGTTCACCGCCACCAGCTTGGCCTTGATCTTCTCCAGGTCGGGGGCCGGGTCGTAGTCGTAGGACGATTCGAACCAGTAGAGATAGTCGTTGGCGTCCACGGTCCGGCCGTAGTCCGCCACCCACTGGCCGTAGAGGGTGGTGGCCGCCGCCCGGCTGGGCGCCTGCTGCTGCAGGATGGCGGCGTTGTTGACCATGATGTTGAAGATGGGCAGGGCGTGGGTATAGCCCGCCGGCGGGGTCGTGTATTCCCCGCCCTTCCAGTCCGGATCATTGCGGATGGCATCGATGATCAGTTGGCGCCACAGCATGTTGCGACCGGAGATGGCCACGGGTTGGGAGGCGATGGGCATCAACGCATCCATCATCCCCGGGTGGCGCTCACCCCAGATCCAGGTCTGCATGCCGCCCATGGACGTGCCGGCCACCAGCTTCAGGTGCTTGATGCCCAGGCCCTTGGTGACCGTCAGGTACTGGCCCTCGACCGCGTCGACATAGCCGTAGTGGGGGAAGCGGCCCTTCAGCCCGTCCGACGGCTTGGAGGAGCCGCCATGGCCGATGCCGTCGGCCAGGATGATGAAATACTTGGCGGCGTCCAGCGGCTGGCCCGGCCCGAACAGTTCCCCGCCCAGGCTGGGGTTCAGGAAGTTGCGGCCGCTGCCGGTGGTGCCGTGCAGCAGCAGCACGCCATTGGTGATGGCGCCCGACGCATCCCGCTGGGGCGTGCCCAGGGTGGTGTAATGGAATTTGGCGTTCGCCAGATGCTCCCCATTGCTCAGCGCGAAATCAGGCACGACCACGTCGCCGTCCGCCTGGTTGGGATAGCTGGGCGGCTTCGTGTCGGCGGCAAGCGCACCGCCCGCCGCCGCCAACAGGGCGGCGACGGCCAAGGCAAGGGCGGAGCCGGTGAACCGGGCTTTCTTCATCAACATGACCTTCTGCCTGCGGGCTGCCTGCGGGCTTCTCGGGAGCCCTTCGTGAAAGGGGATCAGGCGGCGCGGAGCGCCGCCAGGAAGGTGGAAACGCGGGCGCGCAAGCCATCGGACTGGCTGGTCAAATCGTCGGCGGCCATCAGCACCTCGCTCGCCACCGTCCCCGTTTCCTCCGCCACCTGGCGCACGCCGTTCATGCCGGCGCTGACCTCGCTGGTGCCGCGGGCCGCCTCGGCCACGTTGCGGGCGATTTCCTGCGTGGCCGCCCCCTGTTCCTCCACCGCCGCGGCGATGGTGGTGGTGATGTGGTCGATCTGGCCGATGGTCTGGCCAATGGCGGCGATGGCGCCGGCCGCCTCCCCCGTCGCGGCCTGCATGGATTCGATCTGCTGGCGGATGTCGTTGGTGGCCCGTTCCGTCTGATTGGCCAGGGCCTTCACCTCCGACGCCACCACGGCGAAGCCCTTGCCCGCCTCGCCCGCGCGCGCCGCCTCGATGGTGGCGTTCAGGGCCAACAGGTTGGTCTGCCCGGCGATGTCGGCGATCAGGGCCACCACAGCGCCGATCTGCTCGGCCGCCGTCGTCAGGCTGGACACGGCCTGGTTGGTGCGCGTCGCCTCCGCCACCGCCTTGGCGGCGATGGTGGCCGACACCGACACCTGGCGCCCGATCTCGCCGATGCTGGCGCCCAGTTCCTCCGCCGCCACGGCCACCGTCTGCACATTGGCCGCCGCCTGTTCGGAGGCGCCGGCCACCGCCACGGCGTCGCGGGCCCCCGTCTCGGCGATGCGGCTCAGGCTCTCCGCCGTCTCGTGCAGACCGCCTGACGCCTGGCTGACCGACTGCAGGGTGTGGGCGACATCGCTGTCGAAGGTCTGAACCAGCGCATCCACCCGGTTCGCCCGTTCGGTCCTGGCCGCGGCCTCCGCCGCCTGCGCCGCCGCCAGTTCGTCCCCCTGGCGCATGCTGGCGCGGAAAACGTCGATGGCGCGGGCCATGTCGCCCACCTCATCCCCGCGCGCCGTGCCCTCCAGCGTGAAACCGTAATCCTTGTCGGCCAGGCGGCGCATGATGCCGGCCAGCCGCGCCAGATGCCGCACCACATCACGGTCCAGCCACAAAACCGCCCCCGCCGACACCGCCACCGCCACCAAGGCGACGAGGGCGATGCTCCACAGGGCATGGCTGTAAGCCTGTCGCACCACTTCGTTGGCTTGGGCCGCCCCCTGGCGGTCATGGCTCGCCAGCGCCTCCAGCGCCTCCTGAACCTTGCGGAAGGCCTGGACGATCTCCCCGTTCATGGCCTTTTCCGCCTGCTCGCGGTTCTGCTTGGCGAGATCGAAGGCGGCGGTCATGGACGCCTCGTAGGGCCCGCGCAACGCCTGGTACTTGCCATAGAGGGCGGCGGCCTCGCCCGTCACACCGATGGCGTCGAAGCGCTTCAGCGCCGCCGCCAGGTCGGCCGTCTGCTTGCCGTAAAGCTTCAGGGCCTCGCCCCGCGCGGCATCGTCGGCCGCCACCGCCACCCGGCTGGCGGCGATGCGCTGACGGGCGGTGTACGCCTTCATATCGCCGATGACGTCGATGGACGGCAGCCAAACCGTCCGAATCTCGGCGGCGGCACTATTGATTGTGCCGATCTGCCATAAGGAGAGCAGGCTGATGGCGATGGTCAACAGTAACAGGCCACCGAACGCGGCCAGCAATTTGGGGCGAAGGGCGAGATTCATAAAATTCACCGTTAATTCTATCTGCTTCGCGGCAATTCAACCTAAGGGGCTTTAGAGCTTATAAGCCCTCTGTTACGCTTTGACGTGATGCGTCGAATCCGCCCACCGGCCATGTTTCAACAGCATTCCAAGGGGGCTGGCGCCATTATCTCTCGACAGCGGGACCGGCCGGGGTCAAGGTCGGCGGCAAGAGCCGACATTAATGCAAAGGACAATGGTGCAATGACCGGAAACCGGCAGGCGCCCACCGGCACCCCAAAGGCCATTCCCGGGGGCGGGACGCCGGAGGGCATGGTGCTGGATGAGTCTCATCGCTATTTCACCGGCATCGCCTACCCCCGGCGCTATTACCAGGAACTGAACCCGGCCTCGATCGCCTACGCCGCCCTGCAGTGCGGCTACCAGGCCCCACGGCTGGACCGGCCTTTCCGCTATCTGGACCTGGGCTGCGGCCATGGCTACAGCCCGCTGCTGTTCGCCAGCCTGTTCCCCCAGGGCCATTTCATGGGCGTGGATTTCAATCCCGTGCATGTGACCAGCGCCGAAGGCCTGCGCCAGGCCGCCGGGCTGGACAATGCCAGCTTCAGCGCCGCGAGCTTCCAGGATCTGGCGACGGATGAGCGCGGCCCCAGCGGCGACTGCGACTTCATCGTCATGCACGGGATCATGAGCTGGGTCAGCGAGACGGTGCGGCGGGAGATCGGCGCCGTCATCCGCCGCCGCCTGAAGCCCGGCGGCATCGTCTATGCCAGCTATAACTGCCAGCCGGGCTGGGCCGGCAAGATGCCCATCCGCGCGCTGATGGTGGACGCCTACGCCGTCACCACCGGCACGGTGGAGGAGCGGGTGAACAAGGTGCGCGCCTTCCTGCGCCAGATGGCGGACACCGGCGCCCTGTACTTCGACGCCAATCCCGCGATCAAGCAGCAGCTGGAAGCCATCGAGAGCCTGGACGCCGGCTACGTCGCCCATGAATACCTGAATGAATATTGGCGCGTCTTCTATCACAAGGAAATGGCCACCTTCATGGGCGGCCATGGCGCCGGTTTCATCGGTTCCGGCACCCATGCCGACAACGTGCCGCTGCTGGCCGTGCCGGAGAAGCCGCGCGCCCTGATGGCGGCCATGCCCACCTCGCTGTTGCGCGAGGGCGTGCGCGACATGGCGCTGAACCGCCAGTTCCGCCGCGACATCTACGCCAACGGCCTGGCGCCCCTGAGCCTGGACGCCCTGCTGACCGTCCACCGCGGCACCCGCTACGCCCTGGCCCGCCGGCGGGCGGACTGCGCCATGGTCGTGCCCCGGTCCTTCGGCGATGTCGCCCTGCATGAAGGCTTCTTCGCCCCGCTGCTGGACCGGCTGGCGGCGGGACCTGCGATGTTCGATGAGCTCGCGGCCCTGGCGCCCCTGAACGAGTGGGCGGTGGCGGACCAGGTGCAGGCGCTGCAGGTGCTGGTGGGCGCGGACTATGTCCGCGCGATCGTCGACGGGGCCGGGGTGGCGGCGGACAGCCCCACGGTGCGCCGTTTCAACCAGGCGGCCCTGGCCGCCGCGCTGGCCGACGACCAGCCGGACGTGGCGCTGGCCGCCCCCGCCCTGTCCGGCGCCCTGCGCGTGCATCTGGACGATACGGCGGATCTGCCGGTGGATTTGCCGGGCGCGACCTTCAGCGCTTAGCGCGGCTTCACGCGTCAGATACGTCCCTCTGGGCCGATCATCGCGCCCTACGCCGGCGGCGGGGCGGACGACTCGCGCACCACCAGACGGGGCGTCACCGTCAGGGGCTGGGAGGTCTTGGACTTGGCGGAACCGGCATCGCCCTCGTTGATGCGGGCGATCAGCCGGTCGGCCGCCAGCCGGCCCATGTCGTGGATGGGCAGGCGCACGGTGGACAGGGCCGGGCACATGCGCGAGGACAGCGGCGTGTCGTCGAAGCCCACCACCGTGAGGTCACGCGGGATGGCGATGCCCAGGCGGTAGGCCGCCCGGTAGATGCCGGCTGCCATCTCGTCATTGCTGGCGAAGATGGCGGTGGGGCGGTCTGGGCCGGTCAGCAGCTCCATGCCCCGCGTCTCCCCGGACTCGAAGGTGTACTGGCCCTCGAGAATCCAGGATTCCGGCACCGACACCCCCCGCTCCGCCAGCGCGCCGATGAAGCCCTCGCGCCGCTCAAGGGTGGAACGATAGCGCTGCGGCCCGGTGATCAGCGCCACCTGGGTGTGGCCCAACTGGGCCAGGTGCGCCCCCACCTCCGCCGCCCCCGCGCGGTCGGTGTGCAGCACCATGGCCTTGGGCTCATCCAACGGCACGGACATCAGGCGCATGTAGGGGCAGTCGATGGCGCGCAACAGGGCCACCAGGGCCGCATCCTCCGACAGGGGCGGGATCAGGATGACGCCGTCCAGGTTCTGGCGCTGGATGAAAGCCTTCACGTCCGCCAGGAAGCCCGGCGCCACCTGGCGACAGGGATGGACCACCAGCTCGAACCCCTCGCGGTGGCAGGCCTCCAGGATGCCGCCCTGGACGTTCACGATGTATTGGGCGTTGGGGTTGTCGTAGATGAGGCCCAGCAGGAAGGAGCGGTTGATGGCCAAGCCGCGCGCCTGCGGGCTGGGGACGTAGCCGATGCGGGCCACCACCGCGTCCACCACCGCGCGGGTGGCGTCATGGACGTGGGGCGACTGGTTGATGACCCGGGAGACCGTCTTCTTCGACACCTTGGCCAGGCGCGCCACGTCGTTGATGGTGGGCGGGCGGGCCAGGGTCCAGGCGGGTATGGCCGTGGCGTCCGGGGCCTCCGCCAACCGGCCGTCGCCGGCCAGCGCCTTGCGGCGGTGGGCCCGTTTGGCTGCCGGGGTGTCGATATCCGCCAAGGACTGCTCCGCTAACGGTCGATGCGCGCCGGCGCGTAGCGCGGCGTCACCAGATGGATCAAGGCGAACGCCACGAAATAGGCGCCGGCCGCCATCAGGAAGATGGGACGGTAGCTGCCGGTGGCCTGCAGGATCCAGCCGGCCGCCTGGGCCATCAGCATACTGCCGATGCCGCCCGCCGCCCCACCCAAACCGATCACCGATCCCGCAGCCCAGCGGGGGAACAGATCGGACGGCAGCGCATAGAGATTGACGGAAAAGCCCTGATGCCCGGCGCAGGCGAAACCGATCAGCAGCGCCGCCACCCACAGGCTGGACGTTTCCATGGCCAGCGCCACCGGCATCACCACCAGCGCGCAGACCAGGAAGGCGATCTTCCGCGCCCGGTTGAGGCCCACGCCCCGGGCCAGCAGGCGGGAAGAGCCCCAGCCCCCCAGCACGCTGCCGACATCGGCCAGGATGTAGATCAGCACCAGGGGCGGCCCGAAGCCCTTGAGGTCCAGGCCATAGCGCTTGGCGAAGAAGTCCGGCAGCCAGAACAGGAAGGTCCACCAGATTGGATCGATGACGAAACGACCAAGGACATAGGCCCAGGTTTCCCGTGTCGCCAGCACCCGCCGCCAGGACAGCCGCACCGGCGGCGGCACCGGGTCGGCCTCGATATAGGCCAACTCCTCGGCCGAAAGACGCGCGACCTCGCGCGGGCGGCGGTAAAGGGCCAGCCATGCGACCAGCCAGACGATGGTGAACAGGCCCGTCACCAGGAAGGCGGCGCGCCAGCCCCAGGCCAGCGTCACCACCGGCACGATCAGCGGTGTCAGGATGGCGCCGACATTGGCGCCGGCGTTGGCCAGGCCGATGGCCAGGGCCCGTTCCCGCTGTGGGAACCATTCCGCCACCGCCGCCAGGCTGGCGGGGAACGCGCCCGATTCGCCGAGGGCCAAGGGCACACGGGCCAGCGCGAAGCTGGCGACGGACGACGCGGCGGCGTGGGCCATGTGGGCGATGGTCCAGATGCCCACCGCCAGGGCATAGCCGACCCGGGCGCCGATGCGATCCACCAGCCGGCCGAACACCAGATAGCCGCTGGCGTAGGCCGCCTGGAACCAGAAGACGATGGTGCCGTAGCCGATTTCGGTCCAACCGTAGCGTTCCTGCAGCAGGGGCTTCAGCACCCCCAGCACCTGCCGGTCGACGTAGCTGAGCGCCACGGCGGAGAACAGCAGGAAGCAGACCAGCCACCGGTAGCGGCCCTGCGGCTTGGCCATCCCAGGGGGTACCCCAGGGGCGTCAGGCGGCACTGTCTCCACGGCCGGCGGGGCGACGCTCACCGCGCCGCCACCACATCGATGGCGCACACGATCGCCTGGCCGGTGACGGGGCGGAAGTCGAGTTCCAGGCCGTCGCCGCCCTTCACCTCGACGGACACGGTGCGGTCCAGCGCCTTCAGGGGCCCGCCGGCCTCGGCCGCGACATCCAGGCGCTTCACCACCACGCCGCCATTGGCGGCGACGTCAAACACCCGGGCGCCGGCCGCCAGCGCCGGCTCGACGAAGTGCAGGGTGACCTGATAGCGCCCGGCCGGCACCGGCACATGATAGCGGAACGCGCCCTCGCGATAGGTCTCGAACAACACGGGGTCGGGGGTGCCGGTGACGGCGGGCGGGGTCGTGTCCGGCTTGCCGAATTCCGGTCCCGGGTTGCGGTCGTGCGGCGTGCCGCCGGTGACAAAAGCGTCGGAGCCATAGCGGGCGCCGGCCGCGGTGGTCAGGCCGGCCGAGGCCCCGGCGCGGATGCGGATCTCGTCCGCCCGGCCGCCGAAGCGCCAGGTGAGGCTATCGCCGATCGCCTTGCCCCCAATATCGGCAGAGGCCACCAGCACGTTGTCGCCCACATCCAGGCGCACCGCCGGCCAGCGGCAGATGTGCTCGGGACAAGGTGCGGTACCCAGGTCGCGGCCGTTCAGGGTCAGACGCGCGGTCGCGGCATTGCTGTAGGCCTGGACGTCGGTCACGGGATAGGCACGGTCGACATAGCGGCGGCCATTCAGGTGCAGCACCGGCTGGTCGCTCCAGTCCGCCTTGTAGAAGAAGAACACGTCCTTCTTGACCGTGCGGTCATAGGACACCAAGCCCTTGTCGTTGGTGTCGACCATGTCGCCTTCGGTGCGGCTGTCGCTGGCGAAGTCGAACATGTTCCAGATGAAGGTGCCCCAGAGGTAGGGCCGCGCCTTCAGCTGCGCCCACCAAATCTCATGCAGCCGGCTTTCCAGCTCTTCCGGATGGAAATGGCCCTTGGCGTAGACGACGCCGGCCTGCGCCTGGTCGGTATGCTGGGTCAGGGCGCCGCCGGCGCCGTATTCGCTGACCGACAGCGGCAGGCGGGGGTGCAATTTGTGCAGCCGGTCCAGCACCGGGCCCAAATCCTCCGGCTTGTCGTAGTACCAGCCCTGATAGCGGTTGTAGCCCAGCAGGTCCGTGATCTCCGCCACCACGTCCAACCCGGGCTTAGGCTGGTCGGGCCAGGGCTCGCAACAGTCCGCCATGGTGGTGGGGCGGGTATGGTCCAGATCGTACGCCGCCTGGTTCAACCGGGTCAGCAGCGGCCGGGCCTTGCTGACGCCCCGGCCAAAGGACGCCATCAGGTTCACCTCGTTGCCGATGGACCAGGTGACGACGCTGGGATGGTTGTAGTTCTGCTTGATCAGTTCATGCAGCTGGCTGTCGGCATTGTCGGCGAAGGCGGCGGACGTGACGCCCTTGTCCCCCTCCGGCGTTTCGGGCGCGGTGCGGTTGACCAGGGGGATTTCCGCCCAGACCACCACCCCATCCTTGTCAGCCAGGTCATAGATGGCCTGGTCATGCTGGTAATGGGCCAGGCGCAGGGTGTTGATGCCCAGGTCCAGCATGATGTCCATGTCCTGGGCCTGGTCGGCGGGGGTGATGGCCCAGCCCTTGCCCGGCCGATCCTGGTGACGGGAGACACCGTGCAGGGACACATGCCGCCCGTTCAGGAAAAAGCCCTGGTCGGGATCGAAGCGGAAGCTGCGGATGCCCAGCGGCTGGGTCACCTGGTCCAGCATCTGGCCGTCCGCCGTCTCCACCCTCGTGACCACCTGATAGAGATAGGGGTCGGTGCGGCCGTCCCAAAGATGGGGGTTGGGCACGCTCAAGCTCTGTTCCGGCTCCTCCAGCGCACCGGCGGCCAACGACAGGGGATGGCTGTCGGTCGCCACGGGGACGCCCTGGGCATCGACGATGGCGGTCTTCACCACCACCTGCCGCGCCTGGGCCGCATCGTTCTTGACCCGGGCGGTCACCGCGATGATCGCCGTGTGCCCGTCGACGGAATCGGTGTGGGCGTAAAGGCCCGGGCCGCCCCAATCCAGCATGTCGATGTGCACCGGATCGGTGGCGATCAGCGAGACCTGGCGATACAGCCCGCCGAACAGGAAGAAGTCGCCGGACATGGGAATGACGTCGGTGGTGGGCGACCCCGCCTTCGATGGGCTGGAATTGTCGGTCCGGACGGCCAGCACATTCACCTTGCCCAGCTTCAGCGCCGGCGTGGCGTCGAAGCGGAAGCGGCCGAAGGCGCCCTGGTGCACGCCCAGCTTCCGCCCGTTCAGCCAGACCTCCGTATTGATGCTGGCGCCATCGAACTGCAGCCAGACCTTGGCGTGGGTATAATCGGCCGGCGGGGTGAAGCGGAGGCGGTACCAGCCGGCCCCACGCGTGGCGTTGTAGTCGGGCCCCCGCTGGGCCGTCCCGCCGAGATGGTTCCAGGTGTGGGGCAGGCCGACGGTGGCCCAGCCGGTGTCGTTGAAGGCCGGCGCCTCGGCACCCCCCACATCACCCTGATGGAACTGCCAGCCGGCGCTGAGCGGCAGGTCGCGCCGTTCCCCGGCATGCGCGCCGCTGGCCATCAGGGCGAGGGCGGCCACCGCCAGGACGGGATGACGAAGGCGCTGGCGGTTCAGGCGGCGGGCGGCGTGAGGCGGCATGGGTGTCCTTCCTGACATCGTTTCTTGGTGCATGGGGCGAAAGCCGGGGGCGGGCAATGGGTGAAGGCTACGCTAATGGCATCCAACCGGTTCGGTCGCGAAAACATTTGATCCGAACCCGTGACAAATAAGAAGGCCACCCGCCCGCAAGCCGTTCCCGGAGGCGCCCCGCGGGCGGGTGGAGGGGGAGAGCGCTCAGTAGTTGAAGCCCAGGCGCATGCCAAGGTAGCGGTTGTAGTCCCGGGGCAGGGTCTGGGTATAGGCGAACACGCCCCAAGTGCCGCGGGCGTTGGCCATGTTCACGGCATAATGCTGGTCGAACAGGTTGTTGGCGAAAAGGGTCAGGCTGTAGCGCTGATTGTCCCGCTCCACGAAGGAAATGGAGAGGTTGGCGATGCCGTAGGCGTCCTGCACCGTGCCCGGATCCTGCGTCAGGCTGAAGTTAACCTTGCTCTGCCAGGAATAATTCAGATTGATGTCGCTGGTGACGGGCAGGCCTTCCAGCGGCAGGTGATAGCTGGCCCCGATGTTGAACTTTTCCTCCGGCGCGTTGGGCAGGCGCTTGCCCGCCAGATTCTGCACGTTCAAGGGGGCGGGCAAGAGGCTGCACGCCTGGCCGCTGTAGCACTGGGCATAGGGGAAATCCGTCACCCGGGCGTCGGTGTAGGCGAAGCCGCCGGTCAGGCTGAGTTCCGGCGTCAGCCGGGCCAGCCAATCCAGTTCCAGGCCCCGCGTCCGCACCCCGCCGACGTTGGTCAGCAGGAAATTGGTCGTCACCCCGGGCACGATGGATTGCACCTGGAAGTCCGTATACTCCGTATCGTAAGCGGTGACGTTCAGGACGAGGTGGCGGTCGAACAGCTCGCTCTTCACGCCCAGCTCGTAGTTGTTCGACATCTCCGGCCGGATGGGTTGGTTGGCCGCCACCACCGCGCTGAAGCTGCTGGTCAGGTCATAAGCCAGGCCCTTGTAGCCGCGAGAATATGTGGCGAAGGCCATGACATCGGGCGACACCTGGTATTGCAGGCCGACCCTGCCGGTGGCGACCGTGTCCCCGTCGCCGGTGGAGGCCCCCGCCAGCGGATAGGACGTCTGCTTGTAATAGTCGTTGAAGCGGTAGCTGCCCTCTTCGCGGTTGATGCGCAGGCCGGTGATCAGCGTCCAGTCGGGCAGGAAGGTCCAGGTCGTCTGGCCGAAAGCCGCGTAATTCTGGTACTGGGCCTCGCCCCGCCAGTCGGCGGCCCCCACCCGGGTGTAGGGGCCGCGGTGGAAGCCGCGCACGAAATCCTCATCCGACGCGTAGATGCCGGCGAGATAGCCGAAGGGCACGGCATCATGCGAGGCGAGGCGGAATTCCTGGCTGAAGGTGCGGGCGTCGAACGTTCCGCCCTGGACCAGGCCGCCATGGCTGGCCGGGGTGATCTGGCCATTGGCGGCGGTGTAGGGGGTGAGCGCGCCCAGCACGTCCTGCGCCGTGCCATCAAGGTCGGTATGGTCGCTGAGACGGTACTTGTTCCATCCGGTGATGGAGATCAGGGCCATGTCGTCGAAATCATAGGTCATGTGGACGGACCCGCCATAATCCAGCGTGTCGGAGCGGGGCGCCTGATCCTGGCTGACGTTGGTGTTGTCGGGGCCGGGCACGACGCCGGGCAGCACCTTGGCCGGGGTGGCGCCGGCGATGCCAAGCAGCAAGGCGCCGGAGTCCACCCGTGCCAGCGTGCCGACGCAGCAATTGGACTGGTCCTTGTTGTAGTGGGCGGACAGCGTGCCCTCGAACCGGTCGGTCGGCTTCCATTGCAGCTTGCCGTGCAGGCTCCACGACCGGTCGGCGCCCAGCTTGTCGTCCGTCGCCAGGTTGTGGATGTTGCCGCCGTACTGGTGCTGCGAAGCCGTCAGGCGGAAACTCAGCGTGTCGCTGAGGGGGCCGGAGATGCTGACATTGGTGCGCTGTTCGTCATCGTCGGTGACGGTGACGTCGCCATACGCCGTGAAGGTGTCGGTCGGCGCCTTGGTGGTGACGCTGACCACGCCGGCGGAGGCCGACTTGCCGAACAGCGTGCTCTGCGGCCCGCGCAACACCTCCACCCGGTCAACGTCGGCCAGGTCGGTGAAGGCCTGGGCCTGCAGGCCCACCGCCACGTCGTCGATCACCACCAGGACGCTGGGCTCCACGCCGATGCTGTAGGCGAAGGTGCCGATGCCACGGATGACGATGGCGCTGTTGGCCGGCTGGTCACCCGCCGACACGGTCATGGACGGCGCCAGCTTGGTGATGTCGGCGAACTGGGTGACGCCCGCCTTGGCCAGCGCGTCGGCGCTCACCACCGTGACCGCCACGGGAATGTCCTGGACGTTTTCCGCCCGCTTCTGCGCCGTCACCACGATCTCGGCGATCGCGTCGGCGGTGTCGGCAGCCGCGCTTTGCGGCGATGCGGGCGGCGGATTCGATTGGGCTTTGGCCTGGATGCTCCCATTCATCACACCCAGCAGCGCAGCCGTGGCCAACAAGGCCATTTTTCTGCTCATTGGAGCGTTCCCTTCCCCTGTGTCAGGCCGCTCGAGCGACCCTTTATAATTGGTATGGCGATATTGGTCATACCACATGGCGCCTGTCAAGCCTGCTCCAGCCGCCTGGCCTGACCGCATGCTACCCCAGTAATCGGGCATCCATGGGACCCACGTCCCCATAAACAACAAGGGCGCGGCCAGATCGCCGCGCCCAAGGGAAACCAAGCGGGACAAACCACCCTTACCAATTATGCAGGGTACCGTCCTCCAGACGGTTCACCGGCAAATAAGCCCGGCGGTAAGGGTAGCGGGCGGCCAGCGCCTCATCCAAATCCACCCCCAGGCCGGGGGCGTCACCCGGGTGCAGATAGCCGTCCTTGAAACTGTAGGCGTGGGGGAACACGGCATCCGTCTCCGCCGTGTGCCGCATATACTCCTGGACGCCGAAATTGGGGATGGACAGGTCGAAATGCAGGGCCGCCGCCATGGTCACCGGCGACAGGTCGGTGGCGCCGTGGCAGCCGGTGCGCACCTGATACAGTTCGGCCAGGTTGGCGATGCGCCGCAGATGGGTGATGCCGCCGGCGTGCACCACCGTGGCGCGGATATAGTCAATCAGCTGGTTCTGGATCAGATCCTTGGCATCCCAGATGCTGTTGAACACCTCCCCCACCGCCAGGGGGGTGGTGGTGTGCTGGCGGATCAGGCGGAAGGCCTCCTGGTTTTCCGCCGGCGTCGGGTCCTCCAGCCAGAACGGGCGATAGGGCTCCAGGCTTCCACCCAGGCGCCCGGCCTCGATGGGCGTCAGGCGATGGTGGACGTCATGCAGCAGGTGGACGTCATTGCCCAGGGCCAGCCGCGCCGCCTCGAACAGCTTGGGCACCGTGCGCAGGTACTTGGCGGTCGACCAGACATTCTCCGTCGGCAGGGCGCCATCCGCCGGCTCATAGAACATCTTGTCGCCCGACACGCCGTAGGTGGACGGCAGGCCGGGGACACCCGATTGCAACCGGATCGCCTTGTAGCCCATCGCCTGGTACTTGCGCGCCTCCTCCACCGTCTCCTCGATGGTCTGGCCGTTGGCATGGCCGTAGACCATGACGCCCGAGCGGCAGGCACCACCCAGCAGCTGGTACAGCGGCATGCCGGCGGCCTTGGCCTTGATGTCCCACAGCGCCATGTCCACGGCGGCGATGGCCGACATGGTGACGGGCCCCCGGCGCCAATAGGCGCCCTTGTACAGATACTGCCAGATGTCCTCGATCTGGTGGGCGTCGCGGCCGATCAGGCAGGGGATGACATGGTCCGCCAGATAGCTGACCACCGCCAGTTCGCGGCCGTTCAAGGTGGCGTCGCCCAGGCCGTACAGCCCGTCCGCCGTCTCGATGCGCAGCGTGACGAAATTGCGGCCGGGGCAGGTGACCACCACCCGGGCGTCCTTGATCTTCAACATCGGGTCCAACCTTCACCAGTGGAGAGGGCGGCTCATCCCGCCCCGGAGGCGGCCTTACGATCCGCACAAAATTGGTCTTACCACTTATGTCTTCCATACACCAGGGGACCTGTCAAGAAGACGATATTGAACTGGCGGAGTGAACGGCCCCTGCCCTATCCTGATTTGGTCCGCCCTTGATCTGGTCAGAGCAATCCCATGCTGCCCATTCCCGCCAGTGGCCAGAGGCTGTACCGCCACGTGGCCGACGCCATCGCCGCCGACATCCGCCGGGGAACCTACGCCCCCGGCCAGCGCCTGCCGTCCGAGCGCGACCTGGCGGAGAAATTCGACGTCAGCCGGCCGACAGTGCGCGAGGCCATGATCACCCTGGAAATCCTGGGCCTGGTGGAGGCGCGGCACGGCTCCGGCATCTATGTCACGGACCAGCTGCCGGCGCAGGAGTCCTCGGCGGAACTGGACATCGGCGCATTCGAGCTGACCGAAGCCCGGCGCCTGGTGGAGGGCGAGGTGGCGGCCCTGGCCGCCACCACCATCAATGATGAGGAATTGGCGGAACTGGCCACCCTGCTGCACGAAATCGGGGAGGAGAACGCGCGCAACGCCGTGGGGGAGAAGGCCGACCGCCGCTTCCACCTGACCATCGCCCGCGCCACCCGCAACTCCGCGCTGATCGGCGTGGTCGAGCAGCTGTGGGACATGCGCTACAAGTCGCCCCTGTGCATGGCCATGCTGGAGCGCGCCCGCACGGTGGGCGACCATCCCCGGGTGGAGGAACACCAGCGCATCCTGCACAGCCTGGCCGCCCGTGACAGCCAAGGGGCCCGCGCCGCCATGCGCGACCATCTGGGCCGGGTCATCGAGGGCCTGCTGGAGGCCACGGAGATGGAAGCCGTGCAGCGCGCCCGCGCCGAGGTGGCGGCCAAGCGCAACGAACTGCGCCGCCGCGCGGGCGTCTGACGGGCGCGAATCGTCAGTTCAGCAGCCGGTTCGCGCGCAGGCGCGCCACGGCGAGGTCAATGAACGCCCGCACCTTGGCCGGCGCGTGGCGTCCTTCGGGATGCAGCACGTGGATGGGCAGCGGCGGTTCCTCATGCTCGCTGAGCACGATCCGCAGGCGACCTTCCAGCAAGGCTGGACCGACCTGATAGTGCAGCACCCGCGTCAGCCCCCACCCCGACAGGGCGGTCGCGATCGCCGCGTCGTTGGTGTTGCAGGACAGGGTGGGGTGGAGGAGCACCCGCTGGTCGTCGGCGAACCGCCATTCCGGCGACGCCCAGGCGCTGGTCGAGGCGGCGATGCGATGATCCTTCAGGTCGGTTGGTGTCGTGGGAATGCCGTGCCTCTCGAAATAGGCGGGCGCCCCGCAGATCACCCGGCGGACCGAGCCCACCTTAATGGCGGTGAACCCCGAGTCCGGCAGACGGCCGATGCGGACGGCGACATCGATGCCCTCTTCAATGATGTTCACGGGACGGTCGATGAAAAAGGTGCGGGCGGACATCGCCGGATAGGCGTCCAGATATTCCGTCACAATGGGCAGCACGTGCATCCGCCCGAACAGCGCCGACGCCGTGACGGTCAGCGTCCCCGATGGTGTGGCGTAAGAGCCGGCGGCGGCGGCCTCCGCCTCGGCCAGGTCCGCCAGGATGCGCCGGCAATCGTCGAAATAGCGGCTGCCCGCCTCGGTCAGCTTCACCGACCGCGTCGTCCGGACGAAAAGCCGGGCGCCGATGGCGTCCTCCAAGGCCGCGATGGTGCGGGTCACCACCGGCGCGCTCATCCGCATGTGGCGGGCGGTCGCGGCGAAGCTCTCCGTCTCCGCGACCTTCACGAACATGCGCATGGCCTGCCAGCGATCCATCGATCCTTACCTTCCGCTGTCCCGCCCTTCATATCAGCCGGGCGCGGGACTCGGCACAAGTACAGGGATCCGGGATCGGCCTGTCGCCAAAATAATCCCGTATCGGAATACCGCCGTCACCGGACGTGATCGCCATCATGCCCGGCGTGGCGGTTCCAGGTCAGAGGGCCAGTTGGACGCGGGCGTCCGCACCCGGCGCCGGCGCCGCCGGGACGGCGCAGCAGACCAGCACCTCATCATCCGCCACCGGCGCCGTGGGTTGCTTCACATAGGTGACCGATCCCGCCAGCAGCTTGGTGCGGCACGTGCCGCAGCTTCCGGAGCGGCAGCTGAATTCCGGGGCCAGGCCCCGCGCTTCAGCCAGTTCCAGCAGAGTTCCCGAGTCCGGCGTCCACCGCGCCTCCTTCAGGGAATGGGTAAAGACCACCGGAACCGGCACGGTCGCAGGTGGCGGACGCGGCGGCGCGGCGACGGTGGCGTCGGCCGTCCGCACCAGCGAGGAAGGTCCGAACGCCTCGGCATGGATGCGGTCATCGGCGATGTTGAGACCGCGCAGGCCGTCATAAAGCGCCTGCATGAAGGGCGCCGGCCCACACAGGTAGAAGTCGTAGTCGTTGAAAGGCAGGAAACGACCCAGCAGCGCCATGTCGATGCGCCCGGCGGCCTCATAGTCGACACCCGGCTGGGCATCCGTGACGTCGCTGAGCACGCGCACCACCCGCACCGCCCCGTTGGCCGTGGCCGTCAGCTCCGCCAACTCCGCATCGAAGGGACGTTCGGCCTTGGACCGGGCGGCGTGGAACAGCGTGGTCGGCCGGATGCCCCGGGTGCGCAGCCCTTCATAGACCACGTGGCGCAGCATGGCGAGCATGGGGGTGATGCCCACCCCGCCGCCCAGCAACACGGCCGGGCGCTTCTGGCGGGCGTCGATGGTGAAGGCGCCGGCGGGGGCCCGCGCCTCGATGATGTCGCCCACGCGGATGACGTCGTGCAGGTGGCATGAGACAGCCCCCTCGCGCTTGACGCTGATGCGGTAGACGCCATCCGACGGCGCCACGGACAGGGTGTAGGTCCGGATGACGGGCCTGTCCGCCCCGGGCAGGCTCAGCCGGATGGGCAGGTGCTGGCCCGCCTCGTGCGGAATGAGCCCGGCACCGTCATCCGGCAGCAGATGGAAGGAGCGGATCTGGGCGCTTTCCTCCACGATCCGGGTCACCTTGAACGGCCGCCACCGCGTCGGGAGATCGGCGGCGCGGAGACGGTCGGCGGCCTGCGCCCAGTCACCCGTCATCAGCGAATTGGGCGACCAGCCGTCCTCATGGAAAGACCAGCGCAGGGGAAACGCGGCCGGTCGCCGCACCACGCGGCGGGGGCGGAACGTCCACAGCCGCTCCGCCCCCTGGAAAGCCGCGATCTCAGGCGACTCCAGGACCACCTGGGCGTCGCCGGTCATCTGCAGCATGTCGCCGGTCGCGAAATCGATGAAGACCAGCCCGGCCTTGCCGTTCACCAGGATGTTGCCCAGCGTGGCGAAGAACAGGTTGCCGGCGAAGTCGGGAATGGTCAGCGTGCCGTCCTCGGCGACGCGGACGAAGCCCGCCCTGCCGCCGCGATGCGACACGTCGACCTGACGGCGGTCGTCGCGGTCGGCATAGGACGCGACAAAGAAGGTGTCCGCCGCCGCGATCATGCGGCGCGCGGCCGGATCCAGCCCCGCGCCCTCCAGCACCTCGCCCACGAACGGCTCGCCGGGTTCCCGGGCGAAGCGATGGTCGCGCCGCTGGATATACTGCGGGCAGTTGCCGAAGCTCTGGTCGACCTCGAAGCGGAAGGGGCCGCCATCCGAGCGGAGGATGCCGTTCACCCGATTGCGCCGGCGCGTGTGCAGCTCTATCCCCAGCAGGCCGATGGCCTCGCCCTGCCGCATGCCCTCGCCCGCCGGGTCGGTGGGATCGGGCCGGGCGGCGATGTCCAGGGACTGCGGCGTGGGAGAGGAGATGAAGCCGGGCCGGCCGGCCAGAAGCGTGGCCCAGGCGTCACCCCGCCGGTCAACACTGCCCGCGACGACGAAGGGAATCTGGGCGTAGAACGCGCGATGCTGATCGGGCATGTAGTCCCGGATCACCCGTTGCCCCACCACCGCCATCCGTTCGGCGACGCCGGCCTTCTCCTGAAGGGCCGTCTCGCCGTCATGCCATACCGCCAGCGTCTTCTTCGTCAGGCTGTCGCTCATCATCCCTACCCCTTCCCGGTCGCGGTCGGTCGGGCGCACCCCTTGGTGCACCCGAGGCACCCGTCACTTGGCGGCGGACAGGCCGGCCGGCGTCTCGGCGAAGGGGACGAAGCCCGGCAGCGCCTCGATGCGGCGCAGGAAGGCGATCACCCGGGGATAGCCCGACAGGTCGACATTCCCCTCCGGCGCCCGCGCCACATAGCTGTACAGCGCCACGTCGGCGATGGTGGGATGGGTGCCAACCAGCCAGTCGCGGCCGGCCAGATAAGCCTCCAGCGTCTTCAGCAGGGCGTGGGCCCGGCCGATGACCTCATCCGGATTGTGCTTGGACCCGAAGACAGTCACCAGTCGGGCCGCCGCCGGGCCGTACGCGACCTCCCCGGCCGCCACCGACAGCCAGCGCTGCACGGCGGCCGCGCCCTGCGGATCCTCCGGCAGCCAGTCGCCACGGCCCAACTTGCGGGCGAGGTAGACGAGGATGGCGTTGGAGTCCGAGACGATGGCGCCGTCGTCGTCCAGCACCGGCACCTGACCGAAGGGATTGAGGGCCAGGAATTCCGGCGTCTTGTGGGCGCCCGCCATCAGGTCGACCTCGATCAGATCGTGCGGCTGCCCCAGCAGCGAGAGGAACAGACGTGCCCGATGGGCATGGCCCGACAGCGGGTGGTGGTAGAGCTTCATGGCCTGGTTCCTGATTTCGGGGCCGGGTTCATTCCCGATCCGCCACCACAAGGTCGCCCACTCAGCCCATGTTGAGAATTGCCGGTCTCGACACTTCATTATTGCCGCCAGCGTAATGATGCGGCCGCCCCGTCCTGCGATCGCGCCGCCCTGGCCCCCACCCGCGCTGGCCAGGATCATCAACGATGGCGCCGGCATCAAAACCCGAACTCCAGCTGCGCCGGCGGGCCGGACGCCTCGAAGCTGGAGACGGTGACCCCCAGCAGGCGCACGCCGGTGGGCAAGGGATAGACAGTGCGCACCAGGTCCACGGCGACGGTGCGCAGCGTGTCCTGGGCCACCACGGGGGCGGCCAGCGTGCGGCTGCGGGTGGCTTGGCGGAAGTCGCCATACTTGATCTTCACCGTCACGGTGCGGCCGAAGGCCTGGGCCTTCTCACACCACCCCCACACCTCATCCGCCATGGACAGCACCCCCTGCTCCACCGCCGCCGGTTCGGTCAGATCCTCCAGGAAGGTGGTTTCCGAACCGGAGGACTTGCGCGGCCGGTCCGGCACCACCGGGCGGTGGTCCTCACCATGGGCGATGGCGTGGTACCAGGGGCCGGACTTGCCGAAATGGGTCTGCAGGAAGGTGACCGTCTGCCGCCGCAGATCGGCGCCGGTATGGATGCCCAGGCCGTTCATCTTCTCCGCCGTCACCGGGCCCACGCCGTGGAACCTGCCCACCGGCAAGTTCTCGACGAAAGCCTCGCCCATGCCCGGGGGCACGACGAACTGGCCGTTGGGCTTGCGGTGGTCGGAGGCCAGCTTGGCCAGGAATTTGTTGTAGGAGACCCCGGCCGAGGCGTTCAGCCCCGTCTCCGCCTTGATGCGGGCGCGAATCTCCGTGGCCGTGGCGGTGGCCGTGGGAAGGCCCCGGCGGTTCTCCGTCACGTCCAGATAGGCCTCGTCCAGCGACAGTGGCTCGATCAAATCGGTGTAGTCGGCGAAGATCTCCCGGATTTGGCGGGAGATGGCGCGATAGACATCGAAGCGCGGCGCCACGAAGACCAGGGGCGGACATTTGCGCAGCGCCGTGGTCGACGGCATGGCCGAGCGCACACCGTACTCCCGCGCCTCATAGCTGGCCGCCGCGACCACGCCGCGCTTGGCGCCATAGCCCACGGCTACCGGCCGCCCGCGCAGGTGCGGGTTGTCGCGCTGTTCCACCGACGCGTAGAACGCGTCCATGTCGACATGGATGATCTTGCGGATGCCGGGGCTGGTCATGGCCCCGGCATCCTAGCAGATCATTCATGAACGGAAAGGGAACATTGCCATTGTTGGCCCGGTCCCTCGATCGCCGGGCGCCCGCATCCGCCGGCTTTGCGTCCTCACTTTTCGATCTTGAACACCTGGTAGGAGTGCGGCTGCACCGTGGCGGCGAAGTCGGTGCGGGCCGGCACGCCGTCGCGCTTCCAGCGGTCCGCCGCCTTGGCATCCACCGCCGCTGACGCCACGGCCTGATCGGTGGACAGGTTGCGCAGGTGCACGCCTTGGCCCAGCAGCGACAGGGTCACCGTCACCGGCTGGTCGCGGAAGGACTCCACCACGAAGGTGCCATTGTCGTACGCGAACAGGCTGACATGGTCCGGGCTGTCCAGACGCACGGGGAAGTCCCGCTGCAGGTACTTCTTCACTTCCGTCACCAGGCCTTGGGGCAGGTTGTACAGGTCGCCCGGGTTCTCCGGCATGGTCAGGACGTAAAGGATGCCCTTGGAATACCGGTTCATCAGCAGGATGGGAAAGCCCTTGGCGTTGGCCACGCCACGGAGGATGGGCCAGCTGTCGTTGGTGTAGAAATGTATCTCGGGGAACAGCACGGCCGGATTGTCGTGCGCCGGGTCGTTCAGGCTTTCGCCGTTGCCAGCGCCATAGCCGTTCAGGAAGTCATGGATGGCGACCTTGTGCCCGGTATCGCGCACCTCCAGGATGTCCTCGATGCCCTTGCCTTGCAGCGCCGAGAGCAGCCCGGAGGTGATGAACACCGTCTTGCCTGCCACAAGGTTGCCCTTGATCTCCTCCACGATCCTGGGGTCATGGGCGGCCGCCTGCGTCAGCAGGGCCACGTCGGCATTGACCGGGAACTTCGGCGACAGCTCGATGGGGATGCCGATGGTGCCCAGGTAGTTGTGCAGGAAGTCCTCGCCGGAGGACTGATAGGGCTTGTAGCTGGCGATGCCGATGGGCTGGCCCAGCTTGCCCAGATCCTTGTCCACCGTCTCCAGGGCATAGCCCGCCAGGCGGCCCCAGCCCGGGCGGGGGTCCTGACCGTCGCGGGGGGCGCCGGCCTTGTAGCCCGCCACCATGTCCTGCCAGCGGAAGGTGGTGGGCAGATCCGCCCAGGCCTGGCGGTTGCCCGGCTGGACCGCCTTGGCCTCCGACATGGGGCGCCAATTGAACAGGGTGATCTCCGGCGCCTTGGCGAACAGCGTGTCCCACAGCTGCTCGGCATAGCGGTCGGCATAAAGGGTGGAGTTGTCGTCGACCCAGCCGCCGCCGTTGCCGATGCCGCCTTTCGCGTCCTTGGGCCGGATATTGCTGTAGTAACGGTAGATCTCGTAGCTTTCATACTGCTGCAGCAGTTGGTCGGTCACCACCGGGTCGCGCGTCTCGGTGCCGGTGTAGATGGCGTCGAAGTCCTGGGACTCCTGCTCCAGGTCATAGCCCGCCCCCTGGAAGTGCTCGTACCAATTGGGGTACTTGATGACCATGCGGACCTTGGGGTTGGCCTCCTTGGCGGGCTTCAGCACCAGGTCGCGCGCCACGCCGCGCATGGTCTCCAGACGGTATTGGGTCCAGCTGCGGCCGCCCTTGGCGGCGATGTCGGCGTCGCTCTTGCTGGCATAGAAGAAGAAGTCATCCAGGATCACTTCGTCGAAGTGCTTGCCCGCCAGGCGGGCCGCCTTGGCGCATTCCTCCCGGTCGGCCGGCTTCTCGTAATCGAAGGTGCCGAACTGGCCGCCCTCGCCGCCGGCCGCCAGCGTGATGCCGCCGGACACCTGCACGCCCTTTTCCTCGAACCAGGCCTTGATGCGGGTGATCTCCTCATCCGTGGCGAAGACGTGGTTGCGGTAGACCTCCAGATAGACCTTGTTGAAATGGGTCTGCCGCATCGCCCGCTCGAACTCGCGGTCGAACGTGGCCTTGTCAGCCAGCTGGCGGGTGCTGTTGACGGCGATGTAGATCGCCACCCGGAAGTTCTCGTAGTGGTGGGCCGGGGCTGCGGGCTTGGCCTGGGCCGGCTGAGGCGCCAACGCGGCCGTCAGCGGCAGGCCGAACAGGGCGGCGCAGGCCAGGGCCTGGAACGCACGTCTCATCGATTCACTCCCTAACATGGTTTTATGGGCGCTCTTCCGGATGAAAACGATTTCTCGGAACCGGTATGCACGATGGTAGCGGTATCTTTTATTAAGCACATCAATACGGCCGTTACTCAAGGCGCCGCCGACCTGTTGGTCACCGACAGAGGGGGGGCAGGCCGTCGCACGGCTCTGGACACTTTCACCTTTCTTTTGTAAGGTGATTTTATCCTAAAGAAGTGATTGTGCGGCTATGACCGGTACACGACGCTATCAAAGCCCACTTAGAGCATCGAGCCTTTAATTGGACGCATATCCTGCGGCCTTGAGGTAGTTCCAGCATTCGTCGGGGTCGTAGAGGTCACAAATGTTTCCGATGGCTTTCCAGAGGTCGTCGATGGTCCTTGCGCCGATGCGCCTGAGGTGAGCCTTGAGTTTGGCGAATGCCATCTCGATGGG